>CAVORY010000001.1:0-48150 GCA_963698725.1 uncultured Acidobacteriota bacterium
CGTAGTCCCGGCGAGCCGCCCGGCCGGGCCGCGGGGCCGAGGGCTCGCGGACCTCCGCCACCAGCTGTCTCGGTGTTTCATCCACGCAGACGACGGCGGTGCCCGCCGCCGGCGCCGTGGTGTACAACGCCAACACGTCTTCCATCCCCGCCACAAACTGCGCATCCACCCGTGGGACACGCCACATCTTGCGCTGCCACGGTTTCAGGTCGTTCTCCTGGAGGCGCCGGCCAATGGTCTGCCGCGAGATGCGGGTGTGCGCGGTCAGCGCCACCATCGCCTCGGCGAGCAACGCGAGCGTCCAGCTCGACCGGCCTGCGGGCGGCGTTGAGCAGGCCGTCGCAATCAATAACGCCTCTTCCGTCGCCGCCAACTTCCGGGCGCCGTCGGGGCGCGGATCCTCGGCGAGCGCCGCCGCGAGGCCTTCCTCCACAAACCGACGCTTGGTGCGGTATACGGTGGACGTCCCGACCTGCACCGTGCACGCAATCGTCGCTGTGTCTGAGGGCCTCGGCAGCCTCGGCACGACGCGCGGCGGCGTCTGACAGGGACGAATCCCATCACCCGGCTGTCCGGCGCCGAGTTCGTCCTGGCCAGCGGCACCTCGTGGCAGCTCGGCGTGCGCCTGGATTCAGCGGACCATGTAGCCCGGGCGGGCCGTGACTCGACCCTGGCGGTTCTTGAGCCGCACTGTCACAGAATGCCACCCGGGTCTCGGCGCGACGTCTGGTGAATAGGTCAGGAGGTAACGAGTCCGCATTTCCTCAAGGAGCTGCACGAACGCACCTTGGAGACCGCGGCTCTCCGTGCGGACGAGCAACCGTCCGCCCGTCGCAGCGGCCAGCGTTCCCAAGAGCTTCCCATCGGGGTGGGAGGCGACTGGAGCGACCGTCATTGACGTGGCCGGTGCGGGCCCCTTGAATGCGACGGCGTAGAGCACAACATCCGCCTGTTTGGCCACGCGGCCGACCTGGTCGGCGGATAGCCAACTCCGGTTGTCCAACCCGTCGCTGAACACAAGCATCATGGTTCTGCGGACGGAGCGTTCCCGATCGAGGAACGCGACGAACAAAGCGTCCAGCAGCGAGGTGCTTCCCGACGTGCCAAGGCCTCGAACGCCACGACGGACATGGGTCAAGTCCGGTGTCAGGGCGATCGGCGTTTGGATTCGATGCGAGAAGGTCACCAGTCCGGCACGGTCGCCTTCATGCAGTCGGTCCAGGACCGCAAGCGCGGCTTCCTTCAGGTGTTCGAGCGCCGTGCCCTCCAGGCTCTGGCTTACGTCGAAAACGAAGAGAACGTCGAGCGCCTCGGCCTCCGTGAGCACTCCTTGCACGTGCTGCACGACTCCGTTGTCGCGAACCTCGAAATCGGCTGCGGTCAGACCGCGGATTGGTGCCCCGCCATCGGTGACCAGCACGTCCACCCGGACCAGGTTGACGCCGCCCTTGAATGTCGGCAGCTGTTCCGCACGCAAAGTCACTGCGGCGAGGTAGAGCAGCGGGAGTGCCCAACCTGATGTTCTCACCTGGCGACCTCCCCGCGCATCTGCTGAAAGGCCGCTGGAACGCGCCACGACTGGCCGAATTGGTACTGCCACCACGGATCGGTGGCGTCGCCAGTTGAGTCGCGGAGGGCCAGCAGAGGCGCCCGCGCCGACTCCCAGCCGCTCGCGTTGCTGGCGGTACTCCACACGGCAAACGCAAGCGCAATACGTGGTGTCTGTGTCTCTGGCCGGATCGAGATCGCCGCGCGGTAGGTACTCGGCGGCTTCATCGGCCTTGAGCATGCCCTCACAGCTTGCACCCGCGAACAACCGGGCCAGATAGGGGACCCATTGATCGCCCGGGGCATCGATGACCCGGCGGAGATCCTCGAGCGCCTCTGCGTAGTGACCCCGCTGGTGGAGTACCCGCCCGAGTCGCAGGCGTGCTTCCGCTAGTCGTGGGTCGAGCCTGAGCGCCCGCCTGTAGAACGACTCGGCGGTCTTCAACAGGCTGCCGCGACCCGGCGCGGGGAGCGTGGCTTGGAGTGGCGCTCTCGGAAGAGAAGCTGCCAGCTTCGGCCAGGCACGCGTCTCCTCGAGCGAGCCAGCGGTCAGGAGCGTCTCACCATCAGGTGCGAAGCGTCTCGTCACGTGACCGAGCCACTCGCTTGCCTCATCGAGTTCGAGCATCCCCTGTGCCCGCCACACCATGAGAAGGAGCCACGAACGCACGAAAACCTCGGGCAGGGGTCGCCGGCTTCCCGGTGCCCGCAGTTCCACCAGCCGTTTGGCCGCCTGGAGATGCCAAGCCTGCTCGGACGGAAGCGCCGCCATTCCGGACAGGACCGCCTCTGTGTGAAACATCACGGCCCCCTGGATGTCGATCGACGGCCATGGGGACTCCCTCCCGCGCTCCAGATCCCGGCGAGATCCGCAATCGCCTGACCAATAGCGTCGCTGCCGGCTTCGCGGAGCAGCTTGGCGGCGGCCTCGATACGACCAAGTCGATACTGCTCGACGATTGCGTGGTAGACGTCCAGGGGTGCCGGTTGAGCCGAAAGGCGATGGTCCGGGTGAGCGATAGGTGGCAGTAAGACGAGCAGGACAACAAGGAAGGAGCGTGAGCTCATTCGTCGACTGTCTCCGCGCATCGGCGGCAGTACCAGCGGCTCAATAGCCCCGGCAGACTCGCACGCCGCGGCCAGGGACGCTTTTCGATCGCCTGCGGTCGTCCGGCGACGCCAGGCGCGCGGTGTTGACAGCGGCAGACGAGCGGAAACCGCTCTGGTGCTTCCTATCGTCACCATCACCCTCCGACCGAGAACCTCACCTGTCTCCGTACAGTCTCGCGGCCGTCGCCGGCAGCGCGTTGCTAGCCGATTGGTCGGGGAGGCGGGAAAGTCGACGGCGGTGTAGCGGACTGCAGGCCGGATTGGGAGACACGCGTCAGGATGTCATGTCCGGAGACTGCCTGCTTCTCGCGGAGGCGTCGACAGAACTCCCGGATGTCGTTTCCGGACGCCGCGAAGAGCGCCGAGCGCACGGCGCGCACCTCGGCCACAATGGGGTCCTGCCACGCCCGATCCTGCCTATGGGCATCATTCATCGGTACCCTCCATGAGCGCATCGGGCGTGCACAAGACCGGGGCGCTGTAACCATGATCTCGACACACATCACCTGATACTACTCCTCTTCGGCTTCTGTGATCGTGGCACCCGATTCAGGCTGTGCCTGAGCGGGGCGCGATCTCGGCACGACGCGCGGCGGCGTCTGATAGCAGGGGTTACGTCAACTCGCGACCTGCAGACGAGCGGGCACCGCTGTGATGCTCCCTATCATCGTTGGCGGCCATCGCCATCCCGGTGCCCGTGCCGCACACGAGCACCCCGTACCCGAACCGGCCGTCCGCCACGGCGCGCGCGACCACCTCGGCAATGTCCGGATAGTCCACGGCCGCCGTCGAGGTCGTGCCGACGTCGTCGTACGGCACGCGCATCTCGTCCAGCACGGGATTCAGAGCTTCCCTCAGCGGGCATCCGGCGTGGTCCGCTCCGAGGGCGAGACGCATCACAGGAATTCCCACTGATTCCTGCTGCCGAGGGAGGACGAGGCGAGGGATCAGAAAGGGCCACCTGGTCACATGGCGCGGAGCGCGACCGCCGGATCAACCCGCGCAGCCCGGCTGGCGGGCCAGAGCGCCGCCACCCAGGCGGCGATCGCCACGACGCTTGCGACGCCAAGGGCGGTCAGCGGATCGGCGCTCGGAACGCCGAAGAGATAGCTCGACATCCACCGGCCGGCGCCGAGACCGCCCGCCAGGCCGAGCAACACTCCGGCCACCGCCCACAGCAGCGCACGGCCGACGACGCGCCGTTTGATCGAACCTGGTTCGGCGCCCAGCGCCAGCCGGATGGCAATCTCGCGCGTCTGCTGCCGCAGAGCGTAACTCAGCGCTCCGCCCACGCCGGCGAGCGCGAGCGGCAGGCACAGGAGACCGAGCACGGCAAGCAGAATCGTGCGGGCGCGATACTCGGCCGTCGCGCGCCGCGCTTCGTCGGCGAGCCAGACGACGTTGTGCCCGCCCGACCGATCGGTCCAGATGCGCCCCATCACCGTCCGGATGGCCGCAGCCGCCTGGTCGACATCTCCCTCCACCCGCGCGAGCAGGAACGGAATCGGACTCTTGCGACACAGGAAAGCCTGCGGGTCGGCGGGCAGGTCCGGGCGCTCGTTGACGAAGTCGTTCACGACGCCGACCACGCGGTACGGCTGAGCCTGTGGGCCTTCGAAGCTGGACCTCAGTTGCTGGCCGACGACGGGGCCGAACCGCCGGAGGTCGCGCGCGAGCGTGTCGTTGACGAGCGCCACTCGCTCGCCCTCGAGGTCGCGCTCGCTGATACCCCGGCCCTCGAGAACCCGCACGCCGAGCGTCTCGAAATACCCGGGCAGGACAGGATTGTGGCGCGCGCGAAGGGGTGTCGCCGCCGGGTCGGCCGATGACGTGACCGTGGCGACGGGAACATGGCTCGACATGAACGGCCGATCTCCGGCCCCGACGACCTTCACATCGGGAAGCGCCCGCACCGCCTCCATCGTCTCGGCCGCTCGCTGGACGTAGAGGTCTATCGCAGCCCGGATTCCCTCGCGAGAACGGGTGGGCACGACGAGAGCCGGCAGGCGGAATGCCAGGACCTTGTCGGGTGTGAACCCCAGATCCACCGACGTCACGCGCACGAAACTGTGAAACGCCAGTCCGCCCAAGTAGAGCAACATCGCCGTCACGGCGAGCTGCGCGACGAGGAGCACCGTGCGGATGCGCGCCGCCCGCATCCTCACGCCACCGAAGATGTCTCCGCGCAGGAGCGCGAGCGGGGCACTCCTGCGGACAATCTCGAACGGCGCCAGCGCCAGCACGAGCACGCCGGCCGCTGAGAGCAGGCATGCGAAGAGGAACGTGCGCTGGTCTGGATGAATCGCCTGCCCCACAGTGATCTCGGCTGGCAGCAGCCGGACGATGAACGCCGTCAGCGAGGGGACGGCGGCCCACGCCAGCGCGAGCGCCATGACCGCGACGGTGCCACCCTCGGAGGCGAACTGTCGGACCAGTCGCCATCGGCTCGCGCCGAGCGCCAGGCGCACGGCGATCTCCGAGGCACGTCCGGCGGCGCGCGCAAAGAGCAGCGCGGCCACCTGGGCCCAGGCAACGAGCATCAGCAGGCCGGTGGCGGCAAGCAGAAACGCGACCGCGAATCCGCCCTTGGGGCGGACGAATTCGCGCAGCGGCGTGAAGCGGGCCTTCCGGAACCGTGCGGCGGCCTGCTGCACCGTGACACCCGGCGCCAGTCTCGCGTAGGTCGGCTCGACGTTCCTCGGCGGCCCGGCACGCGCGACCCACACGTTCGTGCCTCGGGGGAAATCGAAGCCGGGCGGCATGACGCCGACCACCAGGAAGCGCCGGTCCATGATCGCGCCGGGAATGCCCACCGTCCGGCCGACAATCTTCGGGTCGCCGCCAAAGCGGGACTGCCACAATTCGTATCCCAGCACCGCCGGTCGCGGGTTGAAGTGCCCCTCGTCTTCGTCGCGCAGGCTCCGGCCGCGGGCTGGTGAGGCGCCGAGCATCGCGAACAGGCTCGGGGAGACCTCTGTGGTCACAAGCTGCCAGTCCACGACGATCTCTGCGCCCTCCTCGAAGAGCAGCGCCCGGAAGGCGCGTGCGCGCTCGGAGAACAGCGGCGTCTGCCCGAGCGCCTCGATCACCTGTGTGCGGGCCTCGCCGTCCAGTTCCGTGTACGGGGCAAGGCCCACGTGGACCAGATGTCCGGCATCCCGGTATGGCAACGGCCGGAAGAGCACGCCGTCCATCACAGAGAAGAGGGCCGTGTTGGCGGCAATGGCCAGGCCGACCGGCAGGACGACCGCGGCTGTCAGCGCCGGCTGTGAGGCGAGGGATCGGAGCGCGAGGCGGAGGTCGGCGAACATGGCCAGTACTAACGAATTAGTACTAACCGACGACCTTCATGTCAAGGGCGGAATGGCGGGTTGCTGCAGGAGCAGCTGCAGGTGATGCTCAGCGCAGACTCCCTTGATGTTCACGATGGCGCGGGCAGAACGCGGCGATGGTTGCCCGGCGCCTCGCCCGCGCCGGCGGCTAATCCAATAGTCGCGGAACGCCCGCAGGCGCGGGAGGGACTCCATCGCGCCGACCTGCGCCGCACCGTTGTCCGGGCTGCGCTCGACGAAGAGAACCGCGTCCTGGGTCGTGTCGGGGAATCCCAGGAGGATGGCTCCCGACTTGCCGATGAACAGATACCGGACGCCGTGGCGCGCAAAGGCGTCACGAATCTCCTCGGCCTGCCGGTACACAAACGCGGCCATAGCCCAGCCAACTCGGAAGCGCCGTTTCGCACCACGCCCGGTAGTCAGCCATCCGGTCGAACGCCCGGAAGGACTCGTCATCCATCACCGGCCGGTACGTCTTGATGAACGCGTAGCGCACGCGCAGCGGAAGCGGGCGCTTCGCGGCCGCCTCGAATTCCTCAATCCACGCCGAGTGTTCCTGCGATGTCGCGGCCGAGTCCATCGCGGGCATTCTACCACCGGCGCCCGGAGACGTAAGGCTGGGTCGCGGTGGGCTGCGGATGCACGCGGCGACAGCCTCGGGCCCATGGTGGGCCGGGCGCGCGGCGCGCCGCCTCGCGCGCGGGCGCTGCGCTATCCTCAACGGCCATGCCCCGTCGTCGGCCGCGCGCTCGTCGGCTCGAACCTGCTCGGCTGCCACCCCGAGCCGTCGCGCTCGCTGGTGGCCGACCTGCTCGCGAACCCGCGCGTCAACGCCTACACCATCGAGAAACGCGGCGTCCGCAGAAGATCGCGAACATGCCGCCGTCGCGCGGCACGATCGTGAGGGAGGACTACGCGCTGGGGTGGCCGGTTCACCGGCTGGGCGGCGAGATCATCCACATGCACAACGGGTCCGGCAGCGGCTTCGGCACCTACGTATTCTTCGTGCCTGCGCCGCGCACCGGCGGGATGATCTTCGTCACCGGGCAGCCGGCCCCGCAAGCGCTGTTCCCGCGGCTCGAGCGCATCATCGGGCAGATGGTTGAGGCCGCACGCGCGCTCTGACACGACGGGGGCGGCCCCACCCACCAGGCCCGCGGAGTTCGACCATGGCACCCGCACGGAAGACGGCCGTCCCGACAACCAAAACTCAGATCCGATTCACTCAAGACCTCTAGCGCCACCGTTATTGCTGCCGGAACTCCCGCGGGGGCACGGGTGCAGCGTCCTGCCACAGGCCGCGTCTGGCGGCGCGGGCCTCGCGCTCGGCGGCGGCTTCTGATCGTGGGGGTTACGTTAACTCACGAGCGGCAGACGAGCGGAAACCCCGCTAATGCTATCGTCCGCAGTGGCACGAGAACCGCGGCGGGACGTGAACGGGCCTGACCACGGCTGCTCAGGAGGGGAGGAAGAGCCTCTTCGAGTGGGACGATGAGTCCCTCGGATGGTCGTCACGCGCCGGCGATCTGGTTCCACGGCAGGCCGAGGCGATCGAGCAGCGCCTGGAAGCCTGGATCGGAGCAAAGGTCGTCGACCACGGGATCGACGTTCAACAGCGCGACGCCGCCCTCGCGTTCCTCGAGGGCCAACGTGATCCAGCGCAGCCGCATCGCGTGGTCCGAGAGGGCCGTGCTCGCCGCGAAGGCGAGCGGGCTGACGTACTGGCTCCCCGCCAGGCGCCCGAGTTGCTCGCGCGCATCGTCAGCCTCGCGGTCTCGCCCGAGCGCCCGCAGCACGCCTGCGAGGTACCCGGGAGCGGCGGGAAAGAAGTTGCTCAGCACTCGAAACTGCTCGGCCGCCGCCTCGAGGTCCCCCTGGATCCAGCAGACCCGTCCGAGGAAGAACCGGGCAAGACCGAACGAGGGGTCCATCGCCACCACCCTGCGGCAGCAGTCCGCCGCCCGGTCGTACTGCCGCGCGTAGTACAACGTCAGACCCAGAGTGGCCTGGACCATCGGGGCCAGGGGGTCGCACTCGCAGGCGCGCTCGACGTGAGCCACGGCCTCGTCGAAGCGACCAGACGCGGTCAGCAGATGCGAATACCACGTGCGCGCAAGGGCGTAGCCGGGATTGAGGTCCAGCGCCCGGAGGAAGTGCCGTTCGGCCTCTTCCCAGCGCCACTCGAACATCCCCAGTTCGTGGGCGAGGACGGCATGCGCTTCGGCGAGGTCGGGATCGATCGCCAGCGCACGCTCGGCCTCCCGTCGTCCGCGAGGGAACACCTCCGTCGGGCGCCGGTGGCCCACGAAGCCCAGCATGCAGCAGCACTCCGCGATGCCTGCGTGGGCCGTCGCGTATTCCGGGTCGAGGGCGAGCGCCTGCTCGTAGTGGCGAACGGCCTGCTCGAGTCCGTCCGCGGTGCGGCGGCTCGAGCGGTACCTCCCCCTGAGGTAGACGTCGTGGGCCGCGGGATTGGTGGTGTGCCGGTGCACCACGCGCGCCTCCGAGCCACCTAGCAGCGTTACGCGTAGTTCCGACACGACGGCCTGCGCGATCTCGTCCTCGATCGCGAAGATGTCGCCGAGCGGCCGGTCGAATCGGCCCGACCAGACGTGACACCCGTCTGCGGCACCGACCAGTTGTGCCGTCACGCGCACGCGGTCGGCCGAGCGCTGAACCGACCCTTCGAGGACCGCTCGCACGGTCAGCAGGCGCCCGATCTCGCGGACGTCGGTGGCCTTTCCCTTGAACGCAAAGGCGGAGGTGCGGGCGACGACGCGCAGGCCAGGCGTCTGCGCCAGCCGATTCGTCAGCTCCTCTGCCAGGCCGTCGCAGAGGTACTCGTGGTCGCGGTTCGGCGCGAGGTCGAGGAACGGCAGCACGACGATCGACGGTCGCGCATCCCCGTCCGCGCGGCCGGCGTTCGAGCCGTCGCCTCCCTCCGCCACTGCGGCCACCAGGCGGTATCCCCGCTTGGGGATGGTCTCTATGACTCGCGGATGCCGGGCGTCATCGCCGAGCAGTTGCCGGAGTTCCGCCACCGAGCGGCTCAACACCGACTCGGCGACGAAGCGCTGGTGCCAGACGTCCTCGAGAATCTGATCCTTGGTGACAACGCGGCCGGGGTGCTGCGCCAGGTAGACCAGGAGGTCCATCAGCCGCGGCCGCAGGTGCTGCACCTGGTTTGCCCGAGTGAGCCGGTCGAGGTTCGGCTCGACGAGCCAGTCGCCAACGTGGAACGCCCCACGGTCCGTCGCGGGATTCACAGCCGGAGAGTATATCCCCAGCCGTGAAGCCAAGCCCGCGCCCCACGACAAGCGCACGCTCGCGGCGTCGATGGGCGCGCCTGGCGTGTGCGCCTGGCCGTGAACCGCCGGTCAAGACGTTACCGGACCAGCGTCACCTCCATCAGCGAGAAACCGCCGCCGGCGAGGGTCATCGGGTTCACGCACCGCATGCTGTTCACGCTCTCCAGCGCGCACCGTTCGTCGTTCCACGTCGAGAACGTGCCGGCGGGGCCGATGACACTCCCGGCCAGAATCGCAGTGCCGCCGTTCACCGTCCCGCTCAACGCGCCGCTGTACGTCACCCCGCCCCCTATCGTGGTGCTGGTTCCCGACAGCGAATCACCAACGTGCGACAGCTGGAGCAAGATGCTCGAGGTGGGGTTGACCGACGTGCCATTCCAGGTGCCGTTCACATCCACTTTCGTGGCGACGCTGATCCCGCCATATCCACTGGCGCCCCGGAAGCTCGCCGTGATGAGGGCCAGGCCCGCCCCCTTGGCCGACACCAGCCCGCCGGAGGAGACGATGGCGACTGCGCCGTTCGAGGAACCCCAGGTCGCCTGGCTGGTGACATCCTCCAGTCCCGCCGTCGTGTAGGCCATCGCTCGCAGCTGTGTGCTGCCGCCCACCGCGCCAACCAGGAAATTACCCGTCACCGCAACGTACTGGAGCGTGGCCGGTGGCGAGGGCGAAGTTGGCGGATTCCCGGAACCGCCACATGCACCTGCAATCAGAACGCAGGCCGCGAGGACGACGAACCACGAGGTGCGCGGGAGAAGCGAGCGACGACACGCAGTCACGGCAGCCTCCCTTCACGTCGGCATTGACCGGGCGCCCTACGAGACCCAATCAGTCCTGTGGGGTTCCCGGAATCAGGATGCCAGTCCGAGACCCAGAAGTCCTTCCAGAAACCCTCCGGTTGTCCTTCGGATTCTGCCAATCCTGCCCGCGGCGGGTGCGTTCCAACCGGTGGGACGTCGACCGGCTCGACAGACCCCGCTGATGTTTCCTCTGGTCCGGCTTCGAGGGGGTTACGACATGATGACCGGGCATCTGGCCCACTGCCCTGTGTCTGAGCGGGGCGCGGCCTCGGCACGACGCGCGGCGGCGTCTGAGAGGGGGTTACGTGAACTCGCGAGCGGCAGACGAGCGGACACCGCTCTGATGCTCCCAATCATCGGCACCACGACGCACTGCGCGATCCGGGTTGCGTGTGCCGGCGGGTCGGCGGTCTCATGACAGAGGCGGCTTTCGCGGCGGCATCCGCGCTCCACCTGCCGGTAGCCGGGTCAGAGGAACGCGATCTCCCTGGTTGACGCCGAGACGACGTAGCAACGCTCGATGTTCGAACTGGGATCCGCCGGTACGAGGAAGAACCCCGGGCGTCCAGGTTGGTAGCCTTGTGTGGTTCCCACCAGGATCTCGCCGTCCTTGAACACGACCCTGATTCGGCGCCCGACCGGGGGATGTGCGGGGTCGAAGTCGTTCTTCTCCGCGTGCTGCGGATTGCCGACGAGATCCTTTACGAAGAAGAGTGCCTTCAAGTGCTTCGTCTCGACTTCGACGGGCTTCGTTCCCGGCGGATCGGTGACGACCGTTACGTGGAAGCGATCCTTGGCTGGAATGAAGTCGGATGTCGATCCCTTGAAGATGCGACCGTCGGCGTACCGTACTACGACCTTGTTCATCACGTTTCCCAGTCAGAAGGCATCACGACGGGGAGGAACTCGGCTCAACACGCTCCACACCGTCAAGGCGATCCGGCTCCAGCTCGACACCTCCAGGACGTCCCCATGGAGTCCACTCGGCGGCCGCGCCGGCGCGGTGCAGCAGATCGCAGCTGCCCGCGTTGGCACCTGACGTCCGCGCTTCCGCCTCGGGCCATCTTGCCCCGATCGCCAGCCGGCTGCAAGCGCAAATGCCACCTTGCAACGCGTGTCCGCCGGCGACCTGGATGGAGGGACACCAAAGCCGCCACCCCCCTGGGAATCCCGCGTTTCAGGAACACAGACAGAGTGCGCGCGGCCCTGGCAACCTGGTGTCCCGAGTCAGAGGTTCGGTGACACATAGTCCGGAGCGCGGCGCCCGGCTGGCAAGGCGCGACGACCGAGAATATCGGGAATATTCGAGGGAGGAGCAACGCCGCCAGGCGGGCCGCCCCGCCCGGAAGGCGCTTTACAGATGGCGAGGACAGGCCACTATCGCCACGGGCCGAAGGGCTGGCGCGCGGCGGCGTCGTAGGCCGACGCGCGGTACTCGAGCGAGGAGACCAGCGCGCGATCGCCACGCGCGCGGGCGATCGCGAGAGCGGCCCGCGCGGTTGAGGCGGCGTCGGCAAAGCGGCCGGACGCCGCCTGCGCCACCGACAGGATCTCGAGCATCCGCGGCTCGCGCCGGGACGTCAGGCCCACCGCGCGCTCCGCCAGCCCGAGAGCGCGCGCGGCGTCACGAACGGACGCCTCGCGCGAATCCGCGAGCACGGCCGCGAGCCGGGCCATCGTCTGCGCATCGTTCGGAAGGACCGCCAGCGCCCGCTCGTAGTGCTGCACGGCCAGCCGGTCCCGCCGCTGGACCGCGTAGATCTCGGCGAGGAAACGGTGCGCATCCACATCGCCTGGCCGGAGGTTCAGAGCCTGCTCGAGATGCGGAACAGCGGCGTCAAACCGCTGCTGCCTCGCGAGCAGCGTCCCCAGCCGCACACGCGCCACCGGGTCACCTGGCGCGAGGGCAACCGCCGCCTGCAGCTGCGTCTCGGCCTCGGCCAGGCGGCCTGTGCCGGCCAGCGCCTCGGCATAGGCGACCTTCGGACGGGGATCCGAGGGACGCTTGGTCACGGTGTCCTGCCAGAGGCTCTCGGCGCTCCAGTACACGCGGTTCCTCGCGTGGGTCTCGGCGCCGAGCGCCACCACGACGAGGACGGCCGCCAGCGCGCACACCACGGTCGATGTCCGCCTGTCCTTCACGATCGTCGTGCCCGCCACATACAGGCCCGCGGCCACCACCGCGATGACGGCAGCCAGTGGAAGGTACATCCGGTGTTCGGCCGCCACCTCGGTCACAATCGGCAGCACGCTCGACGAAGGCGCGAGGATCAGGAAGAACCAGGCGCCCGCAAATCCCAGCGGATGGCGCCGCACAATCCCCACGACGGTCAGGATCACGAGGGCCGTGAGCAGCGCGGCCTGCCACGCCACGGCGCCGAAAGACGAGACGAGCAGCCAGTCGTACATGAACACGAGAGGCGAGGGCAGGAACGCCAGGCGCAGATAGTGCACCACCACCTCTGCCTGCGTCAGCAGATAGGACCACGCAGCGGCGAGCGTCAGGTTGATCGAGGGGGCGCGATGCTCGGAGGCGACCAGCGCGCCGAGGATCACCCACGTCGCCGCCAGTCCGCCAGCCAGGGCCCACCGCACCCGGCCGCCGCCGTCCGATCGGGGTCGCCCGAAGACGTGGTCCCACAGCGCGACCACCAGGGGCGCCGTCACCATCACTTCCTTCGTCGCCATGCCGCACGCGCAACTGGCGATGGCGGCGACTGTCCAGAGGCGGGGGCGTGTGTCGCCAGTTGCCCGGATGGCGCAATACAGCGTCAGCAGGTAGAAGAGCCCCATCAGCGACTCGACGCGCTGCACGACGTAGGTCACCGCCGAGATCTGGAGCGGATGGACAACCCACATCAGTGCGATCGCCAGCGCGAGCCACGGCGCGGCCGCCTCGAAACGCGGCCGGAGCGGATCGGTCAACAGCGTCCGCCGGACGACGCCGAAGAGCGCCAGGGCGGCGGCCAGATGGATGAGGAGATTCACCAGATGAAACGCGGTGGGGTCGAGGGCCGCCGGCGAATCGGGCGGCGCCGTCGCGCTGGACGGCGCGCCTGACGCCAGCGCATAAGAGATGGCAAACGAGAGATTGGCGACGGGCCGGCCGGCGACGGTGGAGGCCGAAGGAGGCGACAGCGGCGTGGAGAGCGGCCAGAGGGTTCGGATCGTCGGGTTCAGGACGATGGCCCGCACATCATCGAGCACGAAGACGCCGGAGAAACTGGAGGAGTACGCCCCTGCTCCCGCGGCGACAATCATGGTCGCCAGCAGCCACACCGGCAAGGCTCTGGAGGTGCGCCGCTCGCGGTCCGGTCTCGCGCGTGTTTGGGGCGAACGTCGCCGTCTAGCCACTATCGTCACCTGGTCCGCCCGGGGCCGGTCCTAGACGTCTTGAACGGCCGAAGTCGTTACGAATGAGCCAAGTTCTGTCGACGTCTCTCTACCCGTTCAAGACGTCTAGAGCCCCGCGCTCGCGCGGGGCCAGCCAACAGCGTTTCTGGTCTAGCGAGGCGGGCGTTGTCGCCGGGCATGCTTGGCGGTCCGAGGCCCGCCTCGCTAGCCTCGGGGTCATTATTGCCGGCATGGCGGGTCAGGGCAACGCCCGGCAGGTATAATGCTCATAACTGGCTCTTCTGGTACCAGCCAGCCTGCCCGGTCCGCCCATCGGAAGCAGTTCTGATCTTGGAGGGTTTACCCATGGCCTCCGACCGACTCGTCGTCCGCCCGTGGTTCGCAGTCACGGCGGCCCTGCTGGTGGTGTCCGCCGTCACGGTCGTGCATCTCTCGGCCCAGGCCGCCGGCGGTCGCCCGCAGGCGCAACCCCCGACGTTTCGGGCCCAGGTCAACGTCGTCCAGGTGGACGCGGTCGTCCTCGACAAGCAGGGCAACTTCGTCCCTGACCTCCGGCAGGAGGACTTCGAAGTCCTGGAGGATGGCAAGCCCCAGCGTCTTGCGTCCACGTTGACGGTGAACGTCCCGGTCGAGCGCGTCGACGCCCCGCTGTTTGCGGTCGGATCTCGCGCGATCAAGCCGGATGTCCAGAGCAATGCCCGCCGGTTCGAGGGGCGGGTGTTCATCATCGTCCTCGACGACCTGCACACCGCGCCGAACCGCTCGCACATCGCCCGGCGCATCGCTCGAGAGTTCATCGAGAAGAACGTCGCGCCCAACGACATCTCGGCGGTCGTCCCGACGTCGGGCAACCGCAACGCGGCGCAGGAATTCACCAGCGACAGGCGCCTGCTGCTGCAGGCTGTCGACCAGTTCGTCGGGCGGAAAGTCCTCCCGCCGGGCGCCGCGGCGGTCAACAACGACCTGTCGCCGGAATCAGGGTTTACGGGTGGGGGCCAGGATCCAGCGGCGCCGCAACGGGTTTACAACGCGCAGGCGATGCTGCAGACACTGACCGCTGTCACGAGCACTGCGGCACGCATCCGCGACCGCCGCAAGGCGATCGTCTATGTCAGCGAGGGGATCGACTACGGGTTCGGCGAGGTGTCGCAGGCGAGCAATGTCACGCAGACGAGCAGCGAGGGGGCGGTCACCTCGTCGGGGGGCTTCGTCACCGATGGCGCGTCGCTCGATGTGCGCAACCGGATGATTGACTTCGTCAACATGGCGAACCGCGGCAACGTCACGCTGTATGCCTTCGATCCGCGGGTCTTCACGCAGGGCGGAGACGATTTCGTGGACATCGCCTCTGGCCCCCCTGAGAAAATCGATTCCGGCCACGAAATGGACAAGGTCAAGACCTTCAAGCAGCAGAACGACCTGAGGGCCTCGCAGGACAACCTGAGGACGATGTCGACCGAGACTGGCGGCTTCGCCGTCACCGGGTCGCGCCAGCAGCTGGAGGCCGGCTTCGGCCGGGTCCGCACCGAGACCAGCAACTACTACATGATCGGCTACTACCCGGCGAACGAGGCGCGCGACGGCAAGTTCCGGAGGATCGAGGTGCGCGTCAAGCGGCCCGGTCTCAGGGTCATCGCGCGAAAGGGGTATGCCGCGCCGAAGGGCAATGCGCCGCCGCCCGTCGCGGTGGACGCGCAGGCCGGAACGTCGCCGGCGGTCTACGAGGCGCTCTCGAGCGCGCTGCCGGTGAGCGGGTTCACGCTGAGCACGTCGGCGGTCCCGTTCAGGGGACCGAGCGCCAACGCGTCGGTCGCGATCATCGTACAGGTCAGCGGCAAGGATCTCACGTTCATCCAGAACGGCGATCGATTCGAGGACACCGTGGAACTGTCGGTGGTGGCCATCGACAAGACCGGCAAGACCCGCGGCGGCGAGCGCACGACGATCGAGATGCCGCTCTCGCAGCAGACGCAGTCGTTGGTGGCGCAGGCGGGCCTGGTCTTCCAGATGCGCATGGACCTGCCGCCCGGGCAGTACCAGTTGCGCGTCGCGGGCCGCGACGCCGGCAGCGAACGGGTCGGGTCGGTGCACTTCGACCTGGAGGTTCCCAACTTCTCGGCCGGGCCGCTGGCGATGAGCGGGCTCGTGCTGACCGCCGAGCAGGCCGGTCAGATCCCGAACCCGAGGCCCGACGAGGTGCTGAAGAAGCTGCTGCCGGGCTCGCCTGTCACGACCCGCGAGTTCGCCGCGAGCGACGAGCTGACGGTGCTCGCGGAGGTCTACGACAACAAGGCCGACCAGCTCCATACCGTGCGCCTGATCACGACGGTGACGGCAGACGACGGCCGGGTGCTGGCCACGCAAAGCGACGCGCGGTCGACGAGCGACCTGGCCAGGACCGCGCGGGGCGCCTTCGGCTTCATGCAGAGGGTTCCGCTCGGCGGCCTCGCCCCGGGGCTCTACGTGCTGCGGGTGGAGGGGCGCTCGACGCTCGATCCGGACGCGGTCGTGTCGCGCGAGGTTCAGTTCAGGGTGAAGTAGGAGTGTATCATTCGGGAAGCATGTCGCTCCCGGAGCTTCTCTCGATCCTCGTTCCCGTCTACAACGAGGCCCGCTCGGTGGCCTCCGTCATCGATCGGCTGCTGACCATCGACCTGCCGGTCCCGCGGGAAATCGTTGTCGTGGACGACGGATCGGACGACGGGACGGCGGAGGTGCTCGATCGACTCGAAGGCCGCGGCGAGTTGCTGCGCATCCTTCACGCGCCGGTGAACGCGGGCAAGGGCGCGGCCATCCGGCTCGGGCTTTTCCATGCGCGCGGCACCATCATCGCGATCCAGGACGCGGACCTCGAACTCGACCCGGCGCAGCTGACCGCCCTCACGGCGCCCATCGTCGACGGGCGCGCGCGCGTCGTCTACGGCTCACGGTTCCTCGGCGGGCGTCCCGACGCGCCGCTGCGCACCATCGCGGCAAACCGGGTGCTCACCGCGCTGACGAACCTGCTCTTCGGGTCGCGCATCACCGACATGGAGACGTGCTACAAGATCATGCGGACCGACGTGGCGCGCTCGCTGGCGCTCGAGTCGAACCGGTTCGACATCGAGCCGGAGATCACCGCCAAGCTCCTGCTGTCCGGCCACACGATCGTCGAGCAGCCCGTCGTTTTCACACCGCGGCAGCGTGCCGACGGCAAGCGGATCGGCTGGCGCGATGGTGTCCGCGCCATTAGAGTCCTGATCGGCTATCGACTCGGCCGGTGGAGACCCGTTCCCCGGGCGGACACCTGAGTTGGGGACCTGCCCGATGGTGTTCCTGGCGTCCCGAAGGATCCAGTAACCCGCACAAAAAATCCGAATGTTTGGATCACGATATCGGACCTGAGCTGTCGCCATTCTGTTTTCGGCCAAGATCCTCCTGTGCAAGAAACCGTTGCCTGGCGCCGGATTTGCTGTACAATTCCTCGGCTCATCGACGGCACGCTCCACATCAAGGCTCATCGGCGTGCAAACATAATTGGGAGGAGGACAAGGTATGCGATTGAAGGGGCTCATTTGCCTGCTCGCCCTCTCGCTCGTCGCCGGCCTGGCCGGCGGGGCGTCGGCCCAGGAACAGTCCGGGGGCATCCAGGGAGTCGTGAAGGACTCTTCTGGGGCCGTGCTGCCGGGCGCGACGGTTGAAGTCAAGAGCACGACCTCATCTGTCACTCAGACCGTCGTCACCGACGGCAGGGGTGTCTACCGTTTCCCCGCGCTCCCGCCGGGAACGTATGAAGTGACTGCGACGCTGGAGGGCTTCAACCCCGCCAAGATCGGCAACGCGGTCGTGGCCCTTGGCAGGGTGCTGACGATCGACCTGACCCTCGCCATCGGCAAGTTGACCGAGAGCGTGATCGTCACCGGCGAATCGCCTCTCATCGACGTCAAGCAGAACGCGTCGTTCTCGACGGTGTCGAAGGAGACGATCGATCGCATTCCCAAGGGGCGCGATTTCACCGACGTCATCCAGACGGCGCCGGGCGCCAACTCCGAGTCGAAGGCGGGCGGCATCCAGATCGACGGCGCGTCCGGGTCCGAGAACCGGTTCGTCATCGACGGCATGGACACGACCGAAATGCGGACGGGCGTTTCCGGCAAGACGATGCTGATTGACTTCATCCAGGAGGTGCAGGTCAAGTCGTCGGGCTACAACGCCGAGTTCGGCGGCGCGACCGGCGGCGTCATCAGCGCCATCACGAAGTCGGGCAGCAACTCCTTCCGCGGCGGCGCCAGCCTCTACGAGCAGAACAACTGGCTGGCCGGTTCGCTCGAGGACCGCCCGTCCCGCAGTTACTCGCCGTGGACCAACGCGACGACGGGGAAGTCGGAGCCGCAGACGGGCCTGATCAGCCGCGCCACGCCGTGGCAGTACTACAGCGTTGTCGGCGACATCGGCGGTCCCATCATGAAGGACAAGATGTGGTTCTACGGCGGGATCGCGTACACGGAGAACAACTACAACATCGACACCTGGTACGTCGGCGAGCCTGGCCACCCGAACCGCAGCTTCGAGTGGGGCAGCTGGGCGTACTATCCGAACTACAACTTTACGGCCGCGATCACGAGGGACATCCGGCTGCGCATATCAGGGTCGAACCAGCGCAACCAGAGCCGCAAGACAGGCCCGGGCTTCAACTACGACAACCGCATCTACGACGGGAACCCGAATTCCGCGTCGGGCTGCACCAGGATTGCCCTGCAGGACATGGTCGGACGGTCGCTGGCGGGATCGACGGGCACCAATGCCCCCGCCTGGCTGAACTCCGACTGCACGGTCAACCAAACCACGTACGACAACACCTTCGTGAAGGTCGGGAGCGACACGCGCAGCGACGTCCTCTCCGGCAACGTCGACTGGGTCGTCACGCCGAAGTTCTTCGTCAACGTGACGGCGGGCATGTACAGGACCAACGGGTGGGGCAACCCGGACTGGGTCGGCAGCGCGATCCGGCGATCTTTCGCCACGAACAACTTCGACAGCACGATGCTCAATCCGCAGTACCCGCAGCTCAACGGCCAGCCGTGGCCGCTGGTGCCTTCGCCGTATCAGAGTTCCTCCGGCGACGCCGCGCAGAACCTGTCGAGCCGCCTGCTCGTGAGAGACATCATGCAGCGCATCTACCTCAACGCCAACGGGACCTGGTTCGCCTCGGCGGGCGGCCAGCACGTCATCAAAGGCGGGATGCGGTACGAGCGGTTCTCCAACGACATCTACAACGCGCGGACCCAGCCGGAGATCTCCTTCAACTGGGGCCGCACCTACAACGCGACCGACGGCCGGGTCGTCCAGGGCAAGTACGGCTACTACATGCTCAACAAGACGGGCACGGTCGGCGACGTCAACTCGAACAACTACTCGTTCTGGCTGCAGGACAGCTGGTCGCCGACCCCCAACCTGACGATCAACGCCGGCGTGCGGCTCGAGAACGAGCTGGTGCCGTCCTACAAGACGGCGGCGGACGCGATCGACATCAAGTTCGATTTCCAGGACAAGATCGCCCCGCGCCTCGGCTTCGCCTGGGACATCAAGGGCGACGGCAAGTGGAAGGCCTACGGCAGCTACGGCCTGTTCTACGACATCACCAAGCTGGAACTGCCGCGCGGTTCGTTCGGCGGCGACCACTGGATCAACTACTACTGGACGCTCGATACCTACGACTGGGCGAGCATCAGCTGCGACGAGGGCAGCACGGGCTGCCCGGGCACGTTCATCGAGGCGTGGGACGCGCGCCGCAGCTCCAACCAGGTCGACCCGGATCTCGAGGCCTACTTCAACAACCCGGGGATGACGGGTATCGACCCGGACATGAAGCCGGTGCGGACCGGTGAGTACACGTTCGGCCTCGATCACGAGCTGACGCGGACGATGTCGGTGGGCGTCCGCTACGTGCACAAGTGGCTCACGCGGACGATCGAAGACGTCGGCCTGCTGCTGCCGGGTATTGGCGAGATCTATATCATCGGCAACCCGGGGTTTGGGTACACCGAGATCATGAACCCCTCCTACCCGAACTTCCCGACGCCGCCGGCGACGCGCGACTACGACGGCGTCGAGTTCCGCCTGTCGAAGCGGTTCGCGAACCGGTGGTCGAGCGAGGTCACCTATACGTACAGCCGGCTGACGGGCAACTACGGCGGTCTGGCGAGCTCCGACGAGAACGGACGCACCAGCCCGAACGTCAACAGGTACTTCGACAACCTGTACATGAGCTACGACCAGAACAACAAGGCGGTCTTCGGCGTGCTGCCGACGGACCGGCCGCACGTGTTCAAGGTGCAGGCCACCTACGACTTCAAGTTTGGCACCTCTCTCGGCGCCTTCGCCATCTTCCAGTCGGGTCTGCCCCAGAGTTCGACGCTGACCTACGCCGGCTACCCGATCTACTTCGCCGGGCGCAACGACATGGGCCGCACGCCGTTCTACGAACAGGTCGACCTCAACGTGCAGCACCCGTTCAACCTCGGCAAGAACATGCGGCTGATTGTGTCGGCCAACATCACGAACTTGTTCGATACCAAGAACTACACGGGGGTCTACACGACCTCCCCGTACCGCCAAGGCATCACGCCGGTGAACGCGGATGCGACGTTCTACGGCGCTCCGTGGACAGCGGCGGGTCTGGTCGCGGCAGAGCGAGCCAGGGGCCAGACGATTCTCGATTCCGACTTCTACAACCAGCTGGATAGCTTCCAGGGCCGGCGCGCGATCCGGTTCCAGGTGAAGTTCACCTTCTAGCGAAACGCCCAGGTCCGAGGCCGAGCGCTTCGGACCTCGGGCTGGACAGCAGAGTCTGAGTTCTCGTGGGGCCCCGCGGGCATCGTGCCCGCGGGGCCCTTTTTATTGCGCCCCGCCAAGCCGGCGCCCGAACGGCCGCGCCCCGCAGCCCTGTGCTATGCTCCGGCAGATGCCACGCCGCCGGCCGCGCGTCAAGCGCCCGCCCGATGCAGCCGCTCGACGGCCGAGGGCCGCCGGCCTGGCTTCGGTGGCGCTCATCGTCGCCGTCGGCCTCTTCGCCTACGCCGGCAGCTTCCGCGGGCTCTTCGTCCTCGACGAACAGACCGCCATCGTCGATAACCCGAACATCCGCTCCCTCGCGACGGCGTTTTCGGCACCTCCCAATGTCGGCTTCGCGGGCCGTCCGGTCGTGAGCCTCTCGTTCGCGCTCAATTACGCTCTGGCGCCGGCCGAGGCACGCGACGCGTTCACGCCTCCCCCGGTGGGCTATCCGAGGGAGGCGTGGGATCTCCTGTACCGGAACCTCTGGGGCTACCATGCCGCCAACCTGGCGATTCACGTGCTGGCCGCGCTCACGCTCTTCGGGATCGTCCGGCGGACGCTGGGCGGAGACCGGCTGCGGCCGACGACAGGGTCGGCGGCCGCGCCGCTGGCCCTCATCGTGTCGCTGATCTGGGTCGCGCACCCGCTGAACACGGCGTCGGTGACCTATGTGGCCCAGCGCGTCGAATCGCTGATGGGCCTCTTCTTCCTCGTGACGCTGTACTGCGCCATCAGGGCAGGCGAACCCGGTCCGGGCCGCGCACCCGAGACCGGCCCCAGCCGGGTCGGTCTGTGGTGGTCCGTCGCCGCAGTGGCGGCCTGCGCCCTCGGCGCGGGCACGAAGGAGGTCACCTTCAGCGCGCCGTTCGTGGTGGTCCTGTACGACCTGGTCTTTTTCAGCCACGGTGACGGGGGCGTCCGGCCACTCTGGCGCCGCCGGTGGCCGTTGTACGCGGGTCTCGCCGCCAGCTGGGTCCTGCTCGCGATCCTCGTCGCCTCTGCCACGCGCTCGGCATCGGTGGGGCTGTACCTGCAGGGGTGGTCGCCGCTGACCTACCTGCAGACCCAGGCCGGCGTCATCGTCCACTACGTTCGCCTCGTCGTTGTCCCGTGGCCGCTCGTGCTCGACTACGACTGGCCGGCCGCGCGGTCGTTGGTGGAGGTCCTGCCGCAGGCCCTGGCGCTCGCCACGCTCTTCGGCCTGACGGTGTGGGGCCTGCTCCGCCGGAGGCCGGCCGGATTTCTGGGCGCCTGGTTCTTCCTGATCCTCGGCCCCTCGTCGAGCGTTCTGCCGATCGTGACGGAGATTGCCGCCGAGCACCGGATGTACCTGCCGTCGATCGCCGTCATCGTCGCGATCGTGGTCGGCGCCTGGGTTGCCGGACGTCGGTGGCTCGCTCCCCGCCGCGCCGGGATCGGCCTGCCGGCCGCCGTCGGGCTGATGGTCGCCGCGGGCGCGATCGCGGGGTGCGCGTTGCTGACACGAACCCGCAACCTCGACTACCACAGCGAGGAGCGCATCTGGGCTGACACCGTGGCGAAGCGGCCCAACAACGCCCGTGCGCTTTCGAACCTGGGCGTCGCCCTCGTCGGGCTGGGTCGGCCAGCCGAAGCGGAGCCCCTCCTGCGTCGCGCGCTGGCCATTCGCCCGGACTACCCGGAGGCGCAATCGGCGCTCGGGGCGGTTCTGGCGGGCGGCGGACGGGTAGACGATGCGTTGCCGCTGTTCGCGCGGGCGGTGGCACTCGAGCCGCGCTATGCCGATGCCTGGGCCAACTACGCCGAGGCGCTGGCCACCAAGGGGCGGCTCAAGGAGGCGGCGGCCGCGTTCCGTCGCGCGATCGAACTGGAGCCGGGCAACCCGCGCACGCTGGCGACCGCGGCGTGGATTCTGGCCACGGCGGGAGACGACGGGGTGAGGGACGGCGCAGCCGCCCTGGACTATGCGCAGCGTGCAGTCGGGTTGACGGGCGGTCGCGACGCGAACGCGCTCGACAACCTGGCGGCGGCGCTGGCCGAAACCGGCCGGTACCGCGAGGCCGCCGACACGGCCGCGCGCGCCGCTTCGGCGGCCCGTGGTGCCGGCATGCACGACCTCGCCCGAGACATCGAGGCGCGCCGGCGCGTGTACCAGAGCGGCCGGCCGTACCGCGAGGGCCCGGGCGCAGGGTGATCACGCCGGGGGCTGGTTCGCCCCCGCGCCGGTGACCTGCCGGCACAGCCCCGCCGTCGTCATGAACGTGAAGCCGCGCTCGCCGAGATAGCGGCACATCGCGCGGAACGGTCCGAACGTGTCGCCGCCGTGGCCCAGCCACATCCAGCGCTGGAGGCAATCGAACAGGCGGCCATACGCGGCCAGCGGCAGCGCCGGCGACCGCAGCAGGTCCGTCATATGGACGTTGTACGCCACGAGATTGCCGGACGGCCCGCACACCGTCCGCAGGATGGCGCCGCCCGCACGTCCCGCCAGCAGCGTGTACGGGTGGTTGAGCGGCAGCGGCACGACGCGCCACGACCCCACGGGGAATTCGACAAGGCGATCGCCCATCACGAAGTAGTCGCCTTCGCCGAATGCGCGGTCGGGGTTGCGACCGAATCCCCAGGAGCGCATCACCGACGAGTCCCACGTGAAACCGAGCGAGACCAGGGCGTCGAAGAGGGCCGGCGTCAGGCGGTACATCTGGGCGCGATACCCTTCGGGCCGCGCGCCCATGAACGAGGCGAACGCGTCGGCCCCGCGGCGGAGCGATTCGGGGCTGTCGCCCGTCGAAGCGTGATCGTAGACGTGGAGCTGGACGTCGACGCCGCGTTCGACGAGCAGCCGGCACAGCGCCGGCTGGCGTTCGAACAGCCGCCCTTCGACGAAGGCCGTCAGCGGAAGGCGGAGCCCGGTCACGACGTCGAGGAACCGGGCGAGTTGCGACAACGCGTCCAGGCGGCCTGTTCCATAGTCGGTTTCGACGTCGATCGACAGGAGCGCCGTGGGGCGCTCGAGGCGGCACGATCGCACGGCGACGTGGCGGCCGGTGACGAGCCGCGAGCCGGGGCCGGAGGGAGCCTCAGAAGACATCCCAGTCTCCCGGCGTGAGCTGCCAGCCGTCGAGCAGCGGCAATCCGCCGGTGGACCCCGGCTGTCGAGGGTCGCCGCCGAACACGGTGACGGGCTGAGGCAGGAAGAAGTCCGGGACGTGGACGAACCCCGCACGCCAGAGCGCGCGCCGGCCCGCCCGATCCGGAGGGCCGCCCTGCAGCATCACCAGGTCCGCCCGATCGCTGGCGGTCTGCCTGCAGATGCCGCCGATCGCGGCGCGAATCGCGGGCGCGTCGAATCGATCGAGCCCGATGTCGCAGACGGCGAGCACGCGATAGCCCTTGATCGTCAGCACCCGCGTCACGACGTAGCCGGCCGCGCGGCCCTCTCCCGAGACACGCCAGATGCCGTACTCCGTTCCGGGGCGCCGACCGAAACGCCACGTCAGCGCCTCGAGAGGTCCGCAGTCCCCGGACGCGAGGTTCCTCAGGCTCCGGAGGAATCATCGCCGCGTCGAACGCGCCGACCCTCTCGACGTCCAGCCGCGCGCGTCCCCACGATGCGAACGGCGACACCCGCCTCCACGCCTCAGACGAGGGCGCCATCCAGCACGGCAGCGTGCCCAGCAGCGGCACACCGAACTTCGCGAAGCCGGGCGACGAGCGCGGGTTGGGAACCGTATAGGCGAAGCGGATGCCCATCCGGTTCAGCACCTCGAGCCCGAACGCGAACATCGTGCCGAACACACCCATTCGACGGTGAGCCGGGCTCACGTACAGATGCACGTAGAGGTAGGCCGGGGCGGGCGTCCTGATGCCAGACCGCCGTTCGATCAGCGTCGTCGCGTAGAAGAGGAAGTGCCCGGCAATCGACCGGTCGCGCGCGGACCGCGCGATCACCACGAAACCAGGGCCGTGAGGATTGGCGTCGGTGAACCACGCGAGCGACTCGGCCGTCGCCGGCGCGAACAGCTCCTTCGGATCCGCGGCGCGCGAAAGCGCCTCCACCTCGGCGTAGTCACCGGGTTCGGCTATCGAGACGCTGTAGTCGCGGCTGCTGAACCGTTCGACGAGGTCGCTGACCGGGAGAGATCGCGGTGCCGGGACGGCGCCCGGCCGCACGCTCCCACGGTCGTGCTCGGTGGCATCAATCACAGGCAACATCGGGATCCCACGGAATGCGGACCGCGATCGACATCGTGCCACATCAACGAACACGATCGCCAGCCACTGGTAGAGCCGAAGCCCGGCCACCCAGACCGTTTGCGGTTCCCCCTGCAGACAGCATGACATCGAAGTCGGTGACGGTCGTCGGTCGAATCCCGCGCCGGGTCACCGGTGACCTGCGGTGCCGGCACGGTGGGCCGCGGCAGCGCCGGCGGCGCGCCGGCGCGCGGCTTCCGCGTCACCTCCATCACCCGACGCGTCGGCCGACACGTCGCCCGTCGCAACCAGGTCCTGCTCGACCGGCATCACGGCGCTGCTCGAGAGCGCAAGCTGCCCACGGCGGTCCTCTTCGGCCAGGGTCAGCTGGCCGGCGTCGTCGGCGGCCAGCGAGAGCTGCCCGGGCGAGGCCCCGCTGACGCGCCCCTGGATCTCGGCAATGGCCTGGCGCGTCGCCCGTCTCAGCGCGCCGTCGAGGGTGCGGCCGCTGGTCGCCTCCCTCAGCGGCGCGACCGCCGGCGGCGTCCCGATCCGGCCGAGCGATCCGGCCGCCGCAATGCGCACCTCGGAAGCGTCGTGCGCCAGCGCCGCGACCAGGGCCGCCTCCACCGCCCCTGACTGCCCGGCCACCTTTCCGGGCGTCTGCCCGGGGGACCCGGCCGCCCCGAGCGCGCCGGCGGCCGCCGCGGCGAGATCGACGGGAGCCGAGTCGAGCACCTCGGCAAGCGCCGCGACGCCGTCGGGCGTTCGGGCAAGGCCCGCGGCTGCGACGCAGGCGAGGGCGGTCGCCGGTTGGTGGCTCGAACGCGCCCGGCGCAGCCTCTCGATTGCGGTCTCCGCTGGCAGGTGCTCGCCGAGCGCCGCCACGGCCGCGGCCGCCACGCGATCGGCGGCCTCTCCTGTCGCCAGCTCCAGCAGTTTCCCGCGCCCCTCGCTCCCGAGCGCGGTCGCCGCGAACAGACAGATGTCGGTGTCCTGGTCGCCGAGCGCAGCGACGAGCGCGGCGCGCGTGGCCGGATGCGTTGGAAACTCCGCCGCCAGCGTCTTCAGGTCGGCCAGCCTCACCGTGTCGATCGGCTCGCGGCTCGCGTTGTCGGCGATGCGGGTGGCCAGGTCCTCCGGCCTGACCAGCCGTTGGCCGAGGTCCATGAGCAGCGCCAGCGCGGCCGGAATCCACTCGTCGGTGCTGTTGACCAGGCTCGACGGGATGTCCACCTGCAGGACGTCGTTGGCGAGCGAGGCCCGGACCTTGAGCGTCTTCGCCTGGACGCTGGATCTGACGAACAACTGCCCGCCGAGCAGCGCCTGCATCTTCTGTCTGGTATCAGAATCGAAGATCGCCCGTACCAGCGACGGCGCTCCCTGCAGATAGGCAGCCGAGTCGAATTCCGGGTCGCCCACTTCCAGCTCCCGTTCGCCGAACCTCTTCTCGAGGGCCGAGCTCAAGCCCTCGGGGCGAATCGTCAGCGCGTAGGAGCCGTGGCGGAAGCCGCCGATGCTGATGCGCGTGCCATGCTCGTGCCGGCCGCGGTGGTAGGTCGCCAGCGTGACGTGGAGCGGACCCGACCGCCCGGTGATCCGCGTCGTCAGCCCAAGGAACGAGGACGCCTCGACGCCAGAGAGCCCTGCGCCTGTGGCGGCCTCGCGCCACCAGCGTGAGCGCGCGCTGGTTCTGGTCCAGAAGATGAAGTACCCGAACGCCGCCGCGAGGACGGCGGCGATCAGCCCGGCGGGAGCGGCCATTACGGCACCTCACAGCAGTCGCACGACAGGTTCCTCTCGCATCAGTTCGCGACGGGCCAGCAGGTCGTGGACCGTCGCGACCAACCACCGATCGGCGTTGACGCCGAACGCGATCTCCAGGCGCGGCCGCCGGTCGCGCGGATCGTGCGGCGGATCCAGGTACCCCAGCGTCGGGCTCGACGCGTTGAGCGGCACGACCACCTCGGCCTTGCCGGTCGCGCCTCCGATCTTCTGCAGGTCGCCCGACGCATCCCAGGCAAACCGCCGTTCGCCGCCGTCCGCCCGCGCCACCTCGCAGATCACCAGCTTGAAGACCGCCTCCGGCTCCCCGAGCGCGCAGGTCGGCACGACCTGGCGCTTCCAGAAGTCCGGCGGCGTCGGAAATCGCGTGCCGCCGGGGATCACCGTCGTGTGCCTGGGTTCTCCGCTCGACGGATCGTGGCTGAGGAAGGCGTAGTCGTGGACGATGAAGTCGGCCGTGCCGACGCGCCCGGCGGCGTAGCAGGCGGCCCCGTACGCGACCGCCTCGAACGGCTGCCACGCGCGGACGCGCCGGCGTTCGAACCGCCGCTCGAGCAGCGGGAAGACTCCCGGCAGCAGCGTGGACCCGCCGACGACGAGCACGTGATCGACGTCGGCCGCCGCGACCCGACCGCCGGCGAACATCTCGTCGAAGCACTGCTCGAGACCCCGGTAGAACCCGTGCGTCTCGAGCAGGCCGACCAGCCCGGCGCGTGTGAGAGTGGCGAGCGACGATCCTGGCTGCCGGGCCGAACCGGTCGCGATCGACCCCGGCGGCGCGAGCAGGAACGTGGCGTTGTCCTTGAAGAAGACGGCCTCTTTGACGCGGCACGCCTCGGCCAGCATCAGGCGGCGCCAGAAGCGCGCCTCCTCGTCGTCGGCCCACTCGTCGACCGGGTAGCCCATGCGCGCCGACACGTCGCCGAGCACCCAGCTGTCCACCGCGTTCCCGCCGAGCGGCCGGCCGCGCTTCGCCAGCACCTCCGCGTGGCCGCCCTCGGCGCCGCGCGCCGTCAGGCGCACGACCTCGGTGTGCATCGTTCCGCCGCCGATGTCCACGACCAGCACCAGGGTGTCGCCGCTGAGACCCAGACCGTAGCCGAGCGCCACGGCGAGCGGCTCGTCGACGAAACGAACCTGGCGGACGCCGAGGTCGTTGAGGATCCGCTGCACTTCGGCGCGGTAGCTCTCGAAGGCCGAGACGGGCGCCGCCACCACCATCTCGCGGATCCGGCAGCCGGTGGTCCGTTTCACCTCGGCCAGCAGCTCGCGCAGGAACGCGCGGGCGACGGCCCGGGCGCCGACCGGACGCCGGCCGATGCGCGCCAGCGGCCGGGCGGCCTCGGTTCCCAGGGCCGCCTTGAAGCCCGGCGCAAAGGCCGGGTGGAGCGTCGACAGGTTCCGTTCGAGCGCCTCGCGGCCAATGAACGCCGTTCGGCCGAGGAAGAGCCGCCGCGACAGCGGACGCCATGCGCCGATGCGGTCCGCGAGCGTCGGCGATTCGACCAGGTGAACGGCCGACGGGACCATCCGCGGGGCCTCGAGCGGATCGTCGCCCTCAGGGAGCCGGCAGATTCGCGGGAGATCGATCAGCGCGGCCTGGCCCGACGCGTCGTCCCATCGCGCGATGGCGGAGTTGGTGGTTCCGAGGTCGAGGGCCCACGTCCCCATGCGAGCACACTGTACGCCTGCTGGCGGCGCCGTTCAATCGCCTTGCTCGGGATACTCGTTCGGGAAGCACCCCGGGTCCTGCGATTTCGTCACCGGATCCTCCGCTTGTCCAACTCGGACACGCGCGAGATCGCGTTCGCCGTCCGCTCCCTTCCGAGAGACATGGCCTGCGCCATCGCGACGCTTCGGACGCTGGCGTTTCAGGAAACCCGGGGACTCGCCCCCCGCCGGCAAACGCCGCCGTGTCCGGTTGCGTCCAAGCAGGTGTACGCCGATGGTCTTCGCCCGGACGCTCCGTTCGCTCGCCCGGCACCGCGCCCACACGCTGGCCTGCGTCGCGACGCTCGCCATGGGCATCGGCAGCGCCGTCGCCGTCTTCAGCGTTGTTGATGCGGCGCTTCTCCGGCCGCTGCCGGTGCCCGAGCCCGACCGGCTCGTGGCCATCACGCAGGAGACCCCTCGCGGGCCGATCACGGCCACCTTTTCCAATCAGGCGTTTCGCGACCTCCAGCGGGAGGCCGCGCCGGTCATCGAGCTGGCGGCCCACGGCCCCGCGCAGGTCGTGCTCCAGCTGGGAGATCGGCTGGAACGGGTCGAGGCCGAGATTGTCTCCGCCAACTACTTCGGCGTCATGCGCCTGTCGCCGGCAGCCGGCAGGTTCTTCCGGCCCGACGAGGACCTGGCTCTGAACTCGGGGCCGGTGTGCGTGCTGAGCGAGCGGTTCTGGCGTGTCAGGCTGGGCGCAGACCCCGCCGTTCTCGGATTCGACCGCCCTCGCCAACCGTGTGCCCTTGACCGTGGTGGGCATCGCGCCGGCGCCTTTCCTGGGCTGCGTGCGTGGCGAGGAAGCCGACGTCTGGATTCCGCTGAGCATGTACCCGAGCGTGCGGTTCGCCGGCGTCTCGCGCCTCCCCTCCGGAATGCCGCCGTCCGAGATCTTCGCCGATCCCGCCAGCCAGTTGATGGGTCTGGTCGGCAGGCTCGCCCCCGAGGTACCTCTGGCGCAGGCCACGACAACGCTCGGCCGGATCGCCGCCGGACTGTCATCGCTGGAAGCGACGGGTCAGCAGGACCGGCGCACGAGCGCGGCTCTCGTGGCGCGGGGCCTCGGCAGCCGCACCGGGGTCCTGACCCATCCGCTGGCGGCGACCTCGGCGGCCGTGGGGCTTCTCCTGCTGCTCGCGTGCGCGAACGTGGCGAATATGCTCTTCGCACGGGAATTGTCGCGGGCACGCGAGCACGCCATCCGTCTCTCGCTGGGCGCGAGCCGACTGCGTCTGGCCTCCGGCCTGCTGGCGGAGCATGCGGTGCTGGTCGCGGCTGGCGGGGCCATTGGATTGGCTGGCGCCCGCCTGCTCGTGTCGCTCATGCCGGCCCTGCAGGTCGGCGCCGCGGATGTGCTCCGCATGACCGCCCGGATCGACTTGCGCGTCGCCGCGATGGCGTGTGCGCTGGTCGCCGCGACGCTGGTGCTTTCGGGGCTGCTGCCAGCGCTGCGCGCGTCGTGCGGCGCGGTGGCGCCCGCCCTCCTCGGATACGGGGCCTCATCGGCGCGCCGATGGCCGCGCGTCCGCCTGCGAAGTCTCCTGGTCGTGACACAGGTGGCCATCTCGGTGGTGCTGCTGATCGGCGCCGGCATTCTGGGACGCAGCCTGCTGAACCTGTCGGCGGTGCCGCTCGGCTTCGACACGCGGCAGACGCTCGTCGCCTCGATCAACATGACCGGGCACGTCGACTCGCCGTCGGCCGGAGCGGCGTTCACGCGCATGCTGCTCGCGCGGCTGGCGGCCGTGCCCGGCGTCGAGGCCGCGAGCCTCGCCCACGCGGCCCCCATCGAGCGTCGCACCTCGTCGTTCGGGGGATTCCTGCCGGACGGCCGTTCCGACACGCCGGCGCGCGGGTTCCTGCTCACCCTCAACGTCGTATCCCCGGACTACTTCCGGGCGCTCGGAATCCCGATTCGCCGCGGGCGCGTGTTCAGCGACCATGACCCTCCCGGCTTGTCAGCCGGCATCGTGATCAACGAGTCCGCCGCGCGGGCGTACTGGCCCGGCCGCGACGCGCTCGGCCAGCGGCTGAAACGAAGGGCCACCCCGGGCCGTGAAGCGATGGCGCTCGAAGTGATCGGCATCGTGGCCGACAGCCGGTACGCGAACATCGACCAGCCCATCGCGCCGATCGCCTACTTCCTCACCGAGCATCCGGTCACGAGACAGGTGATGCCCGAGCAGTGGATCGTGATTCGAGCCGCCGGAGATCCGATGGACGCGCTGCCGGAACTGCAGGCGGTTGTCCGGACCATCGATCCGACCATGGCGCTGCTCGAGCCGATGCGCATGAGCGAACGGGTCGCGCGCGTCACCTCGGTCCAGCGCACCATCGCGGCGGTGGCAGCGATGTTCGGTCTGTTCGCGCTCATTCTGGCGGCGGTCGGCGTCTACGGCGTCCTGACACAGGTCGTGCTCGAGCGCACCCGCGAGATTGGCGTCCGGATGGCCCTGGGCGCCCGACGTCAGCAGGTCCTGCTGATGGTGGCCCGTTCGGCGGGACGTCTCGTCGTGGCGGGCATCGCCGCCGGCCTCGGCATGGCTGCCGGCGCGGGCCGGTTCGTCGCGAGCCTGCTGTTCGGCGTGACGCCTGCCGATCCGTTCACCTTTGCCGCCGTGGCCTGCGGGCTCGGCGCGGCGGCAATGGCTGCCGCGTTCATCCCGGCGCGCCGGGCCGCATCGGTCGATCCGGCAGCGTCGCTGAAGGCCGACTAGACATCTCTCCGGGCGCCAGAGCGTGACGAATGAAGCACGTTCTCCGCCTCGCGCTCGCCCCTGGAAGATGTCGATGACGACGCCGAAGGCGTCGTCCAGAAACACCGCAGGCTAGCGAAGCGAGCCCTTCCCTTCGTCCGGCGGCCCGCGCTGGCGCCCTTCGTCGCCAGCCCGGCGGGGAACCGACTGCTACTCCGTGGTCAGCGCGGCCACGGGATCGATGCGCGTGACCCGGCGCGCCGGCAGGAAGCTCGCCGCGAGACCGGTACCCGCCAGCGTCAGAACGACGATTCCAATCACACCCGGATCGAGCGCGTCGACGTCGTAGAGCAGCAGCTGCAGAGGACCGAGGCCGAGCGCAGCCACGGCCAGGCCGATGCCGAGCCCGATCCCCATCTGGATCAACCCCTTCCTCATCACGAACCACACCAGGCGCCCGGCCTCTGCCCCCAGCGCCATGCGGACACCCAGCTCCTGGGTGCGCCGCGACACGGCAAACGACATGACCCCGTAGTGTCCCACCGCCGCGAGCAGAAGCGCCCCCGCGCCAAAAGTCATGAACAGCGTCGCGAAGACCGGATAGCCCCAGGTCATCCTGAGGATCACCCCGTCCATCGACAGCACGCGGTAGAGCGCCGCATCCGGGTCGACCGCCGCCGCCGCTCTGCGGACATCGGCCGTGATCGCCATCGGCGGACCCAGCGTGCGGACAGCCATCGCCACGTTGTCGCCGACGTCGGCCTGCATCAGCGGAACGTAGATGCAGGCAGGACGTTGCTGGTCGTCCGGAACCCCGTCCAGGCCCAGCGGAAACGCCTTCAGGTCGCGCACGACGCCGACAATCGTCATCCAGGGCGCGCCTTCCTGCCGCAGCCGGACGCGCCTCCCGAGGGGGTTTCCCTCCGGCACGTGCTCACGGACGAAGCTCGCGTTGACGATCGCCACCGGCAGGGCGTCGGACGTGTCCGAGCTGTTGAAGGCGCGTCCTCGGAGTACTGGTGCCTCAAGCGTACGGAAGAAGTCTTGTGTGACAAGCCCTCGACGCACGATCGGCAGGTCGTCGTCGGCCGGGTACCAATGACCTTCGACTTCGGCCGTCCACCTTCCGCTGAGGTACGGCGGCAGGCTGTCGGCCAGGCCGGCCGACTCGACGGTCGGGATCGCTTCCAGCTTTCGCAGGACTTCCCCGTACACTCGGCGGCGGCTCTCCGCGTCGGGGTACCGGCGCTCGGGGAGGCTCAGCCGCGAGGTGAAGACGTTCCCGGTCGAGTAGCCAGGTTCGACCGAGGTCACGCGGACGACGCTCTTGAGCATGAGCCCGGCGAACACCAACAGCGCGCAGGCCGCGGCGACTTCCGTGATGACCAGGCCGCTCGAGAACCGCCCCATGCGGAGCCCCATCGCCGACCCGCTCCGCGCCTTCATGGCCTCGGCCGCGCCGGCGCCGGACGCCCGGACGGCCGGGACGATGGCCGCGCTGATTCCCGAGAACAGCGCGCTGCCGGCGACGAACAGGACCACGCGGTAGTCGTGCTCGAAGTGGATCCAGAACGGGAGTTCTCCCTCCCCGACAGCCGCGAGCACGCCGAACAGCTGCGCGGTGAACCATCTCAGGCCGAGATGCCCCAGCACGATCCCGATGGCGCCGCCGAGAGCGGCGAGCACGAGGACTTCGGTCACCAGCTGCCGGATCAGGCGGCCGCGGCCCGCGCCCAGGGCGCTCCTCAACGCGACCTCGTGCACGCGGGCCGACGCCCGCGCCAGCAGCAGGTTCGCCACGTTCGCGCACCCGACCAGCAGCACCCCGAGAGCAACGGCCAGCAGCATGTAGAACAGTCCGAAGAGGCCGGCCGGAACCAGCGCCTGCTTCAACGTTCTCACGACAGTGTCTGCCCCGTGGTTGGCCCGCGGGTACTCCCGGTCCAACCGGTCGTCGAGAGCGGCGACCTCGATCCGCGCCCGGCGGGCCGACACCCCGTCCCGCAGGCGCGCCAGCACCGGATAACGCGGCCCCTCGCCCCGTTTGAACTCCAGCGGGTTGACCTCGATCGGCAGCCACGCCTGCTCGATATTGGGGAATCGAAACCCCCGCGGCATGACACCGACGACGGTCCGCAGGACACCGTTCGCCACGATGGTCCGACCGAGGACATCGCGGGCGCCGAGGAACCGCGTCTGCCACAGGTCGTAGCCCAGGATGATGACGGGAGCAGCTCCCGGCCGTTCCTCTTCCGGCCGGAACGTCCGTCCGAGAACCGGCTGCACGCGCAGAGCGTCGAACACGCCGGAGGTGAACAGGCCACCGGGAAGGTGTTCCGACCTGCCGCGTTCCCACGACAGATCGATCGGCTGGGCGCCGAACGCGTCCAGTCGCTCGAAGCTCGACTGCTGCTCGCGCCAATCGGCCAGATCGGCCAACGTGACGCCCAGGTTCCGCGTGCCCGTCTGCCGGTTCTCGAGATCCACGACCATGAGGCGGCCGGATTCCGCGAATGGGAGCGGCTTGTGGACAAATCCGTTGGTGATGTTGAACACCGTGGACGTCAGGCCGATCCCGAGCCCGAGCGTCACGACCACCGTGAGCGACAGCACCGGATACCGTCGCAGCATCCGCAGGCCGAAGCGCACATCCTGCCCCAGCTCCTCGAGCCACCGGAGGCCGCGCTGATCGCGGCACTCGTGTCTGCGCTGCTCCAGCCCCCCCAGATCGCGCAGGGCGGCGAGGCGGGCGTCCTCCAGCATCATGCCTTGTGACCGGTACTCGTCGATCTGCTGCTGAACGTGAAAGCAGAGCTCCTCGTCGAGTTCCGAATCGACCCGCTCGCGGAGGAACAGCGAGCGGAGCCGAAGCCGGAGCTTGGCTGGCCAACGCATGCGGGCCTCCCCTTCCTCACGGTTCTTCCAGCACCAGGTTGATGGCGGCGGACAACCGCGCCCAGCTCGCCTGCTCCTGGCCGAGGTACCGGCGCCCCGCTGGTGACAACGAGTAGTACTTGGCGCGCCGGTTGTTGGTCGATTCGCCCCATCTCGCCCTGAGCCAGCCCTGCTGCTCCAGACGGTGCAGCGCGGGATAGAGCGCCCCCTGGTTGACCTGCAGCACCTCGCGGGACACCTGGCGGATGCGCTGGGCGATCGCCCAGCCGTGCATCGGCTCGAGCGCGATGGTCTTGAGGATCAGGAGGTCCAGGGTGCCCTGCACGAGATCGGTCGGCTTGCTCACGAACGCTCCCCTCAGTAACTGACACGTAGGCTACGCCCTCTCTTGTCAATAGTCAAGGGGAAGGTGCGTCGCGCCCTTCGACGTCGCTCAGGGCACCTCGAGCATGGTCGAGGGGTGGGGCCGCGAGCCGCACGGAGATGATCAGCCCTGTGCCTGGCGGGCACGGCGGCGGAGCGGCCCTTCCGAACGGCGCCCGCGAGGTCTGACGGCGCCCGTTATCCGACTCTCAGGACCCTCACCGGATTGACAGACGCGGCGCGGCGGGCCGGAATCACGCATGCCGCCAACCCGCTGGTCAGCATCACGAGCGCGATCGCCACGAACACGCTGATGTCGGACGGATCCACGCCGAACAACATCGACCCGAGGCCTCGGACGCACGCGGCCGCCAGCCCAAGGCCGATCGTCAGCCCCAGAGCGATTTGGACGACGGCCTGTCGGAGCACCATGCTCAGGAGGCTTCCGGTGCGCGCTCCCAGCGCCATGCGGACGCCGATCTCCCGCCCGCGCTGCGCCACGCCGGTGGCCATGACCGCGTAGAGACCGGCGGCTGCCAGCAGGAGCGCCAGGCCGCCGAACACCGCGAAGATCCCGCCGAACAGATCGACAAACCAGAGCTCCTCACGAAAGGCCCGCGCCATGGATCGGACTCTGAAGATCGGGGTGTCGGCATGAAGGCCCGCCACCTCGTCGCGCAGCGCCGAGGCCAGCACGTCCTGGCGCTCGCGGCCGCGAACGGCAATGCTCACGAACCGCGCGGCGCTCTGCGCCACCGGGACGTAGAACCCACTCGGGTGGTACTGCGACCGCGACGTCAGCCCTTCCAGATAGAGGTCCGGCACGACCCCGACGATCGTGCGCCAGGGCTCCCGGCTCTGTGAAGCGCCCTGACGGATCTGCCGGCCGATGACCTCCCCGTCCGGGAAGAAGCGCCGCGCGAAGCTCTGATTTACGATGGCCACCGGCTCGGCCGAGGCATCGTCCGAGGGTGCGAAGTCGCGTCCGAACAGGATGTCGGCATCGAAGGTCCCAAAGAAGCCGGGGGAAATGTACGCCACACCCACCTGCGGGTACGCCTGGCCCTCCCGATACTCGACTCCCCGAATGCCGACCTCCGTCCGCGGCGACCCGAGCCCCGGCAGCGCGGTGGTTAGCGACGCCGAGGTGATCTCCGGCCGGCTGAGAAGTCGGCGCTGCAGCTCACCGAAGAACCGGCGTGTTGCCTCGATGGCGGGGAATTCCGACTCGAAGAGCCCCACGCGCGCCGTCAGGACCTGCTCCTGGAAGATGCCGTGGTCCAGCGACCGCAGCCTGATCATCCCCTTCACGAACAGACCGGAGGGAACCAGCAGTCCGACCGACAGCGCAAGTTCGGCCACCACGAGACCGCGAATGAGGCGTCCGGTTCGGCGCGAAGACGCCCCGGGGCCCTGGTCCTTCAGGATCTCGTTGACCGGCGTGCCGCTCATCTTGAGGCCCGGCACGACGCCCGCCACCAATGCCGCCAACGCACTTGCCCCGGTCACGAACAGGAGAGCGGGGCAGTCGATCGTGAAGACGAACCAGAACGGCGGCGGGCTCGTCACGGCCAGCGCGAGCACCAGCCGGAGGCCGAGCCATCCGAGCGCGACTCCGAGCGCGGCGCCCAGAACGACGAGTATCAGGGCTTCGGCCAGCAGCTTGGACACCAGTCTCCCGCGGCCGGCACCGATCGCCAGACTGACAGCGAATTCGTGAGTACAGGCCGGCCGCGCGGGCCAGCAGGAGGTTGGCCACGTTGGTGCACGCCACCAGGAGCACGAGCACGACGGCAGCCAGCATCAGCAGGAAGGCCGTGGTCATGTCCGACGGCGGCTTCGAGAACTTCTCGACGCGAAAGGTCGAGAACTTACTTCGCCCGGGAAGCTCTGCTGCAAGGCGGCGGGCGATTCCGGCCAGCTCCGCCGACGCCTGCTGTCGATCGACACCAGGCGCCAGGCGGCCGTACACCTCGAGACCCGGGCCGGCCCCCGGCGGCACCTGCTGCGGATCGACGCGGTGGGGCACCCAGACGTCCTCGGTGTCGGGGAACCTGAACCCTGGCGGCATCACGCCGACAACCGTGGCCGGCTCGCCGTTCAACCGGAGTGCGCGTCCCAGGACATCCGGGTCGGTCCCGAAGTCGTTCACCCAGACGTGGTGGCCGAGAATGACGACGAGCGGGGCCCCTGGGATCCCCTCCTCTTCGCGGAACGTCCGCCCAAGCGCGGGCTTGACCTGAAGCGAGGCGAAGGCGTTGGGCGTGATGAAGCCGCCGGCGTAGCGCACGGGCCGGCCGTTCCCGGCCACGTTGGCCGTGCCCGTGTAGACCGCGGCCAGATCCGTCAGGCTGCGCTGCTCCGCCTTGAGCCGAGCGTAGTCGTGCAGCGACAACTCCGCCCACGCACCCGGCGCGGAAGGCTGGGCCCAGGCGACCCGGATGATCCGCTCCTCTTCGGGAAACGGCAGGCCGCGGAAAATGGCGCCGTACACCAGGCTGAACATCAGCGCGGTCATGCCGATGCCCAGGCCGAGCGTGACGACGGCCACGCCGGCGAGTACGGGCGACTTGACGAGGCCGCGGACGGCGAAGCGAAGCTCGCGAAGGATGGACATGGCGGTACAGTCCTCGCCAGAGTTAGACGAGGCCAAACGCCCGTGGGTGTCATTCGTTCAGAGGGCAGATCCTGCGTTCTCGTTGAAATCCCGTCGCACCGCGAAGGCTGACCAGTAATGACACATCCGTGATCAGCGTGAGTCATTCCTGGACATTCTTCCCACCACTGCCGGCCGCTGTGTCCTGGCCTTGGTAGGAGAAGTCATTTCTTATCAGCAACTTACTCGACCAGCCCAGCGGCGGTTCGGTTGTTGCTGATCCGGGCCGCGTGGCGAGAGGTGTCACTACGCACCAGGGTATTGCGGCGACGCCGGGGGTCGCCATCCCCACGCGCGCGCTGGCGTTCTCCATCGTTGCCGTCGGAGCGGCATGCGGCCTCGCGATCGGGCTCGCCAGTTGGCCGCAGGAGCCGGGCCGCGTCGCCTGGATGGCCGCCCTCACGCTGGCGGCGGTCGTGACCGCCATCCTCGCCCCGCGGCAGGCGGAAGCGGCAGACCGCGCGCCGATGCCGCTATGGTTCGTTTTCGCGTTCGCCGCGTTGTTCCTTCTCGGCCCCGAGGCGATGGCCTTCATCGCCACTGCCGCGGCCGTCGCCTCCGGACTGGCCGTCTCGCGACGGACCCTGCTGTCGCCTCGAGGTCTCCTGCGCGTCGCCACCGTCGCCGTGGCCGCCGAGGCCGCGGGCATCGCCCACTCGGCGTTCGGCGCGACGGCCGGATTGTTCGAGTGGCCGTGGAACGGCGCGGCGGTTGCGGCAGCGGTCGCCGCCTACTGTCTGGTCACGGGCGCGTCGGACGGCCTGGCTGCCCCGCTCGTGACACGGGAGCCGCGAGGCCGCTGGTGGGTGGCGCGCACGCTGCGCGGCTGTTCTTGCTACCTCATCGGAGCGGCCATCGCCGTGGCGGTCGTCGCCGCGATCGCCGGTCGCGCGTGGGACATCCTGTCGGTGGCGGCGGTCCCGCTGTGCCTCGCCTGCTGGGCCTACGGCTCCCACCTCAGGCGCGCGGATTGCGAGGATTCCAGGCGTGAAGTGATCGCGTCGCTGGACCGGGGTGTCGCCGTCGTGGACCGGGCCGGTCGGATCACGGTCTGGAACGACGCGCTCGCGGGTCTGCTCGACTGTCGGTCCGAACGAGCGCTGGGCCGCTCGATTACCGGCGCAGCCCCAGCCTTGGCCCCGACCGAACTGCCGGACGCGGTCGTCGACGCCATGAAGACCGCGCACACGCGCGTCGTCCGGGATCTGGTCCTGACTTCCGAGGCGGGCGACCGGGTCGTCCAGGTCGATATCCTGCCCGACGGCTCAGGCGCGATGCTTCTGTGGCACGACATTACCGGGCAGGCCGCGCGCCGGCAGGACGCGGAGCGGCTCGCGCTCGCCGTGGAAGGGGCGAACGACGGGCTGTGGTCGTGGGACGTCCGTACCCGGGAGTTCTACGTGTCCGCGAGGTGGCGGGCGATCGTCGGCCTGCCGCCGCGCTCCGGCACCGGGAGCCGCGAGGACTGGCTCGGCCGCGTCCATCCCGACGACGTCGTGTCGCTCAAGGAGGCGTTCGACGCGCATCTGGCGGGACGGAAGTCGATCCTCGAGCACGAGCATCGGATCCGCCACGAGGACGGCACCTATCGGTGGTGCCTGTGCCGCGCCCTGGCGGCGCCAGGCGCGAACGGGCGCGTGGAACGGCTTGCCGGGTCGCTGACCGACATCACCGAGCGGGCGGCCGCCCAGGAAAGAATCCGCGACTCCGCATCCCGCGACTCGCTGACCGGCCTCGTCAACAGGAGCGTCTTCGCGCAGGAGGTCGGGAAGCGGCTGGCCTTGTTCAGCAGGCACCGCCGCGAGGCGTTCGCCGTGCTGTATCTCGACCTCGACCGCTTCAAGGTCGTCAACGACAACCTCGGACACCTCGTCGGAGACGAACTGCTCATCGCGGTCTCGCGTCGGCTCGAGCGATGCCTGCGGCCGGCCGACGCGATCGCGCGGCTGGGTGGGGACGAGTTCGCCATCCTGCTGGGCGGGCTCGACGACGACATGCAGGCCAACGCCATTGCGTTCCGGATTCAGGAGGCCCTCAGCGCGTCCTTCTCCGTCGGGGGCCGGGAAGTGTTCACGTCGGCCAGCATCGGCATTGCGTGCGTCCGCCCCGAGTACAGGAACTCTGAAGAGATCATGCGGGACGCGGACACGGCGATGTATCACGCCAAGTCGCAGGGCAAGGCGCGGCACGAGCTGTTCGACGCCGACATGCACGCGCGCGCGCGCGGCCGGCTGAGCCTCGAGGACGACTTGCGGCGGGCCGTCGCGAGTCACGCGCTCAAGGTGCACTACCAGCCGATCGTGTTGCTGGCCTCGGCCAGGTGCATCGGGTTCGAGGCGCTGCTTCGATGGTCTCGGGGCGGCAAGATGGTCTCGCCGGCCGATTTCGTCCCGATCGCCGAGGACCTGGGGCTCATCGATCAGCTCGGCGCGTGGGTGCTCCGCGAATCCTGCCTCCAGTTCGTGGAGTGGCAGCGCCGCTATCCGAGCGCCGGCCTCGACTACGTCGCCGTCAACGTGTCCGCCCGGCAACTCCGGCATCAGGGCTTCGTGCGACTCGTCGAGCAGACGGTGGAGGACACCGGGCTCAGGCCGGAGGCCCTCCGACTCGAGATCACCGAAACCGCCCTGATGGGCAACCCGCGCGAGGTGGCGAGCGTGCTGCACGGCCTGCGCGAGTTCGGCGCGAAGATCTACCTCGATGACTTCGGCACGGGGTACTCGTCGCTGAGCCACCTGCACAAGCTTCCGGTCGACGCGCTCAAGATCGACCGTTCGTTCGTGCGCACGCTCCTGCTCGCCGACGGCCCGTCCATCGTCGAGAGCATCCTGGCGCTGGCCCGCACCCTGAACACCGGTGTCGTGGCCGAAGGCGTGGAATCCGAACCCGAGGCGCGCGAGCTCGAGCGCCTCGGATGCCGGTATGCCCAGGGGTTCTTCTTCTCGCGGCCGCTGCCGGCCGGGTCCATCGATGAACTGCTTTCAGCGAACAGGCCGCTCGGGAGGTGGGAACACGCCGACAAGGTGAGTGTCACCCTTTGAGCGCGGAGTTCACACCCGCACCTGCACGCGGCCGGATCGGCGCCTCGCGGTGTCCAAGATGAGGGCGTCCGAATCGCGCCCAGCGACTGCATCGTGGAGGCCTGTCGTGCACCTTGGCCACGACCTTCGCCTCCGGTGGGCTTCGGCCAGGCAACCCAGCCCCCTCACTTTTTGATCAGGCGGACCTCCTCCGTCGACTCGCCGGTCACCGCGATCGTCATGTTGGCCTGGGCGACGGCCACGCTGCCCGAGAAACCCGACTTGCCGTCCGACTTGACGAGGAAGCCCTGTTTGATCGCGAAGTACCAGGTCGTCGTGGCGGTCGTCGTCCCGTCGAGTGTGAGCGACGCCCCGCCTTGCTCCAGGTTGCCCTTCAAGGTCCCTTTCGACGCGGTCTTGATCCGCGCACACTCGATCCCGTCGATGGTCTCGAAGCCATCCAGCGTGTTGACATGATTCAGGCTGATGAAGATGTCTCCCTCGCCCGTCTTTTGCGTGATGGAGTCCTGGCTCGGCCACGTGTCGCCCTGCTTGACCGCACGGTCGGGCACGTCGGGGAAGAACGCCTGAAACCCGCTGGAGATGTCGCGTGCTGACTCGCCGAGAGTGTAGGTGATCGCTGCGGCGCCCGAGGTGTCCGCTTCCTTGCCCAGCCGCGTCACGCTCATGTCGAAGCTCTTGCCGGGGATGTGATCGAGCGCCGGCGCCTGATCGCCCTGCGGGCTCTGGGCCCGGATCTTCATGGCATCGATGGTCACCGTAATTCCGTGGACGCCGTCCTTCAAACCCTTCGGTTTCGCGGTGAACTCCAGGGAGGATTCCGTGTTCGTATTGACGTCCTGCCCGCCCACCTGCATGTACTGCTTCTCGCTCGAGACCGTGCGATACGAGAGCGCCTTTCCTTCCGGAAACTGGTACGCGAGCGTCACCGCCGAGCTCTGGTCCTGCCGGGCCGACACCCCTGCCAGGGCGACGAACAACCCCACCACCACCAGACCGACTGTCAGGCTTGCGCGTCGAGTCGAGAACATCGCATCTCTCCTTCTTCCGAAATGGTGACACTTCCCAGCGATAGTGGAAATGGTGACAGTTCCCATTTTCTTCCGAAATGGTGACACTTCCCAGCGATAGTGGAAATGGTGACAGTTCCCGTTTCGGCGATAGTGGTTGAGACGGAAAGCGGCACCCTTTCGTTCGAGACCTCCGAAAAGGTGATACTTCCCTCACATGGTAGCCCTTCGCGTTCGGGTTCAGATCGTCACGGGTTGGCGCGCGACTTGCACCAGAGGTGTGATCATGAATCGATTTCCCAGGCTGCCATTCACCCTCGTCCTCGTCACCTTCGTCGTCGCCGGTTGGATGCTGGCTGCGCCCGGACCGGCGCTCGCGCAGAAAGGCTTCGGCGTCAGGGCCGGCGTGAGCGGCGATCCCGACCAGTTCATCTTTGGCGGGCACTACGACACCGGGCCGTTCATCGAGCGTCTCAGCTTCCGTCCGAACGTCGAAGTCGGCGTCGGCGATAACCGCACGACCCTGACGGTCAACTTCGAGTTTGCCTACTGGTTCCCGCTTCAGAAAAAGCCGTGGAGCCTGTACGCGGGTGGCGGACCGGCGCTCGTCGTCTACGACTACAACGAGGGGTCAGGACACGGCGATCGGACCGATACGGAGCCTGGCTTCAACCTGCTGTTCGGGGTCGCACACAGGGGCGGCCTGTTCGCCGAAGTGAAGGCCGGCCTGATCGACAGCCCGGCAGTGAAGTTCATCGTCGGCTACACGTTCCGGTAGGCAGGGGTCGAGGCTGACGGGCCGGACCCGTGTAACTTCTACACGGCCTACCTCCCGATCGGCGACGGCACCAGCGGCCTCTTCTGCAGCGGCTCCTTGTTCTTCTGGAGGTCCACTTCCTCGAAGATCAGGCTCGGTGCGATCACCGAGATGAGCGTCACGCCGCCGGCCACTCCGTTGGGCGACCCGGCCGTCAGCAGTGTCCGCTCGGCGGACGCCGCCAGGATGTCGCGGAATGTCGTGTGGGTGACATTGCTCAGCATCAGCCCCCGGACCGGCTCCTCCCCGCCATCTGGTGTCACCCTGACCGCCGACGCCACCGGCGTCATGCCGCGCCCAACCGGCGTGCCGAGCCGGCGCAGGATGTAGCCGAACGGGCGGCCCTGCATCTTCAACAGCTCGAGATACTTCGCCTTCAACTCGGCCGCCGGGATCGCGTCGGCGCACTCGATCTGGAAGACTCCCGCCTGCGGTCCGCCGCCTCGCGCATGCCCGTTCGACGACGGCAGATTCCGCTGCGGCGTCCTCGACGTCAGCAGGGTGCGCAGCCTGCCACCTTCGACGAGCGTCACGTCCTGCGCCATCACACCCTCGTCGTCCACCGCGTAGGCGCCGCCGACCGGGAGGGCGCCGAACCGCGCCAGCGACGGTGTGTCCTTCACCGTGAACGACTCCGGCAGGACGCGGTTGCCGATGCGCGTCAGGAACGGCGTGACGCCGGCCTGCGACATCCCCTCGCTGCGCGGATCATCGGAATCCGGCGTCCGCCTGGCGAGGAAGAACGAGACGAACGCCTGCGACACGAGCGTCGGTGCGGCTTCCTGCTCCACCAGCACCGGGCCGCTGTAGTCGTCGCCGATCCGCGCGCCTCGCGTCCGGAGCAGGTCCTCGACCATCCGCTGCGTCTTCGCCAGCAACGCCGCTCGCGGCGGCAGATCCTCCGGGCGTTCGGCCAGCGCCACAACGTCGCGGACCACCATGCCGTCGTCGGCCAGCATCGTCACGCCCGCCCTGAACGTCGCCGCCCGCCTTGGCATCACCGTGCGCGTCCCTTCGCTGTTCGCGAAGTAGCGCGTGACGTCGGCCAGGCCCAGCGCCGCATCCGAGCTGACGACCTCGGGATGCGCGAACAGCCGCGAGATTTCCTGCACCGCATCGGCCCAGTCTGCCGGGGCGCTGGCGGGGGCCCGCACCGGCTCGATGCGTTCGACCGGCGCCGCGCGGGAGTAGTCGGGAATCGGGTCGATGACGTTGCGGTTGGCGAACGTCGCCTTCTTGCGCGAGAACACCTGCACGGCGTTCTTGTACGTGGAGTCGGTCGTCAGCCACGCCAGCCGCCGCGTCGCCAGCTCGTCGTCGTCGATCGGGACGAGCGCCATCGACCCCATCGCTCCGCCGAGGCCGCCCGCGATGAACCGCGAGCTGTCGAACGCGTAGTCGCCGACGCGCACGTCGGCGCGAAACACGCGCGCTCGCGACGACCGGTTCTCGACCAGCGCGCCCAGCGTCGCGCGCGCGGCCGTCTCCGTCGCGTCGGTCACGGTGAAGGCCATGTAGTACGGCCCCGGCTCGCCGGACATCTCGAGATCGGCGATCGAGCGCGACAGCTCGCCCGTCAGCGCGGCGAGCACGGGGGGATCACCTGCGGACGCCGCGCGCCCGGCCGGCGCCGGCAGAATCGGCAGCGTGTCCTGCGACTTCGGCTTCTTCTGGACCTCGACCTCCGACACGAGCAGCGCCGGCGACGAAGCCGACACCGGCACGGGGCCGCTCTCGGCGCCGCAGATGCCGTTGAACGTCTCGGTCCTGTTGTCCGTCGCGACGATCTTGCTGAACGCGGCCAGCGGCGTGCCGATCAGATCGACGCCGCGCACGAGTTCCGGCGGGCGGCCATCCGTGTACACGCGGTAGACGATGACGGGCGTCACGTTGAAGGCGTTCGGCATGTAGCGGCCGGTGAACGTGAAACCGCCCTCCACCTGGTCGAACAGGAGACCGAACGACTTCCCCCTCTTCCGCGCCTCGTCCTTCAACCGCTCGACCAGCTGCGCGAACGGCACGCCAGCCGACGATTCGACGATGAGGTTCGACTGGCGGGAGACCGGACGCAGCCCCGGCTGTCCGCGCCCGTGGCCGTTCGACCTGGGGAAGCGTGAGAGCGGCGACCGGTTCATGAGGAACTCGCCGAGCACGCCGCCCTTCACGACCGCGACGCGGCGCGCGCGCACGCCCTCGTCGTCGTACTGGTAAAAGCCCGCCAGCTCCGCGTCGCCAAACTTCGGGCGCGTCGGGTCGGCCACGACGTCCAGGAACGGAGGCAGGATCGGCTGGCCCACCATCTTCGCGAACGTCTGCGCATCGTCGGCCGTCTTCTGCCGGGACCCCTCGATCCGGTGGCCGAAGATCTCGTGGAAGAAGACCCCGGCCGCGCGCCCGGAGAGGATCGCCGGCCCGGAATACGGATCGACCACCGGCGCCGCGCGGAGCCGGGCCAGCGTGACGGCCAGCGCGCGAACCTCCTCGACGAGTTTCGCTTCGGGGGGGAGGCCCGACAGCGACCGGGCGTAGTAGGTGGCATAGACCGGCAGTTCCATGCCGTCGGCCGCTTTCGTCTGCGCCTGGACCAGCAGCCGGCAGGCCGTGTCGCCGGTCAGGAGGCGGCTGCCCTCGGTGTTGACCAGGTAGCGGTTGTTCGCCTCGAGGGTGAGCGTGACGTCGCCGCGCAGGATGAGCGGGTCGTCGGCGAAGAGCGCCGACAGCCGGCGAAGCCGGGCCTTCCACGCGGCCTTGTCCACCTGAACGGAGGCGGGAGTGCCGACGAACACCTGCGGAACCTCGCGGGAGAAGTCAGGGGCCGGGTCCTCCTCCTTCACCATGGCCGCCAGGTTCGTCTTGACGCGCGCCAGCCGTTCGACCGACTGCCGGTAGGCGCGGTCGGTGGCCAGCCACGCGGCCACGCCGATGCCGGGCGCCGAGTCGGCGAGCGGAATCGCGGACCGGCCAAGGCCGGTCGGAGGCGCCGGCTCGCCGCGAATCTCGTGGGTGTTGTCGAGCGCGTAGTCGCCCGTGCGGACGTCGACGCCCAGAGTGCGCAAGTGGCTGTCGCTGTCGATCACCATGGCCCCGAACGATGCCGCCAACTCCGTCGAGCGCACCTCGGAGACGGTGTAGGCCATGAAGTAGGGCGGCACCGGCTCCTTCTCGAGGACCTCGACGTTGCGGTCCATTTCGGTCCGGAGGATGTCGAGCAGGGCCGCCGGGTTCTTCGCCGCCGAGCTCGCGGCCGGCGGCTGGGGCGCGCCGCGTTGAGATGCCGCGCCGGCCGGGACGAGGCCGACGAGGGCGAGAACGACACACAGGCGCAGGCGCCGACCGATCATGGGCTGGATTCTCCTGGAGTCCGAGTTGTAGCACAGGGGGAGGGTGTTGCGCCAACCCGGCTGGCGGCGCGCGGCTGGCGGCGTGATGGGTGCGGCGGCGGGAACGCGACCAGAGGGATTCGGACGAACTGGATGAGGTTTCATGCCGGAACTCACTTGAGTTGGGTGGAATCCAGACGTAGTTATGAGTTATGAGTTATGAGTTATGAGTTATGAGTTATGAGTTGTGAGTTCTGGGACGAATCCGTGTTTCAGAACTCAGAACTCAAGACTCAGAACTACTCGACTCTAGTGAAGCGTGGTGTAAGTGTTATATATAGGTTACCATTTGGTCACATGAACAGCGGCCAGGTCTGGCGAGCGGTGGCCAGTCCCACTCGTCGCCGACTCATCGAGCTTCTCCGCGACGGCCCGCGGACCACTGGTGATTTGTGCGGCTGTTTCCGGACCACCCGGTTCGCCACGATGAAGCACCTGGCCGTGCTGGAGCGGGCCGGGATTGTGACGGCGCGCCGGGAGGGGCGGGAGCGGTGGAACGTCCTGAACGCCGAGCCGCTTCGCGAGGTCGAGGGGCGATGGCCGGGGCTGGCTCCCGCCGTGGGTATCTCGTCGACCTCGAGCCAGGCGCCCGTTCCAACCGGGACGCCGCCGGCTGCGGGCGCAGGGTCCGCGCCGACCGCGCCGCCGGCAGCCGTGCCGCCGGCCACCCGCGTCTTCACCGAGGCTTTCGTCGACTCCCCGCCGTGGCGGGTGTTCGACGCGTTGACGCAGCACGTCGCTGCGTGGTGGGGCGGGCCGCACCTCCGGTCGCCCGCTGCCACCAACCTCGTCCTCGATCCGCAGCCGGGCGGCCGTTTCGTCGAGGAGTGGGGTCATCGGCAGGGGGCGCTGCGGGCCGTGGTGACGGCCATCAAGCAGGACGAGCATCTCGAGCTGACCGGCACGCTCGCCGGAAAGACGGCCGGCGTGCTGGGCATTCGGCTCGAGCGGCGCGAGGGAGGAACGCTGCTGCGGGCGGAGTTGACGGCCGGCGAAGCCGACCCGACGGACGGCGACACCGCGAAGCGCGCGCTGGATGATCTCTTCAAGGCGCGCCTGAGAGCGTTCGTCGAAGAGGGGACCCGGTCGGGAGTGATGTCGTGACCGGCACACCGGACCGAAGACCCTCGCGAAGACCGCGCTCGCATTTCGCGTCGACTTCGCTACAATGCATGGAACCCCACCGGAGGACGACATGACGTCCCCGACGCCCGGCGCCGTCACCCAGTTGCTCGCGCGCGCGAAGGCCGGCAGCGCGCCCGCGCTCGAAGAGCTCGTCCCGCTCGTCTACGCCGAGCTTCGCCGCATCGCCGGGCGCTACGCCCACCGCGAACGCGCCGGCCACTCGCTCCAGGCCACCGCGCTCGTCCACGAGGCCTACATCCGCCTGCTCAAGGACGAGAGCCTGTCGTTCGAGAACCGGGCGCACTTCCTCGGCATCGCCGCCCGGTCGATGAGACAGATCCTGGTCGAGCACGCGCGATCGCGCGATGCAGAGAAACGGGGCGGCGAGCGGCAGCGTGTCACGCTGAGTGAAGGCGTGGCCGCAGGCGGCCCCGTCGATGTTGATCTGCTCGCGCTCGAGGAGGCGCTCGAGCGGCTGGCCGCCCTCAACGCCGATCACGCACGCATCGTCGAGCTTCGATTCTTCGGCGGCCTGACGAACGAGGAGACGGCCGCGGCACTGGGCATCTCGCCCGCGACGGTGAAGCGTGCGTGGGTGATCGCGCGCGCGTGGCTGTTTCGAGAGTTGACGCGCTAGCCGGAAGCTGCATGGATCATCGCTGGTCAAGAATCACCGAACTGCTGAGCGCCGCGCTCGAGCGCGACCCGCCGGAGCGCGGCCCCTTCCTCGACGGCGAATGCGGCGGCGATGCCGCGCTGCGCGCGGAAGTCGAGTCGCTGCTGACGTCGCACCGGCAGGCGGGCGTGTTCCTCGAGACGCCGGCGGCGCTGGCCAGCGGCCTCGTTCCCGCTTCGGAGGGAGACGCGGCGTTGGCGGGCGAGATCCTTGGCCCGTACCGCATGGAGCGCCAGCTCGGCCGAGGCGGGATGGGTGTCGTCTACCTCGCCGAGGACACGCGGCTCGGGCGGAAGGTGGCGGTCAAGATCCTGCCGAAGGAGTTCTCGACCGACAACGCACGGAAGGATTGGCTGAGACTGGAGGCGCGCGCGGCGGCGGCCCTCTGGCACCCGGCCATCGCCACCGTATTCAGCCTCGAGGAACTGGACGGCCGGCTGTGCCTCGTCAGTGAATACGTCCGGGGCGACACGCTCCGGGCCGAGCTCGACCACGGGCCGTTCTCGCTCGAGCTGCTGATCGACACCGGCATTCAGGTGGCGCGCGGCCTCGCGGCGGCGCACGCGGCCGGCGTGATCCACCGCGACCTGAAGCCCGACAACATCATCCGCAGCGTCCAGGGCGAACTGAAGATCCTCGACTTCGGCATCGCGCACCTGGACGCGCCGGGAACCGGTTCGTCGCCGCGGCTCACCGCCGTCGGCCAGGCCGTCGGCACGCCCGGCTACATGTCGCCCGAGCAGCTCGACGGCGCCGACATCGACCCCCGCGCCGATATCTTCGCGCTGGGTGTCGTGCTGTACCAGCTGGCCACCGCCGCACATCCGTTCACAGGGCCCACGCCCGCGGCGACGATGGCGAACATCTACGCGGCGAACCCGCCGCAACTCAACGGGCTCGACGGACGGCTGCCGCCGCAACTCGACGCGATCGTGCGGAAGTGCATGCGGCGGAACCGGGGCGAACGCTACAGCTCGGCGCTCGACGTCGCGTGCGACCTGCAGGACCTGCGCGACGGCCGGCTGCGCGCGCCGGCGCGGACCGGCGTGGCGCGGACGCTGTCGAGCCAGCTGTGGTGGTGGCGGGTCCACCAGGTGAGCGCGATGCTGGTGGAGATCTGGCTCGTCTGGGCGGTCTGGCAGGCGCACGAGGTGGGCCGGCAGGACTGGACGCTCGCGCTGTTCCTCGCCTTCGTCGCCACCGTCGCCGTCAACGGCACGCTGCGCGTTCACCTGCTATTCACGAGCGCGTTCAATCCATCCGACATGCGCGAGCAACTGCGTCGCACGCTGCCGATGGTGCGCGGTACGGACGTCCTCATCGCGGTGATGCTGCTAATCCCGGCGGCGGCAGTGCTCCGCCCGGCCACCGTCCTTTCGGCAACCCTGGCAGCGTTCGGTGTCGGCTGGGCCGTCGCGTCGCTGATAATCGAGCCGGCCACCCGCGCCGCGGCCTTTCGTTCAGCCCCCGACCCGCCCCCTCGTCGCTAGTTCCGACCCTTCAGGGTCAGTCCCGACCCCTCAGCGTGAGTTCCGACCCTTCAGCGTCA
>CAVORY010000002.1:0-1284321 GCA_963698725.1 uncultured Acidobacteriota bacterium
GGGTAGTTGGAATAGGGCCACTCTTCAGCTGCGACGCCAGCCCGTGGCGTATCGGGTTGGCATGGATGTAGCGACAGAGATGCAGCAGGTACGCTTCTTTATCCACCGGAATCGCTTTGGACCGCCCCTCAAGGAGAGTGCCGGTGCGCTCATATCGCTTGTTGAACGCCTTGGTGTAGCTGTTGAACACCCACTGTGGCAACAGGCCGGCTGGCTGCTGACCATCTTGCCGCAGGAGGAAGTGATAGTGATTGGGAAGCAGGCAGTAGGCAATCACGGCGACATTCAGCTCACGGGCATATTTCTTCACCTGCTGCAAGACAAACCAAGCAATTCGGATCCTCGCGGAAGATGATCTGGTGTCCCGCACCGCGATTATAGATGTGATAGAAGCCGCCCTGAGCGAATTCAGTATCCCGTGCCGGCATCTTTGCTGGTTCCTTGGGCGTGATGTGACCGGCACCTCGGATGTGCCGGTCACATGATGAAAGGATGTCCGACCAAAGTGACCGGCACTTCCGAAGTGCCGGTCACTTGCACTCCGGAAGCACCCCCCAGACCCCCCAGGGAACAAGGAAAGAGGACAATGAACAGGGTGCTACGTGAGAGAACCCCTGGCGACGCGAAACCAGTGCGCCAGAACCCGCCTCCCAGGTAATTCCTGATCCGGTAAGCGCACCACACGCCCCTCTGGACGGTATACCACGACCCGCCACGAAGAATCCTGAACACGTCGTCCGGGCATCCTGATTTTCGCGCCCATCTTCCGGATCGTAGGGATAGCCAAAATCGGGCTTTGCAAGTCCTTGCCCCACAGGCTGCGCGTCCACTCCCACACATTGCCCGCCAGGTCCAACACGCCGGTAGTCGGGCGTCGCGCCGCGGGGTACTCGCCCACCGGGGTCGTGTACGCCGATATTGTCGAAATTGCAGCGGTTAACGTCCAGCGGTTTGTCCCCCAGGGATAAAGCTCCGCCCTGCTCCCCTGCCCCTCGCCGCCGCCGCCTTCTCCCACTCGGCCTCGGCCGGCAGGCGGACCTTGGCCGGTCGCCTCGCTCAACCACCGGCAGAAAGCACGGCATCGTGCCAGACACCTGCACCACCGGGTGGTCTCCTTGTGAGCGATGCCTCTCTTCGGGCCGCCGGGTGACGCCGTCGGCACCTTTCACCTGCTCCCATTTGGAATCCGCCCAGATCCAACCGAAACCCGCCTCCTCAGCCGTCGTCTTATGATCCTTAGCTTTGGCGAAGATCTCGAATTGGCCGTTCGGACCGGAATCTTGCCGATGTAGAAGTCCGGCAGGGAGACGCGGTGCTGCGGCTGCTCGTCCTCCTGGCATCCTTGTCCTTCGCCGGGTCGCTTCCCATAGGAATTCGCCGGCGGGGATGCGGACGAGTTCCATGCGGATGGGCTTCTCCAGTGTGATGATAGCCGGGGGATCGGCGGGCAGGTTCCGCCGTCACCGATTTGCCGGGTCGGGCCGGCCGGAATGGTGTGGCCGGCAGGGAGATCGCCGCACGGTCGGGCGCGCGAGAGCGGCGGGGAACGGGTCGGGCCAGTTGGCGTCGCGGCGGATCCACGCAACCAGGCGATAGCTCGCCTCCGCGCTCCCGTCGTTCCAGCCGGCTGATCAGCTCTATCACGCAGCGAGCCCTTGGTCGTGGTATCGAGCTCGTCATAGGCGATGCCGAGATCGAAGCAGGCGGTCTTGATCTCTTCCACGCTGAGTCGGTCGTTGATCGCCTGCCGCAACGCCGCGCGGGGCGAGAGACCGGTGAACTTCCGGTTCAGAGGTCGCTTTCTTGCCCGCTTCGGACGGCATCGTTTGGGACGCTTCGGCAGGCGTGGGCTTGGGTTGAGCCGGCGGCGCAGGGGTCGATGGCGGGGGCACGGCAGTAGCCACTGCGGCCAGGTCGAACAGGAGGCCGTCCGGCGCGCGCGTGTGCAGGACCGGCGTACCCCATTCCACCGTATTCGTCACGGCGAGGCTCACCGCCTGCCGTGCCTCGCTCACCGCAGCGTCCACCGGCAGGCCATCGGCCACTGCTTCGTAGAAGCCGCGTGCAAATTCCACGGCTGCCCGATCGGTGATCTCGTATTGCATGGCCAACACGGCTGGGATGCCCCGCCGCACCAGGATGGACGCCGTGCTGGAGAAGATGTCCAGGCCGCCCCCGTGCGCACCCTCGCAGGCGTTCAACACAACCAGGCGGAGCGTCCGGTGTACGGCCAGGAGCCGCGCCAGCTCTCCCGCCATCAGCAAGCGCGACCGGCCATCGTCGTCCGTCAGGACGATGATGCCCTCGTCGCGATTCGCATCGAAGCCGCCATGCCCCACGAAGTGGAAGACATGCCACGGCCCACCGCGTATGGCGCGCTGCAGGTCGCGCCAGGTCTGGCCCTCCAGCCAGGTCAGCTCGACCAGGCCGTCCCGGCGCAGGCCGGCCAGCGTGTCCTCGACCCGTCGCCGCTCGCGCTCCACATCGAGCGGCTCCAGATCGCTGGGGCTGGCGATCATACCCAGGATGCGTAATGGCAAGACCGCTGCCAAAGGTTGAATCGGCTGCGGGCATTCCAGGTAGCGCACGAGGGGGGTGTTGCGCGACATGCAGACGAAATCGGCCTGGCGGCTATCATAGAGGAACTCCCAGGGCAGCGCGGCCAGCTCCGGCGCGGCAATGCGCAGCTTCACCCGCAGGCCCCTGTCCTGTTCCGCGGCCTTGACCTGGCTCACGTCGTAGCGGCTGCGCACCTCGGCCGTGAAGAGTGCATTGAACAGGGCCTGTCCAAAGGCTTGCACCGCCTGCTCTTCGGACGAGAGGATTTGCCGTCTTCGCCCGCCGGAGCGCAGCAGAGCGATCTGCAGATCCTTGAGGCGGCTGTCCAACTGCAGCTCATCGACGGGAAGCGCATCACCTCTCGCGCCTCTCCGGCCGGAGAGCGCAGGACTGCCACGGGGATACGCGTCCCTGGCCCGGGCCGATCTCCAGGTCGAAATCGAGATAAGCGAGGCGAGCGGGCTGGCTGCTGTCCGGCATGGGCTCCTCCTTCCATTGCCCAGTTTACCACGTTCCCGATCGTGCGACAACAGCCGATTTGCGTTTCGCGCTTTGTTCCGGGAACGGATCGTGCTATACTTGACACCGAAGCGAAGACGAGTCGAGGCATCAATGAGCATAACCGCACTCCGTGAACAGTTACTCCGGCAGCTCGACACCTTGCCGGATGATATCCTGGCGAATCGCCGATTTCGCAGCCTCGGTGCTGCAGGCGAGGAAGCGATGCATCTTACGCCGACTGGTCAGAGCCGAGTGCCAAAGTTCGCCCTCGGTCAATTCCTGCGCGAATCGGATGACGTCGAGTACACTCTGGCCGATGTGAAGAGGTCTACCGGCGATGAAGCCGGTGAGTTACTCCCCGGGCTGCTTCCGGGATGGCGACCTCGAGCCGGGCAAGCTGCGGCCCCCTCTGATGTGGCGATTGCCCGGTACGAGATCCCGACGCTTGCTGGCCTTGGGCATGGGTGGCTATCAGAAGGTCCCCATCGACGATGCAGTCTTGCCCACCGATGCGGATTTCGCAGCCACTCGGCTGAAGACGACTTCGTCAAACAACTAGCCCGCCTGCTGACGGTTGAGGCGCTCTCATCGAAGGTCGCCTCGGTGCGATCTCGCCGTGGCGGTTGAGCCGCTCCGCCAACGCCTATCGAGTGGCTGCGCGAGTAATAATCCATATCGAGCGTCCCTGCCTCCCCTTCCGTCTCCTGCGATTATCCCGCCAGCGAATCCAAGATCGCCTCACGCTCTGCCAGCGGCGCCGCTGCTGCCGGGACGCGTCTCGGGCGCGGCGGTGGCCGTGCGACGCGCACGGCGCACACTTTGTAGTCGGGGATTTTGCGCCCGTGGATCAAGCCGGTTGTCGGTCAGGACGTTGGCCGCGGCCTCGACGAAGTGGAAGGGGATGAAGATCGTGCCCTTGGGCGAGCGGTCGGTGACCAGCAGCCGGGCGGTGATCGTCCCGCGGCGGCTGGCGACTTCGACCCAATCGCCGCTCGCCAGGTCCAGCTGTGCCGCATCGCGCGGATGCATTTCGACGGTGCATTCGGGCCAGGCCGCGTCCAGGCCGGAATGCGTGTCATGGTGCCGCCGTGCCAGTGGTAGAGCACGCGGCCGGTCGAGAGGGTGAACGGATACTCGGCATCGGGCAGCTCGCTGGCCGTGCCGAATTCCAGGCCAGAACTTGCCCCGCCCCCGGGGAACTCGTCCGCGAAAAGATAAGGCGTGCCGGGGTGGTCGAGCGACGGGCAGGGCCAGTGGAGCCCCCCTCGCGCTCCAGCCGCTCGTAGTTAATGCCGTTCCGAAGTCGGGGCTCACCGAGCGCATCTCGTCCCAGATGGCGGGGCTGGGCTGGAGTGACGAGTGGACATCGGACGATGGACGATGGGGCGACCCGCCATGCCTATCTCCGTCGTATTGCTTCGGTCGTCCGCCGCGCGAGATCAGCCACGATCTCCCAATCCGGCCGTGCCTGGCCGGGCGGCTCGACCGCTTTGCGTATGCGCTGCACGCGGCGGTCGGAGTTGGTGAACGTGCCGTCCTTCTCCGCAAAGCTGGTCGCAGGCAGGATCACGTCCGCGTAGACGTTGGTCTCGTTGAAGAAGATGTCCTGGGCTGACCAGAAACTCCAGATGCTCGAGCGTGTGGCGGGCGTGGTTGATGTTCGGCTCACTCATCAGCGGATTTTCGCCCATCACATACCAGGCCTTCACCGTCCCCAGCAGGATGCCGTCCACCATCTCCGTCATGGTCAGGCCGGGCGAGCAGGGAGCAGACGCCCGGCTGCCTCGAAGCGGCCGCGCACGGCGGCGTCCGCCACCGGCTGGTAGACCGTGTAGACGTTGGGCAGGCCGCCCGAGTCGGAGCAGCCCTGGACGTTGTTCTGGCCGCGCAACGGATTCAGGCCTGTGCCGGGCCGGCCGATGTGGCCGCACAGCAGCGCCAGGTTGGTCAACGCCAGAGCGTTGTCGGTGCCGTGCGTGCTCTGGCTGATGCCCATACCCCAGTAGATGGCCGCGGCCTTCGCCCCCGCGGTAGATGCGGCCGCGGGCGGATATCCTCGGCCGGCACGCCGGTGATCGCCTCGGCCCACTCCGGCGTCTTGTCGGCCAATCCCCTGGCGAATTCATCGAAGCCCTCGGTGCGGCGGCGATGAAGTCGCGATCTGAAGGCCCTCGGTCACGACCACGTGCGCCATAGCGGTGAAGAGGGCGACATCGGTGCCGGGCTTCTGGCGCAGCCACAGCTCGGCGAACTGTGTCATCTCGATCCGCGGGTCGGCCACGATGAGGCGGCACCGTTGCGCTCCACCGCCTGCTTCAGGAAGGTGGCGATGACCGGGTGGGTTTCGGTCGTGTTGGAGCCGGTGACGATGAAACATCCCAGGTCGGGCATCTCCGCGATGCTGTTGCTCATGGCGCTGGAGCCGAGCGCCAATTGCAGCCCGGAGACGCTCCCGCGTGGTTTATCATTTTTGTCTCCCCAAAATATGATTACCGCCTGAGATTTCTCCAAATGATTATAAAGGAAATCCCAGGTGGGGTAGCCCAACTGTACGTTTACCCACCCGGGGAAACCTGAACCGCCGGCCGTTTCCCCGAAATAAATCGTGCTTACCTGTGACTCGATTTTCAATGTAATTGTAAGTTCCGTAAGAAATAGTCTTGGCCCCTTGCCACTATTCCAGTTAAGCCAATTCTTGGGCCGATAGGGTCGCCCAGGTTTAATGCCGTGGTGACCAGATCAGTCATGGTAGCATAATTTGACAGCTTGGTGCCGTATACCGCCGGGTATTCTTTTTCGATAGAGACTAGAGAATTTGCCAACGCTGTAGGGGGGCAACCTTTATACCCAAAAACACTGACATTGTAACTGAACTACCATACCACATCACCGAATCCGTATCGTTTTGCTGGCTCAGGTTGCCAAAATAGCTCGCTTTTCTCAAAAACACGATACGAAGTTGCTCTGGGTCTCCGCTGTCAGGCAAAAGATGGCTACCAGGCTGATTACAGCGGTCGTGAGAAACTGCATAGTTTTGTTCATGGCTCGAGTCCTCCTTTGACGGCTTACAATCTCAACCCGATGGGATTGCCAACATTATAGTTAAAAAATACTATCATGATAGTTATCTTTCGCATTTTATTACCCTCATACCATCTGATTTCAGATAAGTAATATGCTGAACAGAATAAAAATGCCGAACCACCCTTATCAGGCAACCCGGCTATCTTTCCTTCCATGGAGACCCGTGGCGTTCTGCCCTACGTCCCTGTAGGCATCTTTTCCATAAAAATTATTATACATTTTTTCCGACAAAAAAGTCAATTTAATTCTTTGTTTAAGAAAATTGTAATCTTTTGGTAAAAACTGAATTGATTGACTTGCAGCCCCGTTTAATACCACCAACTGAATTCAAGATTACTGCTATATATACGTAACATCAGATTCCCTAAAGATATTCAGATCATGACTTCATATATGTAATCGAAAAACGTTATCATGGCGGGCATTGCCCGCCCTACACAAAAATTCCCTTCCCCCATTCCCTATTCCCTTATCCCTGATTTTGCGACATTTGTCCCATCTGTTCTGGTTAATTTTTCCCCTTCTGATATAAGCAAATATCAGAGAAAAGCTGTTTTTAGCTGATAACTGACCGCCTTTTAAAACTTTTAACCGGAAACCGAAAACTGAAAACCGGAAACGGTCTTTTTAGCTGACCGTTGAAAGCCCTTTATAATTTTTAACCTAAATCATCATGACAAGGAGTTGGCCGCGTCTATTAATTAAAATCCCCCCTGTCCCCCCCTTTAGAAAAGGGGGGAAATAAGGCACCCTCTTTAAAGTCCCCCTTTGTAAAAGGGGATTTTGGGGGATTTCCTAGTAAGGACCGAAAACCAGAAACGGAAAACTATCTTTCCCTGACACTAACCACTGGCCACTAACCACGGCCCACACTGGAGTTCTTATGATCTGTACCGTCTGTAATCACCCTGAGCGCCACGACATCGACCGCGACCTCCTGGCCGGGGGCTTTACCTTTGAGGCCCTCAAGAAAAAATTCGGGCCCAGCATGTCGGCCCTCTGGCGCCACAAAAAACACCTGCTGGAAAAAATGGCCCAGGCCGAAAAACGTTTCCTGGACAATCTGCGCCTGGGTGTCCTCTTAAAACTCAATAGCCGCCTGGAGCGGAACGAGCGCACCGCCCAGGCCGCCGAAGCCGAGGGCAACTCCCGCCTCGTCCTCCAGGCCGACCGCGATGCCACCCGGATCCTCACCTACATCAATAAAATGGATATTCAACTGGACCAGGACACAATCTACCGCCTCCTGGCCGCGCCCGAGTGGGCCCAGCAAGGTGGCCTTCTGCCCACCGATCCCGAATTCATCGCCGCTGCCAACCAATTCCTGGCCGACAAACTCTTCATCCCCTGCCCGGAGCCTCATCCCGATCTGGATGACCTTGATGACGAGGAGGAAGAAGAGGAATATCCCCCAGTTGGGGAAAGGCGTGATTCCGGCCCGGAAATAATCCGCGCCAAAAGCGCGAAATTACCGAAAAATCCACCCCCGCCTGAACAAATTAACGAACAATATCAAAATGATATCCCGTGCAAAAAAATTGCCGGGAAAAACCAAAAATTATGGAGCACAGGCGCCTCGCCTGTGCCCGAAGAAACTGCCTATTCCAAATCATTAGACGCCCCTGTAAGACGGGAAAGCGAAACCCCATGCCCCGGCATCCCGCCGGTGAAAAACTCCCCAAACCCTGAACCACTTCAATCCCGTCCCCTGGACATCGAAATCTGTTGTTTCCCGTTATTTGCAGAACCGAACAATCAGCGCGAAAAAAGCGCGAAATTATCGGAAAATACCTACCCTTCGGAGCAAATTAACGAGCAATATCAATATAAATTGCCGTACCAAAAAATTGTCGCGAAAAACTCCAGTGAGCGGGAAAGCGAAACTCCGCCCCCCGGCATTACCCCGGAACTGCTCCAGCAAATCCTCTCCAGACTGGACCAGTCACAAACTGCCCAACCTCAAACCGAAAACCGAAAACTGGAAACCGAAAACTGTCTTCTCAGTGTAGGGCGGGAAAGCACCCGCAGGGCGGCGGAGCCCAAGCGCATCCCGCCGACAGAATCTCTGCTGCAACGGCAAACGGCAAACTGAAAACTGTTTTTGAAAGCGCAACTCCGCCCCAAGATGACCACTCGGCCACCGCAAACCGACAACCGGAAACCGTTACTGCGAAACTCAAAACTTTTCTCCAACGCTGGCCCCGACTGCTCTCTAACGCAAACCGAAAACCGAAAACTAAAAACCGTCTTTTCTCAGGCAGCCCCTGGCTCGGGTTTGCCTTCCATGGCCTCCCGGACGGATCCCCTCCCGCCCCCAACCCGGGATATGTGGAAATCTACACCATAAAGGACCGCTGACCGGAAGGTTCATACCAAAAAAGAATATTGTTTTTTCCCGGAAACCGAAAACCGTCTCTTAGTCTGGCACGAGGGCAGGTACTAGTGCCGTGCTTCATAAATAATATGACAATTATAGTGCAGGCCAAACCAATAGCTGTTTTAAAGTCCCCCTTTTCTAAAGGGGAATTTAGGGGGATTTTTGAGCACTTATTTAATCCCCCTGGTCCCTCTTCCCTCTTCCCTCTTCCCTGTTTATCTAGTCAGCCAGCGCCGGTCCCGCACCGTCAGGAAAGCATACGGGTATATCCATTGAAAGAGGAAGAAGGCATAGTAGCTGTAGATGATGCCGTAGACGAATTCCAGGTCCCGTTCCAGCCAGAGGTAGTAGATGAGGCCGCTCAGGGACATGATGCCCAGGAAGGCCATGATTTTAAAAAAGATGAGGGGATAGATGCACACCGAGGTTACAAAAAAGCCAAAAGCCAGAATGAGCATGGGCAGTTCCATCTGGGTCAGGCAGAACTCTACGATGGGCATGAGCCGGTGTCTGGTCCGGTACCGGGTAAAGAGGTAGCCCAGTTGCACCAGGGACTCCCGGACGTTGCCCCGTTCCCAGCGCAAATACATGTTCACGACCCCGGTGTAGGTTTCGGGAACCACCGTGTAGACCTTGGCCGTCCGCTGGTAATAGGTGTACCAGCCGCCCCGCAGGATATAATTGGTCAGGGCCCGGTCCTCGCTGTGCACGCAGGGCGCGCCCAGGAAAGTCTGCCGGCGCCAGGCCTCCAAATGCGGCCGCAGGGCCGTCCGGCGGTAGGCGGCCAGGGAGCCGGGAGTGCAGGACACGGTTTTATAGACGGATTGAGCCGCCCGCAGGAAATCCAGGTTGACATACCGGACCCACTGCATCTTGCCCATGAGGCTCGTGTGCCGGTTATAGACCCGGACATTGCCCGCCACCGCCCCAATACTAACATCCTGCTGCAAGGGCGCCACCAGGTGCCGCAGGGCCTGTTTTTCAATGACGCTGTCCGAATCCACGGTGACCAAGATGTCGCCCCGCCCTTGGGTAAACCCGGCATAGAGACCCTCCTTTTTACCCTGGTTGGCCGGAAAGCGGATGGTCTTGATCAGGTCGGGGTAGCGCCGCCGGGCCCGGTCGATATACTGCCAGGTGTCGTCCGTGGAGCCGTCATCGATGCAGATAATCTCCAGCTTCTCAGGCGGGTAGTCGGCTTTAGCCACCGAATAGAGGGAGTGCTCCACCATGGCCCCCTCGTTATAGGCCGGAATGATAACGGTAAGGGTCGGCAGATCGCCGTTCTGGAGGGGAACCGGCCGGTAACAGGCCCACAAAACCGTGCGCAAACCCTGAAAGAGGAACATCAGCAGGGTGTACCCGGCGACCACGCCGGTGAGGCTGGCACTGTAGGTCCGGGTCTGGAACAGCCGCCAGTAGGCCTCCCAGGAACCCACGTACCAGAGAAATCGCCAGACATGCGGCCAAAACCAACGGCACCCCGATCTTTATGGCCCAATCCCACCGGCAAACCGGACTTCTAATTTCCTGGGGTTGCCCGGGCGGGTTTTTTTGCCCTGCTTTTCTCATGGTCGCAGTTATCCTTGGACAAAGATTATCACCAACAATTATACACCTGCCAGTTGCCAATATACATATCCCAAGTGCGAAAAGCTCTGTCCTTTGTTTTCATCTCGCCCCTTGCGCGGAGAGGGGAACCCTCTATTGCGCCAAGCTTCGCTTGGCCACCTATATTCCCCTTGCGGCAATAGTATGCCGCTGCTCCTTACTTGTTATCTCATTTTTGTATGATTACTGTTAACTTTAAGGAATAAATATGAGGAGCACCTGTGGAACCACAAGATACTTCAGAAGAAATGGTACCCTTGCCAGGCCCGGCAGCATCAGAGGCGACCATCGGCTCCCGCAGTCTGGCGGAATTGATCTGGCAGTTGCGGTGGCAAAGCCATAACGCCTGCCATACCGAGGAATTATTCACCCCGCTCAACGTCTGGCGGGATTTGGCTCTCTGCCCGGCGCCCCTTTCCCGGGAATTGCTGGGTAAAAAACCGGGGGACACCCTCAACTATCAGTTTGCTGCCGGAGACCATATTCCAGCCTATGACCTGAATAAATGCCAGGCCTTCCCGCGTAACAGTTTTGCCCAGGGCCGTCTGACCCCGCGACTGGGACGGTTCTATCCCCAAGGTCTGATGTCGGCTTTTCCCTGCTCCATGAATCTATTCCGGTGCATCGGCCTTTCTGAGTCGGAGATGCAGACCGATCTTAACCACCCCCTGGCCGGTCAACCCCTGGACCTGGCCCTCACCGTGGCCGGCATTCAAAGGAAAAAAGGGGAAACCGGGGGCCAGTGCCAGGAATGGCTGGCCCTTCTCACGGATGGCCCCGGCTTGCAAGTTCGCTGGCAAGGCCGGCCCACGGATTTTTTCCAGGAGGATTCTTTCCAGCGGCAGGATGAGCACGCTGACGCCGGGTTTTATGACCAGCCCCGGTTGGTGAGCCATCTCGACCAGCAGGCCCGGGAGACCATCGGGCGCCTGTACGGCCGCCTGCTGCAGCCTGGTATGCGGGTCCTGGACCTGATGAGCAGCTGGCAGTCGCATCTGCCCGCTGCCCTGAATCCCATCGAAGTGGTGGGACTGGGGCTGAATGCCGCGGAACTGCAGCAGAATCCTCAGCTGACCAGGTATGTCGTGCATGACCTTAATCTCCAGCCGGACCTCCCCTTTGCTGATGGTCACTTTGACGCCGTTACCTGTACCGTATCAGTGGAATATCTTACCCAGCCCCTAAAAATTTTTCAGGAAATCAGGCGCCTCCTCAAGCCCCACGGCGTCTTTATCCTGACCTTCTCCAACCGCTGGTTCCCTCCCAAAGTCGTCAAGATCTGGACGGAGCTGTTGGATTTTGAACGGTTGGGACTGACCCTCGAGTATTTTCAGCGGACTGGCGGTTTTATTGACTTGGAAACCTTTTCAGCCCGGGGCTGGCCCCGGCCCCAGGACGATAAATACTACACCCAGGTGCGGTTCTCCGATCCGGTCTTCGCCGCCTGGGGCCGCAAAGCCGGTTAATTCCCTCTTTGGGTCCTGAAAAAGTAAGCATAATTGGCATTCCGGGGGAGCCAGGCAACCGGGGCATCTTTTTCCGTATCTTTTCACCGGAAACCAGACACCGAAACAAGCATTGCTAGTGTCATGCTTCATAAATAATATGACCATTATATTGCACGGCCAAACCATTAGCTGTTTTAAAGTCCCCCTTTTCTAAAGGGGGATCTAGGGGGATTTTCCTGGTAAAACCGTCTACGAGGTGGGACATGTCTTGAGACCGGTCCCTGTGGGGGATTAACCCAGTCAGAGCCTATAATGATTTATCTTGAATAATATCATATATTTATAACTTGGCAGACAATTTGCATAATCATCAAGGTAAGTTAAGAGTTTATTGACAATTATTCGACCATCCTTCTTGATCATCAACGAGGTTATCTCAGAGGAGGCCAAGATGTGGGTTGCCGGTCAACCGGGAGAAAATAGGCGATCATCCCAAGGTGATGTCAGGAGCGAGGAAAAGTTGGACCGGGCCCTGGTGGCCGGCCTGATCCTGGAAGTGATGCTAGACCACACCGAATTGCCGGATAGTCGTCCAGCCCGGCAGCGTCTGGTAAAAACCCGTATCCAGGATTATCTGGTGCAGCATCTGGCCGGACGAGTTTCTCTGGACCGGTTCCGCACCCTGGCCCAGAACCTGGATGGCTGGTTTGACTTCTATTATCCCCTCTTAGTGACGGAGGGCCGGCCCTATCCTGCTAAACCCCAGACCGTGACCTACAGTGTTCGGGAACCCCAGGCGACGTATACCGTTCACGAACCAAAGTCTGATTGGCTCAGGCCAAATGCTGTCACCGACAAGCCTGCCCGGGTTCATCATGCCTGCCTCGAGAAACTCCTCGATGATTGGCTGGAAGAAGCAAAAACGAACATTCCGCACCGCTCCCACCGTAAACTGACCCCTGTCAAACTCAGAGATTTCTTGTGCCAGAGCGCCGGCCGCTGGTTCCGCCTGCGGGATTTCGAACGCTTCATCCAGATGGATCGCAAAACGGCCTGGGATTATCTGCAACTGTTTTTACAGACGGGTCTGCTGTGCCACAACCGGAAAAATTCCGCCGCCGTGCGCTATTGCCTGGCCCCCTCCTTCCTCAAGGTGGAGGCCGACGCCCTGCGTCTGGCCATAGGTTTAGCTCTCTGTCCTTATCCAGAAGATATTATTGATAAAGTCAGCGATTTCTTGATAGCCACCGGCGGTGAGTCCTTCCAGACCAGGGAGTGGGAACAGGAACTTCCAGCGGCCCAATGGCACCGTCTTCTCGAAGAATTGGTGGACCAGGAAGTTATCATCTGGCAGCAGCTCCCCAACGGGGCCCGCCTCCTCAAACTCCACCACCGCTGGCTGCAAAAGGAGAATCTGAATTGTTCATCAAAGAACCAGTATGCTTTAAGCTGACAGCTCTTTTTAACTAACCTCATAAGCTATGGCCTCCAGCCCATAGCCTGGATCCCAAGATTTTAAGGGGGCGGGCCCGCCTGAGTCATTCTTTGTTATCCCCTGCTGTGGTGTCTCCTGCATTGGGCCTGCCGTGCCATCTTCTCCCACCCCGCCCCCGCTCCTTTATACCGGTTGCCAAAAGTTTTGTCCTTTATTTTCTCCTATCCCCTCGAAGGGAGAAGGTCAGGGTCAATGCTGTTGACTTACAAGTGGTGGAAAAGGCTTTCCAGCCTGTTCATAGGCGCACAGGTTGGAAACCCTGGCCACCATTAATCTTTACTTGGACTTAAGGCAATAACATTGAGGGTCAGGCTGTGGGGTGAATCAGACATTCCTTTTGGCAAGAGCTGGACATCCCGGATTTCCCAGATTTCCCTTGACGGTACACCGGCTATATGCTAATTTTGAGGGCATCGTTTATAAGAGAGGCAGTATAAGCAATGATTTTCAATGAAGAATTTGAAACCCTGCCCCGGGAGGCGCTGGAGGCCATTCAACTCCGCCGGTTGCAGGCGCTCGTCGAGCGGGTCTATAACTTAGTGCCGTTTTACCGGCAGAAATATGACGCCGCCGGGATCAAACCCGGAGACATTAAAAGTCTCCAAGATCTGCAGCGGCTCCCCTTCACCACCAAACAGGATCTCCGGGATAATTATCCCTTTGGCATGTTCGCCGTACCCATGGAGCAGGTGGTGCGCATCCATGCCTCGTCGGGTACCACGGGCAAGCCCACTGTCGTAGGCTATACCCAGCGGGATATTAAAAATTGGGCCGAGCTTATCGCGCGGACTTTGAGCGCCGCCGGGGTGCAGCGCGGTGATATCGTCCATAATGCCTATGGCTACGGGCTTTTCACCGGTGGCCTGGGGTTTCATTACGGCATCGAACATTTGGGGGCCTCCGTCATCCCGGTCTCCGGGGGTAACACCAAGCGTCAGATCATGTTGCTCCAGGACTTTGGTCCCACCGTCATCACCTGCACCCCCTCCTTCTCCCTGCATCTTTACGATGTCGCCAAGGACATGGGAGTGGATTTTAACAGTTTAAAGCTACGGGTGGCTATCTGCGGCGCCGAACCCTGGTCGGAAGCCATGCGCCAGGAGATCGAAAAGAAACTGGGCATCGACGCCCTCGATGTCTATGGACTGTCTGAAATCATGGGCCCGGGAGTCAGTATCGAGTGTATTGAGGCTAAAAACGGGCTGCATATGTTCGAGGATCATTTTCTGCCGGAGATCATCGACCCCAACACCATGGACCCCCTGCCCTCCGGCCGGCCCGGAGAGTTGGTGATCACCACCCTGACCAAAGAGGCCTTTCCGGTAATCCGCTACCGCACCCGGGACATCTCCACACTCCATCCCGAGCCGTGCAAATGCGGCCGCACCATGGTGCGCATGGGCCGCATCCAGGGCCGCACCGACGACATGCTCATCATCCGCGGGGTCAATGTCTTCCCGTCCCAGATCGAAGCGGTGTTGATGGAAGTTCGTGGCGTGGAACCCCACTATCAGATCGTGGTGGACCGCAGCGGCCAGATGGATACCCTGGAAGTCAAAGTGGAAGTGGATGAAGCCACCTTCTCCGATGAAGTTCGCCAGCTCCAGGTGCTGGAAAAGAAGATTGAGCACAATATCAAAGATTACCTGGGCGTGTCCGCCAAAGTACGCCTGGTGGAACCCCGTTCCATCCCCCGGAGCGAAGGCAAAGCCCAGCGGGTTATCGACAAGCGGAAGCTCTAAATACCATTTTGCCGTCAAATGGTGGCACAGGCTTTCCAGTCTGTGCCGGCTCATGGGAAATCCTCTGGCTACCCAATTAGGTTTTTGAATGCGACTTTGTATACGGTCCACCTGCACCATACCCGTAGATGCCGGCAGCTTTAACTCCCCCCTTTGCTAAAGGGGGTGGGGGGGATTTTGAGTTTACTCCAATAGTTGCCAACGAGGAGTTTTCCCTCCGCAATCTTACTGCCGGACACGATGAGGAAAATATCATGAAAGTTGAACAGATATCGGTTTTTTTGGAAAATAAAGCCGGCCGCCTGGCCGAAGTCACCAAAGTCTTAGGAGAGGCCGGCGTCAATATCCGGGCCCTGTCCCTGGCCGACACCACCGATTTCGGCATCTTGCGGCTCATTGTCGATCAATATGACAAGGCCCGGGAGATTTTAAAACAGCACGGCTTCACGGTGGGAAAAACCGAAGTGGTGGCCATCGAGGTCCCCGACCGCCCGGGCGGCCTGGCCTGGGTGCTGCAAATTCTTTCGGATTCCGACGTCAATGTGGAATACATGTACGCCTTTGTGCAGCACAGCGGCAAGAATGCCGTGATTATTTTCCGCTTCGACAACCTGGAGCGGGCCATCGAACTGCTGCAACAGCAGGGAGTGCGCATTTACAGCGGTGAAGAAGTCTACCGCTTATAGCAGCTGACCCGGCTCGGGCGACGGCCAGGCCTTGTCACCGTTTTACCCCAACTTTTGCTAACCCCTAGAATGTTTGCTGAGGAGGAAGCCCATGCAACAGATTATATCCCATCTTCAAAGCCGGATTGGCCGGTTGGGTCTCATCGTTTTGTTGACCCTGACCCTCGGTGCCGTGCTGGCACTACCCACCCTGGCGGCAGATATTGTCGTTGGCGGCTTATTTTCCATTACCGGCCCCCAGTCTTATCTCGGCGAACCCGCGCGCAACACCCTCGAGATGGCGGTTGAGGAAATCAACGCCAAAGGCGGGATCAACGGCAATAAAGTCGTGGCAGTCATTGAAGACGACGAGGGCGATGCCAACAAGGCCCGCCTGAAGGCCAGCAAACTGATGGACATGGACAAAGTCGCAGCCATCATCGGGCCCAGCCTGACCCCCACCTCCATGGCCATAATCCCCATTACCCAACCTGCCAAGTTACCGGTCATCTCCTGTGCCGCCGGGATCAGTATCACTTCTCCGGCCAAGGAGCGGGTCTGGGTCTTTAAGACCGCCCAAACCGACCAAATGGCGGTGAGCCGGATTTACCAATATCTGAACAAGCAAAAGATCAACAAGGTGGCGATCATTACCGTATCCAGCAGCTTCGGTGTCTCCGGCAAGGATCAATTACTGGAACAGGCGCCCAAAGCCGGGATTGAGGTCGTAGCCCAGGAAGTGTTTGGGGAAAAAGATACCGACATGACCCCCCAGCTTACCAAAATCCGCTCCACCCCGGCACAGGCGGTCATCTGCTGGGGTACCGGCCCGGCTCCGGCAGTGGTGGCAAAAAATATCAAGCAGTTGGGAATGACCATACCCCTGATCCAAAGCCACGGCGCCGCCTCCAAGAAATTCATCGAATATGCCGGAGAGGCAGCGGAGGGCATTATCCTGCCGGCCGGTAAGATCGCCGTGTATAAAGACTTGCCCGATACCGACCCCCAAAAGGCTGTGATCAAGAATTATGTTGAGAAATACGAGGCCAAGTTCAAAGCCCCGGTCTCCGGCTTCGGCGGCTACGCCTATGACGCGGCCAACATGTTGTTCCTGGCCCTGGGCAAGGCCGGCAATGATGGCGCCAAGATACGTCAGGAATTGGAGAATATCAAAAACTTTCCCGGCGTCAGCGGTGTCTTTAACATGAGCCCGGAAGATCACAACGGCTTGGGACCGGATGCCTTTGTCATGGTGAAAATCGATAAAGGCAACTGGAAGCTGTTGGATTAGCTCGCTTCAGGAGTAAAGGGCGGGGCCGCCTCCCCGCCCTCCCCCACTCCTCCTCTTGTACCCGCGCCCAACTCTTCATAACTTCGGCGTGATCCACCTGGCCCTGGCTTCGGCGATACCTTGGAAAAGATTACAGAACTTTTGCAATATTTATTCTCCGGCCTCACCAACGGGGCCATCTATGCCCTTATCGCCTTGGGCTTTAGCATTATCTTTAATGCTACGACCATAATCAATTTTGCCCAGGGCGAGTTCGTCATGTTGGGCGCCCTCACCGTCATTTCCCTGTTTTCTTTCGGCCTTTCATTACCCGTGGCCTTTGTTCTGGCCGTGGTGGCCGTCACCGTCATGGGTCTGGGTTTCGAACGCCTGGCCATTCGCCCGGCCCGGGACTCTACGCCCATAAGTCTCATTATCATTACCGTGGGCGGCGGAGTGCTGCTCAAAGGTCTGGCTATGCTTGTTTGGGGCAAAGACGCATATACCCTGCCGCCTTTCAGCGGCCAGGAGCCTCTGACGCTGGCCGGCGCCACCATTTTGCCCCAGAGTTTGTGGATCATTGGCCTGACGTTAGTGCTCGTGGCCGGTTTGGAGATGTTCCTCCGCTTCACGTTGTTGGGTAAAGCCATGCGGGCCGCCTCTTTCAATCCCGTGGCAGCCCGACTGGTAGGCATCCGGGTGAGCCAGATGGTGCAGTTTTCCTTCGGTTTGAGCGCCGCCTTGGGCGCCGCGGCCGGGGTAATGATTGCTCCCATCACTATGGGTGTCTATGACATGGGCACGATGCTGGGGCTCAAAGGGTTCTGCGCCGCGGTTATTGGCGGTCTGGGAAGCAGCTTCGGGGGCGTCCTCGGAGGGGTGGTGTTGGGCGTTGCCGAAGCCTTTGCCAGCGGTTTGCTGTCTTCAGGCTACCGGGATGCCGTCGCCTTCCTCATTCTGCTCCTGGTTCTCTTTTTCCGGCCCCAGGGCCTCATCGGTTTTCGGTCCTCGAGATCTTCCTGATGGTGCGTTATCATCGCCTGCTCAAGCCCATCTGCTTTTTTCTGCCAGTTGCCCTCCTCGCTGGGCTGCTGGAGGGGTCGTACTATTTTACCCTGCTCAACCTCATCGGCTTAAACGTCATTGTCGTTCTGGGTTTGAATCTTCTCATGGGCTACGCCGGCCAGATTTCATTGGGTCATGCCGCTTTTTACGGTCTGGGGGCTTACACTTCCGGCATTTTGACCACCGTCTATAAAGCCGATCCCTGGCTGGCGCTGCTGGCCGGACTAGTCTTTGAGCGCCCTGGTGGCCGTGGTGGTGGGCATTCCGGCTCTTAAGCTCAAAGGGTATTACCTGGCCATGGCGACTCTGGGTTTCGGTATTATCGTCGCCATTGTGTTCCAGCAGATGGATTGGCTCACCGGCGGCCCTTCAGGGCTTATGGGAATTCCCAGTTTTCGGGTCGCAGGTTTACATTTCGATACTCCCAGGGCTGGATTTATCCTGGTCTGGTTGACGGTGGGCCTGATCTTGATCCTTAGCCTCAATATCGTGGATTCAAGGGTGGGCCGGGCTTTGCGGGCCATCCACGAAAGTGAGACCGCCGCCCTGGCCATGGGCATCGACTCCCAACGCTTGAAACTGCTCATTTTTGTGGTTAGCGCCCTGTACGCCTCCCTGGCCGGCAGCCTCCTGGCTCACACCGTCAACTTCCTCGCCCCTTCTTCTTTTGGTTTTATGTTTTCCATCAAGCTGGTCACCATGGTGGTGGTGGGCGGCATGGCCAGCATCTGGGGGTCTCTACTGGGAGCCGCGGTCTTGACCATCCTGCCGGAGTTGCTGGCAGTCTTCCATGACCTGGAAGTGGTTATCTTCGGATTAATTCTCATGATAGTGATGATCTTCATGCCCCGGGGCCTGTTCCGAGGACTTTTGGATATCTGGGAATTCCGCCAACGCAAGATGAAGGGCCTGTAAATTGAGTTCCGAGATGTATATTTTACCAAACCCGAGAATCCCCATTGCGCGCAGAAATGAGCCAGCGGCATGGATTCTATATTTTTCCCGTGGCCCATTACCTTGAACCCAAAACCTGTTTTTATCATGCTGGAACTAAAAAGCGTCGGCATCTCCTTTGGCGGTCTTCAGGCCGTTAAGGGTGTCTCCTTTCAAGTACGGGAAGGTCAGATCAAAGCCCTCATCGGCCCCAACGGCGCCGGCAAGACCACCCTCTTCAACCTGATTACCGGCATGTTAAAGCCGGATCATGGGGTGATTCTTTTTCTAAAACAGGGCATCCAGGGTATGCCGCCCTTCCAGATTGCCGGACTAGGGTATTTCCCGGACCTTTCAAATAGTTCAGCTTTTTGGTCATATGACCGTGCTGGAAAACGTCATGGTCGGACGGCATGTGCGCACCAAAGCAGGACTCCTGTCGGCGGCGTTACGTTTCCCGGCGGGTCGACGGGAGGAGTCAGCTATCCATGAACAGGGCCGGCATTGGCTGGATTTTGTGGGTTTAACCCCCCGGGCTGACGATTACGCCAGCAACCTGCCCCTGGGACACCAACGTCTCCTGGAGATCGCCAGGGCATTGGCCACCGAACCAAAACTGCTGCTGCTGGATGAACCGGCGGCAGGACTGGACATCAACGAGACGGAAAAACTCAAAGAACTTATCTTTGCCATCCAGGCCCAAGGCGTCAGCGTGCTGCTGGTGGAGCATGACATGAGCCTTACCATGGAAGTGGCTGATGAGATAGTGGTGTTGGATCACGGCGAACTGCTGGCCGAAGGCACACCCCGGGAAATCCAACGCCATCCGGAGGTCATCGCCGCTTATTTAGGCCGCGATTGGCAGATGTAATAAGGGCTATCAGTTTTCAGCCAATTATCAAAATATATCGGCAACATTTATAATCTAAAAAAGTCTTCAAATGCTCCAGATACGTAATCTCTATGCTTATTACGGCAAAATTGAAGCCCTCTCCGGGGTCACCTGCCATGTGAAGCAGGGGGAAATTGTGGCCCTAATCGGGGCCAACGGTGCCGGTAAAACTACCCTGTTGAACTCTCTCTGCGGCCTGGTGGATTCCAAGGGTAAGGTCACCTTTGATGGAGAAGCCATAGCTCAACTGACGCCGGAGGCATTGGTGGCCCGGGGCATCTCCCAGGTGCCCGAAGGACGCCAGATTTTTGCCCCTCTGACGGTGGCGGAAAATTTGGAACTGGGAGCCTATCTCCGGTCCCGGCAGAGTCAGCGGGAAGGTGTCGCCGCGGACCTGAAACAGATGTATGAGCTTTTTCCCCGCCTCTGGGAGCGGCGGCAACAGGCAGCCGGGACCCTTAGCGGCGGGGAACAGCAGATGCTGGCCATCGGTCGCGCTTTAATGGCACGGCCCCGGCTTTTGCTCCTGGATGAACCCTCCCTGGGTCTGGCCCCGGTCATTGTCGACACCATCATGGAAACCGTCATCGGGCTCCGCCAAAAGGGGGTGACCATCCTGATGGTGGAGCAGAACGCCCGGACGGCTTTGAGCATTGCCGACCGGGGCTACGTCCTGGAAACCGGCCGCATCATCCTCAGCGGCCCTGCGGCCGAATTATTAAATGACCGCCAGGTCACCCGAGCTTACCTAGGCAAAGACTATAAAGAATTTACCGAGGGGAGATGAGCCCATGCCGGACTGGAGCCAAGAAATCCCATCCCGGGAAGAGATGGAACTGGTGCAGTTGGAGCGTTTACAAAGCACCCTGAACCGGGCCTATCGGCAGGTGAAATTCTACCGGCGGCAATTTGATCAACGGGAACTGAGGCCGGATGATATTCAGGATTTAACCCAGGTGACTAAATTGCCTTTCACCACCCGGGACGACCTGTCCAAAAATTACCCGTATGGCTTATTTGCGGTGCCCTTAAGGGATATCGTACGGATTCAGTCCTCTCCCGGCACCACGGATAATCCGGTGGTGATGGGTTACACCAGCGGTGACCTCCGGTTTTGGCGGGAACTCAGCGCCCGCCTGTACCACAGCGCTGACGTGGGCAAAGACGACATCGTTCAAATTATTCTGTCCAGCGGCTTAACTAACTGGGCCCGGGATCTCAAAGACGGGGCCGAACACTTGGGGGCTTCGGTAATCCCCTTCTCCAACCTGAATTTTGCCAAGCAGCTCATGGTCATGCGGGATTACAAAACCTCGGTATTGGTGACCACACCGTCGAACGCCAGGCATCTGGTTGGCGTCATGAAAAAAATGGGGCTGGTGGCCGCGGATTTTAATCTCAAACGTGCCCTATTGGTGGCTGAACCTTTGCCGGCGACCCTGCGCGCCGACATTGAAACCGGCCTTCAAGTAAGCATAACGACCGCGTACGGCATCACTGAGGTGTTAGGACCCGGCCTGGCTTTTAGTTGTCCCCACGGCGAAGGCTTCCATTTTTCCGAGGATCATTTTCTGCCTGAAATTGTGGACCCGGATTCCGGGGAAAAACGTCCCTTCGGCTTCCCCGGTGAACTGGTGATTACCACATTGTCCACCGCCGCCTTTCCCCTGCTGCGCTTTCGCACCGGCGACCTGACAGAGTTGCAGCCCGAGGCCTGCCCTTGCGGCTGTCCTCTCATCCGTCTGGGTGACATCGTCGGCCGCTGCGACCGGATTTTCTCCATCGGCGGCATCAAGATCCATCCGGACCAGATTGGCGCCTATATTCAGGAAATTCTCAACGGCCACTATCCCAGGCATCAACTGCGATTAGGCCGGGACGAAGCCTTGGCCTATCTGGAAATTGATATTGAAGTGGATGAATCTCTGTTTTCCGATGAGGTGAAATGTCTGGAGGCCATCGGCCGGCGCCTACGTCGTCATTTGCGGGAGAACCTGGGAATTGAAGCCCGAGTTTCCCTGGTGGAAAAAATTTCCCCTTCCGGATAATTAAACCATTGCAATTTCTAACAACCTTTGTAACCATAGGAAAATCTAAACTGAGGAGGATGATAATGTCGGCAAAAAAAGTCTGGTTCGTTTTATTACTGGTGGCAGGCCTCGGCTCCCTGGTCTTCGCTCCCCTGGTAGTTCAGGCCGCCGATCCCATAAAAGTGGGTTCGGTCCTGCGCCTGTCCGCTGGGGCTGAGGACGGGATTCCGGCTAAACGAGGCGTTGAGTTGGCCGTCGAAGAAATCAATAAAGCCGGCGGCATTAACGGCCGCAAGTTGGAAGTGATCTTCGAGGATGAAAAAGATTCTCCCACCAACGCGGTAAACGCGGTGCAAAAGTTGATCAATGTGGATAAAGTCGTGGCCATCATCGGTCCCATGACCTCCGGCGCTTCTCTGGCGGCAGCGCCTTCGGCCAACGAAGCCAAAATCCTGCTGGTCACCCCCACTGCCACGTCTCCCAAGGTGAGCGGTGCCGGCGCTTATATCTACCGGGGCTGTTCCCGCATCGATAAGCAGGCCGAAGCCCTGACCGGTTACATCGCGAAAAATTACCAGCCTAAAACCGTGGGGGTTCTTTATTCCAACGAGCCTTACGGCAAAGGCTGCAACGATCTGTTCGGGAAATATTTCGAACAATTAGGGATCAAGGTCGTAGCCACCGAATCCTTCATGCGGGGCGCCAAAGATTTTAAAGCCCAGTTGACCAATCTTAAGGCCGCCAATCCCGATATCCTGTTTATCCCTGGCTATTATCAGGAAACTGCCCCCGCCGCCGCCCAGGCCAGGCAGCTCGGCATGAATCAGCGGATCATCGGCGTCTACGGGGACATTGCCCCCATCTATATTGAATTAGCCGGCAAGGCCGCGGAAGGTCATCTAGTGGCCAGCGAATATCACGAAGAGTACGACACCCCTAAAAACAAGCAGTTCAAAGAGGCCTATAATAAGCTGGCCAAATCGGTGGCGAACGAACCGGTGAACATTATGTTTGCCGCCCTTACCTATGACATGACGAACATGGTGGCCGAAGGCATGAGAAAATACGGCCCCACCCCTGACGGCATCAAGAAATATCTGGATGAGGTCAAGGATTATGACGGCGTTACCGGCAAGCTGTCTTTCAACCCGGAGCACGATGTCATGAAGGGTGATGTCTCCCTCTTTGAGGTCAAGGACGGTAAGTATGTGAAAGTGAAGTAACCATAACGATTTGATTGAACTTGCCTAAAAACCCACGGGCGGGGGAGACCCCACCCGTGCCATTTTTCTTCGGGCAACCTTGAACTATCCGGTTTTTTCAAGCTCTTGGAGATAATTCTCGGCTGGTTGAAACCCGTCAATCCGACGAATTTCCTGCTCTTGGGGCGACAGGATTAAGGTGGTGGGGACTCCCCTGACGTTCCATTTCTGGGCCAGGTCAACGTGGCTGCGGCCCTCCAAGCGGACCGGAATAAATTTTTCATTTAATAGTGCGGCTAATTGAGGGTCGGCATGGGTCTCACGGACCATGCGGGCACAGTGGGGTCAGCCGTCCATATAGAATTCCAGGGCAATGGGAAGATTGGCCTTTTGGGCTTCAACTACCGCAGCGGGTAGGTCCGCCCGCCAATTAATCAGTTCAGACATGAATCATTCTCCTGCGTTAGAGGCTAACTCCGGGTATGTATATATGGCTAAGGCAGCAGGTAATTTCAACTAACGGCTTCGCCGGGACCGATTAGAGGAATTTCTTTCTCTACCTTAAAAAATACCAGAAATTTAGGTCCCGCCGCCTGCTCTTTTTCCGGGGCATAGACCCGCCGGCGCAAAGATTTGAGCAATTCCGTATCCTGCTCCTCTCGCACTTTGGTCAAATAGAGTCTTTTGCCTTTATAACCCGGGCCGTTTTCCATGAAAAGATACGCGGCCTGGGGATTGGCCTGGAGATTGGCGTGGGTCAGGCGGTGGGGCATAATAAAAGCCAGCGTGTTATCTTCCATGACATGCGGGCGGCCATAAATTGCCATGTTGACCTTGCCGGCGGCATCGGCGGTGGCCAGAATGCCATGGCCTTGTACATTTTCAAAATAATCTTTCAAATTGATAACCTCTCTCCAAATAGGGTTAAGGGAGGCGGTCGTAAAAAATTGCCTCCCCTACCGGTTAAATTAGTTTGAAAACCAAGATAACTATTTTACATATTTGGCTTTCATGGGAATGGCGCACTTGGGACACATCAGTGGTTCGCCCGGCTTATGACCGGGAAAGGCATGTTCAGCAGTACATTCAGAACACATAAAAAGATTCTCGTCGCCTTTAACATCGCCGGAACCACCTTTACCGCCAAATTCTTCTTGTTTACTCTTGATGTTTTTCTCCACTAGGTCAAGTTAGTTTGGGTTATATAAAGAAAAGCCGATAGATTCCCTAATCTCAGATTATTTTATAATTTATTATATATAATTTATTAAATATATTTAGATTATATTATTTATAATTGATTCGGCTTTTATCATTTATTGCTCGTGTCCATGCATACCTTGAATCTTTGAATATTAATATACAATCCGAGAGGAAATAATAAAATCGTCACTGTTGCCTAAAAGAGAATGAATAAACATACTCAAAGACCCGCAGGTGATTTCAACTGAGTTTTTTTTAAGGAAGATAAATTTCAAAAAAAATTCTCAATTCCATACCTTTTTCAAAAAAAAAATGGTAAGTCTATCGGAAAATAATTATTCTTATTATGAATGTCTCCCTTTAAGGAGATCAGCCTTTAACTTCCTTAAGGAGGGTGCCGCATGGATGTTTTAATGCTGTCCCGGCTGCAATTCGCCGCCGCCACCTTTTTTCACTTTATCTTCGTGCCCTTGACGCTGGGTCTGTCAATTCTTCTCGCCATCATGGAAACCAAGTATCGTTCGCACCGGCGATGAAGAATATTTAAGGATGACGAAATTTTGGGGAAAGATTTTCGTTATCAATTTCGCCATTGGCGTCGTCACCGGTATTACCCTGGAGTTTCAATTCGGCACCAACTGGTCCCGCTACTCCAAATATGTGGGCGATATTTTCGGTTCCCTGCTGGCCATCGAAGCCACCACCTCCTTCTTCCTGGAATCCACTTTTCTGGCGGTCTGGGTCTTCGGCTGGAACAGGATTAACCCCAAACTCCACTGTGCCGCCATCTGGCTGGTGGCCATCGCCTCCAATCTGTCGGCCCTGTGGATAATCATCGCCAACGCCTGGATGCAGCACCCAGTGGGCTATGTGCTCCGAAACAGCCGGGCGGAGATGAACGACTTTTTCGCCGTGATTACCCAGCCCTTTGCCTGGCAGATCTATTTCCACACCATTTCCGGGGCCTACATTGTGGCCGGCTTCTTTGTCATGGGCGTCAGCGCCTATCATCTCCTCCGGAAACAGCACATCAGCTTCTTCACCAAATCATTCCGGATGGGTTTGACCTTTGCCCTGATTTTTTCCGTGGCCGAAATTGTCCAGGGGCATATCCACGGCTCCGAAGTGGCCAAGATTCAGCCAACCAAGCTGGCGGCCATGGAGGCCTTGTGGGATACCCAGTCTAACGCTCCCCAGGTCCTGTTTCTCATCCCGGATGAGAAGAATGAACGTAACTCCGTGGAGATCGGCAAGATTCCCGGGGCCCTGAGCATGCTGGCCTATCACACCCCGAGCGCCACAGTCAAAGGGCTAAAGGATTTCCCCCCAGAGGACCGGCCGCCCGTGGCCCTCACTTTTATTGCTTTTCGCATCATGGTGGGTCTGGGTTTTCTCTTCGTCCTGCTCACCGGAGTGGGCTGGCTCAAACGCAATAAACTGATGGAAAGTCCCGGTTACTTGAAACTCATGCTCTTCGCCATACCGCTGCCCTACATTGCCTTGCAGGCCGGCTGGATCGTCACCGAAGTGGGGCGGCAGCCCTGGATCGTCTATAACCTGATGCGCACCAGGGATGCGGTCTCTCCCATCGCCGCCTCCCAGGTGGGTTTTTCTTTGTTTACCATGGTGGCGGTGTATACCTTGCTGGGCGCAGCAGGGTTTTATCTCATTATCAAACACATCCGCAAGGGCCCGGAACCGGCGCCGGCCGCGGTCAAAGAGTAATAGGAGGTCATTGCCATGCTGGAAACAATCTGGTTTTTGCTCTGGGGCATTTTGTGGGCGGTTTATTTCATGCTGGACGGCTATGACCTGGGGTTGGGGACGCTGATGCCGTTTATGGCCAAGACCGAAAAAGACCGGAAGCAGATTTACGCCGCCATGGGCCCGCATTGGGACGGCAATGAAGTCTGGCTGATCACTGCCGGCGGCGTTACCTTTGCGGCCTTTCCCACTACCTATGCGGTGATGTTCAGCGGCCTTTATACTGCCCTCATGCTGATACTCTTTGCCCTGATCATTCGGGGCGTCAGCTTCGCCTTTCAGGGGGGTGTGGATAGCCCCGGGTGGCGGAAACTGTGGGACACCTGTCTGGCCGTGGGAAGTTTCCTCCCGGCGCTGCTCTTAGGCGTCGCCTTTGCCAATATCTTCCAGGGGTTGCCCCTGGACGCAGAAGGGATTTTTCAGGGCACGCTCTTTACCCTGCTAAACCCCTACGGCCTGTTGGGCGGCTTGTTGTTCCTGTTTCTCTTTCTGGTGCACGGGGCTATTTGGGGGGCCATCAAAACCGACGGCGACTTGCACCAGCGTCTGGCTGACACGGCTGGCAAAATCTGGTGGATTCTTCTGGTCACCGCGGTCATGTTCCTCCTGGCCACCGAACGCAAAAACCGATCTGTACAAAAACTATCTGGAGCAGCCGGTGCTGTTTGTCATCCCGGCCCTGGCAGTGGTTGCCCTGATCCTGGTAAAATTCTTCCTGCAGAAGTCCCTGTATTGGAAGGCCTGGTTTGCCTCCGCGGCCACCATCGTTTCCTGCACCATGTTCGGGGTGGTGGGATTATATCCCCGGCTGCTGCCCTCCAGTCTCAACCCTGATTACAGCCTCACCGCCTTTAACTCTTCCTCCAGTCCCCTGACCTTGAAGATTATGCTGGGGGTGGCCCTCACCTTCGTGCCCATCGTCATCGGCTACCAGATTTGGGCTCACCTGCTGTTCAAGGAAAAACTTGAAGAAGAGGACGTGGCTTTTGAGGAAGGATATTAATTATATAAGTAATATCTGGATGTTGTTCAGAAAGCTGGGGCGGGTCTTAGGACCCGCCCCATTTTTGTTAAATTTTAACGTTTATGGTATTCGCCGAAAGTATTCTTATTATACCAACTCCTGCAAGGCATCCCGGCACAGGCGGGGGCGCCTGTGCTCCATTTAATGTTTTAGGGCTTCTACCGTTCAGGCAAAAAGGCCAGAAGAGCCTTATGAAACTCTGCCGGTGCTTCCAGGTGGGGAATATGGCCCACATTGGCTAATTCCACTAGCTTGCAATCTGGGATATCTTTGGCGGCTGCCTTTCCCAACAGCGGGTATTGGCCCTTGTCTTTGATAATATCTTCCGGCACCCGGCCCCGACCCACGGTAGTACGGTCCTCCAAGCCGATTACTAACAAGGTGGGTGGCTTGAGCAGGCCGAATTCATGCCGGACCGGTTGTTGGTAGATCATCTGGAAGGTGAGGGCTGAAGCCTTGGCGAAGCGGGGGAATTCGCCGCTTAGGGCCTGTCGGCAGCGGGTTTCGACAAAGGATTCGTATTCCGGTTTCCACTTAACAAAGTAGCGGCTGACAAAGGCCCGGTATTTCTCCGGGGTCATGGCCATCTCGACGGCAACTAACTGCTCCGTGGTTTGGGGCGGGACAAAGAAGCGATAGTCCTCCAAACCGATGGGGTTTTCCAGGACCAGGCATGCGGTTCGCTCCGGGTAGGTGCGGGCAAACCGCACGGCCAGCATGCCGCCCATGGAGTGGCCGACGACGGCCGCGGTTTTGACCCCCAGGTGGTTTAGGAGTTGGGCGGTGTTGGCGGCCAGGAGGTCGAAGCTGTAGCAGAGGTCCGGCTTGGATGATTTTCCGAAACCGATCTGGTCGGGCACGATGACCCGGTAGCCCGCAGCCGCCAGAGCCTTGATGGTGTTTTGCCAGTAGCTGCCGTAAAAGTTTTTACCATGAAGCAGGACCACTGCCTTTCCCAGGTCAGGACCGGTGGGCTGGACGTCCATAAAACCCATCCGCAAGGTCTGACCCTGGTTTTCCAGGGATAGAAACTGCACTGGATAGGGGTAGGGGAACTCCTCCAAGGCAATCCCGAGTGGGGTGGAGTAGACCGGTGGCTCGGCCTGAACCCTGGCGGCGCTGGTCAGGACAAGGCTCAGGATCATTAACACCATCAGGATAGCTTTCCGGTCTAGGGGCAGGCGATACCAAATCAGAACCCAAAGGCCTTGCAAGAGTGCTCGCATGGTATTTTCTCCTTTTAATTTTAGCCAGGATTCTGTGGCCGCCGCTTTTGATACTCTGGTTCACATCATCCGACCGTTTCAGATCTCGGGGACTTTAATAACTTGAATCCTGGAGTTACTAACCATAACAATGCCCCTGGGAACCGGGATTACCACCAAAACTCCGGATAGCGGCGGGACGGGGCCAGGTTATTCACTAACAGGGCCACCACCAGCATGATGAGAGCCCCCGTGGCGACGGGCATGATGACGTAAAGGTATCCGAGTTGTTGAATTTTAGGGCCGCTGATAACAGCGATGAGGGCGGTGGCGCCACCGGGGGGATGCAGGGTTTTGGTAGCATGCATACCAACGAGACTCAAGGATACGGCCAAGGCCGCGGCCAGCCAGAGAGTACGGGCCGCAGACTTTCACCATGGTGACGCCGATCAGGGCCGAAATAATGTGGCCGCCCAAAAGATTCCGGGGTTGGGCCAGGGGACTTTTAATAGCGCCGTAGATGAGGACCGCGGAGGCCCCGATGGAACCAATGATCATGATAAGATCGGTCCCCTCAAAGAAGCGGTAATGCAGGAAGGCCACGGCGGCAATCCCCAGGAAGCTGCCAAGCCAGGACCAGAAAATCTCGCCCCAACCGACTCTAGGTGGACTCTGAGTTATTCCCCGCATTTTACGCCAATAGGCTCCGCTCATGGTCTGTCTCCCTGGCAGGAAGCATGTACCACATCCCCGCGGGAGATGATACCCAACAATGTGCCCCCGGCATCGACCACCGGCACCCGGTTCACCTTGCGGGCAGCAAAGAGGGCCGCGATTTCCTTTATGGTGGCACTAGCTTTTACCGTGATGGCCGGCGAGGTCATGAGATCTTTAGCCAGCTGTTTTTTTATAGGCAGCGGCACACAGCCTTTGGTCCTGAGGCAGTCAGCTATTAGGGTCATAAAATTCTGCCTCCCGGTAAGACCCATCTGAGTTAGGAAATCCTTCTCCGAAATCACCCCGGTGACGCGGCTGTTTTCATCTACCACCGGCACCCCGGAGATCCCCCGAGCCCCCATAACGTCAGCAACTTCCTCCAGGGGCGTCTCTTCCCTCACTACGACCACATCCCTGGTCATGATCTCCGCCGCGGTTACTTCCCGGGACAGGCGGGCGACGGCTTGCTGGTAGGCCAACAGATAAATTTCTTTAAAATCCCGGGGGGTGATATCCAGATAACCTGGAATTTTCTGCATCGCCGCCAGGATATCAGCTTCGGTTAGATCAATGCTTTCCGGCATATCCAGGGCCGGTCCTGCATTTTTGTCAATCATGTTCCCTTTACCTTGACCTGGACTCCTGCTCTGGGGACCAGTGCATGAGGTACGATAAACCAATTTTAGGTTATAGTCGTCAACAAAAGTAATGTCTTCTTCACCATCCTCAACCTAAGCCTTTCCCCGCAAGCGGGGAGAGGGAAAAAGATTTGACGGATAGATATGGCCACTAAGCTAAAAAAGAGGGGGTAAAGCAAGTTGCCTAACCCCTTGATGCTCCTGGCGCGCCCTAAAAGATTCGAATTCCGGAGAATATATCCTCTTCCCTTACCAGGGAAGTTGATGACGATTGAGAGGAGCAGAATGCCCCAAATTGGCCTCTAAACACAATGAAAACGCCTAATCAGCCATAATGACTCTGAACAGGCAAAAAACCCTTCATCAAACCCTGACCACAAAGCAGGTTCGCCTTCCAAACCCCCATATTCATGCCTTATGCGTGTGGATTCACGAAAGCACTTCTGATACCGGACCTTCGAATCTCTGACTCAACACCAGGAGGGCCGGCGCCAGTTCCTGTTGTCGGATGATCACCGAGATGGAGGAGATGGTACAGCTCAGAGCAAGGATAGTGACACGCGCCCGTTCCAAGCCTTCCACCAGACTGTGGGCGATACCGTAACGGTCGCCAAAATGAGGGCCGTGCAGGAAGATACCCGCCACCGGGGTGAGACGCATGGGCCTTATCCCAGGAATGCTCTCCTGCAGCAGGCGCCGGACCGCGCTTCCCTGATCTCTGGCCTCGGCGGCTCGGGCCGTGCTGAAAGCAAGGAGAAGGTCCTCGGTCCCAAGCCTTGGAATGCCGATGAGAAAAGGTATGGTCAATCCCAAGCCGGCAAATTGCCTCAGGGTGTCGGCGATATCTCCGAGGATGGCGGTGGTGGGAATGCTCATCGCCCATAAATCCAGATCAGGTTGGGGCAAGACATAATAGACTTTAATGACCCGTTCCTGGTAGGTGGCAACGGCTTTGCGGACGTATTCCTCGGGAAACTCCTGAGTCGCAAGGAATTCCCGGGAGTTGGCGAAGGAAGTGAATTGAAAGTTCTCGAAGATATGATCTAAGACCTTGACCTGGCGCCGTCCTTCTAAAACAACGCTGAGTGCAGACAGTGAACTGGCCAGGCCGAAAATTTTGGATTTGGATGCGGCCAGGCTTTTTATAAAGGCGGCAATGCTCTCGGGCAATTTATTATGGGGATAGACGGCTAACAGGGCAACATCCGGTTGATGTTGGAAAACATCTAGACCCCCCGCCAGGTTTTGTAAAAAAGCTTGAGTGCCTTCACCAATGGCACCGGAAGTGCAAAAAGCGGTTCGGTCCCCATCCACATGAGTGAGGAAAGTAAGATTTAGTTTATTTTCGGCCAATGGCCCGGTTACCTGGGGACCCAGACGAAATTTTCCCCCCGGGGAGGAAGATACAAAACAACTCCCCCCAGCCAGCAGTTTAATCCCCCCGAAGCGGATTTTTTCTTTGAGATCCATATTCTTCCTATAGTGGTTGCCAAAAGTAAGGTCTAATACACTCCTCATCCGATTTGAGTTTCGAGGACTGAGTAAAAGATTATAAAAACATTCAGTTCCTCATTACGCCTCAAGAGGAGGGGGGAAAAAGGGCAGAACTTTGGGCAATTGGTAAAACCTTATACGGTCGGGAGAACTATGCGAAAGGTGGTCCCGACTCCCGGTTCACTCTCTACTGCAACGGTGCCGCGATGTGAATCAATAACCCCTTTGACGATGGCCAGACCCAAACCGGTGCCGATCACCTGCCTGGTTTTAGGATGTTTGACCCGGTAGAACTTGTCAAAAATCTTGGGGAGTTCTTCCGGATCAATGCCGACACCGTTATCGCTTACCGTGATCTCTAAAAAATTTTCTTGGGGCACAAGGTTAACGGCAACCTGTCCTCCGTCCGGGGAATAGTTGATGGCGTTGCTGATGAGGTTGGTGAAAACTTCCTCCAGACTTCTCTTGTCGGCCTGGATAAGAGGAAGTTCCGGGGGCGCTTTTAGGGTGAGATTGATCTGATGGCTGGCAGCCCGATCACGATGAAAAGCTACTACCTCCTCCAGGAGAGGTTGAAGCTGCAGGGGAGCTAATTTGTGTTGGATCTGCCCGCTCTCGATGCGGGCCACGTCCAGTAGTTCATTGATGAGCTCCAGCAGGCTCTGAATCTTGCTGTGGGATCGCTCCAGCATCTCTCTTTGCTTTGAGCCGAGTTCCCCCACCAAGCCTTCCAGGATGACGGCCAACTGCTGCTTTATGGTGGAGAGAGGAGAACGGAGTTCATGAGAGACCATGTTGACGAAGCTGGATTTCATCTCGTCGAGTTCCTTAAAACGGGTGATGTCATGGAAGACCGTCACCGTGCCCAAAACATCGTCAGCCGGACCGGGGATGGGAGCGGACAGGGCCCGCCAGTAAGACTTGCCGCGGCACAGCTCCTGGGAGACGAGTTGGGTTTCGTCGGTGGCCTTCCCCACCATGGAGGTGAGCACCTCGAGCAAGTCCTGATCAGGCACGCACTCCGCCAAAACGCCGGCCTGAGGCGGTAACGAGGGTAGCTCCAGAACACGAGATAGCGAAGGATTATAGAGAACGATTTCCAGATCCCGGTTGGTAACCAGTACCCCATCGGCCATACAGTTAATAATGGTCCGCAGACGGCTCTGTTCCATGGCCAGGTCATAGAGATTTTTGGCCTGTTCTTCCTGGAGCTGGCGGGTGCGCCGCTCCAAGGTGTGCTTTTCCAAGGCCCGGTGGACGACTAAGAGGAGATGATCAGACTTGAAGGGCTTGGTGACAAAATCATAAGCCCCCTTTTTCATACATTCCACGGCATCGTTAACCGTGCCGTGACCGGTAATGACCACGAGGGGCAGATGAGGATATTGGACTTTGACGCACTCTAACACCTCGACGCCTCCCATCACCGGCATTTTCAGGTCACAGAGGACGAGATGGACTTCCTCGACGGCGAGCGTCTCCAGGGCTTCCTGGCCATTGACGGCAGTCAGCACCTGGTATCCTGACGTCGATAAGAGGCGACTGCAGCCGTCTCGAATCACCTTTTCATCATCAACCACGAGAATAGTATCCATAGCCAAACCTCATCCGGCGCAGGGTGCAGCCCCTGGTGGTAGAATATCTGGTAGGGAATGTTAATCATCTATAAAAAATGGGCTATTTTCAAAATCCTGGGATATCTCCAGGGGGAAAGTTATGGTAAAATCCGCCCCTCCTTCCGGGCGATTTTTCACCTCGATTCTGCCTTCATGCCGTTGGATAATACCGTAGACCACGGATAATCCCAAGCCGGTGCCTTCTCCGGGAGGTTTAGTAGTGAAAAACGGGTCAAAGATATTATCCAGGATATCTGGGGGGATGCCAGGGCCGGTATCAGCAAAGCTGAGAAAAACATCGCCTTTATCTTTTCTGTAATCAGAGGTGATGGTAAGTTGACCTTTACCTTGCATGGCGTAGGCCGCATTGATGATGATATTGAGAACTACCTGTTGCATCTGGGAAGGGTCCCCTAGCAGAGGAGGTAATTGAGGTTCCAGATTGAGGATGAATTGAATATCATGAAAGAGCGTTTGCTGGCAGAGAAGCTTGATACAGCGGTCGATGACGTCGTTGACATAAAACGTCCTCATTTCTCCCGGAGACTGGCGGCTGAATTCCAGCAGCCGGGTGACGATTTCTTTGCAGCGCATGGTCTGGTTGATTATTTCTTCCAGATCGCTTTTCCATTTGGGGTTGTCTTCCAAATCCTTTAAGAGAAATTCAGCGTACATGAGGATGCCGGCCAGGGGATTATTGACTTCGTGGGCCACCGCCGCGGCCAACCGGCCTAAAGAGGCAATCTTCTCGGTTTGCATGAGTTGAATACGGGCCTCTTCTAACTCCTTGCGGATACGTAAATGTTCCCGTCGGTCGGAAAAGATCCCGACGCTGGCAGTTTCCTGGTCCCCCTCCTTTATGATCGCCGCCGAAAACATTACCGGGATTTCATCGCCGGTTTTAGAGCGAAAGGTTAAGGGTGTGGTTCTAAGCTTCCCAGGGGGTCCATAGTCATGGCTCCGCAGGCGCCGCATAATTTCCTTGGCCAGGACCGGGTCGTAAAACTCGTATAACACTTCCTGGTGGCCGACCACCTCCTCGGCTTTATACCCCAAAATACTTTCGGCGCCCTCATTAAAATACAAAACCTTGCCCGTAGTGTCCACTACCACAATGCCGTCCACCGAACTGCGAATAATATTTTCCAGGAAGTTCTTGGCTTTTTTTAATTCTCTCTCGTATTCATGGCGTTTGGTGAGATCGTGGAAATACAGACAGGTGATGACGTGCTTACCGATGGTAGAAACGGCGATACAGGTTTCATAATCCCGAAAATCCCCGGAAAGCGTGGTGGGCGGGTCAATAACGCCACAAAAGCAGAGCCGTCTGCCCTGCTCGACTTTGGTAACCATTTCCTGGATAACCTGAAAATAATGAGCCGGAATAATTGCGGCCACGTCCATGCCTAGAAGTTTTTCCTTGGGATATCCGGTGATTTCCGACATTTTGGAGTTGGCAAAGACAACCCGGAACTGTTCATCCACCATGAGGATGCCTTCCTGGGTCAATTCAGTGACCAGATTGATCTTCTGCTCCGCCTCAACCACGGCTGAGATGTCTCTGATGAATTCAAAGCCGCCGATAATCTGACGATTATGGTCAGTAAGGACAGAGGCGTTGACGACAACCGGAATCTCATTGCCCTGCCGATCTCTGATGGTTTGCCGGACTCCGGACACCGGCAAACCAGTCTCCATGGCCTTTTTAAGGAGGCATTCGCTCGTATTACATTTCGGCGTACAGAGAATGTCCCCACAGGTCAAGCCTTTTATGGTTTCTTCCCGGGAATAGCCGGTCAGACTTTCCATTTGCGGATTCATAAACGAAATGGTCAAGTCCGGATTCACCATAAAGAAGGGGTTGGGGAAATTGTGGAGAATACTGGAGAGCATTGCCAGATAGCTGTTGATATCCGGGTGAGATATAATGTCAGATTCGGATTCCCGCAAGATGGCCCAGCACCCGGCTGGCCGGCCAGTGTCATCGTTGAAGAGACTGGCGGTCGCCGACATTTCCAGCCAGATTCCTGCCGAATTCAGGACTCGCACCGGGGTTCGATGGAGTTTCTTTTCCTGGAAGCACAACGCCATGACACAGTTGCGTCCGCCCTCTATCTCCAGGTGGAGCAGATCGTCAGCTTGCAGTTGATCTTCCGGCTTTAGCCGGCGTCCGAAAAGTTCCTCGGCTGACCGGTTCAGGTAGACCAGTCGGTGTTCAGGATCGACGATGAAGGCGGGATCAGGAAAATCAGCCAGAAAAAACGCCAGCTGTTTGATATCGACTTGGTGCAGCGTGGGCGGGATCATGGTCCCCGTCTCCTAACAGTTTTTCCTTAATCCGTCTCTGATTTGGGAGGAGTGGAAGGCGGCTGGGGGTTTTGACTCCTCCTGCATAAGAATAATAACGTTTTCGGTTTCTGGTGGCCGATTTCCGGTTATTATAAAAGAATTGATAATATTAAATAATTCGAGGTTTAGTTGGCTGCATGCCAAACTTAACTTGGTCTTACCGATAAAATTAAAGCGGGGTACGGCTTGCCGTGCCCCGCTTGGTTGCTGTCCTCGACTTTGTCGGCTCAGGCACGATCTGCTTAGGTTAGGAAACTACGCAAAGAAACCATTTACGGATTCCAGGAGCTTCTTGGTGTCAACAGGTTTTTCGATGTAGTCCTCGGCCTCCATGGACATACCTTCCCGATGGGTATAGGTGGTGGTGGGGACGGCGTCTCCCACCGCGGTCAACATAATGATGGGAATACCCTTGGTGGCTGAGTTCTGCTTCAACTCTTTGCACAGTTGGTAACCGTCTTTCCGGGGCATCATGACGTCGAGGATCATCAGATCAGGACGCCGCTTTTTGATGGCCTCTTCCGCCTCCACCCCATCATAGGCCTTGCCAACTTCAAAGCCCTTGCTCTCCAACATGATGCCAATGGTTTCCACCAGATCCGGATCATCATCAACGACTAACACGTACTTTTGCGCCATAGCATACCTCCTGCCTCTTTCCGAAAAATTTCTTTTCTCAATCCCCCACAAACAAGATCTAACTGTCCGAAGTTATCGTTGCCCATGAGCGGCTAACATAATGTATCATAACCTTGCCAATGGTAACTAAAAAATCTACGATTTTTTTTTAACACTTAATTTTTTAGGCAGACCGCTCAAGACTTTAATTTATGAAGAGATCTCGGTCAGTTAATCGATGGCCGGGGATAGAGCCCGGCTCGGTCGACAATCTCCGGAACCTTCTCCTCCCATTCGATGGCCATGATGTGAAATCCCCGGATACCCTCCTCCTGCTTCAATTCCTCAATCTGCTCCAGACAGATCTGGATGCCTTCATCTGCCTGCTTTTCCTTGGGAACCCCGGCCAGGCGTTTGATTATATCATCCGGCACATCGATCCCCGGGACCCGATTCTTCATATATTTGGCCATGCCGACGTTTTTCATGGGGGTGAGTCCAGCCAGGATGGCCACTTTTTCATGCAGGCCCTCCTCCCGCAGCAATTTCATCCAGAGCTTGAACTTCGGCATGTTGTAAATGCACTGGGTCTGGATAAATTGAGCCCCGGCTTTTACCTTCTTGGCCAGACGCATGACCCGGATTTCAAAGGGATCAGCAAAGGGGTTCTCTGCCGCCCCGATGAACATTTGGGGCCGGCCTTCGTGCATCTCATGGCCGCTCAGCAATCGCCCCTCATCCCGCATCATCTTGACTGTCTGGATGAGGCGGGTGGAGTCCATGTCAAAGACATTGGAGCCGCTGGGATGGTCCCCAAACCGCTGATGATCGCCGGTCAGACACAAGACATTATGTATACCATAGGAGGTCGCTCCCAGCAGGTCGCTTTGCAAGGCGATGCGGTTGCGATCCCGGGTTACCATCTGCAGGACCGGTTCCAGGCCCATGAGCCTAATCCGAATGCAGGCTGCCAGGCTGCACTGCCTAACTACCGCGGTTTGATTATCCGTGACATTGATGGCATCCACGTAATCGCCGATCAGGTTGGCCTTTTTCTCAATTACTTCGGGGCTGCCGTGCCGAGGCGGACCGCATTCCGAAGTCACGGCCAGGTGACCGGCAGCCAGAATCTTTTCCAGTTTGCTCGGGGTTATGGTCACCTTCATGGCTTGACATCCTCCCTGGTAATGAGACGCGGGCCGCCATCGCGGCTGAGGGTCCAATCTTTGTCCAAGGCCGGCTCGGCAAACATGCCGATCTGTCCCAGCTTTTTTAAGCGCTCGAAAATGAGGTGCCAGCCGCAGTCCACATCTCTCCCCACCAGCACACTGATCTCGCATTTGCCTTTTTCGGAGCCGCCGCAGGGGCCGTTCAACATCCGCTTGGCACAACGCATAATGGGACAGATGCCACCCGTCGAGGCCAGAATGCATTGACCGCAGGCCTGGCAGCGCTCAGTCCAAACTCCCTGTTCTTCCGTCACCCCGATGAAACAGGTATCCACCCCTGGGAAGATAGGCTTTTCCCCGTACATCTCGGCCATAAATTGCACCCCGGCGCCGCAGGCCAGAGATAATACTGCGTCATAACCGTCCAATTTATCTTTGAGTTCCGCCAGATACTCTTTGTCACACTGGCGGGTCAAGCTCAGTTCCACGAATTCCCGGCGTTTTCCGGTCTGCATAGCGTGAATCCGTAAAGCTGAAGCCAGTACCTCCGCTTCCTTCATCCCGCCGGCTTCACAGACCGCCACACAGCCGTTGCAGCCCAATACCAGGATTCTATGAAATCCCTCCAGGTAGCTAAGGATTTCCTCCATCGGTTTTGCCTTCGCCATGATCATACATCCACCTCCTCAGGGACATCAGACTCTCAGGCAACGGTTGCCTGTGAAGCTACCCGCGACTCTGCAAATTCCACCGCCCTGGTTGACGGCTGCAAAAACGGACCCAAGGCCCGGACTTTTTCAGTCATTTCCAGGGCAATCTCCGCAAACCTCGGGCCCATACCCGCCGAAAGGTTATACATCGCCAACCGCTCCGGATTGACGCCAATGCTGGTCAAAAGGTGGCGGACATAAGCCACCCGTTTTTTGGCCCTTAGGTTGCCGGATTGATAGTGGCAGTCCCCCTCTAAACAACCGGCCACAAAAACCCCATCCGCACCTTTCTCAAAGGCTTTGAGCAGATGGATGATCGCCACCCGCCCGGTACAGGGAACCTTAATAATTCTGATGTTCGTGGGATAACTTAGTCGCATCGAACCTGCCAGGTCCGCGGCAGAATAAGCTCAGTAATTGCAGCAAAAAGAGACAATCACCGGTTCAAACTCTTCCATGGGCTCCTCCTCATCCTTTCCATGGTGCCTCAGAAATCCTTTCCCCATTTGCCGTCATGATTGTGCCGCAAACAAGGCATCCAGCTTAATCATGATCTGATCGTCGGCATAGTGGGCTAACTGGATAGCCTTGACCGGACACTCGGAGGCGCAGATGCCACAGCCCTGACAGAGGGCCTCGTTGATCTCCGAGACGTCCTCCTGGTTGATCTGGGGCACCCCGTAGGGGCATCGCCGCACGCAGACCAGACAGGCAGCGCAACTTTCAGGGGATACCACCTCCGCCACCACCCCGCCGATGGTTTGGTCTTTTGAAGCCAGGAAGGTTCCGGCCCGGGAAGCCGCGGCCAGGGCCTGAGCAACGCTTTCGCTGATCAGCTTCGGACTGTGCGCCGTACCGCAAAGGTAAATCCCCTCCGAGGCGAAGTCAACCGGCCGCAGCTTGGCGTGGGCCTCGATAAAGAACCCCTCGGCATTGCGCGGGACCTTGAGGAAAGAAGCCAGTTCCTCGGTATCATTGGCCATCACCCCGGCGCTGAGGATGACCGCATCCACGTCCATCGTCACCGGCATTTGGAGGACGTGGTCAATAAATTTGACCGCCAAGCCGTCTTCGGCGAGGCTCACTGCAGGCGGTTCGTCCTGGTGGTAGCGGGCAAACAAGACACCGCTTTTCCTCGCCTGGGTGTAATAGTCCTCCAGCAGGCCATATGTCCGCATATCACGGTAAAGGATAAAGATGTCCATGTCCGGGTTGAGTTCTTTGAGGCCCAAGGCGTGTTTCACCGCCCCCTGGCAGCAGATGCGGCTGCAGTTGGGGTTCTCCTGGTTGCGGGAGCCGACGCACTGAATCATTGCCACCCGCTCCCACCTGGCTGCCTCTTGGGGACGGTCGTGGAGCAACTGCCCCAACTCCAATTGGGTCATGACGGCCGGATGAGAACCGTAGAGGAATTCCTTGGGCCGGTATTCCTGGGCGCCCGTGGCCACAATGGTTACCCCGTGTTCGATCTTGCGCTCATACATGCCCGGACCAACCAGCACTTCCGTGGTGAAATTACCTTTGAAGCCCCCGAAACCAACCACCAGGGCCTCGGTCAGAACCTGAATCTTGTCATGGCTGCGCACGTCCTGCATGAGCCGGTCAAGATAGGCCGGCACATCAAGTCCTTCGATGGTGTGCTGCAACCGCCGCGCTACCCCACCCAACTCCTTATCCTTCTCGATGATGACCGTCTCATATCCCTGTTGGGCCAGGCCCAGAGCCGCCGTCATTCCGGCCACGCCACCACCGACTACCACTCCCCGTGGTTTAATCTCCAGCTTTCTTTCCACCAGCGGCCTCAGAATCCCGGCCCGGGCCACCGCCATGCGCACCAAATCTTTGGCCTTACTGGTGGCGCTGTCGTGGTCCTGCTGGTGCACCCAGGAGTCCTGGTCCCGAATATTTGCCATCTCGAAGAGGTATTTATTCAGCCCGCAGGCCCGCATGGTTTCCTGGAAGAGGGGTTCATGGGTGCGCGGCGAGCAGGCCGCCACCACCACCCGGTTGAGCTTTTCCTCCTCCATGACTTTTTTAAGCTTTTCCTGATTGTCCTGGGAGCAGGTGAACAGGCTGTCAGTGGCGAAAACGACGTTTGGTAAGGTGGCTGCGTACTGCGTCACATCTTTAACATCCACCACCGAAGAGATATTTATGCCGCAGTTGCAGACAAATACCCCGATCCGGGGCGGTTGTCCGGCCACGTCCTGCTCAGGTGGCAGTTTCCGGCTTTGGATCCGGGTGCCCCGGGCTTCGGCCAGGTCTATAGCCGCAGCGCAGGCCGAGGCGCTGGCCTCGGTCACCGACGTCGGGATATCCTTAGGTCCCTGGAACAGGCCGCAGGTATAAACTCCGGGACGGGAAGTGGTCACCGGGGCAGAGCCCTCGGTCACCGCAAAGTTGTAGTGGTTGAGCCTAATACCCAGGTTTTCGGCCATGGCCACAGTTTCCTGCCCCACCTCCAAACCGACGGAAAGCACCACCATATCAAAGTGCTCTCTTCGGGCTTCGCCCGCTTCGGTGACATAATCCAGGAATAAGCCGCCATCTGACGCCGGGTCAATGGTGTGCACCCGGGAGCGAATGAAGCGAACCCCAAACTCCTCTCGGGCGCGATTGTAATATTTTTCAAAATCCTTGCCGTAGGTGCGCATGTCCATGAAGAAAATGGACGTGTCCAGGGGCTCGGGGCTATGTTCCTTGGCCACGATAGCCTCTTTGATGGCATACATGCAGCACACCCCGGAACAATAGCCGTTTTTACAGCGGTTGGTGTTCCGGGAGCCGACGCACTGAAGCCAGGCGATCTTTTTGGGCTCCTGTTTGTCGGAGGGCCGCACCATATGGCCCATATAAGGACCGGAAGCACTCAGGATGCGTTCGAACTCCAGGCTGGTGACCACATTGGGGTGACGGCCGTAGAGATAAACATCCGCAGCGGCTCCGGGATCATAGGTTTTGGCTCCAGGTGCCAAGATCACCGACCCCACCTCCAGGGTATGGGTCATGGCCTGTTGCATGTGGACCACGGCCTCGGCCGGGCAGGCGGCCACACACATCATGCACTCGGAACAAATGCCGCAGTTTAAGCACCGCTGGGCCTCCCGCGCGGCCTGTTCCGGGGAATACCCCTTTTTTACCTCCTCAAAACAGGTGCAGCAGATTTCATGAGGAAGTTGCGGCATGGTTTCCCGGGGTTTCTTTTCTTCGTCAAGGGGGATGCCCGCCCAGTTCTGCAAAGTCTTGGCTTCTTCGGAAATCTCCCGGCCTGCGGCAAGATCTTTCCCTTGCAGGAAACGGTCGATGGATTCGGCCGATTCCTTCCCGCCGGCCACCGCCCCGATGGCGATCCAGGGACCCATATGAACATCGCCGGCTGCGAAGACGCCGGGACGGGAGGTCCCATAGGTTATCTCATTGACCTCAATGGTTCCCCATTTAGTAGTTTTAATGCCGGTCCCCTCCAAGCATTTGAGATCGGCTCTCTGTCCAATAGCCGGGAGAATCATGTCGCAATCGACCACAAATTCCGATCCAGGGATCGATACCGGCCGCCGTCGGCCCGATTCGTCCGGTTCCCCCAACTCCATGCGAAGACATTTTAGACCGGAGACTTTACCGTCGGCCACCACCACTTCCAGGGGAGCCACGAGATACTGGATAGCAATGTCTTCGCATTCCGCTTCGTCGATCTCCTCCTCATTGGCCGGCATCTCGGTCCGGGTGCGGCGGTAGAGGATGACCACCTCCGCCCCCAGGCGTTTGGCAGAGCGGGCTACGTCAAAGGCCACATTGCCGCCGCCGATGACTGCCACCTTCTTGCCCAGGGGGGGATTTTTCCCCAGATTGAGATCCCTTAGCCAGGCAACTCCTTGGACCACCCCCTGGGTCTCTTCCCCGGGGATGTCCAGTTTAACCCCCATGTGGCAGCCCAAGCCGAGAAAGACGGCCTTATAGCCTTGCTGGCTCAAACTATCAAAGGTAAAATCCCGGCCCAAGGCGGTGTTGGTCCTGATTTCCACACCCCAGCGCTTAATGTATTCCACTTCACTGTCCAACACGCCCTTGGGCAACCGGTAATCCGGAATGCCCACCCGAACCATGCCGCCGGTCACCGGCAAAGCCTCAAAAATCGTTACCGGATATCCCCGGCGGGCTAACTGGTAGGCGCACGACAAACCGGCCGGGCCGGAGCCGATGATCGCCACTTTATCTTCTTTTTTAGGCACTTCCGGAATAGGCAGGGTGGCCAAGTCCACCTGATCAGCGGCGAAGCGTTTCAGGTTGCAAATGGCGATGGGTGCGTCCACTTCCGCCCGACGGCAGACTGATTCACAAGGATGCGGGCAGACCCGCCCCAGCACTCCCGGCAGCGGCAGGTCCTCCATGATGAGTTTCACCGCTTCTTCGTATTTGCCCATTTTGATGAGTTGGACATACCCCTGGACCGAGATATTGGCCGGACATGTGGTGACGCAGGGCGCCCGGCCCAGCTTTTCAATGGCAAAAGTTCCCGGCACGGCCTGGGGATAGCGCCGGTAGGCCGCCTTTTTCACTGACAGACCCACATCAAATTCATTTCCCAGGGACACCGGGCAGACCGCAGCACACTCCCCACAGCCGGTGCACTTGGTGCGGTCGATGTAGCGCGGCTGCTGCACCACCGTGGCGGTAAAGTGCCCCACCTCCCCCGTAAGCGCCGTTAGCTCGCTCAGGGTAAGCAATTCAATGTTGGGGTGTTGGCCGCATTCCACCAGTTTGGGGGAAATGATACACATGGAACAGTCATTGGTGGGGAAGGTCTTGTCCAATTGAGACATGGTCCCCCCAATGGCAGAGGCCTTCTCCACCAAGTAGACGAAAAAACCGGAATTGGCCAGGTCCAGGGCAGCCTGAATACCGGCAACGCCGCCACCGACCACCATGACGGAACCGACGGTGTTGGTGTCTGTATTCGCCATGATCTTTATTCTCCTAAAATATTCGGGAGTTTATCCTCCCAGCCGATGGTGGAGAGGAGCACCCCGGCATAGCCTGCGTCCCGGATACTTCCCACCAGTTCCGCGGCGATGCGAACACATTCCCGGGTTTTGTCCGGTGCCTTCTGGATGCGAGTAATGAGATTCTCCGGAATGTTCACGTGACCCATATGCCGTTCGATGTAGCGGGCCATGCCCACAGACTTCAGGAGCAGCACGGAAGGGATAATTTTAGGGTTCAGATCCGACACCCGGTTGCGAAACCTGGACAGATTCTGGAGGTCAAAAACGGGTGGGGTCAGAAAAAACTGAGCTCCTGCCGCCATTTTCTTTTCCAATTGGTCAATTTCCAGGTCCAAAAGTCCCCCGCTGGCCCCGGCGTTGACCACTGAGCCGACACAGAAGACAGGGCTTCCCCTCAGTTCGATTCCCGCCATATCCCGACCGTCCTGGAGCTTCTTAACCGCCTCCAGCAGTTCCACGAGATCGACGTCATTTACCGCCCGAGCCCGGTGATGGTCCCCGAAACTTGGGTCTTCCCCATTCACCGCCACCAGGTTATTTATCCCCAATGCTGCCGCAGCCAGCAGGTCGGCTTGCAGCGCCAGACGGTTGCGATCCCGGCAACAGACCTGCAACACTGTCTCCAAACCCTTCCCTTGCAGGAGCATGCACCCCCCCAGGGAACTCAGGCGCATGACCGCATTACTCATTTCCGGGACGACAAAGGCGTCCACCCTGCCTTTGACTCGCATGGCATTCGTCACCATATCTGCAACATCCACTCCCTTAGGTGGATCAATTTCTGCCAGGATGACGAATTCCTGCGAGTCGAGCTTATCTTTGAAGCCCATATGACCCCTCCGGATGATATGTTATTAGTGCTGTGCGGTGCTGCTCCATTGCTAAGTCCTCAAGTGAAGCCAATCGGGTTGCTCACAAAAACGAACCCGAAGTGCTCTATATTCATATACCTTGGCCTGCCTTGGGCCGGGATGTCCCTGCCTTTCTTCTAAAGAAATAATCTAATGGTATGGTATTGCCTCTGCAAGATCTGTCCTTCCTGTCTTTGGGAAATCCGGCAGACCGGCGTCGTTTGGTACGGCCTGGGGCGGAGGCAGAATAATACTTCCCTGTTTTGACAGAGACAAGATACAGAACGGGATGGTGAGGTATTGGGAGTTGTCGCCGGCCTGATTCGGAAATGGAGCAGGATCGGCTCAGAACACTAGAGGAATATCGGCAATAAGCAATAGTAAAGTTGGGACGCAGGCTGAGGCCATGGGCTAATTGATCCGCCTTTCCGAAAATATTAATATTTAATCTCGGGGCTTCAGCCATAAGGTTACCCGTCTTTGGAGCGGGAGAATGATGATTAAAAGGTTAGCTGGTATGGCATCGCATGATGGACATTTTGATTCTTAGCGTCTCCAAATGGTATTTGAGAGTTGTCAACCGCAAAAACTTGAGCTCGTCTGCCTGGTGACCGGTTTGAAAAACTGCCACAGGCTAGTTCGGGCATCAGGCGCGTTTAATTTTTATCTATACTAGGATTTTTTAAATTGCAAGAAAATTCTACTTGATAAATATATATTCTTATTATATTGTTTATTTGGCTCAGATTTTCTCCGTTGCTCACCGCGCCTATCTCACTCGGCCTCTTGCGGAAGCCTTCTTTCCTGGCAGTGAACGCACCCGGGAGTCTCCCTGGAGTCCCGGTGTTTATGGTATTGGCTGTATCGACTTACCTAAAGGAGGGCCGGCATGAAGATGTGCACCAAAAGTCGGTATGGCCTGCGACTCCTGATGGACATGGCTCGACATTACAACCACGGACCGGTGCAATTGGGGGAGATCGCCAAACGGCAGGATATCTCCGTTAAATATCTGGAGCAAATAATTATCCCCTTAAAAAAGGCGCAGTATATAACCTCACTCCGGGGCTGCAAAGGAGGTCATAGCTTAAACAAACCACCGGGGGAAATTTCCGTGGGGGAAATCGTGGCCCTCCTGGAGAAGAGCACCACTCTGGTTGATTGTTCCAATCATACCGACCTTTGCGACAGTCCTCCCTCGTGCCCGGTCCACCGCCTCTGGCAGGAGGCTATCCAGGCCATGTTTGACAAACTGCATGCCGTTTCACTGGCCGATCTGGTGCAGATGTTGGAGGTCCTGGAAAACCAACATCTCGATGCCACCGAAAAAATCTAACGGTCTGTTCTCACCTCAGGTTTCCCTTAAGAGATCAATCACGGGCAGGGAGACCCTTCGGGTTTAATTTTGCCAACGTTTCAGGTCGGTTTGTTCAATTCGGCGACATCCGTTCAACTGGTGATGGAAAGGATTGACCTAGTGGCTTTTTATTAATAGATAAATAATTATTCTTAGCCAGACAAACTAAAATTCCTAGCTCACGAGAAACAGCTATTCTTATCTTACCTTCCACGGCTGGATCACATTCACTCCAGAGAGGACACCTTGAAACTTTGCACGAAAAGCCGTTATGGCATCCGCCTGCTGCTCGACATGGCCAGACACAACGGTTCCGACCCCATCCAGTTGGGAGAAGTAGCTAAAAGACAAAATCTACCCCTAAAATATTTAGAACAGATCCTTATCCCCTTGAAAAAGGGTAATTATGTGCAAAGCGTGCGCGGGCGCAATGGCGGGCATAGATTGGCCAAACCGGCAGCCGAGATTACGGTGGGTGAAATCGTGGCCCTGTTGGAAAATGGTTCGGCCCTGGTTGATTGCACAAACGATGATACTATCTGCGATCGCTCCGGGGTCTGTCCGGTGCGATTGGTCTGGCGGGAAGCCTCTGAGGCCTTGTTTGGGGTTTTGAATAACGTTACTTTTGAAAACCTTGCCATGAAAATCGATGCTCTTGAAAAGCTTGATCTATAGGAGAAGGAGAGTCTAAACCCCACTTCCAGCGATCTTTAGAGTTTTTAAGAAAAGTTTTGTCGAGCATGAGTGGTTCAAGCCTCGAAAGCAGGCCGAGACGAAGATAACGATTGATGCCAGCGGAGGCGTTGAAGCGCGCCGCTAAACCGCAACATCAGCCGAGATCATGAGACCCCTTCCCGACAGAAGTCAAAAAGCGAAATAACCGAAAAAAGTGCCCTTAAGGCATCTTACCTCCATATCCTCCCAGAACTGCACATGAGTATCTTGTCGAGAAAGCATCTCGAATCGACATAAAGAAGCTTTGCTCGGCACCATATTGCTTGCCATTATCCTTTCATCGCAAATATTCCGATACGTTGAAGGTATGATCTGTATAGTGATACCCTACGCAACGATCCAGAGGAACGCCTCGATGGCATAGTGGTCTTCCTTTCAGGACCAACTCAGACTGGATGGCCGGGAGTTTGAGTTACGGGCCGATCCAAACGAAGTTTGCTTGTAACAAAGGTTGATATGTAGTTGCACAGTCTGCGGAATTTTAGGCCCCCCAATAAGGAGAGTGACATTGCCCGATCAAGATGGCAGCAGGTCCCGGCGAAAATCTTTGAAATCTTGCCAGTTAGAACCGGGTGTGGAAGTCATCTATGGGCCGGGTAAGAGGGTACTATTAATTTTTATGGCTTTTATTTCGGGGGCGGCAGTCATGATCATAGAACTTGCCGCTAACCGGATACTGGTCCCATGGTTCGGCAATACCCTTTTTACCTGGACCGGCTTGATCGGGGTAATTCTCATCGCCTTAAGCATGGGATATTATGCGGGGGGATTGCTGGCAGATCTCAGATGTAATTATACAACTCTCTCACATCTCCTGGCATTATCAGCCGGTAGCATATTCCTCATCCCGCTTTGCCACCGCCTGGTGGGGGCGTATTTTCACGAGGCCGACGCCATGTCCGGGCCGATCCTGGCCAGTGTTCTCCTCTTTGCGGTGCCGGGAGTCCTGCTGGGGACGCTGTCCCCTTATATCATACGATTGGTGAGCCTGCTTTCCTCGGACCGGCATATTGGCTTGTCAGCGGGAACCATCTTCATGTTTTCCACCCTGGGGAGTGTTATCGGGACGTTCAGTGCCGGCTTTTGGCTCATTCCCAGAATCCAACTGGATACTATTTTTATAATTATTGGTGGTTTGATGATGGCCTTAGCGATAACCGGATATCTTTGTATTGCCAAGATGTCTAGCAAGTCCCTCTTTATCTCATTATGCCTGGTTAATATCTTACTATTAGTTCTTGCGGTTGTACCTGAGCCGGAAAAAGATACGACCGTGCTTTATGATGAAGTCAATTTTTATCACCGGATACGAGTTTTTCAAAAAGACGTCAATGATGGGGACCAGATGATCTCGCTCTATCTGGATACGACGTTTCAGGGAGCCCGATACGAACAATCTCCTCAAATCCCCTCGAAATATCAAAGATTTTGGGCCTTGAGCCGGATATTTTGCCCGCACCTGGAAAGAGCCGTATTTTTGGGCGGGGGGGCCTTGGTCATGCCGGAGGCCATGATCAGATCTCAACCCACAATCGAGGTGGAGGTCATAGAGATTGATCCGCAATTGATCGAGGTGGGACGCCGGTTCTTTAGAATTGACGAATACCCGCAATTGACCATGATCGCGGATGATGCGAGGCGCTATCTCCGCTTAGCCAACAAGAAATATGACCTCATCTTCGGTGATGTCTACCACGGGGTGCGCACTGTCCCCGCACATTTATTAACCAAGGAATTTTTCAGATTAGTGAAAGAGCGGCTTAATGACGGCGGGGTCTTTATGATGAATTTGATCGGCACTATTTCAGGGGATGATGCTTTATTATTTAAATCAACGCTCCATACTATAGGTTTAGTCTTTAAGCAAACGTATATTTTCGCGACCCAACCCGATAATCTCCAACAAGTGCAAAATATTATTATTGTGGCGAAAAATAATGACATCGGGCTTAGTCTGGCAGATAGGGAAAAATCCGATGATAACCCCCTGACAAGGCCATTATGGTCACATTATGTCAGCAAAGACAGATATGATTTAGCCGGCGCGTATCTGATAACAGATTATCATAATCCTCTGGAGTATCTAACCGCCAAATCTAGATATTTTACCAAGAATGAATAACTGGCAGGGAAAATGGGGAATTTTGGGGAGCGGATTGGGGGCGGAAGGGTCCTGCGGGTGTCGGTTGAGGCGAATCAGTAGGTCCCCTCATACCCCTGGACAGATAAAAATGTGCCCAAAGGCCGGAGGGCAACCTGCCACCGAACCTTTGGGCAGCAATGCAGTCGTAATTGAATGTGTCTTAGCTCCTCGTGAGCTTTTCCCCTGGTTGGCCGCGCCTGGTTCGATCATTTCTTGGGGGGCGCGGGGTCCTCGTAGACCACCTCCCCAGTGCCGGTCCAGCCGGTCGCCCAAGCAGGGATGCTAACGCTGATAACAGACACCATAAGAACGAACAAGACAATCATTTTTCTCATAACGACCTCCTTATCGTTTTATAGTTTTAGTGTACGCAGATTTTTATTTTTGTCAAGCAATAAATAGACATTTACTTATTTTATAGCCTTTAATACTTTATTAATTATTTAAATACTTTTTAAATAAATATTCATTATTACATTATTTAATTACTAATTTTAATAAGGTGAGGATATTTTGTTCTCATTACTCTCTAGTCGTTTTATTTATACTATTGTAATGATAAAAAAGGCGGCGGCTATTACCTGCTTGCTGCTCAGCTTTTCCCTGGTCCTGGCGGTCCCGGGCGACGGTGCGGACCAGCTTGATATGGGGCAGCTAACCGAGCAGGAAAGATGGGTGCTCAGCCAGGTATACGAGGGGCAGGCGGCCGACCTGGAACATAAATTTGGGGGGCAAGTCCAGAGGCACTGCCTGCGGGCCGCCTTTATAGAGAAATTGATCACGGGGGGCTTTGACCGTTCCAGGCTGCCCCACAAGGGAATTCAGATCGCCCATGCCACCATCGAGGGCCGGCTCAACCTGGAGTATGTCGAAGTAGACTATCCCCTGACCTTGTCCGATTGCGTGTTTGAACACCCGGTGGCCTGGCAAGAAAGCCATTTTAAAAAAGACTTGACTCTGAATGGCTCGAAATTTTTACAAGCCGCGCATTTCAAAGGTATCAAGGTTGACGGCAACGTCTTCTGCAATGATGCCGTCTTTGAGCAGGAGAGTTTATGGAGCGACGCCAAAATTGGCGAAAAGTTCCACGCCCTCCGGGCGGTTTTTCGCAGCAACGAGGCCAAGGCGGATTTTTACGCCATGAAGGTAGGGACGAATGCCTTTTTCAGCGGGGCAGTTTTTTATGGCCCGGCTGATTTTGGCTTAGTTCACATCGGCCGCCAATTGAATTTCAATAAAGCTGAATTTTTTAATGACAAGGCGACGGTTAATTTTATTTCCCTGAAAGTGGAACAGATCGCCTATTTTAAAGAAGTCCGCTTTCATGGCCCGGTGGATTTTGCCATTGCCCAGGTAGGCATGCAATTCAACGCCGACGAGGCCCAGTTTTTCTGTCCGGAGAAGCTAGCCAACTTCAGCGGCATCAAAGTCGGCAATACCATTTATTTTCAGCGGGCTGAATTTCATGGCCCGGTGAAATTCGAGTTTGCCGAGATCGGGGTCAACTTTCGGGGCACAGAAGCCGGATTTCTCCATGAAAGCCAGAGGAAAAATTTTTCCCGGATGAAAGTGAACCATAAGGTTTTTTTAGATAAAGCAATCATCTGCGGCACTCTCGATATGTCTTATAGTGATTTTTATGACCTGGATATCAAAGGCCTTAGAAAAGAAGAAAACGGAGACCGACAGCACAGTGTGAATATCTCCCTGCTTAACCTGAAGGGCACTGTGGTGCAACGTGAGCTGACGATTGCCAATGCGGGCATCGATGACCTGGATGCCGGTAATTTACAGGTAAAAGGCCCGGCACAATTTATTCATACCGATATCAGAACCCGGGCCGATTTTCGCAACTGCGTCTTTCAGAGCCTGGATTTCAAGGAGATGCAATGGCCCGGCAAGGATAAAACAACCAATATTCGCCACGTCTATTTGAACGATATGTCTTACAGCAGTATCAGTATCGATAAGCCGGATGATAGTGATTATGATCGGAAGAATTTTCTGGAAATTGAAGATTTTTTGGAAGCCAGTCCATTCAACACTCAGAGTTATGTGCAATTGGAAGCCTTTTTTAAGCGCATCGGGAGGGAGCCTTGGGCCAATGAAGTCTTTATCCGCATGCATGATCGGGACCTGGCGGAAAAAATGGCCTGGTGGGACCCGCGCCGCGGGCTGGAGTGGTTTTTCTGGGGGGTGCTGGCCGGTTACGGCCGCGCGCCTTTCCGGGTAATTTTTATCAGCCTCTTCTTTATTGTTATCGGAGCCCTGGTCTATGATCCGGAGCATCTGCACGAGGACATGCGGCCTCCGGCCGGCAAGACCTATACCTCAGTTATTATGAGATGCTTTCTCAGCCTGGACCGATTTCTGCCAGTGGAGTTAGGTTTGGGGAAGCATTGGAACAGCCGGGCCAGTCACTTCTTTATCTGGCTCTACTTTCATCTGGAGTTGATTCTAGGATGGATATTGATTCCAATCGCCTTGGCCAGTATTTATACGCAGATTAAATAACGCTGCGAAATCCACAAGTTAAAGGGATTATAATGAGTTGGACAAACCGCTTACATCCGGTGAGATCAACTATTCAGACAGATTGGGAAATTAACCCGAACAGATGGTCCCGATGTCACGGAAACGAAAAAATGTGAACAGGGAAACAGGGGCAGACTAGTAAGAAGTTTTGACAGCAGACCGTGCTAGTAAAAACATTTCTCTTGATTTCTTAGCTGAATCCTCAGCGAACAACGATGGCTGGCCGATCGAGCCTCTCTTCATAAAAGTAGGAAGTCTCATAGCGAAAAAGGTCGGCAAAATTAGTAAGTGCCAAGAGGGGGATAAACGGATTCTGCCGATTCTGTTGCCGGCCTGTTGGGCAGCAATGAAGATCAGGGTTTTCTCCAGATTCCCACGGCCATGTTTTGGTGGATTCTCCAGGTTAATTATTCACCGAGGGGGGGGGCTCTGAACTGATCTGCCAGTTTTCATTTGATATAATGGCTTCTGAGGTTTTATTTTTTTTTCATAAGGGAAGCTCTGGCAAAATTCATTTTTTCTGCCAGGGTCATTATGGACGCAGGGAAGAATTTAAGGTTCCTGTGAAGTTGAGATCCCTCACTGCGTTCGGGATGACAATGCAAAGAATTTTGCAAGAGCCCTATCGGCAAGTGGGATAAAATTGCAGAAAAAAGAGACCTAACGGATTTCAACAATTAATTTGCCATCGATAAAGTTTACATTTATAGTGATTCATTCAAAAAGTATATTGCCTCCACAAAATCCTTGACAGGCTTCGACGATTATATTAGATTCCATATTAATTTTTCGGAGTAGAAACTCCGATAAAATATAACATATTATAATCACAAGTAAATTAGCCACGAAGGCCCTTCCTTGGTGATTGGTGCCCATGGAAGAATAAAGTTTAATCGAAGCAAGAAGCTTCGATAGTTTAGAATAGCCCTAGAATAGCCAATAAAACCACGAAGGTTTCGGGTGACGCCAAATCGCCGACTTCGTGGTTTTTTTTGTGGACACACTGCGTTAACTGCACGAATAAACATGAGAAATAGAAAAAAGAGGGGTGGAACTCCTGCCAAGAAATCCACACCCCTCACTTGGACCGCTCATCTCGGAGATATTACGGCCCTTTTTTCTTTTACCAGAAAGGGGGCCGAAGCGCAAATTATAGGGGAGGTTTGGTACTATGGAAAAGCTTCGGTATGGATTTTGGGATGGAAAACGGGGGGAAAGAATTATTCTTTTACTTGGATTAATATTTCTGATATCCGTTGTCCCTGCTTATGGCGATGAAAAAGCCGACATCCCAGCTGAAGATACAACTATTCAAGTAAAAGAAATTGTCATCAGTGCTGAAAAAATCGAACAGCAACAAAGCAAGGTAACTCAAAAAATCGATGTTATCACCCGAAATGAAATTGAAAACCAAACCCTACCTAACTTCAATCTGGCGGAGATCTTTTTATATACTCCGGGAGCTTTTATCAATACGCTTTCCCGCAATGATGCCAATTGGGGCTCCTATGGGGGTTTGGGACCAAAATACAATGTCTATTTGCTCGATGGACTGCCCATTGATTCATTTGTAGACCCCATGAGTCTTGATGAAATATACATAAATCGGGCTGAAGTCCATCGTGGACCGGCTTCCATCATGTATTCGAATTATATGACCATGGACTTTGCCGGGAATGAAACGCCCTTAGCCGGCATTTCCAATTTTATTACCAGAGAAAAAGTTACCGAACCAGTAACTCGCATCTTTCTGGGCGGTGGCACTTGGAATACTGTTGAAGCTAAGGTCTATCATGAAGGATTTAAATCCGACCTGCACTATTTCCTCGGGGGCACCTATATTCAGTCTGATTATACGAATTACGGCACCAACCCCTCCTGGCTCAATATGATTAATAACCCCGGCTACCTCAAAGGCAAGGTATATTTTAAAACCACTTATTTTATTACCCCGGACAAATCAAAAGTATCTTTATTCGCTCATCATACGACCCATGACGGCGATGCCGGCCGTCCGAATCGCGGTTTTAATCATCAATATGATCTGGTTAATGCGGCGTATGAAAATAAGCTCCGTGAGGATTTAACTCTCAATTTTAAAGCGGGATATAGATACTACAAGCGCAATTGGCAAGAAGACAATTACCCTCCCAACCTGAGTCTGAGGGAAACAGATGGCGTGACCCAGAACATTGTCCCTGCGGACCTGTCAGTTAGTTATAAGCATTGGGGAGACAGCCTGTTAACTGCTGGCACTGATTTTCAATACGTCACCTACACCACCTATGCCAATACGAATGGCATAACCGCCACCGGCAATGATATGTCAGCCCTGAGTAGTGGCCTCTACCTGGAAGAAAAAGTGATCCTGGGACAATGGGTGCTCCGGGCCGGCGGGCGCTACTCCTATACGGGGCAGAGCTATTCTTTGATCAGCGGTATGGCGCCGGAGATCTCTTCCAAGTCGTGGAATCGCGGCCTCTGGAGCGCTGGCGTGCGGTATAATGTCCTCACCAACCTGGCTTTTTATGCCAACGCCGGCTCCAGCTATGTGGTACCCTCGGGAAAATCCATCGGCGGTACCTTGAATGCCGCTGATGCAGGTGTCCCTGGAAAAAACGGCCAACTGCCGAATCCTGGTTTACAACCGGAAAGTGGTATCAGCACTGACCTCGGGGGCGATTATTGGGTCCTGAAAAATCTGTTGTTAAGCGCCCGGGGGTTTTACACCGTAGTCGATGACGCCATCGTCGAAAATGTTATCAGCCAGAACCCTTCTCAATCACAATCCGTAAATGCCGGACAATCCAGAACCCTCGGGACTGAATTGGGTATCACTCATTACACCAATCGCTACTTAACCTGGTTTGCCAATTATACCTATATGGATACGAATGTAAAAAATGCTATTGATCGCTCCCAAAATAACAGCAACATACCTTTTGTGCCCCAATGGCTGGCCAATTTGGGCTTTACCGCCAATCTCCCGTACGATATTTACATCTCGCCCTATCTCCACTTTGTGGGTCGGTATTATGACAGCACCGATCTGAACAACCGACGCGCCTTCGGCAATTATGCCGAGTTTAATATGAAATTGCGGGCCGGTCTCTTTAAAACCCAGTCTTGCAGCGGTTTCTTGAACCTGGATCTCAATAATCTCACCAACCGCAAGTATGAATATCCCTGGCAGTTCATGAATACCGGCTTTAATTTCCTTGCCAAATTGGAACTTAAAATCTAGCCCACTGGGTGAATAAACCTGGCATGCGGTCTCCCCAAGGGGAGGCCGCATGGTGTTGCTCAATGACATATAAATCTTCTATAAGTATATCCTGCGCTCTTCTGATCTTTTTTTTACTCTTGCCAACGACGGCCTTAGCTTCGCCTTGCTCCCCCATAGCCGTCACCGATTTTAGAGGCAAGGTTCTCGTCTTCAGCCAGCCGGTCAGTCGCATCGTCTGTCTCATTGAAAGCGCTCTGAGTGGTATATACATGCTCCGGGAAGGCCATCGAATCGTTGGCATTTCCACAAATGTCTATCAAGAGCCGTTATTTAAACATTATGCCGCCCTCGACCGCCGCATCCGGAACAAAGAACTGCCGTCCCCGGGCAACTGGGATTTTATCAGTCTGGAGGGGGTCGTCGCCTTGAAACCTGACGTGGTCATTCTCTGGTCCCAGCAGACCGAGGTCATTGCTGCTCTGGAAGAACGGGGTATACCTGTCTTCGGTGTCTTTATTAATACCAGGGGAGATATTGAACGTGAAATCATGGCGTTAGGTGCTATGACCGGCGCTCTTGACCGGGCCCAGGAGCTGGTACACTTCACTCAGGACGAATTACGCCGCTTTTCTGGGCGGGTGGCCGACATACCTGTTTCCCAAAGACCCACGGTATACTTTATGTGGGCCCAAAGCACCCTGGAAACGTCCGGGGGCTCCAGCATGGTAAACGATTTGATTTCGTTGGCCGGCGGCAGAAATGTTTGCCAACTTCTGGACCAGGAACATCTGGTGGTCAAGCTTGAACAGGTGCTGGGCTGGAATCCCGATATTATTGTGATGTGGTCCAATCCTCGTCTGTCCCCCCAGGATATTATGGCGGACGAACAGTGGCGGCTCCTCAAAGCGGCGCGCCACCGCCGGGTATATCAGCTGCCGGAAGTTTTCCTGTGTGACCTCTGGACCTTGAAATATGTTTTCACGGTCAATTTACTGGCCACCTGGCTGCATCCGGAACGCTTCGCCGATATTGATCTGATTGCGGAAAAACAGCGCCTGTTTCTGGAACTCTATGGCGTCAGTTTTGGGGATTTTTAAGTGCCGCTGATTTTATCCATCTCCCTGTGGGCCGCCCCCCTGCTCGTTGGCATAATTTCCCTGTTCATCGGCCCTTCGGAGGTCATCACCCCGGCCGATGTCTTCGCCTTTTTCCAACACTATTTTTTCACTCAGGCCCTTCCACCATCTGATCACCTGCTCCTGACGGGAACCGTGGTCATGGATATCCGTCTTCCCCGGGTTCTGCTGGCCATCCTGGTGGGCACGGCTCTAAGTGTCTCCGGAGCCTCACTACAAGGGCTTTTTCGCAATCCCCTCGTCTCCCCGGACATCCTGGGCCTGACCGCCGGTGCTGCTTTTGGTGCCGCCTTTGCCTTGGCAACGTCTTATGTCCCTCTGCATCCTGCGGCGTTCCTCGGAGGCATGCTCGCGGTCGGCATCACCTACGGGATAGCCTATTCCCGTCAGGGTGTCTCGGTGGTGGCTCTGATTCTGGCCGGTATTATCATCTCCGGCTTTTTTACGGCCTTGCTCACCATCGTCCAATTCTTCGCCGATCCCTTCCGGCTCCAAACCATCGTCCAATGGACCATGGGCAACCTCCATACGGCCAAGTGGAGTAAAGTAACGTCCTCTGCCCCACCTATTATTGTTGCATCCTGCTGGATGCTCCTGATGCGTTGGCGGCTGAACGTCCTGGCCCTGGGAGATGAAGAAGCCCGGGCCGTGGGCATGAATCCGGAGAGAGAGAAAGTTCTGATTCTCCTGCCCGCGACCCTGGCTGCCTCTTCAGCCGTGGCCGTGGCCGGCATCATCGGTATGGTGGGCCTGTCCCTGCCGCATTGCGCCCGTCTTTTGGTGGGAGCTGATAACCGGCGCCTCTTGCCGGTTTCCGCCTCCCTCGGTGCTGTCTTCCTCCTGGTCGTGGATAACTTTTCCCGTTCTCTCACCTCCTTTGAGCTGCCTGTTGGTATTTTCACCGTTCTTCTCGGGGGGCCTTTCTTCATCGTGCTGCTCCGCCGCAAACTGAGGGGTCTGGGTCCATGACCGCCCTCTCGGTTCAAGCCCTGAGCTGGCAGTATCACCAGCACACCGTCTTAAAAGATATTTCTTTTTCGATTCCGGCCGGATCATTCGTCGCTTTCCTCGGCAAGAACGGCAGCGGTAAATCAACCCTCCTGCGTTGCCTGGCAGGGATGCTGCCCATACCTCCCGAAACCGTCTTCATCGCTGGTGTCGACCTCAGCAAGACGGCGTATGTTGACCGGGCGCGGTTAATCGGCTATTTACCCCAATTTCATGAACCGGTCTTCCCCTTTACGGTTGAAGAGGTGGTTTTGACCGGCCGGACGGCCCAGATTTTCCTGACGCCGTCGGCCCAGGATTACGAAAAAACCTGGAAGGCCCTCCAGGCGGTGGGGATCGAGTCTTTGCAGCACCGGCCTTATACCGAGTTATCGGGGGGGAGCGCCAACTTGTTATGATAACCCGGATCATTGCCCAAGCGCCCCAGGTCATTCTCCTGGACGAACCTTTATCCCATCTCGACCTCTGCAACCAGATCCATCTGCTGGATCTTCTTAAAAGACTGGCCACCCAGGGCATAACCATACTTGCCGTGATGCACGACCCGACCCTGGCCTTGACCTATTGCGACCATCATATCTTCTTACAGGATGGCCGGCTCCAGTTACCACCCCAGGATGCTGCCCTTTATGAAACCTTCCTGTCAGAAATCTACCATACCCCACTAAAGCTTATCCAATTCCAGGGGAGATCAATTGTCATCCCAAACCAAAAAATACTGGAGGTCTTGAAACATGTGTGAAGCTACCGCGTATATTCTTAAAAACGGCCTTGAGGAACTGCTGCTGCCCGATGTTGATATCATTGAGCATGACGGTCATGATCTGCGTCTGGTCAATATTTTCGGGGAGCAAAAAGTGGTCAACGCCGAGATTTTGAGACTAAATTTAGTGAATCATAAGATACTTCTGGCGGAAAAGAAATAACGCCATACAAGTTATTTTTACGGAAAATCAATAATATAAAATAGTTGAGACTGTCCTTTTTAAACTTGACAATTAACAGCTATTCAAGCTATATCTGAGAAAAAGTTTCAGGCGCCCTTCGGGGCTTAATAGGAAAGCCGGTGCGAATCCGGCTCGGTCCCGCCGCTGTAACCGGGGACGAAACCTGCATTTGCCACTGTTCACCAGAAGGGAACGGGAAGGCGCAGGAATTAGGGTGATCCGGGAGTCAGAAGACCTGCCTGTAACTGTCGTGCCGTCACCCAACGTCGGATTGGGTCAGGCCCGGCCGCGGGAGGGATGGTAAAACTCCCCGGCCCCCCCGAGGAACAAGCTAAACTGGGTGCAATCCTTGGGTCCATATCATGGACTCGAGGATTTTTTTTTGGCCGGGGGCCTTACCCTTTCCTGACCTGAAGCCCAGGCGCTCTCGCCTGAGCCGGGATGTGCTGCATGGAACAATCTTTCAATTTTAAAGGAGGAGCGTCATGAAAGAAGGATTGATTGTTTACCTCATCGGTGGTCAGGAAATTCCCGAACCCTTTGATCTCAACGGAAACTGCCGGCAACTCGGCCTGCCGGCCCACCAGGTGGAACTGGTGGGTAAGAGCCAGGGGTTTTTCTCCGTGGATGATGCCTGGCACTTTCTTCTGACCCGGGGCTTCGGCAAAGTCAGTCTCCTGGTGGCTCAGTGGCAGCATGACACCTTGCAGCCCGTCCACCCGCCATTGCGCCTGTGTGGCTGAACCTAAACCGGATCTCGAAAATAATTCCTTGTCTTGGGGGTACGGCTTCCCGTGCCCCTTTTAGGCCCGAGGGAACACCTAAGTGTGCCCTCATTTCCCAGGAGTTAGCGGGAAAGTTCCTGACTCAGAAGGAGAAAAAGACTTTATCAGGCACAATGCTTCGGCCCTGCAAATGGCCTGATAGGCTTTTATCAGCAGCTTGGCAGCAAAAAACCCGACCTAACCTAAACTAAGATTATAAACAAGCAATCAGCAAACTATGAAAATTATCAAATAGTAATTTTTTTGAAATATTGCCTTCCAGGAGGTCTTGTGCTAAAATTAAGAATAATCGGGAGATGAACTCCCATAAGTCTTTCTTTCATCTGTATCATCATCAATTTCAGCCATGAAGGCTATCCTCTCGTTTTGACGGTCGCTTCATGGCTTTTTTATTTGGGGGTAAAATGGATTTAACCAGAAATATGCTCAACATGGCTATCGGGGGCGGCACCTGGGTGCTGTGGCTCCTCATTGGGTTGAGCGTCATTTCCGTAATCATCATGGTGGAACGAGCCCTGACTTTCTACCGCCTTCGCTTTCAGGACGACCAATTTGTCAAAGAGCTCGCACCTTACCTGGAAGAGAGTGACTGGCCCCGGGCCACAGCCTTGTGTGAATCCTCCCGGTCTCCGGAACCGCAAATCCTGTTGGCTGGCCTCAGTCAGGTCCCCCATGGCAAGGAAGCTGCCTATGAAGCTATGGAAGCCGAGCGTATCCGGGTAAATCTGCAGTTGGGTAAGGGACTGAATTTTCTGGGGACCCTGGGGGCCAATGCCCCCTTCATCGGTCTGTTTGGCACGGTGCTGGGCATCATTCACGCCTTTAAGGACCTGGCCCTGGCCGAAGGTGGCGGCGGTCCGGCGGTCATGGCCGGCATTGCCGAAGCCCTGGTGGCCACGGCCGTAGGTCTGTTAGTGGCCATACCCGCAGTGGTGACGTATAATTATTTTCACGGTCGTCTTCACATCGTTCTGGAACGCTCCCAGCGATTAGGGCGGCTGTTGCTGGCCAGTCTCAGTGCTACAGACTTCACTCAAGCCCTCCCGGTGGAGCTCCAAAAAATCGGGGGACGGCGATGAAACTCCACCGCCACGGACCCATCACCGAAATCAACATGACTCCCTTCGTGGACATCGTGTTGGTAATTCTCATCATTTTTCTCCTGACCGCCACGGTGATGATGCCGCGCACCTTTTCCATTGCCCTCCCTCAGGCTACTCAGGCCGATAAGATAGAAAAAATGGTGGTTATCATCAGTATTGACCGGGAGGGTCAGATCGCCATTAACGGCACCCGGGTTCACCAGGAGATGGATTTCAACGAAGTCTTCAAAGAGCAGGTCCAGGGAAAGGAACCCCAGGCGGTCATCGCCGCGGACAAAGAGACCAGGCACGGCCGTATCATCGAGGTTATCGACCGCCTCAAGCGCCTGCAGGTGCAACGCATCGGCATCGAAGTGGAACAGCAGTAATCGTCATATGTTTTACGAAAATCACAGAGACTTCCTTAAGCCTGTAAAGCACTGGCTGCCAGCATCGGTTATCTCTCTGACTCTACATAGTGTGGCCCTTGTTTTGATCTTGATGCTACCACCCCTCAAGGCGCCGGCTAATCGAGTGGTGCAGGTTGAAACCGTCACCATGACCGCAATGATCCCGAAACCGGCAGGCGGTCAGGGAGGCGGCTCCGCTGCGACCGCCCCTCCTGCCCCGGAACCTGCCAAAACAGTCCCGCCACCACCGCCGAAGTCAAAACCCCCGGTGGCACCAAAACTTAAACCCGTGGGTAAACCCCCTCCAGTCCCTGCTTGCAGACCGGACCCAACCCCGACTCCTCCTCCCCTGGCAATGACCCGCCCAGCCCCGCCAATTGTGCCACCGCGCCCGGCCCCGCCGAGTTCGGTTTTTAGCAGCAGTTCGCTGGGTGCAAAATCAGGTGTCACCGGCGTCGGTCAAGGCAGCGGCGCCGAATCAGGCCTTGGCTCAGGGTCTGGGAGCGGCTCCGGATCAGGACATGGTTCAGGATCGGGTAGCGGTTCGGGTTCCGGCCTTGGGGCCGGCTCGGGCTCCGCCCTGCAGGGATACCTGCACCAGGTGAGGAGCCTGCTGGAACGAAATAAAATTTATCCCCCTCAGGCCCGAAGCAGAAATGAGCAAGGCGTAGTCGTCGTCCGCTTCACCATCACCGTGGATGGCGGCATCGGTGGCGTCAGCCTCTCTCGTTCTTCCGGCCACGATTCTTTGGACCAGGCCGCCCAGGAAACCGTTTCCCGAGTTCGGAGATTCCCCCCCATTCCTGCCGAGTTGCAAAAATCCAGCCTGCGCATCGAAGTCCCTCTGTCGTTCCGGCTACAAAGTTGAGCCTCTGAGTCCTCCGGACAAAGAAAGTTCAGCCAACACCAACAAGACCCTCACCACCCGGCAGATTAGCACTACCTTGAGGGTTTTTAGACTAAGAGTTGTGGTCGTCAAGTCTGCAATTGGGCCGAAGCATACAGCTCAAAAAAGCTCACCTGATAAGATTGGACAGGAAAAAGCAGAACAGACTGGATAATGAATGTTCGCAAACCATGATCAATAATTCTGAATTACTGACAAAATGGGGTCTTTCCGGATTTTGGTATAATGGCTTTGCAGGCTAACTACATGAGTAGATTTGAGTTTTTATGATTGAGAAATAAGCCATAACTGATATCAAAAATCTACGATGGAGGGAAATAGCTTATATTCAAGAGTAAAATCAGCTGGCCAAAATAATTGTAATTCGCATTGGTTGGGGAAAATGCCAAATGTGATCTGGAGATGGAAAACTTTTGATCTTTTTTAAGGTTTCGGATTATCGGAGTGCGCTTGCAGTGAGGGGATTGTCGGGCTTTCCTATAATTAGGAACGTAACTAAGAAATACCGTCTATCCCCATTTAACCCTGTTGCCGTCCTCTTGGGCAGCAATGAAGATCAGGGTTTTCTCCAAAGTCCCGCGGCCAGGTTTCCCTGGCTTCTTCCCGCCAATTATCCGCCCGGAAACAAGCTCTGGAGTTATCTGTGGGTTTTCATTTGACAGAAGAGCTCCTTTAGTTTAATTTTTATTTTTTAATTAATGATAAATGGTTGCCGCTATTCCTGCACCATTAAGGTCAAACACCATGAAACTGCAAGGTAAGGCTCATAAGTTCGGAGATGATATCAATACCGACGAGATCATTCCGGCCCGTTATCTGAATACTTCCGACCCTCAGGAACTGGCTAAACACGCCATGGAAGACGCGGACCCGGAGTTTATGAAAAAGGCCCGAGCCGGAGACTTCATTGTCGCCGGCAAAAACTTCGGCTGCGGCTCCTCCCGGGAGCATGCGCCCATCGCCCTGAAGGCCGGCGGCCTGTCCGGCGTCATTGCCGGCAGTTTTGCCCGGATATTCTACCGTAATGCCTTTAATATGGGACTGCCGATTTTTGAATCCGCCGCCGCGGCCCAGGAAATTCAGCCAGGTAATGAAATCAGCGTCGACCTGGACTCAGGCGTCATCAAGGATCTCAGCACTGGGAAAACGTATACTTCCCAACCTCTGCCGCCGTTTATGCAAGAACTTATTGCCGATGGCGGTCTCATCGCGCATATTATGAAAAAATTATAGTAATCTCGGGTTGATGGAACATATGGGTTACAAACTTTTTAAATGTTTTCATACAAGGCGGGATGCGCTTCGCTTTCCCGCCCTACAGATCTTGGGGACCAGTCATTCATGTTCCAAGGGAACATCCAACACCATAAAATTGTGGTGGGCAGTGCCCACCCTAGATTTTTGCCGCAGCTTTTAGATACAACGGTTCATCGTCGACAGATAGATATAACTAAAACTAGATAGATTGGGGTTAATTTCCATGACTCACAAGATCGCCATACTTCCAGGAGACGGCACCGGTCCGGAAGTAGTAGCGGAAGGTATTAAGGTGCTCAAGGCTTTGGCAGGACCTGCCGGGCTTAAGTTTGAATTCACTCATTTCGACTTGGGCGGAGAGCGTTACAAACGCACCGGGGAAATCCTGCCGGAGAGTGTGCTGGAAGAACTAAAAGGCTTTAAGGCCATTTACTTAGGCGCCATCGGCCATCCCGACGTCAAACCCGGCATCCTGGAAAAAGGTCTGCTGCTGCGCCTCCGGTTTCAGTTGGATCAATATATCAACCTGCGTCCGGTGATTCTCTATCCGGGAGTGGACACCCCCTTGAAAGATAAAGGTCCGGATGACATCAACTTCGTGGTGGTCCGGGAAAATACGGAAGGGCTGTATGCCGGAGCCGGCGGCGTCCTGAAGTTCGGCACTCCGGATGAAGTGGCGGTGCAGGAGTCCATCAACACCCGGAAAGGTGTCGACCGCTGTTTGAAATACGCCTTTGAGCTGACCCGGAAGCGCAATAAAGAGAAAAAGCTCACCCTGGTGGGGAAAACCAATGTCCTCACTTTCGCCTTTGACCTGTGGGAACGGGCCTTCCATGAGATGGCCACATCGTATCCGGATATTACCATCGATTATGCCCATGTGGATGCCACCTGCATGTGGATGGTGAAAAATCCGGAATGGTTTGACGTCCTGGTCACGGACAATATGTTCGGCGACATCATCACCGATCTGGGCGCCATGATCCAGGGCGGCATGGGTATTGCTGCGGGCGGCAACATTAATCCTGAAGGTGTGTCCATGTTTGAACCCATCGGCGGTTCGGCCCCGAAATATACTGGAAAAAATATTATTAATCCTTTGGCTGCCATCGCCGCAGCCCAGATGATGTTGGATCATCTAGGGGAAGACAAAGCGGCCGTCGCGGTGGAGCAGGCCATAAAAACCGTCTGCTCTAAACATCTCAAAAGCCTCCAGGCCGGCAAGATGGGTTACAGCACCAGCGAAGTGGGTGACCTGGTGGCCCAGTACGCTGTTGATAACCTTAAGTAATCATCTTTCCACCTTTGCATTATAGTCGTTGCTAAAAGTAATTTCTTATGCACCCCTCACCCTGACCCTCTCCCTACGAGGAGAGAGGGGAAGAAAGAGAAAAAATTTTTAGCAGCTGCTATTAGGAAGATAAGTCGGAGTGTATTAGCTATGGCGAGAGAATTTAATGTGGCGGTGGCCGGCGCCACCGGTGCGGTAGGCACCCAGATGGTGCAATGCCTGGAAGAGCGGAATTTCCCGGTGAAGATGCTTCGCCCCCTGGCCTCAGAGCGGTCATTCGGCAAAGCGGTCACCTTTCGGGGGAAGGAAATTCCGGTCCAGATATTGGATGAGAAATCCTTTGAAAATATTGATATTGCTCTTTTTTCAGCGGGTGGCTCCATCAGCCTGAAGTATGGTCCCATGGCGGCGGCGGCGGGAGCCGTGGTGGTGGACAACTCCAGCGCCTTTAGGATGGAGCCGGATATACCTTTGGTGGTGCCCGAGGTGAATCCGCAGGATATTGCTCTCTATACAAACCGCGGCATTATTGCCAATCCCAATTGTTCCACTATCCAAATGGTGGTGGTCTTAAAGCCTATCCACGACGCGGCCCGGATCAAACGTTTGGTGGTCTCCACGTATCAGGCGGTTTCCGGCACCGGGCAAAAAGCAGTGAATGAACTGGCCGATCAGGTGCGGGCTTTGTTGAGCGGAACTGACCCGAAAATTAACGTCTATCCATACCGCATCGCTTTTAATGTCTTCCCGCATATCGACGTCTTTTTAGATAACGGTTATACTAAAGAAGAAATGAAGATGGTCCTGGAGACCAAAAAGATTATGGGGGATGATTCAATCCGGGTTTCCGCCACCACGGCTCGGGTACCGGTTTTTTATGGTCATTCCGAAGCGGTAAATATCGAAACCGAAAAGAAGATTACCCCGGATGAAGTGAGGGCCCTGCTGGCCCAGGCCCCCGGCGTCAAAGTGGTGGATGATCCGGCTAACCGGCTCTACCCCATGCCCTTGGACGCGGCCGGCCAGGATCTTACTTTGGTGGGCCGCATCCGGGAGGATACCAGCATCGCCAACGGTATCGACCTCTGGATCGTGGCTGACAACATCCGCAAAGGGGCCGCCACGAATGCCGTGCAGATCGCGGAAATCCTGGGGGAGAAATATCTTTAACGCTAAAATTGTAGATAGGTGCTTTAAACCAAAATACCTTCTGAGGGAACATGAAACAAGCAGCCAACCTAAGACAACGGCAACTCCTGGCCAGGAAAAAAATACGCCGTTTGTTGGCAGCTCTGGAGCCATACCAACCTGAGAGGGTATATGTTTTCGGCTCCTGGGCTCGGGGTGAGGCCGATGACCTGAGTGATTTAGACATTGTAGTTATCAAAGAAACGTCTGTCCCTTTCCTAGACCGTCTGCAAAAAGTGGGAAGGATCCTACCCCAAGATCTTGGCGCGGTTGATCTGCTGGTTTATACCCCAGTGGAGTTTGATACCATGCTCCAAGGGGGTAATGCCTTCGCCGAGACCATTGCGGAGGAAGGATGTTTGATCTATGGCGTCTCGAGGCAGAGCTGAGGCCCAGCGTTGGTACCACCAGGCTGTTTTTGATTTGCGGGCCGTAGCTTGGAATATCCAGGGCAAGTTCTACAACACCGCCTGCTTCCTGGCCCAACAGGCGGCAGAGAAGGCGTTGAAATCATTATTGTATTATTCCGGCGCCCGAAAAAAAGCACTGCTGACACATTCTGTGGTCACCATGATCCAGGCAATCACGCCTCAGGTCCCGGAATTAGCTAATGCCCTGGAAGAGGCCCGACAACTTGATCTGCACTATATTCCGGCCCGTTATCCCAACGGATTGCCTGATGGCATTCCCCATTCCTTCTATGGGGAAGCTACGGCCACCCAGGCATTGCAGGCAGCTGAGAAGATTCTAGCGGCAATCACGACATTTTATACAAATAAGCAAGGTGTTGACTTTTTAGAACTCGGAGATTAGTGCCCCAGTAGGGGAAAAATATAATCAGGATAGTCGCACCCTTCACTGTATGACAAGAAAGGAGACCCCATGAGCACAACCGCCGAAGATCGCCTCCTGGCCCGCCGACCTCCCCAGGTGCTGGCTAAGCTACCGGCAAACAGCCGGGTCTGCCTGCTTAATTCCAAAGATATACTGACCGTCCTGAAATCCGAGCCAGTCATTGTCATGGCCTGCAACACTCGCATTAAACATGTTATCCCTGGAATCATGCGGGCCGCCCAGGAGCTGGACGCGGTAGTGGCTTTTGAGTTGGCCCGCAGTGAATGCAGTCTGGAGGGGGGCTACACCGGCTTCACCCCCGAACTCTATGCTGAAACGGTTATCGGTTATGCTCAAGAAACCCACTTTACCAAACCTTTCTTTATTCACGCCGATCATATCACGGTAAAAAGTACCGCCCCGGAAGCCATCGCCTCGGCCCGGCAGCTCATTGAGGCCCAGTTGGCAGCCGGTTATACCTCCTTTGCCATAGACGCCTCCTTTAATGAATTGCCGGACAACATCCAGATTACCACGGAACTGGCCCAGCCAATCATCAAGCAAAACCTGGGATTGGAAGTAGAGGTGGGGGAAATTAAATCCACCGGCCAGGAAGCTGAGATCACCACCGTCGCGGAGGCCGTGGATTTTATCCGGGGTCTCAGAGATAACGGCGTATTTCCGGAGCTGCTGGCCATCAACAACGGTTCGAAGCATGGTAACTATTTAGAAGGGGAAAAAATCTCCATCGACCTGGAGCGCACCGGCGACATCTATAACGCCATCAAAGAATTCGGCGTCTGTATTGCGCAACATGGCGTAACAGGGACACCCCTGCACCTGGTGGGCCGTTTTGCCGATTATGGCATTCGCAAAGCCAATGTGGGCACCCAATGGCAGAATGTGGCGCATGCCGGCTTGCCGGAAGATCTCATGGCCACGATGCGGGCATGGGCAGCGGAGAATAAAAAAGACCTCAAGTTCGCCACCAAGCCCTTTAAAGAACAGATAGATTCGATGCCGGCGGCAGATCAAGAAAAGATTGCCGACCAGGCTTATCTCGAAGCCAAGTCTTTTTTCCAGGCTTTTCGGGCCGTGGGAACCGCTTCCAAGGTTGTTAACGGTTTGGCTTCTTAGTCTCGGCGTTCGGGCAAAATTTTGCGTATTATTGGGGGCCGCCTCAAGGGCCGGCGGTTGGCCGGTGTTAGAGGCCAAATCCGGCCCACCGCCGACCGGGTGCGGGAAGCCATTTTCAACATTCTGGGATCGGATATCAACGACACCCAGGTGTTAGATCTTTTTGCCGGCACCGGGGCTTTAGGTATCGAAGCCCTCAGCCGGGGCGCTCGAAACGCCGTTTTTGTGGAAAACCACAAAAGTGCGCTCCAGGTTTTGCAGCGGAACCTAAGGCAATGCGGTTTGACCGAGGTGAGCCGGGTCTTGCCTCTGCCGGCAGGTAAAGCCTTGCCCAGGTTGGCGGCCAGGGGTGAGAGATTTTCTCTGATATTCCTTGATCCACCTTACGGGTATGGTATTCCAGCCACTGTTCTCCCAGTGCTGGCTCAAAAAAATCTGGTTGCTCCCAGCGGTCAAATCATTGTGGAACATAGCCGCCTGGAAGATCTGGCCGTGAACTATCAGTACCTGGTGCGAAGTGATCAACGGCGGTATGGCGCCACCCTGGTATCCTTTTATACCGTTTCCGATTAATAGATTTTGTATTATTAGCTGGTTAAAGTTAAGGTTGGCGGCATTTCAAACCGACCTTGGTATTATATCTGCTGGAATAACGAACACCCCGAGACCCCGGAGGTGTGAGGAGATATTCTATTCATGGGGAAAACAGCCATCTACCCTGGTTCTTTTGATCCTATTACCAACGGCCATCTGGATCTGATCGAACGGGGGTTAAAAATCTTCGATGAAATTATTGTCGCCATAGCCGTCAATCCGGTAAAACAGCCGCTCTTCAGCATCGAAGAACGGGTAGATTTGATTCGTCAGGTGCTGAGCGACCATCCCCGGGTAAAAATTGATCATTTCACCGGCCTCTTGGTGGATTACATTCGCCGGCAAAATACCAACGTCATTTTACGCGGCCTGCGGGCGGTGAGTGACTTTGACTATGAATTTCAATTGGCCTTGATGAACCGCCGCCTGGCCCCGGAAATTGAAACGGTATTTCTCATGACCAGTCTGAAATGGGTTTTCTTAAGCTCTTCCATCCTGAAAGAAGCCGTCAGTTTAGGGGGTGTGGTCGAAGATATCGTACCGCCCATAGTTTTCCAACAACTACGGGAGAAGTTCGGATTGAAGTGATTGGTCTGGTAGAATAATATCCTCGCAGAGTATAGGTGGCGAAGCTGGAGCTTCGCGAGCAATCACAGGTTCCCAAGCGGGAGCTTGGGAACCTGTTTTTCTGGGCAGCGGGAGCTTGGGAACGATAGAGACATTTTTACCTTTAAAGCTTTTAAGGCAGAAAGCGAGTTACGTTGATTAACTCAGGGTGTCAGAAGATAGACTTTTCGGTTAAGTCGTTGAAAGCCAACAATCCTTTCCATACAATGAGAACATGTCCAGTTTGAATTCATCTCAAGTCTTATACCTCCGGTTCGTCTTCTTAATAATGCTTTCTTTAGCGTTATGGGGTTGTCGGGCTAAGCCGCCGTTGCCGCCGCCCGTGTTGGAAGCGCCGCCCCCCGAACCCATCAAACCCGGCCCTTCGCCTCGATTGGCTCAGCCTGCGGCAGCGCCGACTTTGACGGCCCTTCTGAAACAAGTTTCTCTGCGCTATGATCCGGCTATGACCCAGGGAGAAAGAGATCAGGATTTTGCTGAAAAAATTGCCCTGGCACGTCGAGTTCTCAAGCTGGAACGTATAAAAGAAATGCGCGAACGCAGCCTTGATCTCATTGAAGCCAATTGTGGCGAAATTTCCTGGGAATATTTGCGCCGGCAGAAATGGCCGGATGGGATGCCGGTGGGAGTTACCCTGATAGTCCCGGTCTGGGTGCCCAGTAAGGCCAGGCAGGTGCTCACATATGCCGGATTCGCCGAGACCTGGGAGGAGGTAGCTCAGACCATGCCGAGACAATCCGGCCAGGTATACTTTGCCGGAGACCTGGCTGATATCAATGCCAAAGACCGATACCGCACGGCATTTATGAATTTCGAAATCAACAGTCTCAACGCGCCCCTAGCAGCATTATTGTTGGAATATATCTACCGGGAAGGCGTGTACGAGCAGGAAAAGCGGGTACCGCTCCTGGTAGTGCGGAGCGGCGAAGATACTTATGCGGCCAGCGCCAGTACCGGGCCGGTGACGGTGGAAGGGCTGACTTTTGCCGATGACTATTCCGGGGATTTGGATGCCAGAACCATCCGGCTAACTTACAGCAGCATGGCTGAAATTCATCACGGCAGGCATGTTAAAGCTTCTAATCATCGGTTAGGCTGTGCCATGGATATAAATGATTTTAATTTCAAAGGCATGGTGGACGGCATGCCCAATCCCGTCAGCAGTTCTCTGCGGCAGCATAACCGGGAGGGCCTGCACCGCCTGGACGCGCGCAATCTTCCCGGCTGGGTGTTTCAGGCCGCCAAGCAGGTCGGCTACCGCATTCCCCAGGAATGGACCTATGTCCGCAATTCCAAGGATTGGCCCCATTTTGATTGCGGCACCAAATAATACAGTTTTCGGTTCTCAGTTTCCGGTTAAATTAATCGGTTTTTTATGATAGTTACACCGTACTTTGGTTCCATGACAAACCGAACCTGGTAGATTTTTTGGCAGATAATTTTCTGACAGTTATTGACTCTGGCCGCATTTCATTGAACCGGCCAGAGGCCTAATCTTTAGAGTTTCATAGTCGTTGCTAAAAGTTTTGTTTGATTCACTCCTCACCCTGACTCTCTCCCCTCGAGGGAAGAGAGGGTGAAAAAAAAGGAAAACTTTTGGCAGTTGATATAAAGAGTTTTCCCCCTGATGGCGGCAGTTAAAAATCCCAAGTTAGCAACTTTCCTGGCGGAATTGCGCGCCTCCCCAGAAAGTAATTCTCTTATCAGCCACTATCATTACCTTCCGGCCAAGGAGGCGGTTTTCGGCGTCCCCACCCAGCCTCTGCCCCCACAACTCCAGGCGGCGCTCACTAATCTGGGCATACACCGGTTATACTCTCACCAGGCGAAGGCCCTGGATATTTTGCAGGCCGGGAAAAATATCCTGGTAGCCACCCCCACAGCCAGCGGCAAGACCTTGATTTACAATATCCCGGTAGTAGCCGCACTGCTGCAGCAGCCGGACAGCCGGGCGCTCTACCTTTTCCCTCTCAAAGCCTTGGAACAGGATCAGTTAAAAACGCTGGAGGAATTTAAGGCCGCCCTGCCCTCCCCCGCCCTTACCGCCGCCATCTATGACGGTGATACGCCGACGGAGGTCCGTAAAAAACTTCGCTTGCAGCCACCGAATATTTTGATCACTAACCCAGATATGTTGCACCTGGGTTTGCTGCCGTACCACGAATCCTGGAGGGGTTTTTTCTCTCGTTTAAAATTTGTGGTCATCGACGAAGTCCACACCTATAAGGGCATTTTAGGCAGTCATATGGCCCAGGTGTTGCGGCGATTGACCCGTCTCTGCCGGCATTACGGTTCATCGCCGCAATACATTCTGGCTTCCGCCACCATTGACAATCCGGACGAGTTAGCCACAAAACTCACCGGGTCCGAGGTGGAGGTGATCTCTGAGTCAGGAGCGCCGTTATCAGGCAGACATTTTATATTCGTTAACCCGGACGCCAGTTCCGCTGCTCTGGCCGCCCGGTTTTTTGTGCAGGCGCTGCGTCAAGGTCTGGCCACGATTTGTTTCACCCAGGCCCGTAAGTTGACCGAATTGATGCATCTTTGGGCCCTAAGGCAGGCGCCTGAATTAAAAAGGTTGATCAGTTCTTACCGGGCTGGATTTTTACCGGAAGAACGCCGGGAAATAGAACAGCGCCTGGCCAGCGGTAAGATGTTGGGCGTTATCTCCACCAGCGCCCTGGAAATGGGCATCGACATCGGCGGCCTGGACGTGTGTATTTTGGTGGGCTACCCCGGAACTATGGTGACGGCCTGGCAGCGCAGTGGCCGGGTGGGACGTTGGGGCCAGGATTCCCTGGTGCTGCTGGTGGCCCAACCTGATGCTCTGGACCAATTTTTTATGAAACATCCCCAGGAATTTTTTTCCCGTCATTTTGAGGCCGCGGTTCTCGATCCTCACAACCCTTATGTGGTTAAGGCCCATTTACCCTGCGCCGCCCAGGAACTGCCTTTAAATCGGCACACCGAGACTGTCTTTGATCTTTCGGCCTACCAGGAGTTAATCGCCTCTTTGGAAAAAGACAGGAAACTGCTCAGGGCCGCCGCCACGGAAGCATGGTACGCCGGTTCCCGCTTCCCCCAAAAAGAGGTCAATATCCGGGGTATTGGCCAGAGTTTGGCCATTTTTAAAGTGGGCAGCAAGCATGCCATCGGCAGCATCGATAGTCACCGGGCCCTGACGGAATGCCATCCCGGGGCGATTTACCTCCATAAGGCCACCTCATATCTGGTAGAGCGTCTGGACCTGGAGCGTCGCAATATCCTGGTAACCCCGGTGGAACCCCATTATTTTACCCGCATTCAGAGCGAAAAAGAAACGGAGATTTTGGAGAAATTTGGCAGCCGCAGCCTGGCTAACTTCACGGTACATCTGGGCCGGCTGAAAGTTACCCAACGAATTCTGGCGTATGAAAAGAGACGTCTGGTCGGACAGGAACTGCTGGGCGTCATCCCTCTGGAATTGCCGCCGCAGATTTTTGAAACAGTGGGGATGTGGCTGGAAATTCCCGATGCCATCAAAAACTCGGTGGCCGACTCCGGCGGGCACTTCATGGGCGGCATCCATGCTCTGGAGCACGCCTTGATCAGCATGTTTCCTCTCTTCGCCCTGGCTGACCGGTATGATATCGGGGGGATTTCCCACCCCTTGCATCCTCAGCTGCAGATGGCGGCCGTTTTTATCTATGACGGCTATCCCGGCGGCGTGGGGCTGGCGGCTCGGGCCTACGAGATGACGGAACCTCTCCTGACCAAGACTCGGGACATGATCGCCGCCTGCGGCTGTGAAGACGGCTGTCCATCCTGCATCCACTCGCCCAAATGCGGCGCGGGCAACAAACCCCTGGATAAAGCGGCGGCGCTGCAGGTGGCCGAAGGTCTTTTGGGTCTCAAACCGGCACCAAAAAGCCAGCCGATACCATCCCAGCAGATTTTCCGATTAGAAATGGCCGAAACTTCGGAGCCCATATGTTCCCTGCCGTGGACAGAACCATATCGGATTGCGGTGCTGGATATCGAGACCCAGTTATCGGCGGCGGAAGTAGGGGGCTGGAGCCGGTGCGAGCGGATGCGTCTGTCGGTGGCGGTGATAGCGGATCTAGCCCAACAAAAATATGAAGCGTTTTTCGAGCTTCAGGCGGAAGAACTCTGCCGCCGTTTGCAGGAAGTTGATCTGGTGGTGGGATTCAATCTTAAAAGATTTGACTATAAGGTCTTACAGCCTTATACCACCATCGATCTTTTGGCCTTGCCGACCCTGGACATTTTTGAAGAAATGTTTGATCTTTTGGGACATAGACTATCCTTGGGTCATCTGGCGGAAAAAACGCTGAACGCCGCCAAATCCGGGGACGGCTTATTGGCCTTGCAATTATTTAAAGAAGGGCGTCTGGAGGAACTTACCGATTATTGCCGGAGAGACGTGGAACTGACGGCCCGGCTTTTCGAGTTTGGCAGCCAGCGGGGACACCTCATCTATAAACATCGGCAAGGGGCACTGGTACAAGTTCCGGTGGAATGGACCGAGGAACGACTTTTTAAGGAGAGAGCCGGGACGGACTAATTTTATTTTGCTATTTAACTATAAATGATCTAATATGACACAAAAATAAAGGTGAAAGGATAACTATTATGCTGAAGAGATCTTTCCTGGGTTTGTTGGGTATCTTGGTTTTATTGATGACTATGTCGGCCATGCCGGCCCTGGGATACGTAGAAACCGGGAATAAATTGGGAGACCTGCAATTTTCAGCCCCCCTGGGTCCGGAAGATGCCAGCTATCTGGGCGTCCCGGCGGGGCAACCTTTTAAATTAAGCCAGATTAACTCCCCCTATGTTTTGGTTGAGGTTTTCGGCACCGGGTGTTCCCATTGTGTCACGCATGCTCCGGCGATGAATACTCTGTTCGACATGATCAATAAGGATCCCAAAACAGCCGGCAAAGTAAAAATCATCGGCCTCGCCAGCAACGATAGCCCTGGCAATGTGACGGCGTGGAAGAAACAATTTAAAAATGCTTTTGCTTTGGTGCCAGACCCGGAAGGCAAGACTTCGGGGGCAATCAACATCATGGGGACCCCGACATTTGTTTTCATGGAAAAGAACGGCAATGTCCTCTATGCCAAGCCCGGTGCGTTTCAAGATCCCGCAGATTTCCTAAAAGAATTAACGTCGAAGATGAAATAGCTCTTCGCTGGGGGGCGGCGGCGCCGCCCCCTGGTTTACTCTTCTGAGTTTTTTTCGATTGCAAGGTTAATCCATGGATTTCAATTCAATCTTAGTGGCGACAGATTTCTCCGACTGTTCCGGCGTCGCTTTCAGTGCCGCCCACACCCTGGCGCAACGGTTCGATGCCCGCTTAATTGTGCTGCACGTCATCGACCACAGTTTTTTAGATAAATTGAGCAGCCACATTGGCAAGAACAGGGAAGAAGTGGGCAAAGACCTACGCCATAAAGCCGAGCGGGACATGGCGTCTTTTCTGAAGCAATGGAATCCGAGTGGACAGGAGGTGGACACTATCATTGCCACCGGCATCCCCTTTCAGGAAATTGCTGTCCTGGCCCGGGACCTGGTGGTGGATCTGGTGGTCATGGGCGGTTATGGCAGGAAAGGACGCGGGAAAATCGAGGAGGTTTTCTTCGGCTCCACGGCCGAAAAAGTGGTGCGGCTGCTTCCTTGTCCGGTGTTATGTATCCCGAAATAACATTTTTTTCTGGTGGGCGGTGCCCACCCACCCTACAGTTTCACTAGGCCCCGTAACGGTGCCTTGATAGCGATCCTGCAGCAATGTTAGAGGGCGAAATCAACTTGAATTTTGAAAATCCTCTTGGCCGGGAAGCTATAAATCTCGGCAATGCCGCTTTGTTCCCCGATATCACGTAAAATCTGGCCGATCCTCTCGGTGGATTCCGCAATCAAAGTAAACCAGATATTGAGCCGGTGGCGCCGCAGATAATTGTGGGTGACCCCCGGGTATTGATTCACCACTTGAATAAACTGTTCGATCCGATCAGCCGGCACCTGGGCGGCGCATAAGGTGCTGGTATACCCTAATTGCCGGGAATTAAAATTGGCGCCGATACGACGAATAACTCCTGCCTGGACCATCCTTTGGACGCGCGCCACAACCTCTGCCTCGGACAGACCCAGCAATTCCCCAACAGCCGCATACGGATGCGGGGTAATGGGGAAGGACGATTGAATCTGGTTGAGGATGGCCTTATCCAGTTCATCCAAACGGGCGTTTTGGGACTGGTTCATGACATGGCCTTCGGCTCATAGAGGCAGAGAGGTTCTTCCCCCAAGACATCGTTATTGAGAGCATAGGCCCGAGCCCGGCAACCACCGCAGACTTTGCGGTATTCGCAGCGGCTGCATTTGCCGTGATAGCCTTCCAGGTTTCGGAGATCGGCAAACAACGGCGATTCGACCCAGATCCGGGAGAAAGGTTTTTCCCGAATGTCACCCGCCGGTAATTCCAGGTAGCCGCAGGGTTGCACCTGCCCGCAATAGGAGACAAAGGCAAAACCCTGGCCGCCCAGACAGCCTTTGGTCATGGCCTCCATGCCATGGGTGGCGGGAGTGATCTTTTCTCCCGTGGCCGCGGCATCCTGCCGCCAGAGACGGTAGAATTGGGGGGCGCAGGTTGGTTTGAGGTGAAGGAAGCCTTCTTTTTGCCGGGCCAACAGCCAGCGCAGGGTTTCTTCGTAGTCCTCGGCCGAAAGGAGTTGATCTTTGATCTGTTCACCCCGGCCGGTGGGGACGAGGACAAAGACATGGTGGGCGGCGGCTTTTAGTTTTTGCGCCAACTCGTAAATGGCGGGAAGTTCCGACGCGGTTAGCGGCGATGACGGTGGTGTTGATCTGGAACGGCAGACCCGCCTCCCGCAGGATCCGGATACCCTGCAGAGCCCCCTCAAAAGCGCCGGGGACCTGGCGCAGACGGTCGTGACTGGCTGCGGTGGCCCCGTCTATGGAGATGCTCAGCCTTTGGATACCTGAGTCTTTAAGCCGCCTGGCATTTTCAGGAGTCAGGAGGGTGCCGTTGACCGCCATCACCATGCGGTGGCCAAGGCCGGCACCGAAAGCCGCCAGTTCGAAGATATCTTCCCGCAGTAAAGGCTCCCCGCCGGTCAAAATGACCACCACCTGGCCCAGACTGGCCATATCCTCCAACAGGGCTTTGCCCTGGCTGGTGGTCAACTCGCCTTCATATGGTCCCATCCCGGCAGCGGCCCGGCAGTGGGCACAGGCCAGGTTGCAGCGCCGGGTGGTCTCCCAGGCCAGGAGGCGTAACTTAGGAATTGTATTGTTTTTACTATCCAAGTTTTTACGTTTTATTTTATTGTAATCGATATATTAATGCGTCTTCAATTTGAACATTATTGATAAAATTATTTTGAAACCTTATTTTTGATATTGTAGGCCCTGTTTTAATGGCCATTCTGAGGAGCTTTATCAATGGATCATTTGGGCTAATAACTGTTAATTTCCTTAATGGCGTGTGAATAAAAATATTTTTATCTTTAACAAATTTATTTATTACCTTGTAGGTTTGTAATGGTCCATTTTTATCTACTATTGGCGTAGCAATTATTAATCGCCATTCCTCAGCTTCTTCAAAATAATACCATAACGCAGAATTGATAACGAAACCACTATTATCTAATTCCGATATTAAATTGATAGCTTCATCAATATATTCACTTACCAATATTTCTTTAGCCATTTTAGTATTCCATTATCATCATCTTTAATAGCAATAATCCTACCTTCAGCATATTGTTTGTTTATATTATTTTTATATCTATCTTTTTCTGACCAATCTTTTATAGTATTCCAATAATCAGCAAAATTATTATTGAGCTTCATTTCTTCATTTAATTCTTTTGTTAATTCAGCAACATCAATAAGTTTATTGAGATCATGAATATAGCTATTATTAACCTTCTTTTGCTCAGGAAATTCATAGCGCTTCGTCTTTTTGGCAATACAGGCTTTAAGAGCACATTCAATGGAATAACCGGAAAGATAATAAGCTCCCTCATAACATCGATTTTTAAGCAGAACCTCGGCTTCTTTAAGCCGCAGAATTGCCAATTTTTGAAAATCATTTCGATTCATAGGGACAATAACTAGTGCTTAATATAACATACCGGCTGCTTCTTTGGCAAAATACGTCAAAATCATGTCGGCGCCGGCCCGTTTGATGCTGAGGAGAGATTCCAGCATGACGGTTTTTTCATCCAGCCAGCCATTGGCAGCGGCGGCTTTGATCATACTGTATTCGCCGCTCACCTGGTAGGCGGCCAGGGGCTGGTCGATCTCGCCCCGCAACTGGCTGATGACATCCAGATAGGGCAGAGCCGGTTTGACCATGATAATGTCGGCCCCCTCCTCCACATCGAGGGCGGCTTCCCGGAAGGCTTCCCGGACGTTGGCGGGGTCCATCTGATAAGAGCGCCGGTCGCCGAACTGCGGGGCTGAGTCCGCCGCCTCCCGGAAGGGACCATAAAAACCGGAAGCATATTTCACGGCATAGGACATGATGGCGGTCATGTCAAAGCCCTGCTCGTCCAGGGCTTCCCGGATAGCCAGGACCCGGCCGTCCATCATATCCGAGGGCGCCACCATATCAGCCCCGGCCTCGGCATGGGAGAGGGCTACCTGGGCCAGGAGTTCTAAAGTGGCGTCATTATCCACCTCGCCGTCGTGGACTACCCCGCAGTGACCGTGGCTGGTGTAGCCGCACAGGCAGACGTCGGTAATGACCAGGATGTCCGGCGCCGCTTTTTTGATCTGTTTGATGGCCCGCTGGACCACACCGGTGCGTTTGCCGGCTTCGCTGCCGAGATCATCTTTGAGCTCCGGCAGGCCGAAGAGCAAAACCGCGGGAACACCCACGTCTTGTGCGGCCTTGACTTCTTCAGCCACCAGATCCACGGACCAGCGGTGGATTCCCGGCATGGAGGCGATGGGATCTTTGATCTTTTGGCCGGGGACGACAAAGAGCGGATAGATAAAATCATCCGGCCGGATATGGGTTTCCCGGACCAGGCGGCGCAGTGGCTCCCGGCGGCGCAAGCGGCGGGGGCGGTAAGGTAACTCCATAGAAGTCTCCTGGAAATAATTTTTGCCGCAAATTGCTAAAGTTAACCAATCACTGTTCGGTTCCTTGAATACAGACGGAGGCTACTTGCTTGATTTCCCGGTTAAGGAGAATGGAACCTCGGGGGTGTCTATCGATAATGCCAAAGCAATTTTTTAACAAACTGTATTATATCTTTTTGATGGTATCTTATCACCATTAAAAACCAAAAAGAAATTAACGTCGTGCCGGGAAGATAGTAAGCCATGCCAAGACATTTTCAGGAGTTGCCGGCCTCTTTTACAGCATGAGAAGATTTGGAATTCCGCTTGACCCCCCCTATCATTCCAGGTACATTTAACCCACTTTCGGTGACAGGATTGACAGATGATTTTAGAACACAGGGCCAAAGAAGCATTTTCGCAAACTATGCAGCTCATGGCCGCATTTATGGAAGAGCAGACGGAAAAAGTGACGGCGGCGGCCCGGATGTTGGCGGCGGCTTTCCAGGAGGGCAACAAAGTGCTGTTGTTCGGCAACGGTGGCAGCGCCGCCGACGCCCAACATCTGGCGGCGGAGTTTGTCAACCGCTTTCAGGTGGAACGGCCGCCTCTGGCCGCCATGGCTCTCACCACCGATACCTCACTTCTCACTGCCATCGGCAACGACTACGATTTTCAAGATATTTTTATCAAACAGATTCAGGCCCTGGGCCGGAAGGGAGACGTGGCCTGGGGCATCAGCACCAGCGGCAATTCTCCCAATGTTGTCAAAGCTTGGCCGCAGCCCGGCAACAGGGGTTAAGCACCCTGGCCGTGAGTGGCGGGGATGGCGGCAAAATGGCCCCGCTGGCGGATATTTCTCTAGTCGTCCATTCCCACGAAACGCCCCGCATCCAGGAAGTACAGCTCACCATCGGCCATATCCTGTGCGATCTGGTGGATTTTCTGTTGTTTCCGGAACGGTTCAGCCAGCCATGAGCCAAAGGCAGAAGATAGAACCATTGTCGTTGGCAGGGGTGGCAACTTACAGCCTGAAGGATCGCCAGAGTAAAGTGAACCGGCAGGATTTCGGCCAAGCCTGGCAACGGGGCGGCTCTTTCAAAGAATATCTGGACAGGCTCCCGAATATTCTGGCGGCAGCAGATCTCAGAAAAGTTGCCACGGCCTGGCTGGCAGCCCGGCGCCAGCAGCATCTGGTCATTCTGGGCTTCGGGGCCCATGCCCTCAAAGTGGGGTTAAGCCCTATTATTATCAACCTTATGCGCCGGGGACTGCTCTCGGCGGTGGCCCTCAACGGCGCCGGCATTATTCACGACGCGGAAATTGCCATGGTGGGACGGACCTCGGAAGAGGTAGAGGCAGGGCTGGATGCAGGTCAATTCGGCATGGCCGAAGAAACGGCCAGTTTTTTGAATGGCGCCATACAATGGGGCGCCGACCAAAAACTGGGTTTGGGGGAGGCCATCGGTAAACGTCTGGTGGAATCGGACTTCCCCTACAATGACTTAAGCGTCTTAGCCCAGGCCGCAGCACTGGAGGTGCCGGCCACGGTGCATGTCGCCGTGGGCACCGACATCATCCACATGCATCCGTCCGTGGATCCGGCTGCTTTGGGGCAGACCACCCATCAGGATTTTCGGCTGTTCGCCGCTTTGGTAAGCCGTCTGGCCGGAGGCATGTACCTCAACCTGGGGTCGGCGGTTCTGCTGCCGGAAGTTTTTCTCAAGGCTATTTCTTTGGCCCGAAATCTGGGGCACCCGGTGGAACCGCTCACCACGGTTAATTTGGACTTCATCCAGCATTACCGCCCCATGACCAATGTGGTGCGCCGTCCCACCCAGGGATCGGGACAGGGATTTGCCTTAACAGGCCATCATGAAATTTTATTTCCACTCCTGGCAGCCATAGTAATTGAGGAATGGCACGAGGGGGCTTAAGATATGGGGCTGAAAATTCTCATCACTGCAGCTGAAGTCCAGGTGGCGGGGGAGCTAAACGACTCTCCCACGGCCCAGGCCATCGGCCGGGTCTTACCCCTGGAGGCTAAGGTAAGCACGTGGGGAGAAGAAATCTATTTTAGCCTTCCGGTAAAAGCCGGTTTGGACGCGACAGCCCAAGAAGTAGTAACCTACGGCGATATCGGCTATTGGCCCAGCGGCAGCGCCCTGTGCCTGTTTTTTGGCCCCACCCCCATCAGCCGCCCGGGTGAGATCCGCCCGGCCAGCGCGGTCAATTTAGTTGGAAAATTATCCGGCGATATCCACCGCTTGAAAGAAGTGGAAGAAGGTATTATAGTAAAAATTGAACAGGCGGTTGATAATTGATTTTTGTATCACAAACAGATTGAGGAGATAACTGAAATATGCCCATTTTTGAATTTCATTGCAATGATTGCGGTAAGGATTTTGAAAAACTGGTGTTCGGCGGCGACCCTTCGGTGGAATGCCCGGAATGTCATAAAACCAATTGCGGCAAACTCATGAGCGCCTGCAACGCCAAGGTGGGGGCCAAGCTCACGGCGACTTCTGCCGGCGGCGGCGCTTCCTGTACCGGTTGCTCGGCTACCAGTTGCAGTACGTGCCATTAATCTCTGGGAAAATTTAAGAAGTAGATAGAATAGGTTCTTGGCAGCAATACCTTCCAACATGAGCTTGGCAAGGAAGTTTTGTCAATAAACGAATTGGGGCGGGTCTAAGATTAAGACCCGCCCCAATTATTTAGGTCGTTGTGGTATTACTGGGCGTCGGCTTCGTAGAAGACGCTGTTATAGAAGCCGAAGCGATATTTCAGATCAGTGTTGAACATAATGAAATCCGTTTCCTTGCCAAGACCTGAGGTAGTGAGGGATTGGTAGGCTTTCAGGGGGGTATAGAGGGTCGCGGTTTCCCAATCCCAGTAACCATTCGCCTTGACTTGGCCGGCGTTGGCTTGGACGCCTAAATAGCTCATACCGGTGATCAGGTAGGAACCAGTGAGGCTACCACCCTCGATGCTGCTGATACTCTTTTTGTAGCCGACGTAATACTGGTTGGCGGTGGTGCGCACGGTGCCGAAATACTTATCGCCGTTGCTGTAGGTGAAGGTATAGGAATATTCGTAATAATTTTCCTTGCCAGCTACTTTAACCTGATAAGCCTGCCCCCATTCCGAACCGGTCCAAACAATATTGCCACCGTCGGTAATCCTGGGGATGAGATCATCAGACTCATTTTCGGTGATTTGCCGGACACTGCCGTCGCCAAAATAAAAGATTTCCCAATCACCGCTGCGGCCGTCGCTCACTTCCGAGACATCAAAGCCCTGCCAGACAAGTTCATCAGCTTTATTGATGCGGGGATAGATATCATCTATGGCGTTATTGGTGATCTGTTGGACGGGCAGGCGCCGGTCCAAAGGTAAATCTCATAATCGTTACCGTCATACCCGGCATAGACGACATGGTCCAGGTTATTGAGTCGGCGGTAACCGTCATTGAAGTCGTTATTGGTGATCATGGTCAAGACATTGGCTTTCCAAAAAGCGATTTCATTATCGTCGCCGTCGTACCAGTTCCAGGCTAAGGCGCCGTTATCGTTTAGTTGGGGGCGGGTGTCAGAATTGGTATTATTATGGAGATATTTTTAATGGTGGAATTATCGTAGAGGTAAATGTCCCAGTTCTGCACTTCCGGATTGACCCCGGAATACTGGTTAGTATAGCCCTGCCAGGCCAGCCAGCCGCTGGCATTAATTCTGGGCAAGTTGTCGTCGAAGACGTTATCGGTGATTTTTTTAATGACACCGTTGGTGTAGCGATAGATCTCCATGTCACTGCCGTCCCAGCCGGCCCAGACGACCTGACTATTGTCGTTGATTGGGCGGCCCGTAGACATAATCCTGGCCTTCGCTCTGTATTGAGGAAGCCGTCATCATTGGGGTTGGTGGAAAGCTGTTTGGTCAGGCTGGTGGCCGGGTCATAGAAGAAGACGTCCCAATCATTGCCTTCCCAGCCGGTCCAGACGATCTGGCCCTTGCTGTTTATATTAGGACATAGATCGTCGGCGTTGTTGTTGGTAACTTGTTTGACGCCGCTATCTTTATCAAAGAAATAGATTTCAAAGTCAATGCCGTCCCAGCCATACCAGACGGCCTGCCCTTTGTCGTTGGCGATGGGTTCATAATTATTATTGTTGTTGCCGTTAGGACCGTAGATGGTGAGCTGGGCAAAGTCGACGGTTTTATCGGCTTCGTAGACCACCCAGGGATAGGCGAACTGCCGGTAATCTGGGTTTAACCAATACGCCCCAGGGCCGAAATAATAGAGGGGATTTTTGTCGGCGGTGATGTAATCGGCTTCGCTGCCCAGGTAATTCTTACCGACCACGGCACCCTTATGGATTGGATTATTATGGGATGTCGTCTCATGATCATAATAATCGTCCACATAGACCCTGCCATACCAGGTGGTGCTGGAGGTAGCCATAGCAGTGATGGTGTAATAACCGGTATTATTATATTGTTCGCCTTCTTCCAGCAGGCGATATTGTTGTTGGTTGAGACCCGGGAGCTTCCAGAAGGTTTTGCCGATATATAAACCATTATTAGAACCATTGTTGCCAGGAGCATAGACTCGCCCGGTGTAGTAGTCGCCGGAACCATAGACATATTTAAAGTCAAAGCGGATGTAATTAGTGGGATTAGCCGAAGCTTCAGCTTCGTAATAACGGCTGAAGTAATAGCCGGGGATATTAGCCTGGATGATATAGCCGGCTTCGCTACCCAGAAAATTAGAGCCGACGGCTTTGTTAATGTCCATGGGAGTGTAATAGGTGTCGGTTTCCTTATCGTAATAAGCATCCTGCCCCAGATGGACTCTGCCACAGAAACCGCCGGTCACTTCGGTCTGCAGGGTTATCTCATACGTTCCCTTGCCACCGTTCTCATCGGCAACCTGCCACGTTTTGCCCACGGTATAGCCTTTGGCGGCGGCGGCATAAACCCAGCCGCGGTAATTATCACCGTTGCTGTAGGTATAGGTAAAGTCATAGCGATACATAGCAGCCGGGGTGGCGGTTCTGGTCCAGATTTCGGTGTCGGCGCCGTCGGATTGGGACCAGACGATGCGGCCGTCGGGACTGATATAGCCGTCATATTTCTGATAATCGCTGGTGGTGAGTTGGGTCAATTGCCCGGTGCTGTAAACATAGGCCTGCCGCACATTATTTACAATGCGACCGATATAAATCTGATTTTTATCGTCAAAGCCGAAAGCGTCATCATCGATGTCGTTGTCAGTGATGGGGGCGGCGATGCCGCCGGCATAGAGCCAGACTTCGTCATCCAGGGGGTCTTCCCTTTGCCAGACGACATTCCCTTTATTATTGAGGTGGAGGCTGCCTTCCCAAACGGTATTATCGGTCAGCCGCTGGGTCTGGCCGTTGGTCCAGAGAAAAATTTCGGCATCTTCCCCGTCATAACGCCCCTCCCAGGCTAACTGGCCATTGTCGTTGATCTGGGGGCTTTCATCTATGTAATTGTTGTTGGTAATCTGACTGACAGCGCCGGTGCGGGCGATCGCGTAAATAGATTTCAGAGTCCTGGCTGTCCCAGCCCTGCCAGACGATCTGGTTTTTATTGTTAATTTGGGGATTTCTATCATCATTATTATTATTAGTAATTTTGCGGGTAACGCCGAACTGGTATAAATAGATTTCCTTATCATAATCATAGCTGGTGGAGGCCTCCCAAACCAGGCGGCCGTTGTTGTTTATTTCAGGGCCGGAACAGTAATCATAGCGGCCGATCCAAGTAGTGAAACTGCTGCCGAACTGTACGGATAGCTATACAGAAAGATGTCATATTCGCCATCCGAGCGGTCGGTTTGGGCCCGCCAGACGATCTGGTTTTTCTTATTGATCTTGGGCAATTCGTCGTCATACAGGTTATTGGTAACCTGGACGGTGACGTTTTTAACGGGGTCATAGAGGAAGATTTCCCGGTCATGGCCGTCGAAGCCGGCCCAGGTGATGTAGCCGTTGACGTTGCACCTGGGATTATCGTCAGACTGGGAATTACTCGTGAGTCTTTTAGAAGTGCTGAGGGTAACCGCACCGGCCGGAAACTGGAAACCTGCCAGAAACAGGGCGAAAGCGGCCAGAACCAAGAGTGCCCGGGAGACTGCCAGAAGCCTGAATACTTGCATAACATCCTCCTTTTTCTTGCTACCTTCCCTGGCCAAGCTTATTAATGAAATGTACCTATTAAAAACCTTTTTCACCTCATAAAAAATTTTATAGATCCTTTTTAGGGAAATGTCAATAAAAATGTATCTATCGATAAATTTTATTTTACTTATTATATTACTTCAATATAATAATATTTTATTCTATATTATTATTTAACATACTTTTGAGATTGTCTGTTATTTCATTTTTATGTTATTTATTATTAAGTTAATCGAATTGATTTCTATTTTATCTATAAAGGAAAAGTAGCATCGTAAAAACCCACCCATTGGCAAACAATCGGAAGAATGTTATAAAGAAATGGCTTTTCATTTCCTAAGCAGTTGAACTCAGAAGGGTGATTGTTATAAAATGGAGGGGTGCTGATGCTGCCTGTTGGTCCATTGATGATCGAGCACCGCTTGATTGAGAAGATGATCCGCTTAATGGCTCAGGAAACCGCCAGAGTCAGGGAAAATATTACCGTCAGCGCCCAATTCGCCTTTGTGGATAGTAAATTTATCGATGCTGCGGTAGATTTCATCCGAACCTATGCCGATCAGGTCCATCACGGTAAGGAAGAAGACATCTTGTTCACCGCCCTGCAAAATAAACCGCTGTCCGCGGAACATCGCCAGATCATGCAGGAATTACAGCAGGAGCATGTATGGGGTCGACAAACCACTGTTAGCCTGGTAGCAGCCCTGGAACAGTACAAGCACGGACAGAAAGAGGTGCTGGCGGATATCTTGAAGAGCATGACGGAATTGGCGACCTTTTATCCCAACCATATCGAAAAAGAAGATCAGCACTTTTTTCTGCCGGTCATGGAGTATTTTTCACAGTCTGAAAAGGAAGTGCTGCTGGCGCAGATGAATGAATTTGACCAGGCGCTTATGCATGAGAAATACCAGAAAATTGTGGAGAGATGGGAGGGGCGCGGCTGCAAATGCCATTTATAGTTTTCGATTTCTGGTATAAGAATAAAAATATATCGAAGTCAGCATCGAGCGACAGAAAATTTGCTAATAATATTAGCCACCAGGCAAAAAGATAGTATCCAATGAAAATACGGAGCTTCACCGGGTTGTTCTTAGCGGGCTGGCTGCTGGTGCTGTCAGGGTGTTGGCCGACGGCAGCCTGGGCTTACAAGACGTCGGCAGCCGGCAACCCTATAGTGCCGGTGCGCCTCAGCAAGACCGTGGTTCAGGCTGAGGTGGTTTCCACCATGGATAAAATCTATCTGGGGCTGGGGGGGCGCCAACATCTGGCGCCGGGAACCGGCATGCTTTTTATCATGCCGACCCTGGAGTTGCAACATTTCTGCATGCGTGGAATGCTCATCCCTATTGATATTATTTGGATCGCGCACGACCGTATTATCGGTTTTCACAAAGATCTTTCCCCCAAAGATCCTGGAACCTTCATATCTCCGGCTCCGGCGGATTCGGTTTTAGAAGTGCCCGCCGGATTTGTGGAGTCAGCGGGCCTCCGGATAGGCGACCGGGTGCAGAGCCGGCGATGACATGCTGTTTTTAAACGTGGGAGCTCTGGGCTTCCTGTTTGGAGAGGTGGCAGCTATCGGCTGGCTGCCAGCTTTTGACCCCGCCTATCTTTACCACCGCCTGATCAATCCTCTAACCAGGCTTATCCTGGCCATGGCCGTGGGGTTGCTGGCGGGAAACCTCATTGAGGGGTCTGGCGTTAGCCGCTCATTAGGTCGATTCGCCATCCCCTGGCTGCGCTGGGGGCACCTGCAGGAGTCTTCGGCGGCGGCTTTCACCACCGCTTTGGCGTCTTCTGTGGCCGCCAATAACATGCTGATGAACTCCTATCAGGAAAAAACCATCAGCCGCCAGGAGCTTATCCTATCGGCCCTGGTTTTGACACTTCCCACCTACCTTTTACATCTGCCCACCACCTTTTTCATCATCACTCCGTTTGTGGGGCGGATCGGTGTGGTCTATCTGGCCATACTGCTGGCTGCCGCCTTACTGCGGACCTGCCTGTTTTTGGCCTATGGTCGGCTGCACCTGCCCAAGCCGGCGGCGTGTCCAGATTGCGGCCGTTGGGCGACGCCAGATTGGCGGCAGGTGTGGCGGGAGAGCTGGCCCAAGTTCAAGAAACGGCTGGGCCGGATTTTACTGGTGACAATCCCGGTATATTTGGCCATTTTTCTGGCCCAGGAGGGCGGCCTGTTCCGCTGGCTGAACCGGGAACTGGCCGGATATCTGCAGGGGACGGCTATACCGACGGAGTCGCTGAGCATCATTGCCCTGTCCCTGGCGGCGGAGACCAGTGCCGGTTTTGCCGCGGCGGGGGCCTTCCTGCAGGGAGGCGCCTTAACGCCAAGAGAGATATTACTAACCTTGCTGTTGGGCACGGTAATTTCGACGCCGATGCGGGCGGTGCGCCATCAACTGCCTTATTATCTGGGGATCTTCAGCCCGAGCCTGGGTTTGCGGCTCATGGTGCTGTCCCAGGGGGCCCGGGTGCTGAGCCTGCTGCCGTTTATGGCAGTATTGTATTGGTGGGGAATGGGGTTTTGGGGATAAGAGGCGCCGGTGCGGTTGTCAGAGTGGGGTGGTGACGGGGTAGAGCGAGAGTCCGGCAAAAAAATGCGCCAGGGGCCACACAATCGGGCCTCTGGCGCAGGTTCAGTTTTTACCGAGGTAAGCTCGGAATCGTCTTACTAAGTTGTGATCAAAAAAAATTTTTTGTAGCCGCAAGCTTCAACCTGAGCCTGCACAGGCTGGAAAGCCTGGGCCACCATTTGACCGCAAAACTGTATCAGTTGTCTTAGACCTTGACGAGTCCGGCCGACAGTTTGGCGGCCATGACGGTGTTTTTCATGAGCATGGTGATGGTCATGGGGCCGACGCCGCCGGGAACCGGGGTGATGAAGGAGGCTTTTTCCTTCACGGTGTCAAAGTCCACATCGCCGGCCAGTTTGGCCTTGCCGGACTCGGTCATGCCGATGCGGTTAACGCCCACGTCGATGACCACGGCGCCTTCTTTGACCCAGTCGGCTTGAACATACTTGGGCACGCCGGCGGCGACGATGAGGATGTCAGCCCGTTTGCAGTGTTCGATCATTTTGTCTTTGGGGGTGCCGGTGTGGACGCAGGTAACGGTGCAATTGGCCCCGGGGAGTTTTTGGATCATGATGGCCACCATGGGTTTGCCCACGATATTGGAGCGGCCCACGACTACCACTTCCTTGCCTTTGGGGTCGCCGGTGGCCCGCACGATGAGCTCCTGGCAGCCGGCCGGGGTGCAGGGCAGGAAGGCATACTGGCCGATGAGGATGCGGCCGACGTTCACCGGGTGGAAGGCATCCACGTCTTTATCAGGGTTGATGGCGTAGAGGACCTTGTTGGTGTCAATGGTCTTGGGCAGGGGGAGCTGCACCAGGATGCCATGAATCTTGGGATCTTTGTTGTACTTGTCCAACAGGGCCAAGAGATCGGCCTCGGAAATGGTGGGGTCCTGGTTGTCCTGGATGGAGTAGAAGCCCAACTCGTGGGCGGTTTTCTGCTTGGCGGTGACGTAGCTAACGGAACCTGGGTCTTCACCCACCAGGATGGTGACCAGGCCCGGGGTGATATTGTGTTTGGCCTTGAGTTCATCTACTTCCTTCTTTAACTCTTCCCGAATCTGGGCCGCGACTTCGGCCCCTTTAATTAAGTTGGCAGCCATATAACCTCTCCTTTTTGGATTTTAGGATAAACCTTTGTGCAATTTTTCATTAATTAGCAATAATCCGCCCAAGAGTCAATGAAAAAATCGTTTATACGCAGAATAGCAGGGTTCTCTAAAGAAAACGGGCAATCAAATCATTTTTTCCCAGGGTGAAAACGAACTGATGTGCTATTTGGTTAACGGCAGGAGAAATTATAGAGAATCCAACTGCCCCAAAAATCAGGGCCACACGGTCCTAACTGTTTTGTTTGTGGTTAAATTTATCTGCCAAAGGTTGACAAAATGATATCCGGCCACCACAATTATCGCCATGCACACAAAAGAAAGATCCAAGAAACATGAATCTTTAGGGGTGAGCCGGATTGAGCAGATGTTTTCTAGCATTGCCCCCTGGTATGATTTCCTCAACCGCCTGCTCAGCCTCCGCCGGGACGTGGTTTGGCGGCAAGAATTAGTCCAGGGGCTAGGTCTCCTGCCGGAAGCCCATGTTCTTGATTTGGCGGCCGGGACGTTGGACGTCTCCCTGGAAATTATCCGCCAACAGCCCAGCAGTTTGGTAGCGGCGGCGGATTTCAGCCTGGCCATGCTGCTGCAGGGCAAGGAAAAGCTGGGGGCGGCAAGAGCTGAGAACAGCATTTTCCCATTGGCTGCAGATGCTTATGCCCTGCCTTTTGCTGCAGCCCGGTTCGACGCCGTAACCATTGCCTTCGGGATCCGCAACTTACCGGACCGCCTCACTGCCTTAAGGGAAATGCACCGGGTGCTCAGGCCAGGCGGGATGGCGGCCATTTTGGAGTTCATTCCGCCTGAGAGCGGTAGGCTGCAGAATGTGTATAAAATCTACCTCAACCAGCTTTTGCCACTGGTCGGTCGGATTTTTTCCCAGCACGCCTTCGCCTACAGCTATTTAGCTGAATCAATTAATAATTTTCCTACGGCCAATACTTTTTCCCAGCAGATGCAGGAAGCGGGATTTCAGCAGGTCAGGCGGCGCCTGCTCACCTTTGGGGTAGCCTGTTTGTTTTATGGGCAAAAACCGGGGGAGAGCTGATAAAAAAATAAATCGCGGGAAACTCCTGTATTAAGCCTGAAGTTTGTCAATGGCAGCCATGATTTCCTGGGTAAGCTCTTGAGCCTGTCTGGGTTCAGCGGCGTTCACGGGAGGGCCAATCCTGACTGAGACCCGGTATCCGGGGGGATCCGGGGTGTAGGTGATGCCCATGGGAACAAATGGCAGACGGGCTTGGGGCAGATGTTTTTGGAGGCGGAGGAGCAGTTGGATGAACCGGTGTTTTCCCGGTCCTACCTCATCAGGGACATAGGTGCCCTCGGGAAAGAGAACGATCTGCTCCTGACGGTGCAAAATGCGGTGCAGAGTTCGAAATGTGGATAAGGTGGCCTGGGGGCGCTGCCGGTCCAGGGGAATGCCGCCCAGGGCTTGACAAAGGGCGCGGCTGGCCAGGCTCTGGAACAACTCGACTTTGGCTATGTAATACAACGGCCGGGGGAAGGTAAGGCCGACGATGGGGACATCCTCCCATCGCTGGTGCTTCGGGCACAGGACCGCGGCGTTTCCTGCCGGCCAGTGTTCCAGGCCATCCACCGCCAGTCGAAAATAGCGCTGGAAACTCTTTTGGGTCAGCCAGCGCATGCCCAGATAAAACCACTTATGCAAACGATCTCGGTCCACCTCAACCTCGACAGGAAAAAAAGCGTAACTATTCACACCCCGAATAAAACAAAATGAAAAAATTTAATCGGTCAGTGTTCAGCCGTTCGTGCTACGACTAGGAATCTGATCCTTCACCGAACGTAGGGGCACGGAGCACCGTGTCCTTATACTAAGTTGCGATCAAAAAACATTTTTGGTAGCCGCAAGCTTCAGCCTGCGCCACCATTTAACTGCAAAATGGTATTACAGGTCTGATAGCTGATGGCCGAAACCCTAAAAAGCTTTCAGCCGACAATTCCCAGCTCTTTTTCTTTTTGGGCAATTGCCAGCATGGTTTTGATGACCGTGTCCGGGGTCAGGCTGATGGAGTCAATGCCGCATTCCACCAGAAAGGTGGCGAAATCCGGAAAATCGCTGGGGGCCTGACCGCAGATGCCGATTTTGCGGTTATACTTCTTGGCAATGTCGATAATTTGCTTGATCATCCCCTTGATGGCGGGATTGCGTTCATCAAAAAGGTGGGAGACCAGTTCCGAATCCCGGTCCACACCAAGGATCAATTGGGTTAGGTCATTGGAGCCGATGGAAAACCCATCAAAAATTTGGGCAAACTCCTCCCCCAGAATAATATTACTGGGAATCTCGCACATAACGTAGATTTCCAGATCACTTTCTCCCTGGACTAACCCGAATTGGCTCATTAGATCAATAACTTTAGAACCTTCTGCTGGGGTTCGGCAGAAAGGCACCATGATCTTGACATTGTGTAGGCCCATGTCATTCCGGACCCGGCGCAGGGCCAAACATTCTAAAGCAAAAGCAGGTTGGAATTTAGGATCATAGTAGCGAGAGGCACCCCGCCAGCCCATCATGGGATTTGATTCTGCCGGTTCGAAGAGAAAACCACCGATGAGGTTGGCATATTCGTTAGATTTGAAGTCGGACAGCCGGACGATGACGTCTTTGGGGTAAAAGGCAGCGGCGATGCGGGCGATGCCCTGTGACAGGCGATCAACGAAATATTCTTTTTTATCCTCGTAGAGTAGAGTGTATTCGTTGATTCTGCTTAGTTCTTCGGCCACCCGGGGATCGGTTGTGGCTTTTTCCTGGAGTTGATCGTAATGTATCAGGGCCAGTGGATGAATCCCGATATGGGAGTTGATAATAAATTCCTCCCGGGCCAAGCCGACGCCGCTATTGGGAATCTGGCAATCCAGGAAGGCTTTTTCGGGAATGCCGACATTCATCATGATCTTGGTGCGGGTGGGAGGCAAGGCTTTGAGGTCAAAACGCTCCACCTCAAATTTCAGCAAGCCCTCATAAATTTTTCCTTCCTCACCCTCGGTGCAGGAGACGGTAATCTCCTGGCCGTCATGGATGAGGCTGGCGCCTTTTTCAGTGCCGATGACGCAGGGAATGCCCAGTTCCCGGGAAACGATGGCAGCGTGGCAGGTGCGGCCGCCCCGGTTGGTAACAATGGCTGCGGCTCCTCGCATAATCGGCTCCCAATCGGGGTCGGTCATATCGGTCACCAGGACTTCACCCGGCTGGAATTGGGCGATGGAGGCCGAACTCTCGACGATGCGGGCCGGACCCTGGCCAATTTTAGCACCCACCGCCTGCCCCTGAACGATAACCCGGCTGCGTTCTTGCAGATGATAATTTTCAATGACGGTGAAGTCCCGTTGCGAATGCACGGTTTCGGGCTGGGCCTGGACGATGTAGAGTTGGCCGGTGCCCACCAGCTTGCCGTCGCCGTCTTTGGCCCATTCGATGCCCATGGGCCTGAGAACTCCGGTGGTATTCGTGTAATGGTCTTCGATAATACAGGCCCATCGGGACAGGGTAATGATTTCAGCATCCGAGAGGACGTAGCGGCGTTGTTCTTCTTCGGAGGTGGCGATGGTGCGCACTGGCCGGGTTTCATCGTTGGTATAAATCATTTTAATCTTATGGTCGCCCATCTTTTTGCTAACGATGGGGTATTTTTCCATTTTCAAGGTGGGCTTAAAGACATGATACTCGTCAGGGGTCACCTGTCCCTGAATAATGGTTTCACCCAGACCGTAACAACCGGTGATATAAACGATATCTTTAAAACCGGATTCGGTGTCCGCCGAGGATAAGACCCCGGAGCAGGCCGAGTCTGAGCGCACCATTTTCTGGACGCCTACGGACAAGGCTACAGCAAATTGACCAAAGCCCTTGTCATGCCGATAGCTTATCGCCCGGTTGGTAAAAAGGGAAGCAAAACAGCGCTTTACCGCTTGAATAAGAGATATTTTGCCACGAATATTGAGAAAAGTTTCCTGCTGGCCAGCAAAGGAAGCGTCGGGGAGTTCCTCGGCCGTAGCCGAGGAGCGTACTGCCACATCCAGATCGGTCCCGGAAAGACCGTAAAGGTCTTCTAAATCCTCGTAAGCCTTGCCTATTTCGGCAACCAGGGCTGACGGCAGGGGAGCGTCCAGAATAATGTCCCGTACTCTTTTACCCCGGCGGATCAAATCGTTCATATCGCTGGTGTCCAGGCCATCCAGGAACATCCGAATGCTCTTCTCAATGCCGGCGGTCTTTAAGAAGTACCGATAGGCGGCGGCGGTAATGGCAAAACCGTTGGGAACCAGGATGCTTTTGGCGGCCAGATTGCGGATCATCTCTCCCAGAGAGGCATTTTTCGCTCCAACCAACTGGACGTCGGACATGCCGATTTCATCATACCAGAGAATAAATTTTTCTTCTTTTGCCCCCATGCCAACCTCCCTCACCCATTGTGCAAGCGTGTAAACAGAATTTATAAAATTATTAAAATATTTAAGTTAGCATAGGTTCTGATTGCTGTCAACCTGAAGCTCAAGGGAATAGGGTCGTTAATTTTAGAGAGAGCTGCCGCCAAAAAGGGAAATTTGAGGAAAGGAGAATAAATCATCTCCCCTTAGGAGTCACAATGAATTGTGTCGGGACAATATTAAGAGAGATTCTTACCTTTAGGTGCTCAACTTGGTATTAGTCGGTAGGGATATGATAAAATAATATTTTGACTGCTGAAAAAGATTTTATTTTATATTGAGATAGTTAATCCCGCCAGGCTTCAGAGCCATCAAGGCAACAAGGGGTAAGGATGATTTACCTAGACCATAATGCCACGACACCCATCGCCCCCGAGGTCGCCCGGGGGATGCAACTCTATCTCCAGAATGAGTTTGGCAACCCCAGCAGCGATTATCCGTTGGGACAACGGGCCAAAAACGCCGTGGGGCAGGCCCGGTCCCAGGTGGCGGCCTTGTTGGGCTGTCTTTCGGAAGAAATTGTCTTTGTCAGCGGCGCCAGTGAGGCCAATAATTGGGTCCTCAAAGGCGTTAGTCACTTTCACCGGGACAAGGGGAAACACCTTATCACCACCACTATCGAACATCCCGCTGTGCTCAATCCGTGTCTGTTTCTGTTGGAGGAGGGTTGGGAGGTAACTTTTGTCAGGGTAGACGGTCAGGGGCGGGTGGACCCGGATGATATCCGCCAAGCCCTCAAGCCGCAGACGGTTTTGATTTCGGTAATGCACGCCAACAACGAAACCGGGGCGGTCCAACCGCTGGAGGAAATCGGGCAATTGGCCAGAGAACATAACATCCTCTTTCATACCGACGCCGCCCAATCTGTCGGCAAAATACCAGTTCACGTTGACGACCTGAGGGTCGACTTTCTCACCGTGGCCGGACATAAGCTCTATGGCCCCAAGGGCATCGGGGCGTTGTACATTCGAAGCGGCTGCCAACTGACGCCGTTGGTGCACGGCGCCTCCCAGGAAGGAGGCCGGCGGGCTGGCACTGAAAACGTCAGCTTGGACGTGGCCCTTGGTCTGGCTTGCGATTTGGCCAGGCAGAGGCTTGATCAGGACAAGGAGCATTTCCAGGCCATGCGAGACCGGTTGCATCAGCGCTTGCAAGAAGGCTTTCCGGCTTTGGTTCTCAATGGCCCGAAAACGGCGCGCCTGCCCAACACCCTTAATGTTTCCTTCCCCGGTTTGAGCGGCGCTGATATTCTGGCCAGCATCCCGGAGTTGGCGGCTTCCACCGGCGCCGCCTGCCATGGCCTTGAAGTTAAATTATCCCATGTGCTGGCGGCCATGGGAGTGCCGCCGGAGGTGGGGAAAGGGGCGGTTCGTCTCAGCGTCGGCCGCCAGACCACGCCGGCGGAGATTGACCGGGCCGCTTTTTTGCTCCTGGATCGGGTAGGGGCTTTATTATAAACCAGGATAAGGCGATTATGGCAAATATGGGTGGGAGATCTGACGGTTCCAGAGCATGATGGAACAATGGTGGTTTGTCTGGGGCTTGGGATCGGCTTTGGGGTTAGCTACCTCCGATGCTTTGATGAAACGGTTTTTTACCGATTTAAGCCCTTATGGCATGGCCCTGCTGCGCCTTTTCTACACCGTGCCCATCTTGACCGTCGGTTGGCTGTGGACAACTGTGCCGGACCTGCACCAGGATTTTTTCCTGGTAGTGGCGGTGGCGCTGCCTTTGGAGGCTGCAGCCGGTCTCCTTTATATGCGGGCCTTAAAATCTGCGCCCCTGTCGGTGTGCTCCCCCATAATGGCTTTCACGCCGTTGTTCTTGATTGCCACTGGCTGGCTGCTGCTCCAGGAAACCCTGAATTTCTGGGGCATCCTGGGGATTTTCGGGATTGTCATGGGGAGCTATCTCATCAATGTCCAGGAACGACGGCAGGGTTGGCTGGCCCCCTGGACAGCCCTGTGGCGACTGCCCGGACCGCGCTGGATGTTGCTGGCCGCCGCACTGTACGCCATCACCTCGGTCCTGGGAAAACTGGCGGTGCTTCAGTCGGCGCCAACTTTTTTTGGTCTGTTTTACCCCACGGTTTTCAGCGGGGTCATGTTGGCCGGCTATCCCTGGAGTTCCCGCCCGGGCAACAGGCTCAAGCAGCGGCCGGTTTGGGGGCTTTTGGTGGGCCTTTGTATGGCGGTCAGTATCCTCTGCCACTTCCATGGCATTACCCTGGCCCCAACAGCCTATTTGATCGCGATTAAACGGACCAGCCTCCTGTTCAGCGTGCTCTACGGCGTTTTCTGGCTGGGCGAAGGCTACTTTCTTGCCAGAATGGCAGGCGCCGGTTGCATGGCTGCCGGGGTGGCGTTGATTACCGTTTGGGGAAATTGACTAGTCGGGGCTGATATGAATCATCAGAAGGTGCACCGGCGGGACACCTGTGCACCTGAGACAAATTTTTTGCAGGATATACCTTATCAACCCAATACATTTGGCGTGAGGGGGCAATGACGGCCAGAACCTACCGCACCCGCATGGCCAGAGGGAAACTGACCGGCTTCCAGGTTAAAATTAACGAGACCGATCTCATGATTTTGGCCCAACAGGATTTGAGTCAGGTCGTCACCTCGGTGGTGCTGCAAGAGCGCCGCCTGTTGGAGCATTACATCGCCCAGCACCCTGGTTTTCTGGAAAGCTTGACGCCTTGGCCGGAAGATCGGCTGGCCCCGCCATTGGTAAAACAAATGATCCGGGCATCGGCTCGGGTGAATGTCGGTCCCATGGCTTCTGTGGCCGGGGCCATCGCGGCCGCGGTGGGCCGGGAACTGCTGCACTACAGCCCGGAAGTCATCGTGGAAAACGGTGGGGATATCTTTCTGAAAGTACTGGAACCGGCCACTATGGCGCTTTATGCCGGCAAGTCGCCTTTGAGCCTGAAGGTGGGCCTTGTCATCCCGGCGGAGGAGACGCCCTTGGGAGTATGCACCTCATCCGGAACTGTGGGCCATTCCCTCAGTCTGGGCCGGGCCGACGCGGCTTGCGTCCTGGCAGCCGATACCGTCTTGGCCGACGCCGCCGCCACTGCATTGGGCAACCGGGTAAAGGAACCGGGGGATATTCCGGCAGCTCTGGAGTGGCTGGCCGGAATTACAGGTTTGCTGGGCGGCGTAGTAATCGCCGGAGATAAATTAGGGGCCTGGGGTGCGGTGGAGTTAAGGCCATTATAAACAGGAAGAATTTAAAACATAACAGGCGGCCTGAGCCGCTACGCCAATCATTATCTTGCAAGACAACTTTCAAAACACGTCTTGGAGAAATCCCCAGCCAGTTCCACAGCATATTCCCCGTTAAAACAGGCCAGGCAGAACCCCTGGCTGTCCATTTGCGTGGCCGCCACCATGCCGTCCAGACTGATGTAGCCCAGGTAGTCCAGTCCTAAATAATCTCTGATTTCCGCCACGGTTTTATGGGCAGCAATCAGTTCGCCCTTGCTGGAAAAGTCAATACCGTAGTAACAGGGGTAGCGGGTGGGCGGACAACTTACCACCATACTGACTTCCTTGGCCCCGGCTTCCCGTAGAGTCTTTACCCGGGTGCGGGAAGTGGTGCCACGGATGATGGAGTCCTCCACCACCACGACGCGTTTACCCTGTAAAATTTCCCGGACTGGGTTGAGCTTTACCCGCACCGAAAAATCTCGCATACTCTGGGAAGGTTGAATAAAAGTGCGGCCGACATAATGATTGCGGATCACCCCCATCTCGAAGGGAACCTTTAAACCCTCGGCATAACCCAACCCGGCATAGTTGCCGGAGTCTGGGAAAGGCATGGCCAGGTCGGCGGCGACCGGGTGCTGCTTGGCCAATTCCAGCCCTAAACGTTTTCTGATCTGATAGACGTTATGACCGAAGATGAGACTGTCGGGCCGGGCAAAATAGATAAACTCAAAGATACAGAATTTTTTGGGGGCCGGAGGTAAGTTTTTATATGAGGTGAGTCCATTGTCATCCAGGACCACGATTTCACCCGGCTCTACATCACGGAGATATTCGGCCTGCACCAGGTCCAGGGCGCAGGTTTCCGAGGCCAGCACCAGCGAGCCGTTGAGTTTCCCCAGGCACAAGGGCCGGAAGCCATGGGGATCCCGAGCACCGATGACTTTGTCTTTAGTGGCCAGAACCAGGGAGTAGGCCCCACGCACCTCAATGAGGGCCTCGGTCAAGGCTTCCACCAAACCCTTACGAAAATGCCGGGCCATGAGGTGAACGATGACCTCGGTGTCCATGGTGGACTGAAAGATGGAGCCTTCCTCCTCCAGGCGGTGTCGAAGTTCCTGGGCATTCACCAGGTTGCCGTTGTGGCCGATGGCCAAAGTCTCGCCGCCGTGGTGCACCACAAAGGGCTGAGCGTTCCTGAGGAGGGTGGAGCCGGTGGTGGAATAACGCACGTGACCGATGGCCAAATGGCCCGTCAAATTATCCAGCGCCGGCTGGTTGAAGACGTCATGCACCAGCCCCAAACCTTTGTGTTGGCGGACCTGGTAGCCATCGCCGGTAATGATGCCACAGGACTCCTGGCCCCGGTGCTGCAAGGCGTAGAGGCCGAAATAGGTCAGCCGGGCGGCCTCAGGGTGGCCGTAGATGCCGAAGATGCCGCAGTATTCCTTGGGACGACTGCTGCCGGATGAAAGAGGGGACGGTAGATTGGAAAGGTTCATCGCTTGCAAGAGATCATCATAGAAGAGTTTCAGTTTTAAATTGGACAGTAAAAACTAAAAGGCGGGAGGCGTGGGCATCCTGCCTTTTCATGGTATTCTAACAGTCTTTTTTAAAAAATGACAGCAGTTTTTCTGGCAAACGATATCCGCTGGCAATTAAGTCAGACAAGGCTAGCGACAGTCCCTGGAGCTTGTTCTTAATCTGTTCAATCTGGGCCAGAAGCGGTTTAAATCGTTCGTTAGAGAGATTCTCACTCTCTTTGGCGGTGAGGAGGTGGTTTTCCAGTGCTGCCAGCGTCTCCTGGGCAATCGATAAAAACTCCTCAAATTCCTCCGGTGAATTTTGATTTTGTCCTGCAGTGATATCGTTGGGAACAGCCATGGCGGCTCTCCTGATGTCCATAATCAGGCCAAACATGGTAGCCGTCGGCCAAGTCTCGGTGAAGCTATAGATATCTTTGAAAAGCTGCACGGATAGCTCCAGGACCTCGTTACCTTGGGACGATGCAATATTAATTGTGAGACCCTCCTAAATCTATTGATAACCGAATAAAAATAATTGAAAACCAAAAATTAGCTACAGATATAAACCTCTGCAGGCTGTTTGGTAAACACCCAAATTATTTTCAGGTGGTGATTGACTTATGATATTCCTGCAAACTCTGCACCTCCAACCGGCCGGTTTTGACGGCCCGGATGGCCTCCAGGGTGGCTTTGGCCGCGGCAATGGTGGTGGTGTAAGGGATGTCATACTCCAGCGCGGCCCGGCGGATGGAGAAGGAATCATCGGCAGTATAGCGGCCCATGGGGGTATTGATCAGTAGAGAGATGTCCTGGCTTTTGATGCGGTCAATGATATTTGGCCTCCCGGCCCGGATTTTATGAACCATGGCGACCTTGAAACCCTGGTCGGTCAGAAATTCCGCCGTCCCCTGCGTGGCAAAGAGCTCAAAGCCCAACTCTTTGAAACCCCGGGCAATTTCCACAAGGGCAGGTTTGTCCGGGTCTTTGACGCTGAAAAGCACCCCGCCGGCCGCAGGCAGGCGCTGCCCGGCGGCCAGTTGGGATTTGGCGAAACTGAGGGCAAAATCCTTGTCCAGGCCCATGACCTCGCCGGTGGAGCGCATTTCCGGACCCAAAAGCGGGTCCACGCCGGGGAAGCGGCGGAAAGGGAAGACCGATTCTTTGACGGCAAAATAGGGCGGCATCACCTGGTCGGTGAAGCCCAATTCCTCCAGGGTGCCACCGAGCATGACTTTGGTGGCCAGTTTGGCCAGAGGCACCCCGGTGGCCTTGCTGACAAAAGGGATGGTCCGGGAGGCCCGGGGGTTTACTTCCAGAATGTAAATCTGGCTGTCCTTGACCGCAAACTGGATATTCATCAGGCCCACCACGCCTAACTCTGCGGCCAGGGCTTTGGTCTGCCGGGCGATTTCCTCCTGAAGAGATTGATCCAGGGAATACGGCGGCAAGACGCAGGCGGAATCCCCGGAGTGGATGCCGGCTTCCTCAATGTGCTCCATGATGCCGCCGATAACGGTGGTCGTGCCATCACGAGATGGCGTCCACGTCCACTTCAATGGCGTCTTCCAGGAACTTGTCGATGAGAATCGGGTGTTCCGGGGAAACCTCCAAGGCCCAGCTCATGAAGTTGGCCAGGGCCCGGTCGTCAGCCACAATCTGCATGGCCCGCCCCCCCAAGACATAGGAGGGGCGAACCACCACCGGATAGCTGATCTGTGCGGGCAATCTTCAGGGCCTGGGCCGTGGTGGTGGCGGTGCCGTTGTCCGGCTGTTTCAGATCCAACTTGGCCAATAATTCTTTGAACCGCTCCCGGTCTTCGGCCCGGTCGATGGCATCAGGGGAAGTGCCCAAAATATGAGCCCCGGCCTTGGCCAGCGGCACCGCCAGGTTTAGGGGCGTCTGGCCGCCGAACTGAACGATGAGCCCCAAAGGTTTTTCGGTGTCGATAATGTTCAGGACATCTTCCCGGGTCAGGGGCTCAAAAAAGAGTTTGTCGGAGGTGTCATAATCGGTGCTCACCGTTTCGGGGTTGGAGTTGACCATGATGGACTCGATACCCATCTCCCTCAGGGCAAAGGAGGCGTGGCAGCAACAATAGTCAAATTCAATGCCCTGGCCGATGCGGTTGGGGCCACCGCCCAGAATGACCACTTTGCGACGGTCGGTCTTGCGGCTTTCATCTTCCACTTCATAGGTGGAATAGTAATAGGGGGTATAAGCCTCAAATTCCGCCGCGCAGGTGTCCACCAGCTTATATACCGGCTTAATTTCATAGTCTATCCGCAAGCTGGCGGATTTTCTCTTCCGTCAGGCCCCAGAGATGGGCCAGTTGCACGTCGGAAAAACCGTATTCCTTGGCCCGCCGCAGCATATCAGGCAGGTGCGGCCCTTCCCGGCCCTGGAGCAGCAGGGTCCCGTACGAGGCCAGTTCATCGCTGAATTGGACCAGGTCCCGGATCTGATACAGAAACCAGGGATCGATTTTGGTCAGGTCATAGGCTTCCGGGACCTTCATGCCCTGGCGGAAGGCCTGGCGCAGATAGAACAGGCGTTGGGAGTTGGGGGTGGTCAGCCTGGCCTGGATAATGTCCCAGGGCTGTTCTCCCAGATCCTTGCCGTCCGCCCCCAGCCCGAAACGGGAAATTTCCAGAGAGCGCAGGCCCTTTTGCAGGGCTTCCTTAAAGGTCCGGCCGATGGCCATAACCTCGCCCACGGACTTCATGGAGGTGGTGAGCAGGTCTTCGGCCCCGGGAAATTTTTCAAAGGTCCAGCGGGGGATTTTCACTACACAGTAGTCAATGGTGGGCTCGAAGGAGGCATAGGTTTCTTTGGTAATATCATTGGGAATTTCATCCAGGGTAAAGCCCACGGCCAGCTTGGCGGCAATCTTGGCGATGGGGAAGCCGGTGGCCTTGGAAGCCAGGGCTGAGGACCGGGACACCCGGGGGTTCATTTCAATGACCACCATTTCGCCGGTCTCCGGGTGAATGGCAAACTGGATATTGGAGCCGCCCGTCTCCACCCCGATCTCCCGGATAATGGCGATGGCCGCGTCCCGCATCTTTTGATATTCCCGGTCGCTCAAGGTCTGGGCCGGGGCCACGGTGATGGAATCGCCGGTATGGACGCCCATGGGATCCAGGTTCTCAATGGAGCAGATGATGACGACATTGTCTTTAAAATCCCGCATCACCTCCAGCTCGAATTCCTTCCAGCCCAGGACCGACTCCTCCAGCATGACCTCATGGATCATGCTGGCCTCCAGACCGTAGGAGGTGAGTTCTTTCAAATCCTCCAGGTTATAGGCGATGCCGCCCCCGGTGCCCCCTAGGGTGAAACTGGGCCGGACGATGATGGGATAATCCAGGACTTCGGTGGCCGCCAGGGTTTCCTCCATGGTGCGCACGATGACGCTCTCGGGGACCCGCAGATTAATGTTGGCCATGGCGTCTCGAAAGAGCTGCCGGTCCTCCGCCTTTTTGATGACCTGGGGGTTGGCGCCGATCATCTCCACGCCCAGGCGCTCCAGGATGCCGGTGTCGGCCACGGCTATGGCGCAGTTGAGGCCGGTCTGGCCGCCCAGGGTGGGCAGTATGGCGTCGGGGCGCTCCCGTTCGATAATCTTGCAGACGATTTCCGGGGTAATCGGTTCGATATAGGTGCGGTCCGCAGTCTCCGGGTCGGTCATAATGGTGGCCGGATTGGAGTTGATCAGCACCACCTCATAACCCTCTTCCTTCAGGGCCTTGCAGGCCTGGGTGCCGGAGTAGTCAAATTCACAGGCCTGGGAGATAATAATGGGCCCGGAGCCGATGATGAGAATTTTTTTGATGTCGGTGCGTTTGGGCATGGGTTTCGATCGATTCTGTTATGGTAAGTTCACTAGTTACTTCTACCAGGGATGATAACCCGCATGAATCCGGAATTCAAAAGGTGTTGGGCTGAGTTTAGAAATCGTTTCGCCTTACTAATAAGACCGGTTCGATCTTTCAGAGTTCCACTCCCTCGCTCTTTAGATTTCTCCAAAAAGGTCCTGCTGCTGATAGCCAGATTTCTTGTGCGATTGGGATTAAAGAAATCAAAACTCCGTAACGTAAGTTAAAATCAGCCAAAATATCCAGCAATCGGTCAATTTTTAGGGAAGGTTGAATCTTACCCTCTAAAACTAAGGCCAGATCAATATCCGAATCCGGCGTTGCCTCTTCTCTCGCCTGGGAGCCATAGCATAGTAACCTTTTCAGTCTGTCGCCATACAGACAGGTGACTGCTTGTTTGAATTCTTGGAGGATAGCCAGGGTAAGTTTATCCATTTTATTTCGCTGTCGGCAAGAATTCTATCTTTTTCGGGTGCGCTGCCAAATTTTAAAAAAAATAAAACTGCCGGAAACGGCCATACCCAAAAGCCCAAACCCAGAAGTGTTCGGTAAACTGTGCCGAAATCGCCGCCCCCCCGATGCAGCACGTTGGCCCAGCCCGTCACTGCGGCGATTTCAAAAAGGTCTTCTAAATTGAGCACCAGAGCCGCTAGGGTCTGCAGGAAAATAAACAGAGCCAAGATGATGCCCAGGCGCCGGTGCCATTTCCGGAGATAGGCTTCCTTCATGGTTCAGACCTTCTTGAGTTCCACCTGTTCCTCAATCCAGGAACGCAGTTTGGCAATCAACTTCCGAGTTTCTCTGGCGATCTAGACTCATTTCTTCAGCCATGGGAAAAAGCTCATACCGAAATTCAACGGAATAGGGAGTTAAGTAATCGATGTCGTTGATATATTCTGGAATAGGGTAACCATTATCAACCAAGAGATCAATGAGTTCCAGCAAATCATGGGTCTTGCGGAAACGTATGCCTTGAAAGGACAATAGAGCTTTTGAGAAGCTTTTCAACAGCCTGTTGGCAATGAAAACCAAAGACCGAATCACTAATGCGAGGGGAGTCCAGCACTTCGTCCAGCAACGCTTCATCTTCCTTGGCCTTTTGCAGATAAAGCCAAGCCAGCTCATGCTGCTTCATAAAGCACTCGCCCCTCTTGGACCGCCTCAAAAAGAACATTTCCAGGGGTGCCAGACCACTTATTAAAAACAGCTTCGCTCACTACAAGGATATCTACAGGTACTCGCAAAGGCCGCAACACCCGGCGCAATCTCACCATTTCTGCCCGACGATCCCTCATCTCCGGCAGGACCACTAAGAAATCCAAATCGCTATCTTCATGCGGATTGCCACGGCCATAGGAGCCAAAGAGTATGATCCGGCTGGGTTCGGCTGCATCTTTAAGCAGCGCAGCCGCCTGCTGAATTATAGACCTTGTGATCATACTTAGATCTGATCATCCTCCGCCAGATGGAATCCAGAGATATTGCCATCAGACATTAAACCGAATTTCCACAATATCCCCTGTCCTCAATATGATAATCCCGGTCCACCAAATGCACCAGTTTTTTGTCGCGGGCTTCCTGCATATTAAAGACGTGCAGGAAATCCTCATATTTGACAATGTCAGCTTTAATAAAGCCCCGGGCCAGATCAGTGTGAATCTTGCCGGCGCAGGTGACGATGTCGGCATGCCGGGCACCGGCCAGGCATGGACCTCTTTTTTGCCCACGGTGTAGAAAAAGACCATACTGGCTTTCTCTAATACCTGGCTGATGATATCATTGAGCTCCAGGGGTTCCTTGACGACCAGAGTCGGTTTCAGACTCAGAGGCGCCAGGGTTTTTAACAGAACCAACTCCTCCTGGGAAAAAACGCCGTCACAGAGGGGCTCTTCCCCTTCCAACATCTCCAGACATCTGCCGATGAGGTCTTTTTCAACGTCATCATCGGTCCGGTCCCGCCGGCCTTCCAGTTTTTCCATATCCAGGATCAGCAGATCCAAAACATTGTCCGCCGCCACCACAAAAGCATCAGCATGAACAAAGTCGTCCTGGATAAATTCCACATAAAAAGGGGTGATCTTTAACGGGTCGCACTTTTTCACCAGTTCCAAAAACTTATCGTCGTGATACTTGATCTTGCCCTCGGGCAGATCAAGTCCAATGCTACATACTTTCATTGACTTTGACCTCGCTTCCAGTTGTTTTCACATTGATTATCTTGAAGATTGTTTACTTTAGAGGAATCTTAAAAAATTCGTCCAACGTCAAATCGGCCTGCTTAATTATTTTTGCCAGAGTGGAGCGTTTTATGGGCCGATGGGCCGGAACCGTGAGTTTTTGCATTTTTCCAGCAGAAATTTTTTTTAGGCGTATATGGCTTCCCTTCTGGCGGCTTACTATCCAACCGGCCCGTTCCAACGCCGCAATAACCGCAATGAACGGGAGACTGGGAATAACCGTCATAAGACGATTTCCATGACCGAAGCCTTTTCAGGGACCTGGAACGGTTCGTCCTCTTCAAGATACAGCGATATCGCTTCACGTATATTGGCCAAGGCACTCTTCCAGCGTATCACCCTCGGAGATGCATCCAGGGAGCGACGGCACATAGACCGTATAACCGCCTTCGTCACTTGGCTCGAGACACTACTTTAAATTTCATAGGATTGCCCCTAAAAAAGTATTTAATAGAGATTTTCCATACATAAGGCTGGAATTGTAAAACCTAATCTAAATCGAAGTATTATTCAGGAAGCCGATTAATATAATAATTTAGAGCCTTTTCAAGTCGAACCATACGATCTACAAGATCCCCATAAATTTCCGGCCAATTCCTCTCGTCTTCTACTCCCCCTATATTACAAATAGATTGAATATATTGACATTTTCTGCCATCCTTAAAGTTCCAATCTAATGATCCCCCAAAATCAGCATTAATTTTATCTTTGGAAGCTTTAAGCTGAAAATAACAATCCCTGTTAAAATGCTGATCACTATGATTAAGATAAAATATTGCGCTAGCACTATGATTTGTAACATAATAACGCCAATATACCCCGGTCTTGCCTCCCCCAGCTTGAACATAACTATGGGTATCATCGGGAGAGACATTTCGAAACAGTTGTAGGCAGAAATTGGAAATTTTAAGTAATCCCTCAAAAAATCTGCGTTTTTTCAGATTATCTGGCCCATAAAATCTCTTCCAATTCAAATTATTGCTATTCGTAAATGTAGCTAGAGACAACCTTCGAATGGCTTCATAGAGATTTTTAATAGTTCCTCAAAGGTCTCTCCTTGGGTGGCGCAACCGGGTATGGCCGGGACTTCGGCCCAGTATCCGCCTTCTTCCGCTTCGTGGACAATAACTTTAATTTTCATATTCAGCCTGCTGACCTTATTTTATATTAAGCCCTAATTATTATTTTAGTTTTCCATCGAACGCATAAACTCATCAAACAAATAATCCGCATCATGCGGCCCCGGGCTGGCCTCCGGGTGATACTGCACCGAAAACGCCTTGAGTTTCGGATGCCGCAAGCCCTCCAGGGTGTTGTCATTTAAATTGACATGGGTCAGTTCCACCGCCGGGTCGGCAATGGAATTCAGGTCCACGGCAAAACCATGATTCTGGGAGGTGATCTCCACCCGGCCGCTCAGGAGATTCTTCACCGGCTGGTTGCCGCCCCGGTGGCCGAACTTGAGTTTAAAGGTGCGCCCGCCCAAGGCCAGACCCATGAGCTGGTGCCCCAGACAGATGCCGAACACCGGCTTCTGCCCCAGACACTGGCGGACGTTGTCCACCGCATAGGTCACCGCGGCCGGGTCGCCGGGGCCGTTGGACAGGACAATGCCATCGGGATTGAGGGCCAGGACCGCCGCGGCCGGGGTGGTGGCCGGGACCACCAGGACCTCCAGACCCCGGGCCTTGAGATTGCGAATAATATTGAATTTGACCCCGTAGTCATACAGGACCACTTTTTTACCGGAGCGCTGCTGCCAGAGGGTTTGCAGGTTTTCGGTCGGTACTGTTTGGGCAGACCCGCACTCTCATCCCACCAGTAAGGTTCGGCGCAGGTGACCAGATCCACCAGATTGGCCCCTTCCATGCTGGGAAGCTCCCGGGCCCGGCGCACCAGGGAAGCCGGATCCAGATCCAGGGTGGAGATAATGCCCCGCATGGCTCCTGCCTCCCGCAGCCGCTTGGTCACCGCCCGGGTGTCGATGCCTTCCACCCCCAGGCGTCCGCTGGCCTTGAGATAGTCCGCCAGATTGCCTTTGGCCCGCCAGTTGGAGGGATAGGGGTGGTATTCCTTGACGATAAAACCCTCCGCCTGGACCCCCCGGGATTCCACATCCTCCGGATTAACGCCGTAGTTGCCGATCAGGGTGTAGGTCATGGTGACGATCTGGCCTTTATAGGAAGGGTCGGTGAGGATTTCCTGATACCCGGTCATGGAGGTGTTAAACACCACCTCCCCCGCGGCCTCGCCCGGCCCGGTAAAAGAGCGGCCGGTGAGCACCAGGCCGTCTTCCAATGCAAGGAGTGCTTTCATAAGATAACCTGTCTTGTAAAAAATATTAACTAGATTATTATATCAAAATATTTAGGTGAAAAGGATAAAAATGAATACGCTGCCCTGCCGATTTGCAAGCATGCCGTGTTTAATGATATAACCTCAAGAATCTACAAAATTAAGGCTATAATTGACAATTACTGAATTGCGGTTAAATTAATATAATTAATTAATTTAACGTGGTCTTCACTGACCCCTGACAGAACTTGCCAACAAATCGATATCCCTATGAAACTAAAAGTTGTCGCCTTTGACTGCGACGGGGTCTTATTTGACTCCCGGGCTTCCAATATTGCTTTTTATAATCACGTCTTGGAGCATTTCAACTGTCCGCCCATGGATGCGCCGGCAGTAGATTATATCCATGCCCATACGGTCTATGAATCTCTGGCTCATATTTTTCCGGACCATCCCCATCTGGACGAAATTATCCAGTACTGCCGCAGCCTGGATTACATGCAGTTCATTCCCTTGATGCTGCGCGAGGCCCACCTCATAGAATTTCTGCAATTTCTGCGGCCCCGGTTCGGCACCGCGGTGGCCACCAACCGGACCACCACCACCAAAGCCGTTTTCGAGCACCATAAATTAAAAGATTTTTTTGATATCATCATTTCCGCCCAGGACGTGGCGCATCCCAAACCCCATCCGGAATCGTTTCTGAAAATCTTTCCAACATTTCGGCATCGGCCCGGAGGAAGCTCTTTATTTCGGCGATTCCACCGTTGACCAGGAATTCGCCCGCAACTGCGGGGTAAAATTAGTGGCTTTCCGCAATCCGCAACTGGAAGCTGACTATCATCTGGATTCTTTTGCCCAGGGGCCGGAGTTAATCCGCCAGCTGACCGCCTAGCTCGGGTGGATACCGCCCCTGTTGTATATTCATGGATCCCAAATACATCCGCAATTTTTCCATCATCGCCCATATCGACCACGGCAAATCGACCCTGGCGGATCGACTGCTGGAATATACCGGCGCCATCACCTCCCGGGAAAAACGGGATCAATTCCTGGACAGCATGGATCTGGAACGGGAACGGGGCATCACCATCAAAGCCGCGGCCGTGCGGCTCTGGTATCAGGCCCAGAGATGGCCAGGAGTATCTCTTGAACCTCATCGATACCCCCGGGCATGTGGATTTCAGCTATGAAGTCTCCCGAAGCCTGGCGGCCAGTGATGGGGTTTTATTAGTGGTGGATGCCTCCCAGGGAGTGGAGGCCCAGACCCTGGCCAATGCCTATCTGGCCCTGGAACACAATCTGGAAATCATCCCGGTGCTCAATAAATGTGATATGGCTAATGCCGACCCTGACAAAGTGGCCGAAGAAATCAAGGAAATCATCGGCGTCGATCCCGCCACGGCTATCCGGGCCAGCGCCAAGTCCGGGCAGGGCATCGAGGATATCCTGGAGGCCATCGTCACCCGGGTGCCGCCCCCTCCGGGCCGGGCCGAGGACCCATTGAAGATGCTGATCTTCGATTCCTGGTTCGACCCCTACGTCGGGACCGTGGTCATGGTCCGGGTACTGGCCGGCAGGGTGCACCAGGGCCAGCGGATTCTGCTCATGGCCACCGGGAAAAACTTTGAAGTCTACCAGTTAGGGGTGTTTAGCCCTCACGCCACCCCGGTGGAGACCTTAAGCGTCGGCGAGGTGGGTTTTTTAACCGCCACCATCAAAAACTTGGCCGACGCCATGATCGGCGACACCATCACCGATGCCCTCCAAACCCACCCCGGAACCCTTGCCGGGTTTTAAAAAGATCAAACCCATGGTCTTCAGCGGCTTCTATCCCGTAGATCCCGGGGAATACGGCCGCCTCAAGGAAGGCCTGGAAAAGCTGCGGCTCAATGATTCCTCCTTTACCTATGAACCGGAGACCTCCGCCGCCCTGGGGTTCGGCTTCCGCCTGGGTTTTTTGGGTCTGCTCCATCTGGAGATCATCAAAGAACGGCTGGAACGGGAATACGAATTATCCCTGTTGGCCACCGCGCCCACGACGTTTATAAAGTCGTCACCACCAAGGGTGAAGAAATCTGGGTGGACAACCCCCTTAAACTGCCGCCCTGGGGCAAAATCCAACACCTGGAGGAGCCCATCGTCCGGGTGGAAATCCATACCCCCACGGAGTATTTAGGTAACATCTTGAATCTGTGCGAAGAAAAGCGGGGCCGCCAGGTGGAGATCCGCTTCTTTCCCAACCAGAAGGCGTTACTGATTTACGAATTACCCCTGAATGAAATCCTCATGGACTTTTATGATCAGCTCAAGTCCCTGAGCCGGGGCTATGCCTCCATGGACTACGAGATGCTGGGCTACCGCCCTTCTGCCCTCATTCAGATGGATCTGCTGGTCAACGGCGAGGCCATCGACGCCTTGTCGATTATCGTCCATAAAGACAAAGCCTATCGCTGGGGCCGGGAATTGACCGAACGGCTGAAAAAAATCATCCCCCGGCAGATGTTTGAGGTGGTGATCCAGGCGGCCATCGGCTCCCGGGTGATTGCCCGGGAGCAGGTGGCGCCGCTGCAGAAAAAATGTCACCGCCAAGTGTTACGGGGGCGATATCACCCGGAAACGTAAACTCTTGGAAAGACAGAAAGAAGGCAAAAAGCGCATGAAGCAGATCGGCAAAATTCAAATACCCCAGGAGGCCTTCCTGGCGGTGTTTGGCATGCGGGAGTAGCTATGGCCAAAGCAGCTGAATGAGTCTTCCTGACCCAGCCACTAAAAGAAAAAAACCATTATGGCGGGAGTATCTCGAGGCCATCGTCATCGCCCTGTTCCTGGCGCTGTTCATCCGGGCCTTTGTGGTGCAGGCATTTTCCATTCCTTCCGGGTCCATGCTGGAAACCCTGCAGATCGGCGACTATCTGCTGGTAAACAAGTTTGCCTATGGCATCCGCAACCCCTTTACCAATCAGGTGCTGATTCCCCTCGGCGAACCGCAGCGCAGTGACATCGTGGTCTTTATTTATCCCAAGGACCCCACTAAGGATTTCATCAAACGCGTCATCGGCGTCGCCGGCGATAAAATCCAGATCATCAATAAAAAATTGTATATCAACGATAAGTTGGTGGAAACGCCCCAGGCAATTTTTAAAGATTATCACATCATTGACCAGAATGACCATTGGATTTCGGCCAATGGCTCGGAAGGCAGCCGGCGGGATAATTTCGGCCCGATTACTGTGCCGCCCGGCCAGTTGTTTGTCATGGGCGACAACCGGGACCACAGTTACGACAGCCGCTTCTGGGGCACCGTGCCCCTGGACAATGTCCGGGGCAAGGCCTGGATCATTTATTTCTCTCTGGATAAAAAGAATTTCTGGCCCCGCTGGGATCGCCTCGGTAAACTTATCCACTGATGCCACCGTGTTAGGTCGTGACTTGACCAGGCGCCGCGGCCGAGTAACTGTGATGAAAAAATCTTATCTTCTCCTGGTCCTGGCTTCCCTGGCTTTTCCTGCCTGTCAGGAGCCAGGCTGAATCCCAGGACCCATCAAGGTCTTTTGCTGGTCCCTCACGCCCCAGGCCAAAGCCGTTCTGACCGGGATGGAACGGGTTCTGGGTCGGTCTCTGCCCGTGGTGACTGCCGGCGGCGATTATGCCCAGGGGGAAATCCTGATCAAGCAACTGGCTGCGGAGAAGCTCCAGCTCCTGATCGTCCTGGGCACCCAGGCCTTGACCCTGACTGCGCCCAAAATCAAGAAAACCCTGGTGGTCTTTGCCATGGTGGCCGATCCCTACCATTCCGGCGCCGCCTATAATAAAGCCCATCCCGATGATCACCAGGAAAATATCATCGGTATCGCCAGCCCGCCGCCCCTGGAAGAAGCCATCCGGCAGACGCAAAAACTCTTCCCGGCCAAGCGGCACTGGGGGCTGCTCTATAACCCATTTGAAGGCCCCTCAGTGGAACTCAAACAAAATATTGCCAGCCCTGGCTCAAGAAGCCGGCCTCAAACTGACCGCCGTTGCCGGTCTCCCCGGAGCTTCAGGCCACGGCAGCTTTACATGAACTGCAGACAACAGGGGTGCAGGTGGTTTTCATCCCGCCGGATCAATTCTCCCGAGCAGTATGCTCAACCCTTATTGCGGATGGGCAAAGAGCGCCGTTTCGTGGTCGTGAACGGCAATCCCCGCCTCGAGGGCAAGGGCGCCGTGCTCAGCGTCACCCTGAACTATGAGGCCGTTAGGTGAACAGGCGGCTCGTCTGGTCCAACGGTTATTGGGGGGAGAAAAGCCTGGGCGGTATCCCCATTGCCCAGTCCTCGCCGGCACAAGTGGAAGTGGATGAGGTCGCTGCTTAAGCCTGTGGGCTGGGTATCCACCGGGGAAACGCTAACCAGGCTGTTGGCGATCAGCGGTCAGCTTAAAAAATGGTGAATCTAAAGTCTTTTGTTTTTGCTGAATGCTGAAAGCCTTTAAGGCAGCCAATAATTCAACGCCAACCTTTTAATTCAAGATACAACTGAAACAACTGGGAATCTACTATGCAAAAAAATCTCGACCCCAAAAACTGGAATCCGGCCATCGAAGTCAAGGAATATCAGTTCGACAACGGCCTGAAGCTTCTGGTCTTGCCCAATCCAGTCTGCCCATCGTCTCATTTCAGGTGCATTATGCGCGTGGGTTCCCGCAATGAACGACAGGGAATCACTGGCATCAGTCACCTCTTCGAACATATGATGTTTCGAGGTTCCAAGGAATTGGGGCCGGAGGAGTTTGCCCGCATTATCCAGGCCAAGGGGGGAGAGGTTAACGCCTTTACTACCCAGGACAACACGTCCTATTTTGAAAATATCCCGGCGGAGCACCTGGAATTGGTGGTGCGGCTGGAGGCGGATCGCCTCCTCAATCTGGATCTCACCCAGGAAAGTTTTACTTCCGAACGGGAAGTGGTGCGCAGCGAACGGAAACTGCGGTCAGTGGATAGCCCTTTCGGCCTGCCCCTGGAATTGCTCTTTGCCACAGCTTACTCCCAACATGCTTATAAATGGCCGGTGATTGGCTGGGACAGCGATCTGGTGGCCATGACGTTAGATGACTGCCTGGATTATTTCCGGACCTATTATAATCCGGCCAATATGGTAGCCATGGTCGCGGGAGACGTGGAGCCGGAAAAAGCCAGGGAATTGGTGGAAAAATATTTTGGCGGCATTCCCAGCACCGGGCCGGTTCCGGCGGTTTATACCACCGAACCGCCCCAGCGGGGTGAACGCCGGGCCGTGTTTAAAAAGGTCTCCCAGGTAGAATCCTTTCTGGCCGGTTTTCATGTGCCCTCAATCCAGGACCAGGAGACGTATACCATATTGCTGTTGGCTGCGGCCCTGGGGTTGGGGAAGGCCTCCCGCTATTATCAAAAGCTGGTACGACCCGGTTTGGCCATCGAAGTTGACGTAGACCTGTCGCCGCCACCTTTTACCACGCAAGACCCGGGGCTGTTGGTTATAACCGGTATTGCTCCCCCTGGAGAACCGATAGCTGCTCTGAAGCGGCAGTCTGGGAAGAAATCGAACAGATAAAGACCCACGGACTGGCAGAGGCAGAACTGGCCCGGGTTAAAAAGCTCATGCGCTCCCAAACCGTGCGGGTGTTGGCCAATAATTTTTACCGGGGTCTCCTGGCGGCCCTCCTGTACTTGAAAACCGGCCATGCCGATGGCATCAACGGACTGTTGACCTGCTATGAAGAGGTGACCTTGGACCAGGTGCAACAAGCGGCCAAAAAATATCTCCATGAGGATAATCGCACTGTGGTGGTGGTCAAACCGGTATCGCCGGAGGAAAACGCCACCCTGGGGCCGGTTAGTTAAAAGCAGGGAAAAGGGATGAGAGCAATGAATAAATACTGCAGTTATTTTCTCGTTATCCCAGGGCGTTGAGAATGAAATGAGGATGGATCATGTTGAAAAATGATGATTTTCTGCCGGAAATGTATATTCACAGTCTTCCTAACCAGATGAGGGTTGTGGGAATGGAGTATACGCGCACGCCGTGGGTAAGCATTGCCTTCATGGCTAAACGCGGCTCCGAGGTCGACCCTGCCGGTAAAGGCGGGGCCGCTGACTGTCTGGCCGAATGCCTGACCTTGGGCACCAAACATAAAGACCAACTGGAGCTGGCCCTGACCATCGAAGGCCGGGGCGCCATGCTTACGGCGCATGGGTCCTGGGACCACACCCTGATAACCCTGGAAGGCCTGGCGGAAGATTTTTCGGAGCTGATGGCGCTGCTGGCAGAAATGGTCCGGGAACCAGGGTTTCCGGAACAAGAATTTGCCTTTTTGCAGGAGCGTCGCCAAGCAGAATTGATTCATCTCCAGGATGATCCCCGAGAAGTGGCAAACCGGACCTATTTACCCCTCTTTTTCGGCGACAGTCCGTACGGTCACCCTCCGGATGGCAGTCCCGCTTCCCTGGCGGCCCTGGGGCTGACTGACCTGCAGTCTTTTTATCACCATCAGTGCCACCCCCACGAGAGCACCCTGGTGGTAGTGGGCATGGTCCCGGAAGCCAAGGTAGTGGCCACATCTGAGCAGTTCTGGGGGACCTGGTCTCCTCCCAGCCAGCCCTCGCCGCCCTTTCAGGAAGCTCCGGAGACCTTGTGTCAGCCTGGGATTTACCTGTTGGACCGCCCGAATCTGGCTCAGAGCGAGATCCGCTGCGGCCATCTGGGGCCGCCCCGCAACAATCCGGACTTTTTTCCCTTGCGCCTGGTGAATTATGTTTTTGGCGGTGGCGGCTTTTCATCCCGGTTAATGATGCGTATCCGGGCCGAAAAAGGCTTAACCTACGGCATCCGGAGCCAGTTTCACTTTCGCCGCGCCCCGGGGCCGTTCATCATTTCCACCTTCACCCCGGCAGAGCATACCGCTGCGGTGGTGCAGGAAATCAAGGACGTCATGGCAGAAGTAAAGGGCAATGGCGTCACCGCAGCAGAATTGGCCGACGCCCAGAGCTACTTTGTGGGGAGCTTCCCTCTGAGTTTGGAAACGCCCGGAGGCCTGGCCCGGCAGTTGATCAGCATTGATTTACACAACCTGGGCAGCGATTACCTGAAGCTCTACCGGCAGCGGATTTTGGAGGTAAACCAGGCAGCCACCGAAACTGTCGCCCACAAATATTTGCTTCCGGAGGCCCTGGTAATTCTGGTAGTGGGACCAGCCGAGAAGTGTCTGAAGGAGTTGGGAAAGCTTGGGCCGATCAACATACTCTCCCCAAGTTAAACGAGCAAAAGTTCTTTTGCCGCCGGAATCGGGGCGATTCCTCTGCCGAAAGTGGAAATTCCTTTGATATTGCCCCTTTTTTTTTGTTGACAAAATTATTCCCACAAGTGATATAATGGCTTTGTTTGTGAAAAAAAGGATAAGTCTGGTTTGATTTTATTTATAAAAAGGGAGGTAGGGTTAATGTCAGAAACCCCAATGTTGGATAAACTGGAAGGCGGCCCGTGGCCGAGCTTCGTAACAGACCTGAAGAGGATGGCTGGAAAAAAACCTCAGACCAGAGACCTGTTGCGGCAGTTGGAACGGTCTTATAAAGACAAAATTACCCACTGGAAACACGGTGGTATTGTCGGCGTTCTGGGCTACGGCTCCGGCATCATCGGCCGCTATTCCGACCTGCCGACAGAATTTCCAGGCTGTGAACACTTCCACACCGTTCGGGTCAACCAACCTTCAGGCTGGTTTTATACCACCAAGGCCTTACGGACACTGATGGATATCTGGGATCGCCATGGCAGCGGTGTCACCAACATGCATGGCTCCACCGGCGACATCATTTTCTGGGAACCCGCACCGAAGATTTGGAACCCTGTTTTGTAGAACTGACTTCGAACGGCTGGGATTTGGGCGGTTCCGGTTCGGCCATGCGGAGCCCGAGCTGCTGTGTGGGTCCGGCCCGCTGTGAATGGTCTTGCATCGATACCATGGATCTATGCTATGAGTCCACCCAGGCCTTCCAGTTCGAGCTGCATCGCCCCGGTTTCCCCTACAAATTTAAGATCAAAATATCCGGCTGCCCCAACGACTGCGTGGCCGCAGTGGCCCGGGCCGATTGCTCGGTCATCGGCGTCTGGAAAGACGACATCCGCATCGACCAGGCCGCAGTGAAAGCTTACCAGGGCGGCGAACTGAAAGCTCGGGGCGGCGGCGCCAATGTCGCCAAACTGGACGTCGCCGAAGACGTCACTGATCTCTGCCCCACCCAGTGTATGCTCTGGGATGGCAAAACCTTAAAAATCAACAACAAAGAATGTAACCACTGCATGCACTGTCTCAGCCTGATGCCCGAGGCCCTGCGCCCCGGCACCGATGTCGGTGCGACCATTCTCCTCGGTTCCCATGCTCCTATTCTTGAAGGCGCCCAGTTGAGCTGGGTCATCGTACCCTTCATGCGGATGGAAAATCCCTATGATGAATTCAATGAGTTAATCGGCCGGATTCACGAATGGTGGACGGAAAACGGCAAGAACCGGGAGCGCGTGGGCGAACTGATGCTGCGTTTAGGCATGCGCAATTTCTTCCAGTCCGTTGACCTACCGGCTCCGCCACAGACCGTGAAGATTCCACACGCCAATCCCTTCTTCTTCTGGCATGCAGAGGACTTTGAGGCTGAGGCTGCGGGTAGAAAATATATCAAGTTATAAACAGGCATCCTCTGATCCGAAAGTTGATTGCCTAAGGCTAATAATCGCCGGTTAGGGCCGGCGACCAACAAAATTACTAAAGTTTGATTCCTGTTAGGAGGGACTAACAACATGGCGGAAAGAAAAACGGACATTGGTCCTCCAAAATACGATCAATTTTTGCCTCCGATTATCAAAGAAAACTATGGCAAATGGAAATCCCACGCGATTTTGGAGCCTGGGGTGTTGAAACATACCTCAGATTCGGGCGCCGAACTCTATTCGGTCCGCATGGGTTCCGGTCGTTTGGTAAGCACCGACTACGTTAACGAAGTATGTGACGTGGCCGATAAATTCAGCGATGGCTATTTACGTTTCACCAGTCGCAATAATATCGAGTATTTATTAACTGATAAGAGTAAAATTGAGCCCCTAAAGGCTGAGCTCAAAAAGAGAGGCTGGCCGGTAGGTGGCACCGGTCATTCCGTGACCAGCATCGTCCATACCCAGGGTTGGGTGCATTGCCATACCCCGGCCATCGATGCCTCCGGTATTGTCAAGGTCGTCATGGATGATCTGTTTGAATATTTCGGCTCCCACAAACTGCCGGCCCAGGTTCGAATCGCCCTGGCCTGCTGCTTGAACATGTGCGGCGCGGTGCATTGCTCCGACATCGCCATCCTGGGGATCCACCGTAGCCCCCCAAAGTGAACCACGAAAGGCTGCGCCACCTGTGCGAAATCCCCACCACCATCGCTTCTTGTCCCACGGGTGCCATCCGGCCTCATCCCGACAAGGCCATTAAGAGCGTGGTCGTGGAACGAAGAACGCTGCATGTACTGCGGCAACTGCTACACCATGTGCCCGGCCTTACCGGTGTTCGACGCCGAAAAAGGCGGCGTCGCCCTGCTGGTAGGTGGTAAGGTTTCCAACTCCAAGTCTCCGCCGGCCTTCTCCCGTCTGGCGGTGCCGTATATGCCCAATAATCCGCCGCTCTGGCCGGAAACTGTGCAGGCCATCCGCAAAATCCTCGTCGCCTACGAAAAGGGCGCCCTGAATTGGGGACGCGTGGGCGAATGGATCGAACGCATCGGGTGGGAACGTTTCTTTGACGTACGCTGAAATTCCCTTTACCTTCCAGCACATTGATGACTATCGGTGGGCCTATGACACCTATAGAACCTCAATGCACTTTAAGTTCTAGTTAGGTGATTTAAATGGCAGATAAAGTAAGCAAAGAAGAGCTGGTCGAAAAAATCTTTGAAGCTGTCACCAAGGCCCAGGGTAAGAAACAGCTCAAGGCCGGAGATATTGCCAAGCTCATGATCAAAGAGTATGGCGACCGCGTCGACAAAAACGACGTCAAATACGCCATCAAAGAGCTGATTGATTCGGCCCGCTGTGTGTATACCTACTTCGGCGGGAGTTTCATTGAAATACCCCACGAAGAAGGGGCTGCAAAGCACTAATGCATCAGCCTTGTCCCCGTCTGGTCCTATCCGCCCTCCGGGGCGGTTCCGGCAAGACTACCCTTACCTTGGGACTCTTAGCCGCTTGGCGCCAGCGGGGACGGGCCATCGTCCCCTTTAAAAAGGGGCCGGATTATATAGATCCGGCCTGGCATGCCTTGGCGGCCGGACGCCCCTGTTATAACCTTGATCCGTTTCTGATGAATCGGGGCAGCATGCTGTTTTCCCTGATGTCTCATACTGCAGCGGCAGATGGGGCGCTCATCGAAGGCAACCGGGGGTTATACGACGGTCTGGACGCAGCCGGCGCCTTTAGTAGGCGGAATTAGCAAAATTATTGAAAGCTCCAGTGGTGCTGGTAGTCGATTGCACCATGACTACCCGCACCGCTGCAGCTATCGTGTTGGGCTGCCAAAAGTTCGACCCTGACGTGGCCATTCAAGGGGTTATTCTCAATCAAATAGCCCGGCCTCGCCACGAAGGGGTGTTGCGCGCTTCTATCGAGCAGGTCCTGTGGTATTCCGGTATTGGGGGCCCTGCCCCGGCTGAAATGCGCCGTCTTCCCTGAACGCCACATGGGCTTGGTGCCCCCGCAGGAGCATAGCGGCGCCTGCCAGGCAGTGGTCACAGCGCAAAATCTGGCTCAAAAATATCTGGATCTGGAACGCCTCTGGGAAATCGCCCAGAGCGCTCCCGACTTGCCAGAAACTGACTATATCCCCGCCTACGAAGTTCCATCCCACTCTGAACCCCTGGTCATCGGCATCATTCGGGACGCCGCTTTTCAATTTTATTATCCGGAAAATCTGGAGGCCTTAGTTGCTGCAGGCGCCCGCCTGGTAACAATTAACGCCCTGGAAGATGAAGCCTTGCCCACGTTGGATGCACTCTATATCGGCGGCGGCTTCCCCGAAACCAATGCCGAGGCTTTAGCCAGGAATCAAAAGTTCCGCCAGTCCTTGAAAGAGGCCATTGAGGATGGACTACCGGTGTATGCCGAATGTGGCGGGTTGATGTATCTCGGCGAACATATTATCATCCGGGAGCAGAGTTATCCCATGGTGGGCGCGTTACCGCTGAGCGTGCTGCTGGAAAAAAAGCCCCAGGGACATGGCTATACGGTAATCGAAGTGGACCGGGCCAATCCTTTTTTTCCAAAGGGAACCAAACTGCTGGGGCATGAATTCCACTATTCCCGGGTTATCGAAAGCGACCTGGAGAGATTGAACCTGGTATTCCGGCTAGATCGAGGTCACGGGGTCACCGGCCACCGAGATGGCGTCAGCTACAAAAATGTCCTGGCCACCTACACCCATATCCATGCCCTGGCCACCCCAGCCTGGGCTAGAGCTCTGGTTGACCAGGCCAGAAAATCTCGGGCCCAACTCCGCCACCAGACAGGGACCCCTGGCGAACAGGAGCACCTCTCTTTTCTAACATCCTCATTTGGCCAGAACCTTCCTTGACGACTCTTAGTCTTTCCCTGTCTCTCCAATAATTAAGTTCCCCATCACGGCCGCACCTTGACACCAGGGCATTAAGCTCTTACATATTTCCATAATAAAAATCGACAGGAAAATTCGGAGGGATTAAGTATGGCTGAACGGGAAACCATCACCTGGCCTGAACTCGGCCTGAGTCTGTATGAAGCCTTAACCGGCCGTAACGCCGAAATCACCTATGAATTCCAAAATCTGGAAGTCTACGTTCCCAAAGCTGCTGCTCCGGAGGCAGGGCACGCCAAATGGATTCTGAACGGCATCCTGAAAATCCGGACCAGGGAAACTAAATAAGGCCAGGAGATGTCCGTCCCTCCCTTAGATCTATATGCGGACCTGGCCCTTTCCCTCAATGGTGAAAATTTTAAAATCCAGGCCCGGGATGACCAGATCATCATATCTTTTCCAAGCTTCGGAGCTGCCGTGGATTATGTGCACAGCCTGCAGCAGGATCCCGTCTGGTCTGTTAACCTCAGAAAGTTGGATATGAAATTATCTAATCTCTATCTCACCCTCTATATCCAGGCTGGCGCCGTGAAATTCGCCTTTTTGGGCCATAAGGCCAGCGCCACCACCCTGACCTTTATGCTCGGGATTAAAAATCTGCGGCAAGGTTTTTTTTAGTACCAGAGATAGAGCACTACCCAACATAGCGCCCCAAAACAAGGAAGGCGCACCCCCCACTCATGCCTGAGCCTTGGCAGCAGGCAGTAGCCAGAATTTCTTTTATTGCGTCTGTCAAATGCATCCTGTTAAATCCAACGACGGCTGGCCAAAATCATCACGTGCCTTGAAGTTTCATCTAATCTTGGCTCAATTATAAGAGATTAAAGGCCGATATAGCAGGATAAAGGCTTTTGCAATAAAAGCCCAATAAATTTCTGCTGCCAATCCGAATCCCTAAAGAAATCCCAAACCTCTATGAAGAAAGGTTGCCATGTACCAGGGGGAGTATCAAAAGAAACTTATGACACCGTCAAGGGCCGTCGAACACATCGCCTCCGACAGCACCATCGTATATGCCATGGCCTCGGGAGAACCCCCGGCCCTGTTGGCAGCATTGGCTGACCAGGTCCGGACTGGGAATCTGCATTCTCTGAAAGTCTATTCCCTCCTTCCCATGGAGCATTCCGCCCGGACAATCCTGGCCCCCGACCTCAGTCACCTGATTGCCGCCCACTCCTGGTTCGTCAGCTCTGCGGACCGGGAATTGGTGCATCAGGGGCGGAATTATTTTGTTCCCAATGAATTCCATCAAATCCCTCGGTTGATTCGGGACTTTATGAAAGTGAATGTCACCCTGACCACTGTTTCGCCCATGGACCGGGCCGGATTTTTCAGCTTCGGCACAGTAAACGATTACATCTCCACGGCAGCGCGTCATTGCCAGAAGCTGATTGTCGAGGTCAATCCTCGGATGTCACGGGTCTTTGGGGATTCGTTGCTCCATATCTCGGAAGTTGATGCAGTGGTGGAACACGAGGCCCCTCTCCCTGAAATCATTCCCTCCCCGCCCAAACCCGAAGCCGAAGTCATCGGTCATCTTATCGCTGCCATGGTGCCAGACGGCGCCACCATCCAACTAGGCATCGGCGGCATCCCCAATGCCGTCTGTCAACACCTGGAAAGCCACCAAGATTTGGGCATCCACACCGAACTTTTCTGCCCCGGTATGGTCCGCCTCATCCAAAAAGGGGTAATAAACGGACGCCGGAAGAATCTTCACCCCCGCCAACACCTCTTCACCAATGCCCTGGGTGACCGGCAGATGTATGAATTTATGCACGACAACCCCAGCATGGCCAGCTACCCGGTGTCCTACACCAACGATCCCCATGTCATCGCCCAAAACGACCACATGATTTCTATTAACTCTACCATCGAGGTGGACCTCTTGGGTCAGTGCAATTCCGAATTTCTGGGGGGTTTCGAGTTCAGCGGCACCGGCGGCCAACTGGATTACGTCCGGGGCGCCTTCAATTCCAGGGGCGGTAAATCCATCATTGCCTTTTACGCCACCACCCATCAGGGCGCAGTTTCCCGGGTCGTTCCCCGGCTTACCTCCGGCGCGGTGGTTACTACTCCCCGTATGGACACCCACTTCCTGGTCACCGAATACGGCGTCGTCAACCTGAAAGGCAAATCAACCCGGGAACGGGCCCTGGATATCATCAGCCTGGCCCATCAAAACTTTAGAAATGATCTGCTCAAAGAAGCAGAAAAGATGCATTTGCTCTGATATAGTAGTTGCCAATGGTTTCTTCCTTTATGGACCGTCCTCTCCTTGAGTGGTGAAGCTCAAGATAGGGGATCTGGAAGAAATGACTTTTGGCAACTGCTTTTCGATAAGCTGAGAAAAGAATGAAGACATTCGAGGGCATGCCACCCCGTGACCTGCTGCACACCTGCTTTGGTTACCGCAATTTCCGGACTCATCAGGAAGAAATAATCCACCATCTGCTGGCCGGGAAGGATGCTTTGGTCCTGATGCCCACTGGCAGCGGTAAATCTCTCTGTTATCAAATTCCGGCCATGATCCGCCCCGGGGTGGGCGTGGTGGTCTCTCCCCTGATTGCCCTCATGCAGAACCAGGTTGATGCCGTCCGTCAAACCGACATCAACGCGGCATTCCTCAACTCAACCTTGACTCCGGCAGAGGCCCATGCCGTTAAGCTCCAGATGCTCTCTGGTGAGCTTGACCTGCTCTATGTTGCCCCGGAGCGGCTTTTGACGGCCGAATTTCAGGAACTGTTGTCTCAAACCCCGCTGTCGCTCTTCGCCATTGATGAAGCCCACTGCGTCTCGCAATGGGGGCATGATTTCCGCCCGGAGTATCTTCAACTGGCCATCCTTCCGGAGCGTTTCCCCCACATTCCCCGGATCGCCCTGACCGCCACCGCCGACCCGGTAACCCGGAAGGAAATCATCGACAAACTTAAACTGGAGAACGCCAGACAATTTATTTCCAGTTTCGACCGGCCCAATATTTATTACCAGGTGGAACTCAAAGACAAAGAAAAAGATCAACTGCTGAAGTTTATTCAACAGGGGCATCCCCGGGATGCCGGGATCGTCTACTGCCTGACCCGCAAAAAAGTGGCAGCAGTTGCCCAATGGCTTTCCGAGAAAGGTCTCACCGCCCTCCCCTACCATGCCGGTATGGATCAGGAACTGCGCCGCCGACACCAAACCCGGTTCCTGCGGGAAGAAGGCGTTATTATCGTTGCCACCATAGCTTTCGGAATGGGCATTGATAAACCGGATGTGCGCTTTGTGGCTCATCTGGACCTGCCTAAAACCCTGGAATCCTATTACCAGGAAACGGGGCGCGCCGGCCGGGACGGCAACCGGGCCGACGCCTGGATGGTCTACAGTCTGGCCGATATCGTCGGGTTAAGACGGCTGCTCGATCTTTCCGAGGGGGATGAGCAGTTCAAACTGATTCAGCAACGAAAAATGGAAGCTATGCTCGGCTATGCGGAATGCACCGACTGCCGCCGACAGGTGCTTCTCGCTTATTTCGGGGAAGAACTGCTCAAATCATGCGGCCATTGTGACACCTGCGACGGCAAAGTAGAAACCTGGGACGGCACCATTGTCGCCCAGAAGGCCCTCTCCTGCGTTTATCGCACCGGCCAGAGGTTTGGCGCCGCCTATCTCATCGATGTTCTTCTCGGGAAATCCAATGAGCGCATTCGCCGTTTCGGATATGATCGGATTTCCACCTTTGGCATCGGCATGGAATTAGCCGAGAAGGAGTGGAAATCAGTATTTCGCCAGTTGGTTGCCGCGGGTCTTCTGAGTGTCGATATTGAAGGCAAGGGAGGATTCCGGCTCACTCCCAAGAGCCGAACCATCTTAAAAGGCAATCAAAAATTCCAAGTTCGCCAAGATCCGGTCTCTGTCCACCTCAAGGCATCTGCCAGTGTAAAGTCTGACCGAGCCGATCTGCCCCTTGATGTGGCGTCTTTGGATCTCTGGGAAAAACTGCGCACCTTGCGACTTGAGCTTGCCAGGGAGCAGAATATTCCGGCTTTTGTCATCTTCCACGACAGCACTCTTAAGGAAATGGTCAAATGCCTGCCCCAAACTCTTCAAGAGATGCGACAGATTTCCGGGATCGGCCAGAGGAAGCTTGAACTCTATGGCGAGCGGTTCCTAACGCTTATTCGCGTATATATGGAAAACCCGAATAAGTAAGAGCAGACGTTATTTTTTTTGCTAACATAGGTTCCCTAAAAAATTACCTTTCCTAATTTATAGAAACCTTCAAGATCAAGTCGAGTAAACCCGCCCCTTTTATCTACGTGTCTAATTCTTAGAACATAATGTAAATTTATTTACACATTCATTATCTTATTATTATTATTATGTTTATTTATATTTTTATCAATATAATGTTTAATATTTTAATCAATTATTTTTATGCATTAATTAAATTTAAGTAATATCAATTAATTAAAATATGGCATTGTATTTGCATAATTATATCAAAGTAATACTATTTTTTCGGTATGTTTCAGGATTTAAACAGCAATGCGATTGGACAGCTTAAACTATTTTTATGTTGATCTCAGGAAAACACAACAACCAGGAGGATAAGCGATGAGATCCATGGGAAGATTGGTTTGTTTGCTGGTCTTTGCCTTAGTGCTTATTTTCAACGTGTCTGCCCAGGCAGTGCCCATTACCGGCACCTTAAACTTCATGGGAGAACTGCAAATAGACGCTACCCATTTTGACTGGCTCCCCCTTGGTGTGGGAACCGGGACTTTTATAATCGGCAGTTCCTCAACTGGGACTTTTACCGGACTCGGTGGAACTCAAGGTGGTGCAAAAGACCTTGATTCGGCCTCGCAGCCGGTCGGGCGGTGACCTTTTTTGTTGCAATCTTATTTGACTTTTGCAGCCGAACCCAATTTGTCCTTTGATTTGGACTTTATCTTCACCGGCGCCTCCATCGGGCCGCTCACCCTGACCGATATCCCCAATGTTGGTGTCAGCCTTACCTGGGGGGTGCGGGCCACAGTTTACAACCAAATCAATCCTGAAGAGAACGCTTGTTTTACTGGGGTCTGATTCTAGCCAGATTAATGGAATGACTTCATCCGACCTGCTGGCCCTGTTGGGGAGCAATGGATTCATAACCTCTACGTATTCCGCCAGCTTTTCTTCCTGTCCGGTCGTCCCGTACCCTGGCTCTGCGCCCCTGGTTCTCAACGGGTTGGCTGGCCTATTCTGGAAATTGACCAGCAGACGTCGTCCTTAAAAATCTGGCCGGGGAATTATTACTGCCAAAAATGCACCGATTGTTGAGATCGATATTTCCTTAATCTACCGGTACCACGAATATGGATAGAACAACTTTTAATTAAAGGAGGGGTTTATGAGAAAAAGTGTGGCTGTTTGGCTGGCGGGCATTTTAATCGTTCTTATTTCCGCGACTGGGGCCTCTGCAGACTCGTATTACAGCACTTTTCCTCCAGGTGCAGGAAACTTTACATTCGATGATGCAACTGACTCCGTGACCTACACCTTTACGGGCACCGGCCTCGAGTCGGTAACATCCGTGCTGTTCAACCCAAATGTAGTTTCATATATTTTTCCGAATGTTTCAAACCCGTTTATAGTCATTGATGTTATCATAAACGGCATAACAGTAAATCCTGATTTAGGTTATAATCCTTTATGGGTGATACGCCCCGAAGGAACAGGCCCTAAAAGGTTGGCATTTAGTTTTGAAGATATCTTTGAAAAAAACATCGGCAATGGCGACTACACCATTACCTGGGATGTAAATAGACTGACGCCTGGTTCCTCTGTAGTTTTATCATACAACACCTTCATGGCGCTTCGTGGTTCACCTCCCTGTATCTGCCCCGTACCCATTCCCGGCGCAGTCTGGCTCTTGGGCGCCGGCCTAGTGGGCCTGGCAGGGCTCAGGAGAAAACTGCTGGCTTGATCCAGACCTTTTAATGATTAGCTGATTCTTTAGGCAGGGTCAGCAACGGCCCTGCCTTGTGCTTGACTGGCGCTTGCTCTTATACCAAGTTGCCATCTAACAAGTAATATTAAGATAAGGAAAATTTGTCATCGAACGAAGTCCTGCCGGATTTCTGGCGAGATCATTTAGACCCTGACAGAGTTTGGCCTCTACTTCATCAAGGTCCTTGAATGCCTTATTGGCAAAATTCTTTTCCCGTAACTCTTCCCAAATATGTTCGGCAGGATTTAACTCTGGACTGCGCGGCGGCAGTTTTATTAGTCTTATATTTTCAGGCACCTGTAATCTCTGGGATACATGCCAACCGGCCTGATCTGTGAGCATGAGTATAAAATAATCCGAAAAATCCTCCGCCACTTGTCTCAAAAAGATGTTCATCATCTCCGTATTAGCCCAGGGCAAGATGAGAGAGGTCATCTTCCCCAATGCTGGGCATACCGCCGTAAAAACATAAAGATAACTTCTAATAACCTGTCTCGGTGCTTGCGGCCTCGTCCCCAGAGGCGACCAGGCACGCCTGACATCACTGATACGGCCAAAGCGACCCTCGTCCTGGGCAAAAAGTAATACCGGACGGTTATCTTCCGGGTCTCTTTCTTCCAGTTTTTCAGCAATTATTTCAGGAATTTTTTTTAAAAGCCTCTTGTTCCTCCTTGTCGGCATCGACATGGAACGGTCGGGGAACCACTTTCCGCCACCCCTGTCGTTTAAGGAGCCTATAAACGGTGGTCTTGTGGACTTTTTTCCCGATACGTCTTTCCAAGGCCTCCTTGATTTCTGCAACAGTAGCGATCTGACCGGTAAGAGCTGCCTGTCTGAATGATTCTAAAAACATAGTCTCCTCTTCCAAGCTTAAATAGGAGCGGCGCCTGCCTCCCTTTCCCGGTCCCTCCACCGCTTCCGGACCCAAGCGATTATATCGGGATATCAAATTGTGAACCGATTGCTCCGCAAGTCCAGTGTGCTTAGCGATCTCCCCGGCAGGCCGTGGATCAACTAGGGCATTCAAAATCACTAGCCACTTTTGCACTCGCCAAAATCCCACCGTTGCCTTGATCCTTTCCTGAATCTCCTCTTTGGAAAGGTGGGGGATGCTCTTGGTAATTTTTCCCATGACTGCCCCCTTGATAATTTTTGGGACAGTCTATCAAATTACTCATTAGATTGCAACTTGGTATTAATTCCTTGATCCCCTAATTATTCCCATCAAATACTCCACATCCAGACACCCCCGCACCACCTCCGCCAGCCGGTCAAACTGCTCTTCCTGAAACCTCTCAAAAGTATAATTCCCCTCGGCACTCGCCTCCAGGCCCTTTTCCCGGCGCAGTTCCGCTAACCAGGCCTGCCGGAACCCATCGCTATCAAATAACCCGTGGATGTAGCTGCCCCAGATGCGAAAGTCAGGCGTGGCCCAGCCATCCGGTAAGGGACACCGGCTCCTCCAGGCGGCGGTCGATCCGGAACACCGCCCTCCCCTCCCCCACCGGCTCCGTCAATCCCATGTGGATTTCATAGCCCGTCACAAGAGGCGCCTCATCTCCTCCAGCCCTAAAAATCTTGCCTCCACCTGGGTGGTAGTCTTCTCCCCGGCCATGGTGGTGACAATGGGCAGCAGCCCCAAGCCCGCCGCCTCCGGCACGGCGCCCTCTACCCCCAGAGGGTCCCGGACCGCCTGCCCCAGGATCTGAAAGCCGCCGCAGATACCGATGACCCGGCCGCCGTGTTCGGCATAGTCCCTGATTTTCTCCGCCAACCCGGTCCCCTGCAGATAGAGCAGATCCGCAATGGTGTTCTTGGTGCCCGGCAGGATCAGGACATCCAAGTTGTCCAAGGCATTATGGTGGTCCAGGTAGCGGACGTTCACCCCGGGTTCCTGCTCCAGGGGATCAAAGTCGGTGTAATTGGAGATGTGGGGCAGGCGAATAACCCCAATCTGCAGCTTCGCCGGCCATGGGCTTGACGGCCTGCCCCATTTTACGCTCCAGGGCCACACTGTCCTCCTGGGGCAGCAGCAGGTCTTTCATGTAGGGCACCACCCCCAGGACCCGTTTGCCGGTGCGCTGCTCAATGATCTCGACACCCGAATCAAACAGGGAAATATCCCCCCGGAACTTGTTGATGATAAACCCCTGGAGCAGCCGGCGTTCAGCCCGGCGTCAGCAGATGAAAGGTGCCGATGGTGGCCGCAAACACGCCCCCCCGGTCGATGTCCGCCACCAGCAGCACCGCCGCCCCGGCCCGTTTGGCCATGCTGAAGTTGACCAGGTCGTTTTTCTTCAGGTTCAGCTCCACCGCGCTCCCCGCCCCTTCCAGGACGATGAGGTCATAGGCCGCGGCCAGGCGGCGGTAGGACTCCATCACCTTCCGCACCAGCTTGGGCTTGTGCTCGATAATAATCCCGGGCCGCCAGGTTGCCGTAGACCTTGCCCTGCACGATGACCTGGGAGCCCACCTCGCTGCTGGGCTTGAGCAGAATGGGATTCATGTCCACCTGGGGGGTCAACCCGGCCGCCTGGGCCTGCACCACCTGGGCCCGGCCCATCTCTCCCCCTTCCGGGGTGATGAAACTGTTCAGGGCCATGTTCTGGGCCTTGAAAGGCGCCACCCGGATGCCCTCCTGCCGGAAGATGCGGCACAGCGCCGCCACCAGGATGCTCTTGCCCACATCGGAGCCGGCGCCCAGGATCATAAAGGACGGTATTTCATGGAGGTCGAGTTTCGAGTTTGCGAGACTTCTTCCCGCACGTTTCTGCAGGATTACAGTTGCATATGTCTACAGATTGTTTGATCCCGCTCAGCTCATATTTATCCAGGTAGCCCCGGGGGGTGATCATATAGTCCCCGGCTGCGTACGTCTGGGAATTGCCGATAATCACGATGGTCTGCATATCCACCGGATGCTGCAGCATCTCGCCAGGCTGGTAATGGTGACTTCCTGGCCCTCCCGCATGGCCCGGCTGACGATGCCCACGGGGGTCTCTGCCTCGCGGTGTTTCAGGACCATCTCCCGCACCATGCCCAGTTGCCAGTCCCGTTTTTTGCTTTTCGGATTATAGATGCACGATGACAAAGTCCGCCGCGGCCGCCGCCTCCACCCGCTTTTTGATGATCTCCCAGGGAGTCAGCAGGTCACTCAGGGAGATGGCGGCAAAATCGTGCATCAGGGGCGCCCCCAAAAGCGCCGCCGCCGCGGCCAGGGCCGGCACCCCGGGGATGACCTCCAAGAGGCAGGTCCACCTCCGGCCCGCCGTCCAGCGGTCCCAGCTTGAGCCCCCGTTCCCGGCAGATTTCCAGGGCCAGCCCCGCCATGCCGTAGATCCCCACATCGCCGCTGGAGACCAGGGCCACCTTTTGCCCCCGCCAAGGCCCGGTCAATGGCCAACTGGCAGCGCTTCAGTTCCCCCATCATGCCGGTGGCCACCACTTCCTGGCCGCTGAGCAACGGCTGCACCAGGTCCACATACATCTTGTAGCCCACCACCACTTGGGAGGCGGCCAGGGCCTCCCGGGCCCGGGGAGTCAGGTGAGTCCTCAGAGCCCGGGCCCTAAACTGACCAGGGCCAGCCAACCTGGGCCACGGCCAGGGTGACGTTGGCGGTCTTCTGCTTGGGCACCAGCAGCTCCCGGCCCCGGCCGCCTTCAGGGCCGCGGCCTCGCAGACACTGGCCACCCCCATGTGGCGCTGCACCATGGCCGAGGGATTGGGCACCGGTATCTGCTCCAGTTCTTCCTTGGTATACCATGTAAAATTGAACTCCTAGACGTTGGGCCGCCGTCAGAAGACCCGGTTCTGCCTTCTTGGCGGCAATGGTGGCCAGGGTGTGCAATGACAGCAGAGACAGATTGAAGCGCTTGAAGGTATCTTCCACCAAGTTCCAGAATTTCTTCAGCCGGAGTCCCCTTGTTGCAGCCCATCCCGGCCATCAGATTTTTCGGTCGCAGCCGCAGCCAGCCCTCGGGCCAAGGGTAATCTCCGGCAGCCCACATAAACCGCCGGGCCCGGCTTCTGCAAAGAATCCGGCAGTCTTCCGGTAAAATTTCGAAAAGTTCACTGATAATCCGCCAAATCGGATTGCAGGCACCTCGGCGTCCACCAGACTTACTGTTGGCCCCGCAGCAGGGCCATATGAATTTCCTTCACCGACCGCAGATTTTCGAGGCGCAATCCCAACCGGGCCGCCATGCTATCCAGGGCCGGCAGTCCCTGCACATCGGTGGCCGTGGTGATGACCGGCGTTGCTCCCATGAGGTTGCCCACCGTGCGGGCCAGATCATTGGCGCCGCCCAGGTGGCCGGACAGCAGGCTGATGGCAAACCGGCCCTGCTTCATCCATGACGACCACTGCCGGGTCCGAGTCTTTGCCCTTAAGCAGAGGTGCCAGGTGACGCACTACAATGCCCGTCGCCATAATACCGATCAGAGGATGGTTGCCAAGAAAAGCTTCTGCAAAAAGAGACTTGAGGATCATCGAAGCGCTGGGCTTCCGGATAGTCCGGCTGACAGTGCAACCGGCACCCAAAAAACGGCGCCAGGCATTTTTTCGGCAACCGGCGCGCCCAAGAGCGGCCCCGGCCGGAGTGAGGGACGATGATAAACGCCTTTGGATCTGTTGATAAAGTCATTTTGGCAGTTTCGCTTCCCGGTAGCCATGGCTGAAGGACTCATCGTAGAGTTTGGATCGCCCGGCCCCGGCATCCTCCGGGGCCAGGGCCGGTCCCACCAGGATCAGGGCCTGGCGGTTGATCCCAGCCTTCCGGACCTGCCCGGCAATGGTGGCCAGTTCTCCCCGGATAACCTTTTCATCCGGCCAACTGGCCCGGTACACTACGGCCACCGGGGCTTCGGGCCCATAGTGCGGCAGCAGCTGTTCCACCACCGTCTCCATGAGCTGGACGCTCAGATAAATGACCAGGGTGGCCCCGTGTACCGCCAGCTTGTCCAGGGATTCGGCCTCCGGCACCGGAGTTCGGCCCGCGGCCCGGGTATAGATCACCGTCTGGGTCACTTCGGGGATGGTCAATTCCTGGGCCAGGGTCGCGGCTGCAGCCGCCCCGGCGGTGACCCCGGGAATCACCTGATACGGCACCTGGGCCCGTTTCAGCAGCACAATCTGCTCGTGGATGGCGCTGTACAGACTGGGGTCGCCGGTATGCAGCCGCACCGGCCGCAAGCCGGCCCGGTGCGCCTCGATGAGGCGGGCGACAATGGCCTCCAGGTCCATGGCTGCAGTATCCACCACCTCTGCCCCGGGCCGGGCATGGACGAGCAATTCCGGCGGGATCAAGCGAACCAGTATAGAGGATGAGATCGGCCCGGGCCAGGGCTTGTTGGCCTTTCAGGGTAATCAATTCCGGATCACCCGGTCCGGCCCCCACAAAAAGCACCGGCTGGCGTTCAGTCATGATGTCGTCTCCTTCGGCGAGGCCGCGATAATCCAGACAGGATTGAGCGCCTGCAAGATAGGCGCTGCCCCCCAGGGGCCGGGACCGGCTGATCTGCACCTGGCAGATCTCCACCTCCCAGCCCTGGGATCTGAAGGATATCGGCTCGCGGTATGTAAGGTTGTCCAGCAAGGTGGCGGTCACCACCACCCGGCCCTGGGGCTTGTAACCGCGGCAGCACCGCTTCCAGAATCTGGGCCAGCCGGCTGCCGCCGCCGCCGATAAACACCCGGTCCGGCCGGTGACAGGTCGGCCAGACAATCCGGGGCCGAGCCGCAGACGACTTCCATATTGCTCACCCCGAAGCGGCTTTTATTGCTCATGATCTGATGGGCCCGCTCCGGCTGCTGCTCCACTGCCATAACCCGGCCCCCCGGCAGCAGCAGGCTGGCCTCCAGCCCCACCGAACCGCAGCCCGCGCCCACATCCCACAAGACCAGGCCCGGTAAGAGCTGCAGTTTGGCCAAAACCACCGCCCGGACTTCCGTCTTGGTGATCAGCCCGGCCTCGTGCTCCAGCGCCGCTTCCGGCAGGCCCAGGTGCAAACTCGCCGGCTTCTCGCCGGTCTCTCCCAACAGCACCACCATATTTAATGGCGAAAAGGTCTGCTGTGTCCGCCTCTGCCGGGCTCAGCCAGGCAAACCTCTGGCTCTGCCTCACCCAGGTTTTCCAAAACGCACATCTTATAGTGCAGGCATGCCCGGCGTCTGCAGCAATCGGGCGATCTCTCTCGGGGTCTCGGCTCCCGCCGTATAAATGATAATTTTATCCGCCCGGCCCAGCACCTCGGTCAGCTTTTCGTTACCCCGGCCATGCAGGCTCACCACCACCGCATCGTCCCAGGAGATTTTCAACAGGCCGCAGGCACTTTGCACCGCGGTAATATTCGGCTGCACCACCACATTTTCCGGTCCCAGAAACTCCGTTAATCTGCGGCCGATGCCGTAATAGTTGGGGTCTCCCGAAGCCAGCACCACCACCCGCTTGCTTGCCGCCGCCTCCCGGATCTGCTGCCAGGGCCCCGGCCAAATCCTTGCCCACGACAATCTTCTCCCCTTATGGAGAGGCAAAATAATCCAATGCCGGCGCCCGCCGGCCAGGACTTCCGCTGCCTCGATAAGCTTCCGGGCCTTTGGCGTCAGATCCTCCAGCGACATGCCCAAACCGATGAGGTGAACCGGAATCATTAAGAGAGTTTCAAGTTTTTACCTGTTTCGGAGCGTTTCAAGCTGACTTTTGTCAGCCTCTGGTTATCTCTTCTCATGTATCCATGACCTCAACTACTGCCGCTACCCCCTGAGCCCCTGACCACTGCTTTAGTGTCATCTGTTTCACCTGTTCTGGCTTATTTCCTGTGAATTTTTGATATAAGATAACATAATCAGTATTTTTCACGTTTTTTCTTTGTAGAGGCAATAGTATGGATCCGAATCACTCTGCTCTTCACATAACCGAAAAAATCTACTGCCCGCATTGCGCCTTGCTCGAAGTCCGCGCCAGAGAAATCTTCCGTTGAGCTCCGCCCGTCGTTGTCATGACGCTGCCTCCGCCATTGCTCTTGCTTAACCAGCCCCGGATTAGAAAACATCTGCGCGACTTGCGGCGAAGTTAACGCGAAATATGCACAACATTACCGTGACGCCTGCGCGACACAAGACGCGGACATCAGCGAGAATTTACGCGAAAATTTACCGCGAATTAGCGCGTATGATATTCGCGAACTGACAGCGCGAAACAACCGAAAAATAAATGCGCGAATTTACCGCGAACATCAGCGCAAAACAAACGCGAAAAATGAGCGCGAAATTAAATCCTCGAAATATTTATTACTCCATTTAATTTCATTATGTTATCATGTGCAAAAATATTTTCCTCTTTTCGCTCTTTTTCGGCCAAAATCTTCCGCCTCCTTTTTCGGGTTGGGTCAAATTTCTCCCTGCCACAGGAGCGGCCCCTCGGAGGAAAAAATCAGCGCCTCCACGTCCACCGGCCGGTCCGCAAATGATCTCAGGGTCCGGAGCATCTCTTCCCCCACCCGGGTCACCACCGGCAGCGCTCCGGCCGCCAGTAACAGCTCCAGGGCCCCCCGGGCCGTATTGGCCTGGGTTACGGCCCCGGCCAAAGCAGGACTGCCGGTCAGGTCCTGGGTCCATTGGGCCAGCAGGTTCAGATCGACCTCTCCCCGGGAGGCATGGGTGTGGCCCAGGCCCTGGGCGATTTTCATGGCCTTGCCGAAAAACGCAGCCACCGTGATTTTTCTAAATCCCAGACGGCCGGCCAGCCGGATGGCAAAATGGACATAGTCGCCCATCTGGACCAGGGCCTCCTCGGGCAGGCCCGGAAGCAGCGTTTGGGCCAGAGCTTCGCTCTTCCCGCCGGTGCTGAAGACTACCTGATCCAGACCCGCGGCCCTGGCCACCTTGAGAGCTGCGGCAATGGTGGCCCGGTAGGCCTGGTGGGAAAAAGGTTTCACCAGGCCCGGTGGTGCCCAGAATCGAAATGCCCCCCAGGATGCCCAGTCGGGGGTTCAGGGTCTGGCGGGCCAGTTCTTCCCCCTGGGGCACGAAAATTTCCACTGCCAGGCGCAGGGGCCGGTCCGGGAAAAGCTGCGGCCACCAGTGGGTAATGACCTGGCGGATGATTTTCCGGGGCACCGGATTGATGGCCGGCTCGCCGGGGGGAATCGGCAGGCCGGGTTTGGTGACCAGACCCTACCCCCTCGCCCGCGGCGCAAAGCATGATTTCGCCCTCGGGAGCGGAGCCGTTAAGAACCCGCAGCCGGGCCCCGATTTCGGCCCCGTGGGTGACATCCGGGTCATCCCCGGCATTTTTAATGACTACCGGCCTTCCCCCGCTGCACCCGCCAGCCGTTTGCTGGTGCACCGGGACCATGAGGGAACCGCCCCCGGGCAGCGGCACTTCGATGTCTGCCGGCGCCTCCCTGTTCCGCCAGGGCCAACAGCGCCGCGGTCACCGCCCCGGCCGCAGCCGTGCCCGTGGAAAAACCGGTCCGCAAGCTGCGGTGGCGGACAGGGTTGCTCATCGGCTTAGCTCCACCACAGGTACGGGACGGTGACCAGAATCAGGCTGATAATGCGCAGCCCCTGGCTGGTCAGCAACAACTTGGCTGCCCAGCGTGGGCGAAAAAATGCCGACATGGGTTGGCAGCTGATGCCGCAGGGCCCGGACCGGCGTGGCCACAATGGAGCCCAGCATCAGGGCCGCCACGGTTTGCGGCACCGTCAGCGCCCCGGCCGACAACAAGGCGCCGGCCGCCGCAATGCCCGGAACTGAATTCCGCGGCCACACTAAAAATAATCACCGAGGCGGACTCCACGCGGCAGAAAGGTAACGGCTACCAGGCCTGCCGCAGCCTCCCGCAGCCAATTGAAGAACCCTGCCTGCTGGGCCACGAAGATCAAGACGTAGATCGGCATGGTGTAGCAGATCAGGCGGAGAAAGCGCCGCTGAAATTTCTTCCAGATCGTCTCGAAATCTAATTTTTGCGGTTTGACTGGTGGTTCCGCTGCGACCTCCCCGGCTCGCGCCCGGCAGGCTTAACGTCAACGGGCCAGGGCCAGAACGCCCGTCAGTTCGCAGCAACGCCGCCAACAGATTGAGGCCCAGATAGATTAAACCGGCCTGCCGGGTCAGAGGCACCAGAATAAAAAAGGTGGTGGGGAGATGCAGGACAAAGCCGGGCAGACCGGTATTGAGGAGATAGCTCAGGGTCAGCTCCCGGCGGTTGAGCTTGCCGTCCTGATAAGAGCTCATCAGCATGGTGTTGGCCAAAATACCCGAAAAGAAAGAGGCGCTGAAGGCCGCCGCACTCTCCGGGCCGAACCGGCCCCAGCCACCAGGGGCCGCACTTGGGCCCCAAAACGGGCCGACCAACCCAGGCTTTCCATGGCCTGGCCGATAAATAACCCCACCCCCAGATAGAAGAGCAGTTTGCCGAAAGGCCAGACCAGATGATGATACAACAGTCCCGGTGACAGCTTGAGATTGAGGTTGCCGGAAAAGCTGACCAGCACCACCCCCAGGCAGAGCGTCATGAACAACCAGGGGATCAAGAATGACCGGTTTTTTGCGGCAGCCGTGCCCGTGCATGCCGGGTTCTCCTTGTACGAGTTCGAATCCTGAGATCTAAAAGCCTCTCCCCTTCTTCTTGATGATAATCAGGGAGAGATAGGGCATTTTTTGATTTTTCAGGGGCCTCAGATCGTGGGCCACGGTTTCGCCCTGACAACCCGCACATACTGATACAGGTGGCGCAGTCCAGCAACTCAAGCTCTTCCAGGGTCTCGTAAATCTTATCAAAGTGGCGATAGGTTTTCAGCATCACCACATTGTCGCTGGTGGCAATGGCCTCCCGCAGACGGTCGCCGCCCTGGGCCCCGGAAATCAGATAAAAAGATTCCTCCCCTTCGGTAAGGGGAATATTAGCCAGGGCCGCCGCGGCATTATATGAGGTAATGCCTGGAATGGTAATGGCTTTGATCTCAGGATTAATACTTTTGACTGTTTTCAGCAGATAGCCGTAGGTGGAATAGGTCAAAGGATCGCCGATGGTCAGAAAGGCGGCATCCCGGCCGCGTTGTAATACCTCCAGCACCTTGCCTGGCGTTGTTCTCCCAGGCCTCTGCCAAAATCTGGCGGTCGGAAGTCATGGGAAAATAGAGGGGTTCCACCGTCGGCCTGGGCAATATAATGCCGGACAATATTGAAGGCCAGACTGTAATCGTTTTTGCGTGGAGGCCGCGGCAAAGACATACGGCACCCTCTCCAGGACGTGCAGGGCTTTCAGAGTAATCAACTCCGGATCACCCGGGCCGACCCCAATGCCATAGAGGATTCCAGGTGCAGCGGTCATACCGGCTGTTCCTCTTCCGCTAAAATGGCCAGGGCATTCAGGGCGCTGGCTGCCAGGGCCGAACCGCCTTTGGGGCCCACTAAGGTAATATACGGGCAGTTTTCCAGGCAACAGGGCCTCTTTGGATTCCGCCGCGTCCACAAACCCCACCGGCATACCGATGATCAGGGCCGGCGGCGCCATGCCCTGGGCCAAAAGCGCCAGCAGACGGCGCAAGGCCGTGGGGGCATTGCCGATGGCCACAATGCTGCCCGGCAATCGAGTGGCGGCCAGCTCCATCGCCGCGGCCGACCTGGTCAGGCCCCGTTCTCGGGCCAGGGCGCCACCCCGGGCTCATCCAACAGGCACTGAGCCGGTATGCCCTGGCGGGTCAGACGGCTGCTGATGCCGGCCAACAACATCCGGGTATCGGTGAAAACCGGCCGGCGCTCCTGCAGGGCCGCCACTCCGGCGGCCACCGCCTGGGGATGAAATCGCACCAGCGACAGGAGCTCCACGTCCGCCGAGGCGTGGATCATGCGCCGCACCACGGCCCAATGCGATGCCGGCAGGCCATGGGCGCCCACGGCAGCCTCGATGCGCCGGAAGCTCTCCTGTTCAATTTCCTGAGGGAGCAGGGGTTGAGTTCATCTTTTCTCCCTTGTAGCCGCTGGCAATACGCCACGAAATGGCGGCCAGGCTCGGATTACTGCCGAAATGCAGGTGCACGTAACTGGCCAGAGTCCGATAGCGGCAATACCCTTCCAATCCGGGGGCCTCTCCCCGGCGGTCGGCCAGCTGATAGGCTTTCGACAGGCCGGTACCTCGGAAGTGATTTCCGAATAATGGAATTCATGCCCCCTGGCCTGGGATCCGGCCGGGCCCTAACAAACAGTCCGCCTGTCAAAGTAATCTGGCGGTAACCCAGGGCCTTCAGCCTCGGCAGCATCCTCACCTCCAACGGCAGCACGCCTGCCATGGGAGTTCTCTCACCCGCAAGGTGGTAAGCCCCTGGCTCAGATACATTAAACCGCCGCACTCGGCATAGATGGGCAGATCCGGCTACGGCCATCTCTTGGATACTATTGAGCATCCCAGCGTTGGCCGACAACTCCTCGGCAAATACCTCCGGATACCCCCCGCCCAGATACAGGCCATCCAGGTCGTCGGGCAAGACGGGGTCGTGCAGGGGGGAAAAAGGAACCAGTTCCGCCCCGAATTGGGTAAGATAGGTAAAATTTTCCGGGTAGTAAAAACAAAAAGCCTGGTCCCGGGCCACTCCCAGGCGAACCTGGGGCAGAACCGCGGTCATGGGATCGCTTCCTCTTCTCCCGATAGACCGTGGCATCAGCGCCAACAGAGCATCCAGATCCAGATGCGTCTCCATAAATCTGCCAGCTGCTGCAAATAAGCCGGCGTCAACGGATGCTCTTCCGAGGTCACCAGGCCCAGATGGCGTTCCGGGATGGCCAGAGACTGCTGCCGGGGCAGCCCTCCCAGGCAGATAACCCCTGCAACCTGTGCCATGGCCTGGCGAAGATAGGTTAAATGACGGTCACTGCCGATCCGGTTAAAGATGATGCCGGCCAGTTTCAGGTCTGGATCGAACGTGGCAAAACCATGCGCCAGCGCCGCGGCGCTCCGGGCCATGGACCGGGCATCCACCACCAGGATTACCGGCAGGCCCAGCCATTTGGCCATCTGGGCCGTGGAACCGGCTTCGCTGGCGCCATCATAACCGTCGAACAGGCCCATCACCCCTTCCACCAGGGCGAGCTCGATGCCCCGGCAGTGCCGGTGAAATATGGCCAGGTTTTCCGCTGCCGGCATCATCCAGCCGTCCAGGTTGGCCGACGCTTGCCCGGCCGCCTGGGCGTGATGGCCCGGATCGATGAAATCCGGCCCCACCTTGAAGGGCTGCACCATCAGCCCCCGGCGGCGGTAGGCCGCCATCAGGCCCAGGGCCACCGTGGTTTTGCCCACGCCGCTGTGCACCCCGGCAATTACCAGACCCCGGCAGCCCGAGCTCATGGCTTGCCCTCCGGAAAAAGCGTGGGATGGAGAAATCGGGCCAATTGGACCACTGCCTCCACCGCCCCGGGGCTGGGCCGGGAATAAAGCTGTTCCTCCACCACCAGAACCCGTCCCTCCTGCACCGCCCGCAGGATGGCAGTAATTCGGCCGGTCGGTTACCTTTTCCGGATTCGGATTCATCGGCCCCTGTTGCACCACATAAACATCCGGGTCAGCGGCAATAACCGCCTCCAGATTCAGGCGGACGATTTTCTTGGGGGAAGTCAACGCAATTGACCCCTCCGGCCCGCTCGATAATATCATTGACCATGGACCCGGCCCGGCCCCCAGAAGATCGGGATAGCGGATTTCAAAGAAAACCTTGGGCCGACGGTCCACCCCCTGAAGTTTTCGGCCACCGCCGCCAAACGGGCCTGCAGATCCTTATTTAAGTCTTCGGCCCGGCCGGGTTCGCCGGTCAACACCCCCAACCGCTGGATCACTGCAAAGAGCTTGTCAAAGGTCGTGGGGTGGAACACCGCCACCGGCACCCCCTGCTGCCTTAACTGGTCTAACCCGGGCATGGCCTCCTGCGGCCCCGGCATCCTGAATGATCAGGTCCGGCTTAAGGCCTAGAATCATCTCCACATTAGGGCGCATGTGCGTGCCGATGCTGGGTTTGGCCAAAATCTAGGGCGGCTGGGTATCGGCTTTGGTGCGTCCCACCAGGCGGTCTTCTAAACCCATGCCTGCCAGGATCTCATTATAGGCCCCATACAAGGCGATAATCCGGTCCGCAGGTTTTGACAAGACCACTGCCTGTCCGGTATCGTCACAGATCTGCCAGCTGCCGCCCCAGACCGGCGTTCCGACGGTCAGGAAAAGCAGCAGCACCGCCAGCATGGCTGGCGCCCGGAACAAAATAGGCCTGGGGATCCCCGGTAACCGGGTGGTGCACCACCCGAATCTCAGTTTCATAAAGCTCCGATAAGATGTCGGCGGTAAAGGTCTGGGCCTTAGGGCCGTCCGCCATGATCCGACCATTTTTCAAAAATACCAGCCTCTGGCAATACAGGGCCGCCAGGTTGAGATCGTGCATGACGCACAAAAGTGTCGTTCCCTGACGGTTCTTTTCCTTCAGCAGATCAAAGATCTGAATTTTATGGGCCGCATCCAGGGCCGAGGTGGCCTCATCCAACAGCAGGATGGGGGCTTCCTGGGCTAAGGCCCGGGCGATCATGACCATCTGGGCCTCTCCTCCGGAAACTTCCGGTAGAAGTCGGCAGCCAGATGGAGAGTGCCCGTCTGCTCCATGGCCGTCAGGGCCAGATCCAGATCGTGCCGGGAATAATCGCCCCACCCCTGCAGATATGGATACCGGCCCATGAGAACTGCGCTTAAACATTTGAAGGGGAAGGAAACCGTGGTCCTCTGGGGCACGGAGGCCATCTGCCGAGCCCGCCAGCGAGCCCCGGCGCCATGTACGTCTCTTCCCGCAACCCTGATGCTGCCGCGCCTGGGTTTCATCACCCCGGCCAGGGCCAGCAACAGAGTTGATTTGCCGCTGCCGTTCGGCCCCAGTAATCCCACCATCTCCCCGGCCGCCAAGCGCAGGTTGATCTCTTCCAGGACCACATGCTCGCCGTAAGCGCAGGTGAGAGAGTGGATTTCTATCAAAATATCCGGCTCAATCGGCAAAGTATCGAATTACCCCAAAAGACAGGCTTAAGCCCCACCCTCACCCGGACAGGAGATCCACGTCGGTTAAACTATCTCCCCTTCCCGCCGCCGTTTAAGCAGCAGGCAGAAAAAAGGGCCGCCTAAAATGGCAGTTACTACACCCACCGGCAACTCCTCGCCACCGGGAAGGATTATCCGGGCTAAGACATCGGACCATAATAGCGCCAGCCCCCCCAGGAGACCCGACAGGATCAACAAGGGGCGGTGTTCGGCCCCGATCAGCAGGCGCAGGAGGTGCGGCACCACCAAACCGATAAAGCCGATAATGCCGGACACCGACACGGCGCCGGCGGTCAATAGGCTGGCCCCGATGAGCAGCCGGCGACGGGCTTGATCCACTTCCACTCCCATCTGCCGGGCTTGCATCTCCCCCAAGGCCAAAAGGTCCAGCTCCCTGGCATTCAGTCCGACCATAACCAGTCCGGTGAGAAGATAGGGCAAGGCAAAGATCACGTGGGACCAGCCCCGACCTTGAAAACTACCCATGACCCAAAAGACAATGCTGCTCACCGACTCTTCATCCAAGGATTTTAACAGGGAGATGAAAGCCGAGAGAAAGGTGGCCACCACAATACCGGCCAGGACCATGGTATCCCGCCGCAGCCGGCCATTTACCCGGCCCAGAGTCATCACCAAAGCCAGAGCCGCCAAGGCGCCAGCCAGGGCAGCCAAAGGGAGCAGCCCCAGACCTAAAGCCGTTTTGGCCCCCAAACCCAGGAAAATCGCCAGGGAAGCGCCACAGGCGGCGCCGGTGGAAACTCCCAGGGTAAAGGGGTCGGCCAACGGATTCCGCAAGATGCCCTGAAAGGCGGTTCCGGCCACGGCCAAGGCCATACCCACCAGCAGGGAAAGGCAGATGCGGCTCAAGCGGATCTGAAAAATAACTTCCTGCCAGGTTTGGTCCTGTGAAACGGTCCCCAGCAAGCCTGTCTTGGCCAGAAATGCCACCATGACATTTTTAGCGGGAATGGCCAGTCGGCCGAACATGCAAGCCAGCACAACCGACAACACTGCAGCCACAATCAGGCCCGCCAATAAGTAGGCAAACCTCCTGGCGGCCCTGACCTCTTGCTGATAAATGGCTTCCCGGCTCATCTAGCCAACCATTGTCCTGTTCTTGAGTTTCCCAGGGTACGATTCCGTCTTAAGTCTCTGGGGACAAACCGGTTGATTATAACTGTTGACAAAAGTTCCTTCCTTGGCTGGTCCCCTCTCACTTCGACTAAGGATGGTCAGGGTGAGGGGTAAAACAGAAATTATTTTTCAACTGTTTTAGCCCTTCCTGCCTTGAGACTACCCTTTCTGGGCAAAAAAAAATCCTTAAGTCCTGAGAAGAGACTTAAGGATAACCCGATTTTTCTCCTTAAGGGCGCCACCGGAGATGACCCGGCAATGCATCGGCAGGCGTTCCCACGCCAAAGCCGCGACATCATACGGGCAGGTCTTCTGGCTCCCGGATCGCTCTACTCTCTGCGCCTTCCCACTCCATGCTCAAGAGCAGTGGCCTGTGGCAGATTTCGTCCCCGGTCACAGCGGCGGGTCCGCGACGGCTCAACCGTCTTCCCTATTAACCCCTTAAGGGTACCCAATGATACTTAATAATATCGAATAACGACAAGCCTTGTCAATGGCTTTTTGCCGCCATCGGTCTGGATTGAAAGAGATGGCCAATCCTCTCCTAACCTATTTCTAACACATGACTTACCTGAGTTTAACATCCATACCCCATAGTATAGGTAATTAATTTAACTTCTTTGAAAACTTTTGCAATCAGGAGGCATAATGGCTGAACTTGTCGGGGACGCCCAACTAAATATTCTGGAGTTGGCGAAAATGTTAGGCATATCGGCCGAGATGGCTACGGCCTTCATATCTGATGGTCATGTCGTTTTTTCTGCAGAAAAAAAACTCTCATTTTTTCGTCTGCATGATGTTTATCATTGCTTTCGTAAAATGGCGGTTGCCAGAACTGCTGCCGACCAAGCTTAATACCGTTTTCGGTTTCTGGTTTCCGGTTAAAAGATCTTATATTATTAAAGACTTCGAGATTAAGTTTTTTGTATGATGAATTGAAGTTGGTATAATACCTCTCCATAAATCTGCTGGCAGTTCTCAAAAGGGCCAATAGTCCTGACTTGGAAGTTGTCTTTATCGAGAGCACAGAGCCGGACATTTCTTAGCAGGCAATCCTTCCTGAGTTATCTCGCCCAAACGGAATCACCCGGATTTTATCCGACCAGAGAAATTTTCCAACCGGAAATCTGCCTCCCACTCCATCAAGTATTCTATGATATATTCTTTGCTCTGAGGGGTTTTTCCTGGTTTTTCAGATAAACCTATCTTACTTTTTTAAGAAAGTTACCACCTGCGCTGGAGCGAGACTTGACAACTATCTAAGGAATAGAATATTATTTATGTTGGTTTTGGGGATGTAGCTCAGTTGGGAAAGCGCTAGCCTCGCATGCTAGAGGTCAGGGGTTCGAATCCCCTCATCTCCACCAAAAATGATCGTATTCGACAAGTGAGATTTTTTCTCACTTGTTTTTTTGGGGCCACCGGCCTTCTTATTACCAATCTGCTCTTGTACCGGATTTTTAAGGACAGCAGGAGCGCCTCGCTGATTTTCCCACATAAAAGATTATTACGGAGAGATGTCACAACCGCTCTAACGAGTTCTCCTAACGTCGCTTTATATCTTCCTAAACGAACGGTTACGCTTCCAAGATGCCCCAGATATCGCGGTGGTCACTAAGATGCGCCAAGGCCGCCAGCAAGGGATTTTTGTAGGCCAGAAAAGGAACACCGGCGGTTTGGGCCAACTGGGCATCAACCGCGGCGTCACCAATATACAGAGCTTGTCTGGGGGCCAGGGAGAATTTTTGCAAGATGATTTCCAAATATTCGGGATGGGGTTTGGGATGCTGCACCTGGGCGCTGCTGACAGTCAGATCGAAATACTGTCCCAGGTTGTGGAACTGTAAGACCAAAGGCAGGCTCTTGCCCCGGTTGGTGGCGATGGCGGTACGGTAACGATTCCTTAGAACTTCCAAGGTCTCTTTTATGTGGGGCTCGGGCCTTATCAGAGGTATGATGTCGTCATTATTCATCTTTTTCTCTAAATCCTGGGCAGCCTTTACCAGGGTGGGTTCAGGAAAGAGAAAGGCGATGACCTCCTGGGAAGTCCGGGTCTGAATGGCCTCCATCTGTTCCGGCTGGACCGGAGGCAGCCCAAAATGCCTTAAGATGCGATTATAGTAAGCGGTGTTGGCCTTAAGGGAATCGACGACGACGCCGTCGAAATCATAGATTACCGCTCTAATTTCAGTCAGAGGAAAAATATGTCTGTCTCCTTCGGGCTTAAGGCGGCGGCAGCCCCCTAGTTTTACGAGAACCGAATAATCTTAAAATTGTATGTAAAGCCTACTTGCAAATCTCTCCTGAGGATTATATTATAACAACACATTCGGAACCTGGAAAGTCTGTGAGGGTTCGGGATAACTCAGAAGGGAGTGAGAGACATGGGTAAAGAGAATGTGGCCCGGGTGTCGGAGATTATCGCTGAGTCTCCCAATGGCTTTATGGAAGCCGTCAATCTTGGCTTTGCCAGAGCCTCCAAGACGTTACGCAACATTACCGGTATGCGGGTAAAAGAGCCCGGGTGTCGGTAAAAGACGGTAAGATCGATACGTATCGGGTAAAATTGGAAGTGATCTTTATTTTGGATGATTGAACCACTCGATGCTCGTCCTTGACGGGTCCTATGGTGAAGGGGGCGGTCAGATTTTACGCAGTGCGTTGTCTTTGGCCGCCCTTACCGGTAAAGCGGTCCGGCTGGAAAATATTCGCGCCGGCAGATCGCAACCCGGCCTGCGTCCCCAACACCTTACCGCCGTCCGGGCTCTGGCCCTGATTACCCGTGCCAACTTGACGGGGGACGACATCGGCTCCTGCCGCCTCACCTTCTCTCCCCAGGGTATTTTCCCCGGCAATTACGTTTTTGATGTGGCTGAAAAAACCGGCAGCGCCGGCTCCGTCTGCCTGGTCGCCCAGACTCTCCTGCCTGTCCTTTTTTTTACCGAAACTCCGTCAACGCTGTACTCAAAGGTGGCACTCATGTGCCCTGGAGTCCGCCGGCACATTATCTCGAAGCAGTTTTCCTCCCCGCTCTCAAAGAAATAGGCCTGGTTGCTGACCTGGAAATCAGGCAGTGGGGGTTTTATCCCCAGGGCGGCGGCGAGATTCGCTTAAACCTAAACCCGGCGCCGCCCCTTCAAGCTCTGGACTGGACTGAACCTCCAAAGCTAACAGATTTTCAGGGGTTGTCAGCCGCAGCCAATCTCCCCCTGGACGTAATACACCGCCAGAGCCAGGCCTTGCGAATATGCCTGGAATGGCCGCTTCCTATTATGGAAGAGGATGCTCCCAGCCGGGGAAAAGGCAGTTTTGTTTTCCTCTGGGGGCCCCACACCGGTTTTTCGGCCTTAGGGGCAAAGGGGAAGCCAGCGGAAAGGGTGGCGGTCGAGGCAGCCCAAGCCCTGAAAAAATTTCGGCCTCCCAGGCCGCCGTGGACTGCCACCTGGCCGATCAAATCGTCCTGTATGCCGCTTTGGCAAAGGGCTTTTCCACTTTTAGCACCGGAGCCATTACATCCCATCTGTTGACGAACATTTGGGTGATTGAACAGTTCTTAAAGGTGAAGTTCGAAATTCAAGGCAGGATGGGGGATAAGGGATCGGTCAAAGTCAATGGCGGCGGATGCTGATAACGCCTTTAAAAGCTCTAGTTATTATTGGACCCTGATTAAGAGGAACCGCCAACTAATTTTACTATTCCCTCCACTTTTGTTTCCTCGTCTGCATCGGCAAAAACCTTCCTCGTCCCAGTTCGGTGAGAACCAAGCATTTCGGCGATTTTTTGGGAGAGAACGGCGATGCGATAGGGTTTTTGATTTACGGCTCAAATATTATTGATGTTTACAGCAGCATCCTGAAAATGGCGCAGAAGCAGCTTAGCATTACAGACAGATATTGTCTGGCTGCCCATACTTTTTTTGTTGGCTGTCTATTCTTTATTCGGACTTTTGGCAGCTGTAATAGGGATCAGGGTAGGCAGAAAGATGAGGAGACAACCGGTATCAGAAACAACTTTAGAGCTTAATCCGCCATTTCAGGATGTAAGGCAAAATTCAGAGAAGGAATTTAATTACTCGGTTACCTGGTTATTCATAAATATTTTATTGATTGTAAGTTCTTTCATATTGCTTAACAGGTGCACATGGATTGTCTGGAGTATCGTTATCAGCGGAATAGTAATTATCTGGTCTCTGAGGTATCAAAGGGCATTGCATCAGCTTTCAAAGCCGAAATTCTGGATTTTATTTGTACTTATTACGTTGATAACTGCTTTTGTCTTTACAAAGGTACGGACAGGAGAGAATTCACTGTTTCAGGGAATATTGACCGGAATTCAGATGAACTTCAGGGCGGTGATAATTATTGTAGGATTTTCTGTACTGGGTACCGAATTATACAATCCGGTTGTGAGGAAATTTTTCCTGAGGACATCCTTTAGAAACCTTCCCCTGGCACTTGAACTCTCAGCTGAAAGTCTGCCATTATTTATAGCTAATATTCCGGATTTTAAAAATCTCGTCAGGAACCCTGTGTCGGTCTTTTACCAGGTATTATCACATGCAGACCGGAAGTTTTCTGAAATAAGGGAGAAATCTGCTTTAGATAGGGAAGTATTCATTATTACCGGGACTATCAGGGGAGGCAAAACAACATTCACGAAAAAGCTAATAGAGTTTCTCAATACTAGTAATGTTGCCACCGGGGGAATTATCTCAGAACGGATAATGAACGGATCACACACAACAGGTTATTATATTGCAGATATTGAAACCGGAAGGAAAGAGGAATTTTTAAAGCAGAATGGTGCGGAAGGAGATGGGAGGATCGGAAGATTTACCATCTGCAAAAGAGGGCTATCGATGGGAATTGAAATCTTGAATTCCCTGGTAAACCATAACAGGAAACTGATTATCATCGATGAAGTAGGATTACTGGAGATTCAGGACAAAGGCTGGTCAGAGGGTATTAATACTTTGCTCAGGAATTCCTCAAATCATATTTTAATGACAGTCAGGGATATATATGTTGATGAGGTGATAAGGAAATGGGATCTGGGAGAAGCGGTAATTTTCAATATTTCGGAGACTGATCATTTGGCTGCAGGGAGATCTGTTATTGAGCAGATAGGTTCAAATCCGGCAGTTGTCAAAAAGATTATCAGGTATCATCAATAACCGACACGTTATCAATACCGAGTCATTTACTGAAATGCTTTTTCTTGATTATATTGTTAAGCTTTAATTAATTTAAAGTGAAATCGCTATAAATTCTTTCCTGACAGAATATGATTCAGTCTCAGGGACTTGTTCACAAGGACTAAAAGTAAAAAAAATTGTCCTTTTCATTGATTAATTTATTTTATATGGTCTGCATCATTGTAAATTATATTTTTTTAATGTGCAATCATGTGGTTTCATAATGATATTTTGATAGTATAATATGATCAGAGGGGGAACTTAATCCTCAGTATTAATATAATGTATTTTGCAATTAAGGATTAAAATGAATGAAATATTATTTTAAGTTCCTGTGAACAATCCGTTTGTTTAAATTGAAAAGCCCTGTAAAATGGATAATTGATTTTTTATGTATCTTACGTAAAGTATTTAGGGCGAAGTAAAATATTGAAGAATTATGGCAAAAAAGGAATCTGTAACTACAAAGTGGCTTGATAAGATGGCATTCGAAACAGAGGTCAACGGGCACAAAATAATTATTGATGCGGAACCAGGAGTAGGCGGAGAGGACCGCGGTCCCAGGCCAAAACTTTTAATGCTGTCTGCACTTGGGGGATGTACGGCAATGGATGTGGTATCGATCCTGAAAAAAATGAGGGTGGATCTGGAAGGTTTAAATGTGACTGTCGAGGGTGACCTTACTGAAGAATATCCAAAACACTTCTTTAAAATGCATGTCATTTATGAATTCACAGGCAAGGATCTTCCATTGGATAAGCTGCAAAAAGCTGTGGATCTCTCAGAAGAAAAATACTGTGGGGTGAGTGCAGTATATAAAAAAGCTATGGGAATAACATCAGAGATAAAAGTCAGGGAATCATAAAATGTATAATCAGGTAAAATGTTCATATTGTTTCATATAGAATTCAGGAATTAAGCTTACATCCCTGGTTAAACCGTTCAGATTACCAGTACCTTTCAAATATCAATACAGAGGGTTGAAAAAAAATTGACTTCCATGTAAGAAAGTTTTATTTTTACATTAAATAGTTCACCATCATCTATTTAATTAAATGTGATATTTAAATCTTTTTAAAAGGAGGAAATTATGAAAAACAAAATTCAGATTTTTATTGCAGTCTTGTTTTTAGTCTCCCCTGTAAATCAGGCGCAGGATGCGGAATTCAAAGACACTCCCTGGTTCTCGGGTATGCCGAACTTCATGATCTATGATGCCGAAGATGTTGAATTTGACAGTTATAATTTTTACAATGGGAAAAATTGTATTACTGTTGAAGGTAAGAAATACAAAAGGATATATTCTTTGAAAGAGGATGCACAGCAATCCAGTGTCATTCAGATATCCCGCAACTATGCGAATGCCATCAGGAGTATGGGTGGAACCGTGATTTTTGACGGAGCTCCACAGGATGCCGAATGTGCAGATAACAATGGTCTTCAGATGGTTATTGGGAAAGGTGGTTAAGGATGGTAACGAGATGTGGGTCGAAATTGTTCCCACAGGGGGTGGGAATGATTACTATATGACAATTGTGCTGAAAGAATTGATGAAGCAGGATGTAACGGCAAGTAATATGTTTGAAACCCTGAACCGGGATGGTCATATAGCTCTCTATATCAATTTTGACACAGGGAAATCAGTTATCAGGTCTGAGTCAGGGCCAATCATCGGACAGATTGTCGAGATGATGAAGTCGAATCCGGAATTGAAGCTCAGTGTAGAGGGGCATACGGACAATGTCGGCAGTCCTGCATCAAATAAGGTCCTCTCTGAGGAGAGGGCAAAATCAGTGGTTTCTGCAATTGTAAGCCAGGGTATCAGTATTGAACGGCTGAGTTCCTCAGGGTTCGGACAGGATAAACCAATAGCCGATAATAATACTGAAGAAGGCAGGGCTAAAAACAGGAGGGTGGAACTGGTAAAAAAGTGATACCTCCCGGCTCCTGAGGTTAAATTATTCACAGGGCGTCAGAATGAAATAATGTGGAATTTCTTTACAGGTCTTTACATGGGGGATCTGCAATTTGAAAATCTTATGCTGCAAATCTTGATTTAACCAGGGATTTGAAGCTAAGAGACAATTTCCGGCTATTCTGAGACAATAATATACACCATCTACAAGTTTAATTATCAATACTGTGAGTATTTGAAGAAATCAAAACCAAGGGTGGAATATGAACAAAGGTAAGTTAAACTTCTTTGTATCTCTTTTTACAGTCATGTCCATGATTGGCTGCGAAGGCGATCATTCCACACCAAATGCTCAATTTCAGAATCCGCTTGCAAATCCTGAGGACGGGCCCCCTGCGGGCAATCCTGACGGTCATTCACCTGTTCCGCCGGAAGCAGGACCCGAAGATATTTCCAATCCCGATCATATTATTGGTGACGGAACGCCCGGGAGTTGTACTGCTGATGCTTTTATTAATGCAGTCGCTCAGGGGGGGAAGATAGTTTTTAACTGTGGACCTGAGCCCGTTACCATTACTCTCGACAGGCCTGCTAAGGTTTTCAATGATGCAATTCCCGATGTTGTTATTGATGGTAACGGATTAATCACTTTGAGCGGAGGAGGGAAATCGAGGATTTTGTATATGAACACCTGTGATCAGAACCAGCACTGGACCACCTCACACTGTCAGAATCAGGATCATCCCAGGTTAACTGTACAAAACATTACTTTTGCTGACGGGAATTCCAGGGGTGAAAGCGAGTATGACGGAGGCGGCGCTGTATGGGTCAGGGGAGGCCGTTTCAAGGCTGTTAACTGCCGGTTTTTCAATAATACATGTGACAGTCTCGGTCCGGATGTAGGAGGAGCTGCCATCAGGGTATTCAGTCAGTATAATAATATGCCTGTTTATATTGTGAACAGCACCTTTGGGGGAGCTCCGGGATATGGGAATTTCGGTTCAAACGGAGGGGGTATAAGCAGTATCGGGGTTTCATGGACAATAATTAACAGCCTTTTCTCTTATAACAGGGCGATCGGAAACGGCGGCAATCCTCAGCAATCAGGTACTGACGGAGGAGGCAGCGGGGGTGCAATATATAATGATGGCAACACAATGACCCTTACAATTCTCGGGACCCTGATTGAAAATAACAGTGTAAATGCTCATGGATCAGCAATCTTTTTTGTCACAAATGACCACTCAGGGGATATTCGTATTGACAACTCCATAATCCACAATAATACAGGGGGTTCGTGGTATCCTGTATACCCGGGAATATCAATGCATGACGATACACAATGTGTTGTAACAAATTCGACTATTGAATAGTAATTCTATTCCGATCGGCTTAAGAACGGGCGACAGCTCATTCCGGCAGAAGACTAAAATGAAATTTTACATGTAATGCCCCCTATTGTATATTTTATATTCTGTGCAGCCTGGTCAGAGATAGGGATCTTAAGGTATGGTTCTACATGAAGAAACAGTTTTGATGAAAGGTATTGTTCATATCCAAAAATGATATTCACCCGGCTTGCAAAATCAAAGGTATTTAAAGGCTCCTCTGTTGTTTGTTCTGTGGTTTTAACATTTTCCTTCTGGTATGTAATACTTGGTTTATAGTCATTTACTTCCACCACCGCAACCATTTGTTCGGAATAACTTGTATTGACATATTTTTCACTCAGGTAAACCACGGAGGATATTCCGCCGGAGACATAGTAGCTTGTCGATTTTCTGACAAGGAATTTCCATGTTATGTTGAGAGGAATATCGAGGTCCACCAGTTCTGCTTTTGTTTCTTCCTGGGGGAGAGCAGGGTCGTAGGAGGGTTCATTGTTTACAACGTTCAGGTGTTCAAACTGCAAACCGGTGGATAACCTGAAAGCAGGGAGAAATGCAAAATCAGCGTTTATACCGCCTGAATAATTGAATGATGAGGCTGTGGAGGTAGAAGTGACTCCGGGTGAGATATTGACACCAAATCTGAACTTTTGCTCTCCGGGGCGATCGGCGATATCTTTTTCAATGCTGATCTGAGGATCAGTTTGTTTGTAAAGTGTCTTGTCGGATGACGAATCGGATCTTTCTGCAACAATTCCGGATCTGACGGGAACAGGATAACCAGGGTGAATTGAGTTGGCTGCTTTTATAGTGTCGGGTAGAGTTTGTCCATCTGCCCCGGCTGGTATTAAAGTGTCACGTTGAAATAATACATTGCCGGCCAGTGGAGCGTCCGGCCTGATTGAGCTTTCCGTGTTATCATAGGCTATTTCTTCTGAAAGTGCTCCTGATCTGCCTTGAGTGGTTTGACCGGCGACATCATTACTGATAAGGTTGGTTTCTCTGTTTGCCGGTGTATCCTGCCCGCTAAGTATTGATTTACGAAGGGTATCTTTTACCGCAGGGATGACCAGGTTACTGTACTCCCCAGATCCGTGACCTGTAACAGCAGAATTTTCGAACGTGGATGAAGGGATCAGCCTGAATCCCAGCCAGCCTATGAGCAGGCTTGCTGCTATCCCGGTGCTAATCCGCCAGAATATCACTCTTTTTCTTCTCTTTCTTGTTCTGACAAAATTCTCCCATGAACCAAGGATATATTGTTCTTCATAATTATCCAGGGTGTTTTTAACCAGATCAATAAGCTCTTTGTCAGTTTCCGAATTTTTCATAATTGGTATTAAAATACATCTGAAACAGCTCCCTCAATCTCTTTTTTGCCCTGGTAAGATAAACCCGGGAAGTATTCTCAGGGATTTTCAGCAATGCGGATATTTCAATGTGGCTGTAACCTTCAATCTCATAGAGGCTGAATACCATCCGGTGAATTTCCGGAAGCAGGTTCAGTAATTTCAGAATATCCTGTGCCGATAACTGGGTAACAATACCTGGGGAATCATCAGGGACAAGAAAAGTTTCATTATCGTCGAAATTAATATTTTTATTGTTTTTTCTGAATTTATCAATAGAAGTATTTATCACAATTTTATTCAGCCAGCTTTTGAAAGATAATGTAGTTGTCATATCGGCCAATCTGATTGAATACCTTAACAAAACTGTCATTTACAATTTCAAGTGCATTGTCGCGATTTTTGTTATGTATTATTGCCACACTCAATGCATATCCGAAAAATCTTTTATAAAGCATCTCCTGAGACTTTTCTTTTTTCCGAAGGCACCCCTGAATAATTTCATCCAGATTGTCGTTCCCGGTATCAGCCACGCAAATACAATTTTAAGATAAGGATGTCATAATCAACAGTATATGATTATGACATCCTGTAACTACTCATCCTTTCAATCAGATTTAAAAATGATACCATTTTATTTATGTCCTTTGCGTCCGTTCATCGGAGTTACAGTACCATCTCCACCCTCGATGATCTTATAGATTTCACCGAAATCGATGACTGAAGTCTCCCCGTTCTGGGTAAGTTCAGCCAGATTGTCGCAATTACCTGATCCGTAATTCAGAGATATACTCTTGTTTCCCCGTTTTCAGTGGTAGTTATTGTTTCAATACCCGAGACCGGGACCCATGAGTTGGTACAGCTATAATCAGTGATCAGAGGTTCTGACACCAGATAGTGATACTCATAACCATCAGCTTGCTGGAATAGTAATAATCTCCCACAGGACTTTATATGAAATATTGTCCCATACGTTTGAAAAATCAGAGGAGTAAGAAACTGTGTTGCCATCATCATAGATCATTGTAATCTCTTCATGTCCTGTGGATGTACCTGACCAGTTAAATTCAACAGGCATTATTGTAACAGTTGAATCACCGGAATTTTCAGTCCCATCAACAGTAGTAAGAGTATCCGTCAGAGGTGAAACTATAATCCGATTCGCCATTCATTTCAACACCATAGGAATAGTAGTGCTCATAAATAACTTTTGAATAGTAGTTATTATTTTCATTTTTCCAGATGTATGTAATTTTACCTCTGAAGAGGGTTCCGTATTCATCACAGCCATCTCCATAATCATAAATAGTTGTATGAGTACCATCTTCATTATCAGTTTCTGTAACTTTGGCACAAGTCATCGGTGCCCAGTAGTCGGTAGTATCATTATAAACACTGTCGATATAACCTGGCTGAATCTGAACCTTCTATATTAAGCTGTCCCATCCTTTAACTGGCTGTAGCCGATTACAGACATAAAACTAGTCATTTTGCCATTACCTGAGTTAATTGCATTCATCCGGGCCTCAAGCTCCAGAATCTTTTTGGCACTTTCAATCGGATCAACTTTTTCGGTTTTATTTTTATCACAGGAAATTATTCCTGCGATCATGATTGTAAATAAAGCAGCTGCATTCAAAGTTTTCTTTTTCATATTTATTATTTTAAGTTTGACATTTCTTCCTTAATACGTAATTAGCTCTGAAACGCTACAATCGATTAAAATATTATTTACTGCTTATAAGTCCGAAGATACACAAACCTGGTTGGATTAAACAGGCAGAGCTGTAAGGTTAATATACTTCATTTGATTAAATTTGTATCAGTTATTTTCCCAAAATAGTCGTTACAAACTGAACCGTTTAACAATGATTAAAAAAATAATACTCAGGTCACTGATGGTTCTCGCATTTTTGATTGTGCTGGCATTGATCCTGTTTCCCGGAATTGCAAAACGTCATGTCATAAAACACAGCAAGGAACTTATCGGCCGGCAGATCCGGATTGATAAGCTTAAGCTGAACTATTTCACAGGATTGATCCGGATCACGGATTTTACTATGTTCGAAGCGGATGAAAAAGAGGAGTTTGTCACATTTGACACCCTGATCATTAAACTTAAACCCTTTCAATTCTTTGTCAGTGAATTTGTAATGCAGAAATTTTATCTGAAGGGACTGAAGGCTAAAGTTATCCAGCGTGACTCAACCTATAATTTCGATGACCTGATAGCTTTTTACAACAGTGACAAGGATAGTGTAGCAGCCGACACTTCAGCAAAAGAGCCATTCCGATTTCATTTGTCTAACATTGAATTGAAGAGTTCCGAATTTATCTTTGATGACCGTACTGTAAATAAAATAATGGACCTGAAGAATGTTTCCTTCTTTGTGCCATACATCGGATGGAACCAGGAGGAAAAAAGCGAAGCGGGTCTGAAGTTTTCACTTGGTGATGAAGGCTTTTTTGAATCCACTATTAATGTAGATCCGGTGGGTGGTGATTACAAGGCCGGGATCACAATTGATCATCTGCTCCTTAATAACTTTAAAGAGTATGTTGCGAATTCTGTCAACATAAATTCCATAAATGGTATTTTCAATTCCAGGATAAACATAACCGGGAATATCAATGAGATCCAAAAATCAGTAGTGTCGGGATTCGCGGAGATCATCGATTTTGAAATGACCGACAACCAGGATAAAAAGTTCCTGGGTGCCGGTAAAATGGAATGTGTGATTAAGGGAATTGATGCTGTAAACATGTCTTATATAATAGATTCCCTGATCCTTAACCGGCCTTACGTTTATTTTGAAATGGACACGGTAACCAATAACTATTTCAAAATCTTCAACATTAGCGATGAATCTGCTGATAGCCTGCAAACAGAAGATAACAAGCCAGATTCACTTTCCGGTGAGACTGGCGGTTCATTATATTATGCCATAAACCACATCATAATCAATGATGGGACGATAGATTACCGCGACAATCTAACAGGTGATCCCTTTGATTATTTCCTGAGCGGCATAAAACTGGAATCGGATAGTATTCAAAGCACTTCAAACTGGATAGATCTCTATGCTCAGATGCTTCTGAACAAAAGAGGATCACTTAAGGCCCAGGTTGGTTTTAATCCGGCCAATCCCATGGATATTAAATTCGAGTATGTGGTTAAGGATTTCATGCTGAGCGATCTGAATATCTATTCCCGTTTTTATATGGGATTTCCGATAGTATACGGGAATATGTATTACAAATCTGAAACCAGTATATTAAACGGTGAGTTGACAAGTGAAAATAAACTTATAATCACCAATGTTGAACTGGGAGAGAAGTCAGGAGGGCTTTATGATCTTCCGATGAAATTTGCACTGTTCCTGTTAAAAGACCGGAACGGTGTGATCACCCTGGATGTGCCTGTCAGGGGCGACCTGAAAGATCCGACTGTGAAGATTGGTAAGATCGTCTGGAATACTTTTAAAAATCTCATCATAAAAGTAGCTGCAGCCCCTTTTGACCTGCTGGCAGGTTTGCTGAGTGTCGATCCGAAGGACATTAAGGCGATTGAATATCAATATAACGATACTATACTGACAGCTGAACGTCAAAGGCAGCTTGATCTTTTACTTGAGCTGGAGCAGAAAAAGGAAGGACTGGAGATCGAACTTGTCTATTTCAATGATAGTGATAAGGAGAAGGAAGCCATTGCCGTTGCTGAGGCAGGGAAACTCTTCATAAAGGAAACATCAAAGGATTACACGAAAGATGAGGAGGGGTTCATGCAATTTCTGAGGTCAAAAGTTGTTGCTGACACCATTGATATTTATTCAGCTGCATTGAAGATGGCGAAACCTCTCGTGCTGGATTCGATATTGAATTTGAATACGACCGTCAGAAAGGGACAGATTGAGAAATACCTTTTTTCGAAAAACGATTCTACACGGATCTATACTACAATTACAAATAAGGATGCCCCGAAGAATGTTGGAAGTTATCCATTGTTTGAGGTGAAATATTCCATAAAAGGAGAGGAGGAGTAACTAATGATCATATATCTCTGATTGAAGCAATAAATACTTCTTCAGGAATATTATCGAATAAATGACTGATGGATTCCCTGTTATGCATTCTTTTGACAACCTCAGCAAATAATGGGGCTACAGATATTATTTTTATTTTGGCAGATTTCTTTACACCGCGGATTATTTATACTGTCGGTAGACAGGACCATGCTGATATCGCTTTTCTTTATTGCCTCAACACCTTTTTCACTGAGGGGGATATGTGAAAGACAGGCGATTATACTTTTTGCACCCCTCTTTTTGAGGATTTTAGCAGTTTCAATTATCGTACCTCCAGATAAGATGAAATCATCAATTATTACGGCATCCTTACCTGAAACATCACCAATGATCTGCATTATTTCTGCATTTTCATCATGAGCGGGTCTTATTTTATCTCCAACAGCGAAATCAACTCCCAGCTTCGCAGCAAATTTCCGGGCATTTTTAGCAAATCCTGCATCAGGAGAAACCACAACGGTATTATCCGGAATTATCGTTTTTAAATATCTTGCCAGAAGGGGACCGGCAAACAAATGATCAACCGGTTTTTTAAAGAATCCCTGTATCTGAGCAGCGTGAAGATCCATTGTTATTACTCTGTCTGCTCCTGCCAATTCAATACATTCCGCACAAACTCTTGCCCTGATCGATACTCTTGATTCATCTTTCTTATCCCCTTTTGCATAGCTGAAATAGGGGACTATGGCAGTAACATATCTGGCTCCTGACCTTTTAAAAGCATCCATCCAGAATATCAATTCAACAAACTAGCCAGGCGCATTCGCCGCCTGCTTGGGGTCGACGACCACCGGCGTGAGCAGGTGGGGAATGTCCTCGTACATCCCGAGTTCGAGCCGCTTGGGATCGATCATGATCAGCCGGACGTCGTCGGGCGTCGCGCGGTACAGGATGCTCGTGAGCATGCTGTTGATCGCGACCGACTTGCCGGTGCCGGTGGAGCCGGCGACGAGCAGGTGCGGCATCGTGGCCAGGTCGGCGACGTACGGCTCGCCGTGGATCGTCTTGCCCATCGCCAGCGTGAGCTTCAATCCCGACCGGTTGTAGACGTCCGATTCGAGGACGTCGCGCAGCGAGATCTGCTCGCGATTCGTGTTCGGGATCTGGATGCCGACGGTCGACTTGCCCGGGATCCGCTCGATGAGGACCGACTCCGCCTTGAGCGCCAGCGACAGGTCGTCGGCGAGGCTCGTGACCTTCGCGTACTTGACCCCGGCGTCGGGCTTGAACTCGTACGTCGTGACGACCGGGCCAGGGTGAATCTGGACCACGGAGCCGGCGACCGCGAACTCGCGGCACTTCTCCTCGAGGAGGCGGGCGGATTCCATCAGTTCGCGCTCGTCGATCTTCTGCTCGCTCTTGGCTGCGTCGAGCAGCGTGAGCGGCGGAAGCGTGAAACCGTCGCGGCGCTTCTCGATTGGTGTCCTCGGTTCGAAGTCGGGCAATGACGGCGCAGCGCCGGCTTTCTCCCCGCGCCTGGCGGCGGGCGCGGGCGCGGCAATCGACGGCGCGGATCTGGGGCCTTCGGCTTTGGCCTCGGGCGGCCACGACCGCGTCGGAGGCGGCGCGGGGGCGAATGCCGGGGCCGGCGGCGGAGCCGCAGCGGGAGCCGGCGGGCGCTCCGCGGCCCTGGTCTGCGCCGCCTTCACGTCTTCCGGGTTCTTCGCCGTGTGCTTCTTCACGATCTCCCGGCGTTGCTTCTCGCGGCGCTTCGCCTCGAATCGATCCCGGATGCGTCCCAGCGCGCGGGACCACGCGCCGACGATGGCGTGAACAGCGGCGGAGAAGGCGCGGCCGAACGAGAACTGCGTGGCGAGGATCAACGACGCGATGAGGAGCGTCAGGATGACGATGATCGATCCGGTCCGGTTGAGGGAGTCGGAGAGCAGGCTCGCGAGGACGAGGCCCAGGTATCCGCCGGCGCCGTTCGACAGGCCGACGTTGCCGAGCGCCAGCGCCAGCAGCGCGCTCGTGCAGGCGAAGAGCAGCGCGGCGCCCACGAGCTTCGTGTAGATCGCATCGATCGCACGGCACCAGAACAGATTCCACCCGGCGACGCCCAGCAGGACCGGCACCAGGTAGGCCGCGTAGCCGAACAGCTGAAAGACGAGTTCCGCCAGGAAGGCACCGACGCGGCCGATGAAGTTCGCCGGCGGGCCCGCCGGCCCGGAGTTGAAGAACCACGTCGGGTCGGACGGGTCGGACGTGACGAGCGCAATCAGCCAGATGAGGGCGGTGGCGAACAGCACCACGCCCAGGAATTCGCTGACGCGTCGGGACAGCGTCGAACCAGCAGCCAAGGCTCAAATCTCCATGATGACCGGCAGCACCAGCGGCCGCCGGCCGGACCGTTTCCGAAAGAAGCGGCGCATCTCGGCGCGGACCTTCTCGGTGACCAGCCCGCGATCCGTGCGTTCCTCGGCGCTGATACCGCCGAGCGCATCGAGAATGAGCCGGCTCGCCTCGCGCAGGAGTTCCTCGGGGTCGGGCTCGAGGACCAGGCCTCGCGTGATGACGTCCGGCAGGCCGTCGACGACGCCGGTCTGCTTGTTGATCGCGAGTACCGGCACCACGAGCCCGTCCTCCGCCAGGTGCCGCCGATCGCGCAGCACCTCGTCCGCCACTTCGCCGACTCCCGGGCCGTCGATGAGCACGCGGCCGGCAGGCACGCGGCCCGCGATCATCCCCGACGAACCGTCGAACCGCAGGACGTCGCCGTTCTCGGCCATCAGCGTGGTCGTGGGGGCGGACGCCCCCGTCGCCAGCCGCTCGGCCACGCGCGCATACCGCGAACGCTGACGGAACTCGCCGTGGATCGGTACGAAGTAGCGGGGCCGCACCAGCGACAGCAGCAGTTTCAACTCCTCCTCGCTCCCGTGCCCGGAGACGTGCACGTGCCTGGTCGCGGAGGTGACGACGTCGGCGCCGCGGCGCGCGAGGTGGTTGACGACCCTGTCGATCGCCTTCTCGTTCCCGGGAATCGCCCGGGCCGAGAACACCACCGTGTCACCCGGCTCGATGCCGACGTGCCGGTGATCCGACACCGCAATCCGCGAGAGCGCGGCGAGCGGTTCGCCCTGGCTGCCCGTGGTGACACACAGCACCTGCCGCGCCGGGTAGCTGCGGACGTCGGACTCCTTGATCAGCAGGCCGGGCGGCACCGTCAGGTGGCCCAGCTGCTGGGCGATCTGCGACTGCTCGATCATCCCACGCCCGACGAACGCCAGCTTCCGGCCGAACTCCACCGCGAGGTTCGCCAGCAGCTGCATCCGGTAGATGCTCGACGCGAACGCGGTGACGACGAGCCTGCCCTTCGTGCTCGCGAACAGCTCCTCGAACGCGGCGACGATGCTGTATTCGGATCCGGTGAAGCCGGGCCGCTCGATGTTCGTGCTGTCGGCCAGCAGCGCCAGCACGCCGCGCGCCCCCAGCTCGGCGAACCGGTGGAGGTCGAAGTGCTCCCCGTCGGGCGGCGTCTGGTCGATCTTGAAGTCGCCCGAGTGGATCACTGTTCCGACCGGCGACCCGATCGCCACCGCGAGCGCGTCCGGGATGCTGTGCGTCACCCGGATGAACTCGATGGTCAGAGCCCCAACCGAGACCTGATCGCGCGGCTTCACCGGCACCAGCCGGTCGGCCGCATCGATGCCGTGCCGCTCGAGCTTCGCCCCGGCCAGCGCCAGCGTCAGCGGCGAGCCGTAGATGGGCCCGTCCAGGTGAGGGAACACGTGGGCAACGGCGCCAATGTGATCTTCGTGGCCGTGCGTGAGCACCAGCGCCGACACCTTCGCGGGGCGCCGCTCGAGGTACGTGAGGTCCGGGATCACCTGATCGACGCCCAGCATCTCGGGGTCCGGGAACATCAGGCCGGCGTCGACGAGGACGAGCGTTTCGCCCCACGACACCGCGGTCATGTTCATGCCGAACTCGCCGAGACCGCCGAGCGGGACGATCTCGAGCGCGGGCTTGCCCGAATCCGGCGGCCCTGCGTACGTCATAGTTGCCGACCCGGAGGTCACGATGATCGTGAACCCAGCCGATGAACGTGCCGCGACTCATAGACCGCGACACCGAGCCGCCTGTTGATGGCGGCGCAAACACACACGCGACAGAGCTGTCGGCGGGCGCCGACTGGCTCGTGTCTCTCCGCGGTCGCTGGGATGACCGCGGAGCCCCTGAAGTCTCGCGAAACTATAGCACAAGCGGGATTTAGGCTGAAGCGAAAAGATCGCTGAGGCGGACCAGTTCCGCGACCGCCAGGGTTTCGGGCCGGCGGCGGGCGTCGATGCCGGCTGCCGCGAGCGCGGACCCCGCTTCGCTGCCCCTGGAGGCCGCATACGGCGCCAGCGCGTTCGACAGCATCTTCCGCCGCTGGGTGAAAATCGAGCGGACGAGCGCCTCGAATGTCTCGACGCTCCGAACGGCCGGATCGGGAGCCTGGTAGGTGACGCGGACGACCGCCGAATGGACGCGCGGCGCGGGGCGAAACGCTCCCGGCGGCAGCGCCAGTCTCGTCTCCACCCGGGCGCGTAACTGCTGGCAGGTGGACAGCACGCCCCACTCGCCGGTACCCGGGCGAGCGGCGAGGCGCGCGGCCACCTCACGCTGGAGCATCAGCGTCGCATCGCTGATGCGCGCGCCGTCCTGCGCCAGCGCCAGCAGACGGAACAGGATCGGCGTCGAGATGTTGTAGGGCAGGTTCCCGGCGACGCGCACCCGCTGGCCGGGCTCGAGCAGCCCGTCCGCGTCGGCCTGCAGGAAGTCGGCGGTGACGATGCTGACGTGGGCGGGCACGCGCGCCGACAGCGCGGAGGCCAGATCGCGGTCGATTTCGACGGCGACGAGCCGTTTCACACGGCGGGCCAGCGCCAGCGTGAGCGCTCCGCGCCCCGGTCCGATCTCGAGGAACAGGTCGCCGCGCTCCGGGGCGATCGCATCGACCACGCGATCCACCCAGTCCGACTCGAGGAAGTGCTGGCCGAACCGCTTCCTGGCCGTCACCTGTCGTCCTCATCGCCGTTCGGGGCGTCGTCATCTGTCTCGGCGGCGTCGCCCGCCTGCGAGCCGAGCCGACGGTTCCGGCGCTCCCAGTACCGGTCTTCGATCGCCTCGATCTCCTCTTCGCTCAGGCCGAAGTAGTGGCCAATCTCGTGGATCAGCGTTTCGCCAATCTCCGTGACGACATCGTCTTCGGTGTCCGAGACGTCCTCGATCGGCCACTGAAAGATGGTGATCCGGTCTGGGAGCGTATTGCCGTGGTCCCAGCGCCGTTCGGTCAGCGGCGTGCCCTGGTACAGTCCGAACAGCGTGTCGGGCGGCTCGATTTCCATCTCCGCGAGCAGGTCGGGCGAGGGCTCGTCTTCGACGACGACGGCGACGTTGACGAGATGCTGACGGAAGCGCCGGGGAATCGAGTCGATTGCCGCGGACACGAGCCGTCGGAATCGCTCGCGCGTCATCGGCGCGGTGCCCGCGCGCGCGGGGCGCGGCTGCGTCGCGCCGGTGTGCGTGATACGGACGGTCCCGCGGTGCCGCGCAGGAACTCGTCGCAGTCGGCGCGCACGGCGCACCGGTCGCAAATCGGTTTCGGCTTGCAGACGCGGCGGCCGTGGAGGATCAGCGTGTCGGACGCGACCGTCCATTGGTGGCGGGGCAGTGACGCGCCCAGTTGCCGTTCGACCACCTCCGGGTCGTCCGAGCGGGCCAGGCCGATGCGGTTCGCGACGCGGAGCACGTGCCGGTCGACGGGCAGTCCCGGTACGCCGAGCGCGTGGCCGAGGACGACGTTCGCGGTCTTGCGGCCGACGCCGGGCAGGTCGACCAGCGCTTCCATCGACGCCGGCACCTCGCCGCCGTGGCGCTCGACGAGGCCCTGCGCCATGCCCGTCAGCGCACGCGCCTTCTGCCGAAAGAACCCCGTCGCGTGAATGAGCCGCTCGAGTTCGGCGGCGTCGGCCCCCGCCATCGCGCGCGCGTCCGGATAGCGGGCGAACAGCGCTGGCGTCGCGGCGTTCACCCCGGCGTCAGTCGTCTGAGCCGAGAGGATCGTCGCGACGAGCAGCTCGAACGGCGTCGAGTAGCGAAGCTCCGTGTCGGCGCCCGGGTGCTGCTGCTGGAGCGCGCGGATGATGGCGCGCGACTGCGCGGGGGATTTCATCGGACCCTGCCAACCTAGTGAACGGGGCCCTTGCCCCACGCCTCCGGCGGCGCCTGCTCGGAAAAGACACGGAGGTGCTCCTGCAGCGCCGCGACGAGGTTGGGCACCATCGGCAGGGGCAGCACGATGTTTGCGCGTACCGGCGCCCGCACCACGTGGTCGGCCTCGGCCCCCTTCAGGTCCGTTTCGGTGAGCGGCAGCACCTCGCAGAACGTGAGGGTGATGTCGAACGGCGTGTGGGCGATCGCGCAGAAATTCGCGTAGGTGCGCGGGTGCTCGTGCGGGTCGGCCGGGACGATCTGAAAGTTGATCTGCTTGGTGTCAGCCATGAGAATTTACTCGGCAACGGCGTGTCAGTACTTCCGCATCACGCCGACGACCACGCCCTGCACCTGCACCTGTTCGGCGGCGACGACGATCGGCTCCATCGCCGGATTGGCCGGCTGCAGGCGGACATGGCCGTTCTCGCGATAGAACTTCTTGAGCGTGACGTCCGAGCTCCCGAGCAGGGCGATCACCATCTCTCCGTTCTCGGCGGTCTTCCGGTCTTCGACGATGACGTAGTCGCCGTCTCGAATCTGCTCGTCGATCATCGACTCGCCCCGGACGCGGAGCACGTACGTGTCGCGCTTGCTGACCATGTCCTCGGGCACGGCGATCGACTCGGCGGTGGCGATCGCCTCGATCGGCGCCCCGGCGGCGACGAATCCGAGCAGCGGGAGCTCGATGGCGCGCCCCCCGGGCCGCGTCTGCACCAGCTCCACCGAGCGGCTGCGATTCCACGCCCGCTTGATGAACCCCTTGTCCTGCAGGTTGGTCAGGTGCTTGTGCACGGTCGCCAGTGACGAGAGCCCGAATCGCCGGCCGACCTCCTCCAGGCTCGGGGCATACCCGTGCTGCTGGATGAACTCGTTGAGGTAGTCGAGGATCTCGCGTTGGCGCTTGGTGAGTGGCAGCACGCCTTCCCCCTCTCGGTACGTTGTGCGCTGTCGATTCTCCGCAAAGGAAAGGCGAAAGTCAAGTGACTCTGGTAACCTTGAGCGCGCGCGCCGGTCTAACTGCATGACAGGCCAGATGCCCGCCGGCCGGGCGGTTCGAGGCGCACGATGAATGGGGTGGGTGGTGGAGCACGACGGGACGTCCGAGGCCGCCCAGAGGGCAGCCGACCTTGCCACGGTCGACAATCGGGCGCTCGTCGGGGCCTGCCGGGCCGGCCGGCGCGAGGCGTTCGATGAGCTGGTGGTTCGGCACCGCCGCGCCGTGTACCGCCTGTGCTACCGGTTCGTGGGCAACCACGAGGACGCGGACGACCTGGCGCAGGAGGTGTTCCTGCGGGCGTTTCGTGCACTCCGGACCTTCAGGGGCGATTCGGCGGTCGGCACCTGGCTCCATCGCATCGCGGTGAACCTGGCCCTGAACGCCGTGGCGGGTCGCGCGCGGCGGGCCGAGACGAACGACGATCGCGCGGTGCCGGTGGCGCCCGATCCGGACGCGATGAGCCTGGTCTTGGGAGCCGAGCGGGCGGCGCAGGTGAGGGCGGCGATCGCCAAGCTGCCGCCGAGGCAGCGCGCGACTTTGGTGCTTCGGGTGTACCAGGAGATGCCGCACCAGGAGATTGCCGAACTGCTCGGGAGCTCGGTCGGAGCCGCGAAAGCGAATTTCTTCCACGCGTTGGCGAACCTGAAGCGATTGCTCGGTGGCGATCAACGATGAGGCACCTGGATCTCGACGAACGGCTGGCGCTGATTGAGGGCGAAGGGGCGCCCGCCCATCCGCACCTGACGGAGTGCGCCCGCTGCCGGGCTGACGTGGATGCCGCGCGTGCCGCGCTGGCCGAAGCCGCGGCCGTGACGGTGCCGGAGCCGTCGCCGCTGTATTGGGACCTCCTTTCGCGGCGGGTGTCGGACCGGCTCGCTGGTGAAACGCCGCGGCGCGCGGCGGTCGGGTGGCCCTTCTGGCGCATCCTCGTTCCGCTGTCGGCGACCGTGGGCGCGCTCCTGATCGCGGTGGGGTTCGATCACGGAGAACGTCGGCCGGCGCTCCCGCCGACGGCGGCCGTCGTCTCGATCGGCGACGGTAACGAAGGCGTGCCGACGGGCGTCGACGGCGAGTGGGCTCTGCTGGGGCGCCTGGCAGGCGAGTTCGACCTGGACGCGCTCGCGGACAGGCTCGGCCGGCCGGGAGAGAGCGCGGCCGAGAGCGCTATTTCGGAGTTGAGCGAGCAGGAGCGGGTGGAACTGGCCGCGCTGCTGCGGCTGGAAGTGCAGCAGTAGTGCTGGACCGATCCGATCGCCTCGGGAGATACGGACGGCGGTGGCGCGCCCGGGGCGCGAAAAGGAGTTGAGCCGCAGTGAACCTCAAGACGACATTCGGCGTTGCGTGCGCGATTGGCGTGTTGTGCCTGTCGGCGGGCCCGTCTTGGGCGCAGCAGGACCCCGTGGGCCGCGGCGCCAGGGGCGCCTCGGGACCGGGGCAGGCGCTGACGCCCGGGGAACTCGAGCGGTGGCTCGATTCGTACGTCCTCATCCAGGCGCAGGATGCGCTCAAGGTCACCGAGGCGCAGTTCCCGCGCTTTCTGCAGCGCCTCAACGCGCTGCAGGGAACGCGCCGCCGCAACGCGGCGGCGCGGCGCCAGATCCTCCTCACGATCGGGCGGCAGTTGAGGGCGATGCCCGTCGACGAGCCGGGCCTGCGCGAGCAACTCAAGGCGCTGCGCGATCTGGACGCGCGGGCCGCGGACGAGTTGCGCAGGGCCTACGAGGCGCTCGACGAGGCGCTCGAACCGGCGCAGCAGGCGCGGTTCAGGCTGTTCGAGCAGCAGGTCGAACGGCGGCAGATCGAGCTGCTCATGAAGGCCAGGGAGCGCGCCGGTCAGGCTGGGCGGCAGGGGCCGGACGTCATCCGCTAGACATCTTCCAGGGCCCAGATCGTGATGAATGAAGCAAGTTCTCGAGGGGGCGGCCCTGGAAGATGTCGCTGACGACGCCGAAGGCGTCGTCCAGAAACACAGTAGGCCGGCGAAGCGAGCCTCGGCGGCCAGAGGGGTAGCTTCGCTGGCCATGTTACACTCGGAATCGCACGCCAGCCGTGCGGTGAACGAGTGAACCAGACGTCCTGGGCCTCCGGTCGCGCCGCGATCATCGGGCTCGCGGTCCTGCTTGCGGCGGGCGGCGCCGCGTCGCCATCACGCCAGGGACCGGCGCGTGCGGACGCCGACCGGTTTCAGGCGAAGGTCGATGCGATCACGCGCTTTGCCGAGAAGCCCGCGTCGACGCCCCTCGTCACGCGCATCACCGAGGCGGAACTGAACGCCTACCTCGCGTACGACGCGAAGCCACAGCTGCCGGTCGGGCTGGCCGAGCCCCGCATCACGGTGCTTCCGAACCTCGACCTGTCCGGGACCGCCCTCGTCGATCTCGACGTCGTCAGGACGCAGCGGCAGTCCCGCGGCTGGCTGGACCCGCTGAACTACCTGAGTGGAACGCTCGCGGTGGCGGTTGTCGGGCGGCTCGAGGCCACCCAGGGACAGGCGCGCTTCGCCCTGCTGTCTGCGAACGTGGGCGGCGTGCCCGTACCGAAGGTGGTCGTGCAGGAGCTCGTGAGCTTCTACTCGAAGACCGACGCGAATCCCCGAGGTATCAACATCGACGACCCGTACCCGCTGCCCGCCCGGATCCGCGAGATCGAGATCCGGCCGGGCGAGGCCTTCGTCCGGCAGTAGGGACGTGGACGACACGCCCTTCTTCGATCGGCCGCTGAGGACCCTCAAGGGCGTCGGGCCTCATCGCGAGCGCGCGCTCGCCGGCGCGGGCCTGAATACCGTTGGCGACCTGCTCGCCCGGCTCCCGTTTCGATACGAGGATCGCACCGCCTTCCGGCCGGTGGCCGATGTGCGCGAAGGGGAGACGGCGACGGTCGCCGGCGAACTGATCAACTGCCGCGTGCGGTGGACCGGCCGTCGCGGCTTCAAGGTCTTCGAGGCGGCGGTCCGGGACGACTCGGGCTGCCTGCTCGCCGTCTGGCCCAACCAGGCGTTCCGTCAGAACACGCTGCGGTCGCATCAGCGTGCCATCCTCCACGGTCCGGTCACGCGCTTTCGCAGCGTCCTCCAGATGATCAGCCCGGACGTCGAAATCGTGGACGACAGCGAGGCTGAGCCGATCCACAACCGGCGCATCGTCCCGGTCTACGAGCGGATCGGACCGGTGACCAGCCGCCTGCTGCGAACGATGGTCCACGGCGCGGTCCAGGCGATGCCGGCCGATGGTGAAGACCTGCTGCCGCGCACGCTTCGCGGCCGTTTCGGGTTTCCGGAACGGCACCGGGCGCTTGCCGAAGCGCATTTCCCGCCGCCCGGAACCGACCTGGCCAGGCTGGCGGCATTTCGAACGCCCGCCCAGCGGCGCCTGATCTTCGAGGAGTTCTTCCTGTTTCAGTGCGGCGTGCTGGCGCATCGTCGCGCCGCCGATCGGGAGCGCAAGCCTTACGTGCCAGTGGCGGACGATCGGATCCGGTCTGTCGCCGCCGCGAGGCTGCCGTTCCGGCTGACACCCGGACAGCGCGAGGCCCTCCGCGACATCGTCGGGGACATGCAGAGGCCAAGCCAGATGAACCGGCTGCTGCAGGGAGACGTGGGATCCGGCAAGACGGCGGTGGCGCTGATCGCCGCCCTGGTCGCGCTCGAGAACGGCCTCCAGGTGGCGATGATGGCGCCGACCGAGATCCTGGCGGCGCAGCACGCGGAGACCGCGGGGCGATTCCTGGCGGCCACCCGATTCGGCGTCGGCCTGCTGACCGGTTCGACGCCGGCGGCGGAGCGGCGGACCCTCCTGGCCGGGCTCGCGGACGGCAGCGTCCCGTTCGTGGTCGGCACCCACGCGCTCATCGAAGAGGCCGTGGCGTTCGCGCGTCTCGGCCTGGTGATCGTCGACGAGCAGCATCGGTTCGGCGTGATCCAGCGCGCGCGGCTGCGGGAGAAGGGACTCCGGCCCGACATCCTGGTGATGACGGCGACGCCGATTCCGCGCACGCTGCAGCTCACGCTCTATGGGGGGCTCGACGTGTCGGCGATCCCGGACATGCCGCCCGGGCGGGAGCCGGTGAAGACCACCGTGAGACCCGAGGCGCGGCGCGACGAGGTGCACGCGTTCGTCGCGGAGCAGGTGGAGCAGGGGCGCCAGGCGTGCGTGATCTACCCGCTCGTGGAAGCCTCGGAGAAGGTGGACCTGCGCGCCGCGACGGCCATGGCCGATCACCTGTCGCAGGACGTGTTCCCGCGGTATTGCGTCGGGCTCCTGCACGGGCGGATGGCGCCGGCGGCGAAGGAGGATGTGATGCGTCGGTTCTCGGCGGGCGCGATCCACATCCTGGTCGCGACCACCGTCATCGAGGTGGGGATCGACGTGCCGAACGCGACGGTGATGGTGGTCGAGCACGCGGAGCGCTTCGGTCTGGCCCAGCTCCATCAGCTGCGCGGCCGGGTGGGGCGCGGGGCGCACCAGTCGGTACTGCGTGTTGCTCTATCAGGATCCGCTCACCGACGAGGCGTCGGCCAGACTTCAGGCCGTGGCTGCGACGACCGACGGATTCGCGATTGCCGAGAAGGACTTGGAGTTGCGCGGCGCCGGCGACGTTGCGGGTACGCGGCAGGCTGGGATGCCAACGCTGCGTGTCGGCGATCTGGCTCGCGACCGGGACGTGATGCTGGAGGCGGCTGCGGAAGCCGCCGCGTGCCTCGCGGAGCCGGGAGCGGAGGCGGACCGCCTCGAGACTTTCGTCCGGGAGTGCTGGTCGCGACAGTTCGGACTGATGAGCGTCGGGTAGGCGCAGATCATGCGGATCATCGCCGGTCGGTACAAGGGACGACGGCTGAAGACGCCGACATGGGCGGGACTGCGCCCCACGTCGGATCGGCTTCGCGAGACGCTTTTCGACATTCTGGCCGACAAGGTGGACGGGGCCTTCGTGCTCGACGGGTACGCGGGCACCGGTGCCGTCGGTATCGAGGCACTGAGCCGCGGTGCCGCGCGTGTCGTCTTCGTCGAACAGGCGCCCAGGGCGGCAGCGCTGATCGCGGAAAACCTCAGGCACTGCGGCATTGCGGAGGGCTGTGCTATCATGCGCGCGGATCTCGGGCGGCTCAGCCACCCGGGCGGTTCGCGGACGTTCGACCTGATCCTGCTGGATCCGCCGTATGACGGCGTCGACCTCGAGGCGGCGGTCCGGCATGCCGCTTCATGGCTGTCGGCTGCCGGCGTGCTGGTGCTTGAACACGCCCGCCGCCGAGTGTCTCCCGCCGGTGCCGGCGGCCTCGCGCGGACGAGGGTCGTGCAGGCCGGTGACAGCGCGCTGTCGTTTTACCGGCACGAAAGCGCGGGCGCCTCCTCGGTAGACGACGACCGGGCGAAATCATGACGAAGCAAGTCAAGGAGCGCGAGAAGGCCGGGCGCCGCCCGGACCGCGTGGCGATCTACCCCGGTTCGTTCGATCCGCTGACGAACGGCCACGTGGACATCATCACGCGAGGGGCCGCCATTTTCGACCGGATCATCGTGGCGATCCTCCACAACCGCGAGAAGGGGCCGCTCTTCACCGTGCAGGAACGCGTGGACATGGCTCGCGAGGTGTTCGCGGGCGAGCAGAAGGTCGTGGTGGCGAGCTTCGGCGGGCTGCTCGTCGATTTCGCCCGGCAGCAGGGGGCGCACGTCATCGTCCGCGGGCTGCGGGCGATCTCCGACTTCGAGTACGAATTCCAGATGGCGCTGATGAACCGCCGGTTGGCGCCGGAATTCGAAACCGTGTTCATGATGCCGGCGGAGTCGGTACACCTACATCAGTTCCCGGCTGATCCGGGAGGTTTTCGCGCTGGGCGGGCCGATTGCCGGCCTGGTCCCGGGAATCGTCGAGGGCCGGATGCGCGGGTCGCGCAGGGCGCACGGGTCCCGGGCGTGAGCGGGGTCGTCCCACGGAGGAACGTCATGGGTGTGAGTGAGTTCGCGCGCGGTATCTCGGAGTCGCCGACGATGGCGTTGAACGAGCAGGCGCGCGTCCTGCGCGAGCAGGGGGAATCGGTCGTCCACCTCGGAATCGGCGAGCCGCAGAACAAGGCGCCGCAGGCGGCCATCGACACCGCGGCAAGCGCGCTGGCGGGCGGGAAGATCAAGTACACGCCGACTACGGGCATCCCGTCGTTCAAGAAGGCCGTCGTCAAATACACGGAGGAGAACTACGGCCGGACCGTGAGCCCGAAGAACGTGATCGTCTGTTCGGGCGCCAAGCAGGCCATCTTCAACGCGCTGTGGGCCATCCTCGATTCGGGCGACGAGGTGATCCTGCTGGCGCCGTACTGGGTGAGCTACCCCGAGATGGTGAAGATGTGCCGCGCCGTCCCGGTCGTCGTGACGCCGGCCGCAGGCAGCCTGATGCCGTCGTTCGACCAGATCGCCGCAGCCGTGACGCCCCGGACGCGCGCCATCATCGTCAACAGCCCGAACAACCCGTCCGGCATGGTTTTCTCGCGCGATCTGCTGCGTGACCTGGTGAGGCTCTGCGAGTCGCGGGGCATCCACGCCATCATGGACGATATCTACCACAAGCTCGTGTTCGACGGCGTGAAGGCGCCGTCGTGCTACGAGTTCTCCTCCCGCGACACCGACGCCAGCAGTCTGATCGTCGTGAACGGCATCGCCAAGACGTACGGCATGACGGGGTTCCGCATCGGCTGGGCCATCGCCAGCCAGGACATCATCACGGCGATGTCCACGCTGCAGTCGCAGACGACGTCGTGCACGTCGAGTTTGTGCCAGCTGGCAGCCGAGGGAGCCATGCTGGGGCCGCAGGACGAAGTCGAGCAGCTTCGCGCGTCCATGCAGCACAACCGCGACGTGATCCTGGCGGAGTTGGCAAAGCTCCCGGACGTCACGGTGGCGAAACCCTCGGGCACGTTCTACTGCCTCCCGGATTTCGGCGCCTATCTCGGCCGCGGGTTCGCGAAGGACTCGTTCGAGCTGGCGATGTTCCTGCTCGCCAAGGCTCGCGTGGTCACGATTCCAGGAAAGGACTTCGGCCTCGAGGGCTACCTGCGCCTGAGCTACGCGGGGAGCGCGGCGGACGCCGTCGAGGGGGTGAAGCGAATCCGTTGGGCGCTGGATCCGTCGACGCCGAAGTCGTTGGCGCTCGGCGACAAGACCGTCGTCCGCGACTGGCTGTAGACGAGAGACACTCCGGGAGTGATTTCCGTGCCGCTCGGACCGGCAATCACCCCCGGTGTGAGTACATGCGATGCTCCCGCCATCCTTCCTCGCGGAACTCGAACGAGCCGTCGGCGCCGCGCACGTAGCCGGCGACGAGGCCACGCTGCTCGCCTACGGTCAGGACGGCCTGAAGGCACCTCATCCGCCCGACGTGGTCGTCGTGCCGGGTTCGACGAGGGAAGTGGCCGCGATCGCCGGGTTGTGCCATTCGAGGCGTGTGCCTCTCTATGTGCGGGGCGGCGGGACCGGTTACAGCGGTGGGGCCGTACCGTTGCGGGGAGGCGTCCTGCTGTCGATGGAACGGTTCAACCGCATCCTGGAGATCGACGAGCAGAACCTGCTGGTGGTGACGGAGCCCAACGTGGTGACCGGTCGGCTGCAGGAGGCGGTGGAGAAGGTGGGCCTGTTCTATCCCCCCGATCCGGCCAGCCTCGACGAGTCGGTGATCGGCGGCAACATCGCGGAGAACGCCGGCGGGCCGCGGGCGTTCAAATACGGCACGACGCGGCGCTACGTGCTCGGCCTCGAGGTGGTGCTCCCCGACGGGGAGATCATTCGGACCGGCTCGAAGGCCGTCAAGAACGTGGTCGGCTATGACCTCACCCAGTTGCTGGCCGGCTCGGAAGGCACGCTGGGCATCATCACGCAGGCCGTGCTGCGGCTGATTCCGAAGCCACCCGCACACGCCACGCTCCGGGCGACGTTCGACGGCGTGGACGCGGCCGTCGATGCGGTGAACGAGTTGATCCGTGCCCGGGTCGTTCCCGCGACGCTGGAACTGGTGGACGGTGAGTGCCTGGCCGCGGTGACCAGGTATCTCGGCGGAGCCGAACTGGCGCCGCCGGGAACCGCCGGCCTGCTGATTCTCGAGGTGGACGGCATGGCCCAGGCCGTCGTGGAGGAGGCGAACCTGGTCGAGGCGGCCTGCCGCGCCGCCGGCGCCAGCGAGGTGCTTCGCGCGGCCACCGAGGACGAGCGACGCGAGCTCTGGCGGGTCAGGCGGGAGCTGTCGCCCGCGCTCAAGACCATCGCGACGATGAAGATCAACCAGGATGTCGTCGTGCCGCGGGGGAGAGTGCCCGAGCTGTTCCGGCTGGTCGCTGAGCTCAAGAAAGAGTACGGCGTGGCCATTCCGTGCTTTGGCCATGCCGGCGACGGGAACATCCACGTCAACATCATGGTGGACGCCGCGGACACCGACTCGGTGCGGCGGGCGCATGCCGCCCAACGCCGGCTGTTCGAGGGCGTCGTGCGCCTCGAAGGCTCGATCAGCGGCGAGCATGGGATCGGCTACACCAAGGCGCCCTTCCTCGCCCTCGAACTGTCGCGCGAGGCCATCGCCCTGATGAAGCGCGTGAAGCACGCGTTCGACCCGCACGGCGTCCTGAATCCGGGGAAGATCTTTCAGGACTAGCGGGCAGAAGACAGAAGGAGCCGGCCGCCTGAGCCCTGAGCCTTGAGCCCTGAGCCGGGTTATACTCAGCCAATGCCCACAACCGTCGCGGTGATCGGCGCTTCGTCCGATCGACAGAAGTACGGGAACAAGGCGCTGCGCGCCCTGCGCGACCAGGGTTACACGGTCATCCCCATCAACCCGAAGGAGCCCGAGGTCGAGGGCCAGAAGAGCTACGGAACGGTGCTCGACGTGCCGGTCCCGATCGACATGGCGACCTTCTACGTCGCCCCGGCCGTCGGCATGAAGATCCTCGACGAGGTGGTGAAGAAGGGGATTCCCGAGGTGTGGTTCAACCCCGGCGCCGACAGCCCGCAGGTGGTGGAGCGCGCGCAGGCCCTGGGGCTGAAGACCGTCGTGGCCTGCACGATCCTCGGCGTCGGGGCGCAGCCCTCGTCGTACTGAGCCAGGGCGGCCTCGTCCGGGCCACAGCCGGTAACCGGCTTGACACTGCCGGCGGCGCCAGCCTATACTGATGCCACTTAGCCTCCTCCAGTCACGTGGCCCGCGGGGGCCGTCCACCCCGCCGTTTCCAGTATTCTCAACCCACCAACGCACGCGGTAGATCACACTATGCCAAGCAACAACAGGCGCCAACCCATGTCGGCGCGAGGGTCCGACGGCCAGACCCCACAGCCGGCCGAGCCTCCGGCCCAGGCCGAAGCCCAGGATCCTGCCAAGGCGCAACCTCGGCGCCCTGGCGAAGGATTGAACATCGGCGAACTGAAGGACATGAGCATCCAGAAGCTCACCCAGATCGCCAAGGACCTCAACGTCGCCGGTGCCACCGGCATGCGCAAGCAGGAGTTGATCTTCCAGATCCTGAAAGCGCAGACCGAGCAGAGCGGGTACATCTTCTCCGAGGGCGTGCTCGAAGTGCTGCCCGACGGGTTCGGGTTCCTCCGGGCGCCCGACTACAACTACCTGCCCGGCCCCGACGACATCTACGTGTCGCCCTCGCAGATCCGCAAGTTCGACCTGCAGACCGGCGACACCGTTTCCGGCCAGATCCGTCCGCCGAAGGAAGGGGAGCGGTACTTCGCCCTGATCAAGGTCGAGGCCGTCAACTTCGAGGCCCCGGACCAGGCGCGCGACAAGCTCTTCTTCGAGAATTTGACGCCGCTCTACCCGCAGGTGATGTGCAAGCTCGAGACGCAGCCCGACAACCTGTCGGGGCGCGTCATGGACCTGATGACGCCCATCGGCAAGGGGCAGCGCGGGCTGATCGTCGCGCCGCCGCGCACGGGCAAGACGATGCTCCTCCAGAGCATCGCCCAGTCGATCGCGCTCAATCATCCCGAGGTCTACCTCATCGTCCTGCTCATCGACGAACGGCCCGAAGAGGTCACCGACATGCAGCGGTCGGTCGACGGCGAGGTCATCTCCTCGACGTTCGACGAACCCGCGCAGCGCCACGTCCAGGTGGCCGAGATGGTGATCGAGAAAGCGAAACGCCTGGTCGAGCACAAGAAGGACGTGCTGATCCTGCTCGATTCGATCACGCGCCTGGCGCGCGCCTACAACACCGTGATCCCGCCGTCCGGGAAGGTCCTCTCGGGCGGCCTCGACTCGAACGCGCTCCAGAAACCGAAGCGGTTTTTCGGCGCCGCGCGGAACATCGAGGAGGGCGGCTCGCTCACGATCATCGCCACGGCGCTCGTCGATACCGGCTCGCGCATGGACGACGTGATCTTCGAGGAGTTCAAGGGCACGGGCAACATGGAGATCCACCTGGATCGCAAACTGGTGGACAAGCGTGTGTTCCCGGCGATCGACATCCAGAAGAGCGGGACCCGAAAGGAAGAGCTCCTCATGGTGCGTGAGGACCTCAACCGCGTCTGGGTCCTGCGGAAGGTGCTCACCCCGCTGTCGCCGGTCGAGGCGATGGAACTGCTGCTCGACAAGATGTCCAAGACCAAGTCGAACGCCGAGTTCCTCGCGGCGATGCAGAGGATGGGGTAGGGAAGAAGACGGAAGATAGAAGATAGAAGATAGAAGATAGAAGATAGAAGAGAAGGGGCCGCGGAGAGACATCTCGCCGCGGCCCTTTTCCGTCAGGCGCGTCGCGGGTAGTGCGCCTCGCGCGAACGCGGGCGGCACGTGGCGCGCGAAAGGCGGCAACGCAGGCCGCGGCCCCGCCGGGTCATCTCGCGTACTTCACGCCGCAGCCGTACGGGCGCGAGGTCGGAACCGTCAACGCCTTGCCTGCCATGCCCTCGCCCAGCGCCGCCGACACGTAGTTGGTCGCTCCCGCCAGGTCGGCCCTGTCGCTGGTCGGCTTGTCGTCGATCGCGCCGTTGTACACGAGCACGCCAGCTGCGATCATGGCGACAGGGAGCACGACGGATCCGTGATACCCGTAGTTGATCAGCCCGCCGACCTCGAAACGGCTCGGTGCGGGCCATTCGAACTCGGCGACCTGCAGTCCGGGTGGCAGTACCCAGGTGGCCTCAGGCGGGCCGCCCGAATCGCCGGGATTCCGCCAGTAGATGTGCCAATCGGGGTCGAGGTCGAACCTCAGTCCCAGCCACATCCCCGGACCGAGGGCCGCCTGGCTGGCGATCAGCTCGACGCGGACGTGCGGGCCCCCGCCCGTTCGGGACGTCTGGCGCGTTTCCTGCGCGGTCGCCGCAGCCGGCGCCAGTAGAGCGGCGGCCGCCATGGCCGCGCACACGGCGCGCCCGGGAGCCAGGGGAATGATCATCTGTTGTGCCCGGGCCAGTATATCCGACCACAAAGGTCGCCGCAAGCCTCTTTCGGCCTCCGGTCGACGGTAAGGTCGCGCAACGGACTAGAATGGTCACTTCGTCGGCTCGCGATTCGCACTGGAGGTCCGATGTCCGTTCCGCTCCTCGTTCTGCTCAGCGTGCTCGCCGGTCAGTTGGCCGGACCGGCTCCGCAGCCTCTTCCGCTCGCGCCCGGCACCCGCTACAGCCCCGGCATTCCGACGCTCCAGCAGGTGGTCGGGCACGACGTGGGCGACAAGATGTCGTCGCCAGCGGAGATCCATGCGTATCTGAAGGCGCTGGCGGCCGCCGCTCCGGACCGCGTCCGGCTGATCGAATACGCCCGGAGTTGGGAGGGCCGGCCGCTGCACCTGCTGGTGATCGGATCGCGAGAACGCCTCGCCCGTCTGGACCAGGTGAAGGGGGACCTCCGGCGCCTGGCCGAACCGCGCGGCCTCTCCCAGGCCGACGCCGATCGCCTGATCAACGATCTGCCCGTGGTGACCTGGCTGATCCACTCGGTCCACGGCAACGAAGTCACGTCCTCCGACGCGGCGCTGGCGGAGGCGTATCACATCCTGGCGGCAGAGGGAGATGCCGGGGTTGACCTCATCCGCCGCAACTCGATCGTCCTGATCGACCCGCTCCAGAACCCCGACGGCCGGGCTCGCTTTCTGTCGGTGAACGAGCAGGCGCAGGCCGCGACGGCGGACGCCGACCCCGCGGCCGCGGAGCGCGACGAGCCGTGGCCGGGCGGCCGCTCGAACCACTATCTGTTCGACATGAACCGCGACTGGCTGGCGCTCTCGCAGCCGGAGACGCGCGGGCGCGTCAAGATCGGACTCGAGTTCTTCCCGCACGTCGTCGCCGACCTCCACGAGATGGACGGCGACTCGTCGTACTACTTCGCGCCGCCGGCCGAGCCGGCCAATCCCTACATCACCGCGAAGCAGTTCGAGTGGCTCACGAAGATGGGACGCGAGAACGCCCGGCGGTTCGACGAGCGCGGTTTCGAGTACTTCGTCCGCGAGGTGTTCGATTCGTACTACCCGGGCTACGGCGAGTCGTGGCCGATCTTCCACGGCGCGATCGGCATGACGTTCGAACAGGCCTCCCCGCGCGGACTCGTGTATCGGCGGGAGGACAAGACGCTCCTGACCTTCCGCGAAGGCGTGGTGCATCACTTCACCGCGGCGATCACGACGGCGGAGACGGCAGCGCGCAACCGGGAGGCCATTCTGAGGGACTTCCTCGACTACCGTCGGAGCGCGGTTCAGGAGGGGGAGAAGGGCGCCCTTCGCGAGTACCTCATCCCGCCCGGCAACGATCCGGCGAGGCTCGATCGCCTGGCCGAGCTGCTGCTGATGCACGGTGTGGAAGTCCGACGGACGCTGGAGCCGATCAAGGCGGGCACGCGGACCCTGGCGGTCGGGACGCTGGTCGTTCCGCTGGCGCAGCCGGCCTCGCGACTGGCGCGGAATCTGATCGACCCGTCGATCCAGATGGACGAGAAGTTCATCAAGGAGCAGGAGCGCCGCCGGAAGAAGAGGGTTGGCGATCAAATCTACGACGTCACCGCGTGGAGCCTGCCGCTGCTGTTCGACCTCGAGATCGTGTCCGGGGCGGTCCCGACGTCGGCCAGGACCGAGCCGGCGACGGTCCCCGCCGCGGCTGCAACGCCGCTGCCGGCCGCGAAGATCGGCTACCTGATGCCATGGGGCGCGGCGGCCGCGAGCGCGACCGTCGAGGCGTTGAAGGCGGGCATTCGCGTGCGGACGGCCGACGAGCCGTTCACGCACGCAGGGCGGAAATACCCGATTGGCACCGCGATCATCCGGCTCTCGGACAACGGCGCGAACCTGGCTGCGACGTTGGGACCAATCGTGAGCCGGCACCGCGCCGAGGCGGTGGCGATCGACCAGAGCTGGACCGACGAGGGGATCTCGCTCGGCAGCAGCCGGGTGGTGCCGCTGAAGGCCCCGCGCGTGGCGATGGCGTGGGACACTCCGGCCTACAGCGGGTCGGCCGGCTGGACGCGCTATGTCCTCGAGCGCCGCTTCGGCCAGGCGGTGACGGTTGTGCGGACGGCGACGCTGCGGCGGGCCGACCTGCGCGACTACGACGTGATCATCCTGGCGGCGGGGAACTACTCGGAGGAACTCGGCGAGGGCGGCATCCGCCGGATCAAGGACTGGGCTGCCGCGGGTGGGACGATCGTCACGCTGGGCGAGGCGTCGCGGTGGGCGACCCGTGAGAAGGTCGGGCTGCTCGACACGCGCACCGAGCTTCGCGGCGGCAAGCCCGACGTGACGCCGCCCGCGGACGAGAAGAAGGGGGCCGAGGAGCCGAAGAAGCCGTTCGACCTCGAGCAGGCGATTCAGCCCGACCGCGAGCCGCCTGACGCCACTCCGGGTGCGATTGTCCGCGTCGTCCTCGACATGGAGCACTGGCTGTCGGCTGGTTTCGACGGCGAAATCCAGGCGATCGTGGAAGGGCAGCGCATCTTCACGCCGATCAAGCTGGACAAGGGTCGCAACGTCGGCGTCTATGCGGCCAAGGACCGGCTGATCGCTGCGGGCTTCACGTGGGACAATCCGAAGGAGCAGCTGCCGCAGAAGGCGTTCCTGCTGCACCAGGCAATCGGGGCAGGGCACATCATCGCGTTCGCCGAGGATCCGAACTACCGGGCGATTCCCGAGGCGACGATGCTGCTGTTCATCAACGCCGTGCTGCTGGGACCAGCTCACTGACCGGGGGCGCCGCCCCCCTCGCGTCGGCTAGTAGATGCGCTTGCAGGACGGGCAGTAGCGCGTCTTGTCGGTGCGGACGAGCGGTTGCGTCGTCTCACAGGTACCGACAGTAGCTCAGGTTCTCGCCGCGCCGTGCCGCAGTGGCCTCCGGGCTGCCGTCGGCGGAGAGCACCTGCGGCGCGTTGGCGAACCGGACGCGGGCCCCTTGGGCCGGAGGGGCGATCCTCGGGGGCCGCCGGTCGAGGAACTCGCGCCGCTGCAACTGCTCGGCGGTCCCTTCCTGAGGATCCCAGGTGGCGCCCTGACAGGTCGGCACCGGTACGGCGCCCCCGAGCGGCTGCGGCCCGAGACGGCCGTAGTTGATCGCCCCGGCCCGGGCTCGCTGCACGGGCGCGTGGCACCGGGGGCAGGTCATGTCGGTCGCGAGCAGGGCGGTGAAGCAGAACGGGCAATCCATGATGCAGTTCCTCTTCCTGAAGTCATCCTGCGTGCGGCACGGGGGTGGGGGCGCTAGTCCCTCGGCCCCGCAACGATCGCTCTCAACTCGTCCCCCTCGATCACTTCCTTCTCGAGCAGCCGCCGGGCAACGCGCTCGAGCGTTTCTCGCCGCTCGGTGAGCATGGCGCGGGCGCGCTCGTGCGCCGCGTTCACGAGGCGGCGAACCTCCGCGTCAATCTCGCGCGCGGTCTGCTCCGAGTAGTCGGCGCGCTCGCCTCCAATCCCGACATCGAGGAACCGGCTCCGCGCGTGGCTGTCGAAGCTGATCGCGCCGAACGACTCGGACATCCCGAACTCGACGACCATCGCCCGGGCGATGTCGCTCGCACGCTGCAGGTCGTTCTGCGCGCCGGTCGAGATCTCGCCGAGCGCGACCTCCTCGGCCGTCCGGCCGCCGAGCAGCACGACGAGCTGGTCGGTCAGCGCCGTGCGCGTCATCAGGTACCGGTCCTCGAGCGGCAGCTGCATCGTGTAGCCCAGCGCACCGAAGCCGCGCTGGACGATTGAGATCTTGTGGACCGGGTCGAGGCCGGGGATGACGGTCGCGACCACCGCGTGCCCGGCCTCGTGGAAGGCGATGATCTCGCGCTCGCGGTCGCTCATCACCCGCTTCTTCTCGAGGCCGGCAATCGACCGCTCGATCGCCTCGTCGAAGTCGCGCATCTCGACGTGCGGCTTGTCCTTCCGCGCCGCGAGCAACGCCGCCTCGTTCACGAGGTTTGCCAGGTCGGCGCCCGCGAATCCGGCGGTCCGCGCCGCGACCACCTTGAGATCGACCTCCGGTGCGGTCTTCACCACACGCGCGTGGATCCGCAGGATCGCCTCGCGCCCTCGCACGTCGGGCTTGTCCACCAGGACCTGCCGGTCGAACCGGCCGGGTCGGAGCAGCGCCGCGTCGAGCACCTCGGGCCGGTTGGTGGCGCCCATGATGATGACGCCCTTGCGCGAGTCGAAGCCGTCCATCTCTGCGAGCAACTGATTGAGCGTCTGCTCGCGCTCCTCGTGCCCGCCGAGCGGGTTCTGCACGCGCGTCTTGCCGAGCGCGTCCAGTTCGTCGATGAACACGATGCACGGCGCCTTCGCCTCGGCCTGCTGGAAGAGGTCGCGCACGCGGGCGGCGCCAACCCCGACGAACATCTCGACGAACTCGGATCCGCTGAGACTGAAGAACGGGACCTTGGCCTCGCCCGCCACCGCCTTCGCCAGCAGCGTCTTGCCGGTGCCCGGCGGGCCGACCAGCAGCACGCCCTTCGGGATCCGCCCGCCGAGCTGCATGTATTTCTTGGGCGTCTTCAGGAACTCGACAACCTCCTTCAGCTCGTCCTCGGCCTCATCGACGCCCGCCACATCCGCGAACGTCACCTTGACGTCGTCTTCCGCGTAGATCTTCCCCTTGCTCCGGGCGAACGACATGACGCCGCTTTCGGCGCCGCCCATCCGGCGGAAGAAGAAACCCATCAGGCCGACGATGAGCAGGAGCGGGAGAATCCAGCTGAGCAGCTCCGGCAGCCAGCGGTTGACCACCTCGCCGGTGTACTTCACCTTGCGCTGCTCGAGTTCTTCGACCAGTTTCGGGTCTTCCACCCGCGTTGTCACGAACGCGTCCGCCTTGCCGCCGCTGCCGGCGCCCTTCAGCGTCCCGCGAATCGCCTCTCCGGTGATGACGACCTCGGCCACCTTCTCCTGGGCGAGCAGCGCCTTGAATTCGCTGTAGGCGATCGCGCGGCCCGACGGCATGAAGAGATAGGTCTGCACAACCGCCAACAGCAGAAACAGGCCGAGCAGATACCAGAGCGCCGACACCGGCCGCGGCCCCGAAGGCGGGCGGCGGTCGCCCGGCTTTCCCGGAGGCGCCTTCGGCAATCGCGGCTTCATCATGGGTGCCACGAGTTCCCACCTATCCCTTGGTGAACGTCAACAGGCCCTGCGCGGCGTCGACGACGACGCGGTCGCCCTCGACGAAGCGCCCCTGGAGGACCTCGAGCGCCAGCGGGTCGAGGAGCCGCCGCTGCAGCGTGCGCTTGAGCGGACGCGCCCCGTACACGGGGTCGTAGCCTTCGGCCACCAGCAGCGCTTTCGCGCCGTCGGTCAGGTCCACCCTGATCTTGCGCTCGGACAACCGCCGCGCCAGCGCGCGCAGCTGGATATCGACGATCTGCGCCAGGTGCGCGCGCCCGAGCGGGTGGAACACGATCACGTCGTCCACCCGGTTGAGGAACTCGGGAGGGAAGTGCGCGCGCAGCGCATCCATCACCAGTCGCCGCGTCCCTTCGTCCAGCTCGATCGCCTCGCGCATCGCTCGTTCGGCGATGAACTGGCTGCCGAGGTTGGACGTCATGATGACGACGGCGTTCTTGAAGTCCACTGTCCGTCCCTTGCCGTCCGTCAGTCGACCGTCGTCGAGCAGCTGCAGCAGGACGTTCAGCACCTCGGGGTGCGCCTTCTCGATTTCGTCGAACAGGACGACCGCGTAGGGGCGCCGGCGGACGGCCTCGGTCAGCTGGCCGGCCTCTTCGTAGCCGACGTAGCCCGGAGGCGCGCCAATCAGCCGGGAGACGGTGTGCTTCTCCTGGTATTCCGACATGTCGATGCGCACCATCGCATGCTCGTCGTCGAAGAGGAACGCGGCGAGCGCCCGCGCGAGCTCCGTCTTGCCGACACCGGTCGGGCCGAGGAACACGAAGCTGCCAAGCGGGCGGTTCGGATCCTGGAGGCCGGCCCGTGCACGGCGGATGGCGTTCGCCACCGCGCCGATGGCCGCGTCCTGCCCGACCACGCGCTCGTGCAGCCGGGTTTCCATCTGAATCAGCTTCTGGACCTCGCCCTCCATCAAACGGCTGACCGGGATGTGCGTCCACTTTGCGACCACCTCGGCGATGTCCTCTTCGTCGACCTGGAGCTTGAGCATTCGGGGCGCGGCGGGCTGGCCGCTGTCTGCCGCCGCCGACTGCAGTCGGCGCTCGAGTTCCGGAATCCGGCCGTACTGCAACTCGGACGCCTTGGCGTAGTCGCCCGCGTGAGCGGCGGCGTCAAGCTCCGCACGGGCCTTCTCCAGCTGCTCCTTCACGTCGCTGCTGCCGCTGATGTCGTCCTTCTCGCGCTGCCACTGCGCCTGCAGCCGGGTGTCCTCTTCCTTGAGATCGGCCAGTTCCTTCTCGAGCTTCGTGAGGCGCTCCTTCGACGCGGCGTCGGTTTCCTTGCGAAGCGCTTCACGTTCGATTTCGAGCTGCATGACCCGCCGGCGGACTTCGTCCAGTTCGGCCGGCATCGAGTCGATCTCCATCCGGAGTTTCGACGCTGCCTCGTCGACCAGGTCGATCGCCTTGTCGGGGAGGAAACGATCCGCGATGTACCGATGCGAGAGCACCGCCGCGGCCACCAGCGCGGCGTCCTTGAATTGGACCTTGTGATGGATCTCGTAGCGCTCGCGGAGCCCGCGCAGGATGCTGATTGTGTCCTCGACGGTCGGCTCGCCGACGACGACCGGCTGGAAGCGGCGCTCCAGAGCCGCGTCCTTCTCGATGTGCTTCCGGTACTCGTCGATGGTCGTCGCGCCGATCGTGTGCAGTTCGCCGCGCGCCAGCATCGGCTTGAGCATGTTCGACGCGTCGATCGAGCCCTCCGCCGCGCCGGCGCCGACGACCGTGTGCAATTCGTCGATGAACAGGATGATCTGGCCGTTCGACTCGGTGATCTCCTTGAGCACGGCCTTCAGCCGTTCCTCGAATTCGCCCCGGTACTTCGCGCCCGCCACCAGGGCGCCCAGGTCGAGGGCGACGATCCGCTTGTTCTTCAGCCCCTCCGGCACGTCGCCGCGCACGATGCGCTGAGCCAGCCCCTCGACGATGGCGGTCTTGCCGACGCCGGGCTCGCCGATGAGGACCGGGTTGTTCTTGGTCCGGCGGGAGAGCACCTGAATGACGCGGCGGATTTCCTCGTCGCGCCCGATGACCGGATCGAGCTTCGTCCTCCGGGCCAGGTCGGTCAGGTCGCGGCCGTAGCGCTCGAGCGCCTGGTACTTGCCCTCGGGATTCTGATCGGTCACGCGCTGACTGCCGCGCACCGAGGCCAGCGCCTCGAGAACGCGCTCCGACGTCACGCCGTGCTGCTGGAGGATCCGCGCGGCTTCGTCCCGCGCGCCTTCCGCCGACAGTGCCAGGAGGAGATGCTCGGTGCTGACGAACTCGTCCTTGAGGCGAGTGGCCTCCGCCTGGGCCATCTCGACGATGGCCGCCAGCCGCGGCGACACGTTCGGTGCGCCGGCGCCGTGGACCTGCGACCGGCGAGCGAGCACCGCGCGCAGGGCGGCGGCGACGCGCTGCGGTTCCGCCGCCATCTTCCGGAGAACCTCCGGGACGATTCCATCGGGCTGCTCGACGAGCGTGACCAGCAGGTGCTCCGGGTCCACCTGCGCGTGATTCAACTGTCCGGCCAGGCGCTGCGCCCCGACCAGTGCTTCCTGTGTCTTCTCGGTGAACTTGTTCGCGTCCATGTGTCGAAACCTGCCAGTCGAGGGGCACGGCCTGTCGCGCCCCTACGAGTCCAACTTCGCCAGTTCCTCGTAGTGTCCGCGTTGTTCGGGGGTCAGCTGCTTCGGCAGCGTGACGCTCACGGTCGCGTACAGATCGCCTCGTTCCGCGGACTTGCCCGCGGCGGGCATGCCGTGCCCCTTCAGCCTGAAGACCTGCCCGTTCTGGGTGGTCGGCGGGATCTTGAGGCGGAGCGGCCAATCGCCGACCGTGGGAACCTCCGCCTCGCCGCCGAGCACGGCCGTCGTCACCGGTACCGCCACCAGGGTGTGCAGGTCGCGGCCCTTGCGTTCGAAACGCGGGTCTGGCGTAAGACGCACGCGCAGGTAGAGGTCGCCCGCGCGGCCTCCGGCGGCCCCGGATTCGCCCTCGCCGGGAATACGCACCCTGGAGCCGTCGGTGACGCCGGGGGGAATCCGGACGTCGACCGTACGCGCGTGCCCCTCGTGCTTCACGGCCAGGCGCCGCATCGCGCCAATCATCGCCTCCTCGAGCGACAGGTCGATCGCCTCCTCCACGTCGCGGCCGGCGCGGGTCCGCGCCCCCCGGACCGAGCGCCCCCGACGTTCGCCGGGTCCGCCGCCGCCGAAGAACGCCTGGAAGAAGTCCGAGAACGGATGCTCGCCCCCGAACATGTCCCGCAACTCGTCCTCGTTGATCGAGCGGAAGCCGCCTGGCTCGGCGCCGCCGGCTGTCCAGCGGATGTCCCCAAAGGGCGACTGGCCGGCCTGCTGCGCCTGCTCGTACTGACGCCAGTTGGCGCCCAATTCGTCGTACTTCCGGCGCTTCTCCGGGTCGCCGAGCACTTCGTAGGCCTCGTTGATCTCCTTGAACCGGTTCTCGGCCGCCTTGTCGCCGGGGTTGACGTCGGGATGGAACTTGCGGGCGAGCTTTCCGGAACGCCTGCTTGATTTCCTTGCCGGACGCCGACTTGCCCAGGCCGAGCGTCTGGTAGTAGTCCCTGAATTCCATGTCGTCAGCCTTCGTCGTCTTCGCGGTCGAGGCCAATGATCTCGCACAGCCGGTCAATCTCGCGCTGGATGCGACGCCGGGCGTCGGCTCGGGACTCCCGCGCGACGCTCAGCTTCCGCATCCGCTCCACTGACTCCGCCACAGACAACAGCCGCTGAACCCCCGCCAGGTTGATGCCCAGCCCGTCCACCAGGTGCTTGATCAGCCGCAGGCGCTCCAGTTCCTCGCCCGAGTAGACCCGCATGCTGCCCACCGTGCGCGTCGGCTGCACCAGTCCCAGCCGCTCGTACTTCCTGAGCGTCTGCGGATGCATGCCGAGCAGACGAGCGGCGCTGCTGATGAAGTAGAACTCCCGGGTGATCCTCATGTAACCCCGCCGACTGCCGCAAACCCTGCCACGCAACGAGTATAGGCATTGATACATATCGTGTCAAGTATGTGATGGCTCGAACGCGCCGGCCCCTGAGCCCTCAGCCTTGGCTGTACAATGATGGGTCACGCGCCGTGCGCGTGCTGAGACGGTTTGCCTCATGATCGAAAGCTCCGACTTCCTGATCATCGGTCTCCTGGTGCTCCTCGAGGGGCTCCTGAGCGCCGACAATGCGATGGTCCTGGCCGTCCTGGTCCTCGGCCTCCCCAAGGCGCAGCAGAAACGCGCCCTGCGCTACGGAATCCTGGGCGCGTTCGCATTCCGTTCGCTGGCGCTGATACTCGGCATCTACATGATGAACGTCGCGCTGGTGAAGCTGGCCGGCGCGCTGTACCTCCTGTACCTGCCGATCCGGCATTTCTTCGGGGAGCACGACTCGGAAGGGGGACGATCGGCCCCGAAGGCCCGTTCGTGGCTCGGCCTCTCCGCGTTCTGGGCCACCGTCGTGAAGGTCGAGCTGACCGACATCGTGTTCGCAGTCGATTCGATCGTCGTCGCCGTCGCGATGTCGCAGAAGACCTGGGTGGTCCTCAGCGGGGGCATCCTGGGCATCATCGCGATGCGCCTCGTCGTCGGGCAACTGCTGACGATTGTCGAGCGGTACCCGATCCTGGTGGATGGGGCGTTCGTGATCATCGCGTGGGTCGGCGTCCGACTGCTGGCTCAGTACCTGCACCAGACCGGGTTCATCGCCTGGGAGATCCCCGAGTGGCTCGGCTATGGCCTGATCGTCGCGATCTTCGTGGTTTCGCTGGCGTGGGCCCGCCTGGACGAACGCCGGAAGGGGAAACGGGAAGCGGGGCGACTTCCATGAGGGAGCCGCCGTGCTGACTCCGGGCGCGATTCTCGACGGCCGTTACGAGATCGGCGGACTGCTGGCGAAGGGCGGGATGGGCGAGGTCTACCGCGCGCGCCGGATCCTCCTTGGCGACGAGGTTGTCATCAAGGTCATCCGGACGAGCGGCGGAGATGCAGGGCGGATGCGGGAGCGCTTCATGCGCGAGAGCCGGCTCTGCGCGAAGCTGCGTCACCCGAACATCGTCACGATTCTGGACTTCGCCGTTGCGGCCGACGGCCAGCCGTACCTGGTCATGGAGTACCTGAACGGGCCCAGCCTTCGAGATCTGCTGGCGTCGAGCGGCCCGATGCCCATCGGCGAGGTCCAGGGCATCGTGGGGCCGCTGTGCGGCGCGCTCCGCCTGGCCCACGACGCGGGTGTCGTGCACCGGGACCTGAAGCCGGGGAACATCGTCAGCCACAGGTTCGAATCGGGCGAGGTGGTTTTCAAGGTGATCGACTTCGGCCTGGCGAGCCTTCGCGAAGAAGCCGCGGGCCGGCTGACGGGCGGTGACGAGTTCATGGGGACGGTCGCCTACTCCTCGCCCGAGCAGCTCGAGGGCCAGCCGCTCGACGCGCGCACGGACATCTACAGCCTCGGCATCGTCGTTTTCGAGATGCTCAGCGGTCGCCCGCCATTCGAGGCGTCGAGCGCGTTGGGCGTCATGACGAAGCAGTTGTGCGACGCGCCCCCCGCGCTCAGTCAGGTTCGGTCGCCGGTTCCGAACTGGCTGGATGACGTGGTCGGCAAAGCGCTGGCGAAGGACCCGGCCGAACGCTGGCAGACGATGGCGGAGTTCGCGCGGGCGCTGACGCCGGGAGGTGCCGGTGCAGACACTCCGGGGCGGGCTCAAGCCGTGTCGGCGCTCGAGGACAAGTACGACATCGGGCCCGTCATCGCCGCTGGTCGGCTCGGCAGCCGGGTGCACCTGGCCACCCACCGGGCGCTGGCCCTGCCGGTGGCGATTCGCCTGCTGAGGCGCCAGGAAGGCCACGACTGGGAGGCGGTCCGTGCCCGGTTCCTGCGGGAGGCGCGCGGGCTGCAGGTATCGCATCCATCCGTGATCCAGGTCCGCGATTTCGGCGAAGAGCACGACCTGCTGTATGTCGTGACCGACATGATCGACGGTCCGAGCCTGCTGCGCGTCATCCAGGAGGAAGCGCCGCTCTCGTGGGAGCGGGTGCACCGGCTGGGAGAGCAGCTGATCGATGCGACGCTCGCGGTGCACCGCCGGAACGTTCTGGTGTGCGGGCTGAACCCGGGCATCATCAGGATGACGACGGACGAAGAGGGCGAGCGGCTGCTGATCTCCACCGGCGGGATCAGCCAGGTGCAGGAACTCCTGGCGTCGCTGTCCGACAACGCGGTGCGCAGCGGCGATCTCGGCAGCGCCGAGATGCCCTACATCGCCCCCGAGGTGCTGAGCGGGAAGCCGGCTGACGTCCGGTCGGACATCTTCACGATCGGCGCGCTCCTGTTCGAAATGGCGACGGGCCGCGCGCCGTTCGCGGGACGCACGCTGCCCGAGCTTCTCTCGGCGATGGTCGACGCGGCGTCGGCGGACCCGCGGGTCGCGCACCCCGGCGTGCCCCCCACCGGAGGGGCCTGCCTGCGTCAGTGCCTGGTGCGAGACCCCGCCTCCCGCTTCGCCACGGCCGCGGCGCTTCGCGCGGCGTGGCGCAGCGCCGAACGGTCATCCTGAACCGGAAACGCGTCCTGAGCCTGTGCGTCCGCATCGGCTTCGTCCATACGAGGGTGGCGGCCGCCGGCTCGAGTGCGTCGCGACGTAGTTGAAGATCCGGCGGTTCCAGGTGACCGCGGACGAGGATGGGGGGAAGTCGGGTACAATCAACGGCCGTTATGAACTTCCGTACCATCATCGAACCGTTCCGGATCAAGTCGGTCGAATCCGTCAAGTTCACCCGTCGCGAGGACCGCGAGCGTGCGCTGGAGGACGCCGGCCACAACGTCTTCCGCCTGAGGGCCGAAGACGTCCTGATCGACCTGCTGACCGACTCGGGCACCGGGGCCATGTCGTCCGCGCAATGGGGCGCGCTGATGCAGGGCGACGAATCGTACGCCGGCAGCCGGTCGTTCTACCGGTTCGAGTCGGTGGTGAAGGATCTCACCGGCTTCGCCCACGTCATCCCGACGCACCAGGGACGCGCCGCCGAGCGCATCCTCTTCCACAGCGTCCTCGAGGCCGGGCAGGTCGTGCCCAACAACAACCACTTCGATACGACCAGGGCCAACATCGAGGCGGAGCGGTGCGAGGCACGGGATCTCGGTCGTCCCGGAGGGGCGCGTGCCGGCGCTCGTCCATCCGTTCAAGGGAAACGTCGACCTGGCGGCGCTCGAGGCGACGCTGCGGAATGACGGCGACCGGGTGCCGCTCGTGATGGTGACGGTCACCAACAACTCGGGCGGGGGACAGCCGGTGTCGCTCGAGAACCTGCGCGGCGTCCGCGCGCTCTGCGACCGGTACCGCAAGCCGTTCTTCCTCGATGCGTGCCGGTTCGCCGAGAACGCCTACTTCATCAAGCTGCGCGAAACAGGGCAGCAGGACCGCACTCCGAAGGCGATCGCGCAGGAGATGTTCAGCCTGGCCGACGGCTGCACGATGTCCGCCAAGAAGGACGGCCTGGCGAACATCGGCGGGTTCCTCGCGATGAACAACGCGGCTTGGGCCGAGAAGGCCAGAAACCTGCTGATTCTGACCGAGGGGTTCCCGACCTACGGCGGCCTGGCCGGCTACGACCTCGAGGCGATCGCCACCGGCCTCGAGGAGGTCGTGGAGGAGCCGTACCTCCGCTATCGCATCCGGTCCACGGAGTACCTCGGAGACAAGCTGACCGATGCGGGCGTGCCGACGATCCGGCCATCCGGCGGCCACGCGATCTACCTCGATGCCCGCGCGCTTCTGCCGCACATCCCCCCGCTCCAGTATCCCGGCATTGCGCTTGCCAACGCGCTCTATGTCGAAGCCGGCATTCGCGGCGTCGAGATCGGCACCGTGATGTTCGGCCTGCATCCTGACGGCACGGAAACCGCGGCCGCGATGGACCTGGTGCGCCTGGCGATCCCGCGCCGGGTGTACACGCAGTCCCATGTCGACTACGTCGCCGAGGGCGTGATCGAGGTGGCGCGACTGAAGGACAGCCTGAGCGGCTATCGGATTGTCTCGGCGCCGGCCGCGCTCCGGCATTTCACGGCCCGCTTCGAGCGCCTCTAGGAGCGTGGCCACGTCACGCCTGGACACGATCCGAGACGGCGGCCCGCGGACCAACCAGACGATTGGAGACGTATGGCCCTGATTCAGTTCACACGCAACCACACCGACCATTCCACCGACAAGGGCTACCAGTTCGAGTTCTTCTGCGACCGGTGCGGCAACGGCTTCATGTCGGAGTTCAAGGCGTCGGCGGCCGGGTATGCCACGAGTTTCCTGCGCGCCGCCGGCGATGTCTTCGGCGGGGTGTTCGGGTCGGCGAGCCGGGGCACCTACGAGATTCAGCGGGCCATTGCGGGCCCGGCGCACGACAAGGCGTTTCGCGAGTGCGTCGAGGAGACCAAGCCGCACTTCCGGCAGTGCCCGAAGTGCGCGAAGTGGGTGTGCCTGACGACCTGCTGGAACCAGCCGCGGAGCCTCTGCTTCGAGTGCGCCCCGGATGTCGAAACCGAAATCGCCGTCGCCCAGGCGCAGGCCACCGCGCAGCAGATACACGAGAAGATCGCGCAGCAAGACCTGACGAAGAACCTGGATCTCACGAGCGAGGCGTCGGCCCTGTGCCCGGCATGCGGAGCGAGAACCGAGGGGGCGAAGTTCTGTCCGGAGTGCGGGAAGCCCCTCAGGCCGAAGAACGAGTGCCCGCGCTGTGGCACGAAGATGGAGGGCAAGGCGAAGTTCTGCCCGGAGTGCGGACAGAAGGTCGGGTAGCGCGTCGCGAGAAGGCACGGCATGGCGCCATACTCAGGACAGTTCGAATTCGCGTCGCCAGACAAGGGGACCGCGGACGCCGGGGGGTGCGAGTTCTCCTTCGACGAGCGGACGGCGACCCTCGTGCCGGCCGGCGGCCCGCCGATCGCGTTCGACCTCGGTGACATCGATACGTTCGAGACGGGGGACTGGGACGTCCGGCTCGGACTCCACGCGGGACAGACGCTCGTGCTGCGCCGTTTCGGCAAGGCGCTCCGCGACCTCGCGCGGGAGCTGTTGGACGCCTATCGCGGCCGGCTCGTCCAGTGCCTGCTGGTCAGCGACCTGGACGAGGTCGCCCGGTTCAATGGCCGTGTTGAACTGCAGTCGCCGAACCGCGCCTGTGCGGGCGCCGCCGAGATCCGCCTCTACGAGAGCAATCTGGCCGTCCTGCCCGACGCGGCGGCGGGGTTCCAGTGGCGGCTGTCCGACCTGGCGGCAGTCGAGTTCGACGAGGCCAGCTACGCCGTCGTCTTCTCGTGCGGCGGGGAGCGGCTGACGGTCGGCCACCTGGCGAAGCGGACGGGCGAGCTGACCGAACAGGTGCGGTCTCGCATCGCTGCTCTGAGCGAGCGCACGGCGCGCACGCTTCACGCGCTTTTTCCGTTCCTCGAGCCGGGCCAGTTCAGGCAGGCGGCCGACCTGCTGCGGGACGGCGCCTGCGCCTCGATGACGAGGCTGGATGCGGTGCATTCCGCGATCGGCCAGGTTCTGGTCGACAAGGTGGTGGACGGCGAGATGAAGCCGTACGTGAGGTTGCTGAAGGATCGTGCGGCCGGGCTCGAATGGTACGCCGGGCTGAAGGTCATCCGGTGCGACAGGACCCAATCGAGCGGCTCGGCGGATCCGCTTCCGCCGGAGGAGGGGGGCGGGTTGGCGGCGGTCTCGGCCGACGAGGTCGAGCCGGCCGGGGCGCCGGTGGCGGGGCAGGTGCGCGATCCGGCGGTCTTCGAGGCGGGCGACGGCCTCGAGGTGCTCTACTGGTTCTTCTTCCCGCTGGCCGCGGGAAACGTCGGCGCCAGGCACGTGGCGTGGGAAGCCACCTCGCGAGAGGGCAGGGCCACGTATCTCTTTCGACTTGAGCCGGGGGAATCGGCCGAGTGCGCGGTTGCCGCGATCAACCGCGGGCTGGTCGCGCTCAACTTCCGCCGTGAGCCGGTCTACCTCGATGCGCGAACGCTCGAGTCGGAACTGCGCTACCGCCACTACGCCATCGCGCAGCGGAGAGTCCCCGAGTTGGATCACGTCCGGCGGGCGTTCACGGGCCGGGCGATTCACCGGACCCCGGCCTCATGGGCAAAGCAGGTCGACGCGATGCTGGCGGGATAGAGTCGGCTGAGCCGCGGCGGCCGCCGGGCCGGCCGGAACACGGTACGACCGCAGTATGCGGCCGCGCTACATCAGAACTTCGATCCTGGCTTTCGCCTTCAGCTTCGTCACGTAGGCTTCGGTCTTCTGCTGCATCTGCTGCTGCGTCAGGAATTCCTGAACCTGCGGCTTCACTTCCTGCAGCGGCACCGTCCGCGCGTCGCGGTGCGCGGACACCTTGATGATGTGGTAGCCGGCCGGCGACTCCACCACGCCGCTCATCTGCCCCGGTTTCAGCGCGAACGCCGCCTGCTCGAACACCGGAGGGGTTCGGCCGCGCGGCACCAGGCCCAGGTCGCCGCCGTTGGCCGCGCTGCCGGCGTCCTGCGAGTGCTGCCTGGCGAGCGCGGCGAAGTCCCCGCCCTTCTTGAGTTCCGCCAGCACCGCCGTCGCCTCGGCCTTCGCCTTCTTCTTCTGCGCTTCGTCGGTGGCGTCCGGCGTCCGGATCATGATGTGCGCCGCGCGAACCGCCTCCAGCTCCTGGAACTTGTCCGGGTTCTTCACGTAGAAGTCGGTCACGTCCGCGTCGGTCACGGAGACCGTCGGCTTGATTTCCGCTTCGACGAGCTTCATTGCCTGCATCTGCTGACGAATCTCCGACTTCAGCTTGTCGAGCGTCATCTGGCGCTCGGCCAGGGCGGCGGTAAAGGCCTGCTCGGTCCCCAAGGGCTTCTTCACCTCGGCCAGCCGGCTCTCGATTTCGGCGTCCGACACTGCGATCTTCCGCGCGACGCACTCCTGGGAGAGCAGCTTCAGCGCCACGAGCTGATCGACCAACTGCCGGTAGATCGCATCCCGGCGCTCTGGCGGCACCGGCCCGCGTGCCTGGCCCTCGAGGCTCCTCACGGCGCGCTCGAACTCGGCACGGTCGATGGGTGCCCCGTTGACGCGGGCGATGATCTCCGGAAGCTGGGCCGGCACCGGCTTGACAACCGGCGCCCCGGCCGCGGGCGCGGCGGGCGGAGCGGCGGCCGGCGATGTCGCCGACTTCGCCGACGCGCCGGGAGGCCCGGCCTGCGCCGGCGTCTCGGAGGGCGTCTTCTTACAGGCCGCGACCAGGGCGACCGCGAGCAGCGCGATGGCAATGCGAGTCTTCACGACGACACCTCAGCAAGTCAGCAGAATGACGCAGGCCGCTACCAGCGGGGCTCGCGCCGGCCGCCGCGGCCGCCGCCGCCACCACCGCCGTACCCGCCGCTGCCGCCCCCGAAACCGCCGGCGCGCTCGGGCTTCGGGCGCGCCTCGTTCACGGCGAGCGCCCGTCCGCCGAGCGAATGGCCGTTGAACTGCGCCGCCGCCTTCTGAGCCTCTTCGTCGGTGGCCATCTCGACGAATGCGAAGCCGCGCGCACGTCCCGTCGCCATGTCGCGCATCACCCGCACGGAGTCGACCGTGCCCGCCTGACTGAAGAGTTCCTGGAGTTCCGACTCACCGGCCTGATACGGCAGGTTCCCGACGTACAGCTTCCGACCCATGCTCCTGGCTCCTTGTCTCGCTGATGCGAGGGCGCGGTCACCGCTCTGCGGCGCCGGCGCGACGGTTGACGCACTCGTTCGTGATGAGGCTCACCTCTGGCTGCTCAGGCTGTCACGTCTGCGAGGGAGCGAATGACCAGGCGGGTTCGATCGGCTCGTCGCGCGGGAGACTCCAGCAGCGGGATTCTGCACTCCGGGCTAGCGTAGCAGATGGCCAGCGCGACCGCAAACGAAAAGCCCCCACCGATCCCCACCGATCCTTGACAGTCGCCGTCGCCCTCCGCTACCGTCGGCCGGTCACGCAGGGGATGGACGCGCGTCGCGATCGAATCTGTCGAGTGCCCGGGGGGTGAGTTCGTGCTGAATCGCTTCTTCCAGCTGAACGCGCGCGGAACGAATGTCAGAACGGAGGCGCTGGCCGGGCTCACCACGTTTCTGACGATGGCCTACATCGTCTTCGTGCAGCCGGCCGTCCTCTCGACGGACCTCGCCGGCCGGCCCACGGGGATGGACCTCGGCGCGGTGCTTGTGGCGACGTGCGTGGGATCCGCTCTGGCTTCGGTGTTGATGGGGCTGCTCGCCAACTATCCGATCGCGCTCGCGCCCGGCATGGGCGAGAACTTCTTCTTCGTCACCGTGGTCATGGCGCTCGGCGCGATGGGGGTGTCGGATGCCTGGCAGACGGCGCTCGGGATGGTGTTCCTGTCGGGCGTGGCCTTCATCCTGCTGACGGTCTTCCGGGTGCGGGAGGCGGTCATCGACGCCATCAGCCCGAGCATGCGGAACGGCATTGCCGTGGGCATCGGGTTGTTCATCGCGTCGATCGGCTTCCAGCACGCCGGCCTCATCGTCGCGCGGCCGGGCACACTGGTCGGCCTGTCGAATCAACTGGGCACTGCGGACATGGCCGTGTTCGGCCTCGGCCTGATCGGCGCCGGCGTGCTGCTGGCGCGCCGCGTGCGAGGCGCGCTGCTCTGGGGCATCCTGGCCTCGGCGGCGCTCGCGCTCGCGCTCGGGAAGATCCACTACGCCGGCGTGGTGGGCCTGCCGGAGGTGCACGGCCGAGCCGCGTTCAGCCTGAACATCGGCCGCGCGCTCGATCCGACGCTGGCGCCGTTCATCCTCGTGTTCCTGTTCATGGGCCTGTTCGACACGGTCGGTACGCTGGTCGGCGTCGCGGAGCAGGCCGGGCTGATGAAGGAGAACCGGCTACCGCGGGCCAATCGGGCGCTGCTCGCGGACGCGACCGGGATCACGGCTGGCGCCTGCCTCGGCACGAGCACGATCACGTGCTACATCGAGAGCGCGGCCGGCGTGGCCGCGGGAGGGCGGACGGGCCTCACCGCCGTGGTGACGGGCGTCCTGTTCCTGGCGGCGCTCCTGCTCGGCCCGCTCGTGAAGATGATCGCGGGCTATCCGCCCATTACGGCGCCGGCCCTCGTCCTGGTTGGCGCCATGATGCTCCAGAGCGCGCGACGCGTCGACTGGGACGACCCGTCGGAGGCGCTGCCCGTGTTCCTCACCGTGGCCGGCATTCCGCTGTCGTCGTCGATCGCCGACGGCCTCGCGCTCGGCTTCGTCGCCTACCCGGTGGTGAAGCTGCTCAGCGGGCGCTGGCGGGAGGTGCATGCGCTCTCGTACGTGATGGCGGCGCTGCTCGTGGCGTATCTGCTGCTCGTGCGGAACCGTCTGGGCTGAAATTCGAGGTCAGTTCCGGCGAATTTTGCTAGGATATGAGGTCGCGTGGCGAGGGTTGCCGTTCTATGGAGACGACCGTCCGTCGGATTGCCGGGGAGCTGGGGGTTGGCGAGGAGCAGATCGAAGCGGTCCTTCGCCTGCTGAGCGAGGGAGCGACCGTGCCCTTTCTGGCCCGCTATCGAAAGGAGGCGACCGGGGGGCTCGATCTCGCTCGTCTCCGGGCCGTCGAGGACAGGCTCCACCTGGTGAGGGAACTCGACGAGCGGCGCGGGTTCATTCTCAAGGCGATCGCCGCCCAGGGTCTCCTCACGTCGGAACTCCAGGCTCACGTGGCCACCGCCGATACGCGCGCGCGGCTCGAGGACCTCTACCTTCCGTTCAAGCAGAAACGGCGCAGTCGCGCCAACCAGGCGCGAGAGGTCGGGCTCGAGCCGCTCGCCGATCTCCTCCTCTCCACGCCGTCCCTCTCGCCCGATGAGGAAGGAGAACGCTTCGTCAACGCGGAGCGCGGCATCGCGGACAGAGTCGCCGCGCTGGATGGCGCCCGCTGGATCCTGCTGGAGCGGTTCTCCGACGACCCGCAGCTGCTGGAGGCGCTGCGCCAGTACGTGCTGGGCCATGCACACCTCCAGGCGAAAGTCGTCGAGGGGCGACAGGCGAAGGGGGAGAAGTTCGCCGAGTATTTCGCGTTCAGCGAACCTGCGCGGTCGCTTCCATCGCACCGAATCCTCGCGCTGTTCCGGGGCCGGAAGGAAGGCGTGCTGCGGCTCTCGCTGGTACTGCCCGCGCCGGCTGGAGCGACCGTGCCGGCGATGCCTGCCGATGGGCTCCAGCCCGCCGCCGAGCCGGGAGCCGGCCCCGAGGGCGACGGCAGCGCCGCGACGGCGGCGGTGGCGCAGGTGCGCGAACCTCCAAGTGTGCCCGAGCAGATGATCGCGCAGCAGGTCGGGGTTCGAGACGAAGGGCGCCCGGCCGACGCGTGGCTGCTCGACGTGGTGCGGCGCGCCTGGAAGATGAAGATCTTCCCCTACGTGCAGGTGGAGGTCGAGGGGATTCTCCGCGAGCAGGCCGAACGCGAGTCGATTCACAGCTACGCGCGAAGTCTCCGGGATCTGCTCATGGCGGCACCGGCGGGACCGCGGACGGTCCTGGGGATCGACCCCGGCCTGCGCACCGGCATCAAGGTGGCGGTCTTGGATCCGACCGGCGCGGTGATCGAGTCGGCCACGCTGTTTCCGCACCAGCCGAAGAACGAATGGGACCAGTCAGCGGAGGCGATCGCGGACCTCGTCGCGCGGCATCGCGCCGATCTCGTGGGCATCGGCAACGGCACGGGGTCGCGCGAGACCGACCGCCTGCTGTCGGACGTCGCGAAACGCCACCCCGAGCTGAAGTTCAGCAAGGTCATCATCTCGGAAGCCGGCGCCTCCTCGTTCGCGTCGTCGCGCCTTGCGGCCCGGGAGCTCGGATCGCTCGAGGTGCCCCTGCGCGCCGCGGCCAGCGTGGCCCACCGGTTGCAGGATCCGCTGGCGGAACTTGCGAAGATCGAGCCCCGCACGATTGGCGTCGGGCCATACCAGCACGACGTCAACCAGGCCCACCTGTCGCGGGCGTTCGTCGCGGTCGTCGAGGACTGCGTGTGCGAGGTCGGCGTCGATCTCAATACGGGGAGCGCGGCGCTCCTCGGCCGGGTGGCTGGTCTCAGCCACCGTCTGGCAGACAACATCGTCGCGATCCGAACGACGGTCGGCCCGTTTCGCACCCGCGAGGACCTGCGGCGCGTTCCGGGCGTGAGCGAGCGAGCCTTCGAACAGGCGGCCGGCTTCCTTCGCGTCCACGGCGGCGACCAGGTGCTCGACACAACGAGGATTCATCCCGAGTGTCGGCCGCTCGTCGAGCGGATGGCCGAGTCGGTCGGCCGGCCGGTGATCGAGTTGATCGGCAACGACGAGGTCCTGCAGGCCATCTCACCGGAGGCGTTCGCCGATGACCGTTTCGGCCTGCCGACGATTGGCGACATCCTGTCGGAACTGCGGGCGCCCGGGCAGGACCCGCGCCCGCCATTCCGCGTGGCTGCCTTCGCGGAGGGTCTCGACGACCTGGCAGACCTCAAGCCGGGCATGGTCCTCGAGGGCGCCGTCACGAACGTTGCGGCGTTCGGGGCATTCGTGGACATCGGCGTACATCAGGACGGCCTCGTGCATGTCTCCCGGCTCGCGGACCGGTTCGTCAAGGACCCCCACGATGTCGTCAAGCCGGGCGACATCGTGCGCGTGAGAGTGCTCGAAGTGGATCTCGAGCGCAAACGAATCGCCCTGACGATGAGGTTCGAATCGGAAGCCGCAGCCGTCGGCGCACCGGCCGGCGCCTCGCCCGGCACGTGACGTTTCGCGCGGCCAGGCCCAGGCGCCCCGGCGGCCCCCCAGGCCCGTCATCCAGCAGGCCCCGGCGAAGGCGCCTGCCGCTGAGACCGCGATGGGAGCCGCTTTCTCCCGGCTGCTCAGTCGGCCGTAGGGCTCGCGTGAGATGCGGGCCCTCTGGCTCGTCCTGCCCGTCATCGCGCTTGCGATGGCGTTTGTCGGCCTCCCTCCTCCCTGGATCGAAGCGCAGTACTCCCGCGGCGCTTATCTGGCGCTCGAGCGCCGCCTCACGGCGTGGACGAACGCCGTCCCGCTGGCCGTCACCGACGTGCTCCTGGCCCTGGCGGTCGTTTCGGCGACGCTGGCGATCCGAGCCTGGCTGCGGCGGTTGAGGCGTGGCCCTGCCGGCCCGGCCCTCACCAGCGCCGTCGTCGGCGTGACGGCCGCGGCCTCCGCGATCTACCTGGCGTTCGTCGGAATGTGGGGCCTCAACTACGGGCGCGAGCCGCTTCGCGGCCGACTCGATTTCGATTCCGGGCGAGTGACGCCGGACGCCGTCGCCGCGTTTGCACGCGAACGGGTCGCGCGCGTCAACGCGCTTCACGGCGAGGCGCATGGCGCCGGCTGGGCAGCGTGGGAAGCGCTTCCGGCGGTACTCGGAGAGGGCTACGGGCGCGTGCAGCGCCAGCTGGCCGACGTCACGCCCGCGGTGCCGGGCGTTCCGAAGCGGTCGATCCTGACCTTCTACTTCGAGCGCGCCGGCGTGTCCGGAATGACCAGTCCGTTCGCGCTCGAAGTGGTCGTCGACAGGTCGCTGCTGCCCTTCGAGCGGCCCTTCGTGACCGCGCACGAGTGGGCCCACCTGGCCGGATACGCCCGGGAGGACGAGGCCAGCTTCATCGGCTGGCTGGTGTGCCTCCACGGACCGCCGGGTGCCCGCTACAGCGCCGAACTGAGGGCGCTCGTCTCCGTGCTGGGATCGGTGCCGCGTGCCGATCGGAGCGCGATCGTACAGGCGGTTGCTCCGGGGCCGAGGGGGGACATGCAAGCCATCGCCGATCGATCCACGCGGATGTGGCCATGGCTCCGCCGGCCCGCATGGTGGCTGTACGACCGGTACATGAAGGCGAATCGGGTGAGCCAGGGCGTCGAGAGTTACGGATTGGCGATCGAATTGATGGTGGGGACGAAGCTCCGTGACGGGAACGATCCGGTCAGGAGACAGAAGATAGAAGACAGAAGATAGAAGACAGAAGATAGAAGACAGAAGATAGAAGCCCGAATTCAGAAGCCAGAATCCAGAATCCAGAACCCGGAATGCGGAAGGTCGAAGACGGCGGGGGAGGCCAGTGAAGCGCGAACAGGTGACGCACAGGGCGTCGGTGCTGGAGGCGGTGGTGTTCGACATGGACGGCGTCCTGATCGATTCGGAGCCGGTTCACTTCGAGGCCACACGCGCGCTGCTGGCGGATCTCGGGGTCGAATACGTTCCGGACCTCGACGAGAACTTCTTCGGCTGTACCGACTACGACGTGTTCCACGCGCTCCGCTCGCGCTACGGCCTCGTGGCTGACGAGAGCGAACTCGCGGCCGCATGGGTGGAGCGCTCCGTGAAGCTGCTGAGCGGGCCCCTCTTGCCGATGCGCGGCGTGCCGGACGTCCTGCATCGGCTCCGCCGGTCGGGAATCCGCCTGGCGCTGGCGTCATCGTCGGCGCCTCCGATCATCGCGGCCACGCTGAACGGCCTCGCGTTGCAGGGCCTCTTCGAGTTCACCGTGTCCGGACACGATGTCGCGCGTGGAAAGCCGGCGCCGGACATCTTCCTGGAGGCGGCTCGGCGGCTCGAGGCGAGCCCGGAGGCGCTCCTGGTCGTCGAGGACTCGTTCAACGGATTGTCCGCCGCCATCGCGGCCGGCATCCGTTGTGTGGCCGTTCCGTGTCCGTCCACGGCCGGGCAGGATTTGACCCGAGCCGCCGCGCGTCTGCGAGACCTGACTGAACTCGTGCCGTGGCTCGTCGCGAACGGCCTCGTGGGTCGGCTGCAGCAGGACGTCGAGCGGTAGGCTTGCGTTTCGAGGCCGATCTCGGCGACCATGGCGATGGTGCGCTTCTTCCTCATTGCGATGCTCGTCCTGCAGGCGGCCGGGGTTCCGCTGGCTGCGGAGAGTCCCTGCGCGGCGGCTGCCGTACGGGGCGAGGTCTGCTGCATGCGGCAGCAGGCCGACGCAGGCGGCGACGTCATGGGCCACTGCGGCTGCCAGGCCGCCCCCGAATCTGCCGGACAAGAGGCAACCGTTTCGACGCCGGCGCCTCCGCAGGTGAGCGTCGCCGCGGGCATCTCCGAGCGGACTTCCGTCGACGCCCTTCCGGCGGCCGGATCCGACGTGCGGGGGGGCACGACGCCGGGAGGCGGCCCGATTCACAGCCCGCCCCGCCTCACAGGATCCGGTTTCCGCTGCTGATTCCCTCCGTTCCGCGCCTGGTCTGAGACCCGACGTGTCGTCGGCCGCGGCCTGACGCCGCCCGTGCGCGTCCCGCGGACCCGCTCGTCCCTTTGGATCGATTCCCCAGCAGGAGGGTCTGTGCTGCTTCTACGGTTGGCGCCTGCCGGCCGCCTCGCGACCGCCGGCGGCGCGCTCATTGTCCTGCTCTTCGCCGGCACGTTGGTGGCCGCCGGGGAGCTGCCTCGGGTGTCCGGCTCGCGTCCGCCGGCCGCGGAGGCGGCGCCGCCAGTCGAGGAGCTGGTGGCGCGGGCGCTCGCCAACGCTCCGTCGATCGCCGCCCGCCGCGCGCGGATTGCCGCCGCGCAGGCGGCGGCGAAGGCCGCCGACGTCCTGCCCGACCCGATGCTCGAGTTCGAGTTGAGGGACGCCGGCTTCCCCAAGTGGACGCTTGGCGAAGATCCGATGTCCATGATCGGCGCCACGATACGCCAGCCGCTGGTGAGCAAGGGCCGGAAAACGAGCCGGGTGGCCTCGGCGGCGGCCGAGATCGAGGTTCGTCAGTCGGAGGCGAACGCCGTCGCCGCCGATCTGGCGGCGGCCGTGCAGACCGAGTACGGCCGGCTCTACGCGGTGGACAGGGAGCGGGCGATCTTGCGCGACTCCGACGAGATGGCCCGGCTGCTCGCCGAGACGGCGATGGCCCGCTACGCGTCAGGCGCGTCGGATCAGGCGGTCGTGCTTCGCGCGCAACTGGAACGCACGCGCCTGGCCGAGCGGGCGGCCGACCTCGAGGCCGACCGGCGGACGTTGGTGGTCACCATCAACCGCCTGCTGAACCAGCCGCCGGCGACGCCGCTCGGCGAGGTGCGGAGCCTGCCCGAGCCCCAGTCCCTGGCCGCCGAGTCAGCGCTGCTGGCGGAGACGGCGGCCAGCCACGCGCCGGGCGTCTCCGCGAGAAGGGCCGAGGTCGTTGCGGCCACGCGACGGGTGGACATGCTGAAGGAGGAGCTGCGCCCGAACTGGACGGTCGGAGGGTCGTTCTTCTGGCAAGGCGGCGCCAATCGCGTGGTGTCCTTCACCGTCGGCGTCGATTTCCCCTGGCGCAGGGAGCGGAACCAGCTGCCGCTGATTGCGGCGTCGGAACGGGAGCTCGAGGCGGCGCGGTTCGATCTGGAGGAAACCGCGGCCGGCATGCAGGCCGAGGCCGCGCGTCTCGCCGTCGAGATCGCGCGCGCCGAGGACCAGATCGACCGCTATCGCTCCGGGCTGCTGCCGCTGTCATCCGCCGCGTTCGATGCGGCGCGAACGAGCTATCTCGGGGGTCGGGGCGATTTCGCGTCGGTCCTGGACGAGTTCCGTCGATGGACGGAGATCCGCGTGGAACTCGCCCGGCGCGAGGCCAGCCGATTCGCCGCGCGCGCGCAGCTAGACAGTCTCGTGAACAAGGAGCCACGGTCATGACGCGATTGATGTGGGTCGTCGTCGCGGCGAGTCTCGCCGCTGTCGGGTGCGGCGCGCCGGACGGGGGAGAGCGGGGGAGCGGGGGCGCCGCAGGGGCGAAGCCCATGTACCACTGTCCGATGCACCCGGAGGTCGTCTCGGACAAGCCTGGCGATTGTCCGATCTGCCAGATGCGGCTGGTGCCGATTCCGGCGGCGGACAAGGCCGGCGTCGCGGCGCCTCGGGCTGGGGCGCCGGCTGTCGCGGCGCCGCCGCCGGAAGGCGGCGTGCCCTCGGTCCTGGACCTCGGGGCCGAGCGCGCCCGCCTCGCGGGCGTTCGCACGGTCGAGGCAGCCACGGGCGTGATCACCAGGACCATTCGCGCCACGGGTACGGTCGTCGCCGACGAGACCCGCGTGCGGCAGGTGACCACGAAGGTGGCCGGGTTCGTCGAGAAGCTCTACGTGAACGCGATGGGTCAGATGGTCCGCGCCGGCGAGCCCTTGTTCGAGCTCTACTCGCCGGAACTCCTCGCGAGCCAGGAGGAGTACCTCAGGGCGCGGCAGAGCGCGGCCGAGTTCCAGATGTCCACGTTGCCTGAGGTGCGTCGTGGCGGCACGGACCTCGCGACCGCCGCCAGGAAGCGCCTCGAACGGTTCGACGTCCCGGCGGAGTTCCTCAAGACGCTCGACGAGTCCGGCACCGAACAGCGGACGATTACCTTCGTCGCGCCGTTTGCCGGATTCGTCACCGGGAAGACCATCGTGGCCGGCCAGCGGATCGAACCCGGGATGGACCTGCTGACGGTGACCGATCTGTCGCAGGTGTGGGTGATCGCCCAGGTGTTCGAGGCCGAGGCGCAGGTGGCGCAGCCCGGGCGCGTGGCGCGGGTGACGCTGCCCTACGAGGCCAGCGTCACGCTCAGCGGGCGCATCGCGTTCGTCTACCCGACGCTCGACTCCGAGTCGCGAACGCTCAAGGTGCGGCTCGAGTTCCCGAACCCGCGAGGGGCGCTGAAGCCGGGCATGTTCGTCACCGCGGAGCTCGGGGCCGAGTCGGAGAGGGGCCTCGTCGTCCCCGATTCCGCCATCCTCGACACGGGCACGCGCCGGCTCGTGTTCGTCGAGGTGTCGCCCGGGCACTTCGCCGCCCGCGACGTGTCGGTGGCCCTGCGGGCAGACGGCCAGGCCGTCGTGCGGTCGGGACTGACCGCCGGCGACCGCGTCGCCCATTCCGCGAACTTCCTGCTGGACTCCGAGTCGAGGCTGAGAAACGCCGCGATCTCGGCCGTCCACAAGCACCAGGACAAGTGAGATGATCACCCGCCTCATCGAGTTCTCGGCGCGGAACAGGTTCCTCGTTCTGCTGGCCACGCTCGCGGCCATTGTCGCGGCCGTGTACGTGCTGCGCGAGATCCGCCTCGACGCGCTGCCCGACTTGTCGGATACCCAGGTCATCATCTACTCGCGGTGGGACCGGTCGCCGGACATCATCGAGGACCAGGTGACCTATCCGATCACCAGCGCGCTGCTCGGCGCGCCGCGCGTGAAAGCCGTGCGCGGGTACTCGGACTTCGGGTTCTCCTACGTCTACGTGATCTTCGAAGACGGCACCGACTTGTACTGGGCCCGATCGCGCGTGATCGAGTACCTGTCGAAGATCCAGGCACGGCTGCCGGACGGCGTCAAGACCGAACTCGGGCCCGACGCGACCGGCGTCGGCTGGGTGTTCCAGTACGCGCTCGTCGACCGCTCGGGCGTGCACGATCCGGTCGAACTGCGGTCCCACCAGGACTGGACGATGCGGTACGCCCTCCAGGCCGTGCCGGGTGTGGCGGAGGTGGCGTCGATTGGCGGCTTCGTTCGACAGTATCAGGTGACGGTCGACCCCGCGAAGCTCTCAGCCTACAACCTGCCCCTCGACCAGGTCGTGACGGCGATTCGCCAGAGCAACAACGAGGTGGGAGGCCGGCTGATGGAGTTCGCCGGCCGCGAGTACATGGTGCGCGTGAAAGGATACTCGCGAGCCGTCGCCGACTTCGAGCAGATCGTCGTGAAGCTCGCCGCCGGCGGCACGCCGGTGCTGCTGCGCGACGTCGGCCGGGTTGAGCTTGGGCCCGAGATGCGCCGCGGGGTGTCCGACCTCGACGGGCTTGGCGACACCGTCGGTGGCATCGTCGTCATGCGGCACGGCGAGAACGCCCTGAATGTGATCAACCGGGTCAAGGCCCGGCTCGACGAGCTGAAGGCCTCGCTTCCGGAAGGGGTCGAGATCGTGACGACCTACGACCGCGCGGGCCTGATCGAGCGGGCCATCGAGACGCTTCGCCGCGAGCTGACGGTCGAGATGATCATCGTGTCCCTGGTGATTCTCGTCTTCCTGTGGCACATCCCCTCGGCGGTCGTCCCGATCGTGACGATCCCGGTGTCGGTGCTCCTGGCCTTCATTCCGATGTACTTCCTCGGCGTGACGGTCAACATCATGTCGCTGGCGGGCATCGCCATCTCGATCGGCGTCCTGGTGGACGGGGCCATCGTCGAAGTGGAGAACGCCTACAACAGACTCCATCTCTGGGAGGCCGGGGGACGGAGGGGCGATTTCCACGAGGTGCGGCTCGAGGCGCTCAAGGAAGTCGGACCGTCGGTGTTCTTCTCCCTGCTGGTCGTCGCCGTGGCATTCCTGCCGGTGTTCGTCCTCGTCGACCAGGAGGGGCGGCTCTTCAAGCCGCTGGCGTACTCGAAGAACCTGGCGATGGCGATCGCCGCGGTGCTGGCCGTCACGCTGGATCCCGCCATGCGGATGCTCTTCACGCGCATGGATCCGTTCTCGTTCCGGCCGAGGTTCGTCGCGTGGCTGCTGACCCGGCTCCTCGTCGGCACGTACCGCTCGGAGGAGCGGCACCCGATCAGCCGGGCGATCTTCGCCGTCTACGATCCCGCCTGCCGTCTCGTCCTGCGGTTCCCGAAGACCGTCATCGCGCTCGCGGTCGCCGCCGTCCTGGCCACGATTCCGGCGTACCGGCAGCTCGGCTCGGAGTTCATGCCCGCGCTGCACGAAGGGTCGATCCTCTACATGCCGACGACGCTGCCCGGGATTTCCGTGGCGCAGGCGGAAGAGCTGCTCCAGACGCAGGACCGCGTGCTGAAGTCGTTTCCGGAAGTCGAACGCGTGTTCGGGAAGGCCGGACGCGCGGAGACATCCACCGATCCGGCTCCGTTCTCGATGATGGAGACCACGGTCATCCTGAAGGACGAGTCCCGGTGGCGCCCGGTCGAGCGGTGGCACTCGAACAGGCGACTGCCGGAGTGGATGAAGGCGATGGCGCGCACCATCTGGCGCGACCGGATCACCTACGAGGCGCTGGTCGACGAGATGGACCGCGCCTTGCAGATTCCGGGCCAGACCAACGCCTGGACGATGCCGATCAAGGCGCGAATCGACATGCTCTCGACGGGCGTCCGCACGCCGGTGGGGATCAAGGTGTTCGGGTCGGACCTGGCCGAGATTCAACGGATTGGGGAGGAAATCGAGCGACTGGTCCGGCCGCTGCCGGGAACGAGGAGCGTGTTCGCGGAACGCGTCACCGGCGGCCACTTCGTCGACTTCACCCCGCGGCGGGATCAGCTGGCCCGCTACGGTCTGACGACCGAGCAGGTGCAGATGGTGATCATGAGCGCGGTCGGCGGCGAGAACATCACCACGACGGTCGAGGGACGGGAGCGCTACCCGGTGAACCTGCGCTACCCGCGGGAACTGCGGGACGATATCGGCCGGCTGCAGCGCGTGCTGGTGCCGGTCGCCGCCGGTGCCCAGGTCCCGCTCAGCCAGCTTGCGGACATTCAGCTCGTCGACGGCCCATCGATGATCCGCGACGAGAACGGCTTCATGGCCGGCTACGTCTACGTCGACATCATCGGTCGGGACGTGGGCGGCTACGTCGAGGAGGCGAAGCGCGCGGTGCGTTCCGGCCTTCGGCTGCCTCCGGGCTACGTGCTCCAGTGGAGCGGTCAGTACGAGAACATGATTCGCGTCCGGGAACGCCTGAAAGTGATCGTGCCGATTACCCTCGGGCTCATCTTCGTCCTGCTCTACGCGAACACGAAGTCGACGTTCAAGTCGCTGCTCGTGATGACCGCGGTGCCGTTCTCGGCCATCGGCGCCGTCTGGCTGTTCTACCTGCTTGACTACAACGTCTCGATCGCCGCGTGGGTCGGCATGATCGCGCTGCTCGGCCTCGACGCGGAAACGGGCGTGTTCATGCTGCTGTTCCTCGACATCTCGTACGAACAGGCGCGCCGCGACGGCTTGCTGCGCACACCCGGCGGACTGGACGCCGCCATCCTGCACGGCGCCGTGAAGCGTGCGCGGCCGAAGATGATGACGGTGGCAGCGGCGTTCATGGGCCTGCTGCCGATCATGTGGTCGACGTCGGCCGGAGCCGACGTGATGAAGAGGATTGCGGCGCCGATGATCGGCGGGCTCGTGACGTCGTTCCTGCTCGAACTGCTGGTGTACCCGGCGGCGTTCAAGCTCTGGAAGGCGCGTCAGCTCCGGAAGGAAGCGAGCAGATCGGCGGCCGTGGCGACCGCGTGAACGGGATCGTCCCCGATGGCGGTTTCGTCCGACAGCACGATGCCGGCGAACCCCCGCGCGACGAGGTCGAACAGGTGGCAGACCTCCGAGCGGGTCGGCTGCTCGTGCCGCGTCAGGTGCTCGAGGACCTGGCCCGCCATCAGGACGGGGACCGGGGCGAGGGCCGGGTCGAGCGCCGCGACGCGTCGCGCCAGCGCGGCGGGGCCGAGTTGCGCGCCCAGATCGCCCCGGCAGATCCAGACCGCGTCCACGCGGTCGGCGATGGCCGCGGAATGATCGAGCGCCTCGCGGCGCTCGATCTTCCCGACGACTGCGCATCGGGGCGCCGCGTGACGCAGCCACGCGGCCTCGGTTCCGTCGAGCATGAAGGAGAAGGCCAGCGCGGCCGCTCCCCCCTGGGCCGCCACACGGCATGCCTGCGCGTCGAGGGCCGTCAGACCCGAGAGGCGCACCGGATGCGGCTCGAGGTTCACGCCCGCCCTCGGCCGCAGGACGCCCGCGCTCAGCGCGCGGGCGTCGATGCCGCCGGCGCCCGCGCGTTTGATATCGAAGCGGACGCGCCCGTCGTCGGCGCTCAGCACGTCGCCGGCTCGCGCCTGTTCGAACAGCTCGGCGTGCGGGACGTGCAGGTCGCCCCCCGGTGTAGGTGAGAAGCGAACCCGCGCGCCGTCTCCCACCTCGTGCGGGCTGGACAGGGCGAGTCTCATCTTCGCCCCCTGCAGATCGACGACGACCGGGGCCCCGGGGCACTCGCGCCTCAACCGGCCAAGAGTGTCCGACAGCTCCGACGCATCGAGATGAGAGGCGTTGAGGCGGAAGGCTGTGGCGCCGGCTGCCGCCAACTGCGGCGCGACGGACGCCGATGCCGGCCCGATCGTGGCGATCAGCTGGAACGCGCCGGCCGAAGCCGGCGCGTCCAGGGGAAGGAAGGGCATGACGGTGGCAGAGTCCGGTCCGCCGCGCTCCGCTACTTGGAGTCGATCGCGATCAGCTCGATGTCGAACACGAGAGCGCCCCTCGGCACGCCCGGCTGGTCGACGCCGTCGTATGCCAGACGGCCGGGAATCCACAACCGGCGAACCTCGCCGACGACCATCAGCTGCACGCCCTCGGACCAGCCTCTGATGACGTCGCCGAGCGGGAACGTCGCCGGCTGGCCCTTCATCACCGAGCTGTCGAAGATCCGTCCGTCTGGCGTCCATCCGGTGTAGTGCACGGTCACCACGCTGCTGGACTTCGGTCGGGCGGTGCCCGTTCCCTCCTTCAGGATCTTGGAGGCCAGGCCGGACTTGGTCTTCATCGCATCAGCCGGCGGCGCCGCCACGTCGGGCGGTGTCGCGGGCGGCGCGATGACGTCGAGCAGCATCACGTCGACCATCAGCGGCCCTTTGGGCTTGCCGGCGGCGCCGGCGAACGCCAGCTTCTCGGGAAGCCACAACCGCATCCGCTGACCGGTGGTCATGAGCGTCAGCGCCTCGCGAAGCCCCGGGGCCATGATCGCCCCCACCAGGATCGGCTGGCTGGGCGTGCTCATCGAACTCGGCTTGCTCTCGACGCTCTGCGTCGTCCAGAACAGGGTGACCATCTTGACGAGGTCATTCGGGGTTGGATGCACCGAGCCGCGACCGGGCGACGTGACCTTGTACGCAAGGCCTGAATCCGTTTTCACCGCATCCGCGGGCGGCGTCTCGACCTGGGCCGCCATAGTGGCCTGCCCGGCCGCCTGCGCCAGCGCGGGGTGGGAGAAGCCGAGCGCGACCGCAGCGAGAATGAATGCGACAACACACAGACGACGCAACGTTGAATGAATCATAGCCTCTGATCGTGTCAGGTTATGGCCGGAAGGCGCAAGCAATTTCCCCGCGTGTGGGCCGGTGTTTTCGGCGAGACAGGATCCGGCTGAGGCGGAACCGCGCTATAGTGACGCGTTGAGATGGCTTCATCGTACAACCAGCCGAGCGTGCGTCAGGAGGCGGAGGGGCCGCCGGGCAAGCCGCCCGGGTTGCCCGCCGTCCCGGCGGGTGGCCTCACAGAGACCCTGGAGGGCAGCCGCCAGCGGCAGATCACGCCGGCCGAGTGGATGCTCCACCAGATGGCGACGCTCGATCGAGGGCCGGCTCGCGGCGCGGGTGATGCGGCGCCGCCCCCGCGAGCCAGGCGGTTCGTCGCGGCGCTCAGCAGGCGGCTGATCCGACTCCCGATTGTGGGCCGGCTCTTCTGGTGGATGAAGATGACCGTCAAGGCGCCCAGGATGACGATTGAGATCCTGGACCACCTGGCTGCCATCCGCGTCGAGATGGATTCGCTCCGGACCCTCATCGCGACGAACGCCGCGCAGATCGCCGAGCAACTGGTGCTCATTCGCCGATTGAGAGTCGACGTCGAGGATTTGAAGGGGGAGAACCCGGTCAGCGAATCGGCGTATGACGCATTCGAGGCCGAGTTCCGGGGCGATGCGAAGGTCATCGGCCAGCGTGCCGAAGTCTACCTGCCGGTCGTCAGGTCGGTGAGTGCCGGCATTCCGAGCTATCCGATCCTCGACATCGGCTGTGGCCGCGGTGAGTGGCTGCAGCTCCTCAACGCCCAGGGTTTGACCGCGAAGGGAGTCGACTCGAGCCGCGCGTTCGTCGAGAAGGTCCGGGCGCTGGGGCTCGACGTCGAGGAAGCCGAGGCGGTCTACTATCTGACGCGGGCCGCCGACGATTCGGCCGGCGCCGTGACCGCCTTCCACATCGTCGAGCACCTGAAGATCAACGAGCTGATCGCCCTGATCCGCGAGGCCTACCGCGTCATCCGCCCGGGCGGCGTGGTGATTCTCGAAACGCCGAACCCGGAGAACATCGTCGTCGGCTCGTGCAGTTTCTACAACGACCCGACACATCGACGGCCCATCCCGCCGCCCACGCTGTCGTTCTACCTCCGCCACGCGGGGTTCTCGAACGTGACGGTGACCAGCCTCGCGCCGCTGAACCTGGTCGAGGGACCTGTCAGCGAGTCGCTGAAGCCCATCGTCGACCGGTTCAACATGGGACAGGACTACGCGGCGATCGGGTACAAGCTCTAACGGCATCCTTATCGGATTCACGGTCACTTCTTGCCATACGGGCCACCGAATTCGGCCTGGTAGACGCCCGTGACTGTCTTGTTCCCATCCATCGCGAACGAGAACGGGTTCGCCGTGTCCGCGACGTCCCCGGTCCATCCAGTGAACGGAATGATGGTGCATGTCGCCACAGCCGTGAGGGTCACCATCGTTCCGGCAGGGTAGGCGCCCAGATCCGGGTCTCTCTTGATCGACCCGCAGTGTGCCGGCGTCGTGGAGACCGTCAGCGTGTACGGTCCCAGTTGCGCTTGGTTGGCGGTGAACACGGCCGTGATGGACTCATTGCCGTTCATGATCAGGGAGGCCGGGTTGGTCGAGCCGCCGACAGCGCCGCGCCACTCGGAGAACTGATACCCAGAGGCCGGGGACGCGGTCAGCGATACCGCGGTGCCGGAAGTGAACGTCGTCCCACTCGGCGTCACGGTGACCGACCCGCCAGCGGCAGGATTGGTCGCGACCGAGAGTGTGTGCGATGCCGACGGGCAACTAGGGCCGCTGCACTCGTGATTGTCACCACTGCAGGCGGCCACCGAGAAGAGCATGAGCGACGCGACGAGCAGGTGCTTCATGATGTGCTCCTGACGACGAGAGAATGACCGCGCACACGCCAAGTGTCTCGGTTCCGACCTTGACGCCAGAGAGGCAGCGTCGGAGTTCCAACAGAGAACGCCGCGGGACCTCCGGACTGGCCGCGTCTGCCTACAGGACATGTTAGGCCCGGGGCAACGACGGAGTCTGTGCCGATGTGAACACCGACAGGCCGTGCCGATAACCGGCAGCAGGCCGGGGCCGGGGCGCCTCAGACCGCGTCTTAGCGGCCCGTCGCTCGGGATGGTGGCAAGAGGTGGGAGGTTCGGCTGGCGCGCCGACGTCCTGCTGAGAAGGGTCAAAATGGTGGCCAGGCCCAGAATTGAACTGGGGACACCCCGGTTTTCAGCCGAGTGCTCTACCAGCTGAGCTACCTGGCCACCTGCAAGAAACGGAATTTTACAGCGATTCGGACCTCGTTGTCGAGCGCGCGGTACGCGCGCTACGCGACGGGCGCGTCCTCACGCGTCAATCCGAGTTCCTTCCGGAGCCGATCCTCAATCGCCTGCGTGGTCTCGGGGTTGTCGCGCAGGAACTGCTTCGCGTTCTCGCGCCCCTGGCCCAGGCGGTCGCCGCCGTAGGCGAACCACGTTCCGCTCTTGTCCACGATCTTGCGATCGACCGCGAGGTCGAGCAGGTCGCCCTCACGCGAGATCCCTTCGCCGTACAGGATGTCGAACTCGGCCTCCCGGAACGGCGGCGCCACCTTGTTCTTCACCACCTTGACGCGGGTGCGTCCGCCGATGATCGTATCGCCGTCCTTGATGCTGGCGATGCGGCGGATGTCCATGCGCACCGACGCGTAGAACTTCAGCGCGCGCCCGCCGGTCGTCGTCTCGGGGTTGCCGAACATCACGCCGATCTTCTCGCGCAGCTGGTTGATGAAGACCAGGCTCGTCTTCGATTTCGACACGACACCGGTGAGCTTGCGGAGCGCCTGCGACATCAGGCGCGCCTGCAGCCCCATCTGCGCCTCGCCCATCTCGCCCTCGATCTCGGCGCGGGGTACGAGCGCGGCCACCGAGTCGACGACGACGACGTCCACCCCTCCGGAGCGCACCAGGACCTCGACGATCTCCAGCGCCTGCTCGCCGTTGTCAGGCTGCGAGACCAGCAGGTTGTCGAGCTCGACACCGAGCTTCCTCGCGTAGGTCGAATCGAGCGCGTGCTCGGCATCGACGAACGCGGCCATCCCCCCCAGCTTCTGCGCCTGCGCCACCACCTGCAGCGCCAGCGTCGTCTTGCCCGACGACTCGGGGCCGAAGATCTCCACCACGCGTCCTCGCGGGACCCCGCCGATCCCGAGGGCGAAGTCGAGGCTGATCGACCCGGTCGGGATGGCGTCCACCGGGATGACGGCTCCCTTCGCGCCCATCCGCATGATCGAGCCCTTCCCGAACTGCTTCTCGATCTGGCTGACGGCGACATCCAGCGCCTTGCTGCGTTCATTGCGATCGTCGGCGGGCATCTCTGCTCCTCTCGGGAAAGTCACGGCAGAATCTGCATTCTAGAGGCGTGCCAGGTCGCCTGTCAAGCGAAAGCCTTGTCGCAGCGCGAACTAAAGTCATGCCGAGCAATAAGTTAGTGAAGCTCAGACTTTCGCCAGCGATTCACTGGCCCGCTTCGGCCGCGCAGATTCTGCCAGGGGGGCGCCACGGCGCGTTGCAGGTCCGCCAACGCTTGGGCGCTCAAGGTCGGGGCGGTCGGGTCACCACCCGGATCTTCTCGAGGGCGTTCTCGCCGACCAGGTCGCGCAGGCGCGCCAGGATTTCGGCCTGCGACCGTCTCACTTCCCGCCGCCAGGCGACATCCACGGCCGTCACTTCGACGCACCCATTGTCAGCGAGCGAGACCGAGGTGGCGCGGTCCATCGCGGCGCCGACCGTAACCCGCCAAGCGAGGCGCAGTTTGCCGGCGGACATCGGGCCCTTCCGGAGAATCGCTCGAACGGCGGCGGGCGCAGCGGCTGACAGGGGGTTCACCTGCCTATTGTCTCATGTAAGATCGGTTCGTGGGCACACTCGCTTTGCTGCCGTTGGTAATACTCGCTTCGGCCTCTCCGCGCCGGGCCGACCTGCTGACCGCCGCCGGGATGACCTTCGAGGTGCGGGCGGTCGATGTCGATGAGAGGCCGCTCCACGGCGAGGCGGCGGCCGACTACGTTGCGAGGGTCGCCGCCGACAAGGCGGCGGCGTGCCTGGCGGCGCCGGACGAGACGGTCCTGGCCGCAGATACCGTGGTGGTTGTCGACGGTGTCATTCTCGGCAAGCCCGCTGATGACGCGGATGCGGCTCGAATGCTGCGGCTCCTGTCGGGGCGGGGCCACGTGGTCCTGACCGGAGTCGCGGTCCGCCGCGGCGGAGCAGTGTCGGTCGAGATCGACACGACCGCGGTGGTCTTCGCCTCGCTCAGCGACGCGGACATCTCCTGGTACGTCGCCTCCGGAGAGCCCAGGGACAAAGCGGGCGCCTATGCCGTTCAGGGGCTGGCATCGCGGTTCGTCGAGCGGATCGACGGATCGTACTCGAACGTCGTCGGCCTTCCCGTCGCGCTCGCATGCCGGATGCTGGCCCAGATGGCTCATCGCCTGTGAATCCGCCTCGCGACGGATGTCGACGCACCGGCACCTCGATTGACCGCCAGCGCGCGAGGCGGTATTCTGGAGGTATCCACCGAAAGGGGCTATGTCTCACAAGGCAGTCAAGATAGCGCTGACCGTCGCGGTGCTGGCCGTGGCCCTGGCCGGCCTGCTGCGCGCGACGTTGAAGGAAGGCGCCGAGTACTACAAGCACGTCGACGAGGTCCTGGTCGATCCCGGCGCCTGGCAGGGCAAGAACCTCCAACTGCACGGCTACATCGCCCGCGATTCGATTCTGAGGAAACGCGACTCGCTCGAGTATCGGTTCAAGGTCACGGCGAAGGTCGGCGACGACACCCGCGTGATCGCCGCCTCCTACGTCGGCATCGTGCCGGACACCTTCTCGGACGACGCAGAGGTCGTGCTGAAGGGCAAGCTCGAACAGAACGTGTTCCGCGTCGCGCCGAACGGCGTCATGGCGAAGTGTCCCTCGAAGTACGACGCACAGAAAAAGGCCGGCGGCACTCCTGGATCCTAGCGGGGAGCCGCGGTTTGTCCGCTTCCGTCGTTGCCGTTGTCACATTCCCGATTCCGTCTCCTGCCACCGCTCCGCGCCCGACGCGACCTCGTTCATCGCACGGGAACGGTGCGGGCACGCAGGGATAGCGAGTAGAACATGGCCTCCCTTGGCACCTTAACGATCCTCGCGGCGTTCGTGGTGTCCGCGTACGCGGCCGCGGCGGCGATCGCTGGCGCCCGTCGCGCCTCGCGCAGGCTGGTGGACAGCGCCGTGGGCGCCTTCTACCTCGTCGCTGCGCTCCTGACCGTCGGCACGGCGGTGATCATGCACGCCTTCGTCACCGACGACTACACGATCAAGTACGTCCAGCGCTACTCGGACAGCGTCCAGCCGTTCATGTACAAGCTGACCTCCTACTGGGGCGGCCTGGACGGCTCGATCATGTTCTGGACCTTCCTGCTGGCGATTTTCGGGTCGATCGCAGTCCGCGTGAACCGGGAGCGGCATCGGGAACTGATGCCCTACGTCGTGGCGACCATCTCGGTTGTCCAGATGTTCTTCCTGTTCCTGATGGTCTTCCACAACGACCCGTTCGATACCTACCTGCTCTCGGCACCGGCCGAGGGGCGCGGGCTGAACCCGCTGCTGCAGAACGCCTACATGGTGACCCACCCGCCGGCCCTGTACGTCGGGTTCGTGGGCATGACCATCCCATTCGCGTTCGGCCTGGCGGCGCTGATCACGGGCCACCTGGATGATTCCTGGCTGCGCGCGGTGCGCCGGTGGACGATGGTGAGCTGGCTGTTCCTCTCGTTCGGCCTGACGCTGGGCATGATCTGGGCCTACGAGGTGCTCGGGTGGGGCGGCTACTGGGGGTGGGACCCGGTCGAGAACGCCGGCCTCCTGCCGTGGCTGACCGCCACCGCCTTTCTGCACTCGGTGATGGTGCAGGAACGGCGCGGCATGCTGAAGGTGTGGAACGTCTCGCTCGTGATCATCACCTTCTTCCTGACGATCTTCGGCACGTTCATGACGCGTTCGGGTGTCGTGCAGTCCGTGCACGCCTTCGGCGAGGACCGCGCGCTCGCCTGGATGTTCACCGTGTTCATGGTTGTGCTGCTCGCCGTCAGCTTCGGCTTCGTCATCTACCGCCTGCCGCTGCTCAAGAGCCGGCACGAGCTGGACTCATGGGTGTCCCGCGAAGCCGCCTTCCTCGCCAACAACTGGATTCTGCTGTTCGCCGCGCTCTTCGTCCTGTTCGCCACGATGTTCCCGACGCTGAGCGAGGCGCTGATGGGGGAGCGGCTGACGGTGGGGCCGCCGTTCTTCAACAGGTGGATGCTGCCGATCGGCCTCGTCCTGCTGTTCCTGACCGGCGTCGGGCCGCTGCTCGCCTGGCGCATGTCCACGCTGAAGAACCTCCGGGAGCAGTTCCTCTGGCCTGTTGCCGGTGGCGTGGTGGTCCTCGGCGGCCTCGTCGCAGCAGGCGTCCCGGCTTGGCCGGCGGGGTTCTGCTTTGCGCTGTGCGCGTTCGTGGGCTCGACGATCATCCAGGAGTTCGTGCGGGGGGCTGCCGTGCGGCGGAGGGGAACCGGCACCGATTTCCTGACGGCCATGGTCGGCCTCGTGGCCCGCTCGAAACGGCGCTACGGCGGATACGTCGTGCACCTCGGCATCGTGCTCATGTTCGTCGGGTTCACCGGTGAGGCGTTCAAAGTCGACGAACAGATGCTGCTGAAGCCAGGCGAGCAGGCCAGCGTCGGACGCTACGCAGTCCGGAACGACGGCGTCCGCGTCACGGACGACGGCCAGAAGCAGATGGTGACGGCGCACCTGACGGTCTTCCGGGACGGCAAGGAGATCGACAAGGCGTACCCGGGCAAGTGGGTGTTTCGCCGGCACGAGGAGCAGCCCGTCACCGACGTCGCCATCCGGCGGAGCCTCGCGGAGGACCTGTACATCGTGATGCCCGGCTTCGAGCTGCAGGACCAGTCGGTGACCCTGCAGGTGGTCGTCAACCCGCTGGTCGACTGGATCTGGGTCGGCTTTGGCATTCTGGTGTTCGGCACGCTGCTGGCCCTGCTGCCGGAGCAGGCGGTTGGACTGGTGCCTGCGAAGCTCCCGGCATCGGCGACGACGGCGATGCTGATCCTGATGCTCGTGCTGGCGGGAGCACCTGCCCGCGGCGCACCGGGATCGAACGCAGATTCGAAAGCGGAGGCGGGGCTGTCCCATGCGCGTTGAGACCTCGACCAAGCGGGCGAAGCAGGCGACGGCGGCCGACGATACCGTCCCCGGCTTCCAGGTGTGGCACCTCTTCGTGATCGGGACGCTCCTGGCCTCGGCGGCCGCCGCTATGGCCGTCCGGGGGACCCGTCCCGCCAATGTCGTGTTCGTGTGCCTCACGGTCCTCGCGGCGGGGGGCGTCGGCTACGCGGTGTACCGAACGCTGTGGCCGCTGGTGCATCCCGACGCGGTGGATTCGCCCGAGATGTTCGGCGGACGGACGCGGGCGGCTCTCGAGCGCGAGAAGGCGGCGCTCCTGCGCGCCATCAAGGAACTCGAGTTCGACCGCGCGATGGGGAAGGTCTCCGAAGCCGATTGCGAGGAGATGACCGCCCGCCTGCGCGGCCGGGCGATACGGCTGATTCGGCAGCTCGATGCCGGCGGGGCCGCCTACCGTGAGCTGATCGACAAGGAACTGGCCGCGCGCCTCGGCGCGGGCGCCAAGGCGATGCTGGTTGCCGTTGCGCTCGGCGGCCTGCTGACGGCGACCGCCGCCCGCGCGCAGATGAGCGGGACGGGGGGAGTGGCCGGCATGCCGGACGCCCGGGCGATGTCAGGCGTCCCGAGGCCGGACGGCGGCACCGCGCCCGGCACGATCTCCGTGCGGCTGGTCCGTGGGCAGCTGGCCAACCTGGTGACGAGCCATCCGGTCGAGTTCATCGTCAATGGCACGTCGCGGACCGTGGTGACCGACTCGAGCGGCCGAGCCGTACTGTCGGGCGTGGCGCCCGGTGCGACGGTGCACGTGGTGGCGACCGTCGACGGGGAACGCCTGGACTCCCAGGACTTCCAGGCGCCGCCGGACGCCGGGGTCCTGCTGCTGCTCGTCGCCCTCGACAAGCAGGGCGCTTCCGAGGCGACCGGGCGGGTCGTGGCCGGCACCGTGACGTTCGGCGGACAGTCGCGGATCATCACGCAGTTCGAAGAGGAAGTCCTCCAGGTCTACTACCTGTTCGACATCGTCAACCTGTCGCCGGAAGCCGTGAAGATCAACCCGCTGGTGTTCGAGCTCCCCTCGTCGGCCCAGAACGTGACGGTGCTCGAGGGCTCCGCACGCCACGCGGTGGCGAAGGGGCGCGCCGTCACCGTGACGGGACCGTTTGCGCCTGGCGTGACGAGTGTCCAGATCGCCTACTCCCTGCCACCCGGCGGCCGGGCATCGATTCGGCAGCCGCTTCCGGCGCCCCTGGCCCAGGTCGCGGTGATGGTCGAGAAGGTCGGGGCGATGGTGGTATCGTCGCCCCACCTGACGGGCCTGCGTGAAGACGTCGACGGTGCCAGGCGGTTCGTCATCGGCACGGGCCCCGCGCTGGCCGCGGGCAGCGTCCTGTCGGTGGACATCACCGGGCTGCCGCACCGGGCGGCCTGGCCCCGGTACGCCGCGCTGGCGCTGGGCCTCATGGCGGTCGCCGGCGGGGCGTGGGGCGCGTCGAGGACCGGTGGCCGCACCGCCGCTGCGCTGGCCAGGGCGGAGCTGGAGAAGCGCCGCGAGGCGGCGTTCACCGAGTTGCTGCGTATCGAGCGACGGGTCACGCCCGGGCAGCCCGAGGATGCGCGGACCGGAGAACGTCGGACCGAGCTCAGAGCGGAACTCGAACGCATCTACGGCGAGCTGGACGAGGAGTCGTCCGGCCACCGGGACGACCGGGGACTCTCCGCGTGAGCCTCGACTTCGCCGAGGTTACCGTCCGCGACGTCTCTCGTCACTACGGGCGTCGCCGCGCCCTGGCCAGAGTCTCGCTCGAGTGCCGGGCAGGGGAGGTGCTGGGGCTCCTCGGCCCGAACGGGGCTGGCAAGTCGACCCTGCTTTCGATTCTGGCCACGCTGCTGGCTCCGTCGTCGGGAGTGGTGCGATACGGCGCGGTGACGGCAAGAGAGGCAGGTGCCGACCTGCGGGCCCGCCTCGGATTCCTGTCGCACGACCTGCATCTCTATCCGGAGCTCACCGCGCGGGAGAACCTCCAGTTCTTCGCCCGCCTTCACGGCATCGCGGGCGTCTCGGCGTGCGTGTCCGAAGCACTCGAGCGTGCCGGTCTGCTCTCGCGCGCCGACGATCTGGTCGCGGGTTTCTCGCGGGGCATGCGCCAGCGGCTCGCGCTCGAGCGGGCGCTGTTGCACCAGCCGCGGCTGCTGCTGCTCGACGAGCCGTTCACCGGTCTCGACGACGCGTCGGCGGCGGCCCTGGTGGACAGGCTCGGCGGCCAGCGAACGGAGGGCCGCATCATCGTCGTGGTCACGCACGATCTCGACGTGGCCGAGCGGCTTCTGGACCGGGTCGCGGTCCTCAAGGACGGACGCCTGGTGGCGTTCGACGCCGCGCACGGCCGCATTCGAGAGCACTACCGGGCGCACGTGGCACGGGGGCAGGATTCGGAAGACAGAAGGTAGAAGACAGAAGATAGAAGATAGAAGACAGAAGACGGAAGATAGAAGCCAGGAGATAGAAGACGGGAGGCGGGCTTGTCCCGCCGAAGCCCATGGGTGACATCGGATGAAGGCGTTCTTCAGGGTGGCGACGCTCGTGATGCGGAAGGACCTCACGGTCGAGGTCCGAAGCCGGGAGATCGTCTACACGACGATCTTCTTCGCCGTGTCCTGCGTGCTGGTGTTCGCCTTCGCGCTCGTGAGGGAAGGACGGCCGCTCGAGGATGCCGCGGCCGGGATCATGTGGATTTCGGTGGCCTTCGCGGGCACGCTGGCGCTCGGCCGCACCTTCGAGCGTGAGCGGCATGCCGAGACCCTGCGGGCGCTGATGCTGGCGCCGGCCAGCCGGCCGGCGCTCTACGTCGGGAAGCTGCTGGGCATCGTCCTGCTGCTTCTGGTGGTGGAGGCGGTCCTCGTGCCGCTGGTCGGCCTGCTGTTCCACGCGCCGATCGCGAACAGCCCGTTTCGCCTGATGGCGTTGCTGGTGCTGGGCACCATCGGGTTCTCCGCCGTCGGTACCCTGTTTGCGGCCATGCTCGTGCGCGCGCGGAGCCGCGACGTCATGCTGCCGATCCTGCTGTATCCGATCACGATTCCCGTGATCATCGCCGGCGTTCGCGGCACGGCCGCGCTCTTCGAGCCCGTGCCGGCAGTGGACCTGGCCGACATGTGGATGGCGCTGCTGGCCTTCTTCGATATCGTGTTCGTGACGCTCGCGCTCTGGACGTTCGAGCCGCTGATGACGGAATGACGGGGGCGCAACCAATGGCCAAGGTGTACTCGGTGTTGACGCTGGTGGCGATGGCGCTGTTCGCCGCCGCGCCGGCAATCGTCGCGCGGACGCCCGTCGAAGCGACGATGGGGCTGGTGCAGAAGATCTTCTACTACCACGTGCCGTCGGCGATGGTGATGTTCATCGCGGCGTCCGTGTGCGGGATCGCAAGCGCGGTCTATCTCTTCAGGGGGCGGCCGGGGGCCGATCGGCTCGCGGCGGCGGCGGCCGAGCTGACCGTCGTCTTCGGCCTGATCGTGCTCGTGACGGGACCGCTCTGGGCCAGGAAGTCGTGGGGAGTGTGGTGGCAGTGGGACGCCCGGCTGACCTCGACGCTGCTCATGTGGATGATCTTCGTCGCCTGCCTGATGGTGCGCCGGTTCGGCGGCGCCGGAGCCGAGAAACTGTCGGCGGCGATGGCCCTGTTCGGCATGGCCAACGTGCCTTTCGTCTACATCTCGGTGAACATCTGGCGCACGCTGCATCCGACGACGGCGGTGATTCCCAAGCTGCCGGGGGGCATGCGCGGCCCATTCTGGTTCTGCGCGCTGTCGTTCATGCTCCTGTTCGGCCTGCTGCTGGCGCTGCGCGTGAGGCTCGAGGAGCGCCGCGCCGATGTCGAAGAGCTCTACCTGGTCGCCGACCACGATTGATTCCAGAGAGAGGCGGGCTGTCATGTCGAGAAGGCTCATGAGGACGGCGGGGGCGTGGATCGTGGCCGGCAGCCTGGTGGCGGCCGGAGGCTCCCTCGTGCTCGCGCAGGCGGGTGCGCCCGCAGCGACGGCGCAGGCCGGCCAAGCCGCCCCGCAGGATCCGGCAGACCAGTTCGTGCCGATGAAGTCGCTGCCGCAGCAGGACCAGCTTCCTGCGGCGCCGCTGCTCGTCGCCGCCTACGCCTTCGTCTGGGTGGCGCTGCTCGTCTACGTGTGGACGATCTGGCGCCGGCTGATGAAGGTCGAGCGGGAGGTTCGAGAGCTGTCGTCGCGAATGTCCGAGGGCGCTCCCCGCCGGTGAGCGCCGAGTTCAGGCGTCACTGGCGCCACATCGGGGATCGGAGGATTTCGTGGGAGAGATGGGGGCCGGTCATTTCATCTACATCCCGGCCACGGTGTTCATCGGGATGGTCATCGGCTGGATTCTCGGGTCCCGCGCGGCCCGTGACGCGTTCGCCGTCGAACTGAAACGCCGGGAAGAGCGGTCCGCCAGGCGGTAGCCCGTTCGTCAGCGGCCCCGAATCAGCCGCTCCCCGAGCGATTTCGGCAGCCCGGCGGCCAGGATGCGCTCGCAGGCGTGTTCGACCGGGTAGGCCACTCGGCGGAGCACGAGGTCCTCCGCGGCCGTATCGAGAATGGCGTAAGCCGCCCGCGGGTCGCCGTCCCGTGGCTGCCCCACCGAACCCGGATTGACCAGATAGCGCCGCCCGTCGCCGAGGGCGAGGCGGCGTTCGTCCCCCGCTCCGTGGAACAACACGTCGAGCACGTTGTCCGGGCCCAGCGCCGCCGCCGCCGGAAGGTGCGTATGGCCGAACAGGCAGACACGCCGCGTCGTCGTCAGGAGGGCTTCTGCGGCAATGGCCTCGCCGAAGATGTAGACATCCTCGTCCACCGGCGACCCGTGACAGATCTCGGCGATCCCGTCGAGCGCGGCTGGACCCGGCGGAAGTGCGAGCAGGAACGCGCGCGTCGCTTCGGTGATGGCCGCCCGGGTCCACGCTGCCGATTCCTGCGCCGTGGGGTTGAAGCTGTCGGCGCGGTCGAGGCCCGCCGCCACCTTGTCGTGATTCCCGCGGATCATGGCCACCGGGGCCAGCGACCGGACGCGGTCCACGACGCGATTCGGCTCGGCGCCGTATCCCACCAGATCGCCCAGAACGGCCACGGCGTCGTAACCGTCGGCAGCGGCCGCGTCGAGAACCGCGTCGAGGGCGTCGAGGTTGGCGTGGATGTCACTGAGGATCAGATACCGCACGTGTTAGTATCCCAGCCAATCGAGGGTACGTTCAACAAGTTCTTCGACGGGGGACGCCGCGTCGAGCCTGAGATGCGCCTGCCGGTAGGCGATTCGGCGCGCGTCGAAGAGCGCCTCGAACTGCGAGCGATCGAGGGCGAGCGGACGGCGCCCGTCGGAAGGGGCACGCTCGACAGCCAACGCGAAGGGCAGGTCCAGCCAGATGGCGACGCCGTGTGCGTTGATCAGCGACCGATTGTCGGCGTCCGCGTACGTGCCGCCCCCGGTGGCCACCACGGCGTGACGCAGCGGGATCAGCCGGCGGAGGACTTCGCGCTCGGCCGCCCGGAAGTACGGCTCTCCGCGCGTGGCAAAGACGTCAGCCACGGAACAGTGCTCGCGCGCCTCAATCAGTTCGTCGATGTCCTCGACGCGCCATCCCAGGCGGCGGCCCAACGCGCGGGCGACGGTGGTCTTGCCCGCGCCCATGAAGCCCACCAGGAAGAGCGTGTCGGCCTTCATGCGGTGAGCGACCCCAGCACCGTGAAGAAGTCCGGGTAGGAAACGTCCACGGCGCTGGCGCCGAGGATGGTCGTCGTACCGGTCGCGCCCAGGGCGGCCACCGCGAAGGCCATCGCCAGGCGGTGGTCGCCCACCGCATCGGCCACACCGCCCTTCAGTGGCCGGGTCGCCCGCACGTGAAAGCCGTCCGGGAGTTCGTCGGCGTCCGCGCCGAGGGCGCGGAGGCCCGCCACCAGTGCCGAAATCCGGTCGCTCTCCTTCACCCGCAGTTCGCCCGCGCCCCTGACGGTGATCTCGCCGCCGTGCGTCGCCATCGCGGCGAGGGCCGGCAGTTCGTCGATCACACCGGGCACCTCGTCCGCGCTCACCACGACGGGCTGAAGCGACCGGTGCGCCACCCTGACGCGGCCGGCCGGCTCATCCGAAGACGTCGTCTCGACCAGGGCCGTCACGTCGGCCCCGGCGCGCTCGAGAATCGCGAGGAGGCCGGTCCGGCTGGGGTTCAAGCCAACCCGCTCGACCTCGACCGAAGAGCCCGGAAGCGACGCCGCGGCGACGCACCAGAAGGCCGCCGACGAGAAGTCTCCCGGCACATCCACTTCCGCGCCCGCCAGTTGGCGGCCTCCCGTCACCTCGATCGCCGAGCCCTCGACACGGATGTCCGCGCCGAAGCGACGCATGGCCAACTCCGAGTGATTGCGGGTCGGCTGGCGTTCCGTCACACGCGTCGTGCCCGTGGCGCTCAGCCCGGCCACGAGGACGGCGCTCTTGACCTGCGCGCTCGGCACCTCCGGCACGTAGGCGATGGCCTCGAGCGGGCCGCCTCGCACCGTCATCGGCAGGCGCCCGCCGTCGGATTCGACGCGCGCCCCCATCCGGCGGAGCGGCTCGATGACGCGGCGCATCGGCCGGCGCCGGAGCGAGTCGTCGCCTGTCAGCGTGGTCGAGAAGGGGAGGCCGGCGAGGAGGCCGGCGAGCAGCCGCGCGGTGGTGCCGGAGTTGCCGGCGTCGAGCGGAGCATGCGGGGAACTGAATCCCATCGGGCCCCGTCCGATAACAGTAACGATGTCTCCCGAGCGCGAGAACTCCGCCCCCAGTCCCTCCAGGCACGAGAGCGTGGACCGGCAGTCCGCGCCCGGCGCGAACCCTCGGATCACCGACCGGCCCGCCGCCATCGCCGCCAGGAGCGCGTACCGGTGGGCGATCGATTTGTCGCCCGGCACGCGCACCGAACCCCTGATGGCGCGCGACGGCGAGACGACGAGGGCGCCCGGCAAGACCATGGCCGAACTATAGCATCAGGAGGTCTGGGCTGGACCGTGTTCAACGGCTGTGTTACTTTGTGCGAACCCGTCGTAGCCCGGCGCCGAATCTGATTCCAAATGGCCGACACAGGTCTCACCATCCACATCGAGTTCCCGAGCGTCTTCGAGATGATCGATCTCGTCCAGGCGGTCGTGGACCACTTGGGGCGCACGCTTGGATTCGATGAGGATGCCCAGCACTGGGTCGGCGTCGCCGTTCGGGAGTCGGTCATCAATGCCGTCAAACACGGCAACCGACACGACCCGTCGAAGCAGGTGGAAGTCGATTTCACCATGACGCCCGGTACCGCGCCGACCGAGTTCTCCGTGCGCGTACGCGACCACGGCGACGGGTTCGATCCCGACGCCCTGGCCGACCCCCTGGCGCCCGAGAACATCCTGAAGGCGAGCGGGCGCGGCATCTTCTTCATGCGCAGCTTCATGGACGACGTCCGGATTGAGCGGGCGGCCGGGGGCGGCATGGAAGTCCGGATGCTCAAACGGCTCAGCCCACAGTGACCGACCCCCTCTTCCTGGCGACTGCGGTCGAAGCCGTCCTGCGCGCTGGCGACATCCAGATGGCGCGTCTGGGCGCCCCCCTCGAGGTGTCGAAGAAGGGCGTGATCGACCTGGTCACCGAGGTCGACCTCGCGGTCGAGCGCATGTTCCGGGACATGATCGCCGAACGCTTCCCGGAGCACACCGTCCTCGCCGAGGAGTTCGGATCGGCCGGCCAGCGCCAGGGACGCTGCTGCTGGATCTTCGACCCGCTGGACGGCACGACGAACTACGCGCATGGCCTGCCGATCTTTGCCTCCTCGCTCGCGCTCGAAATCGACGGCGTCGTGACCGTCGGCGCAATCTACGACCCCACCCGGCGGGAGCTGTTCACCGCCACCATCGGCGGCGGCGCCTATCTGAACGGCGCCCCGATGCGGGCATCGTCGACGGCCACGCTGATCGACGCGCTCCTGGTCACCGGCTTTCCGTACACCGTTCACCAATCGGGCGAGGAACTCGTCAGCCTGTTTGCCGACTTCCTTTCCGAGGCGCAGGCCGTCAGGCGACTCGGCTCCGCCGCGCTCGACTTGTGCTACGTCGCCGCCGGACGAATGGACGCGTTCTGGGAGCAGCACCTGAAGCCCTGGGACATGGCGGCCGGCGCGCTCATGCTGGCTGAGGCGGGAGGCCGCATCACCGCTCTCGACGGCGGGCCCTTCGACGTGCGGAAGGGGCAGTTGATCGCCTCGAATGGCGTCATTCACGACGCCCTGCTCGATGTCGTCCGCCGGTGGCGAGAGCGGCGGGCGACTCGGCCTCCGGCCTGACCTCTGGATGGGACACTCGACAGCCGGTTCGTGAAGTTGCTCGGGTTTTGGGGCAGGTGGGCTGGCACCGTTCATGCTGCAGGCCTAGCCGGAGGAAACCTCGCCATGGCTCGCACCGCAGTCCTTGCTCTTGTCGTCCTCGCGCTGATGGTCACGGGCGCACCGGCGGCCGCCCAGCAGTCGATCTCGCTGAACATCGGCTACTTCGCGGTGAGCGGCGAGACCGGCCGCGTGGCCGGCGACACGATCGTGGCCAACCTCTACGCGGATGCGCCGTTCCAACTCGGGTACTGGGTATCCGACTTCAGCAACATCACCGTCGGCGCCGAGTGGCTGATACCGCTTGGGAATTTCCTCGAGGTCGGAACCGGCGTCAATTACTTCTCGGAGACGGTTCCGAGTTTCTACCCGGAACTGACGAACGAGAACGGGTCCGAGATCACCCAGTCGTTGAGGCTCCAGACCGTGCCGATCACGGGCACGTTGCGGTTGATCATGACAGGCCGGCGCGCGACCGTGCAGCCGTATGTGGGGGCTGGCGTGGTAATCGTGCCGTGGGATACTCCGAGGCGGGCGACTTCGTCGATCCCAGCTTCGACATCTTCCGCTGGGAGTACAAGGACTCCGGCACGGCCGTTGGCGCGGTCTTCTTCGGAGGTATCCGCGTGGCGCTCAACCGGAAGGTCGCGCTCGGAACCGAGTTCAGATACCAGATGGTCGACGCTCCGCTCGACCAGAACGTCGGGTTCCAGGGCACGCGCCTGGACCTGAGCGGGATGACGTACCAGGGCAGCGTGATTTTCCGGTTCTAGCGGATGGGAGCGGCCGCCGGCCGCACATCGGGTTCGGAGAGGCCGTACAGGGCCACGCCCCCACCCTCGGCGAGCCGGATGAAGCCGTCCAGGAACCCAGGATGTGACTTCGCGCGCGAGGCGAGCACATCCCCGCCTTCCGCCAGTTCCTCGACAAGGACCCACCGGACGTGGGACCGCGGCGACGCGAGCGCCGCGGTCCACAGGTCGCCGTTGCCTTCGTGCACGATGTCCCGCACGTTCACGCCGATCCAGGACAGTTCCTGCACGTAGTGCGACAGTGAACCCAGGCTGGCCAGGATCGGCCCGCCATCGCGGTGCGTTCGGAGGAACTGGGTGACGGTCCGCCTCCCGATGCCGTGCTCCCGATCCAGTTGGGCCTCCAGCAACATCGGCGACGTCTGGTCGAACGGGCGGGTTTCGACCACCGAGAGCGCGACCAGGACTGCAGCCGCGACCCGGCGGTGACGTCCCAGAAGGCCGACGCCGACGCCAGCCCACACGGCGAGCGCCGGGATGAGCGGAATCATGTACCGGAAGCGAAACGGGTGGCCGGTGAAGAAGGCGTACCAGGGAAGGGCGGCGGTACCGGCCATCGCGAGGAGCACGAGCAGCGAGGCCCGCATCCGGGACCGGAGCGCAGCCAGCAGGACGGCCGCCGCGCCTGCCACGCCGGAGAGCAACACGCCGTATCCGTTCAGATGGTGGCTGGCCCACCAGATCGAGCCGATCGTCTTGAACGGCCGTCCGGTGTCCGGGTTGTCGGGCACGTAGAACCCATCGCTGACGAACCACTGCCCGACCGTCAAGCGACTCTGGACCAGAAACGCCAGGCCGGCGGCAACGGGAAACGCAGCGAGTCCCGCGACCCGGCGGACCGCCGTGGGAAACGGCAGTCCCCGGCGCCACAGGGCCATCGCGGCGACGACCAGCGCGGCGGCGGTCATCGGCCACGCCTCGTAGCGGGTGAGGCACGCGGCCGCCATCACCAGGCCGGCCGGCGTCCGCGAGCCGGCGGCGTCAGCTTCGACCCATCGGCTCAGCAGGGCGATCGACAAGGCGGTCAGGCCGAGCAGGAGCGGCTCGGTCATCGGCGTCGACTGCAGGTAGAGGACGTCGGGATTCAGCGCAACGACCGCGAGTCCCGAGACCGCCGCCGCCCGCGAACCGGTCGCGTCCAGGATCAGCCGTGTGCAGGAGTAGGCCAGCAGGCCGAACGAGAGCACCGACAGGGCCACGGCGGAAGCCCCGGTCCGGTAGCATGCGTCGATCTGGACAGGCAGCAGGTTCAGGACGTGGGGCAGCGGCAGCCACACGGCGCCGATCTGTTCCCATCCGGGCGTCAGACTGTCGATCACGCGGCGAGCCACCACCAGATGGGCCTTGGCGTCGTAGTGGCTGAGCGTCAGACCCGCCCGAGCGTAGAACCAGGCGGCGAACGTCCCCAGGAGTACCGCGAAGAGCCCGGCCATCCGGGCCGTGCGTTCCAGGCGGAGGGGATGGGATGGTGGCGCGGTATCGGCTATACTCAATGGACTTTGGAGACCCACTCTAGCGTACTTCTCGAACGGATGGGCCGGCGAAGCCACTCCAGGCGGGCGGACGGCTCGAAGGGGCTGGCATGAAGGGGCTCGTGGTCTGGGCCCAGGGGCTCGTGGCTGCCTTTGGCGGGCTGGGTCTGTTCTTCGTGGCCTTCCTGGACGCGTCGTTCCTGTCCCTCCCGGAAATAAACGACATCCTCGTCGTCTGGATGGTCACCCGGCACAAGGAGTGGTTCGCCTACTACGCGGTGATGGCCACGCTCGGGTCGATAGCCGGGTGCTTCACGCTCTACTGGCTGGCGTGGAGGGGCGGCGAGGCGTACGTCAGGAAACGGGCGAAGTCGGCCGGGCTCGAGCGGGGCCTCTCGGCGATCCGGCGCTACGGGTTCCTGGCACTTCTGATTCCGTCGATCCTCCCACCGCCCACGCCGTTCAAGATCTTCGTCCTCGGCGCCGGCCTCGCCCGCGTGAATCCGGTCGTTTTCGGCCTCGCGATTGGCGTCGGCAGAGGGCTCCGCTACTTCATCGCAGCCATGCTCGCGATCTGGTACGGCGACGCCGCATTGAGCTACATCGCGGACCACGGCAAAGAGGTGGCGATGGGAACCGCCGCAGTGATCATCGCCTTCGCCGCGGTGTTCATCTGGTGGCAGCGGCGCCATCCGGTGGCGGAGGCCCCGTCGGTGTAGGACCCCTCAGGAGAGGGCATCTCTAGCGGGATGGCGGATGGGGGTGGCGCCGCGCCACGTAGACGGCCGCGCCCGAGAGCGAGAACAGCATCACGAGCGCGGTCGAACCCAGCGACAGGGCCATCGCCGACTCGATCGGCAACCCGAGGCGGCTGAAGTAGAACGAGAAGGTCGCCTCGCGGACGCCGAAGCCGTTCACCGAAATCGGCACCATCTGGATGACGAACGACACTGGCACGATGACAGCGAGGTGCCAGATCGAGATCGGGATGCTCAGGCTACGTGCGACCGCCGCGTAGAAGAGCACCAACAGCGCCTGCACCAGCACCGCGCCGCCGAACGCGCTGACCAGCGACCAGGGGCGCTCGCGGAACCTGGCGAGGGCGTCAGTGATGCGCGTGATCCGCCCGCCGACCCACTCCGGATGAAACACCGTCAGCGGCTGGAGCAACCGGCCGACTCCGGCGGGCGCCAGCACCACGGGTGCCGACAGCAGCGTCGCCAGCAGGAACCCCGCCCACAGCCAGGACGGGAGGACCGGGAGCGCCCGCGCCCCGCCGGAACCCGTCGCTGCCGTTGCGCCAACCGCCGCCACCAGCACGAGTCCCATCAGGCCGATCCCACGGTCGAACAGGACCACCGTGGCCGCCAGTGTCCTGGACTTCGCCGGTCTCGCCGTATCGCGGATGCGGATCACGTCGCCGCCGATATTGCTCGGAAGGAAGTTGTTGAAGAAGGTCGCTACGAGGTAGGACGACAAGAGCCGCCGGTGCCCGAGATCGATCCCCTGGGGAACGAGGAGGACTCCCCACCGCCAGGTCGCGACGACCATCTGGACCAGATACAGGCCCAACGCCGCCATCACAAACGGGAGCGACGCGTTCCGCACGCTCGACCAGAGCCCGCTCAGGTCTGTCCGCGAGAACAGGACCGCGAGCAGGCCGGTGCTCACGACGAGCTTCAGCCCGATGAGCAGCCACTGTCGCGTCCCGGACTGTGAAGTCGGCTGGCCGTTGTCGGCTGGGGTGACGTCTGTGTCCATCGGGAAAGCGCCCAATCTACCACGGTGGCGACGACGTGTCCACCGTCCGGCCCTGCTGGCCACCCCCGGTTCAGGGGGCTGGCAGCAACGACTGTCGATGGCGAATGTCCACGGCTCGCTCGACGCCACCCTCCAGACACGGCCGGATGTCGAGCGCGAAACTGGGGGTGGGCGAGGCCGGCTATCCGGAACCGTCGGGGTCCCCCTCGTGTGGTATCGTTCGTTGAGGAGAGAGGCGGATGAGCCGGATTGCCGTCATCACGTCGGGCCAGCCGTTCGGCGGCGGAGGCCACACGGTGATCGCCGACGGCCTGGTCCAGGCGCTTCGTGAAGCCGGTCACCAGGCCGAGGCGGTGCTGACGCCGCAGAACCGGTTCGGGAGGCAGGGCGCCGCGTATCTGTCCGCCTGGTTGACCGACGTCGGGATGGCTCAGGACGGGGGACGGATCGACCAGGTGATCACGCTGCGCTATCCGGCCTACGCCGTGCGCCACGAGGCGCATGTCTGCTGGCTGACGCATCGGATGCGCGAGTACTACGACCTCTGGGACCGCTTCTCCGCGACGCTGACACCGACCCAGCGGGTCAAGGAGGGCATCCGGCGCCGGCTCATCCATGCGGCTGATCGTCATTTCCTGACCAGGCGGGTCCGGCGTCTGTTCGTCATCTCCGGAACGATCGAGCAGCGGCTCCTCACGTGGGGCGGAATCCCGTCGACGGTGCTGCATCCGCCTCCCCCCCCGCGTCCCTACCGGTGTGACGGCTACGGCGACTACATCTTCGCGGTGTCCCGGCTGACGCGGCTCAAGCGCCTCGATCTGCTCATCCGCGCCCTCGCCCTGCCAGAGGCAGCGGGCGTGCGGTGCGTGATCGCCGGCGACGGCGAGATGGCCGGCGAGCTGCGGGCGCTCGTCGGGGCGCTCGGGTTGGACGGACGCGTGAGGTTGATCGGCGGCGTCGACTCCGCGACCCTGGTCGATCATCTGGCCCGCTGCAGGGCGGTCTGCTTTCCGGCCCAGGATGAGGACTACGGGTTCGTCACGGTGGAGGCTTTCGCCTCAGCGAAGCCCGTTGTCAGCTGCAGTGACAGCGGAGGGCCGCTCGAGTTGGTGCGCGATGGCGTCGAGGGCCTCGTCGCCGCGCCGACGCCCGAGGACCTGGCCCGGGCGCTTGCCGCCGTGTCGGCGGACGAGGCGCTCGCGACACAGCTGGGGGAGAAGGGCCTCGCGGCGGTGCAGTCGCTCACCTGGCCGCGGGTGGTGGAACGACTGGTGATGGTCTGATGCCGTACCGGTCTCCGCTCGAAACGCGCATCGCCCGGAAGACGACCCAGGCGGTTTCCGACTTCCAGATGATCGAGGAAGGCGACCGGATCCTCGTGGGCGTCTCTGGCGGCAAGGACAGCTGGGCGCTCATCCAGATCCTGGACGTGCTCCGGCGGCGCGCGAAGATCGACTTCTCGCTCATCGCCGTCAATGTCGATTCGGGCTACGTCGAGTACGACCACGGCCTGATTGCCCGGACCTGCGCCGAGCGGGGCTGGGAGTGCCGAATCGAGCACACCACCATCGGGCAGGTGATGGACGACCTGCTGGACGTTGGCGACACGCCATGCTCGCTGTGCGGTCGGCTGCGTCGAGGCGTCCTGTATCGCATGGCCACTGAGCTGGGCGCGACGAAGATCGCGCTGGGTCACCATGCCGACGACTGCATCGAGACGCTGTTGCTGAACCTGTTCTTCGAAGGCAACCTCAAGGCGATGCCCGCTCGCCTGGTGTCCGACAACGGCCAGCACGTCGTCATCAGGCCGCTCGTCTACGTGAGCGAAGCCGAAGCCCGGGCCTACGCGAAGGAATGCGACCTGCCGATTGTCGGCTGCTGCTGCCCGTCGTGCGGCGATCTCAGTCTGCAGCGGCAGAGGGTCAAGCGGCTGCTGCTGGAGCTCGAGCGCGAGCACCCGGGCCTGAAGCACTCGATGCTCGCCGCGCTGCGCAACGTCGCGCCGACGCACCTGCTCGACGCGAGACTCAACCCGCCCGGCGCGCTCCGAGCGCGCGTGACGGCCGAGCCCGGGAGCGGCGGCTGATGCGCGCCGTGGTGCAGCGTGTGCAATCGGCGCGCGTGCTGGTCCGCGGGTGCGTCGGCGGCGACATCGGCGCCGGCCTCCTCGTCCTGCTCGGGGTCACGCACGGCGACACGCCGACCGACGCCAGGTTTCTCGCGGGGAAGATCGCCGGCCTTCGCATCTTCGAGGATGCCGCCGGCCGGATGAACCTCTCGGCGGCCGACGTCTCGGGCTCGCTCCTCGTCGTCTCTCAGTTCACGCTGTACGGGGACTGCCGAAAGGGGCGGCGGCCGTCGTTCGACGCGGCAGCCAGACCGGAAGAGGCGCAGGCCCTCTACGACACATTCGTTGCGGAGATCCGGGCGCTGGGTCTGCCCGTGGCGACGGGCGTCTTTCAGGCCCACATGCAGGTGGAGCTGGTGAACGATGGCCCGGTCACGCTCATCCTCGACACCGCGAGGTGACCGATGCTGCCAGTCATCAAGGCGCACGCCTACGGCAACGACTTCCTCTACGTCGAAGAACGGCATGCGCAGGGCCGGGACCGCGTCGGGCTCGCCCGCGCTGTCTGCGAACGCCATACGGGCATCGGTGCGGACGGCCTGATTCTGTACCGCCTGGCCCCCGGCGGCGCGGCCATGAGCCTGCTGAACGCCGACGGCAGCTACTCCGAGGTTTCCGGGAACGGCGTTCGGGGCCTCGCGGCGGTCCTGCTCGACGTGCACGGCCTCGCGCCGGCGGACCAGACGGTCGTCATCCGGACGGACGCCGGCGAGAAGCGGCTGGTCGCCCTCGGGCGTGAAGACGCCCGCATCACGTTTCGGGCGGCGATGGGCGCGCCCACGGCGCCCCGCGAAGCGACGCTCGACGTGCTGGGCGAACAGCTTCGCGTGGTTGCCCTGCGCGTGGGGAACCCGCAGTGTGTCCGGCTGGAGTCGCCGCTCGACGAGCGCAGGATGCGCCGCCTCGGCCCGGCGCTCGAGCATCATCCGGCGTTCCCCGACGGGACCAACGTCGAGTTCGCGTCGGTCGAGGCTCCCGATCGGGTGCGCATCCTGATCTGGGAGCGCGGCGTCGGGCCCACGTCCGCGTCGGGAACGGGCGCGTGTGCCGCGGCCGTGGCGGCAGGCGCGTTCGGTGGCGCGGGCCGCGACGTCCAGGTGGTCTCTCCGGGTGGTACCCAGCGCGTGGAGTGGCGCGAGGACGGGATCTTCCTCACCGGTTGGGCCGAGGTGGTTCTGCGAGGGGAGTGGACCGGCTAGCCCGGTCGGCACGGTCTGCGGTACTCCGGCGTCCGCGGCGCTGCAGTTTCTGCGTGTTTCTCCGGTCGCCCGCCGCCTTGGAACCCGCCCTCAGGGTCTCATCTTCGCGAGAAGGTCCCGCAAATGCTCGGCCACTCCGAGCGTGGCCTGTCGCGCTGCGGCGTAGTCGTCGCGGCCGAGCGCCTCGCGCGATTTTTGCAGGGCGACATTGGCGGCCACCAGGGCGCGGCGCACGTCCGACGCGCGGAGCGCCTGCTCGCCGGCGGAGGGGCTCGTGCCGGACGACACCGACCCGACGGCCCGGCGAGCTTCGTCGACAGCGGCAGCCAGCTCCTCGACAGCCTTGAAGGCCTCCATCCGTTCGGGTCCGGACTGCGGTGCGGCCGCCGCGGGAACCGGTGCCTGGCCCGGCGCGGGCGATCCGCAGGCCAGGCACAGCGAGCCCGCAAGAACTGCCGCCTGCCCGGCGATGGTGAGACGCGGCATGGGTTGAAGTATAAATGATGAGCGGGGTCCGCACGATGCCCGTTGGACGCGACGACCGGCCGCGCGAGAAGCTCGGCCGTCTTGGCGCGTCGGCGCTCGGAGACGACGAGCTCCTGGCGATTGTGATTGGCGGGGGCGCCACTGGAAGAAGTGCGCTCGGCCTGGCCTCGGAACTCCTGGCCGCGGCGGGAGGGCTCCACGGGCTGCTCCGCACGTGCCGCGACGACCTGCGGCGCGTGAAGGGGTTCGGCGACGCCCGCGCGGCCCAGGTGCTGGCTGCCCTGGAGATCGGGCGGCGGGTGCTGGCCACGCGGCCCGGCGAGCGGTGCCAAATCGCCTCTCCGCGAGACGCGGCGCACTACCTGATGCCGGAGTTCAGCGCGAGGCCGGTCGAGCAGTTCGGCTTGCTGATGCTCGACACCCGGCATCGAGTCATCCGGAGCACGGTGCTGACCGTCGGCTCGCTCGACGGCACCGCGGTCCAGCCGAGGGAAGTGTTCAGGCAGGCGCTGATGGCGTCGGCCGCGGCCGTGGTCATGTTCCACAACCATCCGTCCGGCGATCCCCAGCCGAGCGGCGAGGACGTCGAGCTGTCGCGACGCATGGTGGCCGCCGGTCGGCTGATGGGCATCGAGGTGATCGACCACGTCGTCCTTGGGGACGGCCGTTACTGCAGCCTGAAGGAATCTGGGTACTTGTAGACATGTCCAAGATCCTCTACTTCGATTGCTTCTCGGGCGCCTCCGGCGACATGGTGCTGGGTGCGCTGATCGATGCCGGGCTGCCGCTGGCCGAACTCGAAGCGGCGCTCGGCAGCCTGATGGTCCCCGGCTGCCGGCTCGTGGCGGACCGCGTACTGCGGGCAGGCGTGTCGGCGACGAAGTTCAGGCTCATCGAGCCGGAGGGCCACGCGCATCCGGACCATGGCCACCGTTCGCTGGCGGAGATCGTGACGCTGATCGAGCGGTCCTCCCTGAGCGCCGAGCCGCGCGCCCGGGCCGTCGCCCTGTTCCGGCGGCTGGCCGAGGCGGAGGCGGACATCCATCAGATGACGGTCGAACAGGTTCACCTGCACGAAGTGGGCGCGTTGGACTCCATCGTCGACATCGTGGGCGCGGTGTTCGGCCTCCACTGGTTCGGGGCCGACCGCATCGTTTCGTCGCCGCTGAACGTCGGGGGCGGCACGGTCCGCTCGGCGCACGGCCTGTTCCCGGTGCCCGCCCCGGCGACGCTGCGGCTGCTCGAAGGCGTGCCGGCGTACTCGAGCGGCGTTCAGATGGAAACCGTCACGCCGACTGGCGCGCTGCTGGTAGCGGGTCACGCGTCGGCGTTCGGGCCGATGCCGGCGATGCGCGTCGAACGGGTGGGGTACGGGGCCGGGGACCGTGATCTGCCGGGGATGCCGAACGTGCTGCGGGTGATCGTCGGGCACGACGACGCCGCCGCGGGTGCGCAGCGCGTCGTCCTGCTCGAGTGCGAAATCGACGACATGAATCCGCAGATCTACGGCGTCCTGCTCGACAAGCTGTACGCCGCCGGGGCCCTCGAGGTGTTCTACACCGCCGTGCAGATGAAGAAGAACCGGCCGGGTACGCTGCTGACCGTCGTGGCGCCGCCCGATGCGCGCGACGCGCTGACGGGACTCGTCTTTCGCGAAACGACGACGATTGGGCTACGCTATCAGGAACTGCAGCGCGCCTGTCTCGATCGAGAGGTCGTCGTCGTGGAGACGCCCGTCGGCCCGGTGCGCTTCAAGATCGCCCGGCGCGGCGGCGAGGTGCTGAACGCGTCGCCCGAATTCGAAGACTGCGCCCGAGTCGCGGCGGAGCGTGCTCTGCCCGTCAAACAGGTGCTGAGCCTCGCGGTCCAGGCGTACTGGCAGACGCGACGTGAGTGATATGTCCCGCTTCTACCTGACGACGGCCATCGACTACGTGAACAGCCGGCCGCACCTGGGGACGGCCTACGAGAAGATCACCGCCGACGTGATCGCGCGGTACAAACGCCTCTGCGGGGTCCGCACGCACTTCGTGATGGGCAATGACGAGCACTCGCAGAACGTGTACCGGCGCGCCCGCGAGCAGGGCCTCGAGCCGCTCGCCTACTGCGACCAGATGGAGCGCGAGTTCCGAGAGGTCTGGGCTCGCCTGAACGTGTCGTTCGACGACTTCATCAGGACGACGGAGGACCGCCACCGCGTCGGTGTCGGCGCGATGGTGCAGCGGATCGCCGACCGTGGCGATCTCTACGACGCCGACTACGAGGGGCCGTACTGCGTGTCGTGCGAGGCGTTCAAGCCCGAGAAGGACCTGGTCGATGGTCTCTGCCCGGTGCACGGCACGAAGCCGGACTGGATCAGGGAGCGGAACCACTTCTTCCGCCTGTCGAAGTACCGTGACGCGCTGCTCGAGCACTTCCATGCCCACCCGGAGTTCCTCCAGCCGGAGGTGCGGCGCAACGAGATCCTGCGGCTGCTCGAAGGGGGTCTCGAGGACATCTCGATCAGCCGGGCCGGCCAGCACTGGGGCATTCCGCTGCCGTTCGACCAGGCGAGCGTCGTCTACGTGTGGTTCGACGCGCTCATCAACTACGCCTCAGCGGTGGGATTCGGCCGCGACGACGCGGCGTTCGCCGAGTGGTGGCCGGCCGACCTGCACATCATCGGCAAGGACATCACCCGCTTCCATTGCGTGATCTGGCCGGCGATGCTGATGAGCGCCGGCGTGCCGCTCCCGAAACAGGTCTTCGGCCACGGGTTCGTGTATTTCAAGGGCCAGAAGATGAGCAAGTCGCTCGGGACGGTGCTCGATCCGCTCGACGCCGCGGCGAGGTTCGGCCCGGATCCGCTCAGGCTCTACCTGGTGAAGGAGATCCCGCACGGCAACGACGGCGACTTCTCGTGGGAGCGGTTCGAGGAGCGCTACAACGTCGACCTGGCGAACAACCTCGGGAATCTCGTGAACCGGCTGGCGGCGATGACCGATCGCTATCGGCAGGGAAGCCTGCCCCCGTCGCCGGGCGCGCCGGGCCGTCTCGCCGGCGTCGCCGAGGATGTCGTGCGGCGCTACCGGGGCGCCATGGAGACCTACGCGATGCACGAGGCGGCGGCCGCGGCGTTCGGGCTGGTCGACGCGGCGAACGAGTACATCGCCGAGACCGAGCCCTGGACGCTGGCCAGACAGGGGCAGCAGGAGCGGCTCACGCAGGTGCTGTCGGACGTCGTCGAGGCCGTGCGGATCGCCGCGGTATCCTGCTTCCCGTGATGCCCGGGTCGTGCGCCGAGATTCTGAAGAGAATGGGGGAGGACCGGAGCCCGGACGTTCTCAGGCTGGACCGCGATACCGTGTGGTCTGCGGGCCGCGGGCGCGTGATTACGAAGGGCGATCCGTTGTGGCCCAGGCTGGAGACTGCCGTGGCCGTGACCGCCGAGGCCGCGTCGCGGCCGGAGGAGAAGACAATGACCGACCAGCCGGCGGCTCAGCCGCCTGTCACCGCAGACGTTGCGCCGGCCACGCCGGCTCCGACAGCAGGTGCCCTCGCGCCCGTCGCTCCCGCCGCCACGCCGCCGGCCGCAGCGCCAGCGGACGACAGGATCCCTATCGACGACTTCGTGAAGATCGACCTGCGTGTCGCGAGGATCCTCGCCGCGGAGAAGGTGAAGGGCTCGCGGAAGCTGATCAAGATGCAGGTGGACGCCGGTGGGGAGCCGAGAACCCTGGTCGCAGGCATCGCGGAGGCCTACGAGCCCGAGACGCTGGTCGGGCGTTCGGTCGTCATCGTGGCCAATCTGAAGCCGGCGAAGCTCATGGGGATCGAGTCGAACGGCATGGTGCTGGCGGCGAGCCCGGAGGGCGGCCTGCCGGTTCTGCTCGGCTTCGACAACCCGCCGCCGCCGGGAAGCCGCGTCAAGTGATCGACAGCCACTGCCATCTGGCCGATGCGGCGTACGCGGACGATCTCGCCGACGTGGTCCGCCGCGCGCATGACGCCGGCGTCTCGGGCGGTCTCTGCGTTCTGGCGTGCGGTGACACCGAGGAAGCCGCGCGGGGACGCCGTGTCGCCGCCGCGTGGCCCGGCCTCCGTTTCGCCGCCGGCGTGCACCCACACCAGGCCCACGAGTTCGCCGGCCGGGCGGCCGAGGTCGTCACCGCCGTGCAGGCAGCCCTCATCGGGCCGCCCGGCGCGTCGGCGCTCGGCGAGATCGGCCTCGACTACCACTACGACTTCTCTCCGCGCGACGTGCAGCGCGACGTCTTCCGCGTCCAGGTGAGGATGGCTCGCGAGACGGGCCTGCCGCTCGTCATCCACACCCGCGAGGCCGACGACGACACGGTGGCGATCATTCGCGAGGAGGGTGGCGGCGCGGTGGGCGGCGTCTTCCACTGCTTCAGCGGCACGGCGCGCCTGGCCGACGAGGCCCTGGCGCTCGGTTTCCTGCTGTCGTTCTCCGGGATGATCACGTTCCCTGGCGCAGCGTCTATCCGCGACGTCGCGGCACGGGTCCCGGCCGATCGGCTGCTGATCGAGACCGACTGCCCCTATCTGGCGCCGGTGCCCGTCAGGGGCCGCCGCAACGAGCCGGCGTTTGTCGCCCGGACGGCGGAGACCCTTGCCGGGTTGCGGCAGGTGACGCTGCCCGAACTGGATGCGCTGGTGACGGCCAATTTCGCCCGCGTGTTCGGTGCCTGACGCGGCGCGGCGGGCCTGGTTGGACCGCGTCGGGCAGGCGTCGGCGCGTTGACACTCCGCGCGCAAGTATGGTGTGATGAACCGACTCTGCACACCGTGGACGGACCAGCTGTGACCCTCGCGCAGATCTTCGATCCGATACGTCAGGACCTCGAGCAGGTGGAGCGCGAGTTCGCCCGCCATGTCGAGTCGCACGTCGACCTGATTCCGGAAATCGGCCGCTACATCCAGGATGCCGGAGGCAAGCGGGTGAGACCCGCCGTCCTGTTGATGGCCGCGCGGCTGGCCGGCTACACCGGCAGGCGCGCAGTCCTGTACGCGGCGGTGGTCGAGTTCATCCATACCGCGACGCTCGTGCACGACGACATCGTCGACGATTCCGAACTTCGGCGCGGCCGGCAGGCCGTGCATTCGAAGTGGGGCAACGACGTCACCGTGCTGCTGGGCGACTACCTGTATATCAAGTCGATGGCGCTGGCCCTCACGGAGGACTCGCTCGACATCGTCCGGATTCTTTGCGACGTCACGCTTCGAATGATCGAGGGAGAGCTGTTCCAGCTGTCGAAGAATGGCGACATCGCCCTGAGCGAGCGTGACCACTTCGAGATTCTCCAGCGGAAGACGGCAGACCTGTTCGGCGGCTGCGCGGAGATCGGCGGAAGCCTCGGAACCGTTGGCGCCGAGGGGCGCAAGGCGCTCCGCGACTATGGCTTCAACCTGGGCGTCGCGTTCCAGCTGGTGGACGACCTGCTCGACCTCACCGGCCGCGAGGAGGTGCTGGGCAAGCCGATCGCCAGTGACCTCCGGGAAGGCAAGCTGACGCTCCCGTTCATCCATCTCCTCGAACATGGGAGTGCCGAGTCCAGGAGCCTGATCGCGGACGTGATGCGCGACCGCGACCTGACCCCTGAGCGCTGGCGGCGCATCGCGGGCTACCTGGCCGAGAACGGCTCGCTCGATTATGCGTATCGGAAGGCGACCGAATACGGGGAGCGTGCGAAGGCCAGCCTGCAGACGCTGCCCGCCAACCCGGCACGCGACGGACTGACGGCTCTGGCGGACTACATCCTCTCGCGCGACCGCTGAGTCCTGTGACACCGGCCACACGCATCGCCGAACTGCGCGCCCTCATCCGCCATCACGAAGACCGCTACTACATTCTCAACGCCCCGGAAATCGCGGACGCCGAATTCGACGCGCTGCTGGAATCGCTGGAGGCGCTCGAGCGCGAGCACCCGGAACTGGTCACGCCGGACTCCCCGACCCAGCGGGTGGGGGGGCGTCCGGTGGAAGGGTTCGACGCGGTCGAGCACCAGGCGCCCATGCTCTCGCTGGACAACTCCTACAGCGCCGAAGAGGTCGCCGCCTTCGACGAGCGCGTGCGGCGAGGTCTGGCCGCCGATGGGGAAGAGCCGGCGCAGGTGGCGTATGTTGCGGAACTGAAGGTGGACGGCCTCAGCATCTCGCTGACCTACCAGGACGGTCGGCTGGTGCGGGGAGTCACGCGGGGCGACGGGTTTCGCGGCGAGGACGTGACGGCGAACGTCCGCACCATCCGGGCGATTCCGCTGGCGCTGTCGACCGTCGTGCCCGGGCGGATCGAGGTCCGGGGCGAGGTCTACCTGCCGCGGCCGGCGTTCGACCGCATGAACCGCGAGCGCGAGGAACGCGAAGAGCCTGCATTTGCGAACCCAAGGAACGCCGCGGCCGGCACCATGCGGCTCCTCGATCCGCGTCAGGTGGCGCGGCGCGGCCTGTCAGCGGTCGCCTACCAGCTGATTGGCCCGAACGACCTCATGCCGACGACCCATGCCGAGACGCTCGCGCAGCTTCGCGCGTGGGGCCTCCCGGTCGAAGCGCACTGGCAGCGCTGCCTGGGCGTGGACGAGGTCCTCGCGTACTGCGACCGGTGGAAGGACGAGCGGCGTTCGCTGGCGTTCGACACCGACGGCGTGGTCGTGAAGCTGGACGACCTGGCGCTTCGGGCACGCGTCGGGACGACGTCGAAGTTCCCGCGGTGGGCGATGGCGTTCAAGTTCCCAGCCGAGCGGGCGACGACGACCCTGATGCGCATCGACGTCGCGGTCGGACGCACCGGCGCCGTGACGCCGTTCGCGGTGCTGGAGCCGGTGCGTCTGTCCGGGTCCACCATCCAGATGGCTACGCTGCACAACGAGCAGGAGATCGCCCGTCGCGACATCCGGCCGGGGGATGTCGTGCTCATCGAGAAGGGCGGGGAGGTGATCCCGAAGGTGGTCGGCCCGGTGCTCTCGCGACGGAGCCCGGACCTGGCGCCCTGGCAGATGCCCGCCGCCTGCCCCAGTTGCGGCAGCGCCCTGCGCCGGCCCGAGGGGGAGGCAGTCTGGCGGTGCCCGAATGCCGCCTGTCCCGCTCGACTCCGCCGCAGCCTCGAGCACTTCGCGTCGCGCCGCGCGATGAACATCGAAGGACTGGGAGAGGCGCTGGTCGAGCAGGTGGTCAGCGCGGGCCTCGTCCGCGACTTCGCGGATCTCTACCAGCTGAATGCCGGGTCGCTGGAAGCGCTCGATCGGATGGGGAGGAAGTCGGCCGAGAAATTGCTGCAGCAGATCGCCGACAGCCGGAACAACGACGCGTGGCGGCTGGTCTATGCCCTCGGGGTGCGCCACGTCGGCGAGCGGACCGCGCAGGCACTGATGGGTGCGTTCGGAAGCCTCGAGGCGATCCTGGAGGCGCCGATCGACCGGCTCCAGGCCGTCGACGAGGTCGGCCCGGTCGTCGCGGCTGCCGTGCGCGAGTACTTCGACGATCCGCGGAATCTCGCGGTCGTCGCGCGGCTGCGTGAGTCGGGCGTTCGCACGGAGGGCGAGCAGCCGCAGGGAGTCGTCCCGCCGGGCAGGCTGGCCGGGAAGTCGTTCGTGCTGACCGGCACGCTGTCGGGCTTCTCGCGCGACGAGGCGGCCGAGGCGATTGCCGCGCTGGGCGGCAAGGTGACGAGCGCGGTGAGCAAGAAGACCACGTACCTCGTCGTCGGCGCCGATGCCGGCAGCAAGCTGGAGAAGGCACGGGCGCTGGGCGTGGCCGTCCTCGACGAAGAGGCGTTCCAGCGGCTGCTCGGGGGGAACCCATGAAACCGCGCATTCTCGTGATAGACGATGAGCCGGCGATCCGCGATTCGCTCCGGATGATCATCGAATACGAAGGCTACGAGTTCATCGGCGCTCCGGCCGGCCCCGAGGGGATCGCGCTGGCCGAGCGCGAGTCGCCGGACGTCATCCTCCTCGACATCAAGATGCCCGGCATGGACGGGTTCGAGGCGCTCGAACGGATCAAGGCGGTGTGCGACGCGCCGGTCGTGATGATTTCCGGACACGGGACGGGCGCGACCGGGGCCGACGCGGTCCGTCGGGGCGCATTCGACTTCATCGACAAGCCGCCGGACACCGATCGGCTGCTCGTCATCATCCGCAATACGCTCGAGCGAAGCCGGATGACCGACGAGGTCAGGGTGCTGCGCCGCGCGGTGGAGGCGAAGCACGAGATCGTGGGCGACTCGTTCCAGGTCCGGCAGCTCATGGAGGCCGTTCGTCGGGCCGCGCCCACCAGCGCCACCGTCCTGATCCAGGGCGAGAGCGGCGTCGGCAAGGAGCTGGTGGCCCGTGCCATCCATCGGAACAGCCTTCGGAGTCGGGAGCGCTTCGTCCAGGTCAACTGCGCCGCGATTCCGGAGGAACTGATCGAGTCCGAGTTGTTCGGTCACGAGAAAGGGTCGTTCACCGGGGCGACCGAGAAGCAGATCGGCAAGTTCGAGCAGGCGGACCGCGGCACGATCTTCCTCGACGAAGTGGGGGACATGAGCCTGAAGACGCAGGCCAAAGTCCTCCGCGTGCTCGAGGAAGGCGAGGTCGAGCGCGTGGGCTCGTCACGAACCATCCGCGTCGACGTCCGGGTGATTGCGGCGACGAACAAGAACCTCGAGAAGGAGATCGAGAAGGGGGGCTTCCGCGAGGATCTGTTCTTCCGGCTGAGCGTGATTCCGCTGCAGGTGGCGCCGCTGCGCGACCGCGTCGAGGACATCCCCGCGCTCGTGCAGCACTTCCTGGACAGCCTGGCGCGGGAGAACAACTTCCGCAGGCGGCGGATCACCCCCCGTGCGATGGAGGCGCTGCAGCGGCATCGGTGGAAGGGCAACATCCGGGAGTTGCGCAATACAGTGGAGCGCAGCCTCATCATGACGGCGGGCGACGCGATTGATCTGGCGGACCTGCCGGATGCGCTTCGAGTTGACCCCCGGCCGGCGCCCCCCGATAATGGTGACGACGCGTCCGTGTCCGCCGGGACGCTGCGGGAGTTCAAGGAATCGGCAGAACGGTTGTTTCTGGTGCAGAAGCTCCGCGAGAACGGCTGGAACATCTCGCGGACGGCCGAGGTGATCGGCACGCCTCGGAGCAATCTGTACAAGAAGCTGGAGTTCTACAAGATCAGCCAGGAGACGGACGGGTAGGGCGGCTGGCCTTGTGGGGCAACCCTCAGTGGTTGTCGGTGTTTGGAGGGCGACCCTTGGGGTTGGCGGTGTTCGTAGGGCGACCCTCGAGGGTTGGCGGTGTTCTTTGACAATTTGCCGCAGGAAGCCAGACGACCGCCGCGTCGCGGTTGTCCCGAGACGTTCGCGTCGAGGGAAACGCCGCGACGGGGAGGAAAGTCCGAACTCCGCAGGGCAGTGCGCCGGGTAACGCCCGGTCAGGGTGACCTGAAGGAAAGTGGCACAGAAAATATACCGCTACGGATGCGGTCCGGTTGTGCCGCACGCCGGGAGTAGCCGCGCGAACGATCGCGCGCGGCAACTCCTTCCAAGTGCGGCGGGAACGCCGGAGTCGGCGTTGCCGAACGGGCGGCGGGAACGCCGGAGTCGGCGTTGCCGAACGGGCGGCGGGCACGCCGGAGTCGGCGTTGCCGCACGGGCGGCGGCAGAGCCGGGCCGCATCCGGAGTAAGGGTGAAAAGGTGCGGTAAGAGCGCACCGCGCCGGTGGCAACATCGGTGGCAGGCAAAACCCCGCACGGAGCAAGGCCAAATAGGGAGGCGCCATCAGGACGGCCCGTCCGATGCCTCCGGGTAGGTTGCTTGAGCCCGCCAGCGATGGCGGGGCTAGAGGAATGGTCGTCACCTCGCCGTAGTCCGCCGAGCTCCGCGCAAGCGGAGCGAAGGCGGACGAAGGCGGGGAACAGAATTCGGCTTACGGCTTCTCTGCGGCGCTTTTCTGTATCCCCGAAAAACTATGTCCCTGTACCTCGTGACCGGCGGCGCCGGCTTCATCGGTTCGCACCTCTGCGAAGAACTGGTCCGCCGAGACGAACGCGTGCGCGTCGTGGACAGCCTGATTACCGGCAAGCGCGCGAACCTCGCGCACATTCCGGGCGTCGAGTTCATTGAGGGCGATCTTGCCGACATCGACGTCGCCCACCGTGCGGCGGCCGGCGTGGACTACGTGTTGCACCAGGCGGCGATCCCGTCGGTGCCGCGGTCGGTGTCCGATCCGATCACGTCGAACCGGGCCAATGTCGACGCGACGCTGAACATCCTGGTCGCGGCGCGTGACGCGGGCGTCAAGCGGCTCGTCTACGCGGGCTCGTCGTCGGCCTACGGCGACACGCCGACGCTGCCGAAACGCGAGGACATGCCGACCAAGCCGCTCTCGCCCTACGCGCTGCAGAAGCTGGTCGGCGAGCAGTACCTCGCGCTCTTCACGAAGCTTTACGGCCTCGACACCGTCACGACCCGCTACTTCAACGTCTTCGGCCCGCGGCAGGACCCGTCCTCGCCCTACTCGGGCGTCATCTCGCTGTTCATCTCCGCGCTCGTCGAAACGCGCCAGCCGGTCATCTACGGCGACGGCGAACAGACGCGCGACTTCACCTACGTCGCGAACGTGGTGGACGGCGTGCTTCGCGCCTGCCACGCGCCGGGCATCGCGGGAGACGTGATGAACGTCGCGACGGGCGGCCGCATCAGTCTCAACGAACTTCTGAAGACGCTCTGCGAGTTGCTTGGCGTGCAGACCCAGGCGGTGTTCAAGGAGCCGCGGGCTGGTGACGTCCGCGATTCGCAGGCCGACATCAGCCGGGCCCAGGCGCTGACGGGGTACGTGCCGATCGTGGACCTGCGGGAAGGCCTCGAGCGCACGTTGGCGTGGTTCCGGTCATAGGTCGGCTCACCACCATCATCCCGAGATCGGCGAAGCCGGTAACTGCCGTTGCCATCCGCGGTACGGTGGTTGACGTCGCGCCGCTCCGAAACGACGCGCGTTGCACTCCGGCGTAGGGCAGCGCGGCAACCGGCGGTGTCGCCGCCCACCCCGCTTTCCCGCGCCGCATCGACCCGCACGACTCCCGGCAGCCTAACCGCCATCGCCGCCATGGATTTGCGGTCACGCCGCTGACTGCCGCGGCCCGGCCAGGTCCTTGCTTTCTCCGGGGTGACCCCGGCGGGCACGTTGGCGGTGGTGCCCGACCTCGAACCGACGCCGGGTGGCCGACCGGGGTCCACAGCTCGGACGGAGACGTCCGCTTCCAGAAGGAGGAACCATGCGTCGAGTGAGATTCGGTGCCGCCATCGTCCTGGCCGCGCTGCTGGCGGCACCGGCCGCCCTGGCCGACCAGGCCCAGGCGCCGGCGAAATCCGCGCCGGCCACCCTCGTCAACATCAACACCGCCTCCGCGGATCAGCTCGAGGGGCTGCCGGGCGTCGGCTCCAAGATGGCTGCCCGCATCGTCGAGTACCGCCAGAAGAACGGCGGCTTCAAGAAGCCCGAGGACCTCATGAACATTCAGGGAATCGGCGAGAAGAACTTCCTGAAGCTGAGGCCGCTCGTCACGGTCGGCCAGCCGAAGACCGAGAAGGACGGGCCGGGCCTCTAGATTCACGCACGGTGCCGGAGGCAGAGCCGCCGAACGGCTTCCGATGCCGAACGGAAGCCTGCGCTGGAGTCGCCTGCCGACTCTGCCTCTGGATTCCCTCGGGGGACAAGCCATGCTGCGAACCGGTTATTCGGTCCTCGAACTGATGGTCTGCGTCTCCCTTGCCACGCTGGTGGCCGCCGCCGGCACACCCGCTGTCCTCGCCTCGCGGGACGCCGTCCTCGCCGACGGCGCCGCTGACTTCCTCGTCCGCGCACTCCACGACGCCCGGATGGAGGCGTTGAAACGGCGCGCGAGCGTGGCAGTTCGGTTCGAGGCCGACGGCAGCGATTTCCTGATGGCGACCTATTCCGACGGTAACGGGAACGGAGTGCGCGCTGCGGACATCAGCAGCGGGGAGGACCTGCTGCTGCGCCCCCGCTGGCTCCTCCGGGATCAGTTCGCCGGAGTGGCATTCGGATTCGAGGCGGGCGTGCCGGACGTGAACGGTGGCGATACCTCGTCGGACCCCGATCCCATCAGGGTCGGCCTCAGTCGAATGCTGTCTTTCAGTCCGACCGGCACCTCGAGTTCCGGCACGGTCTATCTGCGAGGCCGAGGGGCGCGTCAACTCGCGGTGCGCGTGCTGGGCGGAACGGGTCGAATCCGGTCGTACGACTTCGACTTCGGATCCCGGACATGGGTACTCCGCTGATTGGCGGCCAGGCAGCCCCGGTCGAACGCCGCGTCTCCGAACGCGTCGATCTCGCGTCACTGTCCGGCCTGGTTCACGTGCGCCTGCCGCCGGGACGCCAGGCGGTCCTCCTGAACGTGTCCCAGGAGGGCGCCAGCATCGAGGCCGCGTCGCGCCTGCTGCCGGGCGGGCACGTGGAGGTGCACATCTCGACACGGGGATGGAACTGGCGCGGCCCGGCGATCGTCAAGCGTTGCCGCGTCTCCGCTCTCGTGGCCGACCATGGGGCCCGGTACCTCGCCGCGCTGCAGTTCGAGGCGCCACTCGAGCCGGGCGGTGCGACAGCGCTTCTCGAGGCAGCCCACAAAGCCTCGGGGGACGGGAATGCACTACCCGAAGATGAAACTGGCGTGAATGGCCTACGGGTAGTCACTACCCGCGAACGCGTAGCCCGGGCGGCTGCCGACGCGAAACGGGCCGGAATACCGCCGAAGTGACAGCCACCAGATCTGGCACCACAGTTGATGTACTGAGCCCCGAATCGGCCCTCTCTGTCCGCGGAGGTCTTGATGCTACGGCTGGGCGACGCTTCCCTGGACGTGCTCTCGGCGCCTCTGGCGCGGCCTTGGGCCCGCAGCCGCGAACGGCGCGCGGCGCTGGCTCGCGTACTCGGGTCGCTGGCCGAGCATCTTCGATCGGGCCGCGAAGCGCCCACGCTTGCCGCATGTTTCGAAGCGGCGCTGCGGGACGCCCTGCGGGCCCGGGCGGTGCGCCTCCGCGAGAGCCCGCCGCCATACCGACCCGACGGCGCCCAGCCGGCGAAGGCACCGCGCCTGGTTTCGATGGACGTGCCGACGAGGCGGGGCGCGCCGCCGTTGGTTGTCGAAGCCACCCTCGACTCCGAGCTTTCGCTGGACGCCTGGGACATCCAGGTATTACAGGCGGCGGCGCAGCTGGCAGCTCTGGTCGTCGAGCTGGATCAACTCCGCGCCGCGCCGCGTCGCTCGTTCGGCGTGACGCGCCGGCCCGAACCTGGTACGCCGCCGATCATCGGTTCGAGCCCGGCCATGACGACTCTGCGGGAGAACATCGCGCGGGTGGCCGCCACGGACTTCACCGTCCTGGTCCAGGGTGAGAGCGGCACCGGCAAGGAGCTGGTGGCACGGCAGCTCCATCAACTGGGCAGGCGACGCTGCGGACCCTTCGTCGCGGTCAACTGCGCGGCGCTCGTCGAGTCCCTGCTCGAGGCCGAACTGTTCGGCATCGAAGACCGGACGGCCACTGGCGTGCGCGGGCGGCGCGGCAAGTTCGAGCACGCGGATGGCGGCACGTTGTTCCTCGACGAAGTGTCGGACCTGGCGCCGTCGGCGCAGGCGAAGCTGCTGCGCGCCATCCAGGAGCTGGTGGTCGAACGGGTGGGCGGGCACACGAGCCGCCGGGTGGATACGCGGATTGTCGTCGCGACCAACAAGGACTTGAGGGAGCTGGCGGCCAGCGGCCAGTTTCGCGAAGACCTGTTCTATCGCCTGTCCGGCGTGGAGCTGCACGTGCCGCCGCTCAGAGCCAGGCGGCAGGACATCCCGGAGCTGTCGGGCTACTTCCTCTCGAGATACCAGACGCGGCGGCCCCTGACGTTGAGCGCCGAGGCGTCAGAAGCGATGCAGATCTACGACTGGCCAGGCAATGTGCGGGAGTTGGAGCGCCTGATCGAGGGGACCGTGACGCTGGCCGCGTCCGAGTGGGTGACGATTGGCGACCTGCCGCCGGCGTTGCGCGGCGATTGCGCGGAGGCTCTGGGGCTCTCCTTGAAGCGCAGCGAGACGATGCGCGCGTGGGGCGCGCGCTACGCCAGGCTCGTCTTCGATCGCTGCCACCAGAACAAGCGGCGGGCGTGCGAGACGCTGGACATCAGCTACCACACGCTGATGGCGTACCTCGAGTATCACCCGGACTCTGGCGGGGTCCGGCGGCACCGGGTGGCATGGACCGACGCGGCGGGAGACACGGCAGCCGCCTGCACGCCTGGTGAGACGGATGAGGCGATGGAGCCACCGATGTGAGCATCGGCGAATCGCGAGGTCGGCCGGCGCGGGGCGAACCGCGCGTGCCGGGTGCCTCCGGCGGAAAGGGTCAGCGAGGCGGGCTGGGCGTCCATCGAGGTCGCGCGCTGACGGGCGGGTTCGCGATGAATGCGAGACCTGCGAGTCCGGAGGTGTGCGATGAGGTTGGAGAAGGTAGGCGGTACCGGGAACTCGACTGACACCGGAACGCGGACGGGCCGGCGCGCGTTCCTGCGCGTCGGCGCGGGATGCGCAGTGCCGATGCTGGCGGGAGGTGTGCTGGCGACTCGGGGGCTGGCCCGAGCAGAGGAGACGGCTGCGCCCGGGCCGATCGAGCAGGACGCGGTCGACCCGGTTCTGGCGCACGTCGAGCAGGAACTCTCGGGGACATACCACGCGATGCGTGGCCCGACCGGAGTTCGCGGCGAGCATGTCCGTACAATCGCGGCGAACCTGGACCTCGTTGGCGCCTGCCTCAAATCGGGTCGAGCCGCGGCGCGGGTCGAGGCCGCGATTCGACGGCGGTTGGCCGAGCACGGTCGCGACGCCACGGTCCGGGACGGGCTTGCGGCGTACGACCGGATGCTCGAAGACCTCGCTCTGCAGCACGGCATCGCTCCCGGCAGGCCGCCGGAGGCTGGGCGACTGGCGGCCGTGCTCGACACGGTCGCGGCCGACGGACTTCGCCTCGAGACCCGCGGGCACAGGGCGCGACTGCACAGGCTGGCGGCGGAGATTGACCGCGCCAGGGCAACCCGGGAGGCGATTGCGAACCCGCGGCTCATCCGCCAGAAGCCGGGCGACGACTTCATGGGCTACCCGGAGATCCCGCCGGGTGACGGCCTGACGGTGTGCGAGTTCCTCTTCTGGCTCGAGGCGTATCTGGGGCTGGTCGCGGTGGGATTCGCACTCGGCGGACTCGAGGTACCAGCCGGACTGCTGGCGATGCTCGGAATCGTGGTCGGTGTGATAGAAGAACTGTCATGCAAGATGCACGCAGAAGCCTAGCGTGGGCCTATGTCTTCCTCGGGTGCGCCGCGCTGTCGGCGCTGCTCGGCTACTGGAGGCTGCTTCAGTCCAGCACCGCGCCGGCGTCCGCGCTCGGGCGCGGCCTGGTCGTGTCGGGATTGATGCTCGTCGCCTATGTGGCAATGACGCTTCGCGTGGTGCGCGAGCTGCGCTACGCCGCGGCCCCTCGAATCCAGGCGCAGATCCTGATGGCCGCCGGCGTCGGCCTGTTTCTCGTATCGGTGGCGCTGCGCCTCAGGTAGACCGTTCGCCGAACCGGAGGGAGCGGCGCTCCCGACGCCGCTCCCTCCGCCGGCCGGCGTTCGCCGGCAGGTCCGCTGGCCCTCCGCCGGTCGCCCACCCAAGCCCATCGTCTTGACCCCATTTCGCGCCGCATAGTACCTGTTACCAATCGACGCGGGTCCGTCTCATTCGCTTCGGCCATCCGATGGTTCCTTCGAGCCCAACTCTCCGCAAGACCCAACTCGACGCCTGGCACCGATCTCACGGCGGCCAGATGTTCGAGTCTGCCGGCTGGGAAGTGCCGGCCAGCTACGGCCATCCCGTCGAGGAGCATCTGGCCGTTCGCGCGCGCGCCGGGTTGTTCGACCTCGGCGACACCGGCGTGGTGGAACTTGCGGGTGCGGACGCGCTGGCCGCCGTCCAAGGGATGATCAGCAGCGATGCGGCCCGGATCCAGACGGGGCGGTGGCAGCATTCAGCGCTCACCACCCGCGACGGCACGTTTCTCGACGACGTGCTGGTCTATCGGCTCGCGGCCAGCCACTTCCTCCTGACGGCCACCGCCGCGAACCTGAAGAAGGACGTGGCCTGGATCCTCGACCGGGCGAAGCTCGCCGGTGACGTCGCCGTGGTCGACACCAGCTCCAGGTACGCGGTCGTGTCCCTGCAGGGACCGGTCTCCCGCGAGGTCCTTCAAGCGTTGACGGGAGCCGACCTCGAGAGCCTCGAGGAGTGTGCATTCACCTATGGGGAAGTGGCCGGCGCCCGCGCTACAATCTCGAGGGTCGCCCGCTCCGGTGAGGACGGGTTCGACGTCCTCGTCCCACCGCAGTCGGCCCTCAGGGTCTGGCAGGCGATTCTGCAGGAGGGGGGCGACGCCGGCGCCGTTCCGGCCGGCCGGGCCGCGCTCGGTACGTTGCGCCTCGAGGCGGGCTGGCGGCTCTATGGCGCCGATATCGACGAGACGACCACCGTGCTCGAGGCGGGCCTGGAGTCGATCGTTGCGTGGGACAAGGGCGAGTTCAGCGGGAGGGCCGCCCTCGTGGAGCAGAAGGCGGCGGGGTTGTCCCGCCGGCTCGTCGGCTTCGAGATGCTCGACGCGGCGATCGCCGAACAGGGATGCGACGTGTACGCAGGCGGCGCGAAGGCGGGAGTCGTTACGAGCGGGGCCGAGGCCCCGCATCTGAAGAAGGCGATCGGCCTGGCGTACCTGTCGATCGCGCACACGGAGCCTGGAACCGAATTCGACGTGGATGTCCATGGCCGCCGCGCACGGGCATGCGTGGCAGCGCTGCCTTTCTACCAGCGTCCAAAGGGGTGAGCGATGTATCCGGAATCCTACAAGTACACGAACGACCACGAGTGGCTCGACATGGCGACCGGCCGCATGGGCGTGACCGACTACGCCCAGAAACAGCTGGGGGACATCGTGTTCCTCGAACTTCCCGAGGTCGGGAAGGTCGTGAAGAAGGGTGAACAGGTCGGCTCGGTGGAATCGGTCAAGGCCGTGTCGGAGATCTTCGCCCCGATTTCGGGAACCGTGATCGAGGTCAACGCGAGCCTCGCCGAGAAGCCCGAGGGGATTAACCACGACGCGCATGCCAGCTGGATTGTCGCCTTCAAGCCTGCCGATCCAGCCGAGGCGCAGGGCCTCATGGACGCCACACAGTACGCAGAGTTGACCAAGTGACGCACCGCTACATTCCCAACACAGACGACGACGCGCGGCGGATGCTCGAGGCGATCGGGGTCCCGAACATCGACGCGCTGTTCGAGCCGGTTCCTGCGGCGGTTCGGCTCCAGCGGGAGCTCGACCTGCCGCCGGCGCTCTCTGAGCCCGACCTGCACGCCCACCTCGGCGCGCTCGCGGGGCAGAACGCCAATGCGACGACGTTCGCCTCGTTCCTCGGCGCGGGCGCCTATCGGCATTTCGCCCCGAGCTTCATCGACCAGCTGCTGCTCCGCTCGGAGTTCTACACGGCGTACACGCCGTACCAGCCCGAGATCGCGCAGGGAACGCTCCAGGCGGTTTTCGAATTCCAGACGCTGGTGTCCGAGCTGATGGGGACCGACATCGCCAACGCGTCGATGTACGACGGCAGCACCGCCATGGCCGAAGCGGCGATGATGGCCTGCCGCCTCACCAGGCGTGACCGCGTCGTGGTAGCGCGCACGGTCCATCCGCACTATCGCGAGGTGCTCGCCACCTACGCGCAGAATCTCGGACTGTCGATCGTCGAGGTCGGGTACCAGGCCGACGGCACGGTCGACGAGGCGCAGCTGGCCGAGACGGCGAAGGGCGCCGCGGCGGTCATCATCCAGTACCCGAACTTCTTCGGCGTCATCGAGGATCCGCGCAGGACGGTGGAGATTGCGAAGGCAGCGGGCGCGCTGAGCGTCGCCGTCGTGACCGAGCCGGTCGCGATGGGGCTGCTCGCGCCTCCGGGCAGTCTGGGCGTGGACATCGTGGCGGCCGAGCTCCAGGCGTTCGGCGTGCCGCTTGGCTACGGCGGCCCCTACTGCGGCGTCATCGCGGCGTCCGAGAAGTGCATGCGGCAGATGCCCGGCCGGTTCGTCGGCGCCGCCACCGACACCGAGGGGCGCACGGGATTCGTGCTGACGCTGGCCACCCGCGAGCAGCACATCCGCCGCGAGAAGGCGACGTCGAACATCTGCACCAACTCGGGCCTCATGGCGCTGGCGGCGACGATGTGCATGGCGGCCTACGGCAAGCGGGGCCTGCCGGAGCTGGCTCGCCTCAACTTCGACAAGGCGCACTACGCGCAAGGCGAAATCGTGAAGGCGGCGGGCGCGAGCGGCGCCTCCCTCCGGTTCCCGGCTCCCTTCTTCAACGAGTTCGTCGTCAGCGGCCTCGGCGATGCTGCCTCCGTGCAGAAGCGACTGCTCGGGTCGGGGCTGATCGCCGGCCTGCCTCTTGGGATGTACTACCCCGAGATGCCGGATTCGCTGCTGGTCTGCGCGACTGAACTCAACCGCGCCGAGGACATCGACCGCCTGGCGGCTGCGCTGGCCGGGTAGCCGCGAGGATTTCAGACATGACGACAACCGATCTTCGCGACCAGCTGATCTTCGAACTGAGTTCACCCGGCCGGACAGGCTACTCTCTGCCGGCCCGCGACATCCCGTCGGCGCCGCTCGAGGGTGCCGTGCCCGACGGGCTGCTGCGGCAGGGCTTGGACGGATTCCCGGAGATGACCGAAGTGGGCCTGGTGCGCCACTTCACGCGACTGTCCACCTGGAACTACGGTGTGGACACCGGCATGTACCCGCTCGGGTCGTGCACGATGAAGTACAACCCGAAGGTGAACGAGGCGGCGGCCCGGATGGGCGGGTTCGCAGACCTGCACCCGATGGCGCCCGACGAGGTCGCTCAGGGCGCGCTGGCCCTGCTGCACGCGACGGCGGAGATGCTCGGCGAGATCACCGGCCTGCCAGCTGTCTCGCTTCAGCCCGCGGCGGGGGCGCACGGGGAACTGACCGGGATGATGATGATCCGCAAACATCTCATCACCCGCGACGGCGCCGCGCGGAAGACGGTGCTGATTCCCGACTCCGCGCACGGGACGAACCCGTCCAGCGCGCATTTTTGCGGTTACGAGGTGCGCGAGATCAAGTCGGGCCCACAGGGCAATCTGTCGGTGTCGGCGCTCGCCGAGGCGATGACGCCAGACGTCGCGGCGCTGATGCTCACCAACCCGAACACGCTCGGGATGTTCGAGGACGAGATCTGCAAGGCGGCCCGGATCGTGCACGAGAAGGGGGGGCTGGTCTACTGCGACGGCGCGAACATGAACGCGCTGGTGGGACGGGCGCGGCCTGGCGACTTCGGCATGGACATCATGCACCTGAACCTGCACAAGACCTTTTCCACGCCGCACGGCGGGGGAGGGCCGGGGTCAGGCCCGGTGGTGGCGGTCAAAGCGCTCGAACCCTACCTGCCCACGCCGGTGGTGACGGCCACGCGGGAGGGCATGCGGCTCGACTACGACCGGCCGCTCTCGATAGGACGCGTCAAGGCCTTCCAGGGCAACTTCGGGATGGCGGTCCGCGCCTACGCGTACATCCGTGCGCTCGGCGCCGTCGGCATCAGGCAGACCGCCGAGAACGCGGTGCTCAACGCCAACTACGTGCGCGCCAGACTGCGGGACGTGTACGACGTGCCGTACGACCGGATCAACATGCACGAAGTGATCTTCTCGGATCACAAGCAGAACGAATACGGCGTCACGACGCTCGACATCGCGAAGCGGCTGATCGACCTCGGCTTCCATCCGCCCACGATCTACTTCCCGCTGATCGTGCACGGAGCCCTGATGGTGGAGCCGACCGAGAGCGAGGGGCTTGACGAACTCGACCGCTTCATCGCCGCGATGAGACAGATCGCCGAAGAGGCCAAGGCGTCTCCCGACCTCCTGAAGAAGGCGCCGGTCACGACGCGGCGGAGCCGGTTCGACGAAGCGACCGCTGCGAGGAAGCCGATCCTGCGCTGGAAGCCGGGGCTCTGAGCCGACCGGCTTGCCGACCGAAGCGGGGCGACGCGTGCGCCGCCCCGCTCCGTACGCCTACCAGGCCATGGCCGCCACCTGGCGCCGGAACTCGGCCAGCAGGCGCCGGGTCACGGGGCCCGGTGTTCCGTCCCCGATGGCGCTCTCGTTCACCGTCACGATCGGAACGATCTCCCGAGTCGTGCTCGTCAGGAACATCTCGTCGGCATCGAAGAGGTCGGCGTCGTGCAGCGTCGCCTCGGTCACCGATACGCCGCACGCGCGGCCCACCTCGAAAACGAAACCTCGGGTGATGCCGGCCAGCAGCCCGGCCTCGATCGGCGGCGTCCGCACCGCGCCGTCCTTGACAACGAACAGGTTCGACTGCGAGCACTCGGAGATCTCGCTCCGATAGTTACGCATGATCGCCTCGAACCCGCCCTGCCGCGCGGCGAACTGGGACGCGAGCGCGTTGTTCAGCAGGTTGTTCGACTTGATCAGCGGGTTGATCGAGAACGGGTGATTGCGAACAACCGGAACCAGGATGACCGTGACGCCCTTCTCGTAGGCGTGCGCCGGCGGGTCGACCTGCGGCTTGATGATGATGACCAGCGTGGGCACCGGGCAGGCGGCTGGATCGTACGTCATGGGGCCAACGCCTCGCGTCAGCAGCACGCGGATGTACATCTCCACAGCCCCGCCTGCCGCGCCTTGCGCCTCGTAGAAGACGGCAGCCGTCTCTTCGATGCGCGCCAGGAGTTCAGCGTCGGTGAACGGGACCGTGAGGTTGATCATGCCGGCCGACCGTCGCATCCGGTCGATGTGCGCCCCGTAGAGGAACGGCTTGCGCTGGTAGGTCCGCATCACTTCATAGACGCCTTCCCCGTACAGGAAGCCGTGATCCAAGACCGGGATCACCGCCTCACGTTCGCCCGTGATGCGGCCGTTGACATAAATCGTCGCTGCCATTGACGTCCCTCCCGCCTGAGTGTTCTCGACGGTCAATCCTGCCCGGGAGCGCCCGACTCCTGCCGACGCCGAAGCCCGATCTCCACGAGGCGTGCGGCCAGAATCCGCATGGGATCCACCAGCGGCACACCTGCGGGCGCCAGAGCGTCCAGGCACATCGACAGCTCGGTACACCCGACCAGGATGAGGCCGGCGCCCCTGTCGACCAGCGCTCGTGCCACGCCGAGCAGGTCGTCTGCCACCCGTGATCCCTCGTTCACCTTCACCGCCAGGATGGCCTCCGACACGCGCCGCTGGTCGGCCTCGTCGGGCAGAATCCAGTCGAGCGTCACTCCAGGCAGTCCGTCCTGGTACACCCGCTGCTCCAGGGTGCCGGTCGTGGCCAGCAAACCGACCCGCTGGCCGCGCCCATGCTCGCCGACGAGCGCCTGGAGCGCCAGCTCCACCATGTTCACGATCGGGACACCCACCCCCCCCCGGATTTCGGCGAGCCGGGCATGCGCGGTATTGCACGGAATGACGATGTGCGATACACCCGCCCCGGCCAGCAGTCGGGCCGAGGCGCGAACCGCTTCCGCGTACCGGCGTCCTCCGTCTTCCGCCAGCGAACGCATCCGCTCCGGAACGTGCGGATTCGTGAAGCACACAACCTGGAAATGGTCCTGGTCCTTCCGGACCGGCGTGGCCTCGATGATCAGCTGCTGGAGGTAGACGCCTGCGAGCGGCCCCATCCCGCCGACGATGCCGATCCGGAAAGGCAATCTCGAGAGCGGGTCAGCGAGGAGGCGTTCGACGTCCGGGTCGGGCATTCGAGTGTGGTCCCCCGGCGGCCCGGGCAGAGGCTCGCCGGGGCCGTTGCCGAAGCGTACCTCGTCCCATCCGTGGATCGCAAGCGCGCCCGCGCCCGCTGTCAGCGCCCGGGCGTGCGATGTCCCCGCGCCCGCATCCGCGCGTCGCGGTTGACAAAGCCGCAACCGCGAGACGAAGATGCCGTCGATGAGAATTCTCACCGCTCGGCAGATGCGCGAGGCGGACCGCCGGACCATCGAAGAACTCGGGGTGCCGTCGTTGGTGCTGATGGAGAACGCGGGCCGGGAAGCGGCGTCCGCCGTCGAGCGTGCGTTCCCCGACCTCGTCGGCCGGCGCGTGGCCATCCTCTGCGGGCGCGGCAACAACGGCGGCGACGGCTTCGTCGTCGCGCGCCTGCTGCACCAGCGTGGCGTCCACGTGTCGGTGTTTCTGGTCGGGCGCGCCTCGGACGTGAAGGGCGACGCGCGCGCGAATCTCGAGAGAGTCCAGGCCCTGGACCTCCCGGTCGCCGAAATCGGCCGGCAGCTCGAGTGGGAGCGCCTCGCCGGGGAATTCGCTCGACACACGCTCATCGTCGACGCGCTGTTCGGAACGGGCCTGTCGGCGCCGCTGACCGGCCTCATGGCCGAGATCGTCGGGGGGATCAACGACGCAGGCGTGCCGATCGTGTCGATCGACCTGCCCAGCGGCCTGTCGGCGGACACGCACGAGGTGATCGGCCCGTGCATCCGCGCCACGCTCACCGTCGCGCTGGGCGCACCGAAGGTGCCGCTCGTGCTGTCGCCCGCCAGCGCCGTGGCCGGTCGGGTGATCGTCGCCGACATCGGCATCCCGCCGTCGGTCGTGGAGTCGCTGGACGGCGCAGACCTGCGCGTGATCACCCCGGAGGCGCTCCGGCCGCTGCTGCGGCCGCGGGCGCGCGAGGCCCACAAGGGAGCCTTCGGCCACGTCCTGCTGGTGGCCGGCTCTCGTGGGAAGACGGGCGCCGCCCACCTTGCGGCCGCCGGCGCGCTGCGATCGGGGGCCGGCCTGGTTACGGTGGCCACACCCGCGTCCTGTCAGCTGACCGTTGCCGGCATGGGGCCGGAGTACATGACCGAGGGACTGCAGGAGACCGGTGCGGGGACGCTGGCGGAAGAAGCACTCGAGGCGATCATGGCGTTTCCGGCGACTGTGATCGCCGCGGGACCGGGCATTGGCGCCGGTCACGGCGTGCGGGCCGTCGTCAGCGGGCTCGTCGAACGCGGTCGGGCGCCGCTCGTGCTCGATGCGGACGCTCTGAACGCCTTTGCCGGAGATGCCAGCCGCGTCGCCGCGCGCGAAGGGCGCACGATTGTGGTGACCCCTCACCCGGGCGAGATGGCACGCCTGCTGGGCGTGTCGACAGCCGACGTTCAGGCCAATCGTCTGGAGGCGGCGCGACGCCTGGCGGCGACCAATCGGATCTTCGTCGTTCTGAAAGGCCACGGCACGGTCGTCGCGACGCCGGACGGGCGCGCCGCGATCAACCCGACGGGCAACCCGGGCATGGCCACCGGCGGTACGGGCGACGTGTTGACGGGGATGATCGCGGGCTGGCTGGCGCAGGGTGTCGGCGCAGACGCCGCCTGTCGCCTCGGCGTCTATCTCCACGGCGCCGCCGGGGATCTGGCTGCCGCGGACGAAGGGGAAGTCTCGATGACCGCCGGCGACCTGGTTCGCCGGATTGGCAGGGCCACCACCGCTCTGACGACGACGCGAGAGGCCGCGGAACGCCGATGACGGAGGTGCTGAGAACCGAATCGGAGGCCCAGACAGTCGCGGCCGCGCGACTCCTCGCCGAGCGCCTGCCGCCGGGAGCCCTGGTGCTCCTCACCGGCGATCTCGGAGCGGGGAAGACCGCGTTCGTGCGGGGGCTGGCCGCCGGCCTCGGGGTCGATCCCGACGAGGTCAGCAGTCCCACCTTCACGCTGATCCAGGAGTACGCCGGGGCTCGAGTCCTTCGCCATGTCGACCTGTATCGGCTGCACGGCGCTGAAACCGACGAGCTCGGCCTCGATGAACTGACGGAGGACGGAGCCGTCGTGGCGATCGAGTGGGCGGAGAGACTGGGCACGGCGCCGACGGGCGCGATTCAGGTGACGATTGTCGATCTGGGCGGGGACGTGCGGGAACTGCGGATCGAGCAGGGCGCGCAGCCGACAGCTGGCAGCGGACAGCAGACAGCGGATCGCGGAGCCCGCTAGCAGCTGGCGGCTGACGCCTGCCCGCTTTCACTCCGATCGATAGTTCGGCGCTTCCTTCGTGATGACCACGTCGTGCACGTGGCTCTCCCGCATGCCGGCGGGCGTGATGCGGATGAACCGTGCGTCCTCCTGCAGCTGCGCGATCGTCGGGCACCCGCAGTAGCCCATGCCGGCGCGGAGGCCGCCGACCAGCTGGTGGATCATCTCGGCGACGCTGCCCTTGTAGGCCACGCGCCCCTCGATCCCCTCCGGCACCAGCTTCTCGCTCTCGTTCTGGTTCGCTGCGTCGAGATCGAATTCGTCCTGGAAGTAGCGGTCGCGGCTGCCGCGGCGCATCGCGCCGATCGACCCCATCCCGCGGTATATCCTTGAAGCTGCGCCCCTGGTACAACACCACTTCGCCCGGGCTCTCCGTGGTTCCCGCGAACAGGCTGCCGATCATCACCGTGCTGGCGCCGACCGCGATCGCCTTCGTGATGTCGCCCGAGAACCGGATGCCGCCGTCGGCGATGATGGGGATGCCGTGCGGCGCCGCCGCGCGCGCGCAGTCCAGCACGGCCGTGATCATCGGCACGCCGATTCCGGCGATCACGCGGGTCGTGCAGATCGACCCCGCGCCGATTCCGACCTTCACCGCGTCCACGCCCCTCGCGATGAGGTCCTCGGTGGCCTCCGCCGTCGCCACGTTCCCGGCGACGATGTCGACGTCGGGAAAGCGGCGCCGCAGGTCCTTCACGGCGTCGAGGACCTTCTGGGAGTGGCCGTGAGCCGTGTCGATGACCAGCACGTCGGCGTGGGCGGCCACCAGCGCCTCTGCCCGCGCGATCGCGTCCTTGCCGACGCCGACCGCGGCGCCAACCCTGAGCCGCCCGAGCGCGTCCTTCGACGCGGCCGGGTACTTGATGACCTTCTGGATGTCCTTGACGGTGATGAGACCCTTCAATCGGAACTGCGAGTCGACCACCAGCAGTTTCTCGATCTTGTGGCGGTGGAGGATCTCGCGCGCCTGGTCCAGCGTGGTCCCGACGGGAACCGTGATCAGGTTCTCCCGGGTCATGATGGCCGAGATCGGCCGGTCGACGTTCGTCTCGAAGCGGAGGTCCCGGTTGGTCAGGATGCCGACCAGCCGCCCCTCCTTGCCCCCGTCCTCGGTGATCGGCACGCCGGAGATCCGGTACTTCTTCATCAGCCCGAGGGCTTCGTAGATCAGGTTCGTCGGCGAGAGCGTGATCGGGTTGACGATCATGCCGCTCTCCGACCGCTTCACCCGGTCGACCTCGGTGGCCTGCTCCTCGATGGTGAGGTTCTTGTGGATGACGCCGATGCCGCCCTGCTGCGCCATGGCGATGGCGAGGCCCGACTCGGTGACGGTGTCCATCGCGGCGCTGAGCAGCGGCACGTTCAGCCGGATGTTCCGCGTCAGCCGCGTGCTGACGTCGACGCCGGTCGGCAGCACCTGCGAGTGCCTCGGCACCAGCAGCACGTCGTCGAACGTCAGGGCCGTGGCCAGCTCGGTCCCGACCTGCAGCATGGAAGGCGTCGCGCTCTTGAGTTCCATCGCGGATGATCCTCTCCTACTGGCCGGCCCCGTGGCACTTCTTGTACTTCTTGCCGCTTCCGCACGGGCACGGGTCGTTCCGGCCGACCTTCGGCTCCTCTCGCCGCACGGTCTTGATGACGTCGTCTCCGCCCGTCCGATCGGGCCTGCGGCTGGCCGGCGCCGCGTTGAACACCGCGGCGGCGTCGCCGCCGCCGCTCAGCGTGACGGGCGCGGCGCGCCTCGCCGGGCGCCTCGGCGCCGGGGCGTCCTCCGAGGCGACGGGGCGCAGCAGCCAGAGGTAGCGCACCGTCTCCTCGCTCACCCGGTCGTTCATGTCCTGGAAGAGGGCGTAGCTCTCCTTCTTGTACTCGACGAGCGGATCGCGCTGGCCGTAGCCGCGCAGCCCGATACCCTCCTTCAGGTGGTCGAGGCTGTAGAGGTGGTCCTTCCACTGGACGTCCACGATCTGCAGCATGATGTCGCGCTCGACGCGGCGCAGCAGCTCGGCCGGGACCAGCTGCTCCTTGTCCGTGTAGCGCTTCTTGACGCGGTCCCACAGCCGGTCGCGAACCTCGTCGATCGGAGTGCCGGCCTCGAATCCGGCAATCGCCAAGTCGCCGCCATCGAGTCCGAACAGCCGGCCCAGCTCCAGCTGCAGCGCCTCGAGATCCCAGTCCTTCGAATCGACCTGCTTGCTGCAGAAGCTCTCGACGGTGTCGTCGAGCAGGTCCTCGGCCCGGTTCATCACGTACTGCCGGCTGTTGAGCGCCTCGCCGTCCTCGCGGATCACGCCGTCGAGAATCTCCCGTCGCAGCGAGTAGATGCTCTCCCGCTGCTTGTTCATGACGTCGTCATACTCGAGCAGGTGTTTGCGAACCGAGAAGTTCTGCGCCTCCACCTGCTTCTGCGCCCGCTCGATCGCGCGCGTCACCATCTTGTGCTCGATGGGCACGCCCTCTTCCATCCCCAGGCGCTGCATCAGGCCCGAGATCCGATCCGACCCGAAGATACGCATCAGGTCGTCTTCGAGCGACAGGTAGAAGCGCGACGAGCCCGGGTCGCCCTGGCGCCCGGCGCGGCCGCGCAGCTGGTTGTCGATGCGCCGCGCCTCATGGCGCTCCGTGCCGACGATGTGCAGCCCTCCCGCACCTACGACGGCGTCGTGCTCGGCGTCGGTCTGCGTCCTGAAATGCCCGAAGAGCCGCTCCCAGTCCTGGCGCCCGACGCGGTAGAACGCCTCGATGTGGAAGAAGTAAACGTTCTCCTCGTCGTCGACGAACCGCTCCTGGCCCTTCGGCAGCCGTTCGGCCAGGTCGTCCGCCAGGCACTGCTGCCGGGCCATGAACTCGGGGTTGCCGCCGAGCAGAATGTCGGTGCCGCGGCCGGCCATGTTCGTCGCGATGGTCACCGTGCCGCGGCGGCCCGCCTGCGCGACGATCTCCGCCTCCTGCGCGTGGTACTTCGCGTTCAGCACCACGTGCTTGATGCCGCGCCGGCGCAGCATCGTCGAGAGCTTCTCGGACTTCTCGATTGAGATCGTCCCGACGAGCACGGGACGGCCCTCCGCCTGCTTGGCGGTGACATCGGTGACGATCGCGTCGAGCTTCTCCGTTTCCGTCCGGTAGATGGTGTCCGGCTCCTCGAGGCGACGCAACGGCTTGTTGGGCGGGATCACCATCACGTCGAGGTTGTAGATCTTCCCGAACTCCACGGCCTCGGTTTCCGCCGTGCCCGTCATGCCCGACAGCTTCGCGTACTTCCGGAAGTAGTTCTGGAAGGTGATCGTGGCGAGCGTCTGGTTCTCGCGCTCGATCTTCACTCTCTCCTTGGCTTCCACCGCCTGGTGCAGGCCGTCGCTCCACCGGCGCCCCTCCATCAGGCGCCCGGTGAACTCGTCGACAATGACGACCTGGCCGTCCTTGACCATGTAGTCGACGTCGCGCTTGAAGAGGCTGTGCGCGCGCAGCGCCTGGTTGATGTGGTGGAGCAGCGGCATGTTGACCGGGTCGTACAGGCCGCCCGGCTGGAGCCGCGCGCCGAGCAGCTTCTCGGCCTTCGCCATCCCGCTCTCGGTGAGGGTGACCGTCTTGTGCTTCTCGTCGACGATGTAGTCGCCCGTCGCTTCGAGCGCCTCGCGCTCCTCAGCCTTCGCGTCGCCCCGCGTCACCGCGCCCGCCTTCAGGCGGGGGATGATCCGGTCCACCTCGTAGTACAGCTCGGTCGATTCCTCGGCCGGGCCGGAGATGATGAGGGGCGTCCGCGCCTCGTCGATGAGGATGCTGTCGACCTCGTCCACGATCGCGAAGTGATGCCCGCGCTGAACGTAGTGCGCGAGCTCGAACTTCATGTTGTCGCGGAGGTAGTCGAAGCCGAACTCGTTGTTCGTGCCGTAGGTGATGTCGCAGCCGTACGCGACCTGCCGCTCGCCGTCGGTCAGCTCGTGCTGGATGACCCCGACGGTGAGGCCGAGGAACCGGTACAGCTTGCCCATCCACTCCGAGTCGCGGCGCGCCAGGTAGTCGTTGACCGTGACGACGTGCACGCCCTTGCCTTCGAGCGCGTTCAGGTAGGCCGGCAGCGTGGCGACGAGCGTCTTGCCTTCGCCCGTCTTCATCTCGGCGATCGTCCCCTGGTGGAGGACCATCCCGCCGATCAGCTGCACGTCGAAGTGGCGCATGTTCAGAACGCGCCGTCCCGCTTCGCGCACGACCGCGAACGCCTCGGGCAGCAGATCGTCGACCTTCTCGCCCGCGCCGAGCCGCTCGCGGAACTCGACCGTCTTCGCGCGAAGCCCCTCGGCGCTCAACTCGCGGATCGACGGCTCGAAGCCGTTGACGGCGGCGACGAGGGGGGCGAGGCGCTTCAGTTCGCGCTCGTTCTGGGTTCCGATGACTTTGGCGAGGAGTGCACCAAGCATGTAAGGAGAGGGTCCGTGATGACGAGGATACCCAGCGATTGTAGGGGACGCTCGCCGGATCGGTCAAGGCGGCGGCGCTCGCTCGCAGCGGGCCTACCGCCTGCCGATGGCCGTCAGCAGCGGGAGCGGGTCGGCCAGACGGCCGTAGACGAGGAGTTCGTAGTGCAGATGCGGGCCTGTGACGCGTCCCGTCGTGCCGATCTGGCCGATGGTCTGCCCGCGCTCCACGCGGTCGCCCACCCGGACGAACATGGTCGCCAGGTGCGCGTAGCGGGTGACGAGCCCGAAACTATGGTTGATCGTCACCATGTTGCCGTAGTCGCCGTGCCACCCGGTGAACTCAACGACGCCGCCAGCCGTCGCCACGACCGGCTGGCCGCGATCACCCGAGATGTCAAGCCCCGTATGCCACTCGTTGCCGCCCCCGCCGAATGGACTCTCGCGGCTGCCGAACATCGCGGAGATGGGGCCCCGGGCAGGCCAGATCGAGGGGGTCGCACCCAGCAGCTCCGAGCGACGGCCGAGATCGGTACTGCGCGGCCTCGAGCCGGTTGCCGAGGCGCCCGAGGACCTCGCGCAGCGTGCCGAACGTGTCCTCAGGCGACAGGAGTGTCGGCGCGAGCACAGACGAAGCGATGGGCGAGCTCGTCGAGCCGCCGGCCATGGCGCGCGATCGGACCGCAGGGGGGAGTTTGGCCAGGGCGCGAGCCGACTCCGGGTCGAGCGCCGCCTTGGCGCTGAGGTCCGCGACGGCCGTCTGCACGCTGGACACCTGTTCGGTCAGCTGGGCCGTCATCGCCCTGAAGCTGTCGTTCTCCTGCCGGAGGGAGTCCGCGCTGGTTCGAAGCGCACTGATCTCGACCAGCGCGCTCCAGCGCGCCCCGAGGCCGATCAGGATGGGAAGCGTCAGGACGACAGCTATCGCCGTCAGCGTGGGACCCAGGCTGAGGGTGAAGCGTCGCACGACGCCGGTCGTGCGGTCAGCGATGACGACGGTATAGCGTCTCGACTTCACGCGGCTGCTGGCTCCAGGAGAGCGATTCGAGTTCGGCGTAAGCTGAATCAGCCGGTACAGGACGCCGTCGAGCCTTCGAACTCCCGGAATGTACCATAGGAGCGCGGCGAGCGCAAAGGGCCAATTCGCGAATGACGAACAAGAGGCGAAACCCCGCTCGTCGACCTCCGCGCGGGATGCGTGGGTCGGTCCGGTCGAGTCAGAGACGCTCGATCTCCCTCGCGTCGTCGTTCACGCGGTATTGAAGCGCTTCCCCGACGTGTTCGGCTGACACCGTGTCGGCGCCCGCGAGGTCCGCGATGGTGCGAGAGACCTTCATCACCCGGTCGTAGCCCCGGGCACTCAGCCCAAGCCGCAGCACGGCCTGTTCGAGCAGATGCCTGGCGCACGGCTCGGGACGGCAGCAGCGCCACACGTGCCTCCCCTGCAGTTCCGCGTTCAGGCGGGCGCCAGCACCCCTGATCCGGCCGTGCTGGCGCTGGCGGGCGAGGAGCACCCTCTCGCGGATGTCGGCGGAGGACTCGGCCTGGACCTCTTCGCCGAACGTTGCCGCCGGCACGGCCGGGACGTGCACGATCAGATCGAGTCGGTCGCGCAGCGGCCCGGAGAGCCGGCCTCGGTAGCGCGAGACCTCGGGCGGCGTGCACCGGCAGACGCGGGTCGCGTCCCCCAGGTATCCGCACGGACACGGATTCATCGCGGCGATCAGCATGAACCGGGCCGGAAACACCGCAGTCCTGGCCGCCCGCGCGATGGTCACGGTGCCTTCCTCCATCGGCTGGCGAAGCACCTCGAGGACGCGCCGGTCGAATTCGGGCATCTCGTCCAGGAACAGGACGCCGTTGTGCGCCAGGCTGATTTCTCCCGGCCTCGGGATCGACCCGCCGCCGACCAGCGCGACGTCCGAGACGGTGTGGTGCGGCGCTCTGAACGGGCGCGCCTGGAGCAGACCGACGCCGGGCGCGAGGAGCGAGCAGACAGAGTGGATCGCCGTACACTCGAGCGCCTCATCGAAGGAGAGCGGCGGCAGGATACCGGGCATCCGCCGGGCCATCATGGTCTTCCCGGCCCCCGGGGGGCCGACCATGAGGAGGTTGTGGCCGCCGGCTGCGGCGATCTCCAGCGCGCGGCGGGCGAGCGTCTGCCCGCGGACCTCCGAGAAGTCCGGTGCGTGAGCCGGGTGGGTGGCCGCCGGGGGAATCGTCACGGCGCGAATCGCCGACTCCGGCGCGTTCAGGGCCGCGACCGCCTCGGCGAGACACTCGACCGGCATGACGGCGAGCCGTTCGACCACGGCCGCCTCGATCGCGTTGCTGGTGGGCAGCAGGATGGCAACCACGCCGTCCTTGCGGGCGGCGGTGGCGATGGGGAGGACGCCGCGCGTCGAATGGATCCCGCCGTCCAGCGACAGCTCTCCGAGCAGGACGATGTCGTCCACCTGCCGGCGCTCGACGATGCCGGTCGCGGCCAGGACACCCAGGGCGATCGGCAGGTCGAACGACGAGCCTGCCTTGCGGACGTCGGCTGGAGCCAGATTGACCGTGATGCGGTGCGGCGGGAATTCGAACCCGGAGTTCCGGATGGCGCTCCGGACCCGGTCGCGGCTCTCGCGGATGCTCGGGTCAGGCAGTCCGACCATCGTGAACGACGGCAGGCCGAACGTCACGTCCACTTCGACGTGAACGGGGAAGGCCTCGATGCCGAAGACGGCGGCGCTGCGGAGGCAGGCGAGCACGCCAGGGCCTGCTGCAAGCCGCACGCCGACGCCAGGAGCGGGGAAATGACTCGGGAAACCGCAGAACGGGAGAGCGGCGGCTTCCGAAACCACGCAGAAACTGAAAGGTCGTCGACGCCAGCCGTCGCAGGAACTGCGACCGACGGTCAGCGCGGCGGCCGCGGACCGGCGCGCGGCGTCTGGATCGTCAGGCGGGCGCCAGGCATGAGCCGGTCGCTCTTCAACCCGTTCAACGCCATGATCGAGGCCACCGTCGTTCGGTACCGCATGGCCACCGAGGACAGCGTGTCGCCTCGTTTGACCTGGTAGGTGACCTTGACGGTTTCGGTCGGCGCCGCGGGTGCAGGCCTCGGCGGAGCCGTCTTGGCAGCGGTCGCGCCGGCGCGGCTGGCGGCTGCCGGCGTCGCCCGCTCGGGCGCGCGTGCCAGCAGTTTCGAGGGCTCGACCGGAATCACCAGGCTCTGACCCGGGGTGACCACCGATCGCGAGGACAGGTAGTTGGCGTCCGCGAGATCGACACGGTTCACGCGCAGCTTCTTCGCGATCGTCGCCAGCGAGTCGCCGCGTTTCACCGTGTACCACTTCAGGGCCGCGGTGTCGGCGGGAGACAGTTCGGCGAGCCTGGCTTCGAGCGCGGCGCCGCCGCCCTTGGGCACCTTGATCTCGTAGGCCTCGCGGCCGGGGCGAGGGACGGGCGTCGTCCACCGCCGCAGTTCCGGGTTCAACGCCTCGATGTCGCTCACGCTCGTGCCGGACCATTCGGCGATCTTCCGAAGGTCGATCGGCTGACGCACCTGCACCGTGTCGTATTCGACGGGAGCGACCGGCACCAGCTCGAATCCATACAGGAGAGGGTTCCGCGCGATGACCATCGCCGCCAGCACCATCGGCACGTATTCGCGCGTCTCGCGGGGAAGGCTGTTGCGCTTGGCGGCCAGCGCCCAGAAATCGTCGAGGCGATAGCGCGTCATCGCGCGCTGGACCGTCCCCGGGCCGCCATTGTACGACGCCAGCGCGAGGTGCCAGTCGCCGTCGAAGGCGCGCGACAGGGTCCGGAGATACGCCGCCGCCGCGTGGGTGGCCTTCTCGGGGTCCGACCTCTCGTCGATGTACCAGTCGCGCTTGAGCCCATTCTCGGCCGCGGTCGCCGCCATGAACTGCCAGACGCCCTTGGCCTTGGCCCGGGACAAGGCGTCTGGCCTGAAGGCGCTCTCGACGATCGGCACGTACGCCAGGTCGAGCGGAAGCCCCTCGGCGCGGAAGACGTCCTGGATCATCGGAAGGTACTGCGCGCCCCTCTGGAGGCTGGTCTGGAACCACTCGCGCAGGCGTCCCTGGAACAGCTCGACGTAGGCCAGCACCCGCTCGTTCTGCGGGATGGGCACGTCGTGGGCCGTCCGCGCGAGGTCGGAGGCGACGGTTTCCTCCGTCTTCGCCGACGCGGCGACAGTCGCAAAGGTCGACTCCGCGAGCAGCGCATCGATCGACGCCGGTTCGTACCGCTTCTCGGTGAAGCCGTCGCCCTCGGCCAGCGCCGCCATTTCATGGGCGCTGATCCGGTCGATCAAGCGCTCGAACTGCTCGCGAAGACGGGCGTCGTACCGCGCGCCGTAGGGGGATTGCACGAGCACGTCAATCGCCGCGTCGAACTCCCGCCGCGCGCTCTCGAGGTGACCGACGGCGAGCTCGCGCCGGCCGGCATCGAACCGCGCCTGGGACTCTGCGATGAGCGCGTCAATCGGGTCGGGCGCGGCCTTGGGCGGCGGAAGCGGCTTCTCGGCCTCCGCCTTCTGCGCGGGTGCGGAGGGAGCCGGTACGGCAGGGGGAGCCGGTTTCGGCACCGGTCCCGAGGGCCGCGTGGCGCAGCCGCCCAGGGCGGTCAGCAGCACTGCAAGGCCGAGTGCCGTCTCCAGGCGACCCATGCGCCACCATAACATCGCCGCCGACGGGAGGTCAATCGGCAGGCCGGTCTTGCCCACCCCCAGTTTCGAGGGCTGGTGGCAACGGCCGCACCTGCGCCCCCCTCCAGACACGGCCGGACGTCCCGCGCGAAACTGGGGGTGGGCTGGGCATGCCGGTGGTTTGCCCGATCTTCGAGACCTGCGATACCATGAGGAGCGCCGAGGGCCCAACCGGCCGCTCGCGAGTTGTGTGTACCTGTTTCAGGAACGCGCCATGACGTTGCGTCTGCTCGTTGGTCTGCTCGCGCTCTCGGCGGTGACAGCCGGCGGCTGCCGGCAGGCGGCCACGGAACCGCCCGTGGCCGTCCCGTCGGTCTCGCTCAACCACGCCAGGGTGCCGGTCGGGAGCCCGGTCGAGGTCACGTACGGGTTCAAGGTGGCGGACGACGCGCCGGCATTCACGGAAGACCTGATCGTGTTCGTCCACTTCGTCGACGCGGACGGCGAGCTGATGTGGACCGACGACCATCACCCGCCCGTCCCGACCACCCAATGGAAACCCGGGCAGGCGATTCAATACAACCGCTTGCTGTTCGCGCCCGTCTATCCCTATGTCGGGGACGCGTCGGTCAAGGTCGGGCTTTACGGGAAGGATCAGAAACGTCTGCCGCTCGTGGGCGTCGACGACGGCCAGCGGGCCTACACCGTCGCGAAGTTCCAGGTGGCGCCGCAGAGCGAAAGCGTCTACCTGAGCTACAAGGACGGCTGGCACCTCGCGGAGGTCCTGCCGGACAACTCCGGCAAGGAATGGCACTGGACGCAGAAGGAGGCGACGCTCTCGTTCAAGAACCCGAAGCGCAACTCGATCTTCTTCCTCGACTACGGCGGTCAGCAGAAGGTGATGGCGGAGCCCCAGACCGTCACGGTCACGTTGGGAGGGGAAGTGGTCGACACGTTCCAGGTGGGAGGGACCGGCGGCGTGCGGCGGATTCCGCTGACCGTCAATCAGCTTGGAACGGGGGATCAGGTCTCCGTGAGGCTCAGCGTCGATCGCACGTTCGTGCCGGCCGTACTGTCAGGGGGAACGCTGCCCGACCGGCGTGAACTGGGGGTATGCGTCTTCCATGCCTACGTCGAAACGCGTTAGCTCGACGCCTCCCGCCGCCCTCCGGCGAGGTCTCACCCGCACGGCGGCTGTGATGGCCGCGCTGACGGTGCTCGCCCTCGAACTGCTGGGAGGCGTCGCCAGCGCCGAACTGGTGTTCTTCGCCAGCGGTCGGACGCTGACGGTGCAGTCCCATCGCTTCGACGGCGACGTCGTGGTCCTGAGGCTCCGCGGCGGCGGGGAGATCGTGTGCGCCGCTTCGTCCGTCGACCGGATTGCGCCCGACGACGTCGTCCACCCGGAACCGACCGCGGGCGGGGCGGCGGAGCCCCTCGGTCCGGTGCCCTATGGCGCGATCATCGACGAGGCCGCGAACCGCGTGGGCGTCGACCCGCGGCTGGTGCGCGCCGTCATCCAGGTCGAATCGGCCTACCAGCCATCGGCCCGTTCCCGGAAGGGGGCGATGGGGCTGATGCAGCTCATGCCGGAGACCGCCAGGCGGTTCGCGGTGGCGGACCCGTACGACCCTGGGGCGAATGTCGACGCCGGTGTCCGGCACCTCAAGACGCTCCTCGACCGGTTCGAACTGTCGCTGGCGCTGGCGGCCTACAACGCCGGAGAGGGAGCGGTCGAGCGGTTCCGCGGCATTCCGCCGTATGCGGAGACGCAGAGCTACGTGCGGCAGGTGCTGCAGATCCTCGGGTCAGCGGCGAGGCGGTAGCCAGGGCGTCGCCGCGGCGGCGCGCGCCGGGAAGTTGTTATAATCGAGCGCGATCGACGACGACATCATGTCCGACCTCCGAGCATCGCGCGATGGAATACCGCTGTAGGCTGGCGACGCCAGGAGGCGAGGTCACCGAGGGGATCTACGTCTCCGACAGCGAGGCGCGGCTGCGCCACGACCTCGAGCAGAAGGGGCTGTGCGTCCTGTCGCTGCGGCCGCGGCACGCCGTGGCCGGCTGGGCGCCGCGTCTGCCGTCGCGCCGCGCGATCCCGGCCCGGGAGTTTCTCGTCTTCAACCAGGAGCTCGCCACCCTCCTCAAGGCGGGAATGCCCCTCGTCCAGTCGCTGGACATTCTGCGCACGCGGCTGAGCCACCCGCTCTTCAAGGCGGTGCTCGACGACGTGTACGAGAAGGTCCGGGCCGGCACGGCGCTGTCGGACGCCTTCGCCGCGCACGGGTCGCTGTTTCCCGGCGTCTACACCGCGTCGCTGATGGCCGGCGAGAAGAGCGGCAGCCTCGAGACGGTGCTGCGCCGCTACGTGTTGTACGTGAAGGTCATTGCGGGCGTGAGGCGACGGACGGTATCGGCGCTGATCTACCCGGCGGTGCTGCTGGCCTTGTCGCTGGCCGTGGTCAGCATCATCGTCGTCAAGGTGGTCCCGGAGTTCTCGAGCTTCTACGAGCAGTTCGGCCGCGATCTGCCGCTGGTCACCCGCGCGATCGTCGCGGTTTCCGACGGCGTTCGCGCGCACTGGCCGATCGTCGTCACGCTGACCGTGGCCGCCGCCCTGGGCGTGAACGCCTGGCTTCGGCGCCGGGGACAGCGCGAGCGGTTCGACAGGGTGATCCTGAAGCTGCCTGGAATCGGGCCAACCGCGCGCAAGTTCGCCACGTCTCAACTGGCACGGACGCTCGCGACCCTGCTCGGAGGCGGAATCCCGCTCGTCAACGCGATCGAGATCGCGAGCCGGTCGATCTCCAACCGGTCGATGGCGGCATCGATGGAGGAAGTCGGCCGCCGGGTGCGGGAAGGGGAGTCGTTCGCCTCGGCGATGGCCGGCCGCGGCGTCTTCCCGGACGTGGCGGTGAAGATGGCCGAGGTGGGCGAGGCGACCGGCGCGCTTCAGGAGATGCTCAACAGCCTGGCCGACTTCTACGACGAGGAGATTGAGACCGACCTCGGGCGGTTCGTGACGCTGATCGAACCGGTGTTGCTCGTCGTCATGGGCATTGTCATCGCGGGCATGCTGCTCGCGCTGTACATGCCGCTGTTCCAATTGTCGGCGGTGGTCGGGCCGCAGGTGTAGCCAAGGGGAGCCGAGTGGAGCCACGGGTGCAGATGCTGTACGCGGAAGGGGTCGACCAGGCGACCGAGGAGCGCGCAGCCGAAGCCGCGCATGCGCGGAGGCTGGCGGAGCGCTACGGCCTGGAGTTCGTCGACCTGGAGCAGTTCCAGATCGACCACGAGCTGTTCCGCACGATACCGGCGGACCTGATGCTGCGGTACGGGTTCGTGCCGCACCATCGGGACGGCCGCGCCCTGGTCATCGTCGTCTCCGACCCGACCGATCTGCCGATGATCGACGAGCTGGCCCTCCTCCTGGCGGCGCCGCTGAAGGTCACGGTTGGCGCCCGGTCGTCCATCGAGTCGATTCTGAAGAAGAGCGAGAGCTCGCAGCGGGTGCTCGAGGAGGCCACCGAGGGGTTCCAGCTCCAGTTGTTGAAGGAGGACGAGAGCGGCGACGAGAACCTGACGGTCGAGAAGCTGACGAGCGACATCAGCCCGGTCATCCGGCTCGTCGACTCGACCGTGTTCACGGCGATCCAGCGCCGCGCCAGCGACATTCACATCGAAACGCAGGACGACGCCGTCTACGTCAAGTACCGGATCGACGGGGTCCTTCAGCCGGCGATGCGGCCGATCGCCAAGCAGTTCCACGGGCCGATCATCTCCCGCATCAAGGTCATGGCCGAGCTAGACATCGCCGAGAAGCGCGTCCCGCAGGACGGCCGGTTCAAGCTCCGTGTGCCGGGCAAGACGATCGACTTCCGCGTCTCGATCATGCCGAGCGTCCACGGCGAGGACGCGGTCATCCGCATCCTGGACAAGGAGTCGATCAGCGAGCAGTTCTCGGAGCTCCGGCTGGACATCCTCGGCTTCCCGGAGTCGGAACTGAAGCGGTTCCGGAAGTACATCGCCGAGCCGTACGGAATGGTGCTCGTGACGGGCCCGACGGGCAGCGGGAAGACTACGACGCTCTACGCGGCACTGTCGGAAATCAAGTCGATCGAGGACAAGATCGTCACGATCGAAGACCCCGTCGAATACCAGCTGAGCGGTATCACGCAGATTCCGATCAACGAGAAGAAGGGGCTGACCTTTGCGCGCGGCCTCCGGTCGATCCTTCGCCACGATCCGGACAAGATCATGGTTGGCGAGATCCGCGACCCCGAGACCGCGCAGATCGCCATCCAGTCGGCGCTGACCGGCCACCTGGTGTTCACGACGGTGCACGCCAACAACGTGCTCGACGTGCTGGGGCGGTTCCTGAACATGGGCGTCGAGGCGTACCAGTTCGTTTCGGCGCTCAATTGCGTGCTCGCCCAGCGGCTGGTGCGGACCATCTGCCCGCACTGCAGGCGGCCGGCGAAGGTGGATCGGCAGCTGCTGGAGGAGTCGGGCATGGATCCGGCCTTCGAGCACACGAGGGTGTTCTACGAGGGCCGGGGCTGCATCGAGTGCGGCGGCACCGGCTACAAAGGGCGTCAGGCCATCTGCGAACTGCTGGATCTCTCGGATCGCATTCGTGAGATGATCCTGGCGCGGAGGCCGACCTCCGAGATCAAGAAGGCGGCCCGCGACGAGGGAATGCGGTTCCTCCGCGAGTGCGCGGTCGAGCGCGTACTGAGCGGCGTGACGACGCTTCGCGAGATCAACAAGGTGACGTTCGTCGAATGAAACTCCCGTCGATTCTCCGCACGGCGGCGCCGTCAATCGCGATCCAGTTCACGTCGCGCGGCGTGTCCGGCATCGCGCTCGGGCGTCGCGGCGGCGCGCCGGTCATCGCCGCGCACGCCGTCGAGCCGCTGCCGGCCGGTGCCATCACCCCGTCGCTCACCGCCCAGAACGTGGCGGATCGGCGCGGGGTGGTCCGGGCGGTGTCGGGCGTGCTCCAGCGCCTGGGCGGCCGGCCGCGGCGCGCGGCCGTGGTCGTGCCGGACAGTGTCGCCAAGGTGTCGCTCGTACGCCTCGATGCCGTGCCGCCTCGCGCCGCAGACCTCGGGCAGCTGATCCGCTGGCACGTGCGGAAGTCGGCGCCGTTCCCGATTGAAGAGGCGCAGGTCACCTGTTCCCCCGGCGCCGCGCTTCCCGGTGGAGGCCGCGAGTACGTCGTCGCGCTCGCGCGCGCCCAGGTCGTGCGCGAGTTCGAGGAGATCTGCGCGGCGGCCGGCGTCCACGCCGGCCTGGTCGATCTCGCCACGCTGAGCCTCGTCAACACCGTGCTCGTGGCGAACGGGCCGGTCCCGGGCGACTGGCTGCTGGTGCACGTCACGCCGGACTACGGCAGCATCGCCATCCTGCGCGGGGAGGACCTGATCTTCTTCCGGAATCGCGCGGAAGGCACTGACGAGACCCTGCCGGACCTGGTGCACCAGACGGCGATGTACTACGAGGACCGGCTGTCGGGCTCCGGCTTCTCCCGCGTGGTGGTCGCCGGCGTCGGTGCCGAGGCCGGCCCCTCCGTTTCGGCGGCGACGACGCTCGAGAGCATCCGGCGTCAGGTCGAAGCGAGGTTGGGTGTCAAGACGGAGACGGTCGACCCGCAGCGGGTCGCCAAGTTCTCCGATCGGATCGCCGCTGACCCTGAGCTGACGATCACGATTGCGCCGCTGATCGGCGCGCTGGCCGGCGCGGGCGCCGACGTGTAGGGGGTGGCCGATGCTGCGCACCAACCTCTCGACCCGGCCGTTCTACAACGAGCGTCTCGCCCACATCCTGCTCGGGCTCGCCGGGCTGCTGCTCGTCGGGCTGACCGGGTTCAATCTGATGCAGTGGCGGTCGCTCTCCGAGCGCCACACCCGCCTCCTGGGGCGGGTCTACGCGGCGGAGCGGCAGGCCGCGACACTCCGGGTCGATGCCGACCGCGAGCGGCGCAGCGTCGACCGCGAAGCGCTCGAACGCGTGGCGGCGGCCGCCCGCGAGGCCAACGCGCTGATCGACAAGCGCACGTTCTCCTGGACGGAGCTGCTCAACCGGCTCGAGGCCACGCTTCCGGACAACGTGCGGGTGCAGTCGATCCGGCCCGCGACGGACAAGGAAGGCAGGCTCACGGTGGCGATGGTCGTCTTCGGCCGGCGCGCCGAGGACATCGAGCAGTTCATCGAGCAGCTCGAGGGCACTGGCGCGTTCCGCAATGTGGTGACGCGCGCCGAGACGACCACCCCGCAGGGGTTGCTGGAAGTGAACCTCGAGGGTCAGTACGCCCCGCGGGCGGCGAGGGAGGACTGACGTGCTGCGGCGAGTCCTGCGCGAACACCGCCTGCCTGTGCTGGTGCTGCTCCTGGCGTTCGCGGTGAACCTCGGCGTCTACGCAGGCATCGTCCACCCGCTGGCGTCCAGGGTCGCCGACGTGGACAACCGCGCGGCACGCGCCGACCGCGCGCTGCGCGATGCGCGCCGCGAGTTCGACGCCGCGAAGGGCGTGGCCACGAGCCAGCAGCGGGCGGAGGCCGAGCTGAAGACGTTCTACGGTGAGGTGCTGCCCGCCGATCTCAGCGCGGCGCACCGCCTGACCTATCTCAGCCTTGCGCAGCTGGTGCGGACGAGCAACCTCCGCATCGTGAGGCGGACAGCGGAGGAGGGCCATAGCCGGGGAAGCCGGCTCGACCACCTGCGGGTCGCCCTCTTCCTGGAGGGCCAGTACCGAGGACGTGCGCGCGTTCGTACACCGGCTCGAGACGTCGCCCGACTTCGTCATCATCGACGACGTCGAACTGGACCAGGCACGTGACGGCCAGAGCGCCCTCATGCTGAAGATCCTGCTGTCCACGTACTTCCGGAGTTCGACCGATGGCAGCTAGGGCCACTTCCACGCAGGTCGTGCTGCTCGCCGTGCTGCTGGTGGTGTTTGCCGCGGTGGTGTACTACAACCTGCGCGCGGCCGGCGCGCCGGCCGCCGCCGGCCAGCGCCCGGTCGCCCGGACCGTCCCCTCGAGGGCGGCCGCGGCTCGCGATCAGGCGGAATCGGCCCCTCCCGTGCGCCTGGCGCAGCTGAAAGCCGACCGCCAGACGGCGGTCGAAGGCGGGCGGAACCTGTTCCGGGAGAAGCCGAAGGCGCCGCCTCCGGCGCCGAAGGTGGCGCCGCCCCCGCCGCCCGATCCGAACGCGCCGCCGCCGCCGCCGCCCCCGCCGCCGCCGATCACGCTGAAGCTCATCGGTATCGTGCAGGGCTCGGGAAAGCCGATCGCCGCCCTCAGCGACGGGAAGGATGTGTTCTTCGGGAGCGAAGGCGACGTCATCGAAGGCCGATACAAGATCATCAAGGTGAACGTCGAGAGCATCGACATCGCCTACGTCGACGGGCGGGGGCAGCGCCGCCTGGGCCTGAGCGGGTAGCGGCGCATCCCTGGCGGCTGGCGGGCCGGCGGGTCCGCGCCGGCCCGACTGGATTGGAGGCCTGGTTTGAGAGCCGATCTCTGGAAAGCAGCGGCGCTGATGCTGGTTGTCGCCTCCCTCGCGGCGTGCGCCGGGGCCGGGAAAGCCTTCAAGCTGGCGGACCAGGCCGCGCGCGTCGGCGACTGGGAGACGGCTGTTCGCTACTACGAGGAGGCCGTCGCGGCCGACCCCAATTCGGCCGAGTACAAGATCGCCCTCGAGCGCGCCCGGCTGGCGGCGTCCCGCGAACACCTCTCGAAGGCGGTCGCGTTCGAGGAGAAGGGGGACCTCGAAGGGGCCCTCGGGGAATACCGCCGTGCCGCGAGTTATGACCCCACCAATCGCCGGGCCGCCGCCAAGGTCGCCAGCCTCGAACAGGTGCTTCGCGACCGGATCGAGGCCGCGCGGCCCAAGCCGCAGATCGAGCAGATGAAGGAGCGCGTGAGACAGGCCGCCTCGGAATCGAGGCTCAGCCCGACGTCGCGCGTTCCGCTCGACATGAAGTTCGCGGCAGGGCTCACGGTCAAGGCGGTCCTCGAGTTTCTCGGGCAGGTCAGCGGGATCAACATCCTCTTCGAGTCGACCTTCAACGAGGCGAACCAGATCAAGTCCGCGATCGATCTGGGGGGCGTGACCCTCGAGCAGGCCCTCCAGCTGGTCATGACGTCCAACGGGCTGTTCTACAAGGTGATGAACCCGAAGACGATCCTGGTGATTCCCGACCAGGGCACCAACCGAGCGAGGTACGAAGACCAGGTCATCAAGACGATTCCGCTGTCGCACGCCGATCCGAAGGAACTTCAAGGGATGCTCATGCAGCTCCTCGGTCAGCAGGCGGCCGGGGGTGCGCCGGCGCCGCGCATACAGATGAACTTGGGCGCCAACAGCATCACCATCCGCGCCAGCGCGTCCATGGTCGCGATCGCCGAGCGCATCATCGAGAACAATGACAGGCCGCGGGCGGAAGTCGTCATCGACATCGAGATTCTCGAAGTCAACCGGACGCGCGTCAAGCAGTACGGCCTGAGCCTGTCCAACTACGCGATCGGCATCGGGTACTCGCCGGACGCGCCTCCCGGAGGCGGAACGGCCGCCGGCGGAACGACCGGCGGAGCGACAGGCGGAACCTCCGGCACGGCGGCGGGCATCGGCACCGGGCTCACGAACCTCAATACTCTGACGCACGGCCTCAGCACCACCGACTTCTACCTCGCGTTGCCCCAGGCCGTCATCAAGTTCCTGGAATCGGACTCCAAAACGAAGCTGATCGCGAAGCCGTCGCTTCGCGGGGCCGAGGGGACGAAGCTGACGGCGAACCTGGGCGACGAGATCCCGGTGCCCTCCACGAGCTTCATGCCCCTCGTGGCCGGCGGCACGGCGATGAACCCGATGACGTCGTTCACCTACCGGTCGGTCGGCGTCAACGTAGCCGTGACGCCGCGGGTCACCTACGACGGCGACATCATCCTGGACCTCGAGGTCGAGAGCAGCACGAAAGGGAGCGACGTCAACATCGCCGGGCAGAACCTGCCGGCGTTCGGCTCCCGGAAGGTGACGACGCGCATGCGCCTTCGCGACGGCGAATCGAACCTGCTCGCGGGCCTGCTTCGAGACGACGAACGGAAGTCGCTCACCGGTTTCCCCGGCGGCATCCACGTGCCGGTGATCAAGCAGCTGTTCTCCGCCAACGACGAGCAGATCTCGCAGACCGACATCGTGATGCTGCTCACCCCGCACATCATCCGGACGCAGGCGCTGACCGAGCGACACCTGCAGGAGATTAACATCGGCACGGCGCAGAACCCCGTGCTCGGAGGCACACCGCCGCTGATTGGGCAGGCGACGGAGCCCGAGAAGGTCGAGGCGCCGCCCGCGGGTGCCATTCCGCCCGCCGCCCCTCCAATCACCACCCAGCCATACGGGACCCAGGGTGCGGCGATGGTGGGCGGCGCTCCGGTGGGCAAGCCGACCGCGGCCGGCACACCGGTCGTGCCGCCGGGCGCCTCGCCGATTCCAGGGACCGTGATGATGCCGCCGGCCCAGGCCGCAGCCGCCGCGCCGCCCGCGCAGACGCAGCCGCCGGCGACGCCTCCCCAGGCGCAGCAGGCCGGGGCGCCGCCCGCGACGCCGCCGCAGGCGGCCCAGGCCGTGCCGCCTGCCGGTGCCGGAGCGCCCCCTCCACCGGCGACGCCCCCGGCGCAGCAGGCGGCTGCCGCGCAGCCTCCGGCCGTCACACCCTACGGACTGCCGGCGACGCCGTCCCCGGGCGTGCCCGCCCAGGTGACGATTGCCGTTCCCGGTTCTGACTGGCGCGTGGGCCAGGGGCCGTACATGCTGACGCTGTCCGCGCAGAACATGACGCGGGCGTCAACCGTCACGCTGACGCTCACCTACAACCCGGCGGCCGTGAAGCTGCGGTCGCTGCAGGAGGGCAGCTTCATGCGCACCGGCGTGCCGAACACCGCGTTCGCGCAGCAGGCCGACGGCGCGGCGGGCCGGATCGACATCACCATCAGCCGACCCGGCGACGTGGTGGGCGCGACCGGCAGCGGGCCCCTCGCCGCCGTGGTCTTCGACGCCGTGGCACCCGGCGCGGTGAACTTCCGTGTCAGCGGCACGGCGACCGGGCCGGGCGGCAGCATCCCCTTGCAGTTCACGCCGGCGACGGTCACGGTCAAGTAGCCCGGTATTCGGGACGGACGGCTGACGATGCGAGGCAACGTGTGGCGACGACGGCGGCGGCTGGAGAGAGCGACACCGCGTGGCGGCTACACGTTCGTCGAGCTGGTCGTCGTCGGCACGATGCTGTTGATTCTGGCGTCGGCAGTCCTGCCGCTGGTGCGGGTCACCGCTCAGCGGCAGCGGGAGATCGAACTGAGGCGGGCGTTGCGGGAAATGCGCGTCGCGATCGACCGGTTCAAGGACGCGGCTGACCAAGGGATGATCGGGGGGCCCGACCTCAGGGCTGGCGCCAACGGGTACCCGGCGAACCTGGAGATCCTGGTCGAGGGCGTCGGCGTCGTCGGTGATGCCTCCGGGCGCAAGCTCAGGTTCCTGCGGCGGATCCCGATCGACCCGATGACCAAGAGCACCGAGTGGGGCATGCGATCGTATCAGGATGCGCCCGACGCCACGACCTGGGGCGGGCAGAGCGTGTTCGACGTGTTCACCACGAGCGGGGCGACCGCGCTCGACGGCACGAAATACAGGGATTGGTAGGCGCGATGCCGAGACTGTCCCCGACCCGCCGCAGCCGCCAGGCCGAAACCGGATTCACGCTCATCGAATTGATGGTGGTGGTCGCCCTCATTTCGGTGCTGGCCGGCATGGGCGTCGTGATGTACGGCAACTCAATCAAGCGGACCAAAGAAGCGGTCTTGCGCGAGGACCTCTTCCGGATGCGCGACGCCATCGACCAGTACTACGCCGACAAGGCGAAGTACCCGGCCAGCCTCGAGGCGCTCGTCACCGAAGGCTACCTGCGTGGCGTCCCGAAGGACCCGATCACGAACTCCAACGAGACCTGGGTGACTGTCCCCTCCGAGCCCGACCCGGACGACCCGACCGCCGAGGTCGGCATCTTCGACGTGAAGAGCGGCGCCGAGGGAACCTCCCTCGACGGTTCGCCCTTCGCGGACTGGTAGAGAGCGGAGATGGCTCAGGGCCCAGGGCTCAGGGCGTGACCCAGCTGAGGCGCCCTCGTGCCAGCGGCCTCAGACGCCGACGCGGAGCCTCGAGCCACGAGCCCTCATGCAGTACACGCGGAGGGGCGGCCAGAAAGCCGCCCCTCACACGTGCCCGAAAACGAAATCACTCCGCTACGGCGTGATCGTCACGAATGTGCTGCCGACGCCTGTCCGTTTGTCCGCACCGAGGGCAATGACCGTGACGATGAACTGCTGCGGTATCGTTGTCCCCGCCGGCAAGTAATAAATATGCGGTACCGTTGCGACGACCGTGGTCTGGCTGGTGCCGTCGCCGAAATTCCAAGAGTACGAGACGATCGCCGGCGCGCCTGCGGCTGGGACTGCTGTCATCGCCAGGCTCACGCCGCTCTTGCCGCTTGGAGCGCTGACGGTCAGCGTAAACGGCACGGCAGCAAAGACGACGATGGGAATCGACATCGAGCTGCTCTGACCGCTCGAGTCGGTGGCCGTCGCCGTGACGTTGAACGTGCCGTCGGCCAGGAAGACGTGCGGCACGCTGATCGTCCCTGTTGCCGCGCCCAGATCGACCGAGACGCCGTCGCCGAAGTTCATAACCACGCTTCGGATGAGCACGGCGGGCGACCCGGCGGTGGCAGTCACCGTGAAGGTCGAGGTGAGGCCGGCAGTCGGCGTTGTCGTCGGCCCCGTGAGGGTGATCGCCGGGACGGCGCCGACCACGATTGTGACCCCGGTGCCGGTGGTCGTCGTCGCGCCGCCGGTGCCGCCGGTCGTCGAGCCGCTCGTCGAATTGGCGCCGGAATAGGCGTTGATGACCGCCGTGCCGGCCTGGGTCCCCGCGTTGAAGATGACCGTCGCCTTCCCGTCCGTCGTGCCGACCTCGGTGGGAACCACCGTGCCGAGCGAGGTGGTGAAGGTCACCATCGTGCCGTTGTGAACGGCGTAGCCGCCCGACTCGAGCACGCTTGCCGTGATCTCGGCAGTGCCGTTGATGGCGAGCACCTGCGTGTTCGCCGTCAGCCTGATCGTCGTCCCCGTGGGCGCGTAGAGCGGCGCCCTCTCGCACGTCGCCGAGAGCACCCCCAGCAGGACCAGGGCGGCCATGGCAGCCACTCGGCCTGACGTCCGGTTGAGTCGCAGGTTTGGTATCATGGCTGTTGTTCAGCAGTGTACTACATGAAACGAGCCGGTCAAGCGCTCAGCCGGACGGCGGGATACGCGATGGCGGCGCTGCTGGTCGCCATCGCCGTCATGGGCGTCGCGATGACCGTCGCGCTGCCCGCCTGGCGCCAGCAGACCCAGCGCGAGAAGGAAGAGGAACTGATCTTCCGCGGCCGTCAGTACGTGCGCGCGGTCCAGCTCTTCCAGCGCATGTACGCGGCCGCCTATCCCCCCGATGTCGACTCCCTGGTCCGGCAGAAGTTCCTGCGCAAGAAATACACCGACCCGATGGTGAAGGACGGGGAGTTCGAGATCCTCTACCAAGGGAGCCCCATTGCCGTCGCCCCAGCGCAGGGGCGAGGCGGTGCTCAGGCAGCCCCGGCGCCCCGGGGGGGCGGGGTAGGCCAGCCCGCTTTCACCTTCGACTCGAGGTCGGGCGCGGTCGTCCAGGGGGGCCAGCCTCGGACAGGCGGAGTCGTCGGCCCTCGGGGCGGGGTGGTCGGCGTTCGCAGCAAGAGCACCGAACCGTCGATCCGGGTCTACAACGGCATGACCCACTACAACGAGTGGCTGTTCATGTTCGTGCCGCGAGCCGCGGCGCCGGGCCAGCGCGGCGGGCAAGGCGGCCCGGGGGGCGGTATGCCCGGCGGAGGCCGGGGCATGGGCCCCGGCGGTGACTTCCAGGGCGGGCCCGGCGGCGTTGGCCAGGCGGGGTGGCGGGCAGGGCGGTCCCGGGCGCGGCAGCCCGGGCGGCGCCCAACCGCAGCCCCAGCGCGGCGGCCGGGGATAGGCGTCTCGATGGCGGGTCCCCTCCCATCACTCCATTGGACGGCGGCTCAGCCCGCCCGGTTGGAGAATGCCCAGTCCTTCATGGCGGCATCGTGGAACGCCCGCCGCAGGGCGCGAATACCGTCGGTGCTCCGAATCTCCGGATACACACGATTGGTGAGCAGCACGAAATAGAGCCCGGCGTCCGGGTCCACCCAGAGCGACGTCCCCGTAAAGCCGGTGTGGCCGAAGGCGCGGGGTGACAGACGCGAGCCGCACGAGGAACTCGGGACCATCGTGTCCCATCCGAGGGCGCGCGAGCTTCCCGGCGTGCCCACGCGCCTGACGAACCTCGCAGCCGTTTCGAGCGTGGCCACGACGGGCCCGGCGCCAGTCCCGGTGACCGCCCGGAGCATCGCCCGCGCCAGCCATCCGACGGCTGGGGCGGTGCCGAAGAGACCGGCGTGGCCCGCCACGCCGTCGAGGGCGGCTGCGTTCTCGTCGTGCACGAGGCCTGGCGGCATCGGTCGCGGACGCGTGGGCGCGATCCGCTCGCGCCATTCAATCGGTGGACGGAAGGTGATCTCGGCCGTCGCTCCCGAGCGGGCTGTCGCGTCCTCGTCTCGGAATCCGTGGAGCGCTTCGCCCATCCGGTCGAACTGCACGTCGAGGGGGCCGCCCGCAACCCGCTCCAGGACGAACCCGAGCAGCATGAACCCGAGGTCGCTGTAGACCGAGGCGCTGCGCGGAGGGTGCGTGAGCGGCGTCGAGCAGATGGCCCGCTCGAAGTCGGGCTTCTCCAGGCACGACTGGTGAAGCGGCGCGTGCGCCGGCAGGCCGGAGTCGTGGGCCAGCAGGTCGGCCACCGTGACCGCCGCGCGATCGGCGCGACGCCAGTCCGGCACGACGTCGGCGACGCGCGTCGTGAGGTCGAGCGCGCTGGAATCCACGAGCCGCATCGCCAGCGTGGTCGTGGCGAGCGCCTTGGTGAGAGACGCCAGGTCGAAGACCGTGGTGGGGGAGGCGACGGGCGACGCGGCGTCGCCGGCAAGCCGGCCGGCGGCATCCTGCCAGATGGCGCCCCGCGCATCGCCGACCTCGGCAACCGCGCACGGCGCGACGCCGGACGTCACCGCTTCGCGGATCACCCGTCGTGTGTGCAGGAAGTCCGGCATCGGTCGGCCTGCGGCTCGAAGACCGCTCACCCGCTCCGCGTCGGCTTGCGGTGCTCGGGCGGGTCGACGAGTTCGTGAAGCCGCGGTTCGATGTCCTCGCCGATCGCCACACGCACCACATCGTCGGCCTGTCGGAGCTTGGTGAGCGCGCGGCGATAGTCGAGGCCGGTCTTCTGCATGACGATGGCGGCCTTCACGTTCCCGTGCGCCCGCCTCAGCAGCCTGTCGGCGGCGGGATAGTCGATGCCGCTCACGATGACGAGAATCCGACGCGCGCGGTCTCTCAGCTTCTCCGAGGTGGTCTGCACGTCGACCATCAGGCTGCCGTACGTCTTGCCCATGCGCACCATCGCGGCCGTCGTCAGCATGTTCAGCACCATCTTCGTCGCGGTGCCCGCCTTGAGGCGCGTGGAGCCGGCGATGACCTCGGGACCGACGCTCGGCGCGATGGTGAGGTCCACCGCCGTCTGAAGCTCCGTTCCGGCGTAGCAGGTGACGAAGACGACCTTTGCCCCGGCGTGGCGCGCCCGGTTCAGCGCGCCGCGAACGAAGGGGGTCATGCCGCTCGCCGACACGCCGACGACCACGTCCTTCGACGTCGGCTTGAGCCGCGCGATCGCCCTCGAGCCCTCCTCGAAGTTGTCCTCGACCCCGTCGCGCTGGACGACCAGGCCCCGGGCGCCGCCGGCCATCACCGCGAGCACCATCGACGGGTCCGTGCCGAACGTCGGCGGAATCTCGGCGGCCTCGAGCAGGCCAAGCCGACCGCTCGTCCCCGCGCCCACGAACACGAGGCGGCCGCCCTTCTTCAGGGCCCGGCTGATGATCTCGACGCCGACGGCGATCCGCTGCCGCTCCTTCGAGACGGCGGCGATCACCTTGCGGTCCTCGTCGACCATGAGGTCGATGATGGCGGACGGCGGGAGCTTGTCGATGGCGAGGCTGGCGGGGTTGATCGCTTCGGTGGGCAGCTGCTGCCACTTCGATTGCACAAGCATGATGGGACAACCGGACTGCGGAAGCGGCAATACTAGCCCCGCCGCCGCGGGGTGTCAAACGCCGCTTGACTCGTCACGGCCAGACGCGTGAAGCTAGCGACGAATGCCGCCGCCGGACCCGTCCGCCGTGATCGACGCCTATCTGGATCATCTCCGGGTCGAGCGCCGGCTGGCGCGGCTCACCGTCGAAAACTACAGCCGCGATCTCGTCGCGCTGGCGCGCTTCGCCGACGCCTCGAACACGCCGGTCGAGGCGCTCTCGCGGCAGGACCTCGAGGCGTTCGTCCGCGGCCTCATGTCGTCGGGCCTCTCCCCTCGATCGACGGCCCGCGCGGTGGCGTGCGTGCGCGGGTTCTACCGGTTTCTCGTGCTCGATCGGAGGCTCGATGCCAGCCCGGCCGACGATCTGCGGGCGCCGCGCGCCTGGCCCGCGCTGCCGCGCTTCCTCTCGGTGGACGAAGTCGACCGCCTGCTGGCCGCGCCGGAAGCGTCGGCGCCGCTCGGCCTCCGCGACCGGGCGATGATCGAACTCCTGTACGCCACGGGCCTGCGTGTCTCCGAACTCGTCGGCCTTGGCGCAGCCGACCTGAACCTCGACGCCGGCTACCTGACGTGCACGGGCAAGGGGGGCAAGCAGCGGCTCGTGCCGATGGGCGACCAGGCCGTCTCCTGGGTCCGGCGCTACCTGCGCGACAGCCGGCCGTCGCTCGTCGGCGGTCACGCCGGCGGGCGGCTCTTCGTCAACGCGCGAGGCGGTTCGTTGTCACGCGTCGGCTTCTGGAAGAACCTCAAGGCCCACGGCGTGCGGGCCGGCCTGCCGCCGGGCCTGAGCCCCCACGTGCTCCGGCACTCGTTCGCCACGCACCTGTTGGACCGTGGCGCCGACCTGCGAGCCATCCAGATGATGCTCGGGCACACCGACCTGTCCACCACCCAGATCTACACGCACGTCCTCGACACACGGATGCGGACGATCTACGAGCGGTTCCATCCGCGTCCTTGACCCGCGCGTCCGAGGGACGCTACAGTCAACCGAGCCCGACTGCGCCCTTCCCGTTCTCGAGCGGAGGAACACGACTCATGAGCCACGACGGCCGCCACCTCTTCACGTCCGAGTCAGTGACCGAAGGCCACCCGGACAAGATCGCCGACCAGATTTCGGACGCCATCCTCGATGCCATACTCGAGCAGGACCCCGTCGGGCGGGTCGCGTGCGAGACGCTGGTAACCACCGGTCTCGCCATGATTGCCGGCGAGATCACCACGAACTGCTACGTCGACTTCCCGAAAATCGTCCGCGAGACGATCAAGGAGATCGGCTACACCCGGGCCAAGTACGGGTTCGACTCGGACACCTGCGCCGTGCTTTCGTCGATCCACGAACAGTCGCCTGACATCGCAATCGGCGTCGACCCGGGGGGCGCAGGCGACCAGGGCCTGATGTTCGGCTACGCCTGCCGCGAAACCCCCGAGCTGATGCCCATGCCGATCATGCTGGCGCACAAGCTCTGCATGGGCCTGTCCGCCGCCCGCCGTCACGGCCTGCTGGACTACCTCCGGCCGGACGGCAAGTCGCAGGTGACCATCGAGTACGTCGACGGCAGGCCCGCGCGGGTGGACGCCGTCGTCGTCTCCTGCCAGCACAGCGCGCTCGTCGACAAGGAGACGCTGCGCGAGGGGATCGTCGAACACGTGATCACGCCGGTGATCCCGGCCGGCATGATGGACGCGGAGACGAAGCTCTACGTGAATCCGACCGGGCGGTTCGTCGTCGGCGGGCCGCAGGGCGACGCGGGCGTGACGGGGCGCAAGATCATCGTTGACACGTACGGCGGCGCCGCGCCGCACGGCGGCGGGGCGTTCTCGGGCAAGGACCCGACGAAGGTCGACCGTTCCGCCTGCTACATGGCGCGCTACATCGCGAAGAACGGCGTGGCCGCCGGACTCGCGGACCGGCTGCTCATCCAGCTGGCCTACGCCATCGGCGTGGCCGAGCCGGTTTCGGTGATGGTGGAGACCTACGGGACCGGCCGGATCCCTGACGAGCGCATCGCCGAACTGGTTCGCGCGCACTTCACGCTCACGCCGCGCGGCATCATCGAGGCGCTGGATCTCCGGCGCCCCATCTATCGCAAGACGGCGGCCTTCGGCCACTTCGGTCGCCTCGATCCCGACTTCGACTGGGAGCGGACCGACCGTGCCGCCGCGCTGCGCAGCGACGCCGGCCTGTAGGGCCGGAGAGTTCCCGGCACGATGCGCGTGAGAGTCTCCAAGCGTGCGCTCATCGGCGCAACCGCCCTGGCGAGCGTCGCCGCTGTGGTCGGCCTCGTACAGCTGCCGCCGCACCCGGCATCGGCCCCGACGCCGGCATGGGCGCCGTCGATGACGACGGCGCGCGGCGTCTTCCATATCCACACGATCCGCTCGGACGGCACCGGCACGATCGACGACGTCGCCGCCGCGGCGGCGGAGGCGGGCCTCCAATTCGTCATCGTCACCGACCACGGCGACGCGACCCGCCCGCCGGATCCGCCAGCCTACCGATCCGGCGTCCTGGTCATCGACGCGGTGGAGATCAGCACGACCGGCGGGCACTACGCGGTGCTGGGCCTGGGCCGCGCCCCGTACCCGCTGGCCGGCGACCCGCGCGACGTCGTCGAGGACGTGAGGCGCCTGGGCGGCTTCGGGATCGTGACCCACCCGCTTTCGCCCAAGGCCGACCTCGCCTGGCGGGGTTGGGACGCGGTGTTCGACGCCTTCGAGTGGCTGAACGGCGACAGTGTCTGGCGCGACGCGCCGCTGTCGCGGCTGCTCGGCGCCGCGTGGGCGTACCCGTTCCGCCCCGCGCCCTCGGTCGCCTCGCTCTACCGGCGCCCGCAGGCGATCGCGCGCTGGGACGCGCTGCTGAAGGCCGGGCCGGTCGTCGGCCTGGCCGGCGCCGACGCCCACGCGCGCCTCGGGCTGCGCGAGGGGCGCGAGCCCTACGTCAGTCCGGTGCTCGCGCGCGCCCCGTCCTACGAAGCGGTGTTCAAGGTCGCGTCGCTGAGGGTCGGGCTGCCGCAGCCGATGACGAGGGATGCCGCGCGCGATGCCGACGCGGTTGTCGGAGCCATCCGCGCGGGCCACGTCCACACTGCCGTCGACGCACTCGCCGCGCCGGCGTTTTTCGAGTTCTCGGCGAAGAGCGGGGGAGCGACGGCCGTGGAAGGCGACAGCCTTCCGGGCATCGAGCCGTTCGTCATCCGGGTTCGCTCGAATCCGCCGGCGGACGGCTGGATCGTGCTGTCCCGGAACGGCGCTGAAGTCCACCGCGTCCAGGCGGGCGATCTCGTCTACGCCAGCGACCAGCGCGGCGTGTACCGTGCCGAGGTGTGCCTCCCCGCGGGGCGCGCTGCCGAACTCGTGCCCTGGATCGTCGGCAATCCGATCTACGTCGGCGAGCGGGAGCGAGGGGCCGACGCCGCCCCCGCCGACACGAGCGGGCCGGCCGCCGGCCTGGACGCCGCCGACAAGTTGTGGGGCGTCGAACACGACGGAACGTCGCACGCGGAACTCGAGCGGTCGGCCGGCGGCGTCGGGCTGCGCTTCACCCTCGCCCGCGCCGCGGGCGTTGTCCCGTACGCCGCGCTCAACGCGACGACGACCATTCCACCCGGTTCGACGGGCATCGCCTTCAGGGGCCGTGCCGATCGTCCAATGCGCGTGTCAGTCCAGATTCGCGTGGTGACCGCGGGGGAAGGGAAGCGCTGGCAGCGTTCAATCTACCTCGACGAACGTGATCGCGACATCGTCATTCCGTTTGCTCAGATGACGGCCGTCGGCACGCTCGCATCCGGCCCCGCCGACGTGCCGAATGTCAGGACCGTCCTGTGGGTGGCCGACACCGTGAACACGGCCCCGGGATCCGCGGGTTGGTTCCGGCTGGACCAGGTTCGGTTCTTCTCCCCCCGTACACCGCAACCGTAACGGCGCCGACCTCGGCCCTATGTCCGCACGGTGAGAATCAGCCAGGCCGCCCCCGCGCCGAAGAGCAGGTTCGGGGCCCATGCGGCGAGCATGGGCGACACGATTCCCAGGGACCCGACGACGCCGAAGACGTTGTTGGCGGTCCAGTAGACCATCGCCAGAACGATGCCGACGCCGATGCCGTACAACGTGCCCCGACGTCCGGTCATCACCGCGAACGGCACCGCGAGCAGCGTCATGACGACGGTGACGAACGGGAAGGCGACCTTTCGGTGGAGTTCCACCAGCTGCTGGAGCATGTTGAGGCCGGACCCCCGCATGCTGTCGATGTAGTCGCGCAGGTCCCCATATCTCATCGACATGGCGTCGGGCGACTCGGTACCGAAGTAGTCGGCCGGCTCCATCCTGAACTCGCGGCTCGTGAACGTCGAATACTGTGAGGCCCCCCCGGGTTCGATTACGCGGGTCCATCCCGCACCCCCTCGCCACCGGGCCACGGTCGCGCCGGCGTCCGCCGACGCCTCGTCGAATCTCGCCGACGCCATGTAGGTGATGCGGGACAGCCGCCAGGCCTTCTGGTCGAACTCGAATCTCCAGAACCCGTGGAGTTCCCGACGCCTCGGATCGAACACGTCGTAGTGGTAGATATCTCCGTTCTTGCCCGACGTCCAGCGACGGCTGAGTTCGCTCACGACTCGCGGCCGGCCGTGCCGGATCTGATGTTCCAGGTCATCCGCCTGCCGGTTCGACGGGGCGAGGGCGTATTCGTCGATCGCAAAGAGCAGCACGCTGGAGACCGCCGCAAGGCCGAGGAGCGGCACCGCCGCCCGGTACAGGCTGATGCCGCATGCGCGCATCACGATCAGTTCGCTGCTGCGCGTCATCGCGCCCACGGTGACCAGCGTCGCGATGAGGACCGAGAGCGGCAGCGTGAAGTGCGCGAACTCCGGGGTCCGGTAGACAAACATCTGCGCCATCAGGCCGACTGTTGCCGACCCCCGGAACAGCTTGTCGGACAGGTCGATGAACGTCGAGATGTAGAAGATGCCCAGCAGGCTGGCGAAGGTGAGGGCCTGGAGCCTCACGAACTGCCTGGCGATGTAGGCGTCGAGGACTCCCAGCCGGGGCATCAGGAACTGGGGAAGCCGGAAGACCACGGCGGGCCGCGCGGGGGAGCCGGTGGCCGTCGTCGCGGCGTCGGACTTCGCCGGCAGGAACCGCTTCAGGACGCCGACTGCCGGAACCGAGAACTGGAACGAGCGCCCGGACGACCGAGCCTTGCGCAGCAGGATGACTGCGCCAGCCGGCCCGAGCAGGATGTTCGGCAGCCACGCCGCCAGGCCGCCCGGGATCTGGTTCCCCATGGCCAGCGAGCGCGTCTGGAACATGATGATGTAGTACACGAACACCACGCCGCTCCCGAGGGCGAAGGCGGCCAGTTTTCCCCCGCGGCTCGACGACACACCCAGGCCGAGGCCCACCAACGCGAATACGAAGCACGCGACCGGGATCGCGTACTTCATCTGGATGAAGTAGTCGGCCCGGTTCGTGGGCTGCCCCTGCTTCTGGAGTTCGACGATGCTCGCCCTGAGCTCCTCGATGGTGCGCTCGACGTCCCCCTTCATCGGGCCGCCCTTCGGGAACACGCTTTCCGCGTTCAACTCCCTCCGGACGAACTGCGACGGGTTCTCCTGGTATTCGGCGCGCCCCTGGGCGTCAGTGCCCATCTGGTAGGCCACCGAATCCTCCAGCGCCAGCTCGACCTTCTGCTGGGCCCGGTCGACGAGCATGCGGCCCCGGCGAGCCACTGACACCTGCGGCGCGCGCGGCTTGCTCGTCTCGGCCATGAACACATCGGTCCAGCCCGCGCCTCCAGCGCCCGTTCCGCTGACGAAAAGCACGAGGTTAGGGACGTACTCGAAGAAGACCCTGGGCTTGACCTCGCTCTCGACCCTGGCGGCCAGCACGCGGTATTCCATCTCGCGGAACGCCTGGTTGCCGCGCGGGACGCCTTCGACGAGCACCCAGAGCGTTGCCGCCCAGCACACGGCGGCGAGTCCGAGGACGGGCCGCAGCATCCGCCACAGCGTGACGCCGCAGGCCTGAAGAGCGACCCATTCACTGTCTCCCGAGAGCCGGCCGAAGGCCACGAGCAGTCCGAGCAGGAAGGCCATCGGGATCGTCACCGCGAGGACTGACGGCACCAGGAGCAGGAGCATGCGCGCGATGACGGACAGGGAGACGCCCTTGCCGAGCAGCGCCTCGGCGTCGCGGTCGATGGTGTCCATCATCAGCATCAGCGTGAAGACCGTGAGCGCGAGGACGAACGGGGGGAGGATTTCCCGGAGCACGTAGCGGTCGATGATGCGGAGCATGCGGCCTGAGAAACGATAGCACAGACCGGCGAGGCGCGTCAGCGGCGGGCGGCACGGAGGGGTTGCCGGCGGTCTCGGCGGACGCCCGGGCGGGGCCTGGCGGCGAGAGTGCGAAGAGGGGCTGTGGGCGGGGGTGTTGCGGGGTTGGGCGTGCACAAAGGATGCACAGGGGCGTTTTGAACGGGATTCACATTGTGTCTGATAATGTATGTTATGTTAACCTACAACTCCAGCAGGTACGATGAGGCCCTGGGGTTATGCGCAACGCGCTCGCCAGGACCGTCTATGACTCGCGGAGCTCCGAGAGGATCCCTTCGAGCGTTTCGATGATCTCCTGCTTCTCGACGCTGCCCTTTCGGAACTGGAGCTTCATCGTGAACGCCTTCGTCGGCGGACGGAAGTTGAAGACGAACGCGCGCGGCCGGCCCGGGCCCTGTGGCCGGCTCTTTGCCGTCTCGCGCCGAACGGATTCGCGCGTGCTGTGCCCGGATGCAATCCGCTCGACGAGAGACAGCATCTTCTGAGTATCCGACTGTCTAACTATCTCTAGCAAAAGGGACTTAGAAGAAATGTCGGCCAGCCGACAAAGGTTTCGAACCTCGTCAGGTATCTTCGTGAGCGTCAGCGACTCGGTGATGGATGTCCTCGACCGGCTGAGCTTCTTGGCAAGGTCCTCGTGGGTGTATCCGCAGCGCGTCGCCAGCCCGTGCAGCGCATCGGCTTCCTCGAAAGGGGTCAGGTCCTTCCGTTGGAGGTTCTCGACCAGTGCCAGTTCGATGACCTCGTCGTCGTCGGCATCTCGAAAGACGACGGGTAGCTGGGTCAGGCCGGCAAGAACCGCCGCCTGGTACCTCCGTTCGCCAGCGACGAGCTGGTACCGCTCGCCCCGCTGCCTGACGACGAGGGGTTCCAGTATCCCCTTCTCCGAGATCGAGGCCACGAGTTCAGAAAGATCACCCATCATCTGTCGAGGCTGAGCGGGATTGGGGTCGATCTGCTCGATAGGGACCATTCGCCCGATCGGCGCGCCGGCTGACGCCGCCAGCGCCTCCACGTAGTGTTCGTCGTGACGCATCCGTACGGTCTCCGGCAAACCTCTCCTAGGCACGCTCCATGACCTCCTCTGAGAGCGAATAGTACTCCGTCGCACCGCTCGAGTCTGGCGCAAACGTGAAGATCGATTCCTTGTACGCCGGGCTCTCCTCGAGCCTGACGCTCTTCGTGATCACCGTCCTGAAGACCTTGGGCCCGAACACCTTCTGGATCTGGGCCCTGATATCCCGCGCGAGCGATGTCCTCCTGTCGTGCATCGTGATCAGGACACCCATTATCTCGAGGCCCGGGTTGGCCCTGGTCCTGACCTTCTCCACCGTCTCCAACAGGTCGTCCGTGCCTTCGAGCGCGAAATACGAAGACTGTATCGGGATCAGCAGGTGCGTGGCGGCCACCAGCGCATTGACCGTCAGCAGACCCAGAGCTGGCGGGCAGTCGATGATGATGATCTCGTGGGTCTTCGTCAGCGGCGCCAGTTTGTCTTTCAGCCGGAAATGCGCGTCCATTTCGCCAACGAGCTTCGACTCGAGTTTGGCGAGGCCGATCCGAGAGGGAATGACCGACAGTCCTTCGACCGGGCTCGACACGACGATGTCTGTCACGGCGCAGGCTGGTTCGGTTAGCGCGTCGAAGAGGCTGCGCATCACACCAGTCATGTCCACGTACGACATCGTGCTGTTGGCCTGGGGGTCGAGATCGACCAAGACGGTCTTGTGGCCCCGGAGCGCCAGCGCCGCCCCGAGATTGATCGCGGTCGTGGTCTTCCCCACGCCGCCCTTCTGGTTGGCAATCGCGAGAATCATGAGCGCGCCATCGCCTACATCTTGTACTTCCCGAGTTCCTCCGGATCGAGGCTCTCGAGCCACTTCTGGAGCCGCTCCGAATCGGGCCGATCCGTGCCGAAGTCGATCCCCTTCGCGCCGTCGATGACCGACTCCTCGACGAAGATCGGTGCCTGCGTCCTGAGCGCAAGCGCAATCGCGTCGCTCGGCCTCGCGTCGATCGCGATCGGCCCGCTCGGCGCATCCACGTGAATCAGCGCGTAGAACGTGTTGTCGCGCAAATCGGCGATGACGATCTTCGCAACCGCCCCGCCCAGATCCTCGATCACGTTCCGCAGCAGATCGTGCGTCATCGGCCGAGGTGTCGAGATGTTCTCCATCTGCAGAGCGATGGCGTTCGCCTCGAAGATGCCGACCCAGATCGGCAGCACGCGCAGGCCGTCGAGGTCGCGCAGGATGATGATCGGCATGTGCGTGACCGGGTCGACCATCAGTCCCTTGATTGTCATCTCGACCTGCATCCTCACCCTCCGGCCGGCTTCAGACTCAGCCTCCGTGCGACTTCGTCCGTATAACCTACGTGCGTGCGCACGGGATGTCAACGGTTGAGTCGAGCGTTGCCTCACCCCACAGGCTGTTAGGGCCGGCCCTGGCTATCCTCACCGGGATGGTCCTTCCCAGCCATTCCGGTTCGCCCGGGAGGTTCACGACGGCGTTTCCAGTCGTTCGGCCGGCCAATTCGTTGGCGTTTCTGCGACTTCTGGAGTCAACGAGGACGTCGCACACCCGCCCGACCGCATCGCTGTGCAGACCCCACTGAATCCGCCGCTGCAGAGCCTGCAATTCACTCAGCCGCCTCCCCTTCGCGTCCTCGGACACGTCATCCGTCATGCGCTTCGATGCCAGCGTATTGGGCCGCTCCGAGTACTTGAACGAGAACATGGCGCTGAAGCCCACGAGTTCCGTCAGCGTCATCGTCTCACCGAAGTCCTCATCGGTCTCGCCCGGGAAGCCGACGATCATGTCGGTTGAGATCGCGATGCCAGGAATCGCGGCGCGGAGCCGCTGGACGAGGTCCAGGTAGTCCTCCCTCGTGTGGCGACGCCGCATCGCCTGCAGAATCCTGGTGGACCCGGACTGAACCGGTAGATGCACGTGCTTGCACACCCGTGGCAGGTCGCGGATCGCCTCGACCAGGCGGGCGGAAGCGTGCCTCGGATGCGGGCTGGCGAACCGGATCCGTTCGACACCGGGAACGTCGTTCACAGCCGCGAGCAGCGCCGGGAAGTCGCACGCCAGATCGTCCGGCGCCTGGTAGTGGTTGACGATCTGTCCCAGCAGGTGCACTTCCTTCCGACCTCCGGCGACCGCCTCCCGCACGTCTGCCAGGATTTCGGCTCTCGGGCGCATCCGCTCCCGGCCTCTGGTGTACGGAACCACGCAGAACGTGCAGCAGTCGTTGCAGCCCTCGAGAATGGTGACATACGCCTTGACAGGATCGAACCGCCTCGCGATTCCGAGCGGGAAACTCACGTCGTCGTAGGGGTTCAGATCGATCTGGGTCTCCCCCGTCGCCGCAGCCCGCTCGACCATCGAGGAAAGGCGCCTCGAGGCATGCGTGCCGACGATGACGTCGACGTGAGGCGCCCGCTGGAGGATCGACTCCCCTTCCTGCTGGGCCACGCACCCCGCCACAGCGATCAGCGGGCGACCGCCCTGCCCGCTGTCGCCCAGCGCGCGGAGTTCGCCGAGCCGCGAGAACAGCTTCTCCTGGGCCCGTTCGCGTACGCTGCACGTGTTGAGGACCACGACGTCGGCGTCCCCCGGATCTGCGACGGGCTCGTAGCCAGCCTGTTCGAGCAGGCCGGCCATGCGCTCCGAATCATGGACGTTCATCTGGCAGCCGAACGTCTCGATCGCGTACTTTCGTGCCATGGCTCCTATCGCCTGGGGGCTTTCGCTTTCGCCCTTTCGCTTTCGCCCTTCGCTGATTGTTCGCTTTCGCCATGTCTGGCTGCCAGCATCTCCCTGGCGCTTGCGCGCGCCTCAGCGCTCACGATAGCGCCGCCGATCATGCGGGCCAGCTCAGCTTCCCTGCCGGCGCGGTCGAGGGCGTCGACCAGCGTCGATGTACGCCCGCCCGAGACGACCTTCCGAATCCGGTACTGGCGAGTGCCGTAAGCCGCGATCTGCGGGAGGTGCGTGATGCAGAGGACCTGATAACGCTCGCCTAGCGCGCGGAGCTTTGCTCCGACTGCGTCCGCTACCCCGCCACCGATTCCGACATCCACCTCGTCGAAGATCAACGTCTTCCCGGTCTCATCGAGGGACGCCAGGCTCTTGATCGCCAGCATGACCCGCGACATCTCCCCTCCCGAGACGATCCGGGCGAGAGGACGGAGGTCTTCGCCCGGGTTAGGCGAGACGTAGAACTCGGCGACGTCGGTGCCACGTCTGGTCCAGGCGGAAGCCGGCGGCGGCCAACCGGCGGCGAAGCGGATCTCGAAGCGGGTCTGCTGCATCGCTAAATCGGTCAATTGACCGATTATGGCCTTTGCGAACCGCGTCGCGGCGGACCGACGCTGCTGGGACAGCTTCTGGGCAACCGCAAGGTAGTCGGCCGACCGCCTGGCGACGTCGGCCTCGGCCGCCGCGATTCGATCCGAGAGCGAGGCGAGTCCGGCGACCTCCCGTTCGAGCGCGGCCTGCTTGTCCGCGACGTCGGCAAGCGTCGGCCCGTGCTTCTTCTTGAGGCGATCGAGCAGGGCGAGCCGGTCTTCGACCTGCTGGAGCCTCTCGGGAGACGCGTCGATGGCCGCAGCGTAACCGCGAAGGAAGGCCGAGAGGTCCTCGAGCTGCGACTTGACGGCGTCGCGCGCCTCGAGATGGGGAACGAAGCGGGCGTCGAGCGACGCGAGCTCCCCCACCCGCTTCCATACCAGGCCGAGCAACGCGAGGACCGCCTCATCGCGGTCGTAGAGGATGGCGTAGCTCTCCTCTGCCAGCCGGCGGACCCGGTCGGCACTCGAGAGCAGCGTGCGCAGCGCCGCGAGTTCCTCGTCTTCGCCAGGCAGCGGTTTTGCGCGGGCGATCTCGGCGAGGTGGAACTCCGCGATCTCCAGGCGCGAGGTCCGCTGCGCCGAGAGGGCGCGAACCTCGTCGAGTGCGGAGACCGCCGCCTGGTACTCTGCGAAGGCCGCTGCGACCAGCGCGCGCTCGCTGTCGAGGCTGGCATATCGGTCGAGGAGATCCAGATGCGTGTCGGGGTCGAGCAGCGCCTGGTGCTCGTGCTGGCCGTGCAGGTCGACCAGCCGGGCGCCGAGCTCGCGGAGTGCGGCCGCCGTCACGAGTTCGCCGTTGACGAACGCGCGACTTCGTCCTTGGGCGGTCAGCTCCCGGCGAATGAGCAGTTCGCCCCCGTCGCGGTCGTCGAACAGGGCCTGGATCGTCGCCATGTCCGCCCCGGTTCGAACCAGGTCGGGTGACGCGCGGCCGCCGAGCAGCAGCCCGACCGCCTCGACCAGAATCGACTTGCCCGCCCCGGTTTCGCCCGTCAGGACGCTCAGCCGCCCGTCGAACTCGACCTCGACCGATTCGATGACGGCCAGATTGCGGATGGCTAGGAATCGGAGCATGCGCGTCCCCACGAGGACGGGTCAGAAAAGTCTGGAAATGCAATGATATCATACATTTGACAGCCATTTTCGGGCGTGCTAGTCTCAACAGACGGCGCTGTCCGCTCGCGGCGCGACAGCCATGACGGGGAGGCCTGTTTGCGCACGCTTGGACTGCTGGCGCTCGCCCTCCAGACGCAGGGCGCGGCCCCGCCCGAGGCGGGAGTCGGGGGCAACATACTGCGGCTGGTGCTCCGGTCCGGCCCGTTCGCCCAACTCGTCCTGCTGATTCTCATCCTGTTCTCGGTCGCCTCCTGGGGCATCATCCTCTACAAACTCTGGTCGTTCCGGCGTGCCGAGCGACAGTCGGTGACGTTCCTCGACGTGTTTCGCAAGAGCAGCCGGTTCTCCGAGGTGCACGCCGTCTGCAAGAGCCTGAGTGCGAGCCCGCTCGTGGGGATCTTCCAGTCGGGTTACGCGGAGCTGAACACGCAGCTCCGGCAGACCGGCGCGGCGCACGGCGCGGGTCAGACGGTGGGCGCGACGGCGCCGCAGGGGCGCCCGACGCTTCGCAGCCTGCAGGCGGTGGACCGCGCGCTGCTGCGCGCGTCGGCCGTCGAGATCAACAAGCTGGAGAGCCGGATTCCGTTCCTCGCGACGACGGCGAGCATCACGCCGTTCATCGGGCTTTTCGGCACCGTCTGGGGCATCATGAACGCCTTCGAGGGGATCGGCGCCACGGCGTCCACGAGCCTCGCGGTGGTCGCGCCGGGCATTTCCGAGGCGCTGATTGCGACGGCGGCGGGGCTGTTCGCCGCCATCCCGGCGGTCTATTTCTACAATCTCCTGGTGCATCGGGTGAAGGTCTTCGCCACGGAGATGGACGATCTCTCGCTCGAGTTCCTGAACATCGCCGAGCGCAACTTCACGTAGAGGGAGCGACACGCGATGCCGAAGGTTCAGCCGATGGACGCCGCCCCAGCGGGCGGGCGTGCGCGCACGCGCCGGGTGGCGCCGACGCTGAACGAGATCAACGTGGTGCCGCTGGTCGACGTCATGCTGGTGCTGCTGATCATCTTCATGGTGACGGCGCCCATGATGCAGCGGGGCCTCGACGTCAACCTGCCGCAGTCGCGCCGCGCGCAGGAGATCAACGACCAGCAGCACCTCTACCTCACGGTGCCGCTGACGTTCCGCAAGGATCGCAAGGTGCGCGTCGGCGAGGACCTGGTGTCGTTCGACGTGCTCGCCGAGCGCGTGCGGCAGGCGATGCGGTGGAAGTCGAAGAAGCAGGTGTTCCTCCAGTGTGACGGAACTCTGACCGTGCAGGAGTTCATGGACGTGATGGACCGCCTCAAAGAGGGCGGCGCCGAGAATGTCGGCATCGTCGCCAGGTTCCCGGAAACGCGCTGACGCCGGCGGCCGATGGAGGCCGCGAACGGAGCGATGGAAGCTGTCACCGCCGTCCTCCTCGATCGTGCGCGCGAGCCGCGCGGCCTGAGCCGCACGCTGGCCGGCTCGCTGGCACTGCACGCGCTCGTCGTCCTGGCCGTGGTGTTCGGTCCGGCCCGGTGGCTGACAGGGACCGTATCGAACGCGCCCAGGGTCGTGATGAACGTGAGTCTGGGAGGCGCGGGAGGCGGGCCGGACGTGGGCGGGGCGAACCCGCTGGGCGGGCGGCCGGTTCAGCAGGTGGCGGCCAAGGCGCCAGCGGTCAGGCCGGAGCCGGTGCGGCCGCCGGCCGCGAAGACGCCCGCGATGGCGCTGCCGGCGCGGGCGGCGACGAAGAAGCCGCCCGCGAAGCCGGCGAAGGCGGAGCCGCCGCCGCCGGACGTGAAGTCGGCGCCGGAGGGAGCGACCGGGCGAACGCCGATCACCGGTCCGGAGGAGAAGTTCGGCTCGAGTTTCGCCGAGACCGGGGTGAGCGGGCTCGGGCTGGGGCTGGCGACGGGTGGCGGAGGCACGGGGTCGTCGCTCGACGTCGGCGGGTTCTGCTGCCCCGAGTATTTGGGGCTCATGACGCGGAGGATCAAGGAGAACTGGGACCTCCGACAAGGCGTGGCGGGCACGACGGTGATGCGGTTCACGATTCTCCGGGACGGCCGAATCACCGACATCGGCGTCGAACAATCAGCGGGCTACGTGCTCGACCTGACCGCCCAGCGCGCGCTGCAGCGGGTCAGGCAGTTGCCCCCGCTGCCACCGGCGTATACGTTCCCGACCCTGACGGTCTACCTGAAATTCGAGTATCTGCGCTGATGACCCGAACCACCGCGCGTCTCCTCGCTCTTCTCGCGGCCGTCTCGGCCTGTCTCGCGATCACCGTGCGCGCCGACTGGCCGCAGCAGCAGCCGCCGGCCGTGTCGCTGACGATCACCGGCGAGCCGGGCGCGCTGCCCCGGTACGCCGTGCCCGACTTCATCGCGCTGTCCGGCGATGCCGACACGATCGAGGCGGCGAAGACCGTCGGCCAGGTGCTCTGGGACGACCTGAACTTCGAGCGCGAGTTCGACATGATCCCGCGCGACACGTACGCGTCGATTCCGGCCGCGCGCTCGCTGGCGGGCATTCCGTTCGACCGCTGGCGCGAGTTGGGCGCCGACGCGCTCCTGATCGGCACCGTCGAGAGGCGCGGCGACGCGTTCCGCGTGGAAGTGCGGCTGTTCGGCGTCAAGCAGAAGCAGGCGGCCTACAACCGCGAGTTCACCGCGGCGGTGACCAACCCCCGCTTCGTCGCCCACACCATCGCCGACGAGATCTTCCAGACGCAGCTCGCGCTGCGCGGCGTCGCGCGCACGAAGATCGCCTTCGTGTCCGACCGCGACGGGGTGCGCCTGACCGGGACCGTCGAATCGCGCGTCGTCAAGGAGATCTACGTCTGTGACTACGACGGCGCGAACCAGCGCCGCCTGACGACCAATCAGACGCTGAACATCACCCCGGCCTGGTCGCCCGACGCGCGCTCGATTGCGTACACGTCGTACCGCCGTGGCATCCCGGACATCTTCATCTCGAACATCTACCAGACGACGATGGAGAACCCGCTCCGGAGCCGCGTCGAGGAGAACTTCCTGCCGGCCTGGTCGCCGGACGGCACCCGGCTCGCGTTCCAGTCGAACCGCGACGGCAACGCCGAGATTTACGTGATGAACCGGGACGGCTCGGGCATCCGGCGCGTCACCAACCACCCGTTGAGCGACGCCACGCCGACGTGGAGCCCCTCGGGCAACCAGATCGCGTTCACGTCGAACCGGTCCGGGTCGCCGCAGATCTACGTCGTCGACGTCGACGGCCTGAACCTCCGGCTGCTGACGCGCGAATCGTACTGCGACCGGGCGACCTGGTCGCCCGCGCCGTACAATGAGATCGCCTATGCGTCGCGGACCGGAGGCGTCTCCGACATCGTCGTGCTCGACGTCGCGACACGCGAACGCCGGCAGCTGACGTTCGGGGAGGGGAGCAACGAGAGCCCGGCGTACGCCGCGAACGGCCGCCACATCGTGTTCAGCTCGTCGCGAGGCGGCAAACGCCAGCTCTACTCGATCGAACGCACCGGTAAGGACGTGAGGCTCCTGACGAGAATCGGCAACAACCAGATGCCGGACTGGTCGAAATAGCGATTGGGAGGATTCCACATGCGAAGTCGTTTGGCTCTTTCGAGTCTGTTCATCCTCGTGGCCCTGCTGGGCCTGTCGGCCGGCGCCTGCACGAAGAAGACGCCGCCCGTCGCCCGCCCCCTCCCGCCGCCGCCGGCGCCGACCGCCGTGGCGCCCGCCAAGCCCCCGGCGCCGGCCGAGCCGATGAAGGAGCCGGCCATGGTCCCGACCGCGCCGATCGCCGAGGACAGGGTGGGGGCGCTGTCGCTTGACGACATCAACCGGAGCTCACCCCTCAAGCCGGTCTTCTTCGGCTACGACCAGGCGGACGTCTCGGCGGAGGCCCAGCGCATCCTCGACGCGAACGCGGAGGTGCTCAAGAAGAACGCGACGTGGGTGATCACGATCGAAGGCCACTGCGACGAGCGCGGCACCGCCGAGTACAACCTCGCCCTGGGCGAGCGCCGCGCCGGGGCGGCTCGGACCTATCTCGTCTCGCTCGGCATCGCGGGTGATCGGATCCGCATCGTGAGCTACGGCAAGGAGTTCCCGTTCGACCCGGCGCACACCGAGGCGGCGTGGGAGAAGAACCGGCGGGGCCATTTCGTGGTGACGCAGAAGTAGGGACGAGGGGCATGGTCATGGCTCGAGAAGGCTCGTTTCGGATCGTTCTGGCGGTGGTTCTGCTCCTGGCGGCGGGCGGCTCCGCGTCGGCCGCCAACAAGGAGCATCAGCAGATGATGGCCGACATCAGGATGCTGCAGGAGCAGACGGCGCTGCTGAGGGCCCAGCTCGCGGCGCTCAACGAATCGCTGCGGGCCGTCGGCACGAAGCTGGACGACCAGGCCGGCGCGTCCCGCAAGGCCTTCGCCGACCAGAAGCTGCTGGTCGACACCGTCTCGGGCAACCTCCAGGTGGTCCGCGAGAAGATCGATGACAACAACGTGCGCATCAGCTCGCTCTCACAGGAGCTCGAGGCCGTTCGCCTCACGATCCCGCAGGCCATCGGCGCGGCTGCTGCCGCTGCCTCCGGCGGTGCCCCCGCGACCCCGCCGGGAGGGCAGCCGGCTGCGCTGCCGCCGGCTGGGTCACCCGGCACTCCTGCGTCCGGCGTGTCGCCGCAGCGGATGTACGACCTGGCGTGGGGCGACTACGTCGGCGCGCAGTACAACCTCGCCATCTCGGGGTTCGAGAATTACATCCGCACCTATCCCCGATCCGAGCAGGCCGGCGACGCGCAGTACTTCATCGGCGAGAGCTACTACCAGCAGGGGATGTTCCGTGAGGCCGCCGCGGCATTCGATCGCGGGATCGCGGACTACCCGAACAGCAAGCGCGTCCCCGACATGTATTGGAAGCGCGGGATGGCGCAGAACGCCCTCGGCCAGACCGACCGCGCTCGCGAGAGCTGGGAATTCGTGGTCAAGACGTACCCGAATTCGGATGCCGGGCGCCTCGCGCGCCAGCGGCTCGATCAGGTGATTCGCAAGGACCCGGGCAGCGACGAGGACGAACGGAGCGGCGGTGACTCGTAGGCAGTGACTGGTGTCAGGGGCCAGTCGATCAGGCGTCTCGCCGCGTCAGGCTGCCGGCGATGCACGAGACGCCGCTCGCCGGCCGCCACACCCGAAAGGAAGGACCGATGGGAACCGTGAACCGGGTCATCCTGGTTGGCAACCTCGGCAGGGACGCGGAACTTCGCTTCACGGGCACCGGAACGCCCGTCGCCAAGTTCAGCGTCGCCACGACCGAGACGTTCAAGGGACGCGACGGCGAGAAGAAGGAAGAGACCGAGTGGCACCGCGTCAACCTGTGGGGCAAGTCGGCCGAAACCCTCGCCCAGTACCTGGTCAAAGGCAAACAGGTCTACGTGGAAGGGCGTCTGAAGACGCAGAAGTGGAAGGACCGGGAAGGGACCGACCGCACGACCGTCGAGGTGACGGCTGATCGCGTGACGCTGCTCGGCGGCGGCCCGAGGCGCGAGGCGGCCGACCGCGACGAGGCCCCGGGCGACGAGGCACGGCCACCCATGCCCGCTGACGACGAGGTGCCGTTTTAGAGGAAGAAGACAGAAGATAGAAGACAGAAGATAGAAGCCGGGATACAGAAGATGGAGAGCTCGCCGACGCCCGCGCCGGCGACCGGCAGTCTGTGTCGTGCCTGCTATCTTCTAACTTTATTTCTATCTTCTAATTCTTCCTAACTTCTATCGTCTAACTTCTGTCTCCCTCCCCCGTCGTCCTGCCGTATCGGTCCTCGAGCCTCACGACGTCGTCGAGTTCCGGCGTCGACACCTCGAAGATGTCGCAGTCCTCGATCGCGGTCATCCGGTGCACCGTCTTCGGCGCGACGTGCACCCGGTCGCCAGGCAGCATGTCGATGCGCGTGAGCACTCCATCGCGCTCGATCTCGAACAGCAGCCGCCCCGCCCAGAGGAGGATCGTCTCTTCCTTCCGATTGTGGTACTGCAGGCTCAGCGCATGCCCGGCCGTCACGTGCAGGATCTTGCCCACGTAGCGATCGGTCTTCGCCCAGTGCCGCTCGTATCCCCAGGGCTTCTCGACTCTCGTGTCACCGGAGTGTTCCACTCCCGCCTCCCCCGCCGGGCCGTCGCCCGGTCATGCCCCTCGGTCCGCGTCCTCGCCCGGCCCCGGCATCAGGCACCGCCGGTCGGCCCCCTCCGGGCGACACGCCGATCCCGGTCAGGAGCTGCTCGGCTCCTCACCGAAGCCCGATTCGACGAGCTGGCACAGCGCGTCCAGCGCGGCGGCTTCGTCCGTCCCGTCGGCCGTAATCGTGATGTCGGATCCCCTGGCTGCGGCCAGGAGCAGGACGCCCATGATGCTCTTGCCGTCCATTACCCGGCTGCCGCGGCTCACCAGCACGCGCGCGTCGAACGCGCTGGCGGTGTGGACGAAGCGCGCCGCGGCCCTGGCGTGCATGCCGAGCGGGTTGCGGATGGCAGCGGATCGAGACACCATGATGGAAGCGCCTACCCTTCCCCCTTGGTCTCCGACCTCAGCAGGTCCGAAGCGATCCAGATCGCGTTGCGCCCTTCTTCCCGCATCTCACGCGCGGCGGCGAGGAGGCCGGCGGTCTTCCTGGTGCCCGCGAGCTTGATGAGCATCGGCAGGTTGACGCCGGTGATCACCTCGACGCGGTCGGCTTCGAGGAACGTCAAGCCGAGGTTCGCCGGCGTGCCGCCGAACATGTCGGTCAGGATCAGGACGCCCTCCGGACCCTGCACGCGTGCGATCGCCTGCCGGATCTCCTCCCGCGCGTCATCGACGTCGTCGTGCCAGCCGATCGAGACGGCGGCGAACTGGGGGAGGTCGCCCACGATCGTCTCGGCGGCGTTCACCAGTTCGGTGGCCAGTTGCCCGTGCGTGACGACGACCACACCGATCATCGCTCCACTCCCATGCGTCGATCCTACTCGTTCCCGATGTCGATGTCCCGGTGGCGCACCCGGAGCCTCACGCCATCGACGTCGCTCAGTTCGCGGCGCAGCGCCTCCGCGATCATGACCGACCGGTGGCGTCCCCCGGTGCACCCGATCGCCACCGTCAGGTAGCTCTTCCCCTCCGTCACGTAGTGCGGAATCACGAAGCGCAGGAAGTCCGTGAGCCGTTCGAGGAGGGCGCCGGTCTCGGCGTGCTGTCGCATGAATCGCGCGACGGCGGGGTCGCGCCCGGTGCCGGCCCGCAGTTCGGGCACGAAGTGCGGGTTGGGCAGGAACCGGACGTCGAAGACCAGGTCCGCCTCGGGCGGAACGCCGTGCTTGAAACCGAAGCTGGTGAACGCGATGAGCATGCGACCGCGAGGCGACCGGCCCCGGGAGATCGCCATGAAGACCTCGCGCAGCTCGTGCACCGTCAGATCCGTCGTGTCCACCGTCTCGTCGGCGAGCCGCCGGATGGACACCAGGCGCTTCCGCTCTTCCCGGATGCCGTCGACGACCGGCCTGTCCTTCGCCAGGGGATGCGGCCTCCGCGTCTCGCTGAACCGGCGAACCAGCGTGCCGTCGGCGGCCTCCAGGAAGATCAGCGTGGGATCGAGGCCGCGCGTCGCCCGCAGCCTCCGCATGACCTGCGGAAACCGTGACAGGAACGCTCCCTCCCGCACGTCGACGACGATCGCCACCTTCTTCAGGTCGCCCCCGGCCCGGAGCGACAGCTCGGCGAGCGTGGGGACGAGCAGGAGCGGCAGGTTGTCCACACAGAAGTAGCCCAGGTCCTCCAGAGCCCGAATCGCCTGCGATTTCCCGGCTCCGGACAGCCCCGTCAGGACGACGAAGCGGCTGCCGTCGCCGGCCCGCCGCACGCCGACAGCCCGCTTCACACCGCGCGTCACGCGTCCCCCTCCGTCCTGTCGTCCCGATCGGCCTCGGGACCGGACTCCCCGGCATCCGGTTCCAGGAGCTGGCGTTCGAGGCGGGCCGCCAGCTTGCGGGCGGCGTGGTGGCCGCGCGTCCGGAGGATCTGGTTGCGCGCCGCCACCTCGACGAGGATCGACAGGTTGCGCCCCGGCGCCACCGGCATGCGCAGCAGCGGGACCGGCAGACCCAGAATCTCGTAGTACGCGTCGTCCAGACCCAGCCGCTCGTATTCCCGGCCCGGCTCCCATCGCTCGAGCTGAACGACCACCTCGACCCGCTTGGAGGAGCGCGTCGAGGCCACGCCGAACAGGTCCTGGATGTTGATGAGGCCGAGCCCCCGCACCTCCATGTGGTGCCGCGTCAGGTCGGGGCAGGTGCCGATGAGGACGCTCTCCGCGCGTCGCCGGATTTCGACGGTGTCGTCGGCGACGAGCCGGTGGCCGCGGACGACCAGGTCGAGGGCGCACTCGCTCTTGCCGATGCCGCTTTCGCCGACGATCAGCACGCCGAGCCCGAGGATGTCCATCAGCACGGCGTGGATGATCGTCCGCTCGGCGAGCGAGTCCTCGAGGATCGCGCTGACTTTCGCGATGGCAATCGGCGTCGACACCGGCGTGGCGACGAGCGGCACGCCCGCTCGGTCCGACGCCAGCAGGAGTTCCGGCGGCGCCGGGAGGCCGGCCGTGATCATCACCGCAGGGATGTCGTGCGCGAAGGTCCGCCGCAGCGCTTCCAGCCGGGACGACGCCGACAGGCTCTCGAGGAACCGGACCTCGCTCTCGCCGAGGATCAGGATGCGGCCCGCCGACAGGTAGGCGTCGAAGCCGGCGAGCGCCAGGCCGGTCTTCTGAATGTGCGGGCTCGTAATCCGGCGGTCGCAGCCGTGCCGGCCGGCTATCAACTCGAGCGGAAGGCCGACGGCCTCGGGATGCGCTCGAAGGAGCGCGTCGACGCTCACACCGGAAGTGCCGCTGGCCATCGTGTGGGCCGCCCCCGACGTGTTCAGACCTCCGGCTCGATCAGGCCGAGGTCGCCGTCCTTTCGGCGGTACAGCACGCTCACGGCGTCCGTCGCGGCGTTGCGGAAGACGAGGAACGTGTCGTCGCCCGCCTCGACCACGAGCGCGGCCTCCTCGACGGTCATCGGTTTCACCGCGTAACGGCGCACGCGCCGGACGCGTGTCGCCTTCGGCTCGTCGCTCGGCGCGGGAAGCGTCGGACGCTCGGTCGGGAGAGCGCGCCGCGACGCGGCGCGCCGCTTGCGCCCCTGCCGCTTCCCCTTCATCCGCAGCAGTTGCTGCTCGATCTTCTCGATCGCCCCGGCAACGGACGACGCCCAGGTATTCGTCGCCGCGATTCCATGGAAGAAACGATCGCCACGGGCGTGGACGGTGAAGTCGGACGTGTGGCGGTACTTCTCGAGCGTCAGCACCGCCTGCACGGAGACGATCCCGTTCTCGAGGTGGCGGTCGAGCTTCTCAAGCCCCTTCCCGACCTGCCTGCGCAGTTCGGGGGTGATCTCGACGTGCCGGCCGGTCAGTTCAAGTCGCATAGGCGGCCGTCAGTAGAGCACCTTGCGCTGGTTGGAGGTGGAGATCTTCAGCTCCTCGCGGTACTTCGCGATGGTGCGGCGCGCGAGCACCAGGCCTTCCTTCTGCAGCAGGCTGACGATCTTCGAGTCGCTGAGCGGCTTCTGCGGGTCCTCGCCCTCGATGATCTTCCTGATCCGCTGCTTGATCGTGACCGACGAGACGCTCTCGCCGTACGAGCTGCTGATGCCGCTGTGGAAGAAGTACTTCATCTCGAACACGCCCTGGGGCGTGTGCATGTACTTGTTGGTCACCACGCGGCTCACCGTCGACTCGTGCATCCCGATGTCGTTGGCGACGTCGCGCAGCACCAGCGGCCGGAGGTGCTCGATCCCGTGGTCCAGGAACTCGCGCTGGAAGTTCACGATGCTCGTGGCGACCTTGTGGATCGTCTTCTGCCGCTGGTCGACCGACTTGATCAGCCAGAGCGCCGACCGGAACTTGTCCTTCACGTAGGCGCGCGTCTCGTCGCTGTTCTCGGCCCCCTTGTCGAGCAGCCGCCGGTAGGCCGGGCTGATCCGAAGCTGCGGCAGCCCCTCCTCGTTCAGCAGGACGACGTACTGGTCTTCGACCTTGATGACCGTGACGTCCGGGGTCACGTACTGGGACTGCGCGAGGTTGTATCGGCTGCCCGGCTTCGGGTCGAGGTGCTGAATGATCGCGATGTGCTGCTTCATCTCCTCGATCGGAATACCCAGCTTGCGCGCGAGTTCGGGGACCTGGTGGTTCTGCAGCAGGCGCAGGTGCTCGGTGACGATCCGCTCGGTCGGCGTGCCGTCGAGGCCGAGCTGCCGAAGCTGCAGCGACAGGCATTCCTGGAGATCGCGGGCGGCCACGCCAATCGGGTCGAAGCCCTGCACCAGCGTGAGGGCGCGGGTGACGTCCTCGATGCGCCATGTGCCCATCGACGCGATCTCGTCCACCGAGGCCACCAGGTAGCCGTCGTCGTCGAGGTTCCCGATGATGGCCGTGCCGATCTCGCGCAGCACGTCGTCGTCGCTCTGAATCGACAGCTGCCAGAGCAGATGGTCGGAGAGCGACGTCGTGGTCGAGAGCGTGCTCTCGATCGGCGGCAGTTCCTTGATCTCCTGCTGGGCGCGCGGCCGGTACCCCTCGTCGAGGTAGTCGCCGAAGAAGTACTCGTAGTCCTGGTCGTCCCAGGTGTCGGCCTTCTGCTCCTTCGGCGCCTCATCCGCCTTGTCCGTGACCGGGGTGGCGTCGGTCGCCTGGAGTTCTTCGACCTGCGCCTCCTCGAGCAGCGGATTCTCGACCATCTCCTGCGTCAGCAGCTCGCCGAGCTCGAGCGTGGACATCGGCAACAGCTTGATCGCCTGCTGGAGCGACGGCGTCAAGATGAGCTTCTGAACGAGCTTGGTGTGGAGCCGCTGCTGGATCGCCATGGTCTATCGTGGCGCCCTCGCCAGGCGCCGATCCAATCTTAGTCCAACCTGAATTCGGTCCCGAGGTAAATCCGCCGGACGTCCTCGTCGCTCGCCAGGCTCTCCGGCGTGCCGCTGCGAAAGATCACGCCATCGCGCACGATGTACGCCCGGTCGGTGATGCGCAGCGTCTCGCGCACGTTGTGGTCGGTGATCAGGACACCGATACCCCTTTCCTTCAGGTGGAAGATGATCTTCTGGATGTCCGCCACCGCAATGGGATCGATCCCGGCGAACGGTTCATCCAGCAGGATGAACAGCGGCGACACCACCAGGGCGCGGGTAATCTCGACACGGCGGCGCTCGCCGCCCGACAGCGTGTAGGCCGGCGAATCCGCCAGGGGCGCCAGGTTCAGCTCGGCCAGCAGCTCGCCCAGGCGCACCCGCCGGGTCTGCGCGTCGATCGGGAGCGTCTCGAGAATGGCGAGAATGTTCTGCGCGACCGTCAGCCCGCGGAAGATCGACGGCTCCTGCGGCAGGTACCCGATCCCCTTCCGCGCCCGGACGTACATCGGATCGCCGGTGACGTCGGCGCCGTCGAGCAGGACGCGGCCCGAATCCGGGGCCGTCAGGCCGACGGTCATGTAGAACGTCGTCGTCTTGCCCGCTCCGTTGGGCCCGAGCAGGCCCACCACCTGTCCCGAGGCCACCTCGAGGCTGACGCCGCGCACCACCGTGCGGCCGCCGTAGGACTTCGTCAGCTCTTGGGTCCGGAGGGTGGCCATGCGGTCGACACGAATCCCGTCAGCCTTTGATCACACGCTTGAGTTCGCTGCGTCTCAACCCCTTGCCGTCGACGACGATCCTATCAGTCGATCTCGAGAAAGTCAAAGAATTGCCTGTAGTTTCGCCCGATTCGTCCTCGTACGTCGCCGGCGACCCCGTCATGACGTACTCGTCGGTGGCCGTCAGGTAGGTGAGCCGGGCCCCGGTTGCCGTGCGCCCTTCGGGCGTGCGAATCGTGACCGCCCCATACCCCTCCAGGCGCTCCATCTGGTCCCCGCCCTCCGCCAGGTGCATCTCTATCCGGTTGGCGGCCAGGTCGCCCCCTTCCGGACTGTTCAGCCGGGCCTCCCCGGTGTACGTCACCCGGCGGAACCGATCCTCGTACACCATCTCGCGGGCGGTCGCCACCGAGCGGCCCTGCTCCTTTGCCTTCGACTTCGAGTCCACCCGGTTCAGCATCATCTTCGACACGACCCGACCGGACGCCGACAGGTCGCCCTTCTGATCGTCGACGACAATCCTGTCGCCCTTAATCGTCGTCTCGCCCTGCCACAGCTGGGCGTTGCCCGTGTAGACGGCGAGCGTCGTCGCGCTGTCGTAGGTCAGGGCGTCCGCGGTGGCGTACGCCGGCGCGTCCTGGCGAATCAGGCCCGATCGGGGGCCCTGCCGCGCATCGCCGGCCCGTTCTCCGCCCCGGGCCTCGGCACCCTCCCGGCGTCCGCGCGACTCGGCCTTGACGTTGTCGGTGGCGACGATCTCCCTGGAGTTCAGAGCCACGTCGATCCGTTTCCCCTCGATCGTCGCGCGCTCGTCCACGACCTGCGGCGCGCGGCCGGTTCGCTCGTCCAGGCCCGAGAGATTCAGCGTTCCCGCCGCGAGGCCGTAGCGCGCGTCGCGGGCGGTCGCGGTCATCCGGCCCTGCTCGAACCTCGTGCCGCCCCCGAACCGCGCGGTCTCCAGCGAACCGAAGCCGTTCTTCATCGACAGGTCCAGCGTGGACGAGTACGCGATCCTCGGCGTTCCGGGCGCCGCGGGCGTCTCGCGGAACTCCACACCCCCGCCGAACGTCGCGCCGGTCAGCCCGGTCGACGGCGGCCCGCTGCCCTGGAGCGCGCCCGCTTTGATCGTCCGCGCGGGAGTGGTCTTGTCGGCGAACAGCTCGAGCAGCACCCGGTCCCTGGCGTTCAGCGCCACGAGCGTCGTGCCGTCCGGCGCCAGGCCGAGGTCGACGAACTGCCCGGACAGTTTGCGGCGGGCGCTGTCCGCCGAGCGGGCCAGCGTGATCACCGCGTCCCCGCTGAGCACGGAGCGCCGGAGCGTCCGCCCGTCCGGGGCGTACGTGAGATCGATGTCACGGGCGGTCATGCCCTCGAGGCCGCCGTCGGTCCTGGGGGCTCCCTTGACGCTCGAACGGCCCCGTAGTTCCAGCATCTGGATACGCGTCTCGTCCGGCGTCAGAAAGGCCACCGCGGTCTCGGCCCCGATCGTCTGCCCCTGGCCGACGATCGTCACCCCGCGCTCGAAGCGCATGTACTTGTCGGCGCGGGCGAAGCCCGCGGTCCCGGCGTCGATGTCGACAGCCCCCTCGCCCTTCTCGTCCGGCGCCGTCCTGATGACGACGCGGTCGAGCAGCGCGAGGACGTCGCGCGCCTTGTCGTAGGTCAGGCCGATGGCCGTGCCTCGCATGCGCCCGCGCTCGAACTGGACCGCTCCCGGCACCCGCACGAGCCCGTCGGCGTTGACGTAGGTCGCCTGCTCCGCCCGAACCCTCAGGCCGTCGCTCGCCACCATCTCCACGTCGCCGGTCATCGCGATGTCGACGTCGGGCACCGTCCCCTTCATCTCGGCCACGCGGGCCCGGATCGAGAAGTCGCGGCCGCCGCGCCGCAGGATCGTGAACCGACCGCCGGTGATCTTCGTCCGGCCGTCCGGTACCCTTCCAGCTTGTCGTAGTGCTCGATCGTGAGATCCTGCCTGGCGTCGATCGCCCTGACGAGGCCGCCCGACGTGCTCTCGACAATCGCCGCCGGGTCGGCCTTGGCGGGCAGCGGCGTGACGGTCTCGGCCGAACGCGACCTCCACAGCGAGACGCCGAGCAGGGTCGCCAGCGCGACGACGAAGATCCCGAGGCCGAGCCTGAGGCGCCGCTGCCAGGGCGTCATGGCGCGGCGGCCTCCGCGCCAATCCCCGGCGCGCGGAAATCGGCGACCGTCAGTTCGGTGCGCGTCTCGCCGTTGAACGTGTTCTCGGTGAGCGAGAACGCGATGTCGACCGCCCCCCGGTTCGCGAGCACGAACGGCTCGCGCTCGACGGCGCGCCAGGCTATCGCGCGGAAGATCCGTCCCCGGTGCCGGACCGACATCTTCAGGTGGCGCTCCTTGATCCGCCTCGGACCGTCGACAATCTCCACCGGCCCCGCGAAGAACACCGGCCTCGGATTCCCGATCCCGAACGGCTCGAGCGCCTTGATCTCCTCGACCAGCCGTCCCCTGACCGCGTCCAGATCCAGGCGGGCGTCCACGCGAAGCCGCGGCCGCAGGTCGTCCGGCCCGAGACACGCGTCGCCATGCGCCTGCAGCGCCGCCCGGAAGGTCTTGAACGCGCTCCCGTCCACCGTCAGCCCGGCCGCCATCCGGTGGCCGCCGAAGCGGACCAGATGGCGTCCGCACGATTCGAGCGCCGACAGCATGTCGAACGCGCCAATACTGCGGCACGACCCGTGCCCGAAGCCGTCCTCCAGCGACACCACAACGGCCGGCCGGTGGAACGCCTCGACGAGCTTCGAGGCGACGATGCCGATCACGCCGCGGTGCCAGCCTTCACCGGCGACCACGAGGACGGCGTGCGACCCGATGTCCGGATCGTGCTCAATCGCCTTCTTCGCCAGCGCCAGCACCGACTGCTCCTCCTCCTGGCGCTTCAGATTCTCGTCGCTGAGCCGGGCCGCGAGGCCCCGCGCCTCCTCGGCCTGGGCCTCGTCTGAGGCCAGCAGCAGCCTCGCGGCGAGGTCCGGCGTCGCCATCCGGCCCGCCGCGTTGAGCCGGGGCGCGAGGATGAACGACACGTGGTAGCTGTCGATCACCTTCCCGCTCAGGCCAGACGCCTCGATCAGCGCCCGCAAGCCCACCTTGTTCGGCCCGCGCGAGAGCAGGTCGAGGCCGACCTTCGCGATCACACGGTTCTCGCCGACCAGCGGCACGACGTCCGCGAGCGTGCCGATCGCCGCGATCTTCACGAATGCCGGGAGCCAGGCGTCCCGGCCGGCCTTGGCGCACAGCGCCTGCACCAGCTTCAGCGCGACGCCGACGCCCGCCAGGTCCTTGTCGGGGTACCGGCAGTCGCGGCGCTTCGGATTGATGACCGCCAGCGCCTTCGGCAGGTCGCCATCGGGTTCGTGGTGGTCCGTGACAATCAGGTCCAGGCCGAGCTCGGACGCCCGGCGTGCGGCATCCACGCTGCGGATGCCGCAGTCCACCGAGATGATCAGCCGGGCTCCGTCGGCGTGCAGGCGTTCGACGGCCGGCACCTGCAGGCCGTAGCCGTCCCGGATTCGCTCCGGGATGAAGTGCGAGACGTCTCCGCCGAGCCCGGCGATGGCCCGCTCGAGGATCACCGTGGACGTGATGCCGTCGGCGTCGTAATCGCCGTGGATGGCCACCCGCTCCTTCCTGGTGATGGCGGCGAACACCCGATCGACCGCCGCCGACATGTCCGAGAGCGCGAGTGGATCGTGGAGATGGTCCAGCGAGGGCCGGAGGAACCGGGCGGCCGCGTCCGGCGTCGTCACGCCGCGCTGCTGGAGCAGCCGCGCCGTCACGAGGTCGATCCCCGCCGCCTCGGCCAGCGAGGCGGCGACGGCCTCATCCCAGGGCTGGTGGTCCCAGAGCAATGGTGGCATGGCGGGTTCCGAGCCAGGGCTGCCGCGGCCGGGTGCGCGCGCCGCGTCGCTACGACGCAGCCTCCGCGAAATCGATCCCGAGCCGCCCCATGTTCCGGAACTTCTGGTACCGCGCGTTGAGCCGGTCCTCGGGCGACATCGCCTTCACGTCCTCCAGGGCGCTGCTGATCGCCCGATCGAGCAGGCCCGACGCCGATGCCGGATCGTTGTGGGCCGCACCCACCGGCTCGGGCACGATCGTGTCGACGATCCCGAGCCGCAGCATGTCGGGCGCCGTCAGCTTCAGCGCCTCCGCCGCCTCGACCTTGCGACCAGCGTCGCGCCAGAGGATCGCCGCGCATCCTTCGGGCGGGATGACGCTGTAGATCGCGAACTCCTGAATCAGGATCCGATCGCCGATTGCGAGGCCGAGCGCGCCGCCGCTGCCCCCTTCCCCGCAGATCGCCACGATGATGGGCGTGTTGAGCGCGGCCATCTCCCGGAGATTGTAGGCGATGGCCTCGGCGACGCCCCGCTCCTCCGACTCGACGCCCGGATACGCCGCCGGCGTGTCGACGATGACGATGATCGGCCGGCCGAACTTCTCCGCGAGCTTCATCGCGCGGATGGCCTTCCGGTACCCTTCCGGCTTCGCGTAGCCGAAGTTCCGGTAGATCTTCTGCCTGGTGTCCGCCCCGCCCTTCTGGTGGCCGACGACCAGCACCGGCTCGTCGTGATACCTGGCCATGCCGGCGATGATGGCGTGGTCGTCGGCGAATCTCCGGTCGCCGTGAATCTCGACGAACTCCGGGAACAGCCGCGCCACGTGGTCGAGCATGCAGGGGCGGTTCGGATGCCGGGCCACCTGCACACGCTGCCAGGGCCCGAGGTTCGCGTAGATCTCCCTGCGCATCGAGTCGACCCGCCGCTGCAACTGGTCGATCTCCCGCTCGCGCGAGTCGGTGCGCGGCATCAGCGACATCGCCTCGATTTCCTTCAGCAGGACGGCAATCGGCGCCTCGAACTCCGGAACGTCGCTGGTTCTGCTCATGGGTCTCCCGGTCGCTACCGCAGACACACTGCCCCCTCGCCGCACACCTGCTCGAGCTCGGCAATCAGCTGGGCGGACGGCCTGACGCGCGTCGGCCCCAGCAGGTCCGCCTTCACCTTGAGGGGCCGGCCGCCGCCCCGGAGTTCGACCTCGAGCGCCACCTTCCGGTCGCCTTTGTGGCGCGCCAGCACGCCGAGCAGCGCCTCGACCGTCGCGCGGCCGTGGGGCGGCATCGCCAGGCGGATGGCCACCGAGCGCGCCGCTCTCTCCCGCACCTCCTCGATCGAGACGATCTCGCTCGCCAGCAGCCGGGCCGTCTCGTCGTCGCGCTCGAACCGCCCCTTCACCAGCACCATACCGTCGGTCTGAATGAGGGACGACGCTTTCGCAAACGCCTCCGGGAACGCGACCACCTCGAGGCTGCCGTGCAGGTCGTCGAGCGCGAACGCCGCCATCCGATCGCCCTTGCGCGTCTTGAGCGCGCGGACGGCGCCGATGATGCCGCCGACCGTCACCTCGCCCGGCCGCGGCGCGGACGGGCCGCCCTCCTGGCTCCCGTCGTCGGTTCCCGTCAGGTCGGCGATGCTGCGCGCTCCGATCGCCTGGAGCTCGGGCAGGTACCGCTCGATCGGATGCCCGCTCCAGTAGAGCCCCAGCGATTCCTTCTCGCCGGCCAGCTGCTCCGCCTCGGTCCACGCCGGGGCGTCCGGCAGCTCGCAGTCGAGAGCCGCCCCTTCGTCCATCCCACCGCCGAAGCCGGCGAACAGCTGAGTCTGGCCCTGGTCGCGGTCGCGCCGGCTGCGCGTGCCGTGCTCGAGCGCCTTCTCGACCGCCGAGAAGAGACGCGAGCGGAGCGCCGCGGCCGTCAGGCCCTCCAGCGCCGGAACGCCCCCCGCCAGGGAATCGAACGCGCCCGACTTCACGAGACTCTCGAACACGCGCCGGTTGACCTGCTTGGAGTCGAGCTGCTCGCAGAGCCGGTACAGCGATCGCACCCCGCCGTCGCGCCCCCGGGCGTCGAGCAGCGCCAGCACCGCGGCCTCGCCCACGTTCTTCACGGCACCGAGGCCGAACCGTACGCCGTCCGGCGTCACGGTGAACGCCAGCTCGCTGGTGTTGATGTCCGGAGGCAACACCGGGACGCCCAGCGCCCGGCACTCGCCGAGGTAGATCGCCAGCTTGGCGGCGTTCTGCGACTCGATCGTCAGCAGCGCCGCCATGAAGTGGGCCGCGTAGTTCGCCTTGAGGTACGCCGTGTGGTAGGCCACCAGCGCGTAGGTGGTCGAGTGCGACTTGTTGAAGCCGTATCCCGCGAACGCCTCCATCAGGTCGAACAGGTCCGCCGCCTTCTTCGCGTCGACCTTGCGCGCCCTGGCCCCCTGGAGGAACTTCTCGCGCTGCGCCTGCATGACCCGCGCGTCCTTCTTCCCCATCGCCTTCCGCAGGAGGTCGGCCTCGCCGAGGGTGAACCCCGCCACCTCGTTGGCGATCCGCATCACCTGCTCCTGATACGCGATGACGCCGTAGGTCTCGCGCAGCACCGGCTCGAGCTGCGGCAGATCGTACTTCACCTCGACCCGGCCGTGCTTCCGGTTGATGAAGTCGTCCACCATGCCGCCACGCAGCGGGCCCGGCCGGTAGAGGGCGTTCAGCGCGATCAGGTCCTCGAGCCGCTGGGGCTTGGCCTTTCGCAGGATGTCGCGCATCCCGGAGCTCTCGAACTGGAACACGCCGAGCGTCTGCCCTTCGGCGAACAGCTCGTACGTCTTCGCGTCGTCGAGCGGCAGCTCGGCGAGGTCGATCACCCGGCCCGTCGCCCTGGCGATCGACTTGAGGGCGTCGTCGAGCAGCGTCAGCGTGCTCAGCCCCAGGAAGTCCATCTTCAGAAGGCCGATCCGCTCGATCTCCTTCATCCCCCACTGCGTGGTGATCTCGTCCCGGGCCCCCTTGTACAGCGGCGCGAACTCGGTGATGGGCTTCGGGGCGATGACGACGCCCGCCGCGTGGACCGACGCGTGGCGCGTCATGCCCTCGAGCCGGCGCGCCACCTCCAGGAGGTCCTTGACCCGCGCGTCACCCGTCTCGAGGTCCCTGAGCGGCTGGCTCTCCACGAGCGCCTTGTCGAGCGTCATGTCGAGCGTCGGCGGGATGAGTTTCGCCACCTTGTCGGCGTCGGCGTAGGGAACGTCCATCGCCCGACCGACGTCCCGGACGACGGCCCGGGCCTTCATCGTGCCAAACGTGATGATCTGGGCGACGTTCTCGCGGCCGTACTTGCGGGTGACGTATTCGATCACCTCGCCGCGGCGACGCTCGCAGAAGTCGATGTCGATGTCGGGCAGCGAGATGCGCTCGGGGTTCAGGAACCGCTCGAAGATCAGGTCGAAATGCAGGGGATCGACATCGGTGATGTTGAGGGCCCAGGCCACAACGCTGCCCGCCGCCGACCCGCGGCCCGGGCCGACCGGGATGCCCCGCTCGCGCGCGTAGCGGATGAAATCCCAGACGATCAGGAAGTACCCCGCGTACTTCATCTGCTTGATCATCGCGATCTCGTAGGCCACGCGTTGCTCGTACGCCTCGAGGCCGAGCCGGAGCTGCCCGGCGGCCAGCTGGGCCTCGAGCCGCGGCCGCCGCCGCGCGAACCCTTCCCACACCATCCGCTCGAAATGGTCGTCGAGCGCCACGCCGGCCGGCACCTCGAACTCCGGCAGCTGGTGCCTCGTCGGGCCGAGATCCACGTTGCACCGGTCGGCGATGGCCACGGTGTTCGCCATCGCGTCCGGGAGGTCTCCGAACACGCGCGCCATCTCCTCGGGCGACTTCAGGTAGAACTGGTCGCCGAAGTACCGCAGGCGCTCGACCTCGTTGACGGTCTTGCCGGTGCCGATGCACAGCAGGACGTCGTGCGCCCGGAAGTCCTCCCGGTGCAGATAGTGGACGTCGTTGGTGCAGACGAGCGGCAGGTCGAGCAGCTTCGCCACCCGCTGCAGGCCGACGTTGACCGTGCGCTGGTCGTCGATGCCCTGGTACTGCATCTCGAGGAAGAAGTTGCCCGGGCCCAGGATGTCGCGATAGGTCGAGGCCGCTTGAATCGCGCGCTGCTCCTGCTCGGCCCGCAGGTGGGATGGCACCTCGCCTTTGAGGCAGCTGCTGAGCCCGATCAGGCCGCGCGAGTGCTGCGAGAGCAGCTCCTTGTCGATGCGCGGCCGGTAGTGGAACCCCTCGGTGTAGGCGGCGGAGACCAGCTTGATGAGGTTCGCGTACCCCTCGAGGTTCTCTGCGAGGAGCACCAGGTGGTTGTTGCTCTCCCCGATGCCGCCGCCCTTCGTGAACCGGCTGCCGGTCGCGACGTAGGCTTCGCACCCGAGAATCGGCTTGATCCCCTTCTTTCTCGCCTTGTCGTGGAAGACGACCGACGAGAACAGGTTCCCGTGTTCAGTCACCGCCAGGGCCGGCACCTTCTGCCTGGACGCGTGCGCCAGCAGTTCGTCGACCCGGCACGCGCCATCCAGGAGCGAGAACTCGGTGTGGAGGTGAAGGTGAATGAACTCAGCCATCGAGCCGTTGTCTCGCCAATCGTCGGGACGTTTGGAAGCGCCAGACGGTATTATAGCGGCGTGCAGTCGCGCCGACCTACTCTGTCGATTCGAGCCCTCGTCGTGGTCCTCGCCGCGTTGGGGTCCGCGGGAGCGCAGGCGCCCGCGCCCGCGCCAGCTCCGGCGCCCCCGCTGATGACGGCGTGGACGGTCACGCTGCCCGACGTGCCTGCGGCCGCCCCGGCCGTGGACGCGGAGACCGCCTTCGTCGTACTCCGCGGGTCCCGCCTGGCCGCGCTCGCCCTGCGCGACGGCAAGGTGGCGTGGTCCGTGCCGGTGGCTGACGTGGCCGTGCCGCCGGAGACGGCGGCCGGCCTCGTGGTGCTCGCGCGCCCGAACGAGGTGGAGGCGCTCGACACCCGCGATGGCGCGCGGCGGTGGCGCGTGCCACTCGACGGAACCGCCGCGGCTCCGCTGCTCAGCCAGGGCGGCTGGCTGCTGGTGGTGACCGACGGCGGGCGCGCCACCATGCTCCAGGCCGCGACGGGCGCCACCCTGTGGACGCAGCCCATCGGCGCGACGACCCGCGTGCGGCCGGCCGCCGCTGGCCGCCTGGTGTATCTCGCGCTTCGAGACGGCCGGGTCGTGGCGCTCGCGCTCGAAACCGGACGGGCGGTCTGGGAGGCGAAGCTCCCGGCCGACGGGACTACGCTCACTCCGCTCGACGACCGCCTGTTCGTCGGCGCGAGCGACCGGTTCCTCTACTGCCTGTCTGCGGACCGTGGCGGGCGGAAGTGGCGCTGGCGGACGGGCGGGATCATCGTGGGAACCACCGCCGCCGTCGGAGACCGGGCGTGCTTCGTCTCGCTCGACAACGTCCTGCGGTCGCTGAAGCGGTCCGACGGCAATCAGCGGTGGAAATCGCCGGTCCCTCACCGCCCGACCGGCGGGCCCTTCCTGATGGGCCCGCTGCTGGTCGTGCCGGGCGTCTCCGCCGCCCTGCCCGCCTTCAGAATCGCCGACGGCAAGCCGGCCGGCAGCGTCACGCTCGGCGGCGAGGTGCCCGGGGCCGCGGCGCTCGTGCCGGGCAGCGAGGGCCGCCCGGCTCGACTGCTGGTGATCTCGGGCGACGGGGTCGCGCAGCTGCTGGAACCGGCCCGGTAGTTCGCGGCCCGGCTCAGATCTCCACAGGCGCCCGGTGGTCGGCCAGCTCCTCGCGGATGACTCGAGTGAGTCGGCGCACGCCTTCGACAATCTTCTCCTTGGACGGAAGCGAGAACGACAGGCGCAGGACGTTGCCTCCGCTGCGATCCACGAAGAAGGCGCTGCCCGCCACGTAGATGACGCGCTGCTCGACGGCGCGCGGCAGCATCTCGTCGGTGCTGCACCGCGCCGGCAGCGTCGCCCACAGGAAGAAGCCGCCTTTCGGCTCCGGCCACGTGATGAGATCGCCCAGCTGCGCTCTCAGCTCCGTCTGCATCACCGTGCGTTTCTCCTGGTAGAAGCGGCGCAGCATCGGCAGCCGGCTGGTCAGAATGCCCCGCCGATACGCCTCGAAGACGATGTGCTGATCGAGCGCGGGCGTCATCAGGTCTTGCGTCTGCTTGAACAGATCCAGCTTCGACGCGAGCGGTTCGGGCGCCACCATCCACGCGACGCGGAACCCCGGCGCCAGTGTCTTCGAGAAGCTGCTCAGGTAGATCACCCGCCCCTCGTGGTCGTCAGCCTTGATCGGCCGCGTATCCGCCGCGCTCGCCGCGTCCTCGAAGTAGAGCGCCCCGTACGGATCGTCCTCGACGATGAGCACGTCGGCCCGCGACGCCCAGACGAGCAACTGCCGCCGCTTCTCGAGCGAGAGCAGGAGGCCCGTGGGGTTCTGGAAGTTCGGAACCAGATAGAGGCACCGCACGGTGCGGCCCGCGGCCCGTTCGGTGGCGACGACCCGATCGAGATCCTCGAGATCGATGCCTGCCGGGTCCTGCTTGACGCCGACCAGCGTGGCGCCGGTGTTCCTGAAGGCGCTGATCGCGCCGGTGTAGGCGGGCAACTCCACCAGCACGACGTCGCCCGGATCGAGCAGCACCTTGCCCACCAGGTCAATCCCCTGCTGCGATCCGGTGGTGACGAGCAGTTCCTCCGTCGTGGCCGCAATCCCGCGCGACGCGAGAATCTCGAGGCACGCGTCCACCAGCGGCTTGTGGCCCCGCGTCGGCCCGTACTGGAGGACCGACCCGTCCTTCCCGCCCAGCAGTTCCGCTGCGATCTCGCGGAACTCCGCCCACGCGTACACCTCGGGATCCGGGTACCCGGGCGCGAACGAGATCATGTCGGGCACCCGCACGGCCATTACGCCCATCTTGCGGATGGCGGAGCCCTGCGACTTGAGGGCCGCCTTCGAGAGGAATCGATCGTAGTCAGTCATGGCGTCGCTCAGGTGGATGTCGGGGCGACCGCGCCGCCCTCGGCGGCAGCGGCACTCGACCGGTAGAGGGACAGATAGGCCGACAAGGCTGTCAGGCCGAGATACTGGAACACGAGATTGCGGAACAGCCAGGCGCCCAGCTGGAGCGGCAGCACGACGAGTCCCGCGAGGGGTACGTAGGCGATCAGGTAGAAGCCCCACGTCGCCACGACCGACAGGACGGTCGCCAGCGCCAGCAGCAGCACGGTCACGCCGAACACGCGCGACACCCGCCAGAATTCGCCGCGGACAAACCGCCCGACACCTCGGATGGCGGCGCCGACAGGGCTGTCGCTCACCGCGACGACGACCTGCGCGAGCAGATAGAACACGTTGACGAGCGTCACCAGGCCGACGAACAGGCCGACACCCACCGCCACGACCGACCCGAGCAGCAGCGGGCGGTCGCCGCCCAGCACGTACAGTCCGTACGCGATTCCCCCGCACAGCGCCGCTGTCAGCACGTAGGCGACCGTGAGCGCCACGCCCAAGAGGAGATACCGCCGGAAGAGGCGGGCGGCGGCCGAAGTGAAGGCGTCGATCGAGAACAGAGTCGCCCGGCGGAACCCGGCGACGCGCAGCGGCGGGCGCTCCACCGGGCCCGCATGCCTGTCGGCCAGCACCAGCACGCCAACGGTGCCGCCCTTGACCAGGAACATCAGCGCCGCGCCACCCGCCAGGACGACGGCGAATCCGAAGAAATACGAGGCAAGCGCCAGCGGTCTGGACGTCAACGTGGCGGCGACGCCGAACAGCACCCGCCGCAAATCGCCCGCCATCACGTCACCCAGATCGCGGCCGAGCAGCGCGGTCACCAAGACGCCGCCGCCGACGATGGGCACCGCGAGCAGGAGCTTGAACGTCGTGTCCGCGACCGACTGGATGGCGACGACCTGCCAGTTCGCCGCCGCGATCAGCGAGCCCCTCTTCAGCGCTGTCCGAGCCTTCCCGGGATGCGTCATGGATCGGAATGCCACTATAACACCGAAGCACCTCTTTCCCCTGTTCCTCGCCTGACGTATCCTGACTTCAGCACATGCGCATCGATCTCCGGCTGCGCCCGTTCCTCCTGATCGCGTCGGTCGGCCTCCTGTCGGCGGCGGCGGTCGCTGCCGGGGGCAGGCTGGTCGAGCGGATTCGCCTGGGACACGACGATGCCGCGGCCTTCGCCCGCGTCGAGGGAGAGGTCCGCGCCGCATTCGCGCGCATGTCCTCGGCGCTCGAACGCGTGGCGCTCGCCGAAGCCGACCACGCCGAGCGCGTCCTGCTGAAGCCGGCCGACGAGCGCGACCTGCGCCCGCTGTTCGAGCGCGCCGCGCAACTGGTCGGGCGCGATCCGGCCGAGCCGCTTGCCGTCACGGTCTATGGCCCCGACGGCACCGCGCTGGCGTGGGCCGGCAGGCCGGCCGAACTGACCGGCGCCCCGTCCGGACGCCGGCCGACGCCGAACAGTCCGCCGCCCGACCGGTTCGCCGGCCCTCCCGCGTTGTTCGTCGCCCCGGGTCCGCTCGGCTTTCGGCTGGTCCGCACGCAGCCGGTCACGGCCGGCAGCGGGCGAACCGGTGCCCGCCTCGGCATCGTCGCCGCCGAGTGGGTGTTCTCCGAGCAGGCGGTGATCGTCGACGCCTCGCCCGACCGGTTCAGCATCGACACGTCGCTGGGCCCGATCACGCTCAGGCCCCGTTCAGAGGGTGCCGGCCAGCCCCGGATCGCGTTCGGGTTCGTGGTGCGCTCGCCGACCGGGGAGGTCCTCGCCGAAGCGACGGTCGACCCGCAGTCGCTCCGCAACGCCCGCCAAGAACATCGACGCATGGTCGCGGGATTCGTCCATGCCGCCCTCGCACTGACGGCGCTGCTGCTGGTCGGCCCGGTGCTCGACCGCCGCTGGCTGGCAAGCTCGGTGCGAGCCCACGTACTCGCGACACTTGCCGCCGTCGTTCTCGTCGCGGCAGCCCGCGCACTACTGGTTCTGGCGCTCCCGGTCGGCAGCCAGGCCGTGCTCTCTCCCACGAACTACCACTGGCTTCCCCTGGGACCGCTCGCCAGGCATCCGGCCGACTTCCTGCTCACGGCGCTCGCGATCCTGGCGGCCGTGGTTCTGATCGCCACGCCGGTCGAGAGGTGGCGGCCGCTTTTCCATGGGCGCCGGCGAGCCGCGCTGATCGGCAGCGGTCCGTCCGCCGCCTTCCTGGCCCAGCACGCGGCCGCCGGCGCAGCGGCGGCCATCGCCGTCATCGCCTACGAGGCGTTCCTCTCGGCCACGTTCAGGCACGCCACGGTCAACGCCCTGCAGTTCTCTCCCCACCCGTGGGGGACCGACCGGATGGCCATGGCGTTGGGCCTGGTCTGCCTGCACGCTGCGCTCGTCTGGTCAATCGTCCTGGCGGTCCGCCTGTCGATGGCGCGCTGGCGCGTCCGTCGCAGCGACGGGCGCGTGATGCTGCCGCTGCTGGCCGCCTGGAGCGTGGCGGTCGCGGTCGTCTGGACGGTCGCCTGGCACCGGCACCTGGCCGGCCTGCCGCGCGTCGAGGCGCTCGTGATCATGGCGGCGGTCACCGCGGCGGCGTTCCTTCGCCCCAGGGGCCTCGCCGGCCTCCGGCGCGCGTCGCACGGCTACCGCCTGGTTGTCGGCTTCTTCGCGCTGCTGGGGCCCGCCATTGCGATGTACCCGTCTCTCGTGTTCCTGCAGGAGGGCGCGAAGCGCCGCGTGGTGGAAACGCGGTTCGGCCCGGAGGTCCTGACGCAGCGCGAGAACCTCCTGTACAGGCTCGAGGCCGCGCGGAGGGAGATCGACGCCCGCGCCGGGGCGCTGGAAGCCGCCGTGTACGGCCCCCCGCCAACGCCCGGATCGGGCCCCTGGACTGAAAGCGCGTTCCTCATCTGGCAGGGCACGGCCCTCGAGCGCCACCGGGTCTCGTCCGCTGTCGAGCTGTACGACGCGGCGGGGATCAACGTGAGCCGGTTCGCCCTCAATCTGCCTGAAGAGACCGCGCCGGAGCCGTGGATCGATGGAAGTTGCGACTGGCGTACTTTCGTCGAGATCAGCCTGTTCGGCGCGCGCGAACGCCAGTTGCTCCGGGCCGGCCGTGCCATCTGCGACGCGCGCGGTGCCCGCGTCGGCGCGATCATCGTCCGCAGCATCCAGGACAACAGCTCGCTGTCATTCCTGTCTTCGCAGAATCCGTACCTCGAACTGCTCCGCCGGCGTTCCGCCGAGCCGCGGGAGGAGGCCAGGGGCCGCGATATCGCGCTCGTCATCTATGGCTGGAGCCGGACGGCCCTCTACGTCTCGGGTGGCGGCGCCTGGCCGATCGACGACGCGCTCTTCGCGCGGCTCAGCGCCTCGCGTCAGCCGCTCTGGGCACGCCTGACTGCGAGCGGCGCCGCGTTCGACGTCTACCTGCAGAACGACCGGTCCGGGATCTACGCCCTCGGCTATCCCGTCATCGCCCCCATCGAGCATCTGATCAACCTGGCGGAGCTCGCGGTGCTCGTCGGGGTCGCCTACCTGGGCCTCCTGGCTGGCGGGGTGATGTTCCGCACGATTGGCGTGCGGAGGGTCCGGTCCGGCCGGGCGCTGCTCCGCGAAATCAGGGAGAGCTTCTACCGGAAGCTGTCCCTGGCGTTCGTCGCGGCGACGGTCGTGCCGGTGGTCGCGCTTGCCTTCGTCACGCGCATCTACATCGCGGACCGCCTCCGATCCGACGTGGAATCGGCGGCGCACAAGACGACCGCAATCGCCAGGCAGATCATCGAGGATTACCGGGTGCAGCTGCGCGCCGAGCTGGGCGCCGACGCGCTGGGCGACGACGCGCTGGTCGGCCTCAGCCGCGTGATCGGACAGGGCGTCAACATCTTCGACGGCGCGCGCCTGCACGCCACCAGCGAACGGGACCTGTTCGCGTCGGGCCTCCTGCCCTCACGCACGCCTGCGGACGTGTATCGGGGCATCGTGCTGGACCGGATGCCCACGATCATCACCGAAGAGCAGGCGGCCGGCTTCCGATACATGGTCGCGGCCGCCCCGCTGCGGCCGACCGACCGCGATGCGATCCTGACCGTTCCGCTGACGCTCCGCCAGCAGGAGATCGAACGCGAGATCGACGACCTGAACCGCCGCCTCATCCTGGCCGCGCTGGTCTTCATCCTGATGGGCGCGGCGGTCGGTTACCCGATGGCCGAACGGATCGCCGACCCGGTGAACCGCCTCACCCGCGCCACGAGGCGCATCGCACGCGGGGACCTCGATGCCCGCGTGGCCACCACCTCGTCTGACGAATTCCGCCGGCTGGTGGACGCGTTCAATCGCATGGCGGCCGAGCTGCTGCACCAGCGCCAGGCGCTCGAGCGAACCCACCGGCTCGAGGCTTGGGCCGAGATGGCGCGCCAGGTGGCTCACGACATCAAGAACCCCCTGACACCGATTCAGCTGTCCGCCGAGCATCTGCGCCGGGTTCACGCCGACCGCGGCCGCCCACCCGACCCGGTGCTCGACGGCTGCGTCGATTCGATCCTCTCCCAGGTGCGCCTGCTCCGGCAGATCGCGTCCGAGTTCTCGAGCTTCGCCTCGTCGCCGACCGCGAGGCTCGCGCCGGTCGACCTTCCCGATCTCCTGGAGGAGGTGATCCGGCCGTACGAGGCGGGCGCCGGAGGCCGGTGGACGTTCGTCCGGCGCATCGAATCCCCAGTCCCGGCGCTGCTCGTCGACCGGGCGCTCATCGGGCGCGCGCTGACGAACATCATCGACAACGCGCTCCACGCCATGCCGGGCGGCGGTACAATCACGATCGAACTTCGGCGAGACGGGGACCGGTCTGTCGAACTCACGCTGGCCGACACGGGGGTCGGCATGGACGGGGAGGCGCTGGCGCACCTGTTCGAGCCGTACTTCTCCACGAAGGCGGTAGGGACCGGCCTTGGTCTGTCGACCGCCCGGCGAAACATCGAGCTGAATGCCGGCACCATTACCGTCGCCAGCGTGCCCGGCGAGGGCACGAGGGTGACGATCACGCTGCCCGTCGCCGCGGCGTAGCCGTCCGGCTCTTTACAAGGGACTGTCGACCGCGGTTCCGCTGGCGTCGGCCGGTTCCGGCTGCTCGCCGCGAGCCGCCGGATCCCGCCGACGGAAGCGCGTCCAGGCAAGCCCGACGAAGGCCGATATCAGATAGGCATAGGCCAGCACGACCAGGGCCGGCCGCGGATAGGTCGCAATGGCGAAGAAGCCGATGGCCACCGCCAGCGGGACCTTGTAGGACCGGCGCGCTTCGAGGTCAACCGTCTTGAAGCTGCGGAACCTGATGGTGCTGACCATCAGCAGCGCCGGCGCCAGCATCAGCGCCAGGGCGGGCAGGGCGCTCATGTAGGTGTGCAGCCCGTACGGATACAGGTAGACGGTGGCAGCCGGAACCGCCGCGGCGGCCGGAATCGGCAGGCCGACGAAGTACCGTTTGTCGCTGTTCGCCTGGATGTTGAACCGCGCCAGGCGGATGGCGCCTGCCGAGACGAACACGAACCCGGCAGCCCACCCGAGGCGCCCGAGCGGCTCGAGGCCCCACTGGAAAACCAGGAGGGCCGGCGCCATCCCGAAGGAGACGACGTCGGCCAGCGAGTCGAACTCCCGCCCGAACGCGCTCGTCGTGCCCGTCAGCCTGGCGATGCGACCGTCGAGCATGTCGAGCACGATCGCGATTCCGATGAACGGCGCGGCCGTCTCCAGCTCACCGCGCATCGCGTGCACGACGCACGCGTAGCCGCAGAACATGTTGCCGACGGTGAACAGGCTGGGAAGCAGCGACACGCCCCGCCGCAGCCCGCGCCGCCGTGGATCGCCCACCCTCCGCAGCGGACTGAGCAGTGCGGGCCGTCGCTCCGAGTCGAGATCATGCGGCATGCGTCCTCTCAGTAACCGATTCCGGCACCGCGGTCCGCCGCGCCGGCGCCGGCCAGTTGGGCCAGGACCGTCTCACCCGCCCGTACCCGGTCACCGACCCCGACGAGCAGCAGTGTGCCGACGGGCAGGAACAAGTCGATCCTCGACCCGAACTTCATCACGCCCATCCGGTCGCCCGCCCGCACCGCGTCGCCCGGGCGGACCCGGCAGACGACCCGCCGCACGAGCACGCCGGTGATCTGCCGAAACACCACCGTACACGTCGCCGCGTCGATCCACACCTCGTTGCGCTCGTTCTCGGTCGTCGCCTCGGGCCTGTACGCGGCCCGGCAGCTCCCTGGCTTGTAGTCGACCCGCGTCACGGTCCCGCTCACGGGGATCCGGTTGACATGCACGTCGAGGGGAGACAGGAAGATGCTCAACTGGATCCACTGCCCGGCGGGCGCGGCGCCGGTCGGCGGCGCGCCCGCGACCATCACGCGGCCGTCGGCGGGAGACACCACCAGGCCGGTGCTCGCCGGGACCGCCCGGTCCGGGTCGCGGAAGAAGAGCGCGAGGCCGACGGCCAGCAGGACGAACGGCAACGCCCACATCCACAAGCCGGACGCGCCGAGGCCCAGCGCGGGGATCAGCGCCCCTGCCACGAACGGGAACCCGGCTCGATCGATCGTCATGGATACTAGCGAGGCTTCGCCTCAGACCAGCGAGGCTCGCCTCGCTAGTCCACTTGCGTGGCGGACCCGGCGCGGTCCAAGACGTCAAGAGCCGGCAACCGGGCCGGCTCTCGACGCAGAAACGCGATTGTGGACGCCGCCGTCTAGCCGCGTTGCAGGCTCGGCGTGGCGACGGCCGGCACCATCTGCTCCCGGTGGCGCCGGACGATGACTTCCATCTTGTCCTTCAGCTGCAGCTTTCGCTTCTTGAGGGTGATTTCCTCCAACTGCTCGGGGCCCGAAAGGTACTGCTTGACGGTGAGCTCGTGCAAGCGCTGCTCTAGTTCGTGATGCTTGCTGGCGAGGTGGCGAAACTCCTCATCGGTTTCGAGAAGCAGGGGCTTCAAATCCCGCGAGTCTGCCATGCTCAGCCTCCTTGGATGGCGTCAACGGCGTGCCGGGGCAACCTATCGGCACCCTACCACATCGTACCGGGTGATTCAAGCCGCACCGTGTCCTGCCCGTTCTCCGTCGGCGCCCTCCGGCGGCGCCAGCTCATCCCTCCAGAGAATCAGCGCATCCTCCACGGGATGGGCGTAGTACTCCTTGCGGATGGCGACGACCGAAAACCCGAGTCGCTCGTATAACTTGAGGGCTACCGCGTTGGACCGGCGCACCTCGAGCGTCGCCCGTCGGGCACCCAGGGCCGCGGCTCGGCCGAGGACCGTCGCGAGCAGGGCGCGGCCGGTGCCCATGCCCCTGCACTCCGGCCGAACGGCCATGTTGTTGATGTGCACCTCGTCGGCCACGACCCAGTCCATGCAGAAGGCCGCGACACGCCAGTCACCGGTTCGCAGCACGTGGAGATGGGACACGCCTGGATTGAGCAGCTCCTGCTCGAACATCGGCCTGCTCCAGGGGTTCGTGAAGGACACCGCTTCGATCTCGAGGACCTCGTCGAGATCCGCCGCGGTCATCGGCTCGACGGTCCACCCCGCCGGCAAGGCGCCGTTGGTATTGGGAGCGCGTTGCCGTTCGCGGGCCAGTTCGGCGTCGGGCCGCCGCACGTACAGCGGACGGATTCGGTGCGGCGGGCCGGCCTCCGACCGGCGCCTGACGGCGATGCCGGCAATCGCCGCGGCCAGCGGCGGCACGGGGAGGATGACCCGCGCTCCGCCGGGGAGGACTCCCTCGAGCGCGCCCGCGTGAACCGCCGCTCCGTCGCCGACGAACTCAACGGCAGCGCCTGCCAGCACCGCCGCCCAGGCCGCCAGCGTACCCGCCGGGCTGTTGACCGAGGGCTCGCCCTGCGCCGCCCAGTGCCCCGCCTGCCGGCGATAGAGGCGGCCGTACACTTCGCCCCGCCGGGCATCCATCCAGGCCGCTCTCAAGCCGCCCTCGGCGGCCCCGGCGGCGATGTCCGGGTCCGCTGCCTCGACGAGGGCATCGAGGGCCGACACCCCCACGACCGGGCGGCCGTTGGCGAAGGCGAGCCCCTGAATCGTCGCGATACCGATTCGCAAGCCGGTGAACGAGCCCGGCCCGACCGCGACGCCGTAGAGGTCGACGTCGCGGAGGCCAACATCGTGGCGCGCCAGGCAGTCGAGGATGTCGCCCGGCAGGCGCGTCGCGTGAGTTCGCGCCGCATCGCCCTCGAACACCTCCAGCACACCGCCGTCGCGCGCCAGCGCCAGGCTTCCGCCCCGTGTGGTCGTGTCGAGCGCAAGAACCAGCATCGCAGTGACGCCCTATTGTAGACTGTCTGGGACCTGAATCTCATGGCGTCCTCCTCCGATGCCCCTCCGGCCGTCGCTCCCGCCCAGGCCACACCGGCCATGCGGCAGTACTTCGACGCCAAGCGCCAGTACCCCGGCGCCATCGTCTTCTTCCGGATGGGCGACTTCTACGAGATGTTCTACGAGGACGCTCTCGTGGCCGCGCGGGCGCTGGAGCTGACGCTGACCTCACGCAGCAAGGACGCCAGCGGCGGCAGCATCCCGATGTGCGGCGTGCCCTATCACGCCGTGGACGGGTATCTGGCGAAGATGGTGAAGAAGGGGTTCAGGGTCGCCATCTGCGATCAGGTCGAAGATCCCAAGAAGGCCAAAGGGTTGGTGCGGCGCGAAGTCGTCCGCGTGGTGTCGCCCGGGACGCTCACCGACGCCGCCTATCTCGACGCCCGGGAGCCCGCGTTCCTGATGGCGATCGCGCCCGAGCTGGCCTCACGGCGAGCTGCCGGCGCGCAGGACGATAGGACCCTTCAGGCGGTCGGCGTCGCGCTCATCGACCTCTCGACCGGCGAATTCCTCGCGGCGGAATACTCCGGGGACGTCGGTCTGCAGGCGCTCTCCGACGAGATGGCGGTGCTGCGCCCGCGCGAGCTGGTCGTTCCCGCGGAGTTCGCGCTGTCGGCGTTCCTGCCGGCCATCGCCGCGCTCGGCATTCCGACCACCCCGGTCGACGCGTGGGGCTTCGAGCCGGAAGCCGCCCGGTCGTGCCTGCTCGAGCAGTTCAGGACGAAGAGCCTGGACGGCTTCGGCCTCGAGCAGCGCCCGCTGGCGGTGCGGGCCGGCGGCGCGCTGGTGCGCTACCTGCGTGACACGCAGAAGGCCGATCTCGCGCATGTCCGCACGGCGAGCTTCCGGCAGATGTCCGACACGCTCCTCGTCGATCCCGTGACGCTGCGGCACCTGGAGGTTGTGGAGTCCGCGACGGGCGGACGCGCGGGTTCCCTGCTCGACGAAATCGACCGGACCGTCACCGCCATGGGCGGCCGACTCCTCCGCCACTGGCTGCTGCGCCCGCTGCTCTCGCTCGAACGGGTCCGCGACCGGCTGGATGCCGTCGAGGATTTCGCGTTCAAGACGACCGAGCGCGGCCGGTTCCGCGACACGCTCAAGTCGGTCCAGGATCTGGAGCGCCTCGTCGCTCGAACGGCCCTCGGTTCCGCGGGCCCGCGCGATCTCGTCGCGCTCAAGCAGTCGCTTGGGGCGATTCCCCGTCTCCGGATGATCCAGGGCGACATGCAGTCGCCGCTCGTGCGGAGCCTGGCCGCGGAGCTCGACGACGTCCCGGAGGTGCGGGCGGCCATCGAAGCCGCACTGACCGACGAACCGCCGGCGCTCGCCCGCGACGGAGGGTTCGTCCGCGACGGTTTCGACCCGGCACTCGACGAACTCCGCCACATCAGCCGGTCGGGCAAGCAGATCATCGCGCAGATGGAGGAACAGGAGCGCGCCCGCACGGGCATCGCCTCGCTGAAGGTCCGATTCAACCGCGTCTTCGGCTATTACATCGAGGTCTCGAAGTCGAACCTGCACGCCGTGCCGCCCGACTACCACCGCAAACAGACGATCGTCGGCGGCGAGCGGTACATCACACCCGCGCTGAAGGAGCACGAGGAGAAGGTGCTCGGCGCCGACGAGCGCATTCTTGCCCGCGAAGTCGAGATCTTCGAGTCGCTCCGCGCCGAGGTGGCCGCTCATGCCCCGCGCATCCAGGATTCCGCGCGCGCGCTCGCCGCGCTCGATGTCCTCGCCGCGCTCGCCGAAACGGCGACCGTCAGCAACTACACCAAGCCGCACGTGCACGAGGGCGACGAGATCCAGATCGTCGAGGGCCGGCACCCGGTGGTGGAGCGTCGTTCGGCCGACGCGTTCGTGCCCAACGACACGCTGCTCAACGGCGCGGCGCACCAGCTGGTGATCCTGACCGGCCCGAACATGGGCGGCAAGTCCACCTACCTCCGGCAGGTGGCGTTGATCAGCCTGCTCGCCCAGGCCGGCTCGTTCGTGCCTGCGCGCCAGGCCAAGCTCGCGCTGGTCGATCGGATCTTCACGCGGGTGGGCGCGTCCGACAACATCGCGCGCGGGCAGTCGACCTTCATGGTGGAAATGCAGGAGACCGCCAACATCCTGCACTCGGCCACCTCGCGCAGCCTCGTCATCCTGGACGAAATCGGACGCGGTACGGCCACCTTCGACGGGCTGAGCATCGCGTGGGCCGTGGCCGAGCACCTCGCGACCGGTCCGCGCTGCCGCCCGAAGACGATCTTCGCCACGCACTACCACGAGCTGACCGACCTGGCCGACGGCATTCCCGGCGTCGTCAACTTCCACGTCGACGCGCGAGAGTGGCGCGACGACATCATCTTCCTCAGGAAGGTCGTGGCCGGCCGATCCGACCGCAGCTACGGCATCCAGGTGGCCCGCCTGGCCGGGTTGCCGCCGACGGTCGTCGCCCGGGCCCGGGAGATCCTCGGCGCGCTGGAGCAGGACGAATTGACGCGGGGCGGCCGCCCGTCGCTCGCCGAGACCGCGACCGACCCGCAGCAGCAGTTGGGCCTGTTCCAGTCCCTCCCGTCGGCCGGCGAGCGGTTGGCGGAGCGGCTCCGCGAACTCGACCCGAACCGCATCACCCCGCTCGAGGCGATAGCGCTGCTCGCTGACCTGAAGCGGGAAGCGCAGGAACCATGACGCGCGCGGCCGCGGCTTTCCGGGTCGTGGCGCTGGCGGCCGGCGCGGCGCTCCTGTCGTCGGGCCAGGCAGCCGCGCAGTATCAACCCCACCTCAGGTTCCGCGTCCTCGCGACCGAGCACTTCCGAATCTACTACCACCAGGGAGTGGAACCGCTGGCACGGCGCCTTGCGGTTGTCGCCGAGTCGGTCCACTCGACGCTGCCGGCCCGCGTCAGGCTGGACGCGCCGCCGCTCACCCATGTCGTGCTCACCGGCCAGGACGACGACGCGAACGGCTGGGCGACGCCGGTGCCGTACTGCACCATCAGCGTGAGAGCGATCTGGCCGGCCCTGGCTGATTACATCGGCAACACGGACGATTGGCTTCGGCTCGTCTTCGTCCACGAATACGTGCACATCCTCCAGTTGAACCAGTCGGTCGGCTGGGCGGCCGTTGCGCGCGCCGTCCTCGGACGCTCTCCGGTCGCGTTCCCGAATCTGTTCCTCCCCACCTGGCAGATCGAAGGGTTCGCCACCTACTGGGAGACCCAGGCGACCGGCCTCGGACGGCTGAACTCGGGCGACACCGCGGCGGTCGTGCGAAACCGCGCGGGGCTGCCTCGTGGCGAGCCGCTCGACCGCTTGAACGGCGGGTCGGTGGAATGGCCCGGCGGCCTCGGGCCGTATCTCGAGGGCGCGTGGTTCTACGATTACCTCTATCATCGGTTCGGGGAAGAGGCGGTCGGGCGCCTGGCGAACGTCACGGCGGGCCGGTTCCTCTACCTGTCGTCACCCGCAACGAAGAAGGTCTTCGGTGAGAGCCTCGGAAGGCTCTGGGCCGACTTCCAGCGGAGTGTGAAAGCCGAGGCGTCGGCCCTGCCGGTGTCGCCACAACGAAGCGCGCGGCTGACCCGGCGCGGATTCTCCGTCGCGTCGCCCAGGTTCGACGCGTCCGGAAGGACCCTGGTCTACGCGGCGAGCGATGCCGACGACTTCCCGGCGCTCCGCGCAATCGACATCGCGACCGGGTCCGATCGACCCCTCGTCGACCGGTTCGCCGGCACGCAGTTGGGCGTGCGCGACGGCCTGGTGGTTTTCGATCAACTCGACCTGAGCGACAACGTCGCCTGGCGCAGCGACCTGTACGCGGCAGACGTGCGCTCCGGCCGCTCGGTCCGGCTCACGAGCGACCAGCGGCTGCTCGAGCCCGACCTCTCGCCCGATGGGAAGCGCCTCGTGTGCGTCCATCCGGCAGAGGACGGCCGCCGCGAGCTGGCGTTCTTCACGATGGAGCGGGACGCGCGCGACAGCCTGTCACTGAAACCGCTGAGCGTCCCCGTCACAGTCGACAGCCGCTCGACATTCGGCGGGCCTCGCTGGTCCCCCGACGGAAGAAGCCTCGTCGTCGAACGGCGCCGCGTCGACGGCCCGTCCGACATCGTCGCCTTCGAGTTGGCCGATGGTCGCGAGCGCGTGATCGCCTCTTCGGTCCGGGCCAGGAACATCACGCCGGCCTGGATGCCGGACGGCCGCACGATCCTGTTCGCCTCGGACCGCGCCGACCGGTCGTTCCAGGTCTATGCGGCGACGCTGGACGGAGCGGATGTGCGCCGCATCACCAGCGAGCCAGGCGGAGCCCTCTCACCGGAGGCATCTCCGGACGGCCGGACGCTCGTCTACGTCGGCTCCGACGCGACAGGATACGACCTGTTCGCGCTGCCGCTGGACGAAGCCATGGCGCGCTCCGTCCTGGAGCCGCCCGCCGATCCGTCTCCGGCCGCACGCGAGCCGCCACGCCAGTCGACGCTGCCCGAAGGTTCCGTCGGCGGCACTCCAGCAAACCTGAACTACTCGCCCATCCCGACGCTGCTGCCGCGCTTCTGGACCCCGACCATCGATACGGCACATGGCGGCGTGCGGGCTGGCGTTGCGGCTGTCGGCGTGGACGTCCTGTTGCGTCATTCGGTCGGGGCCTCCGTCATGTGGCGCTTCGCAGACACGACGGCCGTCGGAGGGCCGGACGCAGCGCGGCCCGACTGGAGTGCCTCCTACGTGTACGCCCGCTGGCTGCCGGCGTTCTACGTCGCGGCATCTGACACCACGTCGTTCGTGGCCATCGCATCCGCCGGCACCGATGCGCCCGAGGCGGAGCTCCGCGAGCGGAACGTCGCGGCCGGCGTGCAGCTGCCCATCCGCCGGGTCCGGCACCAGCAGCTGTGGCAGGCCGCGTTCAACGCCGAGCGCGAATCCCGCACGTGGACGGGCGAATCGACCCTCCACCACCGAAATGCACTCCGCGCGGCATGGACCGTCAACACCGCGCTGAAGTACGGCCGATCGATCAGCGCGGAAGATGGCGTGGCCGTCGGCGTCACCTCGGAGCAGGTGCGAACGGCGTTGGGCGCCGACGGAAACGCCGACGCGTTCACGGCGGAGGTTCGCGGTTACTGGCGGCCGGGGCGCAGCCACGCTGTGCTGGCGGCGAGGGCCGGATACGGAACCGCCAGCGGCGACGGCAACGTCAGGCGTCGGTTCTTCCTCGGCGGCACGTCGACGGCGGGCAGCCTGGTGAACTTCGGAAGCGACGCGCTGGGCATGATCCGCGGTTTCGACGACGAGGTGGCCGCGGGCAGCCGCATCGCGTCGGCCAGCGTCGAATGGCGCCAGCCGGTGTGGCGTGTTCAGCGTGGAACCGGCACCTGGCCGATCTTCCTGAGGACCTTCCATGCCGCCGTGTTCGTGGACGCGGGCCACGTGTGGACGGGCACCTTCTCCGCCGACCGCCTCAAGGCCTCCGTCGGAGCCGAAGGGTCACTCGACACCGTCGTCGGCTTCCACCTGCCGCTCACGTTCACGGCGGGCGTGGCGCGCACCTACGACCGCTTCACCGGCCGCGGCGACACCGGGTTCTACGTTCGAATTGGCCCGTCGTTCTGACGGGATCGCCGGTACAATGGTCGGGCCCATGACCTATACACCCGACTACGACCATCACGCCCCCCTCAACTTCGGCGGCTTCGAACATTCCAGGGATTTCGACAACTCGAGGGTCGTCGTCCTGCCGGTGCCGTTCGAGCGGACGACGAGCTACGTCACCGGCACCCGCAACGGCCCGCGCGAGATTCTTCTCGCGTCAGGCCAGGTCGAACTCTGGGACGAAGAGACGCAGAGCGAAGCCTACAACCGCGGCATCTACACGCTCCCTGAGATCGAGCTGCCGTACAACGACATCCGCGTGGCGCTCGACGAGGTCAAGCGCGTCGTCTCGGAACTCATGGCTCACGAGAAGTTCCTGGTGGTGCTCGGCGGCGAGCACTCGGTCAGCGTGCCGGTGGTGGAAGCGCTGGCCGAGCGTCTCCCCAACCTCTCGGTCCTGCAGATCGACGCGCACGCCGACATGCGCGACTCGTACCAGGGCAGCCGCTACAGCCACGCCTGCGCCATGCGCCGCATCGTCGAGTTCGCGCCGTGCGCGCAGGTCGCCATCCGAAGCCTCTGCAAGGAGGAGTCGCAGGCGATTCCGGGCCTGCGGACCCGCGTGTTCTGGGATCACAACATGCGGCAGGACCCGAAGTGGATCGACGACGTCGTGGCGTCGCTCACCGACACCGTCTACCTGACGATCGACTGCGACGGCCTCGACCCCGCGATCATGCCGGCGGTGGGCACGCCGGAGCCCGGTGGGCTCTCGTGGCACGAGACGGTGGCACTGATCAAGGCCGTGATGAGCAAGCGCCTCGTCGTGGGTTGTGATGTGGTCGAGCTGTGCCCGCTCCCGGGCATGGTAGGGCCGAACTTCCTCTGCGCGAAGCTGATCTACAAGATCCTCAGCTACCGGTTTGCGAGGATGGCGTAGCAGAAGCGGGCAGCTGGCAGCTGTCAGCGGAACTCCGTAGAGCCGCTGCCAGCCGACGGCTGCCAGCTGACAGCTAGCTCTTGATCTGATCCAGCGCCCGCTTGGCTTCTGCCGAGTAGGGCGACTGCGGGAACTCGTCGACGATCCGCTTGAAGGCCTGGCGCGCGTCGCCGGCCTTGCCGGCCGCGTTGCAGGCGCGGCCGAGCTGCATCAGGATGCCATCCAACGGCAGCGGGCCTTCCTTGTCGGCCGACAGTTCCTTGTAGACGACGATGGCGCCGTCGAACTTCCCGGCCGCGACTTCCGCGTCCGCCTTCCCCAGTTTCGCCATCTGCCCGTAGACCGACTTCCCGGCCCGGTCCATGACCTCCTGGTAGCGCTGCTGCGCTTCGGGGTGACGACCGAGCGCCATCAGCATCGCGGCGGCGTGATAGCGGGCGGCGATGCCGGCGTCCGACGAGGGGTATGCGTCAGCGACCGCCACGAACTTCGCAAGCGCCGCCTCGTCTCGGGCCTTCTCGGTCGGGTAGCTGCCGGCCGGGACCGGGGCCGGGGCGGGCGTCGTCGCGCCCGGCGCCGGGGCTGGCGCCGGGGCCGGCGCGACCTGCGCGCGCTCGGCGGTCATCGCGTCGGCCAGCATCGCGGCGGCCTGGCTGGCGGTCTGGCCACGCCATATCACGAACGCGACCACCGCCGCGACGATGACGACGAGGGCGACCAGTCCGAGCGTGATCTGGTGCCTATGCGCGTCGTAGGTCTCCGTCAGGCGGACGACCGTGGAGGCGACTTCGTTTTCCTTCAGGCGGTGGCGTTCTGTACTCTTCATGACTTCGCACCAACAGCCGTCCCGGGGGGCGGCGCATCGGGCCGAACCCCGCTCGGGTCATCGGCCGGTTCCGACTACAAGCTATCAATTATAGCGGAGAACCTGCAGCGATGCCCGGAAGCGTGAGGCGTTGACGGCAGGCTGATTGCCAGGCGACGTCGGCCGATATACTGTACGGAAGGTGGCGCGGCGGGTTCGGTGGTGTTCGACATGAAGCTGGTTGCACCACGAGCCAGACACACCCGAATCGGGGCACCGAGAGCACGCCGGCCCGCCCCGCCACTGTCCGAAGTCAGTCCACCGTATCAAGCCAGCTGGCCCTGGAACGCGAGGTCCGGTTCGGGCGCAGGGCGCGTTTCTGCCGCTCGCGCTCTCCCGCGTGACGCGCGACCGGGATGGGCCGCCCGCTCTCGAAATCAAGGCCAGTGACGTACATCGCAGCCGCGGCCGTCATCGGAAGCGGGATGAAGTCCTGCACCTGCTGGAGGTTCCATCTCTCCTTCCGAAGGAACTTCTCGACCACCGTCATCTCCTGATCGGTGCAGCCCGGAAAACTCGAGATGAAGTACGGCACGAGGTACTGTTCCTTGCCCGCGGCCGCGCTCTCCTCCTCGAACCTCTTCATGAACTCGGGAAACTCGCCTGCCGTCCGACGCATCCGGCGCAGTACGGCCGGGTGCATGTGCTCGGGCGCGACCTTCAGGTGGCCGGAGACGTGGTGCCGCACCAGCTCGCGGAGGTACGTCGGCGTACGCAGCGCGACGTCCATCCGGATTCCGGATTGCACGAAGACGTGCTTGACTCCCGGTTGCGCGCGGGCGCCGCGCAGGAGGTCGATGCCGCGTTGTTCATCGATGCCGAAGTGCGGGCAGATCGCCGGCCACAGGCAGCTGGGCCGGTGACACGCCTCGCACGCCTCCACATGCCCGTTCCGCGCGCCGTAGAGGTTCGCGGTGGGACCGCCGAGATCAGAAACCGTGCCGCGGAACTCGTCCGACGCGGCGAGCCTGCGGACCTCCCCGAACACCGAATCCACGCTGCGACTCGAGAGGAACTTCCCCTGGTGAAGGCCCAGCCCGCAGTAGGTGCAGCCGCCCGCACATCCGCGGGAGACGACGATGGAGTCCTTGACCGTCGCCAGTGCGGGGACCGGACCGACGTAGGCCGGATGGGCCTTCCGCTGGAACGGCAGCTCGTAGAGCGCATCGAGGTCCGGGCCGTCCAGCGGCATCGCTGGCGGTTCCATGACGACCGCGCGGCTGCCGTGCCGCTGCACGAGGCGCTTGCCGCAGAAGGGTGACTGCTGGGCCTCGACTACTTTCGTCAGACGCATCAGGTGCGTCTTGTCCGCCTGCAACTCCTCCCACGACGGCAGCATGACCGCATCGCTGAAATCCGCCGTCGACGTCGCCTTCGCGCCGAGCAGCACGGCGGTGCCCGGGATCCCGCGGAGGTCCGGGCGGCCTGCGTCCAGCCGGCGTACGATTTCGCGCACCGCCCGCTCCCCCATCCCGTACACGAGCAGGTCGGCCTTGGCATCGGCGAGGATGGATGGCCGGAGCTTGTCCTCCCAGTAGTCGTAGTGCGCCACCCGTCGCATGCTCGCTTCCATGCCGCCGAGGACGACGGGCACGCGCGGGAACGCCCGCCTGGCCATCTGCGCGTAGACCACCGCCGCATGGTTGGGGCGACGGCCCGGCGCGCCGCGCTCGCTGTACACATCCTCCTTCCGTTTGTGTCGCGCCGCGGTGTAGTTGGAGAGCATCGAATCCAGGTTGCCCGCCGTCACACCGACGAACAGGCGCGGCGGCCCCATGACGTGGAGGGATTCGCCTTGCTTCCAGTCCGGCTGGGAGACGATGCCCACGCGGCAGCCCGTCGCTTCGAGCGTTCGCCCGATCAGGGCGGCGCCAAACGACGGGTGGTCCACGTAGGCGTCACCCGTGATGATCAGCACGTCGAGTTCGTCCCATCCCCGCGCCGTCATCTCGGCGCGAGACATGGGGAGGAAGCCCGATCGCCTGTCCTGTGGGTGTGGCAAGCCTCGATTATACTGTGGCCATTCTCGCTGGTGGACGGGAGCAGTGATTCCCATGCGCAAGATAGCAGCGGCGATCGCGTGTCTCCTGGCGGCGGCCGCGGGGCTCCTGCAGGCACAGAGCCCGCGACCTTCGCCGCGGCCGCTGAATGTCGTCCTCCTCATCATCGACGACGCCCGATGGGATGCGATCGGCGCGGCGGGAAACCCGATCGTCCAGACGCCTCGGATCGACGATCTGGCGAGGGAAGGCGTGCGTTTCGAGCAGGCGCGTGTGACGACCGCGATCTGCATGGTCAGCCGGGCAACGCTGCTGACCGGGCAGTACATGTCGCGTCATCGCATCACGGAGTTCGGCCGGGCGATCGCTCCCGACGCCTTCGCGAGCACGTTCCCTGGTGTGCTCCGCCGCGCCGGCTATTGGATGGGCTACGTGGGCAAGTACGGCGTGGGTCGGCCCCGGCAGGACGACTTCGATTTCCTCCGCGCTTACGAAGGCACCCATTGGATCACGAGCCCCGCCGGCGGACGCATCCATGTGACGGAGAAGAACGCTCGCGACGCGATCGAGTTTCTTCAGGCGCGCCCGAAGGACCGGTCGTTCGCGCTGACGGTCGGTTTCTTCGCTCCCCACGCCGAGGACGGCGCGCCCGAGCAGTACCTTCCGCAGGAGTGGAGCGCGAAGTTCTACGAGAGGGTGATGATACCGCCGCCCCTGCGCGGAGACCCGAAGTACCTGGCGGCGCTCCCCCCGTTTCTGTCAGCCGCGGCGAACGAAGGCCGGGTCCGCTATCACTGGCGATTCGACACGCCCGAGAGATACCAGGCCTACATGACCCGGTATTACCGGCTCATCACCGAAGTGGACGACGCCATCGGCCGCATCGTCGGCGAGCTTCGAGCCCAGGGCGCCTACGACAACACGCTGATCATCGTCATTGGGGACAACGGCTACTTCCAGGCCGACCGCGGACTCGCCGACAAGTGGTACCCCTACGAGGAATCGCAGCGCGTCCCGCTCGTCGTGCGCGACCCGCGACTCGCGCCCGGGCAGCGGGGCGTGACGCGCAGCCAGTTCGCGCTCAATCTCGACGTGGCGCCGACGATCGTCGCCGCCGCAGGGCTTCCGGTTCCGGGGGGCATGCAGGGGCAGGACCTGAGCCCGCTCTACCTCAGCGCACCGCCGCCAGGTTGGCGTGACGAGTTTCTCTACGAGCACCCGACCGTGACGAGCAAGGACCGCATCCCGTCGTCGCAGGGCGTGATTCGGAGGGACTGGAAGTACATCGAGTGGCCGGAGTTCGACTACCGGCAGCTGTTCGACCTGAAGAACGACCCGGGAGAAGTTCGCAATCTGGCGGGGAATCCGGCGAACGCCAGCCAACAGGCGAAGATGCGGCAGCAACTCGAAGCCTGGCGCCAGCGCGTGCGCTGAGCCCGACTCGCGCGCGCCGGTAATGGTGCGTCAGCGCGTCCGTTTCGATTTCGAGGCGAATGAGTACACGTCCTACACCCGGCTCAGCGGTTCGCCGACTGCGGGCGAAGGCTTGAGGACCGCCGGGCGGAATCACCTGCTCGAGCAGGCTGGCGGGGACACTCGCCGCATCGTGTATGTCACGTCGTCCTTGGGGCGCTTCACCATTTCGGGATCGACCCGGTCGGGAACCAGAATGAGCATGCCGCACACCGTCTTCAACCTCGGCGTCTCGGCTCCTGCGGAAGGCTGGGGGGCACGGATGCGCGCGGAGGGCGACGGCTTCAGATCCCCGCGAAACAGCTTTGTGTAGGGTGCGGAGGGACCGGCAGTGGGCGTCTGAGGCGCGGCTGCCATGACCGACACGAGGGCCGCGACAGTCAGGCCGGAGAGCACGAGCGCCCTGGGCATCGCTTTCCCCTCCCGCGCTGTTAGACGCTTTCGCCGCCCGATTGGCCGGCGGCCGAGGAGACGGAGCGGGCGATCGGGATGGACTCTACCATGCCGGCGTGCGGCTGGCGGCTCGCGGCCAGCGGCCGACAAGGCTCGGGCGCCGGTCGTAGCAGCCGCCCAGCTGCCATCCTGGCTACTTCTTCTTCTGCGGTGCGAACGCCTCTTCAACCTGCTGCTGGATGCTCTTGAAGTTCTTGTTCAGGACCTGCTCCTCGTCCTTCGTCATGATCCTGAACGGCACGCGGATGAGGCTCTTCTCGAACTTCACGTTCAGCCAGTACTGGCCGTGCTTGATCCCGCCAGGGATCGGAAAGAAGTGCTTGCCCAGACACCCCCGCGTCGAGCTGAGTTCGGCTCCGTCCCACGACCGCCCGATCCAGCACGGTTCGGTCGCCAGCGGCGGGAAGTAGTCGATTGAATCGTACGTGAACTGCGAACGCCTCTCGAGGGCCGACAGGTTTGCCTTCTGGAATTCGTCGTTCGACGGCATGGGGATCTGCCTGCCGTCGGGCGTGTCGAGCCACACCGTGCGGCGTGTCAACTTGTAGTTCGGCGCATTGCCGCGGAGGCTCATGCCGACGTCGAGGAGCATCCACGGCTCGCCGACCGATGCGTTCGCGAGCCTGAACCCGATAATGACGTAGCCCTCGCTATTGTAGGCCGCCCGAATGAAGGCGCCCTCAATCGTCATGGTCTGAGGCACGCCGGGCTCGGGGATGCTCACGTTCTGCGGCTGCTGGCCCTGTGCCAGGCCATGGGCCGCCGCCGCCGTCGCCAGGGCGACGACCGCCAGGACGAGTCTCCGGGTGTCCCTCTTGGTCATAGCCGCTCCATATTCCGTGCGAGTTCGCGCCGTAGCGCTTCGGCGGGCGCGGGCCTGCGCCTTCGCCCGTCATCTGGCTTGCCGAGCCGTCCGCCTTCGCCCTTCGGGCCGCGGCGCGACAAGCAGCTCGACGGAGGTGAGAAGCAAGCCGAGGTCGAGCGACCGCTGGCCTGCCAGCCGAAGCTCGCCGAGGAGGATCGTCAGGGAACCGCAGGCGAGCGGCCGCTGGCCTGCCAGCCGAAGCTCGCCGAGGAGGATCGTCAGGGAACCGCAGGCGAGCGGCCGCTGGCCTGCCAGCCGAAGCTCGCCGAGGAGGATCGTCAGGGAACCGCAGGCGAGCGGCCGCTGGCCTGCCAGCCGAAGCTCGCCGAGGAGGATCGTCAGGGAACCGCAGGCGAGCGAAGGCTGGTGCGCCCGGCGTGACTCGAACACGCGACCCCCGGTTTAGGAAACCGATGCTCTATCCTGCTGAGCTACGGGCGCCCGAACTCACATTATGGCATGGGCGACGGCGCCTGGCCCTGAGCCTTGAGCCCTGCCGTTCGACTCGGTCGCTTCGCGGCCTCGCTCAGGGCACCCCGAGCGAAGCCGAGGGGTGACCCTTCAGCCCCGAGCCGTAAGCCCTGAGCCTTAATCCCTGAGCCGTAAGCCCTGAGCCTTGAGCCCTGAGCCTAGTATTGCACCACCGAGTAGACCTTCTCGCCTTCCAGCAGCGAGCGTCCCTTCAGCGCCTCCAGCTCGATCAGAAACGCCAGCCCGTGCAGTTCCCCGCCCAGCCGCTTCACCAGTCGCACCGCCGCGCTCGCCGTGCCCCCCGTCGCCAGCACGTCGTCCACGATTAGCACGCGCTGCCCCGGCGCGATCGCGTCGGCATGCATCTCGATCGCATCGGTCCCGTACTCGAGGCTGAACGACTCCTTGATCGTCGCTGCCGGCAACTTGCCCGGCTTTCGAATCGGACAGAAGCCGACACCCAGCCGGTCGGCGACGGCCGCGCCCAGGATGAAGCCCCGGCTCTCGATGCCGATGACAAGCGAGATGCCCTTGCTCTGGTAGGGCGCCGACAACGCGTCGATTGCCTCCTTGAAGCCTGCCGGATCGCCGAGCAGCGTGGTGATGTCGTAGAACAGGATGCCCGGCTTCGGGAAGTCGGGGATGTGCCGGATGCGCGACTTGAGTGTGTCCATCGGTGTCCGTCCTGATCAGCGTCGTTCGGTAAAGGTGGCGAAGCGGCCCGTCGGCGTCAGGATATCGACCTCCACATCGTCGACGCGCGCCCTGCCCGGGCCCTGTCGCAGCGCGCGCTCGAAGCGGTCCATGGCCTCGGCGTCACCCTCGGCCATCACCTCGACATCGCCGGTCGGCAGGTTGCTGACCCACCCGGTGATCCCCTCGAGCCAGGCGCGCTCGAGGGTGAACCAGCGGAAGCCGACGCCCTGCACCCGCCCGGACACGAGGATTCTACGCGCGATCAGCATGTGCCTTCGACTCCGTACTTCGACTCGCAATCACGGCCACGAACGGCTTCGGGCGCGTGTGGCCGTCTGCGCTCGCGCAGCACGCGGTCCTGCCCCTTCGGCGGGCTCAGGGTCATCCCGAGCAGCGTCGAGGGATGCGGGCACAAATACGTCATCGTACTCATGCATCGAAGGACTCCGGCGTCCGCACGGGAACGGCGAATTATTCTCAACCGCCTCGTCGACTGTCAGGGCCCACCCCGCCGAAGTGCTCGTCGATGAACGACGTCAGCTGCTCAATCGACTCGTAGGCGCACGTCTCGCCGCGCTCATCGCGGTACCCGAGGATCAGACGCGACAGCTGCGGGCGGCGCGCCGCATCGTGCACGACGAACACGCGCTGGCCGTTCGCCGCGGCCCGGCCGGTCACGTAGCCCACCTCGAAGCCCACGCCGTACGACGAACCCGATGTCTCCGCCACCAGCGCGTCGCACGAATCCAGCCAGGCACGGTCGCGCTCGAACACCTCCCGCTCGGACCGGGACGCTTCGCTGTCGTCCACTCCGTCCTCCAGCAGGTGCGAGGTCAGCACCTCGTGCCCGAGCGACCTCAGGCGGTCGGCTACCGTGCGCGCGGCGGTCACGCCGCCGCGGTCGCCCCGCACAGTGCAGGCGAGGTAGACGCGCATCACGGCCTCCGCTTCAACCCGGCCAGGAACCGATCTTTGGACACGATCGCGCGTTCGTGCCGCCCCTCGCCGATCTTCTGCCTCGAGTCGTGGGCGACGATGTCGAACGTCAGCCGGCGGCCGGCCACCGACGCCAAGGTGGCCTCAGCGCGCACCAGGTCGCCTAGCGGCGTGGCGGCCAGGTGCGACACCTCGATGCGCGTGCCGACCGTCGTGTCACCGTCCGCCAGGCGGCCGCGGAGCGCCTCCATCGCAGCCGTCTCCATCAAGCCCACGAGGCTGGGCGTCGCGAAGACCGGCACCGCGCCGCTGCCCCACGTCTCGGCCGAATGCCGCTCCGAGGCCGTCCAGGTCACCGACCCGACAAGGCCAGGACGAAGTTCTCCCATCCCCTCCCCCCGGCGCCCGCAGGCGCCCGCGATGCGCGTCGCACCGGTGCCCGCCGCCTACCGCCCGCCCGGGCGCAGCATGATGGTCAGGTCTTCCTCGAGGCTCTGCAGGTCCTCCTCGTGCTCCACCTCCTGCTGCAGGATGGTCAGCGCGAGGTTGTAGGTGACCATGTCCTTGTCCTTCGTCGCGTCCATCATGTCCTTGTAGGACGTGATGGCACACTGCTCCCCGGCGATGTTCTGCTCGAGGATCTTCGCGACGTGCGGATCGGACGGCGCCGCGTACTCGCACGGGCTGAGGAGGAACCAGTCCTTCGGATCGAGGATCGGCGTGCCGCCCAGCTGCACGATGCGGCCGGCCAGCAGCACGGCGTGGTTCAACTCCTCGGTCGCGTGCAGATTGAGCTCCGCGGCCACGGCGTCCTTCATCGGGCCCCGGAGGACCCGCGCGCCGAGCCAGTACCTGGTAGTAGGCGAGCCATTCACTGGCATAGGCCCGGTTGAGCATGTCGATCAGCCGTTCGACGTCCATCCCGACGATTTCCCGACCTCGAGTACCCATGAAGCCTCCCTGGTGTACAAACACGAACCCTCTGAAGTCTCAAGACGTCAGAGGGGCGCATGAACCCGAACCGTTCCGTTCAGATAGTCGTTTCACGGCCGACCCCGGTTTTGTTGAGCCTTCTGTCTCGCGTCGTGGCCGACCGTGGTGACTTTCGCCCCCTATTCTGACCTTCGTTGCAAGCCGTTGCAAGGTCGCGCGGTGCTCCTCACACTGCCGCATCGCATCGTGCGCCGTGCGCAGCGTGATGCCGTGGGGCACGAACAGAATCGGGCACGGGCCAAAGCGGTCGAAGCCGTCGCCGCGGGCCTTCGACAACGAGCGATCGAGCCGCCCACGGGTGAGGACCGCGAAATGGAGACGCTCCTCATGGAACGCGGAATCCGCGACCGGCTGGCCGGCAAGGACCAGTTGGAGGTCAACGTCATCTACCTGAGCGCCATCGAGCGCGGCGACTGGACGACGGTCTCCGCCATCGAGAAAGCGCCCGAGTCGTTCCCGGTGCTCATCATGGAGCTTCCGCGCTACCACCGGCCGCGGCTCAAAGCGGTGGCGCAGAAGACCTGGTTCCGGCTCGGGGAGTTCGTGGCGATCGCCTGGCCGATCCTGATCGCGGGCAGCGTCGGCCTGGAGGTGTTCGACTACTACGTCGGCTACACCTTCTTCGTGACGTTCTACCTGCCGTGCCTGGCCACGTTCGCGGCGCTGGCCAGAGAACTCGGGTGGCGCGCGGCAACGACGATCACCGTGATGACGGTGGGGATCGTGACGTCGCTGGCGGTGGTGCTGCGGTTCGCCGTGGGGTGGGTCATCTAGCAGGCGGCGCGCGAGACGAGGTGCCGTCTCGCCACGTCATCGGGTTCCGGTGAAGCCACGTTTCTCCAGGGCGTGGCGCAGCGCCCAGAGGCTCTCCTCACATGCTCCGGCGAGTTTGCCTTTCTCGTTCAGCGCCAGCGCGAGCGAGCGCACGTTGCTGTTGCGCCGGGAGAGGGCCATGATCTCCGCGTTGACGCCCATGAACCGGTCCAGGGCCGCAGTGGCGGCGCCCAGCCGCGGCCGGGATGCCGGTTGCGCGAGCGCTGCGAGCGCCTTCAGCGCGCTCCGCGCCGCCCCCTCCGAGGTCGCAATGCGCTGCTCCATGCGCGACATCGCCGCGTCATCGGCGTCGGCAATATGCGCTGCCTGTACCACCTGTATCTCGCGAACCAGCGCCACCGCCGTGGCGGCCAGTGCCTTGACGCGCCACGTGTTGGCCGCCGCGTCCGCCGGCGCGACCGCTTCGACGGCATTGCGGAAGGCATCCGCAGCCTCCTGGGCGGGACCGAACGAGAGCCGTTGCGCCTTGAGGTTGGTGTTCTCGACGGCCAACCCGAGGATGGTCCGGTCCAACGCGCGATACTCGGCGAACCGGCGGCCGAACTCGTCGAGCAGACGGGCTTCCTCCTCGTAGCGGAGACTCTGGAGGATCGGCTTCAGCGCCTCGGCGTCCTTCTGGATCGCCAGTTGTGCACGTTCCGCTTCGCGCGCAAACGCAACGGACCCGTCATCGGTGTCGGCCATCACCGCCCGATTGCCGGCATCGGCCGCCTTGGTGAATTGCACCAGGAGGTCCGCCGACAGTCGACGCGCCTCGGACAACTGCTCCAGCGCACCGTTCGCGCCGCAGCCGGTGGCCGCGAGCGCGCCAACCGCGACGAGGGCAATCCAGCGGGTAGCTGGCGCAGCCTTGCTGAAGGTCGACATGTGTGCCCGCCTGGCGGCCTCCTGTTCGCCATGATTCTACTCCTCGCCGCCTCCTTTGCCAGTTGGCGCGACGGCCCAGGCACGGCGGCTGCGGCCGGCCCCGTCGATCGGCCCCCAGCGTCCCTGTTTCTGTTACTCTTGATGGCCGGGTCGCGTACACCATGGGATCCTCCACCGACGATCTCTCGGATTCCGCAGCGGAGCAGACAGGCGCCGCGCCCAGGATCTCGTCCACACGGGATTTGCTGGCGCTCTCGCTTGGCGCCCTCGGGGTGGTCTATGGCGACCTCGGGACCTCGCCGCTGTACACGCTCAAGGAGTGCTTCAACCCGACCCACGGCGTGACGCCCGAGTTCGAGAACGTCCTGGGCATTCTGTCACTCATCTTCTGGGCGCTGACCATCGCCGTTGTCGTCAAGTACATGGTGTTCGTGATGCGCGCCGACAACAGAGGCGAGGGCGGCATCATGGCGCTGCTCGCGTTGATCCTGCCCAAGGGCCCGGGGGGGATGGATCGGCGCACGGCGTCGCTCGTGTTCTGCGCCCTGATCGGCACCGCGCTGCTCCTGTCCGACGGCATGATCACGCCGGTCATTACCGTGCTCGGAGCGGTCGAGGGGCTCGAGGTGGCGATGCCGGGGCTCCAGGCGTTCGTCGTGCCCGCCACCCTGGTGATCCTGGTCGGCCTCTTCGTGATCCAGAAGCGGGGCACGGCCGTGGTGGGCTCCTTCTTCGGGCCGGCGATGCTCCTCTGGTTCGGCATGATCGCGCTGCTCGGGTTGCCGTGGGTGCTGCGCGAGCCGCGGGTGTTCCAGGCGGTGCTGCCGTGGCACGGCCTGCGCTTCATCGCGTCCCATGGCGCCCACGGATTCCTGATCCTGGGTGCCGTGGTGCTGTGCATCACCGGCACGGAGGCGCTGTTCGCCGACATGGGGCACTTCGGCCGGCGGCCGATTCGGTTCGCGTGGTACGCCGTGGTGTTCCCGTGCCTGCTGCTCAACTATTTCGGCCAGGGCGCGGCGTTGCTGCTCAAAGGCGAAGCGGTGGTGGCCAATCCGTTCTACGCGCTCGCCCCGCCGACGCTGGTGTATCCGGTCGTCGCGGTCTCGACGATGGCCGCAATCATCGCGTCCCAGGCCCTCATCTCCGGAAGTTTCTCGCTCGCCCAGCAGGCGATGCAGCTCGGCTTCTCGCCGCGGCTGAACATCGTCCACACCTCGAGCGCGGCGCGGGGCCAGATCTACGTTCCCGAGATCAACGCCATCCTGTTCGTCGTCTGCTGCACGCTCGCTCTCACGTTCCGCAGTTCGACCAACCTGGCGGCGGCCTACGGGCTGGCCGTCACCGGCACGATGACCGCAACCTCGGTGCTGATGTATGCGGTGGCGCGAAGGTCGTGGGGCTGGAGCGCCGCGAAGGCCGGTCTCGTCGTCGGTCTGCTGCTCTGCTTCGACCTTCCGTTCCTGGCGGCGAACCTGTCCAAGCTGGCCCATGGCGGCTGGGTACCCGTGCTGATCGGCGGCGTGGTCCTGACCGTCCTGGCCACGTGGAAGCGCGGCCGCGTGCTGCTCGCCAGCCAGATGAGCCGTGGTCTGATGCCGCTCGAGGAGTTCCTGGCAACGCTGCGTGCCGAGAGCCCGGTCCGTGTGCAGGGCACGGCGGTGTTCATGACCTCGAATCGGGGCGTCGTTCCGCCCGCGCTGCTGCACCACTTCAAGCACAACAAGGTTCTCCAGGAGCAGGTGATCCTGCTGTCTGTGGTGACCGAGAACGTGCCCCAGGTGCAGCCAGACGATCGCGCCAGCGTCGAGGCCCTGGGCGGCGGTTTCTTCTCCGTGGTCGCCCACTACGGCTTCATGGAGACCCCGAACGTGCCGCGAGCGATCAAACAGTGCCGGGACAAAGGGCTGCGCGTTCGCATGAGCGAGGTGAGCTACTACCTCGGACGCGAAACGCTGCTGGCTGGCCAGCAAGGGGGCATGGCCGGCTGGCGCAAGTCGATCTTCGTCTTCCTCTCGCGCAACGCGAGGCCGGCGACCGCGTTCTTTGCCTTGCCGCCCGACCGGGTGGTCGAACTCGGCATGCAGGTCCAGCTCTAGCTCGAGCGTCCCGACACGTCCGCGGGAACCGCGCCACGCCGCCCGTGGCGCTACGGCGTGCGCCGCAGCATCCCGGCCGCAATCAACAACCAGGACACCGCAAGAAACCCGAAGGCGACCATGACCGGGACCCGGATTTCCGCCAGGCCGGCGTAGAGGCGGCGCATGTCGATGCCGCTCTGGACGGCCGCCTCCAGCGACAATAGGACGCATCAGCGAGGTTTCCGCCCGTCTGCCGCTCGCGAGTTAACGTAGCCCCCGCTATCAGAAGCGGCCGCTCGGCGTGCCGAGATCGCGCCCCGCTCAGGCACAGTGATCGTGAAAGATCCATCGGCTGCTGACACGGCGCACCGGCCCGTCCCCTCGATGCAGACCGCGATGCCGGCGGCTGGGTTCCCGTCGCCGCCGAACACGATGCCGGCGACGTTGCGGACGCCCGTCGTATCCTGGCCGGACGAGGGGGACGCGAACGTGAGGAACAGGGCAGCAAGGGCTGAAGCCCCGAGAGACGAAGGTCTGTCCATGCTGCTGCTCCAGCCCCCCCGATCAGCTCGAGATATTCCCGGGATCTTCCGTGGAAAGGAACTCCAGTCTCTGCGATGTGGACGCCGCAGTGGCGCCGATGTCGCCCGCGATCCCGGACGTCCGCGTCGACGCCTCAGACTCCTCCCGGACGAACATCGATAGTGTCAGTCTCGACGAGCGCGGTTGGCGGCCGCCAGTCCGAGCGCCGTCAGGGCGAACAGGCCTGGCAGCAGGTTGGTGAACCAGCCGTTGGCGGACCGGCCCATCCGCGCACGGTCATTCGTCAGCCAGAGCGGGGCGATCGCCGCCAGTGGAACGAGTGTGAGTGCCGTCACGTGGTCCCCGCCGCCGATCATCCGGAACGATGGGGCCGGGCTCCGGTTCAGGGCACGATGCGGATGGCGAGGAGGTGCGTCCGCGCGCCGTCGCCGCGGCGGATGACGATCTCGACCAGGTAGTCGCCCGGGGCGAGCGGGGCGAGCGCGACCTCCGCCCTCGTCACGCCAGCCCCTGATTCCCCGACGTGCATCACCGTGAACGGCAGCGGCAGTCGCTGCCCGTTTCGATCCAGCAGCGCCACAGTCGCGCTGCAGCCACCCTCCAGCGGCACATCGATCCGCAGGCGCTCGGCCCGCCGGAATCGGGGGTCCGTCGTGGCCTGAAATTCGCGCCCGGTGTAGGGGCCCTGGCGGAAGAGTCCGCTGGCCCCGCCGCCGCACTCGGTCGCGATCGTCGGTGGGTTCAGCACGGGCGGCGTCCGTTCGAGCGCGGACAGCGCCTTGTCGCGATCCGCGCGCGTCGGGTCCGGTGCGATTGCGGCGTCAGCCCGCGGCGCGGCTTCGGCTTGCGTCAGAGCCCGATAGCCGCTCCGCGCCCGGACGGCCACGCCTTCGCGCTTGACGCGCACGGTGATCGCCCGGAACTTGCCGTCGTGCCGTGTATTGGTCGGCGTGTAGCCGAGCAGGTAGTACGACGACAGGTCGTCGACGATGCGGCGCAGGCGGCGGTCGAGGTCGGTCGTCTCCACGATCGCGATCCCGTCGGTCGCCGTCGCCATCGTTCTCAGAATCTCGGGCTGCCTCGCGTTGATCGCCCACCCGGCGGCGCCGCCCGTGATCGCCCGCGGGCCGGCCGGGTCGATCGGGTAGAAGGTCACGTTGGCGCGATTGGCATCCTGGAGGATCAATCTGAAGTCGCTCGCGGGGTCGAGATCCGCGAGCATCCGGCGATCCCCGTCGCACTCCGACAGCCGCCGGTCCGGGTCGGTGCCGCCCGCGGTGAGCTGGCCTGACGGAGACACCGTGATGCCGGGCGGGCCTGGAACACGGCCGTCGAGAGGCTCGGCGAGGCGTTCGTTCCTGCGGTACAGGTTCCAGCCCGTGCTCACGAAGAGAACTGCGGTTCGGCCCTCTCTGAGCCCCTGGATGTGCAACACCAGGTTGCGGAGTCCGTCGAGCACCACGGTCTGACGGCGGCGCGCGATCATCTCGAACACCATCCCGTCGTGTTGGCGCTTCGGGTAGCAGTCGCGCCACATCCGCTCGCGGGGCTCGAGGTCAGGTTCAGCCGTGCCGAGGCGCTGCCACGGAGCCCTCCGCAGGAAGTCGTCGATCCACTGCGCGCCGCGCGCGAAGGTGACGGAACTCACCGGCATCTCCGGCGTGTACAGGCCGACCAGGTCGTCCGGACCAATCAGGCGCAACAGCAGGCCGCCGAGCGCGTTCGAGCTGAGGCCCGCGCTCGCCGCCGGCACGCGGCCGGCCTGCGCATCCACGTCGGTCGTCGGCCGGGTGAGTTGGCTGCCGTCGGGACGCCGATCCTGGGGCGTATGGTAGGTGTCGAGGTAGACCACGAACAGCCGGCTGCGCGGATCGGCCACGGCATCGTTCGAGGCGCCCACCGTTGAGACCTCGATTCGGTCCGTCTGGACGCCGGGCTGCCGCACCGCGATGCGCTCGACCAACTCGATGCGCTGCGGCACGCCGTCCTCGAGCAGTTCAAAGTCGGCCAGGGCGAGGTCGCTCACGGCCCGCCCGTCTCGGGTGGGATAGACATCGACGAGCACTGCCTCGACGCGCGAACGCAGCCGCTGCGTCTGGCGCCCCAGGGCATCCCGGGCCGCAGGCCCATCCAGCAGTGCCGCGCCAATCCAGAGCACCGACGCCGCGGCGAGCCCCGCGACAGCCCGCCGCCCGACCGGTCTCCTGCCGGCGTCCTCATCGGTCGGCATCGTCGCTGCCCCCATGGCGGCAGCCTGTGCCGCGTGCAGGCGCCGCTGGCCGTTCGCGCACTCTCGGCCGAACTGAGATTCCTGCTGTGGGACCGTGCCTGCCGCAGGGATCTCCCGACCTCTCGCCGTCAGGGCTCCGGTCCGAGCAGCACGGCGTTGATGAACAACAACATCGTGGCCTCCGGGATCGCGCGGTAGTTGGGGTCCTCGGCGGACGCGGACGATAGGAAGCGAAGTTTCCGCCCGTCTGCCGGTCGCGAGTTAACGTAGCCCCCGCTATCAGACGCCGCCGCGCTTCGTGCCGAGGCCGCGCCCCGCTCAGACACAGAAACGAAAAGGGCGCCGGTCGAGGCGCCCTCTGGGGAATCCGTTGCAAACTCGCTGCAAATTCTAAGGCGAAAGGTGGTCGGGGCGAGTGGATTCGAACCACCGACCCCTCGGTCCCGAACCGAGTGCTCTACCAGGCTGAGCCACGCCCCGACCCAAGAGATTCATTCTACCTCAGGCTCGCTCTCGAAACCAAGCGCTTTCAGCGCACCGACCATCTCGAGCGCCGTCAGATCCGTCTGCAGCGGCGTCACCGACACGAATCCGGCTCGCACCGCCTCGTGGTCCGAGTCGCCGTTTGCGAGCCACTCGTCCTTCCCCTCGCCGATCCAGTAGTACGGACGCCCACGCGGATCGTGGCGGTCGGTCACCGTCGTCGCGTGCGTCCGCGCGCCCTGCACGGTGACGCGGACACCCAGCGGCGTTCGCCGCGGCACATTCACGTTCAGAAACGTCCGCGGCGGCAGCAGGGTCCGAAGCACCCGCTCGGCCATTCGACGGGCGACCGCCGCCGCTTCGCGGAAATCCCACTCGCCCGGCCCCTGCTGCAGCGACACGGCGATCGACGGTACGCCCAGCAGCGCCCCTTCCATCGCCCCCGCGACGGTTCCCGAGTACGTCACGTCGTCGCCGACGTTCAAGCCGCGGTTGATCCCGGACACCACCAGGTCGGGCAGTCCCTCGAGCACCGCCGCGACCGCGATGTTCACACAGTCGGTCGGCGTCCCGTCGAGCGCGTAGGTCGAATCGCGGATCTGCTCGAGCCGCAGCGGATGATGCAGCGTCAGGGCGTGGCCGATGGCGGACATCTCGCGCGTCGGCGCCACGGTCACGACGTCGCCAAGCGGCGCCAGCGCCTCCGCAAGCGCGCGAATGCCCCTCGATCGAACGCCGTCGTCGTTGGTGACGAGAATGCGGGTCATGTGGAGGGATGATTGTAGCAGGTGATCGCAGGAGATCGCGGGTCTGAAGACCCGCGCCACAGCGACTCGCCGGCACGGCTTGCCCCGCCGAAGCTGCGAAGCAGCGAAGGCGGGAGCCGACGAACCGGGCCACGACCGGCGTCTCAGTGGCCGGGCTGCTCACGGACAAACAGCGCCAGAAGCACCGTGGCCACCAGCGCCAGCGCGGCGCCCATGCCGAACGCTGCCGCCGGACTCACCGTTTTCCAGACCAGGCCGAACGCCACGCTCGCCCCCAGCGACCCCAGGCCCGCCGCCGCATTGTAGATGCCGAAGGCCGTGCCGCGCAGCGATGCGGGCGCAAGATCCGCGATCAGCGCCTTCTCGGTCCCCTCCGACAGGCCGTAGTAGAAGCCGTAGATCAGCAGCAGACCGACCAGCGCCGCCACCGACGCGCTCACGGCGAAGCCCACGTAAACGACGGCGTATATGAGCCAGCCGGCGCCTATCACCGCGCGCCGTCCGAAGCGGTCCGACATTCCACCGCCCCACACCGACGTCAGCGCCTTCACGACGTGCAGCGCGGCCCATAGCAGCGGAATGAACGCCGCATCGACGCCCACGTCGGTCAGCCGCAGAAGGAGGAACGCGTCCGCCGAATTCCCCAGCGCGAACACGAGCAGAACGGCCAGCAGCACGAAGAAACGCCCCGGCAGTTCGCGCCAGCTCGAAGCGCCGCCTCCGGCCGCCTCCGCCTGCGTACGCGCGGCCCCTCGACCCGCGACGGCGGGCTCCTTGACCAGGAACAGCGACGCCACGGCCAGCGCACCCGGGATGATCGTCAACGCGAACAGGAGTCGGTACCGACCGGGCCAGACCAGGAGGAACAGTGCCGCCAGCACGGGGCCGAGCACGGCTCCGGCGTGGTCCATCGCGCGGTGGAATCCGAAGACCAGACCGCGATTCGCCGGCGTGGCGCAGGCCGCCAGCATCGCGTCGCGCGGCGCGCCGCGCACCCCCTTCCCCACCCGGTCGGCGAACCGCACAGCGAAGAGTTGTGGCCAGGAGGTCACGAGCGCCGTCAGCGGCCGCACCGCCGACGACAGGCCGTAGCCTGCGATCACGATCGGCCGGCGCACCCTCCAGCGATCCGAGAAGTGCCCGGAGACGACCTTGAGAACGCTGCTGGTAGCGTCCGCGAATCCCTCGATGAGGCCAAGGGACATCGCCCCCGCGCCGAGTACGCGAGTCAGGTACAGCGGCAGCAGCGGGTAGACCGCCTCGCTCGCGGTGTCGGTGCACAGGCTGGTGAGGCCGAGCAGCCAGACCGGCCGGGGAAGGCCTCGAATGCCGGGCCCGGCGTTCGGCGGCGCGCCCGGGGCGGCGACCGGATCCGAAGGCATGACGGAGCCCTCAGTGGTGCGTGCGGTGCGAGCGGGACGCCTGACGGGATGGAGGATGACGCGGCACGCGACGCCTCCCCGGCAGACCGGTCTCCGCCTCCGTCCGACGCCGCGACTGAGCCCCCAGCCGCGCGTCGTCGGCGGCCTCCCGGCGGCGCCGAAAGAACCACGTGCCAGGCGTCGCTCCGATCAGGCCGAAGACGACCAGGTGACCCGCAATCCCCGCGCACGCCGCAGTGATCCAGAACCACTCCCGCCCCGCGACGAACGCGGCGCCGCCGGCCGCGGCGAGCGGAAGCAGCACGTCGCCCAGGGCTGCGGCGACCCTCAGGGCGGATTGCTCCAGCCGGCTCGGCCGCGGCGTCGAGTCGGCGGCGTCCAGCACCAGCCGGAGCGCGGAGGACCCGGGCTCCCGGTCGGCGAGCGTCTCCGGAGGGCCTGCCGGTTGGACTTCTTTCGGTGACCGGGCCGGCGGCGGCGCCACCCGGTGCCCGTCCGGCGACTCGGGGTAGATCCGCGCGAACGCCGCCACGAGTTCCTCGGGATCGAGGCCCACGGCGCTGGCGTAGCCGCGGGCGAACGCGCGCCCGAAGATGCCCGAGGGCCAGCGTGAGATGTCCCCGTGCTCGAGCCCCGCGAAGTGCGCGACGCTCACCTTCGTCCGCTCGGACACCTGCTCGAGCGTCAGCCCCTTCCGCTCGCGCGCGCGTCGCAGTTCGAGGCCAAAGGCCTCAGGTCCCGTCATCGATGGTCCTCGGGCATCGTAGCAGAGAACGGGCGTCAGACCTTCAGGAAGATCCGCCGCCGGTACATCACCCACAGAATCGCGTACAGCACCACCAGATAGCTCAACGCGAACAGCAGTGATGCGTCTTTCGGCGCCGCGAGCGGCTCGAACCACGTTCGGTAGACATGCGCGTAGAGCGAGATCGTCTTCCCGCCGGCGCCCGCAACCTTCACGAGCAGCAGCGTCTTCGCGCTGAGGCCCGCGAGGACGAACAACGCGATCGCGTTGACGCCAAGCACCACGAACGGCTTCGTCCACCACCGCCATCCCCTCGCGTCCACGATCCAGTAGCACGCTGCCAGGCCGACGGCGCCAGCGCCTCCCGTGAACCACGTGTACGAGCTCGTCCAGAGGCTCTTGTTGATCGGGAACGCCAGGTCCCACAGCGAGCCGATGGCCATCGCCGCGATCCCGGCCGCCGCCATCAGGGTCACACGCGTTCCGCCGGACACCGGCGCACGCAGCCAGAAGCCGGTCACCACCCCCATCAGCGTGCTCGCGATCGCCGGCACGGTGCTCAGCAGCCCCTCCGGGTCCCACGGCCGCTTGCCCCACAGGTGGTTCTGGCCGAGCACCGCCCGGTCGACGAATGCGCCGAGATTCCCCGCCGCGGTCAGGTCGCCCGGATTGTGGCCGGGAAAGGGCATGAACACCATGGCGAGCCAGTAGGCCACCGTCAGACCGACAATCCAGTACAGCATTCGCACCGCATGGCGCCGGTCGTCGCGGACCGGCCCAGGCGCCGTCAGACGGTAGATCGCCGCCGCCGCCATGTAGCACAGCCCAATCCGCACCAGCACCCCGGGCAGCCTCAGCGTCGCGAACCGGAAATACGGGAAGAGCGACAACAGCCAGCCGAGGGCCATGATGGTCACACCCCGGCGCACGATCCGCCACCGCGACCCCATCGTCGACTTCGACAGCGTCATCGACACGCCAACGATGAACAGGAAGAACGGGAAGACCAGGTCGGTCGGCGTCCATCCGTTCCACTCGGCGTGCAGCAGCGGCCAGTAGGCGTTGCCCCAGTCGCCAGGGTGGTTGACGATGACCATCGCTGCCATCGTCAGGCCGCGGAAGACATCCAGCGAAACCAGGCGCTCAGCAAGGGCGGTCGCCGGCGCGGCAGTCCGTGTCATGGCGTCAGAGATTAGCGTAAGCTAGGCGCATGCGCAAAGCCGGGGCCGCGGCCGCGCCCTCCCTCGCCGATCAGACCCGCGAAGGCGCGCTCTACGAGCGATACAACGGCGACTGGACCAGGTGCGTCGCCTGCGCGCACCGCTGCCCAATCCCGAATGGCGCGCAAGGCGTCTGCAAGGTGCGTTTCAACCGCGACGGCCGCCTGATGGTGCCGTGGGGGTACGTGTCAGGCGCGCACTGCGACCCGATCGAGAAGAAGCCCTTCTACCACGCTTTTCCCGGCTCGCGGGCGTTCAGCTTCGGCATGCTGGGCTGCGACTTCCATTGCGCCTACTGCCAGAACTGGGTCACCTCGCAGGCGCTCCGCGACCCCGAGTCCGTGCTCGATTCGGAGCCGGTCACGCCAGAACAGCTGATTCGGTCCGCGGTCCGGAGCGGGGCCCGCACCGTCGTCAGCACGTACAACGAGCCGCTGATCACGGCCGAGTGGGCGGCCGAGATCTTCACGCAGGCGAAGGCGGCGGGCCTCGCCACCGGCGTCGTGTCGAACGGCCACGGCACGCCGGAAGTCCTGGCGTTCATGGGCCCCCGCCTCGACCTCTTCAAGGTGGACCTCAAGAGCTTCGACGATCGGAAGTACCGGCGGCTGGGCGGCCGCCTTCAGCCGGTCCTCGAGACGATAGCCGAGGCGCATCGGATCGGGTGCTGGGTCGAGATCGTCACGCTGCTGGTGCCGGACTTCAACGACTCCGACGAGGAGCTGGGCAAGCTGACCGCCTTCGTCGCCGGCGTGTCACCCTCCATCCCCTGGCATGTAACCGCGTACCACGAGGACTACCGGATGAGCGGGAACGGGCCGACGACAGTCGCCATGCTGCGCCGCGCTGCGCAGCGAGGAGTTGACGCGGGCCTGTCGTTCGTCTACGCCGGCAACGTTCCGGGCTCGGTCGGAGACCTCGAGCACACCCGCTGCCCGTCGTGCCGCGAGACGCTGATCGAACGCCGCGGCTTCCTCGTTCGGCGCAACCGTCTGACGCCCGCTGGCGCCTGCCCGTCGTGCGGCACGGCGATTCCCGGGCGGTGGGATGCGGCCAGCGGGTAGCTGGCAGCTGGCAGCTGGCAGCGGACTGTAGGTCACGCGTGATCCGTTGTCAGCAATCCGCTGCCAGCTGTTTGTGCCTCCCCTTTCCGAGTTACGATTGAGCATGTCCCTCCTCGACCTCCTCGGGCGGCCGCTGCGGAGCCTGCGCGTGTCGGTCACCGACCGCTGCAATCTCCGCTGCCAGTACTGCATGCCCGAAGAGGAGTACGCCTGGCTGCCGCGCGAGGATCTGCTGTCTTTCGAGGAGATCGTCCGCGCAGTGGACGCCTTCGCCTCGATTGGCGTGGTCAAGGTCCGTCTCACCGGCGGCGAACCGCTGCTGCGCCGGGATCTTCCCGATCTCGTGCGCCTGCTCGCCGCCGACCGGCGCCTGACCGACCTCGCACTGACGACGAACGGCGTCCTGCTGGCGGAACAGGCCGAACGGCTTCGCGCCGCCGGGCTGATGCGCGTGACCGTCAGCCTCGACACGCTCCTCCCCGACCGCTTCACGGCGCTCACCCGGCTCACCAGCCACCCGCGCGTGCTCGAAGGCATCGAGGTATCCGCCCGCCTCTTCGACACCGTCAAGATTGACAGCGTCGTCATGCGCGGCGTCAACGACGACGAACTGGTGCCATTGCTCGAGTACGCGCGCGCGCGTCGCGCGGAGGTGCGGTTCATCGAGTACATGGACGTCGGCGGCGCCACGCGATGGTCGCCGGACAAGGTCATGTCCGGGGCGGCGATCCTCGAGCGGCTGCAGGCGCACTACGGGCGGATCGAGCCGGTCGGCGACACGACGTGGGCTCCGGCCAATCGGTACCGCCTGCCCGACGGCACCGTCTTCGGACTGATTGCCTCCACGACGTCGCCTTTCTGCACCACCTGCGACCGGGCGCGGCTGACGGCGGACGGCGTGTGGCTGACGTGCCTCTACGCGAGCGGCGGCGTCAGCCTCCGCAAGCCGCTGCGAGCGGGCGCTTCGCGCGACGAACTGGCGGGGCTCGTCGCCGCCGCCTGGCGCGCACGGAGCGACCGGGGGGCGGAGCAGCGGGCGGCCGAACGCCAGCGCGGCATCTTCATCCCGGCGGCCGCGCTCAAAGGGAACCCGCATCTCGAGATGCACACGCGGGGCGGCTGACCCCCCTCCGCGCCTGAACCGAGGGACACGATGCTCCGCACGCCCGGCTCCCGAGTTCTTCTGACGGCGTGGCTCGCCCTGGCGGCAGGCAGTCTTCCCGACGCGCACCCGCAAACGCCCGAGGGCGGCGCCGCCCGCGCTCAGGCGCCGAAGACCGGCGGGTCGTTCACGCTCGGCGTCCTCCGGCGCGACGGCGTCGTCGTCCCGTTCGCCGCATGGGATGGCTCGCGATGGGGCAACCGCTGGCCAGCCCCGGGGCGGCGCGAGGACATCCCGATCACGGTCGCCGGCTCGCCCAAGGCCTGGTGGTTGAACGACCGGCCGGTCAGCTACTGGACCGCGTGGCCCCTCCGGGGCGACAGCCAGGTGGTCTACGTCAAGAACCCGATCAACCTGACCGTCGAGTGCCAGAACCACGTCGGTCTCCAGACCGACTACAAGTCGATCGAGGCTCCCGCCCCGCCCCGTATGCAGCCTTACCCGAAGGACGGCCTCGCGACTGCGGGCGACATTCTGATCGAACCCGTGACCATCCTCGACGCCAAGTCCGCCGAATGGTCGCAAGTCTCCGCGGAGGTGGCCGCCAGGATAGCCGAGGCTGAAACCAAGCTTCTCGCCACCGGACAGGCCGCGTTGCCCGTTTCCGAGGCCGAGCGCGCGAAGCGTCCGCTCGCGCTGGAGGTGCTGTTCCGTTCCGCCGGGCCGAGGCCGGGAACGACGCTGCTCTACTTCGAGGGGATCAAGCACTATGGCCGGACCCTCGGGTCCCTTCGCCCGTACGCCACTGTCCCCGAACCGATCCTGTACGCGGCCGGCTGGGTCGTGATCGACCCGAAGGCTCCCCCGCGCATCAGCGAGACCGTCACGCTCTCCGACACGAAGCGGGAGGGCCTGCTCTACACGATGGGGCTCGGTTCGTTCCGCGTCGGGGGGGCGCTGTACTGGGCCGTCCAGCGGTCTGGCTGGGGGTTCGAGAGGTTCGACATCGTCGAGATCGCGGAGCCGGAGGTCAAGACGGCGTTCTCGACGCCAGGGGGAAGCTGCCGGTAGACCCCTTGGACGGCCGTTCTTTGGTACAATGCGCGACGTCCCGCTGGCCTCGTCGGCATGGTGCCGCGGGGGTGGGACGCGCATTCAGTGAGGGCGGGAGGAATCGCAATGAGTCGCCTGAGATTCGGCGTGGCACTCGCAGTGGTGGGGCTCCTCGTCACGGCGGCCGCGGCCGGCGCCGACGTGAAGAGCACCTCGAAGGCCCAGATGAAATTCGAGGGCATGCTCGGCCGGATGATGGGCATGTTCGGCGGCAAGGCGGCGAGGGAGGGTGTCGTCAGCACCGTGGCGGTGAAGGGCGACCGCAAGGTCACCACCACGGGAGATACCGCCGAGATCGTCGACCTGACGGAGGAGAAGGTCTACGAGCTGAACTTGAAGGACAAGACCTACCGGGTCGTCACCTTCGCCGAGATGCGGAAGCAGATGGAGGAGGCGCGCGCCAAGGCCGAGGAGGAAGCGCGCAAACAGCGCGCCGCCGAGGGGAAGAAGGATCCGGACGCGAAGGAGATGGAGATCGAGTTCAGCGCGAAGGAGACGGGTCAGCGGCGGCAGATTAGCGGCTACGACTGCCGGCAGGTCGTCATGACCATCGCGGTGCACGAGAAGGGCAAGACGCTCGACCAGGCCGGCGGCATGCTCATGACGTTCGACTCGTGGCTCGCCCCGAAGATCGCCGCGATGAACGAGGTCATGGACTTCGACATGCGCTACTGGAAGAAGATGGCGCTCGGTGCCGCCCTGCCCTCGGCCGATCAGATGATGCAGGCCTACGCGATGTTCCCCGGACTCAAGGAAGGGATGACCAGGCTCGAGAAGGAAAAGGTCAACATGGACGGCACCGCCATCGAGACCGTCATGACGACGCAGTCGGTCCAGACCAAGGAGCAGGCCGCCCAGAAGAAGCAGGAAGGGGCCGAGGGCGGATCGCCGGCGGGCGGACTCGGGGGCATGCTCGGACGGTTCGGCAAGAAGAAGGAAGAGCCGAAGCCGGCCGACGCGCAGCCCAAGACCGTGGCCGACAGCGATACGCGCACGACCATCATGACGGCGACCAACAGCCTGCTGAGCGTGTCCACGAGCGTTTCAGCCGAGGAGGTCGCGGTTCCCGGGGGTTTCAGACTGAAAAAGTAGCGCTCCGAGTGACCTTTTTTCGGGTCACTCACGTCTAAGTCCTTCGAGGCACGAAGGCGACGAGGCCTTCGCGCCCGCAGGACCACTATGGATATTCAGCGGCCCTCGAGCGTCGTCCGAAACAAGCGAATCCGACAGGCGATTATCGCCGGCGTGGCGCTGGTGGTGATCGTCGTGGTCACGATTGCGCTCTCGCAGCTGAAACCGGCCGCGCCCACGGTCGACCGCGGCACGGCCTATATCGACAGCGTCAAGCGCGGCCCGATGGTCCGGCAGGTCAGGGGCCTCGGCACCCTGGTGCCTGAGGACATCCGCTGGATCCCCGCCGCCACCGACGGCCGGGTCGAACGCATCGTCGTCTACCCGGGCACGCCGGTCACGCCCGACACCGTCATCCTCGAACTCGTGAACCCGACGCAGACTCAGGCGCTGCTCGAGGCCGAGCAACAGCTCAACGGGGCCGAGGCGCAGCTGGTCAACCTCAAGGTCACGGTCGCCAACGAAATCCTCGCGCAAGAGGCGGCGGCGGGTCAGGTGCGCGCCGAGTACCGGCAGGCCAAGCTGCAGGCCGAAGCGGACGCCGAGCTTGCCAAGGAAGGACTCGTCTCGGCGCTCCAGGCGAGGCTCTCGCAGGTTCGGTCGGACAACCTCGAGGTCCGGGACCAGATCGAGCAGAAGCGCTTCACCGCGACGCGCGAATCGTCGCAGTCCCGGTTCGTCGTCCAGCAGGCCGAAGTCACCCGGCTGCGCGCGCTCGTCGGCCTCCGGCAGAGCCAGGTCAACCAGCTGCACGTCCGCGCGGGCATGACCGGCATGCTGCAGGAAGTGCCGGTGGAAGTCGGACGGCAGGTCGGGACGGGCACCCCGCTGGCACGGGTTGCCGACCAGGGCCACCTGAAGGCGCAGCTGAAGATTCCCGAGACCCAGGCCAAGGACGTCATGATCGGCCAGACGGCGGCGATCGACACGCGCAACGGCATCATCCCCGGCCGCGTGTCGCGGATCGACCCGGCCGTGCAGCAGGGCACGGTGACGGTGGACGTGGCCCTCAACGGCGAACTGCCGAAGGGCGCGAGGCCGGACCTGAGCGTGGACGGCACGATCGAACTCGAGCGGCTCGAGGACATCCTGTTCGTCGGGCGGCCGACCTACGGCCAGGAGCAGAGTGTCATCCGCCTGTTCAGAGTGGACGCCGACGGCGTCACCTGCACGCGAACGACGGTCTCGATCGGCAAGACCTCGGTGAACACCGTCGAAGTGAAATCCGGGCTGAAGCAGGGCGACCAGGTGATTCTGTCGGACATGTCGCAGTACGACGCGTTCGATCGGATCCGGCTGAAGTAGCACGGCATCGACACACATTCGGGAGGCACGATGAACGGCAACGGATCGCAGGACACGCTGATCAAACTGGATGGGGTCACGAAGGTCTTCTACACCGACGAAGTCGAGACCCACGCGCTTGCGGGAATCAATATGGAGCTCCGCAAGGGCGAGTACGTGTCGATCGCCGGGCCGTCGGGATGCGGCAAGTCCACGCTCCTGTCGATCCTCGGCCTGCTCGACACGCCGACCGGCGGCAGCTACACGCTCAACGGACAGCCGGTGGCGACGCTCAACATGGCCGAGCGGGCGCGCATCCGGAACCGGGAGATCGGGTTCATCTTCCAGAGCTTCAACCTGATCGGCGACCTCACCGTCTTCGAGAACGTGGAGCTGCCCCTCACCTACCGGGGCATGAAATCGGCCGAACGGAAGACCCGGACGACCGAGGCGCTCGAGAAGGTCGGCATGGCGCATCGCGCCAAGCACCTCCCCAGCCAGCTGTCCGGCGGCCAGCAGCAGCGCGTGGCCGTCGCGCGCGCCCTGGTCGGCAGCCCGCTCATCCTGCTCGCCGACGAGCCGACCGGCAACCTCGACTCGCGCAACGGCGAAGCGGTCATGGACCTGCTCAAGGAGCTGCACCAGCAGGGCGCGACGATCTGCATGGTCACGCACGACCCGCGCTTCACGAGGCACGCGGATCGGAACATCCACCTCTTCGACGGCCAGGTGGTCGACCAGAGCATGGAGGCGACGCCGGCGTGACCCCGATCATCGCTCTCCGCAATCTCGAGAAGTTCTACGAGCACGGCGTGAGCCGGACCTACGTCCTCCGCCGCCTGACGGCCGAGATTCGCGAGGGCGAGTTCGTGTCGATCATGGGGCCGTCGGGCGCCGGCAAGTCCACGGCCCTCCATATCATGGGGATGTTCGACAGCGCCTGGACCGGCGAGTACGACTTCCTCGGCCAGCCGGTCCACGCGCTGAATCAGAAGGCCCGCTCGGCCCTGAACAAGCAGCACATCGGCTTCGTCTTCCAGAGCTACCACCTGCTCGACAACCTCACGGTCTACGAGAACCTCGAAATCCCCCTCTCGTATCGCGACGTCAAGAAGGCCGAGCGGCAGTCGATCGTCTGCGACGTGCTCGACCGTTTCCAGATCGTGGGCAAGAAGGACCTCTACCCGAACCAGCTCTCGGGCGGACAGCAGCAGCTCGTGGCGGTCGCGAGGGCGGTCGTCGCCAGCCCGAAGGTGATCCTCGCCGACGAGCCGACCGGCAACCTCCACACGGCGCAGGGCCGCGAGATCATGGAGCTGTTCAAGACGCTCAACCGCGAAGGCACGACCATCGTCCAGGTCACGCACTCCGAGACGAACGCCGGCTACAGCGACCGGGTCATCCAACTCCGAGACGGATGGGTGGTCGAGCACTGACGCCGGCGGCGGTCGTTGCCGCCGGCATTCCGGCACCTCCCGAAAGATCTCACCGCCGCAGAAGAGAACAACCAGCCTTCCGTCAACGACTTAGATAGACTGGCGCCCCAATTGCTTGCTTCGCGCGCAGGCATTCCCAAATTCATCGACCACGGATGGGTGTCGGACGTCGTCTCGGGGTTCTTCGTTCATCAAAGGACGTGACCTATGAGCGATCGCGAGAGTTGGTTCGTGGACGAACTCCGGCGGCGCGGGGTCTCCCGCCGCGAGTTCCTGGGCTTCTGCACGGTGATGACCTCGGCACTGGCCCTCCCGGCGTCGCTCTCCGCGAAGGTGGCCAGGGCCATCCAGCAGACGGAGAAGCCGATCCTGGTCTGGCTCGAATTCCAGGACTGCTGCGGGAACACCGAGTCGTTCCTGCGGGCGGCCCGCCCCACCGTCGCCGACATCGTGCTGGACACGCTCTCGGTGGACTACCACGAGACGATCATGGCCGCCGCCGGGACGCAGGCGCACGAAGCGCTCCAGAAGGTGGTCGCCGGCAAGAAGGGCCAGTACCTCGTCGTTGTCGAAGGCTCGATTCCGACGTTCGAGAACGGGGCCTACTGCACGATCGGCGGCCGATCGGCGCTCGAGATCGCGCGCGAGGTGTGCGGTGGCGCCGCGGCCACGATTGCCATGGGGACGTGCGCCGCGTTCGGCGGCCTTCCGGCCGCCGCGCCCAATCCCACCGGCGCCCTCGGCGTCCGTGACGCGGTGCCGGGAATCCGCAACCTGGTCAACCTGCCCGCCTGCCCCGCGAACGCCGAGAACATCACCGCGCTGCTGGTGCACTACCTGACGTTCAAGGCCTGGCCGCCCCTCGACCAGTATCAGCGGCCGCTGTTCGCCTACGGCAAGCTGATTCACGACAACTGCGAGCGCCGGGCCCACTACGACGCCGGCCAGTATGTCGAAGCCTGGGGCGACGAGGGACATCGCACCGGCTACTGTCTCCACAAGATGGGTTGCAAGGGACCCGTGACCTTCCAGAACTGTCCGCGCGTGCGTTGGAACGAGGGGACCAACTGGCCGATTGGCTGCGGCCACCCGTGCGTCGGCTGCGCCGAGGCCGACTTCTGGGACAAGATGACGCCGTTCTACAACCACCTGCAGGGCCCGCCGATCCTCGGTCCCGGCTATACCGTCGACCGGGTCGGCGTCGCCGCCACGGTGGGCATCGCCGCCGCGTTCGCCACACACGGCGTGATCTCCTACGTCAAGCGATCGCGCCAGAAGCCCGAGGCGGAGGCCCCACCCCCCGAGGCGGGTGACGCCAGGAAGGGAGGCCGGTAATGGCTCACATCGTTGTGGATCCCGTGACCCGGATCGAGGGGCACCTGCGGATTGAGGCCGAGGTCGACGGCGGGAAGGTGACCGACGCCTGGTCGTCCTCCACGATGTTTCGCGGCATCGAGCTGATCCTGAAGGGGCGCGACCCGCGGGACGCCTGGGTGTTCACACAGCGCATCTGCGGCGTGTGCACGACGGTTCATGCCATCGCGTCGATTCGGGCGGTCGAAAACGCGATTGGCGCCGTTCCGCCCCCGAACGCGCGCCTCCTCCGCAACCTGATCATCGCGATGCAGGCGGTGCAGGACCACGTCGTGCACTTCTACCACCTGCACGCGCTCGACTGGGTCGACATCGTCTCCGCGCTCGGCGCAGACCCGGCGAAGACCTCGTCGCTCGCCGAGTCGATCTCGGACTGGCCGCTCTCGAGCGCGAAGTACTTCGCCGGCGTCCGGGACCGAATCAAGGGGTTCGTCGACCGCGGCCAGCTGGGGCCGTTCGCGAACGCCTACTGGGGGCACCCAGCCTACAAGCTCCCGCCGGAAGCGAACCTGATGGCGGTCGCGCACTATCTCGAAGCGCTCGACTGGCAGCGCGAGGTCATCAAGGTCCACGCCATCCTTGGGGGCAAGAACCCGCACCTCCAGAGCTTCCTGGTCGGCGGAATGGCGACACCCGTGGACCCCGACAGGCAGTCGTCGCTCAACGCCGACACGCTGGCCCACGTACACGCCCTGATCAACAAGGCGCATGATTTCGTGGCGCGCGTCTACGTTCCCGACGTCCTCGCCGTCGCGTCCTTCTACAAGGACTGGGCGGGGTACGGCGCCGGGGTCGGCAACTACATGGTCTACGGCGAATACCCGGAAGACGATGGTCCAAACGCGCCGCTGTTCCTGCCGCCGGGGGTGATCCGCGACCGCGATCTCTCGAAGGTCGAGCGCCTCGATCCGGCGCAGATCACCGAGCACGTCAGCCATTCGTGGTACGAATACGAGGCCGGCGACCAGGCTGCCCTCCACCCCTTCCAGGGGGAGACGAAGCCGAAGTACACCGGCCCGAAGCCTCCCTACGATCGGCTCGACACCAGCGCGAAGTACAGCTGGCTGAAGTCGCCGCGCTATGCCGGGCTGCCGATGGAAGTCGGTCCGCTTTCGCGCATGCTCGTCGCCTACGCGAAGGGGCATCCCCGCGTCAAGGAACTGGTCGGCGTCGTCCTGCAGAAGCTCGGCGTCGGCCCCGAAGCGTTGTTCTCGACGCTCGGGCGTGTCGCCGCGCGCGCGATCGAGACGCTGGTCCTCGCCGAGAAGCAGGGTCAGTGGCTGGATCAACTCGCGGAGAACATGGGCCGGCACGATCTGCGGATCCACGACAACTCGAAATGGGCGCCGTCCTCTTGGCCGAACGAGGCGACCGGTGCCGGCTTCCACGAGGCGCCGCGCGGCGCGCTCGGTCACTGGGTCCACATCAGGAACGGTGCCATCGCCAACTACCAGTGCATCGTGCCCAGCACCTGGAACGCCGGGCCGCGTGACGCCGGCGGCAGGCGCGGCCCCTACGAGGAGGCGCTGCTCGGCACGCCGGTGGCGGATCCGACCAAGCCCGTCGAGATCCTCCGGACCATCCATTCGTTCGACCCGTGCCTGGCCTGTGGCGTCCACGTGCTCGACGCGCGCAAGCGGGAGATCGCGCGAGTGAGGCTGCCATGATCGACGACAAGGCTCTCGCCGAAACCGTGCGGGTGTACGTCTGGGAGTGGCCCGTGAGGGTGTGCCACTGGCTCATCGCCGGTTCGATTGCGGTCCTCTCGGTCTCAGGCCTCTACATCGCGAACCCTTCGATGATCACGACGGGCCTGGCCACGCAGCGATCGCTGATGGGCCTCGTCAAGCTGATTCACTACTCGACGGCGATCGTCTTCGGCATCGCCGTCATCAGCCGCATCTGGTGGATGTTCGTCGGGAACAACTACGCCCGGTGGGACAAGTTCGTCCCGGCGCGCCGAAAGCGCTGGCTCGCGGTCGGACCCACCCTGCGCTACTACCTGTTCCGGATGCGCAAGCCGCCAGGCTTCGTCGGCCACAACCCGCTCGCCGGTATCACCTACACCTTCGTGTTCGTGATCTATCTGATCATGATCGGCACCGGTCTGGCGATGTACTCCGTGAGCGCGCACGTGGACTCCCCGCTCCGCCTGTTCACGTTCCTGGGCCCGATGTTCGGCGGCCTGTCCATGGCGCGCTGGCTCCACCACGGGTTCATGTGGATGCTGGTCGGCTTCGCGGCTCACCACGTCTACAGCGCCGTGCTGATGTCGCAGGTGGAGGCGAATGCGACGGTCGAGTCGATCTTCTCCGGCTACAAGTTCGTGCCGCGCGAAGACCTCGTGTACTCGGGCTACCGGTTCATCGACCGCAAGGACACGCGTGGATAGCCGCTCGTCGCTCCTGATCCTCGGGCTCGGCAACCTCCTCTGCCGCGACGACGGGCTCGGCGCGTTCGTCGCGCAGGAGATTGCCGGGACTCGCATCATCCCGGAGGGGGTCCGCGTGCTGGACGGGGGAACGCTCGGCCTCGCGCTCCTCCCCTACCTTGAAGATGCCGAGCGCGCGATCCTCGTCGACGCGATCGAAACTGGCGATGCCGCTGGCACGTTCGTCCGCATCGAGGGAGACGAGGTCGGCCCGGCCGTCGCCGCCCGCCTCTCGGTCCACCAGGTCGGCGTCTCCGACCTCATCGAAGCCGCACGATGGCGCGACCGGATCCCACCCACGCTCGTGCTGCTCGGGCTCGTGCCCGAAACCACGGAACTCGGAGTCGGCCTATCGGCCACCGTACTTGCCGGAATGCCGGCATTGGTCGAACGCGTCTGCGAGGAAGCATCACGCCTGGGCTTTCGGCTCCTGATGAAGGCGGGCGATGAACCGACCACCGCGCGTCGCGACGGCGATCCTGCTGGTCGCGTCGGCCTGCGCCTGCTGCAGCCGGCCGGCTGAAGCCCCGCCCGGCCTCGACTCCAGGCTCTCGAGCGACGCCGCCCGCCGCAGTGGGCGCGAACTCTACGCGAAGTACTGTGCCTTCTGCCACGGGGCGAGCGGTGACGGCCGGGGCCCCCGGTCGTCAGCCTTCCCCACTCCGCCCCGCGACCTCACCAGCAGCGCGTGGCGGCGGTCGGCGACTCCACTTCGAGTCTTCCAGACGATCCGAGACGGAATCCCCGGCACCGCCATGCCGGCCTGGCACATGCTCGGTGACGACGCGGTGGGCGACTTGACCGCTTACATCCTGGCGCTTGGGGCTGCCGGAGGCCCATCCTGACGCGACCCGGACTGTGGTAATATTCCACATTGCTCCAGAGTGCCGCTGGGCCACGTTGCCGATTTTTCGCCAGCATCCTGGCAGTGTGTGCGTACACGCTGACTAACCTGTTGGTATTCCTGGTGTTTCTGGTAGACTCCTCGGCTGGCACGGGGTGTGCTCCCTCTGGGTAATTCGGCGGCTCGTTTCCGCCCCGGTGACAGCCAGCATGCTGCATTCATTCCTCCTTTCCGTCGTCGTCGCCGTGGTAGTCCAGGCGCAGGGTTCCCCTCCGCCGAAGAACGAAGACATCGACGGCTGCCTGTCCTGCCACGGGGACAAGGCGATGTCGGTGCAGTTGCCGAGCGGTGAAACCCGGGGCCTGTTCGTCGACCGGGACGAGTTCGGCCGGTCGGTCCACGGCGGAAAGCTCGGGTGCACCGACTGCCACGCCGACATCACCGACATCCCGCACGCCTCGAAGCCGTTCAAGACGCGGCGCGAGTTCACGGTGGCGTACTACGAGGCGTGCAAGCGGTGTCACTTCACCAACTACAGCAAGACGCTCGACAGCGTCCATTACCCGACGATCGCCCGCGGCGACCGGATGGCCCCGCTCTGCGTCGACTGCCACGGTGCGCACAACGTCGCGAATCCCTCGAAGCCGCGGTCGCGGATTTCCCAGACGTGCGCCGGCTGCCACGGCGGCGTGTCGGCGACGTACGCGAAGAGCGTGCACGGCCGCGCGCTGAGCGAGGAGAAGAACGCCGACGTCCCGACGTGCACCGACTGCCACCATTCGCACGATATCGCGGGCCCCCACGCGCCCGGCTGGAAGATGAAGAGCCCGGATCTCTGCGCCAACTGCCACACGCAGTCGGCGATGATGAAGAGGTACGGCCTCTCGACCAATGTCGTGCAGACCTACCTGGCCGACTTCCACGGCATGACGGCGTCGCTCCAGAGGGCGGCGACACCCGAGCGGTCGCGGGTGGTGGCGCTCTGTGTCGACTGCCACGGGGTACACGACATCACGCGGGCCGACGCGCCGAACTCCGGCGTCATCCAGGCCAACATCCTCAAGACATGCCAGCGGTGCCACCCGGGCGCCACCAAGAACTTCTCGGCGGCCTGGCTGTCGCACTACGAGCCGACGTTCGAGAACGCGCCGCTCGTCTACGCGGTCAGGATCTCCTACCTGATCCTTATCCCGTTCATGGTCGGGGGGCTGGTCCTCCAGGTCCTGCTGCACCTCTGGCGGGTGGTGGTCAACCGATGAAACGCTACGTCGTCCGTTTCTCGCGGCAACAGCGCGCCGAGCACTTCACCGTCATGACGTTGTTCGTCGTGCTGGCGGCAACCGGGCTGCCGCAGAAGTTCTTCGAGGGCGCCTGGGCGCGCGCCGTCATCATGGCGCTCGGCGGCATCGAGCAGGTCCGGTGGGTGCACCGGGCCGCCGGCCTGGCGTTCGTGTTCTTCACCGCTGCGCACGTGACCGATATCCTGCGCCGCGTCTTGACGGGGCGCGCGTCGCTCTCACTCGTTCCGACGCGGCAGGACTTCCTGGACGCGATTCAGCAGCTGCGCTACTACCTCGGCGTCACGAACCAGCCGGCGAAGTTCGACAAGTTCGACTACAAGCAGAAGTTCGAGTACTGGGGGCTCCTCCTGGGCGCCGCCATTGTCATCTCGACCGGGCTCGTCCTGCTGTTCCCCGTGCTGGCCACGACGTATCTGCCGGGCGAGCTCGTCCCGGCCTCGAAGCTCGCGCACGGGAACGAGGGGCTGATGGCGTTCCTCATCGTCATCCTGTGGCACGTGTACAACGCGCACCTGAACCCCGACGTCTTTCCCTTCGACGCGACCATCTTCACGGGCACGATCAGCGTCGAGCGGCTCCGCCACGAGCACGAGCTCGAATACGCACGGCTGAAGGAAACCGAGGACCTCAAGGGGTGAGGCCATGCCCCTCGCCTTTCTGTCCCAGTCGATCCTGCACGCGGCGGTGGCCGCCGTCTTCGTCGAGGCCCTGCTGCGCGCGTGGCGGATCGAGGACGGGGCGTGGCGCCTTCGCGTCCGGCTCCTGGCCCTGGCGGCCCCGATTCTCTGGCTGCCGGCCCTCTGGGTCGTCGCGCCGATTCGCCGCAGCCCGGAGTTCGTCGCGAATTGGGCCCTCTTTGCCGGCGAGCGGTGGAATCAGGTTCGGCTCGGCGGCAGCGGCCTCGGCGATGTCCTGCTGCTCGTGGCGTGCGGCGCCGGTTCGGCGCTGTTCCTGCGCGACGCGCTCCCTCCGCTGATCGACGCGCTTGGCGGCGCGACGCGGCCGCCGCCGTCGGGGCCCTGGCACCCGACGACGGCCGGCCTGCGTGGCCTGGTGGCCGGGCGATCGTCGGCACTGGCCATGCCCCCTCCGGAGGTGAGGCTCGTCGATGCGCCGGAGCCGGTGCTCCTGTGCGAAGGCGCGCGAGACCCGGTGCTCGTGGTCTCGCAGTCCGCCATCGAGCGGCTCGGCCCCGACGAGCTCGACGCCGCCATCACCCACGAACTCGCGCACGCGAAGCACCGTGACCCGGCCTGGGGGTATTTCCTGCTTGCGGTTCGGGCGGCGCTGTTCTTCAATCCGGCGGCGCAGTGGATCGCGCGCGCCATGGTGGACGACATCGAACGCCGCGCCGATCAGACGGCCGCAGCGGCGTCGGGCCATCCCGAGGCGCTGGCCCGCGCGATGGAACGGCTGTTCGAGGCGGGCCATCCCCCGCCGCTCGACGGCCAGGCGTCGTTCGAGCGCGTGTTCTGGCGCATCAGGCAGGAGGGCCTGGCGCGCCGATGTGCGAGGCTCCGGCACGCGCCCGGGCAGGGCCGGGTCCGCGCGAGCTACGCCCTGGTGGCGGCCGCCGCGCTCGGGATCGTCGGCCTGGTGTTCTTCGTCGTCTGACGAGGTCCGATGTCGAACCGAACGACCGCCGTGCTATCGTGGCTGCTCGTGACCGCCGGGATCGCGGCCGCGCTCAAGGTGGCGGATCGGATCCCGGCGCTTCTGGCGGATGCGCCGCACGGCGCCCGGCTCTATCAGACGGTTGCGGACGCCGAACGTGCGACCGGCTCGCCTCTCTGGCTGCCAACGGTGGTGCCGCCGTCGATCGACTGGCCACCGTTCCGCGTCGACGCGTGGCCCGGCCCGCCGCTCTCGGTGGCCATGCGCGCGCGTCGACGCTCCGAACCGGGCGAGCACCTCGTCATCGTGCAGTCGATCGGCGCCCCCGCTCCGCCCCCGGTCCGGCTGCTCGAACCGCTGCGGCCATTGCTGGTGAGCGAGGTCGCCGTCGGAGCGCACCGCGCCGTGCTGACGCGGGGACTGGAGCCGGGCGGCCGGCTGGTGCACGACCTCGCGTGGGACGCCGGCACGCGGCGCCTGACTCTCCGGTACGCAGGGCCGGTCGAGGAACTGCTGCGACTGGCGGCCACATTCGAGCGGGAGCGCCCATGATCGAGACGTCCGTCGGCCGCACGTGGAGCGGCCGCAGCATCCAGGCGCGCGTGCTGCTGCTGGTCGGCACGGGCATCCTCGCGGCGCTGGCGATCCTCGGGGGCACGGCGTTCGTCGCGCTCGAGCGGATGGAGGCCAGGCTCTCGGCCGAACGGCTCTTGCTGGCGCGTTCGGTCGCCGAGCACCTCGACACGGTTGTCCAGTCGGACATGGAGGTGCTGCAGGGCGTCTCCGCTTCGCGCATCGTCGGTGCAGGCGGCCGCGACGGGGTGCCGGATTGGTCCGTCCTCCGTGATACCTACCTCCGCGCCCGTCTCGTCGACCACGTCGTCCTCATCGGGGCTGACGGCACGCCCCTCCTCCGCGAGCCGCCGGCGCGCGCCGGGCCGGTGCCCGCCCCGGACCCCGGCGAGATTCGGGCAGCGGTCACGAGCGGGCGCCCGATGGTCTCCAGCCTGTCCTCGTCGGGCTCCGCCCACCGGCTCTACCTCCTGGTCCCGATCCGCAACTGGAGGGGCGAGGTCGCCCTGCTGGCGGCAGGCGAAGTCGACCCGGACCGTTCGCGGTTCTCCTCCATCCTCGACGCGTTTCAGCTGACGCCAGCCGGCTCGATCGACCTGGTCGACATCGGCGGCGTGACGCTGGCGAGCACCGACCGCCGCCGGCGCCTTCTGCGGAGGGACGACAGAACCGAGGTGAGCGCCGCGATCCGGGACCGCAGGGGCTCGGTGCGGGTCGGGCAGGGCGCCGACGAGCAGACGGTGCTGGCGCTGGCCCCGATGAACTCCGCTCGCTGGGGCGTGCTGATCCGCGAGGACGAGTCAGCCGCCTTCTCGCAGGCCCGGTCGAGCCGCCGCACGATTCTCTGGCTTTCGCCCGCCCTGCTCGGTCTCGCGCTCCTGTTCGCGTGGGGCGCCGCGCGCAGCGTGCGCGGCCCCATCGCATTCCTGACCGATTCGGCGGAGCGGATCGCCTACGGCGATCTCATCCAGCCGATCCCGGACCTGGGCGACGACGAAGTGGGCCGGCTGGGCCGGTCCTTCGAACAGATGCGGACGGCGCTCAAGGCGTCGATCGGGCACGTCGAGCAGGCGAACCAGGACCTGGAGCGCCGCGTGGAGGAGCGCACGCGCGAGCTCCAGCGGCTCTACCGCCAGCTCCAGGAGCGGGAGGAGTGGCGCGAGGAACTGCTCCGGAAGGTCATCTCGGCGCAGGAGGACGAACGCAAGCGGCTCGCGCGCGAGCTGCACGACGAAACCAGCCAGACGCTGAGCGCGCTGGCGATGAAGATCGAGACGGCGCTCGCCGGCTGGCCCTCCGAACCGTCACGGGAGCGGCTCGTCGAGGCCAGGCACCTCACCGTGCGCACGCTCGAGGAGTTGCACCGGCTGATCTTCGATCTCCGCCCGTCGGTTCTCGACGACCTCGGCCTGCTCTCGGCGATCCGGTGGTACGCCGAGCGCCACCTCGAGCGGCGCGGCGTCGCGGTGCGCTGCGAGTTCAGCGGCGAGGCGGACCGGCTGTCACCGGAACTCGAAACCGCGCTGTTCCGCGTCTGCCAGGAAGCCATCACCAACATCGCGAAACACGCCGAGGCCGACACCGTCCTGATCCAGTGTTTCGCCCGCGACGACCGGTTCGCGATTGAGATCGAGGACGACGGCAAGGGGTTCTCGCCCGGGAGCCTGCCGCCGCCGGCGGCGCGCGAACGAGGGCTCGGCCTGCTCGGCATGCGGGAGCGCGTCGAGCTGTTCGGCGGCACGCTGGAGCTCGACTCGGCGCCCGGCCAGGGGACGCGCATCGCCGTGTCGGTGCCATTGAGCCGCGAGGTGCAGCATGAACAGCATTCGGGTCCTGATCGCGGATGATCACGCCATCGTCCGGGACGGCGTCCGCGCGCTGCTGGCGCTCTCGGAGGACATCACCGTGGTGGGCGAGGCGGCCAACGGCCAGCAGGCCGTCGAACTCGCCCGCGCCCTGCGTCCGGACGTCATCCTGATGGACATCGCGATGCCGGGACTGGGCGGCCTCGAGGCCACCATCGAGATCCGCAAGGACAACCCGGAGGCGAAGATCCTGGTCCTGACGCAGTACGAGGACCGCGAGTACATCAGGCGGTTCCTCAAGGCCGGCGTGTCGGGGTATGTGTTGAAGAAGGCGGCCGGGTCGGAGCTGACGACGGCCATCCGCGCCGTGTCACGAGGCGGGCTCGTCCTGGATCCGGACGTGGCCCGCGGGGCGATGCGCGAGCCGGGCGGGCCGGCGGCAGCCGATCAGGCCGCCGACCCATACGACGCGCTCACCGACAGAGAGAAGCAGGTCCTGAAACTCGTCGCCGAAGGCCACAGCAACAAGGATGTGGCGGAGTTCCTGGACATCAGCGTGAAGACCGCGATGTCCCACCGCGAACACATCATGCGGAAACTCGACCTCCACAGCCGGACCGATCTGATCAAGTTCGCGATCCAACAGGGCGTCATCAGAGTCGATCCGTAGCCGCAGGGGTCGGGTCGAATTATCGCGATCACAGATGTGTAAGACAATTCTGTAATGCGGGTAATTCGACCCGACCCCTGGACGCTAGTCGTGGAGGTCGGGGCGGCGCGGCTCGCGACGCTGCGTGCCCTGAACCGACGCGTCGATCGAGTCCGGATCCACGACGTCGCCGTTCTCCGCGTCTGCGCGCGGCTTCTTCTGTCCGCTCGCCAGATACGCCTCGCCCGGCCGCCAGGCCGGCGTCATGGTCGCCGCGACGTCCACTGCCCCCGACCGGCCCATCGCGAACGCCTTCTTGCCGAGGACCGTGAACAGCAACGCGAAGCCGATGAACGGCAGGAACATCGCGTAGGCCGCGCCCATCAGCGGGGCCAGGAAGAAGAGCGCCACGACCGGGACCTTGAGATACCGGTTCGACGCGTCACCGGGCAGGATGCCGCCCTGCTTGGGGACGAGCGTCATCTCCCACTTGCCGAGATTCCAGTAGAAACCGTTCTTCGCCGCCGTGCCGCCGATTCGCTTGGTCATCATGATCCCTCTCTCCTATGAATGCCGGGGTGAGCGTCACTGTCTGATCACAATGTAGTCGCCCGGCGGCGCCCCGGCAATCGGGCGTCAGCCTGCCCGGTCGGAGAATAAGTCCCGATGCCACAGAGGGAAAACACCCGAGACGACCATGGGTATCCTCCCGACCCAGACCCTAACCCATTGCGAAGGCGGCAGTTCCACTTCGCACGCCCGTCACTTCGCACGATCCCCCCTTCGCACGATCGCCAGGTCACCCGACTCCCCCGCCCGTGAGTCTCGCGTCCCGGATCGCTCGCACCCGTGCGATCTCGAATACCTCCTGCGCCTGGTCGCAGCCCGATCGCAGCGTCGACGTCACGTAGTCGAAGACCGCCTCGCGCATCCCCTTCGACTCGGGGTCGCGGCGGAGCACCCGCCAGCACACCAGATTCAGCGTCTCGAGCGCTCCGCACAGTTCGTCGGCGCTGAAGCCTTCTTTGAGGCGCTGCTGCGCGAGATCGCGACAGTAGCCCATGAACACGCCCTTGTCGCGCGTGCGCACGGCGTTCAGCAGGTTGCGGTAGATCAACCGGACCGGCCACTCGAGCTGTGCGCGGCCCAACTCCTGGTACCGCGCGAACCGCTCGCGTCCGGCCGGGCCGGTGAGCAGCTCGACGAACTCCTGCATCACTCGCTCCTGGTGCTGCTCCAGGAGCCAGTGGATCTTGAGATTCGTCGGCACGCGCACGACCTTCATGGCGGCGCGGTTCAGCTCGGCCCAGACGAACGGGTCGGTCTTCACGTTCTCGATGAGGAACGGCATCCGCCGGAGGATGTCGAGCCTCGGACGCGGCGCCCAGTCCATCCGCTGCCGCGTCCGCCTGGCGTCGACGCTCATGACGACGTCGATGTGCTCCGCCATCCATCCCCGCTCGAACGGACGTTTCCCGGCGAGGCGCCCGACCAGATCGTGCATCCAAAGGCCGAGGCGCCACAGCGCCTTCGGCACGAGCCTCGGCTCCTGCCGGGCGCCGTAATACGCCAGCGTGGCTGCGTCGTACAGCTCGCGGTGCGAGACGGCGCCGTCCGGGCTCGCAATCAGCACTTCACAGGGCTTCCACTCGCCGATGCGGGCCAGAACCTCCGTCAGGAAGAGCACCAGGTCGTCGATGTGCAGATACGGGACCGCTGATCGCCCCTGCCCGCCCAGCATCCGGTGGTTCCACGCCTTCGACAGCCACGTCTCGAGGGACACGAACAGCGGCGGGTACTCGCACCAGTCGGAGAACAACGGCGCGAACCTCGTGATCACCGGGCGCAGCCGGTCGCTGAACTCGAAGACAGTCGCCTCGCCTTCGCGGGTGGCAGCCGCCGCGGCGTGCCTGCGGTGCGGCGGGCTCTCCTCACTGATCGCGAGGCCCGGCCGCGGCGGCCGGCACGCCAGAACCGAACTGGCGAACACGAAGTGCCTGACGCCGGTTCCCGACGCGGCCTCCAGCACGTTCCGCAGGCCGACGACGTTGGTTCTCCAGTACTCGGGATCCTCGACGCCGGTGAAGTCGTAGTGCGATGCGAGGTGGACGACGGTCTCGGCGCCGCCCGCATCGGCGACCTGTCGGAAGGCCGCCCCGATCTGCGGCCGCTCGGCGACATCGGCCTGGAGCCACGTCAGGTTGGGGTGGGTGGCGACACTGCTTCGATGCTGTGACCGTCTCGCGATGGCGAACACCCGATGGCCGTCGCGAAGCGCCTGAATCAGGTGCCGCCCAACGAAGCCCGACGCGCCTGTGACAATCAGCCCCGGAAGCGCCATATACGTAGCCGCAACGCCGCGGCGATTATATACTGCCGCCTTCCCCCCTTGAAATGAGTCTCGGATCCCCCGGCCGCCGGGGGCGTCGATGTTTTCAACATCCCCGGTTGGCGACAGCGTCGTTCACTGTAGAATAGATAGCCGCCGGCCCCCAGGCACGGAGTCCCATGATGTGGAATCGCCTTGGTATCAAGGCGACGGCTGTAGTCGTCCTCGTCACCGTGGTGTGCGGGGCGGTGATCATTGGTATGAGCCTGCGGGCCCAGCAGGCGTACCTCACCGCCGAGGTCGTGCGCGGCGCCGCCCAGTTCAGCGACACGATCAAGGCCAGCACCTACCACTTCATGCAGAGCGACGAGCGCGCGGGCGCCTACCGCACCATGGAGATGATTGGCCGCCTCGAGGGGATCGAGCAGGTCCGGATGCTGAACAAGGAAGGCCGGGTGACCTTCTCGACCAACCAGGCCGAGATCGGTCGCCTGGTCGACAAGCGGGCGGAAGCGTGCTACGCGTGCCATGCTGCGGGCCAGCCGCTGATCCGCCTGAACGTCCCGTCGCGGAGCCGCATCTTCACGCGGAACGGCCACCGCGTCCTGGCGATGATCACGCCGATCTACAGCGACCCCAGCTGCTCGACGGGCGCCTGCCACTTCCACCCGCCCGAGCAGCAGGTGCTTGGCGTCGTGGATATCGCGATGTCGCTCGCTGCCGAAGACCGGGCCGTGGCCGCGCTCGGGCGCCGCACGACGCTCTTCTACGCCATCGGGGTCCTGCTTCTCGCGGCAGCGGTCGGCCTGTTCGTGCGCGGCGCGGTCATTCGACCGCTCGGCGGGATCGCGCGGGCCACCGAACGGGTCGCTCGCGGCGATCTGGATCATCCCATACCGGTGCCGCGCAGCGACGAGATTGGCCGGCTGGCGGCCTCGTTCAACGCCATGACGGCGTCACTGCGAGAGGCCCGCGCCGACCTCCAGCGCCTCAACGAGAATCTGGAGCAACAGGTCGACGAACGGACGGCCGCGCTGAAGAACACGCAGGCGCAGCTCATCCAGTCCGAGAAGATGTCGTCGCTCGGCAAGCTCGCGGCGTCGGTGGCGCACGAGATCAACAACCCGCTGGCCGGCATTCTGACCTACACCAAGCTCCTGATCCGGATCCACGAGGAAGGCGAACTGTCGAAGCAGGCCCGGGACGTGGCGGTCCGGAATCTCCGGCTCGTCGAGCGCGAGACCGATCGGTGCACGGCCATCGTCCGCAACCTGCTCGACTTCGCGCGCCAGCGGCCGCCGAGCCTGAAGGAGATCGACGTCAGCGCGGTGGTCGACGAGGCGCTGTCGCTGCTCGCCCACCGCCTGCAGATGCAGAACGTCGAGATCGTGAAGGACCTGGGGCCGATGCCGCCGGTGATGGCCGATTTCGGCCAGCTGCGCCAGTCGTTCGTCAACATCGCGCTCAACGCCTGCGAGGCCATGGGCGCGGGCGGAACGCTGACCGCCACCGCGCGGACGGCCGGCGGGACGGTGGACGTCAGAATCGCGGACACCGGGCCGGGCATCGCGCCCGAGCACCTGTCCAGGATCTTCGATCCGTTCTTCACGACGAAGGAAAAGGGGACGGGGCTGGGGCTGTCGGTCGTATTCGGCATCATCGAGCGGCACGGCGGCACACTCGAAGTCGAAAGCCGGGTGGGCTCGGGCACGACGGTCGTCGTCCGGCTGCCCGTCTCGTCCGCGCAGCCGTCGGCGCAGACGCTGATGGCGGGACCGGCACCGTTGTAGCGCTCGGCCCAGTCGGCGCAGCCGGAAGAGGAGAGTCAGGGCTCGTGCACGTCTATCTGTGGTGGATTGGCCTCGGCGCGGCGGATCACGACTTGCTCGGCATCGTCCGGCGGCGGGCCGGACAGGTATTTGAGGTGCCAGTGCGGGCGTGGCTGGGCCACGATCGGCCAGAGGATTCGTTCGACCCGAAGCGCCAGCAGCACTCGTCGACGCGGATTCTCAGGTGGCTGATCGAGAGCCGCCCGGCGCAATCGACCAAGGTCGTCGGCATCACGGACGTGGATCTGTTCATCCCGATCCTGACGTTCGTCTACGGCGAGGCGCAACTGGGCGGAACGGCGGCGGTCGTCTCGACCGCCCGCCTGCGCCTGGACAACGGCTTCCGCCCGAGCGACGGCCGGCTGACGTCACGCGTGATGAAGGAGTGCCTCCACGAGCTCGGACACACCTTCGGCCTGCTGCACTGCCAGTCGCCGACGTGCGTGATGGCCCGCTCGGTCAACCTCGAGCAGGTCGACGTCAAGAACCCCGACCTGTGCCACGATTGCCGGATTCGCTTCGTCGAGATCCGCCAGCAAGGACACGGACACTATGAGTAGAGAACGGACCCGCATTCTCATCGTCGACGACGAGGAAATCGTCCGCGAGTCGCTGTCGGCCTGGCTCGAGAAGGACGGCTACACGGTGGCGACGGCCCAGGACGGGGCGACCGCGATCGACCGGATTGGGAAAGAGCGGTGGTCGATTCTGCTCGTGGACCTGAAGATGCCGGGCATCGACGGGATGCAGGTGCTCGAGCACGTGCGCAAGGCGCAGCCGGAGGCGGCCGCCGTCATCATGACCGCCTACGCGACCGTGTACACCGCCGTCGCCGCCATGAAGCTCGGCGCACACGACTACCTCGTCAAGCCGTTCGACCCCGAAGAACTGAGCCTGATGGTGCAGAAGATCGTCGCCCAGCAGGCGCTCGTCCGTGAGAACGTGCTGCTGCGCAAGGTGCTCAAGCGCGACTATCACTTCCGCGATCTGATCAGCAAGAGCCCGGGCATGCAGACGATGTTCGACCTGGCGCGCGCCGCCGCGCGCAGCAACTCGACCGTCCTGATCCTCGGTGAGAGCGGCACGGGAAAGGAACTGCTGGCCCGCGCGATCTACGCGGAGAGCCCGCGGCGGCAGGGCCCGTTCGTCGCCGTGTCCTGCGCCGCCCTGACCGAGACGCTCCTCGAGTCCGAGCTGTTCGGCCACGAGAAGGGTGCGTTCACCGGCGCGGCCGCGCGCCGCAAGGGCACGTTCGAAACTGCCGACGGCGGCACGCTGTTCCTCGACGAGATCGGCGACATCTCGGCCAAGCTCCAGCTCGACCTGCTCCGGGTTCTCGAGGGCCGCCAGTTCACGCGCGTCGGCGGCTCCGAGCCGATCAGTGTGGACGTGCGCATCATCGCCGCGACCAACCGCGATCTCCAGAAGGCCGTAGCCGACGGCCACTTCCGCGAGGACCTCTTCTACCGCCTCAACGTGATCCCGATTCACCTGCCGCCGCTGCGCTCCAGGCTCGAGGACGTCCCCCTGCTGGTCGACCATTTCCTGGAGGTGCTCGGCGCGGAGATGAGCAAACAGGTCGACGGCGTCTCTGCCGAGGCCCTGGGGCTGCTGATGGCCCATACGTGGCCGGGCAACGTGCGCGAACTGCGCAACGTTCTGGAGCGCGCGATGGTGGTCGCCACCGGTCGGGTCATCGAAGCTTCGGACCTGGGCATGACGCACCCGCCGTGCGTCGAGGGGCCCGCCAGCCTCGTGTCGCTCGAAGACGTCGAGCGGCACCATATCGGCCGCGTCCTCCACGAAACGCACGGCAACATCAGCCACGCCGCCCGTACGCTGGGAATCGACCGGGCGACGCTGTACAACAAGCTCAGGAAGTACCAGCTGCGCAAGGACGGCGAGCCGGAGGGCGAGGACGACGGCACCCCCTGATGCGACCGCTGACTTTTTCAACATACTGCGTGTTTTCTCAACACTTCGAGTAAGTTAGCCATTTCAGGCCTGTTTTTTCGATTTCGGCCCGATCAGCCTCGCAAGACGATCTCCACCCTGTTGTAATTTGCCTCACCCAGGCGTCGGTCACAGCTCTCCCCTTCGCGCAGCCTCACCCTCTAAGTACCTGGTGGTGTTGGGTCTATTGCGCTTCGCCGTCCGTCTCCACCTGATGGCACCGGCCTTGCCAGTGTTATCAGTCAGGAGAGCTCGCCAATGTCCTGCCCGCACCTCAGAGAAGTCGTCATGCTGTTCTGCCAGACGCACCCGGTCAGAAAGATGGTGCCGCTGGACCGCCTGGCCTCCGCCAACCCGTGTCTTGGTGGGGATTTTCAACAGTGCCCGCTCTTCAAGGACCTGTCCGAGCGACTGAAGGCCTGCCCGGACCACACGACGTCTGGCGGGCACGTCGAACCGCAGAAAGGGGTGCCGCGGTGATTCTCGCAGTAGCCCTCTCCCTGATCGCCTGTGTCGTCCTCTCGCTCTCATCGCTGGCGGCCCGCGCCCGGTGAGGCGTCGAACTCAGGAGACCCGTATGGACCTCAGTCGGAGAACGTTCATCAAGTTCGCAGGCGCGGCGGGTGCCGCCTGCGCCGTCGCGCGCCCGAAGGCGGCCGCGGCGGCGGCGCTGCACCCGGTGAACACGCCTGCGGTGCTCGTGGATACCACGCGCTGCGTCGGCTGCCGCGGCTGCGAAGCCGCGTGCGGTGAAGCGAACGCGCTGCCCGCGCCTGCGATGGCGGGACAGGACACCGCGTTCGCGAAGCCTCGGACGACCGACGTCAGCGTTTACACCGTCGTGAATCGCGGCACAACGAAGTCGAAGCAGGGCGAGGAACGCTTCGTGAAGACGCAGTGCATGCACTGTCTCGACCCCGCGTGCGCGTCGGCCTGTCTCGCGAAGGCGCTCGAGAAGACGGCGGCCGGCCCCGTCGTCTACCACAAGGAGCGCTGCCTGGGCTGCCGGTACTGCATGGTGGCGTGCCAGTTCGACGTGCCGAAGTTCGAGTTCGACTCGGCGGCGCCGTACGTCAGCAAGTGCTCGTTCTGTGCCGAGCGCCAGGCGCAGGGACAGCAGCCGTCTTGCGCGTCGGTCTGCCCGTCCGGCGCCCTCCAGTTCGGCCATCGCGCCGACCTAATCGAGGAGGCGCGCACCCGGATCTACAGGAACGAAGGGAAGTACGTGCGCCACGTCTACGGCGAGACCGAGGCGGGCGGGACGAACTGGCTCTACATCACGGACGTGCCGTTCGAGACGCTGGGCTTCCGGACGGACCTGGGGCCGACGTCTCCGCCCGAACTGACCCGCACCGCACTCGCGGCGGTGCCGTTCGTCCTGACCCTGTGGCCTCCGCTCCTGATGGGACTCTACTCGTTCAGCAAGCGGCGCGACGCGGCCGCCGGCGAGTCGCGGACCACGAAGGGGGCGCACCATGACTGACACGACGCTCGACCGCGGGTTCGACGCCCGCGCCTTTGTCACCGAGAAGTTCTTCATGGGGATGTCGATCCCCGAGTACCTCCGGTCGCTCCTGACGGTTGGCAACGCCATCTTCGCACTCATTCTTACCGTCGGCGTCCCCATGATCGTCTACCGGTTCGCGTTCGGCATCGGCGCGGTCAGCAACCTCACGCAGGCGAATCCCTGGGGGATCTGGATTGGCTTCGACGTCCTGAGCGGCGTCGCGCTCGCCGCCGGCGGGTTCACGGTGGCGACCGCCGTCTACGTCCTCGGCCTCAAGGAGTATCACCCGATCGTCAGACCGGCGGTGCTCACCGGCTTCCTCGGCTACCTCTTCGTCGTCATTGGCCTGTGCGCCGACCTGGGCCGGCCGTGGAAACTGCCGGTCCCGATGGTGTACTCCTACGGCACCGGCTCGGTGATGTTCGAGGTGGGATGGTGCGTGGCGCTGTACCTGACCGTCCTCGCGCTCGAGTTCAGCCCGGCCGTGTTCGAGTGGCTGGGCCTGAGGAAGGCGCGCGCGTGGGCAGTCAAGGCGACGCTCATGCTGACGATCCTCGGGCTGTGCCTCTCGACGCTCCACCAGTCGTCGCTCGGCGCGCTCTTCCTGATGATGCCGCACCGCGTCCACCCGCTCTGGTACTCGGGCTACGTGCCGATCTTCTTCTTCGTCTCGGCCATCATCGCCGGCATGAGCATGGTGATTGTCGAAAGCGGCATTTCGCACCGGGCCTTCAAGTCGCAGATCGACCCGCACGGGCACGGCAAGGCCGACACGCTCACGCTGGGCCTGGCGCGCGGCGCGGCGGTGGTGCTGTTCGCCTACTTCTTCCTGAAACTGCAGGGGCTGGTGGACGGCGGGAGGTTCGACCTGCTCCTGACCCCCTACGGCTACTGGTACATGTTCGAGATGATCGGGTTCGTGGCGGCGCCGGCCTTCCTCTACGCCGTCGCGGTGCGCAGACAGCACGCGAAGATGGCGCGGTGGGTGGCCGGATGGACGGTACTCGGGATCGTCGTGAACCGGCTCAACCTGTCGGTGATCGCGTTCAACTACAACGCCGCCGAGCGGTACGTGCCGGCCTTCATGGAGATCATGGTCTCGGTCACGATCGTCACGATCGGGATTCTGATGTTCCGATGGATTGTCAACCGGATGCCGGTGCTCCGCGAGCATCCGGATTTCCCCCAGGCCCACTGAGGGCGGAGGACGAGTTCGATGGGTCACGACCTTATCACCATCTACTGGATCAAAGCGGTGGAGTACATCCTGGCGGTGTCGTACCTCCCCCTGTTCTTCCTGTTCTGGAAGTTCGCGAGCCCCAGGCGTCCGGCGGCCGTCGCCGTTCGCGCGGCGGCGCCTGGGTGGGCGGATCAGCTGGCTGGGTTCTTCCAGGTGCCGGCCGGCCTGTACTACCATCCCGGTCACACCTGGGTGCGGCTGGACGGCGACGAGACGGTCACGGTCGGCATCAGCGACTTCGCGCAGAAGCTCGTCGGCCCGCTGGGCCGCGTCCAGCTGCCGGACGTCGGCGCCTCCCTCGCGCAGGGTGAGACCGCCATCGCGCTGGAGGCCAACGGCGCGTCGGTGCCGATGCTCTCTCCGGTCGACGGCACCGTCGTGGCCGTGAACCCGCGCATCGGCCAATCGTCCGGGGTGGTCAACGAGTCGCCGTACCGAGGAGGGCTGGCTGCTGAAGGTCAAGGCCTCGAGGCTGGCCGGCAACCTCAAGAGCCTGATGTCGGGCTCGCTGGCCGGCAAGTGGATGGACACCGTGTGCGAGACCCTGGGCGCCCAGATGGCCCCGATGGAACTCGGCGAGGTGTACCTCGACGGCGGCCAGCTGGTGGACGGCCTGGCGCGCAGCCTCTCGCCGGAGGACTGGGACCGCGTGGCCCGCCGGTTCTTCCTCACCGAAGACGGAGGCCGCCATGCCTAGGCGCGCGTGGCTGCACCTGGCAGCGGTCATCGTCATCATCGGCGTCGGCGCCGCCGTCACCTCTTTCGCCCAGAACATGCCGAAGCTGCCGGCGGACATCACGCTGAAGCAGTCGGGCGACAGCCCCGGCAAGGTGGCGTTCAGCCACGCCAGTCACCTCAGCTACCAGGCGAAGCCGGACTGCACCGTGTGCCATCCGAAGCTCGCGCCGATCACGAAGCCCGCCCCGGGCGTCAAGCGCGCGCCGACGACGCACGCGGCGATGCTGAAGGGCGAAGCATGCGGAGCCTGCCACGGCAAGACCGCGCACGGTTTCGACGACTGCACGTCCTGTCACAAGTAGGAGCCATCCCGGAAAGGGAGTGAGCCATGCAAGCCGTTCTCGACACGATTCAGAACATCGGCGTTTTCCTGGCGTTCCTGGCCGCGCGGTTCGCGGTGCTGCTGGTGGTGCTGGCCGCCCTCACCGTCGTCTTCCTCGCGGGCCTCGCGGTGGTGCGGCTGGTCGGCCTGGCGCGCCGGCGAGCCCTCGGGCTGACGCCCGTCGGCGGCCTCATGTGGAGGCCCGGCGTGTTCTTCTCGCCCGGCCACGCGTGGCTGGAGCCGCGTGAAGGCGGGGCGCTGCGCATCGGCCTCGACGACCTGGCGCAGCACGTGCTGTCGCGCATCAGCGAGGTGATCCTGCCATCGCCCGGCCAGGTGGTTCGAGCGGGTGAGCCGGCCGCGGTCATCCGCGCCGGCAAGCGGCGGGCGGTCGTGCCGGCCCCGGTGACCGGGCGCGTCGTGGCCGTCAACCGCCGCGTCGCGTCGAACCCCCTCCGGATGCACAACGACCCGTACGCAGGGGGCTGGCTCTACACGGTGCAGCCGGAAGACGCGTCGTACGCGACGCTGCCCCGCGGAGACGAGTCGCGCGCCTGGTTCTCGCGCGAAGCGGTTCGGCTGTCGCAGTTCTTCGAGCATCAGCTCGGCATGGCGGCGGCCGATGGCGGCGAACTGGTCGCGCCTGGGCCGTCGCTGCTGACCCAATCGCAGTGGGAAGAGATGACGCAGACCTTCCTGCAGGCATCGACGCAGTAGGCGCCGACCGTCGGCTCACTTCTCCCCGCCGAAGGGGGCGCGCCGCGGGTGCGCCCCTCCCACATTCGATTCCGTGCCAACATCGGACCGCCGTTGCACACCTTCGCGCGCGTCGCACGATTGCACGCTATTCGCGGTCTGCCCGTTGCGTGGCGCGCGCCGGCGCCGGATCATGACCGCACGCAACGCTCGCGACTGGAGGTGCTGATGGCCAGGAAGGGGCTGCTCGTCGGTCTCAACCGCTACCCGGATCCGGAGAACACCCTCAGGGGGTGCATCAACGACATCAGGCAGGTGAGCGACCTGCTCCACTCGCGGTTCGGCTTCGCTGCGGACGGGTCGATCCGACTGCTCACCGACGCGCGTGCCACGACCGCGGCCATCGTCGACCGGCTCCACTGGCTGCTCGACGGCGCGCGCGCGGGCGACGTGCTCGTCTTCCATTACTCGGGACATGGCTCTCAAGTGCCCGATCGGGACGGCGACGAGCGCGACGACGGCCTGGACGAGATCATCTGCCCGTACAGACCTCGACTGGAATGACCCGTTCACCGATGACGACCTGTACGCGATTCTGAAGGACCTGCCGGCAGGCGTGAACCTGACCGTGGTGCTCGACTGCTGCCATTCGGGCACCGGACTGCGAGAGGCCGCCGGCCCCGCGTCCCGCGGGCGGCATCGCTGCATCGGCGCGCCCGCCGCGCTGTCTCGCCCGCGCCTGGCCGAACTGGCCGTCCGGCGGTTCGGGTCCCGCGCCGCTCAGCACGGTGCCATCCTGATCGCCGGCTGCCGTTCGGACCAGGTGTCCGCCGATGCCTACATCGACGGCGACTACCACGGTGCCTTGACGTACTTTCTGTGCCGGGAGATCGAAGCGTCTGACCCCGGGCTCACCTATCGGGATCTGATCGACCGGGTCAGGCGCACGCTGCGCGAACACCGGTTCGAGCAGGTGCCGCAGCTCGAAGGACCGGCCGCGCTGCTGCGGGGGCAGGTCCTGGGCCCGCAGGTCGAACTCGTCGCAAGCTGAGCCAGCCCCCAGGGGCGGCCTCACGCCACGACGCTACTTCCCAGGGCCGCCCGGCTTCGCCTTGAGGTGGGTGTACCCCCGTCGGGAACGGACCGTCAGCCTCGAGTCGTCGACCCTGACGCGGATGCCGTGGTACTGGCCGTCCGGCTTGCGCGGCGGCGCGTAGACGATGGTGTACTGGTGGTTCAGTTCGTTGGCAATCCGCTCGGCTGCCGCCGTCAGCTCCGAGGAATCGTGGATCACTTCGGTGTACCCGCCGGTCTGTCCCGTCAGGTCGTTCAGCGCCTTGGGTGAGAACGGCCGGTTGATCGCAGCGCCTCCAGGCGCATCCAGCGCGATCGCATAGATTGACGCGTCCGTCTGGTTGATCCGCCGCAGGGTGTCCTGCAGCGACGCGTCGCTGGACGTGTCGTTCCCGTCCGAAATCACGACGAGGCCGCATCGCTGGAACCGGCGCGTCTCGAACATGGCCGCCGCCCTGACGACGGCGTCGAAGATGGCCGTGCTGCCGGACGGCGTCACCCGGTCGAGGCGGCCCGACAGGGAGCGCGGGCGCGTCCACGAGGTCTTCACGCTCGGCGCGTGATTGAACACCATCAGAAACGCCTCGTCGCCTTCGTCGAGCAACGACAGCACGAACCGGTCGATCGCCTTACGTGCCGCCGCCATTCGAGCGCCGATCATACTGTCGCTGACGTCGATGGCCAGCCCCAGGCTGACCGGGACCCGCTCCGCGTTGAACTGCAGGATGCGTTGTTCGACGCCGTCATCGAAAACGCGGAAGTCGCTCTGCGTCAGGCCCGGCACCAGGCGGCCGTCAGCATCGACCACCGTGGCGGTGACGACGACCAGGTCCACGCCCGAGCGATAGACCTGGCCGTGGACCGGCGGCTCGACGAGGGCCAGCAGCACGGCGATCGCGCTGACCAGAGCGAGGAGGAGCGGCAGGGGGCGCACGGTTCCAGTGTACCACCAGCCGTCGCGAGGGAGATGGAGGCTCTGCCGCTCAGGGAGCGGAACCGCATCGCCGCGAGGACTACCTCTAAGATGCTTGGGGGCAGCCCCGCGGGGCTATCGCGGCGCAGCGGTTCGGGTTCTCATGAGAAACTGGGCGAACAGCAGCGCGTGGAAGGCCACGATCACGACGAACCCGACCTGCATCATGCCCCACTCCAGCGGCGTCCGATTGAAGTCGGCGTACCACGTTGGCAGCGGCTGCCCGGCCCGCGCCCACACCTCGGGGCTCGCGTAGTCGTGGTAGATGTCGTGCCCGGCGAGAGAGAACCCGAGCAGACTCAGGGCCGAAAAGGGGGCGAGTATCGGGACGGCCGCATCGACCCAGCGTCTCGGTTTCATGAGTCACCTCCGCGGCTCGAGTCGACACCTATCGTTCCGCGCGCTCGAAGAACTCCGCCATCAACGCTGGCACCGCTGGTAATTTCGAGGGAGAGTCCCTGGCCAGAGCCAGGGTCTGGGCGCTAGCTCTTCTTCACCAGTTCTACGCGGCGGTTCTGGGCGCGGCCTTTTTCGCTGGTGTTGTCGGCCACCGGCTTCGTGTCGCCGAAACCGGCGGTGGTGAGCCGGTCGGCGGCAATCGTGAACGCCTTCACGAGGTAGGCCTTCACCGCGGCCGCGCGTTCCTCGGAGAGCTTCTGGTTCGCCGCCGGCGCGCCGACGTTGTCGGTGTGGCCGCGGATTTCGAGGCGCAGAGCCGCATCCGCCTTCAGCAGCCCTCCGACCGAGGCGAGGATAGCGGCCGACTCCGGCTTGATTGTGGCCTTGCCGGTGTCGAAGAGAATGCCGTGGAGGGCGACCGAGCCCTTCTCGTTCAGGGCGCGGGCAAGCTCGGCCTCGGTGAACTCGACCTGCTGTTCCATGCCGGCTTCTTCGACAACGGTCAGCGAGTACGCCCCGCCGGCGTTCGAGATGCTCACCTCGACCCAGATGTTCTTGCCGCCCGCGGGGAGCCTCAGTGTGGCGGTGCCGCCGGTCGTGTCGATGTTCTCGAACACCTTGACGCCCCCGCGCGGCGCCAGGGCGTTCGCGTAGTTGCGCAACAACTGCAGGGGGCTGGCGCTCTTCGCGCCCTCCTTCACCCAGTACCAGATCCGCCAGTAGCGCCCCTCCATCTTCTTCTCGACGTCTTCCGCGGTGCTGAAGTCGTGGGCGGAGAAGTCCCGCACCTCGCACTCACTGATGTAATAGCCGGGAAACCGCGACAGCATCGGGTGGTCCTTGCACCCCTCTTCGTCCTGCTGAGCGACGGCGGGTGCGGGCACGGCAAGCAGAGCAGCGGCGGCGATCGCGAGCAAGAAGCGCATGATGATCCCCCCGGTTGAGCGGCGCGGTGTACGGCACTCCTCTGGCGCAGTCCCCGATGTTCACGGAGACGATAGCGACCGGCTCAGGCACAGCGTTGATTATCGCCGTTTTGGCCGACGGAACAAGGGAGAAGTCCGCTCTTGCCGCAAGCGCTCGCGCCCGCGGCGAGTCGGTGCATAATGCACCTGTCCCGGGGGGGCGCACGATGAGGAGCAACCGTCGGAAGTTCGTGGTCGACCTGATGAGCGCCGGCGCAGCGGCGACCGCCGCGGGGGCAGGCCTGCACGCACGGTCCGCCGTTGGGAACACGGGCCCTGCGCAACCGACTCAGCCGCCAGGGACCCGCCCGGGCGGCACCCACACGGTGCTCGACCGCGACCATCCCTACGTGTTCGTCGATGCGTGCATGCAGATGTGGCCCGACGCCAACGTGGCCGTCGCCCATCGGCACGGCGTCACGGCCTACGCCGTCACCGCGTGGGACCCGCTCGCGAGCCTCGACACCGCACTCGCGGGCCTGATGTCGTGGCACCTGATCGCCCGCCGGCATCCCGGCCTCGCGGTGATTCGCGCGGCAGCGGACATCCCGCGGCTGAAACGCGAAGGCCGGAGCGGCTTGCTCCTCGCCGCCCAGGATGGTGACTGGATCGGCACCCACCTCCACCGGATCGAGGCGTTCGCGCGGCTGGGGCTCCGGATGATGCTGCCGGCGTACAACCGCACCAATCAGGTGTGCGCCGGCTGCCTCGATCGCAGCGACGGGGGCCTCACACGATTCGGACAATTGGTTGTGGACGAATGCGCGCGTGTGGGGATCCTGCTCGACTGCAGTCACCTGGGCAAACGTTCGAGCCTGGATATCATCGAGCGCAGCCCGCACCCCTGCGTCTTCAGTCATTCGAACCCGGCTGCGCTGGTCCCGAATCCGCGGAACGTCGACGACGAACAGATCAAGGCCTGCGCCGCGCGGGGCGGCGTGGTGTGCCTCTGCACGTGGGGTCCCCTCGTGATGCGGCCAGGCAGCCGTTCGCGGCCCACGCTGGACGACTACATCGCGCTTATCGACCACGTCGTCGCACGTACCAGCATCGACCACGTCGGCGTGAGCACCGACATGTCGCTGGGGACGTATCCGGCGCATGTGTCCGACCCCTGGGGCATGCCCGCGTACCCGGCCGTGTCGGGCGAGTACGACCGATGGGTCACGCCGGACTTCCGATCCCCGCTCCGCAACGTCGCGGGCTTCTCGGACTATGCCGAGGTCGTCGGGTTCGCCGAGCGCCTGTCGGCACGCGGGTACTCGGGGACCGACATCGCGAAGATCCTCGGCGGCAACCTGCTTCGCGTATTCGAACAGGCATGGCGGGCGGCACCGTCTGCCGAGTGACGGCGTCGTCGTCAAGGCCTTCCCGGGCGCCTGAACACTCCGAGAAGCGAGGTCAGCTATGAACCGTTGGTGGAGTCCGGTGCGCTCGGCCGTGTCCCGCTTCCGCACGTGCTGGCGGCCGCTGGCCCTGACCGATGTCACCGCGAAAATCGGGGCGTTCGTGCTGCTGACGCCGATGGTGGCCATCCTGTTCCGAGTCCTGCTGGCGATGTCCGGCAGGACCGTGCTGGCGGACCAGGACATCCTCCTGTTCTTCGTGCGGCCGGCGGGAGGGATGCTCGCCGTCCTCTTTGGCGGGTTGCTCCTCGCCATCGTGGCGCTGGAGCAATCGGCGCTCATGGCGATTCTCTACGCGAACGGGGCGGGGCGGCGGATTGGAGTGTCCACCGCACTGCGGTTCGCGCTGGCGCATGGCTGGCCCGTGCTCCGCCTGACGGCGCGGATGGTCGGCGGGACGATGCTGGCCGTCGCGCCGTTCGTCGCGCTGGCGGGCCTGACGTACTTCGCCCTGCTCCGGGACCACGACATCAACTTCTACCTGAAGGAGCGCCCGCCGGCCTTCCTCGCCGCGTCGAGCCTCGGCGGTTCGATCGCCGCCGCGATGGCGGTGGTGCTGCTGCGGCTGTGGACCGGCTGGTTCTATGCGCTGCCGCTCGTGATCTTCGAGGATGTGCCCCCTGCCCGCGCGCTGCGCGCCAGCCGCGACCGGGCACGCGGGCACCGCCGCGCACTGGTCCTGTCGATCATCGCCTGGGCGCTGGCGCTGGCTGCGGTGTCGGCCGCGGCCACCTCGAGCACGGTCTGGCTGGCTCGCACTGTCGTACCCCGTGCGCAGGGCTCGGTCCCGCTGCTGTCGCTCGCCATCGGCACCACGCTGTTCGTGTGGGCTGCCGTGAACCTCGCGATCAACCTGCTCGGCACAACGGCGTTCGCCACCGTGCTCTTCTCGCTGTACCGCCGGTTCGCCGGCACGGGCGACGAGGATGCCTCACGGGTCACCCGGTTCGAGCGCGCCGTGACCGTACCGGCGGACTTCCTGACGCGGCGCCGGCTGGTCCGCTGGGCCGTGGTCGGCTTGCTGGCGGCGATCGCCCTCGGCGCGTTCGCCGTGCACACCGCGCGCCTCGAAGACAAGGTCCTGGTCGTCGCGCACCGCGGATCGTCGAAGGCTGCCCCGGAAAACAGCATGGCCGCGTTCCGGCAGGCCATCGCCGACCGGGCCGACCTGATCGAACTCGACGTGCAGGAAACCGCGGACGGAGAAGTCGTCGTCTTCCACGACAGCGATTTCATGAAACTGGCGGGCGTTGGCACGAAGATCTGGGACGCGACGATGGCCGACCTGGAGGTGATCGACATCGGCAGCCGGTTCTCGCCGGCGTTCAAGGACGAGCGCGTCCCCACGCTCGCCGCCGTGCTCGACGCCTGCAAGGGCGAGATCGGCGTCGTCATCGAGCTGAAGTACTACGGGCACAATCAGCGCCTGGAGGAGCGAGTCGCCCGGATCGTCGACGAGCGCGGCATGGCGGCCCACGTCGCCGTGATGTCGCTCGAGCTCGACCAGGTGAAGAAGATGAAGTCTCTGCGGCCCTCATGGACGGTCGGACTGCTGATGTCCGTGTCTGCCGGGAACCTGCGGGCGAGCGGCGCGGATTTCCTGGCGGTCAACGGGGCGTTCGCCAGCCGCCGGTTCGTCAGGTCGGCGCACCTCCAGGGCATGAAGGTCCACGCGTGGACCGTGAACGACGCCGCCACGATGTCGGTGATGATTGGGCGCGGCATCGACGGCCTCATCACCGACAGGCCGGCCCTCGCGAAGGCCGTGCTGGCCCAGCGAGCCGGGATGAGTCCGGCCCAGCGACTGCTGCTCGAACTGGCCGGAATTCTCGGAGTCAAGCCCGACATGACCGAACTCTAGGAACTCCAGCATCGACGATGACGGAGAGGACGAGGTGAAGGGGCCCCGACGCGGCAGCCGCGTAGGGGTGCCTTTGCGGAGTCGGGGGCCGAGCCGCAGCCGAGTCGCCGTCCGGGTCGTCAACGGAAGCGAATTCCGGTCCTAAATCTCGCAACCCTCGAGCCGATAACTACTTCGACCGGGCGCCCGTGCGCCCGCTGATGGTGACACCATGAGACTTGAGGCCAAGACCTGCCGGCGGTTCGTGATCGGATTCGCCGTCGCAACCGTGCTCGCGTCGTCGCTGTCCTGCAGCTCGAGCCCTGCCGAGCCGACGCCGACGCCCACTCCGACGACCCAGAACCCGCCGGCGTGCTCGGTTCGACTGTGGGGATGTGCGACGAGCGGGTGGGGAGCCATCGCCTACTCGTCGTCCACGCGCGCGTCCGGCATCGCGTACAACTATGCGACGCGCGCGGAGGCCGACGCTTCGGCGATCGGCTACTGTGCCAAATCCGACTGCAGCGTCGTCGCCTGGTTCCAAAACGCCTGCGGCGCCATCGCCACTGCGCCCACGGGTCAGATGGCAACGGGAACGGGGACGACCGGCGATACCGCCCAGGCGCTTGCCCTGGCCACCTGCCTGACAAGGTGAGCGTAGGCGCCGGAGACGCTCAACCGTCGACCGGCCTCGCGGGCTGCCGTCGGTCACGCCGCGCGTCAGTCGGCCCGGCTCCTGCTGCTCCGCGCCGAAGTCCCACGGTGGGTCGGTTCTGCCCCACGCCCTACAGCGCTTCCGCCAGGCGCTGGAGGTGCCCCCGACTCTCGGCTTTGTGACGACTCAGGGCCGCGACCGGATAGCGCGCAATCAGCCCTCCAAACCTCGAATCGTCAGCGATCACCTGCGCGAACCCGGCGAGATCGTGAGGTCCGAAGCACCACTCGGACAGACCGGCGTTCTTCATGAACAAGGTTGTCTTGCCCTCTCCGCACATTGAACGGGGCGCCAGAGCGCCCCTTTGCCACAGCGAGCCAGTCCATCCTCGATGCGGTCTACCGCCACTGCAATTCCGATCCGGGCGGAGCTCGCTTCTTCGCCTCGCTCAACCTCGCGGTGCCGACCGCGGCATTCCGTGCGCTCGGCGGGTTCGACGGAAGGCTTCGCACGGCGGAAGACCGGGAGTTCTGCGACCGCTGGCTGGGCAACGGCCGACGAATCGCCTATGCCCCCGAAGCCATCGTGCGGCATGATAGCCACAGGACACTCGCGGGCTTCTGGGGAAAGCACTTCCAGCATGGACGGGGAGGACGCCGGTTCCGCAGCCTCGCGTCCCTTCGGGGCGGGAGCCCGAAGAAACTCGAGCTGAGCTCTTTCTACCTCGGCCTGTTCTGCGCACCGTTCCGGGAAGGAGTCGGTCCGCGAAGCCTGCTGATCGCGCTTCTGGTGTTATTGTCGCAGGCCGCAAGTGCGTGCGGCTACTGGATGGAGAGCCTGCAGCCCTTGCCGGCTCCTGATTCACGGTTGGGAGGCGACGGCCCTCCCCCGATCAACGAAGAGAGTGGCCCGTGAACAAGGGGCTCTCCTATGAATGACTTGTCCACCAACGACTACAACCTGGCCAACCTGACCAGGATCACCGCGAAGAGGTACGGCTTCGATCTGTTCACCACTCCCAGGTATCGCTGGAAGTTCACGGACATCGCTTTTGAGGAGATGACGGCACTGTTGGTTCGCGAATGCGCGAAGGGGATCGGTACTTTCGTGGACATTGGTGCGCACCACGGGTTCTACGAAGTGTTGGTGGGCACCAGCAACCCGAGTTGCGCGCTTCTTGCGTTTGAACCTGTGCCCGAGAATTGCGCGATCCTGGGCAGGAATCTCGAGCTCAACGGGGTACACGCATCGGTCTGTCAGTGTGCAGTATCAGACCAGGCCGGTCGTTCGGCATTCCAGGTTTCTGAGGAAACGAGCCAGTCGGGGTTTGTCGCCAACCCTGACGCAGGGGTCCTGAAGAGCATTGACGTTGATGTGGTGCAGCTCGATCAATACCTCGACCGGCTCACTGATGCGGCCGTCATGGTCAAGATAGACACCGAGGGCAATGAGGTCAAGGTACTCGAAGGGATGAGGAGGATCATCGGGACACACGACGACCTTCGCCTCATCGTCGAGGTGAACCCACGGTGCCTCGAGGCCAATGGGGAGTCTCCGGAAGCGCTGTTGGGCATTGTCGACCGGCTGGGTTTTGAGGTGTTCGTTATCGACGACGTCGCGATGCGGTATGTGAAGTACCACCCAGGATCAGACTGGGAAGGCTACATGGGAGACAGAACGTACCGCAACATCTACTGCGTGAAGAAGGAACGTTCACTGAACTTGTGCTTCTTCTCCCATTCTGCAGGACTGTACGGCGCGGAACGGAGTCTGCTCGAGCTCGTCGACAGCTTGACGGCCAACTACGGTTCGGTCTGCACGGTGGTGCTTCCGCATCACGGCCCGTTGCAGGGGATGCTGGAGGAGCGCGGCGCCGCAGTCCTGACCGTCGACTGTCACTGGTGGTGCTCTGAGACGCTGCCCACGGGGAGAGACGTCGATGCTCTCATGCAGGCAAGCTGTGAGAATGTGGGCAGGTGTCTGCCGGCTGTTGAACGGCTTTCCCCGGACGTCATTGTCACCAGCACCCTTGTGATCCCGTGGGGCGCCGTGGCGGCCTTGTGGCTCGATCGCCCACATGTCTGGCTGGTCCGCGAATTCGGGCAACTGGATCACGGATTGGCGTTCTACTTCTCTTTTCAGAAGACGCTGGAGATCGTCCAGGAAGCGTCTGACCACATCGTCGCCAATTCCGAGGCGGTGAAAGACACGCTGTTCAGCCAGGTCGACTCTGACAGATGTACCGTAGCCTACCCCAACAACATCAGCCTCGCGGGGCCTGTGACCAGTGGAAGGTCATACTTCAAGTACCCCGGGTCAACCAAGCTGATCATCTCTGGGCCGGTCACGAGATCCAAAGGACAGGACGATGCCATCCACGCGGTGATGAGGCTGGTCGAGAGTGGGCGTGATGTGGAACTGTGCGTGATCGGACCAGCAGACTCCGCGTTCGGAGACGGACTCAAAGCTCTTGTTCAGACGGGAGGGCTGGGGGATCGGATCCAGTTTCTTGGCTTCGCCGAGGATGTCCGCCAGCTGATTGAGCAGGCGGATATCGCGCTGGTCTGTTCACGGCACGAGGCTTTCGGACGAGTCACTGCCGAATCGATGATCTTGGGCAGGCCAGTGATTGGCACCAACACGGGAGGCACCGTCGAGTTGGTCGATGATGGCAGGAACGGCTTCCTCTACTCGCCTGGTGACGTAGGCCAACTAGCGGAGAGAATCGCTTTCCTCGTGGACCACCCGGAGAAGGCCAAGGAACTCGGCGAGCAGGCTCGCAAGGACATCGTCAGGAAACTGGCCGAGAGACCCTTGGACGCCATAGCCTCTCGGATCTGTCGGGCGATCAAGGGGAAGCGAAACCCGAATTCGCCCCAGCTGCTTCGTCTGGTACTCGGTTGGCAGCAAGGAACCCAGGCCAGACTCGAGGAGCACCTCCTGGAGGCGCGCACGCGACTGGGGGCCATGGACGTGCAACTGCGGAGCGCCCGGGAACGATCCGATCTTCTCCTCAACGAGAAGGAGCAGGCGGTGCAGGTGCTCAGCGCACAGATAGCCGAGCGCGAGCAGGCGGTGCAGGTGCTCAGCGCACAGATAGCCGAGCGCGGGCAGGCGGTGCAGAGCCTGTCATCCCAGGTGGCCGAGCGCGAGCAGGCGGTGCAGGTGCTCAGCGCACAGATAGCCGAGCGCGGGCAGGCGGTGCAGAGCCTGTCATCCCAGGTGGCCGAGCGCGAGCAGGCGGTGCAGAGCCTGTCATCCCAGGTGGCCGAGCGCGCGCAGCAGGTCCAGACGCTGACGGCGCAGCTGCGCGAGGTCGTGACAAGCCCGGCTTGGCGTGCAGCCCTGCGACTGAGGCACATACGCGCTTTGCTGGCGCCACCCAACAGCCGTCGTGCCCGTGCGTTCCGGTATCTCGCCGCTCCATTGGCCAGGATCAGTACAAGACGGAAGCTGGAAGGGGATCTCGCTTTGGTGCGCGCATCGGGCCTGTTCGATGCAGGCTGGTATCTCGCCCACAACCCTGATGTTGCCTCGGCGAACGTCGATCCCCTGCGTCACTACCTGGCATCCGGCGGCATGGAAGGACGGAATCCCCATCCCTGGTTCGATAGTCACTTCTACCTGTCACGCTATCCTGATGTTGCTGCGAGTGGGGCCAATCCCCTTGTGCATTACCTGCGCCACGGCGGGCTGGAGGGCCGTGACCCCAATCCCCATTTCAGCGGCTCTCAGTATCTCGAACTGCATCCCGAGATACGGGAGGACGGACGGACCCCGCTGGTTCACTACGTGTCGCAACGAGGAGCCCCAGCTCCCGGTGCCGTGACCCGGCCGAGGTAGAGTTCGCGGATGTGATCTACAACTGGGGGGAATCGCGCGGGGTCGAGCTGGTGATCATGGCCGTCAGCCATGTCGCACACCGGGCCATTCTACTCGCTGGAGTCCTCGGCATGCCTGAACCGTCAGTGCCCTTGCCCGGCCCTTCCAATCTATAATCGGCTGCGTTCGCTTCCGCGAGTGTCCCCGTTATTGGGAAATCGGCGGACGCGGTCCGGAACCGTTCTCAATCCAGAGGTCCATATGCTGCGAAAGCTCACCCTGTCCGTTGTCCTGTGGCTCGGCGTCCTCGGGGTGTCCGCGCAGGTCGCGCCTCCAGCTTCGGAGGACTTGAACACCGCCTTCAAGCCGATGCGGTGGCGATCGATCGGGCCATTCCGCGGCGGGCGGTCCGTCGCGGTGGCCGGCGTGGTCGGCGACCCGAAGACCTACTACATGGGCATGACCGGCGGTGGGCTGTGGAAGACCGGCAACATGGGTCTCACGTGGCGGAACGTCTCGGACGGCTACTTCAAGACCGGGTCCGTGGGAGCCGTCGCCGTGGCCGGGAGCGATCCGAACGTCGTGTATGTCGGCATGGGCGAGCACGCGCCCCGAGGTGTCATGACGCACCACGGAGACGGCGTGTACCGGTCCACCGATGCCGGAAAGACCTGGAAGCACATCGGCCTGGAGCTGACACAGCACATCTCGCGCATCGTCGTGCACCCGAAGGACCCGAACACCGTCTTCGTGGCGGCCCAGGGCGCCCTCTACAGCCCCTCCTCACAGCGGGGCGTGTTCAGGTCCACCGACGGCGGCACGACGTGGAAGAGCGTGCTGGCCGTGAACGACAAGACTGGCGCCGCGGAACTGTCGATGGACGCGACCAACCCGCGCATCCTCTACGCGGCCATGTGGGAGCACGGCCGTCTGCCCTGGCAGGTCATCAGCGGCGGGCCCGGCAGCGGCCTGTACAAGTCGACCGACACCGGCGAGACCTGGGAGAAGATGACGGAGGGCCTCCCCAAGGAGATGGGCAAGATGGCGATCGCCGTCAGCCCCTCCGCGCCCGAGACCGTCTACGCCCTGATCGAAAGCGATTCGAAGAAGGACGAACGAGGCCTGTACGTCTCGACCGATGCCGGCAAGACGTGGAGCCAGGTGACGAGCGAGCCACGCCTGATCCAGCGTGCCTGGTACTACACGGAACTCTTCATCGATCCGCAGGATGAGCGCACGATCTATGTGCTGAGCGCCCCTGCCCTGCGGTCGCTGGATTCCGGAAAGACCTGGCAGCCGCTGGAGGGCACGCACGGCGATTTCCACGACATGTGGATCAACCCCGACAATCCCCGCAACTTCATCATCGCCAACGACGGCGGCGGGGCGATCACCCTCGATGCGGGCACGAGCTGGAGCACGCAGGATACGCAGCCGACGGCGCAGTTCTACCGGATCAACGTCGACAACCAGTTCCCGTACCGCATCTACGGCGGCCAGCAGGACAACACGTCGGTCGTCATCGCGAGCCGCGAACTGGGCAGCGAGGGCATCACCACGGCGAGCTGGAAGGCGTCAGCCGGCGGGGAGAGCGCGTTCCTGGCCTTCGACCCCGACAATCCCCGCTACGTGCTGGGCGGCAGCTACCAGGGCACGATCGACGTGATCGATACCCAGGCGACGGCGGGCACGAACATCATGGCGGCGCCGATCCAGTACCTCGGCATGGACGCCAAGGACATGAAGTACCGCTTCAACTGGAACGCGCCCATCATCTGGAGCCGGCACGAGCCGGACACGTTCTACCACGGCGCCCAGTTCCTGCTGAAGACCACGGACAAGGGCAGGACCTGGAAGGAAGCCTCGCCCGACCTCACGCGAAACGAGAAAAAGAAGCAGGGCACGCCCGGCGTCCCCTACACCAACGAAGGGGTCGGCGCCGAGAACTACGGCACGCTGGCCTACGTGGCGGAATCGCCCCACGAGAGAGGTGTGATCTGGTCAGGGAGCGATGACGGCCTGGTCCAGTTGACGCGCGACGGCGGCGCGACCTGGAAGAACGTCACTCCGAAAGGTCTCGCGGAGTGCCTGATCAACGCCATCGACGTTTCGCCGTTCGACAGGGCGACGGCCTACATCGCCACCACGCGCTACAAGTTCAACGATCATGCTCCGGGGCTCTACAAGACCAACGACTACGGCGCGACGTGGACGAAGATCGACCGGGGCATCCCCGCCAACGCGTTCACCAGGGTCGTGCGCGAGGACGATGTCAGGCGCGACCTGCTCTTCGCGGGCACCGAGCTTGGCGTGTTCATCTCCTGGAATGGCGGCCGCGACTGGCTCCCCTTCCAGTTGAATCTGCCGATCACGCCGATCACCGACCTGCGCGTCCATCAGGGGAACCTGATTGCGGCCACTTCTGGACGGTCTTTCTGGATTCTGGACGATCTCGCGCTGGTCCGGCAGTACAAGGCGGATGCGCCCGCCTTCTTCCTGTATCGGCCGGGCAACGCGTACCTCGTCAACGGCGAAAGCGATCTGGACAAACCCGAGAAGGACTTCACCGGGGCCCATCCCACGCGCGGCGTGAACCCCGCGAACGGGATCGTGCTCCACTATCGGTTGCCTGAGCTGGAGAAGACCGACGAGGTCACGCTCGAGATTGCGGACGCGTCCGGCAACCCCTTCCGCACGTTCTCGTCCAAGAAGAACGAAGACTTCAAGAAGTGGGACGGCGGCCCGAGCGCGGATCCCGTGCTGCCGGCATCGAAGGGGCTCAACCGGTTCGTGTGGGACATGCGCTACCCGACGATCACGGGCGTGCCGGGCGTGTTCATCGAGGGCAGCTATCGGGGGCACAAGGCGATTCCGGGCAAGTACCGCTTCACGTTGAAGGTCGGTGAAAAGAAGGCCGAGACCGACGCGGAGATCCTGGCCAATCCGTTGTACTCGACGAGCGCCCAGGCCTACGGGGAGTATCACAAAGTGATGTCGGGCATGGAACGCGAAGTGGCCGCGATGCACCAGCTGGTGAACAGCCTGTACGAGAAGCAGAAGCAGCTCGAAGCGATTCTCGCGGCTCTGCCGCCGGGCGACGGGCACGCGTCGGTCAAGCGCGACGGCGAGGCCGTGCTCAAGAAGCTCAAGGCGTGGGACGAAGAGATGGTCCAGCGCCGATCACGGGCCTACGACGACGTGGAGAACTTCCCGAACAGGTTCACGGCCAACTACCTGTTCCTGCTCAACCACGCGGAAAGCGACCTGCCCGGCGTCAATCAGCCCTCGCTCGATCGGCTCGCCCAGATGAACGGCGAGTGGTCGGCGCTGAAGGCCCGCGCGGACCAGTTGACCGCCGAGGAGATTCCGGCGCTGAACAAGAAGCTCTGGGCGCTGGGCGTCGGCGCGATCTGGAAGAAGTAGCGGCCTGGAGCGTCAGGGAGGGCCCGGGCATGCGCGGGAATCACTCCCGGAGTGATCATCCCGTCGGCTACTCATACCTCAACGTCGCCGCCGGGTCCACGCGGGATGCGCGGCGGGCCGGCAGCAGGCCGGCCACGCAGGTGACCAGCGCGAGCACGAGCGTGGCGGCGGCGATCGTCAGCGGGTCGGTGGCCGTCATCTCGAAGAGCTGCGACTGGAGCACCCGGCTGGCGCCGGCGAATCGGTCACCGGAGGCGGCTGCTCGACACCGAGGTGGTCTCCCAAACAGGCAGCGAGGGGCTTCGTCCTCGGCCTCCTGCTCTTCGGCCGGCGGCGGCATCCATGCCTTCCGCGGCACCGACGGGGGCGAAGCGAATTCGAGCGAGCGACGAACCAGGTCTCGCGACGTCATCCATCGACCCCGTGTTGCCTCGAGTGGCGTCACGAGGTTCACTTCTCCAGCTGCCACACCTCTTTCGGCGCGGCGCACGTGAGGCATTCGAGGCCGCGCATCGTGAAGAGGTACGTGTCCTCGATCCTGATCCCGATGCCCTCGCTGGCGATATATAGCCCGGGCTCCAGCGTCAGGACCTGCCCCAACCGAATCGGCTCGTTCTTCATCCATCCCGTGTCCTGGCCGTGGACCTGACGGCCGACGTAGTGGCCGAGCGTGTGAATGAAGAACTTGTCCATTCCAACCATCGATCCAGCGGAGTCCCGCGCCTGGAGCGGGCTGGCGCGAAACAAGTTCCGGGCCTGGGCGTCGAGCGTCGCCAAGGACACGACCATGGTCGTCGCCGTCGCCTCGACCTGGCGCTGCACGTCGAGCACCAACTGGTACAGCTCGCGCTGGCGGGCGGTGAACCGGCCCGAGGCGGGGAGCGTCCGCGAGAAGATCCGAGCAGTGCTGGTTCGATGTGGCGCCGATATCGACGACCAGCAGGTCGCCGTCCGTCAACTGGCGGTCGCCACCGGCGTAGTGCAGCTCCAGCGCGTTCGGCCCGGAGGCGACGATGTGCGGGAACGCCGGCGGTCCGGCGCCCTCCCGCACGAACGCGAGGTCGATCACGGTCTTGATATCGCCCTCGGTACTGGCCCACCCGGGCGGTCGCGAGAACCTCGGCGGCGGCGACCGCCGTGATGCGCGACGCCTCCCGGAACGAGGCTTCCGAGAACTGTGAGGTCGCGGGCGTCGGCGTCGGCGCGGTGGGGCTGGCGCCCTCGCAGCCGGCGAGGAACACCAGGCCTGCGACGAGGACCGCCGCAACGCGGCGGTCTCTGAACCGCTCCGGGCCACGCGGACCGTCGACGCCGCTGGCGTTCCACATCAGGTCTCTGTCCATCGCGCGTCCACACCGGCAGGCGGGCTGGAGGGTAGTCTACTGTAAGTCCGGCACCGTTCACCGGCCGCTATCCCGCGCCTCCCGGATCCCAACGGTTTCCCGCAGGTCGACGCCGCGATCGGCGAGCCATGTCTGAGCGGGGCGCGTTCTCGGCACGACGCGCTTCGGCGTCTGATAGCCGGCGTTACGTTCAGCAACCCAGCGCAGATCCTGTGCCTGGCGGGCGGGGCGGCGAAGCGGCTGTCCCGAACGGCGCCCACGGTGCCTGGTAAGGGGTGTGATCCTGACGAGCGCCGATTCCGCCGACCCGGCCGACTGTCTTGGTTCCGGATCGGCCGGGCCATGCGGATTCGCGGGTCGGTTGGGGTGTCAACAGTCACACGATTCACGAGACGGCCCGACTCGAGACCGCTCATTGGCCCGGCCAGGGACGGCGCGCCGTCAGCACCGTTCTGGGCTTCCACGAATCCTCTCGCTGGCACTACATCATCACGCTCGCCTTGGCTCTCTAGGTGTGCGAGACGGAAGACTCTGAATCCGGCCTCGCGGTCAGCGGCATCCCCGCAGATGTAGAATTCGCGGATGCGAGCCACGCTGCAGTTCCGCGGTGCGGATCCGAAGGGCCGCCACTGTGTGACGACATGCGCGCTCCCGCCTCCTGATTCGACGGCTTGGCCGACCGCCGGCAATGGATCGGGCAAACGACCTGAGCGACTGGGGCACGGGCTGCCCTGCTGGTGCGCGCTGGCGGGACTCAGCGTGACGACGGTGCGCGAGCGGGCGTCGCGCGTGCTGGCCTCAACGCAGCCCCGCTGCGACGATCCGTTTGTGACCCCAGTGTCGCCCCAATAATGCAAAACGGCCCAGAGCCGGAAGCCCAGAGCCGTAAGCCGATCGCAAGGTTATTGGTCGGGGCGACTGGATTCGAACCAGCGACCCCCTGAACCCCATTCAGGTGCGCTACCAAGCTGCGCTACGCCCCGACCCGTCCGATCATTCTACCTCACCTGGCGGGCTCCACGGCGCCTGTTTGGTCGTCCGCCGGCTCCGCCTCGCCTTCCGCGGCGTGTCGAGCACGCCGTTCAGCAGCGGAAGATCCGTGGACTCAGCGGCGGGTTCCGGGCTCGCGAGCGCGACAGCTGCCGACGGCGCCGCGGGCTCCTCGACCGGCGCTCGGATCCCGGCCGAAGCCTGCGCAACCGGCTCCACCTCCACCGCCGCCGACCGCGCTTCTACCGCCGCGGGCCGATCCGACAGCAGCTCGAGCAGCGCACGCAGCTCCCGCCGCGCCTCGCCGACGCGGTTCCGCACGTCGGCCGGCACCGCGGCCTCCGCCGGCGCCGCCTCGATCAGCATCTCCTCTTCGCTGGGAGGATCGCCTTCGATCCGGCGGCGCACGCCGGCCAGCGTCAGCCCCTCGGCGAACACGAGCTGCTTGATGCGGAGAATCTGCTCGACGTCCGAGCGCCGATAGATCCGCGGCCCGCCCGGCCTCGCCGCCGCGCCGAGCCCCGGGAACTCCTTCTCCCACGAGCGAAGCACGTACGCCGGGATCTGCGCGATCTCGCACACTTCCGCGGCCCTGAAGGCCGCCCGATTCGGAATCTCGACTGGGATGTCTGTCACGATGCCTCACCGCCCTTGCCGCGGCGCTTGCCATTGCCCCTGCCGCTGTCCTTGGCACTGCCCTCCGCGCGACGCGTCCTGCCGCCCGCGGTACCGCCCTCGACGCGGCTCTTCGCGCTGCGCCTGCCACTGCCCTGGTGGTCGCGCCGAGCCCGCACCTGAATTCGAATCGGCACACCGGTGAAGCCGAACGACTCGCGCAGCTGATTCACCAGGAACCTCGAATAGGAGAAATGGAACGTCGTCGCCACGTTCGTGAAGAACACGAACGACGGCGGCGCCACCGCCACCTGCGCCGCATAGAGAATGCGGACGGCCTTTCGCCCCGGGCTCGCCGGCGGGTGCGCCGCGGTCACCGACGCGACGAAGCGGTTCAACTCGCCCGTGCCCACCCGCTTCTGCCGCGCCTCGGCCACGCGATCGATCGTCTCCAGCAGCTTCGGCGTCCGCTCGCCGGTCAGCGCCGAGAGGTGGAGCACCGGCGCGTACTCCAGGAACTTCAGCCGCCGCCGCAGCTCGTCGTCGAACTTCTCCGCCGCGTCGGGGCCCTGCCCCTTCATCAGGTCCCACTTGTTCACCGCGACGACGATACCGCAGCCCGCCCGCTCGGCCTCCCCGGCGATCGCCCCGTCCTGCTCGGTCGGACCCTCGACCGCGTCGACCACGACCACCGCCACGTCTGCCGCATCCACCGCCCGGCGGGCGACAATCACGCTGACCGACTCCAGGGGGCCCGACCGGAAGACCTTGCCTGGCCTCCTGATGCCGGCGGTATCGACAATCCGGAAATCCCGGCGATGCCACCGGAGCATCGAATCCACCGCATCCCGCGTCGTCCCCGGCATGTCGCTGACGAGGACCCGCTCCTCGCGCAGCAAACGGTTCACCAGCGAGGACTTCCCGACATTCGGCCGGCCGATGATGGCCACCCCGGTTTCCTTCTGGCCAACCGGCGCGTCGCCGCCCTCGTCGTCCCGGGCCGCCTCGCCGGCCGCCCCGGCGTGCGCCGCGGGCAACCGGCGCACAATCTCGTCCAGCAGGTCCCCCACCCCCATGCCGTGCTCCGCCGCGATCTCGATCACCGGCTCGATGCCCAGCTGATACAGCTCGAGCGTGCCATCGCGCGACCGCCGATCGTCCATCTTGTTCACGGCCAGGATGATCGGCCGCCCGGTCGCCCGGAGCGCCTGCACGATCTCGTCGTCTCCGGGCGTCCGCCCCTGCCGGCCGTCGACGACGAGCACCAGCAGGTCGGCGGACTCGATCGCCTTCCGCCCCTGCTCGAGGACGAGCGCGTGCAACGGGTCCTCGCTGGCGCCGAACATCCCTCCCATGTCCTTCAGCTCGAATCCGACCCCCGCCCACTCGACCGCCTGCGAGAACACGTCCCTCGTCGTGCCCGGCACGTCGGTCACGATCGCGCGCCTCGAGGACGTGATCCTGTTGAACAGGGTCGACTTCCCGACGTTCGGGCGCCCGGCTAGGACGACGACCGGCTTGGCACGCTTCGGCACGAACCCCTTTCGGCGGCGGGCGGATTCCAGCGCCGCGAACGAACTTGACAGTGTAAGTCTCTCTACCTATGATGGTTAGCAGTTTCCCTTGGAGCGAGGGTGCATGATCAAGGTGGACATCGTCAACGAGGTCTCCAGAGCCGCGGACATCACCAAGGTCAAGGCCGAGTTGGCGGTGGACGCGGTGTTCGATGCGATGCGAGTGTCGATGCAGCGTGGCGACCGCATCGAACTGCGGGGCTTCGGCGTGTTTCAGGTGAAGCCCCGAAAACGCGGCATCGGCCGCAACCCCCGGACCGGCAAGGAAGTCCGCATCCCGCCGGGTAGAACCATCAGGTTCAAGCCAGGCAAAGACCTGCAGAACATCAGCTAGACGGTCCCTTGGCTCCCAACCCCGAAGACGCCCCCGTCCGGCCGCCGCCTTTCATCGTCGGCTACGCCAGTGTACCGCGGATCCCGCTCGATGTGGAATCCCGCCCCGGCCTGCCGGCGCACTTCATGCGAGCGGCCTACCCGCGCGACCGAGTCTGGGTCCACCTCCTGCTGTTCCTGGCGACGCTGGTGACGACGACCTGGGTCGGCGCATTTCACTACGCAGGGTGGCAGGCCGATTTCAAGAACGTGACGGACGCACCGGTCCCGCTCGACTGGCTGGCCTACGCGCGAGGCTTCTGGTACAGCGGGACGATTCTGTTGATCCTGGGGGCACACGAGTTCGGGCACTACTTCGCGTGTGTCTACCACCGGGTGAACGCGACGCTTCCCTTCTTCCTGCCGCTGCCGCCGTTCTTCCTGACGGGAACGCTGGGTGCGTTCATCCGGATACGCCAGCCGATCCGCACCAAGCGGCAGTTGTTCGACATCGGCATCGCGGGGCCGCTTGCGGGCTTCGCGGTGGCGGTCCCGGCGCTGTTCATCGGCATCGCGCTGTCCCACGTCGCGGCGCTCCCTCAGACCGCTGAAGGGATGCTGTCGCTCGGCGAGCCGCTGGCCTTGAAGGCCGCCGCGTGGGTGATTTGGGGAACCATCAAAGACGGCTACTCGCTGAACATGCACCCGATCGCGTTCGCCGCCTGGTTCGGCCTGCTCGCGACGGCGCTGAATCTCTTCCCGATCGGACAGCTCGACGGCGGGCACATCTCGTACGCCGTCCTCGGCCGCCATTCGTCGAGAGTCACGCTCGCGGCGATCGGCATCGCCATCGTCCTCACCTTCTTCTCGCTCAGCTGGCTGGTGTGGACGGTGCTGATGGTCGCGATGCTGTTCGCGTTCGGACCGAACCACCCGCGGACGATCGACGAGGACGTGCCGATCGATCGGACTCGCCTCGCGCTGGCGTTCGTGGCGCTGGCCGTCTTCGTCCTCTGCTTCACTCCGGCGCCGATCGAGCCGCTCGATCTCATTCAGAAATAGAAGTTAGAAGACAGAAGTAAGAAGACAGAAGGCCCGATGTGGCGGTTCGCATCCTGGCGACCCCATTGCGTCATTAATCGCCGCACTCGCCGTCCTCGCTTCTGTCTTCTATCTTCTGTCTTCTGTCTTCTATCTTCTGTCTTCTGTCTTCTATCTTCTGTCTTCTGTCTTCTATCTTCTGACCGGTTTCTTCAGAGCACCGACATCGGATCGACGTCGATGGCCACGCGCCGGCGGAGATCCGGGAGTGCCGCGAGCGCGCGGTGAATCGCGTCGCGCATCGCGGCACGATTGCGCCCCTTGAGGAAGAACTGGGCGCGGTGCTCGCCACGCAGTTTCACGAACGGCGCCGGCGCCGGCCCCAGGACCTGGAAGCGCCCGTCGCGCCCCGACTCCCTGAGCGCATTCACGATCGTGCCGGCGTCGGTCATCGCGTTGGCGATGCTGTTCGCTCGGACGATGCCGTTCGTCAGCGCCACCTGCGGCGGGTAGTGCATCGCGCGCCGGAACGCCAGTTCGTCCTGGAAGAACGCGCGGTAGTCCTGGCGGCGGGCGTGCCGGATGCTGTAGTGGTCCGGATAGAGCGTCTGGATGATCGCCGCGCCGCGCTCCTCGCCGCGCCCCGCCCGCCCCACGACCTGCGTGAGCAGCTGAAACGTGCGCTCCGACGCACGGAAGTCCGCCAGCCCGAGGCCCACGTCGGCCGACACGACGCCGACGAGCGTGACGCGCGGAAAGTCGTGCCCTTTCGCGATCATCTGCGTGCCGACCAGCACGTCGATCTCCCCGCGGCCGAACCGGGCGAGCAGCGAGACGGCAGCCCCGCGGCGCCTGATGGCGTCCCGATCCAGCCGCGCGATTCGTGCACCGGGGAACGCCGCCAGCACCTCCTGCTCGACACGCTCGGTTCCGAATCCCGACTGCACCAGGTACGGCGCCGCGCACGACGGGCACGTGGCTGGAACGGTCATCGAGTAGTTGCAGTAGTGGCAGTGCGCGCGCATGGCGCCGCGAGACGAACCGTGCACCGTGAGCGAGACGCTGCAGTTGGGGCACTCGACGGTGCCCGCGCACTGGCGGCAGAAGACCGCGGTCGCGAGCCCCCGGCGGTTCAGCAGCAGCAGCACCTGCTCGGCGCGCGCCAGCCTCGCCCCGATCGCCTCCACCAGCGGCTGGCTGAGGACGACGTCCGGTCCGCGCGAGGCGAACTCGTCGCGCATGTCGACCACTGTCACGTCCGCCATGGGACGGTCGAAGACGCGACGGTCCAGCGTGAGCAGTTCGTAGCGCCCGCTCGACGCGTTCTGGTAGCTTTCGAGCGACGGCGTGGCCGAGCCGAGCACCGCGAGCGCGTCCTCGCGCTTGGCGCGCATGACAGCCACATCGCGCCCGTGGTAGCGCGGCGTCTCGTCCTGTTTGTAGGAGCCGTCGTGCTCCTCGTCCACCACCACGAGGCCGAGCGACTCGAGCGGCGCGAAGACGGCCGACCGCGTGCCGACGACCACGCTGACGGTCCCGCGGCGGATCTTCTGCCATTGGTCGTGGCGCTCGCCGTCCGACAGGCCGCTGTGCTGGATGGCCACGCGCTCGCCGAAGCGTTGCCTGAACGCGCCGGCCAGCGCCGGCGTGAGGCCAATCTCGGGCACCAGCACCAGCGCGGTCCGCCCCTGCTGCCAAACGTCCCCCGCCAGGCGGAGGTAGATCTCGGTCTTCCCGCTGCCGGTCACGCCATGGAGCAGCGCTGCCGCGAACCGCCGTCCCGCGGCAAGGCCGCGCAGATGCTCGTAGGCCGCGGCCTGCTCGGTGGTCAGGGTCCTGCCCTCTCCCGTCTCTCCCTCGGCTTCGGCCGGCAGCGCCGCGGTGTCGAATGGGTCGCGGTCCGTGGCGTCGCGGCGGATGGACACGAACCCGCGACCACTCAGCCGCTGCAGCACGTCGTCCGACACCCCGCGTTCGCGCAGCTGGGCGACCGGAAGGCCCGCCGGCGCGCTCGCCAGGAGCGCCAGCGCGTCCCGCTGTTTGGGACCGACGGGGTCCGAACCGGCGGCCGCGTTCGATCCTGCGGCTGTGATCTGCGCGACCCGAACCCTCTTGAACGCCGACGCCTGCCCCTCGAGGACGTCGTCCACTTCGACAAGCCCGTCGGCCTGCAGCGCCCTCACTGCCGCGCGCCCCGGCACGGCCCGGCTACGCCGGCCCGGCGTCGCGTGCTCCAGCCGGTACGCGATTGAGCGAAGCGGCGTCCACGCCTGGCCGTCCAGTAGCGCGAGGATGGTATCCCTGAGCGCCCGGCGCGGGGCGTCGCGGCGGTCGGCCGCTCGCTTCGCTCCTTCCGCGGTGATGCGCACGCGCCACTCGCTCTCGACCCAGGCGAAGGGAGGCATCGCGGCCGCGATCGCCTCGCCCGGCCCGCAGGCGTAGTAGTCGGCCACCCAGAGGCCAAGGTCCACGACGCCGGCCGGCACGAACGGTGCGGCGTCGAAGACGTCGATCACGTCCTTCAGCGCCGGTCCCTCGCCATCGGCCGTCTCGACCCCCTCCTGCCGGACCACCACGCCGGTCACGCGGCGCGTCCCGAGCGGCACCAGCACGCGAGCGCCGACCACCGGGATATCCAGTCCGTCCGGGATGCGATAGGTCAGCAGGTCGAGGCCGGGAACGGGGACGGCGACCGACACGAGGCGACGCATGCTACGCCTGCGGTTGGGAGGTGTTCGCGGGGCTGAAGCCCCGCGCCACGGCGGAGGCCTCCAGGAGCGCTTTGGCCTGCTTCAGGTCCTGCCAGCTGTCGCGCTTTCGTTCGGGGCTCCGCAGGAGGAAAGCCGGGTGGAACGTCGGAATAAGACGCGCGCCGCCGTACGTGAAGACCCGCCCGCGGAGACGGGAGATCGGTTCCTGGGTCTTGAGCAGCGCCTGCGCCGCGAAGGTCCCGAGGGCGACGATGACGACCGGCGCGATCGCCTCGACCTGGCGGAAGAGAAACGGCTCGCACGAAGCGACTTCGTCCGGCTCGGGATTCCGGTTCTCCGGCGGCCGGCACTTGATCACGTTCGCGATGTAGACGTCCTCGCGGCGAAGGCCGATCGCCTCGATCATCTTCGTCAGCAGCTGGCCGGCGCGCCCGACGAACGGGATCCCCTGGATGTCTTCGTCCCTCCCCGGCGCCTCGCCGACGAACATCAGGCCCGCCTTCGGATTTCCGACGCCGAAGACGATCTGGCGGCGGCCGAGGGTGTGGAGCTTGCAGCGCGTACAGTCGCCGAGGCCGGCACGAATCCCGTTCAGCGATTCGGCGGGGCTAAAGCCCCGCCCCACAGCGTCGGCGCCCCGCCCCACAGCGTCGGCGCCCCGCCCCACAGCATCGGCGTCCCGCCCCACAGCATCGGCGTCCCGCCCCACAGCGTCGGCGTCCCGCCCCACAGCATCGGCGTCCCGCCCCACAGCATCGGCGTCCCGCCCCACAGCATCGGCGTCCCGCCCCACAGCATCGGCGTCCCGCCCCACAGCGTCGGCGCCCCGCCCCACAGCATCGGCGCCCGCCCCACAGCGTCGGCGCCCGGCCGCACAGGCTCGGCGCCCCGCGCCACGTCGACTCGGCGCGAGCGAGGGTCGCGGCTGACGCCGTCGATCCCGAGCTCGGTCAGGAACGCCAGATGTTCGGCCAGCTGCTCTCGGTGTCCCACGTCACTCCCCGCCGAACTTCGCACCGACCGGGCCCGGCCGAGCCGCGCGGAGCGCCTCGACCCGATCGAGGACTGCCCGAGCGACATCCGCCTTCGACCGCAGCGTGACATCCTGCTCATCTTCGGCCGTGACCAGCGTTACGGCGTTCCGGTCGACGTCGAAGCCGCGGTCGGCCTGCGACACGTCGTTCGCGACGATGAGGTCGACCTGCTTACGACGCCGCTTCTCGCGCGCTCGCGCGACGACGTCGCTCGTCTCCGCGGCGAATCCGACGAGCAGGACGCTGCCCAGTTCGCCCTTCGCGCGACGCTCCCCCAGTTCGGACAGGATGTCGGGCGTCCGCGTCAGCCGCAGCACCATCTCGCCGGCATCCTTCGTGATCTTCTCCGGCGCGCGCACCGGCGCGTAGTCGGCCACCGCGGCGGCCATCACGAGAACGTCGGCGGACGTCGCGCGGGCGACCACCGCATCCCGCATCTCTGCCGCTGCCCGCACGCGCACGACCTCGACGCCCGACGGCGCCGCCAGCGCGGTTGGCCCCGACACGAGCGTGACGGCCGCGCCGCGTCGCGCTGCCTCGGCTGCGATGGCGTACCCCATGCGCCCGCTCGACCGGTTGCCCACGTACCGGACGGGATCGATGTCCTCGAACGTCGGCCCCGCGCTCACGACCACCGTCGCGTCACGAAGCGTCTGCGCCGGCTTCAGGGCGCGCTCCGCGGCGGCCACGATGTCGGCCGGCTCGGCCAGCCGCCCCTTCCCTGTCCAGCCGCACGCCAGGAAACCCTCGCCCGGCTCCACCATCCCGACGCCGCGCGCGGCCAGAACCTGGAGGTTCCGCTGCACCGCCTCGTGCTCCCACATGTTCGTGTTCATGGCGGGCGCCAGGAGCACGGGAGCGCGTGTCGCCAGGTAGAGCGTGCTCAGGAAGTCGTCGGCGATGCCATTCGCAAACTTCCCGATGATGTTCGCGGTGGCGGGCGCGACGAGCAGCAGGTCGATCGCCGTCGCCAGGGCCACGTGCTCGACGTCGGCGTTGGCGCCGGGTTCGTACTGCCCCGTGATGACGCGGCGTCTCGTGATCGCCTCGAAGGTGACGGGCCCCACGAACTGCGTGGCGTGCTCGGTCATCACGGCGACCACGTCGTGGCCCCCGTTCTGAAGGCCGCGCGCGACCTCGACGGCCTTGTAGGCCCCGATTCCGCCGGTGACGCCGAGGGCAATCAGCATAGGGAGAACCTTGGAATCTTGCGACCCTTCGACTCGCCACCTCGTCGGCCACTCGCTCAGGGTCGCCCCGAGCGAAGCCGAGGGGCGATCTTGCGATTTCGCGATCTGGCGAACTGGCGAACTGGCCAACTAGCTGGCGGCGCGGCGAACGTGGATGCGATCGCTTCAGCTTCGGCCCGCATGCGATCGCGCCGCGTTCGTTCGGCCACGACGATCGCCCGCACCTGGTCCACGCACGCTTCGATCTCGTCGTTGACGACGACGTAGTCGTACTCCGGATACGCCGTGATTTCCTCGCGCGCCGTCGCCAGGCGACGCAGGATTGCCGCCTCCGGATCGCGACGGCGTCCGCGCAGCCGCTCCTCGAGCACGGCCAATGACGGAGGCATCAGGAACACGCCAACGCTCTCGACGCCGGCGGCCCTGACTTTCCGTGCCCCCTGCACGTCGATGACGAGCACGAGATCCTCGCCCGAAGCCAGTCGGGCCTCGGTGTCGGGCCGGGCCGTCCCGTACAGGTCACCGAAGACCTGCGCCCACTCCAGGAACGTCCCGGCCTCCCGCAACTCGAGGAATCTCGCTTCCGAGACGAAACTGTAGTCCACGCCATCGCGCTCGCCGGCCCGCATCGGACGCGACGTGTACGACCGCGAGATGCCCACGCCCGGCGTCCGGTCGACCATCCGCCGCACCACCGTCGTCTTCCCGGCTCCGGATGGCGCAGAGACGACGAACAGGGACCCTCGCCTACTCGACATTCTGCACCTGCTCGCGCATCTTCTCCAGCTCGGCCTTCGCGTTGACGATCAGCTCGGTGACGGCGAGGCCGTCCGCCTTCGAGCCTATCGTGTTGATCTCGCGGTTCATCTCCTGCAGGAGGAAGTCGAACTTCCGCCCGCTCGGCTCGGCGCTTCCGGTCAACGCCGTCCAGTGCTCCAGGTGCGCGCGAAACCGCGTGATTTCCTCGCTGATGTCCGAACGCGCCGCCGCCCTGACGATTTCCTGCGCAATCGCCGCGGGATCGGCCGGCAGATCGCGGCTCAATTCCCTGACGCGCTCGGCCAGCCGCATCTCGAGATCGGCCCGGCCTGCTGCGGCGGCCTCGGCCAGGCGCTCGATCATCACCGCGAGCGAGTCGCGCCGCCCGTCCAGGTCGGCGCGCAGGTGCTCGCCTTCGTGCAGGCGCATCCGGTCGAGGGCGCCCACGGTCTCCTCGACTGCCGATTCGACCAGTCGCGCGAGCTCCCCGGCGCCTTCCGGCGCCTCGGCCGCGCGCTCCTTGAACACCAGCGCCTGCGGAATCCGAACCAGGTCGCCGGGCGTCAGATGGCCGCTCACGAGGCCTTCCTGCCGCGCCCGGTCGATCGCCTCGCTCAGCCGGCGGACGAATTCGCCATGCAGCTCGACTTCGGGCGCAGGCGGCTCACGCAGCTGCACCGACACGCTCAGCTCGATCCGCCCGCGCGCGACGTGGCGCTGGAGGAGCGCCCGCAACGCCGCTTCGCTGGCCGCCAGGCTCTGCGGCAGACGCACCTGAACGTCGAGATAGCGATGGTTCACCGCGCGGATCGTGACGCCGACCGTCGCCCTGGCGTCTTCCCGCGTGAGCGACGCGAAGCCGGTCATCGATCGGAGCATATGGACAGAATATAGAAGACAGGAGATAGAAGATAGAAGACGGAATACAGAATACCGGTGATCCGCTGCCGGCTGCCAGCTGACCGCTGCCGGCTGCCAGCTAACAGCTGCCCGCTGCCCCTCGACTCCGCTCGGGACAGCCCTGAGCGAGCGAAGCGAGCCGAAGGGCTGCCAGCTATTCGAACAGGTTCCCCGCCGTCGGTTCAGCCACCCGTCGGCCAGCCACCAGCTGCATCGCGTACAGCTTCGCATACGCGCCGCCCGGGCGCGCCAGCAGCTCGTCGTGCCGCCCCGACTCGACGATGCGGCCGCGCTCGAGGACGACGATGAGATCGGCCCGCTGCACGGTGGACAGCCGGTGGGCGATCACGATCGAGGTCCGATTGGCCATCAGGTTCGACAACGCCTCCTGGACCAGGTGCTCCGACTCGGCGTCGAGCGAGGAGGTCGCCTCGTCCAGAATCAGAATCGGCGAGTCCTTCAGCAGCGCGCGCGCAATCGCCAGCCGCTGCCGCTGGCCTCCCGACAGGCGCTGCCCGCGCTCCCCAATCATCGTCTGGTACCCGCTCGGCATCGCCGCGATGAAGTCGTGCGCGTGGGCGGCTCGGGCCGCCGCCTGAATCTGCGTCTCCGTCGCGTTCGGCGACCCGTAGGCGATGTTGCCCGCAATCGTGTCGTCGAAGAGCACCGTCTCCTGCGTCACGATGCCAATCTGCGACCGCAGCGACGCCAGCGTCACGTCGCGGATGTCGATGCCGTCGATCGAGATCGCGCCGGACGTCACGTCGTAGAACCGCGGCAGCAGGTTGACGAGCGTTGTCTTGCCCGCGCCGCTCCGCCCGACGATGGCCGCCATCTCGCCCGCCCGGACCTTCAGCGAAACCCCTCGGAGGATCTTGTGCGTCCGGTCGTCGTCATAGTGGAAGCCGACGTCGCGGAACTCGACGCCGCGCGTCACGGCGGTCAGCATCGCCGCGCCGGGGCGGTCCACCACCTCGGAGTGCACGTCCAGCACTTCGAAGATCCGCTCGGCGGCCGCCGTGGCCTGCTGGAGGTTGGCGTTCACGCGGCTGAGCTTCTTGACCGGCCCGTACATCAGGAAGAGCGCCGCGAAGAACGACGTGAACTCGCCCTTGGTCAGCTTGCCGTCGGCGATTTCCTTGACGCCGTACCAGAGCGCGCCTGCCATCCCGACGCCGCCCAGGACCTCCATGATCGACGGCAGCGCCGAGAGCGCGGCCGTCACTTTCATATTGGCGCGGTACAGGCGAGCCGACGCCCTCCCGAAGCGCTCGCCCTCCTGCGCCTCGGTCGCGAACGCCTTCACGATCCGGTGGCCCGTGAACGCCTCCGCGCTCACGTGCGACAGGTGCTCCAGCTCCTCCTGGCTACGCCGCGACGTCTTTCGCAGCCGCTTGCCCAGCCTCACCAACGGGTACGTCACCAGCGGCGCGCCGGTCAGGAAGACGAGCGCCAGCTTCGCATCGTAGTAGAACAGCAGGCTGACGTAGCCGATCAAGGCAAGCGATTCGCGCGCGAGGTCGCCAATCGTCTCCGACACCGCCTGCTGGATCTGGCCGACGTCGTTGGTGATCCGCGACATCAGCTGCCCCGAGCTCCGGCGCGCGAAGAAGGCCGCCGACTGGTTCAGCATGTGGCGGAACAATCGGTTGCGCACGTCCATCACGACGCGCTGGCCGACGTCCGACATCAGGTAGGCCGAGAAGTACCCCCCGAGCCCCTTGCACAGGTTGGCCGCCACGATGGCCGCCGCGACCAGGGCCAGATTGTGCCCGCCGTCGAGCACCTCGTCGAACACGTTCTGGATCAGTTTCGCCAGACCGGCGGCGCCCGCCGCGTACAGAACCATCCACAGGAAGGCGGCGATCAGCCGGCCCGAATACGGCCGCGAGAAGCGAAGCAGTCGCAGGAGCGGATTCACGCGACGACCTGGTACTTCCGCGGGTGGGCCTGGAGCCACCCCCATGCGGTCGCGATGATCGTGTCGAGGTCGGCGAATCGCGGCGCCCAGCCGAGTTCGGCCTGGATTCGCGAATTGGCGGCGTAGAGCACCGCAGGGTCCCCGGGCCGCCGGGCCGCCACGGCGTGCGGCACCGGCCGGCCGGTCACGCGCTCCACCGCCTGCAGCACGTCGCGCACCGAGAACGGCCGCCCGTTGCCGAGGTTGAACACGTCCGACCTCGAGCCCCGTTCCAGTGCCTCGAGCGCACGGAGGTGGGCCTGCGCCAGATCGGTCACGTGGATGTAGTCTCTCAGACACGTCCCGTCCGGCGTCGGGTAGTCGTCCCCGAACACCTGCAGGGGCCGACCGCCCAGCACCGCGTCGAGCGCCAGCGGGATCAGGTGCTGCTCGGGCCGATGGTCTTCGCCCAGTTCGCCGTCCGGGTCCGCCCCCGCTGCGTTGAAGTAGCGGAGGCAGATCGAGCGCATGCCGTAAGCGCGCTCGAAGTGCGGCAGGGCGCGTTCGATGGCCAGCTTCGTCTCGCCGTAGGCGTTGATCGGCCGCGTCGGGTGGGTCTCGACGAGCGGCACCTCCTGCGGCTCGCCGAACACGGCGCAGGTCGACGAGAAGATGAACACCGGCACCCGCTCCTCGGCCATCGCCCGCAGCACCGACAGCGTGCCCCCCACATTGTTCTCGTAGTAGCCCGCCGGGTCGCGCACGGAATCGCCCACCGCCGCCCACGCCGCGAAGTGCATGACGGCCGTCACGCCGCGGGTCACGATCACCGACCGCAGCAGCGACACGTCGCGCGTGTCTCCGACGACGAGGTCCCTGCCAAGCGTCGCCTCGCGATGCCCCTGCGACAGGTTGTCGTAGATCACGACCGGCCGGCCGGCGGCGGCCAGCTCCTTCGCCGCATGGCTGCCGATGTAGCCGGCCCCCCCGGTGACGAGGACGGTCCCCGGCCTATCGTCCAATCGCGTAGTAGGTGAACCCATCGGCCTTCATCTGCTCCCGATTGTAGATGTTCCGGCCGTCGAAGACGACGGGTGAGTGCATCAGCTTGCGCATCTTCACGAAGTCCGGCCTCCGGAACTCGTTCCACTCGGTCAGGAGCGCCAGCGCGTCGGCGCCGACCAGCGCGTCGTAGGCCCTGTCGACCAGCGCCACGCGCGGACCGAAGAGGCTGCGCGCCGCCTTCATCGCCTCCGGATCGTACGCCCTGACCTTCGCGCCTGCCGCGAGCAGCGCCTCGACGACCCCCACCGCGGGAGCCTCCCGCACATCGTCCGTCTTCGGCTTGAAGGCGAGGCCCCACACGGCGATGGTGCGCCCGTCGAGCGACCCGAAATGCGCGCGCATCTTGTCGACGAGCAGGGTCCGCTGCCTGGCGTTCACGCGCTCGACCGCGTCGAGCACCTGGATCTCGTAGCCCCGCTCGGACGCCGCGGTCCGAATCGCCCGCACGTCGCGCGTCAGGCCGGTGCCGCCGAACCCCAGCCCTGGCGACATGAAACCGGGCCCGATCCGCCGGTCCGCCCCGACGGCCCTCCGGACCTGGTCGACGTCCGCGCCCACGCGCTCGCACACCCGGGCCATCTCGTTCATCAGCGAGACCTTCGTGGCCAGCATCGCGTTCGCCGCGTACTTGACCATCTCGGCGCTCGCGCAGCTCATCACCATCGCCGGCACGCTCGTGCGCGTGAAGGGCGAGTACAGCTCCATCATCAGCTGCGTCGCCCGCGGGTCCTCCGCGCCGATCACCACCCGGTCGGGCTTCATGAAGGTGTCGACCGCGGCGCCCCGCTCGAGGAAGGCGGGGATGCTCACGACGCTGAACGGGTGGGTCGTCTCGCGCCGGATGACTTCCCGGACCCGTTCGGCGGTGCCCACGGGCACCGTCCCGAGGTTGACGACCGCCAGGTAGCCGGACATCGCCCGCGCGACCTGGCGCGCCGCCTCGAGGACGAACGGGTGATCCGACGAGGCCGCCTCGCTCTCGGGCGCCTCCAGCGCGATGAAGGTGACGGCGGACGGGCGGATGGCGGCGGCGACCTGGCTGGTGAAGACCAGCCGCTTCTCGGCCCGGTTGCGGCGGACCAGCGCATCGAGGCCGGGCTCGAGCACCGGCATCTTACCGCGTCGCAGTGCCCCGAGCGTCGACTGGTCGCGCCCCACGCACACGACGTCGTTGCCGGTCTCGGCGAAGCAGGCGCCGGCGACCAGACCGACGTAGCCAGTCCCGATGACGGCGATTCTCATCCTGTTCGGCCTCCGGCAGACGGCGCGGAGGGCTCGGAGGCCCTCAAAAAGCGCGACGTTAGCACAACGACAAACACGTGTCAAGATACTGAAGGGCAAGCACTTATCACTTGCGCTCGACTCCCGGTGCACGCTAGTGTCCACTCGTGAGGATCCTCGTCGACTATCGGCCCGCCCTCCGGCAGCGGAGCGGCGTCGGGGAGTACGTGCATCAGTTGGCGCGCGCGCTCGCCGCGCGGGAAGATGACCGCGTCGACGCGTTCACGAGCTCCTGGAAGGACCGGCCGGCGCCCGTCAACGTGGCCGACCTCGGAACCAGCGTGCGGGTCGTGGATCGACGGATTCCCGTGCGCTGGCTCAATGCGTCGTGGCACCGCCTGGGCTGGCCGCCGGTCGAGTGGCTGACCGGCCGCTCGTACGACGTCGTGCACTCCCCCACGCCGCTGCTCCTGCCGTCGAAGGGCGCAGCCGGCCTCATCACCATCCACGACCTCGACTTCCTGGCGCATCCCGAGCGGACGCGCGCGGAGATGCGGCACGCGTATCCGGCGCTCGTCGCGAGGCACGCCGCGGCGGCGGACGGCATCATCGCCGTGTCCGAGCACGTGGCGGAGAAGGCCAGCCGGCTGCTGCGGATCGACCCCGAGCGCATCAGCGTCTGCCCGCACGGCATCCCGCGGTGGGCGCCCGCCGGTCGAATCGAGCCGGGCAACCGGGCGGGCCGCTATATCCTGTTCCTCGGCACGCTCGAGCCCCGGAAGAACGTGGACGGCCTGCTGGCGGCCTACAGCGACCTGATCGGGCGCCGGCCCGACGCGCCGCCCCTCCACCTCGCCGGCGCCGCCGTGTCGGACGCCAGGACCTGGCGAGGCGCGATTGCACACCCTCCGCTCCTCGGCAGAGTGGACTATCGTGGCTACGTGAGCGACGGCGAACGGCAGGCGGTCTACGCGGGCGCCCGACTGCTGGTGCTCCCGTCATTCGACGAGGGGTTCGGGATGCCGGTGGTGGAAGCGATGTCGCTCGGCATTCCGGTCGTGGCGTCGACGCGTGGGGCCCTCCCGGAGGTGAGCGGCGGCGCCGCCTTGCTGGTTGATCCCGAGGACCTCGCGGGACTGAGCCAGGCGATGGAGCGCGTGCTGTTCGACGACGAGTTGGCCCGCCGGATGGGCGAAGACGGCCTTCGACGAGCCGCGCGCTTCACCTGGCCGCGAACGGCCGAGTTGACGCGCGTGGCGTACGAACGGGCGATCGAGGCGCGACGCAGGAGACCTGGGAGCTGACGCCGGTGCGGATTGGCATCGACGCTCGCGAACTCTGCGGCCGGCCCACGGGCGTCGGCCGGTACCTCTCCCGCCTGCTGTCGGCGTGGGACGGCCTGCCGGAGGCTTCGGCTGTCGATCTGCTCCTGTACACGCCGCAGGCGTTCCACCCGAGCCGGGCGCCGCTCGCCGCCTCACGCCTGCGCGCCGAGGTTCGAGTCCTGCCTGGCGGGAGCGGGACGTGGTGGGAGCAGGCCACCCTCGCCTCGGCCGTGCGGCGCGACCGGCCGGACGTGCTGTTCGCGCCAGCGTACACGGCGCCGCTCGCCATTCGAACGCGGACGGTGGTCACGATCCACGACGTGTCGTTCCTGGCGCACCCCGAGTGGTTTCCGGCGCCGATGCGCGTTCGGCAGCGGGTGATTGCGACGGCTGCCGCCCGCCGGGCCCGGCAGGTGGTCACCGACTCGGAGTTCTCCCGCGGCGAAATCGCCGGGCGGATCGGCATCCCGCGCGGCCGGATCCGCGTGATCCCGCTCGGGCTCACCCGCCCTGCGGGCGCCGCCCCAGCCGAGGCCGGCCGCCCGCGGGCGCCGCTCGTGCTCTTCGTCGGATCGATCTTCAACCGGCGCCATCTCCCCGAGGCGATCGAGGCGGTGGCCGCCGTCGCCCGGCGCCACCCCGAGGTCCGCCTGGAGATCGTCGGGGACAACCGGACGTTCCCGCACCAGGACCTCGAGGCGGTCGCCCGCGGAGCGGGCGCCGCGGATCGCACGGCGATCCGGTCGTATGTCTCCGACGACGACCTCGCGGGCCTCTATGCCCGCGCCGGGGCGTTCGTGTTCCTGTCGGACTACGAGGGGTTCGGTCTGACGCCGCTCGAGGCGTTGTCCTTCGGCGTGCCCATCATCGTCGGCGACACGCCCGTGGCCCGCGAAGTGTACGGGGAGGCGGCGCGGTACGTGGGGACGTCGGACGTCGCCGGCGCGGCCGCGGCGATTGAGGCGCTGCTGTTCGACGACGGGGCGAGGCGGGCGCTGCTGTCCCGGGCGCCGGGCATCCTGGCTCGCTATTCCTGGGCACGCGCCGGGCGCGAGACGCTCGACGTCCTGCTCGAGGCCGCAGGCGCGGACTCATGAACGAACTCGCCGTCGTCATCGTGAGCTACAACACGCGAGACGACCTCGCGCGGACGCTCCACTCCCTGGTCTCGGCGCCGCCCTCGCTCTCGCACCAGGTGGTCGTCGTCGACAACGGGTCGAAGGACGGCAGCCTGGACGTGGTGCGCAGCGCCTACCCGCACGTGCTGGCCATCGACGCCGGCGCGAATCTCGGATTCTCGAAAGCGAACAACATCGGCATCCGGGCCACCGCCAGCGACCTCGTGCTGCTCCTGAACAGCGACACGGAGGTGCCGGACGGCGCCATCGACGCCCTCGTGCGCGAGTTGCGCGCGCATCCTGAGGCCGGGGTCGTCGGTCCCCGCCTGGTGGACGCCAGGGGCCGGCCGGAGCTGTCGATTGGCCGGATGATCGGCCCGATCAACGAACTGCGGCAGAAGGTGACCGGGGCGCTCTACGACCGAGGCTGGGGCCCGGTCCGCCGCCGTGTCGAGCGGCTGCTCGCGACGCCGCGGGAGGTCGACTGGGTGAGCGGCGCGTGCCTCCTGGTATGGCGCGCCGACGCCGAGGCGGCCGGTCTGCTCGACGAGCGGTTCTTCCTGTACACCGAGGACGTGGATTTCTGCGCGTCGGTGCGCCGGCGGGGCCGCCGCGTGCGGTTCGTGCCGTCGGTCGAAGTTCGCCATCTGCGGGGCCGGTCGCGGCGCGCGAACCCCTCGGCGTCAGTGGCCGCGTATCGGCGAAGCCACCTGCAGTTCTACGCGAAGCACCACCCGCGGTGGCACGGCCTCCTCCGGACCTATCTCCGCCTGAAGGGGCAGTTGCCGGAATGATGAGCCGGGCACCCGACTTCCGCTATCATTAGCCGTGCGCATCGCCATCGACGTCCGGAAGTACAACGACTTTGGCATCGGCACCTACATCCGGAACCTGGTCCACCACCTGGAGCGGATTGATCGGGACACGGAGTACGTGCTGCTCTGCCGGCCGCAGGATCACGCGAGGATCCCGCTCGCAAGTCCGAACTTCCGCCTGGTTGTCGAGCCGGCCCGCCCGTACTCCATCGGTGAGCAGGTCCGAATCCCGATGACGCTGCTCCGGGAGCACATCGACCTGTTCCACGCGCCGCACTACGTGCTCCCGCCTGCGATTCACTGCCGGTCGGTGGTGACCATCCACGACTGCATTCACCTGATGTTCCCGCAGTATCTGCCCGGGCGCCTGGCCTACGCCTTCGCCAAGCTGCAGTTGTGGACGGCCGCGCACCGGTCCGACCGCGTGTTGACGGTCTCCGAGGCGTCGAAGCTCGACATTCTGCGCCGGTTCCGGGTGCCGGCCGACAAGATCACGGTCGTCTACAACGCGATCGACGAGCCGCTGTCGCTCGCACCCACCGACGAGGACGTGGATCGTGTCAGCGATCGCTACCAGCTGAAAGACCCGTTCGCGCTCTACGTCGGCAACATCAAGCCTCACAAGAACCTCGAGCGCCTGATCGAGGCGTTTCATCAACTGCGCCAGGAGTCGGCCTTCGAATCGCTGAAGCTCGTCATCATCGGCGACGAGATCTCGAAGTACCAGGGTCTGCGCCGCGCCGTGCACGTCCACAAACTGCACAAGCACGTGCGGTTCCTGGGCTTCGTCCCGCTCGAGACGCTTTCGGTGCTCTACCAGCTGGCGAGCGTGTTCGTCTTTCCTTCCCTGTACGAGGGGTTCGGCCTGCCGCCGCTCGAGGCGATGTACTACGGCACGCCGGTCGTCACCTCGAACGTCTCCTCGCTCCCGGAAGTCGTCGGCGACGCGGCGATGCTCGTGGATCCCTACAGCTCCGAGTCGATTGCCGACGGCATGCGGCGGGTCCTGACCGACGAGCACCTCCGCGCGTTCCTGCGGGAGCGGGGCATGGCCCGGGCGCGCGAGTACTCCTGGGAACGGTCGGTGCGGCGCATCCGCGAGGTCTACGGCGAGGTCATGGAACGGCCAGAACTGTCATGACGTCCACAGCGCGGGGGCTCCGTGTGGCGCTGGTCCACGACTGGCTGACGGGCATGCGCGGGGGCGAGAAGGTGCTCGAGGCCGTCACCGAGCTGTACCCCGACGCGACGCTGTTCACGCTGGTGCACGTCCCGGGCAGCGTCTCGGCGGGCATCGAGCGGCTGTCGCCGCGCGCCTCGCTGCTGTCCTCCCTGCCCGGCGCGGGCCGCATCTACCGCCACCTGCTGCCCCTCTTCCCGTTCGCCGTCGAGCAGTTCGATCTCGATCGGTTCGACCTCGTCATCAGCACCAGCCACTGTGCGGCCAAGTCAGTGGTCCGGCCCGGGCGGGCGCTCCATGTCTGCTACTGCCACACTCCGATGCGCTACGTGTGGAACCAGCGGAACGCGTATTTCGGTCCGACGCGGCTCGGCACGCCCGCCGCGGGGGTGTTGCGGCCGGTCCTGGCGTGGCTGGCTCGGTGGGACGCCTCGACCGCGCACCGTGTGGACCGCTATCTGGCGAACTCACAACACGTTGCGCGCCGGATCGAGCGATACTATAATCGCCCGTCGACCGTCGTCTATCCGCCTGTCGACACCGGCTTCTACTGCCCCGACGCCACCGTGCCCTCGGCGGCGGCGCTGGTCGTCTCCGCACTGGCCCCGTACAAGCGGATCGATCTGGCCATCGAGGCGTGCCGGCAGGCCGGCGTTCCCCTGCGGATCGTGGGCCAGGGTCCGGAGGCGGCGAGGCTCAGGCAGATGGCGGGCCCCGACGTGGAGTTCCTGGGTCCGCTGAGCGACGACGAGGTCCGGCGCTGCTACCGCGAGGCCGGCGTCGTGCTGCTTCCGGGCGAGGAGGACTTCGGCATCGTCCCGGTGGAAGCCCAGGCCTGCGGACGGCCGGTGGTCGCCCTGGGCCGTGGCGGCGCCCTGGAGACGGTAGTCGACGGCGTCACCGGTGTGCTGGTGCCGTCGGAAACGCCGGACGCGATGGCGGCCGGCATCCGCCGGGCGCTGGACGCCGGGTTCGACGCCGCCGCCACGAGGCGGCACGCCGAGCAGTTCGGCCGCGGGCGCTTCGCCCGGGCGTTCCGAACGCTGATCGACGAGACGGTGGCCGCCCACGCGGGCGAGGCTTCATGGTAAAGCGATACAACCGGCTGCTCGTCGCGTTTCACGTCCTGTCGGACGCGATGCTGGCCGCGCTGGCGTTCGTCCTGGCCTACGTGCTGCGCTTCGAAAGCGGCCTCCCGGTTCCGAAGGGGTACCCGCCGTTCGATCGCTACATCAAGGTGCTGCCGCTGGTAGCCGGCCTCGTCGTCTTCGCCTTCTACCTCCAGAGCCTCTACCGGCTTCGACGCGGACGATCGCGGGTCGACGACTTCTTCGCGGTGTTCGTCGGCTCGATCATCGCGGTCGTGCTGGGCATGTGGTCCACGCTGTATTTCCAGGCCTACTACGTCAGCGACGCGCTGAAGCAGGTGGGCGCCCTCGAGGTGTCACAGCTCGTGTGGGCGATGTTCCTTGCGCTGAACGTCGCGCTCACGTTCTCGTCCCGCGAACTGGTCCGCCAGGCGCTCGAACGCCGCTGGCGCGCCGGCATCGGGCTGAAGCGGGTGCTGATTGCCGGCGTGGGAGAGCTCGGCCGGCTGGTGGCCGATCGCATTCTCGAGCACCGGGACCTCGGACTGAAGGTCATCGGTTTCGTCGACGACCGTGCGGGCGGCGATCACCTCGGGTACCGCGGGCTGCCGCTGGTCGGCACCCTCGCCGAAGCCGGCGAGATCATCCAGCGCGAGCGCATCGACCAGCTCTACGTCGCCCTCCCGCTCGACGAACACACCAAGGTGGTGCGGGTGGTCGAGGACGCGAGCCGCGAGGGGCTGGACATCAAGGTCGTTCCGGACCTGCTCCAGTTCATCGCGATCAGGGCCCGGCTCGAAGAGCTCGACGGCGTCCCGATCATCAACATCCACGACGTGCCGCTCCAGGGGCTGAACAGCGCGATCAAGCGGACGGTCGACCTGGTGCTGTCGGCCGTCGCCCTCCTGGCGCTCGCGATCCCGCTGGCCATCGTCGCGGCGCTGATCCGGCTGACGTCGCCGGGTCCGGTCTTCTACCACCAGGAGCGCATGGGCCTGGACGGGCGGGCGTTCACGGTCTACAAGTTCCGGTCGATGTTCATCGACGCCGAGCGCGAGACGGGCCCCGTGTGGGCCGACGACGACGACCCCCGATGCACGCCGCTCGGCCGGATCCTGCGTCGGTTCGACATCGACGAGCTGCCGCAGATCTGGAACGTCTTCAAGGGCGACATGTCGCTGGTCGGCCCGAGGCCCGAGCGCCCGTACTTCGTCGAGCAGTTCAAGCAGCAGTACCCCCAGTACATGCTGCGGCACAAGGTCAGGGCCGGCATCACCGGCTGGGCCCAGGTGAACGGCTGGCGGGGCAACACGTCGCTCGAGAAGCGGATCGAATACGACCTGTACTACATCGGGAACTGGTCGCTCCGCCTCGATCTGAAGATCATGTGGCTGACGCTGATTAAAGGGCTCTTCAAACACGCATATTGAGAGCGGACCGTCCTCCCATGAGCAAACCACGCGTCGTCATCACCGGTGCGGCCGGGTTCATCGGGTCGCACCTGGCCGAAACGCTCCTCGACCTCGGCTACTCGGTCGTCGGCATCGACAACCTCCTGACCGGCGACATCGCGAACGTGGCGCACCTGGCGAACCGCGATTTCCTGTTCATCAAGCACGACGTCACCAACTACATCTACATCGACGGCCCGGTGGACGTGGTGCTCCACTGGGCGAGCCCGGCCAGCCCGATCGACTACCTGGAACTGCCGATCCCGACGCTGAAGGTGGGCGCGCTCGGGACGCACAAGGCGCTGGGGCTCGCCAAGGCGAAGAACGCACGGTTCGTGCTCGCGTCCACCTCCGAGGTCTACGGCGATCCCCTCGAGCATCCCCAGAAGGAGACGTACTGGGGCAACGTGAATCCGATCGGCCCGCGGGGGGTGTACGACGAGGCGAAGCGGTTCGCCGAGGCGATCACCGTGGCCTATCACCGCTATCACGGCGTCGACACGAAGATCGTGCGCATCTTCAACACCTACGGCCCCAGGATGCGCGTCAACGACGGCCGCGCCGTGCCCACGTTCATCCCGCAGGCGCTCCGGGGCGAGGACATCACGATCTTCGGGGACGGCCGACAGACGCGCAGCTTCACCTACATCAGCGATCTCGTGGACGGCGTCATCCGCCTGATGACGTCGTCGATCAACGACCCGGTGAACATCGGCAATCCGCACGAGATGACGGTGGAGGAGATCGCGCACACGATCATCCGGATGACCGGCTCGCGCAGCCGGCTCGTCTTCGGCCCGCTTCCGACCGACGACCCGAAGGTGCGGCAGCCCGACATCGCGAAGGCGCGCGCCCTGCTCGGCTGGGAGCCGAAGGTGGGCCTCGAGCAGGGCCTCGCGCAGACGATCGCGTACTTCAGGAAGAAGCTGGGAGTATAGCCAGCTGTCAGCGGACCACGGACACCCCGGCTGTCAGCCCGAAGCGGATGGGCGTGGTGCCGAATCGGCTGCCAGCTGCCCGCTGTCAGCCCGTCAGCGCTTGTCTCCCGAGGGAGCGTTGATGATGCGCGCGGCGTGCGCGACGTAGTGGAAGCCCGACACCAGCGTGATCGCCAGCGAGAGCCAGATTCCGGCATCGACCAGCACCGACGTTCGGCCGAGGTAGTTGAACCACAGCAGGATCACGCACGTCACCACGTAGACGGCGGTGGCGGCCTTCCCGAAGAGCGACGGCTTGAACGTGCGCACCCCCATCACGGCCGTGACGATGGCGACAGTCGTCACGATGACGACGTCGCGGGTAATCACCAGGATCGTCAGCCACAAGGGAAACCGGTTCGGCAGGCCCGTCCCCGGCACGGTGAGCACGATGAAGGTCGTGACCAGCAGCAGCTTGTCGGCCATGGGGTCCAGCCACGCCCCGAGGCTCGTCTGCTGGCCTGCCCGTCTGGCGATGAGGCCGTCGAGGCCGTCAGTAATCCCCGCCACCACGAACGTGGCCAGGGCCCAGCCCGGGCGCCCGTAGACCACCATGATCACGAAGGCCGGGATCAATCCCATCCGCAGCAGCGTGAGCTGGTTGGCGATCGTCCACGCAGTCATCGGGCCAGCACCTCGAGCCGGGTCACGACGCCGACGGCTTCGGCGCCGGCGACAACCTGAGCCGGCCTGAATGCGGCTCCGTCGGCGAGCGGCATCACGTCGGCGCCCACCACCATCGCCACACCAGGATATCCCAGGTGGTCTCTCGGCAGGTCGCTGATCTGCGGCCGGGCCGCCTTCCACGCGCGCGCCTGAGCCGGCCGCCGCGCGGCGATCAGGCCGAGCACGCGACTGGCCGCCAGCGCGAGGTCGAGCCGCCGCACGACGCCGCGCGGCGCGAAGGCGTGGTTCGAGTACGGCTCCATCACGCCCGCGCGCACCACCCCCATGATCCACGGCGCCGCCCAGTGGCTCCGGACATCGGTCACGACCACGCCCTCCTCGCGGCCCGCCGCCTTCAGCAGTGCGCTCAGCCGCACGCCGATGAGCGCCGCCAGGTCGCCACGGGTCACCTGCGCCGCGCCGCCGATGGCCCGGTACTCCGCCGGCAGACCCGCGAGCTCCTCCCGGGCCCGCACGGCTGCGATCCTCGACCGCGCCGCCTCACCCGGCTCGATCGCCTCGGCCTTGACGTACGCGCTGACCGCGCCGACGAAATCGCCCCGCTCCTCGAGCAGCTCGCCCAGTTGGATGAAGCCGCGGGCCTCCGAAGGGTCGAGTGACACCGCCTTCTCGATGTGCCCCAGCGCTGCATCCGAACGGCCGGCCTTGCGTTCGACCGCGGCCAGCTCCCGATAGAGCAGGGCGCTGTCGGGCGAGGTGGCGATCGCGCGCTCGTACGCGGCAACCGACTCGTCGAGTCGACCAGCGTCGGCCGCCTGGCGCGCGGCCCTCACGGCGTCCTGCTGGCCCCTGAACGCGAGCACGTCGAGGCGGCGCCGCACCTCCGCCAGCGACGGATCGACGGAAAGGACCTCGGTGAGCAGGCGCGTGGCATCGTCGATCTGGCCGGCACCCGCGAGGGCGTCGGCCTTCCCGACCATGGCCGGCACATACCGAGGGGCGCTCCGCAGTACGCGGTCGAACCGGGCCGTGGCGTCGGCGTAGTTGCGGTCCGCCAGGCTGGCGTAGGCGAGGCCCGCTTCGGCGGGGTAGAACCGGCTGCTCCCGGCCAGCGCCTCGCCGAAGGCGCGCCGCGCCTGACCCAGGTCGCCCGCCTGGAGGAACTGCCAGCCCCGCTCCTGGAGCGCCGCCAGCGCCTCGCTCGCCAGCGCCGCCGGCACGGCCGGAAACACGAACTCCGGATAGCGCGGCTCCGTGACCGCTGGCGCCGTCGGCTCGATGGCCCGCGCGCAACCGCCCGACATCGCCAGGATGGCTGCCGCCAGTGCCAGCCTACTCGTCCTCATCCGGGCCTCCCCGCTGCAGCCGGCTCCACAGGTGACGCGGCACGTCGGCCTCGATCCAGACCTGTCCGCCTTGCTCGGTGTGCTGGTCCACGCGGCCGAACCGGTAGATCTGCGCGAGCCGCCGCCGGTCGGAGTCGACCGACAGGTCGAGCTGCACGACGATCCGGCGGACGTCGAGAGCCAGCCGGGCGGTGATCGCATCGATCAGCTCGTCGCGGCCGAGGCCCGTCACCGCCGAGATGCACAGGGCGTCAGGCTCGCGGCGCTCGAGCCGCTGCACCTCGCCCGGGTCGAGCAGATCGCATTTGTTGTAGACGTCCATCGACAGGACGTCGCGGGCGCCGACCTCTTCCAGCGTGCGCCTGACCGCCGCCACGCGGTGCTCGACGCCCGGCGACCCGGCGTCGATCACGTGCAGCAGCAGATCGGCCGACACGACCTCCTCGAGCGTGGCGCGGAACGCGGCCACCAGCGTGTGCGGCAGCCGGTCGATGAACCCGACGGTGTCGGACACGAGCAGTTCGCGGCGGTCGGCCAGCCGGACTCGGCGCACGAGCGGGTCGAGCGTGACGAACAGCGCGTCCGAGACGGCCGCCCGCTCCCCCGCCAGCCGGTTGAAGAGGGTCGTCTTGCCCGCGTTCGTGTAGCCGACGAGCGCGACGGTCGGCAGCGAGGCCTTGTGCCGACGCTCCCGCAGCTGAAGCCGGCGGCGGCGCACCTCCTCGAGCTGGCGGTTCACGTGGCTGATGCGCTGCCGGATCTTCCGCCGGTCGGTTTCGAGCTTCGTCTCGCCCGGGCCGCGGGTCCCGATGCCGCCGCCGAGCCTCGACAGCCAGTCGCTGCCGCCGACCAGGCGAGGCAGGAGGTACTTGAGCTGCGCCAGCTCCACCTGCAGCTTGCCCTCGCGGGTGCGCGCCCGCGACGCGAAGATGTCCAGGATGAGCTGAGTGCGATCGACGACCTTCCGGGCCAGTCGCGCTTCGATCTGGCGGAGCTGCGCCGGTGTCAGCTCGTGATCGAAGACGACGAGGTCGACGTCGGTCTCGTCGCAGGCCGACTCGAGGGAGGCGATCTTGCCGCGGCCGAGATACGTCCCGGCGTCGGGCCGGTCGCGCTCCTGGAGTACCCGAAGCACGACGCGTGCGCCGGCGGTCGTCGCCAGGCCGGCCAGCTCGTCGAGCGAGCGCTCGGCTTCGGTCCGCCGCACCGGCCCGGTGATGAGGCCGACCAGGGCCGCGCGCTCCGCGCTCACAGCGCCTCCAGGACCAGGGAGAACGGGATGGCGCCCGCGCGGATCAGCGTCGGCATTTCTCCTCTCGCGTCCACAACCGTCGAAGGTTCCCCGCCCGGCGTCGGCCCGCTGTCGAGCACGAGGTCGACGTCGCCGTCGAGCGCCGCAGCCGCCACCTCGGCCACGCGGCTCGCGGGTGACCCCGAGCGGTTCGCGCTGGTCGCCACCACCGGGAAACCCAGTTGCCGGGCCAGCGCGCGCGCCACGGCGTGGTTCGGCACGCGGACGGCCACGCTGCACGTTCCGCCGTGCACCGCGGGGACGATCGTCGGCGCCGCGTCGACCACCAGCGTGAGCGGCCCCGGCCAGAACCGCCCGGCCAGCCGCCGCGTCGCCGCAGGGAGCGTCGTCGCGAGCGCCTCGACCTGCGCGAGATCGCCCGCGATCAGCGGCAGCGCGTGCGTGGCCATCCGGCCCTTCGCGTGATACACCCGAGCCACGCCGCCCGCGTGCCGCGGGTCGGCGGCGAGGCCGTACAGCGTGTCCGTCGGGAACACCACCAGCCCGCCGCACAACAGGACATCGGCGGCCCGAGCGAGCGCCCCAGGCTCGGGATCGGTGGGAGACACGCGCACCCGCACCACGCCGTTCACTCTATCATCAACAACCGGCCGGTTTCCGGTAACATGCGCTCGAGCGACCATGTCCCACCTGCTGCAGCTCCTGCTCCTGATCGGCGTCATTATCGCATCCGCCAAGCTGGCGGGCGCGGCGAGCAACCGGCTCGGCCAACCGGCGGTGTTCGGCGAACTGCTCGTGGGCCTCCTGCTCGGGCCGACCGTCCTCAACCTGCTCGGCTGGCCGGTGTTCGGCGGGGCTGGCGGGTCGACCCTGCTGCCGACCGTGCGGGACCTTTCGGAAATCGGCGTCATCCTGCTGATGTTCATTGCCGGGCTGGAGACCGACCTCGGCGAGTTGCGCCGGGTCGGCCACGTCGCCTTCTGGGCGGCAGCCGGAGGCGTCGTGCTGCCGTTCGCGGCGGGCGCCGGCGTCGCGGTGGCGTTCGGGATGCCGCTGTTCTGGGAGGGGATCTTCATCGGCACGATCCTGACGGCCACCAGCGTCAGCATCACCGCGCAGACGCTGATGGAGATCGGCGCGCTGCGTTCGCGCGAGGGCACGGTCATCCTCGGTGCCGCCGTGATCGACGACGTGATGGGGATCGTCGTGCTGTCGCTGGTGGTCGCCTTCGCCCGGACGGCGGGGGGCGTCGATCTCGCCGCGGTCGCCCTCGTCTTCGGCCGCATGGTGGCGTATTTCACGCTGGCCGTACTTGCGGGGGCCGCGTTCGAGACGATCGCGCGGCGCGCCCAGGTGCTCGGCGTGAGCCAGGGGCTGCTGGGGATTGTGCTCGTGGTCGTATTCGTCTACGCCTGGGCCGCGGAGTTCGTGGGCGGCGTGGCGGCCATCACCGGGGCCTATCTCGCCGGCGTGTTCTTCTCCCGCACGTCGTTCAAGAGCCGGATCGACGCGGGTATCCATCCGCTGACCTACTCGATGCTGGTGCCGGTGTTCTTCGTCGGCATCGGCCTCCAGGCCAACGGCCGCCAGCTCGGCGGCTACGTCGGCTTCACGGTCGCCGTCATCATGATCGCCATCGTGACCAAGGTGATCGGGTGCGCCGTCCCGGCGCGCCTGCTCGGCTTCGAAAGGACGGAGGCGATTCGGGTGGGTGTCGGGATGATCTCGCGCGGTGAGGTGGGTCTGATCGTTGCCAGCTACGGCCTGGCCCACCAGATCATCGGGGTCGACGTGTTCTCGGCGGCGGTGATCATGGTCCTGGTGACGACCATGGTCACGCCGCCGCTGCTGCGGCTGACCTTCCCCAGCCGGCCGCGCCCGCCGCAGCAGGTCGTCGAGGAGACGGTGGCCGGCCCGCCGGAGGAAACGGCGTAGCCCTATTCAGAACTGGATCCGCACGTCCTGTCCGTCCCTCACGTAGATGCTGTCGACGAAGCGGATCAGGTGCGGGTGCGTCTGCATGACGAGCGAACTGGTGCGCGTGCCGTCTCCGAAGAAGCGGACCCCCTTCATCATCGGGCCGTCGGTCACGCCGGTGGCCGCGAAGATGATGTTCTCGCCCGAGGCCAGGTCGGCCGCGCGATAGACGCGGCGCACGTCGGCGACCCCCATCTCGGCACAGCGGCGCTCGTCCTCCGGCTTCCGGATCACGAGCCGGCCGAAGATCTCGCCGTTGAGGCACCGCATCGCCGCCGCGGTCAGAACGCCCTCCGGCGCGCCGCCCACGCCCATCACCGCGTGCACGCCGCTGCCGACCACGGCCGCCGCAATCCCGGCCGACAGGTCGCCGTCGGTGATGAGGCGAATCCTCGCCCCCGCGCGGCGGATGTCGTCGATCAGCTTCTCGTGCCTGGGCCGGTCCATGACGACGACGACGAGGTCGTCCACCTGGCGCTCGAGACACCGGGCAATCGCCTTCAGGTTGTCGGCGACGGGCGCGTCAAGATCGACGGCGTTCTTCGATTTCGGGCCGACGATCAGTTTCTCCATGAACAGATCGGGCGCATGGAGCAGGCCGCCCGGGTCGGAGGCGGCGAGCACCGAGATCGCGCCGGGCATCCCGAGCGCACACAGGTTGGTGCCCTCGAGCGGATCGACCGCGATGTCGATGCGGGGGAAGCGCCTCGTGCCATCCTGGCGCAGGTGCGCCTGGCCGACGCGCTCACCGATGTAGAGCATCGGGGCTTCGTCGCGCTCGCCCTCCCCGATCACCACCGTGCCGTCGATAGGGAGCGCGTCCATGTCGCGACGCATCGCCTCAACGGCCACGAGGTCGGCGCGCGGCCGGTCGCCCTGGCCCATCGTGTGCGCGCACGCGATCGCGGCGCGCTCGACCACCCGCAGGAACTCCAGAGAAAGATCGGTGTCCATCGGTCAGCCTTGTCCCCCGTCCTCGCCCGAGTAGGCCGGCAGCGTGCACCGGCCGGGCCGGTCCTGGCGGTAGCCGAGCAGGTAGTCGGCCTGCATCAGCGTGTGGATCTCGCGTGTCCCTTCGTAGATGACGGCGCCCTTGGCATTCCGGTAGAACCGGCCCACCGGGTACTCGTCCGAGTAGCCGTTCGCCCCGTGCACCTCGACGGCGTCGCCCGCCGCGCGTTCCGATGCCACGGTGGCGAACCACTTGGCCAGGCTCGTCTCTTTCGTCGATCGGCGCCCCTCGTTCTTCAGCCACCCTGCGCGGAGCCAGAGCAGCCGCGAGGCCTCGTAGTCCGACTCCATCTGCGCGATCATCGCCTTCACCAGCTGGTGCCGGCCGATCTCGACGCCGAACGTCTTCCGTTCCAGCGCGTATCTCACCGACGCGTCCCGGCACGCCCGCACCAGGCCCGTGGCACCCGCCGCCACCGTGTACCTCCCCTGGTCGAGCGCGAACATCGCGATCGTGAACCCCTCGCCCGGGCGGCCGACCAGGTTCTCATCCGGAACCTCGACCTCGTCCATCTTGAAGTAGCCGGTGTTGCCGGCCAGGATGCCCCACTTCTCTTTCAGCGTCCCGCTCGCGAATCCGCTGAAGGCGCGCTCCACGATGAACGCCGACATCCCGGACGGGTCGCGCCGTTTCTTCTTCTCCAGGTCGGACCAGGCGAAGACCAGGAAGTGGTCCGCGACGTCGGCGAGCGAGATCCACATCTTCTCGCCGGTGAGCCGGTACCGGTCGCCCGTCTTGACGGCCACCGACTGGATGCCGCGCGCGTCGCTCCCCGCCGCAGGCTCCGTGAGGCCGAACGTCGCGATCTTCCGCCCTTCGGCCTGCGGCACCAGGTACCGCCGCTTCTGATCCTCGGTGCCCCACGAGAGCAGCGTCAGGCTGTTCAGGCCGACATGCACCGAGAGGATGACGCGTAGCGAGGTGTCGACGTACTCCAGTTCCTCGCTCGCCAGTCCGAGGCTGATGTAGTCGGTGCCGGTGCCGCCGTACGCGTCGGGGATCGAAACGCCCAGCAGGCCGAGGCCGGCCATCTGGCGAAGCAGGTCGGGATCGAAGCGGTGCTCGCGATCCAGGTCGTGGATCCTGGGGGCCACCTCGCGCGCGCCCCACTCGCGCACGCTGTGCTGGAGCGCCTGGTGCTCGTCGCGGAGATCGAAGTTCATGGCTCGACCCGGGTCACGGAGACGGCAGCGCCGCGCCCCAGCCCGAGCGTGTCGGCCGCGCTCGCGCTGTTGGCCGCCACCTCGAGGTGCTCGGTGCTCCCGAAGAGTGTGCAGACCTCGCCGGGCACGATCTCCGAGTAGGTCGACACGAGCCGGCCCACCCGGTGCTCGCCGGCACGGATCTCCACGGTGATCTCGCCGAGGCGGCCCAGACGGTCGACCGACCGGCGGTCGATGTTCGTGATCAGGTTGCCGAAACGATCGACGCGGAGCACCTCGCCCTGGACCTCCCGGTCGGTGACGGCCGGGTCGGGGATGGCGAGGCGCAGGTAGTCCGTGAGCGTCCGGCCGAGCGCCTTCAACTCGGTCCCCTTCGCCAGCCACCCTGCTGCCGGGGCGAACCGGTCACGCCCCTCGAACGTCCGGCTCACGGTCGGACGGGCGAACCGGCGCTCGGTGAGTTCGACCACGCGCCGTGGCGCCAGGTCCTTGAACACGGCCGACAGGACGCCGTTGTCCGGGGCCACGAACCGATAGTCGCCGGCCTCCGCCGCGATCGGCCGCCGGGCCGACCCGACGCCCGGATCGACGACCACGAGGAACACCGCGCCCGCAGGGAAGTACTTGTACGACGCGGCCAGTTCCAGCGCGGCCGACAGCACGTCGTGCGGCGGTACGTCGTGCGAGATGTCGACGATCGTCGCTTCGGGGCAGATGCTGAGGACGACGCCCTTCATCGTGCCCGCGTAGTGATCGCGGACGCCGAAATCGGTGAGCAGTGCGACAACTGGGCGCATGGCTGGGCCTCCCGGCTACGGGCTCGGCAGGTAATCGGGCTTCCGGAACACAATCTCGCGGACGTTGTTCCGCAGCAGGAACGAGTCCGACACGCGCAGGCGCCCGAACAGCTTGATGATATCGCGGTTCTGCAAGGCCGCCTGGCGCGTGCGCGGGGCCGAATACGCGCGATGCCGGAGGCAGTTGTCGTCGGCGACGATGAACTTCGAGAATCGCGCCTCGGAGGCGTGCGTCGTCGAGAAGAACCCGAAAAGCGCGCCATCGACCTTCAGCACCCGCATGAGATGCTCGGCCACGACCCGCGCAGAAGGCCTGTCGAGGAAATCGAACAGATCCCAGCACAGAATCCCGTCCACGGTTGCCGCATCCCGAGGCAGGCGACTCTCGAGAAACGCCGGCAACTCGGCCAGCCGGTGCTCACGATCGAACCGGTCGATGTCCGAGAAGATGTCCTCGACGAACACCTTGCAGCCGAGCTGTTCGCCGAAGTACTCGATATTCGACCCGACCGCGGGCCCGAGGTCGAGCAGCGTGGGGAACTGGCGCTGGCGCAGACAGGTGACGAACTTCCTCAGCGCCTTGGAGGGCACGACCAGGTCGGGCTCGACCTGGGTCGGAGCCGGCTCGGCCAGTTCCTCGGCGGCGCGCCGCGGGGCCAGACGGGACAGGAATCCCGCCATTCTGCCAACTCGGGACAAGGGATCCCTCACCTGGAATACGCGGGGTCGGCCGGGCGGCCGCGACGTCGATGGCCACCCGGCCGGCGAGGCGGTTGCGGTTACCGGTTGCGTGCTACGGCTTGGCGACGGGGGCGCCTGGCGCGGGCGGACTGACCACGGCCTTCGGCGCCTCCGGCACCTTGGGGGCCTCGGCCCTGGGCTGCATGTCCACGCTGCCTCGGAAGTGCGCCCCCTCGGCGATGGCCACTCGCGGCGCCACGATGTTCCCGTCCACCTTCCCGTTGTCGCGAATGTCAACCTTCTCGCTCGCCGTGATGTTCCCGACCACCTCGCCGAGCACGATGACGGCCTTGGCGAACACCTCGGCCTTGATTCGCCCGTTCGGGCCGATGGTCAGCACGTGCTGCTTCAGCTCGATCTTCCCCTCGACGGAACCCTCGACGGTGAGATCCTCGCTGCCGTTCAGCTCGCCCTTGATGACGACCGACTTGCCGATGTTGACGACGTCTTTCGATTCCATGGGGCGTCTGCCCTCCAATTCGGGCCCATGCGCCGCCGGCGCCGCGGGCATTCCTGTTGAAGCAGCCGGCACTGCAGCCGCACGGCCCACCGTCGGCCGCACGTCCTCGTCGCGCTTCCACATAGTGACCCTCCGAACTTCCAGGTTCGATAGCCAGACAGATGGGGCCCACGCGCGACCGCCCGGAGCGACGACCGGGCGGGCGCCGAAGGCTGGACCCCAGCCAGTATATGAAACCGCATCTCGCCATGTCCACACATCTTCGCCCCTCGCCCACCCCCGGTTTCGCGCTGATGCCAGCGGCCGTGCCTGGAGGGTGGGCGAGATCTCCGCTCGCCGCGGCGTCCCCTCGCCCACCTGGGCTATGATCGACGCACCGGCCGGCGATCACCATGAACGCACCCATCTACCTCGACCACAACGCCAGCACGCCGATGGCTCCAGAGGTGCTCGAGGCGATGGTCCGCGCGCTCCGCGATCTCTTCGGAAACGCGTCGAGCATCCACGCGTACGGCCAGAGCGCGAAGGCTGCGCTGGACGACGCGCGCACGGAGGTGGCCCGGCTGATCGCCGCCGAGCCGGGCGACATCGTGTTCACGGCCGGCGGAACCGAGGCCGACAACCTCGCGATTCGAGGGGTCGTGGACGCGGCCGGACCGTCGCGCACGAGGGTCATCGTCACGGCGGTCGAGCACGAGGCGGTCATCAACACCGCGCGGGCGCTCGGCCGGCGCGGAACGACCGTGACCGTCCTTCCGGTGGATATCGAGGGGATCGTCCGGCCCTCCGTCTTCGAGGACGCGCTCGGCGGCGACGTCGCCATAGCTTCGGTGATCCTGGCCGGCAACGAGACCGGCGTCATCCAGCCAATCGAGGAACTCGCCAGGCAGGCCAGGACGCGGCGGGTGGTGTTCCACACCGACGCGGTCCAGGCCGTCGGCAAGATCCCGGTCGACGTCGCGGCGCTCGGGATAGACCTGCTCTCGCTGTCGGCACACAAGTTCGGAGGGCCGAAGGGGGCAGGCGCGCTGTGGGTTCGCCGGGGCACGCCCATGGGGGGCGTGATGACCGGCGGACGCCAGGAGCGGAATCGCCGGGCCGGCACCGAGAACGTGCCGGCCATCGTGGGCCTCGGCGCGGCCGCGCGCCTGGCACGCGCGAAGCTCGCCGACGAGTCGGCACGCCAGACGCGGCTGCGCGATCGTCTGGAGGCCGGCATCCTCGCGACCGTGCCGGGAACGGCCGTGAATGGCGGCGGCGCGCGGCGGGTGCCGAACACCACCAACATCGCGTTCGAGAAGGTGGAGGCCGAGTCGCTGCTCATCGCCCTGGACCTCGAGGGCATCGCCGTGTCGACCGGATCCGCGTGCTCGTCCGGGACGCTGGAGCCGTCACACGTCCTGCGGGCGATGGGCCTGCCGCCAGGGCGCGTGCAGGCGTCGATTCGCTTCAGCATCGGCGCCGCGACGACCGCGCCCGAGATCGACCGCGTGCTCGCCGTGCTGCCGGCGCTGGTGCAGCGACTGCGCTCGATTGGTCGGCGCTGACGCTGAAGGGTCGGAACTCACGCTGAAGGGTCGGAACTCACGCTGAGGGGTCGGAACTCACGCTGAGGGGTCGGGGCTGCCTGCCGCGCCGAAGTCGCGCAGCGACGAAGGCGGGACGATGAAGGGTCGGTTCTGACGTCGAAGGGTCGGTTCTGCCTGCCGCGCCGAAGTCGCGCAGCGACGAAGGCGGGACGATGAAGGGTCGGTTCTGACGATGAAGGGTCGGTTCTGACGTCGATGGGTCGGAACGCGGGCTTCTGCCGCCATCTGTCTTCTGTCTTCTGTCTTCTGTCTTCTGTCTTCTGTCTTCTGTCTTCTGTCTTCTGTATTCTGTCCCCATGCCCCGCATCGTCGTCGCCATGTCGGGAGGGGTCGATTCGTCTGTCGCTGCCGCGCTGCTCAAGGCGCAGGGGCATGACGTCATCGGCCTCTCGATGCAGCTCTACGACCAGAGCGGCGACGGCGCTGCGTTCGGATCGTGCTGTACGATTGACGACCTGCACGACGCGCGGCGGGCGGCGGCCTCTCTCGGCATCCCGCACTACATCGTCAATCTCGAGCGCCGGTTCGAGGAATCGGTGGTCGCCAACTTCGTCCGGGAGTACCTGGCGGGCCGGACGCCACTGCCCTGCGCGCACTGCAACAGCGAGCTGAAGTTCTCCGAGCTGGTGGCCCGCGCGTCCGAGTTCGGAGCCGACGCGGTGGCGACCGGCCACTATGCGCGCGCGCGCCACGACCAGCCGACCGGCCGCTGGAGCCTGCTCCGCGGCGTCGATCCGGCGAAGGACCAGTCCTACTTCCTCTTCTCGCTGACACAGGCGCAGCTCGCCCGCGCGCTGTTTCCGCTCGGCAGCATGGAGAAGGGCCATGTGCGCGAGCTGGCGAGGTCGTACGGCCTGACCGTCGCAGACAAGCCGGACAGCCAGGAGATCTGCTTCGTGCCCGGCAACGACTACGCCGCTGTTGTCGAGCAGCGCGCGCCCGACGCCATCCGGCCCGGCCCCGTAATCGACACGGCAGGGCGGACGCTCGGGCAGCATTCGGGCATCCACCACTTCACGATCGGCCAGCGGAAGGGCCTGGGGATCTCGTCGCCCGCCCCCCTCTTCGTCGTGGACATCGACGCCGCCGCCAGGACGGTCGTCGTCGGCTCGCGCGAACAGTTGCTGCGGAAAGCCCTGCACGCGGCGCGTGTGAACTGGATCGCCGGCGCCGCGCCCGGCCGACCGGTACGGGCCGACGTGCAGATTCGGTACCGGCACGCCGCAGCGCCCGCGACAATCGAGCCGCTCGGCATCGACCGGGCGAAGGTGGTCTTCGACGTCCCTCAGTCGGCCATCACTCCCGGGCAGGCGGCGGTGTTCTACGAAGGGGACGAGGTGCTGGGCGGGGGCTGGATCGGAGAATCGCTCCGGGAGTGATGTCGCCAGGCGACATCACTCCCGGAGGGCTATTTCTCGAGACAGCGCTCTGCGTCGAGCGCCGCCATGCAGCCCGAACCGGCCGCGGTGATGGCCTGCCGATAGATGTGGTCCTGCACGTCGCCGCACGCGAACACGGCGTCCACGCTCGTGTGCGTCCCGTCGTGGGTGACGATGTACCCGTTGTCGTCGAGCTCCAACTGTCCCTTGAACAGTGACGTGTTCGGCGTGTGGCCGATCGCGACGAACACGCCGTCGAGCGCCAGTTCGCTCCGCTCTCCCGTCACGGTGTCCCGAAGGACGACGCCGGTCACGCTCCCCTTCTCGACGTCCTTCACCTCCTCGACGACCGAGTTCCAGCGGAACTCGATCTTCGGGTTCTGCGCCGCCTTGTCGCGCATGATCTTCGACCCGCGCAGCGTGTCGCGCCGGTGGATGACCGTCACCTTCGACGCGAACTTCGTGAGGAACGTCGCCTCCTCGAGCGCCGAGTCTCCGCCGCCCACCACCGCGATCGGCCTGTTGCGGTAGAAGAACCCGTCGCACGTGGCGCACGTGGACACGCCGCGGCCCATCAGCCGCAGCTCCGACGGCAGCCCGAGCAGGCGGGCGGAGGCCCCCGTCGCGATGATTAGCGCGTCCGCCTGGTACTCGGCGCCCGCGGTCGTCACGGCGAACGGCCGCCGGCTGAGGTCGACGCGCGTCACGTGGTCCTGGACGATGGCGGCGCCGAACCGTTCGGCCTGCGCCCGCATGGACGCCATCAGATCGGGGCCCATCACGCCGTCGGAGAAGCCGGGGTAGTTCTCGACCGCGGTCGTGATCGTCAGCTGGCCGCCAGCCTGCAGCCCTTCGATCAGCAGCGGGTCGAGGTTCGCCCGGGCCGTGTAGATCGCCGCGGTCAGGCCCGCAGGGCCCGATCCGATGATGATGATGCGACGCTGTTCCGCCATGATGCCGCCTACGCGAGATGACGATCGACCATCTTCTTGATCGTGTCCTTGTCCACCGCCCCGATCACCGTGTCCACCATCGCGCCGCTCTTGAAGAGCATCAGCGTCGGGATGCTGCGGATGCCGAGCCGCATCGGGACGGCCGGGTTCTCGTCCACGTTCATCTTGGCCACGACGAGCTTCGCCCCGTACTCGGCCGCGAGCGCCTCCACCGTCGGCGCAATTCGCCGGCACGGCATGCACCATTCCGCCCAGAAATCGACGAGTACCGGTGTCTCGCCTTTGGTGAGCTCGTCGAACGAGGAATCGGACACGTGCTGGATGTTCTCGGATGCCATCGCTGCTCCTTCTTCGCCGCTCCTGCCTCCATGGCGGGCGGCTCATTCCCTATGGATTCACTCGAACGCCCGGTCGTTACGCCCCTCCCCCGCGAAGCCTGATGGCCCGCTCGTAGACCTTCACGTACTCGGCCGCAGACGCCTTCCAGGAGAAGTCCCTCGCCATGCCGGCCCGCTGCACCGCCCGCCATTTCTCGGGAACCCGGAAAAGATCCAGGGCCTGCTTCAAGCTCGCCCGGAGCGCGCCGGGGGAATGGTCCCAGAACTTGAAGCCGGTGCCGGTGTTCGTCCGCGAATCCCAGTGGTCAACCGTGTCGTCCAGCCCACCGACGGCCCGGACGACGGGCACCGTGCCGTACCGCAGGCTGTACATCTGGTTCAGCCCGCATGGCTCGAATCGCGACGGCATCAGGAAGATGTCCGCGCCAGCCTCGATCAGGTGGGCGATCCGCTCGTCGAACCCGAAGCGAACGCCGACACGGTTCGGCGCCCGATCGTGCAGCGACTGCCAGCCGTCATGGTAGCGCGACTCGCCGCTCCCGAGGAGGACGAACGTCGCGTCCATCGCCAAAAGGCCGTCGCCAATCGCCGCCAGCAGGTCGAACCCTTTCTGGTCCACCAGCCTCGACACCATCCCGACGACGGGTCGCGCGAGCGTCCCCGCCGTCACCGGCAGGCCCATGGTTTCGAGCAGCGCGCGTTTCGACGCGCGCTTCGCGTCGAGCGTGTCCGGCCCGTACGGCTTCGGGAGATGCGGATCTCGCTCGGGGTCCCACACGTTCACATCGATGCCGTTCAGAATACCGACGACGCGATCGCCGCGCCGCGCGAGGATCCCCTCGAAGCCGAACCCGAACTCGGCCGTCTGAATTTCGCGGGCGTAGCGCGGACTGACCGTCGTGACGATGTCGCTGAAGTTGATTCCCGACTTCAGGAAACTGACCCGGCCCCAGAACTCCAGCCCCTCGATGCCGTAGAGCTCCCAGCCGAGGTCGAGCGCCGGCATCGTCGACGGGGGAAACACGCCCTGATAGGCGAGATTGTGGATGGTGAAGACGGCGGCCGCCGTGCCCAGACCCGGGCGCCCCGAGAACAGCGAGCGCAGATAGGCGGGGACCAGGCCGGCCTGCCAGTCGTGCGCGTGGACGACGTCCGGCCGCACGTCGCCGCGCGAGCCGAATTCGAGCGCGGCTCGGGCCAGCACCGCGAACCGCAGGGCGTTGTCGGGATAGTCGTTGTTCCCGACGCCGTAAAGGCCGGGACGTTCGTAGAGCTCCGGGCACTGGACGAGGATCGCGCGCGCCCGGTCGGTCAGCGCGTGTTCGACGAACGTGACGTCGAATCGCCGGCCGCCCACCGTGACGGGCAGACGCTCGAGGACGGTTCCCCCGTCGGCGCCGCGATAGCGCGGCAGCACGAGCGTCACGTCGTGCCCGAGACGCGCGAGGGCGATCGGCAGCGCTCCGGCCACGTCCCCCAGGCCGCCCGTCTTCGCGAACGGCACAGCCTCCGGGCTCACCATCAGAATCCGCCGCGCGCCCATGGTCACCTCGCCCCCGGCCCATCAGTCTACACCGTCCGACGCCCCGACCGAGCCTCACCACGAATCTCAACCACGGAGCACTCAGAGAAGCACAGAGGTCCGGAATGTCACGCGGGTCACGCCGTTCGGGCTTCGACCGGGTGGCGCCGCCCCAGAGCGGCGGCGCCTGACGGCCGAGCGCTGCGCCACGGGAATGAGCCCGGCGACCCTCGGGCGGGTTCATTCCCGTGGCGCAGCGCTCGGCCGGGCCGGGCCCTTCGGCCCGGCCCCGGTCGAAGCCCTCAGCGTGGATGCCTCTGTGGTCTCTGTGGCCTCGGTGGTTGTCCGGCGTGGGTGCCGCGCAGCGTCTGGAGCAGGCGCTTCAGGTCGTCGGGAAGCGCCGCGGTGAACTCCACGCGCCGCCGCGTGACCGGATGGGTGAACGCGAGGCGGGCGGCATGCAGAGCCTGGCGGCCGAACTCCGGTTCGTGCGCCTCGTCGCGCGGGCGGCCGAACCGGTACTGCCGCTCGCCGACGAGCGCATGTCCGCGCGAGCCGGCCTGCGCCCGAATCTGATTCCGCTTTCCCGTCACGAGCGACACCTCGACCAGCGCCTGGAAGTCGAACTGCTCGACGACCCGGTAGCGCGCCTCGGCGTCCCTGGCGCGCTCCTCCTCGGCATGGGCGCGCTTCTGGACCAGCCGCTCCCTGTCCCAGACGAGGCTGTCGCGCCACGTCCCGCGCGGGGGAATCGGCCGGCCGTTGAGAATCGCCAGATACGTCCGCTCGGGGGTGTGCCGCGCGAACTGGGCCTTCAGCACGTCGCGGGCGGCCGGAGTCAGTGCGAACAGTACGAGCCCGCTCGTATCGCGGTCGATCCGGTGCACCACCAGCGGCCGCGGCCCGCGCCGGCCACGCAGATGGTCTTCCAGCAGATCCCGAAGCGTCGCTTCACCCGCCTCTTCGCCCGGGAGCGGCTCGACCAGCCATCCCGGCGGCTTGTTCACCACGACGATCGTCTCGTCCTCGTACACGAGGGCCAGCGACCGGCGGGCGGACACGATCTCCCGGCGTCGCGGGCGCGAACTGCCGGGACGATCGGGCCAGAAGCCCACCTGGTCGCCCCCGGCCAGTCGGCGGCCCGCATCGTCGAACGTGGCCTCCGCCTGGTTCAGATAGACCTTGCCGCAGGCGATCGCCTCGCGCGCCTTCCCGCGCGAGCCGATCTCGGGTCTGCCGGCCAGCCACGCATCAAGCCGCGCGCCGGCGCCCGACGCGTCAACGGTCCAGTTTGTCATCGAGCGCGTACAAGAGAAACCCCGGGGACCCAGCGGCCCCCGGGGCGTGAAGCGTGCGGTGCATCGGCACCGCCACCACGAAAAACGCCTAGAACGACCAGCGGCCGCCAATCGTGAACTGCCGCGCCCCCGTGACCGCGGTCGGGTCGCCGAAGTCCACGATGTTGTCCTCGCCATTCGGCCCCGGCAGGTTGCGGGACGGATACCGCGTCTGCCTGGCCGTGACGATGGACTGGTTGAGCAGGTTCTGAACGTCGAGGTAGACGCCAAAACGGTGGAACCCGACGTTGAACACCTTCTCCAGCCGGAGATCGGTCTGGCTGAAGTTGTCGGTCCGATACGTGCCTGGCGCCGCGAGATTCGGCGTCACGTAGCCAGAGAACGGCCAGCCGAGGTTGCTGCCCCTGATTCGAGAGTACGGCGTGTAGGGCGTGCCGCTCATCCAGCGGTAATAGCCGTCGATCGAGAGGTCGATCTTGGGAATCTGATATCCCGCGAAGACCTTTATTTCGTGCGGCCGGTCGTAGCTGGAGGCTCCGTCCGTGTAGATCAACCCGTAGTTTGCGTTCTCGAACTGATTGGACGAGACCCCCGAGTAGCTGCCGTTGTCGATCGTGCCCTTGGTCTTCGAATAGACGTAGGACACCTGGGCCTGCCAGCGATCCTTGAATCGGCGGTTGAACACCAGCATCAGGCCCTGGTAGCTTCGTTTCGCCTCAGGGCTTTGGACCGTCGAACCCGTTTGGAGGTTGTAGGGAACCTGCGTGATGTTGCCGATCGTCATGTTTGTGACGTCGGACGAGTTCATCCACTTGTAGACGGTCATCGGCTGGTTGGTCAGCGGGTTCGTGTACGGGTACGCCGTCCCCGACCAGATCGCTCCCGGCAGCGTGCTGTTGATGAAATTCGTCCAGTCGCGCTTGATGAACGTCGCGGTCAGCTTGTAGTCCTTGCCGAGCATCTGTTCGTAGGCGACGTTGAATTCGTCGACCCGCGGGTGGTTGATGCCGTCCTTCACCGCGTACTGCCGCTGCGTACTGCTGTCCACCGTCAGCGTCGACCAGTCCGCGCTCGGGATGTAGACGTAGTTCGGCGTCATCCCGGGAACGGCCCGGCTATACGAGTAGAACACCGCACCGTCGTAGAGCTGTCCGTAGAAGCCCTTCAAGACCGACGAGCCCTTACCCGTGAGGTCCCACGCGAACCCGAGGCGCGGGCTGAACGAGAACGTCGAGTATGGAGTCTCGCCAGTCTCGGTGGCCTCGCCACGGATACCGTCGGCGCGGAGGCCGAGGTTGAGAGTGACGTTCTTGAGCTTCCACTGGTCCTGGGCGTAATACGACTCGCGCTTGTTCTTGCCACTCAGGTCGTACGAATAGCCGTAGGCGTACAGACGGCGCCCCTCCATAGTCATAGAAGTACGCCTGGTTGTAGGCGAAGCGCGTTCTGACCGTGCTCCGTTCGATCTCGACGCCGAACTTGAACGTGTGCGACCCATAGGCCTCCGCGTACTTCGTCAGCGCCACGTTCACCTGGTTGCGGCCCCGGTCGTCCATCGCCCAGTAGCCGGCGCCGCCCGAGTAGGTGTCGAACGCGCCGTCGTAGTGCGCCGGGGCCGTGTTCACCGGGTTGAGGTCGTAGTAGCCCCAGTAGCCGGTCCATTTCGCCTCGAGGAACGTCGAGGAATTGAACACCTTGCGGTACTGGGCGTTCCAGATGTACTCCGGAGAGTCCTGGATAATCGTCTGGTCCTGCGTCGCCGCGTAGCCGGGGATCAGGAAGCCGACGCGCCCCTTCTGGTTGTAGTTGTCGTACTGCAGAGAGGCCGTGATGTTGTCGTTCCCGGTCGGCTGGAACGTGAACTTCATGTTGAGCCGCGGGCTGACCTCTTCGCGCGAGATCTTCGTGCCCGAGCGATCCGTCTTGACCTCGTAGCGCTGCGCGCTCAGGAAGAAGAACACCTTGTCCTTCACGATGGGGCCGCCCAGCTGCACGGTGAAGTCGTTCAGCAGGGTGTTGACGGAGGGGTCCCCGAGCAGTACAGTTCTCCTTCACCAGCGCGGGGTCCGTGTTGTCGCTGGTGAGCAAATCGGAGTCGTTCGTGAACTTCCAGTCGGCCAGGAACGAGTACCGGTTGCCGCCCGACTTGGTGACGGAGTTCACCACCGCGCCGGTGAACCCGCCATATTCCGCAGGCTGCCCGAGGCCGCCCACCTGCACTTCTTCGACGATGTTGTAGTTGAAGAAGGCCCACGCCGTGCCACCCGCCGGGTCGCGCACGTCAACGCCGTCGAGCATCAGCGAGTTGCCCGAATCGGACGAACCGCCGAACGCCGCACCGCCGTTGACGCCAGGCGTGAAGTTCATGATCCCGACGGCGACGTTGCCGTACCCGATCGGCATGCTGAACAGCAGGTCCTTCGACAGGTTGTTGTCGGTCGCGGTCGTCGTGGTGTCGAGCATGACCGTGCTGGCCACGACGTCCACCGTCTCGGACAAGCCGCTGACTGACAGGGCCAGCGGGACGTCAATCGTCCTGCTGATGCCGACTTCGATATTCTGCTGTTCCTTCGGCGTGAACCCCTGGAGCTCCGCTTTCACGGAATAGCTGCCGGGGGCGAGGCCGATGAACCGGAACTGGCCCACGGCGTCGGTCACCTGGGTCTGTGCACCTGTCCTCCCGGTCAGCGTTACGGTGACGCCAGGCAGGACGCCTCCCTGCTGGTCGGTGACCTTGCCGGTGATAATGCCGGTCAGCGTCTGGGCGCTGACCGCTCCGGCCGAGGCCACGAACCCGACAAGGAGGGCAAGAATCAACACTCGTTTCATGGATTTGCCTCCTTGCCTACTGGTTCTGCCGAACGGTCGAGTGGATGCGGTCATTGCTGAACGAGTACGCCATGTAGCCCACGCCAGCAGCGACCACTCCGAGCACGAAGATCCCGATCGGCTTCTTGAAGAATGACTTCGAACCGAGCGCCGACTTGTCCGGCGCCGGCTGGGCCTGGGCGAGGGCGCCGCTCCGGGACGACGCGGCCTTGTCAACCGACGCCCTGAGTCCGAGCGGTGACGCCGGCTTGGCGTCGGCGACGGCAACGCCCAGGGACGCCGCCGCCCTGTCGATCGACGCACCGAGCCCGCCGGCCGGCGGAGCCTGTTTAACGGGTTCCGCTGCCAGCCCGGGCAGCGGCACTGCGGCCAGCACGAGGGCGAGCGCTACGACTCGCCAGGCTGGGCGCCACGTTCGGCATTGATGCTTCACTTCGTGCACCTCCTTGGTTGTCCCGGGGGCTGTCTTCCGTCCGATGTTCGAGAACTGCTGGACTTGGGCCAGAATCAATTCAAACGCCTTGCCACATCTCCGGCATGCCAGCTTAGGCGGGAGCAAGCGTAACCTGTTGGCTCGAAACGATCAAGGGGACTGGCGAAATCACCCTTCGACCGACGCCGGCTGGTTCGATCCAGCCAAGTGAACCAGACGTCCAAGATTTTGGTTCCTCCTGACCGTTGACGCCTCCGGGCTGGATGGGCCAGTATGGCTCCAGAATGGTTAGACGTAAGAAATTGCTCGCCCGATCGCTCGCGGCCGTGGGCTTCGTGTCGTTGGCGCTGCTCGGGGCCGGCGGCTGGTGGTACATGACTACCCGCACCGCGCGGTCCGCGAGCGGCAGCGACCTCGGACGCGCGACGGGCGGCGTCGGGGCAGCCGGGTTGAACCTGCTGGTCATCACGCTCGACACGACCCGGGCCGACCGCGTCGGCGCCTACGGTTTCAAGAACGTGGAGACCCCCGCCATCGACCGCCTGGCGCGCGAGGGCGTCGTCTTCGAACACACGATGGCCGTGGCACCGCTGACGCTGCCGGCGCACGCCAGCATCTTCACCGGCCGCTTCCCTCCCGAGCACGGGGTGCGCGACAACGGGGGGTTCTTCCTGTCGCCCAGGCAGCAGACGCTCGCCGCCGTGCTCAAGACGCGCGGTGTCCGCACCGGTGCCGTCGTCGGCGCGTTCGTCCTGGACGGCAAGTGGGGACTCAACCAGGGGTTCGAGACCTACGTGGACCAGTTCGAGCTGCCCGAAGCCCGGGGCTTCAGCATCGGCGAGGTCCAGCGGCCCGCAAACGAGGTGGTGGACCGCGCGCTTCCGTGGCTGGAGAAGGTCAAAGGCGAACGGTTCTTCGCGTGGCTGCACTTCTACGATCCCCATGCGCCCTACGAACCGCCGGAGCCGTTCAAGACCCGCTACGCCCAGCACCCCTACCTGGGTGAAATCGCCTTCGTCGATTCCCAGGTCGCCCGGATCGTCGAGTTCCTCGAGCGTAACGCGCTGCTCGAGAAGACGGTCGTGGCCGTCATCGGCGACCACGGAGAGAGCCTGAACCAGCACGGCGAAGGCACCCACGGCTTCTTCGTCTACGAGGCCACGACGAGGGTCCCGTTCATCATCCGCGCGCCGTTCGAAGGCGTCCGGGCCCGGCGCGTGGCCGACCCCGTCCGGGCGGTGGACCTGATGCCGACCGTACTCGATCTGCTCGGCGTCGCCCCGCCGAAGGCGATCGCGGGCGTCAGCCTCGCGCCGCTCATGACCGGAGCCCGCAGCGTCATGGATCTCGAGGGGTATGCCGAGGCGATGTACCCGCTGCACCATTTCGGCTGGAGCGACATGCGCGCGTGGCGGGCCGGCCGCTACAAGGTGATCGACGCGCCGCGCCCCGAGCTCTACGACCTCGAGCGCGATCCGCACGAGGCGACGAACCTCTACGCCGACCGGCGGTCGGTGGCCGACGGGATGATCGCCCGGCTGCGCGCCATGGAAGAGGCCTCGTCAGGAGACGACTCGGTGGCGAAGCCGGCGCCCGAGGTCGACACCGAGACGCGCGCGCGCCTGGCCGCGCTCGGATACGTCGGGTCGTTCGTGGCCACCATCGCCAGCGCGAAGACCGACCGCGCGGACCCGAAGGACAAGATCGAGTTGTTCAACATGATGGTCGACGCCCGCGAGGGACGCCACGACGACAAGAACAGCGTCGAGTCGATCGAGCGGGCCATCTCGTTGTACGAGCGGGTGGTCGCGGCCGACCCGAACGTCATCGACGCCTGGTTCAACCTGGGGAACCTGAACGCGCGGCTGCGTCGTTTCCCCGAAGCGATTCAGTACTTCAAGAAGGCGCTCGAGCTGAAGCCCGACTACGACCTGCCGGTCGTCAACATGGCGAACGTCTACCGCCAGATGGGGCAGGACGAGGCCGCCCTGGCCGGATACGAGCACTACCTGACGATCGACCCGAAGAACGCGCACGTGCGCTACCAGATGGGCGAGATCTACCTCGCCAGGAACGACCGCGCGCGGGCCGAGCAGAACTTCAGGCAGGCCGTCCAGATCAACCCGCGCGAGGCCGCGGCGCTCAACGCGCTCGGAGTGATGGCGTTTCAGCGCGGCGACCTGGCGACTGCGGAGCGCGAAATCCGGTCGGCGCTCGACGTCAAGAAGACCGTCCGGCTCGCCCACTACAACCTCGCGCTCATCGCGGAGGAGCGAAACGACCTCCAGACGGCCGAGGCCGAGTACCGCCGCGAACTGGAACTGCACCCGTCCGCCTTCAAGGCGGCGTTCAATCTCTCCCGGCTCTACGAACGCCAGGGAAACAGCGTCGCGCAAATCGCGTCGCTGAAGCAGGCGCTCGCCGAGGGCGGGGATTTCGCCGAAGGCAAGATCTTCCTGGCCAAGGCCTACCTCGACACCGGCACGAACTTCGCGGAGGCCATCGAGCTCGCCCGGCAGGGTCTGACCCATCAGCCGCCGCCGGAGATCGCGGCGCTCGGCCATTACGTGCTCGCCGACCTCTACAATCGCGTCGGCCGCCCGCAGGATGCCGCGCGCGAGGTGGCAGCCGGACGCCGGCTGAGCCCGCCAGCGAGATGAATCGGAAGTCGGAGTCCGGAATCCAGAAGTTGGAAGCCGGGAGCCCTCCGTAAGCCGCAGGCCGCCAGCCGGACGTAGTAGAATCGCGGCGTGCCAGAACCACGCACCCGCGCGTCGCGCACCGAATCGCAAGAAGTCGCCGAACTCAAACGTCTCAAGGCGGTCCAGCCGGAGCTGGCCGAAGCCGCGGACCTGCACGTCGAACTGCTGGAGGTGAAGCGGCGCGTCCAGGCGCGGGCGGCGATCCCCTGGATGGACGTCGGCGCCGACCGGGTGAGACGGGCTCGGGAAGCCGGCCGTCCGTTGCTGCAGTTCGAGGACATCCGTCTGGACTGGACGGAGTTCCGCCTCGTCTTCCGCCAGACCGCGGACGTGCTCCGCCGGTTCGACGCGCTCGATGCGGACGACTACCGGGCCATCCAGGCCGTCACGCGCGACGGCAACGCGCTCGACCCGCTGGTGGCCCGCTGGTTCAACGCCGCCGCCTCGCCTGGCGCCGCCGGCGCCGAGCCGCCGCCGACGCTTCCGGTCGACCAGGATGCCTTGGAGCAGGTGCTCGCCCTCGCGATCCGACCGTTCCTGGAGCGGTGCGCCCACGTGATTCAACAGCAGGTCGATTTCGACGCCTGGCGCCGCGGCTCCTGCCCGCTCTGCGGCGGTGAGCCCGAGTTCGCGCTGATCGCGCCGTCCGGCGAACGGCGGCTCATCTGCGGCCGCTGCACGGCGCGCTGGCTATTCGACGACTCGCGGTGCCCGTTCTGCCTGAACGACAACCGTGCGGCGCTGCCGTCGTTCGCCAGCGCCGATCGACGCTACCGTCTCTATGCGTGCGACGTGTGCCGCCGGTACCTCAAGGCCTACGACGTCCGCCAGGGCGGGCGCCCGCTGATGTTGTCGGTGGATTCCGTTGCGACGCTGCCGCTGGACGCGGCGGCTGTGGGAAGAGGCTACCGGGGCTAGTCGCGGCCGTTCGGCTCGCGCCCGTTCTTTCCGACCAGATCCTGGGCCCGGGTCGTCAGCCAGGTGACCAGGTTGCGGACCTCAGTGAAGCGGGCGGCATTGCTGCTGGCCCCCAGCACCACGACGGCCACGGGCTGATTGACCTGGGGCATCTTCAGCAACGTCGCCAGGCAGTAGCCCGACCGCGAGATGAACCCGGTCTTCGCCCCGAGGACGCTGCCCTCCATGTCCGTCCGGGTCAGCAGCTGGTTGGTGTTCCGGATGGTCACCGGCCGGCGAGCCAGCGTCAGCGTGTACTCGGACTTCTTCATGATCGCCGACAGCCGGTCGTCCGCCGACGCGTAGGCGATCAGTCTCGCCATGTCGTACGCCGACGACACGTTGGCGGCGTCGAGCCCAGAGGGGTCGGTGTAGGTCGTACTGCTCAACCCCAGTTCCGTCGCCTTGTCGTTCATCCTCGCCACGAACCCCGCCGGTCCCCAGGGCGACACGCGCGCCAACGTGCGGGCGGCAACGTTGTCCGACGAGATCAGCAGGAGGTGCAGCAGGTCCCGCACCGACACCTGGTAGCCGGCCCGAAGGTAGGTCGTCGACGCCGCCAGGGTGTCCGCGCGCTCGACCGTCACCACCTGCGAGAGGTCCTGCTCGCTCTCGATGCACACCACTGCCGTCATCACCTTCGTAATGCTGGCAATCGAGCGCTTGTCCTGCGAGTGCTCTTCCCACAGCACCTCTTGTGTCTGCGGGTTGTAGATAATCGCGGCCGCCGCACGCAGATCCGGAACGACCGCCCCGGTGGCGTCAACCTTGTACCGGGGCACGGCCGCTTCGCGTGCGGCGCGCGCGCGCGCCGCGGCTCTGGCACGGGCCAGTGCGCTGCTCTGGGGCTTCGCCGAAACCGACTTGTAGCCAGGCTTCACGCTCGCCGCAACGGTCCGCTTGGCGGGGACCTTTGCCGGACTCTTCGTCGCGGACGAGCCGGTCGGTTTGGGGGCAGTCTTGGAGGCGGGTTGGCGTACGGCAGGAACGGCGGCGCCCGCCGCCGACACCCCCGCGACCCATGCGGCAAGCCCGCACAGCAGCAGCGCCGATCGCGAAAGGCCTGATAGGCGGCGACTCGAGGTCATCAGCAACTCGGGACCGGAAACGTACAATCTGTCCGCGCGATTGTAACAGACTGGCCGGGCAGAGCAAGCCCCTTCTCAGGGTATCTCGGTCATCCAGCAGGACTTGTGCAGGGCCAAATGCGACGACAAGCCCTACCGTGGGAGCAGCAGGTCGTCGTCGGAGTCGTCCAGCTCCTCTTCGGTGTAGTCGTTCACCTCCCCCGGCTCGGTCCGCGGCTCGAGCAGCATGTGGGTGAGCCGGTCATCGTCGAATCCGATCAGCGCCGTCCCGCCAACGACGATCGTCGGCACCACGGCCGACGCCGCGAACGACAGCAGTTCCCGAAGGACGTCGGCGCTGGTCGACGGGTTGCGTTCCTCGAACGACTCTCCCGCCGCGCGAAGCGCTGCCCTGGCTGCGGCGCAGTGGGGACAATCGGGCGTCGCGTACAGGACGACACGAGGCTCAGGCATGGCGTTCCTTTATCGGTACCGCGCATCCCATTCTGTCAAGAGCGAACGAGGAGATTCGGTTCGATGGCGCCCGATCCAACAATTTGCACGTCGATCCAAAGACATGATTCAGAGTACGCCCGACGTGTATCGGCCGCGTGTCGTCCGCATTCAAGTCACGGCGAAATCAGCCGATAAGGCCTATTGAGGCACCCGGCATGCCGGTTGCATCCGGATGGCCAGACGGATTCTGTCTTGGGAGTCAGTCATGGGTCTCGTTCGGCTTCTCGGATTCTCCACGCTGGCCTGCGGCTGCGTGGTCGGCCGGTACCTGGAACTGTCGGGTGCCCGCGAGGTCGCCTACGTCGAGGAGAAGGGCGACGAGTGCGCGAACCACCTGCACCGGCGCAATCACTCCGTGCCCCGCCTTCAATCGGCCGGGGACGATCGGCCCTCGCTGGGGCTTGCCGCCGTCGCCAAGGCCTCGTAAGATCCAGGCACGGTGACCAACGCCCGCCCCCACCCCTACGCCACCCTCCGCCGGCGTGGCGCCACCTTCCAGTTCTTCCTCGGGGATTGTCTCGACTGCCTGCCCGGCCTCGCCCCCGGCGCCACCGACGTCGTCGTCACCTCGCCGCCGTACAACCTCGGAATCAAGTACCGGACCTACGAGGACACCCTACCGAGGGTCGACTACCTGCAGTGGACGGGCCGCTGGGTGGCAGCGGTGGCGCGGGTCCTGTCGCCCGACGGCTCCCTGTTCCTGAACGTGGGCGCGAAGCCGAAGGACCCGTGGGTGGCGATGGACATCGCGCAGGCGGTGCGCCCGCACCTGCGCCTGCAGAACACGATTCACTGGGTGAAGTCGATTGTGATCGATCGGAACGCCGCCGGCGACGCGGCCGGCCTGCCGCGCGACCTGGCGGTCGGCCACTACAAGCCGATCAACAGCCCGAGGTTCGTGAACGACTGCCACGAGTTCATCTTCCAATTCACGCGGTCGGGCGAGGTCCCGCTGGACCGGACGGCCATCGGCGTGGCCTACCAGGACCAGTCGAACGTCGGGCGATGGCGATCGGCGGCCGGCAACCGCCGGTGCAGGGGCAACGCCTGGTTCATGCCCTACGACACGATCAACAGCCGCGAGAAGGACCGGCCGCATCCGGCGACTTTCCCGGTGCGCCTGCCAGACTACTGCCTTCGCCTGCATGGCCTCGACCGCGTCAAGCGCGTGCTCGACCCGTTCGTCGGGCTCGGCTCGACGGCGGTCGCCTGCGCGAACCTGGGCCTGGACTTCGTCGGGATCGATCTCGATCGGGAGTACCTCGACGCGGCGATCGCGCGGACCGAGGAAGCGCTCAGTTCGCTGCCGATTTGATCTCCGCAGAAGGCGGGGCGCTAAGAGAAAAAAAGGCCGGGGCGAACCGCCACCCCGGCCTTTGCCGTCTCTCCCGAGGGTTGCTCGACTAGAACGAGTAGCGGAAGCTCAACATCATCACGTACACATCCGAACTGCCAGCCGTTCTCTGGAACGTCTGGGGCACGTACCCGGTCCGTGGCGGTCGTGATGTAGTTCATGCGGTACGAAAGTGCCCCGTTGGCATCAACAGCCGGGGTCGTCAGAATCCGGCTCTGGTAAGTCGAGTAGCCCTGCCCCCAGTCGGAATTCAGCAGGTTGCCAAAGTTGAGGATGTCCAGTCGAATCTGGCCGGCGTGCCGCATCCCCTTGGTGCTGACGAAGACGTCCTGCATCAGGCTGAGGTCAATCCGGCTGACGAGAGGATAGAACAGCGCGCCGCGCTGGGCGTACTCGCCGCGGTGCTGGCTCAGGTACGGGTCCTGGCTGATGTAGCTGTCGAAGGCCGCCGCCTGGTCGGCCGGGCTGAACGTCTTCGCCGGGAGGCTCCCTGACGCCGACAGCGTAAACGACGTGAAGTTCATCTCCGACTGGTTGCGCGGGATGTAGATCAGGTCGTTCGTCGCCGTGTCGCCGTTGGCGTCGGCCGCGAAGATGTAGCTGGTGTTTCCAGAGTTGGCGGTCTGGAAGAAGGCTGTCACCGTCGTCGCGCCCCACTTGCCCCAGTTCTTCGTGTACGACCCCTGGATGAAGAACCGGTGCCCCGGCGAACTGCCCGAGAAACCGAGCGGAGGATTGTTGGGATCACCGGCGATCGGATTGGCGGTGAACGAGCCCAACGCGATGGAGCCCGGGTCCACCGTGTTCTTGGCCTCGCCGTAGGAGTAGGCGCCCTTGACCGCGAGTCCGTGCGAGAACGGCTTGGCCAGCGTGGCGGCGAAGTTCCACGAGCGCCCGACGCTCTGGTTGCCGAGGACGATGGCGTTGGTGACCTGATTCCCGGTCGCGTTGTTGAGACGTGTCACGCACGGACCGACCTGGCCGGAGGAAGCGCAGGCCGGATTCGCCGCGGTGGCCACCCACCGCATGCGGGCGTCGACACCGCTATAGGCCGACTGCGCCGCCGGCAGGTTGGCGTTGTGGTACGCCATCCCGTTGACGTCCTTGTTGTAGATGAACTCGGCGGTGCCGACCAGTCCCCACGGCAGCTTCTGGTCGAAGCCGATGTTGGTCCGCCAGACCTGAGGGAACCGGAAATCCGGCTCGGTGACGTTGATGAGCGCGCTGGCCGGCGGGTTGCCCGTCGCAGCGGGCTTGTACGCGTCGGGGTTCGGGTTGAACGGGTACGCCTTGGTGTTGTCCGTCTGCACGAAGCCCGTCAGCATGCCGGTGTTGCCGATCTGGTTCGAGATCCAGACGTACGCCGGCTTACCGGTGAACACGCCGGTGCCGCCGCGGACCTGCGTGTTGCGGTCGCCGAACACGTCCCAGTTGAAGCCGACCCTGGGGGACCAGAGAGGCGTCGCCTTCGGCAGCGCGCCCGTGCTGTACTGGACCGGGTTGCCGACCGGATCGCGGAACGACAGGGCATCGACGGCGGAGTTGGCAAACGCGGTGTCGCCAAACTTGGCGATGTCCATCCGCACTCCGCCCGTGATCGTGACGTTCGCCCTCGGCCTCCACTGGTCCTGCGCATAGAGGCTCGTATACCACACGTCCAGCTGCTGGTACGGCGGCACCTGGGCTCCGACGACATTCGAGTACTGCACCTGGAACCGCCTCAGCGTGATCGGGGACGTGGTCCGGTTCGGGTTCGCGAGGTAGTCGTTCGCGTCGGTGTAGAAGTCGGCGAGCGAGTTGTAGACGTAGGCGCTCTGCAGGACAGGGTAGAACGAGTTGTCGGAGTGGTACTTCTCAGCGGACCCGCCGAAGGTCACCGAGTGCTTCCCGGCGATCTTCGTGAAGCTGTCCTGAACCTGGAACGTGTTGTAGTAGAGCCTGTTGTACGGCGTGTAGATCTCGGACCCGAACGACGTGTAGGCCGTACCACCGGGAGCGTCGAGAATGTCGACGAACGGGAACAGCTGGATGTCGTCCCGGCTCTCGTCCTGCTTCGTGTAACCGACGATGAGGCTGTTGGTCATCGTCTGGCCGAGGACCGAGTTCCACTCGCCGATTCCCGACTTGATGTTCTCGAGAATCGCGTAATTCGAGTTCTTGAAATTCAGGAAGTTGTTGCTGAACGTCTGCCGGCCCCCAGGATTCCCGTAGCTGCCGGAATTCGACAGGTTGACGGGCGTATCGGAACTCAGCTGGTTGTAGCGGAAGGTGATCCGGTTCGAGCCGTTCAGGTTGTAGTCGAACTTGAGGAGGAACGGCTTGCCCGGCGTCGTCTTCATGATGCCGTCGTAGGGCCCGGTGTCGTACTTGAAGTTCTGCGACAGGTACGACTGGAGCGCAGACAGGTCGGACGACAGCACGCGCGTCATGTTGCCGACCGCGGCCGCGCCGCCCGGGTTCGAGGTGTAGGTGGTCAGCGGCCGCGTGTCCTTCTGCGATTCATAGCTCTCGAAGAAGAACAGCTTGTTCTTGAAGATCGGACCGCCGAAATACTGGCCCAGGGCGGTCGTGTCGAACGTGCCAGGGTTGTACGTCAGGTCTCCTGCCGTCTTGCCGACGAACGACTCGTCGCGGTACCGGTAGTACACCGACCCGGCGAAGCGGTTGCTCCCGCTGCGGGTGACTGTGTTGACGCCGGCGCCGACGAAGTTGCCCTGGCGGACGTCGAACGGCGCGACGCTGACCTGGACCTGCTCGATCGCCTCGAGCGAGACCGGCGCGACGCCGGTCCGGTCGCCCGGCTGGCCAGCCAGGCCGAACGAGTTGTTGAAGTACGACCCGTCAATCGTGATGTTGTTCATCCGATTGTCCTGGCCGGCGAACGTCCCGCCGCCCCCGGTACTGCGGCGTCAGGCGCGTGATGTCGTTGATGCGCCCGGTCACCGTGGGCAGCACCGCCAACTCCTCACGCAGGACGGCCGTCGCCGCGCCGGTCCGTGACGAGCTGAACACGACGTCGGACTTGCCGACAACGGTGACCGTCTCGCTGACAGCGGACAGCTTCAGCGAAAACGCGACGTCGCTGTTGACACCAAGACTGACACTCAGGCCTTCCTGGACTTCGGTATTGAATCCGGCCAGCGTCGCGGTGACTTTGTACGGCCCGCCGACCCGCATGTTGTCGATGAAGAACCGACCGTCGCCTTGGGTGACGGCCTCGTAGGTGGTGCCGGAAGGCACGTGTACGACAGCGATGGACACACCGGGGACGACGGCGCCCTGAGCGTCCTTCACGACGCCGGACATCGTGCCTGTCGTGACGCCCTGCGCGGCGGCGGGTTGGGCGAAGGCGAGCAGCGAGAACGTCAGTGCGATCGCGCACGCTGCGATGGGCGACCTCTTGAGAAACTGCATGCGTGGCTCCATTGAATAGTGGGACAGGTGTGAGGCCGTGCCGGTACTCCCGCAATGTCTACGACGTGCGCCGGCCAGAGGGAGATTCTACCGCGACGCCAGGAAGTCGCCGCAAGAAAATCGACGTGGGATGCAAGGGCGCGGAGCGGCCCGAACAGCAACCCCCGCGCATCCAATAACTTGGATCGGCGGTCGCCCTGTTCGTCAGTTCGCAAGATCGCCACTTCGCAACTTCGCAAGATCGCAAGATCGAAAGATTATTTCTTCGCCTTGGGGCTCTTCAGCGAATACCCCTTGCGCGACCAGACGGTGTCGACGTCGGGGCGCGTGGCCTTGACTTCGATGCGCCGGTTACGCCGGAGCGGATCGGGGTTGCTCGAGTAGAAGCCGAGGATGTAGTAGTCGCTCGTCTCGGCGTCGATCCGCTTGAGGCTCCGCTCGAAGTCGTTGGAGTTGACGACCGCGAACCCGCCGGTCTCTTCGGCCAGAACCCGCACGCTGTCCTGCGACTTCCGCAGGGAGTCCTGCCACTCGACCATGTTGATGTTGTCGTCGAGGTCGGGCATGCCGACCAGGCCGCGCGGGTCCAGCGTGTAGATGGTGACGTTCGCCCGGTTCGCCGTGCGCGTCAACTCGGCGAGTTCGCGGGCGAGGTCGGCCTCCGCGAACACCTGGCCGGTCCGCGTGAACAGGTCCGACGGGTCGTCCTGCGGGTTGCGGTACGACTCGCCGGCGCCTTCGACCCTCTCCGCCTGCGGCGTGGTCCCCATCCGCTGCTGGTCCATCTTGTAGCGCGAGGCCGGGAACGGATTGAAATCGTAGCCGTTGCTGATGTAGATGAGCGCCTTCCGCCGGTTGTGGACCTTCTCGAGCTGCCCCATCAGGTCGTACGCCGTCGAGAACGCCGTGTGCGCGCGATACCGCACTTCACTGGGGCCTTCCTGCGACATGCTGCCCGCCTCGATGATCTCCTGCGGCCTGAGGCCGGCCCCGGAGATCTTCTTCACAACCTCGTCGAGCCGCCTCAGATCGTAGGTCAGGTCGATCGCGATCGACGACGGCCCCGTGGACACGACGCCGAACAGATCGCCGTCGTGCACCAGCGTTGTCCGAATCTTCTTGATGAGATCCCGAATGCGGCCGGTGTTCCGGAAGTCCAGGTGGAGGTCGTCGAGGAAGAAGATGAAGATCCGGCCGGCCGCGTCGTTTGTCGGCCGCGACGGCGGCAGGACGATCCCTTCGCGCTGCACCTGCACCGGCGCGGCGAGCGGGCTGTACTGGCGGCCTCCGTGGAACAGGAGCAGCTGCACGATGTCCTGCTTGACGCCGTCCTCGTACACCTCGAAATCGCTCGGCTTCAGGTCCGACACGAACTGGCCGGCCTTGTCTCGCGGAATGGCGTCGGTGGTCACGAGGTCGATGCCCGACCGGTAGACGGCCTGCGGCGGCGCCACGGCCTGCGTCGCCGGCGGCGGCGCCTGGGCGGTGACGGCCGCCGACAGCGCGGCGGCCGCGAGGAGTGCGACGGCAGTCCACGAGGCTCGCATGGTCATGTCCTCAGTATAGCCTCTGAGGGGCGTCCCAGGCAGGGGCCGCCCTCAGGGTTCCGGGCAGGCAGCTGACGAATGTTCTGACGAATGGCGGTGCCAAAGGGTCGGACCGGCCGGCTGGCGGCGGCCAGACGCCGGCTACCGCCGCCTCTTGGGCCGGGCCGCCGGTCGCGCGGCGGCCTTCTTCGGCCGCGCCGGCTTCGACCCGGCAGGCTTGGCGGTCCGCTTGGCATCCCGCGCCTTTGCGACTGTCCGGGCAGCGGGCCTGCGGCTCTTCGGCGTGCGGCCCGCCGGCTTCGCGACCGGCTTGCGCGCCTTGGCGGCCACGCGCGGCGACGGCGCCTTCGCGGCGTCGGGCCGTCGCGCCGGACGGCTCGCCGGTGGCGCCTTGTACACCGGAGTGAAGCGCATCAGGTCGCCCACGAGGTGGTAGGTCCAGATTTCGTCCACCGCGATGTTGTAGTCCGTACACAGCCGCCAGGCGCGATCCACCGACCCGGCCGGCAGATACAGGTGAAATGCCGCCTTCAACCGGGCCAGCCGCGTCCACTGCGCCATTGCCTCGAGGTGGTTGATGGACTCACCCGTCTCCACCTCGACCACGATTTCCGGCTTGTTGGGCTTGCCCGGCGGGGAGAGTACCACGTCCGGATAGAGCGTCGCGTCGCCGTCGACGACGGAAGCCGTCGTCTCGCTGCCCTGGTTGACCGTCGCCAGGTACTTCCGGCGCCACCGCTGCTGCAGCAGGCGGATGACCCGGTCGTGTTCGAGTTGCTCGCGAACCGGGCGGACAAGGATGGGCGTCACACGGCCTCCCTGGAAGGCGCCTGCGCGATGGTGCCGCAGGTCAAGCGGAAAAGTATAACATCCCTGTCAATTTCGCCAGCCCGAAGTGCGGCCCGAAGGGCGGTTCGTGCGATGATCCCCGCATGGCCCCTATGTCCCACCACCTTCGTCGCTGGCTTCCCGCCCTCGCCGCCCTCGCCGTCCTGGCGGCGCTCGCCGCCGCGCCGCCGCCCGTGGGCACGGCGCCGAAGCCCTTCCAACCGCCGGCCGGGCTCCCGCCCGAGCTCGACCGCCTCCTCCGGCAGATCAAGCAGGTGGACGCCGGACAGCTGGCGGTGTCAGAGGAGGATGGACGGATGCTCCGCGTCCTGGCCGTCACGAGCCGCGCGAAGCGGGCTTTGGAGATCGGGTCGGCCAGCGGCTACAGCGCGATCTGGATCGGCCTCGGCCTGCGCGAGACCGGCGGCCGGCTGGTGACAATCGAGTTCGACCCGGTCCGCGCCCGTGAAGCCGCAGCGAACGTGCGCCGCGCCGGCCTGGCCGACATCGTGCAGGTGATCCAGGGAGACGCGTTCAAGGAGATCCCGAAGCTGCCGGGCACGTTCGACTACGTGTTCCTCGACGCGTGGAAGAAGGACTACAAGCGGTTTCTCGATCTCCTGCTGCCGCGACTCGACGCCGGCGGGCTCTTCCTCGGCCACAACGTCGTCAACAAGGGGAAGGACATGCCGGACTTCCTGGCGGCGATCGAAACCAACCCCTCCCTCCTCACCGCGATCGTGACGCCATCGGGAGAAGGCATTTCGATTTCGGTGAAGCGCCGATAGAGAAACTTGCGATCTTGCGAAGTACGATCTTGCGAAGTAACGATCGTGCGAAGTTGAGATCTTGCGAAGTGGGATATTGCGAAGTGGGATATTGCGAAGGGCGGGCGTGCGGCACCTGAAACAGCAAGGGCTGGCGCAGGATCTCGCCGCGCCAGCCCTCTCCTATCTTCTATCTTCTATCTTCTATCTTCTATCTTCTATCTTCTATCTTCTATCTTCTGAATTCTACTTCCCCCGCCCCCCGCGCCCATTCGGTCCGCCCTGGCCCATCTGGCCCGGGGGGAATTCGATTCCGCTGTCGACGACGATCTTCCGCTGTTCGGGTGTCAGGATCGCGGCGGCCGCCATCTGCATGTGGACGCGGGCCTCCGCCTCGATTGTGGCGATCTTCGTCGCCAACGCCAGGGCGCCGGCCTGGTCGCCGCTCCCGCCGTAGATCGTCTCGTGCAGCTGCTTTCTCAGCTCGCGCGCCTGCTCCATCGTGGCCTGGCGCGTCTGGCGCTCGGTCTGCATCAGCGCCTGGAGCTGCTTCTGCTGCTCGGCCGTCAGATTGAGCGCGGCCATCGGCCCGCCTCGTGATCCGCCCGGCCCCATTCCCTGCCCGCGCATCTCCTGGTCCATCCCGCGGCCCATTCCCTGGCCGCCGGCCGGCGGCTGCGCGCCAAGCGTCGCCACCAGTCCGATCGCGATCACCGCCGCAACGATTCCGTAGCTGTATCCTCGCTTCATGGTTGTCTCTCCTTCCGGCAAAACGACCGACCGCGATTCCGAGCCGAGGCGGGCTGCTCCGAAGCGGCTCGTCCGGAAAGGGCCCGCCAGCCCGCCTCGATCCCTGACCGCGGTCTCTCATCTAGTCGCGGCGTCCCGGCATCCCGCCACGCCGCATGTCCCTATCACCAAGGCCTCTGACGCCGAACCCAGGGGCGTTGGCCATCACCTCGTCGAACTTCTTCTTCTGCGCCTCCGTCAGCACGCCGCGGATTTCCGTCCGCAGTTCCTCCTGCTCCTTCTCCATCCGCTTCTGCGTCTCGGTGCGGACCTCGTCCAGCCGGGAGCGACGCCGCTCGAGGATCGCCTTCACCTGGTCTTTCTGCGCCGCCGTCAACTCGAGCTGCTGAGCGAGCCGCTCCTCGAGTGCCGGCCGCATCGCGCCGGGTCCGGACCCGGGGCCGCCAGGCCCCGGCCTCGTGCCCCGCGGGGCCATCCGCTGCGGCATGCCGGATCCCGGAACGCCGCCCCGCCCGATTCGATCGCCCGGCGGGCGGATGAGATATCGATCGAGCAGGATGCCGCTCGCGATCCCGATCAGCAGCACCACGATGACGAAGGCGCTGAACCAGGCAATCGTCCGTTTATCGTCCATCGCTCTTTCCCTCCGTCCCCGCAGCCGACGTCCCCAGCATCGTCGCCAGCACGTCCTCGCTGGTCAGGTCCGCGCCGAGCGCGGAAAGCGCCGTCGCCGCATCGCCTTCGCCCGACAGCGCCCAGACGTCCGCTGCGGCGACCGTCGACTCGCTCGATGTCACCTCGGTGTCCCCGGTGGTCGCGGTGGAACCTCGATTGCCGGCGACGATGGCGACCATCAGAAGCGCGGCGGCGACCGGGAGCGTCCACTCGGTCCAGCGGCGCCAGTTGATCGCGTCGAACCAGCCGAGCGTTTCGTCCGGGGCCACCCGCGCCGCGACCCGGGCGGCGAAGCCGGCCGGCACCGGCGCGTCGACTCGCAGGGCCAGCGCGCGCGCCACGTCGAGGCTCGCGCGCCGAAGCCCACGGCACGCGCCGCACGATTCGGCATGGGCATCGAGCGCAACGGCCTCCTCGTCTGCCAGCAGGCCGTCCACTTCCCGCGCGATGAGCGCCTCCGCGGCTTCGCATGTCAACATGGACTCACTCCCCACATCCCGACCGGGCGGTCGCGCCACCCTTCCGGCACAGCGCCTCCGCCAGAATCGGCCTCAGCTTCTCCCGCCCTCTCGAGAATCCGCGACATCACGGTGCCGATAGGCACGCCAAGGACCTCGGCAATCTCCCGGGTACTCGAGCCCCTCGATATCCCTGAGCGTGACGGCCATCCGCAGGTCGGGCGTCAGTCGGCCGAGCGCATGGTCGATGGCGTCGCGATAGGCCACCGAGTCCTCGACCGCATCGCCACTGGGCAGCGCCTCCAGCGGGTCGGCGCCGCCGACCTCCTCGGGCTCCACCCTCCGGAACCAGCCGAAGAGCGATGGCCGGCCGGCCTGGGTCCGGGTCGCGTTGACCGCGATCCGGTAGAGCCACGTCCGAAAGGCCGAATCCCCTCGGAACCTCCGAAGCCCCCGAAACACCCGGACGAAGATCTCCTGGGCGACATCCTCGGCATCCGCGTCGTTCCCGGTGGACGCCCGCGCCAGGTTGAAGATCCTGACCTGGTAGCGGCGCACCAGGTCGGCAAACGCCTCCTGGCTGCCGTCCCGGGCTCGATCGACCAGTTCTCGGTCAGGATCCACTCAGGGCCCCCTGCCCCCCGCCTGATTAGACTTGGGGGGATGGCGGGTTATTCCACGCGGCGTTGGCCGGCCGGCGACCGGCTGTGGGGCGGCCGCGCTCGGCTGCGCAGACTACGAGTGTAGATGGTCCGCCGGCTTTCGGCACGCCGATCGCTGTCCAAGGCGTGAAGGTGACGCGGCCGGGGCGAGCGCTGCCCCGCTCCGTGCCACACTCGCCGGCGCCGAACGGGCCTTCCGTGCGTGGTCACGCTTCGCCGTGACGCCCTCTGGCCCGGCTCGCCTACTCTGCCCCGGGGCCGCGCGGCTGTGCGAGAATAGACTGCCCTGGACAGCGCCCGCCGTTGCGAGGCCATCATCATGTTCAAGATCGAGGAGTCGTTCGACAGCCAGATCCTGGCGGCGCAGAAGGACCGGCCCGTTGTCGTGTTCACCGAGCCCACCGACGACCGGATCCTGGAAGCGGTCTGCCACCTGACGCGCTACGTCAAGCCGGTCCTCCTGGCGCGCGAGGAGGCGGTGCGCGACGTAGCCGCGCGCTGCCTGGCCCACCTCGACCCGTCGCGCGTCGCGTACTCGCTGGGTGAGTGCACGTTCATCGACATCGCCGAGCGCGGCGACCTGGTCGAGGAATTCGCCGCCGGCTTTCTCACCCACCCGCACGGCCGGACCGAGGCGAAGACTCCGGAGGCCGCGCGCACGGCGGTCTCCGAACCAGGGCTGTTCGGCATCTACGCGGTACACAACGGCCACGCCGACATGGTGGTCGGCGGCGCGTCGATCAGCCCGCGGCACTTCTTCCGACCGATGCTCGCGATGCTCGCCAACCGGCCCGTGCTCTGCGAGGTCGGCATCTTCATCCTCCCGGACGACTTCCCCGAGGGCTACTACCCGCACAACATCGTCGTCTTCGGCGACGTGGGCGTGAACGCGGTGATGACGCCCGAGATACTGGCCGAGGTGGCGGTCGGGACTTGCGCGGCAGCCCGCGACCTGATTCCGGAGAGCGTGCTCCCCGAGATCCACGGCGCGATCGTGTCGTACTCGCATCGCGGCTCAGACGAGGGGCCGTCTCCGGAGACCGTGCGCGGGGCGCTCGAGCTCATCCCGGGCTTGCTGGAGAAGCGCGTCACGGTCGGCCAGCGGTACGCCAGCATCCGCATCACCGGGGAGGTGAAGTTCAGCGCGGCCATCTCGCGCCGCTCGGCCGAGTTGTACGGCGTGGACGGCGTGGCGGGCGGCACCAACGTCATCATCGGGCCGAACCTGGAAACCGGGAACCTCCTCTACCATCTCTACGCGTCGAGGTTCCCGACGGCGAAGAAGTTCCCGGTGATCTTCGGCGTGGCGTTCAGGGGTGTGGATCTGGCGATCGACTGCTCGCCGGAGGACGTGCGGCTGGCGGTCAAGGCCTCGGTGCTCCGGCTGCAGCGCGATGGCCGGTGGGCGCGGACGCCGCACGACACGTTCTTCCGCCGGCATCGCGTCCTCGTCCTCAACCCCGGATCGACAACGACTCGCATCGGCGTGTTCGAGGCCGATCAGGAGACGTTCTCGCAGGAGATCCAGCACACGCCCGAGGAACTGGCGCCGTTCGCCGGCCGGCGGATCACCGAACAGTACCGACCTCCGCAAGAACGCGATCATCCGGGCGCTCGGCGAGTGGGGCCTGGCGGTGGGCGACCTGGACGCGGTCTGCGGCCGCGGCGGCCTGCTGCGCCCGATCCCGCACGGCACCTACCGGGTGAACCAGGCGATTCTGGACGACCTGCGCGCGGGCGTCGGCGGCGAGCACGCGTCGAATCTCGGCGCGCTGATTGCGCACGAACTGGCGGCTCCCGCTGGCAAGCCGGCGTTCATCGTCGATCCGGTGGTCGTGGACGAGGCGCCGTCCCGAGTGAAGATCACCGGCTTCAAGGAGATTCGACGGCGCGTCATCAGCCACGCGCTGAACCAGGTGGCGTCGGCCCGGCGCTATGCCGCCGACAGCGAGACGTTCTACGAGAACATCAGCGTCATCGTCTGCCACCTCGGGGGCGGCATCTCGATAGGCGCCCACTGCCTGGGCCGCTACGTGGACGCGAACAACGGGTTGGACGGCGAGGGACCGTTCTCGCCGGAGCGGTCCGGCAGCCTGCCGGTCGGGCAGCTGACCGACCTCTGCTTCTCGGGCCGTTATACGCACGCGGAGGTCCGGCGGCTGATCAAAGGGTCGGGCGGCGTGATCGCCCTCCTGGGCACGTCCGATCTCCGCGAGGTGGAACGCCGAATCGCCGAGGGTGACGCCTGGGCAGCCGAGGTCTTCGACGCGTTGACGTACCAGATCTCGAAAGCGGCGGCCGCCCTCGTGCCGGCCTTCGAAGGCCGGAAGATCGACCGCGTGATTCTCACCGGCGGCATGGCGCGATCGACGGCGCTCGTTGATCGCATCACCCACTACCTCTCCGGAATGCCGTGCGGCATCACGGTGTACGCCGGCGAGAACGAGATGGTGGCGCTCGCCAAGGGCGCCTTGCGGGTCCTCTACGAGAAGGAGGCGGCGCGCGAGTACCCCGCCGCCGACGCGGTCCGATCATGATTCAGGTGACCCGGACCATCGCGATCGACGAGCGCGACCTCGACGAACGGTTCGTCCGCGCGTCCGGCCCGGGTGGTCAGAACGTCAACAAGGTGGCGACGGCCGTCGAGCTGCGATTCGACGTCGTCCGGTCGTCACTCCCCGACGAGGTGAAGGCGCGCCTGCGCGCGCTCGCCGGCGGGCGGATCACCGCCGAGGGGGTGCTGCTCATCGACAGCCGGGAGCACCGCACGCAGCTGCGGAACCGCGAGGCCGCGCGCGCGCGGCTGGTGGAGCTCGTCCGCGCGGCGTGCCGCCGGCCGCGCCGCCGCGTGCCGACGAAGCCGAAGGCGGGTGCGCGCGAGGAACGGCTGGCGACCAAGAAGCGCCGCGGCTCGGTGAAGGCGCTGCGCGGCAGGCGCGGCGACCCGGACGCGTCGTAGGCCGATGCGAACGTCGCGGAGCTCGCCCGCTGTTTCGCGGCGATCATGTCCACGATCGGCAACCACGGAGGCCACCGAGAAGCACAGAGGCTCCCACGCCGATGACTTCGACCGGGTGGCGCCACCGCGCAGCGGCGGCGCCAGGCGGCCGAGCGCATCGCAGCGGGAATGAACCCGCCGATGGGCAGTCGGGCTCATTCCCGCTGCGATGCGCTCGGCTGCCCGGGGCCCTGCGGGCCCGCCACGGTCGAAGCCGAGTCGACGGTTTCGCTGGCACGCGTGATGTAGGTTCTTCTCCGTGACCTCTGTGTTCTCTGTGGTTGGATTGGGGGTTCGAGTTGCGGTTGATCTTGTGTGACGTCGGCCCCGAGGCCTGCGTGATACGACGATGAGGACAATCACGGCGCTCGCGCCGATCCGGATCTGCGACTGCGGCGGGTGGACCGACACGTGGTTCGCCCGGCACGGCCGGGTCTTCAACATCGCGATCGAACCATGCGCCGAGGTCCGGATCGACGTCTTCCCTGCCAGCGCCGGACGCCCTCCCGTGGTCCTCGACGTCGCCGACTTCGGCGACCGCTACGCGCCCGCCCTGTCGCCCGGCCGGTGGGAAAGGCACCCGCTGCTCGAGGCGGCCGTCGCGAGCGTCGGCATTCCTGACGGCCTGTGCGTCGAATGCCGCATCACGTCCGGCGTGCCGGCCGGAGCGTCCACAGGGACCTCCGCCGCGGTTACCGTCGCGCTGATCGGCGCGCTCTGGCAACTGAACGACCGGCCGATCGATCGCCGCGCGATCGCGCGCGCCGCGCACGAGGTCGAAACGGCGCGGCTCGGTCAGCAGAGCGGCATTCAGGACCAAATCTGCTCGGCGGTCGGCGGCGCCAACGACATCACGATGACGTCGTACCCCGACGCCGAGGTCCGGTCGCTGGTGGCCAGCGCCCCGTTCCTCGCGGCACTCGAGCGCCGCCTCTCCGTCGTCCTGCTCGGCGGCGGCCACCGCTCCTCCGATCTGCATCAGCGTGTCATCGCGCGGCTGGAAGGCCAGGGCCCTGACTGCCCTGATCTCCAGGTGATGCGGCGCTGCGCCGCCGAGGCGATTGCTGCGTTCGAGGCGGATGACCTCGCCGCGCTCGGCCTCGCGATGGCGGCCAATACCGAAGCCCAGCGCCGGCTGCACGACGATCTCGTCTGCCGCGACGCCGACACGGTCATCGCCGCGGCGCGCGCTCACGGCGCCGCGGGATGGAAGGTCAACGGCGCCGGCGGCGAAGGCGGCTCGCTCACCCTCCTCGGCGCCGACTCGGCCGACTCCAGGCACGCCATGCGGGACGCCATCGCCTGGGCCGTCCCGGGAGCCCGCCAGCTCCAGGCCACGCTGAACGCCGACGGCCTGCGAGTCTCGGACGCCTCCGGGTAGTCCGCCCGCGCCCCAGCCTCCTCTCCGCATCCAGCCGTGCCTGGAGGGTTACGCCCAAGCGAGCCGTGGACATTCACCATCGCCAGGGCCCCGAGAACCGCAAGCCGGCCGACAATGGCGCGGTTGGGGATGGGGCCAACAGGCTCGGCGTGTGCCCCAACCGCAAGACGAAGGGACGCTGAGCCGGCGCAGCGGTTCTATGCCAGGGGAGGGATCGCCCGGCGTAACCCTCCAGGCGCGGCCCTGCAAGCCGGCGGTTGAAGCGGGGCGCGGGTCGTTGGACGACTTCGATTGACGCCGTCCCGCCCGGTCGGGGAGAATCACTTCGCCCTCTGCCCTCGCAACCGGGAGCATCATGCAGCTCTGGGGCCTCCACGTCATCGACCTCGCCCTCGTCGTCGCCTATCTCGTCGTCGTGCTGTGGCTCGGCAAGCGCGCCGCCGAGCGGGTCGCGACGCTCGACGACTTCTTCCTGGCGGGCCGGAAACTCGGGAAGGCCTTCCAGTTCTTCCTGAACTTCGGCACGTCGACGCACGCCGACCAGGCCGTCGCGGTGTCGCGCGAGGTGTATCGCCAGGGCATCGGCGGGATGTGGATCCAGTCGCTGGTCCTCTTCCTCACGCCCTTCTACTGGTTCACCGTGATGCTCTTCCGCCGCGTGCGGCTCACGACGGTGGGCGACTACTTCGCCGAGCGGTTCCAGAGCCGCTTCCTGGCCGCCTCCTACGCGGTGTTCACGCTCGTCCTGTCCGCGCTGATCGGCGGCGGCATCGGCTACCTCGTGGCGGCGAAGACGGCCGTCGCGATGACGCCGAAGCCGGTCGAGCTCTGCACCCCCGCCGAGCGCCAGAGCATCGTCGAGTTCGCCGAACTGCGCCAGTTCGACGCGCGACCCGTCGCATCGCTCACCCAGGCAGAGCGGACCCGGGTCGATGTGCTCCGGGAGAAGGAGAAGCGCGGCGAACTGCGTTCGTTCGTGTCGTACGTCAGCGAGACCTGGTTCTACGTCGTCTACGTCCTGATCGTGGGCATCTACACGATGCTGGGAGGGTTCCGCGCGGCGGCCCTGACCGACGCGATCCAGGGCACGCTGATCGTCGTCTTCTCTGTGCTGCTCATACCCGTCGGGCTGTCCCACATCGGCGGCCTGGCCGGCCTCCACGAGCGCGTGCCCGCTCATATGTTCCAGCTGTTCGGATCGGCCACGCTGAGCGACTACGCGTGGTACACCATCGCCGGGATGGTGCTGGCCAACCTCGTGTCGATTGTCGCGGTCGCCTCGGGGATGCAGACCGCAGGGTCGGCGACCAACGAGTTCGCGGCGCGCGTCGGCATGATCGGCGGCATGTTCCTCAAGCGCCTCCTGATGCTGTGCTGGGCGTTCGCCGGCCTGCTCGCCATCGCGATCTACGCAGATGGCCTCCACGACCCGGATCTCATCTGGGGCGTGATGACCCGCGACCTGCTCTGGCCGGGCGCGGTGGGGCTGATGCTGGTCGGTGTGCTGTCGGGCAGCATGTCATGGCTGGGGGCGTCGGCGCTGTCCCACTCGGCGCTCTTCATCCGGAACCTCTACAAGCCGTGGGTGCCGAATCGAAGCGACGCACACTACCTGGTCGTCAGCCGCATCATGGTCGCGGTGACGCTGGCCGGCGGCATCGTCGTGGCGATGGTGGCCGACAACCTGCTCGGCCTCTTCCAGTACATCATCTCGATCCCGGCGATCTTCGGCGCGTCGATCTGGCTCGGCTTCCTGTGGCGGCGCGTCACGAAGTGGGCGGTGATCCTCCAGGTGGCGATCTGCCTGGTCGTCTACGCCCTGGTGCCGACCGCCTTCTCGTCGCTGGAGTGGGCCGCTCGCTGGCCGGCGTTCCTCGCCGAAACGGCGGCCCGTTCGGTCCAGGTCGCCTCGAAGGCAACGAGCGCCGACGTCGCCGCCGGCAAGGCGGCCGCCGCCGGGGACGCGATCACCAGCACGCGCGAGATGCCGCCCGTGGCGATCTTCTTCGACCGCGTAGCGCGCACGAACCCGGCGGACCCGGATTCGCCGAAGGTCGGGCTGGGCCGATTCAACGCCGAGGTCTGGATCGTGAGCTGGTTCGGCGTCGACTTCAGCCACTCGAGCAAGCCGCAACTGCTCGCGGTCCGCTTCTTCTTCTCGGCGCTGTTCCCGTTCGTCCTGCTCGTCGCGTTCTCGTACATCACTCCGCGGGTTCCGACGGCGACCCTGGACCGCTTCTTCGCGCGAGTGCACACGCCGGTCCAGCCGACGCCCGAGGCCGATGCGGCGGCTGTCGAGGCGTCATACGGCGATCCTGGCAAGTTCGAGTCGGACAAGCTCTTCCCGGGCACCGGCTGGGAGATCATGAAGCCGGCGCGCAGCGACTACATCGGGTTCTTCGGCACGTGGGGCCTCGTCGGCGTGATACTCCTCCTGCTGTGGGCGATGGTGACCATCCAATGAATCGAGCCACCGCGCGCGGTCGGAATCGGGCGGGAATCGACAACTACGGCCTCTTCCCGCTCGGGCTCGACCCGCTCGGCACGCTGCGGTGGGCCGTGGCGCACGGCGCGGAAGGCGTGGCCTTCTCGGGCCTCCAGCCCGAGCACCAGGCTGGCCTCGACGCCCGGGCACTCGCGAAGCTGAAGGGCGTGGCCGAAGAGCATGGGCTCTACCTGGAGTGGGGCGGCGCCCAGCACGTGCCGCGCGACCTGGTGACCTGGACGCCGAAGGACATCGTCGAACCGAACCGCGCCGCGCTCGCGCAGGCGGTCGCGATCGGCGCCACCGTCGTCCGCTCGTGCTCGGGCGGCCTGATGCGGTGGCACGACGAGGCGCCGCCCACCGAAACGCTGCTCCGCGAAACCGCGAGGGCCCTTCGCAGCCAGGCTGCGATGTGGCGAGACGCGGGCGTGACGCTGGCCATCGAGACGCATTTCGAGTTCACCTCGTACGAATTGCGGCGGCTGATCGAGATGTGCGAGGCGCCGCCGGGCGGCTGGCTGGGCATCTGCCTCGACACGATGAACCTGCTGACGATGCTCGAAGAGCCCGTGGCGGCGACGCGGAGACTGCTGCCGTGGGTGGTCAGCACGCACATCAAGGACGGCGGCATCCTCCTGGGTGCCGACGGTTTCACGACGTTCACGAGGCCGATCGGAGAGGGTGTCATCGACCTGGCTGCGATTCTCCGGCTCGTGTCGTCACTCGATCGCCCGGTGGACCTGTCGGTCGAGGACCACGGCGGCAGCTTCCTGCTGCCCATCTTCGACCCGACATTCCTGTCGAAGTTCCCCGACCTGACGGCGCAGGAGTTCGCGCGCCTCGCGGCGCTGGCCGAGCGAACCGGGCGCGAGCCGGCGTGCCGGCCGCTGCCTCGCGAGGACTGGCCGCGCGTCGCGGAGGGGCGCATGGCCGCCAACCTGACGGCGCTGGCCGCGCTCGCCGAGAGCGCCTGGGCCACCACCGACCGACCGTAGCGTGGCGCCGCCATGATCAACCCGTCCGAGCACGTCTACGACGACGACCCGAACCGCGGCCACCCGGACGTCCGAACCCGGCTGAAGGGCGCGTCCTATTTCTTCCTCGGCAACGGCGTCATCCAGGCGGCCATCCAGTGGGCGCCAGCTGGTGAAGGCACACCGCTCGGCCTGCTGGTGATGGATCCGGACCGGCTGCGGAAGAAGCGCGAAGCGCTGACGATGGACGCCGAACAAGGCCTCGAACGCACTATGGTGGGCGTCGAGGCTGGCGGCGCGTGGCACGAGCCGACGGCGCGGGCCACGCGCGTCCGCTGGACGACGCACGATGGCGTACCGGCCGTCGAGGCCGTGTGGTCGTGGGCCGGAGGTGAAACCACCGAGACGTTCTTCTGCCCCGATCTCGATACGCCTCGCCTGGCTCGCGAGGTCCGCGTCCAGTGCGACGCGAGGGACTGCGCCGTCCGAATCCGCGCCAGCGCGGGAAGCCGCACGATTCTGGCCGACGCTGACGCCGGCGGCCAGCCGACGTCATTGCTCTACAGATTCCTGACGGGCTCCCAGCGTGTGGAGTTGAGCGCCGAGCGCGTGTCGGTGACCGCGGCTGCGCAGGACCGCTGGGCGAACGCCGCGCGCCTCGCTTTCTCCGACCCGCTGCCCGAGCGGCTTGGCCGGGCCAGCCAGTTCCAGCTGGCCGCGGCCACGTCCGCCGCCGGTCGGATGGACTCGAGCATCTGGCAGTACAACCGGGAGTGGGTTCGCGACCAGGCGTTCGTCGCGGTTGGCCATCTGATGGCCGGCAGTCGGGACGTGGCGGCGCTCATTCTCGGTCGCCTCCTTCGAGAGTTCATCACGCCCGAGGGAGGCGCGATGGACTCGAGCGAGGTCCGCGGCCCGGACGAAGCCGAACTCGATCAGAACGGCGTGCTGCTCTACGCACTCGAGCAGTACGTGCGCTGGACGGGCGACGTGTCGATGATAGCCGAGCACTGGGCTCGCATCGCGGCAGTCGCCGAGTACCCCCTGCGCCCCGAGTTCGCGCACCCGGAGTGCGGACTCCTCGTGAACTCGCGTGAGTTCTGGGAACGGCACCGGATCCATGGAATCACGCCGGGGATGGAACTGGCGCACCAGGTGTTCGCGCCGATCGGGTTGCGGGCGGCAGCCAGGCTGGCAGTGGCCATACGGCAGCCCGAGCAGGCCGCGCGCTGGGCGTCCCACGCCGAACGCCTGCGGGCGGCGACGCTGTCGCATCCGCGATACGGGTTCGTCCGCGACGGCGCATTGGTGAAGCGCCTGAACGTCGACGGCACCGTCCAGGACCGGATCGATCCGGCGTCGGAATCGGCCATTCCGCCCGGAGCGCCGCTGATCCGCCCGGGAGCGCACTGGCTGAACCCGGACACGTGCGTGACGCTGCCGGTCGCCTTCCGGTTCGTCGCGCCCGCCTCGGATCTGGCCCGGCAGACGCTCGACAGCGTCGAGTCCCTGTGGAACCAGGAGTGGCAGACGGGTGGGTACGGCCGCTACCACGTCTCGTCAGAGCCCGACTCGCCCGGCGGCTGGCCGTTCGCGTCGATTTTCGTCGCGCGGGCGGCCGTCGAAGCGGGGATGCCCGATCGCGCGTGGAGGGTCCTGCGGTGGCTGGATACCGCCACGGGCGCCGAGGCGGGGTCGTGGCTCGAGTTCTACGGACCGCGATCGTCGCCGCCGTGTCCGCAGGTGGGCATCATCCCGTGGACATGGTCGGAGATGCTCGCCCTCCTGGTCGAGCACGTTCTCGGTGTGCGACCGCTGGCCGACGGGCTCCACGTCGCTCCCAGACTGCTGCCGGGGCTCGAGCACGCGTCCGCCCGGCTGCGGCTCGGGGCGGGAGCGCTCACGCTGCACGTGCGCCGCGAGGCTGCAGGGGGGCCGTCCGCGAGGGCCCGCGTCGGCGGGAAGCTCCTGGCGGAGCGCGCCGCCGGCGAGATCGACCTGCCCGGCACCGCGCACTTGGTGGACGAAGTCGACGTTGACATCGTCCTTCCGCGGGAATGACGCTGCATGGCTGACAAGACGCTCGTCCTCGTCTGCAACTCGCACATCGACCCCGTCTGGCTGTGGCCTTGGGAAGAAGGCCTGGCAGTCACGTTGAGCACGTTCCGTGCCGCGGCGGACCTCTGCGAGGAGTTCGACGGCTTCGTCTTCTGTCACAACGAGGCGCTGCTCTACGAGTGGGTCGAGCAGTACGAGCCGGCGCTGTTCGCCCGGATCCAGCGGCTCGTCCGCGACGGCCGCTGGCACGTCATGGGCGGCTGGTACCTGCAGCCCGACTGCAACCTCCCGAGCGGAGAGTCGCTCGTCCGGCAGGTGCTCGTCGGCAAGCGCTACTTCATGGAGAAGTTCGGCGTCGAGCCGCGCGTGGCCGTCAACTTCAATCCGTTCGGTCACACCCGAGGCCTCCCCCAGATTCTGAAGAAGTCCGGCTACGACGGGTACCTGTTCTGCCGGCCCGACCGCGTCTGGCTCGACCTGCCGTCGGACGATTTCGTGTGGGTCGGCTACGACGGCTCCACGGTGCTCGCGCACCGGGCGTCGGAGCACTACAACTCCGAGATGGGCAAGGCGCGCGCCAAGGTAGAGCGGTGGCTCGTGGCTCACCCGGAACGGAGCCGCGGGCTGCTGCTCTGGGGCGTGGGCAACCACGGCGGCGGCCCATCGCGCCAGGATCTGCGCGCCCTCGCCGATCAGAAGTTGGGGTCGGAGCGGTTTTTCGCTGAACCGGCCGAAAGACCGCTCCGACCCCAATTTCGACACGGGACGCCCGAGGACTACTTCGTCCTCATGCGCGAGGACGCGGGGCTGCCGCGCTGGGAGCACGACCTCAACCCGTGGGCCGTCGGGTGCTACACGTCGATGGCCACCGTCAAGCGCGCGCACGCCCGGCTCGAGCGCAGCCTGTTCGTCGCCGAGTCGATGCTGGCAAACGCCGCGGCGCAGGGGCTGCTCCCCTACCCGCTCGCCGACCTGCGCGCCGCGCTCGCAGACCTGCTGTACTGCCAATTCCACGACGTGCTCCCGGGCGAGGGAATCCGCACGGTCGAACAGCAGGCGCTGGACCGGCTCGGCCACGGCCAGGAGATCGTCGGTCGCCTGCGCGCCAAGGCGTTCTTCGCCTACCTCCGCGGGCAGCCCATCGCCGCGGACGGCGAGTTCCCGCTGTTCGTGCACAACCATCATCCGTTCCCGGTCAGCCGGGTCGTCTCGTGCGAGTTCCAGCCGCCCGAACCGAATTTCAACCCCGAGGTCTTCTGGCAACCGCGCCTGACCGACTCGCAAGGCCGCGATGTCCCCCTGCAGCTCGAGAAGGAGAGCTGCAACATCCAGAACGACCATCGCAAGCGCGTCGTCTTCAGGGCCTCGCTGCCCCCCTCGTCCACCTCCCGGTTCTCCTGCAGACTAGAGCCGCTCCCGCGAAATGGTGACACTTCCCGTTTCCCAGAAAATGGCGACAGTTCCCATTTCCCCATGTCCCATTTCCCAATGGACCGTTTCGCCTCGCGAAATGGGAAGTGTCACCATTTTCACGTGTCCGTCTCCGCCTCCACCGGCCTCCTCACCCGCTTTGCCGTCGGCGGCTTCGACTACCTCGCCGGCCCGGCATTCAGGCCGCTCCTGGTGAAGGACACGGCCGACCCGTGGGGCATGAAGACGCGCGCCTTCCGCGAGGTCGTGGGCGAGTTCACGCTGATGTCGCCCGCGAGGGCCGCGGCGTTCGCCGGCGTGTCGGCGGCGGAACTCGCGCCGGTCCGCGTGATCGAGGACGGCCCGGTCCGCACCACGGTCGAGGCGCTCCTCGAGTGCGGCCGGTCGGCCATCGCAATCCGCTACACGCGGCCGGCGGTCGGGACCGGAATCGAGGTCGAGTTGCGCGTGGCGTGGTTCGAGCGCGACACGATGCTGAAGCTGGCGGTGCCGACGACGCTCGACAACGGCGAGGTGCGGGCGCAAACGGCCTACGGGAACGAGATCGTGCGGGCGCGAGGCGAGGAGACTGTCGGCCACCGCTGGCTGGCGCTCCTTTCGCCCGACGGCGGCCGGGCCCTGACGCTCGTCAACGACACGACCTACGGATTCGACGTGGCGGGCGGTGAGATCCGCCTCTCGCTGCTCCGCGCTCCGGCCTACGCCGGCCATCCCGTGGACGACGTGACGCCTATCGTGCGGCAGGACCGATTCGAGCCGCGCGAAGACCAGGGGGAGCACGCCTTCCGCTTCTGGCTCGACGCCGGCCCGGCGGGCGAGCGCCTCGCGGCGATTGATCGCGAGGCCGCAATACACACAGAGGGTCTCATGGCGCTCTGCGCGTTCCCGTCGGGAGAGGGCACTCCCCCGCTGCCCGGCGTCCTGCTCGACGACGAGGTGGTGAGGCTCTCGGCGCTCAAGAATCAGCGAGGATGGCCACGCCCTGGTCCTGCGGCTGTTCGAGCCGACCGGCTCGTCGCGCGGCACGCGCGTGCGCATCCCGGCCCTCGGCCTCGACTTCCCAGTGGCCCTCGGCCCGTTCGAACTGCGGACGCTGCTGGTCGATCTCGCGACGCGCACCGTGAGCCGAGCCGATCTCCTCGAACGCCCCGAGGTGACGCCATGACGACGCGCGCGGGCAGGCCGGTCCGCGTGCTGATCTCCGCGATCGGCGGCTACGGTCACTACTACCTCCAGACGCTTCTGGAGCAGGTGCCCGCGGACCGCGCGGTGCTGGCAGGCGTCGTCGATCCGCAGGCGCGACAGGCGCGCGCCTGGCCGTGGGTCGAATCGCGCGGCGCGCCGGTCTTCGACGACATGGAGAGCTTCTACTCGGCCGGGCACGAAGCGGACCTCGCCGTCATCGTCTCGCCGATCCAGTTCCACGTTCCGCAGTCGTGCACCGCCCTCGAGCACGGCTCGCACGTCCTGTGCGACAAGCCGCTCGGCGCAACGATCCAGGACGCGGCCCGGCTCGTCGCGGCACGCGACCGCGCCGGCCGGTTCGTGATGATCGGCTACCAATGGTCGGTACTCGACGGCCATTCAGGCGTTGAAGGGCGACATCCTCGCCGGCCTCTTCGGCCGGCCGGTCCGGTTCTCGACGCTCTGCTGCTGGCCGAGACATCTGGCGTACTATCAGCGGGGCCCGTGGGCGGGACGCCTCCGGGATCCGGACACCGGTCAGTGGGTGCTCGACGGCCCGGCGAACAACGCGATGGCGCATTTCCTGCACAACCTGCTCTACCTCGGCGGGCCGCGCGTCGACCGCAGCGCCGCGCCGCGCACCGTGCAGGCCGAGTGCTACCGCGCCTACGCGATCGAATCGTGCGACACCGCCGTCTGCCGTGTCATCGCCGACGGCGGCCTCGAGGCGCTCCTTTACGCCTCGCACGTCACCGAGGCTCCGATCGACCCGCGTTTTACGCTCGAGTTCGAGTCGGGGGTGGTAACGTTCGACGCGGGCGGCGGCGGCATCATCGCGCGGGGCTCAACGGGCACGGAGAAGCGGTACGGCGCACCCGACGACAGCCCGCAGTTCAAGAAGCTGTTCGACGCGATCGACATGTGCCATACGATCGAAGCCTCCCACGCGCCGGCGCCTGTCGTGTGCGGGCCTGAGGCCGCGATGGCGCAGACACTCGCCCTCAACGGCATCCACGAATCGGTCGGCGACCTGCCGTCGTTTCCCGATTCGATGGTGGCTGCCGACCACAAGGCCGAGAGGAGATACGTGCCCGGCTTGGCCGACATGCTGAGCCGGTGCTACGACCGCCGCCAGCTCCCTGCCGAATCGGGGGTCGGCTGGGCGCGCGGCGGCGCGCTGGTGGATCTCGACGGGTACTGCAGCTTCCCGCGAGCCGAATCGGCGCACGAACACGGGAGGAGTGGATGAGGCCTCGCGACCTGGTTCGATCGGCCCTGGAATTCGCATCGCCGCCGGCCGTGCCGCGCCAGGCCTGGGTGCTGCCCTGGGCCGAGGAGCAGTACCCGGATGACGTCCGGCGCCTCAGGGCCGAGTTCCCGGACGACATCGTCACCTCGCCGGGGCTCTACCTGAACCCGTTGCCCATTGTCGGGAACCGCTACCAGAAGGGGGTCTACGTCGACGAGTGGGGATGCCGGTTCGAGAACATCCACGGCGGCGTCATCGGCATCGTCCGGGACCCGCTGATCAAGGACTGGAGCGACCTCGAGCGGTTCGATGCGCCCGCGTGCACGCTGGCGGTCGACCGCGGCGCCGTCAACGCGTTCTGCACCTCCACCGATCAGTTCGTGCTGGCCGGCACGCTGGTGAGGCCGTTCGAGCGGCTGTGCTTCCTCCGGACGATGGAGCAGGCGCTCGTCGATCTGTTCACCCGCCCGCCCGAGTTCCTGGAGCTGTTCGAGCGGCTCCACTATCACTATCTCGCCGAGGTCGAGGCGTGGGCCGCCACCGACGTCGACGCGATAGTGCTCATGGACGACTGGGGCGCGCAGGACCGGATGCTGGTGTCGCCGGCCATCTGGCGCGAGTTGTACAAGCCGATCTACCGGCAGTACTGCGACGTCGCCCGCAACGCCGGCAAGTTCGTGTTCATGCACTCCGACGGTTGGATTCTCGACATCCTGCCCGACCTCATCGATGTCGGCGTCAACGCGCTGAACAGCCAGATCGCCTGCATGGGGCCGGCGGCGATGGGCCAGTACCGGGGACAGATGACCTTCTGGGGAGAGATCGATCGGCAGGCGGTGCTGTCGTTCGGCACGCTCGAGGACGTCCGACGCGCCGTGGGCGACGTGCGCGAGCACCTTTACGCGAACGGCGGCGTCATCGCGCAATGCGAGTTCGGGCCGGGCGCCATCCCGGAGAACGTCTTCGAGGTGTTCCGCTCCTGGAGCGCGTTCGACGGGGAGAGGTGAGACATGCGCAGCGTCAACAAGCTCGTCATCGCGGGTGTTCTGGTTGTCGCCGCCGGGTCGGTGCTGCGCACGCTCGACGCGCAGACGGCCGCGCCTCAGCGGCCCGCTGCGTCGCAGAAGCCGCCGGCGAAGCGCGGGCCGGCCGCCGCCTCGCGGACAGGCATCGCGCCGGGCGTCGTCGTTTCGCGCGCCGACTACCTGGCGTATGCGCGCGCCGCGGCCGACTACACCTGGGACCATCGCGAGGAGAGCCTCGCGCGCTGGCGCGCGACGTTCGATCCGGCCAGCCCGTTCGGATACCGGGCCCCTGGCGGGCTGCTCGACTACGCCGCGGTCTACGCGGCGCTCTTCGAAATGGAGCGCAACCCGGTTCACGCCGATCGGGCCAAGCAGGTGCTGCTGACCTACGGCGACTACCGGTCGCAGTTCCCCGAGTCGGCGGCGAAGGCGCGCCCCGACTACTCGAACGGCGTCCCCGGACTCCCCGACTTCTTCGTCGTCATGCGCTACCTGAAAGCCTACGACACGCTGCACCGGCTCGGGCAGCTGACGGCCGCGGAAGCCGCGAAGATCGAGGACCTCGCCGCCCACTCGCTCGACTACCTGCTGCAGACGTCCGAGTGGGGCGCGATGAACCGGACGATGCTGAGGGCCGAGACGCTGGCCTGGGCGCTTCGCGCGATGCCCAAGCATCCGCGGGCTGCCCGCTGGGAACTGCAGCGCCGCGCGCTCGGCGACGACAACTGGGGCAACTGGGAGATCGAGGACGCGACGATCTACCACGGCGTCTGGCTGTACTCGCTCCTGAGCTATGCCGACGCGCTCGGGAAGATGCCCGATCTGTTCCGCACGCCCGAGGTCTTCTACTATGCCCAGTACTTCCTGAACCTGATGTCGCCCGGCGACATGGTGCCCGACTTCGGTGACGCCGCCTGGCCGCAGAACTGGCAGCACTTCCTGGTGTTCTTCGAAACGGCCGCCTCGCGGCTGAACGACCCCGAGATGAAGTGGGCCGCCCAGCGCATCGCCGCGCGATTCCTCGATCTCAAGAAGCCAACGAGCGCGGGCCTCGGCTGCTTCCTGCTCGACGCGTACCAGTGGGGCCGCGACGACATCGCGCCGCGCGAGCCGTCGAACCTGAGCGGCGAGGTCATGGAGGACGTGCAGGGCAAGAAGGTCGTGTTCCGCAACGGCTGGAAGGCCGACTCGTCCTATATGCTGCTGACCTACCGCGATGAGGGCGACGGCGGCATGAACTTCCGAGACTACCTGCGCGACAGCATCCCGGTCGAGGAAGAGAAGATGACGCACGGCCACGCCGACGAGAACAGCATCTCGATGCTGATGAGCGGCGGGTCGCTGCTGCTCCACGACGGCGGCTACCGCGACTACATGCCGAGCGGCCTCTACGGCGCCTACCGGCAGGACTACTTCCACAATCGCCTGTGCGTGCGGCCCGAGAAGATCTGGATGGGCCAGAAGGCGAACGAGGAGCGCTACAGCCAGCGCGGAGCGATCCCGGCCCAGGGGCTGCTCGAGTTCATCCGCAACGCGGGCTCGTATCGCCCCGTCCGCACGCGCAAGGTCGATTTCCTGGCTCAGCCCGAGTACGACTACGCGCGCACCCGCCTGTACGATGACGGGTGGGGCTACGAGGCGGATCGGGTCGTCGTTTACGTGAAGGACCCGGAGATGTTCGTCGTCTTCGACGTGTTCAAGTCGAAGACCGAGGAGTACTTCACGCTGGCCAATCTCTGGCACACCCGACAGATCCTGGCGCGCGGCGAGCACTGGTACGACACGGCCTACGACGTCGTCGGAACCAACGCGTTCCCGGACGCGAAACGCCTGCTGGTGGTGTTCCCGCAGAGCCACTTCCGGATGGAGGGCGTGGAGCCGCAGAAGCGCCACTACCAGGACGAGCAGACGATCTACCAGGCGGTCGCGCGGCACTTCGAGCCGACGCACACCGAAGGGATGGTGACCGTGCTCATCCCGCACGCGAAGGACGTCGCGCCGGCCGAACTGGCCCGCCGCGTCTCACTCGTGCAAACCGTGCCGGCGTCGGCCGGTCTGGCCGTACAGATCGAGGTCGGCTCTCGCCGCATCGTCGTCGGGGCGAAGCAGGACCTTCGCCTCGACATCGCGCGGGACCACCGGCGCCCGCGCTACCTGTTCGAGAAGGGCAAGATCGGGTACGGCGCCGTGACGACCGACGGCGACCTGATCTTCGTTTCCGAGGAGCGCAACCAGCTCACCTACAGCATTGTCAACATGACCCGCGCGCAGTACGGCGACCGCGTGCTGTTCCAGAACGGGATGTCGTTCCACGGTCTCCCGTTCGACGCGTCGACCGACACGAGCGGCGTCGACAAGGTCCGGTACTTCCGGGACACGGTGACGATCGATGCGCGCGGCAAGTGAGGTTTCGATCAGAACCGGCCGGCCGGCGTTCGACGGCCTCTACCCGTCCGTGCGGACGTTTCTGGAGCACGACCAGCTGGACCTCGCCATCGACGGCCGGCGGATCCGCGGCTATCGCACGCCGGATGCCCGGTCGGTCTGGATTCGCGACCACAGCGACATGATGCGCGGGTTCCGGTATTTCGAGACGGATCTCACCAGCGCCGTCCAGCACTTCGCCGACACGCAATCGGCGAGCGGCCGGGTGTTCGACTACTTCACGACGTTTCCCGAGAAGTTGCCGAGCGAACGCGAGAACTGGACGAAGTACGTGCGCGTGCCGGTGGAAGCCGACGTCGAGTACCGGCTCGTCAAGGGCGCCTACCTGGCCTGGCAGGCGTCGGGAGACGACGGGTGGATTCGCGGGCTCCTGCCGAACCTCGAACGGGCGATGTCCTACATCCGCAGTCACCCGTGGTACTGGGACGAGGCGCACGGCCTCGTGAAGCGGGCCTACACGATCGACACCTGGGATTTCGCCTACACGGCCGGGCGGCACGACTGGCTCCAGTTCCAGATCACCGACGACACGTACTGGGGCCTGATGCACGGCGACAACAGCGGCTACCACGAGGCGTATCGGCTGCTGGCCAGGCTGTATCGCCGCTTCGGTGATGCGGCGCGCGCGCAGTACCTGGGAAGAGCGTGCCGACGATATCCGCGCCGCGCTCAACGCTGCGTGCTGGAACGGCCGCTTCTACACGCACTTCGTGAAGCTGACGCCGGTGACGATTGCTGGCGTGGACGAGGCCGAGCAGCTGAGCCTGAGCAACCCGATGGACATCAACCGCGGGGTGGCCGACCACGCGCAGGCGGTGTCCATCCTCCGCGAGTACCGTCGGCGCCGCCAGTCGACCGGCGCGTTCGCGGAGTGGTTCTCCATCGACCCGCCGTTTCCGGACGGCATCTTCGGCGACGAGCGCCTGGTGGCCGGCGCGTACTGCAACGGCGGGATCCTGCCGCTGGTGGGCGGCGAACTCGCCCGCGCAGCGTTCGAGCACGGCTTCGAGGCGTACGGCGTCGAGATCCTCGAGCAGTACCACCGGCTCATCTCGGCGGAGGGCGAGACCTATCTCTGGTACTTCCCCGATGGGCGGAAGAGCACCGTCGAGACCAGCACAAGCCCCGACGCCCTGCCGACGGACGGCTGGGGATCGAGCGCGATGCTGTGGGCGCTGGTCGAGGGCCTGGCAGGCGTCGTGGACGAGGGCTGCGGGTTCGACCAGGTGACGCTGTCGCCACGCTGGCTGGCGGCGGGCGTCTCCGACGCGGAGGTCTCCATCGGTTATGCGGCGTCGGGCCGCGGCGTCGGCTACGCGTTCCGGCACACGAAAGACCGCATCGCGCTCGAGGTCGACACGCCGCCCGCCGACGTCGCGTTCCACGTCCTGCTCCCGCCCGGAGCTGCGGTGCGCGCCGTGCGGCAGGGCACGCGCGACGTCCCGTTCCGGACGTCCTCGATCGAGTCGAGCGGCTACGTCGACTTCCGGGCGCGTCTGGACGGTCCGGCCGGCTTCAAGATCGAGCTGGACCGGCACACGCACGGTTCGGAGTCGAAATGATGGCGGACACGATGATCGAACGACGCACGTTCCTGGCAGGCATCGGAACCGCGGCCGGCACGATCGCGGGCCTCGGCGACGCCGGCGCCCAGACGACTGGGGATCCGTGGCGCAATCTGCGGGCGCAGTTTCAGCTCCCGGCCGACCTCGCCTACTTCAATACCGGTGGCCTCGGCTCCTCGCCGCGCGCGGTCAGCGACCGGGTCAAGCTGGGCATGGACCACCAGGACATCGCCCCGAGCGCCGCACACAACGAAAGCGACTGGGCGCGTATCCGCGGCAGGTGCGCCACGCTGCTCGGCCCGTCCTGCTCGGCCGGCGAGATCGCCTTCGTGAGCACGGCTACCGAAGGCATCAACATCATCCTCAACGGCCTTCCGCTCAAGGCCGGCGACGAGATCATCACGACGACGCACGAGCACGTCGGGCTGGCCCTGCCGCTCGCCTACAAGTGGAAGGCCGCCGGAGTCGTCGTCCGCGGGTTCGAGCCGGACCTCGGGACGAGGGCTGGCAACGTCGAACGGATCCGCAAGCTGCTGACGCCGCGCACCAGGCTGATTTTCGTCAGCCACGTCACGTGCACGACGGGTCAGGTTCTGCCGGTGAACGAGATCGGCCGCCTGGCCGCCGAGCGTCGCATCTGGTTCGCCCTCGACGGCGCCCAGTCGCTGGCGCACTTCCCCATCGACATCGCGGCAACCGGCGCCCACTTCTACGCGGCCAGCTGCCACAAGTGGCTGATGGGTCCCAAGCGCACCGGAATCCTGTACGTCCGGCGCGATCACCAGCCGCAGCTGGCCTCGGTCGTCGTCGGCGCGTATTCGGAGCAGACGTATTCGCTGGCGGAGGGAACGGTCACGCTCCGCGCAGATGCCCAGCGGTTCGAATACGGGACTCAGAACGACGCGCTCATCTACGGCATCGAGTCGGCAGTGGGCTTCCTGGCGGCGCTCGGCCCAACGAGGGTCTGGGAGCACAGCCGTTCGCTGGCCGAACGCTTCCGGTCGACGCTCGAGACGCTGAAGTCGGTCGAACTGGTCTCCCCGGCCGAGGCCGAGGCCCGCTCGGCCATCGTCACGTTCCGGATCGCGGGGCGCGACAACCGCGAGGTCGCGGGCGCGCTCGTCGGCCGCCGCCTGCGGATCCGAAGTCTCGGTGAAGCCGGGCTCAATGCGGTGCGCGCCTCGTTCCACGTGTGCAACACCGACGCCGAAGTGGACAGGTTGATTGAGGGGGTGGTAGCAGTACAGCGATCGCGGGGCTGAAGCCCCGCGCCACAGCGATGGGACTACGGGAGTATCACGAGATGACGATTGGACAGGCGCTTGCTCACATCCGCGAGATCCGGCTCGACGACGGTTGCCCGCAGGTCTGCCAGACGCTGGCGGACGACGTTCGGCGGCGAACGGGCGCCGCCGTCGTGGTCGGCGATCGCCAGGGCCAGCGGTCCGCGACCCGGTGTCTTTCGGATCCGGGCCGGCATCGCCCCGTCCGCAACCGTGGGCGCGCCCGTCCGGTTCGAACTGCGCGCGGATGGCTCGGGCGTGGTGGAGTCGCCGAGCGCCGTTGGCCTGTTCGGAGCTGCCACGTACGTGCTCGACGTGCTGGCCGACCGGCCGCTGCCGGCGGGCGGAGCTCTCGAACTCGAGCCGTCGTTCGGTTGGAACCGCTCCTGCTACGACATCTTCCTGACGCAGGAAGCGCGAATCCAGCGCGGTCTCAACCCCGACACCTACGTGCGGCGCCTCGCCGAGTCCGGCTATACCCACATCGAGGTGAACGGCCTCGCCTATCCGATGGGGCTCGAAACGGGACCCAAGGGCGAGGTCTACCCGATGTTCTACACCTACTGTCCGGCGCTCGATCAGTTCGTCGACTCGTCGCTGAACCGCGGCCTCTATCCGCCCTACTATCTGTCTGCGAACCTGGCGTTCCTCGAGCGGAACGCCGCGCTGGCGCGCAAGTACGGCCTCGTCCCCGGCCTGCTCTGCTTCGAGCCGCGGTCGGTGCCCGAGGAGTTCTTCGCCCGGTACCCGATGCTGCGCGGCGCGCGCGTGGACCACCCGTTCCGGTCGTTCAAGCCGCGCTACACGATGACGCTGGCCCACCCCCTCGTCCGCGATCACTACGCGGAGATGGTCGGGCGGCTTCTCGAGAAGGTGCCCGATCTCGGGTTCCTCACGATCTGGACCAACGACAGCGGCTCGGGATTCGAGCACACCACGTCGCTCTACGTCGGCCGCAACGGCGGCCCGTACATGGTTCGCGAGTGGCGCGACCACGCCGCCATCGCCCGCATTGCGGGCGAGCACGCGCTGCTGTTCTTCCGCACGCTCCGCGACGCCGCCCGCGCCGTGTCGCCAGGCTTCCGCGTCATCACGCGCCTGGAATCGTTCATGGGCGAGCACGAGACGCTGTGGGGCGGCCTCGGAGACGGCGTGGAGGTGGAGACGAACTCCCTCGTCGCGCGAGGCTGGGCGATGCCGTACACGCATCCGCGCTACCCCGACTCGCACTCGATCAACGGTGGAACCGTGTTCCAGACCGCCTTCGACGACCGCGAGCGCACGCTGCTGGCTGACCTCCGAAGCCGGTCGGCCACCGCCCACTTCTACACGGCCGTCGGCCCGCACCAGATGTTCGCGCCGCTCATCGGCGTTCCGTATCCGCGGCTCGCGTACGAGCGGCTCTCGCTGCTCCATCGGAACGGCGTGCGGGAGCTGTCCCAGGTCGGCGGCACCTGCCCGCCTGAACTGGCCCCCTTCAACGTCAACCACGAGATCCTCCGCCGTTTCCAGTTCGATCCTGACATGGACATCGACGCCGAGATCGCGAGCCTGGCCCGCGCGTGGGCCGGCGACGACCGCGCGGCGTCCCTCGTCGAAGCGTGGCGCCTCGCCGAAGACGCCATCATCTCGTTCCCGAACGTGTGCACGCTCTACTCGACGATCGGGTTCGCGTGGTACCGCCTCTGGGCCCGCCCCTTCGTGCCGAACATCGAGGCGATCCCCGCGGCCGAGCGCGCGTACTACGAGCGCTTCATGTGCACCACGCCGCACAACCCAAACAACGTCGACCTGAGCCGGGACGTGCTGTTCCGCCTCGTCGAGCCGGCGCAGGCCGCCAGGGACGTCGAGCGGATGGACGCCAACGTCTGGCCGCCGCTCGACGCGGCCATCGCGATCCTCGAGCCGCTTGCGGCCGCCGCCGGCGAGATCGCCCGGCCTGGCGTCATCACCGATCAACTCGTCCGACTGAAGGCGCTTCGCTGCTGGCTCGAGACGCAGCGCAACCTGGCCGCCTGGGTGGCCGCCGTCTACGGCTGGATGGAGGCGACCGACGGCGCCGCGAAGGCGAGCCACCGCGCCCGCCTCGCTGAAGCGATCGATCGCGAGATGGAGAACAGCCGGAGGCTGCAGGCGCTCTGCGACAGCCCCGTGGAGTTCATGGCGACCACCGACCTCGGCGAGTCGCCGCTGATTCACGGCCGCAACCTGAAGGCGCTGCTGGCGACGCGGCTCGCGCTGATGGCGCGGCACAAAGACGACGAGCCGTACATCGATCACGACTACATGATGCGGATGGCCGGCCAGGTGATGGGATGAGCTGGACGTCGCGCCGGCGGCTTCTCACGGCCCTCGACCGCGGCGTCCCCGACCGCCTCCCGGTCACGACCCACCACCTGATGCCGTCGTACCTCCGGCAGGCCGGCTGCTCCTCGGAGCTCGAGTTCTTCGACCGGTTCGGCCTCGACGCCATCCGCTGGGCGACGCCGCTCCGCCGCCCGCTCGAAACAGGCGGGCCGGACTGGCGCCTCGAGCAGGAGACCGTCCCGGACCCCGACTACCACGCCACCCGCTACCGCTTCGTGACATCGCGGGGCGCGCTGACGATGCTGCTGCAGGACGATGGCCGGACGACCTGGGTCCGCGAGCGCCTCCTCAAGGAGAAGCGCGACCTCGACGTCCTCACGGCCATCACGCTGGAACCGGCGTGCGACCTCCACGCCGTCGCCCAGGCGGCCGCGGACCTCGGCGAACGCGGCATCATCCGCGGCGCCGTTCCCGGCTTCCCAGTGTACGGGCAGCCCGGGTGCTGGCAGGACGCAGCGGTGCTGTTCGGCATCGAGCCGCTCATCCTCGCCACGTTCGACGACCCGGGATGGGTCTCCTCGCTGCTGTCGCTCCTCCAGGGCCCGAAGCTCGCGTTCCTCCGCTCGGCCGCCGGTGCCGCCTTCGACCTGATCGAGCTGGGCGGCGGCGACGCCTCGTCCACCGTGATCTCCCCCGCGATCTTCGATCGATTCGTCGCCCCGTTCGACGCCCCGCTCATCGAGGCCGCCCACGCCTCGCGCCTGCGCGTCGTCTACCACACGTGCGGCGGGATGATGCCGATTCTCGAGCGGATCGCGGACATGACTCCCGACGCGATGGAGACGTTCACGCCGCCCTCAATGGGCGGCGACACACGAATGGCCGAGGCCAGTCGGAGGGTGGGCTCGCGCGTGTGCATGATCGGCGGCTTCGACCAGTTCAACGACTTCGTCGGCTGCCCGCCCGCCCAGACCCGGCAGGCCGTTCGCCGCCTGTTCGACGAGGCCGGCCGCGACGGCGGCTACATCCTCGCCCCGTCCGACCATTTCTTCGCGGCCGACGACGCGCTGATCCGCGCCTTCGCGGACGAGGCGCGCTCGTGCGTGTATCCCCCGAAGAAGATATAATCCGCCGATTCGCCGCCCGCCTGTCGCGGTGCCCGATCCCGAGGTCAGATTGATGAATGGTCGTCGCTCTCTTCCGGTTCTGCTCCTGCTCTTCGTCGGCAGCGGCTGCGCCGCGCTCGTCTACGAAGTGGTCTGGTTCCAGCTGCTGCAGCTGGTGATCGGCGTCTCGACCATTTCGCTGGGCGTCCTGCTGGGCACGTTCATGGCTGGCCTGTTCATCGGCAGCCTGCTCTTCCCGCGGTTCGTGCCGGCCGGCCGCCACCCGCTCCGGGTCTATGCGATCATCGAACTGGGCATCGCGGCCATCGGCCTGCTCGTGCTGGTCGTGGTGCCCCTCATCGGCGGCGTCTACACGGCGTGGGCCGGGGGCGGCATGATGGGCGTGTTCCTGCGGGCGGCCGCCGCGGCCATCTGCCTCCTTCCTCCGACCGTCCTGATGGGGGCGACGCTGCCGGCGCTCTCGCGGTGGGTGGAGTCGACGGCGAAGGGCGCGTCCTGGCTCGGGTTCTTCTACGCCAGCAACACCGCCGGCGCCGTGCTCGGGTGCCTGCTGGCCGGCTTCTACCTGCTCCGGGTCAGCGACATTTACACGGCCACGTTCGTCGCCGCAGGCCTGAATATCGCCGTCGCCGCCGCCTCGCTCGCCATCGCGACGTTCGCCGCGCCCCCCAAGGCGGAGGCGACCGCGCCGAGCGCGGTAGAAGCGGTGCCAGGCTCGTCGGCGATCTATATCGCCACCGGGCTCTCCGGCCTGACCGCCCTCGCCGCCGAGGTCGTGTGGACGCGGATGCTCTCGCTCCTGATCGGCGGGACGACGTATACGTTCTCGCTGATTCTCGCGGCCTTCCTCATGGGCATCGGGCTCGGCAGCGCCGTGGGCGCAGCGCTCGCGAAGAACGCCCACCAGGCGAGGCTCGCGCTCGGGTGGTGCCAGGCGCTGCTCTGCGTCGGCATGGCGTGGGCCGCCTACATGCTCTCAGCATCGCTCCCCTTCTGGCCGATCGACCCGTCGCTCGCCGACAGTCCCTGGTTCAATTTCCAGATCGACTTCGTCCGCAGCCTCTGGGTCTCGCTGCCGGCCACGCTCCTCTGGGGCGCCAGCTTCCCGCTCGCGTTGACGGCGCTGGTGTCCGCGGGGCAGGACCCGGCTCGCCTCGTCGGCCGCGTGTACGCCGCCAACACGATTGGCGCCATCGTTGGTTCGCTCGTCACCAGCGTCTTCCTCATTGCGACCATCGGCAGCCAGCACACGATGCAGCTGTTGATTCTCCTCTCGGGGATCTCGGCCCTCGTCGTCCTCGAGCCGGTCGCCGGCGCGGTGGTCGTCAGGGGCGCGTGGCTTCGCTTCGCGGCTGTGGTGGTGATCGTGATGGCCGGGTGCGGCCTGCTGATGACGCGCGCCGTGCCCCAGTTGCCGGGGCTGCTGGTGGCCTACGGCCGATTCACGGCAACCAAGGCGAACCAGGGCGACGTGCTCTACCAGGGTGAAGGACTCAGCTCGTCGGTCGCCGTCACGCGGCTGGGCAACGGCATCCTGAGCTATCACAACGCCGGCAAGGTGCAGGCGTCGAGCGACCCGGAGGACATGCGGCTCCAGAGAATGCTCGGCCACATCACGACGCTCACCCCTGCCAGCCCGAAGTCGGTGCTCGTCATCGGGTGCGGCGCCGGCGTGACCGCGGGGGCCGTGTCCGTGGATCCGGCCGTCGAGAAGGTGACGATCGCGGAAATCGAGCCGCTCGTCATCAGCACCGTGTCCACCTACTTCAGCCGCTACAACCACGACGTCATTCGCAACCCGAAGGTCACGGTGAAGGTCGACGATGCGCGGCACTACCTGACGACGACCAGGGAGAAGTTCGACGCGATCACCTCCGATCCGCTCGACCCGTGGGTGAAGGGCGCGGCGATGCTCTACACGAGGGAGTTCTTCGAGCTCGCCAAGCGCCACCTGAACCCGGGCGGCGCGGTCACGATCTTCGTGCAGCTCTACCAGAGCAACGAAGAGGCGGTGAAGAGCGAGATCGGGACCTTCTTCGATGCCTTCCCGAACGGCGTCGTCTTCGCCAACACGATCAACAACGCGGGCTACGACCTGGTGCTGCTGGGTCAGGTGGAGCCGATCAAGATCGACGTCGACCAGTGGCAGGCGAAGCTCAATCGGCCGGAGTACCAGGCGATTGCGCAGTCGCTGAACGAGATCGGCTTTCCGTCGGTCATCGAACTGCTCGCCACCTACTCCGGAGGCACGGCGGACCTGGGCGGGTGGCTGAAAGACGCCGCGATCAACTACGACCGCAACCTGCGGCTGCAATATCTGGCGGGAATGGGGTTCAACCTCCGGGCGGCCGGATCGATCTACAACAGCATGCTGGCGTACCGCCGGCAGCCGCAGGGGATCTTCTACGGCTCGCCCGCGTCGATCGCGGCGCTGTACCACACCATCGAGAACCCGCCGATACGGTAGGAGAGGGCTCAGGGCTCAGGGCTCAAGGCCGGCGCGAGAGCGTAGCGCGGGTCTTCAGACCCGCGAGGGGCCGGCGCGAGCATGTGGCGCGGGGCTTCAGCCCCGCGAACAGCCGCCGGCCGCAACGCTCCGCCGCACGACGATCGCGGGGCTGAAGCCCCGCGCCACACCTGATCCCGCCGCAGGCCGCCAGTCGGCTACCGCGCCGTCCAGGTATTGACGAACGTCGTGAAGTCGACGAGGAGCTGGGAGTTCTGCTCGGCGAACGGGCCGGTGCGCGCGGGAAACGCCTTGGTCCCGTCGGGCCGACGGACGATGCCTGGCATCACGACCATCGTGTCCACCGGGCTGCGGTGGACGTACTGCCGCCCCAGCTCCGCGAAGTCGCCGCCCGCGATCGAGAACCGCGTCATCCCGCGCCACGCCAGGTCAACCCGCGAGAACTGCCGCTCTTTCTGCTTGTAGGCGAAGTGCAGGAATGGGCGTAGCGCGTCGATACCCGTCGCGCCGGCGGGCATCTCGCGGAGGTCGTACACGAGAACCGTGGGATCGACATACCATCGCCAGTGTGCGCGTACCGAGATGCCGCGGTTCCTGTCGTCGCGCTGGAGCACCTTGTTCACCGGGTCCTGGAACAGGCCGAAGTTCAGCAGGAACACCAGCACCGGCAGCGCGAAGACCACGAGTCGAATCACGCGCGCTTTCATCCCGAGCCCCTTCAACCCGATGTCCTCGAATCCAGGTCGTCCCACCGCGCGTAGGCGCTGACCAGCTCCAGCTGCAGTTCCTCGAGCCGCGCCAGCGCCGCCCTGATCGCGTCCGGGGCCTCCTTGTAGAAGCCGGGCGAGGCGACCCGACGCTGCAGCGAGTCCTGTTCGGCTTCGAGCCCCTCGATGCGCGCCGGCAGCTGATCGAATTCGCGCTGTTCCATGTAGGACAGCCGCTTGCGCCCCGGTGCGCCTCCGGGCGGCATGGCCTTCGGCGCTTCGGCCGATGGTCTCAATGCGACCGACGCCGCCACCGCGCGGCTCTCCGCCGTCGCTGCGGCCCGCTTCACGCGCACCCAGTCCTCGTACCCGCCGACGTACTCGACCACGCGGCCGCCGCCCTCGAACACCAGCGTGCTGGTGACGACGTTGTCGAGGAAGACCCGGTCGTGGCTGACCAGCAGCAGCGTGCCGGGCCACGCGACCAGCTGCGCCTCCAGCAGCTCGAGCGTCTCGAGGTCGAGATCGTTTGTCGGCTCGTCGAGAACCAGGACGTTTGCCGGACGCGTGAACAGCCGCGCCAGCAGCAGCCTGTTGCGCTCCCCCCCGGAGAGCGCCTTGACCGGCGACCGCGCGCGCTCGGGGGGGAAGAGGAAGTCCCGCAGGTAGCCGTTTACGTGCCGCGTCTGGCCGGCCACCGTCACCACCTCGTTACCGTCGCCGATCGTGTCGAAGACCGTGCGCTCCGGGTCCAACTGCTCGCGCTGCTGGTCGTAGTAGGCCACCTGCACGTTGGCGCCCTGCCTCACCTCGCCCTGGTCGGGCGGCAGCTCGCCCAGGAGCAGCCGCAGGAGCGTCGTCTTCCCGGCGCCGTTCGGACCGATTACGCCCACCCGATCACCGCGCATGATGCGGGCCGAGAATTCGCGCACGACCGGACTCCCGTCGAACGACTTCGACACGGCCTCGGCCTCGAACACCATCTTCCCCGTCGGATCGGCGTGCTCCACCTGCAGCCGGACCGTGCCCATGCGCGACCGCCGCGCGGCGCGCTCCTCGCGCATTGCCAGCAGCGCGCGCACGCGCCCCTCGTTGCGGGTCCGGCGCGCCTTCACCCCCTGCCGCAGCCACACCTCTTCCTCGGCCAGCTTCTTGTCGAACTTGTCCTGCTGGACCGCCTCGTTCGCCAGCCACTCCTCCTTCTTCCGGAGGAACGTCGAGTAGTCGCCGGGCCACGAGGTGACGCGCCCGCGATCCAGTTCGACGATGCGCGAGGCAAGACGCTGGAGGAAGGCGCGGTCGTGCGTGACGAAGAGCACCGCACCCGGGAATTCGCCCAGGTACGTCTCGAGCCAGGCGATGGCGTCGATGTCGAGGTGGTTCGTCGGCTCGTCGAGCAGCAGCAGGTCGGGCTGCGACACGAGCGCTCGCGCCAGCAGCACGCGGCGCCGCCATCCGCCCGACAGCGTGTCGACCGCGGCGTCGGCTGGGAGCCCGAGGTGCGAGAGCACCAGCTCGACCCGCTGCTCGAGGCGCCAGCCATCGCGCTCCTCCAGGTCGTGCTGCAGGCGGCCGAGCCGGTCCAGCCGCTCGGTCGTGCTGCCATCGGCCACCAGCATGGCCGCGTGGTGGTAATCGGCGACCAGGGCGCTCAGGTCGCCAAGGCCATCGGCCACCAGGTCGAACACCGGGCGGCTGTCGGAAAGCGGCGCGTCCTGATCGAGGCGAGCCGTGCGAACGCCGGCCGGCGTCCAGATCGTGCCGGCGTCGGGCGCCAGCTCGCCGTTCACGATCTTGAGCAGCGCGGATTTCCCGGCCCCGTTGCGGCCGATCACCGCCACCCGCTCACCCGGCTCAATCGCCAGGCTGGCGTCATCCAGGAGCGGCAGGTGGCCGAAGGCGATCGAGAGGTGGTCGGCGACGACGAGGGGCATGTCTGGAGACTGGCAAGGACTCAGAACGCGAGCGCGAGACCGAAGGTGAGGCGGTAGTAGTTCCAGTCGCTGATTTCGCCCCATCCGAGGCCAAGGTCGTTGGTGCCGACCGCCTGGAACCGGCGGAACTCGCCGCGGAAGCCGATCTGGCGGACCGGGTAGAGGTAGATGCCGAGACCCCAGTCCCAGGTGAACAGGTTCTTGGTGTCCACGAGGCTGAGGAGGTTCCTGAACTCGCTGATCGACGACCGCATCAGCCCGCCGCCGAACAGGCCGTACGGGCGGATTCGGCCGCCCTGGCCGATGTAGAACGTCGGCCCGACGACGAGGTTCAGCGTGAGCGTGTACATCGAAGAGTCGCCGTCCGGGGACACGACCGGCAGGCCGTTGTAGAAGTCGGGGTTGTAGCCGAGGTCGATTTCCGACGCGAAGAGGCCGTCTCCCCTGTAGAGCAGCGACACGCCGTAGACCCTCGGGTTGCCGAAGACGTCCACCGGCGGGATAATGCCGCCGCCGTAAAGGCCTCCGCCGTAGTTGACGCCGAGGAACCCCACCACGGCGTCCTGCGGCGTGTCCTTCTTCACCTGGTCGAGGGTCTGCTTCTGCGCCTGCGGCTCGTCGGCCGGCGATGTGCGGGCGGCCGCGGCGGCGGGGATGAGCGAGCCGGCGAACAACACGGCCAGGACAGTCTTCGGGATGCGCATCCGTCTTCCTCTTCTTCGTAGAGTGGCGCCGGCTCCACTCCCTGCCAGCCACGGTGACACAGGCGGAAGGCGGCGTCAATGTCGGGAGGACGCCGTCATCAGGAGTATCGGCCGGCGGCAATCGAACGCGCAGGGCCGCGTACACAGAAGGAGGGTGGCCAGCCGATACCAGCCACCCTCGAATCGACTCTCGGACGGGGTTCGGGCCCTCGTCCCTCGTCCCCAGTTCCTCGACCCGGAATGCCCTTCGGTTGACGACACGGACGGCAAGTCGGCCGCGGCTCGGCCCCCCACTCCGCGAAGGCACCCGAACGCGGCTGCCGCGTCGGGGACCCCGCCCGAGAGGCAGAGGCTATGCTTCGGACTAGTCGTGCGGCCGCCCCCCACTGGGCTGCTCGTCTTGCCAGGGCGTCAGGGGAAGACAGACGGCCCCGGGCCGCACGCCGTTGTATGATCACCACGATGGCGCTCAGAGGGTATGCGGCGCTTGCGCGGCTGGCGCTCGTGTTCGTTGCGCTCGCGTTGAGCGTCGCGTGTCGCTCTGGCGAGCCGGCCGCACCCGCCCGTACGGCCGCGCCCGGCCCTCGGCCGTCGATTCTCCTCGTGACGCTCGACACGACCCGCGCGGACGCGATCGGGCCCGACGCCGTCGGCATCGAGACGCCCGCCTTCAGCGCGCTCGCCGCCCGCGGCGCGCGGTTCACCCAGGCCTACGCCGCCGTCCCCGAGACGCTCCCCTCGCACGCGACGATGCTGACCGGCGTCTTGCCAGCGGCGCATACGGTCCACGAGAACGCGAGGCCAATCCCTGCGACCACCGAGGTCGCCGCGGAGCGCCTCCGCAAGGCCGGCTATCGGACGGCCGCCTTCGTCTCATCCTTCGTCCTCGCCCGCCAGTTCGGCCTCGCTCGCGGGTTCGACGTCTACGACGACGCGCTGCCCCGGGAGTCGGCCGAGCGGACGGCGCGGGAAACGACCGATGCGGCCATCGCTTACCTGGCACAGAAGGCCCCCCAGCCGCTGTTCCTCTGGGTGCACTACTTCGACCCGCACTATCCCTACACGCCCCCGGAGCCGTATCGCAGCCGGTTCCCAGGCAAACCGTACCTGGGCGAAGTGGCCGCGATGGACATGGAGCTCGGTCGTCTCGTGGCCGCATTCGAGAACGGTGTGAGCGGGCCGGCCGCAGTCGTGGTGGTCGGCGACCACGGCGAGGGGCTCGGCGATCACGGCGAGGCGCTTCACGGCAATCTCGTGTATCAGTCCACGATGCGGGTGCCACTGGTCGTCGTCGGGCCCGGGGTGGCGGGGGGCGTGAACGGCGCCCCCGTCAGCACGCGCCGCATCTTCCACACGCTGGTCGACTGGGCAGGCGCACCTGAACCGCTCAGCCTTCGGCACCCGGTCACCGAGGTCGTCCTCGGTGAGGCGATGAAACCATTTCTGGAGTACGGCTGGCAGCCGCAGGTGATGGCGGTCTCTGGCCGTCACAAATCGATCCTCGCGGGCCGCGTCGAGATCTACGACGTCGTCGCAGACCCGGGCGAGACGCGCGACCTGGCGGCTGAGGAGCGGACCCGCCCACCGGTGCCCGCAGCGCTGCGCGACTATCCGGTGCCGTCGCCGGCGGCGTCGCGCCCGCCGGCGAACCTGGACGAAGGCGCGCGGAAGGCCCTGGCGAGCCTGGGCTACGTGAGCGCCACGTCCGCGCCGGACGTCAGGAAGGGAGCGCCCCGACCGGCGGACATGGTGCGGCTGTTCGACGTGATCGAGAAGGCGTCCGGCCTGTTCGTCGCCGGCCAGTACGCGGCGGCGATCCCGCTGCTCGAGAGGATCCTCACGGCCGACCCGTTCAACCTCGACGCGGCCCTCAGGCTTGCCACCGCGCACTCGTCGCTCGGCCGCGACGAGAAGGCCCTCGAGATGTTCAAGCGGGCCGCCGAGATGTCGCCAACTTCGCCGGACGTCCGCGTCTATCTCGCGCTCCACCTTGCCCGAACCCGGCAGTGGGAGCAGGCCGTCCCGATGCTCGAGAAGGTCCTCGCCGATTCGCCGGATCGCCTGCCGGCCCTGGAGGCGCTTGCGAGGCTGCGCGAAAGGCAGGAACGCGTCGAGGATGCCGTGGCGCTGAGGGAGAGGACCTACACGCTGCGAGCGCCGACGGCCACAGAACTGTCGGAGCTCGGTGAGCTGCAGATGGGACTGGGCCGCACCGGCCCAGCCATCGAGGCGTTCGAGCGCGCCAAGGCGGCGGCGCCGAACCGCTTCGCCCATGACTTCGAGTTGGGGCTGCTCTATCTCGACGCCAGGCGATTTGCCGACGCCCGGGAGGCACTGGATCGGGTCGGACCCGCCCACCCTGGTACCCGATGGCGCTCTTCAAACGCGCGCAGGTGTCGGTGCTGCTGAACGAACCCGACCGCCAGGCGCGCATCCAGCGCGCCCGACAGCGCGCAGATGCCACGACGCGACCCCTCATCGAACGGGAGAAGCTCTTCAGGTGAACGAAGGGCCCGGCGGCGTCAGCCACCGGGCCCCTCTGCGGTCCGTGCGTGAGCCCTGGGCCCTGAGCCCTGAGCCCTTCTAGAACTGGAACTTCACCGCCAGTTGCAGCCGGCGCGGGTCGTAGTACCGACCTCGGCGTACCGAATGTCGACGTGTGGAACGCCGGTTGGTAATTGTAGCCGGTCTGCTTGTCGAACACGTTGAACACGTCGGCGACCAGCTGGATCGTGTACCGCCCCTTCAGCCGGAAGTTCTGCGTGTAGTTGAGATCCAGCTGGTAGTGCGTCTCGGTCCGCCGCGACCCCGCCTGTTCGGCGTACCTGGCCGTGTCACTGGTGTTCGACGTGAAGGCGATGTACGGCTCGTAGCTCCACGTCTCCCACGGCTGGCCCGACTGGACGATCGCGTAGGCGCCGATCGTCGCGTTCCAGTCGAGGATGTAGTAGCCGAACGCTTTGAACGCCATCGGACGATCGCCGCGCATCGTGCCGTCACGGTAGTTCCACAGCTGCCGCCCTGCGCCGTCACCGATGAACGACGAGCCCATGAAGACGGCGGCGTCGTTGGCGGAGGTCGTGTTGTCCTGGTCGAAGTTCCCTCTGTAGCGGGTCCAGGAGTACGACCCGCGGACGTAGATCTTCCTGGTCCGATACTCCGCCTCGGCGGTCACCTCGTGGTACTTCGTGTATGCGCCATCGAGTTCGGCGATGACGTAGCTGGAGCCGCTGCCGATCTGCGTCAGCATCTCGGAGAGATTCGGGATGTACAGCTCCTGAGGAATGCCAGGGGGCGGGGCATACAGCACCCGCGCGTTGTTGTTGGTGTCCTCCCAGAAGTGATCGGCATACCGATAGCGATAGTAGGCCCGCCCCGAGAGGGACGGTGTGAACTGCTTGGCCGTTCCAACCAGGTACTCGACGGTCGTTCTCGGTGTCATGCCCTGCACGAACATCTTGCCGGACGAAGACCCTCTCGGAACCGATCCGAGCAGGAGGCCGTCCCGGTCGAAGTAGGCGTCGATGAAGAGGTTGTTGACCGCGCGATCCCACGACGCCGCTCGCGGGAGCGAACTGGCCGACGGCACGTACTTCGCGTAGCTGGCGTAAATCGTGTCCTTGCCGTTGTAGGACCAGGTGGTCGACAGGCGCGGCTGCAGCGTCTTGCTGAAGGGGACCTCGTACATCTTGTACTTGTTGCCGGGCGCCGAGACGAAGCCCGACACCTGCGACGAATCCTCGCGAAGGCCCTGGCCGTACAGCGTGTCCTTGCTGAACAGGAACCCGGCGTTGAACACGAGGTTCTTCCAGTTGATCGTGTCGTTTACCTCGATGTTGAGCGCCTTGTACTCCGAGTGAATCGACGGCACCGCGCCCGTCGTCTGCTGCAGGTAGGTGGCGAGATAGTAGGCCTGCGAGTTTGCCGGGAAGGCACCCGTGAGCCGTCCGCCAGGGATGGTGATCGATCCCCACCCGTTCGACCGCCGGAGCACGTCTTCCGAGTCGATCGAGTACTGAACGCCGGCGTGCACGTCCTGCCGCACGGTACTGCCAAGCGTAATGTTGTACGCGCCCTGGATCGCGTCCCGGTAGAAGCTCTGCTCGTTGAACTCGGTGTAGTAGCCGACGGTACCGCCACCCGTCTGGGCGCCGGTCGTCGGCGACGGGTAGCCGTACTTCTGGATCAGGGGCGCGACGAACGCGTTGAAGTTGTCCTGGCCGGTGACGGGCACGGGCACGCCGAACTGCCCGATCTTGTCGAGGTTCGCGGCGTCGAGCGGAGTCCCGACGGCCTGGCTGGGCGTCGCGCTGGCCACGTAGTCGGGCCGCGCCTGGGTCGGGTTGGCGAAGTACGTGTACTTGAACGACGCGAAGCTCCTCGAGTTGATGATCCACGAACCGTCCGCCGTCCCGATCTTCTGCCACGCCTCGTTGCCGCTCCCGGTCGTTGGCGCCGCGGTCTGGCCGAACGTCGACCCGGTGTCCAGGCGATGGGACTGGCGCCACGTGACGTTCAACAGCAGGGCGCTGACCGGCGTGATCGTGGCCTTGATGAACCCCTCGTTGCGTACGCTCTCGTAGTCCGGCAGCTCGCCGTACACGTTTGAAGCATTCTGCCGCGTCACGGTCGGGCGGTAGTACGACGCATAGAAGTAGGCCTTGTTCTTGATCGCCGGGCCGCCCACGTTCATCGTGAGCCAGTCCCGATCCTGCGCGTACCTCGACAGGCTGCCGGAGTTGAGGTCTTCGGTCCACCCGCTCTGCTGCAGTTGATAACTGATCCCGCCGTGGAAGGCGTTGGTGCCGGACTTGCTTACCGAGTCGACCGAGAAGCCGCCCGCGCGCTCGAAGTCCACCGCCTTGGCGCCGCCCTTGATGGTCGTCACCTGCGCGATGTCGTAGGACGCCGGCTCGGCCGACAGCGTGCCGAACAGCGGCAGCGTCACGTTGACGCCATCGAACTTGTAGACGTTGTCCTGTCCGCTTCCGCCCGCGCTCGGGCCGCGGACCGAGTCCTGGGTGTACTGCACGCCCGGAATGAGTTTGATCAGGTCGCGGTACTCCTGGCCAACCGGAACGCTCTGGATCGTCGCCGACGACACGCCGCTCTTGATCGCGGCCGAGTCCTTCTCGATCACCGGCACGATGGTGGCCGACACCGTGACCGTCTCCGTCACGCCGGCCACGCTCATCGTGACGTCCACGACGGTGTCCTGCGCGAGCTGGACCATCACCTCCCTGGTGATCTTGGCCATACCCGACAGCTCGTACGTGATTGTGCAGAGGCCTGGCGGCAGCGCCTGGAGCCGATAGACGCCCTGGCCGTCAGTCACGGTCACGCGCGGCCCGGGGAGCGCCGCCGCCCGCGCCTCGACGGTGACTCCGGGCACAACCAGACCGCCAGCGTCGAGCACCTTTCCCGTCACCGCCCCGGTCTGCTGGGCGAAGGCCAGCGCCGGCAGAAGCAGCAGACACGACAACGCCCACAGACTTCGCTTCAGGACCATATGACGCACCCGTCCTTTCTCGTTTCACCGCCGTCGGCATGCTACCGCCGAGGTCCCTGCCCGTCAACCGCGCGAGCGCCGCGCGGGCGCCGGCGACAAGCCGCATTCTGCGGCGATGGCCGCCCCGATGGCGGTCTCGACGGCGAATGCGGCGATTCCGTGGCGCCCTGACACGAGGACATTCTACGCCAGCGGCGCCGGCCGGATCAGGCTGGCCGCGCGGTGACAATGAGTTCCCCGCGCGCGGCCGACGCGAGGAGTCGCTGGTGAGCCGGGTGGGGATCGAACCCACGACCACCGCATTAAAAGTGCGATGCTCTACCACTGAGCTACCGGCCCAGGGAGGGAGGCTGCGAACCGGCGCCGCGCGGGCGCGCGCCACCGCTCCGTTCGTCGATGGTAGCACAGACCCCGCGCCGACGGCCGGCGCCACCTGCCGTGGGCACCCCTGCGAGGCCTCGCGTCTGCTATCATCACAGGATACCCACATCGAGAGAGGCGGCCCATGGCCACACGACGCGTCGGAATCCTGACGGGCGGGGGCGACGTCCCCGGCCTGAACGTCGCCATCAAGGCGGTCACGTTGCGGGCGCGAAACCACGGTATCGACGTGCTCGGCCTGCGCCGAGGCTGGCTGAGCCTGTTGCAGTTCAACCCGGACGACGCGGCATCGGCGGCGAAATGGACGATGGCGCTGCCGCCGGACCGGGTCCGGACGTTCGACCGGACGGGCGGCACCATCCTGCACACGTCGCGCACGAACCCGAGCAACGTGAAGGCCGAGGAGGTGCCGGACTGGGTGCGCCAGGAAGACCGCATCGCGCTCGCCGACGGCCGCATCGACTGCACACGCCACGTCTTGCGCGTGCTCGATCACCTCAACCTCGAGGCGCTAATCCCAATCGGCGGCGACGACACGCTCAGTTTTGCCAGCCGCCTCCACCAGGAGGAGTTCAACGTCGTCGCCATCCCGAAGACGATGGACAACGACGTGTTCGGGACGGACTACTGCATCGGGTTCTCGACGGCGGTGACCCGGTCGGTCGACGCGATCACGAACTTCCGGACGTCGGTCGGGTCACACGAGCGGATCGGCGTCGTCGAGCTGTTCGGGCGCAACTCCGGACAGACGTCGCTCTACGCGGCGTATCTGGGCGACGTCGATCGCGCGCTGATTTCGGAGGTGCCGTTCGACATCGAACGGCTCGTCGAGTTCCTCAAGGAGGACCGCGCACACAACCCTTCGAACTACGCGCTGGTCACCGTGTCGGAAGGGGCGCACCCCAAGGGCGGCTCGATCCACGAGTCAGGCGAGGAGGACGCCTACGGCCACAAGAAGCTGGGCGGCATCGGCTACTGGGTGTCGCAGGAGATCCGCAAGCGCAGCGGCGTGAACATCATGTACGAGCAGCTCGCGTACATCATGCGGTCGGGGGCGCCGGACTCGCTGGACCGGATGGTTGCGGTGTCGTTCGGGTCGCTGGCGTGCGACCAGATCGCGATGGGCCACACGGGGCGGATGGTGTCGCTGCAACAGGGGATCTACACGACCGTGCCGCTCGACATGGTGGTGGCCGGGAAGAAGCGCGTGGACGTGACGGCGCTCTACGACTCGCAGCAATACCGGCCGCGCGTGCGCGACATGCTGGGCAAGCCGATGTTCTTGTACTGACGGCTTGCGGGTCAGGGCCCGGGGCTCACGGCTCAGGGCTCAGGGCGCACGGCTCAGGGCTCACGGCTTTTCGCGCGGCGCTCCCCCCAACGCGCGCTCGAGCGCAGGCAGCAGTTCCCCGGCCGGACCGCGGAGGAGCGTGTGCGCCTCCCGGCTGACGGGCGTCTCGTCAGGGTTGATCTCGACGACGAAGGCGCCGGCCTGACGCGCGAGGCCCGGAAGCGCGGCGGCCGGGTAGACGACCGACGAGGTCCCGATGACGAGGACGACCTCGGCGCGCCGGACCGCGTCCGATGCCGCTTCGAGGTTGCAGGGGTCGAGGGCCTCGCCAAACCACACGACATCGGGCCTGAGCCGTCCGCCACAGTGGCACTGCGGGACTCCAGCGGATTCGTCCGGGCCCTCCGCCGCCGATTGCGGGCGCTCGAAGATATGACGGCTGTCGAGCGCGCAGCGATCGCGCCAGACGCTGCCATGCAGCTCGACGAGCCGGCGGCTGCCTGCCAGCGCGTGCAGGCCGTCGACGTTCTGCGTGATCAGCGTGAAGTCGGGGAAGCGCGACTCGAACCGCGCGAGGACGTGATGGCCGGGGTTCGGCAGGACCGACGCCATGATCCTCCGCCGCCAGCGGTACCACTCCCAGACGAGCGCGGGGTTTCGCTCGAATGCCTCGGGGGTGGCGAGCTGCTCGGGCCTGAAGTTGCGCCAGAGGCCGCCCGGCCCGCGGAAAGTCGGCACGCCGCTCTCGGCCGAGATGCCCGCGCCGGTGAGCGCGACGATCGTCGTCGCACGTGCCAGTGCGCCCGCGGCTTCGTTCATCGCGACCGGCGCTACAGGTGCGTTGCTCGGGTCCGTCTGGCGTGCTAGCATAAAAGGATCTTACCCTAGGGTCCCCGTCGTCCAGGGGTCAGGACGTGGCCCTTTCAAGGCCAAAACACGGGTTCGAATCCCGTCGGGGACGCCACCCCTTCAGCCGCCCTCCCGCGAGAATGTGTCCCAGCGGCGACGCCGGTAACGGCGCCGGCCCGACGCGCCGGCCCGGCGCGTTGACAGCCCGACGGCTCAGCCATACACTGGCCCTCTCCCGTCCGGCAACCCCGAGCCAGGGACGGCCGTTCTCAGGCGTTGGTTCACTTGCCCGCCTGTCGCCCTCTATCGTCCGAGGGCGGGAGTTCAGGGAAGGGCCATTCTGCTGCATCCTGACCCAGCTGACCCGTCCGGGTCGTCTTCTGAACTGGTCCGGCGGAGACCGCGAGCCGTGATCCGCCACCTGGCGCTTCGTCTTCTCACCGCGGCGGTCGCCAGCATCGTGGGCCTGGCTGTCGCGGAGGTGGCGTTCCGCGCATATGCGCGGTGGACGTTCGACGACCACTTCCCGGAGTGGACGGAGAATCTCGTGGTGGTGCCCGGACCGCAGGTCTTCGCGTTCAAGCCCCACGCGACAGGCCACTTCCCCGGCAGCGTGGACATGAAGCGGACGTTTCCGTATCGCACGAACGCGCACGGCCTGCGCGATCGCGATCGGCCGGCGAAGGCACAGGGAACCAGGCGCGTGCTCGTGATCGGGGACTCGTATACGTGGGGCTACGCCGTCGCCGAGGAGGAAGCGTACCCGCAGGTGGCCGAACGGCTTCTCCGGGAGCGCGGCCGTCCGGACATCGAAGTCATCAACGGCGGGATTCCGGACTACAACAGCCGTCAGGAACGCCAGTTCCTCGAACAACTCATCCCGCTCTACGCGCCAGACGCGGTGTTCCTCGCCTACGTCATCAACGACGCCGAGCCCTCCACCGCGATGCCGAACAACCCTGAGGAGACCTACCGCCACTCCTGGTCGTGGTTCCTGACGGAGGCGGCCGAGCTGTTGAACAGGAAGGTGTTCAGGCGCCGCCTCTTCCCGTCCGCGAAGGACAACGTCGGTTCGACCTACCTCGACGGATTCGCCGAGGGCTCGGTGAAGTGGAAGGACTCGAGGGAGGCGATTCGCCAGATGCGCGACCTCTGCGCGGCCGCCGGCATTCCCTTCACGGTGCTCGTCCTGCCCGATATGACCCAGAGCTTCGACGACACCTACGCGTGGCGGTCAATTCACGACGCCGTCGTCGGCTGGGGCGGCGAACTCAACATCCCGACCTTCGACCTGCTGACCCTGTTTCGTGGCGAGGACCACAACACCCTGCTGGTGCCCTGGGATGGTCACCCCAACGCGGAGGCGCACCGGCGCATGGCGGAGTTTCTCGTGGCCAGGATCCTGGAGTGAGCCTGCGCCTGGTCGGCCCAGTCCGCTCGCGCGACAGGCCGACAACGATTGACGCCCCCGGCGTTTGTCCCATTTTGGCCGCTCGTAACGTCTATACGGGTGACGAGGACCTTCCAGGGGACATTTCTAACGAGCGAACGGTGGGGACATTTCTAACGAGCGTTGACACAGGCGCACAGGCGCTCTTGACGGAAGCGGCGAAGACGGCGACACTCATGACCGTCGTAACCGCGAAGATTGGCTCTCATCTGCCGGGGAGTTCGCGTGGAGTACACAAGGCGCCATAGGAGATTCCGGCTGACCTCCATGGAGGTCAGCGGCCAGATGACGTCCACGTCCGAGGTGTCGCTGATCGACATCGGTCTGGGCGGCCTGTCGTTGAGCGCCGACAGGCGGCTGAATATCGGCGGCACGTACATGCTCAAGCTCGAATGCCAGAAGAAGGTGGTCTCCGTGATGTGCCAGGTGACCTGGGCCAGGCTCAGCGGGAAGAAGACGCTGGCCGACGGAGAAGCGGTTCCTCTGTACACCGCCGGGATGAAGTTCATCGGTTTGACGGCGGAGTGCGCGGCCAGCCTGATGAATCTCGTCGAACACCTCGGGCGGAAAGAGACGGCGAAAGACGATGACCGCCGGGCCCATGTGCGATTTCAGATCGGCTCGCCGGGGACCGCACTCTTGAGTTTCCCGGCGGACTACCGGGTGAGGACCATCAGTCTCTGCGGCATGTTGATCGAGACATCCGTTGCCTTCGACAGCGAAAGCATGGTCCCGATGGCTCTCTCCCTTCACCGCGACCGCGGCATCGAGTTCCTCGGGAGGGTCGTCTCGTGTCAGGTGGCGGAAGGGGCGGGCAGCGATCGCTACAGCATCGGGATCGAGTTCATCGATGTGGCCGACGACGCGAAGGAGATGCTGGCCGCGTTCATTGCCCTGCTGCCAGCGCCGGAAGGCGCGGATCGATAGGGCGCCTCCGTCCTGCGACTTGACCCCGGAGCCGCCCGCACTCTATCGTCACGGTATGAACCTCCACCCGACGATCATCAGACTGGCTTCCTTCGCGGCCTCGCTCGCCCTGGCCAGCGCCTGCTCGGCACAGCCGCCGGCGGCGGGAGCCGCCGACACGCAGAAACAGATCGACGCCCTGCGCGCGCAGGTGACCGCCATGCAGAAGGATCTCGACGAGATCAAGACGCTGCTGGCGCCGCTTCGCGGCCGCCAGGCGCCGTCGGCCGACAGCCTCGTCCTCGACCTCGGCACCCGGCCGGTCAAGGGCGCGGCGTCGGCGCGGCTGACGCTCGTCGAGCTGACCGACTACCAGTGAACCTACTGCGTCAAGTACGTCCGTGAGACGTACCCGCAGATCGAGAAGTCGTACATCCAGACGGGCAGGTTGAAGTACGCGGTCATCGACCTCCCGCTCGAGTCGATCCACAGCGCGGCGTTCCGCGGCGCCGAGACCGTCCGCTGCGCGGACGAACAGGGGAAGTACTGGGAAATGCGCGACCGGCTGTTCTCGTATCCCCAGTCGATTGCCGACACGGCGTCGCACGCGGCTGCATTGGGGCTCGACGCGAGAAAGCTGGAGGGGTGCCTCGCCTCCGGCAAGTACGCGGCCGTCATCCGGGCGGACATGTCACAGGCGCAGAGCCTCGGCATCGGGGGAACGCCGAGTTTCCTGCTGGCGATCCCCGACGCCGCATCGGGCAAGCTGAAGCCGATCCGCCTGATTACCGGCGCGCGTCCGTTCTCGAGCTTTCAGAGCACGATCGACGCGGCCCTAGCCGACCTCAAGTAGGGCCGTGGAGCAGGGGTGCCGTGACGGCAGACTGTGGATCTTGGAGGAACACTATGCCTGAAGAGTTGATCCCTGAAGTTCCGCCGACCGACGTGGCTCAGCCAGAGACGCCACCGGCCGCGTCCGAGCCTGCCGCACAGCCCGCTCCTGCCGCCCAGCCAGCGCCAGTTCATACACCGAAGGCGAAGGCCGCCAGGAAGGCTGCCCCAGCCAGGAAGGTGGCGAAGCCGGCGAGAAAGGCTGCCCCAGCCAGGGAGGTGGCGAAGCCGGTGAAGAAGGCTGCCCCTGCCAGGAAGGCGCCGAAGCCGGTGAAGAAGGCTGCCCCTGCCAAGGACGCGCCGAAGCCCGTGAAGAAAGTCGCCGCGCCCAAGAAGGCGGCGAAGCCTGCGAAGAAGGCGGCCAAGGCGGAGAAGAAGGCGGAGAAGAAGGCCGCGAAAAAGGCCGCGAAAAAGGCCGCGAAGAAGGCCCGGAAGGCCGAGAAGAAGGCGGCGAAGAAGGCCCGGAAGGCCGAGAAGAAGGCTGCCAAGACGGCCAAGAAGGCCGCGAAGCAGGGAAAGAACTAGGGGTCAGTCGGCCGGCGATGATGCCACCCACGATGCGGCCGCCTGAGGGGCCTATCGGCCCGCAGCGGCAGGCCGCTTCGGCGCCGACTCGGTCGGGCGGTCGTTCGTGAGCACGATCAGCCGAACGGCGGGCGGGAGGGACCGGTAGAGCGACGCGGCGTCCTTCGGTTCCAGCACCAGCCGCAGCCGGACCGCGTCGCGGTTCTTGCGGAACAGCGCCGCGGCCACGTCGCGCCACTTCGCGCTCCACCACGCACCGAAGCGCGCGAGGCGGCTGGCCTTCCGGTCTGCGTCGAGCGGGCGCACCTCGATGGAGCGCCCGTCGTCGAAGCGCACCTGGTAGCGCCTCGGCACGGGATACATCTCTTCCGGCGTCGGCGGAATGGGAGGCGGCTCGGGTTCCGCGGCGTCCTTCCTCGGCGGCGGCGCCTGGACGACGAGGCGATCGATCTCGCGCGGCGGATCGAGCTCACCGCGCCGCCACACGACGTTCTGCCACGGCTGTTCCACACGCCGCCCGAACCAGGACACCCGCGGAGTACCGACCTGGAGGCCCGTGACCCGGTAGCAGTGGAGCTCTGCGCCGCTCAGCATCAGCGTGAGTTCGGACCCGGCCGGGTCGAGCACCAGATAGAACTCCTTGCCTCCGGCCAGTTCGATCTGCCGCTGCAGCAGATCGTTGAGTCGCTGGAGGCGCGCGGCCTTCGCCGTGCTGTCGTCGCGTGGCGGCGCCGCGTTGTCCTTCCCGCAGGCCGCAGCCCACAGGACCGCCGTGGCGGCGACGAAGGCCGCGAGACAGGTTCGCAGGCGGACGCGAGGCTTGGTCATGGCCGTCAGTAGATGTAGATGCGGGTGCCGATCCGCGCGTTCGCCCAGACCTTCCGCAGGTCGCTGCGCCCGACGCGGATGCAGCCGTGCGACACCGCCCGGCCGAGGAGCCGCTCGTACAGCGTCCCGTGGATCAGGTAGCCGTTGCCGAAGTACAGCGCGAATTCCCCCAGCGATCCCGACTCGAGTCGGTCGGCCGGGTTGGTCGGGATCGGCAGCCCTTCTTCGACGAACGCCCAGTCGGGCTTCGCCCACACGGGGTCGCGCATCATCGACAGGACCTCGAACCGCCCGCGAGGCGTGTCGAACACCCACTCGCGCTTCTTGCCCACCGACTCCTTCAGCACCATCCCCGATCCGGCCGAGCAGGTCGCATCCAGCAGCGTCTCCTCGTCCTTCTTCAGGTACAGGCGGTTCTGGGTCTGGTCGATGACGATGTAGACGCCGCGGGGGGCGGCAGCCTTCAGGCGCGCCGTGAGTTCGCGGGTTCGGCGGTCGAGGCGCGACACCAGCAGCTTCAGTTCGCGGTCGCTCCCGGGCGCATGCCCCGACAGGCGCGCGGGTTCGTCGACGTATGGCCGGTAGCGGTAGCCGGTGCCGGCCCACGCGACGGCGGCGAGCAGCGCACCCGCGGCTGCCGCGATGACGGCCGCGCGACGCGTGATCGTGAGCGGACCGATCCGGCGCGGCCATCGTCCGGGCTGCGGGGCGGCGGGCGGGACGGCGGCAGAGACGTCGGTCGACGGTGGCGGGGCGGCGACAGGGTCAGTGTCCGCCATTCGGAGCCTCCCGCCTGTTTCGCCGGACGAAGTCGGCGATCGGTCCGTAGGTGTCGCTGCCGACGATCGTCACAGGCGTGCCGACGCCCACCCTGCTGAACAGGTCGTCCATCTCGGCGTTCGTGACGGCGACGCAGCCGTTGGTCCAGTCGTTCCCGCGGCCGCCGCTCCCGTGGATCTCGATCAGTCCGCCGATCCTCGCCGATACCGGCAGTTCGCCGCTCTTTCGCGCGTGGGCGAATTGCGCGCGGTCCTCGGCATTCGGAAAGTCGATGAGCAGGGCCCGGTAGTAGTCGGAGGACAGGTTGTCCATGCGGGTCACGACCCGATAACGGCCCTCGGGCGTGGCGCCGTCTCCTTCCTGACGCTTGTCGGCAATCCAGTTGAAGCCGAGCTCGACGTGGTAGGTCTTCACCGGCTCGCCGCGGTCGTACACCGTCATCAGGTGGGCGTCCTTCACCACCACGATCGCCGGCCGCCCCTCGCGTCGCGACCACTCGATCGTCTCGTGCTTCCACCGCTGCCACCGGGCCACGGTGCCGGCGTCCGCGTACCGCTCCGCCAGAACGACCGCCCGCTCGCTGACCTGCGCGGCCAGCGCGGTCGCGTCGCGCGCACGCGCCGCCGCTTCGTCGAAATCGCCGCCGCGCTGGTAGGCCGTCGCCTCGTTGAGCGTGCTGCGCGCCCTGGCCAGCAGACGACGGTCGGCTCCGAGGTAGATCCTCGCCGCCGCGGCCTCCGCCTCGGAAAAGGCCCGCCGAGCTTCATCGATCTGTCCCGAGGCGGAACGGGCGCTCTCGGCATGGCGGGTACGGGCGGCGTCGGCCGCGCGACGCGCGGCGCGTTCCGCGACAGCCCAGGCCTCGACCACCGGCCCGGCATCCGGAACCAGCAACGCCCTTTCCTGCTCCACCCGCTGGCGCGTGAGCGCCTCGCGCGAGGCGCGCTCGGCCGCGCCGAGTTCGTCCGGCGCCCAGCGCATGGCATCCGCGGCGCGGGCGGCCCGAACGGCATTGCCGGTGGCGTCGGCTGCCGACTGCATCAGCGCCTGGCGGCGCGACGCGACCCAGCGTGCGGTGAGCAGGGCACCGGAAAGAAGCGCGACGCCGATGACCGCGGCGACCGCCTTGCGCCACCCGAGGCGGTCACCGCTCAGCATCAGCCCCTCCCAGCACCCCGGTCGGTCGTTCCCTGCTACTTCTTGGCTCCCTTGGCCATCTCGACGGCTTCCTTGACGGACGCGGCCGTCTTCTTGGCCGACTCCGCCTTGGCGAGCGCGTCAAGGAACTTGCCGTCGCCGAGGGCCTTGTCGGCCTCGACCAGCGTGGCCACCGCGGCCGCGATGTCGGTCTTCATCGCGCCGATGTCGGCGGCCGACCCTTTGCCCTTCGGCGCCTTCGCCAGCAGGGCATCGGCATCCGTCAGCCCCGTCCTGGCGTCGGCGATGGCCTGGGTGGCGTCCGCCTTGGCCTTCTCCTTGCCCGTCGCGGCATCCGCCGCCGCCTTCTCACCGGCGGTCTTCAGGTCGGTGGCCAGCTGCTTGGCCTTGTCGTACGACTTGAACCACTTCGCTTCCTGGGCCTTCAGCTCGGCGTCGAGCGCAGCCTGCGCATCCTCGGCAGCCTTCAGCGAAGCGGCCGCGTAGTCGCCGGCGCCGGCCGTGGCCGCCGCGGTGACCGCAGCCTTCGCGGCGTCGATATCCGCGGTCGGGGGTGTCCCGCACGCGGCGGTCATGAGGGCAAGACCCAGAACGATAGCAAGAACTCCAGTACGCGCACGCATGATCTTCCTTCCTCCTTTGACAGGCGCCCCGTCGGTCCTCCCGCGGACCCGGGGGCCAAACGTGCAATTATACCTCCCGCGGGCTCACTTCGTCTCCCCCCCAACGCCTGCACCTCGACTCCCGCCGGCCGAGCGCGTCGCCTTCGGTCGCTTCGTTCTCGGCCGCCGGCCGCGACTCGCCATATCCGACCGACTGCAGCTGCCCGACCGCGAGCGCCGGCGGTCACGGACAGAATCGCCCTCCTTGACACCGGCATTCAGCCTATAATGGCCGCTCGCGCTCGCCCCCGGGCGCCTGGACCGACCCCGGCGCGCGGCATCCTTCGGCTCTGCTTCGGAGGCGCAACTCATGGCAGGTCTGCTCATCAAGAAGAACCTGGACAAACTCATCGCCGACGCCAACGACCCCCTGGCCGGCGAAGCCGTTCACGGCGCGCACGCCGGCGGACAGCTCAAGCGCACGCTGTCAGCGTTCAACCTCACGATGCTCGGCATCGGGGCGATCATCGGCGCCGGCATCTTCTCGCTCACCGGCACCGCGTCGGCCAACTACGCCGGCCCGGGCATCGTGTACAGCTTCATGATCGGCGGCGTGCTCTGCGCGCTGGCCGGGCTCTGCTACGCTGAGATGGCGTCGATGATCCCGGTCGCCGGGTCGGCGTACGCCTACAGCTACGCGACGATGGGCGAGTTCATCGCCTGGATCATCGGCTGGGACCTGGTGCTCGAGTACGCGTTCGGCGCGGTGACGGTCTCCACCTCCTGGTCGGGCTACTTCCTCAGCCTGATGCACAAGACGCTCGGCATCCCGGTGTCGGACACGATGCTGCGTTTCACGAAGGGGCCGTGGGAGCAGGTGCTCCTCAACGACGGCGTCACGCGCGCCTTCGGCCTTTGGAACATCCCGGCGTCGTTCATCGGCCTGCTCGTGGCGGCCATCCTCTACCGCGGCATGCGCGAGAGCGCCTTCGTCAACAACCTCATCGTCGTCATCAAGGTCTCCATCGTCCTGGTGTTCATCGGCCTCGGCATCAGCCTCATCTCGTCGGACAACCTCTTCGTGAACTCGGCGGCGACCGGGCTGGCGGCGCTGGTGCCCGCCAAGGAGATCATCACGCTGAACGGGAACCAGGTGAACGCCTACGGGTGGGGCCTGAACGGTGTGCTCACCGGGGCGGGGGTGGTCTTCTTCGCCTACATCGGCTTCGACGCCGTGTCGACGACGGCGCAGGAGGCGAAGAACCCGAAGCGAGACCTGCCGATCGGGATCCTGGGCTCGCTGGTCATCTGCACCATCCTCTACATCCTGGTGGCGCTGACCCTGACGGGCGTCGTCAACTACAAGCAGCTGGGCGTGCCGGATCCGATCGCGGTCGGCATCGACAAGATCGTCGCGCTGCGCGGCTGGTCGCCGTTCGCGCAGACCGGGTTCACATTCCTCATCAAGCTAGGGGCGCTCGCCGGCCTCACGTCCGTCATCCTCGTCATGATGATGGGCCAGACGCGCATCTTCTACGCGATGAGCAAGGACGGCCTGCTGCCCTGGTTCGGCGCGGTCCACAAGGAGCACGGGACGCCGTACATCGCGACGGTCCTCACCGGCTGCTTCGTCGCCTTCTGCGGCGGCGTGATGCCGATGAGCCTGGTGGGCGAACTGGTCTCCATCGGCACCCTGCTGGCGTTCGTGCTGGTGTGCGTGGGCGTCCCGCTCCTGCGAGTGGCCAACCCTGGAATCGAGCGTCCCTTCAAGGTGCCCGGCGGCATGGCTGGCGCGTGGATCGTCGGCATTTCGGGCGCGCTGGCGTGCCTGTACGTGATGTGGGGCCTGCCGACCGACACCTGGCTGCGCCTCATCGTCTGGATGGAGGCGGGCCTGATCATCTACGCGGGATTCGGCTGGCGCCGGAGCCGGCTGGCCGACCCGCGCGAGACCCCGTCACGGTCGTCGATTCACCGGCCGATCATGGCGTTCGCCATCGTCGCGTTCATCGTCACGTTTGTCTACGCGATCATGGTGTTCGGAACGGGTCAGTAGCGCGCACACGGAATCCGCCGATGCCGCCTCCGCGCGGCATCGGCGGCCGCTCCCGAGAGCGGCCTGCCCACCCCCTCGCTCCCCACCTCGAGTACCAAGCAGGAGACCGCGACCCAGTATCGCGGCTGGCTGGCTGGCCCTTTCCGGACGAGCCGGTTCGGAGCGGCCCGTCCCCACTGCCCGGAAACCGACGAGCGGGTGGGCCGGTTTCCACCGCCGAAGCGCGGCCGCTCGAGCCAGGGCTTTAGCGCGAGGCGGGCGCTGGAAGCCGGAAACCGGTCCAGAGCGAGGATGGTTTCCCGGGACGCGGAGGCGGCGAGGGAGGGAAGGGGCTGTCGGCCAGCCGCGGCCGAGAATCGCGGTCTCTGCTGTCGGGCCCGAATCGTGTCAAGATACTCCACGATGTTCAAGATGCCTCTTCGCCCGCTGCTCGCCCTGATCCTGACGCCTCTCGCGCTGGCGTCCTGCTCGACGTCGCCCGCCCAGGAGGGCCAGGGGGGCCCGGCCGCCCCAGGCGCGCGGGGGGGGGCCCGCGGCGCGGGCGGTCCCGTACCGGTCGTCACCGCACGCGTCGAGCAGAAGGCGATGCCGGTGACGCTGCCGGCCGTGGGCGCGGTCGAGGCGATCTCGAGCGTGCTGATTCGAGCCCAGGTCACAGGGCAGCTGCGCGAGGTTCACTTCGCGGAGGGCCAGGACATCGTCAAGGGCCAGCCGCTCTTCAGCCTCGACGCGAGGCCGTTCCAGGCCACGCTCGCCCAGGCCGAGGCGGTCCTCGCGCGCGACGCGGCCACGCTCCAGAACGCGAAGGCCCAGGCGGGACGCAACGAGACGCTGGCCGAGCGCGGGCTGATCACCCGCGACCAGGTCGAGACGTCGCGCGCCACGGTGGCCGCGTTGACCGCTACGGTGGCGGCCGACAAGGCGGCGATCGACACGGCGCGGCTGAATCTGCAGTACACCGAGATCGCCGCGCCCATCAGCGGCCGCACCGGCGCGCTCGGCGCCCACGTCGGCGATCTCGTCCGCGCGAACGACACGACCCCGCTCGTGATGATCAACCAGCTGTCGCCGGTCTACGTCACCTTCTCGGTCCCTGGGCGTTTCCTGGCAGACATTCACCGCTACCAGGCGCAACGGCCGCTCGCGGTGACGGCGCTCGTGCCCGCTGGCGTGGGCACTGCATCCGCCGCGCCGGCCGGCCCAGGCACTCCGGCCATCCCGCCTCCGGGTTCGTCCACGACGAGCCGCGGTCCGGCGGGTCCGCCGCCGCCCCCCGAGACCGGCCACCTCAGCTTCATCGACAACGTGGTGGACTCGGCCACCGGCACGATCCGACTGAAGGCGACGTTCCCGAACGGCGATCGGCAGCTGTGGCCGGGCGCCTTCGTGCAGGTCACGCTGGCGCTGACGACCGACCCCAACACGCTCGTCGTGCCGGCGACCGCCGTCCAGGCCTCCCAGGACGGGCAGTACGTGTACGTCGTCAAGGCGGACCAGACGGTCGAGATGCGCCCGGTTCGAATCGAACGGCAGCAGAGCGGACTGACGGTGCTGGCCGACGGCGTGTCGGCGGGCGAAGTGGTGGTGACCGACGGTCACCTGCGGCTCGTGCCCGGGGCGCGCGTCACGGAGCGCGGCGCGGGCCGAGGCGATGCGGGACGTGGCGCCGCGGCGGATCGAGGCGGAGCCGACGGTGAGCGCGGCGGCCGGCAGGGCCTGCGGTAGGCCGAGGATACCACCATGAACCTCGCCGAACCGTTCATCCGCCGTCCGGTCGCCACCACGCTGCTGGTGCTGTCGATCCTGATCTTCGGGATCATGGGCTACCGGCTGCTGCCCGTCAGCGACCTGCCGACGGTCGACTTCCCCACGATCCAGGTCAACGCCAGCCTGCCGGGGGCGAGCCCTGAGACGATGGCCGCGTCGGTGGCGACGCCGCTCGAGAAGCAGTTCTCGACGATCGCCGGCGTCAGCTCCATCAGCTCGAGCAATACGCAGGGGTTCACCAGCATCACGCTGCAGTTCGACCTGAGCCGATCGATCGACGCGGCCGCGCAGGACGTGCAGTCGATGATTGCGCGGGCGCAGCGGTCGCTGCCGCCCGGCATGCCGTCGCCGCCGTCGTTCCAGAAGGTGAACCCGGCCGACGCGCCGGTGCTGTTCCTGACGCTCAGCTCCCCCAGCCTGCCGCTCGCCCAACTCGACCGGTACGCGCAGAACCTGCTGGCGCAGCGCCTGTCGATGGTGACCGGCGTGGCGCAGGTCAACGTATTCGGGTCGCAGAAGTTCGCGGTGCGGGTCGACGTCGACCCGATGCAGCTCGCATCGCGGCAGATCGGCATCGACCAGGTGGCGCAGGCGATCGCCGCGTCGAACGTCAACCGGCCGGCCGGCACACTGTACGGGCCCGACCGCAATTTCGTCATCCAGGCGTCGGGCCAGCTGCTCGAGGCGGCCGCCTACAACGCCATCGTGGTGGCGTGGCGCAACGGCAGCCCCGTGCGCCTGAACGAGGTGGCCAACGTCTACGCCGGCGTCGAAAACGAGCGCAACGCCGGCTGGTACAACGGCGCGCGCACGATCTACCTCGCCATCCAGCGGCAGCCGGGTACGAACACGGTGGAGGTGGTGGACCGGATCAAGGCGTTGCTGCCGCAGCTCGAACAGCAGCTGCCGGCGGCGGTGCAGCTCCGGATCCGGAGCGACCGGGCGGTGCCGATCCGCGAGTCGGTGGACGACGTCACGTTCACGCTGCAGTTGACCGCCTGCCTGGTCGTGCTCGTGATCTTCCTGTTCCTCCGGAACGTGTCGGCCACGATCATCCCCAGCCTCGCGCTCCCCTTCTCGATTGTCGGGACGTTCACCGTGATGTACGTCCTCGGCTACAGCCTCGACAACCTGTCGCTGATGGCGCTCACGCTCTCGGTCGGCTTCGTCGTTGACGACGCCATCGTCATGCTGGAGAACATCGTCCGGCACATGGAGATGGGCAAGCCGCGGCTGCAGGCCGCGCTCGACGGCTCGAAGGAGGTCGCGTTCACGATCGTCTCGATGACCCTGTCGCTCGCGGCCGTGTTCATTCCGGTCCTCTTCATGGGCGGCGTCGTCGGCCGGCTGATGCACGAGTTCGCGGTGACCATCGGCGCGGCCATCCTCGTCTCCGGCGTCGTCTCGCTGACGCTGACGCCGATGCTGTGCAGCCGGTTCCTGAAGGCGCCGCACACGATCCGCCACGGGTGGTTCTACAACGTGATGGAGCGCGGATTCGACGGGTTCCTGAACGGGTACTCATGGTCGCTGCGCCAGACGATCAGGTTCAAGGGAGTCACGATGCTGGTGTCAGCGCTGCTGCTGGCCGGCACCGTGTACCTGTTCGGCCGCATCCCGATGGGGTTCATCCCCAGCGTGGACACGGGCCAGCTGATGGGCCAGGTCGAGACGCTTCAGGGGCTCGGCTTCGAAGCCTCCGTGGCGCGCTTGAAAGACGTGATGGACGTGCTGTCGAACGACGATAACGTCGCCGGCTACACGGCGAACGTCTTCGGGTCGGGCGGGCGGCTCAGCGTGGATTTGAAGCCGCGGGAGGAGCGAGCCCTCACGGCCGACCAGATCATCGAGTCGCTGCGGCCGAAGTTCGCGCGGATCCCTGGCATCCGCGTCTTCCTGACGAACCCGCCGGCGATCCGGATCGGCGGGATGATGACGCGCAGCCAGTACCAGTTCACGCTCCAGGACCCGGACACCGAGTTGCTGTACCGGTCGGCGCCGAGGTTCGAAGCGGCGCTGCGAACCGTCGAGGGGATCGACGACGTGACGTCGGACCTGCAGCTGCGGAACCCGCAGATCGAGGTCCTGCTGAACCGGGACCAGATCGCCGCCCTGGGCCTGACGGTGGACCAGGTGGCGCTGGCCCTGATGTCGGCCTACGGGTCGCGGCAGGTGTCGCAGATCTTCGCGCCCGACGACCAGTACCAGGTCATCATGCAGGTCGCGCCGCAGTACCAGCGGGACCCGGCAGCGCTGTCGCTGCTCTACGTGCAGGCGAGCGGCGGCCGGCTCGTCCCGCTCTCGGCCGTGGTGTCCACGCGCCAGACGGCGGGCCCGCTCTCGGTCAACCATACCGGTCAGCTACCGTCGGTGACGCTGTCCTTCAACCTGAAGCCTGGCGTGGCGCTCGGCGAGGCGGTCGATCGCGTGCAGGCGGTGGCCCGCGAGACCCTGCCCGACACCGTCTCGGGGACCTTTCAGGGGACGGCCCAGGCCTTCCAGGACTCGACGAAGGGTCTGGGGTGGGTGCTGGCGCTCGCCATCTTCGTCATCTACGTGGTGCTGGGAATCCTCTACGAGAGCTTCATCCACCCGATCACGATTCTCTCGGGGCTGCCCGCGGCCGGCTTCGGCGCGCTGCTCACGCTGCTGCTGTTCAAGCAGGATCTCAACATCTACGCCTTCGTCGGCGTCATCATGCTGGTGGGCCTGGTGAAGAAGAACGGGATCATGATGATCGACTTCGCGATCGAGGCCCGCAAGCGCGAGGGTCTGAGCGCGGCCGAGGCGATCTACCAGGCGTGCCGGGTGCGATTCCGCCCGATCATGATGACGACGATGGCGGCGCTGATGGGGACGCTGCCGATCGCGCTGGGGTTCGGGGCGGGGTCGGAGGCGAGGCGGCCGCTGGGCCTCGCGGTGGTCGGCGGCCTGATCGTCTCGCAGACGCTGACCCTCTACATCACGCCGGTCTTCTACATCTACCTGGAGCAGTTCCAGGAGTGGCTGGGGGGGCGGAAAGGCGCCCGGATCTGATATCGTGGAGGCAGTTCTAGTCTTGGAGGAGCATGAACAAATCGAGACCCACATTCCTCAAGCGCGAGCGCGAGAAGAAGAAGCGCGAGCGCCAGCAGATGAAATCGGCCCGTCGGGCCGAAGTCAGCGCGCAGAAGTCTGCCGCGCCGAGTCGCGCGGACGGCGAAGACCCGGATATCGCCGGAATCCGCCTCGGACCGCAACCGCCGCTGGAAGAGTAAGGCTCCAGGGAAGGGCCCCGGAAGCGGGTAAGGAAGACACGTCGGGCGAGACGGCCAGGGCCGCCCCGCCCGCGCTCGTGGGACGTGACCGGCCGGCGCCTACTTGGCGACCTTCTGGACCACCCGGATGTTGAAGGCCGTTGGCGTGGCCCCCTCCGTGTAGTACACCACCACCTGGTCCTTTGCCCCGATGAACTCGGTGATGACGGCCGACTTGCCGGCCGCCTGCAGTTCGCGCGTCTTCGTGCCCATCCCCGTCCCGGTCACGACAGTCTTCGGCGTCACGGCGAACTTGACGTCAGCGCCATCGACGGTGATCACGATCGAGTCCACGGCGACCGACACGACCGTGCCCTGCGCGCTGGCGTTGCCCGAAACCGTGGCGTCCTTCTCCTTGGACGCGCTCTCCTCTTCGGCCGCGAGCAGCCGAATCTCGGTGGCCGCCTTGACGCCGCCAGCCTCGGTGTAGCGAACCTCGACGTACTGGCCCACCTTCACGAAGTCGGCAAACTTCACTCCGCCCTTTTCGCGGGTCGCCGACCCCGCCCCTCGGGCGATGAGCCGCGTCGTCGTCTCGATCTTGAACGTCGACTCCGCCCCTTTGACCGTGACGGTGATCGAATCGCCCGTCAAGGCGGTCACCGGCCCACGCACCCACTTGGCTGGCGCCGCCGATACGGGGGCCGCCATGACGGCTGCCACCAACGCCAGAACTGCCACCATGCTCACGCGCTTCATCAGTCGCCTCCTTATTAGGTCCGGTGCGGGCACCGTTTCCAGGTACGATCCCGGAGCCGAGCTATTGTAGCCGAATACCGGGCGCAACCGGCTGAACTTCCGCTGTGCTCTGAGCGTTCTTCCCCATCCGGCGCCGTGTCTGTCAAGCCGCGCGGCGGTGGCGGTCGGGGCCGAATTGCTGCCCCCCTGTCGATTCCCGAGGCGAACTGCCAGTATTCTGGCACAATCAGGCGGAATCACTCCCGGAGTGATAATGCGGCAGAGGCAGAGGAGGCACGACCGGTATGAGCACACTCGGAAGCGGGATGAAAGTGGCCGCGGGGCTCGCCGCGCTGGCCGGCATCCTTGTATCAGCAGCGCCCGCCATGCGCGCGCAGGAAGCGGCGGCGAGGAAGAAGGTCCTGATGGTCTGGGGCGGCTGGGAGGGGCACCAGCCGAAACAGACCGTCGACGTCTTCGCGCCGTGGCTGACCGCGCAGGGTTTCGACGTCGAGATCGTCAACACGCTCGATGTGTATCTGGACGCCCAGAAGCTGAGGGGGCTCTCGCTCATCGTCCAGGCGGTGACGATGGGGCAAATCACGCCCCAGCAGGAGCGGGGGCTCCTCGACGCGGTCCGCAGCGGCGTCGGCCTGGCCGGGTGGCACGGTGGGCTGGCCGATTCGTTCCGCGCCAGCCCGGAGTACGAATTCATGGTGGGCGGGTCGTGGGCGGCGCATCCGGGCAACATCATCGAATACGCGGTCGACATCGCGGGACGGCCCGACCGGATCACGAAGGGCCTCGCCAGATTCCGCATCAAGTCGGAGCAGTACTACATGCTGGTCGATCCCGGCGTGGAGGTGCTGGCCACGACAACGTTCTCGGCGAAGCCGCTGCCGGCGCTCGACGGGGTCGTGATGCCGGTTGTGTGGAGGAAGCTGTACGGGAAGGGGCGGGTCTTCAACTGCACGCTCGGGCACACCGCCGCCGACTTCGACGTGCCGGAGGCGCGCGAGCTGGTGAAGCGCGGCCTGCTGTGGGCGGCGCGCGCCCCTGGCGCCGGCGACGACCCGGTGCCGACGAATCCGTACCGGCCCAGATGACGAACCCGCTATCCTGACGCGCCGCGCCGGGATCCATGCCGCGTCGCAGGGATCTGCCCGGAGCAACGCTGTTCTTGGGGCCCCGCGGCGGCTTCCGCCGTGGGGTGCGTTGCGGAGCGGCAGACCCGCCTTCGCCCTTCGGGCTACGGCGCGCCAGGCCCGAGACGAGGCGTGCACGACGGCGACTCGGGGATGCGGGCTCCGGCCCGATCGTGGCACCGGCTCCCTACTTCGCCGGCGTGCCGTAGACCTCGATCTCGACGTAGTGGTTGAGGTCGTTCACCGTGTTGCCATTGGAGTACAACCGGACGTAGCGGCCCGTCGCCCCCTTCGGGTCGAACAGCCGCCCCTCGGCCACCTCGATGTACTCTTTGTCCTTCCCGATCCCCAGACCCGACGAGTTGTCGTGATCGTTGTTGAAGAGCGTGGTGACGCCCCTCAGGAAGTCCTTGTCGTCGGCCACCTGCACGATCACGTCCCGATAGACGCGGGCCTGGCTGTGATAGTGCCACGCCAGGATGGCGTGGAGCGCGTACCGCACGCCCAGGTCGATCTGCACCCACTGCTTCGAGGGGCCAAGTTCGACGAAGTAGCCGTCTCCGCCTTCCTTCTCGCCATCGGCGATCATCTCGAGTTCGCCGATGACCGGCTGCCGGTCGCTCGACGTGACCGGCCGCTTCAGCGACAGCAGCTTCGTCCCGACCGGAACCATGAACGGCCCGCGCGACTTGCCGGTGACGACCTCGAGATTGGCGCTCTTGATGTTGGTCGGCGTCCCGACGAACATCGGCTTCGGGAGCTTCAGCTTCAGTTCCACCTTCTCCTGCGCCTGTCCCACGGCCATCACGACCGACGCCAGCAACGCCGCCGAGAGGGCCGCCCCTGCAAACGTGTGCGTCTTCACTTCGTCACCGCCTCCTTCTTCAGGCGCGCCGTGATCGCCTTGACCGCCGCCTGCGCCTCCGCCTTCACGTCGGGCTCCTTCAGGAACCCGTTGGCCAGGTCGAGCGCCGCCTGGCACGGGAACTTCGTCACGGCGCCGAGGATCAGCTTCTGCTCCTCCGGCCTCCATGACAGCGCCGCCGCCTCCTTGAGGTCAGCGACGGCCGCCTGTGGGTCGCGATACTTCTCGAGTCCGACGACACGGACGAGGCCGCCGATCGCGAGCAGCCGGTTGGTCTGGTTCCGCGACTCGCGGGCGAGCCTCAGCAGGTCCTCGCGCGCGGCCGGCGTCGGCCATGAGGCCACGGCTCGAACCGCCGCGTCGCGAACCTCCAGGTCGTCGTCTCCCACGAGCGTCCGGAGGGCCGGCAGCGCGCTGGGGTCGCCGATGAGCGAGAGCAGGCCGATGAGCCTCACACGCGCGTCGGCGCGCTTCTCGCCGCCAAGCCGCGACCTGACCACGTTCGACCGGCCGTCGAGGTTGTCGATCTTCTGGGCCAGCGCGACCGCGGTCCTCTCGGCTTCCGCGCGATCGGATTCCTCGCTTTCGCCGACGAGCAGGTCGAGAACTGCTGGCATGTCGGAGGGGGTACCGATGCCGCGCAGTGCTTTCAGGGCCTGCGCGCGGATCGCCGGCGACGGGGAGGCCAACGCCGCCGTCACGACGGGCTTGGCCGGGAAGATCCGTCGATCGCCGACGGCCAGCAGCAACTCGCCGGCCACGGGATCCGCGGGCTTCTTCGCCAACTGCGCGACGATCTCCTCGTCCACCGCCCGCCCCTTCAGCGAACCGATCGCCGCGCGCGCCGCCGTCTGTTCGACGCCCTTCGACGCGGCCGCGGCCTCGGCGAGCGGCTGCACCGCCGCCGGTCCGCCGATGGTTCCCAGCGTCTTGAACGCCGCCATGCGGACCGCTGGCGCCTGGCCCCCCAGCTCGTTCATCACGGCCGACTCCACCTGGGCATGGGGATAGCCGGCCAGCGCGGCGATCAGCTGGACCTTGGTGGCGTCGGGAAGGCCGGGGAGCTGCGCGCACAACTTGCCGGTCGTGTCCGGGAAGAACGCGAACGTCACGCAGGCGATCGCCGCCTCCTGCGCGAGCGGGTCCGGGCTGGCCAGCATCGCGATCACCGCCTGACGGGGGTCGGAGGAGTGGATGCGTCCGATCAGCGCCGCCCGGCGCTGTGGCGTGGGAAGCGCCGTGTCCGATGCGAGCTTCTCGTAGATCGGCAGCTTCTGCCCAGTCAACTCGAACCCGGACGCGGCCTCGAGCAGCGCGCCGGCGATGGTGGCTCTGAGCGCGCCCGTGGCACCGCCGTAAGCCGCGCCGAGGGCCGACGCGGCGGCGTCCCCGCCGATCCGCCCGAGCGCGACGGCGGCTGCGCCGGTCAGCGCCGGCTGCTGGAGCAGCGGCACGAGCGCGGGGACCGCCGTGCCGCTGCGGCGCTCGCCGAGCGCGGCGACAATGGCGACCTTCGTCGTTCCGATCGTCACGCCGAGGCTCTGCACGAGTGCGCGCTCGGCGGTGGCGCCGGCGATACCCTGCAGCGCGTAGAGCGCGAGATCGGCCGACTTGTCGTCGACGAGCATCGCCTGCAGCGCCGGAACGGCCGTGTCGTCCGCGATCACGCGCAGGTGCCGGGCGGCCATCGTCCGCGCCGCCGGACTCGCCGGCGACTTCAGGAACGCGAGCAGCTTCGCTTCGCATTCCGCGCGGCCCGCCGCATCGTCTTTGCGCGAGTACACGTAGTCGCGAAGCTGCCAGGCCGCGGCCGACTCGATGCCTCCGTCGTAGAGGGCCAGCTGCTTGAGAATGGCGTCCAGCGAGGCAGGCGCGCCAGCCGTCGCGGGCACCGCAGCCGCGGCGGGCGCCGGCGGCTGTGCCGCCGCCTGTGCGAACGCGAACGGGGCCGCGCCTGCGACCGCGAGCCACGCGATCGTGACGACCGTCCGTGAGAGGGTGGCGATGTGTCGTCGTCTGGTCATGGTGCGCCTCACCCTTACGCCGGCATCTGATACGGTTTCCGGTAGGCGCGCGACAGCAGGCGCTCCGCGCCCGCGTCGCCGATGATCGCCTCGGTGGCGGGATCCCACCTGATCGTCCGCCCGGTCTCGATGGCGATGACCCCCAGGTGCCCGACGCTCGCCGACCGATGCGCCACCTCGGCCGGCGCAATCGTCAGCGCCCGGCTCCGGACGCAGTCGAGGAAGTTCTGCCAGTGGTCGCGGCTTCGATAGATCCGCGTCTCGTTCGGGCCGACGGTCTCGCTGATGAGGTGAGCCGGCTGGCTCTCGAGCCCTCCACGGTCCACCCAGATCCACCCGGCGTCGCCGATCCACTTCGTGCCGCTCTGGATTTCCGGGTATCCGCCCGCCAGCACCATCGGCGTGCCGTCGGCGTACTTCGTCTCCACCCAGTACTTCGTCGCGCTGTTGTAGATGCCCTTCGGCTGGAACTCCCCCGTGCCTTTCACTTCGACCGGACCGGTCCGCTCGAGGTCGAGCGCCCAGTGGGCGATGTCGAGGTGGTGCCCCACCCAGTCCATCAGCTGGCCGCCGCCATAGTCCATGTTCCAGCGCCAGTTCATGTGGACGCGGGCCACGCAGTAGGGCGACCACGGCGCCGGGCCGAGCCACGTGTCGTAGTCGAATCCGGCCGGAGGGTTCTCGATCTTCTCCTTGCCGAACGTGCCCGCGAAATCGTGGTGGCCGGCCGGCAGACCGACTTCCACGCGGTGGACCTTGCCGATCCGGCCGTTCCGCACCAGCTCGGCGGCGCGGTGGAAGTTGTCGTCGGACCGCTGCCAGCTGCCCGTCTGCCACACGCGCGCGTAACGGCTGATCGCGTTGCAGAGCGCCCGCCCCTCCCGCAGACTGTGGGTGAACGGCTTCTCGCCGAACACGTCGAGGCCGGCCCGGACCGCCGCGATCGAGAGGATGGCGTGCCAGTGGTCCGGGACCGCGATGGACACCGCGTCGAGGTCGCCGCGCGCGAACAGCTCGCGGTAGTCCTTGTAGGTCGCGCAGGCGGTGTTGCCGTAGTGCCGGTCGACGGTGTCCTGCGCCCGCTTCAGCGGCACGTCGTCCAGGTCGCAGACCGCCACCCACTGCACCTCGCTCTTGCCGAGGAAGGTCCGCATGTTCGACGGCCCCTGCATGCCGAAGCCGATGCCGGCCATCACGACCCGGTCGGACGGCGGGACAGCCCCCTGTCGGCCCAACGCGGACGCCTTGACGATGGTCGGGAACGCCGCGGCCCCCGCCAGGGCGAGCGGGGCCGTCTGCAGGAACTCTCGGCGGCCGAATCGACGGTGCTTGTTCATCGAGTCCTCGTGGGAAGTGTCGGGTCGCGCGGGAGCGACCGGGAGCATTATATGACGTCGTCAAGCCGGGCGCCGGCAGATGGAACCGGTCGGGCTGTTGGACTGATTGACAACACCCGTGCATGTTGGTATTCTCTCCAACATGCGGGCTGTGGCCCTGGTTCGTCGCCGTGTCGTGCTGGCGGCGGACGCATTCGCCGAGATCGAAGTCTGGCGCCTGCCGCATCCTGTGCCGCCGTCGACGCATGGTCTCAAGTACCGACTCGCGTACGTGGTTGCCGGCGCGTGCGTGCTCCGCTACGACAACGAACGGGGAAACGGCGACCATCGGCACGCGGGTCCGGTGAGCTCGGCGTACTCTTTCTCGACGCCCGAACAGCTGATGGCTGACTTCGGGGCCGACATTGCGAGGTGGAACCGTGAACACGGTCGTCCTTGAAGTCCGGTCGCTCGCTGAGACGCTGGCCGATGCGGTACGCACCGCGAGGACCCGTCGCCCGGATCGCGAGGCCCGCATCGCATTCGCCACGCCGGAACTGCTGTGGGAGGTCCTGACGGCGAAGCGCTGGGAGCTGCTCAAGACGCTATGTGGAGAGGGTCCGGTTTCCATCCGAGACGCAGCACGGAGAGTGGGGCGCGATGTGAAGGCCGTTCACGGGGACGTGACGGCCCTGCTGAAGGCGGGCATTCTGAGCCGCGCCGCTGACGGCCGGATCGAGTTCCCGTTCGAGACGGTGAAGGTCGAGTTCGTACTGCGGGCGGCGTAGCAGGCGCCGGCCGGCCTGCAGACGCCGTGCCACCGTCAGCTTCCGGAAGAGCTGACCGCGCGATCCTCGCCTTGACTCCGGAGGACGACAAGCCTAGAGTGCGAGGGTACGCGGTTTGCCCGCGCCCTTCGCTTCTGTCACACGGAGGCCCCCACCCCCTCGGCGGCGCTCGCTCCCCTGGTTCGGACGCTCGTCATTTGGCTCAGCGTTCAGGAAAGGAGTGAGTCATGCTCTTCATGGTCGTGTTCTCCTACCAGACCAAACACAGGAACGACGTGGTCAGGCGGCGCCAGGAGATGGGGGCGCAGATGCCCCAGGGCGTCAAGTCGCTCGGCGAGTGGAGCTACATCGGATCCGGAAAGGTGTTCCGGCTGGTCGAGGCCGCCGACGCCTCCGAGATCCTCAAGGCGAACTACGCCTGGAGCGATCTCGGGACAATCGAGATGTATCCCGTCCTTCCCGTTGATCAAGTCATGGGGATGATCTCGGCGATGGGCAACTAGGCGGGCGCGGTGCGGACCGGCAGCCAGGCTTCCGGTCCGGCCTCCAGTCCACGACCTTCGGGCCGGCTCAGTCTTCCCGTCCGAGCAGGACGGCCGAACTGCCCGTGTAGCCGATCCGCTCCAGGACCTTCAGGAACCGGGGATCGCGACGAATCGGGTCGAAGGCGTGAACGAACAGCATCCACGGGAAGCTCCCGCCCCGATCGGCGACGGCCCGCTCCAGAGCAGTCAGCGCAGCGTCCGGTTCACCGGCCGCCGCGAGCGCGACGGCCAGGACCCCGTCGGACACGAACTCGCGCCCCCGGCGGTCGGACAGTTCGTCGAGCAGCGCGCGCGACTCGGCACCCCGCCCGGCGGCATCCAGCACCGTCGCGAGCACGGCGACCATGAAGGGGCTTCGCCCGGTGAGCGTCACGGCACGTCGTGCCGTATCGATCGCCTCGTCGTGGCGGCCGGCCTGTGACAGGGCTGCCGCGCTCAAGTAGCCGTTGAGCACCATGTGCGGATCGAGTTCAGCCGCCCGCTGGGTCTCGTCAACCGCGCGCAGGTTCGAGCCCAGGATGTAGTAGGTCCCGCCCGCCAGGTACGCCACGAACGCCGAGAACGGGTCGACGGAGATAGCCGCTTCCGCCTCGCGAATCGCCGCGTCGGCGTACCCCATCATCGCAAGCCCGAGAGAGTGGTACGCGCGCGTGATCGAGAGATTCGGGTTGAGTTCGAGCGCACGTGTCATCGCCCGTTCGCCCGTCGGCCAGTCCCAATCGAGAAAGACGTGCAGGGCACCGAGCGCGTGGTGGGCCTCGGCGCACGCCTCGTCGAGCGCCAGCGCGCGCTCGATCGCGGCCTTCGCCTTCGGCAGCATCTCGCTAACCGGCGCCAGCGAGAAGACCCCCGCGACCATGTAGCAGTCGGCCAGGCCCGCCAGGGCAGCCGGGAAGTCGGGCGCGGCCTCGACCGCCTGGGCGTAACACTTCAGCGCCGGTTCGGGACCGACGGTGTACCGGCGCGCGAACAGGTAGCGGCCCTTCAGATACAGCTGGTACGCCTCGAGGTTGTCGGTGGGACGCCTGACGAGCGCCGCCCCGGTGGGCCCCATCAGCCGGATCTTCAGTCTTCCGACGATCGCCCGAGCGATGTCGTCCTGCACGGAGAACACGTCGTCCAGTTCGCGGTCGTACCGCTCGGACCAGAGGTGATAGCCGTCCGCCGCGTTCACCAGCTGCGCCGTCAGGCGCAGCCTGTTGCCCGCCTTCCGCACGCTGCCTTCGACGATGTTCTCGACGTTCAGCATCTCGCCGACGCGGCGGATGTCGAGCGCCTGCCCTTTGAACTGCGACGCCGAGGTGTGGGCCACCACACGCAGCCCCTCGATACCGCTGAGCGCACTGGTCAACTCCTCCGTCATGCCGTCGCAGAAGTAGTCCTGCTCCTTGTCCGCACTGAGGTTGGCAAACGGGAGCACGGCGATCGACGGCCGGCGCTCGGCTGCGCCGGGTGCCGCCCACTCACTCGAGCGCGCCAGCTGCTGCCGGCACGCCTGCAGGTCCGCCAGCATCCGCTCGGCCTGTTGGTAGCGGCCGACCGGGTCCTTCACGAGCGCGCGGCCGACAATCCGGGCGACGGCGGGCTGGAGGCCGGCGGCCACTCGTTCGACCGGCTCGGGCGCCTTGTGGAGTACGGCGTACAGCGTCTCCCCGACCGACGCGCCCGCAAACGGCGCGCGCCCGGCCAGCATCTCGTACAGGACGGCGCCCAGCGCCCAGAGGTCGGCGCGCGCGTCCACGCGCTCGCCGCGCGCCTGTTCCGGCGCCATGTAGGCGGGCGTCCCCACCAACCCGCCCGCCGTGGTGACAGCCGAGGCGTCCTGAACGCGGGCGATGCCGAAGTCCACGATCTTGACCCGGCCGGTCCGGGTCACCATGAGGTCGGCCGGCTTGATGTCCCGGTGCACGATCCCGTGGGCATGCGCCTCGGCCAGGTAGACCTCGCCCATCCCCCCTTCGCCGAGCTTCGCCACGATGCGGTAGTGCGACAGCGTCTGGCCGACCATGGCCCCCTCTCTGAACGACCCGGAGAGCCGGCGACACGCGAGGCGCAGGATGAGAGGCGCGGGGCCATTGTGGCGCAATCGCCGTCGGCCGCCGCTCGCAGCGCCGAACTTGTCAGGGCTATACTCACTTCGGGAAGTGTTTGTTCACAGGAGCGCCATGACGACCCGACCCGACCGCACGGAAGCCGCGCCGTTCTACTTCACCTACATCGACAAGGTGCCCGACGGCGACATCCTCGAACTGCTCGAAGCGCAGGGGCGCGAGGTCGTCGACCTGCTGCGGGGCATCTCCGACGTGCAATCGAAGCACCGGTACGCGGCCGACAAGTGGAGCATCCGTGAGGTCCTGAACCACGTGAACGACACCGAGCGCGTGTTCACGTTCCGGGCGCTCTGGTTCGCGCGGGGGTTCGACGGCCCGCTGCCCGGCTTCGACCAGAACGTGGGCGTCACCGCCGCACGCGCTGATAACCAGCCCTGGTCGGCCCTGGTGGACGAGTTCCAGGCGCTGCGGTCGGCAACCCTGGCGCTGTTCCGGATGCTGCCTGAAGAGGCGTGGGCGCGGGGCGGCGTCGCAAGCGACAAGCAGGTGTCGGTGAACGCGCTGGCCTACATGGTGGCGGGACACGTCATCCACCACGTGAAGGTGCTCAGGGAACGGTACCTTCCGGATGGGCCCAGAGCCTAGAGCCCGGAGCCCAGGGCCTGGCCAGAGGCACCCGCCCTCTCGCCGCAGGGCGATGCGGACGTACCGTCCGGCAGGCCGAGCGGCTCATGCTTGGCGATACCCGCCGCCGCGTAGACCTCCGGCTCGTCCAGCGTCTCCCTCACCAGCAGCTGCGCGACGATCGCGTCCAGCTTGTCGCGGTGCTCTCGCAGCAGCCGCCGCGCCTCAACGTAGCACTCGTCCGTGATGCGCCGAACCTCCTCGTCCACAACGGCGAGCATCGCATCGGACGTGCCCGACATCCTGGCATCGCCATCGGTCGGCAGCACCGACACGCGGCCGATGCGGTCCGACATGCCCCAGCGCCCGACCATCGCCCGCGCCACGCGCGTGACCATCTCGAGATCGCTCTCCGCGCCGGTCGTGACCACGCCGAAGATCTCCTGCTCGGCGGCCATACCCCCGAGCGCGCCCACGATCCGGCCCCGCAGATAGGTGGCATCGTAGCCGTAGCGATCGGTGTCCGGCGTCGACAGGGTGACGCCCAGGGCCCGTCCCCGCGGAATGATCGACACCTTCCGCACCGGGTCGGCGCCGGGCAGCAGCATGCCGAGCAGCGCGTGGCCGGCCTCATGGTAGGCGGTGCGCCGCCGGTCGCACTCCGGAATCACGACGTTGCGCGCCGCGCCGAGCTGGACCTTCTCCAGCGCGTCGGTGAAGTCGGCCTGGCCGACCGCCTGGCGCGACCGCCGCGCCGCCAGCAGCGCCGCTTCGTTGACCAGGTTCGCCGAGATCGGCGCCGGTCATCCCGGGGGTGGACGAGGCCAGGTCCTCGAGCTTGACGCCCTCGGCGAGCGGCACGCCTCGGCTGTGCACTCGGAGGATCTCCAGCCGGCCCTTCTGGTCGGGCGGGTGGACCATGATGGTGCGATCGAACCGTCCGGGTCGAAGCAGCGCCGGGTCGAGGACGTCGGCGCGGTTCGTGGCGGCGAGCACCACCACCCCCTCGTGGCCGGAGAAGCCGTCCATCTCGGTGAGGATCTGGTTCAGTGTCTGCTCCCGCTCGTCGTGGCCGCCGAACGACCGCGCGCCGCCCCTCGCCCGGCCGATGGTGTCGATCTCGTCGATGAAGATGATCGACGGCGCGACCTTGCGCGCCTCGGCGAACAGCTCCCGCACGCGGCTCGCGCCGACGCCGACGATCATCTCGATGAACTCGGACGCGCTGGCGCTGAAGAACGGGACCTTGGCCTCCCCCGCCGTCGCCCTCGCCAGCAGCGTCTTCCCCGTGCCCGGGGCGCCGGCCAGCAGCACACCCTTCGGTGCGCGCGCCCCGACGCGCCGGTATTTGCCCGGGTCGCGCAGAAAATCGACCACCTCGTTGATCTCCGCCTCGACCTCGTCGATCCCCGCCACGTCCTCGAACGTCACGCGCACCTTCTCGGGATCGACCGGCTTGCGCGGCGCGCCGCCGAGCAGCCCGCCGCTCATGGCCCCCTGCTGGCGCCGGAACATCCACAGCCACAGGCCGGCGAGCAGCAGAATCGGCGCGACCGAAATCAGCAGGTTGGTGAGGATGCCCCGTTCGGCCACGATCGCCGTCGCGCGCACGGTCGCCCCTCCGGCCGCCAGTTCGGTCAGCAGATCGTCCGCCGCGAAGGTGGGGCGCTCGGTCTTGAACTGGTTGTAGGTGCTGCCCTGCTTGCCGGACAGCGGGGCCGCCTGCTTGAGAGCCCCCTGAATCGTGTCGCCGCGAGAGAACACCTCCTTGACGTTCTGCTTCTTCACCTCCGCCTTGAACTCGGTGTAGGACACGGCCTCTGGCCCGGACATCCGGTCCTGCAGCGTCAGCAGGCCGAACAGCGCGAGGTAGGCCGCCGCGAAGATCGCCAGCTTGGGCGGACGCCAGCCTGGCTTCGCGGGCTGCCCCGACGGCAGCCCCTCGGTTCGCCACGGTTTCGACGACGGGTCGCCGGCCGCCGGAGGCCCCGGCGGCGCCGGCGCTGGCCGATCGGAGGCCGCGTTGGAGGGTGAAGGGGTCTTCGGTTCACTCATGCGCGGATCCTCGCTGCGTGTCGTGCACACGATCTCGCCGCAATCACCGGTTCAGCCTCGCCGGTGCGTTCCGGCTGCCGCCGGGCCAGTCCCAGTTCGGCCCGCGCCCGGTCCAGGAGCATGATGGCGCCAGCCGCGGCCGCCGCGGCATTCCAGGCACGCGTCGACTCGTCTGCCCCGGCCGGTGCGACACGAGCCGTGGCCGATGCTGCGCCGAGCACGCAGACGTCGCGAAACAGTTCGTGCGTAACGGCCACCGACCGCGGCGGCTCGATTGCCGTCAGCGCCTCCCTGACAGACGTGAACTCCTCTGCCGCCGTCTTCAACTGCTCCTCCGGGACGACGGCCGCGGCGTCGAGCGACACCAGCAATGGGCGAAGCCGTTCAAGGCGGTCGAGCAGCGGTGAGGCTCGCGGCAGATACCGCGCGACATCCTCGGCGGGCGCACGGACAACCGTCACTGCAGGGACGTCGGCCACTTCCCGCGAGCGGGCCAGGCGAGCGGCCGGTTCGCCAGTCTTCGGCAGCGGCAATGGCGATTGCGCCGCTGCAGGCACGGCCGGCGCCGCTGCAGGCGCCGGCGCCGGCACCACGGCCTGGACGAAGGCCTTCGGAGGTTCCGCTGGCGGCGGCTGGGCGCCGGCAGCGGCGACCGGGACGCCAACAACGATGGTGAGCTGTCCGGCGTCGCGCTTGCGAGCGTCGATCCGGTGCGGCGCCGGTCCGGCGAGATCGATGACGACGCGAGTCACCATGGGACGCGACTGGTTGACCGCGACTCGCACGCCGCGGACCAGCTCGTCCCCGTCGACCCGCACGCCTTCCGTCGCCGCCGCGACATCCGGGAAATCGAGATAGATGCGCGGCGGATCCGTCAGGACACCGACCTTCGGCACAGGCAGCGCGCCATCGGCAGCGAGGATGACCGACGTGGCGCCGTCCCCGACGATGAGGCGCACGGACTGCAGCGACGGCCGGGCCGCGACAAGCCCGCTCGTCGCGAGAACGAGAGCCGCGAGGGCCAGACGCCTCGCATGCCGGTGCGGCGCGAGCGCGACCCGGCTATCCATGGTCGGGGTGACCTCGGCGAGGTGAGCGGAGGCCACAGTCCTGCAATACGGTCATTCCGGCCAGAATTGTACCACTCGATGGCAGGCGCCGCTCGGAGGCGGCGTTCGATCGTGATGGGGCCTCCGGTTCACTCATGAGCTGGTCCTCTGCTCCTGCCGGCTCTCCATTATCGGACGTTTCCCGCGCTCGTGCGCCGGCACCCCTCGACAGCGCCGGCAAGTCGAGGTATCTTCCCTCTCACCCGGATTCTCAGCGCTGGGGTGTTCCGTGGAATTCGAGACCCTGACGCTCGGCATCGACGTCGGATCCACCACCGCCAAACTGGCCCTCCTCCGCCTTTCGGACGGCGGCGTTCTCATCGAGGCCTCTGCCTACTGTCGCCACGAAGCCCGGGTGGACGACGCGCTGCGCGCGCTGTTGTCCGAGGCGACCGGCACGCGAACCGACATGGCGCTCGTGGCCTTCACGGGTTCTGCAGGAATGGGACTCGCCGAGCGGCTCGCCCTCCCGTTCGTCCAGGAGGTGCGCGCGCTCTGCGCGCTGGCGGCTCGCCGTCATCCGGCCGCGCGGACGCTGCTCGACATCGGGGGTGAGGACGCCAAGCTCGTATTCCTCGGCCCCGGCGCGCACGTCGACGCCCGCATGAACAGCGGATGCGCGGGCGGGACTGGCGCCTTCCTCGATCAAATGGCGGCCCTGCTCGCGGTGGACGTCGATGGTCTCGACCGGCTGGCGCAGAGCGGCGAACGGCTCCATCCGGTTGCCAGCCGCTGCGGCGTCTTCGCGAAGACCGACGTGCAGGGACTTCTGAGCGCGGGTGTGAGCCGGGCGGATGTGGCGCGCTCGGTCTTTCATGCGATGGCGATCCAGGTCCTCGCCGCGCTGGCGCGCGGCCGCACGCCCGACACGCCGGTCCTGGTCACCGGCGGCCCGCTCACCTTCCTGCCGGCCCTCCGCCGCGCGCTTGCCGAGACGCTGCGTGTCGGCTCGGACTCCCTCCTGCTGCCCGACCGCGGGGCGCTGGCATGCGCCGAGGGAGCGGCGCTCGCCGCCGCCGGCAGCGGACACCCGATGTCCCTGTCCGATCTGCGCGCACTGGTCGCGGCTGGAACCAGGCGCCGTCCCCTCCGCGGCGGTCCAGGCCCGCTGTTCGAGAACGAAGCCGCCCGCGCCGCCTGGACCGCGACGCGCTTCACCCCGGTCCCGCGCGTCCCGCCGGACGAAACCCGAGGCGATCTGTTCCTCGGCATCGACTCGGGTTCGACGACGACGAAGCTCGTGCTCGTGGACCGGGACGGGAGGTTGGTGGCGCACGCCTACGAGATGAACCGCGGCGAGCCGCTCGACGCGTGCCGGCGCGGACTCGAAACGCTGCGCCGGGCGTTCGCCGGATGCGGCGACCCCGCGGTCGGCGCCGCCGCGGCCACCGGCTACGGCGAGGATCTCGTGCGCGCGGCGTTTGGAATCGACCGAGGCCTCGTCGAAACGGAGGCGCACCTGCGCGCGGCCCGCGCCCTCGCGCCAGGCGCGAGCTTCGTGCTCGACATCGGCGGCCAGGACATGAAGGCGCTCTTCGTGCGCCGGGGCACGCTCGACCGGATCGACGTCAACGAGGCGTGCTCGTCGGGCTGCGGGACGTTTCTCCAGACCTTCGCCGAGGGGCTCTCGCTCACCTCCGAGCAGCTGGCCGACGCCGCGTGCCGATCGCGCGCCCCCCGCGACCTCGGGTCGCGGTGCACGGTCTTCATGAACTCGATGGTGAAGCAGGCGCTCCGCGAAGGCGCGGGCCTCGAGGACATCGCCGCCGGCCTCGCCTACTCGGTCGCGCGCAACTGCCTGCAGAAGGTCCTCAAGCTCCGGGACTTCGACGCGCTCGGGGACACCATCGTGGCGCAGGGCGGCACGTTCCTCAACCCGGCCGTGCACCGGGCATTCGAGATCCTGACGGGCCGGCGCGTGATCTGCCCGGACCAGGCGGGCCTGGCCGGCGCGTGGGGCGCGGCGCTGCACGCCCGCGACGCCGCCGCGGCGTCGCCGCAACCGGCCCGCTCGCTATCGTCGATCGTCGTCCCCGCCGTGCGCCGCAAGCGCTCCTCACGCTGCGGCGGCTGCGACAACCGCTGCCCCGTTACCCTGGTCGATTTCGAGGCTGCGGGCCGGCACGTGACCGGCAATCGGTGCGAGCGCGTCTATCACAGCGGACGGGGGGCGGCCGCCCGGCCTGGCATCAACCACCTGGCAGCGGAACTCGACCTGTTGCTGCAGCGCCCGTATCGGCCATCCGATCGGCCGCCGCGGCAGCGCGTCGGCCTGCCGCTCGCCCTGGGCACCTACGAGAACCTCCCCTTCTGGACCTCGCTGCTCGTCCGGCTCGGCCACGAAGCGGTCCTGTCGGGCATCACCGATCGGACGATGGTCGAGGACGCCAGCGGCTGCTTCTGCTCGGACAGCGTCTGCCTGCCGGCGCGGATCGCCAGCGCGCATCTGGTGCGACTCGGCGGCCTGGATGTCGATCGCGTCCTGTTCCCGATGGTGGTGTTCGAAGCCGGAGAGGCGGGAACCTCCAGCCACTTCAACTGCCCCATCGTCACCGGCTACCCGGAGGTGGTGGCCAGCAACGTGCCCGCCGACGTGCGACAGCGGATGCCAGTGGCCACGCCGCCGGTGTCGTTCAGGAACCGGGAGGCGTTGCGAGTCACCGCGAAGAAGGCGCTCGCGTCTGCCGCCATCGCTGCCGAAGGCTTCGACACGGCGTTTGAGGCGGCGTGGGGCGACTACCAGGCGTTCCTGCAGCGGCGCCGCCGGATGGGGCGTGAGGCGATCGAGCAGGCGCGCGCCCGGCAGCGGCCGATCGTGCTGCTGGCCTGCCGGCCGTATCACCTGGACCCCTACCTGAATCATGGCATCCCCGAAATGCTGGCCGGCCTCGGCTACGACGTCGTGTCGTCGCAGTGGCTGGCGGGCGTGGACAGCGCCAGCGCTCACATCCTCGGGCAGTGGGCGTACCCGAACCGCGTGCTGGAGGCGGCGGACTGGGCCGGCAGCCAACCGGACGTGCAGCTCGTGCAGCTCAACTCGTTCGGCTGCGGCCCGGACGCCATTGTCGCCGACGAGGCCGCCGAGCGGCTGGCCGAGCGGGCCAGGACGCACGCGCTGCTGCGCATCGACGAGTCCACGGCCCCCGGGTCGATCCGGCTGCGGCTTCGCACGCTGAACGTCGGGGCGCGAGCCTCGACGACACGCGACGAGACGAGGCGCGCCTCGACGCCGCCGTTTCTGGCGCGGGATCGCCGCCGGACGATCATCACGGCGCCGTTCGCGCCGTTTCTGTCGCTGGCGCTCGTGCCCGAGTTCGCGCGGCTCGGCTACACGTTTCAGGTCGCGCCGGACACCGACGGCGAGTCCCTCGAACTCGGCCTGAAGCACGTCAACAACGAGATTCTGCTACCCGGCGATCCTGGCGGTCGGCGACATCCTGAAGGCGCTGCGCGCATACCGGGGCCCGCGTTCGGACGTCGCCGTCGGCCTCACGCAGACCGGCGGACCGTGCCGGGCCAGCAACTACGTCCCGATCCTGAAGAAGGCGATGGTCACCGCCGGGTTCGGCGACGTGCCGGTCGTCGGCATCCGCATCGGCGTCGCGGACCCGCTGAACGAACAGCCCGGCTTCACGATCGACCGCCGCAAGATGCTCACGCTCGGTCTCCTGACGGTCGTCGTCACCGACGCGCTCGCAATGATGGCGCGCGCGCTGGCCGTCCGGGAACGGAACCCGGGAGAGGCGGCCAGACTGGCCGAGCGGCTGGTGCGAGAGTGGTCGGCGCTGGAGGCCAGAGGGTTCCGCGCGACGCTCGATTTCGTGGACTACGCGTGCCGGTCGATGTCGGCGGTCCCGGTCGCGCGGGAATCGGCGGTTCGCGTCGGCATCGTGGGCGAGATCTACGTCAAGCACTCCGCTTTCGCGAACCACCACCTGGCCGACTGGCTGATCGGACAGGGGATCGAACCGGTCATCCCGCCGCTGGCGAGCTTCTTCGCGCAGGAGCCGATCAACGCGACGGTGAACCGCGCGGCGGGGCTCGACGAGCGCCGCCTCGTGCCCGCGCTCGCCCGGGTGCTGGATGCCGGGTTCGCGCGGCTCTTCGCCGGCCTGAACCGGCGGCTCGAGCGTTTCGGCTACCCGGTGCACTTCCCGGTGCCGCGGGAGCTGGCGGCCAAGGCGAGCCGCATCCTCTCGCTGACGCACCAGTACGGCGAGGGCTGGGTGCTCGGGGGGGAGATCGTGGACATGGCCGAGCAGGGCGTGACGAAAGTGGTGTGCCTGCAACCGTTCGGCTGCATCGCGAACCAGGTGATCGCGCGCGGCATCGAGAGCCGCCTGCGCGCCTTCCACCCGTCGCTCGAGCTGCTCTTCGTGGACCTCGACCACAACACGAGCGCCGCGAACCTGTTCAACCGGCTGGAGCTCTTGATCGCCCCGCCGCTCGACGCCGGCCCGGCAATCGCCCGCACCCGTTCACTCGATCAGCGCGTCGGCTACTGGTAGTGGACCTCGTTCGCCCTGGCCTCGCTCGGGTCGCGAAGGTAGTGGCCGACGCCGTTCTTCACGAGGTCGGCGTACCGCGGCACCCCGCTGACGTGGACTGCCCGCTCGGCGTTTCTCATCGAGTACTGGTTGATGATCTCGAGCGCCACGGAACAGTGCTGCCCCACCCGCTTCGCGATGGGCCACCCCGACGCGTCATACGGCACGAACAGCTTCTGCTGCGCCGCCAGACTCAGGAGAAACGGATCCCTCCCCGTCATCAGCAGCTCGAGCGTCTTCGGGCCCGTGGGTTGATCCAGAAAAGGAAAGGGAGCCTCCAGGAGGAACGGCAATGTCTCCGAGAAGTCGCCGATCTCGCGGTGCGAAAGGCCGCGAAACCCTTTCGGCGACGGCTCCACGTGGTTCTCGAATCCTTCCATCGCCGTCACCGTCATCGACACCATCGTGGCGATCTTCATCGACTTCTCCGGCGCGACGATGCAGTTGGTCACCGGGAACATCGTCTCAGCACCGTGGACGTCGATCGCCACGTCCACCCGCTCCCGCCTGAGCAGGGTCATCACCGCATCCGTGACCTTCTCCATCAACAGGCCGTCCGGACGTCCAGGCCAGGAGCGATTCGTGTTCCGCGCATCGAGAAACGAGAGCATCTGTCCGTCGGGGTAGTGCATGTACACGTCCGGATCCGGCCACTGATCCAAAGGCGAGGCGCCGCGGTCGCCAAACCTGAACCTCCTCTTCCCCCACGTCGTGGGGATTTCATAGAACAACGGATAGCCGTCGCCCGGCCTGGTGTAGCGGCTCGCGCTGTTGTTCAACACCGGAATCACGATCACCGTCCCCTTGGAGACGACTGCGTTCTCGATGAACATCAACGCAGAGAGGTGGCCGTCGCACTCGTTCGGATGCGTGTCGGTCATCACCAGGACCTTGCCGCCCGGCTCCCGCCCCTCGAGGAAGAAGACGCTCGTATCGGCCGTCGTGCCCCTCAGCCCCTGGCCGTACTCGCTCAACCTCGCCACCCGGCTCACCGACGGACCCGCCACGATGGGAGTCCGATCGTGCCGTTGCTCGGAGAACTGCACGCCAGCCGTGGCCGTCACAACCCCCGCCACGACAACGAACACGGCTTTCGCCGCCCCCGCGCGCATCATGCCCACGCCCTCCCTCGCTCGGGATTCGCATCGCACATGCGTCGAGATGAGGCCGTCATCCGGACCGGCATCCTGTTGGGCGTTTCGGTCACCGAATCCTCAGGATTCTCAAGACGAACGGAATCAGCACGACCAGATAGGCCAGCATCATCTGTCGGTCTTCCTTCTCCCGATGCAGGTTCCAGATCAGCAGGCCGATGACGAACAGGCTCAGCAGATAGTAGATGCTCGTGATCACGGTCATGCCCTTGCTCCGTGCAAGCCTTCACCAGATCCTGCCGGCCCGCAACCCTACATGCTCCAGTCCACCAGGAATCGCAGCTTGGCGCTGTAGGCAATCATGAGGATGCCGACCGCGGTGATGAGAAGCCATGGCAGCCACGTCTGCCTCAGAAACGACCAGTACGACTCCCGATAGCCCGTGACCATGACGGTGAGACGACCGATGAGCGCTGTCGGCGGCAGGCCGTCCCCCAGAGGCCACAACAGGCTGAGGCCGGCAATCACGACTGTCGCGTGCAGGCCGATCGAATCCAGATACCACACCAGGGGGATGCCGATGATGGCCGCGCCACCGTAGGTCAGGATGCCCTCGGAGACCGGGATGAGGAAGACCAGAAGGACGAACAGCAGCACGAGCGGGGTGCTGATCACCGCGTAGGAAATCAGGCCACGCACGCCGGTGACGGTCATCACCTGCTGCAGCGACCCGACGACGGCCATCGTAGCGAGAAGCGGCATCAGGCGCTTCACGGTGTCGCGCGCCAGCGTGAGGATGTGAACCGGCCGTGGGCTCACCGTCCACGCCACGACCGCGCCAATGGTGAACTGCAGCGGCAGTCCCAGGGTCGGTACGGAAAACGGCCAGACGCGGGACACGACGACGGTCCCGAAGAAGGCCACGAAGGGAAGCAGCACCCGCCACCAGGTCATCCCGTCGGCCGTCTTGGGCATGGCCTGAAGCACGTCGTCGCGCGACATCCGGTGTTCCCGTTTCCAGCCCAGGATCAGCATCGTCGACGTTCCGAGCAGAAGCACGGGAATGCCGAGCGTATACTCGAAGCCCGTGTACGGAATCGCGGTGCCGGCGCAGATGATCATCGCCCAGATGTTGACAGGCGGCGCCGCGGCCGCCAGTCCGGCGATGATGAAGAGGATTGCGGCCACCCGCCTCTTCGGGACTCCGAGGTAGCCCATGGCCAGCGCGCTCGGCGCACCGACGGTCAGGATGGAGACGCTCCCCGCTCCGGTCAGCGCGCCGGGTATCAGCAGCAGAATCATCAGGAGCAGCAGCGCCACGATGCGTTGACCGTGGAACGCCCGGACGATGCCTCTGACGAGGTAGTCGACCCCACCCGACTCCGCGACGATCGTGATGAACACCGTCGCCGTCACGAAGACCAGCATGACGTCGAGATAGGTCAACGTCCCCTCGACGAGGTGTCTGGCCAGTTCGCCAACGGGCGGGGTCCCCACGACAGCGCCGCAGAGGCCTCCGGCAACCGCCGCCGCGAGCATGCGAAGTTCGACCGACAGCCTGCGCCAACTCGCCAGGGCATAGGCGATGCCCATGACCAGCGCCACGACGACAATCTGCACAACCACCGGGTCTCTCATACCCGCAGCAACCCTGCGTCCCTGCGATTGAGACGACTACTCGAACACCTTCTTGAGCAGCGTGACCATGCCGAGGGCGTAGTCGACCTGCGACAGAGGAATCCCCTTCTCCTTGGCGATCCGGGTGAACCGCCCGTCCTTGTTGCCATCCTTGGCGACGATGATGTAGTCGGCAAAGGGCGCCACGGCGTCGATCATCCGCTCGTTGTCGCTGCCAGGCGCGCCCCGCTTGGATTGTCCGCCAGGATGCACGGCAATGACGGCGAGCTTGTTCTGCTTGCAGTACTGGATGATCTCCGTGACGCGCTTCACCTCGGACTCGACGGTCAGCCCCGAGGCACCCATGCCCTTCAGGCTGGCGCCGATGGCGAAGACCACCGTCTGATAGGGCGTGCCCGTCTTGAACCTGGCGAGGTCCGTGGTCACCTCGATGTGAAACCCTGTCCTGGCCTTGGCGCCGCCAAGCCCCACACCGGCTTTCGCCATGGCGACGGTCGGAACGTCGCAGTAGTCGTACTTCACGCCGGCCTGTTCCATGATGGCGTTCAGCGTGTTGATGTCGGCGCTCTGCCCGGCCGAGGTCGTGAGGACCGGCAGCCTGGCCTTGGGCACGGTCTCCTGGCCCAGGCTCGTCATCGGCGGCCAGACGAGCAGGCTGACGAGGAAGGACAGCGCGACGAGTGAACGATTCGGTCTCATACCGGGCCTCCCAGTGCTTCTCTCGGACACGGTCGTGGTGACGACGTCTGCCGCGGCTACTTCTTCGGCGCGGGCTGCGGCGGCAGCTGGTTCTGCTTGACGAGTTCGCGCAGCCACCATTCGGGGTATTCCAGGGGCGTGCGTTTTCGCTCCTGCATGTCGTACTGCCAGAGGTGCATGAACTTGACCATCAGGCGGTCGCCGAGTTCCCACCACGCGTTGACGACGAGGTTCGCGTTGTTGTTGCAGTAGTCGGTCAGGAACTGCCGGGCCTGCTCCGGTGACTTCTTGTGGAGTTCCAGCGCCTGCGCGTCGATCGTCGGGGTCCGGTCGAACGCGCCCTTCTCCCAGGTATCCTGCGCCCGTCGAACGTCCTTGATGGCGTGAGAGTAGACGACCTGCGTGTGGAAGTCGACGTAGTCGAACGCCCAGCGGGCCGACCGGCGGTCGAACTCCCAGTGGTCCCCGATCTCGAACGAGGGCGGGATCTTCGTGACGCCCGCGTAGAACGGCATGAGGGCGTGCGTGTCCTGGGAGCCAAATCCAATCCAGACGATGCCGCCGATCGGGTTGGGCAGCCAATCCCTGGCCTGCGTCACCGTGACGTATTCGGCCCGGTTGACGCCGATCGGCCGACCGGTGTTGTATCGCTTCCCGTCGACCTCGAACCCGTACGGCAGCAGGTTCGGGTTCTCGAACGGCCCGCCCTGGAGGCCGCGGCCCGGGTAGTACGGCGTTCCCTCGTACTTGTCGCGCAGGATCAGCATCACGTCGGCCATCGACAGCTTCTTCTCGGGCTTGATCGAGAAGGGGAGGTCCATGTTCGGGGTGTCGGCGCTGAACTTCTGGGACGGCGCGACGAGGTCGAAGAAGCGCCACAGACGCCCTCTCGAGCCATACGAACTCGAGGCGCTGGTCTCGGAGGGAGAGTAGGCCCGTTTCCAGTTGAACGGCTTGCCGCTCTTGGGATCGTAGAGCTTCTGCTGGACCGCGAACGACACGACATTCGGGGAGGCCATGAAATAGTCTTTGTTGTTCAGGTCGATCTCCCCGATTCGGGACTCGTTGGGGCAGACGCTGACGTGGTCGTCGGGCACACGCTGCGCGCACCACACCGCGCCTGGCTGGCCGCTGTCGGGTGCCCAGAGCGGCCCGACCGGCATGATCTCGAAGACCCACACCTCATTGGGGTCCGAGACGGAGAGCATCTCGCCGGAGTCGGTGTGTCCGTAGCCGTACTTGACCGCCAGGTCGCCCATGATCTGGATCGCCTCGCGGGCCGTTCGTGCCCGTTCCATGGCGAGCATCGTCAGCGTCGTGATGTCCATCTTGGGCGCCGTCGTGCTGTTCTCGAGCTGCGGACGGGCGCCGATGGTGGATTCGCCGAGCGCCACCTGGTTGTCGTTCATGTAGCCGAACATGCCGTGCAGGTACCCGTAGGTGTGGCTGACCTGCGGGATCTCGAGGCCGGCCGACTTCGCCTCGAGCGCGTCCCAGCGCAGCCCCATTCTGGGCGGATCCGTGGCGAACTGGTCGAAGTAGTAAATCTTGCGGGTCGCGCCCGCCGGGTGGTCCGCAGACCGGACGTAGCGAAAGGTCCAGTCGCAGACGCCGCAGTCGGACGTATGCGTCGACATCACCGAGCCGTCCGTCGATGCCTTCTTTCCGGCCATGACAACCGTGCAGCGCTCCTGGTCGCATGACGAGCCCTGGCACAGGCTGCCGGATTGCGGTGGCGAAGCGGTCTGAGCTGAGAGCACGGCGGCCATGACCACAACCGCCGCCAACATCCAGGAGCATCGCTTGGTCTTCATGACGATTCCCTCCTCGTGAACGCCATCATGTGCGCGGAAGAGCGGACCCACCCCCGTGGGAAGCGGAGCGCTGGGCCGGGGTTCGCGCGGCGGATGCGGCGGACGGCCAACAGGAACCGCGTCGCGCGGATTCCCGGACACGCTGCTTGCGGCGCCTTTCCTCGGCACACTGCGCCTGTCCCTGGAAGCCCGGGACACGGCGGAGAGTACTCTCCGTCCAGCGTGGCGTCAAGGAGGCCCGTATCGCGGTGGCGCGAGGAGGCGCGAGGCATTGTGTCGCGAGGCATTGCCCACCCCCAGTTTCGAGGGCTGGCAGCAACGACCGCGCCTGGAGGGTGGCGCAGGCGATCCCTCCCCTGGCGAAGAACCGCGGCGCCGGCTCACCGTCCCTTCGTCTTGCGGTTGGGGCACACGCCGGGCCTGTCGCCCCCATCCCCAACCGCGCCGTTGTTGGCCGGCTGGCGGTTCTCGGGGCCCTGCCGATGGCGAATGTCCACGGCTCGCTTGGCGCCCCCCTCCAGACACGGCCGGACGTCCCGCGCGAAACTGGGGGTGGGCGAGCGGCGTGCGGCGGCGGCCGGCCGGCCTCCGCTGCGTCGCCGTTTCGGTGGGCAGCCTTCGCGTGGAATCGTGAGCGAAGGAGGGCTTGCCGAGCCGTAGCTCCCCGAGCATCTTCAGTGCATGCGCAGGGGAGCGAAGGAGGGCTTGCCGAGCCGAAGCTCCCCGAGCATCTTCAGTGCATGCGCAAGGGAGCGAAGGAGGGCTTGCCGAGCCGTAGCTCCCCGAGCATCTTCAGTGCATGCGCAAGGGAGCGAAGGAGGGCTTGCCGAGCCGTAGCTCCCCGAGCATCTTCAGTGCATGCGCAGGGGAGCGAAGGAGGGCTTGCCGAGCCGAAGCTCCCCGAGCATCTTCAGTGCATGCGCAGGGGAGCGAAGGCTGGTGGACGGCACAGGGCTCGAACCTGCGACCTCCGCGTTGCGAACGCGGCGCTCTCCCAGCTGAGCTAGCCGCCCACTCTGTAGGACTCCTATCGGCGGAGCCGATAAGACCCTCAATGTTAGCACGGCCCTCCGGAATCTCGCAACGCACCGGGAGGCCGCTCGAACGGATCGCACAAATCTGAGGTGCGCCCGTTGGCACTCGATTTGCCCCTGGCCGGTGCAGGTCGGCGCCACCGCGCGATTTGTCGCGGATCCTGACTGTCAGCCGATCGAGGCGATTACCGTTTCGTCACCGCGATTTCAACCTCGAGCGAGACGCGGCCATGTGGACCTGGATCAACTGCAATCTGCTGGGCCGACATCGGGAAATCGTCACGACCGACCGCGTGACGATCCACCTCCGCTGTGTGCGCTGCGGCCACCGCTCCGCCGGGTGGCAGCTTGCCAATCGCAGCCAGGCGTTCCGGGCCGCCAGGCTGTGGCAGCCGCCCGTCGTTCAGATGGCACCTCGCCAGCCCTCCTGACGCTTGACTGCGCCCGCGCCCCGCGGGGACAATACCGCATGCCTGTTCCCCGCATCACGAAGGAAGATCTGAAGGCGCGGCTCGAGAGCCAGGACGCCGCGACGCTCCCGATCATCCTCGACGTCCGGCTCAAGTACCCGTACGAACACAGCACGCTCCTGTTGCCGGGCGCCATCCGGATGAAGCCCGACGCCATCGATCCCGCGAAGCTCGCGCGCGATCGGGACATCGTGGCCTACGACTCCGACCCCGAGGAGGTCACGGGCGCCGCCGTCGCCGTCCGGCTCATTCAGCAGGGATTCAAGGTCTCGGTGCTGAAGGGCGGGATCGCGGAATGGGCCGGCGCCAGCTTCCCCACCGAAACGAAGTCCGCCCCGAAGCTTACGCCGGCGCCCGCGAAGGCCTGACGCAGCAGGATCCGACGTGCACCCCTTGCGCACGCGCCTCGTGGCGGCCGGCGTAGTGGCGGCCGTCGCGTTCCTCCTCTACTCCGCCACGCTGCTCCCCGGACAGGACCTGGGCGACTCCGCGTCGTTTCAGAAGATCGCCGGGGATCACGTGCTCGACGCCCGACAGGGCTACCCCCTTTACTACGCCGTCACGGGCCTGCTCGTCCGCGTCCTGCCCCTCGAAGCCGCCCGCGCCGCCAATCTCGGTTCTGCCATCGCCGCCGCAGCGGCCGTCGGCCTCGTCGTCCTGATCGGCGCCGAACTGGCCGGAACGCTGGCGGCCGGACTCGTCGCCGGACTGCTGCTGGCGGGCTCCTACACCTTCTGGTCGCAGGCCGTCATCGCCGAGGTCTACGCGCTGCATCTGCTCCTCGCAAGTGCGAGCCTGCTGGCCCTGCTCGCCTGGAAGGCGCGGCCCTCGACGGCCCGCCTCGCGCCGGTCTTCGCGCTCTGCGCGCTCGGCTTCGGCAACCACCTGTCGATGGCGCTGCTCCTGCCCGGATTCGCGCTGCTCCTGGCCACCTCCGCCCCCGGCAGCGCGCTGTCGATGCTGCGCCCGCGCGTGGTGGCGCTGGCCGCCGCCATGGCCGCGCTCTTCGCGCTGCAGTACGCGTGGAACATCCGGTGGCTCGTGGCGGAGCACCCGAACGCCGCGTTCGCCGACCTCGCGCGCACGTTCTGGTTCGACGTGACCAAGTCGGACTGGCGCGCGAACATGGTCTACGGGATACCGACCTCGACCATCGCGGACCGCTTCGCGATGTACCTGGTTCGACATCCGCCAGCAGTTCGGAATTCCCGGCACGGTGGCGGCGGCCGTCGGATTCGCCGCGCTCCTCCGGCGGCAGTGGCGCCTCGGCGTGATGCTGCTGACGCTCTGGTTGGTCACCTGGGTATTCGCCTTCACGTACAACGTCGGCGACGTCCACGTGTTCTACCTGGGATCGCACTGGGCGGCGGCGCTGGCGGCAGGCTGCGGCGCCGGCTGGGCGATATCCGCGCTGCAGGCGAGAGGGCGGCAGCCGGCCGCCATCCTCGCGGCGCTCGTCCTCCTCGCCTACCCGGCCTGGCGGGCCTGGGACACCTACCCGGCCACGGACCGCAGCGACGACAGGGAGCCGACGCTGGCGCTCGATCGATTGGTCGCCGGCATGGACACGGGCCGGGAGGTGCTGGGACGCGACCTGAACTGGCAGCTCCACAACGGCCTCGATTACTACGTCAAGCACACGCGTCCCGATCTCGCGATGTTCGATCTGCCCGAGACGCTCCTGTCCCTCCCGTTCCTCGTTTCCCGGAACGCGGAGCTCGGACGAACCGTGTTGCTCACCGACGGCTCCGCGGTGATGGTCCGGCAGCTCTACGGTGACCTCTACGACCTGGAACGCGATCCGCGCGTGCCGGTCCCCACGCTGGCCGATCGAGTCGCGACGCTGGAGCCGGGAACGCCGTACGTGCTGTCGGTTATCGAGGCGTACCCGGAAGCGCCGATCGATCGGGGCGATCTCGCGGAAGCCGCGAGGCGCCTGGGCTTGAATGCGGGCGACATGCCGGAAGGGCGCTTCGTGATCGTGGCCGGCCGGACCGGTCAACCGCCGGCCGTCCGTCGCGGCAGCTGGACGCCCTTCCGCCTGACGGCCGACCTCTCCGGCCTCGACCTCGACGCTCGGATCGAATGCTGGATGCCGACCGACACGATTCGCCGGATGGGATTCGGCCACGTGATCGTGAACCGCCGCCACGAACTGACGCTGGACCGCGGGGTGTCGTTCGTCGCGCTCGACGCGTCCGGCCACGCCTCGCTGCGCGCGTGGGCAGCCGGCCTGCTCGCGCCTCAGCCGCGCTTCATCGTGCGACCCCGGAACTGAACGAGGGAGGCAAGGGGCCGTCGGCCTGCCGGGGATCAGAATCGCGGTCGCTCGTTGAGGCCGGATACGGATGCCGGCGTTCGGCTTCCCATCGTGGTATCGTGGTTCCACACGAGCGCGCCGTGACCCCAGCATCTGTCCCTCTCCTCGTCGTCCTGTCGTCGTTGGCGGCCGTGCCGCCGCCTCAGACGGCCCCGTCTGCCGCCGATCTCGCGCGGAACCTGCAGCGGAAGTACAATCAGGTGCGCGACTTCTCGGCCGACTTCGAGCACATCTACGAGGGCGGCGTGCTCCGGAAGAAGCTGACCGAGCGCGGCACGCTCCTCGTCAAGAAGCCGGGCATGATGCGGTGGATCTACACGGCTCCGGAGAAGAAGGAATTCGTCTCGGACGGCCGAACGCTCTGGTCGTACATGCCCGCGGACAGGCAGGTCATCATCGGCACCGTCCCGCCCGCCGACGAAGCCAGCAGCCCGGCGATGTTCCTGGCGGGCAAGGGCAGCATTCAGCGCGACTTCACGCCCCGGCTGGCCGCCGCCGCGGGCCTCGCGGCCTCGGAGGTCGCGCTCGAGCTGCGGCCCAGGACGCCGCAGAGCGAGTACAAGCTGGATCATCCTGGTGGTCGATCGCGCGACGCTTCAGGTCCGCAGACTGGTCACGGCCGACTCCCAGGGGGGAACCTCGACGTTCGTCTTCACGAAGCTGCGCGAGAATGTCGGGTTGTCTCACAAGGCATTCGCGTTTACAATCCCGCGCGGGGTGGACATCGTCAGCGATGGCAGCCGAAAGCACTGATCGCCCCGCGGAATCGGCCGTGCCGCGCGCCCGTCGCGCCGCGCTGACGGTCTGCCTGCGCTCTGTCGCCGCGCTGGCGCTCGCCGCCCTGCTGGCGGCCGCGTGCGCGACGACCTCGGCCTTCAAGAAGGGCCGTGAGGCGGAGCAGGCGCAGGACTACGACCGGGCGGTGGTGCACTACACGGCGGCGCTCAAGGAGAAGCCCGACGATCTCGACGCCCGGACCTCGCTCCAACGGGCGAAGCTCAGGGCTTCGCAGTACCACCTCAACAACGGCCGGCGGAATGCCGCCGCCGGCAAGCTCGAAGAGGCGCTGCTCGAATTCCAGATCGCCGCTGAACTGAACCCGTCGAGCAGCCAGGCGGACGCGGAGTTGCGCCAGACGCGCAACCAGCTGCGGGCGAAGGTCGCCGTGTCGCGCGAGGGCAGGACGGCGCTCGAGACGCTCGTCGAGCGGACCCGCACCGTGCCGCCGACCGCGCTCGATCTGCCGCCCGGGATCAAGCTGCCGGCCTCGCTGGTGTTCCGCGAGGCGAGCAGCCGCGACGTTTACACCGCGCTGGCGCGCTTCGCCGACGTGAACCTGCTCTTCGACCCCGACTTCCGGGACGTGCCGGTCACGATCGATCTCCGCAACTCCACGTTCCAGGATGCCATCAAAGCGTTGTCAGCCACGACCCAGACCTTCTGCCGGGTGACCGCACCGCGGGCCATCACCGTCGTCCCGGACACCGCCGAGAAGCGCCGCGAGTACCAGGACGAGGTCGTCCAGACGTTCTATCTGAGCAACGCCGATCCGAAGGAGATGATCGACCTGCTGCGGATGGTGATCGACATGCGCCGCATCGCGCCGATCCTCGGCACCAATGCGGTCTCGGTCCGCGACTCGGCCGAGCGGGTGCAGGCGGCCGGCCGGATCATCGCGGCCGTCGACAAGGCCCGCCCCGAGGTGGTCGTGGACGTCGAGCTGCTCGAGGTAAACCGGTCGCGGTTGCTCGACTACGGTCTCCAGTTCGCGTCGCCCGGCACCAGCAACCCGGCAGGCATCAGCGGCGCGGTCAGCGTCGACCAGGCGGGTCTGACGCTGCTCGACGTGAGGAGCCTGACGGCGGCCGGCGTCTTCCTCTCGGGGGTGCCGGCGTTGTACTACCGCCTGATGAGGGGCGACACGAACACCCGCGTGCTGGCCAACCCGCAGCTCCGCACGGTGGACGGCGTCGCCGCGCAGGCGCGCTTCGGCGACCGCGTGCCGGTGCCGAGCACCGTCTTCCAGCCGATCGCCACCGGCGGCGTCGCGCAGCAGCCGGTCACCTCGTTCAATTACGAGAACATCGGCGTCAACATCGACCTCACGCCGCGGACCCACCACGACGACAATGTCTCGCTGCTGTTGAAGGTCGAAGTGAGCAGCATTTCGGGAACCGGCTACGGGGACCTCCCGACGTTCGGCAACCGGACGGTCTCCTCGGTGATCCGGCTGAGGGACGGAGAGACCAGCATCATCGCCGGCCTGATCCGCGACGACGAGCGGACGACGCTGGAGGGGATGGCGGGGATCTCGCAGCTGCCGATCATCGGCCGCCTGTTCGGGCGCACGAAGAAGGAGCGCCAGGAGACCGACATCATCGTCACGCTGACGCCGCACATCATCCGCGTCCTGGACCTGTCGGATGCGGATCTGCGGCCGTTCCGCGTCGGCCGGGACAGCGGCGGGATGCTCCAGGAACTGCCGCCCGACGCGCCGCCGCGCGACCCGCCGAAGCCGATCATCAAACAGCCGTCAGCTGGCAGCTGGTAGCTGGCAGCTGGCAGCTGGTAGCGGACGGCTGGCAGCTGGCAGCGGACGGCTGGCCGCGGATCGGCGACCGCGGCCGGCTGGGGCGTCCGTGATCCGCTGACCGCTGCCAGCCGCTGCGTCCGGGATCCGCTGCCGGCCGCCAGCTGCTGTGTCCGTGGTCCGCTGCCCGCTAGTCGACCTTCTCCACCTGCGCGCCGAGCGACTTCAAGTGGCCGGTGAGGTTGGCGTAGCCGCGCTCGATCGTCTCGAGCGGGCCTAGCCGGCTCACCCCGTCCGCCGCCAGCGCCGCGGCGGCCAGCGCCATGCCCGAGCGCAGGTCCCGCGTGTCGAGCGTGCGCCCGCGGAGGCGCCGCGGCCCGGTCACGATGATCCGGTGCGGATCGCAGAGGAACAGGTCGGCGCCCATCCCGCTCAGCTGCTCGAGCGCGAAGAGGCGGAGTTCGTACATCCAGTCGTGCAGCAGCGTGCGGCCGGCCGCCTGGGTGGCGAGCACCGTGACGAGGCTGATCAGGTCGCTCGGCACGCCCGGCCATAGACCGGTCACGATGCGCGCCCCGCCGCCCGGCGTGGAGGGTTCGACGCGCAGGCGGTCGTCGTCCAGGTCGCAGCGCACCTGCATGCGCCGAAGCACCGACGCCACCACCTCCATGTCCGTGGCGCGCGCGCCCTCGACCTCGATCGCGCCGCCCGTCACCGCCGCCACCACCGCCCAGCTCCCCGCCTCGATGTAGTCGCCGCCGAGCTCGTGGGTGGCGCCCGTCAGACGCGGCACCCCTTCGACGCGAATCGTGTGCGTCCCTTCACCCGTCACACCGGCTCCCATCTTGCGGAGGAACCGGCACAGCTCGACGACGTGCGGTTCGCAGGCGGCGTGCCTGATCTCGGTGACGCCGCGAGCGGCGGCAGCCGCGAGCAGCGCCGTTTCGGTCCCGGTGACGGACGCTTCCTCGAGGTACATCGACGCGCCGGTCAGGCCGCTCGGCGCCTCCAGGACGTGGCCCTCGCCCTCCAGCTCCCGCGCGCCCATGGCCTTGAGCGCGCCCAGGTGCATCGCAATCGTGCGGCGTGCCGGGAAGTCGCCTCCGGGCGGCGCCAGCCTGGCGCGGCCGCGGCGCGCGAGCATCGGTCCGAGGAGCAGCACGGAGCCGCGCAGGCGCCCCACCAGACTGCTCTGCGGCTCGTCGCGCTCGACCTTCGCGCAGCAGATGCGGAGGGTGCTGGTGCCGATGCCGTCGACCTGGGCGCCCAGGTCGACAAGCAGGCCGGCCATCACCTCGACGTCGCTGATCCTCGGCACGTTGGTGAGCACGCACTCGTCCCCGGTCAGCAGGCACGCGGCGACGAGCGGCAGCGCGGCGTTCTTGTTGCCGCCGACCGCCACGCGCCCCGACAACGTCCGGCCGCCTTCAATCAGCAATACCGCCATGGCTCACCACTCTCCCAGATACCGGATCTCCTCGCGCAGGGTCACGCCGAACCGGGCTCGGACCTCTTCGCGGCACTGCTCGATCAGTCGCCTGATGTCGGACGCCGTCGCGCCGCCCTCATTCACGATGAAGTTGGCGTGCACGGACGATACCCGGGCGCCGCCAATCGCGCAACCCTTCAGCCCGGCGCGATCGATCAGCGCCCCGGCCGACGGGGGGATCCCGTCCGGCACCCGGTCGATCGCCGGGTCCGGATTCTGAAAGACGCACCCTGCGCTGGAGAGAGTGAGCGGCTGTGTGCGCTTGCGATCGGCCAGCGACCGCCGGGCCGTCTCGCGCAGCCCGGCCGGGTCAGCCGCCGGCGTCAGCGCGAACAGCGCTGACAGGAGGACCTCGCCGGTCCGCTGCAGCCGGCTGCGATCGTAGGCGAACTCCATCTCGGCCGCCGGCACGTCCGCCATCACGCCGCTCCCGCCCACGAGCCGCACCGAGGCGACCAGTTCGCCGATCGACCTCCCGCGGTAGTGCGCGTTTCCGAAGACGGCGCCGCCGACCGTGCCCGGCGTGCCCGCCCACGACTCGAGTCCGGCCAGGCCTTTCCCGATCGTCCAGCGAACCAGATCGTTCAGGCTCGCGCCCGCGTCGGCTCGCACGCCGGCCTCCCCCTCCAGGACAATCGCCCCACCGCGGACCCGGACGGCAACGCCGCGAATCCCCGCGTCGCTCACCAGGACGTTCGAGCCCCCGCCGAGAATCGTGAGCGGCGCGCCCGCCTGCGCCGCCATCGCCACCACGCGGGCGAGCGCGGCCGCGTCGTGCACCTCGACAAGGCACTCCGCCGGCCCTCCGACCCTGAAGGTCGTGAAGGGCGCCAACGACACGTCTCGCCTCACCCGCTCGGGGCCGAACGCTGCGACGAGCAGGGAGGAGACGGAGGACATAGGGACAGAATTCAGAAGACAGAAGACAGAAGACAGAAGACAGAAGATAGAAGATAGAAGTTAGAAGATAGAAGTTAGAAGTTAGAAGACGGAATTCAGCATTCAGAAGCGAGCGCGGCCATCAGCTTCCCGTGGATGCCGCCGAAGCCGCCATTCGACATCAGCACGACCTGATCGCCGTCGCGCCGCTCGCGCACCAGGAGATCGACGATATCGTCGATCGACGGCACGTAACGGGCCGGCGTCCCGCCCGCCTGCAGGTCGACCACGAGCTGTTCGGCCGACAGGCGCTGGTCCTCCGAAAGGCTCGCCCTGAACACCGCCGCGATGATGACATCGTCAGCCGCGCGGAACGAGTCGGCGAACGCCGCCTGGAACACCCTGCGGCACGAAGAGGCCGAGCGCGGCTCGAACACGGCGCGAATCCGATGATCCGGGCGGGCGGCGCGCAGGGCCGCCAGGGTCTCGGCTATCGCCGTCGGATGATGCGCGAAGTCGTCGTAGACGGTGACGCCGGCGATGGTTCCGAGCGCCTCCAGGCGGCGCTTCACCCCCTTGAACCGCGCCAGTCCCGCCGCGATCGACTGCGGATCGACGCCGACGGCGTGGGCGATGGCGATCGCCGCCAGGGCGTTCCGAACGTTGTGGGCGCCGAGCAGCGGCACCTCGAACCGGCCCAGGTCCGCTCCGGCGTGCCGAACGCCAAACGACGTGCCCGCCCCACTGACGCGGACGCCATAGGCGTACCAGTCGGCGTCCTCTGTCAGGCCGAACGTCTCGACCGGCGACCGGGCGAACGCCCGCATGGCAACCGCCGACGGGCTGTCCGCACCCAGCAGCAGCAGGCCGCGCGCGGGCACGAGATTCACCAGGCGGCGGAACGCGAGGCGAATCTCCTCGAGATCGGCGTAGATGTCCGCATGATCGAACTCGATGTTGCCGATCACGGCGAGGTCCGGCAGGTACTTCAGGAACTTCGCCGTCTTGTCGAAGAAGGCGCTGTCGTACTCGTCGCCCTCGATGACGAAGTCGCGGCCGCTGCCGACGCGATAGCTCGACCCGTCCTCACCGAAGTTCGCCGCAATGCCGCCGACGAGCATGCTCGGGTCGCGCCCGGCCGCGGTCAGCAGCCACGCCGCGATGGCCGTCGTCGTGGTCTTCCCGTGGGTGCCCGCGATCACGATCGACCGCGCGGCCCACAGGAAGTGCTCGCGGATCGCCTCGGGCAGCGAGCAGTGCCGGATCTTCCGGTCCAGGACCTCCTCCACCTCCGGATTCCCGCGCGACACGGCGTTGCCGACGACGACGAGGTCGAGATCGGCGGTGATGTGCTCGGCGCGATAGCCGGCGAGCGTCTCGATCCCCTCCGCCGCGAGGAACGTGCTCATCGGCGGGTAGATGTTGAGGTCGGACCCGCGGACGTCGTGGCCCTTGCGCTTCAGGAGCGCGGCGAGCGTCGCCATCCCGGTGCCGGCGATTCCGATCAGGTGGATCTTCTTCATGGCTCAGGGCTCATGGCTCAGGGCTCAGGGCGCACCCCTCGACTTTGCTCGGGGTGCCATGAGCGAGCGGAGCGAGTCGAAGGGCAGGGCTCACGGCTCAGGCAAAGCGCCGCATCTCCGCCGCGATGGCCTCGTGGGCGTCGCAGCCGATGAGCGCACGCAGCTCGGCGTCCGGTTTCGGCCGCCAGCGGCGGTCGAGCGTCGTGCCGCCCATCGACGCAAACCGTTCCTTCGCGCGCCTCTGGTGCGACAGCGCGTCCTCGACGCGCGCCCAGGGGATCTCTTCCGCTTCCACCGCGCGAACCAGCGCCTCGATCGTGGAGGCGTGGGCCGCGGCATCCCCGCCGCAGAGCAGCGCCACGTCGCACCCGGCGCGGATGGCGGCCACCGCCGCACGCTCGTTCGTGGCCCGGCCCGAGATCGCCTTCATGTCGAGGTCGTCGGTGAACACCAGGCCGTCGAAGCCGAGATCTCCGCGAAGCACGTCGGTCACGATACGCCGCGACAGGGTGGCCGGGCTCCGTTCGTCCAGCGACGGCACGAGGAGATGCCCGATCATGATCGCCGCGACGCCGGCCTCCATCGCCGCCCGGAACGGCACGAAGTCCACGGCCTGCAGGCGGTCGGGCGGATGCTCGACCACGGGCAGATCGAGGTGCGAATCGACGCCGGTGTCGCCGTGCCCCGGAAAGTGCTTGCCGCACGCCGCCAGGCCGGACGACTGGAGCGCCCGCACGATCGCCGCGCCGAGCCGCGCGACGTCGTCCGCGCGCTCACCGAGTGCGCGGTCGCCGATGGCCGGGTTCTTCGGATTGGTGAGGACGTCGAGTACCGGGGCGAAGTCAATCGAAATGCCGACGGCGAGCAGTTCCCGTGCGAGCGCGCCGGCAAACCGGCCGGCGAGAGCCTCGTCGCCTGCCCGGCCGAGCGCGGCCATCGCCGGCCACTCGGTGAGCGGCCGCCTCAGCCGCGCAACACGGCCGCCCTCCTGGTCCACGCCCACCCAGAGCGGGAGTTCGCGGGCGAGTTGCTGCGCTTCGACCGCCACCCCGGCCACCTGGCCGGGCGATTCGACGTTGCGCTTGAACAGGATGACGCCGCCGAGGTCGAACTCCCGGGCGAGGGCGCGAACCTCCTCAGGGAGCGTCTTCCCCTCGAAGCCGACGACGACGAGCTGGCCGAGGCGGCGGTGCAGGGCGACAGGCACGCAGACATTATACGGGCTGGCAGCTGGCAGCCGACAGCGGTCAGCTGGCAGCGAACGGCATACAGCGGATCGCGTCCGTTCCGCTGAGAGCTGACAGCTACCAGCTGCCAGCTACGCGCGCTCTGTTCCCCGCGCAGGCGTCGCGGCCGTCGCCTTCCACTCCGACCGCATCTGCGAGAGGCCGTCCATGAAGACCGCGGCCCGTTCGCGCTCCTCCTCGGTCGGCAGCGTCTTGAGCAGCGCGATGGCACGCTCCAGGTCACGTGTGATCGTCGCGCGGGTGGTCCGCTGGTAGATCGCCTTGATCTCGGCTACCGTGTCCATTGCTATCTCCGCGACACGTTCTTGGTGTAGATCTTGCGAGCCGCGAGCCGCACCGGCTCAGGGATGTTCCGGTCGGACGCCAGGTACTTGATATCGCGCTCCATCAACCGATTGAGCATCGACAGCGCGACCGCGATCGGCGTCTTCGCGTTACGCGAGAGCGCGGCGATCACCGCGTAGTTCTTCACCCACGCCCGGTTGGTCCCGATCGCCCGCAGGATGTCGCCCGAGACATTCGTCATCCGCGCGATCGCCTCGACCTCGCTCTCGGTCAGCCTGGGACTGCTGAGCACGGCCGACGACACCAGGCGGCTCGGGTCCCGGATGAGAATCGACCGTTCCTCACGGCTCCCGAGCACGGCCAGCTTCATCCGTTCGGCCACCGTCAGCATCGACAGCCGCTGGGCGGTCCCACGGCGCTCCGGCGCGGCCTCAACCTCCCCGGCTTCGGCGGGAGCGGCCTCCGGATCGGCCGGTTCGGTCGGCTCGGGGACATCGGCGGGCGAATCGCCTTCCGTTCCCAGCAGCACCTCGCCGGCGATCTCCTCCCCGGCCGGCGCCTGCGCCTGCGCGCCTTGGCTGGCGACGCTCTCGTAGAAGGCCCGAAGCTCGGCCGGCGTGTCGGAACGCGCGATCAGCGCCGCCAGCGGTTCGGCCGGCAGCCTGGCGATCGTGCGTGTCGCCGTGGCCGCCACTTCCGGAACCTCGTCGGACGCCAGCAGCATCAGCAGCGAGAGCTGCGCCTCCGGACGCAGCAGCAGCAGGCCGCGCGCGGCCATCAGCCGGACATCCGTCGGAGCCTCGCCCTGGCGGAAACGATCGAGGAGCGGAGCGTCGAATGCGTCCACGGGTGTCAGCGAATCTGAAGAAAGGTGTTGAGGTTCCGAGTGTTCATGATCGCGGTGACCACCTCGCCCTCGCTCCCGAGCGAGCGCGCCGGCTGGCCGTTGATCGCGAGGTCGATGACGCCAGCGTTGCCGACCGTCAGGCTGACCCGCCCCCAGACATCGAGGTCCGTTCGCTCACCGGCCTTCATCGTGCCCGTGTACTGAATGACGCTATCGCACCGAATCGTCACCCAGCAGAGCCCCCGCGAGGCCAGTGTCAGCCGAAACCGACCGTCCTGAGCCGGCGGGGCCTGCGGGTCCGCGCGCGGCGCCGCCACCGCCGCGGCGTCCGGCTGTGCGCCGCCTGCCGGCACCGCCGCCCCCTGGGCGGGTACGATCGGCGTCGCTTGGGGAGGCTCCGAAACCGGCGGCGCCGCGGGCGCCGTCAGGATCGGCGCCGAAGGGCCGGGGGGCACCTGCTCGGACTGCGCGCCCCCCGGAGAGGCCGCCGGCTGCGCCGGGCCGCTCCAGAAGGTCAGCCGCCCGCCGAACCAGAAGAAGACGACCACGAGCGCGAGCGGCAGCAGCCACCAGACGACGCGCCATGTCCGGCTCCCTCGCCGGTCGTCGTCGACGTCGATCGCCTCCGCGCGGCCTTCGAAGCGCGCAGGGCTGTCCTCGATGGCGGCATCCGGGAACCGGGCCACGAACCGGCGGACGGCGTCCTCGGGATCGAGCCCGACGTGCCTGGCGTGCGCGCGCACGAACGCCCTGACGAAGATGCCGCCGGGCAGCCGGGCGATGTCGTTGCGCTCGAGCGCCTCGAGCGCCGGCACCGAGATCTTGGTGGCCGCCGCGAGGTCCCGCAGCGTGATGCCCGCACGCTCGCGCGCCTCCCGCAAGTGGGCGCCAATGTCGTCAGCCATTGGTTGTCGGACGTAGCTTATCTCATCGCCGCCGGGACGAGAACATGGAAAACAGCTCGGCCAGGCCCGCGACGATGTTGATCAGGCCGAGGCCCGACACGGCACCGCGCACATAGGGGTCCTTGATGATGTCGCCGATCCTGGGCGCGAGGCGGGCGAAGTAGTTCCGATCCCAGTACGCCGACCAGGGCGCGACGACGAGCAGCAGGCCGACCTCGAGGAAATACACCACCAGGAGGAGTCGCGTCAGCAGGAAGAACCCTCACGCCTTCTGCGACAGCCGACCGATTCGCATGGCCACGTCGCGGTAGTCTGGAGTATCCGCCTGGAGTTCGAGGAAGACCGCCATCGCACGATCGCTCTCCCCCGCCTCGGACAGCAGCAAACCCAGATCATACAGCAACTCGCGGCTCTCGTCGGTGGCCACCGGCGCCGCTTCCGCCGCCCGCTCGAGCCACTCGATCGCCTCGGGGACCCGCCCGAGGTCGCGGTGGATTCTCGCCAGCTCGGCCGCCGCCTTGAACCGGTATCTCGGCCCGCGCACCGCCTGCTCGAGCATCCGGACGGCGCCGTCCACGTCGCCGGTGTCGCGCAGGATCGCAGCCTGCTTGAACTGCGACGCGGCGCCTTCGACGCCGGAGCGCAAGGCGTCGTCTCGGATTCCCTCGAAGACGCGCTCGAGGCCGGACAACCCGGCAGCGGCTGTCGCCGGTTCCGTCGCGTGCCCGGCCGCCAGCTCCAGTCCGCCGAACGCGTCGCTCAGGTCGATTTCGAACGCCTCGGCAGCGCCTGCCGCCGCGCCCGCCGGCGTGGTCTCCCGGCCGGGGATGCCCCTGAGGTCGACCGCCGCCGGCCCCGCGGCCTCGATCGACGCCTCGACCTCCGCCAGTTCCCTGAAACTGAAATCCAGCGACAGATCGGTGCTGGTGAACGGCGAGTCGCCGCTCAGGCGGTCGGCGATGATCGCGTCGATGTCGGCTTCGCCGAGCATCCCGAGGGCGGTTCTCAGCCGCTCGATGTTGGCCGCCTCCCATGGCTCCCTCGCCACCAGGTCCTCGGCGATCACCCGCGCCTCGCTGGCCCGGCCTTCCTTCAGGTACCCGTCGGTCAGCTGCGCCTGGGTCTGGTACATCGTGGCCTCGAGACCGCCGTCGACGCAGACCTCGACGAGCTTCATCAGCGCCGGCACGTGGAACGGCACCCGGGCGACGTAGTCCTGCAGCGCGTTCGCGGCGAACGACCAGTCCTGATCGGCCACGGCCGCGTCGGTGGCGACGTCGAAGCACTGGAAGGCCCCTTCGGCGTCGTGCTCGCACAGCCGACCGCCGAGCGCCACCACGTCGTCGCGGCGGTGCGGGTCCCGTCCGATCGCGGCCACCGCCGCGGCGCGCCCCTCGTCGCGGCGCCCCGTTCGCAGCTCGACCTCGGCAAGGCACAGCATCAGGTCCGCATCGCCCAGGTCGCCAGACAGCAGCTGCCTGGCGCGCTCGAATTCGTCCCGCCCGATGTAGCTTCGCACGAGCTGGCGGCGGGTCTCGAGATCCTCGGGAGCCTGCTCGAGCGCCCACAACAGGACCTGGAGGGCATCCTCGCCACGTCCCCGTGCGTAGTACTCGGCGGCGATGGCCTTGAACTCAACGGCGGTCGACGCGAAGCCGGCGGCCCGCTCCAAATCGCCCGATTCCACGAAGTGCGCGAGCAGCTCGGCCCGCACGTCTTTGTTCTCCGGTTCGATCTTGAGGGCCTCGTCGAGCGCCTGCAGACCCTCGGCGCTCTTCTTCTTGCGCCGACAGTCGGCGGCCATCTGCAGCAGGCCCTGAACGGCGCTGGCCGTCTCACCCAGTTTGGCCGCCGCCCGGGCTGCCGCTACGCCGGCGGCAACGTCCGACAGGTCCAGCGACCCGACCCTGAGGTGAATCTCGGCGGCTCCGCGCCGGTCGCCCCGGCGCGCTCGGCGCTCCGCCAGCTGCGACAGCTGCGCCCTGGCGTCCGCGACGAGGCCCTGCCGCTCCGAGATCTCCGCCGCCCTCAGCGCCGCGTACTCCTCGTCGGGCCGGAGCTTCAGGATCTTCTTGTAGACGGCGGCCGCGCGCGGAAGAAACCCCTCGTCGAAGAGGTGGTTCGCGATGCGGGTGAAGTGCTCGACGCCCCGCTCGAGCTGGCCGGCGCGGACGAACAGGTCGCCCAGCGTGTTGACGGTGCTCCAGTCCCGGGGCTGGTCCTGGATGACCTTCTGGTACTCGCCAATCGCCTGGTCGAGCCGGCCCTGGCGGAGGAGTTTTTCGGCTTTCCGAAGCGTTGCGTCTCGGTCGATAGCCACCCGCACCTCGCTAGCCTTCCTTATCGGCCGCTAGGGGCGTCTTCCGCAGGTCCCGGGGCAGTTTCGAGACTGTCGAAGAGGGACGCCGGCCGGAACGACCGGCGATGGGCTGCCGAGTAGCCGTAGCGCGCGACAGCGCGGAGGTGCTCGGGCGTCGCGTAGCCCTTGTGGCGATCGAACCCGTACCGGGGATCGGCCTCGTGGAGGTCCACCATCAGCCGGTCCCTGAGGACCTTGGCGACGATGGAGGCAGCGGCGATGGCCGAGCAGCGGGCATCGCCGTGCACGACACCCCGCTGGGCCATCGGAAGGGCTGGAATGCGGAACGCGTCGACCAGCACCAGATCCGGGAGCGGGACCAGGGTCAGCACGGCTTGCCGCATCGCCTGGAGCGAGGCTCGGTGGATGTTGATGCGGTCGATGACGGCCGGCTCGACCGCCGCGACGGTCCACCCCAGGGCGTACCGCATGATCTCCTGGCACAGCCGCTCACGCTGAGCGGCCGACAGGATCTTTGAGTCGCGCAGCCCGGGGATGTGATGGTCGGGGTCCAGCACGACCGCCCCGGCCATGACGGGACCCGCCAGGCACCCGCGTCCGACTTCGTCAACGCCGGCGATCCGGGCAAACCCCCACCGGCCGAGCGCGTTCTCGATCGTCCGGGACGCACGCGGGCGGGACATCTGTTCCCTGTCCCGGCTTGCGGTGTGCGGCATCCGGCCTGCGGCTCCGTCACGCGTGACGCGGCCGCCGGCCGCTGGTCGCCAGCCGCCAGCCCGTGACGGCTACGCCGTCCGCTTGGCTTCCTTCATCCGCGCGGCCTTGCCCTTCAGATCGCGGAGGTAGTAGAGCTTCGCGCGCCGTACCTGGGCCGAACGAACGACGTCGATGTGGTCGATGATCGGCGAGTGCAGGGGGAAGATCCGCTCCACGCCCTGGCCGAACGACACCTTGCGCACCGTGAAGGTGGCCCGCGCGCCGCCGCGGTGCATCCCGATCACGATCCCCTCGAACACCTGGATCCGCTCCTTGTCGCCTTCGCGCACCTTGACGTGTACGCGAACCGTGTCGCCCGACTTCATCTGGGGCCGCGTCTTCAGCTGCGCCGTCTCAACCGCTTCAATCGCCCGCATTGTCGATCTCCTTCTCTCCTCGCCCGGTCAGTTCGCGCACGATGGCGCGTTCCTCGTCGTCCAGTTCCGCCGCGGCCAGCAACTCCGGCCGCCGCGCCAGTGTGCGCGCCACCGCCTGCCGCTTCCTCCACCGCCTGACCTGCTCGTGGTGCCCCGAGAGCAACACGTCCGGAACGGTGAACCCACGATAGTCGGCCGGCCGCGTGTAGTGCGGGTAGTCGAGCAACCCGCGCGTGAACGAATCCCACACGACCGACTGCTCGTCGCCGACCGCCCCAGGCAGCAGCCGGGTGACGGCGTCCAGCATCACGAGCGCCGGCAGTTCCCCGCCGGTCAGCACGTAGTCGCCGATCGACAGTTCCTCCGTCGCCAGGTGGTCGCGCACGCGCTCGTCCACGCCCTCGTACCGCCCGCACAAGACCACCACGTGCCCCGCGCGGCTCAGCCGCATCGCATCCGCCTGGCTGAAGGGCCTTCCTTGAGGCGACGTCAGCACCACGGCCGCCGGCTCGCCCCTGGTCTCCCTGATCCGCTCGACGGCCCGAAACAGCGGCGCCGGCTTGAGCACCATCCCCGGACCGCCGCCGTACGCCACGTCGTCGACCGTCCGGTGCCGATCCTCGGTGAAATCCCTGAGGTCGACGACCTTCAGGTCCACCAGGCCCCGTTCGATCGCCCGGCCGAGAATCCCCTCGCGGGTCGGCCCGTCGAACATCCGGGGGAAGATCGTGACGATGTCGAACTTCACGGCCGGCGATTCAGTTCCAGCAGCCCTTCCGGCGGATCGACGACGATCCGGCGGGCCGCGATGTCGATGTCCACGCAGATCGCCTCGGCCAGGGGAATCAGGACGTCCCCGTCCGGCCCCGCCACGACGATCCGGCTCGAACCCAGCTCCCCTTCGACCGACGTGACGTCGCCGACCGGCGCGCCGGCGGTCGTCTCGACCCGGCAGCCGACCAGATCGTGGCGATAGAACATCCCGCCCGGCAACGGCGTCAGTTCGGCGACCGGCACGCGCAACTCGACGCCCGCCATCGCCTCAGCGTCATTCATCGTCTCGACGCCTTCGAGGGCGATGATGGGCCGCCCGAGGTGGACCCGCATCGCCGTCACGCGCAGCCGGTCGATGCGGCCGCCGCGGCTGGCCAGCAACTCGGCGCCCACCCGGAACCGAACGTCCACGAAGTCGGTGTCCGGGTTGACGATCACCTGGCCGCGGTTCCCGTGGGCCCGTGCCACGCGCCCGACGACGGCGCACTCGTTCCAGTCGGCCTCTGTCATCGCCGCCTACGCGGGCTCGCGGATTTCGAGGGTCGCGTCGAAATCGTGGTAGTCCGCCGTGACCTCCACCAGCGTCCGCAGCGCGGACGCGGTGCGGCCCATGCGGCCGATGACACGCCCGAGATCGCCGGGCGCCACGAACAACTCGACGACGGCCACGCCGCGGTGATCGGTCTCGGTGACCTCCACCGCGTCGGGCTCGTCCACGAGCGCGCGGGCGATGACCTCGACGACGTCGCGCGCCTGACTCACAGCGCGCCTGCCTGCGGCGCCGCCGCCTCAGGTACGGCCGTCACGTGGCTGGCCAGCAGCGTGCGAACCGTCTGGGACGGCCGCGCGCCCGCCTTCAGCCAGTGGGCGATCCGCTCCTGGTTCACGGTCACCGTCGCCGGCACCGTCCGCGGGTTGTAGTGGCCCACGATCTCCACGAACCGCCCCTCGGTCGCCTGCTTGGTCTCGCACACCACCAGACGGTAGTGCGCCTGCTTCTTCGAACCGGTCCTGCTCAAACGAATCGCCAGCATCGAACTCCCTTTCGCTTCCACCCGTCACAACGACCGCTCAGTTGAACTGCCCCATCCGGCGGAGCCGCTTCAGCGCGCCCTTGCCCCCTCCACTCATCCCGCCCAGCCCCTTCAGCATCTTCCGCATCTGCTGGAACTGCTTCAGCAGGCGGTTGATCTCCTCCACCGAGGTCCCGCTGCCGCGCGCGATCCGCTTGCGGCGGCTCCCGTCGATCAGCCGGAAGTCGGCGCGCTCCCCCGGCGTCATCGAATCGATGATCGCCTCGACCCGCACCAGCTGCCGCTCGTCCGGCTTGTTGTCGGCCAGCTGCTTGAGGTTCCCCAGACCGGGGATCATCCCGAGAATGCTCTCGAGCGGCCCCATCTTCCTCAGCGTCCGCAGCTGGGCGCGGAAATCCTCGAGCGTGAAGTCGTCGTGCCGGATCTTCTCTTCGAGCCGCGCCGCGTCCTCGACGTCGACCGCCTGCTCGGCCCTCTCGATGAGCGACAGCATGTCGCCCATGCCGAGCACCCGCGACACCAGGCGGTCGGCGTGGAACGGCTCGATGTCCTCCAGCCGCTCCCCGCTGCCGACGAACGCGATCGGTACGCCGACGACGGCGACGACCGAGAGCGCCGCTCCGCCGCGCGCGTCGCCGTCGAGCTTGCTGAGCATCACGCCGGTGATGCCCACGCGCCGGTGAAACTCGCCCGCGCTCTTGATCGCGTCCTGGCCCGTCATCGCGTCGGCGACGTAGATCAGGTCGGACGGCGAGACGGCCGCCTTGATCGCCTGCAGCTCAGTCATCAGATCGTCGTCGACGTGCAGCCGGCCCGCCGTGTCGACGATCACGACGTCGAACCCGAGGTTCTTCGCTTCGGTCAGCGCGTCGCCGGCTCGCCGCACCGGGTCCAGCTGACCGGGCGGGTCGAACACCCGCAACGACGCCTTCTGGCCCAGCACGTTCAACTGCTCGATGGCCGCGGGCCGCCGGACGTCGGTCGACACCAGCATCGGGTGGCGTCCCTGCCTGGCGAGCCATGTCCCGAGCTTGCCGGCCGTCGTCGTCTTGCCCGACCCCTGGAGCCCGAGCAGCAGAACCACGCGGGGCGTGACCGACGTCGGCTGGAGGCCGCCGCCGGCATCCCCGAACAGCGCGATCATCTCGTCGCGCACAATCCGCACGACCTGCTGCGCCGGCGTCAGGCTGCGCAAGACGTCCTGGCCCGTCGCGCGCTCGCGGACGCGGTCCACGAACGCCTTGACGACCTTGAAGTTGACGTCCGCCTCGAGCAGCGCCAGGCGGATCTCGCGCAGCGCTGCGTCGACGGCCGCCTCGCTGAGGCGCGCCTCACCGCGCAGCGACCGGAACACGTCCTGGAGGCGATGACTGAGCGAATCGAACATCACGCCGGCCGCGAAGACACACGTGCCCTAACCCTATGTCGGGCAAACTCTTATCGTAGCCCGGCCGGGCTTCTTCTGTCAATTGGATCGACGCGCGCGCCGGTCGACACCGGCGCCGGTCGCGCCGAGCCATACGGATTCCGCTTGCCCGCCGCCGGCCCGATGCGTAGTCTTCTCCCTATGGCGCGATGGAACGACGCGGTCGTGGCCCTGGTCGACGAGCAGGGCATCACCCAGGTGGAACTGGCCCGCCTGTCCGGCCTTCACCCCGACACGGTCAGCCACGTCATCCACGGCGGGCACTGCTCGACCGAGACACTCGAGAAGCTGGCGGCCGCGCTCGGCGTCGATCTGGGCGAACTGTTCGGCCAGCCGGCCGACGAGCGATCGCTCACCCTCAAGCGCGACCGCGTGGTTGGCGCCGTGCTCCGCGAACTGTCGTCAGCGGTGGCAGCCGCGGTTACCCAGGAACTGGTCGAACACCGCAAGCGCCGAGGCCCCCGGAAGCGAGTCGTGGAAGCCAAGCTCCCCTTCTCCGAAGGGTAGCAGCGGGCAGCTGACCCCTACCACTTCTCCTCGAACAGCCCGTCCACGTACTCATCCACCGAGAACGGCACCAGATCCTCGATCCCTTCGCCGACGCCGACGTAGCGGATCGGAAGGTTCAGGTCGTGCGCGATCGCCACCGCGACCCCCCCTTTGGCCGTCCCGTCGAGTTTCGCCAGCACGATGCCGTTCACGCCGGCAACGGTCGTGAACTCGCGAGCCTGCGAGAGGCCGTTCTGGCCGACCGTCGCGTCGAGCACGAGCAGCACCTCGTGCGGCGCCCCCTGCACCTCGCGCGCCGCCACCCGCCGGATCTTCTCGAGTTCGTTCATCAGGTTGACGCGCGTGTGGATGCGGCCGGCGGTGTCAATCAGGATTGGCGACCGCCCCCGGGCCCTGGCCGACGAGATCGCGTCGAACACGACCGCCGCCGGGTCGGCGCCCTCCTTCGCCCGCACGATGTCGACGCCGGCGCGCGTCGCCCAGATCTCGAGCTGCGCCACGGCGGCCGCCCTGAACGTGTCCGCCGCACAGACCATCGGCACGGCTCCTGACGCGCGCAGCAGGTGGGCGAGCTTCCCGACGGTCGTGGTCTTCCCCGTGCCGTTGACGCCGACGATGAGCACAACGCGGGGCACGGCGGGTTCGGAGGAGGCGGGCGACTCGCGGGCGGGTCCCGCGACGCCGTCGAACACGGCTCGGATCTCCTGCTTCACCAGGTCCCGCAGGCTCTCGCCGTGACGCGCGCGCGACTTGACCGCCGACACAATCCGCTCGGTGGCAGGAAGCCCGACGTCGGCCGCGATCAGGACCTCTTCGAGCGCACCCAGCGTCTCGACGTCGATGGCGCGATCGCGGCGTTCCGGTGCGTCGGCGCGCCTGACGATCTCCTCGAAGCGCCCGACCAGCTGCTGCTTGGTTCGCGCCAGGCTGTCACGAAGTCTGCCGAAGAGTCCCATCCGGGGATCTTATCACCGGCCGTCGGCCTCGACCCGCTGCGGGCGGAGCATCAGCGCGTCTGTGGCGGCGCGCGGATCGGTGCGGCCGTCGATCACCTCGGCCATCTGCGCGGCGATGGGCAGCTCCACGCCGTGGCGCGAGCCGAGCGCCAGCGCGGCCCCCGTGGTCTTCACGCCTTCGGCAACCGTGCGCATCGTTCCGAGGATGTCGCTCGCCGTGCGCCCGCGCCCCAGCTCGATGCCGAACTGACGATTGCGGCTGAGGGCGCCGGTACAGGTCAGCACCAGGTCGCCGAGGCCGGTCAACCCGGCGAGCGTCTCCCGCCGGCCCCCGAGGGCGTGCGCCAGACGCGAGATCTCGGCAAGCCCGCGCGTGATCAGGCCGGCCATCGCGTTATGGCCGAGGCCGAGCCCCTCGACCACTCCGGCGGCAATCGCGATCACGTTCTTCAGCGCCGCCCCAATCTCCACTCCCACCACGTCGTCGGTCGTGTAGAGGCGGAACGAGCGGCCCCGGAACTCCGACTGCACGAGCTCGGCGGCGGCGCGGTCCGTCGACGCGGCGCACACGGCCGTGGGCAGCTCGAGCGCCACCTCGCGGGCGAAGCTCGGACCCGAGAGCGCGACGACGGGATGTGCGGGCCCCGCCTCCTGGCGGATCACCTCCGTCGCGCGCAGGAGCGTGTCCACCTCCAGGCCCTTCGTCGCGCTGACGATCACGGCCGATGGGTGCAGGTGCCGCGCGGCGGCTCTGACCACCGCCCGCGTGCCGTGAGACGGCGTCACCACCACGACGAGGGCCATGCCGGCCACGGCCTCGTCGAACGACTCGCAGACCACGATCGACTCGGGCAGCGGGATGCCGGGCAGGAACATCCCGTTGACCCGCTCGCCACGAATCTGCGCCACGACCTCGGCTTCCCTGGCCCAGAGCCGGACGCCGTGACCCAGCCGCGCGAGGTGCAGCGACAGCGCCGTGCCCCAACTGCCCGCCCCGATGACCGCGATGTCTCTCATCACGTGCGATGATACCCGAGCCGTGACGTCGCGATCACGCGATACGTGGAGCCGGACGGCGAGAGGCGGCTTTCGAACAGCGTGACGTGATCGACGAGACACCGGCCCGCGTCGGCCGCCCCGGCCGCAGCGATCGCGTCCGTCAGACGCCGTCCGACCGGCCCCTTGACCCGACCGAGCGTGAGGTGCGCGTGGAAACTCCGCTCCTCCTTGGGGAGCCCGAGTCCGTCGAGGCGGGCGTCGACCTCGCGCGACAGGTCCGACATCCCCGCGGAGCCTTCGCTGACGCCCAGCCAGATCACGCGCGGCGGACCCGCCGGCGGGAACCTGCCGAGTCCCGAGAGGCCCACCTCGAACGCCCGCGTGCGGAACGGAGCCGCCAGGCGGTCCTCGACGGCCTCCGCCGTCACCGCGTCGATCTCGCCGAGAAAGCGCAGCGTGAGGTGCAGGTTCTGCGGTACGACCCAGCCCACGGTCCGCCGGTCCCCTCCGCGCTCCAGCGTCGACGCCAGCGCCCTGGACAGCTGCGCCGCTCTCCGCCTGACCGCTTCGCCGATCTCCACCGCGACGAAGACTCGCATGGACCTCCCGCCTTCCCGCCTGCCGCCTTCCCGCCTGCCGCCTTCCCGCCTGCCGCCTTCCCGCCTCGCCGCCTTCCTGCCTGTCGTCGTCAGCGCCCCTCGAGCACCTGCCTGACCATGCTCAGCGCCGTCTGCGACGCGAACCACTTGACCTGCTCCCGGCCGCCGGGGAACCGGTAGCGCCGAACCACGAGTCCGGACGCCGAAGCCACCGCCACGACGACGGTCCCGACCGGTTTCTCGTCGCTGCCGCCTCCGGGACCCGCGATGCCGGTGATCCCGACGGCGACATCGACGCCCGCCCGAGCCCGCATGCCGGAGGCCATCGCCCCGCCGACCGCCTCGCTCACGGCCCCGTGCGCGGCGATCACCTCCTCCGGCACGCCGAGCAGCTCGGTCTTGGCCAGGTTGCTGTAGGCCACGACGCCGCGCTCGACGTAGTCGGAACTCCCCGGAACATCGGTGAGGCGCGAGGCGACGAGCCCCCCGGTGCACGATTCCGCGGTCGCGATCCGCCAGCCGCGGCTGCGAAGCAGATCGCCGACGACCTGCTCGAGCGACCGTCCGTCGGTGCTGAAGACGTCGTCGCCGACGACGGCCAGGATCTCGGTGGTCGCACGATCCAGAATCGCGACGCCGAGTTCCGCGGTCCCGGCACGAACCGAGAAGTGCAGTTCGATCTGGCCCGGCGACGCCAGGATACTAGTCTCAACCGGCGGCTGCCACGCCGCGAATCGCGAGTAGACCGGCCGGGTCACCTGCTCCACGTCGGACTCGGTCCGCCCGGCGATCTTGACGACGCGGCGATACAGTCGGGCGCCGGTTGCGAGCGGCTGGAGCCGCTCGGCCAGGACGGCCTCGAACATCGGGCGCATCTCGCGCGGCGGCCCGGGGAGCAGCAGGACGATCTGTGCGCCGTGCTCGACCCACTGCCCCGGAGCGGTGCCGTTGGCATTCGGGAGCACGAGGGCACCTCCCAGCACCTGCCCCTGCACGCGGTTGACGGCGGGCATCTCCATTCCCCGCCGCGCGAAGCGCTGCCGGATCCGCTCGACGATGCCGGCGTCCTCGTCCAGCGGCAGGCCGAGCGCATCCGACACCGCCTCGCGCGTCACGTCGTCGGCCGTCGGACCCAGCCCGCCCGTCAGCACCAGCAGGTCGGCCCGGCGCAGGCTCTCGCGGATCACAGCGGCGAGTTCGCCTCGCCGATCGCCCGCGACGACCTTCACGACGACCTCGATGCCGAGGTCGTTCAGCCCCGAGGTGATGAAGAGCGAGTTGGTATCGGTTCGGAACGGCGTGAGCAGTTCGCTCCCGACGGCGATGATGGCGGCGCGGAGGGGCAGCGGCGGGGATGAGTTCATCCCGGTATTGTGGCACCGTCGCCATGCCGCTTGTAGTGGCTAGTGGCCAGTGGTCAGTGGTCGGTGGCTCACGTGGGAAGAACCAGCCACTGCCCACCAGCCACTGACCACTGACTGGCGATCCAGATGATCAACCGCAAGGTGAGGTTCCCGTAGATCCCGGCGACGACATCGTCGGTCATGATGCCGACCCCGCCGTGCAGCCGCTCGCACTGCCGCGCGGGAAACGGCTTGACGATGTCGAACAGGCGAAACAGGAAAAAGCCGACGAGAGCGCCGAGGGCGGAGACCGGCACGAGGAGCAGCGTCACCAGCATGCCGACCACCTCGTCGAGGACGACGTAGCCGGGGTCGGTGCGGGCATAGTGTGCCTCGGCGACCGAACCGGCCCAGCAGCCGGCCGCCAGCAGCACGAGAACGGCAGCCACCTCGAGCGCGGGCGAGCCGGCCATCCGCAGGAGAAAGAACAGCGGCATCGCCGCCGCCGATCCGGCGGTGCCCGGGGCGATCGGGAAACGGCCGACGTAGCCGACAGTCGCGAGCAGAATGGCCAGGCGCGTCTTCATGTGAGCGTCAATCGCCAACAGGATCAGGATGCGGCCGTGCGGACAACCCTCGTCTTCGCCAGACGATCGTGCAGCCCTCGTCGCCCGCCATCGAAGGCGACGGGCAGGAGCCCGAGCCCGGCCGGCAGCGCGCTCGCGAGCAGGGTGACGACGCGCACCAGGGCGCGGCCGACGGTCAGGGGCCCCTCGCCGACAGGTACCACCCTGATGCCGACGGCCATCTTGCCGATCGTCTGGCCGGTGGCGGCCGTGAACAGCGCCAGATAGCCGCCGTTCAGCAGCAGGAGAAACACCGCGATCGGGATCGGCGGCAGGAGCGCAATCTCCGCCGGGGCCAGCCGGCTGACGCGCAGCGTGAAGTGCACGACGGCGGCGTCGAGCGCGAGCAGCATCAGCCAGTCGAGGGCGGCAGCGCCCACCCTCCGGCCCAGGGCCGCCACGTCGCCTTCGCCCACGACGTCCGCCGGTCGGTCCATCGACGCGGCGCCCGCCGAATCGAGCGGCAGACCTGGATCGGCCGGCCGCTCCGGCGCACGGGCGGGCATGGCAGGCCGAGGCCGACTCGGCGTGGACCGGCGGACGGCCAGCGGCGCGGCCGGGGCCGCCGGCCGGATCAGCGGCTCATCGTCGGGGAGCACGCCGCCGAACAGAGGCAGGTCGCCGGCGGCGGGCCGAGACGCCGGCGGCAACCCCGGATCGAGCGACGCGTCCTGACGGCGCTTCTCGGCGCGAGAGGTCGGCGTCAGGCGCTCCGGGCGCGTAACGTCCGCCAGGTCGAAGTCCGCGAGCGGCCCCGCCGGCTGTTCGCGCCGCAGCGGCAGGTCGGACGCGGGATCGTTCACCGGGACGAGCGAGAAGTCGAACCCGCAGTTCCGGCAGCGATCGGCCGGCTCGAAGCTGAGGTAGCTGCACTTCGGGCACTTCATGGGTGGCGGACCGACTCGTGGGGCGGGCCGGGAGGCGGCATCGGGGGACGCTGGGCCGGGGCGCCCAGGTACTCGGAGAGCAGCTCACGCTGCACGTCCTCGCGAACAGCGGCCGCTTCGGCCCTCAACGGATCATTCGAACCGATGCGATCGAGCAGCTGCAGAGCATCCCGCGGGTGCCCCTGGGCGAGCAGTTCCCTCGCCCGGTCGAGGTCGATCTCGGCGCTCCTCGGGACCGGCAGCGCCTCCTCCGCCAGGTGCACGGCCGTCGTGTCTCCGCCTCCGCCCCAGCCGAACAGGAACAGGAACGGCGCGGTGCGCTCGTGCGAGCCCTGAATATAGAACAGCGCCACCACGATGATGCCCAGAACGACGACAGGCAGCACCCAGGCCGTGCGACGGCGCTCGCGCACCGGCGCCGCCGGGTCGCCGGGACGACGGGGGGCGGACGCGCCGGGCCTCCTCTCGACCCGACCGGCGCGAGGCCGATCGAGTCTGACGAGGCGCTCGAGGAACGACTGCGCCACTTCCTGCGGCCCGCCCCGCTCGACGGCGGAGGTCAGCAGGCGCCTCGCTTCCTCGGTCTCGCCGCGGTTGAACGCATCCACCCCGCGGTGCAGCAGTTCATCGGACTCGCGCTGGCGCTCGCCGATCGCGCCCCGCGCCCGCTCGATGTACGCCTTGGCGCGGGCGTGGCTGCGGTCGAGAAACAGCACGCGCGTCCACGCGCTGATCGCCCGCTCGTATTCGCCGGCGAAGTAGTGATCCAGGCCCGCGAGGAGGAGCTGCTCGATGCGGGTGTCGCGCTCCGCAACGGACAGACCGTCCTGATCGGCGGTCGGTTCGATGCGTGGTTTGTCGGGCATGGTCGCGTCGCGGGTGGCCTCGGCGATTATCGGGTAATCGGGGTGGACAGTCAAACAGGCTGGCGGCCGGTGTGGGCTACATCGCCGGTTCGTCGTCGCGGTCAGCCGGCCGGGCGCCGATGCCGAGCGTGCGCATCTTGCGGTAGAAGTTGCTGCGCTCGACGCCCAGGACGTCCGCCGTGCGCGAGACGTTGCCGCTCTGCGCGGCGAGCGTCTTGAGGATGAACTCGCGCTCGAAGCGGCTTCGCGCCGCCTGCAGCGTCAGGGTCCCGGCCGGCTCGCCACCCGCCGGCGGTTCCGGCGCCGGCCCCTGCGCCAGCGCGCCCTCGAGAAACGCCAGGTCGCGGCCGGTAATGGTGTCGCCCGGCACCATGATGACCAGCCGCTCGATCACGTTCCTCAGCTCCCGGACGTTGCCGGGCCAGGGGTATTCCTGCAGCGCGGTGACGGCGCCCAGGTCGAGCGCCTTCGTCCGTCGGCCGTATTCGCGCGCGAAGCCGACCATGAAGTACTCGGCCAGCAGCGGGATGTCGTCCTTGCGGTCCCGGAGTGGAGGCACGAAGATCGGGATGACGTTGAGCCTGAAGTAGAGGTCCTCGCGGAAGCGGCCGGCGCGAATCTCGGCGGGAAGCTCCTTGTTGGTCGCCGCGAGCACTCGAACGTCCACGCGCACGCCCGACGTCCCGCCGACGGGCTCGACGACCTGCTCCTGGAGTACGCGCAGCACCTTGGCCTGCGTCTTGACGCTCATGTCGCCGATCTCGTCGAGGAAGATCGTGCCGCCGTCGGCCAGTTCGAACTTGCCGCGCCGGTCGCCGACCGCGCCGGTGAAGGCGCCCTTCACGTGGCCGAACAGTTCGCTCTCGATCAGATCTTCGGGAATGGCGGCGCAATTCACTTCCACGAACGGCCCCGCGCGCCTCCGGCTGAGCGCGTGGATCGTCCGGGCCACCAACTCCTTCCCGGTGCCGTTGTCTCCGAAGATCAACACGCGGCCGTTGGTCGGCGCCGCCATCGCCACCTGTTCCCGCAACTGTCGCATCGCGTAGCTCTCGCCCACCATCTCGAGGCGCCGATCGACGCGCGCGCGAAGGACGCGGTTCTCGGCCTCGAGCCGCCGCTGCCGGAGCGCGTTCCGCACGACGAGGACGGTCTTCTCGAGCGAGAGCGGCTTCTCGATGAAGTCGAACGCCCCGAGCTTGATGGCGCGCACGGCCGACTCGATGCTGCCGTGCCCGGAGATCATGATCACCGGCGCGTCCACCTGCCGCTCGCGCATGCGCTCGAGCGTCGCCAGGCCGTCGGCGCCCGGCAGCCAGACGTCGAGCAGGACGACATCGTAGGCCGTGCGGGCGAGACGGTCGAGGCAGGCTTCGCCGCTCTCGACCGCCTCGACCTGGTAGCCCTCGTCGCGCAGCACCCCGGACAGCGCGCTTCGCACGCCAGGCTCATCGTCTACCACGAGAATGAGTGGCTTCACATCGGCTCTCGGGGGCTCACGGCTTACGGCTTACGGCTTACGGCCTTCTGTCTTCTGTCTTCTATCTTCTGTCTTCTATCTTCTGTCTTCTATCTTCTGTCTTCTGTCTTCTGTCTTCTGAATTCTGAATTCCTGTCCTAGACCGGCAGCTCGACGACGAATCTCGTCCCACGGGGCGTGTTGTCGGTGACCTCGATCGCCCCGCCGTGCTCGGCGATGATGCGGCGGACGATCGCGAGGCCGAGGCCGCTGCCCCGCCGCTTGGTCGAATAGTACGGCATGAACAGCTTCTCGCGCTCGCCGGCCGGAATCCCGGGGCCGTCGTCTGCCACGATGACCCGGATGAGGCGCTCGGCTTCCGCGTGCTGCAGTTCGATGTCGACGCGCCCCTTGCGATCCATCGCCTCGATCGCGTTGTCCACCAGGTTGATGATCACCCGCCGGATCTGCTCGGGGTCCACGCGTACGAGCGGCAGGTCCGGCGGCGGCTGGCAGACGATCGTCACGTCGCGGAACAGGCCGACGTACAGCGCCAGGGTGTCGGCGAGCAGCGTCGGGAGACTCGTGGAGATCCGCTTCGGTGCCGGCATCCGGGCGAACTGGGAGAACTCGTCCACGAGCCCCTTCAGCGACTCGACCTCGCCGACGATCGTCTTCGTGCACTCCTCCACGAGCGCCCGCGTGGCCGGGGGCGCCGACTGGAAGTGCCGGGCGAGGCGCTCGGCGCACAGCTGGATAGGCGTCAGGGGGTTCTTGACCTCGTGGGCCAGGCGCCGGGCGACCTCGCGCCACGCAGCGACCTTCTGGGCGCGGATGAGCGGCGTGATGTCGTCGAACACCAGCACCGTGCCTTCGCTCGCGCCGCCTTCGCCGTGCAGCCGCGCGGCGGCGGCGGCCAGGTGCAGTTCGCGGCCTTCGATGGCCAGCCCGATCTCCTGCGCCGGGGGCTCCTCGCCGACGCGTCGCGCCCGTTCGATCAGCGCGGCGAGCGGCGCCAGTTCCGGGCGCCCGAGCAGGTCCGCCACGGGCCGGCCCGCACCGCCGTCGTCGAGCCCCAGCAACCGCGCTGCGGCGCTGTTGATCGTCGTCACCAGGCCGCCGGCATCCACCGACACGACGCCCGTCGTAATCCGCTCGAGCACCGTCTCGATGTAGCGTCGCCGGGCCTCGGCTTCCTGGTGCTGCTGCTGCACGTCGCGCGTCGATCGCTCGAGGTCCTGCCGGCTCTGGGACAGCTCGCCAGCCATGACGTTGAACGCCTCGACGAGCGATCCGAATTCGTCCGACGTCTCCGGCACGAGCCGGTGGTCGAAGTGCCCGGCGCCGATGTCGCGCGCCGCGGCCGCCAGCATCTGGATCGGCCGCGTGATTCGCTTGGCCAGATACAGCCCGGTCCAGGTAGCGGCCACGAGGATCATCAGCGTCACCATCAGGAAAAACGAGATGTAGACGCCGAACATGGTGCTCCTGAGCACCTTCAGCTTGCTGTACTGCTCGTACGCGCCGGTGATCCGCCGCGACCGCTCAGCCGTGTCCCCCGTCAGGTAGTCGGATGCCACCACGACGCCTGCCAGCCGCCCGTCGCGGCTGCGGATCGGCGCCGCGGACCGCAGCAGTTCCCCGCCGGGGCCGAGCGACTCGAAGCTGTGCGTTTCGGGGTCGCCGGACGCGATACGCTCGGCCAACCGATCGGCCGATGCGCGGGCGTACCCGGACGGCAGCGTCGGCACGCGAACGTCCGCCACCGCCGACACCTCGCGCCGCGACCCGCGGCCGATCGCCACGCGAAAGACCTCGACCATGCTGGTCCGCGCCGGGGCGACCTCGGGCTTGATGACGTCCAACACCTTCGCGACGTCCGCGTCGGGAAACCCCAGCGGCTCCAGGGCGGACGCCAGGCGTTGTGCGGTCTCGCCGACCAGCCTCTGGCGCTCGCGGTAGTAGTCGCCCGCGATCCGGTTCGCCGAGGAGACGATCTCCTCCATCGGCGCGTTGAACCAGCGATCGAGGTTGGTGCGAATCAGCTCGCTCCCGACGAACAGCACCAGCACGGACGGGATGAGCGCCATCCCGAGCAGTACGCCCACCAGCTTCGAGCGGAACTTCGCGAACGGCAGGCCGCGCCGCCGCTCGACCACCATCTTGAGGATGTTCCGCGCGAGGACGAGCACCAGCGCGAGGATCATCGCGAGGTCGACGGCCGACAGCGCGTAGAGCACGACCTCGGTGAGGAAGTCCGGGGAGAGCCGGGACGAGCGCGATCCAAACCCGAGCGTCGCCGCGAGCGCCGCCGCCAGCAGGGCGATGCTCGCGATGATCAGCCGCGGGTTGTCGCGAAACGGCCGCCGACCGGACGACGGCCTGGGCGTCCGGGCCCGGGGTGTCGCCGGAGGAGAGGGCCGCGGGGCAGGCATCTACTGGATCAGCGTGAAGCGCGCCTCGCCGGTCGGCACGCCGCGTTCCCAGGGCCAGAACAGGAACCAGTCGACCCGGGGCCGCGTCCGCGCCCGCACCCGGACGTAGTACTCGCCGATCGGCTCGAGCGCCTGCGTGCTGAACAGCGGCAGCTGCTTGAACACCGTCATCCACTCGCGGACTTCGGCCTCGTCTTCGGTCAGGCGCGGCTCCTCGCCTCTCCCGTCCACGGTCCGCGTCAGGCGATGCTGGCGCGTGAGGTGGTCGAAGCGGGCGCTCGCCGTGACGGTGCTCGTCGCGAGGGTGCGATCGAACCAGAGCGTCCCGTAGCGGCGCAGCTCGACCTCGTAGGCGATGGTCGCCGCCATCCCGCTGCGGGTGGCCGCCTGCAGTTCGGCCGTGAAGCCGTCGGCAAGGGTGACCGACACCAGCACCCGGCCGTCCCTGACCAGCGCCTTGACGTCCAGTGCCGGGCCGCTCGCGGCGCGCACCGGTTCGCGCACCGCTGCCAGAATCACAAGTCCGGCGAGGGTCAGGGCCAGCACCCGGGCGGCGAGCCGCATCGTCTTCATTCGCTTGCGTGCAGCAGCTCCTCGAGCTGCTTTCGGAATTCGCCCACGTCGCGGAAGTTCCGGTACACCGACGCGAACCGGACGTAGGCCACCTCGTCGAGGGTCTTCAGCGCGCTCATCACCAGGAGGCCGATTTCCGTCGTCGCAATCTCCTTCTCGGGCCGCTCCTGCAGCGTGGCCTCGACGCGGTCGGCCACCTTCTCGAGCGCGGTCACGGTCACGGGCCGCTTCTCGCAGGCCTTCAGCATGCCGCCAATCAGCTTCTGGCGCTCGAAGCGCTCCCGGCTGCCGTCCTTCTTCACGACCATGTACGGAATCTCGTCGATCCGCTCGTAGCTCGTGAAGCGGCGTCCGCAATCGAGGCACTCGCGCCGGCGCCTGATGACTTCACCCTCCTTGCCCTCGCGGGAGTCGACGACCTTGTCGCCCGGATGACCGCAATAGGGACATTTCACGTGACGTCCTCCCCCGCGGCGCCGCGCTCGCTGGCGAGCGTGCGCATTCGGCCCAGCGTGAGCCCTTCCTGCACCATGAACACGATGCCGAGCAGCGTCACCGGCACGAACGACACTGCGTGCAGCACCAGCGCCGCCGACACCGCCTTGTCCTTCGATGCATGATAGAAGGACATGACGGCAATCTGGTAGAACATGTGAAAACCGCCGATCGCGCCTGGCGTCGGCACCGCCACCCCGACGACGAGCAGCGTCATCACCAGGAACGCGCCGACAAACGGCAGGTCGACCCGGAACGCCTGCGACACCAGCCAGATGCCGACCGCGATGCAGAGCCAGAGCGGGAACGACCACGCGAACACCAGCAGCAGCTGCTGCGGCCGGCGAACCGCGTGCAGTCCTTCGGCGAACGTCTGGGCCAGACCTTCGACGAGCGCGGCGAGACGCACGGGCAGCCGCCGCTCCACCTTCGCCGACCATCGGCCGATAGCGTCCGGATGACCGGCGAGGAAGTAGAACAGGCTGAGGATCGCCACCGTCACGGCTGCGGCCGTGAGGCCGCCGACCTGTGTGGCCCGGAAGGTGGCCGGGTCCGCGCGCGCCAGCGCCGGATCGGACGTGAACAGGAAGACGGCGAACAGCACGAGCACCGTGGCCATGTCGAACACGCGCTCGAGCACGACCGTCGCGAACGCGGCCGGGACGCTCATCTGCTCGTTCTTCGCGAGCACATAGGGCCGAAGGAACTCACCCGCCCGCGCCGGCAGGAGGAAGCTGGCGGCGAAGCCGATGACCGTCGCGCGAAACGCGACGGAGAACCGGGTCGGGCCGAGACCCGCGAGGAGGTACTGCCAGCGCAGCGCCCGCAGCGCGTAGGTGAGCATCGTCGTCGCCACGGCCACCAGCAGGAGATCCACGCGCCCCCTGGTGAGCTCGACCCATACCTGGCCGAGATCGGCACCCTTGAGAAACCACAAGAGCAGTGCGACAGCCAAGCCGAAGACCACGATGGTGCGAAGGTGAGCGCGCATGCCGGGGCAAGGCACTCTACTACAAGATCGCTTCCAAGTCTATGGTGGAAAGCCACTTAGGGCGGGAACGGCGGGGGAACCGAGCGCCGCGCGACGTTCGCCGGGTCGCCGCTGCTGACAGCCGCCGTCGAACGCTGGTATGATGTCGCCCCCGCGTACCGGCAGCCGCCGACGCGGTGCGCCTCTGGCCGAAGTGAGGATTCCCGCATGACGCTCTCGCCGCCGCTCATCGCCACGTCGTTTCCGGGCCTTCCCCCCGTGCGCTCCGGCAAGGTGCGGGACCTGTTCGACGCCGGCAACGATTTGATCATCGTCGCCACCGACCGCATCTCCGCGTTCGACTACGTCCTGGGATCGGGTATCCCCGACAAGGGCAAGGTGCTGACGCAGCTGTCGACGTTCTGGTTCAACCTGACCGCAGACGTCGTGCCGAACCACGTGCTGTCGGTCGACCCGCAGGCGTTTCCAGCGGAGTTGCGGGCCCACGCCGACGTGCTGCGCGGACGGTCCATGCTCGTCCGGCGCACGGAACCGATCCCGATCGAGTGCGTCGTGCGCGGGTACCTGGTGGGGTCGGGCTGGGCGGAGTACCGCAAGTCGGGCACCGTGTGCGGCATCGCGCTGCCCGCCGGCCTGCGCGAAGCCGACCGGCTGCCGGAGCCGATCTTCACGCCGTCCACGAAAGCGGAGACCGGGCACGACATCAACATCAGCCAGGAAGAGGCCGGCCGGCTGGTCGGGCACGCCCTGGTGGAGCGGCTCGCGCGCCTCTCGCTCCACGTCTACTCGATGGGGGCGGCGCACGCCGAAACGCGCGGCATCATCGTCGCCGACACCAAGTTCGAGTTCGGCATCGTCCGCGATGGCGGGCAGGAGCGGATCCTGCTCATCGACGAGGTGCTGACGCCCGACTCGTCGCGCTTCTGGCCGGCCGACGGCTACAAGCCGGGCGGCAGCCAGCCGAGCTTCGACAAACAGTACGTCCGCGACTACCTCGAACAGATCAAGTGGAACAAGCAGCCCCCGGTGCCGTCACTCCCCGACGACGTGATCGCGCGGACCCGCGAGAAGTACGTCGAGGCGCTGCGACGGCTGGCCGGGCACGGCGTGGACGAGCGGGGCTGAGGTGCGCGAGCGGCTGGAACACCTCATTCGTGAAATGGTCGACCGGGGCATCCTCTTCGAGGACGCGGTCGGGGCCTTCGAGCGCGCGTTCATCGTGAGGGTGCTCGATCGGGCCGACGGCAACCTGAGCGCCGCGGCGCGGGAGTTGCGCATTCACCGCAACACCCTCAGCCGGAAGATGGGGGAATTGAAGATCAGAAAGTAGCTGGTAGCTGGCAGCCGCCAGCGGATCAGGTGACGCACGTGATCGGCTCCCAGCCATCCGCTGTCCGCTGCCCGTTGCCCGTTGCCCGCTGCCCGCTGCCCGCTGTCCGCTGTCCGCTGCCCGCTGTCCGCTGCCCGCTGCCCGCTGCCCGCTGCCCGCTGCCCGCTGCCCGCTGCCCGCTGCCCGCTGCCCGCTGACCGCTGTCCGCTGCCCGCTGCCCGCTGCCCGCTGCCCGCTGTCCGCTGCCCGCCGCCCGCTGCCCGCTGCCAGCTGCCAGCTGTCAATCTGTCCTCTTCCACCTGACCGTCCCATCCTTGCGGTCCTCGAGCAGGATACCCATCGCCTTGAGCTCGTCGCGAAGGCGGTCGGCCTCCTTCCAGTTCCTCGCGGCCTTGGCGGCCTTGCGCGCCTCGATCAGCGCCTCGATGCCGGCGTCCAGCGCCTCTCGCTCCTCGCGCGGCCACGTGGCGAAGATGCGGTTCGCCTCATCGAGGAACGCCACGACCGCGTCGCGCTCCTCGCGAGGGAGCGGCCGATGGTCGTCCTGCGCGTTGATGTCGGTCACAAGCGTCAGAATCGCGGCCAACGCCTCCGGCGTGTTCAGGTCGTCGGCGAGCGCGGTCCAGAACTCGTCGCGCGCGCGCGCCACGCGTGACCCGGGGTCGATGGCCGGGTCTGCGGCCCCCTCGCGCCGCGGCCCTGGCGGCTCCTCCATGCGGGATCGGAGCGTGCGCAGGCGATCGAGCGTCGCCTCGGCGGCCCGCACCCCCTCGAAGCTGAAGTTGTATTGCTTGCGGTAGTGGTTGCTCAAGATGGCGAACCGGAACGTCATCGGATCGACGCCCCTGGCCGCCAGGTCGCGCAGCGTGAAGAAGTTGCCCAGACTCTTGGACATCTTCTGCCCTTCGACCATCAGGAACTCGCCGTGCGCCCAGTGCGAGACCCACTGGTGGCCGATCGCCCCCTCGCTCTGCGCGATCTCGTTCTCGTGGTGCGGAAAGACGAGGTCGACGCCGCCGGTGTGGAGGTCGAGCCTCTCGCCGAGGAGGTTCAGCGCCATGGCGGAGCACTCGATGTGCCAGCCGGGCCGTCCTCTGCCCCACGGGCTTTCCCACCACGGTTCCCCGGCCTTCGCGCCCTTCCACAGGACGAAGTCGCTGATCGCGTCGCGTTCGTATTCGTCCGCATCCACGCTGGTCCCGAGCTGCATCCCGTCCCGGTCGATGTGCGAGAGGCAGCCGTACTGCGGGAGGGCGCTGACGCGGTAGTACACGCTGCCGTCGCGCTCGTAGGCGAGGTCGCGCGTCTCGAGCGTCTGGACCAGCCGAATCATGTCGGCCATGTGGTCCGTGGCGCGGGGCATCAGCGTCGGCCGGGCGATCCGCAGCGCGTCGATGTCCTCGAGAAACGCCCGCTCGAAGACGTCGGTGAACGCCCGCATCGCCTGGAGGCGCGGCTCATTGCCCGCGTCGGCTGGCAAGGCCTTCTGGCTGTCGCGGATGATCTTGTCGTCCACGTCGGTCAGGTTGAGGCAGAAGACGACCCGGTAGCCGGCGGTTTCGAACACCCGCCTCACGAGGTCCTGGAACAGGAACGTGCGCAAATTGCCGATGTGAACGTAGTCGTAGATGGTCGGGCCGCAGTTGTAGACCTTGAGTTCGCCCGGCACCAGCGGCGTCACGGGCTCCACGCGGCGGGTCAGGGTATTGAACAGGGAGATGGGGCGCAGTGCCGTCATGAGAAGAGCATCTCACGAACTTGGAATCTTGCGATCTTGCGATCTTGCGATCTTGCGAACTGGGGAACGGGCGATCTTGCCAACTGGCGAACTAGCGAACCAGCGAACTGGGGGTCTGGCGAAGAGGCGGACTTGCGGCCGGCGACTGGCGGCTGCGTCACGCCTTCTTCTCAGGGGAGTCCGCGAACGGGTCGAGCGCGGCGGCGAGCGTCTCGTCGGCCGTCGCCAGGTCGGCGTCGAGTGTGCCTGCAAGGCACAGGTAGGTCGCGTCGTAGGTCGTCAAGCCGGTCGCGTTGGCGATCAGGACGACGTCGACGGGGTTGGGATCGATCCAGGTGATGCCAGTGGACGGGCCCAGTGCGAGCGCCAGAGCCTCGACGATCTGGGGCGAACGGTCCGGAGCCCCGCGGCACTTCTTCCGCGCGACGCTCTGCAGTTCGTATTGGAGCAGCGTCGGGGCGAACAGCGCGGTGCCTTCGAGCCGCCGCACCCATTCCCCCGCGCCCGGCTCGGTGAATACGATGGCGGCCAGCACCGAGGCGTCGACGACCACGCGCCTCATCGACGGTCCCTGTCCTCGCGCACCATGCGGACCGACTCGTCGGGCGACGAGATTTCGAGCTTCTTCACCCGATTCCACAACGCACGGGCCTGAAACGGGCGCGCGCCGACGTGCGCCTCGATCATCGCCAGCATCTCGCCCTGCAGCGACCGGTGGTTCAGGCGAGCCCGCTCGCGCAACGCGTCCGCGAGTTCCTCCGGCACGTCCTTGATCGAAAAGGTCACCGCCATGCCATACCCCCTGGTGGGTTCCATTATGGCACCATTATGGAACCGTCACAAATATCGAAACGCCGCGATCCCCGGACCGAGAGTGACGGGCCGGCGGATGGCCCGACCACGCCTGATAACCCCTGAGTTTCGCAGCAGGCCGGATGCGCTTGACACGCGGCGGCCGCAGCCGTAGAATTGGCAGTCAGGCACTATGAGTGCTAACAGTCATACGGGGAGTGCTGCTAACCGCCTCCCCGGGCGAGTGCCAAACCGGCACCCGGCCCATCCGGCCGGGGCCGCCTTCAACCACACTGTCAGTGAGGGTGACATCGATGAAAGCCAGACCGCTCCACGACCGGATCCTCGTCAAGCGCATCGACGAGGGCGAACAGAAAGTCGGCGGGATCATCATTCCCGACTCCGCCAAGGAAAAGCCGCAGCAGGGCAAAGTCGTTGCCGTCGGCGCCGGCAAGGTGAAGGACGACGGAGGCCGGATCAACTTGGACGTCAAGGCCGGCGACACCATCCTGTTCGGGAAGTACTCCGGCCAGGAGATCAAGCTCGACGGCGAGGAGTTCCTCATCATGCGCGAAGAGGAAGTCCTGGCGGTTCTCGAGTAGTCGCGTCCCAGCACAACACCAGACCTGAACGGAGCAGACAACGATGGCCAAGCAGATTATCTACGGCGAGCAGTCGCGCCAGGCACTCCTCCGCGGAGTGAACGCCCTCGCCGACGCGGTGAAGGTGACCCTCGGCCCCAAGGGCCGTAACGTGGTGCTCGACAAGAAGTTCGGATCGCCGCTCATCACCAAGGACGGGGTGACGGTGGCGAAGGAAATCGAGCTGAAGAACCCGGTGGAGAACATGGGCGCGCAGATGGTGCGCGAGGTGGCGAGCAAGACGTCGGACATCGCCGGCGACGGCACGACGACGGCGACGGTGCTCGCGCAGGCGATCTACCGCGAGGGCTCGAAGAACGTCGCGGCTGGCGCCAACCCGATGGAGCTGAAGCGCGGGATCGAGAAGGCGGTCGCGGTCGTCGTCGAGTCGATCAAGACGCTGTCGAAGCCGGTGAAGGGCAACATGATCGCCCAGGTCGGCACCATCTCCGCGAACAACGACCCGACAATCGGCAAGATCATCGCCGAGGCGATGGAGAAGGTCGGCAAGGACGGCGTCATCACGGTCGAAGAGGCCAAGACGCTCGAGACCTCGCTCGAGGTCGTCGAGGGGATGCAGTTCGACCGCGGCTACCTGTCGCCCTACTTCGTGACCGACCCCGAGCGGATGGAGACCGTCCTCGAGAACCCGGTCGTCCTGATTCACGAGAAGAAGATCAGCTCGATGAAGGACCTCCTCCCGGTGCTCGAGCAGGTCGCCCGCATGGGCAAGCCGCTGCTCATCATCGCGGAAGACGTGGACGGCGAGGCGCTGGCCACCCTGGTCGTGAACAAGCTGCGCGGCACGCTGTCGGCCGCCGCCGTGAAGGCGCCCGGCTTCGGCGACCGCCGCAAGGCGATGCTCGAGGATATCGCGATCCTCACCGGCGGCCGCGCCATCACCGAGGACCTCGGCATCAAGCTCGAGAACATCCGGATCGAGGACCTCGGTCAGGCCAAGAAGATCACGATCGACAAGGACAACACGACGATCGTGGAAGGCGCAGGCACCAGCCAGGCGATCGAGGGCCGTGTGAAGCAGATCCGCGCCCAGGTCGAGGACACGACCTCGGACTACGACCGTGAGAAGCTGCAGGAGCGGCTGGCGAAGATCGTCGGCGGCGTCGCGGTGATCAAGGTCGGCGCGGCGACCGAAACCGAGATGAAGGAGAAGAAGGCCCGCGTCGAGGACGCGATGCACGCCACCAAGGCGGCCGTCGAAGAGGGGATCGTCCCCGGCGGCGGCGTGGCGTTGCTGCGCGGCATCAAGGCGCTCAAGGGGCTGAAACTCGACGGCGACCAGCAGATTGGCGTCAACCTGGTGAAGCGCGCCCTCGAGGATCCGATGCGCTGGATCGCCAACAACGCCGGCGTCGAGGGTTCGATCGTCGTCCAGAAGGTGCTCGATCAGAAGGACGAGGAGTTCGGCTTCAACGCGCAGGACGAGAAGTACGAGAACCTGGTGGCCGCCGGCGTCATCGACCCCGCGAAGGTCGTCCGCACGGCGCTCCAGAACGCCTCGTCGATCGCGTCGCTGCTGCTCACGACCGAGGCGATGGTGTGCGACATCCCGGAAGAGAAGAAGGACAACCCGATGCCGGGCGGCCCCGGCGGCGGGATGGGGGGGATGTACTAAGAAGAATCCAGAATCCAGAAGATAGAAGATAGAAGAGGGCCCGGGGAGTGGAAACGCTCACCGGGCCCTTTTCGTCTCGCACGGGCTGAAGCCCGTGCGCTACAGCTGTCTGCGCACTCCCCGCTGTCCGCTGCCAGCTCCCCGCTGCCCGCTGCCGGCTGCCCGCTGCCAGCTGCCGGCTGTCTCCGCTGCCGGCTGTCCGCTGCCCGCTGCCAGCTATCTGTACGATGCGTGGAACCCAGCCAGCCGCTCCACCACCTGCTGGATCTTCGGCGTCGGCGGCAGGATGGTCGTCCTGAAGTGCGCGGTCCCCGCAACCTGGCCGAACCCGGTGCCGGGGACAACGCAGACGCCGGTCTGCTCGAGGAGCGCGAGGCAGTAGTCCACGTCCGTGCGGCCGGGCGGCAGCGAGATCCGCGGGAACGCGTACATCGCCCCGGCCACGACGTTGCACTGGATGCCGGGAATCCGGTTCAGCCCGTCGGCGAGCAGCACTGCCCGCTTCCGCAATTCGCCCAGCACGCCGTCCCGCTCCCGGGCGTACAGCGCGTGCGACGGATCGCCCGGCTTCGGCGGCCGCACCATGCAATAGGTGGCAACCTGGCCGGTGAGGTTCGAGCAGAGCGACACCGACTGCAGCTTGGTGATCTGCGCGACCACGTCCGCCGGGACATTCCGCACTTCCATGTAGCCGCCACGCTGCCCGCACTCGCCCAGGAACCCCTTCGAGCACGAGTGAAAGCTGAACAGGCTGACGTCGGTCTCCCCCTGCTCCACCAACACGCGCGCGAACGACACGAATCGGTCGCCGGACAGGTAGATGTTCTCCTGATACACCTCGTCGGCGAGGATCGCGAGACCGTTGGCCCTGGCGAAGCGGATCAGCATCGCGATGTTGTCGCGATCGAGCACGGAACCGGTCGGGTTGCCCGGGTTCAGCGCGCAAATCGCCTTCACCTTCACGCCGTGACGCCGCGCCGTCTGCAGGCTCTCCTCGAGCATCGCCTCGCTGAGCTTCCAGTCGTGCCCCTCGTCCAGGTAGTAGCCAATCTGGTTCCCCTCGAACAGCGTGATCGTCGCGCTGTACAGGGGGTATGCGGGATCGGGATCATGATCCCGTCCTGCGGCCCGCTGATCAGAATCCGCAGCGCCCCCTGCACTCCCTTCGACGCGCCGTCGGTCAGGTAGATCGACTCGGGATCGGTGTCGATGCCGTCACGCTCCCGGATGAAGTCGGCCACCGCCTCCCTGATGAGGCGCACCCCCTTGCTCTCGGAGTACGCGCCGAGGCCGTGTCTCGTGCCCTTCAGGATCCGCTGCGCGGTGTCCAGCACGTCCGACGGAAACAGCCCCGCAGCGCGCTCGATCAGATCCGGATACTGGCAGAGGGCGAGCACCTGGCGCAGGTAGGTCAGCGGCTTCTGCTCGAGCGCCTGCGGATTGCCGATGTTGCAGTAGATGATCTCCCGCCCCTCGCGCTCGAGTTCCTGCGCCCGCGCGACGATCGGCCCCCGCACCGCGTACTCGGTGTCGAGAACGGCTTTGCCGATGTCCTTCAGTCGGATCGTCATGATGAGTCCTCTCGCACCACAGATTCTTCCGGAAACGGCCGGGGGAATCAACCGACGGACGCCCACCCCCAGTTTCGCACCCGATATCCGGCCGTGTCTGGAGGGGGGCGCCAAGCGAGCCGTAGACATTCGCCATCGACAGGGCCCCGAGAACCGCCAGCCGGCCAACAACGGCGCGGTTGGGGATGGACTTCCCATGAGTTGTCAACTCAGTGTTTCCGCCGTTCGGCGACTCATGTCATACAGCTGTCCGCTCCGCAGCATGGACACGAGCACGCCCAGCAGTCGGTCGACAACCCCTCGAAGAGCCCGAGCGTGGCCGTGGCCGCGAGCCCGGAGGGCGTCGTAGTGCGCTCGAGTATGGGGGTCCCTCCTGAGGCTGTTCATGCCGAAGCAGTAGAGCGCTTGGCGGAGTCGCCCGGAGCAGGCATACCGCATCCGGACGAACCCGTGCTTTCCACTCCGCTTCGTGACCGGCGCGGTGCCGCCCAAGACGCGGAGGGCATGGTAATCTCGGTTGTGCAGCAGTCCGGCTGCTTCCGCGAACATCGTGGCCACGACCCGGACCCCAATGCCTGGCAGCGATTGGAGGATCGTGGCGTCATGATGTTCGCGGCCCTGCTCCGCCGGCGTGTCCTCAACGACCGCGGTGAGGAGCGTCTGCAGGCGGGCCGCGGCGTGGCGGCGCTGCGCGCTCACGATGCGCAGTTGCGCGATGAGGTCCAGCAGCCGGGGCGTGACGCCTTCTCGCACGCCCGGCGCCACGTGCACCGATGGCGTCCGCAGGACCTGCGCCACCTGGGCGGCGGTAACCCGTCGAATACGGTGCTCGCGGAGCACGTGGCTGACCCGCGCCGGGCGCACGGTTGCGCCTATGGCGGGCGTAGGCGCCAACTCGAGCAGGCTCCAGAACCACGGGTCGTCGGCAGCGGGACAGAGGGCAAGCAGCTCGGGCCAGATCCGGAGCAGGTGATCCCGGAGGCGATTCGCCAGTCGCTGCGAGTCTTCCAGCAGATCCGCATCGTGCCGCGAGGCTTCCCGCAACTGGATCGTGGCCGCATTGGCGACGTGTACCTGGCGCAGCGCCACGCGGTCCGTTCGTACGGCGCTGCTCAACACGCGGCTGTCGCGGCGGTCGTCCTTGGCCCCGGAGGGCGAGAAGCGGTCGCGGAAGCGGTCGAGCTGCCGGGGGTTGATCGCGAAGACGTGGCACCCGCGGTCCAGCAGCGTGTCGACAATGGGCCCGTGTGGGACTTCCAGCGCTACAGCCACGGCGCTTGGGTCACCATCGGCCAATCCAACCAGCCAGTCCGCCAATTCGCGCAATGCCTCGCCCGTATGACACACCTGCCGTTCCCCCAGCAAACGGCCGGCTGCGTCCGCCGCCCAGACTTCGTGCATCGTGGTCGCCCAGTCGATGCCGACACACACGCGGTACTCGGTGGTCTCCTCCATTGGCTGCCTCCTCGCAGAATTCCGGCTCACCGTGCTGGCCCGCGCCCCTGTACTGGCGCTTTTCGCGCGACTTCCCATTGGCGGTTGGCACGGCTCACCCTCCCGAGACGCAGGTCCATCCCAGGTGCTTCGGAGCACGCGGGGCAACAAGGCGTTCTCGGGAGAGGGCCGGCGTGTCACCAGGATATCGTCCATTCGGAACAGGCGGCCTGCGCACAGGGGGGGCGCCTCCGCGCCTGCTGGCGCTCCGGCGCTCTCCCCAAGCAGGAGAAGAGGGCGTAGCCCCCTTCGACCTTGGTGAAATGGTACAGGGGGCGACACGCCCGGCGTGTGCCCCAACCGCAAGGCGAAGGGACGGTGAGCCGGCGCCGCGGGTCTTCGCCAGGGGAGGGATCGCCTGCGCCGCCCTCCAGGCGCGGTCGTTGCCGCCGGTCCTCGAAACTGGGGGTGGGCGAGGCGGACGGCGGCCGTCCGGCCGCCGCGCTACTCGAGCCGGATCGGGCCGAGGTACACGTGGGTCGGCTGCGTCCTCTGGTAAACGAACAGCAGGACGCCGCGGATGCGCCGCATGTCCATCTCGCGCCGGTCCGGGGCGAGCCGGATGTCGTCGAGCGCGATCGCAAACCGGTTCATTCCGGGCGCGACCGTCAGCGCCCGGTTGAACCGATCCTCGTACCGCTGGTCGTGCGCCGCGTCATGGACGCGAATGGCAATCGGCAGCGGCGCGTCCAGATCCGAGAAAATGGTGACCACGAGGCGGCGATAGCCGCTCCAGTCGGGCTGCGGCTCCACGACGCCGACCCCGGGATAGGTGCCCGGGCTCAGATCGAGCCGCGCGAGCGGTTCGGCGAGCGAGGCGTCGAGGCCACGCGGACCGGCCTGCACGGTCAGGCGGCTGTCCTGCGTCTCGACGAACCACCGCTCCCACCAGGCGCCGTCGAAAGCCGCCAGCGCCGGCATTGCGCGGTCACGCGCGATGTAAGCGGCCGTCGTCAGTCCGAGGTTCGCCGCGGACGCGGCAAGCAGAAGGACGCCGGCCGACCACGCCATCCACGGGCGTCGGAGGCGCATCGACGCGCCATCGCGGCCTGGCACCGGAGGGCGCCATCGATACAGAAGCAGGAACGCCGCCGCACCGGCCGCGTCGCGGACGAGATCGGATACCGACGGCTCGCGGTTCCCCTGGAACACCTGGAGGGTTTCGGTGACCACACCGATCGTCACCGTCAGGATGAACGCCCGCCAGCGCAACGCCCGATCGGACGACCCGCGCGCCCGCGCCCGCAGGAGCCCGAACAGAGCGAGCGCCACGCCCCCGAACAGCGGCGCATGTCCCGCATCGAAGAGCGCATCGAGGAACATCGACCGCTCGGGCGCGTCGCCAACCGCAAGAAACACGAGCAGAACGACGAGCAGCAGCAGCCAGCCGGCGACGGCCGCCCGGCGCGATCCGGGGTCGCAGTCGCGCGGCGTCAGTATCTCGGGATTCGGTCGGTGCATTCGAGCGCTGCGGTTCTCGGCGAGAACCTAGCGGAGGGTGAACGTCAGTTCGATCAACACGAGCACGGCGACCGGCTGCCCATTCTGACGGAGCTTGCCGGGAACGAACCGCCACTTCCTGGCGGCTTCGATCGCCTTCTGGTCGAGCCCGAACACCGGGTCGAGCGACCTGGTGACGCGAACCTCGCCCACGCTGCCGTCTGGCATGACCACACATTCGAGCTGGACCATGCCCTGGATCTTCGCGCGCATCGCGTCGGCGGTGTACTCCGGGCGGACCTCACGGAGGACCAGCGGGTTCTCGATGCCGCTGCCGGGCCGATACGCCCCGCCCCCGAAACCTCCGCCCCATCCGGCGCCGAGGCCTGACCCGGTGCCCGGCCCGATACCGGTTCCCGTCCCTGTGCCCGACCCACCCCCGCTGCCGGGGCCCTGGGAGAGCGAGCTCGCGAGACCGTCGATCGATCCCGCGACCGACTGCGTCGCGTCGAAGCTCGTCTTCGCCGGAATGTCCATGGGCGGAGGAGGCGGCGCGTCCTCGGGCTTGGCCTGAGGCACGATCTGCGGCTCCGGCTTCTTCACCTGGCCGGCCAACTCCGCCTTCTTCTCCGGCAGCTTCATCCGGTTGCCACCGCCGCCGCCACCGCCCCCGGGACCGGGCTGGTTGAGGAAAATGATGTCGTGGAAGGGGATCGACTCCATCGGCTGCGACGTCATGAACCCCTTCGGGGCGAGGGCGATGAAGGCGACCGCGATCGCGCCCGCGACCGCATGGGCGAGGACAGAGAACCCCATGCGCTCCCAGAACGCCTGAACGGCGTTAGGGCCGGTGACGGGATAGTGATCCGAGAACAGCCTGAGCGCCGCCTCCGACCCGGCCGGTTTCGACCCAGGCGCGACGGCCCCGGTCGCTCCATGCGGCCGTCGCGGTGCCGGCGGCGCATAACCGGTTGACACGTCATCCGACTTGGGCGGGCGCCACTCGCCGCTCCAGAGCGTCATGCTCGCCGAGCCGACAGCGGTCGGCCTGCGCGGGACGGGCGCACCCGCCGCTGACGAATCGTCAGACTTCGGCGCCGGCCATTCGTTGCTCCAGAGAGTCATCGCCCACCGCACCCGTCATCCCACTGCAATTCCGGTACCTGCGACCGCCCGTCGACTTCGTGCGATCTTTGAGCGGTCTGGCGCGAAATCGACCGGTCGCGCCACGACCCGACCTCCAGGCAGGACACTCGACTATTGGACCACACAACGGCCCGTCCTATTCCGCCGACCCGGCATCGACACCGTTTGGCTCTCACCCCTTTGGACGACGCGGGAGGTCGCTTGGGTCCCTCCTCTGCGCGTCGAGCCTACAGGCGGCCGGTCCAGGCGCCAATCGCCGCGTTCCCGCCGCCGTAGCAGTGCAGCGTCGACAGGGCGTCGGCGGCGCGCGGCTCGCTGCACACGGCGACCAGCACGCCACCGCGGTCAATCAACGTCTCGAAGATCCTGCCGTCGTGCGGCTGGAAGCCGACACGCTTCAAACTCGTCGCCAGCCCGTGTTTCGCCAGATCCCCGGCCGTCGCGTCGAACACAGTCACCAGGCCGCCGGCAGCCACCGTCGTCCCGACGCCGTGCACCTCGACCTTCCCTGGAACTCGTCCGAAGACCTTCTGCAGGAGGCCCGACGTGTCCGGACCGTCCTTGGCCATCATCGTCAGCGCCTCGGCCGGAAACCCCTGGCGCTTGAGCGCATCTACGCCGCGCTCGGCCGACGCGACATCCTTGAAGACCCCAACCGTGTACCGACCGGTTTCCCCCTCAGCCACTCAGCACCTCGTCAAGTAGTCGTGACCAGCTCGATCCAGGCATGCCGCCGCTCGGACGGCATCCTCTTACTGTAAGCTTGATAGCGGCGCGCTTCAAGTCCGGCTCGGAAGCCGGAGGAGCCGGGTAGAGGACCGCCGCACAGAGGAACTCCGACATGGGATCGATTGGTTTCTTCGAATTGCTCGTGATCCTGGCGATTCTCGCGCTGGTCTTCGGAGCCAACCGCCTGCCGGGCCTCGGGCGGAGCCTGGGCCAGGCAATCCGCGGGTTCAAGGACGCCGCGAAGCAAGACGACGAGCGGAAGCCGCACTAAACAAGAGACCGCGATTCTGAGTCGCGGCGGGCCGCCGGCCCCTTCCCTCCCTCGCCGCCTCCGCAGCCCGGGAAACCGTCCTCGCTCTGGACCGGGTTCCGGACTTCGATGCCCGCCTGGCGCGAAAGCCATGGCTCGAGCGGCCGCGCGGCGGCGGGGGAACCCGGCCCACCCGCTCGTCGGTTTCCGAGCCGTGGTGACGGGCCGCTCCGAAGCGGCTCGTCCGGGAAGAGCCCGTCAGCCCGCCGTGCCCCCGCATCGCGGTGGCCTTCTCAGACAGGAGGCCGCGATTCGGGATCGAGCCAGCAGGGTCGGGATGCATCGCGAGCGGGCCTTCGGAGCAGGCCGGCAGGCCCGGGCACGGAACGCGACGAGCGGGTGCTGTGATTTCCCGGGCGCAGCGCGTGCGGTCGATTCAGCGCGAATAGCGCCAGCCCGACGCCCGAATCCGGAAATCGCGGCACCGCGAGGACGCGTTCCCGGCCTGCGGAGCGGCCCGCGAGAGGTGCGCCCGGACCTGTTGGCGACTCAGAATCGCGGCCTCTCATTCAGACGAGTTGGCGGACATCACCCACCCGCCGAGTGAGGCGCTCCCGGTCGAGGTACTCGAGCAGCGGGATGGCGAACTTCCTCGAGAGGCCGTAGCGCTGCTTGAACATCCCGACGTCGATCGTCGCCCGCCCGTCTGGCGCCGACGCCTTCAGCGCGTTCAAGTCCAGTTTGAGCGCGTCGAGCGCCCCCTGGTGGAACAGCATGGTGTCGAGCCGCGCGAGGATCCGTTGACGGACCAGCAGTTTGACCACCCGGTCCAGCACGGCGTCCCGGATCCCGCGGGCCTGCGCGACCTCGCGTAGATCCGGGGGGGTCAAGCCAGCCGTACGATAGGCGAGTTCGATGACCTGGCGGGCCTGCTCCTCCTCGGGCGTCAGCGACACCCGATGCGACGCCAGCGCCAGCCGGTCGCGGCCGGCCACGGTCCCGGCCTGCTGCAGGCGCGCCACCACCTCGTCGAACACCCCCTCCCCCGCGCGGGCGAAGACGCGTTCGCGGACCTCCTCCCGCGGCATCCCCTCCGAGAGCGGTTCCGCACGGTGGTGATCGGTCAGGCGCTTCAGCACGCCGCCCGCCAGCGCGTCGATCGCGGCCGGCGTCACCAGCACGGCTCCGGCTCTGACGGCGGAACCGGCGCGCACCAGCCGACCGACAGCCTCGTCGACCGACCCGGGATCGACACCGGCGCGGCTCACGAGCGAGGCCGTACCCAGCCCGGCGGCTCCAGCCTCGGCGACGAGCGCCGAGATGGCCCGATCCTCCGCGACCTGCCCGCCGGCGGCACCCGGGTCGAGGCGCTCGAAGCGGACGCGCGCCGCATCCGTGCGGATGGCACCGCGCGCCGGATGCGGGTCCAGCACCACGCCTCCGGCAATCGTGATCGGCGGCGAATAGGCGCGGAGGATGAACCGGTCCCCGCGCGACAGAACGGCGGGCGCCTCCAGACGAAGGCGAACGTAGGCGTCCCCCCCTCCCGGCACCTCGCCGGCGCCAGGCGCCGCCCCGGCGGCGACGTCTCCCGGGCGATCGGCCGGGAGCACGGCGGCGACGGCCACTCGGCCGAGCCTCTCGCTGGTGCCCTGGTGGAACCGCACGCGCGCGCCGTGGCGAAGCGCGCCGACGCTCGCCACCACCTGCAGCCTCGCGTCCAGCATCCGCGTCGGCGTCAGCGTGCCCGGCGTGAGCAGCGAGTCGCCGCGCCCGATCTCGTCGAGGTCGATCCCGCCAAGGTTGAGGGCGACGCGCTGACCCGCCTGGCCGGCCGCGGCCGCCTCGCCATGCACCTGCACGCCGCGCACCTTGACGCGCCGCTCTCCCGGCAGCAGGGCCAGTTCGTCGTCCAGGCCGACGCGGCCGGACAGCAACGTGCCCGTCACCACGGTTCCGAATCCCCTGACCGAGAACGCGCGATCGATCGGCATCCGCACGATCCCGCTGGAACTGCGGCCGCTCGACCGTCGCCCGAACGCGACCAGCGCCTCCCTGAACGCCCCGAGTCCGTCCCCGGTCCGGGCAGAGAGGGCGATGACGGGCGCGTCGGCGAGGAACGACCCGGCCACGAGGTCCCGAACCTCCATCGCGACCAGTTCAATCGTGTCCGCGTCGGCGAGGTCCGCCTTCGTGATCGCAACCAGCCCCGCCGGAACCCCGAGGAGCCGGCAAATCTCGAAGTGCTCCCGTGTCTGCGGCATCACCGACTCGTCGGCAGCGACGACCAGGACCACCGCGTCGATGCCACCGACGCCGGCCAGCATGTTCTTGACGAACCGCTCGTGGCCCGGGACGTCGACGAACGAGAACGCGAACTCGTCGGTCGTCCAGTGCGCGAACCCGAGGTCGATGGTGATGCCGCGGGCCTTCTCCTCCTTCAGCCGATCGGGATCGGTTCCCGTGAGCGCCAGCACGAGGGCGCTCTTGCCGTGGTCGATGTGGCCGGCGGTGCCGATGATGAGGTGACGGGGCATACTGCGGAAGAACCCAGAAGCCAGAATCCAGAATCCAGAAGATAGAAGATAGAAGATAGAAGCCCCGAGCCCTTCGCCCTGAGCTGTGCTTACCTCGCCGAAGCTCGCTCACCCACGATGCGAGCGAAGGCGGGAGCCGCAAGCCGCTGGCCGTGAGCCGTAAGCCGTGCGCCTTGAGCCCTCCTAGTGTCGCCGACGCTGCCGCGCGTTCTTTCCGGGGCGCTGCTGCTTTCGGAGCGGTTCCCGCTTCGTGACCCCGGCACGGCGTCCCGACCCGGCCCCGCGCCCGGCCTTGCGCGCGGCGTCGAGAATCTCCACGACTCCCAGTTCGATCTGCCGCTTGTCCAGATCGACCCGAACGACTCTGACACGCACGCGGTCGCCGAGGCGGTAGGTGCGGCCGAGGCTCTCGCCGCGGAGCGTGTGCGTGGGCTCCAGGAACCGGTAGTAATCGTCCGCCATGGTCGACACGTGCACGAGCCCCTCGACGAAATGCTCCACCAGCTCGACGAACAGGCCGAACGACGCGACGCCGGTGATGTAGCCGTCGAAATCGTCGCCGACCTTGTCCCGCATGAAGCGGACCTTCTTCCACTGGAGCAGTTCGCGCTCGGCTTCGTCGGCCCGCCGCTCGCGCTCCGACGTCAGCCGCGCAACTTCCGGCAGGATGTCCGTCAGGTGCGCGCGCCGCTCCGCGCTCGCGCCCGCGGCCCTCGCCGCCCGGAGCAGCCGGTGCACGACCAGATCGGGATAGCGCCTGATCGGCGACGTGAAGTGGGTGTAGCTGGAGAAGGCCAGGCCGAAGTGACCGAGATTCGCCGGCGCGTAGCGCGCCTTCTGCATGGTGCGCAGCACCAGCACGGCCACCGCGCGCTCCTCGGGCCTGCCGTGGATCCGCTCGAGGAGCGCCTGAAAGTGGCGCGGCCGGACCGCGTGCGCAGGCGCCCCGAGGGCGTGCCCGAAACTCGACACGAACTCCTCGAGCTTGGTCACCTTGAGCGGGTCGGGGGGCTCGTGCACCCGGTAGAGCCCCGGCACGCCGCTCGTCTCGAGGAACTCCGCCACCGTCTCGTTGGCGAGCAGCATGAACTCCTCGATGATCCGATGGGCGATGTTCCGTTCCGACGCGACGATGGCCTCGATCTGTCCCGCCTCGTCCAGCACCACCTCGGCTTCGTCGAAATCGAAATCGATCGAGCCCAGCCGCCGCCGCCGGCCGTGGAGCACGTCGAACAGCGCCCGCATCCGCTCGAACATCGGCACGAGCGGCGCGTACCGGGCCGCCAGGCCGGCGTCGCCGCCCAGGATGGCGTTCACCTCGGTGTAGGTCATCCGCTCGCGCGTGCGGATGATGCCGTCGTGGAACTCGTGTCGCACGACCGTCCCGTGCCGATCCACCTCCATCAGGCACGACTGGACCAGCCGATCGACCCTCGGATTCAGGCTGCACAGCCCCGTCGCCAGCTCCTCCGGGAACATGTGCAGTGCGCGGTCCGGGAAATACACCGACGTGCCGCGGTCGTACGCCTCGGCATCGAGGGCACTGCCCTCGCGAACGTAGTGCGACACGTCCGCGATGTGCACGCCGAGCCAGACATGCCCGTTCTCGAGCGTTTCGATTGAGAATCGCATCGTCGAAGTCACGTGCGTGTTCACCGTCGATCGTGACGATGTCGAGGCCCCTGAAGTCGGTGCGCCCGCTCAGGTCGTGCTTGCGGGCGTGCATCGCGCTGGCGCCGCCGGTCGCGCCGGTCAGCCGCCTCGCTTCGACGACTGCCGCCTCTCCGTGGGCATCCGGCAGACCGTACTTGCGAACGATGACCTTGGTGTCGACGCCCGGGTCCTCGAGGTTGCCCAGCACTTCGACGACGCGCCCGATGGGCCCCCTGGTCGCCGTCGGCCACCGGACGATGTCGACGGCAACCATCGCGCCCGGCTCTGCACCGAGCGTCTCGGCGGGCGGAATGGCGACGTCGGTCTGGAGGCGTCGGTCGAATGGAGCGACGAACCCGATTCCCGCCGCGTCCACGTCGAACCGCCCGACGATGCGCTGGTTGGCGCGCTCGAGGATCTTGACGATTCGGCCTTCGGGCCGGTCGCCGCTGCGGAGCCGCTCGACCCGCACGACCACCCGGTCCCCATGCATCGCCTCGTGAAGGTGCGGCGCGGCAATGAACACGTCTGGCTCGCGCCGGTCGCGCGGAGGATCGGCGGCCACGAACGCGTAGCCTCCGGTCTGCAACTGCAACCGGCCCACGACGAGATCCATCTTGTCGGCCAGACCGTAGCGCTTGCCGCGCACTTCCACCAGCAGGCCCTCGGCGACGAGGCGCTTGAGCTGGCGCCTGAAGGCGGGGCGCTGCTCTCGCGGAACCGCCAGGAGTTGCATCAGCTCGCGCGACGAGGCCGGGTGCTGGGCCTGCTCGCGAATCGCGCGGAGCAGCTCTTCTCGTGACTGTTCGGGCACCTACTGGCCTCCCTCAATCGCGCCGACCCGGGCGAGCGCGGCCAGCGCCTCGGCCGCCCGCGCGCTGGCGGTCTGGTCGACGGCGCCGGCCAGCCGCTGGGCTTCGCCCCCTTTGGCCAGCGCCTCTCGCACTGACGCCGCCTCGCCGGTTCTACCGGCCTTGTCGAGCAGTTCCGCGGCGGCGCTCATCGCCTGCTTGGCGCGCTCCAATTCCGTGCTCGCCTTCCCGAAGTTGATCTCGAACAGGTTCACGCGCGCCGACAGCAGCGCCGCGCGGGCCTCGGCGAGCTGGACGCGGAGTTCCGCGCCCTGCGCCTGCCGCTCCGCCGCCCACCGCCCCCACGAGCCCCAGAGCCACCCGCCACCGACCGCGACCAGCAGCCCGATCAGGGCGAACAGCGCGATCTTCATCTTGCTCATACCAGCATCTCCACTCTTTCGATCGGTCTACTCAGCCGACCGGACCGCCGCGCGGCCCGATCAGGAGGACCTGGATGTCCCCCACATTGGTGTCGCTCGGACCCGTAATCACGAGGTCGCCCAGCGCGCCGAAGAACCGGTACGCGTCATTATCGTCGAGGTACGCCTCGGGTGACCGCAGGCCGGCGCGTTCGGCGCGTGCGAGCGTCGTGGCATCCGCCACCGCCCCGGCCGCATCGGTCGGACCGTCGACGCCGTCGGTCCCCCCGCTCAGGAAGGCCGCAGGCCCCGGCAACACCGCCAGGGTCCGCGCGGCCGACAGCGCGAGTTCCTGGTTCCTGCCGCCGCGACCGCGCCCGGTCACCCGAACCGTCGTCTCGCCCGTCGCAATCACGCACACCGGGTCGTCGCCCGGTCCGGCACGCCGCGCCGCGTCCTCGACGAAACGCGGCCCGGCGTCGCGCGCCAGGCCGACGACCGGTTCGTCGACGACGATGGTATGGTAGCCCAGCACCCGTGCGGCCGACGCGGCGCCCGCGGCGGCGTCCCGGCGCGAGCCGACGATCTCGGTGACCGAGCGCTCGAGGCGCGCGTCGCCCGGCTTCGGCGTCTCGGGCAGCTCGCCACGCGCGCCCGCACGCAAGCGCGCGGCCACGGCGGACGGGAACGCCTCCGGCCCTCCGAATCGATTGATGACATCCAGCGCGTCCGCGAACGTGGTCGGATCGGCAATCGTCGGCCCCGATCCGATCACGCTGAGGTCATCGCCGACGACGTCCGAGATCGCGAGCGCGAGCACGGGGCCCGCGGCGGCCGCCGCGAGTTGCCCGCCCTTGACGGCCGACAGGTGCTTGCGAACCGCGTTCAGATCGTGGATGCCGGCGCCGGCCCCGAGCAGCTGCCGCGTGGCCGCCTGCTTGTCCTCGAGCGTGATGCCCGCCGCCGGCAGCGCCACGAGCGCCGACGCCCCGCCCGAGAGCAGAACGAGCAGCCCGTGCCCGTGCGGCAGCGAGCGCGCGCTCGCCAGCGCCCGCGCCCCCGCGTCCACGCTCCGGGCGTCCGGCACGGGGTGACTCGACTCGATCCAGGTGACCGTCGACGGCACGTCATCCGCGCGGTGGGTGCCGACTGCCAGCCCGTCGATCGCGGCGCCCGGGCGCAAGCGGTCGAACGCCGCCGCCAGGTGCGACGCCGCCTTGCCGATCGACAGCACTCGAAGCGGGCGGGCCAGAAAACGACGGACGCCGGAGCGTTGCAGGGCGGACTCGAGCAGCGCGGACGCGCTCGAACGATCGACGGCCGCGCGGAAGATGGCGGGAAGATCCCGGCGGAAGCGCGCGAGGTCGGCTTTCAGTTCACCTGTTTCGGGTCGGACCAGGCCGACAGGTTGGTCACGATGTCGAACTGCCTGAGCAGATGACCCATCACCTGCGGGGCGTTCTCCGACCGGCACACGTACTCGAGCCGCGACAGCAGCCGCGCCAGCGCCTGCTCGGCGGACTGGTACGCCAGCTCCGAGTAGTACTCACGCTGTCGGCGGAGGCAGCACTGATGCCTGATTAGTTCGTCCCGATAGAAATCGATCGGAATACCGGAAGGGGGCGTGCTCGATGGCCGCTGGTCGGTCATGAAGCAATGCATGCGACTCCTTCAGCAGACAGGAACAATCGGTAGGCAATTCCCAGTCTATTGATGACGCCGACGCGTGTCAACGGCGACCGAACCACTCCGGGAAGCGCGGCCGGCATCCGCTACCGCAGCCGGCGGGCGGCGACGAGCCCGCCGAGGCATCCCACCGCCATGCCGCCCGCGACGACGAGCACCATCGATGCGGCGGGGATGAACGTGAGCGCCCGGGCGTCGAACAGGCCGCCGGCGGCGGCCGCGAGCCGCGACGCCGCCAACTCCAGCACGATCCTCAGCGCGGCCAGCGCCAGCACCGCGCCGATCCCCCCCTGGATGATCCCTTCGCAGACGAACGGCCCCCGGATGAACGCCATCGGGGCGCCGACCAGTTCCATGATTTCCACTTCGTCACGCCGCGCATAGAGCGCGAGGCGGACGACGTTCGCCACGGTCAGGCCGGCGGCCAGGACGAGGACACCGGCCAGGATGAGGCCGGCGTACCGGACGAACGCGCTGAGGGAGGCAAGGCGATCGAGCCAGCGCCGGTCATAGCGGGCATCGGCGACGCCGGGCATCGCGCGGATCCGATCGGCGAGCGTTCCGAGGGCGGCGACGTCGACCTCCGACGACCTGAGTCGCGCCTCGAACGACGCCGGAAACGGATTCTCGGGCGCGCCGACGGTCGCCTGCGCCAGGTCGGGGAAGTCGCGCCGGAACCGCTCGATCGCGGCCTCCTTGGACACCTCTTCGATGTCCGCGATGGCCGGGTGCTCCGCGAGCGCGCGCCGCACAGCGTCGCGGTCGGCCGGCGCCGCCTCGTCACGGAAGTAGACGGAGAACTCCGACGAACGGCTCCACTCGTCCACGACCCGCTGGAGGTTCACGTTCACCAGGAGAAACAGGCCGAGCATGAAGAGCGCGATGGTGATCGTCAGGATCGACAGCGCGCTCGAGCGGCGTCCGCGCCACAGGCTGAGGAACGCCTCCGTCACGAAGTACTGAAGACCGCGAATCACACGAGGCTCCACGAGTTCACGCCGACTCCACCACGCGCCCGTGGTCCAGCATGATCGCGCGCCGCCCCACGTGCTGGACCAGTTCGCGATCGTGCGTCGCGACGAGCACGGTCGTACCGGCCGCGTTGATCTCACGAAACAGGTTCATGATGTCGAGCGACAGGTCCGGGTCGAGGTTCCCGGTGGGCTCGTCGGCGATCACGAGCACCGGCTCGTTCACGAGCGCCCGCGCGATCGCCACCCGCTGCTGCTCGCCGCCGGACAGCTCCATGGGGTACGCGTTGGCGCGGTGCTGGAGGCCAACCCACTTGAGGACCTGGAACGTCCGCCGCCGCTGGTGCACGTCCGGCACACCGAGGATGCGCAGCGCGAACATGACGTTCTCGAAGGCCGTCTTGCGCTGAATGAGCTTGAAATCCTGGAAGACGAACCCGATCGTCCGGCGATACCGCTGGACGTCGCGGGCCGACAGCGTCGTCAGATCGCGCCCGTCCACCACGATACGCCCCCCGGTCGGCAGCTCCTGACGGAGCAGGATCCGCAGCAGCGTCGTCTTCCCGGCGCCGCTCGCGCCGGTGAGGAAGGCGAACTCGCCCCGGCCGACGCTCAACGTGATGTCGTCGAGCGCGAACACGTCCCGAGCGTAGAGTTTCGACAGCCCCTCGATGGTGATCACGAGTGACCGCGAGTATAACACGACGATCCCGGCCGGCCGGCGCCGGCGACCCGGCGCCCGCCCGGCCGGGCGCAGCGTTCTACTGGCGGTGAGAAGCGTCGAGCTCGAGGCGGAACGATCCGCGCGAGGTGTCGAGATCGACGGCCAGCGGCACGCGACGCGCGTCGGCGCTGACCCAGGCAACGGCGCGGGCGATTTCGCCCCGGTCCGACGCGCGGGTCAGGAAGAGCGAGAGCCGAAAGGCCTCGACCGCACGCCCGCCGATCGTGACCCGCTCCACGCGTTCGACGTGCGTGTCGATGTCGTAGGCGTCGCCCCCTTCGACCACCGCGAGGCGCACGCGGTACCCCGCGGCCAGCGGCAGCGTCCGCGCGTAGAACCAGGCGCTCAGCCCGTCGCGCGCGCCCGGCGGCAACGGCCGGGGCTCGCCGTCGCCAACCGTGAACGTCCGGGACGACCGGTCGAACCGTGTCGTCCGGTCTGTCACGCGCCGGCCCTGGCGGACGTGGTACTCCTGGCGGGACGGCAGGAGATCGGCCGCGGTCCAGGATTCGATCCGGCCGCGGAGGTCGTAGAGCGCGGCCGCCCAGCCCGTCGTCGTGATCTCGAGCGCGAAATGCCGCGACTCGGTCCCGGCCGACGCGTCGAGCACCGCGCTCGCGGCGGTCACGGCGTCGGCCGAGCCGACGCGCCACGTCACGCGATAGGACGCGTGCTCCCCGCGGTCGAAGGGGCACTCCCCGGCCGCAAACGCGGCCTCCGCCGCGCGGCCGGGCCCCGGCGCCAGGGGGTCGCGCGCCAATGCCCGCCATCCAAGCCAGGCGAAGAGCGCGACGGCGGCCGCCGTCAGCGGGATGGCAACCGCCGCCATGCGCGCGTGATGGCGGCGTGTCCCGCCCGCCTCCGGGGCGCGGGTCACACCTGCTCCAGTTCCCGCCGCAGCAGCGCGTTGACGCGATCCGGATCCGCTCGCCCGCCCGTGGCTTTCATCACCTGGCCGACCAGGAACCCGAACGCGATCGTTCTGCCGGCCCTGAACTGCGCCACCGGCTTCGGGTGATCGACCATGACCGTCCGGACCGCAGCGAGCAGAGCCTCCTCGTCGTCGATCCGCGTCAGCCCCTCGGCGCGCACGACGTCGTCCGCCGCGCGGCCGGTGCCCCACATCTTCTCGAGCACGGCCTTGCCAATGCTCGCGCTGACGCGCCCCTCCTCCACCGCGCGAATCAGTCCCGCGAGAGCATCGGGCGTCACCCCCACGGCGTCGAACCCCGCGCCCGCCTCCTTGAGCGTGCGCGTCACCTCTCCGCTGATCCAGTTGGCGGCCGCCTTCGCGTGCCCGGACGCCGCCGCGACCGCCTCGAAGAACCGCGACGTGGCGGGCGAGGCCGCCATCTGACCCGCGTCGTAGTCGGACAACCCGTAGGTCGCGGCCAGGCGCCGGCGTCGGGCGTCGGGCATCTCCGGCAGGCGGCGTCGGATCGCGTCGATTCGTGCCGCGTCGATCGCCAGCGGCGGCAGGTCCGGCTCCGGGAAATAGCGGTAGTCGTGCGCCAGCTCCTTGCTGCGCATCGGAACGGTGCGCCCCGCGCCCACGTCGAACAGCCGCGTCTCGCGCTCCACCCGCCCGCCGCCGTCGAGCACCGCGCCCTGCCGCTCGACTTCATGGTTCAGCGCCCGCTCGAGGTACCGGAAAGAGTTGAGGTTCTTCACCTCGACGGGAACGCCCAGCACCGTATCGCCGGCCCGGCGGAGCGAGACGTTGGCATCGCAGCGCAGATGGCCTTCCTCGAGGTTGCCGCCGCTCACGCCGAGTTCGACGAGGATGTCGCGCAGACGCTCGAAGAACGACGCGGCCACCGCCGCGCTCGGGATGTCGGGACGGGTGACGATTTCGATCAGCGGAACGCCGCTGCGGTTGAAGTCGAGGTAGCTGTGATCGCCAGAATCGGGGAATCCGTCGTGCGTCGACTTCCCCGCATCCTCCTCGAGGTGGATGCGGACCAGGCCGACACGGACGACCCGGCCGGCGTCCAGCCATTCCAACGCGCCGCCGAGGGCGAGCGGCCGGTCGAACTGGGAGATCTGGTAGCCCTTCGGCAGGTCCGGGTAGAAGTAGTTCTTGCGGGCGAATACCGAAACCGGCTGGACCTCGGCCCCGAGCGCCAGCGCCGCCAGGACCGCGAACTCCACCGCGCGCTCGTTCAGTACCGGCAGGGCTCCCGGCAGGCCGAGGCAGACAGGGCATACGAGGGCGTTCGGCGGCGCGCCGGACCGCACGGCGCACCCGCAGAAGACCTTCGACTCGGTGGCGAGCTGCGCGTGAATCTCCAGCCCGATGACCGGCTCCCACGACATGGCGTAATGGTAACAGACGAGGCGAGAGGGTCGCAGCGCCATGAATTCGCCGTCTCTTCGCTTTGATCTGGCGGTCGGGCGCCCCGAGCGATAGGATGGACGAGGTAAACGTTTGTCCGGCGGCATCGTAATTATGGGTGTAGAACGACGTCCGGGACCTCGAGATCCGCGCATGGTGAATGCTCCAGCCGACCCCGCGCTGCCGGAAGACCCGGTGGAGACGCTCCCGGTGCCGCTGCCGGACCTCCCGCGCCCGGATGAGGATTCCAGCCTCGCGGCCGCGGTCAAGGCTCTGGTCCGCGACGGGCAGCTGCCGGCGGCGAGGGACCGGTTCGGCGTGCTGGTCGGGCGCCAGCAGCGGCGGGCCTCGAGAATCGCGTATCACTTCCTGCGCGACGCGGCGGATGCCGACGAAGCCGTGCAGGACGCCTTCGTGAAGGTGTTCTCGCACATCGAGTCGTTCCGCGAGGGCTTGCCGTTCGAGGTCTGGTTCACGCGGATTCTCATCAACGGCTGTCTCGACCGGCAGAAGGCCCGGAGGCGCCGTGCACGCTGGATGGTGCCGGTTCCGGACGTGGAGCCCGGAGAGCGGGCCTGGGTCGAGTCGGTGCCGACGCGCGGGGCCTCCCCGGAGGAGTCGCTGCTCCGAAGAGAGCGTCGCCTGCAGATCGCGGCAGCCGTAGGCAAACTGCCCGAACGCCAACGGACGATCTTCCTGCTGTGCCACTACGAGGGATGCTCGTCGAAGGAAGTCGGGACGATAACCGGTTTGAACGAGTCCACGGTTCGCGTGCACCTGTTCCGCGCCGTTCGGAAGCTGCGCTCGCTGCTCGGAGGGAACCTATGAGAACGGATCGTTTCCATCCCGCGGACGACCGGCTCATCGCCATGTACTTCGGCGACGAGGGTGCCAACGCCGAGGATCGACGAGCCGTGCGGCAGCACCTGCACGGGTGCGAGGCGTGCACGTGGCGTTACACCGAGTTGACGGCGCCGCTGGAGCGGCTGCGGCAGGACGCCGCCGGCGAGGCGGACGAAGTGTTCTCGTCCGCGCGGCTCGACGCGCAGCGCGCGAAGATCCTGGCGCGGCTCGAACCGTCAGCCGGCGCGCCTCGGGTCATTCCGTTTCCGTCCGCCGTCGCGCGCGCGGAGCGTTCGGCGGTCCGGCACCCGCTGGCCCGCTGGGTGGCCGCGGCTGCTGCAGCCGGCGTCCTCGTCGGGGTCGCCGGCGTCCAGATGTTTCAGATCGGCGTCCGCCGGACGGTGACCTCGCCCCCGGCTCGAGCCGTCATGGCTGCCCTGCCGGCCTCTGCCGTCGCCACCGACAGCCCGACGCTGGCGGCCGACAGCGAGGAAGCCATGCTGAGCGAAATCGAGCAGGCCGTGTTCGGCCACCGGATCGCGGCCCTGGTGGCACTCGACGAGATGACGCCGCACGTCCGGCAGGAGGCCGTCCTCACACGGGCGGTCAGATAGTGGACGGGAACGGCGGTTCAGAAGACAAAGAATAGAAGATAGAAGATAGAAGATAGAAGATAGAAGCCAGCGCGTCACGGCGCTCTGAGATCGCAAGATCGCAAGATCACAAGATCGCAAGATGACAAGTTCTCACGCCCTGGCTCTCGCACGGTTACTCTGCCCCCGATGCCTGAGCTGATCTTCCGGAAGGGTTTCTCGCTGAAACATGAAGTCGCGGGAAGCCTCGCCGCCGACTACCACAGCGAACTCGTCCGCCGGATCAAGGCCGACGATTTCACCTACCGCAGCGGCCGCCTGACGGTCCACCTCGCAAGAGAATTCGGCTTCTGCTACGGCGTCGACCGGGCCGTCGACTATGCGTACCAGGCCCGGCACCGTTTCCCGGACCGGACGGTCTATCTCACCGGGGAGATCATCCACAACCCCCACGTGAACGAGAAGCTGCGGGCGCTCGGCATCAGGTTCCTCTCGGATCCCGGCTGCTCGCTCGATGAGCTCGGCGCCGGCGACGTCGTGATCCTGCCGGCCTTCGGCGTCACGGTGGGCCTGCTGGCGCAGCTCCAGCGGCAGGGATGCACGCTGGTCGACACCACGTGCGGCTCGGTGCTGAACGTGTGGAAGAACGTCAGGCAATACGCCAGGGACGGATTCACCTCCGTCATCCACGGGAAGATCCACCACGAGGAAACCCAGGCCACGGCGTCCCAGGCGACCGGGTCGTCGCCGAAGGGTCCGTACCTCGTCGTGCTCGACGCCGCCGAGGCCCGGACGGTGTGCGACTACATCCGCGGCGGCGGCGACCCCTCGGCCTTCCTCGAGCGGTTCGGCGGCGCGGCGTCTCCGGGATTCGATCCCGACCGCGATCTCCGCAAGATCGGCCTGGCCAATCAGACGACGATGCTGATGTCGGAGTCGATGGAGATCGGGGAGATGTTCCGGTCCGCCATGACGGACCGCCACGGCGCCGACCAGCTGGCTACCCGGTTCCGTGCCTTCGAGACTATCTGTTCAGCCACCCAGGACCGGCAGGACGCGGTCATCTCGCTGCTCGCGGCCCACCGTCTCGACCTGATGCTGGTGGTCGGGGGATACAACAGCAGCAATACGACCAACCTCGCGAAGATCTGCGCCGACCGACTGCCGACCTATCACATCGCCGACCTCCCGGCGCTCGTCTCGGCAGACGAGGTCCGGCATCGTCCGGTCAGGGGCCAAGCGGAGGCAGTGGCGACCGGCTGGCTCCCGCCGGACGGGCCCCTGGCGGTGGGGATGACCGCCGGCGCGTCGACGCCGGACTACATTGTCGCCCGGGTGGTCGAGCGGCTGTCCGAGTTGGCCAACCGGTAAACGCCCCCTCCCCCCTGGTCGTAAGTGTGCTGTTGAGGTGAGTGTGTCGAAGGTGCTGACAACTCGAGTTGTAACGGGTGTCATGGCCATCCTGCTGACCGCCAGCGTGCTGGCGGGTGACCAGCAGCGGCCGCCGCAGAACCCGGCGCGCGGCGAACAGAAGGACACCCGGGGCGGCCAGCCCCAGGGCGCCTCTCGCGGGAGCAAGTGGTGGCAGGACGAGAAGACCAAGGCCGAACTGCGGCTGACGCCCGAGCAATCGGCCCAGATCGAGGAGATCTTCACGGGCTGGTTCGCGAAACCCGGGTTGAAGGAGAAGGTCAACGAGCTGAACCGCCGGGAGGAGCAGCTTTCGAACCTAATCAGCGGCAACGACGTAACTGAAGCACAGTTGCTCAAGGAGGCCGACCAGGTGGAGGCCCTCCGCAGCTATCTGAGCAAGGACCGCACCCTGATGCTCTTCCGGATCAGACGGGTGCTGTCGGCCGAGCAGCGCGCCAAGCTGGTAGAAATCCAGAAGGCGCAGGAGCGCGAACGCTGGGGCGGCCGCGGGCCGGGGCGCGGCGAAGCGAGTCGCTGATCCGAGACGCACTCATGTCAGTGCCGAAGGTGGGAGGCAGATCCGTGAAGAAGTTGTCCAGCCCGATCCGAGTTGTTTGCATCGCGGTGGCTGCCGTGCTGGCGGTCGTGGGCACGACCCAGGCCCAGCCGGTCACGCAGGCGAAAGTCCTCGACCTCCTGGCGCAGGCCCAGGGGAAGCCTGCACCGTCCACTCCGCCGGGCGCCGGCCAGCCGGCCGCGGCGGCCCTGGCGCAGATCATCGACCTGACGCAGGACGATGCGGTGGCGAAGGCGCTGAAGATGAACATCGACCTGAGCGTCGAGCGCCTGAACCCGCAGCTGCAGGACCTCGCGCTCAAGGGGGCGTTCGCGCCCTACGTTCCGACCCTCGGCGCCACGCTGGGCCAGCGCAGTAACACGACGCGCCCGGGCAGCACGATCGGCGGCGGCGCGATCGTCAACACCAAGACATACACGTACAACTTCAACGTGAGCCAGTCCATCCGGTGGACGGGCGCGACGGCGACCGTCAACTGGACCAACGGGCGGCAGAGCACCGACAACAACCTGACGACCCTCAACCCGCGGTACGACAGCGGTTTGAACCTGTCGCTCTCCCAGCCGCTCTGGCGCAACCGGGCGATTGACGGCAACCGGCAGAGCCTGATCACGACGGAGATCAACCGGCGGATTGCGGACATCAACCTGCGGGCCTCGACCATCAACACGGTCGCCAATACCAGGAACGCGTATTGGGACCTGGTCTACGCGATCCAGGCGGTGGAGTCGGCGAAGACGTCGCTGGAGCTGGCCCGGAAGCTGGTCGAGGACAACAAGATTCGTGTGGAGATTGGCACGCTGGCGCCGCTCGACATCATCTCGGCGCAGGCGGAACAGGCCTCGCGCCAGCAGACGCTTGTCAGCCGGGAGCAGAGCCGCCGGACCGCGGAACTGGTGCTCAAGCGGCTGATCGTGAGCGGCACCGACGATCCGATGTGGAACGTCACGTTGAATCCGATCGACCGTCCGGCGACCGACGTGGCCCAGGCGATCGATCTCGAGGCCGCCCTGCGCACCGCTCTCGAGAACCGGACCGACCTCGTCGTGGCGCGGAAGAACCTCGAGATCAGCGACGTCGGCCTCAAGTACCAGAAGAACCAGACGGCGCCGGGGATGGACCTCACGGCCAGCTACTCGTCGGCCGGTGCGGCCGGGACGACCTACCTCCAGGGGGTGGTGGTCAACGAGGCCGGGTACCTGGACGCCGTGAGGCAGATCGGCGACCGGCTCCTCCCGACGTGGAACGTGCAGGTCCAGATGTCCTACCCCCTCGGGACCAGCTCGCAGGACGCGACGCTCGCCCGGTCGAAGGTCCAGTATCAGCAGTCGCTGGCCCAGCTGCGGGCGCTGGAGCTGAGCGTGGCCACTGACCTCACGAACCAGGCGATGACGGTCGAGAGCGCGTTCCAGCAGGTGCAGACGGCGGCCGCCTCGCGCGCGCTGTCGCAGAAGCGGCTCGAGGCCGAGCAGAGCAAGTTCGAGGTCGGCATGTCGTACAACTACAACGTCGTGCTGGCGCAGCGCGACTTCACGGACGCGCAGAACAGCGAGCTTCTGGCGATCCTGAACTACCGGAAGGCGCTGGTCGACTTCCAGCGCAAGCAGGAAGCACCGGCCCGCTAGCGGCGTGCGCATCGACGAGTCGAAGGATCTTATGAAGAAGCTCATCATCACCCTGGTGGTCATCGCGGCGATTGCCGGCAGCGGCGGGGCGTACTACTACACCCGCCCCGGGCCGGAACCGAAGGTGTCGACTGCGCCGATCAGCCGCGGCGACATCACCGAAGTCGTGAGCGCCACCGGCACGCTCGACGCGGTGACGGCCGTACTGGTCGGATCGCAGGTGGGCGGCATCATCCAGGAACTGGGCGACAACGGCGTCACGGTCGACTTCAACTCCTTCGTCAAGAAGGGCCAGGTCCTGCTGAAGATCAACCCCGAAGCCATCAATACCCAGATCGAATCGGCTAATGCGACGCTGGTGCAGCGCAGAGCCGACCTCGAGCAACGCAAGGTCAGCCTGGAAGACGCCAAGGTGAAGGCGAACCGCGTCGAGGAGCTGTTCAAGAAGAACCTGGCGACTCAGGCGGACCTCGACACGGCCCGAGTCTCCGTGAAGTCGGCCGAGGCCTCGTTGAAGTCGTCTGAAGCCTCGCTCGGCCAGGCCGAGGCGAGCCTCAACCAGCAGAAGGTGAACCTGGCGAACACGATCATCCGGTCGCCGATTGACGGCATCATCATCAATCGCAAGGTGGACGTGGGCCAGACGGTGCAGGCGAGCTACCAGTCGCCGGAGCTGTTTACGGTGGCCGCTGACCTGACCAAGATGAAGTGCACGGCGAACATCGACGAGTCGGAAGTCAGCAAGATCCGGACGGGGCAGAACGTGCGGCTCCGGATCGACGCCTACCCGACCGAGACCTTCACCGGCAGGGTCATCCAGGTGCGGCTGCAGCCGGTCGTCGTGCAGAACGTGGTCACCTACGGCACGGTCATCGACGTGCCGAACCTCGAGTACAAGCTCAAGCCGGGCATGACGGCGAACGTCTCGATCGAGATCAACAAGCGGACCGACGTGGTGCGCGTGCCGAACACCGCCATCAGGTTCCGACCGACGGCTGAGATCTTCGAGGCGTTCAACCAGGAAGTTCCGCCCGAGCTGCAGCCCCGCGGGACGCAGGGCGCGCAGGGCGGCAGCCGGATGGCCGGCGGCCAGCCGGCGACGGGCGGAGCCCGCACGGGCGCGGGTGCACCGGCGGGGAGTGCTCCGGCAGCCGGCGCCACGCAGCAGGGGCGGGCGGGCTCCGAGACCGTCAGGCCGTCGCAGCGGGGCGGCGGCGACGCCACGCCGGGCAGCACGCCGCAGTTCGGCGCGAACCGCTCGGGCGCGACAGGACAAAGCCAGGGCCAGCGCGGCGAAGGCGCGAACCGCCAGGGCGGCATGGGCGGCGGCCAGGCGTTTGCCCGCGGCGAAGGCGGCCAGGGAGCCCAGGGGATGGGCGCGCGGGGCGGCGGCCGCGGGTTCGACCCGAACGACCCGGAGGCCGTGAAGCGGATGCTGGAGCGCTACCAGGCGATGCCGGCCGACCAGAAGGCGCCGTACGCCGCTCGGATGAAGGAGCGCGGAATCGACGTGGAGGCGCTCGCCAGGGGCGCCAAGCCGGGCGCGGCGCCCGCGCAGTCGGCGTCGACGACCGGTAACGCCTTGACGATCGACGCGCTCTTCGGCCCGCTGCCTCCAAGGGTCTCGCAGGGCCGCGTGTACATCTGGGACCCGATCGCGAAGAAGCTGAAGTCGGTCCGTCTGCGGCTCGGCGTCACGGACGGCCAGTACAGCGAACTGCTCGAAGGTGAGATCCCGACGACTGCTGAACTGGTGACCGCGGTCACGCTCGGCAACGAGTCGGCGAACCGGAACCCGTCGCAGTCGTCCAACCCGCTGATGCAGCAGCAGCGCGGCGGCATGATGGGCCCGCCGGGAGGCATGGGCGGCGGCCGAGGCCGGTAAGACGTGAGGCTCGACGCCGCGACGGCCGGATCCGTTGGACCCGGCTGTCGCGGCGCAACGTCGAGGATGCGCGAGGGACCCGCGATCCGGGTCGCCAGAACGACTGATCTATGCCTGTCATCTCCGTTCGCGACATCAAGAAGACCTACATCGTCGGCGACATCGAGGTGCGCGCCCTGCGGCACGTCAGCATGGACGTCGAGGCCGGCGAGTTCCTGTCGGTCACCGGGCCGTCCGGCTCGGGCAAATCGACCTTCATGCACATCCTCGGCTGCCTCGATCACCCGACCTCCGGCCAGTACTTCCTCGACGGCAAGGATGTCTCGCGGTTGACGAAGAACGAGCTCGCTCGGATCCGGAACCACCAGATCGGGTTCGTGTTCCAGGGCTTCAACCTGCTGTCCCGGACGACGGCGCTCGAGAACGTCGAGTTGCCGCTGCTCTACAACAGCAGCGCGTCCAAGACCCACGAACGGCACCGCCGGGCGATGGAGGCGCTCAAGCTGGTCGGGCTCGAGGCGCGGTCGCACCACCTGCCCAACCAGCTGTCGGGCGGCCAGCAGCAGCGCGTCGCCATCGCCCGGGCCCTCATCAACAACCCGTCAATCCTGCTCGCCGACGAGCCGACGGGCAACCTCGACACGAAGACGTCGATCGAGGTGATGGGCGTGTTCCAGCAGCTGAACCGGGAGCGCGGGATCACGGTGCTGCTGATCACCCACGAACGAGACATCGCCGAGTACGGCACCCGCATCGTCGCGTTCCGCGACGGCGTGGTCAGGACCGACGAGAAGATCACCAAGCGACGGGACGCGGCCGAAGAACTGGCCGCTCTGCCCCCGGCGCCGGCAGACTAGGACCGCCATGTCGATATTCATGACCTTCCGGATCGCCGTGAAGGCGCTCAACCGGAACAAGCTGCGCACCACGCTCACCATGCTCGGCATGATCATCGGCGTCGGCGCGGTCATCACGATGGTGGCCCTCGGCAACGGCGCGCGCGTGTCGATCGAGCAGCAGATCCAGTCGGCCGGCACCAACGTCATCATGATCACCGCCGGCAACTTCACGTCCGGCGGCGTCCGTGGCGGCGCGGGCATGTCGAACACGCTCACGCCCGAGGACGCCGTTGCCGTGCGCGAGGTGCCCGGCGTACAGTACCTCGTCGAGACGGTCAGGAATCGCGGCGGCCAGGTGGTGGCCGCCAACCAGAACTGGAACACGAGCATCGAGGGCACGAACGTCGACCTTCCCCTGATCAAGTCCTGGCCGATGGAGTCGGGCACCTTCCTCACGGCGACGGATATCTCCAGCAACTCGAAGGTGTGCGTCGTCGGCACGACCGTCAAGAGCATGCTCTACCCGGAGGGCAACGACCCGGTCGGCGAGATCATCCGGATCGGCAAGCACCCGTTCAAGATCATCGGCGTGCTGGCCAGCAAGGGGCAGTCGTCGGTCGGCCAGGATCAGGACGACGTCATCTACGCGCCGTTCACGACGGTCCAGAAGCGGATGCGGGGCATCACCTACATCGAGGGGATGACGGTATCCGCGGCGTCGGCGGACAACATCAAACAGGTGGCCGACGCGATCTCGGCGGTCCTGAGGGTCCGCCACAAGATCCAGCCGGGCGACAACGACGACTTCATGTGTCGCACGCTGGAGGACATCGCCGCGATCCGCACCGAGACGACGAGGACCATGACCATGCTGCTGGCGTCGATCGCCGGCGTGTCGCTGCTGGTCGGCGGGATCGGCATCATGAACATCATGCTGGTGTCGGTGACCGAGCGGACGCGCGAAATCGGCCTGCGCCTTGCCATCGGCGCGCGCGGCGGCGACGTGCTGCTGCAGTTCCTCGTCGAAGCGGTGGTGATCAGCCTCCTCGGCGGCTCCGTCGGCATCGGCCTCGGATTCGGCCTGTCGCAGGGCCTGACGCAGTTCCTCCAGTGGCCGACGTACGTGTCGCCGGACGCGGTGCTGGTGGCCTTCGGCTTCGCGGCGGGCATCGGTGTGTTCTTCGGGTTCTATCCGGCGCGGAAGGCCTCGGCCCTCGATCCGATCGAGGCGCTGAGATACGAGTAGGGTCGTTCGTCAACCGTTCAGTGGAGGGCACGGAGAGATGAAGAAGATTGCATTGCTGGTGGTGGTGTTGGCCGTGGCGATCGCCGGCCTGGCGGTCGCGCAGGGCAAGGTCGACTTCTCGGGCAAGTGGGCGCCGAAGGTGGACCCGAACGCGGCGCCGCCGGCCGGCGGCGGAGGGCGCGGCGGCGGCATGGGCGGCGGACCGATGACCGTCAAGCAGACGGCCACCGAACTGACCCAGGAACGGACCATGGGCGAGAATACGATGACCACCGTGTTCAAGCTCGACGGCACCGAGTCGGTCAACAAGACCCAGCGCGGCGAGTCGAAGAGCGTTGCGAAGTGGGATGGTGCGAAGCTCGTGGTCAAGACCTCGATGGAGACGCCGAACGGGGTCCAGGAGACAACGGCAACGTGGAGCCTGAGCGCCGACGGCAAGGAACTGACGATTCTCAACGTCACCGCGCGCGGCGAGCGGAGCACGGTCTACACGAAGCAGTAGCTCTGTTTCGGGTGTGCCTTCAGGGGCCGGCATTCGCGCCGGCCCTTTCGTTTGTACCGGCTCACGGCTTACGGCAGGGCTCAGGGCGCAGGGCTCAGGGCTTAGGGCTCAGGGCTCAGGGCTTAGGGCTCAGGGCTCAGGGCTCAGGGCTCAGGGCTCAGAACTCAAGACTCAGAACTCAGAACTCAAGACTCAGAACTCAGAACTCAACACTCACGACGCGATGCGACGGTCAGTCGCGAGAGCAGTTCGGCGACGGTGAGCCCGGTGACCGGGTCGCGCCAGTCCGGCGCCACGTCGGCCAGCGGCTCGAGGACGAACCGCCGGTCGCGAAACCGCGGATGCGGTACCGTGAGACCGGGCTCTTCCACCTGCAACCCGCCGAAGAAGATGAGGTCGAGGTCCAGCGTGCGCGCAGCGCCCAAGTGCGGCCGCTCGCGGCCGTGCTGACGTTCGAGGGTCAGGAGCGTGGCCAGCAGTTCGCGAGCCGTCCCCTCGAACTCCCCCGCGACTGCCGCGTTGAGAAACGGCCCCTGCGGCCCCGCCACGTCAACCGGCTCGGTTTCGAAGACACGAGAGACGCGGAGGTCGGCGAGGAGTGCGCAGAGGCTGGCAACGGCCGAGTCGAGGTGTCGCCGTCTGTCCCCGAGGTTGCTGCCGAGCGCGATTCCGACGCGGGGCACTACTCCACCCAGCGGGTCGGCAGCACGACGCCGGGCGTGCGGTCGCCGCCCGTGCGGCGGCCGAGCAGGTCCACGCGGCCCCCGGCCGCCTGATGGAAGAGTCTGGCCTGCTCCAGCATCTCGCCGAGCATCAGCCCGACCATGAGCTTGTGCCGCGCATGCGTGATGGCCGCGACCCGCGGTCGCCAGGCGTTCACGAACGCGTCGAGCGCTCGCGCATCCTCCGACACCAGGCCGCGAACGGCCGCATCGCCCTTCACGGCGGGCGCGTCGATCGGCGGAAGGTCGGCGGGGGCCGTTCCCCCGAGGTCGAGGACAGCAGACGCCAGCCAGGAGAGATGCTCGTCCTCCCGGGCGATCACGTACTGGTAGGTGTTGTTGAGGTCGTACTGGCCGGCGAGGCGGGCGACGGCTTCATGGCGGCGGCGGAGCGCCGCCTTCTCGCCGAGAATGTCCACGAGTTGGCGCAGCAGCGCTGGGGCGTTCACGCGTTCTGCTTTTCCTTGCAGGTCTTGCACACGCGAGTCCACGGGATCGCCTGGAGACGGGCGTGGGAAATCGGCTCGCCGCAGTCTCGGCAGGCACCGTACGTGCCCTTGTCGATCCGCACGACCGCTTCCTCGATCGCCTGGAGGATCTTCGCGTCCGTCTGCTTCAGCTTCAGCTGGATGTGGACCTCGTTGTTGCCGGTCGCCTGGTCCGCGAGGTCTCCCTGTCGGCTGTTCGTCTCGTTCTGGAGCGGCTTGATGCCTCCGGTTGCCAGGATTTCCGAGCGTTTCTTGATCAACGCGTCCTTGTACTGGTGCACGTCCATCCCTGTCTCCTCACGGAACCGGTCCGTAACCCCGAATGATAGCACGACTGACGTGCGCTCGGGTCACGCCGACGACCGGCCGCCGGCGGCTGGAAGGTAGCTGTGCTCGACGTAGTCGGTCACCATCCGGTCGGCGTTGTAGCGCCAGGCCAGACTCATGATTGACCGCTTCATCCGGTCGATCCAGCCGCACGGGAGCCCCGACCCGTCGCGGTCGAAGAAGAGCGGGATCACCTCCTGCTCGAGCTTGTCGTAGAGCGAAGCGGCGTCCCGCTGCCACTGGATCTCGGGGTTCGCGTGGACGGCGCCGTCGCCGATGGCGAAGCCGTTCCGCCCGTCGTAGGCCTCGGCCCACCACCCGTCGAGCACCGAGAGGTTGAGCCCGCCGTTGAACACCACCTTCTGGCCGCTGGTGCCGCACGCCTCGAGCGGCCGCAGCGGCGTGTTGAGCCAGACATCCACGCCCTGCACCAGGTACCGCGCGACGTTGATGTCGTAATCCTCGACGAACACCAGCCGGCCGGCGAAGCGCGGGTCCCGCGCGGCCTCGACAATCTGCCGGATCAGCCCCTTGCCGGGGTTGTCCGCCGGATGCGCCTTGCCCGCGAAGACGATCTGCACGGGCCCGCTCGCGTTCGACAGGATCTTCGACAGGCGATCGAGATCGGTCAGCAGGATCGTGCCGCGCTTGTAGGTCGCAAACCGCCTCCCGAAGCCGATCGTCAGGGCGGCCGGATCGAGCACGCCCGGCTGACCGCTCCTCCGGCGAACGAAGTCGATCAGGTACCGGCGCAGCACCGAGTGGGTCTCCCACAACTCCGCGTCGTTGATCGACGCGATGGGCATCCACGCGGCGCACTCGCTCTGGCGCGCGGGCCAGTCGGCGCCCAGATACCGGTCGAACAACCTGTTCATGGACAGCGCGAGCCACGAGCGGATGTGGATCCCGTTGGTGATGTGGCCGATCGGGAGCTCCTCCTCGTCCCGGCCCGGCCAGACGCCATGCCACATCCTGCGGGCGACGTGCCCGTGCAGGCTCGACACGCCGTTCCGGTACCGCGACCCGCGCAGCGAGAGCACGGTCATGCAGAACGGCTCGCGGACATCGGCCGGGTTGACGCGGCCCGTTCGCATCAGCCGATCGTGGTCGATCCGCAGCGCCGACCGCAGCCACCCGAGCTCCCGGTCCACGAGGTCGGACGAGAACCGGTCGTGACCGGCATCGACCGGCGTGTGCGTCGTGAACACGGTCTGCAGCGCCGTCTCGCGGAGCGCAGCGTCGAACGGCAGGCCGTCCTCCTCGACGCGCTCGCGGGCGCGCTCGAGGATGGCGAACGCGCTGTGCCCCTCGTTCAGGTGCAGCACCGCGGGCCGGAGATCGAGCGCGCGAAGCGCCCGGAGCCCGCCGACGCCGAGCAGGATCTCCTGCCGGATTCGCGTGACCTCGTCGCCGCCGTACAGCCGGCCGGTGAGGCCGCGCAGGTGCGGGGGATTCCCGTCGACGTCCGAGTCGAGCAGGAGCAGTAGTGTCCGCCCCACCCTGGCCACCCACAACCCGGCTGCGAGCGTCCCGCCATCGCACGGGATCCGGATCGTGATGGGCGCGCCGTCGGCGTCGACCGGCCGCCTCATCGGCAGCGTCTCGATGTCGGTCACGCCGTAGTCCTCGCGTTGCCAGCCCGTGGCGTCGAGCCGCTGGCGGAAGTAGCCGTTCGCGTAGAAGAGACCGACGCCGACCATCGGCAGGCCGAGGTCCGACGCGCTCTTCAGGTAGTCGCCGGCGAGAACGCCCAGGCCGCCGGAGTAGAGCGGCAATGATTCATGCAGGCCGAACTCGGCGGAAAAATAGGCGATCGGCGTTACGCGCAGCGCGCCCGACTGCGCCGAGCACCAGGACACGTCCGACGCCAGGTACTCCTGGAGGCGGCGGTAGTGGAATCTGACGCGGTTCTCGAGCGAGGCCTCCGCCACACGGCTGGCCAACTCGCCGGGCTTGAACCGCATCAGCAGGGCGATCGGGTTGTGATTGGTGTCGATCCAGCCCCGGTGATCGAGTTCCCGGAACATCTCGAGCACCTGAGGGTGCCAGTTCCACCAGAGGTTGAACGCCAGCTCGAGCAGGCGCGCCTCGACGCTGAGCGCATCCTGCTGCTCCCGGTGATGGGCGTCCCCCAGCGTCCGCGACGCCAGCGCAATCAGCTGCCTGTTCATCGGCACCTCCGGAGCCCGGGCACGGGCCGGGTCGCGGAGACGCGCCGCGACGCGGCAGCCCGCAGGATGCCCAGTCTACTCCGATCGCAGCGACCCCAGCGGCCTCCGACGGAGAATGTCGGCGCTGGCCGCCAGGCCGACCACACAGACCACGACGGAGGTCACCGCCATCCCGGCCAGGCTGATCGACAGGCGCGGCGACCACGGGAGGTTCAGCGCGTACCGGCTCACGAAGTACGTCAGTGCGATGGCCGCGGTCGACCCGATCGCGCCGGCCATCAAGCCGAGCACGCCGTACTCGAGCGCCGTCATCATCGTCAGCAGGCGGGTCCCGGCGCCCAGCGTGCGGAAGATTGCCACCTCGTAGATCCGCTGGAACCTGGTCATGGAGACGGAACCGACGAGGATGAGTCCGCCCACGAACAGGACGAGGCCACCCACGACGCTGACCGCGAGCGTGACGTTCGCGATCACGCGCTCCACGATCTGCAGAATCTCGCGCAGATCGATCACCGATACGTTCGGAAAGCGGTCCACCACGCCGCGCTGCAGCCGGGCTCTCGCCGCCGGCTCTGCCGGCCCGCGAACGGGCGCCACAAAGGTCCCGGGCGCCGCGTCGAGCGGTCCGGGCCTGAACACGAACATGAATCCGCCCTGCCGTGCATCGCGCCAGTCGACGGCCCGAACGGACGTCACCCGTGCGGTGATCTCCCGGCCGAGGACGTCGAACTTGACCAGGTCTCCCACCCGGATGCCCGACCGATCGCGGAGGCTCTGCTCGATGGACACCTCGGGGATGTCCGATCGACCCGCCCCCCAGAACTGCCCCTCGACGACGCGTTCGTTTGGCTGCAGGCGGTCGCGCCACGTGACGGTGTACTCGTGCCGCATGCCCTCCCGGCGCTCCCCTTCCCCGCCTGCCGGCCGGCCTGTACCCTCTCCGGAGACCGCCGTCAGCCGCGCGCGGAGGACCGGGATGGCCGGCGGCGGCGGGGTCCCCGTCAACTCCTCCAGCAGCCGCGCGACGCCCTGCGCCTGGGCCGGCTGGACGTCGATGAGGAACATGTCGGCGGCATCACCGCCAAGGGTGACCGAGAACTGGTCCAGCAGGTTCGCCTGCAGCGAGCGGACGCCGACGATGAAGAACGCGCCAAGGCCGACCGAGAGCAGGACGGCGCGGGTCTGGTTCCCCGGCCGCGTCAGCCGCAGCACGGCGTGGCGGAGGGCCACGACGCGCGACGACGCCAAGGGCCGGACCGCACGGATGAACGCGGCGCCGACCAGCGTCAGCACGGCGGCGACGGCCGCCAGCCCCACCGATACGGCCAGCCCGATCCGAATCGAGCCGGCTTGCCAGCTGGCGATCGCGACGAGCGCGGCCAGCAGCGCGACCAGCGCGCCCCAGCCAACCCAGTCGCGCCCGCCGGCGCGCCCCGATTCACGGAGCAGCAGCGACGGCTTGACGCGCCGCACGTCGAGCAGCGGCACGGCGGAGAACAGCACGGCGATCAGCAGGCCGATGGCGATCCCCTGCACAACCGCCGACGAGGTCATGTCGGTGGGCACGCTGGCCACGCCAGGCTGCCCGGCGAACAACCCCGGTAGGGCCGCCAGGCCGGCCGCCGCGAGCCCCACCCCCAGCGCGCACCCCACGGCTCCCAGCAGCACCGATTGCGCGAGATAGGCGGCGAACACCTGGCGGCTCGTCGCGCCGAGGCACTTGAGGATGGCAACGCTGCGCACCTTCTGCTGGACGAAGACGCGCGTCACGCTTGACACGCCGATACCGCCCAGAATCACGATCACGAGCCCGACGAGGCTGAGGTAGTTCTCTGCCCTCGACAGATCCTCTCCGACGTGATCCTCGGTGCCGCGGAACGACCGGACGTTCACGAACTGGCCACGGAGATCGGCCCTCAGCTGGGTGACGAGCGGCGCGACGACCCGCTCCGGCAGCTTGAGCTGGATATCGCGCGAGACCCGGCTGCCGAACCCCAGCAGACCGGTCGCCTCGAGGTCCGCGGCATCAATCAGGATTCGCGGGGCGAAGCTGAAGCCCGCCACGCGGCGTCCGGGCTCCGACACGATCACGCCGCGAACCGTGAAGCGACTGGTCCCGATCAGGATGTCGTCGCCGACGCGCGACTCCAGCTGGGCGAGAAGCTCCGGCCTGACGAGCGCCCCATGGCCCTTCAGAAGCGCATGGGAATACGGCCGGCCGTCCTCGAGGTCCACCTTCCCATACAACGGAAACGCCGGCTGGACGCCCCGCAGTTCGGCCATCTTGGTGACGGCGAGGCGCTCGTCCGCCGGGCGCACCATCGTGTTGGTCTCGACGCCCTCGGCCCGCGCCAGCACCTGAACGGCGGCCAGCCGCTGTTCGATGGTCGCGCGAGCCTTCTCGTCCCAGGGCCGGCTCGTCGACAGCGTGACGTCGGCCGCCACCATGCTGCGCGCGTCGCGCGCGATCGCCACCCGGACGTTCTGGACGACCGAGCGAAGCAGGACGATGCCCCCCACACCGAGGGCGATGCAGAGGAAGAAGAGGATCAGTCGCCGCCACGACGCGCGAAGCTCGCGAACGGCCATCCGGATGACGAACCGCATCAGTCCTGTTCCCGTCGCCCGTCCCGGAGGGCCAGCCGCTCGTGCGCCATCTCCGCCAGGCTCGCGTCATGCGTCGCCAGAACCAGCGTCGTACCGCGACGCTCGTTGACGTCCTGCAGCAGCTCGATAATGTGCCGCCCGTTCACCGAGTCGAGGTTGCCGGTCGGCTCGTCGGCGAGCAGGATCAGCGGGTCGTTCGCGAACGCGCGGGCGATCGCGATCCGCTGCTGCTCGCCGCCGGAGAGCTGTGACGGATAGTGGTGGCCGCGCCCAGTGAGACCGACCTCCGACAGCAGCAGCGAGGCCCGTGCCGCCGCGTCGCTCCGGCCTGCGATCTCCATCGGCACCATCACGTTCTCGTACGCGGTGAGCGACGGCACCAGGTGGAAGAACTGGAAGACGAAGCCGATCTTCTGTCCCCGCAGCCGGGCCAGTCGGTCCTCATCGAGCGACGTGATGTCGGTGCCGTCGATCACGATTCGGCCCGAGGACGGCGAATCGAGGCCCGCGATCAGGCCCAGCAACGTCGACTTCCCGCTCCCCGACGGGCCGGTGACGGCCAAGAACCGGCCGGGCGACACGCGCAGATCGAGGGGGTGGAGAATCGTCAGCGGCGAGGTGCCGCTCATCACCGTCTTGGACACGCCGCTGAGTTCGATCATCGCGATGCCGCCCTCGCCATCGGCTCCAGCGCGGCCCAGACGTGGTCCGCGATGACCCGGGCGCCTTCCGCCGTGGGGTGAATGCCGTCGTTCTGGTTGAGGTCGGCCCGCCCGGCCACGCCCTCGAGCAGGAACGGCAGGAACGACACGCCCTGTTCGCGGGCCAGGGCGGGAAACACGTCGTGGAACCGGCGCTGGTAGTCCGGCCCCATGTTCGTCAGGCTCTCCATGCCGGCCAGCAGGACGGCGATGTCGCGGGCGCGCGCGCGACGGATGATCTCGGCGAGATTCCGCTTCATCTCGTCGGGCGGCAACCCCCTGAGACCGTCGTTCCCCCCGAGCGCGACGACCAGGATCCGCACGTCGCCGTCGAGCGACCACTCCAGCCTGGTCAGCCCGCCGGCGCTGGTGTCGCCCGACACGCCCGCGTTGACGACCTCGAAGTCGTACCCGGCTGCATCGAAGCGGCGCTGCAGCAAGGAGGGGTACGCCTCGGATACCGGAAGGCCGAGGCCGATGGTCAGACTGTCACCGAGAACCACGATTCGAGGGCGCGACGAGCGGCTGCCCGGGGCGGCCGCGACCGGCCCGGTCGACGCGGACGACGGGACCTCGCGCGCGGTCTGAGCGCGCTCGCCGCCGCCGCACGCCCCGGCGACCAGGGCGCCGACGAGGCTCACGGCCACGATGAACAGCTGCGCACGTCGTCGAATCACGGCCTTTCCATTATACTGGCGCGGCCTCCGTCGACGCGGACCGAAACCGTGCTCACGCCCCTCCTCGCCTGCCTGTTCGTGCTGCTGGCCCTCGGCACCGCCGAGCGACTGGCTCGAGATCGTGCCATTCGGGCGGTCCCGATTCGCGTCCACGTCAACGGCACCCGCGCGAAGTCCACGGTGACGCGGCTGATCTGGTCGGCCCTCGCGGAGGCCGGCATCCCGGCGATCGCAAAGACCACCGGGACCGCCGCGCGCATCGTGCTGCCGGACGGACGTGAATTCCCCCTCACCCGTCGCGGCCCGGCGAACATCCGCGAGCAACTCGCGCTGTTGAGGCTCGCGCGCCGGTCAGGCGCGCGGGCCGTCGTCGTGGAGTGCATGGCGATCGACCCGTTTCTCCAGCGGGTGACCGAGCGGGAGATGATCCGCGCGACGATCGGCGTCATCACCAACGTCCGCCTCGACCATACGGAAGTGATGGGCCCGGACCGGCCCTCGATCGCCGCCGCGCTCGCCAACACGATCCCGGCGGGTGGCGTGCTGGTCACAGGCCCGGCTCAATGTCCGCCACCCCTCCGGCAGAGGGCCGAAGAGGTCGGAGCCCGCGTCGTGGTAGCCGGAGCGGACGCCGGCCGCGACGGCGCTTCTGGCAGCGAGCGCTGGTTCAGCGAAGACCTCTCGATTGCCCTCGCCGTGACCCGCGAACTCGGCATCGACGACGCCGTGGCGCGACGCGGCTTCGCGAGAGCGCCGCGGGATCCCGGGGCGACACGACAGGGATGCGCCGCGCTTCGCGGCGGGGAGATCTGGTGGCTCGACGCCACGGCCGCGAACGACCCGGAATCGCTCGACCTGCTGCTGGACGAGTTCGGCCCCTGGCGCGAGGAGAGGGACGAACGAGCCGCCGCACGCGCCCGGATCGTGGTCTACCACCATCGGGACGATCGTGCGCCTCGGCTCGGCTGCTTCGCCGATCATTCGCGGGCGGTCGCGGCGTGCGACCATCTGGTGGTGACCGGCGCTCGGCCGCCGCTGACCGTCTGGCGACGCTTCGCGCGGAAGCGGCCGGCGGGCGGCGTCGCCTTCGTCGCCGCCGCGGACCTTCCCGAGTGGCTCGCCGACCGCGCGTCGGCGACCGTCGTCTTCTGCGGCAATACCCGCGGCCTCGTCGTGCCCCGGCTGCTGGAGGAGGCGGCCACCCGTGGTTGAACTGGCGATCGGCCTCGGCCTGGCGCTGAGTCTCATCCTCTCGGAGTTGGTCGGCCTGTCATCGGCTGGCCTCGTGGTACCCGGCTACCTCGCGCTCTACCTTGATCAACCGGCGAGGCTGGCGGCGACCTTCCTGGTCGCGCTCGGCACGTGGGCGGCCGTGAAGTTCGGATTCGCGCGCCTCGTCGTGCTCTATGGACGCCGCAGATTCGGCATCACCGTGCTGACCGGGTTCCTGCTGAACGCCGCGCTGGATCACCTGCTCTTCGTGCTCCCGCCCGAAGCCGCGGGGCTCCGCGCCATCGGCTACATCGTCCCCGGCCTGATCGCCAATACGGCGCTGCAGCAGGGCGTGGCGGCCACCGTCGGCCTGACGCTCCTCGTGGCCGCGGCCGTCCGCCTGATTCTGATGGGGCTCGCCCGTGTCTGAGACGATCGGCGCGCGGGCCCGGCGGCGAATCGCAGCCGGCCGCCTGCTGGCCGCCGCCGGCTTCGCTGCGGCCGGCCTCTTCCTGATCGTCCCGACGTCGATCACGCCAACGTGGCGCGGGAGTGGCCCGGCTCGCCGGCCCGCCGCGAGCCTCGTCGCCCGGCTCGACAACCGGGCTGCGTCCGCCGAACGGGCGATGCGCGACGCGGAAGCGGTCCTGCGCGCGGCGAAGGCGGCGGCCGGTGTCGTGTCCGAGGCGGGCACGAACGGGTCCGGCCTGATCGGCAGCGAGCTGTCGCCTCTCGTCACCACGCTGGGCAGCCTCGAGGCCAAACGGATCTCGGCCAACCCGGTGTGGGCGGCGGTGCTCACGCGGCAGATGGCGGCAGCCGGCATCGGTCCCGGCGACGTGATCGCGGCCGGGTTCTCCGGGTCGTTCCCCGGGCTCAACGTCGCCGTCGCGGCAGCCGCAGACGCGCTGGATGCGGAGCTGATCGCGATCTCCTCGGTGACGGCCTCGACGTGGGGGGCCAATCAACCCGGCTTCACGTGGCCCGAGATGGAGTGCCTCCTGGCGCCCGCGATCATCCCGCGAGCGTCGATCGCCGTCACGGCCGGCGGCGACGGGGATGTGGCGCGCGATCTCGAACCCGACGGCCGGCGCATGGCCGCATCGATCCGCGACGACGCCGCGCGGCGCCTCGGAGCCGCCGCGCTCACGCCGGTCGATTTCGACGACGCGATCCGGCAACGGATGTCCGCGTACCGCAAGGCCGCGAACGGGCGTCCGATCGTGCTCTATGTCAACGTCGGCGGAACGGCGGCGAGCCTCGGCGAGTCATCCGCTGTCCTCAACCTGAAAAGCGGGTTCGTCCGGCCTGGCCCGTTCGACCGGTCCGATCGCCGCGGTGTGATGGCCCGATTCGCCGAGCAGGGCGTGCAGGTCCTGACCCTGCTCAACATTCGCGACCTCGCGGTGCGTTGGGGGATTCCACTCGTCGTCCCCGGACGGTAGGTCGGACACGCTGGCGCGCCGGCACCTCAGCGACCCTGCGGGGACGCGAGCAGACCATCGAGGTCGGCGATGGCTCTTTCGAGTTGTCGCCGATGCGCGGGCGTCTTTGCCCGCTGGAGGTCTGCCACCGCTTTGCGGCGAGCCAGCTCAATCGTCTGCCGCCGCTGGATGCGCTCACGGTCCTCGGGTGTCGGCGGTCGCGCCAGCGGTTCCTTCGCCCGCGATGCCTCGTCCTGTTGCGCCTCGATCGACTTGCTCTCCCAGCCACGAGCCATGTCCGGCGCCTACTTCACGTCGGCGATCACCCAGCCGGATGCCCGTCGCACCAGCCGGTAGACCGCGACGCCGTCTTCCTGCAGTGGCGCGCCGGACTCGGAGGTGCCATCGACTCGTCGCCGGCACCGTGCGGTGGCCTCGGCCCCGTTGACTTCGACCCTCACGTCCTCGAGGCGAACCTTGAGCTGCCTGGCCCGCATCAGCGCCGATTCCGCCGGCGACAGCGACGGACGGAACTCCCTGATCGCCTCCGCGTCGGCGTTGACCAGCGCCTTCACGTACTGCTCGAGCACGAAGTTGATCCGGCTCACCGCGGCCTGCACGGACGCGGCGGTGCTCGCGTCGTAGCCCGCTCCCGCTTGCTTGCCGGCGAGCGAATCGACGGTGTCCTGGTTCACGCCCGGTCGCTTCGCCGCGGACGGCACGACCCCGGTCTCGACGGGAGCCCCGGGAGGGCGAACCGCGGCGGGCGGAGCGACGGGCGGCTTAGCCGCCGTCTCTGCAGCCGGCAGCTGCGGCGGAGCGACGGCCGTCCTCGCGGCCGCCTCGGGTCCGGGCGGCGTCGCAGGCGAGGTCGCAGGCAGCGCGGCCGCTGTCCCGGGCTGGACCTGCGGCTGCGGGGGAGCGGCGGCCGGCGCGCCCGTCTGACTCGGCGCCTGGCCGGGCGCCGGCGCGCCGCCAACGCCGGGAGGGGCGCCCGTCGCGGTCGGCGTCTCCGGCGGCGCGTCAACTCGCGGTTGGCCCGCTGCCGGCGTGGCAATCGCTGTCGCCTCAGGGGTGGCCTGGGCCGGCGGCGTCGAAGCCGGGGACGCCGTCGGTCCGGGCGCGGACGTCTTCGGCCCGGCCGCGGGCGTCGTCGGCCCGGCCGCGTCCGACGGCGCGGCACCGCCCGCTCCCCGCTGTGTGAAGTACCACCACGCTGCGCCGCCAAGAGCCGTGAGCCCGAAGAGCGCCACCACCCCGACGACGACCGCCGCGATCAACAGCCGCGACGTCGGCTTCTTCGGCGTGGGGGCCGGAACCACCGCGGGCCGCTGCGGCCCGGCCGCAACGGGCGGCGCCGCCAGAGCCGGCGGGGGCGGCCCGTCCTCTCCCGCTTCGGTCGCCGCCGCCCGTCCGCTTGGCGGCAGCATCGCGTCCGAAGCGGGAGCAGCGACCCGCGCCGGCAGCGGCGGGACAGCCGGCGATACGACCTGGGCCGGCGGCCGCGATGGAAGCGGCGGCGGCACTGGCGGAACGTCCCGTGCCTGAGCGGCCGAGAGCGTGCCGGCCGCTGGTGGCGGCATGCCCGGCGCTGGCGGCAGCATGCCCGGCGCTGGCGCAGCATGCCGGCGCTGGCGGCAGCATGCCGGGCGTCGTCAAGAGCACCGTCTCGTCGAAGTCCTCGTGGGCGAGCGTCGCCTTCGTGGCGGCTGACGACTCCCGGCCCATGATCGCTCGCAGTTCGTCGCGGACGACTCCCGCGGTGGCCGGCCGGCCATCGCGCGGCTTCGACAGGAGGCGGTCAACGAGGTCCGACACGCTCCCGGGCACGGCCGGAGCGCGGACCCGCAGCGGCTCGTGCGGCAACTGGGCGATGGCCGAGAGCAGCTTGGCCAGCGGTCGCCCCTCGAACGGCTTGGTTCCGGAAAGGAGTTGATAGATGACGGCGCCGACCGCCCAGAGGTCCGTTCGGCGATCGATCTCGTCGCCGCGAATCTGCTCGGGCGCCATGTAGTCGGGCGTGCCGATGAGCGCGCCGGTGGCCGTCATGTGCAGGCCACCGAGGCGGGCGATGCCGAAGTCCAGGATCTTCACCGCGCCCGACGGCGTCAGGAACAGGTTGCCCGGCTTGATATCCCGGTGCACGATCGACTTCTGGTGGGCGTAATCGAGACCGTCGCACACCTGGGCCATCACGTCGAGCGTGGCCTCGAGCGACAGCGGGACCGGTTTGGCCTGGACGAGCGCGGCGAGCGACTTCCCTTCGAGCAGCTCCATGATCATGAAGATCTCGCCGCTCGCCTCCTGAAGTTCGTGGATCGTGATGATGTTCGGGTGATTCAGACGGGCCGCCGCCCGTGCCTCGACGTAGAACCGCTGGCGCAGCTCCTCGTTGTCCGCGATCTCGGCGGTCATCTGTTTGATCGCCACCCGCCGGTCGAGCACCGGGTCGTACACCATGAAGACCAGGCCCATGGCTCCCTTGCCCAGACTGCCGAGGACGCGATACCGTCCGCCGATGAGCCCCGACGAGGTCTCTCCCACCATCCGCTGATTATACGCGCGCGACCGCCCCTCGGGGTGATGCGCCCCGCCGCGGGCTGCTATACTCTGGCCGTGTCCGGCCAGCCGTTCCAGCCGTCGATGGCGACTGCCGCGGCCGCGCTCCAGCGCGGGCGGGGCGCCGAGGCGATCGACGCGCTCTCCGACGCGCTGAGCGCCCCCGGCCTCAGCCGCGAGGACGAGCTGGCCATCCGCTGCGCGATGGCGGAGGCATGGTTGCTGCGTGACGACGTCACGCGCGCGGCCTCGGTGCTGGGCCGCCCGCCCGACGTCCTCCGCGAGCGGATGTCCCCGTCGCGGCAATCGGCGATGTGGCGCCTGCACGGGCGGATCGCGTCGCTGCGCGGCGATCCGTCGCGCGCCATCGCCCTCCTCGGCCGTGCTGCCAGGCAGGCGGAACTCGCCCTGGATTCGCGCGCCATCGGACTCGCCCACTACGAACTCGCCGTCTGCTACCGGCAGGTCGGCGACCCGGCGATCGTCCGGGAGCACCTCGGCACGGCGATCTCGGCGCTCAACGCCGCGGGCGACCGCCGCTACGTCGCGCAGTGCCACTCGCTGATGGGCATCGTGTTCGCCCAGTCCGGCCGACCCGACGAGGCCACGTCGGCGCTGCGCCAGGCCGAGCACCTCGCCACCGCGGCCGGCGCCCAGGACGTGCTGGCCCTGGCGTGCGGCAACCAGGCCAACGTCGCCCTGATGGGGCACCGCCACGACCAGGCGCTGGCGCTCGCCGACCGCGCCGTCTCGCTCCACGAACGCGCGGGCACGGTCCATGGACTCGCGGTGGCCCTCGCCTCGCTCGGCCAGATCTGCGTCCGGACCGGCGACCTGCCCCGCGCCGAGACGGTTCTCCGGCGTGCGCTCGAGATCCGAAGCCCCGTGCAGCATCACGAAACGACCGGCGCCGTGTTCGACACGCTCGCGCAAATCCACCTCATGCGCGGCGACCACGACGCGGCGGAAGAGTGCCTGCAACGGGCGAGCGACGCGTACGGCACCTACGGGCTGCAGGCCAGCCGGTGGTACGAGTGGTCGGTGCGATTGCTGACGGCGCGCCTCGCGCTCCGGCGCGGCCAGCGGGCGGAAGCGGCGCAGCGGGCGGCCGACATCGCGGCGACCCCCGGCGTGCCGGCCGCCGACGCCATCCAGGCGGACCTGCTCGCCGTCGAGGCGCTGCTCGCCGACGACCGCCCGGACGAGGCGGAGGGGCGTCTCAGCCGGGTCGGCGCCCGCCTCGATCCCCGGCTGACGCCGGGCGCGTGGGGCGACTACCTCCGCTGTCGCGCCCAGATCCACCTCCGGCACGACCGGACGAACGATGCCTACCACGATCTCGCGCAGAGCGCGAGCATGTTCGACCTGCTTGGCGACCGCTATCAGGCCGCGATCAGCCGCCTCGCCCTCGCGCGGCTGGTCTCCAAGGTCGGCGCCCGCTCGGCGTCCGCGCGCCTGTTGCGCGAGGCGACCGCGGTGTTCGAATCGCTCGGCGCCTCGCCCGAACTCGAACAGGCCCGGACGATCGCGAACCTGCCGAGCTCGGTCCATGCGGCCGGCGAGTACCTCTCCGCACCGGGTGAGGCCGACGACGTCATCGTCCGGCGCCTGGTCGACGCGGCGGCGATGTCCGACCTGCTCGCCATCGAGACCGCGGCGGCGATGTCGGAAGCCGCCGGCAACGACCCGGCTGCCGTCTTCGTCCGCTCGGGCGCCGACGGCATCCGCGTGGTGGCCACGGCGGCGTGCGACGCCGAGTCGGCGCGCGCGCTGGCGCGCGCGGCGCCGGCCGGCGCCTCGGGCGCCGGCGGGCAGGTGTGGATCGAACCGCTCGGTCACGACGGCGACGACGAGCGTGCAGCGCTGGTGGCGTCCTCCCGACCGATGGGCCACGCGACGTCGAGGCGCCTGCGCATGGTCGGCGCCGTCGCCCGCCAGGGGTTCGCGCTGTGCCGCTCGCGCGACCGGGCCGCGCAGCCCCGAGAGAGCCATGCGCAAACGACGCTGGACGCCCTCATGCCAGGTTTCGTCTGCGCCAGCGCCGCCATGGCGCGCGTCGTCGAGCAGATCCAGCGGCTGCAGGGGCACGACCTGACTGTCCTGATCACCGGAGAGAGCGGCACCGGCAAGGAGCTGGTGGCACGCGCGGTCCACATCGGATCACGGCGCAGCGGCGGGACGTTCCTCCCCTACAACTGCACGACCACGACGAGAGAGCTCGCGGACAGCCAGCTGTTCGGACACCGCCGCGGATCGTTCACCGGCGCGGTGAACGATCAGCCCGGTCTGATCCGTTCGGCGGCGGGCGGCAGCCTGTTCCTCGACGAAATCGGCGACCTGCCGCTCGAGGTGCAGCCCAAGCTGCTCCGTTTCCTCGAGCAGAGCGAGGTCATGCCGATCGGGGACACGCGGCCCCAGCGGGTGGACGTCCGCGTGATCGCCGCGACCAACGCCGATCTCGAGCAGCGCGTCGCCGAGGGCAAGTTCCGCGAAGACCTCTACTACCGGCTGACCGTCATCCGAATCCACGTACCGCCCCTCCGCGAGCGCCGCGAGGAGATCCCGCATCTCTGCGCGCTCTTCCTCCGCGAAGCCTGCGAGCGACTGGCCAAACCCGACGTGCAGCTGAGCGCGGAGGCGCTCGACCTCTTCTCCCACCATTGGTGGCCGGGCAACGTGCGCCAGCTGAAGAACGAGATCCAGCGGGCGGTCGCGCTCAGCGGCCCGGCGGGCCTCGTCGGCGTCGAACACCTGTCGCCCGGATTCGCCGCGCTCGCCGACGAGGTCGTGCAGCCGCGGACGGACGGGCGGACTCCTGCGCCGCCCGACATCCCGCTCGGGCTCGCCGTCGAACAGCTGGAGCGGGAGATGATCAGGTCGGCCCTCCGACGAAGCGCCGGCAACGTGTCAGAAACGGCCCGGACGCTCGGCCTGACCCGCCGCGGCCTGTACCTGAAGATCCGTCGGCTGGGCATCGACGGGGGTCAGGGAATGGATACTAAGTAGCCATTTTCAACCGACACTGATACGTTAGTATACACGTCCACCCCCCTATCATCACCAGTCAATTCGCGTAAGCACTTTAGAATCAGATGTTTGCTATATGTCAGCCGAGACCGGCCAGTTTGTTGACCGCCAGGACCAGATCTTGATTGTCGTATAGGCATGAACGGAATCAACAGCCTCCTCAGGGCGACCGAAACCACCGGCGAGCAGCGCGTCCACGAGCGAGCGACGGTGGGTGTGGCGGGGCGTGTGGTGTGGCGCGATGCCAGGGGCGCCACCCGCTTCAACAGCGTGGTTATTCGGGACCTGAGCGAAACGGGAGCCTATGTCGAGAGCGTGAGCGGGTCGGCCATCCCCCTGTTTCGCCTCGTCTCCCTTCAGGCGGAGCGCGCGGACCAGGCGGCCACGTTGCCGCCGCTGCTGAAACGCGGCAAGGTGCTGTCGGCCGTCTACCGGCTGGGCCCGTCGCGGGCCGCGACCGGTACTCCCGAGGGATACGGTCTCCGCCTGCTCGTCGAGCCGCGCCTCCGCGCCGCAGTGGCCCCGGTGTCTGACGCCGTGATGGCGCTCGCGACCGCGTAGATCGCGCGCCGCTCCCCATTCGCATCGGCTGCCCGGAGTCACCGCAGGGCAGCCGCTTCACCCGATCCGAATCACGGCCCAGGCGTCGTGCGCGGAGTCCGCGCGCGCGAGACCCCAGTGCGGTCGTGCTTTTCTGCTCGCGTCGCCGCGTCGAAGGCAATAGAATGAATGGTTGCTGCCACCTGTCCATCGCCGCATGGTGCGGTCCGCAGGGTCAACCCGGTCGCCAATCGGAGAAAGCCATCATATGACACGTCCTCGCATCACAATTGACGGCAACGAGGCCGTCGCCTCGGTCGCCCACCGGACGAACGAGGTCATCGCCATTTACCCGATCACTCCGTCGTCCAACATGGGCGAATGGGCGGATGAATGGTCGGCGAAAGGCCAGAGGAACATCTGGGGCACCGTTCCCACGGTCACGGAGATGCAGTCGGAAGCCGGCGCCGCCGGCGCCGTCCACGGCGCGCTGCAGGCCGGCGCCCTGACGACGACGTTCACGGCGTCGCAGGGGCTGCTGCTGATGATCCCCAACATGTTCAAGATCGCAGGCGAGCTGACCTCGTTCTGCATGCACGTGTCGGCACGGACGTTGGCCACGCACGCGCTGTCGATCTTCGGAGACCACTCCGACGTCATGGCGTGCCGCCAGACGGGGTTCTCGATGCTGGCCTCGGGGTCGGTTCAGGAAGCGCACGACTTCGCGGCGATCGGCCAGCGGGCGACGTTGAGGTCTCGCGTCCCGGTCCTGCACTTCTTCGACGGCTTCCGCACCTCGCACGAAGTGTCGAGGATTGAGCAACTCACCGACGAGGATTTGCGCGCGATGATCGGCGAGGAGATGGTGGCGGCGCACCGGGCCCGCGCGCTCACCCCCGACAAGCCGGTTCTCCGCGGCACGGCGCAGAACCCGGACACCTTCTTCCAGGCGCGCGAGGCGTGCAACCGGTTCTACGACGCGGCACCGGAGGCGTTCCAGGAGGCGATGGACGCCTTCGCGAAACTCGTCGGCCGCCAGTACCGCCTCTTCGATTACGTCGGCCACCCCGAGGCCGAGCGCGTCATCGTGATGATGGGCTCGGGCGCCGAGGTCACGCACGAACTGGTCGAGTGGCTGATCGCGCAGGGCGAGAAGGTGGGCCTGCTCAAGGTTCGCGTGTACCGCCCGTTCTCGGCCGCGCACTTCCTGGCGGCCCTGCCCGCCTCCGTGAAGCGGATCGCGGTGCTCGATCGGACCAAGGAGCCCGGCGCGATCGGCGAGCCGCTCTACCTCGACGTCGTGACGGCGCTGGCCGAGGCCGGCCGGAGCATCCTGACCGTCGGCGGACGGTACGGCCTGTCGTCGAAGGAGTACACGCCGGCCCACGCGAAGGCGGTCTACGACAACCTGTCGGCGGCGACTCCGCGGAACCACTTCACGGTGGGCATCGTCGACGACGTCACGCACCTGTCGCTCGCGGTGGACCACGAGTTCGACATCGAGCCCGACGAGGTCAAGCGCGCGGTCTTCTTCGGCCTCGGCGCGGACGGGACGGTGGGCGCCAACAAGAACTCGATCAAGATCATCAGCGAGGAAACCGAGAACTACGGCAACGGCTATTTCGTGTACGACTCCAAGAAGTCGGGCGCCATCACGATTTCCCACCTGCGTTTCGGCCCGCGCCCGATCCGGTCCTCCTACCTGATCAAGCGGGCGAGGTTCGTCGCCTGCCACCAGTACAGTTTCCTCGAGAAGTACGACGTGCTCAGCTACGCCGGCCCCGGCGCCGTGTTCCTGCTGAACACGCCGCTCCCGGCCGACCAGGCCTGGGACGACCTGCCGCGCGAGGTGCAGGAGCAGATCATCGAGAAGAAGCTGAGGTTCTTCGTGATCGACGCGTACGAGGTCGCCAAAGCCACCGGGATGGGGACGCGCATCAATACGATCATGCAGACCTGCTTCTTCGCGATCTCGGGCGTGCTGCCCCGCGACGAGGCGATCGCGCAGATCAAGCACTCGATCGAGAAGACCTACGGCAAGCGCGGCGAGGATGTCGTCCAGAAGAACTTCGCCGCCGTGGACGGGACGCTGGCCAACCTCCACGAGGTGAAGGTTCCGGCCACGATCAACGCGAAGTACCAGCGGCCGCCGCTGGTCTCCGCCAAGGCGCCCGATTTCGTGAAGCACGTCACCGCGATGATGCTCGCCAACAAGGGCGATCTGCTGCCGGTCAGCGCGTTCCCGGTGGACGGGACCTGGCCGACCGACACGGCGCGCTGGGAGAAGCGGAACATCGCGCTCGACATCCCGGTCTGGGATCCGAAGATCTGCATCCAGTGCAACAAGTGCGCGATGGTCTGCCCGCACGCCGCCATCCGCGCGAAGGTCTACGACCCGGGCGTGCTGACCGGCGCGCCGGAGACGTTCAAGTCGATCGACTTCAAGGGGGGCGAGTTCAAGGGGATGAAGTACACCATCCAGGTGGCGCCGGAGGACTGCACCGGCTGCTCGATCTGCGTGGAGGTCTGCCCCGCCAAGGACAAGGCCAACCCGAAGCACAAATCGATCGACATGGCGCCCCAGCGGCCGCTGCGCGAGACCGAGGCGGCCAACTACGAGTTCTTCCTGGGCATCCCCGAGATTGACCGGAGCCAGGTGAAGCTGGACGTCAAGGGCACGCAGTTCTTCCAGCCGCTGTTCGAGTACTCCGGCGCCTGCGCGGCGTGCGGCGAGACGCCGTACGTCAAGCTCCTGACCCAGCTCTACGGAGACCGGCTGCTCATCGGCAACGCGACCGGATGCTCGTCGATTTACGGCGGCAACCTTCCCACGACACCCTACGCGCAGGATCGGAACGGCCGAGGACCGGCCTGGTCGAACTCGCTCTTCGAGGACACCGCGGAGTTCGGGTTCGGCTTCCGCCTCGCCATCGACAAGAACCAGGAACAGGGGCACGAACTGCTCCGCAAGATGGCGGGTCAGATCGGCGAAGGCCTCGTCGACGCGATCATCGGCGCAGACCAGTCGACCGAAGCCGGCATCACCGCCCAGCGCGAACGCGTGGCCGAGCTGCGGAAGAAGCTGGCGGCCATCCAGTCGTTCGACGCCCGGTGGATGGAGAGGATCGCCGACTTCCTGGTGCGCAAGAGCGTCTGGGTCGTCGGCGGCGACGGCTGGGCGTACGACATCGGGTACGGCGGTCTCGACCACGTGATCGCCCAGAACCGAAACGTGAATCTCCTGGTGCTCGACACCGAGGTGTACTCCAACACCGGCGGCCAGGCCTCCAAGGCCACCCCCATCGGCGCATCGGCCAAATTCGCGATGGCCGGCAACGCCCGGGCCAAGAAGGACCTGGGGATGATCGCGATGGCCTACGGCAGCGTCTACGTCGCTCACGTGGCGTTCGGCGCGAAGGACGCCCAGACGGTGAAGGCGTTCCTCGAGGCCGACTCCTACGACGGCCCGTCGGTCATCATCGCCTTCAGCCACTGCATCGCGCACGGCTACGACCTCGAGAAGGGCCTCGACCAGCAGAAGCTGGCGGTGGACAGCGGCCACTGGCCGCTCTACCGGTACGACCCGCGGCGGACGGCGCAGGGTGAGAACCCGCTCCAGCTCGATTCCGGCGCGCCGAAGGTCGACGTCGGCCGCTTCATGGCCAACGAGACCCGGTTCCGGGTCGTCAATCAGCAGAACCCCGAGCGTTACAAGATGCTGCTGGCGGCGGCCCAGCGAGAGATCGCGATGCGGTTCGGCCTCTACGAGCAGATGGCGAAGATGACCTATTCCAGCGGCAAGAAGGCCGAATAACGGAGGAACCCATGGACCTGTCAACCACCTATCTCGGCCTTCGTCTTCCCCACCCGCTCATGCCGGGCGCGTCGCCCCTGGCGGATTCGCTCGACACGGTGAAGCGGCTCGAGGACGCGGGCGCGGCGGCCATTGTCCTGAGATCGCTCTTCGAGGAGCAGATCACCCGCGAACGGGACGGCCTCGTGTACCACATGGAAGTGATCGCGGAGTCGTCGGCCGAGGCGCTGTCCTACTTCCCGAAGGCGGCCGACTTCGTCTTCGGCACGCACGAGTACCTCGAGCAGATCCGCAGGATCAAGGCGGCGGTGAAGGTGCCCGTGATCGCGTCGCTCAACGGCACCACCAACGAGGGCTGGCTGTCGTACGCGAAGACGATCCAGGAGGCCGGCGCCGACGCGCTCGAGCTGAACGTCTATTTCATCGCCACCGACCCGAAGGAGACGGGCGTTCACGTCGAGCAGCGGTCGGTCGAGATCCTGCGGTCGGTGAAGAAGGCGATCACCATCCCGGTGGCCGTCAAACTCTCGCCGTTCTTCTCGTCGATGGCGCACCTCGCCCACCAGCTCGACGAGGCGGGCGCCGACGGTCTCGTGCTCTTCAACCGCTTCTACCAGCCCGACATCGACGTCGAGGCCCTGGAGGCGGTCCCGAGCCTGCACCTGTCGGATTCCTCCGAACTCCTGCTGCGCCTCCACTGGCTGGCGATCCTGTCCGGCCAGGTGAAGGCGACCATGGCCGCGTCGGGCGGCGTGCACACCGGCCTCGACGCCGTGAAGGCCGTGATGGCCGGGGCGTCGGCGGTCCAGGTGGTGTCACGCCTCCTCGAGGATGGTCCGCAGCGGCTGCTCACCATCTTCCAGGCGATGAAACACTGGATGGAAGAGCACGACTACGAGTCGCTCGACCAGATGCGCGGCAGCATGAGCCTGCGCAAGAGCCCCGACCCCTCGGCGTTCGAGCGCGGCAACTACATGAAGGTGCTGCGAAGCTGGAAGGGAGCGGCATAGGGAAAGAAGAAGACAGAAGATAGAAGTCAGAATTCAGAATCCAGAATTCAGAATTCGGAAGGGAAGAGAAGAGGCGGGATGGCCACGGCTGTTCCGCCTCGTTCGTTCCTCCTATGTCATCGCAACAGACCTCGTCCACCACGTGGGCTCTCATCTCCGGCGCGTGCCTGCTGCTCGGGCTCGCCGTCGGGTACGTGATCTTCGGCAGCCAGCGGGCGGGTGTGCCGGTGGCGGCTCCTGTCGCCCAGGTGCCCACACCTGCTCCGGCCACCGGCGGTCCGCAGCCAGGCCTCTTCGACGAACAGCGGGCGCAGGCGCTGCGGAACATCCTGGCCAGGAATCCGACCGACGTTCAGGCGAACACCCAGCTCGGCCACCTCTACTACGACTCGGGCCGGTTCGCCGAGGCGGTCGGACCGTACCAGCAGGCCTTTGCAATCGACTCCCAGAACGTCAACCTCAGCACCGACCTCGGTACATCGCTCTGGTACTCCGGCAGGCCGGACGAGGCGATCGCGCAGTTCACCAAGTCGCTGGCGATCGCCCCGACACACCCGCAGACCCTGTTCAACCTCGGGATCGTGAAGCGTGAAGGGAAGCAGGACTACGCAGGCGCGTTGCAGGCGTGGGAGAAGCTGCTGGCCAGCAACCCAAGCTACCCCGAGCGGGACAAGGTGCAACAGCTGATCAGCGAGGTGAAGGCCCAGATCGGCGCCGCGCCCCTCGCGCCGGTACGCTCGACGAAATGACGCCCGACCGGCAGCGTGCGGCTTGTGGCTTCTGGCTCGCCGCAGGCGCCCTGCGGCCTGGTCGACATCACGCGTGACAGCGCCGTCCGCCGGATGCCGCCAGCCGACCGTCAACGCCGCTTGGCGCGCGGCTTGGGCACCGATCCTCGACTACGCTCGGGGCGACCATGAGCCGGGGGAAGGGCCGGCGCGACCTCGGGTCCCCGCGTGGCCAGCAGGGCGGCGCCGGCGACCATCAGCCCGACCGAAAACAGCTGCGCGGTCGTCATTCCGAAGGCCACCACGACGTTCACGCGAACCAGCTCGATCAGAAAGCGCAGGCTTCCGGCCGTCAACAGGTAGGCGCCGAAGACCACGCGGTCGCGGGCGCCTCCACGGCGCAGCCACAGCAGGATGCCGGTGAGCGCGAACAGGGCCAGCGCTTCGTATATCTGCGTCGGGTGCACCCGGTCCGTGGTCGGCGGCAGCCCCTCTGGGAACGCCATCCCCCACGGCAGCGTCGTCGGCCTTCCGTAATCGTCCCCGACGAGCAGACAGCCGATTCGGCCGACCGCGTGACCCAGCGTCAGCGCCGGAGCCGCAGCCGACAGGACCGTCAGGAGCGGCAGCCGCTGCCAGGCCACCATCGCCAGGCCGGCCAGCACGCCTCCCGCCAGCCCGCCGTACCAGCTCATGCCTCCGCGGCTGAACAGCGTGCTCGAAATGGGCTCCGCCCAGTGCTCGGCGACGTAGAGCAGCTTGGCGCCAGCCAGTCCGCCGAGGACGCCGACCAGCGCCGCGTCGACCCCCTTGGCCCCGTCGACGCCGGACCGGATCAGCTCGCGCCGGAGCATCAGGATGCCGAGCGCCGCGCCGAGCGCGACCATCACGCCGAAACTGGTGATTTCGAAGGAGCCGAGCCGGAACAGCACTGGGTACATCGATGCCTCGCAGGACCGGGTGACGCTGTGCCCGTGGTCAGCGGGCCTTGGCTCGTCGGGTCGGCGCCTGGCGCAGCAACTCCGACACGCGCGCCCTGGCTCGCTTCCGCACATCCGGCGGCAGGTCGGGCCGCCCTTCCTCGTGGCAAATCTCCACCGTGTGCCGGAGGCTCTGAAGGACATCCTCGCAGCACGGACAGTCGCGCAGGTGCCGTTCAATCTCCCGCCGGTCGGCGGCCACGAGTTCGTCGTCCAGGTAGCGCGACATCCGCTCGAGGAAATCGACGCACCGGTGGTCGTGGTTCGCGGGCGGACGCATCATGACGCTTCCAACTGTTCGCGCAGCAGCAGCCGAGCCCGGTGCAGCCGCGTCTTCACATTGGCCTCGGAGATGCCGAGCACGTCGGCCACCTCGCGTGTGGACAGGCCTTCGATTTCCCTCAGCACGACCACCACGCGGTACGGGCGGGGCACCGCCGCAAGTGCTCGCGTCAGCCGCGATCGGAGACTGGCGTTGATCGCCTGCTCCTCGGGGCCGTGCGCCGGGTCGACCGCATCCACCTGACGCTCGCGCACATCGCCGTCGCCGGCACCATCGTCGAGCGGCACGAAGTAGTCCGGCTCGTGCGCCCGCTTCCTCCGGTTGATCAGGCAGGCATTGCGCACCGTCCGGTAGAGCCACGCCCGGAACGCCTCGGGCTCGCGGATCCGCGCTGCGAACCGATACGTCTTGAGCAGCGCCTCCTGCATCGCATCGTCCGCATCGTCTGCGCGACCGCAGACGAGCAGGCTGAAGCGATAGGCGACCTCCTGGGCTCGCATCAGCAGCGCCTCCATGGCGCTCTGGTCGCCAGCCTGGAGCGACCGAACCAGATCGGCGTAGGTCGCCCCGTCCCGGTCGGCCCGAGGTCCCTCTTCACGGAGATTCGGCTTCCGCGATTTCGTCACAGCTAGACGTCTTGAACGGCCGAAGTCGTTGCGAATGAGTCAGGTTCTGTCGACGTCTTGTCTGGTCGTTCAAGACGTCTAGGAGCCCCGCGCACGCGCGGGGCGCAGAAACGCTGTCTCTTGGGCTAGCGAGGCGGGCGTCGTCGCCGGGCGTGGTTGGTGGTCCGAGGCCCGCCTCGCTAGCCCCTATGGTACTCCGGATGTATCCAATTGCGCCGCCCGCGAATCATTGAATCAACGCCCCCGGGATCTGGCAGCCTGGGGAGGGAGGGCTCTCACGTGAACGAGACGCGCTACGGCATGCGGGTAGAGCTGCCCGTCAGCTACGAAGAAGCGGTTGAGAAAGCGACGGCCGCGCTGAAAACCGAAGGATTCGGCGTCCTGACGACAATCGACGTCAAGCAGACGATCAAGCAGAAGCTGGACAAGGACTTCCGGAAGTACGTGATCCTGGGCGCGTGCAACCCGCCGATCGCGTACCAGGCCCTGAGCGCGGAGACCGACATCGGGCTGCTGCTGCCCTGCAACCTCGTCGTCTACGAGACCACACCGGGGCGGAGCGCAGTGGCTGCTGTCGCGCCGCTGGTGACGCTGGGGAGGGTTGGAAACGAGGCATTGGGGCCGCTCGGCGCCGAGGTCGACGCGAAGCTGCGCCGCGTGATGGCCGTGATCGAGGGATCCGGAGGGGCGTCATGAGCGACTACCTCTGGCCGCTCGGCTTCCTGGCCGTTTGGATCTTCCTGCAGACCTGGCTGCTCCCGCGTCTCGGCGTGCCGACCTGAGCGAGCGCAGCATGCGGCGTCGAGGATCGACGCCAGGCCCGGCGACCAGGTGAGCAGGCAGACGACAGCCAGACCGTGAGAGGGACCGACACCCGTTCGTAAGGACACGCAGAGCCGGGGCACCCCGTGCTGGTTCCTCGGCTCCTGCCCTCCGTCTTCTGCCTTCTGGCTTCTATCTTCTCTCTTCTATCTTCTCCCCCCCGTCCTCCACCAGAATCGCGTGGGCGACCGACGGCTCGACGGCGAGCTCCGACTCGTCGCACTCGAACACGAAGCCCGGAGACCGCTGCAATACCCGGATCCGCGCGCCCGGCGTGACACCCAGCGCGCTCAGGCGCTCGGCACGCGCCGGGTTGTCGCGCAGTACGCGACGAACCACGCCCCGCCCACCGACCTCGAGCAACGTCAGGCGCCGCGCGCGCTCAATACTGGACACCGAAGCCTCGAAACGCATGGTTGAGCGCCGTCCCGGTTGCCAGGGCGACGGTCGTCACGAAGACCAGGATGGCGAGGGCCGGCCTCAGCCCCTGCTCCTTGATCATCATCATGAAGTTGGCGACGCAAGGAACGAAGAGCGTCATCACCGTCAGTGCGACCACCGACTGCGTGGCGCTCAGCTGCCCGGCGTGCGCCAGCTGGAACAGTCCGGCGGCCCCGTAGTCGCGTCGCAGGAATCCCATGACGAACACCTGCGCCGACTCGGCAGGCAGCCCGAGGAGGCCGGTGACCACCGGGCGTCCGGCCTCCACGATGCGCGGCAGCAGGCCGGTCTTGTCCAGGGCAAAGAGCAGCACGGTCCCGACCAGGAAGAGGGGCACGGCCTCCCAGAGGTACCAGCGGATTCTGAGCAAGGTCTTCAGCGCGAGGTTCCGCATCACCGGCAGCCTGAGCGGCGGCAGCTCCATGATGAACTCGGAGCGCTCGCCGGGCAGTACCCTGGCCGCCAGGAAGCCGACCACGAACATCTGCACCACCACCACGCCGAACAGCGTCGCCAGAGCCCAGAACGAGATGCCGCCGAGGATGCCGAGAATTGTGGCCAGCTGCGCCGAGCACGGAATGCCGAGCGCCAGGAGCAGCACCGCGATGAGCCGCTCTTTCGGCGTGCCGAGGATGCGGGTCGTCATGGTGGCCATCGTGTCGCAGCCGAGGCCCAGCACCATCGGCAGCACCGCCTTCCCGTTCAGCCCCATCACCCTGAAGATCCGATCCGCGAATACGGCCAGGCGCGGGATGTAGCCGCTGTCCTCGAGCCACCCGAACACGAGGAAGAACGTGGCGACGACCGGAAGGACGATCGCGATCGCGTAGGTGAGGCCCATCGTGACGAGGCCGTAGGGGCCCACGAAGAAGTCGCGCGCGGCGGCCCACGGCAGGAATCGGTCGGCGAGCGCGGTCGCCGCCGGGATTGATGAACTGCCCGAACAGGCGGTGCTCGACCAGGCCGACCAGCGTCTGGGCGCCGAATACCCCGACGAACAGATAGACGACGTAGAGGACGAACGCGAGAATGGGCAGGCCGGTCAACGGCTGCCGGACCGCGCGGCTCAGGAACACCTGAACGCGGCCGACCGAGGACGGCCGGGCCCGTCGCAGGCGGGCAGCCGCCTCGTGTGCCCACGCCGCGTGATCGCCCGATCGGTTGAGCGGGACGCGCGCGGGCGATGCCGCCAGCAGGGCCACCCTGAGGTCGTTCAGGCCCTGCCCGTCGACCGCCACCGTCTCGACCACGGGAACGCCGAGTTCGGCCGCAAGCCCTGCCGCGTCGACATCGATGCCGTGGCGCCTCGCCTCGTCCACCATATTGAGCACGAGAACCATCGGCAGGCCGAATCCGGCGATCTGCGAGGTGAGCATCAGCGCCCGGCGCAGGTTGCGCGCGTCGGCCACCTGGACGACGACGTCGGCCTTGCCGCTGGCGAGGAGACGGCGAGTGACCTGTTCGTCCTCGCTCAACTCCCCCTCGAGGGCGTTGACCCCGGGGCTGTCGACGACGTTGCAGACCTCGGCGCCGACGAGGGCGCGACCGGAGGTCAGGCCGACGGTGGTGCCGGGGTAGTTCGAAACCGTGGCGTAGCGGCCGGTCAGACGGCCGAAGATGACGCTCTTGCCGACATTCGGGTTGCCGACGAGGACGATCTCGAGCGGGCGCGCCCGGAGCGTGAGCACGGACGGCGCGGCGGCGCGCTCGGCTCGTTCGGCGGCAACGTGACAGGGCATCGGATGGGGGACGGCGCTCGGACGAAGCTCAGGCCACTGTGAGAATGAGTCTCAATATTAACACGTGAACTGCGGCGGGCCGAGCAAAAAGGGGCGGCGTACAAAAGACGGGCCAGGCCCCGAATCCTTTGGAGATTCAAGGCCTGGCCGTCAGGACTGCCAGCCGTCGTCGGCCGGATCTAGAAGTAGTAGAACATCCGCACGACACCCGTGGTCCCGCTGTACGGCCGGTTGCCGTAGCCCGTCAGGAGGCTGCCCCACCAGTCGATCCGGGCGTTGTCTGACACCGTCGACACGTCTCCGCGCGGTAATGTCTGCGAGCCGGCGGTGTTGATGGTCGCGAAGTCCGACACGTCGAACTTCTCGTGGAGGAGCGAGAAACCGAGCGCCAGCTTCTTCGACAGCGCGTAGGTGAGGTCGAACGTCAGATGGGTCCACGCGTTGGTCACGTTCGGCAACGCGATGAACTGCCCCGGGGGCGTCGCCGTGAGGCTCGCGATGCGCGGGCCCGAGTGGACGAACGCCTGGTCCGAACTGCTGTAGTCGTAGGCCAGGCGCATGTCGGTCTTCGCGATCAGCTTGTTGAGGTTGAGGTAGAGCGTGAACGTATTCACGTTCTCGTCGTTGGTCATCGTCCAGTTACGGGCCGGGTCCGTGAACTGCGCGTCCGGAGGCGGGTTCGCGTTGCGCGACTCCTGCACCGCCGTGAACGTCTCGCGGCCGTAGTCGGCGCCGACGTTGACCTTCGCGTTCGGCGCGTACGCGACGCCGATCGTGTAGGCCATGTTGTCGTTGTTGAGCAGACCGAACTCCTGCGTCGGGTCGGCCCCCTTGTAGTCGTCCTTGCCGTACGCCACCGAGAGGTTGACGCCGACCGACGACATCGGGTTGAACTCGGCCATGAGGGTGAAGCGGTCGCGGTTGCGCGCCGCCTCGTCGTAGAACCGGAGGGCCGGTTGATGGCCGACAGCGGCGATGGCCGCCGTGTCGAGGTCGACCAGATCGCGCGTCGAGTTCTCGTACATGGCGCGCAGCGTCATGAAGTTGAAGCTGGCCGTGTCGAAGGAGACCCGGAACGTCTTGTCCTTCCAGCCCTCGGCCGCGCGGACGCCGTGCTCGTACCGGTCGTACCCGTAGCCGAACCGGATCGCGCCGTACTTGAGCGGCGTCAGCGACGCGTTGATGTCGAACGTGTTGCGGTTGATGCTGAACGGCTCGGACTCGCCGCCGGTTTCCTCGGGGACCGCGTCCATGCGGACGTACTCGACCGCGTCGAACGGCCGCGTGAAGTCGTTGCGGCTGTTGTAGCGGTACCGGGCGCTCAGCGTCACGTACTTGTGCGGCCGCGAGTTCACGTTCATCGCGCTGGTGATGTAGTTGACGTACATCGCCGCCGACTCGCGCGGCAGGTGCGCCAGTTCGGGGAACGTCGCGTACGTGTTCGCATTGGCGACTGAGGGGTTGGTCGTCCAGGGGATGAGCGCCTGGTCCTGCCGGTTCGCGCCCATGTTGAACACCGCGTTCGCGGTGGTGCGGCCGGGCAGCTTCACCATGCCCATCCAGTTCACCGTGTCCAGCGTGTTAACCGGCGCCATCGCCATCTTGCCGAACGCCGCCCCGTGGGCGTTCGTGTAACCGTTCGGATCGTAGAGTGTCCCGGGCGTGCTGTTCCAGTCGGTGGCGTGGATCGGGTTGTCCACCGTCAACGTCGGAACGGCCTGGCTGAACTTCGAGTGCTCGTACATCACCCGGAACATGCCCTGGTGGCTCGCCCACTCGACGCCCGTCGCGATTTCGGTCTCCCGGTTGTCGACGACCATCGGGATCTCGACGAGGTTGTTGAACGCGAAGCCGGTGCCCCACGGCTGGTTGCCCGAACGGCCGTAGCTCTTGACGCCGAGGAGGAGGTCCAGGTTGTCGGTGGCCGAGAACCTCAGGCCGGCCGCAATGGTGTCGCGGCGCGACTGCATGTCGAACGCCCGGGCGATGGAGTTGTACGACGTTCCCGCCTGCACCTGCGCGAGGGTCTGGGGGACGCCAATCCAGGTCGTTCCGTTCACCGGCGTCGCGCCGGTGCCGCGGGCGTTCTGGATGTTGGTCCTCATGCCGGGGTCGAGGGTGCAGCTGCCGCCGGTGCACACGTACGGCGTCATCAGGTCGTAGCCGTAGTTGAGCGGAATCGAGTCGAACAGGAACGAGACCTTCACGCGCTTGCTACTGTAGTCCATCGTGTACCGCTGGTCGCGGTAGCCGATGTTGCTGGCCTTCACGTTGAAGAGCCAGTTCTCCGTTTCCTTGTTGAACACCACGTTGGCGTTCACGCCGCTGCGCAGGTCGCGGTACCGCTCGTACCGCGCCTCGTCGCCGGACGCGGACGTGAACCGTCCGCCGATGTCGACAACCCCGTTGGACGGCGGGGCGGTTTCCTGCGGCTTGCTCTGGGCCGACGCCAAGGTCGCGGAGGCCAGCCAGAGCGCCGCAGCTCCAATCATCAGTCTGTTGCGCATCTCAGTCATCCTCCTCACCTAGCGTAGAAACGCCTTGCCCGACGGGGCGTTGGACCCATGAACCTGCTGGTGGCACGCCGCGCACGAACGGCCATAGATCTTGTTGGCGTTCGTGGAGTTGTTGAGCAGGTAGCCCTCGTAGACGGTGGGAGGATGGCGGGCACTGACGTGGCAGCGCTGGCAGAGGAACGGCTGCTTGGCCACCAGCATCCGGTCGTTGTTCGAGCCGTGAGGGTCGTGGCAGGTCACGCAGTTCTCGGTAACGGGGAAATGCTCCCAGAGCGTCGGGCCGCGCTTCTCGGCGTGGCAGCTGACGCACGACTCGAAGATCGTGCCGCCGGTCCGGAGCAGCTTCACGTTCGCCGCGCCGTGCACGTTGTGGCACGACGCGCAGGTCATCTTGCCTTCGCGCACCGGCATGTGGTTGAACTTCAGCTGCTTGTTGACGATCGTCCGGTGGCAGGTCGCGCAGAGCGCCGTTTCACTGGCCGCCTTCAGCAGGTTGTCGCCCTTCGGCGCGTGGACGTCGTGGCAGGAGGTGCAGCCCACGTTGCGCTGATCGTGCTGGCTGCCGCCCCACATCGCGTGCGAGGCCTTCGAATGGCAGCTGGAACACACCGCGCTGGCCTCGCTCGCCGACATCTTCTCGAAGCGGCGGATCTTCGTCTTGTCCCCTCCGGCGTCCACATGCGCCTTGCCGGCGCCATGGCAGGCTTCGCAGCCCAGGGCGGCCTTCGTGTCGCCGTGGCACGTCTGGCACCCGGTCGGCGACATCGGGCTGCCGGCCCGGTACGCACGCGCGTGCGGGCCCTGCTTGGTTGCCGCACCCATGTTTTCGTGACAGCTCAGACACGAGGCCGTGCCTGCGTAGGCCCCGTGCGGGACCTGTCCGACCGCCGCCTTGGCCGCACCCTGGCCCGACACACCGGCCTTGCCCGTGGGCCCGGCCAGCGCCAGCCCGCCGAAGGCGAGCCAAGCGACCGCGAAGGCGGTGAGCCCCGCCCGACCGCGGTTCTGGACGAATGAATCCATGACCTGCTCCTTAAGTTGAGACCACCAACCCGAACTGATACCGATGTTCTCCTGTCCGAGCCAGGCGCTCCCGGGCGCTGGGGAATGGAACCCCGCGCTGGGTAGTCGAATATCCGCGTGGGGAATTGCAAGCGTGGTGCCGGACGCCCCGATTCTGGACATGCAGCACAAGTCAACATCAGAGAGTGACTTGCCGCCTGGAGGTTGGATAGCCCTGCCGAGTTTGTGGACACTGCTTGCGGCCCACCGGCAGACATCGAGACCGGCTGCCGGACTTCCGGCAAGACAGCCCTGGACAGGATCCAAGTTTCTGAAGCGATCTTGTGATCTGGCGATCTACACCGGAACTTGAGTTGGGTGGAATCCAGGCGTAGTCATGAGTTGTGAGCTGTGGGTTGTGAGTTCCCGGGCGAATCCGCGCTTCAGAACTCAGAACTCATGACTCAGAACTACTCGGTTCAAGTGAAGCGGGGTGTCGCGATCTGGCGATCGCACGATCGCCGGTTCGCATGCCCGCACGATGCCGCTACCGCATCTTGTGGCAGAGTTCGCAGTCCTGGCCGATCGCCCTGCCGTCGGCCGTCTTGATGGTGTCGGCGTGGCAGCGGAAGCACCCGTCGTAATCGGTGTGCCCGATATTGTTGGTGTAGGTGCCCCACGAGACCTTCATCGCGGGGAAGACGTTCCGGCGGTAGATGTCCTGACTGGCCGCGACGGCCTTGGCGATATCCGTCTTCCTCGCGGCCGCTTCGCGACCGAGCTGCTGGTCGAAGAACGCGGTGAGCCGTGCCGCGATGCCCGACGCCGCCGCCTCCTGCGAGCTGTAGGCCGTCTTCAACGCCGCCACGGCCTCTCGCCGCGCGAACGGCAGCGTCTTCGGTATCAGGCCGAGCGCGATCGCCTCGTCCACGGCCCGCTCGGGCTTCGAATCGAAGCGGTGGCTGGGACGGTTGTGGCAGTCCATACAGTCCATCTCGCGCCGCTCGCCCTTCGCCAGCTGCTCGTCGGTGACCCCGTCCGCCTTGAAGGTGCGCACACCATTGCGGTCCATCACTTCCACCCAGACGATCTTCTGCCGCTTGGGGTCGGTCGTGATGTAGGTGACCTTGGTCGACGGCGCCATGTGCCAGTGGATGCCGTGCGCGCCGGTGCTGTCGCTCCCGCTTCCGACCAGCAGCTGCAGCGTGGTCGTGGTCTCGGTGTTGGCCTCGTCCTCGGCGTACTCGCGGATCTGCCGCACCCGGTCGCCCGTGAACTTCTCGGGCCAGTGGCACTGCTCGCAGGTGTCGCGCGCGGGTCGCAGGTTTTCAACTGGAGAGGGAATCGGCTCGGGGTAGGTCTCGAGCGCGACGGCGAAGAGCTGGCGCGTGCCCGACAGCTTCGACTTCACGAACCACGGCGCGCCGGGGCCGATGTGGCACGCCACGCATGAGACGCGGGCGTGCGGCCCCGCCTTGTACGCCGTGAATTCCGGCTGCATCACCACGTGGCAGACCTCGCCGCAGAACTCCGGCGAGTCCATGTACTCGATGCCGCGAAACGCCGCCAGCGAGATCAGTACGATGTTCGCGACCGTGAGGGCGATCATCAGCCCGGCGACCTGGCGCGTATGGGGCGTGTTGAGATCGATGACGGGCCACTTGACGACGGCCCGCGGCAACCCCCGGCGCTCGTGCCGGCGCGAGCGGACGATCCCGAGGGGTATCAGCACCAGTCCCGCCACGAAGAATCCGGGCAGCACCAGGAAGAAGACGATCCCGATGTACGGATTCGTCCTCAACCCCATCAGATCCGCGAGGAAGACGGCCAGGAACAGAACCGCGCTGACGGTCGTCAGCCAGCCGCCAAACATCGTGATCGGGTTGCGGGCGTGCCGGAACCTCGATTCAATCGCCATATTCAGCCTTCTCCAAGCGCGACTGCGGCTCTACGAGCGCGAGAACAGCACCGCGTAGAGGATGAGCCCCACCATCGCGAGGCCGAGCGTGACCGCGATCACGGCGACGATCCTGCCCAGCCGATAGACCCAGGCGGGCGCCGGGGAAACCTCGAGGTCGCCGAGGCGGCGTTCGGCACCCAGCCGTTCGAATTCGGCCGGCCGCTCCTCGCTGAATTCGTGGTGGCTGACGTGCCCGGTGAAGATCACCGGGTCCATCGGGAACTTGTCGGGCCGGAGATGGCTGTTGAAGAAGTGGATCGTGAAGATGAACCCGACGGCCAGCAGGCCCTCTTCCCCGTGCACCAGGAGCGCGATGTTGAACCACGAGCCGGGCAGGAACCGGGAGAAGAACTCGGGAAACCACAGCACGATCCCGGAGCCGCCGATGACGCCCATTCCCCAGAATACCGCCCAGTAGTCGAACTTCTCCCAGTAGGTGAAGTGATCGAAGCGGGGCGGAGGGCCGAGGCGCAGGAACCAGCGCAGGTGCGCGACCATTTCCCGGACGTCGCGAGGCTGCGGCGTCATCGACGCCGGCCCCCAGAGCACCTCGAGCTCCTTCTTCACGAACACCCGGTGCATCAAGCGCCACACGTGGAGCACGAAGCAGCCGATCATCATCGACGCGAACACGCGGTGGATGATGCCGGCCGACCGGCCGCCGCCGAACACCCCGGCCAGCCAGACCGCCCACGGGGCGTCGCTGAACAACAGGGGCATGCCGGTGAAGGCGAGCCCGACGAAGCTGAGCATCAGCACGCCGTGCAGGAGCCGGTCGGCCAGGCCGAACCGCCGATACTGGCGCTGGCGGCTCGGAGCCGCGTTGGTCTCGGGCATCATCGGGCTACTTCCCCCGCTTCCGCCAGCCGACGGCGGGCTTCACGTGGCGCGACGCCCACAGCGTCGTGTGGATCCCGAAGAACGAGAACACGCCGAGCAGCAGGGCCTGCATGAACTTCGAGGCGTAGAAGAGCAGCGGGTTGCGCGCGCGATTGTGCCGGTCGGCGTGCGGATCGGACTGCGCGAATCTCGCGTTCGAGCCCGGGTGGCACGTGCCGCACGTCGCCACGAGGCGCGCCGAGGAAACGGTCGACCGGGCATCCCGCTTCGCGTAGATGTCGTGCGCACCGTGGCAGTCTGCGCAGGTCGCCACGCGCATGAAGCCGAGTTGCGTTTCCTTGCCGTGGAAGGTGTCGCGGAAGGTCTTCGTCGACTCGGGGTGGCACGAGCCGCACTCGGCGAGGACGTGGGCTTTCCACGCCGCCCCTTCGGTCCGGGCGATCTGGTGCGCCGAGTGGCACGTCACGCACACCGGCGCATCGGGCCGGCCCTTGGCGAGCGCATCGCCATGGACGCCGGTCTGGTACCGCCGCGCCACCCCCTCGTGGCACTTGCCGCACATCGCCGGAATCGAGGTGCGGTACACCGGGCTCGCCGGATCGGTCCGCCGCCTGACGTCATGCGCGTTGTGGCAGTCGCTGCAGTTGGGCGCCACCGTCAGGCCGCTCTTGGCGACCGCCTGGCCGTGGATGCTGTCCTGGAACTGGGCCACGACGTCGCCGATGGCGATCCGCCCCTTCCTGATGATCTCGGCATCGCCGTGGCAGCGGCCGCACGTCGCGGGCAGGTTGAGGTGGTGCGTCGGCGAGTCCAGGTCGCTCGCGGGCTTGATCTGGTGGGAGCCGTGGCAGTCCTTACAGGCGGCCGCCGCGCTCTGCGCCTGCGTGCGTTTGGACTCCGCGTGCACGCTCACGTCGTAGAGCGCCGCCGCCTTCTCGTGGCACGTCACGCACGTCGCGGGCGCCAGCTTCTCGGCGTGCGGAAACTCCGGGGACTTCGCCAGGTCGGCGTGGCAGCCCACGCAGGCCACGCCCGCGAGGCCATGGATCGATGCGCCGAACTTGTCGGGCAGCACCGCAACCGAGCGCCCGCTGGCCCCGGCCGCCGAAGCGTCCCCGTGGCACGCGAGGCAGTCCTCGTTGGAAGGCGGCTTCGGCGCCGCCTGCGCCGCGGGCCTCTGCGCGAACGCCGTCGCGGCGGTCAGGCACGCCGCCAGCCATACACCGGGAACCAAGCGCGTGAGTCTCATCGGCGCCTATCGATCCACTCTCGTCCGGGAGAGCCCGCAATGCAGCGACCGTTCGGGGCCGACGCACAGACGGCATGCCCGAGGGGCCGGGGAGTCCGGCCCTGCCAGCCGCCCCCCGCCTGCCCCGCCGCCCCAATCTGTTGCCCGGCTCGGTCGCCCTGTGGAACAAGGGTCTGGAAGGATGAAGTAATGCAGCTCGACACGGCCGGCCGTTTCATGGGCTGACCGGCCGCGGCAGGTCTATTGTGGATACATACGCGCGACCTCACCGGGCACAGATCCTCGCTTTCGCGAGCGGACTCTGACAGGCGCCCTCGCCAGTCTCGATAATGGGGACTCGCAAACCGGGTGCCAGCCCCGGTCGACGACATCCCGGCCGAAAACGCTCGACAATCGGCGCCGCCACACCGGGCGGACGCCGCTCCTTCGACAGCGTCGCCGGGAAGCCGGCATGGTTGAAGGAGATGGCCCATTCTACTCCAAACGGGCGGCCTGTGAAAAGAGGTACATGAGGGGGCGGGGCGTCGTCCCCAACGCCCGGTTCAGGCGGCCGGCGGCCGGCGCATGAACACGCGGAATCGGCTGCCGCGCCGCATCTGCTCGGCCAGGTAGCAGATCTCGCCGCACTGCACCGAGAAGTGATATCCAAACTCCGACTCGTGCTCGCTCACGTCCTCCCACTCGTCCTCCAGCCCCACGATCGCGTTCGCGGCCGCCGCCAGGTCGGCGGCAGTCGCCGTCGGAAACCGCTTGTGGAGCACGGCCAGGATCTTCTCTCGATCGACCATAGGAAAGGCTGACATGGGGCACGTTCTGAGCACAGAGGCCGGCGCCGCCGCTGCCACCGGGCGGCGCGGGCCCCACCCGCGCGCACCCGAATCCGATCGGCGAGACCAACTATCGGAGGGGGACGAACGCAATCCCGATGCCACGACGTCGGCCGCATGTCCTCGGCCACAACCGCCGGAATCAAGCCCCCGTCTCGACGTCGCCGCGCGCCGGCTCCGCCGAAACTGGCGGGATCTCGCCGCTGGCGCCGGGATCTCGTCGCGGCCGCGGCTTCATGCGCCGCGAGAACAGCGGGCGCGCCAGCACGCGGACCGCCCTGCGATACGCCTCGAAGGCGTAGAACCGGGGCGTCCGCTTCGCCAGGAGCGCGGTATCGTCTGGATTGACGACGATGCTGACCTCGATGTTCGGCGCCGCGCCGATCGGGATCCAGTTGCGTCTGCACGCCTCGTACACGTGCGCCATGACCGGCCGCATCTCCTCGTACTTCGGCGACGGCCACGTCTCCATCGCGGCCCCGATCGTCGGCCTGAAGATGCAGACGGTTGGAAACGCGCCGTGGTCCGTGATCCAGTCGATCCCCCGGAGCGTGGCCTCGACCGGCTCGACGCCGGCGATGATCTCGCCCGATACGGCCCCCTTCCCCATCCGCTTCGCGCAGTACGCGATCGAATCGAAGAAGACCTGCTGGCCGAGCACGCGCTCCTTCCCGGGGCAGATTTCCGCGAACCACTCGGGCTCCACGAACTCCAGGCAGAACGAGAGGTGGTCGACGCCGAGCGCAATCAGCCGATCGTAGTGGCTGAAGTCCTTCTGCGGCGCGAGCTGCGCGCCGACGAGCACGCCGACCTGCTCCTTCAGCGCCCGGATGTACGGCTCGGCGAACTGCACGCCGCGCGTCCCCTGGAACCCGGCGTTCAGGTGGACGAACGTCACCCCCGACTCGTTGCGCGCGGCCCTGGCCACCTCGACGACGTCCTCGACCGCCTTGTCGACGACCTCGTGCTCCCCCACGTTGGTGCCGGTCGTGCAGAACCGGCAGTTGAGCGACGGGCTGTCGTTCCAGAACGAGCACACCGTGTTGATGTACACGCCGAGGTAGGTGCCCTGCAGGACGCCGATGCGGTTCATCGGGATGCCGCGGCTCGTCGTGCGCGTGTACCACGCGGGCTCCGGCGGGATCTCGACCGGGTAGCGGAGGCCGTCCCGATCGTCACGCACGCGGTAGCCGTTGCGGGGCGAGCCTTCGAGCACGTACGGAGATTCGCGCGCGAACGGTTCCGCAACCGGCACGTTCACCCAGATGCGGTCCTTCAGCCACGAGCCACCCGGGATCACCATCTCGAGACCCGAGCCGAGTCCCGCCCGGGTGCGTGAGATCCCCCGGGCCCCGTCCAGCGGCACGTCCGCCGGCACACGGATCCCGCGGCAGAAGAGATCGATCTCGAGTTCGCACGCATTGAGTCTCATGGGCCGGTCTCCCGCGCTCCGCAACCAGTTTAACAGCTTCATCCATCACGCCACGGCGCCTCGCCCGGGTGGCGGCCGGCGTCGGGCCGATGGCGACCGGTGATATCGAAGATCAGCCCCTCGAGCACCGTCGCCTGATGGAGGAGCGACTCGGCGACGCGGCCCTGCTCCCACACCCACCGCGTGTCGCCGCTCGCGCGTCGGATCCGATAGGCGAGCCTGAACGGCTGCCCCCGCTCGATCGCGTCCCGGACCGCAGCCAGGACCATCTCGCGGTCCTCCTCCACGATCAGGTTGCCGTAGGACACGACGCGGTTGCCCACCAGGTCGGACGGCTCGTAGCCGGTCAGCGCCCGACATCCTCCGCTGACCGACAGCATGGTCCACTCGGGATCGACACAGCACTGGTACGCCATGCCGGGCAGGTCGCTCAGGACGCCGGCGAGCCGCCGCTGGCTCTCCCGGGCGACTTCTTCGTCGCGCCGCCTGGCGGTCGCGTCGATCGCCTGGCCGAGCAGGCACTCCACGCCATCGACGCGCACCGAGACGACCGACAGCGTCCCTTCGAACGGTGCGCCCGAGCGGCGTCGCCAACGGATGGCCTGCCCGTGCACCGCGCCCTGCCGGTCGACCAGTTCCAGGAGTTCGGCGTACCTGTCAGGCGAGAGACCCACGCCGAGTTCGGCCCAGGTCCGGCCGACGACCTCGCCGCGTGCGAAGCCCATCTCGCGCAGGAACACGTCGTTGACGTCCAGAATGGTGCCGTCCGACCGCCGGCTGATCGCCGAAAGGGCAGGTGTGGAGCGGAACAGGCGATCGAACCGGGTCTCGGACTCACGCAGCGCGTCCTCGACACGCGTGCGGCCGGTGATGTCGACCGCCGACACCAGCACGCGGGACCACGTCCGCTCGGCTCCGGGTGCGATCGACCAGTGCAGGGCGAGGCGAATCGGCTGGTTGCCGAGCGTGTAGTTGAAGCCCTCCTCCCGCCACGTGCGCGCGCCGCCGGCCAGGGCGACGATCGAGCGCCGGAAGACGTCTCGACCCTCCTGGCCGACAATCCGGTCGAGGCCCGCGAGCAGCTGCGACCGGCTTTCGGCGCCGTAGAGCGCGAGCGTGGCGCTGTTGACGTCCACCACCCTCACCGCGCCGATGCAGTCGTCGAGTTCCTCCGGATGCGCGATGAAGTGCGCCTCGAAGTCGGCGACGCCGAGGGCCCGCAGCCGGTCGAGGTGCCGTCGAATGCCCGCGAAGTCCTCCTCCCACAGGGAGACCGGACTCTCGTCGAACAGCGTGCGGTAGCGCTCCTCGCTCTGCCGCAGCCGGGCGCCGGCCTGGCGGGCCGCCGTCACGTCACGCAGCGCGCAGTGGATCCGGAGTTCGCCGTGCTCGTCCTGACCGCGACGCCCGTCTATCGAGACGGTGATGCGGGCACGGTCGCCGCGCACCAGCGTCAACTCGACGTCGTGGACGTCGCCCGAGAGGAGCGCCCGCCTGAAGTGCGTCTCGTAGGCATCGAGGCTCCCGGACGCGAGAAGGTCGACGAAGCGCCGGCCGACCGCCTGCCCGCGCGTCAGGCCTGTCAGCGCCAGCCAGGCGTCGTTCACCATCACGATCGTCCCGTGCTCGGACAGCGACTGGTACGCGATGGGGAGGTACTGGTAGAGCAGGCGGAAACGCTCCTCCCTCTGCCTCACCGTCTGCTCGGCCTCGTACCGCGCCGACACGTCGCGCACGATGGCCTGCACACCGCCTCCCTCGACCATGCGCGCGCTGACCTCCGCGACGAAGACCGTCCCGTCCTTGCGCCGGACCCGGCGCTCCGAGACGACATTCTGCCCGGACCGCAGGGCGTCGAGATCCAGCGGCCGCGCCGCCAGATCGTCCGGCGCCACCAGGTCCACGACGCGGAGCGCCAGCAGCTCCTCCCGGGTGTAGCCGCTCAGCCGGCTGGTGGCCGTGTTGACATCGAGGAGCCTGAGGCCGGGGTCAGTGACGACGATCGCGTCGGAGGCGTGCTCGACGAGCTGCGTGTACCGGCGCTCGGCCAGCGCCAGCCGATCGCGTGCCTCGCGCCACTCCGTCATGTCCACCGCCATCGTCGCCGCCAGCGTCCGTCCGTCGGGGTCGGGCAGAGGAAATGTCACGGTGAGCCAGTAGCGCTGTCGCCCGTCCGCCAGCACGACCGGGCCAACCGACTGGAGCGGCTCGCCCGTCTCCAGCACCCGGGATTCCCGGCGCACAGCCTGTTCCGCCAGTTCCGGCGACCAGAAGCGCGAGTCCGGCTCACCCCGCCACCGCCCCGGTTCGAGGCCGAACGCGCGCTCGAGCGCCGCATTGGCATAGGTCATGTCCCCGTCCGGCGCACGAACGAAGGCGATCGCCGGGCTGTTGTCCATGAACGCCCGGAACCGCTCGTCGCTGCGGCGCAGCGCCTGCTCGGCCCTGTCGCGCTCGGCCAGACGGCTCTCGAGCGCGCACGCCATCTCGTCGAACGCCCGGGCGAGCTCGCTCAGCTCGCTCTGCCCGTACGGCAGCGCTGTGCGCGCCGCCCGGTCGCCGGCCGCCAGCTTTCGCGTCGCGTCGACGAGCGACGAGACCGGGCGAAGCACGAACCGCTCGGCGGCAAACCACGCGGCCGTCAGCGTCAGCCCCATCACCAGCACGAGCGCCAGAAGGGCGCGCGTCTGCAGGCGGTCGTCCCACCCGGCGTACCAGGACAACGCGAAGGCCGGCAGGGTCGCGAGGGCCACCAGCAGAAGGAGGCGCCCCCTGAGCCCGGACAGAAATGGACGCGGCACGTGTGCTCCTGGACGACAGCGCTGGCGAGGCGGGCCTCGGTCCGCCAGGCATGCCCGGCGACGACGGCAGTCAGGCGGCGCGATGCCGGCACCATTGTAGGACCAGTTGACGGGAACGCAAGTCGAGGGTCGGCCGAACGGCCTACGAGGCGAAGATCTTCTCGAACCAGCTTCCGGCCGAGTCTCCGGCGATCGGCACGAACCCGCGCGCGCGCAGCAGGTCGCCCGCCGAGGCGGCGCGGGGCAGCAGGACGAGTCGCCGGCCGCCTCCGGCCAGACACGCCATCTCGAGCGCGTCGAGCAGCGCCATTGCGATCTCGTCTGCCGGGCACGGGGCGGTCGCGTCGACGGCGAACTCGTGGACCCGCAGTTCTCGATCGGTTCGCTCGTACGCGGCGAGTCCGACCGTACCAGTGCCGCAGGCGGCGAGTACGCGCCCGCCGTTGAGGATCCGGGCCCGGCGGGCGGGTGTCAGGGACCGGCTGCCGAACAACCGGCCTAGATCGGCGGGCGACAGACATGCCGCGTCCGGGCCGATCACGCGCAGCTTGACCCGGCTCGGCTGGGCGGGCGCGGCGTGGTCGAGGTCAGTGTCCACCACCGGGGACGCAGCAACCGCGGTGCCAGGCCAATTCGCCCCTGGGTTGAGGGGTTTTTCGCCAATTCGACCCGCCCGGCGTCCCCCGCGCGCCGGCATTCCGGCACGGGTGGCGTCGGGGACGCCGGGTGTTCGTCAATGTCCCCTTCAGTTCTCGCCGGCCTCGAGGTGGGCCAGATCGAGCTTCTTGATGCGGTCGCCGAGCGTCGACCGCTTGATGCTGAGCAGTTCCGCGGCCTTCGACTTGTTCCCGCCGCTCACCTTCAGCGCCCAGGTGATCAGGTTCGCCTCCACATCCTTCAAACGGTCGTCGAGCGACACGGCCGACGGATGCCCTTGCGTCTCCACGAGCGGCTGCTGCTCGTCGCCGTTCCTGTGGAACAGGATGCTGAGCGGAACGCACCCGAGACGGACCGAGTCGCATGTACAGGTCTGGGCGATGCGCTCGCACGCATTCTCGAGTTCGCGGACATTGCCGGGCCAGGGGTACCGCATGAACGCCTGGAGTACCGCCTGCGACACGAGTCTCGGGTCCTCGTCCCGCTGGCGGAAGTACCGCTTCACGAAATGGTCGACGAGGATCGGAATATCCTCGCGCCGCTCGCGCAGCGGCGGGAGGCTCACCGGGATCACGTTCAGGCGGTAGAAGAGGTCCTCCCGGAACTTCCCCTCGGCCGTGAGGCCACGCAGGTCGCGCTTGGCCCCGGTGATGATGCGCACGTCCACCGGAATCTGGCGGGTCCCGCCCAGGCGCTCGACGACCCGGTTCTGAATGACCCGCAGCAGCTTCACCTGCATCGTCAGCGGCACGTCGTCGATGTCGTCGAGGAAGATCGTCCCGCCGCTGGCGATCTCGAAGCGGCCCGGCCGGTCCTTGATCGCTCCGGTGAACGCGCCCCGCTCGTGGCCGAACAGGTCGGACTCGATCAGCGTCTCGGACAGGATGGCACAGCTGACGGGCACGAACGGCTTGTGGCGCCGCGAGCTGGACTGATGGATCAGGTTGGCGATGAGTTCCTTGCCGGTGCCGGTCTCCCCCGTCACGAGCACGCTGCTCTCGCTGTCGGCGATCACGCGCACGAAATCGAAGACCGCTCGCATGCGCGCACTGCGGCCCACGACGACCGAATCGGCACTGAAAGGGGCGTTCGACATGGGGCTGAGACCCACCTTGATTCTATCAGATGACCGGGCCCGCCGCGGTATACTGATTCCCGGAAACTGCCCCACATTCCTCCGGGAGCATCCATGGTTTCGCGCGATCGAGTGCAGGCGGTCATCGACCGTATTCGCCCGCTGATTCGGAGCGACGGCGGCGACATCGAGTTGGTCGGCGTCGCCGACAACACGGCCACGGTCAGGCTCACGGGCAACTGCGTCGGCTGCCCGAGCGCGCAGATGACGCTCTACATGGGCGTCGAGATGGCGCTGAAGGAAGAGATTCCGGAATTCGAGCAATTGCTCGTCGTCTAGTCCGAGGCACACTGGAACGCGAGGCCGCCGTCGCGGGCGTCCTGAGCAGGCCCCGATTCGGCCCGAGGCCGGCGACAGCCGCCCGTCGCACAGGCGGCCGTCACGGCGGCCGCTAGCGCGTCCACCGGCCGTTCGGCGTCCGCACCGGTCCCGGGTGGAAGAACGCCTCGGGCGTCATCACGCCGTCCTTCTTGAAGACCATCCCGTTCTTCATGACGAACTGTACCGATCGCAGGGCGTCGATGTCGGCGAGCGGGTCGCCCGGCAGCGCGATCAGGTCGGCGAAGAAGCCCGGCTTGATCGGCCCCCGGTCCTTCAGCACGTCGGCGGCCAGATAGCCGTTGATCGTCATCGCCTTGAGAATGTCGGCGCTCGGGATCTTCGCGGCCTTCCAGGTGTCGAGGAAGTTCAACGTGAGTTCGCCGCGCGTCAGGAACGCGCCCGTCTTCTCGTTCCGCATCCGGTCGTTCCAGTAGTCGAAGTCGGTCGAGAAGGTCAACACCACCTTCTTCTCCCACGCATCGCGGAGATTCGCCACCGTCCGCTTGAAGGCGGCTTCCGAACCCCGGTAGTTCGTGAATGGCGTGTCGGTGCCGGCCAGGATGATGCCCTTCTCGGCCATCTGCCGGTGGTGGTCCGCGGTCAGCGCGTTGCCGTGGGCGATGATGTAGACGCCCGCGTCGATCGAGCGCTGCGCGCCCTCTGCGGTCTGCACGTGCCCCTCCACCTTGCAGCCGCCCTGCGCCGCCTCGCGAATCGCCAGCTTGATGTCGTCCACAGAGTACATCCACGGCTTGCAGTCGATGCACAGCTTGATGGTCTTGGCGCCGAACAGCATGTTCTCTCGTACCGCGCGCACGATCTCGTCCGGGCTGTTGGCGTCGATGTACTCGGGGTACATGATGTTGTGGTACTTGTACATCTCCGGCGTCGGCCAGTACTGACCGCCGGTGCTGCCGATCATCGGGCCCGGACGGAATGACCGTCGGGCCCGGGCAGCCAGCCCTGCTCAATCGCCTGCCGCAGCGCCGTGTCGGCGTAGAACGCGTTGTTGCCGACGTCCCTCACGACGGTGAAGCCCGAGTTCAGCAGCTGGATCATGTTCGACGCCCCCTGGATGGCCCGGAGCGGCGTCGACTCCATCACGTAGGTCAGGTAGTAGTAGTTGTTCTCCGGCTGCTCCTTGTAGGTGAGCGTCGTGTGCGTGTGGGCGTCGACCAGACCCGGCATGACGGTCATCTTCGACAGATCGATGACCGTGGCGCCCACGGGCACCGGCAGGTTGGCGCCGACGGCCTTGATCCGCTCCCCCTCGATCACGATGACCTGGTTGGGGACCGCGGTGCCGGTCTCGGGATCGAGCAGGCGCCCCGCCTTGATGACGGTGACGGGCAGCGGCCTCGCGGCGGGTGGTGTCGGGGCCTGCGCGGCGGCCACACCGCCCAGCACGGTCACGAGCACGAGGACGAAGAGGGGAACGGCGCGTCGGAACATGACTCCTCCTTTGCGGCGCGACTGTGACGCCGAATCGGCCCGCTGTCAAGGCCGTCCGCTGCGCCGACCGATGCGATATGATCGCGTTGATTCAGGGGGGCGCGCGTGAGCCAGAAGTTGTGGAACGTGGCCGTGGTCGGTGCGGCCGGCATGGTCGGCACCGAGATGATCCGGACGCTCGGACAGCGCGGGTTCCCCGTGAACGAGCTGCGGCCGCTCGACGTGGCGGATGTCGCGGGCGCGGAGATGACGTTCGCCGGCCGGACGGTGATCTGCCGGGAGGCGACCGAGGCGAACTTCGCGGGCATCGACATCGCCATCTTCTCGGCCGGCGGAGACGCCAGCCTCGATCTCGCCCCGAAGGCCGTCCGGCAGGGCGCCGTCGTCATCGACAACAGCTCCGCGTGGCGGATGGATCCGGCCTGCCCGCTCGTCGTGCCTGAGGTGAACCCGCACGACCTGGCCTGGCACCGGGGCATCATCGCGAACCCGAACTGCTCCACCATCCAGATGGTCGTCGTGCTCAAGCCGCTCCACGATCGGGCGCGGATCAGGCGGGTCGTGGTCTCCACGTACCAGGCAGCCGCGGGTGCGGGCAGGAGCGGCCTCGACGAACTGACGACGCAGTCCCGGGAGATCCTCGACCACGGCGCGTGCAGCCCGCCGAAGACGTTCCAGCACCAGCTCGCGTTCAATCTGATTCCGCAGATCGACGTCTTCCAGGAGGGCGGCTACACGAAGGAAGAATGGAAGATGGTCCACGAGACGGTGAAGATCATGGGCGACCCCGGTATCAGGGTGACCGCCACCACCGTTCGCGTGCCGGTTTCCATCGGCCATTCCGAGTCGGTCAACATCGAGACCGAACGGAAGCTCACGGCCGACCAGGCGCGGGCCATTCTGTCGGGCGCCCCGGGAATCGTGGTCGTCGACGACCCGGCCGCGCGCGTCTACCCGATGCCGGCGCTCGCCGCGGGCACCGACGCCGTGTTCGTCGGCCGCATCCGGGAGGACAACTCGCTCGATCGCGGTCTGAACCTGTGGATCGTCTCCGACAACGTCCGGAAGGGCGCCGCGCTCAACGCCGTGCAGATTGCCGAGCGGCTGGTCGCCGACCACCTGGTGCGCGTGCCATGAGCGCCTCGCCGATCCTGGTTCAGAAGTTCGGCGGCACGTCGGTTTCGACGCCCGAACGGCGCCAGCAGGTGGTCGCGCACGTGCGGCGCGCGAGGGCCGACGGCTATCAGGTGGCGATCGTCGTCTCCGCGATGGGCCGACGAGGCGACCCCTATGCCACCGACACGCTGCTCGACCTGCTGCGCTCCGATGGCGGCCCGGTCGCTCCCGACGACTACGATCTGATTTTCACCTGCGGCGAGGCGATTTCGGCAGCGGTCATGTCCCAGGCGCTCAAGCGCGCGGGGGTCCCCGCCGCCGGCCTGACGGCCGCGCAGGCCCACATCTACTCCGACGGCACCCACGTCGAGGCGAACGTCGAGCAGATCGACACCAGGCGGCTCCACGCCCTGCTCGCAGCGGGGACCGTCCCCGTCATCACCGGCGGACAAGCCGTGGCGCGGACGACGCTGGACTTCACGACGCTCGGCCGCGGCGGCAGCGATACCTCAGGCGTGGCGGTCGGCGTCGCCCTTGGCGCCTGTCGCGTGGAGATCTTCACCGACGTGGCCGGCGTCGCTTCCGCCGATCCCCGACTCGTGCCGGGCGCCCGCATCCTCGCACGCGTCAGCTACGAGGCCATGTACGAACTGGCGCGATTCGGCGCGAAGGTCGTCCACCCGCGGGCGCTGGCCGCCGGCCGGAGCGGGCGCACGCCAATCGTCGTGCGGTCGACGTTCTCCGATGCTCCCGGCACACTCATCGAGGAGGTCGAGGACGAGCGTCCACTGGTCGGCCTGGCGGCCCTGCCGCCGATGGACACCCTCGTCCTGCCCGCCGGTGTCGTGGCACCGGCGACCCGGGAGGCCTGGGAGCGATCGCGAGTGGTGATGAGCCTCCTCGACAGCGGCACCGGCGAGGTCATCGCCGGCGCCGCTGACGACAAGGCGGAGGAACTTCGAGGCGCGCTCGGCGAAGCCGCGCTCGAGCCGGTCCGGTCGCTGGGGCGATGCTGCTGGCTGTCGGTGGTCGGGGACCAGGGCGCGCTCGCCGAGCAGCACCGGCACTGGATGATGCGGTTCGCCGAACAGGCGATCGAGGTCCACGCTCACGAACTGGCTGGCCGGCGCAGCACGTACGTCGTGCCCGAGGCGGCGCGGGCCCGCGCGGCCGAGGTGCTGCACGAGGCGATCGACAAGCAAGCCTGACCGCCTACTCGCGTTCCGCCTCGGAGGGTCGGCCGCCCCGCTTCACTCCCAGATCGGTCGCAGGCAGACCGGGCGTCGCGTGGACAGGCGGTCCGCGAACGTCGTCACCGAACCCCTCAGTACCGGCGAGTCCCCGTCGTGACAGGTCAGGCAAACGCCCAGGTGCGTGCACCGGCCGGAGAATGCGTGGATGGCGCCGCCGGGCTCCCGATAGACGATGGCGGACTCCACGACCGAGAGGCCCGTCGGGACGTCGGTCGAGATCGACACGACGGAGGGGACTTCGCGGGCCTGCTCGCGGCGCAGCATGGCCACGAGCGCTGCGACGAAGGGAGCCCCCAGGGCCAAGCCGACGAGCCGTTTGAAGAATCGGCGCCGGGGCGGGACGTGGGGGGAACGGTTGGCCATGGGACGTCGGTTCCGACGAGCGCCCGCTTCCACGCCAACTTCAAGTCGCCGCTCACCGGGGGGATTGGGTCCACGAACAGCGGCGGCCGATGGGGCGTCGAGTTCAAGCGCACCGGCCACGACGCGATGGTGGTGACCGGGCGCTCGCCGCACCCGGTCGTCCTCTTCGTCGATGCCGACACGGTGCGGTTCGATGCCCCACCGGAGACCGACCTCGATGATGTCGAAGCAGTCACCGAGGCCCTCGAGACCCGGTATGGTCGCGGGGTGCGCGTCATGACGGTCGGCGCGGCGGGCCGGCGGCTCGCCCGGATTGCCTCGATCATGAACGACAAGGGACGCGCCCTCGGACGCGGGGGCGGCGGGGCGGTTTTCGGCTCGAAACACCTGGTCGCGATCGTCGTCGCGGGGTCGGTCGTGATCGAAGGCGCGGCGCCCGAGGCGCTTCGCGCCAACAACGTCGCAGGCTCGGTCTACAAGGCGCACGCGAAGCTGCGGGTCGGCAAGCTCACCAAGCCGCGCGAGCAGTTCGGGATCCTCTCCTCGATGGGAACGCTCGGACTCCTCGGGATGCTCGCCCAGTACCGATGAACTGATCCACTGCAACTTCCGCGACACCTGTCACGAGCGGGAGCGCGTCGAGCGGATCGGCGGGGAAGCCTTGGCCTCTCACCCGGCGATCAAGGTCAAGCGCCGTTCCTGCGCCCGGTGCCCGATCGGGTGCACGCGTGAGACGGAACTCGTCGACAAATGCGGCGTGGTGGTCGACAGCGGCGAGGGGCCCGAGTTCGAGACCGTGGCGATGTTCGGGTCGAACCTCGACATCTACGACCTCGAGCCGATCACCGAGGCGAACTACCTCTGCAACCGGCTCGGCCTCGACACGATTTCGGCCGGCGGCACGATCGCGGCACTGATGGAGATCTTCGGGATCGCGCGGGCGAGGCCAGCGGATGAGCGCACCGAAGGCGGGCAGGCGTTGATGGCGGATGTGGAGGAGTTCGCGCGCGCGTGGACGCCGGCGGAGCCGGGCGCGCTGGCGCCTGCGTTCGGGAACGCTCGGGCGCTGGTCCCGCTCGTGCGCGCCATGGCAAGCGGCGAGGGCGCGCTCGGGCGCGAGCTGGCGATGGGCGCGCAGCGGCTGGCCGAGCGCTACGTCCACCCCGAGGCGGCGATGACGGTGAAGGGGATGGAGATCCCTGCGTACGACCCGCGCGCCACCTGGACCCAGGCGATGTCCTACATGATCGCGGCGCGGGGCGCCTGTCACCTGCAGGGCGGCTACTCCGCCCCGGTCGCGTTCTGCGCCGGTTACGGCGAGTTCTCCGGGCTCAAGTCGGAGGGCGCAGCGCTGGTGGCGCGGAATTTCGCCTATCAGAACACCGCCTATGACGTGATGGGGGTGTGCGCCTTCGGCGGGTTTTCGGTGACGCCCGACGAGTACGCGAACATGCTGAACGACGTGACCGGACTTGGGATGAAGGCGAGCGATTTCGAGACCGTCTCCCGGCGTGTGCTGACGCTCGAGCGCATGTTCAATGTCCTGTGCGGATTCACCGCGGAGGATGACTGGCTCCCCTCCCGCTTCTTCCGGGAGCCGATTGCCATCGAAGAAGGAACGATTGTGTGCCCCGAGGGCGAGTTCCGAGCCATGCGGGCCGAATACTACGAGTCGCTCGGTTGGGACGAGCGGGGCGTGCCGCGCGCCGCCGCCATCGAGGACCTGGGGCTCGACGTGATCCTCGGGGTCGCCGAGTTCGAGAGGATAGCGGGCCTGCCGATCGTCCGACCGGGCTCCGGCCAGCGAGCCTCTTCCGAGACCGCCGCGACGGCACGCCGGTCTTCTGCGGGCTGATGGGCCGGAACTCGGGCGCAAGCGGTATCCCAGCGATTGATGGTGTACGTGTTGTGGATCCAACGGTTGTCGAAGGCGGGGTATTCCTGGTACTGGGGATAGGTCGGGGTCTGGAGGAAGACGTGTCCCGTGTCCCTGGTCGCCCCCGCCTCACTCCATATGAGATTTGACTCCCCGCTTGCTCACGTGCTCCAGACGCTTCACAAACTCCCGTAGAATCCGCAGCGCCTCTTTCGGGTCTGCGTCCATGATCGCCCTCTTCATGTCAATGAACTCGTGGTCGGTAACCGTGAGCACCATGATCTGCTGCCTCCAGGTCCATTCAGGCCGCCTTCCGCCACTCATCTCAGGCCGGCCGCGTTCAGCCGCTTCGGCTCCACGGGCTTGCAAACCGCTGTCCGCGCGCACGTCGACGATTCCCGGCTAGCTTATGGCCAGGGCCTGTTGACCGTCAAACGGTTTCCCCAGATTCCGTCGACAGCGTCGCCACTCGCCAACACCCGCCGTGAGCGTCAGTCCTCCCGTTGACTGATCGGCGGATCCCATTCGCTGGCGTCACTCCAAGAAGCGAGGCCACACGGACCGCGGTGTGGCCGAGTTCGAGGAGGTCGTCCGGATCAGTCCGAGTTCGAAGGCGGATTCGATCGTGGCCGAGGTCTACGCGGCCGTGGGCGGCTCCGCGTTCGAGGACGGAACCTCAACTTCCTGGCGATACCGGCGCTCGATCTCGGCCTCACGTTCCTCGAGGCGGTGGGAATGGACGCGATCCACGCCCACGTCGAGACCGTGGCTGCAGCGCTCATCGAACGGCTCGTCGACCTGCGCCACGCCAACGGACGGCACCTGGTGACGCTCTATGATCCCCCGACGATGGACCGGCGCGGGGCGACGCTGGCCTTCAACTTCGTGGGGCCGGACGGCCAGCATCTGGACCCGCGAGTGGTCGAACGGCCGGCGAACCAGCAGCGAATCTCCTTGCGAACCGGCTGCTTCTGCAATCCCGGGGTCGGCGAGGTGTCGCAGAGCCTGTCGAAGCCAGAGCTGGAAGCGTGCTTCCTCTCTTCGCCGCACCGGATGTCGGCGGGAGTGGACACCAACTATGGTCGGCTGCTCGTCCGCGCTGGGCTGGTCGTGATCCCGCGCCACGTGCCTGCACCGCTCCCAAAGCCCGCTCCCCCATCCGACATACGTTAGGGTTCGATTGCAGAACCGTGAACGCACGTGACCAGAGGAGAAGATCGATGACCCTCGACCGCCGCCGTTTCCTCGCCCTGTCGTCGTTGGCACTGGCCGGATCGCTGAAGGGAAGTCTCGTCCTCGCCCACCCGCCCGACTCCACACAGGGCGTTGCGCCCTCCGCTCCTCGGTTTGTGTCGTTGCGCGAGGACGCTGGGTCTCACCTACCACGAATAGGCCGCCTGCGCGCAGGCCCAGTTTGCGGACGAGGCCGGCCCCGTACTGCTGGCGAAAGCCCCGGGAAAGAAGTGCCCGTAGCCAGCCATCAGTTCGAGGTGGGCCGACACGCTCCAGACGAAGCGGACGTCGAGTTCCTCGCCGAGCGCCGAACCCGACTGGCCGGTCGGATCCCGGCGATAGGGTTTGAGACCGGTCGTGTACCACGCGTCGGTCGGTCGATCCAGCGCGAAGTGATGGAATTCGACGAACCCGGTCACCCCGCGCCACGGCTTCAGACTGAAGTCGATCTCTGCGTCCCGCAGATTGGCCCAGAAGAAGAGATTCAGGTACCCGTAGAAGAAGATGTCGCGCCCGCCGTAGACGCCGTCGAAGGTGCCGTGGACCCCGTCGGCCGGGTTCGAATCGCCCGAGCCCCAGGTGTACTGGCCGCCCAGTCGAGGCTTCCATGCCGTCGGCAGCGTGAACCCGGCCTTCCCGCTGGCGCCATATGCGCGGACCGTGTCGCGTCCGTACCGCCCGAATTGCGCAGCGAAGGTCCCCGCGACGTCCAGGCCGTTGGCCGCGCGCCCCTCGACCTGAAGGCCGACCGTGTGAGAGAGCAGGTTGCCCGTGCCCGATTCTCCGACAACCTGCCCGCTGCTGTCGTGCTTGAGCACGTAGAACAGGTCGAGGCGGACCGGCAGCTGCTTCACCTGCGTGTAGTTCACGAGAGTGAGGAAGTCGTCGACGGAGCGGTCAGGCCACACGTCTGACTTGTAGAGCAAGTACTTCCCAACCCAGAAGTCGCTGGCGACGCGTTTCGTCTCGACCTTGAGCATGGCGGCGTCCCACGCGAAGCGGCCGGTGTTGCCCCAGTTGCCTGGTCCGAAGACCCGCTGGTCGCCGTGGGAGATCTGCTGCCGCCCGATGCGGAACCCGATCGGACCTCCGCCGATCTGCAGCCATTCGGCGTAGAGCTGGCGGATGTCGAGGGTATCCTCGATGGGGCTACTCTGGGGAAAGTCGCTGTCACCGAACCGCGTCAGGAAGGCATGGGCGTCCTGGAGCTGGAGGAACACGCGCTGCCCGCCGCTGAATCGCGCCGTCAGGTCCAGACGCACGCGTTCGAGCAGCAGCTGATCGTGGGCTCCAGGCTCGTATCCCTTGAGTGTGAATCCCTGGTCGTCCTCGAACCTCGCCCGCACCTGCCCGCCCAGGTCCAGCGTCACGGGACCAAAACGGATGTTCTTGAGGTGCTCCCAGAACACGTCTTCCCCAGTCGCGGCTTGCGAAGGCGGGCCGCTCTGAGCCTGCGTGGGCGCAGGGAGGAGACACAGCGCCAAGGCCACCGGCCAGATTCCCGCCAGCGCCAGACCGGAGCGGTGACGTGCGTCGGCGCTGCCCACCTTGAACCTCGGAGCCACGCCCTCAGCGGAACAGCACCGCTTTCAAGCTGGCGCGGTCGAATGTCCCACCCATCAGGTAGAGATAGGTCGTGATCCAGTTGGCAACGATCGTCACGGCGCCGAACAGGAACATGCCGACGCTCATCAGCGCCCAGCCAGACAGGATGTTGCCCACCACGCAACCGCTCGCAAAGCCCGCACCGGCACCGACCAGAATGCCGCCGAAAAACGCCGTCACCGTCTCGGCGGGGTCACGTTTCGCCAGCCGGGCGACACCCGACAGGCGGGCGGCCACCCAGGCACCCGGGACCATGCCGATGACCACGCTCACGAGCCACCAGCTGATCGGCTTCGGACGCGGCGACGGCGCCGGGCTGCTCGTCGGCGCCGCTGGCGCTGGGGCGGGGCTCGCGGTCGTGGACGCCGACGGCGCCGGCCCAGGCGCCGTGGGAGCGGTCGGCGGCGCGGGCTTCCACACGTGCCGCACGTGACTCTCGGTCACGGCCTGGTATGCCTGGAGCACGCCATGGGTGATGCCCAGCGGGTAGTTGCGACCGGTTGCGACCGACGACAGGTACGCGGGCACGGCGAGCAGACCGATCGCAATTCCCGCCTGCCATGGCTTCCACTGCCCCGTCATGAGACGCCGGAACGGATGACCCTGGGCGGTATCGGTCCGAGCCGGCGTCCGGGAGCGACGCAGCAGAACAGCCGCCGCTGTGATGCCCGCAATCCCAACCGCCAGGACCCAGTAGGGCAGCCCCGTCAGCGAACTCAGCGTCACCGGGCCGCCGGCTCCAGACTTCACCACGTGGCCCGACATCGACTGAAACGTGCCGTTGAGGATGCCGAACTCCACCATCGCGATGCCGAGCGGCATCCCGGTGAGGGCGGCCATGGAGTTGAGGTTGCCGGCGCCCGACTTGAAAAGGCACCCGCTGATGCAGCCGCCGGCCAGCACCGTGCCGGTGCCGAACAACGCGCCGCCGACGATGTAGTTGATCCAGAGCAGCGGCTTGGGGGCGAGCCGCACCCAACCGAGTTGGGCGACGACGGCGAAGCCAACCATCGAAACGACGATGGCCACCCAGAGCCCGAAGGTCTTGCGCCAGTCGCGCGCGAGGATGACCTCGCTGAACGCGGAGGCGCCGCACAAATCTCCCTTCTGAAGAAGGAAGCCGAACAGGAATCCCACGGGCGCGGCGGTCAGCACCCAGGCGCGCGTCCACGACGCCATCCCGGTCAGCGAGGCGAGCAGCAGGAGGCTCAGTGTCGCGTCTCGACGCCAGTGTGTCGGTTCAGTCATGGAATCTCCCCTCGATACGTGTCCTCCGCGGTTGACCCGCCAGCGTTGGCCGGGTATAGTCTATCCGGATATGCGGATATCCGGCAACCGCTACCGCGACGAACCCGTAATCCCGGCACCCCGGCTCTTCCGGGCGCTCGCCGACCGGACCCGTCTGCGCATCGTGAACCTGCTCGCCCGCGGGTCGCTCTGTGTCTGCGACATCCAACGGATCCTCGACCAGCCCCAGTCCAGCGTGTCCCGCCACCTGGCGCTCTTGAAGTCCGCTCGCCTGGTCCGCGACCGCCGCGACGGCATGCGGACCTTCTACTCCCTGACCGGCTGGGACACCGCGCTCGCTCACGGGGTCCTCGCGGCCATCCGCGCCTCCCTCGCCGACAGGGGCGACTACCTGAGGGACATCGAGGCGCTCACCGACCTGCGCGCCCGCGGGGCGTGCCACGTGGAGCCGAAGGCTTGGTCACAAGTCGGCTCACGGAAGGCCCGGAGCGAGTCCCGGATGGAGGCCTGAATGCCCGCAGCCCGGATCCTCTTTGCCTGTGTTCACAACGCGGGCCGGTCGCAGATGGCGGCGGCCCTCTTCAATGCGCTCGCCGATCCCGCCAGGGCCGACGCGCTCTCGGCCGGAACGAAGCCCGGGGCCGCCGTCCACCCCGAGGTCGCCATCGTGATGCGCGAGATCGGCCTCGACCTCTCGTCGGCGTCCCCCCGGCTGCTGACCGCCGAACTGGCCGGCACCGCGAGCCTGTTGATCACCATGGGTTGCGGCGACGAGTGTCCATACGTGCCCGGCCTCGAACGCGACGACTGGGCGCTGTCCGACCCGAAGGGACGGCCGCTCGAGGAGGTCCGGGCGATTCGCGATGACATTCGACGCCGCGTGGAGGCGCTCATCGGCGAGCGCGGATGGGACCGGCGTTGAGTCGTGAGCTCCGAGCGTTGTCTCTCGGTCGCAGCCAGGGAGCATTCATATGTCTGAACACGTGGCGTCGCGTCTGTCGTTTCTCGATCGGTACCTGACGCTCTGGATCTTCCTTGCGATGATCGTCGGCGTGGGTGCCGGCTACTTTCTGCCTGGTTTCGTGAAACTCATCACGATGTTCCAGGTGGGCACCACGTCGATTCCGATCGCCGTCGGCCTCATCGTGATGATGTATCCGCCGCTGGCGAAGGTCCGCTACGAGGAACTCGGCGAGGTCTTCCGCAACACCAAGGTACTGGTGCTCTCGCTCATCCAGAACTGGGTGATTGGCCCGATCCTCATGTTCGCGCTCGCGATCATCTTTCTTCGCGATTATCCGGAGTACATGGTCGGCCTCATCATGATCGGCCTCGCCCGCTGCATCGCGATGGTCATCGTCTGGAACGAGCTGGCCAAGGGCGACACGGAGTACGCGGCCGGCCTGGTCGCCTTCAACTCCGTCTTCCAGGTCCTCTTCTACTCGGTCTACGCGTGGGTCTTCATCACGATCCTCCCCGAGTGGTTCGGGCTGAAGGGCGTCGCCGTCGACGTGTCGATCGGCGAGATCGCAAAGAGCGTGTTCATCTACCTCGGCATTCCCTTCCTCGCCGGGATGCTGACCCGGTTCACGCTGGTGCGGGCGCGCGGTCGGGAGTGGTACGAGTCGAGCTTCGTGCCGAAGATCAGCCCGCTGACGCTCATCGCCCTGCTGTTCACGATCGTCGTCATGTTCTCGCTCAAGGGCGAGTACATCGTCCAGTTGCCGATGGACGTCGTCCGGATCGCGATCCCGCTGCTGATCTACTTCGTGGTCATGTTCCTCGTGTCGTTCTACATGGGGCACCGGCTCGGCGCCGACTACTCGAAGACCGCGACGCTGTCGTTTACCGCGGCGAGCAACAACTTCGAGCTGGCGATTGCTGTGGCCGTCGCGGTCTTTGGCATCCACTCCGGCGCGGCATTCGCGGCGGTGATTGGCCCGCTGGTGGAGGTGCCCGCCCTGATCGCTCTGGTCAACGTGTCGCTGGCGTTCCAGAAGCGGTATTTCCGGACGCCATCGGTCGCTGTACCGCGATGAGATGGGCCGCCACTGTCGCCCGCTCCATGGCGGGACCCGCACTAACCGATCGATGACTCGGTAGTTGTCCCTATGTCTACGTCAGTGCGCGTGGTTGTCTTCGTTGCTCTCCTCCTTGCGGTTGCGCTGATTGTTGCCCTCAAGCGAGACCAGGCAGCGGACGTGCCTTCGACGGCTGTCGCCAGCCAGGCGGCTCCCGCCTCCGCCTCCACCGGCGCTGTTCCGCAGAACACCACGGCGACCGCACCAGCGGCGGCCGAGATGCGTGCGGACACGGCCTCGCCAGCCACCGGCCGAGCCGGAGATGTCTCGCGGGCAGCACGGGAGACAGCGGCGCCGGTTGCGACGCCGGCCGCAGGAACGCCTCCAGCGTCCTCCCCCAGCGCGGCGGCACTACCGCGTCTCGTCGATGTTGGCGCGGACAAATGCATCCCGTGTAAGGCCATGGCGCCGATCCTCGAGGAGCTGCGGCAGGAGTACGCGGGTCGGCTGCGCATCGACTTCATTGACGCGTGGAAGCACCCTGAACAGGCTGAACCCTTCAACGTCTACGGGATTCCCGTTCAGATCTTCTTTGATCCATCCGGACGAGAGCTGTACCGCCACGTAGGGTTCTTCTCGAAGGCCGAAATCCTCGCGACGTGGCGTCGCCTCGGGTTCGCCCTGTCTCCGGAGAAGAGCAGACCGTGACGGACATCTTGACGGCACTGACCCGTGCGCTGGACGGCCAACCGGGGTACGCCGTCGCAGGGGCGTTCCTCTGGGGAGTCGCGAGCATTCTCCTCAGTCCGTGCCACCTGGCTGGGGTCCCCCTGGTCGTCGCGTACACGGGGCGCGGTGCGTCGCTCTCGTCGCGGCGGGCCGCCGGGTTGGCCACGGTGTTCGCGCTGGGCATCCTGGTGACCGTCGCCATCGTCGGCGCGATTTCAGTGCTGGCAGGACGCCTGCTGGGCGCGCTCGGTGGCGTCACCAACTACCTGGTCGCAGCGCTGTTGTTCGTCGTCGGCCTCGAGCTGATCGGGGCCTGGCCGTTCCACTGGTCCGGCCTGCCACGCCCCGAGACCACGCAACGAGGCCTGGCCGGCGCTTTCCTGTTCGGGTTGGCCTTCGGGACGGCGCTCGGCCCCTGCACGCTCGCGTTCCTCGGGCCGGTTATGGGCATGACGATGCAGACGGCGGCGGCACGCCCGATGTTCGCCATGCTGCTCATGCTGGCGTATGCCGTCGGCCACTGCGGCATCCTCGCGGCGGCAGGCGCCACCGGTCCTCGCCTGGCGCGCTACGGCGCGTGGAGCGAACGAGGTGTCGGCGTCCTTCGTCCGGTGTGCGGCGTGTTGGTCCTGGCCGGCGGGCTTTACCTGATCTACACAGCGCCCTGACGATGGACCTGAGGATGGAAACGCCGTTCGGCGACGACCCCGACGCCTTGCGCAAGGTCTACGTCGAGAGCACCAGCCACTGCAACCTCGATTGTGCGATGTGCGTCCGCCATGGTTGGCAGGAACCCTCGGGCCACATGCCTGTTGAACGTTTCGAGCGGCTGGTCGAGGGACTCCCGCGGGCGACGGCCGAACCGCTCACCGTCGCGTTTGGCGGCTTCGGCGAGCCGCTCGTTCACCCGCAGTGGCGGCAGCTGCTGGCGGTCGCCCGCGTCCACGGTCTGCGCGCCGAGGTCATCACCAACGGACTGCTGCTGGACGCGGATGCGGCCACCGCGCTGGTGGACCATGCGGTCAGCCGGGTCACGGTGTCGGTCGACGGCGGCGATCCCGAGACCTACGCGCGGATGCGCGGCGTGACGGCCGACTGGGCGCTGGCCGCAGTCGGTCACCTCCGCGACGCCCGGCGACATACCCGCCGACCGATGGCCCTCGGTGTGGCGGCGGTCGCCACCCGCAGCACCGTCTCCAGCCTGCCGGCCTTGCTCGAGTGGGCGTCCGACCTGAAGCTCGACTTCGTCACGATCGGCAACCTCGTGCCGCACACCGAGGAGATGTCCCGCGAGATCCTCTGGGAGCGGGCCGGCTGGGCGTCGGTCTTCCGGCCCTCGGCATGGCGGCCGCGGGTCGAGGCCGGGCGTTTCGACATCGAGCCCTTGACTCGTCCCCTCGCGGCCGCGCTGACCGAGCGCGAACTGACCTATCCGTCTCCGCTCGTCGATGACGCGCGATGGCGCAATCGCTGCCGGTTCGCGCACGAAGGGATGTGCGCCGTCTCCTGGGACGGGCGTGTCACCCCCTGCCTCTCACTGCTCCACAGCCATACCGAGTTCATCAACAGCCAGGCGAGGCGGATCGACGAGTTCGTGGTCGGCCACATCGACGAGCGGCCGTTGTCGGAGATCTGGCGCGACCCGGCGTTTCGTTCGTTTCGCGAGCGACTGCGCGCCTTCGATTTTCCGCCGTGCTTCCACTGCGGCGGCTGCCCGCTGACCGAGACGAACCGGGAGGACTGCTACGGCAACCAGGCGCCCGTCTGCGGCGAGTGCCTGTGGGCCCAGGGGATCGTGCTCTGCCCATGACGACATCCACCACGACCGACCGTCGCGTTGACCCGCGCCTTCGACGATACCTCGCCGCCTGCGCGGCGGCGGCCGTCGTGTGGGTCGCCGCCTACTGGAACCTGCAGCCGTTTGCCGCCTGGTTGACATACCGGGTCATCGGACTCGACCGGGGGACTCACCTCGCGTCAGCCATCGAGTTCTTCGTCTTCGAATCGCCGAAGGTGCTGCTGCTGCTCGTGCTCGTCGTGTTCGGGGTCGGCATCGTCCGGTCGTTCTTCACGCCGGAGCGCACTCGGCGCATCCTGGCCGGCAAGCGGGAGTCGGTGGGGAACGTGCTGGCGGCCCTGCTGGGGATCGTCACGCCTTTCTGCTCGTGCTCGGCCGTGCCGCTCTTCATCGGATTCGTCACCGCCGGCGTGCCGCTCGGCGTCACGTTCTCGTTCCTGATCTCGGCGCCGATGGTGAACGAGGTTGCGGTCGTGCTGCTCTTCGGCCTCTTCGGCTGGAAGGTGGCCGGGCTCTACACGGGAACGGGCGTGCTGATCGCCATCGTTGCGGGGTGGACGATCGGCCGACTTCGCCTCGAACGCCACGTCGAGGAGTGGGTCTTCAAGACGCGCGCGGGCGGCGGCCTGGACGAAGAACGCCTGGAGTGGGCCGACCGGATCGAGGCGGGCTGGCGGGCGATGAAGGAGATCGTGGGCAGGGTGTGGCCGTACGTGCTCGCGGGCATCGCCGTCGGCGCCGGCATTCACGGCTACGTTCCCGAGAACTTCATGGCGTCCATCATGGGCAAGCGCGCGTGGTGGAGCGTCCCGGTGGCGGTGCTCATCGGCATTCCGATGTACTCGAACGCTGCCGGCATCATCCCGGTGGTCCAGGCGCTGCTCGGGAAAGGGGCGGCCCTCGGTACCGTGCTGGCGTTCATGATGGCGGTGATCGGCCTCTCGCTGCCGGAGATGATCATCCTTCGCCGCGTGCTCAAGCCGACGCTGATCGCCGTATTCGTCGGCGTCGTCGGAACGGGCATTCTCCTCGTCGGGTATCTGTTCAACGTCATCTTCTGAGGGGGTGAGTGATGAAGATCGTGGTGTACGGTCCGGGCTGCGCCCGGTGTCACGAGACGGAGCGGGTGGTGCGGCACGTCGTCGAGCAACTCGGCATCACCGCGGATGTGGAGAAGGTCAGCGACTACCAGGCCATGGCCGCGGCGGGCGTCTTGGCCACGCCAGCTGTCACCGTCGATGGCGTGATGAAACTATCGGGACGGATCCCGAAGCGCGAGGAGGTGCACGGGTGGCTCGCGGCGGCGCGTGGCTGAGTGGTCGTCTTCTCAGTGCGGCCGGATTCATGTCGCTGATGCGGAGGAGGGAACCGTGGCTGAAGCAACTGTCGGATTCGTTGGGGGCGGGCGCGTCGTCCGAATCATGGTCGGGGGGTGGAAGCGGGCGAATCGGTCACTTCCCAAGGTCGTCGTGAGCGAGATCGACGCCGGAACGCGCGAGCGCCTCGCGGCCGAGTTCCCGTCTCTCGTGGTCACCGCGGACAACCGGGAGGCGGCCCGGCAGGGGCTCGTGCTGTTCGCCCTGCACCCGCCGGCATGTCCGGACGTCCTGGGCGAGATCAAGGGGAGCCTGTCCCCTACCGCGATCCTCGTGTCCCTCGCCCCCAAGTGGACGATGGGCCGGATTTCGGGCCTGCTCGGCGGATTCAACAGACTCGCCAGAGTCATCCCCAACGCCCCGTCGGTCGTCAACAAGGGCTACAACCCGCTGAGCTTCTCGGACCAGTTGTCGCCCGCGGATCGCGCCCAGGTGCTCTCGCTGTTCACTCCGCTGGGCGACTGCCCGGAGGTGCCAGAGGACACCCTCGAGGCGTACGCGATCGTGGCCGCAATGGGGCCGACCTACCTGTGGTACCAGCTCTATCAGCTGATCGACCTGGGGTGCGAGTTCGGCCTCGCGCGTGAAGCGGCCACGAAGGCAGTCGTCGCGATGATGGATGGCGCCGTCGCCACGATGGCCGCGGCCGGGTTGGCGCCGGAAGGCGTGATGGACCTGATTCCGGTCAAGCCGCTGGCTGCGATGGAGCCGACGGTGAAGGAGGCCTACGCCAGCACGCTGGGCGCGCTGCACAAGAAGCTGAGGGGCTGAGGCCGAGGGCTGCCGGCCCCGCGCGGACCGGCTCTACAGACGCCTCTGCCAGTATCTGGCGAGACCCTGCCAGGAGTGCTCCACCGGGAATACCGCCTCGTAGCGCCTGACCCACTCCTGGTCGGGCAGGCGTTCGCGGAATGTCGCCACCATACGGCCGGCGAACCGCCGCTGCCGCGCGTCGTCGTCCAGCGCCTGGTCGAGCAGGAGGCCCCGGACGATCGCGGCCATGTCGTGGAGCCGCGTCTCGAGATCCGCCAGGTGGTCGAGGGGCTGGTCGAAGCCGCCGAAGTGCGTGATGAAGATCCGCCTGGGCGCCCACGCTCGGATCAGCGAGAGGCTGGCGCACCAAGCCTCCACATCGATGTCCGGCGGCGGCGTGGGCGGCAGCACCAGCAGCGGTTTCCCCACGCGGACGCCGCCGACGTCGCCCGCGAACGCCGTGCCGCTCGGCGTGTCGAAGTAGCTGACGTGGTGCACGGCGTGCCCGGGCGTATAGGCCACGCGAACCTCGCCGCCGGCGATCCGCAGCACCTCCCCGCCGTCGAGCGCGTGCACGTTCGCTTCGGGAACCGGCAGGATCTCGCCCCAGAGCGGCCCCAACCGGTCGCCGTACAGCCGAGCTGCGCTCGAGATCAGCTTCGACGGGTCCACGACGTGCGGCGCCCCTCGCCGGTGGACGTACACCTGGATTCGAGGGTTCGACCGCACGAGCACCCCGACGCCGCCCGAATGGTCCAGGTGAATGTGGGTCACCAGGATCGCGTCGATGTCCGCCTCCGAGTGGCCGTGCCGGGCGAGTTCAGCCCGCAGCGCGTCGAGCGTGCTCGCCGGCCCGGGGTCGACGAGCGCCAGGCCGCCCGGGGATTCGATCAGGCCGGCCGCTATCGCGCCGGGACGGCCAAGGAAGTTCAGGTCGAGAGCGACGGTCCTGCTAATGCGCGGCATCGGCCGCCAGTATAGCCCGCGACGGACCGGGGCCGCACCAGCGCAGGCAGGCCCCGGGGGGCGCCGAAGGGCTTATACTGAAACCAACGGAGGAGAGCGGGCGCGGCGCCGGGCCGCGCTTCCTGGTGGCATGCCGGACGAACGCCGCAAGCGCAGCACCGACGTCGCCGACAGACCGGAGCAACAGCTGAAGCAGCCGCCGTTGTTCAGGGTCGTGCTCCACAACGACGACTACACCACCATGGACTTCGTCGTCTCGGTGCTCGAGACGATCTTTCTCATGCACCCGGCCGAGGCCTACCGGGTGATGCTGCAGGTCCATCGTAACGGCCGCGGCGAGTGCGGCGTCTATCCGCACGAAATCGCCGAGACGAAGGCGGGCCAGGTCCACGCTCTGGCTCGCGAACGCGGATATCCGCTGAAGGCAACCGTCGAAGACACCTAGTCACCGGCGGTCGAAGATAGAGGCGCATCATGTTCAGCTCTGCCGTCGAGATGCTGTTGCACATTGCCTACCGGGAAGCGGTGTCCCGGCGGCACACGACGTTGACACTCGAGCACCTGCTCTACGTCCTGACGCACGACCTGGAGGGCGAACGCATCCTGGCCGCCTGCGGGACCGACCTGCCCCGGCTGCGACGCGAACTCGACGGGTTTCTTACCGGGTCGGTCGAGCAGTACCCGCGCGGAATGGAGAAGGAACCCGAACAGACCCGGGCGTTCCGCCGCGTGCTTCAGACGGCTGTTCTGCACGTCCAGAGCGCGGGCAAGTCCGAGGTGAACGCCGGCGACATCGTCGCCGCGATCCTGCAGCAGACCAACTCGTACGCCTGTCAGCTGCTGGAAGCGCAGAGCGTCACGCGCCTCGACGTCCTGAACTACATTTCGCACGGCATCTCGAAGGTGCCGGTTCAGCCGCCCCCGGGCGAGGAGTCGCGTCGGCGCGGCCCGGCGCCGGCCCCCGGCGAGGGGCAGCAGGCGCAGCGCGATCCGCTCGCGACCTACACGGTGAACCTGACCGAGCGCGCCGGGGCCGGCGTGCTCGACCCGCTCATCGGCCGCGGTGTGGAGTTGCAGCGGACGCTCGAGATTCTCTGCCGGCGGCGCAAGAACAACCCCGTGTTCGTCGGGGACGCGGGCGTCGGCAAGACCGCCCTGGCCGAGGGGCTGGCGCTCCGCCTGCTCGACGAGCACGTGCCAGGTGCCCTCCGGGGCGCCGAGATCTACAGCCTCGACACGGCCGCGCTGCTGGCGGGCACGCGCTTCCGCGGCGACTTCGAAGAGCGCTTCAAGGCGGTGCTCGTGGCGCTCAAGAGTCGGCGGCTGCCGATCCTCTTCATCGACGAAATCCACTCCACCATCGGCGCCGGGGCCACGACGGGAGGCACGATGGACTTGGCTACGCTGATCAAGCCGGTGCTCACCGCCGGCGAGCTTCGCGTGGTCGGCTCCACCACGTTCGAGGAATTCAAGCACATCGAGAAGGACCGTGCGCTGGCCCGCCGCCTGCAGAAAGTGGTCGTCGAGGAACCGTCGGTCGACGAGACGATCAAGATCCTCCAGGGGCTTCGCGCACGGTACGAGGAGCACCACAAGGTGGACTACTCGGATGCCGCGCTCGAAGTGGCAGCCCGCCTCGCGAAGCGGTTCCTCCGCGACTACCGGCTGCCGGACAGCGCCATCGACATCCTGGACGAGGCAGGCGCGATGCTGCGGCTGCAGGCGGTGTCAGCGCCGGCCGACACGCCGGCCGAGACCGCCACCGGCGCCTCCCAGACCGCACCGGCGCGCGTGGTCGTGACGCCCGCGGAAGTGGAACGCGTCGTCGGCCGGATGGCCCGCATCCCGGACAAGCAGGCGACGGCCTCAGACAAGGAGCGCCTGAGAACGCTCGAGGAGTCGTTGCGCCGCGTCGTGTTCGGCCAGGACGAGGCGGTGCACATCGTCACGGGCGCCATCAAGCGCTCGCGCGCCGGGCTGTCTCAACCTGACAGGCCGGCGGGCTGCTTCCTTTTCACCGGCCCCACCGGCGTCGGCAAGACCGAACTGGCCAAGCAGCTCGCCATCCACCTCGGGAACGAGTTCCTCCGGTACGACATGAGCGAGTACATGGAGAAGCACGCGGTGTCGAGGTTGATCGGCGCGCCCCCCGGCTACGTCGGCTTCGAGCAGGGCGGCCTGCTGGTGGACGCCGTGCGGACGCATCCCTACAGCGTCGTCCTGCTGGACGAAATCGAGAAGGCGCACCCCGACATCTTCAACATCCTCCTGCAGGTGATGGATCACGCCACACTCACCGACAACAACGGCCGGCGCGCGGATTTCCGGCAGGTGGTCGTGATCATGACGTCGAACGCCGGCTCCCGCGAGATGAGCGCCGGCACCATCGGCTTCAGCCCGGCCGGCCCCGCCAGCGACTTCGGCGAAGCGCTCGACCTGCGCGGCCAGACGGCCAAGAGCCGGGCGAAGACCGCCATCGAACGGATGTTCAGCCCGGAGTTCAGGAACCGGCTGGACGCCATCGTGAACTTCGTGCCGCTCAACCCGTCCGTCCTCGAGACGATCGTCGAGAAGTTCGTGCTCCAGCTCGAGTCGCAGCTCTCCGAGCGCAAGATCGCCATCGCCCTCGAGCCGGCCGCGCGCGCCTGGCTGGCCGTCAAGGGCTATGACGCCGTGTATGGCGCCCGTCCGCTCGCCCGGGTCGTGCAGGCCGAGGTGCGAGACCGGCTGACCGACGAGATCCTCTTCGGCCAGCTCGAGCACGGCGGCACCGTGCGCATCGGCCTCGACGGCGACCAGCTCTCGTTCACGTTCGAGGCGGCGACACCCGTGGCGTAGGCCAGCTGGCAGCGGGCAGCTGGCGGCGGACCGCGCTTCGCGGATCGTCCGGTGCCAACCGACGGCTGCCGGCCTGAAGTTGTCCGAAGATGCCCTGTCCCGCACGATCCGCTGCCAGCTTCCGGCTGTCAGCTGCCGGCTGCTCACTGCACCGGCGCGGCGGCGGCCGGCGCGCCGACCTGCGTGACCACGACGGCCACCGGCGGCGTTGCGGTCGACTGATAGATCGTCCCGCCTTGGTTCGTCCCGAAACACCTCGACCCGGTTGAGCTCGCGACCTGTGGCGTGGCGCCCACGAAGTAGGTCTGCGACAGCGACGAAGGGTTGTTGCACCCGGTACCTCCGGCTGCCGCCGCGCCCGCCGTCATCGTGATCGTGTACCCGGCCTTCTGAGACGGGTCCGTCATCAGGTCGGCACTGATGAACCCCTCGGTGCCCGCCTGCGGCGGCGTGCCGAGGTCGGTCAGCGTCCCCGCGTAGTTCCCCTGGCCGCAGCTGGACGCGTAGGTGGCCTCCGCGCTGTTGATGCTGCGCAGCGACCCGATCGCGGACGCCTCGTTCCCCGAGATGCGCGCCCGCATCAACCCCGGTACGGCAATGGCCGCGATAGTCCCGATGATCCCCACGACGATGAGCAGTTCGATGAGTGTGAACCCGTCCCGCGCCGGCTCCCGCATAGTCGCCTCCCCCCGACCCCGCGATCCTATCGGTTTGCAACCAGGGTGCCAGGCGGATGCCAGGCGCGGGCATTCTGTCCAAGTGCCTGTTTCGCAACGACTTTCCGGCGTCGTGTCCCGGAAGCGGCGGCCGGGCGGGCGTCCACATCGTGCAGTTTCTGCAATCCAGCGCGGCCCCGACCGTGCAGCAACATCCAACCACTCCGCCAGCATCTCCAACGACTGCGCCATTGTGCCGGTGCTCCAGCCACAGTACCCTTGAGCCTTGGGCCCTGAGCCCTGAGCCCTGAGCCCTGTGCCCTGTCCCTTGAGCCCTGAGCCGTAACCCGTTATCGTTGAAGGTTCCATGGACCTCGGCGCCCTCGGTCAACGGATTCGCCAACAGCGGGAGCGGCGGCAATTGCGCCAGGCGGACATCGCGTCTGCCCTGCGGCTGACGTCCCAGGCAGTCTCGAAGTGGGAGCGCGGCGAGAACGCTCCGGACATCGCCGTGCTCCTGGACCTGGCGCGCCTGCTCGGCGTCAGCGTGGAGTGGATTCTGACGGGGCGGCAGGAAGCGCCGGGGACGTTCCCCGCCGTCGTCCTCTGCACCAGCCTGAACGGCTACGCGGAGAGGGCGTCGCGCGTGGCGCCGGCCGACCTGGCCGCGTGGGCGAACACGGTGCACTACGCGGTGACCGAGGCTGTCCTGAGATTCGACGGGGTGCCGGTCAAGTGCGTGGGCGACGGATTTCTCGGGTTCTTCGCCGGGCCCGGCAAGGCCGACCGCGGGCTGAACGCCGCCCTCCAGGCCAAGCAGCTGTTCGAGGTGCCCGACCTGGTCGTCGTGCTCCATGCCGGCGAGATCTTCCTCGGGTCGGTGGGGCACCCCGACTATGCGAGGACCGACATCATCGGGCAGACCGTAAATACGGCGTTCCTTGCGATGCCGTTCGTGGCTGCCCAGTGCGCCGGCGGCATCGGCATCACCGGGGCCGTCGCCGACGAACTGACCGACAGCGCTGCCGCGATCGAACGGGGTCGGGTGGCGGTGGCTGGCGAGCGTGACGCGTTGACCATTCTGGAACCAAGGAGATCACAGTGAAAGCTGCAGCGACGATACAGGATTTCGCGGTGAAGGACCTCGGCCTGGCAGAGTTCGGGCGGAAGGAAATCGACCTGGCCGAGCACGAGATGCCGGGCCTGATGTCGACCCGGAGGAAGTACGGTCCGAAGAAGCCGCTCAAGGGCGCGCGCGTCATGGGGTCGCTCCACATGACCATCCAGACCGCCGTCCTCATCGAGACGCTGCGTGAGCTCGGCGCCGACGTACGCTGGGCGTCGTGCAACATCTTCTCGACGCAGGACCATGCCGCCGCCGCGGTCGCCGCCGCCGGCGTGCCGGTGTTCGCGTACAAGGGCGAGACCCTCGAGGAGTACCTGGGACTTCACGCTCCGCGCGCTCACCTGGCCGAACGGCTCGGGCCCGCAGCTCATCGTCGACGACGGCGGGGACGCCACGCTGCTCATCCACCGAGGTTATGCCGCCGAGGACAACGCGGCGGTCCTCGATGAGCCGACCGACAACAAGGAACTCCAGATCATCAACGCCCTGCTGCGGCGCACGCTTGCCGAGCGGCCGGGCTTCTTCCACCGCATCGTCAAGGACCTGAAGGGCGTGTCGGAGGAGACGACGACCGGCGTGCACCGGCTCTACCAGCTGCACGAGCAGGGCAGGCTGCTCTTCCCCGCCATCAACGTCAACGACTCGGTGACCAAGTCGAAGTTCGACAACATTTACGGCTGCCGCGAGTCGCTGGTCGACGGCATCCGCCGCGCCACCGATCTGATGCTGGCCGGCAAAGTGGCCGTGGTGTGCGGCTTCGGCGATGTGGGCAAGGGCTCGGCGCAGTCGCTGGCGTCGTCGAAGATGCGGGTGCACGTCACCGAGATCGACCCGATCTGCGCCCTGCAGGCCTGCATGGCCGGCTACGCCGTGACGACCATCGAGGACGCGCTGCCGTACGGAGACCTTTTCGTGACGGCCACCGGCTGCTGCGACGTGATCACCGCCGACCACATGGCGAGAATGAAGAACAACGCGGTGGTCTGCAACATCGGTCACTTCGACAACGAGATCCAGGTCGAGAAGCTGATGGCATACCCGGGAATCAAGCGGACGACGGTGAAGCCGCAGGTGGACGTCTTCACGTTCCCCGACGGCCACTCGATCATCTTGCTGGCCGAAGGGCGGCTGGTGAACCTCGGCTGCGCCACCGGGCACCCGAGCTTCGTGATGTCGAACAGTTTCACAAACCAGACGCTGGCGCAGATCCGGTTGTGGACCGAGCCGCACGAGATCAACGTCTACACGCTCGACAAGAAGCTGGACGAAGAGGTGGCTCGCCTCCACCTCGAGCACCTCGGCGCGAAGCTGACGCAGCTGACGGCCGAGCAGGCCGCCTACATCAACCTCCCCGTGGAGGGGCCGTACAAGGCGGAGCATTATCGGTACTGACGATTGTCAGAAGCCAGAAGACAGAAGGCAGAATCGGAAATAGGGACACGAAGGGCCACCTTGCGGTGGCCTTTTGTGTTCCTGCCGCCGGCACGGCTTGCCTCGCCGAAGCTGCCTGGCAGCGGAGGCGGGAGGCCGACGCGACAAGGGCGTGCTACGCGCTGACCGTCACCGCCTGCATTCCCGCCTCGAGGGCCTTCAGGTTCAGCTCGAGCAGCGCCGCCTTCTTTCCGGCCAGTTCCTTGGACAGCGCCTCGAGAACCGCGCTTCGGCCGACCAGGCCGACCCGGCCGATCAGGGCGCCCAGGGCCACGACGTTCGCCAGGCGCGGGTTGCCGACGTCGCCCGCCAGCCTCGTAATCTCGACGTAGGTGACGTCGATGTCGGTGCGCGTGTGCGGGATCTCGATCAGCGTCTTGTTGATCAGGAGGTGCCCGCCGGGTTGCATTTTCGATTCGAACTTCTCGAGCGACGGCCGGTTCATCGCCACCAGCACGTTCGGGTGGTTGACGACCGGCGTGCCGATTCGCCGGTCGGACACGACCACCGAGCAGTTCGCCGTCCCGCCGCGCATCTCGGGGCCGTAGGACGGAATCCAGGACACCTCTTTGCCTTCGAACATCCCGGCCAGCGCGATCATCTTGCCGAGGAACAGGATGCCCTGGCCGCCGAAGCCCGCGAGGACGATCTCGTAGGTCATGAATTCACCTCCGCGGCCGTCACATCTCGGTAGACGCCCAGGGGGAACTCGGGCATCAGGTGCGACTCCATCCAGTCGATCGCCTCGTTCGGGTCGACGCCCCAGTTGGTGGGGCACGGCGCGAGGACCTCGACGAAGGTGAAACCCTCCCCCTTGTTCTGCATGTCGAGCGCCTTCTTGATGGCGCGCTTGGTCCGCGTGAGGTTGGCCACATTGTTGAGCGACGTCCGCTCGATGTAGCGCGGCGCCTTGAGCGTCGCCAGCATCTCGCAGACGTGGATCGGGTGCCCCGCGAACTTTGGGTCGCGCCCGTACGGCGACGTCGAGCTGGCCTGCCCCACCAGCGTGGTGGGCGCCATCTGCCCGCCGGTCATCCCGTAGATGGCGTTGTTGATGAAGAGGACCGTGAAGTTCTCGCCGCGGGCGGCTGCGTGGATAATCTCGGCCGTCCCCGACGAAGCGAGGTCGCCGTCGCCCTGGTAGGAGATCACGATCGAATCGGGGTTCGCACGCTTGAGGCCGGTGCCAACCGCTGGCGCCCGCCCGTGGGCCGCCTGCACGTTGTCCGTGTTGAAGTACCAATACGCGAAGACGGAACAGCCGACCGGCGAAATGACGATTGTCCGGTCGTGCAGGCCGAGCTCGTCGATCGCCTCGGCCATCATGCGGTGCACGATGCCGTGGCCGCAGCCGGGACAATAGTGGAATGCCCGCTCGTTCAGGGACTTGGGCCGCCCGAATACCTTCTGCATGGACTCCCCTCACAACCGCTGCTTGATCTGGGCCACGACTTCCGCTGGCGTCGGCACGTTGCCTCCCGTCCGGCCAAAGAAGTAGACGGGCCGGAGGCCCTCGACAGAGAGCTGCACGTCCTCGACCATCTGCCCCATCGACATCTCGCACGCGAGGAAGAACTTCGCCTGGTCGGCGAGGCGCCTGATTGCGGCCTTCGGATACGGCCAGAGGGTAATGGGCCGGACCATCCCCGCTTTGATCCCTTCCCGGCGCAGCAGTTCGACCGCCGATCGCACGACGCGGGAGACGATGCCGTACGCGACGATGACGACCTCCGCGTCGGCGGTCTCGAATTCCTCGTAGCGGATCTCGGTGCGCTCGACCTCGGCGTACTTCCGATAGAGCTTGTGGATGTACGCCTCCATTTCGTCGGCGTCGAGGTAGATGGACGTGATGAGGTGGCCCTCACGCCCCTTGGCGCCGGTCAGCGCCCACGCAGAGTGGTCGTAGCTGTTCGGGTAGCTCTCCTTCAACTCGACCGGCTCCATCATCTGGCCGAGATTGCCGTCGGCCGCCACCATCACCGGGTTGCGGTACTTGTCGGCCAGGTCGAACGCCAGCACCGTCAGGTCAGTCATCTCCTGCACCGAAGCGGGCGCGAGGACGATCATCCGGTAGCTGCCGTGGCCGCCCCCCTTGGTGGCCTGGAAGTAGTCGGCCTGCTCGGGATTGATGTTCCCGAGGCCCGGGCCGCCGCGCATGATGCTGACGATGACCGCGGGCAACTCGGCGCCCGCCAGGTAGGAGATGCCCTCCATCATCAGGCTGATGCCCGGCGACGACGAACTGGTCATGGCCCGCCGCCCGGCAGACGAGGCGCCGTAGACCATGTTGATCGACGCCACCTCGGTCTCGGCCTGGATGTAGGCGCCGCCAGGGATGGTGGGCAGGCGGCGTGACATGTACTCGCCGATCTCGTTCTGCGGGGTGATCGGGTAGCCGAAGTACAGCGTCGATCCGGCGCGGATGGCCGCCTCCGACAGCGCCTCGTTCCCTTTCATGAGCACTTTCATATGAGTGCGACTCCACCGGCAAGGCTGCCCGCCTTCGCGCTTCGCGCTACGGCGAGGCCCGCCCTCCATCGGCAAGGCTCACGCCTTGGACTCCTTGAAGATCTCGATACAGATGTCCGGGCAGATCAATCCGCACACCTTGCAGGCCGTGCACTTGCCGCCGGTGTACACCGCCGGGTAGAACCCCTTCACGTTCAGGTGCTTCCCCATCTCGATGACGTGTGTGGGACAGACGCGGACGCACAGGGAGCATCCCTTGCACCTGTCCTCGTTGATGACAATCATGGGCATCGCGTCTTCCCCCGTCTCCCGGCCATCATGATACCTCCAGGCTCCCACGGCTGCTTCATCTGCTTGCGAATGACCATCACCGGCACGCCGAGGTCGTCGAACTCCCCTGGAGTGTAGAACTCGGCCATGACCGCCAGGCACACCAGCTGGTACTGCGTCACCTGGAGCACGCTCGCGAACCCCTCCCGGATAATCGCCGGCGTCGTCTCGTTGATGAGGTGCGGGTTGGCGATCATGCCGGTGATCGGCAGCCGGGATCGCGCCTCGATCCGCTGCGCCATGTCGAGGGTGGCGGCGGGCGTCCCGTTGAAGGGACGGTACGGGTTCACCACCAGCCAGTGACGGCTCGGCTCGGCGGCGAACCCCCGGTGCAGATAGGACGCGACCAGGCCGCCCAGATCGCTGCCGCCGAGGTCGAAGACGACCGGGCCGTCCTTCCGGTCGAAACACGCGTTGATCTCCGGCGAGAGCGCCGGCAGGTCGGCGTTCTCCATCCCCTCGACGCTGGACACCACGCGAATGCCCAACTCCTCGAGTTCGTACGCCTTCTGGCGCGACCGGAAGTACAGGTTGACGATATCGAGGTCGACCAGCGTGACCGGCCCCTGGGTCCGGGCGCGCAGCTCCAGCGCGAGGTTGATGGCGATCTCGGTCTTGCCGGTGCCGAACGCGCCGCTGATGACGGTGAGCCGGGGCTCCGTGGCGTCCATGCCGATCAGGAGACCGCGGCTGCGAGCGCGATCGAGTTGAACTTCGTGTCGTCGGAGTCGGCCCTCGACGTGAGCACGACCGGCGCGCTGGCGCCGACCACGACGGCCGCCATCGGCCACACCCTGGTCAGGCCGATGGTCTTGTAGAGGACGTTTCCAGCCTCGATGTCGGGCAGCAGCAGCACGTCGGCCACTCCCGCCACCGGGCTGTCGATCCCTTTGTGCCGGGCCGCCTCGACCGAGAGCGCGTTGTCGAGCGCCAGCGGGCCGTCGACGATGCACCCCTTGATCTGGCCCCGGTCCGCCATCTTCGCCAGCGCGGCGGCGTCCAACGTGGCCGGCATCTCGGGATTGACCGTCTCGACCGCGGCGATCACGGCCACCTTCGGCCGCTCGATGCCGAGCGCGTGCGCCAGCCACACGGCGTTCTCGAGGATCTGCGCCTTCTGCGAAAGGTCGGGGGCGATGTTCATCGCGACGTCCGTCAAGAGCACCAGGCGCTGCGGATCCTGCGCCTCGTAGAGCGCCACGTGGCTGAGCAGCGGGCGCTGCCTGAGACCGAACTCCTTGCTCAGAACACCCTTGAGGAAGGTGCCCGTCGACACGAGCCCCTTCATCAACATCTGGGCCTCGCCGCTCCGCACCGTCCGCACCGCCCGTTCGACCGCCGCCCCATCGTCTGCGCAGTCGACGATGTCGGGCCGAAAGCCCTGCAGGCCGAGCGTCTCGAGCAGCGATTCGATGAGCGCGCGCCGCCCGATGAGCAGCGGACGCACCAGGCCGGCCGCCGCAGCCCGCTCGAGCGAGAGCAGCGCGTCGTCGTCGTGCGGGCAGGCGACCGCAATCGTCAGCGGAGTGCTCCGCCTGGCGCGGGCATGCACATCTCGGAGAGAGGTGGCAGATGACATGGCAATGAGGCCTGTGAGTCTCGTGATTGCCGGGAGTGACTCCCTGCAGCGCCGGAGCCCGCGGGAGGAGGGCTCGAATCAGGACAATCTAGTCTCCCTCGCCCGCCGGGCGGTGTCAAGGCGATGGAGCCGCGTGCCGAGCGGTCCTCGATGCGCGCCACGACCCTCCCATCGGGTATCATGAGAGAACCTTGGGGAGATCATCCATGAGCGGAACGGAGCAGATCGTCGACATCCTTCGGAAGGCGTATCAGATCGAGGTGGACGGCTACACGTTCTACTCGATGACGGCCGAACGCGCCGACAAGCCCGCCGTCGAGGAACTGTTCGGCAAGCTCGCGCAGGACGAGGTGCAGCATCAGGCGTTCCTGCGCAGCGTACTCAGGAACTACCACGACAAGGGGGTCGAGGCGTTCGCGATGGGCATCGTCCTGCCGGATTTCCGGGTGTTCTCGGACAAGGTGTTCACCGACCGGTTCCGGGAGCAGGCCGAAGGCGCCGCCTTCGAGATGGCGGCCCTGTCGGTCGGCATGACACTCGAGAAGAACGCCGTCGCCTACTTCACCGGCGCCGCCAAGAACGCAGCCGAGGCGGAGGTGAAGCGGTTCTATCAGTTCCTGGCCGACTGGGAGCAGCAGCACCTGACGGCTCTGCAGTCGCTGACCGAGACGGTCCGCGGCGACTTCTGGGAGAAGAGCGGGTTCTCGCCGTACTAGCCGGGAGTCAGCTGGAAGCTGACAGCTGGTAGCGGATGTGCATGTCACGCGTGGGCCGCTGCCGGCTGAGAGCTGCCCGCTGCCAGCTGTCACGTGACCTACAACTTCGATCCCGAACGATGGCTCGAAAACGAGCGGCTGCGCCTGGAGCAGCGCCGCCGTACCGGCGACTTGTCCGAGGAGGCCGCGGCGAGGGTGGCTGAAGAGCTGGAACGCCGGTACGAAGCGATGCTGGCGCGGCTGGATGGGACGTTCCCCGTCGACAAGTCGCCCACTCGCGACCCCTGATCCCTCGTCCCCCGTCCCTCGTCGCTCGTCCCTACCGATAGAACGTGAGGCCAATCGCTGCCGCGCCGAGGATGACCCAGATCGGGTTGATCGCGGTGAATGTGAGCACGGCGAACGACGCGAGCCCGAGCGCCACGCAGTCCCAGTGCGTGGAGAATGCGGCGGCCCAGCCGACCTTGTGCGCGCCCATCACCGCCCTCCCCATGTCGTAGGCCGTCCACAGGAGCAGCCCGACCACCACCGGGCGCACGGCATGGAGCATCGCGGCGACGTAGCGACTCTCCTTGAACCCGAAGAACAGCACCACCATCAGCAGCATCAGGATGGTGGTCGGCAGGACGGTGCCCGACGCGGCGGCAATCGCCCCCGGCGTCCCCGCCAGCTGGTAGCCCACGTACGCCGACACCTGCGGCGCGATCGGCCCCGGCAGGGCGTTGCCGAGGGCAACGGCGTCGGCGAACTCCGTCGGCGTCACCCAACCGGCGGCCGTCACTTCACGTTGCATCAGCGCCAGAGACGCGGGCCCTCCTCCCCAGGAGAACAGCGCCACGCGCGTGAACAGCAGAAAGATGTCCCAGAGCAGCATGTCCGGGAGTATACAGCGGGTGGAACGCTCGGCTGACAGCCGGCAGCCGACAGCCGGCAGCGGATGGGGGGGCCCCGAGCCCGGAGCCCCCGGCGAAGCGCCCGGGCCTACCTGCAGGTGCCCGAGCCGGCGTCGCCGCCCATACCCGGAATCGGCACGAACGTCCGCTCGCCGACCGGCACGTACTCTCGGAGGGTCGGCCCGACGTACAGCTGCCGCGGGCGATAGATGCGGCTCTGGCCTTCCCAGACTTCCTTCCAGTTGGCAATCCAGCCGGGCATGCGGCCGATGGCGAACATGACCGTGAACATGCTAATCGGGATGCCGATGGCCCGCATGATGATCCCCGAGTAGAAGTCCACGTTCGGGTAGAGCTTCTTGTCCTTGAAGTAGTCGTCCGAGAGCGCCGCCTCTTCAAGCGCCCGGGCGAGGTCCAGCATCGGATCGTGGATCTTCAGCTTGTTCAGGACGCGATCGGCTGCCGCTTTGATGATCGTGGCGCGCGGGTCGTAGTTCTTGTAGATCCGGTGCCCGAAGCCCATCAGCTTGATGTGCGACGACTTGTCCTTCACCTTCGCCACGTAGTCCTTCACCGAGGTGCCGCTCTCGTGGATGTACTGCAGCATCTCGATCACCGCGGCGTTCGCGCCGCCGTGCAGCGGGCCCCACAGCGCGCACACGCCCGCCGCGCAGCTGGCGAACAGGTTGGCGCCGCTCGACGCCACCATCCGGACCGTGCTGGTCGAGCAGTTCTGCTCGTGGTCCGCGTGGAGCACCAGGATGAGTTGCAGCGCTGCGACGACGTCGGGATCCGGCTCGTAGTCCTTGAACGGGATCGAGAACATCATGTGCAGGAAATTCGAACAGTAGTCGAGGTGCGGCTTCGGGTAGACGAGCGGCTCGCCAATCGACGCCTTGTAGGCGGCCGCCGCGATCGTCCGCGTCTTCGACAGCAGCCGCGCCGCCGCCCCCTGGAACGTCCCGGGGTTCTCCATCTGCAGGACGTCGGGGTTGTAGCAGCTCGCCGCATTCACCATGGCCGAGAGGATGGCCATCGGGTGGCCCTGCGCCGGGAACCCGTCGTAGTGCTTGTAGAGTCCCTCGTGCAGCATCTCGTGCTTCGTCAGGAGGTTGCTCCAGCACCGCAGCTGGCCGGCGGTCGGAAGCTCGCCATAGATGAGCAGCCACGCGGTTTCCGCGAACGTGCTGTGCTCGGCAATCTGCTCGATCGGAATCCCGCGGTAGCGGAGGATGCCCTGCTCGCCGTCGATGAACGTGATCGCCGACTTGCACGATCCCGTGTTGCTGTAGCCATCGTCGAGCGTGATGATCCCCGAGTCAGCCCGCAGCTTGGAAACGTCGACCGAGACCTCGTTCTCGGTACCGACGACGACCGGTAGGTTGTACGTGCGCCCCTGGACCTGCAGTGTGGCCGTCTCAGGCATAGACCTCTTCCTGTGGAATGGGTTGTCGTGGGTTCCCGTTGATTGAGTCTATTCTAAACCGAAATCAGTCCAGTCGGAACGACCGGACGGCCATCGCCGCAATCGCCTCCCCGATGGCGATCGACGCGGTGGCTGCGGGTGACGGGGCATTCAGGACGTGCACCATCCGTTCGGCCTCGACGATTCGGAAGTCGTCGACGAGCCGGCCCTGGCGGTCGAGCGCCTGCGCGCGGACGCCGGCGCCCGCCCGGCGGACGTCGGCGGCGCGCAGCTCCGGGACCAGCCTGCGGAGGGCGTTCACGAACGCGCGAGAGCTGAACGACCGGTGCCACTCCCCGAGCGCCATCGGCCAGTACTTCGCGACCATCCGCCAGAAGCCGGGCCAGGCGAGCATCGCGGCCGTGTCCCGCGGCGAAAAGCTGGTCCGCGTGTAGCCCTCCCTACGGAAGGCGAGGACGGCGTTCGGGCCGGCTTCGACACCGCCGCCGATCATCCGGGTGAAGTGGACGCCGAGGAACGGGAAACGCGGGTCCGGCACCGGGTAGATGAGGTTCCGGACGAGGGACCGTCGCTCGGGGACGACCTCGTAGTACTCGCCGCGGAACGGCACGATGGTGACGCCCGGGTCGACGCCGCACAGGCGCGCCACGCGATCCGACTGGAGACCGGCGCAGTTGATCAGGGTGCGCGCCTCGATCGGGCCGCTCGTCGTCTCCAGGACAAGGGTGCCTGGCCGGCGGAGGACCTGGAGCACCCGCGTCCCGGTCCGCACCTCGCCGCCCGCGGCCGCCACGACGCCCGCGTAGGCCGTCGTCACGGCGCTGTAGTCGACGATGCCGGTGTCCGGGACGAGGAGGCCGGCGACGCCGGCCACCGCGGGCTCGTAGTCCTTCAGCTCCTCGCCTCGAAGACGCCGCAACCCCTCGAGGCCGTTCGCGCGACCGCGACGCTCCAGTTCGTCGAGCGCCGGGAGTTCAGAGGGAACGACGGCGACGACGATCTTGCCGCAGCGTTCGTGCGGGATCCCGTGCTCCCCGCAGAACCGATAGAGCGTCCGCCGCCCCTCGACCGAATTCCGGGCCTTGAGCGAACCGGGCTTGTAGTAGAGCCCCGAGTGGATGACGCCGCTGTTGTGTCCGGTCTGGTGCGCGGCGAGGGTCGACTCGGCCTCGAGCACCACGACGCCCACACCCCCGCGTCGCGCCAGCGCCATGCCGGTGGCCGTCCCGACGATCCCGCCGCCGACAATCGCCACGTCCCGCACGCTGCTTCCGACGCTGCTCATGACGGCGCCCCCGGACAGATACTCTGGCACAGTTTCGCGGCAACCACCATGGCGTCCGCCCTGGCGTCAACCCTGGCCTTTGCCTGGAAAGAGTACGCTGTAATAATGGCGGGCGGATGCCGACCTCTGCCTCCTGCATCGCCGGCGCCACGAGCATCGCCGGGGTCCTGGCCACCCTGGCGGCCGCGGGCGCATCCGCCGGCGTGCAGCGCGCGCCGATCGCGCGGGTCACGTGCGGCGCCTACGAGGCGGTCCCCAGCGGATTCGGTCAATCCGGACACCCTACCCGCCTCACCATCCAAAAGGACGGGCGCCTGCTCGCGACGGTGAGCGACTGGATGGTGACCCGCGTCGCCTGCGCCGACCTCGAGAACGACAAGGCGCCGGAATTGCTCGTCACCAGCTACAGCGGCGGCGCGCACTGCTGCGAGACGCTGCGCGTGTGGGCCCTCGAGCTCAAGGCGCCGCGGAAGATTCTCGAGTACGAGGCCGGGAACGCCGGCGGATTCGACGTGCGCGATCTCGACGGCGACGGCCGGCTGGAGCTGGTGCTCGGCGACGACTCGTTCGCCTACTTCGACGATCTCAGTTACGCGCACTCTCCGCGCCGCTTCCCTCTGGTCGCCTGTCGTGGCGCGGCGGGGTGGCTCGATTGCACCCGCCAGCACCCGGACGTGCTGCGGGCCGCCCTCGCGGACTACGTCGGGCAACTGGCACCGGCCGGCAGCGACGACGCGACACGCCAGACCGTCAAGGGCTCGACGCTGGGCGTGCTCGCGTTGTCCGTTCTGCTCGACGAGGAGGAGGCGGGCCTCGAGACCAGCCGCCGCGCGGTCGCGAGCGACGAGGTCATGAAGTGGCTGGAGCGGGCCCGACCGAAGGTCCGCGCCTGGGCGCAGACGCGAGGGAAGAAGCTGAAGGCCTCGCGGTAGGCACGTGGAGCGGCCACATACAGGGGTCAGCTGGCAGCCGGCAGCGGACGCGTCGTCGTACCCCGTCCGCTGAAAGCTGCGCGCTGCCCGCTGGCAATCGAGGAGTGAGCTTCCGATGGGTTTCTCCGCCATCGACTACGTCATCCTGTTCGTCTACCTGGTCGGCATCACGATCTTCGGAACGCTGTTCCGGAAGTCGCACCGGTCGGTGAAGGACTACTTCGTCGGCACGAGGACGACCCACTGGTTCGTCATCAGCCTCTCGATCGTCGCCACCGAAACGAGCACGCTCACGATGATCGGCGTGCCGGCGCTGGCCTACACCGTCTACGCCCGGCCGGAACAGGGCGGCACGATGACCTATCTGCAGGTCGTGGCCGGTTACGTCATCGCCCGCGTCGTGATCTCGCTGCTGTTCATCCCGGCGTACTTCAAGGGCGAGATGGTGACGGCCTACGAGCTGCTGGCGCGGCGGTTCGGCCCGGCCACCAAGCACTTCGCCGCATCGCTCTTCGTGGTGATGCGGGCACTGGCCGACGGCGTGCGCGTCTACGCCGCCTCGCTGGTGGTGGCGGCCATCCTCGGGTCCAGTCTCCCTGGCCTGCCGCACCTCTGGTTCTGGTCGATCCTGCTGGTGGGCGTGCTCACGCTGATCTACACCTTCGAGGGCGGGATCGCCGCCGTCATCTGGACCGATCTCATCCAGCTGGTCATCTACATTGCCGGCTCGCTGCTGGCGGCCTGGCTGCTGCTCCAGGCGGTGCCGGGGGGATGGCCGACGATCGTGGCAGACGCGGCCACGGCCGGGAAGTTCCAGTGGCTCTCGTTCTCCTGGGACCTCACGGTCCCGTTCACGTTCTGGGCCGGCCTTGTCGGCGGCACCTTCCTCACGATGGCCTCGCACGGCACCGACCAGCTGCTGGTGCAGCGGCTGTTCGCGTGCAAGAACCAGCGCGACAGCCAGAAAGCGCTGGTCGCCAGCGGCGTCATCGTCTTCGCGCAGTTCGTCCTGTTCCTCACGATCGGCGTGATGCTCTACGCCTACTACCGGCACGCTCCGGCGCCGAAGATCACGAGCAACGACGAGATCTTCCTGGCGTTCATTGTCAGCAGCCTGCCCCGCGGCGTCGCCGGCCTGGTGATTGCCGCCATCGCGGCGGCGGCGATGTCCACGCTGAGCGGATCGCTGAACTCGCTCGCCTCGACGACGGTGTTCGACTTCTACAAGCCGATCGCGGGCGCACGGGCGACCGACGACCGGCTGCTGCGGCTCTCGCGCTGGTGCACGGTGGCCTGGGGCGTGGTGCTGATCGGGATCGCGGTGCTCGCGCGCGACTGGGGGTCGGTCTTCACCGCCGGCCTGTCGATCGCCTCGCTCGTCTACGGCCCGATGCTCGGCGCCTTCCTGCTGGGCGTCCTGACGACGCGCGCGAACCAGCCGGGTGCAATGGCCGGGATCGGTGTGTCGCTGGTGTCGATGCTGCTCGTCAAGGTCTACACGCCGCTGGCGTGGACATGGTACGTGCTGGTCGGGACCGTCATCTGCGTCACCGTCGGCTACGCGGTCAGCGTCGTGGTTCCGGCTGGCGGGCAGCGGACTGCTCCACCTCCCACGGCGGCAGAAGCCGGATGAGGGCGGCGAGGATCACGAACGGCAGGATGAGCAACAGGACCGCGGGGAGCGCTCCCTCGCGCGTCGCCCACTCCATCTTGTAGGTCGTGTAGCCCAGGAAGCTCTTCGAGAACAGCTGCCCCCCGATCACGACGTTCCAGCGCATCGCGAAGATGCCGATCAGAGTCAGTGTCCCGGCGCTCGCGTAGACCCACCGCCGAGCCCGCTCCGACAGCCTGAGCAACTGCACCGCGGCGAGCATCGAAAGCGGCACCAGCGTACCGAGGATGATCTGCACGACGATCTGCGAGGTGTACAGCCGCGTGCGCACCATGAAGTCGAGCGCCCGGAACGACTCGTCCGCCTCGTAGATCCGGTGGATGAGGTCGAGCATTTCGAGCGAGAAGTCGATGACGAACGCGTAGAAGAGGTACCGCCCGATCGTGTCGAGGCACTCCATGTCGATCCGGCGCTCGCGCCACCAGGCGGTGACCATGTAGACGAGCATGACCGCCGCGATGCCCGACACGATCGCCGAGAACAGGAACACGATCGGCATCAGCGGCGTGGACCACCACGGGTTGGCCTTCACCGACCCGAAGATGAACCCGACGTAGCCGTGCAGCAGGAACGCGGACGGGATCCCGATGACGGTCAGCGCGCGGCCGATCCGGTCGTCCAGCGCGAGCGCCTCCGGGCCGATGTTGTCGGACCAGAGCGCCATCGCCCCGTAGAGCCACCGCTTCGGGCCGCGCGACTCGCGCCATGTGAGGACGATTTCCTTCCGGTAGTCGAGCCAGATCTCCAGCACGAGGACGACCATCAGGTACCACAGGTACACGAACCCGAACATCGCCATCGCCGATTCGGTGTGCGGCGTCAGGTACATCTCCAGCGACCGCTCCGGGTGGCCCAGGTGCAACTGCAGGGGTAGCGGCGCGACCAGCAGGAACGCCAGCGCCGTCAGCAGCGCCAGGCGGTAGGTCGGCTTGACGGCTTCGACGTCGAACACGCGCTCGAGGGAGGCCAGGATGAACGCGCCCGCCACCAGTCCCGTCACGAACGGGTAGAGGACGATGAGCACGCTCCACTGAAGCTCCATCTCGTTCGGGTACATGAACCCCTGCACCGCGGGCAGCATGCTCTCCATCGGAGTCCTCCGCCGGCACGCCTCTCGGCCCTGCTCGGGACGCCCTGAGCAAGGTCGAAGGGCGGAGGCCGGCGCCACTACCGTTATCTGACCGAACCGTCCATGCCGTTGTAGTACACCTTCGAGCCGGTCGCCATCTGCGGCTTCAGCACCAGCACGTGGTGCTCGCGCAGAAACTGGTGGATCGGGTCTTTCTTGTCCTTCAAGTCGCCCAGCTGCCGGGCGCCGGTGGGACACGTCTCGCAGCACGCTGTGGTCAGCCCCTTCGTGATCCGGTGGTAGCAGAACGTGCACTTGTCTACCGTCTCGGTACGCGGATCGATGAAGCGCGTGCCGTAGGGGCACGCCTGCACGCAGTAGCGGCAGCCGAGACAGTAGCTCTTGTCGACCAGGACGACCCCGTCCGGACTCTCGAACGTCGCACCCACCGGGCAGACCTGCACGCACGGCGAGTGCGCGCAGTGGTTGCAGAGCTTCGGCACGAAGTAGTGCTTGGCCTCGGCGTCCACCGCCTCCTTCGTGGGGAACCCGTCGTACCCCCCGTTCGGCGAGTCGACGACCGGGTGCTCGAGGTCGTCCGGTTTCACTCGATAGCGCTCGACCCACGTCCGGAAATACTGCGGCATGCGGGGCACGTCGTTCTCTTCCTTGCAGGCCCGAACGCAGTTGCCGCAGCCGATGCACGCCTCGATGTCGACCACCATGCCCCACCAGTGGTCGGTCATCGTGTAGTTGGGAGCGGTCTCGGGCTGGCCCGCGACCATCGCCTCCCACGCCACGGATGCCGATGCCGACAGCACCAGCAGTTTGCCGGTCGAAAGCAGGAACTCGCGTCGTTCTGGATTCATGTCCGCTCCAGTGTCAGGACATCTTGGGCGCGTGCGGCTTGTGACAGCCGGCGGCGATGCACGACCCGCTGGGGCTGTGGTCGGCGACCACGACCTGCGGATACGCCTTCGGCTTCCACGGGCTGGTCTCGTGGCACCGGGCGCAGAGCGCCCGCGAGTCGGGGCGGGCTGGCTTCTTCTCGCCACCCGCCTGCACGTGGGCGTAGAGGGGGCCGTGGCAGGCCTCGCAGCCGATCCGCGCGTGCCGGCTGCCGGCGCGCGCCGCCACGACGTCGCCATGGCAGTCCGAGCACGCCGCCTGGCCGGCGTAGTTCAGCGGGTGGCGCCTCGCGTCATCCAGGGCACCAGGTCGGTAGTGGCCGTAGAGCCCGAACCCGGCTGGCATCATCGCCCAGCGGAGGACGAAGAAGGCCGTGATGCCTGCCGCGAAGAGCCCCGCCATCCGCACCAGGTGTTGCTTGTGACTTGGCCGACCGCTCATCGGGCGCTCCTTGCTCGATACCCGGAAGAGATACATCCAGCGCAACAACCGCCGGCGCCGCGCTCGCCGGCGAAGACCGGGGCGGCGTCAGGCGGCGACACCGGGCTCTCGCGCCGGCTGCGTGCCGACCCGGCGCAGGAGGACGACTACAGAGCGGGCCCGCACGGCGAAGTCCAGCGACTCCAGCGGCTCCGCCTCGTCGTCGGACAGGATGTCGGCCGGCGACGTCCGCGCCGTATCCACCACCCGCGCCCACTCGCCCGCACCGCCCTCCTGGATGCGGAACGCGAGGTCCTCGCGACCGGCATTGATCATCACGTAGAGATCGCGATCGGATTGAGACGCCCCGTGCAGGCAATACGCAAGGTGGTGCGAAGTGTCGGACCAGTCCACCTCGCGGCCCATGCCGTGCCACTGCACATCTTCGCGCCAGAACCGGCTGCGGCCGATCGACGGATGCGCCTTCCGGAACGCGATCATCATCTTGAAGAACCGGTGGATGTCGCGGTTGCGATCGAGCAGCGACCAGTCGAGCCAGGTCGTTTCGTTGTCCTGGTTGTAGGGGTTGTTGTTTCCGCCCTGCGTGTGCATGAACTCGTCGCCCGCGCAGAACATCGGCGTGCCGTTCGAGAGGAGCAGGAGCGCACAGAAGTTCTTCACCTGCTGCCGCCTGAGCGCCAGCACCTCCGGCGGCGCGCCCTCGTCCCCCTCGTGACCGCAGTTCCAGCTGAGGTTGTGGTCGTGGCCGTCAGCGTTCGCCCAACCGTTGGCGCTGTTGTGCTTCCGATTGTACGACACCAGGTCGTACAGGCAGAATCCGTCATGGGACGTCACGAAGTTGACGCTCTGGAACGGGCGGAACGAATCGCCAGGACGTCCGGGAAACTGGTCGCAGCTGCCGTAGAGCCGCGTCATCAGGTTCGCCACCGTTCCGTGATCGCCCCTGACGAACGCCCGCACCTCATCGCGGTATCTGTCGTTCCACTGGACCAGTGAGCGCCCGGGAAGCGGCGCCCGAGCTGATAGCTGCCGAGATCCCACGGCTCGGCAATCAGCCGCAGGTCCGCGAGGTCCGGGTCCGAACCGATCGCCGCGATGGCGGGCGGGTCCTCCACATCGACGGATCCATCGCTTCGTCGCGTGAGGATCGACGCCAGATCGAACCGGAACCCGTCAACGCACATCTCCCGCGCCCAGCAGCGCAGGCTGTCCACCACCAGCCGCCGCACGGCGGGGTTCGCGGCGCGCAGGACGTTGCCGGTGCCGGTGTCGTTGCGATAACGGCGCCGGTCGTCGTGCAGCAGGTAGTAGGTGGAATTGTCGATCCCCGATAGGAGTACGTCGGGCCGATTTCGTCCGCCTCCACGGTGTGGTTGTAGACGACGTCGAGGACGACCTCGATGCCGGCGTCGTGCAGCGCCTGCACCATGCGCTGCATCTCGGCAATCGCTCCGTCGGGCGTGCCCGCCGCCGCGTACGGCGCGTGCGGCGCGAAGAAGTTCAGCGGCATGTACCCCCAGTAGTTCAGCTCCTGGGGGTCGCGCTGGTGGACGGGCAGCAACTCCACGACGGTCACCCCGAGGTCCAGCAGGTACGGGATCTTGTCGACGACGCCCGCGAACGTGCCGCGGTGACCCTCGACCACCCCGGAATTGTCCCGCCTCGTGAATCCGCGGACGTGCATCTCGTAGACGACGGTGTCCCACGCGTGCCGCGGGCGGCAGCGGCCCGAGGTCGGCGGGAGGGCGCCGGCTGGCCCCGAGCACGCCGAGCGGCGCCCGACCCGCGTTGGATCCGCGCAACTTGGCAGTCTCCCGATCGAACCCCGGGGGGAAGAACACGGCGCGGGCGTACGGGATCGAGCAGGACCTTCCCGGGATCGAAGCGGAGCCCGGCGGCAGGATGGTCCGGGCCATCCACCGAATACGCATAGTAGCCGCACCGCGCGCCGCCCCCTCTGCAACCCAGCAGTGCCAGACGGAGCCCGATTTGTTGACCAGATATCGAGGCGCACGGCATGAACCGGTTCGACGAACTCGTCGGCGCTGTAGAGCAACAAGGTCACCGATGTCGCGTGCTTCGAGTAGAGCGCGAAGTTCCACCCGCCGGCGTCGGCGTTCCATGTGGCGCCCAGCGGCGACGGACGTCCCTCGGTCCGCTCCCAGGCGGCGCTGGGGCAATCGGACGAATTCATCTCACTCCAGCGCGCGGCCGAGGTGATCGGCAATCACCTGCCTGGCGCGCTCCTCGCCGACGAAGCTCTTGACGAGCGCCGGCAGTTCCGACTCCACGACGACGCGGTCGTGGGTCACGTCCATCGTCCCGCTGAACTCCGCCCCGAAGAACCCCAGGGAGATGCCGAAGCAGAACGTCAACCGCTCGCCGTCCCAGCGCTTGAGGACCTCCTTGATCGTCGCGCCGCCGGGCGGGTTCTTGATCAGGCGGTCGAGCAACTGGTTCACTCGATCGATCGCTCCGGGCCGCCCGAGCGCATGCGGCTGTTCGATCAGCATGATCATCACCTCGGTCGCCCGCCCCAGAGGCGGGCCCGCATACTGTAACATCCCTGCGCGCGAACGGCGACACGACGGACGCGGAGACGCGGACAGCGGTTCGCGGACCAGCCCCTCGGCTTGCGGGCGCCGGGTCCTTTGGGTCACCATGACTGGGCGGACTCACATCCAGGAGGCGCGGAGATGAAGGTGCTCGTCGTGGGCGGCACGGGGACGGTCGGTACAGCGGTGGTGGCGCAGCTGCGAGCGAGCGGCGTCGAGCCGCGCGTCATGTCGCGGTCGGCCGCGAAGGCGGCGCCGCTGCCGGCCGGCACCGTGCACGTGGCGGGCGACCTCGCTCAGCCCGCTTCCCTGCCGGCGGCGTTCACGGGCGTGGATGGCGTGTTCCTGCTCGCTCCGGTCGGATCCGACGAAACGGCGCAGAGCCTTGCCGGGGTGGACGCGGCGAAGGCCGCTGGCGCTCGGCACATCGTCTATCTGTCGGTCGTCATGCCGCCTGGCTCGGAGGTGATCCCGCACTTCGCCTCGAAGATTCCCGTCGAGCAGGCCGTGCAGTCGTCGGGTATCCCGTGGACGATTCTCAGGCCGAACAACTTCTTCCAGAACGACCTCTGGTTCCGGGACGCGATTACCACCTACGGCGTCTATCCCCAGCCGATCGGACCGCGCGGGCTGAACCGCGTAGATGTCCGGGACATCGCCGAAGCGGCGGCCAACGCGTTCACGCGCGGCGTCGGCGGCATCGTGCCGCTCAACGGCCCGCGGGGGCTCACCGGCGACGACACGGCCCGCGTGTACTCCGAGATCCTCAGGCGCCCGGTACGCTACGGCGGCGACGACCTGGACGTCTGGGCGAAGCAGGCGTCGGCGATGATGCCGCCGTGGATGGTGCAGGACATGCGCATCATGTACGACTACTTCATCCGCAAGGGGGTCCACGCCAGCGGCACCGACTTCGCCGCCCAGCAGAACCTGCTCGGCCATGCGCCGCGGCCGTTCGAAGCGTTCGTCCAGGAGCTGGCCGACGGGTGGAAGAAGTAGGGATCGCAAGATCCCGGTAGGGCCCCCCTACGCCCTGCCCATCCAGCGGAGGACGCCGAGCGACATCCACTCCGAGTAGGTGATCAGCAGGACGCCGATCGCCAGGATGATCAGGAACGGGACGACATAGCGGTACAGCTTCGGCAGCGACGTGTTGAACCGCGACGACGAGAGGAAGAGGTTCAGGCCGACCGGCGGGAACAGGAACCCCAGTTCCAGGTTCGACAGGAAGATCACGCCGAGGTGGATCGGGTTGATGTTGTAGGCCGCCCCCAGCGGCACGATGAGCGGCGCGAGGATGACGATCGCCGCGTAGATCTCCACCACGCTGCCGACGACCAGCAGGAAGACGTTGAGCGCCAGCAGGAACATCGCGGGCGACTGGATGTGCGCCTGGACCCACGCGAGAATCTGGTCCGGGATCTGGGCGTCCACCAGATAGTTCGTGAACCCCATCGCGATGCTGAGCAGGATCAGCACCGCCCCCATCAGGCCCGCCGCCTTCAGCAGCACGCCCGGCAGCGTCTTGAACAGGTGCAGGTCGCGCGTGATGAAGCACTCGACGACGACCGCATACGCCAGCGCCGCCGCGGCCGTTTCCATCATCGTCAGCCAGCCCGACGCAAACAGCCCAATGACGACGAACGGGAGCCCCAGCTCCCACTTCGCCTGCCAGGTCGAAACGGCCAGCTCCCGCCAGGAGAACGCCTGCCGCTGCTCGCTGACGCGCCGGCCGATGAAGATGCCGTACGCCGCCGTGAGCACGACGAGCAGCAGCCCGGGCAGCAGGCCGGCGATGTAGAGCTGGTCGAGCGGGACGACCTGATCGCGCGAACTGGCCACGACCGAGTAGAGCACGACGGGGAGGCTCGGCGGGAACAGGAGTCCGAGGGAACCCGACGCCGTCACCAGACCGAGCGAGAACCCCTCGGAGTAACCGTCCTTGCGCAGCATCGGATACACGAGGCCGCCGAGCGCGATGATGGTCACGCCCGACCCGCCCGTGAACGTCGTGAACAGGGCGCACACGGCGGCCACCATGACGGCGAGGCCGCCGGGCATCCACCCGAACAGGGACCGGAAGAACCGGACCAGCCGCTCCGCCGCCGCACTCTCGGCGAGCACGTAGCCTGTCGCGGTCAGCAGCGGAATCGCCGGCAGCGTCGGCGACGCGATCAGGTCGTAGACCTTGCGCGTGACCGCAGACACCGGGGTGCCTTCCGAGAAGAAGAGGACCGCCGCAATCCCGCCCATCGCGACGAACACCGGAGCGCCAAGCAGCGCGGCCGCCAGCACCACCAGCGCAAACGGCCAGAGATGGGTTACCGTCTCGGGCGGCAACAGACCGATCGCGAACGCCGCCGGGATCGCGAGAAACGCGACGGCGCGCCCCGACCATCTGTCCGACGCCTTGTACGCGAACACCAGCGCCATCAGCGCGAGCGCGACCGGCATGACCGCTTCCGGCATCCACTCCGGGATGCCGATCGGCAGCATCTTCGGCTCGGCCACCGCGCGGTGCATGCGCACGATGTCGAAGGCGCCCTTGCCGAGGACGGCGATGACGGCCGCCGACACCGAGAAGCCGAACAGCCGCGAAAGGCGGCGCGCGCGCCCCTCTCCGAAGATCTCCGCCGTCGACAGCGTCAGGTGCTTGCCCTGAATCGCGGCCGCCAGGCCGCCGACGAAAGCGAGCCAGAGCGTAAGCTGCTTGACGTACTCGTCCTTGCCCGGCACGTGGAATCCGCCGAACGGCCTCCCGACCGCGTCGATCAGCAGGAGGATGGTCGCCAGGGCGAGCGTGGCCGTCAGGATGGTTGCCTCGGTGCCCTTGAGCAGCCTGGCAACAACACCTGGCCGGCCGCCGGTGGATTCCTGCGTCGTCTCGATCATCGTGGTCGCTCGTCTACTTCTTGGGCGCCGCAGCCTGGTTCTTCCGGAACTCGTCGCGCACCTTCATCGCCTCGTCGAACGCATCGGCCGGCACGAAGTCGCCGCGGACCTTGCCGTAGGCCGTCTCGGCCGTCTTCCGCCACAACTCCTTCGTCTTGGCATCGACCGGGACGACGGTCAGCCCGGCCGTCTTCATCGCCGCGACGTCCTTCTCGCCACTCTGCCGGATGTCCGCCTGCAGCTTCGCGCCCGCCTCCTGCATCGCCTTGAGCAAGGCGGGTCTGATGTCGGCGGGGATCTGCGCCCACGTATCCTTCTTGATGACCGTTCCGCCGAGCAGCAGCGCCCAGTTGAGGTCGGTCATGTACTTCGCCCTCTCGTAGTAGCGCCCGAGCTGCGCCACCTGCGGCGACATCGAGCACGCCTCGAAGAGGCCGGTGGAGAGGCCCATCGGGAGGTCGGCGAGGGCGGCGGGCCGCGGGTTGAAGCCCGCCGTCTTCCAGAATCTCGAGCGACTTCGGGTCGCCTGCCCACTGGAACAGCTTGAGCTTCTTGAGGTCGTCCGGGGTGGCGACGGGCCTGGTGGTGAAGAAATGCACCCAGCCGGCGTCGGCCCAGTTCAGCATCACGAATCCCTTGGCGTCGATGGCCGCCTCGAGACGCGGACGCAGCCGGTCGAGCACGGCATAGGCCTCTTCGTACGAGTCGTAGGCCATCGGGATGCTAACCGCGTAGACCGACTTCTCGATCTCCGCGATGCCGACCGAGGTCACCACCGCCCCCTGCAGTTCGCCGAGGCGCATCGCCGCCACGACCTCCGGTTCGTCACCCTTCGTGCCGCCGCCGTAGAGGGTGACCTTCACCCTGCCGTTCGAGAGCTTGCTCCACTTGTCGGCCACGTCCTTCAGCACGAGGAACCAGGACGAGTTGGTGGGCACCGAGGTGGCCATCTTGACTGTGACCGGCTTGATCTGGGCCGACGGCGTCGAGGGCACCAGGACCGCTGACGCGAGCATGGAGAGCGCGACGACCCACGCCACCCGTGCGAGCCGTCGAAGATTCAGTCTGAACATCATGATGCAGTGTCTCCGTGAACGCCTAGAACAGCTCATCGAGCCGCGACAACAGCCACCGGGCCCGTCGCTGAGCCAGCACATTGGCCAGCTTCTGCTCGGGCGGCGCCTTCTCGATGTCGATGGCCAGCGCCTCGTTCAGCAGCGCCTCGAACTCCTTCTTCTTCTGCTGGGGCTGCAGCACCGACTCGGCGAACGACACGAGCGGCGACACCCGCTGCCCGGCCGCGAGCGCCCTCGACCGCGCGTAATGCTCGCGCGCCTTCTCCACGGAGCCACCGGCCGACTCGTGCGCGGCCTCCCAGGAGATGAAGAAGTCGTGGAGCGAGCCGTTCCCCCACGCCTCGTCGAGCGCCAGCGCGCGATGCATCATCTTCTCGATCGCCGTCTGGTTCACCGACAGCGTCGAATCGGCCACGTCGATCGCGAACGCGGCCGCCCACGCCGCACCGGTCCAGTACAAGAGCGGCACGTGCTTCTTCGTGGTCTTCGCGAGCGCCGCGTCCGGGTCCTTGCGAATCTGCTCGCTGAAGCCCGGGAACTCCACCTCGAACCCGCGCAGGCCGTAGCCGACCGCGCGCAGGTAGAGCTTCTTGGCGCGGGCACGCATCGCGGTCGCCTTCTGCAGGTCCTGCGCCTCGGTGTAGTCGGCCTCCTGCTGGACGAACGCGTACGAGTACTGCGTGAAGCCGCTGCAGGACGCAAACAGCAGCCCCTTGTGCTTCGGCGACTGCGCCAGCAGCCCCTCGATCGTCTTGAGGCCGAACGGGAGAGCGCCGGCAATCAGCTCCGGATCGTCATCGGCCGCGAAGTTCGACCCGGATTCGGCCAGGGCGTTCCCGACCGTGTTGATCGCCATCTTCTTGATGGAGCACCCGGACAGCGATGCCGCCGCCACGAGCACCACCAGCACGCGAACGAAGGTATGTGAGGCCATAGACACGAAAGGCAGACCTTTAATTGTAGCCCATTCCCCGCCGACACCGGCCCGGCGCCCCCCGTCACCACAGGTATGACGTAACGTCGGCCAGAGGTTACAGGCCGCACCCAGCCGTCAGCGCCGGCGGGCGTTCAGCGCCGCGTTGAACAGCACGCGAAAGGTCCCGAACGACTGGGCGCGCCACTGCGGCCGGAAGCCGAGCAGGATGACCCGCCCCTGATCGACGTCGGCTTCCACCGCGGCGGCTTTCCCGTAGAGGTGCTTCTCTCCGATCAGGTAGCCCGACAACAGCGGCGTGGCGCTGTCCGCGTACCGGGCGATGACCGCCCCCTTGAATCCCTCGAGCGTGTCGAACACGGGGCTGCCGTCCACGAACACCGCCGCCCGCTCCGGCATCCCGGCCATCACCGGATGCGCGAGGTCGGGCCTGACCTCCACGATCGAGCCGCGCAGGAAGAAGTCGTCGGGCTTCAGCCCTTCGACGGCGTTCCTGACCGGCAGCTTGAACTGCTGGATGGCCCAGCGCGTGGCGCCGTTGAGGCACACCAGCGTGCCGCCGCCCCGGATGAACGCGTCGAACCCCTGGAGGTCGGCCGCCGTCAGGGCATACGCATACTCGGGCCGGACGACGCGGGCCCCGCCGCCTCGCGCCCCGCCCCCAGGCATACCGGCTTGTGCGGCCGCTGCGGCTCCGGGCGGTGCGGCACCCGCCGGCGGCGCGCCCATCGCGCCGCCCGTCCCTCCAGCCCCTCGCCCGCCACCTGACGCCCCCGCCGTCGGGATCCTCGCGTCTTCGGCGAGGATGACGACATCGATACGCCCGGTCAGCGGCGTCTGGAAGTCCTCAGGACGGAGGACGACGAAGTCGAAGTCGTAGCGCTCGAGCAGCCAGCGCGTCCAGCCCTCGTCCATGCTGCCGCTCCAGGGCTGAAACAGCCCGATCCGAGGCTTCCTGATCGGCGCGCCGCCTTCGCTCGAGCGCTCGGCCGCAAGGGCGAGCGACTTCACCAGTTCCGCCTGCACCGATTCCGACAGCCCGGAGATCGCGTACCGCGCTCCCGACGCATCGCTGACCAGGCCGACGGAAGCGCCCTGCTTCCAGGCCAGGTTGACCGCCCGAAAAGCGTTGTTCTGGGCCGGATCGACCAGAAGCGCGGGGCCGGTGCCGGTGATGCGGCCCGCCGGCGGGACAATCAGTGCGGCGGCACGGTCCGAATCGAACCCGAGGCCCGGCACACTATCGAACGGCGCGGCGTCCTTGGGCTCCGTCATGTTGTACGCCGTCGCTTTCCCCTTCACGGCGATCGGCGGTCCGAGCGGCGCGAGCGTCGCCCGCACGTCGGCCTCCAGCGGCTTGGATGCGGAGGCGACCGTCACGCCCATCTGGAGCGGCAGCGTCCAGCCGGCCGCGTCGTACGGCCGGAGCGGCGGCCCTCCCGGATACTGGCGAAGGTCGGGGTACGTCTGCGGGTCGAGCACCTCGCGGGCCATCGCCGCGAACTCCTGGTCGGTCGGCACGACCCACGTGCCGGCCGGGTAACTCGCGCCGTCGATCGTCGCCGCCGCCGTCAACTGCGACACGCGAACGCCGCCGAACGCCAGGCGCCGCAGCATCTCGACGGCGGCCACCGGGTCACGCTGCTGCTGCGGCACGATGTACGCGAACGGCGCCGTCGTCCTACCCTTGGCGATCTGATCCCGGCCTGCCTGATACCGGTTATAGAGGAGGGCGTCCTTGTACTTCGCGGCGTACTCGAGGGTCGAGATGGCCGCGGTCTCGTTGTAGTTCACCGCGTCAGCCAGGCGCCACCAGCCGGGCGGCCACGGGCTCGAGTAGAGGCTCTGCGGCCGCAGATCGCGGTAGGCGGGCGACAGGTCGTTCCGCGTGTACTCGCGCGGGGCGGCCTGGTTCCCCGCAGTCTCCGTCCAGAATGCGGGAATGTTCTTGAAGACCGGGGCGTAGTCCACATAGCCCGGGTACCACGCATCGAAGGACGTGCCCATGTGCGTGGCGCCGACCTGGCCGCGCTGATCCAGCCCCTGTGCGATGGCCATCCCGATCATGTTGATCTCGCGAGAGATGATGGCGGGCGCATGCAAGCCGACCGGTTCGGAGAACGGCGGAAGCCAGATCCGCGTCGGGAACGGCGCGGTCTGGTGGAAAACGTAGATGATGTGCGGCTCCCACTGGCGCCAGAAGTGCTCCAGCACCCGCGACTCGATCATGTTGATCATGTACCCGTCGCGGTTGTTGTCGTGGCCGACGTACTCCTGGTAGAGCCCCGGCAGGCCCGACCCTTCGTACGGCGTGCCGGCGTTCTTCGCCAGCCACTCGCCCACCATCTGCATCCCGTCCGGGTTCATCGTCGGCCACAGCATGAGGACGTCGTTGGCGAGGATCTCCTGGACGATCGGGTCGTTCGTCCGCGTGAGCAGGGTGTAGGCCAGCTGCGGCGCCATCTGCGGGCCCGCCACCTCGGTGGCGTGGCATCCGCCGTCGATGTGGACGAAGGCCCGGCCCTCGCGCGCGAGCGCCCGCGCTTCGGCGTCGGTCAGGTTCTGAGGATGGGCCAGACGCTGCGCGATCTCCCGAAGGCGGTCGAGTTTGCCGAGATTCGCCGGTGACGAGATGACGGCGAAGTACATCGTCCGGCCGTGGGTGGTTCTGCCGGCCTCGACCAACTGAATCGAGCGGCTCGCGGCCGCGAGCTTCTTCAGGTAAGCGATCGTCTGATCGTAGGTCGCCAGCTTGTTGTCGGCGCCGGGCTTGAACCCGAAGACCGATTCGGGCGCCGGAATGGCCGGACCGGCGGCCTGCAGGGCGACGTAGCTGGCCGCGACCAGGGCGAGGATCAGGTTGACCGTCTTGCGCATCGAAGGCTCCCCCCGAGCGTGCGTCGCGCCTGCGCACCATCGCAGAACGCGGCACGGTGTGCTTACTATACGACGCTCTCAACCACGGAGCACACAAAGAGCACGGAGGCAGAGCCGGGTCACGCGGGTCGGAGAGACGGCACGACGGCGGAACGGGCTTCGACCGAGGGCGCCCCGACCGCGTCGGGGCACCGCAGCTGCGCGGTGCGTGGCGCGCACGAGCCCGTTCCGACACCCGCCGGGTTCGTGCACGCCGCGCATTGCGCAGCGCAGCGGGCCGGAGGCCCGCACCCGGTCGAAGCCGTCAGCGTGGGATCTCTGTGTGCTTTGTGGTCTCTGTGGTGATCCTTCGGTTACCATTGGCGCCTATGAGCCTGCTCTTCGAAGTGTGCGTGGATTCGGCGGAGGCGGCGGTGGCGGCGCAGGAGGGTGGCGCCGATCGCGTCGAACTGTGCAGCGACCTGCTCGAGGGCGGACTGACGCCCAGCCACGGGACGCTCGCCGTGGCTCGCCAGCGGCTCCGCATCGGCATCATGGCGATGGTGAGGCCGCGCGGTGGCGACTTCTGCTACTCGGCCGCGGAGTTCGCCGTCATGCGCGAGGACCTGCGGGATGCGAAGCGCCTGGGCGTGAACGGTCTCGTCTTCGGCCTGCTGAACCCGGACGGCACGATCGACCGCGATCGGACCGCGGAACTCATCGCGATCGCCCGGCCCCTGCCCGTCACGTTCCACCGCGCGTTCGACGTGTCGCGCGATCCGTTCGAGGCACTCGACACGCTGATCGACCTCGGCGTCGAGCGCGTCCTGACGTCGGGCCAGGAGCCGAGCGTGCTCGAAGGCCTCGACCTGATCGTCGCCCTCGTGAAGCGCGCGGCAGGCCGCATCATCGTCATGCCGGGCGGAGGCATCACCGAGCGGACGATCGGCCGCATCGCGCCCGTGTGCGGCGCCACCGAACTGCACTTCGCCAGCCTCGAGCCGCGCGAGGGGAGGATGGCGTACCGCAACCCGCGGGTCTTCATGGGCGGTACGCTCCGCCCGCCGGAGTACGCGCAGGACGTCACGCGGCCCGAGTCGGTCGCGGCCGTCATTGCGGCGGCCCGCGGTCGCACGTGAGCTTCTCTCTATGAGCCATTCAGCGTCGCTGACGATGGCGGCGGCAGGCGCGGCGGTGCTGGGAGCCGTCTGGCTGACATCGTGGAGCCCGTCTGCGCAATCGACGCCGGCGGCCGGCCCTCGGCCCCGCGTCGCCGTGTTCTTCGAAGCCGGGTTCCCGGCGGTCGACGTCGAAGCGACCGGCGATGTTGCCTTGCGGGAGGCGCTGACCGGCCTCGACGTCGACCTGCTTCCCGTCGCCAGGCTCGCGTCCGACCTGGCCCGAAACCGCTACGACGTCCTGGTCCTGCCATTCGGCAGCGCGTATCCCGAGGAAGCGTGGCCGGCCATCCTGAGGTTCCTCGAGGCCGGTGGGAACCTCGTCAACGTCGGCGGGCGCCCGTTCGCCGTGGCGGTGTCTCGGAGGGGCGCCGCCTGGCAGACGCACGCCGAATCGTCGGCCTGCTACAAGGCGATCGGTTTCACGCACATCTTCGAGGTCCCCGCCGCAGCGGTCACGACATGGGCCGTCGCCGCTGCCGCGCCTGCCGTCCCGGCGTCGCTCGCAGCCGGGTTCCGCGCCGACGCCGTCTTCGAGGCCGACATCAGGCTGACCAACACGAAGGACTTCCCCGACGAGGACGGATCGGACGGGCCGCGCGAGGGCCGCGTACAGCCGCTCGTCGTCGGCTCGGACGCTGGCGGCCGCGCGGTTGCCGCGCCCATCGTCCGCGTCGATCGGCTGGCCGGCCGGTTCGCCGGCGGCGCCTGGGTGCTCGCGAACCTGCGCGGGAGTGTGAGCCCAGCCGCGATCAGGGCGCTCGTCGATGCCGCGTCAACGGGCGCGGTAGAGATCGTTGCGCGGCCGACCCTTGCGGGCTATGTCGCCGGCGAGATGCCAGAGATCGAAGTGACCGTCCGGCGGCCCGGCGCCTCGACGTCCGAGCAGCGCCTCCTCGAGGCGACGCTGGCCTTCACCGGACCCGATGGGCGGAGCCTCGGCACGAAGGGAGCGACGGCCAACGGCACCGCAGCCTTCTCCACCGTCCGGGTCGGCTTCTCCGGCCTCGACCGCCCGCTCGTCCGCGGCGGTCTGCACGAGGTGAACGTGACCGTGGATATCCGGGCCCCCGGCGCGGGGACGCCGGCCCTGCACCTCGAAGCTCGCACGGGTTTCTGGGTCTATGACGCGTCGATGCTGTCGGGCGGCACGCCGCTCGTGGCATCCAAGGACGGGTTCGCGCGGAACGGACGCCCGTTCCCGGTTCTGGGCACCACCTACATGGCGTCGGACGTCCACCGGCGGTTTCTCCTCGAACCGGACCCTGCCGTGTGGAATCGCGACTTCACGCAGATGAAGGCGGCCGGCGTCAACCTGGTGCGAACGGGCATCTGGACGGGCTGGAAGCGCTACATGCCCGAGGTCGGACGGCTGGACGAATCGGCGCTGCGGGCGCTCGATGTCTTTCTCCTGACGGCGCGGCAGCACGACATCCAAGTCATCTTCACCTTCTTCGCTTTCCTTCCCGAGGCGTGGGGCGGAGAGAACCCGTTCCTCGACCCGCGTGCCGTCGCTGCGCAGCAGGCGTTTCTCGGCGCGATCGCGCGCCGCTATTCCGCCACCAACGACGTGATCTGGGACCTGATCAACGAGCCGTCGTTCAGCGCGGCGTCGCAGCTGTGGAGGACACGGCCGAACGGCGACCGGTCGGAGAGCGCGGCGTGGGAGAAGTGGCTGCGGACCCGCTACGGGGCGGGCGGTGAGGACTACCGAGCGGCGGCACTCCGCGCGTGGGGCTCGGCGCCAGACGAGGACACCTCGCTGCCCTCGCTCGACGACTTCACCGACCGCAACCTGTTCGGGACCGTGCGCCACCGAAAGGCCGCCGACTACAAGCGGTTCTCGCAGGACATGTTCGCGGTGTGGGTCGGGCAGATGACCGAGGCGCTCCGGAGCAACGGAAACCGGGCGCAGCTCGTCACGGTGGGCCAGGATGAAGGCGGCCTGAGCGAGCGGCCCAACCCGCTGTTCTTCGGACGGGGCATCGACTTCACCTGCATGCACACCTGGTGGAACAACGACGCGCAAGCCTGGGACGCCGTCCTGCCTGCCCTGCCCGACCGGCCGATGCTCGTCGAGGAGACGGGCATGATGCGCTACGAGCGGGTCGACGGCACGCCATGGCGGACCGAGAACGAAGCTGCGCGCCTGCTGGAACGCAAGCTCGCGATCGCCGTCGGCTCGGGCAGCTCGGGCTACGTGCAGTGGATCTGGAACACGAACCCGTTCATGGCGAGCGACAACGAAGCGGGCATCGGCTTCTTCCGCGCCGACGGGACGGCCCGCCCCGAACTCGAGCCGTTCGTCCGGCTGTCCCGATTCCTCGGCGCACACGCCGACCGCCTGCGAGGGCGCCGGTTGGACGATGTGGCGTTGCTGATTCCGCACTCGCAGATGTTCTCGCCCCGGTCGCTGGCGGTCGAGGCGACACAGCGCGCGGCCCGGGTCCTCGCGAACCACCTCCACGTGCAGGCACGCGCGGTGGGCGAGTACGGGCTGGCCGACACGCTCGGCGCACCGCGGCTGATCATCGCGCCGTCGCCGCGCGTCCTGACCGACGCCGCCTGGCAGACGCTGATGGCGGCGGTCGAGAACGGCTCCACGCTGCTCGTGACCGGCATCGTCGACGCGGACGAGCACTGGCGGCCCGTCGAGCGGACGAAGGCGCTTGGCCTGCGGGCATCGTCACGCCCAGTCGCCGGCCAGGAACCCGCCGTGATTGCGGGAACCAGCTATCGGCTCGGCTATCGCGGCGACCGGCTGGAGCGGCTCGAAACGGCGTCGGTCGCCGGGGAATCGTGGGCGTCCGTTCACCGGGTCGTCCGCGGCAAGGGGGCCGTCCTCTGGATGCCGCTGCCCGTGGAACTCTCGGAGTCGCCCGATGCGACGGTGGCGCTCTACCGCGCAGCCATTGCCGTGGCTGGCGTCAGTCCGGCGATTGTCGTCGAGCCCGCCGATGGCAGCGTCTACGCTGGCGTCATCACCTACGCCGACACTGTGTTGCTCGCGCTGGCATCCGAGTCGAGCGCGGCCCAGGATGTCAGCGTCTCGCTGCCTGGCGGCGTCGTCACACGGCTCCGTCTGGCCGCCGGCCACGCTACGTTGATGCTGCTGGACAGGCGGAGCGGGCGGGTGCTTGGGAGCGACAGGGACTGAGCAAGCTGGCAGCGGGCAGCCGGCAGCTATCAGCGGATCACGAAACGCTGGCGGGTGGCCGCGGATCCGCTAACAGCTCCCGGCTAGCAGCTGACAGCTCTCTCGATCCGCTCCAGCGCCTCCGCAAGCGTCGCGCGCGGGCACGCCAGGTTGATGCGCTCGAAGCCGGTCGCCTCCTCGCCGAACCACGGGCCACTGTCGAAGTAGACCCGCGCCGTCCTCAGGAAGAAGTCATCCAGCTCCTTCTGCGGCATCCCGAGCCCTCGGCAGTCAATCAACGCCAGGTAGGTGCCCTCCGGCCGGATGAACCGCAGCGCCGGGATTCGTTCCCGGATGAACCGTTCGGCGAAGTCCACGTTCGCCGCGAGGTATCCAGGAGCTGGTCGAGCCACTCGGCCCCGCTTCGATAGGCCGCCTCGAGGGCAACCGTGCCGAACAGGTTGGCGATCTCGAGACCCGCGGCGTCGAACTGCGACTCGTAGCGCGCCAGCAGCTCGGAATTGCGTGCGACGATGAGCGACATCGACAGTCCGGCCACGTTGAATGTCTTGCTCGGGGCCACGCATGTCACGGTCCGCTCCGACAGCTCGGGCGAGATCGTCGCCAGCGGCACGTGCGTGTGGCCCGGAAGCGTCAGGTCCATGTGGATCTCGTCCGACAGGACGATGAGATCCCTACGGACGCAGAGCTCACCCAGCGCCTCGAGTTCCGGCCGCGTCCAGACGCGGCCGACCGGGTTGTGCGGGCTGCAGAGGATCAGCATCCGTGTCCGGTCGTCGATCCTCCGCTCGAGATCGGCCAGGTCCATCCGAAACGTGTCGCCGTCGGCGAGGAGCGGGTTGCGGACGATCCGACGCCCGTTCTTCTCGATGGCGTGGAAGAACGGATAGTACACCGGCGTCTGGACGACGACGCCGTCACCAGGCGCGGTGAATGCGTTGACGCAGAGGCTGAGCGCGGGCACGACGCCAGGGGCGCGCTGCAGCCAGCGCCGATTCACGGTCCACTGGTGGCGCTGTTCGAGCCACGCGATGGCCGATTCCCAGAACGACTCGGGCACCGACACGTATCCGTACGCGCCGTGCGCGGCCCGCCGCTCGATCGCCGCCACCACTTCCGGCGGCGCGGCGAAGTCCATGTCGGCCACCCACATCGGGATCACATCGTCGAGGCCGAACGTGTCGCGGCAGTGATCCCACTTCAGCGAGTGGGTGTGGCGGCGGTCGAGGACCGTGTCGAAATCGTGGCGCACCATGCAGACGATTATATGAGGCGCGCGGCGCCCGCTGTGAACGCGCAATCATGTTCCGCCGCCATCGCGTCCACGTACGACAACCACGGAGGACACAGAGGACACGGAGACCGACTGGGTCACGCATGGGAGCGCGATGGCCGACTGGGCTTCGACCGGTGCCGGCCCGCAGGGCCCGGCAGGCCGAGTGCCGCGCAGCGGGAATGAACCCGTCCTCTCGCAATCGGGCTCATTCCCGCTGCGCGGCACTCGGCCGCCCGGCGCCGCCGCTGCGCGGCGGCGCCACCCGGTCGGAGCCTCCCGCGTAGGAACCTCCGTGTTCTCTGTGTGCTCTGTGGTTGAGATCCGGTCAACCAACGATCCGCGGCGCGGAATGCCGGCGCCTACGAGATCGTGACCAGCGACGGGTCGTAGTCGTGCGGCTTCTGGAAGCCGAGCAGCGTCAACAGCGTCGCGGCGACGTTGCTCAGACCGGGCGAAGGCACGCCGGTGAGCGACAGCCGGTTGGCGCCCGAGAAGTCCTTCACGATGAACGGCACTGGATTGAGCGTGTGCGCCACCATCGCCTCGCGCTTGCCCTTCTTCTCGGTGAACATGCAGTCGGCGTTGCCGTGGTCGGCGGTCACCACGAGCACGCCTCCCGCGGAGCGGACGACCGGCAGCAGGCGCTGGAGGCCGAGGTCCACGGCCTCGACAGCAATCCGGATCGCGCTGGTCACCCCGGTATGGCCCACCATGTCGCCGTTCGGGTAGTTCAGCCTGATGAACCGGTAGCGTGCCGACTGGACCGCCTCGATCACCGCGTCGGTGATCTCCGCCGCCTTCATCCACGGCCGCTCGTCGAACCTCACTTTGTCGGACGGAATCTCGACGTAGTTCTCCAGGCGCTCGTCGATGTAGCCGGAGTTGTTCCCGTTCCAGAAGTACGTGACGTGCCCGAACTTCTGGGTCTCCGAGACGGCGAACGCCGTCACGCCCGCGGCGCACAGGTACTGCGACACGGTGGAGTCGATGGCTGGAGGCTCGACGAGAAACTGCTTCGGGATCTGCGCGTCGCCGTCGTATTGCATCAGGCCGGCGTAGAAGACGTCGGGCACCCGCACGCGGTCGAACTCGTGAAAGTCCTCCTCCTCGAACGCCCGCGAAATCTCGATGGCGCGGTCGCCGCGGAAATTGAAGAACACCACCGCGTCGCCATCCTCTATCGTTCCGACGGGCTCGCCGCCCGATTCGATCACGAAGCTGTCGAGATACTGGTCGGTGCTGGCGGGATCCTCCCGGTAGCAGGTCTCCACTGCCTGGCGGGCCGACGCGAAATGGCGCCCGATACCGAGCACGTGCGCCTTCCACCCCCGTTCGACAACCCCCCAGTTCGCACCGTACCGGTCCATCGTCGTCACCATGCGGCCGCCGCCCGAGCCGATGCGGTAGTCGCGCCCGGCCACGCCGTTCAGCTGCGCCAGCCGGCCCTCGAGCGCGTCGAGGTAGGTCAGCGCGCTCCGCTCGCCCACGTCGCGGCCGTCGAGCAGCGGATGCACCCGGACGCGGCCGACGCCCTCCTCCGCACACCGATCCAGCAGGGCGAACAGGTGCTCGATGTGGCTGTGGACGTTTCCATCGGACAGCAGCCCGATGAAGTGCATCGCGCGCCCGGCCTTCCCGCGAGAGACGGCCTCCTGCCACGCGGCGCCCTTGAAGATCGAACCGGACGCGATCGCGTCGTTCACCAGCTGCGCGCCCTGGGCGAACACCCGGCCCGCGCCGAGCGCATTGTGCCCCACCTCGGAATTGCCCATGTCCTCGTCCGACGGGAGGCCGACCGCCTTGCCGTGCGCCTTCAGCGACACGAACAGCGGCTCGGCGGACAGTTCGTCGAGCACGGGCGTGTGCGCCAGAAAGACGCCGTCCGACTCGTCGCGCCTGCCCAGGCCGACGCCGTCCATGATCACCAGGACGACCGGGCCGGAAAACGGTATGAAACCGGGCAGAGGATCGAGATGGAGCTTCATCACGCGCACCGACTCCTTGCTCGCGGGACTACTGATTGGCCACGTCGGCCGCCAACCTCCACCCGCCGGCCAGTCGCTTCCAGACGTGGAGGTAGTAGCCGCGGACCTCCGGTCGGCCGGCGGCGGCCTCGGAGTAGGCGCCGTAGGTGAACCCGAGGTCGCCGGCCTGCGACGCCTCGGCATGTGCCGGCTCCAGCGTGAACCGCAGCGGGGCAGACGGCATGACCGACTCCACCGCGATCCGTCCCCCGACCGGCGCGACGCCCGGCCGAAAGACCAGGACGTCGGACGTCGCCAGCACGCGGTACGCGGTCTGGAGCCCGCGGTCGCCGGCCACATCGGCAAACGCGGCGTCAGCCGCGCGGAGTTCTTCCTCGAGCGTCTTCGGGCCAGGCGGTACCCGCAGCCTGCCGGCTCGCAGTTCCGACCGCCTGAACGTGCGCGGCCTCAACGCCACCGACGACGGCGCCTCGATGCCGAAGTCGGCTGCGACCTTCCACCGCGTGTCGCGCCGCCATCTCCAGACCGAGAAGAACCACCCGGTCCGGGGCGGAGCGTCGGCCGCCCTCGACGTCGACAGGTAAGGGCCGGTCGTATAGCCGAGGTCGCCGGACGCCGCGATGTCGCCGATGGCCGGCTCCCAGTCCAGCGTCCGCGCCGGCGGCCCGGCCGGCGCCGGCTGCCTGCGGATCGCCTCTTTGGCGTTCTCCGGCCCCGGCGTGAACCGCACCCCGTCGTCCGCGAAGTTGGCCAGGAACGCGTCGCGCTGCGACGTCGCGACGCTCATCTTCGCAAACGCGCGCTCGGCCTTGACGAGCGAATCGATGGTGCCCGAGCCGCCGTCCGCGCTCAGAGCCGCCGCCGTCGCCGCCGCTCCGGCCCATGCCAGCCATCGCGCCATCTGTCGTGTCCCCCCGGCAACAGTATGCGCCGAGCCGGGCCGAACCGGCACGCTTCACCGCAGGAGCCGACCTCGTGAACAATGGGCAGAGTGACGAGGCTGGTCGCCGGTCCGGTCGGGCGGACGGTCCTGAGGATCTTCCTCATTGCGGTCGTCGCCGACGTCCGGAACGGCTTCACGGTGCGCGAAGCGATGCTCCGCGTGAAGGCGCGGGCCGAAGCGGTCTCGCCTACTTCACCTTGGTGGCCGTCCACTGCGTCGTGCTCGACCCCGTCGCCGCGGTCCCGCTCATCGACGCGCCGTTCACCTTGCCGGTGTACTTGACGCCCCCGACGACGAAGCTGATCTGGTCGCCGCGGAGGCGGGCGTCGGAGATTGGCGCCCTCTTGTCACCGATGCGCATCTCTCCCGCCAGCATCTGGAACGTCTGCGTCATTGTCAGTTCCCCGTTCGGGAAGGTCCACGTGCCTTCGGCCTTGGCCGGGACAATCCAGAACAGCGCCGTGCACCACGACGTGCAGTCCTCGCCGACCGTCGCAATCTCGTCCGCGTTCCAGTCCTCCATCGTGAAGGTGTTCGACACGATGCGCGTGCCAGGCTTGAGATCGAGGATCCTGGGACGCAAGCGCAGGTTGATGTCCGGCAGCAGGAACAGCGTGATGACGGTCGCCTTCGACAGGTCGGTCTCGAACAGGTCGGCCTTCATGAACTCGGCGCGGCCGCTGACGCCTTCCTTCTCGGCGTTCTGCTTCGACAGCTCCACCATGTCGGGGTTGTACTCGATGCCGAGCGCGTGCGCGCCGCGTTTGGCCGCGGTGATCACGGTCCGGCCGTCGCCCGAACCGAGATCCATCACGAAGTCCTGCGCCGTCACACCGGCCATGTCGAGCATCTTTTCGACGAGGACCTGCGGCGTCGGCACCCAGACAACGTCCTTGCCGGCCTGAGCGACCTGCGGTTGAAACGGCTGGGGCTTCTGGGTCTGCGCGGCCTGCCCGAAGGCCGGCGCTGCGGCCAGCAGCAGGCAGAGGACGAGCAGCAGGTTGCGTGTGCGATGCGAACGGTGCATGTGTGTTCTCCTGACGGGGACGATGCGTTTGTCTCCACGACGCCTGATCCTGCGGATTATACTGCGACTTGCGGCATACGGCTGGCGGGTCTAAAGACCCGCCCTACGCACCTTGAGCCTTGGGCCTTGAGCCTTGAGCCCAGTGCCCTCGGCCCTGGGCCCTAGCCAGCGGGACGCAGTCTGCCAGCCTTCTTTGTTCTCTGGTCCGTCATCTGGATTCTGTCTTCTGGCTGCTGTCTTCTATTTCTTCTGTCTTCTGTCTTCTGTCTTCTGTCTTCTGTCTTCTGTCTTCTGTCCACGTCACGTCCTGCACACGGAGCGTCCGCATGCCGAACTCGTTCATCACCCGATGGCCCATGCGCGCCGCGACCGCGGCCGTGCTGTTCGCCGGGGCCTGGTCGCCGGCCCTGGCCGACACCTACCCGCGTCAACCAGGGATCGACGTCCGCGGCTACGTCTTCAGGATCGAGGTGAAGGACGACTCGGCGGCGATCAGCGCCGAGGCCGACGTGGATCTCGCGATCAGGGCTGACAACGTCCGCGAACTGTGGCTGGACCTGGTCGGCCCGTCGGCCGACGGCAGGACCGGCATGACCGTCACCAGCGTGACGAGCGGCGCCGACACGCTGTCCTTCACCCACGAGGGGGACCGGATCACGGTGCGACTCGGCCCGACCGGAAGGGCTGGCGACCGGCGCCGCGTCACGATCCGCTACGCGGGCGTCCCGGCCGATGGCCTGCTCGTCGGCCCCAACAGGCATGCCGAACGGGTGTTCTTCGGCGACAACTTCCCCGACCGCGCGCGGCACTGGCTACCCACCATCGACCATCCGTCCGACAAGGCGGCGTGCGAATTCGTGATCACCGCGCCCGAGGCCTATCAGGTCGTCGCGCCCGGCGCGCTCCTCGAAACCACGAGCCTGACCGGCAACCGACGCCTCACCCGGTACCGCGAGACCGTGCCGATCACCACCTACTGCATGGTCATTGGCGTGGCGCGGTTCGCGGTGGAGACCATCGGCGAGGTAGGCGGCGCGCCGGTCCAATCGTGGGTGTACGCGCAGGATCGCGACTTCGGCTTCGCCGATTTCCGGATCGCGATGAAGCCGATGCAGTTCTTCTCCTGGCGCGTCGGCCCCTATTCGTACCCGAAGCTCGCCAACGTCCAGTCGAAGACGCGCTACGGCGGCATGGAGAACGCCGGCGCGATCTTCTACACGGAGCGCGTGGTCACGGGCCGCGGGACCAACGAGGGGCTGTTCGCGCACGAGATCGCCCACCAGTGGTTCGGCGACTCGGTCACCGAAGCGGACTGGGACCACACCTGGCTGAGCGAGGGGTTCGCGACGTATTTCACGCACGTCTACAACGAATTCACGTTCGGGCGCGACACGATGGTGCGAGGACTGCGTCGCGACCGCGACTCCATCGCCCGGTATTTCGACCGCAATCCCGCCTCCGCCATCGTCACGCCTGCGAACCCGAAACTGGACAATATCCTGAGCACCAACAGCTATCAGAAGGGCGGCTGGTTCCTCCACATGCTGCGCCGGCTCGTGGGTGACGAGGTGTTCTGGCGTGGCGTCTCCACCTACTACGCGCGGTATCGGGACGGCAACGCGCTGACCGACGACTTCCGGCGCGTGATGGAGGAGGTGTCGGGGAAGCCGCTCGAGAACTTCTTCCGACAGTGGGTGTTCACGCCCGGTCAGCCGACGGTCGCCGGCGGCTGGACCTGGGCGGACGGCGTGCTCACGGTGGAGATCAGGCAGACCCAGCCGGCGACCACCGTCTACTCGACGGCGCTCGACATCGGCATCCTCGTCGATCACGCGGCGGCGCCGAGGGTCGAAACGGTGGCTCTCGACCAGCGCACGCAGACGTTCACGATCAAGGTCGAGAAGGAGCCAGTGGCGGTCGTCCTGGATCCGAACACGTGGCTGCTGATGCGGGCCGGGGAGTTTGAGAGGAAGAACGACGCGGCGGTTGCCGGTCGGGCGCCAGGGCGTTGAGACCGCGTTCCCGGGCCACAAGGCTGACCATAGTCTGCCTCACAGGTGTCTCGTCCAGCGCGCTCATCTGTGCAACCCTGCGATTCGCGGCCCCGTTCGCACCCGAGGCCTGGTACGCCTTCTGCTTTCACCCCAACCATGCGTTCCCGCCAAAGACGGTGCGGTTTGGTACAGCCGCCGCCCTCGCGTGCGTCACTGGTGGTCCGTCACCCCGGCGGGCTGCTGCCGCGTCTCCAGTTCCCGACCATTCGGGCGGCCGCGATCACCGCGCTGCGCTTTGTCGAGCGCGGCGTGCCCATCCCCGCCATCGTCGACGAACGCGACGTCTTGATCTGGGACTGCCCGGGCGGAGATCCGTCCGATGACGCTGCGGCTGCTGCGTTGGCACGACTGCGGGCGCTGGCCGGCGCTCGGCACGGCTGAGGCGTGCGGCCCATGGGGAAGCGCAAGTCGACGCCAGCCGTCTATCTCGGTCGGATCCGTCGGTGGAACAGCGTCATCGCCGAACGTCACGCGGCCTCGACCGAGCGGATGCTGCTCGGCGACTGCGGACCGGCCCGGGTCGTCCACCCGTTGCAGGATGAGGCAGCCCCCTCGAACCGCGGTCGCAATGAAGCCGGAGGTCCCGCCCGCAAACGAGACTGAGGCTTGGATCCGTCGCATTCCCCACGCGAACCTGGACCCCGGTCGAGCGAAGGAGTCGGCGGCCGCCTCAGCAGCTGCGGCCAGGACTGGAGAAGAAGCCGCAGCGAGGCGGGACACGGCCGCCGGTGTCGCAGAACAGGGCCCAGGTGTTCCCGCGGGAACTGATCGGCCGCCTCCCCCCTGCGCCGGCGGTTGACGAGAAGGCGCTCGCGCGCTGTAATTGGCGCGTCATGGACACCCCCCACTCGCCGATGACGACGCCCCGTGCGGCCGCGGTGGCAGGAATCCTGTTCTCGCTGCTGCTCATCACCAGCCTGGTGCTGATCCGCGTCACCGTGCCGGCGAATCCGCGCGACGGAGGCGTCTGGTTGTTGGGAGGCCTCGGCAGGATCGCGCTCGCGATGCACCTGTTGCCCTTCGCCGGCATCGCCTTCCTGTGGTTCATCGGCGTCCTCCGTGACCGCCTGGGCCAGCGGGAGGACAAGTTCTTCGCCACTGTGTTCTTCGGCAGCGGCCTCCTGTTCCTCGCGATGTTGTTCAGTTCCGCGGCGGTGGCGGGCGGCGTTCTTCGGATCTACGGCGGGAATCCGGGCATGATCCCCGAGGCGGGCCTGTACTCGTTCGGCCGAACGGTGACCTACGAGATCATGAACGTCTACGCGATGAAGATGGCCGGCGTGTTCATGGTGTCGACGTGCACGGTCTCGCTCCGCACGAGCATCTTCCCGCGCTGGATGGCGTACCTGGGCTTCGCGCTGGCGCTGTTCCTCCTGCTCAGCCTGGGGATCGTGTACTGGGCGCCGCTCGTATTCCCGCTGTGGGTCCTGCTCATCAGCATCCACATCCTGCGAGCGAACCTCGTTCCCAGGCCGTCGTAGGCGGGGCGGCCGACGCGTCAGCCGGACATCGCCGCCGCACGGACGGGAGAACCGTCTCTCCTTTCGAAGGCGAGCGGCGTGACTGCGCCGCCTCCCCGGACGGCACCGGGTAGCCCTCGTAGTAGCGGGTGTCCCCCCCAGTACCGCGACCAACCCGCCTGGATGGCGGGTCTTAAGACGGTCCTCCGACTTCTCTCTTCAGTCTTCTGAGTTGTGGATTCTGGCTTCTGAATTCTGTTCAGAATGCCGGGGGTGGGGGTCGAACCCACACGACCCTTGCGGGTCCCAGGGTTTTAGGTTGGAAGGAACCGTTGGACGGGTGGGTACCAGTGGGTACAAGGTGGTGCTTTTCAACGGAAAAGCGCCGATTCGCCTCCTACCGCGTACCTGGATGAACCGCTTGATGCACGCTCGTCTGTGTCAGTTCTGTGTCAGACAGAGCTGGCCCCGAATAGCCGGCGAAGGATGGAGTTCGACCGCCGGCTTGGCGTCGGCGCGCGCGGCGGACACCGCCCGATCAGGTATTTCGTAGAGGAGTATGTACCTGGGGAGTCCATCAAGTTCAGGTACACCGGACCCAAGGGCTTCGATGGCTGTCACAGCTACGAACAGATCAAGACGACCGCAGACACGGTCGTGCTCCGCCACACGCTGGAGATGACGATTCACTACGCCTCGACCGGCTTCCTCCACATACCCTGAATCATGACGAGGGCCAGACAGAAGGCCGGTCGGACCACCAGGAAGGCACTCGTCTCGGGAATGTAGAGCCTGCTGACGTTCGAGAAGACGTGCAGCAACCCTGCCACCAGGATGCTTCCTCCCGTGCGGTTGAACAGCCAGGAGATCAGGATGCAGTGGGAGAACGTGCCGACGTAGTATTCAACGAACGCCGCTGGATTGCCAAGCCCTCGAGCTTGCGGCAATGGCAGGTGCCACAGCGCCCAGAACAGCGCCAGTATCAGATTCGCCACCAAGGGGCTGAATCGCGCCTCGAGCCTGGGCAAGGCAAAACCACGCCAGCCTGGTTCTTCACCGCAGGCGTTGGCGAAGAAGAACCGGTACGCAGCCGACAGGCTGACCACGATCACGACGCTGGGCCACCCGCCATCGACAGAAACCCGTGGCGAGCCCAGCTCCCTTCCCAGCACCATCTCGACGGCAATCGAGAGGACGAGGAGAGCCGGAGTGATCAGGACAGCCGCCAGGTACCACGCGGCATGTCCGCGAGGGACCACCAGCGGGATGAGAAGCGCACGTATCCCCGGCGTGCTCGAGAACGCGGAAGACGCGATGAACGCCGGTATCAGGGCAACCACGGCGGACATGGCCACCAGTCGGGCGGAGATCGTGATTCCCTCGCGACCGAGTTCCGGGCTGAACACGAACACCGGTGTGGCAACCAGCCAGGTCAGGAGGAAGAAGAAGATCCTCCTCCCGGGAGCGGCGTGTTTGGGCCCCGGGTTGAGCACGCCAGACACCACCATGCCGGCCAACGCGGGTCCAAACAACGCGAGCATCAGGACCGGAACGATGATGACCACGCCGCGGGCATAGAGGGGCCCGAACGAGATCAGCAATCCCCAAGAGATTGCGAAACAGAGGGCGAAGTAGGACGTGAGTGGACGCCGAGTGACCCAGTCGGCCGCTCTGCTCACTGGCTTCTCGTGCGGTCGAAACATCTACGCTCCCCACCTGCTTTCGGAGCAGGATCTTCAGCCGCAGGTGCACCGAGAGGGACGTGTCCGAGGTAGCGCCCCGCTCAGGCACAGCGTCGTCAGCCCTCGCGCAGCGTCACAGCGGGGTCGAGCCGGGCGGCGCGCAGCGCCGGCAGGAGCACGGCAGCAGCGGACGCAACGATGAGCAACACCACGGCCAGGGCGAGCGACATGCCGTCCCACGGCCCGACCCCGTACAGATGCCGCCGAACGAGCACCGCCGCGGCCGCGGAGCCCGCGACGCCCACACCGAGGCCGGCGCCAACCACGCGGGTTCCACGCCACGCAACCACCGCCAGCACGCTCCGACCCGGGGCGCCCAACGCGAGCCGGATGCCCAGTTCGCGGGTCCGGCGGTTAACGTCCGCCGACAGCGTTCCGTAGAGACCGATCGATCCGATCACAAGTCCCAAGATCGCGAACGCTCCGACAAGGACCGTGGCCCGAAGGCGCGGCAGGATGGTCCGGCGCAAGCCGTCGTGGAGGAGGGCCGCTCTGCGAGGCACCACGGTCGGGTTCCATCCGCGCACGCGCTCCCGCAACGCCGGCACGAACCGCTCGAGCGGCTCGGTCGTGCGCGCGCTGACCACGACACCGCTTCCAAAGTCCGGCAGGTACGGGCGGTACAGCGTCGGCTCCGCTGCCCGATCGAGGCCGGACGTGCGCATGTCTCGAACAACGCCGACAACGGTCAACGTCGAATTGCCGAACGCCGAACGCACCGACCGACCGACAGGATCGGCGGCGCCGAAGAGCAGGCGTGAGGCACTCTCGTTCAGGACCGCGACGAGCCGTCTAGACCGGACGTCGGCCTCCTCCAGCAGGCGCCCCCGCACGAGCCGGGCGCCGAGCGTCTCGAGATATCCGCTGCTCGTCAGACGGATCGGAACCGTCGGATCTGCCGCTTCGATGTCGGCGTCCGCGGAGTGCTTGGCCGCGAAGGCGCCACCGAGTGGAGGCTCGAACGAGAACGCCACCCGTTTGGTGCCCGGCAGCGACGACACGAGGGCCGCCAGTTCGTAGGCGGAGGCGATGCGGGCGTCCGGAGCGGCGGAGAGGTTCGCCGTGAACGTGATGACGCCGACCGGCTCGAAGCCAGGATCGGTCCGCAGAGCCTGAACGAAGCTCCGGCCCACCAGGCTGCCAAGGGCGAGCAGGACGAGAATGATGGCAAGCTGCACGGCGGCCAACAGCTCGCGCCCGCGTGTCCGCGCGCTTGCCCGCTGCGTCGTCGCCGACAGCGCCGACAGGCGCGGTGTTCGCCAGCGCACCACGGCAGGGAGGAGCGCGAGTGAAACGGCGACTACCGCACAGCAGGCGAGGCCGAACGCCACCAGGGCCGGACCAGTCTGCAGCAGCTCCGGTCCCACGGCGCGCAGTTCCGGCAACAGTTCAGGGATGAGGGGCCTGGCCACGTAGTCGAGCGCCAGCGACGCGGCGAACCCGATCAGCGAGACCAGGAGCGCCTCGGCGAACTGCGCACGCACCACGTGACGGAGCGACGCGCCGAGCGCGAGGCGCACCACGGTTTCGTGTTCGCGGGACATGGCCCTCGCGACGAAGAGGCTCGCTACGTTGACGACGGTGAGGGCGAGCAGCAGGCCTGCCGCTGCGTGCAGCAACCACACCGGTGTCTGCCCGCCCGACAGAAGCGCACTGCGAAGCGGCACGAGCCACGCGCGGCCTCCGCGATGGCGCTCGGGCAAGTCGGCGTCGGCGGCCATGATGGCGGAGGCAAGGTCGCTCGACGCTTGCGCCAGCGTCGTGCCGTCCTTCAGACGCAGGACGGTGCTGAACTGCCCGGTACCCCGGTCGCTACGCACGTCAGCGTGGAGCCACGGAATCGGTGTGAGGATCTCCACGCCGGCTGCGTAGGGCAACGTGCCGGTGTCCGCCAGCACGCCCACGATCCGAACCGGCCTGCGAGCAGCGCCTGCCATCGACGTCACGGTGCGCCCGACAAGCGACGGATCAGCGCCGAAGTAACGCCTCCAGGCCGCCTCTGTGAGAAGCGCAACGGCCTCCTCTGCGGTCCCCCGATCTTCGTTGTCACCGAACAGCCGGCCGGCGACTGGCCGCAGGCGCAGGGCCCTCAGGTAGCCTGCGTTGACCCGCTTGCACTCGAGATCCACCAGGTCGCCGTCGACGAAGACTCCCAACGGCGGTCGGCCCGCCACCAGTCCGACCTCCTCGACGGCCCGCACGTGGTCGCGAACCCAGGCCGCCTCGTACCCGGACGTCGGCACGAGGACCGCCGTGGTCGCCGCCTGCCGGTTCATCGCCACCAACCGGTCGCCCGCCGGGAAGGGCAGCGGTCGCCACAACAGGGTGTACACGGAGTTGAAGACGATCGCGTTGATGCCGATGCCCAGCGTCAACGTCAGCACCACGACGCACGCGAACCCGGGCCTGCGGCCAAGCTCGCGGAGGGCCAGGCGCAGGTCGCGTCCGAAGTCATCGAGCCAACGGAAGCCGAGCGCGTCGCGAGACTCCTCACAGAGCTGGTCGAGGCCGCCCACGGCGATCCGGGCCTGGCGACGCGCGTCTTCGGGGGATGCCCCGCGTTCCAGCTGATCGGCGGCTATCAGGTCGGCGTGGAGCTGGAGTTCTTCGCGCAACCGAGCTTCGAGCCGTCGGCGGCCGGCGAAGGTGCCGACGCGACGGAGGACTGAGCGGGCGAGATCGAACATGGCGACCTCCTGACGCGCGTGTTCAGAACGCGCCCTGGAGGGCGCGCTCGATGATCTCGGCCATCTGCTTCCAGCTCCCCGCCTCCTCCAGGAGGCGTTTGCGGCCGGCCTTCGTGATGCGGTAGTAGCGCGCCTTCCTGTTGTTCCCGGTCACGCCCCATTCCGAGGTGATCGCCCCGTTGTGCTCGAGGCGCAGGAGCGCCGGATAGAGCGTGCCTTGATTCACGACCAGCGCCTCCTTCGACACCTGGTGGATGCGCTGGGCGATGGTGTACCCGTGCTGGGGCCCCAGTGCCTCGAGCGTCCTCAGCACGAGCAGGTCGAGCGTGCCGTACATCACTTCGGATCTGGGAACGGTCATCAATCGCCTCCGTTGGCCTGACCAATAGAGAATACCGCGTGCTCTACTGGGCTGTCAAGTGGACTTGAATCACGGACGGAGGCGGGTGTCGCTACTGGACACTCCGAAGCCGCTGACCGGGTTGCACGTCCGCGCAGAGCGCCCGCAGGCTTCCCGGACGCCATGCTCGCCCTCGTCGTCGCTGTCGTCGCCGCCCTGCCCTCGACCACCCGCTCACGCCGACGTATATGCAACGGCACGGCACTGAACTGCCGCGCGCTCACGTACTTGCGCGAATGCGCAGCGCTCACAGTAGGAAAGTCACGCGAGTGGGGAAGAATGGGGACTTTCGATCAGTCTTGAAGTGGCGCAGGTGGGATTCGGACCCACATGTCCCTTGCGGAGACCGCGGCTTTTAAGGCCGCTGCGTATTCCAGTTCCGCCACTGCGCCGTCACGCGATTCTAGCACCACCGTCTCCTCCACCTGCTACGCCCACAGTCTACGCTGCCGCGTCTCAGAGAACTCGCCGAACGCGCGTGGCTCGTCCAGGGAACCTCTGAGCGCCTCTCGGCGTCCAAAGCTCAGACGAAGAGGTGAACCATGGAGCCGAGGCCGTTAACGATCCGACTGCTGGTCTGGAGCCTGTCCAGCGTTCTGACCACCGTTTCGCTGACCGGTCAGGTGCACCAACACCAACGGAGCTCCAGCGAACAGGCGCGGTTCAATGACGAGTGGGATCGACAGTATACCGACTACCAGCGCCGACTGGCCAAGTCGGCAGCGGTACGGCCCGGTATGGTCGTTGCCGACCTCGGGGCCGGCCGGGGCGAGCTGACGTTCGAGTTGTCGAAGGCCGTCGGGCCGTCGGGTCAGGTCTATGCCAACGACATCGATCCCGGGATGATCGCCGCCCTCGAGAGCCTGCGCCGCGAGCGCGGCCTCGGCAACGTGACCATTGTCCGAGGCGAGCAGAATGATCCAAAGCTGCCCCCGGGCCGCGTCCAGGCCGCCTTCCTGCTCAAGGTCTACCATCAGCTCGCGGACCCCGTCGGCTTCCTTCGCGCCACCCGCGAGCAGCTCCGGCCCGGGGCGGAGCTCTTCATCGTCGACGTGGACATCCGCCAGCAATGGGGAGCGGGCACGGGCTCGGTGTCCGACCCGCAGCACAGCCGCCGCGACGCCCTGGCGGTCGGCTTCGAGATTCTGAGCCTGGAGCATTTCCGCGTCGTGGACTGGTCCCTCTATCAGCTCGTGGTGCGCAAGCCCCTCGACTGACCGACCTTGCAGCCGACGCGATGGGTGGAATCACCTCTCATCGTCCTATGCACGCATTGAGCTCAGGAAGCTCTGTGCCTGGCGGGCGCGGCGGCGGAGCGGCTCGTCCGAACGGCGCCCGCGATGTCTGATAGCAGATCCTCCGGCGCGCCTTCTCGGAGCCGATGCGGGACATCCTGGGTGACGTGCCGGTCCGGTCGAAGAGGCTGGGCTTGAAGTTCCTGAAGTCCATGTTTCTCGACCAGCAATAAAAGGCCGGCAAGATCCGGCGGGATTTCGACGTGGGCATGAGGATCTTTGCCCTCCTGCAGATCCAAGAGGGGTTCCTCGATGACCTCGCGGTCAAACGCGGCGTCGTCTTCGCCGAAAACGCGCGAAAAGGAAAGCCCCTGTTTCCCCCGACCGAGGATATCGTGCGCAAGGAACTGGAGGGGTTCGCCGAAATCTGGAGAACCGGCCTGGCGCCGAGGGTCGCCGGGCGACACGGAGGACGAACATGATGGACGTGAACGACATCGACATTTTCAAGGGCGATTCGGAGAAGGAGGCCGCGAGGTTCCGTTCGTTTCTCGAAACGCATGTTGAAAAGCGGGTGGAACTCGGAGGGAAGGAGATTCCCTATATCGCCTGCGGGACCGGGAAGCGGACGCTGCTCACGTTCGCCGGGGGCTGGGGCGGAGTGGAATTGGCCTACGATTTCGTCCTCGGCTTCGAAGGCCGGAACCGGGTGATCGTCGTCGATATTTCGGCTTTCGACGATCCTGAAGAAATGGCGTGCGGCGTGAATCTTGTTCTCGACCGCGAAAAGTCCGATCGCACGGTCGTTTTCGGGCAGTCTCTTTCCGGGATCGTCGGGCAATCCTATTTCAGGCGGCACTTCGAGCGGGTGAGCGGGCTGGTGCTGACCAACACCCTGACGCCTCGCCCGGAGCGCAGCAAGAAGTGGGCGCTCGCCCTCCTCAGATGTTTCCCCATGGGCCTGCTCAAGGCGCTGGCCCGGAGAAAAATGACCCGGCTGGCCGAATGCAAGCAGGAGATCCCGGCCGAGGTTCAAGAGCGAAGGAAATTCGCCATGGCACTCGTCGGACGGATGATCGTCGTGTACTGGACCAAGAAGAAGCTGCTCAACGTCCTGAAGCTTGCCTTCGCCTTCAACGAGAAAGACGTTCACACGACGGAGACCTTTGCCGGCTGGCCGGGGAGTTCTCTTATCGTCTCCAGCGAGGACGATCCCTATTATCAGGACGCCCAGCTCCTGATGAGAAACCTGCCTCGGAGCGAGATGCATAAGTTCCCGACCGGCTTCGGCCACACGGCCCCCCAAATCCACCGTGACGAGTTCTACAGGATTGTCCAGGGCTTCGTCGATCGGCTGGACGATCGTCCGGATTGATCCGGGCGGGGACGGGTCGCTTGCAGTTAGCGTCTGCCGCAAGTTTGCCAGATCGCGTGATCATGCGGTGCCCGTCGGACGAATGGTGTAATTCCACTCGCCGTGGAACCGATGGGGCACCAGGTTGACGGTGGCGAGCTGCCGGTCGGAGACGCGACGGCCCTTCGCGTAGAGGCGCGCATCCAGACGGCTACGCACCGCGAGGCCCGTCGTGGTCGTGGTGGCGGCGATGAGGTTCACGATCACCTGATGGGTGATGAGCGGCTTGCCGCGGCAGTTCTGGGTGATGAACGAAAACAGCCGGTGTTTTTAAGTCCTGTGCGTCTGCCAGTTCCGCCACCCCGGCGCAAGGTGGGTCGCCAGGATCATAGCACCGCCCGCCTTCGCGCTTCGCGCTTCGGCGAGGCAGCCCCAAAGCCGTGGGCCGGGAGCCGAAAGCCGACTAGCTTCGTCCCAGGCTCAGCACCCGCGCCGGCAGCAGCACCACCGCGCGAACCAGCTCCAGCACACCCTCAACCGCGATCCCCAGCAGCCGGAACGGCAGCAAGAGGACCCAGACAACCGGATACAGGAGGATGGCGATCAGCGCCAGCGGCCAGCAGAAGACCAGCAGGATCAGCCACAACAGGAACTTGAGCACGAAACCCTCCGTCATGCCGGCCCTCCGCCCGCCGCGGGGCTGAAGCCCCGCGACACGCGAGCGACTCGGCATCGCCGCTCCCGCGGGGCTGAAGCCCCGCGACACGACAGAGGACGACTCGGCATCGCCGCTCCCGCGGGGCTAAAGCCCCGCGCCACACCGCGTAGCGACTCGGCGTCGCCGTTCTCACTGGGATTCGACGAGTTCGCGATCGGGAAGGTTCAGCGCCCACCGCCTCCGTGCCACTCCGACAATGCCGCCAGCATCATCGGCACCGCCCGCCCCATCTGCGTCAGCCGCTCGGCGAACAGCCTGAACGACCGCTCGATCTTGTCGCGGGCCCCTTCCGGCGCCACGCCAAGGCGCTCGAACGTCTGGAGGTTCTGCACCGACACGGAACTCGCCGCCGGCTCCGCGCCGTCGTAGTCCTCCTTGAAGCGCCACAGAACGGTCGGGTCGCGGCCGTCGGTGCTGAACCAACCGCCCGCCTCCTCGTCCCAGAACAACGCGTCCTGACGACGCTGCAGTTCGAGCGCCCAGTCGAGCCACGCCCGGTCGCCGTCGGCCTGATGCAACTCCAAAAGGCCGAAGATCAGGCAGGCGTAGTCCTCGGCGAACGCGTCGATCGCTCCCTCGCCGTCGCGGTAGCGCCGAAGGAGGCGGCCCGTAGCCGGGTCCCACATGCGCGCGCGGATGAAGGACGCGGCCGCGGCACCGGCAAGGCTGAAGCCTCGCCCTACGTCGTCCGCGCCGCCGGCAAGGCTGAAGCCTCGCCCCACGAGTTCGGGCACCACCCGGCTCGCACGGGCGAACGCGCCGATCATCAGGCCGTTCCAAGCCGTCAGGACCTTGTCGTCGAGCTGAGGCCGGGGCCGCAGGTTGCGCGCCCGCAGGAGAACCTGCCGCGCCCTGTTCAGCGCGGCGGCGACGTCCGCGACCGAGCCGCCGGGTTCGCCCGCGATCGCCTCGACCGGCCGCGCCTGGTACAGGATGTTCCTCCCGGTGAACTCGCCATGCGGATCGGCCAGTGCGTTCCCGTCCGGCTCCACGCCGTACCGCTCTGAGAGTACCTGCGCGTCGGGGCCGAGCAGCCCTTCGAGTTCCTCCGTCGACCACAAGTAGAACGCCCCTTCGGAGGCGTGCGCGCCCTCGGGCGCACCGGGAGGCAGACTGTCCGCGTCCTCGGCGGAGAAGAACGCGCCCTCCTCACTCGTCATGTCGCGCTGGACGTAACGCAGCGTGTCCTCAGCCACGTCGACGAAGCCCTGGTCCCCGGTCGCGCGCGAGGCCTCCAGGTACGCCAGAACCAGCTGCGCCTGGTCGTAGAGCATCTTCTCGAAATGGGGGACCCGCCACCGGGCGTCCACCGAATAGCGATGGAAGCCGCCGCCGATCTGATCGCGCATCCCGCCCGCCGCCATCGCCGTCAGGGTGTGCGCGACGACGTCGAGCAGCTTCCGATCACCGGTCCGCCTGTGCTCCGCCAGCAGGAACAGCAGTTCGGAGGGGCGGGGGAACTTGGGCGCACCGCCGAACCCGCCGTTCCGCCAGTCGTAGCTGGACAAGAATTCCCGCGTCGCGGCGTCGAGCGCGCTCGTGCCAGGCACGTCGGCTCCGGGATCAGCCACACCAGTGCCGGCCAAACGTTCCGCAACGCCCTCCGCCGCGCGCTCCACGCGCCCGCGCTCCTCGCGCCACAGCCGCGCCATCTCGAGCAGCAACTCGCGGAATCCAGGCTTGCCCCAGCGCTCCGTCGGCGGGAAGTAGGTGCCGCCGTAGAACGGCCGGCCGTCGGGTGTCATCCACACGCTCATCGGCCACCCGCCGCCGCCCGTCGTCGCCTGCACGAAGGCCATGTAGACCCGGTCCACGTCCGGCCGCTCTTCGCGATCCACCTTGATCGTGACGAAGTGCTCGTTGAGCACCGCGGCGACGGCCGGGTCCTCGAACGACTCGTGCGCCATGACGTGGCACCAGTGGCACGTCGCGTAGCCGACCGAGAGGAAGACAGGCTTGCCCTGGCCGCGCGCCGCCGCGAACGCCTCCTCGCCCCACGGGCGCCAGTGGACGGGATTGCCCGCGTGCTGAAGGAGGTAGGGGCTCTTCTCGGAGGAAAGACGGTTCATAGCGTTTGGCTCAAGGCTCAGGGCTAAGGCTCAAGGCTAAAGGGTCAAGGCTCAGGGCTAAGGCCGGCGCCACACGTTCCACCGCGCCACGAGCATGCCTCCGCTGCCAGCTGCCAGCGACCAGCTGCCAGCTATCTTCGGCTCTCGCGCAGCAACCGGGCGTAGGCGGCGGTGAATTCCACGCCGTAGAGCAGGATGGCCGACGAAGTGTAGACCCACACCAAGAATACCACCACGGCCGCAATCGACCCGTGCACGAGGTTGAATCGGGTCATGTCGCGGAGGTACCACGAGAAACCCTCGAGCGCGAACTGCCAGAGCAGGCCCGTCAAGACCGCCCCTGGCCACACGTCGCGGAACCTGACCTTGGTGTTCGGCACGAAGTAGAAGATGAGTCCGATGCCGACGGTCAGGAGAATCGTGGCGCCGTAGTCCAGGAAGAACGTCCCCAGCGCCGCAACCCCCGGCGTCCGCCACGTCGCGTCCGAGAACCAGGTGCTGTGGACGACCTGGAACACGCTGCCGAGCAGCAGCAGGAGCAGCAGGCCGATCGCCGCAGCCACGAGCATCAGGAAGGAGAACAGCTTGTGGTGCCAGAAGCCGCGCGGCTTTTCGACGCCCCACGCGCTGTTCACCGCCGAGCTGACGGCGCCGAACACGCCGTGCGCCGCCCAGAGCATCGCCACCGCGCCGCCGACGCCAATCCGGTAGCGCATCTGCCGGAGCGCGTCCAACTGCCCCGACAGGAAATCGAACTTCGTCGGGAAGTACCGGAGCAGGAAGTTGATGACCGCCGTCCGCCGGCTCTCGGTCGAGGTCAGGCTGCCGAGAATCGAGAACAGCAGGAGGAAGAACGGGAAGAGCGACAGCAGGCCGTAGTAGGCCACGGCCGCCGCGTGCGTCATGTCGTCGCTCCAGAGGAACTCGACGAACGCCCGCCAGAGCGCGCGGCCGATCACGGCGAACCACTCGCCGACCGCCCGAAACGCGCGCCCCAGCCGCCCGGCGAGCCCCTCCCCCGACCGGTCGCTTGATCCCACGGCGCCTATTCTGCCACGGACTCGGGCTGGCGCCCGAGTAGTTGTCGGTGGCCAGGACTCCGCCGTCGGAAAATGTACGGCCAGGCCGAATCTCTGGAATAATGGGGCCCGCCATGGACGTCATCGAGACCCACCTGCAGACGGACTCCGACCTGTTCAAGGGCAATCGCGCGCGCATGGAGCGCCTGGTCGCCGAACTGCGCGAGCATCTGGCCGAGGTGCGACGCGGCGGCGGCGAGAAGGCGTTGGAGCGGCATCGCCAGCAGGGCAAGCTGACCGTGCGGGAGCGCGTCGAACGACTGCTGGACCAGGGCTCGCCGTTCCTGGAGCTATCGGCACTGGCGGCGTGGGGAATGTACGGCAGCGACGCGCCTGGCGCCGGCCTGGTCACCGGCATCGGCCGCGTGAGCGGGCGCGAAGTGATGATCGTCGCCAATGACGCCACGGTGAAGGGCGGCACCTACTTCCCCATCACGGTCAAGAAGCACCTTCGCGCTCAGCAGGTCGCGCTCGACAACCGCCTGCCGTGCGTCTACCTGGTCGACTCGGGCGGCGCCTTCCTGCCGCTGCAGGCCGAGGTCTTCCCCGACCGGGACCATTTCGGCCGGATCTTCTACAACCAGGCGCGCATGTCGGCAGAACGCATCCCGCAGGTCGCCGTCGTCATGGGCTCCTGCACGGCTGGCGGCGCCTACGTGCCGGCCATGTCGGACGAAGCCGTCATCGTCCGCGGCACGGGAACGATTTTCCTGGGCGGCCCGCCGCTCGTGAAGGCCGCCACCGGCGAGGAGGTCACGGCCGAGGAACTCGGCGGCGCCGATGTCCACACCCGGCTGTCGGGCGTCGCCGACTACATGGCCGACGACGACGACCACGCGCTCAGGATCGCGCGCACGATCGTCTCCACGCTGCACTCCGCGAAACCGGCCCCACTCGACGTGACCTCGCCAGAGGAGCCGCGCTACGACCCGCGCGAGCTCTACGGCGTCATCAACGCCGACATCCGCGTCTCGTACGACGTGCGCGAGGTGGTCGCCCGCATCGTGGACGGCTCGCGGTTCGACGAGTTCAAGGAGCGCTACGCGACAACGGTGGTGACCGGGTTCGCGCGCCTCCACGGATACCTTGTCGGCATCGTCGCGAACAACGGCGTGCTCTTCTCCGAATCGGCGCTCAAGGTCACGCACTTCATCGAGCTCTGCAACCTGCGAGGCGTCCCGCTGATCTTCCTTCAGAACATCACGGGCTTCATCGTCGGGCGCGACTACGAGCGCGCGGGCATCGCCAAGGATGGCGCCAAGATGGTGCACGCCGTCGCCAACTCGGTGGTCCCGAAGTTCACCGTCATCATCGGCGGCTCGTTCGGCGCCGGCAACTACGGTATGTGCGGCCGCGCCTACGAGCCACGCCTGCTGTGGATGTGGCCCAATGCACGCATCTCGGTGATGGGCGGCGAGCAGGCGGCATCGGTCCTCGTCACCGTCAAGCGCGACCAGTTCGCCCGCGAGAACCGGCCGTTGTCGGCCGAGGAGGAGGCGGCCATCCGGGCGCCCATCCTCGAGAAGTACGAGCACGAAGGCTCGCCCTACTACTCGACCGCACGGCTGTGGGACGACGGCATCATCGACCCGGTGGAGACAAGGGACGCGCTGGGCCTCGCGCTGTCGGCCGCGGCGAACGCGCCGGTGCCGGATGCGCGCTTCGGCGTGTTCCGCATGTAGGAACCGGAGATGGACCAGCCTCTGGTGATTCGCCGCGACGGTTACGTCGAGCACGTCGTTCTGAATCGGCCCGACGTCCGGAACGCGTTCAATCCGACGCTCATCGAAGCCCTGCGGATCTGGGCGGTGTCGGCCGCGGTGTCGACCGACGCGCGGGTCGCGGTCCTGTCGGGCGCCGGCAGGGTCTTCTGCGCCGGCGGCGACCTCGCCGCCATGGCCGCCACCATCGACGCGTCGCGCGACGAGAACCTCGAGGACGCGGCCCGCATGGCCGCGATGTTCGAGGCGCTGGATCACCTCCCCATCCCGCTCATCGGCCGCGTACACGGCGCCGCGCTGGGTGGTGGACTCGGCCTCATCGCGATCTGCGACATCGTCGTCGCCGCTGACGATGCGCTGTTCGCGTTCACGGAGGTGAAACTGGGCATCGTGCCCAGCGTGATTTCGCCGTACGCCCTGGCGAAGATCGGCCGCTCCGCCGCCCGCGAGCTGTTCCTGACGGGCGCCCGTTTCGACGCGGCGCGGGCGCGGGAGCTCGGCCTGGTCCACGCGGTGGTGCCGGCCCACGGGCTGGACGAAGCGGTGAACCGCTACGTCGGCGAGATCCTCACGGCGGGCCCCCAGGCCGTACGCCAGGCGAAGGCGCTGATCCGCCGTGTCGCGGGCCATTCGGCTGCCGAGGTGTCGTCGTTCACCGCCGAGACGCTCGCCGACCGCCGCATCTCACCGGAGGGACAGGAAGGCATGCGCGCGTTCCTCGAGAAGCGTATCGCCTCGTGGGTGGTCCGATGATTCGACGCCTGCTCGTCGCCAATCGGGGCGAGATCGCCGTGCGCGTGATCCGCGCCTGCCGCGAGCTCGGCGTCGAGACGGTGGCGGTCTGTTCCGAGGTCGATCGGCGCGCGTTCCACGCGAGGCTCGCCGACGTCGCCGTGCCCATAGGCCCGGCGCCTGCCGTCGAGAGCTACCTGAGTGTCGAGCGCCTGATCGAAGCCGCCCGCGCCTCCGGGGCGGACGCGGTGCATCCGGGGTACGGATTCCTGGCAGAGAACGCCGGCTTCGCGCAGGCCTGCGAGGACGCGGGCCTGATCTTCATCGGACCGCCGGCGTCGGTCATCTCGCAGATGGGCTCGAAGATCGAGGCCCGTGCGAGGGCTGTCGAGGCCGGGCTGCCAATCGTGCCCGGCGGGTCGCCGGAGGCACAGGACGACGCGGCGCTGAGCGCGGCGGCCGAACGGGTCGGCTTCCCGCTGCTGGTGAAGGCGTCAGCGGGCGGGGGCGGCAAGGGGATGCGTGTCGTCCACGCGCGCAAAGAACTGGCCGAGGCGTTCGCCGCAGCCCGTCACGAGGCGGCAGGGGCGTTCGGCGACGCCACGCTGTACCTCGAACGGCTCCTGCGAAAGCCGAGTCACGTCGAGGTCCAGGTCTTCGGAGACGCGCATGGCCACGTCGTCCACCTCTTCGAGCGGGACTGTTCGACGCAGCGCCGGCACCAGAAGATCATCGAGGAAAGCCCGGCGCCCTGGCTGTCCGACGCCCTGCGCCGCCGCATGGGCGAGGCGGCGGTTGCGCTCGCGCGCCACATCGGCTACCGGAACGCCGGGACGATCGAGTTCCTGGTCGAAGGGCGCGGCGACGAGGCTCGCTTCTACTTCCTGGAGATGAACACGCGGCTGCAGGTGGAGCACCCGATCACCGAGGCGGTGGCAGGCGTGGACCTGGTGCACGCGCAACTGCGTGTGGCGTCGGGCGAACCGCTCCCGTGGAGCCAGGTGTCGCTCGCGCAGCGCGGGCATGCGATCGAGTGCCGAATCTACGCCGAGGATCCGTCGGCCGGATTCCTCCCGCAGGCCGGTCCGCTGACGGTGTACCGTGAGCCGCAAGGGCCAGGCATCCGGGTGGACAGCGGCGTGGTCGAGGGTGACGAGGTCAGCATCTACTACGACCCGCTGCTGGCGAAGCTCGTCGCGACGGCCGAAACGCGCGAGATGGCCCGGCAGCGGATGCTGGCCGCCTTGCGCCGTTTCGCGATCCTTGGAATCGGGACCAACATCCCGTTCCTGATTCGGGTGCTCGAGCACCCGCGCTTCCTCGAGGCGGCGATCGACACGTCGTTCCTCGACCGCGAGGGGCACGGACTCTGCGAGGCGACCGTCGGACCCGGGCTCGAGGCGGCGCTTGCAGCCGCGGCGGCCCATGACGGGCGGCCGTCGGCGCGCGCAGCGGAGTCTCCGGCGGTCGCGGACCCGTGGGACAGGCTTCAGGGGTGGAGGGGCGGACAGGGTTAGAAGGCTCAGGGCTCAGGGCTCAAGGCTCAGGGCTCAAGGCTCAGGGCACGGAAGGCGTCACGAGTGTGAAGACAGGCATCTTCAGCGTTCGTCTCGGCGAGAAGGCGCACCGGGTGGCCATCACCGTCGGCGGCGAAGCCCGTGTGGACGATGGCGCCCCGCTGCTGGTGTCGGCCGACGGCGACGACGTGGTGACCGTCCGAGCGGGCGACGCGACGCGGCGCGTTGTCGTGTCGGCCGCAGGCGACCGGCGCCGCGTGTTCGTCGACGGCGAGATCTACGACCTGACGGTGGGGGCGGAGGCCGCCGGGAGGCGCCGCGCAGCGCGGGCCGGCACCGATCACCTGGAAGCGCCGATGCCCGCCAAGGTCACCGCCGTCCTCGTCGAAGCCGGCCAGCACGTCCGGAAGGGCGATGTGCTGCTGAAGCTCGAGGCGATGAAGATGGAGATGGCCGTGCGCGCCCCGCGAGACGGCACGGTCACGAGCATCGCCTGCCGCGTCGGCGAACTGGTACAGCCAGGCGTCGGCCTCCTGGAGCTGGCATGACGACGTCGGGCGGCGCGCCCCGCGACGTCCGGATCGTCGAGGTCGGGCCGCGCGACGGCCTGCAGAACGAGCGGGCGCCAGTCGCCACGCCCGACAAGATCGAATTCGTCAATCGGCTCTCGGCCGCGGGGCTCCGCGCGATCGAGGTCACGGCGTTCGTCAGCCCGCGCTGGGTGCCGCAGATGGCCGACGCCGCCGAGGTGGTGCGGGGCATCGAGCGGCGCGCCGGCACGACCTACGCGGCGCTGGTGCCCAATCTGGCCGGCTTGGAACACGCCATCGCGGCCGGCGTCGACGAGATGGCGATCGTCGCGTCCGCCTCCGAGACGTTCAGCCGCAGGAACATCAACCTCGGGATCGAGGAGTCGCTCGCCGGCTATCGGGCCGTCGTCGAGGGCGCGAGGGCCGCCGGCATCCGCGTGCGCGGCGTATCTCTCAACGTCGTTCGGCTGCCCGTACGAAGGGACGGTTGCCCCGTCGCGAGTGACCGAACTGGCGGGCCGGCTGCTGGCGCTCGGCGCGTTCGAGGTGGTGCTCAGCGACACGATCGGCATCGCGCACCCGGGGCAAGTCCGGCAGGTCCTCGAGGCCGTCCGCGCCGCCTTGCCGCTCGAGCAGACGGCGCTCCACGTCCACGACACCCGCGGAACGGGTCTGGCGAACGTTCTCATGGCGCTGTCGCTCGGCGTAACGACGTTCGACTCGTCGGCGGGCGGGCTGGGCGGCTGTCCCTACGCGCCTGGCGCGGCCGGGAACATCGCCACGGAAGATTCTGGTCTACCTGCTCGACGGGATGGGCGTCCGGACTGGAGTCGATCTCGCGGGGGTGGTCGCGGCGTCGCGCTTCATCGAGCGCCAGGTCGGACACGCCCTCGTCTCGCGCGTCTATCAGGCCGAACGTCGGACGGCGGCGCGGCACGCGGACGATCGGCGGTATGATGAAGGGCCTTCACAGGAGGAGCCAGCATGAAGAAGTTTGCGATCGGGTGTGCCATCGTGCTCGTGGTGCTGCTCGTGGCTGGGAGCATTGGCGGCTATCTGCTCTACAAGAAGTTCGTGGGACCGATGGCCGAGTTCGTGACCAACATCCAGAAGGTGGCGGACATCGAGAAGGAGATCAAGAACACGGCGTCCTTCACCGCGCCCGAGAACGGCGAGTTGACCGAGGAGATGGTCGCCCGCTTCGTGAAAGCCCAGACGTCCATCCAGGGGGCACTCGGCACGAAGATGGAGTCGCTGAAGGGGACCTACGACAAGATCGAGCAGGCCCAGAAGGCTGAGGGCCGGGACGCTTCGGTCAGCGAGGGGATGGGGGCGATGCGCGACCTGGCCTCCCTCTTCCTCGAGGGGAAGAAAGCCCAGGTCGAAGCGATGAATCAGAACGGCTTCTCGATGCAGGAGTACGAGTGGGTCCGCACGCAGGTCTACGCCGCGGTGGGGGTCGTCGCGGCCGGCTTCGACCTGCAGAAGATCGCGGAGCAGGCCAAGGACGGCAACGTCGACAGCCTGCAGGGGCTGGAGAAGGGTTCGCTGCCGGACGTCCCGGAGAAGAACAAGGAGCTGGTCGCGCCGCACGAGAAGCAGCTGAAGGAGTGGGCGCCGCTCGCCTTCTTCGGCTTCTGATGCGGGGGGCGATCTTCGACCTCGACGGCACGGTCGTGGACAACATGCCGGTCCACGCCGAGGCCTTCGCGATCTTCGTCGAGCGTCACGGGCTCCCCCCGCTGACGCTCGACGACCGCAAGCGGCTCGACGGCCGCCGCAACCGGGACATCTTCCCTGACCTGTTCGGGCGTGAGCTGACCGACGCCGAGCAGGAGTCGTTCGCGGACGAGAAGGAAGCGCTCTACCGGGAGCTGTCGATCGGGCGGCTGGCGCCCGCAGTCGGTTTCCTGCGCCTGCTCGACTGCCTGGACGCGCACGCCATCCCGGTGGCCGTTGCCACGTCGGCTCCGCCCGAGCAACGTGAGCCACACACTCGCCGAGCTGGGCCTGGCCTCGCGCCTCACGTGCGTCATCCGCGGCGACCAGGTGCCGCGCGGCAAGCCGTTTCCCGACGTGTTCCTGGCGGCGGCGGAGCGGCTGGGCGTGCCGGCGGCCGACTGCGTGGCGTTCGAGGACGCGCCGATAGGCGTGATCGCGGCGCGGGCCGCCGGCATGACGACGGTCGCGGTCGGCAGCAGCTTCTCCGCCGATGTCTTCCTCGCCCCTGAGGTGGGCGCGCACTTCGTCGTCAGGGATTTCGAAGAGTACCTCGCGGGCCCCGGACGGCGGCTGGATCAGGTCCCACCGCGGGTCTGAAGCCCCGCGCTACATCCCGCTCCGCTCGGCCCCACCGCGGGCCTGAAGACCTTCGCTACAACCCGCTCTGCTCGGCCGGCACCGCCACCGGTGCGGACGGCGCCGGCGCGGTGACCGCCTTCCCGCGCGACTTCCTCGCCTTGCCCCACGCCCATGCGAACAGGTCGGTGATCTTCGCCTGGCGCATGCCGTCGAAGTACCGAGTACACGACGGGCGTGACGAGCAGCGTCAGCAGCAGGCAGAGCATCTGCCCGCCGATGATCGTCACGGCCATCGACGCGCGCGAACCCGACCCGGCGCCGCGGCCGAAGGCGATCGGCAGCATGCCGGCCACGACCGAGATGGTCGTCATCAGGATCGGCCGCAGACGGACGTGGTTCGCCTCGATGATCGCCCGGTGGCGATCCATGCCCTGTTCGCGAAGCGTGTTGGTGTAGTCCACCTGCAGGATCGAGTTCTTCTTGACGATCCCGAAGAGCATCATCAACCCGATGGCGCTGTAGACGTTGATGCTCATCCCGAACATCCAGAGCGTCAGCAGCCCGGCCGGGAGGCTGAGCGGAAGCGCCGTCATGATCGTCAGCGGGTGGACGAAGCTGTTGAACTGGGACGCGAGCACCATGTAGATGAACGCCACCGACAGGACGATCGCCAGGACGAAGTCGTTGCCGGCCTCCTCGAGCGTCTTCGCGCTGCCGCCGAACGTCACCTGGTAGCCGGCCTTCAGGTCGAGCTCGCCCACCTTGCCGCGGGCCTGGCTGATCGCTTCGCCCAGCTTGATCTTCAGCGGGTCGAGGTTGGCGTTCACCGAGATCTGCCGCATCCGGTTGTACCGGTCGATGGAGGCCGGGGCGTTGCCGAGCGTCAGGTTCGCGACGTCGCTCACGCGCACCAGCCGGCCGCCGCTGGCGGGCACGAACAGGTCGCCCATCGCCCGCGCGTCCTTCCGGAACTGGTCATCGAGCCGCACGTAGACCGAGTACTGCTCGTCGCCGTCCTTGAACTTCGACACCTCCTCGCCGCCGACGAGCGTGCGCATGGTGGAGGACACGGTGTCGAGCGGCGCGCCGAGGTCGGCCGCCCGCTGCCGGTCGATGTTGATGCGCAGCTCGGGCTGCGTGGGCTCGAAGCTGCTGTCCGAGTCGGTCACGCCGTCGATCTCGCGGATCTTGTACAGCAGCGACGTCTCGGCCGGCTGCTGGGGCGTGCTCTTCAGGTCGTTGCCCGCGTACGCGAGCTTCTGCAGCTCCTCGACGTCGGGCCCCTGCAGGATCATCGACAGCCGGTTCATCCCGCCGCCCCCGCCGCCGCGCCCGCCGCCGCCGCTCGACGCGCCGGAGATGTCGGTGCCGCCCGACACGCTGGTGCGCGCGTTCCGGTACTTGCTCAGCACCCGGCGCGCGACCTGCATCAGCTGCTGCTGCGACTGCTCGCGCGCGTCGATCGGCGTCAGCTGGATCGAGTAGTTCGCGCTGCCGTTCTGGATCGACACCATCATCGCCTCGAGGTTGTCGCCCAACGCGGTGCGCAGTTCACCCTCGATTGGCGACACGTACTCGAACGTCCGCTCGAAGCTGGTGCCCCGCGGGAGCCGCAGGTTCGCGCTGAACTCGCTCTGGTCGTCGTCGGGTACCAGCTCCTTGCCGACGTACGGGAACAGCAGGGCCGCTGACGCCACCACGACGGCCGCGATCCCCAGCATGGCCACGCGGTGCGCCATCGCCCATTCGAGCAGCACGCCGTACTTCCGGTCGATCCAGGAATAGAAGCCCCGTTGCTTGGTCTGCGACTGGTGCCCCTGCCGGGCGTCGGCCGACCGCAGCCAGTAGGCGCACAGCGCGGGCGTCAGCGTGAACGAGACGAACATCGAGATCAGGATGGCCGAGGCTGACGAGATGCCGAAGCTGTAGAGGTACCGGCCCACCTGCCCCGTCATGAAGGCCACGGGGAGGAAGATCACGACGAGCGACAGCGTCGTCGCCATCACGGCCATGCCGATCTCGCCGGTCGCCTTCATCGCGGCTTCCTTCGGCGAGACGCCCTTCTCCTCGATGTACCGGAAGATGTTCTCCAGCACGACGATCGCGTCGTCGATGACGATGCCCGTCGCGAGCGACAGCGAGAGCATCGTCATGTTGTTCAGCGTGAAGCCGAGCGCCTTCATCACCGTGAACGTGCCGACGATGGAGGTCGGGATCGCCAGGGCGGCGATGATCGTCACGCGGACATTGCGGATGAACAAGAACACCACGATCGCGGCGAACAGGCCGCCCAGCAGCAGGTGGTGCTGGATCTCGGTGAACGACTTGCGGATATACACGGACTGATCGCGCGTCGTCTTGACGCTGATGTCGGTCGGCAGCGTCTCCTTCACGCGCTCGAGCCGCGCGATCACCCGGTCCACCACCTCGACCGTGTTCGTGCCGGACTGCTTGCGGATCGACATCGAGATGGCGGTCTCGCCCGGCGCGTCCTTGCCCATCGAGGCTTCCCAGAGACGCGTCTGGCTGCGCACCTCTTCGTTCGAGTCGGTCACGCGGGCGAGGTCGCCGACGGTGACGACCGAGCCTTCCCTGTAGGACAGCACGATCCGCTCGAAGTCCCGGACGTTGCGCAACCGTCCCATCGTCCGCATCGAAATTTCGGACGGCCCGGAAATGAAGCTCCCGCCCGGCGTCTCCACGTTCTGCCGCGAGATCGCGCTCGCCACCTGCGCTGTCGTCAGTCCGTAGGCCGTCAGTCGCGTCGGGTCGAGCAGGACTCGGATCTGGCGCCGGCGATCGCCCATCAGGCTGACCTCGCCGACGTCCTGGACGGTCTCCAGGACCTGCTTGATCTGCTTGTCGGCGATCTGTGTCAGCTCCTTCGGCGACCGCTTCGCGAACACGACGATCGTGAGAATCGGCGACGAGTCGGGGTCGATCTTCGTCACCGACGGCGGGTCGGTGTCGCGCGGGAACCGCACGGTCGCCACCTTGTCGCGCACGTCCTGCGTGGCCGCCTCGATTTCGCGCTCCAGGACGAACGTCACCGAGCAGCGTGCGCTGCCCTGGCTCGAACTGCAGCGCAGCTCGTCGATGCCGTTGATCGTGTTGACCGCCGCCTCGATCGGCTTGGTAACGGTCGTCTCGATCTCCTCCGCGCTCGCGCCCGGCAGCGACGCGCCGACGGTGACCGTCGGGTAGTCGGTCTTCGGCATCAGGTCGAGGCCGAGGTCGCGGTACGAGAACCAGCCCAGGACGATGAGCGCGGCGCTCATCATCACCGCGAAGACCGGACGTCTGACGCTGACATCCGCGAGCTTCATGAGTTACCTCCCCGCTCGCCGCCCTGGCCTCGCCGGCCGCCACCCTCACCGCCCCGGGAGCCGTCGCCCTGACCGGCGTCGCCCGGCCGCGCGCCCTGACGGGTGCCCTGCCGGGTGCCCTGCCCGCCTTGCCGGGTGCCCTGCCCGCGCCGGCCGCCTTCCTCGCCCGTGCCGATCCGCACGCTCATGCCCGTCGCCAGTTCGTTGAGCCGGTTGTTGGCCAGCGTCTCGTCGCCCTTCAGACCCTCCACGACCTCCCACAGCGGGCCCTGCCGCACGCCCAGCGTCACCTGCGTCTGCGTGATCTTGTTGTTGTCGATGACGTAGACCGACGAGACGCCGGCCAGCGTGGACACCGCGGTGTCTGGGACGGCCGGCACGCCCTCGTCCATCTTGGTCAGGATGACGCCCTTGGCGAAGAACCCCGGCTTCAGCCGCCGGTCGGTGTTGTCGACCAGCGCCTCCACCGCGAAGGTCCGCATCGTCGTGTCCAGCGACGGGCTGACGTAGGCCACCTTGCCCGTGAACAGCGTGTCGCCGAACGACTCCACGCGGAACTGGACGGGCTGCCCGGCCTGGATGATGCCCGCGTGTTTCTCCTGCGCCCCGGTGCGCAGCTTCAGCGGGTTCACCTGGACGATGGTCGCGACCACGGTGCGCTCGCTGATGTACTCGCCGACCTGAACGGGCCGGTCGGAGACGATGCCGGCGATGGGCGCCCGAACCGTGGCGTCGTTCAGCTTCTTCACAGCCAGGTCATACGACGCGCGGCGGTCCTGCAGCAGCGCCTTCTGGCCGCGCATCGTGTCGGTCGCCGACTGGTGGGCCGCCTCGGCCACCTTCAACCTGGTATCCGCCGCCTGCAAGTCGGACGGCGACACGATTCCACGGCCGGCGAGGGTGTGCATGCGTTCGGCGGTGGCCTTCGCGTCGAGATACGTCGCGTAGGCATTGCGGACCGATGCAACCTGATCGTCGGGCGGCGGGTCGTCCCCCTCCTCGAGCGGCCCGTGCATCCCGAGCTGGGCCCGCGTCTGCTTCAGCGCGCTCTCGGCGCGGGCGAGGGCCAGCTGCAGTTCCCTGGGCTCGAGCCGCACGAGCGGGGTGCCGACCTGGACCTCCCGGCCGATTTCCACGAGCACGGCGCGGACCACACCCGCCGCCTCGGCACTCACCCGGGCCTGATCGGGTGACAGCAGCGTGCCGGCGAGGTCGACCATGCGCTGAACGCTCATGCGCTGGACCTTGGTGGCACGGACGTCGACCGCGGGGCCGCCCCGACCGCCTCGGCCGCCCGCGCCGCTCCCGCCGCGGGCCCCAGGGGCGGCACCACGTTCGCCGCCCGCTCCGCCCGGGACGCCGGGGGTGCCCCCTCCGCAGCCGGAAAGCGCCGCGGCTGTTACACATGCGAGAACGGCTCGCCGGAAAGACACAGTTCGCTCGATGCTCAGGGCCATGACGGAGTATCCGAGACTAGAGAAGGATCAAGGCACACCACGGACGTTGGAGTCTCTTACGACCGATAGGGGGAGGGCGCTTACCTGGTTCTCGCGGAGGCGGCGCCGGGTGTCGCTCGCCCGACCCGCGCGTCTTTTTTCCGCGGGGGGTAAGCACCGACGCAGGGTCCGCCGTATGTGGCTTGTGGACCTAGGTAACCCACCTCCCTTGGGGCCCGTCGAAAGAGGGGCCCCCTTTTTGTCTCCCCGTGCGGTAACATCCCCGCCACAATCCCTCAGTTCCGGGCAGAACCGTTCCGATGGTGTCGGGGAGGGCCAACGCCATGCTGCTGGTCGCACTCGCGCTCGTGGTGCTGTTCATCGTGGTCATTCGGCTGGCCTCGCGGGTGTCCGACCTCGAGTCGCGCGAGATGGAGTCGTCCGAGGCGGCTCGCCAGCTCAGCCGCAAGCTCGAGGAACTGGCCAGAGTCCGGCAGGCGGCGGCACCTCCTCCGGCCACGCCGGCCGTCCGCGCTGTCGAAGCGCCCGCCGCCGCCCCAGCGCGGGCGGTTGCGCAGCCTGCCGGCCCTCCGCCCGTCGTCGCGTCCCCGCCGAGGGCTGCGCCGCCGATCGCCGCGCGACCGGTGGCGGCCCCGCCGGTCGTCGAGGCCCCCCCGGTCATCGCCCCCCCGCCGGTCGTCGTCCCGCCGGCCGTCTCCCGGCCGCCCGTGGCCGTCGAGCCGCCATCCCCGAGGGCCACCTCGGTCCTCGATGCGCTCGCCGGCGGCCCCGAGGCGGGCCCGGCCGAACCGGCGCGGGCTCCCGCCGCCGCGCCGGAACGCACCGGACCAGCGACGAAGCACGGCTTCGACTGGGAGGAACTGGTCGGTGTCCGTCTCTTCTCGTGGGCTGCGGGGATCCTGCTGGCCCTCGCGGCGGTCTACTTCCTCGGCTATTCGATCCAGCAAGGCTGGCTGAAGCCTCCGGTCCGGATGGCGATCGGCCTCGCCGTAGGCGCGGGCCTGCTGGTGGGCTGCGAACTGAAGGCGGCGCGCCGCTATCCGGTCACGGCGAACGCGCTCGACGGCTCGGCCATCGCGATCCTCTTCGCCACCTTCTTCGCCGCCTACCGGCTGTGGGAGTTGCTGAACCCGGTCGCGGCGTTCGGGCTGATGGCCCTGGTCACCGCGGTGGCCGTGCTCCTGTCGGTCCGTCGCGACTCGGCGTTCATCGCGCTGCTCGGTCTCGTCGGCGGCTTCTCGACGCCGGCGCTGCTCTCGACGGGCCAGGACAACCCGATCGGGCTGTTCGGCTATCTGCTCCTGCTGAACGCCGGCCTTGGCTGGGTGGCCTACCGCAAGCGCTGGCCGGCACTCGTCGGGCTGAGCCTGCTCTTCACGACCCTCTACCAGTGGGGCTGGGTCACCACGTTCCTCACGCCCGGCAAGCTGCCGGTCGCCAGCGCGATCTTCCTGGCGTTCCCGATCCTCGGCTTCGTGTCCCTCGGCCTCGCGGGCCGGTCCGGCGCGCTGGACACGGCGGCCGAGGGCAGGAGGCGGACGTGGTTCGAGGAGGTCGCCAGCCTGAACGCGGCTCTGCCGCTGCTGTTCGCGCTATTCATGGCCACGTCGAAGGCCTACGGCGAGTACCCGGCGCTGATGTTCGGATTCCTGTTCTGCGTCGACGCGGGGCTGTTCGCCGTTGCGCTCTGGCGACGCCAGCCGATGCTCCACGTGCTTGGCGGCGTGGCGACGCTCGTCGTGTTCGCGGCCTGGATGAGCACGCTCTACGGCGGGACCGCGCGCGCCGACGTCACCGACGCGTTCGCGTCGGCGTACCCGGCGAACCTGGGCTACGTGAGCCTGTTCGTCCTGCTGTACCTGGCGTCAGGACTGACGGCTCGTCGCGGGCCGGTCCGCCTCGAGGGGGTTGGCCGGCTGGCGAGCTACGCCGCGCCGCTGCTCCTGTTCGTCTTCCCGACGGTGGCGGCCGCCGACCCCGGCGCGGCGTGGCCAGGGCTGCTGTTCGCGGTGCTCTTCGCCCTGCTGGCGGCCTGCGCCGGGTTCGCCGCGTTCGAGGGCGAAGGCGTCGTCTACTTCGTCGGCGCGTTCATGGCGGTGGCCGCGGAGGCCGCGTGGTCCGCGCAGTACCTCACCGGCGAAACGCTCCCCGAAGCCGTGGCCGTCTACGGCCTGTTCGGGCTGCTGTTCCTCGGCGTCCCGCTGGCCGCGAGAAGGTGGGCGAAACCGCTCGAGCCCGGGTGGCTGGGCGGAGCGCTGCTCGTGGCCAGCATCGCCCTGCTGTTCTTCCTCTCGGACGAGGCGGTGGCGCCAGAATCGCTCTGGGGGCTGGCCCTCCTGCTCGGCGTGCTCAACCTGGCGCTGCTTGCCGAGACGAGGGCGTCGGGGTTGCGGTGGGCGGCCCTCGGGGGCGGGGCGCTGTCGTGGCTCGTCATCGGCGCCTGGTGGGCAGGCGACGCGCTGACGAGCCAGGTCGTGCCCGCCGTGGCGGTCGTCGCCGGGTTCGCGCTCCTGATGCTCGGCGGCCAGCTCTGGGCGGGCGGCGAAGACCCGGCGGACGATGCGACGCAGGTCGGCATGGCGCTGGCGCTCGTCGGGCACGTGTTCCTGCTGGTCGTCGCGGGTCGGCCGACGCTGTCGATTCCGCCGTGGCCGATGTTCGCGGCGCTGGCCGCGTTGGACGTGGCCATCGCCGCGGTCGCGCTGCGCACGCGGCGGGCGGAATTGCTTGCGGCGGCGGTGGGGCTGTCGCAGCTCGATCTGGCTGTCTGGGTCAGCGTTGGGGGTTTCAGCCCGTGGCCGCTCACCGCGATGGTCGCCGGGAGCATCGTGGCCGCGCTCGGGCTCGGCTGCGCCGCGGTGGCGGCGCAGCGGATCACCGAGGGGGTCCTGCGCGACCGCTTCGACATGGCCGCCGCCGTCTCCGTCATCACCGGCCAGGTGCTGCTGATCGTGGTCGCAGCCGCCGGCGAGCCGCCCGCCGCGACCGTGCTCGCCGCATTCCACCTGCTGTTCCTCGTCGCGCTGCTCGGGCTCGCCTTCGTCAGACGGTGGTACGTGCTCGCGCTTCCGGCCGTCGCCCTCACCTGGATCGCCACCTGGAGCTGGCAGGCGACGCACGCGGGCCCCGACGGCTGGCTCGAGGCGCTCACGCTGGCGACGCCGATCTACCTGGCATTCGTCGCCTTCCCGCTGGTGCTCGGCCGGCGGGTTGGGCGCGAGCTCTGGCCGCACCTGGCCGCCGTCCTTGCCAGCGCGTCCTTCTTCTACGTCGCCCGGCTGAGCGTCGTCGCGGCAGGCTACGAGAACATCATCGGCGCGCTGCCGTTGGCGCAGGCCGCGCTGCTCGCCGTCGTGCTGGCCGGCTTGTTGCGCATCGAGCCGCCGGACGGCCGGACGCTCGGCCGGCTCGCGCTCGTGGCCGGCGCGGTGCTCGCGTTCATCACCGTCGCCATCCCGCTGCAGTTCGACAAGCAGTGGATCACGGTCGGATGGGCGCTCGAGGGCGCCGCGCTGGCGTGGCTATACCGGCGGGTCCCGCATCGCGGTCTGTTCTGGTGGGCGGTCGGCTTGCTGGCGGTGGTCTTCGTACGGCTGGCGCTCAACCCCGAGGTGCTCGTCTACCACGCGCGGAGCGAGGTGCCGATCTTCAATTGGTACCTCTACACGTATTTGACGTGCGCCGCGGCCACACTCGCCGCGGGCTGGATGTTCTCGACGACCCATGACACGGTGGCGGAACCCCTGCGAGGGTCGCAGCTGGCGCCCGCTGCCGGCACAATCCTGCTGTTCCTGCTGTTGAACATCGAGATCGCCGACTTCTTCGCCACCGGCGACACGATCCGCTTCAACCTCTCGGCAGGCCTCGGCCAGAACCTGACCTACACCCTCGGGTGGGCCGTGTTCGCCGTCACGCTGCTGGCGGCCGGCATCGCGCTCCGCTCTCACGCTGCGCGGCTGGCGGCGATTGTGCTGTTGACGATTGCCGCGCTGAAGGGCTTCCTGTCGGACGTCGGCCGGCTCCCCGGCCTCTACCGCGTGATGTCGCTGGTCGGCCTCGCCATCTGCCTCTCGATCGTGGCCGTCGTACTGCAGCGGTTCGTCATGGCGCCGCGGAAGGCGGAGAAGCGCGAATGACGCGCCGAGGAGCCACGGCGAGTCTGACGCTGGCGGCGGCGCTGCTCGTGGCGGGCGACCTGCGCGTCGCTCCCGCACAGGAGCCGGCCGCGATCATCGCAGGCGCCAGGATCGACCGCACGGCCTTCGCGCATCAGCGCCGGATCGCTCCCGGCTCGACCGGAGTTGTGACGCTTCGGCTCGATCTCCCGGCCCTCGCGCACTCGCGGCTGGCGGACATCCGCCTCGTGACGGGCGACAGCTTCCAGGTACCCTATGTGCTCGAGGCCGACGACGAGCCGCTTCGCGTGCCCCTCGCGCCGCTGGTCGCTGTCGACGCGCCTGACGTCGCGGCTCGCCTGAGCCAGCGGCAGGGGCGATCGCGCAGCGTCTACGAGGTCGTCTTCCCGGTGGCCGGCATGCCCCCGTGCGATCTCGTCCTCGACACGAACGCTCGCGTGTTCGAGCGCGAAGTCAGTCTGCTCCTGAAGAACGGTCGGCGGGGGCGACGAACCGCCGGGGACTGGGAGACGGTCGCGTGGGCGACGTGGAGGCACGCGGACCCCGACGCGCCGGCCGCTCCGCTCGTTCTCCCACTGCCCCGCCTGCCGGCGCCGGGATCGGCCACGGGCCGCCTGGTGGTCGACGAGGGGGACAACCAGGCGCTGCCCATCGGCTCGCCGACGATCGTCCTGCGAACCTATCGGCTGCGGTTCATGAGGGTGTCGCCCGCCGAGATGTGGCTGGTCTACGGGAAGGCGGGCCTGACCGCGCCGCAATACGACCTGGCGCTGCTCGACGCACGATTTCGCTCGTCGGACGCCCGCGTGGTGACGGCCGAGGGGGAACGGCCCGCCACCGACTTGCGGACCGACGGCCGCTCGCGAGCCGTGTTCTGGGGGGTATTGATCGCGGCCGTCCTGGCGCTGCTGGCCGTCATGGCCCGACTGCTGATGGCGCAGCCGGGCCCCTGACCGGACGGTGATCTCCGCTCGCGCTACTGCCCGCGCCGCCCCCCCTGGCCGGGCACGTTGGCCGGCTTGCGCGGAAGCCGCTCGTCACGATTCGCCGCGAGATACGCCCACCCGGCCACGATCGTGGACATTCTGATCACGTCGTTCGGCTGCAGCCGTTCGTACGTGTCCATGTTCGTATGGTGGGTCACGCCGGTGTACTCGATATCGTCCTGGATGAACTGGAACCCCGGCAGGCCGACGCTGTCGAACGACTGGTGGTCGGTGCCGCCGGTGTTCCTCACCGTCATCGTCGTCATGCCGAGGGCGCGGAACGGCTCCATCCACTCGCGGAAGATCGGCGCGACGGCATCGTTTCCCTGGAGGTAGATGCCGCGCAGCGCGCCCGTCCCGTTGTCGATGTTGAAGTAGACGCAGAACTTGTCGTACTCCGGCTTCGTGACGAGGGGGCCCTGCGGGCCGCCGCGCTGGCCGCCGCCTGGCGCAGCCTGGGCGCCCGCCGCCGCCTGCCGCGTCGCGTAGTGGGCGGCGACATACTCGCGCGACCCCAGCAGGCCCTGTTCCTCGCCCTCCCAGAAGCCGACGCGCACCGTGCGCCGCAGCGGCACGCCCGTCGTCTTGAGGATGCGGAGCGCCTCCATCATGGCCGCGACGCCGACGCCGTCGTCGGCCGCGCCGGTGGCCGCGTGCCAGGTGTCGATGTGCGCACCCAGCAGCACGACCTCGTCGGCCTTGTCCGAGCCGGTGATCTCGCCGACCACGTTGAACACCGCGGGGTTGGGATGATAGGTGCTCCTGATGTCGGCCTCGATCGTCACCGGGATACTCTTCGCCAACGTCCGGACGATGCGGCCGTACTGCTCGGCGGCGATTGAGACGGCCGGGAGCGTCGTGGCCGGGTCAGCGTTGCGGTTGCCGCCGATGGTGTAGATGCCGTGGCCGATGGCGCTCGTCGTGATGGTACCGAGCGCGCCTTCGGCGCGAAGGAAGGCGGCGCGGGCGTTCCCTCCGCCGCCGAACGGCTGCTGCGTCGGCGTGGCCGGTGGCGCGGCGGGCGCCTGCCCGGCGCGCTGACCGGCCGGCGCGCCGGCGCGTTGCCCCTGTGCCCCTGCCGCCTGGGTCGGTGGCGCGGCCGCGCGCTGCCCCTGCGCGGCGGCGGGAGCGGCGGCCGGTGCGCCCGCGCGCTGTCCTGGCGCCGCCCCCCTCTGCCCGGGCGGCGTCACGCCGAACTCGAGCGCGGGCGCCGGCGGCTGCAGTTCCATGGCGTCGAGATCGTCGGCCTTGTAGCGCCTGGCCCTCGCGTCCCAGAACGCCGCCACGTCCGGCGCCGCCACCACCAGAACCCACTTCCCCTTGAGCTTGCCCTTGTACTGCGCCAGGTCCTCTTCCGCGGTGGCGGTCACCAGGACGGCCTCTCCACTGACCAGGCCATTCGTTCCGGGTGTCCACGCCGTCGGCGTGCCCGGGACGGGGAAGCGCTCGGGCGCGGTCACCTGCATGTAGAACTTGTCGTTGGTCCAGCCGCGGTCGAACCCGTTCCTGTTTCCCCACGGCTCGATCGCCACATTCGCCAGGCCCCAGGCCTTCATCTTCCCCACCACCCATTCGGCGGCCTTCAGGGCGGTTGGCGAACCGGTGACGCGGGGCGTGTAGACGTCGGACAGCCAGCTGCACAGCTCCATCACCTGCGAGCGCTGCAGCCCTTCGGCTTTGATCTTGCTGATGTCGGCGTAGTTGATGGTCTCGCCGCCCGCGCGCAGAACGGGCGACGCGACCAGCAGGGCAACCGCCAGGACGAGGGCGGTCGTGAGCCACAGGACTCGTGTCTTCATGGGGAGTCTCCGGGTGAGCGCGCGGGGAAGCGGCCGCCGGACGTCAGCGGCCGCGAGAGGCGCACCGCGCGTTTCTACCACGCCGCGGGCGGAGTTGCAAGGGAATCGGCCAGAATCGCCCGGAAGGAGAGCGGCCGGCGGGTCGCCGCCGGCCGGTGTGTCAGCGGGCGCGGAACGTGATGATGCCGCGAACGAGGTCGTACGGCGACACGCTGACCGTCACGCGGTCTCCCGCCACGACCTTGATGCGGAATCGACGCATCCGGCCGCTCAACTGGGCGAGAACCTCGTGCCCCGCGTCGGCCTGGACGCGATAGAGCCCGCCACCGTGAATCGACGTCACCGTGCCCTGGATGTCGAGAAGATCGTCTTTACTCAAAGTGCGATGCCCTTACTGACAAGTCCACCAAACCACGCACCTACCAACGCGGCTCGCGACGCCGATTGCCACCGCCTCCGCCGCCGCCGAACCCGCCCGACCGCTCGGGCCGCGGCTTGGCTTCGTTGACCGTCAGGCTGCGGCCGCCGAAATCGCGGCCGTGCATCTGCGTGATCGCGGCCTGGGCGTCAGCCTCGGTCGCCATCTCGACGAACGCGAAACCGCGCGCCCGGCCCGTCGCCATGTCGCGGACCACGTTCACCGAGGCCACCTGGCCCGCGGTCCCGAACAGGTCCTGCAGATCCTGCTCCGTCGTGCTGAAGGGGATGTTCCCGACGTAGAGTCTCAATCCCATGACCGTCTCTCTCCTGCGCCATCAGCGCTCGCGACCGCCGCCCTGCGGCGCCGCACGGTTGGTGAAGTCGAGGGCTTCCCCTCGACGCAGCTGTGAACCGGTGAAAACGTCGCAAGAGAGAGGAGCGAGTCCGTACGACTCGTTTCAGCTCGTGTCGCGGGCTTTCGAGGGTAGGCTACGCTACCAGTATAGCATGAACGCGGCGGACATTCCGTCCTTGATCTCGGGCGTCGAAGGGCGTAACGTCGTAGGGAGTCCCGGCTCCGAGAATCCGGCTTGTCGAGGTTTCCATGGCTACGTTCAAGGTAGGCGACCGCGTCACCCAGCCCAATTACGGCGACGGCACGATCACCGGCGCGGACGACCACCACATCGTGATCGACTTCGACGGGCACGGTGTCAAGCGGTTCGCCTCCAGCCTGGTCGCCCTCGAGCGGACATCGGCACCGGCGCCGGCCCGGGCCGGCAAGGCCAAACGCACGGCAAAGACCGGCGTGAAAGCCGCCACCAAGTCCGCGAGAGCGTAGAGGCTCCGGCGGTTCGGTGGTACACTCTGTCAGGGACCTCCAATACTTGTATCGCTGGCTCCCTCCAGGAAGACGGCCGTAGCGCCGCATGCCATCCCTGGTTCCGTGGCTCGTTAGCGCGTCCGGCAACCGGGAGGTTGGCACCGCAGCATGCATATTCTCCTCTACGTCCCAGATAACCACGTCAGCCGCAATTTCGTCCCCCAGCTCTGGCCGTTCATCCTGAAGGAACGGACACCGGCGGGCCACCGTGTCACGATTATCGACGGCAACGCGCGACGGCTCAGCGCGGCCGAAATCGTCCAGTTCGTGCGCGACGAGGGGGTCGACCTGGTCGGCATGGGCTTCATGACGAGAATGGCGCGCACGGCGTACGAGGTCGCGGCAGCCGTCCGCGCCGAAACCAGCGCCCGCGTCGTCCTCGGCGGCCCCCACGTGACCGCGGTGCCGGATGAACCGCTCGGCCGAACCGGCCTGACGCGGGTGGCCGATGCCGTCGTCATCGGTGAGGCCGACGACATCTGGCCCGAAATCGTCGCCGACGCTTCTCGCGGAGCGATGGCCGACACCTACGGCCCGGACGGACACGGCGTCAAGCCGACGCTGGAAGAGTACAAGGCGGTCGACTGGGAATCGGTGGATCTCGGCCTGTTCGACCTGATGCGGTTCGTGCCCAAACCGATCCGACGGGTTTTCACCGCAATGGGGATCCCGTTCCAGAAGGTCTACGTCATCCCGGTGGAATCCGGCCGTGGCTGCCCGTACGCCTGCGAGTTCTGCTCGGTGACCGGGTTCTTCGGCCGCGACCTCCGCTTCAGGTCCAACGAGAGTGTCATCGCCGAACTGCTCGCCCTCAAGCAGGTGGCCAAGCGCGACCGCGCGTTGATCAGCGTCTTCTTCGTCGACGACAACTTCGCGATCAACAAGATCCGGCTCAAGTCGCTGCTCCGCGAGATGATCGCCCGCGACGCGTGCCTGCCGTGGACCGGCCAGATCAGCGTCAACCTGCTCGACGACGAGGAACTGGTCGACCTGATCCACCGGAGCAGCGGGCGCTTCATCTTCATGGGCCTCGAGTCGGTGGACCCGGTCAGCCTGAAGAGCGCGCACAAGGCGTTCAACAAGCCGGCCGACTACGGGCGCATTCTCGATCGGATGGCCCGTCAGAACATCTACGCCATCACCTCCTTCATCATCGGACTCGACGGTGACCGGCCGGGAACCGCCGCCCGCCTCGAGGCGGAAATCGCGAAGTGGCCGCCCGTCCTGCCCGTGTTCGGCCTGCTGACCCCCTACCCGGCGACGCCGCTCTACGACAAACTCAAGGCCAGCGGGCGGTTGCTTCGACCGACGCACTGGCTCGGGAGCGGGTCGTTCAAGGCGACGTTCGAGCCTGAGGGGTACACGACCGAGTCGTTCGAGGCGGAACTCCGGGAGGCGTGGGCGCGCTGCTACCGGCCCCGGACGTTCGCGAGAACGCAGCGGTGGCTGATAGACCGCGGCAAGGGCATGGACCCGCAGATCACCTACCTGGTGTCCCGGCTGCTGTTCCGCGGCATCTACTTCCAGACGGCCACCCCGTGGGCGTGGGTGAGGCTCCTCGGCGCGAACCTGCCGACCATCGCGAGCGTGGTGGTGCGCGCGCTGTTTCGGATCGGCCCCCGACGGGAGCCGGGGGCTTCGGCGCCGACTTCCGAGGCTTCTGGCTCGACGTGCCGGAGTGAGCGCGACTCGGCAGCGGCGTGAGGCGGCTAGATCCTGGATCCCGCAACCACGCAGCGATTCCGTCCGAGCGCCTTGGCGCGGTAGAGCGCCGTGTCGGCCGCCCGGACCAGGGCCTCCAGGGTCGCGCCGTCGGCCGGGTACGTCGCCACGCCGATCGAGATGCGCACCTGGTAGGTGGTCCCGCCGTACTCGAACGACTTCTCCGCCAGCGTCTGGCGGATCCGTTCGGCCACCATCAGCGCCGCTGCGGTGTCGGTCTCGGGCAGGAACGAGACGAACTCCTCCCCGCCGTAGCGGCCGTTCACGTCGGTGACCCGCGTCGCCTCTCGAATCAATGCCCCCACTTCCGACAGGCAGTGCGAGCCGACCAGGTGCCCGTGCGTGTCGTTGACCAGCTTGAAATGATCCAGGTCCATCATCAGGACCGAAACCGGATGGTGGTACCGCTCGGTCCGGACGAGTTCGGCCTCGAGCGCGCGGAACAGCGAGCGCTTCGTCAGCAGCCCGGTCAGTTCGTCGAGGTGGATCATCTGGGCGATGCGTGACTGGTAGGCTACGTCCGTCTCGTCCACCATCTCGAACTTCAGGACCCGCCCGCCGATGGCGACCTTGCTGCCGGGCGCGAGCGCCAGGCGTTCCACCCGCTGGCCGTCCACGAACGTCCCGTTGGTCGAACCGAGGTCCAGCACCTCGAACTCGTCGCTGCCGGGCGCCGAGCGGCGGATGACGGCATGGCCCCGCGACACGCTCGACTCCGGAATGACGATGTCCGCCCCGGCCGTCCGGCCGATGACGGTCTCGTCCTTGGTCAGACTGTGGAGGCCGCCGATTTCGTCACCGTCGTAGAGGATGATCGCCGGCATGCGGCGGCCGCCCGTCGCGGCGGGCGGGCGGACCTCCGCCCGAGAGAAGACGAGCGTCAGGTCGTCGAAGTCCCTGTCTGACGGGGGTCCTGTCACGGGCGAGGCCTCCCTCTACAGGATGTCGGTGGGAGGCCTCCAGAACTTCAATCGCGTTACTTGATGGGAGTCAGCTTCCCCCATCCCTGCTCCTTCACGGTCTTCATGTCGTTGACCAGCTGATCGGGCAGCTTCGCGTTGAGCTTGGGGCGCGTCGCCGAGTTGGCGAGCACCCAGCTGACCGCGTAGACCGTCTTCGTCACCGCCTCGAGCTTGTCGTAGTCGATCTTCTCCGCGCTGTCGGTGACGCGGTGGTAGTCCGAGTGGAGGCCGTCGGCGAAGAACGCCACCGGAATGCCCATCTTGGCGAAATTGTAGTGGTCGCTGCGATAGAAGATCCGCTGTCCCTGTGCGCCGGGCCCGAGGTTGTCGTGGGTGTCGTCGGGCGCAATCGTGTCGTAGAAGTCGCTGACCTTCATCTTCAGATAGCTGCCGTTCACCGTCTGCACGATCTTCCCGAGTTCCTCGCTCATGACGCGGGGCCCGACGACGAAGACCTCGTTCGGCTCGGCCAGCTTGTAGGACGGCGGATCGACGTAACCGGGCGTCTTGCTGCGGCCGACCATGTCCATGTTCAGGTTCGCCACCACCTTCGTGATGTCCACCGGCGGGAACTGGTTGAAGTACCGCGAACCCCAGAGCCCCTTCTCTTCGCCCGTGACCCAGAGGAAGATGATGCTCCGCTTCGGCCGAATCCCCTTGGCCACACCGCTGGCGTACGCCTTGGCCATCCCCATCAGCGCCACGCAGCCGGACGCATCGTCGTCGGCGCCGTTGTTGATGCCGTCTCCGTTCGCGTCCGGATTCGCCAGGCCGGTGTGATCGAGGTGGGCGCTCATGACGACGTACTCGTTCTTGAGCACCGGATCGCGCCCCTCCAACATCGCCATGACGTTGTAGGTGGGCTTCCGATCGCTGGTGACGGCAACCTTCAGGGTGACCTTCTTGTCCGCGGCGAGGCCGAAGGAGTCCAGTTTGACGTTCGCGGCCGCGCCGTTGAACACCTGGGCGCCGGTGAGCTTCTCGCCCTGGAACAAGGCATTGATCAGGTCGACTCCGGCGGTGATCGTCGGCACCGAGGCTGCGCCGGCTGCCTGGAACTTCACGACCTGATAGGAGGGGCCGTTGAGGGAAGCGCGCGGCGCGGTCGGCGTCGCCATGCCGGAGAGCTGCTGGAAGGTGGGGATCGAGATGATCGCGACGGCGCCGTTCTTCACGGCGTGGGTCTGCGGCGTGGTGAAGTCGGTGTTCTCGACGCCGAGCGGGTTGGGCGCTCCGCCGCCGCGGCCACCGCCGCGGCCGCCCGCTCCGGCGCCAGCCGCCGCCTGCGCCGCCGCGAGTTCGGCCGGCAGCCCCGCCACGACCATCACTCTGCCGCGGACGTCGATCCCCTCGTACGGGTTCGTCTTCGTCTTGTTGATCACATAGCCGTGGCCGACGAAGACGAGGCCGGCCGACGTAATCTCCGCAGGCGCCGCGCCGCCACCGCCACGGCCGCCGCCCCCGCCGCCGACGGTCCAGTCCTTGCCGTATTCGAACGTCCGTGCAGCGGTGGCTGGCGCCTGTGCCGCCGCGGCTGCGCGGGCTCCGCCCGCCGGCGCGACGGCCGCCGGTGCGGCCGCGCCCCCCCGCCCGCCGCGCCCGCCGCCGGCCGTCAGCGTGAGCGACAGCCTCATGTTGGGGGTGTCGTTCTGGCTGGTCACCAGATCGATCGGCACCAGGTACGGCTGCAACGGTCCGTCGGCAGGCGTCACGGTACGCGCCGGCGTCAGGCCCCACTCGTTCAGGTGGCTCGCGATGTAGAGCGCGGCTGTGTCGTACCCGCGCGACGGCGTGTTGCGCCCCTCGAGCTGGTCGGCCGAGAGGAAGTACTGGAAGTTCCGCAGCGACCGCTGCGTGATTCCGTCGGCGTTGCCATACGCCTTCCCGGACGCCTTCGTGTATGGCGATGCGGACTGCTGAGCCGCAACGCCCGTCCACATGACGAGCGCGAGCAGGCCGATGAGCAGCGATCTGGTTCCAGTAATTCGACGCATTCGAGCCTCGGTTCTGTGAGGGGGTGCACGGGGACGGGGCGGACGAGTGATTAGCTGCATTTACGACGACGACTCTGTAATCGTTTCGTGCGCCGGGCCAGGCTTACAAATCCGTCATCGTCTGGCGGCCGACGCCGGGGGACCTCCCGACCACGAGGGCCAGGCGGCCAGGACGCGGGACTCGAGCGAGCCGGGCGCTGCGGGTCTGGACGGGCCGAGGCGGTCCAGGATGGCCCGGGACTCGGCTACCCGGCCCAGTCGTTCCAGGCACTGCGCCTGGAGCCGGTCTTCGAGCCGTTCATCCACGTTCTCCGCGTACGGCTTGCCTGCGCCGAGGTGTTCCGGCCATTCCCGCGCGGCGGCCACGCGCTTCGCCGCGTCGGCCCACTTCCCCGCCCGCGCGTCGGCCGCGCCCAGCATCAGCTGCGCCTCGCGGTAGAGCGCGCGCCCGTCAGTCGCGCCCTCGTAGGGCAGCACGTTCAGCTTCGCCAGGGCGGCGCTCGCCTCGGCGTATCGCTGGTTGAGCAGCAACGCCTTGGCGTGCAGCGTGCCGAGGATGTAGTTGTCGGGCGAGGCTTTGACGTAGCGCGCCACCGTTTCGAGGGCTGCGCCGAACGCCGTGTCCTCGATGTAGCGCTCTGCCAGCAGCTTGCCAAAACGCCACTCCTGCGGGTCGAGTCGGGCGGCGTGCCGAAGGTCCGTCATCGCCCGCTCGCGCGAAACCGGTTCGAACGCCCTGGCCCTCCCCGCATAGAACGGCGCGAAATCGGGCTCGGTCTCGCACTGCGCCAGCAGGTCGCGGGCGCGCGCCAGGTCGTTGCGGTTCCAGTGGATGAGGGCGAGGTAGTACTTTGGACGCCAGTTCGCCGTCTTCCCCATCGCCCACTCGAAGACGGGCGCGCTCTCGGATCTGAACGGGAAGACGAGCCGTGGCGACGCGGCATCGGCTCGCTTCAGCGTCTCCGGGGCCGCAGGGTCCTTCAGGGAGTCCTGGACGAAGGCGAGCCAGTAGAGGACTTCGCCCTGCGGCGGCGCCAGCTCGAGCAGCGACCTGGCGTCCTTCAGCAGCCCGAGGTCGCAGTACCACGCCGCGAGTTCCAGGAACGTCTCGTGCGGCATCTCGTTCCGGATGCCGTCCAGGAACATGCGGCGGCTCGGTTCGTCGCGGAGAACCAGGAAGCGTTCGAATCGGTCGAAGTGGCCCTCGGGCGCAGAGAAGCTGGAGAGCTTGATTGACGCCGGGGTGGTGTCCCCCTTCAGCCGCGACAACAGCGTGCGCAGCTGGCGCGGCTCCATGGCCTCCGTGTTCCACAGCTCCGCCCAGAGCGTGTAGTCCCAGGCCTTCGACCTCTCGCCTCGCCGCAGGTGGGTCTTCGCCAGTTCGACCAACGCGGCCGGCCGGAAAGCCGAGGACTGCGCCGCCACCTCGAAGCCGTCGAGCGCGTCCACCACCCGGCCGAGTCGGACCGACGCCAGTCCGTAGTAGTAGTTCGACGCCGGATCGTAAGTGTCGATGGCGAGGCCGCGCCGCGCCAGGTCCCACGCGCTCTGGTAGTCCATGGCGCGGTAGCGCACGAGGGCAAGGTCCGCGAGCGCCGGCAGGTAGTTCGCGTCCTTCTTCAGGCACGCCTCGAGCGCCGCCTGCGCCTGCACGTAGTCGCGCTGGCGCATCCACTCCTGGCCCTTCAGATGCAGCCCCTGTACCGATTCCCAGTCGAAGTCCTTCGGGGATTCGAGCGGCCGCGACAGCTTGTCGTCGGCCACGGGCCGGTAGTCCATCCAGTCGCCAATCCGCACGCGAAGGCGCTCGGCGGGCACGCGGACGTCGACGGCCCGCGACCACGACTGCATCGGCGAGAGCGACAGCCCCGCCGAGTACACGACCTTGTCGCCGTCGAACACCTCGAGGGTGTCGTTCACCGCCCGGAGCGGCGAGAAGCGGATCTCCAGCGTCCTTGCGTTCACCGGCGCGGCGCCCTTCCCGACTCCTGGCCGCACGGTCCCCGGCAGGACGACGTTCAGGGCACCGTGCTCGTTCGCCTTCACGTAGCCACGCGTCTCCTTCACCGGGAACCGGTACTCCGTCCACGCGTCGGTCGAGTACGGCTCGAAGCCGCGGTGCTTGAACGGCGTGAGGGTGCTCTGCTCGGCCGCCTGGTTGAACAGCCTGCCCGACTGCACCTCCACGTATTGCCCGTCGGTGTCGGTCAGCAGCTTCTCCCAGATCATCCCCTGGCGCGACAGGCCCCAGATCCACGCCTTCTTCCCGAGCTTGTCGTCGCGCGTCGAGTAGCGCCCCATCCCGAAGTCCTCGTCATGCCAGTAGGCGCCGAAGAAGTCCGAATAGCGGCCGAGCACGTGATACGACTTGTAGGGGCCGAAGTCGTTCTGCTCGTAGAAGGCCAGGTTCTTCCCGTTGCCGGGATGGATGGGCCACGGGAACACTTCGCCGCCGTGCCCGATGTAGTTCGTGCCCGGGTAAATCAGCTCGAGATTGCCGGCCGCCTTGATGCCGGTGTTCATCCACGTGTAGTAGGGCTGCTCGAGCGGCGTCTGGTTGTACCAATACGAACGGGTCGTGAAGTACGCCTTGTCGCCGGGCAGCGAGACAATCAACCGCCACCGCGTCCGCGTCAACAGGTCGAGGACGCTGATCGTCACCGTCGCCATGTCGTCGGAACTCGATATCACGTAGTCCACCGGCGTTGCGCAGTTGGGCGTGTGGCCGATGATGCCGTAGTTCGGCTCGATGCCGCCGCTCGTCCACGGCCCGCGCATGGCGATGTCTCGGAACTTCACCACCTGGTTGTTGTAGATGAACGACCGGCCGGTGGACTTCTCGAACGCCGCCCAGATCTTCCCGCCGATCTCCGGCAGGATCATCACGCGCAGGAAGTCGTTCTCGAGTTCGACCACCGTCCACTCGCGGTCGACCGGCGTGTCGGTGTACCCGTCGAACCGGTAGTACGGGTAGATCCGGCCGACCTGTGGAATCGGGTTCGGGTCGGAGAACGGGTAGGTGCGGAACACCTTCTTGTACTCGCGCACCGTCGCGCGGCCGGGGTCTGCGCCCGCCAGCGTTGCCTGCGCCACGACCAGCACCGCCGCCAGCCACGCCCATCGTCTCCATGTAGTCATGATGGGCTGGATTCTAGCACCCCTTGACGTCCGCCCGCCTCGCGGTGAAACATCGTGCGCACGAGGGACCCGATGCGAGCCCGACTCTCCCTGGCCCTGGCGTTCACCCCGGCGCTTGCGCTCGTAGCCGGCCTGCCGTTCGTCAACCGGCTCGAGCCTGTTCTGCTCGGCTTGCCATTCCTGCTCGCGTGGATTCTCGGCTGGGTGCTGGCGACGCCGCTCTTCCTCGCGGCCGCGTACGCGCTGGCCCGCGGTGACTCCGGGGAAGGCCGTGCCGGGGCCGCTGGACGGGAAGCCGGCGGAGCGCGCCCGTGACGGTCCCCCTGCTCGTCATCCTCGCCTTCATCCTGGTGTCGGGCGTCGTCGGCATCGTGGGCCGAGGCCGCGGCGAGATGAGCCTCGAGCGCTGGACCGTCGGCGGGCGGCGGTTCGGCGTCATCCTCGTCTGGCTGCTCATGGCCGGCGAGATCTACACGACGTTCACGTTTCTCGGCGCGAGCGGGTGGGCCTACTCGCGCGGCGCGCCCGCCTTCTACATCCTCGCCTACGGCACCATCGGGTACATCATCTCGTTCTTCCTGCTGCCGCCGTTGTGGCGCATGGCGAAGCGCCTGGGCCTGCACACGCAGCCCGACTTCTTCCTCGCGCGGTACGGCAGCCCGACGCTCACCGGTCTCGTGGCACTCGTCGGCGTTGTGTCGATCGTGCCGTACCTGCAGCTGCAGCTCGCCGGCCTCGGCATGATCGTGGAGATCGCCAGCGGCGGCGCCATCTCGTCCACCGCAGCGATTGTCCTGGCGTTCGCGCTCACCACGGCGTTCGTCTACACGAGCGGGCTGAAGGGGATCGCGTGGGTGGCGATCATCAAGGACATTGCGATGATCGTCGCCGTCGTCGTCATCGGCATCGGCCTGCCGACGATGTACTTCGGCGGCGTGGGCAACATGCTCGCGGAACTGATGCGGCAGCACCCGTCCCACCTCACCTTCCCGGGCGGCACGGCGACGATGGGCGTCGGGTGGGTCGTCAGCACGATCCTGCTGACCGGCATGGGCTTCTACTGCTGGCCGCACATGTTCGCGTCGGCGTTCTCGGCGAAGGACGAGCGGACGATCCGGCGGAACGCCGTGATCATGCCGCTGTACCAAATCCCGATCCTGCTCGTCTTCTTCGTCGGGTTCACGGCGCTCCTCGTCCTGCCCGGCCTGAAGCAGCCGGACACAGCGCTGCTGACGCTCGTCACCCGCAGCTACCCGGGCTGGTTCGCCGGCTTCGTCGGCGGCGCCGGCGCCGTCACCGCGATGGTACCCGCGTCGATGCTGCTGCTGGTGGCCTCGACGCTGGTGGCGAAGAACCTGTACCGGCCGCTGCGGCGGGGCGCGGTGTCGGACGATCACCTGATGCGCGCGTCGCGCGGGTTCATGCTCGTCATCGCGGCGATCGCGCTGGCGCTGGCGCTGTGGTCGCCCAACGAACTGGTCACCCTGCTGATCTTCGGCTACGACGGAATCGCGCAGTTCTTCCCGGGGATCGTCCTCGGCGTGTTCGTCCGCCGGGTCACCGCGGGCCCCGTCATCGCCGGCCTTCTGGCCGGCGAAGCGGTCGTCATCTCGTTGATTTGGGCCGGCCGCGACCCATTCATGGGGATGAACGCCGGGTTCGTCGGGCTGGCGGTCAACGGCGTCGTCACGCTGGTGTCACTGGCGGCAGCCCCTGGCGGGTCTGAAGACCCGCCCTACGCGACTCGCGCGAACGAGATTCGGCACGGGAGAATCCAAAATCCAGAATCCAGAAACGGAACGTCCAGATGAACAGTGACTTGGCGGCCGACGTCGAATCGATCGCGGGCACGGTGGTCGAATGGCGGCGCGATTTCCACCGGCATCCGGAGACCGCGTTCCAGGAGCACCGGACATCGAGCGTCGTGCGCGCCTTCCTGGAGGCGACCGGCATCGAGGTCCGCGCGTGCGGCGGAACAGGGCTGCGCGGCGTCCTCAGGGGTGGGCGCCCGGGCCGGACGGTCGCGCTCCGCGCCGACATGGACGCACTGCCGGTGGCCGAGATCGCCGAGCACGACTACCCGTCGCAGAACCCGGGCGTGATGCACGCCTGCGGGCACGACGGCCACATGGCCATCCTCATGGGCGCCGCCCGAATCCTCGCGGCCCGGCGCGAGACGCTCGAGGGGAGCGTCGTCTTCCTGTTCCAGCCCTCCGAGGAAAATCCTCCGGGAGGCGCGCCGCTGATGGTCCAGGAAGGCGCCCTCGAGGGCGTCGACGCGATCTTCGGCCTCCACCTGTGGCAGCCGCTGCCGTCCGGCGTCGTGGGCATCCGGGCGGGCGCGATGATGGCTCAGGCGGACGAGTTCGAGGTGACCGTCCAGGGACGCGGCGGTCACGCCTCGCAGCCGCAGCTCACGGTGGACCCGGTCGTGGTCGCCTCACACATCGTCGTCGCGGCTCAGACCATCGTCAGCCGGTTTACGGACCCGGTGGAAGCGGCTGTCGTGTCGTTCACGACGATTCACGGCGGGCGGATCCACAACATCATCCCCGACTCGGTGACGATGACCGGAACCGTGCGGACGTTCGAGCCGGCGATTCAGCGCTCGGTGAAGCTGCGCCTTGGCGAGGTCTGCGAGGCCACGTGCAGGCTGTTCGGCGCGACGGCGGACTTCAGGTACACCGACGGCTACCCCCCGCTCGTGAACGACGCCGCCTCGATCGACCTGGTCGGCCGCGTGGCGGCGCGCGAGTTCGGCGCCGAGCGGTGCCGCACGATCGCGCCGGTCATGGGAGGCGAGGATTTCGCGTACTACCTGCAGCACGTCCCCGGCGCGTTCGTGATGCTGGGCATCGGCGACAACCGGCCGTACCCGCACCACAACGCGCGGTTCGACATCGACGAAGCCGTGCTGCCCATCGGCGTTCGGCTGATGACGGCCGTGGCGCTGGAGATGATGCAAGCGTAATCGGCTCGAGGCTGGCGGCTCGCGGCCAGCGGCTTGCGGCTGCCGGCCCCGAACCCTACTGCACCCCCATCTCCTTCAGCAGGAAGCCGGCCTTGCCGACCTTCTCGGTCATCCACAGCACGTAGCGGATGTCGACCGCGATCGACCGGCTGTAGGCCTCGTTCCACGCGTAGTCGTTGATGGTGGCGCCCCACGCGCGGTCGAAGTTCACGCCGACCAGCTCGCCCTTCGCGTTCATCACCGGGCTGCCCGAGTTCCCGCCCGTCGTGTCGGCGTCGTAGAGAATCGCCACGGGCAGCTCGTTCTTCTTCTTCAGCCGGAACTGGCCATAGTCCTTCGCCTTGTACAGGTCGCGGACGGCCTGCGGCGTCGCGTAGGGATACTCGTCCTTCGTCTTCTCCATGACGCCCGTCAGCGTCGTGATCGGCGACAGGTAGGACGCGTCGGCCGGCGAGTAGCCCTTGATGCGGCCATACGTGAACCGCAGCGTGCTGTTCGCGTCCGGCACGAAGTCCTTCTTCAGGAACTGCTGCTTGACGTCGATCAGCAGCGCCGAGAGCTTGGACAGTTCCGCGGTGCGGCGCTGGCGGGTATCGCGGAGCTTCTGCGCGAGGGGCGCCAGGTCCCTCGCCAGGCTCACGAACGGGTCGTTCAGCCGCGCCAGGTCGTCGGCGCTTCTCCCGATGGCATTCGCCAGCCCCTCCGGCGTCTTCAGCGTCGTCGCCGCGAACCACTCGTCGACCAACCGGTTCACGTTCTGCGCGCTGGTGTCGCCCCTCAGGCGTTCGTCGATCGGGGCGATCCGCTGGTCCTTCGGCAGCTGCGCCGCCAGCGTGAGGGCCTTCGCCAGGAACAGCCGCTCGGCCTGCTCGTGGTAGCTGGTGAAGTTGCCGGCCGACGCCTTCTTCGTGTCCGCAAGCGCCCCATCGCGGTAGGCCGCGGCGCGCTCGAAGCTGGGTTTCGCCATCTCCCGGCCGGCGTCGAACACCGTGTTCCCGATCCGGACGAGCTGCGACATCGGGGACGTTCCGGTGAACGTATCGAGCACCAGCTCGTACTGCGCGCGGCCCGTCATCTCGGCGTAGACCTTGCCCGTCTGCTCGAGGACCGAGCCGTAGGTCGCCTTCCGCTGCGGGTCCGCGTCGATGTACTTCTGCAGCGCCACCTCTTCGTCACGCTTGGTGGCCACCAGCCCGAGCCGCTTCATCCCCACCAGCTTGCCGCGGAAGTTCTTCATCGTGTTGGCCAGCCCCTTGATCCGCGCGTCGAACTTGAGCGCCGTCGCGCGGTCCCCCCGGCCCAGATCCTCCATCGTCTTGATCTGCCAGTCGTTCAGGTCGGCGACGAACGGCATCCGCAGGTTCTCCTCGTATGCCAGGTAGAACGAAGTCTGATGCCGGAACGTGCGGCCCGGGTAGCCGAGGATGAACACGAAGTCGTCTTCCTCGACCCCCTTCGGGTTGACCTTGAGGAACCGCTTCGGGCGGAAGGGCACGTTGCCGGGCGCATAGTCGGCCGGCTTGCCGTCGGGCCCTGCGTAGGCGCGAACGAACGAGAAGTCGCCGGTGTGGCGCGGCCACACCCAGTTGTCGTCCTCGCCGCCGAACTCGCCGACCGACCTTGGCGGCACATAGGCCAGCCTGACGTCGCGCAGCGTGGTGGAGATGAACATCAGGTACGACTTCCCGGGCAGCATCTCCGAGATGCCAATCGACTTGCCCGGCATCTCCTTCTGGGCCGCCTTGGTCAGCTCGCCGATGCGCGCCTCGATCGCCTTCGAGCGCTCGATCGGGTCCATCGAGTCCCTGACGACGCTCATCACCTTCTCGGTGACGTCCCGCATCTCCTCGGTGATGCGCGCCGTCATGCCGCGGGCGCGGATCTCGTCGGGCCGGGTCGCGGCCAGGAAGCCGTTGGTCAGGTAGTCCTTCTCGACCGTGCTCACCGCCTGCACGGCGCCGAACACGCAGTGGTGGTTCGTGAGGATGAGGCCGTCGGGCGAGACGAACGACGCGCTGCAGCCGCCCAGGCTGACGATGCCGTCGAGGAGGCTCGTGCCCCCGGGGTTGTAGATCTCGTTGACGCCGATCTTCAGCCCCTTCTCCTTCAGCTTGAGGCTGCCGATCGACGTAATCGGGTACATGCCCTCTTCGCCAATCGTCGGGCGGAGCAGGGCCGCGAAGAGGATGATGACGAGGACCAGGACGCGACGGAACATGGCCAGGCTCCTTCTAGCGAGCGGGTCGGACGCGCAGCACGCCGACTTGCGCCAGCAGCCCCGTGAAGTCGTACACGCGGCGCTCCGCCGCGATGAGTCCGTCCGGCTCCAGTTCGAACAGCGACACCCCTTCGAACGAACAGCGCCGCCCCGTCCCCTGAAAACCCATGAAGTCGCCCTGATGGGTGGCGACCACCGAGAACGACACGGCCACGCGCGTGCCGTCGGCGATCGGCGCGTCGAACCGGATCTCCCAATCGGGGAAGATCGAGAAGAGGGTGGCGTACGTGCCGCTGATGGCGGCCCGGCCCTGGACCCGGCCGAACATCGGACTCACGACGATGCCGTCCTCGGCGTGGCCAAATGAGAGTCCGGCCGCGTCGAGACGGTTCCACGCGGCGGTATGCCGCTCGATGAAGCCCCGGATGGCGTCGCTGGACATCGCCCCCTCCCCTCTTCCGCGACGGAACGGGCGTTCCGCCGCGTGGGACGGGTGCGAGTATAGCGCGATTGGCGGCCGCGTTCCCGTCGCTATCGGCGCGGGAATGGCAGATAATGGCGGACGGAGTCAGTCGGGCCGGCCGCACGGCGAATTGGGAGGGCATCATGGCGGTGAGAAAGCAGGAAGCGACGAAGGCGCCGGCGCGGAACGCGCCACCACCCGTTCCCGCATCCGTGAAGGGGTTGTCGAGAAACGAGGCCTTCGAGCTCGGCAGGGCGCTGCGGAAGGCCTGCCCGAGGAGTTCCCACGCCCGGTGGAAGCCGGCCCCGAACCGTCCCGACGCGGTGCAGCTGGTGCTCGCGGCCGAGAAGGGACGGATGCCGGAGCTGCTTCCCCTCCGCCACGGGCGCATGGCGAAGTCGGCGTTCACCTTCTACCGGGGCGCGGCGCTCACGATGGCTGCCGACCTGGCGTCTTCGCCCGTCTCGGGCATTCGCGTGCAGTGCTGCGGGGACGCCCATCTCTGCAACTTCGGCGGGTTCGCCACGCCGGAACGTCACGTCATCTTCTCCATCAACGACCTGGACGAAACGTCGCCGGCCCCGTGGGAATGGGACGTCAAGCGCCTCGCGGCGAGCTTCGTCGTGGCGTGCCGAGACAACGGCCTGAGCGAGGCCGTCGGCAAGGACACCGTGATGACGGCGGTCCGGAGCTACCGCGAGTCGATGGCGGAGTTCAGCCGGATGAAGTCGCTGGAGCTCTGGTACCTCTCGCTGGAGCTGGACGACCTCGTCGCGGCAATCAAGGACCCGGCGATCCGCAGGCGTGGCCTGGACCGCCTGCGGAAGGAGCGGGGAAAGAGCATCGCAGAGGACGTGTTCCCCAAGCTGGTGGAACACAAGGGAGACAAGCCGATCATCAAGGACCAGCTCCCCACGATCTTCCACCTGGAGGGCCATCCGCCCGGTGAGATCCAGCAGAGCCTTCTCAACGCCCTTGCGATCTACCGGGAGAGCCTCAACACCGCCACCCAATCGCTGCTGGACCGGTACGAGCTGGCCGACGCGGCGATCAAGGTGGTGGGCATCGGCAGCGTCGGCACCTTCTGCTGGGTGTTCCTCTTCATGGCGGCAGAGGGCGACCCGCTGTTCCTCCAGGTCAAGGAGGCCCGCACGTCGGTCCTGGAGCCGTATGCCGGCGCAAGCGTCTTTCCCAATCACGGCCAGCGCGTCGTGAACGGCTACCGGCTGATGCAGTCGGCCAGCGACATGTTCCTCGGGTGGTCGCAGGGGCCGAAGCGGCACTTCTTCATCCGCCAGTTGCGGGACATCAAGGTCAGCGCCGCCGTGGACACGTTCGGCGCGCCCATGATGGAGATCTTCGCGACCTGGTGCGGGCGGGCGCTGGCGCTCTCCCACGCGCGGCCGGGGATGTCCGTCCCGCTCAGCGGGTACATGGGGAAGAGCGATGCGTTCGACACGGCGATCGCGTCGTTTGCGGCCGTGTACGCGGATCAGAACGAGAAGGACCACGGCGCGCTGAAGAAGGCCATCAAGGCCGGCACGGTCAAGGCGCAGTACGAAGCTGGGAAGTAGCTGACTCTCCCGGGTCGCTCGCGGGCAGCGCGCGTGGCCGAGGGCGGACCGTAGGCCATGGTCACCATCCAGGAAGTCCGCGCCACCTCGGGCCTGAAGCGGTTCGTCGCGTTTCCGGAGGTCCTCTACCGGCGCCACCCGAGCTACGTGCCCAAGTTCGTGACCGACGAACTGAACACGCTGCGGAGCGACCGCAACCCGGCGTTCGACTACTGCCAGGCGCGCTACTGGATGGCCTATCGGGATGGCCGGCCGGTCGGGCGAATCGCCGCGATCCTCAACCAGCGCTACATCGACACCTGGAACAAGCGCCGCCTGCGTTTCGGCTGGATCGACTTTGTCGACGACCCGGAGGTGTCGGCCGGGCTGCTGGGGGCCGTGGAGCAATGGGCGCGCGAGCTCGGGATGGAAGGCGTCCACGGCCCGCTGGGGTTCTGCGACCTCGACCGCGAGGGGATGCTCATCGAGGGGTTCGACGAGCTGGACCTCATGATCACGATCTACAACCACCCGTACTACCCGACCCACCTCGAGCGGCTGGGGTACGGGAAGGACGTCGACTGGGTCGAGTACCAGTTCAAGGTCCCCGACGATGTGCCAGACACGGTCGCTCGCATCGCGCGCGTGGCGCTGGATCGATCGAAGCTGCGGCTGGCGACGATCCGCGGCAAGAAGGACATCACGCCCTACATCCCCGGCGTCTGCAGGCTCATCAACGAGACCTACGCCGGGCTGTACAGCGTCGTCCTGCTGTCCGACCGGCAGATCGACTACTACGCGAAGGCGTTCATCACGCTGCTGCGGCACGAGTATGTGAAGATCGTCCTGGACGCCAGCGGAGAGGTGGCCGCATTCGGCGTCGCGGTCCCCTCCCTGTCGAAGGCGCTCCAGTCCTGCCGGGGGCGGCTGCTGCCCTTCGGCTTCATCTCGGTCCTGCGAGCCCTGCGGAAGAACGATCGGCTTGACCTGCTGCTGACGGCGGTCCGCACCGATCTCCAGAACAAGGGCGTCAACGCCGTCCTCATCAACGAAATGTGGAAGTCGGCGATTCCGGCCGGTTTCAAGCTCGTCGAGACGGGGCCCGAACTCGAGGACAACGAGAAGGTCCAATCGCAGTGGAAGCACTTCGAGCGGCGCCAGCACCGCAGACGACGGTGTTTCTACAAGGCGCTGTGATGGTGCGGCGATGACCCCGGAACCGATCAGCCAGCGCGCCGCGATCCCCGCGGCCGCCGGGTCGCCCGGGCCCGGCACGGTCGTCGCGCCTCGTTGGGCCATCCTGACCCGGCCGTTCTATCCGGCCGACCTCGTCACGATCGGCTTCCTGGCGCTGCTGATTGCGTTGACTCTCATCTGCTCGGCGCGGATCCCGATGTGGCCGGCGGTGGTCGCGACGAGCGGCGCGATCATCGCCATCCTGACCGGCCTCGCGGTGGCGGACGCCAGGTGCGGCGCGCGCGCCGTACGTTTCCTCCACTCCTGGGCGTTCGCGCCGCTGGTGTATGTCATCTACGCCGAGATCCACTGGATGATCGGACCGATCCACCGCGGGTGGATCGCCGACGATGCGCTGATCGCGCTCGACCGGGCGCTGTTCGGCGGGAATCCGATTGACTGGTTCAGCGCCATCGCACGGCCATGGCTCACCGAGATCGCGCAGGTCGCCTACACGCTGTTCTATCCGCTCGTCGTCGCCGTCGGCGCCGAGCTCTACGTCCGGCGCTCCGAGGGGGATTTCCAGCGGTTCAGCCTCGCGTGCGCGTGCGTGTTCCTCGGCTCGTACGTGGGCTATTTCCTGGTGCCAGCGGTCGGCCCGCGGTTCACGCTCTACGATTTCTCGTCGATCGAGCGCGACCTGCCGGGGCTGCTGCTGACGACGCCGCTGCGCGAGTTCGTGGATGCCGGCGGCATGGTGCCGGCTGGCGTCCCGCAGTCGGAGGCGATCGGCCTGGCGCACCGTGACGTGTTCCCGAGCGGGCACACCATGATGACGCTGGTGTCGATCTGGTGGATCTGGCGGATGCAGCTCGCGGTCCGGTGGCCGGTGACGGCGGTGGGAGCGCTGCTGGTCTTCGCGACGGTCTACCTCCGGTATCACTACGTGATCGACGTGCTGGCGGGCGCGGCGCTGGCGGCCGTGGCGGTCTGGCTGCTGCCGGGCGCGTGGGAGTGGATCGTCACGCGGCTCAGCACCCGGCCGTGCGACGAGTCCGTGCCGGCGCGGGCGCCCGGGCAGTAGGATCCTGCTCGACCTCGATGCGGCCCGACGCTGCTCGTCCGCGCGAGAACGGTACCGAAGGGGGCGTAGAATTGGGTAATGGGCGCGTCAGCGCCCAGGAATGAAAGCTGCCATGCTCCGAGCACCCCTGCGGCGCCTCGCCACGCGCACCCCGGCAGCGCTGGCCGTCGCCGCGCTGGCGATGCTCGCCGGTCTCGCGGCACACGCCGCTGACCAGCGAGGCGGCCAGGCGACGGCCCCGAGTCAGCAGCCGACGTTCCGGGCTGCGGCGAACTTCGTCCAGGTGGACGTCTACCCCACCTCCAACGGCAAGCCGGTCGCGGACCTCGCGAAGGACGAGTTCGAGGTGCTCGAGGACGGCGTGCTCCAGTCTGTCGCGACGTTCGAGCACGTCTCCATTCGCCCGGCCGCGCCCGACGCGCCCCGCGTCGATCCGCGGTCGACCGCTGAAGAGAAGAGCCTGATCGCCGACCCGCGCAACCGGCTGTTCGTCCTGTTCCTCGACACCTACCACGTCACGGACCCGGTCGGCTGGCACGACGGCCGCGTCCGGATGCCCGGGAGCACGACCGACAACCGGCCCCGCGAGAAGAAGCCGCTCGGCCCGAGCGGGATCGACAAGGCGATCGTCAACTTCCTCGAACGCGCGATCGGGCCGGGCGATCTCGTCGCGGCGATGTCTCCCGAGATGGACGCGGACCGGATGGTGTTCGGCCGGCGGCCGGAGCGGTTCGCCGACTGGGTGAGCACGGCGTGGGCGCGACGCTTCTCGTGGGACGACCTCGAGCCCGAGGAGGAACGTTGGGGCGTGTGTTACCCGCCCGACAAAACGGGCGACCCGTACGGGTGCTACCAGGGGATCTTCGAGGAGATGGTGCTGCGCCGGCACGAGGCACGCACGCTGCAGGCGATCGAGGACACCGTCGCGAGGCTCGGAACGCTGCGCGAGGGGCGGAAGGCGGTGGTGCTCATCTCGGAAGGCTGGCCGATGTACCGGCCCGACCAGCGCCTCGGACGCACGCTGCCGGCGATATCGAAGCCGGGCTGCGCGCCCGACCCACCGCCGCTGCCGGGCATCTTCGTGGGGCCCGGAGGGAAGCTCACGACCGGCTCGGACCCGCGGAACCCGCAGTATGCAGACGTCCGAGCGTGCGACACGGCGCGGCTGCGCCTGGCGCTGCTCGACAACGAGAGCGACTACCGCCGGCTCCTCGACCGGGCGAACCGCGAGACGGTGAGCTTCTACCCGATTGACCCGCGCCGCCTCGCGGTGTTCGACACGCCGATTGACGCGGTGTCGCCGACCGGCCGCGGAATGGGCGGAGCGGTCGACGAGATGGGGCGGCTTCGGGGGCGCCTCGAGACGCTCAAGAACCTGGCCAGCGCGACGGACGGGTTCGTCTCCGAGAGCAACGATTTCAATGCCAGCATGAAGCGCATCGCCGATGACCTGTCGGATTACTACCTGCTCGGGTACAACTCGACGAACGCGAAGCTCGACGGCAGGTTCCGCAAGATCACGGTCCGCGTGAAGCGCCCGGGTGTGCAGGTGCGCGCGCGCCGCGGCTACCTGGCGGCGACCGAGGCGGAGGTGTCGGCCAACGCAACGCCGCCGCCGGCGGCTGACCCGAACGTGCGCGTGCGCGAGTTGGCGTTGGCAGCGCTCGGCACTGCGCCTGCCAACCGGACCGTCAGGCTGGCTGGCGGCTACGAGTGGCGGGCGCCTGCGGAGGGCGCGGCCTCGGGCCCGACGCTGTGGGCGGTCGCCGAACTCGGGGAGTCGGCGGCCCGACAGCCCGAGTGGCGGGACGGCGGCGATGTCGCGATCACGGTCACCGGCGCGGACGGTACCGTCGTCGCGTCGGGGCGCGGGCGCTTGTCGCCAACATCGCGGGCGTTCGCGTGGAGTTCCGCCGGCCAGCCCCTCGAGGCCGGCGAGTACCTGGTCGTGGTGACCGCTCGCGCGGCGCCTGGAGCGGAAGGCATGGCGACCGATCGGATGAAGGTCAGCCTGCCGCAACCGCCTGCCGGCGAGGCCAGGCCGCCCGGTACGCCGCGGGTCTACCGTCGCGGCCCGTCGACCGGTACCGCATACGTGCAGACGGCCGACTCGACATTCCGGCGCGTGGAGAGACTTCGCGTCAGCGTGACGATTGGCGCCACACCAGGCGATCTCTCAGCGCGGCTGCTCGACAGGCGCGGCCAGGCGCTCGCCGTGCCCGTCGCCATCGAGGCGCGGGAGGAGGATGGCCGGCACGTGGTGGTCGCCGACGCGACGCTGGCCTCGCTGGCGCCCGGCGACTACGTCGTCGAACTGACGCTTGGCGAAGGGGGCGCGCGCCGCGCCGTCATCGTGGCCTTCCGCATCGTTCCATGAACGAGCCCGCCGCGCGTCGCCGCCGGGAGGACGGCGGGCGTAGGACCTACGCGTCAAGCCCGACTCGCCGCTCGAGGTCCCAACAACCCGTGCATGACGGACTCGAGCTTCTGCATCGCGTCCACGTAGCGCCTGAAGAAGACCTGAGCGACCCTCCTTTGAATGGCGTACCCCACAACCGGGTTCTCGTCCAGGATGCCGCGCAGAACGCCGCCTTCGAACTTGAGCACCTCGGCGTCTTCCACGCACTCCGCGTTCAGAAGGTAGCGGTCCGCTCCTGTGAGAGAGGAGATACCGAAGACGCCGCCCTCCCCGAGATCGTCCACCAGCAACTCCGGTCCGCCCTTCGTCGGTCTCCTGAGTTGGACCCTGCCCTTGAGGAGTACGAAGAAGTGGCTCGCGGGAAACCCCTCGGAATAGAGCTTCTCGCCCTTCTTGAGCGTCACGACGCCTGATGCGTTGCTGAGGCGGGTTATTTCCGTCGGGTTCAGCAGCGCGAACAACTCGTGCCTTTCCAGTGTGTTCACGGTCATGGCTGAGGCCTCCTTCGGTAGCGGTGCTCGAGAACCCGGTTGCCGAACTGGCGAGATTCGGACATCAGCCTACGCTTGGGTGCCGGGGATGTCAAAGCCCTGGAGTGGGCCTGTACCTGGAGGCTCGCCGCGGATTGACACGACGTCCGCTCCTCGTTGCGCCAACCTGTGCAGCATCCTGCGACGGTAGTACGACGTATCACCGCCACCGAATGAGCGGGGCCGCCGCGATTGTCGATCCAGAATCTCGAAGGCTGCCTCCGTGGCTCGAGTCTACACCTATCGTTTCACGCGCTCGAAGAACTCCGCCATCAACGCCTCGACTTTCGGACGCTCAGCGAACTCGGGGCTCAACGGGCCGGGCCACTCGACGAACAGATGGGTCACGGCCCCGGCAGTCGGGGCACGTGGCAATGTCAGCTCGATCTTCAGAACATTGTCTGAGGAGCCCCCGTGGACGACCTTCTTCACGACGAGGTCGGTGCCTGCCTCGTAGGTGATGACCTGGAGAACCGTCAGCGGCCGGTGGTAGCTCTTCGTGTCGAGTTGCCCGGTCCCCGGCCGGGTCATCGTGCTCATATACCCGGCGTCCGCTCTCGCTCGCTGCGCAAGCCGCTGCACGTCGGTGTCCTCGATGGTGTGCACGGTCGGCTTCGCCATGGTGGTGCGGTAGTAGATCCCCTTCCCGGGGGCGACCCGGGTCACGCCGACGTGCCCTCCCGGCTGTGTGAAGTAGAACTCGAACGTGTACAGCGGCTTCTTCAGGACGACGGTCCCGCCCTTCCACTCGTCCATGAACACCTGCATCGGATCCGTGGCGATCAGAGCCACGACGAGGACAGGAACGACGACCCCTACGACAACGAGCAGTCTTCGCACGTGCTCCTCCCGTCGTGCGGCCGTTTCAGACGGCGTCCCCAGCCGACAGGGTTGCCAATGGCCTCCGTACTACGTATGCGCCAACGGAAGCACAAACGGCTCGGAGCCGTCGATAGGACACATCATCGCGGGTTTCCCGCTACGGCGGTGAACGGAGGGAGAGCGGCGCACGACGTTCTTGCCCGCTCTTTGTAACTCGTCCGGATCCGGCATAGGATCGATGCAACCGCATGAAGACCGCCCCCCATCCTTCAGAGCCGTCCACCCGCAAGTCGCGAAGATTCAAGGTCGGGTGCCTGCTTGTGGTTGCGACCGGCCTGGTACTGGGCGGCCTGCTGGTGGGCGGCCGGGGCAACCGCTACTACCAAGGACCCGTCACGGATCACTTCGACGGCCGGCGTTTCGACAACCCCTGGGCGCCCTGGCGCCAGACGTTTCGTGATTTCCTGAAATGGCGCCTCACCGCCCGGCGAGGCCCCTGGCCGGATTCCGTTCCGGTGGAAACGACCCGCCCGCCCGCGCGAGTCCCGGGGGAGGGTCTGCGGGTAACCTACATCGGTCATGCCACGGTGCTCCTGCAAACCCAGGGACTCAACATCCTGACCGATCCGATCTGGACCGACCGGGCAAGCCCGGTCCAGTTTGCCGGCCCGAAACGCGTCGCCGTCCCGGGAGTGCCCTTCGATGACCTGCCACCGATCGACGTCGTGCTCGTGAGCCACAACCACTACGACCACCTCAGCCTGCCCACGCTGAAACGCCTGCAGGAGCAGTTCAATCCCCTCGTTCTGACGCCGCTCGGCAACGACCGGATCATCCTGGCCGCCATCCCCAGGATGCGGGTCGCCACCCTGGACTGGGGCGGGAGCCACGGGCTGACACACGGGATGCGCATCGCGCTGGAGCCGATGCAGCACTGGTCGGCGCGGGGATTCGGCGATCAGCGCGACGCGTTGTGGGGTGCCTTTGTGATGGTCGCTCCGGGGGGACCGATCTATTTCCTGGCCGATGCGGGCCATGCCTCCAACCTGACGGCCCGCTTCCTCCAGAAGCACGGCCAGCCCCGCTTCAGCCTGTTGCCGGTCGGCGCCTACGAGCCCGAGTGGTTCATGCGATACGCCCACATGACTCCCGCCCAGGCTGTGGACACCTTCGCAGCCCTGGGGTCAGGCCACGCCATGGGCACCCAACACGAGGTGTTCCCGATGGCGGACGAGGCCTATGCCGCCCCGCGCAAGGCCTTGGCGGAAGCCCTGGCGAGGGCCGGAGTCCCCGCCGGTCGTTTCCGGCTGCCCCGCGTCGGGGAGTGGTTCGCCGTACCACCCTTGCCGGATGACTGAAGGGCCGCTTGTCGCAGGTTCCCCAGACGGAGCGAGCACGGTCTCCGCGGAGTCTCCGCCGCGAGGCAATGCGCACGAGATACGCACGGCCATACGCACGGCAATGCGCACGACGATACGCACGGCGATACGCACGACGATACGCACGAATTGACAATCCCAGACGCTTGGCGCAGAGTAACGCGCGCGGAGGAGTCGCATGCATCGAATCGTAGCGTCGATCGGCGTGCTGCTGGCGGTGTGGATGCTGGCTGGCCGTGACGTGGTCCAGGGGCAGCGGACGGGGTATTCGAAAGCGGAGTTCGCCCGGCGCCGACTGGCGTTGATGCAAGGGGCCGGCGGAGGCGCGATCGTCCTGTTCGGCCACGATCGTCGAGAGGGCGGATCGCATTTCCGCCAGGACAACGACTTCTACTACTTCGCCGGTCGCGAGGACATCAACGCGATTCTCCTGATGGTGCCGAAGACGGGCGAGTCGTTCCTCTTCATGCCCGAACAGAATGCCAGGGAGACCATGGTCGAGGGGCCGAACCTGCTGAAGGACCCGAAGGGCGCCGAGAAGGCGGGCGTGACAGCGGTCCATCCGCTGGGCTTCTTCGACGAGTACCTCGCCCGCAATCTGGCGGGCTTCGGGGGCGTGATCCACACGCGCCTGTCGCCGCCCGATACCGTGGACGGCGCCCGCTCCGAACGGGACCTGTTCTACGCGCGCCGCTCGCGGATCCACTACAACGACCAGTTGCCGATCGACTACTACCGCATCGCCAAGCTCCGGGAGCGGTACCCGGCATCCACCCTCGTCGATGTCACGCCCGCGATCGATGCGATGCGCGTCATCAAGTCCGCGGAGGAAATCGCCGTCCTGCGACGCAACGGCCGTGCCTCGGCCGAGGGCGTGAAGCAGGCCATGCTGGCGACGCGGCCGGGCGCGTACCAGTACGAACTCGAGGCGGCTGCCATCGGCACCGTCCTGCGCTTCGGGGCGAAGGGCGCGGCCTACGCCCCGATTGTCGGGTCCGGGCCGAACAGCTGCATCTGGCACTACGACGAGAACGGCCGGCAGATGGCCGACGGTGACGTCGTGCTCATGGACTTCGGCGCGGACCTCGACCACGAGGCCATGGACATCACGCGCACGTGGCCCGTGAACGGCATCTTCACCCGAGACCAGCGCGAGGTCTATCAGCTCGTGCTCGAAGTGCAGAAGGCCTGCATCGAAGCGTACAAACCCGGCGCGACCAGCGCGGACGTTCGCCAGCACGTCGCGGAGAGGATGAAGCAGAAGGGGCTCGACCCGGGCACGCTGCGCGGGGGCTTCGGCCACGGCGTTGGCCTGTCCACCCACGACGTGCCGCTCGGCGGCGTCCTCCGGGAAGGCATGGTGTTCGCCATCGAACCGGCTCTGTACTTCCCCGAGCGGGCTCTCGGCGTCCGGATAGAAGACACCGTGCTCATCACGAAGGATGGCGCGGAGGTCCTCACGAGGGACGTACCGAAGGAGATCGCCGAGATCGAAGCGCTGATGGCAACGCGCCGGAAGCAGACATCGGAGCCGGGGCGGAACGTGGGCTGGCACGGCAGCCCGGCGCCCCGCTCCAGCTTGGCGCCGGCGGCGGCGTCCATCCCGCGCTGACGTCGCGTCGGGCGGGACCGCTGACAGGCGGCATGCCTGTCCTACTTGGTGTCGAAGGAGACGCTGAGACGGCGGCCGTCGCGGAGCACGGTGAGCGTCACGCGGGTCGTCGACGCCATCTCGCCGAAGAGCCGCATCACCGTCGGCAAGCCGTCGAGGATCTGGCCGTTCGCGCCCAGGATCACGTCGCCCCTGCGTAGCCCGAGCCGCTCGGCCGCCCCCGAGGGGGCGACCTCCGTCACCTCGAAGCCTTCGATCACCCGCGCCCCACCGGGCGCATCCGTGTAGCGAGGCACCGCGCGGGCGGACGACAGAAGGTCCGGCAGGTTGGCCAGCACGGCGCGCACGGTCTCGCGCGGCAGTTCGAGCGAAGGCGCGTCGGCGCGTGAGTCGGCGCTGGCCGGCGGACCGGGCTGCCGCGTTAGCCCGGTCCGGCGTACCGCCTCGGGCAGCGGCAGCAGTTCGAGTCGGTCCGACTCGAGATTCCTGAGCACGACCGCGTCTTCGCGAATCTCCCTGATCTCGGCCAGGTCGCACGGCTGGTCGCCGACGCGGAACATGCCGCGCCGCCCGCCCTGAGACACACAGTGGATGAAGGCGGTGGTGCGGTCCGGGCGCACGTCATCGAGGGCGATGCCGGCCAGGCGGAGCGGGAGCGTCGAAACGGGCAACGGCGCCTGCGCCGGCTGGACGGGCGCGGCCGCGGCGGCGCCCGCCGATGCGACCAGCAGCGCCGCGATCGCCGTCAGGCACGACGCGACACGCCAGCGGAGGCAGGCGTCCTGCCGACAGGCGGGCACGAACTCCATCCGCGCGATTGTACCGCCGAACGCGTGCGCCCGCCACCGATGTACAATCCCCACGGTTGCAGGGGGACGGACTATGCACCGCAGGCAGTTCCTGAAGGCGTCGCTCGTCGCGCCGCTCGTCGCGTCGTGTGGTGGCAACCACCCGAGCACGCCGAGCCCGTCACCGACCCCGTCACCCTCACCCGCGCCGCCGCCGCCAGCCGGCTCGCTCGTCTTCCAGCTGCGCGGCGTGCCGGACCAGCCGTTCACGGGCGCTGCCAATCGGCACGCCGGCGTCGACGCCCTGCTGAAGCTGATGGGAAACTCCGGTCTCACGTTCCACCGTTCGGCCGTTGTCGGCGAGTCGAGCGGGCCGCACGGCCTGATCGCCGCCGACGACGTCGTCCTCGTCAAGGTGAACGCGCAGTGGAAGTACCGGGGGTGCACCAACAGCGACGTCGTGCGCGGCCTGGTCCAGGCCGTCCTGGACCACCCCGACGGGTTCACCGGCGAGGTCGTCATCGTGGAGAACGGCCAGGGGCGCGGCAGCCTCAGGTGCGACACCTCGAGCAGCTACGGCGGCGACCCGTCGGTGCACGCGAACGCGAACGACGACAGCCACACGTTTCTGTATCTCGTGGATCAGGTCTTCCGGAGCCCCCGCGTCTCGGCGATGCTGCTCGATCCGATCCGCGCCAGGTTCATCGACGTGGACGACCACGCGACGAACGGGTACCGCCGCATCCAGAACGTGTCGTATCCCTGCTTCACGACGACGGGCGGGCGCCGCGTCGAGCTGGCCGAGGGAGTGTGGACCGGCGAGCGGCACGAGCGCAACCTGAAGCTGCTGAACGTGCCGGTGCTGAAACACCACGACACCGGCGGCTCGGAGATCACCGGCGCGGTGAAGCACTACTACGGCCTGCTGTCGATGTCCGACGGGACGTCGTACAACCGCCACTACGACGCGCTGGGCGAAACGTGCGGCCGCATGATCGCCGACGTCCGTCCGCCGGTGCTGTCCATCATCGACGCCATCTGGGTGTCGCACAAGGCGCTCACCGGCTATCCGGCGACCGCGACGTTCCGCGCGAACCAGCTGCTGGCCAGCCAGGACCCGGTGGCGCTCGACTACTGGGCGGCGAAGTCGGTGCTCTTCCCGATCGACTCGAACCCCCGCCACGCGCCCACCCACCCGGGCATCGATCGCTGGCTCACCGACTGCATGAATCTCGTGAACTCGCTCGGCGGGATCTCCCGGCCGAACGATGGCATCCACGTCGATCGCCTGACGAAGCACGAAGCCGAGTTTCGGGTCGTCCAGGGCAGCGCCGCTTGAAGAGGACGCAAACAACCGAAGAGCTGGCGCACTCTGCGCCGGCCTTCCGCCTGGCGCCGTAGCGGAGGGGAGGCCGGGTGCGTGGTCGCCGGAGGAAGACCGAGGCCCTTCGACGCCCAGGACTCGCTCGGGGCACATTGCGCCGAACGGAACGAAGGGACGTTGCCCTTCGATTCGCGCTTCGCGCTCGCTCAGGGCACATTCCGTGAGTTGTGAGGAATGTGGAGGCGCCGTCCGGATTTGAACCGGAGATGGAGGTTTTGCAGACCTCTGCCTTACCACTTGGCTACGGCGCCCTGAGGGAGGCTCCGCTTTCGATTCGACCGAGCGGAACGCGACGGTCAAATCGAATGGAAACGCGCCAGTGGCGCGTTTCCCGCGGAGTGGCACCGCTAGGAGCCGCCACTGATCGGAAGGAGAAGTTGGAGCGGGAAACGGGATTCGAACCCGCGACTTCGACCTTGGCAAGGTCGCACTCTACCACTGAGTTATTCCCGCTCAGCGAAGTTTGAAAGTACCACACGAGGCGGCTCCTAGGCAAGAGCCGGCGCGGCCGCGCCGAGATCGGTCGGCCGGTAGACCTCGATTCCGTCCACCCGCTCGAAGTCGCGATCGGCCGTCGCAATCGCCGTCACCCCCGCGTCCCGCATCGTCGCGACGATGATCGAGTCGTTGGTGAACAGGCCGTGCGCCGCGCGGACGTCGGCCGCGCGGACGCACCGCCCCAGGTCAGCCGGAAGAACCTGAATCCCCCATCGAGGCACATTCTCGATCTGGCGGCGGTAGCCCGTCAGACTCCGCACGACGTCCGGACGCTCGCGCAGCTTGCGGGCCACCGACCCGCGCGTGACGAGGCCCATCCTCACGGCCTCCGCCATCATCAGCCTGTGGGTCGCCTCCAGAAGAGCGATCACCGAGGTGACGCCCCGAACCTCGCCGCGCTCGCAACGTGCGAGCAGGCGGCCGCACTGACCCGACTCGACGCAGAAGTGATAGATGAACACCCCCGCGTCGAGAAAGACGCGGCTTCCCGCCGGGACCTCCTCAAGCGTAGAAGTCGTCATCGTCCTCCTCCATGATCTCGCGAAGGACTTCCGCTGGAATCGCCATGGCACCCGCGCTTTCGGCGACGGTCATGTGCATGCGCTGTGGGACGCCGGCGTTGGCGAAGTAGGCCTCGAGCGCCTCTTCGATGACAGCAGCCAGCGGCTTCCCTTGCCTCGCGGCCTCGACCTTGGCCCGGTGAAAGAGCGATGCGTCCATGATCGTACTCACCTTCTTTCTCATTTCTTGATGGTATCATGATTTCATGATCTCGTCATGACACGACCTATCAGTAGACCGCATCGAACGCGTTCTGGAACACGACGACCTTGAGGCCTGCCCCGGGCTCGAACTCGATGGCTACCACGTCGAAACGACACGGAACGCCTCGCAGGTGCCGCCTCGCCAGGTAGTCCTCCGCCATCGCCGTCACCCTCGCCTGCTTGTGGAGGGTCACGGCCTCGGCCGGCTCGCCGTACCGCCCGCTCGTCCTCGCCTTCACCTCCACGAAGACAATGGTCGGCCCGTCGCGGCAGACAATGTCAATTTCTCCAAAGCGGGTACGGTAGCGGCGGGCGAGAACTGCGTACCCGCGGCGCTCCAGCTCGCGGCAGGCGAGGTCCTCGCCAGAAATGCCTAAGGAAATGCGATCGAGGGTGGGCATACGCCCGGATCGGTGTGCAAGGATGGGGCCGGAGGAGGCCGCGGGTCTGAAGACCCTTCTACGCTTTCGGCTGCGAGAGCAGCGTCCGTGCGGACTGGCAGTCGGCGGTGATCTGGGCCTTCAGAGCCTCGACGCCGTCGAACGTCCGTTCTTCGCGGATGCGGTGCGCGAACGCCACGCGCATCGGCTTCCCGTACAGGTCGCGATCCATGTCGAGCACGTGGGTCTCGACGACAGTGGCCGACGGCAGATGAAAGGTGGGCCGCACGCCGATATTCGTGACCGACGGGTACTCGACGCCGTCCAGCGTCGCCAGCGTGGCGTAGACGCCGTTTGGAGGCAACAGCTCGTTCTCCGTGTCGAGGTTGGCAGTCGGAAACCCGAGCGTCCGTCCGCGCTGCAGCCCGTGAACGACGATGCCGTCCATGAAGTAGTCGCGTCCGAGCAGCGCGGCCGCGTCCTCCACCCGTCCCTCCAGAACCAGCCTTCTGGCGCGTGAACTCGACACGACGAACTCCTTGTACCGCACCGGCTCGATCGCCTCCGCCCTGAAACCGTACCCCGCCCCGAGTTGGCGCAACCTCGTGACGTTACCGGCCCGGTCGTGCCCGAACACGAAGTTCGCCCCGACCCAGACCTCGACCACACCCAGCCAGTCGTGGAGGACGAGCCGCACGAACGTCTCAGGGTCCCACGACGCGATCTCCCTGGAGAACCGGACGACCGCCACACCCTTCACACCAGCCCGCCCGAGCACCTCCACCTTCTGCGCCATCGTCATCAGCAACGGCGGAGCCCCGTCGGGCCGCACGATCCGCGTCGGGTGCGGGTCGAAGGTCAGCACGAGCGGCGTGACGCCACGCTGGGCCGCGGCGCGGACGACGCGCTCGACGATTCTCATGTGCCCGCGGTGCAGGCCGTCGAAGTTCCCGAGCGCGAGAACGGGCTGGTGCCAGCCGTCGGGCCTCAGGTCGTCGGGGTAGTGGATGACATCCATGCGAAGGCAGCGCCCTACTCGATCTCCACAATCAGACCATCATATGCCAGCTCGACGCCGGGCGGGAGATCGCGTGAAGTCGCCGCGTGTCCGAGGTCGTGCGCGATGTGCGTGAGCAGCGCGCGCTCGGGGCGGACCCGCGCCACCACCTCGAGCGCCTGCGCCACGGTGAAGTGCGTCGGGTGCGGCCTGTGCCGGAGCGCGCCCACGACCAGCGTGCGGACACCGTCGAGCAGCGCCCACGATTCGTCGGGAATGCCGCTGCAGTCGGTCAGATAGGCGAACGTCCCCACACGATAGCCGTGGATTGACAGCTCGCCGTGCATCACCGGCACCGGCGTCACCGTCGTGCCGGCCACCTCGAACGGCCGGGTCACAGCCCGCAGATCCAGTTGCGGCACTCCCCCGCCCGCCTGGCGCGGCTCGAACGCGTAGGCAAACACGCGGCGGACCTCGACAATCGTCTCGGGGTTGCCGTAGCACGGGACAACGGCCCGCTGGAGCGCGTTGAAGCGTCGGATCTCGTCGAGACCGAGCAGGTGATCGGCGTGCGGGTGGGTGAACACGACGGCGTCCACGCGGAGAAGGCCGAAGCGCAGCGCCTGCGTCCGGAAGTCGGGCGGGGTGTCGACGACGAGCGCGCCGCCGGTCGCCAGCTGGACGTAGATCGACGGCCGCAGCCGCTGGTCGTGCGGATCGGCGGAGGTGCAGACGGCGCACCGGCAGCCGATCATCGGCACGCCGTGCGACGTCCCGGTCCCGAGAAACGTGACGCGGCCAGGCGACCCGCTCAAGGTTCGACGACTCGCTTCCCGCCTCCGGCGGCTTCCACGTAGCGCATCCGGAGGTCGTACAGCACCGCGTCGACGAGCCGCTCCTCCGACTCCTCGAGATTGCCGACGGTCTTCTCCTTCAGCATCGCGATCACCTCGATCAGGTGGGCGGCCTCCTTGAGGTTCGGCCGCGCCGGCGCGTCGCTGCCTGGCGGCGGCAGCTGGCCCAGGTGGATCTCGGCGCTCGCGGACAGCGACAGGACGAAGAGGCTGAACGTGATCTGGGGCGTGTCCGACATGGCAGAAGGAGATGGTAGCATACGGCCATGGCCGACACCGCCGGCACCGCGTTCGACCGCCTCGTCGACATCGTCGCGCGCCTGCGCGGGCCGGACGGCTGCCCGTGGGACCGGGAGCAGACGCTGGAGTCGCTGCGGCCCTTCGTGCTCGAGGAGGCGTACGAGGTGCTGGAAGCGATCGACTCGGGCAACCGCGCCGCGCTCCGCGAGGAGATCGGCGACCTGATCTTCGAGGGGGTGCTGCTGGCGCAGCTCTGCACCGAGGCCGGCGAGTTCGGCGCGGCCGACTCGCTGGGGTCGATCAGCGACAAGCTGGTGCGGCGCCACCCGCACGTGTTCGGCGACGCCGAGCGCGCGACGAGCGCGGACGAGGTGCTGGGCCGATGGGAAGAGGCGAAGGCGCGCGAGCGGACGGCCTCTCCCGACAAGGGACAGCCGAAGACGATTCTCGGCGGTGTCCCGAAGTCGCTCCCGGCGCTGCTCCGCGCGCACGAGATGAGCACACGGGCGGCGGCGGTCGGGTTCGACTGGGAGCGGCCGGCCGACGTCCTGTCGAAGATCGAGGAGGAGGTCGCGGAACTGCGCGAGGCGGTCGAGCGGTCGGGCGGCGCGGGCGACGGGGAGGAGCGCCGGCGGCGGATCGAGGAGGAGATGGGCGATCTGCTGTTCGCAATCGCCAACCTGGCGCGAAAACTGGGAGTGGAGCCGGAGTCGGCGCTCCGGATGTCGGACGACAAGTTCGCGCGGCGCTTCACGGAACTCGAGCGCCGCTTCGCGGCCCGCGGCGAGTCGCTGCAGCAGGCCGGCCTCGCGCGCATGGAAGACGAGTGGGCCCGCGTGAAGGCCTCCGAGGCCAGCTAGCGCCTTCACAGCACGACCCGGCGAATCCCGTCCTTCAACAGGCGCTCGTGGAAGTTGATCAGCAGCGCGATCCGTAGCCCCGTCGTCTTCAAGTACGAGACGACCTGGGCGACGTGAATCGGCTCGATTGCCGAGACGGCCTTGACCTCCACCACGATCTGGCTCTCCACCACCAGATCGACACGCTGTCCACGAATCCGCGCGCCGCGGTAGAGAACGTCGACCGGCTTCTCCCACTCGAACGCCAGGCCTGTCGCGGTCAGCTCAATTCGCAGCGCCTGCGCGTAGATTGACTCCAGAAACCCCGGCCCGAGTTCGCAATGGACGGCCAGCGCGGCCCCGATGATCCGCTCCGTGATCCGGTTCAGTTCGACGGGAACGGGCTCTCGCAGCATAGTGGCCTCCTTCTGAACCACAGAGCCCACCGAGATTCACAGAGACGGAACGCGCTGACGGGCCGGTCCTCGAGCGGTCGGCCTTCAGGGAACCACCGGCCGCCCAGTGGAGCGGGAAGCGGATTGCACACGAACACGCCGCATGTTCGCGTGCGATCCGCTTCCCGCTCCCGCGCCGTCGGAGACGGCGCCTCGAGGACCGGCGGGATGCAACCGTCTGCGTGCAAGCCTCTGTGCTCCTCTGTGCCCTCCGTGGTTCATTTCGTGTATTCCGCCCGGGCGCCCGTGAACGTGCTCACGGTGAGGCGGCGGCCGTCCGTTTCCACGGTGACCGCGCCGTGGACGTCATTTCGATAGACGGTGGCCCCGATCTCGCCGTACCGCCGCAACACCCCGTCGTTCACCTTGGTGCTGGTTCCGGCCGTCAGAATCGCGACGCGAGGCCGCAGCGCCGAGACGAACTCGCGCGCGCTCGAGGTCGCACTCCCGTGGTGCGGGATCTTCAGCACGCGGAGGTCGGCCGGGCCGAAGCGGGGCGAGATTCCCCGCTCCACCTCCGCGCCGATGTCGCCGGCCAGCACTACCGACACGCGCCCGTACTCGAGTTCGATCACCATCGAGTCGTCGTTCCGGACGCGCCGTCTCTCCCACTCGGCGGGCGGAGGATGATGAAGGCGAAGCGTGACGTCGCCGAGCCTCACGACATCACCAGCCAGCCGCTCGCGCCACGGGATGCCGGCCGCCTCGGCCTGCTCGCGGAGCCCCTGCAGCGCGCGCAGATTCGGCACCGCGAATCCCCTCCCAGATCTCCCGCGGACGGAAGTCCCGCACCAGCGCCGCGGCCCCGCCCGCGTGATCCGGATCGCCGTGCGTCAGCACCAGCAGGTCGAGGCGGCGCGTGCCGAGCGCCCACAGCGCAGGCGCGACGACGCGCCCGCCGATGTCGAACGTGCTCCCGGTGAGCGATCCCCCAGTGTCCACGAGCACGCTGCGCCGGTCCGGCAGCTGCACGAGGATGGCGTCGCCATGCCCGACATCGAGGATCGTCACGCGCAGACGCCCCGCGACTCCCGGCGCGACGAGCGTCACCGGCTCGATGAGGATCCACGCGCCGCAGGTCACCACGCCGACCGCTCCGGCCGGGCGGAGGCGCCGGCGCCACGGGGCCGCCAGGCGGGACACCGCACCGACGCGCCCGGCGGCGAGCCACACGGCCCATCCGGCGTAGTAGCCGGCCATGGCGATCCCATGCGGAGGCGGCAGCCGATACGAGAGCCATGGGGCCATGTCCACGAGACTCGCGCTCCCGACCAGGCCCGCCGCGCCAAGATGAGCCGCGAGGCCGCACAGGTCGGCGGCCAATGACCAGACCGGCGACAGCGCCACGACCAGCATCCCCGCCACCTGGACGACGGTCATCAGCGGAATGGCCGCGAAGTTGAGGACGAGTCCCGCGAACGTCACCCGGGAGAAGACCAGCGCGCCGACCGGAAGCAGCGCGAGTTCGGCCGACAGCGAGGCGAGCAGGAGGGCTCCCGGTGCCCGCAGCCACCACGCCCGCGGCAGCTTCGCACCCGCCAGGCCGAGGCCGATCATGATCCCGAGCGTGGCGCCGAACGTCAGCCAGAACGCCACGTCGGCCACCGAGTCCGGCGCGGCCAGCAGGATCAGCGCGCAGGCGACCGCCAGCGCGTTGAGTGGCGCGCCGCGCAGGTCGGCCTGCCGCGCCAGCAGGTAGCTGACCGCCATCGCCGTCGCCCGAACGACCGAGGCGCTCCCGCCGACGACGGTCGCGTAGGCGATCAACGCGCCCATCGTCGCCACCCCGCCGGCCCGGTGGCCCGCCCCGGCCGCACGCAGCCCCCAGAGCAGGAGGCCCGCGAGGATCGCAATATTGCCGCCGGAAATGGCGATGACGTGGTAGGTGCCGGCCTCCTGCAGCCGCCGCTGCACGCCCTGGTCGAGGCCGGCTCGATCGCCGATCAGAATGGCGGTGACGATGGCGGCCAATTGCGGGTCGCGCCAGCCGACGTGGTGGCGGACGGCGTCGCGGGCGTGCGCGCGCAGCGCCGCGCCGGCCTCTGCCGGCCAGGTTCCCCGCGCGAGCACTTCCACCAACGTCCCGCTCTTGACGGTGCCGACGAAGGCGACGCCCTTTCGCGCAAGCCCGAGCCGCGCATCGGGCACACCCGGATCGAGGTACCGTCCAGGCTCGCGAAGCAGCGCCGGGACGCGCACAGTCCTGCCCGCCCGCCATTGGCCGATCGCGTCGAGGCCGAGCGTGCCCGCGACGGTGAGGCGCACGCCGCCGGACGCTGAGGCGGTTTCGCCGCCCCACTCGGAGCGCTCCACATGCAGGCTCAGCGCCACGCCCCGCTCGGCCACCGAGGCATCTTCGACCAGCCGCCCCACGAGCGTCACGGGCGCCGACCCGGCCCCAACCGCCTGCGCGAGCGCCGTACGGAGCGGCGGCTGCCGCGCGTCGGCGGTCGCGCGGATCGACAGCGCCCACGACGCGGCGAAGAAGACGGCCGCGATCGCTGCGAGGAGGGCCCGCGGCCAAGGGGCGGCGAACGCCGCGGCAGCCGCGGCCAGCGCCAGCACCATCAGCGCCAGCGCCGGAACGACTGACGACACGTCGAGCAGCGCGCCGAGCGACGCGCCGAGCAGGATCGACGCCGCCGGCACGGCGGCAGGGACAGGCACACGGCCCTCTCAGCAAAGGGGATGCCGGGGGGCGCTTCGCGCCAGAAGTCAGAAGCCAGAAGACAGAAGACAGAAGATAGGAGGCAGAAGACAGGATTCAGGAGACCGCAGGAGTGTCACGCCGACACGCGGACCGCTCACCGCGTTGCAGTTTCTGCACGGCGGGAGGGGCGCTAGGTGGCAGATCCTGCGTAGTAGTCCTGCAAGGCGCGGACGGCAGCCACGTCGGTCCGCATGGCGCGGATGGCAGCCACCGCCGCGGACGCGCCCGTCAGGGTCGTGATGCATGGCACGCCGTGGTTCATGGCCTCGCGGCGGAGGGCCCGATCGTCGAAGAACGACGCCCGGCCGAGCGGCGTGTTGATCACGAGCGAAATCCGCCCGTCCACCACGGCGTCGGCGATGTTCGGCCGTCCCTCGTTCACCTTGTAGACGACCTCGGCGGGAATGCCGTGCGCCGCCAGGAACGCCGCGGTGCCACGCGTCGCCGTCACGGCGAAGCCGAGCGCGACGAGGTCTCGCGCCACCGGCAGGACGGTGATCTTGTCGTGGTCGTTCACGGAGATGAACGCGGTCCCCCGGTCGGGCAGCATCTGGCCGACAGCCGCCTGGGCCTTCGCGAAGGCCACGCCGAACGACTCGCCGCACCCCATCGCCTCGCCCGTGGACTTCATCTCGGGCCCGAGCAGGACATCAACCCCCTGGAAGCGGACGAACGGGAACACCGGCGTCTTCACGAACACGCCGCGGACGGGCAGCTCCCCGGCCAGCCCCTGGGCCGCCAGCGTGCGGCCCAGCATCACACGCGCCGCGGCCTTCGCCAGCGGCACGCCCGTCGCCTTCGACAGGAACGGCACTGTCCGCGACGCCCGCGGGTTCACCTCGAGCACGTACACGATGTCGTCCTTGATGGCGAACTGCGCGTTCATCAGCCCGACAACGTGCAGTTCGCGCGCGATGCGGCACGTCCAGTCGCGGATCGTCTCGAGGTGCCGCTCGGCGACCAGGTACGACGGCAGCACGCACGAGCTGTCGCCGGAGTGGATGCCGGCCTCCTCGATGTGCTCCATGATGCCGCCGATGACGACCGCGCCGTCCGCGTCGGCCACCGCGTCCACGTCCAGCTCGAACGCGTCCTCGAGGAACCGATCGATCAGGACCGGATGATCCGGAGACACGTCGACGGCGCCGCGCATGTAGCGGTCGAGCGCCGCCTGCTCGTAGACGATCGCCATGCCGCGCCCGCCCAGGACGTAGGACGGGCGGACGACGACCGGGAAGCCGACCGAGGCGGCGATCTCGCGGGCCTCGTCGCGCGAGGTGGCCGTGCCGCTGGCCGGCTGGGCGATCCCCAGGTGCGAGAGCATCGCCGAGAACCGCTTCCGGTCTTCCGCCAGGTCGATCGAATCGGCCGAGGTGCCGATGAGCGGAACGCCGGCGCGGTGCAGCGCCAGGGCGAGCTTCAGCGGCGTCTGCCCGCCGAACTGGACGAGGCAGGAGACCCGTCCGCCACCTTGCCGCTCGCGGTCGATGATCGCCAGGACGTCCTCGAGCGTCAGCGGCTCGAAGTAGAGGCGGTCGGCGGTGTCGTAGTCGGTCGAGACGGTCTCGGGGTTGCAGTTCACCATCACCGTCTCCACGCCCTCCTCGCGCAGCGCGAAGGCGGCGTGGCAGCAGCAGTAGTCGAACTCGATCCCCTGACCGATCCGGTTCGGGCCGGAGCCGAGGATGACGACCTTCTCGCGCGAGGTCGGCGCCGCCTCGCACTCGTCGGCGAACGTGCTGTACAGATACGGCGTGAACGACTCGAACTCGGCCGCGCAGGTGTCGATCCGCTTGTAGGCGCGCGTGAGACCGGCCGCCCGAACATCCGCCGCCACGGCCGCCTCGTCACGGCCCGACAGCCGCGCGATCTCCTCGTCGCTGAACCCGGCATGCTTCAGGCGCGTGAGGGCGGCCGGCGATCGCGCCTCCGGCCCAGGCGCCTTCAGCATCAGCGCCATCGCCGTCAGTTCCTCGAACTGGACCAGGAACCAGCGGTCGATCCGACTGATCTCGTGAATCCGTTCAACGCTCCAGCCCCGTTCGAGCGCCCTGAACACGCGCCAGATGCGGCGCTCGTCGGCAATCGCCAGGCTGCGGGCCAGCGCCTCCTCGCCCTCGTCTTCGTCCGCACCGGGCCGCCAGAGCCACGCGGCGCGACCCAGTTCGAGCGACCGCAGACCCTTGAGGAACGCCTCCTTGAACGTCCGCCCGATGGCCATCGCCTCGCCGACCGACTTCATCTGGGTCGTCAGCGTCCGGTCCGCCTCCGGGAACTTCTCGAAGTTCCAGCGCGGGATCTTGACGACCACGTAGTCGATCGACGGCTCGAACGACGCCGGCGTGACGCGCGTGATGTCGTTCGGGATTTCGTCGAGGTGGTAGCCGAGCGCGAGCTTCGCCGCGATTTTCGCGATCGGGAAGCCCGTCGCCTTCGAGGCCAGCGCCGAGGACCGCGACACGCGCGGGTTCATCTCGATCGCCACGACGTGCCCGTTGGCGGGGTTCACGGCGAACTGGATGTTCGACCCGCCCGTCTCGACGCCGACGCGGCTGATGATGCGGCGCGCCATGTCGCGCAGCCGCTGGTACTCCTTGTCGCTGAGCGTCAGCGCCGGCGCCACGGTGATCGAATCGCCCGTGTGGATGCCCATCGGGTCGATGTTCTCGATCGAGCAGATGACGACGAAGTTGTCCGCGACGTCGCGCATCACCTCGAGCTCGTATTCCTTCCACCCGAGAACCGACTGCTCCACCAGCACCTGGTGCACCGGGCTCATGGACAGGCCGCGCGCGGCCAGCGCGCCGAATTCCTCCAGGTTGTAGGCGATTCCGCCGCCCACGCCGCCGAGCGTGAACGACGGACGGATGATGGCCGGAAAGCCGACCGTCTTCACGAGGGCGAGCGCCTCGTCGAGCGCGTGCGCCACGCCGCTCTCGGGCACGTCGATCCCGATCGAGGTCATCGCCTCACGGAACTTCAGCCGGTCCTCGGCCACCGTGATCGCCTCGAGCGACGCGCCGATCAGCTCGACACCGTGGCGCGCCAGCACGCCCGCCTCGGCGAGGTCCACCGCCAGGTTCAGCGCGGTCTGGCCGCCGACGGTCGGCAGCAGCGCGTCCGGGCGCTCGCGCTCGATGATCGCCGCGACGGACGGCACGGTCAGCGGCTCGACGTAGGTGCGGTCGGCCAACTCGGGGTCGGTCATGATCGTCGCGGGATTGCTGTTGACCAGGACGACTTCGAGCCCTTCGTCGCGAAGGGCCTTGCACGCCTGCGTGCCCGAGTAGTCGAACTCGCACGCCTGGCCGATCACGATCGGACCCGAACCGATCACGAGGACGCGGTGGATGTCGGTGCGACGGGGCATATAGAAGGCTCAGGGCTCGAGGCTCAGGGCTCAGCCTGGCGGTCGCATCGCCGCGACGAACCGCTCGAACAGGTACTCCGCGTCGTGGGGGCCGGGCGAGGCCTCCGGGTGGTACTGCACCGAGAACACCGGGGCGCCCGCGAGGCGCAACCCCTCGACCGTCCCGTCGTACAGGCTCGTGTGCGTGACCTCGACGCCCGCCGGCAGCGATCCCGGCTCGACAGCGAAGCCGTGGTTCTGCGACGTGATCTCGACGCGGCCCGTCTGGAGGTCCTTCACCGGGTGGTTGCCGCCCCGGTGGCCGAACTTGAGCTTGAACGTGCGCCCGCCGAGCGCGAGCGCGAGGACCTGGTGGCCGAGACAGATGCCGAACAGCGGGAGCCCGGCCTCGACGAGCGCGCGCACGTTCGAGACGACGTAGGGCAAGGCGGCCGGATCGCCGGGGCCGTTGCTGAGGAACACGCCGTCGGGACCGCTCGCCAGCACCTCGCTCGCCGGCGTCGTCGCCGGAAACACCCGAAGTTCACAGCCGTGACCCGCAAGGCGCCGGAGGATGTTCCACTTCATCCCGAAGTCGTAGGCGGCGACGAGCGGCCGCCGGCCCGGGGTCGCGACGCCGGCGTGGCCCGAGCCGACAGGCAGCTGGAACTCGCGGTCGGTCGCGATGCCGGCGTCCCCCGGTACCGGCGCGTCGGCGGACGCGCCGTACGCGAACGACCTGGCGCAGGTCACCGCGCGGACCAGGTCCCTCCCCTCCATCGGCGGCGTCTCCCGCACGCGCGCGAGGAGCGCCTCGATGGCGAGGTCGCCGGTCGCGATGGCGCCGCGCATCACGCCGCTCGACCGCAGGCGCCGCGTGAGCGCCCGCGTGTCGATGCCCGCAATCGCCACGATGCCGTGCGCGCGCAGGTAGTCCCCGAGCCCCGCACCCGAGCGCCAGTTGCTCGGCACGCGCGCGCACTCGCGGACGATGAACCCGGCGACGAACGGCTGGCGCGACTCGGCATCCGCCACCGTCGTGCCGTAGTTCCCCACCTCGGGGGCCGTCATTGTGACAATCTGGCCGGCGTAGGATGGGTCGGTGAGGATCTCCTGGTAGCCGGTCATGCTCGTGTTGAACACGACCTCGCCCGACGTCACGCCGTCGGCGCCGCAGCCCACGCCTTCGAACCCACTGCCATCCTCGAGCACCAGCCTGGCGCGGCGCCGCGTCATCGTCGCATGCTCCTAACGATCGGGCTGTCGTTCGCGCTGCTCGAGCGACGCGTTGACCTTCTTCACCTGGCCGGAGACGACCTGCGCCGACGCCGACCAGGTGCGATAGCCCTCGAGCTCGAGCCGGACTGCGTGCGAACCGGCCGCCACCCCGGACAGCGTCAGCGGTGTCGTTCCGGCGACGCGCCCGTCGAGGATCACGGTCGCCCCTGCCGGCCTGGACGAGATGGCGAGGGTCCCGACGAATGCCGTCGGCTTCGTCGGCGGTGGCTTCCTGGTGGTCGGCGCCGCCGCCTTCTTCTCGGGAGGCTTCCTGGCCGCCGCGGTCGGAGCCGGCGGCGCGGACGGCGCCGGGGTCGTCGCGGGGGCGGCCTTCGTCGCGGGGACGGCCGGCGCGGGGGCGGCCGGCGCGGGGGCGACAGCCGGGGGCGTGGCCGCGCTCTGCTGCGCGGCCGGTTTCGCGACGGGCGCCGCGGGAGCCGGCTGGCTGCGCGGCGCCGTCAGGTAGCCCGCCGGATACCCGAGCGCGATGCCGGCGATCAACATCGCGATCAGGGGGACGAGGCTGCGGCGCGGAGTCGATGCGGGCGGCTCCGGCTGCAGAGGCCGCACCGGCTCGGCCGGCGCGACACCAGGTGCGGGCGCGGCGTCGGCTGCGGGCGCGGCGTCGGGTGCGGGCGCGTCGTCGGGTGCCGGCGCCGGGTCGATGCCCTCGAACAGCGGCGCCGACTCCGACCGTGTGGCCTGCGAGCCGTCGAGCGTTCCTGCGTCGCGACCGATGGCGAGCGCCTCCAGGTCGAGCGGAACCGGACCGGCGGCGTGCGCGGGCGGCGGCGCGTCGATCACCGTCTGGACCTCGGCTTCGGCCAGGGTGTCGTCCGGGGATTCGCCGAGGGCAGGCGCGGCGGGCTCCTCGGTCGGCGCGTCGGGGGCGATCGGATCGAGCGCCTCCGGCACGTCAGCGATCGGCTCTGGCGTCGGGAGGTCGAGTGCGGCGATCTCGAGTGGAACCGTCCGGGTCTCCGCCAGCGCGTACGACTCGAGGAACGACGGCAGCGGCGTGGCGCCGGGCGCGGGCGCTGACGGCAGCTCGGCGAGCGGGTCGGTCACGGCCTCGGGGCGCCTCGCTTCCTGGCGAATCAGGGCCGCTGCCGGGTCGTAGCTCGCGTCCAACCCCGGCGGCGCCGGCAGGAGGTCCGCCGGCAGGACGGCTGGCGGCGCTCCGGCATCCGCGACCCTCGGTGCGGACCGGCCGGCGCGGCGCGACTTCGGGCGTCTGGGTTCCGCACCGGCGCCCAGGGGTTCGCCGGTCAGCGCGTGCTTCAGCGCAGCGGCGAACGACAGCGCCGCCGGGTAGCGGTCGTCGGCTTGCGGACTCAGGGCGCGCGCGAACACTTCGGCGAGGGCCACGGCGTCCGCCGCCTGGATGGCCGCCGTGTCGGCCGTCACCGCGTCTCCCGACTGCGCCGGCCGGCGGCCGGTAACCAGCTCGAACGCGACGCACGCCAGCGAGAACACGTCCGCGGCAGCGGTCGCCTGGCCTCCGCTCGCGCGCTCCGGAGCCGCGTACGGTCGACGAAGGGGCGCGCGAACACCGGCGCGCTCCAGGGCCTCAGCCACGCCGAGCCCGGTGAGGCGCACCTCGTGGGGGGCGACGAGGATGTCGCGCGGATGGAGAGCGCCGTGATGGACGCCGGCGGCGGCCGCGGCGTCGAGGGCGCCCGCGAGCTGCCCGACGACCCGCATCGCGTCGGGCACGGGCGCCGGGCCGTACTGTTTCAGCGCGACGTCGGCCGATTCGGCAACGAAGTACTCCTCCACCAGGTACACCGTCGCGCCCTGCGATCCTGCGGCGAGCGGTGCGATGACGGCGGGATGCGGGAGGCCGAGCGCCGACAGCCGGCCGAGATCGGCCGCCAGTTCGCGAGCGCGCTCAGGGGTGATGTCGAGGGGGAACACCTTGACCGCAACAGCCCGGTCCTGTTCCGGGTCGTAGGCGCGGAAAACGGGGCCGAGCACGCCGGCACCGACCTGATGCACGACCCGGAACCGGCCGAACGCGGACGGCGGCGGAGAACCCGCCGACGAATCTCTAGGCAGCGGAGCACACTCCTGTCGCGAGGGTCCCACAGATGCTAACACCGAAGCCCGGGCTGCCGCCAGACATCTTCCAGGGCCCGGATCGTGTTGCCTTGACACGTTCCGACCGCTCTGAGAGAGTAGGCCTACAGGTGCGCCTCGCCATCGACGTCCGTCGTCTTCCGTGGGTCAGCCGCCTCTCGGCCGACTACGGCTCCGACTATTCGAGGCTGGCCCGGTTCTACCCGGGCGACCCCGCTCGCCCAGATGCGTGGGCCGACGCCATCCGGCGCGCGCAGGCATATCGGCGCGACCGGTCCACCCTCGCCGACGCCGTCACGGCGCAGCAGGGTCGTCGCGGCGCGCCAGCCGAGGCTCGGGCCGCCGCCGCGCGCCTGGCCGGCGCGGACACGGTGGCGGTGGTCACCGGGCAGCAGGCGGGCCTCTTCGGCGGCCCGCTCTACACCCTGCTGAAGGCGCTGACTGCGGTGAGGCTGGCGGCCAAGGTGACCGCCGATCACGGCGTCCCGGCCGTCGCGGTGTTCTGGGTGGAATCGGAGGACCACGACTGGCAGGAAGTCAGTTCGTGCGCCGTGCTCGACGCCGAGATGAACCGGCACGCGATCAGCCTCGGCACGCCGCCGGGCGCCGGCCAGACCCCGGTCTCGTCCGTCGTGCTCGACCCGTCGATTCTCGCGGCGCTCGACGGCCTGCGCGCGACGCTCCCGCCCACGGAGTTCACCGAGGCCACCCTGGACGGGCTGTCCCGCGCCTACCGGCCAGGCGCCGGCATGTCCGAGGCGTTCGGCACCTGGCTGGAATCGCTGCTCGGCCGCTTCGGCCTCGTCGTCTACGACTCGTCGGATCCCTCCACGAAGGGGGCCGCCGCCGGCTTCTTCGCGCGCGAGTTGGCCGCGCCCGCGACCGCGCGGCTCGCGTTGGCGAGTGCCCGGGCGCTGATCGACCTTGGCTATCACGCGCAGGTGGTGCCGCACCACGACGCGGTCGCGCTGTTCGCGCTCGACGGCACGCGACAGCCCATCCTCGCCCGCGACGGCGCGTATCTCGTCGGCGACCGCCTCGTGCCGGCCGCGGACCTGGCCGATCGCGCGCGCCGCCACCCGGAGCGATTCAGCCCCAACGTCCTCCTTCGACCCGTCATCCAGGACGCGCTGTTCCCGACGGTGTGCTACGTGGCCGGCCCGAGCGAGCTGGCCTATCTGGGCGAACTCGGACCGGTCTACGAGCACTTCGGCGTGCCGCAGCCGCTCGTGGCACCGCGGGCCACGGTGACGCTCCTCGATTCGGCCGCCGCGAAGTTCCTGGCGAATCACGAGATCGCGCTCGAAGCACTGCAGCCGGACAACGAGACCGCGCTGAACCGGCTGCTCGAGGCGCAGCTGCCGGCGACGATCGAAGAGGCGCACGCCGGCGCGTCACAGGCGGTCGAGGACGGCATGGCCCGCCTGATCGAGGCGCTCCCGTTGATCGACGCCACGCTCGCCGGCGCCGCGCGGTCGTCGCTGGGCCGGATGCAGCACGACCTTCGAGCGCTGCACGAGAAGATCGTCCAGGCGGCGAAGCGGCGCAACGAGACGCTCCGGCGCCAGTTCGGCCGGACCCGGGCGCTGACGTTCCCCGGCGGGCATCCCCAGGAGCGAGCGATCGGATTCGTCTCCTTCCTCAACCGCTACGGCCCCGCGCTGGTCGACCGGCTGCACGACGATCTGTCGCTCGACGCGGGCGCGCACTGGGTGCTGACACCGTGACGCCGACGCGGCCGCCCGCGAAAACCGCGCCCGGGAAGGCCGCTTCGGCCAGGCGGCCCACACGCCACCGCCGCCTGTGGCTCATCCTCGCCGTCGTCCTCGGCCTGCCGGCCCTGATCGCCACGGCGATGCTCGGGTACACCTACGCGCGGTTCTCGAGCCTCATCGACTCGCGGCTGCACGGCCAGCGGGAACGCGTGCTGCCCCGCGTGTACGGCCGGCCGATGGAGCTTCGACGAGGGCAGGCGCTCGGCGAGCGCCAGCTGGTGGATCGACTGAACGACCTCGGGTACGCCGAGCGGCCCAGGCCCGAAAAGCCCGGCGAGTTCGCCGTCTCGGACAACACCGTGACGCTTCGGCCGCGCAGCGGCGCCGGAGCCGGGAAGGCCTTTCGCGCCACTTTCCACAAGCCGCTGGCCCTCAAGCCCGGCGCCTCGCCGCCGCCGGGAGGACTCGATCGACTGGAGCGGCTCGACGTCGTCGGCGGAGCGCCGCGCGAGAGCGTGACGCTCGAAGCGCCGCTGCTCACCTCGCTCATGTCGGGCGACCGCGAGAAGCGCCGGCAGGTGCGGCTCGGGCAGATCCCGCCGCACGTCGTCAATGCCGTGCTGTCGATCGAGGACCGCCGCTTCTACGAGCACCCCGGGGTCGACCCGATTCGCATGGTCGGCGCGCTCGTCACCAACGTGGCGGGCGACAAGCCGTACCTGGTCGGCGGCAGCACCATCACGCAGCAGCTCGTCAGGAACATCTTCCTTGCCGACGTCATGGCGAAGCCGCTCGAACGGTCGAGGAGCAGCCTGATTCCTGCCTTGCCGAGCCTGGAATCGTGGCGCCGCAAGCTGACCGAGCAGTTCATGGCGCTGGTGCTCGAGCGCCGCGCCTCGAAGGACGACATTCTCGAGTTCTACCTGAACGAGGTGTACCTCGGGCAGCGCGGGTCGTTTGCGATCCATGGCGTTGCCGAAGGCGCGCGCCTCTTCTTCGGCAAGGACGTCGCCAACCTCACGCTGGCCGAAGCGGCAACGATCGCGGGTGTCATTCAATCGCCGTACAACCTCTCGCCGTTCGCGGCGCCGCAACGCGCCCGCGACAGACGCAACGTCGTGCTGAAGGAGATGGTCGAGGCGCGGCGTGTCACCGCGAAAGCGGCCGAGACCGCGTCGCAGGAGCCGCTGACGGTCGTGCCGCGGGCGCTCGACGCCGAGGCGCCGTACTTCGTCGACATGATCGGCCAGCAGCTGGCCGAGCAGTTCCCGAACATCATGCGGACCTCCGGACGGATCGACGTCTACACGACGCTCGATCTGCACCTCGAACGCCTGGCGCAGGACGCCGTTCGCGAAGGGCTCGCCCAGGTGGAAGCGCTGTTCAGGCGCAAGCGGAAGGAGCCGGCCCAGGCGGCGCTCCTCGCGATCGACCCGAGGACCGGCGAGATCCTGGCGTGGGTGGGAGGCCGATCGTACAACCAGTCACAGTACAACCGCGTGATCACCGCCCGCCGCCAGCCCGGCTCCGTCTTCAAGCCGTTCGTCTACCTTGCGGCCTTCGACAAGGCGGCCGACGACGGGCGCAGGGACCTGACGCCGGCCACGGTCGTCGTGGACGAGCCGACGACGTTCTGGTTCGAGGACCAGCCGTACGAACCGAAGAACTACGAGGACGCCTACGACGGTCCGGTCACGCTCAGGCACGCGCTCGCACGCTCGAAGAACTCGGCGACGGTCAAGGTGGCCGAGATGGTCGGCTACGACACGGTGGCGGCGCTGGTGAAGCGGCTGGGCACGTCGATGGCGCCCAAGCCGTACCCGTCGATCGCGCTCGGGTCGTTCGAGGCGACGCCGTTCGACATGGCGAGCGCCTACACCGTGTTTCCGAATCTCGGACAGGTGCGGCCGCTGCACGCCATCCACCAGATCAACGTGGACGACAGACAGGCGGCCAAGCCGGCGTGGCCGGCGCCCCGGACCGTGACGCGGCCCGAGACGGCCTTCCTCGTCGCCAACATGATGCGGAGCGTCATCAACGAGGGAACGGCGGCCAGCGTCCGCGGCGCCGGGTTCGCGCTCGACGCGGCGGGCAAGACCGGAACGACGAACGACCTGCGCGACGCGTGGTTCGTCGGCTTCACACCCGAGCTGCTGACGGTGGTCTGGGTCGGCTTCGACGACAACACGGCGCTCGGCCTGAGCGGCGCGCAGGCGGCGCTCCCCATCTGGACGACATTCATGATGCGGGCGCTGGCCGGCCGGCCGAACGTGCCGCTGCCGCAGCCAGAAATGCTCGTGTGGGTCGAGATCGACCGCGACAACGGCAGGCTGGCGCTGCCCGGCTGCCCGCGGGTGATCGCGGAGGCGTTCCTGCCCGGCACCGAGCCGACGGACACGTGTGAGCTGCATAGGCGCTGACGCGGACAATCTTGCGAGCTTGCGATCTGGCGATCTTGCGAGGTGAAGCTGGCGGCCCGGAGCCCTGAGCCATGAGCCTTGACCCTTGAGCCCTGACACGGACCTTGCACATGCCTGACGACGTGTTTCGCGCAATCGTGCGGGCGTTGGATGCGGGCGAGCGCACCGCGCTCGTGACGATCGTCTCGACCAGCGGATCGACTCCGCAGCGCGTCGGCGCGCGGATGCTCGTCTACGAGGACGGCCGCGCCGTCGGCACGATCGGCGGCGGGTGCTACGAGCACGACGCGAGCGGAAAGGCCCGCGACGCGATCCGCCTGGGGCGGCCGCAGCTCGCCCGGTACAGCCTGAACGAGGACCTGGCCGCGGAGTCCGGCCTGATCTGCGGAGGCGTGATGGACGTCTTCATCGAGCCCGTCGTTCCAACCCCCGATCTCTACCTGCTCGGCGCCGGCCATGTCTCGTTGGAAATCGCGCGCGTGGCGTCGGCAACCGGCTTCCGCGTGCACGTGGTGGACGATCGCGAGAGATTCGCCAATACCGACCGCTTCCCGGGCGCGGAGGTCGTCGTGGACGACATCCCGACCTGGCTGCAGTCAGCCTCGCTCCCGCCCGGCGCATTCGTCGCCGTGGTCACGCGCGGGCACCGCCACGACTTCGAGGCCGTGAGAGAACTGGCTGGCCGGCCGCTGCGCTACCTGGGCCTCATCGGCAGCCGGGCCAAGGTCCGGCGGGTTTTCGAAGCCCTCGAGGGTGAAGGCGTCGCGGCGGCGGCGCTCGCCGCCATCCACGCGCCCATCGGCCTCGACATCGGCGCCGTCACGCCCGCCGAAATCGCGGTCAGCATCGTGGCGGAACTGGTCGCCGTCCGTTCCGGCCGAATTGCGGAAGCGCACGTGGCGGCCGCGGCCCTGAAGGCGTCGCTTCAGCGTTAGTCATTGCTCCCGTTGCGCTTAGCTGGTTGCCGGCGGCGGATCGTGTATAATACCGTTTAGCACTCTCAGTGGCGGACTGCTAATGGCTACGTCCCGGCTCTCCGATCGCTCGCGGCGCATCCTCGCGGCCCTGGTTGCCGAGTACGTCGAAACCGGCGAGCCGGTGGCGTCGGCGACGCTCGTCCGGCGCGGCGGCTTCGGCCTGTCGTCCGCCACGGTGCGCAACGTGCTGGCCTCGCTCGAAGAAATGGGGTACGTGTATCAACCCCACACCTCGGCCGGGCGGGTGCCGACCGATCTGGGCTACCGGTGCTACGTCGATTTGCTGCTCGAGTCGCGGCGCCCGGGCCGCGCGTCAGGCGTGGAAGCGCAGCTGCTGGCGCAGGCCGGAAGCCCCTCGCTCATGGGGGACGCGCTGACCACGGTGTCGCACGTCCTCTCGGAAGCTTCGCACCACGTCGGCTTCGCGGTACCACCCCAGAGCGACGACGTGGCATTCCAGCGGATCGACTTCGTGCCGCTGGCCGAGACCAAGGTGCTGGTCGTCGTGGTGATGCGCGGCGGCCACGTCTCGAACAAGGTGGTGGACATCGGCGAGCGACTCCAGATGTCCGATCTCCACCAGGCGGCGAACTACCTGAACGAGCAGTTCGCCGGCATGTCGCTCGGCGACGTTCGCGCGGCGGTGGTCGTGCGGATGTCTGAAGAGCGGACGCTGTACGATTCCCTGCTCTCGCGCGCGCTCCGCCTCGCCGAATCCTCGTTCGCGGGCCTCAGCGAGCCGCGGGTGCTGTTCATCGAGGGTGCCGCATCGCTGCTGGAGGAATCCGAGGACGGCGGCCGCGTCTCGCTGGGCACGCTGCGGACGCTGCTGCGGATGATCGAGGAGAAGCACCGGCTCGTGCGCCTGCTGACGGAGTACATGGAGGGGCCCGGGCTCACCGTCATCATCGGGACCGAGCACGCCGAGCCGGACCTTCGCGAAGTCAGTCTCGTGGCCACCACCTACAACGACGGCGGCCGCCGGGGCGCCATTGGCGTGATCGGCCCGACGCGGATGAGGTACTCGCGGGCCATCTCCATCGTGGACAGCGCCGGCCGTGCCGTGACGCGACTGCTCCAGCACGGAGGCTGGAGCCAGACGCCATAGCGAGCAGCCCGTGGTGGAAGTCGCGCCGCAGCACCGAGGGCGACGAAGCGCCCAGCCGGCCAGGCGCGACGACCGAGAATATCGGGGAATATTCGAGGGAGGAGCAACGCAGTCGGGTGGGATGCAGCGTCGGCCGAATGCCGGCGGGACTTCCACCACGGACTGCTAGACCATGCCCGACGACATCGACCCGCAGACCACGCCGGCCCCGGCCGCAGAAGCGACCCCCGCCTCCGACGAGGCGGCTTCCGGCTCACCGGTACCCGACGAACTGGCCGAAGCCCGGCGAGAGCGCGACGACTACTACGACCGACTGCTGCGGAAGACGGCCGAATTCGACAACTACCGAAAGCGCGTCGAGCGCGAACGCCGGGAACTGACGCAGGCGGTGTCCGGCGACGTGCTGGAAACCCTGCTCCCGGTCGTGGACGACTTCGAGCGTGCGCTGCAGGTGGAGGCGGACTCCGATGCGGCCGCCTACCGCAAGGGCGTGGAACTGATCTACAAGCAGTTGCAGGACCTTCTCGCGAAGCGCGGCGTCACGCCCATCGAAGCCGCAGGCAAGCCGTTCGACCCGCAGTTCCACCAGGCCATCACCTACGAACCCAGCCCCGGGCGCGCCGAAGGCGAGGTCCTCGAGGTCGTCCGGCGCGGGTACATGCACGGCGAGCGCCTGCTGCGCCCGGCGATGGTGAAGGTGGCCAAGGCGTGAGCAAACGCGACTACTACGAGGTGCTCGGCGTCGCCAGGGACGCGTCCGAGCAGGACATCAAGAGCAGCTACCGCAAGCTCGCGCTCAAACACCACCCGGACCGCAACCCGGGCAACGCCGGGGCGGAGGAGAAGTTCAAGGAGGCGGCCGAAGCGTATGCCGTCCTCGCCGACGCCGACAAGCGCGCCGCGTACGACCGGTTCGGCCACGCGGGCGTCAGCGGAGCGGGCGGCCCCGGCGGCTTCGACCCGACCATCTTCGCCGACTTCGGCGACATCTTCGGCGGCCTGCGCGACATTTTCGGCTTCGGCGACATGTTCGGCGGTGGCGGCGCGCGCCAGAGCGGCCCGCAGCGCGGGTCGGATCTCCGCTACGACCTCGAGATCTCGTTCGAGGAGTCGGCGACCGGGATGGAGACGAGCGTCAGAATCCCCCGCCAGGAGTCGTGCGAGGCCTGCAAGGGTTCCGGTGCGGCGCCCGGCACCTCCCCTGCCGCCTGCCCGCAGTGCGGCGGCCGCGGGCAGGTTCGCTACCAGCAGGGGTTCTTCACGGTCGCCCAGACGTGCCGGCAGTGCGGCGGCGCGGGGCGAGTGATCACCAAGGCGTGCACCGAATGCCGCGGCCACGGCCACGTGCCACGGCAGCGCACGCTGACCGTCCGCATCCCGGCCGGGATCGCCAGCGGCCAGCGACTGCGGCTGTACGGCGAAGGCGAAGGCGGGCTGCGCGGCGGCCCGTCGGGCGACCTCTACGTCGTCGTCCACGTGAAGGAGCACCCCGTGTTCCGCCGTGAAGGCGACGACCTGTTCTGCCGCGTGCCGGTGACCTTCCCCCTGCTCGCCCTCGGCGGCGACGTACCCGTGCCGACGCTGACCGGGCCGGAAAAGGTGACCCTCCCGGCGGGCACCGAGAGCGGCCAGGTGTTCCGCCTGCGCGGCAAGGGCATGCCGAGCGTGTCCGGCCGGGGCCAGGGAGACCTGCACGTCGCGGTCGACGTGAAGACGCCGAAGAAGCTCACAAAGGAGCAGCGCCGCCTCCTCGAGGAGCTCGCGAAGACCATGCCGGTCGAGAAGCTCAAGGCCGCCACGCGCGACGACCCCGACGAGGACAAGACCGTCTTCGAACGGGTGAAGGACATCTTCAGCTAACAGCTGGCAGCTGGCAGCGGATAGCGGACGGTGGCAGACCGCAGGTCGTATGTCGCATGTGATCCGCTGATAGCTGGCAGCTCGCCGCTGGCAGCGGACTTCCGCGGGCCGCAGGCAGGATGTTGTACGTGCTCCGCTGGCAGCTGCCCGCTGCCGGCTGCCCGCTGACATGACTCACCGCCTCTGGCCCGCGCTCGACATACGGTTCACGGCGTCGTCGCCCGACGAACAGCCGCAGCGGATGGACCGCCTCTCCATCGCTCTCGACGACTTCACGCCGTCGGCGATTCAGGAGTTCGACGACCGCTGGTTCGTCTTCTTCGGCTCCTCCGAGGATCGGGACCGCGCGGCCGCGGCGCTGTCAGCGATGACACACGACGATTTCGCGGCCGAACCGATCGACGTCGCCGACGAGGACTGGGCTCGGCGGAGCCAGCAGGGGCTTGGCGCCGTCGAAGTCGGCCGCGTGGTCATCGCGCCGCCGTGGGCGGTGGACGGTCGCGGGGCGTCGGCGCCCGGGCGTATCACCGTCGTCATCCAGCCGTCGATGGGTTTCGGCACCGGCCATCACGCCACCACGCGGCTGTGCACCGCCCTCCTGCAGCGGCTCGATCTCTCGGGCCGCGCCGTGCTCGACGTCGGGACCGGGTCGGGGGTGCTCGCACTGACGGCTCGGGCACTTGGAGCCCGTTCGGTCCTGGCGGTGGATGACGACCCGGATGCGATCGAGTCGGCGCGCGGGAATCTGGCGCTGAACGGCGGCGCGGTCGGAATCGAATTGCGAATCGCCGATTTCCGCAGCCTGCCGGCGAACCGCTTCGACGTCGTCGTCGCCAACCTCACGGGCGGGCTCCTGACCCGCAGCGCCGACACGCTGGCCGGCGCCGTCGGCCCGGGCGGAACGCTCGTCATCAGCGGAGTCACGCTGGAGGAGGAGGCTGAGGTGCTTCGCGCCTTCGCTCCCTGGATGGCGGTCGCCGAACGGCTCGCCGAGGACGAGTGGGTGGCGGCGCTGCTACGCGACACTTCGCAAGATCGCTAAATCGCAGGATCGCCCCTCGACATGGCTCGGGGCGATCCTGAGCGAGCACCCTCGCCGAGTACGAGTCGAAGGGCCGCACGATGCGACCCGCCGTCACATATCTCCCCACGCGCACTGCAGCGCCGTGATCGCGACGGCGGCAGCCGCATCGGCGCGGAGCGTGCGGGGGCCAAGCGTCAGCGGTGTGCAGGCCGCGCGCCGGGCCGTCTCGACCTCGTCGGCGGTCCACCCGCCTTCGGGACCAACGATGAGCAAGGCCGAGGCCGGGGCGGCCTCGGCGGAGAGGCCGCGAATGCCGATCGAACCGACCGGCAGCAGGCCAGGCTCGGCCAGCAGGTAGCGGCGGGCGGCATGGACGCTGCCGAAGGCCCCGTCGAGCGTCTCGGGCTGGAGAACGGCAGGCACGACGGCGCGGCCGCACTGCTTCACGGATGCCACCGCGATTCGCTGCCAACGATCCATGCGTCCCGAAGCCTCGAGGCGGCCCAGACTCACCTCGGACCGCGCGGACACCAGTGGCAGGATGGCCGCCACGCCGAGCATCGTCGCGTCGCGAACGATGCGGTCCATCGCGTCCCCCTTGGGGACGGCCTGGACGAGCGTCAGTCGCACCGACGGTTCCTGCGCCGGCGTCAACTCGCCCTCGATGGTCACCGTCGCCGTCGCCCGGCCGACCTGGCCGACCGTCCCGCGACACTCGCGACCGCGCCCGTCGAAGACCCGCACGGGGTCGCCAGCCCGCAGCCTGAGGACCCGGCTGAGGTGCTCCGCTTCCTCGCGCGGAAGGTCGACCGTCGAGCTGCCGACAGAGAGGCCGGGCGCGTAGAAGCGGGCGTGCATAGGCAGGGCGATTATAGCCGGTAGCTGGCAGCGTGCAGCGGACTGCCGTCACGCGCGAACGGCGAATCGCTGACGGCCAGCCGCACCGCCCGGTGGAGCCACACGAGTTCCGGTGGACCATCATGCCTTAGAATTGGGTGATTGCGCCCGAGGAGGCATGCGATGCGAGCGCGGAGCCTGGCACTGCTGCTAATCGCGTGGTCGGCGTCACCAATCGTGTCCGGCCAGGAACTCCCCCGTGGCACGGTCATCGACAAGGTGGCGTGCGAGAGAGAACCGAACCAGAGCTACGCGCTCTACTTGCCGACCGCCTATTCGGCCGACAGGGCGTGGCCAATCCTCTACGCGTTCAATCCCGGCGCGCGTGGGAGGGTGCCAGTCGAGAGATTTCGCGACGCCGCCGAGAGACTCGGCGTCATCGTGGCCGGCTCGAACAACTCGCGCAACGGCCCGCTGACGGCGTCGGTCGATGCGATGAACGCGATGTACAAGGACACGCGGGCCCGTTTCGGGCTGAACCTCCGACGCCTCTACGTCACCGGGTTCTCTGGAGGCGCTCGCGTGGCCGTGACCGTCGGCCTGGCCATGAAGGGGCGGGTGGCCGGCGTCATCGGGGTCGGGGCTGGCTTCCCGGAGGGGGTGAAGCCTTCGGTGCCGGTGCCGTTCGCATTCTTCGGTGCTGTAGGCACGGACGATTTCAACTACCCGGAGCTCAGGCGGCTGGAACAGGCGCTCGGAGCGGTCGGTGCCAGGCATCGGCTCGAGATCTTCACGGGCCCCCATGACTGGCCACCCGAGACCGTTTGCCGCCACGCGCTCGAGTGGATGGAATTGCAGGCGATGCAGTCGGGCGCGCGGCCGCAAGACCCGGCGTGGCTCGACGGGTTCCTCTCCCGCGGGATGGCGGCGGCGGCCGACGACGAGAGCGCCGGACGCCTCCTGGAGGCCTACTGGCTCTACGCAGCCCTCGCGAAGGACCTGGCCGGCTTGCGCGATGTCTCGGCCTGCGAACGAAGGGCCGCCGAGCTCGAGCTTAGAGGAGAGGTCAGGCATGGGCTGAAGGAGCTGAACGACTCGATCGACCGCCAGGAAGCGCTGGAAAGCACCATCGCGCAGCTGGCGCGCAGGGCACGCGCCGGCCCGGCGGCCGGAAGCGCCGAGGCCGACCTGCTGGCAACGCTGACCGATGCGAGGAAGCAGGCCGACGCAGCCCGACAGTCGTCGGAGCGGATGGCCGCGCGCCGAGTCATGGCGACGTCCTGGTCCCAGTTCGGCAGTTCGGCAATTGACAACATGGCGAGCGGGGGTTTCGAGCGCGCCGCGATGTGCTACCGCGCCATGGCCAGGGTCAGGCCCGAGAACGCGGAGGTCGAGTACGGACTCGCCTGCGCCAGCGCCCGCGGCGGGAACCGAAAGGACGCCATCGAGGCGCTCCGCCGCGCCGTCGGCAAGGGGTTCACTGACGTCAGCCGACTGAAGGCCGACCCGAACCTCGATTCCCTGAGCGGCGAACGCGCGTTTCGCCAGATCGTCGAGGCCCTCGTCCAGAAGGAGCCTGAACGCCGCGGGCAGCAGGCCATGGATCGGCCGTGACCCCTGCCAGCTGCCACCTGCCAGTTCTCAGTGGCCAGTTCCCAGTTGTCAGTCTGGCCCGCGCGACAGACTGGCCACTGCCAACTGGCAACTGACCACTACGTTGTATACTGCGCTTCGATGTTCTTTCGCGGGCAGACCATCGGGAAGTACCGGATCGTCTCGTCGCTCGGAAGCGGCGGCTTCGGCGCGGTTTACCTGGCCGAAGACACCTGGATCGACAAGAAAGTCGCGATCAAGGTCCCCCACCGCCAGAACATCGACTTCGGCGAACTGCTCCGCGAACCGCGCCTGCTGGCCAGCCTCAGTCACCCGAACATCGTCACCATCCTGACGGCCGAGAAACAGGAGAACGTCTTCTTCATCGTCATGGAGTACGTGCCTGGCGAGACGCTCGAGGCGGTGATCGAGCGCGAGGGCGCCCTCGAGCTGGTCCGCATGATGGACCTCACCTGCCAGATCTGCAACGCGGTCGACCATGCGCACTCGCAAGGGGTCCTGCACCGCGACCTGCGGCCGGCAAACGTGATGGTCACCGACACCGGCATGGTGAAGGTGGCCGACTTCGGAACGTCGAGGTTCCTCGAAGTGGCCGGCTACGGAACGACGGTGACCGGCAGCCCGCCCTATATGGCGCCCGAGCAGTTCCACGGCAAGGGGGTGTTCGCGTCGGACATCTACTCGCTGGGCGTCACGATGTACCAGATGCTGACGGGGGGGTTGCCGTACGAGACACCGTCGCCCGCGGACATCGAGCGGCTGATGCGCGGCGACCTGGTGGCGCCGCCGCGGTCGCGGAACAGACGGATTCCCAAGGAGCTGAACGACATCGTCATGCGCGCCATGGCGCCGGCGGTCGGCGAGCGGTACCAGCGCGCAGGAGAGCTGCTCGACGATCTGCTGGCGGCGCGCAGCAGATGGGCGACGACGAAGGGGGCGCGGGCGGGAGGCGGCCGGGCGGCTTCTCCGGGGCGTTCGGCGGCGGCAGCCGGAGAGCTGCAGGAGATTCAGGGGAGGCTCCGGGCGCGCGAGGCGCCGGCTGCCCGGTTCTGCTGGCACTGCCGCAAACCGCTGCACTCGAGGACCGACCGGTGCCCGTTTTGCGGCGAAACCCAGTAGTGCTAAGATCCCGGCTGCCCTCCGATCCGGTCATTCCGGGCCGAAATCACTGTCCATGAGGTGAGATATGCCGTTTGCCGGCACTGGCGTGATCTGGATGAACGGATCGCTCGTGAACTGGGCCGACGCCAAGATTCACATCGGCTCGCACGTGATTCACTACGGCAGCGGCGTGTTCGAGGGCGCGCGGTGCTACAGCACGCCGAAGGGCTCCGCCTGCTTCCGGCTCGACGCGCACACGGCCCGGCTGTACGACTCGGCCAAGATCTACCGGATGCCGATCCCGATCGAGCCGGCGGCCCTCAACCAGGCCATCTTCGACACGATCCGGGCCAATCACTTCAAGGCGTGCTACATCCGCCCGCTCGTGTATCGCGGCTACAGCGAACTGGGCGTCAGCCCCTACGGCTGCCCGGTCGATGTCGCGATCCTCTGCTGGGAGTGGGGCGCCTACCTCGGGCCCGAGGCGCTGCAGAAGGGCGTGGACGTGCGGGTCAGTTCGTGGACCCGCGCCGCGCCGAACACGTTCCCGACGATGGCGAAGGCGGTGGCGAACTACGCGAGCAGCCAGCTGATCAAGATGGAGGCGATTGCCGACGGCTACGCCGAGGGGATCGCGCTCGACGTCAACGGCCACGTGAGCGAGGGAAGCGCGCAGAACCTCTTCCTGGTGCGCCGGGGGATCCTGCACACGCCGCCCGTGCACGCGTCGGTGCTGCCCGGCATCACGCGTGATTCGGTCGTCACGATCGCGCGCGACCTCGGCTACGAGGTCCGGGAGACCACCATCCAGCGCGAGGCGCTGTACGTCGCCGACGAGCTGTTCTTCGTGGGCACGGCGGCCGAAGTGACGCCGATCCGGTCGGTGGACCGCGTCCAGGTCGGCGCCGGAGCGTGCGGTGCGGTGACCCGGGCGATCCAGCAGCGGTTCTTCGCGGTCATCAACGGCGAGGTGCCCGACGCGCACAACTGGCTGCAGTACCCTAAACCCGCCGGCCTGAACAGCCGAAAAAACGAGGAAGGACGGGAGTGGCTCGCGACAGCTGGCAGCCGGCAGCTGCTAGCTGTCAGCGGATCACCACAGATCCGCTGCCGGCTGCCAGCTGCCTGCTGACGGCTTGGGAGAGGTCGAGCACGTCTCCGGCCTGGAGAGCCATGCACGTCAACGACCTGCTGAAAACCGCCGTGGAGAGCGGGGCGTCCGACCTTCACCTGAAGGTCGGGAGCTTCCCGATGATGCGCGTCAGCGGCGCGCTGATGCCCGCCTCCGAGAGCGCCCGCCTGACCCACGAGGACACCGTGGCGATGGCGGCCTCCATCATGTCGGCCGCCCAGCGCCAGAAGTTCAAGGAAGCGCAGGAAGTCGACCTCGCGTACAGCATCCCGTCGCTCGGGCGGTTCCGCTGCAACGTCTTCCAGCAGCGCGGGACCGTTGGCATGGTCCTGCGCGTCATCCCGACGCGGATCCGGTCGATCGAGGAACTGGGCCTGCCCGACGTTCTGGCGAAGATCTCCGACGAGGACCGGGGCCTGGTGCTCGTCACCGGCACGACCGGGTCGGGCAAGAGCACGACGCTGGCCGCCATGGTCGATCACATCAACGCCACGCGGTGCGTGCACGTGATGACGATCGAGGACCCGATCGAATTCCTGCAGCGCGACAACCGGTCGATCGTCAACCAGCGCGAGGTGGCGGTCGACACCCACTCGTTCTCGTTCGCGCTCCGCAGCGCGCTGCGCCAGGACCCCGACGTCATCCTGGTCGGCGAAATGCGCGACTTCGAGACGATCGAGACGTCGCTCGTCGCGGCCGAGACGGGCCACCTGGTCTTCTCCACGCTGCACACCCTCGACGCGACCGAGACGATCAACCGGATCATCGCGGTCTTCCCGCCGCACCAGCAGAAGCAGATCCGGCTCCAGCTGGCGGCGGTGCTGAAGGCCGTCATCTCGCAGCGCCTGATTCCGCGGGCCGACGGCAAGGGCCGCGCCGCGGCGGTCGAGGTGATGATCTCGACGCCGTTCATCCGCGACTGCGTCGTGGACAAGGAGAAGACCCACCTCATCCCGGGCGCCATCGCGGCGGGCACGTCGCAGTACGGGATGCAGACGTTCGACCAGTCGATCTTCATGCTCTACGAGCGCGGCATCGTGTCGTACGAAGAGGCGCTGCACTGGGCGTCGAACGTCGACGAGTTCAAGCTGCGGGTGCAGGGCATCGCGATGACGTCGGATGCGGCTCGCGACGAGATGGCCCGCGCTGGTATGGCGGGCGGCGTCGACGTCCAGCGGTTCAGCAAATAGGCGCATGAGCGACCCGGTTCGCGCGGCGTACGCGGCCGGCCTGGCGATGCTGGCGCGGCGGGAGCTGTCCGAGGCCCGGATCCGCGAGCGGCTGCGCCGGAAGGCGCACGGCGCCGAGGCGATCGATGCTGCGGTCGCGCGCCTGCGCGAGGCTGGGGCGGTGGACGACCGGCGGGTGGCGGTGAGCGCCGCCCGCACCGAGACCCACGTTCGCTCGCGCGGCCGCGGCTACGTTCTCCGCAAGCTCGAGGCGCTGGGCATCGCGGCCGAGATCGCGGCCGAAGCAGTTGACGAGGTTTTCGGATCGCTCGACGAAACCGCGCTCCTTGCCCGCGCGCTCTCGCGCCGCCTCCGCGAGCCGTCCGCCGTCATCCGCGACCAGGCCCACTTCCGTAGGCTCTATCAGCAGCTCGTCCGGCAGGGGTTCCAGCCGTCGGCCGTCCTCGCCGTCCTCAAGGCGCGCGCGAAAGTCGGCGATCGCGCCGATGCCTCAGGAACGAGGAACGAGGATTGAGGGACGAGGGTTCACGGGCCTCGCCCCTCGCTTCTCGCTCCTCGCCCCTCGCTCCTAGGTACAATGCCGTCTCATGACCTCGAACGAGATCCGTGCGTCGTTCCTCGGCTACTTCGCCCGGAACGGCCACCGTATCGTCGCCAGCTCGCCCCTCGTGCCGGCCAACGACCCGACGCTGCTGTTCACCAACGCCGGCATGAACCAGTTCAAGGACACGTTCCTCGGCAAGGAGCGACGCGACTATCGCCGGGCGACCAGCTCGCAGAAATGCATGCGGATCAGCGGCAAGCACAACGACCTCGAGAACGTCGGGCCGTCGCTGCGCCATCACACCTTCTTCGAGATGCTCGGCAACTTCTCCTTCGGCGACTACTTCAAAGCCGAGGCGATCCGGTACGCCTGGGAACTGCTGACGGAGGTCTGGGCGCTGGCGCCGGACCGGCTGCACGCCACGGTGTTCCAGGGAGACGCCGTGGTGCCGCGCGACGAGGAGGCCTACACGTTCTGGCGCCAGCTGCTGCCAGCCGGGCAGATCAGCGAGCTGGGCGCCGACAACTTCTGGCAGATGGGTGATACGGGGCCGTGCGGGCGGTGCTCGGAGGTGCACTACTTCCGGGGTGACCACCTCCCCTGCTCGAAGCCCGTGTGCCTCGGCGTCGGCTGCGACTGCGACCGCTATGTCGAAATCTGGAACAACGTGTTCATGGAGTTCGACCGGCAGCCGGACGGCGCGCTGAACCCGCTGCCCGCGCCGTCCATCGACACCGGCATGGGCCTCGAGCGGATCACCGCCGTGCTGCAGGGCGTGCTCTCGAACTACGACACCGACCTGTTCGAACCGCTGCTGTCCGCGATTGGCGACATCGCCGGCGTGCGCTACGAGGCCGGCATGTCCCCGGCCGACGTGTCGATGCGCGTCATCGCCGACCATGCGCGGGCCGCCGCGTTCTGCATCGCCGACGGCGTGGTGCCCTCCACCAAGGGGCGCGGCTACGAGCTGCGCCGGATCATGCGCCGCGCCATGCGCCACGGCAAGCGTCTGGGCATCGGCGAGCCGTTCTTCCACCGCCTCGTCGACGTGCTGGTCGCCGAGATGGGCGGAGCCTATCCGGAACTGGGCGGCCACCGCGACTATGCGGTCCGCCTCATTCGCGCCGAGGAGGAGCGCTTCGAGTCGGTGCTCACGGGCGGCCTGCCGCGCCTCGAGGAGGCGCTCGACCGCGCCGCCGCCGGCGACCACGTGCTGGGCGGCGAAGACGCTCTCCGCTTGTACGAAACCTACGGGGTGCCTCGCGACTTCATCGAGGACCAGGCCGGGCAGCGCGGGGTCGGGTTCGACGCGACAGGCTTCGAACGAGCGATGGAGGCGCAGAAGGAGAAGGCGCGGGCTGGCAGCGCGTTCGGCCTCGCGGCATCCGGAAGCGCGGCGTTCGAGGCGGGAACCGAGGGGCTGCGCGGCACCGCCGACCGCTTCGACGGCTATACGACGACTCGAGTGGACGGGGCGACGGTCCTCGCCACGCTGGACGACGAGGGGCAGCCGATCGAGATGCTGTCTGAAGGCCAGACCGGCTACGTGGCGCTGGACCGGACCCCGTTCTACGTCGAATCGGGCGGCCAGGTGTCGGACATCGGCACGCTCGCGAGCGAGGCTGGCACGCTCGTGCAGGTGCTCGGGCTGGTGAAGGCGGGCGCGGACCGTCCGCGCCTCCACCGGGTCCAGGTCACCGCCGGCGGCCTGCAGCCGCGTGACACCGTCGTGGCCGCAGTGGACGATGCCTCCCGCGACGCGACGCGCCGGAACCACACCGCCACCCACCTGCTACACGCGGCGCTGCGGCAGGTGCTCGGGTCGCACGTCAAGCAGGGCGGATCCCTGGTCTCGCCCGACCGGCTGCGGTTCGACTTCGCGCACGACTCGGCGCCCACCGCCGAGGAGTTGGAGCAGGTGGAGTCGATCGTCAATGCGCAGATCTGGCGGAACACGCCTGTTCAGACCGAGCTGAAGTCCACCGACGACGCGGTCGCGGCCGGCGCGACGGCGCTGTTCGGCGAAAAGTACGGCGACACGGTGCGCGTCGTCTCGGTGCCCGGCTTCAGCATGGAATTGTGCGGCGGCACGCACGTGCAGGCCACCGGAAACATCGGCCTGTTCACCATCGTTTCGGAGGGCGGCGTCGCGGCGGGCCAGCGGCGGATCGAGGCCGTGACCGGCGCGGGCGCGCTGGCGCGGCACCAGGCGCAGCGACGCGACTTCGCCACGGTGCTCTCGGCGCTCAAGACGCCGGCCGACCAGGCCGAGGCGGCCATCGAGCGCCTGAACGCCGAGGCGAGGCGGCTCGCCAAGGAGAACAGCCAGCTGAAGATGAAGCTGGCCGTGGGCGGCGGCTCCGCGAACGGCGCGGCCGACGACGACACGGTCGACGCCGGCGGCGTGAAGATGGTGGGCCGGCGCGTGCTGGGGCTCGACAAGACGGCGCTCGGCCAGCTCGCCGACACGCTGAAGAACACGCTGCAGAGCGGCGTGGTCGTGCTGGCGTCCGAGAACGAAGGACGGGTGTCGATCGTCGTATCGGTCACGAAGGATCTCGTGCCGAACATTCACGCAGGGAACATCGTCAAGAAGATCGCACCGCTGGTGGGCGGCGGCGGCGGCGGCCGACCCGACTTCGCCGAAGCGGGCGGCAGGAACCCGGAGGGAATCGACGCCATGCTCGCGGAGGCCCGCGTCGTTGTCTCGGGAATGGCGAAGCACTAACGTGGCCTGGGCCCTGAGCCGTGAGCCCTGAGCCGAGTAGGAGACACCAATGGGACTGATGGATTTCATCAAGGGCGAGCTGATCGACGTCATCGAGTGGACCGACGATTCGCGCGACACGCTGTCCTATCGTTTTCCCGACGAGGACAAGGCGATCAAGAACGGCGCGCAGCTGATCGTCCGCGAGTCGCAGGTCGTACAGTTCATGTACCTGGGCCAGTTCGGCGACACCTTCCAGCCGGGCAAGCACACGCTGACCACCGACAACATCCCGGTGCTCACGAAGCTCCAGTCGTGGAAGTACGGGTTCAACTCGCCGTTCAAGGCCGACGTCTACTACGTCGCCGCGCGCCTGTTCACCGGCAACAAGTGGGGCACGTCCAACCCCATCATGGTGCGCGACCAGGACTTCGGCATCGTCCGGATGCGCGCATTCGGTACCTTCGATTTCAAGATCATCGAGCCGCGGCTCTTCCTCAAGGAGGTGGCCGGCTCCGACCAGCACTTCCGACTCGACGAGTTCGCCGAGACGATGCGGTCGCGCATCGTGAGCATCTTCAGCGAGGCGCTGGCTTCGTCGCAGGTGCCGGCGCTCGACGTGGCCACGCGCTACACCGAGCTGGGCGAGGCGCTGCTGCCGCTCATCAACCCGGTGGTCGGCGGGAAGTACGGCCTCGAGATCACGAGCTTCATTGTCGAGAACGTGTCGGTGCCGCCCGAGGTCGAGCAGGCGATCGACAAACGGTCGAGCATGGCGGCCGTCGGCAACCTGAACGACTTCGTGAAGTACCAGATGGGCAAGGGCATGGAGTCCGGAACGGCCGGCGGCGGCGGAATGGCCGCCGAGCTGGCAGTCGGATTCGGCATCGCGCAGCAGATGATGCAGCAGGGCATGAGCCCGGCGCAGGCCGGTTCGGCGGCCGCCAAGGGTGCAGCGGATGCCGCGGCCGCGCCGGCAGCGGCCCTGCTCTCCCCTGCCGACGTCGCACGGCAGCTGGGGGTGCCCGAGGCCGACGTGATGGCCATCATCGACTCGGGCGAGTTGAAGGCGAAGAAGATCGGTGCGAGCTTTCGGGTGACGAGAGCGGCGCTCGACACGTACCTGGCGCAGTAGCCGGCTCGCGGCTGCCGGCAGGCGGCTTGCAGCTGGCGGCTTGCGGCCACCGGCCGCCGTCATGCGTGACACGGCCCTGAGCCTTGAGCCGTGAGCCCTGAGCCCGTATGTAGCACTCCCCTATGTCCGAGATCACAGCCCTAGAGAAGCATGCCTGCCCCGCTTGCGGCGCGCAGGCGGAGTGGACCCCGTCGAAGCAGAAGCTCGTCTGCCCGTTCTGCGGCACCGAGGCGCCTTACGTGGTGGACAGGGACACGGGGAAGGTTGAGGAACTCGACCTCGTGTCGGCACTGCGCTCGATCCCGGAGGAGGACCGCGGGTGGCAGACCGACCGGCGCAGCGTGCAGTGCCAGAGCTGCAGGGCGGTCATGGTGTACGACCCGGCGCGGGTCGGCCAGAACTGCGAGTTCTGCGGCTCTCCCGCGCTGGTCGACTACCAGGAAATCAAGGCACCGATCCGGCCGCAGAGCTTGCTGGCTTTCAAGGTGACGGCGGCGCAGATCCGCGAGAGCATGCGCGCCTGGTACGCCGGGCGGTGGTTCGCTCCGGGGAAGCTCAAGCGCGTCGCGCTCGTCGATCAGGTCAAAGGGATGTACATCCCGGTACTGGACCTTCGACGCGCAGGCCGAGTGCCCGTGGACCGCCGAAGCGGGCTACTACTACTACGTCACCGAGAGTTACACGGACAACCAGGGGAAGCGCCAGACGCGCCAGGTCCGCAAGGTCCGCTGGGAGCCGGCGAGCGGCCACGTCTCGCACTTCTTCGACGACCAGCCGGTCCCCGGCAGCCGCGGCATCGACGCCGGCCTGCTTCGCGGCGTCGAGCCGTTCCCGACCAAGGAACTCGTGCCCTACGACACGGCCTTCCTGTCCGGGTTCGTCGTGGAGCACTACCAGGTGGTGTTGCTGGATGCCGCCAAGCAGGGGCGCCAGCGGATGGACGAAGAACTCCGCGCCCTGTGTTCGGCCCAGGTCCCGGGCGACACCCAGCGGAACCTCGAGATTTTCCCGACCTACTCGGCCGAGACGTTCAAACACATCCTGGTGCCGCTGTGGCTGCTGACGTATACGTACGGGAAGCGGGTCTTCCAGGTGGTGGCAAACGGCTACACCGGCACGATTGCCGGCAGGTACCCGAAGAGCCCGTGGAAGATTGCAGGGGCCGTTCTGCTTGCCATTCTTGCTATCATGACGATTGTCTTTCTAGCTCAGAACTAATAGGGTAAATGACATAATTATTGTAGAATTCTGCGCTGGAGCCGATACTAGGAATTGAAGTGGTGTTTCTTCGCAGCTCTCTCGTCGCTCTGATCATCGCAGCGACCAGTCCGGTTGCCGACGCGCAGATCTACACGTGGCGCGATGCCAGCGGCACGCTGATGATGGCGGACTCGGCGCCGACCGACGCCGCGGCGGAGGTCAGGACCTTCAAGGTTGCCCGCTCCACCGAGTCCATACGCGTCACCAAACCGGTTTCGAGCGCCTACCGCGACACCTACGACGACCTGATCGTCAAACACGCCCAGGCGAACAACCTCCGACCCGACCTGGTGCGGGCCGTCGTCCAGGTCGAGTCCGGCTACAACCCGGGGGCGGTGTCGCCGAAAGGGGCGATGGGACTGATGCAGCTGATGCCGGCGACCGCGTCGCAACTGGGTGTGCGCGCGCCGTTCGACCCGGAAGAGAACATCCGCGGCGGGACCAACTACCTGCGCCAGCTTCTCGACCGGTTCGCGGGGAATGAGGAACTCGCGCTGGCGGCCTACAACGCCGGCCCGGTGGCCGTCGATCGCTACGGCGCGAAGGTGCCGCCCTACAAGGAAACCCGCGACTACGTTCGCAAGGTGAAGACGCAGACCACCGTCGCAACCACCGGCCAGGCCCGCCGGCCGATCTACTACAAGTGGACCGAGACCGTCGACGGCCGTACCGTCGTCCGCTATTCCGACACACCGCCCGCCTCGGGACCGTACACGATCGTCGATCCGTCACGATACTGACGAAGCCGGCCTTCGGCTTACGGCTTGAGGCTTGCGGCTTGCGGCCTGCGAGTGGCGGCCTTCGATCTCCATACAACCGACGCCGAAGTAGCCTCTCGGCGGTGCTACAATCTGCCCGACGTCCGCACGCCTGAAGCTCGGAGGTTCTGATGAGCCTCGCTGCTGGCAGTCGTCTTGGTCCGTACGAGATCACGGCGCCGATCGGCGCCGGCGGCCCGCCTCCGCTCCGAACGAATGCCCCGGAGCTACGGCGAGGTCTCGCCGAAGCCCAGCGGAGAATTCGATGATTGGCCAGACGCTCGGGCCATATCGAATTCTGGAGAAACTGGGCGAAGGCGGAATGGGTGAGGTCTACAAGGCCCGCGACACCCGTCTCGATCGCAGCGTCGCCATCAAGGTCCTGCCACCTGAGTTCAGCGCCGACCCGGACCGCCGCGCGCGCTTCGAGCGCGAGGCGAAGACGATCGCCGGCCTGAATCACCCGCACATCTGTACGCTGCACGACGTCGGTGAGACGGATGGGACGACCTATCTCGTCATGGAACTCCTCGCCGGCGAGACGCTGGCGCAGCGCCTCGAGAAGGGGCCGCTTACGCTCGAGGACGCCCTGGGCATCGCCGCCGAGGTCGCCGACGCGCTCGCGGCGGCGCACCGCCAGGGGATCGTCCACCGCGATCTGAAGCCTGGCAATGTGATGCTCACCAGGAGCGGCGGGGTTCGGCAGGGCTCACTCCAGGCGAAGTTGCTCGACTTCGGCCTCGCCAAACTTGCCGGGCACGGTGAGCAACCGGCCGCTGCAGGCCTGGCGTCTGCGCCAACACAGACGCGCCCGCTCACCAGTGAAGGCGCCATCGTCGGCACGCTGCAGTACATGGCACCCGAGCAGGTCGAAGGCAGGCCGGCGGACGCGCGGACGGATCTCTGGGCGCTCGGCGCGATTCTCTACGAGATGCTGACGGGCAAGCGCGCGTTCGACGGGGCCACTGCCGCGAGCCTGATCGGCAACATCATGAACAGCCAGCCGCCGGCGCTGGCCACGCTGCTGCCGCTGACGCCGGCTGCGCTCGATCGGGTGGTGACGACGTGCCTGGCCAAGGACCCGGATGCACGGTGGCAGTCGGCGAGCGACGTGGCGCGCGAACTGCGCTGGATTGCGAGCGACGGCAGGCGTGTGGAGTCGGCCGACGGCCGCGCGGCCGCGTCGCTGCAGGCGGAACACCGACTGCGGCGCGCGCCCCTGTTTGTCGGAGCGCTCGTCGCGACGGCGCTCGTCAGTGTCGCGCTGACACTGTCCCTGGCCGGGTACCTGACGCCGCCGAACCGCGGCGTGCAGTACCGGCTCATCGACACTCGGCCCGCCGACCACCTGCAGGGACACAGCGTCACACGGAGTCGGCCCATCCGCACGGCGATTGCGCTGACACCAGACGGCCGTCGCCTCGTATTCGCCGGCGTAGCGGGTGGCCGCCATCAACTCTACGTCCGAAGCCTCGATGCTCCAGAGGCAAGGCCAATCCCTGGCACCGAGGGCGCCAGTCTGCCGTTTCTCTCGCCCGACGGTCAGTGGGTGGCGTTCTGGACCAAGAATGCGCTCAGGAAGGTGCCGCTCGACGGAGGCGGGCCTCCGGTTGAAATCGCTCAGGTCCAGGTGCCGCACGGCTCGGCCCAGGTGCCCTACGGCGCGAGCTGGGGCGACGACGGCACAATCGTGTTCGGACGGGCGCAGAATTCCGGCCTCTGGCGCGTGCCCAGCCAGGGAGGGACGCCGGATCTGCTCACCGAGCCCCTCCCAGAAGAATACACCCACCGCCTCCCGCACATGCTGCCAGGCTCCAGGGCGGTGCTGTTCACCGTGCTCAAGGAAGTCGGACACTGGGACAGCGTCGGCGTTGCCGTCCACCGGTTCGGGACGCCTGGCTGGAGAGTCGTCGTTCCAGGCGCGGCGGACGCCAGATACTTGCCAACCGGGCACCTCATCTACTTCCGGCGTGGCCAGCTGATGGCCGCGCCGTTCGATCCCGAACTGCTCAGGATCACCGGGCAGGAACGCGGGTTGCTGTCCAACGTCATGCAGGCGTGCAACTCGGAGAACAGCATCTACGACTCCGGGGCGGTTCAAGTAGCCGTGTCCGACACTGGCACACTCGCCTTCGTCGAGGGAGGGGAGTTTCCGGACGAGAACGGCCGGCTCGTGTGGGTCGACCGACGGGGCAACGTCGAGCCGATGACGGTCGAGGCCAAGCCATACCGCTGGCCCCGCGTGTCCCCGGACGGACAGCAGATCGCGGTTCACACCGCGCAGTCGCAGATTCGCGTCTGGGTGCACGATCTCCGCATCGCGAAATCGCTGGTCCCCGTTACGAGCCCTGAGATAGCGGCGCGGGCGCCGGTGTGGACGCGGGACCCGCGGGATGGCCCCCGCCTGGTCTTCCGCGCTGCAACCGACGGACGGAAGGGTCTTCTCTGGGCGCGGGCCGATGGAACGGAACAGCCTCAGCGCCTGATGTCCGCGGTGGGAGGGCCTCAGCCGGCGTCGTGGACCCAGGATGGACAACTGGTGTTCATCTCGATGGAGGTGAAGACAGGCTTCGACATACGCCTGCTCACGCGCGACGGAGGCTCGTGGTCGGACCGTCCGCTCCTGACCGAGGTCTACAGAGAGTCGGATGCGCAGGTCTCGCCAGACGGACGGTGGCTGGCCTACACGTCCGACGAGACCGAGCGCCAGGAAGTCTACGTGCGCGAGTTCCCCGGCCTCCGCAGCCGTCGCCAGGTTTCGACCGATGGCGGAAACAGCGTGGTCTGGGCGAGAAACGGACGGGAGCTCTTCTACGTGCGCGGGATCTCACCCGACGCCCTGGAACTCGTGGCGCGCGACGTCGGACCCGACGGAGCGATCGCTCCGATTGTCAGGCCGCTCTTCGGCCTGGCGCCGCGCCGCCTGATCCCCGGCACGGCACTCCCCGGGTTTGACGTTGCCCCCGGCGGTCAGCGCTTCGTGTTCGTGCAGGCTCCCGAAACCCAGGCCCCGCCCGCCCCGAACATCATCCATTTGGTGGAGAACTGGTTCGAGGAGCTGAAGGCGAAGGTGCCCACGGGACGGTAGTCGGAACTGACGATGAATGGTCGGTTCTGACGAGCGTCAGTCGGAGTTGACGCCGAAGGGTCGGGAAAGACGACCGTCAGTTTCGCCAGTCATCGGTCGCGCCCGCCTACGCGAGCCCGCGCCAGCGAAGCCGCAGCAGGCACGCGAAGATCGCGAGAGCGCCGAGCGTCGTCACGCCGTTGTTCACCACGAACATGTACAGCGGTCGCCGCATCAGGTCGTAAATCGCGAAGCTCGTCACAGCGAGGCCGGCGATCAGGCCGACCCGCCACGGCCACGGCGTGTCCCGCCATCGATCCAGCAGGCACATGTAGCCGGGCAGACCGAGAAGCAGGAGATAGTCCCAGCCCTGAGGAGAGAGGAGCGGAACCAGGAAGGCGAAGGCAGCGTATTCGAGACCCTCGGGACTTCGCACCCGTCGCCTGACGACCGCGGCCGCGCCTGCCATCGCGAACACCACGCCGGCCGACGCGGCAGTGAGGAACAGGGGCGCCGCCTCCGGCTGCCACCACTTGCCCCACATCGAGGCCAATGAGATGTTCTCGTGGCCCAGCAGCGTGTGCGCGGTCGACGTGGTGACGATGCGAGACCAGCCCGCAAGGAGGTCGAGATTGCCCGACCACCCGTACACGGCCGCCGGCAGGAGGAGGCCGGCTGCGACCACGCCGGAGAACGCGGCGAGTGCGCCGGCGCCAGACACCCAGACGAGCCACGGCACGAACACGAGCGCGTAGGGCTTGATGAACACGCCCACTCCGACGAGGACGCCCGCCGCGAGAGGACGCCCCCGCTGTGCCGCCAGTGAGGCACTGAGCAGCACGACGCCGAACAGCAGATTCGTCTGACCGCACGAAAGTTCCATCAGCAGGAACTTGCCCACGAGCAGGAGGCTGAGCCAGATCAGCAGGCGGTCGGATTGGCGCCGATCCGGCACGATAGAGAGCGACAGCCGGACGAACCACGAGGCCATTCCCACGCATAGGGCGAACCATGCGGCCTCGGCCAGCGCTTTCGGAAGCCAGGCAAATGGCGCCATCGCGAGCGCGAACGTCGGAAAGTACTTGTTACTGGTAGTGTCCGTCGTCGAGCCGAAACAGCGGCTGGGCGGCGATCGCGCGAGCGGCCGCCGTGCGGTAGACCTCGAAATCGACCATCTCCCGGCCTGTCAGGAGGAGCACCGCGTACGCAGCGACGCCGAGGAGGATCGTCACGAGCGTCCACGTCCCCGGGCGGAATCGAGCCATATCGATGAGGGCCAGCTGCTACTTCGCCACCCTCCCGAAGATCGAGTCGTCGAGCGGCGTGTTGTGATTGACCTTCTGGATGCGGATCGTCAGCGACTGGATGGGACTCGACTGGACCAGCGTGAACGGGATCTTGACGCCGTCCACGTCACGGTAGTCGGACGGGTCGGTCGTCTGCTCGATCTCGCCGCCGGCCTCCGGCACATTCAGCCTCCCGGTCCACCGCACGACCTGCCACGTCTGCGCGTCGAAGAACAGCCTCGAAACGGAACCGACCTTGGGAGTGAAGACGAGGACGATGACATCCCTCTCGCCCAGCTTCTCCTTGCCGGCAACCTCAACCTTGCCTCCGGCCTGCTTGTAGTTCAGGAAGGGCGACGGGAAACTCGCGTTCAGCATGTTCTCCAGCCGGTTGCCCGTGATTTCCTTCACCCCGGTCCGGCTGTCGATTTCAACGGCCGTCTTGCCGTCGCAGCGCTGCTCGATGACCAACTCCTGGCCGCCGTACGCGCTCAGGTCGAGCTTCATGACGCTCCGGGCCAGGTTCGGCGCCTTGTAGGACATCTCGACGGTTCCCGGAATGTCCGCGCCCTGCGTCGAGACGGTGATAGTCCCGGTGATGACGCGCGTGGTCAGCTTCGTCAGCGCCGCGCGCCCGCCCATCGCGGCGAGCGCCTTCTCGACCGCCTCGTCGGCCGTCTGCGCCTGGGCGGCTCCCGCCCAGAGAACGATACCCGCTGCCGCCGTCCATCTCATCGCTGCTTTCATCGCCGTTCTCCCCCAAGAAGGCACTGTAGCACACGCGCACATGGATTCTGATACGCTAGCGCCGGCGGCGGCGTCCCCGGCGCGCCAACCGGCGGCCGACTGGAGCCGCGGGGGAACAATCCCCGCTGCCCCATCGTCCTGAGGAGCATGCCCATGGATCAGGTACTTCGTCCTGGCGGCCGATGGGAGAGAATACGGCCCGGTGGACCTGCCGGGTCTGCTGGAGTGGCTGCGCGAGGGCCGGGTCCTCAAGTCCACGCTGATCCGCAAGAACGACGGCGCGCCGGTACCGGCCGAGACGCTGCCGGAATTGGCGATCGCTTTCTCCCCTCCGCCGCCGCAGACCGTTCCGCCGTTCGTCACGTCCGTCGCGCTGCCGGCCGAGTTCCGATCGTGGGACTTCATCGGCCAGGCGTGGGAGCTGGTCAAGCCCCACTGGCTTCCGCTGGCGGCGATGTGCGTCATCGCGTTCCTCATTGGCTGCGTCCCCTGCGCCATGTTCGTCATCGGCGGCGCGATCTACGTCGGCGTGAGCCGGGCCGTCCTCGGTCTCATCGCCGGGAAACCGCCGACGGTCGGCATGATGTTCGAGGGCTTCGACAGGCTCGGGCAGGCGTTCCTGGCCGCGCTGGTGACCGGCCTCCTCATCGGCGTGGGAACGCTGTTCCTCATCATCCCAGGCATCATCCTGGCGATCATGTGGATGTTCGTGTACTTCGTGATGGCCGAGACCAATCTCGACTTCTGGCCGGCCATGGAGTACAGCGCGAACCTCACCGCTGGATACCGCTGGGAGCTTTTCTGCCTGCTGCTGGCGTGTCTGGTCGTGTACGTGCTGGGCATGCTGGCGTGCGGCGTCGGCCTGGTGGTCGCGGTGCCGGTGATCGTCACGGCCATCGCCCTCTCCTACCGGTTCCTCCAGGCGCGCCAGGCGGCGGTAGCGTGATCCAGGCCCCTCCACGGCTGCTGGAGGCTGTTGCGCGGCGATCGAGAGCCTGGCAATCGGCGGTCATCGGAGCCCTGTTCGGAGCGGCGGCGCTGACCGATCCCACCCGGCCCCTGCCATTTGAAGTGTGCATCTTCCACTGGCTGACGGGTCTGCCGTGTCCCACGTGCGGGATGACGAGGGCCGTGTGCCATGCGGTCCACGGCCAGTGGGCGCAGAGTGTGGCGTGGCACCCAGCCGGCCTGATTCTGGCGGCGGGCCTCGCCGGGTGGATGCTGTGGGCGGCAGCCGAGGCCTGGAGCGGCAATCCACTGGCAGTGGTTTTGCGCCGACGCGTCACGAATACGCTGCTCATCGCCGGCACCGCGGTGTCGGGGGTGTTCTGGGTCGCGCAACTCGTCGGATGGCGAGGCTGAAGCCCCGCGCCACAGCGACCGCGCACAGCCGGCCGGTGAGGCCGATTTCTGGCGCGCGGCGTCTAACTCGCTGATGCATTGCCCACCCATCGCCGCCATCCTCCTGCTCACCGCTGGGCTCGCCGCCACCGCCTCCGCGCAGCCACCCGCCGCCGTTCCGCAGCCTGCGGCGGCGCTGGCGCCCGCCGAGGCCCAGCGCATCTTCTCGGATCTGCTCCAGCGTTTCTTCACCGCCTACGCGCGAAAAGACATCGAGGGCATGACCTCGCTCTACCACATGGGCGGACCGGCCCGCTTCAGGCGCAACGCCATCCTGGTCGAATTCGATCTGCGCCAGATCGAGCTCGGCGGGCTCGTGGTGAAGAACGCGGGGGCGGACGCAGGCGGCGGTCGCGCTCGCGCGGTGGTCGACCTGAAGGTCACTGACGACAAGACGAAACGTGTGAGGAGCGAGCGGCGCGTGCGGGACTTCACCTTTCTGCCCGACGACTCCGGCGCCTGGAAGATCTGGAACGAGACGTCCCCCGCCGGCGAGCTGGCGCGCCGGCTCCTCGGAGCGCCTGCGGCGGAGCGCGAGGCGTTGCTCGCGGCGGAGCCCGATCTGTCCTCGAACGACACGCTCACGGGCCTCATCAACGAGGCTGGCCGGCTCCAGCAGCTGAAGCGCTTCGACGCGGTGCTCGACGTGCTCGACCTGCAGGTTCGGCTCGCCCGGACGCTCGGGGACCTGGAGTCCGCAGGGCGAGGGCTCATACAGACCGGTTCGCTGAGGATGCTGACCGGCGGCTACCCGGAGGCCGGCGAGGCGTTCTCCTCCGCGCGGGAGGCGTTCGTCACGCTCGGGAACCGCGGCGAAGTGGCGGCGTGCGACGCCAACCTCGCCAACCTCGCGTACATGCGGGGCCGATTTGCCGAGGCCGCCGAGAGCTACCAGAAGGCGTACGAGGTGTTCGAACAGCTGAACGAGGACCCTCGCATGGCGAGCGTGCTGCACGGCCTCGGGAACGCCTTCTACATGCAGACCGAATTCGCGCGAGCCCTCGACAACTACACGAAGGCCGTGACGATCCTGCAGCGGACGAAGAACACGCTCGGGGAGGCGAGCGCGCTGCAGGCCATCGCGATGGTGCACAAGGAGCTGGGCGACTACACGGCGGCCATCGACACGTGGCGCAAGAGCCTGGCGCTGGCCGAAACCGCCGGCGACCTGGCGGGAACGGCGAAGGCGTGGACCGGCATCGGCGACCTGTACCGGCTGCAGGGCGATCTCGCGCGCGCGCTGGAGCACCAGGTCAGGGGCCTCGAGATTTGGATTCGGCTGAAGAACGCGGGGGAGACGGCCACCGCGCACTTCTCCATCGGTCAGCTCCACGCGCTTCAGCGGAACTACCCGCGCGCGCTCGAGTCGTACCAGAAGGCGCTCGACCTCGACCTGTCCCTCACCGACGATCCGAAGAGGTCGGAGGCCGGTCAGGCGCGAGACCTCGGGGGCATGGGCGGCGCGCACTTCGCCCAGGGTCAGCCGGAGGTCGCTCTGCCGGAGTACGAGCGCAGCCTCGCGCTCCGCGAGAAGAACAGAGACGATGTCGGGGTGATGTGGACGCTCGTGCACATCGGCGTCCTGCACGGGTCGCAGCGCCGCTTCGAGGACGCCGTGAAGGCGTACGAACGCGCCCTCGGGATCGCCGAGTCGAGACAGGATCAGAACGCGGCCTCGACCGTCCTCGCGCTCCGGGCCCAGCTGGAGTTCGAGCAGGAGACAGTCGACGCGGCGCTCGCCTCCGCCGCGCGCGCCGCAGACATCGCCGCGTCTATCGACCACTTCGACACGGTCGCCTACGCCCGTCTCGCCGCCGGCAGGGCGCACCAGAAGGCCGGACGCGCAGCCGAAGCCCGCGTGGCGTTCGAGGAGGCGCTGGCGGCGTTTGCCAAGGTGCCCCCGGGGCCGGCCGCCGAGACGTTCTTCGACAACCGCCAGGCACCCTGCCTCGCCATGGTCGACCTTCTGGCCGGCCAGGGCAGTTTCGCCGAGGCCTTCCAGTGGGCAGAGCGCGGTCGGCAGCAGGCGCTGGCCGAACTGCTCGGCACCGATGGCGCGGCGGTGGTGAAGGGCCTCACCGACGAGGAGCGCGGTCTCGAGCGCGCGATCGCGAAGGACCTGCGCACGATCGCCGTCAAGATCCGGCGCGAGCGCGGGCGGCAGAAGCCAGACCCGGCCAGGATCGCAGCGCTGCAGACGGACCAGGTCACCCGGCAGGCCGACCGGGACGCGCTGCGGCGGCGCCTGTACGAGGCGCACCCGACGCTTCGCGCGATGCGCGCCCAGGCCGAGCCTGCGAGCCCGGAGTCGGCCTCTGTTCTCGGCGGAACGGGCGCCGCCCTCGTCTCGTTCGTCGTCGGCGAGGCGCGGACGTGGGTGTTCGCGACCGCGCAAGACGCCGAGGCCAACTCGTGGAAGGTCGAGAAGGCCGCCGCCATCGACGTGAAGTCGACCGACCTCAGCCAGCAGGTCCGCCGGTTCCGCGAGGCGATTGCGCGGAAGGAGGATGCGGCGCTCGTCATCGGCGGCGAACTCTACGCCCTGCTCCTCGAGCCCGTCGCGCCCGTGCTGGCGAAGAAGAGCCGGCTGGTCGTCGTGCCCGACGCGTTCCTGTGGTCGCTGCCGTTCGAATCGCTGCCGAATGCGGCCGGACGGTTCCTGGTGGAGGACGCCGCGATCGCGTACGCGCCGTCGCTCACCGCCCTGGTGGCGATGGACGCCGCGCCACCGCGCGCCGCGATGCCGCCGACGCTGGTGGCATTCGGCCAGCCCGTGCTCGGGAAGGCGGCCGAAGAACGGCTCGCACTCGTCCGGCCACCGGCGCCCGCGACGCCTCCGCCAGCCGCGGATCGCGAGGTCCAGAACGCCGCCGCGGTGTTCGGGCCGGCGGGGAGCAAGACCTATGTCGGCGACGCGGCCCGAGCGGACAGGCTCGCCGCGGGCGTGGCGCCCGGCTCGATCATCCACCTCGCCGTGCCGCTCGTGCTCGCCGAAGCGGCGCCGCTCTACTCACTGCTGGCGTTCACGCCGGCCGATGCGGCGGACGCCGGCTCGGGCCTCATCGAGGCGGCGTGGCTGATGTCGTGGAGCCTGCCCGCCGAGGTCGCGGTGGCCTCGCGCGTCGAGTACGGGCCGACATCGGGCGAGGGCGACGCGCTCACCGGGCTGGCCTGGTCCTTCTACGTCGGGGGCACGCCCACGCTCGTGGTCAATCGCTGGCTGGGAGCGCCGACCGATCCCAGCGTCGCGGTCCGGTTCCACCGCGCGCACGCCACCGCGCCGGCGGCCGCCGCCGGCCCGAGGCGCGCGTCCGAATCGCTCCAGAGGGCGATGAAGGGGATTCTCGCCCAGCCGGAGACGCGGCACCCGTTCTACTGGGCAGGCTTCATGGCGATCGGAAGGTAGGGCGCGCTCACTCGGCGATTTCGACCTGCGACGGCTCCGTCCGCTCGAGCACGCGCCCGAGCCACGTCAGCGCCAGCATCGCTTCGCCGACCAGGATTCCCGCGAACACGACGGCGGCGGGCAGCGCACCGGGCCAGCCGATGAACAGGTAGAAGATCCACCCGAGGGCGCCAGCCACGGCCAGGGCGGGCAGCACGCCGACTGCCAGCGCCAGGAGCGTGGCGGCGAACATCAGCAGGTTCTGCCCCATCGCCTCGACGCCCCGCGCGCGCGCGCCGCCGGTCGCCACCCAGCCCGGGAACAGCACCACCGCGGCGTTCTGCACGATCAGCTGCCCCGCGATCAGCATCGGCGCGAGGATCGCGCCCGCCAGGGCGACAGCCGCGCGGCCGAACGAGTCTCCCGGACCCACGCTCCAGGCCGGCGACAGAGCGAAGGCCACCGCGAGCAGGAACCAGACGACGATCGAGAGGACGACCCACGGCGCGAGGAGTTCGCCCACCAGCAGTTCCCGGCCGGTGATCGGCCACGTCTTCAGCACAGGCAACCGCGGCAGGTCCATTCGCAGGTCGTTCCGCACCATGTGGGGCCCGATGATCGTCAGGAAGATCGCCAGCATCAGCACGAGCGGGGCGACCGCGCCGCCCTTCCGATTCAGGCCGACGATGACCGCCAGTAGGACGATCGGCACCAGCGCGCGGACGAGCACGGCCACCGACGCGTAGCGTCCGAACTGGATCGTGTTCTTCCAGAATACCGCGGTCTCTGGCCGTCCGGCGGGCGCGAGGGTGAACGGGGCCGCCCGCACGACCGGCTTCGGCACGCCGCCTCGCTCCCTCACGTGCGCCTGCTCGGCCGCGGCGGCACTCTGCTGGAGTTGCGCGTCCGACGCCAGGACCCAGCCGTAGTGGACCACGGCGACAGCCAGGGCCGCGACGATCGCCCGCGCGAATGCCGCGGAGTCCGCTGCCAGAATCGGCGCCACGACGGCGGTGAACGGCCAGAGCGCGACCGCCGCAATGCCCGATCGGCTGGCCTCCAGAACGGCCCGAAGCGCGTCGGTCGGCCGCGACACCAGGGGCCATGCCTGGGCGGCCAACGACCCGACGACCGCCCCGGACGCCAGCATCATCACCGCCGCCGATCCCCACGCCAGCCACCGCACCTTCGGCGCCGGCGCCCTGAAGCTCGACTTCGTCAGGTTCGCCCCGAGCGTGTGCAGGTGAATCGTTGCGAAGACGAGCCACCCGCCCAGGACGAACGCCCATCGCCCGAACCCGCCCGCGCTCGCGGCTCCGGAGAAGAGCGACACGATGGCCACGCCGAAGAGCATCCCCAGCTGCGGCCGCAGCAGCTTGTAGTTGAGCAGCGCGCGACGCGAGACCGGCGCGGTGAAGAAGAACTGCACCTCCGCCCCGGTGAACGTCCACGTCTTCGACCCGAACGGCCAGAGCCAGACGATGACCGCCAGGCCCCACAGCGCCAGCGCCCCGGCGGCCACGAGGTCCGGCGCGAACGAGGCGATCGCGGCGAAGCCCGCACCGGGCCGGCGGCCCGGCCGCATCTGGTTCCGGAAGACGAAGAAGTAGAGGTACGCCAGACCGACGACCAGACCGGCGAGGTACCTCGGCTCCCGCAGCCGCCGAAACCGTCGCAGCACGCGGTTCTTGAGCGAGCACGCCGTGAGATAGAGGAACGTGCGGATCACGACACCTGGCCGTCCGAGCCGTGTCCGGTCGCGTGAAGGAAGATCTCCTCGAGATCCGATCCGGACTGCGCCAGGTCGGCGCGGGCCGCGAGTTCCTCGAGGGTGCCGTCGGCGATCTTCCGGCCCTTGTGGAGAATCAGGATCCGCGTGCAGATCTCCTCGACCAGGTGCAGCAGGTGCGACGACACGACGACGGCGGCCCCCGCGCGGGCACGCGCCACGATCGTCTCCTTCATGCGTCGGATCCCCAGGGGATCGAGACCCGTGAGCGGCTCGTCGAAGAGGAGCACCGGCGGGTCGTGCAGCAGTCCGCACGCGATGGCCAGCTTCTGCTTCATGCCGCGCGACAGTTCGCCAGGCAGCGCGCCTTCCTTGCCCTTCAGTTCCAGCTCCCCGAGCAGCGTCGGCACGCGCACCGCGTAATCCCCCACGCGGTAGAGGCGGGCGACCAGGGCGAGGTGCTCGCGGACCGTCAGGTACTCGAACAGCTGCGGCTCGTCGGGCATGAACGCCAGGCGGCGCTTCGCCGCGACGGCGTCGCTCACGATGTCGTGCCCGTCGATCCGCACGGCGCCAGACGTCGGCGCCTGGATGCCCACCATGCACTTCAGCGTCGTCGTCTTCCCCGCCCCGTTGGGGCCGATGAGACCGACGACCTCCCCCCCGGCCACGGAGAACGACAATCCCGACACGGCCTCGAGGGAGCCATACGCCTTGGTCAATCCGTCGACGACGATCATCGCGAACCAGTATATCGAATCAGCGGGCGGGCGGGCCGGCGGCCGCGCCGTCGTGGAGCGGGCAATCCGCCTCGGTCAAGCGCGGAGGGATGTCGTAGCCGGCGGACTACCAGGCGCTCTGCAGTCCGGGCTTCTCGAAGTGGGCGGCGACCCAGGACGTGGTGGCGGTCCGGAGCACCGCCTCGCTCGGCCGCGCGTCGGGCCGGTCGCTGTCCGGCGCGCCCTGGCCGACCGCTTCGAGCAGCGGCTTGGGAATCGACAGCAGGCCGTTGACGATCCAGGGGCAGTAGCGGTCGGCGGCTTCACGGGCCAGGAGCGTGCGGGCGGCGTCGATCGACAGCGCCCTGCGGTAGGTCCGCGGGCTGGTCAGCGCGTCGAACGCGTCCATGACGCTGATGATGCGGACGGTCCAGGGGATGGAGTCGCCGTCGAGGCCGTCGGGGTAGCCGGAGCGGTCGGCCCGCTCGTGATGATAGAGGATGATGTCCAGGACGTCGGAATCGAACCCCAGCGGCTCGACCATGTCGAACCCGTGTTCGGGGTGGGCCTGGAGTTCCCGCCACTGGGCCTCGGTCAGGCGGCCCGGCTTCGAGAGGATCTGCGACGGCACCATCACCTTCCCGATGTCGTGCAGGAGTCCGCCGACGCGGATGGTCTCGATTGCGGACTCAGAAAGGCCGTAATGGGTGGCCAATCGGACGCCGTAGGCGGCGACGCGTCGGCAGTGCGCTGCCACCAGGGGGCGCCTGGCTTCCATGTCCGCAACCAGTTCGTCGACATCCTGAGCCGGAAGACTGAGCACGCTGGGTCCTCTCGGGTGGGGAGGGGCGGCAGTTCGTTCCTAGGACTTCTCGGTCGATCCCGGCGCGTCCAGTAGGGATCGTCTGCCGCGAAGACCTATGCTATGATAAGAGATTCGTGCCGGGCGGACAAGCCCGGCCGCCAGCTGTCCGGAGGGGAAGATACACGTGGCCAGTCACGCATCCGCACTGAAGGCGCACCGCCAGAGCGTGGTCCGCCGGGAAACGAATCGCCAGTACCGTTCCAAGCTCCGTGGCGCGCTGAAGACGATCCGCGCGGCCGCCTCTGCGAACGATCTCGACACGGTCAAGACGCAGATGCCAGAGACCGCGTCGCTCATCGACAAGATGTCCGCGAAGGGCATCATCCACGACAACGCCGCCGCGCGGTACAAGTCGCGGCTTCAGAAGAAGCTCAACAAGGCGACGACGAAGTAGCGCGGGCCCGGCCTGGGGCTGGCTAGACGTCTTGAACGGCCAAAGTCGTTGCAAATAAGTCAAGTTCTGTCGACGTCTCTCTGCCCGTTCAAGACGTCTGGAGCCCCGCGCTCGCGCGGGGCCAGCCAGCAGCGTTCCTGGACTAGCGAGGCGGGCGTCGTCGCCGGGCATGCTTGGCGGTCCGAGGCCCGCCTCGCTAGTCCTTCCCGGTCGCGCACACCTCCACGACCAGCCGCTCGAGCAGCACGCGCGGATCCCCGCCCGAGGTCTTGAGGGCGAGGTCCGTCCTGAGCAGCGCGTCAAGCGCCCGCGGCAGGTCCCGCGCGGCGACGGTCCGTTCCACCACCGACCGCAGCAGGCCGAGCACCATGAAGGGCACGGCGCCTTCCGCCAGCTCGAGGCCGAGTTCTCTGAGCGCCGCGGCCGTGCGTCGGCCCGCCACGTCGTTCCACAGCTGCCCGCCGCCGCCCGACGCCGTCCGCCCGATCACCTCGGCCACCTGGTCCCGGGAGATCGCCTTCCGCCCCGCCGCATAGAGCAGGACGCGCTCGACGTCCGCACGAAGCCTCGCCACGTCGGCCCCAGCCATCTGGCGGAGCAGATCGGCTGCGTCGCGGTCGAAACGTACGCCGTGCTCGACCTCCAGCGTGCGAATCACGTCGGCCGACGCCTCGCACACCACGACGACCGCCTGCTTCGCCAGGGCGTCGAACGTGCGCCGCATTCCGGCTCCGACCAGCGCCACGGCCGCGTGCGGGTGCGGCCGCGCGGCATACGCCTTCAGCAGCGCCAACTGGCCGGTCCGGCTTCCGCCTTCTCCCTCGCCGTCCTCGTCGGACGCCGCCTCGTCGCGGTCCGCGCTCTTCCCCTTCCTTGTGGCCAGGGCCTTCTCGGCCTGCAGCAGCAGGACGACCCGCCTCGGCGCCAGGAGCGGAAACGTACTGGCCGCGTCCAGGACAGCCGCCATCGTGCCGCCGGTATCGCTCCCGTAGAACCGCTGCACGTTGAACGCCCGGAACTCCTCGTCCACCGACTCGACGAGTGCCGCGCCGATCGCGCTCATCTCGGCCTCGTCGTCGCCGGTGACGAGGTAGAGCGGCTCGATCGAGCCTGCGGCGATCTGCGCGCGAACGGCCGCGGGCGTGAGGTGGCCTGGCATGGGTCTCTAGAAGGCCTCGAGGATGGCGCTGACCACGGATCGGGCGAAATCGGTCGCCATGCGCTGGACCGCGTTGGATGCCTGGCCGAAAAAGGTCTCCGGGTCGGCCAGAGTGCCGCCCGAGGACACCTGGTACTCCTCCCGGAGCACCTGCCCGGGGTTCTCCCACAGCACCTTGCCGTCCGAGGCCTGGACGAGCTGGATGGACATCGAGACGCTCACCACGTAGCGGGTGGCTTGCTGCAGATCGTTGAACCCGGTGGGCGTCAGGGTCACGCTGTTGAGCTGGGCGCGCAGGACCGCGTCGACGCCGCCCTCCTGCGGAAGGACCTTGTACCGGCCGCGTCCGATGAACTCCGACCGGACGCGCTGGGACAGCGTCTGGCCGAACTCGAAATACGGCGTCCGGTTGGTGAAGTCGGGAATGCCGATGGTCTTGATGGAGTCGGGAAGGAACGAGCCCCTTCCCGCGAGCCCGTAGCCGCACGCGGCGGCCACGAGAGTGGCCAGAAGGACGGCGGGGACGACGACAGTTCGGCTCACTGACACTCCCATCGGCTGGCAGCTGGCAGCTGGCAGCTGACAGCGGAAAGGCGTGATCCGCTGCAAGCTGACGGCTGCCCGCTGACGGCGCTCACTTCACCACCACATTGACCAACTTGCCCTTCGCGACGATGACCTTCTGGACGGTCTTGCCGGCGGTGTGGACGCGGACCGCGGCGTCGGCGAGCGCGAGCGCCCGCAGGCCGTCTTCGGTGACGTCGAGCGGCACGGTGAGGCGGCTCCGGAGCTTGCCGTTCACCTGCACCGGCACGACGACCTCGCTCGACTGGGCGACGATCGGGTCGTACGTCGGCCACGCGGCGGCAGCAAGCCCGCCCGGGTGCCCCAGCATCTCCCACAGCTCCTCGGCCGTGTGGGGCGTGAAGGGCGACAGCATCAGCACGAGGGCGTCCAGCGCCTCCTTCAGCACCGCCAGCGTCTCGGGCCGCTCGTCGGCGGGCGCAGCCTCACCTCGATGACGTCGTCCCGGCGTGCCGGTTTTCGTGTGCGCTTCGGAAAAGGCGTAGAGCTCGTTGACCATCTCCATCAGCGCGGACACGGCGGTGTTCAGATGCACCCGCGGGTCGAGGTCGTGGGTCACCCGCCGCACGGTGTCGTGCGTCACCCGGCGCACCCGCTGCTCGGCCTCGGTGAGCGGCAGGCCGCCCGGACCGGGGACCGACCTCCCCGCGAACACGTCGCACCACTGGTCCACGAGCCGCCACACGCGCCCCAGGAACCGGACGCTCCCCTCGAGTCCCGCGTCGGTCCACTCGATCTCGTTCTCGGGCGGCGCGACGAACATCACGTAGAGACGCAGGGCGTCGGCGCCGTAGCGCGCGATCATGTCGTCCGGATCGACGACGTTGCCCTTCGACTTCGACATGACGCTGCCGTCCTTCAGCACCATGCCCTGCGTCAGCAGGCGCGTGAACGGCTCGTCGTGCTCCACCAGGCCGAGGTCGCGGAAGACCCGGCAGAAGAACCGCGAGTAGATCAGGTGCAGGATGGCGTGTTCGACGCCGCCGCTGTAGAAGTCGACCGGCGCCCAGTACTTCACGGCTGCGGGCGAGAACGGCTGCCGGTCGTTGTGCGGATCGGCGTACCGGTAGAAGTACCAGGACGAATCGACGAACGTGTCCATCGTATCCGTCTCGCGCCGAGCCGGACCTCCGCACGCGGGGCAGTGGACGTTCACCCACTCGGCCACCTGGGCCAGCGGCGAATCGCCGCGCCCCGTGAACTCGGTGACCTTCGGGAGCACGACCGGCAGCTGATCGTCCGGGACCGGGACGATGCCGCACCGCTCGCAGGAGATCATCGGGATCGGCGTGCCCCAATACCTCTGGCGCGAGATCCCCCAGTCCTTGAGGCGGAATTGCACCGTCTTCGCCCCGATCCCCCGTTTCTCGGCGGATTCCGACATCGCCTGGATCGCGTCGGTCGACCACAGGCCAGAAAACTCGCCGGAATGCACGACGCGACCGGGCTCCGCGTACGCCTCCGCCATCGTGTCCGCCGACAGCGTCGCGACGCCCTCGCCTTCGGGCTGAATCACGACCGTGATCGGCAGCCCGTACTTGCGGGCGAACTCGAAGTCGCGCTGGTCGTGCGCGGGAACGGCCATGACGGCGCCGGTGCCGTACTCGCCGAGGACGAAGTTCGCCACGTAGAGCGGCACGGCCAGCCCGGAGAACGGGTTCACGGCGTACCGGCCGGTGAAGAAGCCCTCCTTCTCGATCTGGCCGGTCAGGCGCGCGGTGCGGTCCTGGGCGCGGAACCGCTGCACCCGCTCGCGGAACGCGGCCGGGTCGTCCGATTCGTCGGCAATCCGCTCGATGAACTCGTGTTCGGGAGCGAGCAGGACGAACGTCGCACCATGGATCGTGTCGATGCGCGTCGTGAACACCTCGATATCGACGCCGTCGGCCGGCCGGGGCTCTGCCGCTGGTGCGCTGGCGCCTGCGGGCAGCAGCGGGAACGTCACCCGGGCGCCTTCCGATCGCCCGATCCAGTTCCGCTGCATCGTCAGCACTTTCTCGGGCCAGTCCGCGAGCCGGTCAGCGGCATCGAGCAGTTCCTGCGCGTAGTGGGTGATCCGCAGGAACCACTGCGCCAGGTTGCGGCTGCCAACGACCGAGCTGCAGCGCCAGCAGGCGCCGTCCACGACCTGTTCGTTGGCGAGCACCGTCTGGCAGGACGGGCACCAGTTCACCGTGGACCGCTTCCGGTAGGCGAGGCCGCGCTCGTACATCCGAAGGAACAGCCACTGGTTCCACTTGTAGTAGTCGGGCTGACAGGTGGCCAGCTCGCGCGACCAGGCGTAGCTGATCCCGAGGCGCTGCAACTGGCCCTTCATGTGCGCGATGTTCGCGAACGTGGAGGTCTCCGGGTGGACGCCCTGCTTGATGGCGGCGTTCTCGGCCGGCAGGCCGAACGCGTCCCACCCGAACGGGTGGAGCACGTTGAAGCCGCGCATCCGCTTCTGCCGGGCCATGACGTCGCCGATCATGTAGTTGCGCACGTGGCCGACGTGGGCGTGCCCAGACGGATAGGCGAACATCACCAGGCAGTAGAACTTCGGCTTCGACGGGTCCTCGGTCACCTCGAAGGCGCCGGCTTCCGCCCAGCGCGCCTGCCACTTGCGGTCGAGCGCTTGGGGTGTGTACTCGCGCACGGTGTCGATTAGGCCTTTCGAACGGGCGGGCGCTGGGCCCGGATCTTTTGATTATAGCGTAGACCAGTAGCGCTTCTGGGCTGCGCGAACCAGGTCGAGCGCCAGCGTGCCCGAGCGCGTCGGAGGTTCGCTGGGCGGGCCGGGGATGGCGGCAGGTGAACCGGCGAACACGTCGATCGTGGCCTGCAGCGAGTCACGAAGCGCGGCGAGGTGGTACCCGCCCTCGGTCGCCAGCACCACTCGGCCGCCGCACGAGCGGATTGCCGCCGCGCGCAGCCGCGCGGCCATCGCAGCAAAGCCGGCCGTCGAAACGCGCATGTTGGCCAGCGGGTCGAGGTCGTGCGCGTCGAAGCCGACGTCCAGCACGAGCAGGTCGGGTGCGAACGCGTCGAGGATGGGTTCGACAATTCGATCGAACAACAACAGGTAGTCGGCGTCGGTGGCCCCGGCCGACAGGGGGAGATTGACGGTGAATCCCTCGCCGGCACCGACGCCGCACTCCCCCGCCGATCCGGTCTGCGGGTAGAACGGATACTGGTGGGCGGAGATCACGAGCACGCGCGGATCGTCGTAGAACGCCCACTGGGTGCCGTTGCCGTGGTGGACGTCGTAGTCGACGACCGCCACGCGGGTGAGGCCGCGCGCCAGCGCGTGGGCGACGGCGATGGCGACGTTGTTCAGGAGGCAGAAGCCCATCGCCCGGTCGCGAAGCGCATGGTGCCCCGGCGGCCGCACCAGCGCGAACGCCGCTCGTGGGATCACATCTTGCGTTCCCACATCTGGCACGTCTGGCCCCGGGGTCAGACGTGCGTGTTGTGATGATGCAAGATGTGCCCCCAGGACATGGTCCACGGCGACGATCGCGGCGCCGGCGGCCAACTGCGCCGCATCCCACGAACCCGGCGACATATAGGTGTCGAGGTCGAGGGCCGCCGGCGAGCCGGCGACCGCCGCCAGGCGATCGACGTAGCCCGCCGCATGCACGCGCTCGATGTCTGCGCGCGTGGCCGCCACCGGCTCGAGGACGGTGCCGCCGCATTTGCTCCAGGCGTCCACAACCTCCCGCATGACGTGGCCGCGCTCGACGCGCTCGGGATGCCCGGGCGGCGGCGCGTGATCGAGCGAGCGGTCGGACCAAACGAGGGCGAGGGACATCAGTGAGATTCTATGTCAGCTGGCAGCTGGCAGCTGGCAGCGGACAACAGGGCGCTTTCACCGGCGATCCGCTGCCCGCTGGGGCGTCCGTGGTCCGCTACCAGCTGACAGCAATTCCAGCGCCCGCTGCTGGAGCGCAACCAGCCGCTGCTCGAGCTCGACGCGCTTCTGCTCGATCGCCTCCGCGTCGGCATCCGCCGGCACCTCGATCGGCGGGCCAATCACCATCGCGACGCGGCTCCACGGCTTCGGCACCTGCCCGCGGTCCCAGCTCCGCAGCGTCCAGCACGGAGACGACTCGACGTGGAACGGCACGACGGGGTTGCCGGTGGCCTTCGCCAGCCAGACAGCGCCCGGCTGCGCCTGGTAGCCGGGACCGCGTGGACCGTCCACCGTGAAGGCAGCCGGGCGGCCGGCCGCCATGTCGCGCGTGAGCTGCAGCAGCGCGCGCCGGCCCCCGCGCGAGGTTGAGCCACGGGCCTGGAGATACCCGAACCGCCGCATGACTCGCGCGATCCACTCGCCGTCGAAGTTCTCGCTGGTGATCGCGACCACGCCGCGGTCGCGGAAGTAGACGGTCGCCGGCAGGATGCGCCCGTGCCAAAGCGCAAGAATGGGCTGTCGGCCCGACGCCGACACCAACTCGAGATGCTCGACGCCGTCCTCGAGCCAGCGGAAGGTCCGCCCCAGCACGGCGATCAGAGGGTAGCCAACGGCGGCGATGGCCGCAGCCTCGAGGCGCTTGAGGCGCGATGCACGCCAGTCGGCGTCGCTCACGGCCTGGCCTGCGCCGACGGCGCCTGCGCCGCCGCGATCGGAACGCCGGCGGACGCCCGCCCGATGCGGCCGTCGACGAACGTCATCAGGTCGACGACCTCGGTGGTGGCGTTGGCGCTCGCCTGAGCGCCCTTGAGCATGATCGCGCAGAACGGACAGGCTGTCACGATGGTGGCGGCACCGGTCGCCTGCAACTGCTCGAATCGCCGCTGGCTGATCCGGGTCCCCTCTTCGTGCTCCTCGAACAGCAGCCCGCCGCCGGCGCCGCAGCAGAACGGGTTGCGGCCGGATCGCTCCGGCTCCCTGAGGACGGCGCCGATCCGGCTCAGCAGGGCGCGCGGCTCGTCCGCGTGGCCGGCATACCGCGACAGGTAGCACGGGTCGTGCAGCGCGACCTCCGGCGTCGAACCGGAGTCGGAGTGATTCTCGGAGGCCGAAAACCGCTCCGGCCCCAGTCTCGAGACGAAGACCGCCGAATGCACCACCTCGACATCGAAGCCGAATCGTTGGTAGTCGTCGCCGAGGGTCTTCAGGCAGTGCGGGCACGCGGTCAGGATCTTCCTCACGGCCGAAGCCTGGAAGTCGGCGATGTTCGCCGTCGCCAGTTCCTGGAACAGGTACTCGTTGCCAGTTCGTTTCGCCACGTCCCCGGTGCACCGCTCCTTGGCAAGCACCCCGAACGTCACGCCGTGCGCACGCAGAATCGAGAACAGCGAGCGCAACGACTTCTGGAAATCGCCGTCGTACGACCCGGCGCACCCCAGCCACATCAGGGTACTCGTGGCGCGACGCGTCGAACGTCTCGAGGCCGGCCGACGCGACGAACTTCTGACGCACGTCGGAGGTCAGCCCCCAGATGTTCCCGCGCCGCTCCAGATGGTTGTACATCGCCCCCAGCGCGTCGGGAGCCTCGCCGTTCGACGCCAGGCCCCGCCGCGCGCCAACGACCAGCGGCAGATGCTCGACGCCCACCGGACACTGCTGCTCGCACGCGCCGCACGTCGTGCACTGCCACAGCACTCCGGGCTCGTACTGCTCGGCCAGCTTCGCGTCGAGTCTCCCGGCGAGCAGGGCGACTTCGTTCTGGAGGATCAGCTTCTTCGGATTGAGCAGCTTCCCTGTCGCGTAGGCCGGGCAGTTCATCTGGCACCGGCCGCACTCGACGCACGTGAACGCGTCGAGCACCTGCTTCTTCTCGAGGTGACCCACGGTCTCGAGGCCGACCTCCTCCTTCTCGAAGTCGAGGTTCCGCACATCGCCGAGCTTTGGCGACTTGAGAAACACGGTGGCCGGCGACAGCACGAGGTGGAAGTGCTTCGAGTTGGGAATCAGCGCCAGGAACACCAGCAGGACGACGGTGTGCAGCCACCAGTTGATCGACGCGGCCAGCCCCTCGTCCAGGTGGAACACCTCCCGCAGGAACGTGATCATCAGCGTGGCGATGAACGCGCCAATCAGCACCGATTCCCACGACAGCGGCCCGAGGGCCTCCGGCCTCACCGCCACCCTCCGGACGACGAGCCCGACGATCCCGACCAGCACCGCCGCCGCGAACGGGACGAGCGCCCGCGCGTACCACTCGAACACTGCCGTTTGCGTGATGTCGACGATCCGCAGGCCGGCAGCCAGCTGCGCGCCACTGTAGCCGACGAAGGCGACGAATCCCCAGAAGACGAGGGCATGCGCCACGCCGACCAGCGGCTTCTCGGCGATGACCTTCGACTGGAACACGACCTCGCGGACGAACCGCGCGGTGCGGACGGGGAGGTTGCCGGTCTGAAGCGCCCCAGGGGCCCTGCGCACCAGGCGGACGCGCGTGACGACCTGCGCCGCGAACAGGCCGCCGAACAGCCCGATGAGGAGGGCGAGGATCAGCGCGGAGACCACTACCGCTGGAGCTCCTTCACCAGCGCCGGGACGATGTCGAACAGATCGCCCACGATGCCGTAGTCGGCCAGTTCGAAGATCGGCGCCTCGGCGTCCTTGTTGATCGCCACAATCGTCTTCGCCGCCTTCATGCCGACCGCGTGCTGAATCGCGCCCGAGATCCCGAGAGCGACGTAGAGCTTCGGCGCGACCGTCTGCCCAGAGCTGCCGACCTGCCGCTCGAGCGGCAGCCAGCCCGCGTCACAGATCGGCCGCGAAGCGGCCAGCTCGGCGCCCAGCACCCGGGCCAGCTCCTCGGCCAACTGCAGCTTGTCCTGCGCGCGGATGCCGCGCCCCACGGCGACGATGCGGGCGGCCTGCGACAGGTCGACCGCCTGCTTGGCCTCGCGGAACGGCGCGTCCGGTTTCTGCCGGATCGAGGCGGCGTCGACGGTCGCCGCGAACGCCGACACGGGCGCCGGGGAGGCGCCGCGCGCGGCGCTGTCCGCGCTGAACGCTCCGGCCTGTATGGTGACCAGGTACGGCGCGTCGCCTTCCGGCACGACGTCGGCCGCCAGCTTGCCCTGGAAGATCATCCGCGTGAACGCCGGCGTGCCGCCGCGGTCGACGATGCCGACCACATCGGCGACGAGCGGGGCGTCGAGCCTCGCCGCCAGCTTGGGGACGAAGTCGCGCGCGAGGTACGTATGCGGGAACAGAACGTAGGTGGGCGCCTGCCCGGCCACCACGTGCGCCATCGCCGCCACGAAGCCGTCGGCGGTGTACGGCTCGAGCGCCGGGTCCTCGACGGCGAGCACGCGCTCGATCGCGGCCGCAGCCAGGTCCGCGGCGGCCGTGCCGACGCTGCCGCCCGCCACCGCCACGGCGACCGGCGCGCCGCCGGTGATCGCGGCCAGCTTCTGCGCGGCGGCCACCGCTTCCCAGCTCGCGCGGTTCAGTTGTCCATCACGCTGCTCTGCGACGACGAGAATCATATTGGCCTTCACCGCGGGGCTGAAGCCCCGCGCTACATCCGCCGGCCTCGCCACCCGTCCCTCGTCCCCAGTCCCTCGTCCCCAGTCCCTCGTCCCTACTCGATCGCCCGCGCCTCGTCTCTCAGCCGCTTCACCAGCTCGGCGGCCGCCTCGGCCGGCGTCCCGCCGATGAGCTGCGCCTGCTTGGTCTTCTGCGGCACGTAGAGATGCACGATCCGCTGGCGCGAGCGCACCGGGCCGGCCGCCACCTTGCGGATCTCCTTCTTCTTGGCGGCCATGATCCCCTTCAGCGTGGCGTAGCGGAGCTGGTTGATCCCGCTCTGGATGGTCAGGACCGCGGGAAGCGGCATGGCCACCCACTGGAACCAGCCGCCCTCGAGCTCGCGCTTGACGCGCAACGCACCGTCCTCGACCTTCACCTCCATGATGATGGTGGCGTGCGGCATGCCGAGCCGCTCGGCCAGGACGACGCCCACCTGGGCCAGGCCGAGGTCGTCCGACTGGAGGCCGGTCAGGACGAGATCACACGCCTCCCCGCTCATGGCGGCGGCGAGCGCCGCCGCCACCGCGCCGCCGTCGGCGGCCGCGAGTTCGTCGGTCTCGACATGGATCGCCCGGTCGGCGCCGCGCGCCAGCGCTTCGCGGATGACCTGCGACACGCGCGCCGGGCCGGCCGAGCAGACGACGACCTCGCCGCCGTGTCGCTCCTTCAGGCGCAGGCCTTCCTCGAGCGCGTAGGCGTCGGGCTCGTTCATCTCGAACGGGGCGTCCCCGTCGCGCACCCACGTCGCCGCCTCGTCGACGCGCGGTTGCCAGTCGCGCGAGGGAACCTGCTTGATGCAGACCGCAATCTTCATATGAATCACCAGCGGCCCAGGGATCAGGACTCAGGCCCCACGGCTCAGGCCCTGAGCCCTGAGCCTTGAGCCTTGAGCCTTGAGCCTTAGAGGTCGTCAGTCCCCTGCGCGGCCCATTCCCTGGTGCCGCGCTACCCTTCGAACCGCTTGAGCAGCAGCACGGCGTTCGTGCCCCCGAACCCGAACGAGTTCGACATCGCGTACCGGATGGCCGCCGCGCGGGACCCGTTCGGGACGTAGTCCAGATCACACGCGGGGTCCGGGTGCTCGAGGTTGATCGTCGGTGGAACGACCTGGTGGTGTATGGCCAGGGCGGTGATGCCGCCCTCGAGCGCGCCGGCTGCACCGAGCAGGTGCCCGGTCATCGATTTCGTCGACGAGATGGCCAGACTGCGGGCGTGATCGCCAAAGCACTGCTTGATGGCGGTCGTTTCGATCCGGTCGTTGTGCGGCGTCGAGGTGCCGTGGGCGTTGATGTAGCCGACCTCCGACGGGTCGACGTCTCGAAGGGCCGCCCGCATCGCCCGCACCGCACCGTCGCCGTCCTCGCACGGCGCGGTGATGTGGAACGCGTCGGCCGACGCCCCGTAGCCGACGATCTCGGCGTAGATGCGGGCCCCGCGAGCGAGCGCGAACCCGAGCTCCTCGAGCACCAGGACGCCCGATCCCTCACCGATCACGAACCCGTCGCGCTCGAGGTCGAACGGCCGGCTCGCTTTCTCCGGCGCGTCGTTTCGCGTGGACAGGGCCCGCATCGCCGCGAAGCCCCCGACGCCCATCGGCGTGATCGCCGCCTCCGAGCCGCCGGCAATCATCACATCGGCATCGCCGCGGCGGATCAGCTCGCTGGCGTCGCCGAGCGCATGGGCCGACGCCGCGCAGGCGGTGCAGGTGGCCAGGTTCGGCCCCTTCGCACCGAATCGGATCGACACGTGGCCCGAGGCCAGGTTGATGATCGCTGCCGGAATGAAGAACGGCGAGATCCTGCCCGGGCCGCCCTCCAGCAGCTTGGAGTGCTCGCGCTCAATCGTCGCGAACCCGCCGATGCCGGAGGCGATGAAGACGCCGACACGGGCGGCGTTCTCAGGCCCGATCGTCAGGCCGGAATCGTCCATCGCGAACTGCGAGGCGGCGATGGTGTACTGAATGAAGACGTCGATCTTCTTGACGTCCTTCTTCTCGACGAACTGGAGCGGGTCGAACCCCTTGACCTCGGCGGCAATCTGCGCGTCGAAGGCCGCCGGGTCGAACCGCGTGATCCGCGCCACGCCGCTGCGTCCTGCGACGAGGGCCTGCCAGCTGGCCTCCGTGCCGATCGCGACCGGCGAGACGAGACCAATCCCCGTGATGACGACTCGCCTGCTCACGCTTCCTCCGTCGAAGCGGGGACGCCTACTTCTTGCCCTTGGCGTGCGCCTCGATGTAGTCGATCGCTTCCTTGACTCGCGTGATCTTCTCGGCATCCTCGTCGGGAATCTCGATGCCGAACTCCTCTTCGAACGCCATCACGAGTTCAACGGTGTCGAGCGAGTCGGCGCCGAGGTCGTCCACGAACGAGGCATCCGGGGTGACTTCCTCTTCGTCGACGCCCAGCTGTTCAACGATGATGCTCTTGACTTTGTCAGCAACCGCGGCCATTCATCCTCCTAGGTGTACATCGCGCCATTGACGGCGAGAACCTGTCCCGACACATACGACGCCTCGTCGGACGCCAGGAAGCAGACGGCCGACGCGACGTCCTCCGCAGTGCCGAGCCTCCCGATCGGAACCTTCGACGCCCACTCGTTCCGCACCTGCTCTGGCAACCCGCGGGTCATGTCGGTGTCGATCAGCCCCGGGGCCACCACGTTGACCGTGATGCCGCGCACGGCCACCTCACGAGCCAGCGCCTTGCTGAACCCGATGATGCCCGCCTTCGACGCGGCGTAGTTCGACTGCCCGGCGTTGCCCATCTGGCCGACGACCGAGCTGATGTTGATGATCCGGCCCGAGCGCTGCCGCATCATGGTGCGCAGCACCGCCTGGCTGCACGTGAACGTGCCCGTGAGGTTCACGTTCAGTACCGCGTCCCAGTCCTCGCGCTTCAGCCGGAAGGCGACGTTGTCGCGGACGATCCCGGCGTTGTTCACCAGGATATCGAGCCGCGTGTGTCGCTCGATGATCGCGTTGATCGTCGCCTGCGCGCTCTCCGTGCTGGCGACGTCCATCGCGAACCCCTCGGCCCTGAAGCCGGCGGCCGCCACCTCACGCGCCGCCTCCACGGCGGCATCGCCGAGGATGTCGGTCATCGCCACGAACGCGCCCTGCCGGGCCAGCGTCTCGCTGATGGCGCGGCCGATCCCGCGCGACGCGCCCGTCACGACCGCCACCTTCCCCGTCAAGTCGAACATCGCGACACGCTCCCTGGCCGGGTCATCCGGACAAGCGCCAGATCATACACCCAACGAGAGGCCGCAGGGCTACCCGAACAAGGCCGCGACCTTCTCGAGGCCCGACGGGTCCTCGAGGTTCGCGAACGCCGCGTCCCGGTCGATCTTCCGGCCGAGACCGGACAGCACCGTGCCAGGACCCACTTCAACATACTTGCGGACGCCTTCGGATGCAAGCCGCCGCACCACGTCCTCCCAGCGGACTGGCGAGGACACCTGGCGAACCAGCGCGTCGATTGCCGACGCCGCGTCGCGCTTCGGCTCCGCGTCCAGGTTCGCGACAACCGGGACCCGCGGGTCGGACACGGCGAGCGCACGCAGCTCGGGCTCGAGCCGATCCTCGGCCGGCTTCATCAACGCGCAGTGGAACGGCGCGCTCACGGGGAGCGGCACGACGCGCTTGGCTCCGAGGGCCTTGGCCCGCTCACCGGCCCGCGCCACCGCGGCGGTCGCCCCGGCGATCACCACCTGGCCTGGCATGTTCATGTTCGCCGGGCTCACCACGTCGCCCTGGGCGGCGTCGACACAGGCCTGCGCCACCACCGCCGCGTCGAGCCCGATCACCGCCGCCATCGCGCCCTGCCCGACCGGAACCGCCTCCTGCATGAACCGGCCGCGCCGACGCACGGTGCGCACCGCGTCCGCGAACGCAATCGTGCCGGCGCAGACGTGCGCCGAGTACTCGCCGAGACTGTGGCCGGCCACCATGGCCGGCTCGAACCCGCGCGACGACAGCAGACGGTACGCCGCGATGCTCACCGTCAGGATCGCGGGCTGCGTGTTCTCGGTCAGTCGAAGCGCGTCCTCGGGCCCCTCGAAGATCAGCCGGCTCAACGGCTCGCCGAGCGCGTCATCCGCCTCGGCGAACGTGTCACGGCAGACGTCGAACGCGTCGGCCAGCCCCTTGCCCATACCCACCGCCTGCGAACCCTGCCCAGGAAAGATGAATGCAATCACCGGTGGGTCACTCCTGCTGCCGCGATCTCCTGCCGGAGTCGCGCGATGAAGCCGGCCGAGGCAAGTCGTTCGGCGGACAGGACGCCCTGCCGCACGGCCCGCGCCGACGAACGCCCGTGGCCGATCAAGGCGAGCCCCGCCACCCCGAGCAGCGGCACGCCACCGTATTCCGAATCATCCACCCGCCGGCGGAACAGGTCGGCCAGCTCCCCGCCGACCCGCGGCGCCAGCTCGTCGCCCAGACCCGCGGCCCACTCCCCCAGCAGGCCTCCGATCATCTCCACGAGCCCCTCGCTCACCTTGAGCGCGATGTTCCCCGTGAACCCGTCGCACACAATCACGTCGGCGCCGCCCGCGAAGACGTCGCGCGCCTCGAGGTTGCCGGTGAAGTTCAGTGCGCTGGCCCTCAACAGGCGGTGCGCCTGCCGGGTGAGGTCATTCCCCTTGGTCTCTTCCTCCCCGATCGACAGCACGCCCACGCGGGGACGCTCGACGCCGAGCACCAGCCGCGCGTACACGGCGCCCATCGCCGCGAACTGGACCAGGTGGCGGGGCCGACAGGCGACGGTCGCCCCGACGTCGAGCAGCACGGCCGGTGATCGCCGCGTGGGCACGATCACGGCCAACGCCGGCCGCTCGGCCCCCTCGAGCATCCCGAACGCCGCATGCGCGGCCATGACGGTCGCGCCCGTGTTCCCGGCGCTGAACAGCGCCGCCGCCCGCCCGGCCGCGACTTCGGCGGCGGCCACCCTGATCGACGCCCGCGGCCGCTGCCGCAGGGCGGCCGTGGGCCGCTCGCCCATGCCGACCGCATCGTCGGCCGGAACCACCACGACGTCGAGCGCCGAGGCGTCCGGACGGCCGGCCAGCAGCTCACGCAGGCGACTCTCGCGGCCGACCAGCGACAGCGACACGCCTGACTCGCGAGCCGCGTCGAGCGCCCCGTCGACGATTGTCTCGGCGCCGCGATCGCCACCCATCGCGTCGACGGCTATCCGGATCATGGCCGCGCGCCCAGCCCCCAGGCTACCCTTCCTTGACCTCGCGCACCTGCCTGCCGCGGTAGAAGCCGCAGTGCGGGCACACCTGGTGCGAGAGCTTCGGCTCATGGCACTGCGGGCACCCGGCCAGCGCGACCGGCTTGAGGGTGTCGTGCGTCCGTCGCTTGGCGCCGCGCGCCTTGGAGTGTCGTCTTTTTGGATTCGGCATACTCTCCCGCCTGTCTCGGTGAAATGGGGCTACCCTGCGCCAGCCCCGCGCGTCATTCCTGCCGGTCGCCAGCGTCGCGGAGCGCCCGCAGGCCGTCCAGCCTGGGATCCGTCCACTCGCGCACGCAGGAACAGGTGGCTGTGTTGAGGTTCGTCCCGCATTCGGGGCACAGGCCGCGGCAGGACTCGCGGCACAACGGCTTCATCGGCACCGCCAGGTAGAACTGCTCCAGCACGAGCTGGCCCAGGTCGATTCCGCCGTCCGCGTAGAAAGCCGTCGTCAGGTCGTCGTCTTCCACTTCCACTTCCCCCTGGCCGGCGTTGTCCTGATGCGGCAGATAGAGAAGGTCGAACGGGAGGTCGACCGGCAGCACGAGGTCGTCCAGGCATCGCCCGCACGCGAGCGTCAGAGCCGAGGCGACATGGCCCACCAGGCGGAACTGGCTGCCATCCTTGAAGATATCGAACGCGAGGCGGACCGGAGCCTCGACCCGGAACTCGCCGGCGTCGGCCGACGGCAGGGCCGACGGCTCGAGCGTCCGGTCGACGCGGTCGCGCGATTCGCGCATCCGGCTGAGGTCGAGCAGCAGGTCAGACATTCAGGCGGCGGATTCCCCCGGGAAGACAGACTTTCGATTTTACCACGGCCCCGCGTTCGGGGCGACCGGCGGGCCGGACCTGGACCTCGAGCGCTCAGTCCTGCTGCCACTCGCGGCGGACGTCCACCCAGGGCTTGGGGATGAACAGCTGCTCGAACAGGGCGACGGCGAACCGGTCGGTCATCCCGGCCAGGAAGTCGCGCGCTGCCGCATGCACGCCGTCCCGCTCGATGGTTCGCGCGTCCAGGAACTCCTCCGGCCGTTCGTGGACCTTGTCCCAGAGTCTTGCCAGGATGTCGGCCGCCTTGCGAAACTCTACCGTGGACAGATCGTTTTCGTAGACCGACCGGAAGAGGAAGGCCCGAAGCTCGAGCGTGGCCGCGAGCGTCTCGTCGCTCATCCGAATCTCGGCGAGCCCGGCGGCCTTGGTCGTCAGCACGACGTCCTTGGCCATGCGGCCGATTCGGACGGACGGCGACCCGCCCAGCTGCGCCACGGCGTCCGCCGGCAGGTCCGATTCCACCAGCAGCCCCGCCCGGATCGCGTCGTCGATGTCGTGGTTCACGTACGCAATGAGGTCGGCCACCCGGATCAGCTGGCCCTCGAGCGTGGCGGCCTGGTCCTCGCCTCCGACGGGCGAACCCGACTTTCCTTTCGAGTGGCGGGCGATGCCGTTGCGCACCTCCCAGGTGAGGTTCAGGCCGCCGCCGTCCCGCTCCAGCGAGTCGACTACTCGAAGGCTCTGCGCGGGGTGGGCGAACCCCCCCGGCACGAGCGAGTCGAGTACGCGCTCGCCCCAGTGCCCGAACGGCGTGTGCCCGAGGTCGTGGGCGAGGCCGACGGCTTCGGTCAGATCCTCGTTCAGGTGCAGCGCCTTGGCGATCGTCCTGGCAATCTGCGAGACCTCGAGCGTGTGCGTCAGCCGGGTCCGGTAGTGATCCCCGGCCGGCGAGAAGAACACCTGGGTCTTGTGCTTGAGCCGCCGGAACGCCTTGCAGTGGATGATGCGGTCGCGGTCGCGCTGGAACGCCAGCCGCATGTCGTCCTCCGCCTCCGGCCGCAGGCGCCCGCGGGTCTCCGCGCTGTGCGCCGCGCGGGGGGCGAGGAACTCCCGCTCACGCGCCTCCAGTTCTTCGCGAATGGTCATCGGGTCGTGTCAGCGAATCTGGTCGAGGAAACTCGTGCCGTGGGCCAGCGGGCCCACGCCGAACATGTCGGCCAGCGTCTGGCCGAGATCGGCGAACGTCGGCCTGGTCCCCAGATCGACGCCGGCCCGCACGCGCGCGCCGCAGACGAGCAGCGGCACGTACTCGCGCGAATGGTCGGTGCTCGGCGTGGTCGGGTCGTTGCCGTGATCCGCCGTCAGAATCAGCACGTCGTCCGGTCGCAGGCCCGGAAGCAGCTCGGAGAGGCGCGCGTCGAACCGCTCGAGATTCTGCGCGTACCCGTCGATGTTGTTCCGATGCCCGTAGACGGTGTCGAAATCGACGAGATTGGCGAACACCAAGCCGGTCGGCCGCTCGGCCATCGCCCGCTCCACCTGGTCCATCCCCTCGTCGTCCGACGCGGTGTGCACCGACGCGGTGATGCCCTTCCCGGCGAACAGGTCCACGATCTTGCCGATCGCGAAGACCGGGACGCCGCCCGCCGTGAGGCGGTCGAGCACGGTCTCGCCAACCGGCGGCACGGCAAAGTCATGGCGGTTCGACGTGCGGCTGAACGTCCCCGGGCTGCCCACGAAGGGGCGCGCGATGATGCGACCGAGCCCCATGCCCGTGACGAACATCTCGTAGGCGATCTCGCACTGCCGGTACAGCTCGGGCACGGGGATGACGTCCTCGTGCGCGGCGATCTGGAAGACGCTGTCCGCCGAGGTGTACACGATGGGCGAGCCGGTGCGCAGGTGCTCGGCGCCGAGCTGCTCGATGATGACGGTACCCGACGCGACGGTATTCCCGAGCGTCCTGCGGCCGATCCGCCGCTCGAACTCCCGGATCGTCTCCTCGGGAAAGCCGTTCGGAAACACCGGGAACGCCCGATCGATCCCGAGCCCCATCAGCTCCCAGTGCCCGGTCACGGAGTCCTTGCCGGGCGACCGCTCCGCCATCCGGCCAAAGGCCGCGGCGGGAGACGCGACCGGCGCTCCGCCGGGCAGGTCGGCGATCCGCGACAGGCCCAGACCGCGTAGCGCCGGGATCTGCAGGGGGACGCGGCGGGCGATGTTGCCCAGCGTGTCGCTCCCCTGATCGCCGTAGTCTGCGGCGTCCGGCAGTTCGCCGACCCCGAGGCTGTCGATGATGATGACGATCGCGCGGGAGAAGGCCGAGGGTGTCACTGGGCCTGGTGGCTGTAGTAGCTCGCCACCGATCGAGCGGCGGTGATGGTGGCGATGGCGTGCTTGAAGATCAGCTGGTCGGTGCCGTCGCGCTCGACAATCACCGCGAACCGATCGAAATTCTTGATGCGCCCGTCGAACTCGACGCCGTCGAGCAGGCGGAAGCGCACCGGGGCACGGTCGCGGCGCGCGTGGTTGAGGAACGCATCCTGGATATTGGGCGTCGTCTGCGCCGGCTTGACGTCGGTCGCTGCTGGCATCACGCACTCTCCTCGTCGCCCGCGCCCGACTCCGGCGCGCGCAGACAACGGTCGATGATTCGGCAGGCGGAGGCGATCGCCGAAGGCCACTCGCCCGGACCGGAGATCTTGTTTAGGTTAGGCTCTTTGCGGAACCAGATCAACTGACGCCGCGCGTACTTGCGGGTCTCGCGCACGATCAGGTCGCGGGTCTCGGCTTCGCCGCGCGCGCCGTGGAGGTGCTCGAGCACCTGGCGATAGCCGAGACTGCCGAACGGCCGGGCGCCGGGCGGCACGCCGGCGTCGAGAAGGGCGCGGGCCTCGCGGACGAGACCGCGGCGAAACTGGTCGTCCACGCGCCGCGCGATCCGGTCGTTCAAAGCGGCGGCCGGCACGTCGATCAGCAAGCCGACGGTCTGGAACTCGGGCAGCGGCGACGCGGTGGCCGCGAAGTGCGCGGTCAACGGCGCGCCCGTCAGGAAGAACACCTCCAGCGCGCGCACGAGGCGCACCAGGTCTCTCGGTTGGATGCGCGCGGCCGACGGGGGGTCGACCCGCGCCACCATGCGGTGCAGGAACTCGACGCCGCGACGCGACGCCGTCCGGCCGAGCCGGTCGCGCAGGGCCGGATCGCGGCCCGGTCCGGGGAACAGCCCGCGGGTCAACGCGCGGAAGTAGAAGCCGGTTCCTCCAGCCAGAATCGGCACGCGCCCGCGCGCCACCGCCTCCCTCGCGACGGCTGCCGCCTCTCGCCCGAAGCGCGCGGCCGTGTACTCCTCGGTCGGATCGGCGACGTCGATCAGGTGGTGAGGGATGTCCCGGCGCTCGGCCACCGGCACCTTGTCGGTGCCGATGTCGAACCGGCGGTAGACGGCGGCAGAGTCGCAGCTGATGATCTCCCCGCCGTAGCGCTCGGCCAGCGCGATGGCCAGGGCGCTCTTGCCGGACGCCGTCGGGCCGAGCACCGCGAGGAGGACGGGCTGGCGGTCGGTCACGCCGCTACCGGAGGATGAGGCGGGCGAGCACGTAGATCGCCGCCGCCGCGGCGAGCACGAAGAGCCCGGTCTGCTGCGTGCGCGTCATGCCGAGCCCGCGTCACCGATACGGCGGCGTTTCATTGAAGTAGAACGTGACCTTGAAGAAGCAGCGGTCGTCCGGATACTCCGGCGGCAGCGGGTGCGTCGGATTGGACATCTCCAGCGCGCCCCGCGCGGACCCGTTGAAGGCCGTCACGCGGCTCGGCTCCACGATCGTGACGTCCGTCAGCCGGCCCTCCTTGTCGACGAAGAAGGTGATGGCCACGTGCCCGGACATCGAGGCCACGGCCAGTGGGAACATCCAGTTCCGCTTGATCTGCGCGATGAACCGCCGCAGCCATGGGCCGAACTCGACCCCCTTGGAGTCGAACTGAATGCTGGACTCCTGCTGGCCGCCCTGCCCGCCGGGATTGTTGAAGGCGTCACCCTGGGCGTAGCGGAGCGGGTTGCCCAAGGCCGACGACAACGGCCCTGGCGGGCCCGACGGTCCCTGGGCCCCCGCGCGATCCGACGCTGCCGGGCGGCCGATGAGCGCCGGGGCGTTCTGCACGGCCTGGTCGCTCTGGCCCGGCTTCGGCGTCTCGGCCTCTCCCGGCTTCGGCTGCGCTTCGGCACGCGCCGGGGGCGGCGTGACGGGCTCTTCGACGCGCTCGGGCGTGTTGCCGCGCGAGAACGGCAGAGGGTTGGTCGGATTCGGGGACTGCTCCGGCGCAGCCGCGATCCGGTTCTTGTCGGAGGCGTCGGCGTTCGGCGGCGGCTTCGGCGCCGGCGTGTCGATGCGGGGCGCCATGAAGACGAACCGCGTGGGCTCCTCCGGGGCGCGGACCACGGCCGCACGCTTGGCGTCGTCCGAGGCCGGCATCGTCGCCATCACCATCAGCACGACGACAGCGACGATATCCAGGAAGAAGGCCACCAGGACCGCGATGATCAGGTGGAGCAGGCTTTCCAGCCGCTCGACGTCGCGGTTGATCGCCAGGTAGTCTGGACGGTCGTCGTAGAAGTCGAAGTACATGAGAGATCAGATGATTATAGCATCCGCCCGTCGGCGGCCCGCAGGCACGCCCGGGCGCTGGCAGGACCGCCCTTTCCTTTAGACGCCGCGCCGGGTCGAACGGTCCGAGGGGAACGGCCGGGAGGGCTGTGCTATCGTGTGACCGCCCAATGATCCGAGTGCTGCACATCGCACGGTACGCCTCGGCTCCCCTCGAGCGCCGGGTCATGGAGATGGCCGGCCGGCCCGAGTGCGCCTTCCGGCTGGTCCGGCCCCGCGCCGGAGCCGATCCTCGCGGCGCCGATGCGGTTCGCGACCGGTCGAAACTCGAAGCCGTTCAGCTGACCCGGGTGTGGCGCAGCGACGACCCTCACCGGGGCATGTACCGGACCCTCGGGTTCGGCATCAGGCGAGCCGCCCCCGACATCATTCATGCCGAGGAGGAGCCCGACAGCCTCGCAGCGCTCCAGATCGCGATCGCGCGGCGATTCGCGGCGCCGCGCGCCCGGCTGCTCCTCACCACCTGGCAGAACGTGAACCGGCGCAAGCGACCCGCGGTCAGCCTGGTGCTGAGCGCCGCGCTGGCGGCCTCCGACGCCGTGATCTGCGGCAACCAGGGCGCGGTCACGGTGCTGCGGGAGCTGGGCTACCGGAAGCCGGCCCCGGTCATCCCGGCGCTGGCGCTCGACGGCAGCCTCTACCGACGCCGCCAGGTGACGCGCCTCTCCCCGGATTTCACGGTGGGCTGCGTGGCCCGCCTGGTGCCGGAGAAGGGCGTCGACACGGCGGTTCGAGCGCTGGCCGCGCTCGGCGCGCCGGCCACGCTCGCGGTGGTGGGCGTCGGGCCGTCGAGACCCGCGCTGGAGGAACTGGCCCGCGCGCTTGGCGTCGGGGCATCGACGCGATTCCTGGGTCCGCGGGATCCCGACGGCGTCGCCGAGTTCCTCAGCGCGATCGACGTGCTCGTCGTCCCCTCGAGGTCGTCGCCCGTGTGGGCGGAGCAGTTCGGCCGCGTGATCGTCGAGGCCATGGGCTGCGGAACACCCGTCATCGGGTCGTCGTCGGGCGCGATACCGGAGGTGATGGGGCAGGCCGGCCTGCTCTTCCCGGAAGACGATGCGGCGGCGCTGGCCGAGCGTCTGCGCGAACTGCGGGCGTCCGCGGCCAGACGTGACGAGCTCGCGCGCCTCGGGCGGGAGTGGACGGTCTCGGCGCACAGCCCGACCCGGCGCGCGGCGGAGACGGTGGAGTTCTACCGTCGGCTGATCGGCCAGGCGGCGGGAGCCGCGCCATGACGACGCGGCCGATCGTGCTCGATGTTCGGACGGCCTCGCCGCACTTCCCGGGTATCGGCCGGACGGTCATCGGACTCGCGAGGGCACTCGCGACCTGCCCGGCGGCACCGCGGATGATGCTGCTCCACGGCCCCGAGCCCGATCCCCGGCTCCCGCTGTCCCACTTGCCTGGAGTCACCTGCCACTCGACACCGTTCAGCCTGGGTCAGCAGTGGAAGGTCCGCGCGTGCCTGCGCCGCGCGGGCGCCGCGCTCTACCACAGCCCGTACTACCTCATGCCAGTTGCGCCGGGCGCGCCCTCGATCGTCACGTGCAACGACCTGATTCCCCTGACGGTGCCGGGGCTGTTCGGCGGGCCGGCCAGGCTCGCGTACCGGCTGGCGCACGCGATGGCCTTCCGGGCCGCGTCAGCCATCGTGGTGCCGTCGGCCTCGACGCGCGACGACGTGGCGCGCTGCTTCCCGCGATATGACGGCAAGCTGGAGGTGGTGCCGCACGGGTGGGAATTCGCCGGGGCGATCGATGGCGACCGCTCCGTCCGACTCCGCCGGCAGCTCGGCGTACCCGACGCCTATGTGCTGGCCGTCGGCTCGAACAAGCCGCACAAGAACCTCCGGGTCCTCGCCGACGCCTGGGAGCGCACGCTGAGCCGGCGGCGCGACGGCGGCCGGAGGATCACGCTGGTGCTGGCTGGGCCGCGCGACGGACGGTTCGACGACGGCGGGCCGACCGGCGAACGGCTGAGGGCTGGCGGGCACCTCCTCTCGCTGGGACTCGTGTCAGACGAGGCGCTGGCCGCGCTGTACGACGGCGCGACCCTGTTCGTCTGCCCGTCGCGCGCCGAGGGATTCGGCCTGCCGGCCGTTGAGGCGATGGGGCTGGGAGCGCCGGTGATCTGCAGCCGGATACCCGCGCTGGTCGAGGTCGCGGGAGGAGCGGCTGCGCTGTTCGACCCGGCGGACAGTGGCGCGCTCGCGCGGCTGCTCGAGCACCTGCTCGAGGCGCCGGACGAACGCGAGTCGATGCGGCAGGCAGGATTCGCGCGAGCCGCCGCGTTCACCTGGACCGGGGCGGCGGACACGATGGTTGGTCTGTACAAACGGGTCGCCGGGGGCTGCGCGTAACCACCCGCGGCTTCGCGCGTGCGCGGCTCGGCCATCTCCTCATCGTGCTCCACGGCTGATATGATTGGCCTCGGACGCACGCCAGGGTGGCGTTCGGCGCGGCGGACATTGTCGCGGCCGTCACCCTGGCCGCCACACGCAGCGTCAGCGCGGTGGCGGCGGAGAAGCGGCGCGGGCCTGACCGACATGAAGATCCTGCACCTCTACAAGGACTACACCCCGGTCCTGGGCGGGATCGAGAACCACATCCGCATGCTGGCCGAGGGGCAGGCCCGCCGCGGGCACGACGTGACCGTACTCGCCGCGAACCGGGGATGGCGGACGTCCATCGAAATGGCGGGGGGCGTGAGGGTCGTGCTGGTTCCCAGGCTGGGCACGATCGCCTCGACGCCGATCTGCCCCTCGCTCCTCCGCTGGCTGCCGCGGCTCGAGGCTGACATCACGCACCTTCACTTTCCTCACCCGCCCGGTGAAGTCGCGCACCTGCTGATGGGCCGCGCCGCCGGGATGGTCATCACCTATCACGCGGACATCGTGCGGCAGCGGCACCTGCTGCGGCTGTACGAGCCGCTGCTCGAGCGCGTGCTGAAGCGGGCGAACCGGATTCTGGTCACGAGCCCCGCCTACGTCGAATCCTCCCGCTACCTGCGAGCGGTGAGGGACAGGTGCGTCGTCGTGCCGATCGGCATCGACGTTGAGCGTTTCCAGGAACGGGGCGGCGAGCCCCGGACGTCGCCGCGCGTACGGTGGGGGCTCCCCCTCGACCGGCCGGTCGCGGTGTTCGTCGGCCGGCTTCGATACTACAAGGGTCTGGACTACCTGCTCCGCGCGCTGCCGCTCGTCCCGGACCTCCACCTGCTGCTCGTTGGCGGCGGCCCGCTCTGGGAATCGATGCGGGCGCTGGCGGCGGCGCTCGGCGTCGCCAACCGCGTCGTCTTCACCGGCGACGTGGACGATTCCGACTTGCCGGCGTGCTACGCGTCCGGCGATCTGTTCGTCCTGCCGTCGCACACGAGGGCCGAGGCCTTCGGCACGTCGATCGTCGAGGCCATGGCAGCCGGCTTGCCCGTCATCAGCACGGAGATTCAGACGGGCACGTCGTGGGTCAACCAGGACGGCCTCACCGGCCTGGTCATTCCTCCGTGCGATCCCGGAGCGATTGCCGCCGCGATGACCGCGCTCATCGCGGACCGGGCCCGCCGAGAGGCGATGGGCCGCGCCGGCCGCGCGCGCGCGCGCCGGGTATTCGAAGCGTCGACGATGGTGGAGGCGGTGGAGGGGGTGTATCGGGAGGTGCTCGCCACACAAGCTGGCAGCTGATAGCTGGCAGCTGGTAGCGGATCGCGAGAGATCCGCTGACAGCTTGTCGATCTCCGTGATCCGCTGGCGGCTACCAGCTCTCCCTGATCCGCTGCCAGCTGCCAGCGAGGCGTTCTCCGTGATCCGCTGCCAGCTATTTCCTCGCCGTATACAACGTCACAATCCCGAGCGTGAGCGGCGTCGCCCGAGCGTCACGGAAGCCGCACGCCGCCAGCATGGCCAGCATCGTCTCGGGCGGGATGAAGCTGCCGACCGATGCGGGCAGGTAGGTGTAGGCGGAGCCGTGCCCCGACACCAGACGTCCAATGCGCGGGAGCACGAGCCGGAAGTACGGGAGGTAGACCGCGCGAACCAGCGCAGACGAAGGGATGCTGAACTCGAGGATGGCGAGGCGTCCACCGGGTGCGAGCGCGCGGTGCATCTCGGCGAGGCCGCGCTCCGGGTCCTCGACGTTTCGGATGCCGAACGCCACGGTGGCCGCGTCGGCCGACCCGCTGCGAATCGGAAGCCGCGTCGCATCGCCGCGGGCCAGCAGGATTCGCCCGGCCTGACCCTGACGACGCACCTTCCGGGAGCCGAGGCGCAGCATCTCTCCGGAGAAGTCGAGGCCGACGACGCGCGCGGCGCCGGGGCGGGCCTCGACGGCGGCCAACGCCACGTCCGCCGTGCCGGTGCAGACGTCGACGACCGACTCGCGGCCCGTCAGCTGGAGCGACCGGATCGCGCGCCTCCGCCACCGGCGATCGATGCCGGCGCTCAGGAGGCGGTTCAGCAGGTCGTACCGCGCGGCGATCGCGTCGAACATGGCGGCGACGCGCGTCGGCCGTTTGTCGATCACCATCGGCGCTACGCCCCGGCGGCCATCCGCTCGACGATGCGCTCCGCCAGCTCGAGCGCGCGCCGGCCATCGTGGCCCGTGACGAGCGGCGGCCGGCCTTCCCGGATCGCGCCGAGGAAGTCCGCCAGTTCGCGGACCAGCGGCTCTTCGCGCGGGACGTCGAGCTTCCCGCCTTCGATGCCGGGGCGGGCGCCGTCGCCCCGAACCAGGCGATAGACCTCGACCTCCTGCGCGGCGTAGTCGACCGACAGGTAGGCGTCCGGCTGAAAGAACCGGATCTTCCTCACGCGATCGCGGCTGATTCGACTGGCGGTGATGTTGGCGATGCAGCCGTTCTCGAACCGCAGTCTCGCGTTGGCGATGTCGATGCGCCCCGTGAGAACGGGCACCCCGACCGCCTCGACGGACGCGACGGGCGACCGCACAATCGACAGTACGACGTCGAGGTCGTGAATCATGAGGTCGAAGACGACGTCGATGTCGAGAGATCGCTCGGGGAAGGTGCCGAGGCGGTGCACTTCGATGAAGCGCGGGTCCTGGAGCAGCCGCGACGCAACGGCGACCGCCGGGTTGAACCGCTCGGTGTGGCCGACGGCCAGCACGGTTCCGCGCGACGCGGCCAGCGCGATCAACCGATCGGCCTCTTCGACCGACCGGGCCAGCGGCTTCTCGACGAGCACGGGAATGCCGCGGTCGAGGAACGCCGACGCCACCTCCAGGTGCGCCTCGGTCGGCACCGCGATCGACACCGCGTCCACCTGGCCGACCAGGTCGCGATAGTCGGTGAACGGGCGGGTCCCGTGCGCGGCGGAGATCTCCGCCGCGCGAGCCGGCTTCACGTCCGCGACGCCGACGAGCGTGGCGCCGGGCAGGGTCGAGAGAATCCGGGCGTGATGGCGTCCGAGGTGCCCGACGCCAATCGCCGCCACGCGGAGCGGTGTGTCGCTGCTCATGTCGATGGTGCCTGTCAGGCGTCCGCCGGTCGGGGTCGGCCGACGACCGCAATACCGGCCCGATCGGCGGCTTCGATGAAGGGCTGGAGGTCGAAGATCAGCGTCTTGCCCGCGTCGACCGAGAGCGCCGACGCGCCCGCCGCCCGCATCGCATGCGCGGTGGAGAGCCCCACCACCGGCACGTCGAACCGCATGTCCTGGCCCGGCTTGGCCACTTTCACGACGCGCGTCCCGGCGCCGGCCAGACTACCGGCGCGCGCGATGACCGCGTCGGTGCCCTCCATGGCCTCCACCGCGACGACCGCCGAGTCCTTCACCACGATCGTCTGCCCGATGTCGAGGCCGGCGACGGCGTCCGCCATCCGGTAGCCGAAGGCGACGTCGGCCTCCTCTTCCCGGGTGAGCGGCCGCGAGGCGATCAGACCGGGCCGGGCCAGCAGCGGCGTGAGGAACGCGGTCGAATCCAGCAGCTCGATGCCGTGATCGCGCATCACGTCGGCGACGGCCGAAATGAGCGCGTCGGTGTTCTTCGACCGCAGCCGGAGCAGCACGGACAGGAGCAGGCGATCGGGCAGGATGCCCGAGAAGATCTTGACGTGCCTGACCTGGCCGGCCATCACGGCGTGTGTCGCGCCGGCGGCCTTCAGCGCCTCGATGCACGCGCCGAGCTGGCCGAGGGACAGCCAGACGATGCGCGTCCCGGGCTCGGTGGCCGCCGCCGCGTTCAGGTCGGGCGACGCCTCTTCCTTGACCGCGATGATGGTGACCTCGTGACGCAGCCGCCGGGCCGCGTCGAGGACCAGGAAGGGGAAGCGGCCGTTGCCGGCGATGAGACCGATGTGCATCTGGACCCAACCGGGATTCAGGAGCCGGGAGTCAGGATTCGTCCGCCACCGCCTCATCCGCCCGCCGGGTCGGACGGCGCAGCAGGACGCCGCGGTGCGAGCCGCGGATGAACTCCACCAGGTACCGCACCTCGGGGCAGGCCAGCGACGGATCGTTCTGGATCGCGCTGACCGCGCGGCTCGTATTCAGCTTCGAGACGAGCAGGTACCGATACGCCCGCTTCAGCTTGCCGATCGAGTCGGGCGAGAAGCCTCGGCGAACGAGGCCGATGGTGTTGAGGCCGTAGATGCGCGCGCGGTTCCCCACCGACTTCGCAAACGGCATCGCGTCCTTGGTCACCACCGAGTAGCCGCCGATGAAAGCGTGCCGGCCGACCCTGCAGAACTGGTGCACGCCGGAGAACGCGCTGATGTTCGCGAAGTCCTCGACGTGCACGTGCCCGCCGAGCGTGGCGGCGTTGCCGAGGATCGTGTCGTTCTCGATGGCGCAGTCGTGCGCCACGTGGGCGTACGCCATGAGCAGATTCCGGCTGCCGACCCGCGTCAGGCCGCCGCCCTCGACCGTGCCGCGGTGGACCGTGACGAACTCCCGGATGATGTTCCGGTCGCCGATGACGACCCGCGTGGGCTGCCCGGCGTACTTGAGATGCTGCGGCGCCAGGCCGATCGACACGAACGGCGCGATCTCGTTGTCGTCGCCGATTTCCGTCCAGCCGTCGATCACCGCGGACGCCCCGATCCGGCAACGTTTGCCGATCTTGACGTGGGGACCGATCGACGCGTGCTGGGCGATCGTCGTACCCTCGCCGATCACCGCACCCGGGGCGACGACAGCCGACGGGTCGATGACGGCGCGGTCGGGCTCGACGGCCATCAGCAGGCCGGCCTCGGCGACGATCTGTTCACCGACGTACGCGACGCCGTGCAGGCGCGCCACACGGCCGCGCCCTCCCTGCCGAACCACCTCCAGGCGGACCCGGTCGCCCGGCACCACCTGGCGGCGGAACTTGGCGTTGTTCACGCCCCGCAGCGCCGCGCGCGCCGTCGGCCGCCCCTCGCCATTGTGCAGGAGCAGGATGGCCGACACCTGGGCCAGCGTCTCGATGATGAGGACGCCGGGCACGAGCGGCGCGCCGGGGAAGTGCCCCTGGAAAAAGTCCTCGTTGACGGTCACGTTCTTGACCGCCACCACGCGCTCGTTCGGCACGTGCTCGACGACCGAGTCGACCAGGAACGACGGGTACCGGAAGCAGAGCCGTTCGATCAGCGGCGGAAGCGTGTTGGCGTGCACAGATCTCGTCCGGGACTCGGATTGGCGGTACAGGGAGGAAGGCCGGCAGGCCGGCGCACACACCGGCGGCCAGCCATCCCCGAGGCGGCCCGCGTCGAAGGGCGCCTACTTCACCGGCGCCTTGGCGCCCGCCGTCGCCGCGTCGAACCGCTTGATGACCTCGAGCGTCAGATCGAGACCGGGCTCCGCCCACACCAGGCCGGCGTCTGTGCTGAGCAGCATGTGCAGCCCTCTCTCGACGGCGATCTGCTGGATGACCGGTGAGAGCTTGCGCTGGAAGTCGAGCTGCAGCTGCTGCTGTAGTTCCGTCATCTCTGCCTCGGCGTCCTGCTGCATCCGCTGGACCTCGACGTTCAGCCTGTCGATTTCCTTCTGCGTCGCCGCGCGCGCCTCGTCGCTGAGGAGCCCGCCGCTGGCGAGCTTCTGCTGGGCTGACTCCACCTGCTTGTTCTTCGCGCTCAGCTCGCCCACCTTCTTCTCGCGGAGCGCGTTCACCCTGCCGGTCGACGCCTTGCCCTCCGCCGACTCAGCCGCAATCCGCGGGATATTGATGAATGCGATCTTCGCCCCCTCGGGGAACACCCTCGGCTGCGGCGCGACCGCGGCGGGCGGCTGGGCCGCAGGCGCCGGCGTGGGCGGCTTCTGAGCGGCCGGCGGCGGTGTGGTCGGCGGCTGGGCGGCCGGCGGCGGCGTGGTCGGCGGCTTGGTCTGGGCCAGTGCCATCATCGGAACGGCGCCGAGCGCCACGCTGAAAGCCACGGCTACGGTGAAGCGTCTCATCACTACAGTCCCTTTCTTTCTCGTGCCCGGTTGACTATCGTCCTCGGTCGTCTTCGGTCCCCGCTAGAAGGTCGAACCCACGGCGAACTTGAATGCGAACGCGCTCTGCGGCTGCAGGTTGTTGTTCAGGACGCCCTTTCGCAGGGGGTTGTACGCGAAGATCAGGCGGAACGGGACGTTCAGCACCGGCATGAAGAACCGGACCTCCGCGCCCGTCGACGCCTTGAACTCGCTCCACTCCATCTGGTCGCCCTTGTTCCTCACCTGGCCCGCGTCCGCGAACAGTACCAGACGCACCGGGCCGACGACCGAGATCAGGTACTCCGCGTTCAGCAGGAGCATCTTGTCGCCGCCGATCACCAGCCCGGAGTCGATCTCCGTGGGCGCCAGGGGCACCACCCCGGGCATCAGGGCGGGCAGGAACGTCTGGCCGTTGTAGGTCGGCGGTATCACCTGCGTCGCCCGCGGCCCGATGGTGCGAATGTCGAAGCCGCGGACGCTGTACTCGCCGCCGGCGAACAGCTTCTCGGTGATGAGCAGTTCCTTGCTGCCCGAGAACGTCGAGATGAACGTCCCCTGCACCCGGAACCCGAACGACGACCGCTTGGTGTGCTGGAAATACATCACGGCCTCGGCGAACGGCCTCCAGAAGGCCGTGTCGCCGCCGAGCCCCGCCAGGTCGACCGCCACGGTGAAGTGCTTGCCGGTGGTCGGGAAGATCGGGTTGTCCACCGTATTGCGGCTGACGCTCGGGACAATCTTGCTGATCGTCCGCGCTCCGCCGGAGCCCAGCAGCAGGGAGGACGCCAGGAACGGATTGCTCGCAATCAACGCCGGGTTCAAGTACGCCGGGTTCAGATCGATGACCTTCGTGTTCTCGTACGAGTAGTTGAGGAACATCCGGGTCTGTTCCTTCAGCGGGAACCCGAACATGACGTTCCCGCCGACCGAGTCCTGAGTGAACTGCCCGATGTACTCCAGGCGGCGCTTGAAGACGCTGACGCCGCCCGTGATCGGTCGATCGAACAGGTACGGCTCCGTGAAGGCCACCACGTAGTTCTGCGCCCGCGACCCGGCCTGGAGATTGACGCTGAACGTCTCGCCGCGGCCCAGGAAGTTCGCGGTCTGGAAGCCGAGCGTCCCGAAGAACCCTTCGGTACTGCGAGACACCGGCGCCGAACTGGAGCTGGTTCCGGTTCTGCTCCTCGAACTTCAGCGTGACGTCCATCTTGTTGTCGGCGCCAGGCGATTCCTTGACGTCGACGTCCTTGCCGCCCTCCAGCTGCTTGAAGTACGCGAGCTGGTTGACCCGCTTGATCGAGAACTTCAGCGCTTCGGTATTGAAAACACCCTCTTCGTAGATCCGGAGTTCGCGCCGCACGACCGAGTCGCGCGTCGTGGTGTTGCCGTTGAAGCGGATCCGGTTGATGAAGTACTGCTTGCCCTCGTCCACCTGCAGCGTGACGTCCACCGACGGCCCCTGGATGCGGGGCTTGGGCGGGGCGGCCTTCGACGGCTTCTGGGCCTCGCCCGGCCCCGGCGGAATCGGCGGCGGCGTCTTCGCCCCGGCCTCCGGCTTTGCGGCCTCTGGCTTGGCGGCGCCCGGCTTCGGGACGTCCGCCTTCGCGGCCTCGGGCTTGGCGGCCTCGGGCTTGGCGGCCTCCGGCTTGGCGGCGCCCGGCTTCGAGACGTCCGCCTTCGCGGCCTCGGGCTTGGCGGCCGCCGGAGGCGCTGCCGCCTCGGCAGGTTTCGCGCCGGCGGCGTCCGCGCCCTCCGTCGCCGGGCGCTCTTCATGCGGCTTCACCATCGGCACCAGGTTGAACTGGTAGTAGCCGGCCGAGCCGTACAGCTCCCGCGCCTTGTCGTAGCCCTTCCTGACGGCCTTCATGCTGTACCAATCGCCGTCCCTGATCTTGAACAGCGGGCGCAGCCCCTCCGCGCGGATGATCTTGTTGCCCTCGAACGTGAGCGACGCCAGCCGATAGCGCGGCCCTTCGGAAACGCCAATCCCCAGTTCCACCCACCGGGTCTTCCGGTCGGCCGAGTCCTCCAGATACCGGAACGACGGGTCGCCGATGCGGGCGTTCACGTACCCCTTGTCCTGGTAGTAGCTCAAGACCCGGTCGGCATCCTCTTCGAACTTGCCCTCCTGGTAGCTGCTCGACCCGGTAATCCAGGAGAACATCCCGCGCCCCTTGTTGTTCTTCATCTGGCGCTTGAGCGCCGAGGACGAGACCTCCTTGTTGCCGGTGAACACGACGTCGCGGATCTTGACCTGCGGCCCCTCGTCGATCTTGAACGTCAGGTTGATCAGCTTGGGGCCGCCCGGCAGCGCCTTGATGTCGGGGGTGACGGTCGCAAACTGGTAGCCCTTCTCGGCGAGCATGTCGAGAACGACCTTCTTCACCCTCCGCACCATGCCGGGATCGACGAACGAGTCGAGCCGGATGATCGCGTTCTCCTCCTTCAGCTTCTCTTCGATCTTCGACCGCTCGAGGTGCTTGGCGCCCACGTAGTCGACAATCTTGACGCGCTGCCGCTCCTCCATGTTGTAGGCGATCATCTTGCCGACGACGCCGTTCGAGAACGGATAGTCGGTCACCTCGATCGAGAGGTTGTCGAGGAATTTCGTCCCCCAGAGTTCCTTGAAGTCCTGCCTGAGCGAATCGGGAGTCTGCACCTCGTCCCAACTCGCCCAGTTCGCGACCCTCGGGTCGCTGGTCTTGGTCTTGATGTAGAACAGGTAGGTTTCCGCGTCGATGACCGAGGCGTTGCCCTGTTCGGGGAAACACAGTCCGATCTTGTAGATGACCGGACCTGACCCGGCCGGCGGCAGCTGGACCGGCGGTCCGACCTCCTGCCCGCACCAGAGCACCCGCCCGTCCTGCAGCGGCTTCGCCGGCGGCTGCGCGGCAGGTGGCGGCTGGGTGGCCGGGGCCTGACCGGCGGCTTGCTGCGCGGCTGGCGCGACGGCCGCCTGGAGGCTGGCGACCGCCAGGACGAACACCCACACGAGGAAACGGCTACGGAACGTGCGCATGCAATCGTGTTCGAACCGAGCCTGTTGCTCGCCCGGCCTTCCGGGCACCTGTCCCAGGGGCCGATCCGGCGCCAGGGTGATCACCATAGTCTACAGGGTATTAGACGTTTCAGGCCAGCCCGTGGCTTTCGTCCGCGCTCCCGGCCGGCCGGCAGGCCAGGCCGCCGCCCTCTACGAACACCTCGACGGAGCCGCCGCTGACGGCTCCCCGGATGATCGCTTCCGACAGCGGGTCCTCGACGTACTTCTGCAGGGCCCGCCGCAGCGGCCGCGCTCCATACGACCGGTCCCGGCAGGTCGCGTCGACGATCCAGTCGGCCGCCGCTTCGGACAGCTCGACCGCCAGCCCCCGGCCGGAGAGCTGCGCGTTCAGCTGACCGACCAGCAGCGCCAGGATCTGGCGCAAGTCCTCGTCCGACAGCGGATCGAACACGATGACCTCGTCGATCCGGTTGAGGAACTCCGGGTTGAACGCCCGGCGCACCTCGGCCCGCGCGCTGTCGGACAGGCTACGGCTCACCTCGGCCGCCGCCGCCGACTGGAAGCCGACGGCCCCCTGCCTCTGGAGGACCCGCGCGCCGAGGTTCGACGTCAAAATGACAACCGTGTTCTTGAAGTCCACGCGGGTGCCGAGGCCATCGGTGAGATGGCCGTCCTCGAACACCTGCAGGAGCACGTGGAACACCTCGGGGTGCGCCTTCTCGATCTCGTCGAGCAGCACGACCGAGTACGGGTGGCGCTTCACCCGTTCGGTGAGCTGACCGCCTTCGTCGTGGCCCACGTAGCCGGGCGGCGACCCGATGAGTTTCGACACCGAGTGCTTCTCGGTGAACTCGGACATGTCGAAGCGGACCAGCGCGCGATCGCTGCCGAACAGGCAGCCGGCCAGGGCGCGCGCCAGCTCGGTCTTGCCAACGCCGGTCGGGCCCAGGAAGATGAAGCTGCCGACGGGGCGGTTCGGATGCTTGAGCCCCGCCCGCGCGCGCCTGATCGCCCGCGCCAGCGCAGACACGGCCCGGTCCTGGCTGACGACACGCCGGTGCAGCGCCGCCTCGAGGCCCAGCAGCCGCTCGCTTTCGCTCCCGCCAACCGACGTCACCGGCACGCCGGTCCAGCTCGACACCACCTCGTCGATCTCCTCTCGCCCGACGACGGCCTTCTCGGAGTCGCCGCTCGCCGCATCCGCCGCGCCTGCGTCGACGGCGCGGAGTTTGGCCCTCGCGCCGGCTTCGTCGAGGACATCGATGGCCTTGTCGGGCAGAAAGCGGTCCGTGATGTAGCGGCTCGACTGGTGGACCGCGGCCTCGATCGCGTCTGCGGTATACGCGACGTGGTGGAACTGCTCGTACCGGCTCTGGACGCCTCGGAGAATCTCGATCGTCTCGACCTCCGACGGCGCGTCGATTGTGATGGCCTGGAACCGCCGCTCGAGTGCCCGGTCCTTCTCGATGTGCTTCCGGTACTCCGCCGGCGTCGTCGAGCCGATGCAGCGAATCTGGCCGCGCGAAAGCGCCGGTTTCAGGATGGCAGCGGCGTCCAGGGAACCCTCGGCCGCCCCCGCGCCCACGAGGGTGTGCAGCTCGTCGATGAACACGATGATTTTCGGGTCGTCGGCCAGTTCTCTGACGATCCCCTTCAGGCGCTCCTCGAACTGGCCGCGGTACTTGGTGCCCGCCACGATCAGCCCGAGGTCGAGCGCCACGAGACGCGTGCCCGTCAGGAAGCGCGGCACGTCGCCGGCGGCGATCTTCTGCGCAAGCCCCTCGACGATGGCGGTCTTGCCGACGCCGGCCTCGCCCACCAGGACCGCGTTGTTCTTGGTCCGGCGGCACAGCACGCGCACGACCCGCTCGACCTCCCGCACCCTCCCCACCAGCGGATCGAGGTCGTACCCGCCCGCCGCCGCCGTCAGGTCGCGGGCGAATTCGGCGACCAGCGTCGCCTCCGGCCCGCGCGCGGGCGCCGGCGGGCGTTCGTGCGCCGACTTGACGACATCTTCGCGCACCGCACCGAGCCTGATGCCGCGGCCGGCGAGCACCGAGGCCGCCAGCGACTGCTCCGCGCGGAGAATCCCGAGCAGCAGGTGCTCGGTACCGATGTAGGTGTGGAGCAGCCGGTCCGCCTCCTCCGTGGCGAACGCGAGCGCCCGCTTGGTCTCGGCGCTGAACGGGATCTCGTCGGAGGGCGGCACTTTCGCGCGATAGACGGTGCGCCCCTCGACTTCCTTGCGGAGCGCCTCGGCCGACACGTTCGACCGGGCGAGGACCCGGCTCATCAGCCCCTTGCCCTCGCGAATCAAGCCCAGTAGCAGGTGCTCGGTTTCGATCGACACGCTCCCGAGCTGGCTGGCTTCATAGCGGGCGAAGAACAGGACGCGCCTCGCCCTTTCCGTGTACCGTTCGAACATCGGGGCTACCTGCGAACACCGGCGCCAGTTGTGCGCGGGGGAACTCGTTTCATTATAGCAATGGCTCAGGGCTCAGGGCTCACGGCTCACGGCTCAGGGCTCACGGCTCACGGCTCACGGCTCACGGCTCACGGCTCACGGCTCACCACCCCTCGACTTCGCTCGGGGTGCCCTGAGCGAGCGGAGCGAGTCGAAGGGCAGGACGCAGGGCTCAGGGCTCAAGGCTCAGGCAGCAGCGAGGCGTCCGTTCTCGAGCCGCAGCACGCGATCGCACGTCGCGGCGAGCCGAAGGTTGTGCGTGGCGATGATCGACGTGAGGCGCTGCTCGCGGTGCATCTCGCGCAGCAGTTCGTGGAGGGAGTCGGCCGTCTGCTCGTCGAGGTCGCCAGTCGGCTCGTCGGCAAGGAGCAGCGCGGGACGAGTGACCAGTGCGCGGGCGATGGCGACCCGCTGCTGTTCGCCGCCCGAGAGCGTGCCCGGCCGGTGGCCGAGCCGGTCGCCGAGCCCGACGCGACGAAGGAGCGCGTCGGCCGCGGCCCTCGCGTCCGGGACGGCGATCCGCGCGATCCGCAGCGGCATTTCGGTGTTCTCGAGCGCGGTGAACTCCGGCAGCAGGTGGTGGAACTGGAAGACGAATCCGACACGTCGGTTCCTGAACGCGACGCGCTCGGCGTCTGTCATCTGCGACAGGTCGGCGTCGCCAAGCCGAATGGTGCCCGCCTCGAACTGATCAAGGCCGCCCAGCACGTGCAGGAGCGTGCTCTTCCCCACGCCGGACGCCCCGACAATCGCCACCATCTCGCCCTGCTCGACCAACAGGTCGAGCCCCCGCAGCACCCGCAGCGTCTGCGTCGCGGTCCGGTAGGACTTCTCGAGGGCGGTGACGGTGACGAAGGACATGGGCACCACACTAGCTGATAGCTGGCAGCTGGCAGCTGGCAGCGGATCACGGAAGCCCGCAGCTCACAGCGGATCGCCGAATCAGGCCGCTAGCAGCGGACCACGGTCCGCTACCAGCTGCCAGCTGATAGCTGCCAGCTACCCGTATCGCAGTGCCTCCGCCGGATCCAGTTTCGACGCCTGGCGCGACGGGTAGAGGGTCGCCACCAGGCAGATCAGGAACGCCAGCCCGACCACGAGAGCGAAGTCCAGCGGCAGAATGACGAACGGCACGTGCGTCACCTGATAGACGTCGATCGGGAGACGAATCAGCTGGTACCGATCGGCGACGGTCGAAACCGCCCAGCCGGAGATCGCGCCCAGCCCGGTGCCGACCACTCCGATAATCGCCCCCTGGAACATGAAGATGAGCCTGATGCTCCGCCCCGACGCCCCCATCGTCTTCAGGATGGCGATGTCGCGGTGCTTCTCCATCACGAGCAGGATCAGCGACGCGACGATGTTGAGCGCGGCCACCAGGATGATCAGCCCGATCGTGATCGAGATGGCCATCTTCTCGAGCCACAGCGCCTTGAAGAGCGACTGGTTCAGCTTGGTCCAGTCCTCCGTCAGGTAGACGCCGGCCGACTGGTCCATGATCGCGCGCGCCACGTCCGGCGCGCGGTAGATGTCGTCGACGCGCAGTTCGATCAACTCAGGCTCGTCGCGGCCGGTCAGGCGCTGCGCCACCGAGAGGGTCACGAGCCCATAGGTCGTGTCGAACTCGAACAGACCGAGCGAGAACACCCCGGCGACCGCGAACGACCGCGACCGCGGCAGCATCCCCATCGGCGACAGCGTGCCGTCGGGCGTCAGCAGTTGGACCCGATCTCCCACGCGGACGCCGAGCGTCTTCGCGAGATCGACTCCGATGAGGATGCCCGGCGGCCCGTCCCCGGTGGCCGCCAACGCGGCCACGCTGCCCTGCAGCATGGAGTGCCCGATGTCGGTGACGGTCGGCTCGAGCGCGGGGTCGATCCCCTTGATCGTGATGAACGACCGCCCCTGCGGCGTCGTCACCAGCGCCTTGCCGATGACGGCCGGCGCCGCGCCGACGACGTGAGGAAACGCGCGGAGACTGCGGACGGTTGTCTGGTAGTCGCGCAGTCCGTCGCCCTTCCAGACGTAGACGTGCGCGGTGCTGCCGAGGATGCGATCGCGGAGTTCCGCCTGGAGTCCGGTCGTCAGCGCGAGGGCGATGATAACCGCCATCACCCCGACCATCACGCCAACCGTCGAGATCAGCGAGATGACCGAGATCAGCGCCTGCTTGCGCCTGGCGAGCAGGTAGCGGAGGGCGACGTGGAGTTCGAAAGGCAGGTTCATCTTTCGCAGCTGGCCGCCCGCAGCGGATCACGGAAGCTCGCCGCTGGCAGCGCATACGCCGATCCGCTGACAGCTGAAAGCTGCCAGCTGGCAGCTGTCACTCCTTCCTGGTTCGCATCAACGGGAACAGGATCACGTCGCGGATCGAGTGGCTGTCTGTGAGCAGCATCACGAGCCGGTCGATGCCCACGCCCTCGCCGCCGGCCGGCGGCATGCCGTACTCGAGGGCGCGGATGTAGTCATCGTCCATCGCGTGGGCCTCGGCGTCGCCCTTCTGCCGCTCGGCCAGCTGCTGCTCGAAGCGCCTGCGCTGCTCGGCCGGGTCGTTCAGCTCGCTGAACGCGTTGGCCAGCTCGAACCCGCCGGCGTACAACTCGAACCGCTCGACCGTGTCCGGGTCGTCCGGCTTCTGCTTGGAGAGCGGTGACACCTCGGTCGGGAAGTCGTAGACGAACGTCGGCTGGACCAGCGACGCCTCCCAGAGCGCCTCGAACAACGCCGCGGTGATCTTCCCCGCGCCCATGCCCGGATCGATCTCGACCCCGAGTTGCCCCGCGAGCGCGCGCGCCGCGCCGGTGTCGCGCAGTTCCGCCTCGGTCACGTCCCGGCCCAGCCGGCGAGACGCCTCCTCCGCGGCCGCGCCCCGCATCGGGAGGCGCCGGAACGGCGCCCGGAACGACAACATCTGGTCGCCGTACTTCACGTCCTCGCCGCCAGTCACTTCGCGCGCCACGGCCGCCAGCATCTCCTCGGTCATCGTCATCAGCTCGAGGTAGTTGCTGTAGGCCTGGTAGAACTCCAGCATCGTGAATTCCGGGTTGTGCTGCGTCGAGATCCCCTCGTTGCGGAAGTTGCGGTTGATCTCGTAGACGCGTTCCATGCCGCCGACCAGCAGGCGCTTGAGGTACAGCTCGGGCGCGACGCGGAGGTAGAGCGTCATGTCGAGCGCGTTGTGGTGCGTCACGAACGGCCGCGCCAGCGCGCCGCCCGCCAGCGGCTGCATCATCGGCGTCTCGACCTCGAGATAGCCGCGCGCGTTGAGGAACGTGCGCACGGCCGCCAGGGTGCGGCTTCGCGCCTCGAAGACACGGCCCGTTTCGGGCGTCACGATCAGGTCGAGGTAGCGCTGGCGGTACCGGATCTCGATGTCCTGGAGGCCGTGCCACTTCTCGGGCAGCGGGGTCAGGCACTTCGCGAGGAACGTGAGCGAGGCGGCCCAGATGGTGAACTCGTCGGTCCGGGTCCGGAACAGGTGGCCCGACACGCCGACGAAGTCGCCGAGATCGAGGAGCGTGAACGTCTTGAAGTCGCGCTCCGGCAGCGAGTCCTCGCGGAGGTAGACCTGGATGCGGGCACGCCCGTCGCTGAGCACCAGGAAGTTGGCCTTGCCGAAGCTGCGGATCGCCAGAACCCGGCCGCTCGTCTTCGTGTCGATCCGGACGGCCTCGAGCTCGGCCTTCGTCTTCGCGCCGTGCGCGCCGACCAGATCCGTCACGGTGTCCGTGCGCTCGAACTGGTGGGGATAGAGGTCGACGCCGAGGGCGGCCAACGCCTCCATGTTGGCACGGCGCTGGGCGAGCAGTTCGTTCTCCTGGGGCATAGGGCTGAATCCGGCTCTGGGCTCTGGGCTCAAGGCTCCTGGCTTCTGGATTCTGAATTCTGGATTCTGGATTCTGGCTTCTATCTTCTGTCTTCTATCTTCTTCCTGATCGCATCGAGCACGCCGTTCACGAAGCGGCCCGACTCGGCCCCGCTGAACCGCCGCGCCAGTTCCACCGCCTCGTCGATCACGACCACGGGCGGCACATCGGGCTCGTGCTGGAGCTGGTAGACGGCCATCCGCAGGATCAGGCGATCGATGAGCGCCATGCGCTCCGGACGCCAGTGTTCCGCGCTCGCGGCGATCAGCGGGTCAATCTCGGCGGCGTGCCCGATGGTGCCGATCACGATCCGGGATGCGAACGCGTCGGCGTCCTCGGAGCCGGTCCGGACGGCCTGATCGATGTCACCGTGCGTCGCGATCGCTTCCTCCGGCGTGACGCCGCCGGCCTCGCATCGATACAGCATCTGCAGCGCCGCCTGGCGCGCCCGACGCCGCCCGCGATGCGCCTCATTGCGGGGTTCGCCGTCGAAGGTGGTCGCCGCCATCTGCGCCTTCCTGTTCGTTGCGGGGTGCCGGGCCGTCCCGGCGCCGCTCACTTTCCGGTGAACGCCGCCGGCCGCTTCTCGAGAAACGCCCGCGTGCCCTCGCGCATGTCGGCGGTCGAGAAGCAGAGCCCGAACAACGTCGCCTCGAGGTACGCCGCCTCGTGGAACGCCATCTCCGTTCCGCGATGCACGGCCTCGATGATCGACCGCATGGCCACGGGGGCCAGGCCGGCCAGCGCCGCGGCGAGTTCCCGGGCCTTGGACATCAGGTCCGCCGCCGGCACCACCCGGTTCACGAGCCCGATGGCCAGCGCCTCCTGGGCGTCGACGAGGCGGCCGGTCAGCAGCAGGTCGAGAGCCCGCCCCTTCCCGACGAGGCGCGGCAGCCGCTGCGTGCCGGCGAACCCCGGCGTCACGCCGAGCTTCACCTCGGGCTGGCCGAAGCGCGCCGCCTCGGAGGCCACCCGGAGCGTACACGCCATCGCCAGCTCGCATCCGCCGCCCAGAGCGAAGCCGTTGACCGCCGCGATCACCGGTTTGCCAAGGTGCTCGACCAGGTCGAACACGTGCTGCCCGGCCAGCGCGTACGCCTCGGCCTCGGTCGGCGACAGGCGTTCCAGTTCCTGGATGTCGGCGCCCGCCACGAACGCCTTCTCCCCGGCGCCGGTGACGATCACGCAGCGGACGTCCTCGGTGCGCCGGACGTCGAGCATGGCCCGCCTCAGATGATCGATGGTGGCGCGATCGAGCGCGTTCAGCACCTGACGGCGGTCGATCGTCACCACCGCCACCGCGCCGTCGCGGTCGACGTGAACCGTTTCAGGAGCCACGACCGGACCTCCTCAATGTGCTCCACAGCCACCACGCCGCCAACCCGAGTCCGCCGCCGGCGACGTCGGCGGCCAGGTCTCTCAGATCGAACATGCGGCGGGGGACGAAGAGCTGGTGAATCTCGTCGCTCAGACCGTACACCGCACAGACTGCGAGGGCGACGAACGCCGCGCGAGCAGTGACCGGCCGACCGGAGCCACCCGCGATGGCTCGTGCCACCAGGAAACCCAAGCCTGCGTACAGCACGGCGTGGGCCGTCTTGTCTCCGACGTGCATCGGCGGCGCCGCGAAGGTGGAGGTCGACGACAGTCCGAAAATCAGCGCGGCGTAGAACCCGACGGGCCCCCAAAGGCTCAGCCGGCTCGACGCCGCAACGCTCGGTTCCGGCACGCCCGAACCCACCAGGACCTGGTCGCGGAGAGGCCGGGTCATAGGGAGAAGGGGTACATCAGCCATCCGATCACGACCGCGCTCAGCACGAAGGCCCCGAACACCATGGCGCCGAAACGGACCTGGTCTCGCGGTTCGTTCCGCATCAGGACGGCGAACACCAGCGCCACGAAGAACGAGAACAGGAGCAGCAGCAGGAAGTGGCTTGTCACGACCCCTCACTTGCGCCCGAGCGCCGTGTCGTACACGTCGAGCACGGTCAGCATGTTCAGCAGCCCGGCGGCGATCAGGAAGGCGTTGGCGTATTCGTAGGTGAGAGCCGCCGGCTGGCCCTGGCCCAGGTCGAACGCCCAGGCGATCGCATACGGCGCGCCCATCGCCGCGTCGGCAATTGCCGCCAGCAGCACCAACGGCTGCGACGCTTCGAACGGGAAGAGCCTCCCCTGCAGCGCGAGGCCGATGCCGAACATCGTCGTGAGCGCGGCGAGGAGGATCATCCCCTTGATTCGGCGGCCGAGCCAGAGATGCCCTGCGCCCGGCACCAGCCACGACGCCAGGGCCAGGAACACCAGTTCGCCGCTATTTACCCGCCGTGCTGCGTCCGCTCGCATCGGTGTAGTTTACTCCGAAACCCGACGGTGCCCGCCAGCAGCGCCCCGGCCGCCGCTCCGAGTGGCACGGCCGCAAGAGCACGGATCGCCCCGGGAACGCCCCAAGGACGCCACCATTCGAACACCAGCGTGGCCGCCGTCGGCAGCGCGGCCCACAGGAGGCAGGTCCGCCACCGCTCGAACGGCGCCGCGGGCGACGGGCGGCGCGCCCACGCGAACAGAATCCCGAGCGCCGCCGAGAGGTACAGCCCGGTGCAGCGCGCGCACACGGGCAGCTGCGCGCCGGCCAGGTGGAACGACCGCTCGGGTCGCTGGTGGCACACCAGCGCGCCGAAGGCATATGTGGACGCGGAGAGATAGTCACCGCCGACACCTGGCAGCATCGCCAGGTACGGCGCCGCCACCACCAGGCCGGCCCAGACGACGGCCAGAGCACCAAGCGCACGTATGAGACCCGGCATCGCTGACGTCTCTCCCACGCCCGTATTCTACAACCGCCGCTTCTCGGCCGGCCCGCCGTGGGCCCACGGGTGCCCGTCGGCCGCAACCGTCGCCGCGGCGGACGGGTGCGCGATGCCTCGCTCGCTGGTAGCTGACCGGCCTACGAGGCGCCGGTCGACGCCTGGCGCGGTCCGCCGCGTCAACGATGGCGCGGCCGCCGGTCATTGTGGGCGCCCGCGCTCGCTCGCGCTCGACAGTGCCGAACCAGTCGCCTCGGCCGATGGGGTTTGCGTGAGCCAGTCGGCATGCTTCAGAGCGCCTCCGGGCAAGTCTGAGCCTGCGGCTCCTGGTTGGTGCCTTCGACCGTCGGCACTGCTCCGCCTTCGCCCAGGCTACGGCGGACCGCCGAAGCCTCGCGCGAAGGCGGTCGCATGCTCGCTCGCGCAGGCATCCCCCAATGCCCGTCGGCCGTGTCCGAACGGCGCGGCGGGCGGGCGCGGGATGCCTCGCGAGACCGGCGACTGGCGGCAAGCGTTTCAGCGTCAGTTCGCAAACGCGCTCGTAGGCGGTGGGCCACAGCCGGGTTGAGCGCGATCACGCACGCAAATCAGACCGCGCGACCCCGGCGGCCAGCGGCTGACGGCGGCCGGAGAGCGCGGCTTGCCGCGCAGCCGCCCGGAGTCCGGCGAGCGGGGCGCCCGCGCCGGGCCGCCGCGGCAGCAGCGCACGGCCGACGGTCGCCAGCCGCCGGATGATACACTGCGCCGATGTCTCAGACGGTGCCATCCGTGGCCGATCCGACTCCGCGCGCCACCGCGGGTTCGCTGGCGGGAGTGGCGTGCATCTCGGCCGCCCTGCTCATGACCGAGCTCGCCCTGACGCGCATCTTCTCGGTCACGATGTACTACCATTTCGCGTTTCTCGCCATCTCGATCGCCCTGTTCGGCCTCGGCGCGAGCGGCGTCTACGTGTACCTCGCGCGCCGACCGCTCGGCCGCGTCGCGCCCGACCGCCTGCTGGCCTGGCACGCGCTGGCGTACGCCCTCGTGACCACGATCTCGCTCGCGCTCCTCGTGCGGCTCCGCGTCGGCCTGAGCTACTCGCTCGAGAACCTGTTGCTCATGCTCGCGATCTACACGCTCGCCGCGCTGCCCTTCTTCGCGGGAGGGGCGGTCGTCTCGCTGGCGATCTCGCGGCTGTCCGGGCGGATCAACCTGGTCTACGCGGCCGACCTGCTGGGCGCATCCGCGGGCTGCCTGCTGCTGCTGCCGTTGCTCGACCGGGTCGGCGCGCCCGGCGTCGTGCTGGCCACCGCCGCGCTCGGCGCCATCGCCGCGTGTGCGTTCGCGCCTGCCGCCGTGCGCGCCCGCGTGGCGCCGCTGGCCGTCCTCTTGGTTGTCGCGCCGTGGGCCGCGCACGTCTCGGGCCTCGTCTCCTTCGACGTGACGGCGACCAAGGGCCACGCCGGCGACACCGTGCTGTTCAGCAAGTGGAACTCGTTCTCGCGGGTCGCGGTGTACGACCGCCGTCACGGCGACTGGTCCGTGAGCGCGACCTACACCGGCGCGATGCCCGATTCGCGCTTCATGGACATCGACTCGGCCGCGTCGACGCCGATTGTCGGTTTTCAGGGAGATCTGGCCCGCGTCGCCTACCTCAAGGCCGAGCTCACCGCACTCGGCTATCACCTGACGGAGCCCGGATTCACGGCCCTGGTGATCGGGCCTGGCGGCGGCCGCGACCTGCTGTCCGCGCTGGTGTTCGGCGCGCGGCGCGTGGACGGCGTGGAGATCAACCCGATCATCGCGAACGAGGTGATGCGCGACCGCTTCCTCGACTACTCGGGTGGCCTCTACACCCGACCCGACGTCCGGATCGCCGTCGAGGACGGGCGGAGCTTCGTCCGCCGCTCGCCGGAGCGCTTCGACGTCATCCAGGCGTCGCTGGTCGACACATGGGCCGCGACGGCCGCCGGCGCGTACACGCTGACGGAGAACTCGCTCTATACCGTCGAAGCGTTCGACGACTACCTCGACCACCTCTCCGATCGAGGATTCCTCACGATCACGCGCTGGGCGCTGGACGGCGTGCGCCTCGTTTCGCTCGCGCAGGAGGCCTGCGCCCGTCGCGGGTGGAACGCCGCGGATCGGCTCGCGGTCGTCCAGCACGAGAAGGTCGCGACGTTCATCCTCAAGAAGTCGCCGTTCAGCGCGGGGGAGGTGCAGATCCTGCGGCGGGTCTGCGACGACCTGAAGTTCACGGTGCTCTACGCCCCCGGGCTGCGCCCGCCCGAGCGCCTGGCGCCGACCGGCGCCGGGCACTGGGGGGCGGCCGCGGACGCGCCGAACGACTATGCGCGCCTCATCCTCGCGGCCGACCGCCAGACGTTCTACACGGGCTATCCGCTCGACATCACGCCGACGACGGACGACCGCCCGTTCTTCTTCCACACCACCAAGGTGAAGGACCAGGTCGGCGTCGCCTTCGGGAAGACGATGCTCTTTGGCAACGGGCTCAGCGCGCTGATGACGCTGATGGGGATCTCGACCGCCCTGGTGCTGGTGTTCATCCTCGGTCCGATGGCGCTGAGCGGGCGCTCGCTGCTCGGCACGAGATGGCCGTGGTGGCTGGCCTACTTCGGGCTGCTCGGCGCGGCGTTCATGCTGGTGGAGGTCGCGCTGCTGCAGCGGTTCGTGCTGCTCCTGGGGCACCCGGTGTACTCGCTGGCGGTGACGCTGTTCTCGCTGCTGCTGGGCACGGGCACGGGGAGCTTCCTGAGCCGCCGGATCGGCGAGTCGCGCGTGCGTCCCCGCCTGATCGCCGCGCTGTTCGGCATCACCCTGCTCGGCCTCGCCGCGATCGTCGCGCTCCCGCCCGCGATCCGCGCGTCGGTGGGCGCGCCGCTCGGCGCCCGGATCGCTCTGGCCGTGGCGATGCTGTTCCCGGCCGGCATCCTGATGGGCATCCCGCTGCCGGCCGGCGTGCGGCTGCTGGTGCGCCGTCAGCCCGACCTGCTGCCGTGGGCATGGGCCATGAACGGCGCGCTGTCGGTCCTGGGCGCGACGCTCGCGGTGTTCATCGCGATGAACTGGGGGTTCTCCGTCGCGCTCCTCGTAGGAGGGCTGGTCTACGCGGGCGCCGCGGGGCTGGTGGTCGGTGCGAGCCGCTGAGGAGCCGGCTGCGATTCCGAAAGGCGATTCCAAGACAGGGCGCGCCCATGCCGCGTCGCAGGGATCTGCCCGAAGCAAAGCTGCTCTTGGGGCCCCGCGGCGGCTTCCGCCGTGGGGTGCTTTGCGGAGCGGCAGACCCGAGACGAGGCGTGCGGGTTCGTGGCCAGGAGCCCAGTCGTCAGAACGGCGCCGGGCCGAAGTGCTGCGCGTAGCGCGCGCGGAACTCGTCGCGGGTGTAGGTATGGCTCGACCCGCCCATGTGCTCGAGGGCGTAGGTGGCCGCCACGCTCCCCAGCCGTCCGCACACCTCGAAGCCGGCCCCCATCGCCAGCCCCTTCATGAACCCGCCGCGGAAGGCGTCGCCGACTCCCGTCGGATCGACGATGGCGGAGGGCGGCACCGCCGGCACGTCGATTGTCCGGTCGCGCAGCATGATCGACGCCCCCTTCTCGCCCTTCGTCACGACGACCGCGGTGGCGTGCGCCAGCATGTCCGAGGCGCCCAGGCCGGTCTTCTCGCCGATGATCGCGAACTCGTAGTCGTTGCAGATCACGATGTGCGCGCCGACGACGCCGTCCTTGATGTCGTCGCCGCCCATCCGCGCCACCTGCTGGCTCGGGTCGTAGATGTAGGGGATGCCGATCTGCCGGCATTCGCGCGCGTAGGCGACCATCGCTGCCGGGTCGTTGGGCGAGATGATCGTCAGGTCGCAGGGCCCGGCCGACGCGAACGACAGCTCCGACGCGTGCGCCATCGCGCCCGTGTAGAACGACGCGATCTGGTTGCCGTCGCGGTCGGTGCTGCAGAAGAACGAGGCCGTGAACTTGCCCGGCACCTGCTTGACGAGTGAGGCGTCGACGCCAGCCGACTCGAGGAACTGCCGGTACTCGTCGAAGTCCTGCCCCGCCGTGCCCATCATCGCCGGGCGCTCTCCGAGCAGGGCCAGTGTGTAGGCGATGTTCGGCGCGCAGCCGCCGCGCCGCTTGTCCATCGAGTCCACCAGGAAACTGAGGCTCACCCGCTGGAGATGGTCGGGCAGCAGGTGCTCGCTGAAGCTGCCGGGAAACGACATCAGGTAGTCGTAGGCGATCGAGCCGGTCACGATAATCCGCATGGGTGCCTCAACGATGAGATGGCTGGCAGCTGGCAGCTGATAGCCGGCAGCGGAATCCGGATCACGCGTGATCCGCTGCCAGCTGCCAGCTGCCGGCTGCCCGCTGTCAGCTGACCGCTGCTAGAGATATTTCCCCACAATCGGTGCGAGGTCCCGCCTCGTCTGCTCCGGGATGGCGTCGCGATGCGTGATGATCGCGGTGGCCAGTGCCGAAGCGCACGGGCAGCTCCGCCCGGCCTCCAGGCGGCCCACCGCCTCGGCGATGATGGCCTGCGCCGTCTTCGCGTTCTGCAGCAGATTCCCGACGATCATCTCCACCGTGACCGAGTCGTGATCGGGGTGCCAGCAGTCGTAGTCGGTCACCAGCGCCAGCGTCGCGTAGCAGATCTCCGCCTCGCGCGCGAGCTTGGCCTCCTGCAGGTTGGTCATGCCGATGACGTCCATGCCCCACGAACGGTAGAGCCGCGACTCGGCGAGCGTCGAGAACTGCGGCCCCTCCATGCACACGTAGGTTCCGCCCAGGTGCGCCTTCGCCCCGACCGCCGTCGCCGACTCGTGCGCCAGCGCCGACAGGTCGGCGCACACCGGGTGTGCGAATCCGACGTGGGCCACCAGGCCGCGCCCGAAGAACGTGCTCACCCTTCCCCTCGTCCGGTCGAAGAACTGATCGGGAATGACGATGTCCTGCGGCGGGTATTCCTGCTTCAGGCTCCCGACCGCGCTCGCCGAGAGGATGCGCTCGACGCCGAGCGACTTGAAGCCGTAGATGTTTGCGCGGAAGTTCAGCTCGCTCGGCATGAGCCGGTGCCCCAGGCCGTGGCGCGCGAGGAACGCCACGCGCCGCCCGCGCAGCGTCGCCAGGACGTAGGGACCGGACGGATCGCCGAACGGCGTGGTCAGCGTGAGTTCTTCGCGGTCGGTCAGTTCAGCCATGTCGTACAGGCCGCTGCCGCCGATGATGCCAATCTGCGCCCGCATAGACTCCTTCCCCCTGGGGACAAAGAACGGGGATTATAACCCGCCGAGAATCTCCCGGGCGATCACCAGCCGCTGGATCTCGCTGGTCCCCTCGCCGATGGTCGTGAGCTTGACGTCGCGGAAGTACTTCTCGGCCGGGTAGTCCTTCACGAACCCGTAGCCGCCGTGGATCTGCACGCCGTTCTCGGCCGCCCGCACGGCGATCTCGCTGGCGAACAGTTTCGCCATCGCCGACTCCTTGGTGGTCTTCGCCACGCCCTGGTCCTTGAGCGATGCCGCGCGGTAGGTGAGCAGGCGGGCCGCCTCGATCGCCGTCGCGTCGTCGGCCAGCTTCCACTGGATCGCCTGGAACGACGCGATCGACCGCCCGAACTGGCGGCGCTCTTTGGCGTAGCGCACGGCGGCCTCGTGGGCGCCCTGTGCCAGGCCGACGGCCAGCGCGGCGATCCCGATGCGCCCGGCATCGAGCACCTGCATGGCATTCACGAAACCGGCGCCCTCCCGCCCCAGCAGGTGGTCGTCGGGGATCCGACAGTCGGCGAACACGACCTCGCTGGTGTCGCTCGCGCGCATGCCGAGCTTGTTCTCCTTGCGCCCGGCCGACAGGCCGGCGGCGCCGCGCTCGATGATGAACGCCGAAATCCCCTTGCGGCCTGCGGCGCGGTCGGTCACGGCCATCGCCACCACCACGTGGCCGACGCGACCGTGCGTCGTGAAGACCTTGGAGCCGTTGAGCACCCAGCCGCCCGCGTCGCGGACCGCACGGGTCTCGAGGCTGCCGGAGTCGCTGCCGGCCGATGCCTCGGTCAGGCCCCAGGCGCCGATCTGCTCGCCCCGGGCGAGCGGCACCAGATGCCGCTGTTTCTGGGCCTCGGTGCCGAACATGAAGATATGCGCCGTGCAGAGGCCGTTGTGGGCGGCGACGGTCAGCGCCACGGAGGGATCGACGCGGGCCAGCTCCTCGATGCAGATGCAGTACTCGACGGCCGACATACCTGCCCCGCCATAGGCCTCCGGGACCTGGATGCCCATCAGGCCGAGCGCGGCGAGGCGAGGAACGAGTTCCATCGAAAAGTGCTGGGCCTCGTCCCACTCCGCCACGTGCGGCCTGATTTCCCCCTCCGCAAACTCACGCACGGTGTGTCGAACCATGTCGTGCTGCTCTGTCGTTCGGAAGTCCATCGTGTCGCCCTCGATCATCGGCGCCCGTCAGCCGGGGCGCTTGCCCAGTTGGTGTGCGGTGCGTGGTTGTCCACGAGCCACCCTCGGATCAGCTCGCCGTAGGACCGCCAGGGAATCTGGTGCCGCTCGTAGAACGGCGCGAGGGCCCGCTGCAGGGCGGGCAGACGGTAGAACGGCACCCCCGGAAAATAGTGGTGCTCGAGGTGGTAGTTCGAATTGATGAAGGCGAAGTCCCAGAACCAGTGGCCGCGAACGAGCGTCGTCCAGCGGGCCGGGTCGGACGGGTCGATGTCGTAGTGCTGGCCGAGCCGATTCAGCGTGAACGCCACCGGGAAGACGAAGAGCACCGGCACGACGTAGGCTCGAACGGCGGGCCACGGACCGGCCAGCCACGCGAGGAGCCCCAGCGCGATCAGGTGGGCCGCCGTCGACACGCGGCGCTCGGCGCCGATGCGGGCGCGGACCTCCGGCGGATAGGTGGCCGATTCCCGGCGGGCCGCGCGGAAATAGATCGGGAACAGCGCGGGCGTCGCGTAGAGGAGCTTGTACCAGCGCGCGTTGACCTTTGGCGACAGGTGACGGCGCTTCGGGTCGTGCTCGGTCGAGCCGAGTTCGGCGTGGTGATCGAGGTGCCACCGGGTGAACTGCGTCGCGGAGATGCCGCTCGGCACCGCGTAGAGGAAGCCGAGCCAGCGCTCCGCAGCCGAGCGACGGCGGGCGAACACCGCGCCGTGCACGACCTCGTGGAGCAGGACCGTGAAGTTGAAGACCGTCAATCCCTGGAGGAACGCCAGCGGCACCCAGAACAGCGGCTGCGGGAACCGGACGAGTCCCCACGTACACGCCCCGAGGATCGCGAATTGCCTGGCCGCGACGACGAGGTGCCGCGCGGCTGACCGCTCGTGGAGCTGGCGCAGCAGCGGGCGAGACAGCGCCTGACCGAGCTCCGCGCGGAGCGCTGCCGTGTGCTGGCTGTAGGTATGCGGCTTCGACACGCCCACCGGTCCTTCCCCTGCGGGGCGGGGCTTGCCCACTATAGCAGTACGGGCGTCTGGAAGCGGGCAGGGGGGCGCGCGGGCGGGAGCACAGGAAGACAGGGAGGCGCCCATGTCGCCTCCCCGCCAGTCTGCCCGCAGCGTACCGGACCGGGTGCTACTGGAACTTGATGACCTGCGTCAGGTCGAAGATGCCAGGCTGCGCCGGCTGGGCGGCCTTCACCTCCTGCCACTTGGCGAACAACGCCTGGGCTTCGGCCGGATACGTCTTGTACAGAATCGGGAGGAACCAGTATTCGACGCTCTTGACGGCCGGGTCGGCGAAGAGGACATAGACCGCGACCGTCGCGTTGGCCGCCACCGGGTTCTTGAACAGCTTCATGCTCGCGGCCTGCTGCTTGGCTTCGGGGGCGTCCAGCTTGCCCAGGCCTTCCTTCAGCTTGGTCATCAGCGCTTCGAAGTCGGCCGTCTTGTCCGGCTTGACGTAGAAGATGATGAGGCCGGCGTCGTTCTGGAACACCAGCGTCGGCTTGTCCTGCGCCAGGGAGACCGACGCGGCCCCCAGGACGAAGACAGCGGCGAGCACCAGGGCGGCGAGGCGGGTGAAACGGAGCGCATTCCACGTCAGTCGCATTCAGGCCTCCATGACGATTCGGGTCGGGCGAGCGGGTACTTTACCGTACTGCCGGCTTCGAGAAAAGTGGTCATTATGCTGCTGGCCAGGAGCATGCCGTCGCGGGTCAGGCGCAGGCGGCGGTCGTCGCGCTCGAGCAGTCCCGCCTCCTCGAACGGCGCCAGCCGCTCTCCCCACTCCTGCCACACGTCCACGCCGTACCGCGTCCGGATCTGGTCGAGTTGCACGCCGTCGGCCAGGCGCAGCGCCATGAACAGAGCCTCCTCGAGCTGCTCGCGGCGGGTCAACCGGCGGCGGGCCGACTCGGGCGACGCCCCTCGCTCCATCCTCGCCACGTATTCGGGGACGCTCGCGGTATTGTTCCACCGCTCGGCCGCCACTGTCGAGTGCGCCCCGCAGCCGAAGCCAAGCCACTCACCGTCCGTCCAGTATTTGACGTTGTGGCGCGACCGGCGGCCTGGACGCGCGACGTTGGAGATCTCGTACTGGTCGAAGCCGGCCGACTCCAGCCGCTCCATCGTCTCGAGGTACATGTCCGCCGCATCATCGTCGGCCGGAATCGCGCCGGCGGTCCCGGCCGTCGCGCCGCCGAGCGGCGTGCCGGGAAACAGCTCGAGCAGGTAGACCGACGCGTGCTCGGGCCCGTGGGCGATGAGGCCCTCCACCGACTCGCGCGCGTCCGCACGGGTCTGACCCGGCAGCGCGAGCATCAGGTCCAGACTGACGTTGTCAAACCCGGCCGCGCGGGCCTCGCGAAAGGCCGACCGCGCGCGCGCCACGTCGTGGCGACGCTCGAGCCGCGTCAGCTCTTCGTCACTGAACGATTGGACACCGAAACTCAGCCGGTTGACGCCGGCGGCCCGATATCCGGCCAGCCGATCCTCCGAGACCGTGTCCGGGTTCGCTTCCAGCGTGATCTCCGCACCTGGGGCGACATCGAACGCGTCGCGGCACGCCCGGATCAGGGCGCCGATGTCGGCGGGCGCGAGCAGCGACGGCGTCCCGCCGCCGAAGTAGATCGTGTCCGCGGCAGACGTGGCGCGGGGCTTCCGAAGTCCCGCCGAAGCCCGAAAGGGCGAAGGCGGAAGCCCCGCGATCGATCCACCAATCTCCCGCACCACCGCCTCGACGTACCGCCGCTCGAGGGCGGGATCGGACGGGACGCGGGTGAAGTGGCAGTAACCGCAGATCGACGCGCAGAACGGGACGTGGATGTAGAGACCGAGCGGTTCAGTGCCCACTGCCCGCCCGCCCCCCCGGCCACGCGACGTCGGCCTTGGGATCCGGCGTGCGCAGCTGAGCGCGGGCAGGGGCGCCCGAACGGCGCGGCAGCCCGGCAGGCCGCGCCTGGAGCCTCCACATCGCCAGCAGGTCTTCGGGTCCCGCATTGGGCGGACGGTGCCGGTAGTCGGCGCCGTCGAACTCCAGGAACTCGCACATCTCGTAGAGCCGCGAGTGCATGCGGAATCCGACGCGCGCCAGGAGCGAGTCCGGGTCCGAGCGGTCTTCCTTTTCCTCGTAGTTCGACGTGAAGATCGTGAGCCGACGCTCGTTGTACCGGGTGGTCACGATGAGGTTCAGCGTCTCCTCCACCCATTCGGAGGTCTTCTCCGCTCCGATGTCGTCGAGCACGAGCAGCTCGGCGGTCATGACCGGGCCCAGGACGTCCGTTTCCGTGGCCTTCACCTCGGGGTTGTAGGTGCTCCGGATGACCTTCAGCAGGTCGCGCACGTCGTAGAACAGGCCGCGCGCACTGCGGGTCACCATCACCTGCTTGAGCACGGCCACCGCGAGATGGCTCTTCCCGATTCCGGGCGGGCCGATGAGGAAGAGCCCCTTGTCGACGACGGGGAACGCCTCGGCGAAGCGTCGCGCCCGCGCGACGGCGTTCAGCAGGCGCTCGTTCTCGTAGCCGACGAAGTTGTCGAGGCTGCAGTGCAGGTAGCGCTTGGGAAGCCGAGCCTCGGCGATCAGGCGCTCGACGCTCGACGCGCGCCAGCACTCGCAGCGTACCGCGCGGCGCGCGCCGCCGCGCTCGACGATCTTCCAGCGGGTGTCCCCGCAGACGGGGCAGGACATCGTCGGAGTATTGTGCCCGACTTCGCCGACGAAGGAAACCGGGAAGATGGCCCTCTACCTCGAGGTTCCGGCCGGCGGATCGGGCGCGCGGACCAGATCGGTCGGCGACGACTTGACCAGCGCCGTGTTCAGCCGCTGTTCCCAGTCGTCGAGGCCGCGGGCGAGTTCGTGCTTGACGTACTCCATGAACTCGTTGACCTCGTGCTGCATCCGTTCGATCTTGAGCCGCATGTTCAGGATGATCTCGACGCCGGCGAGGTTCACCCCGAGATCGCGCGTGAGCGACAGGATGGTCTCGAGCTGCTCGAGGTCCTCGTCCGCGTAGAGCCGCGTATTGCCCTCGGTCCGGGAGGGTCTCAGCAGGCCTTCCCGCTCGTACATCCGCAGCGTCTGCGGGTGGATGTTGTACTTCTGAGCGACGGCGCTGATCATGTAGGAGGCCTTGCCGGCCCTCTTGGTCACCATTGGCCGCACCTCACTCCTTCCCCAGCCCGCCGCGCACGTCTTCGCCGTTGATCCGGCCGAACTCGCGCAGCAACTCCTTCGAACGCTCGTCGAGGAACGCGGGCAGCACCAGCGCCACCTCGACGATCAGGTCGCCCCGGCCTCCCGTGCGCAGCGAGGGGGCACCGCGCTCGCGCAGCCGGAGGCGCTGGCCCGCCTGCGTGCCCGGCGGCACGCGCAGCCTAACGACGCCGTCGATGGTCGGAATGTCGACCCTGGCGCCGAGCGCCGCCTCGTGCACGGCGAGCGGCACCGTGAGGTGCAGGTCGTCACCCTCGCGCCGGAACAGGCGGTGCGGCTCGACGCGAACCGTCAGCACGAGATCGCCCGTCGGCCCCCCGCGCCTCCCCGCATGCCCGCACCCCGGCACCCGCACCTGGGCGCCGTCCGACACACCCGCCGGCACGTGGACCCGCACGCTCTCGGCGCGCGCCTCGACGCCGGCACCGCGGCACGCGCGGCACATCGCCTCCCGCCGCTCGCCGCTCCCCTCGCACGCCTCGCACGGCTTCGCGAAGACCATGTGGCCGCGCGCCATCCTGATCTGGCCGCGGCCCCGGCAGGCGGAGCACGGCGCCGGATCGAGCGCCACCACGCCGCCGCCGGCGCACGTGCGGCACGGCACCTGGCGCGTGACGGGCACATGGCGGTCGACGCCGGCCATCGCCTCATCGAACGTGATCGGCACCGTCGAATGCAGCTCCGGCCCCGACTGGAGCCCCGACGCGCTCCCGCGCTCCGCCCCGCGGCTCAGCACGCCGGCGAACAGGTCGCCGAACGTCGGCGCCTGGTGCCCGGCCGTGACCTCCACCGAGAAGTCGAAGCCTTCGAATCCGATCGACACGCCTCCCGGCCGGCTCTCGCCCGGCACGCCCGCGTCGTACGCCCGGCGGCGTTCGGCGTCGCTCAGCGTCTCGAACGCCTCGGTGATCTGATCGAAGCGTGCACGCGCGTCGCGGTCACCGGGGTTGATGCGCGGATGGCAGCGCCGCGCGAGCCGCCGATAGGCCCGGCGGATGTCGGCCAGGTCGGCGTCGCGCGCGAGCCCGAGAATGGCGTACAGATCCATGGCAGCTGCCAGCGGGCGGCTGGCAGCGGAATGCGACCCGCTGCCGGCTGCCGGCCATCCGCTATTTCTTCCCGTCCTCCACGACTTCCGCGTCGATCACGTCGCCGTCAGGAGCGCCCGCGCCGGGTCCCGCGCTGCCGCCGGCCGACTGCTCGCCGCCCGGAGCGCCGCCGGCCGCTGGCTCCGTCTGCTTGTAGAGTGCCTCGGCCATCGCGTGCGAGGCCTTCTGCAGCTGCTCCATGCCGGTGCGAATCGCCGCCTCGTCGTCACCCTCGAGCGCCTTCTTCAACGCAGCAATCGACGACTCGATGCGGCTGATGTCTCCCACCGGAATCTTCTCGCGGTTCTCGTTCAGCGTCTTCTCGATCTGGTAGATCAGCCCATCTGCCTGGTTGCGCGCCTCGGTCACCTCCCGCCGCTTCTTGTCCTCCTCGGCGTGCGCCTCCGCCTCGCGCATCATCCGGTCGACCTCGTCCTTGCTCAGCCCGCTCGACGCCGTGATCGTGATCTTCTGCTCCTTGCCGGTCCCCTTGTCCTTGGCCTGGACGTTGACGATGCCGTTCGCGTCGATGTCGAACGCCACCTCGATCTGCGGCATCCCGCGCGGCGCGGGGGGCAGACCCACGAGATTGAACCGGCCGAGCGTCCGGTTGTCGCGTGCGAACTGGCGCTCGCCCTGCAGCACGTGCACCTCGACCTGCGTCTGGTTGTCGGCGGCCGTCGAGAACACCTCGCTCTTGCGCGTCGGGATCGTCGTATTGCGCGGGATCAGCGTGGTCATGACGCCGCCCAGCGTCTCGATGCCGAGCGAGAGCGGCGTCACGTCCAGCAGCAGCAGGTCCTTGACCTCTCCGCCGAGCACGCCCGCCTGGATGGCCGCGCCGACGGCCACCACCTCGTCGGGGTTGACCCCCTTGTGCGGCTCCTTGCCGAACAACTCGCGCACCACCTGCTGCACGCGCGGGATGCGCGTCGATCCGCCCACGAGCACCACTTCGTCGATCTTCGAGGGATCCACCCCCGCGTCGGCCAGCGCGCGCTTGGTCGGCCCGACCGTCTTCTGGATCAGGTCCTCGACCAACTGCTCGAACTTCGCCCGCGAGAGCTTGAGCGAGAGGTGCTTCGGCCCTGCCTGATCCGCGGTGATGAAGGGCAGGCTGATGTCGGTCTCGGGGACGGTGGACAACTCCATCTTGGCCTTCTCTGCCGCTTCCCTCAGCCGCTGGAGCGCCATCCGGTCCTTGGCGAGATCGATGCCGTCGCTCTTCCTGAACTCCGACGTAATCCAGTCGATGATCCGCTGGTCGAGATTGTCGCCGCCGAGATGCGTATCGCCATTGGTCGATTTCACCTCGACCACGCCGCCCCCCACCTCGAGAATCGAGATGTCGAACGTGCCGCCGCCGAAGTCGTAGACGGCGATGGTCTCGTCCTTCTTCTTGTCGAGGCCGTACGCCAGCGCGGCCGCGGTCGGCTCGTTGACGATCCGCTTCACGTCGAGCCCAGCGATCTGCCCCGCGTCCTTCGTCGCCTGCCGCTGCGCATCGTTGAAGTACGCCGGCACCGTGATGACCGCCTGCGTCACGGGACTGCCCAGGTGCTCCTCGGCGGCTTGCTTGAGCTTCTGGAGGACCATCGCGGAGATCTCGGGTGGCGTATATTCGCGCCCCTGCGCGTGTACGCGCACCTCGCCGCTCGGTCCCGGGGAGACCTTGTACGGCACCATCGTCATCTCCTCGGTCACTTCGCTGTAGCGGCGACCCATGAACCGCTTGATCGAGAAGATGGTGTTCTCGGGGTTGGTCACCGCCTGGCGCTTCGCGACCTGGCCGACCGGCCGCTCGCCTGCCTTGGTGAAGGCGACGACCGACGGCGTGAGACGTCCGCCTTCCGGATTGGTGATCACCGTCGGCTCGCCGCCTTCGATGACGGCCACGACGGAGTTGGTGGTTCCAAGGTCGATTCCGATGATTTTGCTCATTGTGTGAAGCCCTCTGCTTTCGGTTCCCTCACGGCAAGGCATGAGGCCTTTACTAATATAAAATATGAGTATTTGATTGTCAACTATCCACTCGATTCATACCCGACCCGGTCTCGTCACGCCAGCGCGATGGCGGGGCCGGATCGGGGATAGAATCTCTTCGTGACCCACGTCGTCCTTCGCATCGCCCGACGGGCCGGTCTGGTCGCCTTGTTCGTCGTCGCGGCGGTCCTCGGCATCGTCAGCGGCATCGTCTTCGCGTACGCGGGTGACCTTCCCAAGATCGAGGCGCTGGACGACTACACGCCGAACACGATCACCCGCGTCCATGCCGCCAACGGCCAGGTCATCGGCGAGTTCGCGACGGAGCGGCGCGTCGTCGTGAAGTACGACGACATCTCGCCGATCCTGCGACAGGCGATCGTGGCGGCGGAGGACGCCGGCTTCGACCGCCACTTCGGCATCAGCGTCTCGCGCATCGTGATCACCGCCGTCGAGGACGTGATCAAGCGGCGGCTCGCGGGGGCGAGCACGCTCACCCAGCAGCTGGCGCGCAAGCTGTTCTTGACCGACGAGAAGACGTGGGAGCGGAAGATCAAGGAAGCGCTCCTCGCCATTCAGATCGAGCGCCGCTACACCAAGCGCGAGATCCTCACGCTCTACTGCAACCAGATCTACTTCGGGCACGGGGCGTACGGCGTCGAAGCGGCCTCCCGGCTGTACTTCGACAAGCGGTCGAAGGACCTCTCGCTCGACGAGGCGGCGACGATTGCCGGGATCATCCAGACGCCGGAACGGCAGAGCCCGTATGTCGACGTACGCCGAACGATGCGCCGCCGCAACTACGTGCTGCAGCGCATGGCCGATGAGGGGTACATCACCCAGCAGGTCGCAGCGGCGGCGGCCGCGAAGCCGATCGAGGCGCGCGGACAGCCGACGCAGGAGTCGGTGGCGCCGTACTTCGTCGAGGAAGTGCGGAAGTACCTGGAGCGGCAGTACGGGGCCAAACACCTCTACGAGAACGGCCTGTCCGTCCATACGTCGCTCGACGTCGACCTGCAGGTGGCCGCCAACCAGGCGCTCGACGCCGGACTGCGCGCGCTGGACAAGCGGCGCGGGTTCCGGAAACCGCGGCGCAACCTGCTCGCGGAGGGGCGTTCGGTCGAACAGTACCGCGACGATCGGTGGGATCGATCGATGGCGGCGGGGCAGGTCGTGCCCGCGCTGGTGTCGGCGGCCGTCGGCGGGCGGAGGACGGTTCGCCTGCGCATCGGGCGCTACGCGGCGGAACTCGGCCGGGAGGCGGTCGCGTGGACCGGCCGCGGCGCCCCGGCGGACTTCCTGGCGGCGGGCGATCTCATCGACGTGCGCATCACGAAGGTCGACGAGAGCGCAGGCACGATGTCGGTGGCTCTTGAGCAGACGCCGGTCGCGGACGGCGCGGTGCTGGCCATCGACAACCGGACGGGCCAGATACGTGCGATGGTCGGCGGCCTCAGCTTCGCGCGCAGCAAGTTCAACCGCGCCACGCAGGCCAACCGCCAGATGGGTTCCGGGTTCAAGCCATTCGTCTACACGGCCGCGATCGACCGGGGCTTGACGCCGACCACCATCCTGATCGATGCGCCCGTCTCCTACCCGGCGGGCGCCGGCCGGCCGCCCGTACTCGCCGCGCAACTACGACGGCAAGTACGAGGGCGCCGTCACGCTGCGTCACGCTCTCGAACGGTCGCGCAACGTGCCGGCCGTGCGGACGATGGACCAGATCGGCGCGAGGCAGGTCCTGGAGTACGCCCGGCGGTTTGGATTCCAGGGTCCGATGGAACCGTATCTGCCGGTCGCGCTCGGCGCGGCCGAGGCCAGCCTCCTCGAGACGGCGGCCGCCTACGCGGTGTTCCCCAACCAGGGCGTGCTGGTGAAGCCGTACCAGATTCTGAAGGTGCTGGATCGCGAGGGGAATCTGCTCGAGGAGAACCGACCGCAGCTGCGCGAGGCCATCAGAGCGGACACCGCGTACGTGATGACGAGCCTGCTCCGCGGCGTCGTGCAGCGCGGCACGGGAGCCGCGGCCGCAGCGCTCGAGTGGCCGCTCGGCGGGAAGACCGGGACGACCGACGACTACACGGACGCCTGGTTCACGGGATTCGACCCCGACCTGACGCTGGCCGTGTGGGTGGGGCACGACGATCGCAGACCGCTTGGGACGGCGGAGACGGGCGCGACCGCCGCCCTGCCGATCTGGATGGATGTCATGAAGGCGTACATCGAGAAGCGGGGAAACCGCCAGAATCCCCCCGTCTTCGACGCCCCGGGGAACATCGTGTTCGTCAGCGTCGACCGCGTGACCGGCCAGCCGCTGTCGGCCGACGCGCCAGGCGCGTTGAGCGAGGCGTTCATCGCCGGCACCCAGCCGGGCGGCATCAGGTAGTGGCCTCGGACGCCCGCCGTTGCGGACCGCCGAATGTCCTGAAGACAGCTGGCCAGCCGGAGTCTGTACGCTACCGCTTCCGAGCGAGTTCCTCCAGCATCTGCTGGGTACGCTGCCTCGCGAGATCGAGGTACGCGTCTCTTCTCGCGCTCTCCAGCTTCGCGGCCTCCAGTTCGGCAGCCTGTCTCCGCTGTTCGAAGAGCTGCTGCGTCTGTTGCGATGCCAACTCCGTCTCGGCGTTGATTCTCGCCCTCTCCACCTTGACTCGCTCCGTCTCCGCATCGTATCGCTGCTGCTCCAGTTCCTGCTGGAGCCTCCTGTCTCGCTCGACTGCCTCTCGCCGCTGGTCGTCGATGCTGCGCCGGATGTCGCTGTAGTCGACGGACGCGTCCGCCGACGCGACTGCGGGTGCCGCCCCCATCGGCGAGGGGGCGGGGACGGACAGGCGGCCCGCAACAAACGCGATGGCCGCGACGAGCACGCCGGCGCCAATCATGGACAGCTGATTCCTGTGGGATTCACTCATGATGCGGCTCCTCGCTCCACCGGAGATAGCCACGGGGGACACAGCAACCTCGGACGCCTTCACGGATGTCGCGCGTCGATTCACCAGAAGAATACCGAGTGATGCGCCCAACCCGACGTAGCCGCGGAGACGGATCAGCCAGCGGACGACCCGGGGCCGCCCCACGGACTCGACGTCTTCGAACTGCAGATCGGCGATCGCCGGCAGGATGAGCCCGTCGAGTGTCTCGGCGTCGCAGTGCCGTTCAGCCCACAGCCTCACCCTCGTCCCGGCCGGCGCTCGTCGAGCCGTCATGAAGGGACCTCCCACGCGAGTGAGCGGGCCGCCACCGTCCAGACGTCCAGCACTCGCAATCCGTAGGGCGTCGCGCGGTACATCCGACGCGGCACCAGGCCCGAATCGTCCGCGAACTTCTCCGGCTCGGCTGCAACGAGGCCCTTCTGTTGCATCCGTCCCAACGTCACGTAGACGGTGCCGCGCTTGAGCCGCGAGCCCGATTGCGCCACCAACTCGAGGCCGTACATGCCGTCGCCTCTTTCGGCCAGCAACGCGAGGACGACTCGTTCTTTCGCAGAGAGGGTGGGAGGGGCGTCGCCAGACGACATGAGCGCAGTGTGACACGATGTAAGACTCATGTCAACGCACCACGACGCTCCGTCGATGACTCGCCGGAGCGACCGCGGTCTCGGGGGCGGCAGACAGGAGGCAGTTGGTCACGCGTGACACCCTGCCTACTGCCTACTACTCATCCGTCGCAACCGGCCGGCCCAGCGTGCCGTCCGCTTTCTGCTTCAGGTAGGCCTTGATGAACGGCTCGATGTCCCCGTCGAGGACCCGGTTGATGTCCCCCACCTCTTCCTTCGTCCGGTGGTCCTTCACCATCTGGTAGGGGTGCAGCACGTAGCTTCGAATCTGGCTGCCGAAGGCGATGTCCCGCTTCTCGCCCCCCAGCTGATCGAGCTTCGCCTGCTGCTCCTTCATCTTCATGTCGTAGAGCCGCGCGCGGAGCACCTTCATCGCCGAGTCGCGGTTCCGGCCCTGCGACCGCTCGTTCTGGCAGGTGACGACGATCCCCGTCGGCAGGTGGGTGATGCGGATCGCCGAGTCGGTGACGTTCAGATGCTGCCCGCCGCACCCGCTCGACCGGTAGGTGTCGACGCGGAGGTCCTTTTCGTCGATCTCCACCTCGACGTCGTCCGGCAGCTCGGGCCAGACGTAGACCGAGGCGAACGAAGTGTGCCGGCGGGCCGCCTGGTCGAACGGCGAGATGCGCACGAGCCGGTGGACGCCGGCGTCCGCGGCCATCAGACCGTACGCGTAGTCGCCGCTGATGGTGAGGGTGGCGCTCTTGAGGCCCGCCTCGTCGCCCGGCTGGTACTCCATCAGCTCGCGACGGAAGCCCCGGCGCTCGGCCCAGCGCAGGTACATCCGGAGGAGCATCTCGGCCCAGTCCTGCGACTCGGTGCCGCCCGCGCCCGGGTGGATCGTGACGATGGCGTTCTTCTGGTCGTGCTCGCCGCCCAGGAGTTTCTTCGTCTCGGCCGCGTCGACCTCGCGCCCGAACGCGTCGATGCCTTCGGCGAGTTCACGCCCGACATCCTCGCCCTGCTCGACCCACTCGACCAGGACCGACAGGTCGTCTCCGCGCTTCTTCAGCGCGTCGACCATCTCGACGTCCTGCTCGAGCCGCCGGCGGCGCTGCAGCACCTTCTGCGCCTCGCCCTGGTCCTTCCAGAAATCCGGCTGGGCGGCTCGGGCCTCCAGCCGTGTCAGCTCCTCGCGCGGCGCGGCGCGGTCAAAGATAGCTCCGAAGCTCAGACGACCGTCTCGCCAGTTCCTGGTACCGCCGAACGAGCTCTTCTACCGCCAGCGCCACAGTGCACCTCCCGCCTAAGCCCTCGCATCCCTACGCATCGGGCTTCGGCGAGGCAAGCTCCCAAGATCACCACTTCGCAAGATCACAACTTCGCAAGATCGCCAGATCTCCCAAACTCACCCTTCCTCTCCATCTTACTCCACCGAATCGTCAGCAGCAGCGCCGCGAGGGTCGCTGCGATGCACGCGAAGGCGAAGAGGTCTCCCGTCCGCGCGTAGATCGTCTGCGACGTCAGGAAGCGGACGTCGCCCGTCAGGACGGCCTGCTCGAACAGGGCGCTGCGCACCAGCACCCGCCCGTACGGGTCGACGATGCCGCTGATGCCGGTATTGGCCGCTCGAGCCAGGTAGCGCCCCTGCTCGATCGCGCGAAGGGAGGCCATCTCGAAGTGTTGCCGGGCAGCCGAGGAGCGGCCGAACCACGCATCGTTCGTGATCGTCGTCAGCAGCTCGCTGCCGGCCCGCGTGGCGGCACGGGCCAGGTTGGGGTAGACCACTTCGTAGCAGATCGCGGTGCTGGCCGTGTGCCCCGCGACCGGCAGCATCACGATCCGATCGCCCTCCGAGAAGTCGGAGACCGCCTGGATCAGCGGACCGGCGAAGAACAGCAGCCGCTTGAGCGGGACGTATTCGCCGAACGGCACCAGGTGGACCTTGCGGTAGACGGCGGCGACGGTCCCGGCCGGGTCAATCAGGAACGCGGCGTTGAAGTAGCGCGCCGGCGGCGTCCTGTCGATCTGGTCGCTGCCGACGAGCAGCGTGGTGCCCGTTTCGACCGCCACGTGACTCACCGCGGCGCCGGCGATCGGATCCTCCTCGAAGAAGAACGGGAGGGCCGATTCCGGCCAGAGGACGAAGCGCGCGCCCTCCGCGGCGGCCCGCCGCGTCAGGTCGAGGTAGTCCTGGACGATGGCGCCGGCCCGGGCCTGGTTCCATTTCTGGTCCTGAGATACGTTCCCCTGGACGAGCCCGACCCGCAGCGCGACGCCCTCGCGCGTCAGCGCGCTGTCGCGCAACCGCGCGCTCCCCCATACGGAGGTGGCGAGCACGGCGACTGCCGCGGTGGCCGCGAGCCACCACCGCAGTCGCGTACGATCGAACACGAGCAGCACGAGGGCGGCGTTGACCAGTACGACGAGCGCGGACAGCCCCCAGACGCCGCAAACGCTGGCCAGCTGCGCGACGGTCAGCACGGTGGCCTGGCTGTAGCCGAGATTCACCCAGGGGAAGCCGGTGAACAGGTAGCCCCGGCCGAACTCGGTCGCCACCCAGACCGCGGGCGCCAGCAGGATCCCCCGAACGCCGACACTCGCCACGAGGCGCTGCAGGACGATCGCGAAGACGGCGGGATAGAGCGCGAGATAGGCGGCCAGCGCCAGCATCAGCGCCGTCGCGACCACCGGCTGCAGGTCGCCGTACTGCCGCATCACCGACCCGGTCCAGTACGTCGTGCCAACGAAGGAGGCGACGCCCGAGATCCAGCCCAGCGAGAACGCGCGGAGCGCGCCGGGGCGAGCGGCCGCCGGTCCTGAACGGCGAGTGAGCAGGGCGGCGAGCAGCGGCGACAGCGCAACCCAGGCGATGGCCGGATGGCCGAAGCGGGGGACGCTCAGCGCGAGCAGGATGCCGGACAGAAGGGCTAGGAGCGTGTCCGAGTAACGCATGGACACGCCCCTACCGCGCGATCGATGGTTTCAGCTGCTCCTCTTGTTCGAGGCGCCGCTTCGCCGCCTCGGCTTCCTGACGGGTGGAGAACTTGCCGACGCGCACGCTGTAGAGCGCCGCGCCCTTGCCCGTCACCGGCGTCACATAGGCGGCGTAGCCCTTGTTCGACAAGCGCGCGGTCATCCTGTCGGCCTCGGCCTTCGTGCGGTAGGCGACGACTTTCACGAAATACTCGGTGCCGCCCGGCGCCGCGGCGGCCACCGGGACCTCCTTCGGCTTCCCGTCGGCGCCGGCTCCCGGCGCGGCTGCAGGAGCCGCGGCGGGCTTGGCTTCCCCGCGAGCGTAGAGCGAGGGAGGCTCGTTCACCTGCGGCGGCGGCGTCGGAGGCGGCGCCGCCTGCACTTGCGGTTCAGCCTGTGGCGCCGGCTTGACCGGCGTCAGCGGCGCCGTGGGGTCGACCGCACCGCCCGACGCCTGCGCCGCGTCCGCCGAGATCGCGGGCTCCCGCTGTGCCCGCACGCCACGCCCGACCATCACGCCGCTCAGGAACGTCCCGATCAGCACGACCGCTGCGGCCATGAACAGCGCGATCAGCTGCTTGCCGCTCAACTGGATTTCGCGAAAGCTCTCGTCGGCCATGAAACGCGATTACCCCTGGACGTCAGTTCCCGCGCCCCCCGCTACCTTGCCAGCCGAACGGCCCAGCAGATTCAGCAGTTCGATGGGCAGGGGAAAGATGATGGTCGAGTTCTTCTCCGACGCGATTTCGGTGAGCGTCTGAAGGTAGCGAAGCGTGATCGTGATCGGCTCGACTGACATCACGGTGGCGGCCTGCGCCAGCTTCGTCGAGGCCTCCAGTTCGCCGGCGGCGTGGATGATCTTAGCACGTTTCTCCCGCTCGGCTTCGGCCTGCTTGGCCATCGCGCGCTGCATGTCGGCGGGCAAATCGACGTGTTTCACCTCCACGGCCGACACCTTGATTCCCCACGGGTCGGTGTGCTGATCGAGGATCTCCTGCAGCTCCCGGTTGAGCCGGTCGCGCTCGGAGAGCAGGTCGTCCAGCTCGCACTGCCCCAGCACGCTCCGCAGCGTCGTCTGCGCCAGCTGCGACGTCGCGTAGTGGTAGTTCTCGACCTCGACAATCGCGCGGCGGGAATCCATGACGCGGAAGTAGACGACGGCGTTCACCTTGACCGACACGTTGTCGCGGGTGATGACGTCCTGCGGCGGCACGTCCATCACGATCGTGCGCAGGCTGACCCGCACGATCCGGTCGATCGGCGCGAAGACGAGGATGACGCCGGGCCCCTTCGGCTGGGGCAGCAGTTTGCCCAGCCGGAAGATCACGCCGCGTTCGTACTCGGCGAGGATCTTGATCGAGCTGACCAGGTACAACACGACGACGAACGCGAACAACAGGACCGGCTGGGTGAGCGACATCGGTGGCACCTCTCAGGGACAGGGACAGAAGTTAGAAGACAGAATCCAGAATCCAGAATCCAGAATTCAGAATCGAGAACTCAGAACTCACGACTCAGAACTCAGAAGACGCCTCACGCTGTCACGCCGACATGCCGACACGCCTCTGCGCGAGCGAACGTCACACCTTCGGGCGCGTGCGGCTCACAGTGAGCGTCAGGCCGTCGACCGCGGTGACGACGACCTCCTCCCCGGTCGCCACCGGTTCCGAGGCCGTCGCGTTCCAGATCTCGCCGCGGGTCGACACGCGGCCGGGCGAGCCAGGCGCGATCGGGCCGAGGGCGCGCGCGGCTTGCCCCAGCATGCCGGCCGAACCGGTCGTGGGCCGCCACATCTGTGACACGATTCCCAACCTCGCCAGCAGGAACAGTATCGCCGACAGTCCCCCCACCACCGGCAGAATCACCGCCAGGCTGACCTTCAGTTCGGGCGCGGACGTATCCATCAGCATCATCGATCCGAACAGCAGACTCAGCACCCCCCCGATGCTCAGCACGCCGTGGCTGACCACCTTGATCTCGAGGATGAACAGCACGATCCCGAACAGGATCAGCAGGACGCCCGCGTAGTTCACCGGCAGCACCTGGAACGTGAAGAACGCCAGCAGCAGGCAGAGCCCGCCGGCCACGCCGGGGAGGATGGAGCCCGGATTCCAGAGCTCGATGGTCAGCCCCAGCATCCCAAGGCTGAGCAGGAGGTAGGCGATGTTGGGGTGCGCGAGCGCACTCAGCCACCGCTGCCGCCAGTTCATCTCGACGGTGACGACCCGCGCGTCGGAGGTCCGCAGCACAACGGTCTGCCCGTCGAATCTCCGCACGGTCCGGCCGTCGAGCTTCGCGAGCAGCTGCCGCACGTCAGGCACCACCATGTCGATGAGCGGCGGGTCCGCCCCGATCGCCTCGACCTCCGTGAACGACCGGCTGTCGCGGACCGCCTCGTCGGCCAGCTTCGCGTTTCGACCGCGGCCGGTCGCCCACGTCCGGGCCGCTGCCGCCACGTCCGACGACATCTTCTTCGCCATCACCTCGTCGAGCTTCTCACCGCTGCCCTGCACGGGATGGGCCGCGCCGATGTGCGTGCCCGGCGCCATGGCTGCCACGTCGGCGGCGATCGTGATCAGGAAACCTGCCGACGCCGCCCGGCTGCCGGACGGGCCGACGAACACGGCCACAGGCGTCTTGGCCGACAGCATGCGAGACACGATGGAGTGGGTCGAATCGAGGAGGCCGCCCGGAGTCCGCAGCGTGAAGACCAGCAGAGCGGCGCCGTCCCGGTCGGCCCGGTCCATCGCCTCGATCATGAACCCCGCCGACACAGGATGGACGAGCGCGTCGACGGTGGCCGAGTACACGAGCGGTCGGGCCGCCTGCGAGAGAAGGAGCGCAGGCGCGCTGACCGCCACCGCCGCGGCCAGCAGCGCCGCGCGCCGCAGCCTGGATCGCCGACGACGGCTTTCGCCAGCCAACGCACGCTCGCGCATAGGTCACCTGCCGCCGCGATTATACCGCTTCGTGCACGCTGTCAGGGCCGCTTCCCGTCGAGTCTGGCTGCGAGACGCTTCGCGTCGGCGCAGTTCGGGTCGATCTGCTGCGCCTTTCTGAGCTCGGTGCGCGCGCCGGCTTCGTCCTTGCCGGCCAGATAGGCCTGGCCGAGCACCGCGTGCGCCTCGGCCGAATCACGGCCCCAGAGCGCGATCTTGAGTGCGTCGATGGCGTCCGACACCCGGCCGCTCCTCAGGTAGATGCGGCCGAGCAGCAGGTGCACGTCCGGCTGGTAGGGGAGGAGGTAGAGCGATCGCTTCAGCTCGGGAATCGCCTCTTCGTCCTGCTGCTGCTCGAACATGCGGCGGCCACGGTCCGCGTGAAACGCGGCCAGATCTCCACGGTCCTTCTGTTCCGCGGGCGCGCCGTCGGTATCCACCGGTGCCGGCCGCGTCGGGTCCAGATCGTCGCGCAGCCGCTCGAGGCCGCGCGGCACCGGCTCAGCCGCCGCGTTGGGCCGCTGCTCCCACTCGACGTAGGTCGAGGACAGCTGGCGGGCGAGTTCCTTCTCGCGCTCCCCTTCGACTCGGGACCCGGTGGCCAGCAGGGCGGCGCCCAGCACGAAGTGCGCGTCGCCATCCGCGGGGCTGCGCCGCACCGCCTCAGTGAGCCAGTAGATGGCCGCCTGGGGATCCCGGTCCAGCCAGTACCAGCGTACCCCACGTTGAAGGCGTAGTCGGAGTCGCCCGGGTCGGCTTCCGCCGCCTTCGTGAAATAGAAGGCCGCGCTGCCGGTCTCCGGCGTGGCGCCACGGCGGGCCTGGATGACGCCGAGGTTGTTCAGCGCCGTCGGGCTGGGCGAGGCGTCGACCAGGGCCTTCAAGAGCGCGAACGCCTCGTCGTACTGCCGCTGGTGGATCCGGGACAGCGCGACGAGAAAGCGCGCCCGCCGGTATTCAGGCGAGGCCGCCGGCACCGCCAGCGCCGCGGCTGCCGCCTTCGCGTGGTCACCCTGCGCCGTGTACACCTGCCAGAGGGCGATGCGCGCCGGGGCGAAGACCGGCGCGAGCTTCAGCGCGGCCCCGAGGAACCGGATCTGCGCGTCGGTCGTCTCCGCCACCAGCCCCTTGATGTAATTCTCGAACACGGTGAGCGAGCCGCGCCCGGCGGCCGCTGCGGCCGGAGGCGGCGGTGCGGACGGCGCCAGCTGGCGGGCCAGGCGCTCGAACACCGCGAAGAAGTCGTTGAGCGGGCCGGTCTCGACAAGCGGCGGACGCATTCGACCGGTGTCGAGCCGGAGTGCTCTCGCCGTCACGGTGATCTGCCCGTCCGCGACGGAGACGCTGCCCATCACGACGTCGGTGGCGCCGAGGATCTGTGCCGTGCGAATGATGGTGGCTTCGCTCAGCGACGCGGCGGACGGCAACTGGAGCCGCTCGAACGCCTTCAGGCGTTCGCCGCGCGACACCGCGCCGACGCCCATCGACTCGAGCGTCCCCGTCAGCAGCGTCGCCGCGCCCTCCGACATCCAGAACAGCCGGCCGTCGCGCCCGGCGTTCTCGAAGGGCACGATGAGCAGGCGCTCCGTCGGCCGCGCCTCCTGCGCCGATGCCAGCCCTGCTGCGATGACGAGCATCAGCGCCCAGAGCCCCCCGACTGGCGCGCGCCTGTTCTGTCTCATTCGAGTGACGCCAGACGCTGCGCCGCCTGCGCCGGCGGGCGAACGATAGCCACGTCAACGACGCACCCCGGATCGCCGACGGCGCGGCATTGATCCAGGCGGACGAGGCCGGGCACGTCGTAGAGCGCGAACAGTCTGCGCACGACCGCCTCGTGAAACCCGCAGAGGTGCTCGGGGGACGGTTCGCGGACGGCACAGAAGACCGAACCCAGGACGTCGAGGCGGCCGCGGCCCCTGCGCAGCCTCAGCGCCGTGCGGCTGCCGCGCGAGGTGCTCCGGATCGTGTGCCGCGCCAGCCGAAGCACCGCCCGCGAGCGCAGCCAGAGCGGCATCGCGCGAATGAGCGCCCGGCGCGACGGCCACTGGGAGGCCACGGTCCACTCGGCCGCGTACTCGCCGGCACGCCTCGTCACCCGGCCGTACGCCTCCCCCTCCTGCCGGAGGAAGCTGAGGACGGCCTGCACGGGCGCCAGGCCAATCGTCCCGAGGCGCATTCCGCCGGGATGCAGCCAGCTCTCGTAGAACTCGAGTCGCGTGGGCAGCACATCCGAGATGGCCTGGTGAAGGCTGGCGACGAGGATTCGGCCGATTCCCGCTTCGGTCATTTTCTGCTAACGTTAGGACCCACGTGGACGCGGCTATTCTCGCGGGCGGCCGGGCCCGCCGGCTCGGCGGCCGGGACAAGCGCGCGTTGCGCATCGGCCCGACGACCATCCTGGAGCGGCAACTGGCGGCGCTCGAGGGTCTGGTCGACCGGGTGTTCGTCGTCGGAGGCGATCCGGTGGCCGGCGGCGGTCCGCGCCCGCCCGTCGTCCCGGACCGGCTACCGAGCGCCGGCGCGCTCGGAGGCCTCTACACCGCCCTGTGCGAAGCCGCCGGGTCGCACGTGCTCGTCGTCGCCTGCGATCTTCCGTTCGTGACCACGGCGCTGTTGGGCAGAGTGATCGACCTGGCCGACAGCGAGTGCGACGCGGTGGTGCCCCGCTCGACCGACGGCCTGCAGCCGCTCTGCGCCGTCTACGCGCGTCGCCTCGCCGGCGACGTCCGCCGCCGCATCGAGTCGGGCCGGCTGAAGATCCAGGACCTGCTCGGCACGATTCGGGTCCGGGAACTCGGTCCGGCCGAGATCTCGGCACTCGACGCGGACGATCGGCTGTTCTTCAACGTCAACACGCCGGACGACCTCGCGGAGGCCCTCCGGCTTTCGTCACACGGGCTTCGGCCCGCCGGGCGCTGACCGCCACGATTATGGCACGCGGGCGCTGCGGCGAACCAGCATCGACCATCGAGCCATGATACTCCCAGTCCACGCACTCGTCCGGGAACGGATCGCGTCGGCCCTCGGCGCGCGCTTCGGTCTCGCCGCCGACGCCATTCCCCCCATCGTCATCGACTACCCGCCGACGCGCGAACTGGGGGACCTCGCGCTGCCCGTGGCGTTCGAACTGGCGAAGACGCTTCGAAAGGCGCCGAAGGTGATCGCCGAAGAACTGGCCGGCGCGCTGGAAGATGTCCCGGGCGTGTCGCGGGTCGAAGCGACGAAGGGCTACCTGAACCTGTTCCTCGACCGGCGCGCGTTCCTGTGCGAACGGGCGGCGGCCGGTGCGCCGGACACCGCACCGAGCCCGAAGCCGGGCGCCGTGAAAACGATTGTCGAGCACACCGCGATCAATCCGAACAAGGCCGCGCACATCGGCCATCTCCGCAACTCGGCACTCGGCGACACGTTGGTGCGAACCCTCCGATTCCGGGGCGTTCCGGTGGAGGTCCAGAACTACATCGACGACACCGGCGTGCAGGTCGCCGACGTCGTCGTCGGGTTCCGTCACCTCGAAGGGAAGGACCTCGCCGGCGTTCGCGCGATCGCCGATGCCACCCGGTTCGACTTCCACTGCTGGGACCTGTATGCCCGGGTCGCGGACTGGTACGAGGAGGACAAGTCGCGGCTGCAGACGCGGCTGGATGCGCTGCACGACATTGAGCGCGGCGGGAACGAGTCCGCGGAAATCGCGGCGTTCATCGCCGACCGCATCGTGCGCCGCCATCTGGAGACGATGGCGCGGATGAACGTGCAGTACGACCTGCTGGCATGGGAAGGCGATATCCTGCGGCTGCACTTCTGGGCGCGGGCGTTCGAGGTGCTCAAGGAGAAGGGGGCGGTCTTCCATCAGACGCAGGGGCGGCTGGCCGGCTGCTGGGTGATGACCATCGAGGACGAAGCCGAGGCGGCGACCGAGCCGGCCGAGACGGGCTCCCCCACCGACGAGGACGAGAGCCGCGAGAAGGTGATCGTGCGCTCGAACGGGACCGTGACCTACGTCGGCAAGGACATGGCGTACCAGTTCTGGAAGTTCGGCGTCCTCGGCAGGGACTTCCACTACCGCGTCTTCGGCCGGCGAGATGACGGGCAGCCGGTGTGGGCGACGTGCGGCGAGGCGGAACCGGACGCGCCGGGCCACCCGGCGTTCGGCGGCGCCGGCGCGGTGTTCAACGTGATCGATGTCCGCCAGTCGTATCTTCAGAAGCTGCTCAAGCAGGCCCTTGCGGCGATTGGCCGCCATGAGGAGGCGGGCCGCTCGGTCCATTTTTCCTACGAGATGGTGACGCTGACGCACAACACCGCTCGCCAGCTCGGCTACGCGCTGTCGGCGGAGGATGCCGCGCGGCCGTTCGTGGAGGTGTCGGGGCGGAAGGGGCTCGGGGTGAAGGCGGACGACCTCCTGGACGTCCTGGAGAAGAAGGCCGGCGAAGAAGTGGCGAAGCAGGAGCGGAATGCGGATCTGTCGGCGGACGAAACGCGTCGCATCGCCGAGGCGGTCGCCATCGCGGCGGTCCGCTACTTCATGATTCGATTCTCGCGAGGGAAGGTCATCGCGTTCGACATCGACGAGGCGGTGAATTTCTACGGTGAAAGCGGGCCGTATTTACAGTATGCTGTCGTTCGCGCGAACAGTATCTTGCGGAAACTCCGCGATCGGGAGGGCGTCGGCGAAGCCGAGCTCCTGAGCCACCTCGGCGGAACGCCCACCGACGAGTTGAGCGGCGTTGCGCACGGGCACGACCTCTGGGCGCTCGTCCTCGAGGCGTCGCGGCTGGACGAGGTCGCGGAGCAGGCGGTTCGAACGCTGGAATTCTCCGTCCTGGCAAAGTACGCGTTCGGCCTGGCGCAGACCTTCAATGCGTTCTATCACCGGTTCCCGATTCTGAACGAGGAACGCGACGACGCCCGGCGATGGCGCGCCGCAGCCGTCAGCTATTTTCGGAATCAGCTGGCCGGGGCACTGGGCCTGATGGGCATCCCGGTCCCGCCTCGCATGTAGTGGAATCTCGAGGACTCTTATGTCGCCGATCATCGGCATCGCGCCGTGCCGCAGCCTCCCCGACTACGTCGAATCGGTCCGTCGTGCCGGCGGGGAGCCGCGAGTGCTCGACCCGGTCACGGACCTGCCGGGCCAGGTGATTGGCGAGGTCCACGGACTGCTCATGACCGGCGGCGTCGACATCGATCCGGGCCGCTACGGCGAAGCGCGGCACGAGACGGTGACCGGCGTGGAACCCGATCGGGACGCATTCGAGTTCGCCCTGCTGCACGCCGCGCGCGATGCCAAGCTGCCAGTGTTCGGAATCTGTCGCGGGGTGCAGGTGATGAACGTCGCGCTCGGCGGCACGCTCGTGCAGGACATCGGGTCGCAGCTGTCCGGGGCCCTGCCGCACACGGTATCGGTGCCGCCGTGCGCGATCGCGCACGACGTCTGGGTCAGCAAGGGCAGCCGGCTGTGGACGCTGATGCAGGACAAGATGGTCGATGCCGACACCTGCTCGGTGAACAGCCGGCACCACCAGTCGATCAAGAGCGTCGCGCCAGGCTTCACGGTCACCGCGACAGCGCCGGACGGCGTCATCGAGGCGATTGAGTGCGGGAACTCGACGTTCTGCCTCGGCGTCCAGTGGCACCCCGAGAACTTCTGGCGCACCGGCGAGTTCCGGCCGCTGTTCGAAGGCTTCATCGAGGCGTGCCGGCAGTAGCCGGCTGGCGGCTCACGGCTCAGGGCTCACGGCTCAGGACCTGGGGCTCACCGCTCCGGGCTCGTGGCCGGACGGCGGCCGCCTCCCGCCTCCACGGACCCAGAGGACTGACGCGTGCCCTCACCGCTCGGCCATGCCCTGGGCGGATTCGCCGCCGGATGGCTCATCGCCCCTGACGGGCCTCCTCCACTGACGGCGGAGGAGCGTCAGCGCACGACCGTCTGGAAGCGCGCGATGCGGTGGCGGCGGGCGTGGCTGTTCGTCGCCGCCGGGCTGGCGGCTGACGCGGATTTCCTCATCGGCCAGCACCGGGCCTACACCCATAGCGTTGGCGCGATCGTGGCGGTGTTTGGCGTCGCGCTGGTGCTGACGCGCGGGAGGGCGCGCGACCCGGTGAGGTTCTCGCTCGCGATCGCCGCCAGCTACGCCTCTCACGTCTTGTTCGACTGGCTGGGCGCCGACTCCCCGGTGCCGCGCGGCATCCTGGCCCTGTGGCCGTTCACCGACGTGCACTACGTCTCGCGACTCGATGTCTTTCCGGTGGTGTCGCGAAAGGTCCTCACGCTTCGCGCCTGGAAGCTGAACCTGATCGCGGCGGTGACCGAACTCGCCATCCTCGGGTCCGCCGCATTCCTCTGCTGGCGGTTCAGAGGCAGGCGCGGCGCCTGACGCGGATCGGGTGTTCAGCGCGGCGCGGGGCGGTCGCTGTGGCGCGGGCGGTCGCTGTGGCGCGGGGCGGTCGCTGTGGCGCGGGGCGGTCGCTGTGGCGCGGGGCGGTCGCTGTGGCGCGGGGCGGTCGCTGTGGCGCGGGGCGGTCGCTGTGGCGCGGGGCTTCAGCCCCGCGAGAATACTCCCAGCGCCTCCACGTGCGCGGTGTTCGGGAACAGATCGAACGCCTCGAGGTGTGACAGCCGATACCCGGCGTCGACGAGCTTGCGTGCATCGCGAGCGAACGTCGCGACGTCGCAGGACACGTAGATCAACGTCCGCGCCTTCTGCGCAGCCATTGCGGCGGACGCCTCCCTCGACATCCCGGTGCGCGGCGGGTCGACGATGATCGTCGTCTCTGCCGACGTCGGATGCGCGGTCAGGTACCCTTCCACCGCCGCTTCCACCGGCGCGAGCGCGGGACCGAACGGCGCCGCGTTGGCCCGCAGGTCGGCGGCACCCGTCCGATCGCCTTCGACCGCGATCACCGAGTCCCTGCCCGAGGCGGCCAGCGACGCGGAGAACAGGCCGACGCCCGCGTAGAGGTCGAGCACGGGGCCTTCAGGCACCAGCGACATCACGCGGGCGGCGAGCGGCGCAAGCAGGTACCGGTTCGCCTGGAAGAACGCCTGCGCATGATGCTGGAGACGGACGTCCACCCCGGAGCCGGCAGGCCCGGGCAGCCGGAGCGTGTCGAGCACACATGCCGTTCCGCCGACGGTGACCGTACGCCGCATCGACCCGCCCGCGCCGCGCCCCGCCGTGCCGAACGACGCGGCCACGCCAACGACCGACGGCAGCGCCGCCAGGCCTGACAGCCCGTTCGGCACGTGAGGCCGCGCCAGTTCCACGTGCAGCGCCCGCTCGGTCGCCGGCACGTTCTCGCCCAACTCGATCTCGGTCACGCCGTCGAGCCCTCCGTCGCCAAGCGCCTCCGATAGGGCCCTGACAAGTTCGCAGGTCTCCGGGAGGAGTTGCCGCGTGGAGGCCGGGTCGCACAGCCCGTGGGTCCCCTCGCGGAAGAAGCCCAACCTCCGCCCGCGCACGTGGAACCGCGCGCGCATCCGGTAGCCGTCTTCGGGGGACGGCGAGACCGGCACCGGCCCTTCGACCTTCATCTTCCCGATGCGCGCGAGCGCGTCGGCGATGACCTCCCCCTTGAGCTGCACTTGCCGCGCGTAGGCAATGTGCGCGTAGACGTTCCCGCCGCAGGCCCAGTCGCTGATGCCCGTGCGCCGGTCCGGCGACGGCTCGATCATCTCGACAGTGGTGGCGTACGCCACGCCCTGGCCCGTCCGCTCGACAACGGCGCGCACGCGCTCACCCGGGATGGCCGCGTGGACGAGCACGACGAGCCCCTCGTGCCGGGCGACCATCCGCCCGCCGGCGGCCGGCTTCTCGATGGTCAGGTCGATGACAGCGCCCGGGGAGAGCATCGGGGGAATCCAGAAGACAGAAGACAGAAGACAATAGAAGTTAGAAGTTAGAAGTTAGAAGTTAGAAGTTAGAAGTTAGAAGTTAGAAGTTAGAAGTTAGAAGTTAGAAGCCAGAGTGTTACATAGGGACCCGGGCGTCCCGAGGGCTCGCGGTGCGCGCCGACTACCTCCTGCCCTGGTGCCGCGTCCGTGGGGCGCCGGGGGACGCTCCTGGGCGGGCGGCCGTTCGTTGCGTATCTTACCCGAGACTGGTCACTGGCCGAGTGGGACATCGTCCCGATTGAGGACGACGCCGCCACGATGTTTCTGTAACGAGTCGCCCCGCCGGAATGCGCAGGCGAGGTAGAATTCGCCATTCGCGGGCCGTCGCGGCGGCCAGCCTTAGAGGGGCCATGAGTCACGAGGTGTTCAGACGGGAGTTCATCGGGTTGGGATGCACGGCCGGGGCACTGTGGCTCGGCGCGCGCGTCGGTTCCGCCGAGGGCGGGCAGGCGCCGGCTGCGTCCTATCCATGGCCGTACCGGCAGCTCGACGTCAGAAAGGCGCAGGAGCGCGCCTACCGCAGCTACTCCAAGGCCGGCTGCATGTTCGGCGTCTTCGAGGCCATTGCCGGGTCGGTCGCCGACCAGCTGGGCAAGCCCTACACCGAGTTCCCGTTCGAGCTGAGCGCGTATGGAGGGGGTGGAGTGGCCTCCTGGGGCACGTTGTGCGGAACCTGTAACGGCGCCGCGATGGCCATCGGCCTCTTCCACCAGGGCCAGAACCGAACGGCGCTGATCAACGAGGTCCTGGCCTGGTACGAGGCAGAGCGTCTGCCCGCGTTCACGCCGGACGCGCCGTCGAAGGTGCCTGCCGGGTTCGCCATGCCTTCGTCGCGAGCCGATTCGGTGCTCTGTCACGTGTCCATTTCGCGGTGGTCAGGCACGAGCGGCTACGCGTCATTCTCGCCGGAACGCTTGGAGCGGTGCGGGCGCGTCGTCGCGGACGTCGCAGGATACGCGGCCGGCCTGCTGAACAAGGCCCGCGGGGCGTACACCCCGGGCCGCACGATCAGTGACACGGCCACCGGCTGCCTCAGCTGCCATGCGCAAGGCAAGCAGGCGCCGAACGAGCCCGAGGCGGTGAGCCGGATGTCCTGTACGACGTGCCATGAGAAGGCACACCATCAGGAGAAGAAGAAACAGTAGCGGAACGGGCGACGGCGCCAGGTTCTTCATCCGCCGTAGGCAGTATCCGGCAGCTTGAGCCGCTCCCGCAGCAGCTTCATCGTCGCGGCCTCGACCGCTCGGGAGTAGTCGTCGGCGGTCATGCGGCCGCGAAACGCGGCGAGGTCCTGTTCCGCCTCGCGCCCGAGCGCCGCGAGCGTGTCCGGCGGCGTCGCGGCCCGCGCCGCGGCCATCAGTTCATCGTCGACGGCCTGCAGCCGGTTGATGAGGGCCGCGCGGGCTTCGCCGCGAAGGCTTCGGCTTGCAGCCCTCGCGTCGCCCAGTTCGGTGACCGCCCGGTCAATCGCGCGTTCGAGATCGCCGGCGACCGCGCCGCCCGCGAGACAGTCGGTCAGCCTGGTCACGACGCGGTCGAGGTGCGCTCGGAGCGACGGCCCCGGTCTCTGCCGCGGTTCGTCGCCAGCAGCCTCTGCCGACCCTGCCGGCCCCAGCCCTCCCCCGCCGGCGGTGCCGACGCCGACCGCCCGGCGCCATGCGTCGAAGGCGTCCAGGACGTCCGCCTCGCAGAACTCGACGCGCAGCGGCCTGCGGCTCGGCCCCTTCGCGTCCCGACGGTCGACCGCCCGGTCGATCCCGCTGAGGGCCACCTTGAGGGGGATGCCCTTCGCCGCCCAGCCCGCCACCATCTCGAACGCCGGACCGGCCACCCGCACCAGGTGCCCCGCGTTTCGGCGGCAGAGGTGCGCCTCGACCTCGCGGCAGTAAGCGTCGGCGTCCACTACTCTGATGCCTTCTGGTTCCGGGCCCAGATGATGCGCAGGCCGTGCAGCGTCAGATCGCGGTCGACCGTATCGATGACCGACGTGTCGGGCGCGATCATCTCGGCGAGCCCCCCGGTCGCGACGCACGCGGCGGAGCCGCCGAGTTCACGGCGCATCCGTCCGACGATCCCCTCTACCAGACCCACGTAGCCCCAGAACAGGCCCGATCGCATCTGGGCGACGGTCGTCCGCCCGATGACGGTCGCCGGCTTCCGGACGTCCACCCGCGGCAGCCGGGCCGCGCGTTCGAACAGCGCGTCGGCGGAGATGTTCACGCCGGGGCAGATGACGCCGCCGCGGTACTCGCCTCGAGCCGAGATCACGTCGAACGTGGTCGCGGTGCCGAAATCGACGACGATCAGATCCCGCGCGGTACCGTCGTCTGCGCGACCATGTCGCCCGTGCGCCCCCACGCCGTTGACGATACGATCGGCTCCTACCTGCCCGGGCTCGTCGACCAGCAACGGCATGCCGGTGTCGGTGGCTCCGTCCACCACCAGCGCCTCCCGGCGGAAATAGCGACGGGCCATCTCCGCGGTGGGCCGCGTCAGCGTGGGCACGACGGAGGCCAGCACCACGGCGTCGATGCCGGCCGGCGTCAGCTGCCCGTGCTGAAACAGCTGCAGCACGAACATGCCCATCTCGTCCGCCGTCCGCTGCCGCTGGGTCGACAGCCGCCAGCTGTGCCTCAGCCGCTCGGCGTCGAACACGCCGACGACGATGTTGGTGTTGCCGATGTCAATGGCGAGCAACATGATGATTCTCGGAATCTCGCGATCTTGCGAACTTGCGATCGTGCGATCTTGAGCCCTGAGCCTTGAGCCCTGAGCCCTACCCGCCCCACCGCACTTCGCCGGCGACGACGCGGTGGACGGTGCCGCCGGCCTTCGCGAGCAGCGCGCCGTCACCGTCGATGCCGGCCGTCACCGCCTCGGTCCAGCCCGCCGGCGTCGCGATCTCGACCCGCGCGCCGGCGCTGCTCGGCGACAGCGCCCGCCACGCGTCGAGCATGGCACCGAATCCGCCGGACGACAACTGGCGAATCCGCTCGGCCAGGCACGCCAACGACTCGGCGAACACCGCGGCGCGGTCGACAAACCGCCCGAGTTCGGCTGCGATCGACGTGGCGCGTTCAGCGATTTCGGGCGGGTACGATGCGGCCAGTACGTTGATTCCGTACCCGAGGACGACGTGCCGGAGTCGCCCGTCCGAACTGGCCGCCTCGGCGAGGATTCCGCACACCTTTCGCGGTCCGACGACCAGGTCATTGGGCCACTTGATGGCGGCGGGCAGCCCTGTCGCGTTCCGCAGCGCCTCGGCGCACGCGACGCCGGCCGTCAGCGTGACGTGCGACGCGGCGGCCACGCCGCCCCCACCGTCGGCGGCGCCCATCTCGCCTGGTCGCAGCACCACCGAGATGTACAGCCCGGCGCCCGGCGGAGAATGCCATGCACGCCCCATCCGACCGCGCCCGCTCTCCTGGCAGTCCGCGGCCACGACCGTCCCGTGGGCGGCTCCGGCCGCCGCCGCCCGATCGGCCAGATCGTTCGTGGACGACAGGGTGTCGTACCAGACGACTGGCGCTGCGAACCCGCGCAGGCGGTTGGCACGAGCCGCGAGCGCGTCCGCGAAGTCGCGCGGCAGGTCGCCCGCGATCAACCGGGCCTGGCTCACCGTCTACGCTCCCATCTCGACCAGCGTATGCCGGATCTTCCCGACCTGCACCTCGAGCGCCACCCGGCGCGCCTGGGTGTCTTCCACCAGCTTGGCCGGCGCCCGCGACAGGAAATTCGCGTTCGCCAGCTTGGCGTCGATGCCGGCGATCTCGCGTTCGGTTTCGGCCAGCTTCTTCCGCAGCTTCTCGATCTCGGCTCCCCGGTCCGCAGCCGGCATCAGGATGTGCACCCGCAGGTCGCCACACACCCGTGTCACGGTCTCGAGGGCGGCGTCCGAACCGGCCGGTGCGCCTCCGAACTCGAGCGACGTGAGGCCTGCCAGCGCCAGCACGTAGCCCTTCTGCTCGGTGAGGATCCGCGCCTGCTCCGGGCTCGCGCCCTCGACGGTGGCGCTGATCCGCTGGGAGGGCTTCACGGTCCGCTCGGCCCTCGCAGTACGGATGGTGGTCACCACGTCCTGCATCAGGCCTATCTCCGCCTCGACGCCCGCGTCCGCCCAGTCGTCACGCACGGTGGGGAATGCGGCGAGCGTGATCGTCTGCCCGTCCCCGGCGCGACGCGGCAGATGCTGCCACAGTTCCTCGGTGACGAACGGAATGATCGGATGGAGCAGGCGCAGCACCCGGTCGTGCACCTCGACGAGCACGGCGCGCGCCGTGTGGCGCTCGGCGCCGTCCGCCTGCAGGTGCTGCTTCACCATCTCGATGTACCAGTCGGCGTACTCGTGCCAGAAGAAGTGGTACAGCCGGTCGGCGGCCACGTCGAAGCGGTATGTCGTGAGCGCTTCCTCCACCTCGCCGGTCACGGCGTTCAGCCGATGCAGAATCCAGCGGTGCACGAGACCGAGCGACGACGCCTCCGGCACCTCCGCGCGCACCGGGTCGTCGCCCAGGTTCATCAGCGCGAACCGGGACGCGTTCCAGATCTTGTTGATGAACTGCCGGTAGCCGGTCATCCGCCCTTCCGAGAGGGGGATGTCCATCCCGGGCGCCGCCATGGCGGTCAGCGTGAACCGCAGGGCGTCTGCGCCGATGTCGTCCATCACCTCGAGCGGATCGACGACGTTCCCCTTCGACTTCGACATCTTCTGGCCACGCTCGTCGCGCACCAGGCCGGTGATGTACACGTCGCGGAACGGCACGTCGCCCGCGAACTTCGCCCCCGCCATGATCATCCGCGCGACCCAGAAGAAGATGATGTCGAACGCGGTCAACATCAGGTCGGTCGGGTAGTAGCGGAGGAAGTCCTCGGTCGCGTCCGGCCAGCCCATCGTGCTGAACGGCCAGAGCTGCGAGCTGAACCAGGTGTCGAGCACGTCGCTGTCCTGCGCCAGCGCGCCGCCGCACCCGCACCGCTCCGGCGCCTGCTCGGCGACCGTCATCCGGTTGCACGACTCACAGTACCAGGCGGGGATGCGATGCCCCCACCACAGCTGGCGCGAGATGCACCAGTCGTGGATGTTGTACATCCAGTCGTAGTAGGTCTTCGTCCAGTTCTCGGGCAGGAAACGCACCTGGCCGTTCTCGACGACGCGGATGGCCTCCTGCGCGAGCGGGGCGATCTTCACGAACCACTGCGTCGACACCAGCGGCTCGACCACCGTGCTGCACCGCTGGCAGGCGCCGACCGCGTGCTGGTGGTCCGTCACCTTCACGAGCAGCCCCTCGGCCTCGAGCCGCTCGACGACGCCGGCCCGTGCCTTGAAGCGGTCGAGCCCGGCGAACGGCCCGCCGGCCGTCGTGATCCGCCCGTCCTCGTCGATGACCGCCACCTCGGGCAGGCCGTGCCGCTTCCCCATCTGGAAGTCGTTCGGATCGTGCGCCGGCGTCACTTTCACGGCGCCCGTGCCGAACGCGGGGTCGACGAACTCGTCGGCGATGATGGTCAGATCGCGCCCGATGATCGGCAGCCGAACGGTCTGGCCGATCCGGTCCCGGTACCGGTCGTCGTCCGGGTTCACCGCCACCGCCGTGTCGCCGAGCATCGTCTCGGGGCGGGTGGTGGCCACGACCACGCCCTCTCCGCCGTCCGCGCCCGGGTAGCGGACGTACCAGAGCTTCCCCGTCGTGTCCTTGTGGACGACCTCGAGATCGGACAGCGCCGTGCGGCAGCGCGGGCACCAGTTCACGATGTAGGTGCCGCGGTAGATCAACCCCTCCTCGTACAGCGAGACGAACACGCGGCGCACCGCACGCGACAACTGCTCGTCCAGCGTGAACCGCTCGCGCGTCCAGTCGACCGACTCGCCGAGCTTTCGCATCTGGCCGGTAATCGTGCCGTGGCTCTGCTTCACCCAGTCCCAGACGCGTGCCTCGAACGCCTCGCGGCCGAGGTCGTGGCGGGTCTTCCCCTCCTGCGCCAGCTGCTTCTCGACGACGTTCTGCGTGGCGATGCCGGCGTGATCGGTGCCCGGCAGCCAGAGGACGTCGTATCCCTGCATCCGCTTCCAACGCGCGATGATGTCGGGCAGCGTGTGGTTGAGCGCGTGGCCCATGTGGAGCGAGCCGGTCACGTTGGGCGGCGGGATGACCATGCTGAAGCGCGGCTTGCCGGAGGCCGGATTCGCGCGGAACGCGCCAATCGACTCCCAGAACGCGTACCAGCGCGGGTCGACCTCCGAGTGCTCGAACGCTTTGGAGAGTTCACGCATAGATCTTTGGATCGTAGCGGAAGAACGGGGGAGAATCTAGGAATGATGAGACCGTTCGCGCTGACCGTGATGTTCGTCCTCGCCCTCTGGCCGGCCCTGGCGGGCGCCCAGGCGCTCCCGGGCTTCAGCAGCCTGCGCGTGGCGTACAACACCCGCAAGGCGACCGCCAAGCCGGACGGCGAGCTCAAAGCGCAGATCGACGCCGTCGACCGGGAGTTGGCCGCGGCGGTGCAATCGGGCGACATGGGCGAGGCGAGGCGCCAGATCGCGCGAGGCATGGCGTTGCTTTCGGGGTCGCCGTGGACGCCGGCGCTCGACTACCAGAATTCGCTGGTGATCAGGGCCGAGCGCACGGTGATCGACTCGTCGGAACCCTACGCCGCACGGCTGGAGCAGATCTACAAGCCGGCCATCGTGCTGTCGCCCGCCATCACGGCGCGCATCTCGCTGATGAAGCGGGGGGCGGGCGGCGTTGCCGGGGGCCCCGCCACCGCCGCGCCGACGGTCGCCGCGCGCGAGTTCGGCCGCCTCGAGGGCGTGGCCCGGGATCTGCGCGAGTCGCCGTTTCCGCTGGAACTCGATCTCTCCGGCATCCCGGACGGCGCGTACACGCTGGAGGGGCAGCTCTTCGACGGCGACTCGCCGCTGGGCGTGGCGCGGCTCCGCGTCGTGCTCCAGAAGGGGCTCGGTCCGCGGCTGCGCGCGCTCGAGGCAGGCGCGGCGACCGCACCCGAGGCCCTTCGGGCGGACATCGGCTACCCGGCCGACTTCATCCGCAACGTCAACCGCGGCCGCGTCGGGCTGGGCACGTTCGACGTGGGGGCCGAACTGAGCACCGCAGAGGCGGTCCTGGCGGCCGCGGCGAAGGGGCAGGACCCGTTCAAGGGGCGAACGGGCAGCATGGAACGCCACTACCTCCTCGAAGGGGCCGGCGAGGTCATGCCGTACCGCGTCTACGTCCCGACGGGCTATCGACCGACGACTCCCATGCCGCTTGTCGTCGCGCTCCACGGTCTGGGCGGGAACGAGGACTCGTTCTTCGACAGCTACTCGGGCGTGCCGGTCAAGCTCGCCGAGCAACACAGCTTCCTGATGGTCGCACCGCTCGGCTACCGTGTTGACGGCGCCTACGGCGCGCCGAGGATGGGGCCAACCGACGCCGCCACGCGCCGCCGGATCGAGTTGAGCGAGAAGGACGTCCTGGAGACGGTGCGCCTGATGCGCGGGCACTACAACGTCGACCCGGATCGCATCTACCTGATCGGACACTCAATGGGCGCAATCGGCGCGTGGCATCTCGGGGCGAAGTACCCCGAGATGTGGGCCGCGCTGGGGCCGTTCGCCGGCACCGGCAGTCCCGCGACCGTCACCCGGATGAAGGGGATCCCGCAGATCGTCGTCCACGGCGACGCCGATGCGACGGTCAATGTCGCCGGGTCACGAGCGATGGTGGCCGAGATGAAGCGACTCGGGGTGGAGGTCGTCTACGTGGAAGTGCCGGGCGGCAGCCACATCGACGTGGTGGTGCCCAACCTGCCGAAGGTGTTCGAGTTCCTGGCGGCGCACCGGAGGCGCGCAGGACAGGAGCAGCGGTAGCGCCGTCAGGAGCGGCTGCCCGCCTTCAGGCGCTCGATCTCCTCGCGGACGAGCCGTTCGGCGACAGTCGAGACGATCTCGGTGACCCGCACCCGGAGGGCCTCCTCCGCCAGGCGCTCGCTCACGCGGCGAGCCACTTCGTCGATGAACGCCTGGGTGACCGCCGTGCCCGGCAGGACAATCCCGGCCGCCAGGACCGGATCGTTCGGATGTCCCGTGCCGGTGCCGAACTCTCGCTCGGCGTCGAGCAGCGCGGCGAACGCGTCGGGCACGCCCACGGCGACCGCCGCGGCTGCCGCCTCGAGGTCATCGACCAGGGAAGACGGGGCGTCGGCGCCCGACGGCTCGCTCGAGGGGGTATTCGGCAGAAGGGCGGCATCAGGCCCGGCGTGGGCCGTTGTCAGATTCGTGAAGGCGGCGTCGAGTCGATCGAAGTACTCGTCGAGCGTCGCGTCTGGTACCGGCTCGGGTTCGTGGCTCATCTCCAGCGACGCCGCATCGAGGCGCAGGTCGTCCTCGGCGAACGCGGCCGGTCTGGCCATGCGGACCGTGGCATCCTCGTCGATGGCCGGCTCATCTGCGCTCGGCGCAGCAAGGAGCGCCTGCGCGGCTGACAGCGGTTCGGCCGCGGCTGGCACGCCGTCGACGGCGGCGAGTTCTGCGGACGAGAGTGCCCCCTTCTGAAGCAGTTCCTTGACGCGACTGATCAGCATCTGCGGCTCGAACGGTTTCGCAAGCACGCCGTCGCAGCGGACCGCCCGCGCCCGCTCCTCGTCGATCGGCTCGAAGGCGCCGGTGAGCAGGAGCACCGGGATGTGCGCAAGGCCCGGGTGGTCCTTGACGAATGCCGCCACCTCGTAGCCGTCGCGCGCCGGCATCCCCACGTCGGCCAGGACGATGTCAGGCGGGGCCGCCTGGATGAGGTCGATCGCCTGCTGGCCGTCCGAAACGGCCATCACCGTGACGTCCTCCTCGGCGAACGTCAACTCGATCACGCGCTGGATTGTGACACTGTCGTCGGCGAGCAGGAGTTTGTACGGCATCCGGTCCCCGTTGAGGCCCCGCGGCAGGGGGCGACACACCTCATTATCGGCGCCAGGAGCGCCCGACTTCAGCCGGGCGCCGCCCGCCGGATGCCCGCTGAGGTCTCAGGCGCAGGCAGCCGAATCAGGCCGCCGGCCGTACGTGCCGCCCGATGAAGTCGACGATGTCCTTCATCGTGCTGCCTGGTCTGAAGATCCCCTTGATGCCAATCGCCTCGAGCTTCGGCACGTCCACGTTGGGGATGATCCCCCCGACCAGCACCAGCACGTCGTCGAGGCCCTGCTGGCGCACCAGTTCCATGACGCGGGGGCAAATCTGCGTATGTGCGCCCGACAGGATGGAGAGGCCGATCACGTCGGCGTCCTCCTGCAGCGCCGCGGCCACGATCTGCTCCGGCGTCTGGCGCAGGCCGGTGTAGATCACCTCCATCCCAGCGTCCCTGAGGGCGCGGGCGATGACCTTCGCGCCGCGGTCGTGACCGTCGAGGCCCGGCTTGGCGATAACCACTCGGATCTTGCGCATAGCGAAGGACCTCTCCCGCAGCTGACAGCTGGCAACTGCCGGCTGCGCTAGATCACTGGCACCTCTTCGAATTCGCCCCATACGTCGCGCAGCGCGTCGCACATCTCGCCGACGGTCGCATAGGCCCTGACGGCGGCGAGAATGGGCTCCATCGTGTTCCCCTCGCCCGCCGCCACTCTCCGGAGATCGTCGAGCGCCCGCGCCACGCGATCGGCGTCGCGTTCGCGCCGCACCCGCTCGAGTTTCGCCAGCTGCCGCTCGGCGGCCGCCTCGTCGATGTAGAGCGTCGGGATCGAATCCTCCGCGTCCGCGACGAAGTCGTTGACGCCGACGATGACCTTGTCGCGGCGCTCGATCGCCTGCTGCAGGAGGTAGGCGCTTTCGGCGATCGCCTTCTGCGGATAGCCCTGCTCGATGGCGGCGACCATTCCGCCCAGGTCGTCGATCGCCCGGAAGATCTCGAGCGTCTCGCGCTCCATGTCGGAGGTCAGTCGCTCGACGAAGTACGAGCCGCCGAGCGGATCGACGACGTTGGCCACGCCGCTCTCGTGCGCGATGATCTGCTGCGTGCGCAGCGCGATGGTCACCGCTTCGCTCGTGGGCAGGGCCAGCGCCTCGTCCAGCGAGTTGGTGTGCAGCGACTGCGTGCCGCCGAGCACCGCGCCGAGCGCCTGGAGCGCCGTGCGCACGACGTTGTTGTAGGGCTGCTGCGCCGTCAGCGAGGCGCCCGCCGTTTGCGAGTGGAAGCGGAGTTTCAGCGAACGCTCGTCCTTGGCGCCGAACCGGTCGCGCATCACCCGCGCCCAGACCCGTCGCGCGGCCCGGTACTTGGCGATCTCCTCGAAGAAGTCGCTGTGCGCGTTGAAGAAGAACGAGATGCGCGGGACGAACTCGTCCACGTCCAGGCCGGCGTCGACGCCGTACTGGACGTACTCGATCCCGTCGCGCAGGGTGAATGCCAGCTCCTGCAGCGCCGTCGCCCCGGCCTCGCGGATGTGGTAGCCGCTCACCGAGATCGTGTTCCACCGCGGCACCTCGCGGGCGCAGAACGAGAACACGTCGGTGATGAGGCGCATCGACGGCCGCGGCGGGAAGATGTACTCCTTCTGGGCGATGAACTCCTTCAGGATGTCGTTCTGGATCGTGCCCGAGATCCGCTTCCAGTCGGCGCCCTGCCGCTCGGCCACCACCAGGTACATCGCGAAGATCATCGACGCCGGCGAGTTGATCGTCATCGACGTCGTGATGTCGGCGAGCGAAATCCCCTCGAACAGCGTTTCCATGTCGGCCAGCGACGCGATCGCCACGCCGCACTTGCCGACTTCTCCGAGCGACAGCTGGTGGTCCGGATCCCGCCCCATCAGCGTCGGCAGGTCGAACGCGACGCTCAGACCCGTGCCCCCGTTGGCCAGCAGCTCCTTGTAGCGGGCGTTGGTGTCCTCCGGCGTCCCGAACCCTGCGAACTGCCGCATGGTCCAGACCTTTCCGCGATAGCCCGTCGGGTGAATGCCGCGCGTGTAGGGGAAGCTCCCCGGGTCGTTCAGGTCGCGGGCGTAGTCGAGGCCGGCGGTGTCCTCCGGCGTGTACAGCGGCTCGACCGGCCGTCCGGAGATCGTCGTGAAGTGCGACGGCCTGCCGGCGGCCTCCGACACTTGTCGTTTGGGTGGCATGGGCTCCCATTATAAGCGCGGCCCGCCCTTTGCAGCATCGGGACGGCAGTTGGGGAAAGGTGCCCGGAGCATGCCGCGGGTGCTGAAGGAATCAGCAGTCCGGGAGGCGGTCGAATAACCGATCTGGACAAAATTCAACAGTGCGGTACAATCCGGACGTTGGGGCCAGCCCCCTGAAATTCTCAGCCAAGGAGCAGACATGAAGCGATTCGTAGTCATTCTGGCCGTGTTCGCCGTTGCGTTCGCCTTTTCAGGCCTTGCCTACGCGCAGGAAAAGGCGCCGGGCGTCGTGATCCTCAAGGGCTCGCCGATGGGCGGCGTGAAGTTCGACCACGCCAAGCACAGCAAGCTCGACGGCGTGAAGTGCGAAGCGTGCCACCACGCGTCCAAGCCCGAGAAGCCGTCGAAGTCGGCGCACCAGGGATGCCAGGAGTGCCACACCAAGGCCGCGACCGCGCCCATGAAGACCAACTCCCAGGGCGCGTTCCACGTCGCCATGGCCAAGGGCGGCCTGTGCATCGACTGCCATGTGAAGACGATTGCGGCCGGCAAGAAGGCGCCTGCCGCCGGCAAGTGCGCCGAGTGCCACAAGAAGGAGAACGTCTAGCTTGACGGGGCCCGGCGATTGCCGGGCCCTTTCCTCCCCGCCGCGACGGTTCCGGCCGCCGTGCCCGGCCAGACTCGAGCGGCCGCTTCGCCGTCCAACCTGATCGGCGACAGCCCCATCGCTGCCGCTTCGTGGAACTTCTCCACGCCCCTGGGACAATACTGAGAGTACCGGGTACGATCCGGTGCAGGGCTCCGCCCGCCGGGCCGGCGTCGGCCGGCGCGGCGGTGGTCATTCGAAAGCGGATGCGCCCCCGCACCGCACTGTCGGAGGAACGACGATATGAGAAACATCAGCAGGCTGCTCGTGCTCGCGTCGCTCGTGGCCGCGCAGGCGATCGTGACCGCGCAGGGAGGAGACGCGGACAGGATACTGGCGGCCGCTCGCCAGGCGCTCGGCGGCGACAAGAAGCTCGACGCGGTGAAGTCGCTCGCGATCGAGGGGCGCGCGATGCGGATCAACCCCGCCGGGGCGAGCACCGAGAGCGAGTTCGAGGTGGCAATCGAGTTGCCGGACAAGTTCATGCGGCGCGACGTGCTCGCGAACATGGGCAACATGAGCATCTACCGCAACTCCGGGTTCAACGGCGACGGCATCATCAACGAGATCGACGCGCCGCCGCAACTGGCCGGCGGCGGCAATGTCGTCATGTTCAGGAGCGCAGGACCGGGCGGCTCGACGATGACCGTCGGGTCGGGCGGAACGACCATGTCCGGCGCGGCGCAGACGCCCGAGCAACAGGAGGCAGCGCGGAAGGCGACGCTCGTGACCGCCAGACAGGACTTCGCGCGCATGGCGCTCGGCATGTTCGCGAAGTCGCCGGCCGCCTATCCGCTCGCCATGACATTTGCGGGGCAGGCCGAGTCGCCCGACGGCAAGGCCGACGTGATCGAGGTGAAGGGCGAGGGCGACTTCACCGCCCGCCTGTTCGTCGACGCCACGACGCATCTCCCCCTCATGCTCAGCTGGATGGCCAAGGAGCCGCTGACCATGTCCCGCAGCGTGAGCTCCGGCCCCGGGGGCGCGACCGCTGTGACGGTTGGCGGTGGCGGCGGCGTGTCGCACGGCGCCATGGCTGCGCCGGCCGGACAGGCACCCCGGGCCAACATGACGCCCGAAGAGCGCGAGGCGCTGATGAAGCAACTCGAGGAGCAGAGAAAGGAAGCGGAGGCCAAGCGCCGCGTCGTCGAGTACCGCCTCTTCTACGGCGACTATCGGGCCGTCGACGGCGTCCAGGTCCCCCACCGGCTTCAGCGGTCGGTCGACGGCAAACCGGTCGAGGAGGTCACCTTCGAGAAGGTCAAGGTGAACGTGAAGATCGACGCGAAGAAGTTCACGGTGACGAAGTAGGCAGCCTGCCCTGAGCGAGCGCAGCGAGTCGAAGGGCTGGCAGCGGACAGCTGGCAGCTTTGAGCCCGCAGCGGACTCGGGCAGCCGGACAGAGCGTCGCAATCGCAGGCACGGGGGACTCATCGGTGTCACGAAGCACTCGGATTCGCGGCGTCGGCGTCGCCGCTCTCGTCGCGCTCGCCGCCGCCGTTTCAGTCGCATCGGCACAGCCCGCGCCTCGGCGCGGGCGGCTGTCGATCACGGTCATGGACCAGACCGCCGGCATTCTGCCCAAGGCGGCGGTCGTCCTCGAGGGGCAGGATCAGGCGCTCGCGTCGGTCCGGCGAGAAAGCCGCACCTCGGCCTTCGGCGTCGCCGTCTTCGAGGACCTCGAGCCGGGCCGATACACGGTTCGCGCGGAGTTCGCCGGTTTCCAGACCGCGATCGTCCGCGACGTCCGCGTGCGGGCCGGCGACAACCGGCGCACCATCACGCTCCAACTCCAGAAACTCGACGAAGACGTCACCGTCACCCGCGACAAGCAGAGCGCGGCGATGGACCCGCGCGGCTCGGCGTTCAGCACCGTGCTCACACGCGAACAGATCGAAGCGCTACCCGACGATCCCGACGAGATGGAGCGGGTGCTGAAGCTGATGGCCCCGCCCGGCGCGACGATCCGGGTCGACGGCTTCAGCGGCGGCAAGCTCCCGCCCAAGTCCCAGATTCGGTCGATCCGGCTTCCGCGGATGGACCAGTTCGCTGCCCAGAACCACGGCGGCATGAGCGGCGCGATTCACATCGACATCATGACGACGCCCGGCGCCGGTCCGATGCGGGGCAGCACCGACTTCAACTTCGCCGACGATGCGCTCAATGCGAAGAACGCGCTGTCGAGGACGAAGGGGCAGGAGCAGCTGAGGCAGGGCAGCTTCTCGCTGTTCGGCACCATCAAGCCGAACAAGACGTCGTTCTCGGTGTCGGCCGGCCTGGCCTCGCAGTACTTCTCGTCGAACATCTACGCGGTGCTCCCTGGCGGCGTCGTGTTCGCCGAACCGCTGCGCCAGCCCATCGACCGGTGGAACATCTCGGGGCGCATCGACCACGTGATTCGAAAGGACCACGCGATCCGCATCAGCTACGACCGCTCGGACGTCGAGCAGCGCAACCTGGGCGTCGGCGAGTACAACCTCCCGTCACGCCGCTACGCGAATGAGTCGGCGACCAACATGCTCCGGTTCTCCGAGAACGGGCCGCTGGGCCGCCGGCTCTTCACCGAGTCGCGCCTGCAGGTTCGGTGGTCCGACTCGAGCTCGGTCTCGAGCATCGAAGAGACGACGATCCGCGTCAACGACGCCTTCACGTCGGGCGGTGCGCAGATGCGGGGCGGCCGCCAGGATGTCGTGTTCGAGGCCGCGACCGACCTCGACTACGTCCGCGGCAACCACTCGTGGCGCCTGGGCGTGCTCGTCGAAGGCGGCCAGTACACGTCCGACGACACGTCGAACTACCTCGGCACCTACACGTTCGCGAGCCTGGCCGACTACGACGCGGGCAAGGCGTCGAGCTACACGCGCCGGATCGGGAATCCGGATCTGCAGTACTCGCAGGTGCAGGCCGGCGTCTACGTGCAGGACGACTGGCGCGTCCTCCGGAGCCTGCTGCTCTCGGCCGGCGTGCGCTACGGCTCGCAGACCCACGTGGGCGATCCGTGGAACGTCTCGCCTCGCGTCAGCGCGGCCTGGTCGCCGTACCGGGACGGCAAGATCACGTTCCGCGCGAGCTACGGCTACTTCTACGACTGGATTGCGGGCGACATCTACAAGCAGACGCTGCTCGTGGACGGCTACCGCCAGCGCGAGTTGAACATCATCAACCCGTCGTATCCCGACCCGGGGCTGATCGGGACCACGCCCCCGACGAACCGCTATCTCTGGTCCGACGACCTGCTGCTCCCGAACGCCCACCGGCTCAGCAGCGGCGTGGACCGCGTGCTGACGCCCAATTCGCGTGTGAGCGCCACCTACAGCTTCGGGTTCGGCACCAACCTGCTGCGACCGCAGAACCTGAACGTCCCTGTCGCCGGTGTTCGGCCCGACCCCGAGTTCGCCAACGAGCTGAAGCTCGTCTCGGATGCCGACTCGAACTCGCACACGGTCAACGTCGGGTGGAACCTGATGAAGATGGACTGGCGCCGGCTGTTCCTCTTCGTGAACTACACGCTGTCGACGGCTCGGACGAACACGACGGGCGCGTTCTCGCCGCTGTCGAGCGGCGACGACCTCGACGCCGAGTGGGGTCCCACGTCGGGCGACTCCAGACACCGGGTCAGCGGGTCTGTCAACGTCAGCCCGACGACCGGCCTCTCGGTGTCGTTGAACGCGAGCTACCGGACCGCGACGCCGTACAACATCACGACAGGGCGCGACGACAACGGCGACGGCGTGTTCAACGACAGGCCGGACGGGACCTCGAGGAACTCCGCGCGCGGCTCGGACAGCTTCGAGCTCGGCGGCCGGCTGTCGTGGGGGTTCGGCTTCGGGCCGCCTCGATCGGCGGGCGGCGGAGGCGGCGGCCAGACGATGGTGGTGGCGGTCGGCTCCGGCGGCGGGGGCGGCGGCGCGATGGCCACCGGGTTTGCCGGCGGGGGTTCCGACAAGAGGTTCCGCGTCGACTTCTACGTGTCGGCGCAGAACATCCTCAACCGCGCCAACTACACCGCTTACAGCGGCGTGCTGACGTCGCCGCTGTTCGGCCAGCCGACCAGCGCCGGCTCGCCGTTCCGGGCCCAGCTCGGCGCACGGTTCAGTTTCTAGCCGTCAGCCGGCGTCGGTACCGAATACCGAAGGCGATGGAGAACTCGCGCGGGGCCTGGTAGTCGGACGGGCTGATCGGTTTCGCGAAGTCCACGCCGTAGTCGTAGTGCGTTCCCAGCACCGGCGTCCCGGTGAAGGGGTTGAAGGCCTGGTAGGCGGCGCTGTCGTTGCGGGTGAGCACGGTGCGGTTCACGCGGATCGCCGCGCTCTGGTTGAAGACGTTGACGAGGAGCGCGCGCGCGAAGATCTGGCCCGTCTTCGCCTTCGGAATCCGTCGCGACCAGTAGACCGACAGATCGGTCGCAAAGACCGTTTCGTGGCGATACGCCCCTCGTTGGCTGAAGTAGTAAGCCACCGACGTCGGCGGCGTCGTGTACCCGGGGTTCTTCACGTACGCGCTCGGGTTGATGTTGCCGATCGCGCTCCAGGGGGTGCCCGATTCGATGCGCTGGATCACGCCCGGCGTGATGCTGCCGATCGACGGCGGCACCTTCAGCGTGACGTTCGCCCACAGCCGGAGGCGATGCCGCTGGTCGGTCGCCAGCGGACCATCGGGCGAGTTCCAGCGCCGCTCCCGGTATTCCGGGTAGTCGCCCAGCGTTACCATCGTCGGGCCGATGGCGGCATCCTCTCCCTCGACGTTCCCGGCGGTGGAAGCGAACGTGTAGGCGGCGAGGATCTGGAATCGCGGGATCGGTCGGTAGATCACTTGCGTGTGCAACCCCCGGTACGTGCGTTCGGCGTCCGAGCTGGCGTTGGTAATCACCATCACGTCGTAGATCCCGCCGCCCGGCCCCGTCGCCTTGCCGGTCGAGAGGTCACGGCGAGTGGCGTAGAAGCTCAGGTAGCGCCTGAAGATGCCGTCCGCTCGCACCGAGCCCTTCGTCCCCAATTGGCGGCTGACGCCGACCAGGACCTCGCGCGTGTCGAGCGGCGCCAGTTCCTGATCCATCCGCACGTTCACCCCGGGCGTTGTGGGCGCGCCGCGTGTCGCGCGGTTGACTCCCGGCGGAGCGAGGAACCAGTTGAAGAGGACGGCCAGGGCGTCGCTTGACGGGGTGAGAGGGCCGGACGCGCTCGCGTTCACCGCCGGCCCGAGATAGTCGTAGACGTAAGTCGCCGGCCGGCCGCCGGGCGACGCAGCATCGGCGACGTTGCTGTTGATCGCCGATACGTAGCGGGACCAGGCTCCGCTCAGCAGCCAGGCGCCGCGGCCCGTCGGATCCCACGCGGCACCGACGCGCGGGCTCCACGCCGTGTCGAGCACGGCGCGGGCTCCGGTGCTGTCGCGGTCGTCGTTGACGTCGAGACGCAGGCCCGCTCGCACGGTTAGCGTCCGGGAAAGTCGCCACGTGTCGGAGGCATAGGCTGAGTACGTCCGCAGATCGTTGCCCACGGACGGCTGCAGGATCGGCTGGAAGTAGATCCACGTCGTGCGATCGGCCAGGAAGACCGGGTAGACCTGGCCGCCCTGGACGATCGACCGCGTCGCGCGCACGCGATAGCTGCTGCCGGACTGGTAGGCGTTGGTCTGGCGCGTCTCCTGGAACAAGTCGACGCCGGCGCCGATCGCGTGGGCACCCCATCGCGCCCCCGAAAGCGTGAACAGTAACGTCGCGGTGAGGTTCTGGCTGTCGCGCTCGTCGGCCGCCCCCGGGCAGACGGCACACCCGGTGGGCGAGTTGAATCGCGCGTCTGAGCGGGACCGGTCCCAGACGGGCGTCCCGAGCGCGAGGCTGGTGTCGCTCGAGCCTGCGCCGCTGACCAGCAGGTCCCGGCGCGAGTACCCGGTCTCGAAGAGGATGCGCCTCCCCAGCACGGCGCGATACGACATGCCCGCCAGGGACTCGGGCGACCGCGTGTCGTAGAGGCTGGCGAGGTCCATCACCGTCCCTGACACGACATTGTCGCGCGACGACTCGATCCGGAAATACGTCGCCTGCACGGTCTGCGACTTGGCGGGCTGCCAGGTGCCCTTGATCTCGTAGCGCGTCTCCTCGTCGGCGTAGGGATAGGTGCCGCCGACGAACGCCAGCGTCCGCCGCTGCTCGTTACGGATGCGCGTCGCGCCGCCGAAGACGTACAGCTTCTGCTTCACAAGCGGGCCGCCGGCAGTGAGCTCCCAGGTGGGCGTCCGGCGGTTCAGCGTCGCGTCGCCGCGGTAGGGCGTCAGCGCGCGCCAATTGTCGTTGGTAATCGTGATGCGCAGCGTGCCCGCGAATGCGTTGCCGCCCGACCGCGTGATCACCTGAACCACGCCGCCCTGGAACCGGCCGAACTCGACCGGTATGGCGCTGGTCGATACGCGAATCTCCTGCAGCGCGTCGGTGAAGTAGAAGCCCCTGGCGCCGCCCCGGGTGCTGTCGTTCGCCACGAGGCCGTCCACCAGGAACAGGTTGCCGTACCAGAACGCTCCCGCCATGACCAGAGCGTTGCTCGGCCCGGTCGCGCTCACTCCCGGCGTCATGAGCACCGCCTGTTCCACGGTCCGCCCGATCGGCGCCCGGTCGAGCGTCTCGCCGGACACGACCGCCTCGCCCGGCGCAGGCTCGCGTGCCGGCCGCGCGCCGATCTCGGGCGTGACCTTCACTTCCTGGGGAATCGCCGCGAGCTCGAGCCGGATGTCGAGGGAGACGACGGCGCCGGCGTCTACCGATACGGTCCGCTCCTGCCGCTGAAAGCCCCCGAGTTCGAACGTCACGCGGTAGGTGCCCGGGGAAAGGCCGGACAGAGTGTAGACGCCGCGCCGATCGGTCCGCGTCGTCTGCACCGCGGTCGCCGGCGACGGCCCCGAGGCCGATACGGAAACTTCCGCAACCGCGAGGCCCGTCTGGTCGATAATGTAGCCAGTCACCTGGCCGGGGGATTGGGCGCGAACCGGCGGAGCGCTGCCCAGGAGGGCGACACCGAACGCCAGGCAGAGCGCGTGCTGTCGCAGCATCGGGGACTGGGCGCCGCCGGTCGGCCGGGCGCTCCGATCGATCGGGCGGAATGCGGATTCTACACTATCAGCCGGTTCAACGTTCGGCCGCTGGCGACGGTCTAACACAAAGAACGGACGCCAACCCGAAGGGACTCTCGATGCCCGTACCGGCCGGCCATGTCGTCGTGAACGCCGCACTCATCCAGCCGAAGTCGCCCGAAGAGAGAGCGGAAATGGCCGCGCTCGGCCTGCTCGCCGGGGACGGATCGCCGAATCCGCCCGGCCTCTTCGAGGGGACCGGACCGTCGGCGGCCCGTATCGAGCGCCGGGCCATGAAGGCCAGCGCCGTCCTCAACGAGGCGTTCGACTACCCCCGGCCGTCCTCCTTTGCCCGAGGGATTCGGTTCGACCTCGGCGACAAGACGATGCTCCTGATTTCGGGAACGGCGAGCGTGGACGAGGCCGGGCTGACGGTGCACGCCGGCGATTTCCGCGCGCAGCTGTGGCGCACCTACCGGAACATCACGGCGCTGCTCGCGTCGGAGGGCGCCACGTGGCACGATATGGTCCGGACGACGTGCTACCTGCGCGACATCGAGCGCGACTACCGGGACTTCAACGAGGTGCGGACGGCGTTCTTCACCTGGCTCGGCCTCGACCCGCTGCCGGCGAGCACCGGGATCCAGGCGCGGCTGTGCCGCGAGGATCTGCTGGTGGAAATCGAGGCGATCGCGGTGTTCGGCCGGAGGCAGGGGTGATGACCGATGACGGCCTGCGCCTGGCGGCTCGCGCCGCGAAGCCGGCCGGCACGGTCGTCGAGGTCCGGGGCGTGCGCATCGGGGGCCCCGAGGTCGTGATCATCGCCGGGCCGTGCGCCGTCGAAAGCGAGGCGCAACTGCTCGCGGCGGCCCGGGCCGTGAAGGCCGGCGGCGCGTCGGTGCTTCGCGGCGGCGCGTTCAAGCCCCGCACCTCACCCTACAGCTTCCGCGGCCTCGAACTCGAAGGGCTCCGCCTGCTGGCCCTCGCCCGCGCCGAGACCGGCCTGCCGGTCGTGACCGAGGTGATGGACGCGCGCCACCTGCCGGCGGTCGCCGAGTGCGCCGACATCCTGCAGATCGGCTCGCGGAACATGCAGAACTTCACCCTGCTCGAGGAGGTCGGCCGAAGCCACCTGCCCGTCCTCCTCAAGCGCGGCATGAGCGCGACGCTTGCCGAGTACCTGCGGGCGGCCGAGTACGTCATGGCGGCGGGCAATCCGCGGGTGATCCTTTGCGAGAGGGGCATCCGGACGTTCGAGACCTCGACGCGCAACACGCTCGACCTCAACGCCGTGCCGATGCTCCACCGCGAGACGCATCTGCCCGTGCTGGTGGACCCGAGCCACGGAACCGGCCACGCCTGGATGGTGCCCGCGATGGCGGCGGCGGCGGTGGCCGCGGGCGCCGATGGCCTGTTGATCGAAGTCCACTGCGACCCCGGCGCCGCCCTGAGCGACGGGGGCAACTCGCTCACCCCTGACGCCTTCGCGGAGGCGGTCAGACGCCTGGCCGGCATTGCCGCGGCCGTAGGACGGGCCATCGCATGAGAGCGCGGCTCGCGTCGATCGCCGTGCCGCTGGCGCTGGCCGTGACCGTTGCGGCACAGGCGCCTTCGAGGACTCCCTTCGAATCGAACGCGACGGTCGCCGCACGCAACGGGATCGACGAGGCCGTCTTCGCCCGCCTGAAGCGCCTCGGCATCGAGCCGGCTCGGCTCTGCTCGGACGGCGTGTTCCTCCGGCGGGCCTTCCTGGACGTCATCGGCACGCTGCCGACCGCCGACGAAGCCCGCGCGTTCCTGGACGACCCGTCGCCGAACAAGCGGAGCGCGCTGGTGGACCGCCTCCTGGAACGGGACGAATTCGCGGACTACTGGGCCATGAAGTGGGGGGACGTGCTCCGCGTGAAGTCGGAGTTCCCGGTCAACCTGTGGCCCAACGCCGTGCAGGCCTATCACCGGTGGATCCGGACCAGCCTCCGCGACAACCTGCCCTACGACCGCTTCGCGCGCGCGCTGCTCACCTCGAGCGGCAGCAACTTCCGCGTCGGGCCGGCCAACTTCTACCGGGCCGCCGAGGGGCACGAGCCGAAGGCGATTGCGACGTCTGTCGCGCTGGTGTTCATGGGAAGCCGGCTCGAAGCGTGGCCCCCGGAGCGTCAGGCGCAGATGGCCGCGTTCTTCTCGCAGGTCGGCTACAAGGCCACCGCCGAGTGGAAGGAAGAAATCGTCTTCTTCGACCCCGACAAGGGCACGAAGGGATCGGTCCTGCCAGACGGCACCACCGTGCGCCTCGCCCCCGCGGACGACCCGCGCGAGGCGTTCGCGTCGTGGCTCGTGTCGCCGAAGAACCCCTGGTTCGCCCGCGCCGCCGTCAACCGCGTCTGGTTCTGGCTCGTGGGCCGCGGCATCGTCCACGAGGCGGACGACATGCGGCCCGACAACCCGCCGTCGAACCCCGAACTGCTCGCGTTCCTCGAACGGGAGTTCGTCGCGTCGCGGTTCGACGTGAAGACGCTGTGCCGACTGGTCCTGAATTCGACGACGTACCAGCTGTCGTCCATTCCGGCGAAGCCGAGCGCCGACGCCGAGGCGAGTTTCGCGCACGCGATCGTCAGGCCCTTGGAAGCCGAGGTCCTGGTCGACGCGGTGTGCCAGATCACCGGGACCACCGAGCAGTACTCCAGCGCGATCCCGGAGCCTTTCACGTTCATCCCGCCCGATCAGCGGTCGATCGCGCTGGCCGACGGCAGCATCCGGAGCACGTTCCTGGAGACGTTCGGACGGCCGCCGAGGGACACCGGCCTGCTCTCGGAGCGGAGCGGCAAGCCGACGGCATCGCAGCGCCTCTACCTGCTGAACTCCGGCGACGTCCAGCGGAAGCTCCAGCAGGGACCGAAGATGCAGGCTTTGCTGCAGGCGGCGGGCAACCCGCGACAGCTGACAGCCGCCCTCTACCTCTCGATCCTGTCCCGCTACCCGACCGAGGACGAGTTGAAGACCGCAGCTGCGTACGGATTGGCGCCAGGAGGGAACAGACGCCAGGCGGCGCTGGATGTCGCGTGGGCGCTGCTCAACAGCGCGGAGTTTCGGTTCAGGCACTAGGGGGGGCTAAGGGCTCAGGGCTCAAGGCCCAGGGCCCAGGGCTCAGGGAAGACGACGATGGAGATCACCAGGCGATACCTGATTCGGAGCGGGGCGCTCGGCGCCGCGGGATTCCTGCTGGCGCCGCGCGCGGCGATCGCGGGTGCGGGTGTGGCGCGGGGCTTCAGCCCCGCGATCCCGTCCCGCGCTGCGGCTGTCTCGCCGAAGGCGGGGCTGAAGCCCCGCGCCACAGCCGTCATCCAGATCTGGCTCTGGGGCGGACCGCCGCACCTGGACACGTTCGACCCGAAGCCGGCCGCCGGCTACGACTACTGCGGGCAGCTCGACAAGGCCATCAAGACCAACGTCGACGGCATCCTGATCGGCGAGCTCCTGCCGGAGTTGGCGAAGCGGGCGGACAAGTACTCGCTCATCCGGAGCCTCACGCACGGCGTCAACGCCCACGAGACGGCCGCCTACGAAGTGCAGACCGGCCGCAAGGCGGGCGACAGGCTCGTCTATCCCGGCATGGGTGCCGTCGTGTCCCTCTTCAGGGGCTACGGCGCCGGCTACCAGGGCCTGCTCCCGCCCTACATCGTCCTGACGGACTTGCAGGGCCGCTTCTCGGAGCCCGGGTTCCTCGGGCCGCGCTACGCGCCGTTCGCCACCGGCGGCGATCCGGCCCAGACCCCGTTCGCAGTGCAGGGCGTCGTGACGCCCGGCATCTCCGAGCAGCGCCAGCGCGATCGCCGCGCCCTGCTCCACCAGCTCGACACGCTGGGCGCGCTGATGAAAGGCCAGTCCACGTTCGAGGCGTACACGCAGGGCGAGGACCAGGCGTACGAGCTGATCCTCGGCGAGTCGGGCAAGGTGTTCGATCTCTCCCAGGAGAAGGACGAGGTGCGGGAGCGCTACGGGCGCAACACGCTCGGCCAATCGTGCCTCGCCGCGCGGCGCCTCGTCGAGCGGGGCGTGCCCTACGTGACGATCAACGCCAAGGGCTGGGACACGCACAAGCAGCATTTCCAGGCGATGCGCCAGAAGCTGCCGCAGCTCGACAAGGGCCTCTCGAGCCTGCTGCAGGACCTCGGCGACCGCGGCCTGCTCGACAGCACCATCGTCTGGTGCTGCGGCGAGTTCGGTCGGACGCCAAGGGTGCAGTGGGAGGCGCCCTGGAACGGCGGGCGCGGGCACTGGGGCCAGGTCTTCTCCGCCCTCGTCGCGGGTGGAGGATTCAAGGGCGGCCATGTCGTGGGCGCGTCCGATGCCAGGGGCGAGGAAGTGAAGGACCGCCCCGTCTCCCCCGCGGAGCTGATGGGGAGCATGTACGAACTGCTCGGCCTCGACCCCGACAACACCAAGCTGCCGAGCCCGGACGGCCAGGAACTCCGGCTGACGCCGGCAGCGCCCGACCGCCAGGCCAGCCGCGGCCGGTTGGCCGAGATCATGTAGACGTGGAGTCGCGCGCAATGTCGCGAATGCGATGGTCGGTCTTCGTCGGTGTCATGCTGGTCGTCGCGGGTGCGACGACCGTAGGCGCGCAGCCGCTGAACGCGCCGCACATCGGATACGTGTACCCGGCCGGCGGTCAGCGGGGCACCACGGTGCAGGTCGTGGTCGGCGGCCGATTCGTGGACACCGTGAGCGCTGCCACCGTCTCTGGGGCGGGCATCCAGGCGCAGATCGTGGGCGTGGACAGGCCGCTGACGCCGAAGGAACTCACCGAGCTCCGCGACAAGCTCGCGGAAATGCAGAAGACAGCCAAGACGCCGGCCGACCGCCAGGACCTGGCCGCCATCCGGATGCGCATCGGCGACTCGGTCCGGCGCAACCAGACCCCCGTCCTCTCCGAAATGGTGACACTCTCCATTTCCATCGACGCGGGCGCCGAGCCTGGACCGCGCCAGGTTCGGCTGACCACCGCGCTCGGGCTGTCGAATGCCCTCACGTTCGTGGTGGGGACGGTGCCGGAGTTCGCGGAGAAGGAGAACAAGGCCAGCAAGGCGGACGCCGAGCTGACAGTGACGCTGCCGGCCATCGTCAACGGGCGACTCATCCCGGGCGACGTCGATCGCGCGCAGTTTCCGCTCCGCCAGCCCGGGCAGTACGCGCCCGGCGACGCGGATCGCTATCGCTTCGCGGCCCGCCAGGGGCAGGATCTCGTCTGCGTCGTCAGCGCCCGCGAGCTGATGCCCTACCTGGCCGACGCCGTGCCCGGCTGGTTCCAGGCGACGCTCACGCTCCGCGACGGGTCGGGCCGCGAGGTGGCCTACGGCGACGACTACCGCTACCAGCCCGACCCGGTCCTCCACGTGAAGGTCCCGGCCGACGGCGAGTACGTGCTCGAAATCAAGGACGCGCTCTTTCGCGGCCGCGAGGACTTCGTCTACCGGATCGCTATTGGCGAGTTCCCATTCATCACCAGCATCTTCCCGCTCGGCGGGCCCTCCGGTTCGAAGACGCCGGTCCGGGTGGCCGGGTGGAACCTGCAGACCACTCGAGTGACGATGGATGCGACGGGAGCGGAGTCTGGCGTCTCCACGGTGACCGCCACCGGCGGCGAATTACCGGCCAACCGCGTTCCGTTCGCGGTCGACTCCCTGCCCGAGACGCTCGAACGCGAGCCGAACACGGTCGCGAAAGACGCACAGCGTCTCACGCTCCCGGTCATCGTCAACGGGCGAATCCAGGAATCGGGCGACGTGGACGTCTTCTCGTTCCAGGGAAAGGCGGGCCAGCCGATCGTCGCCGAGGTCCGGGCGCGGCGGCTCGGCTCGCCGCTCGACTCGTCGCTCGAGTTGATTGGCCCTGCGGACGCCCGCGTCGCGTTCAACGACGACTGCGAAGACAAGGCGTCGGGCCTGCTGACGCATCACGCCGACTCGCAGCTGACGGCCACTCTTCCGGCGAACGGCACCTACCTCCTCCGCCTGGCGGACGTGCAGCGGCAAGGCGGGTCGGAGTTCGCGTACCGGCTGCGGATCGGCCCGCCGCGCCCCGACTTCGAGCTGCGGGTCACGCCGCCCGAGATCAACGCGGGCGCGGGGACCACGGTTCCGGTCACCGTGCACGCCGTCAGGCGCGACGGGTTCGCTGGCGACATCGCGATCGGCCTGAAAGACGCGCCGGGCGGCTTCGCGTTGAGCGGCGCCGTCGTCCCGGCCGGCGTGGCCAGCGTCCGAATGACGCTCACGATCGCGCCCAATGCGGCAAAGGACACGTCCACCATCGCCGTCGAAGGCCGCGCTACCATTCAGGGGCGCGTGGTCGCCCACCGCGCGCTCCCGGCCGACGACATGATGCAGGCGTTCGCGTACCGCCACCTGGTGCCGGCCGATGGACTGCGCGTGTCGGTGCTCCAGCGGGGATCGGCGCGGGCGGTGCCCCGCGTGGCGACGCCCGGGCCGGTCGCGATCCCGGTCGGCGGAACCGCACGAGTGCGTGTCGCGTTTCCCTTCCCGCGCGCGTTCGACAAGCTCGAGTTCGAGTTGAGCGAGGCGCCGGACGGCGTCACGCTGGGCGACCTCCAGGTCGCGGCCAACGGCGCCGAATTCGTCCTGCGCGCCGACCCGGCCAAGGCCAGGCCCGGCGCTCGAGGCAACCTGATCGTCGTCGTCTCGGGCGAGCGCGTGCCGCAGGCCAACCAGCCCAACCAGCCGCCCCCCGCCGCCCGCCGCCGGGTTCCGCTGATGACGTTGCCTGCGATCCAGTACCAGATCGCTGTCAAATAGCTGAAATCAGGGTTCAGCTGGTAGCGGGCAGCTGTCAGCCGATAGCGGACCGGTCGCCACAGCTGGCCGTCACACTGCGGGAATCCGCTGCCAGCTAACAGCTGCCGGCTGTCCGCTTCACCCCGTCCTCGGACCAGCGTTAGAATCTGCGCATGCGCCTCCCGCAGATCCTCGCCGCGCTCGTCGTCGTGTCCGTCGGGGTGCCGGCGGCCGTCCGGTCGCCGCAGCCGATGGTCAGCCGCCTCCCTGGCGCCGATCTGAACCTGACGCTGAGGGCCCCCATCGCCACCTGGGACGAGGCGATCCCGCTCGGCAACGGCCTGCTCGGCGGCCTGCTGTGGGGAGAGGGCACGCGGCTTCGCCTCTCGCTCGACCGCGGGGACCTGTGGGACGAGCGTCCGGCCGAAGGGGTCGAGTGGGATCGGTTCAACTATCGGACGATGCGCGAACTCGTCGCCGCGGGGAAGAATGACGAGTTCAACCGGGTGTTCGACAAGCCCTACGACGGTCTCCATCCGACGAAGCTGCCGGCGGGCCGCGTGGAGATCACGCTGCCGGCCGGCTTCGAGTTGACGTCGTTCGAGCTGAACCTCGCGTCGGCGGAGGGGCGGGCGCACACCGCGAACGGGACGATCGCCGCGTTCTTCAGCGCAACCGAGCGGGTGGCGCTCGTACGAATCCCGACCGGCACGATGCCGGCGTTCGAGGTGAAGCGCCCCGAGAGCCTGGCGAAGCTGGGCTACGCCGCCGCGCAGCCGGGCGGCCGACAGGGCGCAAGCTGGTTCGTCCAGGAGACGGCCGGCGGTCAGCGGTTCTGCGTATTCGCGGCCGCCGGGACCCTGCCGAACGCAACGCTTCTGGCTGTCACGGTGACGACGTCCCACGACGCCGCGGACCCGGTGGCCCTCGCCGACAAGCTGACCGCCGCGGCGCTCCTGCGCGGCTACGAAGCCGGCCTGAAGCCGCACACGGCCTGGTGGAGCCAGTTCTGGGCCGCGTCGCGCGTCACGATTCCGAACCCCGCCGCGCTCAGCCACTACTACCTCGCCCGCTACTTCTACGGCGCCGCGTCGCGCAAGGGCGCTCCGCCGATGCCGCTCCAGGGCGTGTGGACCGCCGATGCCGGCGGCCTGCCGCCGTGGAAGGGCGACTATCACAACGATCTCAACACCCAGACGACCTATCTCGCCTACCAGGCGGCCGGGCACTTCGAGGAAGGGTCTACGTTCCTCGACCTGCTGTGGAGCCTCACTCCGCGGTTCCGCTTGTTCGCACGCGAGTTCTACGACGCGCCGGGGCTGGCGGTCCCCGGTGTGATGACGCTCGACGGCCAGCCGATCGGCGGCTGGGGCCACTACAGCCTGTCGCCCACGATGAGCGCGTGGTGCGCGCACCTCTTCTACCTCCACTGGCGGTACACGATGGACGACGCGTTCCTGCGGACGCGCGCCTACCCGTGGTCGCGCGACGTCGGCACCTTTCTCCTGAGCCTTCTCAAGCCCAACGCGGACGGCGTGCTCATCCTCCCGCTGTCCACCTCTCCCGAGATTCACGACAACAGCGCGCGCGCCTGGCTCGTCCCCAACTCGAACTTCGACATCGCGTGCCTGCGGGTGCTGTTCCTCGGCCTCCAGGAGATGGCGACCGCCGCCGGCGACCTCGGGGCTGCGGGGCAATGGGCGGACGCCGCGAAGCGCCTCGGGCCGCTCTATACGAACGAGAAGGGCGTGCTCAAGCTGGACGTGGAGAGCGACCTGACTGAAAGCCACCGCCACCTGTCGAACCTCATGAGCATCCACCCCTTCCACCTGCTCACGGCGGAAGGCGGACCGGACGCCAGGCGGATTATCGACGCTTCGCTGGCCGACTGGGATCGGCTGGGAACGAAAGCGTGGGTCGGTTACACGTTCTCGTGGATGGCGTGCCTGCGGGCGCGCACCGGCGACGCGGAGGGGGCGTGGAAGAACCTCGACACCTACCTTCGCGCGTTCATTCTCAGGAACGGCTTTCACGCGAATGGCGATCAGCTCAAGGCCGGCTTCTCGTCGTTCACCTACCGGCCGTTCACGCTCGAGGGGAACTTCCTCGCCGCGCAGGCGGTGCACGAAATGCTGCTCCAGAGCTGGAGCCCGAGGGCGGGCATCGCGGACACGGAGGTCATCCGCCTCTTCCCGGCAGTGCCAGCGGCGTGGGCCGAGGCGTCATTCGAGGACCTGCGCGCCGAGGGCGGCCACCGCGTCTCGGCCCGCCGCGAGGGCGGCCGGACGACGTCGTTCCGGATCATCGCGGGACGCGCCGGTGTCGTCCGCATCCGCGATACATTCGGCGGGCGGACGATCCAGTGGAGCAAGGCGGGCGCCCGGAAGGTCGGCGACGATTTCGAACTGACGCTCAAGCGCGGGGAGACGCTGGCGGGCACCGTCTCGGCGCAGTAGCGAACCGGCCGGCGGCTCGCGGCCGGCGGCGGTTCGATGGCCGCGCCAATCGGCATCCGCGTTGGAGACGACGGGACTCCATCTGCGGTCGTCTTCCACCCGCGATCGCAGCGCCCCACGCGGGCTGTAGCGTTTTCCGAAGGATTCCGGAACATCTCCCTGCCCGCGATCACGTCCAACCCAGATAGAGCATGTGATCGCGAAACAGTTTCTGGACAGGAGGAATGTCATGCGAATCCGTAGCGTTCTCATCAGCGCGGCCGTCACCATGGCGCTCGCGGCAGGCGCCGAGGCCGGCCCCAGACTCCGTGGCGTCACACGCATTCACCCGGTCAACGACCAGGCCGCCGCGCTGTTGACCGACGCCCGGCAGCAGTCCGAGACCGTACGCAACCTGATCAAGCAGCTCGACGAAGGCAACGTCGTGGTGTTTGTCCAGGTCGTTCCGCCCGTGGCTGATGGACCGCTGTCGACAATGCGGTTCCTGGGCGCTACGAGCGTGACGCGCCTCGTCCTCATCCAGGTGGCGGAGTGCGACGCGCCGTGCCGCCGGGCCGAACTGCTGGGCCACGAGCTTCAGCACGCCAACGAAGTGGCCGAGGCGACCTGGGTCGCCGACGATTCGGACTTGCAGCGCATGCTGAAGCTGAGAGGGTATCTTGACAGCGGCAGCGCACGAAGGTACGAGACCCCGGCGGCCAGGCTTGCCGAGCGGAGCGTTCGCCGGGACATCAGGGGTGTTTCGAGGCCGGCGCAATAGCGCACCCGGCGTCTCCCCTCGCCGAGGCCGCCGCTCGCGTCGCAGGCGGCCGGCCTCGGCGTCCAAGGCCTCCGGGCCCGCCCACGCAGCCTCGTCAGGCGAGCTAGCCGGCCACCGTCACCGGGGCGATCAGCCGGTAGCCGCGCTTGTGCACCGTCAGGATGACGGCGGACGCGCCGGCCCGGTCGCCGAGCGCGTGGCGCAGTTCTGCGATGCACCGCGGCAACGAGGTGGCTGCGAGAAACGGCTGCCCCGGCCAGATGTTGGCGTGCAGTTCGTCCTGGCTCACCGTCCGGCCGGCGTTCTGCGCGAGGTAGACCAGCAGATCCATCAGTTGCGGCCGGATGTGAGTTGACTGGGCGCCTCGGCTCACCCGGCAGAGACCGGGCTCCACCAGCCAATCCCCAAGTCGGAAATCGTCCGTCGCCCAAGGGTAGTCCGGGGCGTCGACGACCCGGATCGATGCCGAACCTTGCATAGACCTCCGGTGGCAGGCGGAGGAGGGTCCGACGCTGCCTCAACGTGGTGCCTTAATAGGAGTAGACGAGCAAACTGGTCGGTCGGTTTGCCATCGCCCTGTCAAAGGTCCTCGGCGGCGGCTGAGCAGTTCGGAAGATCCCTACTTCGCGAGATCGCAGGTTCACGCTGTCCAGTCACTCCCATCTGAACATCATCACCGGCGGCACCAGGAGCAGGAAGCTCAGGACGACCAGGATCAGCATCAGCGGCAGGAACCACCGCGCCCAGCGCTCCCACGGGATCTTCGCCGCCCCGAGCACGCCCATCGTCACCGCGCTGGTCGGCAGGACCGGGTTGATGAACTCGCAGAGCTGATAGGCATAGACGGCCGTCTGCCGTGTGATGCCGACCAGATCGGCGAGCGGCGTCATCACGGGCATCGTCAGCGCCGCCTGCGCTGTGCCCGAGTGGATGAAGAAGTTGATCACGCACTGAATGAGGAACATCACCTGCGCGATGACGCCGCGCGGCAGCACGGAGAGCGTGTTCGACGCGAAGTACAGAATCGTGTCGAGGATCTTCGCGTCCTGTGCGATGACCAGCAGCGCGCGGGCGCACGCCACGATGAACACGACGCCGACCATGTCCTTGGCGCCCGTCACGAACGTGCGAGCCACGCGGCTCGGACCGAGGCCGCCGGCAAAGCCCAGGACGATGCCCATCCCGAAGAACAGCACGGCAATCTGATCGATGTACCACTTCCACTGCAGCACGCCGACGACCAGGAGCACCATCGACGCCACGAAGAGCGCCAGCGTGGTCACGTGCCTGAGTGTCCCACGCCTCCGCCTCGCCTGCGGCGTACGGCTCGACCGCTCCGCGCTCACGGTCGATGTCGGCGACGGGGCTGATCTCCGGGTTGCGCTTCACCCGCCGCGCGTACCACATCACGTACGCGATGACCACCGCCGTGCCGATGAACCACGTCACGACGCGGTAGCCGAGGCCCGAGTACATTGGCAGCCCGGCGATGCTCTGTGCGATCCCGACGGTGAACGGGTTGAAGAACGCCGCGGCGAAGCCCGCGGCCGAGCCGAGGAACGGGATCGACGTGCCGACGATCGAGTCGTACCCAAGCCGCCGGGCGAGCGGAATGAAGATGATCACGAACGGAATGGTCTCCTCGGCCATGCCGAAGACCGACCCGGCGAGCGAGAAAACCACCATCAGCACCGGGATGAGCATCCCGTCGAGATAGGGACGCCGGCTGATGGCGTCCGTCAGGCGACGGATGCCGAACTCCACGGCGCCGGTCTCCTGAAAAATGGCGAAGCTCCCACCGATCATGAGGAGGAAGCAGATCAGCAGCGCGCCGTCCAGGAACCCCTTGATCGGCGATTCGAGCACCATCTGCGGGCCGAGGTAGACCTTCTCGACGGATCTGTAGGTGCCGGCCACCGTGACGGTCCGGACGCCTTCGCTCGTCTGCACTTTGGCGCGCTCGTACTCGCCGGACGGCACGGCCCACGACAGCGCCAGCACCAGGACGACCAGCGCCATCACGACCACGAGCGTGTGGGGCATGGCCAGGTTCTTCAGGAAGGGCTTGGACATAAAGCGCTACTCGAACGTTCCCTTCACCAGCAACTCCCCGTCCCGCATCATCCACCGCCCGTTCGCGATGACGCCGCGCACATCCAGCGTCTTCGGATCGAGCAGCGTGAGGTCGGCGTCGGCGCCGGCCGCCAGCCGCCCCTTGCCGCGCAGCTTGAGAATGCGGGCCGGATTCGACGTGACGACCTGCAGGGCGATCTCGAGCGGAACGCCCTCGCCAAGCACCGCCTCCCGTACGCCGGCGAACAGACTGGTGACACGGCCGACGCCGAGCCGCTCGAACCGGCCCTGCGCGTCGAAGACCGGCAGGCTGCCCTGCCCGTCCGACGTGAACGTGATCTGCGACACGTTGACGCCCGCGTCGAGCATCAGCCGCAATCCCCGGCTGCATTTCACCTCGCCCTCGGCCAGATAGGCCGGTACGGTCGATGTCGTGAAATCCACCAGGCCGCCGGCCTTGGCGAACACGATCCCCTCGGCGAACAGCTCCGGGTTGCGGTTGATGTGCGTCGGCAGAAACTGCGTCGGCGGGATCTCGGTCTCCTCGATGACGCGCCGCAGCATCGACAGGCCGCGCCGGCCGTCGCCCATGTGGATGTTGACGATGCCCGCCTTGCCGGACAGGATTCCACCGCGCCGGGCTTCCGCCGCGAGGCGGGCGAGTTCGTCGAAAGTCGGCTGCGTCGACCGATGATCCGAGAGCGCCACCTCGCCGGCGCCGACGACCTTGTCGATCAGGAGCAGATCGCGCTCGACGCTCCCGGTGAGCGTCGCGGTCGGCACCGCGTAGTAGCCCGTGTACATGAACGCGGTGATCCCTTCCTCGTCCAGGCCGCGGGCCTTGGCGAGCAGGTTCTCGAGGCTGCGGGTGACGCCGTCGGTCCCGAGGCACCCGACCACCGTGGTCACGCCTCCACGGATGACATCGGACAAGACGAGTTCGGGCGTCCTCGTCGCGAAGCCCCCTTCGCCTCCGCCACCCGTCATGTGCACGTGCCCGTCGATGAGGCCGGGCACCGCGAGCAGGGCGGACGCGTCCACCACGTTGCAGTAAGGTTCGGCGATGCGGATGTCCGGTTCGATGCGGGCAATGCGACTGCCCGCAACCAGCAAATCGGCCCGGCCCGTCGGTTCGGGCGCGAAGACGTCGACATTCTTCAGCAACAGCATGGCGGGTCTCCTGGCGTGGTGGCGCCGCGGCGGGAGTGTATCACTTGCCGGGTCGGCCTCCACCATGCCGCGTCGCTGGGATCTGTCCGAAGCAACGCTGCCCTTGGGGCCCCACGGCGGCTTCCGCCGTGGGGTGCGTTGCGGAGCGGCAGACCCGCCTTCGCCCATCGGGCTACGGCGAGCCAAGCCCGAGACGAGGCGTGAATGGCCGACTCTGGAGCTCGCGTTCCTGCCTACACGAGCCTCGAGAACCGCCGGTTGGCCGCCGGAAAGTCCACGCCGAACGCGGCGTAGGTGACCACCGCCACGAGCGCCAGCGCCGGGATCGCGTCGAGCCCCGGCGCGACGGGCGGGGGCGCCGGTTCCCCGCGAATCGCGGTCATGCCGGCCCCGGTCACGACGAAACCGATGGCCAGCCACTGGTACAGCCGAAGTCCTCCCACCCATGCCGTCTGCGGTTCGCCGCGGAAGTGCTCCTCTACGAAGCGCCCGATGCCGATGAGGACCAGGTAGCTCCCGCCGATGAACGGGAGCGGGAAGGCCAGCCGCCAGAGCACGATCAGCACGCAGAGCGTGATCGTGGTCCACACGATCGAGTAGACCGGCGTCGGATGGAGCGGCACACCCCCGAGCTGACTGAGCCTCACCACGCGCGACCGCTCGTGGCGATAGCGCAGGCCCCACGGCCGGTCGACGGGACGCCCGTGGCAGCAACCCTGGACGAGGCATCGGAACCGCCCGAGCACCTGGGTGACACACGCACCAACCGCCATGGCGGCCAGCATCCTCCAGCCGTCCAGGCCGAACGCCCCCATGACGGCACACGCGAGCGCCGCCGCGATCACCGCCCCGAAGTAGCCGTAGGGGCGGAGCAGCTGCGGCGACCCCTCCACGAGCTGCGCCCACATCGCGGACCCGATCTCGGCGCCGATCGTAGCCAGCACGATCCACCACAGCGCGCCAGGGCCCGCCATCCACGTCGCGAGCGCCACGCCAGCGGTGCTGCCCGCAGTCGCGTAGAACCCGTGGCTCATCATCCGGACCGGACCGACTCGCCACTCGCGCCAGGAATTGGCCACCGCCTCGGCTCCGCCGCAGCACCACCGCCACACGGCGGTCAGCGCCGAGGGGGCACGGAGCTTCAGCCAGACGCGCGGAACAGCGCCATACCTCGCCCGGGTGGCGTCGCGCTCGTAGCCGAGCACGAAAGCCGCCGCCGACAGCGCGAGGACGGGCGTTACAATCCAGACACCGGCTGGAGACTCCGCGACGACTGACACGCCCGCGCACAGAAGCACCGCGCCGACGTAGATCGGATGGGCCACAATGCGATAGACGCCGCGTGACACGAGGCGGGCGGGCGGATAGGGGCTCATTGGAAGGCCGCCGCCGTCGAACCACAGACTCGCGGCGGCAACGGCCGCCAGCAGCGCACCGGCGGCCCCGACGAGGGCGCCCAGCCACACGGAGCCGACCGCGGGAAGCGTCAACAGCGCGTCGAGACGGATGGCCCAGACCGCCAGCGCGACGGGCAGCGCCAGGACGAACAGGGCGGCGTAGGCGATCACGCCGCCGGGCGGTCGCCGGTCCAAACGTGGCGACGCAGGAGTCGAGGCGCTCATCGCGGGAACCTCACGACTTCGTCGATGCACCAGCCCTCGGCCTCTGCCCCGGCCGGCCCGTCGAGGCGGGCACGGCAGATCCACTTCGCGTCCTCGAGATCCCGCCAGGCCCCCGGGAGCAGCTTCAGCATCGCGCCCAGTCCGGCGAGCGCTGAGTCGAGCGACCGCGAGTAGAGTTGTCGGCGCGGGGACAGTGTCAGCCTGACGCCGCCGGCACTCACTTCTCCTTCGTCGACCACAGGCGACGCCTCGGGACGGCCGTCCAGGTAGACATCCGTCCGTGGGCGCGGGCCGTTCCAGTCGTTCCATACCAGCGATCTCGTCCCATCGTCCGACACCCAGCGGCCCCACCGCATGCCCTCGATCGGCAGGCGCCATGGCAGAAGCGTGAGCGAGAGGCACTCCGCGTAGCCGGTGCCCAGAAGCGCAGGCGCGTCCGCCAGGGTGACGTCCACCCGGGCGGCCGGAGCCTCGCAGCACCAGTCGAGGACGCCGGCGGGCGAATCGGCGAGGCGCCGGACGAATGGCGGCACGTTCGACCTGCAGTCCACCGCGCACCCCAGCGGATCCGAGCGCCATGACAGGCGGTCGCCGTTCCGCTCCGGCAGCGACACCGGCTTGACGCTGGTGCGGTGCGTGACACGCCGGTCCGACTCGCAGATCGACACGCCGTGCCATCCGACGCTCGCGCGTCCCCAGCGCAGCGCGGTCGAGTACAGAATGGCTGCCCGGCCGCCCGCGTCCACCGCGTCGAGGTACCACTTGGTCAGAACGAATTGCTCCATACGGTCCGGATCTGAGGCGTCCCGGCCCGGAGGTTACCGCGCCGCAGGCCCCAGGGGACATCGTTGCCAGCCGCGGCACTTGGGCTAGAATACCGCGAGCAAAGGAGCTCCGATGGCATATACGTATCACGCGCTGAGACAGATGACCGTGGCTGACCTCCGTGAGATCGCCAAGGGCATTCAGCACGAAGCGGTCCAGGGCTACACGCAGCTCAACAAGGACCACCTGCTGGTGGCGCTCTGCAAGGCGCTCGATGTCCCGACGCACGAGCATCACATGGTTGGCGGCATCAACAAGGCGGACATCAAGACGAAGATGAAGGCGCTCCACGCGGAGCGGGCCGCGGCAATCGCGGCGGGCGACCACGCGAAGCTGAAGGCCGTCCGGCGGCACCTGCACTCGCTGACCCACGACATTCGCAAGCACACGATCACCGCATAGATGCGGCGCTCGACACCGCGAAGGGCGGGTGGCTATGGTCGATCGACGCGAGTTCCTGACGACCGTTGCGGCGGGCATGGCAGCGGGCGCGACGCCGACCGATGCCGGCGCCGCACCGCAGGCGCGGGGGGCGGGAACCGCTCGACCGCCCGCAGGCGGCCTCGCCGCACCCGCGTTCCGGCCCCTGCCGCTCGGCGCAATCCGGCCGCGGGGGTGGCTCGCGCGGCAGCTGCGGCTCCAGGCCGACGGGTTGACCGGTCACCTCGATGAGTTCTGGCCCGACGTCGGACAGAGCCAGTGGTTCGGCGGTCCGGCCGAAGGCTGGGAGCGCGCGCCCTACTGGCTCGATGGCGCCATTCCACTGGCCTGGCTCGTCGACGCCCAGCCGCTCAAGACCCGGCTCGCGCGCTACGTCGACACCATCCTGTCGCGCCAGCGCGCCGACGGCTGGTATGGCCCCTACCCCGAAGACGCCGTCACGAAGCGCTACGACCTCTGGGCCATTCTCCTCGTCAACAAGGTGCTGGCGCAGTACCACGACGCCACCGGCGACGCCCGTGCGCTGGCCGCCGTCACCCGGAGCCTGCGGGCGCTGCTGGCGGGGCTCGACCGCACGCCGCTCTACGGGTGGGGCAAGTTCCGGTGGTACGAAGGCCTCGTGCCGGTGTTCTACGTCTACCAGCAGACCCCCGAAACGTGGCTGCTCGACCTGGCGCGGAAGCTGCGTGCTCAGGGGACGGACTTCCAGGCGCTGTTCGCCACCGACGACATGACCGTTCCGACTCCGCGCCGCGGCCTCTGGAAATGGACCAAGCACGTCGTCAACACGGCGATGGCCACGAAGGCTGCGGCCCTCAGCTGGCGGCTCGATCAACGCCCGGCCGACCGGACGTTTGCCCGCGACATGATCGCGTTCCTCGACCGGCACCACGGCCAGGTCACGGGAATGTTCACCGGGGACGAGTGCCTGGCCGGGAAGAACCCGCTGCAGGGCACCGAGCTGTGCGCGGTGGTGGAGTTCATGTACTCGCTCGAGCATCTCTTCTCGGTGTTCGGCGACCCGTTCTTCGCGGACCGGCTCGAGCGCGTCACGTTCAACGCCTTGCCCGCGACGTTCGCGCCAGACATGTGGTCGCACCAGTACGACCAGCAGGTCAACCAGGTCCAGTGCACGATCAACCCCGACCACAACTGGACAACGAACGGCCCCGAATCGAACCTCTACGGCCTCGAGCCGAACTTCGGCTGCTGCACGGCGAACATGCACCAGGGTTGGCCGAAGTTTGCCGCGCACCTGTGGATGACGTCGCCCGACGGCGGGTTGGTCGCAGCCGCGTGGGCGCCGTGCCGCGTGGAGGCGAATGCCCAGGGCGTTCCGGTCCGCATCGATGTCGACACCGACTACCCCTTCAGAAACACGATCACGGTCACGGTCACCCCGTCGGCGGCCGTTCGGTTCCCGCTGCGGCTCCGCGTGCCGGCATGGGCTGCGGGGGCCGCGGTCCGCGTCGGCGCCGGGCCCGAGGAGCCGATGAAGCCCGGCACGATGCACCTCGTCGATCGGCCATGGGCCGCTGGCCCCGCGACGCTGACACTCACCTTCCCGATGCGGCCGGTCGCCTCGGTCCGCTACAACGAGGCGGTCGCGATCGAGCGCGGGCCGCTGGTCTATTCGCTCCGGATCGGCGAGTCGTGGACGCGGGTCAACGCTGACAAGCCCCATCGCGAGCTACCGCACGGCGATTTCGAGGTGAGACCGACGACGCCGTGGAACTACGGGCTCGTGCTGGATCCGGCCCGGGCCGAACAGGCCGTAACATTCGAAGAGCGGCCGGTCGGCGAGAGGCCGTTCTCGCCCGAAGGGACTGGCGTCGTCGCCCGCGCTCGGGCGAAGGCGATCCCGAACTGGAAGCTCTCGCGCGGGTGGGCCGGGGAGATCTCGCCGGCCGACATCGCGCAGTCGGACCCCGGCAGACTTCCGACGGAGCAGCCGGCCGAAGACGTGACACTCGTCCCGTACGGGTGCACGAACATCCGAATCACCGAGTTCCCCAGGGTGCGGTAGCCGGCTGGCCCTGAGCGAGCGGAGCGAGTCGAAGGGGAGAAAGCGCCGTGACACAGTCGGAAGCCGAAAGCCAGGGGCCGAGCGCCGACGACACCCTCGAAGCCTGGAACCGCTCGACGGGCATGGTCCTCGGCAAGTTCTACCCGCCCACGCTCGGACACTGCTACCTGGTGGATTTCGCGCGGCACTACGTGGGACACCTGACGGTGATCGTGGCGTCGCTGTCGAACGAAACCATTCCAGGCGAAACACGCGCGGCGTGGATGCGGGAGATGTTCCCGGACGCGCACGTGATCCACACCACCGACGAGATCCCGCAGGATCCCGGCGAGCCCACGAACCTCTGGCGGATCTGGCGCGACACGATCCGCCGCGTGCTGCCAGAGGGCCCGGACTACCTGTTCGCGTCGGAGGCGTACGGGGTCGAACTCGCCCGGGTGCTGGGTGCGACGTACGTTCCCGTGGATCACGCGCGGGCGCTGCGCCAGATTCGGGCATCCGACGTGCGGAACGACCCGATGACGCACTGGCGGTGGCTGCCGGTGCCCGTGCGCCCCTACTTCGTGCGCCGGGTCTGCATCATCGGACCCGAATCCACGGGCAAGACCACGCTGGCGGATCGCCTGGCGAGGCACTACGACACGGCGATGGTGGGCGAGTTCGCGCGGTCGCTCGTCGACGTGTCGGGCCGGAGGGTGTCGGACCACCTCTTCCCGATGATCCTGAAGGGGCAGGCCGCGTCCGAAGCCGCCATGGCGAGGCAGGCGAATCGCTTGCTGATCTGCGACTCCGACGCGTTCACCACGATGCTCTACCGGCGGCTCTTCTTCGGCGACTGCCCCGACTACCTGCGCGCCGAAGCCGAGCGCGAGCGGTACGACCTCTACCTGCTGACCACGCCCGATACGCCGGCCCACAACGGAGCGCCGCCCAGCCACCCCGAGCAGCGCAGCTGGTTCTTCGAACGCTCCGTCGAGTGGCTCACCCGCCGCGCCGCCAACTACGTCGTCGTCAACGGTTCGTGGGACGAGCGGTTCGCTACCGCCACCAAGGCCATCGACGCGCTCCTCGCGGCCAACGCGATCCCCTGATGGGGCCATGCACCCGGCGCAGGCCTTCCGCCTGCGCCGCGCCTACAAGACAACCACTGAGGGCACTGAGAGCACGGAGGCTCCCACGCCAAGGGCTTCGACGACGCCCCGGCCTTGCCGGGGCGTCCCGCGGGAGGCCGCGCGGTGCACGCACGAGCCCGGTGGCGCCCAAACCGGGTTCGTGCGCGCACCGTGCGACCTCCCGACCGGGCCTGACGGCCCGGTGTCGAAGCCCGGGAGGCAGTCACGACGGCAGGCGTGACGGCAGCACGTCTCGGTGTTCTCTGTGAGCTCTGTGGTTCAGATCGTCCCTCAGTCGACGGCCGCGATGGCGTCCATTTCCACCCGATAGCCGTAGTGCAGCGGCGAGACGGGCACGACCGCGCGAGCGGGCCTGTGCTCGCCGAACATCTCGGCGTACAGCCGGTTGAACTCGGGCCACTCGGCGATGTCGCTCACGTAGACCGTGCACTTCAGCACGCGCGAGAGGTCCGAGCCGGCGCCTTCCACCGCCGCCCGCACGTTGGCCAGCACCTGGCGCGCCTGACGCTCGAAGGTCGCATCGGACGGCAGCGGGCCGTCGGGCCCGATTGGCAGCTGTCCGGACACGTACGCCACGCCGCCGTGGAGGACGACGTGTGAGTAGTGCCCGCCGGGCTTCGACAGGCCGGGCGGGTTCGTCCGCGTGATGCTCATCACCATCCTCCGAACCGGTCCCATCGCGCCAGGATCTCGCGGGAACCGTTGATGACGTGGTAGGCCGTGTGCTGGGCGGCGGTGGCGCAGGCGTGATTGGGCAGGATGCGGAGCCGGGCGCCGATCGGGAATCCGGCCCAATCGATCGGCTCTCGGTCGGGACGCGATACGATGCCGTGCTCCTGGTTGGCATCGGACATGGCGAAGCCGTCCAGCAGGTACCCGTCGGCATCGAGCACCAGACCGTAGCCGCGGTCTTCTCGCTGTCTCGCCGTGCCCCGGTCGCGTGAGACCGCCATCCAGCCGCCGTCGGTGAGGATCCAGCCCTTCTCGCGCTGGTGGCCGATGACGCTCACCAGGACCGACAGGGCGATGTCTTCGATCGCGCACACGCCGAGGCCGGCCATCACGAGGTCCTGAAAGACAAAGACGCCGGTCCGCGCCTCGGTGACACCCGAAAGGGCGCGCGCGAAGGTGGCGGTCGGAGTCGACCCGACACTGACGACGGGGGCGTCGAAGCCGGCCTGCCGCAGCCGCTCCGCGGCGCGAACAACCGCCGCGCGTTCCTGTTCGGCCATGGCTACGATCGCGTCGGTCGATCGGCAGGCGTACGACGCCCCGGCGTGCGTCATGACGCCTCGAACCGACGCGCCATCGCGCAGAGCGCCGGCGATGGCCAGCAGCGCGGGCGACTCCGGCTTCACGCCGCCGCGATGGTCGTCCGAGTCGATCTCGACAAGCACCGGAATCTCGCAGCGGCGCGCCGCACAGAACGACGTCACGTCGCGCGCCGCGTCGACGCTGTCGAGAATCGCCGACAGATCGCAGCCGCGGGCCCGGAGGTCACCGACGTGCGGGAGCTTCGCCGGCGCGATGCCGACCGCGTAGAGAATGTCCGTCACGCCGTGCGCGAAGAACTGCTCGGCTTCCTTCAATGTCGAGACAGTGATGGGACCGCGAGGCGTGGGCATCAGCCTCCGCGCGATCTCGAGGCTCTTGCAGGTCTTCACGTGCGGCCGGAACGACACGCCGAGTTCAGCGACACGGTGTCGCATCCGGTCGATGTTCCGCGTCATGCGCCCCTCGTCCACGACGAGCGCGGGCGTGAGGATGTCGTCGAGCTGCATCGGCACATGCTATCACCGGCTCCAGTGGCGCCGGCCTCCCGCCTTCGCTGCCAGGCAACTTCGGCGAGGCGGACCAAGCCGGCGGGTCGTCGGCTATAATCGCCTCACCTCAGTGTCGTACCTCGTCCGGCCGCCGGAGGGTTCCATGGCCCCTCGCACAGTCGCTGCGCGCCCGCTGCTCCTGTTCGAACTCGCAGACGACCGCCTGACGCTCACTTCATACACGTCCCAGGAGGCCGGGGAGCCTCGCTTCAACCGGCTGGTGTGGGAACGGGTCAAGTAGGGAGGACCGCACGTGAACCGCCAAACACTTCACCGGACCTTCGTCTGGGCGCTCGTGGCTGGATGCTGCCTGGTCGCCGCCACGCCCGCCGCGCAGGAGACGGCTGCGAAGGCGCAGCCCGTCGGGGACTTCGTCGCCGGTGTCTACGGTCTGGTCAGCGCAAAGGGCGGCAGCCTGCCTGACTGGGACAAGGTGCGCGCCTGCTTCCTGCGCGAGGCGGTCGTCGTGCTGCGGACAGGCCGCACGGCGACCACCGTGTTCTCGCTGGACGGCTTCATCAAGGACTTCGTGGATTTCTACGAGCGCCCGTTCAAGCGGGGCAACGTGACGCTGGTCCCGAGGGACAGCGGATTCAGCGAGAAGGTCCTCGCGATGAAGGCGTGGGAGTACGGCGACATGGCGCACGTGCTCGTCCTCTACGAGGCGCACATCACAGGCGCGCCGATGGCTCCGCAGCAGGGCGTCGACAGCTGGCTGCTGGTCCGCCGCGACGGCGGCTGGCGCATCGCCGCGGTCACCAACGAAATCGTCACACCCGAACGGCCTGTTCCGCCGGAACTGCGCGGCGCGAAGTAGCACGCCCCGGCGCGCTGCCGGCCACCGGCGATTGCAGGCGTGATCCGCTCGGCACCGCCGTAAGCCACAAGCCGCCAGCCGGGTTGACTCCCCCGCCCCGCCTGCGGCACACTTGCCGTGGCAGGACGCCTAGGGGTGGCCTAAACAAACGGCCTGAGATCACACCCTCGAACCTGAACCGGGTAGTACCGGCGTAGGGAAGGTAGAACTCCCCAAAGCATCCGCGTCGCTCACCGCGTCTGCACACCTGCGCGGTTGAGAGGAGGCGCGACGATGACTCTCCACTCACGCAGACGATGCGCCATCCGACTGATCGCCGCCGGCGCACTGGCGTGGCTGGCATGCGCTGCCGCCGTAGCCGACGCGCAGTCGCGAGTCCCAGTCCGGGGACGTGTCCGGACGACGTCCGGGGCGCCGGTGGCCGGCGCGCTCGTCTCGACCGACGACGGTCGAATCACGACCGAAACCGGCGCCGACGGCTGGTTCCAAATCGAGCTGGCCGCAGGTACCCGCACGCTGACGATCACCAGGCACGGCTACGCCGACCTCACGCGATCGATCGATGTCGGCGCCGCGCCGCTCGAACTCGCCCTCGTGCTGGCTCCCCTCGCCCGGTTCAGCGAGGACGTCACCGTTTCGGCGGTCCGGGCGCCGGTCGAGGCGCCCATCTCGAAGCGAGACATGCCCAGGGCCGAAATCGAGGCGCGCAACTACGGCCAGGAGATGCCGTTCCTGCTGCAGCAGGTCCCATCCGTCACGCAGGTACCTCGGATTCGGGCGCACCGGCCGGCTACTCGTACATCTACCTGCGGGGCATTCCGCAAACCCGGATGAACGTCACGATCGACGGCATGCCGATCAACGAACCGGAGGATTCGGCGTTCTACTTCTCGAACTTCGGCGACTTCGCCAACGCCGTGGACAGCATCCAGGTGCAGCGAGGCGTCGGCACCTCCTCGGTCGGCGCCGCGTCGTTCGTCGGCTCGGTCAACTTCGCGAGCGCCGCGTTCACTGACAAGCCAGGCGCGATGGTCCGAATGGGAGGGGGCAGCTTCGGCAGCCAGCGTCTGAGCGCCACGCTCAACTCCGGGCAGCTCGGCCACGGCTTCAGATTCTACGGGCAGGCGGCCCTGCAGGAATCCGACGGGTTCCGGCACAATTCCGGCAACAGCCAGGAGAGCCTCTACCTCGGCGCCATGCGGCAGTCCGACAGGTCCTACTTCAAGCTGTTCGGATTCCTCGGCCGGTCGAAGTCGAGCCTCGCCTACCTGGCCGCCGACGAGGCGTCGCTCGCCGCGGATCTGCGGACGAACCCGCTCACGTCCGACGAGCGCGATCAGTTCGGCCAGCAGTTCATCACGGCACAGTATCACCGGTCGCTGTCGCCCAACGCGAAGGTCTCCGCCCAGGGCTTCTACAACGGCGCCGACGGCTGGTACCGCATCGCGAACGCGGCAGCCGGCGCATCGGGGCTCTACCAGTACCGGGCTGGCCTGGCACAACGCCGGGGCGTCGGTGAACGTGCACGCCGCGGGCGCGCGCGTGGACTTCGCCTGGGGCGCGTTCTTCAGCGACTTCGCCAGCCGCCACACGCGCGACGTCGTCTCGGGGCCGGCCGACTACTCGAACCAGGGATTCAAGCGGGAATTCAACACGTTCGCGAAGATCGCCTGGTCGAGCGGGCGCTGGCGCCTGTCCGGCGACGCGCAACTGCGCTGGGCCGAGTTCCGCTACGAGGGAACGGTGCCCCTCGGGTCGGTGGACTGGACGTTCTTCAACCCGAAGGCCGGCGTGCGATTCGACGCCGGGCACGGCCTCAGCCTGTTCGGGTCCATCGGGCGCGGGAACCGCGAACCGGCCCGGTCCGACATGCTGCAGGGCGAGGACAACGCGACCGTGCCGTATGATCTAGCCGCCGTCCTCCCCGAGCAGGTGCTGGACACCGAACTCGGCGCGGCCTACTCTCGCCCCGGTTTCAGGGTTGAGTTGAACGGGTACCTCATGGCGTTCCGCCATGAGATCGCACAGACGGGAGAACTGTCGGAGATCGGGCTGCCGCTCAGGCGGAACGTCGATCGAAGCGACAGGCGGGGGATCGAGGTCGATCTGACGTGGCGCCCCATCGAGTCGCTGCAGATCCGCCACACGGCCACCTACAGCCGGAACCGAATCGACACCTGGACGCAGTTCTACGACGTGTACGACACGGATGGCAACTGGACCGAGGCGATCAGCCGCGACCACCACGACGTCCCGCCGTACGTCACCCCGGCCGTGCTCGCGACCTTGTCGGGCGACTACACGCCGACACGCGGCGCGACGATTGGTGCGGCATGGCGCTACGTCGGCGAATCTCATCTCGACAACACCGGCAGCGACGACTTCACCGCCCCGTCGTTTTCGTGCTTGGACATCAGCGGTTCGGTCGACCTGGCTCGGATCCTGACGTTCGCCTCCCGCGCGCACCCCGTGCTGCGCGCCCAGGTGAGCAACCTGCTCGACAACCGACGGATGTTTCCCAACGGCTACAGCTACCAGTACTTCACGGCCGGTCCGGACACCTCCGCCCTCGCCCTCCAGGGCACGCGCTACTACTACCCGCTGGCGACGCGCGGCGCGTTCGTCGGCCTCGAACTGAGGTTCTGAGGCGGCCATGCAGACCATCGAAGTCGTGGGCGCCCTGACCGGCGTCCTCGCGGTCTGGCTCACCACGCGCCAGAAGACCTGGTGCTGGCCGGTCGGCATCGTGTCCGTCCTGCTGTACGTGTTCGTGTTCTACGAGGCCCGCCTCTACGCGACGATGGGCCTGCAGGTCCTGTACGTCGGCCTCGCGCTATACGGCTGGTACGCCTGGACGAAGGGCGGTCCGGCCGATGGCCCGCTTCGCGTGTCGCGCGCGTCGACACTGACGCTGACCGTTGCGACCGGGGTCGGCTTGGCCCTGACGCTGGGGCTCGGCACGTGGCTCGGCAGGCAGACCGACGAAGCGCTCCCGTTCACCGATGCGGCCGTCGCCGCGGCCAGCCTGATCGCGCAGTGGATGCAGACGCGGAAGCTGATCGAGAACTGGTGGCTGTGGCTCGCGGTCGACGTCGTCTACGTCGGCATGAACGTCTCGCAGGGTCTGATACCGACCGCCGCGCTGTACGCGATCTACACGGCGCTGGCGGTGGCTGGCCTCCGCGAATGGCGTCGCTCCACGGAGGCGGCGTGATGGGGAACTCCGCGCGCCCGTTTGTCGTCGTCGTCACCGGCTCGGAATGCACGGGCAAGACGACGCTCGCCGCGGAGCTGGCGGGCGAATTCGATGCCTCGTGGTCGCCGGAGTTCGCCAGATCCTATGTGGATGCGAAGCGGGCGCCGCTCGACGCGTCGGACGTCGAGCCGATCGCCGCCGGCCAACTGGCGGTGGAGCGGGCGGGTGAGCACGGTGCCGCGGCTCGACAGTCCCGCCTGGTGGTGAGGGACACGGATCTGGTGAGCACCACGGTCTACGCGCGCCACTATTACGGAATGTGCCCTACGTGGGTCGAAGCGGCCGCCCGCAGGCGAGCGGGCGACCTGTATCTGCTGCTGTGCCCGGACGTGCCGTGGGTGCCTGACGGCCTGAAACGGGACCGGCCGGGCGAGGCCGAGAGGGCGGCGATGCACCAGCGATTCCGCGCCGCGCTCGAGTCGGTCGGCGCGCGCGTCATCGAGATCCGCGGACCGTGGGACGAGCGGCGCCGCCAGGCGTTCGCCGCCGTTGCCGCCGATCTATCGCCCCGCTAGGCAGGCGACCGCGGTTCGGGCACAGCGAACCGCACGCCTCGTCTCGGGTCTGCCGCTCCGCAACGCACCCCACGGCGGAAGCCGCCGCGGGGCCCCAAGAGCAGCGTTGCTTCGGGCAGATCCCTGCGACGCGGCATGGCGGGATCCCACGTCTCCGAACCGCGGCTACCCGCGTGGCCACCGCTACTTCGCCGGTGTCTTGCGCGGCACCCGCTCGTCGCTCATCGCCGCGTGGTAGGCGTACGACGCCATGATGACCGCGTTCTTCATCAAATCCTCGGCCTGGATCGAGTCGAAGAAGTCCATGTTGGTATGGCCGCCGGTTCCCGGGATGCGGTCCTGCAGGAACTGGAAACCAGGCAGGCCGGCGGCGTCGAACGGCACGTGGTCGGTGCTGCCGACGCTCTGGTTCGACACCACCGTCATCCCCATGTCGCGGAACGGCTCCATCCACGCCGTCAGCATCTGCCGGGCGTGCTCGTTCCCCTGGAGATAGATGCCGCGGTACTGCCCGGCGCCGTAATCCTGGTTGAAGTACGCCGAGAACTTCTCGTACGCCGGCTTCCTGCCGGTCTTCGGGTCGCCGAAGTGTTTCAACACGTACTCGCGCGATCCGTAGAGCCCCTGCTCCTCTCCGGCCCAGAGCGCCACGCGGATGGTGCGGCGCGGCGCCGCCCCGATGGCCCTCAGAATCCGCGCGGCCTCGAGCGCCACCGCGCAGCCGGACGTGTTGTCGCTCGCGTTCGGGCTGGCGTGCCACGTGTCGAAGTGAGCGCCGATCATCACGATCTCGTCCTTCAGATCGGTCCCCGGGATCTCGCCAATCACGTTGTTGGCTTTCTCCACCAGCTGCCCGATCCTGTTGCGGACCTCCACCTCGACCGTGACCGGAATCTCGCGCTTCAAAATCCGATACATCCGGTTGTAGTGCTCCGGCGTGACGGCGACGATCGGAGGCGCGGCCAGGGTGCCCTCCCGCGACCACATGTCGGCCTTCGTGCCTGGCCGCGCGAAGCCGCGCACCGCACCGAGCCACCCGCTCTCGCACTGGAATACGACGGCAACCCCCTCGGCCTTGAAGAACGCCATCTTCTCCTCTGGCTTCAGCAGGTCCGGATTCGGAATCGCGCGCGCCGCTGCCGGACGAACCGGCACGATGACGGTCTGCTCGATCTTCCGCAGCTCCTCGTCGGTCCGTCGGGGCGCGCCGTTAGCGAGGGCGGCGAGGTCGATCGCGGCCGGCGGCGTCGCGAGCACGGCCATCCCCTTCAGCTTCCCACGGTACTTCTCGAGGTCCTGCTTCGCCTGCAGATCCACGATGACCGCCTTCGCCACCACCTTCCCCGCGGTGCCCGGCGTATTGGCCAGCGGATAGCCGACCATCGGCTGGTAGTCGGGCTCGAGCAGGTGCAACGAGACGTACTCGTTGTCCCAGGCGACGCCGTAGTCCATGAACGGCTCGATGGTCACGTTGACCAGGCCGATCCGCTCCATCTCGCCCTTCACCCACGTCTGCGCGCGCTTCATGGCCTCGGAGAGGGTCAGCCGCGCCCCCAGCACGTCGGCCATGTAGGACTCCAGGTCCATGACGCGCGACCGCTGCAGCCCCTCCTCCCGGATCTTCGCGACCATCGCGTGGTCGACAGCCGGCGGGCCGGCCGCTTCGAGGCCCAGGGCGCATGCGATCAGCAGAGCAGCCAGCACGAGTCGTCGTTGACGTGTCATAGGTTACGGAAGCCTCCGTGCGGAATTCGGTCGTTCGTTCGGCACAGTCTACACCGTGCGCCTGCTGCGCCCGACGATCGCGAGCAGGACCAATGCGAGGAGCGGGAGTACGCCGAACACGCTGCACCACGGTCCGAAGCCGAAGCGGTCGATGAGCCGACCGATCAGGGGCGAAACCAGCGTCTGCATGAGCCCGTAGGACGCCGTCAAGACAGAGACCGCGAACGCCGCCCGCCGCGCACCGAACAGATCGAGCGGCATCGCGTAGATGTTGACGCTCATCGCCACCGCCATGAAGAAGCTCAGCGAGATGAGCGCCGTGGCGAGGGCCGCTCCGGGAACGAAGGGCACGAGGGCGGTCGTGGTAAGCGCCACGCCGCCGATGACGCAGACGCGGAGACGCGCCGCGTACAACCCGACACCTGCCCTGGCCCACCGCATCGACAGCCACCCACCGGAGAGCCCGCCGAGTGACGCGAACACAGGCGGAATCCACGCGAACTGGCGGTTCGCCTCAACCATGGTCAGGCCGTGGACGGACTCGAGGAAGATCGTCGTCCAGTTCATCCACAGGCTGTAGACAGTCATCATCAGGACGTTGGCTGCCGCCAGCGCCCACAGCCGCCAGTCCCGTGCCAACGCCGCGGAACCGTCCCTGCTGCCCGTCGCTGCCGGCACGGGAACCCGGCGCACGGTCAGCAACCACAGCGGGACCCACGCGAGTCCGGCGACGCCCGTGGCAACGAACGCCGCTCTCCATCCGTAGGCCGCAGCCAGCCAGCCGACCAGCAGCGGCGCCGCCATCATGCCCACGGTGATCCCCACCTGATTGAGCGCGGTGCCCATCGCCCGCTCGTGGGGCTTGAGATAGAGCGCGAAACCCTTCGCCGTGGCCGGGATTCCAGCCGACTCGGCCACGCCGAGCCCCGCACGACAGGCGATCAGACTTCCGAAGCCGCCCGCGAACGCAGTCGCCACTCCCGCCGCGGACCACAGCACCACAGCGGTGGAGAGACCCACGGTCAGGCCGACGCGGTCGACGAGCAGTCCGGCCACGGGCGCGAACACCGCGTAGGCAAGAGAAAAGGCCGACACCACGTAGCCGTAGCCCTCGTTCGAAAGGTGGAATTCCTGCTGGAGGGTGGACGCCAGAGCCGCCAGCACCTGCCGATCGACGAAGCTCAGCGCGGTGGACAGCACGAGCACGCCGACCACCAGCCAGCGGTGGCGGCTCCGCGCGTCATCGGCGTCCGCGGGCGATTCGACCATCGGGCGATTGTACGCGAACGCGACGGCCGCCGGAGAGGCTGTTCCCCGGTCGCGGGCGCGGTGACGTAGAATACTGGTGATTCCCGAGGAGGTGGTCGTGGCCCTTCAGCCCCAGCACGGTGACTCCATTCCGACGACGGTGTTCGACGCGCTTCCCTTCCCTGCCTGGATCGTGGACGACGACATGCGGCTCATCGCCGTCAACCGGGCGTCCAACAGGCTGCTGGGAGAGGAGTCGGACGTCGTCCTGCGGCAACGCGGCGGGGAGTTCCTCCACTGCGTCAACAGCGCGGGCGGCTGCGGGAAGTCGGCGAAGTGCCCCGACTGCGTGCTTCGAGGAACGACGAGGTTCGCCGTGGCGGGCTCACAGCCGACGCGTCAGCGCGCCAGGCTGGAGGTCGTCGACCGCGACAGCGTCAGGGAAATGCACGCGCTGGTCACGGCCTCTCCCGTGGTCTACGAGGGCGCGAATCGCGTCCTGCTCTGCATCGAGAACCTGACGGCGCTGCTGGCGATGACCGACATCCTGCCGATCTGCATGCACTGCAAGAAAGTGCGCGACAACGACCTCTGGCTCCAGGTCGAGGCGTACTTCGACTCCCACCTCGACCTCAAGTTCTCGCACGGCATCTGCCCGGACTGCGCGGCGAAGCTGTATCCGGAAGGGGAATAATCACTCCCGGAGTGCTGTCCGGTCGTTCGCGGCCGCCGGCTCCCGGACAACGATCGACAGTTCGCGGGCGATGGCGTTCATCGCCCGTCGCTCCTCTGGCGCCACGAGCGTGACGGCGGTGCCGCTGAGGTGGGCCCGGCCCGTCCGCCCCACGCGGTGCACGTACGCCTCGCGCGTGGACGGCACCTCGTAGTTGACGACGTGGGAAATCCCTTCGATATCGAGGCCCCTGGCGGCGAGGTCGGTCGCGATGAGCGAGGTGAACCGCCCCGATTTCAATCCCTCGACGGCTGCCGTCCGCTGCTGCTGCGTCCGGTCGGCGTGCAGCGCCGCGGTGCGAATGCCCTGCGCGATCAGCCGCGACGCGAGGCGATCGGCGCCGATCTTGGTCCGCACGAAGACGAGCACCGGCCCCGCTTCCTGCCTGAGGAACTTCGCGAGCCAGCCGGCCTTCTCGCCGCCGGGCACCGGGACAGCGGTGTGGTGAATCGTCCGGGCGGGGCCGTTCCGGGCGCCGCTCTCGACCGTCCGCGCGTCGCGGGTGATGGCGCGCGCGCGGTTCATCACCTCCTCCGGCATCGTCGCCGAGAAGAGCAGCGTCTGGCGCGCTGACGGCAGTTCCGACAGGATGCGGGTGATGTCGGGCCAGAAGCCCATGTCCATCATCCGATCCGCCTCGTCCAGCACCAGGACGACGAGGCCGGAGAAGTCCGTGATGGCCGACCGCATATGGTCCATCAGCCGTCCCGGCGTAGCCACGACGATGTCGACACCCGCGCGGAGGGCCCGCTCCTGGGGCTCCGGCGGGGCGCCGCCGTAGACCGCCACGCTCGTGAGCCCCGTGTGGTACGCGAATCCCTGGATGTCGTCGTCGATCTGAACCGCCAGCTCGCGCGTCGGCGTCAGGATGAGCACCGCCGTTCGGGCGGCTTCCCCCAGCTGCGCCGGCATGCGGTGCAGGAGCAGCCGCTCGAGGATCGGCAACACGAATGCCGCCGTCTTGCCCGTGCCGGTCTCGGCACACGCAATCACGTCCACCCCCTCCCTGGCCACGGGGATGACTTCCACCTGGATTGGGGTGGCTACCCTGAAACCGCGTTCGCCGATGCCGCGCAGCACCGCCTGCGGGAACCCGAACGTGTCGAAGGAGACGCCGCGTGGCTCGGCCCCGTCGGCCGTGCCGGCCGAACCGCCCGATTGGAGCCCGCCGGTCGAGTGGGACGACGAACGCCGGCCATGCCGCCGAGTACGGCGTACGGAATGAGGAGAACTAGTATGTGGGTTCAGAGCAATCCAGCGCCTGGAAGGTAGTTACGGACTATCGATGGTTCTTCTAGTTTGACAGGATCCGGCCCGAAGCGCAAACCGTCCGGCGTCAGGTCTGAAAAGTGAGCATTCCGCTCAGTTCTCAGGCCTGACCCCCTGGCTGGCGACGTGCCATCGCCAGCGTCGTGATCACGGCGGCCGCGTCGTCCAGGCCGATGGCGCCGGTGTCGAGGCTCAGGTGGTAGCGGGCGAGATCGAGCCACGACAGGCCGCCGAGCGACTCGAGGAAGCGGCTGCGTTGACGATCCGACTCGCGGACCAGCTCCACCGCGGCCGCCCGTTCCGTGATGCCGTAGTTGCGCATGACCCGCTCCACTCGCACGGCCTCCGGCGCGTGCAGGAAGACCGTGAGCAGGCCGGCCTCGGACCGGAGCAGCCACGCGGCCCCCCGGCCGACGAACACGGCGTCCTCGCGCGAGGCGATTTCCCGGATGATCCGGGACTCGACGGCGAACAGATCGTCCTCGTAGAGCGAAGGCATCGGGGGCGGCACGTAGGCGGCCTCCGGAGCGCCCCAGGCGAGGACGCCTGCCATCCGGCTCCACAGGCTCGTCACCCGTTCCTCGAGACCCTCGAGTTCGGCGCGGTCGCGCCCGAGGATCGTCGCCGCCTCGTCGAGCACCTCGCGGCCGACGCATCGGACGCCGAGCTGGCTGGCCACCGCCTTGCCGATGTAGGCGCCGCCCGCACCCATCTGCCTCGACAGGGCCACCAGGACTCTGGGGCTCGCGCTCATCGCCGCCTCCTGTACTGCCCATTCTACGCCGTCGCGTCGAAGATAACAGGGACGAGGGGCGAGGGACGGGGGCCGAGGGACGGACGGTCAGTCGCCAGTGGTCAGTTGTCGGTGGCCAGTTGCCAGCGGATCACGCGCGACGGCCTGACAACTGCCAACTGATCACTGACCAGTCCCCTGTCCCTTCTGTCTTCTGTCTTCTGTCTTCTGTCTTCTGAATTCTGGATTCTTCCCTACGCGTGCAGTGCCAGCTGCCACCTGGCCCGGAGCGCGCGGAGGAGGTCGCCGGGTTCGGCGGCGTGGTCCGGGAAGAGGGCGAAGGCCGATTCGATGCCGGCGTTCCCGCCGGCGGGCTCCTCCCCCATCGCCTCGGTGATGCGTCGGGCCACGGTCGCCATCGCGTCGGCCGTGGTGTCGGCCATGAGGATCGTGAACTCGCGATCGCCCGTGCGAAAGACCAGGTCGGTGATGCGGACCGCGGTCCTCGATGTCGCGGCCAGGCGCAGCGCGAAGTCGGCCGGGGCGGGCTGGCCGTTGCCGCTCGCAGCCTGCAGCATCAGCAGCCCCGGCCTGAGGCTGTCCTGGCGCCGGCAGTACACGGCCGACGCCAGCACGCGCTCCAGGTACTTCTCGTTGGGCAGCCCGGTGTCGGCGTCGAAGAGGCTCGCCAGCCGCTCCTGCTCGAAGCTGAGGGCACGCCCGAGCGCCGGCCCGATCTGGCGCGCGGCGAACTCGACGACCTGCTGGTGCTCTGTCGTGAAGCTGTTCCGCGCGCCGCTGTACAGGGTCAGCACCCCCACCACGTCGTCGCCGTTGCAGAGCGGCGTCGCGAGCGCGCTCTCGAGCGCCACGGGAAGGCGCTCGCGGCGGTCGGCGAGGTCGAGCGCGCCGCTCGAATTCATGATCGTCAGCTTGTTGACGGCGACCCAGCCGCTCAGGCCTTCGCCAGACTTCAGGCGCAGGCCTCTGAACCACTCGCTGCCCGCGCCCGCCGCGTGGGCGGCGACCATGTCGTCCGACACGCGATCGCGCAGGTAGAAGACGATCAGGTCGCACGGCACGGTCTGACGAACGCGCGAGCCGAGCGTGACCGCCAGGTCCTCGAACGTGGTGAGCCCGCCAATCTCGGTCGCCAGGTCCGACAGCGCGAGCAGCGCGGCGCTCACCTCGGTGCTGCCACCGCCCGCGCTCTCGCTGGCGGGCTGGACGGGACTTGGAGGACGCAGCAGTTCCTGGACGGGGCTCGCCTGATGGATCGTTTCGCTCACCGTCGCGCTGATCTCCAGGTGCACCGTGACGAAGGCGTCCGCGACCACCGGGTCGTACATCTTCCCCTTCCGCGACTCGATGATCTCCAGCGCCTCCTCGTCGGAGAGAGCGGGTCGGTAGGGCCGGTCGGACGTCAGCGCGTCGTAGCAGTCCACGACGGCCATGATCCGCGCGCCGATCGGAATGTCTCCGCCGCTCAGGCCGTCGGGATAGCCGGTGCCGTCCCAGTTCTCGTGGTGGTGCCGAACGATGGGGACCACCGGGTAGGGGAAGTCGATCGCCGAGAGGATCTGCGCACCGACCGACGCGTGCGTCTTCATCCGGTCGGTACTCGAAGGGGGTCAGCTTGCCGGGCTTGTTCAGGATGTGCTCGGGCACGGCCAGCTTGCCCATGTCGTGCAGCAGCGCCGCCGCCTCGATCGCTCTCAGTTCCCGCGCGTCGGTCAGGCCCAGCGCCTTGGCGAGGCCGGTCGCGTACATCTGAACACGGCGGATGTGGCCGTGGGTGATCTGGTCCTTCGCATCGATGGCCATTGCCAGCGTTTCGACCGTCGAGAGGTAGAGCCTGTTCAGCTCCGCCAGGTGCTGGTTCGCGTCCTCGACCCGCTCCATCGCCGTCTTGAAGGTCAGATACGAGATCACCACGAGCGGGATGATCACACCGAGGAAGGCGATGAGACTCAGGTAGTTGAGCGCCAGCAGAAGGGCCACGGACGCGCCGCCGTAGTAGTTCAGCGAGAGCCACATGAAGTGCTCGCGCCACACGCGGTACGCGGGGGTGTGGGTCTCGGACGAGACCGCGATGGCCATGAGCCCGCTGTTGCACAGGAAGTAGGCGCCCGCCATCGCCGTCGCCGGCAGCAGCAGTTCGAGGAGCGACGGTAGCGTGGCCCGCGGGTCCAGGCCAAGCGGCGGACCGCCGTAGATGGCGTAGAAGACGGTCGACGCCACGACCACCGAGATGGTCGGCTCGGCGATGTTGAAGATGATGCGGTGCGGCTCGCGGTTCCTCCGGCGGACCGAGATCAGCAGGCCGTCTATGGCCATGCACACCGCGGCGGGAAACGGGCCGAACAGCAGGACGAGCGTGAAGAAGAACGCCTCCGAGACGTAGATCGTCGCCGGAAGGCCGGGGACTCTGACCGAGAACGAGCCGCTGACCCAGGTGAGCACCGCGAGCAGCAGCAAGTTCCAGTCGAACGGCATCTCGACGAGCGAGTAGGCCGCGAACGCCAGCGCGGCAACCCCGGCGGTGCCCACTCCCGCGATGTAGAGGCGTCCGAACCTCGTCACGGGTGGGACCCGCCTCCGTCGGTCAGCTGAAACGTCCTGATCTTGCGGTACAGCGTCTCGCGGCTGATCTGCAGCAACCGCGCGGTCTCCTTCTTGTTCCAGCCGGTGGCCGACAGCGCGGCGCGGATGTGATCGCGCTCGACGTCGGCCAGCGGGCGGATGCCCCGGTCGTTCCCGTGCTCGGACTCGGACGCGGTGTTCAGCGCGAGAAAGCCGACGTGACGCTCTTCGATGATCGGACCATCGCTCGAGAGCGAGGCGCGGGACACCGTCGCGATCAGCTCCCTGATGTTCCCGGGCCACGTGTGCACGGCGAGGCGGCCGAGAGCCGCGCCGCTGAACTGCCGCGCGTCGGGCGGCAGACCGTCCATCGCGCACTGCTTGGCCAGGAACATGCGGGCCAGGAGCGGAATGTCATCGGGCCGCTCCTTCAGCGAAGGCAACCGGATCGTGAACGCGTTGATCCGATAGTAGAGATCCTCGCGGAACCGTTTCTCGCGCACCAGCAGCTCGAGCGGGCAGTTGGTGGCCGACACCAGCCGGAAGTCCACGTCGATGCCCGAGCGGCCGCCCAGCCGCTCCACCTGGCGCTCCTCGAGGACGCGCAGAAGCTTCGCCTGCGACATCAGCGGCAGGTCGCCGATCTCATCGAGGAACAGGGTCCCGCGGTTGGCCAGCTCGATCCGTCCGAGCCGCCGCTCGTGCGCGCCGGTGAAGGCGCCCTTTTCGTGGCCGAAGACCTCGGCCTCGAACAACGAATCGGGAACGGCCGCACAACTGACGGCCTGGAACGGCCTCGGCTGCCGGCGGCTCAGATCGTGGATGGCGCGGGCGGCCACTTCCTTGCCGGCGCCGGTGGGGCCGAGGATCAGTACCGAGATGTCGGTCTTGGCCGCTGTGCGGATCGACTCGAGCACCAGGAGCATCTTCTCGTCGCGGCCAACCAACTCGAGGAGTCTCCGCACCGACGCGGGCTCGCCGCGGCCGACCGTCTGGACGGACGCCGCCAGGAAGCTGGTGAGCAGGCGGTCCGTGCCCTCGTGGGCCGGTCGCGCCGCGCCGTAGCGGGGCGGGACGCCCTCCCATCGGCGTGCGACGCCGGCGCTAGTCAGCGACTCGAGACACCGCTCGGCGTCCCTGCGCATGCAGCCGGAGGCGCCCATCAGCGCCTCGATCTCGAACCTCTCGTCGCGGTGCGCGTGGAGGAACCGCAGCAACTCGGCGCGGAGCGGCGACCCGATCAGCGAGCGAAACCGTTCGGCCGAGGGCAAGGCAAGCCCCTCGTTGTCTGGAAATGAGGACCGTGAGAAGACAGGAGAGGCCATAAGGTCGGACAACGCCGCACCCATGCCTTCTTATCGGCCCGGCCCCGAAACGCTTCAGTCTTCGACAGTTTCGGCCAGATCCAGCGAGCCGAAGTACGCCGGCTGGTGGAAGTTGAGCGCCTCGCCGATCGGCGCCCAGCTGGCCCAGTGGGGGTGCGACGTCTGATCGCCGCATTTGAAGGTGTTCGCACGCCATCGCCGGCCGCGTTCCGGCGCCAGCGGGCCGCAGTAGGGCTCCATGGCCGCGAACGGCCAACTCACTTCGACCCACCAGACCAGGGGCTCGACCCGCTCAGGCTCCACTACGGGTGGTAGGGAGTGGGAAACCCTCAAGGTCGCAGCGACGTCCGGGGCAACCATGACCCACTTCGCGAACCGGTTCGACGTCCGGGTGGGGTCCTCGATGTAGCGGAGCGAGAACGCACCGCCGGCATTCACTTCCAGCGCGAAGTAGCCGATGCGGCCGGGCGGCTGGGCGAACAACTCGACGCAGCTGTCCTTGTAGGTGTCGCTGTCGTAAGCGGTATGGACGGACCGCACATACCGGTCGGCCACGCGGAATAGCGCGTGCAGATGGTCGTCGTCGTACAGGAGCGCGGCATCCGTCACCGGACGGTGATCGGTGCTCCGCGGGTGGAAATGCGCGATGGCCATCTTCGGAGCCGGTCCCCACACCGGACCGTCCCACGCTCCCCGGTGTTCGGGTGGGACGAGGGTGCGACGAACCTCGTAGACGGGTGCGTCCATGACGTCGGTACACCACCACACCGCCGGCCCCGCAGTCAACAGTGGTGGACTCCCGGCGATGCATCCCGCAACAGGCCGTTGCGGCGGCCGCAGGCATCGTGGGTGTCCGCGCTCGGTCGCCGGCGCCGGGTCAGCCGGCCCGTTGGAAGGCCTCCGTGCTCCCGCCTCCGCCCGCGCAGGATGCACGCGGGGCTACGGCGCGGCGCGCCGAAGCGCTTCGCGCGAAGGCGGCGCCAACGCTCGACAGCGCCGAGCCAGGCGCCTGAGCCGGCGATTCCGCTGAGCCAGTCGGCATGGCTCAGACGTGCCCGGAGGCGCTCCAAGGCATGCCGACTGGCTCACGCAGATTCCTCCGGCCGAGGCGACTGGTTCGGCACTGTCGAGCGCGAGCGAGCGCCGGCGCCCACGATGACCGGCGGCCCAGGCGCCCAAGGCTGCCGTGGCGGGGTGCCGTGCGATAGTAGAGAAAGGAGCGCAGCGAAGGCGTGAACGACAAGGGCCGAATCATGGCGTTTCTGGTGACCGTACTTTCGGTATGGACGTTGATGCACCTCTACGTCCTCTCGCGCCTCTGGAATCTCCCGCTGACGCCGTCGCCGGCGTGGCGCGCGGGGCTGGTGCTGGCCGCCGCCGCAGGCTGGGTCGGCTTCCCTCTGGCGATGTGGCTCTCGCGCGCGATGGGGCGCGTCGTCGCGCCCCTTGAAATCGCGGCGACCACGTGGATTGGCGTCCTCTTCCTGCTCCTCGTCTGTCTGCTCGCCGCCGACCTCGTCACCGGGTTCGGCTGGCTGGCGGCCGGCTGGTGGCGCCAGGCGCGCACCGCCGCCGTCGCGGCCGCAGGGGTCTTGAGCGTGGTTGCGCTCGTCCAGGGGCTGCGCGCGCCCGAGATCCGGGAGCACGGGGTGACCGTCAAGGGGCTGCGCCCCGAGTACGACGGTCTGCGCATCGCGCAACTTTCCGACTTGCACATCGGACCATTCCTGAAGAGCCCGTGGGTCGAAGAGCGGGTGGCCGAAGTCGAGGCGCTCCGCCCGGACCTGGTCCTCGTCACCGGGGACCTGGTCGAACAGGACGCGGCGCTCGCCGAACCGCTGCTGCCTCCATTCCGGCGTCTGCGCCCTCGGCTCGGCGTCTGGGGCGTCACCGGCAACCACGAGTACTACGCCGGGTTCGAGAAATCGCTGCGGGCGTTCGAGGCGGGAGGCATCCGGCTCGTTCGCGACTCGTCGGTCGAGATCGCGCCCGGGCTCGTCCTCGCCGGCGTCGACGACCTCTCCGCAAGGCGCCAGTTCGGCATCGATGGCCGCCCGGTTGACCGTGCGCTCGCCGGCCGCCCGGCCGGCACCACGATCTACATGTCCCACAGCCCGTGGGAGGTCGCGCGGGCCGCCGAACTCGGCGTGGACCTGATGCTCTCCGGCCACACGCACGCGGGCCAGATCTGGCCGTTCATCTACCTGGTCCGGCTGTCGTATCCCTATGCCTCCGGCCGGTACGATGTGAACGGGATGACTTTGATCGTGTCGCGGGGAACGGGGTTCTGGGGACCGCCGATGCGGCTCTTCCGCCGGTCGGAGATCACGGCAATCACGCTGCGCGCGCGGTGACTGTTCTGAACCACAGAGCACACGGAGAGCACGGAGGCAAGCCAGAGTCACGCGTGTCAGCGTGACGGTCGACCGGACCTCGACCGGGTGGCGCCACCGCAAAGCGGCGGCGCCGAGCGGCCGAGCGCTGCGCCGCAGGAATGAGCCCGAATGCCTGCCGCCGGGTTCATTCCTGCGGCGCGGCGCCCGGCCGCCGGGCCCTCCGGGCCAGCCCCGGTCGAGGCCCTCGGCGTGAGAGTCTCTGTGACCTCTGTGTCCTCAGTGGTTGACCCTCGTGGGCAAGCGCGAAGCGTCGGCGTGACAGACCGCTCTTCACCGCAGCTTCACGGTGGCGAGGGCAGCCAGCGCGAGAATGCCAGAGACGATCCAGAGCCGGATGACGACCTTCGTCTCCGCGAGGCCCGTGTGCTGCATCTGGTGGTGGAACGGCGCGCGGTAGAACAGGCGCCGGCCGAGCCATTTGATGCCGATCTTGTCCTGGATCTGCGAGCTGACCGCCTCCACGACGAACAGCCCCCCCAGGATCAGGAACAGCGCCTCCTGCTTGAGCAGCACCGAGATGGTCGCCATCGATCCGCCGATCGCCAGCGACCCGGCATCCCCCATGAAGATCTGTGCGGGATAGGCGTTGAACCACAGGAAGCCGATGCCGGCCCCCGCGAACGCCGCGCAGAACACGATCAGCTCTCCGGCCCCCGGCAGAAGCGGGTAGTTGAGGTACCTCGCCCAGATGACGTTGCCCATGATGTAGGCGAAGAACCCCAGCACGCCGATGACGAACACGGACGGGACAATGGCGAGGCCGTCGAGCCCGTCGGTGATGTTCACCGCGTTGCCGACCAGCATCACGAAGACGAAGACGAGCGGCAGATACAGGGCCGCGGAGTTGGCAATCGCGAACTTCACGAATGGCACGTGGAGCGTGAGCGCGTCGCGCGCGGGCAGCGGCGTCCACGGGCTGGCCAGCAGCGCCACAAACCCGATCGCGAACGCCCCCTGCAGCACCAGCTTCATCGCCTCCGTCATGCCGAGGTTGCCCGACCGCCCCTTCCACTTCGCCACGTCGTCGACCAGGCCGATGGCGCCGAACCAGAGCAACGCAACCAGCACGGTCAACACGTAACGGCTGGCGAGGTTGCACCACAGGAGCGTTGAGACCACGATGCAGCCCACCATGACGCAGCCGCCCATCACGGGCGTGCCGGCCTTGTCGAACGCGGACGGTACCCCGGTATCGCGCAGCTGGTCGACCAGTCCCCGACGATGCAGGTACCAGATGAACCGCGGCGTGATGATCAGCGTGAGGATGATCGCCGTGAGCGCCGCGCCGATCGCGCGGACGGTCAGGTACTCCGACAGCCGCAGCAGGCCGAGCGCGCCGGCCCTCGAGTCAATGAGTGCCCCCAGCAGGTAAATCACCGGACGCCCCCCTCCCGGATGGCAACTGCCGCCAGCACCCGTCCGTAGAGCCGCTTGATCTGGAACTCGGGCTGGAAGTCGGTCGAGGTGAGCACGAACTGCTTCAGCGCGCCGACGAGCGTCGCGGGGTCGCCCGACTCTCCCCGTTCAACGAGCGACAGCAGCCCCTCGAGCGCCGCCGCGCGCAGCCGCCAGAACCTGGCGTCCTGCAGCGAGAGCAGCGCCGGCAACGCGTCGTGAGCATGCCCCACCTTCCCGAGCGCCTGAGCGGCCGCGCTCGCCACCTCGAGCCAGCGGTCGGAGAGCAGGCCGCCCAACGCGACGACCATCGCATCGCAATCGGTCAATCGACCCGCCAGCCTCGCCGCTGTCCTCGCCGCCTCCGCCCGCACCTCGAAGTACGGGTCCGCGCACGCGGTCAGCAGCGCGGCCTGCACCTCAGGCGACGCCTCGCCCAGGCGCCCGAGCGCCGTGATGATGTTCCGGCGGATGAATCCCACCTGGACGAAGTCGCCGCCGAACAGCCGCTCGACGGACGGAGCCGGGCGCCAATCGTTGAACAGCGCGAGCAGCAGCGGCGCCTTGTCGCGTGCGTGGAGCAGGCCGACCAGCTTGACGCCCAGATTGCGGCGCTCCCACTCGGCGCTCGCCAGCAGCGAGGCCGCGCGGCTGATGAAGTAGGCGCGATCGCCGGCATCGGGCACCACGTCCTCGGGGCGGTAGCCCGCGCCGTGTCGCACCAGCGCCTGCTCGAGCCGACCGAGCAGGGCCTGGCTCGATGGGAGCACCTCGTGGGCCGCCTCGTCGCCTACGCCTTCGGCCTCGGTCTCGCCCGCCGCGGCCCCGGCGCCGCCGGCCGAAATGTGCCGGACGATTCGGGCAAGCGCATCGCCCCGGTCGAAGGCGTGGCTGCGCTCCCCCATCCCGGCCAGCCTGACCGGATCGGCCAGCAGCGACGCAATCGTCTCCGCCAGGATTCGGCCGTCCACCTGTTCAACGATCTGCCCCGCGGTGAGCGCCGCCTCCTCGTAGACCACAACGGCCCCACCGCATCGGGCCATCGCGCGGGCGTTCATCACCTGGTGGTCGCCCGGCAGGTTCGACTTGGGAATGAGGATGGCCGGGAGGCCGAGCGACGCCAGTTCGTATAGGCTGCCGGCCCCGCCTCGCGTGACGGCCAGGTCGGTCAGCGAGTAGACCTGTTCGATCTGGTAGAAGAACGGCCGGCTGACGTAGAAGCCGGCGATCGCGGCTCGCTCCTGCTCGGAGTAGCTCGACTCGAGCCGCGCGCGCACATCGCTCGCAGGGTCGTAGCCGCGCTTCTTCGGCAGACCGGTGCCGTGGACGACGAAGAGGCGATCACGAAGCGGAAGGAGAGGTCCCAGCGCATCCACGATCGCTCGGTTGATCGTACGGGCCCCCTGCGAGCCGCCGAAGACGAAGACCACCTGGCGCCCGGGCGGAATCTTGAAATCGAGCTGCGCCCGCGCGTGGCCCCGCTCCACCGCAGCGATGCGGCGCCGCAGCGGATAGCCCGTGACGATGGCGTTGCCTGGAAAGCACCGCAGCGTTTCGGGAAAGGTCACGAAGACGCGGTCGGCGAGGCGGCCGACCAGCTGGTTCAGCTTTCCCGGCGTGGCGTTCTGCTCGTGGACGAAGATCCGGGCGCGCGTGAGGCGCACGCGGCGGAGGAAGGCGGCCGCCAGCAGCACGGGCGCCGACGCGAACCCTCCGGTCCCGACGATGACGTCGGGGCGGAACGTCAGAAGGATCGCGCCGGCCTTCAGGACGCCCATCGACAGGTTCGCGAGGAAGCGGAACAGATCGAGCGACGGGCGCGTGCCCGGGTAGGCCGAGGCGCGTACGAACCGGATCGGGATCCCTTCACGCGGCACGATCTCGGCCTCGGCTCGACCGCGCACCCCGACAAACAGCAGCCGGGCCCCATCGGCCGCCAGGGCCTTGCCGATGGCCAGCGCCGGGTTCACGTGCCCGGCCGTCCCGCCGCCCGTCAGGAGTATCCGCGTCGGCCCGCTCATGCGCCCCCTGCCTGCACCGATCCGAGACGCGATGGTAACATGGCTGACCGACCATGGACGTAGTCGTACAGCACGCCCCGCAGTTCGACGCCGCCTCAGCCGAAGCCCTTGCGGCACGAGAGTTCCTCATCATCGGACGGGCCGAGGCCCTCCCGAGCGAACGCGACCAGAACTTCCGTATCCTCACGGCCGGCGGCGAGGCGTTCGTCCTCAAGATCGCCAACGCCACCGAGTCGCGGGACATCCTCGAGTTCCAGAACGCCGCGCTCGAGCATCTGGCCCGGAAGCGGCCCTCGGTGGCCGTCCCGAGAGTCTGTCGGTCGGTGTCCGGGGAATCGATCATCCAGGCGACGGGCGGCGGGGGCCGGGAACATCTGGTGAGGATGCTCGCGTGGGTCCCGGGCGAGGTCCTTGCGGACGCGAAGCCCCAGACCGAAGCGCTCCTCGAAAGCCTCGGACGGCGAGTCGCCGAGGCCGATCTCGGATTCGTCGGGTTCTCGCACAGCGCGATGCGGCGGCCCTTCCCGTGGAACCTGATGGGGACCCCCTGGATCGCGGGCGAGCTCTGGCGGTTCGAGGACGCTCGCCGCCGCGCCCTGGTCGAGCGGGTGCTCGCGCGATTCGCGGACGATGTCGCGCCGCGTCTCGGGACCCTGAGACAGCAGGTGATCCACAACGACTGGAACGACTACAACGTGGTGGTCGGTCCCCCGGAGACCGCCGCACGCGAAGTCCTCGGCGTCGTCGACTTCGGCGACATGGTCTGGTCGCCGGTGGTGGCCGACCTTGCCGTCGCGTGCGCCTACGCGATGCTCGGGAAGCCGGACCCGATTGGGGCCGCGGCCGTCATCGTCCGGGGATTTCACGTCACGATGCCGCTCGAGGACGGAGAGCGCGAGGTTCTGCTCGACCTGATTCGGTCGAGGCTGGCCATCAGCCTCACGATGGCCGCGTGCCAGTCCGCGGCGGCGCCGGACAACGACTACCTGAGGATCAGCCAGGACCAGGCGTGGGAGCTGCTCGAGCGCCTCGACGACGTGACGCCGGCGTGGGCGCTCGCCGCGTTCCGCCGCGCCTGCGGGCTCGAGCCGTGCGAAGCGTCGCCGGCGGTCGCGGCCTGGCTGGCAGCGCACCGCGCCGAGATCGCCCCCGTCATGGGGTCCGAGTTCGAACGCGCGCCGCTCGTTGTCTTCGACCTGAGCGTCGGCAGCCTCGACATCCCGCGCCCGGAGATCGTCCAGGAACTGCCGGCGTTCACGCGACACGTCAACCGCTTGATCGCGGAGTCTGGCGCCCGGTTCGGCATCGGGCGCTACGACGAGCCGCGGCTGGTCTACGTCACCGATCTATTCCGCCATGCCGGCAACTGGTCCGAGGAGAACCGGACGGTGCACCTCGGCATCGATGTGTTCTGCGAGGCCGGTGCGCCGGTCTACGCGCCGCTCGAAGGGACGGTGCACAGCGTCGCGAACAACTCGGCGGCAGGCGACTACGGTCCGACAATCGTCCTGGAGCACCGGTTCGACGAGGGGGCCGTTCGGTTCTTCACGCTCTACGGGCACCTGAGCGCGGCCTCGCTCGACGGGATGTCGCCGGGGCGACGGGTGGCGGCGGGCGAGCGGATCGCCTGGCTGGGCGACGCCGCGGTGAACGGCGGGTGGCCGCCGCACCTGCACCTGCAGATCATCGCCGACTTGCTCGGGCGCGAGGGCGACTTCCCGGGAGTGGCGGCGCCGAGCGAGCGGGAGATCTGGCTCAGCCTGTGCCCCGATGCCAATCTGATCGCGGGCGTTCCAGCCGATCTCCTGGGACCGAAGCCGCTAGCAACGGACGCGCTGCTCGAGGAGCGGCGCCGCAGGCTCGGCCCGAATCTCAGCCTGTCGTATTCGCGGCCGATCACCATGGCTCGCGGCTACCGGCAGTACCTCTACGACGCCGACGGGCGCCGGTTCCTGGACGGCGTGAACAACGTGCCCCACGTCGGCCACAATCACCCTCGCGTCGTCGAGGCCGCCGCGCGTCAGCTCGCCGTCCTCAACACCAACACCCGCTATCTGCACGAATCGAGCGTGGCCTACGCGCGCCGGCTCTGCGAGCTGATGCCGCCTGGGCTCAGCGTGTGCTATCTCGTGTGCAGCGGCAGCGAGGCCAACGAGCTGGCGCTGCGCCTGGCGCGAGCCTATACCGGCCATGCCGACTTCGTCGTGGTCGACGGCGCCTACCACGGCAACACCTCGTCTCTCGTCGAGATCAGCCCCTACAAGTTCAACGGGCCTGGAGGGGCCGGGCCGGCGCCGCACGTACACGCGGTCGTGATGCCGGACGTCTATCGCGGGCCGTATCGCACAGGCGACCCCGCGGCTGGAGCGCGCTACGCACACGAGGTCGCGCGGGCGATCGAGCGGGCGGAGGCTTCCGGCCGGCGCGTCGCGGCCTTCATCTGCGAATCGCTGCTCGGCTGCGGAGGCCAGGTCGTGCTGCCGGATGGCTATCTGGAGCGGGCATACGCAGCGGCGCGTGCGGCGGGCGCCGTGGCGATCGCCGACGAGGTGCAGGTGGGACTCGGCCGCGTCGGCACCGCCGTCTGGGGCTTCGACACGCAGCAGGTCGCGCCCGACATCGTGACGCTCGGAAAGCCGATCGGCAACGGGTTTCCGCTCGGCGCGGTCGTCACGCGGCCGGAGATTGCCGCCGCATTCGACAACGGCATGGAGTACTTCAACACGTTCGGCGGGACGCAGGCGGCGTGCGCGGTGGGTCTGGCCGTGCTCGACGTGATGCGCGACGAGCAGTTGCAGGCACATGCGCTGGAGGTCGGCGCGCGGCTGAAGCGCGGCCTCGCGGCACTGAAGGCCGACTTCCCTCTCGTCGGCGACGTGCGGGGCCTCGGCCTGTACGTCGGCGTGGAACTGGTACGCGATCGCGAATCGCTCGAGCCGGCTGCAGCCCAGGCGACCTATGTCGCCAACCGGATGCGGGACCGCGGTGTGCTGCTCAGCACGGATGGCCCGCTGCACAACGTGCTGAAGATCAAGCCGCCGATGCCGTTCTCGGCGCTTGACGCCGACCGGCTGGTCAGCGTCCTCGGGGACGTGCTGGCGGAGGATGGCGCTCAACCGTAGCCCCTTGTCCCTGAGCCTTGGGCCCTGCGCCCTGAGCCATTCTATTAATCGCCCCCTGGCCGGCGTCTCTGAACGCGCGCGAGACGCCGCCAACACCGAGTTTCACGCCGCCGAAGATCCGCGACACGACCAGCGCGCCCTCGAGGTCGTGCTTCCTGAGCAGCTCGAGCAGCACCCGGCCCGGATGCCCCACCTCGCCGTCGTCCTTGGACAGCTCGACGAGCGCGCCTGCGGCGTCGCGAAGGCGGCAGGCCCAGCAGTGGTGGTTGGCCTTGCGATAGTCCTTGCGCCGCGCTTTGAGCAGCGCGTCGATCGCGTCCGGCGAGGCGAGCGACGTCAGCAGGGCGTGGAAGCGTGAGCGCTCGACGGTCAACGAGAATTCGGAGGGGCGAACGACAAGCACGCCGTGCAGGATAGCAGGCCCCGCGCCGCAGCCTCAAGGGCCTGCCCTGAGCGAGCGGAGGGAGTCGAAGGGCACGTACTCCCGGCGCCCGGCTCGTGGCCCGGCTATCGCCACAGGTAGTACACCCAGTACAGCCCCGGCAGCAGGACGCCAATGGCCGTCAGCCAGGCGCCGCGGCCCGTGATGCCGGTCCTGCCCTTCAAGACGAACATCCCGGTCACGGCCAGGACAATCAGCGCGATGGCATAGGCGTCGGCCACCACAGTCCACAGCCGCTTCGGCGTGTTCAGGTGGAGCTGGTTGAACTCGAACAGCACCGGACGCGGACGTGCCGCCTCGATGACGACTGCGCCCGACGGCAGATCGATCGAGTAGGTGGCCTGCCGGAAGAAGATCTGCAGCGTCTCCGGGTTCGGCCGGAATGCGTTTCGCGGAGCCTCGTCGATCCCGAGCTTCTCGAGCGCCTCCCGGACGATCGCCGCGCGGTCCGACGCCTCGATCGGTTCAATCTGGCGGGCCGTCTTCGTCACCCGGTAGGACGGGTTCCAGTCCGCCTTGTGGTTCACCGCCACGCCCGACACGCCGTAGACGATGCTCAGGCCCACCGCCAGATAGCCGATGTCGCGGTGGAGGACATTGTTCAGCCGTCGCCAGTTCACGCGCCCCCCCTGGTCAACGGCCCGCAGCGTCCTGGATCTCGGCGGCTTCGCCCTTGATCATGACCACCGTCTTCGGCCCCTTGACCGTCTTTGGGTCGAACGGCTTGTTCATCTCCTTCTCCATCTGCTTGCCGTGCTCGAGCTGCTGCTCGACGCTCTGCGTCTCGACGGAGACCACACCCTCGACCGTCGCCGTCAGCCCCTTGGCGGTCATCGGAAAGACGATAACGCCGTCCTCCACCTTGAAGCGGATGGTCTGGAACTCCTGGTCGCTGGCGAGCGCAATCCAGCAGCCCTTCATCTCGCACACCTGGACAATCGGACCCTGCACCTTGACGCGCTTGCCGTTGAAACTGTCGGGCGCGGCGTAGATGGCGGAGATCTTCGTCGTCTCCTTGAGCGTCAGGTCCTTCCCGTACTTCTTGACCCCGGCCGCCAGAACCATGCTGGCGCATGCCAGCATCACGACTGCCGTTGTAACAGTTCGACGCATCTTCTCACTCCTCTTCATTCTGTCTCTTGCCTTCTGTCTTCTGGATTCTGAATTCTGGCTTCTGGATTCTGGTTCGTCAGCTCCCGCCCTGCCCGGCGGGTGGCGGGGCCGCGCTGCGGCTCGACCTGAGCGACCGTGCGATCAGGCCGAGGCCGCCGGCGAGCAGCACCAGCATCACCAGCGTGTTGAACAGGCTGGTCTGCCGGAAGTAGATGTCCATGTTCATCAGGATGCCGGCCAGGATGATGGCGCACCCGACGATGGTGAGCAGCCAGCCGGCGACGGAGCGGCCGTTGAAGAACAGCATTCCGACGCCGATCAGCAGCGGCAACAGCGTGAGGCCGAAAGCGTTGGCGCCCCAGAAGTGCCAGAACGACGTCGTCACCTGCACCTGGCTCGTCAGCAGGTAGCCGCCAACTGCCGCCATCACGACCCCGATCAGGAACTCGCCGACACCGCCCGGCGTCCCGCCCGCTCCACGTTCCGTTTCAGCCATGTTGCCCCCCTGAGCCCTATGCCGTGAGCCCTAAGCCCTGAGCCTTGAGCCCTGAGCCTTGAGCCCTGAGCCTTGAGCCCTGAGCCCTGAGCCCTATGTCAGCGCCACGTCCACGACCGTGGCGCGAAGCATCCGTACCGCGTCCGCCGGCGCCACCCCCAGCAGAAACCCTCGGCTCCCGCCGTTGATGTAGATCGTCGGCAGGTCCAGAATCGTCCGCTCGACGTAGACCGGCAACGGCTTGCGGGTGCCGAACGGCGACGTACCGCCGACGAGGTAGCCGGTGTGCCTGGCGGCCGCGTCCGGGCTGCAGGGCGTCACCCCCTTGACCCCAACCTGCCGCGCCAGGTTCTTGGTCGAGACCTCGCGGTCACCGTGCATGAGCACGATGAGCGGCTTGTGAGACTCGTCCTCCATCACCAGCGTCTTGACGACCGCGTGCTCGGGCACGCCCAGTTCGCGGGCCGCGACTGCCGTTCCGCCCCGCTCCTCGTACCGGTAGAGGTGCTCCGAAAACCGGATACCCCCGGCGCGCAGCGCCAGCACCGCCGGCGTCGAAGGAGAGGACTTCGGCATGGATGGCGTATCATAACATTCTAGCTGGCAGCTCCCAGCTGGCAGCTGGCAGCTCTCAGCTGGTGGCGGCTCTCACGACCGCGCTGTAGTCCGGCCCTGAGCCCTGGGCCTTGAGCCGTGAGCCCTGAGCCGTGCGCCCTGAGCCCTGGGCCTTGAGCCCTGAGCCGATCCTATGAGCACCGATTCTCGCCCCGATTTCGGGTTCGTGCGGGTGGCAGCCGCGGTGCCGCCGCTCAGGGTCGCGGACGTCGACTTCAATCTGAAGCAGATCCTCAATCTCGCCCACCGGGCCGAGCACGAGGGCGCGCAGGTCGTCGTCTTCCCCGAACTGAGCCTCACCAGTTACACGGCGGGCGACCTGTTCCACCAGCACCTGCTCCTGGATCGAGCCGCCGACGTACTGCTGGCACTCGCGGACGCCTCGTCCGCCATCCGGCCGCTTCTGGTCGTCGGTTTTCCCTTGGCCACTGAAGGCAACCTGTTCAATACCGCGGCGGTCGTCGGCCAGGGTGCCATTCACGGCCTGGTGCCGAAGACCTACATCCCCGGGTACAAGGAGTACTACGAGGAGCGGTGGTTCGCCTCGGCTCGCGACCTGGTCGCGACCGAGGTGAGAGTCGGCGACCGGGTCGTCCCCGTCGGCAGCGACCTTCTCTTCCGCGCCCGGGTGACCGGCGACCTGGTTGTCGGCGTCGAGATCTGCGAAGACCTCTGGGGCCCGCTCCCGCCGAGTTCGTTCCAGGCGCTCCACGGCGCGCATCTGATCGTGAACCTGTCGGCCTCGAACGAACTGGTCGGGAAGGCCGACTATCGCCGTTCGCTGGTGGCGCAGCAGTCGGCGCGCGCGATCTGCGCGTACGTCTACGCGTCGTGCGGCGTCGGCGAATCGAGCCAGGACGTGGTGTTCGGCGGGCACGCCATGGTGGCCGAGAACGGTCTGGTGCTCGGAGACTCGCGCCGGTTCGCGCGCGAGGGTGACCTCCTGGTTGCGGACGTGGACATCGAGCACCTGCGGCTGGACCGGGAGCGCACCACCAGCTTCGGCGACTCTCTCCGCGCGTTCCAGTCGATGGACTGGCGGGTCGTGGACGTGGACCTGCCGCCGCACGCCGGGATGCCGCTCCGTCGAACCCTCGACCCGGCCCCGTTCATCCCGCGCGACGACGCCGAACGGAACCGGAGGACCGAGGAGATTGTCTCGATTCAGACCTCCGGCCTCGTGAAGCGGCTGTCGCACGCCGGCATCCAACGCGTGGTCATCGGGCTCTCTGGCGGCGTCGACTCCACGCTCGCCCTGCTGGTCGCGGTCCGGGCGTTCGACGAACTCGGCCTGCCTCGCGCCGACATCCGCGCCCTCACCATGCCAGGCTTCGGCACCAGCTCCCGCACGCGCGCGAACGCCGAGCGCCTGGCCGGCGCATGCGGCGTCTCGCTCGAGACGATCGACATCACCGCCGGCTGCCTCCAGCAGTTCCGCGACATCGGTCACGATCGCGCGGCGCAGGACGTCACGTTCGAGAACGTCCAGGCGCGCTACCGGACGATGATCCTGATGAACAAGGCGAATCAGCTGCGGGCGCTGGTGCTCGGCACGGGTGACCTGTCGGAGATCGCGCTGGGCTGGAACACGTTCAACGGCGACCACATGTCGCACTACAACGTGAATGCCGGGGTGCCGAAGACGCTCGTGCGGCACGTCGTGGGCTGGGCGGCCTCGCAGCCGCAGTTCGCGTCGGCGCGCGCGGTGCTGGACGACGTGCTGAGCACGCCAATCTCACCGGAGCTGGTGGCCGGCGGCGAACCGGGTGCGGTCTTTCAGAAGACCGAGGAGATCATCGGGCCCTACGAGCTACACGACTTCTTCCTCTACCACTTCGCGCGCTGGGAGAGCCGCCCGGCGAAGATCCAGGCGCTGGCCGAGCAGGCGTTTGCCGGCCGGTACGACGCGGCCACGATCCGCCGGTGGCTGCGCGTGTTCGTGGCGCGATTCTTCGGGAATCAGTGGAAGCGGTCCGTGATGCCCGACGGCCCGAAGGTCGGTTCCGTGGCGCTCTCGCCGCGCGGCGACTGGCGCATGCCCTCCGATGCCGACGTCGCGCTCTGGCTCGCAGACCTGGAGTAGAACCAGCGAACGGCTGGCTGCGGACCACGGATGCCCCAGCTGGCTGCGGATCCGCTATCAGCTGCCGGCCCGGGCGTCCGTGAACCGCTGCCGGCTGACGGGGTTCGCGTCAGCGAACCGTCTGCTTCTCCAGCCACCTATTGAAGAGCCACAGCGAGGCGGCCGACAGGAAGCCGATCGCCATCAGGATGACCCAGCCCAGCATGTTGTTGGCCGGCACGAGTTCCAGCAGGCCATCAGGACGCTTGGTCGCCCCCCTCGCCATGATCTCGTTGAAGATGAATGCGCCGACGGGCCCACCGGCCAGCGCACCAATCGCCAGCGGGAGGTTCGCGTAGCCCAGGAACAGCCCCTCCTGCCCCTTCGGCGCCAGCGCGCCGATGTACTGGTACATCCGCGGTGACGTGAACAGCTCGCCGAGCGCGATGAGCGCCACGGTCAGGATGATGAACACCGATCCGAGCGGCAGCCAGTTGGCCATCACCGCCTGCGGCCCGCCCGCCGCGTAGATCGGCAGCACGTTGATCAGCATCGCGACGGCAATCACCACCGTGCCAACCACCATCGAGCGGATCGGTTTCATCTTCCCGAACGAACGGCTCAGAATCAGCTGGAAGCAGACGATGACGAACGGGTTGGCGGCCGTGTAGAGGTCCATCGCCGGGCTGGTCTCGACGACCTTCTTCACGTACAGCGGAAGAACGTTGTAGACCTGGTTGTAGATGAAGTAGAACCCGCTCATCACGATCAGGTAGATCGAGAACCGCCGGTTCCCGAGCACGAGCACCATGTCCAGCAGGATGCGCCCGACCGATCGCTTCGGCTTCGCAGGCGCGTTCGCGTCCACCGCCGGCTCCCGGTAGGTGAACAGCACCACCAGGAACGCCGCGAGAGACGCCATGGCGGCCACGGCGAAGATGTACGACAGGCTCGATGTCCCTGTTCCGACTCGCTCGGCCGCCGTGGCGTCGTAGATCCAGGCCACGAGCGCGGCGCCTACCACGACTAACGCCGTGAACCCCGCCGTCGCCAACCAGATGTCCGAACGGCTGCGCTCCGCCTTCGTCGTCCTCTGCACGAGGTAGACGATGCCGCCCGCGGCCGCCGCCAGGACGACCACGACCGCGAGGATGGTGCCGACGCCCGCCCCGTTCCGCACGACGAACGCCGTGCCGCGTCCGAACAACGACCCGATGTTGATCACCATGTAGAAAATGGCGAAACCGAGCGTCGCCCTGGCACCAGACACCTTCTGCACCGTGCCCGAGATACACGGCTTGATGACCGAACCGCCGATCCCGATGAGCAGGATGGCGCCGACGATCATCACCGCGTCTCGCCGGCCGACGATGACCTCGTCGCTGATCGTTGCGCTCAGCGTGCTGCCGCCGAGCCAGACGGGGTACCCCATGAAGAAGTAGCCGGTGGCGAGCAGCACGAATGCGATGAGCAAGGCGCGCCGGAACCCGATCTGGTCCGCAATCGTGCCCGACAGGATCGGCAGGAAGAACACGAGGAACCAGAGAACGCTGCTGCTCAGAAAGCTCGGCCAGTAACTGCCGAACCCGAGCTGGCCCAGGTAGATGACGACGAAGCTCGCCATCGAGTAGTAGGCAGCGCGCTCGAACAGCTCGGTGACGTTCGCCGTCCAGAACGACGTCGGGAACTGGTGGACGGCTGGGGCGGGCTGGGACGTGTCGCTGTGAGCCATCGGGACCTCTCAGACAGAAGACAGAAGATAGAAGATAGAAGATAGAAGATAGAAGATAGAAGATAGAAGATAGAAGACGGAATCCAGAATCCAGAAGAAGCCCGCTGCCGGCTGCCAGCAGCTCGACCGCCCGTCCTCCGACCGTGATCCGCTGCCAGCAGCTCGACCGCCCGTCCTCCGACCGTGAACCGCTGCCAGCAGCTCGACCGCCCGTCCTCCGACCGTGAACCGCTGCCAGCAGCTCGACCGCCCGTCCTCCGACCGTGATCCGCTGCCAGCTAGCCAATCGTCACGCGCTTCACCACATTCCCCCTCGCCGCCAGGAACCGGAGGAAGTCCGCCGTGAGCAGGGTAATCGTAGCCGTATTGACGTTCGGATGGAAACCGATCCGCTCAGTGCCGGGTAGGTCGGCGTCGAGCACCACGATGACGTCACGGGCCGACTGCTGAATCAGGCCGAAGGGCGACACGGCTCCTGGCGTCAAGTGCAGGAAACGCATGAGCCGGTCCGCCGACGCGAAGCTGAGCTTGTCGTCGCCGAGCCGCGTCGCGATCGCCCTGAGGTCCGCCTTCTTCGAGTGCGCGAGGACGACCAGGTAGTGCCGCGTCCCCTTCGCGTTCCGCAGGAAGAGGTTCTTGCAGTGCGCCGCCGGAATGCGTTCCCAGTACCGCTCCGCTTCCTCGACCGTGAACACCGGCGGGTGCGTGAACCGGGCGAAGTCGATGCCCAGCGCGCCCAGGACATCGTAGACTTCCTGCTCACCCGGCGCGGCGTCCGGGAACGCCGTCATTCGCCGAGCCCCGCCATGTCGAACAGCACTCGCGCCAAACCCGAGTAGTCGTCGTCGGCCCGCCCCGCTGCGACCATTGCACCAACCAGCTGAGCGACGACCGCGCTCACCGGCACCGGTACGCCGTGCGTCCGCGCAGTCTCCATCGCGATGCCCATGTCCTTGTTGTAGAGCCCGGCTCGGAAGCCCGGTTTGAAGTTCTTCTTCAGGATCCGCTCCCCGTGAACCTCGAGGACGCGGCTGGCCGCGAAGCCGCCCATCAGCGCTTCACGCACCTTGGCCGGATCCACGCCCGCCTTGGTCGCGAGCGCCATCAACTCGCTGACGACGGCCAGCGTGCCGCCGATGGCCATCTGGTTGCAGACCTTGCAGATCTGCCCGGCACCGGACTCGCCGATGTGGACGACGCGCTCGGGGTTCCCCATGGCGTTCAAGAATCGGGCGCACGCGTTCGAGCGCCGCCACGTCCCCGCCGACCATGATGGACAGCGTCCCCTGAACGGCGCCAATCTCACCGCCGCTGACCGGCGCGTCGAGCAGCGTCGCGCCGCGCGACGCGGCCTCGGCCGCGAGGCGGCGCGTCACGACCGGCGAGATGCTGCTCATGTCGATCAGCACCGTGCCCGGCCGCACCCCCTCGAACACGCCGTTCGGACCGGCCAGCACGAGCTCCACGTCGGGCGAGTCGGGCACCATCGTGATGACGACGGTCGCCTCGCGCGCGACCTCCGCCGGGCTGCCCGCCACGTGCGCGCCGGCACGCGCCAGCGTCTCGACGGGGCCTCGGCTGCGACTGTGCACGACCAGCGTGTGGCCGGCCTTGATCAGGTTGAGCGCCATCGGGCGCCCCATCAGGCCGAGGCCGATGAAGCCCACGGTCTCTCGTTCAGGCATCGCGTGATTCTCCCGACTACGCCCGAGCCACCAACCGCGACGCGAGATCGACCGCGGCGACGGCATCCTGGGCCCAGCCGTCCGCGCCGATGTCATCGGCCCATTTCTTCGTCACCGGCGCACCGCCCACCATCACCTTCACCTGCCCGCGCAGCCCGGCCTTGCCGAGGGCGTCGATGACGTCCTTCTGCCCGTGCATCGTGGTGGTCAGCAAGGCGGACAGGCCGACCAGATTGGCGCCGGCTTCGCGCACCCGCGACACGAACGCGTCCACCGACACGTCCACGCCGAGGTCGTGTACGTCGAATCCGTTCGCCGAGAGCATCGTGGCGACCAGCGACTTCCCGATCTCGTGGATGTCGCCGCGCACCGTCCCGATGACGACGGTTCCGGCCGACTTGAGTTCCTGGCGCCGGGCCTTCAGCTCGGGGGCGAGCAGCGCCATGGCCTGCTTCATCCCAGCGGCGGAGACGATGAGGTTCGGCAGGAAGTACTCGCCGGAGGCGTACTTGTCCCCGACGATCCTCATGCCCGGAACGAGTCCGCCGTCGATGATCGCCAGCGGCTCGAGGCCGGCGGCGATGGCCTGCGTCGTGCCAGCGACCGTTGCATCGGGGTCGCCATCCACCAGACTGTTCGTGATCCGCGCAAGAAGTTCGTTCGACATATTGGCTCCACCATCCCGACGCGAGGCTGACGCCCCGCGCTCCGCCGTTGATCCGCGATCGCGGGGCTGAAGCCCCGCCCCACATCAGTCCTGCGTGTTACGCCAGGTCGAAATCCGGGAGCGGCGGCAGCGCGGCCATGCCAAACGACTGCGCCGCCCGGGTCGCAATGGCCCGCAGCTCGACCCGAAGTTCCTGCGCGACCGGCACCTGCTGATAGGAGGCGATCAGCGCGCCGACGCGGTCGACCGCCCGCTCAGCCGCGGTCGTGGCGCCCTTCCTGAGCCAGCCGTCGGTCGACGCCCGGTCGATGACCGGCGACGGCAGGTAGAGCTCCTTCGCGAACCACTTCAGCGTGTGCGGCTCGGCCAGGTAGTCGGCGCGGTGGCCGAGCTTCCGGAAGAGCCCGAGCGCGATCGGCTCGTCGCGCGGCTCGATGCCCCGCAGAAGGCGCTTGGTCATCCCAATCATCTCGGCGTCGATGACCAGCTTCTCGAGACTTTGGCAGCTCTCGAAGTCCATCATGCCGGCGCCGGAGATCATGTTGACGCCGGCGAGGGCGCCGAGCAGCGTGCCGCCGGCCGACTCCATGCCGCACTGCACGTCGATGACCTTCGCGTCGCTCATGCCGAGGTAGGCGTGTGTCGGGAGGCCGAGGCTCTTCCCCACCTGGGCGTAGGCGCAGTCGATCATCCAGGTGCCGACGTCGCCCATCGGCGTGGTCCCTTCGCGCATGTCGAACGCCGCTGGCGACCCGCCCCACACGATCCTTGCGCCGGGCTTCGCGAGCTGTCCGATCACGATGCCGCTCAGGCACTCGGCGGTGTGCTGGATGACGGCTGCGGCGAGCGTCACGGGCGCCGTCGCCCCCGCGAGCGGCATCGACACCAGCTCCGCCGGGATGCCGGCGCGGGCGCAGTCGATCAGGTTCTGGCAGGTCAGGTCGCTCCAGAGCAGCGGCGGCGACGGGCAGACGTCGAAGACGGCGATCGGGCGGGCAGCCAGCGCCGCGGTGCCGCCGGCTACCGCGGTCAACATCTCCTTCATCACCCACCAGGTGTCGGTGCGGAACGCGCCGGTGACGATCGGCTTGCGCATGTAGTTCAGCGCGAGGTACAGGCGGTAGAGATCTCCGACTTCCGGCACCACGTCGCCGCAGACGATCGACGTGCTCTGCGCGTCGATCTGCGGCAGCCGCTCGACGAGCTTCACCAGCCGGACGTAGTCGGCCGTGACGGGCACCCGCTGGCGGTTCGTCGCGGGATCGAGGATCGCGAGCGCCGCCGATCCGGGATCGAAGTGCACGTCGTCGCCGCCATAGTGGACCGCAGGCTGGCCGTCGAGCGTGAAGAGATCGAAATCCCGCGCCGTCGTCTCGAGCGCCTGCCGGACGATGCGTTCGGGAATCCGCGCCACGAGGCGCCCCTCGTCCACCTCCGCGCCCGCCTCGACCAGCAGCCGGCGCGCCTCCTCGTTGTGGACTCGGACACCCGGGTCCCGCAGCAGGGCCATGCCCTCGGCGACGATCTGCTCGACCAGCGACTCGCCCAGCATCCTCAGTGTCGGCCGCATCTGAATGACCTCCTGGCCAGTATCCGCCTCGCGTACCCGGCGGACGGTTGGGCGATGGTACCAGGGGTCGGGTCGGTTTACAAATCGCACCGTCTTTCGATGTTGAGACGACAATCGCCGGGATCTGTCGTCGACGATGACGAAGATGTCGCCCCTCGCTGGGGCTGTTTGTAATCCGTCCCGACCCCTGCATACACTGTGAGGATGGCCGCGCCACGCTCCAGGCACGAACACGTCGTCGGCACCGCGTGCCCGCTCGACTGCCCCGACTCCTGCAGTCTCTCGGTCACGACCTCCCAGGGGCGCGTCGTGTCAATCGACGGATCGCGCGCGAACCCGGTGACCGACGGCTTCATCTGCGCCAAGGTGCGCCGGTTTGGCGAGCGGGTCGAGAGCCCGCTCCGGATCAGGCACCCGGCCGTGCGGACCGGACCCAAGGGCAACGCGGCGTTCTCGCGAGTGACCTGGGACGAGGCCATCGAGCTCGTCGCCGGGCGCCTGCGGGAAGCGCGCGCGACCTGGGGCGGCGAATCGATCCTGCCCTTCTACTACGGCGGGTCGAACGGGCTCGTGACGCAGGATACCGCCGACGCGCGGCTGTTCCGGCGCCTGCGCGCCTCACGGCTGGCCCGAACGGTCTGCGCGGCCCCGACGGGCGCGGCAGCCCAGGCGCTCTACGGCAAGATGCCGTCGGTCACCTACGAAGACTTCCGCCACGCGAAGCTCATCGTTCTCTGGGGCGCGAACCCGTCGGTGAGCGGCATCCACCTGGTGCCGTTCATTCAGGCGGCGCGTAAGGAAGGCGCGAAGCTGGTCGTCGTCGACCCGCGGGTCACGCCGCTCGCGAGGGACGCGGACCTCCACATCCCCGTCATGCCCGGCACCGACCTGGTCGTCGCGCTTGCGCTCCACCGTCACCTGTTCGAGACGGGGGCGGCGGCGACAGCGTTCCTCGAGTCGCACACTCGCGGCGCCGACCGGATGCGCGAGCGGGCCGCCGAGTGGACGTTCGAGCGCGCGGCGTCGGTCGCCGGCGTCCAGGCGTCGACCCTCAGGTCATTCGCCGAGCTGTTCGCCTCGACGAGCCCGGCGGTCGTGCGCTGCGGCTGGGGCCTGGAACGGAACCGGAACGGCGGCAGCGCGGCGGCAGCCGTTCTTGCGCTCCCGGCCGTCGCCGGCAAGTTCGGCGTGCGGGGCGGCGGCTACGCGATGAGCAACTCCTCCGCCTGGGCGATCGACCGCCGGTGGATTGGCGAGGAGGAACCCGACACGCGCGTCGTGAACATGAACCACCTTGGCCGGATGCTCACCGAGGAGGTGACGCCGCCCGTGAAGGTGTTGTTCGTCTACAACTGCAACCCCGTCGCGACGGTTCCGAACCAGAACCTCATCCTGCGCGGACTCTCGCGTCAGGACCTGTTCACCGTCGTGTTCGACCAGGTCACGACCGACACGGCTGCGTATGCCGACGTGGTGCTGCCCGCGACGACGTTTCTCGAAACGTACGACGTCGCGCGGGCGTACGGTCCGATCAGCCTTCAGATGGTGCAGCCGGTCGTGGATGCAGCCGGCGAATCGCGATCGAACCCCGATGTCTTCGGCGCGCTGCTGGCGGCGCTGGGGCTCGGTGCGGATGGAGAGACACAGGGCGAGATCGAGACGATGCTGGGCGTGCTGGACAGCCTGCCGGACTCGGCCGGCGACGACCTCCGCAACCAGCGGTGGCCGGCGCCTCCGTTCGGCACGGCACCCGTGCAGCTGATCGACGTCTTCCCGCGGACGCCGGACCAGAAGGTTGACCTGTTCCCGGAGGAGTTGGACAGCGGTTCTGCGGCCGGGCTCTACCACTACATCCCGGAGCCGCCATCCGGCGGGTACCCGCTCGCGCTCATCTCGCCGTCGAGCGACCGGACGATTAACTCGACGCTCGGCGAACTGCCCCGGAAAGATGTCGCGCTGGTCATGCACCCGATCGACGCGCGGGCGAGGAGTCTGGAGGAGGGAGCGAGCGTTCGGGTCTTCAACGAACTGGGCGAGGTCCGATGCCCCCTCTCGATCGAGCCGACCGTGCGGCCGGGCACGGTGGCCCTCCCGAAAGGGCTCTGGCGGTCGAGCACGGATAACCGGTCGACCGCCACGGCCCTGGCGCCGGACACGCTATCCGACATCGGCGCCGGCGCCTGCTTCAACGATGCCCGGGTCCAGGTGGAGCGGGTGGTCAACTGAGGCGGCCGCAACCCACCCTAGGGCTCAGCCGCCGGCTCTACCAGCCGTCCGCGCCCGCCACGGCTCACCTGCCCGCCCTTGCGTCCAGCCGTCCGGGCTTCGTCAGATGACCATTCGTGCGCGGTGCCCTTCTCGTGCGCGGCGCGCCCGCCCTTGCTGGCGATCTCGCGCTGTTTCTCGGCTGACATCGACGCAAATCCTCGCCGTTGCTTGCGAACTGGTTCGTTCACGTTCGTCCTCCTCGCCGGGCCATGTCAGACCCCCCGACCCATGCTCCATTGTCGGAGCGGCGGAGGTGGCTGAGGCATCCGGCAGAAGCCCTCTGCCACGCCTCCTCGCCACCTGAGCAATTGGAGAAACAAACCGCTCCAGGAGTGGTCTGCCACCTGAACAATTAGACGCCGGAACGCGAACAGCGGTTCAGGGCCGCTGAGTCCGGCCGGGCCTGTGGGCGTCGCACCCGATGCAATTGCGGATGTCGAAATCGTGTCCGACGACCGGGAACATCATCGGGTGGGCGCAGAAGAGCAACTGGCCGTCCTCGATCGTGTGCACGGTCGGCACGTCGGGCAACTGCGAGGTCCGCCGTCCGTACCAGCAGGCCCGGTGCCGGTCCTCGGGGTCGACCGCGTCGGAATCGTGCATCACGGACATGTTACCATCAGAGGGATCGGAGGCATGAGGATGACTGCGTCGAACGAGACCGCTTCGGGCGAACGGATGGTGCATTGCGTGAAGTTCGGACGGGAACTGCCGGGATTGACCGAGCCGCCCTGGCCGGGCCCCCTGGGCCAGAAGATCTACGAGCAGGTGTCGGCGCGCGCGTGGAAGCTCTGGGAAGATCGGATGCGGATGATCCTCAATGAGTACCGCCTCATGCCCTGGCAGAAGGAAGCGCAGGACATGATGGCCCGGGCGATGGAGGAGTTCTTCTTCAGCGAGGGCGCGGCGCTCCCGCCGGGTTACCAGCCGTAGGGGCAGCTGACAGCTGGCAGCTCTCAGCGGATCTGGATCCGCTGCCGGCTGCCAGCTGACGGGCTCAGGGCCCAAGCCTATGGGCCTTGGGCCATGAGCCGTGAGCCTTGAGCCTGCCCGCCGTCTCTACGCCTTCCCAAACAGCCGCTCGAGCGTCTCCGGCTTCGGTTTCGGCGTGAGCAGGCTGATCACGACCAGCAGGCCGATCGAGATGATCGCTGCCGGGTAGATGCTGGGGATCCCCCACGGGTCCTTCCCGAAGTAGTCGCTCCCGCCGGTCGCTCCTTCGAGAATCCCCGGCGCCAGCCACGGCAGGACGAATTCGAAGAACACGGTCGCCAGCGCGCCGCCCACGATCGACGCCAGCCCGCCCTGCCAGGTCGCGCGCCGCCAGGTGAGCGCCGCGAACAACGCGGGCGTCACCGCGACGCCGTACATCGTGTAGGCGAAGTAGGCGTACTGCAGGATCGAGATTTCCGACTTCAGGTAGGTCGGAACGAAGATCATCAGGAACGCGCAGAAGCCCATGACGACGATGAAGACCTTCTGAAGGGCCACCATCTTGGTCGGATCGGCGTTCGGGTTGATCATCCCCTGGTAGATGTCGCGCATCACGTTGGAGCTGGACGACAGCAGGTAGTTCATGCCGGTCGACAGCACCACCGCGCACGCGGCTCCAAGCAGCAGAACGCCCACGGGCCCTGGCACCATGTAGCGCGCGGCGTTGAGCACCAGCGCGCGGCCGTCCCACCCCTTCTGGAACTCCGTGTTGTAGACCGACGCATACACCGCAATCGCGATGACGATCGTCTCGACGACGATGGTGCCGACGATCCAGATGGCCACGGCCTTCTTCGCCTCGGCCGGCGATTTGGCCGAGTAGAACTTCTGGTACATCGACTGCACGCCCATCAGCAGCAGCAGCGTGGAGAGGAAGTAGGCGAACCCCTTCAGCGCCGGGTACTTCCCGAAGTCCTGCGCGAACACCTGGAACTTGGTCGGCCCCAGGATCTCGTGCGCATGCGCCCAGCCACCGGCGGCCGACACCACGAACGGGACCGCAAGCAGGCAGGCCGACACGATGATGATGCCGTTCGGGAGGTCGGTGTGCGCGACCGCCACCATGCCGCCCACCGTGACGAACAGAATCACGAAACAGGCCGTGATGAACTGCCCCGTCTCGAGCGAGATGTAGCCGTCCGTCACCACGTTGAGGATGTAGCCCCCCGCGCGGAACTGGTAGGCCACGATCGTGGTGAAGGCGATGATCAACGCGATGGCGCCGAACAGCCGCGCAAACCGGCCGTAGCGCGCCTCGAGGATGTCGCCGACCGTGTACTGGCCGAAGGTGCGGATCCGCGCCGCGATGAAGTAGATGATCCCGATGCCGAGGAAGGCGCCCGCCGGCTGCCAGATCGCGCTCCACCCGGCGTACCAGGCGTACTCCGCGCCCGCGATGAACGTGCCCGACCCGATCCACGTGCAGACCAGGGTGAACACCATCTTGGTGAGCGACAGACTCCGCCCCGCCAGCATGAACTCGTCCTGCGACTTGACCTGTCTCGACTTGTAGATGTTGTAGCCGGTCATGACCAGCAAGTACGCCAGGATCACGTAGAGGTAGTAGAAACCCACAGGTGTCCTCCCTGAATCGTGCAGGCGGAAGGCGGGACGGCGGAAGGCGGTTCAGTACCGCCGTCAGCCGCCCGTCACCCGCCGCAAGCCAGCCCTTCTGTCCCCGGAGACTCCGACATCACTCTCGGAGTGGTTCCGTCTCCTCTTCCGGATCGCACGTTCGCAAGATCGCACGTTCGCAAGATCGCAAAATCGCAAGATCGCAAGATCGCAAGATACTCAGATGAGTATCAACTCCTCCTGCATCTTCCCCGCCACGTCCACCTTCCCCGCCGGCGTGATGAACACGTCGATCTCCGAACGGACGGCCATCTCGCCGGCCAGGTAGATGCCCGGCTCGATCGAGAAACAGATGCCGGGCACCAGTTCGCGCTCGTCCTTGGTTTCCAGGTTGTCGATGTTCACGCCGTTGCCGTGCACTTCCTCGCCGATCGAGTGACCCGTCCGGTGGATGAAGTACGGCCCGTAGCCGGCCTTCTCCACGACGCCGCGACACGCGTCGTCCACCTCCCAGCCGTAGAGCTTCTTGCCCTCGGCATAGCGGCCGCGGACGAACGCGAGCGCCGCGTTCCGCGCGTCGCGAACCGTCTTGAAAATCTCGACGTACTTGGCCGGCGGATTCTGGCCCACGAAGCCGCACCACGTGATGTCGTAGAAGACCGCACCCGGCTTGTCGAGTTTCGCCCAGAGGTCGATGAGAACCGTGTCCCCCTGCCTGATCGGCCGCGCGTTGGCCGGCGTCGGCTCGAAGTGCGGGTCCGCCGGCTGTTCGTTAGTGCCGACGATCGGGTACTCCCCCTTGCAGGTCAGCCCCTCCTCGCCGTAGCGCCGGACGATGAACTGCTGGACGTCGTACTGCGTCAGCGTCCGGCCGGAGCGCAGCGAGTCGCCGATCAGGGCGAACGCCTCGTCCTTGATCCGCTGGATGCGCTCTCCGGCGGCGAGGTGCGACTGGTAGCCGGCGTCGTCCAGCACGGCCTGGAACGTCTGCACGAGGCCGGCCGACGACACGACCTCGAACCCGAGCGAGCGGACGAGGTCGATGGTGCCGCCGTCAACGATCGACACGTACGGGATGTTCGCGGTCGGCGAGTACCTGCATCGCGACGGTCCTGGCCGTTCCGAGCACCGCCTTGAGGCCGGCGTGCAGTTCCCGCCACGACAGGTAGAGCCGTTTGTCGCCCGGCAGCGCGTCGAGCTTGGTCGACTCGACCTTGTGCGCGAGCTTGATCGGCGCGCCGTCGGCGGGAATCCAGTAGAACCACCGCCGGCTGGTGAACTTGCCGTAATCGAGCCCGAGCACGTGATACGCGATCGCGTCGCGGTTGTGGAAGTCGTAGAGCAGCCACCCGTCGACGCCCGCCGCTGTCAACTCACGCTGGATCCGTGCGATGTCCGGCATCGATGCCTCCTGACATGAACGCGCGCCCGGCGTCTCCGGCCGGGCGGTCGCAGCATAACATAGCCCGGGGCTACCGCCGCACGCCGACGTGCCGTAGAATCGCTGGATGCTGCCGCTCGACAAGTCGTCTCGAGTGACCCGGCGCGCCGGCATGGGCGTCGCGTGCCTGGCGGCGCTCGTCACCTCGGCCGGGTGCGGCTCCCCCGCCGACACCGGTTTCTCGATGGAGCGCGGTGCCAAACACGTCCGGATGCTGGCCACCGCGTTCGGCTCGAGGCCGACCGGCAGCGAGGCCAACGGCCGCGCCCGCAGCTACATCGTCGCCGAACTGCGGCGGGCGGGCTTCGAGGTCCGTCTCCAGGAGGCGCTGGCGACGACCGGATCGGGTTTGAGCACTCCGGTCGTCAACATCATCGCCGTTCGGCCGGGACGGCAAGCCGAGAGCGTGGCGCTGGTGAGCCACTACGACTCGCCGCCGGAGTCGCGCGGCGCCGCCGACGCGGGGCTCGGCGTCGCGGTCTGCGTAGAGGCCGGGCGCGTGCTCGCCGCACGGGCCGATCCGCGGTACACCCTTCTCGTGGCGCTGACCGACGGGGAGGAACTCGGCCTGATGGGGGCGCGCGCGCTGCGCGAGGCTCCGGAATTCGCACGGGTGCGCGCGTTCCTCAACTTCGAAGCCGTCGGGACCAACGGCCCGCCGCGCCTGTTCCAGGCCGGGCCCGGCAACCCCTGGCTGACAGCCGCCTGGGCGTCGTCGGCGCCACGCCCGTCCGGGTCGTCGCTGTTCACCGAGATCTACAGCCGGCTCCCGAACGACACGGACTTCTCGGTGCTCGCCCCGTCCGGGCCGCCCGGCCTCAACTTCGCGCCGACCGGCAACACGTTCGCCTACCACACCAGGCTGGACACGCCCGCGCGCCTGGAGTCGGACACGCTTCAGCGGATGGGCGACACGGCGGTCAACGTCGTGCGGAGGCTCGACGACGTCGAGATCAGCCAGCGGTCGGCCGGCGAGGGGACGTACTTCGATGTCGCCGGGAGGGTGGCGTTTTTGTACTCGGGCGGCACGACGCGCGTCATCGCGGCGATCGTGTTCGTGCTGGGTCTGATGGCGGCGTTCAAATCGTTCCTGGCCGCCCGCGCCGAAGTCGGCACCGTCCGGCTGCTGGTCACGTGCGCGTGGACGGCGCTCGGCACGGGCGCGATGGCTGGCGCGCTCTACGCGGGCTGCGCCCTGCTGCAGGCCGGCACGGCGATGCACCAGCCGTGGTACGCGCAGGCCCACGTGTTCCTCGTGTTCCTCGTGTCCGTCGCGTTCGGGGCCGTCTGGCTCGTCGGGCTTCTGGGGAGGGCGCTGCCGGTGATGTTCGCGCCGTCCGGCCATCCGTCGTGCGTATGGACGCTGACGCTGCCGGTCTGGGCGGGAGCGCTTGCGTTCCTGCAGTTGACGGCGCCCGGAGTCGGCTACCTGTTCGCATTTCCGCTGCTCGCGGCCGCAGGGGCCGTACTGGCGCTGCCGGTCCGATCGCTGGCGGCAGGCCGCTGGGTGAGCCTTGCAGCCGCCGGTGTCTCCGCGACGCTGTGGGCGCCTCTGGTGTGGCCGCTGCTGGAGTTCCTGGTCGGCCTGTCCGGGTCGCTCCCGACGGCGGTTCCCGGCTGGCTGTTTCCCGCGTTCTTCGTCGTCGCGGTGTCCACGATGGGTCCCAGCCTGGCGGGCCTGACGCTCGGCCGGACGCGGCGGACCGTCCCGGCAGGCGCGGTCGCCTCGCTCCTGGCCCTCGCCGTCGTGGCCACGGCGTGGGTGATTGCGGTCGAACCGGCCTACACGGGCGAGCGCCCCGAGCGTCGGCGGCTGCGCTACGTGCAGGACATGCTGCAGCAGAAGGCGCTCTGGGAGGCGGGCACCCGCGAGCGGACCCTGGCGCCGGTTGGCGCCGATCCGGCGGCGCCGCGCGACTGGCAGGCCGACGACCAGGCTCCGGCGATGTCGATGCGGCTGTCGAGGGTGTCCGGAGTCCACCGATACCGCACGCGCGCAACCGGGATGGTCGCGCAGCCGCTCGAGACCCGCAGCGCGGCAATCGCCGGCGAAGGCGGGGCCGAGCTGCTGGTCGAAGCCACCGTCGTGCCGCGGCTCGAAGGCACCGGCGTGGTCTTCGTCCTGCCGCCGGACGTGCAGCCCGCCGACCCCAGTCTGCCGGGCGTCGTCCATGACGGCCGCTGGCGTGCCACCGCGATGCCGGTCCCGCCGGGCGGGATCACGCTGCGGATGCGGCTCTCGGCGGAGGACGTCGCGCGGCTGGGCGACGCCCGTATCGTCGCCATCGTGCACGGCGCGCCGGGCGGCATCGGCTGGCAGCGCCTGCCCCCGTGGCTCCCGCAGGACGCGGTAGTATGGTCGGCGGAATCGAGGTTCATCCTGCCCTGGCCGACGCCGGCGATGCCGCTGCCGGTGGCCGGCCTGCAGTAGGCCGGGTGCCACGCTGGATCAGGTCACCGGAGGGCAACCACAGAGCACACAGAGACCACAGAGGCTCCCCCGCCGACGGCTTCGAACGGGTGGCGCCACCGCGCAGCGGCGGCGCCAGGCAGCCGGGTGGCGCGCTGTCGGAATGAGCCCGCTGGCCAATCGACGGGTTCATTCCGACAGCGCGCCGCTCGGCCTGCAGGGCCCTTCGGGCCGGCCCCGTTCGAAGCCGGAGTCGGTCGTCCCGCGAGATCCTCCGGCCTCCGTGTTCTCTGTGTTCTCCGTGGTGGAGATCGGGAGTGGTGATTCGGCCCGAGTGAGTAGTACGCACGGGAGAAACGCGCGATGGCGACCCGATTCGATTTCAACTGCGACATGGGCGAGAGCTTTGGGCCTTGGAGGATGGGCCTGGACGGCGAGGTGATCCGGTTCGTCACCTCCGCCAACATCGCGTGCGGATTCCACGCCGGCGACCCGGCCACGATGCGCCGCACGGTGCAGCTGGCCGAAGCCCACGGCGTCGGCATCGGAGCCCACCCCGGCTTCCCGGACCTTCAGGGTTTCGGACGCCGGAACCTCGCGGCCTCCCCGGACGAGGTACGCGCCGATCTCCTGTATCAGATCGGCGCGCTGACCGCCTTCACGCGCGCGAAGAAGCTCCAGCACGTCAAGCCCCACGGCGCGCTCTACAACATGGCGGTGCCGGGCGGGGACCTCGCCCGGGCGATCGGCGAGGCGGTGCTCGAGGCCGATCCGTCACTCATCCTCATCGCGCTGGCCGGATCGACGTGGGCCGATCAGGCGGAACAGATGGGACTGCGGGTCGCCCGCGAGGCGTTCGCCGACCGCGCGCTGATGCCAGACGGCACGCTGGTGCCCCGGTCGAAGCCCGGCGCGGTCATCCACGACACCTCCCAGGTCATCGAGCGAAGCCTGCGCCTCGCCACCGAGAAGACCGTCGTTGCGATTTCGGGCGAGGTGGTGCACGTCGACGCCGACACATTGTGCCTGCACGGCGACACGCCGGATGCCGTGTCGCTCGCCTCCGCGCTGAGGACGGCGCTCGAGCGCGCGGGCGTCGCACTGACGCCGCTCGGCGCGTGGAGCGAGGGCTGATGACGGCCGAGTCGCGGTTCCTCGTCGCGGGCGACGCCGCGCTGATCGTCGAGTTCGGCGACGCGATCGAGCCGGCGATCAACCGCCGCGTGCGCGGGTTGTTCCTCGCGGCCGATGGCGCCCGCCTCGCCGGCGTCCGCGACCTCATCCCGACGTACCGGTCGCTGCTGGTTTCGTACGACCCCCTGCAGACGACGTTCGCCGCGCTGCGCGGGCGCCTGTCGGACCTCGAAGCCCGCCTCGATGACGCGCCGCCTCCACCACCGAGGGTGGTGGAAATCCCGACGGCGTACGGAGGCGCGTTCGGGCCGGACCTCGGCTTCGTGGCGGCGCACAACGGGCTCGCCGAAGACGAGGTGGTGGCCATCCACTCAGGCACCGACTACCTGGTGTACATGATGGGGTTCAGTCCAGGATTCACGTATCTCGGCGGCCTGTCGGAGAGAATCGCGGCGCCGCGCCTCGACACGCCGCGGACGGCCATCCCCGCCGGCTCGGTGGGCATCGCACAGATGCAGACGGGCATCTACCCGGTCGAAAGCCCGGGCGGGTGGCGCCTGATCGGCCGCACCCCCGTCTCGCTGTTCGACCCGTCGCGTCATCCACCCGTCGTCGTCGACGCGGGCGACTACATTCGGTTTGTTCCCGTCCCGCCCGACGAGTACGCGGCGATCCTGGACGCGGTCCGGCAGCGCGCGTGGACTCCGCACGCACGGAGCGCCAATCCGTGAGGACCATCGACGTCGTCGACGGCGGCATGCTGACCACGATCCAGGATCTGGGACGCTACGGGTATCAGCGGTACGGCGTCCCCACATCGGGCGCGATGGACCTGTTCTCGCTCCGCGCCGCCAACCGCCTCGTCGGCAACCCGGACGAGGCAGCCTGCCTGGAGATGACACTCGTCGGGCCGCGCCTGCGGTTCGTCGCGCCGGCGACGATCGCGGTGACCGGCGCGGACCTCGCGGCGCGCCTCGACGGCGCGGCGCTGCCGACCTGGCAATCGGTGCTCGTCGAGCCGGGAGCGGAGCTCTGGTTCGCGGGACCGCAGAACGGCATCCGCGCGTACCTGGCGGTGGCCGGGGCGTACGACGTTCCGCTGGTCCTGGGCAGCCGATCGACCTACACGAGATCGAAGCTGGGCGGGCTGGAAGGACGCAAGCTGCAGGCGGGCGACTCGCTGAACATCCCCGGCGGGCGACCGATTCTGCTCGGCGGGACGCTGCACCTCCCGGCCGCGCACCGGCCCGCGTACGGTCATGCGCACGCGCTCCGCGTTGTCCTCGGCCCGCAGGACGACCGGTTCACCGCCGCAGGAATCGAGACGTTCCTCTCCTCGACGTACACGGTCACCCCGCAGTCGGACCGCATGGGCTACCGGATGAACGGCCCGCGCATCGAGCATCTGCGCGGGCCGGACATCATCTCCGACGGCACGCCATTCGGCGCGGTCCAGGTGGCGGGCGACGGCGTCCCCATCGTCCTGCTGGCCGACCGGGGCACGGCGGGCGGCTACACGAAGATCGCAACGGTCATCGGCCCTGACATTCCGAAGCTCGCGCAGGCGGCGCCTGGCGACGCCGTCACCTTCGAATCGGTCGGGCTCGACGAGGCGTATGCGGCGGTCCGCGGACAGGAAGAGCGGCTGGCCGCCATCACGCCAATCGGGCCCGCATCGGACACCGCGCGGCTTCGCCGAGTGGCCGCCGCTGTCGCCGCCGTCGTCGTATCGCTCGAAGGCCAGCCGATTCGTTGACGTCGGCCGGCTTCGGCTCTACGATCGGTTGCTTCTGTCAGTCGAAAGGAACCCGGGTGCGTCTTCACGAAGTGTTCATCCGAACGGCGAAGCAGTACCAGAAGAAGATCGCCGTCATCGACCGCGCCACCAATCAGCGGGTGACCTACCGCGCGGTCCTGCTGAGGGCGCTCATCCTCGCCGAGAAGCTGAAGTCGCGCGAGGAGGGGTTCATCGGCATCATGGTGCCGACCAGCGCCGGATGCCTGTACGCGATGCTGGCCGTGCTCATGAGCGGCCGGACGCCGGTCATGATCAACTACTCGACGGGCGCCGCGGAGAACTGCCGTGACGCGCAGCGCCGCCTCGCCTTCCGCACGGTCCTCACGTCGCGGGCGCTCCTCGATCGGATCAAGTGCCCGGTTGTCGAGGGGATGATCTGCCTGGAGGACATGGCGAAGACCGTCGGCACGCTCGACAAGATCAGGGGCGCCATGCGGGTCACGGCGTCGACCGACCGCATCATCTCCCGTCTCCGTCCCGGCGACGACGAGCAGACGGCCGTCATCCTGTTCACCAGTGGGAGCGAGAAGGAGCCGAAGGCCGTTCCGCTCACGCACGGGAACATCTGGGCCAACCTGACGGCGATCGGGCAGGTGCTCGACTTCGGCCCCGACGACATCCTGCTGGCCAACCTGCCGTTCTTCCACGTGTTCGGCCTGACGGTGAACCTCTGGCTCCCACTCGAGCGCGGCATGACGATGGTCACGTGCCCGAACCCGCTCGAGTTCCGGTCGATCTGCAGCGCCGTGCGGGAGGAGAAGGTGACGGTGATGGTCGGCACGCCGGCCTTCTTGACTGGCTACGCTCAGAGGTCGGAGCCTGGCGACTTCGCGAGCGTTCGACTGCTGATCACAGGCGCCGACAAGTGCCCCGAAGCGCTGCGGCGCGTCTGGTGGGAGAAGCACGGCGTCATCCTGTTCGAAGGCTACGGCACGACCGAGACCAGCCCCGTCATCTCGGCCAACACGCCGTCGCACAACCGTCCCGGCTCGGTCGGCCGGGCGCTGCCGAACGTGGGGATCAGGCTCGAGCACTACGATACCGGCGAGGCGTGCGGCGTCAATCAGATCGGCAAGGTGCTCGTCAAGGGCCCCAGCGTGATGAAGGGCTACTTCGACGACTTCGAGGCGACCTCGCTCCACATTCGCCACGGCTGGTACGACACGGGCGACATGGGCTACATGGACGACGACGGCTACCTGTGGCACGTGGGCCGGCTGCGGCGGTTCCTGAAGATTGCGGGAGAGATGGTCTCGCTCGTGAAGGTCGAGGACGTGCTGGAACGCCTGCTGCCCTCCGACTGCGAGTGCTGCGTGGTCGAGGTACCTGACGCGCTGCGCGGCGCGCGGATCGTCGCCGCGGTCACCGCGCAGGTGGACGAGCGGGCGATCCTGGCCCAGATGGCGGAATCGCTGCCCCGGATTGCGATTCCGAAACAGTTCGTCGTGCTGCCCGACCTGCCCAAGATGAGCAGCGGCAAGCTGGACTTCCGTCGGATTACGGAAATCGTGCGCGACCTGATCCAGGAGCGGTCCCGCTCCGACGCCTGACGACCCGCACCAACCCACGACCCCGAAGGACACCACCACGACGGAGGCGGGCCCGGTTGAGGGCCGCCTGCGTCAGCGCCTGCGGGCAAGGTCGAGGACGACCTCGGCGGCGCGGCGGCTGGCGCCGCCCCCGCCGAGCTTGGCCTTGACGTCGCGAAGCGCGACCACCGCGCGCGCATGGGCCGCGCCGTCCGTCAGCAGGTGGATCGCGTGGTCGGCGACGGCGCCGGCCGTGAACCCGTCCTGGATCAGCTCGGGCGACACGCGGTCGCCGGCGACCAGATTCACCATGCCGAACGTGTCCACATGGACGAAGCGCCGTCCGAGCGCGTAGCTCAACGGCGCCACGCGGTAGACGATGACCATCGGGCACTCGTGGATCGCGGCCTGGACGGTGGCCGTGCCCGAGGCGGTCACGACGGCGTCGGCCGAGGCCAGCACGTCGTCGGCCTCCCGCTCGACGACGGCGACGGCCACGGGTGACGCCGCGAGCGGCGCGAACAACTCGTCGGCGAGCCGGGGCGCGCGAGCGAGCACGAACTGCACGCCAGGCACGCCCGCGCGGATTCGCGGCAGAGCCTCGACGACGGTCGCCAGGATCTGGCGGATCTCGTTCGGGCGGCTGCCCGGAAGCAGCGCCAGCGTGGGCCGGTCGGGATCGAGACCCAGCCCTGACAGAACGGCCTGTCGGGAGGTCGACGCGGTCGCCAGGTCGACGAGCGGATGCCCGACGAAGGTGGCCGGCACGCCGGCCGCCCGGTAGATCTCCGGTTCGAACGGGAAGATGACCAGGATGCGGTCGGCGAGCACGCGCAAGGTGCGCATGCGTCCGCTGCGCCACGCCCACAGCTGCGGCGGGATGTAGTACACGACCGGAATGCCGAGCCGCCGCATCGCGCCGGCCACCCGGAAGTTGAAGTCCGGGAAGTCGATCGCGACGAACACGTCGGGCCGCTCGGTTCGCGCGGCGTTCACGAGTCGCCGGTACATCGCGTACAATCTCGGCAGCACGCGAAGCGCCTCGACCAGCCCCGTCACCGTGATGCCCCGATAGTCGCCGACCAGCGTGGCGCCGGCCGCCTGCAGCCGCTCGCCGCCGAGGCCGCGTGCCGTCAAGCCGGGATCCAGAGCGCGCAGCGCGTCCACGAGGGCGCCGGCATACAGGTCGCCCGACGGCTCGCCGCAGGAGATGATCACGCTCGCCATCTAGTGCCGTCCACCCGACGCGCTCTCTGTGGTTGACCGTCGTGATCGGCCGCTCAGACGACCTACGGCTTCTCGGCGAGGCGGCGCTCGAGCGCCTCGAGCCGTGCGGTCAGGTCGCCGAGCGTCTTCTTCAACTCCGGCAGGCGGCGGAACAGGACGGAGGCCTTCAGCCAGTCGCGATTCGGGATGGCGGGATAGCCCGAGATGAGCGTGCCCGCATCGACCGAGTTCGGAATGCCGGTCTGCGCGGTGGCGGTCACGCGGTCGCCGATGTCGAGATGGCCCGCCACGCCGACCTGGCCGGCCAGGACCACGTCGTCGCCGATCGCCGTGCTGCCGGCGATGCCAACCTGCGCGCAGAGCATCGTGTTCCGGCCGACGCGGACGCCATGCGCCACCTGGACGAGGTTGTCGATCTTCGCGCCCGCGCAGATTCGCGTCTCCCCCACGGCCGGCCGATCAACCGTCGAGTTCGCGCCGATCTCCACGTCGTCTTCGATCACGACGATGCCGTGCTGGGGGACCTTCTCGTAGGTGCCGTCCTCTCGCTTGGCGAAGCCGAAACCGTCGCCTCCGATCACCACACCGTCCTGGAGAATCACGCGCCGGCCGAGGACGGACCGCTGGCGAATCGACACGCGGGCGTGCAGCCTGCAACCGTCGCCAATCGTCGCCCCGCGGCCGATCGACACATGCGGGCCGATGACGACGTCGCGGCCGATCGTGACGTCTTCTTCGATCGACACGAACGCGGCGATCGACACGCGCTCGCCGATGACGGCCGAAGAGGCGACCGATGCGAGCGGGTGGATGCCCGCGGCCGGCTCGAGCTCCGGCGACAGCAGCCCTGCGGCACGCGCGAACGCGACATGGGGACTGCGTGTGCGCAGCATCGCGCACGGCGCGGCCGGCACCGCCTCGCCGACGATGACGGCGGACGCGCGCGTCGCCGCCAGCCGGGCCAGGTATTTCGCGTTCGCGACGAACGTGACGTCGCCCGGACCCGCGTGCTCGATGCCGGCGACACGCTGGATGTCGATGTCCCCGTCCCCGTCGAGGCGGGTGCCGAGGCGCTGGGAGAGTTCGCTGAGTTTCAAGGCGTGGCGCAGTATATCACGCGGTCTCGACCGCGGTCCGCTCGAAGAACCGCGCCAGCCGCGGCAGGCCGAGTTCCTGCGCAATAGCCCGGACCCGCGGGGCCCTCTCGGCCTCGGGCACCTGCTCGAGCTGGCCCAGCTCGGCGAGGAGGTCGCTCGGCTGGAGATCCCAGGCCACCACCTTGAGGCCCTGCCGAGCGCCGAGAATGGAGAGCAGATGACCGACGATGCGGAAGCTGAAGTAGTAGCCCGGCAGATTCAGGCCGGGAAGCGGCACGAGCAGCAGCGAGAGCAGCCCCCCGAGGGTGTCGACGACCAGCCATCGACGGTGCCGCCTTGCGTCGCGGGCGAGGCTTCCCCGAATGATGGCGTTCGCCTCGGCCGTCTCGATGCCGGCCGGGAAGAAGGCGCGAACCGCCGTCTGCCCGCGCAGCCGCCACAGCAGCCGCTGCTCGGCAACGCGTTCGGCAAGCCACCGCACGCCCCGCACGCGAAGCCGGCGCATCAGCCCCGCCTGCTCGGCCGACGCCGGCGGCGCGGCGCGCGCGCGATCCTGTTCGCGTTCGATGGCCGCCAGCACGGCGGTGAATTTGGCCTGCAGCCATCCCCAGAGACCGCTCGTCCCGTCCGGGCGCGGCGGGGCTGGATCCGTGGCCGACTCGCAGTAGAGCGCGAAGCGATGCGGGCCGCCCGGCACCAGGTAGACGTCCATCACCGTTACGATAACACGCGCTATCATGACGGGTGCGGTTCTGACGCGTGGACAACATCACCCATTCGCTGTTCGCCGTGACACTCGCCAACGCGGGGCCTCGCCGTGCCGGGCGCGGGACGACCGCCGCGCTGGTCATCGCGTCGAACATCCCGGACATCGAGGTCCTGACGGCGTTCACCGACGGGCGCCTCGCCTACCTGGCGGCGCACCGAGGGCCGACGCACGGTCCGCTGAGCCTCGTCCTCGCGCTCGCGACGGCCGCCGTCGTCTGGCTGGCGCAGCGGATGCGGGGGCGGCGGCACGGAGCCGCCTCGGTGTCCGCCCTGGCCGCCGCTTCGGTGACAGGGGTCGTCGGCCACATCGCCATGGACCTGGCCACCTCCTACGGCACGCGCGTGCTGAGCCCGTTTCGCGAGACCTGGTATGGCGTCGACTGGCTGCCCATCGTCGACATCTACCTGTGGGGGGTGCTGGCGGGCCTGCTCGCCGCCGGCATCACGCGACCGGCCTGGCGACGGCGCCTCGCCATCGCCGCGCTCGCCCTGACGGCCGGCAACTACGCGCTTCGCGCCGGCGCGCACCAGGCGGCGCTGCGCGAGGCGGTGGCCATCGAAACGCGTGCCGTCCCCGGGTCGTCGCCTCAAACACAGCTCGCGTTTCGGTACCTCGGCCCGGACGCGCCCGCGGCGATGCCTGCCGCGCTGCCCACCGCCGGGTCTCCGTTCAGATGGCGCCTGATCACTCGCCTCCCGAGCGGCTTCGAGGTCCGGGAGATTGACCTGCTCCGGCGGAACGGGGCCGGCGACGCCATCGTGTTCCCGGACGACCGGAGCCCGACCGTCGAACGGGCGGCGCGCGCGCCGGTCGCCCGGACGTTTCTCGCCTTCTCGCGGTTTCCGTCCGCCGAAGCGATGACCCACCGCAACGGCGACGTCACCGTGCATTGGTACGACATGCGGTTCGCCGAGCGCGTGGTGGCTCCGGCCGACGGCCGCGCCCACACGAGTCCGTTCGGCGCCTGGGTCAGGCTGTCGCCGGCCGGGTCGATCGTCGGCCAGGGACTGGGACCGGGATAGCGCATGCCACGACTCGGATCGCACATGTCGATCGCGGGCGGCCTGCCGCTCGCCGTGGAGCGGGCGCGGGTCCATCGCTGCGACGCGCTTCAGATCTTCACCAAGTCGTCCAACCAGTGGCGCGCGCGCACGCTCCCGCCCGCGGAGATCGCCGAGTTCCGCGACAAGGTCGAGCGAGCGTCGATCGGCCCTGTCGTCGCGCACGCCAGCTACCTGATCAACCTGGCGACGACGGCGCCTGTCCTCCGCGAGCGGTCGGTCCTGGCCTTCGGAGAGGAGATCGACCGTGCGGAAGCCCTGGGCCTGCTGGGCGTCGTCATCCACCCGGGAAGCTACACCACGGGAACGGAGGACGAGGGGATCAGGCTGGTGGCGGACGCCGTGCGCCGGGTGCTGCGCGCGCGCCCACGTGGACGCGCGCTCGTCATCCTCGAGCACACGGCCGGACAGGGCACGTCGCTCGGCTGGCGCTTCGGGCAACTGGCGCGGATGATCGATCATCTCGACGGCGACCCGAGGGTCGGCGTCTGCCTCGACACCTGCCACCTGTGGGGCGCCGGGTACGATCTCGCGAGCGAAGAGGGATACCAGGCCACCTTCGAGGCGTTCGAGCGGCTGATCGGACTCGACCGGCTCCGCGTCTTTCACGTCAACGATTCGAAGAAGCCGCTCGGAAGCCGGCGCGATCGGCACGAGCACATCGGCCAGGGCATGATTGGTCGCGCGGCGTTCCGGCGGCTGGTCAACGACACGCGGTTCGGAACGCTCCCGATGATCCTCGAGACGCCGAAGACGGACGGCCGCGGGCCGACCAGCGTCGAGAGGGACCCGCTCGACGTCCGAAACCTGCGAACGCTGCGCGCCCTGATGGCCCGCACGCGCGATGGGAGGCAGTGATGGCGACGTGGAAGCAGAGAGCCGGCCTTGCCCTGCTGGCAGGCGCGGTGGCGGGCGCCGGTCTCGGCGCAGCCCCGAAGCTGAAGTCGTCGTGGCGAAACTTCGACGCGGCCGCCACGCCGGTGTCGAACGTCGTGGTGATCGGGTTCACGACCGAGCAGGCCACCCGGCGGACGATGGAGGATTCGCTGACAGCCGAGGTCCGCAAGCACGGCGCGAAGGCCGAGCCCTCGTACACGCTCGTGCCCGGACCGCTGCCGAAGGAACCTGCAGCGATGAAGGCGAAAGTGGTGGCTGCCGGCTTCGATGGGGCGGTCGTGGTGCGAGTTGCGGGCGTCAGGCAGGAACAGGCGTGGGACCCCGGTTACGCCGCCGCCATCCCGACCAGTTACGGCACCGTCTGGACCTACTGGGGCTACTGGGGTGGGTTCGCCTGGGACCCCGGATACCTGCGGACCGACACGGTCGTGCGCATCGAGATCGTTCTCTACGCCGTCGACCGGGACATCATGATCTGGAGCGGCCTGAGTGAGTCCACGAATCCCGGTTCGGTTCGCCGCGTGATTCAGGACATCGCCGTATCGGTGGGCGCCGATCTGAAGAAGCGCCAGGCGATCAGGTAGAGAGGCCTTCGGAGTCCTCCGAGAAGACCTCGGCCTGGAACCGCGAGATCCTGGCTCCGATCCGCCACGCGTCGGGCCTCAGGCCGGCCTTCTGGCAGGTGTGCGACAGGAACGTATCGCGGTCCCACCCGCGCTCGGCGGCCACCTGGGGCAGGAGCAAACCGCGCCGAAACCCGTCTTGAACAATCAGTCCGTCGCGCCCGACTGCTATCTCGTCGACGTCGTCCACCGGCACGATGGGCGTGAGCACCGAGATCTCAACCTTCACGGCCGGCAATTCCGCGGCCGTCAGGGACGGAAACCGCGGGTCCTCGGTCGCTGCGGCCACGGCGCAGACGCGGACGACTTCGTCCAACGGCTTCGAGGAGCCCGGATGGCCGATGCAGCCGCGCAGATCGCCGTGCGCGTGCAGCGTGACGAAGGCGCCCGAGTGCGCCCCCGGGTCAGTCAGTCCGACCGGCGGAGGCGGCGCCGACCCGTTCAGATGGGCCGCAATCGTGTCGCGCGCCAACCGAAGCAGGGCGGCGCGCTCGGTCGAATTCAGCATCGATCCCCCTGGTTCACGAACGCGGCGGCCATGTAGCCGACGACGGCTGTCTTGTCGCCCGACACGTCGCCGGAATCCGCGTAGCGCAGGACGCGGCCGGTGCGGGCCCCGAGCGCTCGCGCGGCCCGCATCACGGAGACGATCGGCCCGCCCCCGCAGGCGTGGTCGGGCCTCGCGCGGAGCGCGCCCTGCAGCCCGTCGGGATCGAACCGTTCGACGCAGTCGAGCACGGTGCGGTCCACGACCGCCGCCACGCGCGCGTCGAGGTAGTGCGAGAGATCGCTGCTCGCGACGAGCAGCGCGCGGCGCCCGGCCAGCGCAGACGCGAGGCCGTCACCGAGCGCCGTGATCGTCGCGCTCGACTGAGTCCCCATCATCAGCGGCACGATGGGCGTGTCCGGCAGAACGCGGCGCAGGAACGGCAGTTGCAGCTCGAGCGAGTGCTCCGCGCCGTGGACCGCGGCGTGCTCGCGCGCGACCGGGGTCGCGGCCAGAACGGCGTCGGCGACCTCCTCGGCGATCGGAATCGGGCCCAGCGGCGTGTCGAACGCGCCGCGCGGGTAGACAGCGACGCCGTCGAATCCGGCGACGTGCGACGGTCCGACGATGACCACGACGTCGTACGGGCCGCCCTGGACCGCGCGGTACGCCCACGCGGCCACGGGCCCCGAGTACATCAGGCCGGCGTGCGGCGCCACGAGGCCGACGATGCCGCCAAGCGCGGGCGTGTCCGGCACCGCGGACAGGTACCGATCAACCTCCGCCGCCAACGCCTCGGGCCGGCCCGGGTACCAGGACCCGGCCTTGGTCGCCCGGCGAACAGGATGCTGGGACATGACAGGCGCCATCGTAGACGTCTTGGACGGCCGAAGTCATCACAAAAGAGCCAGGTGCTCTCGGCGTCGCTTCCGCCGTTGGTTCGTCGTGGTAGCATCCCTCCATGCCCGACGATCTCACGCTCGCCGAGGTGGAGCGCGTGGCAGCGTTGGCACGCCTCGCGCTGACCGGAGAGGAGAAGTCGCTCTACCTCGGCCAGCTCGCCCGCATCCTCGACTACGTGCGGCAGCTCTCCGACCTCGACACCGGCGCCGTGCCGCCGACCGCCTCCGTCCTCGATACGGCAACGGCACCGCGGGCGGACCGGGTGCGGCCGTCTCTCGGCGCTGCGGGCGCGCTGAGCAACGCGCCGGACCAGGCGTCCGGGCTCTTCCGCGTGCCGAAGGTCCTGGGCGATGCCTGACCGTTGTCCGTTGACCGCCCGCGCCATCCGCGACGGCATCGCCCGGCGGGAGTACTCGGCGACCGAGATGTGCCGATCGTTCCTGGACCGGATCGAACGACACGACCCGTCGCTGCGCGCGTTCGTCACGGTCGATGCCGAGCGGGCGCTCGCCCGCGCCGCGGCCATCGACCGCCGGCCGGCCGGAGACGCCCCGCTTCCGCTCGCCGGGGTCCCGGTCGCACTCAAGGACAACCTGTGCACGTCGGGCCTGCGAACCACTGCAGGCTCCCGAATCCTCGATCAGTTCGTCCCGCCCTATGACGCCACGGCCGTCGCCCGGATCGAGGCCGCCGGCGCCATCGTCATCGGCAAGACGAACTGCGACGAGTTCGCGATGGGGTCGTCAACCGAGCACTCGGCGTTCGGCCCGTCGCGCAACCCCTGGGCGGCAGACCGCACGCCAGGAGGCTCGAGCGGCGGGTCGGCCGTCGCCGTCTCGGCCGGCTTCGCGCCAATCGCGCTGGGCTCCGACACCGGCGGCTCGATTCGCCAGCCTGCCGCGTTCTGCGGCGTGCTCGGCCTCAAGCCCACCTACGGCCGCGTGTCGCGCTACGGCCTGATCGCGTTCGCCTCGTCGCTCGATCAGATCGGTCCGATCGCCAGGACCGCCTTCGACGCCGCGCTGGTGCTCGACGCCATCGCCGGCGTCGACCCCGCCGATCAGACATCCGCGGCCCGGCCCGTGCCGGCGTACGAGGCCGCGCTGAATGGCGACCTCCGCGGGTTGCGCGTGGGAGTCCCCTGGCCGGTCTTCGATCGCGGCGTCGACGCCGAGGTGCTGTCTGCCTTCGACCGCAGCCTCGAAACCCTCCGCCATCGCGGGGCGTCCCTCGTCGAGGTCGCTCTCCCGCACGCAAAGTACGGCATCCCGGTCTACTACCTGGTCGCGACCGCGGAGGCCAGCGCGAACCTGGCCCGCTACGACGGCGTCCGCTACGGCTGGCGGGCGCCGGCCGCCGTGCTCGCCGGCATGTACGACGCAACACGGGCGGCAGGATTCGGAGCCGAGGTGAAGCGCCGCATCATGCTCGGCACGTACGCGCTCAGCGCCGGCTACTACGAGGCGTACTACCTGAAGGCCCAGAAGGTCCGCACGCTGATTCGGCGCGACTTCGACCGCGCGTTCGAATCGGTGGATCTCGTGGCGATGCCTACCACCCCGGGCGCCGCGTTCCGCCTCCACGAGCGGCTCGACGACCCGCTGCAGATGTACCTCGCGGACGTGTTCACGGTCGGCGCGCCACTGGCCGGACTGCCGGCGCTTTCGATGCCGTGCGGGTTCACCGGGACCGGGCTTCCGGTCGGACTTCAACTGATCGGGCGGAGCTTCGACGAGGAGACGCTGCTCAGAGCGGCCGGCGCGTTCGAGTCGGAAACGGCATGGTGGAAGGCGGAGCCGCCGCTCTAGCCCCGGAAAGGGACCTACGCCGCGGCGGGCTTCGTGCTGGACCTGGCGAGCAGCCAGATGAGGCCCGCAAGCGCCGCCACGGGAAGCAGCGGCACGAGCACGGCCAGCAGACCGCCCACGACGACGACCAGCAGCCCGATGACGGCCAGAACCGGCAGCACCAGCAGGGCGACCAGACCGCCAGCCAGGCGGAACGGGAGCGTGAGGATTCCGAACACCAGCCGGAGCGGAAGCAAGATGAGGAAGACGATGCCCTTGACGAGGAGCATCGCCAGGCCGAAGACGGCGAACACCGTCGCTGCCGCCACGATCAACCCGCCAAGCGCCAGAATCTCCATGTGAGCCCCCCGCGTGCGAGTCAGCGCGACCCGCTACCGGATCCTACGAGAGGCGCGGGCCGGGGGTTTCACGACGTGGCGCGAATCGAGCGGGCGAGCTGATCGACGGGGCCGCGTGGGGCGTTCGGCGGCAGGTACTTGATGGGCGCGCCGACGGTTTCGTCGAGGCTCTTGACGGTCCTCGAATGGCGGGTCGGCCGGAACTTCGTCCAGTCCAGCGCCAGGCAGAAGCCGATCATCAGCGTCAGCAGGAGCGCCACGATACCGCCGATGCCAACGACGGCACCATAGACGAGGTTCCAGACCTCGGCCAGCGTCACGGCTCACCTCCGGGCTCGGCCTTGGGGTCGGGGATGTCGAAGACCACAAGGCCCTGGCGGACCTCTTCCATCGCAATGCGCTCGGCCTTCAGCGGATGGGTGGGCGACAGTTCGGCGGCGGCGCCGTACCCCTCCAGGCGGGGTCGCGCGCCCCGACGGAGCTGCTTGGCGCGAAGCGCAGCGACGTCGACGAACAGGAAACGGCTTTCCGGCGGGTCGACCCTGACGATCGGCTCAATCGTCTCCGCGGCGACCTCGGGTTGAGTTTCTGGATTCTGGTTCTCGTCTACCACAATCAGTCAGGGTAGCGTGATGGCGTGGTGATCTGCAAGACAAATAGTAGGCCTCGCAGCGGCCAGCTGGCAGCCGGCAGCTGCCAGCGGACCCGAATCCGCCGCCAGCCGACAGCTGCCCGCTACCCGCGACCCGCTTACTCGCTGACCTTGACCTGGATCTGCCGCGGCTTGGCCTCTTCGCGCATCGGAAGCCGAATCGTGAGCACGCCCGCCTTGTAGTCGGCGCTCACCTTGCCGCTGTCGACGGTCGGCGGCAGCGAGAACGACCGCGTGAACGTCCCGTATGCGCGCTCGACGCGGTGGCAGTTCTCCTCCTTGAGCTCGGCGTCCATCTTCTTCTCGCCGCTGACGGTCAGCGTGTTGTTGTCGACGGTGAGCTGGATGTCGTCGCGCTGCATGTCGGGCAGCTCGGCCTTGATCACCAGTTCCTGTTTGCCGCTGTCGTAGATATCGACCGGCGGAATCCACGCCCCGCGCCGCATCACGTCGTCGGCGCCCCGGCGGCCATAGAAATCACCGAGCAGGCGCCCCATCCGGTCCTGCATCTCCGACATCTCGCGAAATGGGTCCCAACGAACGATCGCCATGGTCTTTCCTCCTTGAACATTGGCCGCCAGCTTGAGAGCGGCCGTTCCGACATCCACGCTACAACTAATCTTAGTCTATGTCAAGAATATTATATGCGTCTATTAGACTCATATAGATGAGACTTCGATCCGATGTTCCTGGTCCGGAGTCCGTTTTCAGCCGCGCCGTTCCGTTGTATGCTCTTTCGGCGGAGACCACGATGGCCGAACTCATCATTCACGACGTCGGGCCCAGAGACGGGCTGCAAATCGAGAAGTCCACGGTACCGACCGCGCAGAAGATCGCCTGGATCGACGCGCTCATCGCCTCGGGCGTCGACATCGTCCAGGTCGGGTCGTTCATGCACAAGGAGAAGGTGCCGCAGATGGCGGACACCGACGCGCTGTTCACGCACTACGCGCAGCCGGACCGGAAGCCCGCGCGCACGCGCCTGTCGGGACTCGTGCTGAACGAGAAGGGCATGGAGCGCGCGTTCGCGTGCGGCGTGGACTACCTCTGCATGGGCGTGTCGGCGTCGGACACTCACAGCCGCAAGAACACCGGCATGAGCACCGCCGAAGCCGCTGACCGGATCATCGCCATGGCGAAGTCGGCGCGCGCCGCCGGCGCGACCGTGCAGGTGTCCGTGCAGTCGGCGTTCGGGTGCGGGTTCGAGGGCGTGGTGCCGGAGGACCGCGTGCTGGGCATCGTGCAGCGGTTCGTGGGGGAGGGGTTGCTCACGATCAGCCTCGCGGACACGGCGGGGCATGCCAACCCGGAGCAGGTCGAGCGGCTCTTCACCTCGGTCCAGGCGCTCGATCCAGGCATCGGGTGCGCGTGCCACCTGCACGACACCTACGGCTGCGGCCTGGCGAACGCCTACGCCGCGCTCCGCGCCGGCGCGACGTTCTTCGAAACCGCGTTCGCGGGCCTCGGCGGCTGCCCGTTCACCGCGGTCACCGGCGGCAACGTGTGCACCGAGGATCTCGTGCACATGCTGCAGCGCACGGGGCGCCGACCCGACATCAGGCTCGACCTCCTGATGGAACTCGCCCGGGATGCCGCGCGCTTCTTCGGCCGCGATATGGCGGGACGGCTCTGGAAGACCGGACCGGTTCCAACGATCGTGCGACAGGGCACCTAACCTGAGACGAGGCACTCATGAAACTCCTGGACGGCATCCGCGTGCTGGACATGACCAACGTGCTCGCCGGCCCGTTCGCCACACTGCACCTTGCACTGGCTGGCGCCGAGGTCATCAAGATCGAGAACCCCGAGGGAGGCGACCTCGCCCGCAAGCTGGGCAACGTCCCCGAGCTGAACCAGCAGCTGATGGGCACCTCGTTCCTCGCCCAGAACAGCAACAAGAAATCGCTGACGCTCAACCTGAAGGAAGCGGACGCGAAGGAGATCTTCCGCAAGCTCCTGCTGACGGCCGACGTGCTCGTGGAGAACTTCCGGCCCGGCGTCCTCGCGCGCCTCGGGTTCCCGTGGGAGACGCTCCACGAGATGAATCCGCGGCTCATCTACTGCGCGATTTCGGGATTCGGTCAGACCGGCCCGGACGCCGACAAGCCGGCCTACGATCAGATCATCCAGGGCCTGAGCGGCGTGATGGCGGTGAACGGCGACGAACGGCTGAATCCGCTGCGCGCCGGCTTCCCCGTGTGCGACACGGTCGGCGGCCTGAACGCGGCGTTCGCGATCATGGGTGCGCTCTACCACCGCGAGCACACGGGCCGCGGGCAGGCGATCGACGTCGCCATGCTCGATTCGATCATGCCGCTGCTCGGCTGGGTGGCCGCCAACTGGCTCATTGGGGGCCAGCCGCCGCAATTGCTGGGGAACGACAACATGACGGCCGCGCCGTCCGGGTCGTTCAGGACCTCCGACGGCTACATCAACATCGCGGCCAACGAGCAGAAGCAGTGGGAGAACCTCTGCGACGTCCTCGGCGTCCCCGAACTCAAGACCGACCCGCGGTTCGAGAAGCGCGACGCGCGGAAGGCGAACCGCAAGGCGCTCACGCCGCTCGTCGAGGCGAAGCTCACGCAGCAGCCCACCGCCGCGTGGGTCGACCGGCTCAACGCGAAGGGCATCCCTTCGGGCGACATCCTGACGCTCCAGGCGGCCCTGGCGCAGCCGCAGATCGAACATCGCGGGACGATCCGAACGGTCGAAGAGCCCGGGATCGGGCCGCTCAGGCTCTTCAACCTCACGGCGAGGTTCTCGGAGACGCCCGGCAGCCTGGACGCGCCGCCACCCCGGCTGTCGGCCGACACGGGCGCGATTCTGAACGCCCTCGGTTACACGGACGCCCAAATCGCCTCGTTCAAGGAACGGAAGGTGATCTGATCGCGAATGTGCGAAGATGGGTTCCTGGAGGCCGTGAGGGCTGATGCACGACATCCACCGCATTCTGCTGTCGTCCGAGGTGCGCGACCTCACCGACGAGGTGAGCCGGCTGTTCGAAGACCTCGACCGCACGCTCGGCGCGTCGCGCCGGACGCCGGTCGGCCACTGCACGCCGGTGCTCGACGTCCAGGAAACGCTCGACGCGCTGGAGGTGGTGGTCGATCTGCCCGGAGTCACACCGGAGGGCGTCCGGGTGCTGATCAAGAACGCGGTGCTCGTCGTGGCGGGCGAGAAGCCGTGGCCCTACCCGGCCGGCCGGGGTGATGCCACGTTCCACCTCGTCGAGCGCAGCTTCGGCCGTTTCGCCCGCGCCGTCAAACTCGGGGGCGCCGTGGACGCCGGCCGCGCGCGCGCGGTGCTCAGCGGCGGAGAACTCCGGGTGAGCATTCCGAGACTCGACGAGCGCCGCGGCAAGGACATTCTGATCCCGGTCGCCGCGGCATGAACATCCTCTTCATCGGTGACGTGTTCGGCCGGCCGGGCCGGGACCTCGTCCGCAAGGGACTCCGGCCGCTCACCAGCCACTACGACGTCGACTTGGTCGTCGCCAACGTCGAGAACGCCGCCGGGGGCTTCGGCATCACGCGCGAAATCGGCGACAGCATTGCGGCCTGCGGCGTCGACGCCATGACGTCGGGCAACCACATCTGGGACAAGAAGGAGGCGGTGGACTACGTTGCCGCCGAGCCTCGCCTGCTGCGACCCGCGAACTACCCGTCGGGCGTGCCGGGCCGCGGGAGCATCCTGGCCAGGACGCCCACGGGCCGGGGCGTCGGGGTCATCAACCTGATGGGGCGCGTCTTCATGAGCCCGCTCGACGACCCGTTCTCCGCCGCGCTGCGTGAGATCGACGCGTTCGCCGGGCGCACCCGCGTGATTCTGGTCGATTTCCACGCCGAAGCGACGTCGGAGAAGATCGCGATGGGCTGGCACCTCGACGGCCGCGTGACGGCGGTCATCGGCACGCACACCCACGTGCAGACGGCCGACGAACGCATCCTCCCGAACGGCACGGCCTATATCACCGACGCCGGCATGACGGGCCCTCACGATTCGATCATCGGCACCGAGCGCGGACCCGCCCTCGCCCGGTTTCTCACCGGCATGCCGTCGCGCTTCGAACCGGCCGTCGGCAACCCGCGCCTGCACGGCGTCGTCATCGCCGTGGACGACGCGACCGGACGAGCCACGGGGATTACCAGGCTCGACTGCACGCCGTCGGACCTCGAGCGAATGGATGCCGAAACGAGGCTAGAATAGCGGTCGCGTTCATGAGCGACCTCTTCGACCTTCCGTTCGAAGTCCCAGAGCCCGAGCCGGAGCCCGAACCGCGCCGCGCCGAGCCCGCCAGGCGCGTGTGGACCGTGTCGGAGCTGACGGCGGCCATCCGCGACGCGCTGGAAACGCGCTTCGCCGAGATCTGGCTCGAAGGCGAGCTGTCGAACTGCCGGGTCTGGAACACCGGACACCTCTATTTCACCGTCAAGGACTCGGGCGCACAGATCCGGGCGGTCATGTGGCGGTCAGCCGCCCGCGCGCTGCGTTTCGCGCCAGAGGACGGCCTGCACGTCGTCGCGCGGGGGCGCGTCGGCGTCTACGACGTCAAGGGCGAGTACCAGCTGGTGTGCGAACACATGGAGCCGATCGGCGCCGGCGCGCTCCAGCTCGCGTTCGAGCAGCTCAAGAAGCGCCTGTCGGCCGAAGGCCTGTTCGCGCCGGATCGCAAGCGGCCCCTCCCTGCGCTCCCTCGCGCGATCGGGATCGTCACGTCGCTCGACGGCGCGGCGGTCCGCGACATCGTCACGGTCATCTCGCGGCGCCACCCGAACGCGCACCTCGTCATCAGGCCGACACGGGTGCAGGGAGAGGGCGCGGCGGCGGATATCGCCCGCGGCCTGCAGGCCATCGCCGCCGTCCCGGGTGTCGACGTGATCATCGTCGGCCGCGGCGGAGGCTCGATCGAGGATCTGTGGGCGTTCAACGACGAGGCGGTCGCGCGGGCCATCGCCGCGTCGCCGGTGCCGGTCATCTCGGCGGTCGGCCACGAAACGGACGTCACCATCGCGGACTTCGTCGCGGACCTGCGCGCGCCGACGCCGTCGGCTGCGGCGGAAATGGTGGTTGCCGGCCAGGAGGAGTTCCGCGCGCGGATCGACCGGCTGGCCGGCCGCGCGGCGGCGGCCACGCGAGGGCGCCTCGAGCGGCTGCGCGCGGTGGCCCACCGGCTCGCCGGACGGCCCGGCCTGGCCGGTTTTCAGGGCCGCGTCGCCGTCAGAGGGCGGCACGTCGCGGAGGTCACCCACGCGCTCGGCCGCGCCGGTCGCGCGCTGGTGGCCGCCGGCGAGCGCCGGTATCGCGAGCTGCGGCTGACGCTCGAGACGTACGATCTCAGGCGTCAGATCGGCACCGTCCGCGCCAGGCTGGCCCGCGTCGACGGCGCGCTGCAGGCCGCCGCCGTCCGGTCCCACACCAGGGCCGACGCACGATTCCGGGGACAGGCGGCCCGGCTCGAGAGCCTGAGCCCGCTGGCGGTCCTCGGCCGCGGTTACGCGGTCTGCTGGGACGACACGCGCACCCGCATCGTCCGCGACGCGGGCTCCGTCAGGGCAGGCGACGCGGTGCGGGTGACGCTTCATCGCGGGGAGTTGGAGTGCACAGTGAGAACGAGCGACAGCCACTAGGCTGTCAGCGGGCAGCTGGCAGCGGGCCACTGGTCACGCGTGATCCGCTGTGGGCTGCCAGCTACCAGCTGTCAGCCGACGATGCTCAAGCAGTCAGCGTCACGCATATGGACACCACCATCAAGGACTTCGAAGCCGCCGTTGCCGAACTCGAAGGCATCGTCAGGAAGCTCGAGGAGGGCGACCTGCCGCTCGAGAAGTCACTCGAGCTGTACGAGCGCGGCGTTCAGCTCTCGCGCTTCTGCCACGCTCGGCTCGAGGAGGCCGAACGCCGGATCGAGGTGCTGGACGAGCGCGGCGAGTTGAAGCCGGCGCCTGCCACGCTCTCGGGTGCCAGGACCGAAGAGGAACGGCGGAGCGACAAGGAGCGGACGCGGTGACAACCGCGGCGCCGCCGCTGGACGAGTACATCGGCGCGCAGTGCCGGCGCGTCGACGAGGCGCTCGATCGCATCCTGCCGACGCCTCCCGCCTGCCCCGCCGTCATCAGCGAAGCGATGCGCTATAGCCTGTTCGCCGGGGGCAAGCGCTTCCGGCCGGTGCTGGTCCTCGCGACCGCCGAGGCGATGGCCTCGCACCCCACGCTCCAGCAGCCGCCGGATCAGGCGAACGGCCCGGACGATGCGGTGCGGCTGGCGCTGCCGGCCGCGTGCGCCGTCGAGATGATCCACACCTACTCGCTCATTCACGACGACCTGCCGGCGATGGACGACGACACGCTGAGGCGCGGCCGCCCGACCTTGCACGTCGTCTACGGGGAAGGCACCGCCATCCTCGCCGGGGATGGCCTGCTGAGCGAGGCCTTCGCGCTGCTCGCGCGCGAGCCCGAGGGCGACACCCCGCACCTGCTGCGGCGCCGGATGCGGACGCTCGGCGCGCTGGCGACGGCGTCGGGCGCCTCGGGCATGGTGGGTGGACAGGCCGTCGACCTCGCCGCCGCCGAGGCGGCGGCGCGCGAGGGCCGCAACCCGGATTTCCAGCTCCACGCGCTCCGGCAGATGCACGCCATGAAGACGGGCGCCTTGATCCGGGCGTCCGCCGCGGCCGGCGCCATCATGGCGGGCGCTACCGAAGAGGCGCTCTCCGCGGTCGAGACGTACGCCGTGGGACTCGGCCTCGCGTTCCAGATCATCGACGACATCCTCGATGTCGAGGGGGAGACCGAGGATCTCGGGAAGACCGCGGGCAAGGACGCCGCGGCTGGCAAACCGACCTACCCGGCGCTGGTCGGGCTCGAGCGGTCGCGCGAACTGGCCGAGGAGGCACACGCGAGCGGACTCCGCGCGCTCGAACGCATAGGAATCGGGCCGGGCCGGCTGCACGAAATCGCGGAGTGGGTGGTCAGACGGAAACGCTGACGTGGGAAAGCTGGCAGCTGATAGCTGGTAGCTGGCAGCGGAACACGGATCACGAGTATCCAACTGATGGCTCGAGATGTCCGCTGCCGGCTGACAGCTGCAAGCTGCCCGCTGAATGACCATGAAGACGCCCCGAACACGGCTCGACGTCGCCCTGACCGAGCGGGGGCTGGTGGCCTCGCGCGAGCGGGCGCGCGCCGTCATCCTCGCGGGCCAGGTCACGGTCGACGGTCGCGGCGTGTCGAAGGCGGGGACCGCTGTGGCCGCCGATGCGCGCATCGAGCTGGCGCAGCCCGATCACCCGTACGTCGGGCGCGGCGGGCTGAAGCTCGCGCACGCGCTCGATGCGTTCGGTGTGCGCGTCGAGGGGCGCGAGGCGCTGGACATCGGCGCCTCCACCGGCGGCTTCACGGACGTATTGCTCCAGCGAGGGGCGTCGAGGGTGGTCGCCCTGGACGTCGGCCACGGACAGCTCGATTGGCGGATCCGCAACGACGCCCGCGTCGTCGTCATCGAGGGACTGAATGCGCGCTTCCTCTCGATGCCGGATCTGCCCGGGCCGGTCGATCTGGTCGTCATCGACGTGTCGTTCATCTCGCTGACGCAGATCCTGCCGAGGGTGCCCCTGGTCCTGCGTGACGGAGCGGACGTGATTACGCTGGTGAAGCCGCAGTTCGAGGCCGGGCGCGAGGAAGTCGGCAAGAAGGGCATCGTCCGAGACCCGGATGTCCAGGCACGGGTGATCGAGCGGGTGACGGACGCGGCGGCGGCGGTTGGCCTGGCGCGCATCGCCATGACCCCGTCGCCCATCACCGGGGCCGAAGGGAACCAGGAGTTCCTGCTGCACCTCAGGGTGGCGCCCTAACTCCTTTCAGCGACGAGGCGGACCATGGTCGAACGTGTCGGGATCGTGGCGAAACTGGGACAGAACTCGGTGGCCCCGCACCTCCTGGAGGTAGCCGTGTGGCTGGAATCCCGCGGCGTCGAGCCGGTCTTCGAGGCCGACGCGGCTCGCCTGCTGCCGCAGCGCCCCGCGCGCCGGACCGCCACCCGGGACGACCTGCCCTACATGGTCGACCTGCTCCTCGTGCTCGGCGGAGACGGGACGCTGCTGGCCGTCGCCGACCGCGTGAGCCTCGCCGGGCTCGATCTGCCCATCCTCGGCGTGAACTTCGGACGCCTCGGCTTCCTCGTCGAGATCAACTTTCCCGAGCTGTACCCGCTGCTGGAATCGGCCATCGCCGGCCGCGCCGCCGTCGAGCGCCGTCTGATCATGCGCGCGCACGTCATCCGCGCCGGACAGCGGATCGCGGAGCACGTGGCGTTCAACGACGTCGTGGTCACGCGCGGGGCGCTCTCGCGGATCATCGAACTCTCGGTGACGGTCGGCGGCGAGTTCGTGGCGCGCTTCAACGCCGACGGCTTGATCGTCGCCAGCCCGACCGGATCGACGGCCTACAACCTCTCGGCCGGCGGCCCCATCCTGCATCCCGCGGTCGACGCGCTCATCCTGACGCCCATCGCTCCGCATACGCTCAGCAATCGGCCCGTCGTGATCCCCGCCTCGGCGCCTGTGCTGGTGGCGCCGATGGCGCACGATCCCGACCAGGAAGTCGTCCTGACGCTGGACGGCCAGATCGGCCTCACGCTGGAGGCGGGCGACACGGTGGAGGTCGCTCGCCACGACACGCCGGTCCGCCTCGTCAAGTCGCCGACGCAGTCGTACTTCGACATCCTCCGCCGGAAGCTCAAGTGGGCGGAGCGGTAGCAGCTGCCTGTCGGCGGCGGTTCACGGACGCCCCAGCTGGCAGCCGGCAGCGGTTCACGGACGCCCCGGCGGGCAGCTGGCAGCGGATCAAAGACCGCGTGCCACGCGTGATCCGACGTACGCTGCAAGCTGACAGCTGCCCGCTACCAGCTGCCCGCTACCAGCTGCCCGCTGCCAGCTGACGGCTACGGTGTCTTCTGTCTCCGGAAGTACTCCTGCTGGTACTTCCTGACGTTCCTGTTGTGCTCATCGAGCGTCCGGGCGAAGGCGTGCGAGCCGTCGTTCCGACTGACGAAGTAGAGGTAGTCGACCGGCTCGGGGCGCGACGCGGCCTCGATGGAGGTGCGGCCCGGCGCGGCGATCGGACCGGGCGGCAGACCCGGATAGCGGTAGGTGTTGTAGGGCGAATCGACCTGCAGGTTCGCGCGCGTCAGGTTGCCGTCGTACCGGTTCCGGAGCGTGAGCGCGTAGATGACGGTCGGATCGCACTGGAGCGGCATCCCCACCCGCAGCCGCCGCAGGTACACGCCGGCGACGATGGGCCGCTCGTCGAGCTTCGCGGTCTCCTTCTCCACCAGCGACGCCAGCGTCAACGCCTCCCGTGGCGACAACCCCTGGGCGCGCGCCGCCGCCTGCAGGTCCGGTGTGAACACGTCGCGGAACCGCGCCACCATCATCCTCACGAGTTGTGGCGCGCCGGCACGCCGTGAGAGCGCGTAGGTCGCCGGAAACAGGTACCCCTCCAGGTCGCGGGCCGAGGGGTCGATGTCCTGCACCAGCGACGCGGCCTCCCGCGCGGCGGAGGCGAACGAGGCGGCGCTGCCGAGGCCGTGGGTCTCGAAGATCTCCCCCATCTCCCGGACGGTCAGCCCCTCGGGAAAGGTGACGGAACGTACGAACACCCTGCCATGCTCGATAGCCGCCACCACCTGGGCGGCCGTCAGCGGCCGGTCGAAGCGATAGTCGCCCGCCTGCAGGCGGCGCGCGGCGCCGCTGCGAGCCAACGCGAGGCGGAACGTCCACCGGTCGCGGACAACGCCTGCCGCGACCAGCTTCTCCGCGATCGCGGCCGGCCGCTCCCCGGACAGGATCTCAACGAACTGCTCCTCGCCCTCGTAGCCCTGGAATGGCCGGGAGAGGCGATCGACGGCGAGGTAGCCCGCGGCCGAGACAGCGCCCAACATCAACACGATCGCGACCCATCGCGCTCTACGCATCGCTCACCAACGGCTCTCGGCTCTTGGCGCTCGACTCCCGGCACTGCCACAGTCAGGTCGCACGCTCCCTGGGTTCCCACGCTCCGAAGGCCCGCCTTCTATCTTCTATCTTCTGTCTTCTGTCTTCTGTCTTCTGGCTTCTGGCTTCTGGATTCTGGCTTCTGGATTCTGTTCCCGAGCGTCCAGATAGTCCTGCAGGATGACCGCCGCGGCGGCGGCGTCCAGCTTCTTCTTCCGACTGCGCCAGTCGCGGTCCCGGAGCGCGAGCCGGCTTTCGGCCTCGACGCTCGACAGCCGCTCGTCCTGCAGCACCACCGGTTGCGGAATGCGCGCGCGCAGCGCCTCGACGAACGCCGTCACGGTGGCGGTCTGGTCGTTCGACGTGCCGTCGAGCCGCCGAGGCAGCCCCACGACCACGAGGCCGAGCCCGTCCTCCTCTGCCGCCGCCCGACCAATCGCCTCGGCCACGCGCGCGAGTTGGGCCGGTCCGCTCGCCTCGATCACCTCGAACGGCCTCGCGAGCACGCCGGACGCATCGCTGATCGCGAGCCCGATCCGCCGTCCGCCGAGGTCGACACCAAGTGCCCGCACGCTTGAATGGTACCCGGCGCGGCGCCGGCCGGGCAAGGACAACTTCCCTGCATGCTATACTTTCTAGACATTTCGACATTGAGAACACGATGCAGAAGAGAACGGCATCCGCTCTGGCCCTGCTGCTCGGCGTGACGGTCCTGTCAACCTGCAGCCCGGGCGCGCCGCCCCGGACGGTCACGCAGAAGATGGTGATCCTCGGGTTCGACGGGATGGACCCGCGCCTGGTCGAAAAGTGGATGGGTGAAGGCAAGCTCCCGAATTTCAAGAAGCTCGCTGGCGAAGGCGGGTTCTACCGGCTCGGGACGTCGACGTCGCCCGAATCGCCGACCTCCTGGGCGTCGTTCGCCACCGGCGGCAACGCGGGCAAGCACAATATCTTCGACTTCCTCGTCCGCGACGTGAAGACGTACGTGCCGGACCTGGGGATGGTGCGGCGCGAAATGCCCGACTTCTTCCTCGACTACGTCCCGATGGGCAAGCCGAAGATCACGACGCTGCGCGGCGGCACGTCATTCTGGGTGACCGCGGGCGAGGCCGGCGTGCGGTCGGCGGTCCTGACGGTGCCGGTGACCTTCCCGCCCGAGGACGTCCCCGCCGGTGAGCTGCTCTCCGGCCTGCCGCTACCCGACATCCGGGGAACCATCGGCACGTTCTACTACTTCGCCACCGACCTCAGCCGCTACGAGGAAGGCAACACCGAGATGGGCGGCATCCTGAGGCGGCTGACCTTCGAGGGCGACACCGCCCGGAGCGAGCTGGCCGGGCCGCACAATCCGATCGTGCAGGCGCAGATGGCCGAACTGCGGAAGAAGGGGGCGACGCTGACCGGGGCAGACCAGGCGCGGATGGCGGAGCTCGAGGCCCGGCGCGACGTCCAGGTCCCGTTCACGGTTCGCTGGAGCCGCCAGGCGCGGAGCGCCACGATCGACATCCAGGGCACGACCGTGCGGCTCGACGAAGGCGCGTGGAGCAAGTGGGTGCCGGTCGAGTTCCGCGTCAACTTCCTGGTGCGGCTCTATGGCATGACGCAGTTCTACCTGGTGCGCGCGAACGGTGAACTGCAGCTGTACGTGTCGCCCGTCAACTGGCGGCCCGAGTCGCCGGTGATGCCGATCTCCTCGCCATCCGGCCTGTCGAAGCAGCTGTACGAGCGACTCGGCACGTACCGGACGCTCGGCTGGGCCGAGGCGACCTGGCCCCTGAACGAGGACCGGATCGACGAGAAGGCGTTCATGGACGATCTGTTCCGCGCATTCGACGACCGCGCGCAGCTCATCCTCCACGAGATCGACTCGAAGAAGTTCGATCTCGTGATCGGCGTGCTGGAGTCGACCGATCGCGTGCAGCACATGTTCTGGCGGTTCATCGACCCGACGCACCCGATGTACGACGCGGCAGGCGCCGCGAAACACGGCGACGCGATTGAACGCGTCTACAGGCGGTGCGACCAGCTGGTCGGCGAGGTCCTCCAGCGGATCGAGCCGGGCACGCTCGTCTTCGTGCTCTCCGACCACGGGTTCCATTCGTTCAGATACGGCGTGAACCTGAACACCTGGCTGGTCGAAAACGGCTTCATCGCCCGGCAGGGACGCGCGATCGGCGACAAGAATCTGAACGACATGTTCGGCGGCGGCGGGCAGTTCTGGGAAGGCGTCGACTGGACCCGCACGCGCGCGTACTCGCTGGGCCTGGGCCAGATCTACTTCAACATGCGCGGTCGCGAGGGCCAGGGCATCGTGAACGAGGGCGCCGACTACCGGCGCCTCGCCGACGAACTGTCCGCCCAGCTGCTGACGATGACCGACCCGAAGACCGGCCAGCGGATCGTCCGATCGGTCTACAAGCGGGACGACGTGTACTCGGGCCCGTTCATGGCGAACGCGCCCGACCTGCAGGTCGGCTTCGAGGACGGGTACCGCGTGTCCTGGCAGACGTCGCTCGGCGGCTCGCCGCCCGGCCTGCTCTACCCGAACATGAAGAAGTGGAGCGGCGACCATTGCTCGTTCGACTATCAGACGATTCCAGGGTCGCTGATCGCCAACCGCAAGCTCTCCGCCGAGCAGGCCAACATCATCGACATCGCGCCGACGGTGCTGAAGTACTTCGGCGTGGCCATCCCGAAGGCGATCGACGGAAAGCCGCTCTTCTGAAGAATTCAGAATCTAGAATCCAGAAGACAGAAGACAGAAGACAGAAGATAGAACTCAGAACTCAGAACTCAGGACTCAGAACTCAAGACTCAGAACTCAAGACTCGGAACTCACAACCGCGAACTGACAACTCAGACTCAATGCGGATCACACGGTTCAGATCCCGGCGGAAGATCGCCGCGCTCGCCCTGCTCGCCCTGGCACCGTTGGGCGCTGTGGGGGTCCACGTCTCCGCTCAGCAGCCGGCACGGGCGACGGCCGCGGCGCGCGCCGCCGATCGGATCGTCGCGCTTCGCCACGAAGCCGAGATCTTGGCCGCCGAAGAGCGCTCGCTGCTCGGCGACCTCCGCAAGCTCGAGATCGAGCGCGACCTGCGCGGCGAAGAAGCCCGCAGGCTCGACGCCGAGGCCGCGTCCGTGACGGCGCGGGTCGACGAAACCACCCGACAGATTGGCGTCCTCGACCAGGCCATCCAGGCCGCACGGCCGGGCCTGAACGCCCGCCTCGTCGAGGTCTACAAGCTCGGTCGGCCCGGCTACACGCGCGTGCTGCTCGGCGTCGGCGGCGGCCGGGACATCGGCCGCGCCACGCGCCTCGTGACGGCGATGGCGCAGATCGATCAGCGCCGGGTGCAGGCATTCGCCGAGTCGGTGACCCGGTTGGACGCCGAGAAGAAGTCGCTGGCCGACGACGGAGCGCGCCTTCAGGCGCTGCGGGCGGAGGCGGTCACCGCGTCCCGGCTGGCCTCGCAGGCGGTGGCCGCCCGCGAGGCGTTGATCCGGGAGATCGACGCGAAGCGCGACCTGAACGCGCGCCTGGCGGGCGAACTGGAGGCGGCCGCCCTGAAGCTCCAGAAGGCGGTGCAGCCGCTGCCAGGCGCCCCGCCGCCAGACCCCGTCGGCCTGCCGATCGCGTCGTTCCGCGGTGCCCTCCAGTGGCCGGCACCCGGCAGGCTGGTGTCGCGATTCGGCGCCCCGCGCGCGCTGCAATCCGGTTCGGCGGCAACCCAGAACGGGATCGAGATTGAGGCGGCCGACGGCCAGCCGGTGCGCGCGGTGCACGACGGCCGCGTCACGTTCGCCGATGTCTTCGCCGGCCTCGGCCAGCTGGTGATCGTCGACCACGGCGGCCTGGCCTTCTCGCTCTACGGCTACCTCGGCTCGATCGGCGTGGCCAGGGGCCGCCTCGTCGCCGCCGGCGAGGTCGTCGGCACGGCGGGCCGCGGCCCTTCGGGCGCCCCCGCCGCGTACTTCGAGCTTCGAATCGACGGTCGCCCGGTTGATCCCTTACAATGGCTGAAAGCCAGGCAGGAACCCGTTCCATGACCCCTCACTCCAGGCGGATCATCCTCATCGTCACGGCCCCTGTCATTGCGTTTGCCGTGGTCGGTGGTTACCTCGGTACAGCCGCGGCCCGCCAGGACGCGTACCGGCACCTGCGCGTATTCGGGGACGTAATCAACCTGGTTTCCGCCAACTACGTCGAGGAGGCGAACCTCTCCAAGGTGATGCGCGGCGCGATGCGCGGCCTGGCGGACGGCCTCGATGCCGACAGCGCGTACCCGACAGCCCGGGAAGCCGGGGTGTACGAGTCGGGGGGCAAGGGGGGGGCCGGCGAGACGGGCATCGAGCTGACGCGCGGCTACTACCTGCGCGCCGTCGCCGTACGCGACGGGTCGCCGGCGGCGAAGGCCGGACTGATGGGCGGCGACTTCCTGCGGACGATCGACGGCAAACCCACGCGCGAGATGTCGGTGTACGAAGGGGCCCGCCTGCTGCGCGGCGCGCCCGGCTCGAAGGTCAGCCTCGTCGTGATCCGCGGCAACCTGGTAGACCCGCACACGGTGGACGTCGCGCGCGAGGTCCCGGCAGGCCTCGACGTGACGAGCCGCATGGTGGACGGAACGATCGGCTACGTGCGGATCGCGGGATTCGGGCCGGATGCGGCCAAGGCCGTGTCGTCCGCGGCGGCTGAACTCTCCAAGGCGGGCGCGAAGTCGCTGCTCGTGGACGTCCGCGAGACCGCCACCGGCAGCTACGACGCCGGCATCGCCGTCGCGAAGCTGTTCCTCGCGACCGGCACCATCGCGTTGAAGGACGTACGCGGCGAGGCGCGCCAGACGTTTGCTGCCGGCGCCGGCGACGGCGCGATCACGCTGCCGGCCGTTCTGCTCGTGAACAACGGCACGTCGGGCGCAGCCGAGATCCTCACCGCCGCCATCGCCGGACAGAAGCGGGCCGCGCTCGTCGGCGAGCGGACGCACGGCCGCGCGGCCGTGCAGAAGTTCGTCCGGCTCCCGGACGGCGCCGCGATGCTCGTCTCGAACGGGTGGTTCCTCACGCCGGCCGGCGAGCCGATCCACGAGAAGGGGCTCGTGCCCGAGGTCGTCGTCGACGTGCCCGCGATCGACTTCGGCGCGCCGCCGCCGACCACCGACGTCATTCTCCAGAAGGGGTTGGAGAAGCTCAGGGCGAAATAGGATGATCTGGCGATGTGGCGATCTTGCGAAGTGGGGAGTTCGCAAGATACAGGTTCGCAAGATACAAGTTCGCAAGATCGCAAGATCGCAAGATCGCAAGATCGCAAGATCGCAAGATCACAATGTGTGCTAGGCTCTTGACACGCTCAAGTGCCTCGCGTATAACCGCTGAGGCGTTCCGAACCACGTGCACCGCGACGCGCAACTAACGTCGGTTGTCGAGGAGGATTCATGAACAAGCAGGAACTGATCGCCAAGATCGCCAAGGACACCGGCGCGACCAAGGTCGGCGCGGCCGCCGCGCTCGAATCGGTGCTCGATGGCATCACGAAGTCGCTGAAGAAGAAGGAGCCGATCACGTTCGTCGGCTTCGGCACCTTCAAGAGCGTGGAGCGGAAGGCTCGCACCGCGCGCAACCCGCAGACCGGCGCCGAGGTGAAGATCCCGAAGCGGCGTGTCGTCCGCTTCTCGGCCGGCAAGGCCCTGAAGGCGGCGGTCAAGTAGTTCCGAGCGTACGGATACCGGCGGCGGCCGACGGGCCCGCCGCCGGCTTCCGTTCCGCGCCCCGTCGGCCGCCCCTCCCAGGCATCCCCGCGGGTCAGATGCGCGTTGACGCGCGCTCCCGCCCGTTGGTATACTATCTTCTTCTGTAAGTCCAGGCTTTGCTTGACTTAGGCGCGTAGCTCAGTTGGTTAGAGCGCCTGCTTGACACGCAGGAGGTCGGCGGTTCGAGTCCGCCCGTGCCTACCACCTCGATTCCGATCTGCGCCGGAACCATCGGCAGCCAGCCTGGACGCGAGTGGCGACGACATCGATGAGCCGGGGTGACGCCCGGGTGTCCGACTGCTGATGGCTGAACCGACCTTCCTCGTCGCCTGAACACCTCGATGACCCACGTCACTGTAACACTGCCGGACGGATCCCGCCGCGAACTCCCCGCCGGCGCCACCGTGCGCACGCTGCTGGCCGACCTGCCGCCGCGCCTGGCGAAGTCCGCCCTCGCTGCCGTCGTTGACGGCGCGCTCGTGGATCTGTCGTTCGCCCTCAATGCCGATGCCGCGCTGCGACTCGTGACGCCCGCCGACCCCGAGGCGCTCGAACTCTACCGCCACAGCACGGCCCACCTGATGGCTGCGGCCGTGATGGCGCTGTTCCCGGACGCCCAATGCGGCATCGGCCCGGCCACCGACGACGGGTTCTTCTACGACTTCGTCGTCTCGCGGCCGTTCGTGCCCGAGGATCTGGCGGCGATCGAAGCGAAGATGAAGGAGCTGGCCAGGCTGGACCTCCCCTACGACCGCCGGATGCTGCCGAAGGCGGACGCCATGCGCCTCTTCGAGAATCGCGGCGAGCCGCTGAAGGTCCAGCTGATCGAGGAAAAGGGCGGCCCCGTCGTGTCCTGCTACGGCATCGACGACGTGTTCGTCGACTTCTGCACGGGCCCCCACGTCCCGTCGACCGGCAGGCTGAAGGCCTTCAGCGTCCTCTCCGCGTCGAACGCGTACTGGAAGGGCGACGCGAAGAACCAGCCGATGCAGCGGATCTACGGCACGGCCTTCTTCTCGGACGCCGATTCTCGCGGCGCACCTCGCCCGGCTCGAGGAGGCCAAGAAGCGCGACCACCGCAAGCTCGGGAAGGAACTGGGCCTCTTCATGTTCCACCCGTGGGCTCCGGGCGAGCCGTTCTGGCTGGCCAAGGGCACCCGTCTGGTGAACACCCTCGGCAACTACATGCGCACCATGCTGGCCAACGAGGGCTACCTGGAGATGCGCACTCCGCTCGTCTTCAACAAGGCGTTGTGGGAAACCTCCGGGCACTGGGAGCACTACCGGGAGAACATGTTCCTGTTCGAGACCGACGAGCAGGCCTACGGCTTGAAGCCGATGAACTGCCCCGGCCACATGCTCGTGTTCGGCGCCGAGGTGCGCAGCTACCGCGACCTGCCGTACCGCATCCACGACCAGAGCGTGCTCCACCGCTACGAGGCGTCCGGGGTCATGTCCGGGCTCACCCGTGTGCGCGAGTTCATCATGGACGACGCGCACATCTTTCTGGCCGAAGATCAGATCGGCGGGGAGGTGGAGCGGCTGCTGCGCCTCGTGCAGCGCGTCTACGGCGATTTCGGCCTGGCGCCCGAGATGAAGCTGTCGACCCGCCCCGAGCACTATCTGGGCGAGAAGGCGACGTGGGACCGCGCCGAGGCCGCGCTGAAGCAGGCGCTGGCGAGCGCCGGGCAGGCCTACACCGTCAACGAGGGCGATGGCGCGTTCTACGGGCCGAAAATCGATTTCTCCGTCACCGATGCGCTCGGCCGGAAGTGGCAGTGCGCGACGATTCAGCTCGACTATCAGCTGCCGCAGCGGTTCAAGCTGAAGTACATCGGCGCCGACAACACCGAGCACATGCCGATCGTGATGCACCGCGCGATCTTCGGCAGCCTCGAGCGCTTCATCGCGCTCCTGCTCGAGCACTACGCGGGCGCGCTGCCGCTCTGGTTCGCCCCCGTGCAGGCCGTCGTTCTGCCGATTGCCGACCGCCACCTGGCGTACGCCGCCACGGTGCGGGACAAGCTGGCCGCGGCCGGCCTGTTCGTCGAGTTGGATGAACGGCAGGAGAAGATCGGCTACAAGATCCGCGAGGCGCAGGTGCAGAAGATGCCCTACATGCTGGTCGTCGGCGACCGCGAAGCTGAACAGGGCACCGTGTCGGTCCGGACGCGCGCGGGCGGGGACCAGGGGGCCCGGCCGGTCGAGGCGTTCATCGCGGCGGTGCTCGACGAGATCGCCCGGAAGGGCCGGTAGGACAACAGGAGGTCCATATCGCTTTCGATCGCTCCGCTCCACGCCGTGACGACCGCACGAGGATCAACGAGCGAATCCGCGTGCGCGAGGTTCGTGTCATCGACGACGCCGGGCAACAACTCGGCGTCATGACGCCCCAGCAGGCCCTTGCCATCGCGCGGCAGAAGGCGCTGGACCTGGTCGAGGTCGCGCCACTGGCGCAGCCCCCGGTCTGCAAGATCATGGACTTCGGGAAGTACCAGTACCAAGAGCAGAAGCGGGCCCGGGAGGCGCGGAAGCACCAGAAGGTGATCGAGGTCAAGGAGATCAAATTCCGGCCGAAGGTGGACGAGCACGACTACCAGTTCAAGAAGAGACATATCGAGCAGTTCCTCGCCGAGGGCGACAAGGTCAAGGCGACGGTCTTCTTCAGAGGGCGCGAGATGGCCCATCCGGAAATCGGGCGCCGCATCCTCGAGCGCCTGATCGAAGAACTGGCGGACGTGGCCGTGCCGGAAACGCAACCGCGGATGGAAGGCAAGACGATGGACACCATCCTCACCAGCCGGCCGGGACACAAGCCGCAGGCGCCGAAGCCGGCGCCGCCGCCGGCCTCGACGAACACGTAGTGTTCAACACAAGGGAAGAGCGATGCCGAAACTGAAGACCCATCGGGGCGCCGCGAAGCGCTTCAAGAAGACCGGAACCGGAAAGTTCAAGCGCGGCATGGCGTTCAAGCGTCATCTGCTGTCGAGCAAGACCACCAAGGTGAAGCGTCACCTCTCCGGCACGACGGTCGTGGCCGACGTCGACGCCGCCAAGATCAAGCGGATGCTGCCGTACAAATAGAATTCAGAAGTCAGAAGACAGAATTCAGAAAGAAGGCTGGATCACGCAACCTCGATTCTGTCTTCTATCTTCTGTCTTCTGTCTTCTGAATACTGACAGCGTAAGGGAGAAAGCAATGCCTCGAGTGAAACGCGGAACGGTGCGGCGGGCCAAGCGGAAGAAGCTGCTCGGCCTGGCCAAGGGATACTACGCGAGAAAGAGCAAGCTGTACCGTTCTGCGAAGGAGGCGGTCGACACCGCCCTCAAGTACGCGTTCGTCGGACGGCGTGACAGGAAGCGGGACTTCCGCCGGCTGTGGATCATCCGGATCAACGCGGCGGCGCGCGAGCAGGGCCTGACCTACGGCCAGCTGATCCGCGGGTTGAAGATCGCCGGCGTCGGCCTCGATCGGAAGACGCTGGCCGACCTCGCCGTGACGGAACCGGCCGCGTTCGCGCGGGTGGCGGGCCAGGCGAAGAGCGCGCTGGCCTGACGCCGGCCCGTCGACTCCGCTCAGGGCCGTTCCGAGCGAAGTCGAGAAACGGCGCGGCTTGCCTCGCCGAAGCTGCCTGGCGGCGGAGGCGGGAGGCCGTCGCCACCAGGATGAGGTGGGGCTAGCCTCCGTGCTTGCCCGCCGTCATTCCCGCTGCAGGATCGCATGTCAGACGCCGCCGAGATCGAACGCCTCCGGGCCGAGTTCCAGGCCGCGCTCGCCGCGGCGGCCACCGACCCCGCGTTGCGCGAGGTGCGCGACCGCTTCCTCGCGCGCAAGGGAGGCGCCATCGCCTCCCTGATGAAGGCCGTGGCCGGCGCCGCGCCGGCCGACCGGCCTGTCCTCGGCAAACTCGCCAACCAGCTGAAGCAGGAGATTGAGGGCGCGCTCGACGCGGCACGCGCCGCGCTGGAGGCGGCCCGGCCCGTCGCCGGCGGCGTCGACGTGACGCTCCCGGGACGCCTGGCCCCGCTCGGCCGGCTCCATCCCCTCACGCACGTCCGAAACCAGGTCGAGGCGATCTTCGGCCGGATGGGCTACGAGATTCTCGAGGGGCCGGAGATCGAGGACGACTACCACAATTTCGAAGCCCTGAACATGCCGCCCGAACACCCGGCGCGCGACATGCAGGACACCTTCTTCCTCGCCGGCGAGGTCCCGCAGACCGGCCTCGGCACGCCGGGAACGAGGCGCAGCACGCGACCGCTGCCGCCCGATCGGCCGGCCACGCTCCTCCGCACGCATACCTCCGCGATGCAGATCCGCTACATGGAGGCGCACGAGCCTCCGGTGCGACTCGTCGCCATCGGCAAGGTGTTCCGGCGCGACAACCCGGACCTCACCCACACGCCGATGTTCCACCAGTTCGAGGGGCTGCTCGTCGACGAAGGGGTGACGTTCGCGGACCTCAAGGGCACGCTCACGGCGTTCGTGCGCGAGATCTTCGCGCCGGACATCACGGTGATGTTCAGGCCGAGTTTCTTCCCGTACACCGAGCCGAGCGCCGAGATGTTCATCGGCTGCGTCTTCTGCGGCGGAGGCGGGTGCCCGGTCTGCAAGCGGACCGGGTGGCTGGAGATCCTCGGCAGCGGGATGGTGCACCCGTCGGTCCTCGAGGCGGTGGGCTACGATGCCGACCGCTACACCGGATTCGCGTTCGGCACGGGCATCGAACGCGTCGCAATGCTGAAGTACGGCGTGGACGACATCAGGCTGTTCTACGAGAACGACCTGCGATTCCTGGAGCAGTTCCCCTTTTGAAACTCCTCGCTTCCTGGCTCCGTGAACTGGCTGACGTCCGCCTGCCCGTCGCCGACCTGGCGTCGCTGCTCTCGATGCGCGGGTTCGAGGTGGCATCGATCGAGCCGGTGGACGACAACGGCGACGCCGTGATCGACTTCGAGATCACGGCCAATCGTCCCGACTGCCTGAGCGTGGCCGGCCTGGCCCGCGAGGCGGCTACCGCCTGCGGTGTCGCGCTACGCCTGCCGTGGGACGAGGCCGGGCGCCCCATCAGTACGGTGCGGCCGCCCGAGGCCCCCACCGCCAGCCGGCTGGCCGCAGACGGCCTCGAGGTCGCCATCGAGGCCCCCGACCTCTGCCCGCGGTATGCCGCCGCGGTGGCCGAGGTGCGCGTGGGACCGTCGCCCGACTGGCTGGCCCGGCGGCTGACCGCTGCCGGCGTGCGGCCGATCAACAACGTCGTCGACGTCACCAACTACGTGCTGCTCGAGGTTGGGCACCCGATGCATGCCTTCGATCTCGAGCGGCTCGCGGGGCGCCAGCTGCGCGCGCGCCGGGCCCGCGCCGGCGAACGGATTCGCACGCTGGACGGCGACGACCGCGCCCTCGACGAGGGCATGCTCATCATCGCCGACGCCGTGATGCCGCAGGCGATCGCCGGCGTGATGGGCGGCGCCTCCTCGGAGGTCTGGTCCGGCACGCGCCTGATCGCCTTCGAGAGCGCGTACTTCCAACCCGCCAGCGTGCGGCGCACGAGCCGCCGGCTCGGCCTCAAGTCCGAGGCCTCGTCGCGCTTCGAGCGCGGCACCGACATCAACGCGCCGGTCGTGGCCCTCGAGCGCGCGTGCGCGCTGATCGAGCAGATCGGCGCCGGCCGCCGGACGGGCGCCGTCATCGACGTCTACCCGGCACCGCGCGGCCCCGTCGAGATTCCGCTCCGCCGCGCCCGGATCGCGCACCTGCTGGGCGCCGCCGTCGGCGACACGGAGGTCCTTCGCATCTTCGCGGGCCTGGGGTTCGACGTGGCGGACGCCCCGGACGGCTGGCGGGTCCGGGTACCGACCATGCGCGTGGACCTGCAGCGGGAGGCGGACCTCATCGAAGAAGTGGCGCGGCACCATGGGTACGATCAGGTGCCGTCGCACTTCCCGCCCCTGCGCGCCGTTTCGGCAGCACCCGAGCCGCGCATCGCGCGCAAGACACTCCTGCGGCACGTGCTCGCCGCCGCCGGGTTCTCGGAGGCCGTCACCTGGTCGTTCATCGGCGCGCCTGACGCCGCGCCGTATGTCCATCCCGGCGACGCGCCCGTCCCGCTGGCACACCCCCTGTCGGAGAAGTTCGCGGTGCTGCGGCCGTCGCTGCTGCCAGGCCTCGTCGACAGCGTGGCTCACAACCGGCGCCACGACACGCGCGACGTCAGGCTGTTCGAGATCGGCGCCTGCGTCTCACCCGTCCGCGGCGAGCGGCACCACGTCGCCTTCGCCCTGACCGGGGCGGGGGTGGCCGAACACTGGACCGGCGGCCACCGGCTCGTCGACTTCTTCGATGCCAAGGGCGTCGTCGAACGAATCGGCGAGGCGCTGCGCCTGCCGTTGACCTTCGCCGCGGCCACATGCGCGTTCCTGCAGCCGGGCCGGACCGCGTCGTGCGCCTCGGGCCGCGAGATGATAGGCGTCGTGGGCCAGCTGCTGCCGGTGCACGCCGAGGCCAGGGGGCTCCCGGCCGGCGACGACATCTACGTCGCGGAACTCGACCTCGACGCCATCGAGCGGTTGGTTCCGGACCGTGACGCGCGGTTCGAGGCTGTGCCCCGCTTCCCGTCGATTGTGCGCGACATCTCGGTCGTCGTCGCCGAACACGTGCGCGCCGAGCCGCTGCGCGAGACCATCCGCCGCGCCGCGCCCCCGACGCTCACCACGGTTCGCGAGTTCGACCGCTACAAGGGCACGGGCATCCCCGACGGCTGCTACAGCCTGTCGATGCGACTGACGTTCCGGTCGCCGGACCGCACGCTCACGGATGCCGACGTGCAGGCAGCGATGGGCGGTATCATGGAGGCGCTCGCCCGCGAGTACCAGGCCGTCCAGCGATAGAAAGGGACTGACGTGACGAAGACGATGACCCCGGAGGACCTCGAAGCGCTCGACCGCCTCGAGCAGAAGGTGCGGCTGCTGGTGACGGAGATGGGCCGGCTTCGGGCCGAGCACGCGAAGCAGACCGAGGAGAACGGCCGGCTCTCGCACGAACTGAGCGGCGCGCTGGCCAGGCTCGCCGACGCGGAGGGCGCCGCGGCCGAGATGGCGACCATGCGCCGCGAGCGCGACCAGGTTCGATCGCGGGTCGCCGGCATCCTCGAACACCTCGAAGCGCTGGACATCTAGGACGGGCCGCCGTGAAGGACAGCCCTCGCGTTGTCGCCGTCGAGATCCTCGGCCAGCAGTATCCGATCCGGAGCACGCTGGCTGAGTCGTACGTGGCGGACCTGGCGGCCTACGTGGACGAGAAGATCCGCTCGGCGTCCGACGTCACCCCCACGACCGATACGGTCCGACTGGTCGTGCTGGCCGCCCTGAACATCGCGGACGAGTGCTTCCATGCCCTCGACCGCAGCCGCGACGGCCGGGATGTCGTCGTCGAGCGCGTCGCTCGAATCGAACGCCTGCTCGACGAGGCGCTCGCCTCCGCCCCCCCGAACCCGCCCGAGTAGCCCCGACAGCCATCGTCAGCCCAGACTGACACCGTCAGAACCGACTGCCATCGTCAGCCCCGACTGCCATCGTCAGCCCCGACTGACACCGTCAGCCCCGACTGACATCGTCAGTCCCGACTATCTGCGTCGCTTCCGGCCAATCCGTTGTATCATCTGCCTTTACGCCGGGCCTGCACGTCGGCCGGCCCGGCACGCCCGTGATGAGGATTTGAGCGGATCTGCGGCCCGTTTCGCCTTGACCGCGCTGGAGCACCGGTCTAAGATCGACGCAGATATTGGGTTCCCTGCTTTGCTCGTGATGGTGCTGGAGGCTCGCTTGAGCCAACATTACCATGAAGTGAACTGCGACGACGCGCCGTGTGCATGCCTCCGAGGGAGGAAGCCTGACGCGCGATCGACAACAGCGGTTCCACCTGCGCGTGCAGGTTCATGCGACCTCCCCACACGGCAAAGCGGGGCCTTTCTTCCGCCCTCTCCCCATCTCCGGTAACCGCGGGGCGTTCGGCTCCGCTCCCCCGGCCCGAGCCCCGTGGCATCCAGCCGGAGGGGTTCCGAAAAGGACGCGGCATGCAGCCCGGAGTCGTCAATACAACGCTGGTGATATCGCTCGTCGCCGCGGCGGTCGCGGTCGGCGTGTTCTTCTATTGGGTCGCGACGCGCAAGCGGATCGCTGCCGAGACGATCGGCCGGGCTGAGGAGCGGGCCAGAACGCTTCTGCGCGAGGCCGAGCGCGAGGCCGAGAACGGCAAGAAGGAGGCGCTGCTCGAGGCGAAGGAGAAGGCCCACCAGCTCGTCATGGAGGCCGACCGGCTCGCCGAAACGCGGCGTCAGCAGGCCGCGCGACTCGAGCAGGTCCTGACGAAGAAGGAAGAGAAGCTGACCGAGCGGCTGTCGGCCGCCGAGCAGCAGGAGAAGGAACTGCGCGCGCGCGAGCAGTCGATTCGCGACCGCGACAAGACGACGGCGGCGGCGGCGGCGCGCTACGAGCAGCTGATTATCGATCAGCAGCAGGAGCTGCAGCGGGTGGCGGGCCTGACCTCGGACGAGGCGAAAGAACTGCTGATCCGGCAGTTCGAGGCGGACGCCAGGAGGGATGCCGCGAACCTCGTGAAGCGCCTGGAGTCCGAGGCGCGCGAGACGGCCACGGCCCGCGCCAAGCAGCTGGTCACCGAGGCCATCCAGCGCAGCGCGCCCGAGCACGCGACCGAGACCACCGTGTCGGTCGTCGATCTGCCGAGCGACGACATGAAGGGGCGGATCATCGGGCGCGAGGGGCGCAATATCCGCGCGCTCGAGATCGCGACCGGCATCGACCTGATCGTCGACGATACGCCGGGCGCCATCATTCTCTCGGGCTTCGACCCGTACCGGCGCGAGATCGCGCGCCAGGCGATCGAACGGCTGATCGCCGACGGGCGCATTCACCCGGCGCGGATCGAAGAGGTCGTCGAGAAGGTGAAGGCGGAGTTCGAGGAGACGGTGCGCCAGGAGGGCGAGGCGGCGGCCTTCGAACTGGGCATCCACGATCTCGGGCCCGACGTGCAGCGGCTGATGGGCCGGCTGAAGTACCGGACGTCGTACGGCCAGAACGTGCTGAACCACAGCAAGGAAGTAGCCTACGTCGCCGGGTTGATGGCCCGGGAGGTCGGCCTCGACGCGCAGACGACCATCCGCGCGGCGTTCCTGCACGACATCGGCAAGGCGATCGACCGGGAGATGCAGGGGACGCACCTCGAGATCGGCGTCGACTTCCTCCGGAAGCACGGCGAGAGCGAAGCGGTCCTGCAGGCGATCGCGTCGCACCACATGGACATCGACTGGCCGTCGCTCGAGGCGATGCTGGTGCAGGCCGCCGACGCGGTGTCGGCGGCGCGGCCGGGCGCGCGGCGCGACATCCTCGAGTCGTACGTGAAGCGGCTCGAGAAGCTCGAGGGGATTGCCGACTCGTTCAAGGGGGTGTCGAAGGCGTTCGCGCTGCAGGCCGGGCGCGAGATCCGCATCCTGGTCGAAAGCGAGAAGATCACCGACGAAGAGGCGGTGTGGCTGTCGAAGGACATCGCCCGCCGAATCGAGAGCGAGCTGGAGTACCCGGGTCAGATCAAGGTGACGGTGATCCGGGAAACCCGAGCCGTCGAGTACGCGAAATAGGTCGGCATGACGACAGCGGAGGACCAGACCGTCGCCGCGCTGGGTGAGCGCGCGCTGATCGATCGGATTCGGACGCGGGCGCCGACCCCGCCCCCGTGGGTCGCCGTCGGCCTGGGCGACGACGCGGCGGTCGTCGAACCCGCGCGCAACCGCGCCGAGGTGGTCACGACGGACGTGCTCGTCGAGGGGGTGCACTTCGATCGCGCGTATGTACCTGCGTCGGCGGTCGGCCACAAGGCGCTGGCCGTGAACCTGAGCGACCTGGCCGCCATGGGCGCCGAGGGGCGCACCGCGCTGCTCTCGCTGGTGCTGCCGGACGCGATGCGCGTGGCGGATTTCGACGCGCTGCTGGACGGATGGTTCGCCCTCGCGGGGCGGTACGGAGTGACGCTGCTGGGCGGCAACATCTCGAGGTCGCCCGGCCCCCTGATGGTTGACGTCACGGCCATCGGGACGGTCAAGCCGCGACGGGTCCTCACGCGCAGCGGGGCACGGCCCGGCGACGGGATCTACGTCAGCGGCAGCGTCGGCGCGGCCTGCGCCGGCCGGCTGGTCCTGCGCCTCGGGGCCGGAGAGGCGCCGGCGTGCGTCGATCGATTCCTTCGCCCGGACCCGCGGGTCCGGCTCGGTGTGCTGCTCGGCCGAAACCGGGTGGCCTCGGCCTGTGTCGATCTGAGTGACGGCCTCGGCGACGGTGTGCTTCAATTGGCCGCATCGAGCGGCGTCGGCGCCGAGATCGACGGCGAGGCGATTCCGGTGCCAGAGGCCGCGCGCCGCTGGTTCGAGGACCGGGAAGGCGTCGACGCGATCGACGCGGCGGTCTCCGGCGGTGAGGACTACGAACTGGTGTTCACGGTGCCCGCGCGCCGGCGGCGTGCGCTCGCGGCCGTGCTGAGCCTGGCCCGCGGGGTGCCGTGCACCCGCATCGGCACGGTCACCGCGGACCGACGGCTCGTGCTGACGCGCCGGGGCGTGGCGTCGCCGCTGCCCGGGGGGTTCGCGCACTTCCGATGATCGCCATCACCCGCGCCCTCGTCCGCAAGTGGCTGGAGTCGCTGCTCCACATCCACGACACGCCGCGGCGGACGGCGCTTGCCGTCGCGGTCGGCGTCTTCATCGGGTTTTCCCCCTTCCTCGGGCTGCACACCATCATCGCCATCGCCGTCGCATTCCTCTTCAACCTGAACCGCGTCGCGGTGCTGGTTGGCGCCTACACGAACATGCCGTGGTTCCTCGCGGCGTGGTACGCCCTGGCCACCGCCGCCGGCGCGTGGCTGCTCGGCACCCAGCTGCCGGCCGGATTCGGCGACCGGCTGGCGCTGCTGTTCGGTCTGTCTCTGTTCCGCGCGGAGTTCTGGCGCACCATGGCCGAAGAGATGCGCCCCCTGTTCTGGCCCTATTTCGTCGGGTCGATGATCGGGTCGACGCTGCTGTCCGTCATCGCGTACTGGCTGACCTTCGGGTTCATCGAGGCGCGCCACCGCCACGTACAGGAGGCGCGACACCGGGCGACGCACTGATGAGGATCTCCCACTCGGTCTGGCGCAAGCTCGTCGTGACGCTGGTCACCGTGTCGGGGTTCCTCCTCGTCTACCAGGCGACCATCCTCGACTCCCGATATGCCGCCTGGCAGGCGCTCCTGCGGGAGGACAAGGCCGACCCGGGGCCGGGGGCGCGCCTTCGCTTCGAAGCGACGGCCTACTGCACCGGCGAGTTGACGGCGTCAGGGCTTCCGCCCCGCACGGGGATCGCGGCGGCCGATCCCGACCTCCTGCCGTCCGGATCTGTCGTCCAGATTACGAAGGTGGGCGAGCAGTACGACGGGATCTACGCGATCATGGACACGGGCGGCGTCGTCAAGGGCCGCATCCTGGACATCTACATGCGGAACTGCGACGAGGCGATCCGCTTCGGGCGCCGGTCCGTTCAGGTGTTCGTCCTGCGCCTGGGCTGGAATCCGCGCGCGAGCGGCCCGAGCCTCCTCGACACGCTGCTCCCCTGGCGCGACACCGTCAAGCCCGCGCCGCTCAGGCCTCCCGGCCCACGCCCGAAGTCGTCCACCGACCTGCCGCAGTTCCCGAACAAGTAGAAGGCTCAGGGCTCAGGGCTAAGGGCTCAGGGCTCAAGGCTAAGGGCTCAGGGCTGGCGGCTGGCGGCTTGGGGCTCACGGCTGGAGGCTGGGGGCTGATAGCTGGCAACTGGCAGCGGATCAGGCCCTGAGCCCTTAGCCCTGAGCCCTGAGCCTTCCGCTGCTACGCGACGCTCTCCTGTTCCTTGTACTGCAGCTGATACAACCGGTAGTAGATCCCTCGCTGGGCGAGCAGTTCCTGGTGCGCGCCGGATTCGCGCAGTTCCCCCTTGTGGAAGACGAGGATGCGGTCCATGTCCTGGATCGTCGACAGCCGATGCGCGACCGCGATGGTCGTGCGCCGGTCCATCAGCACCTTGAGCGCGTCGCGGATCAGGAGCTCGGTGTCCGTATCCACGCTCGACGTCGCCTCGTCGAGCACGAGCACGCGCGGGTCGAACGCCAGCGCCCTCGCGAACGACAGCAACTGCTTCTGGCCGACTGACAGGCTGGCTCCCCGCTCGCCCACCTCGCTCGCCAGGCCCTTCGGCAGCCGGTCGATGAAACGGGCGGCGTGCACCGCCTCCGCCGCCCGCCTCACGTCGGCGTCGGAGGCCGTCGAACCGAGCCGGATGTTCGACGCGATCGTCCCCGAGAACAGCTGGACGTCCTGGAGCACGAGGCTGAACAGCGCCCGCAGATCGCCGAGGCCCATGTCCCGGATGTCGACGCCGTCGACCAGGATGCGCCCCCGGCTGACGTCGTAGAACCGCATCAACAGGTTGATGACGGTCGACTTCCCCGCCCCGGTGGCCCCGACGACGCCGATTCGCTGGCCCGGATCCACCACGAACGAAACATCCCTCAGGACGTAGTCGTTGCCGCTGTAGGCGAACCAGACGTGGTCGAACCGAATACGACCTCGCTCGCCTGACGGTCCGCTCGGAACGACAGGAACGAGGAGCGAGGGGCCAGGATCGGGGGTTCGCTCCCTCGTCCCGCGTTCCTCGTCCCTCGTCCCTGGTCCCGACACGATGGTCGGCTGCGTGTCCAGGAGCGTGAAGATCCGCTCAGAGGACGCCATGGCCGACTGGAGCAGGTTGAACTTCTCCGAGATGTCGCTGATCGGCCGGAAGAAGCGGTGCGAGTACTGGATGAAGGCCACCAGCGTGCCGAGCGTCAACGCGCCGGCGAGCACCTGCGCCCCGCCGTACCAGATGATGAGCGCCGTCGCGAGCGCGGCCGTCACCTCGATGGCCGGGTAGAACACGGCGTAGTAGAAGATCGAGTCGATGTTGGCGTCGCGGTGCCCGCGGTCGATCGCGTCGAACCGCGCGAACGCCGCCGCCTCCCGCCTGAACAGCTGCACCGTCGCGATCCCGCCGATGTGCTCCTGCAGGAACGCGTTGATCTTCGCGATCCAGACGCGCACGGTCCGGTACAGACTCGCGCACGTTGCGCCGGAACCACTGCGTGATCAGCACGATCAGCGGGAGCACCGAGAACGCCAGCAGCGCGAGGCGCCAGTCCATCCGGAGCAGCACGATCATGATGCCGGCCAGCGTGAATACGTCGCCGAACACCGACACCACGCCGGACGCGAACAGATCGTTGAGCACGTCGACGTCCGTCGTCACCCGCGTCATCAGCCGTCCGACCGGGTTCCGGTCGTAGTACTGGACGTCCACGCGCTGCAGGTGACGGTAGATCTCCATGCGCATGTCGAACATGATGCGCTGCCCGACGTACTGCAGGACGTAGGTCTGGAGGTATTCGACCACGAACGACCCGAGCAGCACCGCGAGGAACCCGAGGGCGACCACCTGCAGGCCGGCCGGGTCGTGGCGCGTGATGTAGCGGTCGATCGCCACCTTCATCAGGTAGGGCTGTGCCAGCTGCAGCACGGACCCGCAGACGAGCGCGCCGAACGCCACCGCCACCTGCGGCGAGTACGGGCGGAGGTACCCAGCAGGCGGCGCATCAGCCGCGCGTCGTACGCCTTGCCGAGGATGTCTTCGTCGTGGGCAGACATAGACTCAAGGCTCAGGGCTCCAGGCCCAGGCCTGCGCCCTGAGTCCTGAGCCCTGAGCCGGCGGCGCTTCCTCGTCACGACGCCGCCAGCTCCTCCTCCAGCAGCTGCTTCCGATACAGCTCCGCGTAGAACCCGTCGAGGCGCACCAGTTCGTCGTGCGTCCCGCGTTCGATCACCCGGCCGTGCTCCAGGACCAGAATCAGATCGGCGTGGCGCACGGTCGAGACCCGGTGCGACACGATGATCGACGTCCGCTCGCGCATGACCCCCTTCAGACGCCCGAGGATCTCCTCCTCCGTGTACGTGTCCACGGCCGACAGCGCGTCGTCAAGCACCAGAATTCGCGGGTCCGTCATCAGCGCGCGCGCCATCGCCACGCGCTGCTTCTGCCCTCCCGACAGCGTGATGCCCCGCTCCCCGACCATCGTGTCGTAGCCGTTCGGGAAGCCCGCCACGTCCTTGTCGAGGCGCGCGATGCCCGCGGCCCACTCGACGCGCGCGCGCCGCGCGGCCTGCGCCTCGCCGCCGGCCCCCGCGTCGAAGCCGAACGCGATGTTGTCGGCGATCGACTCCGAGAAGAGAAACGCCTCCTGCGGCACGAACCCGATGGCGCCCCGGAGCTGGGACAGCGACAGGTCGCGCACGTCGACGCCGTCGACGAACACGGTGCCGGGCCGCGGGTCGAAGAGCCGCGGGAGCAGGCTGATGAGCGTCGACTTGCCCGAACCGGTCGGCCCCACGAGCGCCACCGTCTGCCCGGCGTCAATCCGCGCCGACACGCCCTCGAGCACCGGGCGGTCGGTGTACGCGAACGTGAGGTCCCGGAACTCGATGGCGCCCACCACCTCGGGCAGCACCACCAGACGGCCCGCCTCGGGGTCCGCGATGTCCGGGACGGCGTCCAGCACCTCGAGCAGCCGCGTCCACGACGCAGAGCCCCGTTGCGCCATGTTGGTGACCCACCCGAACGCGATCATCGGCCACGACAGCATCACGAGGTAGGCGTTGAACGCCACGAACCCGCCGACCGTCAGCCGGCCGTCGATCACCGCTTGGCTGCCGCGCCAGAGGACCAGCAGCGCCCCGAGACCGAGGAACAGCGACATGCTCGGGAAGAAGAACCCCTGCAGCCTGACCAGGCGTCGGTTGCGTTCCAGGTATTCGCGGTTTGCCCGGCCGAACCGCTCCATCTCGGCCGGCTCCTGCCGGTAGGCGCGCACGACGCGCACGCCCGACAGCGCCTCCTGCGTGACGGCGCTCAGGTCGGAGAGCTGCGCCTGGATCCGTTCGAACCGCGCGTGGATGGCCGCGCCGAAGTACCGTACGGCGAGCGACACGAACGGCAGGGGGATGAGCGCGATGACCGTCAGCCGCAGATCGATCGATGCCATCAGCACGATCGCCGCCACGAACAGAATCAGCGTGTTGGCCGCGTACATCACCGCCGGCCCCACCATCATCCGCACGGCGTTCAGATCGCTCGTCGCCCGCGACATGAGGTCCCCCGTGCGGCGCCCCTGGAGATACGACAGCGGGAGCCGCTGGAGACTGGCGAAGAAGTCGTTCCGAAGGTCGTACTCGATCTGCCTCGAGATCCCGACGATGATCCGCCGCATGAGGAACCGGAAGACCGCGCTCGTCAGGGCGACGGCCAGGAGCGCCGCGGAGTAGACCACGAGCTTGCGGCGTGTGACGCCGGTGGCCAGATCGTCAACCGCGTGCCGCAGCACCCACGGGGCGGCCAGCGACACGGCGGTCGTCACCGCCACGCAGGCCAGTCCGATCGCGAACTGACGCCGGTAGCGGAGCAGGTAGGGAAGAAGGCGACGGAGCGCCGCGCGCATCCTGGAAAAGTATCACAGGCGGGCGCGCGGGCGGGCCACCGGCTGATATAGAATCCCCCGCATGCGAGCGCTCTACATCATCGTCCCCATCCTCTGCATCCTGGTGATCGCGTACCGGTACTACAGCGCGTTCATCGCGGCGAAGATCCTCGTCCTGGACGACTCGCGCCCGACGCCGGCGCACACCCGCTACGACGGCCACAATTTCTACCCGACCACGCGCTGGGTGCTCTTCGGGCACCACTTCGCGGCCATCACCGGCGCCGGCCCGCTCGTCGGCCCCGTGCTGGCCGCGCAGTTCGGCTACGCGCCCGGCTTCCTCTGGCTCGTGGCCGGCGTCGTGCTGGCTGGCACCGTGCACGATCTGATCATCCTCTGGGCCTCGACGCGGCGCGGCGGACGGTCGCTGGCCGAAATCGCCCACGAGGAGATCGGCACGGTCGCCGGCGTCACCACCGGCATCGCGGTGATCTTCATCATCATCATCGCGCTCGCCGGGCTCGGCCTGGTCGTGGTGAACGCCCTCAGCGAGAGCGCGTGGGGCACCTTCACCATCGGCACGACGATCCCGCTCGCGATGTTCATGGGGCTCTACATGTACCGCTTCCGCAAGGGGCACATCCGGGAGGCGACGGTCATCGGCGTCGTCGGCCTGCTGTGCGCGGTGGCGTTCGGGAAGCCGCTCGCGGCGTCGAGCCTCGGATGGATGTTCACCCTCACCCAGAAGCAGCTGATCGTCGCGATGGGAGTCTACGGGTTCTTCGCATCGGTCCTCCCGGTGTGGCTGCTGCTCGCGCCGCGCGATTACCTGAGCGCGTTCATGAAAATCGGGACGATTGCCCTGCTCGTCGTCGGCGTCATCGTCGTCAACCCCGAGCTCCAGATGCCTGCGTTCACGCAGTTCACCGCCGGCGGCGGGCCGATCATCCCGGGACCGCTCTTCCCGTTCGTGTTCATCACCATAGCCTGCGGCGCCATCTCGGGGTTCCACGGCCTGATTGGTTCGGGCACGACCCCCAAGATGGTCGACAAGGAGTCGGACATCCGGCCGATCGGCTACGGCGCGATGCTGATCGAGGGGCTGGTCGGCGTCGTCGCGCTGATCGCCGCCACCTCCCTGCACCCAGGCGACTACTTCGCCATCAACGTGCCGCCGGCGGTCTTCGCCACGCTCGGTATCCCCATCGTGAATCTGCCTGGCCTCGAGCAGGCGGTGGGCGAGGTGGTGACGGGACGCACCGGCGGCGCCGTATCGCTTGCCGTCGGGATGGCGCAGATCTTCAGCGGGCTGCCCGGCATGAAGGGGCTGATGGACTACTGGTACCACTTCGCCATCATGTTCGAGGCCCTCTTCATCCTGACGACGATCGACGCCGGCACGCGCGTGGCGCGGTTCCTGGTGCAGGAGTTCTTCGGACGCTTCTACAAGCCGTTCGCGCGCCAGGACTGGATGCCCGGCACCATCGTCTCGACCGCCCTCGTCGTCGTCGCCTGGGGCTACTTCATCTGGACCGGCAGCATCGGCACCATCTGGCCGATGTTCGGCATCAGCAACCAGCTGCTGGCGGTGGTGGCGCTGCTCATCGGCACCACGATTCTCATCAACCTCGGCCGCGCGAAATACGTCTGGGTGACGGTGATCCCCCTCTCCTTCCTGTCGACGACGACGCTGACGGCGGGATTCCTGAGCGTGCGCGACAACTTCTGGCCGCTCGCGATGGGCAGCGACCCGGCGAGGCGGGTCCAGGGCTACGTGGACTCGGCGCTGACCGTGGTCATGATGGCCTGCGTCGTCGTGATTCTCGTGGCGTCGGTGCGGCGCTGGTTCGCGCCGAGGAAGGGCGCGGCGTAGCGCCCTCGCCGTAGAGCCTGCGGTAAGCCTCGACGGCGCCGAGGATCTTCTTCACGTAGGTCTGCGTCTCGGGAAACGGAATGTCCTCGATGTACTCGTCCAGCGCCAGGCCCGGCCGCTCCGCGTCCCACCGGACGACGCGCAGCTCGCCGGCGTTGTAGCCGGCCAGCGCGCGCGTCACGTCGCCAAGTCGGCGGAGGGCATCGGCGAAGCAGACCATCCCGATCTGGATGTTGGTCTCGGGTCTGGTGAGCGACGACGTCGCGTAGCGCTTCAGGCCGAGCTTGCGCGCGTACTGCCGGCCGGTGGACGGCATCACCTGCATGAGCCCGATCGCGCCCGCCGACGACTTGATGTAGGCGTCGAAGGCCGACTCCTGATTGATCAGCGCCGCCATGAGATACGGATCCAGCTTGTTGGCCAGCGCGTATTTCCTGATCAGGTCCCAGTAGTCGAGCGGGAAGATCACCTTGAGCGCCTCGACCGGGAGGCGCGCGCCCTCCTCCGACATGTACTGGGGCAACGCCCGCTTCATCAGGACGGTGCCGCGGCGGTAGTCGCCCAGCTTGCTGTAGACCCAGCCAAGCGTGGCGCCGACGAGCGGCGTGTCGCCGTATGTGCGCTGCGCGAAGAGCAGCTCGTCGCGCGCCTGCTCGTGCAGCCCGAGCGCGATCAGGAGTCGAATCAGGTCGGCTGTCGGCGGCGCGCCGTACGGCGGCGGCCCGGGCGTCCGCTGGATCGACGCTGTCTTGATGCCGAATCGCTGCAGCCGGTCGAAGGCGAGTCGCCCGTAGTAGGTGTTCAGGTAGTCGGCGGTGGCGATGCCGTAGACCGCGGCAGCACCCTGCCTGTCGCCGGCCCGCTCGCGCGCCCGCGCCGACCAGTAGAGATACGCGGGCCGGTAGTCCGAGCGCGGGAAGGTCGCCGCCGCGCTCTCGAAGAAGGCGGTGGTGTCCTGATCCCGCCCACGCCGGTAGGCCCACCAGCCGGCCCGCCAGGCCGCGCGCTCCGCGTACGCCCCCTTCGGGAACATCGCATACAGCTCGCGGAACACCGCGTCCGCCCGCTCGTCCTCGTCCGAGACGATGTAGTGCGTGGCCAGGTTGTTGAGGGTCTCTTCGGCCCATGGGCTGCCGGGGAACTGCTCGACCAGCGCGCGCGCCAGGTTGACGTACTCGGCGTGCGCGCCCAGCCCGCGGGCGGCCGAGAGGACGTAGAAGCGCGCCTCCTCTTTCCGTGCTGCCGTGGCCAGGAGCGGCGAGAGGCGCTCCCGCGCCTGGCGGTACCGCCGCAGGAAGTAGTCGCACTCGGCCAGCCGAATCGTGACGCGCTCGGCATCGTCGCCGGCGACGAGCTGATCGAGCGCCGCGAACGCCTGCCTGGCCGCCGGGTACCGCCTGGCCGAGAACAGGCGCTCGGCGCGGCCCAGTTCGAGCGCGACGCGCGCCGCGGACCGCTTCGAAGGGAGGACGTCCTCGAGGCGGGCCAGTTCGGCGGCTGCGGAGGAGACGAGAATCGCTCGTTGGACGATCGTAGTAGAGCTGCGAGAACGCCTGAGCCGCGCGCGTTCAATCGCCGGCCGCCTTGTAGGCCTGGCCAAGCGACAGAAGAGCGGCATCGGGGTCGGCCGTCTTCGAGCGGGCCAGCCCTTCGTAGAGCTTCGCGGCCGCCGCGTGGTCGCCCTGCACCGCGGCCGCGTGCGCCTCACGGCCGGCGGCGGCCTCGAGGACGAAGCCGGAGGCTTGGGAGGCGCGGATGCCGGCGAACGCGGCACGGGCGTCGGCCGCGCGCGAGAGGTTCAGGGAGCACAGACCGCCGTAGAACGCAGCGTAGGCGGCCAGCGGCGTGCCGGCCAGCGCCGGGGCCGTGAAGAGCGGCAGCGCCTCGGCGTACTTCCCAGCGGTGAACAGGCGGACGGCGGACGCGAAGCCGGTGGCGGCCTTCGGAACCGACACCACCGCCGCAGCGTCTGGCACGAGCCAGATTCGCGAAAGGTCAGCGGGCAGGCGGGGGCGGGGCGTCGCGGTCAGCCCGGCGGCAACCGGAACCGGCGCCGGACCACCGTCAGCGGGACGCTGTCCGCTGATCCCGACGGATGCCCCAAGGACCACGGCCGCTGTCAGCCACGTGCCGGCGCGCCGGCGCAGGGATGTCCTGTTGTCGATCGGCCTCACCGTCACCCCAGAAGACCCGCGTCGCCGCCGGCGAGCGTTCGCGCCACCTCGTCGTCGAAGCAGTCGACCCGCCGCCTGACGGCGGCCGGGATCTTCTCTTCGTAGAGGCGCCGCGCGCGTTCGATTTCAGGCCCGAGCCTCGTGAGCAGGTTGCCCTCCGCGCGCCCCTGTTCCACGGCCGGTTCGTTGTACAGCTTGATCTCCGAAATCAGCAGCCGCGCGTAGCGGCGCGCCGACTCCTCCTCACGCTGCTCGTCGGCCAGCGCCAGGGCACCCTCCTGCTCCGGCAGGGCCGGCGACAGGCGTTCGTCCTGCGTGCGAGCGACGAGCGCGGCCGAACGCGAGATGGTCAGCAGCTCCAGGCACCGCCCGGCATGCCGAGCCAGGATTTCGGCCAGCTCAGGCCAGTTGCTCGGTACAATCGGCGCTCGATCGCCCGAGTCATCAGCATACAGGATGGCGACGGCTCGGCCGCCTACCGAAATCGGAACCGCGAGGCCGACCCGGCCTGGCGGCGTCGCGAGCCGGGCGGCCAGCGGGTCGCCGTCCGAGCCGAGCGGCATGTCCGAGGTGGAGGCCGGGAGCCCGGTGGCGATTGCGCGACCGAAGACCGAATCCGGGTCGACCGGCACGTCGATCGGGACGTCCGAGCCGGCGACGCCGCGCCACTCCCAGCCGCGAAGGCGCGACCCGATCACCAGCAGCAGCGCCGCCCGCCCGATTTCGTTCTCGGCTTGCTCTGCGAGGACCCTGAGCACGTCGGTCAGCGAACGCGCATCGTCCAGGCGTCTGAATGCCGCGAGCGTGCGGTCGCTGCAGGCCAGCTCTTGCTGACGATCGGCGGCGTGCGCGAGGTGCAGGTCCCTCTCGACGGCCAGCCGACGATCCTCCTCGAGCTGTCTGGCAACGGCCTCGTCGCGGTGCGCCTGCTGGGCCGATGCGGCGTCGGCGCGGGCCCGGTCGAGTTCCGCCTGCGCCTGGGTGGCTTCGCTCCTGGCCTGGTCCGCGCTGCGCTTCGCCGCGTCGGCCTCCTGCCGGGCGGCGTCGGCGTCCTGGCGAGCCTGGTCGGCATCCCATCGCGCCTGTTCCAGGTCCTCCCGCGCCTGTTCGCCCGCGTGCTGGGCCTCGCCCGCCGCGCGCTGCGCCTCGCCGGCGGCCCGCCGAGCCTCGTCTGCCTCGCGGCGCGCCTGATCCAGCTCCAACTCGAGGGCTGAGACCCGCGCCTCCGCTTCGTGCTTCGCACGCTCCGCGTCGAGGCCGCCCTCGTGTTCCTGCTGCTGCGCGGCTCGCTCCCTGGCGGCCTCCTCCCGGAGCGCCTCGAGGGCCGCCCCGTGCTCGGCAGTCAGGCCGTCGTACTGGCGTGCGACCGCCTCGTCGCGCTCCCGTTCGAGAAACGCACGAAGGTCGGCGAGCTTCGCCTCCCGCTCGTGCTCGAGCTGGGTGCGCAGGGCCGCCAGCGCCGCCTCCCGCTCGCGCTCGAGCTGAGCGCGAAGGTCAGCGAGCGCGGTGTCGTGCCCGCAATCGAGCTCCTCGCGGAGGCTGGACAACGCCGCGTCTCGTTCACCGGCGAACTGCTCGCGCAGGGCCGCAGCGTCGGCACGTTCACGCTCGGCCTGTTCCCGGAGCGCGGCCAGCGCCGCCTCGTATTCGGCGGGGGCGGCAGAAACCGCCGCCTGGACCGCCCGGTCGCGATCGTCGGACGCGGCCACCATCACGTCGGCGAGCAGGCGGTGCAGCGCCTCCTCGATGGGGCCACGGACCTCGTGAATGATGGTGTCGGACAGCCGTTGAATTCGTTCGTCGAGCGACATAGGCGGACTCGTTTCGTCCTCAGCAGACACACGATGACTCTGGTCGGTCATATCGGCCGTTTGCCGCCCGGACTTCAACCGAAGGCCGGCTGGCAGCTCGCGGCTCCAGGGTTGTGCAGGGCCGCCACCGAACAACGACGAAACCTCCGGGCGCCAATGTGAATCTATGGAGCAGCGGAGGATGATTCGATGGACATCGTCGTGACGTTCCCTGGCGGCTCGCGTGTCGATGCGCAGGTCGGCCAGCATGTTGTGAAGACCGACCAGCCGGCCCGCGGGGGGGGCGACGACTCGGCCCCAGCCCCATTTTCCCTTTTCCTGGCGTCGATTGCGACCTGTGCGGGCATCTACGTGCTCGGCTTCTGCAAGCAGCGCGGCCTGCCGACCGACGGCATTCAACTGGTCCAGCGCATTGGCGTGGACCCTCGGACGGGCATGGTCGGCCAGATTGGCATCGACATCGAGGTGCCGCCGGAGTTCCCGGAGAAGTACCGTGAGGCGCTCGTCCGCGCGGCCAGCCAGTGCGCCGTCAAGAAACACCTCGAGCACCCGCCGGCGTTCGATGTCCGCACCGTCGTGACGGCGGCCGAGGTGGCGGCGTAGGGCGAGGCTTCAGCCTTGCCGCCCCGCCCCCTGCTCCCCCATAATGGGAGGAGCCGGCCGGTTCTCCCGAACCGGGCCACGCACTCCGCACGTGGGGGCGATTTGGCTTCGACGGGGGTATAGGGCCGTGGGATGCATGCCGAGCCCCATCGACTCGTTAATCCGGTGGAAACAACCATAACTGCGGATTCGCAGCTCGCTCTCGCTGCTTAACTAACAGCGACGTCCACCTCCAAGTTGCCTGCGCGCGGGGAGTGGATGTCAAACAGGCAGGCTGGCTGCTCGAGGCTGTTCCGGGCCTCGGGCGGCGAGACGACACCCGGAACTAGCGGCTGGCGGTTTTCGCCTCTTCTCCAGGCCGGCCGCGAATCAACAGAAGAGGACACGCATGTAGAGTCCTGCGGTAACGTGCTCTCGGACGCGGGTTCGACTCCCGCCGCCTCCACCAGCCTTCGCTCGCCTGCGGGTCCCATACCCGTCCTCGGCGAGCTACGGCTCGGTGAACCAGATTCACGCGAGCCGATCCCGCGGGCCTTTCGGCGCAGACAGGCGAAGGCTGGTGCCGAACCGTAGTCAGGCGAGGGCTCTCAGCAGTCCGAAGCCTGACGAAGGCGGTTCCTCCGCACGATCGTCGATCCCGTCAACCCGGAGCGCTTCGGGATCGACGTCGATCTGCTCCTCGGCGGGGCGGCTCCTCCGAACGGCGCCCACCGGGTCTGATCGCGAGCGTGACGTTCACCAACCCGACGGCTGGCGACGGGTGCCGTCATGTCACGGTGAGCGCGGTCGCCGTCCCCTGGCTGGAGCAGGTGTCGGCGACGAACCCCTCCTGCGGCACGCCAACGCCGCTGGCGACCACCACCCCGCCGTTCACCGTGATGCCGGAGCCGGAACGGGCATCGGCATGGCACGGCCCATGCGAAGGATGGCCTTCGGAGTCGCGATTCGACCTCCTGACCTGCGAAAAATGTGATCCCGGCCACGAATGCGTCGGTGCCATGATGCTTACCCGCCATCTCCTCAGGGTCTCCGTCCTGTTCGGTGCCGTTCTGGTCGCGTCGAGTGGCTTCGCGCCGCCCGAGGCGTGGGCCCAGATGGCCCACACGCAGAAGAACGCGGTCTGGGACAGCCCCGATGTCACCCGGAATGGTGTCATCGACCTGAACGACGTCTCGTTCGTGCTCCGCCACTTCGGCGACCGTTGCACGGCGAAGCGCCGTGCCATTCCGGGCGACCTGAATCGTGACTGCCGGGTCGACGGCCGCGACCTGGCCTACGTCATCGGCGAGGTGCACAAGGCGCGCAGGGCGCACGCCAATGCTGCTCCACGCCCGAAGCCGGACGTCGCATCCACCAGCGAAGACGTCGCGGTCACGGTCGCCGTGCTCGCCAACGATGTCGACCCCGACAGCGACGCCCTGCGGCTCGTCTCGACGACCAGCGGCCGCATCGGCACGACGGCCGTCCTCCAGGGCGGCGGCGTCGTGTATACGCCGGCTCGGGATGCGAACGGCACCGACACGTTCACCTACACCGTCGCTGACACGCATGGACTGACCGCGACCCAGACCGTCACCGTCACCATCGCCGCGGTCAACGACCCTCCGACCGTGGCGGTGACCACGTCGGCGTCCTCTGGGACTGCGCCACTCGACGTGCAATTCACAGCCGTCGGCACTGACGTCGACGGCGATCGGCTGACCTACACCTGGTCGTTTGGCGACGGCGCCGACGGGCAGGGATCGCAGGTTGCGCACACGTACGCGGGCGACGGCGGCTTCGACGCGACGGTGGTGATCTCCGACGGTATGGCCACGTCCGCGGCCAGCGTACGGGTCTCGGTGGCGCCGGCAACGGCGAGCAGGCCAGGTGCCTACGTCGTAGACACCGCAGCAGGCACTGGAGTGTGGGGCGACGGCGGCGAGCGCGGGCCCGCCACCTTGGCCGGACTTCAGGAACCCCGGCAAGTGGTCGTCGCGCCCGACGGCTCGTTCTACGTCGCAGAGACGCTTCGCATCGTGCGGGTCGACGCGGCGGGGACGCTGACCCGCATGCGCGCGTTCGCGTCGAACGACTGGGGTGACGAGGGACCGTCGATCGCCGTCGGCCCGGACGGGGCGGTCTACTACACCGACGCCGAAGGCACGGGCTACTGCAACGACTGGGGGCGGTACTCCAGGGTCCGGGTGCACCGGCTGTCGCCGTCCGAAGCGGAAGACCCCGTCGTCGCCACGTGGGTGAACGCGTCTGGCCTGGACGCGTGCTCGCCGTCGGTGAAGCTGGCCATCGATGGCGACGGCAGCTTCTACGTCGGCGCCGCGAACTACGTGGTGAAGCTCCCGCTTGGAACGACCGGGGAGGCCGAATGGGTCCGGGAGGTCCCCGATCTCGCCGTCGCACTGGCCGGCGACCCTGACGGCGGCGTCCTGGTGGGCGGCTCCGCCAGCATCGTCAGGATCGCGTCCAACGGCACGGCCACTCGATTTGCCGGCACCCTCAAGCACGGCTCGACCGGCGATGGCGGGCCGGCGCTGGAGGCGGAAGTCGGCACCGTGGCGGGTCTCACGGTCTGCCCCGACGGGACGGTAACGTTTCTCGAGTTCGACCTCAACAGCAACCTGCCGCGGATCCGCGAAGTAACGCACGGCACAGTGATCGCGACCATCGGCGGCGGGAGAAGCGGCTTCAACGGCGACGGTCTCCTGGCCCTCGACACGGCGTTCGGCTTCTCGCGCAGCGCTGGCATCGCCAGCCGCCCCGAAGGGGGGTTCTACGTGGCCGATCGAGACAACGCACGGGTGCGTCGGCTGACGCCGGTGGCACGCGCGGCCACGCCGACCGGACAGCGGCAGTAGATCCCGCGCGGCTGGCGAACGGGCCCGGCGGCGGCATATACACCGCCTGCCGGACCCCCAGCGGGGCGCCTGCGCCCCTCGCCACACCCACCTGGCGCTTACGCGGCGCGAAGCCCGGCCATCGCCCGCAGCCGCTCGATGCGGATGCGCATCGGCGGGTGGGTCGAGAACAGGTGCAGCAGCCCCCCGCCCACCAGCGGGTTCACGATGTAGAGGCTCGCGGTCGCGGGCTGGACGTCGGCCGGGATCCGCTCGGCCGCCATCGACAGCCGTGCGAGCGCGCTGGCCAGCGCCTCCGGGTCGCCCGTGATCCGCGCCGCCGTCGCGTCGGCGACGAACTCGCGCGACCGCGAGATCGCCAGCTGCACCAGGCTCGCCCCGATCGGCGCGATGAGCGCGAACAGCAGGCCGCCACCGCCGCCGCCCTCTTCCCGGTCCTGCGATCCTCCGAAGATCGCGGAGAACTGCACCGCGTGGGCGATTCCCGTCACCGCCGCCGCCAGCCCCGCCGCCACGGTCGCGATGGTGATGTCGCGGTTCCTGATGTGCGCGATCTCGTGCGCCATCACGCCGCGGACCTCGCGCAACGGCAGCACCCGCAGCAGGCCCGTCGTCACCGCCACGGCGCCGTTCGCCGGGTTGCGCCCGGTGGCGAACGCGTTGGCGTAGTCCGCATCGATCAGGTAGAGCTTCGGCGCCGGAATGCCGGCCGCAAACGACAGCTCGGTCGCCATCTGGTGGAGCGCCGGGGCCTCCTCGCGCGGCAGCGGCCGCGCGCCGCTCATCCTCAACACCATGCGGTCCGAGAAGAACCACATCACGACGTTCATCACGACACCGCCCGCGGCGAACAGCCAGGCCGAGCCCGGGGCGATGTAGCTGCCGGCGCCGGCCACGAGGGCCGTCAGCACGCCGAGCAGCAGGACGGTCTTCAGTTGTCCGGTCACGACAGCACCTCCTGCATCCCGCGAGGGGCCCTTCCCCACCGCGTCGTCGTGGGAAGAGTGTAGGACGCCCTGAGACCATAGACAAATACACATATTGGAACATACACATATGTTTGGTCTATTGTTTGAAGGCCGGCGATCGCGCCGGCCGCCGGGGCACCGGTGGTCCGCTGCCGGCTGAATGAGCGGACGAGATGGAGTGGCTGAACTACCACCACCTGCTGTACTTCTGGACCGTCGTGCGCGAGGGGGGCGTGGGCCGGGCGGCCGAGAGGCTGCGACTGTCGCAGCCGACCGTCAGCGCCCAGGTCCGGGCGCTCGAGGGCGTGCTCGGCGAGAAGCTCTTCGCGAACGAGGGCCGCCGGCTCGTGCCGACCGACATGGGCCGCGTCGTCTACCGGTACGCGGACGAGATCTTCTCGCTGGGCCGCGAGCTGATGGACACCGTCAGGGGCCGGCCCACTGGCCGGCCGATGCGCCTCGACGTCGGCGTGGCGGACGTGGTCAGCAAGCTGATCGCCTACCGCCTGATTGCCCCGGCCCTCGCGCTGCCCGAGCCCGTTCGCGTGGTGTGCCGCGAGGACCGGCCCGACCGCCTGCTTGCCGCGCTCGCCGTCCACGACCTCGACCTGGTGATTTCGGACGCCCCGGTCCCGCCGACCGTTCGCGTCCGGGCCTACAACCACCTCCTCGGCGAGTGCGGCATCACGTTCTTCGCGGCGCCGGCGCTCGCCCGGACCCTGAAGCGGCGCTTCCCGGCGTCGCTGACCGGGGCGCCCCTCCTGCTGCCTGGCGAGGGCAGCCTGCTGCGGCGCCAGATCGACGACTGGCTGCAGCAGCAGCGGCTGGCCCCGGCCATCGTCGGCGAGTTCGACGACGGCGCGCTGATGAAGGTGTTCGGCGAGAACGGCGTGGGCGCGTTCGCCGCGCCGTCGATCATCGAACGGGATGTCCGGCAGCGGTACCGCGTGGCGCCGATCGGCACCGTGGACACGATCCGCGGCCGAATCTACGCCATCTCGGTCGAGCGGCGCATGAAGCACCCGGCCGTCGCGGCCATCGCGGAGGGCGCCAGGGCAGACGCCGCTTGGCAGGCCCGACAGGCGGCAGGCGCCAGGCGGGATTCGGCAGTCGGGAGCAAGTAGCCTGAAGCCGGGGGCCGGTTGACGAGAGGCGTCCTGCTCGCGGATCATACCGACCGCGTCCCAGAAACGGATTGCATCGCGCAGGCTGTCACCATGAACATCGAGCTGAGCCATACCGAACGAGAGTCCATCCTGACGCTGTGCCTGATGGCCGCGTTCGCCGACGGCGGCAAGAGCGACGTCGAGCGCGCGGAGTTGAAGCGCATCGCGGAGAACTTCCCCGAGTCTGACGTGAACCTGGCCGCGCTCTACCGCCGCGTCCTGCTGAGGCAGGTCTCGGCCGCACAGACGGCGCAGGCCCTGGCCAGCGCGGAGGTGCGGCAGCTCGCATACGAGATGGCCGTGTGCGTGTGCGAGGCCGACGACCTGCTGAACGAGCCGGAGAAGCAGTTTCTCGCCGAGCTGCGGCGCCAACTCCGTCTGAACAGCACCGAGACCGCCCGCATCGAGCAGCAGGCTGACACCCTGGTCGTCGAACCGCTGGCCGAACCCTCGTCCACCGCGCCTCCCGCGATCGGCGCCGCGCCGGGTGCTGCCAGCGCCGCGGCCGCGTCGCCCGAAGTGGACAAGATGATCCTGAACTACGCCATCTTGAACGGCGCGCTGGAGCTGCTGCCCGATTCGCTCGCGACCCTGGCTATCATTCCGCTGCAGATGAAGATGGTCTATCGCATCGGCAAGGCGCACGGCTACGAACTGGATCGCGGGCACATCAAGGAGCTGCTGGGCGTGGCGGGGGTGGGCCTGACCTCACAGGTGGTGGAGGGCTACGCGCGCAAGCTGCTCGGCGGGCTGCTTGGCAAAGTCGGCGGCGGCATGGCCAAGTCCGTGGGCAGGCAGGTGGCCAGTTCCGCGATGTCCTTCGCGACGACGTGGGCGCTCGGTCGGCTGGCGCACCAATACTACGCCGGCGGACGCGCGCTGTCGGCCATCGAGCTGCGTGAACTCTTCGGCTCGCTCACCGAGCAGGCGCGCGGGCTGCACGGGAACTATGCCAGCGCCATCCGCGAGAAAGCCGGCTCGCTGAACCTGAGCCAGCTGCTACCCCTGATTCGAGGACAGCATTAGGCCGGCCAGCTGACGATAGCCCTCGAGCGCAGAGGAGCCGGGGCGCCGACCTCGTCGCCCGCGGCTCCACGGGCCGAACCGATCTGACAGGCGTTTCGAACGGCCCCACCGTCGGACGCCTGTTGAGGGAAACCGCCGGTTCCGTCCTGGCGGCGCGTCCCCCGGTCCCTGCGGATGGGTGCGGAACCGGCGGTTCTGGTCAGCGGCAGGCATATTTGATAGCCTGCTTCGGACCTATGATGATTGCGACGCTGTTGGCCGCGGGCCTCGTGGCCCTCTACTTCGGAGCCGAGTGGCTCGTGCGTGGCGGGGCGTCGCTGGCCGTGCGTCTCGGGGTGACGCCGTTGCTCGTCGGGCTGACGGTGGTGGCGTACGGCACCAGCACGCCAGAACTGATTGTCAGCTCGACGGCGGCGGGCCAAGGCCAGGGCGCCATCGCCATCGGCAACGTGGTCGGATCGAACATCTTCAACATTGGCGTCATCCTCGGCCTCACCGCGCTCGTCGCGCCGATGCGGGTTCAGCTCCAGCTCCTCAAGTTCGACACGCCGGTCATGGTCGGGATCGCCCTGCTGTTCCTGCTGTTCTTTCGCGATGGAAGCATCCAGCGCTGGGAGTCGCTTGTCTTCCTCGCGGGGATTGCCGGGTACACGGTCGTCAACGTCCGCCTCGCACGGCGTCAGGTCAGCGCGGACGTGAGGCAGGAGTTCGCCGACAGCGTCCCCAAGCCGACCGGCTCGCCGTGGACAGATGGCGGGCTGATTGTGGCCGGGTTGGCGATGCTCGTCCTCGGCTCCCGCCTGTTCGTCACCGGCGCGGTGGACCTGGCCCGCCTGTTCGACATCAGCGATGCCGTCATCGGCCTCACCATTGTCGCCGCCGGCACCAGTCTGCCGGAGCTGGCGTCCTCGCTCATGGCGGCGTGGCGCAGGCAGCCGGACATCGCCATCGGCAACGTGGTTGGCTCGAACATCTACAACATTCTCGCGATTCTCGGCGTGAGCGGCATGATCGCGTCGCCGGTCAACGGCCCGGGCGTGAGTCTGACGGACACACTGATCATGATTGGGTTCTCCGTCCTGCTGCTGGTCATCGCCTGGACGGGCTTCACGCTCCGGCGATGGGAGGGGGCGCTGCTGCTGGCGCTCTACGGCGGCTACCTGTGGCATCTCTGGCCCACGACCTGAACGGCCCATGACGGACCGAGCTCGACCTGCGCACCCACCGGCTGTCGCGGGGCGCTTCATCGCGCGACTCGCGCTGATGGCGCTCGTCTGGTTGGGGATGAACGGCACGGACTGGAGTTCGTGGATCGTGGGCGGGCCTGTGGTACTCGCCGCGGCCTGGGTCAGCGTCACGCTGCTCCCGGACACGCGCTGGCGACTGTCCGCTCGTGGAGCGATGGCCTTCGCCGGGTTCTTTCTCCGCGAATCCCTGCGTGGCGGCTGGGATGTGGCCTGGCGTGCGCTGTCTCCGGCGCTGCCGCTGTCTCCGGCCATCGTCTGCTTCCCGCTTCACCTGCCACCGGGCTCCGCCCGGTTGTTGTTCTGTGGAGCGATTAGCCTGCTGCCAGGCACGGCCGTGGTGGCCATCACGCACGAGAGCATCTGTATCCATGTGCTGGAGGCCTCTCCGCGAGTTGAAGAAGAACTCCGCGAACTGGAGGACCATGTCGCGGCGCTGTTCGGGCTGAGGCTCCCGGAGCCGGAGGCGGTGTCATGAGTGCGCTCTACCTCTGGGCGACCGTCGCGTTCCTGCTCACCATCGTCCTTGGCCTGGGCCAGGTCTTCCGCCAACCCGGGCGTGCCGACAGCCTGCTGGCGGCGCTGCTCTTCGGCACCACCGGCGTGGCCCTGGTGCTGGTGCTCGGCAAAGGACTTGGCATGGCCCGCGCGCTGGACATCGCACTGGTGTTTGCGCTGCTGGCCGCCGTGCTCGGTGCGACGTTCGTGCTCCGGGGCTGGCCGGGTGATGAGGCGCAGGAGGATCCACAGCCATGATCGTCGTGGATGTCCTCACCCGCGTGCTGCTGCTCGCCGCGTTGTTCTTCTTCGTGGCGGGCACGGTAGGCCTCCTGCGCTTCCCCGACTTGTACTCGCGCCTTCACGCGCTGACGAAGGCCGACAACGTGGGGCTCGGCCTCACCGTCCTGGCGTTGATGCTGCAAGCCGACAGCTGGCCTGAGGTGTTCAAGCTCGGCCTCATTTGGGTGATGGTGCTCTTCGCCAGCGCCACCATCTGCTTCCTCATCGGCAACGAAGCGTACCGGCGCGGGCAGACACCGTGGACGCGGAGGTCGGCGTGATGCTCCAAATCATTGACGGGCTGCTGCTGCTCGTCATCGTGGTGCTCGCGTGGCGCTCGCTGAACGATCGGGACGTGTTCCGCGCCGTGATCAGCTTCATCGCCCTCGGCCTGCTCATCGCCGTGGCCTGGGTGCGGCTCCGCGCGCCGGACGTGGCGCTGGCCGAGGCGGCGGTGGGATCCGGCCTGACGGGCGCGCTCATCCTCTCGGCGCTGGTGCGGATCCGCAGGCGGGAACGCGCGGCGACCGGGACCCGGCGGGAGGCGCCGAAATGACGTCCCGCGTGCTGGTCGGCGCCCTGTCGCTCGCGTTGTGTGCCGCGCTGGGCTGGGCCGTGCTGTCCCTCCCGGTGCGGCCGACGGGACTCACCGGCGCGTCGCTCGCGAAGCTGCCCGAGAGCGGAGTCACGAACCCCGTCACCGCCGTGCTGCTCAACTATCGCGGGTACGACACGCTGCTCGAAGTCGGGGTGCTGCTCCTGGCCATCGTCGCGGTGTGGTCGCTGCGCCGCGGTGAGTGGCCTGCCGCCGATTTGCGCGACCGTCCGCTGCTGATGTCACTGCTGCGTGTGGTGCTTCCCGTACTCGTGCTGGCGGCGGGCTACCTGCTCTGGATCGGCGCTTTCGCGCCGGGCGGGGCATTCCAGGGCGGTGCGTTGCTCGGCGGCGCCATCGTGCTGGTGATGCTCGGCGGACTGGCGCCGAGGATCCTGCAGTTCGATCGCCTCCTGCGCGCGGGTCTCGTCCTGGGGGTGATCGTGTTCGCAGCGGTGTGTGCCGTCACGATGCTGCTGACCGGAGGTCTCCTCCAGTTCCCTGCGGGTACCGGCGGCACGTGGATACTGGTCATCGAATCCGCCGCGCTCGTTTCGATCGGGCTCACGCTCGGCCTGCTCTATCTTGGAGGCCGGCCGGACGACCCCGGTGTCAACGCCCCACGCCGGATACCCGCCAGCCATGCCTGACGCCGACTACCGCATCTACGCGCTGGCCGGCGTGGCGCTCTTCGCCATTGGCTTCTACTCGCTGCTCGTTCAGGCGCATCTGCTGAGACGGATCATGGCGCTCAACGTCATGGGCAGCGGTGTGTTTCTGGTGTACATCGCCCTGGGCGCGCAGACCCCCGGCCCGATCCCCGACCCCGTTCCACACGCCATGGTGCTGACCGGGATCGTCGTCTCTGTGTGCGCGACAGGCCTCGCGCTGGTGTTGGCGGACCGCGTGCAGGCGGCGGCCGGCGAGGCGGACCCCGGGGAGGACGCATGACCTCCGCGTGGGCCATGGCGTGGCTGATCCTGACCCCGCTCGTGGCGGCGGCGCTGGCCTTCGCCTTCCCCAGACTCGGCCGATCTCTGGCGCTCGGGACGGCGGGCGTGGTCGGCCTCGCTGTCGTTCGCCTGACGCGCCTCGTGTTCGCGGACGGCGTGCAGACGCACCGGGTCGGTGGCTGGGGCGCGCCGCTCGGCATTGAGCTTCGCGCGGACGGTCTCAGCGTGCTCATGCTGATCGTCACCGCGGCGGTTGGGGTGGCGGTCGCCCTGTATTCCCAACGCTACTTCGTCTCGGAACACGACGACGACGCGCTGCACCGCGAGCAGTACTTCTGGCCGCTTTTCCTGTTTCTCTGGACGGCCCTCGACGCCCTCTATCTATCCGCCGATATCTTCAACCTCTACGTCACGCTGGAGATGCTCGGGTTCGCCGCGGTGACGCTCGTGGCGCTGGCGGGGACTCGCGCTGCGCTCACGGCCGCGCTGCGCTACCTGTTCGTCAGTCTGCCGGCGTCTCTGTTCTACCTGCTTGGCGTGGGGTTGGTGTACGGCCAGTGCGGCACCGTCGACCTCCCGTCGCTGGCGGCCCAGGCTCGGCCCGGCCCGGCACTCTGGGTGGCGCTGGCGCTCATGACTGGCGGGTTGGTCGCGAAGGCCGCGTTGTTCCCCCTGCACGGCTGGCTGCCGCCCGCGCACTCTAACGCGCCCGCGCCTGTCAGTGCGCTGCTGTCGGCGCTGGTGGTGAAAGGCCCCTTCTACATCCTGCTCCGGCTGTGGTTCGAGGCGTTCCCGGCGCTGCTGACGCCGCCGGTGGCGCAGTTTCTCGGCCTGCTGGGGGCGGCGGCGATTCTCTGGGGCTCTGTCAACGCGTTGTTCCAGCCGCGCCTCAAGCTGCTCATTGCCTACTCGACGGTGGCGCAACTCGGCTACCTCTTCCTGCTGTTCCCGCTGGCGGCCTCGCGCGAGGGCGGCTTCATGGCGTGGAGCGGCGGGCTGATGCTCCTGGGCGCGCACGCCTGCGCGAAGACGGCGATGTTTCTCACAGCGGGCAACATCGTTCACGCCGCCGGCCATGACCGCATCAAGGACCTCGATGGCATCACGCATGTCCTGCCGGTTTCGGTATTCGCGTTCGGGCTGGCGGGGACGAGCTTGATCGGCCTGCCGCCGAGTAGCGGGTTTGCCGGGAAATGGCTGCTGCTGAATGCCGCCCTCGCGCAGGGCCAGTGGTGGTGGGTGGCGGTCATGCTCCTCGGCAGCCTGCTTGCCGCGGCGTACATCGTGCGCATGCTCGCTCACGCGTTTACCAGGGTCGAGGAGCCCACAACGCCGAATCCGATTCCGGCGGTCATGGAATGGACCGCTCTGGCGCTGGCGGGGATGGCGGTCCTGCTGGGTTTCGCGTCCCCCTGGGCGGCCGAGTTGCTGCGCGTGGGCGCGCCGCTGGCGGGAGCGATGCTGAGGGGAGGCGCGACGCCATGAATGTCCACGGCCTGCTGCTGGTTGGCATTCTGCTCAGCTCGTTCGTGACGGGCCTGGGGATCTTCTTCCTGAAGGAGGAGAGCCATCGACTGCGCACCTGGCTGAACCTGCTCGGCGCCGGGGTGAAACTGGTCCTCGTCGCCGTGCTGCTCTCGGGCGTCTACCACGGCGAGACGTACACCTTCGCCATCGAGTTCCTGCCCGGCATCCCGTTCGCCCTGGGTGCGGATGCGAACTCGGTCCTCTTCGTCACCTTGTCCTCCGTCTTGTGGTTGTGCACCACGCTTTACGCGGTTGGCTACCTGGAGCACACGCCGCATCGCAGCCGCTTCTTCGGCTTCTTCAGCTTCTGCGTCACGGCCACCACCGGTATCGCCCTATCGGCCAACCTGGTCACCTTCCTCACGTTCTATGAATTGCTGACTGTCACCACGTATCCGCTGATTGTGCATCGCGGGACCACAGAGGCCCTGCGCGGCGGGAAGATCTACCTGACCTACACGCTGGCAGGCGGTGCGGTGCTGCTACTGGCGGTGGTCTGGCTGCATGCCCTGGCCGGGCCCGTGGTCTTCAAGGAACGCGGCGTGATCCAGGCGCTCGTGGCCACCCATCGGGGCGAGCTGCAGGTGATCTTCCTGCTCTTCATGGTCGGCCTCGGTGTGAAAGCCGCTCTCGTGCCGCTGCACGGCTGGCTGCCCAAGGCGATGGTAGCGCCGGCGCCCGTGAGCGCGTTGCTGCACGCTGTGGCGGTCGTGAAGGCCGGCGCGTTCGGCATCGTGCGGATCGTGTATGACGTGTACGGCGTGGAGACGGCGGCGGCGCTCGGCGTGTTGCATCCGCTGGCTGTTGCCGCCGGCGTCACCATCATCTATGGCTCGGTGCGCGCGCTCTCTCAGGACGAACTCAAGAAGCGCCTCGCCTACTCCACGGTCAGCCAGGTGTCCTACATCGCGCTGGGCGCGGCCATCCTGGGGCCGGTGTCGACCATCGGCGGGCTGGTTCATCTGGTGCACCAGGGCATCATGAAGATCACGCTCTTCTTCTGCGCGGGGAACTATGCCGAGACGCTCGGCACGCATCGCGTGAGCGAGATGAACGGCGTGGGCCGGCGGATGCCGCTGACGACGATGGCGTTCACCGTTGCGGCCCTGGGCATGATCGGCGTACCTCCGCTCTCCGGCTACGTCAGCAAGTGGTACCTGCAGAAGGGCGCGATCCAGGCCGGCGAAGAGTGGGTGGCGCTGGTGTTGGGTGCAAGCAGTCTGCTCAACGCGGCCTACTTCCTACCGATCCTCTATCGCGCCTGGTTCAACGCCCCGCCGGAGCACTGGCCCGCCGAGCATCGTTTCGGCACGTGGGAGACGAACGGGATGCTGCTGCTGCCGCCGCTGGTGACCGCCGTGCTCGTGATCTGGGCCGGCGTGTTCGCGGAATCCTCGTTCAGCCCGCTGGCGTGGGCGAAGCTGATCGCCGCGAGGGAGTACGCGCCGTGAACTCGGCCCCGCTCCAATCCCTGCTCCTCATGGCCGCCCTGGGATTGCCGCTGTTGGCGGCCCTGGCGCTGACGATCGCGTCCTGGCGAGGGGCCGTGATGCGCGCCACGCCGGTGGCGGCGGTGCCGGCGCTGCTGCTCGTCGTCGCAGGCCAGAACGGCGCGAGCCTCCACCTCCCCTCGCTTGGGCAGCACGCCGTCCTGGGTCTCGACGCGGTCGGACGCATCTTCCTCGGTTTCACGGGCGTGCTCTGGCTGACGTCAGGGTGGTATGCGCGCGCCTATCTCGCCGAGGATCCGAACCCGGTCCGCTTCCACCTCTTCTTCCTCCTGGCCATGGCGGGCAACTTCGGTCTGATCCTGGCCAGCGACGTTCCGACGTTCTACGTGTGCTTCACGCTCATGGGGCTGGCATCCGCCGGACTGGTGTTGCATCGCGGTGACGCCGATGCCGTGCGCGCCGGACGAGTGTACCTGGCCTTGGCGATGCTCGGCGAAGTGCTGATCTTCACCGGCTTCGTGTTCCTCACCGTCAGCGGAGGCACGACACAGATCGCGGAATTGCATCGGGGCGTGTTCAGCCAGCCCGCACTGCTGCTGCTGCTGGTGGGATTCGGGATCAAGGCGGGCGCGTTGAGCCTCCATTTCTGGCTGCCGCTGGCGCATCCGGCCGCGCCCGTGCCGGCCAGCGCGGTGTTGAGCGGGGCGATGCTCAAGGCGGGGTTGCTCGGCTGGATTCGCTTTCTGCCGCTGGGCGAGGCGGCGATGCCCCTGTCCGGCTTCACCCTCATCAGCGCGGGCCTGGGCGCGGCGTTTCTCGGCACGTTCGTGGGCGTCGTGCAGAAGAACCCCAAGACGGTGCTCGCCTACTCGAGCATCAGCCAGATGGGCATCATCACGACGGGCATCGGCATCGGCGCGCTGCGGCCCGAATCGTGGCTGGACATCCAGTTGGCCGTGCTCATCTATGCCACGCACCACGCCCTCGCGAAGGGCGCGCTGTTCCTCGGGGTCGGCCCGGCGCATGCGGCTCGGACTCGGCTGCAAGTCGTCACGGCGCGGGTGGGGCTGCTGCTGCCGGCGCTGGCGCTGGCGGGTGCGCCGTTCACCAGTGGCGCACTCGCGAAGGTGGCGCTCAAGAGCAACGTCGCGTTTCTGCCGGGCGGCTGGTCGGACGCATTGAGCATCCTGCTGCCGCTCGCCGCCGTCGGCACTGCGCTCAAGATGGCACGGTTCCTGTGGCTGGTCTGGCCGAGACACCCGCATCCGGCCGAAGAACGCGCGAAAGGCCTGTGGCCGCCCTGGCTCTCATTGGTTGGGGCGGTGCTGCTCGGCGTGTGGTTGCTGCCGGGCGCCCTCGGTTTGCTGCCCGTCAAGCTCACCCCGGAGAAGCTCTGGCTGGCGACCTGGCCGCTGCTGGTCGGCGCTGGATTGGCGGTGCTGGGCGCGCGGACGCGGCGTTGGTTGTCCGGTGATCTCACGCGCTGGCTGCCCGCGGGCGACCTCGGGGTTCTGCTGGAGAAACGACTGGCGCGCGTGCAACTCCGGATGTCGGGCCGGCCAGTCCCAGACCACGGTGACGGCCACGATGCCGGCTCCGCCGAGGAGAACCTGCGCGGCTCCGCTCGCCTCGCTGCTGTGGGTGGGCATCTGGCGCGGATCGAGAATGCCCTGCGCGCCTGGCCAGTCGCCGGGGCCGCGTTGCTGCTCCTGATCGGTGTGATCCTGTGGTTGCTGGCGGTATCGACAACCTGAAGCAAGAGCCATGAAGGCCATCACCTCACCACCGTCGGACCCTCTCCAGGGCCTGCTGGGGCGCCACTGGCATCACCTGCCCGCACGCGAGGTTGGGCAACTGCTTGAGACGAACCTCGAGGCGGGCCTGGACCTGTTCGAGGTGAAACGTCGCCGCGAGCAGTTCGGTCCCAACCAACTCACGCCCCGAAAAGGCCGAAGCCCGTGGATGCGCTTCCTGCTCCAGTTTCACAATCCGCTCATCTACATCCTGCTGGCGGCCGGCACGATCAAGCTGGCGATGGGCGGCTTCGTGGATGCGGCGGTCATCCTGGGCGTGGTGCTGTTCAACGCCGTCATCGGTTACCTGCAAGAAGCCAAGGCCGAGCGCGCCATCGAGGCTCTTTCGCGGAGCCTCGTGATGGAGACCACCGTCGTTCGGGGCGGGAAGACCCTGCGAACGCCCTCGCCCGAACTCCTGCCCGGCGACCTCGTGCTGCTCGCCTCCGGCGACAAAGTGCCCGCCGACCTGCGCCTCGTGGCCACGCGCGACCTGCACATCGCCGAAGCCGCGCTGACCGGCGAATCCACCTCGGTTGAAAAGAACGCCGACCTGCAATTGGCTGCGGACACGTCGCTCGCCGACCGCGCCAACATGGCCTACGCCTCCACGCTCGTGACCTCTGGCCAGGGGCGGGGCGTCGTGACCGGCACCGGCGATCACACGGAGATCGGGCGCATCTCGGAGATGATCTCGGCGGCACGAAGCCTGGAAACACCGCTGACGCGAAAGATCAGAGCCTTCGGACACAAGCTGCTGGTGCTGATCCTGGGCCTCGCCGGGCTGGTCGTGGCCCTGGGCCTGTGGCGCCGCGAGAGTCTGGACGAGATCCTCTCATCCGCCATCGCACTGGCGGTGGGCGCCATCCCGGAGGGATTGCCCGTGGCCGTGACCGTGACGCTGGCCATCGGCGTGTCGCGCATGGCCCGGCGCCGCGCCATCATCCGCAGGCTGCCCGCGGTGGAAACGCTCGGCAGCACCACGGTGATCTGCTCGGACAAGACCGGCACCCTCACTCAGAACCAGATGACCGTCCGGCAGGTCGTGGTCGGCGACGACGTCCATGACGTGGGAGGCAATGGCTATGAGCCGAGCGGCGAGATCACGCTGAACGGGCAACGGCTCGTGCCTGGCGAAGCGCCTGGCCTGTCCGAGTGCCTGCTCGCCGGACTGGTCTGCAACGACAGCGCGCTCGTCCAGAAGGAGGGCCGCTGGGATGCCCAAGGCGACCCGACCGAGGTGGCGTTGATCGTCGCCGCTCGTAAAGCCGGTCTGGATAGCGATGCCGTGAAGACGGGTTTGCCGCGGGTGGACGCCATTCCTTTTGAGTCGCAGCACCAGTTCATGGCCACGCTGCACGATGACGCCAATGGCGGACGGAGGTTGGTGTACCTGAAAGGCGCCGTGGAAGTCGTGCTCGATCGCTGCAGTGTCGCCTTCAACGCGCGGCGGCAACCGATCACACTCGACCGCGATCGCATTCAGAAGTGCGTCGGCGATCTCGCTGCGACCGGCGTGCGTCTGCTGGCCTTCGCCCGCGCGGAGCTGCCCGCCACCACCCAGCGCATCAGCGCCCATAGCCTGCCGCACCAGTTCACCTTCCTCGGCCTGCAAGGGATGATCGATCCGCCGCGGCCGGAGGCGGTCGAGGCCGTGGCGGCGTGTCACCGCGCCGGCATCCAGGTCAAGATGATCACGGGGGATCACGCAGGAACCGCGGTGGCGATCGGGCGGCAACTGGGGCTGGTGCGGGACGCCACCTCGTCGCCGCACCCCGTGGCGCTGACGGGCAGGGACCTGGCCGCGCTGTCCGACGAGCAGCTGATCGAGGTGGCGAACGACGTCTCCGTCTTCGCCCGCGTCACGCCCGAACAGAAACTGCGTCTGGTCGAGGCGCTGCAAGCCCGCGGCCACGTCGTGGCGATGACCGGAGACGGCGTCAACGACGGCCCGGCGATCAAGCAGGCGGACATCGGCGTGGCCATGGGCATCACGGGCACGGAGGTCGCCAAGGAAGCGTCGGACATGGTGCTGACGGACGACAACTTCGCTTCGATCGAAGCCGCCGTGGAGGAAGGCCGGAACGTGTTCGACAACCTGACCAAGATCATCACGTGGGCGCTGCCGAGCAACCTCGGTCAGGGGTTGGTGATCCTGTCGGCGGCGCTGGCTGGCGCGACGCTGCCCATCCTGCCCATCCAGGTGCTCTGGATCAATATGACCACCGGCGGCGTGCTGGGGCTGTTGCTCGCGCTCGAACCCAAAGAGCGGGACCTCATGCAGCGCCCGCCGCGAGCGCCCGGCGCGCCGATCCTCGCGGGCCGGATGCTCGCGCAGGTGGCGCTGGCGGGTGTGCTCATCCTCATCGCCGCCTTCGGGCTGTTCCAGTGGGAACTCCGGCGTGGCGCCGGCGTGGACGCCGCCCGCACGGTCGCGCTCAATACCGTGGCCGTGATCCAGGCGCTGTATCTGGTCAACTGCCGCTCGCTCCGCCATTCCATCCTGTCCATCGGCCTGTTCCGCAACGGCTGGCTGTGGTTGGGCATCGCGGGAGTCCTGCTCCTGCAAGCCGGCATCACCCACCTGCCGTTCTTGAATTCCGTCTTCCAGACGGCCCCGATTGGCTGGGATGAATGGCTGCGCATCCTGGCGGCAGGCTTGACGGTATTGGGGGTTCTCGAAACGGCCAAACGGCTTTCGTCCGAAACGCAACCACGCCCGTGAGGCGTTCCGCCGCGTGACAGGAGGAGCCCGGCGCGCGCGCGCAGGGCTCTCGCCTGATCCCGAACCCGGTCACGGAGATCGGGATGACTGGCCGCCATCGACGGCTGCGCCAGCGCCCAGGTCCCGGCGCTCGACGGCATGCCCCGCTGAAGACTCTTCGCGCAGGAACCACGCCGCCTCGTGCCGCCCGACGCGGCGCGCGTCGTCTGCCGGGACGCCGATGAGCGGAACCGGTCACTTCTTCGCCGGCTTCACGTGCGTGTCGAGCCAGTTCACCATCTCCCAAATCACATGCCGCCGACTCTCCTTGGCCGCGTAGCCGTGCGATTCGAGCGGCAGCTGGACGTACCGGACGTTGCCGCCGTTCCCCTTGAGGGCGGCGAACATCCGCTCGGACTGAACCGGGAACGTCCCCTGATTGCTGTCGTGCGTTCCGTGGATCAGCAGAATCGGTTCCTTGATCTTGTCCGCGAAATGGAACGGCGACATCTGGTCGTAGACGTCCGGCGCCTGCCAGTACGTGCGCGGTTCGGCCTGGAAACCGAACGGCGTGAGCGTTCGGTTGTACGCCCCGCTTCGCGCGATTCCCGCGCGGAACAGGTCCGAGTGGGCCAGCAGGTTGCCGGTCATGAACGCGCCGTAGGAGTGGCCGCCGACCGCCATGCGGTTGCGGTCGCCGACACCCATCTCATCGAGCTTGTCGATCGCGGCCTGTGCGCCCGCGACCAGCTGCTGAACGTACGTGTCGTTCGGCTCCTTTCCATCCCGGCCCACGATCGGCATCGACGGATCGTCGAGTACGCCATAGCCGGCCGCAAGCAGGAGCAGGTGATCCGCACGGCTCGGACGACGGAACTGATGCGGGGAGCCGGCCACCTGGGACGCCGCGTCCTGCGACATGAACTCCGTGGGGTACGCCCACAGGAAGAACGGCAGCTTCCCGTCGCGAGCCTTGTCGTACCCCGGAGGCAGATACAGCGTTCCCGAGAGCTGCACGCCGTCGGGACGCGCGTAGGTGATCAGCTCCGCCTTGACAGTCGAGAAGAAGGGGGCCGGGTCCGGCAGCTTCGTCAGACGCACGAGGTTCTTCGACACCAGGTCGAGCACGTGGAAGTCGGGCCGCTCGTTCGGCGATTCGCGCCGGACAATCGCCCTGCTGGCGGACGGATCCAGCAGCCCGACGATGGTCTCGTAGTAGGGCGGCGTCGACCGCCAGAGTCGCTCGGTCCGACCCGTTGCCACTTCCATCCGGTCGAGGTACGGGCGATCGCCATCCTTGTCCTTCGAAGCGCCGGGCCCGATCAGGTAGTACCACCGTCCGTCCGGACTGGTGATCGGAAGGGAGCGGTCGCTCGCCAGGTCGTACTGGAACATCAGGTTGCCCGGCGCGGCGATGCGGTCCTCGATGTTGTAGTCCCAGAGCAGCCGCGGCGCGCCGCCGTCGGGAAGCGACGGATCGATGACCCACGATCGCGCCCGCGTCTTCTGCGCGCTGAAATCGCTGAGGATCGCCACCTTCGGGCTCAGCCACTGGATGCCGCCGAAGCGCATCTCGGTCTCGACAAACGGCCGCGGCTCGCCGGTGAACGGCGCCTTCAGCATCGACACGCGGTCGCGCCTGGGCACGGTCTTGCGGGGGTCCCCGTCATCCAGCGCCTGCACGAGCAGCAGCGTCGCCGGCTCGTCTGCACGCCAGAAGATGCTGCGGATCCCGGGAGTGGTGGAGTCCCTCAGGCTCGGTTGCGCTTCAATCAGCGGTCGGTCATCGATCATCCGAACGACCCGCCCGTCCGGCGTCCAGACTTCCGTCTTCAGCGGGAAGCTGCCCATGCCCACCTGATAGGAGTACGGCCGATGCGTCATCCGGACGAGCAGGTACTTGCCATCCTGCGAGGCTGACGGCAGCGTGTGAATCGCGGGCTTGCCGAGCGGGGCGATCTTGCCGTCGAGCGTGACGGCGGCCAGCTGCGAGGTCATGTAGTGATCGAAGAGGGCCTCGTCGTGCCGGTCCTTCAACAGGTACGTGTTGGTGCGCGCCGGCACGGCGCGCCCGTACGATTCCTGGACGATCGGACCAGCGGGCGCTTCGGGCGTCTTTGGCTCGGGACCGCGACCCTCGGGGAACAGGAGACACAGAACCGGCGCGCGTCCCGCCGTCCACGAGCACCCGCCCGCCACGTAGTTGATTCTCGGGGGCGTCAGCCGCCTCGCCACGCCCGCGTCGATGTCCGCCACCCAGAGCGCCTCGCCGTCGCGCGTCGTGGCGCTGAACAGGAAGTGCTTGCCATCGCGCGACCAGCCGCCCGATGACGCGAGGCGTCCCAGAATACCGGTTGCGGTGACGACGCGGCTCGCCTTCGTCGCGACGTCGAAGACGTGCAGCGTCATGCGGCCGGGCGCGATCATGAAGTACGCAAGCCGCTTCGCGTCGCGGCTCCACTGCAGCGACGTGAGTCGGGACCCGTCGGGCACGGGAATCGGAATCTCGGCTCCGCCGTCGACTGGCTTCAACGACGCCGAGCGCACGCCCTCGACGTCGATGCGGTGCCGGGGCTGCGTCTGGAAGCGCCGGCCCGCGAGGAACAGGGCCGGTTCCGCGAGCTCCGCAATCTTCGTCTCCACGACGTCGGACGTCGTGATGAGCAGCCATCGCCGGTCGCTGCTCACCGACACGACCGGCGGCGCCGGCGAGTCGAGGATCTTCGTGATCGCATCGGGCGGCGTGCGGTAGCCGTCCTGCGCGAATCCGGTTCCGGTGCAGGCCACTGCCAGGAGCAGCAGCGCGAGCGCGCGTCGGACTGTTCGGGCAACTGTCATTGGCGTACCCTCCGATTGAACGCCCTGCGGGCGTCTCACCCTGGTGACGTGTTCGTGATCCCCCGACCGCTCCGACGCGTGCGAGGGCACGCGCCGTGACGCAGGGCCCATTATGGCGCCCGGGGCGGCATTGTCCAGCACAGAGTCGGCACAGAGTCGGCACACAGAGTCGGCACAGAGTCGGCGACGTGCGCGGCTGCTGCGCACGGCAGGCGGCGCGCGGCAGGCAGTGATGCTGGCGTGAATCGAAGCGCCGGCGGTAGAATGCGTCTCGCAACGTGCTGCTGGCCGCCGGTGAGCGCCTCGGCCCGTACGTGGTCCACTCCGCTCTCGGCGCAGGCGGCCCTGCCTTCGCTCGTGCTGGATTCGCACGCGAGCTTCGGCGAGGCCTCGCCGAAGCCCGGCGGAGCCTGTCATGAAACCGGGATCGCTGTTGGGACCCTACGAGATCGTTGCCCCGCTGGGCGCAGGCGGGATGGGCGAGGTGTACCGCGCCCGCGACACGCGACTCGAGCGCGACGTCGCGCTGAAGGTCCTGGCCGCCGGCGCAATGGCCGACGACACCGCCCGCGCGCGCCTCATGCGCGAGGCGCGCCTGGCCTCGAAACTGAGCCACCCCCACATCTGCACGATCTACGACGTCGGTGAAGAGCGCCCGTCGGCAGGCTCGGGGCAGGGGGCCTGCTACATCGCGATGGAGCTGATCGAGGGGCAGACGCTTACCGAGCGCCTGCGTGCGGGCGCCCTGCCATTCGCGGACGCTGTCCGGTACGGCCGGCAGCTGGCCGGCGCCCTGGCGCACGCCCACGCGCGCGGCGTGGTACACCGCGACTTCAAGAGCGCGAACGTGGTGGCGACTCCGGACGGCCAGCTGAAGGTGCTCGACTTCGGCCTGGCGAAACGGCTCGCGAGCGATGCCCCGGCCGACGAGACCACGCTGTCTCGGCAGACGCTGACCGAGGCGGGCGCCGTCGCGGGGACGCTGGCCTACATGGCACCCGAGCAGTTGAGAGGGCAGGCGGCGGACGCGCGGAGCGACATCTGGGCGCTGGGAGTGGTGCTGTACGAACTGGTCGCCGGCCACCGTCCGTTTCAGGGGAAGACCGCGTTCGAACTGAGCTCGGCGATCCTGAACCAGCCGGCGCCGACGGTGCCGGCGTCGGTGCCGGCGCCGCTCGCCGCCGTCATCGACCGGTGCCTCGCGAAGGAGCCGGGCGAGCGGTATCAACGGGCCGACGAGGTGAGCGCGGGGTTGGAGGTGGCAGCAACCGGGCAAGCGGTCGCCTCTCCCTCCCCGGCGCGCCGCAGGCGCGGCCCCTCCCGCGGCCTCGTGGCAGCCGCGAGCGGCATCGTCCTCGTAACCATGGTTGCAGCGCTCGCCGTGGCGATCGACGTTGGCGGCATCCGGTCGCATCTCGCCGGGACCAGTGCCCGCGGCCTTCTGGACAGCGTTCGCGGCGGGCCGGAACGAGCCGCACCCGTAACCAGGCTGGCCGTGCTCCCGTTCGACAACCTGACGGGCGACCCGGAACAGGAGTACTTCAGCGACGGCCTGACGCAAGAGATGATCTCGCAGCTCGGCCGTCTTGGTCCCCAGAGCCTGGAGGTCATCGGCAGCACTTCGGTCATGCGCTACAAGAGGACCGACAAGCCTGTCGACCGGGTCGGCCGGGAACTCGGCGTGGGGCATGTTCTCGGGGGGAGCGCCAGGCGGGAAGGGAGCCGTGTCCGCATCACGGTCGAGCTCATCGAGGTGGCGAGTCAGACGCAGCTCTGGACGGAGAACTACGACCGCGATATGTCTGGCATCCTGGCCCTGCAGAGCGATGTGGCGCAGAAGGTGGCCAAGGCCATTGCGCTCAGGCTGCTCCCGGCCGAGCAGGCCCGTCTGGCCGGCGCTCCCACTGTCAATGCCGAAGCCTACGATGCCGTACTCAAAGGGCGCTACCACTGGGGAAGACTGACCGCCCAGGAATTCGACACCGCTCAGCGGTACTTTGAGCTGGCGCTGGAAAAGGACCCCTCCTATGCGCCGGCGTATACGGGTTTGGCAGTGGTCTGGGCTGGTCGCCAGCAGATGGGCATCATGCCCGCCAGCGATGTGGCTCCGAAATGGAGGGCGGCGGCGCTTCGGGCCTTCGCGCTGGACGACACGTCAGGAGCTGGGCATGATGCGTTGGCAGGCTACCTGACTTGGCATGAGTGGGACCTGGCCGGCGCCGAACCGTTACACAGAAAGGTCATCGAGCTCGAACCCAACAATGCGACCAACCAGGTCTACTACGCGCATTTTCTGGCCATCACGGGGCGCTTTGAACAGGCCGTGATCCATAGCGAGCTGGCGGTCAGACTGGACCCGTTCAACGAGCTCATCCTAGGCATGTATGCAGCGGTGTTGAACTTCGTGGGCCGGTACGAGGAAGCCGTCGCCGCGGCCCGGAAGGCTCTCTCCCTGCAGCCCGACTCGCCTGTCGGCGCCTCCCAACTGGAGATCGCGCTGTTCATGCTGGGCAGACATGACGAGATCATGACTCGCATGCGGGAGAGACTGGCCAAGGATCCGGAGCGCCTGGCGGCGCTCGAACGGGGCCATGCCGAATCGGGGTTCAAGGGTGCGCTGCGGCGCGATGCCGATGTCCGCGCGGCGCGGTATGAGAAGAGCCCCACCCGCACCGGCACCCTGGGGCTCGCCCAGCGGTATCTCATGGCCGGCGACAAGGACAAGGCCATGCTCTGGCTCGAAAGGGCCTACGAGAACCGGGAAGGGAATCTGCTCTACATCGGCAGGCCCCTCTGGAATCCGCTGCGCTCCGACCCCCGCTTCCTGGATCTTCTGAGGCGGCTCAACCTCCCGGTCGAGCCGAGAAAGTAGAAGCGCCGGCGCTTCGTCTGGCCGGAGTGGGCACGCATCAGAGCGGGAACTTCATCTTGCGCAGCAGCGCCTGGAAGCGAGGGTCGTCGCGCAGGATGTCGAAGGTCGGGTCGACCTTCAGGTAGACCATCGAGCTGTCGCCATCCTGGTAGGCCTTCTCGAGCCATCGCAGGGCGAGGTCCTTGTCGCCGGCGAACGCGTACATTCCCGCGATGCCGAAGGACGTGCCGGACCGCTCTTCTCGGCGCGCCGCCGCGTTGCGCAAGGCGCCGGCGTACCCCAGGCTGGCGTTCTCCCGCTCGAAGGCGGCGCCGAGTTCCGGGTACGCGCCCACAGCCAGGAGCCTGGCGGCGTATTGGGCGGCCTCGCCGTGCACCTGCTTGAAGTGATACGCGGACCACAGGCCATCCAGAGACGAGGTGAAGTTGGGCTCGGCACCGAGCACCCGGCGGAACTGCACGATCGCCTCGTCGTATCGACGAAGCCTCAGCAGTTGGTGACCGTACCAGTCCCGCAGCTGCGGGTTGTGGGGATCGGATTCAAGTGCGACCTCGAACGCCCTGCTGGTGCCATCGAGATGCCCCATCGCGGCCGAAAAGGCGGCCATGACGACTCTGACTTCACCGTCGTTGGGATTGAGCTCGTTGGCGCGCTGCCATGACCTTTGCGCGGCCTCCCAGTTCCACTCGAGATAGAACTGCGAGCCCCCCTGGATCTTGTAGGCCTCGGCCAGCCGCTCGTCCAGCGCCAGCGCGCGTGCGATCGCCGCTTGCACCTCCGGAACCGCTTCGCGGGGCGGCACGTGGCCGAGGTGGCCCCGGTACACCCAGACGTTCGCCACGCAGACGTGCCCGAGCGCGAAGCCCGGGTCCTTCTGAAGGGCGAGGCGGCAGTACTCCATCGCCCTCTCGAGGCTCTGGTCGGACTCCCGGTTGGCCTCGACGCGGGCCTTCAGAAGGGCGTCGTACGCGTCGGGATTCACCGGCCGCGCCGAGGCGAGCCGGACCTGGTCGGCGGGCGTGAGTTGAGCCTTGATCTCCCCGACAATCGCCGCAACGATGTCGTTCTGCAGGCGGATGACATCTTTCAGCTCGCGCTGGTAGCGATTGGTCCAGAGCTGGGCCTCGGTCTTCGGGTCGATCAACTGCACGGTCAGGCTGACCAACCCGGCCGATCGCGTCACCGAACCGGTAACCAGCGCGTCCACCTTCAGGTCTCGCGCGATCTCGGCGGCCGACTGCTTCGTCCCCAGGTAGCGCATGACCGACCAGCGCGCCGTCACCTTCTTCAGCACGCCGAGGCGCGTCAGGTCGGTGATGAGCGTCTCGGTCATCCCCACGGCGAAGTAGTCCTGGCTGGAATCGCCCGAGAGGTTCTCCAGTGGGAGGACGGCGAGCGATTCGATCGTCGGGGCGCCCTGGGCACCGACAAGCCTGCTGCGCACCCCGCCGACGTCGAAGCCCACGAGCAGTGAGACCGCTGCCAGAGCCGCCGCAGCCCACGCCGGCCAGGCGCGCCGGCGGATCAGGTAGCGCCACTGCGTCCACGGCGTCACCGTGCCCGCCTGCAGCGCTTCGAGCGCGGCCTGCACCTCGCTCGCGCGCTGGTAGCGGCGATCGGGGTCCTTCTGCAGGCAGCGGTCGATGGCCGCCTGGAACGCCAGCGGCACGTGCGACGGGAGCGGTTGAGGCGACTGGTTCAGGATGGCCGAGCTGACTTCGAACGCGGTCGTCCCGCCGAACGGCCGCACGCCCGCGGCCATCTCGTACATCACTACGCCAAGGGCCCAGATGTCAGTCCGCGCATCGGCGGGCCTGCCGCGCAGCTGCTCGGGCGCCATGTAGGCCAGCGTGCCCATCACGGTTCCGGGTGTGGTCAGCGACGCCTGGGACCGCGTGGTCTCCTCGAGAGCGCCCTCCCGCAGCTGCTTGGCCAGTCCGAAGTCGAGCACCTTCGCGCGGCCGTCCGGGGTGACGATGATGTTGGCGCTCTTCAGGTCGCGGTGCACGACGCGGCGGCCGTGCGCGTGAGCCAGCGCGCCCGAGAGGTGCAGCGCGTACCGTATCGTCTCCTCGAAGGACAGCCGCTCGCGCGACAGTCGCGCGTCCAGCGGTTCGCCGTCGACCAGTTCCATCGCGATGTAGGCCTGGCCGTCAACCTCGCCGACGTCGTGCACGGTACAGATGTGCGGGTGGTTCAGCCTGGCGGCCGCGCGGGCCTCCTGCAGCAACCGCGCGCGCGCCGCGGGGTCGGCGAAGCTCGCGGCAGGGAGTACCTTTAGCGCGACGTCGCGGTCGAGCTTCGAGTGGTGCGCGCGATACACCTCGCCCATCCCGCCTGCGCCCAGCGGAGCAACGATCTCGTAGGGACCGAACATTGATCCCGGTTTCATGACGGGCTCCGCTGGACTTCGGCGAGGCCTCGCCGTGGCTCGCGTGCGAATCCAGCATGAGCGAAGGCGGCCCCGCCTGCGCCAAGCTTGCCGACAATCAGGTAGTTGGCCAGTGTGCGACCGATCACCGGTGGAGGCTCCCGCTCACCGGCATGCTAAGCCCGGCCGCGGAGCAGGTCAATCGGCAAGGCGAGTCACGTCGCGTCGAGGCGGCTCGCGGTCGGCCCTCTCATGACCCGGGGTGGGACAACACTTCGACTACCAGGCGCCCGCCTGCCGGTTCCGACGATGGGTTCTGCCGCGCCTCGAGCTCGACGACGTGGCCGGACCGCCAGTCACCGAACGCGTGAACGTGCTGGTCGTGTCTGACCACGGCATGGCCTCGTCCTTCAGCGACGCGGCGTCGCTGGGGTGTTCCCCGGCGCCTTCGTGCTGCGCTCAAGGTACGCCTTCAACACCTCGGCGCGATTCGGCCAGCTATCGAGATGGAGGTGCAGGCTCACAACCTCGGACATGACGGCATCGGCGAGCAGCGTCAGGCCGACGCCCGCTCCCCCGTGGTTGTTGACTCGGTCAGCACCGCCTGGCGGACGGCGCTCAGCAGCCGGCCAAAGCGCACCGCGAAGAGATCGTCCACGCGCTTTGCGGCATGCGCGGCCGTCGGTCACTTCTTCGTCGCCTTCTTCAGCGCCGCAAGCTCCGCCCGGCACTGGCTCAACTGCTCGGACTGCGCCTGGATCTTCCTGCCGAGGCTGTCGTCCACGGTGAAGTAGGAGAGGCCGGCGGCAACGGCCTGCTGAACGTCGGGCGTGAGGCTCGCGGCTCGTGTCCACTTGAAGTAGACCTGCATCTGCTCGAGGAACGCGTCCCGCACCTTGACGCCGCACGTCTCGAGCGGGAGCTTCGCCGCCGCAGCCTCGACGGCCTCGTCCCACGCCGCTTCCACCTTCCCGAACTCTGCCGACGAGGGGATCTCGGCGCTTCGCCCCGCGAGGATTCCCACGATGTGCGCCACCAGCTCGCTGGCGGCCTTCGGCACACTGCCCGGATCGCACATGCGCAGGCCGCCGCCGAGGTAGGCCTTCGTCGCGTCTTTCAGGAGCAGTACCGTCCAGGCCGCCGTGGTGACGGTCCCCGGCTTCCCCGGTTCCGGGTTCATCGTCGTCACCAGCAACACGACCTCGGCCTCTTCTCCGACCGCGACGAGCGAGACCGACGGCGCGCGCGTGAGGGCCTCCTTGATGGCGCCGACGAGCGAGACGCCAACGGCGTCCTGACCCGTGTGTGAGACGACGACCTGGACCTTCGAGCCCTGGGCCTGGCCCGCCGGCGCCTGCCGGGACGCCTGCTGTGCCGTCGCCAACATGGGTACCAGGATGGCTGCGTGAAGGAAGGCTGCAGTCAGCACGACTTTGGGGCGGAGATACGGCTTCATCAGAGGATCCTACGCCCAATTCGGTGCGGGCCGCGCACCGACGATGACGCTGCACCCGGCAACCACGTAACGACGGCGCCGCCGACGACCGCAGGTCACCGACCTCCCAGCGAGCCATCGTGCTCGGCCACCTCAGCGCCGAGGGCAACCGCGACCGCCTGGCGCTCGGCGAGGTCCGCCGCGCGCTGACCGGCCATGGCATGAAGGGCCCCTGGCCCATCGAGACGCCGCCGAGGTTCGAGCCGTCGGATGTGTTCAGGGTCGCGTAGCGAAGGCCACGTCGGGCCCGCTTCATCGGGCCGGCTGGGATTTCGGCGTACTCGGCGGCCTCGGGGCACGGGCAGAGGCGGACGGACCCCAGACGAGAAGGCCGATCGGTGCAGGCGGCGCCGCACCGGTCCGGTCGTCGCCGTCGAGTTGCACGACCCGCTGCACCAGCACGTGCACCTCACGCCGGACGGACCACGCTGCCGGGTCGATGGCCGGCTCCCAGCCCCCCACCGGCCCGGGCGTCAGTTCGCGGACGCTCCACGCCGGCGCGCCAGGCCGTTCCAGCGTCGCCGCAATCACCCTGCCGTCGCGCGAGGGTCCCGGGTCCCGATACACCAGATGAACCCGGGTCGCCCTGGTGGCAGGTTCCACCAGCACAACAGCGCGCGAGATCGGCGGCGCCTTCGTGCCGCCGCCAGACAGCGTGAACGCTTCGGGCTGCGCGGGACCGTCAAGGACCTGCCAGGCGGCGCCATCGTGATGCACGACGTGGAAGCGCGGCGGAGCGCCTGTCGCCGCCGACCAGTACGACGTCACATAGGGCCGCCCCGCGGGGTCGGCGGCGATCGCCGGCGGGTTCATCAGGTTGCTGCGCTGCGGGATGCGCGCGGCGTACTCCGCCGTGCGCGCGGAGATGGGCACGGCGAGGCGCGAACCGCCGCTGCCCGTCCACGAGCGGCCCTCGTCGACGGATCGCGCGTAGCAGATGTCGTGATTGGTGGCCACGTCCGGAGACTCGCGCCACACCCAGGCCAGGTGCAGCGCGCCCCGCTGATCCACCGTCATGTCCCAGTAGGGGCTCCGCTCGCCTTCGCCGTCGATGAGGTTCGTCTGGACGACGGTCCACCGGCCCGTCGCGACCGAGTATCGGGTGAGCACGAGCGTGCCGCGGCCCGACGCGCCGTCGCGATAGAGGAACAGGAGGTCTCCGCCCGGCAGGCGATGGAACTGCGGATACGTCACCCGGTTCTCGAGCTGGCCGCTCATCGGCTGCTTCGGCCCGAGTTCGATCGAGCCCGGCGCCACGCCGCGCGCGTAGTTCAGCGGGCTGGTGTGGTGATCCCACGCGACGTGCAGGATGGCGGCGCCATCCACCACGAGGCTGATCGAGTTGTGCGCGTCGGCGGCGTTCCCCTGAAAGGCCGTCCTGCGCATCTCCCACTCTCCGCCCTCGATCGGGCGCCGTGCCAGGACCATGAACCGGTCCGCGTCGTAGAACGCGGCGAACTGCGTGCGACCGTCCGTGAAGATCGGCTGACGCGCGTTGGCGACGACGTTGACCGAACTCCCCGCCCAGGCCGAGCCGGAGATCGGAATCAGGCGGGCGGCGCCGGCCGGCTCCTGCGAGGCAGCGAACGGACCGCCGATCGCGAGCAGGCCGGTCACGAGCACGATGAGTCGCCGCGGTCGCACGATGCCCATTGTCTCCGCGCGGGCAGCGCTGTCAAGCGGGCGGGCTCGCCCGCCCGCAGTTTCGCGCTCGACATCCGGCCGTGTCTGGAGGGGGGCGCCAAGCGAGCCGTGGACATTCGCCATCGCCAGGGCCCCGAGAACCGCAAGCCGGCCAACAATGGCGCGGTTGGGGATGGGGGCCACAGGCCCGGCGTGCGCCCCAACCGCAAGACGAAGGGACGCTGAGCCGGCGCCGCGGTTCTTCGCCAGGGGAGGGATCGCCTGCGCCACCCTCCAGGCGCGGCCGTTGCCACCAGCCCTCGAAACTGGGGGCGGGCGGAGGCTGGCGGGTCGACACAGATGCCAGGGAATGGGCGTTCGATCGCTCAGGTGGACGGCTCGGCCGGCGCGGCCCTATCCTTGTCTGGACGGAGGAGACGGACGATGAAGACGAACGTGCTTCGGACACTCGCGCTGACCATTGCGGCCGCTGCGCTGGCGATCGCGCCGTCGCGCGGGGCCGCGGCGCAAGACGGCGAACTGGCCAGTGTCTACGCGGCCGCCCAGATCGCTCGCTCCCCGTCCGCGCCTCCCCCGCCCAACATCGTCGTGTTCCTGGTCGATGACATGGGCGTGATGGACACGTCGGTGCCCTTCCTGACCAGCGAGGACGGCCGCCCCGTCCGGTATCCGCTCAACGACTACTACCGGACGCCGAGCATGGAGCGCCTGGCCGCGCGCGGAGTCCGGTTCAACAACTTCATGGCGATGAGCGTCTGCTCGCCGACGCGCATTTCGATCATGACGGGTCAGAACGCCGCGCGGCACCGGACGACGAACTGGATCGACCCAGCCGCCAACAATCGCAATGCCCAGGGGCCGCCAGACTGGAACTGGCGGGGGCTGACGAAGGCCGCCGTCACCCTGCCGTCGCTGCTGCGCGCCGCCGGGTACCGGACCATCCACGTCGGCAAGGCGCACTTCGGCCCGAACGACTCGGACGGCGCCGATCCGCTGAATCTCGGGTTCGACGTGAACGTCGGCGGACGGGCGATCGGCCATCCCGGGAGCTACTTCGGCAGAGAGGCGTACGGCAAGGGCGGAACCCACGCCGTGCCGCACCTCGAGCGCTACCACGGCACGGAGACGTTTCTGACCGACGCGCTCACGAACGAAGCCGAACGACACGTGGCCGACGCAGTGGCCCAGCGGCGGCCGTTCTTCCTGAACATGGCCCACTACGCGGTTCACGCACCGTTCCAGAGCGACCCGCGCTACGCAGCGCACTACGCGGCCTCCGGCAAGCCCGCGCCCGCGCAGGCCTACGCGACCCTGATCGAAGGCATGGACGCCTCGCTGGGCCGCCTGCTCGATCACCTCGACCGGCTGGGCGTGGCCGGAAACACGCTGGTATTCTTCCTCGGCGACAACGGCTCGGACGCGCCGCTCGGCCACCAGCACGCCGTGGCCAGCGCGGCCCCGCTGCGCGGGAAGAAGGGCTCGCACTACGAAGGCGGGATGCGGGTGCCGTTCATCGCCGCGTGGGTACGGCCGGATCCGGCCAACCCGCAACAGCGCCGGCTACCGATTGCCGCGGGCGCCGTGCAGGGACAGATCGCGTCGGTCTGCGATCTCTTCCCGACGATCCTCGCCGCGGCCGGCATCGAAGCGCCGGGCGGACATGTGGTGGATGGCGCCAGGCTTGACGGATTGCTGGCCGGGCGGCGCGACGCCGCCAGGCCGGACGAGTTCCTGATGCACTTCCCCCACGAACACCGGACCAACTACTTCACGGCGTTCCGTCGGGGCGAATGGAAGGCCATCTACCACTACCTTCCCACCGACGTGTCTGGCGGCTCCCACTACCAGTTGTTCAACCTGGCCAGGGATCCGTTCGAGTCGACCGACGTCGCCGCCACCGAGCCGGCAAGGCTCGGCGAGATGATGGCGGCGCTGAAGGGTGCGCTCGAGCGCTACGGGGCGTTGTACCCCATCGGCGCGGACGGCCGCGCGCTCACGCCAGTGCTGCCGCGCCGGAGTCCCCTCTCGATGTCACTCGGAACGACGAAGGCGGGACGAGAGTGACGGCGCGTCACTTCCGGACCGCCGCCGGCTTCCTGTAGGCGACCTCGCCGCCGATGACCGTCATCTCCGGCTCGATCTTCCAGATCTCGCTGGCCGGGATGGTCATGTAGTCCACAGGGATCACGACGAAGTCGGCCAGCTTGCCGCGTTCGATCGACCCCAGGACATCCTCGGCGTGCATGGCGTAGGCGCCGCCCATCGTGGCCGCGTAGAGCGCTTCCTTCCGCGTCATCGCCTGCTGCGGGATCCAGCCGCCCGGCGGGTTGTTCTGGCGATCCTGCCGCGTCACGGCAGCATGCAGGGTGTAGAACGGGTTGAAGGGCGACACGGAATAGTCGGTCCCCGTGGCCACGACGACCCCGAGATCGAGGAGAGTGCGCCAGATGTAGGCGCGCTTCAGACGATCGGCCCCCATCCGGACCTCGGCGAAGTGCATGTCCTCGGTGGCGTGCAGCGGCTGCATCGAAGCGACGATGCCCAGCTTCGCCAGCCTCGGGATGTCCTGGGCAGTCAGCACCTGTGCGTGCTCGAGGGCGAACCGGGCCTGCCGGCCGTCGACCCCGGTCGCCTGGAGCGCCCGCTCGTAGGCGTTGATGGCGACCCGGTTGGCCGCATCACCGATGCAGTGGACCCGCATGTTGAAGCCGATCTTCAGGAGCTCGGTGGCCGACTTCGCCAGCTGCTCCTCGTTCTGCCTGGGCTCGCCGCGGTAGCCTGGATAGTCGCTGTAGTCGTCGAGGAACAACGCGCCCCGCGAGCCCAGCGCGCCGTCGGCGAACGCCTTCACCGACTGCACGAAGTACCGATTGTCCGCGTTCAGCGGCTTGCCGAGCTTCTTCGCCGCGCCCTCGCCGCACATGTCGTTGATCCGGATCCGCAGCAGCCCGACCTCGTACAGCTTGATCCGTCGCTGAATCTCGTCGTAGCCCACCGTATCGGCACCGTGAATCGTCGTCAGGCCGCTGGCGACCGCGAGTTGGGTGCCTTCGACGAGGTTGCGGCTGATCTCGTAGCTGGTGAGCGGGGGCAGCGGGGGAATGAGCCTGGTGAGCTGCGGCGGAGCGCTCTCGACGAACTCGCCCGTGGGATTCCCGTTCTTGTCCTTCTTGATGTGGCCGCCCGACGGGTCCGGGGTGGTGCGGGTGATGCCGGCCAGTTCGAGCGCCTTGCTGTTGGCGCCGCTGCCGTGCGTGTAGCGCGTGATGTAGACCGGGTTGTTCGGCGCGACGGCATCGATCAGCTCCTTGCGGAACTCCGGCGGGTCCCAGACGTCCGACATCCAGCCGCCGAGGACGAGCCACCGCGGCTCGGGCCCGGGCCGCATGCCCTCGCCGGTTTCCAGGCACCGCTTGATAACCGCCTGCATCCGCGCCACCGACGCCCACTCGCCGATGGCCGGCCTGATGTCGGGAACGCGCGGATAGAGAACGCGCTCGCCGTACCTGATGTGCGTGTGGGCATCGTGCAACCCGGGGATGACCGTCCTGCCCTGCAGATCGATCACCTCGGTGAGCCGGCCGATGTGGGCCTGAACACCCGCGCGGTCGCCCACGTAGATGAACCGTCCGCCCTTCACGGCAAACGCCGAGGCCTTGCTGAAGGCCTTGTCCACGGTATGGACGTTGGCGTTGACGTAGACCCTGTCGGCGTCCTGAGCGGTGGCGAAAGCCGCCGGCGCCAGTGCGAACCAGACGAGCAGCGCCGGCGCACAGGCGAGTCTCCACAGCCGCTTGGCTCGGTCCATCTCACGCCTCCTTGTCCGAACTGGTTCCGGGCCGACAACCTCGCACGCGCCGCCACGAGCCAGTCGGCAGGGTAAGGATACGCCAAAACCTGGCGCTTGGGCTCCGCAGGGATTCGTATATCATCAAGCGATACAGGCACACCAACGCCCGCGGAGAAACGCCGACGGGGGGGGGCCGGTCGTCCCCTCGTTGGCGACCGCCAAGCGACAGAAGGAGACGACAAGATGGATGGCGAAAAGAGGAACCCGTTCTCGGGCGGAATGCACAAGGGCACGTCGAACCGCGACTGGTGGCCGAATCAGTTGAACCTGAAGAGCCTCCACCCGAACCCGCCCGCGGGAGACCCGATGGGCGAGGAGTTCAACTACGCCGAGGAGTTCAAGACGCTGGACCTCGACGCAGTGAAGAAGGACATCGAGAAGGTGATGACCACCTCGCAGGACTGGTGGCCGGCCGACTACGGCCATTACGGTCCGCTCTTCATCCGCATGACCTGGCACAGCGCGGGCACCTACCGCATCAGCGACGGGCGTGGCGGCGGAGGCGCGGGCATGCAGCGCTTCGCGCCGCTCAACTCCTGGCCCGACAACGCGAACCTCGACAAGGCGCGGCGGCTGCTCTGGCCGATCAAGCAGAAGTACGGCCGCAAGCTCTCGTGGGCCGACCTGATGATCCTCGCCGGCAATTGCGCGCTCGAGTCGATGGGCTTCAAGACGTTCGGGTTCGGCGGCGGGCGCGAGGACCTCTGGGAGCCGGACGAGACGTACTGGGGGACCGAGAAGACGTGGCTCGCCGACGAGCGCTACAGCGGCGACCGGAACCTCGAGAATCCTCTCGGGGCCGTTCAGATGGGCCTCATCTACGTGAACCCGGAAGGGCCGAACGGGCAGCCGAGCGCGCTGGCCGCGGCCAGGGACATCCGCGAGACGTTCCGCCGCATGGCGATGAACGACGAGGAGACGGTGGCCCTGATCGCCGGCGGCCACACGTTCGGCAAGACGCACGGCGCGGGCCCTGCCACGCACGTCGGCCCGGAGCCCGAGGCGGCGCCGCTCGAGGCGCAGGGCCTGGGCTGGAAGAGCGGCTACGGCAAAGGTAGGGGCGGCGACGCGATCACCAGCGGGTTGGAAGGCGCCTGGACGCCGACGCCGGTCACCTGGGACAACAGCTTCTTCGAGACGCTGTTCAAGTACGACTGGGATCTGGCCAAGAGCCCGGCCGGCGCCTGGCAGTGGGTGCCGACCGACCCGGCCGCGGCCACGGCAGTGCCTGACGCGCACGATCCCTCGAAGCGGCACGCCCCGGTGATGCTGACAACGGACCTCGCGCTGCGGATGGACCCGATCTACGGGCCGATCTCGCGCCGCTTCCTCGAACACCCCGACGAGTTCGCCACGGCGTTTGCCAAGGCGTGGTTCAAGCTGACGCACCGCGACATGGGGCCGATCTCGCGCTACCTGGGCAAGCTGGTGCCTGCCGAGCCGCAGATCTGGCAGGACCCGGTCCCGGCGGTCACGCACGCGTTGATCAACGCAAAGGATGTCGCGGCGCTCAAGAGCCAGATCCTCGCGGCGGGGCTGACCGTCGCGCAGCTGGTCTCCACCGCCTGGGCGTCGGCGGCGACGTTCCGCGGCACCGACAAGCGCGGCGGCGCCAACGGGGCGCGCATCCGCCTGGCGCCGCAGAAGGACTGGGAGGTCAACAACCCGCCGGAGCTGGCGAAGGTGCTGCGCGCGCTGGAGGGGATCCAGAAGGACTTCAACAAGACCGACGGGAAGAAGCAGGTTTCGCTGGCCGATCTGATCGTGCTGGGGGGCTGCGCCGCCGTCGAGCAGGCGGCCAAGAAAGCCGGCTACGACGTGCAGATTCCGTTCACGCCGGGACGGACCGACGCGTCGGCCGAGCAGACCGACGTGGAGTCGTTCGCCGTGCTCGAGCCGACCTTCGACGGCTTCCGCAACTACGTCGCGAAGGGCCACCGGGTTCCAGCCGAGCATCTGCTGATCGAGCGGGCGGCCCTGCTGACGCTGAGCGCTCCCGAGGCGACGGTGCTCGTGGGCGGCATGCGCGCGCTGAACGCGAACGCGGGACACTCCGATGTCGGGGTGTTCACCAGTCGGCCCGGCACGCTGACCACCGACTTCTTCGTGAACCTGCTCGACCTGGGCATCGAGTGGTGGCCGACCTCTGAGGCCGGCGAGACGTTCGAAGGCCGCGACCGCAAGACCGGCGCGGTCAAGTGGACCGGCAGCCGCGTCGATCTGGTCTTCGGGTCGAACTCGGTGCTTCGCGCGCTGGCCGAGGTCTACGCATCCGACGATGCGGGGGAGAAGTTCGTGCGCGACTTCGTCGCCGCGTGGGCGAAGGTGATGAACCTCGGTCGGTTCGACCTCGGCTGATTCCGGCGCCGCTGTTTCACACGGTCAGTCGTGATGCCGGGCCGGGTAGGTCATCTCCCCGGCCCGGATCGCGACGGAAAGCGTGTTCTCCCGCAGCGGGATCGGACAGTTGTAGTGCGGCGAGTAGTTGCAGAGCGGGTTGGTCGCCAGGTTGAAGTCGAGCACGTACGCGGCGTCGGCGCCGCGGAACGGGATGAACAGGTAGCGGCCGACCTCGTACGTCTCGCGGCCGGTCGTCGCGTCGCGGAACGCCACGAACAGCTCGTCGCCCGGCTTCGGCGCCGCCGCGCCGGCGAGCGCCGTCAGGCGGAGCGGCTTCCCTTCCGCCACGAACTCAAAGGTGCCGACGCGGAAGTACTCCCGCTCGAGGCCGCGGCTCGTCGTGATGGTGACCGGCGAGGGTGCCGGATTCGCGACAAACCGCGCCTTCACCTGCCACTCGAGATTCGGCGCAAACCACTTCAGCCCAGCGTACGCCTTGCGAGCCGGCGACTCGGGGTCGAACACCCGGGCGTTGCCGTTGCCCGCGGCGGTCACGAACTCGACCAGGTAGCGGTCAACCGCCAGGATTTGGCGCGGAGCAAGACGCGTGCGGCCGGTCACCGGAGTCCCCGGCAGTCCGCTCACGCCGCCCTCGCCTGTGGAGCTCACGACGCGCGGGGACGCGCCGGAAACGGACGCCACGGCGAACGCGCCGTTTTCGAGCGTGAGATCGACCTTCGCGGTTCCCGCGGCTGACGGCCCGAATGCGGGGCCAGCCGGACCGACGGCGAGCCTGATCGTCTCGCCCGGCTGGAAGTACTGCACCGCGACGGCCGTGAACGGCGACAGCACCGCCTTCGCGTAGCTGGCATCCGATGACTTGTGCGCGGCCAGGATGGCAGCCGCGGGATCGATGCCGGCGCCTCGGGCCGCCTGACTGTGCGCACCGCCCGAAACCTCCAGCAGAGCAACCGCGATCGCCGCGAGAAGACACGCCCGCGTACAACGAGTCAGCATCATGGAAGTAGTATATCGGCCCAGATCGCGTGATGATCCGAAAAGCCGATCTTCTGCTTGCCCGCCGCCACCGGTCGGAGCTTCCTGAAGAAGATCCAGTCCAGCTGGAGCCCCAGCCGGTCGTGCGTCGCGCCGGTCGACTCGAACGGAGTCTGATAGCCGCCCGCGGCCATTCGGTGCAGTAACGCGTCACGCTGGTTCCGCTTTCGCGGGATCGGCAGCACGTGCGCCACCCAGGAGAAGTCGCCCGTATTGAAATCGCCCCCGATGATCACGGGCCGGGTCTCCTTGTCGACCGCGTCGAGTACCGGTCGAAAGCTGCTCGAGCCTCTGGCCCGAGTTGATGCGCGAGTCGAGGTGCAGGTTGAACAGCCGCACGTCGCCCAGAGGCGTTTCAACGGTCTGCGCGAGCGCGATGCGCTCGCGTGAGCGATACACGAGGTTGAAGTGCTTCAGCGAGATGACCGCAGTCTCTTTCAGCGCGAAGCGGCTGATCACCGCCAGGCCGCCGCCCTTCGCTGCGAGCCTGGCGTCGTCGGGCACGTGAACGAACGGCAGCCCCAGAGACCGGCTCAGCCCGTCGATGAACGCTCGGGACTGTCGCGGTTCGCCATGGACCTCCTGGAGCAGGAACATGTCCGCCCGGCGCAGCGCGTCGTGCCGGCCCAGTTCGCTGAGCACCATCTCGCCATCGAGCTTTTCCTGCATGTTCAGCGAAGCGATGCGAACGGTGGTCGCTTCGGCTGCCTGGCCGGCTGCGGGCCCCGGGTCCGTCGCTGCGCCCTGTCGGCCGGAAACACTCCCAACCGCCAGAGCCGCCAGAAGGGCGAGGATCGCGGGGAACCGACGGCCGGCCACGCTGTTCATCGTCGACCCGGGTTCACCACGACGTCGCCGCCGACCTTCCTCTCCGCCGCCGTCACTTCTGCGCGGTAGACGCCCGGCGGCGCGTCGCGCCCGTCGTCGCGACGGATATCCCACTCCAACCGGTTGACGCCGGCCGCCCCGCGCGCGGTCATCGTGCGCACGACACGGCCGTCGGCGCCGCGAATCGCCGCCCGCAACTCCGACGCGGCCTTCAGCCACACGTACAGGAGCGCGCGACCCTGCGGCGGCTGGGGCGGCACCTCTCGGCCTGGCTGCCAGGTGAGCCAAACCGGCCGAACGTCGAACAGGTGGAGGTCCGTCGCCCGCACCGCGTCGCTCAACGCTTGGATCGGCCTGGCGTCCAGGAGGAACAGGCTCCTGCCGTGCGTCGCGATGACGATCTCGTCCTCCCGCGGATGGATGACGAGATCCGTCACCGGCGTGGTCGGCAGATCGGCGCAGAGGGACAGCCAGGCGGCGCCCCGGTCGAACGACACGTAGACACCGGCGTCGGTGCCGAGGTAGAGAAGCCCGGGCCGCTTCGGATCCTCTGCGACCACGTTGATCGGCTCGGCCGGCAGGTTGCTGGAGATCGTCGCCCAGGTAGCGCCGAAATCGGTTGAGCGGTAGAGGTACGCCGTGAAGTCGTCCTCTCGATATCCCGTCATCGCGACGTAGACCGTGCCGGCGTCGTGCCGGGACGCGACGACACGTGTCACCCACTTGCGCGGCAGGCCCGCGCTGACGTCCGTCCACTGCGCGCCGTCGTTCCTGGTGACCCACACATGCCCGCCCTCGGTGCCGGCGTAGAGGATCCCCGGCGCGAAGCGCGACTCGGACAGCGTCGTGATCGATCCATACGGCACCAGCGCGCGATCGCCGCCTGGCGTCTCGCCGAGTTCAGGGCTGATCGACCGCCACGCCGCGCCGCGATTGGTCGTCTTGAGCACGACGTTCGCCCCTGCGTAGAGCGTCCGCGGATCGTGCTGCGAGATGAAGAACGGCGTGAACCAGCCGAAGCGGTAGGGCTTCTCGCCGCGAGGGGGCTCCGGGCGCACGCTCTCGGTCGCCGGCCCCCCGGAGAACGGGTTGCCTGCCGTGATGTCGATCCGCCGCATGGCGCCGTTCTGGTGCTCGTAGTAGACCCACTTCGGGTCTGTCGGATCGGGCAGCGTCACGAACGCGTCGCCGCCGGTCCACTTGTCGAGCCACACGTACCGCCACCCGTCGTTCGCCCCCGGATCCTCGTCGGGCCGCCAGGTCGATGGCGCCATGAACGCCCCGTTGTCCTGCGTCCCGGCGAAGATCGTGTACGGGTCCGCCTGGTCCACGGCGACGAAGTAGAACTGGCCGATCGGCAGCGTGTTCATATGGAGCCACGTGCGGCCGCGGTCCCAGGACGTGAACACGCCGCCGTCGTTGCCGAGAACCAGCCGCGCCGGGTTGGCGGGATCGACCCACAGCTCGTGGTGATCGAGGTGCATCGCGGTGCCGGGGATCGGGTTCACGCGCCGGATGGTCTCGCCGATCCGCGTGTAGGTGCGGCCGCCGTCCGTCGAGTGATACATCCGGTTGCCGAGAATGTAGATCTCGTTCTCGTTGTCGGGCGCCACGCGGATGTCGCAGAACTTCCAGCCGTAGATGCCGAACACTCCGTAGAGGTCGTCGGTGTTGGCGCGGCGCCAGGTCGCGCCCCTGTCTTCGGAACGGTAGACCTCGCCCCCGATGATCGGGCGGGCCCTGCCGCCTGCCGCCGGCGCCGCTGGCGGAGGCGCGGCGTTGTCCAGGAACGCATAGACGACGCGCGGATTGCTGCGGGACACGTCGAGGTTGCTGCGGCCGAGCGGCCCGGTCGGGAGGCCGCCCCCCAGCTTGGTCCAGGTCCGTCCGGCGTCGATCGTCTTGTAGATCCCGCTCCCCGGCCCGCTGACGATCTGCCAGAGGCTCGCGTAGAGGGTCTTCGGATCCGACGGGTCCATGACGAGATCGATCGCGCCCGTGCGGTCGTCGACGTACAGCGACCTCGTCCACGTCGCGCCGCCGTCGGTCGTCCTGAACACGCCACGCTCCGTATTCGGCGACCAGGAGTGCCCCATCGCCGCGACGAAGACGACGTCCGGGTTCTTCGGGTCGACAACGATCTTGCCGATGTGGTGCGTGTCCGCAAGGCCCATGTGCCGCCAGGTCCGACCCGCATCAGCCGACTTGAAGACACCCGTGCCGGCGTAGGCGGGACCACTGTGCCTCGGCTGGACCTCGCCCGTCCCCACCCAGACGATGTCCGGGTTGGAGGGCGCGACGGCGATGTCGCCGATCGCGAAGGCCGACTCGTGCTCGAAGACCGGTGCCCACGTCATCCCGTTGTTCGTCGTCTTCCAGACGTTGCCGGCCCCGGGCCCGACGTACATCGTGCTCGAGCCTGGCCCGGCGACGGCGATCGCCTCGATGCGCGAGCCCTGGAGCGACGGCCCGAGCGCCTCCCAGTGCAGAGGCCGGAACGGCGACGCTTCGAGGAGGTCGAGGTGCGTGCGCCACGCGCGCATGCGGGCGTCGGCGGTGGTCGCCTGGCTACTCGCCGCGGGCGGGGCTCCGGACGATTGCCCGTCCGCACGAAGGACTCCAAGACCACACACGAGAAGGGCAACGCCAGCCACCGGCGCGCAGGGAACGACTTCGGACGGATCATGGCGACTCCTACTTTCTTCGAGAGCTGTTTCAACGCCGTCGTGGCGGCGTTGCCGACCAGATTCCGGTGCGATGCGACGTGGCCGGTCCGGGGCTTCCTTCAATTGCGCATGAAGGCTGTGCTCGGCGCGCAGGTTCATCCCACGCTGCCCTGCAGGCGCTCCGCAGTCAGGACGTAGGTCGCGCCCGGGATCGTCTTGAACTCGAGGCTGCCGTCCGCGCGTTTCACCACCGCGACCACCTTGCCCCGGGACGTGATCGTGAGCGGTCCGGCCGACCGCACCCGGCAGAGGTTGCCGAGCCGCGAAACGAGCGTCGCCTTCTCGAGCCTCCCGTCCTTCCACCTCAGGTCCACCTCGAAGCCACCCCGGGCCACAAGGCCCGACACCGAACCCGTCGTCCAGGAGGCAGGCAGCGCGGGCAGGAGACTCAGCTCCTCCTCGTGCGACTGGAGGAGCAGCTCGGCCAGGGCCGCCGTGAATCCGAACGCGCCGTCCACCTGCATGGCGCGCGAACAGAATCGAGAAGAGGGCCGGCGTCGTGTAGTTGTGCATGGCGTAGGTGAAGTTGTCCATCGCCTTCGCCGCGTTCCCCAGCCGGGCCCAGGCGCCCGCCTTCCAGGCCGACCCCCAGCCGGTGCCCGTGAGACCGCGTTGCTCGAGGACCACGGCGCTCGCCCGGGCCAACTCCGGCGTATGCCGGGGCGAGATCTGCGCGCCAGGGAAGAGGCCCCACAGGCCGGAGATGTGCCGGTGGCTCTTCTCGGTCTCGTCCCAGTCGTCCAGCCACTCCTGGAGATTCCCGTTCCGTCCGATCTGGAACGGCGCGAGCCTGGCCCGCGCCGCGAGGACCTGCGCCTTGAAGTCGGGATCGACGCCGAGGACGTCGGCCGCCTTGGCGACCGCGGCGAAGAGATCCCGGAGGATCGACATGTCGATGGTCGAGCCGGCGCAGATCGAAGCGCCCGTCATGAACATGGTGATCTCGTCGTAGAACTTGACGGCGGCCGGGCCGGCCGGGAAGTTCTCGGGCGAGGTGGAGGGATTCGTGACCAGCCAGCCCTTGGTCGGATGCTGGACCAGGAAGTCCAGGAAGAACTCCGCGGAACCCTTGAGGACGGGGTAGTACTCCCGCAGGAACGCCTTGTCGCCGGTGAAGAGATAGTGCTCCCAGACGTGCGTGCCCAGCCAGGCGCCGCCCGTGGTGAACGTGCCCCAGCTCGCTCCGTCCATGGGTGCGGCCACGCGCCAGAGGTCGGTGTTCTGGTGGAAGACCCAGCCCCGGGCGCCATAGTTCTCGCGGGCGACCTGCGCCCCCTGGTCGGTCAGTTCCTTGATCATCGCGAAGAGCGGCTCGGCGCACTCGCTCAGGTTCCCGACTTCGGCAGGCCAGTAGTTCATCTCGGTGTTGATGTTGGTCGTGTATTTCGAATCCCACATCGGATTCGAGTCCTTGTTCCAGATCCCCTGCAGGTTCGCCGGCTGCGTGCCGGGGCGGGACGAGGAGATGAGGAGGTAGCGGCCGAACTGGAAAACGAGAGCCGCGAGAGCCGGATCGTTCGCTCCGTCGAAGGCCTTCAGGCGCTCGTCCGTGGGGAGGGCGGAGTTCGCGGTCGCGGGCAGGGACATCTCCACCCGCCGGTACAGCCGGCGGTGCTCTTGAACATGGGCCGCCCGCACCGTGTCATAGGCTTTGTCCCGGACGGCCTGAAGTGTCCTTTCCACGCGGGCCGCGGGATCGGCGCTCACATCCTTGTAGTTGACGAAGTTCGTCGCCGCGGCCAGGACGAGGGTGACGGCGTCGGCATTCGTGACGATGAGTTCGTCGTCCACCACCCGGATCCTCCCGCCCTCGGTCGAGGCCCGGAGCCGGGCCTCGTAGCGAAGCTTGCCCTCCACGCCCATGTAGTCCGCGGACTTGCCGCGGAGGACCAGGCCGTCAGGGCCGACGCCGTCCATCCGGAAATAGTCCGTGGCGTAGTTCGAGTGGGCCTGGTTGCGACTGCCCCTCAACTGGCCGACGAAGGAGATCTTGCCCGGCACGTCGGCCGTCAGCCTGACGACGAGGACCTGATCGACGGGGCTCGAGAAGACCTCGCGCTTGAACCGGACGCTGTTCTGCTCGTAGCTCGTTGTCGCGACCGCAGTGTCGAGGTCGAGTTCGTGGCGATAGCCCGTGGCGGGATCCTTGGACGGGAACTTGAGGACGACGGTACCGAGGGGCTGGTATTTCATCTGCTCGACTGGGTAGCCGAGGAAATGCCTGCTGAAGAGGATGTACGCCTGCTTGTACTGGCCGTCGAAGACCGCCTTCCGCAGCTCGGGCAGAAACGCCGCGCCTCCCTTGACCACTGTCGAGTAGGGGCCGCCCGACCAGAGCGTGTCCTCGTTGAGCATGATCTGCTCCTCGTCGGTCTTGCCCCAGACGAGTCCGCCCAGCCGGCCGTTACCCACGGGGAGGGCCGCGTCCCAGGCGGCGGCGGGATGGGAATACCAGATGACGCCCGCGGGGTTCGGCCCGGCGGGTGTCTCGCGCTGTGCGGCGGGCGCGGACGGAACCGGCGCCGCAGCGATCGCGGCGAGAATCAGAGATCGCGCAAGAACGCCACGCGTTCATCATGCCTCCTGTGTCTCGATGGTCGGCCCGGCAGACGGCCGCGGCAACATCACCGCATCGGCGGCGCGCTTCGGGAATACAGGGCCGGCAGCTCGTTTCGGGCAGCCGGGGCGACCCGGACCTGCAGCCGGCGCTCGACCGCCTGCTCCCGAGGCGTGACCAGGTGGAGTTCTGCCGTCGCCGCGTCGAGACCGTCCCCGAACAGCATCACGTAGAACTCTACGGCCTTCCCCGCCCATTCCTCCCGCGCGGGAAGCCGGAACGTCATCCCGCCGAGCTTCTGGGTCTTGAGCCACGAGCTGTTCCACTCGTAGTTGTGGTACGGATACGCCGGGGCGCGGTGCCGGGGAACGACCACCTTCCCGTCGACGACGGCGACGACGTAAGCGCCGTCGACGGGATCGAACTTCGCCGGCCCCGAGTGGACGGCGACGGCAAATTCCTGGCCCGGCCGGTAGTCGGCGACCGCGAGCGCATGCTGCGCCTTCAGAACGCGCCCGGGCCGCGGCGTCTCGCCGAAGAAGTTCGTCGCGTGCCACCGCGTGCGGTCGACCTTGCGGCCCTGCGCGTCGTAGCCCACGATTTCCGACACGCTGAAGTTCCGGCCCCGGAGGCGGACGTACCGGCTCCGGCCCGGCGGCAGGGGAACCTCTATCAGGACGGCCTTGTTGTCGCCGACCTGCACGTCGAACACCTTGATCCGTCTTCCCCGCTGACGCAGCTCCGTGAAGAGCGGGATCCCCTGGGTCTTCTCGAGCGACAGGCCGTCCGCACGCGCCCACGTCTTCAGGTCGGGAGACGTTTCCACCGCCTCGAGGAATCCGTCCTCGGTCCTCCGGACGATGTGGAGGGCGAGCTTCCTGAGGTCCGTGAGCCCGCCAAGGTCAATCCTCCACAATGACGCATCGCTCCGGTAGGGCGCGGGGCTCCCTGTGAACTCGCTGCGCCTGGCGTAGCCATCGCTCCAGCGCGTCGCAGGGTCATCGTCGAATGCGTTGCGGGCGCTCCCCTCGGCCGTGATGACCTGGCGCCGCATGTAGTCCCTGCAGGCTTCGATCTCCGGCAGAGCCGAGGGGGCACGTGCCAGCACAGCCATCTCCCTGATCTCGAGGGCGTCGTCGTCCACCGTGAACTTCGCGAACTCGGCCAGGTAGGAGCCGTCGAGCCCGCCTGGAGGCGCGTCAGCGAAGTCCCTCAACCGGGAGAACGGCGTCCCGCCGGGAGGCCGGCCGGGAAAGCGAATCCGCCAGGGCTGCCCTTCGCCCGCGTTCACGGCCCGGCCTTCCGACAGGACCGATCGTCCGCCGAAGTTGTGGAATGACACCGCGGCCTGCTGGCCTGCGGCACCCAGCAGCTTCACGTCGAACGATGCCGCATTCGGGCCCGGGACGATTTCGTACGGAATGCCGCCGAGATACGGCTCGTCCGGAAGGCCCACGTCAACCTGGATCATGCGGACCGCGAAGGGCTCCAGTTCGATCCGCAGCGACTCCCCCGCCTTCGTCTCCCGGTTCGAGATGAGGAACTCGTGCGGGTAGCGCTGCCGGATGGTGAGGGGCGTGCCTGGTGCGGCGGCCAGGCCGATGGTGCCATCCAGACGAACGACCTTCGTCTGATAGCCCCACGTGGGATTCCGCAGGATGAGCAGCGACGAGCGGCCGTCTCCGTGGGCGATGTCGCCGTCGGCGAGCGGGAAGGCCTGCTTGAGCATCGACTCGGACCGTTTGTGGAGCTGGATCAGCCGGGCCAGCCTCGGGTAGTCCTCGTCGGGCAGAAAGAAGAAGGTCCCGTAGAGCTCCGGGGAGAGGACGGATGCCCTTCCGAACGCCTGGGCGACCAGGTCGTCTGCCCATTTCTCGACGGAGCTGTTGAAGCAGATCCCGTGGTCCTCGAACTGCCGGAACGGCGTCTTGAAGAATTCGGAGGTCAACTCGCGGCCGATCGAGGCGGACCGGTTGTAGAGGGCGGCCGTCGTGTTGGCGATGTGGACGTCGATGTAGGTCTCCTCCCCCTTCCAGAGGAGACAGTCCGTGATGGTCAGCATGTACGGCGAGTTGTTGATGCGATGGTTGATGGCGACGAACGACGGGTCGTGCCGGCGCGCCTCGGCGAGGGCATCGGCCAGGCTCTGGTACTTCTTCTCGAGGATGTACTTGTCATCGTGCGCGAGCGCGGACACCACCGTGTCCAGCTTGAAGAGGCCGACGTTGAAGTCCTTGACCCAGGCAATCAGCTGCTCGCGGCGGGCGGCCATTGACGCGGGCGTCTCGCCGAACCCGTCCGGCCCGATCCACAGCCCCAGCTTCATCCCGAGGCGCGACGACATGTCGGCGATGGTCCGGAGCCCGTTGGGGAACCGCTGGTCGAAGCGGGCCTTGAACTGCGGGAAATACGTCCCCTGGGATTCGACGAGTCCGGCATCCGAGTTGTAGATGTCGAACTGCAGACCGTACATCTCCCGAAGCCGCTTCAGGGCCGCGAAGTTGGCCAGAATCTCGGACTCGAGCGGCCCGGAGTTGTCGTGGCACAGCCAGTCGAAGTAGAAGGTCGCAAAATCGACGCGGTTGGCCCGGATGACCTGGATGTAGCGGCCGAACGCTTCTTCGATCCGGTCGGGCGCCGACACCCCGAGGCCCGTGGTCTTGCTCGTCCAGGATCCGCCAGGGGCGACCGCGGCGGCCGGGAAGTGCGTCAGGCGGAATCGACCGTCCCGGACCGCCGCTTCGGCGATCGGCCACTCCATGCCCCAGAACACCTGGCCGTCGAGAAACATGGGATTCTGGGTCTTGGCGGGGAACGCGCCCTGCTGGAGGCCGACATCATCGATTGTCGCGTCGTGGACGATGACGACCTCTCCGAGCCCGTTGGAGACCGTCACGCGCTTGCGCATGTACCAGGCTTGTTCCCCGAGTTCGTAGTCGACGAAGACCGCGAGGCCTCTCCTGCCCCCGACCCCGTCGTATCGAAGCCGGAGCAGGTTCGGAGAGACGTTCTGTGTCTCGGCCGGGAGGGAATCCCCGGCCGCCGCCCGGAACCGGTTCCCGGCGATCTCGAGCAGTAGAACGAACGGCTCCGCGCTCAGCGCAAATGATCTCCCTGTCAGCTTGTTCGTCAGGACGGCCGAACCGGGCTCCGGGAAGCGAAGCGACAGCGTCCCGTTCTCGAGCGCGGCCGTCGTCGCTCGCGGCTCGACGGCCCGGGCCCCGGACAGCGACTGAACAAGGATGGATGACGCGGACAGGGACAATACCAGGAGCCCGATCGCGGTTCTGTGCTTCATGTGAAGAGCATCCTGTTCCGAAGAGCCTCGCCGCCGGCCGTCGCGTCCAGCGTGCGGTCGCGCCAGTCTAACCCAAGCAGGCCCTGGCAGCCGAACGACTCGGCCGGGGAGCCCGGACACCGCCGACGCTACCTGTTGCCGGGCAGTCTGCGATACGGGAACGGGGCGCTCTACGGTGTGACCTTTCCCGGCGGACACTTCTTCGTCATGGACCTCAAGACCGGAAAGACCGTGGACAAAGGGCCAATCTGCGGCGTTCCTCTCAACGAGGAGCCGTTCCGCAGCATCCCGCGGGCCCTCGTGCTCGATGCGAAGGGCCGGGTCTCTACCTGCTGTATCCCTGGAAGTAGGCGACGGCCGACGCCGGGGCCGCGCTTCTCGTCGGCGAAGGAGGATGCGACCATGCGACCCGGAACTCACCGCCTCTCGCTTCTCTCGGCCACGGCCTTCATCCTGCTCGCCGAGCAGGCAGGCGCGCAGACGAAGCCGGCCGACCCCGGGCTGCTCTCGCTCGACCGGGTCTTCGCCAGCCGGGATCTCGCGGCCGAGCGGTTCGGCCCGGCGCGGTGGATATTAGGAAGCATCAGAGCGGTTTCCGCTCGTCTGCCGGTCGCGAGTTCACGTAACCCCCGCTGGACTAGACCGCTTCGCGGTAGGCGGTAGCCCGACGCACTAATCCCCATCCCCCCGCGCGGATTTTCCCGCCCACGCGATCGTCGATCCTCGCCTACGCTCCTGGGCGACCGCCTGGAATGGACCAGGCGCGTTCCCAGAGGAGCCGTCTATGACCCCGCTTCGGCAACGCATGCTCGAGCGGTGGACCCAGGAGAACCTCTTCCGGTACATGCGGCAGCACTTCGCCCTCGATGCGTTGCTCACCTGCGCCGTCGAGCCGGCCGGCCCCGCACGGACCGTACCGAATCCCGCCCGTAAGGCGTTGGCGAAGACGCTGGCGACCACGCGCGCCACGCTCACCGATCTGGAACACACCGATGGGCAGCGCGCGCGTCGCAACGCTGAGCAGCAGCGGCCCACCATGCGGAGGTTCACGATCGCAAACGCCGCGATGGGCCAGCAGATCACCGCGCTGGAAACCGAGGTCCAGACCCTCAAGGCGCGCATCGCGGACCTGCCCAAACGCGTGCCGATCACCGCCGTGCTCGATGAGGCCGCCATCGTCCGGCTCGCCCCGGAAGCCAAGCACTTGACCGATACGATCAAGATGGTGGCGTACCGGGCCGAGACCGCCCTGGTCCGTCACTTGGCGCCTCACAACGCGTTGACGGAGGACGACGGCCGCGCGCTCATCCGGAAGGTGCTCCTCGCCAGCGCCGACATTGTCCCGGATGGGCAGCAACTGCGCGTGCGGGCCCATGCCCTGGCGAATCCCCGCAGCAATGCGGCGCTGACCCATCTCTGTGACACGCTCAACGCGCTCGGCGTGCGCTATCCTGGGACAGACCTGACCCTGGTCTACCAGGCCCCGGGTGGTGCATAGATTCTTACGCCCAGGTCAGGAGTCCTGAACTTGGCTCCGTCGCCCTGCCGCGCCACCGCGCGGACATCACGCTCGACGATTGCTCCGAGGCGTAAGGCGAGGCATTCATGGCCCGCTTCCATCGCGCTTTCATGGGTGGCGGCCGGTGACGCCCTTGGCGTCCGGGCGAATCTCCTTGACTCGCGCGCCGCACGAATCTACGATCACCGCGCGGGGAGCTTGTGAAGTCGTGCACAAACTACCTGTCTACCCCAATCGTCAAGCCGCGTCGGCACTCTTCGGCGCCGTTCTCCGTGTGTGTCCCGCGGCGGGCGCCTCGCCCGGCCGCACCATTCCTCATCGCATCTTCCGCCACCGCGACGCGCGCGACCGCCGTGCCTCTGCATGGCCGGCCCATGGCGATTTCGGGACGGGGGCACCGGTTCCTCCGGCGGCGCACCACGGGCGACCGTAGCACGTAGTCGTCTCGGCCCTCGGCGTGGGCGAGCTCCTGAAGAGGTCGCAGTTCAGTCATCGTACTCGCCGGCCTCGTCGCGCGAGGCGGGCGTGCACAGGCGCTGTTCGACTTGCGTTGGGGGCGACCATGGCCTTCCACCCGTCTGCCTGCCCCTTCTGCTCCTGCGGGTGCGACCTCCTGCTGCACGAGGAGGACGGGCGCCTGCTGGCCAGCTACCCGCGTGTCGATTCGAACGGCCGTGCGGCTCTGTGCATCCGCGGCTGGAACTGCACGGGCAGCGTCTCCCACCCCGACAGGCTCTCGGCTCCGATGATCAAGGGTTCGGGCGGCCTGGTTCGCGCCTCGTGGCAGGAGGCGGTCGAGCAGGTGGCCCTGCGCCTCGGGCGCGCCGCGTCGCCGCCGCTCTTCGCTGTCGGGCCGTCCGTGGCGAACGGAGACGCCCTCGCGGTGCGACGCCTGGCCGGCGTGATTGGCGCGCGACTTTCCACCACGGACCTTTCGGGCGCAGCAACGGCTCGCCTCGCGCTGCGGCAGGTCCTCGGACGAGGCTACGGCATTCCGAGTCTCGAGACGATCACCGGCGCCGAGTTGATCTGGGTGTTCGGCGCGGATCTCGACGAGTGCCCGCAGGTCGGTTCGCGGGTGGCCGAGGCCCGGCGCGGCGGCGCCAAGCTCGTGCGATTCGACATCCACGCGTCCGGGGGTGGCGATGGTTCGAGGACGGTGACGCTGCCGCCCGGACGGTTCGGGTCGCTGCCGCTGTCCCTTCAGAAGGCCGCGTTCGACGCCGACCTGGCCTCGCCGGAGGCGCGGGCTGCCGAAGGTTTCGAACGCCTCGCCCAACACTGGCGGTCCGCGCCGCGCTCCAGCGGGTTTGACGCGACGGCGGACGGGGAAGTGCTGGCGCTGGTGCGCGAGTTCCGGGCGGCGCGCCGCCCCGTCGCCATCATCGGCAGCCGCTGGTTGACGTCGGCCGGCGCGGAGGGGGCCACGATCCAGCTCCTGCAGGCGTTGGCCCTGCTCGGTGCCCCCGACCGCCTTCTCGCGGCGGTGGGCGAAGCCAACAGCTGGGGTTGCCTCGACGTGCTCGGGCCAGAACTCCCGCCCGCCGAACTCGCCTGTCGCGAGGAGGGCCTCGACACGCTGGTCGTGGTGGCCGATGACATCGTCCGGCGAAGTCCGCGGCCGGACACGCTGGCCGACATCCTCGACCACCTCGGCACGGTGGTGGTCATCGACCGGTTCACGAGCGACACGCTGCCGTTCGCCGACGTGGTGCTGCCGTCCTGCGCGTTTGCGGAGATGGACGGCGCCACGACGAACGTCTTCGGCGTCGTGCACCGGTGGAGCAGGGCCGTGCCGCCACCACCCGACTGCTGCCCCGAGCGGGTCTGGGCCTCGCGGATTGCCGGCGTCCTGGGCCGGGAGGAATGGCCCGCCGAGGGTGAGTCCGGGGAGGTGGCGCCGCGTCTCGCGTTCGTTTGCCCCATTGACGAGGCGTCGTCCGAGGCGGCTGCAAATGCCGCGTTTCCGCTGGGCCTGGTGCTCGGTTCCCACCCGGCCAACTGGTCGACGGGCGCGCTCGGTCGGAGGGAGGAGCTCCTCAGGCGGGAAGTCCCGGAATCGACGATTGCGGCCTCGCCCAAGGTCCTCGAGGACCTCGGCGTCAAGGCGGGATGGCCGGTGCGGGTGCTGGTGCCGACCGGGGAGGCGACGTTGACCATCCGCGCTGACGGGAGCCTGCCGCCCGGCGTGCTGGTGCTGGTGCCCGTTGCCGGGTCGCCGCCCGGCAGCCTTCGCGGCTGCTACCCGGGGCCCGGCCGCCGCAGCGTCGGCGTGCAGCCGGTGCCGGCGCGGCTCGAGCGGGTGTGAGGAGGAGCAGCCATGCGGCCGATGACGATCCTCAGGTCGGACGTCCCCGCGTTCCTGGCGACGCTCGCCGGTTCCTTCCGCGTGTTTGCGCCGCAACGGACGGGGCAGGCCGACGTGGTGTTCTCCGAGTTCCACGACGACGCCCGGGTGGAGCTGGACTTCGTCAATTCGGTCGTGCCGCCCAAGACCCTCTACTTTCCGGCGCGCGAGACGCTGTTCCACATCGAGGGCACCCGGAAGCCCGCGCTCCAGGGGCCGCCAGCGGGGAAGCCGATCGCGATCTTCGGCATGCGCTCCTGCGACGCGACGGGCACCGCGTTCCTCGATCGGTTCTTCGCCGGCCGCGGGTTCGAGGATGAGGCCGTCGTCTCGCGGATCCGCCCGTCGCTCATGATGACGCTGTCGTGCCACACGCCCGGCCCGGACTGCTTCTGCGTCTGCTGCGAGGGCGGGCCCTGGCTCACGACCGGATTCGACATCCAGTTCACCGATCTCGGGGAGCGCCTGCTGGCCGACGTCCAGACCGGCAAGGGCGAGGCGGCGGTGTCTGGCGCGTCCTCGCTCTTCCAGCCCGCCGGGCCGGGGGACCTCGACGCCCGGGCGCGCCAGGTGGAGAAGGCTGACGCGCTGTTCGCGCGGCGTTCGTACATCGCCGCCGGCACCAAGCGCGTTTCTCTCAATCAGGTCCCGCAGGAGAAGTGGGAACGGTGGGCCGAGGACTGCCAGGACTGCGGCGGCTGCTGCTTCGTGTGCCCGACCTGCTCGTGCTTCACCGTCACGGACAGGCCGTGTCCCGGCGACGAGTCGTTCGATCGGGAGCGCGCTTGGGATGCCTGCCTCTACGAGGGTTTCACGCGGGAGGCCTCGGGCCACAACCCGCGGGCCGCGAAGGCCGAACGCCTGAAGCGGCGCTTCTTTCACAAGATGTCCTACCAGTATGTCGAGCTGATGGGGCGTCACGGGTGCGTGGGGTGCGGCCGATGCGTCGCGACGTGCATGGGCGGGCTCGACATTTCGAGCCTCCTCGAGAGGATTCACGATGAGTGTGGCTAGCCTGTATCGACCGCACCTGTCGGAGGTCGCGCGCATCGAGCAGGAGACGCCCGACACGCAGACCTATTTCCTTGCGGCCGACGGCATCGACTGGCGCAGAGCCTACCAGCCCGGCCAGTTCGTCGAGCTGTCGGTCTTCGGCGTCGGCGAAGCGCCCTTCTGCCTGGCGCAGAGCCCCACGCGGTCCGAGTACATCGAGGTCACCATCAGGCGCACCGGCGCGGTCACCAACCGGCTGCACACCTACCGCCCGGGCGACGTCGTCGGACTTCGAGGCCCGTTCGGCAACGCGTTCCCTTTCGAGCGGGCGCGCGGCAGAAACCTGCTGTTCGTCGGCGGCGGCATCGGCCTGCCCCCGCTCCGGTCGCTCATCAACTACGTTCTCGACCGTCGTGCCGACTACGGCGACGTCGCCGTCCTGTACGGCGCGCGCACGCCGGCCGATCGCGTCTACAAGCGGGAACTCGCCGACTGGAGCCGATCGTCTGCGCTCACCCTGATCGAGACGGTCGATCGCGCGGACGACACGTGGACCGGCCACGTGGGGGTGGTCACGAAGCTGCTCAAGGGGATGACCGTCGATCCGGCGGCCACGCTCGCGTTCACGTGCGGCCCGCCGGTCATGCTGAAATTCGTCATGGCGGAACTGATCGCGCTCGGCCTTCCGCCCTCGAACATCATCACGACGCTCGAGCGCTACATGAAGTGCGGCGTCGGCAAGTGCGGCCACTGTTGCGTCGGACACCACTACATTTGCGTCGACGGCCCGGTCTACAACTTCGACCAGATCACCAGGCTCCCGGAGGCACCGTGATCAGGCTCTTCGGCCGAACGCTCTCGGGGAAGCTGGTGGTGGCCGGCGTCGGCCGGGTGGATCGGTTCGACGACGGCGCCGGTCCGGTGCTGGCGCGCCGCCTGGCGTCGGTTCCGGGCGTCCACGTCCTGGATTGCGGAGATCGGCTGGAGGACTTCGCGGGAGACATCGCCCGCCTCAAGCCGGACGTCGTGATTGTCGTCGATGCGGTCGACATGCGGGCGGCGCCCGGCAGTATAGCGCTGCTCGAGGCCAGCGAGCTGCCCGCGGATCTCGACAGCCATCGGGGGTCGCTGCGAACCGCCATGGAGTACCTGCGGATGCGCACGCACGCCAAGGTGGTGCTGCTCGCGATCCAGCCGGCGCGCGTGGAGGACGGGGTCGGGCTGAGCAGCGCGGTCGGGGCGACGGTGGAGCTGCTCGTCGACCTGTTCACGACCTGACGGCCGGTCGGCGGGCGGCGATCGTCGTGGGCGCTGGGACACCTGGGAGCATTCATGAGCCCGGACATGATGGTGCCGTTGCTGGCGTCGCCCTTTCTCGGCGCGGTCATCCTCTACCTGTCCCGCGGCCGTGCCCAACGCGGGCTGGCGGTCGCGCTGCCCGCGGCGTATCTCGCCATAGGCGTGGCCGTGATCTTCGGGGGCCGCCCGTCGTTTCCGCTCCGGGCGCCCATCTTCAGCCTGCCGTGGCTGGGGGATGCCGGCGCCTTCACGCTGCGACTCGACTCCCTCTCGGCAATCCTGCTGCTGGTCGTGTTGATCGTCGGGCTCCTGGTGATGGCCTTCTCAACCCGGTACATGGGCCCCGGCAACAGGGAGCACCCGATCCGGGACGACGAGGGCAACCATCGCTACTATGCCGTGCTGTCGCTGTTCGTCGGGGCGATGGTGGGCGTGGCGCTCGCCGGAAACCTGCTCGTGCTCTTCCTGTTCTGGGAGTGCACTACGCTGTGCTCGTGGGTCCTCATCTCGCATCATGTGCACGAACCGCGGTCCGTCCGGGCCGGCTTCAAGGCGCTCGTGATGACCCACCTGGGCGGCGTCTTCTTCGTCGTCGCAATCGGCGTGGTGTTCGGCCTGACCGGCGGGTTCTCGTTCGCGGCCATTGCCGCGCTCCCGCCGGCACCGATGGCGGTGGTGTTCCTCTGCCTGCTCGCGGCCGCGTCGGCGAAGTCGGCGCAGGTCCCGCTCTTCACCTGGCTGCCCGACGCGATGGAGGCGCCGACGCCCGTGTCGGCCTACCTGCACGCGGCGGCGATGGTGAAGGCCGGCGTGTACCTGATGGCGCGGGTCATCCTCGACACCGGGACGTTTCCCGCCTGGACGGGCGCGCTGATGGCCGCCCTCGCGCTGGTGACGATGTTCGTCGGGCTGGTCTTCTACTTCTACCAGGACGACCTGAAGCGCTTCCTCGCGTATTCGACGATCGCGCAGCTGGGCTACATGATGCTCGGCTTGTCGCTCTTCATGCTCGGCTCGAGAACGGGCTACGTGGCCGGCGTGTTCCACCTGGCGTGCCACTCGGTGGCCAAGGCGCTGCTGTTCCTGTGCGTCGGCGCGATGGCGATGCGCCTCGGCGTCCGGTCCATCTCGAAGATCTCGGGGCTCTGCGCGCGGATGCCGGTGGCCGCCGTGTGCTTCTTCATCGGCGTGCTCGCGGTGACGGGAATCCCGCCCTTCTCCTGCTTCTGGAGCAAGCTGACGCTGGTCGTCGGGATCATGGAGTTGAAAGGGGCGGCGATGCCGCTCGTCTCGGTGCCGTCCTACCTGGAGATCGTGATCGGCTTCTTCTGGTTTCTCAAGGTCGGCCAGCGGCTGTTGTTCGGCCCGCCGTCGGCGGCCGTCCTGGCGGTCGAGCCCGACTCGGCCGTTGCCGGGACCGGCTTCACCAACGGGATTCTCATCGTGCTCGCGGCGCTCACGGTGCTGATGCCGCTCATCGTGTACCCGTTCGTTCGAGCGTTGTAGCGTCTCGCGGGCCTGGATGGATGGAAGGATGTTGTGCGCGTGAGGGGGTCATGAATCAGCCGTCGATTCTCCTCGGTGGGTTCGCGCTGCTGGCGTGCGGGGCGTTCGCGACCTGGGTGATCGGCGGCGCGGGGCGGCGCGCGGGGATCTCGCGCCATCTGGGCCTGGCCGTCGTGGCGGCCGCAGGCGCCTGTTTCGGCGGCGTCGCCGTGTCCGTGCTCGCGGGAGGAGCCGCGCTCGGCCCCTTCGTGCTGTGGCAGCCGACGATCGTCAGCGCCTCGGTGTCGGTCCGGGTGGACGCCCTGTCCGCGTTCTTCCTCCTGGTGATCTCGGGCCTCTCGGTCGCCGCCGCGTGGTTCGCCGTCGGCTACACGCGCAGGATGACCGACGTCGGCGGCTTCTACCCCGCGCTGCTGCTGTTCGTGTTCGGCATGGCGGGCGTCGTCGTGATCGACGATTTCTTCTTCTTCTTCGTGCCATGGGAGTTCATGGCGCTGTCCTCCTACCTGCTCGTCGTCTATCACCGGGAGAGGGCCGAGAACCTCTCCGCCGGCTTCAGGTACTTCTTCGTCACGCACGCCGGGACGCTGGCCCTGTTCTTCGGTGTCACGATGCTGGTCCGCGCCGGCGGCGGTTCGTTCGGCTTCGACGACATGGCGCGGTCGATGCCCGCGCTCCTGGCGGCGCAGCCGGCCCTCGCCCATGCCGGCCTCCTGCTGATCCTGCTCGGCTTCCTCGTCAAGGCGGGTTGTTTTCCGTTCGGAACGTGGTGGCTGCCGGCCGCCCATCCCGCAGCGCCGGCACCGGTCAGCGCCCTGCTGTCGGGCGCGATGATCAAGCTCGGCCTCTACGGCATCCTCCGGGTGTTCTTCCAGATCCTCCCGGCCGGCTCCTGGTCCTTCGGCTGGGGATTGGTGATCGCCGCGTTCGGCACGCTGTCGCTGCTCGTCGGCACGCTGATGGCCCTTACCCAGAACGACTCGAAGCGGCTGCTGGCCTATTCCTCGATCGGCCAGGTCGGCTACATGCTGCTCGGCTTCGGCCTGGCTCTGGGGCTGGCCACCGCGGACCCGCCGCTGGCGGCCATCGCGCTCGTCGGGGGCCTGTTCCACCTCCTGAACCACGCGTGCTTCAAGGGGCTGTTGTTCCTCAACGCCGGCGCGTTCGAGGTGGCGACGGGCGAGCGGGACCTGAACCGGCTCGGCGGGCTCAGCCGCGTCGCGCCGCTGACGTCGGCATGTGCCATCGTCGCGTCCCTCTCGATTGCCGGCCTGCCGCCGTTCAACGGGTTCTCGAGCAAGTGGCTGCTGTACCACGCGTCGGTCTGGGGCAGCCAGGGGCCGCGCGTGGTGTTCCTCTTCTTCGGCATCACGGCTTTGATCGTCTCCGCGGTGACGCTGGCGCTGATGCTCAAGTTCCTCGGGGCGACCGTCTGGGGCGCGATGTCGCCGGCGGTCAAGCGGGCGGCCCCACCCGCCGAGATGCCCTGGACCGGACCGAGCCAGCTCGCGCTGGCAGCGCTGTGCGTCGGCCTCGGCCTCTTCCCCGTGGCCGGCGCCCGGCTGTGCTACCTCGCGGCGGCGCCGCTCGGGGCCGCGGTTGGCATGCCGGCGTTCGCGTCGCTCTTCGGCGCCGGGAGGTTCGCGATGGCGCTGCACGACCGCGGCGCGGTCGTCGGGACGTGGGCGCCGCTGGCCGTCGCGGTCATCGTCGGTGCGGCGTTTGCGTTGGCGGCCGGCGTCAGGCGATCAGCGGGATCGAACGAGCGGGCCGCGGCAACCTGGGCGTGCGGCTCCGACGTCGAGACCGAGCAGCTCCGGTTCAAGGCCGTGCACTACTACACGCCGTTCAAGGCGCTCGTCCGGCCGATGCTCTCGTGGCCGGCGCTTGCGGCCCGGCGGCGCGCATCCGTTCGCGGGTTGACGCCGTCGGCGAGCGCGGTGACGTCGGTGCTGAACCCCGACACGTGGGCGTACACCCCGCTCCTGGCGGGGATGCTGTCGAGCCTGAAGACGGTGGCGCGAAGCCGCGTCGGCCTGCCGCAGGTCTACCCGGCGTGGAACCTGATTGGGCTCGCGCTCGCGTTCATCTTCCTGTTCCTGATCTGGCGATAGAAGGGGGCCCCGATGTCGGAATCCTCCGTGCTGCTCGCCGCCCTCGGGTCGCACCTCGGCCGGAAGCTGCTCGACAGCTCCCAGCTGGAGACGTCGGGGGCCATCGTCGCCACGGTGGCGGCGGCCGACCTGCCCGAGGCCGCGACGTTCATCCATTCGGGTCTCGACGCCCGGTTCGTCATCAGCACCGGGACCGACCGCCGGCCGCTCGGCGACGGCTTCCGCGTCGATCACATCTTCTCGCAGGACCGGCGCCGGATCTGGATCGTGCTGCGCGCCAACGCCGGCGCCGAGGACCCGAAGGTGCCTTCGATCACGCCGCAGGTGCGGGCGGCGTCGTGGGCCGAGCGCGAGTTCCAGGACCTGCTCGGCATCCAGGCCGAGGGCCATCCCGATCCGCGCCGCCTGGTGCTGGCCGACGACTGGCCGGCGGCGCTCCACCCGCTGCGGCGCGACGTGCCCTACGATATCCACCCCGAGCCGGCCGTCGGCCAGGCCCCGCTGATGGCGGAACCGCCGGGCGAGGCGGTGACCGTCCCGATCGGCCCGTTCTTCCCCGTGCTCGAGGAGCCGGTGTTCCTGAAGGTCTTCGCGGACGGCGAGGAGGTCGTGGGCCTCGACTACCGGGGATTCTTCAACCACCGCGGGATCGAGAAGCTCGGCGACTCGAAGCTCACGTACAACGAGGTGCCGTTCGTCGCCGAGCGCATCTGCGGCATCTGCGGCTTCGTGCACTCGACCGCGTACGCGCAGGCGCTGGAGAACGCGGTCGGGGTGGAGGCGCCGCTGCGCGCGCGGTACATCCGATCGATCGTCCTCGAGCTGGAGCGGATCCACAGCCACCTGCTGTGGCTCGGCATCGCGGGCCACATCCTCGGGTTCGACACGGTCCTGATGCAGACGTGGCGGATGCGCGAGCCGGTGATGTGGCTGATGGAGAAGATCACCGGCAACCGGAAGTCCTACGGGATGAACCTGGCGGGCGGAGTCCGCCGGGACATTCCGAAGGCCGAGCACGCGGAGATCGTGAGGGTGCTCGACCGGGTCGAGAAGGAGTGGCTGAAGATCATCGAGGCCGTCCTCGAGGACACGCCGCTGCTGATGCGGCTGTCGAAGGTCGGCGTCCTCAGCACGCTGGATGCCCGCGAGCTGGGCTCGGTCGGTCCGACCGGGCGCGGCTCGAACCGGTCGATCGACGTCCGCATCGACCACCCGTACGCGGCGTACGACCGCATCCCGGTCCATGGCGTCTGGAAGGACACGTGCGACGCGGCAGGGCGGACGCTCGTGAGGCTCGAGGAGACCCTCGAATCGATCCGGCAGGTGAAGCAGTTGCTGGCCGAGATGCCGGGCGGCCCCCTGATGTGCGCGTTCGACGCCGCGCTGCCGCCGGGGCGGGAGGGGATCTCGGCCGTCGAGGCGCCGCGCGGCGAGGTCATCCACTACGTGATGACCGGCGAGGACGCGCGCCCCTACCGCTGGCGCGTGCGCGCCCCCACCTACGCCAACCTGCAGGCGCTCGCCGCCTCGCTGCAGGGGATGAGCATCGCCGACGTCCCGATCACCCTCGGCAGCATGGACCCGTGCTTCTCGTGCACCGAGCGGATGCAGGTGGTGGACGTGCGCTCGGGGGCGGTGCGGGTGTACAGCCCCGGCGAGCTGCGCGAGATGACGCAGGTGCGGTTCGGAACGGGAGGTGCGCGGTGAACGAGGCCGCGGTCGTCACGCTCAAGGCCTTCGCCTACCTGGCGCTGTTGCTGTTCGCCTCGCCGCTGCTGGAGGGGGTGATGCGCAAGGTGAAGGCGCTCGTCCACTCGCGCATGGGGCCACCCATCACCCAGCCGTACCTCGACCTCGCGAAGCTGCTGGTCAAGGAGGACGTGGTGAGCGCGGCGGGCCCGGTCTCGCGCTTCGCGCCCCCGGCGGCCTTCGCGTGCATGCTGGCCGCGGCGTTCTTCGTGCCGTTCGGCGTTGCCGCCCCCGCGGGCGCGGCTGGCGACCTCTTCGTCTTCCTCTACCTCGTCACGCTGTCCACGTCGGCCGTGATGGCGGCGGGCCTGTCGCAGTCGAGCCCGTTCTCGCACCTCGGGAGCAGTCGCGAAATGATGATGCTGATCACGGCCGAGGCCGTGATCGTCGTCAGCCTGCTCGGCGTTGCGGTGGGCGGCCGCAGCGCGCTGCCGTCGGGCCTCGCCGTCAGCGGCTTCCGGTGGTCGTCGCTCCTCGGGCTGTGCTGCTACGTGCTGGCGATGCAGGCGCTGCTCGGGAAGCTCCCGTTCGACATCCCCGAGGCGGAGCAGGAGCTGATGGAGGGGCCCTTCATCGAGTACAGCGGGCCGTCGCTGGCGCTGTTCAAGTGGACGTTCTACATGAAGCAGCTGGTGTTCGGATCGCTGTTCTTCAACCTCTTCGTCGGCTGGCCGCGGGTGCCTGGGGGCAGCGTCGCCGGCGCGCTCGTGAACTTCGCCGTCAACTTCGTGGCCGTGCTGATGCTCAGCCTGGTGGTGGTGCTCATCGACGCGACGAACCCGCGCCTGCGGATCGACCAGTCGCTTCGCTTCTTCGGCGGGCTCCTGGGTGTGGCAGCGGTCGGCGCGGGCCTGGCCGCGTTGGGGTGGTGACCATGATGCCCTGGACGCTTCTTCGCTCCAAGTTCCGCGAGGCGAAGATCTGCCTCTCGGCCGGCCGCGTGACGCTGCCGTACCCGTACGCCCCGGCGGATCCCGCTCCCGGCTTCCGGGGGCTGCCCGCCGTGAAGGCCACGCGGTGCATCGGCTGCGGGGGCTGCGCGAGCGTGTGCACGCCCAACCTGATCTCCATCGTGGATGACGGCCCGCGCGCGCGCTTCACCTGGTCGCTTGCGCGGTGCACCTACTGCGGCCGCTGCGCCGACGTGTGCCCCGAGGAGGCCGTGGAGATGGCGCCCGGGTTCGAGACCGCCACCGGCGACATCGCCGACCTGACGATGGTGGTGGACGTGTTCATGGGATCGTGCAACCGCTGCGGGCGCTGCTACCGGACGCAGACGCCGCTGGACCCGCCGCACCCGCGACTGCACCACCAAGCGCGGGTGGAGGCGATTTGCGAGAGGTACCCCCGCAGGGCGCATCCGCGCCGCCGGAAACGGAGGTCGCGTCATGACCGCGGAAGGCGCCCTGCTCGTCTTCGTCCTGTCGCTCTCGGCCATCGTGTTCGCGGTGTTCGCCATCGAGACCCGGGCGCTGGTCAAGTCCACCTACTGGTATGTGGCGCACAGCTGCTGCTTGATCCTGATCTACGTGACGTACGCGATCTACGTGAACAACCCCTATCTCTTCATCTGGGCCGGCCTGTGCGGCGTCAACACGTGGATCCTGCCGTTCCTCTACGGGGGGCTCCGGTACACCGCGAAGCGCATCCCGGCCGACACGAGGGCCACCCGGCTGCCTACCGTGATCTTCGGGATCACGGCGACGGCCGCGCTGGGCGCCATCGGGTCCGTCTCGCGGCTCACGCTCGTGACCGCGGGCAGCCCCCTCGACAACCTCGACAGGGAAGTGAGCCTGAACCTCGCGGCCGGCCTGCTCCTGTTCGTCTACGGGATCATCGTCCTGCTGACGCAGCGCCACCTCTTCAAGCTGGCTGTCGGGCTGCTGGTGATGACGGCCGGCGCGCACCTGACGCTCGTCCAGATGGCGCCAGGCTTCTTCTCGATGGTCGAGATCGAGGTGCTGACGAAAGTGATGGGCACCGTCTTCGCGATGCTCTACGCTGCCAGGCTGCTGGCCGAGCGATTCCTCACGGCCGATGCGGCGCTGCTGCTGGCGGAGCCGGGCGACACGTCGGCGCCGGGCGGCGAGGGAGGGACCGCGTCATGACCACCGAGACCTCCCTGCTGTTGCCCCTGATCCCGTTCATCCCTCTCCTGGCGGCGCTGTTCGTCGCGCTCGGGGAAACCAACGATGCCGGGCGCCAGGCGGCGTTCGTGTTCGGGACGCTGCCGTCGTTCGTGCTCGGCTGCCTGCTGGCGGCGCGCCTCGTGACCCCTCATGGGGGGGTGCCGTTGATCCTGACCGCCTGGGGCGGGTTCCTCTACGCCGACGTCCTCTCGGCGCTGATGATCTGCTGCACCTTCCTGGTCGTGGCGAGCGTCGGCATCTACTCCTTCGCCTACATCCGGCACGACGTGGAGCAGGGGCTGGTGACCGGGCCGGCATCGCACCTGTACTACTCGCTCCTGCTGATCTTCTCCGCGTTCATGGCGTGGACCGTGATCGTCAGCCACCTGTTCTTCATGTTCCTCGTCATCGAGATCGCCACGATCGCCGTGTCGTTCCTGGTGGCCACCTACAAGACGAAGTACGCGCTGATCGCTTCGTTCAAGTACAACCTGCTCGTCGTGATGGCGATGCTCTTCGCGGTGATGGGCGCGGTGTTCATCTTCGCACGGATGACCACCGTCGATCCCACGCTGTCGCGGATCCACGTGCTCGAGATGGGAAAGCTGGCCGGCCTGCTCCCGGTCTCGCTCGCCCTGACCATCGTGGCGTGCTTCATCTGCGCGTTCGGGACCAAGGGCGGGATGATGCCGTTTCACTCGTGGCTGCCCGACGCGCACTCCGAGGCGCCCGCCCCGATCTCCGCCCTGCTCTCCGGCCTCGTGGTCGTCGTCGGCCCGTTCGGCTTCGCGAGGACCATCACGCTGTTCGCGCCGCACTACGCGCAGGTGGTCGTGCTGGCAGCGGCGTTCGGGTGCGCCTCGATTGCCGCGGGCATCCTGCTGGCCATCGTGCAGGACGATCTCAAGCGCCTGCTGGCCTACTCGACCATCAGCCAGGTGGGCTACGTCTTCGCCGGGGTTGGCCTCGGCACCTACCTGGGGATCTACGGCGGCCTGTTTCACGCCGTGACGCACCTGCTCGCGAAGGCGCTGCTCTTCTTCTGCGCGGGCGCCATCATCTACCGCCTCGGCATCCGCAAGATCTCGGACCTTGGCGGCCTCTCGCGGAAGATGCCGATCACCGCGGTCTGCTTCTTCGTCGGGTGCCTGTCGATCGGCGGCCTGCCGTTCTTTGCGGGGTTCGCCAGCAAGTACACGGTGGTGCTGGCGCTGGCCGAGGCGCGGTTGTGGTGGGCGCTGGCCGTCGCCGCGCTCGCGGGGACGCTGACGCTCGCCGGTTTGGTCTGGGCGGCGCACCGGGTGTTCTGGGGTGAGGAATCGCCGCGGGTGGCCGCGCTGGACCAGGCCGCCGCGCGCGAGCTGCCGCTCGTGATGACGGTGCCGATGGTCGTGCTGGCCGCCGGCGTCGTGATCCTCGGCGTCTACCCGCAGGCGCTGTACCCCGTGCTCGACAGCGGCGTGAGGTCGATCCTGGCCCTCGTCGGACGGTGAGGTGGAACATGAGAAGCCCCGGCGTCGCGCTTCGTGAGCTGTTCCTGCGGGCGTTTCCGAAGTCGCTCTGGGTGTACCACGTCAACGCCGGGGCCTGCAACGGCTGCGACATCGAGGTGATCGACGTCCTCACCCCTTACTACGACGCGGAGCGGTTCGGGATCAAGCTGGTGGGATCGCCCCGGCACGCCGACGTCCTGCTCGTCTCCGGGCCCGTCACGCGGCAGGTGGTGCCGCACCTGATGCGGCTGTGGGACGCCGTGCCCGCGCCGAAGCTGGTGGTCGCCATCGGCGGGTGCGCGTGCGGGGGCGGCGTCTGGCACGACACCTACGCGGTGGTCGGCGGCGTGGACAAGGTGCTGCCGGTCAACTACTACATTCCCGGGTGCCCGCCGCGGCCGGAGGCGATCGTGTACGGAGTCGCCCTCGCGCTCGGGCTCGTGACGAAGAAGGTGGCGGCCCGGCACCTGTCGGACGAGTTCTTCGAGGAGTACCGGCGCCTCAATCCCACGCTGCCGGCCGAGGCGCCATGAAGGAGACGACCCCGATGGCCAAGATCCTGATGATTGACGACGACTCGGATGTCGTCGAGGCGGCGCGCATCCCCCTCGAGGCGGCCGGGCACGAGTTCCACTGGGTGCCGAGCGGCGCCGAGGGCCTGCGCCTGCTTCCGACGATCGTCCCCGACCTGATCATTCTCGACGTGATGATGGAATCCTACACCGCGGGGTTTCACGTCTCGATGGCGATCCGGGACCCGTCCTCAGCCTCGCCCTACGCGCCGTTCCGCCAGACGCCGATCCTGATGCTCAGCGCGATTCATGCGACGACCCGGATCCGGTTCGAGCCGGACGAAGACTACCTCCCGGTCGATGCGTTCCTCGAGAAGCCGTTAGGCTCCGAGGCGCTCGTGGCCCTGGTCGCCGATCTGCTGGCCAAGAGCCGGAAGGCGGGCGCCGGGCCGTGAGCGAGATCGAGCTCGGCCGGCTCGGCGTCTACCGAACGCCTGCCGGGGCGCGGGCGGGGCGCCCGAGAGCCCGGCCGGCCCCTCGACTCGCTAGGGCGCCCGAGGCGGCCGGCGGCTCGAAGCCAGGCGGGGCGGACCGAGCGCGGGCAGGGAAGAACCCGAAACTGGGGGTGGGCAGGCGGCGTCCGTCCCTTGACACCTGTCCCTACCAGAAACTCGGTACCTCTTGTCGCCGTTGTAGATCTGGGCCGAAGGTTGATACCGTTCCCGGCCAGAATGCTGGCTCTGTTCGTCGCTCTGATTGCCGCCCTCCGGTTCTCCATTTGCTCGCGTCTTGAGCTCGAAGCGGAGATTCTCGCCCTCCGGCATCAACTCGCCGTCCTCCAGCGCCAGGCGCCAAGGCGCCCGCGGCTTGGCCAGACTGACCGCCTCGTGTGGGTCCTGCTCTCGAGGCTCTGCCCAAACTGGCGACGGGCGATCCGGATCGTGGCGCCCGATACGGTCGTGCGCTAGCACCGTCGCGGGTTCGCCCTCTACTGGCAGTGGCGGTCACGGCCTCGACGGGCTGGCCGGCCAGCCGTGGGCGCGGACATCCGCACCCTGATCCTCCGGATGCACGCGGCCAATCCGCTGTGGGGCGCGCCTCGCATTCATGGCGAGTTGCAGAAGCTGGGGATCACGATCGCCCAGACAACCGTGGCGAAGTATCTCGGCCGCCGCCGCGGTACGCCGCCCTCACAAACCTGGCGTGCGTTCCTCTCCAATCACGTCGCCCAGTTGGCGTCGGTCGACTTCTTCACCGTTCCCACCGCCACGTTCCGGGTCCTGTTTGTGTTCGTCGTGCTGTCCCATGACCGTCGGCGCATCGTCCACCTGAACGTCACCGCGCACCCGACTTCGGCGTGGACCGCGCAACAGCTCCGCGAGGCGTGGCCCTGGAACAGCGCCCCGCGGTTCATGATCCGGGATCGCGACGCGATCTACGGCTGGGACGTTCGGCGGACCGCAGGCGCCATGAACATCGACGAAGTCCTCACGGCGCCCCGGGCTCCGTGGCAGAATCCGTTCGTCGAGCAGGTGATCGGTTCCATCCGGCGGGAGTGCCTCGACCACGTGATCGTGTGGAATGAGCGTTCGCTGCGTCGGCACCTTGAAGGGTACCTTCCCTACTACCACCAGTGGCGAACTCACTTGGCGTTGGACAAGGATGCGCCGATTACGCGAGTCACCCAATCGCCCAGCGACGGCGGCCGGATCGTCGCCGTCGCACACCTCGGCGGTCTGCACCACCACTACGACCGGCACGCCGCCTGACCGCGGCTTGGCGTGTCAATCCAAGTTGTCTCACGAGATGTCGTTCGCGCCGAGGTCCGTCTGTTGACCGCTGGATGCTCCTTCTGCCCATCAACTCGTGGCGGCGGAAGAGTCCACAGTGCCTCGTCGCGGCGGAACCGACACGCAAGTTGCGGCGCTCGGGAGACGGGCGGGGGTTTCGACGACGACGCCACGACTCAGCGGCCTTGGACGCGCGGCGGATCGAGTTTTCGGCAGCGACACCTGGCAGCCGAACGACTCGGCCGGGGAGCCCGGACACCGCCGACGCTACCTGTTGCCGCGCAGTCTGCGATAGACTCCCGGCACGGCCAGCAGGAAGTACCCACCACCGAGAATGGAAGGATACACGCCATGAAGGTCCAATCGATCCTCCGCCCGTTCGGGCTTGGCTTGTTCCTGGTCGGTCTGGCGCTTGCGGGAACGGCTTCGGGAGCTGAGCCGAAGATCGTCCGCCTCGAGTCCCGGACCTTTCCGAACCCCATGGTCTGGGACTCGAACTACACGGCCTGCCTCGTCGCCTCGGACGGCCGGGTCTACGTCGGCCTGAACTACCACGGCGCCGGGGCCTCGGTCGCCGTCTACGATCCCAAGACCGACACGATGAGACTCCTGGGCGACATGAATCGCATCACCGGCCAGACCAATCTGGCTGTCGAGCCCCAGGCCAAGGTCCACTCTCAGATCATGGAGGGTGCTGACGGGAAGATCTACTTCGGGACCCACCTGTCGGCGTTCTACGGGTTCGCGACATTTCCCAGCCCGGACGCGTACCCCGGCGGCCACTGGATGGTCTACGACCCCAAGACCGATGTCGTCACCGACCTGGGAATCGCCCTCAAAGGGAACGGGCTGCTGACGATGACCATGGACCCGCAGCGGGGCCGGCTCTACGCGGTGACCTACCCACAAGGGCACTTTCTCTACTACGACCTCGCAACCGGGAAGACGACCGACATGGGCCAGGTCCAGAACTGGGACGCCGTCGGCCGGACCCTGGCCGTCGACGACCTCGGCCGGGTCTACGGCTGCTGGGGCCGGGGACGGCTTTACCGCTACGACCCGGTGAAGGACGCCATCGAGAACCTCCAGATCCAGCTGCCCCAGCGCGAAGTCGGCGTCCCCATCCACCGGGCGTATTGGGAGACCGAGCAGACGTTCACGGCCGTCGCCGCGTCGGCCGACCGCAAGAAGATCTACTTCCTGGAGACCGGAAGTTCCTACCTCGTCGAATACGACCCGCACAAGGGGGCCGAAGGCGAGATGAAGCTGCTCGACCAGCTCGCGGCCGATCGATACCGCGGGAAACGCGACGTCCCCTACGCCATGATCTCGTTCTGCCGGGGACCGGACAATGTCATCTACTACGCCCTCAACTCGGCCGCCGGGGCCGAAGACGTCACGCCGTACTGGGGAGGCGGGATGGCCGCCGGGCTCGTGACCTACGACCTCAAGACCGGCCAACGGGAGGACAAAGGGCTGATCCAGGTTGAGGGCGGCCTGACGGCTGTCCATCCCAACGCGGCCAGCGCCGCGCCGGACGGAACGATCTACTTCGTCGCCCACGTTCTGGAGCCCGAAGGGAAGGGTCGGAGCGTGTCGGGCCTGCCGGCCGATCTCGTCCTCGAGAAGGACACCGACAGCAAGAAGCAGATGCACAAGGGCCGGACCTACACGCTGAGACTCCTGATCTATCGGCCCGGGAAGAACCGCTGACGAGGAGGACGACCATGAACAAGAGCACGCGCATCACGCTGGCGATCGTCCTCCTGGCGCTCTCCCCCGTCGGCCTGGCCGCCCAGGAAACGACCATGTACTCGGCGAACCCGCTGCGGCTGGATCTGCGGCTCCTCGGCCACCCGCCCCTGGACGTGATCCCGCCCGGCGAATCCGCGATCACGTCGCTGGTCGTTGGCAGCGACGGCAACCTCTACGGAGGGACCTCCGGCAAACGGGCCCACCTCTTCGTCCTCGACTCGAAGTGGGGCCACGTCTTCCCGCTGGGCCACCTGCCCGGCCAGGAGAGCATCTTCCACTCGATGGCCGCCGCGCCAGACGGATTCGATCTACATCGGGACGTCGCTTCTGAACCAGGGTCGGATCGACGAACGGGGCAAGGACGTCCTGCTGCGGTACAAGGGCTATGCGGGCGGACGCATCTTCCGTTTCGAGCCTGCGAAGGAACTCCAGAGCCGCCCGCGCATGCAGACGCCCGATCCGTCCCGGCCTCTCCCGTTCGCCGCGGACCTCGGCGTGCCTGTCGCCGGCGAAAGCGTGGTGTCGCTGATCTACGGGAACGGGGCGCTCTACGGTGTGACCTTTCCCGGCGGACACTTCTTCGTCATGGACCTCAAGACCGGAAAGACCGTGGACAAAGGTCCGATCTGCGGCGCCCCTCTCAACGAGGAGCCGTTCCGCAGCATCCCGCGGGCGCTCGTGCTCGACGCGAAGGGCAGGGTCTGGGGGACGGGCGACTATGGCGCGCTGTTCGACTACTCGCCCGACACGGGGACGCTCACCCATCATCGCGATCGCCGCATTCCGGCCGAGATGGGACGGGAATACAAGGCCGTCGTCGACGCCATGGTGCTGAGCCGGGACGGCACGATCTACGGCGGGACGTCGGACGGATTCATCTTCCGCTTCGACCCCGAGGCGATGACGATCCAGAACCTGGGGAAGCCGATCTGGCAGCAGCGCATCCGCGGGCTGGCCTTCAGCCAGGACGGCGACCTCTGGGGAGTTGGCGGCGAGCCGGGCGGGTCTGCCCGCGTCTTCGTCTATCGAACGCGAGCGGGCTCGTTCGAGAGCGGCGGCATGCTGCACGTCAACCGGACGCCGTACTACGCGTGGCTGGCCTACGAGGCCGACTCGATGATCGCGGGGCCCGACGGGACTCTCTTCATCGGGGAAACCGGGCGCCTGGCGCATCTCTACCTGCTGTATCCCTGGAAGTAGGCGGGCGACGCCGGGGCCGCGCTTCTCGTCGGCGAAGGAGGATACGACCATGCGACGCGAAATCCACGGAACCGGACGCCGGCGGCGCTCACCCGATCTCCCATAAGCGCTTGGCAAGCCGCGCGCCCGTGCCTATAGTGTCGCTGGCACGGTAAGAAGGCAGCGGAGGTGAATCTCGAGCACGGGGTGATACGGTGAGACCTGCGTCCTGGATTGGTTTGCTCTTGCTTTCCGCGACCTGGGCCGCGTCGCCGGCGCCGGGTGGCATTCGCGTGCTCCTGCTCACTGGCGCCAGCAACCACGACTGGAAGGCGACGACCCCGGTCATTCGCCAGATCCTCGAGCGCGCCGGTCGCTTCGACGTGAGCGTGTTCGACGACGCAGCGTCCATGAAGCCGTCGGATTCTCGAGGGCTTCGACGTTCTCCTCAGCAACTACAATCTGTTCGGCATGCCCGCCGACACGCCCACCTGGGGCGCCGACATGCGGAAGGCGTTCGTCGTCTGGCTGGAGCGCGGCCATGGTCTTGTCGTCGTCCACGCGGGCAGTTCCGTCTTCTACGACTGGCCCGAATTCCAGACACTGGCCGGCACCTCGTGGACCAGCGGCACGAGTCACGGCAGGGTGCACACGGCCGAGGTCGTCATGAGCTCCGTTCGGCACCCGATCACCGGGGGCGTGAAGAACTTCAAGACCCGAGACGAGTTCTGGCAGGGATGCAGACTGGCAGAAGGTACCGTGGTGCTGGCGACGGCGACGCCCAGGCCGGAACATGGAGGAAGCGGCAGGCCGGAGCCCCTTGCCATGGTCAACGCGCTCGGTTCCGGCCGCGGCTTCACGCTCCTGCTGGGGCACGACGCCGACGGCATGACGAACGAAGGATTCCAGCAACTTCTCGTTCACGGTGTCGAATGGGCTGCCAGGGGTTCCGTTTCTCCCGAGCGCCGAAAGTAGACCCACCATGAGCACACACTCCTCCCGCAATCGTCGTGAGTTTCTCAAGGGCATGCTCGCCGCCGCCGCCGGTCCGATGCTCCTACCGGCCCATGTCCTCAGAGGACAGAACAGTCCGCGCAGAACGATCCAGTTGGGGCACATCGGCACCGGCGGCCAGGGAACCGCCAATCTCCGCAACTTTCTCTCCGTCGACGGCGCCGCTTCGGTGGCCATCTGCGATCCCTACATACAGCGGCGCGAACGCGCGGCTGGCTTCGTCCGCGAGGCACAGGGCCACGATCCCAGGTTGTACAGCGACTACCGGGAGATGCTCGCGGCCCGCGGCATCGACGCAGTCGTGATCTCGACGCCGGACCACTGGCACGTGCCGGTCGCCCTCGAGGCCATCCGCGCCGGGAAGGACCTCTATCTCGAGAAGCCGCTCGGATACACGCTGGCCCAGAACCGCATGGTCTTCGAGGCGCTGAAGAAGCACGACAGGGTCTTCCAGTACGGAACCCAGCAGCGCAGCAGCGAGATGATCAAGCGGGGTGTCGAGTTGGTGCTCAACGGCTACATCGGCGACGTGAAGCGCATCGACGTGTGGGCGCCGGGCGGACGAACTGGCGGCTCGATGGACGAGATCCCGGTGCCTCCGGGCCTGGACTACGAGCTGTACATCGGTCCCGCCCCGATGCGGCCCTGCACGACGGATCGCATCACCAACGTCGGCTCGTGGTACTGCGCCGACTACGCCATCGGCTTCATCGCGGGCTGGGGCGCGCACCCGCTCGATGTCGCCGTCTGGGGATCGCAGTCCGACACGAAGGGCCCCGTGCGCTTCAAGGGGAAGGGGAGTTTTCCTCCGGCCACCGACCTGTGCAACACGTGCAGAACCTGGGACGTCGACATCCGGTTCGGTGACGGTGTGTCGATGCACTTCATGAGCACCGATGTCGCCGAGCCCGTCGTGCAATCGTACCTGCAGAAGAGGTCGAAGAACGCCGAGGGCCAGGCGATCGTGGAGAACAACGGCACGACCTTCTTCGGCACGAAGGGCTGGGTGAGCCTCAGTCGCGACACCGCGCAAGCCAGCAACCCCGAGTGGCTCAAGCTCAGACAGTGCGAAGGCAGCCAGCGCGTGTTGTACCGCAATCACTACTACAGGGCGTTCGTCGAGAGCGTCCGCGACCGCGCCAACCAGGTGGCACCGATCGGGGACGCCTTCCGTTCGGACGCGATCAGCCATCTGTCCCTCATTTCGATCAAGAGCGGACAGGAGATCGTCTGGGATCCGCAGGCCTATCGCATCGTGTCCCCCGAGCCGCTCAACAGCGAGATGTCCAAGCCGTCGCGCGGCAACTACCTGCGTGACGTCCAAACCCCGTAGCCGCCTCGAACGGGAGATCACGACGATGAAGATCGGGTGTTTCGCCCTCGTCGAACCCTTCGCCCCGATGGCCCGCCAGTTCCAGGCGATCCGCGAGATGGGCATCCGCTGCGCCGACATCACCGACAACCATCAGGGCGGCATGCTCGGCGTGGAATACGGTTTCTCCGCGTCGGTCAGCCTCGACTGCCATCCGGCTCGAATCCGCAGAATGGCGGAGGAGGCCGGCATCGAACTCACGGCCTTCTGTGCTCACGCCAACCTTCTGGATCCGCCATCGCCGGACGTCTACGGCACCAACGAGATCGTCAAGGCCATCCGCCTGGCCGCCGCGCTTGGCATCACGGATGTCATCACCACCGAAGGCGATCCCAGGACGGAACATGGGGAACGTCTCTCCCCGTCGGAGCAGATCTTCGCCATCGTGGAGAAGCTGCGGACACCCGTCGAATGGGCCGTGGAACTAGGGGTCAGGCTCCTGCTCGAACCGCACGGCCGCGTCACCGACACGGTGGACGGCATGGCGCGGCTGCTCGACAAGTTGGGCCATCCCGAAACCGTCGGGGTCTGCCTTGACACGGGCAACTCGTGGCTCGGAGGGGAAGCTCCGATGGATTTCGTCGCCGCCTTTGGTACCCGCATCGGCCACGTCCACTGGAAGGACATGCCGCCCGAGATGGAGGCCAGGCGCGGCTCGATCTACGGCTGCGGCATGGGCAGCATTCCGCTCGGCGACGGCGTTGTCGGCATTCCGCAGGTGGTGAAGGCGCTCAAGAAGAGCGGGTTCGACGGCGCGACGACGCTCGAGATTGCCGGCGTGGAAAACGTGAAGCGCTCCGCGCGGCGGCTGGAGCAGTGGTGGGGCGAGTAGACCAGCGGATCGCATTGGCCAGCAACCGGCGGTAGCTCGGGTTCGCCCAGGCGCCGGGACCGTGACCGAGCTGGAGATAGACGACGCGGGCCCTGCCGTACGTCTTCCACCAGGCCAGACTTCGGTTGTTCTGCGGCTCGTCGGTGGAGAGCAGGACGTGTGCGCCGGGAAAGACCGTGTAGCCCCGGTAGACCTCGTCGTTGATCGCGAAGTCGCTGACGCCGGCGGTGATCGGATGGGCGGCGTCTTCGACGCGGATCGCGAAGTCCACGTCGTGCTTCCACGTGCAGGCCGGGTGCACGACCCCGTCGGTGCCGGTTTCGTCCTTGAGATAGTAGCGGGCACCGAGGATCCTGTTCCACTCGGGCCACTCCTGATAGGCCGCAATGGCGTGGTGCACGACCACGAGGCCCACGCCCTTCTCCAGCAGCGCGAGGAAGTTCTTCTGGCCGTTCGCGTCGAGATTCTGGTTGAAGTTGTAGAGCACGATCGCATCGGCGTTCCAGCCGCGGATGTCCTGGAAGATCTCATCGCCTCGCGTCTGGTTCACGATCCTGACGCTGATGTCGTCGTACCCTTCGAAGAGCGCCGGAAAGGCCTTGACGTCGAAGTCGTGTCCGCCGGTGAGGACGACGAGCGTGTGCCTCGTGGCGGGGATGGCACCCGCGCGCGGCACGAACGCGATCGCGAGCGCGAGCGCGGCCAACGCGACGCCGGCCAGGATCGATGGATGTCTCCTCACGGCGGTACCTCCTTACGAGCCTGTGGCCAACCCAGCCGTCGAGACGGTATTGGTCAGCGTCTGGCTCTTGCCCTTTCGGGCGACCGCGACGGTCTGGCCATCTTCTCGACCGGGCCCTGCCGCGACAGCCCGCGCCGCTATTTCAATCCGCTCTTGTACGTGGCCACCACGAATACCGGCCCTCCACCACGATCCAGGCCCCTACTGGCCGGCTCCCGTAGCCGTCTGGATGAACTTCACGAGGTCCAGCTTGGTCTTCGCAAGTTCGCTCTGCTTCAGGTACATCATGTGGCCGCTCTCATAGAACGCGAAGCGGAAGCGGCTGTTCAGCGCCCCGCCCGGATCCAGATGCGCAATCGTGTACTGCGCGCTGTAGTAGTCCGTGCCGCCGTCGTAGTATCCCTGCAGCACGAGCACTTCGAGGAACGGATTTTGCGTCATCGCCCGGCGCAGCATCTCGCCCACGCGCGGGTCCGGGTCCTGCCGCCACGGCCGCACGTTGCCCCACACGTAGTACTTCTCGTCCGTCTCCCACTTCAGCTCGTCCTTGAAGTAGATCTGCAAGGCCGCGGCGAACGGGCCATCCCAGTTCCAGAGCGCGGCGTCGCCTTCGTAGACGTCGCCGGCGTTGTCCCGGTCCCGGCCCGTATAGCGGCTGTCGAGCCGGCCGACGGTGATGCCCTGATCGCGGAGCAGTTCCTTCCAGAACCGGCCCTTCTCGACCCGCAGGTTCGACCGAAGGACGAAGTCGGGCGACACACCGATGAGCCGGGCCACCTGTTTCGCCGTCGAGGCCTTCTCCTCGGCGCCAATCTGCCCGCCTTTCGTCAGGGCGAACAGGTAGTCGCGCATCGCGAACGCCTCTGACTCGGCCAGCACGGTCCGCAGCGGCTTCGCCTGCAGCTCGGCCGGCAGCTTCTTGTGGTACCACGCGGTGGCAGTCATGTAGGGCAGGGCGGTCGCGTAGTTGACGTCGACGCCGCGCTCCACGCCGAGGTTCGTCATCGACACCAGAACAACGCCGTTGATGTACATCTGGTGCTGGCTCTGGAGGTACCCGGCCAGGCCCGACGCGCGCGTGGTGCCGTAACTTTCGCCGATGAGGAACTTCGGCGACTTCCATCGTCCCAGGCGCGTCGTGAAGACGCGGATGAAGTCGCCCATGGCCGCGATGTCGTCCGCGATGCCGTGGAACCGGTGCAGGTCCTGCCCGGGCGCCATCCGGCTGAAGCCGGTGCCCGCGGGATCGATGAAGACGATGTCGGCGACGTCGATGATCGAGTGCTCGTTGTCGCTCAGCCGGAACGGCGGGCGCTGCATGAAGCCTTCGCTGTCGTACGTCACGAGACGCGGCCCGGTGAAGCCCATGTGCATCCAGATCGACGCCGTGCCGGGGCCCCCGTTGAACGAATAGAAGATGGGCCGCTTCGCCACATCGGTGACGTTGTCCCGCGTGTAGTAGACGTAGAAGAAGCTGGCGAGCGCCTTGCCGTTGTCGTCGCGCAGGACCAGCGTGCCGGTCGTGGCGGTGTAGGCCACGGCCTGCCCGCCCACCTTGATGCTGTGCCGCGTGACGGACACCTTCTCCTGAGGTTCCGGAAGCTGGCCTCGTACGTCCCCGGGCGACGGCACGGGCACGGTGACGGGCTGGATGGCGACGACTGACGGGGGCGCCTGGGCAGTTGCCGGGACGGCCGCGCCCCCGGTGAGCAGCGCGACCAGCATGCAGGTGCAGACGGATGCGGGGAAACGGGTCGAACGTGTCATGGCGCCTCCTGTACTATCCCAGTTTCGCAAAGGCTCCGGCGATGAAGTTGAGCCACAGCGCGATCATCGCGCCCGGCAGGAGCAGGTAATCGAGCGCCTTCGTGAAGATCAGCGCCAGGAACACGAGCATGCCCCAGCCGCGCGCACGAGCCAGCAGCGGCTGCAGCCCCTGAGGCGCCACGCCTTCGAGGACGCCGAAGCCGTCCAGCGGAGGCACGGGAAGGATGTTCAACGAGAAGAGAATCATGTTCAGGGACACGCCGCTCTTCAGGGTTTCCACAAGAAGGACCCACCCGCCCCCGGCGGGCAGCCCGGCAAACTCCACCTGGCGCCACGGATTCATGAAGCCCTGACTGGTCATGTCCGGATGCCATGCATGCAGGATGACCCCGACGGCCCCCAGAGCCGATGCGGAGAGGAGTGCCAGCGTCAGGTTGACGGCCACTCCCGCAACGGAGGTCGCCACGCGGCCGCGCCTCGTGTTGCGGAATCGACCCGGGGAGACCGGTACCGGCTTGGCCCACCCGAAGACAAAACCACCCGGGAGAAAGGTCAGGATGGCCGGAAGGACAATCGTGCCGAACAGCTCCACGTGGCGGACGGGATTCACCGTGAGCCGTCCCGCGTCCTTCGCGGTCGAATCCCCGGAGAACCAGGCGCTCGCGGCATGGGCGCACTCGTGCAATGAGATCGACACGATCAGCACGAGAAACGCCGCGCCCTTGACCCACCAGTCCGACGTCCTGCCTTCCGTTTCGAGCTCCAGCGGTGGAACGCTCCCTGGCAACTCGACGGCCAGGCCTGCGACGGCGGTGAAGAGCGCGAGCGCGATCACGACTCCTACGCCACCCTTCGCCACCGCACGGTCGGCCTGAGACGGCGACGCGCGCAGCAGGCGGAGGCTGAGCACGGCGATGGCGGCTCCGGGCCAGAGCCCGACGTGGGGGAAGGTCACCCGCAGCATGGGAAAGAACGCGAGAGGGATGAGGATGAGGATCCACACCGCCGAACGTGAAAGCCGAGGCACAGGCACCAGCGTTCCTTCTTCGTTCACTGCGCACCTCCGGTCGACGTTTGCACGCGCGGTTCGATACGTTTCGTAGCGTCTGCGAAGGCGCGCAGTGTAGCACGAAGACTCGCCGCGCCGAAGGAGTCGAATCGTCCACCGATGAGAATCCTGGTCTGCGGAGCACTGGGCTATGTCGGCCAGAGGCTCGCCGCTTCGCACGTCTCCGGTGATCCCCGTGCCGCGGTGGATGACGGCTGCTTGGGCGATCGTCTGTCCGGGCGGCGTCCGATAGCTGGCGTTACGGTAACCCGCGAGCGGCAGGCGAGCGGAAACCGCTCTCCTTCCTATGGTCGGTTCCCGGCGACCTCGAGCACGAGAACGGACGGCTCCGCGCTCAGCGCAAATGATCTCCCGGTCAACTTGTTCGTCAGGACGGCCGAACCAGGCTCCGGGAAGCGAAGGGACAACGTCCCGTTCTCGAGCGCGGCCGTCGCCGCTCGCGGCTCGACGGCCCGGGCCCCGGATGGAGATTCGTCCGACGCTAGGCCAGTTTCCAGCCGGCGCGATAGTCCTTCGTCAAGTACTGGTCCGCCGCGGGCAGGTTGGGGAAACGCATGTTCGCCGCGTCCCACTCCAGCTTCTCGCCGGCCCGCACCGCCGCGCACCCGAGCAGGACGATCTCGGTCAGCGGCGCGGCGTAGTCGAAGTTCGACCCGGCGGCCGGGCCACCTTTGCAGGCCTCGATCCATTCCCGGTAGTGCCCGATCGAACGGGGAATGGTCTTCGGCGGGCGCACATAGGCCTTCATCTTCTCTTCGGGAAGGATGCGTAGACCGTTGGCCCCGTGGGAGCCCGTGAGGATCTTGCCCTTGTCGCCGATGTAGAGCGCCCCGCCGTAGGTGTCACCCATCTTCATGCCGGGGGCAAGCTCCTCGGGCCGGGCCGGCATGAGGCCGCCGTCGTACCAGGTGAGCGTCAGCGGCGGGAAGCCCTCACGCGCCGGGAATTTGTAGGTCACGATCGAAGCCTGCGGATACGTTTCCGTGTTCCTGGGCTTGTCCCAGTTCATGGTCCCCGGGACGAAGATCGAGGAACTGGCTTCGACGCTGAGCGGGGCGCCGAGCTTCAGCGACCAGAAGATGTGGTCGAAGATGTGACAGCCCATGTCACCCAATCCGCCCGTCCCGAAATCCAGCCACCCGCGCCAGCGGGACGGAAGGTAGGCGGGATGGTACGGCCGGAAGGGCGCCGGCCCCACCCAGGTGTCCCAATCGAGCGTCTCGGGCACCGGAGGCGTTTCCGCAGGACGATCCATGCCCTGCGGCCACACCGGATGGGGCGACCATGCGTGGACTTCGGTGATCTTGCCAATCGCCCCGTCCTCGATCCACTCGCACAGGACGCGGATGCTCTCCATGGCGTGTCCCTGGTTGCCCATCTGGGTGGCGACCTTGGCTTCGCGGGCGGCTTTGGCCAGCACGCGGGCTTCCCGGATGGTGTGGGTGAGGGGCTTTTCGACGAACACATGCTTGCCGAGTTGGATCGCGGCCAGGGCGGCAACGGCGTGAAAATGGTCCGGCGTCCCGACGGTCACGGCGTCGATGTCCTTCTGCTTGTCGAGCATGACCCGGAAATCCTTGTAATGCGGGACCGCCGGATGCCTGGCGAACGTCTTGGCTGCCCGCTGCCAATCGACGTCGCAGAGGGCGACGATGTTCTCGGTGCTCATCTGGCCCAGATCGCCGCCCCCCTGCCCGCCGCAGCCGATCCCCGCGATATTGAGCTTGTCGCTCGGGGCGACGAAGCCCGGGCCTCCGAGGACATGACGCGGGACGATGGTCACACCGGCCGTGACGGCTGCCGTCTTCAGGAACTGTCTTCGATTCACTGGGTTCATGGTTCTCTCCCCATCGATCTTCGATCAGCAGGTTCTCTCAGCGAGCCCCGCGACGGTCCGGGTTCTTCCCGCTCTCCCATCCGATCTTGGGCTGCGACGGTTTCCGAATGGTCAGAACGCCGTCCGCTTTCGCCGCCCCGGATTGGAGCTCGATCCGATAGTCGCCGTTTCCGGCCAGCCTCGCCCCGGCTCCGAGGACCGCCGGGCGCTGCGTACCCGCCGCCGACGACCAGGTCCCAGACGGCGACGTTGAGCCCGGCCCGGCCCTGCTCCTCCCGCTCCAGGACGGCCTTTCCCTTGTCGTCGAAGATGCGGAGGGACACCCGGCCCGCGCTCTTCAGGAAGTAGTTCAGCGCGGCGGGCTGCCGCGTCTCCAGCGCCCAATCCCCGCCGTAGTCGCGGGCCTGGGGAAGCATGGCCGGCCGGACCGGGAAGAGGTGAATCGGTTCGGCGGCGATCGCATCCGAGAAGTCCTGGATGGGCACGAGGTCGATCTTGAAGGCGCTCCGGCCGTGCGTGCCGATGACCAGCTCCCGTTCGCGGGCTTGGATCGCGATATCGTGGACGGCCGCCGGCGGCAGGTTCGCGCACAGCGAGAGCCACGATGTTCCACCGTTCTTGGTCACGTAGACGCCGCCCTGGTCGGTGCCGACATAGAGCGTGGCGGCGCTGCGTGGGTCTTCCCTGAGGACGTTGACCTGCTCCTCGGAAAGCCCGGCCGCGATCGGCTCCCACGTCGCCCCGAAATCAACGGTCTTGAAGATGTAGGGGCGGTAGTCGTTCTCGCGATAGCCGGTCAACGTCACGTACGCCGTTCCCAGGACGTGGCCCGAAGCGACGACCCGACTGACCCACTTGGGTGGCAAGCCCCGTCCGACCTCGGTCCATTGGGCGCCGTCGTTGCGGGTGATCCAGACCCGGCCGTCGTCCGTGCCGACGTAGAGCAATCCGGGGCGGAGCGGTGACTCGCTGATCGTGGTGATGGTCCCGTAGGGAACGTTCCCCTGCTTCTCGGGTCCCGGCTGGGTGGTGAGATCCGGGCTGACGGCCAGCCAGGTGTCGCCCCGGTCGAGCGACCGGAACAGCTTGTTGGCGCCGAAGTACACGATGCCGGGATTGTGGCGGGAGATGATGAACGGCGACATCCAGTTGTAGCGGAGCTCAGGCTCGCCCTTGTCCGCCCGGGGCCGAATGCGCTTGATCTCCCCGGTCCGCATGTTCTTGCGCTGGAAATCGCCGAACTGCTGCTCGAAGTAGATCGTTCCCGGGTCGGCTGGATCGACGGCCGTCACGTAGGAATCTCCACCGCCCCACAGATCGATCCAGACGTATTGCCACGGATCCTTGACGCCGTCCAGAGGCACGCGGTCCGCCGGGCCGAACAGGGCGGAGTCATCCTGGGTGCCGCCGTACACGAAGTACGGGTCGGCCTCGTCCACGGAGATCGCGTAGAACTCGGCGGCGGGAATGTTGTTGAGATGGAGCCACGTCGCGCCGCGGTCGGTCGACACGTAGACGCCGCCGTCGTTCCCGAGGATCAGGCGCTTCGCGTCGGTGGGGTCGATCCACAGGTCATGATGATCGAGATGGAGCGCCGGCGACGGATGGTCGTAGAGATGCGTGACCAGGCCGTGAACCTGCTGGAACGTCCGTCCGCCATCGTCCGAGCGCTGGAGATTCTGGGCCGTGGCGTAGAACATCTCCGGATCGTCTGGCGAGACGATGATGTCGGCGTAGAAGCCGAGTCGAAGGCGGTCGTTCTTCATCTGGAGCTTGCGCCAGCTCTCTCCCCGGTCGTCAGAGCGATAGACCTCGGGGCCGGTCGGAACGGTCCGCTTGCCCTCCGGCCGCGTTTCCTCGACGGGCGTCTGGTTCGCCAGGAACGCGTAGACCGTCCGGGGCGCGGACGGCGCGACGGCCAGGCCGATGCGGCCGAGGAAAGGGCCGCCCGGCAGCCCGCCGGCCAGGCGCTTCCAGGTATCGCCCCCGTCGACGGACTTGTAGACGCCCGACCCCGGGCCGTGCTCGACGTTGTTCCACGCCTTTCTATCGTGCTCGTTGGTCGACGCGTAGATCGTGTCGGGACGCGAGGGATCGAAGACCACGTCGGCCGCCCCGACCCTGTCCGAGACGTACAGGACCTTCTTCCAGGTCTTGCCGCCGTCCTTCGTGCGGAACAGACCCCGCTCTTCGTTCTGCGTGAAGAGATGTCCGAGCGCGGCGACGAAGACGATGTCGGGGTTCTTCGGATGGACGGCCACGCGACCGATATGATGGGTGTCGGCGAGGCCCAGGTGAGTCCAGGTCGTGCCCCCGTCCGTCGACTTGAAGACGCCGACGCCGGCGAACGAGCTCCGGGCCATCAGGCTCTCCCCGGTTCCCACGTAGAGAATATTCGGCTGGGAGGGGGATACGGCGAGGTCGCCGATCGCCGAGGTCGGTTGGTCGTCGAAGATGGGCGTCCAGGTCAGGCCGTGATTGACGGTCTTCCAGATCGATCCGGCTCCGAAGCCCGCGTAGATGATGCCGGTCCCGGGGACGGCGTCGATGGTCTCGACCCGTCCGCCCTGGAATCGCGGGCCGAGCGACTGCCAGCGGAGCCCTCGGAAGGGGGACTCGTCGCGCATCTGAACGTGCCGGGCCCATGACTGCAGGCGCGCGTCCTGGCCCTGGCCGGAGGCGGAAGCCGCCAGCAGAGCGAAGGCCAGTCCCACGATCTTGGCTTTCATGATTCTCCCCTCACGAGCCACGGCGGTCCGCGCCGTCTGCTCCTCGGAGCAGATTGTTCTGGCTCCACGCGCGGCTGTCAAGGTAGGAGATGCTTCGTCATCGCGCCTTGACACGTCGACGGCAATACCCATAATCAGTCCGTTGCCGGCCCCGCATTCAGGCCGCACCCGAAGGAGGGTCTCCGCCGTGAAGAAGTCGGTTGTTCCGGTAGCCGTCCTGAGTCTGCTCTGGCTGACAGCGGGTGTCGCCGACAACCCCGCAGCCTTCTCCCCCGCACCGTACGGAGTCTGGCAGAGCCCGCCGCAGAAGCTGTCTGTCCCCGAGCGCGGCTTCATCAGCTCCGAACCCGCGGAGACCTGGGAGCAGGGCCTCCTCAGCGGCAATGGCACGGTCGGGGCGAGCGTGCTGAGTCGTCCGCTCGACGAGATCGTCGTGTTCAGCCACAAGCACCTGCTGGTGCCCGAGCGCGCGCCGCTTCTACCCCCCAACACCGGCGAGCGGCTGTTCGAGATCCGGCGGCTGATCGACCGCGGTCTGTACGAGCAGGCCAGCCGGCTGGCCATGAGTCTCTCAGAGCAGAAGGGCTTCCTCTACCCCGATCCGCTCATGCCGGCCTTCGACCTGCGGATCAAGATGGCCGCAGAGGGAGTGGTCAGCGATTATGCCCGGTCGACCGATTTCCGCACGGGCGAGACGACCGTGCACTGGGCCGACGGCCGGGGCGTCTTCGAACGCCGGCTCTTCGTTTCGCGGGCCGACGGCGTGGCCGTCATGATCATCACTGGACCGGAACGCGGTAAGGTCTCCTGTCGGCTGGAACTGGCGCCCCGGGACCCCTCCGCGCGTCGGTTCAAGTCCAACGTCAACAACCTGGCCACGAGCGCCGACCAGTCGTTCATGGTCTACCGGAACGGATTCATCAACGCCTACCCCGGCGGCATCCAGGGACTGGAAGGCACGGCCAGGGTGATCGCCCGCAACGGCACGGTGACCGTCGATGGTCCGGCCATCTCGGTCGCTGGGGCCGACGAGGTCCTCCTGCTGATCGACATCACCCTGCTCGACGAGCCCGACAAGAGCAAGCTCGGCCAGACCAAGAGCGACCTCCGGAAGATCCCTGCAGACTACGCGTCTCTGCTGGCACGGCACGCCACGATCCACGGCGGTCTCTTCGGCCGGATGCGGCTCGATCTCGGTGGCGGCGCCGATCACATGCTGACCTCGGAGCAACTGCTGGCGAAGACGACCGACGCCGAGCCCTCGCGGGCCCTCATCGAGAAGCTCTTCGACGCCGGCCGCTACAACATCATCTCCAGCACGAGCGATTGGCCACCGACGCTGCAGGGCGTCTGGGCCGGGACCTATGAGCCCCCCTGGTCCAGCGATTTCACCCACAACGGCAATGTCCCCTCGGCCGTCTCGAGTCTGCTGATGGGCAACACGCCCGAGCTGATGCTGGCCTACACCTCCTACATGGAATGGCTGGTGCCATGGCTGGAGATCAATGCCCGGCGGATTTTCGGGGCACGGGGCATCGAGCTGCCCTCGCGGTCGACCACGAACGGATTCAACAACGCCTTCGCCGTGAGCTTCCCGGGCCAGTTCTGGGTGGCCGGGGCGGCCTGGGCGGCCCATTACTTCTACGACTACTACCTCTACACCGGGGACCGGACCTTCCTCGCCCGCCACGCTCTGCCATTCATGGAGAAGGCGGCGCTGTTCTTCGAGGACTACCTCACCGAAGGGCCTGACGGGCGCTACGTCTTCAGCCCGACGCAGTCGCCGGAGAATTTCGCCAAGAACACCGGGCACCAGATGACCTTCAACGCGACCATGGACGTCGCGGCGGCGAAGGAACTTCTGACCAACACGATCGCCGCGTCCCGGACCCTCGGCGTCAACGCCGACAAGGTGCCGGTCTGGGAAAAGATGCTGGCGAAGATGCCCGAGTACATGATCAACGGGGACGGCGCCATCAAGGAATGGCTGACGCCCAGGCTGGAAGACGACTACAACCACCGCCACACTTCACAGCTCTACGCCCTCTTCGATGGTCTTCCCGACGAGATCGCCCGCAGCCCCAAGCTGCGGGCCGCCTTCAAGCGGCTCATCGAGCTGAAGCTCGAACGCCACTGGACCAACTGGGAGAAGCAGAGCGGCTTCATGTCCTTCGGCCTGGTCCAGTTGGGACAGGCCGCCACCAGCCTGGGAGAGGCCGACCTCGCCTATCGCTGCCTGGTGCCCCTGATCAACCGCTATTGGTACGCCAGCCTCGCCTCCACTCACAACGCCAAGAAGCTCTTCAACATGGACATCAGCGGAGGCATGCCCTCCGTGCTCATCAAGATGCTCGTGTCCTCCGATCCCGGCCGGATCGATCTTCTGCCGGCGCGCCCGGCTGCCTGGCCCTCCGGGACGATCGAAGGCGTCCTCTGCCGCGGCCAGATCGAAATCAAGCGGTTGCATTGGGACGGCAAGTCGATCCGGGCCGTCCTTCTCTCAGGTGTCCGGCAGGAGATCGACCTCGGCGCGCCCGCGGAGATCGCTTCGATGACGGTGAGGAAGGGCGACGCGAAGGTGCTCGAGGGAAAGGAACGGGCAAGCCGCCGGCTCTCGCTGCCGGCCGGCCGGGAGGTGGAGATCGAGCTGAGCCTCAGGTGACCTCGTCGGCCCGCCGCGCCGGCCGGAATGACTCGACCGTTTCTCTTCTCGGGAGGACCCGATGCGCCTGTCGCGCATGATCTCCGCCGTCGATCTTCATGCCTGTGGCGAACCAGGCCGCGTGATTCTCGGTGGAGTGCGTGATGTGCCAGGCCGATCGATGTTCGAGAAGATGCAGTACCTGGCGCGGCACCACGACGACCTGCGGAAGCGGATGCTGCGGGAACCTCGCGGCTATCCGGCCGCCAACTGCAATCTCGTTCTTCCGCCCACCCACCCCGACGCCGACGCCGGCTTCGTGATCATGGAGCAGGTGGAATACCCGGCGATGTCGGGCACGAACACCATCTGCGTGGCCACCGCGCTGCTCGAAACCGGGATGGTGCCGATGCGGGAGCCAGTCACCGAGCTCGTGCTGGAGGCTCCTGCCGGCCTGGTCCGCGTGCGCGCGGAGTGCGCGAACGGGAAGGTCACCAGCGTGACGTTCCGAAACGTGCCGGCCTTCGCCGCCTATATCAACCGGACCATCGCGGTTCCGCACCTCGGTGCCGTCACCGTGGACGTGGCGTGGGGCGGGATGTTCTACGTCATTGCCGACGCCGCGCCGTTCGGATTGCGGCTCACCCCGGACGAAGGCCGCGAGATCGTGCGCATCGGCGAGATGATCAAAGCGGCCGCACAGGAGCAGTTGCCGGTCGTTCATCCCGACAACCCGGAGATCTCTGGCGTCAGCATCGCGCAGCTCTCCGGCGCTCCGCAGTCGCGAGACGCGCACCGCCGGAACGCCGTGATCGTCTCCACCGGGAAGCTGGATTTCAACAATCCGGCCACCTGGACCGGTGCCATCGACCGCTCGCCGTGCGGCACGGGCACGAGCGCAAAGATGGCCGCGCTGCACGCCAAAGGAGAACTGCCGCTCGACCGGGACTTCCGCCACGAGGGCGTCCTTGGCACGGTCTTCACGGGACGGCTCGTCGAGGAAACGACGGTCGGGCCGCATCGGGCCGTGGTGCCGACGATCACCGGCCGGGCGTGGATCACCGGCTTCGCGCAGTACGTCGTGGATGCCGAAGATCCCTTTCCCGAAGGGTTCACGGTGGGTGATATCTGGGGAGCAGGCACGTAACGGGCGGACTCGTCCCGCGTGGGGCCGCGACATCGGGACAGCCCGCGATCACGCTACACCTTCGGCACCGTGCGATACCGGGCGATGTCGCCCTTGTAGAGGACGGAGACGCCGGTGTCGATGGTCGCGGGTACGTGGCCGAATCCCGGCCGACCCGACGGCACGTCGGTCGGGTGCCGGGCGCTGTAGGCGAGCACCATCGACATGTAGCCCATCAAGTACGGATTCTGCCCGACCGTCCCCTTGATCTCCCCGCTTTCGATCAGCTCGATGACCGGCGCGCCGAAGTCGAATGCGAGGATCTGGACCTTGCCCTTCAGGCCCATGTTGCGTACCGCGGCCGCCGCGCCTGGGCCCGGGTTGCCGTGCGCGCAGAAGATCCCCGTGATGGCGGGATTGGCCTGCAGCATCGCGGTGATCTGCGTCTCGGCCTTCGCCACGTCCCCCTCGTCGTTCACGATGGCGGCGATCTTGATGGCCGGCCCGAACTGCGCCAGGGCGGCCGTGAATCCGTCCAGACGCTTCTTGAGGTGGTCGGGCCCTGGGAAGGTGGAGACACCCACCTGGCCGCTTCCGCCCAGCCACTCGGCCATGGCCTTGCCCGCCGCCCACCCCGCGTTGTAGTTGTTGGTGCCGACGAAAGCGAGGCGCGTGCTGCCGGGCGCATCCGAGTCGAAGGTGACGACCGGGATCCCCGCTCCGATCGCCTTGTCGATGGCCGGCACGAGCGCGTTCGCTTCGGCGGCCGTCACGGCCAGGCCGTCGAACTTCCTCGCCACCAGCTGCTCGACCGTCCTGGCCTCGAGCGAGGCATCCCACTCCGCGGGGCCCTGCAACTCGACCTGCACGTGGGGACCGAGCATCCGCGCCGCGTCCCGCATCCCGGCATACGCCCAGTTGAAGAACTCCGAGCCGCTGAGGAATACGACGGCGGCATACCGCTCCTGGGCGGCCGGCGCGGCACCGCCGCCTGGGGCAGCGCCGGAGCGATTGCACGCCGAGGCGCCGAGCGCGCACGCTGCCAGAATTCCGGTCCAGACCGCGAGTCTCTTGAACCGTACGCCGCTGTTCATCGCTGTCGTCCTTCCGCCGTGCCGCCCGTCATCTCGAGGAACTGGCGAGGTCCCCAACGGGACCGGCCTGACCGCCCGGGTGGTCCGGGTCGTTGACTCGCCCGAGGGCGCTGCATACTATTCTGAATCCAGCGAGCGCGCAAGCGCCCCCGACACGCGGCGACCTGCGTGGCGGACCCCGACTGCGACACTCCTCGAGCAGCTCCCGAGAACGGCGCATGAGCTTCCAGGTCTCCGACGAAAGCGCCGCCCAGGGACCCGCCCCCGCCTCGCCGGCCGCCAGTCGGTACCCCTGAAGATGCTCCGACGGTGCGGGGCGGGGCCTGGCGTTCGCTCGCCCGCACGCGCGAAGCCGCTCTGGCCATGCTGATCCTCGTCGTAGTGGGTCTCCTGGCCCTGGCCGAGCCCAAGGTCCTCAGCGCCAGTAATCTCCTAGCGGTCGGCACCGGCATGATCTACGACTTGCCGGTGGCGGCCGGCATGACGCTGGTGATGGTTCTTGGCGGCATCGACCTCTCGGTCGGCGCCGTCCTCGGATTGACCGGCGTCGTGACCGCGATGAGCCTCCGCTCGGGAACGCCGGTCCCGCTCGCCGTGCTTCTGGGATTCGCAGCCGCCGCGGGGGTCGGCGGGCTCAACGGCTTGCTCGTGGCGCGCTTCGGGGTGGCGTCGTTCATCGTGACGCTCGGCACGATGTCGATCGCCCGGGGTGCGGCCACGGTCCTCACCTCGGGCTATTTTCTCTCCGGGCTGCCTGCCGCGTACATCGAGATCGGTCGGGGCCAACTGCTCGGCGTCCCCTACCCCATCTTCGCGGTCCTCGGGCTGCTCGTTGTGTTCGACTTCCTGTTGAAGCGCTGGAAGCCCTTGCACGACGCGTTCTACGCGGGCCACAATCCGGCCGCCGCGTCCCTGTCCGGCATCGCGGTCCGCCGCCTCGTGTTCGCGGGCTTCGTGGCCAGCGCGTTGCTAGCCGCTGTGTCAGCGGTGTTCATGACCTCGCGCCTCGCGATGGGCTACGCGCGCTTCGGCGAGCTGTCGGAACTGCGGGCCATCGCCGCGTGCGTGCTGGGCGGGGCGAGCTTCAGCGGCGGCAGTGGCAGCATCCTCGGCACCGCCCTCGGCGTGCTGCTGCTCGCCGTCATCCTGAACGGCTTCGTGCTGCTGAACATCTCCGTGTACTGGCAGGGCGTGGTGAGCGGCTCCATCCTGGTGGTGGCCATCGCCCTCGATGCCTATCGGCGCCGCCGGACCGAGGCTCGTTGAGGCGGGCATGACGAACGAGATCCTGAGCGTCGATCGCGTCTCGAAGAGCTTCGGGCGGCACAAGGTGCTGGACGAGGTGTCGATCGCCGTCCGGGCCGGGTCGGTTCACGCGCTGGTCGGCGAGAACGGCGCGGGCAAGTCTACGCTGATGAACGTCATCGGCGGCGTCGTGCGCCCCGACTCGGGCGCCGTCAGGGTGGATGGCCGGCCGGTCGCGTTCGCCGACCCGTCGGACGCGATTCGCGCCGGCATCGGCACGGTGCATCAGGAGTTCAGCCTCTTTCCGAACAGGTCGGTCGCGCAGAACATCTTCGGGCACCGCGAGCCCACGGGGCGCCTGGGCTTCGTTCGCTGGGGCGCTCTGCGCCGGCAGGCGCGGGAGATCCTGTCGGAGATCGGCTGCGCGCTCGATCCGTCGACGCCGGTCGGCGCGCTGAGCGTCGGCGAGCAGCAACTGGTCGAGATCGCCAAGGCGCTCTCGCTGCGCGCGCGTGTGCTGATTCTCGACGAGCCAACCTCGGCGCTCTCCGAGCACGAGGCGCAGCGCCTGTTCCGCCTGCTCGACGGCCTGAAGGCGCGCGGGGCCGGAATCATCTACATCTCGCACCGGTTGAGCGAGGTGCTGCAGATCGCCGACGAGATCTCGGTGCTGAGGGACGGGCGCCTCGCCGGGTGCGCGACCCGCGAGGCGTCGCCCGACGATCTGGTCGGCATGATGGTGGGCCGCCACCTCGACGGCATGAGGCCATCCAGGCAGGCCAGCCCGGGAAAAGAGATCTTCGCCGCGGAGGGACTCGCGCGGCACGGCGCGTTCGCCGGCGTCAGCTTCGCCGTACGTGAAGGGGAAATCCTGGGGTTCGCCGGACTGGTCGGCTCCGGACGCACCGAGGTCGCCCGCGCGATCTTCGGGGCCGACCGCCTGGACTCGGGCCGGATGTCGCTCGACGGCCGCGCGCTCACGATCCGGTCGCCCCGGCAGGCCATCGCCTCGGGCATCGGCTACCTGACGGAGGACCGCAAGGCTCTCGGCTTGTTCCTGCCGATGACGGTCCGGGACAACATCGTGGCCGCGTCGATGCCGAAGCTGGTGTCGCGTGCCGGGCTGCTGCGACCCGGCGCCGTTCGTGCGGCGGCCGACCAATACGTGCGGCAGCTGGACATCAGGCCGGCCGACGACCAGGTGGCGGCGCTCACGCTCAGCGGAGGCAACCAGCAGAAGGTCCTCCTGGCCAAGTGGCTCGGCGTCGCCCCCCGGGTCCTCATCGTCGACGAGCCGACGCGCGGCGTGGACGTCGGGGCGAAGGCCGGGATCCATCGGCACCTGTGCGAACTCGCCGACGCCGGCGTGGCGATTGTGCTCATCTCCTCGGACCTGCCTGAGGTCCTCGGGTTGAGCGACCGCGTCGCGGTGTTCCGGCAGGGGCGGCTGGTCACGATCCTCGACGCGGCGGCCGCCACGCAGGAAGTCGTCATGAGGCACGCGAGCGCGTGATGGGCGCGCGGGAAGGCGGCGTGGTGATCATCTCCCGGCAGCTTCGCACACCGGCGGCCAGGTACAAGCTGGGCCTCGCGGCCTCGGTGGCCGCGATCTTCGCGGTCGTGGCGGCGCTCTACCCGCAGTTCACGAACCCGGCGAACGTCGAAGTGTTGGCGATGAACTTCATCCTCGAAGCGTTCATGGCACTCGGGATGACGGCCGTGATCGTGTCCGGCGGAATCGACCTGTCGGTCAGCGCCGTGTTGCCGTTCGCGGCCATCGTCACCGGTCTGCTGTTGCGCGGCGGCACGCCGGTGCCGATCGCCATCGGCACCGCGCTCCTGGCGTCGGCCGGCGTCGGCGCGCTCAACGCCACGATGACGCGCGCGTTCCGGGTGCATCCGTTCATCGCGACGCTGGCGACGATGCTCTCGCTCAAAGGGGTCAGCCTGGTGATCACGCGCGGCGCGCCGGTCACCGGGTTCCCGGAGAGCTTCGCGTTCCTCGGCCATGGGCGCATCCTGGAGTTGCCGGTCGCGCTCGTGCTGTTCGCCGTGCTCGCGGTCGCGGTCGGATCGGTGCTCGCCCACCACCGCTACGGACAGCAGGTCTACCTGATCGGCGGAAACGTCCGGGCGGCGAGGCTGTCCGGTGTGAAGGTCGATCGCGTGCTGCTGGCGGTCTACGTGCTGTCCTCCTCGCTCGCCGGCCTGGCGGGCGTCGTCGCCGCGTCCCAATACGTCAGCGCCAGCACGGGATTCGGACAGAACTCGGAGCTGCGGGTCATCACGGCGGTGGCGATCGGCGGCGCCAGTCTGAACGGCGGCACCGGCTCGGTTGGCGGCAGCGTGCTCGGCGTGCTCTTCCTGGCGATCGTCTACAACGCCTTCGCGATGAGCGGCGTGTCGACCTACTGGCAGGACGTCGTGAGCGGCGTCATGGTGCTAGGGGCCGTGCTGCTCGCTCGAGCGGCCGCCCGGGAGGGTCGGACGCGGCGCGCGGCTGGCCCCGGCGAACATCCCGCGGCCGCTCAGGTTCGATGAACGGCAGTCACGGCCATCACCTCCTCAAGCCCCGACAGGCGTCAGCGTCACGCGGACGGTCTTTGCGGATTCGAGGCCGAGCCACACGATGAGATCGGTACCGTCTACCTCGTGGTGGTATCCGACGCGACAATTGGGTCCGGGCCGTAGCCGCCTGCCATCAACGGTGATCTCCGGCCGCGCGTCGCCCCAATGCCTGATCACCAGCGCGGGGTTGACGATCGGCGAGGCATCGTTCCCGGCGAGTTCCAGATCGAGAGCGCGCTTCGCCCCGGCCGTCGCACAGTTCAACTGGTACGCCCGTTCCGCCTTGCTGTAGCCCTGACTCGTGAAATCCCCCTTCGCCACGCGCAGTTCCGGTGCGTGGTTCCAGCTGCGCGCCACACGCACGAGGTCGCCGAACCCGCGTTCGGTCATCCCGTAGAGCCCGTGCCACCAGCACCGGCCGCCCCCCTCGTGGACCGGCGGGTTGGAGATGGGGAAGCCGAGAAAGTGCGTGGGGTGATCGCTCGTCTGGGCCGTGCGGCCATCGCACGGGTTCAGGCTGACCGGCCAATGGTCGCACGCGCCCTGCCGCGACAACGCCTTGATGTCGCGGTCGGTGAGGTACTCCATCACGTTGCCGGGCTCGAAGATGATGAATGGCTTGTTGGCGGACTTGAAGTTGTACACCTGGATGGTCAGGTCCCCGGGCAAGCCGGGCTTCACCTTGATCTTCGGCGGGTTCTCGATGAACGACAGCTTGCCGCTCTCGCCTTTCATGTTGCCGATGGTGACCCAGTCGGCGTGCACCACGTCGCCCTGGATCTGGCCCGGGTGCGTGAATGGCAACGACTCCTGGAACTGCCTGGGCCGCCCCAGGCTGTCCTGCTTCCAGCTCACGAAGCGCACGCCCGTCGCGTCCGGATAGATGTAGTAGTACTCGTCGACCCAGCACGGCCAGCCGGTCTTCTCGTCGACGCGCCATAGATGGTCGTATGCGCTGATAGGGGCATAGCGCCAGTGGACCACGGCCCGCGCATCCGAGCTTTCGATCACTCTGACATGGGCGTGACGGCAGTGGCGGTCCTGCATGTGTTCGAAACAGCCTTCGACCTGGTCCCAGGCCTCGACGCTCTGATCAGCCATCCAGAGGTCGTTTTCGGACACCCATGCCGGCGAATACCGGCTGCCGCGCCAGAAGACGACACGCGCCGCGGTACGGTCGAAACGCACCAGCACGTCGGGGTCCGGGCCGACCGGCCAGAGTTCGTCCCACTCGTCGTAGTACTTCAGCCTGCAGTAGTACGCGCCGAACCGGCCGGGGCCGGGCGGCCCGGACGGCATCCGCCGCACGGGCAGGTCCGGCGCTTCGACGGGCTTCTGCTCGGCATACGCCGCTTCAACTTCCTTCGCGGTCAGCGCCCGCTTGTAGATTCGGATGTCGTCGAGCAGGCCGTCGAGCGAGAACCAGTACGGCCGCGTGCCGAATTCGCGGTGGATGTGCGACGGCTTCACCTTCTGATGGTTCATGCCAATCCGCACGTCGACGTCGCGGGCGTACTCGACCCGGCCGCCGGCCGCCGACGAGGCCTCGAGGCGGCCGTTCACGTAGAGGGCCAACCCCTGCCCGCTGCTGTAGGTGGCCGCCAGGTACACCCACTCCCTGACCGGAATGATGAAGTCGCGCGATGTGCACGCCTCCCACTTATCGTCGAGCGAGAGCTGCAGGCTGGCTTGGCCGCGCGGGCCGATGGTCAGGCAGTAGCCCTTGTCCTCACCCTGGCGCTGGCTGACGACGGGACACCAGTTCCAGGGGCGCGCGGCGAGCGCCACCCACCCGGCGATCGTGAACGCGCCCTCCAGTTTCGGGGCGCTGGCCGCCTTTCGCACGACCGAGGTCGAGAACCCGTCGAGCCTGATGGCGCGAGTGCGGACGCCTCTCGCGGTCTTGAACGGTCCCTCGATGACGTCCTCGACTCCGCTCACCGCATCGCGCAACGCCGTCGCGCCCACCTCGTCGAAGGTCCACCACGCCACCAGGTCCGGATCCGCCGGGCCCGCCATCGCGGGCATCGGCGCCGCGCGCAGCGCCGTGGCGCCCAGGCCGAGCGCCGAAGTCTTGACGAAATCCCTGCGCGTCACGCCCGATTCGGACATCAGCGTCACCTCCCGATCACGGCTGCGGGTCGGACCCGGCAACTCGATCTGGCACGCATTGTCGCATACTGGCAGGCGCGGCTACAGGAGCGCGTCGAGTCGAGCACGTCGAGTCGGAACTGAGGTAGCATACTTGACCGGATCGCCGCATTCCGGCACGCCGCGGCGCCCGTGCAGACCCCACCGGGAGGTTGCTGATGCGACAGGCCACGATGACGGCACCAGGTGTGATCCAGATCGGCGAGGCGCCCTCGCCAACGGCCGGCGCCGGGGAGGTCCTGCTCCGCGTCCGGCGCATCGGCGTGTGCGGATCTGACGTGCACGTGTACCACGGCAAGCACCCCTTCACCCCGTATCCGGTCGTCCAGGGCCATGAGTTCTCGGCCGTCGTCGAAGCCGTCGGGGTGAACGTCGTCAACGTCAGCGCGGGCGATCTGGTCACGGCCACCCCTCAGCAGGTCTGCGGCACGTGCGGGCCGTGCCGGCGAGGCGACTACCACATCTGCGATTCGCTCGCGGTTCGGGGGTTCCAGGCTCCCGGCTGCGCCCAGGACCTGTTCGTCACCGAGGCCGCGAAGATTGTCCCGCTCCCCTCCTCGTTCACCCTGGAGCAGGGCGCGCTCGTCGAGCCGGTCGCCGTCGGCGTCCACTCGGTCGCTCGGGCTGGAGGGATCAAGGGCCGGAACGTCGCCGTGCTCGGCGCCGGGCCGATAGGCAACCTCCTCGCCCAGGTGGCGCAGGCCGAGGGCGCGCGCACGCTCGTCACCGACGTCAGCGACTTCCGGCTCGATGTCGCGCGGCGCTGCGGTCTCGAGGCGACGTCGAACGCGAGAACCGAGACCCTCGCGGCCGCCGCGACCCGCGTCTTCGAAGGCGACGGCTTCGACGTCGCGTTCGAGTGCGCGGGGGTCGAGGAGACGATCAACGCCGCCATCGGCACGATTCAGAAGGGTGGGACCATCGTGCTGGTCGGCGTGTACGGCGACAGGCCGACGCTCGACATCGGGCTGGTGCAGGACCGCGAGCTCAACCTCGTCGGGACCCTGATGTACAAGTACCGAGGACTTCACGAAGGCCGTCGAGTTGATGGCCGCGGGCCGCGTGATCACCGCGCCGCTCGACTCGCGCCACTTTGCGTTCGAGCAGTACCCGAGCGCCTACCGATTCATCGACCAGGCTGGCGACCAGAGCATGAAAGTGTTCATCGATCTGTGAGGCCGCCGTCGCGGATTCGGCTGCGCCGCTGATACAGGAGCACGGAGCATGTCGAGCGGGTTCAACTACCATCAACCGACCGCAGTCCGCTTCGGGGCGGGGCGGGTCAACGAGGTCGGAGGCGAGGTCGCGCGCGTCGGGACACGCTGTCTCCTGGTCACCGCGAAGGCGTGGCCCGGCGTCGAGCCTCTCTACGATCGGGTGCAGGCGTCGGTTCGGGAAGCGGGCGTCGAGGTGTGGCACTTCGACGAGGTCCCGCCGAATCCGACGACGGAGACGATCGCCCGCGGCGCGGCGGTGGCGAAAGCCCGCGGGGTGGATGTCGTGCTGGCGCTGGGCGGCGGGTCCAGCATGGACAGCGCCAAGGCGATCGCGGTCGAGGCCACGCATCCAGGCAGCGCCTGGGACTACCTGTTCTACAAGTCGCCGCAGCCCGACAGCCGGACACTGCCGGTCGTCGCGGTGACGACCACCTCTGGGACCGGGTCGCACGTGACGCAGGTAGCCGTCATCACCCACCCGGATCGCCGCGACAAGTCGGCTCTCTACAACGCGCTGCTCTTCCCGCGCGCGGCGATCGTCGACCCCGAGTTGATGGTGTCCGTACCGCCGCACCTGACGGCGGCCACCGGCTTCGACGCGTTCACGCACGCGTTCGAAAGCGTCCTGCACTGCGGCGGCTCGCCGTATACCGACCTGCTGGCGCTCGAAGCGATTCGGCTCATCGTCTCGAACCTGCCGCGGGCGATCGCCGACGGCCGGGACCTCGAGGCCCGCTCCGCCATGGCCTGGGCGGACACGCTCGCCGGTCTCAGCATCGCCAACGCCGGGGTGTCGCTGCCCCACGGCATCGGCATGGCCATCGGCGGGATGTTCCCGCACGTCATGCACGGGGAGGCGCTGGCGGTGGTCTACCCGGCCGTCATGCGGCGCACGTGGCGCGAGGACGTCGGGCGGTTCGCGCGGCTGGCGCGCGCGGTCGATCCGGCCGGCCGGTCGACGACGCCGGAGGCGGACGCCGAGCGGTGCGTGGACGCGATTGAAGCCTTCCTCGAACGAATCGGCATGCGCCTGACGCTCGCGGGGCTGCGCGTGCCGCGAGAGGAACTGCCTGCGCTCGCCCGCCAGTCGCTGGTGCTGCCCGACTACAAGAACCACCCGAAGGTCGTGGGCATCGACGAGGTCGAAGCGATTCTCGCGGAGAGCTTTGGAGGCCGGGCATGAGGTCAGGATGCGATCGTCGCGCGTTCTTTCGCGCCTCCACCATGGTGGCGGGCGCCTGGTGGACGTCACGGGCTGAATCGGCGGAGGCACGCGAACCGCAGGGGGCGGACGTGCCCCCGTCGATCCGTGCGCTCACGCCGATGCTGGGCGGCATCGTGCCGATCTCCGACGAGGAGCGGCGGGGCCGCATCGAGCGGGCGCGCAGGCTGATGGTGGACCACCGAATCGACGCGATCTACCTCGAGCCGGGCACGAGCCTGTTCTACTTCACCGGCGTGCGCTGGAGTGGCGGCGAGCGGATGTTCGCGGCCGTGCTCCCGGCGCGCGGCGAGATCGGCTGGGTGTGCCCCAAATTCGAGGAGGGACGCGCCCGTGAACTGATCCGATTCGGCACCGACGTCCGCACGTGGGAGGAAGACGAGGATCCGGGACGAGCGGTGGCACAGCTCCTGAAAGACCGCGGCATCGCGACCGGGCGCATCGGGATCGAAGAACGCGTGCGCTTCTTCCTCTTCGACATGATCCGCCGGGCGGCGCCCGCGCTCGAGTACGTTATTGCCGACCCTGTCACCGCCGGCTGCCGCGTCATCAAGTCGCCCGCCGAGATCGCCCTGATGCAGCGCGCCAACGACATCACCGTCGCCGCCTACAAGGCCGTGATCCCCACACTGCGGGAGGGCACGACCAAGCAGCAGTTCACGGCCCACGCCGCCGCCGCCCACAAGGCCCTCGGCGTGGACGGCGGGATCGACGTGGGGTTCGGCGAACTGACCGCGTCGCCGCACGGAAGCACCAGGCCCAGGACGCTGCGGGCCGGCGACGTGGTGCTGATGGACGGGGGTTGCGGCGTCGATGGCTATCGGAGCGACATCAGCCGCACGATCGTCTTCGGGAAACCAACCCAGCGGCAGAAGGACGTGTGGGACCTCGAGAAGCGCGCCCAGGCCGCCGCGTTCGCGGCGGCTCGGCCGGGCGTGCCGTGCGAGCAGGTCGACGCCGCGGCGCGCAAGGTGATCACCGACGCCGGGTTCGGCCCGGATTACCGCGTGCCCGGACTCCCGCACAGGACCGGCCACGGCATCGGCCTCGACGGCCACGAGTGGACCTACCTGGTCCGCGGCAACAAGACGCCGATGGCGGCCGGCATGTGCTTCACCAACGAGCCGATGATCGTCGTCCCGGGCGAGTTCGGCGTCCGGCTCGAGGACGACATGTACATCACGCCGTCCGGCGCGAGGTACTTCTCGCAGCCGAGCCCGTCGATCGACCAGCCGTTCGCCTGAGTCCGCCTATCGCGCCGGCTCCGGTCCCGCCGCCGCAAAGACGGGCAATGGTCGCTACGCGGCGTGTTTCGTCGTACGTGCCTTCGGGGAACTGCAGGTGGACCGAGAAACCCGGGCCCGTCACTTGTTGTTTCGGCTGATCACGTTGCCGGACCCGACAACCCGGATGCCGTCTGTCGTATTCAATCGGGGCCCGCGCAGGATGTTCCTCTCGATGAGAACATCGGTCGAGTTGACGACTTTGATGGCGATCGGCGTCCCGGTCAGGGCCGTGGCGGCGTGCGCCTCATCGAGTTCGAACGTGTTGCCGGTGATCCGGACGTGGAGGCCGTTGTTGACGGCCACGGCCGGGTTCTGCCACCAGTTGACGAATAGATTGTCCTCGATGAACAGATTCCGGATTTCTCGGAGGCCGGTCTCCTCGATATCCCACTGCCCCACGGGCCAGTTGACCGACGCCTGGACGACGCCGAAGATGTTGCGGTTGGGATTCAACCTGTGCTGAGCGGTCGCGGCCGTCCGGACTGGCCACCCGCTGGCCAGTCGAAAGGTATTGCCGCGGATGAGCAGGTTGGACGGAATGTTGTTGTACTCCTGGTAGGTGTTGAGCGCGCAGATCGACTGGTCGCTGTGCCGTTCGAAGAGATTGTTCTCGACCAGCCCGTCATGGCTCTTCAGCAGGAAACCGAAGCGGACGGCGCTCTTGAAAGTGTTGTTTCTCACGACGAACCCTGAGAGACAGGCATCGTCGTTGAAGAAGGTCTGGTCCTTCTCATAGTCCGTCCCGGCTCTCAGTCCGGGGATCTTCCGGTCGACGCGGACTCTCACTCCGTTGGCAAGATCCTTGAGTTCAAGGACAACGGGTCTCGACGCGATCGCCCGTTCGACGGGATCCATGACGGTCAGCGTGTCTCCGGGTTGGACCATCCACCTATCATCCCTATCCCGGCTGCGGTAGGCCTCGATAGCGGGTTGGGGCCGGATGAACCGGGCCTCGGCGTGAACCAGGTCAAACGTGTATGCGTCGACGACATTGACGCAATACGCCGGATAGCCCTTGACGATCAGGTTGTCATCGGCGAGGGCTTCAAAGTAGCAGTCCTCGACCCAGGGGCCTTCCCGCCCGCCGAAGTTGAAACAACCGTCGGCGCCGGACGTCAGCCACCGTCCTTCTCGAGGGGCCGCCTTGATGCGAATGAAATTGGGCCGGCTGCAATAGTCAGTCGCAAGGACGGCATTCGAAGATGCGTACACCCTCAGGTCCGCGAACGTGATGTCTTCGGAGCGCGCAGCTGACAGCAGCGCCCCGTCGACCCTGGACACCTGAACGTAAGGATCCCCCACTTCGACGGTCTGCAACTGGCTCTTGATTTGAACCTTCAGTCTGTAGCTGTTCGTTCCCACTCGCGACCAGTCCGTCATGTAGATCCTGAACTCGGTCCCTTCTTTGAACGAGACAGGGTCGTTCCTGTCCTTGATGAAGCCCCACTTGTACTCGGCTTTGCGAAAGTGGGGCTGATCGAGATCCGGGTAAGCCGGGTCGAGCCTGACGGTCAGAGTCCCGGCTTCCTTGTCCACAGCCGTCACCCACCCCTGCGTGTGCGGAAGGACGTCGAAATCGACGGAGAAGTTCTTGAGGATCACTCGCTGGGACCGCCGCATGCCCATCAACTGCATGGTCGGATCCAGGATCAGGAATTCACACCCCTTGCCGTCGAGAATGAGATTCGCGGCTCTGTCGATCGTCAGAGCCGTTCGACCGTTGGACCGATCGAGGCGGTACACTCCCTTGTCGAACTCGATCACGGTCGGAACACCGCCGGCAATCGCATCGTCCACGGCCTTCTGGATTGCGAGGGTGTCCGGTTTGTCGTCCCCGGCCATGGCTCCAAACGTTCTGACATGGATGCTCCTCCGGATCGGAAAGTCGAGGAGAGGCGCCTCCCGAAGACGGATGCCTCGCTGAACGGCTTGCGTGTACCCGTCTTCGGCGACGGGGCTGGCCGGCGCCCAGAGGCACAGGCCAATGAATAGCGAGGACATCATGGGGAATCTCATGCGTCCTCCCATACCGTCTCAGGGAATCAGCGTCAGAACTTCGACCGGCACCGACGAAGCGCTGCTCGAGGCATCGGCCCACCGTCGGTCGGGCGGCGAGTGGACGCTGGTGACGTCCTGGGTTTCTCACCACAGCACGCGGCGGTGCCTGGCATCGAAATACATGCGGTAGCGCTCGAGCTCGACAAAGCGGTAGAACGGCTTGAACGCGTTGCGCTGTGACGCCACCGGCTCGTTGTCGATCTGGAAAATGGCCGGGTCATTCGGCAGAGGCTTCATCAGTGTGTTCAGTTGGTCGTCGTTCGAAGGGATATCCGAGAGCCACTTATGCGGATCTTCCTGCGCGTACACTACCGGCCCGCGCACGATGGCGATGCGATTGGGATGCTGCTCGTCGATCGGCACGCGGCGGAAGTGCAGCGGGATCGTGATCTCCACCGAGTCGCCCGGCTTCCACTCGCGGCTGAGCGTGGCCCAATGGCCCGGCCTGATATCAGCCGTTTGGGCCTGTCCGTTGACCTTGACGGTCATGCCCTTCGACCAGCCCGGCACGCGCAGCTTGAGCGCGAAGGCCGCCGGCTGCTCCATCGCCAGCTTGAGCGTGCTGGTGTCGGCATCGGGATACTGGGTCGTCTGGGCCAGCTTGACGGTGCCCGCCGGGCCTTTCCATTCGACCTCCGAGGGCAGGTACAGGTTGACGCAGAGCCCTCTGGCGTCTTTGAAATAGACGTAGTTCGAATACTCGGTGATGTTCTGGAAATACGTGCCCGAGCAGCAGGTGAACGCGTTGCGCGAGTAGTACTTCAGGGCCGAGCCGAGGTGGTAATCCATGTAGTACATGTGCGTGCCGCGGTCCTTGGTCCACAGCGCGGCGCCGACGCCATTGTAGAGGAGCCGCTCGATCCAGTCGCCATAGCGCGCCTCCCCGGTGTACATCATCAGGTACTTCGAGAGCTTGATCGCCGCCCATGCGCAACAGGGACACTCGAAGCTGGCCGAGTAGATCTCCAGCGAATCGCCCAGGGCGCCGTCGGAGAACACGAAGCGCTCGTCCGGACCGTAGCCGCCGGTGGCATAGGTCTGACGCTTCTGCATCCAATCGTAGAAGTTCTTCATGACGCGCAGATACTCATCGTCGCCTGTCACGTCGTAGGCCAGTGCGGCGCTCGAGAAGCTGTTGCAGTGGCTGTACGCGTGCACGCCCTGGGCGTCCTTGGGATCGGCCGTTCCGGCGAACTTGTCCCAATAGGCCGGATAGAGCCAGACGTCGGCGAACTCCTTGTACAGCGCATTGCCGGTGAGTTGGTAGGCGCGATAGAGGTTCTCCGGCATCGTGTACCATTCGAGCGGGCGGCCGGAATGCAATTCCCAAGGCTCGCGATTGGCCGCCACGCGGTCGCGATTGAAGGCCGGCACGGCGGCCTCGGTGATCTTGTCGCACAGCGGCAGGGCTTCGGGATGGCCGCCATAGTGATGCATGTCGATCAGGCCGCCGACCAACTTCTCGTAGGGATAGTGGTCCAGGCCGCCGGTCGGCCCACCGCCGCGCCCGCCGCCGCGCGCGGCGGCGCCGGACATGCCCGGCCAGCACTTGGCGTACTCGCTGACCAGGATGCCCGCCTTCTCCAGCAAGTCCTTGTCGCCGTAGGCACGCTGCATGCGCGCCATGGATTGCAGCCACTGGCCTAGAACGACATTGGAGTTGGGGCTGGCCCAGCCGCCGAGAGCCCTGCCGGGGGCGTTGGCCGCGCCGGCCGCCACGCGATAGCCGTGCAGGATGTCGTCATTGGAGAGGCCCAGGTAGAAATCGCGGCCCGAAGCAGCCTGGCGCTGCCAGAGGCTCTGGCGCAGGGAGACGCCAGCATAGTCGAAGGGCTCGAGCACCACTTTCTTGTAAGGGGTTGTTTTGCCGAGGGCCGCTGCCGCGCCCCGTGTGTCTTGCGCCGCCGGCACGCTCTGAGCGGGCGGCCTCAACGCCACCGAGGCCGCCGCCGTGCCCATGGTCCCCAGGAAATCGCGCCTGCTCAGCTTCTCGTCCATTTCGCCCGTCCCCTTCCGGGGCTCTCCCGAGCCTCTGATTGACATCTAGCGGCGCGGTCCCCTGCCGGATCCACGGGACAAGGGCCCGGAACAGCTCGGTCGTGACGATGGTCAGGTCATGTTCGCGGCACGCCGGTTTCCTTATCTCGGGCGTGGCAGCACGCCCGTGCGGTTCGCCCACGATGCCCACTGCTCGTGCAGATCCCGCACGACGTCGGGGTTCCCCTGCGAACGGTCGTGAGTCTCTGTGCGGTCAGCTCTGACATCGTAGAGCTCCCACTCGCCCCGCGCGCCCCGGGATACCAGCTTCCACACGTCGGTGAGCACGGCCCGATTGCCCTCGTGCTCCCAGAAGATCGCATCGCGGCGAAGGGGCCGGCCATCGAACGCTGGCACGAGGCTGACGCCTTCGAGGGGCGTGACCGGCTGATTGTCCCGGCTGCGCGGGTACGAGGCTCCACTGATGTCGACGCAGGTCGCCATGATGTCGATGATGTGCCCGTGCTGGTGGCGAAGCTCACCGCGAGCCCGGATGCCGGCGGGCCAGTGCGCGACCAGCGGAGTCGCGACGCCGCCCGCGTGCGTCCAGTGCTTGAAGAGCCGGAAGGGCGTATTGGAGAGGTTCGCCCATGGATATCCGTAGCTCTGGTACGTGTCGTCAGGCCCGGGCATGACCGCCGGGTCGTTGAAGAACCGGACCGGCTTGCCCGCTCGGGTTCTCGCACGTGCCACCTTCTCCCGCCCCCTCAGAAAGTAGTTCTCCCACGACGGCGTCAGCTCCTCGTGGCATCCGCCGTTGTCGGAGAGAAACAGGATCAGGGTCTGGTCGAGCACGCCGCACGACTCGAGGGCAGAGAGGATCTGGCCGATGCCGGCGTCCATCCGCTCGACCTGCGCCGCGTAGACTTCCATCCGTCTGGCGTGCCAGGCCTTGTCCGGAGCGTCCGCCCAGGGGCGCACCCGCTCGTCGCGCTCGCTGAGCCTCCAGCGCCTGTCGACGATGCCCATGTCGACGAGGCGAGCGTAGCGCTCCTGGCGCAGCACATCCCAGCCCTTGTCGAAGCGCCCGCGGCACCGGGCGACGTCGTCAGCCGGGGCATGGAGCGGCCAGTGGGGGGCCGTGAAGGCCACGTAGCTGAAGAAGGGGCTGCCCGGGCTGGTCCGGCAATGCTCGCGAACGAATCCTGCCGTTTCCGCCGCGATGGCGTCCGTGTAGAAGAAACCGGCCGGGGCCTCGACCGACTCGTCGCCGCGGACGAGGGTGTCTGGCTCGTAGTAGCTGCCGGCTCCGGTGATGGTCCCGAAGTAGCGGTCGAAACCGCGCTGCCGGGGCCAGTTGTGCCGCGGGCCGTCGGGCGGCAGGAATCGGGTCACGTGCCACTTCCCGGCGCCGAAGGTCCGGTACCCTGCGGTCCTCAGCAGTTCCGCGAGCGTGAGACACCGGCGGTTCAGGTCGCCGCGGTAGCCGTCGGCACCGCCGTCCGACATCATGTCGCCGACGCCGGTCTGGTGGGGGTACAGTCCGGTAAGCAGGCTGGCCCGGCTGGGGCAGCAGCGGGCCGCGTTGTGGAAGTGCGTGAAGCGCAGGCCGTTGGCGGCGAGGCGATCGATGTTCGGCGTCCGGATCTCGCCGCCAAAGCAGCCGACGTCGGAGTAGCCCATGTCGTCGGCCAGGATCACCATGACGTTCGGCTTCGCCGCCGTCGCCGCGCGAGGGCTCTTCTGCGGGAAGGCGGCCGCGTGGGTGGCCGCTCCGGCGAACCCGGCGGCGCCCGCGCCGAGCGTCTTCAGGAAGTCGCGCCGCGATTGCCAGTGGGACATGAGTGACCGCTCCGCTTCCTGCCAGCGTGCGCGCTGCCGGCTGGGCAGTCACCCGCTGGCGTCTCGCGCTGGTCCTTGACAGCGTCCGCGCGCCGCGCCGAAGCCTCGCCCCACTCAGGCACAGCCCTCAGTTCGTACGTGTGCTGACCAGCCCCTAGCCCCAGCCCAGCCCCTAGCCCCTAGCTCCTAGCCACTAGTTCCTATTTCTCCTTGTAGTAGCCGGTCACATCCCGCTTGCCCCGCTCGAGGTACGGCACGCCGTTTTCCATCCAGCCAGGGCGCGGCTTTCCGAGCAGGAAGTGGTCGAAGAACTCGTCCTGGTGGATGGTCCAGTGCTTCTGGTTCTCGCGCTCGCGCAAGCCGTGCTTCTCGGTGTTGTAGTTGAACATGTAGGCTTCCTTGCCCAGCCTCCGCAGCGCCGAGAAGAACTCAATCCCCTGGTACCACGGCACCGCATCGTCTTCGTCGTTGTGGATGCTGAGGTACGGGGTGTTCACCTTCTCCACCCAGAAGATGGGCGAGTTCTCGAAGAACTCCAGTTCCTTGTCCCACGGCGTGCCGCCGATGCGGCTCTGCGTGCGCTCGTACTGGAACGCGCGCGACATGCCCGTGCCCCAGCGGATGCCGCCGTAGGCGCTGGTCATGTTCGAGACCGACGCGCCGGCCTGCACCGCGCGGAAGATGTCGGTGCGCGTCACGAGGTACGTGATCTGGTAGCCGCCCCAGCTGTGCCCCTGGATGCCGATGCGCGTGGGGTCGATGTAGCCCTGATCGACCACCTTCTGCACCGCGGGAACCACGCACTTGAGGGAGCTCTCGCCGGGGTAGCCGATGTCGTAGACGATGTCCGGCTGCAGCACGACGTAGCCGTGGCTCACGTAGCGGGCGATGTTGATGCTCGTGCCCGGCGACGGCGCGACGTAGCGGTGCAGCCCGTTGGTCAGCTCCTCGTAGATGTAGACCATCAACGGGTACTTCTTCGCCGGGTCGAAATTCTCAGGCTTGGTGAGGATCGCCCGAAGCGGCTTCCCGTCGGCGTTCCTGTAGTCGATGAGTTCCGACTTGCCCCAGACGTACTGCGCCTGCTGCGGGTTGGCGTTGCTGATCTTCGTCAGGTTCTCGAAGTTCGCGCCCGACACCCAGATGTCGGGGAACTCCTCGAAGCGCTGCGCCGTGAAGATCAACGGGCCGTCCGCCTGCTTCGGCTTCACCGGCGAGCTGAACAGCTTGTCGGCCACCAGCAGCCTGGCCGGCTCGCCGTACGCGGCCACCAGCGGAGCGGGCGCGGCGGGAGCCGGCTTGCCCTTCACCGGCTTAGCAGCAGGGGCCGCCGGAGCCGCGGTCGGCGTCACGCGGTAGAACCCGGTGGCCTTCGTCCGATCGTCCAGCGCCGACACCAGGAACGGCTTGTCGATGGGAAGCGTCCGTTCTTCCGCGTCCATCCGCACGTAGCGGAAGACGACCCTGTTCTTACGGCCGACGCCGCCGGTCACCAGGCGCGCATCGGTCCCGTCGGGCCGCACCTCCCAGATGTCGTACCGGTCATAGAGCAGAACCGACCGATCGCCCGAGGTCCAGCCGGCCTGACCGTGCGCGCGCGCCGGCTCCGGCGTGTCGTTCGATTCGTCGTCGAAGCGCACGCCGAGTTTGCCGGTGAGGTTCGTCTTCACGCCGTCGCTGACGCGCACGGTGTACCACTGGCTGTCGTCGGCGTTGAAGCTGAGCAGGTAGCCGCCGCCCGGCGAGAGCGACGCGCCGAAGCGGGACTTCTCGATCAGTTTCTTGCGCGCGCCGTCCTGAAGCGTCACCGCGTAGTAGTCGTTGTGCCCGGTGTCCCACGATACGAGCTGGCGGTACGGGAGATCCGACGACCCAAGCCCCACCGGCGAGGCGTCAACGATGGTGATCTCGGGCATGTCCGGCGACGCGAGCGGCACGAGCCGCTTGTCTTTCAGATGCACGACCGCGCGGTAGTTGCGGTTCTTCTCGGCCTCCGCGCGCACCTTCTGCATCGGCTGCAGGAACGGGTCCCTGGAGTTCCAGATGTCCACCTTGATCGGCGGCGTGGCGTCCTCGGCCGGCTCGGGCGCCGGCGGCGACGCGTACCCGAAGTACAGCCGCGCACCGTCCTTGGAGAACTCGGGGCGGCCGTGCTCACTCACGACCATGCCGGCCGGCACGCCCTTGGTGGCGCCCGACACCAGTTCCGCGGCGGTCTCCGCCGTCGCCGGCCAGTGATAGAGCTTGTAGATGGCCGGGTCGTCTTTGTAGGCGTCCCGGTCGCTGAGGAACGCGACCTGCGTCGCCTTCTCGTCGAACGTGAAGCTCTTGTAGTGCCCGAGGCCCGAGAGCAGCGTCTTCGTGACGCCGTCGGCCGTGCGCCTTGCGAACGCGCCGTCTTTCTCGGGCGTCTTGGCCTGGGACGCGGTGCCGTAGGCGAGCCAGGTGCCGTCCTTCGCCCACACGTATTCGAGGACCTCGGCAATCGTGGCCTGCGTACCGGTGGCAAGATCCCGCACGACAAGCTCGGTGCCGGGGTCCTTCTTCTTTTCCTTCGGCTTCTTCGCGGCGTCGTCCGCTCCGGCCCCCGGCTTGGCTTCGGCCTTCGCTTCAGTTTCCTTCTTCTCCACGACAGCGTCGGCCTTCTTCTCGGGCGCCTCGAGCAGATACGCGACGGCTTTGCCCGACTCCTCCGGCACCTTGAAGCTCTTCACGCGGTTCGCCGTGAACAGGTCGCCAGTCGCAAGGTTGTGGATGCCGAGGCCCGGCTTCGGCTGTTCCTCGGGCTTCTTCTTGTCTTTCTTCGCCTTGTCCACGTCGGCCTTCGCCGGCGAAATCGTGAACACGACGAACGCGTCGTCGGCGGTGATCACCGGGGCGGTGCCGCGGGCGTGCCGCTTCTCGGCGCCCGTTTTCAGGTTTCTGATGACCAGTTCGCCGTCGCCCTCCTGGGCGGTGATGGCGTAGACGAGCCACGCGCCGTTGCGCGAAAGCCTGGCGCTCTGCTGCGGAATGGACTTCCAGTTGTCGAACGCCGTGTACGGAACGGGCTGCTTGGTCTGGGTCTGGACGGAGAGGCCGGCCGCTGCCACGAGCAGGCTCACCATCAGGACCAGTCCGCGCATGGATCGGATCGGCTGTCGCATGGACGCTCCTTGCATTGGGGAAGGACGAGACCGAATCCCGGGGATTATACGACGGCGACTACCGTAAGGGTCAGATTCCCAGCGCTGAGGATCGACGATAGCAACCGTCTCTACACCAACCCTCCGCGCGAATTACTGTCTTCCAGCACGTTCCTGCTGAAAAGCGGCCGGCCGGCGAGCGCCCCCAGCCTCGAATCACGAGCGCCGGGTTGACCGCGGGAGACTCGCCGCTGGCGCGAACGGTGACCTGCAGTGCAAGGAGGCAGGCGATAAGACGCCTCACGCTCGTGGCGTGCGTGCTGCCCCCGGATGATCTCGACCGGATGCCCCGCCGCCCGTTCTGGGGCCCGATGCCCCGACCGGCGCGAACGCGGCTGCGCCCATGTCAGGGGTGTCGCCCCGCGTGCTGTTTCCCGTCCGGCTCGGGTCGGATCGGAGAGAGCTCGATCGCTTGTTCCAGTGTCAGCGATTTGAAATACATGAGCTCCCGCCCCGCCGCGTCCGCGGGACGAACGGTCACAGTGTAGTTCCCCGCCTTGGCGATCGTCACCGTCCCGAGGTCGAACGTCGCGTACTGGAACCAATCGCCCGTCGCCCGGACCTCGGCCGAAATCTCGTGCGGCCCGACGGCCACGATGTATTTCCGGCCCGCTTGTTCTTTCGGGGCCGCATACCGGATTCTGACCCGGTAGGCGCCCGTCCGGCCCACGATCAGCCGCCAGCTGGCCGTATCCTCCGGTCCCGTCCATTTCGCGATGTGGAACGCCCCGTCGCGGTTGAAGCGCTTCATGGCCTTGCCTGCGGTCTGCGCCTCGAGGTAGTCCAGTTCGAAGCCCTCGTCGCTGGCCTGGACGAGGGGAGCCCTCTCTGCCTTGAGCGGGCCGGCGATCTCCATGGCGATCACCGTATCGTCGTCATCCAGGGGGCGCTCCGGGACGGCGATGAGGATTGCGCTCTCGCTCCGGCTGACGGTGAGCTTGCGCTCTGGGTCGAGCAAGGGATAGGCCGCCGTCACCTCGTTGGCGATGCCGTGGACGCGGAGGACCGCGTCGGACGGCCACTGGAAGACATGGAGATAGACCGTTTGGCCTTTGACGGTGCAGCGTCCCCAAGGCGCCTCGCCGAGGGGAGAGGCTGTGGTCCCGTAGATGCTCTCGCCATTGCGGGCCATCCAGGCGCCGACCTTCTTCAGGGTGGCCACGCTGGGGGCGGGTATCGTCCCGTCGGCCATGGGCCCGATGTTCAGCAGGTAGTTGCCGCCCTTGCTGACGATTTCCACCAGGCGCTGGATGACGTTACCGGCGCTCTTCCATTGCTGGTCGAGACGGCTGTAGCCCCAGGTCCCGTTGAGGGTCTGCGGCGTCTCCCAGGGCTCGTCCAGGCCGCCGGGCGGCATGCCGTTGTCGCCCATGTTCTGGTAGTCGCCCAGCAGCTCCTGGCTGTAGCTGCCTACGCGGCCGTTTATCAGGCATTGAGGCTGGAGCATCCGTACGAGGTCGACGAATCGGCCGGCCTGCTCGGGGGTCTCCATGCCCCGGTCGAACCAGATGAGGCCCAGAGGACCGTACCCGGTCAGCAGCTCCCGGACCTGGGGCAGGGATTTCTCGCGCAGGTAGCGCTCGAAGTTCTTCCCGGCCGGGCGATAGTCCCAGCCGTTGCCGAAGCCGTCCGGATGATCCCAGTCCTCGCGATGGGAGTAATACACGCCGAAGCGGATCCCGGCCTTCCGGCACGCCTCGGAGAGCTCCTTCAGCGGGTCCCGTCTGAACGGCGTCCAGTCCGCGATATTGTAGTCACTCACTCCGCTGTGATACATGGCGAAGCCGTCGTGATGCTTGGCCGTGATGACGAGATAGCGCATGCCCGCGGCCTTCGCCAGGCCGACCCACTGCCCGGCGTCGAACTTGACGGGATTCAGGCCGCGGGCCATCTCCCGGTATTCCCCTACCGGGATGTTGAAGCGGTGCATGATCCACTCGGCCTCGGCGCCGACCGGGATTCTGTTCCCTTTCCATTCGCCGGCCAGCAGAGCGTAGGGCCCCCAATGGATGAACATCCCGAATTTGTCATCCCGAAACCAACGCAGGCGGTCGTCCGCGGCCCGGCCTTGGACGTTCAACGCCAAGGCCGTCCACGCTAAGAGGGCGATCGCGGCGAACGTCCTGATCATGGGCTGCCCTTCCTCTGTCTGTTGACAGGCTCTTACCGGATTTCCCTGAGCGCCCACTCCGCAGCCTGCGTGACGACGGCGTGCGTTTTCATCCGCGCCGCCTCCTCGAAGAAGGGAGCGAGCGACGCGTCATCTGTCTTCCCGAGGGCGACCAGGATCGCGGATTGAGCGGCGTAGCTATCCTCGGCGGCGAACCGGTCCTTGAGGAAGGGAACGAGGGTTCGATCCTCGAGATTCCCGAGGGCCCAGAGCGCCGCCGATCGCACCCGGGCATTCGGATCGGCGGCCCTCTCCTTCAGGAAGCCCGCGAGCGTGCCCGTCAGGAACTTCCCGGGATGGAATCCGTTGTTCAGCCGGGTGAAGGGGATGTTATTCCGCTCGTCCATTTCGACGTGTCCTTCGAAGCCGCCGAGGACGTACAGCGCGTCGCGCCTCACCGCCCAGAAGACGTCGCTTCGGGCGGCTTGAATCAACGCCGGGGCGACGCGCGGGTCGTCGGCATGGCGGCCGAGCTGGCCCGCGGCCCACATCCGGCCCATGGCGTCGTCGTGGGCGAGCTGATAGATGAGCTCCTCGACGGGGCGCTCGAACGCCAGCTCCTTGAGGAGATAGTCGCCCACGTCGAACCGGACCATCAGGGGCTTCCGGGCGCAGTCCTGGGTCACGACCGTCTCCCGGCCCGAGATCCAGACCCGATCCTCATGTCTGCCCCCGGGCTCGACGGCGGCGAGCACGACCGGCGTCCGATAGTAGGGGACCCCGGCCGTCGTATCCTGCGTCTGGACGATCCGCCAGGTCAGCTTCTTCGTCGCCCCGTTCCAGTCGGCCGTCACGCTGAAGACCGGATGCCCGGGCCGGAGCAGCCACTGGTCGAAAAACCAGTCGAGATTCTGGCCCGTCGCCTCCTTGATCGCCGTCAGCATGTCGTTCGTATCGGCCGGCTGGAAGGCGTGCTTGCGGAGGAAGTGCGAAATCGCGGCCCGAAAGGGCTTCTCGCCCAGGATCCAGCGCATCATGTGGATGACGGTCGCGCCCTTCTGGTAGGTGTGCCGGTCGAAGTTCTGGCCGGGGTCCTCCCAGCGGTGAAAGACGATGGGCCTCATGTAGCGGGTCGTGACTTCCTGGAGGTAGCGGTTCCGCTTCCCCAGCACGTCGAGGGCGGCGTCGTCCGGCCCGGCCTCGAACGCGGCGTATTCGACCTCGGAGTACGTCCCGAAGCTCTCGTTGATCCAGGTGTGCCCCCAATCCCGGCAGGTGACGAGATCGCCCCACCAATGATGGGCCGCCTCGTGGGTGATGAGCCAGCGGTGCGCGGGAAAATCCCTGTCCGCCTTCTTGTCGAGGACCGTCCCCTGATACAGCATCGTCGCCGTGGTCGTCTCCGTCCCGCCGCCGCCGGGGACGATCACTTGGTCGTACTTGGCCCAGGGATAGGGATAGCCGTAGATTTCGCCGAGGAACTTGATGATCTCCGGTGTCCGGCGGAAGGAGTTCAGGGCGTCGGTCTTGTCCTTCTCGTAGTACCAGTAGTTGATCGGAAGGGTCCCGAGCGCATCCTCGGTGACGACGTAAGGACCCGCGATCAGCGCGGACAAATACGTGGACTGGGGCAGCTCCTGCGACCAGTGAAATGTCCGGGTCTTCTTCTCGGCGTTCTCGGTCGTCCCGACGAGCTTCCCGTTGGAGAGGACGCGGTAGTCGCGCGGCACGGTGGCGATGATCTCCAGGGGCGTTTTCCCGTTCGGATGGTCGTAGCAGGGGAACCAATGGCGGGCCCCATCCGGAAAGGAGCGGGCGACAATGACCGCCGGATTCCCGGGCGCGGCGTCCACGAAGTTGATCCCCTTCTTCCTCGTCTGGGGATCGGTCAGGTCCTTGTCGGCGGCATAGGACACCGTGAAGCGGACCTTGTCTCCGGCGCTGTAGGGCCGGGGAAAGCGCACGACCAACTGTTCCGAAGTCTGCTTGAACTCGAGTGGCGCGCCGTCGTCCCGTGTGACGGACGTGACGGTGAACGTCCGGGCATCCAGCGTGCATGCGGCGAAATCGTCCCGGAAGGGGCTCAGAGTGACGGTGGTTTCGCCCGTATACGCCTTCTTGGCCGGATCGAGATCGAGGACGATCCGGTAGTGCAGGGCCCGAAAGTCGCGGCTGCGCTCGGTCTGGAGGGGCCGGTTGGAAACGTCGATCCTCTGGGCGTGCGGAAGCGCGGTCGCCAAGAGGGCGACTGCGAGGATGAGGCTCTTGAACACATGGCGTTTCATGATTGGAGGGAGAATAGCATGAGCGGCGTCTCCGCTCGCTCTGCGCGCAGCAGGTCCGCGCAGCAGGTTGACAGCCGGTGGTGAAAGTCAGTCGTCGTACCGAGATCGACGATGCGCCCGGGTCGCCAGGCGCGAAACGCGAGAACAGCGGGGACAAGGGAGGGGCGCCGAAATCACAGATCGGTTACCATCACAGGGCGCGACTGGTGATCCGACCCGACCCCAGAGTCCCGGAGTCGTCAACCGCCCAGAGGGCCACTGCCGTATGTCCCCTGTTACCGCCGCGCACCGCGCACCTGCACTGGCGCTCGTCGCCTTGGTCTGGTACGCTGCCGTCGGCGTGCTGCTGTCGGCGCTCCCCGGCCCAGTGTCGGCGTCGCGCGACGCCCGCCTGCCGACGCCTCCGGGGCAGTCTCCCAACGCGTCCGCGCCCCTGGCGATCTGCACCACCGTGCTCGACGCCGGCCGGCGGCCCGTCGGCGGGCTGCAGACCGGGGACTTCACGGTGCGCGTGGGTGGCGTGGCGCGCGCCGTGACTTCGATCGATCCTTTCTCGGGCAGGCCCCGCACCTTCCTGATCCTCATCGACCGGAATACCATGGAGCATGCCGACGCCCGGTCGGCGCGCGCGGCCGCGGCGGCCATTGTTGACGGCCTCGGGCCTGGGGAGTCGGTGGCGCTGGTCGTGCTTCCGGAGGTCAACCAACGCGTGACGCCGACCACCGACCTCGCATCGGTTCGCGCCTCGTTGGCGTCGGCGACCGGACGGTTCCAGGATATCCGAACCTTCACCGGCAGCCTGGCCGACAGGGTTGCCAGCAGCGACCCGAACGACAAGGTCGTCCTCGAGGCTCGCGTGCGTGCGGCGGAGTTGCTCACGTCGGTGTGCCTCGCGCTCGATCAGCTGCGTGGCCGCGGGCCTGTCGTTGCCGTCCTGCTGTCGAACCGGATCGTCACCAGCAACTGGAACGAGCCCGAGATCGAGCGGACCGCAGCGGTGGCCGCCGCATTGCGGTCGCCGATCTACGCCCTGCCCCTGAACGGCGAGGGGTGGATCCACCACGGGCCGGCGGTTGCCGGCATGCGGACGCTGGTCGAACGAACCGGAGGCGCGGTCATCCCGGTCGAGAAGAACCCGCTGGCTGCGGCCCGCCGCGTGCTGGAGGAGAGCGCCGGTGTCTGTGTGCTCGGGTTGAGCCGCGCCTCGTCCGACCGCGGTGACCAGCGCACGGACCTTGCGGTCACGCTCGCCCGCGCCGGCGCGTCGCTGGTGCGGGCGCCGACCCGGCTGGTGGTCCCGGCCGAGAGAGGACTGATTGCGTCCCCGTTCCTGGGCCAGGTCAGGGCCTCGTGGGCGGCACCGACTGTCACGTCTCGGAACGAGCGCAGGCTGCCCGCGGCGCCTCTCACGGCAGTCTCTGCGCCTGACGCCGCCATCGTGGGCCTGGCGACCGCGTTCGTCGAGCGAAGCGCCAGCGAGGCCTCCGTGCTCGTGGCCGACGAGGTCTACGAGCAGCACGTCAAGCGGGATTTGCCCGCCCGCGACGTCCTGTTCTTCGACCGCGCCATGCGGTCGACGGTCGCGTGGGTGCGCCTGCCGGCGGTCGATGACATCTGGGTCCCGTTTCGCGACGTGCTCGAGGTTGACGGTGTGCGTGTCGACGACTGGGACCATCGCCTGGAGGCGGCGCTTGCGGGCTCGTCGGAGTCGGCCGTCACGGACGCCGCGGCAATCGACGCCCTCGGCTGGCGCTTCCAGATCGGCAGCCTGTCGCGCAGGACGACCAATGCCATGCTCCCGCTGGCCTTTCTCTTGACCACCTACCGCGATCGCTTCGTCTTCCGGTCGCGCGGAGCGGAAGCTGTCGACGGCGTCTCCGCCGTGCGGGTCGACTACACCGAACAGGCGACGCCGACGCTCGCTTGGGCGCCACGCGGGTCGGCCCGTGCGGTCAGGTCGCAGGGGTCGTTCTGGATTGCGCCAGGCACCGGGAGAGTCCTGAAGGCCACGCTGATCTGGACCGAGGGACTGTTCCTCACATCGGACTTCACGATCACGTACCAGCCGGTCGGTTCGTCCGGCATCGCCCCCGCGGTGCTGCAGGAGCGCTACCGCACGTTGAGCGACGTCGCGGCGCCCGGCATGCTGTTCGAGATGACTTCGCGGTACACCAACGTGCGGGCGGCCGGATCGCCCGCCAGGTAGCCTTGGCCGCGAACGGGTTCTCGATGCCGTAGTACTCCATGAGGCATCGGAGCGTCGCCGTGATGAGCGCGCTCGACCCGGCCAGGCCGACCTGCGTGGGGATGGTGGATTCGTAGCGGACCGAACAGTTGCGGTCGTGGAGGATCAGCTCCCCTCGCCGTCGCCGACGCGGCGACCTTCGAGAAGCCCCACCAGTACGCGGTCGGCTTCGGCGACGTGATCGTCAACGGCGTGGCGGTGATTCGGGACGGCGCGATGACGGGCGCGAGGCCGGGGCAGGTGCTCCGGCGCGTGGCCGCACCGCGGACGCCGCCGACCGTGATGCTGTGCCGCCCGGACTACCGCTTCGCGCGCCGCACGAACTCGAACGACGCCTGGTCGTCCATCCTGATGGCGCGAACCCCACCGTCGGCGTCCAGCCTGAACGTGAAGTAGCGCCAGCCGCCGCGCCCGTCGCCCAGCCGCGCGCGGAAGGTGTCGAAGTGCCAGTGCTCGAGGATGTCGCGCGTGGACAAGTCCCCCCTCGACCACAAGAGGTCGGCGTTTCCCAGGCCGGCGTTGTGCCGGAGCAGGTCGCGCACGGTGATCTCCCGCGTCACATAGGGATCGGAGAGCTGGAACCACGGCAGGTGCTTGGTGACCGGGTCGTTCCACGCCACCTTCCTCTCGTCCACCAGCATCGCGACGGCGAGCGCGGTCATGGCCTTCGTGGTGGACATCATCCCGAACAGCGTCTCCGCATCGACGGTCTCCGGCGATCCGGCGCGCCTGACGCCGAACCCCTTCGAGTAGACGACCGCGTCACCCTTTACGACCGTCACCGACAGGCCCGGGATCTTCCAATCGGCCATGCCCTTCGCGATGTAGGCGTCGAGCTCGGCGGCGAGGCCAGGCGAGGGCGCCTGCTGGGCCCGGCCGAGTGGCGCGAAGAACAGGAGCAGGACGGTCAGCACAGCAGCAGCCGAGACGACGGTCGGCCGCCGGGCGCGTTTCGCGATGCTGGAGGGTGACCGTCGGCCGGTCGGCGCCGGCCGCGTTGTCGCGTTCCTGGGGAAGTCCTCTCGGGCTGGAACGTCGCGTTACTTGCGGGAGCGGAGCGCCACCAGTCGTCTGATCAGCGCCGGGTCGTCCGGGAGCTGCTTGGCCGCCGGCAACCGCGGGATCAGGTCGGCCCACCAGGGTTCCTTCGCGAGTACCCGCTTCAAGATCGGAATCGCTTCGGCTTCGCGCCCGATCGACACGAGCGTGATCGCCTGCCAGAACGGGAGCTCGAGGATCTCGGGCGCGAGCGCCGCGGCCGCGGCGTACTCCTTGAGCGCGTCCTCCACCTTCTTCTGGCTGACCAGCTCGTCGCCGCGATTGGCGTGCCCGTAGGCCCGTTGGAGCCGCACCAGGCGCCGCAACTCGATGAGCGGCTCCGGATGGTCCTCGACGCGCAAGTCGAAGAGCCGGTCGGCGCCGGCCCAGGGCCGCCCGGTGGAGGTCGGGCCGACGATCAGGATCGCCGCCGCCTGCCGTCCCCGCAGGTCACCGCCGGCCGCCTGCGCCGCGTCCAGCGCAGCCAGCATCCGGTCGGCCAGGTCGCCCGTCGCGCGCTCGAACGCGGCCGCCATCGCCGGCCACACGCGGTCGTTCGCCATGATGTTCGCCTGCACCGAGTAGTTCGGCCCAAGCGTGTGGCCCGCGTCCGCGATACAGAGCGTCCCGGTGTGAGCCGCGACCCTGCCCTGCGCGTCGAGCATCGCCACCTGGCGCACGTCGCGCTCGGCATCGGCGGCGATCAACCGCTTGAGCGCGTCGGGCGCGCTCACGCCGTTCCGCATCAGGTCGAGCCCCTTGCCGCCGTAGCCCGGGTCGACGATCGACTGCGTCGCCACGACGCCAACACCCGCCTCGCCCCACGTCACGATCGACCCGACCGAGAACCAGTGTGACTGCACCGCCACGCCCATCTCTCCCGTCTTCGGGTCACGCGCCACGATGGAGAACGTGTGGACGACGGGACCGGCTGCGGCAGAGGCAGCGAGCGGGAGCAGACCGGCGACGAGCACGGCCAACCGGCGGACGGAAAGAGTCATGCGGGCCTCCTGGAACCGTTCCAGTATAGACGCGTCGGTCCCGCCACGACGGCCCGCCGACACGCCGATGATAGGAAGCACTGAAGCGGTTTCCGCTCGCCTGTCGCTCGCGAGTTAGCCTAACCCCCGCTATCGGACGCCGGGCGCCGGATCCGGTCCGGCTGGCGCGACGGTGATGCGCAGCGGCGCCGTCGCGTCCTTCCGGATCCACACGACGAGGTCGTCGCCCTCCAGGCGGTGCACCGAACCGAGCCGCAGGTCCTTGCCGGCCGGCACCGGCTGGCCGTCGATCTCGACGCGCGCCGGCGAGAGCCCCCAGTTGCGAATCACGATCGCCGGGTTGACGACCGGAGACTCGTCGCTGGCTCGAAGCGTAACCTGGAGCGGCTGCGAGGCGGCGGCGCCCGCTCGCGACACGACGAACGCCCGCTCGGCCGCATCGAACCCCTCGCCGCGGAACCCGGCCCCCGCGACCTCCATCGCCGGCGGCGACAGCCACGATTTGGCGAGCGGCACCAACTCCGCACCCGACTTGTCGGTCAGGCCGTTCAGCATCAGCATCGTGATCCCGGCGTCGGTCTCCTCGAACGGCTGCCACGACTGGATGTGCGCCAGCGAGCTGTGCGACACGCGGTCCGGCGCCACCGCCCAGCGGCCGTTCGACCGGATCTGCTGCGACACGGGCCAGTGGTTCCACCACGGGAACATCGACCGCTCGCGGATGATCTCGCCCGCGTAGCAGTCGATCGCCACGTGCCGCGGGTCGACGACGACGTAAGGGCTGTACTTGGACTTGAGGTTCACCTGCAGGATGTTGCCGCCGGGCGGCTGCATCAGCCACTTGTGCGTCTCGGGTACGAGGTCCGAGATGCGCCGGAGCAGCGCCATCGTCTCCGCGTCGAAGTTCGCCTTCTCGCCGGGCGCCTCCGCCGCCCAGGAATACGTGTGCGAGGCTCCCTGCATGTTGGTCAGCGTGAGCGCGTCCGGCTTGATGTTGTCCTCGGGCCGGGTGCCCGGCGGGTTGATGATGATCGCCTCGTGGAACTGGCGGAATCCATTCGTGCCGGGCCCCTTCCCCGGAACCACCCGCGGGCTGGACGTCCAGACCTTGATCTTCCTGACCGACGTGCCATCCGGGTACACGGTGAAGTACTCCTCGACCCAGTCGCCCCACCCCGTCAGCGGATCGGTGTGGACGATCTCGTAGTCCACCGTCGCCGGCGTGTAGCGCCACAGCACGACGACGCGCGCGTCGGTGCTCTCGAGGATCTTCACGGAGGAGAACCGGGTCTGCTTGTCGGCCATCGGCTCGGCGCTGATCTCCATCGGGTCGCTCTGGGTCTCGTAGAACTCGTTCGTGTACCAGATCCCGGTGTCGGTCACCCACGCGGGGATGTAGCTCGTGCCGCGCCAGAAGACCAGCCGCGTCGGCATCTCGTCGAACCTGACGACGACGTCCGCGGCGTCGCCGACACGCCAGGGGTTCTCCCATTCTTCGGCGTACTTCAGGCGCGTGTAGTAAGCGCCGAAGCGGCCCGGCCCCTTGGGCCCGGCGGGCATGACCGGCGGCGCCAGCGGGGCGGAGCCGGACGGTGTGACCCTGGCAAACGCCGCTTCGACGTCGGACGCGGCCGCCGCGCCATCGTGCACGCGCAACTCGTCGATGATCCCGTTGAAGGAGAACGCCACCGGCGCGACGATCTTGACCTCGTGGCTGAGGCCGAGCGGCGTGTGGTTGCGCCCGACCCAACCGTCCACCGTCGGCGCGAAGGTCGGACGCCCCTTGGCGGCCTTGGCCCCCACGAGCTTGCCGTTGCAGTACAGCTTGACGCCGGTCGTCGGGTCGAATGCTGCCACCAGGTGATTCCACGCGTAGAGCGGCAGCGTGATGTCGGACTGGCTTTCCACCCACCGGCCGTTCACGGCGAGCTGCAGGCCGAATCGGCCTTCGGGATCGATGCCGAAGAAGTAGCCCGCCTTGTGGCCCTTCTCCTGGTTCGCGATGGCGCACCAGGTCCACGGGTATTCCTGGATCGCAACCCAGGCCTCGACCCAGAAGGCCGGGCCGAGCCGGCCCATCCTGGCGGCCTTGCGAATCACCGTCGTCGTCTGGCCGTCCAAGCGCAGCCCGGTGCCGGCGACGCCGGGGACGAAGCTGCGGAAGCCCCGGATCTCGTCTCCGTCAGCGCCCTGCTCGAACGACCAGTTCGCGACCGGCGCCCGTTGTGCGCCGAGCGGCGCCGACGCCAGCAGCAACACCAGAATGCAGAACAACCCTCGCCGCATGGGACCTCCCGCGCCCGCCGTCCCACGAGGCGTCGACGGCGGGCAATCCAAGGCGACTCCTACTTCTTCGCGAGCCGTTTCAACGCCTGCTGCGTCTTCATGCTCGCTTCAGTAGTTCATCACTTTCAGAGTGAGCGTCAAAATGATAGAGCTTGGCGATGGCCACCCGTCTGGCAAGCCGGTATCCGACGCCACTTGCCAGCACAACGCCGATGAGCGGACCAATCCAGTAAATCCACCACGCATCCCAGACGCCTGAAACCACCGCCGGGCCGAAGCTCCGCGCCGGATTTGGACCTGATGCCCGAAACATCCGCCTCGAGGGGAACCATCACTCCGTAAAGAAATGGAACCATGAATGGTGTGAAAGGACGGAGTTCCCGGAAGGCGATGAAGACCATCAGCATGAACATCAATGCAAAGGTCGTGAGCACTTCACCAAGCAACGCCTCGGGTACGGTGTAAGCCACCCCTGGTGTTGTGCCACCGAAGTTCAGGCTTCTTCCCATATCCGCCCACAACAAGAGTGGAATGCAACCGACGACCGCACCTGCCAGCTGCCCCGACACGTATGTGATGGCGAGACGTCCTTCCAGTTTGCCTAAGAGCCAGAATCCCACTGTCACGGCAGGATTGACATGCGCGCCACTCACTTTGCCGATTGGCGAGATCGCGATGGCGGCGCCGATGCATCCAAACAGGAAGCCGGTGATCGCCTGTCGTACCTTGACGTTCGGAATGAGCTCGGCTGCGGCTGAGCCGGCGCCGAACATGAAGATCACGAGCGACAATCCCCCGAGCAGCAGCAGGGCCGTTCCGGCGAATTCAGCGAAGAAGAAGCGCTTGCGGTACTTCAGGTATCTCGCGTTGTTCTTGTCAGTCGACTCACTCATGGGGTTTGTCTCTTTTGTGCGCCCTATTCCTCTCATCGGCCGGCTGAAGGTCTGGCGGCGGTACTTGTCCAACAGGGCCGAAAGCGCGTCCACGACCGGCGGATTATCGGCTGCGAGATCTCGCGTCTCTCCCGGGTCCGCGTCCAGGTCATAGAGCTGGCCGCTCCCTCCCTCTTGTTTGGCAGCGATGTACTTCCATCGTCCCTGGCGGATCGCCAGGTCGCCGCTCCCCGCCTGGAAGATGAGCGCTTCATGAAGGGGCTTGCCCTGGGACGTTCCGAGGAGCGCCGGGAGAACGCTCCAGCTGTCCTCGGCGGCATTGTCCGGAAGAGGCACACCGACAAGGTCGGCGAAAGTCGCAAAGAGGTCGCCCAGGCTGACGAGTTCTCCGGATACCGCTCCCGGCCTGACCTTGCCCGGCCAGCGGACGATGAAGGGCACCCGGTGGCCCCCTTCCCAGATATCGCTCTTGTATCCGCGGAAGTCCATTTCGGATTTGTGCCCGTTCGCGCCTTTCTGGCCTCCGTTGTCGCTCGTGACAATGAGGAGCGTGTTATCGGAGATCCCGCGTTTCTTGAGGTGGGCATCGACCTCCCCGACCACCCAATCGAACAAGGCGACGAGGTCCCCGCGCGGGCCTTCCTTGCTCCTGCCTTTCATGAATTCCGGCACGAGCCATGGGATATGGGGGGAGTTGGGTGAAACGACGAGGAAGAAGGGATCGTTCGGCTTCTGCTGAAGATGGCGATCGATGGCGACCTGAGCCTTGCGGGCGAGGATGACGTCGATGTCCTCCTCGGACCAATCGTCGGCCATCGGCCCCGGCAGGAATCCCGGAAGCCCGCGCCATTCCTCCCGGCTCATCCGGGTCGGGACCGCGACCGGCCGATCGTTCTCGATGAAGACATAGGGCGGATCGTTGCTGGGGCAGCCGGCGTTGCCGTAGAAATAATCGAAGCCGAGGCGGGTGGGTCCGCCCCCGACCGGCCGGCTGAAATCGATGCGCCACTGAAGCGTCTCGTCCGCCTGGAAAGGCTGGTCCCGGGAGTAGAACTCCTCTGCCCTGCTTCCGTCTTTCGTCGTCCATTCGAGGCCGAGATGCCACTTGCCGATGTAGGCCGTGCCGTAGCCGCGGCTCCGGAGGAGCGAGGCGATGGTCGGCCGCGTTGGCTCGATCAAGGGAAGCCAGTACCGGCATCAGGACGCCCTTCTTCAGGCGAGTTCGCCACGGATACCGCCCTGTGAGAAGGCTGTAGCGCGTCGGCGAGCACAGCGCCGCGGGCGCGTGCGCGTCCGTGTACCTGGTGCCCTCGGTCGCTATCCTGTCCATGTGGGGCGTCGGTATCAGAGACCCGGGGTTGTAGCAACCGGAATCCCCAAGGCCCATGTCGTCGGCCATGATGATGACGATGTTCGGCAGCTTCTCCGGCCGCGCAGGATCTGCCCGGACAGCCCTGGTGAAAGGGAGGGTCAGCGCGGGCGTGCCAAGGCCGAGCGCTCTCAGGAAACCGCGTCGATCCATGTGCTCACCCCTATGTCCTGTCCAGGCGACGTCCGTCTCAACTCACACGATGGACATCGACGTAGAACGCGCCGTTCGTCTCTCCGTTCTCGATATCGTTGATGAGCCACGCCTGGAGTCGCGTCCGCTGGGGCGCGAGCCGTACGGAGAACGTCGCGGCCTTGTCGCCGTCGTGAATCGGCAGCGTCGCGTCGAACCCCGCCACCTTGAGCCGGGCATGGGTCGGCTTGAAGGCCTTCAAGCCGTCGGGAGCATCCCGGATGGCAATACCGGACTCTTCGGGCCAGCGCCGTACGCCAAACTGATAGGTCCCCTCGCGGGCGACCTCGATCGTCCAGAATCCATCGCAGCGCTGATTGCGCCGAACGTGGACGTGATCCCAGCAGACCTGGCCATGGATGTCGTGGCTCGTCAACCGGGCCGGATTCTCGGCGTCGGTACCGACCGGGATCCAGACACAGTCCTTGAAACGGCCGGATATGTCGTCCCACCAGCGGTCATATTCCAGGCGGAGCTTCTGAACGATGTCGGGATGGGCGGCCGCCACGTCCTGGCGCTGCTCCGGATCCTCGCGGATGTCATAGAGTTCCCGGCCGCCGATCAGCCTCCACTGCGACGTCATCGCCGCCCAGTCCTTCCCCTTGATCGGTTCGTCGACTCGCTGGTTGTGGACGAGAAGAGTCCGCTCCGGCCAGCGTGCGTCCTTGCCGGTGAGCAGCGGATCCAGGGTGACGCCGTCGAAGGCCCCACCCGCGCCCTTCTCCAGCCCGCACAACTTGAGAAGCGTCGGGAAGACGTCGACGTGCGCAGCCAGCTGGGGGATGTCCCGGCCAGCTTGGATTCCGCCGGCCGGCCAGCGGATGAAGAACGGCACGCGGTGTCCGCCTTCGTAAACCGAGCCTTTCTGAGCCCTCATCCCGGCGTTGAAGCCTCCGGTCAGGAATCCTCGAGCGTCGAACTCGGCGCCGAACCCCGTCCCGTTGTCGGACATGAAGATCAGGATGGTGTCGTTCTCCAGCTTGTGTTCGGTCAAGAAGCGGAGCATCCGGCCGATATTCTCGTCCAGGTTGGCGATCACGCCATAGAGGGTCGCCCGGTTGTCGGGCACGCGGCCTCGGTAGGGCTTGACGTAATCGTCGGCGACCTTGTGGGGCCAGTGGGGGACATTGGTTGGAAGGTAGCAGAAGAACGGCGTCCCAGGGGCGGCACTCATGAAGTCCATCGCCGCCTTGAAGAAGACGTCGGTGCAGTAGCCGGCGTATTTCTCCCACTGGCCATTGTGCCTGTACGTATCGTCGAAGTAGTCGTTGTCCCAGTAGTCCGGCATGTTGCCGATGGCCCCTCCGCCGATGACGACCGATTCATCGAAGCCCCGGTCTTTCGCCCGGTAGGGGTAGTTGTCGCCCAAGTGCCACTTGCCGAAGATCCCTGTCCGATAGCCGTTTCGGGAGAACGTCTCGGCCATCGTGACTTCGTCCTTCGGTAGAACGGACCGTCCCATGATCGTGTGCCACACGCCCGTCCGGCTCGAATAGCGGCCCGTGAGCAGCGAGGACCTCGTGGGAGAACAGGTCGGGTCCACATGGAAATTCGTCAGCCTCGCCGAGCCTCCGTGAAGCTCGTCGAGGTTCGGCGTTTTCGTCATGGGGTTACCGTGACAGGCCAGGTCGCCGTAGCCCAAATCGTCCACAATAATCAGCAGAACATTCGGCCTCTTCTTGATGTCGGTCCGACCCTGCACCTCGGATCCCAGGAGGATTCCGGGCCGGGAGAAGGCCACACCGCCGGCCCCCAACGTCTTCATGAAATCTCGCCTGGATGGTCTTGGTTTCGCCATGGTTCTTGATGACTACTCTCCCCGATGTTCGGGGACGCTCCGGCCCTCCCTCTTGTACTTGTCCAAGAGAGCGGTCAGCCGGGCGACTATCTCCGGGTGCTTCTCCCAGAGATCGTTCTGTTCGAGCGGATCCTCGGAGAGGTTGTAGAGCTGCCCCGGCGATCCCGGCACCGGCGGCTTGCCGGCCGGAGTCATCCAGCCACCCGACGTCTTGTTGTCGAGGACGAGTTTCCATCCTCCCTGCCTGACGGCGAACGTCCCGTTCTCCGAATGAGAAACGATCGCCTCCCGGATGGGTTTCGGTGGCTTCTCCCCGAACATGGCCGGTGCGATGTCATAGCTGTCCGGCCCTGCCTCCGCGGGAAGACTGGCCCCGGCAATCCGGGCGAAGGTCGCGAGAAGATCGGTCAGGCAGACCGGCTCGCCGCTCACTGTTCCCGGCTTGATCCGCTTCGGCCACCGGGCGACGAACGGGACCCGATGCCCGCCCTCCCAAATCTGGGACTTGAGGCCGCGGAGAGGGCCCTCGGACTTGTGTCCGTTCGTCCCCGGGTGAGGGCCGTTATCGCTCGTGAAAACGAGAAGGGTGTTCTCGGCTACCCCCAGCCGGTCCAGTGCTCGAGTGATTTCGCCTACGCACCAGTCGGCCAACATGACCAGATCGCCACGAGGACCGTCCAGGCTTTTCCCCCTGACGAGATCCGGCGGGAGCCAAGGCGTGTGCGGCGCCGAAAGGCAAAGCGAGACGAAGAACGGCTTGGTCGAGGTGTCCGCCCGGCTCCTCTCCATGAACGCGATGGCCTTCTTCGTGAAATGAAAATCGACGTCTTCGAGTTTGAATCCCGGGGCGATCCAGCCTTTGCGCGGACTCCCTTCCTCGCCCTTGGTCATGTCGTAGAACTCGGAAACCTGCCTGTCGGGGACGGCGGAGGCCAGGTTCTTGTCGATGAAGACGAAGGGGCCGTCGATCGTGGAGCAGGCGGCGGTGAAGAACGCGTCGTCGAAGCCGTGATCGAGAGGGCCGCCGTGGACCGGTTTCGTGAAATCGGCGTGGAGCCCGGTCTTGGAATCGGCGTCCTGCCAGGACCCCTTGAGGTGTTTCTCGGCATCCTGCCAGGTCGGGGTGAATCCGTTCATCCTCGTCCACCCGAGCCCGAGGTGCCATTTCCCGAAGAAGCCCGTGGCGTATCCCCGGCTTCTCAGAAGCGAGGCGACCGTCACCCGGCCGGGTTCGAGCAGAGGGGGCGTGTATCCGCCGACGACACCCCGCTTCAGCCAGGTCCGCCAGGCATAGCGGCCGGTGAGAATCCCATAGCGGGTCGGCGTGCAGACTGCCGAGGGCGAATGGGCATCGGTGAAGCGGACTCCTGTCGCGGCGACGGCGTTGACGTTGGGCATCGGGACCTTCGACGTCGGGTTGTTGCATCCCGGATCCCCGTACCCGAGGTCGTCGGCCAGAATGAGAACGATGTTCGGAGGCCCATCGGCGACGCCGCCGTACGCCCGGCCGGAACCGGCGGCCAGGGCTGCGGCGCTCCAGACCATCGTCTCGAGGAACGACCTTCTCTCGAGCTTGCCCAAGAGCGCCTCCTTCAGTTCCCCATGCCTGCACATCAGCGTGCCGATCAGGCACAGCTCACGATGGACACCTACTGCTTGCGCAGCTGCGTCAGCGCCTGCGTGGCGGCCCGGCCGACCATGTCCCGATGGGACTGGACGGAGGCGGATTTCTCGAGGAACGGGATGACCGACGCATCACCCGTCTTGCCAAGGGCCCGCAGCGCCTCCGCCTTGACCAGCTCGCTCTCGTCCTTCGCGAAGCGCTCCTTGAAGAACTCGACGAGGTTCGGATCCTTGACGTTGCCGAGGGCCGCGAGCGAGGCCGTCCTGACCGTCGAAGACCGGTCGAGGCACGCCGTTCTCAACGCGGCGCGCACGCGTCCGTCGGGCAGCTGACCCAGCGCGTCGACCGCGCTTCGCCGGACGGCCCAGAACGGGTCGGACTGTGCGGAAGCCGCCAGGGCGTCGAACGTCCGCGGCTCGTTCTTGAAACGGAGGAGCTCGGTGGCCGCTCCCATCCGCCCGATCACATCGTCCTGGCGGAGCTGGTAGAGCAGTTCGTCCAGATCCTTCGGGAAGCTGACTTCCTTGATCAGCGCGTTGCCCTCGTCGAAGCGGACGAGCAGCGGCTTCGTCTCGGCTGGGAACTCGAACGCCTCGGACTTCTGGCGAACCCAGACCGTCCTCGTGACCTTGCCTCCGGCCGTGACGATGGCGATCGAGACGGGCACGCGGAAGACCGGGATGCCGCGGGCGAAGTCCTGGACCTGCGCGACGGTGACGGTCACCACCCGCCTGGCCGGGTCCCATGCGCTTCGGACGTCGAAGACGGGATGGCCCGGCTTGTAGAGCCACTGGTCGAAGAACCAGTCGAGATTCTGTCCCGTGACGGTCTTGACGGAGCGAATGAAGTCGGCGGTGTCGACGGCGTCGAAGGCGTGCTGGTGGAGAAAGTGTCTGAGGTACCTCGAAGAACGGCTCGTCGCCGATGATCGTACGGAGCATGTGCAGGACGAGGGCTCCCTTCGGATAGCTGTGGGAGTCGAACATGTCGCCCGGCTGGTCGTATCGATCGGTGACGATCGGCCGGATGTAGCGGGTCCTCGCCTCCCGGAGGTAGGCGTTCAGCTTGTTCTGGTGATTGATCGCGCCCTCTTCGTCCCCCTTCTCGTGCCGGAAGTACAGGTAGTCGGAGTAGGTGCCGAAGCTTTCGTTCATCCAGGAGTGGGCCCAGCTCCGGAGCGTAATCAGGTTGCCCCACCACTGGTGGGCGAGCTCGTGGGACACGATGCCGATCGCCGGGAAGTCGGCCTCGTTCTTCGCGTCGACCATGATGCCGTGCGTCATTGCCGTCACCGAGGTGCTCTCGGCGCCGCCGCCGGACGGGACCGACACCTGGTCGTACTTCTGCCAGGGGTAGTCGTAGCCGAAGGTCCGGTTGAAGAACTCGATCATCTTCGGCGTCTTGCCGTAGGTCGGCAGCGCCTTCTTCTCGTCCTTCGGGTAGACCCAGTAGTCGACCGGGAGGCTCTTGTACCAGTCCCGGACCACGACGTAGGGCGCAGCCGAGAGAAAGATGAGGTAGGTCGAATGCGGCCGCTCCTGGGAGTAGTGCCAGGTGACGGTCCCCGCGGCCGTGTCCTCGGCGACGCGCAGCAGACGGCCGTTGGCGGCCACCTTGAGGCCCGACTTCACGGTGGCGATGATCTCGTTGGTCACCTTGTCGTTCGGATAGTCGAAGCACGGGAACCAGTGGTGGACGTGATCGGGCCAGGAATCCGAGAAGACCAGCCCGGGGTTGTTCGGGGTCTCCGCCATGAACCGGAGGCCGACCTTCGGGTCCTTTCCGCTGTAGTAACAGGTGAACGACCGCGTCTCGCCGAGCTTCAGCGGGCGCGCCAGATGGACGGTCAGTTGAGTGGCCGACTGCTCGAACTTCAGCGGCTCGCCCCAGTCGCTCACCACCCTGGTGACCGTGAACTCCTCGGCGTCGAGAACGCACGTCGAGAGACCTTCGGTGAGGGAGGTCAGCGAGACCGTGGTTTCCCCCTCGAACGACTTCCGATCCAGGTCGAGCCGTATCGCAACCCGGTAGTGGAGCGCGTCGTACGCGCGGCTCCGCTCGGACTGAAGGGCCTTGGTTGACCAGTCGACCTGCTGGGCGTCGGCCGCAACGACGAACGCCAGAATCAGCGCAACCGCCCCGACACACCTGCGCATACCCGCCTCCCTCTCGTCGGACGCACCGTCGCTATCGTTCCTTGTCCTTGATCATCTGGAGCAGGCCGCCCGTCTTCATCAACGCCTCGATCTGCGCAACCGTCCGGGGCACGCCTGGGGAGAGGTTCTCGTATCCTCCCTCCGTGATGGCGATCGTGTCTTCGATCCGGATCCCGATCTCCTCCGGCAGGCTGAACAGCTGGATGTCGCAGGCGAAGACGAAGCCGGGCGCGAGCACCTCGTCCGGCCCTCCGAACGTCCCCATCACGTCGTGCGTGGCCATCCCGATCGAGTGGTTGTAGCCGCCGATGCGGACGATTCCGCGGAACTGCTGGGCGAACCGCTCGAGCCCCTTCTCCTTGATGAGCGCATCGACCTTCTGGCCGACCTGCCTGAGCGTCACGCCGGGACGGTAGTTCGCCAGGCACACGTCGCGCACCGCGAGGGCCGCCTCGTAGAGCTCTCGCTGACGCGGCGAGAAGGTCCCGGAGGCCGGAAACGACGTGGAGATGTCGATGTGGTAGTTCTCGTAGTCGGGCCCGGCGTCGAGGATGAGGAAGTCGCCGGCCTTCAGCACGCGGTCGTACTTGTGGTAGTGGCCGTACGCGTGGTTCTTGCCGGACATGATGATCGTGGAGTAGGCGAGGTCCTGGGCGCCCTCGTTTCTCGACACGAACTCGAAGACCGCCGCCAGCGCCTTCTCCGACACGCCGGGCCGGGTCGACTGGATGAGCGCGTTGTGGGCCTTGACGCCGATCCGTCCTGCCTGCCGCATGAGTTCAAGCTCCGCCGGCGACTTGATCTTCCGGAGGTTCCAGACGGCAATCGAGCAGTCGCGGACGTCGACCTGCGGGAACTTGTCGCGCAGCTGCCGGACGAACTGGAGTTCCCGCGTGAGACGCCCGTCCCAGGGGCTCAGCGTCATCGACTTCTGCAGGGCGTTGAACTTCTCGTTGGAATTCTCCCGGCCGAGCTCCTCCGGCTTGAACATCGTGTAGAGCGCTCGGGTCCGGTGGCTCAGCGTCGCCAGGTAGGAGCCGAACTGCTCGACCGGGAGAACCCGCTCGATCCCCGTGTACGCCGCCGCCGATCGGATCAGCTCGAGGGGTATGCCCTCGCCGTCGGCCGACTTCTCGTCCATCGTGAAGAAGAGGACACTCTCCTTCCGCGTGGCGTCGACAATCAGGTAGGCGTCGGGGATCTCGACCCCGGTGAAGTAGAGGAAATCGTGGCCCTGGCGGAACTCGTAGTCGTCGGCCCGCGTCGTCGCGCCCAGGAACACGGCCGCGCCGTCCGGGATCTTCTCCATCAGGCGAGTTCGGCGGGCGGCGTACTCGGACTTGTCGAACGGGCCCGCCGCAACGGCTGGCGCCGACACGGTCAGGGCAAGGAGCAGGCAGGGAACCCAGAGGCGCCTCATCATCGAATCCCTCCCATGGCGTTTCAGTTCGGGCGCATCCTACTCCGAATCCGGTCGTCGCGCCAGCTTCGAAAGGCGGCTTCAAAAGGCGGACTCGACAGGCAGACTGCGTGCGCCCGCAAGCGACATGGCGGCGCTCGCGGGGCGGCGCTCGCGTGGTGGGGGGAGTACCTCGGGAGGTCAGAGCGCGTCGATCGACGCGGCCAGCGCGAAGTCCCGCCTGGTCAGCCCGCCGGCGTCGTGGGTGGTGAGCGTCAGCGTGACGGTCTTGTACCGGACGTCGATGTCCGGGTGATGCCAGGCCTTCTCGGCAAGGACCGCCACCTTGTCGACGAAGGCGATGGCGGCCGCGAAGTCCTTGAACTGGAACGTCCGCGCGATCGCCTGGCCCTGTTGGGACCAGTGCGGCACGGCGCGCAGTTCCGTCTCGATCCGGGAGGCGGTCAGGATGGTCATGCCCAACCGTCGCACGGAACACCCGCGGCTGCCAAGGGCCTTTTCGTTCTCCCTGCCCCCTTGAGCTTCGCGGGCCATTGACCTATGCTCGAAGGACACCCGCACATCACGGTTCGACCTCGCTGAGCCCTGGAGGCCCCCGATGGACGAAGTACCCACGACCGCCGACGCGGCCGACGCCAACGACATCTACGCGAACCCTCCCGACCCGGACGTGCTCGAACTGGAGCCCGTGCATCCGGGGATCAACGACGCGGCGTACGTTGCGCGCCGCCACGAACTGTTTGCGCTCTGCCGCCGCTACCGCCTGGGCAACCTCGGACCGCCGCTCATCGACTACACTGCCGAGGAACAGCGGATCTGGCGCGAGGTGTCGCCGAAGCTCGACGAACTACACGTCCGTCACGCGAGCCGCATCTACCTCGACGCCAAGCGCGCACTCGGCATCAGCGCGACAGCGATCCCGCAACTGCGCCATCTCAGCGAGCAGTTGAAGGCGCGAACGGGCATGCACCTGGTGCCGGCCGAAGGGCCGATCGCGTACCGCATCTTCTACACCTACATCGCCGACGGCGGATTCCCGTGCACGCAGTTCATGCGTTACGGATCGCAGCCGGAGTACACGCCCGAGCCCGACATGGTGCACGACTGTCTCGGGCACGTGCCACCGCTGGTGGACCGCGACTACGCCGCCCTGCTCCGCCTGATCGGCCGGGCGGCGGTGCGGGCTTCGTCTGGCGACCACGTGCTGGCGCTGAAGCGTTTCAGCTGGTTCTCGATCGAGTTCGGCCTCATTGAGGAGGCGGGAGGGCCGCGGGTGTTCGGCGCCGGCATCCTGTCGTCGGTCGGCGAGATCCCGTTCTCGCTGTCGGCGAACGTCGAGCGTCGGCCGTTCGTCACCGAGGAGGTGATCGAGACAGACTACGACTGGACGAAGATGCAGGAGCGCCTCTTCGTGATCCCGTCGTTCGAGTTCCTGCGCGACGAGGTCGAGCGTCTCGTCCGCCGCCTGAACATCGACACGTCAGTCTAGCAGCCCTCTCCCGCTACTTCTTCGGCGGCGCCGCGGGCGGCGCGGCGGCCGGAACGACGGGCGGCAGATCGCTGCTCATGATCTGGCACTCGAACCTCCACTGCCCGGCGTACTTCCGCACGATCCAGAGCACCTTGCCCCGATCGTGCCGCGCGGCGGTTCCGTCATTCGGAGCGACGTTCACGCTGAACGTGCCCGCGTAGTAGGCCAGCGGGCCGTGCCCTTCGACGGTCAGCGGCTCGATCGCCAGGTCCTTCGCCCCCTCGTCTTTGACGCGGAACTCGTACCAGCTCTTGATCGAATCGACGCCGCGCAGCGTGTTCTGGTTGGCCGGCATCAGCGCGGCGTTACCGGCGAAAAACGTGCCGATCTTCTCCACGTCCTTGGCGTTGTACGCCGCCGCGAAGCCCTGGACCATCTGGTTGATCTGATCGACGTCCGCCTTCCCGAACTCCTGCTGGGGCGTCCCTCCCCCGCAGGCGGCGAGGCCAATCGTGGAGATGAGCGCCAGCAAGCCGACCAACGCGGTGCGCATGATCCTGTCCCTCCTTCGTCACACGCATTGTAGGCCCGTTGGGCCACCGAGCCAAGCGCCAGTCCCCTGCCAGTCACCTGCCGTCCCCCGACAGGGTCTCCGACCCGCGGCGGCTGCCGGGCCTGCGTCGTGGTAGACTGGCCGCTCCACAACCACTCTAGGAGCTGCCATGGCCGACGACCGGTCCCCTGCCGAGGGCGAAATCTACCTCCCGTCACCCGAACTCGTGTCCGCCGCCCACGTGCCCGACTGGGACGCGCTCCGCGCGGAAGCCGACGAGGACTACGTGAAGTTCTGGGAGGATCGCGCGCGCGAGTTGACCTGGGAGTCGCCGTGGACGCAGGTCCTCGACGACTCCAACGCGCCGTTCTTCAAGTGGTTCGTCGGCGCCCGCACCAACATCGTCCACAACGCGCTCGATCGCCACCAGAAGACCTGGCGGCGCAACAAGCTGGCACTCATCTGGGAGGGAGAGCCCGGCGACCTGCGCACGTTCTCGTACCACGCCCTCCACCGCGAGGTCTGCCAGTTCGCCAACGTGCTCAAGAGCATGGGGGCGCGCAAGGGGGACCGCATCACCATCTACATGGGGCGAGTTCCGGAGATCGTCATCGCCATGCTGGCGTGCGCCAAGATCGGGGCGATCCACTCGGTGGTCTACGGCGGCTTCTCGGTCGAGGCGCTCCACGGCCGCATCGAGGACTCCCAGAGCCGGCTGGTCTTGACCGCTGACGGCGGCTGGCTGAACGGCAAGATCGTCCGCCTCAAGGGGATCGTTGACGAGGCGCTCCAGCGCTGCGGCTGCGTCGAGCACGTCGTGGTGGTGCGGCGGACCGGGCACGACGTGTCCATGGAGCAGGGTCGCGACTACTGGTACCACGACCTGCTCGACCTGCCGATTGCGCGGACGGACAACGAACGCTGCAGGACGGAGGTGATGGACGCGGAGGACCCGCTGTTCATCCTCTACACTTCGGGCACCACCGGCAAACCGAAAGCGATCCTGCACACGCACGGCGGCTACCAGGTGGGCGTGGCGACGACGCTGAAGTACGTGTTCGACATCAAGGAGGAGGACCGCTGGTGGTGCACCGCGGATCCCGGGTGGATTACGGGCCACTCGTATCTCGTCTACGCGCCGCTCATCCTCGGCGCGACCAGCTTCATGTACGAAGGCGCGGCCACCTACCCCTACCCGGACCGCTGGTGGAAGATGGCCGAGCGCTATGGGATCAACATCTTCTACACCGCGCCGACGGCCATCCGCGGCCTCATGCGATTCGGCGAGTCGTGGATCAGCCGTCACGATCTCACAGCCCTGCGGCTGCTGGGCTCGGTCGGCGAGCCGATCAACCCGGAGGCGTGGCGCTGGTACCACCGCACCGTGGGCAAGGGGCGATGTCCGATCATGGACACGTGGTGGCAGACCGAGACGGGCATGTTCATGATCACACCGGTACCGTCGGCGCCGCTCAAGCCGGGTTCCGCCGGCCGGCCCTTCTTCGGCCAGCAGGCCGAAGTGGTCGACGAGGCGGGGCACGTGGTCCGCGACGGCGAGGAGGGGTTCCTCGTCCTGAAGCGGCCGTGGCCCGCCATGCTCCGCACGGTCTATGGCGATCCCGATCGCTACGTCCAGCAGGTACTGGAGCAAGTACCCGGGGCGCTACCTCACGGGCGATTCGGCCAAGCGCGACCAAGACGGCTACTTCTGGGTGATCGGCCGCGTGGACGACGTGATCAAGGTGTCCGGGTATCGGCTGGGCACGGCCGAGATCGAGTCGGCGCTGGTCAGCCATCCCGCGGTCGCCGAGGCAGCGGTCATCGGCCTTCCCGACGAGATCAAGGGGAGCGTCATCCACGCCTTCTGTCTGCTGAAGAGCGGCGCGTCGCCGTCACCCGAGCTGGCCGAGGCGCTCAAACAGCACGTCGGCCACGAGATTGGGCCGATCGCCAGGCCGACCGAGGTGCGTTTTCTCGACAAGCTGCCGAAGACGCGCTCGGGCAAGATCATGCGGCGTGTGCTGAAGGCGAGGGCGCTGGGGATGGACGAGGGCGATGTGTCGACGCTCGAGGAATAGAGGGGGCGTATACTCACGCGAGCGGAGGCAACGGATGGACACGAACACCGGCCTGATGGTCCTCGCGGGCGCGTTGGCGCTAGTTACGGCCTACTACGCGTGGACCGTCCGACGGATGGCGGCGGCGGTCGAGGAGATGGCGGCGGCCACCAAGGAGATGGTCGAGACCGCCTCCAGGACTCAGACGTTGTCCGTGGCGCCGCAGGTCGAGTGCCGCACGGCGAACCTTCCGAATCCGGATCCTGAAACGACCGGCGAGGCGGCCGGCCAGATGGTCTCGGAGACCACCATCACCAACGTCGGCGCCCACCGCGTGCGCCTGTCGCGCGTTCGCCTCGAAACCGACCCCGGTGGCGAGCAGGTCAGGCGATTCGTCACGCACTGGCTGGAACCGGGAGGGCGCGAGATCGTCCGGATCCCGTACGGCAAGGCGAGTCGGACGAAGGTGCTTGTCCACCTGGAGGACATCGCAGGCCAGAGTCACGTGATCGTCCCGGAGCCCACGCCCACCCCGGCTGCGGGTCGGCCGTAGCGCCTCGCGCGGGCAGGGAGCGACGCCATGGAAGACTGCAACCCTGAACTGGCGCCGGCCCGGGTGAAGGCAGCCCTTCGCGGACCCATCTGATTCGACTATTGTCGGCCGCCCTGCTGGCCGGCACGCGGCGGGATGGGGGGACCGGCGGTGTCCGGTTCCGAAACCGCCGCCGTGTTCGACGCGGGCGGCCGCGGCCGGTAGAGTTCGCGCTCATCGGCCTCGCCGATCTTCTCCAGGCTGAACGCGCTCGTCGCGAAGGCGACCAGGGCCTGACTCGCGCGAGACCGGTCCACAACGACGTAGCCCAGCCTGGCCGTGGCGACGAACTCGGCCCCTCGCCGCCTGGCCTCCTCGAGTTCGACAGGCGACACCTCCCGCCGCTCGCTGAGGGCGGCCAGCACCGCCAGCACGGGGCGGCGCCTGGCCATCTCAAATCGCCGGTTGGACACCCGTGACAGGTAGCCGCCGATCAGCCGCTTGCCGTGCAGCGTCTGGTGGAACTGCGCGGCTGCGCTGAAGTCCCCGAAGGAGTTCAGGCCGTCGCGGACGCCGAACGGCAGTTCGAGCACCCGCACGTCACGAGGGTCGCTCGCAATCTGCGCGTAGACCGGCGCGATCGTGCCGTCGAAGAGCGGGCGCGGCGCCGGGCACAACTCGATGGCCAGCAGCAGGCCGACGAGCGCGACGACGGGCCGTCGCAGGCCTGCTCGCCTGTCTGCGAGCGCCGCGAGCGCCAGCGCAAACAGCACAGCGACCGCGAGCGTCAGCAGGACGGCGAAACGCGCCGGCGCGCGGGCGGCGCCGATGACTGGAGCGTACCGCAGCGCGGCCCACGGTGTCGGCAGGTAGGTCGAGACGTCCGCAACGCGAATGAACGGGCCAAGCGTCAAGCTGCCCGCGAGAAGGGCCAATCCGCCCCAGAATCTCGGAATCCGAAACCGCGCGAGCCAGACCGCCGCGAGGACCACCCCAGCGGCGACCAGCGTGACCGACGTCACGTTCTCCGCGAACCCGCCCGGCTGTCCCGTCAGCCACTCGCGCCAGGGCGCGCCGAGCCACGGGTGGTTCGGGTTGGGCAGGAAGAAGGTGATCAGGTCGACGCCCGGCGTGCTCGTCCGCCACTGCACCGGCGTCGCCACATACGCCCCACCGAGCCACCCGGTCGAAATGGCGTAGAGGATCGGCGACAGCAGCACGGCGGCGAGGAGCGCCGCGTACAAGAGCAGACGGGTCAGCTCAGGCCACCTCGAGCCAGGCCTGAGCTGAAACCTGGGCTGCAGCGTGAGCCATATCCGCAGCAGAACCGCGACCATCAGCAGCAGATTGGGCGTATAGACCGTCGTCAGCCCAACCCGGACCGACCCCAGAGCCAACTCGGTGCCCCCGGTGGCGAGGATCGTCGCGGACACGGCCACCAGGCCCGCAATCGCGCCGTCCACTACCTGAATCGAGACCTGGGAGGACCGCCACTGCCAAGGGGAGCACCGGACCTCCACCGCCCTGGTCCAGAGGTACCACGCCGCCAGCACCCCGCAGTAGATCGCGTAGTAGGGATCGCTCACGGCTGCCCAGGCCAGCGTCACCCCTCCCGCCACCACCCAGTGCGCTGACCGCGCGGCGTCGAGCCTGAACAGCACGAAGACGAAGAGGGGGAGCGGCGCCGCCGCCGCCAGGCTCGGGTGGATCTCCGACCGCGCCATCAGCATCGGCGAGAACCCGAACAGCAGGCCGGCCAGCCAGGCGATCGCCGGCCGGCGGACGACGTGGGACGCCAGCAGGAACATCGCGGTCGCAGCCGCCACCATGTTGAAGAGGACGATGAGGTTGTGGCTGGTGACCAGACTGAATACCGACAGGAGGGGGACGGCCAGGATGTCTGCGAAGATCGTGTAGTTGTGCTGCGCGAGGCTGGTGGGCGCGTCGAGGGAGAAGATGGCCGACGTGGACAGCGGCGAGTGGCCGGCCATCAACTCGCGCCGGAAGACCCAGAGATTCCAGAGGTAGACGCCGAGGTCGCTGCTCGGAAGCCCCGTCAGCTTCGACGAGAGGTGACGCGCGAGCGGCCAAGTGAACAGCACGGCGGCGCCGGCGTAGGCAGCGAAAGCCGCAACAGGTCGTCGGAACGACGTCCGCATCCACCGGCGGTGGGTCGGAGGGCTGGCAGCAGGCATGGGCGCGGCGATTGCCACGGATCCTACACCACAACTGGTCGCCCCTGTCCCCGCCATCGGGTCGAGACAGTATTCTCAGCCCCGGCTACCGCAGCGCCTTCTTCAGCGCGGCGGTCTTGTCGGTTCGCTCCCAGGTCAGGTCGGGGTCGCTCTTCCCGAAGTGGCCGTAGTTCGTCGTCTTGCTGTAGATCGGGCGCAACAGCCGCAGCTGGCGGATGATGTCGGCCGGCTTGAAGCTGAACACCTCGCACACCGCCCGCTCCAGCTGCACGTCGGTCAGGCCGTTCGCGGCCGTGCCGAAGGTATTGACGCAGACACTCACCGGGTCGGGGTAACCGATGGCGTACGCAAACTGGATCTCGGCGCTGGTCGCCAGGCCGGCGGCCACGATGTTCTTGGCCACGTAGCGGCCCATGTAGGCGGCGCTGCGGTCCACCTTGCTCGGGTCCTTCCCGGAGAAGGCGCCACCGCCATGCCGGCCCATGCCCCCGTAGCTGTCCACGATGATCTTGCGGCCGGTCAGGCCGGTGTCGCCCTGCGGCCCGCCGATGACGAACCGGCCGGTCGGGTTGATCAGGATCTTGGTGTTCTTCGTCACCAGGTGCTTCGGCAGCGTCCGGCGGATGATCTCGTCGGTGCAGAAGCTCGTGATCGTCTTGTGGCTGACGTCGGCGCTGTGCTGGGTGGAGATGACGACGTTGGTGATCTCGACCGGCTGGTCGTCGACGTAGCGCACCGACACCTGGCTCTTGGCGTCGGGGCGGAGCCACTTCACCTTCCCGGTCTTGCGCACGCGCGTCAGCTCGGCTCCCAGCTGGTGGGCGTACATGATCGGCGCCGGCATCAGCTCCGGCGTCTCGTTGCAGGCGTACCCGAACATGAGCCCCTGATCCCCTGCCCCCTGCTCCGCCTTCTCTTTCCCTTCGGCCGCCTTGGCGTCCACGCCCTGCGCGATGTCGGGCGACTGGGACGTGATCGCGTTCATGATCAGGACCCTGTCGGCGTGGAACACGTCGTCGTCGTTGATGTAGCCGATCCCGCGAATGGCCTCGCGGGCGATCGCCGTGTAGTCCAGCTTGGCGTTGGTCGTGATTTCGCCGCCCACGACGACCAGGTTGCTCTTCGCGTAGGTTTCGCAGGCCACCCGGCTGTACTTGTCCTGCGTGAGGCAGGCGTCGAGGACGGCGTCGGAGATGGTGTCGCAGACCTTGTCGGGGTGGCCTTCGCCGACGGACTCGGACGAGAAGATGTAGTTTTTGCTCATATCTCGGTCTCTGCTTCTCTGATCCGGACTGGGCAGTCCGTGTGATCCTGCAAGGATAACGGGGATTGGGCGCGGTTGTCTACGCCAGATGCCACGCCACCGCGGCCACCTGGCCGAGCGCAATGCCGCCGTCGTTCGGCGGGACGCGCTGGTGCCACACGGGTCTGATGCCCTCGGCGCGCAGCCGCGCGATGGTCCGCTCGAGCAGGTACCGGTTCTGAAAGCAGCCGCCGGACAGGACGACCCGCTCGAGCGCCGAGCGGCGGGCGATCTCGACGGCCGCCTCGACCAGGCCGTTGTGGAACCGCGCCGACATCGTGCCGATCGGAACGTGGGCGCGGACGTCGGCAACCAGCGCGCGCACGAGCGGCGCCGGGTCGATGGCCCAGAGCGGCGCGTCTATCAAGCCTGCGACCGCCGCCGGGTCCCCCCTCTCGGGCTGCGGCGTGGCCACGACAGCCAGCGGGTAGAACTCGTCGGTGTCCATGCCTTCCCGGGCGAACTCCAGGTCCATGGCGGCCTGGCCCTCGAAGCGGACGCGGTGGCGAAGGCCGGCAATCGATGCGGCCGCGTCAAAGAGGCGCCCGACGCTGGACGTGCGCGGGGCATTCACCCCGCGCTCGATCATCGCCCGGAGAATACGGCGCTCCGGCTGGCTGAACGCGGCCAGCGTCGAGACGTCGTCCATGCCCCACGCACCTTCGCCGAACACCTGACAGAGCAGGGCCAGCGCGGTTCGTCGCGGCTCCCGGACCGCGCGATCGCCTCCCGGGAGCGGGAACGTCAGGAAGGTCGCGATGCGCCGGGCCGACCCGGGCGTGACGGCGATGAACTCGCCGCCCCAGATGCTGCCGTCGAGACCGAATCCGGTGCCGTCCCAGGAGATGCCGAGCGCTGGCGGACCGACCTCGTTCTCGGCCATCGCGCTCAGGACGTGCGCCAGGTGGTGCTGCACCGGGCGGGTCTCGGAGCCTCGACGCCTCGCGTACGCCGTCGACAGGTAGTCGGGGTGCGCGTCGCAGGCGATGACGGCCGGCGCCGTTTCGTAGAGGCGCTCAAACGCGTCGATGACGCGCTCGAAGGCGCCGAACGCCTCGACCGTCTCGAGGTCGCCAATGTGCTGGCTCACGAACACGTTGGCGCCCACCGACATCGCCACGCAGTTCTTGAGGTGCGCCCCGACGCCGAGAATCGGCGGCCCGCCAGACCGGAGCGACACCGGAAGCGGCGCATAGCCGCGCGCCCGCCGCAGCACGAGGTCGCGCCCGGCCGCCACGCGCACGATCGAGTCGTCCACGTGGCGGACGATCGGACGGTTGTGGACCAGGAAGAGGTCGGCAAGGCCGCGCAGCCGTTCGACCGCCTCCCGTTCATCGGTGCAGATCGGCTCGTCGCTGCGGTTCCCGCTGGTCGCGACGACCGGGAAGCCCAGGTCGGCGAGCAGCAGGTGGTGCAGCGGCGTGGAGGGCAGCATCGCGCCGAGCGACGGATTCCCGGGCGCCACGGCATCGACGATGGGTGCGGCGCCCGGTGACGACGTGCGCCGCAGCAGCACGATCGGCGCCTCGGGGGACGTGAGCAGCCGCGCTTCCCGCTCGCCGATCTCGCACGAGGCGGCCGCGGCGGCGAACGTCGGAAACATCACGGCGAAGGGCTTCTCCTCACGGGCCTTCACGTCGCGCAGCCGGTGCACCGCGGCGTCGTTTCGAGCGTCGATCATGAGATGAAACCCGCCGAGGCCCTTCACGGCGACAATCGCGCCGCCCGCGATGCGGCCCCCTGCCGCCCGCAGCGCATCGTCTCGATCGGCCAGCGGCCGGCCGTCGGCGTCCCAGAGGGCGAGCTGCGGTCCGCAGGCGGGGCAGGCGTTGGGCTGCGCGTGGAATCGGCGGTCGCGCGGGTCCTCGGTACTCGGCCCGGCAGGCCTCGCACATCTCGAACCCGGCCATCGTGGTCGTCGGCCGATCGTACGGCAGCGCCTCGATGATCGAGAAGCGAGGCCCGCAGTTCGTGCAGTTCGTGAACGGATAGCGGTGACGCCGGTTGGCGTGGTCGAACAACTCGGCGAGGCACTCCGGACAGGTGGCGATGTCGGGCAGCACGAGCGTCGTCTTGTCGCCGCCGGCGCTCTCGCGAATCTCGAAACCGACGAAGCCGACCGGATCGAGGTACGCCGCCTCGAGCCCCTGGACGATGGCGCGGGGCGGGCGGTCGCGGGCGACGCGGAGCAGGAACTGCTCGAGCGCGCCGCTCCGGCCTTCGACCTCGACGACCACACCCGAGGAGGAGTTGATGACCCAGCCGGGCAGGCTGAGATCCGAGGCGAGGCGGTAGACGAACGGCCTGAATCCGACGCCCTGGACGGCGCCTCTGATCTGCACCCGGAGGCGCTGGCGGGCGCATTCGACGTCGGTCACGGCAGAGACGGCTCCACGGATCGGATGTTACCACGCGCGCCGGCGCGGAGTTCCCGGCCCCGAGCGACGTCGAAGGCGCGCCAACTGACGCCTGCGTCTCCACAGCCTCAGGGTCGAGGCTCGGGTGCGACGGCTGAATCCGAGCCTGCAGACCGCCGTGCATGGCGTTTCGTCGTGCCGCGCAGATGCCGCGCAAAGCGGCCGAGACTGATATTCCTTCTGTTGACAAGTCTGATTGCCGAATATATTATTGAATCGTGCCTAAGTCAGCGAACTTTACTGTCTCCATTGACGAGCGAGACCGTCAGATTCTCCACCTGATCCAGCGCGACGCCTCACTGGCGCAGGCGGAGATCGCGCGGCAGGTGGGCCTGTCGACGGCGGCCGTGCACGAGCGGCTGAAGAAGCTCGAATCGTCCGGCGTCATTCGTCGCTGGACGGCCGTGGTCGACCCCGTGTCGGTCGGTGCCGGCGTGACCGCGTTCGTCGAGGTGTTCCTCGATCATCCGCGGCACGAGCCGGCGCTGCTCGAGCGGGTGGCGACGCTGGACGAGGTGCTGGAGTGCCATCACGTCACAGGCGAGTTCTCGCTGCTGTTGAAGGTACGGGTGTGCGACATGGAGGCGCTCAGGCAACTGCTTCTTCACCAGCTCGGCTCGCTCGAGGGGGTGAACCGGACGCGGACCGTGGTGGTGCTCTCGACGGAGAAGGAGGACACCTACGTCGCGCCCGTTGTCGAAGGAAGGACTCGACGATGACCGCCAACACGTCCGCCCGCCCGCACCTGACGCCTGACCGCGTGCACGAGACGCTGGGCCGGCACATCCTGGCCGACGGCTACGACATGGTGCTCGACGTCGACCGGAGCCTCGGCCGACGCCTCTGGGATGCGCGCCGCGGCCGCGCCGTGCTCGACATGTTCTCGTTCTTCGCGACGGCGCCGGTCGGCCTGAACCACCCGAAGCTGGCCGACCCGGTGTTCCGCGAGAAGCTGCTGCGCGCGGCGCTCGCGAACCCGACGAACTCCGACATCTACACGCTGGAGTTCGCGGAGTTCGTCGAAACATTCGGCTGCGTCGGCATCCCGGCGTATCTGCCGTACGCGTTCTTCGTCGCGGGCGGGGCGCTCGGCGTCGAGAACGCGCTGAAGGCGGCGATGGACTGGAAGGTGCGCCGCAACTTCCGCAAGGGACTGACCGTCGAGACGGGCCACCAGATCGTCCATTTCAAGGACGCGTTCCATGGGCGAAGCGGCTACACGATGTCGCTCACGAACACGGCCGACCCGCGGAAGTACCTCTACTTCTCGAAATTCGACTGGCCGCGCATCACCAACCCGGTGCTGCGCTTCCCGGTGGGCGCGCGCGAGATCGAGCGGGTCGAGGCGCTCGAGCGTCAGGCAGTCGAGGAGATCAAGCGGGCCTTCGTCGAGCGGCGGGACGACATTGCCGCCATCCTCGTCGAGCCGATCCAGGCCGAGGGCGGCGACAACCACTTCCGCCCGGAGTTCATGCGGGCGCTGCGGCAGCTGGCCGACGAGAACGACGCGCTGCTGATCTTCGACGAGGTCCAGACGGGCGTCGGCCTGACCGGCCGGTTCTGGGCGCACCAGCATACCGACGTGAAGCCTGATCTGCTGGCCTTCGGCAAGAAGATGCAGGTGTGCGGCATGCTGGCCGGCCCGAGGATTGACGAGGAGCCCGAGAACGTCTTCAAGGTCACGAGCCGCCTGAACTCGACCTGGGGCGGCAACCTGGTCGACATGGTCCGCAGCCAGCGCTACCTGGTGATCATCGACGAGGACGGCCTGGTGCAGAACGCGGCGACGGTTGGCGCGCACCTGCTGGCCGGCCTCCAGGCGCTGCAGGCGCGGAAGCCCGACATCTTCTCGAACGCCCGCGGCCGGGGTCTGATGTGCGCGATCGACTTCGTGGATGGGGCAACGCGCGACATGGTGGCCGACGAGGCGTACGAGATGGGGATGATGATCCTCGCGTGCGGCAGACTGAGCGTGCGGTTCCGCCCGCCGCTGGACGTTACCGCGGCCGAGATCGACGAAGCGATCGGGATCCTCGAAGCGGCGGCGGCGAAGGTCGTCGCGCGGTAGCGCCGGGAGGGCGTACCGCTGCGGTCGCGTCCACGACGGCGAACCACAGAGAACACAAAGCCCACAGAGGCTCCCACGCCGGGGGCTTCGACCGGGTGGCGCCACCGCGCAGCGGCGGCGCTCGACGGCCGCGCGCTGCGCCACGGGAATGAACCCGTTGGCACGCAGTCGGGCTCATTCCCGTGACGCGGCGCGCGGCCTGCCGGGCCCTTTGGCCCGGCCCCGGTCGACGCCGAGTCGACCGTCACGCTGGCTCGCGTGACTGGCGCCCGCCTCCGTGTGCTCCGTGTGCTCCGTGGTTGAGATCGGATCCGGCCCGGCGTTCCCGGCGCGGTCCCGCGTCAGACAGGTGCTCGGCTCTTCGGTTCCCGATACAATCGTGGGAGTTCGATGCCCACACAACCCTCGCTGTTCGCCGATCTGGACGGCGAGCCGCGCCGCGGCGGCAGCCGGTCGCACGGCGAGGCCAGCGACGCGCTTGCGGAGCGGTACGCGCGCCTGCGTCCGATCGAGGCGGCGCTGCCGCCGGGCGTCCGCTTCGGAACGAGTTCCTGGAGCTTCCCGGGCTGGAAGGGGCTGGTCTATTCCGGGAAGCGCACCGCCGCGCAGCTGTCGCGTGACGGCCTCCGCGAGTACGCGCGGCACCCGCTGCTTACCACGGTCGGCGTCGATCGCAGCTACTACGCGCCCGTGCCGGACGAGGACTTTCGGCGATACGCGGGTCAGCTGCCCGAGGGGTTCCCCTGCTGCTGCAAGGCCCCCGCGCGGGTGACGTCGGCACTGATACCCGGGCGTCGCTCGGCCGAACCGAACCCGGACTTCCTCTCCGCGGACCGGTTCATCGACGACCTGCTCGAGCCGGTCGCCCGGGCGTTCCGGCCGCACGCCGGGCCGTTCGTCCTTCAATTCCCGCCGCTGCTGCGCACTTCGACTCGCAACTCCGGCCACGATCGGGTCGGTGCACGCGTGGCCTGTGGTGCTCGCTCAGCACGCAGTCCTGAGGGCACCAGCCCGCCGCCGCGTTTGTGCATCGAAGGACTGCGACGCTCCGGCCTTGACCGCGCGGTGTTCATCGACGGCCTGGATCGCTTCCTCGGCCGGCTGCCGCGCGACTTCCAGTACGCGGTGGAAGTGCGGGACCGCACGCTGCTCGGCCCCGACTACGCAACGGTGCTCTCGCGCCACGGCGCCGCGCACGTCTACAACGCATGGACGGCGATGCCGCTGCCGGCCGGCCAGGCCGCGCTCGTTCCCCCGGACGCCATGCCGTTCGTGATGGTGAGGCTGCTGCTCAGACCCGGCGCGACCTACGCGGAACAGCGCGAGGCGTTCGCGCCGTTCGATCGGCTCGTCGCGCCGGACGAAGCGATGCGAGGCCAGGTGGTCGATCTCGTCGGCCGCGCCGTCGCGCGGGCCGTCCCGGCCTACGTGCTGGTGAACAACAAAGCCGAAGGGTCCTCGCCCCTGACCATTGAAGGGCTCGCAGTCCGGCTCATGGCCCAAGGCTCAGGGCCCAAAGGCATGCCCCTGAGCCCTGAGTCCTGAGCCCTGCGCCGATCTACCCCAGTTCCCCCACCGTCCGCTCCACCTCTTCGAGGATCTCCCCCGACTTCACCAGCGCCTTCATCGCGTTGTGGTCGTCGAAGAGCGGCCGGTCCACCTCGAGGTGCGCCACATGGCGGCGGATCACCTCGCGCGCCTTCTGCGTGCCCGTGCCCGGCGTGAACGTGCGGAAGTCCAGCGCCTGCGCGGCCGCCATGAACTCGATGCCCAGAACGCCGTACGCGTTGTCCAGGATCTGGCCGTTCTTGATCGCCGTGTTCATCCCCATCGAGACGAAGTCCTCCTGGTCCGCCGCGGCCGGGATCGACTGAATCGACGCGGGCGCCGACAGGATTCGCTGCTCGACGATGAGCATGTCGGCGGTGTACTGGCTGAGCATGAGGCCCGAGTAGAACCCCGGCTGGTGCGCGAGAAAGTCGGGCAGCCCCTGCGACAACGCCGGGTTCGTCAGCCGGTTCATCCGCCGCTCGGACATCACCGACACCATGGTGATGGCGGCGCCGGCCATGTCCATCGGCAGGCACACCGGCGACCCCTGGAAGTTCGCGCCGGTCAGCGTGAGCTTCAGTTCGGGCACCCAGATCGGGTTGTCCCCGACGCCGTTCAACTCGATTTCGACCTGCGACCGCGCGTAGGCCAGCGCGTCGCGCGCCGCGCCGATCACCTGCGGCGTCGATCGCATCGAATAGGCGTCCTGCACTTTGGTCTTCATCTTGCCGGTCGCGAGGTCCGACCCGGCAATCACCTTCATGATGTTCTGCGCCGACGTGATGGCGCCCCTGAATCCGCGCAGCTCGTGGAGCTTCGCGTGGTAGGGCCGGAGGTTGCCGAGCAGCGCCTCGATGGACATCGCGGCGGCGATGTCGGCCTGCTTCAGCCACCGGTTCATGTCGTAGATGTGCAGCGCCGAGATCGCCGTCAGCACGTTCGAGCCGTTGATGGCCGCCAGGCCGTCGCGCGCCTCCAGGCCGGGCACGGGGATCCCCGCCCGCTCCATCGCGACGCGGCCGGGCAGCCGCTCCCCCTGGTAGAAGGCCTCGCCTTCGCCCAGCAGGAGCAGCGCTGCCTGCGCCATCGGTGACAGGTCGCCGCACGCGCCCACCGACCCCTTCTGGCAGACGACCGGCGTGACGCCCTTGTTCAGCATCTCCACCATCGTCAGGGTAATCTCCGGGCGGCACGCGGAGTTGCCGTGCGCGTGCACGTTGATGCGGCCCGCGAGCGCGGCGCGGACGGATTCGATCGGCAGCGGGTCCCCGATGCCGGCCGCATGGTTGTAGACGAGGTAGCGCTGGAAGTCCTTCACCTGGTCGTCGTTCAGGATCTTCTCGGAGAACTCGCCGATCCCGGTGTTGGTGCCGTACATGATCTCGCGAGCGGCGAGCTTCTGCTCGAGCATGGCGCGGCACACCTTGATGCGCTCGAGCGCCGCCGGGTCGAGTTCGACGCGGGCGCCGAAGCGCGCGATCTGGACGATGTTCTCGATTGTGAGGTTCGACCCGTCGAGCGCGATGGCCATAGGAGTCCTCGAAAGCAGCAGGATGCCGGCCGGCCGGCGGCCGGTGCGGGGAGGCAACGCATGATACGTCGCGATGGAAGGACAGGTAAAGGGGTGAAGGCGCAGAGACACAAAAGGCCCGTCGAGGGAGTATTGCGAATAACTTCCTCTCGACGGGCCTAACGAACACCCGGGGGGTTGTTGTCAGTTAGCACTGACCCCTCCTTGGAAAGGTGGAACGCCTGGGCCGGGTCGCCTGACCCGACCGTGGGGTCTGTTGGTCCCCTCCTTTCAGCAGAGTTGACGTGCACGCCGACTTCACTCGGGTCCGCCGCCGACGCGACCGGTGCGCGAGCCTTGGCTGCGCCGCCAGGTGGTTTCCGGGGACGGGATCCGGAGGATCCGGCCCCGACTCGCACTCGACGCCCGGACTCGAGTACCATCACCCTACGCCTGACGACGACGCCAGTCAAGCACAGCAGGAAGCACGGCGGGACGGTCCCGGGCGAAGCTCAGGAATACCGGACCGTGCTCGCGGGTTATATTGAAGGGAACACGGGAAGACTCGCAAGAACAGGAGCACACGGATGCCGGCTCGCACTCATCTCCTCGTCGCCGTCGCTCTCGCCGCACTCATCGGCGTTCCGTCCGGCGCCACGGCGCAGGAGCCGCGCTGGGCGCTCGATTTCGAGAACGGCGCCGTCTTCACCTGGTACAACGACGTCCGGATCCCGGGCAACACCGGCACGCTGTTCTCGTTCAAGGACGACCTCACGTCCGACACCGAGTACTTCTGGCGTGTGCGCCTCGACGTCCGCCTGGGACGCAAGCACGTGCTGTCTGGCCTGGCGGCGCCGCTCACCATCGACGCGTCGGGTAAGTTCGACGAGCCGGTGGTGTTCGAGGGCGAGACGTTCGCGCCGGGCGTGCCGATCACCGGCCGCTACATGTTCAACTCGTATCGATTCACCTACCGCTACGAGTTCCTGGACAAGGGCGGCTGGCGTCTTGGAATCGGCGTGACGGCCAAGGTGAGGGACGCGGTCATCTCTTTGAGGACGACGGGCCAGTACGCCGAAAGCCCGGACCTCGGCGTCGTGCCGCTGGTGAACTTCAAGCTGGAGCGCGACCTCGGCAAGAAGGTCGTGTTCCGTCTCGAGGGGGATGCGCTCGCGGCGCCGCAGGGCCGCGCCGAGGACATCTTCGCGGGCATTCTCGTACCGCTGAACAAGCACTTCACGATCAAGGCCGGCTACCGCATGCTCGAAGGGGGCGCGGATAACGACGAGGTCTACACCTTCTCCGGCTTCCACTACGCCGCGTTCGGCGCAATCGTCAGGTTCTGACGCAGCCGCGCGGCCGGGTGCAGAGACGCGCCAGCCTTCAGAACATGTCCGCCTCTTCGTCGCTGGGCGGCGCCGGCGGCGTGGCGCACGGCCGGGGCAGCGACGTGACGCCGCCCGGCAGGACGACGGGATCGGGCTCCGACGCGGCCATCGGCCCGAACCGCACGTCTCTCATCCCCAGCCTCTTCTTGAGCGCCAGCAGGCCGCCGATCCGCTCGATCGGAATCGGCTTGGGCAGCGGCCCGAGTTGACCGGCGAGGATCAGCACGCGGCAGGTGGTGTCCATCACCTCCACGTACCATTCCGCGTGCGTCACCGAGTCGGCCCACGTCACCAGGCCGTGGTTGGCCATCAGAATGGTGTTGTGCTCCTTCGCGAACGGGATCACGTCGTTCGCGCACGCCTGGGTGCCAGGCGTTTCGTAGGGCAGGTACGCGACCGGCCCGACGAACACCTCGTGCTCGGCCAGCATCCGCTCGGGCGGGACCACGCCGGCCAGCGCGTAGGCCGTCGCGTGGGGCGGGTGGCAGTGGACAACCGCCCGGGCCTCGGGCACGGTCTCGAGGATCGCCAGGTGCAGCAGGATCTCGCTCGAGCGCCGCCTGGCGCCCGCGACCGAGCGCCCAGCCATGTCGACCATGCAGATGTCGTCCACGGCGAGGTCGGCCTTGCTGAGGAGCGTCGGCGTGCAGAGCACCCACTCGGCGGTCAGCCGGGCGCTGATGTTGCCGCCGTTGCCGTCCACGTACTGACGCAGCCACAGCTTCCTGCCAACGTCGACGATTTCCTGCTTCAATCGCAGTGCCTGTTGGGAGACGAACGCCTCCTCCGGCGTGGCCCACGCCTTCTCCCCTTGTCGCGTCTCAATCATCGTGCCTCACTCCGGCTGGCGGCACGCGACTTGCGGCCCGCGGCGGCCAGTTCGCCAGTTCGCTACTCCGCCAGTTCGCCAGTTCGCCACATCGCCACATCGCCACATCGCCACATCGCAAGATGCCGCGTCCCTGCCCCTACCCGACGATCCCCGCTCCCCGCCCGGCACCCTGCGGCCGCTCCCCCGCAACCCGCGCCCGATAGCCGCTGGCGCGGTAGGTCGCAATCGGGTCGATCGCCCCGCCCGCCTGGTGCCTGGCCATCGCCAGGATCGGCGACACGTCGGTCACGAACGCTGTCTTGAGCGTCGCCAGTGCCATGACCGCGTCGTTTCGCTCCTGGTGTTCCGCCAGCGCCGCACGGTCCACCAGGTGCGCCTGCACGTAGGCGCGCACCAGTTCCGTGGCGCTGACGATGAGCGACTCGATCGGATCGGTGACGTTGTGCGACTGGTCGAGCATATGGCTCGGGTCGAAGCCGGGCACCCGCGTGAGTTCCGCGTCCACCAGTTCGTTGAACACCAGGAACAGCTGGAACGGCTTGATCGACCCGGCATCCAGGTCGTCGTCTCCGTACTTGCTGTCGTTGAAGTGGAAACCGCCCAGCTTCCCGAACTGGATCAGGCGCGCCACGATCATCTCGATGTTCGTGTTCGGCGCGTGGTGCCCGAGATCGACGAGCGACCAGGCCCGGTCGCCCAGCTCGCGCGCGCAGTAGTAGCTGGTGCCCCAGTCGTTGAGCACGGTCGAGTAGAAGGCCGGCTCGCACAGCTTGTGCTCGATGAAGAGGCGCCAGCCGTCCGGCAGCCTCGCGTAGATCCGCCGGAGACTCTCGAGGTACCGGTCCAGGCTCCTTCGGAAATGCTGCTGCCCGGGGAAGTTCGCGCCGTCGCCAATCCAGACCGAAAGCGCGCGGGCGCCGAGCGCCTGGCCGACCTCCATGCACTCGAGATTGTGCTGCACGGCCTGCGCGCGAACCGCCGGGTCGGTGTGGGTCAGGCTTCCGAATCTGTACGAGTGCGACTGGCCCGGCTGATCCTCGAAGGTGTTCGAATTGACCGTCGTCAGCGCCAGGCCGCGCGCGGCCGCCTGCTCCCGGAGCGCAGCCGGGTCATCGGGCCGGTCCCAGGGGATGTGGAGCGAGATCTCCGGGGTGACCCGCGTCAGGGCCTGGATGACGGCGCAGTCGTCCACCTTCTCGAAGACGTTCCGCGGCTCGCCGGGACCCGGGAACCGGCCGAAGCGGGTGCCCCCGGTGCCGACGCCCCAGGACGGAACGGCAACCCGGAACGCCGCCGCGCGCGCGGTCAGCGCATCGATGTCCACGCCGCGTCGCGCCAGGGTTCGCGCCAGCGCGCCGTAGTCCTCGTCCAGCGCGGCCAGTCGGGATCGGTTGTCGTCCGCAATCGTCACGTCGCTCAGGAGGAAGCTCATAGCAGCACGCTCACGCTGCATTTGAGCACAACCGGGCGGGGCGGCGCCACGCGGGAATTCTGTTGAACCGGCTGGCGTCTGCTGGCATGCTTCCGGCGGACGCGCGACAGGGAGACCCCATGGCGGAACCCCACAGGGCCGAAGCGCACGCACAGTCGGAACCGGTGGCCGAGTACGAGCGCGAGCCGGTACCGGAACGGGCCTGGCTGGGGTTCCGGAGCTTCGTCGGGCAATACGCCGGCGAGCACACCGCCGGCACCGAACTGATGATCGGCCCGCTGTTCGTAGCGTCCGGCGTCGCGGCCGTCGACGTCGTCGGGGGCCTGCTGGTGGGAAACCTGCTCGCCGTGCTCTCGTGGACCTTCCTCACGGCGCCGATCGCCACCCGCTCGAGACTCACCCTCTATTACCAGCTCGAGAGGATCTGCGGACGCCGCCTGGTCACGATCTACAACGCCGCCAACGGTGTGATGTTCTGCTTCTTGGCGGGCGCGATGATCACGGTGAACACGACCGCCATCGGCGTGTGGTTCGACATGCGCATGCCCGGGCTCAACGACCTCTACCCGAACAGCGCGGGCTGGGTCGCCGCATCCCTCGTCATGGGCCTGCTCGTCACGGTCGTCGCCGCCTACGGCTATGCGTTCGTGGCGCGGGTGGCGAACATCGCGGCGCCGTGGCTGGTCATGGTGTTCGTCGCGTTCGGCCTCGTCGGACTGCGACAGATCGGCGTCGAGTCGGTCGCGGACTTCTGGCCGAAGGCGCAGGCGGTGATCTGGACCGGCGGCGCTCCGCTCCCCGGGCAGGTGAAGTTCACCGTCTGGCACGTCATGTTCTTCGCCTGGTTCTGCAACATGGCGATGCACATCGGCATGGCGGATCTCTCGGTGCTGCGCTACGCGCGGAAGTCGTGGTACGCGGTGTCGGCGGCGTCCGGGATGTACCTCGGGCACTTCCTCGCGTGGCTGGCCGCGTCGATCCTCTACGCCGCGCAGCTCCACGCCGATCCGTCGAACACGGACGTGCTGCCGGGGCCGATGGCCTACAATGCCTGCGGCATCGCGGGCCTCATCTGCGTCATCGTCGCCGGCTGGACGACAGCCAACCCGACCATCTACCGTGCCGGTCTGGCCTTCCAGGCCATCGTGCCGCGGTCGTCGCGCTACAAGGTGACGCTGTTCACGGGCGCGCTGGCGACGCTGGCCGGCATGTTCCCGGCCGTCGCGATGAAACTGCTCGGCTTCGTGGCGCTCTACGGCCTGGTGCTGATGCCGATGGGCGCGATCATCTTCGTCGACTTCTGGCTGGCGGACCGGCTGGGGTTCCGGCCCTTCGACGCGGAGGCCACCGGTAGCCGTGTCAACTGGGCCGCGGGCGTCACGTGGGTCACGACGGTCGCCGCGTGCCTCGGCGTCGTGGGCGCCGGCGCCGCGGAGATCTTCTTCGTCGGCCTGCCTGGCTGGTTCGTCGCCGCGGTGCTGTACGTCCTCCTGAGCCGGGTCATGCAGAGAAAGAACGTGCGCATGCTATGAGAACACTCGCCAGGTTCGTATCCGCCGCCGCACTCGTCGGCACGATCGCGCCCCCGATTCTCCTGTTCGCCGGCATCGTGCCACTCGACCAGATGAAGTGGTGGATGCTCGTCGCCACGCTCGCGTGGTTCGGCGCCACGCCCGTCTGGATGGACCGTCGCGGTGGCAAGGGGGGCGCCGAATGAGCTGGCACGCGGCGGTCGATCTCGGCGCCGGCAGCGGACGGGCGCTCATCGGGCGCGTCGGCGCCGACGACCTGCATCTCGAAGAAGTGCACCGGTTCCACTACGCGCCCAGGCAGGCACACGGGCACCTGCGCTGGAACATCGACGGCCTGTTCGACGGCGTGCGCGCCGGCGTCCTCGCCGCAGGCGCGCGAGCCGCGGCCGAGGGAGGGACACTCGCGTCCGCCGCCGTCGACTCGTGGGGCGTTGACTACGGCCTGCTCGACGCAGAGGGCCGGCTGACCGAGGAGCCGGTCTGCTACCGCGACGACCGCACCGATGGCGTGATGGAGCGGGTCTTCGCGTCCGTCCCGCGCGACGAGATCTACCGACGCACCGGCATCCAGTTCCACCAGCTGAACACGCTGTATCAGCTGGCCGCGCACGTGCGCGACGGCCTGCCGCGCGAAGCCGAGAGGCTGCTGCTGATCCCGGACCTCTGTCACCACCTGCTGTGCGGCTCGCAGGTGTCCGAGCGGAGCGACGCCTCGACGACGCAGTTGTTGAGCGTGCAGACCGGCGACTGGGACGACGAGCTGTTCGCCCGACTGGGGCTGCCCCGGCACCTGATGCCGGCTGTCGTCGCCACGGGCGCCGACCTCGGTCCGCTCGACCGGGCCCTGGCGTCACGCGTCGGCCTCGGCGGCGCGCGTATCCTCGCGTGCCCCACGCACGACACGGCGAGCGCGGTCGCAGCGACGCCGCTGGAGCCGGGATGGGCCTACATCTCGTCGGGAACCTGGTCGCTGGTCGGCGTGGAGCGCACCTCGCCGCTGCTGACCCGCGAGGCGCTCGAGGCCAACTTCACCAACGAAGCGGGGGCGTTCGGCACCGTCCGGTTCCTGAAGAACGTCATGGGCCTGTGGCTGCTCGAGTCGTGCCGGAGGGAGTGGGGCCAGGGCGGGCGCGGCATCGAGCTGGTCGATCTGCTGGCGGGTGTGTCTGCGCTCACCGACTTCGCCGGCCTGGTGGCGCCGGACGACCCGCGGTTCTTCAACCCGGCCTCCATGGTTCGTGAACTGCGCGACGCGCTCGCCGCGACCGGCCAGGCTCCCCACGACGGCCCGGTCCTGCTGACCAGGGTCATCCTCGACTCACTCGCGCTCCGGTACGCGTCGGTGGTCGACAATCTCGAGCGCGTGACCGGCGCGCCCGTCGAGGGCATTCACGTCGTCGGCGGCGGGTCGCTGAACGACTGCCTCAACCAAGCGACGGCCGACGCCACCGCCCGCCCGGTGGTTGCCGGCCCCGCCGAGGCGACCGCCATCGGGAACATCCTGGTCCAGGCAATCTCGGGCGGCACGTTGGGGTCGCTTGCTCACGGCCGGAACCTGGTCCGGCGCACGCTTCGCCCCAGGCGGTTCGAACCGCGAGCGGGAAGGGACTGGGACACGGCGAAGCGGCGGTATCGTGACATCCAGTCCCGGGCACGTCTCCGACGGCGTTGCCTACGAAGTACCTAGCGCCACCGGTCACCGGCTGTCACTCGATCTGCCTCGGCGCTCTGGACGCGACCAATCAAGCCTTGGGTTCCGCCGGACGCGGCGGCTCGGCCGCAGCGCCGGGCGCCAACGGCAGCCAGACGGTGACCGTCGTCCCCGCACCCTCACGGCTGTCGACCGTGATCCGCCCCTCGTAGCGGTCGACGAGGTCCTTCACGACCGTGAGGCCAAGGCCGGTGCCCACCTCGTCGAGCGCCTTGGCGTTCCGCGCCCGGTGGAACTCCTGGAAGAGCTTCGGGAGGCTCTCCTCCGGGATCCCGATGCCCGTGTCGACCACGGCCATCCTGATCGTGTCCCCCTCGCGGGCAAGCGTCGCGCGGACGCTCCCAGCGGTCGTGTACTTCACGGCGTTCTCGACCAGGTTCGCCACCAGGCGCTCGACGTCGGCCGGGTCCGCCAGGACCTCCAACTCGTCGGGCGGCCCCTCGGCCGCGAGCGAATCCCCTTCACCGCGGCGCGCGCCTGGAACCGGTCGCACACCCGGGCGACGACGGTGTTCACCGCAACGCGGCGCCGAATCCTCCGCCTTCGTCTCCGCCTTGCCGGACGCGAGATCGAGCAGGTCGTTCACCAGCGACCGGAGCGCCTGGACCCGCCGCAGGGCTCTCTGAATCAAGGGCAGATGGGCCGGCGGGAGGTCGCCTACGTAACCCTCGGCGAGCGCCGTCAGCAGGCTCTCGGTCACGCTGATCGGCGACCGAAGTTCGTGGGTCGCCACGCGGACGAACCGCGACTTCTCGCAATCCAGGTCCTCGAGCATCCGGTAGGCCTGCGCGTTCTCGATGGCCACCGCGCCGTGGGCGGCCACCAGCTCCAGGAATTCCGCGTCGTCGTCGCTGAACCGGTAGCCCTCGCCGCCGTAGGCGCGGAGCACGCCGAGCGGGCCGCCCTTGCCGGCCAGCGGCACCGACAGCATCGACGCAATCCCCTCCTCGCGCACCTGCTTCTGGTTCCAGACCCGCGGGTCGTCACCCACGTCGGCGACGAGCAGCGGCTCGCCGGCCAGCGTCGCCTGGTCGAGGCGCGCGTGCTGGAAGTCGTGCGGAACCCGCTCCACGTAGCCGTCGCTCAGCCCGTAGGTCGCCGCGAATGCCACCTGCTTGCGCGTCGGGTCCAGCAACCGGATCGCCGCGCCCTTGCAGTCGAGCGCGCGCGTTGTCGACTCGACCAGGCGGTTGAGCACGGTTTCGAGGTCGAGCGTCGCGGTCGTGTCGCGCAAGCTTTCGTAGAGGCCGCCGAGCTCCTTCTCCCGCCGCCGCAGCCTGACCGCGATCGCCACGCACAGGTAGGCGAGCAGATAGCACGCCGCCGTGAAGAAGAAGAGGACACTGCCCACGAAGACGAGCTGCGTGTGTCGGGACGGGCCGTACAGCGCCACGTGCGGGATGACGCCGACGTACTCGAACAGGGCGACCAGGGCGACCAGGCCGGGAGCGAGCGCGACGTACAGGAACGCGCGGGCATGCGGCAGCAGCAGCGCCGCGATCGAGATATGGAAGAGGAAGAAGATGATGGCCGGGCTCTCGATGCCGCCGGAGAGGGCCGTGAGGACGGTCATCGCGAGCCAGTCGAGGCCGATCTGCGCCCGGGCGAAGCCCGCGTACGCCTCCATCGAGTCCTTTCCCGATCGCTCGAGGCGGACTCGCCAGCGGAAGAGCGCGGCGTTGTAGGCGAGGATGAACAGACCGACGCCGTAGAGGGCACCCTCGGGGATCGGCAGCCCGAGCACGTGTGCCGCGACGAACGCGGCCGCCATCGCGCCGACGCCGGCGAACCACCGGGTCGTGACCAGCCAGCCGAGGCTGTTGATCAACTCCTGGTCGGCCAGTGTTCGCCGCCGCCCGTCGATCTCGGACGCGCCTCGCTTGGTTCCAGCCGGGACGCTCTCGGACATGGTGGTCCGTAATCTGCTCGCGCCACGAGGACGCTGTCAAGTCCGGCCTGCCGCCTGCCGCCTGCCGCCCGCCTTCGCCCGCCTCCGCCTCTCGGGCTTCGGCGCGGCAAGCCCTACTTCCCGGCCTCCGCCGGTGGATACGCGATGCCAAGCTGCTCGAGATACGTCTTGTGCTTCGTCGGGTCGAAGTAGAACTTCTTCATCTCCGGCCTGAGCTGTTGCATCAGCTTCTCGTTGAGCCAGATGGCCGGCTTGTCCGCATCGCCAGGAAACGGCTGGTAGGCGGTCTGCTTGCCCTGAACGGTGCGGAAGTAGTCCCAGGCCTGCTGCACGAGGTCGGGCTTGAGCAGAAGATCCAGGGCCGTCATCGCCTCCACCTTGGCGCCCGTGGTGACGCCCTTGTGCGCGACCGGAGTGGCCTCGGCAATCGCGCTCGACCAGTGGTGGCCCGTCATCCCCGGGATGTTCGCGGCGTAGCGGAGCGTGACTGTGGGGACCGACCACGAAACGTCCCCGATGTCGTCGGAGCCGCCGCCCATGTTGGACGCGGCCGGCGTCGGGCCGCCGAGCGAGCCCACCGTCGTGGGCAGCCCCTGCTCGCGGACCTTCATGTTCCGCTGCACCAGCCTCGCGAACGCCTGATCGGCCTCGCTCCACTTCGGCGTCCCGACCCTCTGGATGTTCGCGTACATCGTTTCGGCCACGGTCCGGTTCATGTGCTGCGGCCAGGCCGAGCCGACGAGCCGGGAGGTGACCTTCGTGCCGGTCATCGTCGCCGCGCCGTCGGCCATCGTGTTCCCCGTCTCCCACATCTCCTTGATGTGCGGGTGGTCGATCTCGCGGAAGTAGTACCAGACGCTGGCCGTCGGCGGGACGACGTTCGGCTGGCCGCCGCCGTCGGTGATGACGTAGTGGGAGCGCTGGGACAGCCGGAGGTGCTCGCGCCGGAAGTTCCAGCCGATGTTCATCAGTTCCACCGCGTCGAGCGCGCTGCGGCCCTGCCACGGCGCGCCGCCGGCGTGGGCGCTCTGACCGGTGAAGGTGTACTCCACCGAAACCGCGCCGGTGCCGCTGGCTTCGCCCCAGCTGACGCCCATCCCCGACGAGATGTGCGAGAACAGGCAGATGTCGACGTCCCTGAAGACGCCGGCCTTCACGAACTGCGCCTTGCCGCCGAGCAGTTCCTCGGCGATGCCCGGCCAGACCAGGATGGTGCCGCCGATCTTCTCACGTTCCATCACGGCTTTGAGCGCGAGCGCCGCGGTGATGCTGAGCGGGATTCCCGTGTTGTGGCCTTCGCCGTGCCCGGGCGCCCCCTCGATGAACGGCGCACGGAACGGCACGCCTGGCTTCTGCGACGTGCCGATCAGGCTGTCGACGTCAGACCCCAGCGCGATGACCGGCTTGCCCGAGCCCCAACGCGCGGTCCACGCGGTCGGCATCCCGGCCACATCCTCCGCGATCGTGAAGCCGCGGCGCTTCAGGATCTCCGTGCAGTAGCGCTTCGTCTCGAACTCCTGGAACCCGGGCTCCGCGAAACTGAACAGCGAGTCGACCATCTGTTGCGTCAGGTCGGCCATCTTGTCGATTTCCACCGCCAGGTCGCGCTTGAGCGCCTCGAGCCGGATCTCGGCCTGGGAGAGCGGCGCAGGCTTCTGGCTGCCGGCAGCCGGTGGCTTCACCGGCGTCTTCTCCTGTACGGAGGCGAGTACGCCGACGGTGCATGCCAGGGCGAGTAGCAACGTCCAGAACGCTCGGGTCACACGCATGACAGCTCCTTGATCGAAAATGTCGGGGGTAGTCTACTCTAGAAACGGCTCAAGGCTCAGGGCTCAAGGCGCAGGGCGCAGGGCTCAAGGCGCAGGGCGCAGGGCTCAGGGCTCAAGGCTCAGAGCGCAGGGCTCAAGGCTCAGGGCTTGATCCGCTGCCGGCTGCCAGCTGACAGCTAATGGCATCGTCCGCACATGTCCATCGAACCGTACGTCCCCCACCCGTGGCTCCGCAACGGCCACCTGATGACCGTCTTCACGTGGGCTCGGCCCAGGCGGTTTCCCGATCTGCCGGAACCCGAGACACGCGTCATCGAGACGGCGCCAGACGCCCGGGTGCTGGCCAAGTGCCACTGGCAGCCGTCCCGGGCCTCGCACCCCGCGCTCCTGCTGCTCCACGGCCTCGAGGGCTCCGCCGACGCGCACTACATGCGAGGCATGGCGGACAAGGCCTTTGCCGCGGGCTTCAACGTGGTCCGGCTGAATCAGCGGAACTGCGGCGGCACCGATCATCTGTCGGTGGGCGTCTACCACTCGGGGCTGACGAGCGACCCGGCAGCCGTCATCGATGAGCTCCAGCGACTCGACGGTGTCGCGTCACTCTCTGTAGTGGGCTACTCGCTCGGCGGCAACCTGGCCTTGAAGCTGGCGGGCGAGTACGGCGCGTCGCCGCCGTCGGGAGTGAAGGCGTTCGTTGCGGTGTCGCCGACGCTCGACCTCGCCTCGTGCATCGACGCCCTCGAGCGCCGGTCGAACTGGCCGTATCAGCGGAACTTCCTCGTCGCGCTCCGGGCGCGGATCCGCCGCAAAGCGGCGCTCTACCCGACCCGCTACTCGACCGCTCCGCTGACGGGCGTCCGCTCTGTCCGGCAATTCGACGACGCTTACACGGCGCCGATGAGCGGGTACCGCGATGCGACGGACTATTACCATCGGGCGAGCGCGCTGCGCGTGGCAGACCGCATTCGCGTGCCCACGCTCGTCATCACGGCCGACGACGACCCCTTCGTCCCGGTCGGGCCGTTCGGTGACCCGGCCCTTCTGGGCAACCCGGCGGTGCGGCTCGTGATCACACGTCACGGCGGCCACTGCGGCTTCGTCGCCCGGCGCATGAACGGCCGTAATGACGACGGCTACTGGGCGGAGTTGGCGGCGGTGGACTTCGTGGCGGAACACGCGTGAACGTGACTCGCGTCGAATTGCGACCGCGTCCACACCGGTGAACCACGGAGCTCACAGAGAGCACGGAGGCTCTCACGCTGGAGGCTTCGACCGGGTGTGCGGGCCAGCGGCCCGAAGCGCTTCGCGGTGGGCGGCGTGCACGAACCCGGCACGCTACCCACCGGGTTCGCGCACGCCGCGCATCGCGAAGGCGCCCGCGCCCCGACACGGTCGGGGCGCGCCCGGTCGACGCCGCTGCACGAGCGACACGGCACGCGTGGCCCCGTCTCCCTCTGTGGACTCTGTGTTCTCCGTGGTTGGGATCGAACGGACGAGGTCTGCTGGAGACGCGGGCACAAGTCCGCTGTGATGGGGGAATCGGGGAGTGTGGCGGCCGGAAGTCTGACCGTCTCGGCCGCCCGGGGGATCCGTCCAGCTACCAGCGAGGCTCGCGGCGCGCGGAGCCGTACTCCCCGCCGTCGCCGTAGTCTGCCCGGCCGCCGCCGAATGACCGGCCGCCGCCGCCAGGCGTCTTCGGCCGCGCCTCGTTCACGACCAGGGCGCGCCCGTCGAGCGCGTACTGATGGAACTGCGCGATCGCCTTCTGCGCATCTTCGTCGGTGACCATCTCGACGAACCCAAACCCGCGGGCACGCCCGGTGACGCCGTCCCGCATCACCGTCACGTTGTCGACCGCCCCGGCCTGGCCAAACAGCGCTCTCAAATCCTCGTCCGTGGTCTTGTACGGCAGATTCCCGATGTAGAGTCTCCGACCCATGCTGCGACTCACTCCTGCGAAAGTGCGCGACTACACCGCGAGAGGGCCCGCGCGCCCGGGACACACGCTCGAGAAAGCCCCCTCCGCGCCGGCACTTCCACACGCCGGCCGGTGGGCGGCTCTCACCCGGTCGGCGAGAGTATACCAGAAACCAGTGCTAGAATGACCAACCGCGCGGCTCCGGCGCGTCCGGCCGTGGTTTGCCCGTCGTTGAGGAGAGTGTCTATGACCGACATGGTGTTACTTGGCGATGAGGCGGTGGCCCTCGCCGCGGTCCACGCGGGCCTCACCGCCGCCTACGCCTACCCTGGCACGCCGTCCACCGAGATCCTCGAGTACCTCGTTCGCTACCAGAAGACGCACGGGGAACCGCACGCCGCATGGTGCACGAACGAGAAGACGGCCTACGAGGCCGCGCTCGGGGTCTCGTTCGCCGGCCGCCGCGCCATGACGTCGATGAAGCACGTCGGCCTCAACGTCGCGGCCGACCCGTTCATGAACTCGGCGATCGTGTCGATCAACGGGGGGCTCGTCGTGGTCGTCGCCGACGACCCGGGGATGCACAGTTCGCAGAACGAGCAGGACACGCGGTATTACGCCGATTTCGCCCGAATCGTCTGCCTCGAGCCGGCCAACCAGCAGGAAGCCTACGACATGACGCGCGACGCGTTCGATGTGTCGGAGCGCTTCAAGATCCCGGTCATCGTCCGGCTCGTCACGCGCCTGGCCCACAGCCGCGCCGTCGTCCGCATCCGAGAGGCGCGGCCGCAGAACGCCGTCAGCAAGGCGCCGGTGCCGGCCTCCTGGATCCTCTTGCCGTCGAACGCGCGGCGCCAGTGGCGGAGCCTGCTCGAGCGGCAGCCGCGGTTCCTGGAGTGGTCCGAGGACGGCGCGTACAACCACATGCGGCTGAACCCCGACCGCCGCGATCTCGGCGTGATCACGACGGGCATCGCGCGCAACTACTACCGCGAGAACCTGGATGAGTTGGGCTACCAGCCGTCGCACCTCCACATCGGGGCCTACCCGGTGCCGGTGGAGATGGTGCGGCGCCTGCTGGGCCATGTGAGTCGCGTCCTGGTTCTCGAAGAGGGGTACCCGTTCGTCGAGCGGATGCTGCGCGGCATCGTGCCGCCCGATGTCGAGATCCTGGGCAGGGAGTCGGGCGGCGTCCCGCCCGACGGCGAGTTGACGCCGGATCTCGTTCGGCGCGCGTTCGGCCTGCGGGAGCGCCGCGGCCAGGAGATCCCGGGGCTCTCCCTGCCGAACCGTCCGCCGCAGCTGTGCGCCGGGTGCCCGCACGCCGACTCGTTCGACGCCATCAAGCTGGCGATCGCGGGCTTCCCGACGCCCGTCGTGACCTCCGACATCGGCTGCTACACGCTCGGCGCCCTGCCGCCCTACAACGCGGTCGAGACGTGCGTCTGCATGGGCGCATCGGTCGGCATGGCCAAGGGCGCCGCCGACGCCGGCCTCAAGCCGGCCATCGCGCTCATCGGCGACAGCACCTTCCTCCATTCCGGCGTCACGCCGCTGATGGATGCGGCGGCGGCCGACACCGACATGACGCTCATCATCCTGGACAACGAGACGACGGCGATGACCGGCGGCCAGCCGACGATTCTGCCGCGGACGCGCATCGAGCCGCTCGTCCTCGGCCTGGGCATCGACCCGGCGCACTGCCACGTGATCACGGCGCACCGCAAGGACACCGAGAAGAACAGGGAGATCATCCGGAAGGAGATCGAGCACCCTGGCCTGTCGGTCATCATCGCCGTGCGGGAGTGCATCGAGACGATCAAGGTGAAGAAGCAGGCTTAGGGCTCAGGGCTGAGGGCTCAGGGTTCGGGCCCTGGGCCTTGAGTCCTGAGCCTTGAGCCCTACTACGAGAGGTCCTTCTGTGAAGTACGACATCATCCTGGCAGGCGTGGGCGGGCAGGGCGTGCTGTCGGTTTCGGCCATCATCGCGTCGAGCGCGATGAAGGAGGGGCTGCTGGTCAAGCAGTCCGAGGTGCACGGCATGTCGCAGCGCGGCGGCGCGGTGCTCGCCAACCTGCGCCTCGCCGATGCGCCGATCGCCAGCGACCTGATTCCGCTGGGCTCCGCCGCCCTGATCCTGAGCATGGAGCCGCTCGAGAGCCTCCGCTATCTGCGCTACCTCTCGCCGGACGGGGCCCTCGTCACCTCGACGAACCCGGTCGTCAACATTCGGGACTACCCCGACCTGGACGGCCTCCTCGACACCGTGCGCTCGCTGCCCTGCGCGCGTCTTGTCGACGGCGAGAAACTCGCCCGCGCCGCCGGATCGACCCGGGCGACGAACATGGTGATGGTCGGCGCCGCGTCGCACCGGCTGCCGGTGAAGGTCGAGACGCTCGAGCAGTTCATCCGGACGACGTTCGCGGCCAAGGGCGAGAAGATCGTCGAGACGAACCTGAAGGCGTTCCGGGCGGGGCGAGAGGCGGCTGCATGACGATCGACGCCGCCGCGATCCGCCGCACCCTCGACGGGGCCCGGGGACGCGCTGTCCTCCTCGAAACCGAAGGGCTCGACCTGCTCGCCGCCCTCGGCATCGGCGCCCCGGCGCACGTCTTCGTCCGCGACAGCCGCGAGGCTGCGACCGTCGACACCGAAACGCTCGACGGCAACCTGGTGGTCGTCAAGGTCATCTCGCCCGAGATCCTGCACAAGAGCGACGTCGGCGGCGTGAAGGTCGTCGAGCGCCGGCGCGAGGCGATCGCGGCTGCCGTCGCCGACATGGAGGCGCGGCTCGGGAGCCGCGCGATCGTCGGGTTCACCATCAACCAGTTCGTCCGCTTCGACCCGGCCATCGGCAGCGAGATCATCCTCGGCCTGCGGTGGACCGACGACTTCGGGCCCGTGGTGACGCTCGGGGCGGGCGGCATCTACACGGAATTCCTCGCGGCGCACTTCAGGCCGGGGCGCGACATCGGCGTGTTCTCGCCGGCGGTGACGACCGACGCCGACATCGAGGACGCCATCGGACGGCTGGCGATCGGGCGCCTCGCCACCACGAGCCTGCGCGGCCTGGCTCCCCGGATCGAGACGGCGGCTCTCGTCTCGGCCGTTCGCCGGTTCATGGCCCTGGCGGCCGAGTTCGCGCCCGATGCCATCCTCGAGTGCGAGATCAACCCGCTCGTCGTCACCGGTGGCCGGCTCGTCGCGCTCGACATCCTCGTGAAGCTGGGCTCGGGCGCGAAGCCGGCCCGGCCGGCCCGCCCGCTCGGCAAGCTGCGTCATCTGCTCGAGCCGGCATCGGCCGCCATCATCGGCGTCTCGGAGAAGCTCAACCCGGGCCGGATCATCCTGAACAACCTGATCCGCGAAGGGTTCGACCGCAGCCGAATCTGGGTGGTGAAGCCGGGCATTGCGGAACTCGCCGGGTGCCCGTGCGTGCCGGACATCGCATCACTGCCCGAGAAAGTGGACCTCTTCATCCTGGCGGTCGCTGCCGCCCAGACGCCGCAGGCCATCACTGACATCGTCGAAGGCCGGAAGGCCGAGAGCATCATCGTCATTCCCGGCGGGCTCGAGGAGAAGTCGGGAACCGAGGCGATCGTCGGCCGGATGCGCGACGCGCTGGGGAAGGCCCGGGCGAGCGCCTGGCAGGGGCCGCTCATCAACGGCGGCAACTGCCTCGGGGTCCGGTCGATGCCCGGGCGCTACGACACGATGTTCATCCCGGAGTACAAGCTGCCGGTGCCCTCTGGCCCCGTATCGCCGGTGGCGTTCGTCTCCCAGAGCGGCGCCTTCGCGGTGTCGAGGATGAGCAAGCTTGGCCGGCTGAACCCGAAGTACGCGATCACGCTCGGCAACCAGATGGACCTGACGGTGGGCGACTATCTCACCTACCTGAAGGACGACCGGAGCCTCGAGGTCTTCGCCGTCTACGTCGAGGGGTTCACGAGGCTCGACGGCCTCCAGTTCCTCCGCGCGGCCCGGGAGATCACGACGGGCGGGCGCAGCGTCATCCTCTATCGGGCCGGGCGCACCGCCGAGGGGGCGAAGGCCTCGGCCAGCCACACCGCGTCGATCGCCGGGGACTACACGGTCACGCGTGAGCTGGCGCAGGCGGCCGGCGTGGTCGTAGCGGAGTCGCTGACGGACTTCGAAGACCTGGTGCGGCTCTTCACGCTGCTGCACCACAAACGCGCCGACGGTGTGCGGCTCGGCGCCGTATCGAACGCGGGGTTCGAATGCGTGGCCGTCGCCGACACGCTCGGCCGCTTCGCGCTGCCGGCCTTCGACGAAGCGACCTCGTCGCGTCTCGAGGCGATCTTCCGCGCCGCGAAGATCGAATCGGTCGTGGACGTCCACAATCCGATCGACCTCACGCCGATGACGGGCGACGCTGCGTACGAGGACGTCGTGCGGGCGGTGCTGGAGGCCGACGGCATCGACATCGGGATCGTGGGCGCCGTGCCGCTGACGGCTGCGCTCAACACGCTGCCGGCCGGGCCAGGCCACGCGGAAGATCTGACCAGGCCCGACGGCATCGGCCTCCGCCTGGCACGACTGAAGGACGAGCTGCCGAAGGCGTTCGTGGCCGTGGTGGACGCGGGCCCGGTCTACGACCCGCTGGCCGCGCTGCTCGAGCAGCGCGGCGTCCCCACGTTCCGCACCGCCGACACGGCGCTGCGGATCTTCAACATGTTCGTCGCCACCAGACTGCGGGCAGGGCAGCCGGGGCGTGGCTGAGCGGCACCGTGAGGGACGGCCCCCAGCCGGCGGGCAGCCGGCAGCCGGCAGCCGGCAGCGGATCACGATGGATCCGCTCCCAGCTGACAGCCGCCAGCTGACAGCTCATGGCCGGCTGACGCCCGCCGAGCGCCGGCTCGTCCGGCGGCTGTCGACACCGGCGCTCGTTCAGCGCTATCTCAACGCGCTGTCCTACAACACGGAGCCGCCGCCGGCCGGACCGACGCTGCGGAGCTTCCGCGGAGTGGCGCGCACCGGGACGGCGCACTGCCTCGAATCAGCCGTCACCGCCGCCGTCATCCTCGAACAGCACGGCTACCCCCCCCTTCTGCTGAGTTTCGAGTCGATCGACGAGTTGGACCACGTGCTGTTCGTCTACCGCGAGAACGGCCGGTGGGGCTCGGTCGCGCGATCGCGCGACCCCGGCCTCCACGGACGGCAACCTGTCTTCCGCACCGCGCGGGCACTCGCCCTCAGCTACGTCGACCCGTACGTCGACTTCACGGGGCGCATCACGGGCTACGCCGTCGTCGATTTGCGAGTGCTCGGGAACTACGACTGGAGGCTGTCGGAGAAGAACATCTGGAAGTTGGAGCGGATGCTGATCGAGCACCCGCACCGGACGATCCGCTCGTCGGACGAGCGGATCGATCGCCTGCGTGCGCGCTACTTCGCTTTCAGGCGGCACTTCCCGGGCCGGAAGCCCGTGAACTACCGCGGGCGCGAGCACTGGACGGAGTTACCCAGAGAGTTCTGGGACGAGGGGCGAGGGGCGAGGAACGAGGGGCCGAACCAAGGGTGACGACCCGGCGGCAAGAAGAACCCTCGTCCCCCGTCCCCCGTTCCTCGTTCCTCCTCGAGCCTCAGTCCAGATCGAAGTCCCGTTTCGGCGGCGGGCCGACCGGCTCCTGATGCGCCTGCCGCAGCGCCTCCTCGAAGCGCTTCGACAGCGCGTCGCCGCGCGTCTTCTCGGCCTCCACCGACTGCCGGAAGACCGCCTCGCGCCGGGCCTTGTCCTCCGCGAGGATCCGCTGCGCCGCGTCGAGATCCGGCATGTCCTCCCGCTCCGGCTCTTCGTGGGAGATCACGCGGCCCAGGTTCGTGTCGATCACGAGCAGCGCGCCGCAGCACGGGCACGCCACATCCAGTTCCGATTTCAGTTTCGCCATGCGGCCTACCTCCGGCGCCCCTTCCCCCACACGATCTTGACCGGCTTGCCGTCGGCCGCGACCGCAGTCACCTCGATCCCGAACGGGACTTGCTTCTTCGTATCAAAGTTCTGGCCGAACGCGGCGACGAAGACACCCAGCGGGATCTCGAGGCGCTGGCCGGGCGCCAGGTCCCGCTGCTGCACGCGGTAGTGGTCGTTCAGCCAGACCTCGACGTCCCGCCATGCCGTGTCCGTGAGGTTGATCACCGTCACGCGGTCGGTCCCGACCCTCACCGGTCTCGGATCTTCCTTGGTACAGGCCAGCGCTCCGCTCAGGATCCCGACGACCAGCGCGCACGACAGGACGTGTCGCATGCGCCGACACTATCACGAACGAGGGCTGGGCGAGAACCGAAGGCTCAGGGCTTCGTTCTTGACAAGCTGATTTCAAAGTGATATCACTATGTAAGCATCCATGAGGAGGGTGCGTCTATGATTCGCGAGAAACAGATGTCTGCGGCGTCCGGTTGGCTGGCCCTCGCCATCCTGCTCCCCTTGCTCATCGTCATCGTCGGCCTGATTGTCGTCGAGGCCCGGAGCGGCGCCCCATCCCCCTGGCTCATCGTCGCGCTGGCCCTGGCGGCCGCCGTTGACGGCGCCTGCCTGGGCGGTTTGTTCGTCGTGAATCCGAACGAAGCGCAGGTCCTCCAGTTGTTCGGCAGCTACGCCGGCACCGTCAAGGATCCTGGCCTGCGCTGGGCGAACCCGTTCTACACGAAGAAGCGGATCTCGCAGCGCATCCGCAACTTCGAGAGTCAGCGACTGAAGGTGAACGACATCGAAGGCAACCCGATCGAAATCGCGGCCGTCGTCGTGTGGAAGGTGGTCGAGACCGCGGAAGCCTGCTTCGAAGTGGACAACTTCGAGAACTTCGTCCACGTGCAGACCGAGGCCGCGGTGCGGAACCTGGCCACGAGCTATCCCTACGACGCGCACGATGACAAGGTGACGTCGCTCCGGGGCCAGACCGCGGCCGTCGCCGAACACATGAAGACAGAGATCCAGGCGCGGCTCGAGAAGGCCGGCGTACAGGTGATCGAGGCGCGGATCAGTCACCTGGCGTACGCGCCGGAAATCGCCGCCGCCATGCTGCAGCGCCAGCAGGCCGGCGCCATCATCGCGGCCCGCTCGCGCATCGTCGAGGGCGCGGTCGGCATGGTCGAGATGGCGCTCGAGCGGCTGTCCCAGAAGGAGATCCTCAAGCTCGACGAGGAGCGCCGCGCGACGATGGTGAGCAACCTGCTGATCGTGCTGTGCGGCGAGCGGGGCGCGCAGCCGGTCATCAATACCGGGTCGTTGTATCAATAAGGGATGAGGGACGAGGATTGAGGGACAAGGATTGAGGGACGCGGGCTGGCCCTCGCCCTCGCCCCTCGCCCCTCGCCCCTCGTTCCTCGTTCCTCTCCCCTGAGTCACACTGTGGCCGAACGCAGACCCTTCCTCCTCCGGATCGATCCGGCGCTGTTCGAAACGCTGCAGCGCTGGGCGAATGACGAGGTGCGCAGCCTCAACGGGCAGGTCGAGTACCTGCTGACGAAGGCGGTGCGCGAGGCGGGAAGGCTCAGGACAGAAGACAGAAGACAGAAGACAGAAGATAACAGAAGATAGAAGATAGAAGATAGAAGATAGAAGCCAGAATCCAGAAGCCAGAATCCAGAAGGCACTGGCAGCGAGGCGGTTCATGTTCGTACCGATACACCCGCGCAAGGCGGGCGCGGCTGGCAAACCCGCGCAGGTCAAGATCAAGCAGGCGATCGTCATGGCCGTGGCCACGGCCGTCGCGGCCGGGATCGCCTCGGACGTGCTTCACGCCGGCTCTCGGAACGGGGGCGGCTGGGGCGGGGCGATTGGACTGGCGATTGGAATCGGGGCGGCGGCGCTTGGGCTGGCGCTCGCGCGCGCCATCGGCCGCCAGGCGAAAGCCTGACTATCCTTCTTCCTCGAACTCGCCCTCCTCGGCGGGCAGGAACCGAGTCGGCTCGCGCAGCGCCTCGCGATGGTCGAACAGCGGCAGACCGCCGACGTGAAGCGGCGACGCGCACCCGGGCGCCTTGCTCTCCACGACCACCGTCACCGGGCTGCCCTCGATGCCCTCCCGGAAGCCGATCCGGCATCCGCAGGCAAGGCGGGCGTGCGTGAACCCCTTCAACATGTCCTGACGACCTCTCCGCGCGGAACACGCGCCCGCACCAGCGGTCACGCGTTCCTCACAGCGCGATCATACTACAGCAGCGACCTGATCTCGCTCTCGAACTGCTCTTTGCTGACCTGTCCGGCGTGCTTCATGCAGATTCGGCCGTTGCGACCGATCATGAATGTCATGGGTACGCCGAAGATCGGGCCGTAGGCCTTCTGCACGTCTTCACGATCCACGCCCACGACCAGTGGGTAGTTGACCTTGAAGCGCTTGGCGAAGGGCGGAAGCGCCTCCGGCGGGTCGTCCACCGAGATGCCGACGATGCGAAAACCCTGGTCCCGGTACTTCTCCTGGAGTTCCACGAACCAGGGAGTCTCGAGTCGGCACGGGCCGCACCAGGTCGCCCAGAAGTTGAGCAGCACCACCTTGCCCTTCAGGTCGGCCAGCCTGACGTCTGCGCCGTTCATGTCCTTCAGCGTGAAATCGAGGTTGGCCTCAGGCGCGTCGGGCGAGCACCCCTGCGCTCCGACCTGCGAACCGGAGAGCCATCCGGCCATCCGCTCTGGAAGCGGCGTGAACGCCACGACGAGCAGACCAGCCCCGACCACCACCAGCAGCCACCGGTTCTTCATAGGGCGTCGACCACGTTCTTCGGACTGTTGAAGCATGTCAGTGGCGGGCCGATTGGAAGTAGGCAGCCACCGGTCGAAGCTCGGGCTCGCTCTCACTTCCGACCATGACGTAGGTCGTACCGCCTCTCGTCCACACGCGCGCGACGTGGCCGGCCACGGAGACGCGCGTCTCCGGGCGCGAGGCGCCGGGCATCATGAACAGCGAGACCGGCCTGCCGTTGTGCCGGTAGAGGACGTGTGCGACCCGGCCGTCGGTGGACAGGCAGCGGCGGGCACCGATGAGCGTGAGGCGATCGGCCGGCGAACTCTCGGGCACGTCCAGCCGCCACCCGTAGTCCGCTTCGAGCTGCCTGCCCACGACCGCGGCGTCCGCGGCCGCCACCCGTGGCTCGAACAGCGCGAAGCACTTCATGTGGTCGAGCACCAGCTCGGCCGCCAGCACGGTCGGCGAGTGGGTGACGACGCCGTACAGCAGCGTCCCGGTCAGACCCAGCACCACGAGGCTGGCCGTCGCGAGGGACACCGCCCGCCAGCCGAGCAACATCCAGCGCCGCTGCCCCATCGGCTTCGTCGCCAGTGCCTCACAGCGCTCCCGCAGCGCGTCCGGGGCGCTGACCGAAAGCGACGCGGCCTTCACCATCAAGACCCGACGCGCCGTCTGCTCGGCCCCGGCGCGCCGCGCGCACGGCTGGCACTCCCGAAGGTGGGCCTGCACCGCCGCTCGGTCTGCCGCGCCGGCCTCTGCGTCCAGATACGGCGTGATCAGCGGTCCGATGTCCTGACAACTTCCCATCGCCACCCTCAGTTGACATCCGCTGCGGTCAGGCTCTCGTAGAGCAGCCCGCGCCCACGGGAAATGCGGGACATCACCGTGCCAATCGGCACGCCGAGCATCGTCGCGATCTCGGCGTACGAGAACTCCTCGACATCCCGAAGCCAGACCGCCTGCCGGAAGGCATCGGGCAGCGCGTCGAGCGCGGCCCGCAGGTCGGCGTCCAGCGTGTCTCGCAGCAGGATCTGTTCGGGCGTCCTCGGCGTGCCCGGCAGGTCGGCCGCTATCCGCTCGATCTCGTCCGACTCGACTGCCACCGGCTCCTTCGCCGCCCGGCGCCTCCGGTTGAGGAACGTGTTGTGCAGGATGGTGAACAGCCACGCCTTCAGGTTCGTTCCAGGTTCGAACTGTTCCCGGGCCCGGAACGCCTTGAGGTACGTGTCCTGCACCAGGTCCTCGGCGTCGGCGGGATTCCGGGTCAACCGCAAACCGGCACCGTAAAGGCCGTCGAGGCAGGCCAACGCCTCGCGCTCGAAGGCCGCCTCAGGCCCGGGGTCGGCGTCGTACGTCGACCGCCCTCGCGTCAACGACATGGTCTGGCCGGGCCTGACAGCTACAACCCGCTCAGGTCCGGGGTTATTCCCTCCGCGTCGATTCTTTCACAGCCCCGGCGCCGAGGGAAGCCGCGACTGTCACCTGAGGGACGCGCCGGCCGGATCGGCTGGAGGACACCCGCGGGAGGACGTCGGCTGCCGACGGCCCTTCCGCGGCCGTCCGGACGGGGCCTGGGACTGGTATCACTCTTGCTGAAGGGTCACCCAAGTCGAGCCATCGGTTGCGGCCCGAGGGCCGTGCCGGTAAGATCCTACCAAGGGGCTCGGTACCATCTCTGGTAGATGCCTACCTCTGACGAGGTGAATGCTATGCGCAGGTGCACGACTGGTGCGTGTCGAGCGGCGATCGTCGGCGTCCTGATGACCGTGGCCGTGGGCGGCCTCGCCGGGCCGGCCGAGGCGCAGACGTCGGCCACGCCGTTCGTTCCGTATTTCGGGAAGAACCTGGTCCACCACGGCAACTTCGACTGGCAGATCTACACGACCGACCACTTCGAGATCTACTACTACAGCGAGGTGAAGCCGCACCTCGAGCGCGTGGCCGGCTACGCCGAGAGCGCCTACCAGACGGTCAGCGCGGACCTCAAGCACGACCTGCCGTTCAAGGTGCCGCTGATCATCTTCAAGACGTACGTCGATTTCGAGCAGCAGAACGTGATCCCGGGCGCGGTGTCGGAGGGGGTGGCGGCGTTCGCCGAGCCGACCCGCAACCGGATGCTGCTGCCGCTCGACGAGCCGCCGGACCTGCTCTATCGCACGATCACGCACGAGCTGACGCACATCTTCGAGTTCGACATCATCCCGCAGTCGCTGATCAGCCGGGACGACCCGCTGTGGATCGCGGAAGGGCTGTCGGACTACATGACGGGCTACTGGACGCCGCTGGATCTGGCGACGGTCCGCGACGCCGCCGTGGCCGACATCGTGCCGAAGATGAGCGAGATGCAGGGATACGGCAACTTCGCGAGTCCGCGCCTCGTCTACAACCTGGGCCACGCGGCCTTCGAGTTCATGGAGTCCCGCTGGGGCAAGGAAGGGATCCGGCAGTTCCTGTTCTCCCTCCGGAAGAGTGTGGTCGGCGGCAGCGGCGGCGCGTTCGAGGAGGCATTCAAGCTGAAGCCGGAGGAGTTCGACCAGCAGTTCGAGAAGTACCTCAAGGACCGGTTCAAGCCGTTCCGCGACAAGGAGCGGCCGATGGACTACGGCAGGAGCCTCGCGCCGAACCCGGAGAAGACCCGCTTCACGAGCGCGTATACGGCGGAGCCTTCCCCGACGGGCGACCTCATCGCGGTGATGACGGGCAACCGCCGCGATCAGGAGTTCGACATCGTTCTCGTGTCGGCGAAGGACGGCCAGGTCGTGCGGAACCTGACGCCGGGGTTCAACCAGGACCTGGGGTTCCGGTACATCACGATCCCCGGCGGGCGCTTCAACACGGTGCCTTGGCTGACGTGGTCGCCGGCCGGTGACCGTCTGGCCTTCGTCGCCAGGTTCGGCAAGTCCAAAGGGGTCGTGATCCAGGAGGTCGTCACGAAGAAGATCGTCCAGCGGATCGACCTTCCGACGGTCGACGAGCCTGAATCGCCGTGCTTCTCGCCCGACGGCAAGTCGATCGTGTTCTCGGCGCTGCAGAACGCGAAGAGCGACATCTTCATGGTCACCCTCGCCACCGGGCAGGTGACCAACCTGACGCAGGATCAGTTCTACAACTACGGCCCGGTCTTCTCGCCCGACGGCCAGTCGGTCGTCTATCTGGCGCGCATCAGCGGGAACGAGAAGCTGTTCCGCCTGGACCTCTCCAGCAAGAAGCGGACGCAGATCACCTTCGGGACGCACGACGACTCGTCGGCGCGCTTCCTGGACGCGAACACGATCGTCTTCTCGTCCACCGCCGTCGACCCCGCGCAGGCGGTCGACCCCGAGGTGGCGCGCAACGCGAACATCTACAACATCTGGACGCTGGACCTGAAGACGGGCGAGCTCAAGCAGTACACCGATTCGCTCGGCGGCAACCTGGCGCCGGTCATCCTCAGGGAGGCGAAGAACGTCCGGGTGGCGTTCGTCACCTACTACAAGGGCGACTACGGCCTGCACGCGATCGAGCTGACGAAGCCGCTCAAGGCGATGGCGACGGCCGACTTCGGTTCGCCCGCGCCCATCATCGACTTCCAGGCGCCTCTCACCCACACGCTGGTGTCCGCGAACGTCAGGCAGAAGAAGCGGTTCGAGAAGATGTACATGGAGGGCCGGCCGAGCTTCACGGGCGGCGTCACCAACAGCGGCGACTTCTACGGGGGCACCCAGATCAGCCTGACCGACGTGCTGGGCGACCACCGCTTCGACTTCACCGCCGGCGCGGTCATGCAGTACACGACGTTCGCCGGGTCGTACATGAACACATCGAGGCGGTTCCAGTACGCGCTCCAGGGGATCTACCAGAAGTCGTTCTACTACGGCAACAACCCCTACTATTACGACCCGCTGCTGCAGCCGTACATCGATAAAGACGACGCCGAATCCACTCAGTTGATCGCGGGCGGCAGCGCCTTTGGTATCTACCCGTTCGACGCGTACAGACGGGTGGAGCTGAACGGGGGGTTCTACTATCAGTCGAACGGGTACAACAACCAGAACTACGCCGATATCTCCACGCAGTACCCCGGGTACGGCCCCTCCAGCATCAGCGGCCTCCTGATGCCCCTCTCCGCGACATTCGTCCAGGAAACCACGGTGTTCCGCGAATTCGGGCCGCTGTCGGGCAATACGATGCGGGCGATGTACGAATACTCGCCGCCGATAGGATCCGTGCTGTCGCGGCAAACCCTGGACGGGGACGTCCGGTACTACCAGCGCCTGGCGGGGACGGGCGTGCTGGCGTTCCGGTTCCGCGGCTTCAAGAGCATCGGCGACTACCCCGCCTACACGTTCTTCGGTGGCATGTCGGAGATGCGAGGCTACGACTACTACCAGTTCTCGGGCACCAACGCGCTCTTCGGCAACGTCGAACTCCGGTTCCCGCTGATCGAAGCGATGCTCACGCCGATCGGCCTGCTGGGCGGCGTCCGCGGCGTGGCGTTCTTCAACATCGGCGCCGGGTGGTATCCCGGCCAGGACTTCACGTTCTGGACGTCGGAAACCGAGATCTACAGGAATCAGCTCGGCGTCGTGACCGACCCGGGCGGCTTTCCCGTCCTCGACCCGGACGGCAACCTGATCCCGATCTATGGCCCGCCCGTGCAGGTCAGCGGCTTCCGTCTGCGGGACGCGAGGGCCTCGTATGGAATCGGCGTCCAGACGTTCCTGCTGGGCCTGCCGATGCACTTCGACTGGGCGTGGCGGACCACGTTCAACGACGCCTGGGAGAACGCCTACCTGGGCCCGGCAGAAGCCGAACTCTGGCGAAAGGCACGCTTCCAGTTCTGGATCGGGTTCGATTTCTAGCCCTTCGGCTCGCGGGAACAGCCAGGCCCCCTCGCGGGCGTGCTCGCTCAGGACGAGGGCTTGAGGATGACGCCTTGGTTCGTCTTCCCGTTCATCTTGACGACGACCGGCCGGTCGAACCGGAGGTGCCGGACACAGGACACCTCCTCGACCGGCGGTTGGGCCGCCAGCCAGTCCCAGTCGACGAACCCCTCGCCGGCATCCGGGTTCACGGTGAAGTAGCCAACATTCGACGAGGTGAGGTTCTGGAAGAAGTGCGTCCCCTGTGACGGGGTGACGGTGAAATCGCGGAATCCGGCCTCGACGATCGCCCGCGCGCCCGCAATCTGATCCCACGCGACGGGAATCCCCAGAAACGGCTCGCTCGAACCCCAGCGCCCGACACCGATCAACACGTAGGGCACGCCGTCAGCGGCCAGTTTCCGGTTGAATCGCGCCACCTCCATGGCCACGTCCGGGCTGCGCTCGCGCTCGAACCGGTGAAAGTCCACGACGACGAGGTCGTAGATGCGATCGAGTCGTCCGTTGCCGAGCACCGAACGGCTGTGGCAGAGGGCGGCTGCGCGGTCTTCGTCGGTGATCGCCAGCTCCGCCGCTTCCCGCGACAGCGCCAGCGGGCGCAGCTGCAGGAACCCGAACGTCGCGGGCGCACCCTGCGCGAAAGGCACCTCGACGGCGAACTCCACCTCGACCGGCGCGCTCGTGCCTCGCTCGCCGATCGCAAGCAGTTCGCTCAGGATCTCCGCCAACGGAAACAGTCCGTGCTTCAAGATCGGCGCGAAGCTGATCAGGCGCACACCCGCCCGCGAAACGCCGTCGTAGATCGCGTCGTTCTCGCGAGAGTATGTCGAGGCGACCATGGCGAGCGTGCCGTCGGCTTCGGCCTTCTCGATGCCGAGCTGCGCCAGATGCTCGTCGCCGGATGCGCTGGGCCGGGCGCCTGCTCCCGCCGTTCCCAGACGCAGCGCATAGAACTGCCGCTGCGAGTTCTTGAGCGCCACCTTCACCGACGAGAACTGGAGCAGATGGTTCGGGTAGCGCGGGCAGAACCGGAGGCACGGTTCGCCGTCGACGACCGTGGCGCCGAGGCCGAAGGCGACCGCGGCGACGCCGTCGGCCGCCGTCAGCGGCGGGACCGGGTAGAAGTTGTGCGACCGGGCCACGCCGGCGAACGTCGGGTAGAAGCGCGAACCGTGCGCGCTTCCCACCAGCCGCTGGAGGATGACGGCCATCTTCTCCTCCTCGAGCCGGTAGGGCGTCGAGCTCAGGTACGACTTCGCATGCCGCGTGAACGTGGACGCGTACACGCGCTTGATGGCCGCCTGGAGTTCGGCGAGGCGCACGCCGGGATCGGCGTGATCGTTCGGCAGCATATACGTGGCGTAGACGCCGGCGAACGGCTGGTACTGCGAGTCCTCGAGCAGGCTGGACGACCGCACGGCCAGCGGATAGCGGATCCGCTGGAGGAATGCGACCAGGTCGTCGACGATGTCGTCGGGGAGCGGCGCCGCCTGGAACCGCCGGGCGATCTCCGTGTCATCGTCGCTCTCGATCGCGAGGCCCCGGAGGTCGTTGTCGTCCAGGAACCGGTCGAACGCGTCGGTGGCGATGACCACCGACGGCGGCACGTCAATCTCGACGTCCGGGAACCGGTGGCGGACGGCGTACTCGTCGAGCAGCCGGTTGACGAACGCGAGGCCGCGGGCCTTGCCGCCGAGCGACCCGCCGCCGATCCGGGTGAACCGGCTGCGCGTGTCGAACGTCTGAGCGTCGAAGTCGACAATCGTCGAGAGGGCGCGCTGCTCGCGGTAGGCCCGGACCGAGACGATCAGAATCGCGGCGAAGCGCCTCGTAGTCCGGGAAGTCCGAGACCTTGCGCGGGCGCATGTGGTGGGCGACGGCGAACTCGGTCCTGGCCTTGAGCCACTTGGAGAAGTGGTTCCGCTCCGAGTGGTAGGCGAGGCTCTCGGCCGGCACGATCCCCAGCAGGTCCTCGAGCGTCCGAAGGTCGCTGGCGCGCCCGACCTCGGCGCCGTCCGGCATGCGGAAGACGAAGTCGCCGAAGCCGAAGCTCTCCACCATGAACCGCCGCAGGTCGCGGAGGAGCACCGGCGATTCCTTCTGCAGGAACGCGGCGCCCACCGACTCGGCCAGCGCCTTGTTCGCCGCCACGCTCGACTGGAGGGCGACGGGCACGTCCGGATGCGCCTCGCGGACCCGTCGGGCAAACGTGACGCCGGCCTCGGGCGACACGCGCCCGTCCATCGGGAATTCGATGTCCGAGATGACGCCGAGGACGTACTCCCGGTAGGCCGAGAACGCGGCCCACGCCTCCTCGAACGTCTGGCACAGGAGGATCTTCGGCCGCGCCTGGATGCGCATCAGCCGGTGCGAGAGGTTGACCCCCTCCGGGGCGAGCTGCTGCGACTGGTGCATCAGCTCCGAGTAGATCACCGGGAGAAACGACGAGTAGTAGCGGACGTTGTCCTCGATGACGATGACCACCTGAACGCCCATCAGCGCGGTGTCGTCCGCGACGTTCAGCCGGTCCTCGATCTCCTTGACGATGGCGAGGAGAATCGTCGCGTCGCCCTGCCACAGATAGACGCGCTCGAGATCCCCCGTCTTACCCGTCGCCAGGAAATCCGTCAGCTCGCGCGTGTCGTAGGCCAGGAGCACCACCGGGATGCTCAGGCCGGCCTCCTTCAGCTTTCGCGCCAGCGTCGGGGCGTCCATGTCACCGACGTGCATCGACGTGATGATCAGGTTGAATCGGCGCTGGCCCGACGCGAGCGCCAGCGCTTCGGCCCCGGACGACACGCGGGTGATGCCCGGGCTGTGCCGGAAGCTGAGGTCGAGGAACTCGCCGAGGATCAGTTCGCCGAGCTGACCGTCCTCGGCCAGGATGAACGAGTCGTAGAGGCTGCTGACCAGCAGGATGTTCTCGATGCGGTGCTGGGCCAGATCCTGGAAGCCGCGGAAGCGGCCGAACAGAGGGGCGCTGGTCTCGCCGGGCGTGACGGGCATGATGCTCAGATCGGAGCGGGGGACGGCAGACAAGGCGGCGGCGCGGGGACGGGCCCCGCGCCGCCCGGTACTGAGGGGATCTTACACCAGGCCCTGGTCCATCATCGCGTCGGCCACCTTGAGGAAGCCGGCGATGTTCGCGCCGTTCACGTAGTTGCCCGGGCAGCCGAATGCGATCGACGTCTCGTAGGCGGCCTTGTGGATCGCCTTCATGATGCCGTGCAGCCGCTGGTCCACCTCCTCGCGCGTCCAGCTGAGACGCAGGCTGTTCTGCGACATCTCGAGGCCGGACGTCGCCACGCCGCCCGCGTTCGCGGCCTTGCCGGGGCCGTAGAGGATCTTGTGCTCGAGGAAGATGTTGACGCCGTCGATCGTGGTCGGCATGTTCGCGCCTTCCGACACCACGTAGACGCCGTTCTTCACCAGGTTCTGCGCGTCCTTCGCGTTGATCTCGTTCTGCGTCGCGCTCGGGAACGCGCAGTGCGCCGTGTGGTTCCACAGCGGGTTGTAGTCGAGCTTCGGATCGATCGCCGTGTAGACGACGCCCTTGAACTTGTCCGCGTACTCCTTGATCCGGCCGCGGCGCACGTTCTTGAGCTCCATCAGGAACGCCAGCTTCTCGGCGTCGATGCCCTTCTCGTCGTAGATGTAGCCGCCCGAATCCGACACCGTGACGGCGCGGCCGCCCAGGTCGTTGATCTTCTCGACGGTATACTGCGCCACGTTGCCGCTGCCCGACACGAGACAGGTCTTCCCTTCGAGCGACTCGTTGCGCGTCTTCAGCATCTCGGCGGCGAAGTACGTCGCGCCGTAGCCGGTGGCTTCAGGCCGAATCAGCGAGCCGCCCCAGTTCAGCCCCTTGCCCGTGAGGACGCCCGTGAACTCGTTGCGCAGTTTCTTGTACTGGCCGAACATGTACCCGATCTCGCGGCCGCCCACGCCGATGTCGCCCGCCGGTACGTCGGTGTTCGGGCCGATGTAGCGCCACAACTCGCTCATGAAGCTCTGGCAGAACTTCATGACTTCGTTATCGCTCTTGCCCTTCGGGTCGAAGTCGGACCCGCCCTTGCCGCCGCCCATGGGCAGCGTCGTCAGCGAGTTCTTGAAGACCTGCTCGAACGCGAGGAACTTCAGGATTCCGAGGTTCACGGACGGGTGGAAGCGAAGACCGCCCTTGTAGGGGCCGATCGCGCTGTTCATCTCGATGCGGAATCCGCGGTTCACCTGCACGTTGCCCTGGTCGTCGAGCCACGGCACCCGGAACATGATGACGCGCTCCGGCTCGAGAATGCGCTCGACGATCTTGTTCTTGCGGTATTCGGGACGACGCTGGATGGCGAGGTCCAGCGAGTCGAGCACTTCGGTGGCCGCCTGGTGGAACTCAGGCTCCGCAGGGTTCTTCGCCTTGACTTCGGCCAACAGGTCCTTCACGTAGTTCGACGCCATTCCGATCCTCCTTGAATTAAGACGGTCACACTAGCAGGGGGCCATAGAAACTAGTTGTATCACCGCAGCGAAATGAAAGTCTATAGACATTTCATATTTAACTTATATATAATATCAACTGACATGGCACGACCTCTCGCGCACGACGACGTGTTTCAGGCGATCGCCAGCCCGGTCCGCCGGAGCCTGCTGGACAAACTCAGCAACCGGGAGCAGACCGTTCGCAGTCTCGCCGAGTCATTCGACCTGACGCTGCCCGCCATCTCGCAGCAGTTGGCCATCCTGAGGCGCGCTGGCCTGGTCACCGCGCGCCGGGCTGGACGATGGCGCGTCTACCGCCTCGATGCGGAACCGCTGCGCGGCGTGGGCCGCTGGCTCGAGGCGTATCAGCGGTTCTGGACGTCGCGCCTCAAGGCGCTCGGCGAGAACCTGAAGCGGTTCGAGAAGCAGGAAGAGAGGTGGAGGTAGCTGGCAGCGGGCAGCGGATAGCTGGCAGCGGACCGGCCGCGTTCCGCCGCCGGTTCAGCGCCGCACGCGGCGGCATGCATCGAGCCGCCGGATGGTGATAACATCAAGGCCCCTTCATCCAAGGAGAGATGCCCGTGGCGCAAGAACTCATCCCCGGCGGCTCGCCGCTCACCGTCCTCGCCGAGGACGAACAGCTCCTTCGCGACAGCGTCCTCGAGTTCGCCGATCGGCGCGTCCGCCCGCTGGTCCGGGAGATGGACGAGCACGCGAAGATGCCCCGCGACCTGATCGACGACCTGTTCGGCATGGGCATCATGGGCATCGAGATCCCCGAGGCGCTCGGCGGGGCCGGTGCGCGTTTCTTCCATTCGGTGCTCGCCGTCGAGGCGCTCTCCCAGGTCGACCCGTCGGTCGGCCTGCTCGTCGATGTGCAGAACACGCTCGTCACCAACGCCCTGATCCGTTGGGGCAGCGACGACGTCAAGCAGCGCTACCTTCCGGCGATGGCGACCAGAACCGTCGGCGCCTATGCGCTCTCCGAGTCCGGCGCGGGCAGCGACGCGTTCTCCATGGCCACCCGTGCCACGGCGGGCGACGGGGGCTTCGTCCTGAACGGCCGCAAGCTCTGGATCACGAACGCCAACGAGGCCGACCTCTTCATCGTCTTTGCCAACGTCAATCCCGATGCGGGCTATCGCGGGATCACCGCGTTCCTCGTCGAGCGCGGCACGCCCGGCTTCACCGTGGGCAAGAAGGAGGACAAGCTCGGCATCCGCGCCAGCAGCACCTGCGAGCTGCTGCTCGAGGATTGCTTCGTGACCACCGCCAGCGTGCTCGGCGAGGTGGGCAAGGGCTACAAAGTGGCGATGGAGACGCTCAACGAGGGGCGCATCGGCATCGGCGCGCAGATGATCGGCCTGACGCAGGGTGCGCTCGGCCACGCCGCGGCCTACACGAAGGAGCGCAAGCAGTTCGGGAAGGCGATCGCCGACTTCCAGGCGGTGCAGTTCCAGCTCGCACAGGCCGCGGCTGAGCTCGAGGCCGCCCGACTTCTGGTCTACAACGCGGCTCGGCTCCGTGACGCGGGCCGCCCCTTCCTCAAGGAAGCGGCCATCTGCAAGCTGTACTCGTCGCAGATCGCCGAGCACGTCACGTCGCTGGCGGTCCAGCTCTACGGCGGCTACGGCTACGTCAAGGACTACCCGGTGGAGAAGCTGTACCGCGACGCGAAGATCGGCCAGATCTACGAGGGCACGTCGAACATGCAGCTGCAGACGATCGCGAAGCTGCTGCTGGGGTAGCTGGCAGTCATCAGCGGCTCACGGATGGAGAAGCTGGTGGCGGATTGTGGTCCGCTGCCAGCTGCCGGCTGCCAGCCGTCATCCGCCCCACGTGCTTCTGACCTCCGCATTCTGAATTCTGGCTTCTGGCTTCTGGACGCTCTCGAATATGACCCTGACACTCCACGTCACCGGAATGACCTGCGGCGGGTGCGAGAACGCGGTGAAGCGGGCGGTGGCGAAGTTGCCTGGCGTCGCCGAGGTAACCGCCTCGCACCAGGAACAACGTGTGACGGCGACCTACGACGCCGCCTTGGTGGCGCCGGCGGACATCGCCGCGAAGATCGGTGGACTCGGGTATCAGGTCCGCTGACAGCTGCCAGCCGCTAGCGGACCACGGATGCAGAAGCCGGCAGCGGACCACGGGAGATCCGCCGCCAGCTGCCAGCTGACCGCTGACAGCTATCCCGCCAGGATCCTCTCGAAGATCGGCCTCAGCCGCTCCGCCGTCTGCCCAAGTTCCTCGGGCATCACGCGCACACCGCCAACCACCGACATGAAGTTCGTGTCGCCGGACCAGCGAGGCAGGGCGTGGATGTGCATGTGGTCCGCCACGCCGGCTCCGGCCGGGCGGCCGATGTTCATCCCGACGTTCAACCCCTGCGGGCGGTACGCCTCCGTCAGGGCTATTTCAGCCACCTGCGTCAGCCGCATCAGTTCCGTGAGTTCCTCGGCCGTGGCCGCCGCCAGGCTGGCGATGTGCCGGTTCGGCACCACCATCAGGTGGCCGTTGTTGTAGGGATACAGGTTGAGAATGACGAAGCTGGTGGCGCCCCGGGCCAGGATCAACGGCGCCGCGTCATCGCCGGCCAGCGCGTCACAGAAGATGCACCCCTTCGACTCGCCGGCCCCGGTGACGTAGGCGAGCCTCCAGGACGACCAGAGGCGTTCCACGGGCGCCTTTCAGGGCTGGAGGACGTCGGGCGCGGTGTTCGCGTCCGCCGCGCCCTCGGAGCGGTTGATCAGTTCCTTGAGTTCCTTGCCCGGCTTGAAGTAGGGCACCTTCTTCGGCGGCACGTCCACCTTGTCGCCCGTCTTGGGGTTCCGCCCCTTGCGCGGTTCCCGCCGGCGCAGCCGGAAGCTGCCGAAGCCCCGAAGCTCAATCTTCTCGCCGCGCTGCAGCGCGTCGATGATGCTCTTGAAGACCGTGTCGACGATGACCTCCGAGTGCTTCTTCGTGAGGTCAGAAACCCGGGAGACCTCCTCCACGAGTTCCGCCTTCGTCATGCTGCCCCCTGGAATCACAGTCCCTCTCCTCGCAAACAGCTGACAGCTGACAGCCGGAGGCCGGCAGCGGATCGCAGGAGACCCACTGCCGGCTGCCCGCTGACAGCTGCCCGCTCTGCCGCTACTCCAGGCTCTTCAGATGTTCGCCAATCGTCGCGCCAACGCTGCCACCGTCCGTGTAGCTCTGCCACTCCGTCCGCTCCTGGTCGAGACGCAGCGCGCGGATGCTGAGCCCGATCTTCCGCTCGCCGGGGCTGAGCTTGATGATCTTCATCGGATAGGTGCTGTCCACCTGGAGGTCGATCTTCTCACCGCCCGACTGCGACTCGTCGAACTCGGACACGTGGATGAGCCCCTCGATCCCCTCGGCCAGCTCCACGAACGCGCCGAAGTTGGTCAACCGGACGACCTTCCCCTCCACGGTGTCTCCCACCTGGCGGCGCGAGAAGAACTCGTCCCAGATGTCGGTGGCCAGCTGCTTCAGGCCGAGCGAGAGCCGCTGGTTCTCCGCGTCGATGTTGAGGACGATCGCCTCGACCTTGTCGCCCTTCTTGAGCACCTCGGACGGGTGCTTCACCCGCTTGCTCCACGACATGTCCGAGATGTGGATCAGGCCGTCGATGTCCTCTTCGACCTCGACGAACGCGCCGAACTCGGTCAGGTTGCGCACCTTGCCGACGATGCGGGCGCCCACCGGATACCTGTCGGCCAGCTCCTGCCAAGGGTTCGAGCCGATCTGCTTGAGACCGAGCGAGATGCGCCGCGCCTGCGGATCGAGCCCCAGGACCATCGCCTCGACCGTGTCGCCGACGTTGAGCAGCTTCGACGGATGCTTGACCCGTTTGCTCCAGGACATCTCGGACACGTGGATCAGCCCCTCGACGCCGGCTTCCAGCTCGATGAAAGCGCCGTAGTCGGTCAGGCTCACCACCCGGCCGCCGACGCGCATGCCCACCGGGTACCGCTCGGCCACGGCCGACCACGGGTCGGCGCTGAGCTGCTTGTACCCGAGCGAGACGCGCTCGGTCGCCGCGTCGTACTTCAGGACGATCACATCGATCTCGTCGTTGACCTTGAACAGCTCCGACGGGTGCCCCACGCGGCCCCACGACATGTCGGTGATGTGCAGCAGGCCGTCGATCCCGCCGAGGTCGATGAACGCGCCGTAGTCGGTGATGTTCTTCACCACGCCGCGCAGCAGCTTGCCCTCGGCCAGCGTCTCGAGCGTGTGCTTCTTCTTCTCGGTGTTCTCTTCTTCGAGGAGGACCTTCCGCGAGAGGACGATGTTCCCCCGCTTCTTGTTCACCTTGATGACGCGCATGCGCAGTTCCTGGCCGCGCAGCGCATCCAGGTTGCGAACGGGGCGGACGTCCACCTGCGAACCGGGCAGGAACGCCCGCACGCCGATGTCCACCGCCAGCCCGCCCTTGATCCGCTCGATGACCCGGCCGATGACGACCTTCTTGTCGAGATAGGCCTTCTCCACGTCGTCCCAGATCTTCATCTTCTCCGCTTTTTCGCGGGAAAGGACGACGTAGCCGTCGCGGTCCTCGGTGCGTTCCAGCAGCACGTCCACGATGTCGCCGGCCTGAACGGTGACCTGGCCGTTCTCGTCCAGGAACTCCTGGACCCCGATGATGCCTTCAGACTTGTATCCGACGTCCACGACGACCTCGGAATCGGTCACCTTCAGAACCGTGCCCTTGACCACCTCGCCTTCGGCGAGGTTGCGGAAGCTGCTGTCGTAGAAGTCGAGCAGCTTGGCGTATTCGGCCGGGTCGGTTTCGGTCTGGTCACCGGGTTCCCCAGATGTCCCGGCGGCCGGTGTCGGCTCACCTCCCTTGTGCTGGAAGTCCGGGGCGGTCGACGCCGCGGCGTCCAGATCCGAACGGTTGGTGTTGTTGGCTTCCGCCATGTGTAACGAGTCCTCCTCTGTCGAGATTGCCGGTTCACAGCACCGGCGGGCTGAAGTTGCGAATCGCTCAATGGCGATAAGCAGAACATTTTACGACAGTTATCGGAATGCTGTCAACGAAGGCGGCGGGTTCGCCCACCCCCCAAGTTTCGAGGGCTGGCGGCAACGGCCGCGCCTGGAGGGTGGCGCAGGCGATCCCTACCCTCGCGAAGAACCGCGGCGCGGTTCGACGTGGCTCACCGCGTCCTGAGCTCGTCGAAGGACGCCGGCTCACCGTCCCTCCGTCTTGCGGTTGGGGCGCACGCCGGGCCTGTCGCCCATCCCCAACCGCGCCATTGTTGGCCGGCTGGCGGCCCTTCGACTTCGCTCAGGGCCGTCCCGAGCGGAGCCGAGGGACGGTTCTCGGGGCCCTGCCGATGGCGAATGTCCACGGCTCGCTTGGCGCCCCCCTCCAGACACGGCCGGATGTCAGGTGCGAAACTGGAGGTGGGCGAGCGGCGGCGGGGAGGAAGCTGGCAGCTGGCAGCGGAACACGGACACAGAAGCGGGTAGCTGGCAGCGGATCACGGACACGGAAGCTGGCAGCGGACGGCGGGGCAGCGACCGCGAATCCGCTGACAGCTGCCGGCCGCCAGCTATCCCCTGTCCTGCGCCGCCCGGACGAGCGCCAGGACCCTGGCAACGACCTCGTCCACAGCCACGCCGGTCGTGTCGATCACGTGGGCGTCCGGCGCCACAGCCAGCGGCGCCACGGACCGCGTGCGGTCGGACTGGTCGCGCGCGGCCAGTTCGGAGGCCACGCGGGCGGCGTCGCGGGGGCCGCTGTGCGCCGCGTCGAGCAGCCGCCGGCGGGCGCGCTCCTCCGACGAGGCGTCGAGGTAGATCTTCACGAGGGCGTCGGGAAAGACGACGGTCCCGATGTCGCGGCCCTCCATCACCAGGCCGCCGCCGCTGCCGATGCGGCGCTGCAGCGCCACGAGCGCGGCACGCACGCCCGGCACGCGCGCGACGAGCGCGGCAGCCCGGTCGATGTCCGGGTTGCGGATGGCGGCTGTGACGTCCACGCCGTCCACCTGGATGCCGCCGCCCGCCGTCTCGATGGCCAGGCGCCCGGCAAGCGCCGCCAGCGCCGGCTCGTCGTCGAGCGGCACCCGGTCGTGAAGCGCGCGCCAGGCCACGCCGCGGTACATGGAGCCCGTGTCCACGTGCTGGAAGCCGAGGGCGTCGGCGACCGCCCGGGCGACTGTTCCCTTCCCCACTCCCGACGGTCCGTCAATCGCGATGATCATCATCAGTTCCGGCTGGGGGCCCATCGACTCGCTGCGCTCGCTCAGGGTCGCCGCGAGCGGAGTCGATGGGCGACTGGCGGTTCGCGGCGTGACGGCGTGACACCGTCGGACGCCGCAAGCCGATGGCCGCAATCCGCGGTCGGCCGATCAGTGTATCATCCCGCGATGCGCTCCCCGACCCGATGGGCGGTCGGCCTGCTGGCTGCCGCAGCGCTCCTGTTCACCGTCCGCGCGGCCCTACGCCCCTACGCGCGCGCCACGTCGCTCATCGTGCGGTCGGCCGGCCTGGAGCGCCAGCATCCGACGCTGGCCGCCCTCCAGACCGATGCGGTCGCGGAACGCAGCGACATCGTGCCATCGCGCTTCGGCCCGCTTCGGGCGAAGCTCTACACGCCCAAGACGCGCACCGAGGGCGCGCTGCTCCTGGCGCCCGGCGTGAACGCGCTGGGCATCGACGAGCCGCGCCTCGTATCGTTCGCCCGGAACCTCGCCTCCAGCGGCTTCATCGGTACTCACTCCCGAACTGCCGGACCTCAGCCGCTACCTGGTCACCGCCCGCTCGACCGACATGCTGGAGGACGCAGCGCTCTGGTTCTCCGGCCGGACCGAGCTCACCCGCGGCCACCGGATCGGGATGGCTGGGATCTCGTTCGCGGGCGGGCTCTCCGTGGTCGCGGCCGCCCGGCCGAGCCTCGCGGGCCGGCTCGCGTTTGTGTTCTCGTTCGGCGGCCACGCCAACTTCCAGCGCGTCGTCCGCTACCTGTGCTCGGGCACCGAGCCGCCGGCGCCGGGGATCGACAATCCGCCGCGCGTCCCGCCCCCCCATGACTACGGCCTAGCCATCGTGGCGCTCGACCTGGCCGAACAGCTCGTGCCCGGCGACCAGGTGGAGCCGCTGAAGGCCGGCATCCTCAGGTTCCTCCACGCGTCGCACCTGGCGCTGTTCGACGGGAAGAAGGCCGAGCAGGAGTTCGCCGAAGCGCGCGCGATGGAGGCGACGATCGTCGAGCCCGGTCGGACCTACCTGCGCCTGGTCAACGCACGGGACGTGGCCGCGCTCGGGCCGAAGCTCCTTCCCCACGTGGCCAACCTGGGCGACGACCCCGCGCTCTCGCCCGATCGTTCGCCCGCACCCGGCGCGCCGGTGTTTCTGCTCCACGGCGCGGAGGACAACGTGGTTCCCGCGCTGGAGACGCTGCGCCTCGCCCGGCACCTCGAAGGTCGCGCGACGGTGCGCGTCCTGCTGACGCCGCTCATCAGCCACGCGGAGGTCGACCGGCCGGCGTCGACCGGCGAGATCGTGAGCCTGGTGAGGTTCTGGGCGGGGATGTTCTAGGAACTGACGGCCGCCCGTCGGAGCGCAGCGACTTCCCGGGGCGTCAGCTGGCGGCTCATGCCCGGCTTCAGGTCAGGTGCGCTGAGCGGGCCGAAGCGGACGCGGCGCAGCCGCACGACCGGGTGGCCCACGGCCTCGCACATGCGCCGCACCTGGCGCGTGCGCCCCTCGTGCAGCGTGATGGAGAGCAGCGCCTGGTCGGCGTGTTGCCCGAGGCCCGAGGCGACGAGCGACACCTCGGCCGGCGCCGTCTTCCGGCCGTCCAGGACGACGCCCCGGGCGAGATGGCCGATCGCACGGGCGTCCGGCACGCCGCGGACCCTAGCATGGTACTCGCGCGCCACCTCGTGGCTCGGGTGCATGAGCGCTGCGGCCAGGGTGCCATCGTTCGTGAGAACGAGAAGCCCTTCCGAATCGTAGTCGAGGCGACCGACCGGGTAGACGTAGTCGTGGAGCGTGGGCACGAGGTCGAGGACGGTGGGCCGGCCCTCCGGATCCGAGCGGGTGGTCACGTAGCCGCGAGGCTTGTTGAGGACGAAGTACAGCCGCCGGGTCTCGCGCCTGATCGCGCGGCCATCGACGCGGATGTCGTCGTGGCCGGGGTCGGCGCGCGTGCCCAGCTCACGCACGATCTCGCCGTTGACCGTCACGCGCCCCTCCGCCATGAGACGCTCGGCGGCCCGCCGGGATGCTACTCCAGCGCCGGAGAGGATCTTCTGAAGGCGGATCTGCATCGTTCGTGAGCCCTGGGCCTTGAGCCCTGAGCCTGCCTATGTCTGCCCTTCGATGTCCAGGGTCTTGTCCGGATCCGGGCCGGCGTCGAGCGGCAGCGGGATCTCGGACGGCCCGGCGTCGGCCAGCCCGCTGGGCGGCCCGAACCCGAGCACCTCGGCCATGTCCTCCATCTTGGGCAGGTCGTTCAGGTCCCGCAGCCCGAAACGGATCAGGAACTCCCGGGTCGTCGCGTAGAGGAACGGGCGGCCGACGACCTGCTTGCGGCCGGCGATCTTCACGAGCCGGCGCTCGAGCAGCGTGCCGACGACGCCTGCCGTGTTCACGCCACGGATCTCGGTGATTTCCGGCGCCGTGATCGGCTGCTTGTAGGCGATGACGGCCAGCGTTTCGAGCGCGGCGACCGACAGCTTCTGCGATTTGCGCTCGTGGAACAGGCGCCGCACCCACTCGGACAGCTCCGCGCGCGTGACGATCTGATAGCCGCCGGCCACCTCCACCAACTGGAGGCCGCCGCGACCGCCCGCGTAGTCCCGCCGCAACGCATCGAACGCGGCTTGCACGTCCTCGCGCGGCTCGGACTCGAGCACCTTGAACAGCGTCTTCGGCGTGAGCGGGTCCGGGGAGGCGTAGACCAGCGCCTCGATGACAGCCTTCAGTTCGTCTGAAACGACCGCGGGCCCCACCACGTTCACTGGTTCGGCGGGCTCCGGGTCAGCCGCCGGCGCGTCGTGACCCGATGCCAGCTGTTCGTCTTCCGCTGCCAGCTGACGGCTGTCAGCTACCGGCTGATTGTGCACGCGCTCGGTCATGTCCCACCTACCGCCCGACAGCGGCGGCCTTCGACTTGTAGATCCGGATCGGCCCAAACGAGCCGGCCTGGAACACCCGAACCAGCTTCAGCCGGATCATCTCCAGCAGCGCCAGGAACGTCACGATGAGGTCGCCCTTCGCCCATACGTCTTCGAAGAGGTCCTCGAAGCCGCACGCCTCGGTTTCCGACAGCCGCGCCAGCATCTGCTCGATGCGGGTCTCGATCGGGATCTGTTCGGAGGGCAGCGCGACCGTCGGGCGGTTCTTCGCGCGCTCGAGCACCGACCGGAACGCCGCGATCAGGCTGAAGAGGTCGACTTCCACCTCGGGTTCGTAGTCCTCGCCCGCGATCGGCGCGACGCGGCCGTCTGGCCGCTGCCACTGCGCCTCGCGCAGCGTCTCGCGCTCGTGGAGCAGCTCGGCCGCCTGCCGATACCGCTCGTGTTCGACCAGCCGGCGCATGAGCGCCTCGCGCGGGTCTTCAGCGGGGTCTTCCTGGGCCGGGTCGGGCCGCGGCAGCAGCATTCGCGACTTGATGTGGATGAGGGTCGCCGCCATCACCAGGAACTCCCCGGCGACGTCGAGGTTCAACTCCTGCAGCAGGGCCAGGTACTCGAGGTACTGGGCGGTGATGAGGGCGATCGGGATGTCGTAGATGTTCACCTCGTTGCGCTTGATGAGGTGAATGAGCAGATCGAGAGGCCCCTCGAAACGATCGAGCTTGACCGCGTAGCTGTCGGCCGACGACTCGAATTCCGCTGCGATGACCGAGCGTTCCATCCCCCGCCCCTCGTCCCTCGTCCCTCGTCCCTCGTCCCTATTTGTAGCTGACCCTCACCGCCTCCCGCACACGCCCCATCGTCTCCTTCGCGACCGCGCGCGCGCGCGCCGATCCCTCGAACAGGATTTCTCGGATCCGCCCGGGGCGGGCGAGCGCGTCCGCTCGGCGTCCGCGCATCGGCTCGAGCATCGCGTTCAACGCGGCGGCGAGCTTCTTCTTCACTTCGACGTCGCCGACCTTGCCCGCGCGGTAGCGCGACTTCAGATCCTCGACCTCGCCTGTGTCGGGGTTGAACGCGTCGTGGTACATGAACACCGGGTTGCCCTCGACGGTGCCCGGGATGTCCGCCCGGACCCGTTTCGGGTCGGTGTACATGCTCATCACCTTCTTCCGGACCGTCTCGGCATCGTCCGACAGGTCGATGGCGTTCCCGTAGCTCTTGCTCATCTTCCGATTGTCGAGGCCGGGCAGGCGCGGGAACGTGGTGAGCAGCGGCTGCGGCTCGGTCAGCACGCCCGTGACGGCGACCTCGCCGTTCGCGACGCCGGTCTTCTCGCCGTAGAAGTTGTTGAACCGGCGGACGGCCTCCCGGGAGAGTTCGAGGTGCGGGACCTGGTCCTCGCCGACGGGCACGAACTGGGCGTCGTACATCGCGACGTCCGCCGTCTGGAGGAGCGGATACCCGAGGAACCCGAGCGTCGAGAGGTCCTTCTCGGACAGCTGCTCGCGCTGCTCCTTGTAGGTCGGCACCCGTTCGAGCCACGGAATCGGGACGACCATCGACAGCAGCAGGTACAGCTCGGCGTGCTCGGGCACGAGCGACTGGATGAAGAGCGTCGATCGTTCGGGATCGAGGCCGGCGGCGATCCAGTCGGCCGCGTTGTCGTAGGCGGACGGTACGAGGCCCGACGGGTCGGAGTAGTCGCTGGTGAGCGCGTGCCAATCGGCGACGAAGTAGAAGCAGTCGTACTGGGCCTGAAGGGGCACCCAGTTGCGGAGCGCGCCGACGAGGTGGCCGAGGTGCAGGCGGCCGGTCGGCCGCATGCCGGAGACAACGCGAGGTTTCATAGGAGCCACGACAGCAGGTAGTTGTACGGGACGCCGACCACGAGGCTGAAGCCGCCCGAAAGCAGCAGCGCGTAGAGCAGGAGGAACCCGTACGGGCGCACGCGATCCAGGCCGGCGGCCAGGCGCTCGGGCAGCACGCCGGCCAGCACCGAGCTCCCGTCGAGCGGCGGGATCGGCAGCAGGTTGAAGATCGCCAGGAGCACGTTGACCTGGAGCGCGCTCCAGGCCAGTGTGGTGAGCGGCCCGATCACGGACGTGCCGGCCGCGGACGTCTGGGGCCCTCCGCCCAATCCCAGAAGGGCCCGCAGCGTGACGGCCGCCACGAAGGCCAGCGCGAGGTTGCTCAGCGGCCCCGCCGCCGCCACCATCAGGTAGTCGCGCCTCGGCCGCTCGAACCGCCACGTGCTCACGGGAACGGGTTTGGCCCATCCCAGCAGCGGCGCGCCGGTCACCATGCCCAGCAGCGGAAACACCAGCGTGCCGACCGGGTCGATGTGGACCACCGGGTTCAGGGACACGCGCCCCTTCTCCCTGGCCGTCGGGTCGCCGAGGCGGTCGGCGGCCCACGCGTGGGCGGATTCGTGCACCGTCAGCGAGAAGACCAGCACGAGGAGCGAAATGAAGAGCTGACCGACGTTGATGTCCACGAGAACCTAAGAGGGTACACGACTGATCTTGCGATCTTGCGATCTGGGTATCTTGCGATCTGGAGATCTGACGAGCCCGCCGCGAGTCGCAGGTCGGCCTGTCAGCGCACGGATGCGAAATACGCGATAACGGCGTCGGCCACCTTCGGACCGACGACCGCGGTGAGGTCCTCGCGGCTGGCGCGACGCAGGCTGGCGAGGCTGCCGAATGCGGTGAGCAGCGCGCGGCGCCGCCGCGGGCCGACGCCCGGAACCGCGTCGAGCTCTGAGCGCAGGTCGCGCATTCGCCGGGCCACCCGATGGAAGGTCACGGCGAACCGGTGCGCCTCGTCGCGGACCTGCTCGAGGAGGAGGAGTGCGGGGCTCGACCGCGGCAGCGCCAGCGGCTGGTCGCGGTCGCGGGTGATCACCAGTTCCTCCTTCTTCGCGAGGCCGACGGCCGCCAAGCCGGACAGCCCGAGCGCCTCCAGGGCGGCGTAGGCGGCCGACAGCTGCCCCTTGCCGCCGTCAATCAGGATCAGGTCCGGGAACGGTCCGCCGCCCTCCAGCACCCGACGGTACCGTCGCAGAACCACCTGGTTCATGGCGGCGAAGTCGTCGAGGAAACGAGGCTCGGCCGCCCCGGGCGGGGTCGCGGGGCGCCGGCGGGCAACCGAAGGCGCTGCGGTGGGGTGCACGCGGAACTTCCGATACTCCGAGCGCTTCATCCGGCCATCCTCGCAGACGACCATCGAGGCGACGGTCTCGGCCCCCTGGATGGTGGAGATGTCGAAACACTCGATCCGTCGCGGTAGCGCCGGCAGGCCGAGCACCGCCCGCAGCGCCTCGAGCCCCTCGTAGTGGGCCGCGTCGCCCAGGTTGAACCGCGCCCGGTAGGCCTGCTCGGCGTTTCTGGCGGCGAGGTCGAGCAGGCCACGCTTGTCGCCGCGCTTCGGGACCATCAGGCGCACACGCCGCCCGGCCCGGGCGGTCAGCCACGCCTCGGTGGACCCGGCGTCGGCCAGATCCAGCGGAAGATGGACTTCCGGCGGCACCTCGCGGTCGGCGTAGAACTGCGGCAGCGTCGCCTGCAGCACCTCGACTGGATCGGGACGAATTTCAGCTGTTTCAACGGCACCGGTGGCAGTTTCTGAAATTCGTCCCGATCCAATTTCGGCGAGGAGGCTCACGCGCTCGACCACGCGGCCGCGGCGCACCTGGAACACCTGGACGACGGCGCCGGCCGGGCCGGTCTTGATGCCGAAGGCGTCCCGGTCGCCGAGTTCGACCGACGCCATCTTCTGCTGCCGGTCGCGAAGCGTCTGGACCGTGCGCGCGACATCCCGCAGGTGCGCCGCCTCCTCGAAGCGCTCGGCGTCCGCCGCCTCGACCATCCGCCGGCCCAGTCCCTCGAACAGTTCGCCGGTCCGCCCTTCGAGGAACAGCCGAACGTCGCCGACGGCCGCGGCGTAGCGTTCGGGGCTGCAGATCGACGCGACGCACGGAGCCAGGCACCGCTTGATGTCGTACTCGAGGCAGGGGCGGCCCCGGCGGCCGTCGATCGTCTCGTTGCACGAGCGGATGCCGAAGAGCCGGTGGCTGAGCGACAGGACGCGGCGCGCCAGGCTGGCCGGCATGAACGGGCCGGCATACACGCCGCCGTCCCGCTCCACGCGCCGGGCCACCAGCACCCGGGGGCATGACTCGGCGGCCGTCAGTTTCAAGTACGGGTAGTTCTTGTCATCGCGCAGCAGGACGTTGTACTTGGGCGCGCGCTGCTTGATCAGGCTGTTCTCGAGCGCCAGCGCCTCGACGACCGAATCGGTCAGGACCAGGTCGAGCCCGGCGGCCTCGTCGAGCAGGGCGTCCGTCTTCGGGCTCGTGCCGCGGGCGCTCAAGTAGCTCCGGACGCGGTCGCGCAGCGAGCGCGCTTTGCCCACGTAGATCGTCTCGCCGGCGGGATTGCTGAACAGATAGACGCCGGGCTGCTCGGGAAGGCGATCAATCCGGCTCTTGAGATCACGGATGGGCATGGACTACTATGGCTTGCTTCTCGCGGGGCCGGCCCGTCCTTGATTATACCGGACCGCCCCCCGGCAGGCCGGTATCAGCCTTGAACTCGAGCCTCCCATGACGTTCACCGGCGTAATCGGGACGGTCTGCAACTTCCCGCTCCGCGCGATCATCGCCGCGTGCGTGGCGCTGCGCATCTCGCCCAACGTGCTCACGTTCACCGGCGTGGTGGTCAACGTGACCGCCGCCTGGCTGCTGGGTGTCGGCTACTTCTGGTCCGCCGGGTTCGTGATGCTGGCCGCGAACATCTTCGACTACATCGACGGGAAGGTGGCGCGGGCGCGGTCGCGCGAGACCGCGTTCGGAGCGTTCTGGGACTCGGTGATGGACCGGTTCTCGGACATCACGCTGTTCATCGGCCTCATCTACCTGTACGCGAAGGCCGACAGCGTGAGATACGTCATCATCGCCTCCCTGGCGATGATGTTCTCGGTGATGACCAGCTACACGCGCGCCCGCGCCGAGTCGATCATCGAGAAATGCAAGGTCGGCTTCATGGAGCGACCCGAGCGAATCGTGCTGTTCATGATCGGCGCATTCACGAACCGGATGGCGGCCGTGATGTGGGTCATCCTGATCCTGTCGATTGTGACCGTCGCCGACCGGATCTACCTCACGTGGCGGGAGCTGAACGGTGTGCAGGAAAGCAGGAAGCCGCTGGTGCTGCACGTGCTCTGGCGCGCGTTCTTCTGGACCGACGAGCGGGCCTCCTGGCAGTACGACCTGTGGGTCGTCGCCATCCTCGCGTTCGTCTGGCTCACGCCGCCCGCCTGGATCCGCGACCCCATCGCCTCGGGGCCGGGAATGATAGGGTGGATGCTCGGACGGTAGCACGACAGCCGGCAGCTGGCAGCCGCCAGCGGATCCCAGTCGGTGCGTCACGCGTGAGGTCTGTCCGCTACCAGCTGACGGCTCCAAGCTGCCCGCTGTCCAGCCCTACACGTCTTCCCGTTCGTCCTTGAGCCCCAGGTGGAGGCCGGCGTCCTCGAGATGGATGACGCGCCGGCCGATCAGGTCGCGCAGCAGGCGGCGGACCGCCCCGAACTGGCTCCCCGGCACGGCCAGGCGCACGGCGCTGCGGCCGTTGCGGGAGGCCAGGAGCAGTACCGGCCCGGGCTCTTCCCGCCACGTCAGCGCGCCGATCTGCCCGTAGCGGACGAAGCGACGCTCGCTCCAGACGCCGTCGCGGTAGAACCCGCGCTCGATGCGGGCCGACAGCGGCACGATGCCGGCATAGTAGGCGAACATCATGCCGACGCCGAACGCCTGCTCGGCGGCGCCGGGGCGGAGCAGCAGGTTGTAGGCGAGAAGCAGCCCGGACGCGGCGCCGATGCCGACCTGGAGTCCGAAGAGCGCCGGGCGCGCCGCCGGCCAGGTCAGGAGCGCCGTGCGGCGGCGCTGCCAATAGAGCGCCTGCTGCAGGAGGCCGAACAGGTTCGCGGCCAGGAATCCGACGCCGAAGAGGAGCAGCAGCCGAGCCATCGCCCGCCGACCTCAGGCGTGATCGGGCACCGAGGCGAGTGAGGGGTCGAAGCAGCCCCGGCAGCGCGCCTCGTAGGTCCCCTGCGCGCCCAGCAGGACGCGGTCCTGGCTGGCCACCAGCCGCTGAGTATGGTTCGCCGGGTTGCCGCAGACCATGCAGATGGCCAGCGTCTTGGTGATGTACTCCGCGACCGCCAGCAGCTGCGGCATCGGCTCGAACGGCTTGCCGAGGTAGTCCTGGTCGAGGCCGGCGACGATCACCCGCTTCCCCCGGTTCGCCAGCTCGTTGCAGACGGCCGGCAGGTCGGCGTCGAAGAACTGCCCCTCGTCGATGCCGATCACCTCGGCATCGTCCGCCACATCAGCCAGCAGCGCCTTCGAATTCGCGACGTTGGCCGACGCAATGCGCATGTCGGAATGCGACACGATCTGGTCGTCGGCGAAGCGGTCGTCGAAGGTGGGCTTGAAGATCTGGACCTTCTGGCGGGCGATCTGCGCCCGGCGCAACCGCCGAATGAGCTCTTCGCTCTTGCCGCTGAACATGCTGCCGGTGATCACCTCGATCCACCCGGCCTGCTTCCTGCGCGGAACATCCATATCCCCGTCCCTCGTTGCCTCCGCTTCGCACGGTGGCGCGACCTCCCGGTCACCAGGCCCTCAGATCGCAAGATCGCAACATCGCAAGATCGCGAATTCGCACCATCCCGTCTAGGCCCTGGACTGGTACTCGCCCGTCTCCGTGTTGATCCGGACCTTGTCGCCCTGGTTGACGAACGGCGGCACCTGCACGACGAGGCCGGTCTCGAGCGTCGCGGGCTTGAGCTGCGCGCTCGCGGTCGCCCCCTTGATGGCCGGCGTCGTCTCGACGACCGTCAGGTCGACCGTCTGCGGGAGTTCGATCCCGACCGGCTCGCTGCCGTAGAACTCCATCTCGATCACCGACTCGGCGACCATGTAGTTCATCGCATCGCCCAGCACCTCGTCGGTCAGCGCGATCTGCTCGTAGGTCTCAGTGTCCATGAAATGGTAGGAGTCGCCGTCTCGATACAGGTACTGCATCGACTTCTCGTCCAGCGTCGCCCGCTCGATCTCGTCCTCGGATCGGAGCTTCTGGTCGGCGAGGGCTCCGGTACGGATGTTCCGGAGCTTGACGCGCACGAAGCCGCGCAGATTCCCCGGCGTGACGTGCTGCAGTTCCAGCACCCGAAACAGGTTCTCACCCACCTTGATCAACATTCCCTTGCGCAGTCGTGTCGCTTGCATGACCTCACCTGGAGCCGAAAGAACCGCTGGAGCCAACCGTTGATTGTAGCACAGCGGTCGGCGAGACTGCGGCCGGCGGTCTCATGCTACGATGGGCTGTGGCCTCGACTCGGTGGGACCCGCTGCAGGATCTGCTCGCGCTTCACGAGCGACTGAACCGCCTCGCCGGCGCCGACGAAGCCGGCTGGATGCCGCCGGTGGACGTGTCGGAGTCGTCCGATCGCTTCACGATTACGGTTGAGGTTTCCGGACTGACTCGGGACGACATCCAGCTCACGGTCCAGGACGGAAAGGTCACCCTCAAAGGCGAGCGGCCCGCCGGCGACGCCCGATCGGTGCGCTTCGAGCGGGTCGAGCGCGGCCACGGTCGGTTCAGCCGAACCTTCGCCCTGCCCGCCGCCGTCGATGCCGCCGCCGTCGCGGCCGACCTGCAGGACGGCGTCCTCACGATTACCATTCCCAAGATGTCCGGCCGGCGTCGCATCGACATCGAGTAGGGCCCGGGAGTCCATCCATGCTGAGAAGAACTGCGCTCGCGATCCTGCTCGTGCTCGCCGGCTTCGTCGCCGGCCTCGTGCTGACGGGCCGCATGCGTTCGGCCTCCGATGGCGCCGCCGCCCAGCCGGCGCGCGCCGGCGGCGTGCCGGGCGCTGCCGCAGCCGCGCAAGCGCCCATCGTCCAGGGCCAGGGGCTTCCCGACTTCAGCATCGTGGCGGAACGCGCGATCCGCGGCATCGTCAGCCTGACGGCGGTGTCTGTTGTGCGCACCTCGAACTCGCCGTTCGCCAGCGACCCGGCCTTTCGCCAGTTCTTCGGCGACCCCGATCAGTGGTTCGGCACGAGGCTGGAACCATCTGCCAGCCTCGGGTCGGGCGTCATCATCAGCGCTGACGGCTACGTCGTGACCAACAACCACGTGGTCGCCGGCAACATCCGCGACATCACCGCCGTCCTGCCGGACAAGCGCGAGGTGAAGGGGGTGCTCGTCGGCCGCGACCCGATGACCGACATCGCGGTCGTCAAGATCAATGCCCGCAACCTGCCGGTCCTCCCGTGGGGCGACTCGTCGGGAATCAGAGTGGGCCAGTGGGTGCTGGCCGTCGGGAGCCCGTTCGCGCTGAACCAGACGGTCACGCTGGGCATCGTGAGCGCCGTGGGCCGAACCGGGTTGGGGATCACCGACTACGAGGACTTCATCCAGACCGACGCCGCGATCAACAACGGGAACTCGGGCGGCGGCCTGCTCGACGCGCGCGGCGAGGTGATCGGCATCAACACGGCGATCGTGAGCGAGGGCGGCGGCTCGAACGGCGTCGGCTTCGCGGTGTCGAGCAACCTCGCGAAGACGATCGCCGATGAGTTGATTAAGAACGGCGAGGTTCGTCGCGGCTCGATCGGCGCCGTGACCGTCCAGACGGTCACCCCGGAGATCGCGGCCCAGCTCGAGTACCTCCCCTCGACGCGCGGCGCGGTCGTCGCTCGCATGTACAGGAACTCGTCCGCGTTCCAGGCCGGTCTCCGGCCCTACGACATCGTCGTCGCCTTCAACGGCAGGAAGATCGAGACCGGCGAGCAGTTCGTGAGGGCGGTCGCCGACTCGCCGATCGGCAGCACAGCGACGATCTCAGTGCTCCGCCAGGGACGACAGATGGAGCTGAAAGTGCCGGTTGGCGGCCGGAGCCAGGGAATTCGATGACGACTGACCGATCGCGGGCACGGAGGCCCGCGCTACTGGCCTGAGCCCTGAGCCCGGGGCCTTGAGCCCTTCCTCCCCGACACCGCCCGGCAGCCAACGACGAAGCAGCGCCACGGGTGTTCGGTGCCCGCGCTGATGCCAATCCTCGAACTCCACGCCACCTTGGGATAGGTCAGGCCTCGATCTTCGATGGCGAGGCGGCGGCCATCGCACAGGTCGGCGCGGTTGTCGGCCAGCGCGATGCCCATCGCCTTGGCCAGACTGCCCGGTCCGCGGCACAGCTCGTGGTCCGGGATCCTCCCGGGGCGCCTTCGATCGGATCGTCGGCGCCGCTGCATCGAGGCCATCCCATCGAGCGGCACCAGCGCCCGCACCAGGACGGCCGCCGGCTGCCCCTCGCGCTCGGTGACGACGTTGAACAGGTTGTGGACGCCGTAGCTCAGGTAGACGTAGGCCAGGCCCGGCGGACCGTAGAGCGGCTCGTTGCGCGGCGTGCGCCCGGCCGAGGCGTGGCAGGCCGCGTCCGATTCTCCGATGTAGGCTTCGACCTCCACGATCGCCCCTGAAGTCACGCCGGTCCTGCTCCGGCACACCAGGACCTTCCCGATGAGCTCCCGGGCCACCTCCAGCGTCGGCCGGTCGTAGAACTCGCGCGGAAGCGTCATGGCGCCGTGCCAGCCGCTGGCAGGATCGACCGCAGGTACCGGCCGGTATGGGACCCCGCGACTGACGCCACCTCTTCGGGCGTGCCCAGCGCCACCACGTATCCGCCGTCCTCTCCGCCCTCCGGCCCCAGGTCGATGATTTGGTCGGCCGTCTTGATCACGTCCAGGTTGTGCTCGATGACGAGCAGGGTGTGGCCTGCCTGCAGCAGCTTGCGGAACGCCGCCAGCAGCTTGGCGATGTCATCGAAGTGCAGCCCCGTCGTCGGCTCGTCGAGGATGTAGAGGAGCCGATCGCCGCCGCGCGCCGCCAGGTGCGCCGCGATCTTGATGCGCTGGGCCTCGCCGCCCGACAGCGTCGTGGCGGGCTGGCCGAGCCGCAGGTACCCGAGGCCGATCTCGTCGAGCAGTTGCAGGCGTCTGAGCACCTTCGGCGAGCCGGCGAAGAACGCGAGCGCCTCGCGGACCGTCATCTCCAGAACCTGGTGCACGTTCCGCCCGCGGTAGCGGACGTCGAGCACCTTCGGCATGAACCGCCTGCCCTCGCACTGCTCGCAGGGGACGAACACGTCTGCCAGGAACTGCATCTCGACGCGGATCTGCCCCTCCCCCTCGCACGCCTCGCAGCGCCCCCCCGCGACGTTGAACGAGAAGTGGCTGGCCGTCAGGCCGCGCGTACGCGCGTCCTTGGTCGTGGCGAACAGCTCCCGGATCGGGTCGAACGCCTTCAGGTACGTCACCGGATTCGATCGCGGTGTCCGGCCGATCGGCGCCTGGTCGACCAGCACCACGTCGTCGATGGACTCCGCACCCTGCACGCCCCGGTGCGCCCCCACCTTCTTCTCCCAAGCCCCCTTGAGGCGCTTGATCGCGGGATAGACGATATCGTGGACGAAGGTGGACTTGCCGGATCCGCTCACGCCCGTCACGCACGTCAGCACGTTGAGCGGGATGGCGACGTCGATCGACTTCAGGTTGTGCTCGCTCGCGCCAAGCACGCGGATGCGCTGGCCGGTGCCCCGCCGCCGCTCACGCGGCACCGGAATGCTCAACTCGCCCCGCAGGTAGCGTGCCGTGAGCGACCGTGGCTCCTGCAGCAGGCCGCCGAGCGTGCCCGAGAACACGACGCGGCCGCCCTGCTCGCCGGCGCCGAGGCCCAGGTCGACGACGTGGTCGGCGACGCGGATCATGTCGGCGTCGTGTTCGACGACGATGACCGTATTCCCCTGGTCGCGCAGCTGCCGGAGGATGGAGATGAGCCGCTGGTTGTCCCTCGGGTGGAGACCGACCGACGGCTCGTCGAGAACGTAGAGGGTCCCGACCAGCGCCGACCCGAGCGACGTGGCCAGGTTGATTCGCTGCGACTCGCCGCCCGAGAGCGTCGACGACAGCCGGTCGAGCGTGAGGTAGTCGAGCCCCACCTCGCTGAGGAACAGCAGGCGCCGGCGGATCTCGGTCAGCACCTTGTCCGCGATGGCTGCCTCGCGCCCTTCGAGCGCCAGGGCGGCGAAGAACCGCCGGGCCTCGCGAACCGTCAGCCCGCAGACGTAGTCAATCGTCCGGCAGGCGACGCGTACGTCGCGCGCCTCGCGGCGCAGCCGTCCGCCGCCGCAATCGGGACAGATCTGGTAGCCGCGGTAGCGGCTGAGGAACACGCGAACGTGGACCTTGTGACTTCTTCCGCTCGAGCCAGGCGAAGAAGCCTCGAACGCCCTCGGTACTCGCCGCCGTCGCCATCCATCACGAACCGTTTCTCGTCGGCCGTCAGGTCGGCCCACGGCACGCTCAGCCGCACGCGGCCGTCGCGCGCCGCGCGCTTCAGGTCGGCGAGGTTCGACCGGTAGTGCGGCTTGCTCCACGGCTCGATGGCGTTGTCCTGGATCGACCGCGTCGGGTCGGGAACCACCAGATCGGTGTCCAGTTCGATGACATTGCCGAAGCCGTGGCACGTCGGGCACGCGCCAAACGGGTTGTTGAACGAGAACAGCCGCGGCTGAGGGTCCTCGTACGTGATGCCGCAGGCTCGGCACTCGAAGCGCTCGGAGAAGACGTGGCGCTGGGACGGCGGCTCGGGCCCGGCAGCCGCGCCGGCCGCCGGCAGCTCGAGCGCAAACGCCGCGCCGCCCCCTTCGCTGTACGCCGTCTCGATCGAGTCGGTCAGGCGCGTCAGGATGTCCGGCTGCACGCGCAGCCGATCGACGACAACGTGCAGGACCGACTGATCCTTCAGCAGCGCCACCTCGACGTCGTCGAACGACACGGCGGCGCGCCCGCCCACCAGGAGGCGGCCGAAGCCTCTCCGGCGCAGCGCCTCCAGCGTCTCCACGACCGGGTCTCGGCCGTTGGCGTTGTCATTCCCGCCGGCGGCCGCTGCCGCCTCCGCGCCAGCGGTCGGCGGGTCGCGGTCATCGTCGCGCACGTCTGCGGCATCGTCTGCCGAATCGGCGCCGTTGCCCACAGCCGGCCCGGGCGACGCGACGACCGGCATCTCGAAGCCGACGATGAGCCGGGTGTCCGGAGGCAGCGCCGCCAGCCGGAGGGCGACGACCTCGGGGCTTTCGCGAACGACCTCCTGGCCGCACCCCCGGCACAACGTCCGGCCGATGCGCGCGAAGAGCAGCCGCAGATAGTCGTGGATCTCGGTGGTGGTGGCGACGGTCGATCGCGGGTTGCGAATGCTGTTCTTCTGCCGGATCGCGATGGCCGGGGAGATGCCCTCGATGGCATCCACGTCCGGCTTCTCCATCCGCTCGAGGAACTGCCGGGCGTAGGCCGACAGCGACTCGACGTACCTCCGCTGCCCTTCTGCGTAAATCGTGTCGAAGGCGAGCGACGACTTCCCGGACCCGCTGACGCCGGTCACGATGACCAGGGCGTTCGGAGGCAGGGTGAGGTCGATGTTCTTGAGGTTGTGCGTGCGGGCGCCGCGAACGACGAGTTCGGCGGACGCCCCCGCGGTCGGCTCGGACATGGCTGAGGGCCTACGGAGGCGCCCTCCACAGGCGCCCCAAACATACCATCGTACCGCAGGCCCGGCCGCCGTTCAACCGACGCTACTTGTCCACCTTCTTCTTGGCCGACCAGGTCGCGACAATCTCGCCGCCGCCGTAGCTCAGGCTTCCGCTCAACGCGCCGTCGGCGACGACGCCGGCCATATGGACAGCGGCGCCATCCACGTACGTGAACGCGATGGTCAGCTTGCCGTCCACCCACGAACCCTCGGTGATGGCTGCGGCGCCCTGTAAGCTGCCGACCTCGCCGGTCACCTTCGCGCCGTCGAGCTTGAGCGTCATGGTTAACGGCATGGAGCCGTTGGACAGCTCGACCGTGCCCTCCCAGCTGCCGCTGATCGGATCGGCGGCGGGCTTCGGTTTGTCCTGCGCTCCCGCCAGGCTCCCACCCGCGAGGCACAGGCTGATGACTACCACTGTGATCGTTCTGAGCATGTCGCGCATAAACCTCCTCGAGTGGACCAATCCGCTTCCAGCTGACAGCGCACGGCCGGCTCATGGGCTGCCCGCCCTCCGCCTTCCGCCCGCCGCCTGCCGCCTACACCAGTACCGACTGATACGCGTAGAGCGCGGGCGACCCGCCTGTGTGAACGAAGAGCACCCGCTCCCCTGCCTTGAACGTCCCGCTCCGAATCAGCGCGATCAACCCCGCCATGGCTTTGCCGGTATACACCGGGTCGAGCAGGATCCCCTCGACCTGCGCCAGCATCCTCACGGCCTCGACCATCTCGGGAGTCGGCAGGGAGTAGCCCGGGCCCACCCAGTCGCCGAGCGCGGTGATCGCCTCCCGTGGGATGCCGCCGGGAATCCCCAGCAGCGCGGCCGTCTCCTGCGCGAGCTTGTGGACATTCGGCTCCTGCTCCTGGCGCGGGCGCCGCACGTTGATCCCGGTGAGCGGGATATGGCTGCAGTTTCCGACGAGGCCGCAGATGAGTCCCGCGTGGGTGCCGGTGCTGCCGCTGGCGCAGACGATGTGATCCAGGCGGAGGCCGAGATCGTAGGTCTGCGCGAGGATCTCCTCGGCGCACGACACGTAGCCGAGCGCGCCGAGCGGGTTCGACCCGCCGCCGGGGATGACGTAAGCCTTGCGCCCAAGCGCCGCCACCTCATCGGCGACCTTCTGCATCTCGGCCGCCAGGTCGACGCCGGTCGTGACGACCGTCACCGCTTCGACGCCGAGCAGCCGGAACAGGAAGTTGTTGCCCGACGCGTCGGGGTTGTAGCTGTTCGCCACCCGCTCCTCGAGAACGAGGCGGCACTTCAGCCCTTCCTTCACCGCCGCAGCGAGCGTCAGCCGGCAGTGGTTCGACTGGACGGCGCCGCAGGTGATCAGCGTGTCGGCGCCCTGGGCGAGCGCGTCGGCCACGAGGAACTCGAGCTTGCGCGTCTTGTTGCCGCCGCCGGCCAGGCCGAGCAGGTCGTCGCGCTTGATGTAGATGTCAGGGCCGCCGAGCAGCGCGGAGAGGCGCTCGAGCTTCTCGAGCGGGGTCCAGCCCGGCGTGTAGCGCCGGCGTGGGAATCGTGCGAGGTGCATGATGGCAATCGCTCCTTGAAGACGGGGGCGTTACAGGGTACCACGCGCCGTGTAGAATCTGAAGTGTATGGCCGGCCAAATCACGCTCGCACGGGTCTGGCGCATCCTGAAGGAGGTGGACCTGCAGGCGATCCGGCGCGAAGCCGGTCGCCGGGTTCACGTCTTGATCATCGGCGAGACGACCGTCGACGCCGACGAACTGGCGCTCCGGCTGGCCGAGGGCCAGGACGATCCGACACGGTGGCTGACCGCCATCGACGCGCCGTTGGCCGCGAGGGCCATCGCCCGACGGGCGGGCCTCGACGCCGACGACCGCTCCTATCGTCCCGACATCGTCATCGCGGTCCTCCGTGGGCCCGACGAGTCGCCCGACATGAGAGCAGCCAGGCGTCACTGGGCGGGGCGCAAGGCGCACATGGTGACGGTCGCGATCGCAGGAGCCGGGATCGCCGGCGAACTGCAGACCCGCGGCGGTTCGGCGCGCGTGGTCGTCGACCGGATGGACGAGGAGGGATTCCGGAACGTCGTCGATGCCGTGTTCGCCGTGGTGGAGCCGGATCGGCGAGTCGGCCTCGCGCGGCAGATTCCTGCGCTGCGGCCGAAGATCATCAACGCGTTCATCGACGAGACCGCTCGCGCCAACGCCGGCTACGCGTTCAGCACCGGGCTGGCCGAGATCATCCCGGTGCTCGGCATCCCGCTGGCCATTGGCGACATGGTGGTGCTGTCCAAGAACCAGCTGATGATGAGCTACCGCATTGCGCTGGCAGCCGGCAAGACGGGCCAGCCGCGCGAACTCATCGGGGAGATCGTGGGTGTGCTGGGCGGAGGCCTGCTGTTCCGCCAGATCGCGCGACAGCTCGTCGGCCTGGTCCCGGTCATCGGGATCGTGCCGAAGGTCGCGGTGGCCTACGGCGGAACCTGGGCCATCGGCCGGGCGGTGGGCCTGTGGGCCACCGAGGGCCAGCTGATCTCGTCGGCCCGGCTTCGGCAGCTCTCGCGCGAGGGGTTCGCCCGCGGGCGCGAGGTCGCGGCGTACTACCGGCGGGGGATCGACTTCTAGAAGTAGTTCGTGTACTTCGTCCAGAGGTCCTCGGCCAGCTTCCAGTAGGCGTCGACCGCGCCGTTCGCAACGTCGTGCGAGTACTTCGTCAGCGCCTCCCGGGCCTTCGCGGGGTCCTGCTTGTAGAGCCGCACCATCTGCTCCTCGAACGCCGCCTGGTCGGCGAACGCCTTCGTCTCGACCGGCTCCCACACCTTCTGGATGTCCTTCACCATGTCCTGCCATCGGAGCGTGGCGAGCTGGCTCACCTGCCGGAAGGCCCACCAGGCGCAGTCGCGGCGGAACTTCGCCCGTCCATCGACGATGTACGACGCCGGCATCTGCGAGATGCCGATGTAGAACGGCGTGTGCGGTGTCGTCACCGGGTTGTCGTAGCCGAGCCAGACGAGGCCGCCGATCGGGTTCGGCAGCCAGCCGCGCGACTGCGTGATGCTCAGGTACGTGGCGCGCTTGCACGCGATCGTCCGCTCCGAGGTGATGTTGAAGGCGTCCAGGTAGTCGGCGTTCATGAACGGGTTCGCGATCGGGTTCTTGGTGACCTTCCCGTCCCTGCTGATCTTGTTCAACGACCGGATCATGTCGAACGGCGTGTCCTGGTAGGTGTCGCGGAAGATGTCGAGGACGTCTTTCACCGACAGCTTCTTCTCGGCCTTGACCGAGAGCGGGTAGTGCTCCGCGTTCGGATCGAGCCTGAGCGACGGCGCGATGCGGCTGAGCGCGCGCCACTCGCGGCGCCGGCTGCCCATCGACGTGCGCGACCCGTAGGCCACGCAGAACTCGAAGCGCTCGCCGCTCTTCGGGCTCCAGTAGCCGAGCTGCTCCGCGAGCGTGAGCACGTTGTCGGACGCGAGGTAGTTGTCCTTGTCCGCCAGGTTCAGGGACCGGATGCGCGGCGCGTTGGCCGACACGAAGACGTGGTCGTCCGGGATGCGCACCGCGGCCCACACGGCGCCCTTGTTGCCCTTGCCAGGCCCGAGAATCTCGAAGATCCAGACCTCGTTGGTGTCGGCGAAGGTGAACGCCTCGCCGTAGTCGTTGTACCCATACTGCTTGGTCAGCTCGTCGGCGATCCTGATCGCCTCGCGCGCCGTCTTCGCCCGCTCCAGCACCAGCCGGTACAGCTCGGGACAGTCGATGATCCCCTTGTCGCTGACCAGCTCACGCTTGCCGCCGAAGGTCGTCTCCCCGATGGCGAGCTGATGCTCGTTCATGATCGGGTACGCCGCGTTGAGGTAGGCGTACGTCTCGGGCACCTGGGGGATCTCCCCCGTCTCGACGCGGTCCGGATCGTCCGGGCCCTTCGTCAGCTTCGGCTCGTGGTAGACCTTGGCCATCGTGCCCGGCTTGTGCTTTCGGTTCGGGACGATGTTCATCCAGGTGCGATCGCTCGTGCTGTCGCACGAGTGCGAGGTCATCGTCGATCCGTCGACGGACGCCGTCTTGCCGACCAGCACGCTCGTGCAGCTTTCGCACGTCGGGCAGACCAGGCTCTCCTGGTCCTGCACCTGCATCCGGACGGCCGCGCCGGGTAGCCCGACGAGCCCGATGACGCCAAACACCACCAGCCAGAATCTAAGATGACGCAGCATCGTGTCCTCCACAACTGGGGTCGGATTTCCCCTATTCCACATGGGCGCCATTATAGGGCCGTCGGCAGGTTCAAGACCCGGTTGACTACTGCCGCAACGACGGACCGTTGAACCAGACCGCGTTCGGCGCGTCCGACCGCGCGGTAACGATATCGGGCCACCCGTCGCCGTCGAGGTCGCCAATCGCCACGCCGTAGACGGAGCCCTTGCCGTCGTTCCAGGGCGTCTCCCGGAACCGGGGCACCCGGCCGCCTCCCAGGTTGAAGAAGACCGCTCCGCGCGCCTCCTGCCGCCCCACCACGATGTCGGGCCTTCCATCGCGGTCGAGGTCGGCCACGGCGATCGCGTAGGGCGCGCCGGAGCCGGCACCAAGTGCGACGGGCGTGTCGAAGGTGCGGCCGGCGCCGCCGAGGTGCAGGAACATCCCGGCACGCTCGTCACCGACGATGAGGTCGGGCATGCGATCGCCGTTGATGTCCGCCGCCGCCGCCGCGCGAATCCGAGAACTCCCCGGGCCGACCTTCGACGGCGCCGCCGCGAACCGCCCGGTGCCGTCGTTCCAGAAAATCAGGTTCTGGCCGCCGTCGCGGTGGGGCACGAACAGATCGACGCGCCCGTCGCCGTCGAGGTCCGCTGCGACGATGATCGTCGCCGACTGGGTCGCCAGCGGCGAGCACGACGGGAAGCCGGCCTTGCCGTCGTTGAGACACACGTAGCTTGGACGCGGGTTGGCCGGATCCGAGCTTCGGTTGGCCACGATGAGGTCGGGGCGCTTGTCGCCATTCAGGTCCGCGACCGTCACGTAGCGCGTGGACCACTCGGGTTGGCCGAACGTGCCCGCCACGCGAAAACGCCGCCTTGCCGTCGTTCAGGTAGATGATCTTTCTGTCGGGCCGGTCGTTGCTCACGACGATGTCGAGATGACCGTCACCGTCGAGATCGGCCAGCGCGGCCGAGTAGGTCCGATCGGCCGCGTCGCCGAGGACCGCGGTCGTGAACCGCCCCTTGCCGTCGTTGCGCAGGATGAGGTTGTTGAGCGGCCAGTGTCGTCCCTTGGCGAGCACAATGTCGAGATGGCCGTCGCCATTGACGTCGCCGACGCTCACGCTCGCCGACGTCTCGCTCGTCGTCTCGAGCAGGAGCTCGCGATCGAACGAGCGGAGCGCCGGTTCCTGGCCGAGCGCTACCGACGACAGCATCAGGAGGAGGAGCAGCCGCAGTGACAGGCGCATTCGGAGAGTCTACCGCGCAACCGACCGGCTCGCCACTGCAGTCAGGCACTGCCGTCAGCACGGACACGCGCCGAGGCTGTCAGCCGCCGACGCCGGGTGGTATCCTTGGCGCCATGCGACGATTCTCTGGTTCGATAGCCGCCTGTTGGGTCGTGGGGTGCGCCGCTCTTGCCGCGCAACAGTGGCCGCAGTTTCGGGGACCGCAGGGCTCGGGTGTCGCCGACGATCAGCGCCCGCCCGTGAGCTGGAGCGTCGAGGCCGGCCGTGGCGTCGTGTGGAAGACGCCAATCCCCGGGCTCGGGCACTCGAGCCCGGTCGTCTGGGGCGACCTGCTGTTTCTCACCACCGCGATCAGCAGCGACCCCAAGTCGGTCTTCGAGCCGGTGCTGAAGGGCGCGCAGGACTTCCGCAGCGACAAGGCCAGCCATCAGTGGCGCGTCTACGCGCTGGATCGGGCCACCGGCAAGATCGTCTGGGACCGGCTGGCGCATGAAGGCGTTCCCAAGATCCCGCGCCATCCTCACAACAGCTACGCCTCGGCGACGGCCGCGACCGACGGGCGCCACGTCGTCGTATCGTTCGGTTCGGAAGGGCTGTACTGCTACACCGTGAAGGGCGAGCTCCGCTGGAAGAAGGACCTCGGGGTGGTCCACGCGGGCAAGCACAACAACCCTGAATACACGTGGGGCACGGCGAGCTCCCCAATCCTGTACCGCGGCATGGTGATCGTGCTGTGCGACTCTCTCGCCGACGGCTACATGGCGGCCTTCGACCTAGAATCCGGGCGGGAGATTTGGCGCACGCAACGCGAGACGCATCCGTCGTGGTCCACTCCCGCGATCTACGACGGCGGCGGCCGACCCGAGTTGGTGACGAACGCCGCGCCCGTCATTCAGGGCTACGACCCGTCGAACGGCAAGGAGTTGTGGCGACTGGGGCCGAGCACCACCAACACGACGCCGACGCCGATCTCCGGCGAGGGGCTGATTTTCGTCACGAACGGGTACAACCCCATCAAGCCGATCTACGCCGTCGTCCCGGGTTCGCGAGGCGACCTGACGCTGAAGGAAGGCGCCACCCAGAGCGACGCGATTGCCTGGAGCACCGCGCGGGACGGACCGTACATGGCGACGCCCCTGCTCTACCGCGGCATCTTCTATGTCGTGTCCACGGGCGGCGTCGTCACGGCGTTCGAGCCGCGAACGGGCAAGCAGATCTACCAGCAGCGGCTCGCGCCAGGCGGCTATTCGGCGTCACCGGTTGCCGCCGACGGCCGTATCTACATCGCGAGCGAAGATGGCCAGATCTTCACGATTCGCGCCGGGCGGACGTTCGAGGTCCTCGCGACGAGCGCGATGAACGAACCGACGATGGCCACGCCGGCCCTGGCCGGACAGATGATGTTCGTGCGCACGGAGCACTGGGTGTGGGCGCTCGCTGACAAAGCGAAGTAGCCGCGGGGCGGGCCGGGGCTTCAGTCTTGCCGGAGTACTTGCTCGACCCGGCCGAGCACGGCGACGTCCTCGCCGTCGCGCCGGTCGGTGACAACGAAGGTGCCGCCGGGCCGGGCCTCGATGTCGCAGCGGACGACTACCTGGCCGGCATCGAACCGAGTCGCAGCGGTTGCAGCTTCCGATACGTCAACGACCGCCAGAGCCACTCGAGCGGGCCGAAGCGGAATCGAGCCAGCCAGGCGTTCGCGAAAACGATGACCACGCCCCACACGCCGAGGACGATTAGCGCCTGACCCCATCGCGGCACATAGCCGAACAAGCCAAGCCCGTGCCCGTAGAACAGCGTCGTGCAGAGCACGGTCTGCAGGATGTAGCTCGTGAAGGCCATCCGGCCGACCGATCCGAGCAGGCGCTGGACGCCCAGCAGCCAGCCGCCCCGATACGCGAGCATGACCCCCGCGACGTACGCGCTGGCTACGAGGAGCGATCCCCAATAGTTGAAGAACGTGCCGCCGAACATCGAGTACCGGATCGACCACTCGTGCTCGAAGTTCCAGCCCACGCCGTATCCGATGGTCGGCACGCCGCACGCCAGACCCACGCCGAGCATGCCGAGGTAGAAACGGGTGGTCCGCTCTGCGGACAGGATGCCCCACTTCAGGAACGCCATGCCAGCCAGCATTGCACCGAGCGTTCGCCACAGGCCGAAGAACAAGTAGACGAACGTCTGCAGCGTGAGCGACCCGGGCACGCGCTCGGCCATCTGCGCGAGCCAGCCGCCCCGATACGCGTCCAGCCGCGCGGCCACGACGTCAGCGGGCGGGTCCCACCAAAGCCGGTTGCCGTCGATGGCCTCCGGCGGCCAGTACGGCATGCTCCACTGAAAGAAGAGGTACAACGCCGATCCGACCGACAGGAAGAACAGCGCCCAGAGGATCAGCCGGCCCGGACGCATCCGCCAGAACCCGTACGCCAGCAGTGCGCTGAAGGAGTACCAGACGAGGATGTCGCCGGTCCACAACAGGTAGGCGTGCGCGAGACCGAACGCCAGCAGCCATCCCGTGCGCCGGAGGTGCACGCGAACCGGCCGGGCGCCTCTGCGCTCGACCCGTCCGCAGAGCAGCACGATGCCCGCACCGAAGAGCATCGAGAAGATCGTCATGAACTTCATGTCCGCGAACAGGTGCGACAGCAGCCATACCGCGTAATTGACGCCCGTCAGGTCGCCCCACACGGTTGGGTTGAAGTACGCCGAATCGACCATGGCGAACGACTGAATGTTCATGATCAGGATGCCGAGCACGGCGAAACCGCGGAGGATGTCGAGCACTCCGATGCGGTCGGCTTCCGGCACCGGTTCAGCGGTTTGGGGCGGTGTGTCGAGCGTTGCGGCGGCGCTGCCCGTCATATGCGGTCCCTCCTCCGTGCGCCGGGCACGCGTGGCCCTGCGGGCGTGCCCGGCGGGCAGACGCGATCGGCTGGCGGGCTTGTCGGCCAGGCGGGACGAGCCGCACCAGTGTGCTCGCCCGCCAGTGTGCCGTCAAGCAACCGTATCGCGCAACCGTATCGCGCAACCGTATCGCGCCTGTCAACGCGCGTTAGAGATGTCCCCACCCTTCGCTCGTTAGAAGTGTCCCCTGAGTCGGCGGTGACGTCGAGGCCGCCGAGCAGGCCCCCTACCCCAGTGTGGGGGTCGCAGGCGGCTGGCTGGCACATGCCTCGCCGATCGGTGGGAGCCGGCCCTTCGACACTGGCCACAGTCGACCGGGGTTATGGTAAGCTGTTTGTTCCGCCCGCGCGCCATGCGCGGGTCGAAGACCTCACGCCTCAGCCGGCGTAGCTCAGTTGGTAGAGCAGCTGATTCGTAATCAGCAGGTCGTCGGTTCGAGTCCGACCGCCGGCTCCAGTATTTCCTAACGAATTTGCTCGTCTTGGCTTCTGGCGGTCAGGGCCAGGAACGGCGGGATCACGCCGGGATCACAGCAGACAGGCAACTCGGGCCAAATGGACCGACGTTGAATCGCGTTCAGGAGGTCACCGGTTCGATCCCGGTCAGGTCCACCGAATCCCAACAGGGAGGGTGGGACAAACCCCCTGCAGCGGCGGCGTAAGTCGGCCCCCGGTTTTCGGCCTTCCAGTGCAGTCGCAGAAACGGGAGGGACAATCAGTTGGTTGTCCCACTATTCCATCAGCGGCCGCGAGCGAATCCTGCTCACGGTCCTAGGTGTTCCCGCCGCCGCTGACCGAGGCCCAGGTCGCGGCCATCCGCCGGCACCTGGTCGTCAGCGCGAACTGACAGCGACCGCCGCGCCTTTCTGGATTCACTTGGTCCCGCCGGCTGACTTTCCGCCGAGCCGATGAAATTAGTCGCCGCTACGGCCGATAGGCCGGCGTTCGCGCGAGGGAACCGGCCTGAATCGGCCTGTCGTCATTGGGTTGAGTCTTGCAGGCTTTCTGTCGTTTTGCCTCGCTGCTCCTGCTCGGCACGGGCTGATCGGGGCCGTGCGGGCGGGGCGGAGGCGCCGAGCGTAGACACGCGACCTGGGACTCACGGGTCATCGAATGGTCCAGGCTGGATAGGCGTGGGTTCAGTGCCCACTGGAGGATGGTACGTCTGGCCAAGAAGGTCGTCGGCCGCCTCGCTCTTGCGTTCGGCCTTCTCGCGTGGTGCAACCCGCTGTCAGCTGATGTCATCAGGGTCAGCGGCAGCGGTTGCGTGGTTCCGTACGTGCCGCTGTCCCGGATGCCGGGTCTATTCGAAAGCGACACCTGCATCAACGGCTTCTATACGAGCCGAAATGTCGTGCTCGGTTATGCGTTCACCGACAACCTCATTCTCACGGGGACGCAGAACTACGGCGAGCGGTCATCCCGGGCCCCGCGGTCTCGTTTCGAGAAGATGCCGCCTTCGACGTCTTCTTGGTTACGTTGAATCCGGTGGGCACCCCAGTAGCCCTTTGACCCTGGAAGGCTCGTTCACTTTCGACCAGGACGTTATCGTGCTGTTTACCTCGTTCCCCGACCAGATTTGGGGTGGTCCCGAGGCCGGAGATTGGTCGACGCTTTCCGCCGACCGGAGGACTCTTCTCCTGCACCTTTCGGCCGGTCTGCATGTCAATCAGATGATGGTGGTCACGACGAATGCAGAACCCGTCCGTCCCCGAACCCGCCTCGCTGCTCCTGCTCGGCACGGGGCTGGCGGGACTGGTGAGGGTCGCGCGGCGGCGCAGGCAGGAGAATCGGGCCACGCGCGTCCTCCAATAGGCCCACCATCGACTACACGGCGGCGTTTGACAACTTCAAGGTGGCGCGACCGGGCGGAGGGAAGAAGACGTAGTCGTGGCGCCCCGCTGGTCCTGCTCGGCACCGGGGCTGGTGGGAGGTGCCGCGGGTCGGCAACGGACCAGGAAGCGAGACCACAAGCACCGTAGTCGTGGGAGAAGCGATGGAGGGAGAAACATGAAGCAGCTCGTTCTAGTCCTGGCGCTCCTGGCGCTCGTGCCCCCCACTGCCAGCGCAGACATTTTCAAGCTGTCGGCGGATGGAGCGACCTCGCCAACCCGAACTCCGTATGGTCATACTGGGCTGGCGGCGCGCTCGGTGTTGCGGGCACGCGGGGAGGAGAGATGTCCTGGGGTTCTCCCGGCCCGCCGGCTATCTGGACTTGTCTCGGCAACATCGACGGTTGCGGCGCCTACACCGGGTGGTCCAGAGCAACGGAAGCCAGTTGAATATCACGCCCGGCGAACTCGGAATCGGCGACGTCTACGGTCATACTCCGCTGGGCAGCACCATCGAAGTCCGCTGGACGAGTCCGCTGACCGGGCTCATCGATGTGTCCGGCGCTGTCTGGGCACTCAGGGATTTGGACTACCGCGCGAACGCCTGGGCGCTGACACTGAACGGTAGCCTGCTCGCGAGCGGCACGGTCGGGAGTGGCGATCCGTATTCCCGCGCACTTCCGGCACTGTTCGGCCAGAGCCTCGCCGTCGACGTCGGTGACATCCTGGCCTTCACGGCCTCGCCATCGCCGTCGGGCGCAGTTGGGGACTACATCGCCCTCGATTTGCAGAATCACTTAAGTTCCCGAACCCGCCTCGCTGCTCCTGCTCGGCACGGGGCTGGCGGGTCTGGTGCGGCTGCGCGGCGACGGCGGCGGTAGAGCAGCCATCGCTAACCGTAACGAACGAAGGGCCACCATCGCGGTGGCCCTTTCCGTTGTAGGGCTGCTCGGCCCGGACGGCTTGGAGCGGTTCCGGCCGCCACCGCTACGCTTGCCAGCTGACCACCAGGTGTCGCCGGTCCACGGTTCGCCCACACCGCACGCACGTCCGGGTCGGCGGGCCGGGCGGTGGTGCGTCGCCAGGCTCGATCCAGGAGATTACCGGCTTGTGGTCCTCTCGGCAGTCTGGACAGCCAGCCGCCGCGTCCTTCTGCAATCGGTCGATCCTCGCTTTGAGATTCATCTCGGTACTTCGGCCCCCTCGCGCGTCGGCGGCTGACCATTGGGATAGGTAGCATTCGTGTTCACTGTCGTAGCCGCGAACGCACCACCGCGTTCACCAACCGCCGGCCCCGGTCTCGCTCGAGATGCAGGAGCAGAGGGATCGAGTCTGCGATGTGGTGGCGGATCGACAAGTGGATCGACAAGTCGATCGACAAGGCCGCCGCTCGGAATCTCGCTGACCACCACTCCGACAGGGCGAAGGAAGAAGGCGAGCCCGGAGGGTGCCGGACGAGGGCCGGCGCGAGCGGCCTCGGCCGCTCGACAGGGGAGTGCTACCTCCCTCGCCTGCCCTCGAAGAGTGGGGATCCTCTCGGGCGGTTCGGGACGCGAAGTGCCGCCAGGGTCGCAACTTACGCGCCCCTGAATCCGTGCAACGAGTGCCCGCCAACCGGCCCGCCAAGTGGCCCTGTGCATGATCAGTGACGGGCCGGGCCACGGGCCTGTCGACGCCGCGCGGACGTCGGGACTGAACCGGGATGGCGGCTGGTTCAGCAGACTCATGGTGCTGCGCTCCAGAGGGCGCCACCTGCCGGCGTTTCACCGGCGGGCGAGTCTCAGACGGCGTCTTCGCATGTGCGTGCATTGAGGGCTTCCTTTCACCGAACGGCATGGGGCGGTCGGATTGCCCGCTCATGTCGCTGACTGCTCTCGCGAGTGGAGTTGCGGACCGTCACTGCGCCGTGGCGGCTCCTTTCTGGGGCCGACGAATGGCTCCCCAGGCGCCAATCGAACCGACCACCAGGAGCCAGAATGGAAAGATGCCCAGACCCGGAATGGCCTCGGCAACCAGTCCGGGGAGGATCGCCCATTTCCGGCCGAGCAGGAGGTACAGAAGCAGGGCAGTGACCAGATCAACACCCAATTGCGCCGGCGGCACGACGGTCAGCCCGAACGAGAGGGCATCCGAGATCGCAGCAATGGCGAACGCCATCACGAGGCGCTTCTTGCTGGTGGTTCCCGAAGGGCTCTCCTTCAAAGAGAGGATCGTGTGACCTCACAAGTTCTCCATTGCATGCCGCCTGGAGGTGCGGCTCCGAAGCCAGCCGACGAAGAGCGCCGGAGCAGCCAGGAGGGCGGCAATCGCTTCGGGGACCGGATGGCCCGTATCGACCTTCCGGCCGGAGAAGCGGTGGAGCCACGCGTCGGCGCAGTTGCCGCAGAGGCTGCCGAGATAGATAGCGTGGATGTAGGCGACGAGCTCGCGACGCTGGTACGGCGTGAAGTGTTCCGCAAGGGCGGCCTGCGCTTCCGGGGTCGGTTTGCGAACCGTGTCGGCGAAACACTGCGCGAATAGAATGGCCGTGGCGTCACGCTCGTTCACCGCACCGAAGGTCCCGGTATCGAGCAGGTCGGCCAGTTCATCGAGATTGACGCCATGGGCGAGCGCCAACCCGGTGTGCGCCCAATTGCAGTAGCGGCAGCCGTTCACCGAGTTGACGCCGAGCATGACTTTCTCGCGCAACGCGCGCGGGACCGATGGCCGCACGGTCGCCACAGCGAGCACCGGCAGCCGCACGAAAACGGCCCCGAGCGAGCGCGCCAGCAGCGACAGCGTGAAGGTGCGCTTGCGAAAGGGTTTGAACGTGGGGCCGTCGGATGGCATCGGCTAACGCTCCTTCCGCCTGTGGGCGGTTCTGTGGAAGCCAGGCATTCCCGATTTCGAGCCGGGCGACGGCGCTCACCCCGTGGATCGCCGTGTTGTAGACCGGCGAGCACTTCTTGACCTCTTCCAGGAGTTCCCGGTAGCGGTCTGGACTCTCCGGACCGGTGATATGCAGGTGGATTCGTATTTCCGAATAGGGAACTGGAATCCCCGGGACACCGAGCGTGCCGCGGAAGTCCATGTCGGCCTCGAGATGCACTGAGAGCCGGTCGAACCCGACCCCGCTCCGGGCAGCCTTGGAGCGGAAGGTCTGCGCCATGCACGACGCAAGCGCGGCGAACTGCATCCGCGTGGGATTGGGACCCTGCGCAGTTCCAAGGGGTTTCTGTTCTTCGATTCTGAGAGAGTGTTTCCCGAGCGTGACGCTGATCCCGGTCCCAACCACGATCCACTCGGCGCGCAGCTTCTCCGTCCTCTTTGCGCTTTGCGGATCGTCCGAGAACCGCTCCGCGAAAGCTCCTTGATTGGCGATTGTAGATCGCGCTCTTGGCCAGCGCGAGAGGGCATTCCCGGTTTCACCAGCGCGGCTCAGGGAGCTCCGGACCCCAGATCCCGATCGGAAGCGCGGAGGCCACCAGGAGCAAGAGCAGCAGCCAGCCGAGAATCCGTGGTCCCCTGGGAGCCAGTGAGACCGCCGACCAGACCAAGGCTAGGTTGAGCACCGCGTATCGGTGTCGGTCAATCCTCCGTGATGACGATGCGTGACGCCACGTCGAGAAAGAACGGGACGGACCAGGCGGAGAGGGCATCGGGGTGGGGGACGAACGGAGACACCTCCTGACGCGCCTGGTCCAGATCGAGCGAGTGAATGGCCTGGATGAGCCGTGATCGGAACGCCTCCGGCGTCAGGCGGTCCTCTGCCGGCCAATCGCCGCTCTGCACCATCCTCGCCTCGAGGTGCGAGAGATGCAGCGCCGGGTGACGGCCTGCGAACCACACCAGGTCGTACCAATCGCGCCCCTTCACGCGTCCCTTCCAGCGACGGCAGAGCACCGCGTGCATCTTGCCGGCGAAGAGGTCGGGGAGCGCGAACGCGCGCACCGGAAACGGGATCGGATTCAGGAGGAACCGGACCTCGGTCTCGAAGCCAGGCGGTGGGTTCGTGTCGATCTCCAACCTGATCTTCAGGACCTGCCCCCGGGGCAGCGTCCGGACCACCCCGGCTGGCGTCCTGATTTCCAGGAGCTGCTGCAGCGTGTCGGCTTTGAGAAACGCCGACTTGATGGCGCTGGCGTGGCGCTTTTCCTTGTCCGCGATGCGAACCTCGAACCCGAAGGCGCGAAGCTCCGCTTCCAGCGCGCCGGTGAATCGCGCGAGAGCGAAATCGTCGTCAGACGCCAGCAGCGAGAAGTCGAGATCCTCGGAGAAGCGGTCGAGGCCGTGCAGAATACGCAGCGCGGTCCCGCCGTAGAAGGCCGCGTGCTCGAAGAACTTGCTGCGCCACAGCCCAAGCAGCGCCAGTTCCTGCAGAATCTCGCGGAGGGCGCGGACGTGGTCGTCCAGCGTCTCGAGACGGTAGCGGCCGAGCATCTGGCGAATCGCGTCATTCATCGGACGCCTTCCGGTTCTGCAGGAGTTGTGCGAGGAGCCGGAGCCGAGCCGACCCCCACGTGCGGGCGATGCCCGACACCAGCGTCGCATCGAGCGAGGCCAGTTCGTCAGTGTCGTACCGGAGATCGTCGGCAAGCCAGGTCCCGAGCTGGCCCAGCGTGCGGATCTTCAGGCCACGCCGCTGCATCAGGACGTCACAGAGCGCCCTCTCGCGCCTGGCCATGAGGAAGGCGCGGCCATCGCCAGTCTCGATCCGGTCAATCCCGATCGGAAAGACGCGCTCGGGCACCGGCCAGTACGTGAAACGCCCAACGGGAGAGTCGAACGCACGGCTCTTGCCCGTGGTCGCCGATGTCACGGTTTCGACGCGCTCCGGAATGAGACCGTAGTAGGACAGCGCGTATTCGAGGGAGATACACGATGGGCCGGACATCAGGTTGGCCAACACCTCTCTCGAGTAGGGCGCCCGCCGGTAGGTGGGGCCGAAGACATAGAGGCCCTTCTTGACGCGAATGATGGCCTGATGGCGCAGGAGCGTCGTGACGCGATCGCGCGGCCGGGCGTACCCGCGGAGCCCCGTCATGAGGGCGAGGTAGTCGAACTCCTCGTGGGGAACGTCGGCACGGAGTTGGTCGATCATGAGTGCGCGTGTGGCTTGCGAACCAACCCGGATCTACGCGGCGCGGTCCGCCGGTCTATGTTTCAATGATATCAGTATGTCGGCATAATGTCGACATACTGGTATCTACTGAACGATGTTCGCAGGGGCACGGTGCCATTGAAACGAAATCCCGTCCCGCTCTATCTCCCGAATGAAGCCCGTCATTCGCCACGCCGGGTCCGTAGCCTCTCGGGTGTCAGGACCCGAGGTGAAACATGGACGTGGTGAGCGACGTCCACGTCGAACGCCGCGCGGACCACCTGGTCTTCGACTTCTCCACTGTTGCCGACGACTACAACCGCGACCTCTAATTCGGCGTCGTCCGACGATTCTCCTCTGGCCTTGGCTCCGTAGAGTCGAAGATCCAACAGGTTCGGACCGAGCACGGTTCGAAGTCGATCACCAAAGTCACGGAGAGCGAGGCGGTCACGGGCAGCCAGCTTGGCGGTGTCGAGGGTCCGCCGACGGATGGAATCACGCGGCGCGGACACCGCCTTTGCGGGAACCGCCACGCGGCCTCGCCTTGTGCCCGCCGGCGTCTCTGCCGTCGCGGGAGCACGGGCCGCTTCCCTCTTGGCGGCAACGATGGCCATCACACGGAGGCCCCAGGCATCGAGCGCCGCGCGCTTCTCCGCGTCGTAGGAGTGCCGGTCATAGACCGCGGTCACCCCCTGCTCCACGTGGTTCAGGATCTTCGACACCACGAGGCGAGGTACTCCCGCGCCAACCATCAAGCTGGCGGCGGTTCTGCGCAAGTCGTGTCCTCGGAACTCGACGCCCGAGCGCTGCCTGACACGTTCGACCGCCTTCTGCGCGTGCTCGATCGGTTTGAGAGGGCTCCGACGCGTCGAGGCGAACACCCACGGGGACTTCGGGTCGCGCTTGTCGGCCTCAACCTCGAGCGGACGGAGGATCTCCAAGGCGGGTGGTGACAAAGGGACACGGTGCGCCAGGCCGTTCTTCGCGCGCTCACCGGGGATGGTCCACCACTTCGTGGGAAGGTCAATGTCCTGCCACTGCATCGAGAGGATCTCACCGCCGCGCTGCGCGGTGAGCAGGCGAAGCTGAAGCAAGGCTCGCACGGTCGGCTGCTCCTGCTCCGTCGCTTCCCAGAACCTGGCGACCTCGTCTTCGGTCAGCACGCGGTCGCGCTGCACGTTCTTGGACGGAGCCTTGATCGTCTGGCACGGGTTGAGCGCGATCCAGTCGTGCTCGATCGCGAAGTTGAACATCCTGCGCACGAGCGCCAGCAGGCGGTTCGCCATCGTCGGCGCCCGCTCGGCTGTCGCCTCGAGCAAGGTCCGTATCTCGCTCCGCTGGATTTCGGCCAGCGGGCGAGGGCCCCAGAGCTTGACAAGACCGAGGTGCGGACGCTTGCCGGTCCGTTTCTTGTGCGGCGAGCCGTTCAGGATGCGGGCGTCTTCCCGCCAGGAGCGCTTGCGTTTCTTCGCGTGTTTCTCGAGGTAATCGGTCGCGAGATCGGCAAATGTCTTCGCGTTGCTGGCGACCTTCTTCGCGAATGCCGGGTCCTGCCCGTTCGCGGCCATGTGGATCGCGTCTCGGGCCTCACGCCGGGCCTTGACCACGTCGATCGCGGATAACGGCCCGATCGTCAGGCGGCGCTTCGCTCGCTTGTAGCGGTACTGGAGCATCCACGTCTTGCTGCCACCCGGTGAGACACGTAGCGTGAACCCCTTGAGAGCCGGTCGACGTAGTCAATCTGCTTCGTGGGGTCAGGTTTCACGGCCTTCACGAATCGTGCGTTGAGGGCCTTAACTGGCATGGCCTCCGTCCCTGCCTTGAAAATTAGGTGGCAAATAGGTGGCAAGTCGACACGAACAGCACGAAGGGATTAGAGTTGTAGCAGAACGCGCAATCGTCTCCGGCGAGATGGTTAAGTCGCCACAAATACGCAATGATTTTCTCGTTCGAGTCCGACCGCCGGCTCCAATCCTTCAGAATCAATACCTTACAGCCACAGATCCGTCGATCTTGACAGGGCGGCCTATCGACGATTTCTGAGCGTGTCGTCGGTTCAAGCCGCGCTCTGATCGCGAAAAGCCGTGGAAATCCGTAGATTGAGGCCGCGCCCAATGGTCAGGCCCGCCAGCGTGACAAGAACGTGGCAACGCGGAATAGCTCGACGCGTTGTCGGGTGGCCATCCGCGTCGGCCGTTCTCATTCGATGCGCGCCGCTGGAAGGAGCGTTGAACTCCGTCCACGTACCGCGGTGTCTATCCGACCTCAATCACCTGCTGGATCCGCGGCTTGCCGGTACTCGGCCGGGCCCGTCGCGACGCGCAGGTTCTCCAGGATCTGGACCTCTCCGCCGCCATGGGTGTGGCCGCAGAGAACCACGAACCGGCAGTGCGGATGAGCGCCGGCGGCGTCCAGCAGCGCGTCGCCCACTGCCTTGCAGGTGAAGAACGGCAAGTAGTCATCGCCGGATGGACGGCCCTGGTACCAGGCGGCATCCCTGAACGGGGGCACGTGGGTAACGACGATGACTTGCGGGTACCGCGCCGCAGCCACCGGAAGGACGCGTTTGAGATGCGCTGCCGCCTCGTCGCCGAGCGTCTGGAGGACATCGCGCAAACGGGGCTTGTCCAGAGTGAGGCGATCCCGCCACTGACGCAGTTCGTCGACGAGGAAGAAGTCGTTGAGCAAGACGTCGGACGCCTCGAAATCGCCGAGCCGCGTGTCGCCCCAGCCGTCATGGCCGACGAGAGCGGTGCCAGGCGCCAGTTCTACGACGTCGGCGCCGCTGAGATAGATCAGGAACCGGCTCCCGACGACCGCCGCCGCCACGCTCCTCCGCGTACCCGCCACCGAGCCGTGGTAGTAGTCGTGGTTGCCCAGGACGAAGTAGATCGGCCTGCCCAGCACGGCGTCCATTTCTTGTAGCGTCCCGACGAGGCTGGGGCTTTCGGCGATGTCGCCGCTGACTACCAACGCGTCAGCCCGATCCCGGGTCGAATCGAGGAATCTCCGGCGTCCCGCATGCGAGATGAAGTTGAGGTGCAGGTCGGTCGCCCACGCCAGCCGCATGGCGTCCCCCCCGGCCCTTGGCCCCGGGCCAATCTCAGCCCAGGATGGTTCCCTTTGCCAGCTCCCGCAGGAACGACAGGACCGGCCAGACACGGACCGGGCCGTCCTTCCGCTCAGCCGTCCCTGTGTAGACGCCGTGCGCGCGCGTCAGGACGCCCTGTTCCACGAGGCTCTTCAACGCGGAGGAGTACTCGGGCCGCCACGTCGAGGCCGCCTTGACTTCGATCCCGACAGCCCGCCCAGCTCGAGTCCAAATGAAGTCCACCTCGGTGCCCGTCGGGGTGCGCCAGTAGTGAAGCTGCCCTCCTGCGTTCAGCGAGGCGATGGCGGCCCGCAGTTCGTGCAACATCCAGGTTTCGAGGAGGAATCCCCGCTCGAGCCCGTCCAGCGGCTCCCGCAAGCGCCCGGCCAGGGCCCGCGCCACGCCAGCATCGAAGAGATAGAACTTCGGACTCGCCACTTCCTTGACCTTGGCCCGGCGACGCCACGCCGGGAGCCAGAATCCGATCAATGTGTCTTGAAGCGTCGCAAAGTACCCCTGGACGGTCGGCCTCGCGACGGCGGCATCCCGGGCGATGCCCGCCACGTTGACCACCTGGCCGTTCATGAGCGCCGCCACCTCGAGAAACCGGGCAAAGGAGTCCAGGTTCCGAACGAGCGCCTCCTGGAGGATCTCCTCGCGAACGTAGTTCGCCACGTACACATCCAGGATGTCGACCGCATGCTCGGGCTCGGCGTGGACCTGCGGAAGCATGCCGAAGCGCAGCACACGCTCCAGGTTGACGTCGTAGCGCAACTCGGAAGCGGCCAGGGGGAAGAACTGTCGGTTGATCGCACGCCCTGCGAGCAGGTTCACATCCAGCCGCTTCAGTTTGCGCGCGCTCGACCCGCTAAGGGCGTAACGGTAGGCGCTGCCGCGGTCGCCGATGAGTGCCTGCACCTCGTTCAGGAGCGCCGGCATCCGCTGCACTTCATCGATGACCACCCACCGCCCTCGCGGAAGGGCCTCGACCTGTTGCCGGAACGAGTCGGGCTCTCGGCTCAGGCCGAGCACGACCTGCGTGCGCAGCAGGTCGAACCAGAGGGCGTCGGGCAGCACCTGCTTCAGCCACGTCGTCTTGCCGGTGCCGCGCGGGCCGAAGAGGAAGAACGTATGGTCGGGCGCGACGTATCGACGTGTATACATCGCCAGCATATTGACGGTAAATCTGCTGGCTGTCAATACAGGCTGGCGTCGAATCCGGATGGCCGGCAGTTGCCTCGCGTGACAAGAACGTGACAACGCGGAGTGGCTCCCGGGGGCCTCGAGTTGTGAGAAGTTGAGAAACAGGCCTGTTTTGTGGTCTCCAGTTGCCCCAAGTGGCCCGCCGCAACGAGTTCGTAATCAGCAGATCGTCGGTTCGAGTCCGACCGCCGGCTCGAGTTTTCCTGATTATTCACTCACTTTGTGGTCCGGCCGGTCCCGACCGGCGATGTCGGGCTAACACCAATGCCTTTCGGAAATTCCGAGTGATCAGGAATTCAACGTGTAATTTCTACACTTGTCCATTTCCACTCGTTTTAGATATTTGCACTGGGAATGCGACCTCATTCCCCGTCTCACGATCGACGCGCCGCTCGTTCCGCGATCCCCACGTCCCTCCGGCCGGTCGGATTTCTTCCGACCTGGACCGAAATGCTGGCTGGCGACGCGCCCACGCTGCCGCCCCGGGCGGGGCGCAAGCCGCGCGTGCCATTGACCCAGGTGCTGTCCGCCCTTACCTTTCATGTGATGAAGGGAGCGGGGACGTTGGGCGAGCACTTTGCCGAGTTGTTCCAGACGCCACTGGCCGACAGTTCGTTGGCGGATCGGCGCGCGCGATTGCCGTGGGAGATCTTTGCCGAGTTGATGCACCGCATGCTGCGGCCGCGCGCCACGGCCGACGGCGAGCCGGAGGCGTTCTGGCGCGGATGGCGCCTGCTGGCGCTCGACGGCACGCAGTTCAGTCTGACGAATGCGCCGGCGGTCAAGCGGTACGCGACCAAGGCGCGCACCCGCCGCGGCCGCGCGGCGATCGTCTTGGCCAGTGCCCTGCTCGCGGTCGAGCGGATCCGGGCCGCCGACGGCATGGTTCCCGTCTTGCGCGTGAGCTTCGCGAAGATGTTGCCGATCGTCGAAGGCATGTGGTTCACCCTCGATATCGCGGCGCCGGTACTGACCGAGGACCAGAAGCACTTCATCCTCACGCAAATGTACGAACGGATGCGGCGTCACCTCACCCCGAAGCGCCGGGCACGATCGTGTCCACGCGCGGTGCGACAACCGGTGACCAAGTGGCCGCGTCTCTTGAAGAACACGTCCGTCGATGGCCCGTTCGAATTCACAATCCTATGAACGCCTCAGCAATTTCCGGAAGGCATTGGCGTTAGTCCGTACACGGCAAACCACGCCAGTGGACAGTACCCGGTCAACGTCCCTGAACCCGCCTCGTTGCTCCTGCTCGGCACGGGGCTGATCGGACTCTCGGGTTCTGCAGGAAGGCGGCTTCTCAGGCGCCGCAATCCCTCGCGGTGACGACGGCGGGCCGCGAGCCTGACCAACCTAGCCGCGGCGTTGGCCGCGTTCAATGGAGGTTACCTGTAAGGACGACGGTCGGTGCAGCGTTTCTTCTTGTGCTGCTTCACGGAACTCCATGCGTCGCGGATACCATCATCGGCAACTCCCACCTCTGGGACGGTCACACATCAGCCGGAGTGTTCGGTGAGGGCAATCTCGAGAGCTTTGGCCAGGTGTCTACCGTCGGGATTGACAACATTCTCAACGACTTCACGTTCTACCTTGCGACCTATCCGGACAACTACACGCCCGTCGTCTTCCGGGCATATCTTGTGCGAGGTGGGACTTGGTTCACACAGGGGCCGGTGCTCTGGGAAAGCGGCGACATCATATTCCAGTCTGACAGTCCGACATTCCAGGCTGAATCGCCTGCAATCGCTTGCAGGTCGGGGCCGCCCTTGTCGGGGCCGCCCTTTGACCACCGGTGGAAACGGGTGTACCCTCGGACTTGGTTTTCACGTCTCCAACTCCAGCGCGCCGACAGGGGCGCAAGGAGGAGCGACCATGGCTGACCGCTCGCAACGAGGCATCCCACCCGCTCTCACGATCGCGCGCGCGAAGGCCGCACGCATTCCCGGCAGGCTGAGGGATCCGGCCACCCTCACCAGCGGAATCTTCAAGGCCCCGCAGGGCTACCGAAGCGCGGGCATCGTTGTCGTCGAGAATTTCCAACTGGTCCAGGACACGGTGCCGCAATCGGTGCACGACCAGGCCGATTCGGGTTCCTCCAACGTCATCGTGCAGCTCAGGGCCGAGACCATCACCAAGGACGGGCGGCTGAAGTCCGACAGGATCGAAGCCGAGTACTTCATCAAAGAATTCCTCTGTTGCTGACGCCGCGGCCGCGGCTCGTCTCGCCGCGTTGCGACGGCCGCGGTTCGAGGGCCCGGGCACGCGCGATGAGGGCCGCGCGTAAGACCCAGGCCCAGAGCACACCTACGCGGCACGCTCGCGCAGCCGCAGTGCCTGCTCGCGCACCGTCGTCACGTTCAGGCCCGCCAGCGCACACCAGCCGTCCACCTCGCCCGCGTGAAACAGGAACTGTCGCGCCGAATCGCGCTCGGCCGCCGCTGACCGAGGCCCAGGTCGCGGCCATCCACCCGCACCTGGTCGTCAGCGCGAACTGACGAGCGCGGGTGGCGCCGGGGATCCCCACACCGGGCGCACATCCGGGGCGGCGGGCCGGGCGGTGGTGAGTCGCCAGGCTCGATCCAGGAGATCACCGGCTTGTCGTCCTCTCGGCAGTCTGGACAGCCGGCCGCCGCGTCCTTCTGCAATCGGTTGATCGGTGATCTGAGGCTCATCCCAACACCTCGGCCCGCTCGCGCGTCGGCGGCTGACCATTGGGATCCAGCGGCTCCCGGAGACGCCCGGCCAGTGCCCGCGCCACGCCAGCATCGAAGAGATTGAACTTCGGCCTCGCCACTTCCGTGACCTTGGCTCGGCGAGGCCACGCTGGGGGCCAGAATCCGACCAGTGTGTCTTGGAGCGTCGCGAAGTACCCTTGGACGGTAGGCCTCGCGACGGCGGCATCGCGGGCGATGCCCGCCACGTTGACTACCTGGCCGTTCATGAGCGCCGCCACCTCGAGAAACCGGACAAAGGAGTCCAGGTTCCGACGGTCGAGTGCCGGGTTTCGGACGTGCCTGATGGGCGGGCCGGTGCCCTCGAGACGACCGTGCCCGGGGCGTGGTATCGTCAGGGGGCGTCGATGGTGTCCGGTAGCAGTTCGGCACCGAACCTGGCGGAAGAGGAGAACGATGATAACCAGTCACAGCCGTCGAAGGCTGGCGGGGGCGCGAGTGGCGCGGTTCCCGGTGGCCGGCGGCTCGCGCTACTTTCCGTGCCCGCGGACGGCCAATCGCACCCAACTCTGCTTCGCGCTGTGCCAGCCGGTCGGCGGGATGGGAGACTGCGGCAGGGCCGCGGGGCATGCCCAGCTCGGCCGCACGCAGCTCGCGATCCTGGAACACTCGCGGCGCAAGCTGGCCGCGGCGGACGCGCCGGACCGTTCATAATCGCCAGGCCGCAGCCTCCGCCGCCGCAGTCGATGCGCGCCGCGTCGCGCACCACGTTGCACGGAACGTGAACCGTCGCGGGGAAGACGTCGCGCCGCCTGACCCGCCATCTGCTCCCGACGCGACCCGCAGCCGGCCGTTGTCACCGGCTTCGTCTGGCCGTGCCCTTCCCACGAGCGTCGATCTCAGCGTCGGCCCCATGCCCGCCCTGCGCAGGCTGTGCTCGCCGATGCTCGAGAACGCGTTGCTGGCAGGAACAACGCCCTGAGTCTGTCAGCCTGCAGCCACGTCCTTGCGCGCTCACGTCGCGCCACCTTCATCGGAACAGCACGGCGCGCAGCGTGGCACGATCGAACGTGCCACGCATCAGGTACAGGTAAGTGGTGATCCAGTTGGCGAGGATCGTCACCGCTCCGAACACGAACATGCCGACGCTCATCAACGCCCAGCCCGAGAGGATGTTGCCCACCACGCACCCGGTGGCGAACGCCGCGCCCGCGCCCACCAGGATGCCGCCGAAGAAGGCCGTGACCGTCTCGGCGGGATCGCGCTGCGCCAGCCGGGCGACGCCCGACAGTCGTGCGGCTACCCAGGCACCCGGAACCATGCCGACGACGACGCTCACGAGCCACCAGTTGACCGGCCTCGGGCGTGGCGCTGGCGGCTGGCTGGGCTTGGGTGCGGCTGGTGCGGTGACTGGGCTCGCTGCCGCGGGAGCAGGCGCCGTTGATGGAGGCGGTGACGGCCGCGCAGCCGCTGCCGGCGGCGCCGGCTTCCAGACGTGCACCGTCTGATTGTCGGTCACCGCCTGGTACGCCTGGAGAACGCCGTGGGTCACGCCCAGAGGGTAGTTCCGACCGGTGGCGGCGGAGGACAGGTACGCGGGCACCGCCAGCAGGCCTATTGCGAGTCCCGCCTGCCACGGCTTCCACGGGCCGGTGAGCAGACGCCGGGCCGGCTGGCTCTGCGTGGTGCGCGCGGGCGACGGTCGTCTGTGGCGATGCACCACAACCCCGACCACGGTCGCTCCCGCGATCCCGATCGCAAGGCCCCAGTACGGGAGTCCAGTCACCGACGCCAGCGTCACCGGGCCGCCGGTCCCCGAGGTCACGACGTGGGTCGTCATGGAGCGGTGGAAGGCGTTGAGCACGCCGTACTCCACCGCCGCGATGCCGAGCGGGATGCCGGTGAGCGCCGCCATCGAGTTGAGATTACCGGCACCTGCCTTGAACAGGCACCCGCTGACGCAGCCGCCGGCCAGCACCGTGCCGGCGCCGAACAGCGACCCGCCAACGACGTAGTTCACCCACAGCATCGGCTTGGGCGCGAGCCGCACCCAGCCGAGGGCCTCGATCAGTGCGAAGCCCAGCATCGACACGACGATAGCCACCCACAGCCCGAACGTCTTGCGGCCGTCGCGAGCGAGGATGACCTCGCTGAACGCGGAGGCGCCGCAGAGATCGCCCTTCTGGAGCAGAAAACCGAACAGGAATCCCACCGGCGCGGCCGCCAGCACCCAGGTACGGGTCCACCACGCCGCCCCCGTCAGCAGGACGAGCAGCAGCAGGCTCAGCGTCGCGTCACGTCGCCAATGTGTCGGTTCGGTCATGAGGTGGCTCCTTGATCTCGCGTGTACTCGCTGCGAACGGAACGCCCACGATACGACACTGCCGGCCCGCTGCGCCCGGGGTCAGTTCCAGGCCGGTCGCAAGCAGACGGATCGTCTGCCGGCCACCACGGCCTCGAAATCGCCGACCGAACCCCGCATCACCTTCGACTCGCCCTCGTGACACGTCAGGCAGGCTCCCACGGTGAGGATACGCCGCTGCTCCTCGACGGAAAAGGGGCGGACGTCGTCGCGGGTCGACACCATGCCCGTGCGGGCACCGAGGAACGGTATCCAGGCATCCTCCGGAAGGCTATCGTGGGGAACACTGGCGGACGCGGGCGAGAACCGCCATCGTCCGGTCCCGCCACCCGGCAGTCTTTCGAACCGTAACTCGCCGCGGCCATACCCGATAGCGATCGGATCGTTGTGACAGGACTTGCACGACCGCGCCTCGAGCCTCGTCGTGTGCGGCTCGATCCGCGCGTAGAGCCGCCGGAACACGGTGGCGGCCGGCTGGCCGCCGGCAGCCTTCTTCTCGATCGTCAGGATCATCCCGGGCACGAAGGTCTCGATGACGTCCGATGGCTGACCGGCTCGCGCGGCGCGGCGTCGGACCCCGAGCGTCGGAGGCTCGGCTCCGAACGGGCCGGATCGTTCCTTCCATGCGCCACGCACGTCGTCGTCGTCGACCCAGTCGTACGCCTCGGCGCGGCCATCGAACGACGTGTGGCAGGTCGGACACCTCGGCGCCCAGGCGGTGTGGCAGCTGCCGCACGACAGGCGCGCGTGCCCCGCTCCCTCGACACACACGGGCAGCGCCGGTTTCCCGGTCCGACGATCGCCGGAGCGCTTTCGCACCAGACTCGTCGCTCCTCCCGCACGGAGGAAGACGTTGACCAGCAGCTCGCCCGAGGACGCGCGTACGAAGGGACCGTGGCTCGGCCCGGGCCACTGGCGAACTGCCAGGATCTTGCGCGACTCGGGGTCGAGCTCGGACGCCAGTACCGCCGACGGTGCCGTACCGGGACGCGCGTGGCAATCCTCGCACGACACCCGCAGCTGATCCCGCTTCCTCACATGGGCCACGCCGTCGCCCATCACCTCGTTTGCCGTGTGACAGTCGATGCAGTCGAGGCCACGCTGTTGATGGATGTCTGGCGTCACCCGCTCGAAGACGCGGTCGTCGGCGAGCGTGCGGAACCGCGACGGCAACGGCCGGCCCGGGTCCTTCGCCGCGGCGGGTGGCTCGTGCATCTCGTGCCAGCCTTCATAACTCGTCGAGATGCGACCCGATCGGCTGTGGCATCCGAAGCACTGACCATTGCCGATGTCGAGCGAAATCGCCGGATGCACGCGAGGCGCCTCGACATCCGGCCTCGAACGGCTCCGCTCATACGCCGCGAGTGCATCGAGGGCGGCGGGACTGTAGGCGAGATGACACGCATTACAACCGCCACCGCGGGCGTCCTCGCCGTTCGGGCCGGGCGCGAGCTTGCTCCGACCCAGATGGCAGGAGGCGCACAGCTGGCGGACATGCTGGTCGGCCGGCGAGCGGCTCAGTCGCCGCACGTGCGGAAGCAGCGGCGATTGACCATGGGACGGCTCGTCGAACACCGCGCGGTTGACCGCGATGATGCCGCTCATGGTCGTCATCACCGAGCGGTCGATCCTCGGGATGATCGTCGGGTGACAGGCCGACTGTCCGCATCTGGCCCTCGCGGTGGCGAGGTTGCCGGGGATGAGGTCCATCGCCACGTGCGCCCGGGCCTTGTCGAGCGTGAAGGCGTCGCCGCCGTGGCAGGACGCGCAGCCGACGGCCTCGGGACGGTGGGACGGGCCGAGGCCGGTCGTGTTCGCATGGCACACGAGGCACCCTTCTGGCCGGCCGGCGACCAGCGGCAGGATGGTCGGCGTGGCGATCGTCGGTGCGAAGACGAATCCGAATCGCAGGTTGCCCGCGCCGAGCGGCGACGTCGGCGTGAACTCCCAGGTTTCGCCGCGAAGCAACGCCCCGACGGCGCACAGCCCGAGGTACGCCACCAGCAGGACGAGAAGTGCGGACTTGGCAGCCGCGGCCCAGGCCGGGCGCATCACGCGCATCGCGTAGATGGCAGCGACGATGAGGGCTCCTGCCCCGACCACGGCGATCGGCCACGGCGTCCAGTGCAGGATCTCCTGCAGCCCGAGGAAGTACCACGGCCCCTTGACGACCGGATCGAATCCGTTGTGCAGCCCCGGCGAGACCAGCATGGAGAGCGTGCCGGTCGCGAGCAGCACGCCCAGCAGGGCCCATACGCGCGCCCACACGCGGCGGGCGTGCTCGATGATGAACAGCCAGACGATGATGGTGGCCGTCGCGGCATGCTGAACGTAGAGCACGTCCAGACGGTCGCCGGTGCCCAGCAGAAACGCCGAGAGCAGCGAACCCACCAGCGGCACCTGCGCCGTGGCTTCGGTGACGATGCGGAGCGCCTGGCGCCCTTCGGCGTCGCCGCGCAGCATGAAGCCGGAGAGCATCAGGAACACGACGATGGGAAGGGTCAGCGTCAACCGCAGCCAGACGCCGCGAGCGACTCGACCTTCCGTGCGCGCGCGAAGATGGTCCCAGACGTGAAGCAGCGTCGCCAGCAGGCACGCCTGGCCGCTCCAGTAGTGGAGGTTGCGGAAGAACGCTGCGGCGGGGTTCGCCAGCAGCATCGTCGCAATCGACCCGTACGCATCGCCCGGGCGATACGGGATCGCGACAGCGACGCCGGACGCGGCCGCCACGATGAACGCGGCCGAGGCGAGGTCGCCGAACGTCCCAATCGGTGTGGAGACGACCTCGGAGGCCGACACCCGATCACGAAACACGGGCTGTCCATCCCCCGGTCGCCGGGTCGGTGTCGATGCGCAGGTGGCGCAGCGGGCGGGTGGCGGGACCCGCCGCCACGGTGCCGTCGGACCTGTACCGGGATCCGTGACAGGGACACACGGCTTCGTCGCCGACGACACGATCGATCCGGCAGCCCAGATGCGTGCACCGCCCAGAGAATGCGCGGATGGCGCCGCCAGGCTCCCGACACACGACGACGGATTCGACGACCGAAAGGCCCGTCGGGACATCCGCGGGAATCGCGACCACCGCGGGCAGTTCGCGGGCCTGCTCGCGACGCAGCATGGCCACGAGCGCCGCGACAAGGGGCGCGGACGCGGCGATGCCCACGAGCCGCCGGAGAAACCGACGCCGGGGGGTGACCTTCGAAAGGCGGTTGGCCATGGCGCTCCGGGACTCCGGTCGAGTCCGATGGCGGACCCCGCTGGATTCTACTGCGACTGCGGGGCGGGTGACGAGATGCGGGCACCGTGTCCGGGAAAGGACGTTGCTGCGGCGTGAGCATGGGCGCGGGCCCACGCGAGCATGTCGGCCAGGTACCGCCGCCGCTGATGCGCGAGCCACCCGAGCAGCGACATGGCCGCCATGAGAACCAGGGCGGCGGCGGCGGTCTCGACGGGGCCGAGCCGCAACGCGGCGCGCTGGACGGTCGCGGCACCGAAGTCGGGGTGATACAACACCATCAGGTGCACGACGTAGACGAGCAGGGCCTGGCGCGACAGCGCGGTGACCACGCGGGGCAGGCGCGATCGGCCGGCCGTGATTCGGATCACCGCCGAGAGCCCGATCAGCATTGCGCCGCCCTTCACGAGGAACAGGTTCGGGCTCACCGTCCAGAACTCGACCGCGCCGTAGGGGCTGAACGGTACGGCGTGAATCAGGGCGGCGGCGGCGGTCATGCCGATGGCAACGGCCAGCACCTTCGCGGCCGAAAAGGTGACGCTTTCCCTTTCCTGGTACCACGACCCGGCGGCCGCCCCGAAGAAGACGTAGGCGCTCCACGGAAACAGCGGGAAGAGTGATCCGTCGGTCCCGGTGAGGTAGGCGGAGGCGGCCAGAGGGATCGACGAGGCCGAACCTGCGTCCCAGGCGACTGGCGTCACCAGCACGACCACCACGGCCGCGACCGTCGCGACCGTCCCCAGCCTGCGGGGCGAGTTGACCAGCCAGGCGACGGCCTGCAGGAACAGCAGGCTCACGGCGATCAGCTGGAGGACATCGACCGTCACGAACGCCAGCCACTGCTCGAGCCCTCCTCGCGACAACTCGGCGAACGAGCCCCCGGGCAGGTGCATCGCATATCCGAACACCAGCAGCGCCAGATAGCGCGTCAGGCGCCGGAACAGGCTCCACGTCGGCACGCGGAACTCCTCCCACTTCCGCGTGGTGGCGACGGCAAACGAAAAGCCCGACAGAAAGAAGAACGTGCAGGAGGTAAGACCCCGGACGAATTGCCAGGCCTGCGCGATCTCGCTCGCCTGATACTCGGGGGCGAGGAGAACGCCAATGGTGTGCCCCTGGATCATCAGGAGCACGGCGACCGCGCGGGCGGCGTCAACGAACAGCAGACGGCCACCTGCCATCGCCGCTCCGGCAGACCGATCGAACGCTGTGGGGGCTGTCATGTATCGCTGCCGGCCGCCTCGGACGCGGCCGCGCGCCGCAGGGATCGGCTGTCAGGTAAGCATACTACGACTGGGAAAGCGCTTGGCGACCCGGCGGGCAACGAGCCATTTCCGCGGACCAGTGCGAATACCGGGAACGGATCGGCTCACGCCGAGCCAGACGATTCGCGCCGACGCCCGCGCGCCGCCGGCGTGAGCCCTTTTTCGGACCAACTCCGCATTCCTCGTTGGAAGCAGCACCGGACGGTGCGAGGAGGTCCGATGAACCGCACGACAGCATTCGCAGCGGCCCTCATCCTGACGGCTACGGTGGTTGATGCGCAGCCGACGACTCCAGCCGGCGCCTCCGACGCTGCTGTGCTTCCGGGAGGCGTCACGCCCGCGTTCGCCACGTCCTCGCGCCCGGCCTTCGGGCCGGCCCGAGCATTTCCGGCCGACGACAGCCGCCTGGCCGCCGACAAGGATACGGCCCCGGTGCGGCTGAACCTGGCGGCCACCGTCCGTGCCGCCCTGTACGCGCCGTCGCCCCGCCAGGAGACGATCGTCATCCTCTCGCCCCCGCCGCCCGAGGCGCGAAAGCGCGAGACGTCCCGCGTGGACTGGGCGGGTCTCCTCACCGCGCAGGTTCTCGTCGACACGATCATGCACACGAAGCGGATCCACGAGGCGAAGACGCTTCGCGAGGTGACCGCGCCCAACCAGTTCGAAGGCTACGTCGCCGGTCTGAAGGGCTATGTCGAGCACGGGGTCCGGTGGGGGGACGGCGACGATTTCGTCACGAACAACATCGGCCACCCGATCATGGGTGCCGTCTACTCCCACATCTACACGAACCACGACCGCGCCTGCGCCAGAATCGCCTACGGCGACACCGGCTACTGGTCCTGCATGCGCCGCGCAGCCGTCTACGCCGCGATCGCCAGCGTCAACTTCGAGTTCAATCCCCTGCTGAGCGAGACGGCGGTCGGGCACGTCGGCAAGGCTCACACGTGCGTCAACGGCACGTGCACCGGCGAAGGCGGATGGACCGACTTCCTGATGACGCCGGTCGGCGGGATCGGCATCCGGATCGCCGGCGACGTCGCCCGCGCGAAACTGTGGCCAGCCCTGGACCGCCACCTCTCGGCCAACGTCGGCGCGCGAATCCTCAACGTCGCGATCAAGGTGATGACCGACCCCAGCGGCATGGCCAACGCGGCGGTCAACATGAACTTCAAGGGCGCGCTGGAACCGCGGCCGGCGGGACTCCGGCGGTAGCGTCCCCTGGCCGCTACTTCACCCGCGCCAGCACCTGTATCTTCACACGGTTTCCGGTCTCGACAATGCGGACCTTCGGGGCCTTCAGCGTGAACAGCGGCGTCGTCACGACGGCGTCGACGTAGGACCCGTCGGCCTGCCGCTGGCCGGAGACCGTCAGGGCCTGCTTGCGCGATCGCGATTCTGTATCGACCGCGCGGAGGTAGAACAGTTGGTCGGTGTTGCACGGGACCTTGACCGGCGACAGCACCACCGCGTCCAGCGTGAAGCCTGGATAGCCGGCCGGGAACAGTGTGAGCAGGCCGAGCCGGTAGGCGCCAGCCTTGCCGGCGAGCCCGTCCATGTACTGGCGCACCGGCTTCAGGTCGACGATGTAGACGCGGCCCTGGCGCGACGAGATCGTCTGGTACGCGGCGTCCCGAGCCTGGGCGAAGGCCGTCGCCCCGCGGCGCACGTCCTCGTACGGGTAGTCACCGCGCAGCCTCCGCTCGATGTCCGCGCGCTCCGCATCGGCGACGGGGATGGCGCTCGCCAGGACCGCGTCCATCGGCTTCCCCTGCTCGACCTGCTGCTGCCACCCGGGCACCAGCCGCTCCGCGAGGGCGCACTGGAAGGAGCCGTAGTCGTAGCACTTCATCTTCGGGTCCTCGTGCTTCGCGGCAGACTTCGCCAGACGCTCGGCGTATGACTCGATGATGCGGTCAGCCTCGGCGAACCCGCGATAGTACGGGTCTTCCGCGTTCGTCAGGCCCGGCGTGAAACCGCTCGTTTTGATGATCTCGAGCGCCCTCAGCTGGGCGTAGGTGGCCGTCCCCTCGCGGACGTCGTCGGCCGACTCCTCGTTGCGTTGCAGGTCGGTCATCGACTGCCGCTTCAGCGTGCGCGCGACGGTGAACTCCCTGATGCGCTCGCGAGCAGTTGTGGCATCGGCTGCCTTGTAGGCGCGTTCCAGCGCCAATCCCTCGATCTGCGACCACGTCGCGAAGTCCGCGTCCGGATTGAACTGCAGGTTCCCGAACCGCACTTCAATCCGTCCGCGCTGGAAGCAGTGGAAGAGCTCGTGGAGGTAGAGGAGGACCTTCTCCTCCGTCCTCGGCGGCTGCTTGTCCTCGGCCTGCGCGTCGCCGGCCGACCGGGCCGAGCGCACGTTGATGCGAACGGTGTAGACCGGCGTGCCGTCTGCGGTCGTGCCGAAGTTGTTCGGCCCGCCGCCAGCGAGCAGGGGCGGCTCCACCTTGACCGCCGACATCTTCGACCGGTCCGCGGCGACGAGGTGGCCACCAATCGTCAGCCCCGGCACGAGCTCGAACGGCTTGGGCGGGTTGGGGTGGCCCACCAGCACCTGAAGCTGATTCTCGAACTCGAACAGGAACGGCAGTTCGCGGTAGCCCGTCCACCCGGGCCAGACTTTCTGGGCGACGGCATCGAGAAGGCGATACGTCTCCTCGAGCACCTTCAGTTCGTTGACGACGACGGGCGAGAGGGCGGCCGGCGCCTGGCCGGCCGCCGGCGCAACCGCGAGGGCCGCCACGAAGGTCACGGAGACGGCGATCAGCCGCTGGCGGGTGTTCGTGGTCATTGCCTCACCTCCCCGCCTTCTTGAACGTCGGAGGCATCTCGAAGGTGCCAGGCGGCGCTGTCGTGACCTCGAGCGTCTCGACCCGCACCCGCATCACCATCGTCGGCGCGATGGCCGGCTCCTGCTGTTCCTCAGCGGCCAGAAGCCAGGCGCCGCCGTGCTTCGCCAGCGTGTCGAAGATCATCTTCTTGGCAGAGGCGCTCCGCAGCGGCGCGGCCACGGTGTCGGTGGGACTGCGTGTGACGCCCGGCAGCGGGTCGCACGCCCAGAACGACACGCGCGCCTCGGCGTAGTCGGCATCGCCCGTCGCGACGAACTCGCGGCAGGGCCGGCCCGCGATGGTCGACGACTGGCCGCTGGCCTTCACCGTCCAGTCGTAGCTCGGCTCCCAGTCGTAGCCCGCGGTGCGCATGTCCACCTTCCCGGCGACGGGAGGCGGCGGTGTCTGCTGACCGGCCGGCGGGATCTTCGTCTCGGTGTAGGTGCCAGCCTTCACGCTGGCGCGCCACACGACTCCCAGGTCCTCGCGGTAGATACTCAGTCGGTCGCCCTGCCTGGCCAGCGACTTGCCGTCCGACACCCACCATTCGTTGGAGGTGGTGCGTGTGCTGGCCTGGTAGACGAACTCCGATCGGAAGACGATGTGCAGGTCAGGCGAGGACGGCAGCGGAAGTGGCGATGCCAGGGCCCCGGCGAGCCAGGCCATGAGAACGGGAACGATCATGAGTGCCTCCGTGCATAGGAACCCGCAACCGGCAGCTGGTCACTGGCACATTAGACACCCGACGGGCGGGGATGGTCTGGCTCCTTTCCGAACGACCTAGAAGAGAAACGACGCGTAGACCTGCAGGCCCTGGAACCCGACCGTTCCCCCGAGGTTGCCCTTCTCGAGGCTCTGCTGGTACCTGAACTCGTTGTATTTGTACTGAACGCCGAGTCCGACGTTCCTCAGAGGGTAGTAGTCCACGGCCAGGCGCCAGTCGGTCACGGAGGCCTCCATGTCCGCCGGCCTGATCAGCATGTACAGGAAGTCGCCGCGCATCACGACACGCTTCGTCAACCACGCGTTGAAGTACCCGCCGACGTCACCCGTGGGGGCCCCCAGCGAGCCGCTCTCGTCCAGGTTCACCGAATCAACCTGCCCGCCGGGCCGGGTCAGGCTGCCCTGGGCCTTGATCGCGGCTTCGAGTTTCAGATACCCCAGGCCCGTTGCGATGCCAATCTCGTAACGGTCGCGCTTGCTCACGGCGAAGCGATAGTACGTCGAAATCAGTTCCATTCCGATCGTGCCCGACGCCGTGAGCCCGGCAACGTACGTCTCGTCGTTCCAGGTGAAGTCGCGCGTCAGACTCTGCGGCTGCCCTTCGCGCGTCACGCTGATGTAGTTGATTTTGAACGAGTTCCGGCGCGACATCCGAATCGTCGCGTCGACCCAGTACGTGCCGGCGGTGTCGCTGACCCCGAGGTCTTTCTCGAAACTCACCTCGTTGGCCGGCCCGACGCTCCCCTGGAGCTGCAAGCCGGTTGTCATCTGGACGCGGAAGTACCCGGCATCGACCTGGAACCGCTCCGGCAGACCGTTCCATGACTGACGGGTGGAGGGTGGCGGGGCCGGCGCTTCGACGGGTGCTTGTGCGACGGCCGGCGCCGCCATCGCGACGACGGCAGATACGGCAATCACCAGCGTCCTCAATCTGGTCATGGTCTCCTCGGGCGAAGTGACGGGGCGCGTTCGAGTTCTCTCGGGGTGAGACCGAGATCGGGCAATCTGAGGGCGAGGTGGGGTCCCCTCAGGTACGTACTGTCGGCCGGCGCGCCCGGCGCCGATAGGCCCCGGGACCGGCCGCGTCGGCAGGCGCGGTCCGTCGCCTGCCTCAGCGCACCCAGACCTGCCCGGGACCGACGAGGAGCTCCCCTTCGGGAGTGTCTTTGAGCACGATGTTCCTGCCGAGCACGTCCCCTCCGATCTGGTTGCGCTCGACGCGGACCCGGCGGCACGCCTCGAACGTCAGCGTTGCCTTGCGGGGGTGGACCGGCTCGAAGAGCCGGCTGCGGGTGAGCCGGTTTCCTGAAAACGTCAGGCCGTCCACCGACTTCGCGTACAGCACCGGATAGTCGGACGGGTGGAACTCGTTGTCCTCGATCCGGATGTTGCGGTGGAACGGGTGCGCGGGGTCCGGCCGGGGGATCTCGGGGTCGATGCTGATGATCCCCTCTCCGAACTGGTAGGGCGAACTCAGGCAGGCATGGCCGAACACGTTCCCCCGAATCGTCACGTCGCGAACCGCTCCCGACTCGTACCACGCATTCGCGTCGCCGGCGATGAGAATGGCCGACCCGCTCGACTGGAACCGGTTGTTCTCGATGAGCACCCGCCCCGGCGTGGAGACCAGCAGGCCGCGGGCGCGGTTCGACTCGAAGTCGTTGTCCCGAATCGTCACGTCGGGCGCCCACGTCAGGTTCTCGAGCGCGTTGCCGGCCATGATCGCGGCGGGAGCAGGCCGCTCGAGCCGGACTTCGAACGTGTCACGGTCGATCTCACGAAAGGCGGTCAGCACGCCTTCGCCGACGGTGCGCATCGACTGGTGCTCGATGAAGCCGACCCGGTCGCCGGCTCGCCCCCAGACCATCCCTGTGGACTGGTTGTGCATGAACCGGCAGATGAGCCGCGTCGGTTCGGGCCGCTCGACGATCCGGACGCTCGTCCCGTGCACGTTGATCGGGTCGTCCATGAGGCCGTGGAACCTCGATTGCTCCACCAGCACCAGGCCGCGGCAATTCGACACCTGAACGCCATCGTCGTGCCCAGAGACCACGCGCCGGGCCGGTGACGGCACCGCGTTGAAGCGGCGCACGGTCAGGTTCTCGGTGAACTGCGCGAGCAGGCCCAGGCCGGCAGCGTGATGGAGGTTCACGTTCTCCACGGTCACGTCGCGGCTGTCCACCACGAACAGTCCGGCATGGTCGCGCGCGCTGTGGCGGAGGACGAGGATGCTGCCCACGCCCGGCCGCCGCACGAACCGGCGGTGCAGCCGCACCTGTCCGCGGCCCAGGATTTCCGCACGGTAGTCGCGCCAGCCCGCGCCGAACACGCCGGCGTCGCCTGTGCCCGGCACGACCCGCAGCGTCCGGCCGTCGAACTCCATCGCGCTCGACCACGGGCTCTTCCACCCCTCGCCGACGAACACCAGCCGGCCCTGCTCCAAGATGAACGGGAACTGGCGATCGTCGATCGCGAGGTCGACGTAGTCGTCGGTCGCGGCGGCGACCGTGGCTTCCGCGGTCAGCGGGATGTCCCAGTCGATCGACACGTCGCGAATCGTGACGCCGGTCGAGCGGTCCACGGTGAACGGCTGCATCCGGTCGTGGAACACGAAGGTCGAACCGCCACCGTCCACCGTCAGGCCGTTGAACGCCTCGATGAGGATGGCGAGGCGTTTCGGGTTGTTGTTCGTCGTGTTGGACTCGAAGTAGGTCCGCTCGACGGCGTGCTGCGGCCAGAAGTCGTACCGGCCCTTCGGGAACACCAGCGTCGGCCGATCGACTCCGCGGGCCGCCTCGAGCGCCCGCTGCACCGCCGCCACGGCGTTGGCCCTGCTGTCGGGCGCTGCGCCGAAGTCGGTGACGACGATGCGGCGCGGGTCCTGCTGGCCGCGGATGGCGGCAGTCGGAAACAGCGCCAGCAGCGCCGCCCCGAGCCCAAGCAGTCGAATCGTGTTCAGGCTTCGCATGAGCGCCTCGCCGGCCTGTGCCGGATCTAGAACTCGCTGCCGAAGGCGCGGCAGGACTCGGCACGGCCTGTGGTCAGCCCGCGGTTGAACCACTCCTGGCGTTGCGCGGAGCTGCCGTGCGTGAACTTGTCTGGAAAGACGTGCCCCGTGGACATCCGTTGGATGCGATCGTCCCCGATGGCAGCGGCCGCCCTGAGCCCTTCCTCGATGTCTCCAGGCTCGAGCTCGACCTTCCCCACGCGGAACCGCCCGGATTGTGCGGCCGCATGGCCCCACACGCCCGCCAGGCAGTCGGCCTGCAGCTCAAGAGCCACCGACAGCGCGTTGGCCCTGGACGGATTCGCCTCTTGAGCGGCACGCACGCGGTCGTCGATGCCCAGGAGGTTCTGCACGTGGTGGCCCATCTCGTGCGCGATCACGTAGGCCTGCGCGAAGTCGCCCGGCGCCGAGAACCGGCGATCCAACTCCGCGAAAAAGCCGAGGTCGAGATAGACCTTGTTGTCCGAGGGGCAGTAGAACGGCCCCGACGCCGAGCCCGCGACGCCGCATGCCGACCGGATCGCGTCGCGGAACAGCACGACGGTCGTCCGCCGGTACCGGCTGCCAAGGGCCCGCTGCCAGGTGTCCTGCACGTCCGCCATCACGGCGTCCACCATGTCGACCATCTGCTCCTCGCCGGGCGAGGCCTCGACGGGCCCGCCGCCGCCAACCTGCGCGGACGGTGGTACCGAGGCGCCGCCTCCCCCGTCGAGGAGCGAGAGGATGTCGGTGCCGGTCAGCCAACTCAGGATCAGCAACAGCAGCAAGCCGCCGATGCCGATGGGGACTCCCCGGCGCATCCCTGCTCCGGAACGGCCCCGCACGTCCTCGACATTGCTTCGGTCCCCGCGGCTCCAGCGCATGGCTCCTCCTCCGGTCGGTGGCGCCGGACTACGCGGCCCGGCTCAGGCGCAGGTGAACCAGAACGCCGAGCTCGAACAAGGCACACGCGGTGAGCACCCTCGACATCATCAGGGCCATGAAGAGATCGCGGCCCAGCACGTCCCAGAACGTCAGGCCGATCAGGGCCAGCGAGCCCCAGAGGAGCCACTGGATCGGCCGGTCGAGCAGATCGAGCCGGTCGAGCAGGAGCATGACGGCGGGCGTCGAGACCAGCAGCACGTAGTCCCACCCCTGCGGAGAGAGCAGCGGGATGGCGAACAGGAGCAGCGCGGCGTCGAGGTAGTCGGGCGACTGCACGCGCGAGCCGCGCGCCACGGCCCACCCGCAGGCCGCCAGAAGCGCCAGCGCCGTGACCGCGCTCAGCCAGGTGGCAGGCGTGCCGATGCCCAGCCACGCCGCGTACATGCCCGCGATCGAGATATTGTCCTGGCCCGCCAGGTTCGGCGCGGTGGACGTGGTGACGACAACCCACCACTCGTGAAGCTGCGAGAGGTTGCCGGACCAGCCGTAGGTGAGGACCGGCAGCGCCAGGGCGCCGAGCAGGACCCCGACGAAGCTCGCGGCGCCGTTCCACTTCCGGCGCGCGACGAGATACGGCAGGAACAGGATCGCGTAGGGTTTCACGACGGCTGCCGCCCCCAGCAGAGCGCCGGCCGCAACGTCGCGACCGCGCAGCCAGCAGGCCAGGGCCGTGAGCACCAGCACGGCGAGCAGAAGGTTCGTCTGGCCGAGGCCGACCTCCCGCACGTAGAACTTCCCCATCGCCAGAATCGTGAGCCAGACGAGAAACGCCGCACGGCGGCGGCGACCGGGCAGCATCGCGCAGGAGCGGTTGACCAGAACGACGAGGAGGGCGACCGACAGGAAGAACCACACTCCGCGAGCGGCGACCGGCGGCATCTTCGCCAGCGGCGCGATGGCGACGGCGAAGGCCGGCAGGTACTTGAACTGCCAGTGCCCGTCCGACTCGCGGTAGAGCGACTCGGCCGCCGCCGCGCGTCCGCCCGCCGTGAGGTAGACCTCGAAGTCGAGCAGTTCCTTGTGCGTCCGCTGGGCGAAGGCGACCACGGCGACGACGAAGAGCAGGGCGACGCCGATCCAGGGCAGCGCTTTTCGCATGGCGGCAACGCCGACACGATACCACGGCAGCGTCAGTTGGCGCATAATGCGGGACCATGAACGCCAATCGACGGCAAGTCCTGAAATCACTCGGGGCGGCGTGCCTCGCCCCGGCCCTGTTCGCCCCACCGGCCGGCGCGGCCGCTGCTGTGGAGGCGCTGCCCGACCCGCCCCCAGACCCGCGCCACCAGCCGATGGCCAGGCCCCTGGACGCCGTCATCGTCGGCGGCGGCAATCGCGGCTGGCTCTACGCGCAGTACGCCAGGACCAATCCCGAGTCGATGCGCATCGTAGGCCTCGCCGAGCCGGTCCCAATCCGCCGCGAGAAGTTCCGGGCCGCGCTGGCGCTTGACGATGCCCAGGTGTTCACGTCCTGGGAGCGCGCCTTCGAACGCCCGAAGTTCGCAGACTTCGTCGTCGTGACCACCATGGACGGTCTCCATTACGCACCGGCGATGAGGGCGATGGAGATGGGGTACCACGTGCTGCTGGAGAAGGCGATCGCGCAGTCGTGGTCGCAGTGCCTGGACATCCGGGCACAGGCCCGGAAGCACGACCGCATCGTCGGCATCTGCCACGTGCTGCGCTACGCCCCCTACTTCATGAAGATGCGGGACGTGATCCGGAATGGAGAGATTGGGGACGTCGTCAGCATCCAGCACCTGGAGCCGATCGGCAACATCCACATGTCGCACTCCTTCGTGCGGGGCAACTGGAGGAACGAGCAGGAGTCGACGCCCATCCTCCTGTCGAAGTCGTGCCACGATCTCGACCTGTTCCACTGGATGCTCGGCAAGCCGTGCCGGAAGGTCTCGTCGTTCGGCCAGCTGACGTACTTCAGACGCGAGCGCGCGCCGGACGGTAGCGCGAAACGGTGCACCGACGGTTGCCCGCTCGAACCGACGTGCCCGTACTCGGCGGCGCGCATCTACGTGCGCGATCGCAGCTGGGGCGTGGGCCACCTGATCGACCTGCAGCCGTGGGAGGAAGCGAAGGTGGTGGCGGCGCTGCGGCAGGGGCCATACGGGCGGTGCGTCTTCCAGTGCGACAACGACGTGCCCGACCACCAGGTGGTCAACCTGGAGTTCGACGGCGGCACGACGGTGGCCTTCTCGATGGAAGCCCATACGACCGACATGGGCCGCCGCACGCGAGTGATGGGCACGCTCGGCGACATGGTCGGGGACGAGCAGGTCCTGACCGTCAACAACTTCTCGGCGCGGAAGGCGGTCTCGCACACGGCCGGCGAACTGGCGGCCGGATATGCCGGCGGCGGGCATGGCGGCGGGGACATGCGCCTGGTGCGCGCATTCCTCCAGGCGATCGCGCAGAACGACCGGTCGCTGCTCAGTTCAACGGTCGAGGACTCGATGGAGAGCCATCGCATCGGGTTCGAGGCCGAGGCGAGCCGGAAGAAGGACGGCGCCGTCGTCACGCTGAAGGACCCGTCGTAAGGCCGAGGCACTCCAGCCGATGAATGGCCGGCAGCGAATCGCCGCAGCCCTCGCGGGGCAACCGACGGACACGGTGCCCGTCATGCTCCACAACTTCATGATGGCCGCGCGCGAGTACGGCGTGACCATGGCGCGGTTCAGGAGCGACCCCGCGGTGATCGCCGGCGCTCTGGTCGCGTCGGTCGAGAGGTACCGGTTCGACGGGATCGTCGTCGACGTCGACACCGCGACGCTTGCCGGCGCGGTCGGCGTGCCGGTGGACTTCCCCGAGGACATGCCCGCGCGTGCCCGCGGCGGGTGCCTCGACACGCTGGCGGCGGTGGCCGACCTGCCGCCGGCCGACGTGGCCGGCGCCCCCCGTGTGCAGATCTGGCTCGAAGCGGTGCGGCTGACCAAGGCCGCCGTGGGTGACGAGATCTTCATCCGCGGCAACTGCGACCAGGCGCCTTTTTCGCTCGCCTCGATGATGCGCGGGCTCGAGCGATGGATGATGGACCTGGCGACCGCCGACGCGGAACTGGTTCTCGGGCTGCTGGACTACTGCACGGACGCCACGATCCAGTTCGTCCGCCTGATGGCCGAAACCGGATGCGACATGGTGTCGAACGGGGACAGCCCGGCCGGGTCGGACCTGATCTCACCCGGAATGTACGAGCGGTTCGCGCTCCCCTGCGAGGTGCGCGTCGCGGACGCGGCTCACGCGGTCGGCCTGCCGTACGCGCTCCACATCTGCGGTCGAACCGACCCGATCCTGATGATGATGACGCGCACCGGCGCGGACGCGTTCGAGCTGGACCACAAGACGGACGCCGCGCTGGCCCGCGCGTGCTTCGACGGTCGCGCGACGCTCATCGGGAACATCGACCCCAGCGGTGTTCTGGCGCTCGGGTCGCTGGACGATGTCCGGCGGGCGACCCGGGCGCTGCTGGACCTGTTCGAGGGGTCGAACCGGTTCATCCTGAACGCGGGCTGCGCCATCCCGGCTCAGACGCCGACCGCGAACGTGAGGGCGATGATCGAGACCGCGCGGGCGGGGGGTGACTGCTAGCGCGGCCAGAGCCAGCCGAACACCCCGGCGGTGAGACACGCGTACACGAATCCGTCGAACACCGACTTCCACGTGGCGCCCCAGCTGCGGCCCCACCAGATCGAGTGCTGCAGGAGGGCCAGCGAGTAGGCGCTGAACGCCGCCGCGCCGGCGAACCGGAACACCGCGAGGTACGGGGCGCCGGGACCGAGGGCGCGGCCGGCGATGTAGGCCGCGAAGAAGCTGACGAAGACCAGGTAGACAAACCACAGGACCATGCTCTTCGTCATGGTCGGCGGGCCGCTCGGCCGGACGGTCATGAAGACCACCGGACCGGCCTTGAGCTTCTCGACGAACGCCGGCGACTGCATCTCCTTCATCGAGCCGGCGCGCGGCATGGCGTAGTCGCCCGGCGGAATGGCGAGTTTCCGCAGGGCCGCCATCGTCTCGTCCTCCTTGGGGAGGGGCTTGACGTCGCCGGCGTGGTAGCCGAGGACCATGTGGATCACCGAACTGGCGACGAACACCACCACGGCCGACACGAGGACGGGCAGCCAGAGCGTCAGAGCCGGAACCATACTCACCTCCAGGCATTCCTTCGGGAGGAATCTCACATTCTGCCCACGACCCCTTGCAGAACCTGAAGTCCCTCCCGTTGGCATCTCGCTACTTGCGCGCCGGGGTGCCGATGGCCCACAGGTGCGACGCCGTGCGGATGTACCAGCGGCCGTCCACGAGCGCCGGGCTGGCCAGCGTCGGCTCGCCGATCCGGTTCACGTGCCGCAGCTTGAAGTCCGGCGCCGGGTTCAGCACGAACGTCTCTCCATCGTCGTTGGTGAAGAACACCTTGCCGCCGACGGCTACTGGTGACGCCGAGAAGCCCTCCTTCCGCGGCTCGCCGAGCCGTTCCTGGCCGATCAGCTCGCCCGTCTTCGCGTTGAAGCACGACGCGATGCTCGCCATGTCGTTCACCGTGTACAGGTAGTCCCCGAGAACCAGCGGCGACGGCACGAAGGGCGAGCCTTTCGGCGTGCTCCAGGCCAGGTGCGTGGCCGTCACGTCGCCCGTCCCGCCCGGCCGCACGGCGAGCGTGGGACCCGCGCGCCCCGATGTGACGAACAGCAGACCGTGGCCCACTGCCGGCGTCGGGATCACTTCCATCGTATTGCCGGTGCAGGTCCAGATCACGTCGCCCGTGTCGGGGTTGTACACCTCGATCTTCCGGCTGCTGCTGACGATGATCTCGACGCGGTCACCGACCTGGATGGCGATCGGCGTGCCCCAGCCTGGCTGCGGCGTGCGCTCGCGTCTCCACAGCTGCTTCCCCGTCTTCTTGTCGATGGCGACGATGAACCCGGGATCGGTGGTCGAGCCGCGGCTCATCAGCCGCTGCTCCTGGAAGAGGATGATGCGGTCCTTGTAGAGCAGTGGCGAACCGCCCGGCCCGTGGTAGAGCTGAAGCGTGCCGAAGCCGACGTGCCAGACCTGCTTGCCCTGCATGTCCACGGCGATCAGACCCGCATTCCCGAAGTAGGCGTAGACGCGCTCGCCATCGGTCGAGACGGTGGCCGACGCATAGCTGTTCTTGGCGTAGAGCGCCTCGGCGGGAGCCGCGGGCAGGGCGGCCTCCCAGAGCTGTTTGCCGTCGGATCGCCGGAAGCAGAGAATCGACCGTTTCGATCCATCCTCGGCGGCCGAGGTCAGGAAGATCCGGTCGGCCCAGACGATCGGCGAGGAATGGCCGCGTCCGGGCACGGCGACCTTCCACGCCACGTTCGCGGTGTCGGACCAGGTGTCCGGGTAGTTCCCGCCTTCGACGAGGCCCTGCCCGGATGGGCCCCGCCATCGCGACCAGTACTTCATCGCCTCGCCGCCGGGCACGATCATCGAGACCGATGGACCCGGGGCGACCGGGCTCGAGGGCGGTGGCGTTTGCGCCGCGGCGGTCGGCTGTACGGTCGCCTGCCATCCGGCGGCCTGGGGCCGATCGGCCGGACCGGCGAGAAGGGCCAGCACGCCAAGTGCCAGTATCACTGCGGTGCGGAGCGGTGCCATGGGATGCGATGTCCTTGTGTGTCCGGCGGTCTGCCGGAGGCCGTGATCATACACCCGAGGCGCGAAATCACTCCGGGAGTGATTTCGGTCGGGGCACCACTCAGGACAGCGCCCACTCCGCGGCCGCCTCGGCGTGAATGGCGGCCGTGTCGAACAGCGGCACGGAGGCATCCTCCGGCTTGAGCAGCAGGCCGATCTCGGTGCAGCCGAGAATCACGCCCTGCGCGCCTCGCGCAACAAGGTCCGCGACAATCTGCCGGTAGGACTCCCGGGACGGGTTCTCTATCCGGCCCATGCACAACTCGTCGTAGATCACGGTGTGCACCAGGTCGCGCTGCTCCTGCGAAGGTGTCAGCACCTCGAGCCCGTGCCTCGCCTCGAGACGGCCGCGGTAGAAGTCCTGCTCCATCGTGAACTTCGTTCCCAGCAGGCCCACACGCGACACCCCGGCCTGCTTCACCCGCGCTGCCGTCGCGTCCGCGATGTGCAGCAGCGGGATGTCCACGGCCGCCTCGATCTGCCCCGCCACCTTGTGCATGGTGTTCGTGCAGAGGACGATCGCCTCGGCGCCGGCCCGGCGCACGGCTCGGGCCGCGTCGGCGAGGATGTCGCCGGCCTCCTCCCAGCGGCCCTCGTGCTGCAGTACCTCGATCTCGTGGAACTCGACGCTGTAGAGGACGAGCCTGGCGGAATGGAGCCCGCCCAGCCGCGCGCCACCAACCGGTTAATGTCTGGTAGTAGGGCACGGTGGATTCCCAACTCATGCCCCCGATCAAGCCAAGTGTCTTCACGGTCACGCTCCCCGGCTGACTGAACCGGTCCCGGCAGTCGAATCTAACCGGGCGCAGGTCCAGTCTATCGTCCGCTGGCCATGCGGCGACAGTCAGAATGCGAGGAGCGCGCCCCGGCTACCGCAGAACGGCTTTCACGACCTGGTAGATCGTCGTGTTGTCGATCGCCTTTCCGAGTGCGGCGCTTCCGGGCCCCTGGCTCCAGATCATCGGTGTCGGTGCCGGTGTGGCCGGCCATCGCCGGCGGCGTGATCACAAACGCCCACCCGCCAGTGAAGGTCCCTGGCAGTTGACCGACGGGCCCCGGCACTTCGCTCCCCATGACGGCGAAGCCGCCGGTTTCATGGTCCACGAGCACGATCAACAACGTGTGCTGCTTCCTTTCCTCGCTTGCGTTGATCCAATCGAGCGCCGCCCCGACCGCGTCGTCGAAGGCCGCGACCTCCGCAATCTGCGCGTCGAGCGATTCGACGTGATTCACGAGATCGATCACCCCGCCTTCGATCATCACAAAGAACCGGTTGTTGATCCTGTCGAGGGTGTCGAGCGCCGCCCTGGTCATGTCCTTCAGGTGAGGCTCGACCGAAGTCGGCGATCTCATGAGCTCCGGTGTCATGTACGACGCTCTTGAACAGGCCGAGCAGCCTGTTGGCGCCCCCGGCGACCGCAGTCTGCAGCCCGAGGTTGTCTTTCACGTACGTGTAGCCGGTGAGCTCCGCCTCCGAAATGTAGTTGACGGAACCGACGCAGGGGACGGGGTCCGGCTTGGTCCCGTCGAACTTCGCCTTGCCTCCTCCGAGGATGACGTCGGGCCTCGTGATCTGCAGCGTACTGACGGGCGATTTCGTTCTCGCAGTCGCGGAACGTGACATGGGCGCCGAACGCCGCCGGCGATGCGTTCGTAGTCGTCTGCGTGCTCACCAGGCCAGTTGCCCAGCCCTCGGCTTTCGCAAGCTCGAGCAGGCTCGGGTTGTTCGGACGACCATCGCCGTGCGCGCAGATCTCGTCGTTGACGAACTTCTCGCCGCAGGCCCATGCCGACGCGGCGGCGGCTGAGTCGGTGACAGTGTTCCTTTCCGAGTACGTCCGTTGATACCCGATCTCGTCGAGCGTTTCGAACCGCAGGGGCGGTCCGTCGATGCCGTTCTTCCGGATACGGGCCGCAGTGACATTCGCCAGGCCCATCCGCGGCCACCATGATGATCACGTGCTTGACTTCGTGGTTTTCGGGCAGCACCTTCTGGCCGCTTGCCGCCGCACCCGGACCGTTTGCTGTGGGCAGCACGGCAAGCGCGAGAACTGCCACCACGACGGCGATGATCTTCGTGCGCATGGATACACCTCCGGCAGAATCGTCTCCGAACGCTGGAGCCAGTCCAATGGACAGCGCGTTGTCTTCGTGTTATCGCTACCATTCCACGCAAGTCACTGAGACGCAACATGTTAGCGTTGACGTCGCACTGTGTCTGGTGTAGGCTGTGCCGAGCGGCCACTTCCGGAACACAATCGATGGCCACCGTGCTCCGCTTCGACGGCTTCGAGGTCGATTTGGCAGCGGGCCGTCTCTTCAAGCGCGGGGCGCGGATTCGCCTGCGCGAACAGTCGTTCCAAGTGCTGGCGACGCTGCTCGAACGTCCGGGCGAGGTGGTCACCCGCGAGGACCTGCGCCGGCGTCTCTGGCCCACAGACGTCTTCATCGACTTCGAGAACAGCCTGAACGCGGCCGTCGCACGGTTGCGCGAGGCGCTCGGCGATTCGGCCGACCGTCCTCGCTTCATCGAGACGCTCCCGAAGCGTGGCTATCGCTTCATCGGCGCCATCGGGGCTCCCGTTCCCTCGCCAGGCCCAGCGGAGACGAGAAGGAAGCGGCTGCTCGTGCTCCCGTTCGTCAACCTGAGCGGCGATGCGGCCCAGGAGTATCTGAACGACGCGATCACCGACGAGATGATCACCGAACTCGCGTCGGTGGCACCAGACGCCCTCGCCGTGATCGCCCGCACGACGGCGATGCGCTACAAGGGCGCACAGAAGGACGTCGCTCGAATGGGCCGGGAGCTGAACGTGGACTACGTCCTTGAAGGCGCCGCGCGACGAGCCGACGACCAGGTCCAGCTCACCGTGCAGCTGATCCGGGCCCGTGATCAGACGCACATCTTCGCGAAGCGGTACGACGCCCCGATGCGCGATCTCTTCGCCACCGAGCGCGCGTCCGCACAGGAGGTGGCGCAGCAGCTCGACGTTCTGCCCGCGGCGATCGCCGGAGCCGGCCCAGTCGGCGTCGGACATCCGCGCCAGCCGCCGACCTGCGATCCCGAGGCCTACACCCGCTACGCGCAGGGTCGCTACCGGCTGTACAGGACTCACGACGAAATCGCGAAGGCGAAGGAGTTGCTCGAAGACGCGATCCGGCTGGCACCCCCAGTTCGCCCCGGCCTACGAGGCCGTCGCCGAACTCTACTGGTATGCCGGCTTCATCGGGCTCATGGATCCGCGCGACGCGTGCTCGAAGGGCCTGTTCCACGCCGTCCGCGCCGTGGAAATCGACAACGCGCTGGCAGAGACGCACGCGTTGCTGGCGCAGTACCGCCTGCGGCTGGACTACGACTGGGCCGAGGTCGATCGCGAGATGCGCTGTGCGCTGGAGCTCAACCCGGCCTCGCCCCTCGTCAGGCTCCGGTACGGGATAAGCGGGCTGATGCCGCACGGCCTTCTGGACGATGCCATCGCGGAGGTCGGGCGCGCGCTCGAGCTGGATCCACTGTCCTCCTGGACGCGCATGTGGATGGTGGTCCTCCTGTACCTTGCGCGCCAGCCGGAGCGTGCCATCGCCGCCGGACAAACGGCGCTCGAGTTGGATCCCACGTTCGCGGCAACTCACATGAACGTGGGAGTCGCCTGCTGTCAGGCAGGCCGGTTCGACCAGGGCATCGCCTCGCTTCGCGAAGCGGTGAGACTGACTCCAGCGCCATTCACGCAGGGCTGGCTCGGCCTCGCGCTGGCGTTGAACGGCGACGAGCCGGAGGCCCGACACCTGCTCGACCGATTCCACGCAATGGCCGCACGGGCATACGTGCCGCCTAGCAGCTTCGCGTGGATCCACCTTGGGCTCGGCGAACTCGACGAGGCGTTCGCCTGGATGGACAAGGCCGTCGACGCGTGCGACGGCATGATGACGCCGATCAAGCTGGTACTGGTTCTTCGACCCCTTCCGAGCCGACCCGCGCTTTCACGCGCTGCTGCGCAAGATGAAACTGGAATAGGGGTCAGCCTGCCGTCACCTCGAGCGTCTGGCCTGCCTCGAGGTGAGCGTCGGCCGCCAGCGTCACCGTCAGGCGGCCGTTGGCGAACGCGTGGGTGGCGGCGACCGGCTTCCCGGCGGCGACGACACGCACCCCGGCGGGCGGCCTGGCTGTCGCCAGCACCAGCGTCTTCAGCCGCAACTTCCCGTGCTTCACCGCGACTCCGGCCGACAATCCGGTCGCCGAGCGCTGCTGCGTAAACGTCCCCCAACCCTCCGCGGTCGTGAACGCAGCCTTGAATCGGTCCAGCGACAGGCGCGGCGCGAACCCGAGCCGGCCTTTCGGGCCGTGATACTCGAAGCCGCACGCGGCAAGGAAGACGCCGTAGCTCGCCATCGAGCGGGCGTAGTGGTCACCGCACTCGACCTCGTTCCACGGGTTTCGGCGCGAGGCGTGGTAGCGGTCGTGCACCGCGCGTGTCACCGCCAGCCCCTCCTGCACCATGCCTTCCCAGACCATGTGGCCGGCGGCCTGATACTCGAAGCCGTTCATGCACTCGTTGAAGTAGCCGGCGGCCCAATCGGGTCCTTTCCCCTTCGCCTGCTCGTAGTCCCAGCCGGCACGGGGGAACGTGCACATGAGCAGGCCGGCCTCGCCGGCCATCGCGTACCAGCGGCCCGCGCGGTAACGGTCGCGGTAGGGACCGACGTCGGGCGTGAAGTTGTACTTCCAGAGGCTGCGCAGCGCCGACAGCGTTTCCTTCACGGGAAAGACGCGCGGAAGTCCGACCTGCCACGCCCAGCTCTGCCCCATCACCTGGTCGATCTCGCAGCCGCTGCCGGAGTTGATGGCGTCGAGGTGCATCGGGTCGGGCTTGTTGACGAAGTACTCGCCGTCGAACAGCTGCGCGACGATGCTTGCGCGGCCGCGCGTGGCGATCTGGCGGCAGGCTGCCGCAAACGGCGCGTCGCCCATCTCGTCGGCCATCGCGGCCGCCGCCTCGAGCGCGGCGAGATACAGGCCGCTCAGCCAGGCGACCGGGCCGAACCAGTCGGTGTCGAGCGTATTGTGCTGGTTGCCGACGATCAGGCCGTCTCCATCTTCGTCCTTCCGGATCAGCCACTCGGTGGCGCGCTTGACGGCCGGCCAGACGCGCTGGAGGAACGCGGAATCGACCGAGGCCTGGTGCTCCCGCAGCGCCCGCAGCACCGTACCCGCCTGGGCGTCGATGGCCGGGATGGCGTTCTGTTCGCCGCGAAAGTGAATGGCGCCGTCCGGCTGCATCGCCAGGCCGAAGTCGACACGCTCGCGGACGTTGCGCTCGAGATCGGGGAACAGTCGCGCCATCGCGTGCGCGTACTGCCAGACGTGGCCGCAGGTGCCCTCGCAGCACCCGACCCCCTCCCACGCCCAGAACCGGCCCGAAGCCAGTCGGTAGCAGGTGGACGTCGCCAGGATCGACACGTTCAGATGCGTACGGTCGAGGAACCAGTGCGGAAGCGTCGAGTCGTACCAGGTGTCGCGCCAGAGTCTCGTCTGCGATGCCAGCCGGTCGATGTTCGCGGCGACGTGCCGGGCGACCGCGTGCGCCGACTCGAACGTCGTGGCGTAGTAGCGTCCGCGATCGCGCAGGCCGGCGAGTTCGAGGTGCGGGAAATGCCAGGTGAGGACGAAGGTCACCGTCGTCGACGTGCCTGGTTCGAGCCGCAGCGTCCGGCCAAGTTCACCTGAGAGCTTCGCAGCGATCGGCTCCGAAGCATCGACGTCCGCCGCGCCCCGCCTCGCCGCGGCCAGGTCGCCGGGCTGGCGACCGACCAGTGCGAGTCCCATCGTCCCCTGGTCGGGCAGCGTGTCGAACATCGTCAGGGCCGCCGGCCGGTCGCTGAACGTGATTCGCCCGACGCCGATGTGGCCCCAGCCGCCGGTGTGAGCATCGACGATCGCGAGCACGCCCTGGCGCCCGCGCCACGGCCGGACGTCGAAATCGCGAAACGTCATCCGGTTGCTGTTGCTTCCAGTGGCCGAGCGAGCGACCTGGCCGTCCACCAACAGGTTGAGGCACGTCTGTCCCGGGTGATTGCCGCCGCCGATCCAGAGCTGAATGAAGTCGCGGTCGATCGTGAAGGGCCGGCTGGTGAGCGTGCCGACCGCGTTGTCGCGCTCGCCCGAATTCGAGCCTGGAGCGCCCGCATGCGTGTTCGCCACGCGCTCCGTGTCGCCACCGACGTCGCCCTGGTACGCGGGAATCGCCTTCTTCGGGATGGGCCCGCTGCCAAACGCGGTGCCTTCCACCTTCCAGCCGGCGTAGGTGTCCTTGCTCCAGTCCTCGAAGACGACGTCGGGCCGAGCCGGGGCGCCCGACTCGGCCGGCTTCTGCGCGGCACAATCGAGGAAGGTGAATCCGTCGCCGGCGACGATGCGGTTGCGCCGGACGCCGGGCGTGTCGCGGTGGTCGAGAAGCACGGCGTTCTCGAGCCAGCCGGTCAGCGTCGCTTCGACCTGCTTACCCGACGTGTTCCGGATGGTGAACTGCATCACCGTCGCGGGCAGGCTCGAATCATCCGTCTCGAGCGGGATGAAGGGCGAGAAAGCCTCGAGGGTGACGGCGACCGGAACGCCAGGGTCCCGGTATTCGACCGTCCCGATCGGGTACTGCCCGCGGAAGCTGACGTCACCGAAGCCCGTCCGGTCGAGCAGAATCGTGCGGCCGGAGACGGTCAGCGCGAAGCCCTGGTCCACGGGCGACGCCGGTTTCATGGGCTTGGCGTAGTGCGCCGCGTTGGTCCCGATGTGCTTGTTGAAGATGTCCCAGTGCCAGAGCCTGCCATCGCCGCCCAGGTAGAGCTGCCCCGCGCAGATGCCGCCGACCGGCATGCCGATCGTGTCGAGTTCGGCACCGCGATAGACCGTCGGTTCACCGCGCGCCGTGAGCGAAGCCAGCCACTCCGGGGTGAGCTTCTTGTCCGTCGGCACGAGGGACTGGAAGTCTCCCCGGCCGAACGGCCCGGCCATCACCGGGACGCCGGCTGCGAGCAACGCGACGGCCTGGGCTCCGGTCAGCCGCAGAAAGTCACGGCGTTCGAAACCCGTTCTGCAGCCGCACCGGTCGTCACAGAAGTTGTCGTCACTCATGGAACCGTGCCCCTCCGTCGCGAATCCTAGCACGCGCGCGCTACAATGGCGGGCCATGATGCGACATTTCCTGCTCGCCGCCTCGCTGGCCGCCGGGTGCGCCGCGGCCGTCCTCTCGGCCCAGGGAAGGAAGGCCGCTTCGCCTCCCTCCCCGCCACCGCCGTTCACCGTCGTCGAGGCGACGATTCCGGAGATGCGCGCCGCAATGGAACAGGGGCGGGTCACCTCCAGGGACCTCGTGCGCGAGTGCCTGATCCGCATCGCCACCCACGAGGAGCGCCTCAACGCCGTCATAGCGGTGAACTCCAGGGCGCTCGAAGAGGCCGAGGCGCGTGACTCCGAACGCGCGCAGAAGAAGGTGCGCGGGCCGCTCCACGGCATCCCGATCGCGCTCAAGGACAACATCCACACGACCGACATGCCGACAACCGGCGGGGCGCTGGCGTTCGCGGGCCTCGTCCCGCCCTACGAGGCGACCCTGACGAAGAACCTGCGCGAAGCCGGCGCGATCATCGTCGCGAAGACGGTGCTGACGGAACTCGCCAACTGGGTGGCGACCGGCATGCCCGGCAATTACAGCGCGCTCGGCGGCTACGGCATGAACCCGTACGACCCTCGGCGCGACCCCAGGGAGGCCACCGGCGATGGGCGACCCGTGCTCGGGACTGGCGGTTCGAGCTCGGGGATCGGGACCGCGGCCAGCTTCTGGGCCGCCAACGTCGGAACGGAAACGTCCGGGTCCATCCTCAGCCCGGCGAACGCCAACATGCTGGTCGGCATCAAGCCGACGGTCGGCCGCGTCAGCCGGCACGGCGTCATTCCCATCACCGCGGACCAGGACACGCCCGGGCCGATGGCGCGCACGGTCACCGACGCGGCCATCGTGCTCGGCGTGCTCGAAGGCCCAGCGCCAGACCCGAATGACGCGGCCACCAAGGCGTGCATGCCGCCGCCGGGCCGCGACTACACGCGCTTCCTGGACGCGGGTGCCCTCAAGGGGGCGCGCATCGGGATCCCACGGGCGTCGTTCTACGACCGGACGACACCGCCCGCCGCGACACAGCCGCGAGGCGGGCTGAGCCCCGATCAGGCGAAGGTGATGGTCGAGGCGATCGAAATCCTCAAGCAGCAGGGCGCCGTCGTCGTGGACCCGGCAGACATCCCGAGCGTCCTGGCGACTGACGCGAGGAACAACTTCCTGCTGTGGCCGATGTGCGGCGGTCTCGACAACGCCAGGGGGAAGGACGCCGACTGCTCGGTGGTCTTCAAATACGGGATGAAGCGTGACTTCAACGCCTGGCTGGCGTCGCTTGGACCTGTGGCGCCGGTGAAGACGCTGACCGAGCTGCGCCTGTGGAACGTGGCGCACCAGCGCGCCGGCGCGATCAAATACGGCCAGGCGCTGCTCGACATCTCGGACGAGATGGACGTGCGCGGCGACCGCGCGCGCTACCAGGCGGACCGCGAGAAGGACATCCGGTTGAGCGCGACCGAGGGCATCGACGCGGTGATGAAGCGCGAGAGACTCGACGCGCTGCTGTTTCCGGGATCGAGCGGTGCGTCGATCGCGGCCAAGCCCGGCTACCCCACGGTCATCGTCCCGTTCGGGTCCGTGTCGAGCGCCGCCGCAGGCGGAGGGCCTGGAGGCGTGGGACCTGGCGGCTCTTCCGCGCCGGCGTTTCCCGCCGGCTTCGACCCGAAGCCGACACCCTATGGGGTCAGCTTCACGGGCGGCGCCTGCAGCGAACCTCGACTAATCGCGCTGGCCTACGCGTTCGAGCAGGCGACCCGGCGACGCGTGCCACCGAAGCTGTAGTTGCGTCGGGAGGACCGTCAAGCCGTCAGGCCGTCCCGTAGTGGGGTCCTCGGCACTCCGCTGGAGAACCTCGGCACGCCGCGGTCAGTTCGACTCGCCTGGCAGCTGCAGTCGATAGCCGACCCACGGTTCCGTGAGCACGTAGACGGGACTCGACGGCGCCGGTTCGATCTTCTTTCGGAGCTGGTTGACGACGACGCGCAGGTAGTCGACCTGGTCGCCGTAGTCCGGTCCCCAGACAGCCTGCAGCAGCTCGCGATGCGAGATCACCTTGTTGGCGTGCGTCACCAGGTAGCGGAGCAGGTCGAATTCCTTCGGAGTGAGCCGCACGCGCCCGCCCGTGGCCGTCACCTCACGCGTGTCGAAATCGACGGTCACCGTGCCGAGCGAGAGCCGGCCTGACGGGCCCTGGCCCCACGGCGCCCGCCGGAGCGCGGCGCGGATGCGCGCCGACAACTCCGACGGCTTGAACGGCTTGGTCACGTAGTCGTCCGCGCCTGCGTCGAGCGCCTCCACGATGTCCGCTTCGTCGTCCCGCACGGTCAGCATGATGATGCCGATCTGTGACCCGGATCGAATCGCCCGGCAGACGTCCAGCCCGTTCATGCCCGGCATGTTGATGTCGAGCAGCACGAGGTCGAAGCGGGCGTTGCGGAGCTTCTCGAGCGCGAGGTCCCCGTCCCTGGCGTCATCCACTTCGAAGCCCTGGCCGCTCAGCGTGACTTTGAGGACGCGCCGAATCTGAGGGTCGTCGTCCACGACGAGAATGCGGCCGGCGCTCATGTGCTGTCCCCTGTCCGCGGCAATGAAATGGTGAACTCGGTTCCGGCCCCCGGAGCGCTGCGCACGCTGACCGCGCCGCGATGTGCCTCCGCAATCTGGCGGACGATGGCGAGGCCCATGCCCGTGCCAGGGAGCCGGCGGGCCCGTGCCCCCCGGTAGAAGCGCTCGAACACCCTCTCCTGTTCGTGCTCGGGAATCGCCGGGCCAGAGTTTCGTACGGAGAGGTCGATCGTGTCCGCCCCGGCCGCGCGGAGTTCGATGACCGATCCCGGCGGGGCGTACTTCACCGCGTTGTCCAGCAACTGGCGCAGCGCCAGGCCGAGCAGCTCCCGGTCGGCCTGGACCGAGAGTCCGTCGGGGACCGACGTGACGACGTCGTGTCCGTCGAGCCTCGCCTCGAACTGGCGCAGCGCCCTGGTCACCAGGTCCGACACGAGATGACGGTCGGGGCGGAGGCTGAAATCGCCGGCATCGACGCGCACCATCGACACGGCGTCCGTGACGAGCGACTGCAACCGATCCAGGTCTTCGTCGATGATGGCCGCCAGCTCGCGGTTGCGATCGTCGTGGACGTTCGCCCTGAGATCGGCGGCTGCGACCTTCATCGACGTCAGCGGCGTTTTGAATTCGTGCGCCAGCGCGTCGAGGATGGTCGCCCGGAGCTGCCCGCTTTCCTGCGCGGCTTCGGCTCGCGCCGCGGCCTCCAGTCCGCGCGCGCGCTCGAGGCCAATCGCCGCCAGGCTCGCGATCGACTGCACGACCGTGTCGGTCGATTCTCCCGCGGGGATGGCGAGCGACCCAATCGGCGTACCGCCCAATCGGATGGGCACGACCTGCACCAGGCCGTCCGCCAGCGTGACGCCTTGCCTCGCCGCGTCGCGAAGCTTCTCTTCCACCGCCTTTCCGGCGGCCACACCCGCCCATGAGAGGTGACCCGCGCGGTGGTCGAACACGGCGACCGACCGGAATTCGAATGCGTCGGCGACATGCCGCGCGATTGCCGCCGCCACTGTGGGGCGCGCGTCAGAGAGCAACAGCGCCCGGCTGAGCGCGTAGAGCCGCTCGAGGTCGCGCTGTCGCGCCACCGCCTCAATGGTCCGTCTTCGGGCACGTGCCGACAACTGGCTGGCCACGATCCCCGTCGCCAGAAATGCGGCGAGCGCCACCCAGTTGTGGGGGTCGGCGATCGTCAGCGTGCCCACCGGCGGCATGAAGAAGGCATTCAGACAGACGGTCGCGACCACGGCCGCGCCGGTCGCCTCCACGACACCCCACCTGCCGGCAACGAGCAGCACGACAACCACGTAGGTCAGCGCGGCGGTCGTCGGATTCACCCTGAGGATGAGGTGGCAGAACGCCGTGACGGTCAGCACGACGCCAATCGAGGCGACGGAGCGAGCCAGCGAGAGCAGAGGGCGGGCCACTGATGCCTCGATGGAGCGTAGCGAACCAGTCTCCATCGTGTCAAACGCCCCGGGGCGCCCCGGGGCGCTCCCGGCCCCTTACGAAGGCCTTACACGCCACTTATGACTTCCTAATGGAGCGACGGCGAAGATCGTGAGTTGGGGATGGTCCGCTCCGCCTCTGTGCGAGGTCGTCAGATGTCCGTCCGAGCCGTCAGGCGCAATCCGGTGCAGGTGGTCGTCGCCACGACCGTCTTTCTTTCATTCATTTCCTTCTGGCGCGCGGCAGCCATTGTCCTCGCCGATCTGGGTTCGTCCGCGTTCTATGCCGGCGGCATTGCTGAACAGGCCGTCGGCAAGGCGGCGCCGTGGTTCATCCTCGGCGTGATGCTCTTCTCCTACGCCGTCCGCGCCGTGTACGTCGAGAGCTCGGTGATGTTCGTCCGAGGCGGCGTCTACCGCGTCGTCAAGGAGGCCATGGGCGGGACGATGGCGAAGCTGTCGGTGTCCGCGCTGCTCTTCGACTACGTTTTGACCGGGCCCATCAGTGCGGTGTCCGCCGGGCTGTACATCGTGGGCCTCGCGTCGGACGTCCTGGAGCGATCCGGCCTGCGCCTGCCGGTCTCGCCCAATCACGGCGCCGCGCTCTTCGCGGTCGCCGTCATCGGCTACTTCTGGTGGCGCAACACCCAGGGGCTGCGCGAATCCAGCAGCGACGCGCTCCGGATCATCCAGATCACAACCGTGATGGTGGTCGTCCTGCTGGTCTGGTCGGCATTCACCCTCCTGCGGCAGGGCGGTCACCTGCCGCCGCCACCGACGCTCGAGCACATCCGATTCTCGGACGAAGCGCTCGGCTGGCTGCGCGGCACACGGTGGCCCGCGTTCACCGCAGTCGCCATCCTCGTCGGATTGGGGCATTCCTTCCTCGCGATGAGCGGCGAGGAGTCGCTGGCGCAGGTGTACCGCGAAATCGAGCACCCCAAGGTGCTGAACCTCCGTCGAACGGGCCTGGTGATCTTCCTCTACAGCCTGGTCTTCACATCGGCGGTCAGCTTCCTCGCCGCGGCGCTGATCCCGGACTCGGTCCGCGGCAGCTTCAGCGACAATCTCATCTCCGGCATCGCGATGCATCTCGCCGGGCCCTACGCGGTTCGGCTCGTGTTCCAGGGGTGCGTCGTCGTGGTGGGGTTCCTGATGCTGGCCGGCGCCGTGAACACCGCCATCGTCGGGTCGAACGCGGTCCTCAACCGGGTCTCGGAGGACGGCGTCCTGCCGGCGTGGTTCCGCCACCCCCATCGTCGGTTCGGGACGACCCACCGGATTCTCAACACGATCGCCGCGCTCCAGCTGGCGACGGTCGTGCTCAGCGGCGGCAACATCTACGTACTCGGCGAGGCGTACGCCTTCGGCGTCGTCTGGAGCTTCGCGCTGAAGGGGCTGGCCGTCCTCGTGCTGCGCTTCAAGCAACCAGGGCCCCGCGAGTGGCGGGTGCCGCTGAACCTGAGGGTGGGCGGCATCGAACTGCCGATCGGCCTGGCGGCGACGACGCTGGCGCTGTTTTCGGTGGCCCTGATCAACCTCGTCACCAAGCGGGTGGCCACCATATCCGGCGCGGCGTTCACCGTCGGCATCTACCTGCTGTTCGTGGCCACCGAGCGCGCCGGGGCGCGACGGAGGCAATCGGCGCCTGGCGGGCATGCCGTCGACCAGTTCCAGCTGTTGCCGGCCGCAGACCTGAGCCTCGCGGAACTGGCGACCAGACCAGGCGCCGTGCTGGTGCCCGTGCGCGACTACAACACCCTGGCGCATCTCGAATGGGCGCTTTCGCAGACGGACGCCGAGCGCCACGATCTCGTCGCTATGACCGTCCGACTGCTGCACGGCCCGGACCCCGGATTCGAGAAGCTGGACCAGTCCGATATCTTCACGGGCTATGAGCAGCTTCTGTTCACGCGTGTGGTGGCCGTCGCCGAGCGCCGCGGGCTGCCCGTCAAGCTGCTGACCGTACCGGCGGGCAACGTGTTCGATGCCATCGCGCAGACCGCGGTCCGGCTGTCGGCGAGCCGGATCGTGCTGGGCGACTCGGCGAAGTTCTCGGCGGCCGACCAGGCTCGACTTCTCGGGCAGGCGTGGGAGCGGGTGGCGGACAGCGACAAACTGCGCACGCAGCTGGTCACCTACAAGCTGACCGGGGAGGTCCAGACCTGCCTGCTGGGCCCACATGCGCCCACGCTGACGCCGGACGATCTCGAGCTGATTCACCAGATGTGGCTCGAGTCCGCCGCGGAGATAGGCGCCGAGGTGCACCATCGCGACGTGGTGCGCGTGGCGCTCGAGGAGCTCCACCGGGAGCTCCGGGGTAGCCGCCGCCACCAGGTGATGCAGCGAATCCGTCGCCAGGCCAGATACCCGAGGTCGGGAGGTCCTCCGCGCCCACGCCGAAACCACTTACAGATCCGTAATCGCTCCCGAAGCGAATGCGTCCAAGGGTGTCACCTTCTCGGCAGCAGCGCCTTCGGGAACTTCGCGACCACCGTGTAGAGCGGGTCCACCACGTTGGCGACCCGCGCGCTGCCCACCTGCGACACGACCTGGTAGGCCTCCATCTTCTCGAAGCCGTAGTCGGCCACGAGCCACTCGATCAGCTCGACGTGTGCGATACGGAACGCGTCGATGAGCGGCCGGCCGCTGCCGGCCACCATGATGTGGCTGGCGTCCTCGATCCGCGGCCAGGCGATCTTCTTCCCTTTGATCAGCTCGAACTGCATCGTCACGACGGCCGTCGTCTCGAGGCCGGAGCCACACACCTCGCCGTCGCCTTGCGCCGCGTGGATGTCGCCGAAGTAGAACAGCGCGCCCTCGTGGTAGACCGGCAGGTAGACCGTGGCGCCTTCCCGAATATCCGAGGCGTCCATGTTCCCGCCGAACGCGCCCGGCCAGAGGCCGCCGAACGCCTCCTCCCCCGCCGGCGCCACGGCCACGCGGCCGACCATCGGATTGAGCGGGATCTCGATCCGCTTCGACTTCGAGTTCGGCAGGTCGAGCGATGCCACGTTCCGCTTCCGGTCCAGCTGCCAGACGAAGCGCCGCGTGGGCAGCGGGTCGTTCAGGAGCCGCAGCCGCCCGTCGGTGGCGAGCGCACTCAGGCCGGCGGGTCTCACGAACGACACCGCCGTGTCACGATTCAGCCGAACGCTGAGAATCCGAACGACGAGCGTGTCGTCGGGCGCGGCCCCCTCGATATAGAACGGGCCGACCTCGCCAGGCCACGCGCCGCCTTCCTTCTCGTAGTAGTCGCCGGGGCGCGTCAGCGTCGGCGATTCGACGATGTCGCCGGGCTTGACGCGGAGCACCGGCGGGCGGACCGCGAAAGTCGCCACCCCGCTCTGCGGAACGAACTTGATTGTCTGCCCCATCGCCGCTCCTGCTGTGATCAGGCACACCACGACAAGCGCCGTTGTTGTCGTCCTCATGACCATCTCCTCCGCCCGCCTCGGGCCGGCCGGTCGTCAGATTCTACGCGAAAGCGGGGTTGACTAGTCCGCGTCCCAGCGGAACCTGGCGACGGCCACGCCGCCGCAGAGCAGCGCTGTGAGGAGGAGGAAGGTGATTGGCCACGCCACCGAGGCGAGGCCGAGACCGCGCCACGTGGTCGCGTCGAGGCCGTCAACGGCCCAGCGGGTGGGCACGACGGCGGTCAGGTTCTGGAGCCACCGCGGGAAGACGAACGTCGGCACCCACGCGCCGCCGAGCATCACCAGGAACAGCGTGGCGACAATCGACAGGCCGCGGGTGCTCTCCGGCGTCCTGCCGAGGCTCGCGATCAGCAGCCCGAACGAGGCGGTCATCAGAGAGAACGCCACACAGACGCCGACGAACCCCGCCAGGCTTCCCTCGACGCGGACGCCGAACACGACCCGCGCGAACGCAAACAGACAGGCGAGGATGAACAGCGACAACAGCGCGGTGCTGACCGCGCGGCCACCGAGCAGCGCGGTGCGAGACAACGGCGCGGCCCGGAGCCGCTTCCACATCCCTTCCTTCCGTTGCAGCAGCAGCCCCACGCCCATCTCGATCGCCATGAACAGGATGAACTGGACGCCCATGCCGGCGAACGAGTGAGCGTAACTGTTATAAGGGGTTCCACGGCCGGACGTCACCGCTTCCTTCTTCACCTCGAACGGCATCGTCAGACCGGTGCCGAGTCCGCCTGCTCCGGACCCCTGCGCGCGATCGTTCCAGCCCTTCACTCCCTGAAGCAGGCCCAGCAGCGCACTCCGGTCGGCTGCGGGGATGTCGGGATCCTGCTCGACGCGCACGAGGTTCTTGTCGACGGCGTCGCGCCCGGACTGGCCGTTGAACATCTCCCTGCTGACCGCCTCCATCGCGTGCCCGGCCAGGATGCCCTGCACCATTGCGGCCTCGGTGGCCCGCGACGGGTCGTACATGAGCGGCACCTCGGCCTTCTTCTGGCCGCTGCCGCCGAAGAAGGCGGCTGCCGCCGCCGCGCCGAAGCCGGTCGGGAAACGGATGGCGACGGCGGCCCTGCCCCGGCGGACGGCGTCACGCGCCCCGCCCAGCGTGGCGGTCTTCGCGTCGAGCGCTGCGTCAGCGGAGAGGCGCGCGAGCAGGTCCTTCGAGATGAGGCTTCCGTCCTCGTCCACCACCACCACCGCCACGCGGCTCGCGTCGCGCCGGTCGCCGCCTTCGTCGAAGATGAAGCCGAAGAACGACGCGATCACGATCGGAGCCAGCACCGACATCAGGACCGCGCGACGATCGGCGAAGAACAGTCGGAGGTCCTTCCCCACCAGTGCGGCAAAGGGTCTCATGATCAGTCTCGCAACGTCCGCCCGGTCAGTGTCAGGAAGACCGATTCCAGGTCCGCCCGCTCGGTGACAACGTGGCGATAGGGGTACGCGTGGTCGGCGAGCCACTGCAGCACGACCGGCAGCGTCGCGGCCAGATTCGTCACGCCAACCCGCACACCGCCCGCGCCCGCCTCCACGTGGCTGACGCCGACCAACGCCCGCAGCGGCTCGGCAGGCACTGTGGCTGCCCGGTCCTCGAGTTCGATCGCGATCAGATTGCTCGCCGGCACCAGCCGGTAGAGACCCTGGAGGGTGTCGTCCGCGACCACGCGGCCCCGGTCGAGAATGACGATCCGGTCGCAGAGCCGCTCGGCTTCTTCCATGTAGTGGGTCGTGTAGACCAGCGTCTTGCCGCGCTGCTTGAGCGTCTCGAGGTTGTCGAAGATCGCGTTGCGGCTGTGGGGGTCGACGCCGACCGTCGGCTCGTCCAGCAGGAGCACCTGCGGGTCGTGGAGCAGCGCCGCGGCGAGGTTGAGGCGCCTCTTCATGCCGCCGCTGAACGTCCGCACCTTGTCCCCGGCGCGGTCCGTCAGCCCGACCAACTCGAGAGCCTCGCCCGCCGCCCGGCGGGCTGTCGTGCGAGTGAGGTCGTAGAGCGCCGCGAAGAGGAGCAGATTCTGGGTGGCGGTCAGCTCCTCGAGGAGCGCGATGTCCTGGGTCACGAGCCCAATCCGCCGCTTGAACGGGTCGGTGTCACCAGTGAGCCGTCGGCCGTCCACCAGCACTTCTCCGGCATCGGGCTGAAGGAGCCCGGCGATCATCGACACGGTGGTCGTCTTGCCGGCTCCGTTGGGACCGAGCAGGCCGATGGTCTCCCCGGCGCGGGCGCCGAAGCTGACCGAGTCGACGGCGGTCACGGAACCGAATCGTTTACTGGCGGCCTTGAGTTCGAGCATGGCAGACGCTGTGTTCATTGGACGGATCTCGAAGCCGCCGGGTTCGATGGAATGGCGGCGACGTGCGCTACAATCGTCCGCACGCCGACCGGCTCGCCGTGTCTGGCCGGCCGCCCGTTCATTTCAGGCGTTTCCGTTCGAGGTCCGCGATGGTGATGGTTCGCGCGTTCGCGAGAAGGTGCCGCACAGCGATTGTGGCGGCGCTGCTGTCGGTGATGGCTCTTGCGGCGCTGGCGGCCGCGCCCCAGGCGCCGGCCGCCGCCCGACCGGCGGCGGACTTCGGCCCGCCTGTCGATATCGTCATCCAGGGCGCGGTCGACGCCGAACTGCAACCGCTGCTCACGGCGCTCGCCGACAAGGAAACGATCCAGATCGGCGCGTGGACGTTCTGGCGCGGACAGCTCGGCGGCAAGCGCGTCGTCGTGTCGCGCACGGAGGTCGGGCCAATGAACGCCTCGGTGGCGACGACGCTGGCCATCATCAACTTCCGTCCCCGTCTCGTCGTCAACCAGGGCACGGCCGGCGCGCTCGACCCGTCGCTCAGGGTCTACGACGTCGTCGCCGGGGAGGCGACGGTGGACTACGGCGCCTTCCGATCGACCCACGCCGACCCCGGGGCCGGCGTCAGCCAGGCGCGATGGACGCCGCTGTCGCACTGGCTCCGCCTGGACGGCAAGGAGCGAGTGGAGTTCAAGCGCTTCCCGGGCGACGGCGAGGCGCTCGCATCGGTCCTCGCGACACCCAACCGGCATGGGCGCGTCGTGAAGGGCGTGATCGGGTCGGCGTTCGAGTTCAACCGCGAGATCGATCGACTGGTGTGGGTGAACAAGGTCTACGGCGCGGTCTCCGAGGATATGGAGAGCGCGTTCGCGGCGGGTGCCGCAGCCGGATTCGGCGTGCGCTTCGTGGCGGTCCGGATGATCTCGGACTCCGAGTTCTACTCGCCCGAGGTTCAGTGGGCCGCCGGCGAGCGCTGCGCCGCGTTCGTCGTAGATGTCGTAAAGGGTCTGCGGATGTAACCGCGGCCCCCTGGAGGATTCCAATGAATATCCGAACACGGCTCGGCTGGCTGGTCGTCGCCCTCTCGCTCTGCTGCGCGTCCTCGATCGCGGCAGGACCCCGGTTCGACAATGCCGAGTACGCCGCCAGGCGCGCGAGCCTGATGGCGAAGATCCCGGACGGCGTGGCGATTATCTGGGGCGCGCAGCCCTTGATGAACTACTACCGCTACGCCCAGAACAACGACTTCATGTACCTGACGGGCGCCGAGATCCCGAACGCGGTGCTCATCGTCGACGGGCTGTCGAAGACGAGCACGCTGGTGTTCACCGCCACCGAAGCCGCCGCGCGCGCCGACGGGATCGACGCCGCGCTGGTCAAGGACCCGAGGGCGTTCACCGGCATCGAGCGGGTGGCGCCGATCGAGAGTCTCGACGCGCTGCTGACTGGGATTGCCGGCCGCTCGAGGATCGTCTACACGCCGTTCCGGCCGGAGGAGCTCTACCGCGAGGCGAGCATGGAGAAGCTCCGGACGCTGCAGCGGAACACGACCCAGAACGCCTGGGACGGGCGACTGACGCGCGAACTCCAGTTCGTCAAGCTGCTCAGGGAGCGCTTCCCCCAGGTCGAGGTCCGCGATTGCTCGCCGCTCATCTGGGACCTCCGGACGATCAAGTCGCCCGCCGAGATCGCACTGCTGCGCCGGGCGGGGAAGATTGGGGCCGCGGCGCACACCGCGATGATCAGGGTTACGCGACCGGGCATGTACGAGTACCAGTTGTCGGCCGAACTGAACTACGTCTGCGAGAAGCAGGGGGCGCAGGAGAGCGCCTACGGCGTGATCGTCTCGTCGGGCGAGAACCATCCGTACGTCCACTACAGCGCGCACGACCGCCAGCTGAAGGACGGCGACTTCATCGTCGTCGATGCCGGCCCGGACCTCGACTACTACGACATCGACATCACGACGTCGTTCCCCGCCAACGGCAAGTTCACGCCGCGCCAGCGGGAGGTCTACGAGGCGTCGCTCGCAGTGCACGAGGCCAATCTGAAAGTGTACCGGCCCGGCCTCACGCTCGAGCAGTGCCGGATTGAGGTCGAGGAGATTCTCAAGAAGCAGGGGTTCGACCTCACCAAGGACTACTTCAGGCGGATGCGCGGAGGGTTCGGCCATTTCGTCGGCATGGCAACCCACGACGTCGGCGGGGGTCCCCAGGTGCTGAAGGTCGGGATGGTCTTCGCCAACGAGCCGTACATGACATGGCCCGGCGAAGACCTGGGCGTTCGCGTCGAGGACACCGTGGTCATCACCGAAACCGGGTGCGAGAACCTGACCGCCGGAATACCCCGCACGATCGCCGAGATCGAGGCGGCGATGCGGGTGAAGAAGTGAAAACGGGTATGCTATCGGCGATGCAGTTGCCCGAAGGAGAATCACAGATGAAGCAGCGCGCCAGCGTCGTACTCGCGTGCATCGCCGTCATTCTTTCCCTCGGCACCGTTCTCCAGTCGCAGGCGCCGAACACGCTCACCGCCGCCGAGAAGCAGCAGGGCTGGATGCTCCTGTTCGACGGCCGGACTTTCGACGGCTGGCGGCAGTGCAACGGCACGGCCATGCCCGCGAACTGGGTCGTCGAGGACCAGACGATGAAGGTCTTCACGGCGCCAGGGAGGAAGCCCGGCCAGGGCGCGGGCGGCGACATCCTGTACGCCCCGAAGAAGTTCAAGGACTTCGAGCTCTCCATCGACTGGAAGACGGAGAAGGCCGGCAACTCGGGGATCTTCTACTGACGTACGGGAAGTGCCGGGTCAGCCCATCTACTACGCGGCCCCGGAGGTCCAGGTGCTCGACAACGTGGACGCGACCGACAACAGGGTGATCAGCCACCTGGCCGGTTCGCTCTACGACATGCTGCCGGCCGCCCCGAACAGCGCGAAGCCCGCGGGCGAGTGGAACACGATCGTCATCCGCGTCAAGGACGGCCGCGCAACCCACACGCAGAACGGCATGAAGGTCGTGGAGTACACGCTCTGGACCGCCGAGTGGGATGCCCTGGTCCAGGTCAGCAAGTTCAGGACCTTCAAGGGCTTCATCGAGGGGATTGCCAGGGAGGGCTACATCGGCCTCCAGGACCACGGCTACGCGATCTGGTTCCGGAACATCAAGATCCGGGAGCTGTAGGCAGGGGCCCTCACTCGTCCTTCGGCTTCTTGGTCTTGGTCCTGGTCAGTTCGACGCGAGTGACGTGCCCGTCGCCACGCTCGATCTCCCTGGAGAACGCGGCCAGGTCCACCGACTTCTTGAGCCTCAGGTCGATTTCGATCGCCGCCGTACCGCCATCCTCGGGCACGACTTCCGCAACCTGCCACTTCTTCGCGTGCTCGGAGAGGAAGAGGGCGGCGAAGCGCTGCGCCGCCTCGACGTCGGTGACGTGCAGGCGGAGGCGTGAGTTGTAGGGATCGGCCGGCTCCTCCGCGGCGCCGCCCGCTGTCTGAGCGGCCGCCCCTGACACGGGTTCCCGCATTTCCGGACCGGCCTCGACGAGGCGCCAGCCTTCGACCGTGACCGGCTGCGCCCCGACGTTCATCCGCCACACCGCGAGCGCGATGGCGTTGAAGACCATGGTCGCAATCAGGGCCACGAAGAGCAGCTGCACGCCGGCCGCCAGTCCCGTTCCGATGACGAGAAACAGGTAGACGGCATCCATAGGCTCGTCGAGCGTCGTCCGGAACCGGACCGCTGCGACGATGCCCGCAAGGCTGAACGCGAGAGCGAGGCTCCCTTTGACGAGAAAGACGACGAGTGTGATGGCGATCGGGACGACGAGCAGCGTGTGAGCGAACGTCCGGTTGTAGCGCCTCCGCGGCCGGGTCCAGCCGTAGACCCACACGACGGGCAGCGCGGTGACCGGGGCGATCACCAGCGAGAGGAAAACGGGGATCGTGGTCTGGGGCTCCAGCAGTTGCTGAGGCCCGGTCCCCGACAGCGGAAGCGACGGGTCCTCGGGCCGAGGCTCCAGTTCGAGAGCGGGCCGAACGCCCTGGCGGGCGCGCTCCGCCGCGACGTAGTCGGAGAGCACAGGAAACGCGGTGAAGAGGCCCCCGAGGACCACGAGCAGGCCGACATAGTAGACAACGAGGCGAAGGATGATGTTCCTGGGCATGGAGCTTCTCCGTTTCGCATATCCTACCCCAGAGGCGGACGGCATAGAATACGGCGTGATGGCAATCAGACATCGCCTCAGCCGCGCTGCCGCTGCCCTCTTCCTGGCTGGCGCCGTCATCGCCGCGCAGTCCGGCGACGACCCCGGCATCCTGACGCCGCCGACGCCGCGCGAACCGCGAATCAACGGGCCGTCGGTCTACGGCACGAGGCCCGGAAGGCCGTTCCTCTACCGCATCCCGGCGACCGGCGACCGCCCGATGCAGTTCACCGCCAGGGGACTGCCGGCCGGCCTGACGCTCGACCCCGCAACCGGGATCATCCGCGGGACGATCGATACCGCACGCCGCGGTCCTACGAGACCACGATTGTCGCCAGAAACGCCAGAGGGTCGGCCGGGCGCCCGCTCACGATCGTCGTGGGCGACGCGCTGGCGCTCACGCCGCCGATGGGCTGGAACGACTGGTACACCTTCTATGAGCACCCGACCGACGGCCTGATGCGGAAGGCGGCCGATATCATGATCACGTCGGGCCTGGCGGACCACGGCTACGAGTACGTGAACATCGACGACTCGTGGATGAACCGGCCGAAGTCCACCGACCCGGATCTCTCGGGTCCCGCGCGCGACGAGCGGGGCATGATCAACCCGAACCGGCGGTTCCCCGACATGAAGGCGATGACGGACTACGTCCACGGGCTGGGCCTCAAGGCGGGCCTCTACACGTCGCCGGGCCCGCGCACGTGCGCCGGGTTCTACGGGTCGTACGACCACGAGGCGCTGGACGCGGCGCGGTTCGTCGAGTGGGGCTTCGACTTCCTCAAGTACGACTGGTGCTCGTACGGCGAGGTCGCGCCGAAAGGCTCGGCTCCAGAGCAGGAACGCCTGCAGAAGCCGTACCGCTTGATGGGCGGCCTCCTGCAGAAGCAGCCGCGCGACATCGTCTTCAACCTGTGCCAGTACGGCATGGGAGAGGTCTGGAAATGGGGCGGAGAGGTCGGCGGCCACTCGTGGCGGACCACGGGCGACCTCGGGCTGGAGAAGGGACAGCGGCTGCCAGGCTTCTACTCGATCGGGTTCAAGAACGCCGAGCATGCGGAATACGCGCGGCCGGGCCGCTGGAACGACCCGGACTACATCCTGATCGGTTACGTCGGAAACGCCCACAGCATCGACGATCCGCCGAAGCCGACGTCGCTCACCCAGCACGAGCAGTACTCCTACATGTCGATGTGGGTGCTGATGGCCGCCCCGCTCTTCTACTCGGGCGACATCACGCGACTCGACCCGTTCACGCTGAATGTCCTCAACAACGCAGAGGTGATCGCGGTCGACCAGGACGCGCTCGGCCGCCAGGCGCGAATCGTCCGGAAGACGGACGAGGAGTTCGTGCTGGCCAAGCCGATGGAGGACGGGTCGGTTGCGGTCGGCCTGTTCAACCTGTCGGAATCGCCGCGCGACGTCGCGGTCGCGGCGGCTGACCTCGGCCTGGGCGCCGTCGGCCGCCTGCGCGTGCGCGACCTGTGGCGCTGGAAGGAACTCGGCCCGGTCACGGGCCGATACGGCGCCACCGTCGGCCGCCACGGCGTGATGCTGGTTCGGATCTGGCCGGCTGGGAGGGACAGTGCGGCGGCTGACCGGAGATTGGACCGATGACCCCTCGCGAGCGGATCGCGGCGGCGTGCGCCCACACGGAGCCTGACAGGCTGCCGGTCGATTTCGGCGGCGGCTTCCAGACGGGCATCCACGTCAGCATGGTCTACGCGCTGCGGCAGGCGCTCGGCCTGGACCCGCCAGGCACGCCCGTCAAGGTGGTCGAGGTCTACCAGATGCTGGGCGAGATCGCGCCCGACCTGGCCGCGGCGCTCGGCGTGGACACGGTGAGCCTGCACGGCACGGGAACGATGTTCGGGTTCCCGCAGACGGCGTTCAAGGAGTGGCAGCTGGCCGACGGCACGCCGGTCCTGGTGCCGGTGGACATGAACACGGCGCGCGAGCCGAACGGCGACCTGCTCCAGTGGCCCGAGAACGATCGCCGCGTCGCGCCGAGCGGGCGGATGCCGGCGGGCGGCCACTTCTTCGACGCGATCGTCCGCCAGGAGCCGATCGACGAGTCGCGCCTCGACCCGGCCGACAACACCGAGGAGTTCACGCCCGTCGGCGACGATGAGATCGCCCACTACCGCGCGCTGGCCGAACGTCTGTGGACGAAGACGGACCGAGCGCTGTTCTGCAGCTTCGGCGGCCTGACGTTCGGCGACATCGCGCTCGTCCCGGGTGTCGACATGAAGCGTCCGCGAGGGATCCGCGACATCGAGGAGTGGTACGTCAGCACCGTCACGCGCCCCGCGTACATCCATGCGGTGTTCGAACGCCAGGCCGAGGTGGCCGTCGCGAATCTCGAGCGGCTTTGCGCGGCCATCGGAGACCGCGCCGCCATCATCCAAACGAACGGCACCGACTTCGGCACGCAGAACGGGCCGTTCTGCAGCCCGAAGACCTACCGCGCGCTCTACCTGCCGTACCAGCAGCGCGTGAATGGGTGGATTCACTCCCATACGCCCTGGAAGACCTTCATGCACTGCTGCGGCGGCATCGAGCCGCTGCTCGAGTTGATCGTCGAGGCGGGCTTCGACATCCTCAACCCGGTGCAATGCTCGGCGCGCGGGATGGACCCGGCCGAATTGAAGCGGAGATTCGGCAGCCGGCTCGTGTTCTGGGGCGGGGGCGTGAACACGCAGAAGACGCTGCCGTTCGGGAGCCCGCAGGAGGTGCGCGACGAGGTGCGCCGGCGGATCGAGACGTTCGCGCCCGGCGGCGGGTTCGTGTTCACCTCGATCCACAACGTCCAGGCCGCTACCCCGATCAAGAACCTCTTCGCCATGTTCGAGGCGATTTCGGAGTACCGATGACAACCCGCTACCATCTCGGATACGTGTGGACGATCTCGCTCGTCGCGGCCATGGGCGGCCTGCTTTTCGGCTACGACTGGGTGGTCATCGGCGGCGCGAAGCCGTTTTTCGAGAAGAGCTTCGGTCTCACGTCGGCCGCCGAGATTGGATGGGCGAACTCCTGCGCGCTCGTGGGTTGCCTGCTCGGTTCACTCGTCACCGGCGCGCTCAGCGACCGGTTCGGCCGCAGAAGACTCCTTCTGGCTGCCGCCCTCCTCTTCGCCGCCTCGTCGGTGCTCACCGGATGGGCAGGCTCGTTCGCGGCGTTCGTGGTCTGGCGGATCGCCGGCGGCATCGCCATCGGCATGGCGTCGAACCTGTCGCCGATGTACATCGCCGAGATCGCGCCGGCCCACCTGCGCGGAAGGCTCGTCGCCGTGAACCAGCTCACGATCGTGATCGGGATCCTCGGCGCTCAGATCGTCAACTGGTTCATCGCCGTGAAGCTCCCGTTCCCCGAGGCCGCCGACGTCGAGGCGGCGCGGGCAGCGTGGAACGTCGCGTCAGGCTGGCGCTGGATGTTCACCGCTGTGGCCGTGCCGTCGCTCGTGTTCTTCGCCGGTGCACTGTTCGTGCCGGAGAGTCCGAGATGGCTGCTGGCCTCCAGCCCTTCAGGGCTCCGCCGCCACGGCGGACAGGCCGGCGCACGCGACCGGGCGCGGCGGGTTCTGGCCCGCATTGGCGGCGATGCGTATGCCGCCGGCGAGCTGACGGCCATCGAACAGACTCTCGGGAGCGACGTGGCCCGGACGTCCGAGTGGAGGGCACTCCTCGAGCCAAAGGTCAAGGCCATCGTCCTCGTCGGCGTGGCGCTGGCGGTTCTCCAGCAGTGGAGCGGCATCAACTCCATCTTCAACTACGCGGAGGAGATCTACCGGTCGGCGGGCTATGGAATCGGCGACATCATGTTCAACATCGTGATCACCGGGACGATCAACCTGGTGTTCACGCTGGTCGCGATCGCGGTCGTCGATCGCGTAGGCCGCCGGATGCTCATGCTGGTGGGATGCGCGGGCATCGGGCTGTCGCACGTGCTGCTCGGGGCAGCGTACGCGGCAGGCTGGAAGGGACTGCCGGTCCTCGTCTTCACCCTCTGCTCGCTCGGCGCCTACGCCCTCTCGCTGGCGCCGGTCACGTGGGTCCTCATCGCCGAGATCTTCCCGAACCGCGTGCGCGGCGCCGCCGTCTCGGTGGCCGTGTCGGCGCTCTGGGTCGCCTGCTTCATCCTGACGTTCGCGTTCCCGCTGCTGCAGCGGTCGGTCGGCATCGCGGCCACGTTCTGGATCTACGCGGGCGTCTGCGTCGCCGGGTTCATCTTCGTGCGCGCGAAGGTCCCGGAAACCAAGGGGCGCAGCCTCGAGGAGATCGAGCAGGGACTCGGGCTCTGAGCCGGGTTTCCTTCGGATGGCTGGGGCTCCACGTCTTCGTGGCGCAGCACGACACCGACACGACGCCCGGAGCTTGACCGGTATGCGCTACCCGCGGATACTGTGATTCGATTTGTGGGTACTGACGGGGTGCACGCACACGGTCCGGGCTGTCCTGTCATGACTCCGATTTCCGGTCCCTGTAGTGGCCACAATCCGGTCCTCGCGCCGCCCGGCGCCTGTCGCAAGGGCGGCGGTGTCTTCCACCCACCTTCAACGGGGGCGCGCGCTGTCGCCGGAGCCATCCCTCGGACCTCGCGCGGGTTGGCCTCGAGTCAACGCGGAGCCAGGAGGCGGTCATGCCCGAGATTGGCGAGAGCCTGTCGCACTACCGGATCGTGAGCACGCTGGGACGAGGCGGGATGGGCGAGGTCTTCCTCGCCCGGGACACCGTGCTGGACCGCGACGTCGCCATCAAGTTCCTGCCACAGGAGATGGTGAAGGATGCCGGCGCCCGCTCGCGTCTTCTGCGCGAGGCACGGGCGATCGCCACGCTCAATCACGCCCACATCTGCGTGGTGCACGAAACCAGCGAGGTCGCGGGCACGCCGTTCATCGTCATGGAGTACCTCGACGGGGCGAGCCTGAAGGAACGCCTCGCGCAGAGGCCGCTGCCGCTGGGGGAGGCGCTGCGGCTGGCGGCGGAGATTGCCGATGCGTTGGAGGCGGCGCATGCGCATCACATCGTGCACCGGGACCTGAAGCCGGCCAACGTGATGCTGACGGGGACGGGCCATGCGAAGGTGACGGACTTCGGTCTGGCGCGGCGGTGGCTGGCGACCGAGGAGGCCACGACGGGGGAGGTCCAGGCGGGGGAGGTCCAGACGGTCACGCAGTCGACGCAGGCGGGGACCACTCCGGGCACGCTGGCGTACATGTCGCCGGAGCAGCTGCAGGGCCAGCCGGTGGACCACCGCTCGGACATCTTCTCGTTTGGGACGCTGTGCTACGAGATGCTGACGGGGGGGCATCCGTTCAGGAAGGCCGAAGGGATGGGGACGGCGGCGGCGATCCTGAGCCAGGAGCCGGCACCGCTGGCGCAGCGGGTCCCCGGGGTTCCGAAGCGGCTCGTGGCGCTGGTGGCGGGGATGCTGGTCAAGGCCCCCGCGCGACGCATCCAGTCGATGCGTGAGATCCGCGAGGAACTGAAGGGCATCCTCCTGGAGGTCGAGCCGCCGCCAGGAGTGGCGGGCTTCCTGAACGTGCGAAGGCTCGGGCGGTTGCTGCGGCAACCGCGGGTCGCGATTCCGGTGGCAGCCGTCGTGCTGGCGCTGGTGGCACTCGGAACGTGGTTCGTTCGCCACCGGGCGCAGGTGCGCTGGGCGCGAGAGGAGGCGCTGCCAGAGATCGCCCGGCTGATCGAGGAGAACGACCTGTGGCGAAACCTCGTCCCACCCTACCGCCTGGCGGAAAAGGCAGAGGCCATCATTCCGCAGGATGCCAGATTGGCCGAGCTCTTCGCCAAGTGCTCGTTCAAGTTCGACATCGCGACAACCCCCCCGGGGGCGACGGTGTCGTTCAAGGAGTATGGGACGCCGGATGCCGAGTGGACGCCCCTCGGCGTCACGCCGGTCAAGCAGGTCCGGGTCCCGATCGGGATCTTCCGGTGGAAGTTCGAGAAGGAAGGCTACGAGACCGTCCTGGCCGCCGCTTCAACCTGGCGGGTGGGTGGCGAGGGCACCGTCGGCCCCGACGCTCTTGTCCGGACTCTGGACAAGGTGGGCAGCGTACCGCCCGGCATGGTGCGCGTTCAGGGGGCGAAGGCCCCAACCGGGATGATCGAGGATTTCTACATCGACCGGTATGAGGTTACGAACAAGCAATACAAGGCATTCGTCGACAAGGGCGCATACAGCCACCGGGCCTACTGGAAGCACCCCTTCACGAAGGACGGCAAGGATCTGAGCTGGGATGAGGCGATGCGGCTGTTCGTGGACCAGACGGGTCAGCACGGCCCCTCGACATGGCAGGTCGGGGACTATCCCGCGGGACAGGGGGAGTATCCGGTATCTGGGGTGAGCTGGTACGAGGCGGCTGCCTATGCAGAGTATGCTGGAAAGACACTTCTCACATCGGCCCATTGGAACGTGGCCAGGGGCGCGTTCACACCGATGATCCGGACCTACCAGCTGGGGGGCTACGCTGTCCTGAGGCCCTTCAACAATTTCCAGGGCAAGAGCCCGGTGCCCGTAGGCAGCCTTCAGGGCATGTCGCCCTATGGGGTGTTCGACATGGAGGGTAACGTCAGGGAATGGTGCTGGAACGAAATGCGCGAGGGAAGGCTCATCAGGGGCGGCGCCTGGGATGATCCCGCGCACGTGCACGCGAATCTGGCCCAGGCTCCTCCCATGGACCGTTCCGCCAAGACCGGCTTTCGCTGCGCGCTCTATCCCAACCCCAAGAAGATCCCCCCTTCGGCATTCAAGGCGACGACGCCAGCAGGGGAGACGCGAACCGCCGCAAGAAACTACCACAAGGAGCAACTGGTGGCCGATTCCGTCTTCGAGGCGTACCGGAACCAGTTCTCGTACGACAAGGCCAACTTGAATGCGAAGGTGGTATCGAGGCGGGAACGCCCCGGGAGCTGGATTGAAGAGAAGATCACCTTCGACGCTGCCTATGGCGGTGAGCGGGTCACCGCCTACCTGTTCCTTCCCAAGACCGCCGCGCCCCCCTATCAGACGGTCATCTATTTCCCAGGCGCGGCCGTGGTCGGAAGGAAGTCGAGCGATGACCTCGAGAACTACTACGAGTTCACCATGTTCTTGAGGTTCCTCGTCAAGGGCGGCCGGGCCGTCCTCTTCCCTGTCTACAAAGGGACCTTCGAACGCGCTGACCAGAGGTACGGTCCGATCTATGGGGGAAGTCCATCTCATTTGTACACGGAGTACTTGACCTACCTGGTCAAGGACTTCAAGCGCTGCATCGATTACCTGGAGACGCGACCGGACACCATCGACAGCCGGAAGCTGGCCTTCTACGGGATGAGTTGGGGCGGGGTGCTTGGAGCGGTCATCCCGGCCTTGGAGGAACGGCTCCAGGCCAGCGTTCTGCTGTCAGGGGGGTTCTTCCGTCAAGCGCTTCCCGAGGCGGATCAGGTCAGTTATGTGGCCAGGGTGAAGACGCCGACGCTCATGCTGAATGGCAAGTACGATTCGCTCTACCCTCTCGCGACAGGAATCCAGCCCATGTTCGACCTTCTAGGGACCCCGGCTGAGCACAAGCGGCTGATCCCTTACGACACCGATCACATCCCGCCCAGGAATGAGTTCATGAAGGAAACCCTGGACTGGCTCAACAAGTACCTTGGGCCAGTGAAGCAGTAGGCTCGCCGCGGCGGAGGCTGCGCACGGCGGGCGGCGGGTGGTGGGTGTGAGATCCACGGGAAGGCGGCCATGCCGGAAATCGGTGAAAGCCTGTCGCACTACCGGATTCTGAGCAGGATCGGCCAGGGCGGGATGGGTGAAGTGTTCCTGGCACGGGACACGGTGCTGGAGCGCGACGTCGCCGTCAAGTTCCTGCCGCAGGATATGCGGGGGGACCCTCTCGCCCGTCGGCGTTTTCTGCGGGAGGCGCGATCGGCCGCCACGCTCGCTCATCCCCATATCTGCGTGGTGCACGAAACCAGCGAAGCCGCTGGCACGCCGTTCATCGTGATGGAGTACATCGACGGGCCCAGCCTCCAGGCGCGCCTGGCGCTCGGCCCGCTGCCGCTGGGGGAGGCGCTGCGGCTGGCCGCGGAGATTGCGGACGCGCTGGAGGCGGCACATGCGCACCATCTCGTGCATCGGGACCTCAAGCCGGCCAACGTGATGCTGACGGGGACGGGGCATGCGAAGGTGACGGACTTCGGCCTGGCGCGGCGGTGGCTGGTGACCGACGAGGCCACGACGGGGGAGGTCCAGACGGTCACGCAGTTGACGCAGCCGGGGACGACGCTGGGCACGCTGGCGTACATGTCGCCGGAGCAGTTGCAGGGTCAGCCCCTGGATCACCGCTCGGACATCTTCTCGTTCGGCACGATGCTGTACAAGATGATCACGGGGGCGCATCCGTTCAAGAGAGAGGAAGGGATGGAAACGGCGGCGGCGATCCTGGGCGAGGAGCCGGTGCCGCTGGCGAAGCGTGTTCCGGGGATCCCGAAGCGGCTCGTGGACCTGGTCTCCCGGATGCTGGCGAAGGCGCCTGCGCGGCGGCCGCGCGCCATGCGCGAGATTCGGGAGGCGCTCAAGGGGGTGCTGCTGGAGGTCGAGCCGCCCCCTGGTGTAGCCGGTTTCCTGGACTTGAAGAAGCCCCGGCGACTGCTGCGGCAACCGCGGGTCGCGGTACCGGTGGCCGCGGCTGTGCTGGCGCTGGTGGTACTCGGGACGTGGTTCGTCCGGCATCAGGCGCAGGTGCGCTGGGCGCGGGAGGAAGCGCTGCCGGAAATCGATCGGCTGCTCGGGGAGAACGACGTGTGGCGGAATCTCGTCCCGCCCTACCGGCTCGCGGAGCGAGCCGAAGCCGTCATTCCGGGGGATGCCCGGCTGAACGAGCTGTTTGCCAGGTGTTCGGTGAAGATCACCATCGCGACGGAGCCTCCGGGGGCACAGGTGTTCATGAAGGATACGCCGCGCCGGACGGCGAGTGGGAGTTTCTCGGCGTCACGCCGATCGAGCAGATTCGGGTCCCGATCGGGATCTTCCGCTGGAGGTTCGAGAAAGAGGGGTACGACACTGTCCTGGCCGCCGCATCCACCTGGAAATCGCCACCGCAGGAGAACGCAGAGGACGGGGCCGGCACGGTCGTTCCCTGCGATCTCGCGCGGGTCTTGGACAAGACGGGCAGCATGCCGCCGGGCATGGTGCGGGTCAAGGGCGAGGAGACCCCGGTCGGGACGCTGGGTGATTTCTACATCGATCGATACGAGGTCACCAACAGACAGTACAAGGCGTTCATCGACAACGGCGGATACCGGAAGAGGGACTACTGGAAGCATCAGTTCATCGAGGACGGAAAAGCACTGACCTGGGAAGAAGCGACCGCGGCGTTCCTGGACCAGACGGGCCAACCGGGTCCTTCCACCTGGCAGGCGGGAGTCTACCCGGAGGGTCAGGCTGAGTACCCGGTGTCCGGCATCAGTTGGTACGAAGCGGTAGCGTATGCCGAGTCTGTCGGGAGGACCCTGCCAACCGACCATCACTGGTCCGTGGCCAGGGGCGCCAACGCGCCGATGAGTTGGCTCTCGCCAGCCGGAGGAAACGCCGTCGTGGCTGCCGTCAGCAACTTTCAAGGCAAAGGCCCGGTTCCCGTGGGAAGTCTTCCGAGCCTCACGGCCCATGGCGCCTCTGACATGCCCGGAAATGTCCGGGAATGGTGCTGGAACGAAACTCGCCATGGGAGGCTCGTCAACGGCGGCGCCTGGGATGACGACCCGTACAGTTTCCGGGGACGCGCTCAGGCCCCTCCCATGGATCGTTCCGCCCGAAACGGGTTTCGCTGCGCCGTCTATCCCTACCCCGAGAGGCTGCCACCGGCAGCGTTTGGCGCAGTGGAACTTGGAGCCGGAAAGGACTTCTTCAAGGAGAGGCCGGTCCCTGATTCAGTCTTCCGGGTGTACAGAAACCGTTTCTCGTACGACAAGACCGACCTGAAAGCGCGGGTGGAATCCAGCCAGAACAGCCCCGGGGGCTGGCTTCGAGAGAAGATCACCTTCGATGCCGCCTACGGCGGCGATCGGATCACGGCCTATCTCTTTCTTCCCAGGAACGCATCGGGCCCCTTGCAGACGGTGATCTACTTTCCGGGTCTCGCGTCTTTGATCCACAAGTCCAGCGAGGATCTCGAGACCTACTATGAGTTCCCGACGTTCCTCTCCTTCGTCGTGAAGAGCGGCCGGGCGGTGTTCTTTCCTGTCTACAAAGGGACGTTCGAGCGGGGAGACCCGGCGTTGGCTCGCATCTTCGACGGAGCCGACTCGCACTTGTACACCGAGTTCCTGATCAAGCTGGTCAAGGATCTGAGGCGCTGTCTCGACTACCTGGAGACGCGACCCGACACCATCGACAGCCGGAGTCTCGCCTACTACGGCATGAGCTGGGGTGGAAACCTCGGAGCGATCATCCCGGCTGTGGAGGAACGGCTGAAAGCAAGTGTGTTGGTGAGAGGACGCCTCACCCCGTTGGGACGTCCCGAGGCCAGACCGATCAACTACGTCACGCGCGTCAGAACGCCAACTCTGCTTGTGGCGGGCAGGTACGACGTCGACTTCGACACCGGTGTCAAGCCCCTGTTCGACCTTCTGGGGACCCCGGCCGAGCACAAGCGCTTGTTCTCATCCGACACGGACGGTATCCCTCCGATGAACGAATTCATCAAGGAGGCGCTGGCCTGGCTCGATCGCTATCTGGGCCCGGTGAAGCGGTAGGCCTTCGCTTGGCGGGAGGTGGCGATGCGCTCCCGAATGGTGGCGGCCGTTGGCCCTACGGCCGACCATGGGTAGCGTTGGCGGTTCTGCCGGGCCGCGCCGCAGCCGAACCGCGCCTGGTCAGTGGACGGTATACGGCTCGCTGAGCGTGAAGGGCGCGACCCGGGCGTCGAATTCCCCGCCGTCGGCCGCGACCATCCGATAGGTGCCCTCCATCGTGCCGAACGGCGTCGTGAGCGCGCAGCCCGAGGTGTAGGTGAACGACTCGCCAGGCGGCAACACCGGCTGCTGGCCGACGACGCCTGGTCCACGCACCTCTCTCACCTCGCTGTTCCCGTCGGTGATGGTCCAGTGGCGTGTCATCAACTGCACGGTCTGGTCGCCTTCGTTCGAGATCGTGATCGTGTAGAGGAAGAACCAGTGCTGAGTGGCAGGCGCCGACCGTTCGGGAGCGTACTCGCACCGGACCTGAACGCGCACGCTGCGCGTGATGGCTTCAGATGTGGACATTGGTAGATTATCTCACGCCGTCCAGGTCGCCGAACGCGCCGAAAACCCGGTAGGCCGCACGACGTCCACGCAGACGCGGGAGGGCAGCGGCTGCCCGATCCCGAGGTCGATCGTCGTCGCGCTTCCCGGAGCCATCGTCGGCAGATCCGCCTCGCGCTGCTCCACCGGGTAGCCCTGCGCCGCGTAGACCACCCAGCGCAGGCGGTAGCCGGTCAGCGTGTGCGCCGGAAGGCGCCCGCGCGTCCGGACGGTCGCCCTCAGCGTGTTCCGTTCCGCTGAGAGCTCGAGGGCTTCCACGGGGCTCGACTCGTTGCGCAGCACCTCATACGACGGCTTCTGGGCGCCGTACAGGTCGACCACGCCGTGGACGCGCTGCTTGAGGACGCCGACGCCCCGGTCGCCGATGTGCGTGCGGTAGTCGTTGTAGCAGAAGAAGATCAGACCCGCCACCGCCGGATTCGCGCGGCACGCCTCGGTGTGCGTCTTCAGGATCTCCGTCCGGCGCCCGTCGCCTTCCGTCCGTTCCGGCGTACACGCACAGAAGCCGTATCCGACACGATGATCGGCTTCAGGGGAAACGCCTGCCGAATCGCTTCGACGTTCTTCCGGAGGTCGTCGAGGGTCCCTCCGAACCAGCTCTCGTAGTACTCGTTCCACTCCACGATGTCCATCAGCCCGGTCACGTCGCGTTCGGGAGTGCGCTGGAGCGAGTTCGAGGCGTACGCGGTCGGCCGGCGCGGATCCAGCCTCCTGGCTTCGTCCCGCATCCGCCGGGCGAACTCGTAGGCGGGCGGATTCTGGCCGTCGATCTCGTTGCACAACCCCCAGATGACCACGCTCGGATGGTTCCGGTTCTGCGCGATCATCTCGCGCAGCTGCTCGAGGCCGTTCTGCATGAGAGCGGGCAGCGGCTCGGCGGCCTTCTCCTTGAAGGTCTCCGGCCCCCAGGTGGGCACCTCGAGTTGCATCAGGATGCCGTGGCGATCGCAGTAGTCGAGCACGCGGCGGTCCTGCATCCAGTGGACGCGGCTGAGCACGCAGTTCAAGCGCTTCATGTCGGCGTGGTCGTGAACGATCCACGATTCCGGCTCCGCCATGCCGTAGTCCGGGTGGCTGCCGGCCATCCGCTCCACGCCCATGAGCTGGACACGCTCGCCGTTCAGGAACAGTCCGCCGTCCCGCGCCTCGAACGTCCGGATGCCGAACGTCTCTTCGATCTGGTGCGCCGGGCCGGCCTGCGGCTCGACCGTTACGCGGACCGTGTAGAGGTGCGGGTGGTCGAAGTGCCAGAGACGAGCGTCAGGAAGCCTCCCCGGCGCGAGGTCGATCGTCACCGCCTGCCCGGCCGGCACACTCATCTGCCCGGCGCGCGGCTGCCGCAGCACCACCTCGCCCGAACGGATGTCTGCAACGTCGTAGCCGACCGTTCCACGCGCAGCGGACTTCGTCGCGTTGCGGACGGTGACGGCCACGCGAATGTCGGCGGCGGCTGTCGCACCCCAGGCGCCGACCGGCACGCCGTCCACGGCGAGTCGCTCGACGAAGACCGGCGGCGACACGACGAGCGCCACGGGTCGGTAGATGCCGCCGTCGTGCGTCCAGTCGCTCGACCGGCCTCGCGGCAACATCTCATCGTCGAAGGCGTTGTCGGCGCGCACCACGATGGTGTTCCGCTCGTCCCAGCGCAGCGCGGAGGTGACGTCGAACGTGAATGCGGTATAGCCCTTCCGGAGGTGCTCGCCCACGGGCGTGCCGTTCACCCACACCCTTGCGGAGTGGAACACCGACTGGAACTCCAGGCGAATCGTCTGGCCCTGCCATTCGAGCGGCGCGGCGAACCGCCGCCGATACCAGGCGACGCCGTAGGTACTCGGCCGAAGCGGGCGCGGTCTGCCAGGTGTGCGGCACGGTCACCGTGGTCCAGCCTTCCGGCGCCGCGTCTGGCCGGTGCCAGCCGACGCGGTCACCGGCCTTCCCGGCGTCGAGGCGAAACTCCCAGACGCCACCGAGCGGAACCCGCTCGTCGCGCGCCGCGGCCCGCCGCGAGTCGGCGGGAGTGTCGGCAGTGGCGGCTCCCGCGGCGGGGGGCGCCAGGACGGCGGCCCCGGCCAGCGCGACCTCGGAAACGAAACGACGGCGGCTGCGGGTGGACATGCCAGCGCTCCATCAGCTACGAGAACCTGGTTCTCCGGTACAACACGACGCCCGAACCGATCAGCGCCACAACGGTCATCGCGGTCAGCAGCGCACCCCACGTCGCGTCGATCGGGATCTGCGGCCGCTCGGCCCGAAGGCCGAGCCACACGAACACGCCGACGGCGCCTGCCGCCACGAGGTACTCCCACCAGCGGCGAGCCGACGGCCGGGCCGACAGCGGGTCGTTGCCGGCGAGCGCGGAGGCCACGGCCTCAGGGTCGAGGCCGTAGCGATCGCACTCGCGCCGCATGGCTGCCCGCCACGACGACTGCTCGCCGGCCTGCGCCTCCGCGAAGCTGATCGCCACGGCGCCCGCGATCATCACCAGCGAGCCGCCGACCACGAGCGCGCGGGCCGACCCGTCGAGGCCGGCAAACTCCCCGAAAACGAGGACTCCCCACGCCAGGCCCCAGAGCTGGTTCGTGTTCGACAGCGGAATCCCGCGCCCGATCCCGATGTACTTCGCCGCATACTGCTGGTAGAGGTCGCCAATCACCCAGCAGAAGCCGCCGAGGAACAGCCAGAACAGGCCGGGCTGCGCCACCGAGAGCGCGGCCGCCAGATTCCCGACGCCGCCCTCGTAGGCCACCGCGAGCCCCAGCACCGTTCCCAGTTCGGCGAACGTGAACACGGTGACGAACGACAGCGGATTCATGCCGCTGATGTACGCCTTCCTGTAGGGGATGTACATCGTGCCCCAGAGGAGCCCGGCGAACAGCGCGGCGGCGATGCCCATCATCGCGCTGCGGGTGGCCCCTCCCGTCTGGTGCGCAGTCGCGTACGCCGTCAGGCAGGCCCCGGCCACGATGGCTGTCGCTCCGCCGAGCACCTTGGCCCACTGCCGCGGCCCGGCATCCCGAAGTTCCCGGAACAGGAGCCATCCCCAGAACAGGCCGACCAGGCTGTTCGTGTTCCAGAGGGGGAAGGCCACCGACAGACCGACGTCGCGGATGGCGAAGACCGTGAGCGTGTTCGCCACCGCCCAGATCATCCCGGCCAGCAGCGCCCAGACGACAAGGTGCGGCTTCTGGCGAAGATCCGCCCAGACGTAGTCGCTGCCCTTGAGGACCATCGGGACGGTCCAGCGGGCGACGAAGACGCCGGCCACCATCCCGAGCGAAATGAGAAACGGAGAGAGGCCCAGCGTGACGAGCTTGGTCGGCGCCTCAGCTGCGCCGAGTCCTGCGCCGGCGGCGAGTCCGCAGATCACGCCCAGGCGGTGGAGCGAATGACCGGATGCCCGGTTCGACGTGGCGGCTGGCGTGCTCATGGTGACGCGCTACCTCAACACCAGGAGCAGCATCGCCCCCAGCACGAGCACGACGACCGGAATCCAGAGGTGTACGTCTGTGACGACGGCGTGGATGCGGGAACCCGACACATCTCCCTCCTGGTGATCGACGGACGCTCCTTCGGGAGGAACTTCCGCTGGCGCACCATGCCTGTCGGCGACGAACTCGCCGCCGCGAGCGCCCTACTCGGGGGCGTGCAGCATTCGTCCGACGACGCGGGACCACGCGTCGCGCTCCGAGCAGTCGCGCAGCGACGTGCCAGGCGCGGCGGCGTGTGCGCGCACCGTGCTGCCGGTCCACTCCAGCAGCACGCAAGCCGGGTGAACGAGGTCCCGGTCGTCGTATGTCACGAAGTACGGCGTGCGCGCGTCGTCGTACCACGAGATCGCGAGTCCCGCGAAGACCCTGCGCGGTGTGCGACGCTGCGCTTCGGACCCCGGGACGGCAGCGCCCGCGTCAGATTCCACGGCGCCGCGGTCGGCACGGATCACGGCGGCCTTCCCGACGGGCCGCCCCTGGATGTCGAGCCGCTGGAACCGTACCGCGGTGGGAACGCCGATCGCCGGCCCGTCCACGAAGCCGAGGCAGTCGATCGCGTCGTGCCCGGGCGGCAGCGCGCCGTACTCGTCGTTCTCGCACACGGCGCGCGCCTGCCGCTCGCCGCGCCGGATCAGCTTCCTGCGGCCCGGAACGGAGATCAGCACCGTATCCCGGTCGAGCGCGATCACGGGACCGACGGCGACCTCGTCCAGCTTCCACCAGAGTCCCCAGCTGCGAACGCGGCACTCCGAGGAACGCGAGCCGCTCCAGAAACCGGAACCCGGTCCGACCGTCGAGCGGCGTATGCACCAGTCTGTGACGCGAGTGTCGGTGACCTTCGAGCACCCGCCACCCACGAGCAGCGCGACGAAGGCCACGGCCAGCGCGGCGGCCGCGGGCCGGCGTCGCCGCGGCCAAAGGAAGCGCAATCTCACGTGAGCCGCCGTTTGGTGTCCCACTTCAGCGCCAAAGGTAGTGCCACGTGTACTTGAGCGATTCGGTCTTGCCGGGCTCGAGGGTCAGTTTCCAGGTGATCCGACCGACTCCGTTGAGCCGGCTCCACCAATACGGCCAGCTCCCCCAGTTCCACCAGTACGGTTGGGCGCCCACACCGCCAGCCGGCGCGAAGCTCGAATCCTCAAACACATTGACCATCTCGATCGTGCCGCCGCGCTCGGCTTCGGTGATGTTGCCCAGCACGTGGCGGACAATCTCCAGGTCCAGCGGCTTGGCCCGGTAGTTCGTCACAGTCAGCGTCCCGGCCAGATCGATCCGCGCGTAGCTGTTGCCGTCCCAGTTGACCGCGTTCGGCGTGCGTTTGGTTTCGTTATCGGTCTTCCTGACCTGGATGTCTGGCGCCGACGTGATGTGGAGGTCGGTCGCCCCGCCCCTGGCGGTGTACATCATCATTCCCTGGCCCAACACGCGGTCGTCGCGGACAATCAACGCCGGCGCGGTGGTGAAAGGCTGTTCGCTCTTGTTCTCCAAGCGAATCTTGTGCATCACTCTGGGCGTGGACATCAGGCGGGCGAGCTCGGTCTGTTGCTGGCTGTTGAAGTTCCGCCAGACTTCGGGCGGCGGAGCGAATGGCAACTCCAGCACGAACACATCCCGGTAGGGCAACACAGAGTCCGTGACCGTGAGTACCATTCGTTGACCCTTCTTCAGGGTCACGTGCTTGACGGTGAAGATGTGCAGGTCCTCCGCCGTCTCCGAACCGGCGACTTCGGGGCCGAGATCGATGGCCGCGGTCGGGGGGCGAGCGGCCCGGTACTCCGACATGCGCGGGGCTTGCGTCATCAAGGCGTTCGAGAGCATCTGGCCGGTCGTCGGGTCGGATTCACGGAAGTGCTGCGACAACTGGGCCACCGCCGCCTGCAACCCCATCGGGTCGGTCGTGTCCTTGAACTGAAACGTCGGCACGCCGATGACGAGGTGGCACGTCACATCCTCCAGGTCCGTCAGCTCATTGAGCAGCGTCGCCTGCAACTTCGCCGTGGCCTTGCCGGCCCCGTCAATCGTCACCTTGTAGTTCGGAATCCAGCGGATGCCGCGTTGGAGGTACATCAGGCCTACGTCCGCCGTCGGCTCGGGCCTGCGCCCTCCCCAATCGAGTTTCAGCGTCAGCAGGTTGCGGAACTCCACGTTCCCCACGGACGCCTTCGGCGGCTCCTTGAATGTCACATCGAGGATCCGCTCGAGAGTGACGGCCTTGGTGCCTTCCGTCGTCCTGAGCAGGACGACGTTCCCCTTCTCCGGCAGCACATCACCGACATTGGGCGGTGCTGTAGCCTCCAATTGTTTCACGCCCCGTTCCGTGACACCGACGATAGTCGCCGGGTATCGTGCCGGCGTCGCCTCGCGTCCCGTCGGCGCTTCGGTGATGATCACCGCCGCCCCGACGTTGGCCTCGATCAACTCACGAATGCTCAACGGCGTGCGTTCCACCGTCACGCGCCGTTGACCGGCCACCGCGGCGGTCAGCTTGGCGTTCTTCGCTGCGCTGTATGGCCAGAACGTTCCCAGGACCGGGGCCGGCAGGTAGTCCATCAGCACGCTGCCGGCGGCGTCCGTCGGCAGTGTTCCTTGATGCAGGACGAACGCATGCCCGTCCTTGAACACCGTCACTTCCTTCACCGGCATCCGGCCCAAGGCGCTCAGGGGCGGGGCGTCCTGACCTGCGCGCGCCGCTGCCGCCGCACCGATCGTCAGCACCAGCGCCAACAACCAGCGGGAAGGTGCTTGCCGCTCGGCGAATCCCGCAGCCGTGGGCTTCATGGTCGTGACTCCTCTGTGGTTGACTGACAGACGGTGATTCCGTGACGGCTCGAGAATGCCGTCGCGATGGACGGAACGGGTACCGGGACCGGGGCCGGCAAGGAACGTCAAGAGCACGCCGCGGCCACGGTTCGGAGGAGGTGCCCCGCCCCGGCACAGCGCTGATTATCGCCGATTCTGCCAGTCTGCCAAGAAGGAAGTCGCCAGGGAAGTCGCCAGGAAGGCAGTCGCCGCTGGGCGCGGCGGATGATGGCTGCAAGGTGACATCCTTGACGAGCGTCGACAGCGGTCGAGCGGTCGAGCCGGGCGTTGACACGCCTCGGCCAGCTCCCGTACGCTTCGTCCGGCGTCGGAGAACACGAACGGCCGGCGCGACCGGATGGGGTCCTGCATGCACGACACCACGCGTGGCTTCCCCCTATGGGCCTGCTTCGCCGCGGCCGCGGCGCTGGTCGCCGCGCAGTCGCTGGCAGACGACCGCGCCGACCTGTCACTGGCCATCCGGCAGGGGAATCTCGCGGTGGTTCGCGCCATCGTCGAGAAGAACCCGGCGCTGGTGAAGTCGGGCGACGATTCCGGGTTCACGCCGCTGCACATCGCAGCAACGGCTGGCCACGTGGACATCATCGCGTATCTGTTGGACCGCGGCGCGGACCTCGAAGCGAGGACGGCCGGCGGCCAGACGCCGGTGTTCCAGACCGTGCCCCTGGCGAGTCAGGAGGCCTTCGCCTACCTGCTGAAGAAGGGCGCCAACCTCAACGCACGAGACAACCAGGGGAAGACCATCCTGCAGTTCGCACTGGCCTGGCGGCGGCCCGCGATGGTGGACCTGATCCTGCAGCGCGGCTTCACCGTGGATACGGCCGGCGCGTCGGCGCAGGAACTGCTGGACGAGGCCGCGAACACCGGGATCGAGTCACTGGTGACGACGCTCGTCTCGCGCGGTGTGGCCATCGAACCCGGGACCCGGAATGGCACGACGCTTCTGCACAGCGCGGCGCGGGGAGGCCTCCCCGGACTCGCAAGCCGCCTGCTCGAGCTCGGTGCGCGGACGGACGCTCGCGACCAACACGGACTCACCGCACTTCATCTCGCGGCGTTCTACGGGCGGGACGCGGTCATACCGGTCTTGCTGGCAGCTGGCGCCGACATCGAGGCCCTGGCGCCGGATGGTCGGTCGGCCCGCGACATGGCGCAGCGCGGCAGCCAGCCGAATACCGTGGCGTTGCTCACGGCGAGGGGAGCCAGGACGGGTCCAGCCGTCTTCCCCCCGCTCGCGGGACTCTATCTCGGCCAGCCAGAGCCTGGGCTCGTGCCCCGCCTGTTCGCGCCGGGCATCGTGTCCTCAGAAGAGCACGAGACGAACATCGCCTTCGCGCCCGACGGTCGTGAGCTCTGTTTCTCCGGCATCAGCACAGACCAGTCCCGTCGCTGGATCCGGTTCATGCGCCTCGAGAATGGCAGGTGGACCACGCCCACACCCGCGCCCTTCGAGTCGGGAGGCGCCGACTTCGAACCGTCCTACGGGGGCGGAGGGCGACAGTTGTTCTTCTCGTCGAACCGGCCCCTCGAGAAGGGGGGCCGGCCGAAGCGTGACATGGACGTGTGGATGGTGGAGCGGGAGGGTGGGGCGTGGGGCGAACCGACGAACCTCGGGTCGGCCGTCAACGGAGAGAGCAACGAGTACATGCCGTCGGCCGATCGCGAGGGCAACCTCTACTTCGAACGCTACGGGCTCAACGTCGCACGATGGCGCAATGGTGCGTTCCTGCCGGCCGCGCGGGTGGAGATCGCCGGAGCGGTCAACCCCGGGCATCCCTTCGTGGCACCGGACGGCAGCTATCTGCTGTTCGACGCGCGACCGCCAGGCGCGGGCACGGCGACGCAGTCCGGCGTGCTGTTTGTCGCGTTCAGATCGAAGGACGGGAGCTGGTCGCCGGCCGTGCGGCTGTTCGAGCCGCCAGGAGCGCGCGCGTACGAAGGCTGCCCGACCGTCTCGCCCGACGGACAGTATCTGTTCTTCGGCCGGGATCACGACATCTACTGGGTCAGCGCAAAGGTCATCGACGCCCGCAGGCCTGGCGGCCTGTAGCCGAGCGGATCGGCCGGCGCCGCACTCTCAAGGAGTCATGTCATGCTCGGTCGCCTGTCCATTGTCGTAGCGGTCGTTGCCGCGATGGCCCTCGGTTGGTTTGCCGGCGCAACGGGCGTCGGCGAGCCGCGCGCCCCGGTGGAGCAGACTGGTGCTGCGGGCCCCGGCGCGGGTGACGGCTGCACGATCATCAGCGCCGGCCGCGAGGCAACGGCTGACGGTTCGGTCATCACGTCCCACTCCGACGCCTGCAGCGAGTGCCGTCTGCACGTCGTGCCCGGCCGCGCGTTCCCGAAGGGGGCGATGGCCGACGTCCACTGGGGGATGATCTACTACGGCCGCGACGACCCGAACGGAGGCCGCCCGCTCGGCGACAGGGGCAGGGTCATCGGCCGGGTGCCGGAGGCCGAACGCACCTACACGTACTTCCACACCGGGTACTCGCAGTTCAACGAGCACCAGCTCGCCATCGCCGAGAGCACCTGCAGCCAGAAGCGCGCGCTCGGCACGCCCTACGTCGAGGGGGTGACCGAGCAGATCATGACGGTCGAACAGGCGCAGGTGTTCGCCCTGCAGCGCTGCCGCACGGCGCGCGAGGCCATTCGGCTCATCACGTCGCTGATGGAGCGCTACGGGTTCCTCCCCTCGACCGGCGGATCCGAAGCGCTGTCGATTGCCGACCCCGGCGAGGTGTGGGTGCTGGAACTCCTCAGCGTCGGCACCGACTGGCGGAGGTCGAGCGGCAAGCCAGGCGTCATCTGGGCCGCGCGGCGCGTGCCAGACGGCGAGGTGACGGTCGTGCCGAACTACTTCCGCATCCGCGAGATCGATCTGACCGACCCCGATGTTCTCGCGTCCTCGAACTACCAGCAGGAGGCGATCGACCGCGGCTGGTACGACCCGAAGAGCGGGAAGCCGTTCATCTGGCAGGACGCCTACACCCCGCCAATCAGCGAGGGCAGCCTGAACCGGCTCTGGCTCGTCTACAGCACGCTGGCGCCATCGCTCAAGGACTGGCCGAACCGGCGCATCGACCCGGCCACGGGCCATGCCGCCGCGCCGGCCGAGCCGTTCGAAGGCGCGGGCTTCTACCCGTTTTCGTTCAAACCCGAACGGAAGGTCTCGGTCCAGGACGTGATCGCCTTCCAGCGCTCCGCGTTCCAGGGGACGGTCTACGACATGGAGGCCGACAAGGCGTGGATGGCCTCGAATCGCGGCGGGGCTGCGACCAGGAGCCCGATCGCCTCGCCCTTCCCCTCTCCGGACCTCCGCAGGCTTCTCGGCATCGCCGGCCACCGGACGATCGCGCAGCACGGCTACGGCATGGTGGCGCAGCTGCGCTCGTGGATGCCGGCCGCGGTCGGAGGCGTGTACTGGTTCTACGTGGACAACCCCTACGTCAGCACCTACGTTCCGGTCTACGCAGGCGTCCGGGAGATTTCCGAGCTGTACGAAAGCTACGATGCGAGGCAATTCAGTGAGGGCTCGGCGCGCTGGTCGGTGGACCTCGTCGACAACCTGATGCACCTGCGGTGGCAGGAGGCGGTGAAGGACCTGCGCGCCGCGCGCGATCCGATCGAGGCCGAGTTCTTCGCGACACAGGCCGACATCGACCGCCAGGCGCTCGACCTCTACGCGAAGGACCCGGCCGGAGCGTCTGCGTTTCTGACCAACCTGACGCGCGCGCGGATGGAGCGCGTGGTGAGGATGTACCGCGATCTGCGTGGGACGCTGATCACGAAGTACACGAACAGCACGTACTGACTAGCCGGCGTCGACAATCCGATGCCTGGCCATCGCCAGGTTGCACAGCGTCGTCAAGATCGCGTGCTTCACCCTGGCCTTCGTCCGCGTGTCCCCGGGACCCTGGAGATACTCGACGGGAACGGCTCCCGCCCAGCACAGGCGGCTGTCGTGCGTCTCGGCGGCTTTCGCAAGCGCCCGCAGCATCGCGGGGACCTTTCCCCGAATCGCGTTCATCTGCATGAAACACAGGGAGGGGACGTACTCCCGCCGCGCCCTCTCTTCGAGCTCCCGCCAGAGCGCGTCAGCGTCTTCGATCCGGCCGGATTCGTGGTACGCCCCGGCCAGGCCCCCCACGTAGTACGGAAGCCGCTGCGACACCTCGACGGCTTTCTCGTGAGCGATGATGGCGGCGGCGTGCTGGCTGGTCGCGAAGCAGGTCTGGCCGAGCCAGCTGTGAAGGATGTGGTAGCCGGGATTCAATCTGATGCCGGCCTGGAACACGTCGATGGCCCTCTGAAAGTCCCTGCTCAGTGCGAACGCGAACCCCACCGTGAAGGCGGTGAAACCCGAAGTGGGATCCAGCGCCTGCGCCTTCAGCGCCTCGGCTACGCCTTCGCGCAGCCGCCCCGTGTTGAGCAAGAGGAACGAGTAGTACGCTCGGACCGTCGCCGAATTCGGACTCAGCCGGACGGCCTCGAGCGTCTCCCGCTCGGCTGCCTTCCGGTCCCAGTCGTAAACGAGGTGCACGTAGCCCAGCACCCCGTGAGCCTCGCCGAGCGACGGGTCGATAGCCAGGGCGCGACGAGCGTAGACCTTGGCCTTCGTGCACGCGTCGGATGGAGGAACGCTGCCCCAGAAGGCGACCTGGAGATGGGCGGCGCTCAGGCCCCAGCAGGCCTGGGCATAGTTCGGATCCTTCTCGAGCGCCTGCTCGAACGCGAGGACGGCCTCCTTGAATCCGTGGCTCGTGTCCATCCACAGGTACTGGAGACCCTTGAGGTAGTGGTTGTGCGCCTCGAGGTTGTCGGTCCTCCGCCTCAACACTCCCAGCCGTTCCTCGGGTACGAGAGTGATCTTGAGGTGTTCGATGATTGCCGCCGTCACTTCGTCCTGGATCGCGAACACGTCCTTGAGTTCGCGATCGTAGCGTTCGGTCCAGAGGTGACGGCCGTCAGCGACGTTGACGAGCTGAACGCTGATCCGCAGGGTGTCCCCGGCCTTTTGGATGCTCCCTTCGACGACGGCATCGACGCCCAGCGTGCGCCCAATCTCCCGAATGTCGGCGTTCTTCCCCTTGAAGGAGAACGCGGAGGTGCGCGCGGACACCCGCAGATCTCTGATTCGGGCCAGCGAGGTGATGAGCTCTTCGGCGATGCCGTCGCAGAAGTGCTCCTGGTCCTTCGCCGGACTCATGTCGGCGAACGCGAGAACCGCGACCGAATCGAATCCGCTGAGGATCCACCGCGGGTCGCGCGACAATCGTCGCAGCGTCCCGGTCGCCGGCCAGGCTCCTCAGGTCCGCCAGGAGATCGGCGGCGCTCTGGTAGCGCGCGGACACGTCCTTTTCGAGCGCCTTGTCGATGACGCGACCCAGCCCCGCGGGCATGCTGGCATCCAGGTGCGAGCCGGCCTCGGGCGCCTTGTGGAGGATCTCGTCGAAGAGCGCCGCCGCCGTCTCACCCAGGAACGGGCGAATGCCGGTCGCCATTTCGTAGAGCACGACGCCGAGCGAGAACACGTCGCTCCGCGCGTCCACCATCCGTCCGAGCGCCTGCTCGGGCGACATGTAGGCAACGGTCCCAATTCTGATGCCGGGCCCGGTCAGGCTGAGGTCGGCGGCGCCGGTCACGTCCAGGTCCCGCGCGTCTTCGCGGAGCGGCTTGGCCAGGCCGAAATCGAGGATCTTGGCGTCGCCTCGATTCGTGATGAAGACGTTGGCCGGCTTGACGTCCCGATGGACGATCTGCCTGGCGTGAGCGGCGGAAAGGCCATCGGCGAGCTGCGCCCCGAACCGGAGGACCTCCTCGGCGCTCAGCCGTCCGGTCTGGATGCGATGGGCCAGCAACTCGCCCTCCAGCAGTTCCATGGCGATGAAGTGCCGACCTTCGTGCTCGTCGACGTCGTAGATGGTGCAGATGTGAGGGTGATTGAGGGCCGAAGCCGCGCGGGCCTCCCGCTGAAACCGGGCGACCGCCTCTCGGTCTCGGGAGAGCCCGTCGGGCAGGAACTTCAACGCCACCTCACGCCTCAGCCTGAGGTCGTCGGCCCTGTAGACGACACCCATTCCGCCGCTTCCCAGCTTCTCCCGGACCTGGTAGTGCGATACGGCCGTTCCAGTCATGAGGGAGGCCCCCGCCGACAGGCGCATGACCGCTGGTGGCAGCCCGCAGCGCCAGGGCCATTCTAGGTCCATTGGGAGGTGCCGGGTATCGGATTCTACTCGGGCCGACGCGGTACGTGGAAAGGGCCGCACGGCACTGCCACGCGGCCCACTCCATCGGCGGGCCCGCCCGCCTTCGCGATTCTCGCTACGGCGAGGTCGCGCCGTAGCCCGCCTGCTGTCGAACGCGGGCGGAGGCGGAGAGACCCGCCCTGCACGTTGGCGGGTGTGGAAACCCGCCCTACTTGTTGCCGCTCGGCCCGCGGCGCGAGCCGCCGGAGCCCTTGCGGGCGGCCGCGCGAGCCTGGCTCTTGGTCTCGATCGCCGCCGCCCCGCCCTCGGCGGCCTCGGCCGTCCGCTTCCCGCGCAGCCGGTCCGCCGCCGCCTTGAGCCGGCCGCCGACAGACTTCGGCTTCGCCGCGGCCTTCTTCTCGTCCTTGGCCGCCTTGGCCTTCGGGTCGAACTCGAAGCCGACGAGTTCGACGAGCGCCATTTCCGCCGCATCGCCCTGGCGGTAGCCGATCCGCAGAAGCCTGGTGTAGCCTCCCGGGCGCGACGTGTACTTCGGCGCGATCTCGATGAACAGCTTCGACACGACGTCCCGGTCCGGGATGTCGCGGAGGATCTCGCGCCGGGCTGTCAGCGCCTTGGTCTGGCTGCCGTCGACGACGGCGCGCTTGGCGATCGTGATGAGGCGCTCGACGTACGGGCGCAGCTCCTTGGCCTTCGGCACGGTCGTCTCGATGTGCCCGTGCTGCAGGAGCGCGTGCGCCTGGTTGCGCAGCATGGCGATCCGGTGCTCGGTGACTCTGCCCAGCTTCCGCTGGCCTACTCGGTGACGCATTGGTGTTCCTCGGTCCTCGGCTCGGGCGCTTGACGCCGGGTCCTGCTAGTCCGTCTGTCCCTGCGGCGCCGGCTGGTCGAGGCGCATGCCCAGGCTCAGACCCATGGTCTGGAGGATCTCCTTGATCTCGTTCAGCGACTTGCGGCCGAAGTTCTTCGTCTTGAGCATCTCGGCTTCGGTCTTCTGCACGAGTTCGCGGATCGTCCGGATGTTCGCGTTCTTCAGGCAATTGTAGGAGCGCACGGACAGCTCGAGCTCCTCGACGCTCTTGGCGAGGTTCTCGTTCGACACCGCCCCGTGCGACGCCTCTGCCGCCGCCTCGGGCAGCGTCTCGCCGGCGTCCTCGAGATTCACGAAGATCGTCAGGTGCTCCCGAACGAGCTTGGCGGCGTTCGACACCGCGTCGCGCGGGGAGATGGCGCCGTTGGTCCAGACGTCGACCGTGAGCTTCTCGTAGTCGGTCGTCTGGCCGAGCCGGGCGGCCTCCACCAGGTAGTTCACCTTCTTGACCGGCGAGTGCACCGAGTCGATCGGGATCCACCCGATGCCGAGGTCGTCGTCGAAGTTGCGGTCGGCGGCGACGTAGCCGCGGCCGCGCTTGAGGCGCATCTCCATGACGAGCGACCCGCCCTCGGACACCGTCGCGACGTGTGCGTCCGGCTCGAGGATCTCGACGTCGCCATCGGCGACGATGTCCCGCGCCTTCACCTCGCCGGGCTTGGTCACCTTGACGTAGAGCGTCTTGGTGGCGTCGGCGTGGAGTTTGAGCGGGATCTGCTTGAGGTTGAGGATGATATCGGTCGCATCCTCGACCACCCCGGGGATCGGCGAGAACTCGTGCATGACGCCGTCGATCCGGACGGCGGTGATGGCCGCGCCCTCGATGGAGGAGAGGAGCACGCGACGCATCGCGTTGCCGATGGTGGTACCGAAGCCCCGCTCAAACGGCTGGGCATGGAACCGGCCGAACCGATCCGTCAACGTCTCGCGATCGAACTCCAGCCGCTTGGGACGCTGGAAACCTTTCCACAGCATCGATCAGTCCTTTCTTGCACCTTCGGCCACGTGAGCGCCGCACGCCGGCCGGTCCGCCCGCGGGAGGCCTCCGGCGTGCACCCCGTTACTTCGAGTACAACTCGACGATCAGCTGCTCATTGAAGGGCAGGTTGATCATCGCGCGCGTCGGCAGCGAGACGACGCGGCCTTCGAACTTCTCGGCCTGCATCTGCAGCCACTCGGGCACGCCCCGACCCTTGACCTCTTCCATCGCGTGCTGGATGGTCACGCTCTTCTGGCTCCGGTCGCGCACGGCGACGGTGTCGCCCGCCTTGACCAGGAACGACGGGATATTGACCTTCTTGCCGTTGACGGCGAAGTGGCCGTGGCGAACCAGTTCGCGCCCCTGCGGGCGCGAGGTCGCGAGCCCCAGCCGGTAGACGACGTTGTCGAGGCGCCGCTCGAGCAGCTGGAGCAGCACCTCGCCGGTGATCCCCTGCTGCCGGTCGGCCGACTCGAAGTAGAGGCGGAACTGCTCCTCGAGCACGCCGTACGTCCGCTTGACGCGCTGCTTCTCGCGCAGCTGCAGGCCGTAGCCGGCGAGCTTGGCGGCCCGGCGCTTGCCATGCTGCCCGGGCGGGAAGTTGCGCTTCTCGATCCCGCACTTCTCCGAATAGCACCGCTCGCCCTTGAGGAACAGCTTCATGCCTTCCCGCCGGCACAAGCGACAGACTGGACCGCTGTATCTGGCCATTCTCGATAACCCTCTAGGATCCGAAGTTCATACGCGGCGGCGCTTGGGCGAGCGGCAGCCGTTGTGGGGGATCGGGGTGACGTCGCGGATCGACTTCACCTCGAGACCCACCGCCTGGAGCGCACGAATCGCCGACTCGCGTCCGGCGCCAGGCCCCTTCACGCGCACCTCGACCGACCGCATGCCGAACGTCTTCGCGGCCGTGGCCGCGTTGATCGCGGCCTGCGTCGCGGCGAACGGCGTCCCCTTGCGGGAGCCCTTGAACCCGATGCCGCCGGCCGACGACCACGACACGACGTTGCCGGCGGTGTCGGTCAGCGTGATCACCGTGTTGTTGAACGACGCCTGGACGTGGGCGACGCCGTGGTGGATCACGCGCTTCTCGCCACGCTTCTTGAACGTCTTCTTGGCGGGCCGCTTCCCGGTCGACTCGGGCTTGGCTCCGGCTCCCTCGGTCGGTTCAGTCTTGGCCATGCACTACACCGTCTTCTTCTTGGCAACCGCGCCGCGACGCGGACCCTTCCGCGTGCGCGCGTTGGTTTTCGTCCGCTGACCGCGGACGGGCAGTCCCCGGCGATGGCGGAGGCCGCGGTAGCATCCGATGTCCATCAGCCGCTTGATGTTCATCGAGACTTCCTTGCGCAGGTCGCCCTCGACCCGGCCCTGGTCCTCGATGACGCGGGTGATCTTCCGGACGTCGTCCTCGGACAGGTCCTTCACGCGCGTGTCGGGACTGACGCCCGCGTCCTTCAGGATCACGTTCGACCGCGTGCGGCCGATCCCGAAGATGTAGGTCAACCCGATTTCGATCCGCTTGGTGCGCGGAAGGTCGATCCCTGCGATACGTGCCATAGCTGATTTCCCTAGCTGGCAGCGGTCAGCGGGCAGCGGATGGCTGCCTTGACGCCTGCCGCACTGTGCCGTTCCGCGATCACGTTCACGACGCGGTGAACGGCGTGTCACCCAGGCACGCTGCCAGCTGCCAGCTGTCAGCCGCCTGCTGCTTCCCTACCCCTGCCGCTGCTTGTGCTTCGGGTTCGTGCAGAGCACCCGGACCACCCGGCGGCGCCGGACGATCTTGCACTTGTCGCAGATGCGCTTGACGGACGCTCGAACCTTCATGACTCCTCGCTGCCAACCGTCCGCTGCCAGCTGCCCGCTGCCAGCCGACCGCTCATTTGTACCGATACGTGATACGTCCCCGCGTCAGGTCGTAGGGCGACAGTTCGATCAGCACGCGGTCTCCCGTGAGGATGCGGATGAAGTTCTTCCGCATCTTGCCCGAAACGTGCGCCAGGACCCGGTGCTTGTTCTCGAGTTCGACTCTGAACATCGCGTTCGGGAGCGCCTCACGCACCACGCCGGTGACTTCTATCGCGTCGTCTTTCGCCACCGCGTCCCCACCCCGTCGGCGGTCGCCAACCCGGCCCCGGCCAGGACCTCGTCGAACCTCTCGTCGCCCCGCGCCGTGAGCACCAGCGGCCCCTCCCCGGTGACCGCCACCGTGTGCTCGAAGTGCGCAGACAGGCTGCGGTCTCGCGTGACGGCCGTCCAGCCGTCTTCGAGCACCCGGACGGCCGGGCGCCCGAGATTCACCATCGGCTCAATCGCCAGGACCATCCCGTCGGTCAGCTTCGCGCCCCGGCCCGGCGGCCCGTAGTTCGGCACCTGCGGCTCTTCGTGCATCACCGTGCCGATCCCGTGGCCGACGAACTCGCGAACCACCGAGCACCCGTTCGCCTCGACGTGCCGCTGCACCGCGTGGCCGATGTCGGACACCCGGCCGCCCGCCCTCACCGCCAGGATGGCGCTGTAGAGCGCCTCCTGCGTGACGCGCAGCAGCCGCGCCGCGCTCTCCGAAATCGCGCCGACCGGAAAGGTCACGGCCGAATCGCCCACGAACCCGTCGAGCACGGCACCGACATCGACCGAGACGATGTCGCCGTCCTTCAGCAGCCGCTTCCGCGAGGGGATCCCGTGGATGACCTCCTCGTTGATCGAAACGCACAGCGTCGCGGGATACCCGTGGTAGCCCTTGAACGCGGGCGTCGCGCCGGCCCCCCGTATCGTCGCCTCGGCCCGCTCGTCCAGTTCGCCCGTGCTGACCCCGGGGCCAATGGTCCCCTTGAGGTCGGTCAGCACCGCGGCGACGAGTTCGCTGGCGGCGCGCATGCGCGCGATCTCCGCCGGCGACTTGCAGACGATCATGGGTCAGACGCCCGCGCCGTTCGACGCGATCGCGGCCCCCTGAGCCTGCCGAAGGGCCGCCGCCGCGTTCACCGCCGCCTCGAGGTCCCTCGCCACAGCCGACGGCTCCTGCGCGCCGTTCACCGAGCGGAACGTCGGACGACGGCGATAGTAGTCGATCAGCGGCCGGGTGTCCCGCGCATACACCCGCAGGCGTTCCCGGATCACCTCTTCGCGGTCGTCCGGGCGCTGCGTCAGCGCCCCACCGCACTTCCCGCAGGCGGTCGGCACGGGCTGACCGGGCGCGGGCACGGGTGCATTCGCCCCGCACTGTCCACACACCCGCCGCGACGTCAGCCGCCGAATCAGCTCCTCATCGGCCGCCGCGATGTCCACGACCAGGAGCGCGTCGCCGCCCGCGACAATCGCGTCGAGGGCCTCCGCCTGCGGCACCGTGCGCGGAAACCCGTCCAGAAGGAACCCCGCCTGCGCATCTGGCCTGGCCAGACGCTCGCGCACCACGCCGACGATGATCTCGTCGCTGACCAGCTGCCCCGACGCCATCACGGCCTTGGCGCGGAGCCCGATCGGCGTGCCGGCCGCGACAGCTTCCCGCAGCATGTCTCCTGTCGAGATGTGCGGGATCCCTCTGGCCGCGGCAAACGACTTCGCCTGCGTGCCCTTCCCCGCCCCCGGGGGCCCCAGCAATACCAGTTTGAGCGCCATACCATCAGCTGGCAGCTGGCAGCTGGCAGCTGGCAGCACGCTCCGCTGCCCGCTGGCCGCTGCCGGCCGACCGCTATCCCCTCCGTCCTCTGATCCGCGTCTTCTTCATGAACCCGTCGTAGTGCCGCATGATCAGCTGCGACTCCACCTGCTGCACGGTGTCCATCGCCACGCCGACGACGATCAGCAGCGACGTGCCGCCGAAGAAGAACTGGACGTTCATCCCCTCGGTGATGAACTTCGGCAGGGCCGCGTCCAGCGGCTCGCCGATGAACGGAATCGGCGCGACCTTGAACCCGGTGATCAGGAACTCGGGCAGGATCGCAACGAGCGCCAGGTAGATCGCGCCGGCCAGCGTGATTCGCGTCAGGATCGTGTCGATGTACTCGGCCGTCCGCTTGCCCGGCCGGATCCCTGGAACGAACCCGCCGTACTTCCGCATGTTCTCCGCGACGTCATCCGGGTTGAAGATGATCGCCGTGTAGAAGTACGCGAAGAAGATGATCCCCGTGACGTACAGCAGGTTGTAGAGCGGATAGCCGTAGCTGAGCTGCCGGTTGATCGCCTCGAGCCACCCGCCCGGCTCCGCGGTGAACATGCTCATGATCGTCGCGGGGAACGCGAGGATCGACGAGGCGAAGATCACCGGGATGACGCCCCCCGTATTGACCTTCAGGGGGATGTGCGTGCTCGATCCGCCGTACATCCTCCGCCCCACGACGCGCTTGGCGTACTGCACCATGACGCGCCGGTGTCCGCGTTCGACGAAGATGATCGCGGCCACGACGACGACCATCAGGGCGAGCAGCAGCAGGATGCGGATCAGCCCCATCTGGCCGAGGCGCATCTGTTCGAACGTCGCGATGACGGCTCGCGGCAGGCCGACGACGATCCCCGCGAAGATGATGAGCGACATCCCGTTGCCGATGCCGCGCTCGGTGATCTGCTCCCCCAGCCACATGATGAACGTGGTGCCGGTCGTCAGCGTGAGCACCGTCATCAACCGGAACATCATGCCAGGGTTGTAGACGAGCCCGAGGCCGCCCGCGGCCCGCGTCTGGTTCTCGAGGTAGATCGCGATGCCCAGGGCCTGCACGACGCTCAGGAGAATCGTGCCGTACCGCGTGTACTGCGTAATCTTCCGCTTGCCCAGCTCCCCTTCCTTCGACAGCCGCTCGAGGTACGGCCAGACGACCGTGAGCAGCTGCAGGATGATCGAAGAGCTGATGTACGGCATGATGCCGAGCGCGAAAACCGTCACTCTCGACAGGTTGCCGCCGGAGAACATGTCGTAGAGGCCGAACAGGCTGTTCTTGGCCTGCTCGGCCAGTATCGCCAGCGCCTCGGTGTTCACGCCCGGCGTCGGGATGTGGTTGCCGATGCGATAGACCCCGAGCAGCACGAGCGTGAAGATCACGCGCTTGCGGAGATCCGGCACCGCGAAGATGTTCCTGAGACTCTCAACCATATGGACTTCGTCCGCTGAAGGCTCAGGACTCGAGGCTCAAGGCTCAGGCCGCTGCCTGAGCCCTGGGCCCTGAGCCCCGGGCCTGTCCCCCGTCCTACGTCTCGGTCGTCACGACGGCCTCGGCCGTCCCGCCCGCGGCGGCGATCCTCTCGGCGGCCTTGCCGCTGAACTTGTGAGCGCGGATCGTCAGCGCCTTGGCGATGTCGCCGCGCGCCAGCACCTTGATCGGCTGACCGGGGGCGCCCTTCACCAGACCCTGCTCCCGAAGGAGCTCGGGAGTCACGACGGTCCCGGCGTCGAACCGCTCCGCGAGCGTGTCGAGGTTCACCACGGCGTACTCGACGCGGAACAGGTTGAAGAAGCCGCGCTTCGGCACGCGCCGGTGCAGCGGCATCTGGCCGCCCTCGAACCCGCGCTTGTGCTTGAAGCCCGAACGCGACTTGGCGCCCTTCTCGCCACGGCCGGCCGTCACGCCGTTGCCGGAGCCCTGACCGCGCCCCACGCGCTTCTTCGAGTGCTTCGCGCCCTTCGGCGGTTTCAGATTGCTCAGATCCATAAGCGTCCCTACTTCACGTCAACGATATGCCGCACCTTGTGCAGCATGCCGCGCATCTCGGGCGTGTCGGCGACCTGGATGGAGTGGCGGATTCGGCGGAGTCCGATGCTCCGCACCACCTCACCCTGCTTCCTGTTGAAGCCGATGGTGCTGCGCACCTGCGTCACCGTCAGCGTCTTCCCCCCGGCGGTTGTCTTCGTTCCCATGAGCCGTCCTCAGTTCTGCGGTCCGCTCCCGGCCCCTACGCTTCTGTCGCCGGAGCCGCCGCGGGGGCGGCTGGCGCCACGGCCGGCGCGGCCGGGCGTCCCGACATTTCCTCGATCGATTTGCCGCGCAGGCGCGCCACGGCGACCGGGTCCTTCAGCATCATCAGCCCGGTGAACGTCGCCCGCACCACGTTGTGCGCGTTGTCCGACCCGAGCGACTTGGTCACGATATTCGTCACGCCCGCCGCCTCGACGACCGCGCGCACGGCGCCGCCGGCGATGATCCCGGTCCCGTCCGGCGCCGGCTTCAGCAGCACGCTGCCCGCCCCGTATCGGCCGACGATCTCGTGGGGCACGGTCGTCCCGACGACCGGCACACGGATCAGCGACTTCTTCGCGGCCTCGATCCCCTTCTTGATCGCCGACGGCACTTCGCGCGCCTTCCCGACCCCGAATCCGACGACGCCGTGGCCGTCGCCGACGACCACCAGCGCGCTGAAGCTCAGGTTCTTGCCGCCCTTGACGACCTTGGTCACGCGGTTGATCGACACCACCGTGTCCTTGAGGTCGAGCTGCGCCGGGTCGATCCTCTCGCGAGTTCGAATCATACCTAGAACTCCAATCCCGCTTTCCTGGCCGCTTCGGCGACCGCCTTGATCCGGCCGTGATACAGGAACCCGTTCCGGTCGAAGACCGCTCGCTTGAACCCCTTGGCGATCAGCCGTTCGGCAATCGCCTGGCCGACCAGTTCGGCGCCGGCGATGTTGCTGCCCCGCAGCTTGCCGGTGGCCTTCGCCCTGGCGGCCGGCTCCACCGTCGAGGCCGTGGCCAGCGTCCGGCCGGCGGCATCGTCGACGGCCTGGACGTACATGTGCGCACCGCTGCGGAACACGGTCAGACGCGGCCGGTCGGCGGAGCCGACGATCCGCTTCCGGAGGCGGAGTTTGATCCGATCGCGGCGATCTTCCTTGGTCTTGATCTTCATAGGTGTCTTCACGGAGCGCTCTGCGCCCCATGGTCCTCACTGCGTTCGACTCAGGGCTCAGGGCTCAGGACCCAGGCACGGTTTCGTGCCTGAGCCCTGAGCCATCAGCTTGGCCCCTGCCTACGCCCCCGTCTTGCCCACCTTCTTCTTCAGCACCTCGCCGGTGTAGCGGACGCCCTTCTGCTTGTACGGGTCCGGCTTCCGCATCCGCCGGATGTCTGCCGCGACCTGGCCCACGACCTGCCGGTCGATGCCGCTGACGGTGAT
>CAVORY010000003.1:0-997909 GCA_963698725.1 uncultured Acidobacteriota bacterium
GCGCGAGCGGATGTCGTGCCGCTTGATCATCTCGTTCAGCGTCGTCGGCTTCAGGTGCAGCAGTTCGGCCGCCCGCTTCTGCACGCCGCCGGCCGCCTCGAGCGTCGATTCGATCAGCCGCCTCTCGAAGTCGGCCGTCACGTCGTTGAACCGGATCCCCTCGACCGGCAAGGTGAACAGCGGCATCTTGAAGACCGGGCGCGTGCGCACCTGCTCGGGCACGAGGTCCTCGCCGATGACCGGACCGTTCGACAGCACCACGGCGCGCTCGACCACGTTCTCCAGTTCGCGGACGTTCCCGGGCCAGCTGTAGTCGAGCAGCAGATCGAGCGCCGCCGGGGACAGCTCGATGCCCGCCCTCCCGTTCTCGGCGCTGTACTTCTGGAGGAAGTGCTGCACCAGCAGCGGGATGTCCTCCTTGCGCTCGCGCAGCGGCGGCAGCTGCACGGTGATCACGTGCAGCCGGTAGTAGAGATCCTCGCGGAACCGCTGCTCCTCCATCATCTGGCGGAGGTCGACGTTGGTCGCCGCGATGATCCGGACGTCGACCTTGATGGTCTCCACGCCGCCGAGGCGCATGAAATCGCGCTCCTGCATCACCCGCAACAGCTTGGGCTGCGTTTCGACCGGCACGTTCCCGATCTCGTCGAAGAAGATGCTGCCCTTGTCGGCCAGCTCGAACAACCCCTTCTTCGGGTAGACGGCGCCGGTGAAGGCGCCCTTCACGTGGCCGAACAGGTTCGACTCGAGCAGGTCGGGCGGGAGATTCCCCGAGTTCACGGTGACGAAGGCTCGCGACGCGCGAGGCGAGTTCGAGTGGATCGCGCGCGCCACCAGCTCCTTGCCGGTGCCGCTCTCGCCGCCGATGAGGATCGTCGACCGGCTGGGCGCCGCCTGGATGATCAGGTCGAACACCTGCCGCATGCTCGCGCTGCGGCCGATGATGTTCCCGAACTTGGCGTAGCGCTCCTGGAGGTTCTGCCGGAGCGCCCGGTTCTCGGCGACGAGCTCGCCGCGCTCCACCGCGTTGCGCACGACGACCACCACCTCGTCGTTCTTGAACGGCTTGGTGACGTAGTCGAACGCGCCGCGCTTCATGGCGGCGATGGCGGTCTCCACCGACGCGAACGCGGTGACCATGATCACCGCGACGTCCTCGTCGATCTTCTTGATCTCGTCGAGCACCGTGAGGCCGTCCATGCCGGGCATCATCACGTCGACGATGGCGGCGTCGATCGGCACCGAACGCGCGATCTCCAGGCCCGCGGCCCCGTCTGACGCCAGCCGGACGGTGTACCCCTCGCGAGTCAGCAGCGCGTCGAGGATTTCGCGCATGATCTCTTCGTCGTCGATGACGAGGACGGTGGCGTTGCGGGTCATAGGTCAGGCCAGACTGCGGTCGGTCAGACGCCGCGGCCGGACCGGGGCGCCGCCGCGGCGGTCGCCTCCGGGAACGACAGCGTGAAACGGGTGCCGACCCCCACTTCACTCTCGCACGTAATCGTCCCGTCGTGCTCCTGCACGATGCCGTAGGTAATCGACAGGCCCAGGCCGGTGCCCTGGCCGATCGTTTTCGTCGTGAAGAACGGGTCGTAGATCCGGGCCAGGTGCTCGGCCGGGATGCCTCCACCGGTGTCGCCCACCTCGACGATGCCCGCACCGCCGGCCACCCGCGTCGCGATCGACAACCAGCCGCCCTTGGGCATGGCATCGCGCGCGTTGAGGAACAGGTTCAGGAACACCTGCTGCAGCTTGAACTCCGTGCCCATCACGACCGGGCCCGGCACCGGCATGTCGCGGCGCACCTGGATGCGCGTGACCTTCAGCTGGTGCTCGAGCAGCGACAGCACGTCGTTGACGACGACGTTGAGATCGACCGGCGCGCGCTCGGGCGCCGCCGTCGCCGGCCTCGACAGGTTCAGCAGGCCGTTGACGATCTTCGCCGCGCGGAAGGTCTGGCGCTCGATCTTCTCGAGCAGGCGCGTCTTCGGGTCGTCGGGATCCGCGCCGTCGAGCAGCATCTGCGTGAAGCTCGAGATCCCGGTCAGCGGCGTGTTCACCTCGTGGGCGACGCCGGCGGCCAGCAGACCGATCGACGCCATCTTGTCGGAGATCTGCAGCTGCTCCTCGAGCTGCGCCCGCGCGGTCACGTCGTCCACGATGATGACCGCGCCGCTGTCGTCCCGGCCGCCGCCCGAGAGCAACTGCAGCGGGACCGTCGTGATGTTGACGAGCGTCCGAGCCTCGCCGGAGGCCCGGGGCGCCAGCGGGAACCGGTAGCACGTGCCCCCCTCGGACGATTGGCCGCGCGCCGACCGCACCGCCTCGACGAAAGCCTGGCCGAACAGATCGGTGAGCGTCCGCCCCACCGCCTCGGCCCGCGTGGCGCCGTGCAGCGCTTCGAGCGCGCGGTTCCACCGGATCACCCGCTCGTTCACGTCCACCACCGCCAGCCCGGCGTCGAGCGACTCGAGCACGTTGTCGTTGAACTCCCGCATCCGGCCCAGCTCCTGGGCCTTGAGGTGCAGCTGGCGGTAGAGCCGGCCGTTCTCCAGTGCCGTCGCGGCCTGCCCCGCCACCGACGCGAGCAGCGCCAGGTCCTCCGAGTTCAGCGGCTCGGCGTGCGCCTTGCGCCCGAGCGCCAGCACGGCGATCGTCGTCTCCTTCGACACGCACGGGATGAAGTAGTACAGCTCGCGGTCGCGCCACGGCGCAAGGTCCGCCGCCGGAATCCCGTGAATCGTGACCGGTTCGTCCAGCGCAACAGCGGCCCCGGCGGAGAGACGGGCACCCAGCGCAGAGGCGCGCTCGAGGCGCACCGACGGGTCCGACAGTCCGGCCGACCGAATCGCCGAGAACGCCTCCGTCCGCTCCTCGGCCAGGAGCAGCGCCATCCGATCGACCAGCAGCGTCTCGGTGACCCGAACGACGATCCGATCGCCGAGACGGTCCAGATCGAGGTCCGAACTCAGGTCGCGGGCGAACCCGACCAGCGCCCGCCGATAGTCGTACCGATCGCGGTAGAACGCGCGGTCGAACGTGGCCTGGATGGCGCTCTTCAGCGGCCTGGCGACGAGCACCACGACGATCGTCGCCAGCAGCGCGATGATCGCGGTGCGGTCGTGCGTGTCCGAGAGGAACAGCAGGCCCGCCACCTGGAGCAGAACCGCGTAGATCGCGGCGACAGCCGCCAGCGCAGCGGCCCAGACCAGCCCCCGCTTGACGATGACCTCGACGTCCGCCAGACGGTACCGCACGATTGCGCTCGCGAAGGTGAGCGGGATCAGGCTCAGCGGCACGGCCGACAGTTCCATCGGCAGCGTGGGCACGACCCCCATCGCGTACGGCAGGGCGTAGCCGAACGCGAAGGGCAGCCCCCCGAGCGCGGTGCCCCACGCAATCCAGCGCAGCTGCCGCTGCGAGGTGACCGTCCGCACCTCGCGGAACGCGCGCGTGATGACCACCAGCCCGGCGCCCAGGTACACCGACAGGTAGAGCGGCTCGAACCGGTCGAGCGCCTGCACCACCCCGCCGATGTAGAACTGCTCGTTGCTGACGGCGCGCGCGATGGCCGTGAGGCGCGTGACGCCGAGCAGCGCCGCCGGCAGATACACGAGCTTCCACAGCCGGCTGCCGAGCGGGCCGGTAGACCACGATCGAGGACGCTCCGGGAAGAAGAACGTGAAGTGCAGGAAGAGCGGCGGCAGCAGGAGCACCGCCACCGTGTCGGCCCAGTAGAAGAACCAGTCGAGACGATCGAGGCGGCCGCTGAACGAGAAGGTCGCCCAGCCGAAGAAGGCCGCCGCGAGCCAGAGGAAGTGAAGCGTCGCCGGGTGACTCGGCCGGCGCAAGAGCACGACGGCGCCAACGAGCAGCGTGAACAGGCCGACCGGTGCGAGAACGTAGTAGAGGCTCGTGTTCCCGCGCGGGACAGACGCCAGGGGGAACTCGAAGGCCTCCGCCGTCCCGAGCCGGAGCAGCCGATACGTGACAGGCTGCCCCTCCTTCGCTTGACGCAGGAGGTTGGTCACATCCGACGGCCGCTCGACAAACTGGCCGTCAATCGCCTCGAGCAGGTCGCCGGGCCGGATCCCGGCGCGGCCCGCCGGCGTGCCGGGCGCGACGCCGAAAGCGGTGACGCCTTCGACCCGACCCACCCAGAGCACACCGTCGTCAGCCTCGTGCCACGTGGCACGGATGACGAGGTTCGCGACCCCGAGCCCGAAGAGCAGTGCCGTCACGGCGACCGTGACGACCGCCGGCAACGCCGCGGCCCAACCGGGCCAGCGCCATCGGAAGGCGGGCGCGACGATGACCGGGCTTCTTCTCATGACAGCGGAAACGGGATGTGATCGCCGATTGAGCGATCAGCTAGCAATCGACATACCGCAGAGCCTCGAGCCTGTGTCGAATTAAATATTTGATTACAATAGACTTATAATCTCGGCCTGATGCCGGCTCGCCGATGCTCCATATTTTCGGATGGTACATCCAATTGCTTGGATATGCAACCGGAGACAGCGACGGCGGGCCAGCCGGGCCCGCCGCCAGAAACCGCTCGGTTGAGGTCTGCGCGAGCGTCGAGCGTCAGAACCGCACGACGACGCCCCCGAGGATCCGCGTCGGTGGCTTGACGACCAGGAGTTCGTCGTACACGGAGCCGTCCTGCGACGCGTCGCGGAAGAGGTTCTTCACCGCCAGCAGCACCTGCCACTGGGAGGAGGTGAACCCCATGAACGGAAGGCGCTGGGTGACCTGGAGGTCGAAGCGCGAGTCGAGGCCGGCGCCAGTCGGGTCGGCGCCGCCGAACCGCGCGAACCCCGTGTTGACGCGGTAGGCGACATACACCTGGGTGGCCGTCACCGGCAGGACGGTCTCGACCGATGTCGTCAGATCCCGCAGCCGCTCGGTCGTCGGGCGAGGCCGATAGCCGACCAGGAGCAGATCCGCCCCCGGACCCGCGGCCGGCAGCCACCGCGCGTCGGTGATTTCGTAGACGACCGAACCCCGGAGCCGCGACAGGAGGCTGTGCGAGACGCCGACGCGCCAGCCCCGGGCGACGACGTCGCCGGCGTCGCCGATGCCGTAGTGTCGCAGCGAACCGCCGGCGGGTGTGCCGCCAAAGTACGTGATCTGCTGGTCGGTCGTGTTCTGGTAGGACGAGCCGAACGACACCATCAGCCCCGGCGTGATGTCGTGCTCGACCGCCACGTCGTACCGAACGGTTCGCTCCGGCACCGCGGGCGAGAAGCCGACGAAGGTCCGCGCGGGCGGAACCCACAGGGCCGAGGTCAGCGGCTCGAGGAACTCCTCGGCGCCGGGCGCCAGCAGTCGCCGCGAGGCGCCGGCCCGGATGCGGAACCGATCGACGGGCGCGAGCGTGACCATGACGCTCGGACTGAACAGCCCGGCCCCTGCGAGATAGTCGTAGCGCGAGTAGCGTGCGCCGTAGTCGATCGTCAACCGCCGGGACAGCACGACCTGGCCGACGCCGTAGAGCGTGCCGGCGGCGCGGCCGGCCAGCGCCGCCCGCTCGAGCCCGGGCGGGCCGAACGAGCCGAGCGGGTTCGCCGACGCGGTTCGCTGCGTGCTGTACGAGAAGCCGACGTTGTAGACATGGCGCGCCGGCGCACGATTGCGGAACGCGCCGGAGAGAAACCACGCGCCCAGGTCGGCCTGGGTCACCATGCGGGCCGTCCAGTCGCCGTAGTCCCACGCCGGGCCCGCGACGGTCAGCAAGGCGCTGCCGCGGCCGGTGCTGTCGGACGCCCACACGCGGCTGCCACCATCGAACGAACCCGAGGTCATCAGGTTGACCTGCCCGGTCACCGGCAGGTCTGCCAGCCGGCGAGCCGGCGAGCTCTTCCCGCGCGCGGCGGCCGCGAGGGCCGGCGGCGCCTCGCCCTTGCTCGCACGCTCGGACTCCGTGGCGGCGGTCCGCTCGGTCGTCGTCTTGAGAACGCTCCTCGGGAGATGTCGAATGCGCCAGTCCTTTTCGCTGCGGTCCTCGGCGGCGTCGCCCGGGTCGCTCTTCGCGCGCAGCGGATCGATGGCCAGCGGGTCGAACTCGAGGCCCACCGGGGCGAGGCCGGCAGCGATGATCTTCGGCGGCGGGGGCGGGGTTGCCGGCTGAGCCGACGTCGGCACCGCCGCCGTGCGCTGCAAGGTCGCCGACACTCGCGTCGAGGACGTGGCGCGCACCTCGACCAGCTGCCGCCGCGACGGGGCGAAGCCTCTCATATGGGCGCGCACCATGTACGAGCCGGCCGGCAGCGAGCGCATCACGAACCACCCGCTCTGATCGGTCACGGCGGTCGCGCTGGTCGAGCCGAGCGCGGACACCATGGCCCCCGTCAGCGGAATCCCGCGGTCGTCCGCCACGCGCCCTTCGATGTTACCGACGATCGCGACAGCCAGGCCTCGCGCCTGCCCGTCGGAAACCGGGCGGGCGGCTCCGGACTGGGACAGCGCGGGCAGGGGCGAACCGGCCACGCTGGCCATCACCATCGAGCCGACGAATGCGAAGAGGCGGTTCATAGCCTGGCCCTCGCAACCCGGGATGCCTCCCGGGCCCCTTCGCCGGGCTGCCTCGCCCGGCCCTTCCCCTCCGGGCAGGCCGTGCCGCGTCCGGCCGGCCCGCTACGGCGTCACCGTGAAGCGAACGTTCTCGACCTTCGTCTTGCCCGTCAGCTTGTCGACGATCTTGATCTCGATGCGGTACTCGCCCGCCTCGAAGCTCGCCAGCGGAAGCGCCTGCCCGCCGTTCAGCTGGTGCCCGGCCTTCCCGTCGAACGCCGGCGGCAGCGTGTTCGCGTTCAGCTCCAGCGCGGCCGTCTTGTTGAAGAACTTCTCGGTCTCTCCAGTCCTCTGGTAGAAGCTGTAGTCCACCGTCAGATTCGGCTTTCCGGCCTGGTCGAACCCGGCGCTGTAGATGTAGAAGAGGATGGACAGCTCGTCGTTCTTGGAGAACTTGAAGTCGAGCGACGGCGTTACCACGCTCGCCCCGAAGATGTAGGGATTCCGCGCCACGTCGGCGTCGGTCGGAGCTGCCTTGAGGGGCTGGACCATGCTGGAGAGGATGATCGAGCTGGTGCCGAGGTCGGGTTTCGTGTAGTCGGGCACCTTCAGCGCCACCTTCAACAGGCCCGCCTTCGCCGGCTGCTTCTTGTTCTTGAGGCTTGCCTGCGATTCCTTGATCAGAATGTAGGCGTCGTACTCGCCAGGCGCCACGGCCATCGCGGACGGGAGCATGAACAACGTGTCCGGCTTCGGGTTGGCGAAGTTGATCGACTTGAAGTCCTCGAACGCGTACTCCATTTTCGGCGCTTCAGCGCGCAGCTTGTCTTCCGCCTCGGCGAGTTCCGTATTCTCCGGGTCGAGCTTGGCGGCCATCGCGGCCTTCTTCACGGCGTCCTCGTGCGCGGCGATCGCCTTCTGCGCCTTCTCCAGGTTCCCCTTGCTCACCACCCGCACGTAGTAGGCGGCCGGCGCCGGCAGCGCCTGCCCCTTGTCGAAGGTCAGGAGGAAGGGGACGTAGGTCTTGCCGTCGCGGCTCTTCATCGAGTGGTTCGTGAACGAGAACGTGTAGCCGGTCGGCGCGTCCTGTCCCTTCATCACCTCATCGACGACTTTCGTGGCCGCAGCGATCTCGGCCTGGTAGACCTTGTCGACCTTCGGCGGGCTGTTCTTGGCCTGCCCGTACGCGGCCGCGCCCGCGACGAGCGATACGACGAGAGCGCTGACCACGGTCAGTGCCCGGAAACGGAGATGCATGACGACTCCACTCGGCTGATGACGTCGGAATGACGGATCTGTTGAATAATAGTCGCCGAACGGCGGGAAAGTCAAAGCGCGCCGCCCCATCCGTGGGCCGGAACCCGGCCCCGAACCGCGTGGTATCATGGCGGCCGGACATGCTCGACGAAACCATGGCGATCGTCCTGGCGGGCGGCGCCGGCGAGCGGCTGCACCCCCTGACTCGCGAGCGGGCCAAGCCGGCGGTCTACTTCGGCGGCCCCTACCGCATCATCGACTTCGTCCTCAGCAACTGCCTGAACTCCGGGCTGCGCCGTATCTTCATCGTGACGCAGTACAAGTCGCTCTCGCTCAGCCGCCACATCCGCATGGGCTGGAGCGTCGTCTCGGAGGAGCTTGGCGAGTTCATCGAGATCCTGCCGCCGCAGAAGCGCGTCGGCGAGAACTGGTACCTCGGCACCGCCGACGCCGTCTTCCAGAACCTGTACTCCGTGGTGCGCGAGAACCCGCGGCAGCTGATCATCCTGGCCGGCGACCACGTGTACAAGATGGACTACGCCAAGATGCTGCGGTCCCACCGCGAGCGGCAGGCGGCGGTCACCATCGCCACCATCGAGGTGCCGACCGACGAGTCGGAGCGCTTCGGCGTCGTGCAGGTGGACGACAGCGGCCGCGTGATCGGGTTCCAGGAGAAGCCGAGGCACCCGATTCCCATTCCCGGCGCCCCGCACCTCGTTCTGGCGTCGATGGGGATCTACGTCTTCGAGGCCGACGTCCTGACGGAGGCGCTCGAAGCCGACGCCGCCCGGGACACGACGCACGACTTCGGCCGGGACATCATCCCGGCGCTGATCGGCAGCGTCCCGGTGTTCGCCTACCGGTTCTACGACGAGAACAAGAAGGCCGCCAAGTACTGGCGCGACATCGGCACGCTCGACGCGTACTTCGAGGCGAGCATGGACCTCGTGCAGGTGAACCCGGAGTTCAACTTGTACGATCCAGAGTGGCCGCTTCGCACCTACCAGCCGCAGGCCCCGCCCGCCAAGTTCGTATTCGCTGAGGAAGGGCGGCGTTGCGGCCAGGCCCTCGACTCGATCATCTCGCCGGGCTGCATCGTGTCGGGCAGCCGCATCTCGGGCAGCGTCCTGTGCCCCAACGTGCGCGTCCACAGCTTCTGCGACATCGACCGCAGCATTCTCATGCCCGGAGTCCGGGTCGGACGCCACGCCAGGCTCCGACGCGCGATCGTGGACCGCGACGTGTTCATTCCGCGCGGCGCCCGGATCGGGCTCGACCTGGAGGAAGACCGGCGGCGCCACACGGTCACGGAACAGGGGATCGTGGTGGTGACCCGGGACGACGAGCCGGCGGTCGGGGGCATCGATCCCGAGGCCCTCGCCTTCGAGGCGGAGGCCGATCGTCGGGGGCAGTTTGAGCCGGAAGAGTGACGGTCGCAAGACCCATTGCCGTGAGGAGGTTCGACGTGAAGATCGTGCGCGTCCATGGCCGGGAGATTCTCGATTCGAGGGGCAACCCCACGATTGAAGTGGATCTGGAGTTGGAGGGCGGGTTCCGCGGCCGGGCCGCCGTGCCATCCGGCGCGTCGACGGGCGAGCGCGAAGCGCTCGAACTGCGCGACGGCGACAAGAAACGCTATCTCGGCAAGGGCGTGCGGCAGGCCGTCGCCAACGTGAACGGCGAGATCGCCGCGACCGTCGCCGGGCAGGCCGCGGACCAGCGCCTGGTGGACGCCCTGATGAACCGGCTCGACGGGACGCCGACCAAGAGCCGTCTCGGCGCCAACGCCATCCTCGGCGTCTCGATGGCGCTGGCGCGCGCGTCAGCCGCGGCGGCCGGCGAGCCGGTCTACGCCACGATCGGCCGGCTGGCCGGGAAGACGCAGGATCAGTTCTCGCTGCCGGTGCCGATGATGAACATCCTCAACGGCGGCGCGCATGCCGACAGCAACGTCGACATCCAGGAGTTCATGGTCGTGCCGGTCGGCCTTCCGTCCTTCGGCGAAGGGCTGCGCGCGGGCGCCGAGACGTTCCACGCCCTTCGCTCGATCCTGAAGCAGCGCGGCCTGTCGACGGGCGTCGGCGACGAGGGCGGCTTCGCCCCGAGCCTCAAGGCGAATCAGCAGGCGATCGAGCTGGTGCTCGAGGCCATCGGCAAGGCGGGCTACAAGGCGGGACAGGATCTGTGCCTCGCGCTCGACGTCGCGGCCAGCGGACTCTGGGACGACGACGGCACGGCGAGCGCGCCGGAATCGCGGACCGGGAAGTACGTGTTCAACAAATCCGGGGACAGGTCGCGGACGCCGGCTGAGATGGTCGAGCTGTACGCGGCATGGGTCAACCAGTACCCGATCGTGTCCATCGAGGACGGGCTCGCCGAAGGCGACTGGGCGGGCTGGGAGCTCCTGACACGCGCGCTCGGCGGCCGCGTGCAGGTGGTCGGCGACGACATCTTCGTCACCAACCCGTCGATCCTCGAACGCGGAATCCAGAGGAAGATCGCCAACAGCATCCTGATCAAGCTGAATCAGATCGGTTCGGTCACCGAAACGCTCGACGCGATTGCGATGGCGCGGGCAGCCGGCTACACGACCGTGATCTCCCACCGGTCCGGCGAAACCGAGGATTCGACCATCGCAGACCTGGCGGTCGGCACCGGCGCGGGCCAGATCAAGACCGGTTCGGCCAGCCGGTCGGACCGCGTGGCCAAGTACAACCAGCTGCTCAGGATCGAGGAGGAACTGGGCGCCGCGGCGGTCTACGCCGGGCGACAGGCGTTCAACCAGCTGGTCTGAGAGACCATGCCCTTCTCCTCCCCTGCGCTTCTCGACGTCCAGGGCCTGACCACGGTCTTCGACGTGGGCGGCCGGCCGTTGCCTGCGGTCGACGACGTGAGCTTCGAGGTACACCAGGGGGAGACGCTGGGATTGGTCGGCGAGTCGGGCTGCGGCAAGTCGGTAACCGCGCTTTCGATCCTGCGTCTGATCCAGCCGCCCGGCCGAATCGCGGGCGGGCGCGTGCTCTTCAACGGACGCAACCTGCTGACGCTCCCGGAACGCGACATGCGAAAGGTGCGCGGCGCCGGCATCTCGCTGATTTTTCAGGAGCCGATGGCCGCGCTCAACCCGGTGTTCAGCGTCGGCGATCAGATCGCCGAAGCGATGATCGTCCACGGCCTTGCGACGAAGACCGAGGCGCGGCGTCGGGCGATCGAACTGCTCGAGGCGGTTCGAGTACCCGAACCCGAGCGCCGGGCGCGCGACTACCCCCATCAGTTCTCCGGGGGCATGCGCCAGCGGGCGCTCATCGCGATGGCGCTGGCGTGCCGGCCGTCCCTCGTCATCGCCGACGAACCGACGACGGCCCTCGACGTGACGACCCAGGCCGAGATCCTCGATCTGCTCGCGGAGATGCGCGCCGCGTTCAGGCTCTCGATGGTGCTGATCTCGCACCACCTCGGCGTCATCGCGGGGTGTGCCGACCGCGTGGCCGTCATGTATGCCGGCCGAATTGTCGAACAGGGGCCGGTGCGGGACGTGTTCCGCGCGCCGGCGCACCCGTACACGCGAGCCCTGCTGACGTCGATTCCGGGCGGCCAGGCCGGCCGCCGCCTGAACGCCATCGAGGGAACGGCCCCGCCGCTCGCCGAACTGCCCACGGGCTGCGCCTTCGCGCCGCGGTGTCGCGAGGTCGTGGCCGAGTGCGTGGAACGGCCGCCCGAGGTGACACGCGTCGGCGTCGATCGCAGCGTGCGATGCTTCGCGGAGCTGGGGAAGAATTCAGAATCCAGAAGCCAGAAGACAGAAGTCAGAAGCCAGAAGTTAGAAGACAGAAGGTAGAGAGCCGTACGCCGCGAGCCGTACGCCGCACGCCGCAAGCCGTGCCTGCCTCGCCGAAGCCCGAAGGGCGAAGGCGGGAGCCCTGAGCCGTTGGCCTGAACATGCCGCTGCTGACCGTCCGGAACCTGGTGAAGGAGTTCCCCCGCGGCAGCGGATGGTGGGGCAGGCCGGGCGTCGTCCGCGCGGTGGACGGCGTGAGCTTCGACGTCGAACCGGGCGAGACGTTCGGACTGGTCGGAGAGTCCGGCAGCGGAAAGACAACGACAGGCCGCTGCATCCTGCGGCTGGTCGAGCCGACGTCCGGCGAGGTGCGGTTCAACGGCCGCGACGTGCTCGGGCTCCGGGCCGACGAGTTGCGCCGCGCCCGGCGCGACATGCAGATCGTCTTCCAGGACCCGTACTCGTCACTGAACCCGCGGATGCGCGTGCGGCGGATCGTCGAAGAGCCCCTGGTGATTCACAAGCTGGGGACGAAAGGCGAGCGGCGCGATCGTGTCGCGGAACTGTTTCGCCTGGTCGGCCTCGACCCGGCGCACCTCGATCGGTACCCGCACGAGTTCAGCGGAGGGCAGCGCCAGCGGGTCGGGCTCGCGCGGGCGTTGGCGCTCAATCCGTCGCTGATCGTCGCCGACGAGCCGGTGTCGGCGCTCGACGTCTCGGTACAGGCCCAGGTCGTCAACCTGCTGATGGACCTGCAGGAGCAGCTCGATCTCACCTACCTGTTCATCGCCCACGATCTGAGGCTGGTGGAGCACATCTGCAGGCGCATGGCGGTGATGTACCGAGGCCGGATCCTCGAGATGGGTCCCGCAGCCGCCCTGTTCTCGCGCCCGGCCCATCCGTACACGCGCGCCCTGCTCTCCGCGAGCCCCGACCGCGACCCGGACGCCAGCCCCCGGCGAATCGCCTGGAACCCGGAGGATGCGGATCTGCAGGCACCGCTCCGGGAAGTGGCGGCGGGACACTTCGCCGCAATGTGACAGAGCAGAATCCAGAAGCCAGAATACAGAAGCGAGAAGTCAGAAGACAGAATACAGAAGAAGGGCCAGACTACGCGGGCTTTCTTCTACCTTCTATCTTCTATCTTCTATCTTCTATCTTTTAATCTATCTTCTATCTTCTGTCTTCTGTCTTCTGTCCCTACGCTGCCCTTCTGATGTCGTCCGAGATCTTCCCGTCCTTGATGTGGAGCACGCGATGGGCGTGGGCGGCGATGTCCGCCTCGTGGGTGACGAGGACGATGGTGTTGCCCCCGTCGTGCAGGCGGTCGAAGAGCGCCATGATTTCGACGCCCGTCTTCGAGTCGAGGTTGCCGGTCGGTTCGTCGGCCAGCAGGATTGACGGGTTGTTGACCAGAGCGCGGGCGACGGCGACGCGCTGGCGCTGGCCTCCCGACAGCTGGTTGGGCCGGTGGGTCATCCGGTCGGCGAGTTCGACCCTCTGAAGCGCGCCGCGCGCCCGCTCGAGACGGGTGGCGGTCGGCACCCCCGCGTACACGAGCGGCAGCTCCACGTTGTGGAGCGCCGTGGCGCGAGGCAGCAGGTTGAACGTCTGGAACACGAAGCCGATTTCCTCGTTCCGGATCCGCGCCAGCTCATCGTCGTTCATCTGGCTGACCTGCTTGCCGTTCAGCAGGTAGCTGCCCTTGCTCGGCGTATCCAGACAACCGATCAGGTTCATCAGCGTCGACTTGCCCGAGCCGGACGGCCCCATGATGGCGACGTACTCGCCGCGCTCGATGGTCAGCGTCACGCCACTGAGGGCGTGGATCTCCTCGCTGCCCATGACGTAGGTCTTCCAGAGGTCGCGTGTGTCAATCAGTGCCATCGGTGCCAGGTCCTCTCCGCGGGCCTACCAGGTCATTACGACGCCGGATGTCCGAATGTTCACCCGGACCGATCCTCTATCCCGGGTCGCTACGAAGGCACGTACCCCGGCGACTCGGGCGGCGGAACGGGCGGGAGCTTGGTCCGGAACAGCGCCGCGCCGAGGAGGCCGCCAACGGTCGAAAAGACGACGCCGACGACCAGCGTGAAGAAGGCGCCGATGATGAAGCCCGCAACGCTGAACCCCGTGTTCTGCCGCAGCATCTCGACCAGGGGCCGGACGTTCTCCGGAAGTTCTGCGTTGCTCAGGAGCCGCTCCATCAACCGGGCTTGAAACGGCCCCATCAGCAGCGTCACGGGAATCGCGAGCACCTGCCACACCACGACGCCGATGACTCCCGCGAGAAGCCCGACGAGGGCGCCGTCGCCTGCCTCGATGGGTGCGGGCTGGCCTTTCTGAAGCAGGTAGGCCGCGATCACGCCGCCGGAGATCACCCACAGGCAGCAACAGCAGTTGCCCGCGCCGACGATGGGCAGGGCCGACAGGACGCCGAGCACGAGCCCGCCGAGCAGGGCTGGTTGGAACTTGGATCCGTGCATAGGAGCGGCCTAGGGGCGAGGAACGAGGAGCGCGGGGTGAGGGGCGGCCCCTCGTCCCTCAATCCTCTTTCCCCGCCCCTCCCTCGTCAGTCGTAATACTCCCGCCCCAGATGCGTAATCAGGGCCTCGCCGCGGAGGTAGCGCAGCGTGTTCTTCAGCTTCATCGACTGGATGAACAGGTCGTGCTCCGGGTAGAGCCCGCGCGCGTGCATCGGACTCTTGAAGTAGAACGACAGCCACTCCTGGATGCCGCTCATCCCCGCCCGCGCCGCCATGTCGAGGAAGAGCACCAGGTCGAGCACGATTGGCGCCGCCAGGATCGAGTCGCGGCACAGGAAGTTGATCTTGAGCTGCATCGGGTAGCCGAGCCACCCGACCAGGTCGATGTTGTCCCAGCCTTCCTTGTTGTCACCGCGCGGCGGGTAGTAGTTGATCCGCACGACGTGGCAGAGGTCCTTGTACAGCTCGGGGTACAGGTCGGGCTGCAGGATGTAGTCGAGGACCGACTTCTTGCTCTCCTCCTTCGTCTTGAACGACTCCGGATCGTCGAGCACTTCGCCGTCGCGATTGCCGAGGATGTTGGTCGAGTACCAGCCCTTGATGCCGATCTGGCGCGCCTTCAGCCCGGGCGCGATGACGGTCTTGATGAGCGTCTGGCCGGTCTTGAAGTCCTTGCCGGCGACCGGGCACCCGTTCTGCTGGGCCAGTTCCATCAAGGCCGGCACGTCGACGGTGAGGTTCGGCGCGCCATTGGCGAACGGGATCCCCTCCTTCAGAGCGGCATAGGCGTAGACCATGCTCGACGGGATGCTCACGTCGCTGGTCCGCAGCGCCTTCTCGAACGCCTCGATCGACTGGTGCGCTCCGGTCTCGACCATGTAGATCTCGGTGCTGCCGCACCAGATCATCACGAGGCGGTCGAGGCGGTTGTCGTGCTTGAAGCGGCGGATGTCGGCGCGCACCTGCTCGGCCAACTCCATCTTGTTGGCCCCCTTCTTGACATTCGGGCCGTCCAGCCGCTTCACGTACTGGCGATCGAACACCGCCGGCCACGGCTTGATCGCCTCCATCTCAGGCTTGATCTGCGCCAGCAGCGACGGTTCGAGGACGCCGGCCGTCAGCGCCGCGTCGTAGCAGTCGTCTTCGAAGATGTCCCACCCGCCGAACACGATGTCGTCGAGCGAGGCGAGGGGCACGAAGTCCTTGACCAGCGGCGTGCGCGACTCGGTGCGCTTGCCCAGCCGGACCGTCCCCATCTGGGTCATGGAGCCGATCGGCCTGGCGATCCCCTTGCGGATGGCCATGACGCCGGCGATGAACGTGGTGCTGACGGCGCCAAGGCCGACCAGCATGATACCGAGTTTCCCCTCAGCCGGGGCGATTTGAACTGGTTGAGTCACGGTGGAAAACTATATCATGAGCCCCCGCCGCGGTGCGCAACGAAGCGCCAGACGCGCCGCCGGTGTCCAATGAGGTGGCAGGATCCTTATGTCGAACTTCCGGGATTTCCTCTTCGACCGCGGCCGCTCCCGGCGCTACGGGCTCGCCCTCGCCATGACGGGGGTGCGGATGGGCGAGCGGCTCCTGATGGTGGGAGACGACGCGCCGCTGGCCGCGCAGTTGGCCGCAAAAGTCGGTCTGACGGGACGCACCGTCGTGGTCGTCGGATCCGAGATCGCCGCTGCGCGCGTCGCGGCGGCCGCCGCCGAAGCCGGCGTGCTGCTGGAGGACGTCAGGTTCGGCGCACTGCCCGCGCTGCCGGTCGACGATGGCGCGTTCGATGCGGCGGTCGTGGACGCGGGGCCGACATTCCTCACGGCGCTCGACGGGCCGGGACGCCTCGGCCTGGCGCGGTCGCTCGCCAGAGCCCTCAGGCCCGCCGGCCGGCTGATCGTCGTCGAAGGCCGGCCGAGATCGCCGTTCAAGCCGTTCCAGGCGAAGCCCGCCGGCCTCGACGCATTCCGCGCGGCGGGCGGCGCGACGACCCTCCTGGAGGCCGCCGGCTTCCGCCCGGTCCGCCTCCTCGCCGACCGGGAGGGCCAGCGGTTTACGGAGGGGTTGAAGCGCGCGGTCGACTCGTGACCGCCGGCTGACTTATGATGCCGGGGTGCGCCTTTTCGCAACGGCCCTCGGACTGAGCGTCCTCGGCAGCTTCGGCAGCCTCGTCCTTGCCTCGGGCCTCCTCGTGCTCAAGCCGAAGGCACGGGCAGCCCTTGTGCCGCACCTGGTCAGCTACGCGGTGGGCGCGCTGCTCGGCGTGGCGCTGCTCTCGATCCTGCCCGAGGTGCTCGCGGATCTCAGCGCCGCACGGACCGGCAAGGTGCTGCTGGCCGGCATCATGAGCTTCTTCGTGCTGGAGAAGCTCGTTCTCTGGCACCACTGCCACAGCGAGGACTGCGACGCACACGGCCGGCCCGGCGCGCTGGTGCTGATCGGCCACGGAGTCCACAGCTTCGTCGACGGCGTTGCGATCGGCGCAGCCGTGCAGACCTCGCTGCCGCTCGGCGTCAGCACGGCCATCGCGGTGGCCCTCCACGAAGTGCCCCAGCAGGTCGGAGACTATGCCGTGCTGCTCCACGCGGGATACGGACGCGGCCGGGCCCTGGGTCTCAGCATCCTCTCCGCCGCTGGCGCGATCGCCGGCACCATCGCGGCGTTCCTCGCCTTCGATCAGCTGCCGGGATTCCTGCCGTACACCCTGACATTCGCCGGGGCGAGTTTCCTCTACATCTCGATGGCGGACCTGATGCCGGACCTGCACAAGGGTCGCGTGGACGCGCGGGCGTTCAGGCAGCTGCTGCTCGTCGGGGCAGGTATCGCCACGGCCTACTTCCTGGGTGAGTAGGATTCGAGGTTAGTTGCCGGCCACCACTCCCGCGACGCGTCGTCCCCCGCCGCTCGAACGCGAACGCGCTGGCCGGCCGGTTGATGACGCGCGCCCGCTGTGCTATTGTCGGCGCCAATTGGCCGGACTGCCGGAGAGGACGGGGTGTCGTCGCGCGACGGCAGGGACTCCGTTTCACCTTTGGCAGCGGTTCGCGTGGGTCCACCATCGGCCGCGTCCGCACGGAATGACTGCCGCTTTCCCGCCCGCTCGCCCGCGCTACGTCGCGCCGCCCCCCGGAGGAACCGGCTGCGCGTGCGCGCTCGTATGGTGCGCGGGCACGACATGGGAGCAGCGCTACGCATTCGACGATGAGATCGAGGTCGGGCGTGACGACGAGGCCTCTGCGCCAGCGCCTGGGCAGTTGCTCATCGCCGACCCGACCGTCTCGAGGCGCCACTGCGTGATCCGGCGTGCCGCCGATGGGCGGTGCTTCGTGAGGGACCTGAGCCGGAACGGCACCCGAATCGACGGCCGGCGCATGGTGCCCAGTGTGGAAGTCGAGATCCGCCGTGGCGAGAGGCTTTCGATCGGCACCCAGACCGAGTTCGTATTCGAGGGATGCGAGGCCGTAAGTCTCGTGTCCGCGGAGGAGGCCGTCGGGCGGACGGTCGGCGTGTCAGGCAGCAGCATCGCCACCGTGCTGGTCGGCGACATCAGGGATTACACGACGCTCGTGCGGCGGGCGCCACCGGTCGGGCTCCAGCACTCGGTGAACCGGGTGTTCGAGATCCTGACCGGCGCGGTCACCGAGTTGGGTGGCACCGTCAAGGAATACCACGGGGATGCGCTCCTCGCGTTCTGGGAGGGCACTCTCTCCGGCGCCCAGGCCGCGAAGGCCTGCCGGGCTGCGCTGGCTCTCGACGGTCTGGCGCGGACCATCGGGTCGGACGCGGCGGTCTGGGAGCTCCCGGATTTTCCGCTGCAGATCGACTGGGCGCTCGCGACGGGACCTGTCGTCCTCGACAGTTTCGGCGGCCTCCAACCGACGGGCCTGTCGCTCATCGGCGAGCCGGTCGTGCTGGCGTTCCGCCTGGAGAAGTTCGCCACCGACGCGACCGGACGCGTTCTCGCGTGCCCGGTCACGAAACTCATGGCCGGCGACGCCTTTACGTTCAGGGACCTCGGAGAGATGCAGGCCAAGGGATTCGACCGCCCCGACCACGTGTTCGCCCTCGACAACGAGCGGCAGGGCTAATCCGAACGCCGGACGGAGTGCGGGTCGTAACGAACGGACCGAGTTCGGACCAGGGGGTGCGGATGCTCCCGGCAAGGAAGCACGCGCGACGGCTCGCCGGCCTGTTCGTCTCGCTGATGCTCGTCTGTCCGCTGCTGGCGGCAGACGCGTCCGGCCCCGAGTACCAGGTCCGGAAGGACTACGCCGTGGAATGGGCCGGCAACATCAGCCTGTTCGGCGTCATCGGTGCCGTGGCGCTCATCGGGTACATCCTCTTGTTCCGGCGCCGCCACCTCACGACGGCCGCCTCCCAGTGAATGCTGTTCATCGGGATCTGCATCATGCCGTTGCCCGTCATGGTGCTCGGCAGCGCGGTCGGCCTGGAGCGGGCCAAAGACGTCTCCTTCTGCCAGCACTGCCATGTGATGCGGCTGTTCGTGACGGACATGGAGAACCCAGGGAGCGATCGGCTCGCGGCCGTGCATTTCAAGAACCGTTACATCCAGCAGAGCCATTGCTACGTCTGCCACACGGACTACGGCCTGTTCGGAACGGTGGAAGCCAAGCTCGCCGGCGTTACCCATATCTGGAGGGAATCCACGGGCTCCTTCGGGCTCCCGGTGCGAATTTCCAGGCCCTACCGGTTCACGATCTGTCTGGACTGCCACGGGCAGTCGGCGAAGTTCAACGGCGTGCCCAGACACGCGGGCCTCGTGCCCAGGATCGTCAGCGGCGAGGCGACCTGCGCATCCTGTCACGGCCCTAGCCATCTCGCCCACGAGAAGAGGGAGGGGGAGCGATGAAGACCGATCCTCTCTTTCCGCATCGACGGCTCCTGCAACTGGCCGGCGTGCTGGCGATGCTGGGCCTGATGACGGCGGTCCTCTACACGCTCCGATTCACCCCGTACACGATGGTGCTGTTCATGATGGTCGGCCAGGGGCTGATCGTCCTGGCGGCCTGCTGTTTCGGCTACGCAGTGTGGTCCGGAATCAAAGCGCGGCTGCAGAGCATCGTCGAGAAGCGCTACAAGGCGGGGGACGTCATCTTCCGCCAGGGTGACTACCCGGACCGGCTCTATGTCATCGGCTCGGGCGAAGTGGACGTGATCCGCGAGTCTCCTGGGAAAGGCGATGTCGTGTTGACCCGGCTCGGAAAGGACCAGTTCTTCGGCGAGATAGGCATCCTCGGCCATACGCCGCGAACCGCCACCGTGCGGGCGGCCACCGACGTCGAGGTGTTGAGCATCCACCGCGACTATTTCAGTTCGCTGTTCGCCTACCTGCCGGCCTTCCGCGAGAGAATCCTCTCGGTCTACGAGACGAGGACAGCCGCTGACCGTTCTGGCTAGGACGACTCTTAGCGCACCATCGGCACGAAGCGTACGTCGGTGATCGTCTCGGTGCGTCGCTCGCCGTCCGGCGTCTTCGACACCACCACCAGCCGCTGAACACGATCCACGGGCCCGATCGGGATGACGATGCGGCCGCCGGGCTTGAGCTGGTTCCACAGCGGAGGCGGGACCGCTTCCGGCGCGCAGGTGACGATGATGGCGTCGAACGGCGCCTGCTCGGGCCATCCGAGATGACCGTCGCCGTGCCTGACCTGGACGCTGGCGTAGCCCTGGTCCTTGAGCCGCTGCCGGGCCGTCCTGGCCAACTCCTCGACGATCTCGATCGTGAAGACGTTCGGCGTCAGGTGGGCGAGCACCGCCGCCTGATAGCCGGAGCCGCTGCCGACCTCCAGCACCTTTCCGGCGGGCGGCAGCCGGAGGTGCTCGGTCATCAGCGCGACGATGTACGGCTGGGAAATTGTCTGTCCGTGGCCGATCGGGAGCGGCGTGTCTCCATACGCCTGGTCGCCGACTGGCGCCGGCACGAATGCGTGCCTCGGGACCGCCAGCATCGCGTCGATCACGAGAGGGTCCGAGACCGGGTCGCGCCCATCGCGCGGGTGGGCGATCTGGCTGTCGACCATCCGCCGGCGCTCGTCCATCCGCTCGTGCGCGGACCGGGCCACAGGACCGCGGCTCCCGGCCGGTTGAGCCGACCCGATGCAGTCATCGGCACCCATCAGCAGAACCCCGAACACGGCGAAATGGGTCGGCCGCATGCGTGAACCCTCCTGGCCGGCTCCGGCCGACCCTCCCGGACATCGGGCGGCATGTCTGGCCCGGATGAAGCGTAGGCCCCGCAATCGGGAATGTCAACGCGAGGCGCGGCACGCGAGGCGCGGCACGCGAGGCGCGGCACGCGCGGCGTGGAACTCGCGGCAACACGCGTCACGATGTAACCCCCCGTGCGCGCCGGCGGTCTAACTGGCTGAGGACGAAACATCAGGGGGCGACGATGAACAAGAGCAGGTCGGTGCCGACGATGATTGGCTTCCTAATCGCGCTGCTCGCCGTGGCGACGACGGCCATTGGCGTGGCGTACGCCCAGCAGGCCGAAGACGGCCGGCGCAGCGATCAGAAGGCCGGCGGCGGACGCGGCATGATGCCGCCTGGGCCGCTGGCGATGATGCAGCTCGGAGTGCGACAGCTCGATCTGTCCGCCGAACAGAAGCAGCAGGTCAGGAGCGTCCTGCAGGGTCGTGCGGCGGAGTTCAGAGACCTCGGCGTCCAGATGCGGACGGCGCGACGCGCCGTCAACGACGCCATCGCCAACGACGAGGCCGAAGCCGCCATTCGGGCTGCAGTCGCCGAGCTGGCCAAGGTCGAGGCCGACCTCGCGGTATCCGGGCCGTCGTCCGCAAGCAGGTGTTCGGCGTGCTGACGCCCGAGCAGCAGGCCGCGGCGAAGGAACTGCGGCGGCGGAAGACGCGGTAGTCGGCGAGAAGCCGGCAGCTGACAGCTGGCGGCGGATCCGCTGCCAGCTGCCCGCTGACGGCCGTCATGCGCCAGCGATTCTGTCTTTCCCCCTCCTCGCCACCCACCAGATGATCAGGGCGAGCGCCGCGAACGCGGCGCTCATGCTGCCCAGGAACAGCCAGAGCGTGTGATACAGGATTGTCGTCGGCTCCATCCGCCCCTCCATCTCGAGCGGCTGGCCGGCCAGCCGATCCGAGAACGTCTGCTCCCAGGCGAGGATGTTGCCGCGCAGCAGGTTGTCGGGACCCGCGTTGTGATACGCGATCTTGCTCGGCAGGTGCACTCGGAACCCGACCAGTTCCGCCCCGTTCCAGCCGACGTCCCCGACGGCCTTGTTCGCCGATGCGCCCAAGTCCTCACGAAAACGGTACAGGGTGTCCATCCGGTCGAACCGGATCGTGGCCCAGGAGAACGCCTTCGCCCGCGGAAGCGTCCGGATGTCGTCCACCTCGAGGCGGACGTGCGCGAACCGGCGCCCCTGGCGGCGCGAGCTGGTGACGCGGACGACGCGGACGCCGGGGCTCGCGAAGAACGCGGCGATGCGATCCTTGTCGAACCGGGCTGCCGGGCTGACGTCGAAATCCGCCCCGCGCAGCGCGACGAGCGCCGGCAGCGATCCGTTGACGTAGATCGTCGCCGTCCCGTCGAGCGACAGGTACACGTCTTCGTCGTACTCGAACTGCCTGAGCAGGCCCCGCCCGCATCCCGATGCCGCCAGGGCCAGCAGCGCCAGCAGCACCGCCAGGTCCCCCGCCGCGCGCCGCCGGCGCGAGGTTCGCAGGTTCGCCATGTCGGCCAATGATAATATACGGGCGTCACCCGCCACGCCTCGAGACATCTTCCAGGGCCCAGATCGTGACGAATGAAGCTACTTCTCGAGGGTCGGCCCTGGAAGCTGTCTAGGGCACCTCCGGGGCGCTTCCGGCCCTGGAAGATGTCGATGACGACGCCGGAGGCGTCGTCCAGAAACTCAGTAGGCCAGCGATGCGAGCCTCGGTGGTGTGAGGCGAAGGTTCGCTGGAAGCCTCTCCCATGACCACTCACGATCCGACGCCGCCGCGCCCGGTCCTGTTCCTCATCGACGGGCACTCCCAGATCTACCGCGCCTATCACGCGATTCGCGGCCTGACCGGCCCCGGCGGCCGGTCGACCAACGCCGTCTTCGGCTTCGTGGCCATGCTGCGCAAGCTCCTCGAGGATCAGCGGCCCGCCCTGGCCGCCTGCGCGTTCGATCTCGCCGGACCCACCTTCAGGGACGCGCTGGCCGACGACTACAAGGCGAACCGCCCGGCGATGCCCGACGATCTCGTCGAGCAGATCCCCTACGTGTTCAGGGCGTGCGAAGCGCTCGGCGTCCCGACCCTCTCGAGCGAGGGCTTCGAGGCGGACGACGTCATCGGCACGCTCGCCGAGCAGGCCGCCCGCTCCGGCTGCGACGTCGTCATCGTCACCGGCGACAAGGACATGTTCCAGCTTGTTGGCGACCGTGTGCGGGTGTTCAACCCGCGCGACGACGGGACCTGGTACGACGCGGATGGGGTGCGCGCGAGGTTCGGCGTCCCGCCGGACCGTGTGGTGGACGTCCTCGCGCTGATGGGCGACGCGGTGGACAACATCAAGGGCGTTCCCGGCATCGGCGACAAGGGGGCGCGCGAGTTGATCACCGCATTCGGGTCGCTCGACGGGCTGCTGGAGCGCGCCGGCGAGGTGCCGCAGAAGAAGTACCGCGAGGCGCTGCTGGCCCACGCCGATCTCGCGCGCCGGAGTCGGGAACTGGCGAGCATACGGCGCGACGCGCCGGTCGCCTTCGACCTCGAGGCGCTCCGCTACCGGGGGCCGAAGCGGGAGGCGTGCTACGAGCTCTTCGCTGAACTCGGGTTCAGGTCGCTGACGAGCGAATTCGCGCCCACGGCTGAAGTCACGTCTGCCGACTACGCGATCGTGGAGACGATCGAGGCGGTCCGCGCGCTGGCGACCGAGCTGCGCGCGGCGCGGCGGTTCGCCCTGAGGACCATCACCACCGCGGCGCCCGCCGTGCAAGCGGATCTCGTCGGCATTGCCGTGTCGGTCGGGGGGCGGCAGGCGCGCTACGTTCCGCTGGCCCACCACGCGCTGGACGCGGGACCTCAACCCGATTGCCGTGAAACCGTCGCGGCGTTGAAGGGCGTGTTCGAGGATCCGGCGGTCGAGAAGGTCGGCCACGACCTGAAGCGCGAGGTGATGGCGCTGGCGCGCTGCGGCGTGACGCTACGCGGCCTCGCCTTCGATACGATGCTCGCCAGCTACCTGCTGGACGCCACCCGGTCCGCGCATCCGCTCGAAGAGGTTGCGCTCCAGAGGATCGGGTACAAGGCGATAGCCGAGGAAGATGTCCGCGGGCGCGGCGCAAAGGCGCGGGGGCTCGAAGACCTGCCGCCAGCGGCCGTCCTCGATTTCGCCGGTGAGCGCGCGGACCTGGCGTGGCAGCTCGAACAGTCGCTGGCTCCGGCCTTGGCCTCCGAGCGGCTCGACGGCGTCTACCGCGACCTCGAGCAGCCGCTCGTCCCCGTACTCGCCGAGATCGAGCGCGCCGGCATCAAGGTCGACTGCGGGGTGCTTGGCCGCCTCTCCGAGCGTCTGGAGCGCGAGCTGGCAGGCGCCTCCGCACGGATCTTCGAGCTGGCGGGCACATCGTTCAACATCAACTCTCCGCGGCAGCTGGCCGAGATCCTGTTCGACCGGCTGAAGCTGCCGGCCGGCAAGAAGACCGGGAAGACGGGCGCGGCATCGACGGCGTCGGACGTGCTGGAGGAGCTCGCTCAGACACATGACGTGGCGCGGCTGGTTCTCGAGTGGCGAAGCATCCAGAAGCTCAAGGGGACCTACGTCGACGCGCTGCCGCAGCTCGTGAACCCGGCGACGGGACGCGTGCACACGTCGTTCAACCAGGCGGTCGCAGCCACCGGGCGGCTGAGCAGCAGCGACCCGAACCTGCAGAACATCCCGGTTCGCAGCGAGCTTGGCCGCGAGATCCGCGCGGCGTTCGTCGCCGAACCGGGCTGCGTGCTGCTCTCGGCCGACTACTCGCAGATCGAACTGCGGGTGCTCGCGCACCTGTCGGGCGACGCCGCACTGACCGAAGCGTTCCTCCGCGGCGACGACATCCACGACCAGACCGCGCTCAAGGTCTTCGGCGCAGGCAGCGGCCTCGATCCGCACGAGCTGCGGCGGCGGGCGAAGATCATCAACTACGCGCTGCTCTACGGGAAGACCGCGTTCACGCTGGCGAAGGACATCGGCGTGTCGCAGTCGTCGGCGCAGGCTTTCATCGACGCCTACTTCGCCGGATTCCCCGAGGTGCGGCGGTTCATCGACACGCTGCTCGCAGAGGCCCGTCGAACCGGCGCCGTGAAGACGCTGTTCGGACGGCGCCGCCTCGTGCCGGAGCTGACGAGTCCGAACGCGCAGGTGCGCGCGGCCGCCGAGCGGGTGTCCGTGAACATGCCGGTCCAGGGTACGGCGGCGGACATCCTGAAACGGGCGATGATCGATGTCGGCCGGGCACTCGAGGACTGGCGCGGACGCGGCGGACGGGCCCGGATGATCCTGACGGTCCACGACGAACTGCTGTTCGAGGTGCCGCGGGCCGAGACGGACGACGTGGCGGCGCTGGTGCGGGCGGGGATGGAAGGCGCCGCACGGCTCTCCGTGCCACTGACCGTCGACGTGGGTGTCGGGGAGAACTGGAGGGAGGCGAAGCGGTGATCGGCTGGCAGCGGACAGCTGGCAGCTAGCAGCTGGCAGCTGGCAGCTGGCAGCGGAAGACGAAGATCACGCGGTGGCGTCCAGTGATCCGCTGCCGGCTGACCGCCCGGGCGTCCGTGATCCGCTGCCGACTACTTGTTCGGCCAGTCTCGCTTGACGGCTTCCCAGGCCGCCCGGAGGGTGGCCGCGGCGCGTTCGCGGTCCGAGTCGGTCGACGCCAGGATCCGGACCCTCTCTGGGATGATCGCCTCGATCACGAGCTGATCGAGATCAGCTCGGAGGGCGAGGCCGCGTTCCTCGTCGAACGGCGCCCGAATCCAGCCGGCAACTGCTGAATCGTACGCTTTGGTCAAATCACCAAGGTATCTGTTCGATGCGGCGAGCCAGTAGAATGCCGCGACAGAATTAGGCATTCGACCCAATTCGACCTGGGCACGGTCGCGGATTGCCCTGTAGTTCCCGTCCCAGCGGTCGCCCAGGCCGGACTGCGCCTGGCGGTCGAGCGCCGTCGCCCACCAGTCGAAGAGCCGCTCGCCCGCGGCTGAATCGAGGTCTCGACCGGAATCGAGCGCCGTTCTGAACATTTCGACGGCCGCGCCGTAGGATTCCCCGAGGTAGAGCAGTTCGCCGAGGCCGACGAGGTAGTCGGCTCGTTCGCCCGGGGACAGCCGCGCGGGCCGCACAGCTCGCAGCGCCTCCCGAGCCGCGACAAGGTCGCCATCGTCCCTGTTCTTCCTGAATCGTTCCAGGCAGGACCGACCGAGCAGGAGGTTGGCCGCGTCGTGCGAGGCGCCCGTGGCGAGCTTTGCCGCGTCCGAAATCGCCTGGTCGTACCGTCCCTGATTGTAGAGCTGGCGGACCTGGTCGAGCGGCCCTTGGGCGTGGAGTGGGAGGGCCGGGAGGATTGCCACGGCGAGGGTCAGGACGAACCGTGCGCTAACCCTTTGCATGGCATGGACTTGTGTGTGTTGACAGCCCGGCATTTGATATAATCCTCTCGCGATGGTGGAGCCGACCGTCATTCCGCGCTCCGAGCACTCGTTGTCGCGCCGGGATGTTGATCACGACGCGCTGAAGGTCCTCTATCGCCTCAAGGAGGCGGGGTTCATCGCGTACCTCGTCGGCGGAGGCGTGAGAGATCTCCTGCTCGGCCGCCGACCGAAGGACTTCGACATCGCCACGTCCGCGCACCCGTATCAGGTGAAGCGGCTGTTCCGCAACTGCTGGGTCATCGGCCGCCGCTTCCGTCTCGTGCACGTGAAGTTCGGCCAGAAGATCATCGAGGTTGCCACGTTCCGCCGCAACGTGCCGCCGGCTGACGCGCTCGACGAGCCGCGCCCGGCTCGAGGTGAATCCGCGGCCGCCGACGACACCGCCATCACGGAACAGGAACTGACGGCCCGCGATCTGCTCATCCGGCGCGACAACACCTTCGGAACGCCGGAAGAAGATGCGTTCCGGCGCGACTTCACGATCAACGCCCTCTTCTACGATATCGCAACCTTCTCCATTATCGACTACGTCGGGGGGCTTCGCGATCTTCGCGAGCGCGTGATCCGGTCGATCGGCGATCCCGACGAGCGATTCCGCGAAGATCCGGTTCGGATGCTTCGCGCGGTGGCGTTCGCCGAGCGGCTGGGGTTCGCGCTGGATCCTCCCGTGGACGACGCGATTCGCCGGAACCGCGGCGAGATCGCGCGCAGCTCGCCGGCCCGGCTGATCGAGGAGTACTACAAGATACTCCGGACTGGAGCGAGCGGCCCGGTCTTCCGCACGGCTGCGCGCCTCCGGCTGCTCGAGGCGATGACGCCCGAACTGCAGCGGGCCGCCGACGGCGAAGAGGTCTGGCAATCGCTCGCGCGGCTCGACGCCTATCGCCAGCGCTTCGAGGCGGTACCGGACACGTTCTCGAATCCGGTCCTGCTGGGCAGCCTGCTCGTGCCGGTCGGGTTCTCGATTGACGACGGCCGGTCCGGAGGGGAAGCGGCGGCGCCGCGGCTCGGCCTGCTCCCGGTGGCCCGGCGCGACATCGAGCGGCTCCAACAGATGCTCGCGCTGCAGCGCCGCCTCCGCGATCCCAACCTCTCGGCGCGCGCCGCCAGGGCTCTCGTCGCCCGCGGTGCGTTCGCCGACGGGCTGGCGTGGCTCGAGATACACGGCGATGTGCCGGATGCTGTCGCGCGGTGGCGCGCGCTGCTCGCCGATCTGAGGGAGGACGGCGCGATGCCGGCGCCCGCGCCGCGCCTGCCCGCCCGCCGACGCCGCCGCCGCCGCGGGCCGCGGAGGCCGGTTCAGCAGTGAGCCGTCAGCTGGCAGCCGGCCGCAGGCAGCGGATCTCGATCACGCGAGACAGGCGGCCTGTGATCCGCTGACAGCTGCCCGCTGACAGCTGCCAGCTCTATGCCCCGCGCTGCATAACCTTCCGCTCCCTTGACCTCTCGCGACCAGCTAAGGTGTAATCGCATCCGCCCCCTCATGGAGTGTCTATGTTCGCCGACGACTTCCTTTCGCTTCGCGACTTCTCCCCGACTGAGATCCACCACCTGCTCGAGCTGGCGGCCGACATCAAGGCCCGGCCGGCGGAGTTCTCGACCGCGCTCAGGGGCAAGACGCTGGCGATGATCTTCGAGAAGCCGTCGCTCCGCACGCGGGTGACCTTCGACGTCGGCATCCAGCAGCTGGGCGGGTTCTCGCTCTACCTGTCGCCCGCCGAGATCAGCCTCGGCAAGCGCGAGTCGATCCACGACGTGGCGAAGAACCTGGAGCGCATGGTCCAGGGGATCATGATCCGGACCTTCGCGCACCAGATCGTCGAGGAAATGGCGAAGGAAGCCTCGGTGCCGGTCATCAACGGCCTGACCGACTTCAGCCACCCGTGCCAGGCCATGGCCGACTTCCTGACGGTCAAGGAGGTCAAGGGCCGCGTCGACGGCGTCAAGCTGGCGTTCGTCGGCGACGGCAACAACGTCGCGCACTCGCTGATGTTCGCGGGCGCGCTGCTGGGCGCCCACATCACCATCGTGTGCCCCAAGGGGTACGAGCCGAAGGGCGACGCCACGGCGTGGTCGGCTGCCCAGGCGGCGAAGACCGGCGGCAGCGTCGTCGTCACCAACGATTCGGTGGAGGGCGTCCGCGGAGCGGACGTCATCTACACCGACGTCTGGGCGAGCATGGGCCAGGAGGCGGAGGCGGACGCGCGCAGGCGGCTGTTCCTCCCCTATCAGGTGAACGAGGCGATGGTCGAGCGCGCGAAGCCGGACGTGTCGTTCATGCACTGCCTGCCCGCCCACCGCGGGGAGGAGGTGACGGCGGGCGTCATCGACTCGCCGCGCTCGGTGGTGTTCCAGGAGGCCGAGAACCGGCTCCACGCCCAGAAGGCGATCATGCTGGAACTGATGGCGTAGCCTATGTTCCGTACTGCACTGGTCGCCATCGGAGGGAACTCGCTGATCCGCGCCGGCGAGAAGGGCACGATTGCCGAGCAGCTGGCCAATACCCGCCGGACGGCGGCCGCGGTCGTCGGGCTCGTCGAGGACGGGATCGGCCTGGTGGTCACCCACGGGAACGGACCGCAAGTCGGCGCCGCGCTGCTTCGCTCCGAGCGTGCGTCAGACCAGGTGTACGGTCAATCGCTGGACGTGTGCGACGCGGCGACCCAGGGCGAGATCGGCTATCTGCTGCAGCAGTCGCTCCACAACGCACTGCAGGCCGCGGGCCTCCGGGTGCAGGTGGCGACGGTGCTCTCGCAGGTGGTCGTGTCGGCCGACGACCCGGCCATGCGGCACCCGACCAAGCCGGTCGGTCCGTTCTACTCGCGTGGAGACGCCGAGGAGCGATCGCGTCTGCTGGGGTGGCAGGTGGTCGAGGACGCAGCGCGGGGCTATCGGCGCGTCGTGCCGTCGCCTGAGCCGATCGAGGTGGTCGAAGAACCGGTGATCCGGGCGCTGCTCGCGCAGGGGGTGCTGGTCATCGCCGCGGGCGGCGGCGGCATCCCGGTGGTCCGAACGCCCGACGGCCTCCGGGGCGTCGAGGCGGTTATCGACAAGGATCGCGTCTCGGCACTCCTCGCAAGCCGGCTCGGGGTCGACCGCCTGATCATCTCGACCGACGCGGACTGCGTGTACGTGGACTACCGCAAGGCGTCGCAGCGTGCGCTCCGGCAGGTCACCGCCGCGGAGATGGCGGCCTACAGCGCCGCGGGCCAGTTCCCGCCGGGCAACATGGGGCCGAAGGTCGAGTCGGCGCTGCGGTTCCTGAGGGACGGCGGACGCGAGGTCATCATCACGTCGTCCGAGCACCTGCGCGCCGCCGCGCGCGGCGAAGCCGGCACCTGCATCGTGCGGGGATGAAGGACGCGACGGCGCGAATCTGGCGATCGTGCGGACTGGAGATCGTGCGAACTGGGGACGAGGAGCGACAGCCCTGAGCCCTGAGCCGTGAGCCCTGAGCCTTGACTATGAAGCTGCACCACGTTGTCGAGTCGCAGCAGTTCACCGTGCCGCTCCTGATGGAGCTGTTCGACCGCACGCGGCGGATGGAGAAGATCGCCGCCCGCGGCGGCACGCTCGACTACCAGAACCGGATCATGGCGTCGCTGTTCTACCAGCCGTCCACCCGGACCCGGTTCTCGTTCGAGGCGGCGATGTACCGCCTCGGCGGCCGGGTGTTGTCGACCGAGCAGGCCGGCTACTTCTCGTCCGAGGTCGAGGGCGAGCAGGTGGAAGACACGATCCGGATCCTGGGCGGCTACGCGGACGTGATCGTCATCCGCCACACGCAGGCTGGCGGCGCGGCGCGCGCGGCGCGGGTCTCGAAGGTACCGGTCATCAATGCCGGCGACGGCAACGGAGGCCAGCACCCGACCCAGGCGCTGCTCGATCTCTACACGATCTACCGGGAGCGGCCCGTCGAGGGACTCAGCATCGCGTTCATCGGCGAGCTGGACCGCGGCCGCACGGCACGGTCGCTGGCGTACCTGCTGAGCAAGTTCGAGCGGGTGAAGATCTACTTCGTCAGCCCGCCCGAGATGCAGATGAAGGCGGACATCCTCGAACACCTGGACGAGCACGACGTTTGGTACGCCATCGAGGACGACGCGGCCAAGGTGCTTCGCGAGGTCGATGTCGTGTACCAGACGCGCATCCGCCCGGAGCGCCTCGCCGACCGCGGCACCCACGGCCGGTTTACGATCGACGCGACCGTGCTCAAGACGATGAAGCGAGACGCCCTGATCCTGCACCCCCTGCCGCGCACCGTGGAAATCGACAAGGCGGTCGACGAGGACCCCCGCGCCCTGTACTTCCGGCAGGCCAACAACGGCCTCCACGTGCGGATGGCGCTGCTCTCGATGTTGTGGGACGACTAGGGACGAGGGACCAGGAACGAGGGACGAGGGATCGGGGTGAGGCCGGGCGGATCCGCTGCCAGCTGCCAGCTGACCGCTGCCAGCTGCTGAACGAGGAGTGAGTGATGAAGACCCAGGACTACGTCGATCTCGAAGACGCGTACGGCGCGCACAACTACCATCCGCTCGACGTCGTCATCTCGCGCGCCGAGGGCGTGTGGGTCTACGACGTCGACGGCAAGAAGTACCTCGACTGCCTGGCGGCGTACTCCGCCGTGAACCAGGGGCACTGCCACCCGGCCATCATGCAGGCGATGCTGGATCAGGCGCACAAGGTCACGCTGACGTCGCGCGCGTTCCGGAACGACCAGCTGCCGCTCCTCTACAAGGACCTGCACGATCTGACCGGCTTCGACCAGGCGCTGCCGATGAACTCGGGGGCCGAAGCGGTGGAGACCGCGGTCAAGACGGCGCGGAAGTGGGGCTACAAGGTCAAGGGGATCCCCGAGGGCCAGGCCGAGATCATCGCCTGCTCGAACAACTTCCACGGCCGGACGATCACCATCGTGTCGTTCTCGACCGATGCGCAGTACCGCGACGGCTTCGGGCCGTTCACGCCCGGCTTCAGGATCGTGCCCTACGGCGATACCCGGGCGGTCATCGACGCGATCACGCCGAACACCTGCGCCTTCCTCGTCGAGCCGATCCAGGGCGAGGCGGGCATCGTCGTGCCGCCGGCCGGGTTCCTGCGCGAGACGTGGGAGGCGTGCCGGAAGCACAACGTGCTCTTCATGGCCGACGAGATCCAATCGGGCCTCGGCCGCACCGGCAAGCTGTTCACGTTCATGCACGAGGGAATTCGGCCCGACCTCGTGATCATCGGCAAGGCGCTCTCGGGCGGGTTCTACCCGGTGTCGGCCGTGCTGGCGTCCAAGGAAGTCCTCGGTGTCTTCAAGCCGGGCGATCATGGCAGCACCTTTGGCGGCAACCCGCTGGCGTGCGCGATCGCCCGCGCCGCGCTGCGCGTGCTGGTCGACGAGAAGATGGTGGAGAACTCCGCCGTGCTCGGGAAGTACTTCCTCGACCAGCTGCGCACGATTCAGAGCCCGCACGTGAGGGAGATCCGGGGCCTCGGCCTGTGGATCGGCCTCGAGATGACCGGCCGGGCGCGCCCGTACTGCGAGAAGCTGAAGGAAGAGGGGATCCTGTGCAAGGAGACCCACGAGCACGTGATCCGGTTCGCACCGCCGCTGATCATCACGAAGGACGAGATCGACTGGGCGGTGGGGAAAGTCAGGAACGTCGTTCAGGGATAGGGGCGAGGAACGAGGAGCTAGGGGCGAGGGCAATTCCCTCGTCCCTCAATCCTCGTCCCTCGTCCCTGCGTCTTCACAGTGAGGCCATTCATGCATCGCATCAGGACCGTCATCATGGGAGCCGCCGGGCGCGACTTCCACAACTTCAACACCATCTACCGCGACAACGAGGCGTACGACGTCGTCGCCTTCACGGCGACCCAGATCCCGAACATCGACGGCCGCAAGTACCCGGCCTCGCTGGCGGGCCGCCTCTACCCGAAGGGCATTCCGATCGTCGCGGAGGAGGCGCTCGAACCCCTCATCCGGAAGCACAAGGTCCAGGAGGTGGTCTTCGCCTACAGCGACGTTCCGTACACCTACGTCATGAGCCGCAGTTCGGTCGCCAATGCGTGCGGCGCGCACTTCAAGCTGCTCGGCGCGCAGCCGACGATGATCGCCAGCACGAAGCCGGTGATTTCCGTCTGCGCGGTCCGCACGGGCTCAGGCAAGAGCCAGACCAGCCGCCGCGTGGCGCACCTGCTCCAGCAGCACGGCTTGAAGGTGGCGGCCGTCAGGCACCCGATGCCGTACGGCGACCTCGAGAAGCAGAAGGTGCAGCGCTACGGCAGCCTGGCCGACCTCAGGAAGCACAAGTGCACTATCGAGGAGATGGAGGAATACGAGCCCCACATCGTCGAGGGGATCATCATCTACGCCGGCGTCGACTACGGCGCCATCCTCGAGCAGGCACAGGCCGAGGCCGACGTCGTCCTGTGGGACGGCGGCAACAACGACATGCCGTTCTACAAGCCCGACCTGGCCATCGTCGTGGCCGACCCGCTGCGCGTGGGGAACGAACTGACCTACTACCCCGCCGAGGCCAACCTGCGGATGGCGGACGTCGTCATCATCAACAAGATTGACAGCGCCGAGCCGAAGGCGGTCGATCAGCTGCGCGCCAACATCCGCAAGGTCAACCCGAAGGCGGTCGTCGTGGACGCCGCGTCGCCCCTCTTCGTCGAACATCCCGAGCGGCTGACCGGCAAGCGGGCGCTGGTGGTCGAGGATGGCCCGACGCTGACGCACGGCGAGATGAAGATCGGCGCGGGCGTCGTGGCAGCCCTGAAGTACGGAGCCGCGGAGCTGGTCGACCCGCGGCCGTACACCGTGCGGTCGATCACCGAGACCTTCCGGAAGTACCCCGACATCGGGTTGCTGCTGCCGGCGATGGGCTACGGGACCGAGCAGGTGAAGGACCTCGAAACGACGATCAACAAGGTGCCCTGCGACGTCGTCGTCATCGGCACGCCCATCGACCTCAACCGCATCTTGAAGATCAGGAAGCCGACGGTGCGGGTGACCTATCAGCTCCAGGAGATTGGCACGCCAAACCTCGAGCAGCTGGTCGGGCAGTTCGTGAAGAAGCACGTCAGGAAGTAGTCCGCTGCCAGCTGGCAGCTGCCAGCGGATCGGCACTCCGGGAGTGATGTCGACTGGCGACATCACTCCCGAACTGCGTTCAGCTGAGCCTCCGCCCCCTCGAGGCCGATTCCGTCGCGCAGGCAGATCACGGCGACGCCGACCGGCGGCGGGTAGGCTTTGCCGGCACTGCGCCGCGGCTCGACGTACTCGATGACGTCGAACAGCGCCCGGCACGCCTCCTCGTACGAAGCGCCCGTCAGGTCCCGGATGTAGCGGGTCGAGCGATCGATCAGCTTCAGGTTGCTCGGCACGACGTCGATCATCCGGTTGCCGAGCACGCGCCCGAGCCGCACCATGGTGCAGGTGGAGAGCGCGTTCAGGAGCATCTTCACGCCGATCCTCGCCATCGGGTGAATCAGGAACCTCGTCTCCGGCACCGTCAGCGCGACGCGCTGCGTCGCCAGACCGGCGCCGGCCGACATGAGCAGCCGCCCGAGTTCCGCGTCGCGGCCCGCGGCCACCAGCACGGCTTCCGCGCCGCACCCCGCCGCCGCGTCGAGCTGCCGGCTGAACACCGCGTCGGATGTTGCGACCAGCGGCAGGTCGGCGACCGACACGACGACCGTGGCCGCGTCGCCCGGGCGAAGCGGCCGGTCTACTGTCCCGTCCAGACCGATCCGGAAGCGCATCAACTCGCTCAATCCGATCTCCCGGACGACGGCCGCCTGCCGCGCCGCCGCTTCCTCTCGGAGCAGGGCGCGAATATCGTCCTCGCTCCAGTCGATCGTCTGCGGGCTCCGCCGGAGCAGCGCCGGCCATGCCGCCTCGGTTGCCGCCTCGGGCGTGAAGAGGAACGCCCACGACTCCGCCGCCTCGGCGTCGTCCCATTTCCTGAACGGCGGCGTGCAGAACGTGGGGCTGCGCTCGGTGGTGTCGGTCAGCACATCGACGCCGAGCGAGCCCGCGAAGTACGACGTCCGCCCGCCGGCCCGGTAGATTCGCTCCTCGGTTTCGACGAGACGCGCGAGCGGCTCGAGGACGCGCGCGCTGACGAGCTCCGCGTGCGTGGCGTCGAGTGCGGCGCGCATCTCCGCCGGCACGTCGTCCGCGGAGCCGACGCCTTCCTGCCGCCCTTCCTCGGACCCCAGCAGTCGCCGCAGCACCATTTCGAGGACGGTGAGCATCGCCAGCAGTTCGATGCTCGTGGCCTGCATCCGCGTCGAGCCGGTCACGGCCATCGGACCGGTCGTGAGGTTGACCTTGACGATGCGGGGGTCGTCGATGACCTCGCGGCTGCGACGCACGTGCGCCCGCAGGACCTCGTCCGGGTTGTTGTAGACGAAGAAGACCCGGGCGCCGACGTCGACACCCTGCCAGGCCGTGCCGATGACGAAGGAGGTCTCGCCGCCCTCCGTGATCGCGAAGAGCGTGTCGCCCGAGGCGATCCCGAGGTCACTCACCTGCTTCCGGCCGAACGGCGCGAAGTCCTCGAACCCCTCGACCGACTTGATCAGGGCGTAGTCGCCGCCGGCCATGACGCTGCGCGTGCGATTCTCCCAGAGATCGGGAGCAGGCTTTGTCAGTCCGCCCGCGCGTCGGTCCTGCCAGAACGCGCGCCATGTCGCATCGAGCTGGATGCTGAGCCGCCCGGTTGCCCCGCAACCGGTGAAGAAGATGCGGCCACCGTTCCTGAGCGTCTGGAGCGCGGCGCCGGCCATGCTGGCTGGCTGCGAGGTGTGGGACCACGCGGCGTAGGTGTCGACGACGTCGCGGTCGACGTCGAAGAGCGCCGCGAGACCGGCCTCGGCGCTGCGGCGCGCGACGTCGCTCAGATCCGTCGTCCGCGGATGCGACGACTCGGTGACGAGCGAGCCGAGGTGGAACTCGGAGGCGATCGTCAGGAACTGCTCGGCGCGCTCGCGGGCGGCTGGCGCGGATCGCAGCATGGCGGACCCATTCTATCTCCGTCGCCTTGACAACCCACCGATCGAGGACATAATCGCGTCTGGGCTGGTCGCGGCCCGGGAGGAACCATGAGAGCATCCGTACGGTTGTCGGCGTGCGTCGCCGTGGTCGTTGCCGTCATGGCCGTTTCGAATTTCGCGCAGACCGGCCAACCGAAAGTCGACTTCGCGAAACTCGGGTTCCCGGCCGACACCGAGACGCAGGTCCTGGCCGGCAAGTTCGTCGAGACGTCGCTGGCGACCGCCTCCGACCGCGACCTCAACACCGGCATGGCGTTCTTCGTGAAGCAGCCTCCAGAGAAGCTCGCCCAGCTGCTTCGTGACGAGCGGCTGCTCCAGCGGGTCGACCCCAACATGATCGCGTTCGGCGATCTCAAGGCCGGCGGCGGGCTCGCGCAACTGTCCACCCTCAGGCTCACGCCTGCGCAGGCGAAGGCGTATGCCGGCGCGAAGGCGGGCACCGACCTCAACCTGTCCACCGAGGAGATCGCCGCGCTCAACGCCGTGTCGAAAGACGCGGTAAAGCTGCAGGACACGGTTCGGGCCCAGCTGCTGGCGCGGTTCGACGCCTACCGGCTGAATGGCCTGGCGGGACTGGCGCCGTATGCCCGAAGCGGATCGAAGCACGACCTGGCCAGGGAGTTCGGCGCGATCAATGGGACGGTGCGCAAGAACGGCGTCCTGCCGGCGGCCTTGTGCGACCTGCTGGACAGCTACCCGAAGGGCGCCCCCGCAGACCTGGTGCAGCGGTTCTCCTGGATGCAGTTCAAGGCGCACGGCGAAGACACGCTGGCGCTCGGGCACTCCTTCCAGGGGACCTTCGCGGGCAAGCTCATCATCGTGCAGCGCCACTTCTACGTCAGCACCGGGTACAACGTCGAGCAGGCGATCGCGGGCCTGCTGCCGCTCAGGGATGGCACGCTCGTCTTCTACGGCAACCACACCTCGACCGACCAGGTGGCCGGGTTCGGAGGCGGCGCCAAGCGCAGCATCGGCCGAGGCGTCATGACCGGCGAGTTGAAGAAGCTCTTCGAACAGACCAGGACAGCCGCCGCCAAATAGCCGAAGGGGTCGGGCCGGATTATCCGCACGGCCCAGAATCGATGACGGCTCCGTAATCCGTCCCGACCCCTCGAGTTCTACCGAGGCAGCGTCACGTCCCGGAAGGCGACGAGCGACTTCCCGAGCGTCTCGATTTCCTCGGCCGTGATCCCCTTCGCGACCTTCTGCAGCATCTTCTTGAAGTACGCGATCTCGGAGTCCTGCGCCGGGAACCCGACGTTTCCGTTGACCGGGTCGTCGCTCGTGATAATCGCCCGGCCGTCGCCGTCGATGAACACGAACCACGGGATCCCGCCCTGGACCTTCGCGTACCGCTTCAGCAGGTCGTTCCCGCCGATCATCCGGTCCTGATCGATCTTCAGCGTGACGAAATCCTTCGCGAGCACGGGCGCGACGTCTTTGAGTGCCATCCAGGCACCCTGCCTATGGCACCACCCTCACCACGGGGCGCTGAACCACATGAAGAGGGTCTTCTGATCCTTCTTCGCCTGGCTCAGCGCCGCGGTGAACAGTGGCTCCGCGTTCACGTACTCCGGCTTGAACTTCAACAGATACTCGTTCAGCTTCTTGTCGTCGAACGTCGCCGGCGGACCGGTCCCCGCCATGAACGCCGACGCCGGCTGGCTGCCAATCACCCTGCCCTGCGCGTCGAGCACCGTCAGGAACGGCAGCGACGCCGGCTTGACGTTCGCCTTGTAGCGCGACGCGATCGCGCCGCTGCCGGCGACATCCGCTCGCACGACGGCGTACTCGTAGAGGAGCGTGCGTGAGAGATCGCCTTTCGTCTCGGCCTGGATGAGCGCCTTCCCGGCCGGATCGGCCTTGCCACTCCACTGAATGAGCACACGCCGGTTCTCGTCTTTCGCGATGGCCAGCGCCTGCGCGATCCGCGCGTCCAGATTGGCGGCGTCGTAGGTCGGCAGCGGCGCGGCCACGTAGAGCGCCCGCGACACCTTCTGCCGAAGGCCGCCGAAGGCGATCTCGACGTCCAGCTGGGCTGGCTCCTTGCCTTCGGTCGCCGTCAGCCTGAAGGCGGGTGTCGTCACCCGGCCCTTGGCCGGCACCGCCGGGACCTTCAGCACGCCATTCGTCACCGTCAGCTTCGCGGTCGGCGAGGTGACGGTGACGGTGACATCCTTCGCCTCGGCCCATGGGCTGAAGAGCGTCAACGTCACATCGACCGGGTCGCCTTGCGGGATCATCCCATTGGCGAGTGACCAGTAGATCGGGACGACGCGGGTCGCCGCCGGTTCGCGCAGTTCGGGGAGGTTTCCGATCACGCCAACCGTGCACATCGGACAGACTGGTCCGGACGCCTGATAGCCTCCGCCGGGAGCACGCCGGTAGACGTCCCGGCCAGCGACGATCTCCGCGACGCCGTCGCCGTCGAGGTCGCCCGCCGCGAGTCTGGCCGCCCCGGCCTGGCTTCCGTGCCCGGACGCCCATGCCTGGACGAAGTCGCCGCGACCGTTGAACTCGAAGACCAGCGTGCGCGGCGATGGGTTGATGTCCTTCTCCCCGACGCGGCCCATTTCCATCGTCGACACGACAATCTCCGGGTGCTTGTCGCCGTTGACGTCGGCCACGGCGATGCCGTACACGGCGGCCGACGGCAGGCCGACTCCCCCGCGTCCGAGGAGCTCTGGCGCGGCCAGGAAGGCGCTCTGCCAGGCCACCGGGTACGTGTCGCGCCCGGCGCCCTTTCGGAATTTGAAGATCGAGACGCGGCCGTTCGACCCGCCCGCGACGATCTCGTTTCTGCCGTCGCGGTCGACGTCGGCCACCTCGATGGCCCTCACCGCGGCGTTCGAGGTGGGCAGTTCGGCGGCGGCATCCCACGTCGCGCCCCTGCGCTTCAGGATCGTCAGCGTGTCGTAGGCGGAGATCAGCTCCTTCTGACCGTCCCCGTCCACGTCGCCGGCAACCAGCGCCGTCCTGTAACCCGTCATCGGGCGCGACCACAGGCTCACGAGTCCGGCCGGTATCCGCTTGAACGCTTCGATGACGGCGGCGCCGCTCTTGACCCGCTGGGTCACGAAGTCCAGCGCGCCGTCGCCGTCCGCGTCGAGTACCGCCAGCGCCGCGTTGTCGTGCAGTTCCGGCAGCGCGTAATACGCCGGCGTCCGACCGTAGACGGTGATCCCATACGGATCCAGAACGACCAGGTCATTCGACCCGTCTCCATCGACGTCGGCCACGATCGGCGCCGCGTCTCCGGACGTGCTGAACGCCTCCGCTCGGCGTTTCGCGAAGTCCTCATCGGCGGTGCGGGGCGCAGCGCGCCACACCTGCTCGAATCCGGCGCCGCCGGCCTTCCAGGCCGTGAGCGCGGAACTTGGATCGCTGGCCACAACGACCACTTGCGATCCGGGCGGACCCTGTCCCCGCACGGCGAGGACGGCACCGAACGCCAGAACCAGCGCCGCGCCGAACGCACGCACCCGCATAGCGCTACCCTCCCGGGGCAGATCATAGAACAGGACGGGTTGGAATCTTGCGATCTTGCGAACTTGCGATCTTGCGAAGTCCCCGGCCCCCAGCCGCCAGCCGCAAACCGGATTGTTGCCGCAAACCGGATTTGATGCCTGATAGGGGATCCTCTATGCTCGTCACCGCCCCGAGGAGAGGGTGCATGAGCCTCACCGCGCTCGACTGGGCGGCCATCGTCGGCTATCTGGTGATCACGCTGGCCCTCGGCCTGTTCTTCCGGCGGCGGTCGGGCCGCAGCACCGAGGACTACTTCGTCTCGGGCCGCAGGGCATCGTGGTGGCTGGCCGGCACGTCGATGGTGGCGACCACGTTCGCCGCCGACACGCCGCTCGTCGTGACCGGCCTCGTCTACCGTCAGGGGATCGCCGGCAACTGGCTGTGGTGGAGTTTTCTGCTCTCCGGAATGATGACGGTGTTTCTCTTCGCGCGGCTCTGGCACCGCGCGGGGCTGCTGACCGACGTCGAGTTCGCCGAGCTTCGCTATGCCGGGCGGCCGGCTGCGTTCCTCCGCGGTTTCCGCGCCATCTACCTCGGCCTGCTGATGAACTGCGTGATCCTGGGCTGGGTCACCAAGGCGATGACCAGCATCATCGCCGTCACGCTGGCCGGGACGCCGCTGCTCGCCCGCGTCAGCAGCCTGCTCGCGCCGTTCGGCGCAATCTGGGCCGGCGACGAAGGCGCTGCGCTGGCCATCTGCGTGCTCTTCCTGATCCCGTTCACCGGGTTCTACGTGTCGATCGGCGGGCTCTGGGGCGTTCTCTGGACCGACCTGTTCCAGTTCGTGCTGAAGATGGGCGTCGTGATCGCGATCGCCTGGTACGCGGTCGCCGCGGCAGGCGGGATGGACCACCTGCTCGCCCGCCTGGCTGCCGGCACCGTCACGGCGGGCGGCGCCTCACCGGCGACGATGCTGCCCGATTTCTCGCACGGCCTGACGACGGACGCCGTATGGACACTGCCCGTGCTCACGTTCCTCGTGTACCTCAGCCTGCAGTGGTGGGCCTCCTGGTACCCCGGGGCCGAGCCCGGCGGCGGCGGGTTCGTCGCGCAGCGGATCTTCAGTGCGAGAGACGAACGCCACGGGCTGCTGTCGGTGCTCTGGTTCAACGTCGCGCACTACGCCGTGCGACCGTGGCCGTGGATCATCACCGGGCTCGCGGTGATCGTGCTCTATCCCGGCCTGGAGAAGCCCGAGACCGGCTACCTGCTGGTGATGAACGAACACCTCCCGCCCGCGCTGCGCGGCGTGGCGATCGCCGGCTTCCTGGCCGCATTCATGTCCACCGTCGCGACGCAGCTGAACTGGGGCGCGTCGTACCTCGTCGCCGACGTCTACCGCCGGTTCGTCACGCGGAGCCGGGCCGAGACTCACTACGTGACTGTCTCGCGGCTCGCCACCGTGTTCCTGGTCGCCGTCGCCGCGTGGGTCTCGGTGCAACTGGAGTCGATCGCCGGCGGCTGGCAGGTGGTGCTGGAGATCGGCGCCGGAACCGGGGCCGTGTACCTCTTGCGCTGGTACTGGTGGCGCATCAACGCGTGGAGCGAGATCTCGGCCATGGTCACGTCGCTCGTGGTCAGCCTCGCGTTGAACTACAGGGGTCTCTGGATGCTCCTGCTCGGCCGCCCGACGCTCGTGACCGGCAGCGAACCGGTGGTCTTCGCGAAGACGGCGCTCATCACTGCCGCGGTGACCACGGTGGTGTGGGTCGTGGTGACGATGGCGACGCGGCCGGAGAACGAGGCCGTGCTGGCACGGTTCTACCGCAAGGCGCGGCCGGACGTGCGCGGCTGGGGACCGGTGGCCCGTCAGGCGCGCGACATCACGCCCACGCGGGATCTCGGCCGCAACCTGACGGCCTGGGTGCTGGGATGCGCGATGGTCTACCTGGCGCTGTTCGGCACTGGCAAGCTCCTGCTGCGCGAGCCGGAACTGGGCGCCCTGCTGCTGACCGGGGCCACGGCGTGCGCGGCACTTCTCTACCGGCACCTGTCTCGAAGCGTGTGGACGCCGCCCGCAGGCCTGGAAGGTCGCACGGCGACCGCCCGCGAGAACACCGGCCGGACTCGGGGAGTCGCGCCGTGACCGGGCGGGAGCGCGTCGCGATCGCCATGCGGCTTGGCGAGCCGGACCGCGTGCCGGTCATGTGCCAGCTGGCCATCGGCCACTACTTCCTGCACAGCGGATTGGATCCGATCGACATCTGGTATCGGGGGAGGCGTTCGGCGAGGCGCTGGTCTCGCTGCAGCGCCGGTACGGCTTCGACGGCATCCTGGTGAATCTGCCGGGGCGCGACGAAGGGTGGCGGCGCCACGTGGTGGCGATCGAAGCGGGAGGCGACCAGCGGGTGATCCGCTGGCGGAACGGCTGGTCCACCGTGTTCCCGACGCAGGATCTGCCGTGGGTCTGCCGCGAGAATGGCGCCCGCACCAGGCCCGCGATCGGCGACATCGACGTGGACGATCTCTTCTACGTCGAACCGCACGGCCTCCTCGGTGCGCGGTGCCCATACTCGCCCGACCTCGACGCCACACCGCATCGCCAGTTCCCGTCGTATCAGTTCGACACGATCCGCCTCGTGCTGGCGAGGGCCGGCGAGGTATCGGTCCACGCCGAGCTGTTCTCGCCGTTCACCCAGTTGCTGGAGCTGGCGGACCACGCGTCGGTCCTGATGGCGCTGCTGCGGGACCCGGCGCGCGTGCATGCGTGCCTGGATCGGCTTGCCGAAGGCGCCGCCGTGCTCGGAGCGGGCCAGGCCGCGGCGGGCGCAGACGCCATCCTCATCTCGTCCGCGTTTGCCGGCGCCGGGTTCATTTCCCCGGCCCAGTATCGCGAGTTCGTTCAGCCGTACGAGAAGCGGGTCGTCGACGCAGTCCGCGCGACCCGCACCGTGCCGATCTACACCCACACCTGCGGGGCGATCGGCGATCGGATCGAGCTGATGATGGATACGGGCACCAGCGGCATCGACACGTTGGACCCGCCGCCGCTCGGCACGGTCGATCTCGCGGACGCGCGGCGCCGGACGATCGGGCGCCTGTTCCTGAAGGGCAATATCGATCCGGTCAACACGGTCCTGCTCGGGACGCCGGAGGATGTGGCGCGCGCGGCGCGCGAGCGCATCTCGATCGCCGGCCCGGGCGGCGGCTACATCCTGAGCACCGCCTGCGCCGTCCCGCCGGCCGCACCGCCCGAGAACATCCGCACGCTCGTCGAAACGGCCGAGAGCCACGGCTACTATCCGCTGACGTCGCCCGGGCCCCGTCCTCGCGCGTCGCCGTGATCGGCCTTCTGAGTTCTGAGTTGTGAGTTCTGAGTTGTGAGTTCTGAGTTGTGAGTTCTGAGTTCTGACGTAAACTCGCGCCGACCGGAGGTGTACGTGAAGAGACAATCGCTCTCGTTCCTCCTCGTTGTGTCACTCATCGTCGCCGCCGCGGGCGTCGCGCTCGCGCAGTCGCCCGAGGAGTTCCAGAAGCGGCGTCAGGCTGTTCGCGAGGCGATGGAGCCCGACAGCGTGATGATCCTGCGGAGCGCGCAGCCTGCCGGCGAGAGAGCCTTCCGGCAGGAGAACAACCTCTACTATCTGACCGGCATCAACCAGCCCGGAACGGCGCTGATCCTCTACGCCTCGCGGCGTGGCGGCGGTGCCCCGCCGCCACCGGGCGGCCCTCCGGCAGGCCAGGGTGCGGCCGCTGCCGCACCGGTCCAGGCGGCCGTGGCCGCGCCGGCTCAGGTGGCGGTAGCCGCGCCGGATGCAGGACAGCGTGGCGCGGTGCGATCGCCGGGCCGCACCGAGACGCTGTACGTCCAGACGAGCACCCCCGGCTCGACGGGCGCCCGTGGTGCCGCCCCCGCTCCAGCGCCGCGGCCGACGTGGCCCGGGTTCACGTCGGTCTTCGCCGCCTCTGAGTTCCAGGCGGCATTCGAGTCTGCCCTGCTCGCCGCGACCGGCACGATCTACCTGGACTACCCGCGGACGCGCAGCCTGACGGCGCCGCTCTCGGCCGACGAGCAGTGGATCAAGGCCGCGCGCGACCGCGGAGCCGCCTTCACCGTGAAGCCCGCGTCGCCCCTCTTCGCCGCCCTCCGCCCCGTGAAGTCCGCCGACGAGATCGCGACGCTGAAGATCGCCGCCGAGATCACCGCCGCCGCGCAGCGCGAGGCGATGCGGTCGGCCGTTCCGGGCATGTTCGAGTATCAGATCCAGTCGATCATCGAGCACGTGTTCACGGTCAACGGCGCGCCGCGTCCCGGGTTCTCGACCATCGTCGGATCGGGGAAGAACTCCTGCATCCTGCACTGGAGCACGAACGACCGGAAGACCGAGCCGGGCGACGTCGTCGTCATGGACATCGGCGCCGAGTACCAACATGTACACGGCCGACATCACTCGGACGATTCCCATCAGCGGGACGTTCACGAAGCGCCAGCGCGACGTCTACGAGGTCGTGCTGAAAGCGAACGAGGCGGCGATCGCCATGATCGCGCCCGGCGTGGGCATGGCCGACGTCAACGCGAAGGTGAACGACGTCCTCACCGAAGGCCTGATCGCGCTCGGCCTGATCAAGGACAGGAGCGGGCTGCGCCAGTATTACACCCACGGCCTCAGTCACTCGGTCGGCCTTCAGGTGCACGACCTGGGCGGCGCGAACACCCTGGGCGTGCTCAGGCCCGGTATGGTGATTACGATCGAACCCGGGCTCTACATCCCGGCGGAAAATCTCGGCGTGAGGATCGAAGACGACGTCCTCGTGACCGAGACCGGCCATGAGGTCATCACGGCCGGCGCGCCCAAGAGCGTGGCGGAGATCGAGAAGCTGATGAAGGAAGCGGGGTTGGACTTCGCGAGGTATCTGGTCACCAGGAAGTAGCTGGCAGCGGGCAGCCGGCAGCGGATAGTGCGTCAGCCGTGATCCACAGCCAGCGATCCGCTGCCAGCTGACCGCTGAGGGCTTCCCGCTACTTCTTCCCCTGTCGCTGAGGCGGCAGCTCGTTGAAGTAGAACGTCACCCGCATCGGGCAGGTGTCGTCTGGAAACGCGTCAGGCAGAGGCGGCGCCGGGCGCGCGGCCAGCGCCGCGGCCTGCGCCGACTCGTTGAAGCCGGCGACGGCGCTCGGGCCCACGATCTCGATGCCGGACACCACGCCCGACTTGCGCATGACGAGCGCGATCACGACGCGAGCCTTGGTTCCCGCCGCAGACGGGGGGATCACCCACCGCTGCTTCAACGCGGCAACGTAGCCCTGCAGCCAGGGCTCGAAATCGACACCCTTGTTGTCGAACTGGACGGCGGCGCCGCCGAATGCCGCGCCCGCCGTGCTGGGCGACACCGGCTGGCCCTGCTCGAACTTCGCATAGCTGCCCGAAATGAGCGCGTTCAACTCGACGATCCGGGCCTGGAGGATCTTGCCGAGCTCCAGGTAGCGCGCCGCGTGAGCGTCGGTCGGCCGGCCTCCCGCTTCCACCTGCCCCGCCAGCTCGGCAAGCGCATCCTGCAGCGGCCACGCGCCAGACGAGGCCGACACGGCCTGTCCCGCGACGCCCTCGAGTTCCGCCAGGCGACTGACCAGCGCGAAACCCGCGTCCTTCAGCGCCGGCGTCGAGGCCCCCTCGAGCCTTTTCTCGACGCGCGCGCGCATCTCCCGGACCTGCCTGACCATCGAGCTGGCCGCAGCGGCGCGGCCGCGAATCCGCAGGGCCAGATCGAACCTGGCGGTCAGGTCGGCTACAAGCGACGGCCCCAGCGGCGGCTGCGCGACGATCGTGAGGGCCTGGCGAACCGTCTGGCCGGCCGCCGTCAGCTGGACGACGTACGCGCCGGGTGGCGCGAGCGGACCCTCGGAGTACGTCGGCGCGCGTCCATCCCGCCCTGCGATCAGATAGCCGCCGGCGTGCAGGTCCCACGACACCGTATGGATGCCTGGCGCCAGCTGCGCCGGCAGCAGCACGAACGGTCCCACAGCCGTCGGTAGACCCGCCTCGATCGCGGCGCCGGTCCACTCCGCGACGATGATGCCCTTCCCGGTGCGGATGACGATGTCGACGCGGTCAGCCTGGCGGTCGAGTGAGTACTCGAGCCTGACCTGGCCTGACGGGTACAGGCCGTCGACCGGCTGGCGGAGGGCGACACCATGCGTGTCGGGCGCCTGCGCCAGCGCGAGCGGCGCCAGGCACAGCAGAACGCACGCTGCGGTGGATGGCCGGATGGAGTGCATTGGATCGGATGTCAGCACGGGGGTTCGGAGCCGGACGGTCGAGAGGTGACGGCCGTCAGCTGGCAGCTGGCAGCGGATTCGGTGTCACGCGTGATCCGAAGTCCGCTACCCGCTGCCAGCCGTCTGCTGCCAGCTGAGATCGGCGCGAAGCGCAGTCCCTACCCGTTCTTCTTCTCGAACTCCTGCATGAACGACACGAGCGCGTCGACGCCCTCCTCCGGGAACGCGTTGTAGATCGACGCGCGCAGGCCGCCGACCGACCGGTGGCCCTTCAGGCCGTCGAGGCCGGCCGCCTTCGACTCCTTGACGAACTTGGCCTCGAGGTCCTCGGTACCGAGCCGGAACGTGACATTCATCCGCGAGCGGGCATCCTTCGCCGCGTGGCCCCTGTAGAAGCCGGTGCGGTCGATCTCGGCGTAGAGCTTCCCGGCCTTGCGCTCATTGATTCTGTCGATCGCCTCGAGCCCGCCGAGCGACACCAGCCACTTCATGACGAGGCCGACCATGTAGATCGTGAAGCACGGCGGCGTGTTGTAGAGCGACTTCTCCGGGATGTGCGTCCCGTACTGCAGCATCACCGGCAGGTTGGCGTACGCCGGCCGCTCGGCGGCCTTCTTCACCAGGTCGTCGCGGACGATGACCAGCGTCGCGCCCGACGGCCCGATGTTCTTCTGGGCGCCCGCGTAGATCAGCCCGTACTTCGTGACGTCGATCGGGCGGCTGAACATGTGCGACGAGGTGTCGGCCACCACCGGGGCGTCGCCGAGCGCGGGCAGATCGGCGAACTCGACGCCGTGAATCGTTTCGTTGGTCGTGATGTGGACGTAGGCGGCGCCCTTGGTGAGCTTCAGCTCCTCCTTCTTCGGCAGGCGGATGTAGTTCTCGGCCTTGTCGTCGAACGCGACGTTGACGGCACCGACCTTCTTCGCCTCCTTCACCGCCTTCTGCGACCAGGTCCCGGTCACGATGTAGTCCGCCCACGCGCCCGCCGGCAGCAGGTTCATCGGCACCATCGAGAACTGCGTGGTCGCGCCGCCCTGAAGGAACAGCACGTGGTAGTTGTCCGGGATACCGGCCAGCTTTCGGATGTTGGCCTCGCACTCGCCGATGATCGCCTCGAACGTCTTCGACCGGTGGCTGATTTCCAGCACGGACATGCCGACGCCTGGCAGCGCCACCATGTCGCGCTGGGCCTCCTCGAGGGCGGGCAGCGGCAGAACGGCAGGGCCGGCAGCGAAGTTGAGTACGCGATTGGTCGCCATTGCGATGATCTCCTCAAATGATCTGAACGATGAACACTGACCCTGTCCTGTTCCGGCTCGCGGCTCACGGCTCACGGCTCACGGCCGTGTCACGCGTGACGCCGCCGAAAGCCCAAAGCCGGAAGCCGCCGCGTGCTACCCCGCCAGCTCGACGACGCTGACGTCCTGGATGCCCTCGCACCCCTTCAGCGCGGCGATCAGGTCGGCGGTCGGCATCTTGTCGACGTTGATCCGGCCGATGGCCGCTTCGCCCGTCTCGAAGATGATGTTCTCGACCTCGTGCGCCGTGATGCCCGCCTGCGCCAGCTTCGAGAAGATGCAGGCGCCGATGCCGGAGCGGTCGGAGTGGCGCACGATCATCGAGTACTTCGCCGACGACTTGGTCGCCAGGTTCACGACGTTCGGCACCCGGCCGGTCTCCTTGAACGTCTTCACGATGCGCACCGCCTCGGCGGCAATCGCCTCCTGCGCCTGATCCGTCGACGCGCCGATGTGGTGGGTGCCGTACACGCCCGGCAGGCCGAGCAGTTCGGTGGCGAAGTCGCCTGTGGCGGCCTTGGGCTCGCCCGGGTACACGTCGAGGCCGACGCGAATCCCTTTCTCCTTCACGACCGCGGCGAGCGCCTTGTAGTCGAGAACATCCGCGCGCGCCGTGTTGATGACGAACGCGCCCGGTTTGAGCTTGCCCAGCACCTCGGCGTTGATGATGTTCTTCGTCATCGAGTTGGCGGCCAGGTGAATGCTGAGGATGTCGCACTTCTCAGCGACCTCGGCCGGCGTCTTGACGACCGTGATCCGCTCCTCGATGAGCGCCCCTGATCCGTGCCTGAACTGCAGCAGCAGCGGCAGGTCCACCGGGATCTCGTCCCGGTCCACCCGGACGCCGATCTCGCTCCAGATCACGAGGTTCATGCCGAACGCCATCGCCCGCTTCGCCAGCTCCTGGCCGATCTTGCCGAAACCGAGGATGCCGAGCGTCGTCCCGTAGAGGCCCTTCGACTTCGAGTACTCCTTCTTGTTCCACTTCCCGCGCAGCGACTCGATGACGTTGTCGGGGATGCGGCGATCGAGAGCGAGAATGAGCCCAAAGGCGAGTTCCGCCACCGCGATCGAGTTCTTCCCCGGACAGTTCGACACGTAAATGCCGCGCTTGCTGGCGGCCTTCACGTCAATCGTGTTGTAGCCGGCGCCCGCACGGACGATCAGCGCCAGATTGCCGGCCTCCATCATCGGCTCGGTCACTTCCGTGGACCGGACCACGAGCACGCCGGCGCCCGTCTTCGCCAGCGCCTCGGTCAGAGTGGCGTCCTTCAGGTCCGGCTCGAAGATGACTTCGCACCCGGCGGCTTTGAGCCCGTCGATCCCGCTCTTCTCGAACTTGTCGGCAACAAGCACCTTCATGGCTGTGCATCCTCGGGCGCGGCATCCCGCACCTGGTTAGATGAGATGAGTAAGCAGACCGTCACGAAGCTTCGGTTCGAACCACGTCGATTTGGGGGGCATGATCTCGCCGGCATCCGCGATCCGCATCAGATCGTCCACGCCGACGGGGAACAGGGAGAACGCCACCGCGGCCTTGCCGGCGTTCACCAGCTTCTCCAGTTCGGCGGTGCCGCGAATGCCGCCGACGAAGTCGATCCGTTTGTCGGTGCGCGGGTCCCCGACGCCGAGCAGCGGTGCGAGCACCTGGTCCTGAAGCCTGCTGACGTCGAGCGTGCTGCCGACGTCCTTCGCGCCTTCGGCGGCCTGGAGACGCAGCGTCTGCCACCGCCCGCCGAGGTACATCGCGATGTCCCCCTTTCGCGCCGGACTGGGCGGGCCGTCGACCACCGCAACCCTGGCCTTCACCTCCGCAAGGAACGCCTCGGGCGTCTTCCCGGCGAGGTCCTTGACGATGCGATTGTACGGCAGGATCTGCGTCTGGCTGTCGGGGAAGGCAACGGCCAGCATCCAGTTCGCTTCGGCGTTGTCGGTCGCCGGAGACGTCTCGGCCAGGTGCTTTCGGGTCCGGCCGGCGCTCGCCGCCCGGTGGTGACCGTCGGCGATGTAGAGGCACGGCAGTCCGCCGAACGCGGCGATCACCTCCGCGAGGTCCGCGCCGGTCACCTTCCACACCGAGTGGCGCACCTGGTCGGCCGCCTCGAAATCGAAGAGCGGCGGGCCGGCCGTCACCCGGTCGGCGACGGCATCGATCGCCTTCGACGTCCGGTAGGTGAGGAACACCGGACCCGTCTGCGCGCGCAACGTTCCGATGTGCCGCGTGCGGTCGTCCTCCTTGTCGCGCCGCGTCTTCTCGTGCTTCTTGATGAGATTCCCATCGTACTCGTCGACCGAGTAGCAGGCCGCCACGCCCGTCTGAGAGTGACTCCCCATCTTCAGTCGGTACATGTAGACCGCCGGTGCGTCCTCGACGACCAGCGGCGCCGACCGCCGGAGCGCGGTGAAGTTCTCGAGGGCCTTGGCATAGACAGCGTCCGAATACGGGTCGGTCGCCGGCGGGAGGTCGATCTCGGCCCTCGACACGTGCAGGAAGCTCAGGGGATTGCCCGCCGCCATCGCCCGCGCCTCCTCGGCGTTGACGACATCGTAGGGCACGGCCGACACCCGCTCGACGTTCGACGGCAGGGGCCGGAGGGCTGTGAACGGACGGATAGTAGACATGAAATGGCTCGCGGTGGGCCGCCCGGCCTGACCGGACAGCTCAGAGGGTCACGAAGGGCAGGGGCCAGCGGCCACCAGACCGCCGAAGAGACCTATTTACCTGACCTGCGCCGGAGAGTCAAGGCTCGCACCGGGGGCCAGCAGCTTCAACAGACGATCGCGCTCCTCGGCGAACGCCGCCAGGTGGGCGGCGGGAACCGGCTCGCCCGGCGGGAGCGTCTTGTGAAGCTGCAGCGGGTTGACGTACCGACCGTCCCTCCTGACCCGATAGTCGAGGTGCGGGCCCGTGGAGAGGCCCGAGGTGCCGACCTTGCCGACGAGATCGCCCTGGCCGACCCGCTGGCCGGCCCGAACCGCAATCGACGACAGGTGCATGTAGTAGGTCTCGTACCCGCTCGCGTGCCTGAGGTGCACCATGCGCCCGGCGTCGCCGTTCCACCCGGCCGACACCACCAGGCCGTTCGCTACCGCCACCACCGGGCTCCCTGCCGCGGCGCGGTAGTCGATGCCCAGGTGCGGCCGCACGATGCGCAGCACCGGGTGCATCCGCGCCTTCGAGAACTTGGAGCTGACTGGCGCGCCGAACTTCAGCGGCGACTTCAGGAAGAAGCGTCTCAACGACCGGCCCTGCACATCGTAGTAGGCCGGCTTGCCGCCGGGCACCGCGAACCGGATCGCCTTCAGAACGCGCCCCTCGTTCGAGAACTCGGCGGCGAGCACGTCCCCGTAGAACGGAGGCCGCCCTTCGCGTGAGACCCGCTCGAACGCCACGACGAAGCGATCCCCGACCTGGAGGTCCGAGTTGAAGTCGATCTCCCCTTCGAACACGCCGGCCAGTTCCAGCGACAGGTCGGCCCCCTCGCCCGCCGTGGCCATCGCCTCGAAGAGCGACGGGGATTCCCTCGTAATCTCGCCGCGCGCGGCGGCCGACGTGCGCTCCTTCCGGTACGCCACCACTTCGACGGTGAGTTCCTCCGGCTGGCGGTTGGAGGGTCCGAGGATGCGGAGGAAGCAATCGTCGTCGATCTCGTACTCGAGGCGGCGGACGAGACCGTCGGACGTGCGCTCGAGGAGATACGCGTGACCGGCCTTGAGACGGCGCGGGTCGAAGACCGTCCGCGTGAGAGCAACGAGGGCCGGCGCCAGATCCGCGCGAAGCCTCAGCGAGGCCAGCAGCGAGGCGAGCGTGGCGTTCCGCGGGACCTGGCCGGCAATCGTCTCGATTTCTGGCGCCAGATACTGGTCGCCTCTGACGGGCGCGGGAGGCGCCGGCGCCGGGCCCCGCTCACACGCAACTCCGGCGAGCACGCCCAGGGCCAGGCCCACGACCGTGACCGACTTGAGGATCGCCACCCTGGCGGGAATGCTACCGCGGAACCCCTTGCGGCGGCAATGCGGCCGGTTGGGCGGCAGCCGGCGCCCGAACGGCCCGCGGGCGCTGCCTGAGGTCGACGTGCTCGACGCGATGCCCGCCGGCAACCGCGACGACAGGTACGAGCGTGATGGCACGGCCGGCGCGAAGCATCACGGTGTGCTCCCCGGCCGGCAGATCGAGCGTGAGGGGCGTCCGGCCGCGGGCGAGACCGTCGACGAACACCTCGGCGCCGGCCGGGCGCGACTCGATGACAACGGTGCCCCGCCCGACCGCCGCGCGCGGCAGGACGAAGTAGCCGCGGGCGCTGAGGTAGACGACGCCGAACAGCGCGACCAACGCCAGCGACAGCATGCTGATGCGCGCTGGCTTGCGCCAGCCGCTCCGTTCGAGCGTCCCGCTCAACCGCGCCTCTGGGGCCGCGATCCTGCCGACCGGCCGAGCGAGCGGACCCGGTCCCGGCCCTGTGGACCGACGCGCGGGGGCCGGGATGGCGCTCGGCGCTGCCTGCGGCACGGGGGGCGGCGCCGCCAACACCACCGGCTCCTTCCGGTCACCCTGCGTTTCGATCCCACAAGCCGCCACGTACCTCGCGACGGACGCGGCCGACACCTTGTTGCGAGGCCCCTCGGCCAGCACGGCCTCCAACGCGGGCGCCGCGTCCGCAGCCGTGCGAAACGCCGACCGCAGTTCGACCTGAAGCGTCCGGTGGATCCACGCCCGCAGCGAAAGCAGCACCGCCTGACGGTCCTCCGGCGCGCCGGGTTCGGAAGCCTCGAGCATCAGCTCCGACAGCCGATTCGGGTATTCGTCCCGGCCCAACGGCCGGCCGAGCACCAGGGCGAGTGCCAGTACGCCGAGCTGCATCACGTCGGTCGCCTGGTCGAGGCGGGCCATTCCGGCGACCGCCGGCACGGGAACCCGGAACTCGGTCCAGAGCGGTGTCCTTGCCAGCTGCAGATGCTCGAGCATCGGCGCCAGGACCGGCTCGACAATCACGGCGCACCCGTCCGGACCGATGACGATGCGCTCGGGACCGATCGCACCGTGAGAAATGTCGCGCGAGTGACGGTGCAGATCGGCGAGCGCTGTCACCACCTGCACCAGGATGAAACGCGCGGCGTCGAGGTCCGGCGGCACGTGCCGGACCTGGGCGTTGCGCAGCACCTCGGACAGCCGGACGCCCGGAACAGCCGCCGACACGATGGCGAGCCTCGACCCGGTCCCCGCCCCGCGCTCGATGCGGTGCACCGGCGCGAAGCCCGGGTGCGAGAACGCCGCCAGCCGGGAGGCGCGCTCGACCAGCGCGGTCTCGGTGAACTCCGCCTCCGCCAGTCTCGGGTGGAGGACCAGCGTTTCGATCTCGCCGCCGGCGGCCTCGATAGACCGCCGTCGCCGGCCGATTCCATCCTCGAAACAGTCTGTTCCCACGTCTGGCCTCGCTCCTCTCGGCGCCTGACCGACCGGTTTGAACGGACGGCGGCCGGAGAGCCGTCATAGAGTCACGCAATAACGGAACCAAGCATGCCGACCTGAATTGCGCCGAAAACGAACGTAAGCTGGACGGCCGCCATGAATTTGCTGAGCTGGCTCGGGCCGTCTCATCACTGTTTCGGCCGCCGTGATCGAAAGGTGTAATCGAGGATGGCGCTAGGTCATATAACAGAACCTGCGGCTGTCGGCTGACGTCCGCCTTCTGGATTCTGGATTCTGGCTTCTGGATTCTGGATTCCGCCAGTACCGATGGCGTCATGAAGGCGACCACCCCTCCCACGCCGACCGCCGCGCTCGAGCGGCTGGCGGTTCCCCCAATCGAACGGATCGACTTCGTCACCGTGCGGCTGCCCTTCGTCAGTCCGTTCGGCACGAGCGTCCACGTCTGGAACGACAAGGAAGCGCTGCTGCTCCGTCTCGAATCCGCGGGCGTCGTCTCCTGGAGCGAATGCGTGTCCGACCCGGACCCGTACTACTCGCCGGAGACGAACGAGACGGTGCGTCACATCGCCAGGGACTTCCTGCTGCCGGCCGTCGAGGCCGGCATCACGCTCGGTGAGCTCGAGTCGCGCTTCCGGCGCGTGCGCGGGCACGGCATGGCGAAGGCGACGATCGAGAACGGACTGCTCGTCCTCCTCGCCCTCCAGCGTGGGGTGCCGCTGCACGAACTGCTCGGCAGGCCGGCGAGGCGGATCATGTCGGGGCTGAGCATCGGCCTCAAGGAGACGAAGGCCGAACTGCTGTCGGCGGTCGAGCACGCGGTGGCGCGGCACTACCATCGGGTGAAGATGAAGGTGAAGAAGGGGCAGGACATCGACTGGGTCCGCGCCGTGCGCGAGCGGTTCCCGGACCTGCCGCTGATGGTGGACGCCAACGGCGACTACACGCCTGCCGACGTCGGTCACCTGAAGCAGCTCGACGCGTTCGGCCTGATGATGGTGGAGCAGCCGCTGGCCTACACCGACATCTTCGAGCACGCGGCGCTGCAGCGCGAGATGAGGACGCGGATCTGCCTCGACGAGTCGATTCACAGCCTGGCCGATGCGAAGGCGGCCGTGGAGCTGGGCGCGTGCCGCGTCATCAACATCAAACAGGGGCGTGTCGGCGGCCTGCTCGAAGCGATCCGCATCGCCAGCTACGCCGCCGCGAACGGGATTCCGGTCTGGTCGGGCGGCATGGACGAAACGGGGATCGGCCGCGCCGTGAACATCCATCTCCAGACCGCCGACGGGTTCACGCTCCCGGGCGACACGGCCGAGACATCCAACTACTTCGACGAAGACATCGTGGATACGCCGGTCGTGCTGGCCGACGGGGGTTTCATCGAGATACCGCCGGGCCCCGGCCTCGGCGTACGCGTCCTCCCGGACCGGGTCCTGAAGCGGATGGTGAGGGCAGAGCGCGTGCGGTGAGCGGACGAGGCGACGGCCGCGCCGTGCGGGCACGGGTGGCGGCACCACGCGTTCTTCACGGCGATCGAGGGAGCCTGAACTCACTCCTGGAGTGATTTCTTCTGCCTACTTGTCCGTGATCGCCGTCCACCCGGCGAATACGGCCGCCTGTCGGGCATCTGGCTTGGCGATCGCGGCCACCCGCCAGGACGGCGCGGCTGCCCTGCCGCCCTCGGCCGGCGGCTGGACCGGCACGCGCTCGAGCCGCAATCCGCCGTAGGCCAGGTAACGGTCGTAGTCGATTTCGCGCGTCGTGGTCGCGTACTCGAAGAAATCGGCCAGGCCGGCGCCGGCCGCTTCCTCGCACGTCCGTTGAAACTCGGCGTCCGTCCAGCCGCGCCCGAGCCGCCTGTAGTAGGTCCGATAGAGGGCGCGCATCACCGTGTCGAGGGACTTCCGGTTCTCCGTCTCGTGGCGGATCCGGAAGTCGAGGAGCAGGGCGAGCACGGCGCCCTTGTCGTAGTAGGAAATCGTCTTGCCGGCACCCGTGCCGCCGCGTCCGAATGGCCCCTGGTTCCAGGTTTCACGGCTCGAAGCCGCGACCGACTGGACGAGGCGTCCGGGGCTGCTCTCGACGGCCGTGATCGTCCGGCTGAGCGCGTCGAGCAGCTCCGGAGGCGTCATCCGGCCGCTTCGAACCAGCATGAGGTACTCGTAGTAGCTTGTGAACCCTTCGCTGACCCACAGCATGTCGGTTACGTTCGGCCGGTCGTAGTCGAACGGCCCGAGCGCAATCGGCCTGATCCGCTTTACGTTGTAGCTGTGGAAGTACTCGTGCGCGAGGAACGCCAGCGTGCGAATCCGGCTCGCGCGATCGGATCCGATGCCCGAGAACGGCACGGCGGTCGAGTTGGCGTGCTCGATCCCCCCGCGGCCCGGTCCGATGCCCAGGAACGTGTAGTGCTTGTAGGGAATGTCCCCGATGATCCGCGTGCCCGCTTCGACAACCGCCCGCAGGTCGTCCATGAACTGCCTGCGGTCGAAATCGCCGAGCGCGTGACCGATGAAGCGGTGAGGAATCCCCTTGATGGTGAAGGCCGGCAGCTCCTCGAGGTTCCCCATGAGGATTGGGCTGTCGTAGAGGACGTCGAAATCGGCGGCGCGGTAGGTGTGGGAAGGACCCTTCGGAACCGGCTCGAGGCCCGTCGCCACCGTGGTCCACTTGGGATGGAGATCGATGGTCACCGTCGCCGGCCGCCGCAGCTGGCCGGGCACGTAGACGAACAGCGCGCCCGGCGTGATGTAGCCGCGGGTCTCGTCGAGGAACGCGTTCGCCACGAATGGACTAGTGGCCAGGACGTCGTACGACAACAGGACCGTCTTCTTGGCGGAACCCTTCTGAACGACCCAGGCGTTAGGTCCGCCCTTCGAAAACGCCAGCGGTAGCCCGTCACCGTCCGTGGCCGCGAAGTTGCGCACATTCCCGGCGTAGTCGAAGAGCCCGTAGTAGCCGGGCGTCCAGACCGGCATCCGGAACTCCGCCGTGTCGCCCGGCAGGCCGTCGCAGCGAAGGCTGACGCGGTACTGGCGCGACGCCGGGTCGGGCGTCGACACCGTGAAGGCAAAGGTGGCGGCCGCCGCGTCCGCGGCCGCGGGGCCGCCAGGATGGCGACCCACAGAGATCGCGAGCAGACCGCGCGTCCGTGTCTTCATGTGCGCTCCGAAAATCACTCCGGGAGTGATTGTCCGGCTCATTCTACGGCGTGGCCAGGCCAGCGGACAAACCGATCGGGGATGGTCGCGCTGTGACGGTTCCCCGGTACCCTCGGGGCGCCGCGGTAGTACACTCCGAGCCGCAAGGGGAGGACCCGGCGTGGCGCAGACCATCATCGAGAACCCGATTCTCAACTCGCCGTGGCGCGAGCCGACCAGGCATTTCCATTTCGACGAGAACGGCATCACACCGAACGTGGTGGAGAGTCGCCGGGAAAGCGCGTACTTCATCCCCATCGCCCAGCCGAGAAAGAAAGGACATCAGCTCACCTTCGATACGGAGTGGACCGAGGACCGGCTCCAGCTCAATCACTGGATCAACCGGGTCCGTGAACGCGTCGGCATGTGGCGGCGCGGCGGCCACGTCGGCATCACCGGCACCACCCGGCGCCTCCTCGACTACTGGATCAGCGCCGACCGCGAGAAGCCGCTGTTCTTCTGTCAGATCGAAGCCGTCGAGACGGCCATCTACGTCGCCGAAGTCGCCGGCAAGTACGGCGACGCCTGGATTGCCAACGACCTCCACGCTCACAACGACTCCGCCAACCCCGGCCTGCCGCGCGTCGCGTTCAAGATGGCGACCGGCAGCGGCAAGACGGTGGTCATGGGCATGCTCATCGCGTGGCAGGCGCTCAACAAGCTGCACGATCGGCACAGCGCCCACTTCTCCAACACGTTTCTCATCGTCACCCCCGGCATCACGATTCGCGATCGCCTCCGCGTCCTCCTCCCGACCGACCCCGGGAACTACTACCGCCAGCGCGATCTCCTCCCGCCCGACCTGCTAGACCGCCTGGCGCAGGCGCGGATCCTCGTCACCAACTTCCACGCGTTCCTGCCGCGCGAGCGAAGCGATGCGTCGAGGCTCACGAAGGAGATCCTGACGCGCGGCGCCGCCAGCCCGTTCGTCGAGACTCCGGACGAGATGGTCCGCCGCGTCTGCCGCGATCTCGCCGGCCGAAAGGGGATCGTCGTCATCAACGACGAGGCGCACCACTGCTACCGGCGCAAGCCCGACGCCTCGGACGAGACGTTGAAAGGAGACGACCGCGCCGACGCGGAGAAGCGGAACAAGGAGGCGCGGGTCTGGATTTCCGGTCTCGAGGCGGTCCAGAGGAAGCTCGGCGTCAAAGCGATCTACGACCTGTCGGCGACGCCGTTCTTCCTGAAGGGATCGGGCGAGCCGGAGGGCACCCTCTTCCCGTGGGTCGCATCCGACTTCTCGCTGATCGACGCGATCGAATCAGGCATCGTCAAGGTTCCGCGGGTTCCGGTCGCCGACGATTCGATGACGGGCGAACAGCCCACCTATCGCAACATCTGGATCCGCATCCGCGACGGTCTGCCGAAGAAGGGGCGCGGTACCGAGGCGATCGGCGGAGAACCGAAGTTGCCGGTCGAGCTGCAGGGCGCGCTGCACAGCCTGTATGGCCACTACGAGAAGTCGTTCGCGCTCTGGGAAGCGAACGCGGAGGCGCAGGCCCGCGGCCTGACACCGCCGGTCTTCGTCGTCGTGTGCAGCAACACGAACGTGTCAAAGCTCGTGTTCGACTACATCGCCGGATGGTCCAAGCCGCTGGCGGACGGCTCGTCGGTTGTCGTTCCGGGCGCGCTGGCGCTCTTCAGCAACGAGGAGGGCGGAGGCTGGACGTCGCGTCCGAAGAGCATCCTCGTCGACTCCGAGCAGCTCGAATCGGGCGACGCGATGAGCCAGGATTTCAAGCGGATCGCCGCCGCGGAGATCGAGGAATTCAAGGCCGAGTACGCGGCGCGCTTTCCCGGCCGCGATGCCGGAGGAGCTGACTGACGAAGACCTCCTTCGCGAGGTGATGAACACCGTCGGCAAGGCCGGCAAGCTCGGCGAGCACGTCCGCGCCGTCGTCTCGGTGTCGATGCTCACCGAAGGGTGGGACGCAAACACCGTCACTCACATCCTCGGCATCCGCGCATTCGGAACCCAGCTGCTCTGCGAGCAGGTGGTCGGGCGCGGCCTGCGGCGCATGAGTTATGCGACCAGCGACACTGGCCTGTTCGAGCCGGAATACGCCGAGATCTACGGCGTCCCGTTCTCGTTCATCCCCTGTGCCGGCTCCACTGGCGGCCCGAAGCCCGGTCCAACGCCAACGCGCGTGCGGGCCCTGGAGGACCGCATCGCCTGCGAGCTGACGTTCCCGCGAGTGGTGGGCTATCGGTACGAGATTCGAGGGGCCGCGCCTCACCGCGCACTTCGGCCCCGATGCCGACTACGCCCTCTCGACCGAAACCCTCCCGACGAAGACCGAGAACGCGCCGATCGTCGGTGAGCAGAGCGTCCACACGCTGGACGACCTGCGCCACCGCCGGCTGAACGAAGTGGCGTTTCTCCTTGCGAAGCTCACGCTCGAGAAGTACTTCCGCGCCGACGGCGAAGCGCGGGTCGACCGGCCGGCCGAGCACCGCTTCGACGCCGACGTGCAAGGCTGGCTGTTCCCCCAGGTGCTCCGCATCTCGAAGGAGTGGCTGGCCACCTGCCTCACCTGCAAATCGGGCACGTTCCCGCAGCTCCTCCTCCTCGTGGAGTTCGCCCACGACGCGGCCGACCGGATCTACCGCGCGATCGTCGCCAGCCACGACGCCGCGCGCACGCTGCGGCCAATCCTGCGGCCCGTACGACAACGTCGGCTCCACGCGCTTCGTCGATTTCGACACCACCAAGGCCGTCTACGCCACGCGACCCGACAAGTGCCACCTCTCACACGTCGTGGCCGACACCGGATCGTGGGAGCAGAAGATGGCGTCGGGTACTCGAGGACATGGACGAAGTCGAAGCCTACGCGAAGAACCAGGGCCTCGGCTTCGCGATCCCCTACACGCTCAACGGCGAGGAACAGAACTACTACCCCGACTTCCTGGCGCGCGTCCGCCGGCCCGACGGGTCTCTCGTCAACCTGATCGTCGAGGTCAGCGGCGAGGCCCGAAAGGACAAGGCCGCCAAAGTGGCCACCGCGCGGACGCTCTGGGTGCCGGCCATGAACAACCACGGTGGGTTCGGGACCTGGACGTTCGTGGAAGTGTCGGACCCGTGGGACGCGGAAGGGGTGATTCGGTCCGCGATCACCCGTTTGGATGGCCGTCGGGATGGCGAGACGAGCGAGACAGCGTAGCTTGTGGCACCACTTAAATAGTTGATATGTAGATACTTATATGACAAATGTCAAATAGCATCAGTACGCTGATGGTATTTCACATTCATGGCGTAAACCCTTCATCATGTTGGAGATACCGCCTGCCAGCGCAGGCGCCCACGAGAAGCCGGTGCACCCCTAGTTCTCGGCCCCACGGGTGTAAGATGAGGCTGTTCCTGCCGGGGTCAGAATATGTTCGATCGCGAACTTGAGTATTTCATCGCGCACCAGGACGAGTTGGTTGCCCAGCACCGGGGCAAGGTGCTCGTGCTCCGTGGCGAGACCGTCGATGGTGCGTACGATTCGGCTCTGGAGGCGTACCTGGACGCTCAGCGCCGGTTCTCGCCGGGCAGCTTCATGCTTCAGCCTTGTGAGCCCGGCCCCGGCGCGTACAGTGTGACGATTGCGTCGGCCACCTGGTAACGCCGCGCCGGCTGGAGACGATGGCGCAGACATTCCAAGCACTGACCGTCCGCGCAACCGGCCGGCTCAATCGCATCGTCACGGACATCGACGTTACACCCGCCTACGACCCTCAGAATCCGCCGAGTCCGCTCCCGGTTCGCCTGCCGGCGAAAGCGCTGTGGGATACGGGAGCCTCGCGCAGCGTCATCTCGGTCGAGGCCGTCAGGGCCCTCGGGTTGTCTCCTGTAGGCAGCATCCGGGTCCACCACGGCGACGGAGCGAGCACGAGGAGCACGTACCTCGTGAACTTCTTCCTTCCGAACAACGTGGGAATCATCGGCGTCCTCGCGAGCGAGTTCCCCGCATCGCACTCCGAGTTCGCCGTGCTCCTCGGAATGGACGTCATAGGCCTCGGGGACTTCTCGATCACGAACGTCGGCGGACAGACGTGCATGTCGTTTCGCACGCCGTCGTGCGAACACATAGACTATGTGGCGCAAGCCAACAGGCTCGCGTATGCCGGCGTGGGTCGGAACGACCCGTGCCCGTGCGGTAGCGGCGAGAAGTTCAAGCGTTGTCACGGTCGGTAGGCCACGCACGCAAGTCGCAAACCGCCAGTCGCAAGCCGCAAGCCGCGAGCCGGATTATGGCCAAGACACCTCGCAAACCGAAGGCCCCGACGCCCGTCGAGTCGTTCAAGCACCAGGACGCCCGCGTCAATATCCCCACGGAGGAGCTGCGCGACTTCGTCGCCGACGACGAGGCGCTCTCCGGGACCGTGCTCTACCCGCGCGACCCGTCGCTCGACCCGCAGCTCGTCTGGAGGGGCAAGGACGAGCAGGACGCCGCCGACCTCGAGGTCCCCGTCGTGCCCGTCTACATCCAGGAGAAGATCCACCCGCAGGCGCTCATCGAGAACCTGCGCAAGCCGGCGAAGGCCGGCGAGACCGAGCCGGAGCAGCTGACCTCTTCGCCGACTTCAACGGCCTGCCCGATTTCGACGAGCGCGTCGATTTCTACCACCACGACCAGCACTGGTCGAACCGGATGATCCTCGGCGACTCGCTCCTGGTGATGACCAGCCTCGCCGAGAAGGAGGGCCTCAAGGGCAAGGTCCAGATGATCTACCTCGACCCGCCCTACGGCATCAAGTTCGGCTCGAACTGGCAGGTCACCACGCGCAAGCGCGACGTCAAGGACGGCAAGGCCGAGGACGCCACCCGCCAGCCCGAGCAGGTCCGCGCGTTCCGCGACACCTGGGAGCTCGGCATCCACTCGTACCTGAGCCTACCTGCGCGACCGCCTCGTCGTCGCCCGCGAACTGCTCACCGAGACCGGCAGCATCTTCGTCCAGATCGGCGACGAGAACGTGCACCTCGTGCGGTGCGTGATGGACGAGGTGTTCGGGAGTGAGAACTTCTGCGGCGCTGATCGCGTTCGCGAAGACGACGGGACGTCTGGCGGCAAGCTACTGCTCGGCAATGTTCGACTACCTCGCTCTGGTATGCCGAAGGACGAGTGAGATGGCTGAAGTACCGGCAGCTCTATCGAGCCAAGGCACGCCGGCGATGACCGGACGGAGCCGGTACGACTGCGTCGAGACTCGCGATGGCAGGCGATCGGTCGCTGATCGCCGAGGAGTCCGAGCGCTGCCGAGCCGACTGCCAGCCGGGTCGGATCTTCGACGACTCGCTGACCTGACATCGCAGACAGGAGGCGACAGATCACGGCTATTCCCGTCGAGTTCGAGGGCGAGACGTTCCTGCCAGCCGAAGCACGAGCGGTGGACGACGAATCGCGAGGGCATGGAGCGGCTCACGCAGCGCCGGCGTCTGATCGGTCGCCGGAAAGACCCTGCGCTACGTACGTATCCTCGGACTGACTTTCCGGCATCGCCCGGTTACGAACATCTGGACGGACACTGGGCCGTCAGGGTTCGGACAGACACAAGGTCTACGTCGTCCAGACGATCCGACGTGGTCATCGAGCGCTGCCTCCTCATGACCACCGACCCCGGCGACCTCGTCCTCGACCCGACCTGCGGCTCGCGGCACCACCGCCTACGTCGCCGAGCAGTGGGGCCGCCGCTGGATCACCATCGACACCAGCCGCGTGGCGCTGGCCCTGGCCCGCACGCGCCTGATGGCCGCGCCGAGTACCCCTACTACCTCCTGGCCGACTCGCCCGAGAGGCCGATCGCAGGCAAGGAGGCCGAGGCGATCGACGCGGCGACATCGCGCGCTCGCGCCGCAATCACCAGACTGCCACGAGGCGACGATCCGCAAGGGCTTCGTCTACAAGCGCGTGCCCCACGTCACGCTCGAAGTCGCATCGCCAAGAACCCGACATCCAGCGAGGGGCATGACGCCGCGGCACGAGATCGACGCCGCCATCGCCCGCCACGCCGAGACCGAGACTGCTCTACGACCAGCCCTACGAGGACAACAAGCGCGTCCGCGTCGCGGCCCGTTCACCGTCGAGAGCCTGTCGCCCCACCGCGTGCTGTCGACCGACGACGAGCAGCCGGCCTCCGAGGCGACGGCCAGCGAGCCGAGGCCCGGCCCGGCAGGCTTCGTCACGATGATCCTCGACAACCTGCGCAAGGCCGGCGTCCAGAACACGCGTCAAGAACGAGCGGCTCGAGCTTCGACCGCCTCGACCCCTACGCCGGCGACTGGCTCCACGCCACCGGCGAGTACACCGACGCCGACGGCAAGCGCCGAGCGCGTGGCCGTCTCCATCGGCCCCGAGCACGGCACCGTCGGCCCGCAGCTGGTCAAGGAAGCCGCCAAGGAAGCGGTCCAGGGCGTCGGCTTCGACCTGCTGGTCGTCTGCGGCTTCGCCTTCGACCCGCACGTGTCGCGAAGAGGCGCAAGCGCTACGGCAAGCTGACCGTCCTGCCGGCGCGCATGAACCCCGACCTGGCGATGGGCGACGAGCTGCTGAAGAAGACCGGCGCCGGCAACCTGTTCATGGTCTTCGGCGAGCCGGACGTCGACGATCCGACCAGCAGACGGACGGCCAGCTCGTCGTCGAGATCAAGGGCGTGGACGTCTACGACCCGACCACCGGCGCAGATCCGCTCAACTCGCCACCGACGACATCGCCTGCTGGTTCATCGACACCGACTACAACGGCGAGAGCTTCTTCGTCCGCCACGCCTACTTCACCGGCGCCGACGAGCCCTACGACAAGCTGCAAGCGCGCCCTGCGGGCCGAGATCGACGAGGCCGCCTGGGCCAGCGCTCTACTCGCACCGTCAGCCGGCCCTTCCCGCCGCCGCGAGACGGGCAAGATCGCCGTGAAGGTCATCAACCACTACGGCGACGAGGTGCTGAAGGTCTTCGAGGTGTAACCCGCGGGCCGGAACCTCTCCGGTACTTCGCGCTCCAGCAGCGCAGCGCCGCTGCCCGCTCCTGCGCTTCCGGCTGCGAGTCCAGTGCATCCACCGGCCACGGCAGGCGCCAGGTCCAGTTCTGCGGGCCGAGGTCGGCCGGGATGTTGATCCGATCGCGCCAGCCGAACACATCCTGGATGGGCAGCAGGAGGAAGTCTGACCTGGACGCGAACAGCACCTCGAGCAGAACGTCGCGAAGCTCGGGCGTGAATTCGCCTGCCGGGTCCGCCAGGCGGCGAACCCGTCTGGCCACGCCTGGCGCGGCGAGCACCGCCGCCCGCTCCGCGGCGTCGAGGCCGTCCCACCACGCGGCGTTCGTCTCGGTGTCGTGCGTCCCGGACGTCGCCACCGACGCCGCCGGGTAGGTGGAGGGCGCGCGGAACGGCTGCCCTTTCGTCCCCCAATGGCGCTCCCAGCGAAACACCCTGTAGCCCGGGACGTTCAGGCGGCGGATCGACTCGCGGACGAAGCCGGGAACGGTGCCGAGATCCTCGGCGATGATGGTGGCGCCGGCCTGGCCGAGTATCGAGAGTACCGCTTCCCCGAGCGCGAGCTGTGCGTCCTCGTCGGTGGGGGTGAAGCGGGCCGGGGAACCGTCGGCGGGAAACATATAGGTCCGGTAGAAGCCAACGAGGTGATCGACGCGGTAGCCGTCGAAGAGCGCCGCCGTCCGGCGCGCCCTCGCGCGGAGCCACGCGAAGTCGCCTGCGGCCACCTGGTCCCACTGGTAGACCGGCATGCCCCACTTCTGCCCATCGGCGCTGAAGGCGTCGGGCGGCGCGCCCGCCGAGGCGTCGAGCCGGAACGACGAGGGATTCGCCCACACGTCCGCGCTGTCCCCGTCCACCATGAACGCGAAGTCGCCCAGGAGCGACACGGGTTGGGCCGCCGCCTTCGCGCGGCGCCACTGCGTGTCGGCGACCCACTGCAGCCACTTCCGGTAGAGCACCTCGGTGGCCAGGTCGACGCGGGCGATGGCGAGCGCCATCGGGTTGCGAAGGCGCAGCGCCTTCGGCCACTCGGTCCACGGGCGGTCGTGCTCGCGCGCGTGGAGTGCGCGGAAGGTCGCGTAGTCGTCGAGCCACCACGCCTCGGCGGTCGCCCACGCCTGGAAGGCCGGCGCCGCTTCGTATCCGGGCTGCGCGCGGCGGCGGACGAACTCGCCGAAGGCGGCCCGAAGCGCCGCTTCCTTGACGCGGCGCACGAGCGCGTGGTCGATCGCCGGCGCCCGCCGCGCCTTCGCCAGCTGCTCGCGCCACGCCTCGCCCATCGCCTGCTCACCGCCGATCGCCAGGAACTCGTCCACCGCGTGCACCGAGATGAAGATCGGGTCGATCGCCATCGCCGTCATCGCCGAATACGGCGAGCGCTGGCCCACCGCCATCTCGTGGATCGGCAGCAACTGGAGCAGATCCTGGCTGGCCTCGCGCAGCCACGCGGCGAGGCACGGGATATCGCCGATTTCGCCGATGCCCCAGCTCGCGCTCGACGACATCGAGAAGAGCGGCACGAGGACTCCCGAGCGGCGGCCTGCGGGAATCGTCATGCCGGCCCTCCCGCCGAGGCGCGCTCGAACAGCCGCGCCGCGCCATCCCGGAACGACTCCGGGTCGGGCAGCAGGCTGACGACCACGAACGCCTCGTGGGGAAAGTCGAAGAAGTACCCGGGGTGGACGAGCACGCCGTCCCGTTCGAGCAGGTCGAGGACCAGCGATTCCTCCGGCCGCGTGGCCGGCACGCGGACGATGGCCGACCACCCGCCCTCGACGCGAAGCACCGAACAGTCAGGGTGCCCGGCGGCGATCGCCCGCAAGGCGCCCAGGTTGCGGCGCACTCGTTCCACAATCAGACGCCGGATCTCGCCCCCGTGCGCGAGCAGCGCGCGCGCGGCGTGCTGGACGGGGGTCGAGACCGAGAGGAACGCGTCGCAGATGATCTCGAGACGGGCCAGCGCCGCGTTCACCAGCGGCGGCGGTCCGCCGGCCGCCATCCAGCCGAGCTTCATCTGCGGCAGGCCGGCTGACTTGGAGAGTCCGCCCAGGCTGAACGTCAACGCCTCCGCCTGGTCGAGCACGCGCGCGATGTCGGGGCGAGCGTCGATCGTGTAGTCGCAGAACACCTCGTCGCCGACGAGCGCGAGGCCCCGCGAGGCGCAAAACCGGGCGAGCGCGTCGAGGTCGGCGCCCGTCAGCATCGAGCCGGTCGGGTTGTTCGGGCTGACGACGAGGACGGCGCGCGTCCGCGCGGTGGCCGCCGCCTCGACGGCGTGGATGTCGATCGACCACGTGCCGTGGTAGTCCAGCGGGTACTGCCGAGTCTCGACGAGTTCGAGCCGCGTGAGGTGCTCGAACAGCGGGTAGCTGGGCACGGGCACCAGCACCTGGTCGCCGGGATCGCACAGCAGCTTGAACAGGAAGGAGTAGGCCTCGCTCGTGCTCGCAGTCAGGACGACCCGCGCGGAATCGACAGGGCGGCCGGCGGCCAGGAGGGTTTCGGCGACCGCCTCGCGGGCGGCGACCAGTCCGAACGGCTGCGGATCGTAGGCGAGCGCGGCTGGCGAGGCGAGCGCGGTCAGCGCGTCCTGCGGGTACGCGAGGCCGACCCGGGTCGGGTTGGTCTCGGTCAGGTCGATCAGCCGGCCACCGCGCGCGCGGATCGCCCGCTCGGCGACGGTGAGGCGGTTTGGGGCGAGATCGGCCGGCACCCGCGTGGAGAACATTCGTGTATACGTTAGACTAGCCGAAAGGGAGGAGCTAGCACTAGCTGTGGGTAGTTGTGAGTTGTGAGTCGTGAGTCGCCAGTGGCCAGTCGATCACGCGTGACAGACTGGCAACTGGCCACTGACCACTGATCACTACGAGCGTCAGAAGCCATGCTGGATCTGTACTCCGAAATCGCACGCCTCAAGCGCGAGATGAACGCCATCATCCTGGCGCACTACTACCAGGAGCCGGATATTCAGGACATCGCCGACGTCGTCGGCGACAGCCTGGCGCTCGCGCAGGCGGCCGAGAGGACCGACGCGTCGGTCATCGTGTTCTGCGGCGTGCACTTCATGGCCGAGACAGCCAAGATCCTCAACCCTGGCAAGCTGGTGCTGCTTCCCGACCTCGCCGCCGGCTGCTCGCTGTCGGACGGCTGCCCGGCGCCGGCATTCGAGCAGTTCCTTCGCCAGCACCCCGGCCACACCGTCATGACGTACATCAACTCGAGCGCCGCGGTGAAGGCGCTGAGCGACATCATCTGCACCTCGAGCAACGCGGAGCGAATCGTCCGGCAGATTCCGGCGGACCGTCCGATCGTCTTCGCGCCCGACCAGCACCTCGGGCGGTTCGTCATCCGGCAGACCGGCCGCGACATGGTGCTGTGGCCAGGGTCGTGCTCGGTCCACGTCACGTTCTCCGAGCGGCAGATCATCCGCCTCAAGGCGGAGCACCCCGACGCGCTCGTCCTGGCCCACCCGGAGTGCGAACAGCACGTGCTGCGCCATGCCGATCACACCGGCTCGACGACCTCGATCCTCACCTACGCCGTCAAGAGCCAGGCCCGCAGCTTCATCGTCGTCACCGAGGCGGGCATCATCCACCAGATGAAGAAGGCCTGCCCGGACAAGACGTTCATCCCGGCGCCGCCCGAGAACGGCTGCTCGTGCAACGAGTGTCCGTACATGAGGCTGAACACGCTCGAGAAGGTCTATCTGTGCATGCGAGACCGGCGGCCCGAGATCACGATGCCCGAAGACCTTCGCGTGAAGTGCCTCGCGCCGCTGCGGCGGATGCTGGAGATGAGCGCGTGACCGCCGTCGGCCTCGATCCGGCGTTCGTCCGCGCGGAGATTCGCCGCTTCCTCGCGGAGGACATCGGCAGCGGCGACATCACCACCGCCTGGACCGTACCCGGCGGGAAGACGGTCAGCGGATGGATCGTCGCTCGCGAGGCCTGCGTCATTGCGGGATTGCCGGTTGCGGCGGCCGTGTTCGCCGAACTCGACGCGGGCGTCGCGGCGGAGGCGCTGGTCCACGACGGGGCGCGCGTCGACCGCGCGACCAGGCTCATGCGGCTTTCCGGCGCGGCGGCGCCGATTCTCTCGGGCGAGCGGCTCGCGCTCAACCTGCTTCAGCGGCTGTCGGGCGTGGCGACGGTGACACGCCGCTACGTCGACGCGGTGGCCGGCACGCGCGCGTCGGTCTCGGATACCCGCAAGACGACGCCGGGACTCCGTGTCTTCGAGAAGTACGCGGTCCGCGTCGGGGGCGGCAGGAACCACCGGTTCGGCCTGTACGACGCGGTGCTGATCAAGGACAACCATGTTGCCGCGGCCGGCGGCATCTCTGCGGCGCTGCAGGCCGCGGCGGCGCGCCGGGCCGGCGACGTCGTGATTCAGGTCGAAGTCGATTCGCTCGAGCAGTTGCGGGAAGCCCTCGACGCCGGCGCCCGCGCCGTGCTGCTCGACAACATGACACCTGCGGGAACGGCGGCCGCCGTCGGGGCGGTGCGCGGCCGGCCCAGCGGCGACGCCATCTGGGTCGAGTCGTCCGGGGGCATCACGCTGGCGAACATCCGGGCCTACGCCGAAGCGGGCGTGGACACCATCTCCGTCGGCGCGCTCACGCACTCGGCGCCGTCGGTGGACATCGCATTGGATTTCAATTCATGAGCGCAGCCGTCGACGTCCTCGTGATCGGCAGCGGACTGGGCGGGTGCTCGGCGGCGCTCTCTGCCGCTCGCCGTGGCGCCCGCGTGGTGATGCTGACCAAGGGTGTCCGCCCGGAGCAGACCAACACCTGGGAGGCGCAGGGCGGCATCATCTACCGGGGGGCGGGTGATACTCCCGAGCGCCTCGCCGCCGACATCGTCGCGGCCGGCGCCGGCCTGTGCGATCCGGCGGCCGTGGAGCTGCTCAGCCGCGAGGGCCCCCGCCTGGTCGAGGAGCTTCTGATCGGCGACGCCGGCGTGCCGTTCGACCGCCTGCCGGCCGGCGAGCTTCACCTGACGGCCGAGGCCGCGCACTCCCTCCCGCGCATCGTTCACCACGCCGACGGCACGGGGCGCGCCATCGAGGAGGCCATGCTCGCGGCCGTTCGCCGGGAGTCGAACATCTCGCTGCTCACCGGTCAGACCGCGGTCGATCTGCTCTCGCTCTCCCACCACTCGCGCAACCCGCTCGATCTGTACGCCGAGCCAACCTGCGTGGGCGCGTACGTGTTCGATCAGACGAGCGGCCGGGTCGAGCCGCTGCTGGCAAGGGAGACGATCCTCGCGACCGGAGGCCTGGGCCGCATCTACCTGCACACCACCAACCCCGAGGGGGCGTGCGGAGATGGCGTGGCGATGGCCTATCGGGCGGGCGCACGCTGCCTCAACATGCAGTTCGTGCAGTTCCACCCGACGACGCTCTACCACAGCGGCGAGCGGTTTCTGCTGTCGGAGGCGCTGCGCGGCGAGGGCGCACGACTGGTGGACGCAGGCGGGCGCGAGTTCATGGTGGAGTACCACCCGGACGGCTCGCTCGCGCCGCGCGACATCGTCGCGCGGGGCATCCACCAGATGATGCACGAGACGGGCGCGCCGTGCGCCTACCTCGACATCAGCCACCGGCCGTCGGACTGGATCCTCCAGCGGTTCCCCACGATTGCGGCCAAGTGCCGAGAGGCCGGGTTCGATCTCGCCACCGAGCCGATCCCGGTCGTGCCGGCGGCCCACTACAGCTGCGGCGGCATCGCGGTGGATGGTTTGGGCCGTTCGAGCATGCGCCGCCTGCGCGCCGTCGGCGAGGTGTCGTGCACGGGACTCCACGGGGCGAACCGGCTGGCGAGCACGTCGCTGCTCGAATGCCTCGTCTGGGGCACGCGCGCGGGCGAGGACGCGGCGGGGTGCTGCCGGCAGGACCGCGACTACTACTTCCCCGACGTCGCGCCGTGGCAATACGAGACCGAGGCCGTGGACCCGGCGCTCGTCGCGCAGGACTGGCTGACCATCCGCCAGACGATGTGGAACTACGTGGGGCTGGTGCGGAACAGGCGTCGGCTCGACCGGGCGCACGAGAATCATTCGCGAACTGCAGCTCGAGATTGGGAAGTTCTACGCGCGGTCGGAGTTGAGCGACTCGCTGATCAGCCTGCGCAACGGCGTGCAGACCGCGCTCGCGGTGCTGCTGGCGGCGATTGAATCGCGCGAGAGCCGCGGGTGCCACTATCGGACGGATTGAGAATGGCTCAGGGCTCTGGGCTCACGGCTCAGGGACTGGCGTAGGGCGAGGCTTCAGCCTTGCCTCGGCCTTCGGTCGGGCGGCTCAGGGCTCAGGGCTCGCGGCTCACGGCTCAGGCACTGGCGTAGGGCTATGAACTCCAGCTGTCCCATCTGCCAGTCGAAACACGCCACACCGTTTCTTCGAGAGCACCGCTATACCATTGTCGAGTGTGTCGCCTGCCGCATGCGCTTCGTCAGTCCCATGCCCACGTCGGAAGAACTGACGGCGCATTATCAGAATGCCGCCTATTTCGAAGGCGAGAGCGAGCAAGGTTACCTGAGCTACGCCGACATGCAGAAGGCGCTGCGACCGCATTTTCAGCGCCGTCTGCGAATCATCGAAGCGCAGTTGCCTCAGCGCGGGACACTGTTGGACTTCGGATGTGCCGCCGGCTATTTTCTGGAAGAAGCACAGCCGCGCGGCTGGACAATCAGCGGAGTGGAGCTGTCGCAAGAGATGGCGCATCGCGCCGAACAGCTGCTGCACGTGCCGATCTATACCGAACTCGCCGCTGTGCCCGATCGGGATTTCGACGCGATCACGTTGTGGGAGGTGATCGAGCACCTGCCTGATCCGATCGCTACACTGCGACAGCTGTACGACCGCCTGCGGCCTGGCGGGGTGCTGATGCTGTCCACGCCTAACAATGGGCACTGGCAAGCGCTGCGTGCCAAGGAGCAATGGCGCGGCTACCAACCGCTATCGCACCTGCAGTATTTCACGCGCGACACGCTGACCGACGCACTGTGCCGCGCCGGGTTCGAGCGCGTCGTCGTCAACGGCACTGCGCCGCTGCCGCCGCTGCCCGCCTGGCTGAGCCATGCCAGCAAACCGCTGGAACGAGCTCTGGCAACCGGGCGCGCTCGTCCGTGGACATTGGCGCTTTTCGCCTGGCGCGGCATTCGTCTCGGCGGCTGGGGCTGGCAACAGATCGCGCATCGATCCGATGACATTCTCGCCACGCTGGAAGCGCTGGCGGCGCGTCCGTCATGATCCGCGTGCTCTTCATCGCTCGTGATCGCGATCCCACCATCAGTCACAAAGTAGAACTGCCGGCGGCTCAGCCCGATCTGATTCGAGCGTCCGTTGAAGCGGCATGTACGCGCGACCCTGGGCACCACGCTGCGCGCCAGCGCTGGCGTCGTGTGCGCCAATCGCGAGGCGCAAGACCTGCTGCGGCATGACGCAACCACCGGTCTCAATCATCGTCCTCAGCCACAACACGCGCGAATTGACGCTGCAGTGTCTGGCCTCATTTGCGCCGGCCCTGAACCGCCAGGGCTGGCAGATCATCGTCGTCGATAACGGATCATCCGATGGATCCATTGAAGCGATCCGAGCGCAACACCCCTTTGTCGAAGTCGTGCGAAGCGAGCGCAACCTGGGATTCGCTGGCGGCAACAACCTGGGCCTGCGGCACGCCGAGGGGCGCGTCGTATTCTTGATTAACAGCGACGTGCTGGCCGCCGCCGATACGCTCCAGGCGCTGGCCGATCAATTCGACGAGCAGCCAGAGGTGGGCGTCCTTTCGGCCGGATTGCGCACGGCGACCGGTGAAGCCCAGGCTTTCGCGTACGGTGATGATCCGACTCTGGGCTATCTGCTGCGCCGCGGAATGCGCGCCCTTTGGCGACGCGGGCCGCTGCACCGCTGGGATGTCGAACATCCGATCGAGACGCATTGGGTGTCCGGAGCTTGTGTGGCTGTGCGCCGCCAGGTCATTCTGCAAGTCGGCTTGTTGGACGAGCGCTTTCGTTTGTATTTCGAGGATAACGACTGGTGTCTGCGGGCGCGCCAGTCCGGCTGGAAGATCAGGTACGATCCGCGATTTACCGTGACGCACCTGGGCGGTCAGAGCCAGCCGCAGCGCCAGGTCGCCAATCAACTCTATTACCGGAGTCTGATCGCGTTCTACGCCATACACTATGGCGCGTTCAGGACGCGGGTGCTGAAATGCCTGTTAGCGCCCTATCAAGCCTTGATTAGATTCCGCAGCCGAGCAAAGACCGATGCTGGTCCTCATCCTTGACACGCTGAACAGTGCATCTCTCCGGCGATCGCCTTCAACAACACCTCCTGCACCGTCATCGCCCGCTCCCACGCCGAAGCCGCATACCCCATCGCGCCTCCTCGGCTGCTTGGGCTATCGGTCCGGCTCTGAAGCGGTCAGATCAGTTGCTCTCGGGAGCGGTCAGATCATGTACTCCCTACAGCCTGTGTGCCGCGCCTGTGTGCCGCGCCTTGACAGGTCCGGCGCCCCGGTCATAATCGGCCTCTCGGCCGGATTCGCCGGCAGTCGCAGTGGGAGAGGACGTCGCATGATGACCCGGATGTCGATCGCGATGATGCTCGCGGCAGTACCTCTGCGGTCCTCGGTCCGCGCAAGCGCAGACGCCCGATTTCTCGGGCAGATGGGTGCTCGACCCCGCGCAGAGCCTGGTCAACGGTCGTCCACGTCCACTGACGGGGAGAGGCGCAGGCGCCGCCAGGGTCGGCGGTACCGTCAAGGCGCCGACGAAGGTGAAGGACGTCCGCCCGGTGTATCCCGCTGACGCGCAGCGCAACCGGATAGCGGGAACCGTGGTCATCGAGGCGACACTCGACCCGAACGGAAGGGTCAGCAATGCCGAGGTGGTCGCCTCGATCCCGGCGCTCGACCAGGCGGCGCTCGACGCGGTGTCCCAGTGGGAGTTCACGCCAACCCTGCTGGATGGTAAAGCGGTACCGATAATCATGACGGTGACCGTGAGCTTCACGCTGGATGGGCGCACGACGACGCCGGCGATACCGGTGCGTCCAACCTCAGTGGGAGGCCAGCGCGCGTCTTCGACTTCCCCGCCCGGGGCGGCCACCCCAGGCCAGCCGGTATCTGGTTACACCGGCCGCGTCACGATCACCCAGGATGCGGAATCGATGACGGTCAGCAACGACCCGACGTGGGGCCCAAGTCCCACGGTGGCGGTGTACCGGTTCGACGGGAGCGAGACGCGGAACGTCATCACGCGTCCTGCGGGCCGCGACAGTGGTGTAACAGTCGAAGTCGAGTGGATCTGCAGGAGCCGTTGGGACAACGGCCGGCTCGTCACGACGATTACGCCAGCCTCGACGCAGCCATACGAAGGCGGGTTTGGGCCGAGAACCGAAACTCGGTATCGGGAGGGGGACACCATGGTCGTGGAGACGGCGAGTCCCCGGCCGACCCCGGGGGCCGAGCCGCTCCTCATAAAGACGGTCTACAAGAAGGCCGGTCTCTAGCGAGGCGCCGTTACGTCATCCGCGCCACACGCCTGGTCGGACAGAAGCAGCCGATGGTCATGCAGGAGATCGACGTCCCGCGCGTGGGCAGGAAGCACGTCATGACCCGCGTGAAGGCCGCCGGGAGTCCTGTGCTCGAGCGGGCCCGGTCTCGGAGCAACGCTCGGCTGCGTCTGGAAGCAGGCGTCCTGTTCACCAGCGCAGCGGAGACCCCATCTGTGCTTGTTATCGTCTAGCGCTGCGTCCCCGGGTCGGCAGCCGCCGCGCCCGTTCGGAACAGGCCGTCGACCCGCTTGAGCCCTTCGATCGTGCCGACGTGCTTGAATTCGAAGTCGAACATCTTCACTCCGGCCGTGGTCGTCATGACGAATCGCCGGCCGGACTCGTGGATCGCGATCCCCAGATCGTCCTCGAGCACGGCCTCCGGCACGCCGGCCTCGGCGCCGAAGTCGCAGACCGGCTGCAGCGTCTCGAGGCTCAGAGCGATCGTGCGCTCGGGTGAGCGGACGAACAGAAGCCCGGTTTCCGACATCCACGCCACGCGGCCCTTTGGATACTCCCTGTCGGCGACGAGCGTGCCCTTCTCGAGGTCGAACAGCCACAGCCGACGACCGCGCAGTGCGAGCAACCGTTGACCACCCGGCAGGCGCCAGAGGTCCGAAAGACGAGGGATCCAGGCCGAGGACAGGCCGACCTTCAGATCGACGGCGAGTGACGCTGTGTCGACAAGCGCGACTTGGCTCAGCAGGGCGTTGTAGGCCATCACATGGCTGCCCGATGCGGCAAACGCAAGCGGCAACACCTCGGTCGCAACCTCGGTGGACGGGTGAACGCGGAAGGCGCTGCCTACGAGAACGTAGTGGGCCGAATTCTCCGCCATGTGCTGCATGAAGCCGCCCCCGACCGACACCCGCGCGGTCGGCAGCTTCCCCTCGACGTCCACGATCGACAGCGCCTTCCCATCGAAGACGAACAGCCGCCGCTCGGCGGGGTCGAGCTGCGCGTCCGTCTTGTTCTCTGGAATCGTCAGCTTCCCGACCTGCTCGAAGGTCTCCGAGTCGAGCACGAGTGCCACCTTCTTCCCGCACACATAGAGACGGTGCGTGCGGGGCCCGTAGGCCACGCGCTCGAGACCGCCCGGCAGCTCGATCGTGCGCGCGATCTGGCCATCCTTCACCACCTGCAGCGTTCCGGTCTTTCCCGACGAGGCACCGTACAGATACGTCGTCCAGCCGGGCAGCGGAACGAACAGGACGAGGGCCTTCCCGGGCGAGGGCAGCGGCTTCGACATGCCGCCCGCAGAGTCGAACGGCACCACGGACCTCTCGAGCAGGAGGTAGGCTGGGCGGCCGTCCGGCCCAGGCACCGTCGCGAAAAGGTCCTCGGGCACCGACGCCCGGCGGGCGTCCCCGCTGGCCGTGTCGACCGTGACCAACTCGGCCGGCCTGTTCTTGAACGTCTCGCACACCACGTTGAACTCGTTGCTGCCGTCCTTCGACCAGACGCGTTGGGGAGTGGTCTTGAGCGGGATCGAAGCAGCGGCCTCCCAATTGGGCGCGCGAAGGATGGTCACCGCCGGCCGGATCTCCCTCTGGGCGTCCCCGCTCACCTGGCCCGCGCTGACGACCACGAGCGTGTCGGCGTTCACGAAGCGCACCCCGACCGGTTTGAACGGAACGGTCCGCGACGCGAGTACCGCCAACGTCGCGGCGTCCAGCACCGTGACCTTGCTGCCGGACCCCGGTGCCGGCCAGAACTCCCGCCTGCCGCCGAGGGTCGTGTTCCGCGTGTAGGCGCCGACGCTCGCCACCGCGATCCGGCCGAACGCCTCTCGGACGAAGACGACATTCTCGCCGGCGTCGATCTCCCCGAGCTTGCTCGCGCGCTCGTCCATCACGATGAGCTTTGGACCAGACTCGAGCCACCAGCGGGGTACGGACTGGGTGTTCTCTCGCGCGCTCCCGAGCGGAGCCCCTGCTATGGCGATTGCGCCGAGGACGAGACAACATGCCCTGCTGAACACGGCAGCCTCCTCACTGAGCGAGACAAATGAGCAGGAGTACCCGGCAGCCAACGAACGTCGAGCGCTGTGTGTTGAGTGCAATACGCCGCGGGACAGCGACCGGGGTGGCGCGGCATGGCGAGATCCCCGTCTGCGTTGAGTTCCCGAACGGTGGGCCCGGTGCCAGTCAGCATAGGCCTGGGGGTCATCCCCGTCAAGTGGTGGAAACTGCTTGTGGTGGAAACTGCTTGCCCACCCCCAGTTTCGCGCTCGACGTCCGGCCGTGTCTGGAGGGGGGCGCCAAGCGAGCCGTGGACATTCGCCATCGGCAGGGCCCCGAGAACCGCCAGCCGGCCAACTATGGCGCGGTTGGGGATGGGGGCCACAGGCCCGGCGTGTGCCCCAACCGCAAGACGAAGGGACGGTGAGCCGGCGCCGCGGTTCTTCGCGAGGGGAGGGATCGCCTGCGCCACCCTCCAGGCGCGGTCGTTGCCGCCAGCCCTCGAAACTGGGGGTGGGCGGAGTGGAAACTGAAGTGGTTGAAACTGAATCGCGTCGGTTCCTGAATCCCTTCGACCTGGACGGTGACGCGCCCGCGGACGGGAAGGGCGGCGCGCTGGGCGATGAACAGCCCCGACATGCTGGCCGGGAACGATATCAACCTCCGGCCCAGATCCGCAGCGGCGAGAAGCGGTTCCGGGTTGTTGGCAGGGACAAGGCCGCCAGCCGCCGGCCGCGAAGTAAGATAGTCCCAATGAGCCTCTACATGATGTCGCGACGTATCACGCGGATTCGGCTGGCGGTCGTGGTCCTGGCGCTCGCGAGCGGTGCGGCGGCGCTTGCGTCTGGCAAATGGGACGTCAAACCGTCGGCGGCCGAGCGTCGGGCGCTCGCGTCGATCACGCCGGGGTCGCTGCAGGCCCATCTCTCCTTTCTGTCCGCCGATCCGCTCGAGGGGCGCGGAGCCGGCTCGATCGGTCTGGACGTGGCCGCCGAGTACGTCGCCGCGCAGTTCAGACGAGCGGGCCTGAAGCCGATCGGCGACGACGGCTACTTCCAGATCACGCCGCGAATCAGGCTCACGCCCGCCAGTGACGGCTATCAGTGCCGCGTTGCGGTCGAGGGCCGGGTCCTCGATGTGCCTTCACGGCAGTTCGCAATGCTCACGGCCGCTGGTGGAAATGCTCCGGCCATCCGCGCGATCGGGATCGACGACGCGCCGCTGGTCAAGGTGCCGTTCGGCGGCCCGTTTCCCGAGCAGATGGCAGACTCCGGCCGGTCCGCCGTGATCACCGAGTTCCCCGCGATGCCGTCGGACCAGACGGCGAGAACGGCGTTTCTCGAGCGCCGGCGCGAGTTCCTCGCCCGGCTCGCGGCCTTCAAGCCCGCGCTGGTCGTGGAACTGAGGCGGGATCCGGGCAGGGCGATCGACTACTTCGCCAGCCGCCAGCTCGTTGATCCCGCAGCCAAGGGGCGCGCCGCGGCCGGCCCGCCCGTCGCCGCGCTCTTCGGCGAAGCGGCAGCCGCAGCCTTCGACGCCCTTCCGGCCGGCCTCACCGGGGCGACCGTCTCCGTTCGCCTGTCGCCGCCGATGGAGGCCGACGCGCCGCAGCGCAACGTGATAGGCCTGCTGCCGGGGTCGGACCCGAAGCTGGCCGACACCTATGTGCTCGTGACCGCGCACTACGACGGCCAGGGCACCAGGCCCGGTCCGGACCGGGTGTGGAATTCCGCGAACGACAACGGCAGCGGCACGGTCACGGTGATTGAACTGGCCGCTGCGCTTTCCGCAACGGGGAAACACCCGCGCCGCTCCGTGGTGTTCATCGCCTTCCACGGTGAGGAGAGCGGCCTGGTGGGCGCGCGGGTACTACGCCGAGCATCCGGCCGTCCCGCTGGAGAAGACGGTGGCGGGCATCAACATCGAAATGGTGGGACGCACCGACGACACCGACGGCGACCAACGCAAGCGGGCGAGCCTGACCGGCTTCGACTATTCAGACGTGGGCGAGGTGTTTCGGCGGGCCGGCGAACAGACGGGCGTCACCGTCTTCAAACACCCGAAGAACTCCGACTCCTACTTCGGTTCGAGCGACAACCAGGCCCTCGCGGCGCAGGGCGTGCCGGCGCACACGGTGTGCGTCACCTACGCGTATCCCGACTACCACGGCGCGGCCGACACCTGGCAGAAGGTCGACTACGAGAACATGGCGCTGACCGTACGCATGATCGGGACCGGGGTGCTGATGCTCGCACAGAGCAAGGACGAGCCGCGCTGGGACCCGCAGGTGAAGGGGGCCACTCGCTACCTGGAGGCGTGGAAGAAGCGCCGCGCCGCCGAGAAGCGCTGACCTACAGCCTCGCGAGCGCCTCGACCTCATCGATCTCGATCGGCACCCGCTTGCCGAGGATCCGGTGGCCGGTCTCCGTGACGACGATGTCGTCCTCGACGCGGATGCCGCCGAACGAGCGGAACTTCTCGATGACGTCGTAGTTCAGGAAGTCGGTGAACTTCCCTTCCGCCTTCCACTTGTCCATCAGCGTCGGGATCATGTAGATGCCCGGCTCGACCGTCATCACCATGCCCGGCTCGAGCGCGCGCCCCATGCGCAGCGACTTGAGGCCGAACAGCGTGCTGCGCGTCACGGTGGCGTCGTAGCCGACGTACTGCTCGCCCAGCCCCTCCATGTCGTGCACGTCGTAGCCCATCATGTGTCCGAGGCCGCACTGGAAGAACATCGCGTGCGCGCCCTGCCGCACCGCCTCGTCGAGGTCGCCCTTCATGCAGCCGATCGCCTTCAGGTCCTCGGCCAGGCTGCGGCAGGCCAGCAGGTGGACGTCCATCCACTTCACGCCCGGCTTCGCCGCGGCCAGCGCCTTCTTGTGCGCCCGCAGGACCGCCTGGTAGAGGTCGCGCTGCGGCCCCACGAACTTCCCGCCGATCGGGATCGTGCGCGTCAGGTCGCTCGCGTAGTGCAGCGGCGAGTCCGAGCCACAGTCGCTCACGGCCATCTGCCCGGCTTCCATCCGGTTGCCGTGATAGTGGTTGTGCAGCGTCTCGCCGTGCACCGAGAAGATGATCGGGAAGGCCAGCTGGCGGCCGTGCGACTCGACGACGCCAGCCATCGCGCCGGCCACCTCGCGTTCGTACATGCCCGGCCTCGCGATCTTCATCGCGAGCGTATGCATCTCGTACGACACCTCGAGCGCCGACTTCGATCTCGGCCAGCTCCTCTGCGCTCTTGTAGGCGCGCTGCGCCACGACCGCCTTGATCAGCGAAACAGAGGCGTGCGCGTTAACGGCCTCCGGGCAGATCCCGAGCAGCGTCTTGATCAGCTGCGTGTTGTCGGCCCGGTACTGGGGGAGGTAGTGGATCCGGCGGCCCTGACCGACCGCATCCGTCATCGCCTTCGCCAGGTCGGTGAGCGTGCCTGTGCGCTTCACGCCGGCGCGTTCCGCGCGCTGGGCGATGGTCGGCTGCGGGCCGCGCCAGACGATGTCGTCGATCGTGAAGTCGTTGCCGTAGACGGTGTGCGTGCCGGCGTCGACGTCGATCACCGCCGCCAGCTCGGGGTCGTCGATGCCCCAGTAGTAGAGGAACGAGGAATCCTGCCGGAAGTGGAACGTGTTGGCGGCGTAGTTCATCGGCGAGTCGTTGTTGCCGATGAAGAGCAGCAGGCCGTGCCTGAACTGCTCCTGGAGTTTGGCTCGTCTGGCGACGTACGTGCTGGCATCGAACATGATGGCTCCTCGATCGCGGGTCTGAAGACCCGCGCTACATCCGGTCCCCCCGTCCCTCGTCCCCCGTCCCTCGTCCCTCGTCCCTCGTCCCCTCGTCCCTCGTCCCTCGTCCCTCGTCCCTATCGTCTCATCGCAAGCTCGTACAGTGAGGCGCTCATCGGCGGCACGGTGAGCCGACGCGCGATCGGCGCGGCGGCCGTCTCCTGGACAACCACCTGGGGCGGCTTGCCCGGCACGTTGCACGCCTTCTCGTCGGTTCCGCTCACCCGCCACAGCCGCGCCGTCGCGGGCAGCGTCTCGCCGTTCAGTTGAAGGTCCAGCGTCTGCGGCTGCCGCGTCGGATTCACCACCGAAACGGTCAGCGCCCTGCCAGTCTCGCGCCACGCGGCGGCGACGTCCAGCGGCTCCGGCGCGCCGGCGATCTCGACCGGTATCGTCCCGAAGTGCTTCCGGTAGAGCGCCAGCACGACACCGGTCGAGTCGAACACCGCCTCGCGCTTGCTCGTCTTGATGGCGCCGATCACGTTCACCGTCTGCGCATAGTTTGCCATGAACACGATGTCGCTCTGACGCGAATACTCGTGCAGGCCGGCGACGATGCCCAGCGCGTCCTTGAGGAAGTACTGCGTGCCGAGCTCCCCGTAGAGGTGCGGGCCGTACCAGTAGTTCCACTCGTCGAGCGCGATGCGGATGTCCTTGCCGGCGAGCGTCGGAATCGTCTGCCGGTACTTCCGGTGCGCCTCGGCAATCCGCCTGATCTGCCTCGGAACGAGCGCCACGTGGCCCATCAGGCCGGCGGCCTCCTGGACGTAGAAATGCTCGCTGATGAGGCTCATGTTGTCGGCGCAGTTGGCCAGCATCCCTTCGGTCCACGGGCCCACGTCGCCGACGCCGACCAGCGTGATCGACGGGTCCCGCGCGCGCATCGCCCGGGCGAACTCGTTGTGCTTCTCCTGATATTTCGCCAGCGGCATGTGGCCGAGCTGCCAGTTGCCGTACATCTCGTTGCCGATCGACCAGAAGCGGCACGCGTACGGCTCCTTGCGGCCGTTCGCCGCGCGCACCTTACCCTGCGGCGTCGACGCCGCGCCGTTGACGTACTCCACCTCGTCGGCGGCCGACGTCACGTCGCCCAGGCCGCTGTTCACCGCGATGTAGGGTTCCGTTGCGAGCAGCCGACACAGCGCCATGAACTCGTGGATGCCGACGTCGTTGTGCTCGATGCCCCGCCAGGCCGGGTTCTTCCGGGGCGGGCGCTTGTCGCGGTCGCCGATGCCGTCCCGCCAGTCGTAGCCGCTGACGAAGTTGCCCCCGGGCCAGCGATAGACCGGTGAATCGAGTTCGCGCAGCAGGCGCAGGGTGTCCGCCCGGAATCCCTCGACGTTGTCGGCGGGCATCAGCGACGCGGTGCCGACGCGCAGCAGGCCCTTGCCGGTCGCCGCGACCTCGATCCGCGCCGTGTCGGTGGTCGCCGTGGGAGCGAAGGCCATCGGGAACGGCCGGAACTCGCGCGACACCGACGGAATGGTGACACTCTGCCGGTCCTTCTCCCCTGCGCCCCAGACCAGCGTGACCTGGACCGGGCCCACGCTCGCGTCCCCGGCCAGAACGACCCGGCCGACGTACTGCTTCCCGGCGGTGACGCCCAGTTCCCCCTGCTGCAGGCCGCCCGGCTTGCCGGTGCCGGCGAGCGTGATGTCCGGCGTGTGCGCGCCCACGTACGGCGCCGCGTTGTTCATCGCGATCGCCGCCGCATCCCCGATCGGCTTCCACGGCGATTCCTTGTCGCCGACCTTGTAGAAGAACTTCCGATCCTCGAGCATCTCCGCCCAGATGCCGCCGTAGATGCATCGACCGAGGTGCTCGATGAACTGCCCGTAGATGTACTTCGACATCGGCGCGCGCGCGGCGCCCTGGCGGATGGTGACGGCGGGCTCCAGCGTCCTCACGGACAGCTCCTCCAGCTGGATGTCGTCGTACCACGCCGTGCCCTTCGAACGCCCCCAGCCCCCGAGCAGGCAGTTCACCTGTACCCCGTCGTTCGCGCCCGAATCGAACACGAGCTCCGTGCGCGTCCAGTCCTGGGTGCCCGTCAGCGCCTTCGTTTCCGCGCCGCCGATGCCGTGCAGGTTGAACAGCGCGCCGCGGCCCGTCCCCGCCTCGACGTTCTCGGTCCTGATCCAGCCGCTCAGCCGGTACTTCGCGTACGGTTTGACCGGCACGATGGCGAACCACCAGGCGTCGGCGCCTTCGGCCGACGACACCTTCACGCTCGCCCTGCCCGTGTGCGCGACGGTGTCCATGCTGAAGACCTGCGCGCGGCTCGACACCCGCCAGCCGCGCGGCAGCTTGCCGTCCATCTCCTCGAACGAACCGTTGACGACCACGCCGGGCTGCACCGCTGGCGCAGGCTGCGCCGCCTGCGACGGATCACCCGTGCGGACTGCCTCGAGCCGCAGCACAGCGCCCAGCCCGAAGCCGACAAGGATGAGGACGAACAACCGTGAGAGACGGGAGATGTGTTTCATATCGTGTGCCGTGACCCTCCCGCGGCCGGCCGATGAGACGCCAGTCGTCCTTCGACGTTGCTCAGGACGACCCTGAGCGAAGTCGAAGGGTCGTGGCCCGGTTCGTCGGCTCCCGCCTTCGCTGCTCCGCAGCTTCGGCGGGGCAGGCCCGGGCTCCGCTCGGCGGACCTCACAAGTCGCCCTTCGCGCCGACCCGGTCCGCGCCTGTCTCTCCCGCGCCAGCCGCAAGTCGCCAGCTGCCGGCTACCAGCTGACCGCTGCCAGCTACCAGCTGCCAGCTACCGGCTGACCGCTGCCAGCACCCGCGCCTTCTGTACGAGCTTCTGCCCGGCCGCCTGCAGCGTCACCGTGTACTCCCCCGGCTCGACGCCGCGGCCGCGACCGCTCGGGTTCCAGGTCGCCCGGTTCATCCCCGCGTTGCCCGGGCCGTCGAGCGTTCGAAGGACGGTGCCCGCCGCGTCGGCGATCGTGATCTTCACCGCTCCCTCCGCCTTCGACCTCAGGTAGTAGTCGAAGTTCAGGCCGTCGTCGTTCGGCACGATCAGGTGCCGGTCGCCGTAGAACTCGAAGTTGCCAATCGCGCCCGGCCTGGGCACCGGCCGCGGCTGCACGGGGAAGAAGTGCGCCGCCCCGTCGAACGCGCCCTTCCTGGCGTCGGCCAGCCACAGCGTGTTGGTGACGTAGAGCCCCCGGCCGTAGGTCGCCACAACGAGGTCGCGCTCGCGCGGGTGAATCAGCATGTCGGTGACGGGGACCGTGGGCATGTTGCCCTTGAGCGAGACCCAGCGCCGCCCGCCGTCGACCGACACGTGCACGCCCTTGTGGCTCCCGACGTAGAGGATTTCGGGGTCCGCGGTGTCCTCGACGATGACGTCGATGGCGCGGTCGGCCAGGTTTCCCGCAATCGACGTCCACGTCGCCCCGAAGTCGGTGGTCTTCAGCACGACCGGAGTCATCTCGTCGAAACGGCGCCCGTTCCTCGTCACATACGCGGTCCCGGCCGCGAAGCGCGACGCGAGCACCCGCGTCACCGCGTAGTAGGCCGGCCCGCCCACCGTCCCCATCTTCGCGCCGGCGTCCGTCCACACCGCCCCGTGATTGCGTGTCACCTGCACCTTCCCGTCGTCGGTCCCGATCCAGATGACCCCTGGCGTCACCGGCGACTCGGCGATCGTCGTGATGGTGCAGTACTGGACCGTGCTGCCGGGCGGGGAGATCTTCGCGGCGTCGTTGGTCGTCAGGTCGGGGCTGATCTCCTCCCAGTGGTCGCCCTGGTCCAGTGAGCGGAAGAGCACCTGCGCGCCCGTGTAGATGATGCGGCTGTTGAACGGCGAGAGCGCGAGCGGCGGCGTCCAGTTCCACCGGAGCGGCGGCTGGCCGGCCGCGCGCGTCGGCACGATCGGCTTGCGCGTGCGGGTCTTCTGGTCGTACCGGTAGTGCCCGCCCCACTGGATCGTGTTGTAGACCCACCGGCTGTCGGTCGGATCGACGCGGTTGTACATCCCGTCGTTGTCGCCCACCGTCACCCAGTCCTCCGGACCCACGCGGCCCGCCGGGCCGTTGATCGGCCCGCGCCACGAGTCGTGGTCCTGGAGGCCGCCGTAGATGCGGTACGGGTCCTCCATGTCGACGTCGATCGAGTAGAACTCGCCGCCCGGGATGTTGGCGTAGTGATCGCACGTCTTGCCGGCGTCGTACGACACGTGCACGCCGCCGTCGCTTCCGAGAATCCAGCGGTCCGAGTTCTGCGGGTCGATCCACATCGTCCGGAAGTCGCCGAACGCGCTCGCGAACAGGTTGCGCGAGTTCCAGTTCAACCCGGTCCACGTCCTGCCGGCGTCGTCCGAACTCAGCAGCGAGTCGCTGTTGACGATGATCCGCTTGTCGTTGTTCGGGTCCACGCGGATCTGGTTGAAGGAGTATCCCGCCTTCGCGCTCATGTCGCCGGTGCCGGCGTTCATCTTCCGCCACGTCTTCCCGCCGTCATCGGTTCGGTACACCTCGCCGCCGATGTTGCGCGGCTGGGGCTCGATTTTGCGGGACCGGTCGCGTACGATCTCGTCCTCGGTCGGCGGCCGCTTGCCGAAGTTCTCTGTGACGGCGTAGAGGATGTTCGGGTTCCTCTGGTAGATGTCGAGGCCGATCCGCCCCTGCGGGGTGATCGGCAGGCCGCCGGCGAGTTTCGTCCAGGTCTTCCCGCCGTCGGTGGTCTTGTGGATGCCGCTGTCGACGCCCCTCTCGAGCAGCCTCCACGGCCGGCGCTGCACGTCGTACATCGCCGCATACAGGGTGTCGGGCTGCTTCCGGTTGATGACCAGGTCGATCGCACCGGTCTGGTCGTTGACGTAGAGGATCTTCGTCCAGGTCCTGCCGCCGTCGATCGTCTTGAAGACACCGCGTTCCTGGCTGGGCACCCACAGCGTGCCCATCGCCGCGACGTAGACGATTTCGGGATTCGTCGGGTGAATGACGATGCGGCCGATCTGCCGGGTGGCCTGCAGACCCATCCTCTGCCAGGTCTTGCCGGCGTCTGTCGACTTGTAGACGCCGTCGCCCGGGTACGTGACGCGAACGCTGGCCGCGTCACCGGTCCCGACCCAGACGATGTTCTCATTGGAGGGGGCGACCGCGAGACAGCCGATCCCGGTCACGTCCTGGCCGTCGAAGACGGGCTGGAACGTCGTGCCGTTGTTCGTCGTCTTCCAGACGCCGCCATACCGGACGCCGACGTAGAAGGTGTAGAGGTGCGACTTCAGCGGCGCCTCGGGCACCGCGATGTCCGCGATCCAGGACCCGGCGCGATAGGGTCCAAGGGCGCGGTAGGAGAAGCCGGCGAGCTTGTCCTCGGTGAAGGAAGACGACGAGGGCGCCGGCGACTGCGCGAGCAGCGCGACGCTGGCGGCGGCGAGAATCAGCGTGACAGTCGTGAGCGCGTGCCTGTTGGTCATGAGTGTCAGTTGTGAGTCTTGAGTTTTGAGTTCTGAGTTCTGAGCCCTGAGCCGCCTCCCCGCCTTCCCCGCTGCCAGCTGCCCGCTGACAGCTGCCAGCTGTCACTGTCCGTAATACGCCCCCGGCCCGTGCTTCCGGAAGAAGTGCTTGTCGCGCAGCTCCTCGGCGAGCGGCTGGACTGCCGGGTTCAGCGCCAGCGTGTGCCACGCGGTGCACGCCACCTCTTCGAGGATGACCGCGAGGCCGGACGCCGAACCTGCCGACTTCGCCCAGCAGAACGGCCCGTGACCGTGGACCAGCACTGCCGGAATTTCCATCGGATCGAGCGGCGCGAACCGGCGCACGATCGCCTGTCCGGTATTCCACTCGTACGAAGACAGAATCTCGCCGGCCGTCATCGGGTTGGTGATCGGCACCGCACCGCGGAAGTAGTCGGCATGCGTCGTACCGAGGCAGGGCAGTTCGCGTCCAGCCTGTGCCCAGATCGTGGCGAACCTCGAATGGGTGTGAACGACAGCGCCGATTCCGGGGAACGCCTTGTACAGCGCGAGATGCGTCGGCAGATCCGAAGACGGCCGGAACGGCCCCTCGACGACGCGCCCTTCGAGGTCGGTGACGGAGAGCGCGTCGGCCTCGAGTTGCTCGTACGGCACGCCGCTGGGCTTGATGACGACGCGTCCCGAGTCGCGGTCGATGGCGCTGGCGTTTCCGAACGCGTGAACGACCAGGCCGTGACGGACGAGCTCGAGGTTCGCCTCCAGGACTTCGGTCCGGAGCAGGGCAATGGTGCTCATGCCTCCCTCGCTCCCGCGGCAATCCGGCGCAGGGCGGGCAGGACGCCGCCGATCGCCGCCGGTTCCGCGTCCCGACGCCCCATCGCGAAATAGAGCGTCCGATACAGCGCGAACAGGCGCTCGTAGACGGCGGCCTGCTGCGGGTCTGGCTCGATGATGTCGAAGCCCGGACAGAGTGCGTCCTGGGCGTCTTCAATCGTCTTGAACGACCCGGCCGCGAGGAACGCGAAGATCGCGGAGCCGAGGCTCGTGACTTCGGCGGTCGGCACGAGGATCGGCTTGTTGAGCACGTTGGCGTACACCGTGTTCAGCACCGGGTTCTTCCTCGGAATCCCCCCGCCGTTGATCACCCGGTGGATGGGGACGCCGTATTCCTCCATGCGCTCGAGGATGATCCGGGTGTGGAAGGCGGTGCCCTCGACGGCGGCGAAGAGGTGATCCTCCGCGGTGTGCGTGAGGTTCCAGCCGAGCGTGACGCCGCCCAGCTCCGGGTTGACGAGAACCGTGCGGTCCCCGTTGTCCCACGTCAGGTGCAGCAGGCCGGTCTCGCCGGCGCCGTAGTGGCCGAGGCCCTCGGACAGTGCGGCGACGGACGTGCCGGCGCGGCGCGCAATCGCGTCGAAGATGTCGCCGGTGGCGGAGAGCCCGGCCTCGATGCCGGTCAGCGCGGGATGGACCGAGCCCGGCACGACACCGCACAGCCCGGGCACGCACGCCGTCTTGTCGCTCACGGCGATGATGCACGTCGACGTGCCGATCACGTTCACGACGTCGCCGAGCCGGACGCCGGCGCCGATCGCGTCCCAGTGCGCGTCGAACGCGCCGACGGGGATGGGAATGCCGGCGCGCAGCCCCATGCGGTTCGCCCATTCGGCCGTCAGGTGTCCGGCCAGCGCATCGGAGGTCGCGAAGCGGCCGGCGATCTTCTCCCGCGCGCCGGCGAGCAGCGGATCGACGGCGGCCAGGAAGCTCTCGGGCGGCAGGCCGCCGAGCGCGGCGCTCCACATCCACTTGTGGCCCATCGCGCACACGCTGCGCGGGATCTGCGCCGGGTCCGTGACGCCGCACAGCACGGCCGCCGCCATGTCGCAGTGCTCGAGCGCCGTCACGAACCGGCTGCGCTTGTCCGGATTGTGCCTCAGCCAGTGCAGCAGCTTCGAGAATCCCCACTCGGACGAGTAGGTGTCGCCGCACCAGTGGATCGCCTCGAGGCCCGTCTCGTGCGCGACGCGCGAGATCAGCGCCGCCTCTTCCCAGGCCCGGTGGTCGCACCAGAGGTAGTAGTCATCGAGCGGGACGAGCCCCTCGCCCACCGGCACGACGCTCGACCCGGTGGTGTCGAGGGCGATCGCCTCGATCGCCTGCCCGTCGACTCCCGCCGTGGCGATCGCACGGCGCGAGGCGAGCACCAGCGCCTCCATCTGATCGTGGTGGCTCTGCGTGGCGTGGTCCGGGTCGCTCTTCTTCCGGTGGAGCGGATACTCGGCCGTCCCCGACCCGAGCCGGCCGCGCAACGAGTCCACGATCGACACCCGTACGCTCAACGTCCCGAAATCAACGCCGGCAACAACGGACATGCGCTCGCCCTCTTTCGCAGCTTCGCTCGCCGGGAGCGAGGAAAGAGGAACGAGGAGCGAGGAGCGAGGAGCGAGGGAAGATACCCTCGTCCCTCAATCCTCGTCCCTCGTCCCTCAATCCTCGTCCCTCAATCCTCGTCCCTCGTCCCTATTTGTGCCAGTACACGTCCCACCCCAGGTAGTTCGTCGTCGCCTCGTGGACCACGGCCGCCACCGAGGAGAGGTTGGCGGCCACGTGGTGCTCGAAGCCGTTCTCGCAGATGAAGCGGAGCAGCTTCTGCATCTCCGGAATCCGCACGACGCCGGCGCCGCCGAACGTCTGGAGCGAGTCGTTGGTGAACTCGCCGTCGCCCACATAGCCGCAGATCTTCCCTCGAACGTCGTCGGTCGAGAAGCGGGCGTACCGACATCGGGCCGGCCTTCACGCGGCCGACGCAGGTGCCGTACGTGTTGTCGCGGCCGACGGTGCCGGCGATGATCGCCTGGTAGTCCATTCGCGCTTCCACGAAGAAGTGCTTCGGCAGGTTGCTGCAGTGGAAGCAGACGGCCTTGTCGGGGTCGTCGCCGTAGTTGTTGTTCCAGTCGAGGAGCGCCGACGGCGTCCCCGACGCCAGGCGCATGGCGTGCATGCCAATCACGCCGCAGATGTCCACTTCGCATGCGCTCGACATCAGCTCGTTGCTCATCATGCTCATGACGGTGCACGGCACGACGCCGAAGTACTCCTCGATCGACGTCCAGCACTGCACGGCGCTGATCGCCACGTCCGTTTCGCGCATCCAGCCGTCGATGACCGTCCCGAGCTTCGCCATCTTGAGGAGCGCGGGCGCCGGCACGCCCCCGGTCGCGACGTACGCCTGGATCGCCGACAGCTTCGCCTGCACGCCCGCGTCGTCGTCTTTCAGGCGGTTGATGCGGCCGACGATCTCCGACAGATCGATCGGCTCGACCGAGATGCCGGACGCTTCGAGCAGCTTCTCGCTGAAACGAACGGTGTTGAATGCGGCCGGCCGCGCGCCGATCGCGCCGATGCGCAGGCGGCGGAGCCCCTTCACGACGCGGCACACGCCGAGGAACCAGTCGAGATCCCGCGCGAACTCGGGCGAGGCCGGCGTCTCGGTGTGCCGCGTGGTGAGCGAGTACTGATGCCGTACTGCTTCAGGTTGTTGCAGGCCGACATCTTCCCGCAGAAGCTGTCCCGCCGGTCCTGAATGGTCATGCGCGACGGCGTGTCGGGCGTGGCCTGCACCAGGACGGGCACGTTCAGGTCGGCCATGCGGAGCGCGTCCGCGATCCCCCGCTCGTCGCCGAAGTTCGGCAGCGTCACGACGACGCCGTCGATGGCGTCGCGGTGCCGCCGGAACAGGTCGGCGCATGCCCGCGCCTCGGCTCGGGTCTCGACGGCGCCGTACTTCGAGTCGTCCGGCCCGAGCACGACGACCTCGACGCCGGCCTTCGTCAGGACGGCGATCATCTCCTCGCGGCCGCTCTTGGCCAGATGGTCAGGGAAGAAGCCCCGGTTGCCGACAATCAGTCCGATGGTCATTGGTCCCTCACAGGCTCACGGCTCAGGGCTCAGGGCTCAAGGCTCAGGGCTCAGGACGGCGTCACGCGTGACCAGGCCGTGGGCCCTGAGCCGAGCGCGCCTACCCATTGAAATACAGGTAGGCGACGACGATGAGCGCCAGCACGACTCCCGAACTCAGCACGTCCCCCATGCTCCAGCTGTTTCTCGTCGCCCGCTGCTGGTCGGTGGTGACGGTGGCATACGTCAGCCCGACCAGCTGCGCCTCTGACGGGGCCTCGGTGGCGTAGCTGACGCCGATCAGCACGGCCGCCGACACGACGAAGATCAGCAGGCTGTAGTACTGGAAGTAGATGTTGTTCACAATCCACAGGAAGGTCCCGACGCCGTAGCCCGACTCGAACCCCGCCAGCTTCAGCGTCACGGGGGTGTCGACGGCCAGCCGGAACGCGCCGAGGACGAACCCGGTCAGCAACGCGGACAGGCACCCCTTCGCATTCAGCCGCTTCATGAACACGCCGAAAAAGAACACCGCGAAGATGGGCGGCGCCAGGTACGCCTGCACCCCCTGGAGGTATTCGTACAGCCCGCGGGCGCCCTGGATGACCGGGATCCACAGCAGGCCGACCAGCACCATGACCGCCGTGGCCACGCGGCCGATCCAGACGAGCTGATGCTCGGTCGCCTTCGGCCTGAGCTTGTGGTAGAAGTCGATGGTGAACAGCGTCGAGCAGGCGTTGAACACACCGGCCAGCGAGCTCATCAGCGCGGCCAGCAGGCCCGCGACAACGATGCCGCGCAGGCCGACCGGCATCACCTGCTGGACCATCAGCGGGAAGGCCGCCTGCGCCTCGGCCGGAATCGCGACGCCCTGGGCGTCGACCATCACGCCCAGGCCGGGCGCCTGGCCGGTTCGCGCCAGCGCGAGCGCGATCATGCCGGGGATGATGAAGATGAACACCGGCAGGAGCTTCAGGAAGCCCGCGAAGATCGATCCCCGCCTGGCCTCGGTCTCGTTCGGCGCGCCGAGCGTCCGCTGGACGATGTACTGATCGGTGCACCAGTACCAGAGGCCGATGATCGGCGCGCAGAACAGCATCCCGATCCACGGGTAGTTGGTGTTGAAGTACCAGGCCATCCGGCCTGTCTCCTTCACCGGCGCCCAGGTGCCTTCGACGCCGGCCGGGATCAGCGGCTTCCAGAGGTTGAACATGTCGGACGGCAGCGCCTCGCGCAGCGCCGACCAGCCGCCCAGCTTCTCCAGCCCGAAGAACGTGAGCAGCAACGATCCGCCAATCAGGATGAACGTCTGCACCGCCTCGGTGTAGGCCACCGCGCGCATGCCGCCCAGCACCGTGTAGAGGCCCGTGAGCAGGACGACCGCCACCGATCCAACCCAGAAGCTGTTGAAGTGCATCCCCGCGACGTTCAGCTGCAGCTCCGGGATCAACGTGCCGAAGACGATGCCGCCCGCGAAGATCCCGACGGCGATCTTCGTCAGAACGTAGGCGACCAGCGAGATGGCCGAAAGCACCCACCTCGAGGTCGGCGAGAACCGGCGTTCCAGGAACTCCGGCATCGTGTAGACCTTCGACCGCGTGTAGAACGGCACGAACACCCACGCGAGCACGAGCAGGCACCAGGCGTGCAGCTCGTAGTGCGCGAGCGCCACGCCGCTCGTCGCGCCCGACCCCGCCAGGCCGACCAGGTGCTCGGAGCCGATGTTCGACGCGAAGATCGAGGCGCCGACGATCACCCAGCCGAGGTTGCGTCCGGCGAGGAAGTAGTCGTCCGCCGTGTCCTTGTTCTTCCTGATCACCCACCACGTCAGTCCCAGCAGCAGCGCGAAATACGCGAGGATGATCGCCCAGTCGATGGTCGCCATGCGTCAGCTCCTGCTCGGTCCGCGTGTCCGGGTACGTGAACGTTCACGGTATAATACACGCCGACCGGCGGGGGGACAACGCCGGCTCAAGGCTCAAGGCCCAGGGCTCAGGACCCAGGGCCCAGGACCCAGGGCCCAGGCACGACGCAATTCCCTATTCATGCCCGGAGCCCTAAGCCGTGCCCTTCGACTCGCTTCGGCCCGCGACGGGCGCTCGCTCAGGGCACCCCGAGCGAAGTCGAGGGGTGAGCCCTGAGCCTTGAGCCCTAAGCCCTGAGCCTTCTGCGAGGTGCGTATGCGAATCCAGCCGAAGACGATCGTTGCCGCGTCGCTCGTGGTGGCATCCGCTGGCGTCTGGTGGGTGTCGGCCCAGACCGCGGTCCCGGCGCAGAAGTCGGCCCGGCAGGCGGCGCCGCCGCGCGACTACCCAGTCCAGCCCGTCCCGTTCACCGCCGTTCACCTCGACGACGTGTTCTGGGCGCCGCGCATCGAGACGAACCGCGTGGTGAGCGTCCCGTTCGCCTTCCAGCAGTGCGAGCTGTCGGGTCGCGTCGACAACTTCGAACGCGCCGCCGCCGCCCTCCGCGGAGAGGCGTTGACCAACAAGAAGCCGCCGGGCTACCCCTTCGACGACACCGACCTCTACAAGGTGATCGAGGGGGCGTCCTACACGCTCAGCGTCCACCCCGATCCGAAGCTCGAGGCTTACGTCGACTCGATGATCGCGAAGATCGCGGCCGCGCAGGAGAAGGACGGGTACCTCTACACCACTCGGACCATCGACCCGCAGCGCCCGCACCCCTGGGCCGGCGCGAACCGCTGGGAACTGGAGAAGGTGGACAGCCACGAACTCTACAACCTCGGGCACCTGTACGAGGCGGCCGTCGCGCACTACCAGGCCACCGGCAAGCGGACGCTGCTCGACGTCGCCCTGCGCACGGCCGACCTCCTGACCCGCACGTTCGGCCCGGGCAAGAAGTCGATCTGGCCGGGACATCAGAACACCGAGATGGGGCTCGTCAAGCTGTACCGCGTGACCGGCAATCAGCAGTACCTCGACCTGGCGAAGTTCATGCTCGACGAGCGCGGCCCGGACGGCGACAAGGGCTCGGGACGCACCTACAACCAGTCGCAGACGAAGATCGTCGAGCAGACCGAGGCAGTCGGCCACGCGGTCCGCGCCACCTACATGTACTCGGGCATCGCCGACGTCGCGGCCCTGACGGGCGACGCCGCGTACATGAAGACGTCGGACACGATCTGGAACAACGTCGTGGCGAAGAAGCTCTACCTCACGGGAGGCATCGGCGCCACCGGCCGCGGCGAGGCGTTCGGCGGCGACTACGAGATGCCGAACATGACCGCGTACAACGAAACGTGCGCGGCGATCGGCAACGACTACTGGAACCACCGCCTGTTCCTGCTTCACGCCGACGCGAAGTACATCGACGTGATGGAGCGGACGCTCTACAACGGGCTCCTCTCGGGCGTGTCGCTCGACGGCAAGGCGTTCTTCTACCCGAACCCGCTCGAGTCGGCCGGCCAGCACGCCCGCAGCCCCTGGTTCGGCGTCGCCTGCTGCCCGGGCAACATGACGCGCTTCCTCGCGTCGGTTCCCGGCTACGTCTACGCGAAGGCGGGCTCGACGATCTACGTCAACCTGTTCGCGGAAGGCACGGCAGACGTGCGCCTCGACGACGGCCGGTCCGTCACGCTGCGCCAGCAAACCCGGTACCCGTGGGACGGGAACGTGACCCTGACGGTGACGCCCGTCCGGACGTCCGATTTCACCGTCAGCGTGCGCATCCCCGGCTGGGCGCGCAACCAGCCGGTGCCGAGCGACCTCTACCGGTTCCTCGACACGGTGGCCGATCCGGTGGTGCTGAAGGTGAACGGCGCGCCGGTGTCCCTCGCGCTCGACAAGGGCTACGTCGCTCTTCGCCGCTCGTGGCGCGCGGGGGACGTGATCGCCCTCACGCTGCCGATGCCGGTCCGCCGCGTCGTGGCGCACGACCTGGTCGAAGCCGATCGAAGCCGCGTCGCTCTGCAGCGCGGCCCGATCGTGTACGCCGCCGAGTGGCCCGACAGCCCGAGCAAGAAGCGTGCGCAACCTGATGCTGCCCGACACGTCGGCCCTGTCGGCGGAGTTCCGGCCGAAGCAGCTGAACGGCGTCACCGTGATCACGGGCACCGCCTACGGCCTGGCCTTCGACGCGTCCGGCGCGGTCACGCGGACCGGCCAGCCGTTCACCGCCATTCCCTACTACGCGTGGGCCAACCGCGGCCGCGGCGAGATGCTCGTCTGGCTCCCGCGTGTCGAATCGGTCGCCCGCCCCACGCCGTGGCCGACCGTGGCCACGACGAGCACGGTGTCGGTGTCGGGCAAGAGCCGCCGCAACCCGAGGATGATCAACGACGGCGAGGACCCGCCCTCCTCGATCGATCCGACGTCGTACTTCGACTGGTGGCCGACCAAGGGCACAACCGAGTGGGTCGAGTACACGTTCCAGAAGCCGTCGACGGTCTCCCAGGTCGAGGTGTACTGGTTCGACGACACGAACCAGGGCGAGGTGCGCGTGCCGGCGTCGTGGCGCCTTCTGTACCGAGACGGCGACGCGTGGAAGCCGGTCGAGGCGCGCGGCCCGTACGGCCTCGAGCGGGACCGCTACAATCGCGTCGCCTTCGCGCCGGTCACGACGCCCGCGCTTCGCCTCGAGGTCACGATGCAGCCGAAGTGGTCGGCCGGGCTGCAGGAGTGGAAGGTGAAGTAGTGGTCGGGATCAAGGACATCGCCCGCGCGGCAGGCGTCTCCATCGGCACGGTCGATCGCGCGCTGCATGGCAAGCCGGGCATCAGCCCCGCCACGCGGCAGAGGGTCCTCGCCCGGGTGGCGTCGCTCGGTTATCGGCCCAACCTCGCCGCCCGCCACCTCAAATCGCGGACCTCGTTGCGCGTGTCGGTGCACCTCCCGCGCGAGATCGCGCTGTTCTGGGATTCGCTGCGCGACGGCATCCGCGAAGCCGCCGCGCCGTTCGAGCCGACGCTCCAGGTGGAGTACCGCAGCCACGCGCGCCTGGGAGAGGGCGATGTGGAACTGGTCGACCAGGCGCTCGCCGGCGGCGTGAACGGGCTCATCGTCGCTCCCGGCGACCCTGCGGCGCTCGGCCCCTCCCTGCGCCGCGCGGCCGACCGGCAGATCCCGGTCGTCTGCGTCGTCACCGACGCGCCGTGCGCCGATCGCCTGGCGTCGGTGTCGGCCGATCCATTCACCGTCGGGTCCGTGGCTGGGGAGTTGATCGCGCGCTTCCTGCCCGGCGGCGGCGAGGTGGCGTTCTTCACCGGATGGCTCGGCACGGAGGATCATGCCGAGAAGCTCCGTGGATTCCGGGCCAGCATCGACGTCGTCGGCCGCGGCGTGGGCGTGGCGGAGGTGGTCGAGGCGCACGACGACGAACGCGTGGGCTACCGGCGCGCGCTTGCGGTGCTCGACGCGCATCCCAATCTGCAGGCTATCTACGTCAGCACCGTCAACTCGATGCCGGTCCTGCGGGCCGTGGAACGGAAGGGGCGCACGGGCCGCGTGGTCATCGTCACGACGGACTTGTTCCCGGCGCTGGTCCCGCGCATCCGCAGTGGGCAGGTCGCCGCCACTATCTACCAGCGTCCGCTCAGTCAGGGCCGGCTGGCGCTGCAGGCCCTGTACCAGTTCCTCCTGGACGGCACCCGTCCCCCGGCCCGCATCAAGGTGCTCCCGCACGTCGTCATGCGGAGCAATCTGGATCTGCTGCTCGAAAGCAGAATTCAGAAGCCAGAAGCCAGAAGCCAGAAGATAGAAGACAGAAGATAGAAGGCAGAAGGCGGAACGCCGGCACGCTGGCCGGGGCGCGGGTCGCTGGCCACCGCCGGCGTACGTCGGCCGGCGCGAGAGGGGCAGGGCCCGGACGCTCACCCTGCGTCGAGCACCGCGCGCACTTTCGCGGCGAGCGTGTGCGGCGTGTACGGCTTCGCGATGAAGTGCAGCCCCGGCTCGAGGAGATCGTGGCGCGACATGGCGTCGCTCGGATGCCCGGACGTGAACAGGGTTCGAGTGTCCGGCCTGATCAGCGCCATCCGCACGGCCAGCTCGCGGCCGTTCATCTCGGGCATGACGACGTCGGTCAGCAGCAGGTGAATCGGGTCCTGGAACGACTCGGCGGCGGCGAGCGCCGCGGCGCCGTCGGAACACGCCAGAACCCGGTAGCCGTGACGCTTCAGCGCCCGCTCCGTCAGTTCGCGCACGGTCCGGTCGTCTTCGACCAGGAGAATCGTCTCGGCGCCGGTGCCTGGCGCTGCCGCTTCGTAGGCCCGCGATGCGGCCTCGGAGCCCGAGGCCGCCGGGAGGAAGACGTCCACGGTGGTGCCACGCCCCGCCTCCGATGTCAGGTTGACGAATCCGCCGTTCTGGCTGACCGCGCCGTAGACCATCGCAAGGCCGAGTCCGGTTCCGGTCGCCTTGGTCGTGAAGAACGGCTCGAATGCGTGAGCCAGGGCGTCCTCGGACATGCCCGCGCCCGTGTCGCTGAAGGAGAGCCTGACGAACCGTCCCGGCCGAGCCGCCGGGTTCACGCCGCATATCTCGTCGCCAACTTCGACGTCGGCGGCCTCGATCACCAGGCGGCCGCCGTCCGGCATCGCGTCGCGGGCGTTCACCGACAGGTTGACGATCACCTGTTCGAGCTGGCCCGCGTCCGCTCTGACGCGGCTGAGTTCGGCCGCGCGGTGCATCTCCAGCGCGACGTCCTCGCCGATGATGCGCCGCAGCATCCCTTCCAGGTTGTCCAGCACCGCGTTCAGATTCACCGCCGTCGGCTCGATCACCTGCTTGCGGCTGAATGCCAGCAGTTGCCGGGTCAGCGACGCGGCGCTCTCTCCTGCGCGCTGCACGTCGCTGAGCGGCTGGTAGATCGGATCGGCCGGATTCAGCGCGGCGAGGACCGATTCGAGGTTGCCGAGGATGACCGTGAGCAGGTTGTTGAAGTCGTGCGCGACGCCGCCGGCCAGCCGGCCCACCGACTCCATCCTCTGCGCCTGGCGGAGTTGATCCTCCAGGCGTTCCCGATGCTCCCGCGCGCGCTCGCGCTCGGTGATGTCGTGCATCACGGCCGCGAGACACAGCGGCCGGCCGGTCGTGCTCGACGGAATCACGAACACTCCGCAGTCCACGAGCAGGCTAGCGCCCGTCTTCAGGTTCAGAAGTGACCCCTGGCCGTTCCATGCCCCGCGGCTGCGGACCACCGGCAACACCCGGTCCGCGAGCCACGCACGGTCGGCCTGCGGGATGAAGTCGAAGATCGAGAGGTCCTCGAGGCGCTGATCGGCCTCGACCCCCGCGAGCCGTCGCGCCGCCTCGTTGAGGTAGAACACTCCGCCGTCGAGCGTGGCGAGCCCGGTGAACGCGCTGCTGCTCTCCACGAGCGCGCTGAGCGTCTCCTGCTTTTCCTGCGAGCGCTTCGTCTCGGTGACGTCGAAGAAGATCGTCGCGAACCCGTCCGGCCCGAGCGGCGCCACCGAAATCGAGAAGTGCTTGTCCATCGGCGCGAAGTAGGTCTCGAAGCGGAGAGGCTTCCCCGTCAGCGGCGCGCTCGAGAACTCGGCCAGGTACGGGGCCGGCGCGACACCGTAGATCTCCGACCCCTTGCGGCCGACGACCTGGTCCCGGTTCAGCCCGACGATCGCTTCGTACTGCGGGTTCACCCCGGTAATCACGTAGTCGATCACCTGGCCGCTCGCGTCGCGGACGAGGCGATGCAGCGCGATCCCCTCGGCCGCGTGATCGAACATGGCGCGATACGCTTCGAGACTCAGCGTCAGGTCTTCTCCCGCCACCGCGTCGCCCGTCGTCGGGTTGGATGTCACGAGCACGATCTTAACATCGGCTTGCGGCCCGTCGACTTCGCTCAGGGCCGTCCCGAGCAACGTCGAGGGACGGCTTGCGGCTTGCCCTGAGCGAGCGCCCTTCGATGAACTCAGGGCGGCCCGAGCCTGTCGAGGGCCGAAGCGAGTCGAAGGGCTGGCCCGCGTGCCATCCCCCATTCGGGTGAGCCACTTCGCGAAGGTCGGGTGATGCGCGGCGCGGGGCCGCCCCATAGAGTGTGAGCATGAAAGCCAACACCTACGCCGACGCCATCGACTCTCGGATCGTCTTCAGAAGCTATGCAGTCATCGCCTGGCTCGCCGGCGGCGTGCTGCTCTTCGTCGGACCGTACTTCTTCCCGATGGAGCTGGCAGGCCTTCCGCGCGCCGGCGGGCTGATCGCCAGAATCGCCGGCGCCGTCGTCGTCGCGGTGGGATGTTTCGCGTGGCCGTTCGCGCGTGTCGACGACCCGGACGCCAGACGGCGGGCCCTGGGATGGTGGGCGGCGGGCCACCTCCAGGTCCTCAGCATGATGGTGGTCGGGATCGCCGGGAGGATCGAAGAAGCCGGCGTCGGTGTCCAGGTCGCACTCGGGGTCCTGCTCACCGCGACGCTGCTGTTCTGGCACTTCAGCCGGTTTGCCGACGGCTTGCCGCCAAGCGGCCTCCCGAGCCACACGCCGCTTCTCGGAGACCGTGAGCAGGTTTCGGTGCAGCGACTTCGATCTGTCTACGAAGAGCAGATCCGGGCGGCGGCCGGCCAGGAGGAACGCCATCGCCTGGCACGCGACCTGCACGACTCGGTCAAGCAGCAGATCTTCGCGATCCAGACCTCCGCCGCGACCGCGCAGGCGCGGTTCGCCTCGGATCCGTCGGGCGCGAGCGGTGCGATCGAGCAGGTTCGAGAGTCGGCACGCGAGGCGATGGCCGAGATGGAGGCGATGCTCGACCAGCTGAGGGCCGCGCCTCTCGAGAACGTCGGCCTCGTCGAGGCGCTGAAGAAGCAATGCGAGGCGCTCCGATTCCGCACCGGCGTGGAGGTTCGAGTCACCGTGGGCGAGCTTCCCCCGAGCCACAGTCTTCCGCCCGGCACCCAGGACGTGATCTTCCGGGTCGCCCAGGAAGCGCTCGCCAACATCGGCAGGCACGCGCGGCCGTCCATCGTCACAGTGACCCTGGATTCCACGGAGCGCAGTCTGCAACTGCGGGTCGAGGACGACGGGGTCGGTTTCGATGCCGCGCGGTCCGGCGGCGGCATGGGCCTCGAGAACATGCGGTCGCGTGCCGCCGCAATCGGGGGGACGATCGCCGTCACGACCGAACCCGGGAAGGGCACGCTCGTGCGGCTGTCGGTCCCGCGGGCAGCCCCGGAGACTGACGACATCGGGTACTATCAGCGTCGAGTCGCCGCCTGGTTGCTGCTGTTCGTCGTCTGGGCAGGCTTGACAGTCCTGAGGGGACGCGCCGATTCGTCGACGGCGCTGTTCTGGTACGGGCCCTTCACTGTCCTCTTCGGCGTGATGCTGGGATTGGCGGTGCGGGCCTACGTGCGAGTCCGGCGGCAGCTGGAGGCGAAATGAGCGGTCGAATCACGGTTGCGCTCGTCGACGACCACCGCGTGGTGCTTCGCACGTTGAAGACCTATCTCGAGTCGTTCCCGGACATCGAGGTGGTCGGCACCGCGGTGAGCGGAGAGGAACTGCTGGAGCACGTGGACGAGTGGAAGCCGCAGATCGTGCTCCAGGACCTGCTGCTTCCCGGCGGCATGGACGGCATCGAGGCCACGCGGCGCGTCATCGAACGACGGCCGGAGGTCAAGGTGATCGCCCTCACCGCCTCGATGGACGAGGCGCGGATGATCGGCGTGCTGCGGGCGGGCGCGGTCGGCTACGTCCGGAAGGACGCTGAACCTGAGACCTTGCTGGCGGCCGTGCGAACGGTGGCGCGCGGGAAGACCTACATCGACCCGTCCGTCAGCGACCAGGTGCTGCACGCCTCGGCGCCGCGTGACGAGCTGACGCCGCGGGAGCGCGAGGTCCTGCGCCGGTTGGCGCTCGGCCTCTCGAACCGCGAGATCGCCGACGCCCTGTGCATCAGCGAGGAAACCGTGAAGACGCACGTCGGCAGCGTGCTCGGGAAACTGCAGGTCGAAAACCGCGCCCAGGCGATCGTCCAGGCGCTCAGGCGGGGGCTGGTGACGCTGGAGGAACTGACGTAGAAGCTGTCAGCCGGCAGCGGACCACGGATGCCCAAGCTGGTAGCGGATCGGGCCTGATCCGCTGCCAGCTGCCCGCTGCCAGCTATCCGCCCAACCGCCTCCCGCCTTCCCGCCTCCCGCCTACTTCTTCGAATACCCCTCCGGCAGCGCGAACTTCGCGTCGGGGATCGGGTCGGTGCTGATGGCGGTCACCTTCGTCGTCATGGTCATGCCGCCCACCTGCGCCATCATCTGCGCCATCTGGCCGGTGCCCTCGATCGTCATCTGGTTCTCCTGCTCCATGACGATTCCCGCCTCGGCCAGCGCCTTGCCCATTTCGGCCAACCCCTTGACTTGCGGTCCCTGAGTGAAGACCGACGTCGACATCCCCAGATCCGAGAGCGCCTTCTGCGCAGCCTTGTACTCCGCCACCCCTGCGCCGTCTTTCGCGATCCACGCCGGACCCGACAGCCTGACGACAACGGTCTCGCCGGCCAGCGCCATGGGCATCGTGACGTCCACGGTATAGCCCTGGCACACTCGGCCCAGGATCTCCTTGGTCTGGCCGTTGGGCGTCACCACCGCCTTCGCGTCGCCGAAGGTCACGGGCAGCGCCGCCATCGCCGCACCCAGGTCGAGGGGCTCGATCCGTTTGGTCGCGTGGTCGATCTTCCACTGCTGCTTGGTCGCCGAATCGCTGAGAATCGTCAGGCTCTGGCCCGACATCTCGGTGTCGATCCTGAACTTCGTTCCCTTGGCAGAGGACGTCGTCGTGCCGCTGATGGCCGTCTGGGCCGCGGAGCCGGAGATGGCCATCGTGACCGTCACATCGGCGGACGCAACGGCGGCGAACAGAACCAGCGCGACGAGGACGAACAGCGAACGCTTCATCGGGTGCCTCCAGAACACCATCATACGCCCGCGGGGCTGAGGACCGGCGCTACAGCTCGCGGGGCTGAAGCCCCGCGCCACAACTCGCGGGGCTGAAGCCCCGCGCCACAACTCGCGGCGCCTGCTCAAGCCGCCGCGAGCCCAAAGCCTTAAGCCTGAGCCTCGAGCCCTGAGCCCTGAGCCGGCCGCTACTGCCGTCCCGCGAGCGGCGCGGCGTCCATGATCCAGATGCCGCGGCCGTGCGTCGCGATCGCGATCAGTCGATCGCGCGGCTGCACGACGAGGTCGAGCACGAATGCCTGCGGCATGTTGCCTCCCAGCACGCTCCAGGTCGCCCCGCCGTCCTTCGTGACGTATACGCCCATGTCGGTCCCGACGTACAGAACCTTCGCGTCGGCCGGATCCTCGCGAATCACGTTCACCGGCCCGCCGGGGATGTTGCCGACGATGCTCTTGAACGTCCTGCCGAAGTCGGTCGACTTGTAGATGTAGGCCGCGAATTCGTCGTCGCGCTTGCCGTTCTGCGTCACGTACACCGTGCCCTCTTCGAACGCCGACGGCACGACTCGCGAGATCCACTTCTTCTGCGGCAGGTTCGCCGTCAGTTCGGTCCAGGTCTTCCCGCCGTCCCGCGTGACGTGCAGCCGCCCGTCGTCGGTCCCGGCGTAGAGCAGGCCGAAGCGCAACGGCGACTCGGCGAGCGCGAAGAGCGTCTGGTACGGGATGTCGCCGAACATCTTCGGGTCGTTGCCCGTCAGATCGGGGCTGATCCGCTCCCAGGCATCGCCTTTGTTCATCGACCGGAAGACGTACTGGAGGCCGTGGTAGACGACCTTCGGGTCATGGGGCGACACGATCGTCGGCGCCATCCACTGGCCGCGCAGCCCCGGCTCGCCCGCGCCGGCCTTGGGCATGATGTTCGTCCGCGTGTAGTACGAAGGCCGGGCGCCCGCGCGCGTCTGGCCCGGCTTCGTCAGGTCGGCCCGGTCGAGGTTCCCGTAGAAGCTCGAAGCGTACACCGTGTTGTTGTCGCTGGTGTCGATCGCGTGAGTCGTCCCTTCGCCGCCGAGAGCGTTCTCGAAGGCCTGCGCCGGGATCCGGTCGCGCCCCCGGCTCAGGTCCACCACCGCGCGATAGCTGCCGTGATCCTGTACCGAGCCGTAGACGCGCAAGGGAGCGCCGTTGTCGAATTCCACGTTGAAGAACGTGACCACCGGCAGGTTGTCGAGGAACTGGCGCCAGGTCCTGCCGAAGTCGTACGAGATCACGACGCCGCCGTCGTTGCCGTTGATCAGCGTCTCGGAATTGGCCGGGTCGATCCACAGCGCGTGGTGATCGCCGTGCATCCCACGGAGGCTGCGATACGTCTTCCCGCCGTCGGTCGACTGATTGAGGCCCAGGCCCATGAAGTAGATGACGTTCTCGTTGTTCGGGTCGACGCGAACCTGCGCGAACACCCAGCCGTAAGTCCCCGCCGCGCCCTCCATGAACGAGCCCGACTCGCTCACCCGCCGCCAGGTCTGCCCCTTGTTGTCGGACCGGTAGATCTCGGCCCCCTTGATCGTCCCCTGCCGCTGCCGGCCGTAGGCGTCCAGCTCGCCCGGCTTGGCCTGTCGCGCGATCTCGTAGTTGTCGACGAACGCATAGAGGACGTTCGGGTTCGATCTGGCGATGTCGATCCCGATGCGGCCGCGCTTGTCCGGGACCGGCAGTCCCTCGTTGATCGGCGTCCAGGTCCTGCCACCGTCAGTGGTCTTGTGAATACCGCTCCCGATGTAGCCCGCCAGGGTCCGCGGGTCGTTCCACTTCTGCCGGACTCGCTGCCAGGTGGTGGCGTAGATCACGTTCGGGTCGGCCGGGTCCATCACGAGGTCGTTGCCTCCCGTCCTGGCATCCACGTAGAGCACCTTGCTCCATGTCTTCCCGCCGTCGGTCGTCTTGTAGATGCCGCGCTCCTCGTTGTCGGTCCACTCGTGCCCGCCGGCGGCCACATAGACGATGTCCGGGTTCGTCGGGTGGATGACGATGCGCGGAATCGTGTGCGTGGACGGCAGCCCCATGTGCTGCCAGCTCGCGCCCGCGTCGACCGACTTGAAGACGCCGACGCCGGCATTCGAGCTGCGGAAGATGTTCGCCTCGCCCGTGCCGTACCAGACGATGTTCGGGTTCGACGGCGCGACGGTCACGTCGCCGCCCTGAATCGACGCCGCCTGCTCGAAGATCGGCTCGAAGGTCACCCCCTCGTTCTCCGTCTTCCACAGGCCGCCCGACGCGCTCGCCACGTAGATGACGCGGGTCCTGCCCTTTCGCACCGCGACGTCCACGTCGACCACGCGGCCGCTGATGTTGGTCGGCCCCAGGTGCTGCCACTTCATCTCCTTGAACGGCGAGTTCCCGCGCATCGACACGAACTGGTCCCACGCCTTGAGGCGGAACGCCGCGTCGGCCGCGACGACGGGAACGGCCGCCGGTGCGCCGGCCACCGGCCTGGCCTGGCGGGCCGGAGTCTGTGCGGCGAGCGGAAGATGGCCCGCGAGGGCGACGGCGAGCAGAAGGACGAACGCGGCGAGCGCCGGAACGGCGCGACGGACCAGACGTGTATCGGGCATGAGCAGCCTCCGGCGCGGATTGTATACCAAATGAAGTGCAATTCAGAATGCAATCGGGTAGATTGGATTCAGCAAGGCTCAGGGCTCAAGGCTCAGGGCTCAAGGCTCAAGGCACCCCTCGACTTCGCTCGGGGTGCCCTGAGCGGGCAGGGCGAGTCGAAGGGCTCGCGGCCGGCGGCTCATGGCCGGCTTGCGGCTGGCGGCTGGCGGCTCACGGCTCAGGACGCCCGGGAGAATGCATGGCACGATCGAGCATCGCGACGGCGCCCGCCGACGGTGCGCCGCGGACTGGACCGCTGAGGTCCCCGGCCCGGCGCGACGGGCGCGGCGGTCATCGCCGCGAAGCCACCGCGACCGCCTACCGGCGGATGCGGGACCTGATCGTGGCCGGCCGCCTCGCGCCGGGCGCGCCGCTGGTCGAGGCCGAGTTGTCCGACCGACTGGGCGTCAGCCGGACCCCGGTGCGGGCGGCGCTGCAGCGGCTGCAGCAGGAGGGGTTCGCGGGCGTCGCGAAAGCCGGCACGATGCTCCGCGCCATCGTCGCGCCCCTGACGGCGGACGACATGCGCGAGGTGTTCCTGATGGTGGGCGCCCTCGAAGCGACGGCGGCCCGCCTCGCCGCGGGCCTCGACGCAGGTCGGCGCGCGGTGCTGGCCGATGCGCTGGCGAAGCTGGCGGCGGACCTCCGAGCGGTGTCGGCGTCCCGGCCGCCCGACGTGGTGCGGGCGCACGATCTGCACACGCGGTTTCACCGCTCGTTCGCGACGGCGGCTGCCGGCCCGAGGCTCCTCGCGGAGCTCGAGGTCCTCCAGCCGCAGGCCGAACGCTACGAGCGGGTCTACTCGAGCGCGGTCGTGTCGTCGGTCGACGAGGCGGCCCGCGACCACGCCGCCGTCGTGGACGCGCTCCGGGCCGGCGACGCGGACGGCGTCGAGCGGGCGGTGGCGCGGGACTGGCGCGGCGCCGTCGAGCGCTACGCGCAGGTGGTGACGATTCTCGGCGAGCGGGGCAACTGGTAGCCCGACAACCTGACGAAGGCCTGACGTGACCTGTTCGACCTGGACCGACCCGGCGCTCCTCGGCCTGCCCGTCGTCGAGGGCAAGGTGCTGCGCATCGAGCGCTTCGCCATCCACGACGGTCCGGGCATTCGGACGACCGTGTTCCTGAAGGGCTGCCCGCTCCGCTGCGTGTGGTGTCACAGCCCCGAGAGCCAGACGCTCCAGCCCGAGTTCATGCCGCGCCCCGACCGGTGCGTCCGCTGCCTGGGCTGCACCGCCGCCTGCCCGCAGCATGCCGCGAGGCCGGCGGCGGACCGGGGCCCGGTGGCCCCCGACACGTGCGACACCTGCGGCGCGTGCGCCGAGGCGTGCCCGACGGGCGCGCGCGAGCTGGCGGGACGAACGATGAGCGTCGGCGCGCTGATGGCCGAGATCGAACGCGACCGGATCTTCTACGATGAGTCGGACGGAGGCGTCACCTTCTCGGGCGGCGAACCGCTCATGCAGCCGGCGTTCCTCGGCCTCATGGCCCGCTCGTGCCGTGACTCGGGCGTCCACGTCGCGATCGACACGTGCGGGCAGGCCGACACGACGGCGCTGCTCGAGGTGGCGCGCGACGCCGACCTGTTCCTCTTCGACCTGAAGATGATGGACGAGGATCGGCACCTCGCCTACACCGGGGCGTCGAACGCCCTCATCCTCGAGAACCTCGAGCGCCTGGCCGCCGTGCATCCGAACGTCGTCGTCCGGTTCCCGCTCGTTCCGGGCGTGAACGACGACGACGAGAACGTGCGCGCGACGGGCGCGTACCTCGCGTCGCTCAGGCTGACGCGCGTAGACGTGCTGCCGTACCACCGCGCGGGCCTGGCGAAGTACGACCGGCTGCAGCGCCCGTATCTGCTCCCCGAAACTCAGCCGCCCGCCGCCGACCGGCAGACGCACGTCGTGCGCCTGCTGGAGGGCTGCGGGCTGATTGTCCGACCAGGAGGATCGTCATGACAGAGCGAGTGGCCAGGCTGCGCCAGCAGAGCCTGGACCGGAAACCCACGCTGTCGAGCGAACGCGCCGAGTTGATGACGGCGTTCTACCGGGACGCGCCTGCGGCGCCGCTGCCGATCCTCCGCGCCCTGTCGTTCCAGCACCTTGTGGCGCACAAGGCGCTCTGCATCCTTCCGGGCGAGATGATCGTCGGCGAGCGCGGCCCGGCGCCGAAAGCGACGCCCACCTACCCCGAGTTGTGCTGCCACACGCTCGAGGACCTGGACATCCTCGACTCGCGCGAGAAGATCTCGTTCGCCGTCGATCAGCGCGCCCGGGACGCCTATCGCGACGAGGTGATTCCCTACTGGCGCGAGCGCTCGATGCGCCACCGCATGTTCGAGCAGCTGCCCGACGCGTGGAAGCACGCCTACGAGGCGGGCGTGTTCACCGAGTTCATGGAGCAGCGCGCGCCCGGCCATACGGTGGCGGACGGGAAGATCTACGAGAAGGGGCTTGGCGGCCTGCAGGCGGACATCGACCGCGAACTCGCGGCGCTCGACGACCTCCACGACCTGGAGGCGTACGACAGGCGGCAGCAGCTGAAGGGGATGCGGATGGCCGCGGATGCCGTCATCACGCTGGCCCGCCGGCACGCCGAGGAGGCCGCGCGCCTGGCAGCCGCGGAAGCCGACCCCGCGCGCAAGGCGGAGCTCGAGCAGATTGCGGCCAACTGCGCGCGGGTGCCCGAACACCCGGCACGCACGTTCTGGGAGGCGCTGCAGTCGGTACTGGTTCGTCCACCTGGGCGTCATCACCGAGCTGAACACGTGGGACTCGTTCTGCCCGGGACGGCTCGATCAGCACCTCTACCCGTACTACAAGCGCGAAGTCGAAGCCGGAACGCTGACGCGCGAGCGGGCGAAGGAGCTGCTGCAGTGCTTCTGGGTGAAGTTCAACAACCAGCCGGCGCCGCCGAAGGTGGGCGTGACGGCGGCCGAGAGCGGCACCTACACCGACTTCGCCAACATCAGCAACGGCGGCCTGAAGGCCGACGGCAGCGACGGCGTGAACGAGGTGTCGTACCTGATCCTCGAAGTGATCGACGAGATGCGCCTCCTGCAGCCCTCGTCCAACATCCAGTTGAGCAAGAAGAACCCGGACCGGTTCCTGAAGAAGGCGTGTGAAGTCATCCGCAAGGGCTGGGGCCAGCCGTCGGTGTTCAACGCCGACATGGTGGTCGCCGAGCTGGTCAGACAGGGCAAGGCCGTGGAGGACGCGCGGTGCGGCGGCACGAGCGGCTGCGTCGAGGCGGGCGCGTTCGGCAAGGAGAGCTACATCCTCACCGGCTACTTCAACCTGCCGAAGGTCGTCGAAATCACGCTGAACGACGGGTTCGACCCGCGCACGGGTCGGCAGATCGGGCCGAAAACCGGCGACCCGACGGCGTTCGCGACCTTCGGTCAGTTCTTCGAGGCGTTCCGCCGGCAGCTGCGGCACTTCATCGACGTCAAGATCGCCGGCAGCCACATCATCGAGCGGATGTACGCGACGCTGATGCCGGCGCCGTTCCTGTCGCTGATCACCGACGACTGCATCAGGAACGGCCGCGACTACAACGCCGGCGGCGCCCGCTACAACACGCGCTACATCATGCCGGTCGGACCGGGCACCACCGCCGACAGCCTGTCGGCCATCAAGTACCACGTCTTCGACAACGGCCACGTCACGATGCCCGCGCTCGTCAAGGCCGTGCGCGACGACTTCATCGGCCACGAATCGCTGCGTCAGCTGCTGCTCAACAAGACGCCGAAGTACGGGAACGACGACGAGTACGCCGACGCGTTCGTCACGCAGCTGTGCGAGGAACTGTTCACGATGATCGACGGGCGGCGGGGACCGACCGGCTCGACCTACCACGTCAACTACCTGTCCACCACCTGCCACGTCTACTTCGGTTCCGTGTGCGGGGCGACGCCGGACGGGCGCCACTCGTGGGTGCCGGTATCCGACGGCATCTCGCCGGCGCACGGGGCGGACCACCGCGGCCCGACGGCGGTGATCAAGTCGGCGGCGCGCATGGACCACGCGCGGAGCGGCGGCACGCTGCTCAACCAGAAGTTCACGCCGGCGCTGCTCGAGGGCCAGGACGGGATCGACCAGCTCGCGCACCTGGTGCGCGCGTACTTCAAGCTGGACGGCCACCACATCCAGTTCAACGTGGTGACGGCCGACACGCTCCGCGCCGCGCAGGCGGAGCCCGAGAAGCACCGCGACCTCATCGTCCGCGTCGCCGGCTACAGCGACTATTTCTGCGATCTGACCAGGGGACTGCAGGACGAGATCATCGAGCGGACCGAGCAGAAGGGGTTCTAGCCGGCTTTGCGGCTCAGGGCTCGGGTGCTCAGGGCTCAGGGCGTCAGGGCTCAGGGCTCAGGGCTCAGGGACGAGTGTAGCGCGGGTCTTCAGACCCGCGGGCAACTATCCGGCCTGCGGCAAGCCCATTCCACTGCTCGCGCGCATCCGCCGTCGCGCCACCTGCCAGTAGACCAGCGCATTGAGCAGCAGGACCGCCGTCCCGAGGCCGATCTGGACCGCACGCGTGAGGTCCGCCGGATAGAGCACCGGGACGAGGTAGCGCTCGACGAAGCCGCCGGCGTAACCGGCCTGCCCGCCGGCCCGCCTGAGCGCGTTCTCGAGCGGCGTCAGCGGGCAGACCCAGCCCGCGTACTCAATCAGCGCGGCCCAGGCAACGGCCGGCAGGTGGATCCATGCCACTCGCGGCCACTTCAGCGCAGCCAGGCCGCCCAGGACGGCGAAGGCCACGAAGGCCAGGTGCGCCACGACGACGAGGTCGGCGAGGGATCTGAACAGCATCGGTCGAGCGACGGCCAACAGCCGGGCGCCCCCTTCAGCGCGCGCGATCTCCGCGAACCGGCGGTGACGGAGATGACCCAGCGCAAGGGAGGTCCTCTCCTGTCGCCTACAGGTGGTGCCACGGCAGCGCCACGATTGACGGGCTCAGGCGCACGGGGCGCGGGGCGCGACAGATGACGAATCCCTCGCGAACGTGCGGGTGGTCTCGCAGGAACGACGCGAGGCCGGTGACACCCCGAAGCGAAGGTCTGTCGGTCCACTTGACCTCGATCGCGATTGTCCTCTCTGGCAGTTGGACCACGTAGTCGACTTCAGCCCCGTCCTTCGTCCGGAAGTACGAGAGGCTCCCGGTGCCGGCATACTGCAGGCGCTTCCAGAATCTCGATGCCGACCCAGTTCTCGAAGTAGCGGCCGGGATCGGCCAGTACCACGTCGGGTCCGGGCGAAACGCCGCACGCGGCATGCTGGAGGCCAAGGTCGGTGAACAGGAACCTGGGCGTGGACAGCAGGTGCCGGCGCGGGCTCTTCGAGAAAACGGGGACGCTGAAGCCGATGAACATGTCCTCGAGCAGCTGGTAATGGGACTTGACCGTCGGCTGCGACAACCCCACCTCTCTGGAAATGGCAGCGAAATTCGTGATCTGGCCCGACTCGCGGGCGGCAAGGCGAAGGAAGTTGACGAACGCGCCCCAGTCCTTGACCAGGGCTTCCCGGCGAATCTCCTCTTCCAGATGCGCCGTGACGTAGGAGCGGAGAACCGGCGCACGATCCTCTTCGTCGAGCAGCACCACGCCAGGAAGATCTCCGTACGCCAGCCGCTCCGTCAGATCGGCTGGCGGAAACACCGAACGCAGGCGCTCCCGACGCCCCGGCGGCACGAGCATGTCCGGTTGGCGAACGCCCTCGGGCACCCGAGCCGGTCTCTCCGGCAGCATGAGCGGCAGCAGCCTGTGCAGCAGGCAGCGGCCGGGCAGGAGGTTGGCGCCGGTTCGCCGAAGCTTCCTGGCGGAGCTACCGCAGAGCACGAATCGCCACCTGGTCTTGTCCCGGTCGTAGAGCCGCTGGACGGCATCGAACACGGCTGGAACGGCCTGCGCCTCGTCGACGAACACAACCGACGGGGTCTTCCCAACTGGGAGCGCCTCGCACTCCTGCCTGAACAGGCCCGGCTCCGCCAGCAGCCGCGTCCGCTCTTCGGGGTCAGCCAGATTGATGTGCAACGACGCCCGGCCGAGCAGGTGCTCGAGCAGCGTGGTCTTGCCGGTCTGCCGGGCGCCGAACAGCACGTGCACGAACGGCTTGGGGAGCTGGCGTTCGAGCGCGGGCCGATACCAGCGATCGATCATTCAGACTTTATAATCCTCGTCTCTTTCTAAAGTCAACTATCATCCTTGGCCTCCGGCTGCGCCGACCGCATCCGCGACCCCACGACCGGGCTGGAGGACCAGATCGTCGAGCGCCAAGCCCATTCCACTGCTCGACCGGCGACGGGACGCACACCGCCCCTACACGGGCGCCGCCGAAGTCGTCGCGTCAGGCCTGCGTGCGGGTCGTCGCGGATCGCGCCAACCGCCAGACGGCGAACCCCAGGCCGGCCACGCCGCCGAGCAGCACGATCCACAGCAGCGCCAGCTTGACGTTCGCCTGGCGGCGCTCGGAGGCTTCGCGGCTCACGGCGGCCGCCACCTCGCCCCAGGCTCCCAGCGTCGCTCTTCCGAATCTCGGCCGCTCGTCCTCGAGCGATGGCACCAGCGTGCCCACGGGAAGCGAACCAGCCGCCGCGGTCGCCGACCCGGCAAGCAGCGCGAAAGGTGCTTGGCCCTGGGCGGCGAATACCAGGCTCGCCAGGCGGGCCCAGACTACGAGCCGCGTCTGATTCGGGTCGAGGGTCCCGGCGCGCGGATCCGGCACGACGCGCAGATAGCGCACTGCGGCGCCAACGGTCACGGGAGGAGACGTGCTGACGACTCCGTTTCTATCGAGGCGGTAGAAGACGCCCGCCGCGAGCGACGACCACGACGCGCTCTCCTCGTTTCGGCCCCGGATGTAGACCGGCGCGACGTGCGTGCCGTCGGCCCACCGGAGTTCAATCTGCGCGATCGGCAGCGCGCCGCCCAGGTCGAAATCGAGCGCCCGCTCATCGGCGTCGGCCTTTGGCTGTCTGTCGGCGGGCGCCTGGCGCGCGGAGAACGTCAATTCCGCCGGTGGGTCGAGCGCAACGGTCCGCTGTTCGGGGCTCAGCCGCAGAGCGCGAATGACGGCGGGGGCCGACGAGGCGTCGGTCCACACGAGCCTGACGAATCGGCCCGCGGTCTGACCGAGCACGACATTCGGCTGGGTCAGCGTCCCGGCTGGCGACACGAGCGCCATCAGCTGGCCGGCACCCCCAGGAGACCAGGTGCGGAGGTCGGCACTGGTCTCGAACTCGAAGGCGGCGGTGAACTCTGCGGGGCCGGTCCACTCGAATCTGATCGCGTGGGGCGGAGGGTCGGTCGCCTTGCGTTCGCCCAGATCGACGAGCCAGCCGCCAGACCGCGGGCCGCTCTTCTCGTCGGCACGAGGGCCGGAACTCCGCTTGACGTCGATGCGGTCGCCCTGGACGGTCACCTCGATCGGCGACGTCCAGGTCCCGTCGGCCGCCGGCTTCGGCGGCAGCGGGTAGATGGCGGCATCTCGAACCTGATCCGCGGTCTCGACCCTGCCGCCGCGCGGACTCAGCAGCGCGAACGGCACCCGCTCGCCCCTGGCATCCACCACGCGCAAGTCGTCGAGGCCCAACTGCTGACTGTGCTCGTAGACGCCGGCGGACAGCGGCACGAGGATGAACGCCCCCGGCTGGCTCACGGCAATCGGCGCCCTGTAGCGGAACGCGTCGTCTTCGGCGCCGAGAATCCCGAGGCCACACACCAGCGTCAGGACGAGGGTCCAACAGCGGTTACGGAGCGTCATGGGTGCTACCCCTCCCCGGCAGCGGCGCGACGTACCCGATGACGAGCATCAGCACGCCGACGCCGATGAATGACACGATGCGGGTCACGGTACCCGAGCCTGACAGATCGACCGCGAGCAACTTCACCACCACCGCGGCCAGCAGCGCCGCTCCGAGGATCCACGGCGTGCGAACAGCGCGCCGGGTCGCCGCCCACATCAGCACGAGCGCGGTGACCGACCACAGCAGCGAGATCCCGGTCTGCACGGCCAGCGACGCGGTCCACGCATCGAAGCGAAACGGAACGCCGAGCCAGTGGTGGAAGGCGCGGATCAGAATCGCGTTCAACCAGATGAAGCCGTCGATCGCGATCGCCACGAATACCAGCCTGGCGACCAGGTCGGGAGCCGCCCGGGCCCCGTCTCCCGCCCGCCAGCGCCATGCCGCGAGCATCGCAACGCCGACTCCCAGGTCCAGCGGGTTCATGAACGGCACGTGCGGCAGTGGCGACGCCGACCCATCGGAAACCCAGTTCGCGACGAGCGCCCACAACAGCAGGCCGATCGTCAGCACCCCGCAGGCTCCTGTTCGGTAGGCCCACGGCGCGGCGTTCACGGGCCAGGATCGCGCCAGCCGCGGATGAAGCAGGCTGAGCAGCACGCCGGCGGGCACGACGAGCCATCCGAGCCAGGGCCAGGCGCTCGCGGCCTCGCCCCAGTCGGCTGTGACCGCCCGCCCCTGCAACGCGCCAAGCGCCGCCACCACGAGGACGCCCAGCATATGGCCCAGCTCGCGCGCCCACGCCGGCCACTCGGACGCGACACGGCGAACGACAACGAGGTGCGCCGCTAGAGCCAGCGGCCACCCCCACCATCCCCCTCCCGCGGCCGGGTCGAGGCCTTCGGACGCCAGGCCCCACACGCATGCCGCGAGCAGAGGCGCGTACCCGATCACCGGCAACGACACGCGGCGCCACCGCAGCCCAACCGACAGGCCCGAATACACCAGCGCCGCCGCGGCGAGGCACACCAGGCATGCGGCTAGCTCGTAGCCGTCCTTCACGAACTCGGAGATCTCGACGAGCATGACCAGGCCGAGCCACAGCGTGCCCCACCCGATCAGGAGCAATTCGGCGACCCACCTGGCCGCGCCGCCAGTCTCCGGATCGGCCCCGATGCCGCGCGAGAAACGCTGCACGCACCACGCGGCGGCCAGTGACGACGCGGCCAACAGCAGTCCGTTCAGCAGAGTGGCGTTGATCGCGCTCGTCCGGTCACTGACGATCGCGCCGACGAGCAGCCACAGGCCCGCGAACGCCAGCAGCAGGTAGCCGAACCCGCGACCGAGAACCCGCGACTGCCGGAATCCGAGCCAGACGAGCGCCGCGCCCTCGAGCGCCCAGGCGCCGCCCGTGCTGCGCGCGTCGAGCGCAAATGGCATGGTGAGGGTGATGAAGACCGTGCCGATGGCCAGACTGCCCTCGAATACCACCGCAGCGATGTGCGGGCGTGCGCGCAGCCAGACCGCCAGCAGCACGTAGAACGCCGCCAGCGTGAGCGCCGAGAGCGCCACGCCGTACTGCGTGTCCTGCACGAGTCCGTACTGCAGCGCAAACGTGATCGTCGGGAGTCCGAACAGCAGGCTGCCGTTGACCCACGCTCCGGCGCGGCCCGCCGGTCGCGCGACTTCCAACCGCCGCGCGGGCATCAGCATGATGCCGTTGAACAGGAGGAAGAACGCCGCGAGAAACGCCTGGCTGCTCGCGTAGCGCGCGTCGTCGTACCTCAGCACACCCCACGCGGTGCCGACGGCGAACGTGAACACGAAGCCGACAAGGTTGAGCGCCCGCCAGGTCTTGTGCCACGCCGTGGCCGCGATGCCCAGGTCGAGCACGAGGTAGTAGCTGAACAACGCGACCTGGTTGCCGCTGCCCGTGGACACCAGCAGCGGCGCCGCGAATCCGCCGAGGGCGCCGATCACCGCGAGGGCGGCCGCGTCCTGCAGCACGGCGAGCGCCGCGGCGAGCACAGCCACGGCCACCAGCAGGCCGAATACCGGGCCGGCCGGCAGTGGTCCGTAGAACCCGGTGAAACGAAACGCAACGAACAGCGTCAGGTACAGGACGGCCACCGCGCCACCTTGAAGCACGTGTGCGTAGGCCGCGCGCCGTTCGCGAAGCCGCCAGCCGACGACCAGCAGCGTCAGCGCGGCGCCGGCAACGCCGATCAGCCGGACCTCGCTGGGGACGAAGGGGGAGGCGAGCTTCGCGAGGAACGCCAGGCCGATGAACAGGAGCCCGACGCCCACCTTCACGATCGTGTTGCCGCCGAACAGCCAGCGCGTGAGGACCGCCGCTGGTGAGACCTTGTCGACGGCCGGCTCTGGCGGAGGCGCCGGCGGCGGCTCCGCGACTTCCGTCGGTCGCGGCGGGATCCGAGGTTCGACCGCGGGTGGCGTGATTGGCATCTCGACCGGTGGCGCAACAACTGGCGCGGCAGCCTGGGCCTTCGAGGCCGACGGCCCGACTGGAGCCGGCCGTTCTTCACGGACTGTCGGCACAGACAACGCTGCCATCTGGCGGGCCAGCGCGACCGAATCCTGCCGCCACCGATCGTCCGCAGCGTCGAGCGCCCGCTCGAGATCGGCGACGCGTCGTCCGAGCCTGATCGTCCGCAGCAGACGCCAGGCCGAGCCGGCACCAAGGAGTGTGAACAGAACTACGACGGGTCCTTCCTGCCCTACGGTGAGCGGGATGCTGAAAAGGAACCCGATCACGGCGCCGACGATCATCGCGACGAGGTCTGCCACACTCACCCCCGCAGGAGAGATCGCTGAAGCGCCCGTGCCAGAGACGCCGTCGAGATTGTGCCGGGTCGTGGCGGCGCTGGCAAGCGGTTTCGCGGACGGTATCGCGACGGCCAACAGCCGTCCGGGCAGCTCAGCGCGCGCGCAATCTGCGCGTCTCGAGCGCTGAGACCCGGGCCAGTTGATCGAAGTCGCGGTCGTTGTGGAGCACAGGCAGGCCGTGCCGTATGGCGCACGCGGCAATCAGGCAGTCGACGCCGGAGCGGCGACTCGACGATGGGGAACGACCACATCGCGTCGCGCGCGACCAGATAGGCCCGCTCGTCGGCGAATCCCTGCAAGACCTCGTACATCCGGACACGGGCCTTCGCCAATGCGTCCGACAACCGTCCTCGAACTGTCCTACATCCTCCCGATGACGCCCGCGTCCGGGCAAACCCCCGCCGCTGATCTCCCGTCCATGTAGGGGGTGGCGTTCGGCGGGACTCATGACGCGGCCGGGGCCGGCGAATCGGACTCTGTTGGTCCGGACTGCAGGCCGCCCTCGCCGACCCGCGGATCGCCGTTGCCAGCTCGAGGTGTTCGCATGCGCGTGACGTCGTCGATCGTCGTTGCCCTGTGCCTGGCGGCCGGAGCGCTGGCGGCCATGCCCGATCCGGCCGCCGACGCCGCGGCCATTCTCTCGGCGGCGCGCGCCGCCCTCGGCGGCGAGGAGAGACTCTCCGCCGTGAAGTCGTTCGTCGCGACGGGCCGCACGCGCCAGTTGCGCGGCAACAACCTCGTGCCGATCGAATTCGAGGTGCTGTGCGAACTGCCGGACAAGTACGTGCGCAAGGACGAGATTCCGGCGCAGGAGAGCGAGCCGACGACGAGCGGCTTCAACGGCGACGCCCTCATCCAAATCCCGCCGCCGAGCGAAGCGCCCGCCGCAGCCGGCCGCCCCGGGGGGCCCGCCACGCCCGCGGCAGCGGGCCGCCCGACCGCACCGGCTGCGCCCGTTGAATCTGGCGGCGCGCCACCGGCCGCGACGCCGGCTCGGACGGCCGCGGCGACGCCGCCACAGGGCGCCCCTGACCGGCCAGCCGTTCCCGGCCAGCCGCCCGCGCCCGCCGGCGCGCGCCCGGATCCGCGCGCCGCCCGCGTCGTCACCGTCAAGCAGGACTTCGTGAGACTGACGCTCGGCATGTTCGCCGCGTCCTTCAGCAGCTACCCCCTGACCTTCGCGCACATCGGGCAGGCGGAAGCGCCTCAGGGCAGGGCCGACATCCTGGAGGTCAAGGGGCCGGGCACCTTCCTGGCCAAGCTCTTCGTCAACAGCGAGACGCACCTGCCCGTGATGGTCAGCTGGACCGTGCCCGCGACGAACGCCGTTGTCACCGTGCCGGGTCAGGCGCCGCCGGCGAACGTCCCGCCCGGGTCGATCATCGTCGAGGCGCCGGCGCCGCCCGCAGCGACCGCGTCGAAAGACGAGCAGCAGAAGTACGCCGCCGAGGTCCAGGACCTCCGCCGAAAGGCACTTGCCGGCAGGCTGGTCGAACACCGCGTCTACTTCGCCGACTACCGCGACATCGGAAACGGTATCCGGTTCCCGTTCCGCCTGCGACGGGCCGTCGCCGCGGACACGGTCGAAGAGACGAACTTCGATCGGTTCGAGATCAACCGCCGGATCGATCCCAGGCGCTTCCAGGCTCTGAAGTAGCGAGGCTTCATATGTCCCGACCGATCGTCATCCTGTTCCTGGCGTGCGCCCTTGTCGGCGGCGCCGCGGCGCCGGTGTCCGCGCAGCCGGCATCGCGATCGAGGCTCGTCGTCACCGTCGTCGATCCGAGTCAACTCGTCGTTCCCGGCGCCACCGTCACCGTGGTGGGTCTCGAGGAGGCGACGCAGAAGGCGACCATTCCGCCGGCGACGTCCACCGACAAAGGGGTGGCGGCTTTCGACGGACTGGCTCCGGGCCGGTACTCGGTGAGCGGCGAGTTTCCGGGGTTCGGAATCGGCCTGATCCAGGACGTGCGGGTGAAGGCCGGCGAGAACCGGCGCGTGCTCGTGCTGCCCATGGCGAAGGTGACCGAGGAGGTCACGGTTGGCCGCGACAAGCAGGTGGCGGCCTCCGATCGGGGCGCCACATTCGGGACCGCGCTGACGCGCGAGCAGGTCGAGGCGCTCTCGGACGACGCCGACGAGATGGCGCAGCAGCTGCAGCAGATGGCGGGCCCAGGCGCCGCGATCCGGGTCGACAGCTTCGAGGGGGCGCAGCTGCCGCCGAAAGCGCAGATCAAAGCGATCCACATCACGCGCGACATGTTCGCCGCCGAGAACCACTCCGCGGGCGGGATGTTCATCGACATCATCACCCAGCCGGGCATGGGCGCCATGCGCGGCAACGGCCGGTACAGCTTCTACGACAGCGCCTTCGACGGGGCCAACCCTCTCGTGCCGAAGAAGGGTCCTGCCCGCACGCAGAATGTGTCGTTCGGCGTCAGCGGGTCCGTGATCAAGGAGAAGAGCAGCTTCAGCCTGAACTTCGGCGGTGTGAACCGCTATTCGACGCCGAACCTCTACGCGGCCGTCCCGGCCGGCGTCATCGCGCGCAACGTCGACATCCGCCAGCCGACCGAGGGGTTCAACTTCTCGGGCCTGTTCGACTACGCGGTGACCAGGGACCAGACGATTCGCCTGTCGGTGAACGGTTCCAAGACCACCAGCGAAAACCAGGGCGTCGGCGCGTACGACCTTCCGGGGCGAGGCTTCTCGACCGACAACCGCTTCTTCCTCGTGCGTTTCCAGGAAGCGGGCCCGATCGGACGCCGCGCCTTCATCAACACGCGGTTGCTGATCAACTGGAGCGAGTCTGTCAGCCGCTCGAATCTCCAGGAGAGAACGATCACGGTGCTCGACTCGTTCACGAGCGGAGGCTCGCAGCGCGCGGGCGGGCGGCACACGTCGGGGTTCTCGCTCCAGTCGGACCTCGACTACGTCCGCGGCCGCCACTCGTGGCGCGCCGGAATCTCGCTCGACGGCGGGCAGTACCGGTCCGACGAGGCGAATAACTACCTGGGCTCGTACACGTTCACGAGCCTCGACGCGTACGAGGCGGGGCTTCCGCGGTCGTTCACCCGCCGAATCGGCGACCCCACCATCGAGTACTGGAACCTGCAGGCCGGCTTCTACATCCAGGACGACATCCGGGTCTCGAAGAATCTGACGCTCAGTCCCGGCGTGCGCATCGAGGCGCAGACGCACCTTGCCGACTACAACAACATCGGGCCGCGGTTCGGTGTCACGTGGGCGCCGTTCAAGGGCGGCAAGACGACGCTGCGCGCGAGCGCCGGGCGTTTCTACGACTGGCTGAGCGCGGGGACCTACGAGCAGACGCTGCGTCTGGACGGGTACCACCAGCAGGAGCTGAACATTCTCAATCCGTCGTACCCGGAACCGGGCTCTGAAGGCGTCATCCCGGCGACCAACAGGTACCAACTCGACAGCGGGATGGTGATGGCCGACAACACGCGCCTGAGTGTCGGCATCGACCAGCAGATCGCCAAAGCGCTGCGCGTCGGCGCCGTCTACGCCGACACCCGCACGAACGGCGTCCTGGTCGGCGTCAATCTGAACGCACCGGTCGAAGGGGTGAGACCGGACCCGCGGTTCGCGAACCTGATCGAGTCGGTGTCGGAGGGAAGCCAGCGTTCGCGGTCGGTCGGCGTCAACGCCAACCTGAATTTCGCCGGCGCGGCGGGCATGGCCAGAACGATACACGCCACCGCCACCGGTCCGTGGTTCAGCTGGAGGCGGGGGCTCATGGTCGGTGGCAGCTACACGCTGGCCAGGTCGGAGAACGACACGGACGGCGCGTTCAGCGTGCCGGCGACGGGGACCTACGCGAGCGAGTGGGGGCCTTCCTCAAACGACGTTCGTCACCGGGCCAGCCTGTCGCTCTTCAGCGGCGCGGTCAAGAACCTCACGGTGATGATCGTCGTCTCCGCGTCATCGGGCACGCCGTACACGATTCGCACCGGCTATGACGACAACGGCGACGGGATCTTCAACGACCGCCCGGCGGGCGTCGGGCGCAACACCGTGCGCGCGACCGGCATCTGGAATTCGTACGGCATGTTCTCGTACACCATCGGGCTCGGGAAGAAGAAGGTCGCCGGCGGAACGGGTTTCGCGGTGTCGGGCGGCCCGGCCGGCATGACGGTGACCTCCATGAACATGGGCGACCAGTCGCGCTACCGCCTGTCGCTCAATCTGAGCGTGCAGAACCTCGCCAACCACGCCAACTACGTCGGCTACAGCGGCACGATGACCTCGACCTTCTTCCTCAAGCCGACGATGGTCGAGGGGGTGCGGACGATGAACGTGTCGGTGGGTTTCACGTTCTAGATGAGAGGCCGCAATCCTGAGTCGCCGACAGGGTCGGGCGCATCGCTCGCGGGCCGCTACGCAGGCCGGGAAAGCGTCCTCGCGCTGCCGCGATTTCCGGCACGTGGGGCGTCGGGCTTGCGCTAACCGCGCTGGCTCGACCGCACGCGCTGCGCCCGGGAAATCGCGGCATGCGTTCGTCGCTTTCCGAGGCCGGGTGGACGGCCTGCTCCGAAGGCCCACTCGCGACGCATCCCGGCCCTGCCGGCTCGATCCCGGATCGCGGCCTCCTGACAGTCGTGGAAACCGCGATGCAGGGTCGCGGCGGGCTGGCGGCCCCTTTCCGGACGAGCCGCTTCGGAGCAGCCCGTCACCGGCGCGCGGAAACCGACGAGCGGGTGGACCGGTTTCCCCCGCCGCCGCGCGGCCGCTTGAGCCAGGGCTTTCGCGCAAGGCGGGCGCCCCCGCCCGGAAACCGGTCCAGAGCGAGGACGGTTTCCCGGGCTGCGGAGGCGGCGAGGGAGGGAAGGGGCCGCCAGCCCGCCGCGACGCGGAATCGCGGTCTCTCACATAGGCCCCAATCCTGCTAGACTCCCCGCATCGCACCCGCCCGTCTGCGGGTCTTCACCGGAGGTTCATGTGATCCACCTGCGCCGCCCGATATCTCGTCGCTGTCATCGTCTCCGCCATCGCAGCCGCCGGCCTGGCGGTGGCGTCACCCCAATCGCAAGCGCCGCCGGCCAAGCCGCCGGCACAAGCTCAGGCCCAGGCGCAGCAGCCGCCGCGCCAGAACCCCCGCCTGCAGGTCCCGATGGACCCGGACCGCGCCAGGCAGTTGTATGTGTCGAAGGACCCGAAGGACCAGTCGCTGGGGACCAACTTCGCGGCCGACATGGCGGCCCGCGAGAAGACGGCAGCCCGCTACCCGGAACTCTGCAAGGGCATCATCGATTTCAAGACGGTGACGTACCGGAGCAACGTGGGCGACATGGACATTCCGGCCTACCTGTTCCAGCCGCTCGACAAACGCGGCCCGAAGGGGCACGCGGCGATGATCTGGGTGCACGGCGGCGTCCACGGCAACTGGGGCATCACGATGTTCCCGTTCGTGAAGGAGGCGGTGGCCCGCGGCTACGTCATCATCGCGCCCGACTACCGCGGGAGCACCGGCTACGGCGAGGCGCACCACATGGCAATCGACTACGGCGGCAAGGAGGTGGAAGACGTCATCTCAGCCGCGGACTACCTGACGACGCTGCCGCACGTCGATCCGGCGCGCATCGGGATGATGGGGTGGAGCCACGGCGGCTACATCACGCTGCTGTCGGTCTTCCGCGACAAGCACCCGATCGCGGCCGGCGCGGCGATCGTGCCGGTGACCAACCTCGTCTTCCGCCTGTCGTACAAGGGGCCGAGCTATCAGTGGGATTTCTCGACCCAGAAGGAGATCCAGGGGCTGCCGTTCGAGAAGCGCGAGATCTACATCAAGCGGTCGCCGCTCTACCACGTGGACAAGCTGCAGGTGCCGCTGCTCGTCCACGTCGCCACCAACGACACCGACGTGGACTACGTCGAGGACCAGCAGATCGTCGACGCGCTCCGCTCGCGCAAGCCGGATCTCGCCGAAACCAAGACGTACGTGGATCCTCCGCGCTGGGGCGCCAGCGGCGGCCATGCGTTCAGCCGCCGCGTCGATCCGAACACGCTTCAGCGCGTGGAGTCGCCCGACCAGATCGACTCGTGGAACCGGACGTGGACCTTCTTCGAGTGGGTCCTGCGGCCGTACGAGGACCGCTCGAAGCCGGTCACGTACGTGGACCAGGCGCCGGGAGGGGGCCGGAAATAGACAGTAGGCGGGAGGCGGGGGCGGCGCCTCTCGCCTCTCGCCGCTTGGCTTAGCGCCGGAAGACCGTGGCCCCGTCGATCAGCATCGCGGCGACACCGCCGGCCGGGTCACGCTCGAACGACAGGCTGACCCGGCCGGACGGATCCACCCATGTCCCCGCCTTGCCCGAGGGTTTCAGCGGTACCGCCTCCTCCACACGCCGTCTGCGTCCGGCTCCTTGAGCGTCAGTGCGATCTGACCGGGGATGTCCGCGACGAGCGCCCCGTCCCGTTCGGAGACCTTCACGACGACGCCGCGGCCGGTGTTCTTGTACTCCCCGACGTACGCGTCGAACCGCGCGGGTCCCTGGCCGGAACCCGCCTGCCCGCCGGCCGCCGGCGTCACGCGATGCTCGAGAATCTCGACCTCGCGCATGTCGACGTTGGTCGCGACAGACGCCGTGAACACGCCGATGCGGATGTGCCCGGAGTCGACGTAGTCGGTCTCCCGGATTGTCGTGTCCAGCGGAATCCAGCCGGCCGCACCCATGTAGATTTCGTTCCAGCCGTGCCGCCCGAACGCGCCGCCGCCGTCCGGCACGTAGAGCACGCCCCAGACGACGCGCGCCGGGATCCCCACGCTCCGGCTGAGCGCCGCCATCAGGAACGAGTGGCCGCCGCATTCGCCGGCGCGCTGGTCGAACGTGCCGCGCGCGGTGATCCCTCCGGGAATCGCACCTTTGATCTCCTTCGCCACCCACTCGCTGAGGCGGCGCGTCGCCTCCCACGAGTCGCGCGATCCGGCGGTGATCTCGCGCGCCTTGTCACGGAGCACGGCGTCGTCGGCCTGGATCATCTCGTTCGCCTCGAGGTACGGGCGAAGCGATGGGTCCCTGGCGTAATCGGGCGGCGGAAACGGCGCAGCCTGGGCTCCGTCGTACCGAGGGTGCGCAATCTCGAACACCCCCTCGACGAGGTTGTCCTGCACGGTGCCCGAGAAGCGCTGGCCGGGCACGCTGAGAGCCTCGGCCGTCAGGCGAAGCCCGGACGGGCGTGCGACGGCCCGCACCTTCATGTACGAGATGCCCCGCACGTTCCGAATCAGCAGGTTCGTCTTCGTCAACACGGTCGGCGTGAGGTTCGCCCGCGTCCCGGCGTTCGTGACGGCGTCCACGATCGAGGCGTCGGTCAGATACTTCCGGAAGCCGCCGGGTTGTCTGGTCTGCACCACCATCCCCGTCCTCGTGTCGAGCCACTCGGTGAGAACGACGCCGGTCCTGCGATCCGACGAATCGAGCACGACCGTGTCGAACGACTTCCCCGCGAGGCGCAACGTCTCGGCGCCCGTCCTGGTGTAGACCACCTCGCGCACGGCGCCGTCGCGGCCGTCGAAGATCTGGTACGTCTGGCTGGCGAGCCCGCGCCCGACGAAGTCCGCCTGGAGGTGCGGGTAGAGCAGCGTGTTGGCCAGAACGACGTCCGCCGGCAGCTCGACCACCGTCTCCGCGCCGCCGCGGCTGTCCGCCACCCGGGCCGTGCGCCCCTCGACGCGGATCGCCGACGTCAGGCGCGTTCGGCCCTGCTCGATGGCGCTGTCGTGGTAAATGAAGGCCCCCGTCGCGGGGTCGATGTGGTAGGTGAACTGCAGCCGGTTGTCGACCGGGGCGCCGAGTAGCGTGCCCCGGATGACCAATTCGTGCCGCAACACCATGAGCGCCCGCCCGCCCTGTTCGAGCGGCGAGGTGACCATCTTCGCGTACCCGCAGAGCACGCCGTTCACTTCGACGGCGTAGTAGGTACTCCTCGGCGGCCGCCTGCCCGGACGCGCCGAGCAGGAACGCCGCGACGATCAGACGACGGAACGCAGCCAGAATCGTGCGGTCCATGATTTCACCTCACTGCTTCCCGACTTCGCACTTCGCAACTTCGCACTTCGCGACTTCGCACTTCGCGACTTCGAACTTTCCAGCTTCACAAATGTGCTTCGCTCGACGCCTTGACGCGGATGCCGAGCCCCACCAGGCATCGATGGACGACGAGCGCGAGCGCCGCGATGGCGGCGCTCGAGATCCACGCCGAGCCGCCAAGCCATCTGACGAGGGTCAGCTGGCTGAGCGAGGGCCAGTTGTCGTCGTACTTGAGGCTGGCCAGGTGGATGATCGCCAGCACGAGGCCTGCGGCGATCGACACCCCGAACGCCACCGACATCACCGGAAACCCGAATCGCCAGATGCCGATCTGGTAGCAGGATGCGAACAGCAGCGCGAAGGCGCCGACCAGTGTCAGGTAGACGAGCGTCGAGGGTTCGGCGGCTCCGTCACCCAGCCGAAACGCGGCAACCGCCATCATCAGGGCCCAGTTGACGGCCACCGCAGAGAGGACGAGCCGGAACTTGGTCCGCACCACTCGTTCGTCCGATACCGGGAGCATTCGCAGGAACGCATACCGCTCGTCGTGCTCGCTGGCGGCCATCGCGCCCAGGGTCCATATCGGCAGGAATAGCGGAAGGATCTCGAAGACCTGGAAGCTCCGCGTGAGCATGTAGCGCCCGAGCAGCGCGAAGTAGGTGACGAGCGCCGTCGCGTAGAAGAACGAACTGCTCCGGAAGATCGGGTCCATGTCACGCCTCCTTGATGAGCGACAGCAGCACGTCCTCCAGGCTGGCGTTCTCCAGCTTGGCGTTGCCGGTTGCCAGCGGATCGGCCAGCGCGTCCCGCAGAGCCGGGTACTCGCCGGTCAATCCGCTCGAACCGAACGGCAGGCGCCGCACCCGCACCAGTCGATCCTCGACCTGCGGCGGCAGCGCGCCGTCCTTGAAGTGCACCCACTTCCACCGCGACAGCAGGTCGTCCTTGTCCTCGCGCATCACGACCCGCCCCTCGTCCAGGAACGTCACCTCTTCGGCAATCTGGTCGAGGCCGTCGGTGACGTGCGACGCCACGACGACCGTCCGGTCGCCGTCCGCGACGAACGCGCGAAGCCTGTCCAGCAGCGCGCGGCGGTGGACGACGTCGAGGCCGGCTGTCGGTTCGTCCAGGATGAGAAGCTCCGCGCCGTGGGAGAACGCGAACGCCAGGGAGAGCAGCTTCTTCTGGCCGGCGGAAAGGTGCTTCACCTTCTTCAGCGGGTTGACCTTGAACTGCTCGAGCAGCTGGTAGAAGAGCGCGCCGTCCCAGCGGGCGAAGTAGGGCGCCGCGAAACGTGCGGTCCACTGCACGGTCTTTTCCGGGTAGAAGGCGGTCTCTTGCGGGACGTACCCGATCCGGTTCTTTAGGTCCTGCTCGGCGCGGTCGTACGACAGGCCGAGGACCTTCAGCGAGCCGGACTCGACGGGGATCTGGCGGGCCAGCACCTTGAGCAGCGTGGACTTGCCCGCACCGTTCGGACCGAAGAGCCCGGCGATCGTGCCGCGGCGGATTTCGAGACTCACCCCCCGGAGGGTGAAGTCCTCGTAGTGCTTGGTGAGGTCCCGGGCCTCGAGCACGATATCCATGTCAGTCTCCTTCGGCCTGGCGTGCCAGGTTGACGATGTCGTCGGAGGTGATGCCGAACTTCGCGCTGGTCCGGACGATCCGCCGGAGCTCCTCGCGCAGTTCGGCCAGCTTCCGGTTCCGCAGCGCGCCGCGTTCGACGTCGGCGACGAAGGAACCCAGCCCGGCCCGCGTCAGGATGTAGCCGTCGGTCTCCAGGTCGGCGTAGGCGCGCTTGATCGTGATCGCGCTGACGTTCAGCGCTTCGGAAAGCTCCCGGACCGATGGCAGGCGATCGTTCGGCTTGAGGTCTCCCGACGCGACGGCGTCCTTGATCTGGTCGGTGACCTGCTTGTACATCGGGTCCGGGTGACTGGGTGACAGGGTGACGAACAAGCCCACCTCCTTGACTACCAGATATACCTAATATATGCGATATACTATGCTTGTCAAGAGGAAATGTATTGCTGAGGTGGGTGTATTCTCAGTCAGCCGTCCGCTCGGAGCCGGCATCGGGAACCGAAGGCCGGCCTGTGCTATCCTCCGGCGGCGGATCGATCAGGACTGGCTCATGAAGCATCGTCTCATCGTCGCACTCGCGCTGGCGCTGGTCGCGGTCACGGCGGGCATCCGCGCCGGCGCGCCGCCGCGCAAGGGCGTGCGCGTGCGGATCTCGTTCCCGGCTGCCGCGCGCGCTGAACCGGTCACAGGGCGCGTGTACGTGGCGATCGCGCGCCTTCCCGCCGATGGGACGGCATCTGCGCCCACGCAGGCGGCGCCACCCGCCGGGCGGGCAGCCGCTGGCGGCGGACCGATCCAGCAGGCGGGCCAGACCGGCGCGCCGCTCTTCGGCCTGAACGTGGAGGGCTTGAAGCCGGGCGCCGTCGCCGAGATCGACGGCACGGTATTCGGACATCCGGTGGCGAGCCTCGACGCGATCCCGAAGGGCGAGTACCTCGTTCAGGCGTTCGTGAACGTCTACACGAAGTTCGCGCGCGCCGACGGCCACACGGTCTGGCTGCACATGGACCAGTGGGAAGGCCAGAACTGGAGGCGCTCGCCGGGCAACCTGTTCTCGACGCCGAGGAAGGTCACGATCGACCCGGCGGCCGGCACCACGATCGACCTCGTCTGCGACCAGGTGATCCCGCCGATTCCGGAACAGCCCGACACGGAGTACGTCAAGCGGATCAAGTTCAAGAGCGAGATCCTGTCCAGGTGGTGGGGCGCGCCGATCTACCTCGGCGCCACGGTGCTCCTGCCGAAGGACTACGACAAACACCCCGACGTGAAGTACCCGGTGAACTACTCGCAGGGGCACTTCTCGACGCGGCCGCCCGGCGGCTTCGGCAGCGGGCGCGACTTCGACAGGCTCTGGCTGGCCGAGGACATGCCGCGCTTCCTCTACGTCACCTTCCAGCACCCCTCGCCCTACTACGACGATTCGTACGCGGTGAATTCGGAGAACAACGGGCCGTACGGCGATGCGATCCTGCAGGAGCTGATCACCGCCGTCGAGACGAAGTTCCGCGTCATCCGCGAGCCCTGGGCGCGCAAGCTCTCTGGCGGCTCGACCGGGGGCTGGGAGGCTCTGGCGCTGCAGATTTTCCACCCCGACTTCTTCGGCGGCGCCTGGGCGAGCTGCCCCGACTCGGTCGATTTCCGTTACCACCAGATCGTCAACATCTACAGCGACGCGAACGCGTACTTCGTCGACAAGGGGTGGACGAAGGTGGAGCGGCCCAATACCCGCACGCCGGACGGCAACATCACGTCGATGATGAAGGACGAGAACTGGTTCGAGCTGGTGGTGGGCGACAGGTCGCGGTCCGGCGGCCAGTGGGACATCTGGGAGGCGACCTACGGCCCGGTGGGGCCGGACGGCTATCCGCAGCGAATCTGGGACAAGCGGACCGGCGTCATCGACAAGAAGGTCGCCGCCTACTGGCTCGATCACTACGACCTGCGCGCGATCCTCGAGAAGAACTGGGCGACGCTCGGCCCGAAGCTCCAGGGCAAGCTCCACATCTACGTGGGCGACGACGACTCGTTCTACCTGGACAACGCGGTAGGGCTGATGGAGAAGTTCCTGGAGTCCACGAAGACGCCCTACTACGGCGGGAGCGTGACCTACCAGCGCGGCGCGCCGCACTGCTGGGGTCCGCGGGACCGGGAGCTGTTCGATCTGATGACGAAGCACATCGAGCGGACCGCCCCGCCGGGATCGGACGTGGCGGGCTGGCGGTACAAGTGAGTGGAGACTCCATGCTGAAACGTCTGGTCGTTGCGCTCGCGTGTCTGGCCGTGCTGGCCGGCCTGTCGGCTTCGCCGTTCGCCGGGGAACAGGTGCCGTTCCTGGCGCAGAAGACCGCGGCTGTCGCGTCGATCGACCGGCACGCGGCGGAGCTGGCCAGGCTGAGCGACCAGGTCTGGGCGTATGCGGAGACGGCGCTGCTCGAGACGAAGTCGGCCGAGGCGATCGCCGCGTTTGCCGAGGCGCAGGGCTTCCGCGTGCGGCGGGGCGTGGCCGACATGCCGACGGCGTTCGTTGCCGAATACGGGCAGGGCGCGCCGGTCATCGGCGTCCTGGGCGAGTACGACGCGCTGCCGGGCCTCTCGCAGAAGGCCCAGCCGACGAAGACGGCGCTCGAGGCCGGCGCCCCGGGACACGGGTGCGGCCACAACCTGTTGGGCGTCGCCGCCCTCGGCGCCGCGATGGCGATCAAGGAGCAGATTGCCGCTGGGAAGATCGCGGGCACGATCCGGTATTACGGCACGCCGGCCGAGGAAGACGTGGGCGGCAAGATCTACATGGTGCGCGCCGGCCTGTTCAAGGACGCGGATATCGTGCTGTCCTGGCATCCGGGGGACGAGACGAACGCCGAGACGAAGGGCAGCCAGGCGATCGTGGACTTCATCGTGGAGTTCCACGGCAAGACGGCGCACGCCGCGTTCGATCCATGGAACGGCCGGAGCGCGGTGGACGGACTGGAGATCTTCACCGATGCGGTCAACCGCCTGCGCGAGCACGTCAAGCCGACGGTCCGGATTCACTACTCAATCGTCAGGGGCGGCGACGTGCCGAACGTCGTGCCGGACTACGCCAGGCTCTGGTGCTGGGTGCGCGACTCGGACCGGGCGGGCGTCGAGGACGTGATGGTGCGGGTCCGCAAGATCGCCGCCGGTGCGGCGCTGGCGGCGGATGTCGAATCGAAGCTGACGGTCCAGGGCGGCACCTACGACATGCTCGTCAACATGAAGGGGCAGCGGCTGATCTTCGACAACCTGCAATGGCTGGGCCCGCCCCGGTTCACGGCCGAAGAGCAGCAGTTCGCGCGGGAGATTCAGAAGGCCACCGGCACGGAGCCCGCAGGCCTCGACGAGACGATCGTCCCGTTCCTCGAGAAGCCGGGCGCCCCCGAAGGCGGCTCGACCGATGTCGGCGACGTGAGCTGGAACGTGCCCACGCTGCAGCTCGCCGTCGTGACCGCGCCGAAGAAGGCGCCCTGGCATGCGTGGCCCGTCGTCGCGTGCGGCGGCATGTCCATCGGCCACAAGGGGATGAACTACGCGGCCAAGGCCCTTGCCGCCACGATGGTCGATCTCTTCAACGATTCCGCGACGCGGGCGGCGATCAAGAAGGAGTTCGCGGAGAAGGTTGCGGGCAAGCCGTACGAGAGCTACCTGCCGGCCGGCCCGCCGCCGATCCGGCGGCGGTAGCGATATACTCCCCCCATGAGCCGACCCGACGACATCCGCCGCCGTGCGCTCGAGGACCTGCAGCGGTTCGAAGTGCTGATGATCGACGGGCACTTCGACTACGGCAACGGCTACCACGGGCGCGTCTACCTCAATCCGCACCAGCTGTTCCGCTACCCGTCCACGATCTGGCGCTTCGCGCAGGACCTCATCGACCTGCTGCCGCCGTCGCTGGTCGCGGAGACCGACCTCGTGGCCGGGCCGCTGACCGGCGGCGCGCTACTGGCCCACACCATCGCCGGCCTGCTCGACAGCCGGCGCAGTCTCACCGAGCCGGCGAAGATGTTCGCGCCGTTCGCGCCGGACGCCGGGCGCGACCAGGCGCTACGCGCGCTCTATCGGAAGCAGATGGCGGGCAAGCGGGTGTTGCTGGCCGACGACGTGCGGAACACGGGGCAGACGTTCGCGCGCTGCGCGGCGTTGGTGCGGGAGGCGGGGGGAACGGTGGTCGGCACGATCGAAATCTACGACCGCCAGGAAGCCCTCGTCGATCTCGGCGTGCCGAACATCGCGCTCGCGGAATACAAGGCGCCGGACAACTACGCGGCAGCCGACTGCCCGCTCTGCCGGTCGGGCGAACCCGTCACCGCGTTCTAGGCGCGAGGCCGCGATCCTGACTCGCCAGCAGGACCGGGCGCCTCGCTCGCGGGCCGCTCCGCAGGCCGGGAAAGCGTCCTCGCGCTGCCGCGATTTCCGGTTCCCTGGCCTCGGGCGCGCGCTAATAGCGCTGGATCGACCGCACGCGCTGCGCCCGGGAAACCGCGGCACGCGCTCGTCGCTTTCCGAGGCCGGGGCGACGGCCTGCTCCGAAGGCCCACTCTCGACGCATCCCGGCCCTGCTGGCTCGATCCCGAATCGCGGCCTCTCGCTCAGTAATCCGCCGGTCGGCGCTGCCCACCAGGTCGGAGCGGAAGTCGTAGACGACCACGCGGACGCGGCGCGTCGCCGGCGTCGCCTCGAACTTCACGTTGTAGGGCAGGCCCGACTTGCTGACCTTGTCGAACATCTCGGGCGAGAGGTCGATCCCCGCCCGCTGGTAGAACTGGCCGACCGCCTGCTCCTTGTCGTTGTAGCAGACCGCGAGGATGTCCACGGCGCCGGTTCGATTGCCGTCGACGAGCGACAGGAAGAGGCGCGCCGTGTCGATGGAGAGCCGCACCGACACCTCGTTGACTCCGTCCGCGTTCTTCGCCTGCCTGGCGTCGAGCTTCAGCTTGATGTCGCCAATCTCGCGCCTGAACCCGGCCGCCGCCGACAGCCGCTCCTGCGTGATCGCCTCGCGGCGGTTGTAAGCCCTGACGTCGGTGGTGGCGTAGTAGCCGCGCCGATAGAGGAGCGTCACGTTCGGCCGCCGCGTCCGCACCTCGATCTTCCGGGTACTGCCCGTCGAAACGGGTCTGCGACGGGTAGTAACCGATCAGGTACTCGGACTTCGACAACTCGTTGATCCGGTTCACCGCGGTCATGCCGTCCTCGCTGATTGACGACACACCGCCCGTCTGCTCGGCGATCAGGCGAAGGCCTCGGAACGCAAACGTCTGCTGGCTCTGGTCGGTCCAGTAGCCGCCCTGCTGCCCCTCGAGGCCGCCCACCTGGAAGGTATCGATGGCGACGCGCGCGTCGTTGGCGACCCTGGTCAGGTCCATGTCGTCTTCGAGGCGCGGCAGGTTCATCCCGCGCTCGGTGACGAACACCAGGTGCTTGTCCCCCTCGAGGTGCCGCAGGTACTCGATCGCGGCGTAGCAGTTTCCGAGGTCCTGGAGCGAGCGCGCCGTCACCTGCATGAAGTTGTCGAGGCCGAGCGTGGCGAACTGCGGCGTCTGGATTTCGTCGAGCGAGGTCCATCCGGCGGGGGGCGGGCCGGCGTAATCGGCACCCAGAGCCTTCACCGCCTCGACGTAGAGCCGGTTGTTCGTCTCGGCAATCTCCGCTCGCTGTGCCACGCCAACCTGCCTTGCCGCCTCTTCCGCCGTGCGCTTGCTGGCGTCGGTCTCCCCCTTGCCCAGCTCGCGCGATCCCAACAGCCCCGGCCCGGTGAACATGTTGTCGATCTTCTGGCGGACGCCTTTCGACAACGCCTTGCTGCCGTAGACGGCGGCCATCGACGACTCGATGGCGAGGCGGACTTCCATGTCGATATCGTAGTGGGCCTTCTTGAATCGCTCGATGAACTGCGCGACCTGCTCGTGGTCGGTGGTGAAGTCGGTGGCCCGATCGTACGCGAATACGGCCACCTGGTCCTGCGGCAGCAGTTGCTCCCGGACGAACCGCTGCAGAGCGTCGAGCGCCCTCGAGGGCTCCTGCAGCCGGCCGCGGCCGAACACCAGGAGGATGATCCGGCCGTTCTGCGGAGCCAGCCCGAGCGCCGTCTCCCGGATGGGAGGCTTCGTCCCAGGCTGCGGCGCGGCGTCCGGCGTGAAGGCGCGCCGCTCGAAGTGACCGACCTGCTGCGGCAGGCCGTTCTCGAGGAGCGTGAAGTCGTCCCGCTGCAGGTCGGTCAACGGCTTCCCGGTCTTGCTGTCGATCACCCTGACCGCCACCGGGACGAGCACGGTGCCCGCGGAGAACGAAGGGCGCTGCTGGGGAAGGAGCTGTCGCGGATCGTCCGGCGCTGGGACGCCGCCCTGCGCCAGAAGCGTCAGCATCGAGAGTCCCGAGACGGCGACCACCGCCGCCAGCGGCCGGAGTGTACGGCTCAATGTACTCATCCTGCCCTCCCCGCGCGGGTGCACGACCCGACGCGCGACCACCCGAGGCTGAGCCGAAGCTCAACCACAGGCGCCGCACCTCGGACGATTGCTCTCACTCTACCACTTGACGCCCGGCGGCTCCCCCACGTATCGTCTGCGCGTGCGGGTCGGCTGGCGCGGCCCCGGAGCCGCCTCCCACTTCGACTGTTGAGCCGCTGGCCTCGGGTCCCCGATACGGACTTTTGGAGCGGCGGATCTGGGCAATTGGATCTCGACCAGGGGAACCCGAAGATCGGCCGAATTTGTTCAGTGCCGGCGCATCGGCCGGCTGGCATCGCGAGTGCTTGCGCGGTCCTGGGGGGAGTTCTCGCTGTTCTCGCCCTTGTTGGGTTCCGCCAGGCGCTGTTCGTCGTCGTTCTGTGGTGAAGATGGAACCTACTGTCAGCTGATGGAGGATTTCATGCGGACTGGAAAGCAGGGATTCGTCTTACTCTCGCTGCTGCTGGCATTCGTGCTGGCGGCATCCACCGGCGCGTTCGCGCAGGGCGTTGCGACATCGACGATCGCCGGCACGGTGACCGACTCGTCGGGCGGTGTGGTCCCGGGCGCGGACGTGAGCGCCAAGAACAAAGCCACCTCCACGGTCTACACGGCCGTCAGCGGGTCGAACGGGACGTTCACGATTCCGGCGGTCGAGCCGGGCGCGTATACCGTCACCGTCGCGCTGATGGGCTTCAAGACGGCCATCCTGAACGACGTCGTCGTCAGCGCGGGCGTGCCGGCGTCGGTCAAGGCCATCCTCGAGCTGGGCAAACTCGAGGAGACCGTGGTCGTCGAGGCGGCGACGCAGCTCGTGCAGACGCAGACGGCCGCCGTCGCGTCGACGATCAACGTCAAGCAGATCACCAACCTGCCGCTGCCTGGCCGCGCCGCGTTCGATTTCGTGGACCAGCTGCCCGGCGTCGCGCTCTCGCGGCGGGAGCACGCGCGGAGGCGACGGTGAACGGTCTGCCGCAGAGCGCCGTCAACATCACGCTCGACGGCATGAACATCCAGGACAACTACGCGAAGACCTGGGACGGCATGTTCACCCGTGTCAGCCCGCGCCTCGACGCGGTCGAGGAGATCTCGGTCGGGTCGGCGGCCGGCAACGCGGGCGACGTGGGTCAGGGCGGCGTCCAGGTGCGCTTCACCACCCGCTCGGGGACGAACCAGTTCCGCGGGAGCGCCTACTACTACCTCCAGGACGACAAGTTCAACACGAACACCTGGTTCAACCTGAATCGCAACGTGGACGCCACCGGCACGCCGACCGACAAGCCGGCGCAGCACAACGACCAGCCCGGCTTCCGCATCGGCGGGCCGATCGTCAAGGACAAAGCGTTCTTCTTCTTCAACTACGAGTGGATCAGCTCGCCGAGCACGCAGACGCTCAGGCCGACGATGATGAGTCCGTCGTCCGAGCAGGGGATCTTCCGGTACGCCGCGGGAGCCCCCGGTCGATCTGATGGCAGCTGGCGGCGAGCAAGGGCCAGCTTGCGACGATCGACCCGCTCATCGCCAAGACGATCGCGTCGATGCGGTCGTCGATGTCGGGCCAGACCATCAACGCCACCACCGACCCGCTGACGCAGGAGGGGGTCTGGCAGCTGTCCACCGCGAGCACGACGAAGTACCCGACGGTTCGTATCGACTGGAACGCCACGTCGAAACACCGCGTGTCGTTCTCGACGACGTACAACCATCTGATTTCGAACCCGGACACGACCAACACCACCTACACACAGTGGCCGGGCTTCCCGAACATCGGCGTCCAGGACTCAGAGCGGTATTCGGGACAGGTGTCGGTGCGGTCGACGCTGGGCGCAAACCTGGTCAACGAGGTACGCGTCGGCGCCACCGGCGGCGCGACGCAGTTCTTCCCGTCGAACAACCCGAGCATGTTCACCGACTACGGCGGCTACGGGCTCACGATGAGCGCGTTCAAGAGCATGTCCAACCCGTACAGGCAAGCGACCAACAGCTCGCGTGAGGGGAGCACGCGGGTCATCGAGGACAACGTGAACTGGCAGAAGGGCCGGCACGCGCTCACCTTTGGTGGGTCGTACACGCAGGCGCGCGTGTGGCTGAAGAACCAGCAGCACGTGCCGACGATTGGGTTCGGCATCGCGTCCGGCGACCCGGCCGACTCGATGTTCACGACCGTCAACTTCCCGAGCGCGTCCACGACGGATTTGAACAACGCCAAAGCTCTGTACTCCGTGCTGACCGGCCGCGTCACCTCCATCGGACGCGAGGCGCGCATCGGGGACGACGGCACCACCTATGTCATGCTGGGGCAGAGCCTTCAGGAGGGACGGCAGCCGGAGTACGGGTTCTACGTACAGGATCAGTGGCGCGTGAAGCCCAGCCTCACACTGAACGCCGGCCTCCGCTACGCGCTCCAGATGCCGTTCTACGCGATCAACGACAGCTACTCCAACGCCGACATCAACGCCATCATGGGGCAGACCGGCACGGGCACCGGCTTCGAGGTCGGTTCGACCGTGGACGGCCTCGGCAATCTGTTCCAGCCAGGCGTGCTGCAGGGAGCGGTGCCCACTCTCACGATGCTCACGAATGAAACCAACGCGTACAAAACCGACAAGAACAACCTCGCGCCGAGCGTCGGCGTGGCGTGGACGGTGGGAAGCGACAAGGGCTTCATGCACACGCTCCTCGGCTCGCCGGGTGACAGCGTGGTCCGCGGCGGCTTCACGGTGGCGTATCAGCGACCGGGCACGGCCGACTTTACCGGCGTATTCGGCGGCAACCCCGGCGTGTCGATCGACGCCACCCGCAACCAGACCAACGGCAACCTGGGCACGCTGCCGGTCCTGTTGAGATCCAGCGATCTCAGCGCGCCGCCCGTCAACCTCACGCGGACCTACCCGATGTCCATCGCGTCGGCCGGCACGAGCATCGTCGCGTTCGACCCTGACATCCAGGTGACGCGGACACATTCGGCGATGGTCGGCCTGCAGCGCGCGCTCGGCAAGACGATGATGATCGAGGCGCGCTACATCCGCACGGACACGTTCGGGGAATGGAGCAACCCGAACACGTCTACGCCGTACCTCAACTACAACGAGCTGAACGTCAACACCAACGGCTTCGCCAAGGAATTCCGCATCGCGCAGGCCAACCTGCAGGCCAACATCGCGGCGGGCAAGGGCAACACGTTCGCGTACAGCGCGGCTGTCCCGGGCACCGCGCCGCTGCCCATTCTGCTCGCGTATCTGAACAAGTCGACCGAGACGCCGTACTCGGGTTCGAACTGGACCAACACCACGCTCGTGCAGCGGCTGTACCCGCTGAATCCGAACGTGCTGTCGATGGCCGGCGACCTCCGCGGAAACGCCACCTACGTGGCCAATGCGAAGGCCAACGGCCTGCCGGTGAACTTCCTGGTGGCCAATCCCGACGTCAACAACGCCAACGTCTCGACGAACGGTGGGAACAGGTACTACAACGGCCTGCAGCTGGTGTTCACGCGCCGGTTCGCCCAGGGTCTCCAGGCGAGCGCGAACTACTCCTACGGCAAGGGATACCAGAGCCAGTTCTACTCGCTCCAGCGGCCCTATGAGTGGAATGAGCAGAATAACTCGAACGTCGGCGGCAGCAACGCGACCGGCAACGTCCGTCACATCTTCGTCGCCAATGCGGTCTACGAGCTGCCGTTCGGCCAGGGCAAGCCGTTCGGCTCCAACGTCGGCCAGTGGATGCAGCGCCTGATCGGCAACTGGACGGTGTCCACGGATCGTCCGGTTCCAGAGCGGCCGCCTGGTAGATTTCGGCAACGTGAACATGGTCGGGTTCACGCAGGAGGAGCTGCAGAGCTGGTACGGCACCCGCATGACGACCGACCCGAACAACCCGTACCGCACGCTGGTCTACATGCTGCCGCAGGACGTCATCGACAATACGATCAAGGCGTACAGCTTCAACCCAACCGGCTACAGCGCCGGCACGCCGGAAGGCCGCTACTTCAAGCCGGCGAATGGTCCGGACTGCCTCGAAACCGCGTCGAACGCTTACGGCGACTGCGGAAACCGCTCGCTCGTCGTCCAGGGGCCGAACGTCGTCCGCGTCGACTTCAACCTGGTCAAGGAGGTGCAGCTCGTCAAGCGGGCGGTCTTCCGCTACGAGCTGATGGTGTTCAACCTGTTCAACAACGTAAACTTCAACCCGGTTAACTACCTGGGTTCGACGGCGGACAGCTATCAGACGACGGGCGCGATCGACCAGAGCCGCACCATGCAGATGGCGTTCCGCGTGACCTGGTAGCGGGTTATCGGGGCGGGAACGACTGGGGCACGCGCCGCGGGCGCGTGCCCCTTTTCCTTGTCGTCGAAGGGGTCGGGTCGAATTACCGGCGGGTGCGCGATCGGCTTACAAGACTGTGATCCGGAATTCAATCAAATACGTTCGATTACAGTCTCGTAACCGAGAGAGCGGCCGCAGATAATTCGACCCGACCCCGATTATCGCGCCCAGGCGTAGGCATCCACGCGCGGATCCGCTCCCGCGCTCAGAAACCCCTTCTTCACGTCCACGATGATCGCCGCGTTGGAGCCGAGTGACCACGCTCCCGCCGTCGTCAGCTTGTGGCCCTTGGCGAGCAGCTCCTTCTGGACAGCTTCCGGAATCCGGTTCTCCACCGACAGGTCGCCCGGATACATCGTGTGCGGGAACGGCGACGCCGGAAACGCGCGCGTCGACCACCGCGGCGTCTCGATCGCCTGCTGGATGTTCATCCCGAAGTCGATCACGTTGATCAGCGTCTGCATCGTCCGCATCACCTGGTCGTCGCCGCCCGGGCTCCCGAGGATCATGAACGGCTGCCCGTCCTTCATCACCAGCGTGCTCTGCAGCGTGGATCGCGGCCGCTTGCCCGGCACGAGCGCGTTGGCCTCGCCCGGCACCAGCGAGTAGTAGTCGCCTCGGCAGTTGAAGATGATGCCCAGGTCGCCGACGACGATGGCCGAGCCCCAGGAGCTGTGGAGGCTCGGCTCGAAGCTGACCATGTTGCGGTCCTTGTCCACGACGGCGATGTAGCTCGTATCGCCGACGTGATCGGCGTCGCCCTCGGTCGTCGCGCTCACCGGCCGGTCCAGCGGCTCCTTCGTCTTCGTGAACGGCGACGGGTCGCCGGGGCGCAGCTCGAGCGAGGCCGAGTCCGGATCGATGAGCGCCCGCCGCGCGGCGGCGTATCCTTCGACAGCAGGCCGTCGAACGGGATGCGGATGAAGTCGGCGTCGCCCAGGAACTTCTCGCGGTCGGCGAACGCGAGCTTCAGCGCCTCGGCGCTGGTGTGGATGTAACTCGCCGAGTTCAACTCCATCGCCCGCAGGTCGTATCCCTCGAGGATGTTGAGGGCGAAGAGTTCCGCCGGGCCCTGCGTGGCGGAGGCGTTCTTGTAGATCTCATAGCCGCGGTAGTTGATGGAGACCGGCGCCTCGATCTTCACCGTGTAGCCGGCGAAGTCGTCGTAGTGGAACAGCCCGCCGTTCTGCCCGGAGAACGCCGCCATCTCCCTCGCGATGTCGCCCTTGTAGAATCGGTCGCGAGCGGCGAGCAGCGCGGCTCGACGCCCCTTGGCCTTGGCAGCCTTCTCGGCCTCCACCAGCCGCCGGAGCAGGCGTCCCGCGTCCGGGTTCCGGAAGACGTCGCCCGCCTGCGGCGCCTCGCCGCCGGGCCAGTAGAGCTTCATGGTGCTCGGGTACTTCCGGAGCTTGCGCGCGGTCGCAATCGACCGGGCGAGCGCGGGCGGCAGCACGAATCCCTGCTCGGCCACCTCGATGGCCGGCTGGAGCACTTCGGCGAACGTCTTCGTGCCCCACCGGTCGAGCAGCACGTACCACGTGTCGATGACGCTCGGAACCGTCGCCGACAGCAGGCCGTCGTTCACCGTCAGCTTGCCGTCGTTGTGCTCCTTGTACCACTCGATCGTGGCGAGCCTGGGCGCAGGCGCCGCGCCGTTGATCGACACGACCTTCCGCGTCTTCGCGTCGTAGACGAGCGTTGAGGCGTCGCTGCCGAGGCCGTTCAGCGAGGGATCGACCAGCGCCAGCACTGCCTGGCCCGCGACCGCCGCGTCGAACGCGTTGCCCCCCGCCTCGAGGATGCGCACGGCGGCTTCCGTCGACTGGGGCTTCATCGAGCTGACGGCGTAGAGCCGGCCGGATATCACCGGCCGCATGGTCCGCGCTGGCTGGGGCTGGGTCTGCGCCTGCGCGGCGGGCTCCTCCTGCGCGCGGGCCGGACCAGCGGCAATGGCCGCCAGCATGACGACGAACGAAATGGCGCGAAACTGTGTGCTCATAGCGAAACCGACGTCGGGAGGTCCGTTCGTCCCGGAGCCCCGACGCTCAGCGATTCACCTCGGCCCAGAAGAAGCCTCGCAGGTCTCCCTCCGCGAATCCGACCGCCCTGTCGCGCGGGTAGAGTTCGGCCAGCAGGCGCTGCAGCGCCTCCGGCTGCGACGCCTTCGCGCCGTGGCAGGTCGTGCAGGCGCCGGCGGTGCCGATCGGGCGCAGGACCCCGACCCGCTGTCCCAGGTCGACGACCACCGGGTGCACGTCGGCCGCCTTGCGGCCGGCAGCCTTCCGGACGAACGGCGCCATCCACTCGCGAGGGGCGTTGGCCGGGTTGCGCACGAGGTGACTGGTGCGGCCGAGTGCCATGCCCGACTGCTCGACGGCGATCTTCGTCGTCAACGGAATCGCTTCGTCGCGGCAGACGGCGACGGCGCGGGTGGGGCCGCCGGCTTTCATCTCCTCCATCAGGCGCGCGGAGAGCGTGGCCTGAACCGAGTCGAACGCCTTCATCGCGCGCGCGACCGCGTCCTGGTATTCGGCGGGCGCGTCCTTCACGGTCCACGACCGCGGCGCCTGGGCCGGCAGCGGGGCCGACAGGGCACCGAGAACCAGCGTCACTGAGACGAGAAGTGTGCGTCGCATGGGCCCAGGATACGCCAGCACGCCCGGAAATCACTCCCGGTCTGATTTCCGGGGCACTTCCTCGTCTTTGCCGGTCAGCTCCCAGCGGATGAGCGACACCGGAATCACGCCGGCCGCAAGGAACTCGTCCCAGAACGCCTTCAGGTTGAACGACGCGCCGCGGGCGCGGGCGACCTCGGCCAGCAGCCCCTCGATCTCCACCTTGCCGGCAAGGTAGCTCGTCTCGTAGCCGGGCTGCTGGAGGTACAGGTACTGCTCGCCCCACACCGTGTCGCCGTCGGGCGGCAGCCAGCCGCGCGGCGTGTTCTCGGAGGCGAACTGGACGGCCTGATCGATCGTCGCCTGGTTGGCGTGCATCATCAGGCCGCCGAGGGCGCGGGCCGCTCGCTGCGCGAGCAGGACGTAGATCAGTTCGCGCGAGCGCGGGCTCGCGTCGAACAGACCGGCGTGCATCAGCCACTCCTCGACGCCGGTCGCCATCCCCTCGGACCGGCCGTCGAAGATGTTGTAGAGCGACGGCACGCGCCGGATCGGGCTCGCGTGGGGTTCGTTCGCCATCATCGCCAATTCGATCCAGTGATAGCTGTGCGTGCGCAGCGTCAGCGGGTCGCGGTAGGACACCTCGCTGAAGAAGCCGCGGCGGCCGCCCGGACCCGGCGGCGAGAAGCGTCCCAGATGCGCCCGGAGCGCCGGCGCCGCGTACGGCTTCACCGTCATGAACCCGGCCTTGTCGAGGAAGGTGACCAGCGCCTCGACCGACCGGTCGAAGCGCCGGTCGTACTCCGCGGCGGTCGCGATCGGCTCGAGCGGCGGCAGGCTCCGGTTCCGCTGCTCCTCGAGGGCCAGCGCGGCGCGGGCGCGCGCCAGCTCGCGCTCCATCATCGCCACTTCCTGCTCCCACGTGTAGGGCATGAGGTGGACGTGGCGGATGTACCAGGTGTAGTTGTCGCGGCCGACGCCGGACGGCCCCTTCTTCGACGGGAGCTGGCTCTCGAGCCACGCCCGGAATTCGTCGGTCGCCGCGCGTGCCTGCGTGATCGCCGCGTCGAGATCGGCGCTCGTCCCCGCCACCTTCGCCGCGAGCGCGTCGAGGTCGGCGGCCTGGCCGGCCATGGCGCGGATGCCGCCCCGCCAGAGATCGCGCGCGTCCTCGGTGAGGTTCGACCGCGCCTGCGCGAGTATCGCCGGGACCGTGCGGAGGCGCGCGGCGAGCTCCGCAGCGTTCGCGGCGCTCAGCGGGTACTCGTACTTCCACAGGTCGATCCACCCGTGCGCAACCGGCCCTTCGTGCGCGGGCACGTCGCTCTGCTCGGGGAAGATCGTCACGTAGAACGCCGGGTTACGCGACCACGGCCGCCGCACGCGGTGGTCGAACTCGAGGCCGTTCATCTCGGCCTGGACGATCCGGTAGTCGATCTGCTGCGCGACGGGCCACGCGCTGACGTCCGTCGCCGCGAGCCGCGACTGGAACTGGCGGAGGCGGTCACGCTGGGCCGACATCGACGCGGACGAGTAGTCGGGCACGCCGTTGACGAGCGGCGGCGACTCGAACTCGCGCCACTCCTCGAACAGCTTCACAAGGTCCGCGTAGGTCCCGACCGACCGCGGCTGGTCGGAGGACGAACCTGCGGGGCCCGACCCGCCGCACGCGGCGAGCGCCAGGGCCAGGCCCAGCAGGGCGACACACGAACGCCGTCCGCATCGAATCCCCATCGACATCTCCTCTCTCTACGTCGAACGGCTATTGTGGCATGGTCTGAGGCCACACCGCGCAACGGGCCGTCTGGAACGCCGCGACTGCGCCTCTTGCCCACCCCATCCCCAACCGCGCCATTGTTGGCCGGCTGGCGGCCCTTCGACCTCGCTCAGGGCCGTCCCGAGCGGAGCCGAGGGACGGTTCTCGGGGCCCTGCCGATGGCGAATGTCCACGGCTCGCTTGGCGCCCCCCTCCAGACACGGCCAGATGTCGAGCGCGAAGCTGGGGGTGGGCATGGAGAAATCACTCCCGGAGTGATTTCCGCGCAGGCTTGACTTCCGCGTGTAAAATCTGCGTAACGAATCCGTCGGCGGGAGGCTTCGGCCTCCGGCCTGACGCATACTTGGAACGACGGGCCGTGTGCGGATGCAGCGGCGGTCACCCCACTCCCCGATGATCATCGACGCATTTCGGCGCAATGCGCCCTGGCAGGACAGCGCCTTCGTCGACATGGAGCACGCCCTCCGCGTCGAGAACACGCTGGCGCACGTACGCGTGGCGCTGTACCTGCTGTCGTTGCTGGTGGTCGGCATCGACCCGCCGGCATCGGTGCAGCCGGCCGGCGTGCTGCTCCTCGGCGTCATGCTGGTGTACAGCCTCGGCGGGGTCGTCGCGCTCCGTACCCGCAGGGTCAGAGGGTCCCGCGATGTCTCGACGTTGCACGTCGTCGACACCGCCGGCGTCCTCCTCGTGCTGGTCTTCACGGGAGGTGCCGTCAGCCCGTTTTCCACGCTGTTCCTGTTCGTCCTACTTTCCGCGGGCTATCGCTGGGGGCAGCGGGAGACGTGGGTCACGGCGGCGGCAGCGGTCGTCGTCCTCGGCGCGCACGGTGTGCTCTCTCGACTGATGCAGGGTTCGTCGTCGCCGGACCTTCACGTCGTCGCCCTCCGGCTCCTGTTCACCGGCATCGGCGGCGTCCTCATCGGCTACATGGCCGAGGCCGATCGCATCCAGCGCAACAGCGCGTGGCTGGTGTCCAGGCTCCTGGGCCGCATTCGGCCGGAGGCTGGCGTCGTGGCAGCTGTGCAGTGGACCCTGGGCGAGCTCATGCGGGAGTTTCGGGCGACGCACGCCGTGCTGGTCTTCGACGAGGAGGAGAGCGACCGCATCGCGGTCTGGCACGCCGAACGAACTGGCGACCCGTCGCGGCTCGTCGCGATTCGCCTCACCCAGGAGTCGAAGGACGCCGAGGCGCTCTACTCCTTTCCGATCCCGCCCGCGGCCGACAGCTTCGAAGTGCGACGCCCACGGCCCGGCAGACCTTCCGACACGGCCGGCGCGATGGTGTTCGATGCCATCGGCGCCCGCCTCACCGAGAAGATCCCGGCGGCGCCGCTCCTGGCGACACCGTTCGACTGGCAGGCCGTCTTCTGCGCGAGCGCGGCGGCCGGCGAAGGGTGGGCCGGGCGGCTCTTCCTGTTCATGCCGCACGATCCGCCAGTGGCCCGCGAACAGCTCCGCTATCTTCGCGGTGTCACCCGGCAGGTCGGCCCCGCGTTGTTCAACCTCTATCTCCAGCGGCGGCTGCAATCGCGCGCCGGCGTCGCGGATCGGGCGCGCATCTCGCGCAAACTGCACGATGGCGTGATCCAGGCGCTCATCGGGATCGAGATGCAGCTCGAGGCGCTCCGTCAGGACGCGGCCGGGAAGGTGCCCGACCAGATCGCCTCGCAGCTGGCGGCGATCCAGCGGCTGCTCGGCGAGCAGATTCTGGAAGTCCGCGACCTGATGGGGCTGCTCAAGCCCGAGGAGGTGGACGCCAGGCGGCTCGTCGAGCACCTCGCCGACATGGTCGAGCGATTCCGCCACCGGACCGGGATTCAGGCGCGCCTCGTCTGCGCAGACGACGAGGTGGATCTCACACCACGCGCCTGCCGCGAGGTCGCGGGGATCGTGCAGGAGGCGCTCGCCAACGTCCGCAAGCACTCGGGCGCCACGAGTGTCGTCGTACGGCTCGAGCGCGGAGGAGCAGGCTTGAGGCTCGCGGTGGACGACAACGGGTGCGGCCTCGACTTCGAAGGGCGCCTGACGCAGGAGCAGCTCGACGCGCAACGGAAGGGCCCGGTCATCATCAAGGAGCGGGTGCGCGCCCTCGGCGGTTCCCTGAGGCTCCACAGCCAGCAGGGATTCGGCACCCAGCTGGACATCACCATTCCGCCGAAACACCATGCCTAAACCAGCCCGCCCGATCCGCATCGTGATCGCAGACGATCACCCGATCTTCCGCGACGGCCTCCGCCGCCTGCTCGACGCCGACCCGCGCTTCGAAGTGGTGGGCGAGGCGGGGGACGGCATCGAGGCCGTGGCGCAGGTCGCGAAACTGCGGCCGGATATCCTCCTGCTCGATCTCGCGATGCCGCGGTCCAACGGGCTGAGTGCGCTGCAGGAGTTGAGCGAGCTCGGGTTGCCGGTCCGCTCCGTGCTGTTGACGGCGGCAATCGATCAGGCTGAGACGGTCACGGCGCTCCAGTTCGGCGCGCGCGGCGTGATTCTCAAGGACTCGGCGACGCAGCTGCTCTACAGGTGCCTGGAGGCGGTGATGTCCGGCCAGTTCTGGGTGGGCCACGACAGGGTGAACGACATCGTGGAGCACCTCCGCGTCGTGACGCGCGCGGCCGACTCGTCTGCCACGCCCGCCCTGACGCTGACGCAGCGGGAGATGCAGATCGTCGGGGCCATCGTCGAAGGCGCGAGCAACAAGGACATCGGCCAGCAGTTCAACCTCAGCGAGCAGACCGTGAAGAACCACCTGTCGCACATCTTCGACAAGGTCGGGGTCTCGAACCGCCTGGAGCTGGCGCTCTACGCGGTGCACCACAGGCTCTTCAAGCAGAAGCCCGGATCGCGCTCGTAGCGGCTGGCCCCAGATCCAATTGAATTCCCGACTGAAACTGGTTCGACTGGCACTTTGGTACCAGCCACCTCGGTACTCAAGTACTTCACGAATCGGGACCCTCGGTACTCCACTTCCGGGACCTTCGCACCATTGCTGCCGCCGGCCGCCCGCGAGACCCTGATACCCGTGCCATCTTGTCCCCCCGAACAGACCACTGTGATTGAGCGGCCGGAGGGCCGCACAAGGGGAGCTGATGCGTCAGCTGGCGGAAAGGCCTCGCGCCGTGCGGTACGAAATGTCAGCCCCGCTGGTCTACCGGTGCGTCGGTGAGGAAGAGTGGCGGAAGGGACGGACGGGGAACGTCAGCCGCAGCGGCGTCCTCTTCGAGGCGGCGCTGCCGGTTCTCCCGGCCGAGACCGGGATCGAATTCGTCCTGAAGCTCCCGGTGGTGGAAGTCCCCGGAGGCTCCTGGGTGCAATGCCGGGGACACGTGGTGCGACACGCCGTGGCCCAGGCTGAAGGCGGGTGTGCGATGGCCGCCACCATCGACGCCTATGAACTCCTCGGAGTCGCGCCGGACGGAATCCCGAGGGATGTCGATTCGTGAAGATGATCTGATTCGTCGGCGGCGATGCACGCCTTCGCGCGGAAGCGAGAGAGAGTGAAGGAGAGAGAGTATGAATAGACTGAAAGTCAGACTCCTGATCGGCCTGGTCGTGGCCGTCGCCCTTGCATGGGGCGCGAGTCCCGACATGAGGGCCGCGGCAGCCGACGCCGCGAAGGCGACGGTGAAGGCGGCGGCAACGGCGACGGCCGCCGCGCCCGCGAAAGCGACGGCTGCGGCGCCCGCGGCCCCCCAAGGCAGGGGCAAGGGCGGCACAGTTGCCGGCCAGCAGACACAGGTCACCGACGCTGCAGGCCGCAAGCACCCCGTCATGACGAAGGTCACGCCCGCCCAGCGACAGGCGGCAGCCAACCGCGTGAAGGCCAAGGCGGCCGCCGCGGGCGTCCAGCAGCCGACGACCGCGACGCTGCAGGCCGCAGGCGGAGCACCGGAGACGGCCATGGTCGCCGCGGCGGGTCTGCGGGCGGCTCAGTTCGGTGCGATGGCGGCGTTCCCTGCGACCGCTGGAGCCATGCCGCCGCCGGGCGTCGGCTCGCCGTACCTGGTCGGTTCGAACGGCCAGCTCATCCCGGACTATTCCGGCCTCACGGCGAATTGGGCCTACAGCCCGACGCCGACGGTCGTTCCGGGTGGAACGGTTGCCATTGGGAATCCGCTCATCGCGCGGGCGTACGCGACAGACTCGGCGACGAACGTGTTCGGGATCGTCCCGACGCCGCTGATTGCCGGCACGCTGCAGAGCTTCCAGGCGTTCATCGAGCCCGCCGCCGCGGGCCTGATGTTCCACGCGTTCGTGCTGCGGCCGACGGGCGTCCCCAACGACTACCTGGTCGTCTTCGACAGCGGCCCGCTCGCGGTGCCGGCGATCGGGACGGCTGGGATTCAGAACTTCCCGGTGGCCGGAGGCGTGGCGGTGAATGCCGGCGACGTCATCGCCTGGTACGGCCAGGGCATTTCGCTCGACATCGGGTCGGGTGTAGACGAGGTGTACTACCCTGCGCCTGCCGCTCCGGTTCAGAACGGCACGATTACGGTCGGAACCGGCGGCTTCCCGGTTCTTGCGCAGGCGCGGACGTATTCATTCGGTGCAACCGTGCTCGACCCGTTGACCGGGACCTTGACCGGCGGCATCCGCAAGTTCGTGGACGGCCTGCCCGGGCTCGGCGCGGCCAACGCGAACAACCTGGGCCAGTACATCCCGGTGGCCAGCCCTACGGCGCCTCCCGCTGGTGTTCCCAATGACGCCGACTACTATGAGATCGCGCTCGTGCAGTACCGCGAGCAGATGCACAGCGACCTTCCCCCGGTTGTGGGCGGCAAGGCGGACCCGAATGCAACCGGCGGCACGCTACTGCGCGGCTATGTGCAGGAGGTCAACGGCGTCCCGGTCTCAGATCCTCACTACCTCGGGCCGCTCATCATGGCCCAGAAGGGCAGGCCGGTCCGCATCAAGTTCACCAACAGGCTGCCCACGGGCGCAGGCGGCAACCTCTTCCTCCCGGTGGACGCGTCGGTGATGGGTTCCGGCCCGGGACCCAACATCTCCGATGCGATTCGGACAAACAACCAGCCCAATGACCTGTGCAAGACGCCGTTTGGACAGCCGGTTCCCGCCGGTTGCTACGCGCAGAACCGCGCGACGATCCACCTCCACGGCGGCGTGACGCCGTGGATCAGCGACGGGACGACGCATCAGTGGATCACGCCGGCGGGTGAGACGACAGCCTACCCGAAGGGCGTGAGCGTCTACAACGTGCCCGACATGCCGAACGGTGGGCCGAACCCGCCCCAGGGCGTGCAGACGTTCTACTACACCAACGACCAGAGCGCGCGGCTGATGTTCTACCACGACCACGCGGCGGGCATCACGCGCCTCAACGTCTACGCTGGCGTGGCGGCCGGATACCTGCTGACGGACCCGACCGAACAGGAGCTCGTCGCCAAGGGCGTGATCCCCGTCGACCAGATTCCCCTGGTCATCCAGGACAAGACGTTCGTGGACGCCGCCAACATCCTCGTCCAGGACCCCACCTGGAACTGGGGCAGCGGCGCGGCCTCCACGTTCACGGACGGCAAGGGCAACTCGATGCTGTTGCGCGCGCCCGTGACGGGCGACCTCTGGTGGCCGCACGTCTATCAGCCGGCGCAGAACCCGTACGACGCATCGGGTTACAACGCCACGGGCCGCTGGAACTACGGCCCATGGTTCTATCCGCCGACCACTGGCATTGCCTACGGTCCAATTGACAATCCGTACTGCGTCCCCGCGGGCGGACCGTGCGCCGATCCCGCACAGCCGGTGAAGGTGCCGGGCACGCCGAACCCCTCCTGGGGCGCCGAGGCGTTTCTGGACACGCCGGTGATCAACGGAACCCTCTATCCGACTCTGACGGTCGCACCGAAGGCGTACCGCTTCCGGATCCTGAACGCGGCTCACGACAGGTTCTGGAACCTCCAGCTCTTCACGGCGGCCGACAAGAACTCGCCGACGACGGCGGGTACGACCGGCGCCGTGTTGTGTGACGCGAGCTACGCAGGGTCCAGGGCAGACTGCACGGAAGTCAAGATGGTCCCGGCCGCTCCCGGCACGGGCCTTCCGGACAACTGGCCGCAGGACGGGCGTGCAGGCGGCGTGCCGGATCCTGCAACGGCCGGCCCGAGCTTCTACATGATCGGCACGGAAGGCGGCTTCCTGCCGAGGCCGGTGAAAGTGGACCCGCAGCCTGTCGTGTGGAACGGTGACCCGCTAACGTTCAACTTCGGGAACGTGTCGGACTTCTCGGTCCTGCTGGGACCGGCGGAACGGGCCGACGTCATCGTCGACTTCTCCGCATTCGCAGGCAAGACGCTGATTCTGTACAACGACGCGCCCGCGGCCTTCCCGGCGCTCGATCCACGCAACGACTACTACACGGGCAACCCGGATCAGTTCGACACCGGAGGGACCGGCTCGACGCTTCCGGGATACGGCCCCAACATCCGCACCATCATGCAGATCAAGGTGGAGGGCCCCGCGGCTACTGCCTTTGATGCGGCGGCGCTGATGACGGCCTGGGCGCCCGTGCCTGGTGGCCCATCCGGTACTCCGTTCACGTGGTCGCCCGCGGGTGTCTTCGAGCACGCGCAGGATCAGATCATCGTGGGCCAGGGTGTCGAACCCACGACCGGCTTCCTCGGGTACAACGGTGTCTACACCAACAACCTGACCTTCCGCTTCGACCCGCCGTTCGGCCGCGGTACGATCTTCACCAGCGACGTGAACTTCGAAACGGTGGGGAACTACAACGCCATGCTGGCGGCCGAACCGAAGTCCATCCACGACGAGATGGGTGCCACGTTCGACGAGTACGGACGGATGAAGGCCTCGCTCGGTGTCGAGAACCCGAACCGGACGCCAGCCGCGGCGAATTTCATCGGCCAGGGCTACGCCGACCCGGCGACCGAGGTCCTCAAGCTCTCGAGCATCGCGACCATCATCGGAGACCCTCTGGCCGATGGCACGCAGATCTGGAGAATCACGCACAACGGCGTGGACACTCACCCGGTCCACTTCCACCTGTTCCACGTTCAGGTGATCAACCGGGTCGGCTGGGACGGCGCCTACAGACTGCCGCACCCGACCGAACTGGGGTGGAAGGACACGGTCCGGATCAGCCCGCTCGAGGACACCTACGTGGCGGTGCGGCCGATCGCGCCGCTGCCCAGCATCCTTCCCTTCAAGGTACCCAACAGCTTCCGTCCGTATGGAACCGGCGTTGTCGATCGGCTCTACGCTGAGCTTCAGCAACGTCGACCCGCTCGGGAACGCGATCGTGCCGGGCCTGACGAACCAGGTCAACAATTTCGGCTGGGAGTACGTGTGGCACTGCCACATCCTCAGCCACGAAGAGAACGACATGATGCGGGCGGTGGTTTTCACCGCGACGCCTGAGGCGCCGTCAGGCCTGGCCTTCACCGGCCCCAGAACGTCGGCGCCCGTCGTATTGAACTGGATGGACAACTCCGTCAGCGCCACGGCCTTCAAGATTCAGCGGGCCACGGACGCGGGTTTCACGGCGGGGGTGACGAACCTCACCATGGGAGTCGCCCAGTGCGCCAACCAGGCCGGGTGTGCGCGGACGTACACGGACACAACGGCGGTTCTGACGACCGCCTACTACTACCGGGTGCTGGCTTCCAACACGGTGGGCAGCACCGTGCCGAACTACCCCAGCATCACCGTCGACTCCGCGTGGGCGACGGACAACACCCTCCCAGCGCCTGGCGTACGTGTTCGTCCCCGCGGGTGTGTCGCCGGTCAACGCGCCGACGAACCTGACGGCGGCGATCGCCGGTGGGCCGCTTCGGATCGTGCTGACCTGGACCGATGCGTCGAACAACGAGAACAACTTCCAGGTTTGGCGCTCGGTCAACGGGGCGGCATTCACCCAAGTCGGAACGGTCACTCGAACCGCCGCCCAGCGCACGGCTACGGGCGGAACGGTGACCTTCACCAACAACGGCGTGGCAGCGAGCAACACGTATCGCTACTACGTGATCGCCGTCAACACCGTGGCCCCGGTGGGCGCAGTCGGCGTCCCTCGAACACGGTCACCGTTCGCGGTCTCAGCACCGGCGGCTCCGACCGGCCTGGCGTTCACGGTCGTCAGGAACGGCGGGCAGGACCGGGTGACGCTGAACTGGGCGGACGCCTCGAGCAACGAGACGGGCTTCCAGATCCAGCGCGCCTCGAACGCCGCGTTCACCGCGGGTCTGAACAACTTCACCGTTGGCGCGAACGTGACAACGTTCGCGCAGAACGTCCAGCGGAATAGGACGTTCTACTACCGCGTCCGAGCGACCAATGCCGTGGGGAATTCCGGCTGGTCCAACGTCGTGATCGTCGTCACTCCGTAGGCGGGGAGGCCGGCGTCAGGGACATCCCCTGACGCCGGCAGCCTCTTGCTGCGGCTCTCTATCACGACTATCGTTCCGTTTGCCCGGGCCGGCTCGACGCCGTCCCGGGCTGTTTTTCGTCGCGGTGTCTGATCCGCGCAACCGGCGGCGGCACGGCGCCGGCTTTGGTCCAAGCGAATCAGCTATACTCGCATCAGAATCGCGCGGGACCGGTGAGATGAGAAAGCTCGCATATACGTCGGTTGTCGTGGTGCTGGTGCTGGTTTCCTTCCTCGGCGGCGTGTGGTGGAACCACCGCGCGTCCACGCCCTCTTCGGACGCCCGCCAGCTCCTCCACTACACCTGCCCGATGCATCCCCAGTACAAGTCGGATCGGCCCGGCGATTGTCCATCCTGCGGCATGCGCCTGGAACCGGTGTACGCGGACGGAACGGGCAACGCGACGCCTGGCGGCGACGGCACGGCGCTGCCGGCCGGGGCGGTTAAGGTGAGCTCCGAACGCCAGCAGACGATCGGGGTGCGGCTGGGTATCGTGGAACGGGTGTCCGGCACCCGAACGCTGCGAACGACCGGTCGGGTCGCGCCAAACGAGAACGCCGTCTACCCGCTGGTCGCCGGTTCGGAGGGCTGGGTTCGCGACGTGCGCGGAGCCACGACCGGAGCCCTCGTAAGGAGGAACGAGGTCCTGGCGTCGATCTACTCCCCGGAGTTCGTCGTCTCCCAGCAGTCGTACTTCTCCGGCCTCGACACGCTCGACCGCGTTACCACCGAACAGACGCGAACGACCACTCCGGACCGGGTGGTCGAAAGCGTCGAGCGGTTCGCCAACACGCTGCGCAATCTCGGCGTCTCCGAGGACCAGCTTGCCGAGATGCGCACCAAGCGCGAATTGAACCAGTACATCCGTATCGTGTCTCCAGTAGACGGCTTCGTGCTCGGGCGCAACGCGTCTGTCGGCCTCCGGTTCGATCGGGGGTACGAGTTCTTTCGCATCGCCGACCTTCGCCAGGTGTGGATCCTCGCCGACGTCTACGAGAACCAGGCGCCCTTCATCCGCGCGGGCGCGAAGGCCCGGGTCACCTCCCAGGACCAGAATCGCACGCTCGAAGCCAGGGTCAGCCGCTCGGAGCCGACCTTCGACGAATCGACCCGCACGCTGAAGGTCAGGCTGGAAACCCACAACCCCGGGCTCGCCCTGAAGCCGGGGATGTTCGTGGACGTGCAGTTCGATATCGACCTGCCGGAATCGCTCGCCGTTCCGGCCGACGCCATCGTCGATTCCGGTCTGCGCAAGACGGTGTTCGTCGATCGCGGCAACGGGTACTTCGAGCCCCGGCAAGTGGCAACCGGGTGGCGGATCGCGGACCAGGTGGAGATCGTGAAGGGCCTGATGGCCGGCGAACGCATCGTGATCGCGGGCACGTTCCTCATCGACTCCGAGAGTCGGATGAAGGCCGCGGCGGCCGGGATCTTCACGACGGCCGAGAAGGACGTCGTCTGCGGCATGGACGTCGACGAGAAGAAGGCCGTGGCGGCGGGTCGTACCGCCGCGCACGACGGCCACACGTACTCCTTCTGCTCCGACGAGTGCAAGAAGAGGTTCGAGGCCGAGCCGGCCAGATTTGTCGAACCCCACGACCACCAGCCCGCCAACGCGCCCGCCGCGGCGAAGACCTCGATGGCCGGAATGCCGACGATGAAGAGCGGAGCTCCGTCGGCGGCCACGATGGTGAAGGACCCGGTTTGCGGCATGGACGTTGACCCGAAGGACGCCGCCGGACAGGTCGACTACCAGGGCAAGACCTACTACTTCTGCTCGCTCGAGTGTAAGCAGAAGTTCGAGAAGACGCCGAAGCAGTACGTCAAGTGATCACTCGAATCATCGACTTCTCGGTCAAGAACAAGTTCCTTGTCCTGCTGCTCGTTGGCGCGGCCGCCGTGGCCGGCGCCTGGTCGCTCCAGCGCGTGCCCCTCGACGCGATCCCTGACCTCAGCGACACGCAGGTCATCATCTACTCGAAGTGGGATCGCAGCCCCGACGTCATCGAAGCGCAAATCACCTACCCCATCGTCTCGGCCATGCTCGGCGCGCCCAAGGTCCGAGCCGTCCGTGGGTTCTCCGATTTCGGCTACTCGTTCATCTACGTCATCTTCGAGGATGGCACCGACATCTACTGGGCCCGGACGCGTACGCTCGAGTACCTGTCTGGCGTCCTCGGCCGGCTGCCGCAGGACGCAAAGACCGAACTCGGGCCCGACGCGACCGGGTTGGGCTGGGTCTTTCAGTACGCGCTCGTCGATACGTCCGGGCAGCGGACCCTTGCCGACCTGCGGTCGTACCAGGACTGGACGCTTCGCTACTACCTCAAGTCCGTGCCGGGAGTCGCCGAGGTCGCGTCGATTGGCGGCTTCGGCCGACAGTACCAGGTCAACGTCGATCCGAACAAGCTGAGGAACTACGGAATCCCGATCCAGCGCGTGGTGGAGGCCGTGCGCGGCGGGAACATCGAGGCGGGCGGCCGGCTGATCGAATTTGGCGGAACCGAGTACATGGTGCGGGGGCGAGGCTACGCCCGCTCGATCGCTGACTTCGAGAGCATCGTCGTGACAGCGAGCGAGACCGGAACGCCGATCCGCGTGCGCGACATCGGCCAGGTGGTCCTCGGGCCAGACCTTCGGCGCGGGGTGTCGGATCTCGACGGTACTGGTGAGGCGGTGTCCGGCATCATCGTGATGCGCCAGGGCGAGAATGCCCTCGACGTCATCGACCGCGTCAAGAAGCGCATCAAGGAGATCGAGCCCGGCCTGGCCGGGACGGGCCTGAAGATTGTCCCGATCTACGACCGGTCGGAGCTGATCCGGCGCGCCGTCAGCAACGTCACCGAGACGCTGATCGAGATCATCCTGACCGTCGTCTTCATCGTGCTGCTCTTCCTGTGGCACGTCCCGAGCGCGCTGATCCCGATCTTCACCATCCCGATTGCGGTGCTGGTGTCGTTCATCCCGTTCCGAATGCTCGGCATCACCGCGAACATCATGTCACTTGGCGGCATCGCCATTGCCATGGGCGAACTGGTGGACGCCGCCATCGTCGTGGTCGAGCAGACCCACAAGAAGCTCGAGGAGCGCAGCCGCAGCGGCGAACCGGTGGACCATCACGCCGTGGTGATCGAGGCGGTGAAGGAAGTCGCGCCCGCAAGCTTCTACGCGCTCCTCGTGATTGCCGTCTCGTTCCTGCCGATCCTCACGCTCGAGGCCCAGGAAGGCCGCCTGTTCAAGCCGCTGGCCTACACGAAGACGCTGGCGATGATTGTCGCGGCGTTCCTGGCCATCACCCTCGATCCCGCGCTGCGGCTGATCTTCACCCGCGTGAAGCGATTCGAGTTCCGGCCGCCCTTCGTCTGCCGGGTCGTCAACACGGTGCTGGTCGGCCGCATTCACTCCGAGGACGACCATCCGGTCAGCCGCGCGCTGAACCGGCTGTACGAGCCGGTCGTGCGCTGGTCCCTCAGGTGGAAGTGGACGGTGATCGGCGCGTCGCTCGCATTGGTCCTGATCACGGTGCCGGTCTTCTTCAAGCTCGGCTCCGAGTTCATGCCGCCGCTCGACGAAGGCGCGCTGTTCTACATGCCCACGACGATGCCCGGCATTTCGATCACCGAGGCGCAGAAGCTGCTGCAGGTGACCGACCGCATCATCAAGACGTTCCCCGAAGTGGACAGGGTGCTCGGCAAGGCCGGGCGCGCGGACACGAGCACGGATCCGGCGCCGTTGTCGATGCTCGAGACGGTCATCACGCTCAAGCCGCAGTCAGAGTGGCGACGCGTCGACACGTGGTACTCCGGCTGGGCGCCGGAGCAGTTGAAGCCGATCTTCCGGCCGTTCACCTCCGATCGCATCTCCACCGAGCAACTGGTCAACCAGCTCAACGAAGCGTTGAAGCTGCCGGGGGTGTCGAACGCCTGGACGATGCCGATCAAGGCGCGGATCGACATGTTGACGACCGGCATCCGGACGCCGCTCGGACTGAAGATCTCCGGCGACGATCTCCAGAGGATCGAAGAGATCGGCGTGCAGATCGAGGCGGCGCTGCCGGCCATCCGAGGGACGCGGAACGTGTTCGCGGAAAGGACCGGCGGCGGGTTCTTCCTCGACATCGAGTGGAATCGCGACGAACTGGCGCGCTACGGCCTGAGCATGGACGAGGCGCAGTCGGTGGTGCAGAGCGCGATCGGCGGCGAGAACGTGACGACGACCGTGGAAGGACGGGAGCGCTACCCGGTCAACGTCCGCTATATGCGCGATTTCCGCTCCGACCTCGACGCGCTCGGCCGGGTGTTGGTGCCGGCCTCCGGCGGCCAGCGCCAGATCCCGCTGGGCCAGCTCGCGACAATCAAGGTCGCAACCGGGCCCGCCATGATCCGGAACGAGGACGGCCTGCTGACGGGCTACGTCTTCGTGGACGTGGACGGTCGCGACCTCGACAGCTACGTGCAGGAAGCCGACGCGCTGATCCGCACCAAGGTGAAGCTGCCGCCGGGGTACGCGGCGCTGTGGAGCGGGCAGTTCGAGGCGATGGCGCGCGTGCGCGACCGACTCACCTACATCATCCCGCTCACGCTGTTCATCGTGTTCCTGCTGCTCTACTTCAACACGCGCTCGCTGACGAAGACGGCGATCGTCGCGCTGGCCGTGCCGTTCTCCGCGATCGGCGCCGTGTGGTATCTCTACCTGCTCGGCTACAACATGAGCATCGCGGTGTGGGTCGGCCTGATCGCGCTCATGGGCGTGGATGCCGAAACGGGCGTCTTCATGCTGCTCTACCTGGACCTCGCCTACGAGCAGGCGAAGAAGGAGGGGCGGCTGACGTCGCTCGCGGCGCTGCAGGAGACGATCGTCCACGGCGCCGCCAAACGGCTGCGACCGAAGTTCATGACGGTGGCGACGACGTTCATCGGCTTCTTCCCGATCATGTGGGCGACGGGCACCGGGTCGGACGTGTGGAAGCGGATCGCGGCGCCGATGATCGGGGGCATCTTCACGTCGTTCCTGCTGGAGTTGATCGTCTATCCGGCGATCTATGAAATCTGGAAGTGGCACTTCGAAGTGAAGCCGGCGCTCGAGCGTTCGGGCGAGAACAGTCCAGCCACACTCGGCTGACAAGGGGGAGACGACGATGCGATGGATCCTGACGACTGTCATGATGGCGCTGCCGGCGATCGCGTGCGCACAGGAGGCGCCGCCGCTGAAGACACAGAAGGACAGGTTGAGCTACGCGATGGGCATGGACCTCGGCGCCCAGCTCAAGGCCGTCTCCGTTGACATCGACTCGGCCGTCTTCGCACGGGGGCTCGGCGACGCGCTGTCCGGCTCGAAAACGGTGCTGACCCCCGACGAAGCCAAGGCGGCTATTGCAGAACTGCAGAAGGCGCTGGCGGTCAAGCAGGCCGCACTGGCAAAGGCTGTGGGTGAGAAGAACAAGGCTGAGGGCGAGGCGTTCCTCGCCGCGAACAAGGCGAAGCCGGGCGTGGTCACCCTGCCGAGCGGCCTCCAGTACAAGATCCTGGCGACCGGCACCGGCAAGCTGCCGACCGCCACAGACACGGTCGTATGCCAGTACCGGGGCACGACGCTCGACGGCAAGGAATTCGACAGTTCCTACAAGGGGGGACAGCCGGCCACCTTCCCCGTCGGCAAGGTGATCAAGGGCTGGACCGAGGTGCTTCAGTTGATGCCCGTCGGTTCGAAGTGGCAAGTGTTCATCCCCTCGAACCTGGCGTACGCCGAGCGCGGTGCGGGCGCCGATATCGGGCCGAACGCGACGCTGATATTCGAAATCGAGCTCATTGCCATCAAGTAGCCGCCCCTGGGGTCACATCTTGCATCATCACATTTCGCACGATGTGACCCCCGGTTTGACACGTGGGAGCATAATGGGCGCCGTGGAGGTCATGTCATGAAGCGTTCGCTTCTCTCCGGCTTCGTCGCGCTCGGAATCGTCGCCGTCGCATTCGGATCGTCGTGTTCGAAGGCGGTCCAGGCTCCGGCCGCCGTCCTGGGAACCGTCGCCGACTTCCCGGACTATCCGGGAGCGGTGCAGGTCGAGTTCAAGCAGGGCGCAGACGCGGAGAAGGGCTTCACTCGCAAGACCGAGGCGAAGTGGACCTCGACCGCGCCGTACGCCACGGTGACGGCCCACTACCAGAAGGCGATTACCGACGGCGGCTGGACAGTCACCGAGACCAAGTCGAAGGCGACCGAGGTCGAGTGGACGCTGGCCAAGGGCACCAGCATCGCGAAGGTCGAAGTCAAGGACGCGGCGCCCGTCACCATCAAGATCGAACGCAGCGACCGCTGATCTACCGGGGTCGGGTCGAATTACCCGCACCGTTCTCGCCCGGCTACACAGCTGTAATCCGGCGGCGGGGACGCCCGGCCGATTACGGTTTCGTCATTCGATCGAGGCCGCGCACGTAATTCGACCCGACCCCTCAGTCGATGAGGCGCAGGATCTCGTCGACGGCCTTCCGCTCCCGCGGCGAAGGCGCCGCAGCCGCGGGCTTGCCGATCGCCACCATCGCCGCCAGCCGGCCTGGTGGGCCTATGCCCAGCAGCCGCTCCAGCGCCTCGCGCGCCACGAGCGGCCCGCTCATCCAGCAGCCGCCGTACCCGAGGTCGGCCGCCGCCAGCAGCAAGTGCTCGACCGCGGCGCCGAGCGATTGGACATCGGGCTGCCCGCGCATCGCATTCACCTGCGCCCCGGTCAGCCGCGACTCCTCGAGCGCGTCCTGGACCACCGACTCGTAGGGCAGCAGCACGACCGCGACGGCCAGCGGCGCGTCGCCGAAGAACGTGGAATACCACTCGACGCGCTGCCGGGCGTGACGAGCGGTTTCCGTGACCGCCGCCGGCAGCATCGCGTCCACCTTCGCGCGCACCACCGCTGCCATCTCCTTCAGGAGCGACTGGCGGCTCACCGCCACGAACTGCCAGGGCTGCGAGTTGTTCGGGCTCGGCGCAAGGCTGGCCAGGCGCACCATCTCGCGCACGTCGGCCGCCGGGACGGGGTCGGGCGCAAACTGGCGCACGCTGACTCGTGACTCGACGAGGTCGCGGAACTCCATGACGTCTCCTTGGGCTGCCGTCGCATTATAGCGGGTTGCCGGCGCCGCGAGGCGGTAGAATGCCCGCGCAGGCAGAATGCCAGCGCGAGGTGACGACATGACTGCTCGACGTGACCGGACGGCACGCCCGACGCTGCTCCTGACCCTTCGGCGGGCTCAGGGTCATCCCGAGCAACGTCGAGGGATGAGGGCCGCCTTCCTCCTCCTGCTCCTGGCCGCTTCCGCCGCGGCACAGCCTCCCACGCCCGCCGCGCCTCCGGCGCCGCCGCTCCCGATGGCCAGACAGATCGCCGTCCGCGAAGGCTGGCTCGCGCGCCGGTACGAGACGCTCCTCCCCATGATGCGAGCCCACGGCGTCGGCATGTGGGTCGTCGTCTCCGAGGAGTTCCACGACGACCCGCTCTCCCACCTCATCGCCCCGCCGCGCCCCTACGTCGGCCGGCGCGACGTCTTCGTCTTCACGGACGCGGGTACACCCGGCCTGGTCCGTACGGCCATCGTCGGCTACTCGGAAGAGCACGTGCAGCGGTTCTTCGACTCGCCGAACGAGCCGGTACTCGCTCGCGAAAGCGCTCGCCGACCTCGTCGCGAAGCACTCGCCGAAGACGATCGCCCTCTCGATCGGCGGCGCGCGCGGCGTCACGCACAGCCTCACCTACGACGCCTACCAGGCCATCGTCGCGGCACTCGGCCCCGAGACGGCGAAGCGCATCGTCCCTGCCGAGCCGCTCATCGAGGAGTTCCTCGACACGCGCATTCCGGAGGAGATGCCGCACTACGCGCTGCTGGTCGAGTGGACCGAGCTACCTCGCCCGCCGCGCCCTCTCGAGCGAAGTGATCGCGCCAGGTGTGACGACGGTCGGCGACGTCCGCCGATGGCTCTACACGCAGTCGGCGGCCGCCGGATTCGTGCCGTGGTTCCAGCCGGATCTCCGGGTGCAGCGTCGCGCGTCGACCGGCGACACGTCGCGTGGCTTCCTCGCGGTCGCGCGCGAGTCGATGGTGATCGAACCAGGCGACGTCGTCCACCTCGACTTCGGCCTGAACTACATGGGACTCGCCAGCGACTGGCAGAAGATGGCCTACGTGCTCCGCGCGGGCGAGCGCGAGGCACCCGCCGGTCTTCGCCAGGCGATGGCGAATACCAACGCGCTGCAGGACGCGATGGCCCGCCTCTCGCGGCCAGGCAAGCCCGCCGGCGACGTCCACGCCGAGACGATGGCGGAGATGAAGGCGAAGGGGATCACGGCGCAGATCTACTCGCACCCGCTCGGCAACCAGGGACACGGGCTCGGCCCGTCGATCGACATGCGCTCGGCCAGCCGCGAGCCGAATGCGCCGCCGAAGCCGCTCCGGAAGGGCTCGTACCTGGCGATGGAGCTCAACACCAAGACGCCGGTCGCGGAGTGGGGCGGTCAGCCCGTCACCGTCATGGCCGAGGACCCGGTGTACCTAGCCGACGATGGGTGGAAGTTCTTCAGGCCGAGGCAGGAGGCGTTCTACCTGATCGCCCCAGGCGCCAGCCCGGTGGTGACCGCGCGCGCGGCGTACCCGGATGGGCTCTACGCCGAACTCTCGACGAACAAGGGACTGATTGTCCTCAGGCTCGAGATGGAGCGGGCGCCGATGACGGTCGCCAATTTCGTCGGCCTTGCGGAAGGGACGGCCGACAACAAGGCGCTGCCGCCGGGCGCGCCGTTCTTCGACGGCACGGTGTTCCACCGCGTCGTCGCCGGCCACGTCATCCAGGCCGGCATCCCGCTGGCCGGCGGCACGTCGATCGGATACACGATTCCGAACGAGATCGTGCCGGGCCTCGGGCACGGACGCGCGGGCATGCTGGGCATGGCGAGTTCGGGGCCGCACACCGGCACGAATCAGTTCTACATCACGCTCGGCGACCGGTCGTACCTCGACGGGAACTACACCGTCTTCGGGGAGGTCTACTCCGGCCTGAATGTCGTCTCGTCGATCGTCCAGGGGGACTGGGTCGATCACGTCCGCGTCGTGCGGGCAGGCGAGAAGGCGCGCGCGTTCAAGAGCGATGCGGCGACGTTGCGCGCGGCGATCGAAACGGCCGGTGCCGGGGTGAAGGCGGCCGACGAGAAGAAAGCGCGCGACGAAGCGGCGCTGATCAAGAAGACATGGCCGGGAGCGCGGCCGTCGCCGAAGGGCGCGCTGTTCGTCGTCCGACGGAAGGGGGCCGGCGATCCGGCGGCGCCTGGCAGCACGTTGCGCGTCAGGTACACGGCCAGGCAACTGGATGGCCGGCAGATGGCCAGCTCCGCGGACGAAGGACGGCCGGTTCCAGGCGCAGCCGCCGAGACGTTCGAGTACGTCGTCGGCAAGACCCGCATCACCCCGGCGCTCGACGAGGCACTGCTCGAGATGAAGCCGGGCGAGCGGAGGACGGTCATCGCCCAGGGCGCGCAGGCCTACGGGCGCAGCGGCTTCTACTCGCGAGAGAAGCCAGGCGAGAAGCGCTTCGTGATCGCGCCGTTCACAACGCTGGTGTACGACGTCGACGTGCTGTCACTCATTCGAAAATAGGCTGCCCGCGCGGCCGATGAGATGGCAGTCGTGGCCCGGTTCGTCGGCTCCGCGCTCCGCTCGGCAGACCTCGCAAGTCGCGCTTCGCGCCGACCCGGTCCGCGCCTGCCCCTCGCGTCCGGCCCGTGTGGCCGAACAGACCCACGAGACGCAGCGGCCCGACGTGGCGGACGGTCCGGGCCAGACGCGACCGGGCTTGCGCTGCCCGGGTCCTGTCCAGGCGGACGCCACACTGGCGCCCGGACGGGCATGGAAACCGCGTAGTACCCGAGCGCCGTCGACGCGCGGGCGAAGCTCGCCAGGAGCCTCTGCTCCGTTCCGGCGAGGCACTCGGACTCGCTGTTGACTCCCGCTTGCGCCGGCTGCCCGCCCGGCTCGCCAGGTGTCGCCCGCCTGGCCACCCGCCGACGGTCGCGAGCGGCGGGCTTCACGCGCGCCCCGATTGCACACCCGGCGGCCGTTGGCGCGTCAACGGAGGCCGCGGCGGACGGGTGCGGGATGCCTCGCGAGACCGGCGACTGGCGGCCAGCGTTTCGGCGTTAGTTCGCAAACACGCTCGCAGGCGGTGGGCTCCAGCGGGGTAGAGCGCGATCCCGCACGCGGGTCAGACCGCGCGACCCCCGCGGCTAGCGGCCGACGACGGCCGGAGAGCGGGTTTGCCGCGCAGCCGCCCGGAGTCCGGCGAGCGGGGCGCCCGCACCGGGCCGCCGCGCTGGCGTCGGCGCGCGTACGTCGGCCGCCTCCCGTGCCATCTCATGATCCGCACTGGGCGCAAGCGGTTAGGCGGCACGCAGAGCGCGTCCCTCGAAGTTGCGGGTGGGCAAGGCTGTAGGCCACTTGACCCGCGTATGCCTTGCGTTTAATATATAAGCATGTGCTCACTTATTGACTTCGGCTACACATGGCCGTGGACCCACGGCCACCTCGTCGTCGTGGGAGTCGCCGCGGCACTCCTCGGGCTGGCCTGGTGGCGCCGCTGGCACTGGATTCCGAAGTTGGCGTTCGGGGTCGTCCTGGCCTGGGCGGTCGCAGCGTTCCTCGTCGTCCAGACCGTCCTTCTGTACAACGACCTCCCCACCATTCCGACGCCAGCCTATCTCTCGTCGGGAGCCGGGAGAGTGCTGGACCTCGGGGCCGGTTCCGGGCGATCGACGATCATGGTTCTGCTCGAGCGGCCGAAGACGACCGTGGTGGCGCTCGACGACTTCAGCGCGACCTACATCAAGGACCACGGTCCTGAGAAGCTGAAGGCGAACCTGAAGGCGGCGGGAGTCGATGGGCGCGCCGAAGTCGTCTCGGCGGACATGCGCAAGCTCCCGTTCGTGAACGCGACGTTCGACGCGCTCGTGAGCACGTATGCGATCGACCATCTACCGTCCGGCGACATACCCGGCGCCCTGGCGGAGGCGGCTCGCGTGGTGCGGCCCGGCGGCGAGTTCCTGCTCGAGGTCATGTACCCTGACGCGTGGATGAGGTTCGCCTACGGGCCGGTCATGATGCACGGGGCGAACGCCGGCCGGATCAGGACGCGCTGGCCGTCGATGCTCGAGACAGCCGGGTTCCGCGTGGTCGAGCAGGGCACGGCCCCGGCGACGTTTTTCGTGCGAGCGGTCAGACGCTGAGCGAGCCTTCGCACGGGGAGATCCATGGGACGACGGAAGACGATCGCTGACGAGGAGCTGCTGGCGCGGGCGCGCGAGGTGTTCGTCGAGCGCGGGTTCGCGGGCAGCACCCGCGAAATCGCGCGGCGTGCGGGCGTTTCGGAGGGGGTCCTGTTTCAGCGCTACGCGACGAAGGGGGATCTCTTCTACGCGGCGATGGCGTTGCCGGCGGTCGACCTCCAGGCGCTCTTCGACGCCCGATTCGACAGCGCGCGCGATCAGCTCGCCAGCGTCACGGCCGCGATGATCGACTACTTCCGCGACTCGATGCCCGTGCTACTCCCGCTGATGTCGCCGCCGGTTTTCGAGTTCGAGCAGTTCGCCCGCCGCCACCCCGACTCGCCGCTGAGCGCTCTGCGCCGCGGACTGGTGGCGTTCTTCGCCCGCGAACGGGAGGCGCGCCGCATCGGGCCGGTGGACCCGGGCGCGGCGGCGCTGCTCGTCTTCGCGGTGGCGCAGTCAGTGGCGTTCTTCGAGCGGATGGGCGCGCACGACGGCCGGATGCCAGACGAGGTGCTGGCGCGCTCCATCGAGGCCCTGTGGCAGGGCCTGTCGCCGAGGGCGTAGACACGCTACAGGAAGTCGACGCGCGCCGGTGCAAAGACGTCGATGAGTGCCCCGGCCTCGACCGCCACGGTGCCGTGCGGAACGTCGGGCGGGATGAACACGCTGTCGCCCGGCACGACCCTCGTCGTCACCCCGTCGACCGTGAAGTCGAACTCGCCGCGCTCGATGAACGTCACCTGCCGATGCGGGTGAGCGTGGACGTAACCGACCGCCCCCTTCTCGAACGTCACGCGGACCATCATCAGTTCCGAATCGTGGCCGAGCACCTGGCGGGTCACGCCGGTCCCGGCCTGGGTGATCGGTGCGTCCTGGCGTCGGATGATCATTGCAGCCTCTCGAGTGAGTCACGCCGCGTGCCGCCGTGGGCGGCGACGCCCTTCATCACCCTATTCTGCACGAGGGCGCGGGGTTGGACCACTGCGAGCGCGGGAGGCTTCACGGGAACGCCGACGGAGACAGCGTCCCTCGGGTCACCTGAACTCGTCCACCGCCTCGAACATCGCGACGATGTTCTGCGGCGGGACATCCGGCAGGATGTTGTGGATCGTGTTGAACACGAATCCGCCGCCGGGAGACAGGATCTCGATGTTGGTGCGCACGTGGTCCTTCACCTGCCCCGGCGTCCCTTGATTCAGGATCGAGCGGGTGTCCGCCCCCGCGCCCCAGAACGTCACGCTCGCCCCGAACTCCCGTTTCAGCCGCTCCGGCTCCATGTCGCGCGCGTTGGTCTGGACCGGGTTGAGGATGTCGAAGCCAGCTTCGATCAGGTCGGGCATCAGCCGATAGATCGACCCACACGAATGCAGGAAGGTATGCATGCGGCTGTGCGCCTTGATGTAGTCGCACAGAACCTTGTGGCGCGGCTTGAAGAGCCGGCGGTATGTGTCCGGCCCCATCAGCGGGCCGGTCGTCATGCCGAGGTCGTCGCCGAGGCGGATGATGTCCACGACGTCGCCGACTGAACGGCAGATCTTCTCCAGCGAGGCCAGGTGGCGGACCATCAGCGCGTCGAGAAACCGCTCGACCTCGCGCGGCGCGCGCACTAGGTCCATGATGAAGTGGTCGATGCGCCGGAGGAAGGTGCCCCACTCGAACAGGTTGCAGCCGGCCGACAGCACGATCGCGCGGTCGCTCGTCGCCCGCAGGGCCAGCGCGTTCGCGCGGAAGCGCTCCCAGAAGTCCGGCTCCCCGGCGTGATCCCACGGGCTGTGCGCGAGCGCCGCCCAGTGGACGCGCCCCATCGCCTCGTCCAGGTTCGAACCGTACTTCTCCGGGTAGCCGTCCAGGAACGGGTAGACCGTCTGGTCGTACGAAATGGCCGTCGACGGCATGAGGGCGATCGCCTCACCGCCGATGTACGCGAGGTACGAGCCGTCGCTCTGCTTTCGCGGGCGGAACCAGACCGGCTGCTGCGCGGTGCCGCCGTTTGGCAGCGTGCAGTCGTACCAATCGCCCGCCTGCGTATTGAAAGTGCGGCCGAGGTCCACCGCGTCGATGCGGAAGTAGTCCAGCAATTCGTCCGACGGCTGGGCCACCTGCTGGACGACGTCGTAGACCCGGTTGCGCTTGTCCTGGAGCGGCAGGCAGCGCAGCAGGTTGTCGTACGCGATGGCGGAGATGCCGGAACTGGGTGTGGCGCCCAGGTCGACGGGGACGCCGTCCGGCTCCGTGTGCCGAACGGCGGCCAATACTCGTTCGCGCGAGGTCATGTGCTCCGCCGGGGGTCGGGTCGGATTACAGATCGCGCCGCCCGACGATGCCAATACTGTAATGGATCGCGACCCTCACGTGGCTGCTGACAGATTCGTCATCAGCCGGCGGCGCTGCACGTAACTCGACCCGATCCCTGTCCTATTCGAGGAGCTTGAACGCGTGGCGCCAGCGGTTCTGGCGGAACCCTGGAATGCACCACAGGACGCAGAGCGGCTCGATCGCGCGCGCCGCCTCCACGCCGCCCATGTCCTCGCTGCCCCAGCCGAACTGGTCGAGAATCCCCTTCACGTCGGCCTTGGCCGCCGCGTCGTTTCCGCAGATGAACATCGTCGGCGGCCCGCCCGCCAGCTGCGGGTTGACCATCAGCGAGTTGCCGACCGACGAGAACGCCTTGACGAACCGGGCCGCGGGCGCCAGGCGCTGGAGCCGCTCCAGCAGCGACTCGTCCTGGCTCGTGAAGAGCCGCAGGATGCCGTTCACCGGCGGCGCGTCGGCGATCGGATTCGTCGCGTCGATGACCGTCTTGCCCGACAGCGTGCTGGAGCCAATCAGCCGCACGACCTCCTCGGCCGCCGTGCCCTTCACGGCCAGCACCACGACGTCGCCGAAGCGCGCCGCGTCGGCGAACGTGCCTGCCAGGCCGCGGCCGCCCGCCGCCGCCTGCCACGCGGCCAGCTTGGCCGGCTCGCGCGACCCGAGCATGACGTCGTAGCCGTGCTTCAGAAACCCGTCTGCGAGGACCTTCCCCACCGCGCCCGATCCGAGCACACCAATCTTCTTCATCGTCGTCGCCTCATCTGTGAACTGAACTGCCTTCTCCTTAGGACGCCGGACGCGCCGGCCGGGATCCCGCCCTCAGCAGCGGCCGCCGCGACGCTGGTATCGTTCTTGCTCATTGTCACGGAAATCGAACCTCCAGTGTCCCATGTGGGTGACTGCCGGGGTCGGGTGCCTCGGGCGGCGGGGCACTACTGTCTTCAGGGTGAACGTGATGACGAAGTCGTTGGCGGCTGGCGGTTTGGTAGTGATGACGGCTCTTTCGGTTCTTGCGTGCGGCGGAAGCTCGTCGAGCCCTACGGCCCCGTCGGCAGCGACGTCCAGCTCGCACAACGCGGGCCGGAACTGCCTGTCGTGCCACAGCTTCACGGCAGCCGGAACCGCCTACAAGTTGGATGGCACGACGACCTCCCCCGGCGCGATCGTCCGCCTGACGACGGCGAGCGGCGGAGGCGGGACGGTGGTGGCCTCCCTGACAGCCGACGCGTCCGGCAACTTCTACACGAGCTCTTCGATCAACTTCGGGACGGGGCTGTACGTCACGGCCACCGGCACGGGCGGGGCGGTGACACCGATGACGGCGACCGTCACCTCGGGAGCCTGCAACGGCTGCCACGCGGCGGGGAACCGGATCAAGGTGGGCTAGCGGGACGACACGTCGCGAAACGGATTCTCAATCGCAAGCGTGCCGAAGCGGCGCCCATCCTGCAGGTCCTCGCTGACGAGCGTCGTGCACCCTCGGCTGAGGGCGGCTTCCACAATCAGGGCGTCCCAGAACGCGATCCGGTGACGCCGCGACAAGACGACCGCGGCCAGGATGATCTCCGCGTCGACGACGACCACGTCGAGCGCGGAGAGATGCCGAACTGCCGCTTCCGCCTCCGCCTCGGTCAACGGCTTGCCGAGCTTCCGCGTCGCGGCGACGTAGAACTCCTGCAGGACCTGGGTACTCACCACGATCAGATCGGCCCGTTCCTCGAGCAGGCGGGCGGCGACCGCACGCTTGCCCGGCTCGCCTCGGTCGAACAGGTAGACGAGGACGTTCGTGTCGAGGAACACCCTACCGCTCATGGAGCTCCTCGCGGGTCCAGCGGCGCCCCTGCCGCTCGCTGGAAGCGCGGGCGGACTGGTCCAGAAGCGCCGCCACACTGCGGGACCTGGCCGAGCGCTTCCCGATCCACTCGGTCAGATAGTCCCTCAACACGGCGTTGACGGAGGTCCCCCGCTCCGCCGCGCGGACGCGCGCCCGATGCAGCAGATCGTCGTCGATGGAAATCGTCAGGTTCGCCATGATCCGTGCTCCACGGGATCAGTGTAGCACGGGTCTTGCGCCGACGCCCGGTTCGTCGCAGAATCGGTCCGGTCACACAGGAGGAACGATGAACGCCCGAAGCGTGCGCCGTGCGATGTGGCTGGCTGGAACGGTCGTCGCGGTACTGCTGGCGCCGGAGGCCCTGCTCGTCGGCGCCGGTGGCCAGGCCCCGACGCCAGCGGCGGGGACACCCGCCGCGGCCCACTTCCCGGGCGCGGACTGGGAGCGGATCGAGAAGCCGGAGTCGATCGGGTACTCGTCGGCGAGGCTCGAGGCAGTCCGCGCCTGGGTACGGTCGCTCGATACGACGTCGATGATCGTCGCCGTTGGCGGGCGCGTCGTCTTCACCCACGGCGACCAGGCCCACCTGAGCTACCTGGCATCGGTGCGCAAGAGCGTTCTGGCGATGCTCTACGGCAGATACGTCGAGAGCGGGACGATCACGCTGACGACCACGCTGAAGGAGCTCGAGTTCACGGACGTGGGCGGATTGATGCCGCGCGAGCTCGAGGCCACGGTCGAAGACCTGATCACCGCGCGCTCGGGCGTCTACCATCCGGCGTCCAACGCCGGTGACGACACCGCGAGTGCTCCGCCCCGCGGATCGCAGCGCCGCGGCGCGTACTTCCTCTACAACAACTGGGACTTCAACGCCGCCGGCGGGGCGTTCGAGAAGCTGACGGGCCGTGACGTCTACGACGCGCTCGAGACCGACATCGCCCAGCCGACCGGCATGCAGGACTTCCGAAGGTCGGCGCAGCGCAAGAGCGGCGACGCGAAGGTGTCGCAGTTCCTCGCGTACCACATGTACCTCTCGGTGCGCGACATGGCGCGGATCGGCCTCCTCATGCAGCGCGAGGGGAACTGGGCCGGGCGGCAGGTGGTCCCGCGGAACTGGGTGCGGCGCATCGCCAGCCTGGTGACGCCGCTCAACGAGATGAACCCGCCACGGCACCGCGCGCTCGGCAGCGGGGAGCGCTGGGGCTACGGCTGTCTCTGGTGGGTATGGGACGCGCCGAATTCGCCGGGCCCGTTCGAGGGCGCCTACACCGGCATGGGTGCGGGCGGGCAGTACATCACCGTGCTCCCGGCGCTCGACATGGTGGTCGCCCACAAGACCGACACCGGACAGGCCTCACCGCACGGCCCGTCGGGCCGGAACCGGTCGGTCACCTCGCCCGAATACCACGCGACGTTGAAGATGCTCATCGCCGCCCGCTGCCCAGGCGGCAAGTGCGGGTAGCAGGCCGGATGTCGCCCCCTGCGCCGGCCCTTGACTGTCGCGGGCCCGGTCCGGCACAGTAGCGGTGTGCCTACACTAGACTTCTCGAACGCTCTCGCTCATGGACGCGCTCGACCTCGCCATCCTCATCGAAGACGAGGCGCAGGAACGATACGAAGAGTTCGCGGCCAACCTGAAGGTCCACCACACGGCGGACGCGGCCGGCTTCTTCACGACGATGGCCGGCAACGAGGCGAAGCACGGTGCCGAGCTGCGGGCCCGGCGCCAGAAGCTGTTCGGCGACGCCCCGACGCGAGTGTCCCGCGATCTGCTGTGGGACGTCGAGGCCCCGGACTTCGACCAGTCGCGCATGTTCATGACCGCGCGGCAGGCGATGGGCGTCGCGCTGGCGTGCGAAGTGAAGGCCTACGACTACTTCGACGAGGCGCTGGCCCACGTGAAGGACGCCGACGTGCGCGAACTCTTCGAGGAGCTTCGCGCCGAGGAGGACGAGCACAAGGCGCTCGTGAAGGCGATTATGGCGAAGGTCCCGGAGGACAGCGCCGTGGACGCGGGCTTCGAACCCGACGAACCCGTCGGCCAGTAGCGCGGGCTTTCCGCCTCCGCCCGGCTACGGCGGGGCCTCGCCGCAGCGCCCCGCGCGAAGGCGGGCAGCCCCGCGACCCTTCGGCAGGCTCAGGGTCGCCCCGAGCCTGGCCGAGGGGCGATCGGCTCACCTGTTCAGCTCGGCAACCACCTTCACCAGGTCCCCGGTGCGGTAGAAGTCGACGGCCAGCACCGTCGGCTTCAGGCCGCGCTCCGCCTGGCAGCGCTTCGCCCGCGCCAGCAGCGCGTCGTAGGCGTTGACGATCGACGCGTTGCTCGGCTTCGGCTGCGGCGTCGTGTCGATCCAGTTGTTGACGAGGAACAGCGATCCACCCGTGCCGCCGCGGTTTGGCGAGCAGCTCATCTCGGCTGGCGTCTTGAACTTGTAGGGCGTCTCCTGCATCACGTCGAACGCCGGGAGCAGCCAGTCCACGCCGGGCCGGCCCGATTCGGTCGTCACCACCACGCGCTGGCCGGCGTCGACGAGCGCCCGCAGCGTCGGCCACGGCGCCTGCCGGCTGCCGCGATACACCAGGCCCGACAGGCCCGCCTTCTCGAACTCCCGCGCGAGATCCTCCGGCATCACGTAGTCCTCGACCACGAGCACCACCACCTCGTCGGGGTTCTGCACGAGGAAGTCGGCCAGTGTCGAGAGCCACGGCACGAGCGGCTGGGCGCCCAGCTCGCAGAACCCGTGACATAGATAGAGCCCGCGCGGTCCGAGGTCGCCGCCGGCGAAGCGGTTGCGGATCCGCAGGGCCGCTTCCACGCCCTCCGTCCCGACGCCCTCCTCGATCTTTCGCCGCGACGCGGTCTCCGCGTCGAGGTCGGTGACGACGGCCGTGCCGGCCGGGCGCCCGTAGTGCACGTCGATCAGGAACGCCCGGATGCCGTCGGCGAGCTGGCTCGCGATTCCCCGCTCGTGCTGCGGCAACATCCATCCTTGCACGTCTGCCGCCGACATCGCGTTGTGCGCGCCGGCAAACGTCACCTGGTCGAGCCGGCGCTCGCAGAGGGCGGCCGCCCCGTTGCAGAGGCCTGCGGTCTGCACGACGATGGGCTGCGCCGGGCGCATCAGCAGGACCGCGCCAACAGCGAGCAGCGCCGTCGCGAGGCCGATCACGACGACGCGGCGAAGACCGGCCCCGCGCGCGGCCGCCGCACGGCCGGCACCGGCCGAGGCATCGCCTCCCTCGAGCAGGACGAGCGCCTCCCGCACTCCGACGAACGCGCACGCGCCGCCCGCGGCCAGCATCAGCCACTCGACCGCTTCACCGGGATAGACCACCGCGGCTCCACCGACGGCGACCAGCACGACGCTTCTGGCCAGCGCGCCCCACACGCCGCCCGGGGGCTTCCGCGCGAAACGCAACGCCCCGGCCAGCGCCTCCGCAATCGTCATCCTCCCGAGCAGCGAATGCGCCGACGCCGCCGTCACGATCCCGACGAGCCCGAACGTCAGCGCCAGGCCCCTGATGCCGACGGTCACCGCCCCCCACGCCGCCGCCAGCGCCTCGTGCGCCAGCGCGTCCGCTCCGAGTGACCGCACGAACCACCCGCCAGCCGCCCGCAGCACGAGCAGCACCACGCCGGCGGCGATCAGATGCACCGACACGTCCGCCACCGCGCGGCGCCGGTCGCGCGTCAAGGCGAACGCGCCGACGATACAGGCCAGGCCGAGGCCGATCAGCAGCGCCGAGAAGCCGGCCAGCCGGGCCGACAGCCGGACCAGGCGGGTCACGGTCCCGGCGGCCTTCCCCTGGTCGAATTCGGCCACGACGCCGCGCACGCGCGTCGGGATCTTCTCGGCGAGGCCCGGATGGCCCTGCGTCAGGACGCTGCGGAACAGCACGCCGAGATCCGGGATCGACAGGGCGATGTTGCGTGTCGCCTCGGTCGACGCGGCGGCCGCCGCGGATCGGATACTCATCTGCATCGCCCGCTGGAACGCCTGGGACGAGACGGCCGTCGACGCGACCGACGCGATGACCGGCCTGAACGCCGTCAGGTCGGGCTGCGCGGCGAGCACCGCGTTCGTCGCCCGGTCCGCCAGGAACGTCGAGACGCGCGGGTCGGCCAGCGCAATCCCGGCCCGCCTGGACAGGCCGTCCGGCGTGAGCACGCCCTGCCGGACGTCCAGCAGCACCAGGCCGAACGTGGTCAGCATGACGCCGGCGACGAGCAGGATCGAAGACGATGCGTCACGAGCGCCGCGGGGATTCTCGGAGTTGGGCATGATTGACTTCGAACTATCCCCGCGCCGGTCCGCGAAGTCAAGGCGAAGGGCCGGCCCTGAGGCCGCGGTCGTGGCCCGGTGCGGGGACCCCGCCGGCCCGTCGCGTCCGGCCCGTGCGGCCGATGAGATGGCAGTCGTGGGCCGGTTCGTCGGCTCCGCGCTCCGCTCGGCAGACCTCGCAAGTCGCGCTTCGCGCCGACCCGGTCCGCGCCTGCCCCTCGCGTACGGCCCTGGAGCCGGTGAGACCCAGACAAACGACTCCCGGAGCCATTTCGCTCTGAACCATCGCCCGCCGATTTCCGTCTCACGCACACGTGTTGTAGTGTGTACCGGCCCTCGTGGAGGCAGCGTGACCAGAAAACTCGTGAATGCGGTGGCAATTGCGACCATCCTGATGCTCTCCGGCCCGGCGCGCGGCATCGCGCAGGAGAAGGCGGCGCCGGCCTTGCCGCGTCCGAGCGCGACCGCCGTCCGCGCTACGGAGAAGATCGCGATCGACGGCCGCATGACGGAGTCCGACTGGGCCCGCGCGACCCCCGCGAAGGACTTCCTCCAGAAGGACCCGGACGAGGGCACTCCGGCCACCGAGGCGACCGAAGTCCGATTCCTCTACGACGACGCGGCAATCTACGTCGGCGCGCGGATGTTCGACTCGGAGCCGTCGAAGATCATGAAGCGGCTGACGCGGCGCGACGGCGACACCGACGGCATGGCCGACTGGGTTCTCGTCGCCTTTGACGCCCTCCACGACCACCTGACCGGCTCGTTCTTCGGCGTCACCGCCGCCGGGTCGATCCTCGACGGTGTTCTGTTCAACGACACCGGCGACGACGACACCTGGAACGGCGTCTGGGACGCGGCGGTGTCGGTCGACGACAAGGGCTGGGTCGCGGAGATGCGCATTCCGTTCTCCCAGCTTCGATTCACGCCGTCCCAGCGCCACGTCTGGGGACTGCACATCGTCCGGTCCATCCAGCGCAAGAACGAGGAGAGCTGGTGGGCGCTGGTGCGGAAGGACGACAGCGGCGTGGTTTCGCTGGCGGGGGAACTCGGCGGCCTGGACGCCATCCCGCCCCGGACGCACCTCGAACTGCTCCCCTACGTCACCGCGCGCAGTTCCATCAGCGGCACGGCCGAACCCGACGACCCGTTCAACGACGGGCGCACGGCGTCGGCTGGCGCCGGCCTCGACCTGAAGTGGGGCTTCTCGAGCAACATGACGATGGACGCGACGGTGAACCCGGACTTCGGCCAGGTGGAGGTGGACCCGGCAGTCGTCAACCTGACGGTGTTCGAGACGTTCTTCGAGGAGAAGCGCCCGTTCTTCATCGAGGGGTCGCAGGCGTTCAGCCGGTTCGGCAGGACCGGGATCAGCGGCACGTCGGGGTTCAATCGGGCGAACCCGACCCTGTTCTACTCGCGCCGAATCGGCCGCGAGCCGCAGGGCGCGGCGCCCGGCGAGTACGTCGATATGCCGCCGGCGACGACGGTGCTGGGAGCGGCGAAGGTGACCGGCAGCACGAAGGGCGGGTGGACGGTGAACTTCATCGATGCCGCCACCCAGCGCGAGTTTGCCGACACCGCCACCGGCGACGAACGGGGCCGCGTGGAGGTCGAACCGCTGACCAATTACCTGGCCGCCCGCGTCCGTCGCGATGTCAGCCAGCAGGCCGGGTTCGGCGTGCTCACCACGCTCGTGAATCGGAACCTGAACGATCCCGCACTGAGCGCCCAGCTTCCCGGCAGCGCGTTTGTCGTCGGCGGCGACGCCCACCTGTTCCTGACCAGCAAGCGCGACTACGTCGTCGCCGGCAGCTTCTCGGGCAGCCGCGTGACGGGCTCGGACACGTCGATGCTGCGGCTGCAGCGAGCCTCTGCGCGCTACTTCCAGCGGCCGGACGCGACCCACCTTTCCTACAACCCGGCCGCCACGTCGCTGTCGGGCTGGAACCTGCAGACCGACTTCAGCCGCAACGGCGGGAACGTGCGGCCGATGGCGGCGTTCTGGGCGGTGAGCCCGGGTTTCGAGGTGAACGACGCCGGCTACATGACCAACGCGGATCGGATGGGCGGGCACGCGGGCCTGGTGTGGCTCAAGCCGACGCCCGATCGGCTCAGCCGGCACCGGGAACTGGTGGTCGCGAAGTGGAACACCTGGAACTTCGCCGGCGACGAGATGGGGGACGGCTACTTCGCGGCGTTCGACATGACATTCCGCAACTACTGGACGCTCGACGTGTCGGGGCACGTCGGGCCGTGGGTGTACAACGACAAGCTCACTCGCGGTGGCCCGATGATGCGGGGACCCGGCTTCAGGAGTGTCGAGGTGGACGTCGAGGGCGACGAGCGCAAGCCGGTGGTCTGGTCGGTGCGCGGGGAGTACGAAACGCGCCTGGACGGCTCCTGGTCGAAGCAGGCGGAGTTCGGGCTGACCTTCCGGCCGCTCCCGACGCTGAACATCGAGTTCGGCCCGGAGTATCAGCGCGAGTTCGTCTCGGCGCAGTGGGTACGCGCGGTGACCGACCCGGCCGCCGTCGAGATGTATGGCAGACGCTACGTGTTCGCGGGCCTGGACCAGACGGAGATCTCGTTCACGACGCGGCTCAACGTCATCCTGAGCCCGCGCATGTCGGTGCAGATGTACCTGCAGCCCCTCATGTCGGTCGGCACCTACACCGGATTCAAGGAGGCGGCCGCGCCGCGCACGTACGACTTCCTGACGTACGGCCAGGACACTGGCACGATCAACTACGACGCCGACGCGGGCGCCTACCTGGTCTACCCGGGGCCGGGCGGCACCGGCAACCCGTTCCTGATCCCCAACCCGGACTTCAATTACACCTCGCTCCGGGGGACGACGGTGTTCCGCTGGGAGTTCAAACCCGGGTCCACGTTCTACGTGGTGTGGACCTCGGAGCGCGAGGACGAAACGAACGAGGGGACGCTCTCCTTCAATCAGGACATCTCCCGCATGATGCGCGCGCCGGGCGACAACGTGTTCATGGTGAAAATGAGCTACTGGTTCGGGCGGTAGCGCCCGGGTGTCGTCTGCCGGGCGCGGCGACCGCCGCCCGAGAGGCAGGCGCGGACCGGGTCGGCGCGTGCCCCTTGCCCACCCCCAGTTTCGTGGGCTGGCGGCAGCGGCCGCGCCTGGAGGGTGGCGCAGGCGATCCCTCCCCTGGCGAAGAACCGCGGCGCCGGCTCACCGTCCCTTCGTCTTGCGGTTGGGGCACACGCCGGGCCTGTCGCCCCCTCCCCCAACCGCACCATTGTTGGCCGGCTGGCGGTCCTCGGGGCCCTGTCGATGGCGAATGTCCACGGCTCGCTTGGCGCCCCCCTCCAGACACGGTCGGACATCGAGCGAGAAACTGGGGGTGGGCAAGGCGCGTGCTAGACTGTCGCCACCACCATGGCCATCTCCCTCCGCCCCTCGATCAACTGGCTGCTGATCTTCATCCCGGTGTCGGTCGCGCTCGATCGCGCGCACGTCCCGGACCCGGTGCTGTTCTTCTCGGCGGCGCTCGCCATCGTGCCGATCGCGAGGCTGATCGTGTTGTCGACCGAGCAGCTCGCCACGCGCACCGGCGACGCCATCGGCGGCCTGCTGAACGCCACGTTCGGCAACGCGCCCGAGCTGATCATCGGCCTGGTGGCGCTGAAGGCCGGCTACTTCGACATGGTGCGGGCGTCGATCATCGGCGCGATCCTCGGCAACCTCATGCTCGCCTCGGGCGTCGCGTTCTTCCTCGGCGGCCTCAAGTACCACGTGCAGGAGTACAACGCGAGCGTGGCCCGCCTGTACAGCTCGATGATGCTGATCGCGGCGATGAGCCTGGGCGTGCCCAGCGCCTTCAACCGCTTCTTCTCGCCAGCCGAAACGATCCAGGCCGAGAAGCTGATCAACATGGGAACGGCCTTCGTGCTGCTCGCCGCGTACGTGCTCTACCTGGTCTTTCTCCTCAAGACGCATCCGGATTTCTTCAAGAGCGCCGGCGGAAGGAACGCGGAGCACGGGCACGAAGGCAAGCAGTGGAGCGTGGGGCGCGCGATCGGCGCCTGGTGGGCGCGTCGGTGCTCGCCGCGTGGATGAGCGAGATCCTGGTGGGCGCGGCCGAGGGCACGGGCCAGGCGCTCGGGATGTCCGAGGTGTTCATCGGGATCGTGTTCCTCGCGCTGATCGGCGGCGCCGCCGAAAGCGGTTCGGCCATCGCGATGGCGCGGAAGAACAAGCTGGATCTGACCGTGGGGATCGCGATGGGCAGCAGCATTCAGATCGCGCTGTTCGTCGCGCCGCTGCTGGTGCTGGTGAGCCGTTTCATCGCGCCGCAGCCGCTCGAGCTGGCCTTCAGCCGCCCCGAGATCGGCACGCTGTTCCTCGCCGCGCTGCTCGGCGCCATCGTGGCGGGAGACGGCCGGTCGAACTGGTACAAGGGCGTTCAGCTCATCCTGGTCTACGTGATGATCGCGATCATGTTCTATTTCCTGCCGGCCGGGGCGAACTGAGTGCGTCGAGTCGCGCTTAGGCGCCGGTCCGCGGCCCGTCCCACCGTCCGCGCGACAGGCCGAGGCCCTGCCGGTCCTGCTCGAGCGCGTCGCGCTGATCGTCGGCGTCCTCGAAATCGCGGCGGATGCCCTTGTCCACCCGCGCGAGGTAGTACTCGAGGGCGTCGCGGCGATCCGGCCTCACGAGCGCCTTCAGATCCTCCAGCAGCGCCCTCATCCGCCGCATGACCTGGACCGACGTCGCGCCGCAGTAGCGGATCTCGTCGAGCGCCAGCACGACCAGGTCGTTCCACGTCGGCACGGGCATGACGACCCTCAGCCGCCCCCGGGCATCGCGCACGCGGCCGACATCCAGGTCGCGCTGCCCCATCCTCAAGAGGAGGTCCTCGATTTGATCGAGCGCCTGCACGGCGGTGGTCGGGTCGTTGATCGCGGGCGACAGGGCCTTGATGGCGACGTCCACCAGCAGCCGGACGGCGTACTTCGGGTCCTGCTCGAACGTCCGGTCTGACCCGAGTTCGACCGATCCCCGAAGCGGCTCCTCCGCCGGCGGCGCGCCCGTGCCGCGGACCCGCAGGATCGGCATCCCGTCCATCACCGTGTCTCCAACCGCCACCGCCAGGACGATGACGAGGTCGGCCCGGGCAGCGAGCGCCATCAGCGCCTCCGTGCGCACGGCCTGCACGACCCTGGGCCCGCCGCGATGCACGAGGGTGAGGAGCGCTGGGGTTCGCTCGAGATCGTCCGCGTCCCCGGCCGCCGAGATGCCCCCGGTCGCCTCCGCGCCGGCCTCCGGGTACATGCGGGAGATGACCGTACGCCCCGCGTCGCCCGTCGCCGTGAGGATCCGCGTCACCTGCAGCATCCCGATCTTCTCGATGAGCAGCACGAAGAAGACGACGCTGGCGAACAGGAGCAGGATGGCGAACCAGGTGGCGATCGGCGGCACCCGGCCCGAGCCGTCCCGGTCGATCCACGCCAGCGCGCCGATCGCGTACAGGAACGTGGCCGTGAAGATCCCGATCGAGTGGTTGATGACGGGCGACCGCGCGAGCCACATCACAAGCCGCGGCGAGTACGCCGTGGCGCTGAACTGCACCATCACGAACGCCACCGAGAACACGATCGCAGTCAGCGCCATCATGCCAGAGGCGATCGTCGAGAGGATCACCTGGGCCGAACCCAGCGAGAGCCCCACCGTCAGGCCAGGAAACAGGCGGGCCTCCAGCCGCGGCAGCACGATGGCGATCACGACGCCGACCGAGGCGTACAGCAGCGGGACGAGGAACATCCTGCGGAGGGGTCGAAATCCTGTCTGGAACATCGCGTATCAGCCTTCCTTCCGGGACCCGGGATCGGCGTCCTGACGACCGACCCCGTCGGCCACGCGAACGCGGAACGGCTGGGCCGCGTAGCGTTCGCCCCGGTACGAGGCCGGGATCGTGGTCGTGTTTCCGTCGCGAAGCGACGCGTACCCGGGCGACAGGATCTCGATGCCACCCTCGTTGAAGCAGTCCTGGATGTTCTGGTGCAACGCCCCGTAGGTCAGGAACATGTCGGTGGCGTTCGACGTGTAGGCCCAGATCTCGTAGGAAACGTGGTAGTCGTTCAACGAGTGCTGCAGCACGTACGGCGCTGGGGCCGCCAGGATTTCTGGCGTCCGGCGCGCCGCCTCGATCAGCAGGTCGTGGACCTTGCGCCAGGGGGCGTCGTACCCGATCGTGACCTCGGTGACCAGCGCCAGGCCCCGGCTGCGGGCCTCGGTGCTGTAGTTCACGATGTGACCCGCCAGAACCGTCGAGTTCGGGATGGTCACGATCTCGTTTCTGATCGACCGCACCCGCGTCAGCATGAGGGTGGTGCCGACGACGTCTCCGACCACGTCGCCAATCTTCACCCGGTCGCCCACGTGGAACGTTCCCGCGAAGGTGAGCGCCAGGCCGCCGACGATGTTGCCGGCCATGCCGGACGCGCCGAGCGTGAACAGGGCGCCCGCGAAGATGCCGATGCCCTTGAACGCCTCCGTGTCCGAGCCCGGAATGTAGGGGTAGATGACGACCGCGGCCATCGCCACGACGCCGAGGCGCGCCACCTTGAATGCGAGCATCGCCCAATCGGGCGACACACCGGGAATCACCAGTCGGCCGGTCGCCGCTTCCGAGAACGCCCACCGGAGGCCCTTGATCGCATAGCGCGCGAGCGCGACCAGGACCGCGATGAAGACCAGATCGCCCACGCTGCTCAGGAACCCGTGCCACAACGTGCGGACCGGCGCGAGCGCGTAGTCGATCGCCGCCAGGGCGTAGCCCTTGGTCATCGGGACCGCCGCGAAGGCCACGCCCAGATAGACGGCAACCGCGGCGAGCAGCGCGGAGTAGTAGAGCAGCCTCAGCGCCTTCAGCTGGATCGGCACGGTCTTCTGCTCGAACGCCGCCGCCAGCCGGCCCCCCCTTTCGTCCGGCGACGCCGCTGCGCGGCGTGTCTCGATGAGCGTCTCCAGCCTGCGCCGCGCCCGCCGAAGGGCGGCCAGCAGCAGCGCCAGCAGCACCGTCGCGACGCCCATGATGACGGCGGCCCTCGTCCACGCCAGCGGCGCCCGGCGCGCGCGGTAGCGAGTCACCGCGTCGTCGACCTTCTGAAGGAGGGCGGTCGCGCCCTCCTCGGGCCGGCCGCCCGAGGCGGCCATGTCCTCGGCCGTGGAGATGCCGACCAGGTGGTCGCGGTAGTAGACCTCGGTCGCCGTGGGCTTCTCGACGAGCCTGAACAGCGTGCTGCTGTAGAACGGATCGTCCGCGATCAGCTTGAGGCGGCGCTCGGCCGCCTGGGCGCGCTCCTCGGCGCTGAACGGGCCGATGCCCTTGGCGACGTAGAAGAGCGTTTCGCCGTCGAGCGTCACGGGCACGCCGGGCGGCTTGGACGCGGCCGGCTGCGCAGCGGCGGCAGGGGGCTCCTGAGCCCAGACGCTCGTGGCGCCGGCGAGGGTGAGCGCCAGCCCCACGAACAAGGCCGACACGGCGGGACAGCGACGGACGATTGGCTTCGCGGTCATCGGCGTTTCTCAGCGCTGATTATTACCGGCAGGTTCGGCGGCTCCAAGCGATTTCGGCTGCGGTTGCCGCCAGCGGCAGCGCCCTTCCGCGCTATAGTGTCCGCATCCGGGAGGAGCCCATGAACCTGTCTACTCTTCGCGCGCGCGCGCGGCGGGCCGCCGCAGTCGGCATCGCCGTGATCGCCTCGGCCGTCGGCGCCTTCGCGCAGCCGGCCTCGCCCATCCTCGAGCGCCACGAGGGCGACGACTACACGCGCTACGAACTGCTGGCGCCGGACTCGGCGCAGTTCCGGATCATCTACGAGGTGACCGCCACGCGCGCTGGCGCGCGCCTGTTCTTCAACGTGATCCGCAAGGGCAGCGAGGCGAGCGACGAGGCGGTCTTCGACTCGATGACCGGCCAGCCGCTGCCGTTCAAGGTCGTGACCGGGGCAGAGGCACGGGCCGCCGGTCAGCCGAACGCGGACCTCGAGGCGAACTACATCCAGGTGTCGCTGGCCAGGCCCGTGCCGGAGAAGGGCGAGACGCGCCTGCGCATCGAGAAGACCTACAAGGACGCCAAGTCGTACTACCGCGAAGGGACCCTCATCGTCTTCAACCGGGGCCTGGGCATCACGCGCAACGCGGTCGTGCTGCCGAGGGGCTACGAACTGATCGCCTGCAACGTGCCGTCGCAGGTGCTCACCGCGGGCGACGGCCGAATCGCCGTCAGCTTCCTGAACACGTACCCGGTCGAGGCGCCGCTCGTGGTGAAGGCGCGCCCGCTGCCTGCGTCGTCAGCGGCAGCGGCGCCGGCGCCGGCCGCCGCACCGCCACGCGCGGCAAAGCCGGCCGCGGCCGTCGCATCGTCGGCCGGACCGTCCATGGCGTCGCGCCTGACCGAGCGCGCGCACCAGGACCGCGAGATCGTCTACTTCCTCCAGCAACCCGAGACGCATGCCTTTGCGCTCTACCACGACTACACCGAGACGCGGCCCGGCATCGGCGCCTACGTCAACGTCGTGCGCGCCGGCAGCCGCGCGTCGAACCCGTCGGCGCGCCTGCTCGACACCGGCGAGGCGTTGAAGGTGGAGGAACTGAAGGGCTCGCAGGTCATCGCCGAGAAGCTCGATGCCGGCGGCGACTCCATCTCGCCGGACTCGGACGCGGTCGTCATTCGCTTCCCCGCCGTCCGCCAGGGCGAGTCGGCGCGGCTGCGCATCAGCGAGACCTACACCGACGCCGGCCGGTACTACATGGCAGGCGACGAGTTCGTGTGGGACCGGAGCCTCGGCAGACCTCGAAACGCCGTGGTCCTGCCGGCCGGCTGGTACCTGACGGCGACGTCGATCCCCGCGGTGGTCACGATGACCGGGGACGGCCGCGTGCGGCTGGACTACAACAACCCGCGGCCCGACGAGGTGGCGGTGCTGCTCAAGGGCAGAAAGCGGTAGGAGCCGGCCGCCCGGGCATCGCGAGCCCCTCAATCAGCAGCAGCGACAGGCGGGAGATCAGCAACAGGCCAGGGTTGTCCGGGGCGTAGTGCACCTCGGGCATGTCGTCGACCGTGATCGCCATCGCGATGCGGCCGCGCCGGGTGTAGACGATGCCGATGTCGCTGCGGAGGCGATCCAGGGCGCCCGACTTGCTGGCCACCGGGACGTCGTAGAGCGTGCGGCCGATGCCGTCGCCGTACTGCTCGCGCTTCAGCGTCTCGATAATCTCCTTCGACGCGGCCGGGCTGACGATCTCCCCGCGCTCGAGCCGCTCGAGCAGTATCACCATCTCGTGCGGCGTCGAGATGCCGAGGCCGTACATGCGCCACACCGGATCGTCGTTCACCTTGCCGGGGTTGCCGCCGCCGATCTTGCGCACCGATCGGGTCCTGGTGAGGCCGAGCGCGTCCATGCGGGCGTTCACCGTGTCCGACGACACGACGTCGAGCACGAGGTTGGTCGCCGAGTTGTCCGACACGACGATCATCAGGTTCGCCGCGTCGCGCAGGGTGAGCTTCGTACCGTCGACGAGCTCGGTCAGCACGCCCGAGCCCGACACCTTCTTCTCCTTGGTCAGGATCAGTTCCTGGTCCCAGCGCGCCTTGCCTTCCGCCACCTCCGCGTAGACGGCGACCAGGATGGGCAGCTTGATCGTGCTCGCCGTGCGGACCCGCTCGTCGCCGCGCAGATCGTAGGTGGCCCCCGTGTCGAGGTTCTTCGCGTAGATCCACACGTTGCCCGGAACCGCACCAATCTCGGCCTTGACAGCGGCGTCGAGCGAGGCGGCGGTCACCCTCGCCGGTCGAGCGGCGGGCTGTGCTGCGGAGGGCGGCGGCGTGGGCGCGAGGTTGGACGGATACGACGCCGGGTGCACCTTCTGCGCGCACCCGGCCGACGTCAGCAGGACCACGGCCGAAGCCAGGCGGAGGATGCGATCTCGCATGCCCAGTAGAGTAATTCGATCGGGACGAATTTCAAAAACTGCCACCCGGACAACGCAGAAACTGTAATTCGTCCCGATCCGATTTCGGGACGGTATAATCCGTCGCGCCGATGAAGAACCTCGAACTGAAGGCTGTCGCGACGAGCCTCCCCCGTCTCCGCCGGGTGCTCCGGGAACTCGGGGCCAGGCAGGAGCCGCAGCCGCTCGACCAGGTCGACTGGTACTTCACGACGCCGCGCGGCCGGCTGAAACTCCGCCAGCGGAAGGGCGAGTCCGCGGCCGAACTCATCTTCTACGTCCGCTCCGACTCTGCGCGGGCGCGCACGAGCGAGTACCAGAAACTGCCGGTCGCCGACGCCGCCGGCATGCTCCGTCTGCTCCGGGCCATGTTCGCGCCAGGGGCGTGCGTCCGCAAGCGCCGCGACCTCTGGCTGTTCGGCGAGACCCGCATACACCTGGACCGGGTCGCCGGGCTCGGCACCTTCGTCGAGATCGAGGTGCCGTTCACCGGAAACGCGACCGGAGCCCGCCGCGTCATGCGGACCTTGAAGAAGCGGCTGGGCATCGGGCCGGGCGACGTGCTCGCCCGCTCGTATGCGGACCTGCTGGACCGAAGCGCGGCCCGGTCGGAGTAGACTGTGAAGCCAGCCCGCCCGGCGGCGGGCGCGGGGATACACCGATGAAGCAGAACTTCCACATCGGCATCATGGGGAACCTGTTCTCCGGCAAGACCACGCTGATGCACGCCCTCGCCCGCGACCCCTACAAGCGCGATCTCGAAACGCTGCTCGATGGCGCCGAGGTGCACGCCTTCTCGGAACGGGTGGACAAGGGTTCGCTCATCGACGAGTGCCTGGCCCTCTTCTACCACGACCGGGTGGCGAACATCTTCCCCACCGAGCTCGCGTTCCTGCAGATGCGGACGATGCAGCAGCGGGAGATCCGGCATCTGATGACGCGCGAGAACCCGCGCGGCGTCGTCATCATCGAGGACCGGCCGTTCATCGACGGTCCCGAGGTGTTCGTCGCCCGCATGATCGCGTCGGGCGAGATGCCGTCGGCGCACGCGAGGCTCTATCGAACGCTGTTCCACCAGACGCTGCGCGCCGAGCACATCCGCCTGCCCGACCTCACGGTCTACCTGCGCACCGAGCCCGACATCCTCGAACGCCGGCGCGCCAAGCGGGCGGCGGAGGGCGACGCGTACGCCGAGACGATTTCGGGCGACTACCTCGCGGAAATCCACCGCAGCTACGAGGCGATCGCCGCCGACTGGAGGCGCACGCTCCTCCGCTACCAGGAGCACGCCATCGTCCCGCCGGACGCCGACATCCTGACGCTCCCGGCCGAGATCGACATGGTCGAGCACCCGGATTACGTGCACGTCGCGGCCGCCACGGTTCGCGAGAAGGTCCGGCGCATGGTGGCGTCGCGCCAGCGGGCGATGTGAGAGAGTGGGCTTCCGCCTCCGCCCGCGCCGGGAATCCACGCGGGCTATGGCGGACCCGCCGGAGCGCACCGCGCGAAGGCGGGCAAGGCTCAGGGCAGGCAGGGGACGCTATGATCACACGACTGCTCGTCCGCGCCGCTCTCGCGGTCGCGGTCGCCATTGCCGCCGCGGCACTCCAGGCCGCGTCGCATGCGCAGGGCCAGGCGCCTGCTCAGGCGAAGCCCGCCGCGCCTGCGCCGTTCCGCGTCGAGGAAGCGACCATCGCCGATCTCCACGCAGCGATGAAGAACGGCCGGCTCACCTGCCGGTCGCTCGTCGAACAGTACCTGCGGCGCATCGACGCCTACGACAAGAACGGGCCGGCCATCAACGCGATCGTGCAGATCAACCCCGAGGCGCTCCGGCTCGCCGACGACCTCGACCGCCGCTTCGCTGCCGGAGGCCTCACCGGTCCGCTGCACTGCGTGCCGACAATCGTGAAGGACAACTTCGAGACGATCGGCCTGCAAAGCGCGGACGGGTCGCTCTCGCTCGAAGGCTTCGTCTCGAACCGCGATGCCTTCCTCGTCCGCCGGGTCAAGGAAGCCGGCGCCATCGTCCTCGCCAAATCGAACATGGCGGAGTTCGCGTTCACGCCGTACGAGACGGTGAGTTCGATCCTGCCGGGCTACACGAAGAACCCATACGCGGTCGACCGCGTGACCGCGGGATCGAGCGGCGGAACGGCGGCGGCGGTCGCGGCCAACCTCGGCGCGGTCGGCCTCGGCAGCGATACGGGGAACTCGATCCGCGGGCCCTCGTCGCACCAGGCGCTGGTGGGGATCCGTTCGACGATGGGCCTCACCAGCCGTGCCGGCGTGGCGCCGCTCAACCTGCTGGCCGACGTCGCGGGGCCGATGACGAGGACGGTGGCGGATGCGGTGGCGGTCTTCCAGGTGGTGGCTGGCGAGGACCCGGACGACCCCGTGACCGTCGCCCGCGCCGCCAGCACGTCGTGACCAACTACGCCGCGTCACTCCTCGCGGACGGCTTGAAGGGGGCGCGCATCGGGGTGCTGCGCCAGGCCTACGAGCGCGAGACGACGGACCCGGAAATCGTCCAGGTGTTCATGCGCGCGGTCGAGGACTTGCGCCGCGCCGGCGCGACCATCGTCGATCCGGCGCCGGTCGACCTGTCGCAGGCGAAGCGCGCGCCAGGCGGCAGCAGCTGCGGCGGCTTCAAGTACGACATGAACCGCTACCTCGCCGCTCAGGGCGACCGCGTGAAGGTCCGCAGCGTCGACGAGATCGTCAAGTCGCGACGCTTCCACCCGTCGGTGCAGGCACGCCTGGAGAGCGCACAGCTCGGCGAGGGACCGGAATCGGAGGCCTGTCGGGCGGACCGCGCCTACCGGGACGCCGTCCGCGCTGCCGTCGTCAAGACGATGGACGCGCTGAAGCTGGACGCGTTCGTCTATCCGACCTGGAGCAATCCGCCGCGGCTCATCGGCGATCTGAACACGCCGCACGGGGACAACAGCCAGTTCTTCTCGCCGACGACGGGGTTTCCGGCCGTAAACGTGCCGATGGGCTTCACGCGGGGAGGCACGCTGCCGGCGGGACTCACGCTGTTCGGCCGCGCGTGGAGCGAGCCGACGCTGTTCACGCTCGCATACGCCTACGAGCAGGCGACGCACCACCGGCGTCCGCCGGTTTCGACACCGCTGCTCCGCTGATAGTTCAACTCTGTAATCGCTCGGAGACCTCCCGACCTCGTCCGGCAAGCGTGGCCGGCAGCACGAGCAGCGAGCCGGCGACGCACGTCGCCAGCGTCGCCACCGACACGACGCCCAGCGAGTGCAGCGGCGGATAGCTGGACGTGATCAGCGTCCCGCAGCCCAGGATGGCGACGCCGGCGGCAACGAGGTTCACCGGCGCGATTCTCGCAAGCGCCTCCGTCAGGTCCCCCTCCGTGGCATACCGGTGGACGAGGTGGATCCCGAAATCCACGCCGATGCCGATGAAGGCCAGCACGCCGAACAGGCTGAACAGGTCCACGACGGCGCCGAGCAGCGCGAGAATCCCCGCGCCCCAGGTGATGCCGAGGACGGTCGGCAGCAGCGCCAGCGCCGTGAGGCGGAGGCTGCGGAAGGTGACCCACATCAGGATGAACACGGCCACGCCGCCGATGGCCACGCCGATCAGGAACTGCGGCACCAGGCCCTCGCTCAGCTCTCGATTGACGACCGGCATCCCGGTCAGCCGAAGCGGGGCGCCGACGCGGTCCACAATCGACCGCATCAGAACCAGGTCCGCGGGCGACCGCGGGTGGACGTAGGCCGCCATGGCGAACCCGCCGGTGGTGCGGGCGATGTAGGGGGACAGCAGTTCACCAAGCCCGTGCTGCTGGTAACCCTCGAACGTCACCTGCGATGAGGGGTCCAGCAGGCGCGGGATCCGCTCCAGGAACGGCGCGAAGACACCCGGGCGGAACCCCGCCGCCTCCGCAGCGATCGCCACGCGGCCGCGGAGGTCAGCCGCCGACACGCCGGACCGCGCCATCGCATCCGCCACGCCCGCCTGTGAGGCGGCCGTGGGCAGCCCCTGCGCGGCCGAGAACAGGGTCAGGCCCCCGCCGGACCGCGCGACCTCGTCCACGAGCCGCTGGTTCGTCCTCAGCAGCGCCTGGAGATCGCGCCCTTCCGACAGGATGACGACGAGGTCTTCAGGCAGCCCGAACCGGCTGACGATTTCGCGCTCGAACGCCAGCTGCGCGGTGTGGGGCCTGAGCCGATCCAGCGAGAGGTCGAGGCGGAGCCACGGGGCCGCGGCGCCGAGGGTGACGGTGGCGAGTCCCGCGCCCCACAGGATCGTTCGCCGCCGCCGCGCGACGAACGCCGGCAGCCAGGCCATTCTCAACGGCCGCCTGGGTTTCACCCTGGACGGGAGAAGGGCCGGCACGAGGAGGAAGGTGGCGATGCCGCCGAAGACCATGCCCAGGCCGATGATGCGTCCCAGCTCCCGAAGACTCGGGAACTCGACGAGTGTCAGCGCGAGGAACGTCGCCGCCGAGGTGAACATGCCGAGCAGCATGCTCGCCGAGCTGCCGCCGAGCCGGCCGACAGCCTCCTCGGCGGAGGCGCTCGTCGGCCGCTCTTCCAGATAGCGCGCGTAGAGCAGGACGAGACCGTCGATCCCGAGGCCGAACAGCAGGGCGGACGCGCCGGCCGCCGCCCCAGACAGGTTCGGGTGGCTGAACCCGACGAAGGCAGCAGCGAGCAGCCCGCCGACGATCATCGGCAGGGCTCCCGCCACGAACAGCCAGGCGCTCCGAAAGACCAGGAGGAGCAGGAGGAGAATCCCGGCGAGCGAACCCAGGAGGTTGAAGAACGCCTCCCGCCGCATCAGCCGCTCCGTCTCGAGCGCCAGGTGATAGCCGCCGGCAAAGCGGACGCGAACGGCCGCCGCGTCGCCGAGGTCGGGATTCCGCGCCGCCTCCGCGCGCACCGCTTCCGTCGTCCGGTCGAAGGCCGCCTTCACCCGCCGGGAGAACGCGAGGTCGAAGGGCGGGTGGATGGGCGTCGCGATGACGAGCCGGGCGCGCCCGTCTCTCGACACGTAGCCCTCGGCCGCAGGGTCGATCCGTACGAACGCGTTGGCCGCGGACAGGCGCTCGCGGAGAAGGCCCAGGTAGTTGAGCGGGTCCTGCCGGACCAGTTCCTTGACGGCCGTAGAGGGCAGACGAAGCCGCTCCCGCGCCTGCGCCAGATCGCCGCGCAAGTCGTCGGCCCCGAGCCGCCCCAGCGCCCCGGCCGTCGCTTCGGGGCCCAGCAGCATGAAAACATTGTCGAAGAGGTAGCTCCAGTCCTTGCCCGGGTCGAACAACTGCGTATCGACCCTGGCAATCTCGGGCTCGCGCCGCAGCAGTTCCGCGTAGCGGTCCACCAGCGGAGCGTAGTCGTCGATCGACTCGCCTTCGGGTGTCTCGAACACCACGTAGACACGGTCGAAGCTGCCGAACACCGACAGGTAGGTGCGGAACGCGCGGACCGCCGGCCCCGATTGGGGGAGGAGATTCAGCACGTCCGGGTCGATCCGGAGGCGCGCCACGACCGGCAGCGTGGCGAGCGTCACGGCCGCGACGATCGCGCAGAGCGCGACGCGCCGGCGGCGCGCCAGCTGCATGAGGCCGGGCATCGACACCGGCAGGCGTGGCAATCGGACACCTGGCATCAGGTAAGCATTCTATCTCGTGCCCTCGGCATCAGCCTTCGGCGGGCGCACGAACTGGAGGGGCGACCCCCGGAGCCGCCGGCCGATCCCGCGCCGGCAGCCCGGGCGCAGGCGTCGCCTCGGCAGGCGAGAGCGTGGCCTCATCCATCACCGGGCATCCCCTTCGTCGGCCCACGGCTCGTCCAGCAGCGGGCCGGCGTTCATCGTCCTGGTCAGCAGCATCTGCACGTCGCCGATCTGCCGCTCGAGAAACGCGGCTTCGCACGACGCCAGATAGTACTCCCACATCCGGATGAAACGATCGTCGAACCCGAGCGCGCGGACCCGGTCGAGCGACCCCATGAAGCGGCGGCGCCACTCGCGGAGCGTCCGAGCGTAGTGGGCGCCGATCTCCTCGAGGTCGAAGAGCGCGAGCGACGTGGCGCGGCGCAGCGACTCCAGGATCGCTCCCACCGACGCGAGTTCCCCGCCGGGGAAGATGTACTTCTGGATCCAGTCCGGCGTGGCCCGGTACCGCTCGAAGCGCTGGTCGGTCACCGTGATCGCCTGAAGCAGCATCGTCCCGCGGGGTGCGAGCAGGCGGTCGCACTGGCCGAAGAAGGCGTCGTAGTGCTCGAGGCCGACCGCCTCGAACATCTCGATGCTGACGATCCTGTCGAAGCGTCCTTTCAGATCGCGATAGTCCTCGAGCCGCAGTTCGATTCGATCCGGCCCGAGGCCGAGACGGGCGAACAGGTCGGCCGCGTAGGCGCGCTGTTCCGTGCTGATCGTCGTGGTCGTGACGCGGCAGCCGTAGCGTGTCGCCGCCCACACGGCGAAGCCGCCCCAGCCGGTCCCGATCTCCAGCACCCGGTCGGACGCGCCGAGTCGGAGCTTGCGGCAGATCCGGTCGAACTTCTCCTCTTGCGCCACCTCGAGCGTGTCGTCCGCCGACCGGAAGATCGCGCACGAATAGGCCATCGACGGGTCGAGGAAGAGCCGGTAGAACTCGTTGCCCAAATCGTAGTGGGCGCGGATGTTCGCCCGGCTGCCGCTGCGCGAGTTCGGCCTGCGCCGGTGCGACAGCAGGTCGCGCCAGCGGCTGACCGCCGAGAGAAGGCGGTTGCGATCCTCGAACAGCGCGAGGTTCCGGATGGCGAGTCGGAGCAGCGCGACGAGGTCGTCGGTGGACCAGTCGCCGTCCATGTACGCCTCGCCGAAGCCGATGTCTCCGCCGAACAGGACACGCCGGAACGCCCGCTCGTCGTTCAGGCGCGCGCTGGCGCGCCGGCTGGAGGCCGGGTCGCCGAACGACCAGGCACCGGACGGCGCGGCCAGGTCGAGATGGCCGTCCGTGACGTGCCGCAACGTCTCCAGCATGAGACGGCGCGCGAAACGGTCAATCATACTCCCGCCTTCCGACAATCGCGGGGCTCCCGCTTTCGCCCTCCGGGCTTCTTCGAGGCCGCCGCATCCGGGCCGGGGCGGGAAGCCCCGCGCCACATCCGCGGTCCCGCCCTGGCTACGGCGTCCTGGCGTTCGACGGGTTCGGGTAGAACGGAACGCGCTTGAGAAACAGCCGGAGCGCCTGGTAGTGAATCGCCGCGATCACCTTTCCCGTCAGCCACGGGTGTCGGAAGAGCGCGCGGCGAATCTCGCGGGCCGACCACTCCCGCCGGTCGAGCGTCAGCGTCGCGTCGAACGTCCGCGTTCCGGCATCGAACGTCGCGAGGTGCGCGACGATCCGGTCCTCCGGCGGCGTGAACGTGAACTCGTAGTCGAGCGACATGGGCATGAACGGCGACACGTGGAACGCCTTGGCCGCGGCGTAGCGGAAGGCGCGGTCCGACCCCAGCCGGTTCGACTCGGTCAGCCAGTAGTTGTGCGACTCCCCGAAGGTGTTGCTCACCTCGGCCAGCACCATCTGCAGGCGCGCGTCTGCGCCGTAGCAGTAGAAGAACGACACCGGGTTGAAGGCGTAGCCGAGATACCGCAGGTTGGTCAGCAGCAGGATCCGGCCGTCGGGCAGCGTCGCTCCCGACGCGGCCGCGTCCCGGCGCAGCCGCTGGCGCAGCGCCAGGCCCGGATCGCCGAAGTGGTCGCGCTCGTGGAAGCTCGCCCAGTTCCAGCGGTTGTAGGCCGTCAGACGCGACACGGCCATCAACTCGGAGATCCGGTCGATGTCGACGAGCGGCATGAACACCGGATATGTGAAGGCGTGCCGGACCGGCGTGAACCGCCGATGGCTGACCGAGCCGACGAACAGACCGGGGGACGGCGCGTCCATCATGCCCCGATCGCCTTCGCGACCCGCAACGCCGACCGGACGCCGTCCTCGTGGAACCCGTCGAACCAGTACGCACCGCAGTAGTGCGTGCGGTGGACGCCGCTCACCTCGGCCCAGCGGCGCTGAGCCCGGAGCGCCTCGGGCGCGTAGATCGGATGCCGGTAGACCAGCTTCGCGATCACCTTCGCTTCAGCCACGAGCCCTTCGGGCTTCAGCGTCACGCAGTAGTCGTCGCTCGCGTCGAGACTCTGCAGGCGGTTCATGTGGTAGGTGAGGACGACGCCTCCCGCTCCGTCGTGCTCCCGATAGTTCCACGAGGCCCGGGCGGCCGTGCGGGTCGGCAGCAGGCGGCTGTCGGTATGCAGCCAGGTGTCGTTGCGGCTGGTCCGGAAGGCCGCGAACACGTCGCGCTCGATCGGCGTTGGAACGGCCAGCAGCGGCAGGACTTCATCGCCGTGGCACGCCAGCACCACCTCGTCGAACTGCATGGCCGCACGCGCCGCGAAGTCGATCGTCACGCCGTCGTCGGCTCGGCGAATGCTCGTGATGCCCGCGTCCAGCACGACCCGCTCGCCGAACCGACGGGTCAGGGGCGGGATGTACGTCGAGCTCCCGCCACGGACGACCCGCCAGCGCGGGTTCCCCACCATCTGCAGGAGACCGTGGTTGTCGAAGAACCGCGCCATCATCCGCGCGGGAAAAGACCCGACGTCACCCGGGGCCGTCGACCAGATCGACGCGATCATCGGGTAGAGGAAGTGGGATCGAAATGTCCGGCTGAAGCGCTCCTGCTCCAGCCATCCCTCGAGCGAGGGGCCGGCGCCAAGGTCCTCAGAACCGGCGCCGGGGACGGCCGCCACGGCCGCGCCCGGCAGCAACCGCCTCGCGCGGCGGTGAAACCGCGCGATCTCCGCCAGCAACCGGTAGTGAGAGACCCGCAGCAGGTTGCCCCGGTCCGCGAAAAACCCGCCGACGCCGCGGCTGCTGTACTGGAACCCGGTCGTCGGATTCGACACCGAGAACGACATGTCGCTCGGCTGAGAGGCGACGCCCAGCTCGCCGAACAACGCGATCAGGTTCGGATAGTTCCGCTCGTTGAAGACGATGAACCCGGTGTCGACGCCGAGGGCGCCGCGGGGCGTGTCCACACGAACCGTGTGGGTATGGCCGCCGAGCCGCCGCTCGCGCTCGAACAGCCATACCTCGTGGCGCCGGCTCAGGTAGTAGGCCGCCGCCATGCCGGCAATGCCGGCGCCAACCACCGCCACTCGGCTCATTGTCGCTCCTCGTCCACTCGCGCCCGGCCCGACCCGCAGCTTCTTATACCAAGGTCGGGGCGATCTGGTCTACCTTTGGCGCATGATTCGAGAGTCTCCGGATGTTGAATCCTGGTGGAGCCGACTGCTGGAATCGGGCGTCATCCCGGACCGGGCCGTCCGTTTCGGGATCCGCCGCATCTGCGCGGCGAGGCTCCGGGAGGAGGAACAGGGCGATCCGGCCTCGCAGACCGCGCGCCTGATGGCGCACGTCGCGGCTCTCAGGGCGAGCCCGATCGCGCTCTCCACCGATGCGGCGAACCAGCAGCACTACGAGGTCCCGGCAGCCTTCTTCGAGAAGGTGCTCGGACCGAATCTGAAGTACAGCTGCGGGTACTGGCCGCCCGGGGTGAACAGCCTCGCCGATTCCGAGGAGGCCATGCTCACCCTCACGATCGAGCGGGCCCGCCTCGCCGACGGGCAGCGCGTCCTCGAGCTGGGATGCGGGTGGGGATCGCTGTCGCTGTCGATGGCCGCGCGGTTCCCGCGAAGCCGGATCACCGCGGTCTCGAACTCGCACGGGCAGCGCAGCTTCATCGAGGCGCGCGCGCGAGAGCGCGGGTTGACGAACCTGACCGTGATCACCACGGACATCAATGCGCTCGAACTCGAGTCGACCTTCGATCGCGTGGTCTCGGTGGAGATGTTCGAGCACGTGCGCAACTACGAGCGGCTCTTCGAGCGGATCGCGAGTTGGATGGCCCCCGACGCGCTGCTCTTCGTCCACATCTTCTCGCACCTCCGGTTCGCCTATCCGTACGAGGTGCGGGACGCCAGCGACTGGATGGCGCTGCACTTCTTCACCGGCGGACAGATGCCCAGCGACGACCTCTTCCTCTACTTCCAGCGCCACCTCTCCATCGTCGATCACTGGACGCTCGACGGCACGCACTACGAGCGAACCTGCAACGCGTGGCTGGAGCAGATGGACCGCGAACGCGAAACCCTGACGCCGGTGTTCGCGCAGACCTACGGCGCCAGCCAGGTGCGGCGCTGGTGGGTACGCTGGCGGGTGTTCTTCATGGCGTGCGCGGAGCTGTTCGGTTACGGCTCGGGTCGCGAGTGGCTGGTGTCCCACTACCTGTTCGAGAAGGTCGCAGCCGGCAGGTAGGCGGCACGCGATCGGACGGGCGGCGCCTGGCGGCGACGTTCGGCGTGACTTCCGCCGGCCTCCAGGTGTCTAATGGGTGGTCCTCCTGCCCTCGCGTGACGGACAGCCTCCGGGAGGGAGCACTCATGATTTTCCTCGCACTCGCCATTCTGATGTTCGTCGCCGTTCCCCCGGCGGCCGCCGGCTGGCCGGCCACTACACCCCCTGCGGTCCAGGCGCAGCAGTCGGCGTCCGGTCTCGTCATCGCGGAGGACGTCGCCGGTCGGGTCACGGTCTTCGACACCGCCCAGCGCATCGTCTTCGAGATGGACAAGGACGAAGGGCAGCCGGTCCGCATCGGCGTCCCGCCCGGCACCTACGAGGTGCGACTCCAGACCAGGCGGCCGGCGGTCCGCATCACGATCCAGGTCCGCGACGGCGAGTACATGGTCGTCGACGCCGACCGGTTCGCACAGCCCTCGACGCCCCAGCCACAGGCCGCCGGCGCTCCAGTCCCGGCGGCGGACCACTCACCGAAGGGCCCCCGCGGTGACGCGATCAACCGGGTCGAGATCCCCTTCGCGGTTTACCCGACGCCGTCGTTCCGCAGCGAGGACACTGCGAATGACCTCCACCGGCGCGAGGCAGACATGGGGCTCGGCTTCGACTATCTGCGCTTCGTCGGCCGCGACATCGCTATCGGTATCTCCGCGACGTCTTTGATTCGAAGCAACTCGCTCTGGATCGACCATGATCACGACAGCGTCGCTGACGCTGACCACGAACGCACGCGGAACACCCACTCGACGACGTTCGTGTACGGGGTCGTCAGGTGGAACTTCGCGCGGCGGCTGACGGATTGGCGCACGCTCGAGCCGTACGTCACCGGAGGCATGGGCCCCGTCTTCCGCTGGAACCAGCAGAAGGTCGATATCGACTGGGACGATCTGGGCTATTCGACGGAGGTCATCACCGGCTTCGGCGGAAGGCTGGGCGCCGGCTTCGACGTCCACATCGGGTCGGTCTTCACGGTGGGCGCCGTGGGTGCGTGGAACTGGAGCACGTGCGAGGACGATACGATCGGCTATGGCTCCGAGGACCGCGGCGGCTATGCGGCGGTGACGATGGGGTTCGTGTGGGGGCGGCCGAAGGCGGCGAAGGCGACGAAGGAATAGGGGAGGTCGTCAGCCGTGCGTCAGCGCGGTGAGTCGCCGGCCGACAGCGCGCCGCGGCCAGTTTACAACGCCGCCCGCCTGCGACTCGAAGGCCCGGAACGACCCGTCGCCGCGCATGTCGGCGCCGGGTCGTTTCATGTACGGCGGCGGCAAGGCTGAAGCCTCGCCCTACTTCTTCCAGATGGGCAGGCCGCGGCCGGGCGTCCAGGGAGCGCCGGCCGCCTCCATGGCCGCTCCCAGTCCGCGCAGGTCGCGCTCGATCAGACCCCGCAGCTTCTCGAGTACCGGGGCCGAACCCATCGGCGGCGATCTCGTAGTCGCGCAGCACGGTCTTCGTGATCGGTCCGGTCGACCCCACCTGCGTGCTGACGCGCTCCATCAGCGACGGCAGCCTCGCCTCGCTGCGCCGCCCCACCGTCTGATCGCCGACCAGCTCGCGCATCGCCGCCCGAATCCCGGTCTCGATCCCCCGAGCCTGTTCGAGGAGCTTCGCATCGGCCTTCGGCGCGTCGACGAGCGCCTTCCGCACGAACGCCAGGTTCTTGAGCGCCTCCTCGGCAGCCCCCGCCGCGCCCATCATGGCGCGCTGCAACTCGCCGGCCTTCTTCTGATAGGCCAGCAGAACCGCCTTGTCCTTCGCCGGCAGCGTGGCGAGGTTCAGCGACTCGACGACGAGCGTCTGCGGCGGGGCGATGGGCGTCATGACGCCGTCGACGTTCTTCGACAGCGTCGCGCGGAAGGTCCCCGGCACGACGAGCGGCCCCTGCGGGGCGTACTCCCACGACTCGCGCGAAGACGCGTCCAGCTGCGTGGGATCGACCGCCGGGTAGCGCAGGTCCCAGGCCACGCGGTGCAGCCCCTTTCCGGTCGGCCCGGTGATTCGCCGCACCACCTGGCCCGCCTCGTCGGTCACGGTCAGGACAATCTCCGGCTTCTGCTCCTGCTCTTCCTTTCTCAGCGCATCCCAGCCGGGGAACGTCACCGGCTTGCCGTCCTTGAGGCGGGTCTTCTCGTCCTCGCGCCTGGCCTCCGCCGACGTCCGCAGCGCGTCCTTGAGGTAGTAGGTGAAGACCGCGCCGAACGGCGGGTTGGGGGCGAGGTAGAACGTCTCGCCGAGGCTGTTCTTCGCCGGTGAGTCGATCGGTCGCAGCGGGATGTAGGAGAGCGCCTTCTTCACCGGGAACAGGAGGGCCGGCCCGGCGAGCGAGGTCTCGTCGATGTGGCGCAGCGGCGAGTAGTCATCGAGCACGAAGAAGCTGCGGCCGAAGGACGCGCCCACCAGGTCGCTCTCGCGCTCCTGGATCTCGATGTCGCGGAACGAGATGGTCGGCACGCCCCCTCCGAGCTTGTGCCAGTGCTTCCCGCCATCCACGGTGGTGTAGATGCCGAACTCCGTCCCGGCGAACAGCAGCTCCCGCTTCACGTGGTCCTGGACGATCGCCCACACCAGCGTCCGCGCCGGAAGGTCACCCGCAATCGAGACCCACGTGCGCCCGCGGTCGTCGCTCCTCAGCAGGTAGGGCGAGTAGTCGCCGGTCTTGTGGCTGTCCACCGCGACGAAGACGGCGTCCCTGTCGGTGCGCGACGCGCGGATCTTGTTGACGAAGAAGTTGTCGGGTACGCCGGGCAGCTTGTCGATCTTCCGCCACGCCCCGCCCCCGTCCTCCGTCACCTGGATCACCCCGTCGTCGGTCCCGGCGTAGATCAGCCCCTCGACCAGCGGCGATTCCGAGAGCGTGGTGATGGTCGAGAACATCGACATCGCGCCGTGATCCCACAATGCGTCGGCGCTCCAGGTGCGGCCCATGATCGGCTGCGTGAGGCGGAAGATGCCGCGGGTGAGGTCCGGGCTGATCGCCTTCCACGAGTCGCCGCGGTCGTCGCTGCGCCACACGTACTGCGACGCGTAGTAGATGCGGGTGTGGGCGTGGGGGCTGATGATGACCGGCGAGTCCCAGTTGAAGCGCAGCGGCGGATCGCCGGGCGCCGGCCTCGGGCTGATGTAGACCGTCTCGTGGCTCTTCCGATCGAACCGGAGGAGGTTGCCCTCCTGCCACTCGAGGTAGACCGTGTCCGGGTCGGTCGGGTCGACCGCGACGGCGTACCCGTCCGCCCCGTACGTGATCAGCCAGTCGAAGTTCGAGATGCCGTTCCAGTTGAGCGTCCGCGACGGCCCCATCTGCGTGCCGTTGTCCTGCGTGCCGCCGTGCACGTTGTAGAACGGCAGCGCGTTGTCGAGGGCGAGCTTGTAGAACTGCGTCAGCGGGAGGTTCTCGAAGAACCGCCAGGTCTCGCCCCGGTCGTGCGTCTCGTAGAGGCCGCCGTCGCTGCCGTTGAGGATGTAGTCGGGATCGCCCGGCACGAACGCCATCGCGTGGTTGTCGCCGTGCTTGTTCTTCTCGGGGACGCGCACGAACGTCTTTCCGCCGTCGTGCGTCACCATCAGGCCCGGGTTCATCTGGTAGACCCGGTCGAATGCGTTCGGGTCGGCGAAGATCTCCTGGTAGTAGTGCGGGCCGGTGCCGCCGCTGATGAACGGGTTGCGCTTCTCGAAGCTCTCGCCCCGGTTCGACGAGCGGTAGAAGCCGCGCTCGTCCGGCGTCGCCTCGATCGTGGCGTACACGACGCGCGGGTCGATGGGCGACACCGCGAGGCCGATCTTCCCGACGTCGCCCTTCGGCAGGCCCACGGTGAGCTTGCGCCACGTCTTGCCGGCATCCTCGCTCTTGTAGATGGCCGATTCCGGGCCGCCGCCCACGAACGCGGCCACCGTGCGCCGGCGCTGGTAGGCGGCCGCGTAAAGGATGTCGGGATTCGCTGGGTCCATCTCGGCCGAGGTGACGCCCGTGTCCTTCGAGATGGAGAGGGACGGCGCCCACGTCTTGCCGCCGTCTGTGGACTTGTAGAGGCCGCGGTCGCCGCCCGGCGACCACAGCGGCCCCTCGGCGGCGACGTAGACAACCGACGAGTTGCGCGGATCGACCAGGATGCGGGCGATGTGTTCGGAGGCCTTCAGCCCCATGTTCGCCCACGTCTTGCCGCCGTTCAGGCTCTTGTAGACGCCGTCGCCGTAGCCGACGTGACGCCCGCTGACGTTTTCGCCCGTGCCGACCCAGACCGTTTCGGGGTTCGACGGGTCGAGCGTGATGCACCCGATCGAGTACGACGGCTGGTCGTCGAAGATCGTCGTCCAGGTGGTGCCCGCGTTCTCCGTCTTCCACACGCCGCCCGATCCGACGGCCACGTACCAGGTGGCGCGTCGCTTCGGGTGGATCACCACGTCCCCGATCCGGCCCGACATGAGGGCGGGGCCGATGTTGCGCAACGCCAGTCCCGAGAGCAGTTCGGCGCTGATGAGAGAGGCCGGCGCGGCCGGCTTGGCCGCCACTGACGATGGTTGCGCGGCCGGCTTGGCCGCCGGTTGCGCTGTCGCCGGAGAGGTCTGGGGCGGCCTCGCGGCCTGCTGTCCCTGCTGCGCGGTGTGAACGCCGACAGCCGCCAGGACGATCGTCAGCGCGATGATGAGAACTCCGAAACGCGTGCTCATGCCGTCCTCCAGCCGCGTCACCGCGGCGTGATGTACCCGAAACCCGCCCGGCCACCCGCGGCAGGATCAATTCCGATTCCGCGCGGACGGAGTAACTGAACGCCAATGCCTCCGAGTAGCGCGAGAGGATGCTCGTCGCGTAGGTGGACGAGGTGGCCCATCTGCCGTTGCCCAGGTCGTTCCAGTTCGGGGCGATCCCCTTGGGCGACACCAGGTGGAACCGCGGGTCGGCGCACGGGTGGGTCAGAGGCGGAACGCTGCAGGCGTAGGCGCGGGGATCCGCGTAGGCGCGCAGGTGCTGGATCTGCGCGCGCACGCCGGTCCGGGCGTCCGGAAAGACGGCGGGCGAGGGATTGGCGTCGGTCGCGCCGATGCCGGCAAAGTTGTTCGTCCACCCCGCGACCGCGCCGCCGAAGCGGAACCACCCGGTTTCGACGATCGACTGCACGAAGGCCACGTCACCCGTCACCCCCTCGGCCGTCCCCTCCTCGATGAAGATCGCGGCGAGCGCGGCGACCGGAACCGTCGCCGAGTAGACGCCCGACGGCCGCGGCTTCCGGAGGTTGAACCAGGCGGTCAACTGCGCCGCGGTGAGGCGCGACGCACCCATGACCGGAACCGTGGCGCCGGCCGTGACGGGCGGCGGAACGGTCGACGGCGTTGTCGGGCCGGCAGACCGGCAGGCGCCCGCGAACGCGGCGAGCGCCAGAACGGCGGGAAGCGCGCCTCGCTGGAATCTCATGTCAGGTCGTGGCGGCGGCCGGCTCTGGTATCCTGTCAGCCGTCATGATCAGCGAACAAACGCGTGGAGTGTACGTCATCTCGGCCACGCCGTTCACCGAAAACGGGGCGGTCGACTTCGAGAGCCTCGACTTGCTCGTCGAATTCTACCTGCAGCAGCGGGTGCACGGCATCACCCTGCTCGGGATGATGGGCGAGGCCCACAAGCTGACGTTCGACGAGGCGTCGGCCGTCGTGCGGCGGGCGGTTGCCCGCGTCGCCGGGCGCGTGCCCGTGGTGGTCGGAGTGAGCCACAGCTCGCTCGACGTGATGCGCGCGCTGGCGCGCGTCGCCGTGGATGCCGGCGCGGCCGGCGTGCTGGTGGCGCCGGCGGCCGGTCTTCGGACCGACGACCAGACGTTCGCCTACTACGAGGCGGTGGCGGCGGCGCTCGGCCCGTCGATCCCGTGGATCTACCAGGACTACCCGCAGTCGAGTGCGGTCTACCTGTCCGCGGCGCTGTTTGCGCGAATGGTTGGCGCGTTCCCGGCGATGGTCATGCTGAAGGCGGAGGACTGCCCCGGCCTGGGGAAGATCACCAGGATTCGAGCGGATGCGGAGCGGACCGGGGCGCGGCGCGTCAGCATCCTGGTCGGCAACGGGGGGCTGTACTTCCCCCAATCGCTTCAGCGCGGCGCCGACGGCGTGATGACGGGCTTCGCGTATCCCGACATGCTCGTCCAGGTCTATGAGCGGTTCGTCGCCGGCGACGCGGACGCGGCGGAAGATCTCTACGATGGCTACCTGCCGCTGGTCTGCTACGAGCAGCAGCCGGGGTACGGCCTCGCCGTTCGGAAGGAGATTCTGCGGCGGCGCGGGGCGATCCGGTCGGCAACGGTTCGCGTGCCGGGGCCGTCGCTGACGAAGGCCGACGTCGCGGACATCGACAGGCTGATGGCCCGCCTGGCGCTGAGGCTCCGGTGACTTGGGGATTCGATCTCGTCGTCCGCGGAGGTCTCGTGGTGACCGAGGCGGCTACGATCGAAGCCGACGTCGGCGTGTCGGGCGGCCTGATTGCCGCCATCGGGCGCGGCCTCGAGCGCGGCCTCGAGGAGATCGACGCCGCCGGCCGGCTGGTGCTTCCGGGCGGCATCGACAGCCACTGCCACGTCGAGCAGGAATCGTCGACCGGCCTGATGACCGCCGACGACTTCCACTCGGCCACCGTCGCGGCCGCGTGCGGCGGCGTCACCACCATCATTCCGTTCGCGGCCCAGCACCGCGGCCAGAACCTGCTGGAGGTCGCGGACCGCTACCGGGGCCGCGCCCGCGACAAGGCGGTCATCGACTACGCGTTCCACCTGATCGTGTCGGACCCGACGCCGGCGGCCGTCGCCGAGCACCTCCCCGCCCTCATCGCCGAGGGCTACCCGTCGTTCAAGGTCTACACGACCTACGACGCGCTGAAGCTGACGGATCGGCAACTGCTCGAGGTGATGGCGCTCGCGGCGCGCGAGCGGGCGGTCGTCATGGTGCACGCCGAGAACAGCGACGCCATCGCGTGGGCGGCCGAACGTCTCGTCGCGGCCGGGCACACGGCGCCTCGCTACCACGCCGAGTCTCGGCCCGTGGCCGTCGAACGTGAGGCGGCGCACCGGGTCGCGACGCTCGCCGGCCTGACCGGCGCAACGGTCCTGGTCGTCCACGTGTCGTGCCGGGAGGCGCTCGACGAGATCCGAGCGGCCAGGGCGCGAGGGGTGTCGATCCTCGCCGAGACGTGCCCGCACTACCTCGCGCTGACCGTCGACGAGCTGAACCGGCCCGGCTTCGAGGCGGCGAAGTTTCTCTGCAGCCCGCCGCTGCGCGATCGCCAGAATCTGGCCGCTTTGTGGGAGGGTCTGGCCGACGGGTCGATCGACGTCCTGTCGTCCGACCACGCGCCCTACAGGCTCGATGACCCGGCTGGAAAGGCGGTCAACGGCAGGGACGCGCCGTTCACCCGGATCCCCAACGGCGTCCCGGGACTCGAGACGTGCCTGCCGGTCGTGTTCTCCGAGGGCGTCGGCCGCGGACGGATCACGCTCGAGCAGTTCGCCGCCGTGAGCGCGACGAACGCGGCGCGGATCTACGGGCTCTACCCGCGAAAGGGCGTCATCGCGGTCGGCGCCGACGCGGACCTCGCGGTCTGGGATCCGGAACGGGAGACGACCGTCACCAACGCGCAGCTGCACCACCGGATGGACTACACGGCGTTCGAGGGGATGCGTCTTCGCGGGTGGCCGGCGGTGACGGTGGCGCGCGGCGAGGTGGTGTGGCGCGACGGCGCGTTTGCCGCGCGGCCGGGCCGCGGCCGGTTCATCGCGCGTACGCGGCCCGGGCGGAGTGTGGCGTGATGAGGATCCTGGTCGTCAACCCGAACACGTCGGCGAGCATGACCGACCGCTTGCGGCGCGAGCTGGAATCGGTGAAGGGGCGCGCGACCGAGCTGACCGTCGTCAATCCGACGACGGGCCCGGCCGCGATCGAGTCGGCCGAAGACGAAGCGCTGGCAATCCCGCCGATGCTGGACCTGATCAAGGAGGCGGCGCCGCGCCACGACGCGGTCGTCATTGCCTGCTTCTCCGATCCCGGCCTCGACGAGGCCAGGGAAATCGTCTCCATCCCGGTCGTCGGCATCGAGGAATCATCTCTGCACCTCGCGGCGCAGCTCGGCCGCCGCTTCACGATTCTGACGTCGCGCGCCGCGCGCGTGCCGGCCAAGATCGCACATGTGGAGCGCCTGGGCCTGTCCAGTCGACTGGCATCGGTCCGGCCGCTCGAGATGGGCGTCCTCGAGATGGACGCCGACCCTGACCGGGCCGTCGCGCGCATTCTGGAGGTCGGCGGCGGCGCCGTTCGCGAAGACGGGGCCGACGTCATCGTGCTCGGGTGCGCGGGCCTGGCGGGGCACGCGGCTGCCCTCGGCCCCGCGCTGGGCGTTCCGGTGATCGACCCGAGTCCCGTCGCGCTGGCTACGGCAGAGATGCTGGTGCGGCTTCACCTGCGGCAGCGCCGGCGCTGACGCCGCGGGGCGACAACTTGCGACACCGAGGCGATCAGGACCTGGACGATACTCTTAACGATGTCGAACCCGGTGCCGAATGACGGTGGTCAGCGCTGGTCGGCAACAGGGGCGGTTCTCGTCCTGTGCTCGGTGAGCGTCGCGCTGGTTGCGGCGCCGGCCTTCACGCGCATGCGTCAGCGCGACGTGATCGTCCCCGGACCCGGCGTCTCGCGCGTGACCGCGCTGTCGGCGAACCTCCCGGCGCTCCGCGGCACGCCGGGTGACACGGCGGTGTACGTCCTCGAAGGCCGCCGGCCCGGCGGGACGGTCCTCGTCCTCGGCGGGACCCACGGCGACGAACCGGCCGGCTACATCGCCGCGGTCGTTCTGGTCGAGCGCGCGCGCGTCGAACGCGGCCGGCTCATCGTGGTGCCTCGCGCCAACGAGAGCGGGTTCACTCACAACGTCCCGCAGGAAGGCCATCCCCAGCAGTTCGCCGTCGACACGCCCGGCGGGACGCGGCGCTTCACCTTCGGCGCGCGCGCCACCAACCCGGTCCACCAGTGGCCCGACCCTCAGGTCTACACGCTCGCCTCGGGCCAGGCGCTGTCGGGCAGCGAGACACGGAACCTCAACCGCGCCTACCCGGGACGCGCGGACGGCACGCTCACCGAGCGTGTGGCGTTCGCCATCACGACGCTGATCCGCACCGAGCGCGTCGACCTGGCGCTCGACCTTCACGAGGCGTCGCCCGAATACCCGGTCGTGAACACGATCGTGGCCCATCAGCGCGCAACGGATCTCGCGGCGCTGGCGAATCTCGGCATGCAGGCGGCCGGCGTCGAGATCGGGCTCGAGGCGTCTCCCGAAACACTGCGCGGCCTGTCGCACCGGGAATGGGGCGACACGACGCCGGCGCTGGCGGCGCTGATGGAAACCACCAATCCGGCGGAGGGGCGGCTGCGAGGCGCCACAAGCGCCGGCCTTGTCGTCGAGGGGCGCGATCGGTTCTACGTCCTGGCCGCCGGCCGGCGCGGACTCTCGGTGCCGTTCGACGGCAGGGGCTGGCCGCTGGCCACCCGGGTCGGCCGGCATCTCGCCGGGGTGACGGCATTCGCCGACGCGCTCGGTCAGCTTTCTCCGGCGAGCGCCGTCGAACTGTCGGGCGTTCCCAATTGCCACTCGCTCGTCGCGCAGGGCATCGGCGCCTTCCTGGCGAGCCCAGGGGCCGGACGATGAGTGTGGGTGGGGAGGGCGTGTGACGCCGGCGACGGGCATGGCTTCCGGCGTGGCCGGGTTCGCCGAACCTGCGGTCCTGGCGTTGATGCTGGGCTGCTTCGGCCTCCTGGCCGTCTGGCGCCGATGGCCCATCGGACTCGCGCTCGTCGCCGCAGCGTGGGCGGGCGCGGCGTTCGCGGGCGACTGGCTGCCCGCCCGTCACCTGGTCGAGGGCGCATTCTCGGTACCTCGACCCGATCCTGGTCATTGCGACCGCGATGATCTTCATGCGGCTCCTGGCCGACGGCGGCGCGCTGGGCGCGATCGGCGCATCGGTCGAACGCGCGTTCGGCGATCGCCCGGTCATGCTGCTGCCGATCCTGATGCTGATCGTCATGTTCCCGGGGATGATCACCGGGTCGTCCACGGCCTCGGTCCTGACCACCGGCACGATGGCGGGCGCCATCCTCATCGGGCTCGGGCTGTCCCGCGAGCGGGCGGCCGCGGTGGTGGCCATGGGCGGCGTCCTCGGCATGATCGCCCCGCCGATCAACATCCCCGCGATGATCATCGGCACGGGCATCGACCTGCCCTACGTGGGCTTCGCCGCGCCGCTCGCGCTCGGGTCGTTTCCGCTGGCCCTCGCGCTCGTCTACGCGCTCGGGTGGCCGGTGCTCGGCCGGAAGGCGCCGCGCGCGACACCGCCCTCGGCGCCCCGCCTCGGGCTCTGGCGGGCGCTGGCGTCGCCTCTGGCGGCGGCCGTCCTCATGGCCGCGCCTCGACTGTGGCCGCTTGCGATCCCCGACCCCGGTCTCCCGCTGACGTTCGTCATGGCGGCCGCCGTCTGCGTCCTGCTCTCGCCGCGGTTCCCGGTGTGGCGGGCACTGGTTCGCGCCACCGAAGAAGCGCTGCCCGTCCTCGGCATCCTCGCGGGCGTCGGCGCGTTCATCCAGGTGATGACCTTCACCGGCGCGCGCGGCTGGCTCGTGTCGGTGATGTTCGGCGCGCCGTCCTGGGCCATCGTCGCGGCGGCCGCCGTCGGCATTCCGCTGTTCGGAGCTGTCTCGGCGTTCGGGTCGGCGTCGGTCCTCGGCGTCCCCTTCCTGCTGGCGATGCTCGGACGGAACGAGGTGGTGACGACGGCGGCGCTGTCGATGCTCGCGTCGCTCGGCGACCTGATGCTGCCGGCCGCGCTGGCCGCGACGCTGGCCGCGCAGGCGGTGGGCGTGGCCGATCGGAGGCGAGTGCTGGCGCTGTGCGTGCTCCCCGCGCTGGCGGTGGCAGCCGCCGCCGTGGCCATGCTGATGTTTTCGACGGAACTCGGCCGCATCCTGCGGTGAATCCATGCTACTGATCTACCAGGCCATCTGCGGGGCTCTGGCGCTGCTCGTCGGCGCGGTCGTGCTGAGGCCGTCTTCGACCGCCGACGGGTACGCCCCCGCGCAGCGGGGCCGCAGGCTCGGACTCCAGGTCACGGGAGCGCTGGTCCTCGTGCCGCTCCTGCTTCGCCTGTTCCTCGTGAAATGAACCGCCCCGGCGAGGGGCGATGGAGACCCATGGTTCGAACGACAACCTCGCTGATTGCCGCCGCGGCGCTCCTGTCGCTGACCGCCTCCGCTGCGCCCGCCGCGGAGCGGGTGCAGGTCCCAGCCGGAGTCCCTTTCGCACACGACGTGCGGCCGGGTCCCGGCGTGACCGCCACGAAGAAGCTGTCCGATTACCTGCCGTCGCTCGCGAAGACACCCGGCGACAGCGACGTGTTCGTCCTCCAGGGCTCCGAACCGGGCGCCACGGTCTTCGTCGCCGGCGGCACCCACGCGAACGAGATCGCGGGCATCACGGCGGCGACGGTCCTGGTCGAACGCGTGCGCGTCCGGCAGGGCCGGCTGATCGTCCTGCCCCACGCGAACAACTCGGCGGTGACGTGGACCGACCCCAAGCGGCCGGGGCCTGACTGGTTCACGATCGCCACGGCCAGCGGTGAGCGGCGTTTCAAGTTCGGAGCGCGCCTGACCAGGCCGGAGCACCAGGGCGCTCCCGACCCCGAGAAGCACCGCCACCCGGCGTCGTCCGAACTGCTCGACGGCACGGAGTCCCGGAACCTCGACCGCGCCTACCCGGGGCGCGCGGACGGCACGCTCACCGAACGGATCGCGTTCGCCATCGTGCAGCTGCTGAAGGCCGAGGAGGTCGACGTCGCCGTCGACCTTCACGAAGCGGGCCCGGAATCGCGGCTCGCGTGGATGATCGTCGCCAACCCGAAGAACATCGAGGCGGGCGCCGTGGCCGTGCTCGCACTGGAGGCGGCGGGCGTGGATATGAAGCTCGAGCCTTCGTCCGAGACGTTCCGGGGCCTGTCGCACCGCGAGTGGGGCGACGCGACGAAAGCCCGGTCGTTCCTCTTCGAAACCCCGAGCCCGAGCATGGTGGAGGCGGCGCGAAGCGTCGACCCGGTGAACGATCCGAAGCTCCCGTTGGCGAGGCGCGTGGCCGTCCACCTCGCGAGCCTGGCGGCGGTGGTGGACGCGTGCGTCGAGGATGCCCCCCCATCGAAGAAGTTCTCGATCGTCGACCTGCCCGGCCTGCAGGAGATGACCCGCGCCGGCGTCGGCGCGTTCCTGAAGTAACGCGAGGAGAGCCTCATGCTGGTCCGATGCCGCGCCTGGCGCCACGTTGCGTCGCTCTCGGTCGTCCTCGTTCTCGCGGCGTGGGCGTCCACGGCTCCGATGCCCGCGCAGACGAAGCAGCCGCAGGTCGAGGCGAAGAACGGGATGGTGGCGTCGGCCCACGCGCTGGCGTCGCAGGCCGGCCTCGAGATTCTGAAGGCCGGTGGTAATGCCGTGGACGCCGCCGTCGCCGCTGCGTTTGCCATCGGTGTGGCCGAGCCGAACGCCAGCGGCCTGGGCGGCGAAGGGATGATGGTCGTCTACCTCGCGCGGACCAAAGCGGCCGTCGCGATTGACTACCGGTCCGCCGCGCCGGCGCGCGCGGCCTTCAAGGGCCCGGTTCCCGCGACGGGCCACCAGGCGGTCGCGATTCCCGGCACCGTGGCGGGCCTGGCGCTGGCGCTCGAGAAGTACGGAACGATGAAGCTGCCGCGGGTGCTCGCGCCGGCTGTCAGGATCGCCACGCAGGGCTTCGTCGTCAGCCCCACGCTCGCAGCCGCGATCGCCGACAACTTCGAGGAGATCGCGAAGAACGAGCCGCTGGCGAAGATCGTCTGCGAGGCAGGCCTCCCGCTCGAGGCCGGTGCCACCCTCAAGAACCCGGACCTCGCGCGCACGCTCGACGCCATCGCGGCGGGCGGGCGCGACGCGTTCTACCGCGGCGCCATCGCGGACGCGATCGTCGCCGAGATGAACGCCAACGGCGGGTTCATCACCAGGGATGACCTGGCGGCCTACGCGGCGCTCGAGCGGACGCCCATCGAAGGAACTTACCGCGGCGTCCGCCTCGTGTCGGCCCCCCCGCCGGTCGGCGGCCTGGCGATTGTCGAGAACATGCACCTGCTGGAGCAGTTCCCGGTCGGAACACTGAAGCCGTTCTCCGTTGCGCACGTGCACCTGATGGCGGAGGTCATGCGCCGGGGATTCGCCGACTGGAGCGCCTACGTCGGCGACCCCGGGTTCGTCGAGGTGCCGGTGGCCCGCCTCCTGTCGAAGCCGTACGCCGCCTCGCGCGCCGCCGAAATCGCGATGGACAAGGTCAGCCCGAAGGTGGCCGCCGGGAACCTCGGGAAGCTCAGCCCGAGCACCACGTCGTTGTCGGTGGTGGACAAGGCGGGCAACATGGTGGCGCTCACGCAGACCGTCTCGGACTTCTTCGGAGCCAAGATGGTCGTTCCCGGGACGGGCATCATCCTGAACAACGAGATGAAGAACTTCTCGGCGCGCGGGCCGAACGTGATGGCGCCAGGCAAGCGGATGCGCACGACGATCGCCCCGACCATCGTGATCAAGGACGGCAAGGCGTTCGCGACCATCGGCACGCCGGGCGCGGCCCGGATCATCTCGACGATGACGCTCCTCCTGTCGAACCTGATCGACTTCAAGATGGGCATCCAGGAGGCGATCGAGGCGCCCCGGTTCTTCATCCGCGACGCCGCAGGACCGGAGGCGAACCCGATTGACGTCGAGACGCGGCTGCCTGCCGACACGGTGGCCGGGCTGACGAAGATGGGATACACGGTCAAGCCGACGAAGGCGTTCGACCTCTTCTTCGGCGGGGCGCAGGGGATCGTCATCGACCCGAAGACCGGCCGGCGGATCGGCGGCGCCGATCCGCGACGCGACGGCGCGGTTGTTGGATACTAGGAAGGAAGCGGGCCCGGCGGCCCGCCGGTGAGACTCACATGACCATGATCACATCGCTTCGCCGCGCGGCCCTCGCCGCAATCGCCTGTTCGACCGTCCTCATCGCCGCGCCGGCCCCGCCCGCGGCCGACGTCATCTTCACCGGACCTGGTGTGCTCACCTCGGTCGGCCAGAGTTCGGACGTCGCCATCGCGAAGGTCCTGCTGAACACGCAGCTCAAGCTCGGCCTCGACTACAAGCCCACGGCGCAGCCGGCAGACCTCAACGGGATGAAGACGCTGGTGGTGATCCTCGGCGCCAGCACCAAGGGCCTTGGCGCCGCCGGCCTCGACATGGACAAGGAAATCGCGAGGACCCGGGCGCTGCTCAAGGCCGCGAAGGAACAGAAGATCCGGGTGCTGGCCATGCACACGGGCGGCGAGGCGCGCCGGGGCCAGACGTCGAACGACCTCATCAAGATCGTCGTCCCTGAGGCCGACTACGTCATCGTCGTGGCGACCGGGAACAAGGACAAGCTGTTCAACCAGCTGGCCGCCCCACGAAATGTGCCCGTCGTCGAGGTCGAGAAGATGGCGGCGGCCGGGGACGCGGTGAAAGCGGTGTTCAGGTAGGCGGGGAGGAAGCCGCGTGGCCCGGTCCGCAGCATGGTGGCAGGCGCTCGTCGCGGAAGTGCGGCGGCAGCCCGCAGTGGTCCCGTCGAAGACGGCTGGCGACGACGACCTCGTCCGCTCGGCGCCGGCATGGGCGGCCCGTCTGCACGTCCTTCCGACCGGGCCGCTCGAGTGGTGGCTGCTCTGCGAGCGGCGGCCAGGGCGCGGCCGCGCCGTGTCCGGCCAGTTCGTCTTCGCCGCCGGCCCGGGCCGTTACATGCTGGACACCCACGACCCGGTCACCGGCGCGTGCGTCGCGAAGGAGTCGGCCGAGGGCGGGCCGATCGTCGCCGGTCTCGCCTGCCCAGGCCCGGCCGTCCTGGTGCACATCCGCGGACTGACCTGAATCGGAGCCAGCGATTGCGAGCCGTCGGCTGGGGACCCATGCCGCGTCGCAGGGATCTGCCCGGAGCAACGCTGTTCTTGGGGCCCCGCGGCGGCTTCCGCCGTGGGGTGCGTTGCGGAGCGGCAGACCCGAGACGAGGCGTGCACGACCCCGGCTCGAAATCGCGGACTGCGCTTCAGCGGCGCTTCCGCGCGGAACCGACGAGCGCCCGCTTCGCCTCCGCCAGTTCGGCCTTCTTCGCCGCGTCGAGCGCCGGGAACTTCAGCTTGAGGCCGACCAACGTCTCCTCGATGGCCCTCGCCACCGCCAGGCGCGTGAACCACTTGTTGTCGGCCGGCACGACGTACCAGGGGGCGTGCGGCGCGGCCGTGTGCCGAATCATGTCCTCGTACGCCGCCATGTAGTCGTCCCAGTGCTCGCGCTCGTTCGCGTCGGCGAGCGAGAACTTCCAGTTCTTCTCCGACTGCTCCAGCCGCTCGAGGAAGCGCGCCTTCTGCTCCTTCCTCGACACGTGGAGGAAGAACTTCACGATCGCGTAGCCGTTGCGCGCCAGGTACCGCTCGAACGCCGCGACGTCCTCGAACCGCTCCTTCCAGATCCGCTTCGTCACCAGGCGCTTCGGCAGGCGCTGCTTCTCGAGGATCTCGGGGTGGACCCGGACGACGAGCATCTCCTCGTAGTACGACCGGTTGAAGATGCCGATGCGGCCGCGTTCCGGAAGGCAGCGCGTGGTCCGCCAGAGGAAGTCGTGGTCGATCTCCTCGGCCGACGGCGCCTTGAAGGAGAAGACCTGGCACCCCTGCGGGTTGACGCCTGACATCACGTGGGCGATCGCGCCGTCCTTGCCGGCGGCGTCCATCGCCTGGAAGATGAGCAGCACGCCCCACTGGTCCTGGGCGTACAGCTTCTCCTGCAGATCGGCGAGGCGCTCGATGCCCTTCTCGAGGTCCTTTTTCGCCGCCTCCTTCGATTTAAGGCCGCGCGTGTCGTTCGGCCGGACGTCCGCGAGGCGGAACTTCCGGCCGTTGGTGATGCGGAACGGATCCAGCAGATTCTTGGACATGGCGTGATTATCCCCTCCCTGAGTCTGATGTGGAGAGCCGTCAGCCCGCCGCGGCTCGCACCGCCGCTCGCTGCGCTGCGATGCGTTCCTGGATCTGTCGGGCCGCGTCGCGCGGTCGTAGCAAGCGGCGAAGGCCGGTGGCGATCAGCAGCCGATTGAAGCCGGCCGTGTCGCACCAGTAGGGCTTGACCATGCCAAACGCCCTCCCCACCGCCGCGCCGAACCCCGAAAGCGCCAGGTACTTCTCGTCGAACCCGATGCCCACCTCCGGGTGGCGGAGGGAGGCCTGCACCAGCTGGTCGACCGCGCGCTCGATGTCCAGGTGCGGCGAGACGTACCACAGCGCGTCGAGCGGGTTGCTGGTCGGACCGACGAACCCCTCTCGCTGCGCCACGTCCCAGAGGTGCGTGGCCGGGTAGACACGCATCCCGAAGTACAGATGCGCCATCGGGTGGATCGGCCCCTTGGCCCCGACGACGTGCCGACGGACGAACGCGATGGTCTCGTCAATCGTCTCGTGCGTCTCCCCCGGGCCGCCAATGAGGAAGAACCACAGCACCGTGAACCGTGTCCCGTCCAGCGCCGACGCGGCGGCGGCGAGTTCCTCGACGCGCAGGCCCTTCCCGTAGCTCCGCAGGACCGGGTCCGACGCCGAGTCGGGCGTCATCATGAAGCTCCGGAATCCCGCCTCCCACATCAGCGAGAGGAACTCCCGGTCGAGGCGCCTCGGCGTCATTCCCATCGCGGTGAACCGCGCCTTCCACGTCGAGCGGACGATCCGCTCCAGGATCTCGCGGCAGTGGTCGGTCGGCTCGTTGAACACCGAGTCGACGAACTCGAAATCGGAGATGCCGTACCGACGCACGGCCTCCTCGATCTCCGCGACGACGTCGGCGGGCGGCCGAAGCCGCATCGCCCGACCCTCGAGCGCCTGGTTGTACGTGCAGTAGACGCAGTGCTGGCAGCATCCGCGCTTGGTCTGAACGGTGTAGCTGCTGCCCATCCGCTGGTAGCGCCCGAGATCCACCCATCGCGCCAGTTCCGGGCCGCCGAACGAGGCGAGGCTGAACGCGGGAGGAACGAAACGGAAGGTGCCCTGCTCGAGGAGTCCGACTCCGGGAAGGCCGCGCGGCGCCCGGCCTTCGGCGAGTTCGGCCAGCAGCGCCACGAACGTCTCCTCGCCGTCGCCGGCCACCACGTAGTCCGCCTGCAATGCGCGGAGCAGCTCGCCCGGACAGAGACTCGCGCCAGACCCGCCCAGCACGATGGGCGCGTCCGTCAGCGCGCGCACCTCCTCGACCACCGTCTTCGCGTCACCGACGTACGAGATCGGCCGCAGGAGGTTGACGTTCTCGAGATTCCGGATCGACAGCCCGACGACCTCGGGCCGGAACGACGAGACCGTCGACGCGAGCGCCCGAGCCCGATCGCGGACGAAGCAGAGGTCGAGCAGGCGGACCTCGTGGCCGGCCCCGGCGGCCGCCGTCGCCACGCAGGCCGCGCCGACGGGGGGCGCAGCCGTCATGTCGGCCCTGGTGTTCGTATTGATCAGCAGAACTCGCATGGCCACACACACCTACGCGCGGGCCCGGACGAGCGCGCGGACCATCCAGACGACCGTCACGATTGCTCCCACGAGCAGCGCCCCGAATGCCGTGATGGCTCCCCACTGCGGAACCACCCACGACGCCGGCTGGAGCACCGGTGGCGCCAGCGACGCCTGCCTCACGATGTCGCGAACCGCCACCATGCTCACGAGGCACACCAGCAGACTCCCCGCCCCACCCGCGATCAGCGAGCGGGAGACGTTCGCCCGTCCGGCTCGAACCAGGTGGCCGATGACGGCCAGGCCGGCCACCACCCCCACGGCAAGCCACACCGTCGCGACGGCGTCCCGCCCCATGAACCGCCGGACGATGTCGCCGGGCAGGACCGCGAGCCACCAGAGTCCGGGCACCAGGTTGGCGACGGTGCTCCACGCCGCCAGAAGCGACCCGTGCCTGATCATCCAGCTGCCGAACTCGGCGTCCTGGCGCCGCCTCGCGAGGCCCGCGATGGCGGCGGTCACGCCTGTGACGGCGAGCGCCCCGAGCGCGGTGTGCAGGAACCTGGGCACGAGCGTGGGATCCTCGAGACCCAGGTTGAGCCCGCTCGCGTCGCCGAAGAACATCGCCCCGAACGCCTGCGGCCGGAGCAGGAGCGACATGACGTTCGCCTGGATGAAGGCGACGGTGAGCACGGGCACCGCGATCATCAGCGCGCCCGGACCTCGACTCTCGGCGTCTGGACGCTGGCTCCGGGCCGCTTCCCAGTAGGCCCCGTAGTACGCGACGACGACCAAGGGGACGATCAGGATCCACGGCACGGCGAGCAGCACGGTCGCGGGGAAGAAGACGCGCCCGTAGAGCGTCTGCAGGAACAACAGCGCCGCCACGCCGAGCGTCACCGTCGCGGCGAACACAATCGGCAGCGCCTTGGAGATGAGGTGGGCCAGTCTGGCGGCGTGCGGTTCGCGCCGGCCACGCACGCGCGCGACGACCGCGACGATCGACCCGCCGAGCAGGAGGTTCATCGGCACCAGATGCAGCGTGAACGTCAGCGCGAGCAGCGCCGACAGCAACCAGGCCGGTGCGGGCAGCGGAAGCGGATCGAGCAGCGGAACGCCGGGGGTCATCGCGCACCGCCTTTCTTCGGCTCCGGCGGCAGCGCGGCCAGGTAGTCGGCCAGCGCCTTCCGCAGGTCGTCCGATCCCTCGAAGGCCGGCATGGCCTCGTTGATCTGGGGAAGCCTGCCGAGCATCTCGTACATCTGGGCAGCCGTACGGCCGCGCCCGCCAAGCGGGAAGTCTGCGCCCGGGCCGTGGCACGCGGAGCAGTTCTCGTTGAAGTAGACAGTCGCCGGCGAACCGCCGGCCGCCGCGCCAGGCGGTGCGGGCAGGTGGGACGGCGAGCCGCCCAGGCGCGCCAGGTAGGCGGCCAGCGCGTCTCGCTCGGCGTCGCTTCCTGCGAACGGCGGCATCCTGCGCCCCCGCCACGTCCAGAGCGCGCTCGTGTCGGCCGGCGCCTCGTCACCGGTCGTGAATCGCCCAATCATCGTCGCCAGCGCCTCCTGCTGGCGGCCGGCAACGAGCGGGCGGACGGCCAGGTAGCCGTCGGTCGAGTGGCACTGTGAGCACGTCAGGCGGAACACCTCTTCCCCCTCGGCCTCGAGCCGCCGCAGCGCGTCCTCTCCCGCGTGAGCCGGAGCCAGGCGGGGCCACAGCGAGGACCGGAGGATGCCCGCGCGTCGCACAGCGGACAGCTCGGACGGGTCGGCCGGATGTGCCCGGCCAGCGTCGCCGGCTGCCCACGCCGGCGCGACCCGGACGCCGTTGACGAACATGTAGCTGCCGATCACGTAGGGCTTGCGAAGATCCTCGCGCACCCACTCGCCGCCTCCCATCGCCACGAACGCGAAGACCAGCGCCGTGATCGCCGAGCCCAGCCCGTACGACCGCGGACGGGCCCTGGCGATGACGAGCGTCACCAGCAGCGTGGCCAACGACCCCATCAGCACGCTCCTGGCCGCAATGATCGCCGGCGGATAGCCGGACGTGCTGCCGCCGATCAGCACCCCGGCCAGGGCCCCGAACGACAGCGCCTTCACGCCGAACACCTCGGCCACCTGGACGCCCGCGCCCGACGCCGCCCACAGGAACCAGACGATGGACAGCGGAAGGACCGCGGTCATCACGAACACCCAGCGGGCCGCGTAGCGCGTCACCTTCTCCTTGAGCGCCAGGTCGGGCAGCCGCGCCGCGGTCAGCAGCGCGTAGAGGCCGGCCAGACCGAACGCGGTGAACGTCCGTGCGGCGAGCGACGGCCAGTAGGTGGGGTTGACCAGGCCCGACCACATGCTCCCGGTCGCCAGCCAGTCGCCCGGCGTCAGCATGAAGCCGAGGATGCCGTTGATGACCACCAGGCTGAGCCACGCGCTCCACGCGTAGATCCAGCCGACGCGCTCGTGCGTGCGCGCGTCCAGGCGGTCCCAGCCGTAGTAGTAGACCATCGCCGCCGCGATCTCGGTCACGAAGAACGTCCACTCGATGGCCCACGCCCACACGAAGATCGTGATGAGCGCCGAGGTGGCCTGCGGGTGCACGAGGCCGATCGTGAACCAGATCCCGACGCCCGTGATCGCGCCGAGCACCAGCGTCAGCAGGATGAAGAACCGGCTGTGTCGGCGCACGTAGCCGCGCAGGCGCTCATCACCCTCGCGCCTGGCCTTCCGCTCGGCCATCACGAGGAAGAACCCGCCGCCGACCGCGAAGTGCGAGATGAAGACGTGGACGATTGCCACGAACGCGATCAGCAGGCCCGGCGAGGGAAGCGACCAGATTGGATAGTTCATTGGGCTGTCTCGCTCCAGAACCGGTCGAGGCGCCAGATCGACGCTTCACGCCATCCTTGTCTGCTGCGACAGCTTATCAAATCCCGGGGCCGTTCAGCCGGGCTCGGGATGGGCTAGAATTCAGGCCGTCGTCAGGCTCAGGGCTCAAGGCTCAGGGCTCAAGGCTCAAGGCTCAGGGCTCAGGGCTCAGGGCTCAGGGCTCAGAACTCAAAACTCAGAACTCAGAACTCAGAACTCAAAACTCAGAACTCAGAACTCAAAACTCAGAACTCACAACTCACAACTCAGAACTTCGCACGGTATCTATGAAAAAGCTGATCGCGGCGGCGGTTGTCGTGGTGGTGCTCGTCAGTGTCGGCGCGGTTGCCTACAAGATGGGGTGGCTCGCCACGCTCGGTCTCGGCGGATCGCCGCCGTCCACGACCTCGGGCGGCGCAACCCAGGCGCCAGGCGCGGGGGCGCAGCCCGCAACCGGTGGAGCGGACGCCGGAGCCGCCGCAACGGGCACCGAGACGGCGGGGTCGCCAGGAGGGGACGACCTCAGGACACCCATCCCGGCACCGAAGTTCGACGGCAACGTCGCCTCGATCGATTTTGGCGGAACCGTCGAAAGCACCACCGAGAGCTACGGCGACCCGCCGGACCATTCCTACATCATCGACGGAAACCCGGATACGGCGTGGCGCAACGGTGGCTCGAGCCACGGCATTGGCGAGATCGTGTTCTCGTTCTTCGCCCGGGACGTCGTGCTCGTGGACGCCGTCATGCTGCAGGGCAGCAGCGAATCGTCCGACCGCTTTCCGCGCGATGTCGAGGTCTACGTCTCCACCGCCGCCACGCCCGAGGGGCCGTTCGCCAAGGTGGCGGCCGTCTCCCTCCCGAACGCCAGCGAGGGCACCGTGTCGTTCAGCCCGATCGAGGCCCGCTTCGTGAAGTTCAGGATGCTGAAGAACCAGGTGGGCGCCGACGAGTTCCACGTGAGCGAGCTCAAGATCCACGAAGCGCAACGTGCCGGGTACACGCCGCTCCTGACGCGCCACCCGGAACTCACCCAGGCGGGCGGGCCCGTCGCGCTGCCGGGCGGGCTTCCGGTCGCGGCGGCAACGCTGCCGGCGTGCGCGCCGCGTCCGGAAGGCGCCGAGTCCGCCGCGTCCGCGCGCCCGGCCCACCCGGAGAGCGGCCGGATTCTCGTCGTCTCTGCGGATCACCGGAACTACATGGCGCACACGATCCTCGAGTACCTCCAGCAGGAGAAGCTCGGGGATGGCCTGTCCGAGGCCGAACTCGGCGTCCTGAAGCGCGCGCGCATCACCTCGGTCATCCCGGGATCGGCGCGCTCCGCGCTGCTGGCACCGGCCCTCGGCGTGGACACGGTGGTGCTGGCGCAGTTGTGCGATATCGAGAAGTCGCTGCCCGCGGCCTTCAAGCAGGCGTTGATGGCGTGGGTCGCCGCCGGCCACAAGCTGATCATCCAGGACTCGGACGATTGCTACCATCCCGGCCCCAACTACTCGTTCCTCCCCTTCACGTTCAAGGCCGATGTGCCGGGCGCCCTCGGGGCGGAGGGCTCGGACCTGCGCTTCATCGAGTCCAACGCGATGCTCACCGGCAGGCCCGGGCGGCCCGGGTTTCTCGACGTGGCGGCGTGGTCCGAGGGCGTCCCGCCGTTCAGGAACGAGTTGGGCGACGCCAACACGCTCCTGAAATGGGACGCGAACTGGTGCGGCCAGCTGGCGGTGCGAAATGCCAACGGCGTGTTTGGATTCGCGCTGGTCTACGCACACTACGGGCGCGGCCTGATCATCTACGAGGGGTTCGACAACGACCAGGGCGGGGAGGCCGGCTACGACACGGTGCTCGTGCGTGAGCTCTCGCAGCCGTTCGATCCCGACGGTCTGCCCTGCGCGGCGCGTCTCGGCGATTTCGTGGTGACGACCGACGCCCGGCTCGCGGATCGCGCGGCCGTTCCCGGCCGGACGTACCAGTATCCCCTCACGCTCCTCTCGAACGCGGGCTACAAGGGCACCGTGAACCTCAGCGCGGCATCCGCGCCCGGGCTGCCCGGGCTCCAGGCTCGCTTCGAGCCGGCGAGCGTCGCGCTCTCGGGCGAAGGCGCGTCGGCACTCACGCTGACGCTTCCCGCCGGCGCGAAGCCGGCGCCGCTCGCGGTCGAGGTGAAGGGCACGGACGCCGCGGGCAAGGTCAACACGCTCTGCCTGCAGCTCGGCCCGCCGAAAGGCGGCGAGCTGTCGATCGTCAGCGCGCTCACACCCCCGACCAGGACCCGGAAGAACATCGAGATCATCCTTGACGCGTCCGGCTCGATGAAGGCACTCATGGGCAAGAAGACGCGCTGGGACGTCGCGCTCGAGACGCTGCAGCTGGTGCTGGCGAAGTTGCCGGACGATTTCAACGTTGGCCTGCGCATGTATGGCCACCGCGAGGCGTCCACATCGCCGAAGACGTGCACCGACAGCGAGCTACTGATGCCGATCGAGCCGCTGGACCGCGACGGCCTTCTCGGCAAGGCGAAGGCGTTCAAGCCGAAGGGCGAAACGCCGCTGGTCTATTCGGCGCTCCAGGCGCCTGCCGACCTCAAAGCGCTCGGCGGCGGCACGGTGATCCTGATCACGGACGGCGAGGAGAGCTGCAAGGGCGACCCACTGAAGGCGGCGGCAGAGCTGAAGGCCTCCGGCCTCGACCTTCGCCTCAACATCGTCGGCTTCGCGGTGACGAATCCGAAGACGCAGAAGGACCTGGGGGGCTTCGCACAGGCGACAGGCGGCATGTTCTACGCGGCGCAGAGCGGCGAGGCGCTGGCCGAGGCGCTGATGATCGCGGCGATCGAGAAGTTCCCGTATGCGGTGTACGATGCGGCGGGCAAGGTCGTCCTGTCGGGCGAGGTCGACGGCAGCACGGACGAACTCCCGCCGGGCGACTACAAGGTGGTGGTCAAGGCGGGCGCCCGCGACATCGTCGCGCCGCGTGTCACCATCGGCCTGGGCCAGGCGGTGGCGCTCAGGATCATGATGAAGAACGGACAGCTGGTGATCGAGTAGAAAGGCTCAGGGCGACCGGTGACGAGCCCGGCGAACGACGCCGCGCGTGAGCGATCTCTCCCCATCAGTTCGTCTCGCAGATGTCGCCGATCATGCCGGTGACGAGCGCTGCGAGGGCTGTCCATCCGACGCTCACGAACACGGCGTACGAGCCGACCGCCCAGCCGACCATGCAGACGGCGGTGCCCATGGCCCGACCGGCGTCGTTCAGCTCCTCATCCTTCTTCCCGACCTTGACCATGCACCACACGGCGCCCGCCATGTTGATTGCGAAGTTCTTGACCTGCTCCTCCGTCATGCCCTGCCCTTCGCCGAGTTCGTTGACCCCGAGGCCCACGCCTGTCTCCGGATCGACCCGCCACCACGTCGCAACCGAATTGGCGGCGGCGGTTCGAGCCTGGGTCGCCACGACCAGGTGGCCGGTTCGCAGGTCTGACCGCAGCGCTGCCTGCGCGTCGGCCGAGAGCCCCAGCCGCGACTCATCGCCTGCGGCGCGCACCAGCCTCAGCGTCTGGCCTGCCGTCCCGCTGGCCTCGGACGCCGCGCTCGCGTTGTCGATGGCGACGAGCGCTCCAGGTCGAAGTTCGATTTCCATCGCCAGCTCGAGATCGGTCAGGAACGCTCCGTAGAGCAGCCCGCGCTCCGCGCGCTCGGCGCCGGAACCGCCGACAGGAACGGCTGCCGTCGAGACGATGTCGAATCCTGTCCGCAGCCGCGCATTCTCGGGCGGGTCCTTGATCACGCTCTCCGCGGAGAAGCCCTGCCTGAACATCGCGACGAACGGAGACACCATCACCGGCCGGCTCGCTCCGCCCTGTGCGCCCAGGTGCTCGGCCACGAGGCCAGCCATGGCGGCGAGAGCCGGGGAAAACGGGGACGGTGCGCGGGCCGTGTAGGCCTTCACCACGGCACCGGCCCGAGCCTTCTTGAATCGCTCGTCCAGCGCGACGCGCATGAGGTCCTGGCTCTCGATCGCGCTTCGGCAGGTCAACCAGTGCACCATGAAGGCCGGGTAGGGCGCCGACATGACCACGATGTCCTGCACACTGAGCGCAAGGTACGGCAGGCGGTCCTCCGGCACGCTCCGCACCGCGACCTTCCCGGCCTTGACGGACCGCGCGTTCGCGCCGACGAGATCGATCAGGTAGCGCCGCTCCACCTTTCCGGGAGCGCCAGGACCCGTCATCGCGATCTCCGCCCAAAGCCCGGTCAGCGTCCGCGGCGCCTCTTCCCCGCCAAACAGCGAGGCACCGAGGTCTGGCGGGTTCCCCGCATTCGCGCGTCCGCTCAACGTGTATTCCTCCCCGCGTTCCGTCCTGGGCCCGACGTGGAGAGACGCGCGGAAGCGATGGGATCGCCGGAGATCATCCACGCGCTGGATAGCGACCGGCTCGTTGGTGAGGCGCATCTGGTGGACGACGAGATCGGACGCCGGAACGGTCACGTCCAGCACCCTGGTCTCCGACCTCTCCTCGCCCTCGGCATACTCCGCGACCATCGAGACCCGGATCTGGTGAGACAGTTCGGCGGGCACATCGGACAGCGCAAACGACGAAGTCGGCTCCGCAAAGCGCTGCCCTGGCTTGGCGCCAGGGAAGGACGAGTCGAGGTCCACCCACTGGCCGTCGCGCTCGACCTGAATCCAGCAGTGGTCAGCCAGCCGCTGCTGCACCTGCTTCGATGCCCCGTCCCGGAACCAGCTGGCAGAATCGCCCATGGCGGCCTTGAGCGCAGCCGAGTCGGCCGACGCGCGCCCGCCAATCCACTGCCTCACCCGGTCGCCGCGTGAACGCACGGACTCGGCCTCACGCACGATGTCGCCCTCGCCGACCTCGCGAGCGGCCTGGGCGACCCTCGGGGCCGGGTCTTCCGCGGGCGCTGGCACCGCCGCCAGGAACGACTTCACGAGCACCTGAACCCGCTCGGCCCCCAGCGTGCCACGAGCGATCCGCGCCTTCTGGCCATGCGCCTCGAGGAGAGCACCGAGCAGGAGCGACCGATCGAGGGAGTTCGCCGACAATGAGATCATCGCGCCCTGCGCGCCCCGCATGCTGCCGGCGTAGGGTTCGAAGCGGACCTTGTCGCGCACGAACGCGAAGTTCGACTCGGGATCGGGCCCGTTCCGTCTCGCGCGTTCGGCAACATCCACGGCCGCCGGGTCGACCAGGTCCGCCAGTTTCTGGATGAGCACGTTCAGCCGCGCGAGGCGTGCGACGGATTCCTCATAGGTCGCCGGCTTGCCGCCGGGGAATTCCGACGCCGGGCCCTTGTCAGGGAAGGCCGCCAACGTCACCGGTGTGTCGGGAGCGCCGCTCGAGGTCGCCGGCACGACACCGGTTCCGATCCCGGACGCGAATCCCGAGAGGCCGATGGCGACGATAAGGGCGAGCGCCATCCCCTGCCGGGCCCACGCTCCGAAGCGGCCCTGCGTCAGACTGGCCCGAACGGCAAGGAGATGCGCCACGAACCCGGCCGGCATCAGCAGCGCGCACCCGACGAATGCTCCCTGGAGCCAGAACGGCAGGCGCTGCCAGGCGCTCTGCCCCTGCAGCAGGCCCGCATAGGGGGTGTGCATCACGATTCCCCAGGCGAACGCCCAGAGCGCGTACGCGGCAACCAGGCCGACCACCGCCTTGGCAGGCAGCGGCATCAGCCGCAACCGGGCGAGCCTGATTGCTCCGAGTACGACGCCGGCGGCGACGACCGCGGACAGGACAGTCGACGTTGGCTGTCGGAACCAGACAACGCCGGCCGTCGTGCCGCCAGGCAGCCACGAAGTCAGCGCGAGGAGGCCGAGAGTCAGAAACACGGCGCCCCACGCCACCGCCGATGCCGAGAGCCGCTTCCGAAGCAGCACGCCGGCAGCGGCGCCGAATGCCAGCGCTCCCGCCACGATCCACCGGCCGGAAGACCCGGCGAGGAATGTCTCGACCGCCATGTCGACAGCCGCCAGGCACAATACGCCGGCCAACATCGCGACGGCGAGCCGCGTCGACGGTGATTCCGGAGCTGGTGTCTGCGGCCCGGCAGGCATGGTCGGTGTGGTGGTCTGTGCGGCGTCACTCATCGCGTCCCTCCAGCAAATACCCGTGGTATTGCCGCGGCGAGTTTACCAGAACCCTGGCGCCCGGAGATGCGCTAGAATTCGCACGCCATCCGAACGAATGCGCCAACACCGTTGCTGGAGCACCCTATGAACGACACGTCATCGCCCGCAGTCCCGCCGCCGCTGCCGACGGCGCCAGTGGTGCAGCCACTGGCCGATCCTGTGCACTCGACGCCACCGGCCGCCGTGCCGCCCCCGGCGGCGGCGAAGAAGGTGGGCATCGGCGCCTCGATCGTCTCGGTGATCCTCGCGCTGCTGCTGATCGACGTCGCGGTCGAGACGTTCCTCGCCGGCTCGCCGCTGCTGATCTCCGTGGTCGTCGTCGAGGTGCTGGTGATCGTGCTCCTCGCGCTGCTCTGGTCGCGCGTCGGCCCGACGACAAGGGTGATGATCCCGCTGGTCGGTCTGGTCGGCCTCGTGGCGTGGGCCGTCGTGCGCGTGGGCGCCGGCGCCGATCCCGCGCTGCGCCTCGCGACGCTGACGCTGCCGCGGATCGCAGTGGCGCTGACCGTCGTCGCGGTCCTCATGGCCGCCCTGACGCCATTGCTTATCTTCGGACGACGGTGGTACTTCGGCGTTCCGCTGACGATCGTCGGCCTGTACGCGCTCGTGCCGCTCGCGCGTGCGCTGCTCGTGGCCGCGGCGCTGAATCGCGTGCTGGCCGGCGAATTCGACTGGCAGCGCCTCCCCTTCTGGCTGCAGGGCGGCTACCTGGGTGGAGGTGTGCTGCTGCCGTTGGCGCTGCTGCTGGCGCTCTGCGCGCTCGGGGCGGCGCTGGTGAAGCGCCGGTCGGCGATGTGGCCGGCGGTGGCGGTGGTCCTGCTGCTCTTCGTCTCGCTGGCAGCAGCCGCGGAACTGGTTCGCGCGGGCAGGCCGACGGTGGCGCGCGTGGTCGTGGCTCCGGTGCTGGTCCGAGTGTCGGTCGCTCCTTCTAAAGCGGCGCTCGACCAGGCTGGCGCCGTGGCTGTCGAGGGCGGCGGAATACCGGTGCCGGTCGGAACGCCAGTTGCTGGTGGAGCTCCGGCCGCCGATCCTGGCGCCCAGCCGGCCGAGTCGTCATCCGCTCCTCCCCCGGCCGCCGTCGCGCCGGTGGCCGTGGCGCAGGTCGGGCAGCCTCTCGCCAACAAGACGGTCGAGGTGCGCGTGACCGGCGTCCGGGCCGTGCCGTCGGTGGGCAGCCAGACCGCCGCTCCGGGCCGCGAGTTCCTCGTCATCGACACGTCGTGGAAGAACCTGATCCCGCTCGCCAAGGTCAACCGGAAGAAGGCGAGCGACCGGACGGCCGGCGCCGGGACCCTCGGGTTCGGCGGCGGCGCGACGGCCCGGGAAAAAGCCACCGACGAGGCCAACACCACGCTCGAACCTGTGAAGTTCGAGATCGGACCGCTGACCAAGCACGTATGGCTGGTGACCGACGGCCCGCGCGCCGAGGTGCTGGACGTCGACGCGACCAGGGGCACCGCCGGCCATCTCGGTCCGGATTCGATCGGGATTCCCGCGCTGAACGACGTCAAGTCCGGAGGCCTCGTCTTCGAGGCGCCGGTCAACTCGCAGTCGCTGTCGCTGCTCGTGCTCGACTCGATCAACGGCCACATGCTGATCCCGATTCGGGGCACCGCGCCGCGCCCTGCTTCAGGTCTCGGGGGGGCGAGCCGATCGAACTCCGCCGTCGATCTCGCCGTCACCGGCGTGAACTGGTCCAACGGGCCGGCGGACAGGCCCGGGACGCGCACGCTCGTGGTGAGCCTCAAGGGCATCAGCCGGCAGGAAGCCATTGCCGACATCCCGTTCGGCGAGTTCGGGTTCCTTCAGACCGAGCAGGGGTGCATGGCGGCGCCCGAGAGGAAGTCAGACTCCGAGGCGCGGTCGCTCTCGCCGATGGGCCGCTTCCCTCCCTTCGCGCCGAGCGAGGGACAGCTGGCGTTCGTCGTGCCGGCCGACAGCAAGGGCGCAACGTTGTTGCTGCGCGTTCGCGATCGGGCCGGCTCGCTCGACCTGCCGGTCATCGGCAACGCGAAGCCGTCGTGGCCGGCCCCGGAGGCGACCGTCACCGACGGCGACGTGCTGAAGGTGCACCGGCTGCCCGGAATCGCGGTGCCGGCCGGCGTCCCGCCGGCCCCGTCCGGCTCCGAGCGGATCGCGCTCGACCTGGTCGTCGAGAATCTCCGGCCGAGCGACGGGATTGACCTTCAGCTCGGCCAGCAGTTCCGCCTGGTCACGCCCGACGGGAAGCGGATCGAACCCGAGGGCGACAGCGCCCGCGCGCCGTGCAGCCTGACGGGCGACGTCGTGCCGGCCGGCAGTTCACGGCGCTTCACGCTCGTCTACGACGTGCCGCCGGGGCAGCCGCTGCAGTTCGAGTACCGCGGGTTCAATGTGAAGAGCGAGGTGGTGAAGATTCGGTAGAGACAGGGCGACACTTGCGATCTCCGGAACTTGCGATCTTGCGAAGTGGGCAGCCGCAAGCCAGTTCGCAAGATCGCCACATCGCAAGATCGCTAGATTCCACCCGTCGTCCCTGTCCTCTCTGAGGCCATGACCGTGACCGCCATCATCCCCGTCACGTTGGCCACCGTGCGGAAGGCGTTGGGCAGCGGATCGACCGCCAGGATCAGCCCGATCGCCTCGGCCGGCAGGCCGGCGGCCGCCAGAACCGGCGCCACGACCACGGCCGCGCCGCTCGGCACCGCGCCGACCGCGAAGCTCGTCACGACAGCCGTGATCGCGACGAGCACGAGGCGCGACGGGTCGATCGGGATGTCGTAGAGCCGCGACACGAAGCACGCGACCACTACGAACCAGACCGGCGCCGAATACTTGAACACCGCGAGCGAGAGCGGCAGGACGAAGCCCGTCGCGGTTTGAGAGAGGCCGAGCCGCCCCTCCATCCCCTCGAGCATCGCCGGCAGCGAGGCCATCGACGAGTGGGTGCCGAACGCGACTGCCTGCGCTGGCGCGGCCGCCCGCGCGAACCGGCGGGGGGACATCCGCGCGCCCGCGAACACGACGAGGTAGAGGAGGCCGGTGGCCACGACGAGCGCCGTCGATGAGACGACGACGTAGAAGGCCACGGCGCCGATGATGCCGGCGCCGACGCGGATCGCCAGGCCGACGCCGAGCGCGAAGACGCCGTAGGGCGAGCACGCGACGATCCAGCGCAGCAGAACGGTGATGGCGGCGTCGACCGCGCGGAAGAACGCGACAAGGGGCTCGCGCAGCGCCGGCGCGACGCGGCTCGCCGCGAACGCGAAGGCCACGGTGAACACCAGCAGCGGGACGATGGCGCCCTCCGAGGCGGCGCGAATCGCGTTGGTGGGCACCAGCCCGAGCACCATCTGCGAAAGTGTCGGCGGCGCGCCGTTCGGAGCCGTCGTTGCGCTGGAGCGCAGCGCGGCCGAAGCGGCCGGGTCGAGCGGCATCCACGAGAAGACCGCCGGCATGACCAGCACGGAGAGGGCGGCGCCCGCCGCCAGCAGGCCGACGAAGAGCGCTCCCGAGCGCCACCCCGCCTTCCCGACGGCGTTCGCGTCGCCCGCGCCCGCGATGCTGACGACGATCTTCGAGACGATGAGTGGGATGATCGTCATCAGGATCGCGTTGATCCACAGCGTCCCGACGACCTCCACCCCCGACCCGAGCGACCGCAGGGTCGCGCTGGCGGAGGCGACGATGCCTGCCCCTGCCGCCAGCCCTGCGGCCAGGCCGATGATCGCCTTCGTCCCGACACTCATGCCCGGCGTGCGCTGGTCAGCCACACTCATGCCTCGAGTCGATAGGAATGCACGCGTCGAGATCGCCCGGAGAGAACGGGATGCCGGCCCGCGGCCGGCACCCTCGTGAGAACCGAATCGCTCGCAGCCCGGCTAGAAGCGGAACCCCACCGAGAAGCTGAAGTCGCGAGGGGCCTGGTAGCTGCTCGGACTGGAAGCCTGACCGTACGTCGAGTCCTTCTTCCAATTCACCCCCTCGACCGGCGTCGTGGTGAACGGATTGAACGACGTCATCCCCGATGTCGTGACCGAAGTGTTGAAGCTCTGCAGCGCCTGGTTGTTGAACACGTTGCCGGCGAGACCCCGGAAGAAGATCTGCGTCTTCTTGTAGATCTTGTAGTTCCAGGACAGCGACAGGTCGGTCCGCCAGTAGCCGTCGAAGTGGAACGCGCCGCGCTCGGTGGCGTAGTAGGTGATGCTCGAGGGCGGTACGAGATAGCCCGGGTTGGTCACGTACGGGCGTGGATCGATCGAGAAGTTGATGTCATGGGGCCCGCCAGAGTCGTAGCGCTGGGTGGCTCCCAAATCGAACGTGCCGAGCACCCTCGGGAGCGGGAGCTGCCACGTGCCCCAGATCCGCATCTTGTGGCGTTGGTCGCCGTTCGTGTAGCCGAGAGGATAGTTCCAGCTCGCCTGGCGGTACTCCGGGTACTCGTTGGCGCTCGCCCGGGTCGCCCCGTTGGCCGAGTCCTCGCCTTCCACGCTGCCCTTCGACCACGACAGCATGTAGTTGCCCGCGACGGTCAGACCGCGGTGCAGACGGTAGTCGAACTGGACGCTGACGCCGTTGTAGTCTCGCGCGACGGTGTCGGTGTTGTTCACCACCGTCATGTTGAACTTCAGGCCGGTGCGCGGGTCGGTCACCACCCCGGTGTCCAGGTTGACGTAGTTGCCGTAGAAGTCGTAGTACTTGCGGTACACGTAGTCGACGCGGACGGCGCCCCGGGTCCCGAGCTTGCGGGCCAGGCCAACCATGACCTCGTCGGAGTTGGACGACTTGATCTTCGGGTCGACCGAGGTGTTCACGCCGACGACCGTAGGCGAGGTCCGGACCGTCCGGGTCGTCCCGCCATTGGCGAAGAACCAGTCCCAGAGAATCTGCAGCGCCTCGGCCGACGTCTTGTACGGCGGGCCCGTCGTGTTCACGGGCGGGCCCTGGTACCAGTAGCTGTAGTTCGACTCGCGGCCGGCCGCCGAGGCCGCGTCGGCAATCTGCGTGTTGAACATGCCGACGTAGTGGCCGTATCCGGCGTTCGCGATCCACGTCCCGTTCCCTTTCACGTCCCAGGTCACGCCGAGGCGCGGACTGAAGGCCGAGTCGTTGCCGACCTTCTTGCCGCCCTGGTCCTGCGTGCTGTTCTTGTCGTAGCGCAGGCCGAGGTTCACCGTGAGCTGCCGGTTCATGCGCCAGACGTCGTTCAGGAATCCCGAGTAGGTCGTCAGGTGGTTGCCCACGGTGTCCTGGAAGACCGGGCGCCAGTCGATGTACGTGGCGGAAGAGGTGGACGAGCCGGGGACGATGATCGGGTAGACGTCGTAGCCGACGATGGCGGATTCGCGGACCTGCACGCGGTAGCCGCTGGCCACCGAGTTCTGGTTGTTCATCCGCATCTCGTCGAAGTAGTCGAAGCCGCCCACGAGGTTGTGGGAACCCACGCTCTTGGTCGACAGGAAGTAGTTCACCTTGGCGTAGAAGTTGTCGTTGTTCTTCGTGTCGACGGCGTTCGTGCAGACCGCGCAGTAGGTGGCCGTGTTGAAGCGGGTCCCCCGCATCCGGTCCCAGATCGGCGTGCCCTTGATGAGGTCCGTGTACTGGGAGCCGGTTCCCTTGTTGTCGTACCGGCGGCCGGAGTACTGCGTGTCGATGAACAGGCTGCTGCTCAGCACGACCTGGTAGTTCGCCGCCAGCAGCGACTCCCGGTTCTTGTTGTTGTACAGGCTCGCGGCGTCCATCACCGTGCCGAAGCTGTTGTTCGTGTAGTCGACGTTCCGCTTGAAGTACGACACCTTGAAGTTGTGGCGGGGGGTCAGCGCGTACGTCACCTTGCCCTCGACGCGCGTGTCGTCCGTCCCGTAGGTGTAGTTGTACCCGCTGTAGGCCATCGTCTGGTTGGTCTGGTTGTTCTGGTACCGGCCAGACGTGAAGAACCAGAGCTTGTCCCTGAGGATCGGCCCGCCGAAGGTCATCTCGTACGCCGGCACCACCTGGTCGATGTTCGCGTCGCCCGGGTACGGCGTCAGCGCCTTCCAGTCGTCGTTGTGGAATGTCGTCCGGAACGACCCGCTGAAGGAGTTGCCGCCCGACTTCGTGATCATGTTGACCACGCCGCCCTGGAACCGCCCGAACTCGGCCGAGATGTTGCCGGTCGAGACCTTGGTCTCCTGCACGGCGTCCTCGACGTACAGCGGGCGGGCCTGCTGCCGCAGGTTCTCGTTCACGTTGACGCCGTTGACCAGGTTCAGGTTGTCGTACGACAGCGCGCCCGAGATCATGATGTTGCCGCCGGGACCGTTGCTGACCGCGCCCGGCGCCAGGACGGTGGCCGCGTCCAGCGTCCGCCCCCACGGGATGTTCTCGATGGTGGACGCCTTGACCGTTGTTGCCACCGTCGGCGTAATCGCCGTCTCGGTGAGGGAGCCGGTCACCGTGACCGTCTCGCTGACCCCTGCCAGCTTGAGCTTCACGTTCACCGGCTGGAGGTCCGCCATCTTCAGGCTGACCAGCTCCTTGATGGTCCCGAACCCCTGGAGTTCGAACGTCACCGTGTAGTCGCCGGCGGGCAGAAACGTGATGATGTAGTCGCCGGCAGCGGACGTGACGGCGGTGCGAACGCCCTGCAGCGCGGGCGACGCGGCGGTCACCGTCACACCCGGCAACACCAGGTTGTCCGGATCCGTGACGCGACCGGTAATCGTGCCCGTGGGATTGCCCTGGGCAAAGGCGGTGCTGGCCAGTGCGATGCATGCCAGCGCCAGGATCCAGTTACGCGAACGCCACATAGTGCATCCTCCGTTACGTGCTCAGTCGAGCCCGACTCCCGTCGGGCGTTCCGGCCATCCGACTATAGAACCGACGGCTCCGGGCGAATGTCCCAATGTGTAACAGGGCTGTAACGGCTCCCGCAGGGCCCCGACGCCGCGGCAGAGCGAGGTCGCGAGACCGCTACAGCGGCAGGTAGCACACGGTGTTCGTGAGCAGGATCATGATGAACACCAGGCACGTGGTCAGGGCGCCCAGGTAGATCCGGCCGGTCATCCGGAAGAAGATCCGGTTGAAGTACGGCAGCACGAACATCATCGGGACCACGGCGAACAGGAGGTTCACGTAGAGCCAGCCCTCGGTCCAGTGGACCGTCCCCGTTGCCGCGAACGCCGTGTACTGGACGATGACGATCAGCAGCAGCCCGGCCGAGTTGGCCACACCGGCCACCAGGCGGCTGCGCCATTCTGGCTCGCCGTCGATGCGCATCGCGCCGTTCACACGCAAGGCGTTCGAGAGGAAGAACACCAGGAAGAACGGCAGGTACATCGCGAGCACGATGAGCAGTTCGGGCTGGAAAACCCGGACCCCCATGAAGAGGAATCGGTAGTCGACATGGAAGAGGGCGTACGCCGTGAACAGCAGCGCGTAGTAGCCCAGGAACAGCACGACCGCGAGCGCGCCGGTGCGCAGCAGTTCCCCGATGCCGACCCGGGCGCCCCACGTATCCCTGATGTCGCCGTCGGCGCGGCCGCGGAGGCGGTGGCCCACAGCGAACAGCAGCAGCCCCACGAGCCCGTTGACGACCGCCCACATCATCACCGCGTTGTTCATCCGCTGCGGGAAGAACCAGGTGGCCTCGCGGTTGGACGCGGCGACGAAGATCTTTTGCGAGAGCTCGGAGAGCGGCACGTAGCTGACGCAGGCCACCAGCGCGCCGATCGCCATCACGGCCCAGCCCAGCGCGCGCCCCGAGGCGCCGGGTTTCGGCTGAGGCGGCGGCACCGGGTGCACGAGCGGCCGAAAGACCGGCAGGGCCAGCAGGAGCCGCGCGAGGGGCACCAGCGCCACGAACGACGCCACGAGCGCGGCCAGCCCCAGCAGCTCCTTCCAATACCAGACCTGGTCGCGCGGCGAGAGGCCATGGCCAAGGCCGAAGACGCGGTCGAAGTACTCGATCTGGTTCGCCGTGGCCTCGACGATGTACGGCTGGAACGGGTGGATGATCCGTTCGTTGTGGACGACGCGCAGGGTCTGCCGCGCGGCGTCGCCGTAGTAGCGGCCGAGAACGATCTCGTCGATCGGCGCCTCGCCGGCCGCAAGACCCGAGTTCACCATCCGAAGCGCCTCGGGCGCGCGGCGCATGTCGCCGTTCTTCAGTTCGTTCCGGTAGCCGCCCTCGTCGTAGAACGCGTAGCTGGTGCCGAGGTTCGACTTCACGTCCTTCAGCACCGCGTCGGTGAAACTCAACAGATAGCCTGACACGAACGCGGAGTGCACGATGCTGGGCTTCCCCGACTTCTGCGCCCGCCTGCCGAAGTACGCGGCCGCGCGAACGGCGGCGTTGCCGCCGGCCGAGTGGCCGGTGATGCCGATGCGGGCCTTGTCGACGTAGTTGAGGTTGCCGGTGCCCGCGGCGTAGTCGATCACCGCGTACGCGCCGTACCCTTCGGTGGTGGCTGCCTGGCTGCTCACCGACGAGCTGGAGGAACCCTGCGCGTACGGGTCGATCGCGACGACAACCAGTCCGCGGCGCGCGAGTTCGATGGAGATGCCCGCCAGCGCCTCCTTCGAACGCTGGAAGCCGGGCACGACGACGACCAGCGGCGCCGGGGCGTCCTTGGTGGCCGATGCGGGCTTGAACAGGTCCGCCACGATCCACTGTCCGTTCTGCGTCGGCAGCGTGATGGCCTGCACGCGGACGCGACCGAACGAAGTCTGGACCAGGGACGCCAGCAGGCCCGCCAGCAGGATGACGGCCACCGCGACGAGCAGGTGAACGCGGCTCGAGCCCGCTGCCGGGTTCTGGGACACTCGGGTGTGCATCGAAGCTCTCCTTGTCCGACGTCGAACCGCGAGTATAGGAGAGTGGCGTCCGACGCACTGTCGCAGTCTGTCGCGGACGGCGTCGCCCGGCCGCCGTGCGCGCCACGGGAGTGCCGCGAGGGGGCGCTCGCCGCGCGCGTGGATTAGGCGTGGTCGGCGGGAAGGCTCGTGCGGCCCTCGACGGTGATCAGGTAGCCATCGCCCCGCACGGTGTGGATGTAGCGGGGGTGACCCGGGTCCGGTTCGATCTTCTTGCGCAGCCTGGCGATCGCGTTGTCCACCGAACGGGTCGTCGGCGCGTCGGGATAGCCCCAGATCTCGCGGAGCAGCTCGTGCCGGTGGACGACGCGGCCCTGGCGTTCCACCAGGTACTTGAGGAGCTCGAACTCCCGATGCGTGAGATGCAGATCGTCGCGACCGTGGGTCACGGTCATCCTGGCGAAGTCGATCGTCACGCCGCCGAGCGACACGTCGCCCACCGGCGGGCGCGCGCGCCTGAGCACGGCGTGGACGCGTGCCATCAACTCTTCGACGTCGAACGGCTTGGTGACGTAGTCGTCTGCGCCGAGCCGGAGCCCCTTCAGCTTGTCGGCCTTCTGCCCCCGCGCCGTGAGCATGATGATGGGCGTCGCCCCGCCCTGGCGCAGCAGACCGCAGAGATCGAACCCGTCCCTGCCAGGCAGCATGACGTCGAGGATCACCAGGTCCGGGAGGAAGTCGCGCGCGGTGTCTACCGCCTTGTGGCCGTCCGCGACGAGCTCGACCTCGAATCCCTCGAACACGAGGTTCTCGCGCAACACCCAGGCGAGCGATGTGTCGTCTTCAACGACCAGGACGCGTTTCTTCATCGACGTGCTCCGCCGCGGGAAGCGTGACGCTCACCGTCGTTCCGGCGCCCACCGTGCTCCGGATCCGCAGCGCCCCCGCGTGATCCTCGACGATTCGGTTTGCGATGGCCAGGCCGAGGCCGCTTCCGCCGGAGCCCGCCGCGCGGCCGCGGAAGAACCTGCGGGTGACCTTCGGCAGCTCGTCCGGCGGAATGCCGGGCCCGCTGTCGGCGATCTCGATCGTGACGGCCGCCCCCTCGGCCCGCGCCCGCACCGCCAGCCGGCGCGTCGCTGTGGAGTACCGAATCGCGTTGTCGACCAGATTGTCGAACAGCAGCACGCAGGCCGTCCAGTCGCCCCGGATCGCCGGGATGTCGGACGGAATGCCGACTTCCACCTCGAATCCGCCGGCATCGAGCACCTGGCGGAACCCGCCGAGCACGTCGCGCAGAAGCGCCGCGGGGTCGATGGCGTCCCACGTGTAGACTTCGGTCACGTCGGTAACCCGCGAGTAGGCCAGCAGGTTGTCCACGAGGCGCGTCAGGCGCTTCGACTCCTGCACCACCAGCTGCGCGCAGTCTTTGAGTGCGTCCGGCCCGCTCAGCCGCCCGCGGGCCATCGTGTCGCCCGCCGCCCGGATGGTCGCGATCGGCGTCTTGAGTTCGTGGGTCACCGTCGAGACGAAGTCGGACCGCAGGCCGGCGAGGCGCGCCCTGGCCTGGGTCGCCCGGGCCGTCATGACGAGGCCGACGGCGAGCACCGCGACCGCCAGGGCCGCCACCGCCAGCGTGCCGTTGCTCGCCCGCACGGCGTTCGCCAGAGTCGGATCGCCGCCGGCGCCAGCCGCGACGGTCCAGAGTTCGCGCGGCAGGTCGGCGGGCGGGTCGAGCGCGACGAGCTGCGGGTCGAAGAACATGAGCGGCAACTCGCGGCGCCGCACCGGCTCGCGCAGCGGTGCGGCCGACGAACTCGCGACGGTCGCGCCACGCGCGTCGAGCACCGTCAGGGGCAGGGGCGTCGCGCTGCTTCCGATCCGGGCGACCTGCCTGGTCACGTCCCCGAAATAGTGCTGCCTCGCCCAGGCGAGGTTGACCGTGAATCCGAAGACGGCCTCGAGGCGCCCGCGCACCGGGTCCTGATAGAGAAGGCGGGCCACGACCTGGTAGCGCGTCCCGCCGATGGTCGCTTCGAAGATCGAGAATCGGCGACGGCGCGCCGCGTCCTGCACGACCCGGTCGACGAGCATCGCGGCGACCGCCGGTTCGACCTCGACGAGGACGGGAAACCGATTCGGGCCGATTTCGCCGGGCATCCAGGCCGGACGGCGGTCCGCGCGGTTCAGGAAGACGACCGCCCCCGGCTCCGGCACGCCGCGCCAGGCGAAGAACGACTCCGGGTACGGATAGCGGGCGAAGGCGCTCGCGGTCAGGTTGCGAACGTCGTACGGCGAGTCCAGCATGAACTGGTCCCACTGGGCCGACGAGAGCACCGTGCTCTGCACGCCGCGCATGTCGCGGCCGAGGGCGGTCACGAGCCGGTCGACGGTCTCCGACGCCCGCTGTCCCGCCAGCAGCGTGGCGGATTCGCGCCAGCCGTGGATGGCGCGATAGCCCAGCCAACCCATCGCGCCGACCGACGCGACGATCCCGATGACGAACAGCGGCGTCGTCCACTCCGATGGCAACCGAAACGCGCGCCTCATCGCAACAGCTCCCGCTCCCGATAGTAGCGTCCGGCGCCCTCGTGAAGCGGAATGGGCGTCGCCGGAGCCTGGTCGAGGTCCATGAAGCTCAGCATCGGCAGCGACGGCAGAACCGCGAAGAACCGCGCAGTCAGGTCGTGAACCAGGGCCTCATCGAGACCGCGGCGGCAGACGAGCAGATTGTCGACGCCGATCGTGTCGAGCGGGTCAGGATGGCCGGGATACGTACCGCCGGGAATCAGCGTCTGGCGGTAGAAGGGATACTCGTGGCGCAGCCGCTCGATGGCCGGGCCGGCCAGCGGCAGCAGACGCGCGCCGGCGCTGACGGCATCCCTGACGGCCTCGACCGGGTCGCGGCCGGTCACAAACAGCGCGTCGATCGTGCCCGCCTTCAGGCGCACCGCGGCCTCGTTGTAGCGGAGCGACTCGACTCGCACGTCCGTGAGGTCGATGCCAAGCGCCGCGAGGACGATTCTCGCCGTGACGGCCGACCCGCTGCCGTCTGGCCCGACCGCGACCCGGCGCCCCCGCAGGTCGGCCACGCTCGCGACGGTGGAATCGCGCCGGACGACCAGGTGCACGGGTGCCAGCTCGAGCACCGCGATGCCGCGCAGGCTGTCCGCTTCGGGCGCCCGCTTCGCGAACCGCGCGATGTAGGCCGTGTAGGCCACGTCGGCGAAGGCCAGACCGACGTCTGCGTCGCCGGCCTGGATCGCCTCGACGTTGGCCACCGAGCCCGCGCTGTCGCGGGTCTGCACGTCGAGGCCGGTGGGCGCGGCCGCCCAGGCCCGCGCCAGTTCCTGGCTGAGCGGGTAGAACGCGGCGCCAGGCGTGCCGGTGGTGAGCCGGACGGTCCGGCGAACGGCCGGAGCTTCCGGCTGACGGCACGCGGCCGCCATGGCGACGGCAAGCACCGTCGCGAGCAGGCTCACTCGCAGGAGATTCGGACGGCTTCGCATGTCGATTCGCTTCGGGACAATCTTATACGGCCAAGCCCCCTTCCGGTGGCGATACAGTGGCACGGGGCTTGTCTCGCCGCAGCGCGTGGCGCGAAGGCGGACCCATCTCGTATAGAATCCCCGCATCAACCCAGGTGTCTGCCACCCAGGAGTTCGACATGCCCACTCGCCGAATGCTCTTCGTCGTCACCCTTCTACTCGTGCTGACCGTGGTGCCCGCGTTCGCCCAGCAGCGGGGCGGGCAGCGGCCGGACGCGCAGCCGACCGTTCAGCCGCCCGCCGCCAGCGCGGCACAGACGCAGGCGCGCGAGGTGGCGCCCCTCGTCGATCGCAAGCCGTCGCAGACCAGCCATGCCGTCAGGATCGACGGGCGCGACATCAAGTACACCGCCACCGCCGGCACGCTGCCGATCCGTCTCGATGACGGAAGAGTGTCGGCGCAGATGTTCTACGTCGCCTATACCAAGGACGGCGAGGACCCGAAGACCCGGCCGGTGTCGTTCCTCTACAATGGCGGCCCCGGATCGGCCAGCGTCTGGCTGCACATAGGGTCGTTCGCGCCCAAGAAGGCCCAGATGGCCGACGAGGGGTTCCAGCCGGCGCCGCCCTATCAGCTGGTGGACAACGAGTACCTCGCTCATCGACGTGTCCGACGTCGTGTTCGTCGACGCCATCAGCACCGGCTTCAGCCGCGTCACCGAGGGGACGAACCCCGCGCAGTTCCACGGCCAGGACGGCGATATCCGCGCCTTCGGCGAGTTCATCGCCGAGTACCTGAAGACCTACAGCCGGTGGCCGTCGCCGAAGTTCCTGATCGGCGAGAGCTACGGGACGATCCGGTCCGCGGGCCTGGCGGCGGAACTGCAGTCGCGCCACGCCGTCGAGCTGAACGGGATCGTGCTCGTGTCCGCGCTGCTGACCTACCAGACGCTCTCGCCGGCGCCGAACAACGATGTCGCCTACGCCGTGCAGATCGAGACGTTCGCCGCGACGGCCTGGTACCACCAGAAGCTCCCGGCGGACCTCCAGAAGAAGACGATCAAACAGGTGGTGGATGACGCGCGGGCGTTCGCCTTCGGCGAGTACCTGCAGGCGCTCTCGAAGGGGAATACGCTGGACGAAACGGGCCGCGCGGCGATGGCCGAGAAGCTCGCGCGCTTCACCGGACTGTCGCCGAAGTTCATCCTCGCGGCGAACCTGCGAGTCGATTCCGGCCGGTTCCGCAAGGAATTGCTGCGCGACAAGCGCCTGATGGTCGGCCGGCTCGACGGCCGGTTCACCGCCCTCGACCTCGATGCCGCGGGCGAGCGCCAGGAGTTCGACCCGTCGAACGTCGCACTGGCAGGACCGTACGTGGCGACGTTCCAGGACTACGTCCGGAACGTCCTGAAGTGGGAGACCGACCTGCACTACCCGACGTCCGGCAACGTGCGCCCCTGGACCTACGTGCAGAACAACTACATGGACATGACCGACACGCTGCGCCAATCGATGGCGAAGAACCCGTTCATGCGGGTGTTCGTGGCGTGCGGCTACTACGACATGGCCACTTACGTCGGCGGCGCGGAGTTCAACGTCTGGCACATGGCCTACGACAAACAGATCACCGACCGCGTCTCGTTCGGCTACTACGAGGCGGGGCACATGATGTACATCCGGCCGTCCGCCCACAAGGCGTTCAAGCAGGACGTGGCCGGGTTCATCCGCTCGGCGATGCGGGGGCGCTAGGCGGCTCTGCTGTCACGCCGCACTCTGCGCGGAGGGCTCTGAGGTCGGGAGTTCCCGGACGGTGGGCGCTTCGTCGCAAACAGGTCTGTAATCGAACGACGTCGACAACAGTATTGTCGTTCCCGGACGTCGAGTCTGCGAACGCCTCCCGACCTCAGATGATCGAACACGCCCTCGATCCGAACGAGCAGGGCACCTACGTCCTCAGGGCGCGCATGCACCATCCGCTCCCGCGCGCCGAGGTCTTCGCGTTCTTCTCGGACGCTCACAACCTCGAGGTGATCACGCCGCCGGAGTTGCGGTTCCGCATCCTGACGCCCGGCCCGATCGAAATCCGGCAAGGCCTGCTCATCGACTACCGCATCTCGCTCTACGGCGTGCCGATGAAGTGGCGCACGCTGATCTCCCGGTGGGATCCGCCCAACGCCTTCGTGGACGAACAGCTGAAGGGCCCCTACGCAAAGTGGGTGCACACGCACACCTTCCGCGATGGCGACGACGGCGGGACGATCATCGAGGACGAGGTCCGCTATCGCCTGCCGCTCGACCCGCTCGGCCGAATCGCCCTCCCGCTGATTCGCCGGCAGGTCGAGGGGATCTTCCGCTTCCGCGCCGAGCGCGTCCGCGACCTCCTGCAAACCGCGCCGCATTCGTAGTGGAAGACTCCCCTTGGGCCCGGTGTGGTCCTGCGTGTTCGGCCGTGCCCGGGGGGTGGCGCCAAAGCGAGCCGTGGACATTCGCCATCGCCAGGGCCCCGAGAACCGCAAGCCGGCCAACATCGGCGCGGTTGGGGATGGGGGCGACGCGCCCGGCGTGTGCCCCAACCGCAAGACGAAGGGACGCTGAGCCGGCGAAGCGGTTCTTCGCAAGGGGAGGGATTGCCCGGCGGCACCCCCCGGGCGCGGCCGAACCGCCCGTTTCGACGAGTCGAGGCCGGCCGACCCCCGCCATTCTTGCGCAGGATGGCCCGCCGGCGGTACGATGGCCGCCCATTCCGCATGGAGGTTTCCCGCATGAAGTCTCGTCTCATCGCCATCGCGATCGCCTTCGCGCTCGGTGCGGTCGCCGCGCCGCTGGCGCAGCAGAAACCGGCACCCGCGGCTCCCCAGAAGCCCGCCCCGGCCGGGCCGCAGAAGATGAAGCCGCGCGACCTGACGGTCGAGCAGCTCTACCGCGTCAAGCCGTACCAGGGGCGCGCCGCATCCGGCCTCGAGTTCAGCCGCAGCGGACGCTATCTTGCCTACCTCTGGAACCCGTACGGCGTCGACGGAACCGACCTCTACGTTGTCGATACCGCATCGGGCGAGACGAAGTGCGTCACGTCGATCGACGTGATGAAACAGTACGACGCGCCCGAGGACATCGAGCGCTTCCTGAAGAAGCACGACCTGAAGGAGAAGCAGGACGCCGAGCGCCAGGCCCAGTACCAGTCGCAGGCGGCCTACATCGACGGCAAGGCGGTGGACCTCTCACAGTGGGAGAAGGCGAAGATCGAGGAGATGAAGAAGGAAGCCGCCGAGAAGAAGGCGAAGGAAGACGCGAAGAAGAAGGAGGAAGCCGCCAGGAAGGGCGATGCCGAGAAGAAGGACGAGGCGACGCAGAAGGCCGGCGAGCAGAAGAAGGACGCCGAGAAGGAGAAGGAAGACTGGGAGTGGCGCGACGAGCTCAAGAAGAAGCTCGAGAAAGAGGCGGTCAAGCCGACCGATCTCTACCCGGGCGTTTCCTCCCTCGTCTGGGCCAAGGACGGCGATGAGCTGATCTTCACCTACCGCGGCGACCTGTTCCGCTACCGGGCGGCGAAGGGCGTCATCGAGCGCCTGACGATGAGCGACCGCTCGGAGCGCCCGCTGCGCTACGTTGCGGGCGATAACGGCTACTTCTACTCCGACGGCAACGGCGTCTTCCGCGCGAGCTTCTCGGGCGCGCCGACCTACCAGGTCAACCGCGAGATCATCAACCCGGACGATGCGGAGAAGACGTTCAGGCTCGGCCAGACCGGCCTCTCCCCGGACGGCAGGTGGCTGGCCATCCAGAGCTACGCGACGCCGGCCTCAGGGCCGGCGACGCCTGCGCTGATGGGTAGCGGCCGGAAGGTCGACATCATGAGCTACAAGGACCGCTTCGCGACCGCCCGAAAGGTCGATCGCGAGATGCCGGACGACAAGCGCGACGTTCCGGCGATGCGGCTCTACGTCCGCCCCGTGCCCGACGGCCCGACCAGCTACGGGAAGCAGCCGGAGCCGGTGTTCAACTACGACGGCGGAGACGTGTGGATCGACATGACGCCGATCGCGTGGAGCGAGGACGGCCTCCGGTACACGTTCGCGACCTGGGAGCGCGAGAAGGACCTGCTGCGCATCTACAGCGGCCGGGCGGCGTCGGACGCGAAACCGGACATCGTCTACGAAGCGAAGGGAAATGTCGGCCACGAGGTGACCGACGTCGTCAACCCGAAGCTCACGCCGGACGGGAAGACCATCGTCGCGGTCCTGGACGAGGACGGCTTCCGTCAGCCATTCGCCATCGATGTCGCCACCAAGGCGAAGCGGGCGCTGGTGAAAGGCGAATTCGAGACGACGACCGTCGTCGGCTTCACGCCGGACAGCCGGACCGCATTCGTGACGTCGAACCGGGAGGACCCGGCGATGGTGAACGTCTACGCGGTGTCGATGGACACCGGCGAGATGACGCCGGTCGGGAGACCAGGCGGGATGCACCGCGCGACGACAGTGTCGAAGGACGGCCGGCTGGTGGCCAGCGTCTTCGGTAGCTGGGCCCAGCGGCCGGAGCTGTTCCTCATCGACCGGCAGGCGAAGACGGAGAAGGTCCTCACCGACAGCCACGACAAGGCGTGGGAGACAGTCGATCTCATCAGGCCGGAGCTGTTCAAGTACACCAACCGGCACGGCGACAAGCTGGCCGGCCTCGTCTTCAAGCCGATCGGCTGGAAGTCGACCGACCGCCGACCGGCGATTGTCTACGTGTACGGCGGACCCCTCGGCACCGCGCACACGATTGAGACCGACACGTTCCACCATTCGACGTACCTGTTCGCGATGTACATGGCGGCCAAGCACGGGTACGTGATGCTCGCTGTCGATCCGCGCGGGCAGTCCAGCTACGGCCGCAAGTTCAGCGACGCGAACTGGGAGCAGGTCGGCAAGCCGCAGGTGGAGGACCTCGAGGACCTGGTGAAGTTCATGGGCACGGGGTTCGGCGTGGACACGAAGAAAGTCGGCCTGCACGGCTGGAGCTTCGGCGGGTTCCAGACGCAGATGACGCTGTACACCTCGCCCGACACGTTCGCGTGCGGCGTGGCCGGCGCCGGGCCGACCGAGTGGGAGAACTACAACTCCTGGTATTCGGGCCGCACGATCGGCAAGTCGGTGCGGGGCAAGCCGACGCTTCGCAAGTACTCGCTCATCCCGCTCGCGCGAAACCTGAAGAAGCCGCTGCTGCTCATCCACGGGATGGATGATCCCAACGTGCTCTATCAGGACACGGTCAACGTGTATCGGGCGCTGCTCGAGTCGGGCAAGGAGGCGCTGGTCGACCTGTTCGTCGACCCCGAGGGCGCACACGGACTGGGCGGCGCGGTGCAGAACAAGGGCCGGTACAAGAAATACGAGAGCTTCTTCGTGAAGAACCTCGGCCCCGTGCCGGTGACGAAGTAGCCGGGCAGAGACGGACAACCACGGAGGGCACAGAGACTGGCACGCGGAGGCTTCGACCGGCCGCGGGCCTCCGGCCCGCAGCGCCGTGCGTAGCGGGGCGTGCGCGAACCCGCCGAGTCTGAACCCGGGCTCGCGCGCGCCCCGCCACGCACGGCCGCCCGCGCCCCGACCAGGTCGGGGCGCGCCCGGTCGAAGCCGGTCGACCGTGGCGCAGACCGGCGTGATCCAGCTCGTCTCCGTGCTCCCTGTGTGCTCTGTGGTGAAAGCACTGCTCTCTCATCCGGAGGGACCATGATGCGACTGACGCTCGTCGTCGCCTTGTCTGCCGCTCTGCTGTCAGCTGTGCCAGCCGCCGGCCAGGCCGCGCCGGCCCCGGCCCCACCGGCCGCGGGTCAGGTCGCGCCCGTGGCGGGAGTGACCCCGGTCGCTGGCGACTTCGTGGTCCGCGACTTCCGGTTCGCGACCGGCGAGACGCTGCCCGAGCTGAAGCTGCACTACCTCACGCTCGGCGGGCCGCGCCGGGATGCGAAGGGGATGGTGCGGAACGCCGTGCTGATCCTGCACGGCACCGGCGGGACGGGCCGCTCTTTCCTCTCGAAGAACTTCGCGGAGGTCCTGTTCGGGCCCGGCCAGCTGCTCGACGCGCGGACGCACTTCATCATCCTGCCCGACGGCATCGGCCACGGCCAGAGCAGCAGGCCGAGCGACGGCCTGCGCGCCAAGTTCCCCCGCTACACCTACGCCGACATGGTGGCGGCGCAGTACCGGCTGCTCACCGAAGGGCTGAAGGTCAACCACCTGAAGCTCGTGATGGGCACGTCGATGGGCGGGATGCACACGTGGATGTGGGGCGAAACCTACCCCGACTTCATGGACGGCCTCGTGCCGCTCGCCAGCGTGCCGACGCAGATCGCCGGACGGAACCGGATGTGGCGGAAGATGATCATGGACAGCATCCGGAACGACCCGGCGTGGAACGGGGGCAACTACACCGCGCAGCCGCCCGGGGTCGAAGGCGCGGCGCGCATCCTCGTCCTGATGGCGGGATCGACGATGCAGGCGCAGAAGGACGCGCCGACGCGCGACGCGGCCGACGCGCTGCTGGTGCAGCAGATGAAGTCGCGGTCGAGCGGCGTCGACGCGAACGACATGCTGTACTACTTCGACGCCTCGCGCGAATACGACCCGTCGCCCGGTCTCGAGCGAATCACCGCGCCGCTTCTCGCCATCAACTCGGCGGACGACCTCATCAATCCGCCGGAACTCGGCCTGATGGAGAAGCTGATGCCGCGCGTGGCGAGGGGGAAGTACGTGCTGCTGCCGATCACGCCGGAGACGCGCGGCCACGGCACCCACTCGTGGCCCGTTCTGTGGCAGTCTTATCTCAAGGAGTGGCTGCAGGGCGTCCGAGAGCGCTAGTAAGGGGTCGGGTCGAATTATCGAACGGGCTTCGTTTCGATCCAACATCTGTCGCGACTGTGTCGATAATTCGACCCGACCCCTTAGAATCGAGGGAGCATGAAGGTCACGGTTGATTTGTCAGTGGTGCCGATCGGCGTCGGCGTGTCGCTGTCGCCGTATGTGGCGGCGTGCGAGCGCGTGCTGCAGGAGGCGGGTCTGTCGCACACCCTCCACGCCTTCGGCACGAACGTCGAAGGCGAGTGGGACGCGGTGTTCGCCGCGGTGAAGCGGTGCCACGAGGTCGTCCACGAGATGGGTGCGCCGCGCGTGACCGCGAGCCTGCGCATCGGCACGCGCGTCGACAAGGCGCAGTCGCTCGGCGACAAGGTGCAAAGCGTCGAGCAGAAGCTGCGGGAACGACAGCCGTGACGCGCGCGTGGCTGCTCCTGGCCGCGGCGTGGTTGTCCGTGGCCGTCCAGGTGGCCGACGCTCAGGCGCCGAAGCCGCCCGGCATCGGCGACATGGCGCCGGCCTTCACGCTGCGCGGTTCCGACGGGCAGATGCACAGCCTGTCGGACCATCTCGGCCGCCGGCCTGTCGTCATCGCCTGGTTCCCGCGCGTCTTCGCCACGCGGTGAACGATCGACTGCCAGCCGCGCCGTGAGCGCGGCGCCGAGGTCCAGGCGTTCGACGTCGCCTTCTTCGAGGCGACGACGCTGTCGGAGGACTGGGCTCGCGACCTCGCCGAGATGCTCGATCTGCCTCATCCGATCCTGAGCGATCCGGGCAGGCAGGTGGCGACGGCCTACGGCGTGCTGGGGTCCGGCCGCGCCGCCGTCGCCCGGTGGACCTTCTACATCGGCGTCGACGGTCGCATCCTCTTCATCGACCGCGCCGTGACCGCCGACGGCCACGGCGAGGAGGTCCCGTCCCGCCTGAGACAGCTTGGCTTCGCGCCTCGAGCGACCCGCTAGACGCCCCGCGCTCCGGAGACCGACGCTGCCGGACCGTTTCCCCTCCCGGCGGTATAATGCGCCGACGCTGAACCGTGAGTGACGAGGTCGAAGCTGGCACGAAAGGAGCACGGCCATGTGGACCAGACGGAGGTTCCTCGAGCGCGTGGGCGGTGGTGTCGGCGTGGCGGCGGCGCTGGGCGCGGGCGGCATGGAGCGCGTCCTGGCCGCCGGCCAGGCGGTTCGCGGGCGCAGCCCGCAGGAGGTCGCGGCCGACGAAGACTACTGGCGCGAGATCCAGCAGGCGTTCACTGTCGACCGCAACACGGTCAACATGAACAACGGCACGATGCAGCCCAGCCTCCGCATCGTGCAGGACGCCATGCGCCGGCATTACGAGTTCTCGGCGAACGCCGGCATCCACACGACCGACCAGTTCTCGCACGACATCGAAATCGTCCGGCGTCGCCTGGCCAGGCACCTGGGGTGCTCGCCCGAGGAACTGGCGCTGACGAGAGGCGGGAGCGAGGCGGGCCAGATCCCGGTCATGGGCATCGACCTGAAGCCGGGCGACGAGATCCTCACGACCGACTACGACTACCCGCGGTTCCTCGCCTCGTGGCGCCAGCGCGAGCTGCGCGAGGGCGTCGTCCTTCGAAAGATCGCGCTGCCGCCGCCGCCGGTGCCGCTCGATCTGTTCTACTCGCGCATCGAGCAGGCGATCACGCCGAAGACGCGCGTGCTCCTCGTGTGCCTGATGACCCATTGGACGGGGCAGATGGCGCCGGTCAAGCGGCTCGCCGCGCTGGCGCGCGCCCGCGGCATCGAGTACATCGTGGACGGCGCGCACGGCTTCATGCACATCCCGTTCAAGGTGACCGAGTTCGACTGCGACTACTTCATCGGCAGCCTGCACAAGTGGCTGATGGCGCCCCCGGGCAACGGTTTCCTATACGTTCGCCGCGAGAAGATCCCGGGGCTCTGGCCGCTGACGCCGGCCAACGAGAGTCAGCGGGCCGACATCCGCAAGTTCGAGGACGTGGGAACGAGGACGCAGGCGAACCGGGTGGTGATGGCCGAAGCGCTCACGTTCAATGAGGGGATCGGCATCGAGCGGAAGTCGGCGCGGCTGCGCTACCTCAGGGACCGGTGGGCGAACCGCCTGAAGACGAACCCGCGCGTGACGTTCCTGACCAGCCTCGACCCGGCCGAATCGTGCGCCATCGCCACCATCAACGTCGCCGGGGTCGACATGCCGAAGATGGCGGCCACTCTGCACGACGAGCATGGCGTTGTCGTGACGCACATGAAGCACGAGCGGTTCGAGTGCTTCCGCATCGTCCCGAACATCCATATGACGATCCAGGAGGTCGACTACTTCTCGGACGTGATGGAGGAAGTCATCAAGAAGACGGCCGGGTCGCCTTCGTAGGGGAATCCATGTCCTCGGCCTTCGCGCTGGTCGCGCCAGCGTTCGTCCCACCGCTGGAACCGGAGTTCCGACCTGCGGCGCTCGCCAACCGCGCGTTCCGGCGCGAGGTGGCTGCGTCTGGCGACGGTGTGCCGCTCGTCATCGGCCTGGAGCGGCCGGACGGCTCGGTGTCGAGGTTCGACACGGTGGCGTTTCCCGACGGCCACCCGCGCGCGACAGCCAACCTCGTGTACGCCGAACGCCTCGTGAAGTTCCTCCTGTGGGCGCGCGGCGGATGGAAGGTCACGATTGGCGGGCCGGCGTCGGTCGGCGAACAGGTCGCGCGGACGTACGCGCCCGACGGGGCACGGGCATTCGACCACCGCTTCATGGGCGAGCAGATCTACGGCCGGCCGTTCACCGTCGTCGCCTGCCGCGCCGATGACGTCCCGCCGGCGTGCGAAATCGGCCAGCCGCTCGGGCGCCACCTCGACGGCTGCCGGATCGGTTTCGATCTCGGGGCTTCGGACGTGAAGGTGTCGGCCGTCGTCGATGGCCAGGCGATCTTCAGCGAGGAGATCGTCTGGGAGCCGACGGCCCAGGCAGATCCGGACTATCACTACCGGCACATCCGCTCCGCGCTGGAGCTTGGGCGCGCGAAGCTGCCGCGGCTCGACGCGATCGGCGGAAGCTCGGCCGGCGTGATCGTCGGGAATCGCCCGATGGTCGCGTCGCTCTTTCGGGGCGTGCCACGGGAGCAATTCCACGAGGTGCACGACCTGTTCCTGCGGCTGCGCCGCGAGTTCGGCGTGCCGCTGGAGGTGGTCAACGACGGCGATGTGACCGCGCTCGCGGGTGCGATGTCGATCGAGGACGGCGGCGTTCTCGGGATCGCGCTCGGATCGAGCGAGGCCGGGGGCTACGTCGATCTGAACGGCGCCATCACCGGCTGGCTGAACGAGCTGGCGTTCGCGCCGGTGGACTACAACCCGGGCGCGGCGGTGGACGAGTGGTCGGGCGACGCCGGCGTCGGCGCGCTCTACTTCTCGCAGCAGTGCGTCTTCCGCCTCGCGCCGAAGGTCGGCATTCAGCCGGCGCCGGACGCCACCAAGGCCGAGAAACTGAAGCACGTGCAGGCGTTCCTCGAGTCGGGCCACGAGGGGGCCGTCAAGATCTGGCAGAGCATCGGCGTCTACCTCGGTTACACCATCGCCCACTACGCCGACTTCTACGATCTGAAGCACGTGCTGATCCTGGGTCGGGTGACGTCGGGACGGGGCGGGCCGCTGATTCTCGACGGCGCGAAGGCGGTGCTCGCGGCGGAGTTTCCGGAGGTCGCCTCGCGCGTCAACATCCAGCTGCCCGACGAGAAGAGCCGGCGCGTCGGCCAGTCGATCGCGGCGGCCAGCCTGCCGGCGCTGGCGCGCTAGAGGGAGGAAACCGCGATTGGGGATCGCGGCAGGCTGGCGGGCCCTTTCCGGACGAGCCGCTTCGGAGCAGCCCGTCACCAGGGTGCGGAAACCGACGACCGCCTTCGCCGGAGGCTTCGGCGGTCCGCCGTAGCCTTGGCGGAGGCGGAGCGGGTGGGCTTCGTGGCGGGGCCCCCAACGCGGCAGCCGCGTTGGGGTGCCTTTCCCCGCGCCGCCGCGCGGCCGCTCGAGCCAGGGCTTTAGCGCCAGGCGGGCACCGATGTCTGGAAACCGGCCCAGAGCGAGGACGGTTTCCCGGGCTGCGGAGGCGGCGAGGGAGGGAAGGGGCCGACGGCCAGCCGCGACTCAGAATCGCGGTCTCTCATCTGGGCGCTGCGTCACCCGGCTGCTGACTGCTGTGGCGCGGGGTCTATGCCTCGCGAAAGGCCTGACAGCATGCTCTACATTGACAACGCCATCGTCTACACCCCCGACCAGATCATCGAGCGCGGCGCTGTACTCGTGGACGGCGGCCGCATCGCCGAGGTGGGGCCGGCCGGAACGGTCCGCCGACCTGCCGGAGCGCAAGTCATGGATGCGGCAGGCCGCGCGCTGGTCCCGGGCTTCGTCGAGCTGCAGTTCAACGGCGGGTTCGGCGACGACTTCACCGCCGACCCGTCGACGATCTGGCGCGTCGCCGAGAAGCTCCCCCGCTACGGCGTCACGTCCTTCCTGCCGACCATCATCACGTCACCGCTCGAGAAGGTCGCCGCCGGCCAGTCCGTCGTGACCGGCAGTCAGCCGTCGGGCTTCCGCGGCGCGCGGCCGCTCGGCCTGCACGTGGAGGGGCCGTTCCTGAACCCGGCGAAGAAGGGCGCCCACAACCCGAATTACCTCAGCGCACCGGACGTCGCCGCCGTGGCCGGCTGGTCACCGGCCACAGGAGTCCGCCTGGTGACGATGGCCCCGGAGCTGCCCGGCGCGCTGAACGTGATATCGACGTTGTCGTCGCGCGGCGTGCTGGTGAGCATCGGCCATTCGAACGCGACGTTCGAGCAGGCGGCAGCCGCGTTCGACGCAGGCGCCCGCTATGGCACCCACCTCTTCAACGCGATGTCGGCGCTGGGGCACAGGGACCCCGGCGTGCCGGGCGCGCTGCTGACCGACCCGCGACCGACCGTCGGGATCATCGCCGACGGCGTGCACACACATCGCGCGGTAGTGAAGCTGGTGTGGCAGGTGCTCGGCGCCAGGCGGATGAACCTCGTCACCGACGCGATGGCTGCCCTCGGAATGCCTCCCGGCCGGCACCTCCTGGGCGATTTCGAGGTGGTGGTGGATGCGACGAGCGCGCGCCTCGCGGACGGCACGCTGGCGGGCAGCATCCTGTCACTCGACCAAGCGCTGCGCAATCTGGTCGACGTCACGGGCTGCACGCTGGCCGAGGCGCTGCCGACGGTGACCACGACGCCCGCGCGCGCGATTGGCATCGACCATGAACGCGGCCGGATAGCGCCAGGCTATGTGGCCGACATGGCGCTGCTCTCGGCCGACCTTCGCGTCACCGCGACCATCGCTGAGGGCCACCTCGTTCGCATAGAATAGGCGCGTCTTCTCTGCCATTCGTACAGGAGCCAAGCATGGCATCCGATCGCACGGCATCATTCCAGGCCTGGGGCATAGGCGCCCTCGCCGCGACCCTCCTCTTCCTCGTCATTCTCCCGGTCACTCTGCTGGCAAGCCGGCAGGGCGGTCCGCCGCGCACGGGCAAACAGGTCTACCAGGCGGCCTGCATCCAGTGCCACGGCGCGAACGGCACCGGCGCTGATCGGTCGGCCGTCGGCTTCGACCTGCCCCTGCCCGACCTGAGCGACTGCAACTTCACCCGCGAGCCGGATGCCGACTGGTACGCCATCGTCCACGACGGCGGGCCGGTCCGCGCTTTCAACAGGCTGATGCCGTCGTTCGCCGAGGCGCTGACAAGCGAGGAGATCAGCGCCGTCATCGGCTACGTCCGGACGTTCTGCGACAGCAAGGCCTGGCCCCGCGGCGAGCTGAACTTCCCGCGCGCCATCGTCACCGAGAAGGCGTTTCCGGAGGACGAGTTCCTGTTCATCACGGGCGTCGGGACGGGCGATCCCGGCGAGGTCGGCTACAAGGCGATCTACGAGAAGCGGCTCGGCGCGCGCAGCCAGTTCGAGGTCATCATTCCCTTCAAGACGCTCGAGGCCGACGAGGGCGGCTGGTCGACGAACATCGGCGACGTCGCCTTCGGCGTGAAGAACGCGTTCTTTCACAACCGGGACAGCGGCACCATCCTGAGCGGCGCGTTGGAGGTGGCGCTGCCGACCGGAAACGAAGACCGCGGCTTCGGAAGCGGGCATACGACGGTCGAGGGGTTCCTGGCGTTCGGCCAGGCGCTGCCCCGAGACGGGTTCATCCAGGCCCAGGCCGGTGTCGGCGTCCCCACCAACGGCGACACCAAGGAGGTCTTCTGGCGGCTGGTCGGCGGAAAGACGTTCACGCAAGGCCAGTTCGGCCGGTCGTGGTCGCCGATGGTCGAACTGGTCGCCGCCAAGGACCTGGCCGACGGCGAGGTGGTTCACTGGGACATCGTTCCGCAGTTCCAGGTGACGCTCAGCAGGCGCCAGCACCTCATGGCGGCGTTTGGCGCGAGGGTGCCGCTCAACGAGCGTGACTCGCGGCACACCCAGATACTGGCGTACTTCCTCTGGGACTGGTTCGACGGCGGCCTGTTCAACGGCTGGAAGTAGGCAGGAGGTCCCCATGCAGATCATGTACAGCGCTCTTGCCCTTGCTTTCGCCGTGACGATGCTGCTCGGCGGCCCGTCCGCTCCACAATCCGCGCCGCAGCCCGCGACCGGGCACCAGCCGCCAGCCCAGCCCGCGCAGGCCATCGCGCCCGGCTCGCTGTTCGCGACGGCGGACCAGTGCCTGGCCTGCCACAACAACCTCGTCTCGCCGTCCGGCCGCGACGTGTCGATCGGCTACGAGTGGCGGTCGTCGATGATGGCCAATGCTGCGCGCGACCCGTACTGGCACGCGGGCGTGCGGCGCGAGGTGCTGGACCACCCCGAAGCCGCCGAGGCGATCCAGCACGAGTGCTCGGCCTGCCACATGCCGATGATGCGCTACGAGGCGAAGGTGAACGGGCGGCTCGGGCAGGTGTTCGCGCACCTGCCGATCACGACGGTCGCTGGACGCCCGCCAGAAGCGGTCCTCGCCGCCGACGGCGTGTCGTGCAGCGTCTGCCACCAGGCCACGAAGGAGAAGCTCGGCACAAAGGAGAGCTTCAACGCCGGCTTCGTCGTCGATCACACCCAGGCGCCCGGGCAGCGCCGCGTCTTCGGCCCGTACCTTGTCGACAACGGGCGCGCGCGCGTGATGCGGTCGGCTTCCACCTTCTCGCCGACCGAGGCGGCGCACATCCAGTCGTCCGAAGTGTGCGCCACGTGCCACACGCTCTTCACGCACACGCTGGGGCCGGGCGGAAAGGTGATCGGCGAGCTCCCCGAGCAGGTGCCGTACCTCGAGTGGCGGCACAGCGCCTACGTGAAGGAGAAGAGCTGCCAGGCGTGCCACATGCCGGTCGAGGAGGGCGAGGTGCCGATCACGTCGGTGGTCGGTCAGCCGCGCCCGCACATGTCGCGCCACGAGTTCCGCGGCGGCAACTTCTTCATGCCGATGATGCTGAACCGGTTCCGGGACGAGCTTGGCGTGACCGCGCTGACGCAGGAACTGGCAACCACCGCGAGGAATGCCATCGAGACGCTGGAGACCGAATCGGCCAGGCTCAGCGTCGACCGGGCAGGCCTCAACGGCGGCGTGTTGACGGCAGTGGTAGCCGTCGAGAACCTCGCGGGCCACAAGCTGCCGAGCGCCTATCCGTCGCGCCGGGCGTGGCTGCATGTCACCGTCCGCGACGCCAGCGGGCGAACGATCTTCGAGTCGGGCGCCTTCCGGCAGAACGGCAGCATCGCGGGGAACGACAACGACGCGGACGCGACGAAGGTCGAGCCGCACTACGCCGAGATCCGCACAGCGGACCAGGTGCAGATCTACGAGCCCGTGATGGTCGATCAACACGGGGCCGTAACGACCGGACTGCTGCACGGGTTCCGATACGTGAAGGACAACCGACTGCTGCCGCGGGGCTTCGACAAGGCGACGGCAGACGCGGCCGTGGCCGTGCACGGCGACGCGGCTGCCGACGCCGACTTCGTGGGCGGCAGCGACCGGGTCCGGTACGTCATCGACGTCGGCCAGGCGCAGGGTCCGTTCGAGGTCCGCGCCGAGCTCTACTACCAGTCGATCGGCTACCGCTGGGCGCAGAACTCGAGACGCGACACGGCCGAGGGAGCGCGGTTCATCCGCTACTACGACTCGATGGCGTCGGGGTCGTCGGCCGTGCTCGCGAAGACCGCGGCCACGGTGAGGTGACTTCGGGGTCAGGTCTGAGAACTGCGCATTTCGCTCACTTCCTGGACCTGACCCCAGTACCGAGGCGTCGTTCCTCGTGCGCCGCGTGCCGCCATTCCCGAAGAATCGAAGCTCACGCCTGGTCAGGTCACCCAAGTTGGACTTCACCGACAGCGGCTTCGCCGCGCATCTCGCCGGGGCCGCCAGCCTCCGCCGCGGCGCGACGACCGGCTCAGCGGGGATCTCTTCGAGGCCTGGGTGGGGCAGAACCTGGCCGCACTGCTCGACGCGCGCGTACCGGACGCGGAGCTGACCTACTGGCACGAGCAGGGCCGCCACGAGGTCGATTTCGTGATCGAGGCTAACCGGAAGGTCTGCGCCATCGAGGCCCAGGCCGCTTCGCACTGGGGCGCGCGGGACCGTTCGGGCCTGCGCGCGTTCCCCGATCGCACGCCGCAATGCGTGGCAGTCGTCCACGCCTGCAACGGCCGCGAGGCGGTCCAGGTCGACGGCCGCCTGTGGGCCCTTCCGGTTGGCCACCTGGTTGGCTGACTGCCGGGCGGTCGCCGGTCTTCCGCTTGTCGTCTGGCCAGCTCGCGCTCAAACGCGGGTAGCAGGTCACTCTGGGCGAGCGCGTCTTCGAGGAGCCCCAACGTCGAGCGGATCAGTTCGACGTCGAGGTCGGGGAGTTGTTCGCGGAGGATACCGCGAGCGCCGAGAGCAGTTCAGCGGGAACCATCGGTGGAGACTGCACGGAGCGCCCTTGAGATCCGGACGTGATCCGCGAGGTCGGCTGCCCGCTCTTCGGCATCCGGCCAGCCTGGCTTCACGAGCAGGACGTGCTGGCGCAGGGCCTCGGCGATCGCGAGCGCCTCGTCTGGGGTCATCAGCCGTTTCCGGTCAGCCCAGAAGGCGGCTTTCGCGTCGGCGATTGCGGCCCAGTCCCGCCCGGCAAACGCGCGGGTGTCCTCGCGCTTCATTGGTGTGATCATATCACCCGACATCTCCGACCGGTGGCTTTCGGCGGGCGTTGATGCAGGCGGCTCGCGTCGTTGGCGCCGGGGCCGAAACGCCGGCGGTGCGCAGTTCGCGGCTACGCGAACGGGTTCACGACCCGGACGCCGGTTTCTTCGAAGTCTCGAACGTTGCGTGTCGCGACGGTGAGACCGCGCTCGAGGGCGGTGGCGGCAATCATGCTGTCGAGGAGGGGAAGCGACCGTCCCCGGCGCGTGAGCTCGACGACGAGCTTCGCCCAGCGCCGACTCACGGCTCCGTCCCACGGGAGACAATCGAGCGCCGCAATCACGGTCTCGAACCAGCGCTCCAGGTCGGCCCGCTTGCGCCCGGCAGGACGCCGCAGAATGCCGGCGTACAACTCCCCGAGCACGACGGCGTCCAGCACGACTTGCCCTTCGTGGGCGCGCAACCAGGCAATGACCCGAGGATTGGGTACGGGTTTGGTCGCCTCGCTCAGCACGTTCGCATCCACGAGGTAGGTCACCGCGATCTCCGAGCCAGAATCTGGTCGGTCGTCTCAGTGCGGTCCAACGGCTTGAACCAGCCCTTGGCCGGGCAGGCGAGCAACCGGTCCACCAGGCCGGCGTTTCGCCGGTGGGCTCTGCGAGTCAGGCGGTACTCACCGCGGTCGATGCGCTCGACGTCGAACTGCTGGCCCGGGCGGATGTCGTCCGCCCTGCGGATTTCGGCAGGCAGCACGATCTGGCCCTTGGTGGAGACGACGGTGGTCATGAATGTAAGATACCGTCTTACCTGCGACCGGTCAAGTCCGCTTCGACGGCGCGGGTCGCGGTGGCGGCCTTACCGACCGAGGACCACGTCGATTCCCGAGAGAAGCAGATCGACTTTCGCACTCGGGAGCCTGCCTGCTCGCTCCGTGAGGTGCCCCCTGTCCAAGGCGATGATCTGCGACGCGTTTGCCACCGAGTCCTTGGGCAGGCCGGTGACGCGAGATGGGAGCAGGACGTTGCCCGGCGCCTCGGCCCACCGGAGATTGCTCGTCAGGGGGACGCAGACCACCGTCGCGAGGCGGCTCCGGTTCAGGGCGTCGCCCTGCACCACCACGACGGGACGCCTGAATCCTGGGCCGGAACCCGACGGCGCGGGCAGGTCCGCCCACCAGACCTCGCCCTGGGCAATCACCATTCGCTTCGCTCCAGCACGCGACGCGCCGCGGCGCCGACGAACGCGTCGCGATCGTCACCAACCTCGGCGCAGACGCGGTTCATCGCCTCGGTCACGTGGTCGGGAGCGTGCCGGGCCACGTATTCGCGCAGCGCGTTGCTGAACAGGCGGCTCCGCGAAGCTCCCGTTCGCCGCGCGAGCCGCTCCGCTTCGGCAAACACCTCGTCTGGAATGGACACGGCCGTCTTCATACCAGGAGTATAACCCGCGCGGATCGATGCTCTCAAGGCTCTGCTCCCGACCGACCTGGCCCCATTGGCTTTCCTGCGGCCCGCTTGGCTGGCGTGTGATGGTGCAAGAACGGGTCCACGCCGATTGTCTGGGATTCCGGAGCGAGGCGGGTCAAATGCGATCAGAAACTGCAAGCGCTTCGAGCGCGAACCACGCAGTTTCTGCCAAGCGGATACGGCGGACGAGCGAAAGGGACCGCAGATGAGAAGGGGCCAGGCCGCGCCCTTCGGCAAGGCTCCCTTCGACGGCGCTCAGGGAGCCCCGAGCGACGTCGAGGGGCTCAGGGCGTGGTGAGCTTGCCGAACCAAGCGGGCGCGACGCTACCGGGCCAACAGCTGCTGCAGACTGTCGAAGTCCTCGAGGGTGCCCTTGAGGTCGAGCAGCGGATTCACGAGCGGGCCTTTCGATGGAACAGCGCCTGCTGCTGAACGAGCCCCGAGGTGGTCCGCTGGACCGGCGGAAGTCCGGCCGCATCGGCGACGGTGAGCAGGGTCTCGGCGGCCGCCAGCACCTCTTCATCGGAAAGGGCGGCCAACTCGCGAGCGCGCTGCGCACGCAGCGCATCGCCTGCCGCGCGCCACTGCGCGATCCACTGGCGCTGCTCGGCTGCGATAGGCATCGCCTGATTATCCGCCACTCGGCGATTCCTCCGAGGGCGAGACGACCAACTCTAGGGCCCTCTCGAGCTGGGCCGCCAAGCCAGAGAGGTCATCGGTGACGGTGCTCCAGACGATATCGAGATCGATGTCGAAGTAGCCGTGGATCAAGCGATGACGCATGGCGACGATGTCCTGCCAAGGGATGGCCGGGAACTGCGCCCTCGCCTCCTTGGAGACACGGCTTGCGGCCTCGCCAATGATCTCAATGTCCTTGACGATCGCCAGCAGGAACATCCTGTCGAGATCCAGATCCGACCTGGAGCGTGTTGCGCTGAATCCCCGCGCCTCGCGCACGGCGTCCAGCATGTGGCGAAGCCTGATGGCGTCATCCCTGTGCATACTGGACCACCGCGCGTGCGAGGACGTCGTCCCTGAAGTACCGGCTCAAGTCGCCCAGCGTGCGCATGTCGACACGGCGGCCGCCTACGCGGGCCGACAACTCGCGTTCCATGGCTGCCAGGCGGAGCAGGCCCGGCACGTGGTGGGGCTCGAATTCGACAAGGACGTCGATGTCGCTCGAAGGCCCGAAATCGTCTCGCAGAACGGACCCGAAGAGCGCCAGGCGCCGGATGTGGTGCCGCAGGCAGAACTCTCGAATCTGGCTATCCGATAGCGGCAGTCGGCCGGTCTTCATGACAAGGCGATTATACGGCTCCGCAGGCTTCCTCGGAACATCCGGGCGGGAAGCGTCGGCTGGATCGGACTCGGGCCAGGCCGCGCGGATGTTGGGCTCAGCCCGGAGCTTTCACGACGACCGGCGGCGGCGGGACGCCCTGTAGGACGGCGGGCGCTCCCGGACGGCCAGGGCGGCGGGCCCTGTCGGCGTCTCACTCCGCGCTCGGCTCACGAGCGGATAGCGGTGCGGGTGATCGATCGACTCCACGGCAAGGTCGATACCTCAACCTCCGAAGTGCGTCGTCCACGCCGCGCCGATTTCATGCTCGTGCTCCATCGCCAAGTGTCCGACCAGTCGTGATGACCCCAGGGAGATCGGGGGCGTAGGCGGAATAGTTGCGGCCTGCCTCTTCGATCACCACGGCGTACGCGAGAGTGCTCTTGGCCATCCCGTTCACCCCGCCTTCTCGAGGAGGACTCGGTTGATGATCGTCTGGTAGCCGACCCTCCGTTTCCGCGCTTCACGGCGGGCCCAGGCAATCGCCTTCGGATGCAATCGGATCGAGGTCGCGCGGTATTTCTCGGTCTCAGGCTTCGGCGGCCGCCCACGCGCCGGACGCGGGACGCCGGTCCGGGCCTCAATCGCCGCGCGCGCCGACTCGACCTCGCGCTTCGTAACACGTCTGGCACGGTCAAACGGAAAGTCGTCTGAGTTCTTCATAGCGTTGTCGCTCCCGTCGATTGGCCAGGCGTGCGCTGATGAGCCGGTAGATCCTGCCCCGATCTCGCTTCGTGAAGACCACTACCAGCATGCCCTCGTCGGATTCCCCGATCCGCCACTCCCGTTCTTCCACTGGCGTCGAATGGGTGTCGTCGATGGCAACCAAGCCGAACGGATCGTCGAAAACGGTCATCGCAAGCTCGAACGAAACGCCGTGCTTGGCGAGGTTCGAACGGGCCTTGCGGGGGTCCCACTCGAAACGCCTGAATACAGTATATACCATAATATTGGGTGAGCTGCGAGTACTCCGAGCTCGGTCTGGCCTGACAGGTCGGGCCGGGCGCCGAGGTCCAACCGATGCCAGCCGTACAATCGGAGCGTCTGGTCTCAGGCCTCGTCCTCTGGAGCAAGAACGGGGCCGTGCCGATTGTCTGGGATTCCGGCTCGAGGCGGGTCAGAATCGATCAGAAACTGCAAACGCTCTGAGTGCGAACCGCGCAGAATCTGCGCAGCGACGTGTGGACGCTCTGTCGGGGGGGGGGAGCCGCTCTGGACGACGAACGGGCCAGGCCGCGCGGGTCCTCACCCCGCACGACCTGACCCTCAGCAACGCATCACGTTGCCAGTTGCCAGTTGGCAGCTGACAGCGGGCAGCGGGCAGCGGATCCCCAAGACCCCGAGCCCTGAGCCTTGGGCCCTAAGCCCTGGGCCCTCAGCGCTGAGCCCAGGGCCGTGATCCCCGTTCCGCCCTACTGCCAGAAGCGCCCGAGCACTGCGTACGGCACTGACAGGTCCCCCGTGCTGAAGTACCCGTACCCTCCGCAGACGATCTTGCCGTCTGGCTGCAGCGCGATCCCATGCCAAACGTAACCCGTTGATTCCGAAACCCAGCCGCCAAGGCCGAATGTCGTGTCGACGGCTCCGTCGCCCATGAACCGCCACAGCCCCGCCAGGTCACCGGTTCCATCGCTGTTGTGCGAGCGGCCGTCAACCAGGATCTTCCCATCGCCCTGGATGGCAATGGCGTACCCGACGGCGTGCTGCTCAGACCAGGCCAGCACCCGGCCACCGGCTCCGAAGGAGGCGTCAAGCGCCCCTCCGCCGTCAAAGCGTACCAGCGCGATTTGGCTCTGGGATGTCGTGTCCGGCGGGGTGGACATTCCGGCGTAGCCTGCGGCGACGATGCGCCCAGACGAGTCGACGGCCACGTCCTTGAACATCTCCTCGAAGAAGTGCCCGTCCTCAGAGTCGTGGAAGGAGGTCTTCACCTCACCCGATGCGCCGAAGTCGGCATCGACCGCCCCAATGCTTCTGAAGCGCCAGACGGCACCGATCCTGTGATTCAGGTCGTCCCTTGCGGATCCGGCGATCACGATTCGCTCTTCCCCGGCAACGAACTGCGTGGTCACGGCGTTGAAGTCCACGAGCGTGCTGCAGCAAGGCGGAGTCGGCGTGATGTACTTGCCGCTGCCATTGAAACTCGTGTCGAGCGTCCCGTTGGCGTTCAGGCGGCTGACGAGGCCTGAGGCGCGCGCGAAACCGGCAGCGACGATCCTCCCGTCCGATTGCAGGACGACCGAATTGAAGGCGCCATTCGGGAATTTCCCCCCGGGTGATACCCACGCAACGCCGCCTGTACCGAACGAGCCGTCGAGCGTGCCGTTCGCGTTGAGGCGCACGACAACCGGCAGGGCACTGCTGCTCTGGCTCGGATTGGCGGCCCCGACGACCACGACCTTGCCGTCCGGCTGCGCTGCAACAGCCTTGGCCCCTGGCGTACCCGCAAAGCGCACGGTTGCAGTGCCGCCCACCCCGAAGCTCGAGTCGAGGCTGCCGTCCGCGAGGTAGCGCGCGATGCCCCACTCGAAGGGCGCGCTCGGTACGCATTCATCGTGTCTGAGCCCGACGGCGAGGATCCGGCCTGCGCTGTCGATCGCAAGCGCCCTCCCGCCGCCGTATCCGACCCTCAGGTACTTCGGGCCAATCACTCTCCCTGTCCCGCCACCGAAGTTCGCGTCCAGGTAACCCGGGTATCCAGCAACATACGAGGTGTAGGCGCTGAACGACGGGTCGGGGTCCGGCACGGTGCATGGGTCGATCTTCTTGACGACGACGCTGAAGAGCTCCGTCCCCTTGCCTGTGCGGCCGTCGGCGTTTCTCACCTCGATGTCGAAGAGGCTCAGCGCCGCTCCGTCGGCGATGTCGATGTTCGCGATCAGTTGTGTGGAACTGACGAACTGGGTGGACTTGACGTTCACGCCGGCCGGGTCCGTCGCGCCGGTCTTGTAGAACTTCGCCTTCGCGCCGTTCTTGAAACCCTTGCCCTTGATGGCCACGTTCAGGTTCAACGCGCCCTGCTCGCCCGTGGGCGGGACGGCCTCCGTCACCGAGATGGTCTGGGCGAAGGCGGCCGGAACGTTGTCGCCCCACGGCAGGCCTGTGGCCATCAGAACGAACGCCGTGACGACGATGAGAGCGCGACGATTGGCGATCATCATTCACCTCTGTTCACAGCAGCTGGCAGCTGATGGCTGGCAGCGGATCTCAAACCCTCAGCCCTGAGCCTTGAGCCCTGAGCCCAATGTGGAATTACACGGACGGCCGGGCGAGTTTTCCGCGGGGCTGAAGCCCCGCGCCACATCCGGCGGCCCCGTGCTACATCTTCCCCACCAGCACGAACGCCCCCCAGTAATATGGGTGGCTGTAGCGGCCGCCGCGGGCGATGAGATCCCGCTGCGCCGCCGCCAGCGCCGTCGCTTTGTCGGCAGGGCCCAAGCCCCGCCCCACGCCCGTTTCCGCGGGGCTGAAGCCCCGCGCCACACCGGTCTGTCCCACAGGTGTCACCGCCAACAGCTTTCCGTAGAACCCGCCCATCAGCCCCATCGTCGAACGGTCGTTGACCGCCCAGAGGCTGGCCACGATGGACGGGCTGCCCGCGAACAGGAACGCCCGCGTGAGACCGACGATGTCGTCGCCGGAGGGGACTTCGGAGAAGTAGCCGCCGCCGAGCGCCGTGTCGCAGGCGCTGAGCACCACGAGGCGCGAGGAGAGCCTGAGGCCGAGAATCTCGTGCACCTCCAGGCGCCCGTCCTCCTTCGCGTCCGGCTCCAATTCGAGGCCCGACAGCAGCGGGTTGAAGCGGTTGAAGTAGCCGTGCGTCGCCAGGTGCAGGACGTCGTAGCGGCCCGCCGACGTCTTGAACGCCGCCTCGGTCGCGCGGCTGCCGACGAGCAGGAGCCGGTCCTTCGGGAAAAGCTCCGCGACCGCCGCGGCCTCCTGCTGTGTGAACTGGAGGCCGGTCCGGGCCGGCGCCATCGCCATAACGGATGCCGCGGCTGGCGCGGCGGCGCTGATCGCGGGGCTGAAGCCCCGCGCCACATCTGCCCCGGCTCCGTTCCCGCTCGCGCCCAACGCCGCGGCGGCGGGCAGGAAGGCGATCACGTAGTCGCTCACCACGAGCCGCGCGCCTTTCTCTCGCCCGCGCGGCAGCGCGGCGAACGGCACGTAGTGCAGGATGCCGTGCGGAACGAGGTAGAGATGGTGGACGCCGGCGAGCCAGCCGGCCTGCTCGATGGGCGCGATGAGCGTCTGGTGGAGACTGGCCGCGGGCGCCTGCCAGTCGGTGCCGGCCTCGCGCACGATCAGGTCTCGGATCAGCTCTACCTTCCCGGCGAGATCGATCGCTCGGATCGGAACGGTCTTCGCCTGGATGCCGGTCGAGCGGATGACGAAGATCGAGACGCCTTCGTCGGCCACCACGTATTCGACAAGCGCCTTGTCGGCCGGCAGCCGCTTCTGCACGTCGTCGCTCGACACGGAGGCCAGTGCGCGCGCGGCGGCATATGCCGGTTCGTCGGTCAGCAGCGCGGCAAGGGCGGCCTGGTAGTCCCGCTCGGCGTCCACGAGCTCGGCGGAGAAGAGATCGAGCGCCTGGCGGCGCTCGCCCTCGGGCCTGACGTGCTCCTGGTCGATGGCGCGCTGCAGCTGGCGGCCGAGCTCGCGCAGCGCGAGCTCGGCCTGGCGCCGCGCCTCGTCGCGGACCGGCGGCAGCCCCCGGCTCATCCACTCGAGGTACTGGCGCGCGCGGAGCTTCTCGGCGTAGGTGAACGCCTCCTGCGTCCTCCCGAGCTTGAGCAGGAGCTGCACGAGCGAGACGTAGACCTGGTACTTGTCCTCGAGGTAGCTCGCGCGGAACCGCTCGTCGCGGAGCTGGCTGCGGACGTCCTCGATGAGCGCCACGGCTCGGCGATAGGAGGCGGCCGCTTCGTCGTTCCGGCCGAGCGCCTCGAGCGCCTGACCCTGGCCGTAGGCGACGCGCCACTCCAGCTCGGGATCAGCCAGCGCCTTGGCGATCTCCGCGGCTGCCGCATCGTCGCGCAGGGCGTCTTCGTTCTGGCGGCGCGTCCTCGCCACCTCGGCGCGGGCGAACAGGGCTTCGGCCTCGATCGGGCGCGCCTCGATGGCGCGCGCGTCCTCGAGCGCGCGGCCCGCTTCCGCGAACGCCTCGTCCAGCCGGCCCTGGTCGCGGCCCACGAACGCGAGCGCGACGCGGATGCCGGCCGCTCCGGCCCGGTCGCCGTCCTTCGTCGCCCTCGCGAGCGCGTCGCGGTAGAGCGAGCCCGCCTCGTCCAGCCGCTTGCGGCGCCGCTCGAGGTCGCCGAGGGCGATGAGATTGATGGTGACGCCGTGCGAGTCGTCTATGGCCCGCGCAATCTCGATGGCGCGGCGGAAGCTGCGGTCGGCCGACGCCCCGTCCCCCAGGCGCGCGTGCAGCGCGCCGAGGTCGTTCAGCGCCTCCCCCAGCTCGCGCTGGAGCTTCGCCTTTTCGTAAGCGCGCAGCGCCTGGTCGTAGCCGTCGAACGCGGCGGTGTACCGGCCGAGGCGGACGAGCGCGGACGCCTTCCCCCGGAGCCAGTCGGCTTCCTCCTTGGCCAGGCCGGTCTCGCGCGCGAGCTGCAGGGCGCGGTCGAAATGGTCGATCGCCTGGGCGATGTCGCCGATGCCGAGATGGCAGTGCGCGATGTTCCCCAGGTCCTGGCTCGCCGACGGCTTCATCTTCAGCCGCTCGCTGATGGCCAGCGCCCGCTGGTAGTAGCGGAGCGCCTCGCGATACTGGCCCAGCATCAGGTAGACGCCGCCGATGTTCCCGATTGTGTCGCTCTCGCCGCGCGGGAAGTCGATCTCGCGGTAGAGCTCGAGCGCGCGCTGATACTGGTCGAGCGACCGGCGGTAGTCCCCGCCCAGCTGGTCGTAGACCAGGCCCAGGTTGTTGAGCGCGGATCCTTCGAGCTGCCGGTCGGCGATGTCACGGCCGATCGCGATGGCGCGGGTCAGATGGTCAACGGCCGCGGGATACTCGCCCATTTCCCAGTAGACGAGGCCGAGATTGCTGAGCGTCTTGCCTTCCTCCAGGCGGTCGCCCAGTTCGCGCTTCATCGAGAGCGAGCGGTTTAGAAAGTCGAGCGCCTTCTGGAAGTCGCCGAACCTCTTGTGGCAGTTGCCGATCAGGCCCAGCGTGATCGCCTCGCCGCGGCGATCGCCGGCGGCGTGGTAGAGCGTGAGGGCGCGTTCGAACAGGGGAAGCGCGGGTTTCGGGCCGTCCTCGGCGTAGATCTGCCGCGCTTTGGCGAAGACCTCGTCCGGCTTTTCCTGCTGAACCGCCTGCGGAGCCGGGGCGAGGGCTGGGGGAGCCGCGAGCGTCGCGGCCACCAACGAGCCCGCCAGGATCAATGCCGCCAGAAGCCGCGCGGACATCGGGAGTCCCCGGAAGGAAGAGTTCTACTGCTTCGCGACGTAGAACGAAACCGCCGCCGACTTGACCGTCTCGCCGCCGGAGAGGAACGCTCTGACCCAGACGGAGTATTTCGCGCCGGTGTCGAGCTTCGTCCCGTCCGGCGGGCGCGCGCTCGTGCCTTCGACGCGGGAGTGCCACACGGAGGTGCCTTCGTCAGTGACGAGGTCGATCTCGTAGTAGAGACTGCCAGGGACCGCCTGCCAGCGGAACTCGAGGTCCTTGCGCGCAAGCGTCGCGGACTCGGACGGGGAAACGAGCGAGAGCGTCCGAACCGCGGGAGCCGAGTTGCGCACGGTCGGCGGCGACGGCGTCACCGCGCCGGCTGGCGGCTTGCGGCTTAGGGCTTGCGGCCCTTCGACTCGCCCCGAGCCAGGTCGAGGGGCTCGCTCAGGATCGCCCCGAGCGAGGTCGGGGGACGACGCAGCGGGCTGCTCGGGTGCCGACGGCGACGGTGCGCCTGCAGTAGCGTCCGAGACTGGCGTCGTGGCGGGAGCCTGCATGGCGGGCCCGTGCCTGAGCACGGCGACGACCACCAGCACGACGCACGCCACGCCGGCGAGCGCCGTTCCCCATCGGAGGACGAAGGGCCGCCACGGGCTGGGCGCCAGTGCGACGAGGTCCCGCGCGCGAGCGACCGCGCCGGGCGCGACGGACGTCGCCGGTTCCGCCAGCTCTGCAGGGTGACGCGCCAGAAACGCGACCTGTCCGAGGCACGCTTCGCAGTCGGCCAGGTGCGCTTCGACCTTCGCGCGCTGCTCCTCGGGAATCCCGTGTTCGACGTAGGCCGAAAGCAGCGCCTCGTCCGGACAGCCCCGTCCCGGCTGCTCGGTCTCGGCCCCCTCGGCTCGCAGCAGGCGTGTCAGTGTCTTCTCGTCCATGGCATTCGGGCCGGTTGTGCGTCCGGGCACTCCCCGTGCCCCATTTCATTACACGGACGTGTCTCCGGGTTTTCCGCCGCTACTTGCCCGCCGGTCCTTTCCCAGGCATTTCCCCACGCAGCTTCTCCACGACGTCCCGGACCCGGCGATCGGCGGCCTGCGGACTATCGAAGCCCATCAGTTTCGCGATCTCCGCGAGCGTCAGGTCGCGCGCGAAGCGGAGCTTGATCAGCAGGCGCTCCGGCGCCGGGAGACGCGACATCGCGCGCAGCAGCGCCGCACGCTCCTCCTGAAGGCCGGCCCAGGACTCCGGGTTCGGCATCTCGCTGGGAATCCGGAGGAGCCGGCGCTCGTCGTCGTCCGGTACGTCTGCGGCCGGCGGCGCTCCGCGCGCTCCCCGCACCGTCAAGAGCCACCGCTGGCGGGAGCTGAGCGCCTGCTGGACCTGCCCGGCTCGATCGGCAACCTGCTCAATCGTAAGCCCCGGGTGGCGCGGTTCGAGCTTGAGGAAGAGGTCCTCGACCGGCAGGCGCTCGACGAACAGGCCTCGGAAGATCTCCTGGTCAATCGCCGGCATGTGCGCAACCGACTCGAACACCCTGTGCCGGCCGAACTCGTGCCGATGCCAGTCGAGGCAGAGATTGCGGGCGACGGCGCAGAGCCAGGTCGAGAAGCGGGCCGGGCCGTCAGACTTGAAATGAAGGAGCCGCCGGAACGTGTTCTCACTCAGGTGCTCGCAGATGAGAAGGTAGCAGTCGGCAGCGGCGTCGGCGTCGCGCTCGAACCGCCGGGCGACGTCGAAGAGGAGCGGCGAGTAGACCTCGAGGAACCGGGCCCAGGCCTCGCGCGGGTCGCGCGAACGGAGCTGACGGAAGAGATCGTCAGTCCGCTGGTCGTCCATGACGGCCACAGGCCGCCACGGCGGGCGGCAACCGCACCCGGAACCACCTCGTGTACGGTGGTCGGGTGCAGTCTACCGCCGGTTGCGCGGGAATGCCAGAGAGACGTCGATCAGTGAAGCGGCGTTCAGCCCGCCGCTTGCGACGGCGGTTCTGCCGGCGGTTCTGCCGGCGGCGCGCTCGCGCCGTTGGCCGGCGCGGTGCGCTGGACCTCGATCGAGCAGTTCGTCAGCAGCGCCGCCAGCGCGCCGACCGCGGCGAGAATCGGCGCCGCCACCGTGCCGACCACGCCGACGGTGAGCGGGAACTCGGCGACCGATCGGTCGCCCTGGCGGATGACGATCCGGCGGACGTTGCCCTCTCGAATCAGTGCCTTCACCTTCTCGAGCAGTTCACCCCCCTCGACCTTGATCGTCTCCCACCACGTGCGTTCGTCGGCCATCCGGCACCCCCTTGATGGAGTGGACGAGAAAGCGCGGCGGGATGTTCGACGGTGTCAGAACACGATCGCGTAGCCGATCTTGATGAACAGCGTGCGGTTGGTCTGCTGCAGGTCGATGCTCGACGCGTTGACGTTCGACGCGTTGTCCGAGTACCCGACGAACAGCACCGTCTGCGGGTTCAGCTTGTAGGAGAAGAGGTACTGCTGGAAGAGGCGCCGCGTGCGCTCGTCGACCGGGAACGTGTAGAGCGCCGGGTCGCGCTCGATGTCCGTGTACTGCAGAATCGCACGCACGAACGCTCGCACGTTGAAGTAGTACATCATCTTGAGCTGCGCAAGATTGGCCCGGTAGAGCCGGCCGCCTTCTACGTCGAGCTGATCGAGATCGTACGAGAACTGCAGGCTCACGCGCTTGATCGGCCGGTACTCGATCCGGGGGCCCACCTGCACCACCCCGGTCGCCTCCCGGTTGTTCGCGTAGTCCACGCCCCCGCCGAACCGGCCCCGGACCGAGAACGCCATATCGCCGGTCGGCTTGATGCCCGCGTAGAAGTTCGGCCGCCAGTGCTCGTAGATCTTCCCGCCGTAGACCTCCTCGTCGTACCGCGCGCTGAACTGCGCCTGGGTCTGGTACGGGCCCATGTAGTTGACGAACGCGGCGGCGGCCTGGTCGGTCATCGACCACTCGTCGTTCATCATGCGAAACCCGCGCAGGCCGACGTCGATCTGGTTGAACCACGACCCCGCGCCGCGGAAGTACCGCCGCTGTGCCTGGCCCGTGAACGCCCGGTAGTCCACACGGGGGACGTACCCCGTGTCGCTGCGGAAGCCCGAGTCGTAGGCGTCGTAGCTGCCGATCACGGCCCACTTCGTCGCGACGTGCTGGTAGTCCACCCACGTCGCGTTGCCGCTGAACGCGCCCGCCGGCTGGTCGTAGTTCTTCACGACCTCGTCCGGGTACTGGGTGTCGCTCCGGATGTACTGCACACGCAGGGCGTCAGCCTGCGTCGGCCGGTAGAACAGGTCCGCCCCGATCTGCCGGTTGTGATACCCCTCGCCCTCGCGACCCGCGTACAGCGCCCCGATGGTCGACGCGTTCCCGATGTCGCGTCGGTACCGACCCACCACGGTCGTCACATCGTCCTCGAGCGACGCGTTCATCGAATTCTGGTTGGACGGCAGCAGCAGGTTGTTGATCCGGTCGCGGGTGACGAACAGGCCCATCGCGTTGCCGCCCTGCTTGCCGGTCAGTTTCGCGCCCCAGTAGGGATCGGCCACGGTCCGGGTGAACACCGCCTGGATGGGCGTCGTGAAATAGTCGATCCCCTCCAGGAAGAACGGCCGCTTCTCCGGGTAGTAGAGAGCGAACCGCTGGTTGACGTCGAGCTGCGCCACGTCGGCCTCGATCTGCGAGAAGTCGGGGTTGATCGTGCCGTTCATCGTCATGCTCGAGGTCATGCTCCAGCGTGCCGTGAGGCCGGCCTCCGCATTCACGTCGCCCCTGGTCAACGCGCTGTCGGTGGGCGCCGCGAGTTCATCGGTGCGGCTGAACGTCCCCGTCGGGTCGAACTCCAGGTTCCGCCCCTGGGCGAGTCCCTCGAGGCCGGAGATCTTGTTCTCCTGGCAGAGCAGGCACCCCAGGTTTCGATCGCGCCGCTGCGACGAAATCCGGTGACGCACGTTTCTCGGGTACGACCGAAAGGCCTCGAAGCCCCACGTCTGCGGGCCCGAGCCTGCCGGGAACCGCAGCTGCTTCAGCGGCAGCGCCGTTTCGACGACGTAGCCGTCCGGGGTGATGCGGGCGACCGCGTTCCAGATCATGTCCCAGGAGAAGTCCTCGACGCCGTCCTGCTCGCTGAAGATCGCGTCGGCCTGGACGCCGAGCGGGTTGACGCGGAACTGGAACGCGCGCCGCTCGTCGTTGAACGTGTCGATCATCATCCCGACGTGGTCGTCCTGGATGAGGGTGTCCGTGTCGTCGCGGTCCATCAGGTGGGCCCGGATTTCGGACGGCCTCGGGTCGTGCGCGCGAAACGCGATGTAGAGGTTCTTCGCGTCGTAGGTGACCAGGCAGTCGGTCTGGACCGGCGGCGGCACGTTGTCGCCCGGCATCCACTCGATCGGCAGCGGGATGACCGCGGCCTTCTGCCAGGCGTCTTCGTCGAGCACGCCGTCCACCTTGATGGCAGAGGCCGCCCGCGTGATCGGGTAGGTGACCTTGCCAGAGGCGGCCGCGGGGCGGGCCGGAGCCGGGGACTGCGCCAGGGGTGGCGACTGCGCGGCGGCGAGGGCGGGCAGGCAGATCAGCGCGGCGGCAGAGACAACTCCGGTGAGTGGGCGCACAAATCCTCCGGAGTCATAGACGGCCCGGCGCTCTGCCTGGTTCATGATCCGATCTACAATCCCACGAATCGCCACTCGAGCCGAATCCCGTCCGATCCCAACGGAGACCGAGTTTGACGCGCACATCGATCGCCATCCACGTATTGCCGCTCCTGGCCGTTCTGGCCTTCCTGGTCTGCGCGGGCATCGCCGCCGCGCAGGCGCCGTCCTCAACGCCCCCCGCCGCGCAGCCACCGTCCTCGACGCCCGCAGTCGCGTCGGCGCCCCCGTCTGACGCCGCGGTGCCGCCGGCGCCGCAGGCGCCGGGCAGCCAGCCGGCGGGCAGCCAGGACGCGGACAGGGACTTCAGGAAGGGCGCTTTCTACTGGCGCTTCACCGGCGGCGGCTCGCTTCCGATCGACTACAGGGACTCCTCGTCGGAGAGGAACATCTGGATCATGGCGGTGGAGGTCGGCCGGATCATGACGCGGCGCGTCGGGCCGGGGCCGCTGGCCGGTCAGTTCGAGTACCTGCTCCAGGGGCAGCCGACGATCGCGCGCGGGCCGGACCACTTCGGCGGTTTCGGGTTCACGCCGCTCCTTCTCAGGTGGAATTTCGCGGGAGGCAAGCAGATGCGCCCGTGGTTCGAAGCGGGCGCCGGCCTCATGTACATCCACTGGGCCGAGCCGAAGTCCAACCAGCTCGCCCTCAACTTCTACGAGCAGGTCGGGTTCGGCGTCCGCGTCGGCCGCCCGACGAAGCCGGGCCTCATCGTTGGATTCAAGTACCAGCACATCTCGAACGGCGGCCGGGCCAAGCCCGCCACCGGCACCGACGCGTACATCCTCTACGGCGGCGTCGACTTCCTGCAGAAGTTCGCGAAGCCGGACGAGGCGGCACAGGGCGGCGCCGGCGCGCCCGGCTCCACGAAGGCGTCCGGGCCGAAGTGGCCGGCGCAGGGGCTGTCGTTCGGCGGCGGCACGGGGCTGATGCGCGCGGTCACCCCCGACACGCTCGAGCCGGGCAACTTCGCCGCGGCCATGCTGGAGATGAACTACGACCGGAACCCCGGCGATGTCGACGTGATGAAGTTCGGCTTCCAGTTCGCGATCGGGGTGACGAAGCGGATCGAGGCGTTCGTCGACTACGTGCCCGTCATGCGGTCGAACGCGGTGAATCTGGACCCCCTGGCCTACCCGGTCCCGCCGCTGGACCTGGTCGTCGACACCTACCCGACGGTCGCCAATCGCGCGGAGCCGTACTTCCTCTTCGTACCGGAGGTCCCCTACAAGACCTACGATGTTCCCACCGTGCGCGTCATCCCGCCCTCGTGGGGCGCGTTTTCCTCGTCGTCGGGAGACCTCACGGTCGGCGGAAAGGTGAGCCTGCTCTCCGAGCGCAGGGGCAGCCCGCTGGGCCTGGGCGCCCACGGCTACGTCGTGATCCCCACCGAAAGGCCGGAGGGCAACACGGCGAACTGGGCCGAACTCAACGGCGTGCCAGGCAGCGTCGACGCCGGCATCCAGGTGGCCGTCGAGAAGGTCGTCAAGAGGGTTCAGATGGTCGGCAACGTCGGCTACAGGTCCGTGGCGTCCGGGAAACTCGGCGGGATACGCGTGCAGTACGTGGACTCGTCGCTTGCGGGGACGCCGGGTTTCATCGCGGGCCAGTCGAAGATCGCGCCGCTCGAACTCCACGACCAGCTGTCGTTCACCGCGGGAGCGCGCGCGCCGATTGTCAAGCTGGGAAAAGCGCAGCTCTGGGTTCTCGGCGAGCTTTCGCACGTCCAGTTCGTCGGCGGCGCCACCCAGGTCGAACGGGTGATCAATGTCACCGATTTCCGCCTCGGCATCCAGGGCGAGGTCCCGGGCTATCACAACCTGATCCTCGGCGCCGCATGGCAGGCCCCGCTGAGCGACATGGGGGACGGTGATACGCGGGTGACGAACTTCAGGACGCCGGACGGACGCGGCGACATCAACTTCGGCCAGTTCGTCGACCCGGCGCTCGCGTCCACCGTGGGCGCCTACTTCGCGCAGAACGGGGTCACGCTCGCCGCCAACACCAGCAAGATGTTTGCCACCAACAACGCAGCGTTCGACGGCTGGCGCAACGTGAAGACCGACGCCCAGCCGGTCGTGGCCGCCGGCAACAACGCCATCCTGGCGTTCATCACCTGGCGTTTCCGCTGAGGGAGCGCAGCCGGCCACGTGCGGCGGTCGCTGACCGTGGGCGTGACTGCGAGTCGAGGTGCTGAGAGGCGACGGCATGGGCCGCAGGGAAGGAGCAGCGATGTCGGCGGACGAACCGGGACGCGAGCGCGTGCTCGACCCGATCGAGCGGGCCTCGGAGGCGATCTTCGGCGTGCTGATGGCGATGACCTTCACCGGCTCGCTCAGCGCGGCCACGTCGGGCCGCGAGGAGATCCGGACGATGCTCGTGACGGCCCTGGGGTGCAACATCGCCTGGGGCCTGACCGACGCCGTGATGTACCTCGTCGCCGCCGTGGTCGAGAAGCGCCGGCGGGTCACGCTGCTCCGGAGCGTCCGTCAGACCACCGACCGTCAGGCCGCCCATCGCATGATCGCCGACGAGCTGCCGGAGCGGCTCGCGGGCGGCGCGCAGGAGGAAACCCTCGAGGCCATTCGAAAGGCGCTCGTCGCCGTCCCCGAGGCGAACGACCACGCTGTCGGCCCGCGACTGCAAGGCTGCGCTCGGCGTGTTCGCGCTGGTCGTCCTCGCGACCTTCCCGGTGGTCGTCCCGTTCGTGTTCATGCGCGACGTCTACGCCGCGATGCGCGTCTCGAACGTACTCGCGGTCGCCACCCTATACGCCTACGGACACATGCTCGGGAAATACTCCGGAGGCAAAGGCTGGCGGTTCGGACTCGCCGTTTCGGCCGTCGGGATGGCGCTCGTTGCCATCATCATGGCGCTCGGAGGGTGAAGACGATGCGCGCACCTCTGATTGCGATTGCGGCGATGCTCCTCGGGGCCGGGCACGTCTCGGGCCAGACGGCCATGCCTCCTCCGGCAGCGTCGAAACCGCCCGTACAGACCGCCGAGGTCGCGACGAAAGCGGCCGCACAGGCGACGGACGTTGCCGCGAGGAAGTGGGAGTTCTCGGCCTCGGCCTACACCTACTTCGTGCCCGACACGGAGGACTCGAACGACTACGTCCAGCCGACACTGACGGCCGACCGCGGCTGGCTGCACCTCGAAGCGCGATACAACTACGAGGCGATCGGCTTGGGGTCGGCATGGTTCGGCGTCAACTTCGGCGGCGGCGAAAACGTGACGTGGACGCTCACGCCGATGATCGGCGGCGTGTTCGGCGACACCGACGGCGTGGCGCCCGGCTACAAGGGATCGCTCGGCTGGCGAAAGCTCGAACTGTACAGCGAGGGCGAATGGGTCTTCGACGCCGAGGACATGGCCAGCAGCTTCTTCTACAACTGGTCCGAGCTGACCTACGCTCCGGTCGAGTCGTTCTGGTTCGGCGTGGTCACGCAGCGCACGCGCGCCTATCAATCGGATCGGGAGATCCAGCGCGGGTTGCTCGTCGGCTTCTCCTGGAGGCGCCTGGAAGTGGTCGGCCACGTCTTCAACCCGGACGACAGCAAGCCGATCGTGGTCCTCTCCGCCCGCCTCACGTTCTAGAGGTCGGGGGTCGCTGACGAATATGTCACCAGGAAACACGCGAGTCGGAAGGATCTCCCAACCTGGAGTCGTGGGCGCGGTGCTCGCGGCCGCGCTCGTGGTCGCGGCGTGTGCCCCCAAGACCACGCCGACCGTCGATCTCGGCACGAGGCTCGACTGCCTCCGCCTGCGCAGCCTTGCCGTCGTCGCGGCGCACCGCGGTCAGCCCGATCAGTCCGCCGCCGAGAACGCCATCTCGAGCTTCACCGCCAGCCTGGCCGCCGGCGTGCCGTTTCTCGAGATGGATGTGGCCACGACTCGCGACGGCGCGCTGGTCCTGATGCACGACGACACGCTGGACCGGACAACGACCGGCAGCGGACCCGACGAGCAGCCGGACGCTCGCGGAAGTCCTGGCGCTGAAGATCGAGCGGCCCGACGGCGCCGCTCTCGACGAACGGGTGCCGATCTTCGCGGATGTCCTCGAGTGGGGCCGGTCGGTTGGCGCCTTCTTCGAGCTGGACGTGAAGCGCACCACGAAGTTCGCCGACGTGGTGAATGCGGTGAACGCCGCGAGAATGACGGATCGCGTCCTGGTCGTCACCTACACGCTCGACGACGCGAAGGCCGTGCACACACTCGACCCGCGCCTGATGATCTCGGTGACGATGGAGAAGCCGCAGGACCTGGTGGCGGCGCGCGCAGGTCATCCCTCTCGACCGCATGCTCGGCTGGACGGGAACGAGCAAGCCGCAGGCAGCGTTGTTCGCCGCGCTTCGCGCGCGCCGGCGTCGAGCCGATCTTCGGCACGCTCGGGCGTCCGGGCGTCCGCCTGGACGACGTCTACGCGGCGGACGGCAACCTGTCGGAGTACCCGGACCTCGTGCGCGCCGGCGTGGTGATGATCGCGAGCGACGCGGCCGTCGCCGCCCAGCGCGCGATCGGGTCGGGCTACCGCGCCTGCTTCCAGTGATCTGTCGCATAATGCGGGCATGCGCAGACCGATTTCCGTCCTCGGCCTGACGGCCGCCATTCTCGCTGCCGCTGGACCTGTCGCCGCTCAGTCGTCCGCGGCCCCTCCCGCCGCGCCCCGCACGCTCTATCGCCTGCAGATGCTGCAGGCCGCGCCGGGCAGGCTCCTCGAACTCATCGACGTCGTGAAGAAGCACGCCGCCCTGGCGGCAGCCGGGGGCGAGGCGGCGCCGGTCATCATGCGCCACTCGCAGGGTGATCACTGGGACCTGGCGGTGCTCTGGCCGATGGACGACTGGGTCGCCTACTACAACCCGACGCGCGCGGCGAAACGCGAGGCGGCGGCCAGGGCGTCCGGGCGCGCGACAGCCGATGTCGAGCGCGAACTCGATCCGCTCGTGTCGTGGCGCGAGGACCTCTACATGCGCGGGCCGTCGGTCGAGGCGCTGCGCGCGCACGTGAAGGACATGGGCCTGCTCCATTACGAGATGATGCAGGCGCTGCCGGGCAGGCGCGATGCGCTCATCGAGGAGCGGAGCATGGAGAACGCGTTCAACCGCAATCGCGGCCGCGGCGAAACGCTGATCTTCGTGCGCGAGGCCGGCTCGGACTGGGACGTCGTCACGCTCGGCGTCTACCGCAACTGGACGCAGTACGCCGAGAGCGATCTCATTCCGAAGGACAAGAGCGACGAGGCAGCTCGCAAGGCCGGCTTCACGGGAGCGGATGGCGTCGGCCCGTACATGCGAACGCTGATCTCCACTCATCGCGACACTCTGGGACCGCAGGTCAGGCAGTAGGAGGCGCCGCCGGCATGAGTAATCACTCGCGCCTTACCGTCGTCGCCGCCACGCTCGTCGTCTTCGCCACGTTCCCGCAGCCGACCGGGTGGGCGCAGGCGGGAAGGCCCGCCGCGGGCGTGCCGCTCGAGCAGCAACTCGACCGTCTGGCCGCAACCGTCGGCGCCACGCTGACGCCGCGGCCAGCCAGCGTCGCCGGCGTCGCCAAGCCGATCCTGTCGCTCAACGGCACCTGGGAGTTCTCGCCCGCGGACGGCGTGCCGCCACGCCCGATCGAAGTGCCGGGCGAATGGGCGATGCAGGGGTTCGAGGTGCCGCCCGGCGGCTTCGCCACCTACACGCGCGAGGTCGAGGTGCCCGGCGACTGGGCCGGAAAGACCGTGAAGCTCCGCTTCGACGCCGTGCACGCGGTCTGCGAGGTCTTCGTCAACGGCCAGGCCGTCGGCGGCCACGAGGGCGGCTTCGTGCCGTTCGAGCTTGACGTCACGAAGGCGGTCCGCCCCGGCCGGAACGATATTCGCGTCCGCGTCCAGAGCGAGTCGATCGCCGACGCGGTGTCGTGCATCTCGCAGTACGCGGCGCACCAGGTCGGAGGGCTGATCCGCAAGGTGACGCTCTTCGCGGTGCCGCAGGCGTTCGTCTCGAACCTGTGGTACGAAACGGCGGTGACCGGTTCCGACGCTCGCGTCGTCGTTCACGCCGACCTCGCGCCGGTCTCGGCCGGCGCGACGCCGGTGATCCAGCATCGGCTGCTGGATCCTTCGGGGCGACGTGTCGCCGCCGCCACCGGCCAGGCGCCGCTGCCTGTCAAGGCCGCCCGGCTCTGGACGCCCGAAACCCCGGCGCTCTACACCCTCGAAACCACACTGTCGATCGGCGGAAAGCCGGTGCATGTCCTGCGGCATCGGATCGGCCTCCGCGAAGATCCGGGTCACCGGCAACCGCGTGTTCGTGAACGGCCGCCCGATCAAGCTGCTCGGCATCAACCGGCACGAGGTGCATCCGCTGCGCGGCCGGAGTCTGACGCCGGAACTCTGCCGCCGCGACGCCGAACTGTTCAGGTCCGCCAACGTGAATCTCGTCCGGACCTCGCACTACCCACCCAGCGAGGAATTCCTGGACGCGTGCGACGAACTCGGCATCTTCGTCGAGAGCGAGGCGGCCATCTGCTGGGTCCAGCACGGCGCCAGCCCCTACTGGAAGACGAACGACCACCTCGACCCGAAGTACTTCCCGTACCTGCTGCGCGCCACGCTCGACAACGTCGCCGCCTACCGCATGCACCCGTCCGTGCTGATCTGGTCGCTCGGCAACGAGTCGCTCTGGACGCCGCTCTTCGCGAAAGTGCTCGAACTGGCGAAGAAGGAGGAGACGACGCGGCCGTTCGCGTTCCACGATCAGACGTGGGGCGGCTACAACAACGCCGGCAGCACGGCCGACATCGCGAACTACCACTACCCGGGCGAGAACAATTCCGCCGAGTGGAGCAAGCTCCGCCGCCCGGTCTGGTTCGGCGAGTACGCGCACCTCCAGTGCTACAACCGCCGCGAGCTGGTGACCGACCCATGGATCCGCGAGGACTGGGGCCGGCCGCTTGCCCGCATGGTGGACCTGATGTGGGAGCAGCCTGGCGCGCTCGGCGGCGCGATCTGGAGCGGCATCGACGATGTGTTCCACATGCCGAACGGGGACATCAGGGGCTACGGGCACTGGGGGCCGATCGACGGATGGAGGCGCCCGAAGCCGGAGTGGCTCGGGATGAAGAACGCCTACACGCCGTTCCGCGTGTTCAAGGCCGACGTCGCCGCGGGCCGGCCGATCGTGCTGACGGTGCAGAACCGGTTCAACTTCACCGATCTCCGCGACGTGCGCGTCCTGTGGAACGTGAACGGCTGGGCGAACTCGACGCTGAAGACGAGCCTCGGGCCGCACGCCAAGGGCGTCGTCACGATTCCGCTGAAGCGCAGCAAGGCCGGAGACCGCGTGACGCTGATCGTCACTGACCCCCGCGGCGTCGAGGTGGGGCGCGAGGTGTTCGTGATTCCGGGCGCGCCGGCGTCTGCAGCCGGCACGCAGGCGGTGACGCCCTTCTCCGGCGATCCGCTCGCGGCGCTGTCCAGGGCGGCGACGGAGATCGGCCTGCCCGATGCCGCTCGCCTCCTACGGCCGCTCCCGATGGTGCTCGCGCTGAACGACGAGGGCGGCAGCACCGGGCCAGCGGGCCGCCAGCTGGCGAACGAGATCGAGCCGTTCACGGCAGTGCCGCCCGACGGCGCGGTGTCGGGCCCCGAGGTCCGCGGCGCCGATATCCTCTACCGCGTGTCCACCGGCGGCCTCACCGGGACCATCTCCATTCGCCCGTTCAACAACGCCGGCGACTTCGACGTGTCGTACCGCCTCGACCTCCTCGCCGACGTCGACCCGCGCCAGTGGGGGGTCGTTTTCACGCTGCCGCTCGAGTTCGACACGCTGAAGTGGGTGCGCGACGCGCAGTGGCGGTGGTATCCCGACGACCATGTCGGCCGGCCGGTCGGCTCCGCCCGCGCCGATGCGGTGGTGCGCCGCCTCATCGAGGAGCCCGGCAAGGCCCTCACGGGCCCGTGGGCGCTCGACGCGAACATGCTCGGCACCAACGACTTTCGATCGACGAAGGGGAGCATCCGCCAGGCAAGCCTGAGCGCGCGTGACGGGCGCGGCTTCCAGGTGGTCTCTTCCGACGCGCGCCAGTCGGTTCGAGCGTGGGTGGACGGCGATCGGATTCGCCTGCTGGTGGCCGGCTTCAACAGCGGCGGGAACGACCATTTCTTCGACACGCACTACGCCGCCGAGCGCCGTCCGCTCAAGAAGGGCGCGACGATCTCGTCATCGTTCCGGCTGGTGCTGCGGAAACTACTCCGGGAGTGATTTCCCGTGGCCGCCCCCCTCGGCGGCTGGCCCAGAACGCCTTCGCCTCCTCCATCGTCACGACGCCGTCCTTGTTCTTGTCCATTTGAGCGAACAGCTGCCTGGGCACCTCGTCCGGCGTCAGTTTGCCGTCGCCGTTCTTGTCGAACTGCTTGAAGCGCGCCTCGAGGCTGCCGGCCGCCCCTCTCGCGGGCTGTTGTCCCGCGCGGCCCCCGCGCCCTTGCGTCTGCGCATCCTGGCGGCGCCACAGCGGATCCGACAACTGCGCGTTCCACGCGGCCCACGCGTCGCCCAGTTCCTTGAGCTTGGCTGGTTCCTTGTCCGCAAGGTCGGCTGACTCACGGATGTCCACGGCGAGGTTGTAGAGCTGCGGCTTCAGGTCCGCGCGCGTCTGCACGAGCTTCCAGTCGCCGCGGCGGATCGCGTGCTGGTTCTGGATCCGCCAGTACAGCGTGTCGTGCGGCGGGCCGGCCTTCTCGCCGTTGAGGAAGGGCAGCAGGTTGACGCCGTCGAGCTTCCAGTCGGGCGAGATCGCCAGTCCGGCGGCCGCCATCGCCGTCGGAAGCACGTCAAGCTGGATGACGGGGCGATCATCCACCTTGCCGGCGGGCAGGCGGCCCTTCCACTGGATGATGAACGGCAATCGGATGCCGCCCTCGAGCAGCTGGCCCTTGGAGCCCCGCAGCGGGAGGTTGCTCGACGTGGTCTGCGACGTCGGGCCGCCGTTGTCGCTGATGAAGAAGACGAGGGTCTGGTCTTCCAGGCCGTGCTTCCGCAGCGCGTCCAGCACGCGACCGATATTGTCGTCCATCGCCGAGAGCATCGCGGCGAACGTGCGGCGAGTGGGGTCCTTGATGGCGTCGAACCGACGGAGGTACTTGTCGATGGCCTCGAGGGGGGCGTGGACCGCATTGAACGGCAGGTAGAGGAAGAACGGCCTGTCCCGGTGTTTGTCGATGAACGTGACCGCCTCGCGGCCGAACGCATCGGTCAGGTACTCCTTCTCGGCGACCGGCTGGGTGCCCCGCAGGACCGGGTTGCGCGACCCGCCACGCCTCCCCCCGGGCAGGTAGTTGTTCGCGCCGCTGAGGAAGCCGAAGAACTCGTCGAACCCGCGCGCGGTCGGCTGCAGCTCAGGCTTGTAACCCAGGTGCCACTTGCCGAACATGCCGGTCGCGTAGCCGCCGGATTTCAGCCGCTCGGCGATCGTCGGTTCGCTGCGCGGAAGGCCGAACTTCTCGTCGGCGTAGTCCTCGGGGCCGGGATTGGTCTCGAAACCGAACCGCTGCTGATACCGCCCGGTCATCAGCCCGGCCCGCGTCGGGGCGCACAACGGCGCGGACACGTACCCGCCGGTGAAGCGCACGCCCTGCTTCGCCAGCGAATCGATGTGCGGCGTCGGCACGTCCGTGTTGCCCTGGGTCCCCATTTCCGCGTAGCCCATGTCGTCGGCGACGATGAGGACGATGTTCGGGCGACGAAGGGACTGGGCCGCGGCTGGACTGGCCAGCCCAGCACAGAGAACGGACAGCACGAGCAACACGAGACGAGCATGGGAGGAGCGTGTCATGGCTGGTCCTTTGGTGACACCGGGATCCCGATCGTCGTCTTCATGGTTTCGCGTGCTCTTTGAAGAACCGCCAGATGGCGTCCGTGCCGAAGTCGCGGGTCACTCTGCCGATGACGGACTGCGGCAGGTACTGCGCGCCGGAGGGCCAGGCGTGCCCGCCGCCATCGACGCGATACAGCTGAACCTCGGTACCCTCCCTGCATCTCGTCCAGGCGAACGATGTCGTCACGCAACCGTCCCGCGGATCGCGGTCAGGCGTCGGCCGGGTTGTCGGTTCGGCGGCGCAACCGTTGTGCCGCACCCAGAGCTTCACGGCTTCGTCCGTCGCGATTACCCGTCCACGGTCGCGTCCGCCGCCGCCACCGGCCACCGGACCGCCGGCATACGGCACGAGCGGGTCCTCCGTGCCTTGGATGATGAGGACGGACACAGGCCGCGCGGGGTGAAACTGCAGGTGAAACGGATCGGCGATCCCGCCGACCACCGGCGCGATGGCGGCGATCCGCTCCGACCGGCGGGCCGCGAGGAAGTGCGAGAAGATGCCGCCGTTCGAGATTCCCGTCGCGAAAACGCGCTTCGGGTCAATGCGCCGTTCCGTCGAGAGCGCCGCCAGCAGCGCGTCGAAGAACGCGAGGTCGTCCACCTTGTCGCGATGCGCCTGGGTCACCCGGGTCTGGCGTCCGTCGTTCCAGCTCCCCCCGATGCCCTGCGGATAGACGACGATGAACCTCTCGCGATCCGCCACGCCGTTGAACCCCGTGAGTCGCGCCGTTCCCTCGGCGTTCCCGCCGCCACCGTGAAAGACCAGGACGACCGGAAGGGCCTCGTCCCCCGGCCGCGCCGGCGGGACATGCACCAGGTATTCGCGTTCCAAGCCGCCGGCTCGCACCTTGCGGATCCCGGAAAGGCCGGCCCGTTCCGCGGCTGGCACAGAGCCCTCCGTGGCGAACCAACGCGTGAAGAACCGCAGGATCTGATCGCGCGCGGCAGCCTCCTCTGCGAGCTCGTCCGGCGTCTTCGACCCTCGGCCGACTCGCGCGCGGCCGACGTCCCGGCCCCAGTAGAAGCCGTGGAGGCTCTTCGTCGCCGTGTACACCGCAACGTCACGGCCGGCCGCCTTCAGCCGCGCAATCGTCGGCTCCACCATGGCATGCGGCACCTGCTCGTCGGCGAGGCTCGTGAGGAAGAGTGCCGGAACGATGATCTGCGCCGCGTGTTCTTCGATCGAGCGCTCCGCGAGGAGAGTGTCGAGCGCCTCCGCCGACAGCCCGCGATTCCGCTGGAGACCGGGGAGGATCGTGGCGCGAGTCGTGAGCACCACCGTGCGAGCCTGTGCCGAGATCTCCGACAGGGGCGGCTTGTCAGGCTCGCCGAAGAGGTAAACCCGCGGGTTGGTCATCCAGGGCGAGCCCGCCGCGACGCAGAGCATCTCCCGGCCCATGACCTCGGCGGCCCTCAGCGCCAGGTGGCCGCCATGGCTGCCGCCGAGCACTCCCACCCGAGCCGGGTCGACCCTGGGCAGCGTCTTCGCGAAGTGGATCCCCGCCACCACATCGTCCTGCTCGATCCCGAGGAGGGCGCCCCCGCCGGCGCGGTAGCTGATGGCCAGGATCGCCCAGGGCTGCTCGTTGAGCATCGTGACCGTCGAGGAGACCCCGCCGGGGACGGCCAGCGTACGAATGAACGCGAGGTCGCGGTTGCCCTGGCCGCCGTGAATCGTCACGACGACCGGGAACGGGCCGTTCCCTCTGGGCATGCTGAGCACGGCCGGGATCTTCCGTCCGTCGCTCGACGAGTATGCGAGTTCGGTGATCTCGCGGTTCCTGACGATCTCGACGCGTCCCGCCGGTTTCGAGTGCGTGCTCGGCGCAGCCGGACTGGTCGCTGGTTCCCGACCACTGACGACGGCGACAGCAAGCGCCGCGACGGCGGCCATCGGCAAGAGCGCGAGCAAGCGGGCGGCGGAGCGCATGAGTTGCGAGCCTCCATCGGACGGGACGAGCGCCGAGCCCTGAAGGCTCAGATGGCCCGTTCCTTTAGACCGGCGGAAGCCGCGGTGGGTAACACGGGTAACAGGCGTTCTCGGGTTCCGACCGCGGTCCGCGTCGAGGGGCAGCGCCTGCATCGACGACGAGGTGGTGGCCCTATGGGGGCTACAGGACGCAGAAGATAGAAGCTGCCAGCTATCAGCTGGCAGCTGCTCCGCTGATCGAGATCACCGCGGCAGCGAACCCTGCATCGATGGTCCTTCCGCGTCATCGAGAGCGGACCCCTCCAGCTTTCTCAGGCGGCGCGCGAGAACCTTGGCCATCTGAACGAGGATCAGCGGTTCCTTGGCGATGAAGATGCGGAGGTCGGCTGCGCGCAGGACGAAGCACTCGGACTCCTGGGCCGCCCGCACCGTCGCGGATCGGCGTTCGCCCGTGAGGAACGACATTTCGCCGAACACCTCTCCGGGTCGCACCTCGCCGACCCGCTGCTCGGACTCGCCGCGGGTCATCAGCACGTCGAGCCGGCCCGAGATCAGGATGAAGACGTCCGCGTTCTCGCTCCCTTCCCAGATGACCGTCTCGCCAGCGCCGCACGTCAGCCGGCTGAGGCTGGCGGCCAGTTCGACGAGGATCTCCGCCGACAGCATGCGGAAGCCGTCGAGGGCGTCGAGCGTCGTGAGACACTCGACGGTCCTCCGCGCGGCAGGATCGGCGACTCCCAGCGCGACGTGCCGCAGGATTCGGCCGTCCGTGTCGCCCAGGGCGACCGGCCCCGCGCCGAGGTCCGGGCCGGGAAGGCAATCCAGGGCAGCCGGAAAGAGGCGGCCGGCGGCCCGTGGAACCACCTGCTGGAGGTAGTCGAGCACGTCGCAGTCCTCATCGCTCCAGCTCTCGATCAGCATCCGGACCTCTGGCCGCGCCAGGGGGGTCACAGCGCGGTGCCTGCCGCCCGACTGCAGGATGAACGCGAGCAGCATGGACCGGTAGCGCTTGAAGAAATAGCGGCCGATGGCGTCTGACCGCGACGCCGTGTCACGGTAGCTGCGATAGAGCGCGACGAGCTCCCGCTCTGACGCCCGGGCGTTCGAGGGCGCTGGCAGCGTACCTTCCCCGGGACCCAGGTGGCGCCGGACCAGGTCGTCGAGGTAGTCGTGCTCCCGGCTCTGGAGGTCAACCAGCGTCCAGCCGAGCTGGTAGCAGAGGTACCGGACCATGTCGGAACTGTACTGCCGGTTGAAGCCGGCGATCAGGTCAGCGCGCCGATCCAGGATGGCGCGGCCCTCGCGGGCGATCGACTGCATGCGCCCGAGGATGTCCTCCGCGTTCATGGCGAACAGCTTCCCGATGACCTGGATGCTGTCCACCAGGCCGGACGGGAGGGAGCCCATGACGTTCAGGGCGTGCAGCGGACTGTAGTAGGAGCCGAGAGCGCTGTCCTTCGACTCCACGTTCTCCGACAGCCTGCTGGTGGCGCGGGTCAGGAAGCCCAGGAGCAGCCGGCGCTCGGCGGGCGTGTAGCGGCGCTTCGTGACGGCGTTGGCGAACTGGTTCGCGATCTGTTCCTCCAGCCAGAGGTCCTCGCCAAACCGCCCGTGCCGGTGGCGGACCGCGTGACCGAGCTCGTGGGCGAGCAGCCTCGGCGCGAGCAGGTACATGAACCGCGCGAGTTCGTCGTTGTCGGTGAATCCGAGCAGCTCCCGCAGGAACAGGAGCTGGATCCTGCCCACCGCGTCGGACGGATCGGGAAACGAGACGTAGATCTGGCGCGTCTCCAGGTCGTAGTAGCAGAGCAGTCCGTTTCCTACCCTCAACTCGAGGTCGGGGCCAGCCATCGCGCCATAGCGGCCGAACTCCCGCGTGAAGCTGCGGAACGTCGCCTCGGCGAAACCGAAAAGCCGCGGGAGGTCGGTGACGCCGATGGCCTCGATGTTCATGACTTGAGCGCCAGGACCCGCCTCACCGACCGGAGGCCGTCGCGGACTGCGTCGGAGGTCTCGCGCAGATCGGCCGCGCGGAGTTCGACGTAGGTGCCCAACCCGGGCGAGCCGCACCCGCCGGCGGCAAGAGCCAGGTCGTCCAGCCAGCGCTCCAGCCGGTCGACTCCCCAGTCGAAACCCTCGCGGATCACCCATCCAGCCACCGTCTCCGACTCGCGCTTCCGGCGGGCTCCCTCCGACAGGAAGAAGGTGGTCCGACGCGCGTCGAGGTCGCGCTGATAATCGAAGAGGTCGTTCGACATCTGGTGGACGGCGGCCATCAGGTCGAAGACCCGCGGCCAGGGTTCGGGCGCAGCCGGCAGTCCAATCCGGCGGCAGACGGCCAGGAGCGGTATCTGGCCGGCGCAGGTCTTCCTGGCGGAGATGCCGAGGAAGTCGCGCTCGTCGATCGAATCCAGCCCGGCATCGATCAGCGACGATTCCGCCGAGCGCAACCAGATCGCGTGGAAGGCGTCCCAGAATGCGTCGCCGAACGCGAAGTGCCTGGCGTATGTGAACTGGAACTGCGAGTGGAAGTAGTTCGCCAGCGGCAAGACACGGATCTCGGCCGGGCCTGGCTCGTCCATGATGTTGTCGATCAGTCGGATGTAGAGGTAGCCGCTGACGCTCGAGTACGCCAGGTCCTCCTGGAAGTCGAGGTCATGGCTTCCCCCGCTTGCCCGGGCCTCCATCCACCAGGGGAACAGCATGAACGGAAAGGCCCGCAGGTGCGTGAAGTAGTCGACGAGCGGGCGGGCGTTCGTGAGCTGGCCGACCCATCGATCCATGGCGGCGGCCGACGGCGGGGACGAAGCCGCGATGGCGCGCCGCAGGCGTTCGATCGCGCGGCCGATGATCTGAACGAGTTCCGGCTCGTACGCGCCCGTCACCTGCCGCTCCTTTCGATGCCGGGCGCGACCTCCGCTCCCGCCGCGCCGCCGGCCATGCGCGCCAGGCGTTTCTTGATCGCGCGATCCGTGAAACGATCGAGCGCCTCTCCGAAACCCGGCGCCTCGGCAACCCGTTGCAGGAAGTGGTAGATCCCGTCGGTGTTCATTTCGAGGACGAGCCACTCGCCCGCATCGGACTGGACCATGTCCACGCCGCCGAGGCTGTCCCACAGGCCGGCCGCGTCGAAGGCCCTGACGGCTTCGCGAAGCGCGGCCTCGGGCACGGGGTCCACCAGCCGCACGGTCGCCCCGCCCCTGGCCGAGACGATCGGCGAGTGCGCCGTCCGCTCGTTGGACTCGCGGACGCACCAGTTGAATGTCTCTCCGCCCGCCACGAAGAGCCGGTAGACCCGCGGCCGCGCCATCCGGATCAGTTCCTGGACCAGGAAGGGCGGACGCCACAGGGGCGTGACCACGGTCCTCGCGTCGAGGATCTGGTGTCCGTCTCCCCCGCAGCCGACCGGCCACTTGAGCATCCACTCCTTGTCGGGCCGCTTTCGGGGGAAGGCGAGCGCCTCCTCCTCCGTGGCGACGAGATGGCTTTCGGGCGTCGCAATCCCGTGGTCGCGGAACAGGTTCGCCTGCTTGCGTTTGTCGTGGGTGAGATAGATCGCCTCGAGCGGGATGAACGACTCACAGGGCAGGGGCCTGTGCTCGAACCAGCCCAGGACGTACACCAGCGCCAGGCCATCGGGCGTCTCCGTGACCGGCAGCCCGGTGGACGCCGAAAGCCGGGAGGGGAAGTCGCCGAAGACGTCCTTCCACGGGCCCGTGTGGAGGATCGCGGCGGGGACGACAGGCGTGTTCACGGGGCCATCCCCCGCGTCTTGCAGTGCGCGAGGGCCCGGCGGCAGACGGCCGTCGTCACGAGACGGCTTCGGTGCCAGGCGGTCCGGTTGTCCCAGGTCGGGACGCGATAGATGGGCTCGGCCGGCCACCCGCCGTCATGCGCCTGGCTCGAGACGAGAGTCCGCAGCCAGTCCTGCCGGACGTGTCCTCCGCCGGCCTGCCGTCGAGCGGCACAGAACGAGCCACGCCGCCTGCTGGGCCGAGCGGTGCGCCGTCCCGTCGAGGTGATCGAACGTCTCCCGGAGGACGTCAACGACCCGGCCGCGTGCACCCGCGGCCGATGACGCTTCCGCCGCCGCCGCGGGATCCAGGGCACGAAACATCATCCAGAGCCAGTACCCCGAACAGTAGTAGGAGTTGGTCGCCTGTCCGGATGCGGCGACGGCGTCGAACACACGCGCCTGCAGGCGACCGGCGAGCGCCCGGCAGGAATCGTCGCCGCAACGGAGCAGGCCGAGCAGGAGCCCCGCCTTCACTCCGGTGCAGTCGTTCCCGGCGATCTGACGGAAGTAGTCTCTCGGTTCCTCGTCGCGCGGCTGCGCGGCGAAGTAGGTCGGGATGTCGCCGTCCTCGGCGACGTTCGCCATCATCCGGTCCAGAGCAGGACGGATCAGGGCGGCGTGGGCATCTCGGCGTCGCGAGTGCCCGAACAGTCGAAGCATCAGGCCCAGCGAGTCGGCGTCGGGCGGCAGCGGGCACGCCTCCTCGAAGTAGCGGCAGTCGATGGCGCGCCAATTCGCGAAGTGCGCGTCGAGGCGGTCGGCCAGGTCGAGGCCGCCGTCGAGCAGCATCTCGAGAATGAGACCGCCTGGGAACACGCGGGCCGTCAGCTGGCCTTCGCCGAGGAACCCCCAGCGGTGCACCTCCCAGCTCTCTCGGAATTGGGCGTCCGCGAGGAGGTACGCGTCCGCCGCTTCGATGCGGGCCGCCAAACCCGGGTCCGAGGTGATGACGAACCCGCGCTCCTCTTCCGGCGGCGGAACTGACGCATGCCGGGGGTCGGGCCTGGCCTTCCTGAGGGAGAACAGGTCGTTCAGCGTCTCGAACGACGACCCGAAGCGATCCAGAACGGGCTCGAGCGAGGTCAGCGCGAGCTGCCCGCAGAGGGTGCGGCAGAACGCGAGCCTCGCAACGCAGTCACGGATCAGCGCGGACATCGGATTGAACAACAGGAGGGCCCCGAGTATGGCCTCCGGTCTGTCGGCCGCCAGGTGCCGATCCGGGAGGCACGCTGCGATCCGATCGATCGCCAGACTGTGCACGTGCCGGGCCGCATCTCTCCGGATGGCGAGGATCTCCCGCCTGACCTGGAACAGGGTGTTCAGTTCATCCAGGAGCCTTTCCAAGACGGGGAGTTCGGCTTCCCTCCCGCATGCGCAGAAGACCGCCGCCATGCCCGACTTGAGCGGGGCCCACCGATGCCCCGCCGTCAGCCAGTCCTGATCGCGATACGGGTTGCGGGCCTCGATGTGGTTCGCCTGGTGCCACAGCAGGCATTCGAGGTGATCCTGCCAGGCCTTCCGGTACGTCTCGTGGAACGCGGAGTCGGGAGGGAACAGCGCGCCGAAGCACCGCCCGGCTTCGAGCTGGAAGGCCTGCGACAGGCGGAAGAGGGACGGCGCCGGAGGGGGTCCGAGTTCGAGGGCGAGCTCGTCGGCCGCGGTGGCGAGGAGGGTGTGGGCGAATCCCTCGAACACGGCCCTGCGGGCTCGCTCGTCCACCAGGCCCGCGTCGGCGAACGACAGCAGAAGCGTGTCGAACAACGGATAACCGTCGTCCCCGGCCTCGAAATCCCAGAAGCGGCCGCTCGGCGCGCAATTCCTGGCGATCTGGGACAGGAAATCCGAGGCGGCGGTCCTGAGGTGCTCAGGCAGACGGTCCAGCCGCCGTTCAACCTCCAGCCCGTGCGCCCACTTGACGGCATGAAGGTCCATCGGAAGCCCTGATGACGTCGTCCTGCGTCGGCGGAGGATCGGTCAGGCCGCCTGCTCCTTCTTGAAAGCCGCGGCCAGCTTCTGCACGGCGGTTTCATCCAGCGCCTGGAGCGCCTCGATCATCTCCTGTGTGGGCTCCACGCCGTGCGCGCGCAGCGTCTTCTCGGGCTCCGCGATCAGCGCCGAGCAGAACTGGCGGTCCGTCAGAGCCTTGCCGACGATGTCCTGGATGCTGGCCATGCCGTCGCTCCTTTCGAATGGGTCGAGACTAGGCAGATGATAAACCCGGCGCCCCGCTGGCGCACCATCTTCTGTGGGTTGCGGCCCGGACCGCGGCCGGATGTGTGCAGCTTGCGCCGATCGACCTCAGTCGCCGCGGCTGGTGCTTCGGCTGCCGGTCCCGTCCAGTTCGTCTGCAGTCCCTCATCCCTCGATCTCGAGCGCGCCGGCCTCCTTCATTTCACCAGCGGCAGCTCGACGAAGCTCGCCTGCCCCGGCGCGTGGTACACCCGCTGCACCGCCTTGCGGTAGTCCCCCGGCTTCGCCCAGAAGATGTTCGGCACGAAGGTCTGCGGGTTCCGGTCGTAGAGCGGGAACCAGCTCGATTGGATCTGTACCATCACGCGGTGACCCTGCAGGAACACGTGGTTCGCTGTCGGCAGCGCGAACTGGTACAGGAGCGCCTTCCCCGCCTCGATCGGCTTCGGCGTCTCGTAGCTCTCGCGGTACCGGCCGCGGAAGATGTCGGCCGACACCATCAGCTGGTAGCCGCCCAGCTGCGCCTGGCCCGGGACCTCGTCCGGGTAGACGTCGATCAGTTTCACGACCCAGTCCGCATCGGTGCCGCTCGTCGAGGCCACCAGGTTCGCAATCGGCTCGCCGCTGATCTTCACGGGAGCGGTCAACGTGTCGGACACGAACGCCACCACGTCGGGGCGTCCCGAGGCCTCGCGCTGATCGTCCACCAGCCACCGCCACCACGTGAGCTCGTCAGTATAGCCGGTCGGCCGGATCGGCCGCGCGCGGAACGGGACCGGCTTGGCGGGATCCGACACGTACTCCTCGAACGGCGCGCCGCCGGCCTTCGGCTCCGCGAAGCCGAGCTTCAGCCCCGCGTTCAGGTAGAGCGGCGTCGGCGCCACCGTGCAGCCGGTGGCGCAGCCGGCAGGCCACATCGACAGCCGTCGCCACTTGTTCGTGCCCGTTTCGAACGCGGTCACCGGAGCCACGTCCATCGGCGGCGCCTCGTCCTTCAGGAAGTGGTCGAGGAACGGCCTGAGGACCTCCTGCCGGAAGTGGAGCGCCGTGTCGCTGCCGAACCGGAGCGCGCCGAGCGTGCTCCCGTCCTCGTTCGACTGGCCGTGGTGCCACGGCCCGAGCACGAGGAACACCTTGTTGTTGCCCGTGTCCTTGGGTTCGATCGCCTTGTACACGGCGATGTCGCCGTAGATGTCCTCCTGATCCCAGAGGCTGTGCACCAGCATCACCGGGACCTGGAGCGGCTGGGCCGCGAGGATCTTGTCCACCGCCTGGTCGCGCCAGAAGGCGTCGTACGACGGGTGGGCCAGGATCTTGTTCCAGAATCCCACCTGCTCGAGACCGCGCCGGCGCCCGAGTTCACCGGCCGACCCGGCCTGCAGGTACATGTCGTAGTCGTCCAGGTGCGTCGACCACCACTTCCCGTCGCTCGCTCGCGTCCCGGCCTGCTGGTAGATGTAGGGCAGGTTCTGCTGGCGGAACGCACCGTTGTGGAACCAGTCATCGCCCATCCAGCCGTCGACCATCGGATTGATCGGCACCGACACCTTCAGCGCCGGGTGCGGGTTGACGAGCGCCATCAGCGGCAGGAAGCCGTCGTACGAGATCCCGAGGATGCCCACCTTGCCGTTGGTCTCGGGCACGTGCTTCACGAGCCAGTCGATGGTGTCGTACGTGTCGGTGGCGTGGTCGACACTGGTCGGGTTCTGCGGCCCCCGCAGCGGCCGGTTCATCACGTAGTCGCCCTCCGACCCGTGCTTGCCGCGGACGTCCTGCACGACGCGGATGTATCCGCCTCCAACGATGACGTCAGTGGCGTTGTCGTAGCTCGACAGCACCCCGGTGCCGGCCGCGCTGGAGAGGACCGAGCCGAGATGCGCGCTCTCGGCGTGGCGGGTCAGCGCCGTGGCATCGTAGGGCGTGCGGGTCAGGAGGATCGGCGCCCGCCTCGCGCCCTTCGGGACGAGGATCACCGTGTGCAGCTTCACGCCGTCGCGCATCGGGATCATCACGTCGCGCCGCTCGTGGTCGAAGCCGTCGTAGGTCGGCTTGAGCTGCGCGGGCGTTTCGCTGGGAAGACCTGCCGGTGCAGGCTTCTGGCTTCCGAGGAGCGCCGGAAGCGCCACCACGAGAGCAGCGAGGACGACGAGGCGAATCAGAGGCCTGGCCACGAGCTCCTCCTTTGGGAAGGTGTGGACACTCGGCAGTCGGCTACGGGCAGCCGACCGTATGCGAGGCTGACGATAGGACGCAACACCGGGGTCAGCAGCCGCACGGTCTCCCTGCTCCGCGCAACAGAAGACCCTTCACCGGACCCCGGCGCGCGGGACACGGCCGCTTGCCGACCGCGTGCCGACACACAGCGGAAGCGGACGGTCTGGCCGGAATCGAGGACCGCCTCGACCCGGCTTCTGCACAATCCGGAACGCTACTTCCGCCGCATGACGGTGTTGTACACGCCGGCGTCGTAGTCGTACTTGGTGTACTTGGTCTTTTCCTCGACCAGGTTGAAGCCGAGTGCCTCGCCGCCCACCTCGCGCTTCATGGCGACGTGCCGGCAGCAGGCCCAGATGAAGTCGTGGCCCGGATTGTCCTCAAAGATCTTGCTGAGCAGCAGGCCATTGGCGCTGGCGCTCCAGAGCAGGCGGGTGCCGGCCTGCTTGATGCCCTCGGAGTAGGCCACCACGGCCGGGTCATCCGGATAGAGGCGCATGTTCGGGCAGGTGTGGAAGGCCCGGATGACGGAATCCGGCTGCCCCCAGAACGTGCCCTGGATCACCTTGTAGTCGTCGCCGCCCTTGAGCAGCTTCGCGTTCTGCGTATAGAACGTGAGCGTGCTGCCAGCCGGGACTTTGGCGTAGCCATCCCCGGGGTTCCAGCCGCCGTGACCACAGAGGAATATCTTCATCCTGGCCTCCTCACTGTTTCGGGTCGTCCCGACGGTCCGGCCTGCCTGCTGGCGCTGACAATCGTCAGCCCCCGCCTTCGCGCCCCGCCACCCTTCGACCGTGCTCAAGGCCGCCCCGAGCAAGGCCGAGGGGCGACTTCGGCGGGCAGGCCGACTGACCGCCCTACATCCCCGCGAACGGGTCGTCGCCGCCGACGCCGAAGTAGTTGATCCCGCTCACCGTCTGGACGACGCTGCGCGGCATGTCCACGATGTCGAGGACGTGGCCCGGGCAGCCGAGGCGCGCGCACACGTGGATGGCGTTCTTCGCGCCCGGCAGCAGGAGACGGACCGACTGCTTCGAGCCGCAGCCCTTCTGCTGACAGTCGTACTTCTCGGACATGCTGGCGTCGCAGTACGGGCACCGGGCGCCGACGAACGCCTCGTCCGCGCCGGACAGGAGGGGAATGAAAGAGAACAGCTTCGCGTGGCTGCCCCAGAACGCGTCAACGTAGATGAGCCCGCTCTCGCCCCGGATGGTGATCTTCAGCTTGATCGACGCCTCGTCGTGAATCCGCACGCTGTCGACGACGAGGTTGTGGCCCTTCGGGCAGAACGCCGATTCGACCAGCAGGAAGTCGCCGCCGTCCTTCTTCACGAGGCGCAGACCCCGCGGCATCGCCTGGATGAACTTCGCCGGGATCTTCTGGGCAGCCAGCTTCATGGCGGTTCTCCTTCGTGCACCGATTGTCGTCGCGGCGGGCGGCGGGAGTCAACCGCCAGGTGCTCCGCGCACCCCAGGTCCGGCCTACCAGACCGTGGTGACGCTCGGATAGCCGCGGATGTTGCGGTCGCGCGAGACGAGGGTCGCCGATTCGAGAATGGCCGTGGCGACGATCAGCCGATCCGCCGGGTCGCCGTGGAAGCCGCCAAGCTGTGTGGCTCTGACCGACACGGCCGGCGTCAGCGGAAGCAGGCGGACGCGCGGAAGCGCCAGTGCCTGCTCGAGCCAGTCGAGCGGCGCGCGGTCGAGCCCGATGCGCCCCCGCGCCGCCGCCGCAGCCACCTCGAAACAGCAGACGGCGGGGACGCCGATCCGGTCGGCGGCGTCGATGGCCGCTCGGCCCTTCCGGCCGAGCCTGGCTGGATCGCTGGCCCACCAGATCCACGCGTGGGTGTCGAGGACGATCATCGGTCAGCGTCCCAGGGACCGAGAACGGATGCGATCGGATCGCCGTGGATGGTGACGCTGCCACGCAGCGACGGCTGGCCCGCCGCGCGCGCCGGGACGACGCGCGCGACCGGCCGCCCGCGCTTGGTCACGACCAGCGGCTCGCCGGTGGCCGCGACCCGGTCGAGCAGCGCCAGGCACCTGGCCTTGAACTCCCCCGCCGCGATGGACGGCTCGCTGTCTGACATGACCATATTATATGACCATATAGGTCATCGTTCAAGGGCATCGATGTCGTCGCCCGCGACCCGCTTCGAGGGAGGGCGGGCGGGGCGGCCCGGTGGAGACGAAGCGCGATTCGACCCCGGCCAATCGGTGCCGCGCTCTTTCTACTCCCACGGCCGGGCTGGATTCAGCGGCCCGCGCCGGCTCCGGGCGCTGGTGCACCGAACATTCCTCCGGCGCGACACGTCTCATTCCGGTGGGCGCGCTCGCGTCACGGCGCCGCCCGGCCGGCCGGACCCGGCCCATCCGTGCGCAGCGGCGGCGATGTCGTTGCGCCTTCAGAACCGAGGGAACGGCATGCTCGCAGAGTCAGTCGCCCGCGACATTCGAATCGGCGCCCGCGTGCTCGTCAAGGAGAAGGCGTTCTGCGCGCTGGCCATCTTCGTGCTTGCGCTCGGCATCTGCGCGGTCACCACCCAGTTCAGCGTGGTGAACGGGATCATGCTGCGCGGCTTCTCGTTCCCGAACGCCGATCGCCTCGTTGGCGTCTCCTTCGCTGACCCGTCCACGAGGACGGCGTTCGGCGTGAACCAGCAGTTCTTCTCGATGGACCTCGAGGAGGTGCAGCCGCAGCAGAAGTCGTTCGAGCTGATGACGGGCACCATCAGCGGATCGACGGTAAACGTCACGTACGACGGGGTGCCGCGGCGCTACACCGGCGCGTACGTGACCGACACGTTTCTGCGCGTGCTCGGCGTGAGCCCGGCGAAGGGCCGCGACTTCACGCCGGCCGACAACGCGCCTGGCGCCGAGAAGGTGGCCCTCATCGGCCACGGCCTCTGGCAGCGCGATTTCGGCGGCGCGGCCGACATCGTCGGCAAGGCGATCCGAATCAACGGCAAGCCGGCCACGATCATCGGCGTGATGCCGCCCGGTTTCGCGTTCCCGGTGAACGACGAGCTCTGGATCCCGCTCTACAGCGAGTTCCCGGTCCGGCCGCGGAACGACCCGCAGGCCAACAACCCGGGCGTCATCGCCCTCCTCAAGCCGGGCGTCACCATCGAGAGCGCGGGCGCGGAGGTCACGGCGTTCGCCAAGCGCTTCGCCGCCGCGTATCCGGACACGAACAAGACGTTCACAGAGGGCCGGGTTCAATGGCTCCTCGACCAGTTCACGGGCCCGCAGCTGGCGGGCCTGATGTGGACGATGCTGGCGTTCTGCGGCGGCGTCCTGCTTATCGCGTGCTTCAACGTGATGAACATGCAGTTCGCGCGGGCGACGCTTCGCGCGCGGGAACTGGCTGTCCGATCATCGCTCGGCGCCACTCGCTCACGGCTGATCCGGCAGATGCTGACCGAGAGCCTGATGCTCGCCGGCGCGGGCGCGGCGGTCGGCATCGGCCTGGCGTACTTCGCCGTGGACTGGTTCGACAGCACCGTCCGGAACATGCAGAACGGGCCGCCGGCGTGGATGACGTTCGACATCGACGGCAAGGTGCTCGGCGTCACGGTCTTCGTCACGCTGCTCGCGGCGGTCGTCTCCGGCCTGCTGCCGGCGTGGATGGCCTCGCGCGCGAGCGTCGTCCAGGTCCTGCGTGAGGGGGGGCGCGGCAACACCAGCCGCGCGATCAACATCGTCACCCGCGGTCTCGTCGTCACGCAGGTCGTGGTGACCTGCCTGCTGCTCATCGGCTCGCTGCTGCAGCTCCGCTCGATCCTGGCGCAGCAGCAGATCGACTACGGCTACGACACCGCCGGCATCTACTCGGCGCGGATGGGCCTGATGGAGGGCGACTACCCGACGGCGGCCGACAGGAAGATCTTCTTCGACCGTCTGATGCGCGAGCTCCGCGGCAGTTCCCAGTTCGCGGCCGTCGCCTACTCGAGCCGGTTGCGTATGGTCTTCAGCGGATCGGGACCCGTGGAGATCGAGGGCAAGGTGTACCGCGAACGGCGCGACCGGCTGAATGCGAACTTCGAGCAGGTGTCGAGCACCTTCTTCGATGTGACCGGACAGAAGGTGATCGAGGGGCGCAGGTTCGACGACGACGACCTGGACTCGAAGCTGCCGGTGGCCATCGTCAACACGGCGTTCGCCAGGAAGCACTTCGGCACGGCAAGCGCGCTCGGCCGGAGGTTCCGCACCGGTGACGGTTCCACGCCTCAGTACGGCCCGTGGCGCACCATCGTCGGCGTGGTCTCGACCGTGCGGATGCAGGGGCCGTTCAACAACCCGAACGTGGACGACTCGGGGTTCTACGTCCCGTTCTACTCGGTCCCGTTCGGGCCGACCGGCGACGGGATGGCGGCGAATCAGTTCGCGTCGGTCATCGTCCGGCCGCACCCCGGCCAGAGACCCGAAAGCCTCCTGCCCGAGGTCAGACGGCAGGTGAAGAAGGTGGACCCGAACCTGCCGCTCTACTTCGCGGCGACGCCCAAGGAGAACCTCGACGCGGCGCTGGGCGGCCCTCGGATCATCGCGGTGATGTTCACGATCTTCGGGGCGGTGGCGATCATTCTCGCGGCGGTCGGAATCTACGGCGTGATGTCCTTCTCGGTCAGCCAGCGGACGCAGGAGTTCGGCGTGCGTATGGCGCTCGGCGCCGACCGGCGGCGGGTGATGGGCATGGTGCTGAAGCAGGGCTCGCGCCAGCTGGGCCTGGGGCTCGTGCTCGGATTCGGGTTGACGGCGACGATCGCCGCGCTCGGGCGGGATGCCATCGCCACGGTGCTGTTCGGCGTCAACGCGCTCGACCCGGCGACGTACGGATTCGTCCTGGGCCTCGTCGTCCTGGTCGGCCTCGTGGCGACCCTGATGCCGGCCCGAAGGGCGACCCGCGTGGACCCGATGATCGCGCTCCGCGCCGAGTAGGGCTTTCCCCCTCCCTCTTGCGTTCCGGGCGCATTTGCGGTCAAATGCGCTCAGCATCCTCCCCAACCAAACCTCCGTCGGAGATCACATGGACGATCGCCTCGCGACGCTCGAGCGGAAGGTGTCTGATCTGTCGAGCGCGGTGACCGCGCTCGAGCGGCGGCTCGCTCGGCTCGAGTCGACCCCGACGGCGCCAGCGGAGTCGGCGGCCGAGGCCGAGCCGGCGCCTGACGCGACGGACGACCTCGCCGAATCCTCCGCTGAAATCACGGTGGTGTACGTGCTCACCCTCATCGGGCGCACGTGCTTCATCCTCGGCGGCGCCTACGTGCTCCGCTGGCTGACGGATGCCGGCACGCTGCCGCGCGCGGGCGGGACCGCGCTCGGCATCCTGTATGCCGTTGCCTGGCTCGTGCCGATCTACCGGCTGGACGTGTCCCGGCAGCGGCTGACGGCCGCGTCGTACGGCGTGGCGATGACGTTCATCGCCTTCCCGATTCTGTGGGAGGCGACCGTCCGCGAGAACGTGAAGCTGCTGTCGCCGGGCGCCGCGGCGCTGGCCATGGGCGTCGTGACGACCGTCGCGCTCGCGGTTGCCTGGCTGCGCCGGATCCAGGATCTGGCGTGGATCGTCAGCATCGGCTGGCCTCCTGGCCACGCTGCTCTTCCTCACTGCGCTCGGCCCGCTCCCGGCGTTCGGGTTCTACCTGGCCTTCCTCGGCGTCATCGCGCTGTGGATGGGTTACGCGCTGGGCTGGATCTGGCTGCGCTGGCCGATCGCGTTCGTGGCGGATCTCTGCCTGCTGGTGATGGCCGGGTCGGCGACCGGTGTATGGCATCGCGAGGACGCGGGCGCGGTCATGGTCCTGCAGCTCGTGATGTTCGCGGGCTACCTGATCAGCATTGCCGTGCGGACGCTGTGGCGATCGCGCGACGTGATTCCGTTCGAGGTGGTGCAGACGGTGGCGCTCCTCGTGGCCGCGTTCGGCGGAGCCGTCTACGTCATGCGCGCGACGGGGGCCGGCGCCACGGGGCTCGGCGTCGCGAGTCTCGTGTTCGGGATCGGGAGCTACGGCGTCGCGTTCGCGTTCGTTGACCGAAGTGCGGGCCACTGGAAGAACTTCGTCTTCTACAGTTCGCTGGCTATCGTGTTCGTGCTCGCCGGCGTCGGCCTGACCGCCATCGCCCCGGTGCAGGCGATGGCGTGGTCTGGGCTCGCGGTGGTGGCCGCGCTGCTCGGCTATCGGTATACGGCCGCTGCGGTCGGGGCCCACTCCGCAATCTACCTGGTGGCCGGGGCGAGCGCGTCTGGTCTCTTCGCGTTCATCTCGGACGCCTTCACGGCGTCGGTCGCGCGCGGGTGGGCGGCGATGTCGCTGCCGGCGTGGATCGTGCTCGCATCGGCCGCCGTGTCGGCGGCCATCCCGGTGACCGCCGAGCCCCAGTTCCGCGGCCGGCCCGCGCGCATCCCGCAGATCGTCGTCGTCGTCATGCTGCTCGCGGGCGTGGGGGCGGTGGCCATCGGCTACGCGGTCCCGATGGCGGCTGGCGTGCCGGGCCAGTCGGCGGACGCGGCGCTCGTGGCGGCCATTCGCACGGTGGTGGTCGGCGCGGCGGTGCTGCTGCTGGCGTGGGCGGGAGGGCGCGGCCTGTTTGCCGAGGGCCGTTGGCTGATGTACGTCGTCCTGGTCCTTGGCGGGATCAAGCTGCTGGTGGAGGACTTCCCCGCCGGTCGACCCGCGACGCTCGTGCTCTCGCTCGCGGTCTACGGCGCCGCGCTGATTGTCGCCCCGCGCTGGGTCCGCCGCGCACAATAGGGATCGGGTCGAATTATCCGGCGGGCAATGGTTCGACGACAAAGTTGTGATCGGTCGCGACTTCTCACGATTCTGTCATCGTCCAGCCGTCTGATCGACAATTCGACCCGATCCCAACTCGACGCCCCAGATGTCGCGGCAGTACTCGCGGATGGTGCGGTCCGACGAGAAGTAGCCGATCCGCGCGACGTTCAGGACCGACATCCTCGTCCACTGCTCCTGGTCCGCGTACGCCCGGCTGACCCGGTCCTGACAGTCGACGTACGCGCGGTAGTCGGCCATGAGCATGTACTCGTCCCAATTCAGCAGCGAATCGACCAGCGGCTGGAAGAGACCCGGCTCGCCTGGCGAGAAGTGGCCGCCGCCAATCTGGTCGATGACGTCGCGCAGTTCGGTGTCGGCCTCGTAGAACGAGCGCGGCCGGTAGCCGGTCTTCTTCAACTCCACCACTTCGGCGGCGGTGAGGCCGAACAGAAAGAAGTTCTCGGCGCCCACCTGATCGCGAATCTCGACGTTGGCGCCGTCGAGCGTGCCAATCGTCAGCGCGCCGTTCATCGCGAACTTCATGTTGCCCGTGCCCGACGCCTCGAGGCCCGCTGTCGAAATCTGCTCGGACAGCTCCGCCGCCGGGTAGATCCGGTGCGCACTCTTGACGTTGAAGTTCGGGAAGTAGACCACTCTGAGCCGGCCGCCGACCGCCGCGTCTCCGTTCACGACGTCGGCCACCGAGTTGATCAGCTTGATGATCAGCTTCGCCTGGAGGTAGCCCGGGGCCGCTTTTCCGCCGAAGACGAACGTGCGCGGCCGGATCGGCGCCGCCGGGTTCCGCCTCGCGCGGTTGTAGAGCGTGACAATGTGCAGGACGTTCAGCAGCTGCCGCTTGTACTCGTGGAGCCGCTTCACCTGAATGTCGAACAGCGAGTCCGCGTCGATCTCGAGGCCGGTCCTCGCGCGAACCAGACCGGCGAGCAGCGCCTTGTTCTGCCGCTTGACCGCGCGCCACTCCGCCCGGAATCCGGCGTTCTCGGCCAGCGGCTCGAGGCGGCGCAGTTCGTCCAGGTTCCGGATGAAACCGTCGCCAATTCGACCGGTGATCAACGCGGTCAGGCCCGGGTTGCTGAGCACGAGGAAGCGCCGAGGGGTGACGCCGTTGGTCTTGTTGCCGAACTTCTCTGGCGCAATCTCGAAGAAGTCGCGCAGCAGCCCGGTCTTCAGCAGGTCGCTGTGAAGCGCAGCCACGCCATTGATCGCGTGGCTCCCGACGCAGGCGAGGTTCGCCATGCGGACGTAGCGGTCGCCGGTCTCGTCAATGATCGAGAGACGGCCCACCCGCGCCTCGTCTGCCGGATGGTCGCGCCGGACCCGGTCCAGGAACCGACGGTTGATCTCGTAGATGATCTCGAGGTGCCGCGGCAGCAGGCTGGCGAACAGCGGGACCGGCCACCGTTCCAGCGCTTCGGGCAGCAGCGTGTGGTTGGTGTAGCCCAGGATCCTCTGCGTCATCTCCCACGCCGGCTCCCACCCCACCGCGTGCTCGTCGACCAGCAGGCGCATCAGCTCGGCGACGGCGATCGACGGGTGTGTGTCGTTCAGCTGGACGGCCCACTTGTCGGCCAGCTCATCGAACGCCGTGGCCCGCTGCATGTAGATGCGGATGATGTCCTGCAGCGCGCACGACACGAAGAAGTACTGCTGCTGCAGACGCAGCTTCTTCCCCTGCAGCGTCATGTCGTTCGGATAGAGGACCTTCGTGATGTTCTCGGACTTCACCTTCTCCATCACCGCGCCGTAGTAGTCGCCGGTGTTGAAGGCCTGGAAATCGAACGACTCGGCGGCTTCCGCCTTCCACAGCCGCAGCAGGTTGACCGTCTCGTTGCGATACCCGACGACGGGCGTGTCGCAGGCCATGCCGCGCACGACCTCGTGTGGAATCCACCGCACCTTCAGCACGCCGTTCTCCGTCACGTGCTCGGTGCGCCCGCCGAACTTCACGTCGAAGACGATCTCCGGCCGGGGGATTTCCCACGGGTTCCCGAGGCGAAGCCACTTGTCGGTGAGTTCCACCTGCCAGCCGTTCTGGATCGCCTGGTTGAAGATGCCGAATTCGTATCGCACGCCGTGGCTGATCGAAGCCACGCCGAGCGTGGCCATCGAATCGAGGAAACACGCGGCGAGCCGCCCCAGGCCGCCGTTGCCCAGTCCCGGCTCCTCCTCCTGCTCGAGCAGTTCCTCGAGGTCGAGGCCGACGAGCTTCATGGCTTCCGCGGTTTCCCGGTAGATCCCAAGGTTCACCAGGTTGTTGCCGAGCTGCGGCCCCATCAGGAACTCGGCCGACAGGTACGCGACCGAGCGGCTGCGCTGCTGGAAGTAGCGCTGCGCGGTGCGGATCTGGCACTGGAGCAGCCGGTCCCGGATCGTGTAGGCCAGCGCCATGTAGTAGTCGTTCTTCGTGGCCACGGCCGGGAACCTCGCCTGGACGCAGGCGAGATTGTCGCGGAACGCCTGCGCGATCGTCGCGGGTTCGAAGCCGGTGCGCACGTTCGTCACGGCCTCTGGTACATCCGCGGCATGCTCGAGCCTGTCCATGGTGCCGTGCTCCTCGTGTGCGGTGAGAGGTCTCACCTTCATCGTCTACTTCACCGGCAGCGCCTGGTAGTCGAACCGGTAGCCGTTGGCCGTCGCCACCGCCTCGACTCGCGCCCGGATCTCCTGGTAGTCGAACGAGTACCTGATACGTCTTGCCGAACAGGTTCGACTGCTCTGCGATGTGCCCGGTTCGCGCCCCGCCGGTCGTGTTGTACGACTCCGTCTTGAACCCGAAGCCGGACGACATCCCTTCGTCCAACCCCGCGCCGCCGGACGACAGCCCCGACCCGGATTCGACCAGCATCTCCGAGAATGCGATTGACCGAGCCCCATCGTCGAATCGCATCCGGGCCGAGTAGGTCAGCTTCTTCTTCGACAGGAAGGCCTTCCGCTCAGCGATCACCGTGGACCACTCCCAGACGCCCTTCTTCTCCTTCCACTCGCCGGCGAAGGGCTCCAGGACCCGCTTGATGTTCTCGTACATGAGTGTCAATCTACCCTCTCGCGTTCGCGCCTGTCCAATGGAACTGTATGCTGTCGACCTCTCGACTCTGCATCGTCCTGATTCTCGTCGCACGCCTGGTCGTGATGGCGCCCGGGATCGCGGGCGGGGGCATCGGCAAGGCCAAGGATCAGGCGAAGGCGATCGCGGCGCTCGATGCTGTCCGCGGCGAGATCGCCTTCGGCAACATCGCGCGCTCGGAGAAGCAGCTTGGCGAGGCGGAGCGGCGCTCAAGCTCGCGCCCGATCACCGAGGCGCGGCCGGGGCGCTCGCGCGTACGTCGCAGAGAAGGTGACAGTTCCCGTTTGCCTCTCAAACGGGAAGTGTCACCTTCTGCGCGGGTACCGGGAAGTGTCACCTTTTCCGTGATCTGATACGCTACACCGCGCAATGCCGACCAGCCGCCGACGGGCGCCCGCCCGCCGCCCGAGTACCCCACGGCCAGCCGGCCGAACCCTGGCGGACGCGGCGCACGCGCGCCTGCGCGACAGCATCGTCACGTTGCGGCTCGCGCCCGGAGCGCCGCTGACCGAAGTGGAGGTGTGTCGGCGCCTCGGCATCAGCCGCACGCCGGTCCGCGCCGCGCTGGCCCGTCTCCAGCAGGAGGGCCTGGTCCAGGCCGGCCGGGCGGGCGGGTCCGGCCGGGTGTCGGTGGCGCCGCTCACGGCGTCCGACATGCGCGAGCTGTTCCTGATGGTGGGCGCGCTCGACGGCGTCGCCGCGCGCCTTGCGGCGGAGCTTCCGGGCGAGCGACGGCGCGCCATCGCCCGGGACGCCGAAGCCATCAACGCGCGCCTCCGCGACCTCTCGGCAATCGACGCGTCGGACATCCGCCTCGCGCAGGACCTGGACATCCGCTTCCACCGCTGTTACGAGCAGGCGGCCTCGGGGCCGCGACTGCTGGCCAAGCTCGTCGCGCTGCAGGCCAGGCGCGAGCGCTACGTCCGTGTCTACACGGAGGCGCTGGTGCACACGCACAGCGTGCAGGAGTCGCTCGACGAGCACGGCGCGATCATCCAGGCGATCGCCAAGGGCGACGCCGACGCGGCCGAACGCCACGCCCTGTTCAACTACCGCAACGCGCTCGCCCGCTACTGGCGCATCGTCGCCATCCACGGGGACCGGAGCAGCTGGGTCTAGGGCGACCGTCGTCAGTCTCGAGTTGTGAGTTCTCAGTTTTGAGTTCTGAGTTTTGAGTTCTGAGTTCTGCGTTCTCAAGATCGCAAGATCGCAAGATCGCAAAATCGCAAAATCGCAAGATGTGAGATTCCCCCCATGTCTCTGATCCAAGAGAAGATCTCCCAGTCCGTCGCCATCCTGAACGAGCTGGGGCTGCCGTGCTGGCTCACCTTCGTGCGCGAGTCGGGCATGAACGGCGACCCGGTCATGCCGTTCCTGGCGCCGGCGCACGTCACCTGGCACAGCGCGTTCGTCGTCATGGCCGATGGCGAAGCGCACGCCATCGTCGGCCAGTACGACAGGAGGACGGTCGAGGACGCGGGCGCCTACCGCGCCGTGGAAGGCTACGTGCAGGGCGCGAAGCAGCCGCTGCTCGACTTCCTCCGCAGCCGCAACCCTGAATCGATCGCGGTCAACTACTCCCAGGGGAGCGAGGTCTGCGACGGCCTCACCCACGGCATGTTCCTGACGCTCCACGACTGGTTCGAGGAAATCGGCTTCGAGGGCCGACTGGTCTCCTCCGAGCGCCTCATCTCGGCGCTGCGGGCGCGGAAGACACCCGAGGAACTCGCCCGTATGAAGTCGGCCATCCGCCTCACGGAGGAGGTCTTCGGCAAGGTGGCGGCGTTCCTGTCACCTGGCGTCACGGAGCGTGACGTGGCCGACATGGTGGCGGCGCACGTCCGCGACCACCACCTGGACCTGGCCTGGGAGGCCGGCACGTGCCCCGCCGTGTTCACCGGCCCCGACACGGCCGGCGCGCACTACGCGCCGACGGAGCGCGCAGTCGAGCGCGGCCACATCGTCAACATGGACTTCGGGATCAAGCACGACGACTACTGCGCCGATCTGCAGCGGACGTTCTACGTCCTCCGCGAGGGCGAGACGACGGCGCCGGCCGAAGTCCAGCGCGGTTTCGACACCATCGTCGACGCCATCGAGCAGGCGCGACAGGCCATCCGGCCTGGCGTCTCCGGCCAGTCGGTCGACGCGGTGGCGCGGAACCTGATCACCGGGGCGGGCTACGCCGAATACCCGCACGCCCTCGGGCACCAGGTCGGCCGGTACGCGCACGATGGAACGGCCCTGCTCGGCCCGGCCTGGGAGAAGTACGCCCAGAAGCCGTTCGTGCCGCTCGAGGAGGGGATGGTGTTCACGATCGAGCCCCGCTTGACCGTACCCGGCTACGGCGTCGCGACAGTGGAAGACATGGTGGTCGTCACGAAGACGGGCGCCGAGTTCCTCTCGGGGCCGCAGACGACGCTGATCCTCATCAGGTAGCAACGCCCCTGCAACCCTCCGGCGGCCCCGTGCGTATTACTGGTACTGGAGGGGCGGCTGCCAGGCCCCCCGGGCCGCGACAGGGAACGCCCGTTGGAGTTTCGCCATGACTTTCGCCCTCGCCCCGCTGAAAGCTGCCGGCGCGATTGCGGTCATGTGCGTCGTCCTCGCCGGGTCGACGATCTGGCTCGTGCTGAGCGACCCGGTCGCCGTCGCGACGGCCGTCAATACCGGCGACCTGGCGCCGGTCTACACCTTCATCTCGCGCGCCTTCGTCGACGCGCTCCAGGCGGTGCTCAGATACCTCTGAGTCCGGCTTACGGCTTACGGCTTGCGGCTCACGGCTTGCGGCTCACGGCTCACGGCTTGCGGCTGGCGGTCGGATCACGTAGTCACACCGGGACGGTATGATCCGGCCGTGAGGCCCGAGCCTTGAGCCTTGAGCCCTGAGCCCTGAGCCGTGAGCCGTGAGCCGCTAAATGCTACGATCCACCGTAACGCTCAGCCTCCCGAGGACCCCTCAGGAAGACGCGGCTTCTCATTGGGCTCATCGCTGCCATGGCCATCTCTAACTCGCAACCCGACACGCCGACGCTCACGTATCCGGTGGCGAAGAGGGTCGATCAGGTGGACGACTTCTTCGGCACGAAGGTCGCCGACCCGTACCGCTGGCTCGAGAGTTCCGATACGCCGGACGCGCGCGCGTGGATCGACGCCGAGAACAAGGTCACCTTCGACTGCCTGTCTCAGATCCCGGAGCGCTCGCGGATCAAGGCGCGGCTGATGGAGATCTGGGACTACGAGCGCTACGGCGCGCCCAGCCGGCACGGCGTCTGGTACGTCTTCTCGAAGAACACCGGCCTCCAGCCGCAGAACGTCATCTACAAAGTGAGAAGCCTGGACGCCGCGCCCGAGGTCCTGATCGACCCGAATACGCTGTCGAAGGACGGCACGGTCGCGCTCGGCGACATCTCGTTCACCGACGATGGCCGCTACATGGCGTACTCGCTGGCAGCAAGCGGGTCGGACTGGATCGAGTGGCGCGTGCGCGACGTGGCAACCGCCCAGGACCTGCCGGATCTGGTCAAGTGGTCGAAGTTCAGCAGCGCGGCCTGGCTGAAGGACGGTTCGGGCTTCTTTTACAGCCGGTACGACGAACCGAAGGGTGACCAGCTCCAGGCGGTGAACAAGAACCAGAAGGTGTTCTTCCACAAGCTGGGCACGACCCAGGACAAGGACGTCCTGGTGCACGAACAGCCCGACAAGCCCGACTGGGGCTTCGGCGCCGAGGTGACCGAGGACGGCCGCTTCCTGCTGATCTACCAGTCCGAGGGCACCGACAACCGGAACCGGATCTTCGTTCGCGATCTCGAGAAGCCCGGTGCGAAGATCGAGCCGTTCCTCGACGCGTTCGACGCCAGCTACGCGATCGTCGGAAACGACGGCGACACGTTCTACGTCCTGACCAACAAGAACGCGCCGCGGTTCTCGCTGGTCGCCATCGAGCGCGCGAAACCGGCGGCCGGCGCCTGGAAGACGCTCATCCCCGAAGCGTCCGGCACCTCGGTGCTGCAGGGCGTGACGATGGTGAACGACCGGTTCGTGACGCTGTGGATGACCGACGCCCGTCACGAGGTCAGGGTTCACGGGCTGGACGGGCGGCCTGGATCGGAGGTCGCCCTGCCGACACTCGGCGCCATCGGCGGCCTGACCGGGCGGCGCGCACACAAAGAGATGTTCTACTCCTTCGGATCGTTCCTCTACCCCACCTCCGTCTACCGCTACGACTTCGCCAGCGCGAAGAGCGAGGTGTTCAAGAAGCCCGCGCTCGACTTCGACCCGTCCGGATACGAGACGGTGCAGGTCTTCTACAACTCGAAAGACGGCACGCGGATCCCGATGTTCCTGACCCACAGGAAAGGGCTCAGGAAGGATGGCGCGAACCCGACGCTGCTGTACGGCTACGGCGGCTTCAACATCCCGATGCTGCCCGCGTTCTCGCCGGCGGCGGCTGGATGGCTCGAAATGGGCGGCGTCTACGCCGTGGCGAATCTGCGCGGCGGCGGCGAGTACGGGCAGGCCTGGTACGACGCGGGCCGGCTCCAGAGCAAGCAGAACGTGTTCGACGACTTCATCGCCGCGGCCGAGTACCTGACCCGCGAGAAGTACACCTCGACGCCGAAGCTGGCCATCCACGGCGGCAGCAACGGCGGCCTGCTGGTCGGCGCGTGCATGACGCAGCGGCCGGATCTGTTCGGCGCCGTCGTTCCCGCGGTCGGCGTCATGGACATGCTCCGCTTCGACAAGTTCACCATCGGCTGGGCGTGGCGGTCCGACTACGGCGAGCCCGACAAGAACAGGGCCGACTTCGACGCGGTGATGAAGTACTCCCCGCTCCACACGATCAAGCCGGGCGCGAAGTACCCGGCCACATTCGTGACGACGGCCGACCACGACGACCGGGTGGTGCCGCTTCACAGCTTCAAGTTCACGGCGACGCTGCAGGCGGCGCAGGCAGGCCCGGCGCCGGTTCTGATTCGCATCGAAACGAAAGCAGGTCACGGTGCAGGCAAGCCGACCGACAAGATCATCGAGGAGCGCGCCGACATGTACGGTTTCCTGCTGCGCGAGCTTAAGATGACGCTCGCGGCGGAATATGGAAAGTAGGCGGAAGGCGGAAGGGCGGCAGGTAGGCGGGGCCTTGGGCCTTGAGCCTTGAGCCGTGAGCCGTTCAAGGAGGATCACATGGCAGGCGAGCAGTGGTACATGGCCCTCGGCGGGCAGCAGGTGGGACCAGTCGGCGAGGATGAGATCATCCGGAAGATCCAGGCGGGGACCGTGGACGGGAACACGCTGGTGTTCACCGGCGGCATGAGCAACTGGACGCCAATCAAGGACGTCCCCCAGCTGGCCGTTCGCCTCGGCGGCGGCGCGCCGGCGCCGACGGCGGCCCCGCCGGTCCCGGCGCGGCAGGCGCACGAGATCGAGTTCAAGATCCACGGCAACGAAATGCAGTTCGTCGAGGTGATGCTCGACCCGGGCGAAAGCGCGGTTGCCGAGGCCGGCGGCATGATGTTCATGACGCCGGGCATCAGGATGGAGACCGTCTTCGGCGACGGGAGCGCCAAGCAGCAGGGCTCGGGCATCATGGGCGCCCTGCTCGGCGCCGGCAAGCGACTGCTGACCGGGGAGAGCCTGTTCATGACCGTGTTCACGAACGGCGGTAGCGGCGTGCAGCGCGTGGCGTTCGCCGCGCCCTATCCTGGCAAGATCCTCCCGATGGATCTCTCGAAGCTGGGCGGGACCCTGATCTGTCAGAAAGACTCGTTCCTCTGCGCGGCCAAGGGCGTCTCGATCGGCATCGCGTTCCAGAAGAAGATTGGCGTCGGCCTGTTCGGCGGCGAGGGGTTCATCATGCAGAAGCTCGAGGGCGACGGCCTCGCCTTCTGCCACGCGGGCGGCACCGTGCAGACGTACGACCTGGCGGCCGGCGAGACGCTTCGAGTGGACACCGGCTGCCTGGTGGCGCTCCAGCCGTCGGTCAACTACGACGTGCAGCTCGTCGGCGGGGTGAAGACGGCACTGTTCGGCGGCGAGGGGCTGTTCTTCGCCACGCTGACCGGCCCTGGCAAGGTGTGGCTGCAGTCGCTGCCGCTCAGCCGTCTGGCCGGCCGGATCCACCAGGCCATCCCCGGAATCGGCAAGGGGGGCAAGGAGGAAGGCTCGGTCCTGGGCGGGATCGGCCTCGGCAGCATCATCGGAAGGGACTAACGGCTACCGGCTTACGGCTTACGGCTTACGGCGGAAAGATGAAGGGCCGGTGCGCGCGATGCGCACCGGCCCTTTTGTTGCAGCGTGACTGGCCCTGAGCCTTGAGCCCTGAGCCTTGAGCCTTCCCTAGAACCGATACGTCAGCTTGGTGTAGGCGACGTTCACCGAGTAGTTCCCGTTGTCGGGCTTCATCGCGAAGTACACCGAAATCGGAAACAACGTCGTGCCCGACGTATACGCATCGCCGTACTCGGTACTTCTCGTACGCATACCCGCCGCTGACCTTCCACGCCTTCGCGATGGCGTAGTCGAGCTGCATCCCGAACGTCGTCAACTTGGTGTCGTCCCAGTCGTCGATGTCCTTGGCGCCGCCCTGGCCGGCCGGAATCAGCGTCGTCCGGCCCGGCGTGTAGAACGACCCGGTCTCCAGCGCCGTGACGTCCATGAAGCCGTCGATCTTCTGCTGCCGCGCGCGCAGCGTGAAGGTCCACTTGTCCGGAACGATGTGATACGCGAAGGTCACGCCGAACGTGTTGGTCGTGTCGAGACCCGCGTAGTTCAGCTTGTTGTTGACGTTGCCGCTCGTCAGCGACACCCACTGGTTGGTCGAGGCGTCCTTCTCGTAGGTGTAGTAGGCGCTCAGTTCCATCTTCGCGCCGGGATTGAAGTCCACTTCACCCGTGAACGAGTCGTACTTTGCCGACAGCAGGCCCGAAACCGAATTCGGGTCGTTGGCGGCCTCGGCCGGCCGATCCGGGAACTCGACGTTGCGCCGGAAGTAGGCGAAGGAGAGGCCGAGGCTCGACGCCGGCGTCACTTCGACCTGGAACCCGGTGCGCGTCTGGTCGCGCTTGGCGTGGTCCGCCATGACGCCCTGAACGGCGCCGATGGACCCCGCCGGTACGCCGCTGACCGTCCGGTTCGCCCAGTCGTTGTGGAACCGGAAGCTGAAGAGGTCGCCGGCGCGGTAGATTGCCGCCACCGTGTAGGTCTTCTCCGTGCCCTCGTCACCAGACGACGCCAGGCGGCCCACCCACGAGCTGCTGGCGTTCCGGTACGTGCCTTCCAGCGTGAGCGCCTTGATGTCGTAGCTCACCTGAGCGTGGAGCATCGACGTGTCGGCGTCGGTCCGGTTCGCCGTCGCGTGTCCGTACGGCTCTTCCGCCGTCGGGACGTTCGCAGCCTGGAAGCGCTGGTCAGGCGATCCGGATGTGTCGCCGGTGATGACGTAGCGCGCCGACTTGTCCTTGTACCCGTAGCTGCGGTAGTGCAGCCGGATGCCGAGGCCGTCGATCGGCCGCGTCGACGCCGAGAAGTTGATCGTCGACGTGTCGATCTTCCCGTTCAGCGACGGCTGCTGGAGCGACGACGTCAGGTTGGTCGGCTGACCCGCCCCGTTCAGGATCAGCGGGTTGAGCGTCATCGAATGGAACGGCGAGTTCTGCGTCCACGTCGCCATCGCGAAGTCGCCCGCGATCCGGGTCTTCCAGGGGAACTTCAACTGGAAGCCGAATGCGCCCGTGGTGGCCTCGTTGTCGGGCCCCGCCGTGAACAGCGTCGTCATCGACCCGCTCGGAACCGACGACGAGACGTAAGCCAGGTCGTTCGGCCGGAACGGGTTGTCGACCAGCATCGTGTCGGCGTGGTTGGTGAAGGTGTTGCGGTTGAACGTGCCGTGCACGTTGCCCATCTTGAAGTTGTACGCCGCCCGGAACCCGAAGTCCTGCGTGATCTCGTTCAGAGGCTCAGGAAGATCGGCAATCACCGACGCCCATCCGAGGATGTCGTCTCCACCCTGGCCGCGGTAGCCCGTCTTTGCTTCGCGCATGTAGGTCAGCGCGAAGTCGAACGGCAGTTTCTTGCTGAGATCGAACTCGAATCCGCCGCGCTGGCGAAGGCTGCTGATGTCGATGGTGTTGGCGTCCGCGAAGGCCGGCGCCAGCAGCGCATCGTAGAACGGGTAAGTGCGCGCCGAGCTCGCCAGCGGGTCGAGGACGCTGGCGTAATAGGAGCGGAGCGATTGGTTCATGCCCCACACGCCCTCGCCAGTTTCGGACCAGACGATCTTGGCGTTGTTCCCCATGTTGTGGGGAGTCTGGTTGTAGTCGAACGCCATGTCGAAGAAGCCGGTGTTGAACCAGCCGGTGTAGCGCTGGTCGCTCTGCCGGATGTTGCTGGCCTGCAAGTTGAAGTCGAACTTGCTGGCGGTCGCGAAGAGGTTGAGGTACGGAATCGAGACGCCCTTCGGCACCTCGCGGTATTCCTCGAACTTCGCGGACGTCACGTCGTTCCGGCCGAGCAGCCCGATGGTGACCTGCCCGCCGGCCGTGTTTGCGGTCTTGTCCTGCGCTGCCGCAAACGAACCCGCCATGAGGATCGCCATGGCGAGGAGCGCTGTCGTCGTCAATGCTCGCTTCATGGTTTACCTCAGGAAGTAGGCGCCTTGCGGCGAGTTGGAGCCGTGGAGGTTGACGTGGCAGTTCTTGCAGCTCTTCTCGACGAAGCGCGAGCCTGCCGTCGGGTAGCCGCTCGGAGCCCCGGGCGGAGCAACCGGCACGCCACCCTTCTCGGTGTTGTAGTAGTCGCCCGACCCGAAGTGCCCGGAGCCGCTCAGGTGGCAGTTCCAGCAGAGGTTCGGCATCTTCTGCTTCAGCAGCCGCTTGTGATTCGAGCCGTGCGGGTCGTGGCACGACACGCAATCCTCGCGGACCGCGGCGTGCTCGAACAGGAACGGGCCGCGCTTCTCGGTATGGCACTTGTAACAGAGCTCGTTCACTGAGTCGGCGCCAATCATCTTCGGGCGGTTTCCGTCGTGCGGGTTGTGGCAGCTCGAGCAGCTCATCTTGCCTTCGCGCACCGGGTGGTGCGAGGTGCGCATCGACTTGGCGCGCTCCGACTTGTGGCACGCGTAGCACCCGTCAGCGTCCGTCTTCGTCTTCAGGAGCCCCTTGACGGACACGGCCGCGTGAACGCTGTGGCACGACGTGCACGCCACGTTCCGGCGCGAGTGCATGCTGGTGTCGTAGCTGAGCTGATTGCCCTTCTCGTGGCACGTGAGGCACGAGTCGTTGATCTGCCGCGCCGTCAGCTTCTTGAGCGAAGGCGTCGGGGCGTTCTTGTCGCCGCCCATCTGACCCTTCATGTGCTCGGCGACGTTTGCGTGGCACGACGCGCAGCTCTGATCGCTGCTGGCGTGCTTGGTCTTCTGGAACGCGGGTCCGACGGCCTTGTCGTGGCACGACTGGCAGTCGGTCGCGCTCCAGCCCGCTGGCGGCGCAGCTGCTTGCGCGAAGGCATGACTGCCCCCGAGCAAGACGGCCAATCCGACCAGCGCCAGAACGAGGTGGCGAAGGCGCATAAGGAGTTCCTCTTCGACTGGTCTCGTCGGACGTCTGCCTCGAGACCGATTACCGAGAAAGAAGTAAGCCGACGCCCGAACCGGACCTGGGGTCAGACCGGCCAGACGACACTGATCCCCACGCTGGGTTGGATACAGTGACGCAAAACTCTACATTTTCGAGCTTGTACTGTCAAGGCACAAGCTTGATGGGTGCTGATTTTCTCATCGTTATGGCTGAGGTGGCGGAATCGGCGGGCGGCGTCCTGCCCGCAACGCCCCCACAGCCCCAGATCGCACGATCGGCAGATCGCCAGATCGCGAGATTGTTCAGATTGTGATCGTCCCCGCCATGTACGGCACGGCCCGGCCCGCAATCTCCACCCGGTTTCCGGCCAGCCGGCACCGCAACCTGCCCTGCCGCTTGGACAGCTGCATGGCCGTCAGTTCCAGCTTGCCCAGCCGGGCCGACCAGTAGGGTGTCAGCGTCGTGTGGGCCGAACCCGTCACCGGGTCCTCGGGAACCCCCACCTGCGGCGCGAAGAACCGCGACACGAAATCGACCTGTCGTCCGGGGGCCGTGACGATGATGCCGCGCGCGGGCACCATCGGCGAGATCGCACAGGTCCGGGGTGAGCGCCGCGACGTGCTCCTCGGCGCCGTAGACGACCAGGTAGTCCGTCTTGCCCTTGTAGGTCTCGATCGGCTCGCGGCCGAGCGCCTCCATCAGCATCTGCGGCACCGTCACCGGCTCCACCGGGTCGGCCGGGAAGTCGAGCACCAGCAGTTCTGCCTCGCGCTTCACCTTCAGGGGGCCGCTCTTCGACGCGAACTCGACTACGTCGCCCGCGTGCCGGTCGTGGGTGAACACGACGTAGGCCGACGCCAGCGTGGCGTGGCCGCAGAGATCCACTTCCACGGTCGGCGTGAACCACCGGATGTGGAAGCCCCCGTCTGTCCGCACGTAGAAGGCGGTCTCGGCGAGGTTGTTCTCCGCCGCGATCTTCTGCATCGTCTCGTCGGGCAGCCACGAGTCGAGCGGGCAGACGGCTGCCGGGTTGCCGCCGAACAGCCGTTCCGCGAAAGCGTCCACCTGATAGAGTCGGAGTTCCATAGCGGGAATTCTACAACGGCTCACGGCCCAGGGTTCAGGGTCAGGGCTCAAGGCCTCGTGGCGCTTGGATATGGACGCGGCCCTGTTTCGACCGATTCCACCCACAGCACGGTGATGAGCGCGTAGGCGAGCACCAGCGCGACATCGACCATGAGCGGGAGTGGTGGCGTCACCGCCTCGAGCCGATCGCGCACCGCCGAGGCGAGCGCGACGACGGCGAAGAACGCCACGTAGGCACGAGACAGCGTGATCACGCGGGCTCGCCAGGGCGCGTCGGGGATGCTCCTGGCGCCAATCAGCAGCCAGACCCAGGCCGCGAGCGCGAGCGGAAACGCCGAGTAGCCCAGAATGCGGCGCAGGAGCGTCAGGAGGGCGGTGTCGCCGTTGAAGTGATACCCGCTCCAGCCCATGATGAGGAGCGCCGCGAACGCCGGCGCGACAACGCGGGCGGCTCGGCGAACCCACCGCGATCGCCACGCTACCGAGCAGTTGATGCACTACGGAGAGGCAGCCGTAGACGAAGCTCACCAGCAGAAGCGCCGCGACCAGGAAGACGAACGCAACCAGGCGAAGCCCCGTCGCCGGCGAGATGGACGTCAGCAGGAACTGCCGCAGGTTCTCGAACACGAACCACGCCGACATCCAGAGGCAGTACAGGACCAGCGGCGCAGGCACCAGAGTGATGCCAGGCACCCGCCCGAACCCGGTCCGGACGAGGAGGGCCATCGACACGAACGTCGTGGCCAGCGTGAAGAGCAGGCCGAGGATGACGGCGGCGGGCACACACGGATCCTAACATCCCTGTCAGTCGGGGCTGACGATGTCAGTCGGGGCTGACGATGTCAGTCGGGACTGACGATGTCAGTCGGGGCTGACGATGTCAGTCGGGACGGACGATGTCAGTCGGGGCTGACGATGTCAGTCGGGACGGACGATGGCAGTCGGGGCTGACGATGTCAGTCGGGACTGACGATGTCAGTCGGGGCTGACGATGTCAGTCGGGACGGACGATGGCAGTCGGGGCCGCTGACGATGAAGGGTCGGCGCTGCCTGCCGCGCCGAAGTCGCGGAGCGACGAAGACGGGACGCCGACGGGTCTGGAAATTAGTGAAATACTCCTTGACAATGTATTAGTAGACTCATACACTCATATACAGGTATGCGAAAGACGCCCTCGCCCTCACCCCCCACCTTCCATCGGGACATGGCCAGCGGAGTGCCCGTCTACCGCCAGATCATCGACCAGATCCTCGGCGGCATCGCTTCAGGGACCCTCTCGCCAGGCGACCAGCTGCCAACGGTCAGGCAGCTGGCCGTCGACCTCGCCGTCAACCCCAACACCGTCGTCCGCGCCTACCGGGAGCTCGAGATCCGAGGCGTCCTCAGCACCCAGCAGGGCGTCGGCACGTTCATCACCACGCTCCCGGTCCAGCCCGGCGACGCCGAACGTCAGCGGCAGCTGGATCAGATTGTCGGCTCGCTGATGGCGCGAGCCGGATCGGCGGGGTTCACCGCCGACGACATCATCGATCGCATGAAGGAGTTCCTCGCCGATCAACGGAGGCAGTCATGAGCAGACCAGTAGAGCTCTTCTCGACCACCGTCGGGCGGAGTCCGTCCTCGAGCACGGTCGGCGGCGCGCTGTTTGCGGGCTGCCTGATCGTCGGCGGCCTCCTTTCGGGGCTGCTTCGCCACCCGGCCCCGCTTGTTGCCGGCGGCATCATCGGCATCTACTTCCTCTTCGCCATTCGCGTAGCGGACCAGTGGGAGAAGGTGGCGGTCCTGCGGCTCGGGCGCTACCGCGGGCTCCGGGGACCCGGGTGGTTCCACGTGATCCCGATCGTCGACAGCGTCAGCGAGTACGTCGATCAGCGCATCCGCGTGACGAGCGTGCGCGCCGAGACGGCGCTGACGCGCGACACGGTCCCGGTGAACGTGGACGCGATCGTCTTCTGGGTGGTCTGGAACGCCGAGAAGGCCATCCTCGAGGTGGCGAGCTTCGCGGAGGCGATCTCGCTCAGCGCGCAGACCGCTCTCCGCGAGTCGATCGGCCGCCACGAGCTGGCGCAGATGATCACCAACCGCGACACGCTCGGGCACGAGCTGCAGCGAATCCTCGACGAGAAGACGAGCCCATGGGGCATCACGGTCCAATCGGTCGAGATCCGCGACGTCCAGATTCCGAAGGAGCTGGAGGACGCGATGTCCCGGCAGGCCCAGGCCGAGCGCGAGCGGCAGGCGCGCATCATCCTCGGGACTGCCGAAACGGAGATCTCGGACAAGTTCGCAGCCGCCGCGCAGGTCTACCGCGACAACCCGATCGCCCTGCACCTGCGCGCGATGAACATGCTGTACGAGGCGATCAAGGAGCGCGGCGCGATGGTCATCGTGCCGTCCTCGGTCGTCGAGACGATGGGGCTTGGCGGCATGCTGGGAACGGCGGCGCTGAACGCCAACATGGGTGGAGACACGGTGAAGCCGCGCTGACGCGCGGCCAGCGCCCTCGCGGGCGAGAGGAGACAATATGCGCACCCTGGAGGATCAGTACCCGGCAATCAACATCTCCCGGATCCGGGTCGGCGGGGACCTCGGCGGCGTCGTCTTCGTCGTCGGAACAGTCGCGTGCTGCCTCGTCGGGCTGCCTGAAACGCGCGGGTTTCTTGCGGGCACGCTCGGCAGCGGTGTAATCCTCGCCGCCATCATCGCCTGGTGGCACAGAGGGCACGAGCACTGGCCCGGCGGGATGCCGCTCAGCCTCGGCCTGACGCGCCGCTGAGTGCTTCGACGTAAGCGCCCTCCGTACCGGAGGCGTAAACACCGGCAAGGAGGGCGTCCTCGTGCGATTCAGATCCCTGTTGGTGGCGGCGTTGGCCGCGATCGTGGCTGGCACGAGTCCCGTTGCGCTGACGCAGGAGAAATCCGACCCGATCGATGCGGCGGTGAGACGGTTCCTGGACCAGCACCGGTACTCATGGCGTGACATGAACGTGCCGGATGCGGACGGTCAGGCCCTCTACGATCTCATCGTCAAGCACAACTGCAAACGCGCGCTCGAGATCGGCACGTCGACGGGCCACTCCGGGATCTACATCGCCTGGGCGCTCAGCAAGACCGGCGGCAGGCTGATCACGATCGACATCGACGAGGGACGCCATCGCGAGGCGGTCGGCCACTTCAAGGAAGCGGGCGTCGCGGCGTTCATCGACGCGCGGCTCGCCGACGCACACGATCTGGTGGCGAAGCTCGAGGGGCCGTTCGACTTCGTCTTCATCGACGCGGACAAGGAGTGGTACACGAACTACGCGAAGGCGGTGGTGCCGAAGCTGACGGTGGGCGGCCTGATGACCGCGCACAACGTGTCCCAGTGGGGCGGCCGGCGCCAGCAGACGGGCGACTACTCGGAGTGGGTGCGGAGCCAGCCGAACCTGGAGACGAACTTCGTCGCTGGGGTGATGGTGAGCAGGAAGACAAGGTAGGGCTCACGGCTGACGGCTCAGGGCCGCCAGCCGCCAGCCACAGGCCAGCAGCCGGTCAGACCCGCCTGAACTTCTTCGCGAAGCGAGCCAGCACGCGTTGGATCAGCCAGTCCGGCATGTGGCGCGCGAGTGCGACGACGGTTCTGTTGACGGCGCCGTTGACGTAGACGACATCGCCGCGCATCGCGGCGTCGAAGGCCTGCCGGGCCACCGTTTCGGCGTCCATCCACATCCACTTCGGCAGCCGGCTCACCTGGGCGCGCATGCCGTTCACGTCGTGGAACTCCGAGTAGGTGAATCCCGGGCAGAGCGCGGTGACGCTGACGCCCCGAGGGCGGAGTTCGAGCGCGAGCGACTCCGAGAAGCGAATGACCAGGGACTTCGCGGCGCCGTAGAGCGTGTGGCCGGCCGATCCGGGCACGAGGCCGGCGGTCGAGGCGACGTTGATGATCCAGCCCCGCCGGCGTTCCACCATGCCGGGCGCGAAGCGGTGGCAGAGGTCGGCGACGGCCGTGATCATCACCTGGATGAAGGCGCGGTGGTCGGCCCACGGGGAACTGAGGAACCCGCCCGGCAGGCCGTAGCCCGCGTTGTTGACCAGGGCGTCGATCGTCACGCCGAGGCGCGCGACCTCGTCGAAGACGCGCTCGGGGGCGGACGGGTCGGACAGGTCGGCCGCCACGACGTGCACCGCGCGGCCGTGAGCGGCTCGGAGTTCGGCGGCCACCGCCTCCAGCCGATCCGCCCGGCGCGCCGTCAGCACCAGGTCGAACCCGTTGGCGGCGAACACCCTCGCGATCGCCATCCCAATTCCCGCCGACGCGCCCGTGATCAGCGCCGTCTTCTTCACCACGTCTGCCATGCGCAAAGTGTAACCCGCCTTCAGGCTCACGGCTTGCGGCCAGCGGCTTGCGGCGGTGTCACGCGTGACCCAGCCGGCGGCGCATCGCCGACGGGTGTTGGGGGATGCCCGCGCGAGCGAGCATCCCAACGTCCGCCGGCCGGCTCGTGACGGACCGAATCTGTCGTAAGCTACCCGCGTCATGGATCGACGCGATGCACTGCGCGCGCTGGCAGCGACGGCGGGGGCGGCGGCTCTTCCAGGGTGGTCGCGTCGCGCGCTGGGCGAAACGCTGCAGGATGCGGATCGGGCGGCTGCGCGCAGGACGCTCGATCGGCTGCGCGGCGAGCCGGCCGCGTCGGCATTCGTTCGCAGCGAGCGCGGCGGCCCGCGCCTGTTCGTGAACGGCCGGGAACGGTACCCGTTCCTCGCGACCAGTTTCGGCCTTCCCGCCCTCGCCTCGACCTTCCGCGACGGCGGGATCACGATGTTCAACCCGCTGGTGGGCACGCACGGCGTGTGGCTCGGCCCGGGCCAGTACAAGTGGGATCGGCTCGACTTCTACCTGGGCTTGCTGCTCGACGGCTGCGCCGCCGCCTACTTCCTTCCTCGCCTCCACCTCAACCCGCCCCGCTGGTGGAAGGAGCGGCATCCCGAGGAACTCATCGCGTACGGCGTACAGCCGGAGGCCGCGCGCTACCGCCTTCCGCAGGGGCTTCTGGAAGGCACCCTCGACGTGTCGATGTGGAGCGACCTCCACGACGCGTCGCTCGCCTCGAAACGGTGGCAGGCCGACGCCGGCGACTTCCTCCGCGCGTTCGTTCGCCACCTTCGCGCCTCGCCGCTCGCCAGCCGCGTCTTCGGCTGCCACTTCGGCGGCGGCCTGAATGGCGAGTGGCACTGCAAGGGAGGGGCGTATTTCCCGGACGGCGGACCGGCGATGCGCCGCGCGGTTGGAGCGGCGGTCCCTTCTGTCGAGCGGCGCCTCGGGTCGCGGGCCACCCTGCTGCGCGACCCGGCCACCGAGAGCGACGTCGTCGAGTTCTACCGCCGCTTCCACCAGGCCACCGCCGACGCCATCGTTCACTTCGCCCGCATCGTCAAGGACGCCAGCGACCGGCAGTGGCTGGCCGGCGTGTTCTACCTCTACCTGCTCGAGAACATCCAGATTCAGGAAGCCGGGCACCTCGCGCCCGAGACCGTGCTGGCGTGCCGCGACATCGATTTCATCGTGTCGCCCTACTCGTACCTCCATACGAACAAGCCCGGCACGCCCACGTGGGAGAGCGACGTGGTGGACGACGCGGGCAACTGGCTGGGGCGGGCGCGGGGCGTCGGAGGCGACGGCGGTTACCGCGTGCCGGTCGAGTCGCTGCGCAGGCGCGGGAAGTTGTTCATCGCGGAGATCGATCCTTCGACGTACCTCGAACCGCGGTTGGTTCACGAGGGCGGGAGCGGCCACCGGACGGTTGAAGGCTGCGTCCGCATTCTCGAGCGCGATCTCGGCCAGGTCTTCGCCTCCGGCGTCGGCGGGTGGCTGTTCGACTTCGGCATGATGGAGGGGAGTTTCAAGGCGGGGCGGGGCTGGTACAGCGACAAGCCGCTCGTGGACGTCATCGCCCGGTTCCAGAAACTGGGCGAGCGCCGGCTCTCATCCAGCATCGCGCCGGTTGCTGACGTCGTGGCGGTCTACGACGCCGAGAGTTTCTTCGTCACTCGCCACTGGAAGAACGAGGAACCGTACAAGGGATACGGCGTCTCGATCACCGACTTCTTCAACCACTGGTTCCTGAACGCCCAGGCGCGGACGATCCACCGGCTCGGCGCGCCGTGCGATCTGCTATACGGGTTCGACTTCGGGCGGGACGACGCGCGGCGCTACAAGCTCGTGCTGATGGTCAACCAGTTCCTCATGACGCGATCGCGCGTCGACAGGCTTCTGGAGGGCCTCGCCGGCAGCGGCACGACCGTCGTGTGGTTCTACGCGCCAGGGTTCCTCACTCCAGACCGGCAGGATCCCGAGCTGATGGCGCGGCTGACAGGTTTCACATATCGGGTCGAAGCGACGCCGGGGCCGATGATGATCGACGCGGACGTGCCGTCCGCGGGAAGCCGCGTGGCTCGTCGGTTCGGCCTGTCTGCCTCCTACGGCCGGCGGTTCGTCGTCACATCGTCCGACTGCGAGGTGCTCGGCCGCTGGGCCGACAATGGCAAGCCTGCGTTCGCGCGGAAGAAGCTGGACGGCTGGACGTCGGTGTATGTCGGCGCCGCTCCTGTGCCGGTAGAGATCCTGCGAGCGCTATCGTCGGCTGCCGGCGTGCGACTGTGGAGCTCTCAGCCGGACATCGTCCGCGCCACGGAGGGCGCCGTGATGCTGGTCGCGACGAGCCCGGGTGAACGCGTGCTGACGCTGGCCAGGCCGATGCAGGACGCCTGGGGAGGACGGGTCGCCATCGCGCACCCGATCTCCGCCGACATGGGCGACGTACGGCTGTTCGTGGGAGGGCCTGGGGTGTAGGGCGGCGCGCGGCAGCGTGGGGCGGCGTGCGGGGCGAGAAGGGGGCAGGGCGTCAGCCCCGCCCCCTTCTATCTTCTGTCTTCTGTCTTCTGTCTTCTGTCTTCTGAATTCTGAATTCTGAATTCTACTTCTTCTCTTCCCTCTTCTTCCGCTCCTCCATCCGCTGCTTGATGTGGTCCTCCATCTCGAGCCGCGGCACGCCCTTCGTCCACCAGGCGGGCGCCGGCTTGCCCATCAGATAGTGGTCGAAGAACTCCTTCATCCGCACCGTGTAGTCCTGCTGGTTTGCGGGCCTCGCAAGGCCGTGGTTCTCGCCCGGGTACTCGAGCATCACCACCGGCTTTCCGAGCCGCCGCAGCGTGTTGTAGTACTCGACGCCCTGCGTAAAGTCGACGGCGCCGTCCTGGTCGTTGTGCAGGATGACGAGCGGCGTGTTCACGTTCTTCGCGAAGTTGACCGGCGAGTTGCGGACGTACGCCTCCCAGTTGTCCCAGTAGCCGCCGAAGAAGCGGCCCTGACTGCTCTCGAAGATCGCCTGGTTCGTCCCGCCGCTGTTCTTGTAGATCAGGCTGTACATGCTGACCATGTTGGTCAGCGGCGCGCCCGCGATGGCCGCAGCGAAGAGGTTGGACTGCGTGACCATGAACGCCGTCTGATAACCGCCCCACGAGTGTCCCTGGAGCCCGATGCGCTTCGGATCGACGACGCCGGTGGCCACCGCGGCCTTGATCGCCGCCGTCAGACACCACACCGCCGACATCCCCGGGTCGTTCAGCTTGTAGGTGATGTCGGGCATCAGCACTGCGTAGCCGTTGCTCGTGTAGACGGTCTTGTTGAAACCGTTCGCCGACGGCGTGGTGAAGCCGTAGTGCCCGTTCGTCAGCTTCTCGTAGATGTACACCAGCGTCGGGTAGCTCTTGCCCTTCACGTAGTTCGCCGGCAGGAAGAGCGAGCCCTGCAGCTTGACCGTCGGGCCGCCCTTGCCGAGCTGCACCGAGTAGTCCACGATCTGCGCGCCGCTCGACCAGTGGAAATTCCTCACCTGCTCGTCCATGGCGGTGAGCTTCTTCCCGGGCTTCAACGACCCGTCGGTCACGTAGGAGTCCTGCGGCGCGTTGGGCGTCGACTTCGTGTAGAGGTAGACGTCCGCCTTCCTCGCCTTCTGCATCCCGAACGCCGCGTCGTCCCAGAGCAGCGGCTGCACGCCGGGCTTGCCTGGCTCGAGGCGCCCGAAACCGCCCTTCTTCGTGAACTCGCCGAACATGCTCACGTAGCGTGGAACCGAGAGATCCCAGCCGCGCTCGTCCGGATCCGTCCGCTGGATGGTGCGGTACCGAATCCCGTCCTTCTTCCCGTTGACGGTCAGATTCGTGCCCGTCCCGCCGTTGGCGGACACCTTCCAGATGTCCCAGCCGTCCGAGAGCAGCACCGCGTCGCCGGCTTTGGTCCAGCCCATCGCCGGCCGCGGCGGTTTGACGACGTTGTGATCGTCCTCGGTGTTGATGAACGAGGCCGGCACGAGCTTCGTGATGTTGGTGGACTGCCCAGAGGCCATGTCATAGACGAAGTAGTGGCCATCCTCGTAGTAGAGGAACTTCGTGCTGTCGTCAGACGGCGGATTCACCCACCGGGCCTTCTTCAGGGCCAGCTTGCGCTCGCCGGTCTTCAGGTTCACGACGTAGGCGTCATGGTAGTTCCGGCCGTCGAGGTTGCCCGACAGTTCGTACTCGCGGACATCGCGGCCCATCGCGTATTGCCCCTGGAGAGGCGTCGACACCGACCGCAGGGCGTCGTCGGCCAGGCGGATGAACTTCTTCTCGGCCACGCGGTAGACCGACGCGTAGCTGAAGTTCTTGTCCGCGGCCTCCTGAACCTGCTGCTGCGACTGGAGCCGCGGGTCTTTGTAGTGCCAGAGGATGAGATTCGGCTTCTCGTCGTCGGACGCGGCGTCGGCGGCCGCCGGCGGCGTCTCGGACTTCGCCTCGGGCGCGGCCGCCTTCGGGTCGGCCTTGGGGTCCGGCTTCGCGTCGGACTTCTTCAGCGCGCGAATGCCGAAGTAGATCGCCGAGAGGTCTTCCGTCCACGACGGTCCGCGGTTCGGGCTGATCGACATCCCCTCGGGGAACGTCGTGTCGGCGGCGGGATCGTAGACGGTCTTCTCGGGCTTCGCCTGCCCGAACTTCGTGAAGGCGACCACCGCGTAGACCTTGTCCTTGTACTTCTTGTCCTCGGTCCCCTTCAGGACGGCTAGCCCGTCGCCCTTCTCGGTCCACGCCACGCGCTCGTAGGTGGCCTTTCCGGTGTCGAGCGGGGAGATCACGCCGGTCTGCATGTCGTGCAGGACGATGCCGTTGCCGAGCTTGTCGGCGGCGTCGATGGTGACGGCCAGGAAACGGCCGCCCTTGTCGAAGGCGAACTCGTTCACGTTGCCGACGTTCAGTTCGGTGCCAGTGGCCAGTTCACGAAGGATGAGGTCGCCGCCCTTCGGGCGATCGTCCGCCGCGCTGCTGGCCGCAGCCGCGCCGCCCGGCGCCGGCGGGCCTGACGGCGCCGCCGCTCCGCCGCCCCCCGGAGCGTCCGCTCCGTACTTCTTCATCGCGATCCACGCCGCCTTCTCGCCGGAGAACGCGAACCGCTGGATCTTCTCGACGGTCGTCGTCGAGCCGTCGGCCAGGTTGAGGATCGTCACCTTGTTCTGCGCGGGCCGGCGCGTTCTCCGGAGCTGGGCCGCTTCCTTCTTCGTGGGCGCCACGCTGAACGCCACCCACTTCGCGTCGTCGGAAATCGCCATCGCGCCTGGCGTCCCGCGGGCGTCGCCGACCGGGAAGCGGTACTCCTTGTCGCCCTGCGTCTGCCGAACCACCACCTCGCTGTCGCCATCGAGCGGCGAAAGCCGGTAGGCCAGCCAGCGGCCGTCGGTCGACAGCAGCGTCATCGCGGCGCTCTTCCACGCCAGGATATCGGCCAGTTCCATGGCCCTCGGCACCGGGGTCTTGGCGTCGGCAGCCTGCGCCGCCGCCGGCGGCTGGGTCTGCGGCGCCTGGGGCACCGCCGCCTGAGTGGCAGGCTGGAAGGACAGCGCCATCCAGACGATGGCCAGGGTGGTGATCGTCATCAGTCGTCGTTTCATTGCTGGGTTCTCCTTACCGAATCGGCGAAATCGATCGTCTCTCTAACATACGCCCGCTTCTCGAGGTAGGTTCCGGGGAAGAAGCTCCGCTTGAAGCCGTAGAGCAGGATGTCGAGCACCTCGCGGTCGGTGAGCCCGAAGGCCTCGACGGCGCGCCGGATCTCGTTCGAGACGCTGGTGTTCGACACGAGCCGGTTGTCGGTGCAGAAGGTCGTCGACAGGCGCCGCTTTCGCATCTCCCGGAACGGATGCTGGCCGAGGTCGGCACTGAATTCGGGGACTGTCTGCTGATTCGAGGTCAGGCAGACCTCGATCGTAATCCGCTTGTCCGCGATGAACTGCGCCAGCCGCTCCACGTAGGCGGTGCGGTCGGTGATCCGCCTGGCCGTGATCTTCGACTCATCGAACAGCCACGTCCCGTGGCCGATCCGATCGGCGTGCAGGTTGCCGATCGCCTGGAAGATCGACTCGGGACCGTAGTCCTCGCCGGCGTGCACGGTCTTGCCCAGGAATGCCTCGTGCGCCACCTGGTAGGCCACGCGGTGCTCCTCGGCCGGGTACCCCTTCTCCTGTCCGGCAAGGTCCACCCCGACGACGAGCAGCCCCTCGTCGTGCTTGAGCCGCGCGGCCGCGCGCGCCACCTGGACGCTGGCCGCCGAGTGCAGCTCCTGCGGCGAAGCCTCCGGCAGGGCCTCGAAGATCCGGCGGTAGCCTTCGGAAGAGTCCGGCGTGAACGCGCGCAGCGCACACAGGATGATCCCGGCGACGAAGCGCGGCTCCCTGCCCGAGGCGATCTCCGGCCGGGCGTTGTACGCCGCGGCGGCCCGCCGGATCCCGGCGTCGACGGCGCGTACGGCGCCGGAGAAGTCCAGTTCCGGCCCGACGTGCAGCTGCGGAGCGAACCGGATCTCGACGTAGCGCACGCCTTCGGCCTGGCAGTCCTCGCACAGCTCGAACGTCGTCTGCTCGAGCGCCTCGTGGTCCTGAAGCACCGCCACGGTGTACTGGAATCCCTGGAGGTACTCTCCGAGGTTGGCGTAACTCGGCCGGAAGACGAGTTCCAGCAGCCCCGACTCGGTGCGCGACGGCAGGTCGACGCCGCGCCGCCGGGCCAGATCGATCAGCGTGCCCAGCCGGAGGGAACCGTCGAGATGGACGTGCAGGTCCGTCTTCGGCAGCCGGCGGATCACCTCGGGAGTCATAGCGGGCATAATAACCCGGGAAAGGCGGTGGTCACATGCCGTGGCACGAGGATCCGGACGAGCTGGCCGGCGAACTGAATTCCCTGGTTCCCGCAGCGGCCGCGACGCCCGCTCCCGATACGAGCCGCCTGGAGCTGTGGCTTCGAACGCTGACCGGCCGCAAGGCGGCCGACTTGCTGCTGGTCGCGGGAAGCCCGCCGGCCGTGCGGATCGACGGGCAGGTGGTCCGCCTGGGCGAGCCAGCCCTCGACGGGGACGAGATCGATCAGGCCGTCCGGCCTGCGCTTCCCGCCTACGCGCAGCTGCGCTACGACGAGATCGGCATCGCGGACGCGTCGCTGAAGGTCCCCGGCCTCGGACGCTTCCGCATCAACCTGCACCACGAACGCCGGCACGCCGCGGCCACGATCCGCGCCCTGCCAACCCGCGTGCCGAGGCTCGCCAGCTTGAATCTGCCAGCAGGCGTGGAACCGCTCTCCCGCATCCCGCACGGCCTGGTCGTGATTGGCGGCGCTACCGGCTCGGGCAAGACGACCACGCTCGCGGCGCTGGTGGACGAGATCAACCGGCGCGATCAGCGCCACATCGTCACCATCGAAGACCCGATCGAGTACGAACACGTCCACGACCGCTCGGTGGTGGAACAGGTGGAGATTGGCGTCGATGCGCCGGACTTCCCGACGGCGCTTCGGGCGGTCGTCCGCCAGGCTCCGGACGTCATCGTCGTCGGCGAGATGCGCGATCCGGAGACGATGCGGATTGCGCTGGCGGCGGCACAGACCGGGCACTTGGTGCTGACGACCATGCACACGACGGATGTCGCGGCCACCGTCGGGCGCATAGCGGATAATTTCCCGCCGGAACGGCAGCCGACCATCCGGCAGGACCTGGCGATGGGCTTGTCGGCGGTGTGGATCCAGTCCCTGCTGCCGCGCGTCGGCGGCGGGCGGATTCCCGCCGCCGAGCTGTTGATGGTGGGCTACGGTGCGCGCCAGCACATTCGCAAGAACGCGCTGCAGCACCTCAACCAGGAGATCACCATCACACGAAAGGCGGGGTCGTTCACGCTGGAGGACTACCTGGCCGTCCTGGTGACGCAGCGGCTCGTCGAGAAGAGCGAAGCGATGCTGCGCGCCTGGCACCCCGAGGAATTCGAGAAGGCGCTGGCGGCCGGGTAGTCCCCCTGTCGACTAGCGAAGCTCCGCCTCAAACCGCCGAGGCTCGCTTCGCTAGTCTTACGGTGTTTCTGGACGACGCCTTCGGCGTCGTCATCGACATCTTCCAGGGGCGAGCGCGAGGCACAGAACCTGCTTCACTCGTCACGTTCTGGGCCCTGGAAGATGTCTAGTCCACCTTGCTGTACTTCTGACGGAGGGCGCCGCAGACCGGGCAGGAGTCGGGCGTCTCGCCGGCGACCGTGTGCCCGCAGACGTCGCAGACGTAGAGGTCGCCCTCCGGCAGGTCCTTGCCGGCCTTGGCGGCTTCGAGCGCCTTGCTGTAGAGCGCGTGGTGGACCTGCTCCACCGCGTTCGCATACTCGAAGCTGCGCTGCGCGCCCTTGCTCCCCTCGGCGATGGCCGTGGCGATGAACCCCGGGTACATCGACGTGAACTCGTAGTGCTCGCCTTGCGCCGCAGCCTGCAGGTTCGCCACCGTGTCCTTCACGTGCCCGGCAACGCGGAAGTGCGCCAGCGCGTGGATCGTCTCGGCCGCCGCCGCCGCCCTGAAGAGCTTCGCGATCTGCTTGAAGCCGTCGGCCTCGGCCTTCTTCGCGAAGGCCAGGTACTTCCGGTTCGCCTGGCTCTCGCCGGCGAATGCCGCCATGAGGTTGTCTTCGGATGCCATGTCGATCCTCCTCTGGATGATAGGAAAGAGATACGGTAGCCTAGCACACGAAGGGCTCAGGGCTCAGGGCTCAAGGCTCAGGCCTAAGGAGATCACACATGCGGTCCGACTCGATCACGCGCGTCCTGGCCGGCATCGTCGCTGTCGTCCTCTCGTTCGGCGCCGCGGGCGATGCCGCGGCCCAGACCAGGTACGAGCTTCCCCCGAAGGCAATCGTCGACATCCTCGACGCCAAACCCCTGCCGACCGTGGCGGTCAGCCCTTCGAGGCAGCAGATTGCCCTGCTCGAGCGCGCGAGCATGCCGACGATCGCCGATCTCTCACAGCCGATGCTCCGCCTCGCCGGCGCGCGCATCAACCCGAAGACGACTGGGCCACAGCGGCCGCCGTCGATCATCGGCCTCAGCCTGACGCGGATCGCGGATGCGAAGACCGTCAAGGTCCCCCTCCCACCCGGCGCGAAGATCGAGTGGATCGGGTTCTCTCCCGACAGCCGGCGCGTCGCGTTCACCGAGACGCGGGCATCGGGCATCGTGCTGTGGGTGGCGGACGCCACTACCGGCGCGGCGAAGCCGCTGACGCAGCCGACGCTGAACGGAACGATCGGGTCTGCGTGCGCCTGGGTGAATGCGGCGAGCCTCCTGTGTCGGGTCGTCCCGGCGCTCCGCGGGCTCCCTCCGAAGCCGAGCCCGGTGCCAGCGGGCCCGAACGTGCAGGAGAACGCCGGCAGCGCGGCGCCGGTCAGCACCTACGAGGATCTGTTGAAGAACGCGCATGACGAGGCGCTGTTCGAGTACCTACTTCACGAGCCAACTGGCGCTGGTGAACGCCGGCACGGGCGTACAGACGCCAGTCGGCAAGCCGGCCGTCTTCGCCATCGCCAGCGCGTCGCCGAACGGGGAGTTCCTCCTGGTCTCCAGGCTCGAGCGGCCTTTTTCGCGTCTGGTTCCGTACTCGGGCTTTGCAAGAAAGGTGGAGGTGTGGAGCCGGGCGGGGGCGCTGGTGCGGACGATTGCCGATCTGCCGTCGAATGAAACCGTGCCGATGCTGGGCGTACCGATCGGGCCGCGCGACTACGCGTGGAATCCGGCCGAGCCGGCCACGCTGGTCTGGACCGAGGCGCTCGACGGCGGCGACCTGCGGACCCTGGCTCCGCAGCGCGACCGTCTGTGCGTACTGCAGGCGCCGTTCACGGGTCCGCCCTCGGAGTGGTTGAAGTTCCAGCACAGGGTCCAGGCGATCGCCTGGACCAGCGCGAACGTCGCGCTCGTCACGGAATTCGATCGGGCGACGCGCGTTCGCCGCACCTGGACCATCGAAGCCGGCGTCGCCCGGCGCGCGTTCGAAGTGCGCGCGGAGGATCGGTACAAGGACCCCGGACGCCCCGTGCTGAAGCCTCGCTTCGGCGGCGGCCCGGGCGTCATCATGCAGATGGGCGACTGGATCTACCTCGAGGGCGATGGCGCGTCGCCGAAGGGCGATCGGCCGTTCCTCGACCGGTTCAACCTGAAATCGTTCGAGACCGAACGGTTGTTCCAATGCGAGGGCGAGAGCTACGAGGCGGTGGCTGCCGTCCTCGCCGACAACGGCCGGACCCTGCTCACGCGCTACGAGACCGTGAAGCGGCCGCCGAACCACCTGGTGCGCGATCTCACGACGCGGAGCGACCGAGCCCTGACCGACTTCAAGGACCCGGCGCCGCAGCTGGCCGGCGTGGAGCGGCAGTTCGTCACCTATGCACGGAAGGACGGAGTGCAGTTGAGCGGCACGCTGTACCTGCCGCCGGGCTACACGAAGGGCGTGCGGCTGCCGATGGTGATGTGGGCCTACCCGCGCGAGTTCACCGACCCGGCGATGGCGGGCCAGGTATCGGGATCCCCCTACCGGTTCACGACCTACTCAGGGGCGTCGCACCTGTTCTTCCTCACTCAGGGGTACGCGGTGCTCGACAACCCGTCGATGCCGATCGTCGGGCCGGGCGAGACGGCCAACGACACCTACGTGGAGCAGCTGGTGGCGAGCGCCGAGGCGGCGGTCGACAAGGTGGTGGAGATGGGCGTGGCCGACCGCGATCGGATCGGCGTCGGCGGACACAGCTACGGCGCCTTCATGACGGCGAACCTGCTGGCGCACTCGCGGCTGTTCCGCGCCGGCATCGCGCGGAGCGGCGCGTACAACCGGACGCTGACGCCGTTCGGATTCCAGAGCGAGCGGCGCACCTTCTGGGAGGTGCCGGACACGTACGCGAGGATGTCGCCGTTCTGGTACGCCAACGCCGTGAAAGACCCGATCCTGCTGATTCACGGCGAAGTGGACGACAACTCGGGGACGTTCCCGATTCAGTCCGAACGCCTCTACATGGCGCTCAAGGGGCACGGCGCGACGGTGCGCTATGTCACGCTGCCCAACGAGGCGCACGGCTACGCCGCGCGCGAGTCGGTGCTGCACACGCTGCACGAGATGGTGACCTGGTTCGACAAGTACGTGAAGAACGCGGGGGCGAGGAGGTAGGGTGGGTCTCTTGACCCGCCATGGCTGCCAGCTGACAGCTACCCGCTGCCAGCTGGTGTCGTCGTCCCGCCGAGCGCGCCCCCGTGGGCCCTACTGCCCCGGCCGCAGCAGCTGGCGGAACGTCAGCGTGTTGATGTCGCGGAACATCGGCGTCCGCGGCGGCAGCAATGCCGGCGTCAGGAAGTCCGTGTCGAACCTGTAGCCGCGCGACGGCGGCGAGTACACGACGTTGCAGCACTTGTAGGTGCCGACCGCCTGGCGGTTCAGGTAGAAACTGACGATCGAGCCGCGATAGTTGAGCGCCTGGCCGCCCCAATCCTCGATGTAGCGCAGGAAGTTGTGCGCGCCGCCGTCGGTGCCGAAGTCGGTGTGGTCGTTCGCGGTGTTACTGGTCGGCCGCGGGAAGTTCAGGCCCTTGCCGGAAATCACGGCCATCCGGTACCACGTCGTGCCCGCGTTGCGCACTGCGTTGGTGACATCGTGCGGCGCCATGAACGTCGCGATGTCGTTGAAGACGTTCGACAGCAGCGTCACCGCGTCGGCGATCACCGCCGCCGAAACGTGATCGGTGCCGGGCGTCGTGCCAAAGGCCGTGCCGGCGGCGTCTGGCGCGTTGTAGTTGCCCTGGACATAAGCGGGGTTCTCGGCGACGACCGACAGCCCCTGGGCTGCGTTGCGCGGCAGCCGCAGCGTGCCCGCCGTGTAGCCGCCGTTGACGATCTTGAGGGCCCGCCGGAAGAACACCGGAGGGTTGACTCTCGCCTCGTTTACCGCCACCGGCGTGGCGAGGGTCACCGGCGTCCCTTCGGCCCAGAGGCTATCGGTCGAGGGTCTCCCGACCGAGTTGGGCTGGTAGCCCAGGGCCGGCGGCCACAGGAGGGCCGTCGCCAGGCCTGCCGGCCACGCCGGCACGTGCGCCGGAGCCCACGCCGGGTCGTTCGGTAGACCGTAGGCACCGCCGGCGGTCGGGTACAGCCTCGGCATGCCGCCGTAGGTATCGAGGACCCCGTTGCCGTTGACGTCCTCTCCGGTGTCGAGCGCGCCGTTCGGCACGCTCTGGCCGTCCGCCGGGTTGACGATGTCCTCGAACCCAAGCTCGCCGGTCTCAACATCGTCGGTGCCGAAGTCGTCGGGGGTGTAGAGGACCGCGTCCGGGCCCGCGCGGACCTCGGCCGCAGCATCCCCGCCCAGGTTCTTGTTGCCGCGACGGTCGGAGAAGTAGACGACGAAGCCCGTAAGATCCTGCGTGTCCGCGTGGCCGGCCAGCCACTGCCTCAGGTTGTTCACGTCGAGTTCGGCGTAGTGCATGACGCCGCCCATCAGCGGGTTGGCGCCGGCCCCGGTCGGGTCGTCGCGCCGCGCGCCTTCCCTCGCGTCGTAGAGCGTGAGAGGGATGAAGTCGGTCGGCGCGCTGGACCACGTCCCTGCGGTGCCGGCATTCCCCGTGTGACCGCAGGCCCCGTCGATTCCCGAGACCCAGGTCGATGGCCTGTCGCGCAGGCGCTGCAGGCGAATGACGGCGTTCGGGCTCGGGTCATCGTTCGCCGAGGTCGCACACGTCGTACCGGCGCTGTTCCAGACGGCGTTGTTGGCCAGGTTGCGGCCGGTGAAGCCCCGATTGAGAATCTCGACGGTCACGTCCGACCATACGCCGGCCCGGTCCTGGCGCTCGATCTTCAGGAATCCGTCGGCGATCGGCGTGCCGGCTGGCACCCGATAGCCGAAGCCGTTTGCCGCATTGTAGGTCCCGGCCAGCGCGAGCGGGATGCCGTTCACCCAGGTGACGCCCAGCGCCGCTCGATACCCCGGGTCGCGCGCCAACAGCGCGAGGTTGATCGGCGGCGTCGCGGTCACCGTCTGCAGCCCCGTGATGTCCGCCGCCCGGTCCGAGAGCAGAATCCGAAGGCTCGCCATCTTGAAGAACCGCTGGTCCAGCACCACCTGGGCATCCGGCGCCGCGAGCGAGGGGCGGCGGATGATGTCGATCGGCAGCGCGCCGTCCGACACCAGGGGCAGGTCGAGACGCCTGGCGCCGGTGCGGCCGTTTCGGATGCGGTTCGAGAGGGTTCCGGTCGAGACGCTGGTCCAGCGCGGCTCGTTGGCGGTATTGCCGGGTGTCAACACCATCGTCGGCAGACCGCTGACCGTCTGCAGCGTGCTCGGGGGGATGGTCGCCGCGTTCACGCTCCCGTCCTGAATGGCGTTCGGGTTGGCCGCGCAGCTGGGCCCTCTGACGGTGCCGCAGTTGCCGCCCATCGGGCCGCAGCTGAGACACTGGAAGATGGGATTGGCCGCGCCCGTTGTCGCTACCGCGACATAGCCGCGGTGACCGCTCGTCGAAATCGGCAGGCCGTTGGCCAGGTGGGTCCGGACGATTTCCCCGACCGCCGTGAAGACGTCGCGCAGCATCAATGTCGCCGACCCGTCCTGCGCGAGATAGGCGTTCTGGTTGGTGTGGACGCGGCCGCCGAAGTCGAAGGTCGGTCCGGCGAAGAAGCTCAGGTCGTTCTCCGAGAAGACGCCGAACTGGAAGACGGGCACGGCCACCGTTTGGAGCTGCCGGCGCAGGTGCACTTCGGCGCCGCCGCCCAGCACACCGGTTCCCTTCGCGGTCACGTTGATCTCGTAGGGGGTGATGAGGCCGACCAGACCCTGGAGCTGGCCGTTCTGGATTGTCGCCGTCTGCACGGCTCCGGGGGTAATCGTGTAGCCGGGAGTGCCGTCCGCGGCCAGGTACTGGAAGCCGGTCAGCGCCGGCGGGGTGCTCGTCAGGGCGGTGATCTGGGCAGCCGTCGGGCTGTAGTTGCCGCCGGTGAACATCGCGCCCAGACTGGCGGTCAGCTTCTCCAGCCCGGCGTGCGCCGCGGCATAGGCCTGCGTCTGATCGCGGTTGGCGCCGCTCGCCTGTTGATCGGCCGCGACCATGGCGAAGAAGCCGATCAGGAGGCCTGACATGAGCGCGATGATCAGGATCGTGGTCACCAGCGCCATGCCTGATTCCCGGACACCGGCCGATTCCCGACCGGCCCGAGAACACCCGACGCCCTGCCCCGGGATCAATGGACTGTTCTCCGATCGCGACGTTGCCGTGTTGTTCACGAGGGAGTCCTTTCTCTATCGGTACCGGTCAACCAGCGCCAGGCTGCGCAGGCTGACCTGGGTGCTCAGCGAGTTGCGGAACATACGCCTCGTCACGGATGACCGGTCATCCGAGCGCGCCGCCACGAGGAGATTGACCTTTCGGATCTGATTCGGCGAGCACGGATTCGGGGCGCATTGGCCCGCGGCGGTGAGGTCGACGGCCACCATGCGGACGTTCGAGGGATTGGTGACCCCGTCCAGCATGTCGTAGCTGAACCGCAGGGTCTCGATCGAGAACGCGACCGTCCGGCCGCGCCGGTTCACCGCTGCCAACGGGTCGCCCCAGCCCAAGTGACGGATCAGGCGCGGTGTTATCGGGTCGAGCGTATTGTCCAGGTAGTAGGTGATCATCCGGATTCGCGACACGTTCGCTGACTGGGCGGTCGTGGGTGGCGCCGCCGCCAGGTCGTCCACCGTTCCTGTGAATATCGCGGTGAACTGGTTGAGGTTCATCGGGTCGCCCGCCGCGAACGTGATCGTCTGGTTGCCGTCGACGGCGGTGACATAGGCCATCGCGCTGATGCTGCCCTTGGCGAACATGACCAGGTCACCCACGCGGATGTCGTCGGCGCCGCCGACGCTGATGTCCCTCCCGGCTGGGGCCTGCGCCGGCGTCGACACGGTGGCCGTGTGCGCGACGACGTTGAAGCTCTGAACGGGTACGCTGTCCAGCGCCGAGTCGGCGGCGAGCGTCGTGATCATGTCAGTCGCCACCCCGTCGATCGTCGGCCCGCAGCCGGGGCCCGGCGTAACGGCCGGTATGGCCTCGGTCCCGACCGGCCAGGCGGTACAGGGACTGCCGAGTGGGTGCGGCCGCTGGATTTGCAGCGCGCCGACGCCGCTCGGAACCTGGACGGTGCGGCCCGTCGGCAGCCCCTGCCCCACCTGGATGAAGTCGCGGACGATCAGGTCGACCCCGACGCGGAGGCTGTTGTTGACACCAGTGACGAGCTTCGCGCTCTCGTTCGATCGGTACGCGTTCGTCAGCGCCGTCAGCGCGCCGCCCATGATGATGAGCACCAGTACCATCGCCACCAGCAGTTCGATGAGACTGAAGCCGGCGTTCCCGGCCCTGCGATCTTCGAGGCGGTGCATGGCGTGTCTCTAGGAAAACGCGGAAACGAAGGTGCGCAGCGTGTAGCGGCCGGTCTGCGCGCCAACTCGATAGGTGATCGTGACCCGCAGTTCGCGAAGATCCGGGTCCACAGGACTCAGTTCGATGATCTGGATTTGACGAGTGAACCCGACGAGGGGGGTCAGCACATCGTCAACGTCGAAGAGCAGGCCGTTGGGTCCGGGCTCCCGCACGGTCTCGATCCCCGCGATCGCGTCGTCGGCGGTGTTGACCAGACCGTCGGCGCCGGCGTTCTGCAGTGCCTGCGTTCCGTCGACGAAGACGCCGCCGTTCGAGACGTTCCTGATCTGGTTCCAGGTGATCGTGCGGGTGTCGCGGGCCGTGTGGACGCTCTCGACCGCCTCGCGGGCTTTCTCGCGCGCGACGAGGTTGGCCGTCGACGTGGACATGTGGCGCATGCCCAGATAGAACGACTGCGCCAGGCCCAGCAGGCCGACGGTGAGAACCAACATGGCCACCAGAGCTTCGATCAGCGTGAACCCTGCTCGGTCGGACGTGGATGGATGTGGCATATGCAACTCCGTCTGTGCGCCGGGGGCGTCAGTCGATCCACTGCGTGCCATTCCAGCGCCACTGACGAATCAATGCAGTCGGTCCGAAGATCGTGACCGCCCGCGCGGTCATCGGGTCGATTCCCCTGCCGAGGAAGACCGTGCCGTTCGCCGGGTCGCCGTTCTGATCCACCAACGCTCCCTCACTGGTGAACATGACCGACGCCGCCGTCCCAAACGCCGTCGCGGACGCGTTGCCAAAGGCGTCCGGCGTATCGGGAACGGTGGGGAACAGCTGGAACGCAATCCCTGACTCGAGAACCGTTGTCCCGAGAGCGGTCGTCGTCGTGTTCGGGACGTTGATCCTCGTCGCGACAATCTGATTGGGCGCGGTGAAGGTGACCCGGACGTTCCGACGCTGACTGATCGCCTGTTCGCGGGCCGCGCGAAACACGGAGGCCACCCGGCTCGCGCCGCTGTCCGCCGTGGCGGAGCGCAGGGCCGTCGGCATCACCATCGCCGCGATCGCCGACATCACGGCGATCAGCCCCAGCGCAATCATGATTTCGAGCAGGGTGAAGCCGGCTGCCTTGCGGGAGACAGGTCGCTGGCCACGATCGCTGTCTGCTCGGCGGCTGCGTTGGTACTCCATGTCGTGTCCCATGTGGCTGGCCACACCCTTCTGCTCGGCGGCAGGTCGTTCCTGGTCGCCGGCCCAATGCATGGGCGCAGCGCAAGCCGCGGGCCAGGGGTCCGGAATGCGGGAACGCGTAGATCGGGCGCAAATCAGGCGGGAAACGGCGGGAGGCGCGGACGCGCTGCCTCGAATCGAGACAGCCACTTACGCTTCTGTCAGAGAAATCCGAGCTGGAGCCTGGCGGCGTCCGACATCCGGTCGGCCGACCAGGCAGGGTCCCAGACGACCTCGACGGTCGCGTCGGCCACGCCCTCCACGGCGCGAACGGCGCGCTCGACCTCGAGCGGGAGCGCCTGCGCCGCCGGGCAGACCGGAGCGGTCAGCGTCATCCGAACGTGAACGCGGCGGTCGGCATCGATGCCGATGTCGTAGATGAGGCCCAGCTCCCAGATGCTCACCGGGATCTCGGGGTCGTACACGGAGCACAGCGCGTCGACGATCTTGGGGCGCAGGGTCAGAGCGAAAACGGGATCCGTGTTGGACATCGCGACATATTCCGGGATCAGAATCCAGAACCCAGAAGCCAGAAGCCAGAAGCCAGAAGCCAGAAGGGGTGACCCGCCGTCAGTTCACTCCTCCGTTTCTTCTATCTTCTATCTTCTATCTTCTATCTTCTATCTTCTATCTTCTATCTTCTATCTTCTATCTTCTATCTTCTATCTTCTGAATTCTGAATTCTGGATTCTGAATTCTCCCGTCACTCCGTACTCGCCGTCGTTCCCTTCGCCTCGAGCGCGGCGTGGAGCGTGTGCCACGCCAGGCTGGCGCACTTCACCCGGGACGGGAACTCCCGAACGCCGCAGAAGACGGCCAGCTTCCCGAGGCTCTCTTCCACCGCGTTCTCGACGCCGGATGTCACCATCTGGTGGAACTCCTCGAACATCCGCTCGGCCTCTTCGACCGGCTTGCCCTTGACGGCGTCGGTCATGAGCGAAGCCGACGCGCGTGAGATGGCGCAGCCGGCCCCCTCGAAGGCGACCCCCTTGATGATGCCCCCCTCGACGTCGACCTGCACCGTCAGATGGTCGCCGCACAAGGGATTGCGCCCCTCCGCGTGGCGGTTCGCCTCGGCCAGCGGGCCGAAGTTCCTCGGCCGCTTGTGGTGGTCGAGGATCACTTCCTGGTACAGCTCTCTCAGGTCGGACATCAGCTGAACATCCTTCTCACCTGCCCGATCGCGTCCGCCAGGCGGTCGACGTCGTCGCGGGTGTTGTAGAACGCCAGCGAGGCGCGCGCGGTGGCGGGCACGCCGAGCCGGTGCATCAGCGGCTGGCAACAGTGGTGGCCCGTCCGAATCGCCACGCCTTCGCGGTCGAGGATCGTCCCGATGTCGTGCGGGTGCGCCGACTTCATCACGAACGACACGATCCCGGCCTTGCGCGCAGCCCGGCCGATCAGCGTCACGTCGTCGAACTCGGACAGTCTCTCCTCGGCGTACCGCGTCAGCGCCGCCTCGTGCGCGGATGCGGCCTCCATGTCGATGCCGTTCAGGTACTCGATCGCGGCGGCCAGACCGATCGCGCCGGCGATGTCGGGCGTGCCGGCTTCGAACTTCGCCGGGAGCGTGTTGTAGCGGACTTCGTCGAGCGTCACCGAGCTGATCATGTCGCCGCCGCCCTGCCAGGGCGGCATCCGGTCCATCAGCTCGGCCTTGCCGTAGAGAACGCCGATTCCTGTCGGTCCGAACAGCTTGTGCCCGGAGAAGGCGTAGAAGTCGCAGTCGAGCGCCGTGACGTCGACCGTCATGTGCGGGACCGCCTGGGCGCCGTCGAGCAGCACGGGGATGCCGCGCGCGTGGGCGATCCGGACGATGTCGGCCGCGGGGTTGATGGTCCCCAGCGCGTTCGAGACGTGCCCGAGCGCCACCAGCCGCGTGCGGCCCCCCAGCAGTTTCTCGTACTCGTCCATCCGCAGCTCGCCGGCGTCGGTCATCGGCACGGCGCGTAGCACGGCTCCAGTGGCCTCGCAGGCCATCTTCCACGGGACGAAGTTCGAGTGGTGCTCGAGAACCGACACCACGATCTCGTCGCCGGGCCGGAGCAGCGGCCGAGCGTAGGCCTGCGCGACCAGGTTGATCGCCTCGGTGGTGCCGCGGACGAACACGATCTCGCGCGACTCGCGGGCGTTCAGGAATGCCCGGACGATCGTGCGGGCGCCCTCGTACGCGGACGTCGCGCGCTCGCTGAGCAGGTGGACGCCCCGGTGGATGTTCGCGTTGTCCGCCAGGTAGTAGCGGGAGATCGCGTCGATGACCGCCCGCGGCTTCTGCGTCGTCGCCGCGTTGTCCAGGTAGACCAGCGGCTGCCCGTGAACCGACTGGTCCAGGATCGGGAAGTCGCGTCGGATGGCGGCGGCGTCGAACGGCTTCATGCGAACGCTCGCTCCGCCAGTGCGCCCGTCAGCCGCCCGGCCAGCAGACGGTCGAATTCGGCGCGAACCGGCTCCAGGCCGATCCGGCTTGTCACATCCGTCGCGAACGCCTTCACCAGCAGGCTTCTCGCGTCGTCCAGACCGATGCCGCGGGCGCGCAGGTAGAACAGGGCGTCTTCGCTCAGCTGGCCCACCGTCGCCCCGTGCGTGCACTTCACGTCGTTGGCGAAGATCTCGAGCTGCGGTTTCGTGTTGATTTGCGCGTCGTCGGAGAGCAGCAGCGTCTTGTTGGTCTGCTTCGCGTCGGTCTTCTGCGCGTCGGGCCGGACCCTGATGCGGCCGTTGAACACCGCGCGGGCCCGTCCGGTGAGGATGCCCTTGTAGAGCTCGTGGCTCGAACCGTGCGGCGTGGCGTGGTCAATCTCGGTGTGGTTGTCGACCAGCTGCGTGCCGTCGGCCAGGTAGAGCCCGTTCAGGGTGCAGTCCGCCCCCTCGTCACCGAGCACCGCCACGGCATCGTGCCGCGCGATCAGGCCGCCGAGTGCCATGGCGTGAGACGAGGAACCGCTCGCCCGACCGAGCTGAAACTGCGTGTGCCCGATGTGGAAGGCGGAGGACGCCTCCCGCTGCACCCGGTAGTGCTCGAACACCGCCCCGTCACCTACGACGACCTCGGTCACCGCGTTGGTGAACCCGCGGGACGGCCCGATCGCGGCAAACGTCTCCACCACACGCGCCTGGCTGTTGCGCCCGAGCGTGACGAGCACACGCGGATAGGAGACGGCCGGCACGGGGGTCACGGTGGACAGGAAGACCAGCTGGATCGCCGGTTCGACGACGGCGTTGTCGGCGATCGCAATCAGCGCCCCGTCCTCGAACATCGCCGTGTTGAGCGCAGCGAACGGTCGGGTCGTTACGTCCGTATGACGGCCGAAATGGGGCTGCAGGCTTGCCGGGCCGTCTGCGATCGCTTCCGCGAGCGACACCGTCGTCACACCGGCCAGCGGTGTGCCGAGGTCTGACAATCGGGGCGCGAACCGCCCGTTGACGAACACCAGCACGAGGCCTGAGAGGCCGGGGACCGAGAACCGCGACACCGCGTTCCGCGCTACCGCGGCCGGCGGCGCCGACATGAACGAGGTGCCGACGATGGGCGCCACGTTCGTGAACCGCCAGTCCTCGTCCTTCGTCGTCGGGAACCCGAGTTTCCCGAACGCCGCGGCAGAAGCTCGCCGCATGTCGCGGAGCCATGCAGGCTCGTGCCTGCGCGAGGCTTCGACGCGGTCATATGTCGCGAGGTAGCTGTCGATTGTCGTCAGCATCGTCGTCCCGCCTTGTAGCCTGAGCCTTGGGCCTTGAGCCTTGATCTCTACGCCACCGTCTCCAGCCAGCCGTACCCCTTCTCCTCCAGCTCGAACGCCAGCTCCTTCCCGCCGGAGCGGACGATGCGGCCCTCCGAGAGGACGTGAACGAAGTCGGGCACGATGTAGTCGAGCAGCCGCTGATAGTGGGTGACGACGATGGCGGATCGGTCCGGGCTGCGCAGCGCGTTCACGCCGCTCGCGACGACCTTGAGCGCGTCGATGTCGAGGCCGGAGTCGGTCTCGTCGAGGATCGCGAGCTTCGGCTCGAGCACGGCCATCTGGAAGATCTCGTTGCGCTTCTTCTCGCCCCCCGAGAACCCGTCGTTGACCGGACGGGTCATCAATCCCTGGTCCATGTCGAGCAGCTTCATCTTGCCGCGGACGAGCGCCATGAACTCCATCGCGTCGAGTTCCTCCTCGCCGCGGTGTTTGCGGAGGGCGTTGAGCGCGGCCTTGAGGAAGTACGCGTTGTTGACGCCGGGGATCTCGACGGGGTACTGGAACGCGAGGAACAGTCCTTCGCGCGCGCGGTCCTCCGGGGCGAGCGGGAGCAGGTCGCGCCCCTCGTAGGTGACCGACCCGTCGGTCACCTCGTATTCGGGCCGGCCGGCGAGCACCCCGGCGAGGGTGCTCTTGCCCGACCCGTTGGGTCCCATGATCGCGTGCACCTCGCCGGTGCCGACGGTCAGATCGATCCCCTTGAGGATCTCCCTGTTGCCCACCCGGGCCCGCAGCTTCCTGATCTCGAGCATTCGTCTTGTCCTGTTGGCAATCGCGGGTCTGAAGACCCGCGCTACTCCAGATCGCACGATCGCAAGTTCGCACGATCGCAAGATGCCGTTCTGTCCCTACCCCACCGACCCCTCGAGGCTGACGCCCAGCAGCTTCTGCGCCTCGACGGCGAACTCCATCGGCAGCTCCCGGAACACTTCCTTGCAGAAGCCGCTGACGATCATGTTCACCGCGTCCTCGGTCGACAGGCCGCGCTGACGGCAGTAGAAGATCTGGTCCTCGCCGATCTTCGACGTGGACGCCTCGTGCTCCATCTGCGCCGATGTGTTCTTGATGTCGATGTAGGGGAACGTGTGCGCACCGCACCGGTCGCCGATGAGCAGCGAGTCGCACTGCGAGTAGTTCCGGGCGTTCGACGCGTTCTTCCCGATCTTCACCATGCCCCGGTACGTGTTCTGGCCGCGGCCTGCGGAGATGCCCTTCGACACAATCGTGCTGCGCGTGTTCTTCCCGAGGTGGATCATCTTCGTGCCGGTGTCGGCCTGCTGGTGGTTGTTGACGACCGCCACCGAGTAGAACTCGCCGACCGAGTTGTCGCCCTGCAGGATGCAGCTCGGGTACTTCCAGGTGATGGCCGAGCCGGTCTCCACCTGCGTCCAGGTGATCTTCGAGTTCGCGCCGCGGCAGTGCCCGCGCTTGGTCACGAAGTTGTAGATCCCGCCCTTGCCGTTCTTGTCGCCCGGATACCAGTTCTGCACGGTCGAGTACTTGATGGTCGCCCCCTCGAGCGCCACCAGCTCGACCACGGCCGCGTGCAGCTGGTTCTCGTCGCGCATCGGCGCCGTACAGCCTTCGAGGTAGCTGACCTGCGCGCCATCGTCGGCGACGATGAGCGTGCGCTCGAACTGGCCCGTGCTCTGCGCGTTGATGCGGAAGTAGGTGCTCAGCTCCATCGGGCAGCGGACGCCCTTCGGCACGTAGCAGAACGAGCCGTCGCTGAAGACCGCCGAATTGAGCGCGGCGTAGAAGTTGTCCGAATGGGGGACCACCGAGCCCAGGTACTGCCGAACGAGATCCGGATGCTCACGCACCGCCTCGGAGAACGAGCAGAAGATGATGCCGAGTTCCCGGAGCTTCCCCTTGAACGTCGTCGCCACCGACACGCTGTCGAACACCGCATCCACCGCGACGCCCGCCAGCGCCTTCTGCTCGTCGACCGGGATGCCCAGCTTCTCGAACGTCCGACGGATCTCGGGGTCCATCTCGTCGAGGCTGGAGAGCGCCTTCGGCCGCTTGGGCGCCGAGTAGTAGATGATGTCCTGGTAGTCGATCGGGTCGTGTTTGACGTTCGCCCAGTCGGGATCGCGCAGCGTGAGCCAGGTGCGATAGGCCTTCAGCCGCCACTCGAGGAGCCACTCGGGCTCTCCCTTGCGCGCCGATATCTGGCGAATCGTGTCCTCGTTGAGCCCGCGAGGAATCGTCTCGGCCTCGACGTCCGTGACGAAGCCGTACTTGTACTCCTGCGTCGCCAGTTCCTCGATCGTCTTGGCTTCCGTGCTCATGCGCGGCTCTCGGGATGATGGCGGCGGAGTCCGGGATGACCGGGATTGGGGGCCGACGACTCCCGGTCAACTCGTTACTCCGACCGATATGGTCTCCAATATAACACAATACAAGACTGAATGAGTCTTATTTATAGGATTCAGGATCCCGCAGTCAGGATTCAGGCGAGCTGGCGCTTCAAGCCGCCGCGGCTATGAGATGGCAAGGCCAGTGTTTACTTGCTTTTAGACTGATCAGCTGGTGGCGGCCCCTGCACGAAACTGACCAGGAGACCGACGACGACCACGACAGCGGCGCCGACGACGTTGTACCAGAGGTAGGAGATGGACGAGTAGCGGGCAGCAAGCAGGACCGTGGCGAAACCGGCGAGCATCCCCGCGAACGCGCCGTGCCCGGACGCGCGCTTCGTTCCAATCGCCAGGACGAAGGCGCCGAGAAGCGTCCCGTAGAAGAGCGACCCCACCTTGTTCACGACCTCGATCAGCGACCCCGCCCGCGCCGCGTACACCGCGAACGCGCACGCCAGCAGGCCCCAGAACCCTGTCGCCGCCTTCGAGACGAACAGGTAGTGAGCGTCATCCGCCTCGCGCCGGATGTGGCGCTTGTAGACGTCGATTACCGTGGTGGTCGCCAGCGCGTTCACCTCGCCGGCAATCGACGACATCGCGGCGGCGAAGATTGCGGCGATGATCAGGCCGACCAGCCCCACTGGCAGTCGGGTCGTCACGAACGTCGGGAACACGTAGTTCACGTCGTCGTAGATCGCGTCGCCGGTGACGTCGCGGACGAGGCTCTTGGCTTGCGAGGTTGTCGCCTTCAGCCGCTCGTCGACGTCCCTGAAGGCCGCGCGCGCGGATGCGAGGCGTGACTGATCGTCGCTCTTCCCTGCGGCGGCCAGCGCCATCGCCGCCTGCCGGCGCTCCTCGAACGTGGCGCCGAACTGGCGTTCGAGTTCGCGATACTCCCCCGCACGCGGGCTCGCCTCGATGCGATCCTGGTGGGCCGGGTTGAAGAGCATCGGCGGCTGCACGAACAGGTAGTACGCGAAGACCAGGACACCGGTCAGGAGGATCAGCGCCTGAAGCGGGATCTTGAAGAACGCGCTCATCAGCAGCGAGCTTCGGCCTTCGTCGATCGACTTCGCGGTGAGATAGCGCTGGACCTGACTCTGGTCGCAGCCGAAGTAGGCGAGCATCAGGAAGAGGCTGGCAATGGTGCCAGACCAGACGGTGTACTTCTCAGTGAAGTTGAACGAGAAGTCCAGCGTCCGGAGGCGGCCTGCCGCTCCCGAGACGTGCAGTGCCTGGCCGAGCGACACCTCGTCCGGAAGCCCGATGATGAGCGCGACCACCGCGGCCAGCACGCCACAGACGATGACCGCCATCTGCTTGACGTCGGTCCACGCCACCGCCTGGACGCCCCCGAACATCGTGTAGACCGCCGTCGGCACGCCGATTGCGAGGACGGTCAGCGTGAGGTTCCAGCCGAGCACGATCGAGAGGATGACGGCGGGCGCCGCGATGACCACTCCGCAGGAGAGGCTGCGGCCGCCGAGGAAGAGCAGCGTGGCCAGGCCGCGCGTCTTCGCGTCGAACCGCTGCTCGAGATACTCGTAGGCGGTGTAGACCCGCGCCCGGAAGAAGAACGGCACCACCGTGAGCGAGAGGATCACCATCGCAATCGGCAGTCCGAAGTAGAACTGCACGAACCGCATGCCGTCCGCGTACCCCTGCCCCGTCGTCCCCACCAGCGTGATCGCGCTCAACTGCGTGGCCATCACCGAGAGCCCGGCGGCCCACCACGGCAGGCTGCGCTTCGCCAGCAGGTAGCCGTCCATCTCGTCGGCCGACCGCGTGCGCTTCAGCCCGTCGTGGACGATCCAGACGAGATACGCGACGATGACGAGCCAGTCGATGAGGTGCATGGCGTGCGTCAGGCGGAAAAGTACCGGCTGAACACGTAGAGCCCGACGATGACCAGCGCCTCGACCAGGATCACCGCCGCGTAGGTGGTGGTGCGACGGCGCGAGTCCTGCGCCGCTGCCGGCCTGCGTGCGTGGTCGCCCATGAGGGGGAGTATAGCAGTGGCGCAGGGCTCAAGGCTCGGGGCTCAAGGCTCAGGGCTCAGGGCCAAAGGCGGAACTTCGGCGGTATGCTATGGCCAGCGTGACGCGACTGACAATCGTCAGTTCAGACCACTCATCGTAAGTCCGACCAGTCACCGTCAGTGCCGACTATGTCTTGTCGCATCGCCACCCGTCCTCCACGCGGCGTTCTGACCGACCCGGCGGTCGATACCGACCCGTCGACCCTGCAGTCGTTCGTCGAGGACGCGGCGCACTACCCGGGCGGGCACGCGGCCGGCGTGGTCTTTCCGCGGAGCGAGGCGGATGTCGCGGCGGTGCTGCGCCAGCATCGTTCGGTCCTCGCGATCGGCGCGCAGTCGTCGGTCACCGGCGGCGCGACGCCGCGCGGCGAGGTCGTGCTCAGCACGTCGAGGATGGCGGCCATCCGGGAGGTCGGCGACGGATTCGCCAGGGTGGAGGCGGGCCTGCCCGTTGTGACCCTGAAAGAGATGCTGGCCGCTCAGGGCCGCTACTACCCGCCGGCGCCGACCTACGACGGCGCGTTCGTGGGCGGCACCATTGCGACCAACGCGTCTGGCGCCGCCACGTTCAAATACGGCAGCACGCGCGACTGGGTGCGGGCGCTCACGGTGGTCCTCGCGTCGGGCGAGGTGCTCGACGTCGCGCGCGGCGGCGTGCGCGCGCACGCCGACGGCTACTTCGCGATCGAGACCTCGTCCGGCATCGTCCGTGTGCCGGTGCCGACCTACGTAATGCCTGATGTGCCGAAGCGGTCCGCCGGTTACCACGCCGCGCCGGGCATGGACCTCATCGACCTCTTCATCGGTTCGGAGGGGACCCTTGGCGTGATCGTCGAGGCCACGCTCGGCATCGTCTCCCCGGCGCCGGCGACGTGCCTGGCGCTGGTGCCGTTCCCGAGCGAAGCCCTGGCGCTCGGGGTGGTCGCGGACCTGCGCGAGCGCTCCAGGCGGACCTGGCGCGGAGGCGATCCCCGGGGGCTCGACGTCTCGGCCATCGAAATGCTCGACAGGCGGTGCCTCGGGATGCTGCACGAGGACGGCGCGGACGCGAAGCACGGCATTTCGCTTCCGCCGGACACCGAGATCGCGCTTCTCATCCAGCTGGAGCTGGCGCCAGGGACCACGGGCGAGATCGCGTACGAGCAGATTGCGTCGGCGCTCGACGCGGGCGGCGACGCCACGCCGTTGGGCGTCTTCTGCAGGCTGCTCGACGGGGCCGGCGTGCTGGATCACGTCGATGTCGCCGTCCCGGGCGACCGCGCGCGCGCACAGCAGTTCTTCGATTTCCGCGAGTCGGCGCCCGAGGCCGTGAAGCACCGGGTCGGCATCGCCAAGGAACGGGTGGACCCGGGGATCCAGAAGACCGCCGCAGACATGGTCGTCCCCTTCGAGCGCTTCGGCGAGATGCTGCAGGTCTACCGGGATGGCTACGAGCGACGCGGATTGCCCTACGCCATCTGGGGCCACGTCTCCGATGGCAACGTGCACCCGAACGTGATTCCGCGGACGCTGGCAGACGTGAAGGCCGGCCAGACGGCGATCCTCGAGTTCGGTCGCGAGGTGATCGCGCGGGGCGGCTCGCCCCTCTCGGAGCACGGTGTCGGCCGCAGTGCGGTGAAGCAGGCGCTGCTCAGACAGCTCTACGGGAATCGAGGGATCGAGGAGATGCGCGCCGTCAAGGCTGCGCTGGATCCTGGCTGCAAGCTCTCGCCGGGGGTCCTGTTCCCGAGGGCCTAGCGGCCCCTGGCGGTGCCGCGCCTACCAGCGGTTGCGAATCCCCAGGGCAGGCGAGGAAACGTGAGCGGGCACTGCTTCGGGGACGATCGGCGGCCGCGCCGTGGACACCTGCGGCGGTTCGGTCGGCGAGGGCTGCGCCAGATCCTCGGACGGTTCCAGCTCTTCCTCGATGTTCAGCGGGATGTGCCGTGCGAACGCGATGCCGACGTGATATCGGATCGCGCCGTCCTTTCCGATGCCCGCGACCTGGCAACGCGCCACCTGTCCCTCGACCGAGGCCGGAGAGAAGGTGCCTTCGAAACGCACCGTCACCGTCGTCTTCGGCGCCAGGCGGCTGCCGCATTCGACGAGCACTCCGCTGGACGAGATGTTGACGAGGGAGGCGTCGCCGCCGGATGGCGTCAGCCGGACTGCGGTGATTCCTGGAATCCGCGAGGCGCGCTGCCGCCGCGCGATATGGGTGCCGCTCACGCGCGCCTCCTTCCTCCGCCGGCACGACGTGCGCCCTGGCCGGGCTCGTCGGCGTCGGCGCACGCAGAGAACAACTCGTCGGCCAGGGCGGCGGCCTGGATCGTATCGGCCCTGAGCGATTCGACGTCCCCTCTGGTCGGGTGGGCCAGCGGGGTTTCGGCCAGCACGCGGGTGGCGACTGCGTCCGCGCCCTTGACCAGCTCCTGCAACTCCGACGAGATCTCGCGGGCAACCCGGCCCGCAGCCGCCAGCGGAGACAATCGTCTCACCTGCTCGGTGAGGGCCTGCAGCACCACCTGCTGGTCGGCTGCTGTCTTGACGGACTGATTGCTGGCGGAACCTGCGCCGGCCCCCTGCCTGTCCGGGCGATCTTCGCATGCCTCGAGTGCGGCGGTCAGCCGGCGATACTCGCCGCTCGCCTCGTCGAGCTGCAACCGCAGCGTGGCTTCGGCGCGACGATGTTCCTCGGCCGCAACATCGAGCACCGTGCGCAGCGCGGCTCCCAGGTGTTCCGCCTCGTCGAGCTTCGCCTGCAGCGCGGCCTGCACGCGCGCATGTTCGCTGGCCGCAGCCTCGAGTTCCGCCCGCAGGCCGGTTTCCAGATCGCTGGCGCCTCCGAATTGCGCCTGGAGCGTCTCTTCCAGCCGGCGACGCTCGGCGTTCGCCTCGTCCAGCTGCGCCTGCAGCGCGGCCTGCACGCGCGAGTGTTCGCCCGCCGCAGCCTCGAGCTCCGCTCGCAGCGCTGTTTCCAGCCTGTTCGCGTCCCTGAAGTGCGCCTGGAGAGCCTCTTCGAGCCTGTTTGCGTCCCCGAGGTGCGCCTGGACAGTCTCTTCCAGTCGGCGGCGCTCGGTGTTCGCCTCGTCCAGCTGCGCCTGCAGCGCGGCCTGCAGTCGCGAATGTTCGCCGGCCGCAGCCTCGAGCTCCGCTCGCAGCGCGGTTTCCAGCCTGTTCGCGTCCCTGAAGTGCGCCTGGAGAGCCTCTTCGAGCCTGTTCGCGTCCCCGAGATGCGCCTGGACAGTATCTTCCAGCCGGCGGCGCTCGGTGTTCGCCTCGTCCGACTGCGCCTGGAGCGCTTCTTCCAGCCGCCGACGCTCGGCATTCGCCTCGTCCAACTGCGCCTGCAGCGCGGCCTGCGCGCGCGAGTGTTCGCCCGCCGCAGCCTCGAGCTCCGCCCGCAGCGCGGTTTCCAGCCGATTCGCGTACCCGAGGTGCGCCTGCAGAGTCTCTTCCAGCCGCCGACGCTCGGCATTCGCCTCGTCGAGCTGCGCCTGGAGAGTCTCTTCCAGCCGGCGTCGTTCGCCGTTCGCCTCCTCGATCTGCGCCTGGAGCGCCTCTTCCAGCCGGCGACGCTCGGCATTCGCCTCGTCCAACTGCGCCTGCAGCGCGGCCTGCACGCGCGAATGTTCGTCGGCCGCAGCCTCGAGCCCCGCCCGCAGGGCGGTTTCCAGCCGGTTCGCGTCCCCGAGGTGCGCCTGGAGCGTCTCTTCCAGCCGGCGACGCTCGATGTTCGCCTCCTCGACCTGCGCCTGGAGCGCCCCTTCCAGCCGCTGACGCTCGCCGTTCGCCTCGTCCAACTGCGCCTGCAGCGCGGCCTGCACGCGCGAATGTTCGTCGGCCGCAGCCTCGAGATCCGCCCGCAGCGCGGCCGCGAGGCGATGATGTTCGCTGCTCGCCTCGTCGAGTCTGGCCTCGTGCGACGACCGGAGCGCCTCCGTCTCGAGTTCGCGTTCGTGGCGCTCGCGTTCGTACGTCTCCATGATCTCGCGCATCGCCTGCTGCCGGCGCACCACTTCCGCCTGGCGATCCGCACCGTCCGCCTCGGCCGGCGGCACGCATCGAGACTCGGCGGCCTTCAGCGCCTCCTCGAGGCGGCGGCGGTCAGCCGCCGCGGTCTCCAGGCGCGCCTCCAGGTCGAAGTACTGAGTTTCGAGATGCTGGATGGTCGACTCATAGGCGCCGCGATCCAGTTCGGCCTGCCGCTGGGCGGCGGCCCTCGTCGCCTCCTCGAGTTCGACGCGGTGCCGGGCGCTGGCCTCCTCGAGGGTCTGCTGCAACTGCAAGCGCACCGCCGCCAGTTCGTTCACGCTCGCCTCGAGGTCGTGACGATAGGAGGCGTCGCGAACCGCGATCGCCATCGATCTGACGCCGTCCGGATGGTCTGTGAGCGGAATCGCGTGGAGGCGGGCGCTCCGTCGCTCGCCTGACGGAACTTTGATCTCACATTCGAGCGACGCCGGCGTGCCCTGCATCACCCGGGCGGTGAACGCTCCCCACTGCGCCAGCTGACCTGGGTCGAGCCAGGACGTGAATGGCTTGTCCAGCGCCTCGCCCAGAGAGTCGACGCCGAGCAGCCGGAGCGACGCCTCGTTGGCCGCCAACAGCAGGCCGTCTTGCGCCACCCGCATCAGGCAGCTGGGCTGCTTGTCGAGCAGTCTCCGAAGGTGGTCGGCTTCGACCGCAGGGTCGTTTTCAAGACTGATCACTGCAAACCACCATCCCCCTGCATCTCCTCGCGGCGGCACTGGTTCGCTCAGTCCGTCCCCGAGGTTCAGGGCACGCCCCTGACCCGCAGGCCATTCCTACCATGCTGGCTATCGGCCGCTCCGTTCGGAGCCTGTAGGATCAGGGGGAATCGGGCCGCGCGCCTCTGATAGAATCGCGCACGCCATGGACGTCAGCTCAGCCCTCGTACCGGGCGACCGGCCGTACGGGAACCTCCGCGCCACGCGCTCGGTTGCCATGGGACGCCGCGGAATGATCGCCACGAGCCAGCCACTCGCGTCGTCGGCCGGCCTGGACGTTCTTCGCCGCGGAGGCAACGCGGCGGATGCCGCGGTGACCGCGGCCGCTGTTCTGTCGGTCGTCGAGCCCGCGATGACCGGCATCGGCGGCGACCTGTTCGCGATCGTGCACGACGGAAGGACCGGACGGCTGGACGGCCTGAACGCCAGCGGGCGGACGGGGCGGGCGGCAACCTGCGGCAGCCCCATTTGGGCGGGCCACGCGCGGGTGCCGCCGCGCGGCCCGCTGTCCGTGACGGTGCCGGGCGCGGTGGACGGATGGTCCGAGCTGCTGGCGCGCCACGGCACGCTCACGCTGGCCGAGGCGCTCGCGCCGGCAATCTCCTACGCCGGCGACGGTTTCCCGGTCTGCGAGAATCGTCGCTGGCCAGTGGCAGAGCCTCGCCCACATGCTCGCGCGCGAGGACGAGACCGCCGCCGTGTTCCTGCCCGGCGGGCGCGCCCCTCGGCCGGCGGAGATCTTCCGCAACCCGCTGCTCGCACGGTCGCTCCAGTCGATTGCGGCTGGCGGCCGGGACGCTTTCTACCGCGGCCCGATCGCGCGCGCCGTCGGCCGCCATCTCGCCGAACGCGGCGGCCTGGTTGACGAGAACGACTTCGCGGCGGCCCGCGCAGACTGGGTCGAACCGATCCACTCGACGTTCCGCGGCTTCGACGTGTTCGAGCTGCCGCCGAACACCCAGGGTGTCGTCGTGCTCGAGATGCTCAACATCCTCGAGGGGTACGACCTGCGCGCGCTGGGGCACAATACGGCCGACTGCCTGCACCTGCTCCTCGAAGCGACGCGGGTCGCATTCGCCGACCGCGATCGGTTCCTGGCGGACCCCGACCACGTCGGTCCGGCTGTGCTCGCCACGCTGATCTCGAAGGAGTACACCGTGGAGCGACGCCGCTCCATCGAGATGTCGCGCGCAGCGCGGCGGGTGGCCCCTTACACGATCGGGCGTCTCGGCAGCAACAACGCCGCCCCTCCCGCCGGCGCAGGCGATACGGTCTATCTCACCGCGGTTGACGGCTCCGGCCTGGCGGTCTCGCTGATTCAGTCGCTGTTCGAGCCGTTCGGTTCAGGGATCGTGCCACCCGGCACCGGAATCCTGCTGCACAGCCGCGGGAGCCTCTTCACGCTCGACGCGAGCCACCCGAACGCGCTTGGCCCGCGCAAGCGTCCGCTGCACACGTTGATCCCGGCGATGGTGATGCGCGACGGCAGGCTGTGGCTGTCGTTCGGCGTGATGGGCGGTGATCTGCAGCCGCAGGGCCACGTGCAGGTGCTGATGAACCTGATCGAGTTCGGGATGACGATCCAGGAGGCCGGCGAGGCCGCTCGAATCCGGCATTCGGTGGACGGCGTCGCCGTCGAGTCGGGCATTTCGGGCGAGGCGCGGGCCGGCCTGGCCGCGCGAGGCCACCATGTCATCGAGTCGCCCGGCGTCTTCGGCGGCTTCCAGGGGATTCAGATCGACCGCGAGTCGGGCGTCCTGATGGGCGGCTCCGACCCGCGCAAGGACGGGCTGGCGATCGGCTACTGACGACGAAGGACAACCACAGAGAACACGGAGACCACAGAGGCTCCCGCGCCGGGGGCTTCGACCGGGTGGCGCCACCGCGCAGCGGCGGCGCCGAGCGGCCGGGCGCTGCGCCGCGGGAATGAGCCCGACCCGGTGCGCGCGGGTTCATTCCCGCGGCGCAGCGCCCGGCGCGCACGGCCCTGCGGGCCGGCCCCGGTCGAAGCCCGGTCGAGCATGACGCTGACACGCGTGACGGAGGTCTTCCTCCGTGTCCTCTGTGTTCTCTGTGGTTCAAATCCGGAAGCCTTCCCTCAGCGGATCTTCGTCGTCGACCATGAAGTGGTGCTCGCCGGTGATCCAGGCCGAGCCTTCCAGTTCGGGCACGATGGCCGGATAGTCGCCGACCGCCGTGTGCCGGAGGACACGGCCGCGAAACGTCGTGTCCACGATCCCCTCGTGGACGAACGGCCGGCCCTCGGGCAGCAGGCTCATGCCGTCGAGCACGGCCATGACGGCGCACGTGCCCGTCCCGCATGGCGATCGATCCACCTCTGCATCGGCGAAGATGGTGACGTTGCGCAGATCGGATCCCTCGACGTTCGCGGGGCCCGTGAAGATCGTGCCGTAGATCCCCTTCAGGCCAGGGTCGAGCGGGTGCACGATCTGCCGCACCGCTTCGACGGCGTGCTTGATCTCCATTCCGACGCGCCTCAGGTCCTGCAGGCGCGAGTGGTGAATGGGCAGGCCCGCGGCCTCCGCGTCCACGATCGCGTAGAACGCCCCGCCGAACGCGACGTCGACCCGAACCTCCCGGTTCACCGCGCCTACGGACAGGCCGGGGTACAGCACGAACGAGGGGACGTTCTCGAACGCCACCGACGTCACGCGGCTGGCGGACATGGACTCGGCCGGCTCGCGCCGGCCGGGCGGCCCGATGTCGGACGCAGCGGCCGGGCCGGCGCGAGGGACGACGGTGGCCCGGGCCCGCACCTGTCCGGCGGGCGTGTCGAGCACGACGACGTTCGGCTCGCGCGTTGCCAGCAGTCCCCGCTCGAACACGAGCGTGCCGATGGCGATCACCCCGTGCCCGCACATCGTGCTGTAGCCCTCGTTGTGCATGAACAGCACGCCGGCGTCCGAATCGGGCCGGACCGGCCGCGTGAGCAGCGCGCCGTACATGTCCTGGTGCCCTCGCGGCTCGAGCATCAGCGCGCGGCGAAGATGGTCCGCGTGCCGCTTGAGCCAGGCCCGTTTGTCGAGCATGCTCTCGCCGCGCGGCTCGGGAAAGCCGTCGAGGATCATCCGGAGGGGCTCCCCGGCCGTGTGCGCGTCGACAGTATGAAGATGGTGAATCATGCTGGGGTAGGATAGTAGCCGAGAATGACCAGCATCCGTGCGGCGCGGCTCACCGCGCTCGTCCTGACGGCCGGCATCGCCCTTGGCGCAACGGCCGTCGCCGACGAGCGGTCGGCCACTCTTCGTCTCGACGGATACCGGGCGATCTACAACCTGGACTACGACCGCGCCGACGAGCTGTTCCGCCAGGCCATCGTCGCCGACCCCGGCGATTACGCCGCCTACCGCGGGGCGGCCGCTGCCACCTGGCAGCGGGTGCTCTTCCTGCGCGGCACACTGCTCGTCGACGACTACGGCGGGCACACCAGGAGCACGAAGCTCGTCCCGATTCCGGCGCCGCCTGCGGCACTCGCCGCCGCCTTCCGCCGCGATCTCGACCGGGCCGTGAGGCTGGCGGAGAAGGCCGTCGGGCAACACTACAACGACGCCGCGCCGCACGCCGGTCTCGGGGCCGCGCTCGGCCTCTACGTGTGGTTCGGTTCGACAATCGAGGCCAGGACCTGGGACCCCGGCCGAAAGGCGCGCCGCGCGTTCTACGAATCCCAGCTGGCGTACTCGCTCGACCCGACCCGTACGGACGTCGGCCTCATCCTCGGCACTTACCGGTACGCGCTATCGGGGATGCCCGCGACGGTTCGATTCCTCGCGAGCATCATCGGCTTCAAGGGGGGCCGGGCGGAGGGTCTCCGTCTGCTGGAAACGGCCGCCGCCAGTCCGGGCGACCTTCAGGAGGAGGCGCAGTTCCGCCTCGTCCTGATCTACACCCGCGCGGGACGCCACGCCGACGCGGCCGCGGTCATCCGCGACATGGAACGGACCCACCCCGGCAATCGTCTGCTGCTACTAGAGGAGGCGTGCGCACTCCTCCGCGACGGGCGGCCCGCCGAGGCCGAGACGCGGCTGGACGAAGGCATCGCCCGGCTGAAGCGGGAGACGCGGCCGTTGATGATGGGCGAGGAAGGCCGCTGGCACTGGAGGCGGGGAATGGCGCGCGTGCTGACGGGCAACCTCGATGGGGCGGAGGAGGACCTGAAGCGCGCGGAGGGCGCGGAGGGCGTTCGCGACTGGGTGCTCGCGCGCATCCGCATCGAATTCGGCAAGCTGGCCGATGTGCGGGGGAACCGCGGGAAAGCCGAGGAGGAGTACCGTGCGGCCCTCGCCATCGCGACGCGCCTGCAGGACACGCAGGCCGTCAGCGAGGCGACGCGGTTCCTGGCGCAGCCGTTCGCGCGGCAGGGCGCGCAGGCACAGGGGTTCTGCCCATGACAGCCAGGAAGTGGATCCCCATCATCGTCGGCATCGTCATCTTCGTGATCCTGGTTGGCGCCGGCCTCGTTGGCGCGCTCGTCTACATGGTCACCCGCCAGGTCGACGTGCAGTCGATGTCCACAACCGGCGGCCAGGAGGAGTTCGAGAAGCTCCTGGAGAGCAAGGCGGGTCAGCGGGCGCTCATCGAGCTGCCGGCCCACGGGTCGGACGACGAGGTCGTCGTGCATCGCGAGCTGATCAAGGGCGACACCGGCTCGGTGTCCGTCATGTGCGTCCGCGTCTGGTCGCCCCGCGACAAGACGTTCGTGAAGATCGACCTGCCGTTCTGGATGATGCGGCTCACCGGCAACAAGCCGATCACGCTCAATGCCGGGTCCCTGCGCCGCGTCACGCTGACCGTGACGCCGGAGGACATCGACCGGCGAGGCCCGGGATTGCTGCTGAACTGGTCCGGCAGGAAGGGCGAGCGGCTGCTGGTGTGGACGGAGTAGCGCCGCCTCACATACGTGCTACCATCCCGTTCGTCAACCAGGAGGGCTTTCTCGCCCATGAGAATCCGCACTGCCGCAATCGGCTTGATGCTGGCCGCAGGCGCGGCCTGGCTTTCGGCGCAGGCCCCGCCTCGCACGCCCTCGCCGCAGGTCGAGCCCAAGGCCGTCGCCGTGCTCCAGGCCATGGACGACGCATTCGGAAGGGCTGAAGGCCTCGTTGGTACCTACAAGAGCGAAACGTTCAATCCCGCGGGGCAGGCGACGGGCGCATCGACGACCGAGCTCCGGCTGGGCCGGCCCAACGTGTACCACCTGGCAACGACCACGGCCTACCGCGACTCGCAGAGCCGTGTCACCCTCGCATCGGACGGAGCCGCCAGGTTCGCGGTCCGCGCCCACGGCAAGCCGCCGGCTTCCTGCACGACGTGGAAGGTGGCGCCGCTTAACGAGGCCCGCGAGACCGACACCTTCAACCCGCTCTACTGGAGTTTCTACGACCTCGGGCAATGGCAGATTCGGTCGGCGCTGCTCGGACACTGGGTGACGAAATGGCGGCTCGCCGATCCCGGCCTTCGAAGCCTGCGGTACGTGGGCCGCGACACGGTCGCCGGCGTCGCCGTCGATGTCGTCGAGTGGATCTACACGATCGGCTACAACCGCCCGGACGACGATCCCGTCTACACGAGCGTCCTGTCGATCGGACCCGACCATCTGGTCCGCCGCATCGAGACCACGTCGACCAGCAAGGCGCAGTTCGGAATGGGCAGGACTCTCGAGACAATCTCCGACATCCGAACCACGCCGCGTCCCGCCCGGGAGTTGTTCGCCTATCGGCCGCCCGACGGTGTCGCCTGCAAGGAATCCGATCCGGAGGCGGGGTACACGACCGGTCGGTACGTCGATCTGCCCGTCGGGTCGAAGGCGCCCGACTTCGCGCTGCAGACCGCCCGCGGCGAGACGGTGCGCCTGTCCGCGTTCCTGAAGCAGCACACGGTCGTGCTGATGAACTACTGGGGCTACGGTTGAGCGGGCTGTCGTGTGGAGTTGCCACACGTCGAGAAGTTCTACCGCGAGATGAAGTCGAAGGGTTTCGGGCTGATCACCGTGACGTCCGACGCGGCGCCCGAAGTGCTGAAGATGGTGGACTACAACGGCATCACCCACCCAATCGTCAGCGACACGGCCGACCCCGCGACGGGCAAGGTGTACGACAAGTACCACGCCTACGACGGGAAGCACTACCTCATCGCGAGCGACGGCACCATCCTGGCGGCCTTCTCCAAGATCGGCATCTCGCTGCCGATCCTGCAGCGCGAACTTGCGAAGCACGGCATCCGATAGAGGAAGCGGCTGGGAAGTCCCTGCGGCGTCTACAGCCGCAGGAATTCCCTGACCTTCAGCAGGAAACTGCGCGGCGTCTCGGCCGTGCCGCCGGCGGCGGCGGCGCTGTCGCGGCTCCGCAGCAGGCCCGCCTGGCGCTCGGCCACGACGGCCGTCACCTGCTCGACAACGGCCGGCTGCGCGAGCGCGATCCTGCGGAAGTCGACGGCCGAGATTTCCAGCAGCACGCAGTCGGTAATCGCCGAAACGGTGGCCGTGCGAGGCTGGCCCGTCAGCAGCGACATCTCTCCGAAGTACCCGCCGGCCGGAATGGTCGCCACCTCGGTCGCGCCCGGCAGGATCGTCACTCGAACGCCGCCGCGCCCGACGACGAACATCGAGTCGCCCATCTCGCCCTGCCGCACAATCGTCTGTCCGCCGCCGTACAACCGGTCGCGAGAGGCTCCGGCGAGCATGGCCCGGTCGACGACCGAGAGCGGCGCGAACAGATCGACCGCCTCGATCCAGGCCACGCGGTCTGCGTCGGACACCAGCGCGGCGGCCGCCGCCCCCCGGTAGTGGACCTGAATCGGGAAGGGGATCTCGATTCCGGTCCTGCGGAACGCGTAGTACACGCACGCCCGCACCTGGTCGCGCGCCAGATCGTCCTGACCCCAGTCGGCGATCCAGAATCTGATCCGGTACGTGATCGACGACGAGCCGAAGTCGTGGACCAGCGCTTCGGGGGCGGGCTCGGTCAGCACCAGCGACGCATCGCGAAGCGCGTCGAGAATGACCTTCTTGACCACGTTCGGCTGCGCCGCATAGCTGACACCCACCTCGACGACGAGACGAGTCGGGCCGGCCGGCTCCGAAAAGTTGGTGATCGGCTCCTTCGAGACGACGTTGTTCGGCACGATCACCGCGTCGCCGCTCTTCGTGCGGAGCCTCGTGGCGCGCCACGTGATCTCGACGACCCGGCCTTCGAGCGACCCGATCCGCACCCACTGGTCCACACGGAACGGCTTCTCGACCTGTATGGCGAGTCCGGCGAAGGTGTTCCCCAACGTGTCCTGCAGCGCGAAGCCGATGACCACCGCGCCGACGGCGGAGGTCGTCAGGAACTTCTCCTGCATCACGCTGGTGCCGATCACCATGAAGATCCCGATGATGATCGTGTCCTGGACGATGTTGGGGAACTGCTCCGGGGTCCTGTCGACCCGCCACGGGTTGATCGCGATTACGACGACGAACGTGACGGCGCCGAGGGCGAGCAGAAGGTGGGTGACCGAATGGAACTGCTCAATCGTCGCCGCCGAGAGCAGGGTGCCGCCGCCCAGCAGCGCCCCGCCGAGGATGAGCTGGCCGGCGAATGAGAACAGCGCGAGGCGCAGCTTGCTCCGGATGAGCCGGTTGGCGGTGAACACCCTGAAGGCAAGGGTCACCACCAGACCGACCGCGCCGATGAGGAGTTCTGGCGTTTGAATCATGGGCGCGTCTTGAGTCCTGAGCCCTGGGCCCTGAGCCTACCTGAGGCCTCCCTCTTTCTTGAACGCGTTGATGTCGGACATCTGGATGTTGACGGCGACGATCTTCGGGTTCGAGCCGCCCTTGGCGTTGCGCTCGGTGTCGACCCCGCGCGAGGCTCCGGAACCGGTCACCTCGGCCGACTTCGACTCGGACCCGGTCGGCTTCATCAGACTGCCGAGGCTGAACCCCTTCTTCTTGGGCGGCTCTTCCTTCTTCTCCTCGTCCTTGGTCTTGTCGGACTTGGCGCTGGCGCCTGCAAGCCCGGCCGCGCCCGCCTCGACGCCGGCGATTTCAGCCTGCGGCTTGGCGGTGTAGGTGATGTACTTGCGGTAGCGCTCCTCGAGCGTCGCGGTCCCTGCCGGTTTCACGCCGGCGGCCAGCTTCGCGAGCCGGTCGATGCGCTCTTTCATCTCCGGGTGCGACGCATAGAGCCCCTGCTTCTCGCTGGACGCCTTGTTACGGTCGGACAGGCGCTGCAGGAAGACCCCGAGACCAGACGGCTGGTAGCCGACCCCGTTGGCCAGCTTCATTCCCTCGCTGTCCGACTCGAGCTCCTCGTCCCGGCTGAACCCGGCCAGCACCAGTTCGGTTCCCTGTTCGACGAACCGGTTGAAGACGGCCTGGTCGCCGAGGGTCTCATTGGCCGCCAACTGCAGCCCCTTGCTCTTCTGGAGGGCCTTGACCGTGTGCTTTCCGGTGACGTGCGTGATCTCGTGCGCGAGGACGCCGCCCAGCTCCGACTCGCTGCTGAGGAGGCCCAGGGCCCCGCGGGTGATGTGGATGAACCCTCCGGGCGTCGCGAACGCGTTGACGCCGTCGGTGTCGAGGACGATGAACGTCCAGGGGAGGCCCGGACGCTTGCTCGATGTCGCGAGCACGGCGCCGACGAGCGTGACGTAGCGGTGGACAGCCGGGTCCTGCACGACGCCGTAGCGCGCGCGGACCTTCTCGCTGATCCCCTGGCCGATGCGAATCTCGTCGGCCTCGGAGATCATCATCTCCTTGACCTGCGAGGCCTTCTTCATGATGTCGCCGAACTGCGCCGCGGCGTCCGTCGGCGTCGCGATCACCGCGCCGCACGCGGCGACCGCCATGGCTGTCGTGACGAGAAACGTGCGTGTCATGGGTTTCCCGCTCCCGTGGCTTCCCTGACCTCGAAGATGGCGACCGGCTGGCTCTTGCCCTTGACCACGACGTCGCCCAACCCTCGAATATCATACCGCCCCCGCAGGCGTTCGCGCGTCGCGTCGCTGATGATGACCGAGGTGCCGTACTGCTTGTTGAGCGACTCGAGCCGCGACCCGAGGTTCACGGCGTCGCCGATTACCGTGTAGCTCATGATCGACTCGGAGCCGATGTTGCCGGCGACCATGTCCCCGGTGTTGACGCCGACGCCGATGGCGAGCGTCGGCCGGCCCCCCGCGGCCCAGCCGCGGTTCAGCTCCTCCAGCTCCTTCAACATGGCCAGCGCGGCCTGCACGGCGTGCTCCGCATGTTCGGCATCGTCGAGCGGCGCGCCGAAGAGCGCCATGACGGCGTCGCCGATGAACTTGTCGACCGTGCCGCGGTGCTCGAACACGACGTGGACCATCCGCGAGAGATACTCGTTCAACTGCTGGACGATCGCCTCGGGACTGCCCTGCTCGGAGAGCGTAGTGAATCCGCGGATGTCGGAGAACAGCACCGTCATCGACCGCCGCGCGCCTCCCAGGCCCGCCTTCGACGGATCCGACATCAGCTGATCGAACACGTCCTTCGACACGTAACGCGAGAACAGCCCCTTCACCCTCCGCTTCTCGCGGTCTTCCACGAAGTACCTGGTACGAGACCCCCCCGAAGGCGGCCAGCGTGAGTGCGACGCCTGGCTCGACCATCCTCAGCCACAGCCCCTGCCCGAAGAGTGTCACTGCCACCACGACGAACGCGGCCGCCGTTGCCGCGCTCAGCGCCAGCCCGGGCCACACGCCAAGCCGCATGAGCCCGATCCCTGCGGTGAACGCGCACAGAAGGAGCGCCGACGCGCCGGCCCAGCCGGGAACCGGTTGCATGAAGCGACCCGACAGCACGCTGTCGAGCACGCTCGCGTGGATCTGCATCCCCGGCATCTTGCCCTCGGCAAACGGCACCGGGATGAGGTCGAAGAGGCCCGGCGCGGTCGTGCCGACGATCACGACGGTGTTCTTGAACCGGGCGGGATCGACCAGCGGCTTCTCGCCCGCCAGGATCTGCTGCTCAGAGTAGTAGAGGTCGTAGAACGAGTATTCGGCGTACGTCGGCCGCTTCGTCCGCGGGTCCAGTACGCCGCCGGGATAGCGGATCAACGTGCGCAGGCTCGGGTGGCGGCGGTCGTCGTAGGCCGGAAGGTCGGCTTCGATCAGCGGCACGGCCTGGTCGCCGACGCGAAGAGTCGGCCCGATCGTCTTCACGTCTGACGGCCGCAGGCCGCGGGCGATGATCGCAGCCGCAATCGGCAGCGACGGCAGGAACTGGCCGCCGCCCCTCACGAACGGTATGGCGCGTCGGACGGGGCCATCGGGGTCGACCACGACCAGGTTATGGCCGAGGGCCCGGCTGGCCTTCGCCAGTTCCGGGAACGGAGGGGTCGCAACCGCGCGCGCCTCGACCCGGTCGTCGAGCCGATACGGCGTCGCCTCCAGCGGTTCCTGCGCCGCACCGCCCGCCTCCGCGGCGACGTCCACAACGTGGACGACGTTGCCGGCCTTCGCGGTAGCTTCCGCCAGCGCCCGGTCAGACTCCTCGCCGGTCCATGTCTCTGCCCCGACCGTGAGCGACCGCCGGTCGCGCTCGGCGAAAACCACGTCGTACACGATCACCTTCGCAGGGACGCGCGCCAGATAGTCGAGCAGCGACGCGTGGATCATCCGCGGCCACGGCCAGCGCCCGACCAGCGGCTCCAGGTTCCTCACGCTCGACTGGTCGATCGACACGAGAACGATGTCCTTGCGGGCCGAGGCCGGGTCGGCGGTCCACTGGATCCGCCGGTCGTAGGTCTTGCGCTCGAATGCGTCGACGAGTGGGATGAGTCCGAGGAGCGCCGCCGCGGCGGCGGCGGCGAGACCGATGGCCGCGCCGATGAGGACCTTGCGCACTGTGCGGAAAAGGGTAGCACAGGGCAGGGCTCGAGGCTCAGAGCTCAGGGCTCAGGCCGGGGGACGAACCAGTCCGCGATTTCGTCGGCGCTGGCCTTCCCAACATCGTAGACGACCGACTCGGCCGAACCCCACCTCGCCTTGACCGTATCGACAATCGCCTCTCGCACCACGAGGAGCAGGCGGCCTTCGAACATCGCCGCGAGAGCGTCGAGCGCGTCAGCCCAGCCGCCGCCTGACAGCTCGAACGGGCCGACTTCGTCCACAACCACCACGTCGGCCTCGCGCACGCCCTCGGCTAGCGCCTTGCGCCCGAGCGCGAGCCCTTCGGGCGAGAATGCGAAACGGCTCCATCGAGGGTGCCGTCCGGCCACGTGATCGCCTTCGCGCGCGAGCGGTTCCCGCTCTCCGGTCGCAAGATCGACGATGTCGAAGCCGGTGCGCCGTCCGTCGGCCACGAACCCCGGCGCCAGGATGCCCGCCACGCGGACGCCTCGCGCCTTCAGGCGTTCGACGACGGCCCGTGTCAGCGTGGTCTTGCCAGACCCTGTGGCGCCGGTGACGATGACGACCGGGTGTCGCGAGTGCCCTTCGGCGCCGGCCAGCACGATGCGGTTTGCAACCTGCAGCATGGACGCGGCCACGAGCGACGGCTTCCGCCACAGCCCGCGCTCCCCTGTCAGCGCCGCCGTGAACGCCGGCAGCGCGCCGAACGCAACGCCGAGGGCGTCCGAGAGCCCGACGAGGCGATGGCGCTCCAGGCGCGAGAGGATCGCCGGATTACGGAGCTCCACCGAGATTGCCGTGAACCCGAAGAGCACGAGCGTCGCGCGGAGCACCATCGCCGCGCCGGCCGCCACGCCGTTCAGCATGCCCTCCAGTCCGTTCCGCAGGCCTCCGAAGACGAGGCCGGCCAGCAGCATCACCGCCGCCATCTCGATCCAGAGCGAGGGCCGCCGAATCCGGGCGAGCGCCCGCGGATAGGTGTACAGCGCGAAGCCGGCGAACGTGGCCACGCAGGCCAGCGCCGCCCACCACGGCATCGAGCCGAGCCCGGCCATCCCGAACACGAGCGCCGCCGCCACGAGAACGAGGCGCGGGATGGACCAGTTCCCTTCGGCGGTGATCGGCGGCCCCGGAAACCATGCGCCAGGCGTTCCCGTGGCGGGAACTTCTGCTGCAGCCGCCCGTGAAGCTCGGGCGACGCGAAGGCCCAGCAGGGCAGCCGTGAATCCAGCCGCCAGTTCGAGCCCGACCAGCAGGGCGATGAGATCGAACGGCCCGAACGACGACACGCCCAGCGACCGGGCCGCGTATGCGTAGGTCTCCGTGTACAACCGCACGACGTCGGTCCCGAACGAGATGACAGCGTTCACAATACGCTGCGCCATCGACCACGACACCGCCAGCGCCCCCCCGACCAGGTAGCCGGCCGCGCGGCCCCCCGACAGCCTGACGGCCGACTCGAGCAGCACGCCCTCCATCAGGATGCCGACCATCGGCCCGAGGATCACGGCGCTCGGCGACACCGACTTCATCAATGCGCACACCAGCGCCGCGCGCCAGATCAGCCCACGCTCGGGGAACGCGCGGTGACCCGCCGTCATCAGCATTACGCCGACGGCGGCCAGCAGGCTGCCGGCCAGGGGAACGCGCAGGTTGTGGAGGAAGCTGCCGACGACGATCTCGACGGCGGCCCAGAGGCTGCCATAGACCGCCGCCCGCCGCCAGACCCGGGCCCGTTCGCCGCTCACTCCGCCTCCTTCGTCCGCGCCTCCCACGAGAACAGCGCCCAGCGGACCGGCTCCTGTCGCGCGCGTTCGCCAGCCTCGCGGAAGAACGTCTCCAGGCGGCCCTCTTCCTCCCCGCTCAGCGGCCCGAGCAGTTCGGACGCCTTGGACAGGAAGTCGGCGAAGTCGGCGCACTTGGCGAACCGGTTCTCCGTCATCAGATACCCGACCGACGGGTGGAGGCCGAGGTGGTGCAGGATTCCGACCACGCAGAGATAGTCAGGTGCGTATGCGTCGTCGCGGCCGATGGCGTGCCGCACGTCGTCGCCCGGCAGGTTGCCGTCGGAGGGATACGACATGTACACGCGCCTGCGCGCCTTCGAGTGGAGCTTCAGGATGGCCGCCTCGAGATCGGGCACCGCGGTCGACCGCGAAGCGACGACGAGGTCGCAGACCGGGACATCCGCCCAGTCGTCGTCCCAGGCACGGAGGATGGGGGTGGCCGCCGTCGCCAAGCCGCGCGCGCTCGCCTCCTCGGCGAAGGCCGCCAGCATCCCGGGGCTGTAGTCGAGGCCGTAGACATGCTCCAGGCGGGGCGCGACGGTGAGGGCGATCGTGCCGGGCCCGCAGCCGACATCCAGCATCGTGGCGCAGCCCGTGAGGTCGAGTGCGGCGACGAACTGCCGGACGTACTGGCTGTCGGACATGCGCTGGCTCATCGCCGTCGCGCGCCCGTCCCAGTGCTCAGGGGTCTTCTCCTGACGGTTCGCACGCAGCATCTGCCGTCGATAGAGCCCGGCGAAGTCGATGTCGGACAGGTTCATCGGAGGGGCAGTATAGCGCGTCGGGAGAGCTCGAACCGAGCGTCAGAGTAGAATGGGCGCGGATGGTCAGCCAGTACGCCTTCCTCGTCAACTCGGACGCGTGCTCCGGGTGCAAGACCTGCCAGGTGGCCTGCAAGGACAAGAACGACCTGCCGGCCGGCCTGCACTGGCGGAGGGTCTATGAGGTGACCTCGGGCGACTGGCGGCAGCAGGCCGACGCCTGGGAGACGACGGTCGCCGCCTACAACCTGTCGACGACCTGCCACCACTGCCTGAACCCGGTCTGCATTCCCTGCTGCCCGACCGAAGCGGTCTCGAAGACCGAGGCCGGTATCGTCCTCCTCGACGAGAGCCGATGCCGCAACTGCCACGCGTGCGAGCTCGCGTGTCCCTACGGCGCCATCCGGTTCAACCCGGCGCGCAACACCACCACCAAGTGCGACTTCTGCGCCGACCTGCTGGACCTCGGGAAGCCCCCGGCCTGTGTGGCCGGCTGCCCGAACCGCGCGCTCGATTACGGCGATCTCGCAGACCTCAGACGGCGGCACCCTGGCGGCGTGGCCCAGGTGTTTCCCCTGCCCCCCGGCGCGGTCACGCTCCCGGCGGTCGTCATCCTCCCGCATCGGAATACCGGCGCCGTGCAGGCGCGCGGGCCCGAGGTGGCCAACCGCGAAGAGCTGTAGCAGGCTCTCGCGTCTTCCGAGTTCTGTCTTCGGTCTTCTGTCTTCTGGATTCTGTCTTCTGGATTCTGCCTTCTGCCTCCCGCCTTCCCTTCGACTTGCCCCGAGCGAAGTCGCGTGGCTCGCCCAGGGCAGGCCGTCTTCTGTCTTCTATCTTCTGTCTTCTGTCTTCTTCCTACTTCATGCTGTCCGCAATCGCCGGCACCTTCCCGGCCATCGCTTTGTTGAACGCAGGCAGGTCCGTCGCCATGAACGCGCCGAACGCGGTGCGCGCCCCGGCCAGCTCTCTCTCGATCATGTCGAAGATCTGCACGGCCTGGTCCGTCGGCCTGTACTCGGCGCCCCCCGCAACGTCGCCCGCGCCCAGACCGACGTCGCCGAAGAACCACAGCAGGTTCAGGTAGATCTTGTACGCCTCGACGAACCACTTGTCGTCGCTGTGCAGGTCGCTGCGCGAGAGCAGCCGCAGCTCGACGTCGAGCGCCTTCCTGTCGAGGTCCTTCAGCGCCTTCTCGAGCGCGGCCTTGCCGGCGTTCGCCTTCAGCTGGTCCTCCAGCTGCTTCCTGACGATCTCGAGGCGGTTGATCATGTCGGCCGACTCGTTGATCGCCTTCTGGATGCGAATCTGCAGCGCCGTATTCGCCTGCAGGTCGGCCTCGCTCGACGGGATCGCCGGGTCCTTGACGATCTCGAACGGTCGCGTGAGCGGCGTGCCACCCGCGGTGAGGCGCACGGTGAACCTGCCCGGCGCGGCGATCGGGCCCGCGCGCTGCGGTCCCTGGATCCCCCAGTGCACGATCGGCCGCGTCGTTCGCCCTTTGAACCGCGGCTCGTCCCAGATGCGCGGATTGTCGGGCGGAGTCGTGCGCAGGCCCACCTGCTGGGACGACTCGTGGCGGAGATCCCACACGGCCCGGTTCAGCCCGGCGCGTCCCGTGGAGTTCAACGACCGGACGACGGCCCCGCTCTGATCCAGGATCTCGAGCGTGACCGGCCCCGCCGCCTTCAGCGTGTAGAGGAACTCGGCCCGGCCGCTGCGCGCCTGCCGGACACCCGCGCGCGGCGCGTAGAGGAACGCCGGCGCGTCGGCGCGCACCTGGTCCGCCTGCTCGAGCATCGTCAGGTCCCTCAACAGCCACAGGCCGCGGCCGTAGGTGGAGACGACGACGTCGTGCTCGCGCGGCGCCACCTCGATCCACGTCACCGGCGAGGCCGGCAGCCCGCCCTTGATCTGCTTCCAGCGCGCGCCATCGTCGATCGAGTAGTAGAACGCGCGGCCCGTGCCGGCGAAGAGCATTCCCTTCCGGTTCGGGTTCTCGACGACCGTCATCACGTAGTCGAGCGGATGGCTGGCGGGAATATCGCCGTTGATCTTCTTCCAGCTCTTCCCGAAGTCGGTCGTCTTGTAGATGAACGGCTCGCGATTGTCCATCATGTGGAAGTCGACCGCGACGTAGGCCGTGCCCGCGTCGAACGTCGACGGCGAGATCTGGCGGATGGTGCCCCAGACGGGGAGGCCGCCCACGTTCTTCGTGAGGTTCGTCCAATTGGCGCCGCCGTCGGTCGTGAGCCAGATCAGGCCGTCGTTGGTGCCGGCCCAGATCAGGCCGCGCTGGATCTTCGACGGCGCGATCGCGAATACGACCTCGCCGTAGAACTGACCCAGGTTGTCGCCGACGATGCCGCCCGACGACACGATTCGGGTCGGGTCGTTGGTCGACAGGTCCGGGCTGACAATCGTCCAGCTCTGCCCGCCGTTGGTCGTCTTGTGGATGTACTGCGTGCCGTAGTAGACCGTCTTCTGATCGAACGGGTCGAGCACGAGCGGCGGGGTCCAGTGCGCCCGGTACTTCACCGTGTTCGGCGCGGAGTCGAGCGTTATGATCCACGGGCTGACCGACCGCGCCTGCCCGACCCTGTTGTCGAACCGCGTCACCTTGTTGCCGTAGCAGGTGGCCCAGATGATGTCGGGATTGCTCAGATCGGGGATCGTGAACCCCGACTCGCAACCGCCGATGTTCGGCTGCCAGGCGGTCGGCGCCTGACCGCCGCCGCCCCCGCGGCCACCGGCCGCTGCGGGCCTCGCCGTCGTATACGTCGGCGTCGGCACGTTCGTCACCGGCACCGGCGAGTTGCTCGGCCCGCGCATCGTCCCGTCATCCTGCCGGTTGCTGTAGATCCAGTACGGGACCTGGTTGTCGATCGCCACGTGGTACATCTGGCCAATCGGCAGCGTCACGCTGAAGAAGCTCTGCGCGTGGTTCGTGGTAATGCCCATCCCGCCGTCCCCGGTGCTCACCCAGTGGTCGGGGTTCTTCGGGTCGATCCAGATGTCGTGGCAGTCGCCGCAACCGCCTGCGGAGAGCGGGAAGGTGAGGCCGCCGTCGATCGACCGGTGACTGCTGCTGTTCATCACCATGACTTCGTCGGGGTTGGTCGGGCTGACGGCGACCCTGATGTAGTAGCCGGCGCGGCCGATCAGCGATCGGTCCCAGCTCACCACGCGCCAGGACACACCTGCATCGTCGGACCGCCAGAGCGAGCCCTGGTTGGGGGTCTGAATCAGCGCGTACATCCGGCTGGAGTTCGACGGGGCGATCGCGACGTCTATCTTCCCGACCGGCGACTTCGGCAGGCCGGGGTGCTCGATCTTCTTCCAGGTCGTGCCGCCGTCCTTCGAAATGTGGATGCCGCTGCCGGGGCCGCCGCTGAACATGGCCCACGTGTGCATCACGACCTCCCACGCCCCGGCGATCAGGATGTCGGGGTTGTTCGCGTCCATCGCGAGGCCCGACACGCCGGTGTTCGGATCGACGAACAGCACGCGCTGCCAGGTCGCGCCGCCGTCCGTCGTCCGGTAGACGCCGCGTTCCTGCTGGGGACCGGTGGCGCGGCCCAGCGCCGCGACAAAGACGATGTCGGGGTTCTTCGGGTGGACGATGACACGGCTGATGCGGCCGGTGTCCTTCAGGCCCATGTTCTTCCAGGTCGCGCCGGCGTCGGTGGACTTGTAGACGCCGTCCCCCTGCACGTCGGCGTCGCGGATGGCCCACGCCTCGCCCGTGCCCGCCCACACGATCTTCGGATCGGAGACGGCGACCGCGAGCGCGCCGATTGCCTGCACCGGCTGATCGTCGAAGATCGGCACGAAGGTCTTGCCGCCGTCGGTCGTCTTCCAGATGCCGCCGGACGCCGCGCCGGCGTAGTAGGTCATCGTGTCGCCGGGAATCCCGGCCACCGCCGAAATGCGCCCGCTGCTCGGCGGGCCCATGTACTCGAAGCGCAGCTGTTCGGAGGGCGTCTCCTGGACGAGCCCTGCGGCCGCGCCGCCCCGCTGCGCGGATCCCACGAGCCAGAAGAGCGGGACCGCCGCCAGCAGGACTGCTGTCAGGATGCCGACACTCAGCGTTCGAAACCGGTGATCTGATCGCATGTTCATGCTCCCGCCTCCGTGCGCATTCTATACCCCGTTTCCCGGCGCCACCTCGGACGGCCCGGGCACTGAGAGGACCGTCAGCGCGATCACGGACGCACGGACGAACTGCCGGCGGTCGAGTTTCATTCGGTCTCCCATGCCCGCCTCCCCCCAGAGCGCCCGATATGTTCGCGTGGATTGTGTCAGAACTTGCGAGGCGGTCAAAGCGCCTTGCGGAGCGCCGCGCGGGACGGAACACTTCGTGCGCGCTCGGGGGCGGGGACGGGTACAATCCGAGATGCGAAACGGCATCCGTCCCATCTACTCGAGGAGCCGACCCATGGAAGACCAACGCTATCCCATCGGCGCGTTCGCGCCGCCCGCATCGGTACACGCCCGAAGGCCGCAAGGCATTCATCCGCGAGATCGCCGCGCTGCCCGCTCAACTGCGCGCGGCGGTCGCCGGACTCACGGCGGAACAACTGCGGCATCCGTACCGCGATGAGGGGTGGACCGTCGCCCAGGTCGTGCACCATCTGGCCGACAGCCACATGAACGCGTACGTCCGCTTCAAGCTCGCCGCCACGTCGGACAACCCGACCGTGGTCGGGTACGACGAGGCGGCCTGGGCGCGGCTCCCGGATGCCGTCGCCACCCGCATCGACGGGTCGCTCGCGATCCTCGACGCACTGCACGGGCGATGGGTACCGTTCCTCGAATCGCTGTCGCCCGAGGCGTTCGCCCGAACCTACAACCACTCCGTGCTCGGGCCGGTCGAACTGGATCGCGCGCTGGCCCTCTACGCGTGGCACGGGCGGCACCACCTGGCGCACGTCACGGGGCTCAGGGCTCGGCAGGGATGGTCAGCCTAGAGGCGCAGGCTGTCTGAGGACGACCGTGACCTGGTTCCGTCCATCGACCCGGGCGTAGCGGCACTCCGCGGCCAGCTGCCTGATCAGGGGGATGCCCATGCCGCCGGTGCGGCGTTCCAGGAGCGGGCGAGTCGGGTCCGGCGCGGGTCCGTCGCACGGACTGAATGGGATGCCGTCGTCGGACACCTGGAGGACCAGTTCGCCACGGCGGACGGCCACGGCGACGTCGATCGCGTGAGGTCGACCGTCCCGGCATCCGTGGCGGATCACGTTGGTCACCAGTTCGTCGGCCGCGGTCTGCGCCATCTGGACGAGCTCCAGCGGGACCTGCCATACGGCGAGTTCGTCCTGCAGGAGGTCAATCACCTTTCCAATCTCGCTCAGCGTGGTTCCGATCGAGAAGTGGAACGTCCAGGCCTCCGCCCTCGGTCCGGCGGCGCTGGTTTCCGGCGGCGTGTCTGGCAGGTCCACGGGTCCCCCGGACGGGTGAAAAACCTCACGGTTCGGCCATCCCTCGTGATCGTATACGCCGCAGGAGTCGGTGAAGTTCATCCGGATCTGCTTCGCCCAGCCTGCCGCCCGAGCGGCGCCAGACGGCACCCGCCGGCGCTGCCGTTGTCAGCGGCGTCGAGCCCCTGCGCGGGGGTGATGCGCGCGCGCCCGGCCGCGTGCATCGACTGCGGAGCGGGGCGAAGGGTTGGTGCCGGTACGGGGACCGGCGTCACCAGTTCGGGCCGCCGGTCACCCGCTTGAACAGGTCGCCGGCCGCGAACGTCGCGCCTGGGGGGCGATTGTTGATCAGGCTGAGAACCGGCGCCGGGACGGTGGACGGATAGTCGCGCTGCAGCGCTTCGAACGTCGCGGGCCTGGGCACCGAGACCAGGTTGAGGCGCCGCGGGCGCGCGTTCAGCACGGCCGGGTCGGTCTCGCGTCGGAAGCTCCCAATCGATTGCTCGAACGTCCGTCGATAGGCCGGCCACTGTTGCAGGAGTGTGTAGCCGAGGAGCCGGTAGACACGCCCTCCGTACTCGACCCACGCGGCCAGCCCGCCGAGCATGCTCTGCCCCGACTGGGCCTGGAAGGCGCACGAATAGGCGGGGAACCCGCCGATCTCGCGGCGCCACTCGGGGCCCGCCGCAACGTCCTGCTGCTTCGAGAAGAACTGCTCGGCCGCCTGGCGGGCGCTCGTGCCCGGGACAAGGTGAAGAACCACCACCGCGTCCTCGTTGGGGCTCATGGCGCCGACGGCCTGCTTCTCGTTGCTGCCCTTCCACCCGGCCGGGAACTGCAACTGGAACGCCAGGTCAGGATGGCGGAAGGTGGCCGCCTGGAAGAAGCCCTCGCGCGGGTTCTCTCCGAACACGAGGCCGTCGATCCGACGCAGGTAGCTCGGGCGGTTGGTGATCATCCCCGAAGCGTCCCGGTCCACCGAGGCGACCGCCCGCTGAGCCCACTCCAGACGGTTGCCCGGGTCGGGATGCGTGGACATCCACTCGGGCAGCCGTCCCGGACTCCCCTCCTGCCGCCCGAGGGCGTCCAGCATTCGGAAGACCTCCGAGATCCCCTGCGGATGGAAGCCGCCGGCCGTCATGTAGCGGAAACCGAGCTGGTCCGCCTCGACTTCGTCCTGGCGGCTGAACTTGAGGAACAGCAGGCTCAGGCCCATCTGCGCCAGCTGCCCGTACTGCGCGAATTCGGGCGACGCGATCATGCCCGCGACCAGACCGATCTGCGCCAGCTGCTGCTGGCTCATCTGGGTGACCGAGTGGCGCGCCGTCACGTGCCCGATCTCGTGGCCGAGAATGGCGGCGAGCTCGGCCTCCGAGTTGAGGTGAGTGAGAATCCCGCGGGTGATGTAGATGTAACCGCCAGGCGTCGCGAAAGCGTTGACGGCCGCATCGTCGATTACCCGGAAGGTCCAGGGGAGGCTCGGCCGCTCGGTGCGGGCGGCCATCCCGGCTCCGAGCTGCTGGACGTACGCCTGCAGCGCCTCGTCGGGGTAGAGGCCGTAGGATGCGGAGATCTCCCGGTCCGCCTCCCGCCCCATGGCAAGTTCCTGCGCCTCGCTGATGAGGACAAGCTGCTTCTTGCCGGTCACCGGGTTGGTAGCGCAGGCAGGCACGAGACCGACGATTGCGACAGCCGCCGAAACGAGCAGGGCGATGCGTGTGCGGGTCATGGTGACTCCGTCAAAGACATCAACGCCAGCTTCGCGGACGGTGCCATTGTCCCGTCACGGCCAGACAGCGTCAAGCCGGGTCGCAGAAAGAGCGTCGCCGGTTCAGATGAAGATAATCTGCGCGCCCTCGGTCATGTCCATTCGAAGGAACTGAAGAAAGAGGGCTTGGGAGGCTGGCCTGCCGAGCCGTAGCTTACCGAGAAAAGCGCGAAGGAGATCGGAGGTAAGCGAAGGCTGGTACCGGTACGGGGATTCGAACCCCGGTCCCGTGGCTGAGAGCCGGCCGGCGCGACGTCGACGATGATGGTGCTCGTTGGGTTTCTTCGGGTTTTCGCGCGGGACCGTCCGGCGTGATGGGGTGCCGGAGGGTGATTTCGTGCGCAGTTTGTCAAGTTTCTGTCAAGTCGGGGCAAGGTCGCGAGGTGACGAGACCATCCCGTCAAGCGTATGATGAAGGCATCATGACACGGGCCACAGCGACAGTCATGGCAGAGGCGTTGCGTCTCGACGAAGACGCTCGCACAGAGCTCGCCGCGGCGCTGATCGCCAGCCTCGATGGACCGGCGGATGCTGACGCCGAGGCAGAGTGGGCATCCGAAATAGAACGTCGGGTCGCTTCCGTCGAGTCGGGCGCCAGAACGGACCTCAAGCCTTGGACCGACGTCAAGCGTCAAATCGGGCGGGACGTGCTCGGTAGGTGACCCTGCCAATCCGAATCCTCCCGGAGGCCGCCGCCGAACTCAGCGAGGCGGTGCGCTGGTATGAAGCCAAGCGGCGAGGCCTCGGCCGGGAGTTACTAGACGAGACCGCCAAGGTCGTGGACCGGCTGGAGGAGAACCCTCGAGGCGGAACGCCCTTGTCCGCCGATCAGAGGACACGGCGGCTGCTCGTCTCCCGTTTCCCCTACCAAGTCGTGTACCGACTGAGGCTGGACGAGATTGTCGTTGTCGCCGTGGCTCACCTGAAACGTCGACCTGGCTACTGGAAGGATCGCTGACGAGGAGCGCGCGAGCGCAATGAGCAGAACTAAGAGCAGGGCACTCGAAGCACACGGCTGGCGCGTGGCTGCAGCGAAGGACTTCCTGGAGTTGACGTCGAAGGAGTCGGCGTTCGTCGAAACCAAGGTGGCATTGAGCCGCACCCTGCGGACTCGACGCGTGGCGCAGGGAATGTCGCAAGCCGCGCTGGCGCAACGACTAACATCCAGTCAGTCTCGCATCGCGAAGATGGAGGCCGCCGACGCCACCGTTTCGATCGACCTCCTCGTTCGGGCGCTCTTCGCCCTGGGAGCGAAGCGGCGAGATGTCGCGTCAGCGATCGCCAATGGGCGCTCCGCCCCGGCCTGAAAGCGACGGTGGGGTCAAGTCGCTCCAGGAGTGACTCCCGCGTTGTTCCTCGAAGCGCTTCACGGAGGTCACCACCGGACGGCCGCGTGATCGTCATTCCTGTCACTGGACCGCGTCGAGGATCTCCCGCTCGTTGAACTTCACGCTCGTGACACGATGGCTGGCGGACCTTGGGCCTGCGTTCTCCAGCGTGAAGGTGTGTGGGAAGAGGACCCCCTTCACCCTCCGGTAGTCACCGAAGAGCAGCTGCTGCTCGACCTTTTCCCAGGTCGGCATCGAGGGCTTCAATTCCTCGAAGCTGGACGGCGGCGCTCGACGGGCAATCGCCATCTCCTCAAACATCATCGACAGCGGCACCTTGGTCGTCGCATGGATGAAGAGGCGTGCCGAGAGCTTCTCGCCCCAGACCAAGTCGACCGTTTCGGCCTCCCCGCCCGGCACCCGTGCCCGCCCGGCGTATGCGAACTTGACAGGGACCGCGGTCCGGTCGGTGAGCAGCAGTGCGAACGCCAGCCGGGTCGCTTCGCGTCGCAGGCCCGCCAGATGATGCGCGTTCACCGCGTCAGCGTCTGCCTTGGTAAGCAACGACTCACGGTCGGCACCGATGAAGCTGAATCGGTTTCCGTCCAGACGCATACCCACCACACCGTCAACCCCGTCGTATCGATTGAGGGTGACATACCGGTCTGGCAGGGCAAGGCGAATCTCGAAGTCACCTGAGGACAGCGGACCGGTCAGCGGTCGGCAGTTACCGGCCAGCATCAGGGAGTCGATTGGCCCCGCCCGATCGACTCCGAGAGCGGCGCGCGCCTGCTGGATGAGGGAGCTGGCGTCGCGGCCCGGAGCGGGCGGCGAATTCTGAGAGGCCAGAGACGCGACCGCGCCCACAGTCGCGAGAAGCATGCCTGAAATGACGGCTGGCTGAGCCATGCGTGGCCTCCTCCGGGCTGACGACGTCCACCCGCGTATTTGACGGCACGGCGACGCGCATGTCCAGTGGAAAGAGTTCGGAGGGTTGGTACCGGTACGGGGATTCGAACCCCGGTCCCGTGGCTGAGAACCGGCCGGTGCGACGTCGACGTTGATGGTGTCCGTTGGTTTTCTTAGTGTTTTCGCCCGGGACCGTCCTGCGATGTAGGGTGCCGGAGGGCGGATTCGTGCGCCGTTTGTCAACTTTTTGTCAATCACTATGTCATTTGTGACATATACTGATACCAGTGACGCGAGCTGAGAAACCGTTGGCGATGAAGAAGACGAAGCGGGCTGCGCTCGAAGCACACGGCTGGCGCGTGGCTGCAGCGAAGGACTTCCTGGAGCTGACGCCGGAAGAGTCGGCGTTTGTCGAAACCAAGGTGGCATTGAGCCGCACCCTGCGCACGCGGCGCGTGGCGCAGGGGTTGTCGCAGGCCGCGTTGGCGCAACGACTAACGTCCAGTCAGTCTCGCATCGCGAAGATGGAGGCCGCCGACGCTACTGTCTCGATCGACCTCCTCGTCCGGGCGCTCTTCGCTCTGGGAGCGAAGCCGCGCGATGTCGCGTCAGCGATCGCCAATGGGCGCTCCGCGGCGGCCTGAGGGCGACACAGGGGTCCGAACCGCTCCAGGCGTGACTCTCACGCAGTTCCTCTGCTCGAAGGGCGAGCCGGGCGACCTGACGCAGTCAAGAGTCGAGGTCTTGGGAGGCCAGGTTCCCTGGAGCCCTTCCTCGGGCACCGAAAGGATCGCTCACTGCGTCAGCGGCGGGAAACATGGGAAGAGCGGACGCTTACCCCGCGCAGACAATGGCGTGGTAGCCGCCCCCTCACGCCTCGCTACTTTCCGTCTCGCCTTCTCACTTGGCCGCTGTTCTCGATCTGGCGTAATAGCCGGACCGCGCACGGATCGTTCCAGGACGTGTCTTCAGTCGGACTCGAAGCTCATGCCAACTGTCATCGCGCCGGACACCCGTGGGCTCGTATGCGAGGAGATAGCGCGCACGAAACTGCTCCAGCACAGAAACGAACGTGTCCGTCAACTGGTCACCCTGTCCGGCCAGCAGCAACTCCCCACCGCTCAGTTCGGCCACTTCCCTCACGTCCTTGTGCACAAACGACACGCGACCGCGGTCGATCGCCTGCCGGAACTGTTCGTCCGCGATGCGCGCCTTCTGCTGGACACTGAGTGCCGGCATGGGAGGCACGGTCACTGCGTAGACGACAGCCTGAGCACGTCTGACAACCTCCTTGATCCTCCGGGCGTCACACCAGCTCGCGGTGTCAAGTCCATCGCTAAACACCAGCACGAGAGAGCGGTCCACGTCACTTCCCAAGAGGGACAATCCAACAAACAGTCCATCCCATAGGGCAGTCTGACCCGCAGGATGACGAGACGCCAACACCAGCTTCTTTCCGAGGACATCTCGATCCCGGATCTCCGTCGCCTCGAGTGAAAAGCGGTCAGCAAACGTCAGAACCGATCCCTCATCGTTGGGTCCAAGACCTGCCAAGAGCGCCTGGCTGGCTCTGACGAGACTTTGCAGCTTGGTGCCCAACGCAATGCTACCGCTCACATCGAGCAGCAGCAGGACCTTCACGCGGCCGCCTGTGGTGGTGATCAACTGAACTTGCTGTGGCACGCCGTTGTCGAGCACTTCAAAATCACCCGCCATGAGGCCCGCCAGGGCTCGACCGTTCGAAACGGCCATGACATCGACCCGGACGAGATCTGTCGTGGCCCGAAACGTCTGTTGTCGCACTGCGTCAAGCGGACTCCCGAGTCTGTTCCCATCGGCCAGGCTGCCGGCCAGGACAGAGAACGCCGCTGCGGTCAGCCATGCCGATCGTGGGGTTCGCATCATGGCCGAACAGCCATTCGCATAGACGCAATGCGCGATCTCGCCTGCCAGTATTGCGCTCGTGTGTACAGGTACCAGGGATCGGGGTCCGATCGAGACGACATGCTGATCACCAAAGCAGCACGCCCCTCGGCCGATCCCTCCGCCAAATCTCCCGCACCGATCCGCATGCTTCCCAGCGCAATCCGCGCGGCTTCCCACTGAGGGTTCAGGGCGCCCGCCGCTTTGTAGCACGCTTCAGCCTCGTTCATCCGACGTGCATCCTCAAGAAGTCGACCGAGGAATAGTCGGCCGAGGTACTCGATCGCAACGTTTGCCGAGGCGTGAGCGTCCCGAACGGCTCGTTCCAGTTCCGTGCTCGCCTCGTCATCGTGCTGTAGTCGGTGGAGAAGATCACCAAGCCTGACTCGAGCCTCCACCAGGGTTGGGTCAAGAGCGAGGACACGACGAAGCGTGACCTGCTTAGCCTGCGCCCCGAAGCTGTACGACCCGACAAGAAGCAAGACCTCGGGATGATCGCCGAAATCCACGAGCGCGGCCCGCCGAAGCGGCATATGACCGGTTGAGCTGTGGAAGGGCGAGACGAACGATCCGGCGACAACGTACCAGTTGAGACAGAATTCGAGGAGCGCGGTGTTCCTCTGTTTCCGGCCTTCGCGGACAATCTCCCTGATCAGATGTAACGCCGTTCGCGAGTAGATGTCGAAGTCCACCAAACCTAATATGCCTCTGCTGTCGCTCCGTGGGCCGAGCAAGAGATCCTTCTGTGTGTCGATGTCTCCGGACGGCCAGGGCAGGCGACGCCATTCCTCCAAGTGACGCCAATCATCCGGCGGCAATGCGACCGTCCTGACCGGAAGGCCGAACCTCTCGTTCTTCATCCCCGCTTCCGTGTACAGGAGTGCGAGTCTAGCCAGCGACCTTAGATCCCTGGCGCCCGACGGTACCGTGGCCTCGCGCCCAACACGGTCGGCATCCCAGCGCGAGAACTCCTCGACAGCCTCGTCTGCGTTTCCGGTTCGGTATTGCTCGAAGATTTCGTAGAAACCCTGGCCGGCTTCAAGCGCTGGGCCAGCCAGCCCGGACAAGTCCGGGACGAGAATGAGGAGTGGCGCCATCAGGACGGCGACGATGAACACGCGGCTTGGCCCAGATCGGTGTCCAGAGCCGCTGGTCTGGCGTATCGGGGCCATCTGCCGGATCCAGGCACACGAGAGATGCTTCGCCACTGCTGGATTCCCCGCCCCAGAAGAAGACCTTACTTCCATGATCACCGAGAATCGCCAGACCTTCCGAGAGCTCCTTTCGGCTCGTTCATGGCACCCCGTCTAGCTGCGGACGATCACGCATCGAGGTTTTGCGGCGAAGACCGGTGCACAGATCGCCAACATCAGGAGCTCACCACGGGGCGGCCTCCGTTCGTTGGCCATTTCAGGGCCTGACGACCCAAGGCCACCCAGCCCAAGTGCTCGCAGAGCGCCAGCTGGTGTCGTTTAGTCTTCAGAAGCTCGCTCTGATTCCCGCCGGGTGAGCGTTGAGCTGTCCATGGCTTTCGTCTGCCAGGGCCATGATAGCGCGCGTGGCGCCGCCCGGCCACCGGTTTCCGTCGGCTCGCGTGGCGTCCTGCCGGCACTCCTCATTGGGTAGGCCGACGATAGACGGAAACCACCGCCGGGCCCATGTGCCTAGAGGGCGCGAGGTGACGAGACCATCCCGTCAAGCGTAAGATGAAGGCATCATGACACGGGCCACAGCGACAGTCATGGCAGAAGCGTTGCGTCTCGACGAGGACGCTCGCACAGAGCTCGCCGCGGCGCTGATCGCCAGCCTCGATGGACCGGCGGATGCTGATGCCGAGGCAGAGTGGGCGTCCGAAATTGACCGTCGCGTCGCTTCCGTCGAGTCGGGCGCCAGGACGGACCTCAAGCCTTGGGCCGACGTCAAGCGCCAAATCGGGCGGGACGTGCTCGGTAGGTGACCCTGCCAATCCGAATCCTCCCGGAGGCCGCCGCCGAACTCAGCGAGGCGGTGCGCTGGTATGAAGCCAAGCGGCGAGGCCTCGGCCGGGATCTGCTGGACGAGACCGCCAAGGTCGTGGAACGGCTGGAGGAGAACCCTCGAGGCGGAACGCCCGTGTCCGCCGATCAGAGGACCCGACGGCTGCTCGTCTCCCGTTTCCCCTACCAAGTCGTCTACCGACTGAGACCGGACGAAATCGTCGTTGTCGCCGTGGCTCACCTGAAACGTCGACCTGGCTACTGGAAACATCGCTGACGAGGAGCGCGCGAGCGCAATGAGCAAAACCAAGAACAGCGCGCTCGAAGCGCACGGCTGGCGCGTCGCTGCAGCGAAGGACTTCCTCGAGTTGACGCCGGAAGAGTCGGCGCTAGTCGAAACGAGGGTGGCATTGAGCCGTACCCCCCGCACTCGGCGTCCGTCAGGCCGGCCAGATTCGGCGTGGCGCCAAGAAGCCATCGCGGACCAGGGCATTCGAACCCGCGGACGGGCGGGTAGTGCGGGCATAGCTCAAGGTGTCGCAGCCGGAATTCGCGCTGATGATCGGCGTGAGCGTGTCGACGTTGCGCAATTGGGAACAGGGCCGACGCGCTCCTGAGGGGCCCGCACTGGCACTGCTCAGAGTCGCAGCGAAAAACCCTGAAGCCGTCGCAGAGGCGCTCCACTTTGGGCACCGCCGGACCGCGGCCTGACTCACCCAATTCACGCTCCGGGATTCCCGGTACGGTTCACTGCCCCGCGATCGACATCGTCGATGAACCGATCGCGCTGGACCACCCGCGCTTCGGCGGCCTCGAAGCGCCGAAGGCGGGAGCCGCCCGGCGTCTTTGTGTCGGGCTCGTCACTCGCCAGCCCGAGGGCCCACCCGCGAGCCCAGCGGCGGGCCCATAGCCGGTGATGTCCACTCGGGATATCGCCTTCACCGCCAATGAGACGCGCGGGCGATGGCTCTGGCGATGGTCCCGAGCGTGAAGGTCATTCAGCTTGTCGATCGACACGCTGAACGACAAGTTGGCCTGGCCGGCGTCGGCCGCAGGCAGGGTCGCGCCAGGCGCATGAACTCGGCGGGTACGGGACTTCTGCGCGGCGCTCCCGCACCGCTCCCGCACCGGCACTGGTTCACAATGGACCAGTTGACCATCCAACTGGTTCATTTCGGACCACCTCACCAACGCGATGGGACCGCCAATTGGTGGCTCCGCGCCGCGCATTTCCAGGGAAAACGCGCGAGGCAAGTGTTGGGCATCGGCGCCGGCGCAACTGGCACGGCTCTGGCACAACGTCATCGCCGAGGAGCACGCAAGTGTGCCACAGGAGTGTGACCTCGGGGCCTCGCAGCGACCATGCAGCGAGCATGCCGACGTCCTTCAACCGGCGACGGAGGCGGCGGAGCAACCCGCACACCGTCCGCCGGTTCCGCCGCCGCCCACGCGATCACCAGTGAGCGACGTCCGTCAGGTCCGGGGCGCGCAAGCTGCGCCCCGCCACGGAGATGCCGCTGGGCTGCCGGTTGCCGCCCCGAGGGGGCCGGAGTGGCAGGTCGGTCAGGCGCGTGAGGGAGCGACCCCGCGCGAATCCGGGCGGACGGAGCACCAGGCGGTGCTCCACTCGGGGTCGCTCCCTCACGCGCCGAGCGGCCGTCAGCACGTTGTGCGGCGAAAGCCGCGGGGGCCGCGGCCCGCCCCGGAACATGTCCGGCCCCGCCGGTGGATCCCGCCGGACCTGTGGATCCCGCCTCCGCTCGACTGGCTTCGGCGGGGCAAGCCCGCCTCCGCTCGACTGGCTTCGGCGGGGCAAGCCCGCCTCCACGCTTCGCGCTTCGGCGAGACCCACAAGGTCCTTGCGAAACGCGACGGCGATTGGCCGCGTTTCGCACAGGCTCCACCGGCAATCATCATGCGTTGCGCGACCAAATTGCCGCTGGAATTGGAGAGGACGACGATGCGAAAATGGTCGGAGCACGCAGACACTCTCCGGTCCGAATCCAAGCGGTGAAATTCGGTGCCGCTCGCCTTCTGCGGCTTCCCCTTCGTCCACGAATTCGATCTCTGCCGGTGGCGCACCTTGTGAGGTCGCCCACCGGTTGGTTCGTCGCCGCAAAACGAAGGAGATTCCCTATGGCCACGTGGTTCAAGGTCCGCCAAGCCGCCCAATACGCCGGCGTCAGCCGGGACACGATCTACACAGCCTGCGCGAAGGCCGAGCTGCGACACGTCAAGGTCGGCGGCCGCCGGGCTATCCGCCTGAAACCGGAGTGGGTGGACGACTGGCTCGAACATTTCGAGCGCGAGACGGCACGCACGCGTTCGGTCCTGCGCGCGGCGTAGCCTAGCGGCAGGCGGGCGTCCGAATGAGAGGCACAAATGAGAAGGAGGCCATCGCGTCATGGGACTCTATAAGCTCTGCAGCCACGCTGGCCGCGCGCGCGACCGCTGCACACATTCCTGGTGGGGTGGATTTCGGGGCCGCCGCGTCAGTCTGTCGCGGTGGGCCAACCGCCCGCTCCAGAGTAAGGACGACGCCGCATCGGTGCTCGGGCAGCTCCGCCAGGCAGTCCGTGCGGGCACGTTCGACCCGCGGGGACTGGATCCCGCCTCGGGAGACCGCGCCGCTCACCCTGGCGCAGCTCACCGAGCGATACAAGGAGCGACACGTCGTCGCCAAGGGTCTTGCGCTGGCCGAGACCATCGACTACCGGCTCAAGCCAATCCTGGCGCGGTTCGGCGAGTGCGCCATCGGCGATATCCGGACGGCCGACGTCGAGGACTTCATCGCGGACCTCAAGAAGCCGCGCGAAGGCGGCTTCACGCTCGGGCGGCCGCTGGCTCCCGCCTCCATCAACCGAACGATTGAACTGCTGCGCCACATGCTGAGCTGGGCGGTCAGCCGCGAGTATATCGACCGAACGCCATTTCGCCGCGGAACCGAGACGCTGATCCACAAACTGCGGGAGGACAACCGGCGTAGACGCCGCGTCGGCGAGGACGGAAGAGGCGCGGCTGCTCGGCGCGGCGCCGCCGCTGCTGCGGTCGATGATCATCGCCGCGCTGGACACGGGCATGCGCCGAGGCGAGATGCTCGCATTGCGGTTCGCCGACATCGATCTCCTCAGGGGCCTCATCACCCTCCGCGGGGCAGACCACCAAGAGCCGGAAGACGAGGTTCGTTCCGATCGCGACGGCAGGCTCCGGGCGGTGCTCGAGTGGCTACGCTTGGACGCGGCCGGCGAGAAGAAGTCAGACGGGGCGCCGGTCTTCAGCTACGAGACCGGCGAGGCCGTCGGCAGCATCAAGACAGCGTGGGTCGTGGCGGTCCTCAAGGCCCACGACGTGAAGCCGCATTGGAGAAGAGAAGGGGCGTGGCGGGATCTGTCGCCAGCCAGCCGGGTCGAGTTCCGGACAATCAACCTCCACTGGCACGACATGCGTCACGAGTACGCATCCAGACTCGTCGAACGCGGCGTCCCGCTCGCTCAGGTGCGCGACCTGCTGGGTCACGCCTCGATCACGACGACCGAACGCTACGACAACCAGACGCTCGACAACCTGCAGGCAGCCGCTGCGAAGCTGGAGGCGGGGAAGGTGTTCGCGCCAGACACCGCTGGCGAGAGCCGGCGCCCAGTTTGTCAAGTTCTTGTCAAGAATGACCGGGACGGCGCCCTCTCAGGAGGCGCAAACGACAAGCCCGAAAACGTGTCTAAAGAACTGAAGGAGAAGGGCTTGGAAGGTTGGTACCGGTACGGGGATTCGAACCCCGGTCCCGTGGCTGAGAACCACGTGTCCTGACCCCTAGACGATACCGGCACTCGAGGGTCGCGCGAGCTTTTGATGATACCAGCGCCCCCGGACCCAGTCAAGCCGCACGCGGCCTTTCCTACCCCCAGTTTCGCGTGACGTCCGGCCGTGTCTTGAGGGGGCGCCAAGCGAGCGGTCGCGGCTGCCAGCCCTGGAAATCGGCCGTGGGCAAGGCACGCCGGCTGCGGCCGCCCGCGCGGTATGATTAACGGATGCGTTACCTCGTCGGAATCCTCTCGTCCTCGTCGTCTGCGGCGGCCTCGTCTTCGCCATCGCAGGCCGCGGCGCCGCGCCCACGATCAAGATCCTCCAGCCGTCGCAGACGATCGGCGCGGCGACCACGCTCGATGTCGCCGTCGAGACGCCGAAGGCGGCGTTCTCCCGCATCGACATCGGCCTCGAGCAGGACGGCCGGATCACCCCGCTCTTCTCGCTGGGCGCCCCCGGCGCCGCGAAGCTGACACAGGAGACGCCGAACCGGATCCGCATCAGCAGACCGGTCGGCAAGCGCGCGCTGCCGGACCTTCAGGCCGGCCGCGCGAAGATCGTCGTCACCGCGGCCCGCACGACCCTCTTCGGCCTCCGGACCAAGGAGGCGTCGGTGACGATGGAGTTCGCGGTGCGGTTCAACCCGCCGCGAGTCTCGCCGGTGTCGACCCACCACTACGTGAACCTGGGCGGCGCCGAGATGGTCGTCTACCGCGTGTCGCCGGCCGACGCGCAGTCCGGCGTCCTGGTGGGCGACATGGTCTACCCGGGATACCCCGCTGCGGGTGCCGGTGTCGCGGGCGCCGACCCCGAACTGCGCGTCGCGTTCTTCGCGCTCCTGTACGACCAGGACCTTGCCACACCGATCCGCCTGTTCGCGCGTGACGAGGCCGGCAACGAGAGCCACGCGTCACTCGACCACAAGCCGTTTGTCAAGTCGTTCAGCAAGGGGCGAATCGAACTCAACGACGCCTTCCTCCAGCGCGTCGTCCCCGACATCCTCGAGCACGCGCCGGAGCTGAAGCTGGCGGTCGCGCCGGGCGAGAGCTACCTGCCGGCGTTCCTCAGGATGAACACCGACCTGCGGCGGCTGAACGCGGAGAAGATCGTCGAACTCTCGAAGCAGACCTCCGCCGAAGCCCTGTGGAAGGGCCCCTTCCTCGCCCTCGGCAACGCCAAGGTGGAGTCGAAGTTCGCCGACTACCGGACGTACTTCTACGAAGGGCAGGAAGTCGATCGCCAGGTGCACCTCGGCTTCGACCTGGCGGTGACGAAGAGGATCCCGGTGCAGGCCGGCAACGACGGCAAGGTCGTATACGCCGACTTCCTGGGCATCTACGGCAACTGCGTCGTCATCGACCACGGCATGGGCGTGCAGTCGCTGTACGGACACCTGTCGTCGATCGAAGTGAAGCCCGGCGACGCCGTGAAGAAGGGGCAGCAGATCGGGCGAAGCGGGATGACGGGACTCGCGGGCGGCGACCATCTCCACTTCTCGATCCAGGTGCAGGGGCACCCGGTGAACCCGGTGGAGTGGTGGGACCCGCACTGGATCGAGGACCGGGTCGCCCGCAAGCTGCGAGACGCGAGGTAGGGTCGCGGGTCTTCCGCCTTCGCTCTGCCGGGCTTCGGCGTGACTTCGGAAGCCCTGCGCCACGGCTGATCCGCTGTCAGCTGCCGTGTCCGTGATCCGCTGCGAGCTGCCCGCTACCTGGTCCGCTCGAAACGCAGGTCCCAGACCCGGTCCAGCGTGACGCTGAGCGACGTAACCCGGCCGCCCGCGTCGCGGCGGAAACGCACCAGGCCGAGTCCCTGGCCGGCGAACGCGTCCTTGTAGACAGGCCGCAGCGCGACAACCGCGTCGGGCCGACGCCGCACGATGAGGGTGCTGCCGTTCACCGCGACCTCGAGCGTCGTCTCCGCTTCGTCGCTCGAGTAGGTGCCAGCCAGCTCGGCCAGGTCGCCTGCCGCCGGCGTGACCAGCTCCACGCGCTCGAACAGGTCCACAGTTCCGTTGGGATTCGACACGCGCAGGCCCCGCGCGTCGAAATCGTATTTCCGGCCGGTCTGGCGCGACTCCAGGTCGGACTCCGACCCGGGCCCCAGCAGGTTGGCCGGTGCGCTGCCGCCTGCCAGCATCCACTGACCGTCCTTGTGCACCAGGCCGAGCGGCATGCCCGTCGCCGTGTTCCGATACAGCCCCGCGCGCGAAGACGGCACGCTCGGGCGACGTGAGTCGTCCAGCGGGTCGGCGCCGGTCCGGTCCGACTGCGGCGGCGTCAACGCGTTCCCGAGATACAGGGCCGCCACCTGGTGCGCGTAGCGATCCGCCTCGCCGGATGCGACATTGCAGAGCACGGCCACCGAGAGGCGCTGCTTCGGGAACCTCGCGAGGTAGGCGCGGTAGCCCGCGGTCGAGCCGCCGTGGCCGACCTCCGGCACGCCCATGAACGTGCGGATGTAGAGCCCGAGCGCGTAGTCGTGCGACTTGCCGTTGTTGAACTTGCCGGGCTGCAGCTGCTCGCGCACGAACTCGGCGTCCCCGACCTTCTGGGCCACGGGGTTCTCGTTCCACCTCAGCAGGTCCCCCACGGTCGTCAGCAGCCCGCCGTTGCCGTGGACGTTCTCGAACGGCATGTCCTGGCGGTAGCCGTCCTTCGTTTCGCCGTAGGCGGTGGCACGGCCCTTCACGATCCGCCGGAAGTCGTCGCGCCACGACGTCCGCGTCATCCCGAGCGGCCCGAAAATGCGGACCCGGCAGAACTCGGCAAACGGCATGCCGCTCACGCGCGACACGATCACCGCGGCGAGGTTGTAGCCGGTGTTGCAGTACCGACCAGTTGGTCCCGGGCTCGAAGTTCAGCGACTTCTGCCTCGACACGATGTCGAGGACGTGGGCGTGAGTGTAGACGCGCGAGGTGCGCGGCCAGCCGGCGATGCTCTCCACTTCGCCCCAGTCGCGCAGGCCGCTCGTGTGCGTCAGCATGTGCCGGACGGTGAGCGGCTTGCCGTAGTCGGGCAGCTCGGGCACGTACTTCCGAGCCGGGTCGTCGAGCGACAGCTTGCCTTCGCGGGCGAGCAGCAGCACCGCGGCCGCCGTGAACTGCTTCGACGCCGAGCCGGCCTCGAAGATCGTGTCGGCCGCATTCGGCGCGTCGTGCTCGAGGTCGGCCAGGCCGTAGGCGCGCTCCAGCACCACCTTGCCGTCCTGTGCGACACCCACGGCACATCCCGGCGTCTTCGGGTTCCACTTCGAAAAGACGGCGTCGACCCTCGCGGGGTCAACCGCAGTCGACGGGCCGTCGAAGGCGGACAGGGCGGCAACAAAGGCGAAACAGGCAGCCAGAGCGATTACGACGCGTTTCATTCGAGCAATCCACTGATCGCGGGGCTGAAGCCCCGCGCCACACCAGATCCGCCGCCAGCTGATCGCGGGGCTTCCGCCTTCGCCCTTCCGGGCTTCGGCGGGACTTCGGAAGCCCCGCGCCACACCAGATCCGCTGCCCGCTGCCCGCTGCCAGCTGATCGCGGGGCTGAAGCCCCGCGCCACACCAGATCCGCTGCCGGCTGCCAGCTGACGGCTGCCAGCTGATCGCGGGGCTAAAGCCCCGCGCTACGGGTAGATCAGGTACTTCGCCCTCAACAACCGCCACCGTCCCTCGTCGGTGGCCCAGGACGCCGCGATGCGCGCCGCGTCCTCACCCGCCTTGATCCGCTCGAGCACCCTCGCCGAGCCGAGCAGCTTCAGGATCTTGTCGACCTCGAACACGGTCGGATACTGCTTGAAGATCGCCGACGCGACTTCGACGCCGAGCCGAACGGCGTTGAGCGCCGACCGATCGGTGACGATCATGAAGACGCCGCTGCATCGCTCGCCCTTGAACCTGCTGGCGTTCGGCGTGAACGACGTCGGGTAGAACCGGACCCCCGGCAGCCGCCGCGCGTTCAGCGCCTCCGCCAGCTTCGCCCCGTCCATCCACGGCGCGCCGAAATGCTCGAACGGCGTGTCGGTGCCTCGACCGACCGACAGGTTCGCGTACTCGATGATGCAGATGCCGGGGTAGAGCGTGGCCTCGGTCAGGTTCCGCATGTTCGGCGACGGGTTCACCCACGGCACGCCCGTCTCGTCGAACCATTGCCCGCGCCGCCAGTTCCGCACCGGCACCACGGTCAGGTCGGCGCCGATCTTGTTCTCGGCGTTGAACAGCTTCGCCAGTTCGCCGATCGTCATCCCGTGGCGGACGGGCATCGGGAAGTAGCCGACCGTGCTGAGGAGGTTCTTGTCGAGCGTCGGCCCTTCAACGCGAAATCCCGTGATCGGGTTCACCCGGTCGAGCACCACCATCCTGATCTTCGCCTTCGCCGCCTCCTCCATCACATACGCCATCGTCGTCTCGTAGGTGTAGAAGCGGACGCCGACATCCATGATGTCGAAAACGAGCGTGTCGATCCCATCGAGCATCTTCGCGGTCGGCCGCATCGTCTCGCCGTAGAGGGAATGGACCTGAAGGCCGGTCTTCTCGTCGCGGGTCGAATCGACCTTCTCGTCGAGGTCCCCTCGGATCCCGTGCTCCGGGCTGAAAAGCGCCACCAGCTGCACGCCGGGGGCCTTCGCCAGCAGGTCGATCGTCGTCTCGCCGGTGATCGAGAGGCCGGTATGGTTGGTCACCAGGCCGACCTTGCGCCCCTGGAGCGACTTGAAGCCCTCAGCCTTCAGCACGTCGATGCCGTTCAGCACCGGCATGAACGGCTGCGGGGCCGGTGTCGGGCCGGAGGCCCCGAAATCGCCGCCCGTCAGCCGCGCGGCGCGCAGGGCGTCGGACGGCGGGTTGACGATGGCGGAGCCGACGATTGTGGCGACCCGGGCGCGGAGAGGCGTGACGTCGCCCTTCCCGTCCGGGTGGACGCGGTTCGAAAGGAAGACGACCCAGGTCTTCGTCAGCGGGTCGATCCAGAGCGACGTGCCGGTGAATCCGGTGTGGCCGAACGAGCCGAGCGGCAGCAGCTCGCCCCGGTTCGACGAGTAGGTCGAGTCCATGTCCCAGCCAAGGCCGCGCGCCTGCCCGCCGGGCAGCGGGACGGGACTCGTCATCTTCGCCACGGTCATCGGCGACAGGATGCGCACCGCACCATAGCGACCACCATCCAGCAGCATCCGGCAGAAGATCGAGAGGTCGGCCGCGGTGCTGAAGAGGCCGGCGTGGCCCGCCACGCCGAGCATCCGCCTGGCGGTCGGGTCGTGGACGACGCCGCGCAGCATCGCGCCGCCGGGCTGGTCGCACGGCCAGCCGTACTGCGTGCACTTCTCCGTCGGCGCGATCCGCGGGGCGAGCGACGCGGGCGGCTTGAACATCGTGTCGCGCATGCCGAGCGGCTCGAAGATGCGCGTGCGGCAGAACTCGTCGAGCGTCCTGCCGCTCACGCGGTGGACGATTTCGCCGAGCAGGAAGAAGTTGATGTCGCTGTAGACCAGGCGCTCGCCAGGGGCCGATGTCGGGATCTCCTCGATGGCGCGCGCGATCGCCTCGTCGTAGCTCGCGAACTCCATCGCCATGTCGAGGTCCGGCCTGAGGCCGGAGACGTGCGTCAGGAGGTGGCGCACGGTGATCTCTCCCTTGCCGTAGCGCTCGAAGCCGGGGACGTGGACGGCGACCCGATCGCTCAGGCGAAGCCGCCCTTCCTCGACGAGCATCATCACGCTCGTCGTCGTGGCCACGACCTTCGTGACCGACGCGAGGTCGAAGATGGTGTCGAGCGTCATCGGCTCGACGCGGGGTTCGGTGGACCGGTTGCCGAACGCCTTGTGGTAGGCGACCTGCCCGCCGCGACCGACCATCACCACGGCTCCCGGCGTCTGCCTGGCGGCGATCGCCTCGTTCACGACACTCGGGATGCGCTCCAGGCGTACCATGTCGAAAGCGGCTCGGGACTGCGGAGCCCGGGCCGTCGCCGGCAAGCCGCCCGACACGACCACCAGCAGGGCCACGAGGCCGAACCCGGCGACGACTCGAAGCTTCATAAGGCACTCCATCGAACGCGGGCACTATAATAAGGTGTTTTGGTCACTGGAGGAGTGAGTGGGCAGGAATCCCTCGCCGAAGGAGCGGCAGTTCGGCGTCAGCGTCGGCCTCGTGCTGCTTGCTGCGGCAGGGTATGTCGCCTGGCGCGGAGGGGGACCGGTCGCCGCCGGCGTGCCGGCGGTCATCGGCGGACTGCTCGTTGTCCTGGGTGCGGTCGCCCCCCGCGCGCTGGTTCATCCGAACCGGGCGTGGATGGCGTTCGCCGAAGCCCTGTCGTTCGTGTCGGTCCGCATCGTGCTCGGGCTGCTGTTCTTCCTGGTGTTCACGCCGCTCGGGGCGTGGCGGCGCTGGCGCGGCTGGGACCCGCTGAACCGCCGCGCGCCGGCGGGGCGCAGCAGCTTCTGGCACCCGTACTCGCCGCGGCAGGCGGACACGAAGCACTACGAGAGGATGTTCTAGGCCGGCTCAGGGCTCAGGGCTCAAGGCTCACGGCCCGGGGCTCGAGCACGGAGACGACAGGTGACCGCCGCTGGCCGCCGGCCGCAAGCCGCCAGCCGGATGGAGATTGAGATGGCCAAAGCAGAAGTGCTGGTCGAGTTCCTCGCGTTCCTCCGCTACAACAAGAAGTACTGGGTCGCGCCGATCGTGATCTTCCTGATCCTGGCTGGCCTGGTGCTGGTGTTCGCCCAGGCGACGCCGATCGCGCCGTTCATCTACACGCTCTTCTAGGCAGCGGGGACACGTCTCCGATGACAGCCATCCTCGGAATCTCGGCCTTCTACCACGACTCAGCGGCGTGTCTCGTCATCGACGGCGAGATCGTCGCCGCGGCGCAGGAGGAGCGGTTCTCGCGGGTGAAGCACGACCCCGGGTTTCCTGCCAACGCCTGCCGCTACTGCCTGGCGGAGGCCGGCCTGAAGGCGGCCGACCTCACGCTGGTCGGCTTCTACGAGAAGCCCGTCACGAAGTTCGACCGTCTCCTCGACACCTATCTTGACTATGCGCCGCGTGGCTGGAGTTCGTTCATCCACGCCATCCCGCTCTGGATGAAGGAGAAGCTCTGGGTCGGTGACACGATCCGCCGCGAGATCGCGAAGCTCGAGGAGCCGGACGACCCGAAGGCCGCGAGGAGGCTGGCCAAGTCGTTCCCGTGGAAGGTCATGTTCGGCGACCACCACGAGTCGCACGCGGCGTCTGCCTTCTACCCCTCCCCGTTCGAAGAGGCGGCCGTCATCACGATCGACGGCGTCGGCGAGTGGGCCACCGCATCGCTGGGGGCGGGCCGGGGCGCGGACCTCCGGCTGTTCAAGGAACTCCGATTCCCCGACTCGCTCGGCCTGCTCTACAGCGCGCTCACGTACTTCACCGGCTTCAAGGTCAACTCGGGCGAATACAAGGTGATGGGGCTCGCGCCGTACGGCGAGCCGCGCCACCTGCCGCTTCTGAAGGAACGCGTCGCCCGCATCTGCGACGACGGGTCGATCCACCTGGATCAGCTGGTACTTCAACTACTGCGAGGGCCTCACGATGACCGGCCCCCGCTTCGATTGGGCGGTCGGCGGCCCGCCGCGCGAGATGGAGTCGGACCTGACGCAGCGCGAGATGGACCTGGCGCGGTCGGTCCAGGACTTCACCGACGAGGCGATGCTGAAGCTCGCCCGGTTCGCCCACGCCGAAACCGGCATGGACTACCTGGCCATGGCCGGAGGCGTCGCGCTCAATTGCGTGGCGAACGGACGGGTGCTCAGGGAGGGGCCGTTCGAGGAGATTCGGATCGAGCCGGCGGCCGGAGACGCGGGTGGCGCGGTGGGCGTCGCGCTGGCCCTGTGGCACCGCTATCTCGGCAAGCCGCGCGCGTCGGCTGAACGCGCGGGCACCTGGGTTCCGAACAGGGCGTGGCGGGCGACGCATCGGCCGGGCGACCTGCCGCCCTACCGGGACGGCATGAAGGGCGCGCACCTCGGCCCGGCGTTCCCGATGTCGGACATCGAGCGCTTCCTCGGCGAGCGGAAGGCCCCCTACCGGCGCGTCGGCCGCGACGAACTGCCCCGGGTCGTCGCCGACCTGCTCGCCTCGGAGAAGGTCGTCGGCCTCCACCAGGGGCGCATGGAGTTCGGACCTCGCGCGCTCGGCAGCCGCAGTATCCTCGGCGACGCCCGATCGCCGAAGATGCAGTCGGTGATGAACCTCAAGATCAAGTACCGGGAGAGCTTCCGGCCGTTCGCGCCGAGCGTGCTCTGCGAGCACGTGCACGAGTGGTTCGAGCTGGACCGCGACTCGCCCTACATGCTGCTGGTCGCCGACGTCCAGAAGGACCGCCGGCGCAGGATGACGGCCGAGGAGGAACAGCTCTGGGGCATCGACAAGCTGAACGTGCCGCGCTCGTCCATCCCGGCGGTGACCCACGTGGATCACTCGGCGCGGATCCAGACCGTCCGCCGCGACACCAACCCGCTGTACTGGGACATCATCGAGGCGTTCCGCGCCCTCACCGGCTGCGCGGTCATCGTCAACACCTCCTTCAACGTCCGCGGCGAGCCGATCGTCTGCTCCCCCGACGACTCCTACCGGTGCTTCATGCGCACCGAGATGGACGCGCTGGTCCTCGAGGAGTGCCTGCTGCTCAAGACCGAGCAGCCGGCGTACGAAGATCGCGAGAACTGGCGCGAGCAGTTCACGCTGGACTAGCATCTCCGACATGGGTCGCTGGCGCTACCGCCTCGTCGTCGGCCTCATCTGGCTGGCGGTCGCCGCCGCGGCGACGGCCGGGTGGCGCTACGCCCGATCGTCCGGCCCGGCCTACGGCCCGGTGATCATCGTCTCGATCGAATCGCTCCGCGCCGACCGCCTGCCGGTGTACGGGTACACGAGAGTCCGCACGCCGAGCATCGACGCGCTGGCGGCCGACTCGGTCACATTCGATCGCGCCTACGCGCATTCGCCGCTGACGCTGCCGTCGCACGTCTCGATGCTGTCGGGGCTCCTGCCATTCCAGACCGGCGTCCGCGACGAGGTCGGGTTCCCGATACCGAGCGCCGTCCAGCTGCTTCCGCAGATGCTCCGCCGCCGTGGTTTCGAGGCGGGCGGCATGGTCTCGAACTACCTCCTCCGAAAGGAAACGGGTCTTGGCGCAGCGTTCGGCTTCTTCGACGACGAGTTCGCCGCCGACGCGGCCGAGGGCGGGGCGCCTCTGCCCGCTCGCGACAGTGCCGCGACGTTGGCCGTGGCCGAACGGTGGATCGATTCCAGAGGGACCGCGCGCTTCTTCCTCTTCCTGCACCTGGGCGGGGCGGCCCCTGGGGCCGAACTGCCAGCGCGCTTCGCGAGGCTGACGCCCTATGACGGGCGCGTCGCGTACGCCGACGAGCTGGTTGGTCGCCTGATCGCGTTCCTGAAGAAGCGCGGTCTGTACAACGGCGGGATCGTGGTGCTGACGTCGGATCACGGCGAGAGCCTGGGGAGCCATGGCGAACAGGGCCACGGCCTGACGCTCTACGAAGCGGCCGTCCGCGTCCCGCTGATCATCAAGCTCCCCCGTCGCGACGGCGGCGGCAGGCATTCGACGGCTCTCGTCCAGCACGCCGACATCGTCCCCACCATTCTCGATCTGACGGGTGCGCCGACGCCGGCGGCGGTTCGCGGGCGATCCCTCCGCCGTGTGCTCGATTCGCCGACCGCCAAGCTGGCCGACCGCGCGGTCTACGCCGAGTCGACCGCCGGGCGCTATCGCTTCGGCTGGGGCGAGGTGGCGTCGCTGACCGATGGCCAGCATCGCTACGTCCATTCCGCACGACCGGAGCTGTACGACCTGGTCAACGACCCGGGAGAGCGCGCGAACCTCGTCGAAGCGGAAGCGCAGAAGGCCGAGGCCATGCGGACAGCGCTCGAGGCGCTCAACAGCGCGGCCGCGCTGCCCGTGCCGGCGGTGCCCCCTGATCCGGAGCGAACGCGCCTCGCGGCAATGGGCTACGTGACAGGCCTGCCTGGCGTCGCCCCGGATGTCCAGGCCGACCAGCTGCCGGACGTGAAGGACAAGGTCGCCGCAGCGAATGCCTACTGGCAGGCAACGGCTCTCGCCGCGCGCGGCCGAACTGCGGAGGCTGCAGCCAAGTACGCCGAACTGGTCGCCACGGAGCCTGGTCTCGCCATCGGCTGGGCTCGACTGGCCGATGTGCTCGCCGCCGCCGGCCGCTTGAAGGATGCGGCGCGCGCACTGTCGTCGCTCCTCGCGCTCTTCCCGGAAGCCGAGCGCGCCGCGGAGGCCGGGCAGCGGATCCAGCAGATGATCGGCCCGGAGCCGACAGCCGCCCACTACGCGCTGGCCGCCCGCGTGTGGACGACCCTCGGCGAAAAGGCGAAGGCCGCTGAAGTCCGGGCTGCGGCCCGCAAGGCTGTTGGCGACGCCGCGTTCCGCAAGGCCGAAGCGGCGTTCAGGGACTAGACTTGTGCTCATGCGCACCACTTCTCGTCTCCTCGCGTGCGTCGGAGGCGTCGCCGGCCTTGCGCTCCTGACCGGGGCGGCCGGTGCCCAATCGTCCTCAACCGCCGGCCTGGCCGCTGTCGCGGGCCTGAAGGTCGGCCATTTCGCGATGGAGGGGCGGCCGACCGGGTGCACCGTCGTCCTTGCGGAGGGCGGCGCGGTGGGCGGCGTCGACGTGCGGGGCGCGGCGCCGGGCACTCGCGAGACGGATCTGCTGAATCCGGTCAATACCGTCGAGAAGGTGCACGCGGTGGTCCTGGCAGGCGGGAGCGCGTTCGGCCTCGACGCGGCGGGCGGCGTGATGCGCTACCTGGAGGGGCGCGGCATCGGATTCGAGACCGAATTCGGAAAGGTGCCCATCGTCCCGGCGGCCGTGGTGTTCGATCTGAACGTCGGCGACCCGAAGATCAGGCCGACAGCCGAGTGCGGGTACCGGGCGGCGGCGAACGCCAAGGAGGGGCCGACGGTCGAGGGGAACGTCGGCGCGGGCAGCGGCGCGACGGTCGGCAAGCTGGCTGGCCCCTCGCGAGCGATGCGCGGAGGTCTCGGTACCGCTGCGATGGTCACGCCTGACGGCCTGGTCGTCGCCGCCCTGGTCGTCGTGAACGCGGTCGGAGACGTGATCGATCCGTCAACCGGCCGCGTCATCGCGGGCGTTCGGACGGCCGACGGCAAGAGCCTGGCGGATGTGCGCACGCTGATCCGCTCCGGCCAGTTGAAGCCCTCCGGCTTCACCGGACGCAACACGACCCTCGCCGTCGTGGCCACCAACGCCGCCCTCACCAAGGCCCAGGCGAACCGGATGGCACAGTCGGCGCACGACGGCCTGGCCAGAACGATTGCGCCGGCGCACACGGTGTTCGACGGCGACACGATCTTCGCGCTCGCCACCGGCTCCCGGCAGGGCGCGCCGGACATGCTGACGATTGGCGCGCTCGCGGCCGACGCCGTGGCGGAAGCCGTCGTTCGCGCGGTACGGGCTGCGACGGACATTCCCGGGTACCCTGCCGCCACTGGATTCCCGGCCAAGAGCCCTGAGCCTTGAGCCCTGAGCCTTGAGCCCTAAGCCCTGAGCCTTCTCATGATCCTCCACATCCCCGGCCCGGCCGGCACACTCGAAGCGCTCATCGACGACCCTGGCGCCGCATGCACGACCGCACAGCCGCGCGCCTCCGCCGATGGTCTTGACGCGACGCCTCCGACGGCCGCCGTGGTCTTCTGCCACCCGCACCCGCTCCACGGTGGGACGATGCACACGAAGGTGGTGTACCAGTCGGCGAAGGCGTTCTGCCGGCTCGGCTGCGCCGTGCTGCGGTTCAACTTCCGCGGCGTGGGTGTGAGCGGCGGCACGTTTGACGAGGGCATCGGCGAGAAGGACGACTTCCGCGCGGGAATCGATTTCATGGCGCGCCGCTACCCCGGCGTCCCGATCTGGGCTGCCGGCATGTCGTTCGGCTCGTGGATCGCCATGACGGCCGGCGCCGAGGACGACAGGGTCACGACCCTCGTCGGAATCGCCGTTCCGATCTCGCTCTACGACTTCTCGGCAGTACGGTTGTCGACCAAGCCGAAGTTCTTCATCCACGGTGAACGCGACGAGATCTGCGCGCTTCGCGCCGTTCGCGAGTTCTACGGGCACGCGTCGGAGCCGAAGGACCTCGTGGTGATCGACACGGCGAATCACCTCTTCGACGGGCACGTCACCGAGGTGTCCGCGGCCATCGAGGACCTGCTGCGGTGAGAGGGAGGGGCGGGATGCCGCGCGGGTGGATGCTGGTCGCTACGCTGGCCCTGTCGTGCGCCTGCGGCTCCGGGCCGCCGGACGAATCGAACTACGTCGAGGGCGTCGCGTCGGCGCGCGCCGCGAAGGACGCCGCGTTCAGGGTAGCCGGCTCGCCGGTCCCCGCGGAGGTTCAGGCGAAGCTCCTCCCGCTGGCCTACTTCCCGATCGACCCGTTGTACGCGGTGCCCGCGGCGTTCCGCGAGGATCCCCCGGCGGCAAGGCAGCGAGTGGAGGTTCAGACGTCCACGCGCCAGACGCGCCAGATGGAGCGGCTCGGGACGTTGAACTTCACGCTGGAGGGGCAGGCGCTCAGCCTCGCGGCGTATCGGGAAGTCGGCCAGTCGGCCGACCACCTCTTCGTGCCCTTCACGGACCTGACGACGGGCAAGGAGACTTATCAGGCCGGGCGCTTCCTGGACATCGAGCGGTCGGCCACGGGTATCTACGTCGTCGATTTCAACGCGGCGTACAACCCGTACTGCTACTACAACCCCACCTACGACTGCCCCTACCCGCCGAAGGAGAACCGGCTGGGAGTGGCGATCAGGGCGGGGGAGAAGATCAGGTAGCTGGCGGCATGCAGCCAGCAGCTGGCAGCTGCCAGCGGATTACGACGCGCCGCCTTCCCGCCCTCCGCCTTCCCGCCTACGCTCGTGTCTTGCCGATTTCTTCGTAGAGATACGCCGCGGCGATGATTCCGCCGTAGAAGTTGTCGAGGTCGAGCTTCTCGTTCGGCGCGTGCGCGTTCTCGTCGGGAAGCCCGAGGCCGAACAGCACCGTCGGCGCGTTCAGCTCGGACTGGAACGTGGACACGACAGGGATCGATCCGCCTTCGCGGGTGTAGACCGGCGTCCGGTTGAAGCCTAATTCGATGGCCCGGGCGGCCGCCTGGATGTAGGCGTTGTCGAGTTCCGTCATCCACGGCTTGCCGCCGTGCATCCGGGTCACCTTCAGCTCGACCGACTTCGGCGTCACCTTCTTCACGTACTCCTCGAAGAGCGCCGCGATCTTGTCCGGGTCCTGGTTCGGCACGAGGCGCATGCTGACCTTGGCCATCGCTACGGCGGGGATGACCGTCTTCGCGCCTTCCCCGGTGAATCCGCTCAGCAGGCCGTTCACCTCGAACGTCGGCCTCGCCCACGTTCGCTCGAGTGTGGAATAGCCGGTCTCGCCGTGGAGCTTCGGCGCGCCCAGATTCTTGCGGTACTGCTTCTCGTTGAACGGCAGGCGCTTGAACTCGTCCCGCTCGCGTTCGGTCAGCTGACGGACGTCGTCGTAGAAGCCGGGGATCTTCACATGGCCGCCGCGGTCCTTCATCTGCGAGAGCACCTGGGCGAGCACGAACGCCGGGTTGGCCACGGCGCCGCCAAACGAACCGGAATGCAGGTCGCCGGTCGTTCCGCGCAGGTCGATCTGGAAGTACGACAGGCCCCGCAGCCCGTAGCAGATCGACGGCACGCCCTTGTCGAACATCCCGGTGTCGGAGATGACGACGACGTCGCACGCCAGTTCGGCGCGATGGTCGCGGATGAACGTCTCGAGGTTCGGGCTGCCGATCTCCTCCTCGCCCTCGAAGACGACGCGGACGTTGATCGGCAGCGTCCCGGTCTGGCGGAGGTGCGCCTCGAGCGCCTTGACGTGCACGAACAGCTGCCCCTTGTCGTCGGTGGCGCCGCGCGCGAACAGGTTGTTGTCGCGCACCGTCGCCTCGAACGGAGGCGACGTCCACAGCTCGACCGGGTCGACCGGCTGCACGTCGTAGTGCCCGTAGAACAGCACCGTCGGCGCGCCAGGCGCGTTCAGCCAGTCTCCGTAGACGACCGGGTGGCCCGCCGTGTCGATCACCCTTACGTTCTGGAGGCCGATACCGCGCAGCTGGTCGGCGGTCCAGTCGGCGCAGCGGCGCATGTCGCCGGCGTGCTCGGCCAGCGCGCTGACGCTCGGGATGGCGAGGTACCGGGTGAGCTCCTCGAGGTACCGGTCGCGGTTCGTGTTGATGAAGTCGATGACAGCGGGATTCATGGGCTGCTCCTGACTGTTGGATGACGCGCGTCAGCTCGATCATGCCGATGACAGCTGGCAGCTGGCGGCTGACTGCTGGCAGCGGATCGGGTGCGAAGACGATTCCGCTGCAGGCTGCCGGCCGCCGGCTACCCGCTGCAGTGTTCATGAGCTGCCCCCGGCAGCCCGTCACACCCCTCAGGTTCCTCCGAAGCCGATCGTCACCTTGTCGCCGTCGACGATCACGGGCACCTCCCGCCGCCCCTTTGAGAAGGCGAGCATGCGATCGAGAGCGGCCCTGTCGCCCTTCACTTCGACGTATTCGAACTCCGCGCGCCGCCTTGCATAGTCCTCACGGGCGGCCAGGGTGTACGGTCAGGTGTCCTTCCCGAAGATGTGAATCATCGCTCCCCCTTCATCTACACCCCGCTTCACCTGAGCCGAGTAGTTCTGAGTCCTGAGTCATGAGTTCTGATGGGCAGACTCTCCCCAGAGCTCACAACCCAGAACTCACAACTCACAACTACGCCGGACTTTCACTCAACTCAGATGAGTTCCGGAGTTAGTCCTCGGTCCAGTACTTCGAGTACTCCTCGATGAAGCACAGCGTCTCTAACGACTTCATCCGATCGATGAACAGGATGCCGTCGAGGTGATCCAGTTCGTGCTGGACGACGCGGGCCGGATACCCCTCGAAGTCGAACTCCACCTTGTTGCCGCGGCGATCGAGCGCCCGCACGGTGATGCCATTGGATCGTGCCACACGGCCGCGAAGTCCCGGTACGCTGAGGCAGCCCTCCCAATCCTCGCCTGTCTCCTTCTTCGTCGGCGTCACCTCGGGATTGATGACCGGGAGCACACGGACGCTGCGCCCTTCCCCCTTGCCCTCTTCGATGCCGATGAGGGCCAGCCGGATGCTCTCGTGCACCTGGGGCGCCGCGAGTCCAATCCCGTCGTACTCGCGCATCGTCTCGATCATGTCGTCGACGAGCTTCTGGAACGCGGGCGTCTTGATATCAGCAGGGTCGACCTTGCGCGCGACCTGGCGCAGCACGGGATGGCCCATGCGGGCGATCTTGAGGATCGACATACCGACCCATTATATCTGGCGATCTTGCGAACTAGGGATCTGGCGAACTGGGGATCTTGCGAAATGAGGATCTTGCGAACTAACGAACTCGCGAACTGGGCGGTGCCGGAAACTGGAACTGCTCGACTTCGGCTTGTTCGACCGCCCGATTCACCATCTCCTCGATCGGCAGGCGGCTTTCCGCCTCCTCGACGGCGGTGCGCCTCGCCCGCGTCGCCGGGTGCTTCGGGGTGAACAGCTGGCAGCAGTCCTGGTCGGGCACGATCGAGATCTCGAAGCTGCCGAGGCGACCGGCCTGCTCGACGATTTCCTCCTTGTCCATGCCGACCAGCGGCCGCAGGATGGGCAGGGTCGTGACCGACGCGATGAGCGACATGTTCTCGAGCGTCTGGGACGCAACCTGTCCGACCACCTCGCCCGTGACGAGCGCCCGGGCGCCGTTCGCTCTCGCGATCCGCTCGGCAATCCGCATCATCAGCCGGCGGTAGATCACGATGCGCAGCGGCGCCGGGACCGTGAGCACGACCTGGCGCTGGATTTCGCCGAAGGCGACCACGAACAGGCGCGTGCTCTGCTGGTACGAGGTGAGCAGCTGTGCCAGCTCCCGCGCCTTCTCCTGGGATGCCCGCGACAGGAACGGGTAGCTGTGGAAGTGCACGAGGATCGCCGAGCACCCGCGTTTCATCATGCGCCATGCGGCCACCGGCGAATCGATCCCGCCCGACAGGAGGCACGCGACCTTGCCGCTGACGCCGGTCGGCAGACCGCCTGGCCCGCGCTCCTTGGCGAAGGTGTAAAACGCCTCGTTCGTGAGCATCTCGACCCAGATCGTCAGCTCGGGCTCGTCCAAATCGACGCGCCATCCCTTCGCGAGCTTGATGCGCCCGCCGACCTCGCGCTCGATCTCGGGCGACTTCATCGGGAAGCGCTTGTCGGCCCGCTTCACGGTCACGCGGAACGACTGCGCCTGCAGGTCGCCCAGGTCGCCGAGAATCGCCGCCGCGATCGCCTCGATGTCGGGCAGCGTGCGCCCGGCTCTCGAGAAGTTCGCAATCCCGAACACCCGCGCGAGGCGCTCGCGCACCTGTCCGTACGTCGCCGCCGGTCCCAGCGCGATCTCCAGGCGGCCCACCAGAGGCCGAACCGCTCGGATGTCCAGGTCGGAGGTGGCGTGGCGGATGTTGTCGACGAGGCGGGTGATGAACCAGGGACGGTTCTTTCCCTTGAGGGCGATCTCCTGGTAGTGGACGAGGACGGAAGTCATGTAGTGGCTCAGGGCTCACGGCTCAAGCACGGCGCCTACTGCCGGGCCAGTCGCGCCGCGCGGTGGCCGCTGACGACGGCGCCTTCTATTGTCGCCGGAAGTCCCGTCTCGACCCAGTCGCCTGCCAGCAGCAGGCCGCGGACTGCCGTCTGCGTCTCCGGACGCGCCGGCTGGCCCGGCGCCAGCGAGAAGGTGGCGCGCCGCTCCCGCACGACGACGCTTCGCAGCACCTGCGCGGCGCGCGCCGACGGCAGCGCGGAGGCCAGCTCGGAACTGGCGCGCGACGCGAGGTCGTCGTTCGATTGCGCCACCACGGAAGCGGCGCCACTCGACACGCACGACAGGTGCGATGCGGAGTCGCCGAAGACCTGGCGCTTGTCGAACACCCACTGGAAGACCCGGCCCGGCAGCCCGACGAACGGAGCCGGCAGAACGCCCCGGTCGTACCAGAGGTTCACGGTCACGATCGGCGAGGCGACGACGGCGCGCGAGGCGGCGAGCACGCTGTCCACCGGGCGGGTGTCGCCGGCGATGGTGTCCGTCAGGGCGAACCACGGCACGGCCACGATGACCACGCCCGCCTCGACGCGCTCGCCTCTCGCGTCGACCCAACCGATGCTCCCGTCCCCGATCCGAACGCGCGCCGGGCACGAGACGCGGATCTCGCCGCCCCGCTCGACGATGAAATTGCGAGCCGGTTCGGCGTACAGCGCGTCGAGCGGCTGCAGCGGCATCGCCACCGCGGAGTCCTTCGAGTCGGGGCCGAACATCTGCGCGAGCACGCGGACGAACACCGGCGCCGCGGCTTCGTTCGCCGGCTGGTTGAGCGCCGCCAGCGCCAGCGGCCCCCAGAGCATCTCGCGCAGGCGGCGGCTCTGCCCGTTGCGGACCAGCCAGCTCTCGACCGTCTCGCCGTCCCACGCGGGGAGCACGCCCTTCCCGCTCTCGAGATAGCGCCGCGCGCGCCTGAGCGGGGCGGCCAGGCTCAGCGCCGACAGGCGGTCGCCTATACGCAGCGCCTCCCATTCCACCAGGCCGGCGAGCAGGTGAAGCGGCGACGGCAGCGGCGGACACGACAGCGTGCTCCGGCGCCCGGCCTCGTCGACGAACGGCACCTCGAGGCCGCCCTGGAGCTCCACGTTCCTGGACGCGCCGATCCGCGCGAGAAACGCCAGCGTCTCGCGATAGCACCCGAGCATCAGGTGCTGCCCGTTGTCCACGGTCTCGCCGGTGGCCGGGTCGGTGAAGGCTGATGCCCGTCCGCCGAGCGTCGGCCTGGCTTCGAGCACCAGCACGCGGGCGCCGGCCTCTGCCAGCGCCGCCGCCGCGCTCAGTCCGGCAAAACCCCCGCCGATGACGACGACGTCGAAGGACATAGAAGGCTCAAGGCTCAAGGCTCAGGGCTCAGGGCTCAGGGCTCACCCCTCGACATCGCTCGGGGTGCCGTGAGCGAGCGGAGCGAGTCGAAGGGCAGGGCACATGGTGGCACACGCCGTCAGTACCCGCACATCGCGCGCGTCCAGAGGGTCGCGGCAATCAGCGCCCGCCGGGGCCGCGGTACTCGGATCTTCTCGCCGAACACTTCGTAGCCGGATCGCTCGATGCGCTCGAGAATCGCGTGGTAGATCCCCGCCATGATGCGCGCTGCGACCATCCGGCGGCGGTCGGCCCGCGGCAGCTCGCGCTCGGCCTTCTCGTAGAACTCGCGCGCGCGCCGGCACTCGAACGCCAGCAGGCTCCGCACCCGCTCCGACACCACCCCCGCACGCAGATCCTCTTCGGTGCAGCCATGCCGCGCCAGATCCTCGAGCGGAAGGTAGATCCGCCCGCGCGCCAGATCGGCGCCGATGTCCCTGACGATGTTGGTCAGCTGCAGGGCGATGCCGAGGTCGCGCGCATAGTCCCGCGTCCGCTGGTCGGTGTAGCCGAAAATCTCGATGCACAACCGGCCGACGGCGGAGGCGACGCGCAGGCAGTACTCGCGCAGGTCGTCGAACGTCCGATAGCGGGAGCGGTCCAGGTCCATCGCGACGCCGTCGATGACCGCATCGAACGCCTCGCGCGGCAGCGAAAACCGGTGGATGAACGGGAGCAGGCTCGCGCCCTGCGGCGTCTGGGGCCGTCCCGGCCCGTAGCAGGCGGCCAGCTCCTCGCGCCACCTGGCGAGCTGCGCCCGGGCGCTTCGGGGATCCTCCGGCGCGATCGCCGCCGGCGCCTCGTCCACCGCGTCGTCCACCGCGCGGCAGTAATCCCACACGGCCACGATGGCGCGTCGCTTCTCGGAAGGAAGCACCAGAAACGAGTAGTAGAAATTCGTGTCTCGCCCGCTCATCCCGCCCGCCACCTCAACGCCAGCCACAGAAGCGCCGGGAGATCCGCTGCGCCTAGAGTGGGCCTTCGCCCGAACACGTCGAACGCCGCCTGCTCGACCCGGGAGAGGATGCGGCGGCCGCCGAGCCAGGTCACGCGCAGCTCGAGCCGCAACCGTCCCCTCACGCCGTCGCACACGTGGCGACCCTCCTCGAACAGCCCCTCGGTGCGCGCGACAGCCTGCTTCATCACGCGGCCCCAGGCGGGCGTCATGCGACTCGCATCGAGGTCCCTCGTGTCCGCACCCTCACGCCGGCAATCCTCGAGCGGCAGATACAGTCGGCCCTTCCGCCAGTCGCACTCCAGATCCTGCCAGAAGTTCGTGAGCTGGAGCGCCGTGCACAGCGCATCCGATCGGCGATCGAGCGCCGCGTCCCGATACCCCGCTATCCCCAGCACGAGTCGGCCCACCGGGTTGGCCGACCGCCGGCAGTAGCCCAGCACGTCGTCCCACCTCTCGTACCGCGTCGTGGTCACGTCCTGGCGGAATGCGCTCAGCAGGTCGTCGAACAGCGACACCGGAAGGCGACAGGTTCGAATTGTAGCGCCGACGGCGGCGAAGACGTGAGTGGTGGCGGGCGGCAGCCCTGGGCGACCTGACTGACGGCCTGTGCCGGCCGACACCGCAACGGCGGCGGATTCCCGGCGCCCTTCGGTGTCCGTTCGGGCGCACGCGTGGAGGCAGCTCTGCCAGGCGTCGAGCAGCGCCAGGCGCTCCTCGTCGGGCCGCTCGCCTTCATCCGCGAAGTCGTCTGCGATGCGGGCGAACGCGTACACGGCCGCCACATGCGGCCGCATCGGGCGCGGCAGCAGCCAGGACGCGACGGGGAAGTTCTCGTAGTGATCTCGTGCGAACCTGGCGCAGGTGGCGTAGGCCTCGGAGAGGTCGGTCACCATTCGAGCTCGGGCACGCCCGCGCGGTGGTTCACAGCCCGTGCCGCGACGAACAGAAAGTCCGAGAGACGGTTGACGTACGCGCGGAGATCGCCCTCCACTTCGCCCGGCCCGAGCGCGGTGATCCGGCGTTCGGCACGCCGGCAGACGGTCCGCGCCAGGTGGAGAGCCGCGCCGGCCGTGGTTCCGCCGGGGAGGATGAACCGCCGAAGCGGCGGGAGGTCCGCCTCGAGCCGATCGATCCACTGCTCGAGCCTGGCGACCTCGGCCTGGCCGACGGCGGCCTTTCGGACCCGCGCCGCCACCTTCCCGTCGGGGTCGGCGAGGCGCCCACCGACCGCGAACAGGTCGCGTGCGATCTCCTGCAGCATGTCGGCGATCTCCTGGGGGAGGCCGCTCGCCATCGCGACGCCGATGGCCGCGCTGAGCTCGTCGACTTCGCCGTAGGCGTCCACGCGCAGATCCGATTTCGAGACGCGCCGGCCGTCGAACAGGCTGGTTTCGCCCTGGTCGCCTGCACGCGTGTAGATCTTCACCGGGGGAATTATGGCACGGGATCGGGTAGAGTGACGGATTCGGGCTCGGGGTGCCCTGAGCGAGGCCGCGAAGCGATCGAGTCGAAGGGCAGGGCTCAGGGCGCCATCACGGAAAGGTCGAATTGGGGATAGCACCACGGAGACCGGCGAAGCCGCTGCCCGCGGCCGGCGATCGGCAGGCGTTCCGGCGGCGGCTGCTGACGTGGTACGACCGGAATGGTCGGGATCTGCCGTGGCGGCGCGCGACCGATCCGTACCAGATCCTCGTTTCGGAGATCATGCTCCAGCAGACGCAGGTGGATCGGGTGCTGCCGAAGTACCAGGAGTGGCTGGAGCGTTTCCCTTCGCTCGAGGCCCTGGCCGCCAGACCGGTGAAGGAAGCGGTGGACACGTGGTACCCCCTCGGCTACAACATCCGCCCGCGCCGCCTTCATTCCATCGCGAGAGAAGCTGTGGCGCGGTACGGCGGCGCGCTGCCATCCGACGAGCGTACGCTGCTGTCGTTCAAGGGCATCGGACCGTACACCGCCGGCGCGATTCGCAGCTTCGCCTTCGGCCAGCGGGCCGCCATCCTCGACACGAACGTCGCCCGGGTGCTGTTCCGCGTGTTCGTCGGCAAGGGCGACCCGAAGCGCCACGACATCCGCAGGCACCTCTGGGACGTGTCGCGCGCACTGCTTCCGCACGCGCGCGTCTTCGACTTCAACCAGGCCCTCATGGACTTCGGTGCCCTCGTCTGCCCGGCGCGGAAACCACGATGTCCGACCTGCCCGATGCGGCGGAGCTGCAAGGCACGGCACCTCTCATGACCCCAACTGTCGTCACCGCCGCCGTGGTCGAACGCGACGGACGCCTGCTCGTCACCCGTCGCCTCGAAGGGTCGCACATGGGCGGGTTCTGGGAGTTCCCCGGCGGCAAGTGCGAACCGGGCGAGCCGCCCGATGCCTGCCTGGCGCGCGAACTGCTCGAGGAACTTGGTGTCGCCGCGATCGTTCACGAGGAGATCTACCGGACGACGTACGCATACGACGACCGCATCCTGGACCTGAGGTTCTTCAGGTGCGCGCTCGCTGACGAGCCGCGTCCGCTGCTCGGCCAGGAAATCCGCTGGATTCAGCGCGGCGAACTCGAGACCCTCGAGTTCCCGCCGGCCGACGCCGAGCTCGTCGGCCGCCTTGCCGCGTCCCGCTGACGCTCCGCGCTGCCCGCGACGACCAACCACTGAGGACACGGAGAGCACAGAGGCTCCTGCGCCGAGGGCTTCGACCGGGCGCGCCCCGGCGACGCCGGGGCTGCGCCGCCTGAGCGATGGCACGACGCCCACGAGCCCGCGGGACTCGGCCGGGCTCGTGCGCGCTGTGCCTCGCTCGGCGTCCGGGCCCTGGGCCCGGACCCGGTCGAAGCCCGTGCATCGTCGCACGCGTGACGCTCCGGATCTCTGTGTTCCTCTGTGGGCTCGGTGGTTCAAATCAGGCGGCTGCGAAGGGAAGCGTGACGACGGTCGCCGACAGCGCCTGGGCGCCGTGTTGGATCGACAGTGCGGTGCCGGGCGCCAGAACGTCGCGGTTGACCATCGCGAGCGCAATCGGGCCGCCCGCCCGCGGCGACCACACGGGACTGGTCACCCGCCCGGCGTCGCGATCGCCGGCGCGGACCGGATCGCCCCGGTGCGGCACCGCGTCGCCCGACACCCGCAGCCCGACAATCCTGCGCGCGATACGCCCCTGGCGGCGGTGCAGGATGCGGGTGACGATCTCGTGCCCGGGATAGCAGCCCTTGGTGAGGCTGATCGCCCGGTCCTCGATGCCAGCCTCGAGCACAATCGTGTCGCCGTCCATGTCGACGCCGAAGGCCGGCCGGCCTGCCTCGACGCGCAGGGTCTCCCAGTCGGAGCCGTCGGCAGGAACGGCGCCCGCCGCCGCGAGGGCCGCGGCCAGTTCCGAGACCTGCGGGCGCTCGACATACACGTCGAAGCCGGATTCTCCCGTGTCCCGCGACGCCGACACCAATGCCTTCTGGCCGCGGAAGCCGGCGCGGACATTACGGAACTCGGTCCACGCCGCCAGCTCGCCATCGCCGAGCCCTGGTTGATCCGGGCCTGAGATGACGCCTGCAACGACGCGAGCCGACCGGGGCCCGACAACCGTCAGCCTCCCGAACGCCTCGCTCAGGTCGCCGAGCTTGACGTCTTCGCTGAAGATGAACTGGTCGAGTTTCTGGAGGACCGTCGTCGTCACCGCCGGATCGAGGTCGAGCAGCACGAGGTCGCCCAGCTCCATCACGATCATGTCGGCGATCATCCGACCCTTGGGCGTCAGGTACGCCGCGTAGCAGCCGCTGCCCGGGGCAAGGGCCAGGACGTCGTTGGTCAGCATCGCGTGCAGGTACGTCCGGCGGTCGCCGCCGGCTACCGCGATCTTCCCGCGCCAGGACCGGTCGAACACCGCCGCCGTTTCCCTCGCCGCCCGGTAACCGCCAGTCTCCATCTCGCCCTCCCGGCCGCGCGAATTCCCACCTCCTGCGGCGCGATGCTATCCTCATGATGTCATGCGTATTGCCCATTGTATCGTCGCTCTGACCCTCGTCGCATCGCCGGTGGCCACCGGTCACGCTCAGACCAAGCCGCCGGCCGGGCAGGTCGAGTTCGCGGTTTTCTACCAGGGCTCCCCCGTCGGCGTCGAACAGGTCACGGTGGAGCGGACGCCCCAGGGCATCACCATCACCGGGTCGGAGCGCTTGGGGCCGCCGCTCAGCGTCCTCATCCGCCGGGCCGAGGCCCGGTACACCGCCGACTGGAGGCCGCTCGAGTTTGTCGTCGAGGGAAGCGTCCGCGATCAGTTGATCGCGGTGCGCACGTCGGTCAGCGGCACCACGGCGACGAGCCAGTTCACGCAGGGCGGCTCGCCGACGCAGCGGACGGATCAGATTGCGCCCGATGCGGTGTTCCTGCCGAACCTGTTCTTCGGCGCGTATGAGGCGCTCGCCGCGCGCCTGCCCGCCACGAAGGTCGGCGATCAGCTGGCGGCCTTCGTCCCGCCGCAGACGACGGCCACGCTCACGGTCAGCCGCATCACGGAGGACCGCGTGCGGACCCAGTCGCAGGTGTTGCAGTTCCGCCGATACGAGCTGGATCTCGTCTCGGCGAAAATCACCGCCCATATCGAGGTGTGGGCCGACGATTCGGGGCGGATGTTGCGCCTCACGGTCCTGGAGCAGGCGTTCGATGTCGTGCGCACCGACATCGCGTCCATCACCGCGCGGCGCGAGCAGGCGGCGCGCCCCAATGACCAGGCCGTCACGATTCCGGCCTACGGCTTCGGTCTGATGGGCACGCTCTCGCAGCCGGCGTCGAAGCCGAGTCCGGCGTTCCGCTTCCCGGCGATCGTGCTGGTCGGGGGCTCGGAGCCGATCGACCGTGAGGAATCGGCGGCCGGCGTCCCGGTCTTCGGACAGCTGGCGTCCGCGCTCGCCGACGCCGGCTTCATCGTCGTCCGCTACGACAGGCGCGGCGTGGGCCAGAGCGGCGGGCGCGCCGACACCGCCAATCTCAGTGACTATGCGGACGACGCCGGAGCCGTCGTGAATTTCCTGAAGCGACGAAAGGACGTCGACCCGGCGCGTATCGCCATGCTCGGCTACGGTGAGGGCGGCGCCGTCGCGTCGGTGGCCGCATCGCGCGGCGGCAGCATCGCAGCGCTCGTGCTGGTGGCCTCGCCCGGCGTGACCGGCGGCGCGCTGGCGCTCGAGCAGCAGATGCTCATGCTCGCGCGGCAGAACACACCCGAGGCCGAGAGAAACGCGAAGCTCCAACAGCAGCAGCAGCTCCACCTGGCGCTGATCACGGGAGTCGGCCTCGAGTCGATCCCCGCCGACCTGAGACGACGCGCCGACACACCGTGGTTCCGCAGCTTCCTGGCCTACGACCCCGCCAAGGTCGTGAAGAGCCTCGAGCAGCCGATCCTGATCGTCCACGGAGATCTGGACCGGGAAATCCTGCCCGCGAACGCGGACAAGCTGGCGGCCATCGCGGGAGCACGGAGGGGGCTCGCGGGAGCGGCGGTGAAGCTGGCGAAGATCCCTGGCGTCAACCATCTGCTGGTGCCGGCGCAGACCGGAGAGATCGAAGAGTACGCCACGCTCGCGGACCGCGGCGTCGCCCCGAACGTCGTGTACGCGATTGACGCCTGGCTGAACGTCGCAATGAAGGCCAAGTAGGATGTGGACGCTTCAGACCACGATGGACGACGGGGCGCCGGCCCTCACGTTCAGGGTCGGGCCGGGCGGGCTGAAGACGATGGGCCGCGCGGTACGGGCCGACTTCATCCTGGACGCCCCGCTCGTCTCGAGACTGCACTGCCGCTTCGCGGCGCTGTCGTCGGGCGAGCTCGAGGTCGACGACCTCGGCAGCACCAACGGCACGTTCGTGAACGGTCAGCGCGTCGATCGGGCTCTCCTGCGGGCTGGGGATCGAGTGAGGGTGGGACGGGTTGAGCTCGTCGTGTCGGAGGACGGGGACCGGGCGAAAGACGAGGCTGGCAGCTGGTAGCTGGCAGCTGGCAGCGGATCACGCGGAACACGCAGTTCGCCAACAGCTCGCAGCTGGGAGCGGATCCCGCGTGATACGCAGCCCGCTGACGGCTGTCAGCTGTCGGCTGCCAGCTTTCCCTACCGTCCCCGCAGAAACGGATTCGTCCTGCGTTCCACGCCGATTGACGTGACCGGCCCGTGGCCCGGGCAGACCTCGACGTCGTCGTCCAGCGCGAAGAGCACGTTTCGAATCGAGTCGATCAGCGTGTCGTGGTGCCCGCCCACCAGGTCGGTGCGACCGATCGACCCGGCAAACAGCGTGTCTCCCGCGAACAGCCTTTTCGCCGGCTGCCCGACCGGCCCCACGAGCAGGCAGACGCCGCCCGGCGTGTGGCCCGGCGTGTGCAGCACGTGTGCTTCGCAGCGGCCGAACGTGATAGCTTCCGGCACCTCGTAGTAGCGGTCGACGGGCGGCGGCGCCTCGATGTCGAGGCCGAAGAATGAGGCCTGCTGCAGGGCGCCGTCGTAGAGGAAGAGATCGTCGCGGTGAAGGACGACGGAGCCGCCCGTGGCGGCCTTCGCTTTCGCGACGCCTGACACGTGATCGACGTGGCCGTGCGTCAGGAGGATGTGGCGGACGTCCAGCCTCGCGTCGGACACGACTTGCAGCAACTCGTCCACTTCATCGCCGGGGTCGATGATGACCGCCTCGCGCGTATCGTCGCAGGCCAGCACGTAGCCGTTCTTGTAGAACGGCGGCGCGTCTCGGGTTTCGAGGAGCATGACGATATCATAGCGTCAAATGATCCGCATCTCCCTCGCCGACATCCACCGGGCGCGCCAGCGCATCGGCGCGACTGTGCGCCGGACGCCGCTCGTTCGATCCGACTGGCTCAGCGAGATCTCGGGCGGCGACGTGCATCTCAAGCTGGAGTCGCTCCAGGCGACCGGATCGTTCAAGGCGCGCGGCGCGCTCAATGCGGTCCTCGCGCTCGTCGAACGGCACCAGGCGGGCGCTTCCCTGCCGCAACTCGTCACGGCGTCGGCCGGGAATCACGGCCTCGCGCTGGCGTGGGCCGCCGCACAAGCCGGCATGCGGCCTGTCGTCTTCACGCCGCGAACGGCGCCGGCGGCGAAGCTCGATGCGATTCGGCGCCTCGGCGCGGACCTGCGCGCGGTCGCGGAGACCTACGAGGATTCCGAGCGCCTCGCCAAGCAGCACGCGGCTGAAACAGGAGCGCAGTACCTCTCGCCGTACAGTCATCCTGATCTGCTCTCCGCGATCGGCGGCATCGCGCTCGAGATCATCGAGAACCTGCCGCAGGTCGGTCGGATCGTCGTCCCGGTCGGAGGCGGCGGACTGCTCGCGGGAATCGCGATCGCGGCCCGCGAGGTTCGGCCCGAGGTCGAGGTCGTCGGCGTCGAGGTCGAAGCGTCCCAGCCGTTCGCCGCGTCCCTCGCCGCCGGCCGCATCGTCGAGGTGCAGGTCGGCCCGACGATTGCCGACGGCCTGGCCGGCAACATGGACCCGGACAACATCGCGTTCCCGGTGGTGCAGGCGCTCGTCGGGACGATGGTGGTCGTCGGCGAGAGCGCGCTGCGCGCGGCGGTTCGCGATCTGGCGCGGCGCGAACACCTGGTCGCGGAGGGCGCAGGCGCGGCGGGCGTCGCGGCCGTGGCCGCCGGCGCGGTCGGCTCGCCGTCGCAGACGACGGCGGTCATCGTGTCGGGCGCGAACATCAACCTGGACCTGCTGGCGCAGATACTCCACGAGAAGCACTAGAAACCACCGAGGACACAGAGGAGCACAGAGGCTCTCACGCTGAGGGCTTCGGCCGGGTCCGGCCCCGGGGGCCGGTGGGCCGAGCGCCCCGCTCCGGGAATGAACCCGTCGCCCGGCCAGCGGGCTCATTCCCGGAGCGTGGCACTCGGCCGCGGGGCGCCGCCGCAGCGCGGCGGCGCCTCCCGGTCGAAGCCCGGCCCGCGGTCACGCCGTCACGCGTGACGCTGCGCGACTCCGTGCTCTCTGTGTGCTCCGTGGTCGAAGCCCGGCCAACGGTCACGCCGTCACGCGTGACGCTGCGCGACTCCGTGCCCTCCGTGTGCTCCGTGGTTGAAGAGCGCGCGCGGTCTACTGGCGGGCGGACGCCTTGGGCGGGGCGGGGAGCCGGCGTTCGGTCTCGTCGCGCTGACGCGCCAGGCCCTGCATCAGCGCGACGCGGGCCTGCCTGAATGGGCCGGACGGTTCCACCTTGTTCCAGGGATACAGCGCCCTGCGGAATGCGAACGAGAGCGTGAAGACGTTCGGGCGGGTCCACACCCTCAGGGCCTGATCGCTGGCGGCCAGCTTGGCGACGTAGCCCGCCGCCCTGGGCCCGTCGCCGATGGCCGCCGACGCGAGGGCCGCGCACGGCAGGAGCCGCGGCGGAGCATCTGGCGCGTCGGCGCGCGCGAAGATGCCGTCGGTGAGGCTGCGGCCCTTCGCGTTGCCGGCGCTATCCCATTCGAGGGCGGCCAGCACGGCCTGCCCCTCGCAGAAGCCTGGGTAGCGTTCCGTCAGCCCGACGGCGCTCTTCCGCGCTTCGTCGATCTGGGCCATCATCGCAACCGGCACGATGCGCCCAACCAGCCAGACCATCGGCATCGCGTCTGCCGTCGGATCGGCGCCGAGCATCTCCGTGGCCGCGGTGTAGTTGCGCCGGGCGAGTTCGACGCGCGCGCGCGTCTGCCTCCACCAGGGCCGGTCGGGCCTGGCGATCTCGCCGAGGCTCAACTCCGTCTCGGCGTCTCCGAACCGGTCGAACATCTCGTACGCGGCGGCCATGGCGCGGCGGCTGATGTCGAGGGCCGGATCGAGCTCGAGCGCCCGGCGGTAGTAGCCGATGGCGCGGGCGGGGTCACCCTCGAGCACCAGATCGCCGGCGTGGTGCCAGGCCTCGCCGCACGAGGGATCGAGCGACAGCGCGCGCGCGAGCGCCGCCGCCGCCGCACCAACGGTCGTCGAGGACAGAGCCAGCGCCAGGTGCGCGCGCGGCAGCTCGGCGTCGGCCGACACTGCGGCCTCGGCTTCCCTCCGCGCGTGGTCGAGCGCCTGGGGATCACCGGCGCTCCCGGCATCGAGGGCTTCGAAGTACAGCGTCTCGGACAGGCCCACGCGCGCTTCGGTCAGCTTCGGGTCCATGTCGATCGCCTGGCGATAGAGCGCAGCGGCGCGCGCGCGGTCGACTCGGCCAGCCGCACGTCCCTGCAGATACAGGTCGTAGGCGCCGGGATCGACCTGCCTCACCTGCGCGCGCACCCACCGGTTGCCCGTCGGGATCGGGAGGCGCAGCTTGTCGGCCACCTGCCGGGCGATCTCCACTTCCGCCGCCGACGCCTGGCGCGGCTCCCGGGAATAGCTCTGGCTCCAGATCACCTGGCCGGTCGTCACGTCGACCAGCTCGGCGGACACGTGCAGCGAATAGGGGCCGGGCCGTGTCGTCCCGCGCAGCGCCACCGCCGCGCCGGCGAGCGACGCCCGTTCGGCCATGGACAGCCCGGGCGACGCGGCGATCGACAGTCGCCCGACCACCGTCAGCCCCTGGACCTCACCGAGCCTGGCGGCGAGATCCTCGGCGAAGCCCGCGCCGAAATAGTCGCGGCCCTGCTCGCCACTGGTCATCTGAAACGGCATGACGACGAGGACGGGGCTGGGGATGGCCTTGTCGCCGGCGAAGAGCGCGGCGATTCGGCCGCGCCAGGTCCAGGCCATCGCTCCCAGCGAGCCGACGAGGGCCAGGAGCAGAACTGCGACCGCGAGTCGCTTCACCAACGGCGCCACCGATTTCGCCCGATTCTCCTTCCAGCTGCGGGACACCTCCGCCGATACGCGGACGTTGAGGCCAGCGGCCAGCGCGCGAAGGTCGGCCACCATCTCGGAAGCTGACGAATAGCGGGCGTCGAGCCCCTTGTTCAGCGCTTTCGCAACGATCGAGTCGAACCCGACCGGCACCGACGTGTTCTGGTGGCTCGGGGGCGGCGGCGTACCGTACAGCACCTTCACCGCCGTCGCTCCCGCCGTGCTCGACCCGAACGGCGCGCGGCCGGTCAGCATCTCGTGGAGGATCACGCCGAGGGAGAACACGTCGGCCCGGTGATCGGTTCGGCCGGTGAGCAGCTGCTCCGGCGCCATATAGGGAACGACCGCGTTCGCCCCCGGCACGTCCGGATCGCCGCCAGCCGCGAGCTGCTCGACGATCGTCCTGCGTTCGATTCCGCCGGAGGTCCAGGCGGCAAGCCCGAAGCCGATGATCTTCGTCTGGTCGGTTGGCGTGATGAAGATCGTCGACGGACAGATGTTGCCGTGGACGACCCCCTGGCGGTGCCCTTCGGCCAGCGCGTCCGCGAGCTGAACGGCGATCTCGAGCGCCAGGCTGGCCTCGACGGGCTTCCCGGTCAGGAGCGCGCGCAGGGACTGCCCCGGCACGAATTCGTGGGCCAGAAAGATCTGGCCGTTCTCTTCACCGAAGTCGAACAGCGCCGCGATGTGGGGGTGCGAAAACGCCGCGGCGGCGCCCGCAGCCGCCAGAAGGGCGTCGCGGCGGGCGGCGTCCGCGACGACGGCTGGCGCGACCAGGCGGAGCGCCACGGTCCGGCCCAGCCGTCTGTCGCGGGCGCGTACCAGCTCGCCCAGCGCGCCCGCGCGCAGCCGTTCGATGATCGTGTAGTGGCCGAAACTCTCCATGAATGTCCGCAAACTCCCGCCCGCGGCGGGTAAGCTCCCCGTATTCGGCTATCGGCGGGAGGCGTTCAGGACGACAGAGCGGCGCCTGGCTCGCGCTTGCGCCATGTCCTCCCGCCGTCGGCCGTCTCGTATGCCGTCCGATCGGCTGCGGTGATGGTGGCGACCAGTTCGCTCCAGGCGTGCACGGAGACGAGATCGGCGGATGTCGGAGAGGGAAGTCGCTCCCACGTCCGGCCGTCGGTTGTGCGCAGAACGACCCCGCGCGCGCCAACCAGCCAGCAGACGAGATCGGTGGAGGCTGACCCATCGGCCAGCGGCGTCGAAACGCCGCTCGCCTGGCGCTGCCACGTCCGGCCGCCGTCGGCGGATCGTTCGACGAGGCCGCCCTCGCCGTAGCGCCACGTGGCGGTCGCCCCGGACAGCCCCACGCCCGAGGTCGAGTGAACGAGCTCGACGGCGTCCCGCGCGGCCGATTCGAGCTTCGACGAGGCTGCCGTCCGCATGGCGACCTGCGGCGCCGGCGCTACGACGTTCTCGACCTGGACGTCGGCCTGGCCTTTCGCGACGCCGCCCGGGACGCCACCGACAACCTTGCCAACCACACCGCGACTGGGGACTCCGCCGACTCCCTGGCCGACCACCCCGCCGACGGGCTTGGCTTCCGCCCGCACGTCCTCGGCTGCCGGGGCTGGCGCGGCCGCTGCCGGTTTCGTCGCTTCGCCTTCCTTCCGCGGCGCGGGGGTCGGAGCGGTGGCGGTCTTCTCGGCGAACTCGCTCGGACGCGCCGCCGAGTCGGCCTGGCGTGCGACCTGCTCAGCCATGCGGACGGCGTCGGCCATCTCACCCGCCGACTTCCCCGGCGCCGCCGGCTCGCGCGCTTCGGCGACGGTCGTCTGCGGCCGCGCGAGGTCGGGCTGACTCGGCGCACCGCCAGGCTGTTCGCCGGGCGCGCGAAGCGTCCGCTGGGCCACCACGACGACCAAGGCGGCGGTAGCCAGCGGCACGAGCCAGCGCCAGTGCCAGTGCCACGGCTTCGCTGGCGCCGGCAGCGGCGCAGCCCGGGTCACGACGGGCTCCGACCGGGCGAGGTCGCCCAGGACCTGCTGGCAGTGGCCGCACGACGAGGCGTGCGCCTCTATCCGATCGGCTTCGGCTGACGACAGCGAATGGTCGAACCACGCCGCAAGAAGGTCCGCATCCGGGCAGGCGACGCCGGAAGCGTCGGCCTCACCCGCGAGGCCGCGGGCGATGAGCCGGTCGAATGCCGCGTCGCGTTCCGCGTCAGTCGGCTTCACGTGGCGCTCCTTCCCTCAGAACGATCATCCGGGCCGTTCTTGCCGTTCGGGGCTCTGCCGCCCTCCCCGGCGAGCACCGCGTCCAGGTTCAGCCCCGCGTCGTCGAGCGCGGCGTCGAGGCACGCCCGGACCTGCGCGTCGCTCAGATGGTGGGTCTCGCGAAGCAGCCGCTCGACTGCGGACCGCAGGTCGCGCCGAATGCGGTCGAGCCGGCGGGAAACCGTCGCCTCGTGCTCTCCCGTCATCCGACCAATCTGGGCCAGCGTGAGGCGCTGCAGGTAGTAAGCGGACAGCCGAAGCCGGTCGGGCGCCGCAAGGCGGCCGATGGCGAGCGCAAGCGCCTGCTGGGCCATCTCGGCGAACCTCCGGCGATCCGGGTCGGCCGGATTCCGGGCGGGGCGCGCGGCGGAAACCGCTTCGTCCACCTCTTCGAGCGGGCGGATCCGCTTCGCCACGCGAGCCCGGTCGACGTTCCGCTGCGAGAGAATCGAGCGCAGCCACGTCGAAAGGCGGCTGCGGCCGTGGAAGTAGTCGAAGAGCGAGCGCCGGCATCCGTCGCGTTCCTCGAGCCCGTACAATTCCGCGTAGATCGAGTCGGAGAGATCGTCCCCGGCGTCGCTCCCGGCGATGACGCGGGCAGCGGCCCGGAGGCCAGGCCGGTAGCATTCGAGGAAGAACGACCAGGCCGACACCTGGCCGTCGGCGCACGCGCAGGCGAGCGCGAGCTCTTCGAGGTTGAGCGAGTCGACGTAGTCGGAAATGGCCTTCGGCGTCGCGCCCGCCTCGGTGGCGAAGCGGCTGCTGACGCTGCGATCCAGGGCGCGGGCGAACGAGTCGCGCGTGAGATTCCAGCGCGGCGCGTTCGAGCGCCGGAAGGCGCGGTCGAGCAGGCGCTCGTCCACGATCCGTGTGCGCGCAGCGGCAGGTGGCGGCATGGAACCGGCGGCGCGAGGCGCGAGGCGCGCCCGGCGTCTCCGGCCATTCTACTGCGAGAACGCGGCGGCGCTGCGGAGTCGCAGACCGCCCGAGAAATCGGACAGCTGCTCGCGCAGGATCAGTCGCCCCCGATGCAACCTCGACTTCAGCGTCTCGTCCTTGACGTGCAGCGCCGCGCTCGCCTCCTCCGTGGTCATGCCGTGGATGTCCCTGAGCAGGACCGGGACACGGTAGATGCGCGGCAGCCCGACCAGCGCCTTCACCAGCCGCTGGCGGAGTTCGGCGCGATGCACCCCGTCGTCGCCCATGGACGACCAGTCGGCTATGTCCGGCGCCGTCGCGCCATCGCCGCCAGCCGGCTCGAAGGGGAACAGCTCGGCGTCGCGCCGGCCGGCTCTGGCGGCCCGGAGGCGTGACATCGCAGCGTTGAAGGTGATGCGGTAGATCCAGGACGAGAGCGCCGAATCGCCGCGAAACGCGTCGATGTTCTGATAGACCTTCATCAGGACGTCCTGAACCACCTCGTCGGCGTCCTCTTCACTTCTGAGGTGACGCACCGCGAGCTGGCGGATCCGGGACGAGTAGCGCGAGGCCAGATCGGAAACGGCTTCGTGGTCGCGGGCCCGGAGCCGGTCGACCAGGTGCCGATCAACGAGCAAACCGTCAGGGAGTTTTGCCACGTCTGTCAGAACCCCAGGCCTGGCGGCTTTATTCCCGACCTATCTGGTCTTATATGAGGAGTCGGGGATCCGGGGGGCAGGATTCAGGAGTCAGGGGAATCAGCCGCAGAGGTTTCATTCTGGATTCTGGATTCTGGATTCTGACTACTGGCTTCTGATTGCCGGCCTCTGTATTGTTCAGCCGGCTTGAATCAGCTGGCGGAAGGCGTCGATGGTGGCGTCCTCGACCGCCGCCAGCTCGACCGTTCGGCCAAGTTCCTTGGCAAGCGAGGTCACGCCGTGGTCCCTGATGCCGCACGGAATGATGAGGTTGAAGTAGTCGAGGTCGGTGTTGACGTTGTAGGCGAACCCGTGGCTGCTGATCCACCGGGAGATCCGCACGCCAATCGCGCCGATCTTGCTGCCGCCGACCCAGGTACCGGTGAGTCCCTCGATCTGCCGCGCCTCGACCCCGAACGTGCGGCTGACTTCGATCATCACCTGCTCCAGATTGCGGACGTAGTTGTAGACGTCGGCGCGGTCCGGCTTCAGATCGAGGATCGGGTACGCCACCAGCTGCCCTGGGCCGTGGTAGGTGACATCGCCGCCTCGCCCGGTATCGCTGAGCTCGACACCGAGCTCGGCGAGCCTCTCCAGCGTGGCGAGGACGTTCGCGCGGGCGGAGTCTCTTCTCGTCCCGAGGGTGATGACGTGCGGGTGCTCCAGCAGCAGCAGCACATCGCCGGTGCGGCCGGCGCGCCGGTCTTCGACGAGCGCGCGCTGCAGCGCGAGCGCGTCCTGGTAGGGAACGCGCCCGAGCCGCCGGACGTCCAGAGGTTTCACAGCGCTGCCGGGTCGAACGTCTCGATCTGCTTCTTGACGACGGACATGAACTGATCGGCCACGGCCCCGTCAATCAGCCGGTGGTCGTAGCCGAGCGTCAGGTACGCCATCGGCCTGATCGCAATCGCGTCGTCCACGACGACGACCCGTTTCTCGACGGCGCCGATGCCGAGGATGGCGACCTGAGGCTGGTTGATGACCGCCATGCCGAGGAGCGCGCCGAAGACCCCCGGGTTGGTGATGGTGAACGTGCCGCCCTGCACTTCTTCCGGCTTGAGGTGCTTGCTTCGCGCGCGGTCGGCGAGGTCCTGCATGGCCCGGCTCAGGCCGAGAACGCTCAGCTCGTCGGCCTGTTTGACGACCGGTACGATGAGGCCCCAGTCGAGCGCCACCGCGATTCCGATGTTGATGTCCTTGTGATAGACGATGTTCGTGCCGTCGATCGACGTGTTGACGACGGGCACCGCGCGCAGGCCGTCCACGACCGCCTTCACGATGAAGGGCAGGTAGGTGAGCTTGGCGCCGGCGCGTTCGTACTCGGCCTTCTTCGCGTCGCGGAGCTTCGCCACACGCGAGAAGTCGATCTCGAACACCGAGTGCACGTGAGCGGACGTCCGCCGGCTGGCGATCATGTGCTCGGCGATCTTGCGCCGCATCACGGTCATCGGCACCACTTCGTCGCGGGGCATCCTGGGAACGGGCGGCGCCGCAGGCGCAGCCTCCGCCGCGGGCTTCGTCTCCATGTAGCCGAGGATGTCCTGCTTGGTGACGCGGCCTCCGGCGCCGGAGCCCTCGATCTGCCCGATGTCGACGCCGTGCTCTGCCGCGATCTTCCGCACGACGGGCGACGACTTCTGCCGGCGCAACTCGTCGGCCGACGGCGCCTCCGGCGCCGGCGCGGCGGCACTCTCCTTCGCCTGGGCCGGTACCGCTACCGCGGGAGCAGGAGCTGGAGGCGCGGCCGCGGCAGCGACCGCGTCGCCGATGACGGCCACGACGTGGTTCACGGCGACCGTTTCGCCTTCCTTGGCCCGGATCTCGGTCAGGACGCCGGCGGCCGGAGACGGAATCTCGGCGTCGACCTTGTCGGTCGAGATCTCGAACAGCGGCTCGTCGCGATCGACGCGGTCGCCGACCTTCTTCACCCATCGGACGATGGTGCCTTCGGCGATCGACTCGCCCATCTGCGGCATCAGGACGTTGGTTGGCATGGCGTGATCTCAGATGTGAATGGCGCCGCCGTGCAGCGCGTGGGCCGCCTCGCCCACCGCCTCGGCGAATGTCGGGTGCGCGTGAATGGTCTTGATCAGCTCTTCGCCCGTGCACTCGAGGCGCAGCGCGACCGAGGCCTCGGCGATCAGGTCGGTCGCCCTCGGCCCGATGATGTGGACGCCGAGCACCTCGTCGTACTTCCTGTCCGCGACGATCTTCACGAAGCCGTCGGTCTCGCCTGCGATCTTCGCCCGGCCGAGGGCCATGAAGGGGAAGAGGCCGACCGCGACGTCGAACCCGCGCTCCTTCGCTTTCTGCTCGGTCAGGCCGATGCTGCCGATTTCGGGATCGCAGAACGTGCAGCCGGGCACCTGGTCGTAGTTCACGGTGCGCGGCGGCTGGCCTGCGACGCGCTCCGCCACGGCAATCCCCTCGGCAGTCGACACGTGCGCCAGCTGCGGATGGCCCGGCTTGCCGAACGAGATGACATCGCCGACCGCCGAGATGCCGGTGACGCCCGTCCGGTAGAACTCGTCGACAACGATGTATCCGCGGTCGAGGCGGAGACCGGCCTCGACCGCGCCGAGGCCGTCGGTGACCGGCCCGCGCCCCGTCGCGACGAGCAGGTAGTCGGCCTTGAGATTCTCGACCTTGCCGTCGGGCAGCTGCACGTCGAGGTCGACGCCATCGGCCGTGGGCGCGGCGCGGGTCACCTTTGAGCCGGTGTGCGCCTTGATCCCGCGCTTCTTGAACGCGCGCTGGAGTTCGGCCGATACCGCGTCGTCTTCGACCGGGACGAGGCGCGGCAGCAGCTCGACGATGGTCACGTCGCTGCCGTAGCTGCGGTAGATCGACGCGAACTCGACGCCGACGGCCCCCGCGCCGAGGACGACGATCGACTTCGGCACCTCTTTCAGCGCGAGCGCCTCGTCGCTGGTGATGATGCGCTTGCGATCGATCTCCACGCCGGGCACGCTCCTCGGCTGCGAGCCGGTGGCCACAATGATCTCCTTCGTGGCGTGGAGCGTCTGCGGCTGTTCGCCGGCGACCTCGACGTTACCGCCTCCGGCCAGGCGCGCGGTTCCCTTGATCCAGTCGATCTTGTTCTTGCGAAAGAGGAACTCGATGCCCTTGGTGAGGGTGGTGACGACCTTGTCCTTGCGGGCCTGCACCTGCTTCATGTCGATGCGCACGCCCGCGCCGTCGATCGACAGCCCCCATTCCTTCGCGTTCTGCGCAACCTTGAGGGCGTGGGCGTGCTCCAGCAGCGCCTTCGTCGGGATGCAGCCCCAGATCAGGCATGTGCCGCCGAGCGCTCTCTGCTTCTCGACGACGGCCACGCGCAGGCCGAGCTGGGCGGCGCGGATGGCGGCGGGATAGCCGCCGGTGCCGGCGCCGATAACCACGACGTCGTATTCATTTGCCACGGCAGATCCTCCCAGGCCCTCGATTCCGCGCGATCGGACTATCGTTATCGAACGCGCGGCCCGGCGTCAACCGCCCTTCGACTCGCCCGCTCGCTTGCTCGCTCAGGACTCCGCCGGTCGCCCGCCGGAAGCCGCAGGCCGGCGTTGCGTTACAATCCCCCCGACATGCGCACCAAGCCGAAGACCGTGCTCGTCGTCGACGGCGATGCCGCCACGCGCGCCAGGGCGGTCGCGCTGCTGCAGCGACATTACCGGGTACTCGCTGCCGCCTCGGGCGAGGCTGCCATCGCGATGCTCGCCCAGGAGGAGGCCGATCTCCTCCTCGTCGATGCCGCGCTGCCCGGCATCAGCGGCGTCGAACTGCTCCGAATCGTCCGGGAGAACTACACGCTGCCCGAGACCGTGATGATGGCGGCCGACGGCCGCGTCGAAACCGCGGTGCAGGCGATCAAGCTCGGCGCCTACCACTTCGTCGGCAAGGAGGGGGACGGCGAGGAGCTGCTCTCCGTGCTGCGCAACGCCGGCGATCACCAGGACCTGAACCGCCGGGTGCTGGCGCTGAGCGCGCAGATGGCCGAGTCGGACCGCGAGTTCGTCGTCGGGACGAGCCGGGCGATGCAGGAGGTGTTCGACCTCGTCCAGCGGATCGCGAAGCTGTCGGCTACCGTGCTCGTGCTCGGCGAGAGCGGCACCGGAAAGGAGTTGGTGGCGCGGTTGATCCACCGCGGGGGCGAGCGGCCCGGCGGGCCGTTCATCCCGGTGAACCTATCGGCGATCCCGCGCGACCTGGTCGAGAGCACGCTGTTCGGCCACGAGAAGGGCGCCTTCACAGGCGCGATCAGGCAGCAGCTCGGCAAGTTCGAGCTGGCCTCCGGCGGCACGCTGTTCCTCGATGAGATCGGCGACCTGCGGATGGATCTGCAGGGCAAGCTGCTGCGGGCGGTGCAGGAGGGCGAGATCGAGCGCGTCGGCGGGACGAGGCCGATTGGCACCGACTTCCGGCTGATTGCCGCGACCAACGTCGACCTGGAACGCGCGGTGAAGGACGGCCGGTTCCGCGAGGATCTGTACTACCGGCTGAACGTCATTCCCGTGCGGATGCCGCCGCTGCGGGAGCGTATCGAGGACATCCCGGATCTCGTGGCGTGCTTCGTGCAGCGGTACGCGACGCGCTTCCGGCGCCCCGTGCGCGGTGTGGCGCCCCCGGCGCTCGCGCTGCTCCGGTCGCACTGGTGGCCGGGCAACATCCGCGAACTCGAGAACCTCATCGAACGCATGATCGCGATCACCGACAGGGAGTGGTTGACCGACGAGGACCTGCCGTTCGAGTACCAGGTGCCGGTGCCCGCGCCCGAGCAGGAGGACGGCGAAGGCCGCCTGCTGGCGCGCGCGTGCCAGACGTTCGAGCGCAACTTCATCCTGAAGGCGCTGGAACGATCGGGATGGAACGTGACCGGGACGTCACGCTACCTGGGCATTCCGCTCAGCACGTTGAAACACAAGATGGACAAGCTGGCCATCCGGCCGCTGGCGAAGCGGCTGCGGGGAAACTGAGGCGGGTCGACACCGCCGCCGGAGCATCGCATCCGGCGGCGGCGGTCGGAAACGCGACTACTTGCGCGGAAGAACCGCGTCCTTGAGCGGCTTGGCGATCTTGGCCTTCACCACGGTCTTGGCCGGAATCTTGATGGCCTCGCCGGTCGCGGGATTACGGCCCATCCGCGCCTTGCGCTTCTGCACCACCAGCTTCACCATCCCGGGCAGCACGAACTCGCCCGACCGCTTGAGTTCCTTCTCCGAGAGGACAGCCAACTCGTCGAAGAACCCACGGGCCTGCACGCGCTTCAACTCGAACTTGTCTGCGAAGTGCGCGAAGAGCTCGGATTTGCCCATCCTGCGGACCTCAACCATCTCCAACCCCCTGACATTGGGCGCGCTAGAAGTCAACCGGCACCAACCGCGCGCGCAAGCGGTCCGTGCGGAATCAGGCCTGAAATTCGTCGTATGCTAGCTCGCGGATCACGAGCTTGTCAATCGCGATCGTGCGAAAACCCTCGTGTTGGCGCGCGGTTTTGGAAGCCTCGCGCTAGAATGGCCGCATGCCGGCACCCGACATCGAGACGTTCCCCAACCCGAACCCGTCCCGCGACTACGAGATTGCGATCTCGTGCCCCGAGTTCACTTCCGTGTGCCCGAAGACCGGGCTGCCCGACTTCGGCGAGATCCGGATCGTGTATGTGCCCGACGAGCGGTGCATCGAGCTGAAGGCCCTGAAGTACTACCTGATCGGCTTCAGGAACCAGGGCATCTTCTACGAGCAGGTCACCAACCAGATCCTCGACGACCTGGTGGCCGCCTGTCGGCCGAGGCGGATGACCGTCACCGGCGACTTCACGCCGCGCGGGGGGATCGGGACGGTGGTGACGGTTCAATACGACGCGTCAGCTGGCAGCGGAACACGGACGCCGTAGCGGGCGGCTGACAGCGGCCCACGGACGCAGTAGCGGGCAGCGGGTAGCGGTCCGCGGACGCAGTAGCGGGCAGCGGGCAGCGGTCCACGGACGCAGCAGCGGGCAGCGGATCATGGACCACGCGTGATCACGACCAGCTGACAGCTGCCCGCTTCGAGTGAGCCTATGAACACGGGCCCCGTCCTCGTGCCCATCGAACAGTCACTCGACCTCCACCCCTTCGCCCCGGCGGACGCGGCGTCGGTCGTCGATGAGTACGTCAGGGCGGCGCACGCCGCGGGCTTCCGGGAGATCCGGCTCATCCATGGCCGCGGGAAGGGAGTCCAGCGCGGCATGGTCCAGGCAGCGCTCGAGCGCCACTCGCTCGTGGAGGCGTTCTGGGACGCTCCCGAGTCGCACCTGGGAGCGACGGTGGCGCGTTTGGCAGGCCTGAGCCCAAAGCCCTGAGCCGGCTGCTAACCTCCGGCCGGATCTACCGTCTAAGGAACCAGATGGACGCGAACGACGCCCAGGATGTCATCCAGGCGCAAGCCGGGGACGAAACGGCGTTCCGCCGGCTCGTTGAGCGACACGGGCGCGGTGTCTTCCAACTCGCCTTCCGCCTGACCGGAAACGAGACGGACGCCGAGGATGTCGTCCAGGACACGTTCCTGAAGGCCTACCGGGAGCTGAGGCGTTTCGAGGCACGGTCGAGCTTCAAGACGTGGGTCCATCGGATCACCGTCAACTGCGCGTACGACCTGCTCCGTCAGCGGCCGCGACACAAGGCCGAGTCGCTGGATGCGGCGGCGGAAGAGGATGCGCCGGGAGGCGGGTTCGAGCCGGAGGCCGACGCGTCACTGGGCCCGGACCGGCTCGCGTTCGGTGCGGAGGTCCAGAGCCGTGTCAGGGCGGCAATGGGCCTTCTGACGCCGACCGAGCGGACGGCCTTCGTGCTCCGGCACTTCGAGGGCCGGTCGCTCGACGAGATCGGCGAGACGCTCGGCCTCCGGATCGGCGCGACCAAGCACAGCATCTTCCGGGCCGTCCAGAAGATGCGGCGGGCTCTGGCGCCAATCGTCGGGCCGGCGAACAGTCCGTGCGGCGCGGGGCTCGAGCCCCGCGGGGTGTAGCGACCATGAACCACCTGACCGAAGAACAGCTCGTCGCGTATCACTTCGGCGACACCGGCCGCGGAGACGATGCGGCGGCGATCGAGCAGCACCTGCACTCGTGCGCGTCGTGCCAGGTCGAACTGTGCGAACTCCGGCACGTGATGGCGGCCGTCGATTCGCTGCCCGTACCGGAGCGTTCCGACGGTTACGGCGCCGAGGTATGGGCCCGCATTCAGCCATCGCTCGGCCGCGACGCCGAAACCTGGCGGGATCGGCTGGCCGCGTTCCTGTCGCCGCGCCGGCTGGTGTTCGCAGGCGGCGTCGCCGTCCTCGTGGTGGCGGCGTTCATCGCAGGCCAGTACATGCCGGGGAAGCCCGCCGGGACGGTTCCGCAGCAGGCCGCGCAGACGGCTGCGCCGGCAGCGACATCGGCCTCCGCTCAGCCGGCCGTCGTCGATCGCGAGGTCGTGCGCGAGCGCATTCTCCTGGTGGCCGTCGGCGATCACCTCGAGCGGTCTCAGGTGGCGCTCATCGAACTCGTCAACACCCCGGCCGACGCGACGGTCGACATCTCCGGCGAGCGGGCGCGCGCGCGCGACCTGGTCACGGAGAACCGGCTCTACCGGCAGACCGCGCTGACGACGGGCGACCCGGCGGTGGCGAGCGTCCTCGACGAACTGGAGCGGGTGCTGATGGAGATCGCGAACAGCCCGTCCACGATGACGGCGGCGGAGTTCAGCAAGGTGCGCAGCCGCATCGAGCAGCAGGGAATCATTTTCAAGGTCAACGTGTTCGGCCAGCGCGTCCGCGAGCGGGAAGCCAGCTCCGCGGTCAACGCCGGCTGACGCGGGAGGCCAGAGACTGGTGAGGATACGACCATGTGGCGAAAGACATCGCTTCCCGTTCTGACGTTCGTGCTGGTCGCGGCGCTGGCCGGCGCGCAGGCGCGGCCCGCCGTGCCGAAGGCGCCGGTCGTCCCGGCGGCGCCGGTGATCGCGCCTGACGTTCAGCTGAATCTCGAGGCACTGGGCGTGCACCTCGACGCCCCGGCGCTCTTGCTCGCGACCGATGCGGCCGCGCTCTCCGCGCTGCAGGAGCGGGTTGCGGCCAACGTTCAGAGCCTGACGTTGCCGGGCGACTTCGAGTACGACCGCGGCATCTCGTCGCTCGACTCGGGGCGGTACGACCGCGCCGTCGAGTCGTTCGACAAGGTCATCGCCAAGGGCGGGAAGAAGGTCGAAGGGGCCATGTACTGGAAGGCGTACACGCTCAGCCGACTCGGCAAGCGCGACGAGGCCATTCGCACGCTCGAGGATCTGCAGAAGAAGTTCCCGTCGAGCCGCTGGAGCAGCGACGCCAAAGCGCTCCTCATGGACGTCCGCCAGGCGTCCGGGCAGCCCGTCGCGGCCGACGTGGCCGACAATGATGAGCTGAAGCTGATCGCACTCAACGGCCTGATGATGCGCGACCCCGACAGCGCGATCCCGCTCGTCGAGAAGCTGCTGGCCGGGTCCGCGCCGCCGAAACTGAAGGAGCGAAGCCTGTTCGTGCTCGCGCAGAGCGCGTCGCCAAGGGCCAAGACGCTGCTCGCCGAGATCGCGAAGGGGAAGGGCAACCCCGACCTGCAGCTCAAGGCACTCGACTACCTCGGCGCCTACGGCAGCGGGCCGGACGTGCCGCTGCTGGTAGATGTCTACAAATCGACCGGTGACGTCGACGTGAAGAAGCGCGTGATCCGCAGCCTCGGGATGAGCGGACGCCGCGGCGTGTTCCTGGGCGGAGTCTACGGATCCACGGAGTTCTACAGCCCGGCCAACACCTACGCGCTTGCCGAAGCGTTCGGCCAGTACGAGCGCGTGAAAGTCGACGCAGACGTGGCTCGCGCTCGGGCTGAGGCCGATCGCGTTCGCTCCGAGGCCCAGGTTCTAGCGCGCGATCGCGCGGGCGTCGCCGGCGGCTCCACTGACAAGACGCAAGTGAACACCAAGACTGGACAGTGGGCAGCCGCCTCGAATCCCGAGCGCGAGAAGGCGCGCGAGGCGAAGGCCAAGGAGTCGGCCGAGGCCCTGTGGCAGCTCTACGCCACGGAGTCGTCCCTCGAGCTGAAGCGGGAGATCCTGCACAACATGCGGTTCACGACGCAGCGGGACCGCCTGCTCCAGATCGCGAGAACCGACGGCAACCCGGACCTGCGCCGCGCGGCGGTGCAGGGACTCGTGCTCGATCGGACGCCGGAGGCAACGGAACTGCTGCTCGGCCTGTACCGCAACGAGAAGGACCCGGCGGTGAAGCGCCAGATCCTCGATCACCTGATCGGGACGAGTTCCGCCGCCACGCTCGTGCAGCTCGCCCGGCAGGAAACCGACCCCGCCGTTCGCAGGCGGCTCGTCGAACGCCTCTCGACGATGAAGGACAAAGAGGCGGTCGACTATATGATGGAGATACTCAAGAAGTAGAGGCTCAGGGCTAACGGCTCAGGGCTCACGGCCATCGACAGTGGCCAGTTTGCAGTGGCCAGTTGACAGTCGATCACGCGCGACACAGAAGGGGTCGGAGCGGAATAACGACAACCGCTCCGGCCCCAATTTGTCTTCAGTTCGCAAGATTCCTAGTTCTCAAAATCGCAAGATTCCCCTATCGCTTGGCCGCCTTGTCCACCTCTCTCCATACGCGCAACAGATTCCCGCCCCAGATCTTCGCGATCTGCTGCTCGGTGTAGCCGCGCTTCACGAGCTCGACCGTGACGTTGAGCGCCTCGGAGTGGTCGTTGAACCCAGGGATGCCGCCGCCGCCGTCGAAGTCGGTGCCGACGCCCACGTGGTCGATCCCCGCCACCTTCACGGCGTAGTCGATGTGATCGACGAAGTCCTTCAGGGTCGCGCCCTGGAACGGGTACTTCGCGTCGATCTCCTTCATCCGCTCTTCGTAGACGGCTCGGCGCTTGTCGGCCTCGGCCTGCTGTTCGGGCGTCAGCGGCGTGGGTGGAGTGCCCCCTCGCGCCTGCCCCGCCGCGCCGCCCGCGCCGGCTGCCCCGCGCGCGCCGGCGCCGCCGCCGCGCCCGCCCATTCCGAGCTCCGTCCGCAGCGCCTGAATCGCCGCCGCACGCTCGGGCGGGGCTTCCTTCAGGTACGACGCGAGCGCCACGATCTGGATGACGCCGCCGTTCTTCGTCAGCGCCTTCAGCTGGGCGTCATCGAGGTTCCTGCCGCTCGGCGACAGGGCCTTGCAGCCCGAGTGCGACGCGATGATCGGCGCCCTGGATGCCGCGATCGCATCCCAGAACGACTTCGCCGAGGCGTGCGAGACGTCGACCATCACGCCGAGCCGGTTCATTTCCACCACCGTCTTCTTCCCGAGTTCCGACAGGCCGTTGTGCAGCGGCTCGGCCGGCCCTGACGAATCGGCGAGCTGATTGTGCGACCCGTGGACGAGCGTGATGTACCGCGCCCCGCGGTCGTAGAACGCCTTGAGGTTGGCCACGTCGTCGCCCATCGGGTAGCCGTTCTCGACGCCGGTCAGGATCACCCGCTTGCCGGTCTTCGCGATCCGCTCGACGTCGGCCGGGCCTCGCCCGAGCTCGCACAGTTCCGGATGCATCTTCGCAAGGCGATTCACCGCGTCGAGGCCGGCGATGGCCTGATCGTACGCCGGCTTGAACCCGGTCGCCGTGAGATCGGGGCGCTGGCTGACGAACGCGGCCAGGAACACGGCGTCGAGGCCGCCCGCCTTCATCTTCGGCAGATCGCATTTCCGGCTGGTCGGCAGTCCGGGATCGAGCTTCTCGGTGGCGTAGGTCGCGCCGCCGATGTCGACGTGCGTGTCGATGGTGATCGCCTTCTCGTGAATCGCCTTGGCCTTCGCCATCAACGTCGCGTCGGCCGGCGCCTGGCGCGCGGCGAGCGCCACGCCGAGAGCGAGCGGGGCGGCCAGAACAATCGCGTACAGTCCGTATCTGGTTGGCATAGTTGATCCCTACAGGCACTTCCCGATGATCTGAACGGCCTTCACGCAGTCCTCTTCTGAGATCCCGTAGTGTGTCACCATCCGCAGCCGGCCGCCGCCGAAATCCGACAGCAGTAGGCCGGCGTCAGCCGCCGCAGCCTGAAGCGCCTCGGCCTCGGCCGCACCCGGCATCTTGAAGACCACGATGTTGGTCTGCACGGTCGCGAGGTCGAGCGTCACACCCGGCAGCCGGGCGACACCCTCCGCCAGGACGCGCGCATGACGATGATCCTCCGCCAGCCGGTCCACCATCCCCGTCAGCCCGACGATGCCTGGCGCCGCAATGACCCCGGCCTGTCGCATCCCGCCCCCGAGGATCTTGCGCATCCGGCGTGCGTGATCGACGAACGCCGCCGATCCGCAGATCATCGATCCGACCGGCGCCGCGAGCCCCTTCGACAGGCACAACTGCACCGATGACACATGCTGCGTCCAGTCGGTGACCGGCCGCCCCGTGGCCACTGCCGCGTTGAACAGCCGCGCTCCATCGAGGTGCACGGGCAGCGAGTGCTTCCGTGCGATGGCGGCCACCTGCGCGAAGTACTCCGGCGAGAGGATCGCCCCGCCGCAGCGGTTGTGCGTGTTCTCGAGGCAGATCACGCCGGGCGGCGCCCAGTGGTAGAAGTGGTAGTTGTGCGACGGCAGGTGGATGGCCGCCTCCAGCTCGTCGAGCGGCAGCGTGCCGTCCGCGTTCGTCCTGACGGGATGCAGGACCATGCCGCCAATCGCAGACGCCGAGCCGTTCTCGTAGTGGTAGATGTGCGACTGGTCCCCCAGGATCACGTCCTGCCCGCGTTGGCAGTGCGCCAGCAGCGCCCCCAGGTTCCCCATCGTCCCGCTGGCGACGAAGAGGCTGGCTTCCATGCCGGTCATGCGCGCCGCGAGCGTCTCGAGTTCGTTGACCGTCGGGTCCTCGCCGAACACGTCGTCGCCGAGCGGCGCGGTCGCCATCGCCCGCCGCATCTCCGGCGACGGCATCGTCACGGTATCGCTTCGAAGATCTATGGCCATGGTCCTTTGTCCTGAGCCTTGAGCCCTGAGCCGTGAGCCCTACCTCACCCACCGCTCCATCCACGCGATGAACTCCTTGTACCAGAGCGCGCTGTTGGCCGGCTTGTTGATCCAGTGCCCCTCGTCCGGGAAGTACACCATCTTCGACGGGACGCCCTGGCGCTGCAGCGCGGTGAAGAGCTGAAACCCTTCGCCGATCGGGACCCGGAAGTCGAGTTCGCCGTGAGTGACCAGGGTCGGCGTCTTGAAATCCTTCGCGTAGGTGTGCGGCGACAGCTTCGCGTACAGCTCCGGGTTCGACCACGGGGTGCCCTTGAGATCCCACTCCGGGAACCAAAGCTCCTCGGTCACGCCGTACATGCTCGTCAGGTTGTAAACGCTGGCATGGGTGACAATCGCCTTGAAGCGCGTTGTATGGCCGAGGAGCCAGTTCATCATGTAGCCGCCGTACGACGCGCCGGCCGCACCCGTCCGCCCCTTCTCCACGTACGGCAGCGCCTCGGCGAAGTCGAGGCCCTTCATCAGATCCTCGTAGACCTTGCCTGCCCAGTCGCCGCTGATGTCGTCGGTGAACTGCTGGCCGAATCCGGTCGACCCGCGAGGGTTCGGCATGAACACGACGTAGCCGGCTGACGCGAACACCTGCGCGTTCCATCGGAACGTCCAGCCGTCGTGCCACGAGTTCTGCGGCCCGCCGTGCACGAGATAGAGGAGGGGGTACTTCCTGCCCTCGACGAAGTCGGGCGGCTTCACCACCCAGGCCTGGATCTTCGTGCCGCCGGCGCCTTCGAACGACACGCTCTCGGCCGGCCGCAGCTTGAACGCGGCGAGGCTGGGATTGGTGCGCGTCAGCGGTCCCCCGGAGCCGTCTTTCACCGAGACGCGGTAGATCTCGGTGGGCCTGTCGAGCGTGTGGCGCGTGTAGATGAAGGTCTGGCCATCGGCGGTCATGCGGATGTCGCCGACGGTGCCGCCCAGCTTCATCCGCATCGGCGCCTTGCCGTTCAGCTCCAGCGCGTACCAGGCGCCTTCTCCCGAGTCCTCGGCGGTGATGTTCAGCGCCTTCGAATCGGGGGACCAGGCGTGGCTGTCGACCGAGCGGTCCCAATCGGCGGTCACCGACTTGTGTTCACCGCTCTTCCGGTCGTAGAGCATCAACTGCCAGCGGTCGGCTTCGAAGCCGGGCTTCAGCTGGGCACGGTAGGCGATGTAGCGGCCGTCCGGGGAATACGCCGGGCCGCCGTCGGCTGCCGGGTTCGCGGTGATCTTCCGCGCCTCGGCGGCCGGGTTCGTTACGTCGATCAGGAACAGGTCGCTGTTGGTGCTGATCGCCTCGACCGCGTCGGTCTTCTTCGCAAACGCGATCTCCTTGGAATCCGGCGAGAACGCGTAGTCGTCCGGGCCGCCGAGTGAAAACGGCGGGACGTCCGCGGCGCCGGGCGTCAGGTCGCGAGGCTCGGCGGAGCCGTCCGATGGGACCAGGAACAGGTGGCTGAAGCGGCCGTCCTTCCACGACACCCAATGGCGATACAGGAGCTGGTCGAAGACACGCGCTTTGCTCTTGCGGTCCTCGAAGTCCTTCAGCGCCTGCTTGTTGCACGCGGCCGACGAACACGCCGGATAGACGTCCGACGCAAACGCCAGCCACCTCCCGTCCGGCGACCAGGTGAAGCTCGACACCTCGGTGGCCACAGTGGTGACCTGCCGGGGCTTTCCGACCGCACGGCCTTGCGCCATGTCCACCACCCAGACCTGCGAGCCGTCATCTCGCGTCGAGAGAAACGCGAGTCTCTTTCCGTCCGGCGACCAGCGCGGACTGGTGTCGGCTTTGTCCTCATGCACGAGGGCGACCGGCTCGCCACCTGCCGCCGGCACCACCCAGAGATGGCCAACGCGCCTGTTCTTTTCGAGGCTGACGTCGGTGACGACGTAGGCGACGAAGCGGCCGTCGGGAGAGAGCTGCGGGTCGGAGACCCGCCGGAGCTTCAGCATCTCCTCGACGGTGAACCGGAGCCCGGAGGGCGCCTGGGCCTGAACCAGGACAGGCCCCGCAATGACGAGGGCGATCACGCTCAGAACGGCGCATCTCAGTCGCGTCATGGAGCCTCCAGTAGATCAACTGGAGAGTATATGTCAGTCGGAACTGACGCGGTCAGTCGGGGCTGACGATGTCAGTCGGGACTGACGATGAGGGGTCGGTTCAAACGGTGAAGGGTCGGTTCTCACGATGAGGGGTCGGTGGCCCTGCGACCTGTCTTGCATGGACAGAGGGCTGTCCGCGGGCCGCCAAGTGGTAGTTCGGATGCGGCCGCACCGATTCAGGCCGGAAAGCGGCAGGCCGCCTGGCGGCGCGACCCCGCAGAGCCCCGCTGACATTGCAGAAACTGCGAGAGGGGCGCGTGGAGACATCGCAGGAATCGCGTTCTCTGGCGGGAGGAACGCTGGTCGACGTCCGGGGCGACCGGTGGCGCGTGGTCGAAACGGTCGAACACCAGGGCTGTTCGTCGTGCCGGCTGGTCGGCGCTTCGCCGTCGAACATCGGAGTCCGTCGGACGCTGCTCCTGCCGTTCGACCGGCCGCGGCCGCTCGTGTCGCGAACGCGCGTTCGGCGTGTCGGTCGACCACGGTGGATGGCCGGCCTCCGCGCGGCGGCCGCTGGCGCCTGCCGCGCCGACAGCCTCCGTGGCGCGGCCGGAGCCGCCATCGACCTGCTCGACTATCAGCTCGAACCTGCGATCGCGTCTGCGCGCGGCGCCACCCGCCTGCTCCTCGCCGACGAAGTCGGTCTAGGCAAGACGATCCAGGCGGGGCTCGTGCTTGTGGATCTTCGCGCCCGCGACGAGTCGGCCCGCGCGCTCGTCCTCTGCCCCGCCGGCCTCTGCGCGCAGTGGCTTCAGGAACTCGACGTCCGGTTCGGGATCGAGGCGGATGTCGTCGACCGGCCCGCGATGCGCCGGCTCCAGGGATTGCCGGCGGATGTCGGACCGTGGGAGCAGCCATCGGTGGCGGTGGCCTCGATCGATTTCGCGAAGCGGCCGGAAGTGCTGAGAAGCATGGAGGCCGCGCGTTGGGATCTGCTGATCGTCGACGAGGCCCATCTCTGCGCCGTCGCGCCGGAGCGGGCGGCAACCGTCAACTGGCTTGCGAGGCGCGCGCGGCGCGTCGTGCTGATGACGGCCACGCCTCACCCCGGCGAGGCAGGGGCGTTCGACGCGCTGTGCCGGATCGGCCGGCTGCCGGGCGAAGGCCCGGCGCTGCTCTTCCGGCGCACCCGGGCGGAGCTTGGCTTGGCTTCGGGACGACGCTGCCGGATTCTGGCGGTAACCCCATCGTCGCCCGAGCGGCGCCTTCACGCGCTGCTCGAGCGCTACACGTCGCAGGTGTGGAACGCGGCGCCTGCGGGACCGGCTCCTTCCGACACCCGTCTCGCGATGGTCGTCCTCCGCAAGCGCGCCGCGTCCGGTGTGGCGTCGCTGCTGGCGTCGCTTGCGCGTCGCTCGCGATGGCTGGCGGATGCGACCGACGTCGGGCAGTCGCAGCTGCCCTTGCCGTTCGACGACGGCGACGAACCGGACATGTCGGACGACGAACCCGGACTGGCGCTGGCGGCGCCCGGCCTGGCTGACGTCGATGCGGAGCGGCGCATGCTGCAGCGGCTCGTCGACCTGGCTGTCGCTGCGGTCTCCCGCGACTCGAAGCCGCGGGCTCTCATCCGCCTGCTCCGGCGCGCGCCCGAGCCCGCCATCGTCTTCACCGAGTATCGGGACACGCTGAAGCACCTGGCCGAAGCATGCGGGGGAGACCGAACCGTCGCGACGATCCACGGCGGGATGGACCGTTCGGCGCGCGCCGAAGCCGTCGCCGCCTTCAATCGCGGCGAGGCGCGCCTGCTGCTCGCCACTGACGCCGCGGCACACGGCCTCAATCTGCAGTCCCGATGCCGGCTGGTCGTCAGTCTCGAACTGCCGTGGAATCCGGTACGGCTTGAACAGCGCATCGGCCGCGTGGACCGCATCGGGCAGAAACGGACCGTGCACGCGATACACCTGGTAGGCCGACACACTGGCGAGGAGGAGATCCTCGCCAGGCTCGCGGCTCGAGTCGAGCGCGCCAGGGTTGATCTGGGCTCAGCGGCGGACCCGCTCGGCCTGCCTTCCGAGACTGAGGTGACCGAGGCGGTGTTCGCACGCACGCCGCTGGACCTGGGGACGCCGGCGGCGAGCCCGAGGAGATCGGACTCGACTGTCCTGCCGTCCGGCGGAGACGGAGCGGAGGATCTGGTCGCGCCGTGCCGCCTCGAGGCGGTTGCACATGAGGAGTCCGAGCGCCTGCGACAGGTGCGCGCGCTTCGCAGCCGCCAGCGCCGGCCGTTCGACGACGTGTCGGCGGACCTCGCGCGCTTCGGGCCGTGGTTCACCGTCCTCCGGCTGCGGGACGCGGCGCGAGTGCCGGGTGGTGCCGACCGTCTTGTCGAGCGCGGCGCGCTGATCGCGATCTGTGAAACCGAGATCCTCGACGGGCGCGGTCTCTCGCTGGAACGCGTGCTGACGCTGGTCCGGTGGAGAGGCCCACATGCTGCGCACGTGCGTGCCGGCGAGGCGCCCGCGGCGCTCGAACCGGGTTCACCTCTGCGCGCGGCGCTGGAGAAAGCGGCGGCGCGGGCGGCCGCGAAGCGGCTGGCCGAGTTGCGCGTGACCATGCCGGCTCGCCTCGGGGCCCTGAAAACCAGGCACCTGGCGATAGCGGCGACAGACGAAGGATCGCCGGTCGTCGCCTGTCAGCCTGGCCTGTTCGATCGCAGGGCGCTGCGGCGGGCGGAAGAAGCCCGCGAGGGGCGGCTGCGCCGAAGCGCCGACGCGGAGGCGCAGTTGAAGGCGATCGCGCAGGCGGCCAGCGTGTCCCTCGCCGGCCCTCCCCGCCTGTTGCTGGTGGCGGTGGTGAGGACGTGAGTTGTGAGTTGTGAGTTCTGAGTTTTGAGTTTTGAGTTTTGAGTTCTGAGTCTTGAGTTCTGAGTTCTGAGTCTTGAGCCCTGAGCCGTGAGCCTTGAGCCCTGGGCCCTGAGCCTTGAGCCTTGAGCCTTCTGAATGCTGCCCGGCATCTCCGGTTCGCTCGTCTCCGAGTACTTCGCCGAAACGCTCCTGCAGGAGGCGTTCGCCGGCGCGCTCGGCGAACGCACGCGCGCCGCCGCCCGGCGCCAGTTCTTGAACTGGCGCGGCGGCCAGGCCTGCCAGATGGGGCCCGTCACCAACGCCCGCGGTGTCCACGACTTGGCGGCCGTCCCGCTGATGCGAACGCTCGGCTTCGCCCCCGCGCTGCTGTCTTCCGACGCCGCCGGCGCATTCATTCTCTCCTCGCTCGGCGACACCGCCAATGCCCCTGTGTTGATCACTGGGCCATGGTCTGAGCCGCTCGACGCCGTGTGGAGGCATGCCGCGCGTTCCGTCCTGGCGACGGACGCTGCGTGGTGCCTCTCCACCAACGGCCGGAGCGTCCGGCTTCTCGCGGTTCGCCGCGCCGTGGCCCGCGGCTTCGTCCAGTTCGATCTCGACGCGGCCGTCGAAGACGACGCCGCGTTCGCTGCGCTGTGGGGCCTGCTGCGGCGCGAGAGCTTCGACACGCCGCCGTTGATCGAGCGCGTGTCGGTCGCGTCCTCGCGCCACGCCGTCGGCGTCTGCAGGTCGCTTCGCGTGGGCGTGCTCGACTCCATCGGCGCGCTGCTGTCGGGATTCGCCAGTGCGCTCGCGCGAAAGGTGGACGCGGACCCGTCGGAGCTGGATGGCCTCCACGAGCAGGCGCTGACGGTCGTCTACCGGGTCCTCTTCCTGCTGTTCGCCGAATCGAGAGGTCTCGTGCCACTCTGGCACCCGGTCTACCGGAGGAGCTACTCGATTGAGGCGCTGCGCGATCTGGCGGAAGCCCCCGGCCGGGCGCGAGGTCTCTGGGAGGCGCTGCAGGCCATCTCTCGCCTCGCTCACTCGGGATGCCGTGCCGGGAACCTCCGCGTCACGCCGTTCAACGGGCGCCTGTTCGCGCCGGCGGCAACGCCGCTGGCCGAGGGCGGTCGCCTGAACGACGAGGCGGCGAGACGCGTCGTGCTGGCGCTCTCGACCACGTCAGGTGGGGCCGGCGCCGGGAGAACCCGCATTTCGTACCGCGACCTCGGCGTCGAACAACTCGGCGCCGTCTACGAGAGCGTGCTCGACTACCGGCCGAGATTGGTGCCGGCCGCCCCCTCATCGTCAGGGCCGACCCTGCTGCCCGGCGGACCCCCGGTGCGCCGTGCGGGGCGCATCGACGTTCGGCTCGAACCTGGCGGCGGAATCAGGAAGGCCACGGGCACGTTCTACACGCCGCGCGCCCTCACCACATATCTGGTGCGGCGGACATTGGCCCCACTGGTAGACGGCGCCTCACCCGAAGCGATTCTCGGGCTCCGCGTCGTCGATCCGGCGATGGGCAGCGGCGCGTTTCTCGTGGCCGCCTGCCGATACCTCGCCGGCGCGTACGAATCGGCGCTCGTCACCGCCGGCGGCTGCCACGCGAGCGACATCGGAGACGCGGATCGCCGCCTGTTCCGCCGACTCGTCGCACAGCGCTGCCTCTACGGTGTGGATCGAAACCCCGTCGCGGTGCAGTTGGCGCGGCTGTCGCTGTGGCTGTGCACGCTGGCGCCGGAGCGGCCGCTGACGTTTCTGGATCACCGGCTGCTCGTCGGCGACAGCCTGATCGGCGCCGCGGTGGACGATGTCGGAGGGCCGCCGCCCGGAGCCACGCGGAGGCGTTCGAACCCCGTGGAGGAACTGCTGCTCCCGCTGTTCGACGCCGACGACGTCGGCCCGGCCATCCGCGGCGTGCTGCCGGCGCGGCGCCGCGTCGCATCGATGCCCGACGAGAGTCTCGGCGTCGTGCGCGAGAAGGAGCGCATCCTCGCGCGCATCACCGGATCCTCGTCTCCGCTGTCGGCCTGGAAGGCGGCGGCCGATCTCTGGTGCGGCTTTGCGTTTCGAGGCGGCAGCCGCGACTCGAACGCGCGGCTCTATCCAGCGCTTGCTGACGCGATTCTCCGGGGACGTTCGTCGCTGCCGGCGGCCGTCGTCGAACGCTGGCTGGTCGAGTCGCGCGCGGGGGCGTCGGCCCGCCGGTTCTTTCACTGGACGCTCGAATTCCCCGAGGCGTTCTACTCCGACTCGGGCGCGCCGCTCGCCGACGCCGGGTTCGACGCCGTCATCGGCAACCCGCCTTGGAACATGGTCCGCGACGACAACGACGGTGACGGCACCCGCGCGTCGGCTCGCGCGGATGCGGACGGCCTGCTCGGCTTCGCCCGTTCGTCCGGCGTCTACCGGGCGCAGGGGGACGGCCACACGAATCTCTACCAGTTGTTCGTCGAGCGCGCCTTCAGGCTGACGCGCGCAGGCGGGCGGATGGGGCTCGTCGTCCCGTGGGGGCTTGCGTCGGACGCCGGCTGCACCGGGCTGCGCCGCCTCCTGCTGGACCGCTCGCGGATCGACTCGTGGGTCGGGTTCGAGAACACGTCCGCGATCTTCCCGATCCATCGGAGCGTCCGCTTCCTGCTCATGACGGCATCGGTCGGCGGCCGGACCGACTCGTTGCCGTGCCGGCTGGGCGAGCGGGATCCGGAGGTCCTCGACGCGCCGGTCGAGTCGCTCGAGCCGACCGCCCGTCCTCTTGCCCTGCTCCTGTCGCGTCGCCTGCTGGAACGGCTGTCGCCCGAAGATCTGGCCGTACCCGACATCAGAACGCCGGCGGACGTCGCCCTGCTCGAGAAGATCGCGGCAACCGTGCCATTCCTCGGCTCGCCCGCCGGCTGGGGCGCCGAGTTCGGGAGAGAGTTGAACGCCAGCGACGACCGTCGCCATTTCGGCAGAGCGGCTGGCGGCCTGCCTGTCCTCGAAGGGAAACATGTGGAGCCGTTCCAGGTTCGGGCGCCCGCCGACGTCCGCCGGCTGCCGGCTGCGGCGGCGGCACGGCTGCTCGGCGAGGCGAGGACCTGGGACCGCCCGCGCCTGGCCTATCGCGACGTCGCCAGCGCGACGAACCGCCTGACGTTGATCGCGGCCGTCGTCCCGCGCGGCCACGTGACAGTGCACACCCTGTTCTGCCTCAAGACGCCACTCGCGCTCCGCGATCAGGAGTTCCTGTGCGGCGTCCTCAACAGCTTCGTGGCGAACTACCTCGTCCGCCTCCGCGTGACCACCCACGTCACCGCCCGCATCATGTCCCGGCTGCCCGTACCGCGACCGCCGGCGCACTCTCCTGTCCATGCGGCCGTCGCCGACCTTGCCGCGCGGCTGCTGCGGTCTCCATCGCCACAGCAGGAACCTGCCTACGCGGAGGTTCAGGCCGCTGTCGCTCACCTTTACGGTCTGACGAGCGAGGAACTCAGACACATCCTCGGCACCTTTCCCCTGATCGATGAGGACATCAAGTCGCGAACGATGACGGCGTTCGAGTCCAACAGCCCGCCCGGAAGTCACCGCAGTTGAACGCCGAACACGGGCGAGAGTTGGGGATTCCGAGTGGCCGTGGTGCACGCCACGTCTCGGGTCTGCCGCTCCACAACGCACCCCACGGCGGAAGCCGCCGCGGGGCCCCAAGAACAGCGTTGCTCCGGGCAGATCCCTGCGACGCGGCATGGGTCTGACTTCTACGACTCGGAATCCCGGAGTGTCGCTGGAGGTCGTCGCCGCCGCCGGACGGGCGGCCTACCTGGACCTGAAGTGACATTCGACGCAGACGGCAGCGACCTGCGGCGGTCGTAGACCTGGATCACGCCGGATTCCGGATGGCTGGTGTTCGATGTGTGCTCACCTACTTCGCAACGTCATACTTCACAAGATCGCGAGATGTCGCGGTCCACTTCGCAAGATCGCCACATCGCAAGATCGCAAGATCTCCCCGTCCCGTGATATCTTCCCGCCACACAGGACCGGTTCCGACGCGTCAATCCACTTTCGAGGTGCCGCCATGCGAACGCTGCTGTCCGCGATCCTCGTCGCCATGATGCTGATGGTCCCTGGTGCCAGGGGGCAGGCCCCGGCGCCGCCGAAGCTGCCGGCCGAGACGCCGGCCCAGAAGGAGGCGCGCCTCGCCTGGTGGACCGACGCGCGCTTCGGGATGTTCATCCACTGGGGCCTCTACGCGCAGGCGGCCCGCCACGAGTGGGTCAAGAAGTACGAGCGGATGACCGACGCTCAGTACCAGAAGTACTTCGACCTGTTCAATCCCGACTTGTACGACCCGCGCGAGTGGGCACGGCAGGCGAAGCGCGCCGGTATGAAGTACGCGGTCATCACTTCCAAGCACCACGAGGGCTTCACGCTGTTCGACTCCGCGGTCACCGACTACAAAGCGACGAACACGCCGGCGAAGCGCGATCTCCTGAAGGCGTGGGTGGACGCGTTCCGTGCCGAGGGGCTTCGCGTCGGCTTCTACTACTCGCTGCTCGACTGGCACCACCCGTCCTACACGATCGACAGCAACCACCCGCAGAGCCCGTCAAACGCCGCCGACTACGAGAAGCTCAACGCCGGCAAGGACATGGCGGTCTACCGCAAGTACATGAAGGACCAGGTCCGGGAGCTGCTGACCAACTACGGCAAGATCGATGTCATCTGGCTCGACTTCTCGTTCACCGGCGGCGGGCATGGCAAGGGGCGCGACGACTGGGACTCGGTCGGCCTCCTCAAGATGGTCCGCGAGCTGCAGCCGGGGATCATCGTCAACGACCGGCTGGACCTGCTCGATGTGCCAGGCGGATGGGACTTCCGGACGCCCGAGCAGTTCAAGCCGGCCGAGTGGGTGAAGATGGACGGCGTCCGCGTGCCGTGGGAAACCTGTCAGACGTTCTCGGGTTCGTGGGGGTACTTCCGGGATGAAATGAGCTGGAAGGACTCGAAGCAGCTCGTCGAGCTGCTGATTGAGACGGTCAGTAAGGGCGGGAACCTGCTGATGAACGTCGGGCCGACCGCACGCGGCACGTTCGACGAGCGCGCGCAGGACCGGCTGGCAGCTTTCGGCCGATGGATGCAGTTGAACGGCCGCGCCATTTACGGCAATACGCAGGCGCCAGACACGTTCAAGGCGCCGGCCAACAGCCTGCTCACGTACAACGCGAAGACGAACCGGCTCTATGTTCACCTGCTCGCCTGGCCGATGGGCGAGTTGGTGCTGCCCGGCTACGCCGACAAGGTGCAGTACGCGCAGCTGCTGCACGACGCGTCGGAGCTGAGGACGAGCGCACGAAGGAGCACGATCTGGATGACGGAGGACTCGCGCACCACTGACCTGGTCGTGCGGCTCCCGATTCTGAAGCCGGACGTCGAAATCCCGGTGGTGGAGCTGTTTCTGAAGTAGGGCGGGTCGCGAGGGTTGAAGATCTTGCGATCTTGTGAACTTGCGATCTTGCGAAGTCGTGGGAAGTGGCGATCTTGCGAGGTGGTCCTCTAGTTCGCAAGATCCTTAGATCGCACGATCGCAAGATTACGATCCCGCCCCGGCTTCCCCTTCCTCGTCCGCCCACAGGAGCCCGAGTTCCAGGTCGATCTCGGCGAACGGTTCCGCGCGCACGACTTCGCTTTCCGCGTGCGTGCCGAGTATCGTCCAACGGCCCGCTTCGAGGCGAAGGACCTCGAGCGTCCGCCCGGCTGGGTCGATAAGCCAGGCGTGGCCAACCTGCTCGCGAGCATAGATCGTCAGCTTCTTCACCCGGTCGAGCGACGCCGTGGACGGCGAGAGCACCTCGCACACCCAGTCCGGCGAGAGCGAGAAGTAGGCCTCGGCAGGCAGTCGCGGCATGCGCGTCCGCCGCCAGCCTGCCAGGTCCGGCACCAGCACGTTCCTGCCCAGATGGAGCTCAGGCTCGAACAGAATCAGCCAGCCACCAGGCCCCCCGCGACCGTGGTGATACGGGCCGCCGACCATGATGTCCAGTGACGATGTGACATTGGCGTGCCGCGGCGCCGGGCGCGGTGAGGTGTGCAGTTCGCCATCCACGATCTCCGCCACCATGATGTCGGGGACCTTGACCAGGTCATCGTACGTGGCGGGGCGATCGAGCGGCGGGATCCGGGGCATTGGCTCCATGATACATCGTCATATCGCACGAACCATGCCCGTCCGATCCCGGCGAAATGCCCTGGGTTTCTTAGGATTCGCTCCGTTGACTGCGCGGATTCTGCCAGGGGAGTTGCCGGAGTCGTAGCAGTTTCTGCAACGCGGCAGCCCCCCAGTTCGCAAGATCCTTAGGTCGCACGATTTCAAGATCTCAGGCGCAGCGTCCGTCCTCTGTCACCGTTCCGCTCGAATCGTCACCATTCCCCACGCCGGGATCGTCAGCGGGCCCGAGAGCTCGGCGCCGCGCGCTTCGGATGTGCCGCTGAGGAAGACGAGCCGTGGCTTCGGGTCCCCCCACTCGACGCTCACCTGCTGCTCGGTGTCCGACACGTTGTAGAGCCGCAGAACCCATCCCTTTCCATCGTCCGACGGCTTGAACGCGGTGGCGACGACCCGTTCATTCGAGAGGGTCAGTCGCGCGCGGCCGGTCGGAGCCAGCGGCACAGTGGGCAACGCGAGGAGTGGCTGGCTGAGGCCCGCGGCGAGCCGCGTGGCGGCCGCCGGGTCGTAGGCCGCATGCGGGCCCAGCGCGAACCGGAACGTCACCGGGCCCTCCTGGTACGCGCGGTAGTTCGTGCCCCAGTGGTTGTTCATCAACCAAGGGTAGAGCTTCTGCGTAGGCTCGACGGTCGCGCGCCAGACCTTCGGGTCGCTCTGGGAGTTCAGCAGGTTCGCGGTGAGCCCTCCCAGCTGCACGAGCGGCGTGTCGAGCGTCACCCACGTCACGCCGCGACCGTTCGCCGAGACATCCGCCCAGTTCCCGACGACGAACCAGTTCTTGCATGAGCCGTCGATCTGATCGACGTTTGGGCGGATGACGCCGCCGAGCGGCAACTCGAGCCGCACCTCGCCGCCGGGCACGTTGAACGGGAAGGCGAGATTGACGCTCTCCTTGCTCGCCGGCTGGTAGTAGTCGCCCTTCGGCCCGGCTGGCGCGCGCTTCTTGTCGATGGTCGTCGAAAGCACGACGCGGCCGAGGCCGGTGGTCAGGATGACCTCGCGCCACAGCCTCGCGGCGCCAGGGGCGTCGGATTCGGCCAGGAGCGATGCGACGAGCGGCCCCGCCTCCTTCACCGTGACGCGTGCCGGCCCGTTCGTCGTGGCCTTCGCCGCGTCGCTGCCGACCATGAAGAGGTACTGGTTCATCGCCTGGCCGGACGCGGTGTCCACCAGGTTCCCTGCAAGCGCGCTCGACTTCAGTTCGACGATTGCGCCGGTGGCGGGATCGAGCCGGACGGTCGTCGCGCCATTCGAAAGCGCCGAGGCCGAGGCGCGAGCACCGACGCCAGCCGGCGCGGCGGCCGGCCCGCGCACGACACGGTAGCGCCTGGCGGCGAACGCCGGGATGTCAGTCACGAGCAGCGCCAGTTCGCCTGTCGTCAGCCGCTGCGATGGGACCGCAGCGCCGGCGGCGTCGAGGACGCGGTCGCCGCCGACCGACAGCGACGCCGGAACGCGGACGACGTCGGTGCGTGCCCACGACAGCGTGTTGACGACGTCGAATGTCGAGGCGTACTCGGTCGCCGGGCTGGCGCCTGCGAGCAGCTTCCGCGACAGCCAGTCGGCCTCCTCGGCGTAGCCCCGCTTGATGTCCCACTGGTCCCTCACGAAGCGTTCTTCCGGCTGCGAGACGCTGTTCCACGCGCCCCAGGTGTGCTCGGTATAGAGCAGCACTTTCTTCCAGGCGGCTTCCGCCGCCGTGGCCGGCCACGACTCCGGGGTACGCAGCGCCCAGACGGTTTCGGCCTGCGTCATCCGGTCGGCGCTCGCTCGGTTCATCGCGGTCTCGCGCGACGACGAGCCCGCGCCGTCTTCCCAGTAAGGCGTCCAGTCGCCACGCCGCGTCGGGATGCGGTCGCCGTAGCGCTCCTCGAGCGCCGCGAACGGCGCGTGCTGGTCGCTGATGACGAAGTGCGGCCAGCGGTAACGGGCGTTCCAGTCCTTCACGAAGTCGCAGATGCCGGCCTCGGGTTCGGAGTTGTCTCCCAGGCCCGACCAGCGGATATAGGTGATGTCGTACGGGTAGCGAACCTGCTCGAGGTGGTCGAGGTACTCGGCCACGTGCGCGTCGGTCAGCTTCGCGTTCCACGTGTGCGAGAGCGCGTAGCCCATCCAGGTGTTCCAGGTCAGCACCTTCTCGCGGCCGGAAGGCCCCGCCCACCAGAACGGCTGATCCCCCGAGGCCACCTGCGTGGTGCCGATCCGGTCGAAGAAGTTCGGGCTCGTGCTGAGGTAGCGGATGCCGGCCTGTGCGAGCGCGGGCACGAGGCCCCACGTGTGGCCCGGGATGTCGCTGATCATCGCCGTGTCGATCTTCACGCCCAGCCGTTCGGAGAGCTGCGTGGCGAAGCGAGCGGTCTGGACGAGTTCTTCGGGCCGCGCGAGGCCCGAGAGGACGTTGAGATAGAGACCGTTCAGTCCGACCTGCCCGGCCTTGACCGCCTTGTCGAACGCCGCCCGCCGCGGCGCTTCCATGCGCTGAAGGAACAGGTCGGCGGCCCACAGCACCTCCACGTTCCACACGAACCGCGCGCCCTCCGGGTAGCTCGCCGTCTTCTCCGCGATCGCCATGCCCTTCGCGAGGTTCTCCACCTGCCGCTGCTCTACCTCCGGCTGCAGGTGGGTGTAACCGATGTCGGTGTGCGAGTGCGGGACGATGTAGACCGTGAGGCGCGGCACCGGGCGGACGTGGACTGACAGCGTCTGGCCGTCCATGTCGACCGTTGCCTGGCGCGGTGCCTCCGCGGCGGGGACGAGGACCTCGACATCTTGCCGGCCGGGCCGCGCGTCCGCTCGCAGCACCTCGGCGCCGTCCACGCGTACTGTCATCGGACGTCTCGCCCCGGCTCGAACGATGTCGAGCGCCAGAGGTTGCCAGAGTCGACCGTCGCGCTCGAGGACGGCGCTGACCGGGCGCGCCTCGACGACGAATGTCGCGTCCGATACCGGCGCGAGCCTCGCGCCGGGCAGACGGAGCGCCACCTGCTCGTAGAGGAACCAGCTCCCCTTCCCGTTCGTGATCGTCAGGACGTTGCGGCCCGCCTTCAGTGAGCCGGCGGGCACCCGCACCCGAACGGAGTGACGCCTGGCGTTAGAGGGGCGGCCGTTGAGCGAGCCGTCGCCGCCTCCTCTTGGGAGCGACTCGCGCCCGATCGCTGCGCCGTTCACGCCGAACTCAATCTCCGGCGGCTGGTGGCTGTGCGTGTCGAGCATGTCGATCGTCAGCTCGCCATCCACGACCGGCGGCGTAGTCGAGAGGTCCACAACGATCCGGTAGGTGTGCGCCCGGCGGCCGGCCCACGAATCCTCCGGCCCTGGATGCACGTACGGCCAGTCAGCGGCGGCTGCCGACTGGCCGACGATGAAGACCGCGTCGCGCGCGAAGTCGCGCCAGCCTGCCGGCGCCAGCGCAAACGCCGCGCTCCCGCCGTCGGCCTTTCCTATTTCAACCAGCGGCGGCTCCTGGGCCAGGACGGGCACGGCACCGAGCAGGAGCCCGACGGCCATAACGATGATGACGACGTGGGTCGATCGCTCGCGTCTCATGTCATGCTCCTCGCACCGACGCCTGCAGGGTTGCGCACTCCGTGCCCTCGGCCGAGCCGTGCGGCCGGACCGTGTAGCGACCAACGGATGCCGGCACGACGAATGTCTCCGCGTAGTGCACGACGAACGGCTCGAACGCACGGTCGGGGCTCTCGACCACCGCCTCGTCGCCCTGCACGAGATTGAGGACCTGGACCGTGCCGTGCGTGTCGTGAGGCGCGCTGCGCGAGAACCAGCGCCGCCGCGTCTCGATGAATTCGAGGTCGTGCAGTCCGGTCCGCTCCTCGCGCCACCCGTGTCCACGCGCGACCGGAGTCACCCGGTTGATCAGCTCAGCGCTCACCCACGACGCGCGGCGGTCCCACAGGATGTTCGCCGCACCGCGCGCCAGGTTGATCGGCCGCGGCAGGCCGTCGAGGCCCGGGCGGTCCCAGTCCCAGAGCTTGAACGTGAAGATGTACGGCGTCGCGCTCACCTCGAGCACCATCGCGTTCACGCCCGAGCAGTGAACCGTACCCGCGGGAATCAGGAAGTGATCGTGGCGCCTGGCCGGCCACCTCGCCACGTGCCGTTCCGCCGGGAACGAGACGCCGCCGTGTTGCGCCTCCGCGAGGTCCGCCAGCATCCGCTGCGGATCGACATCGTCTCGCAGGCCGAGAAAGACGCTGGCGTCCGGACCGGCGTCCATCAGATAGTAGCTTTCGTCCTGCGTGTAGGGGATGCCGAACCTGTCGCGGATGTAGCTCGCGAGCGGGTGCACCTGGAGGCTCAGGTTCCCCCCGCTCATCGTGTCGAGGAAGTCGAAGCGGATCGGGAACTCGGCGCCGAAGCGGCCGAAGACGTCGGCGCCGAGCAGCGCGCGCGGGTGGGAGAACACGAGGTTGAGCGACGACATCTCGACGAGCACCCCGCCGAAATCGAACAGCAGGCTGTTTTCTTCGGGCACGCAGTCGAAGCACCAGCCGTAGTTCGGAACCGCGGGATCGAGACCGCAGACCTCCTTCATCCACTGCCCGCCCCACGGCGCGGGATCGAAGAACGGTACGAGCCGGAACGGCCGGTGCGCCGCATGCTCGAGGCCGCGTCGGACGGCGTGGCCGGAGACCAGCCGCGGGTCCCCCTCGATCGTCGAGTCGAGCAGGTAGTCCCAGCGGCCGACCGACTCGCGCTTCAGGCCATCGACCATGCGCCAGTCGACGAAGTAGCTGCGCTTGTACTGCAGCGATGCCTTCTCGCCGGCGTTGTCGACGCCAAGATTCGACACCTGCCCCCGCCGCTGCCGCAGTTGCCCTTCCCAGCGAGGCATATCGGAATAGACGAGAATGTCTGGTTCCGCGCAGCGCAGCGCGCCGGTGCCGAAAACGACGACCGCTCCGCTGGCGGCTGCGATCCGCGAGCGGATGGCGGCAACGCGGCCCGGGTCGAGATATGCGTCGATCGTGGGATTGGCGAGGAAGCCGAAGAGCGGGTCGTCGCCGCCGAGCCAGGGCGCGGCGACGCGCTCGATCTCCGGCGCGGGCCTCAGCGCCTCCGCCGCGTCGATCCAGATGCCGGGCGACAGCATCTGCCGCAGTTGCGCACCGACCTCGGGCAGCAGCCCGGTGCTGCACTCGACGACGAGCACCACGCGATCGCAGTCAGCGCTGTTCCGCGCCACCGCCAGCGCACGCCTGAGTTCGGCGCAGACTGCCTCCCACTTCTTCCAGGCCTGGCCGCCGGCGCCGGGCACGTTGATGCGCGGGTGGCGGTCGTAGTTCGATCGCCTCATGGCAGATCCATGTGCTGCCCGCGCAGCGTGTCGAGGAATGCCGGTGAGCCGGGCGTTCCGGCCAGCCGCGCCGCCTCGATGACCGCCCCGAGAACGGGCGGCAGCTCGGGTTCCACGACCTTCACGCCACGCGCCATCGCCTCGATGCGTGACACCAGTAGCGGTGTGAACGGCGGGCCGGATCGCGCGAGGCCGCCGGTCAGGATCAGCTCGGACGGCTGCGGTCCGAAGAGCCTGGCAGCTGTGACGGCGACCATCTGCGCCAGCTCGTCGGCCGCGCGGCCGACGATCGCCTTCGCGAGCGCATCGGACGCCGCCAGCGCGATGACGTCGGGCGCCAGCGTGGCCAGGCTCGCCCGGTCGAGGTCGCCCCTGGAGAGCCTCTCGGCCAGCGCCCGCGGTTCGGAGAGCGGCCAGCGGTTGAAGACGAGATCACGAAGCGCGCTCGGCGGAAGGCGCCCATCCTCGACGCGCACCGCCGCTCTCAGTCCCTCGATTGCAATCCAGTAGGCGCTCCCCGCATCGTCCGCCCGGTGCTCCCAGCCGCCGCACCAGTGGCTGCGGCCATCGGCCGACACACCATAGCAGGCGGAACCGGTGCCGGCGATGAGCACCATGCCCGCCCGCCCGGAGAGTCCGCCGACCAACGCGGCGACGGCGTCGTTGGCGGCATTGACCTTGGCGCCGGCCAACTCCTCAATCGCCGCGGCAACGACCTCCACCGCCTCCGCGTCCGCGCGCGTCGAGATGCCGCCCAGCGAGAGGAACGCCGCCGACGGCGGCTCCGCCCGCGACCCGCGTGCGCGCCGCGCCAGTTCGCGCAGCCGCTCGCGAATCGTCGGAACGTCGTGATGCCTCGGATTGATGGACGCTCCGACGCCCGAGCCGATGATTCTGCCATTCGCATCGGCCATCACCGCGCGCGTGTGGCTGCCGCCGCCGTCGACGCCGAGGAAGGCGGTCACCTGGCGCTCCACGACGCGGCGATGTCCTCGAGGCGCCGCCCTTTGGTCTCCGGCACGAGCGCGAGGACGAACAACAGGCTGAGCAGCGAGAAGCCGGCGTAGATCCAAAACGTCACACTCGGCCCGAGCCGATCGTTGAGCACCGGAAAGCTCTGCGCCACGACGAGGCAGGCCGCCCAGATGGCGCCCACGCCGACGGCAACCGCGCGGCCGCGAATCGCGCCCGGGAAGATCTCGCTGATGAGCACCCAGGGAATCGGCCCCATCGCCACCGCGAAGGCCGCGATGTAGAGCAGGACCGCGACGAGCGTGCCCGCGCCGGGATCCGCAGCCCTGAACGACGCGCCGACGAGCGTCAGCGCCACCGTCTGAACGGCCGCGCCGGCGAGCAGCAGCGGGCGCCGCCCGGCGCGGTCGATCAGTGCGAGCGCCACGAGCGTGAACAGGAGGTTGACGGCGCCAACGGACACCGCGGAGGCGAATGCCGCGTTCGTGCTTGCACCGGCCGATTTGAACACCTCGGGGGCGTAATACATGATCGCGTTGATCCCGGACGCCTGGCTCAAGACGGCGAGCCCGATCGCGATCACCAGCGGCCGGCGTTGCGCGCGGGCAAACAGGGCCGAAAACGGCGCCTGCCCTCCGGTTCCGGCCGCGAGGATCAAGTCCAGTTCGCGTCGGGCGGCCGACGGTCCAGACACCTTCGCCAGCACCGCTTCGGCTGCCGCCCTCTCGCCCCGGAGCGCGAGCCAGCGCGGGCTCTCCGGAACCCACGCGAGCAGCGCGAGGAAGACAACCGCCGGGATCGATTCTGACCCGAGCATCCATCTCCACCCGAGGCTCGTGTTCCACGCCGTGTCGCCCTGCGCCTGGATCTGCTGATTCACGAAGAACACCAGGAAGATCCCGGACACGATTCCGAGCTGGAACAGCGTGCCGAGATAGCCGCGGCGGCGTTCGGGAGCGATCTCCGCGATGTAGGTCGGGCAGACCATCGAGGAGATGCCGATCGCCACGCCGCCGGCGAGGCGGGAGAGCAGGAAACTCGGGAACGTGTCTGCGAGCGCCGACCAGATCCCCGAGCCTGCGTACAGCACTGCGCAGACCAGCAGCAGCCGCTTTCGGCCGAAACGGTCCGCCAGGAATCCCGCGGCGAGCGCGCCGGGCAGGCACCCCCAGATCGCGCTGGCACCCGCCCAGCCCTGCTCGGCCGCCGTGAGCTGGAAGTGGTCGCGAAGCGCGCCCACCGCGCCAGCGATCACGGCCGTGTCGTAGCCGAAGAGGAAGCCGCCGAGCGCGGCGACACCCGTCACGAACGCCAGCCAGCGGAAGGGTGCTTGTGTGGTCATCGTCGGGCGGTCCGCGATAGTATCCGTACATGCCGTCACGCCGCTTCGCCCACATTCTACCCGCGCTCGCGATCGCCGTCTGCTTCCTTGCTCTCCTGAGCCCGGCCGCGTGCGCGCGGCAGGTTCCGGCGGACCCGCCGCCCGACCTCGTCGTCGTCAACGGCAAGGTCTACCCGGGCGGGGGCGCCGCGTTTTCCGAGGCCGTCGCCGTGCGCGGCAACACGATCCTGCGGGTGGGCACGAGCCAGGAGATCCGCGGCCTGGCCGGACCGGCGACCGCCGTCGTCGACGCGCGCGGAGGGGCCGTGGTGCCGGGCCTGAACGACTCGCACCTGCACGTGATCAGCGGCGGCCTCTCGCTGCAGCAGGCGGCACTCGGCGAGGTCAGATCGCTAGACGAGCTGCAGAAGGTCATCCGCGACTTCGCCGCCGCGCACCCCGACCGCCCGTGGGTGCTCGGCAGGGGTTGGACCTACATGGCGGTGCCCGGAGGACTGCCCACGAGGCAGCAGCTCGACGCCGTCGTGTCCGACCGCCCGGCGGTGATGGTGGCCTACGACGGTCACACCTGCTGGGCCAACTCGCAGGCCCTTAAGATGGCTGGAATCACGGCGGCCACGCGCGACCCGGACGGCGGCGCGATCGTGAAGGACCCGAAGACGGGCGAGCCGACGGGCGCGCTCAAGGAAAGCGCTCAGGGCCTCGTGCGAAAGCTCGTGCCGGCCTGGACGCGCGAGGACCGGTTGAACGCGGTGCGCGCCGCGGTTGCAATGGCGCACCGCTTCGGTGTGACGAGCGTCCAGAACGCGGGTGCTGGCACCGAGGACATGGCGCTGTTCGACGAACTGCGGAAGTCGGGCGAACTGAAGGTGCGACTGTACTCCGCCATGTCGGCGGAACCGGGGTTCACGGAAGCCGACGCCGACGCCATCGATGTCGTCCGAAAGACCTACGGCGACGACCCGGTTCTGAAGACGGGCGCTGTGAAGATGTACATCGACGGCGTGATCGAGTCGCACACGGCGGTGATGCTGGCTCCCTACGCGAACAAGCCGCTCAAAGGGGAGCCGATCTGGAAGCCGGAGGAGTTCCGGCGCGTCATCGCGATGCTCGACCGCCGCGGCTGGCAGGTGTGGGTGCACGCCATCGGCGACGGCGGCGTGCGGATGACGCTCGACGCGTTCGAGCAGGCGGCGGCTGCCAACCCGGCGCCCGCTATCGGCCGCCGGCACCGGATCGAGCACATCGAGACGATCGACGCGGCCGACATCCCGCGATTCGCGAAATTGAACGTCATCGCATCGCAGCAGCCGTTTCACGGGACGCCGGATTCGCTGGGGGTCTGGATTCCGAACATCGGTGCCGAGCGCGCGTCGAGAGCCTGGGTCTATGGCAGCATCCTGCGGGCGGGCGGCCGCGTTGCGTTCGGCAGCGACTGGGCAGTCGTGTCGATGGACCCGCGCATCGGGATCCACACGGCGGTCAACCGGACCTCGCTCGACGGCACGCCGGCCGGCGGGTGGATTCCCGACCAGAAGCTCGCGATAACCGCCGCCATCGACGGCTACACGGCCGGCGCGGCATACGCGTCGTTCGACGAGCGGCGCAAGGGAACGCTCGCGCCAGGCATGCTCGCCGATATCGCCATTCTCTCGACCGACATCTTCGGGGCGGCGCCCGAGCGCTTCCTGGACGCGAAGGTGGAGACGACGATCTTCGATGGCAGGGTGGTGTACTCACGGAAGTAGTGGTCAGTTGTTAGTGGCCAGTGGTCAGTGTGTCACACGTGATCGACTGACGACCTCCCACCTTCTGGCTACGGTTGTCGATCTTCTGGCTTCTGGCTTCTGGCTTCTGGCTTCTGGCTTCTGGATTCTGTCTATGTCCCAGCCCTTCTTCCTTGCTGGCGCTTGGGAGTCGTCCAACCAAGCGCTTCCCGTGACCTGTCCCTACGACAACTCCCTCGTCGCCACCACCTGGCTCGCGGGCGACGCGGAGTTCGAACGCGCCACGCAGGCGGCGGTGGACGCCGCGGCCGTGATGCGGCGCGTGCCTGCCTACGAGCGTGCCGCGATCCTGATGCGCGCGCACGCCGACCTCGTCGCTCGGCGCGACGAGATTGGCCGCACAATCGCGGGCGAAGCGGGCAAAGCGCTGCGCGACGCGCTCGCCGAGGCCGACCGCGGCGCGCAAACGTTCCAGGTGGCGGCCGAGGAGGCGCGGCGAATTGGCGGCGAGGTGATCCCGATGGACCTCGCGCCGCACGGCCGCGGGCGCGTGGCGTTCACGCGGCGCTACCCGATCGGCCCGATCGCCGGCATCTCGCCGTTCAACTTCCCGTTCAACCTGACCGCTCACAAGCTCGCTCCCGCCATTGCCGCGGGCAATCCGATCGTGCTGAAGCCGGCGACCAGGACGCCGATCTCGGCGCTGATTCTCGCCGACGCGCTCGACAAGGCCGGCCTGCCGAAGGGCGCGCTCAGCGTCCTGCCAATGTCGCGGCAAACCGGCGACCGCCTGGTCACCGACGATCGCTACAAGCTGCTGACGTTTACCGGCTCGTCGGCCGTCGGGTGGGCGATGAAGGCTCGCGCTGGAAAGAAGCGGGTCCTGTTGGAACTGGGCGGCAACGCCGGCGTCATCGTCGACGAGACGGCCGACCTCGACCACGCGGCGAAGCGCATCGCATACGGCGGGTTCGCCCTGGCGGGACAAAGCTGTATCTCGGTGCAGCGGGTATTCGTCCACGCGAGCGTGTTCGACCGGTTTGCGTCCGCGCTCTGCGCGCGCGTCGAGGCGCTGAAGGTCGGACACCCGCTCGACCCGGCGACGGAGGTCGGGCCGATGATCGAGGAGTCGGAGACTGCGCGCATCGAGTCGTGGGTGAACGAAGCGGTACAGGACGGCGCGCGCGTACTCACGGGCGGACGGCGGCTCGGGCCGGCGGTCTACGCGCCCACCGTGCTCACCGATGTGCCGGAGACCGCGAAGGTCTGCCAGCAGGAGGTGTTCGCACCGGTCGTCGGCCTCTACAGGTTCGAGGAGTTTGGGGACGCGTTGGCCCGCGTCAACCGGTCGTCCTACGGTTTGCAGGCGGGCGTGTTCACGAGCGACCTCGCCCGCACGCTCGACGCGATGGACGTCCTCGAGGTCGGCGGCGTCATGGTGAACGACGTGTCGGCCTGGCGCATCGACCACATGCCGTACGGCGGCGTGAAAGACTCAGGCATAGGGCGCGAGGGCCCGCGCTACGCCATCGAGGAAATGACCGAGCTGAAGGTCGTCGTCATCAACAGGGAACTCACGTAGACGGCTTAAGGCTCACGGCTCAGGGCTCAAGGCCCAGGGCTCCAGGTGCAGGGCTCACGTTGCGCAGGGCGGGTCTTCAGACCCGCCGGCCGATCGCGGGGCTGAAGCCCCGCGCTACGTTCGTCGGCCCGAACCGCTGCCAGCTGCCGGCTGTCAGCCGCCGGCTGTACCCAGCAGGCGCTCCATGCGGATGATGCGCACGACGGTGTAGGTGCCGGCTCCCCCCGGACTCAGCAGCGCGACGTCGGTGCTGGCGCCCACCGCCAGCGGCTTCTCCGACTTCCACGCCTTCCAGTCGGAGACCTGGACGGTGTCGCCTTCCTTCCACCCGCGGTTCATCACGGCGAACTGGCTGGTCGCGTCGATCGTCTCGAGCGCCGTGAAGACGCGCATGTCGCCCATGTCGTCCAGTCTGAGCATCTGGAACGCCTGGAGCACACCCTTGGCGTCCGGTTTCACCACGCGGCTCGAGCCGAAGGCAAGATCGCCGGTGAACGGCGCGATGCCGGTGCCGGGCACGATCGACGCGTTCTTCACGATCGCCGTGAACAGCTTGTCGTCGTTGGTCGGGAGCGACTCGTAGAGGGCTGGGTCGGCCGCCTGCACCGCTCGCGTGGCCAGCGCGTCGAGCGCGGTCAGGATGGCGACGACGTTCAGTTTGATCAGTTCCTTGTCAGCCGACTCGCCCGGGTACGGCCCCGTCTCGATGAGAACGACGGGCGTCCCCCACTTCGTCACGTTGTCCCCAAACGCGCGCACCTCGAACTCATCGTCGTACCGCGCGACCTGCCCGGGCGCCAGTGCCTCCACCGTCTGTCGGATGATCGCGCAGGTGCGCTTCGCCAGAACCCGCCCCGGAGTCTCGGTTCGGGCCTCGTCGAAGGCGACGGCAAGGAGGGAGATCGACGCCGGCTTCGTCTTGCCGGCGGACGTCCGCCAGCCCTGGTTGTGGAGGTTGAAGCCCAGCGCCGGCTGGAGGCGGTCGCGCAGCGCCTTCAGCGCGAGACCTTCGGGCGCCTGGAGCAGGAGCGCGTCGCGGTTGACGTCGAGTCCCTGTGCGTTGCGCCGCTGGAATCGCTGCGCGCCGTCCGGGTTGAGCATCGGCACGAAGTGGATCGTCAGTTGCCGGAGCAGGCGCAGCACGGGCTCCTCATCCCGGTGGCCGGCGATCATGTGCAGGATGTCGAGCAGCGCGCTCGTGGCCGTCGGCTCGTCGCCGTGCATCTGTGACCAGAGCAGCACGTGCGTCGGCCCGTCGCCGAACCACACGTGGTTGATCGAGCGGCCCTCGACCGACTGGCCGATCTGCTCCATCTTGAACAGCCCGTCGCCGTGCTTGATCGCCTCGTCGAGATAGACGAGCAGGCGCCCGTGATCGAGGAGTTGGGGCGGACCGTAGTCGACGCGATCGGCCTCCCAGACCTTGGCGACACCGAGCGCGTCGCGCTGGAGATCCTGCGGAGCGGCGGGGGCCGCGCCGGCGAAGCCGAGGAGAAGGATGAGCGCGGCGAACGTGGAGCGGTTGTTCATAGGGATCGGGTCGGATCATCGATCGGGCGGTCTTCGCCTGACGGTATTGTAATCGGAGGCTGCGCTGGTTGTGTCCGACCCGCCCCCTATGGCAGCACGGCCTCGAGGGCGGAATCCAGCTGGGCGTGGACGAAGCGATACCCGGCGGCCACCGCGGCTGCCGGAATCATCCGCGTGCTCGCGAGCAGCAGCGGCTGCGCCAGCTCGCCGAGAGCCATGCGAAGCGCGAAGCCGGGCGCGGGGATCCAGCTGGGCCGGCGCAGCACTCGGCCGAGGGCCGCCGCGAACTCCCGGTTCCGAACCGGATTCGGCGATCCGAGGTTGACCGGACCCTGAACGTGCTCGTCGGTCAGCGCGAGACGCGCGATGCCCACCCAGTCGTCCAGGTGAATCCACGACATGAACTGCCGGCCCGATCCGAAGGGGCCGCCGGCGAACAGCTTGAACGGCAGCGCCATCCGCGGCAGCGCGCCGCCATCGGCGGCCAGCACGATGCCGGTGCGCAGCGTGACGACGCGGCACACGTCGGATGCCTGGCGCGCTTCGGCCTCCCAGCGGACACAGACCTCGGCGAGGAAATCGCGGCTGGGAGCGGCGTCCTCGGCAAGCTCTTCGTCGCGCCGGTTGCCGTAGTAGCCCTGGGCCGACGAACTCACGAATACCGATGGCGGGCTCTTCAGACTGCGGATGGCTGCGACCAGGCTCCGCGTGGCGTCCACGCGGCTGGCGAGGATCTCGGCCTTGCGCGACTTCGTCCAGCGGGCGTCGCCGATCGACGTCCCCGCCAGATTCACGACGGCATGCGCACCCTCAAGCGCGGACGCCCAGTCGCCGGCCGCGCCGTTTGGCGTCCACGTCGCTGCTGACAGCGGACCCTCCCAAGGCCGGCCGCGCCCGCCGCCGCGCGTCAGCGCCAGCACCTGGTGGCCGTCGGCGACGAGGCGTTCCGCCAACGCCCGCCCGAGAAGCCCCAATCCGCCGGCGATGACAAGTTTCATGGCCGCTCCACGGTGATTCTACTCCTGCAATAGGCATACCGCGGGGCTGAAGCCCCGCGCCACATCGACAGGCAATCCGCTGCCGGCTGCCAGCTGACCGCTGCCAGCTTCCCACCGTTCGACTCGCAACGCTCGCTCAGGGCAAGCTGCCTACTTCCAACCATCACGCCCCCATGCTACCGTCGTCACTCGTGAAGCCGCGCGATGACGGCCGTCGCCCGGGGCCCCTTCGAGAGGCCGAGCAGCCGCGTCTGCTCGAGTCTCCCGCCTCCTCGTCCGACCACCTGGCCGGCACGGTCGAACGCATCACCTTCCACAACGAGGAGAACGGCTTCTCGGTGCTGCGCGTCCAGGCGCGCGGCCGCCGCGAGCCGGTCACGGTTGTCGGCCACGCCGCGTCGGTGTCGGTCGGCGAGTTCATCCAGGCCGAAGGCGCGTGGGTGAACGACCGCGTCCACGGCCTGCAGTTCAGTGCGCGCCGCCTCGCGTCGGTTGCGCCGACGACGGTCGAGGGGATCGAGAAGTACCTCGGCTCCGGCCTCATCAAGGGGATCGGCCCGCACTTCGCCCGGCGCCTGGTCGATGCGTTCGGCACCTCGGTGTTCGACGTGATCGACAAGGAGCCCGGGCGTCTCCGCTCCGTGGACGGCATCGGCCGCACCCGCGCCTCGCGCATCGTGGACGCCTGGAAGGAACAGAAGGCGGTCCGCGACATCATGGTCTTCCTGCACTCGCACGGCGTGGGCACCTCGCGCGCCGTGCGGATCTTCAAGACCTACGGCCCCGACGCCATCGCCATCATCTCCGAGAACCCGTACCGCCTGGCCGCCGACATCCGCGGCATCGGCTTCCTCACGGCGGACAAGATCGCGTCGACGCTCGGCATCGAGAAGACGGCGATGATCCGCGCGCGGGCGGGCATCGGATACACGCTGTCGAAAGCAACCGACGATGGGCATTGCGGACTGCCGATGTCGGACCTGATGCCGGCCGCCTCGCGGCTGCTCGACATAGCCGAGGCACTGGTGGCGGAGGCGCTCGACCTCGAGCTCGAGGCCGGGACGGTTGTCCGGGACACGGTGAACGGCGGCGTCTGCGTGTTCCTGGCGAGCCTGCACGCCGCCGAGCGGATCATCGCGGCGCGCATTCGAAGCCTCGCCGGCGGCGGCGTGCCCTGGAAGCCAATCGACTCGGAGCGTGCGATCCCCTGGGTCGAGGCTCGGCTGTCGATGTCGCTCGCCCGGATGCAGGCCGAGGCGCTGCGAATGGCCGTGCGGTCCAAGGTGTTCGTGATCACGGGCGGGCCTGGCGTCGGCAAGACGACGCTGCTGAACGCGATCCTGGCCGTGGTGGGCGCGAGGGGCGTCCGGCTCGCGCTGTGCGCGCCGACGGGCCGCGCGGCCAAGCGGCTGTCGGAGACGACCGGCGTCGAGGCAAAGACCATCCACCGGCTGCTCGAGGTCGATCCGAAGACGGGCGGGTTCAAGCGGCAGGAGTCGAATCCGCTCGCGTGCGACCTCCTCGTCGTCGACGAGATGTCGATGGTCGACGTGCCGCTCATGCACGCGCTCCTGCGCGCCGTGCCGCCGCACGCGGCGGTCACCCTGGTTGGCGACGTCGACCAGTTGCCGTCGGTCGGCCCGGGCCAGGTGCTGGCCGACATCATCGGCTCCGGCGCCGTTCCCGTCGTCCGCCTCACCGAGGTGTTCCGCCAGGCGCGCGAGAGCCAGATCATCGTGAATGCCCATCGGATCAACCACGGCGAGATGCCGGAGGTGGCCCAGGCCGGCGGCGCCACCGACTTCTTCTTCACCGAGATCGACGACGCGGAGCAGGGGGCGGCGCGGCTGCTTCAGATCGTCGCGGAGCGCATTCCGGCAAGATTCGGCCTCGACCCGGTGCGCGACGTCCAGGTACTGTGCCCGATGAACCGGGGCGCGCTCGGCGCCCGCTCGCTCAACGTCGAACTGCAGAAGTTGCTGAATCCCGGCCGCGAGCCGCGGATCGAGCGATTCGGATCCGCGTACGCTGTCGGCGACAAGGTGATGCAGATCGAGAACGACTACGACAGGGACGTCTACAACGGCGACCTCGGCTTCATCACCGCTCTCGACGCGGACACGGGCGAGTTGACCGTGGACTTCGACGGCCGCGCCGTTCGGTACGACGTTTCCGATCTCGACCGCCTCGTCCTGGCCTACGCGACGACGATTCACAAGGCGCAGGGCTCGGAGTATCCGGCGGTCGTCGTCCCCCTCTCGACGCAGCACTACCCGATGCTGCGGCGGAACCTCGTCTACACCGGCGTCACGCGCGGGCGGAAACTGGTCGTGCTCGTGGGCCAGCGGAAGGCGCTGGCGATCGCGGTGGCGGGCCAGCAGGTGAGGCGCAGGTGGTCCAAGCTTAAGGAATGGCTGGCAGCCGGCAGCTGACAGCTGGCAGCGGATGAAGCCGGCCGCGAGGCGGCAGCCGGCCGGAAGCCGAAAGACGTACTGTCGAAAGACGCACTTGACATCGCCCGCCGATTGATGTTAACTAACCAGTTAGTTTAACTGACCGGTTAGTTAACGACGCCGCAGCGCGCGAGGAGGACGACGTGAGGAGAGTGACGGGTGCGACGCGCGACGCCATCCTGGCCGCCGCAGCGACCGCGTTCGCCGCGCGCGGATTCTCCGGAACTTCGGTCGACAGCATCGCCAAGGCCTCCGGCTTCAACAAGGCGATGATCTACTACCACTTCCGGAACAAGAAGGGCCTCTACGTCGAGATCCTCCGCGACGTGTTCCGCGCGATGGGCGGCCGCGGCGCCGGCATCGCCGACTCAGGCCTCGAGCCGGCCGCCAAGATCGAGGCGTTCATCGACGCCTTCGACGACATGGCCGCCACGCGGCCGTACATGCCGCCGATCATGATGCGCGAGATGGCCGAAGGGGCCGTCCACCTCGATTCCGACACCCTCCGCCTGATGGCCGCCATCGTCGGAAACCTGTCGCGCATCCTGGAAGAGGGAGCCGCCAAGGGCGTGTTCCGGGCGGTCCATCCGGTCCTGACCTACTTCACGCTGATCAGCCCGATCATCTTCTTCCGCGCGACCGCCCCGATTCGCGCCGCGCTCGGGAAGACGCACGTCCCCGAGGTGCGGGCGATCGACTCGGCCGCATTCGTCGCCAACGTGAAATCGAACGCCGTCGCCGTTCTGACCGCCGGCGCGCCCGGACCCCGGCCGTTGCCAGCCGGGCCCTCGCGTCCCCGGCGCCCGCGTTCCCGCGCGACTCGCCCTGGAGACCACGCATGAAAGCGAATGCCTTTGTCCACGCCGTTCCCGTCGCCCTCGCGCTGGCCGTCGCGGCCGGCTGCGGAATCCAAGGCCCCGTCCGACCGCGCGCGCGCGTCGGGCAGCGTCGAGGCGACCGAGGTCCAGATCTCCTCGCAAGTCGGCGGCCGCCTGATCGAGTTGAAGGTGGCCGAAGGCGACCGGGTCGCGGTCGGCCAGACCATCGCCCAGCTCGACACCACCGACATCCTGCTGGTCGTCCGCCGCGCCACGGCCGACCGTGACCTCGCGACCGCGCAGCTGGCGCTCCTCCTCGCCGGCTCGCGGCAGGAGGACATCCGCCAGGCCGCGGCGCAGGTGAAGGGCGCCGAGGCCGACACGGCCGGCGCCCGCGACGACCTCGCCGCCGCCGAGGCCGATGTCGTCCGGTTCGAGACGCTGCTCAAGTCGAACTCGGGCACGCAGAAACAGCGCGACGACGCCGCCGCCCGGCGCGACCTCGCGAGGGCACGACTGCAGGCCGCCCAGGAGCGCGTGCTCGCCGCCCGCGAGGCGCTGACGCGCCTCGAGCGCGGCGCCAGGCCCGAGGAGGTCGCCGCCGCGCGCGCCAGGCTCGCCGCCACCGAGGCCCAGATCGCCTCCCTCGAACAGAACGTCAAGGACGCCACGGTCATTTCCCCGGTCGCGGGCATCGTCACGCAGAAACTGGCCGACGCCGGCGAGATCCTCGCGCCGCGCGCTCCCATCGTGAACATCGTCGACCTCGACCACGCCTGGGCCAACATCTACATCGACGAGCCGCTGGTTCCGCGCCTGCGCCTCGGCCAGCCCGCGACGATCTTCACCGACGCCGGCGGCGCGGGCCTCACGGGCACGGTCACGTTCATCTCCCCGAAAGCGGAGTTCACCCCGCGCAACGTGCAGACGGCCGAGGAGCGCTCGAAGCTCGTCTACCGCATCAAGGTCTCGGTCGACAACACGCAGGGAATCCTGAAGCCGGGCATGCCGGTCGAGGCCGACGTGCCGCTGACGGCCGCGCCTCAGGCGTCTCCGACCGCGAAGTGACGACCATGACCGACCTGGCCGTCACGCTCGATCGAGTCACGAAGCGCTTCGCCGCGATGGTCGCCGTCGACGACGTGTCGCTGGAGATCCGGCGAGGCGAGATGTTCGGTCTCATCGGCCCGGACGGCGCGGGCAAGACGACGACGATCCGCCTCATCTGCGGGCTCCTGCGCGCCGGCAGCGGCCGTCTCGCGGTGTTCGGGTCCGACCCGGTCAAGCACCATGCCGCCATTACGCGCAGCGCGGGCTACTTCTCCCAGCGGTTCAGCCTCTACGGCGATCTCAGCATCGACGAGAACATCGCGTTCTTCGCCGAGATTCACGGGCTCACCGACTACGCCGCGCGGCGCGACAGGCTGCTCGACATGACCCAGCTCACGCCGTTTCGCGGCCGCCTCGCCGACCGGCTCTCGGGCGGCATGAAGCAGAAGCTCGCGCTGGCGTGCACGCTCATCCACGAGCCGCAGCTCATTCTCCTCGACGAGCCGACGACGGGTGTGGACCCGGTGTCTCGACGCGAGTTCTGGAAGCTCCTGTCCCAGTTCCTCGCGCAGGGCATCACCATCGTCATGGCGACGCCTTACCTCGACGAAGCCGAGCGGTGCTCGCGCGTGGCGCTGCTCTCGAGCGGCAAGCTGTTGATCGTCGACACGCCGCAGGCGCTGCGCGACAGCCTGCCGGGCCGCATCCTCGAGGTGATGGCCAAGCCGCAGCAGGCCGCCATCGAAGCGCTCAGGTCGCTCGAGGGCGTCGCCGACATTCAGAGCTTCGGCGAGCGGATCCATGTGAGGTGCGTCGAGGGTCGGACCGGCGCGGCGGCGGAGCGGGTCGGGCGGCTGCTCGCCGAACAGCGCATTGATGTTGTCAGCGTCCGCGAAGTTCCCGCCTCGCTGGAGGACGTGTTCATCAACAGGGTGGCCGTATCATGAACTCCCTCACGATCTCGCTCGTGGCCGTCTGCTCGACGGCCCTTCTCGCGGGCACTGCGGCCGCGCAGGCGCCGCTGCGCCTGACGCTGGACGACGCGGTCTCGCGCGGGCTTGCAGAGAGCCACCGTCTCGCGGAACTCAGGGCGCGGCAGGAGGGCGCCGCGGCCGCTGTTCAAGGGCGGCACGCCGCTAAATTGCCCCAGGTGTCGGCCCAGGCGGGATACACCAGGACGAACCACATCGATCCCTTCGTCCTCCCGTCGGCCATCGGCCCGGCGAAGGTCATCTACCCCGACATCCCCGACAACTTCCGGACCCGCGTCGACTTCCAGTGGCCGATCTACACGTTCGGGCGCTTCGACGCGCTCGAGCGGGCGGCGCAGGCTGAGGCAGGCGCCTCCGGGTTCGACGTCAGCTCGGCCAGAAACGACCTGAAGCTCGAGATCACGCGCGCGTTCTGGGCCATCGTCACTGCCACCGAGGCGGTTCGGGTGGTGGACGAGTCGCTCAAGCGGATGGACGCCTACGTGACCGACGTCGGCAACCGGCTGAAGGTCGGACTGGTGCCGCCGAACGACGTGCTTTCAGCGGAGGCGCAGCGCTCGCGCCAGCAGATGCTGCTGATCCAGGCACGCAACGCCCGCGAGCAGGCGGTGACCGAGATGCGCCGTTTGATCGGCGAGGCGCCGGACCGCCCCATCGAGGTGGACGCGGTCCTCCAGACCCCGGCCCAAGTTGTCGGCCCCGCCGACGCGTTGGTCGCCGCCGCCCGCGACGCGCGGCCGGAGCGCAAGGCTCTCGAACTGCGCGCGCAGGGCGCCGGAGAGCGGCGCAACGCCGCCGCGGCGAACGCGCGGCCGATGCTCTTCACGGGAGGCGGCATCGATCTCGCCAATCCCAACCAGCGCTTCTTCCCGCGAACCGACCAGTGGAAGGCCTCCTGGGACGTCGGCGTGAACATCACCTGGACGTTTGCGGACTTCGGGCGCGTGAAGGCCGACGTGGCCGAGGCCACGGCGAACCAGCGGGCCGTTCGCGAGCGCCTCGCTGAATTCGACACGATTCTCGAGGTCGAAGTGCGGCAGCGCCGGCTCGATCTCGAGTCGGCCCGCGCGGCGCTCTCGTCCGCTGAGGACTCGCTTCGCGCCGCCGCGGAGGCGCGCCGGGTGGTCAGCGATCGCTTCGACGCCGGTGTCGCCACCAGCACCGAGGTGCTCGATGCCCAGGTCGCGTTGCTCCAGGCCGGGCTCGATCGCACGCAGGCGCTCGCCAGCATCCGGCTCGCCGAGGCCCGCCTCGAGCGCGCGCTCGGAAGGTGACCATGGCCGCCATCGTCGTCAACGACCTGACGCGCCGGTTCGGCAGTTTCGTCGCCGTCGACCGTGTGTCGTTCTCCGTCGAGTCGGGTGAGATCTTCGGCTTCCTCGGGAGCAACGGCGCCGGCAAGTCGACGACGATCCGGATGCTGTGCGGCCTGCTGAAGCCCACGTCGGGCTCGGCCGTCGTCGGCGGGCTGGACGTGGGGCGAAACCCTGAGGGCGTGAAGGCGCGCATCGGGTACATGTCGCAGAAGTTCTCGCTCTACGAACTGCTGAGCGTCGACCAGAACCTGCGCCTCTACGCCGAGCTCTACGGCGTCGCGCCGGAGCGGTTCGCCGAAAGGCGCCGCTTCGCGATCGAAATGGCCGGCCTCGAAGGCCGCGAGAGGGCCCTGCCCCGCGACCTGCCTGGCGGCTTCCGCCAACGCCTCGCGCTCGGCTGCGCGATCCTCCATCAGCCGTCGATCCTCTTCCTCGACGAGCCGACGGGGGGCGTCGACCCGATCTCGCGGCGGCAGTTCTGGCGGCTCATCGACCAGCTGTCGCAATCGGGCGTCACCGTCCTGGTGACGACGCACTACCTGGACGAGGCGGAGTACTGCCACCGCATCGCGCTGATCCACGGCGGGAAGCTGGCGGCGCTCGGCACGACGGGCGAGCTGAAGCGGATCTTCGCGGACCGCCCCATCGTCGAGATCCGGGCGCCGCGGTCGGTCGACGTCATGCGGGCGCTCGACGCGATGGAGGACGTCGAGGAATGCAGCCTGTTCGGAACCGCCGTGCACGCGGTCCTGCGCTCGCGCGCCGTGTCGGCCGACGACATCGTGGGCCGGCTCGCCGCCGCGCGGCTGCACGTCGACTCCGTCGAGGCGGTTGAGCCGTCGCTCGAGGATGTGTTCCTCGACGTGGTGGAGAAGGCGGGGCGCGAATGAGAAAGGCGCTCGCGGTCGGCAAGAAGGAGTTCCGGCAGATCGTGCGCGACCAGCGTACGCTCATGATCCTGCTGTTCATTCCGGCGTTCTTCCTGCTCGTCTTCGGCTACGCGCTGAACTTCGATATCAAGCACGTGGCACTGGCCGTGGAGGACCGCGACGACAGTGTCGAGAGCCGCATGCTCGTGTCGGCGTTCCTGAACTCCGGCTACTTCGACCTGGCGGCCACGATCCGGTCGCCAGAGGAGCTCAGGACGGTGATGGACACCGACGCGGCGAGGGCCGCGCTCATCATTCCCGAGAACACCGGCCGCGCGGTTCGCCGGGGCCAGCGGGCACCGGTGCAGGTGATCATCAACGGCGACAACGCGACCACCGCCGCGACGGTTCTCGGCTACGTCATGACAATCGTCCAGAGCGTTTCGTCGAGCTTGATCATCGAGCGGCTCGGGCTGAACCTGACGCCTCCGGTGAGAGTCGAGCCGCGCATCTGGTTCAACCCGGAGCTCAAGAGCGCCCTGTTCTTCGTGCCCGGGCTGATCGGGTTCATCGGCATGATCGTGGCCACGATCTCGACCGCGCTCTCGGTGGTGCGCGAAAAGGAAAAGGGCACCTGGGAGCAGGTGCGGATGGCGCCGATCAACACGGTGTCCTACGTGGCTGGCAAGACCCTCCCCTACCTGGCGTTGTCGCTGGCCTCGGCGATGGTGGTGATCCTGGTGTCGATGTGGCTCTTCGAGCTGCCTATGCGCGGATCGTGGGGATCGCTATTGCTCGCCACCACGCTGTTCCTGCTCGGCGCGCTCGGCACGGGACTGCTGGTGTCCACCGTCGCCGAGTCACAGCTGGTGGCGTTCCAGATCGCGCTGATTCTGGCGTTCCTGCCGACCTTCCTGCTATCGGGGTTCATCTTCCCCATTCAGAACATGCCGAGGCCGATCCAAATCGTCACCACCATCGTGCCAGCTCGGTACTTCCTTGTGGCGCTGAGAGGAATCGTGCTGAAGGGCGTCGGGTTCGCGACGATCTGGGTCCAGCTGGCGGCGCTGACGGCATACGCAGTGGTGGTGCTCGGCCTCGCGTCGGTGCGCCTCTCCCGCGAGCGAGGCTGAGCCGGAGGGACAGATGCGACGCTTGCTGTTCATGATCTGGAAGGAACTCCTCGAACTGCGGCAGGACAAGCGCATGCTGCCGATCGTGTTCGTCGCGCCCGTCATCCAGCTCGTGGTCCTCGGCTACGCCGCGACGACGGACGTGAAGAACGTGCCGATGATCGTCGTCGACGGCGACCGGTCGGCGGCGAGCCGCGACCTGGTCCAGACCTTCGACGCCTCGCCCTACTTCACGGTGAAGACGGTTCTCGCCAGCGTGAACGAGATCGCGCCGTACCTCGAAACCGGCGACGCCTGGATGGCGCTCGCGATCCCCGCCGGCTACGGCCAGCAGGTGGGCGCCGGGCGCCCGGCGGTGGTCCAGATCGTTGCGGATGGAACCGACGCCAACTCGACGAATATCGCCGTCGGCTACGCGTCGAACCTCGTCGCCGCCTACGCCCAGCAGCTCCTGGAGGCCAGGTTGCCTGGCGGGCGCCTCCCGGCCGGCCTGACGGCGGACGTCCGCGTCTGGTTCAACCCCCAGCTCGAAAGCAAGTTCTTCATGATCCCTGGCGTGCTCGCCATCCTTCTCATCGTGATGACGATGGTGCTCGCGTCGATGGGCATCGTGCGGGAGAAGGAGATGGGCACGCTGGAGCAGCTGAACGTCACGCCCCTCCGGCCGTGGCAGCTGATCGTCGGGAAGCTGCTGCCCTACGCCCTGATCGGCATGGTCGACGTCTTCATCGTCGTCGCGGTGGCGCGGTTCTGGTTCCGCGTGCCGTTCCTCGGGAGCTTCTGGCTCCTGTTCGGCCTCAGCATGGTGTTCCTGCTGAGCACGCTCGGCCTCGGGCTGCTGGTGTCCACCCTGTCGAACAACCAGCAGCAGTCGATGATGACCGCCTCGTTCTTCTTCCTGGTACCGCAAATCTACCTGTCGGGGTTCGTGTTCCCGATCGAGAACATGCCGGCCGCCATCCAGCCGGTGACGTATCTCATCCCGCTCCGGTACTACCTGGTGATTGTCCGGGGGATCTTCCTGAAGGGCGTCGGGATGGAGGTGCTCTGGCCGCAGGCGCTGGCGCTGCTGGTTTGGGGGCTGACGATCCTCAGCCTCGCCACGCTCAGGTACTCGAAGCGGACGGCGTAGACCCAGAAAATGGGGTCGGAGCGGTTTCTCGTAGTTACAAATCCGTATTACGAATTTGAAATCCAGAGAAACCGCTCCGACCCCGATATTCGGGGGTTACTGTCCGATCTTCACGTTCCCGGAGAATGTCTTCAGCCGCACCTGGCGCTGCGCGTCGCCGCCGTTGAGCGCCGCCTTGAGGTGGCCCCTCTTCTGCTCGGTGAGCGTGAGCGGCAGATCGCTGGTGAGCTGACCGCTGAACGAGTCGAACGTCAGCGCCGCCTTCGCCGCGGCCGGAACCCGAAGGCCAATCGAGCCGGAGAACGTCTCGACGTCGACTTCGGGGGCCGTTGCGGACGCACCGAGCCGCAGATCGACGTCGCCCGAGAACGTCTTCGCCTTCATCCTGGCAGCGCCGTCATCGACGGTCACGTCGCCCGAGAACGTCTTGATCGACTGTTCGGCGGTCACGTTCCTCACGTGAAGGTCGCTGCTGAACACGTCCAGCTCGAGCCGGGTGTTCCTCGGCACCTGGATGTCGAACTCGGTCTGGACCACGTTGTCGTTCTTGATGGTCCAGCCCGATTCCTTCTTGTTGGCTTCGATGGTGACAGTGGATCCGCTCACCTGCACGTCGAGCTTGATGTGATCGAGCCGGTCGCGTGTCGCCGTGCGCACCGCGTCGATGGTCACCTCGTTGACGTCGGCGCCGACGATCCGGACGTCGCCGGAGAAATTGTGAAGGACGACGGTCCCGCCCGGCGCCAGCGGAACAACCTTGTGGAACTTCTCTGTCTCTGCGGCGAAGGTGAGGGCGGGCACCAGGCACAGCAACAGGGCGACGGCGAAGACAAGGCGAATCGGTTTCATCGGCAGCGCTCCTTCCAATGGTGGGATAGACGGAACGACCAACTGAAAGGTTGCCTGGGGCCGGCTTGCGGCTCGTGGCTTGCGGGCGCTACGCCCCGAACCCGTCAATCTGCATCGCGCCCGTGTAGATCGCCATCCCGACGACGGCGTCGATGCCCCGCGCGTGGAGGGTGTCCACCTCAGCCTGGGTGCTAATGCCGCCGGCGGCCGATAGTTTCCGCGTCGTACAACCGCGGATCGACTCGACGGCGGCGAGGTCGATCCCCTGCAGCAGGCCTTCGTGGTCGACGTCCGTGTAGAGAAACTCGGCGCAGTACGGCTCGAACGCCTTGATCGCCTCGCATGGCGTGACGGCCAGCGTCTTTCGCCAGCCGTTGACGGCCAGCCGCCCGCCTCGGACGTCGACGGCGACGATGACGTGCTCCCGGCCGACGGCGTCGCTGATCTTCGCGGCGAACGACAGGTCTGGCCGACCGTCCTTGAAGAGCGCCGTGCTCAGGATCACTTTGCGCGCCCCCGCCTCAATCACGGCCTCTGCGCGTTCCGGCGTTCGGATGCCGCCACCGACGCGACAGGCCAGCTTGCCCGCTACGCGTCGCACCAAATCGTCGTTGTTGCCGGTGCCCATCGCGGCGTCGAGGTCGATGAGCTGGACCAGGGGGAAGTCCTTGAATCGTCGCACCCACCGGAAGATGTCCGAGGTTTCGATGGCCGCCCTTTCGCCCTGAACGAGCCGGACGACCCTTCCGCCTTTGAGGTCGATGCTGGGAATGAGCATGTGCCGAACGCCGATCGAAGCGGCAGATAGAATGGCACCAGCCGCCCGCCGCTGCAAGCGCTCGTTTGGCGCCAGCCCGGCAGTCGAGCCGCGCCCGGGATCCAGCGGGCGCGTCCCAGCGTCCCAAGGGTACCTCCCATGTTCAAGACGCTGCTCATCGTCGCGTTCCTCATCTACGGGATTCCGCTCTGGCGGCTGCGTTACAAGTGGCGCTCGACGGTCTATCGCATGACCTCCTGGAAGATCAACATCCTCCCGTGGTTCGGGAAGGACGTCGCCGCGCTGTTCTCGAACAGGTACTTCGAGACCGCCGACGAGCGTAGAATGGCGTCGCGGTTCAGGTGGTATCTTCTCGGCTATTTCGGCCTGCTCTTTCTGATCATGCGCCTGCCATGAACACCCTTCTGCTCACGCTCGCCTTCAGCCTGGCGGTCCAGGCCGTGTTCTTCGCCTTCGCGGCGGCGTTCAAGACCGACAAGGTGACCGACCTCTCCTACAGCCTCACGTTCATCCTGCTTGCCTCGTTCCTGTTCTGGCAGAGCGACTGGGCGGGCGCTGCAACCCGCGTGCTGGCGGTGATGGTGGTCGCATGGGGCGTCCGGTTGGCCTGGTACCTGCTCTACCGCATCCTGCAGATGGGGCGGGACACGCGCTTCGACGGCATCCGGGAGCGGTTCTGGTCGTTCGCGAAGTTCTGGTTCTTCCAGGGGATCGCCGTGTGGGCCATCATGCTCCCGGTGACGCTGTGGTTCGCCGCCCCGGGTCGGTGGACCGGGCTCAAGACGGTGGGCGTCATCGTCTGGCTGGCCGGACTCGCGATCGAGACGGTTGCCGACTTGCAGAAGTTTCGGCACAAGAGTCGTCCCGGCGGCGGCGCGTCGTGGATCGAGACGGGCCTCTGGCGCTTCAGCCGCCACCCGAACTACTTCGGCGAGTTGCTGTGCTGGTGGGGCGTGTTCGTCTTCGTCGCCGGTGACCTGGGCGGACGGATCTGGCTTGGCGTGATCGGCCCCGTCGCGATTACCCTGGTCCTGCTCTTCGCGACCGGCGTCCCGCAGCTCGAGCAGAGCGCGGAGCGGAAGTTCGGCACACAGCCCGCCTACCAGGCCTACAAACGCAGGACCAGCCTGATCGTTCTCTGGCCGCAGCGCCGGCCGTAGGCCGGCCGCCGGCCCGTCGCGCCGCTCCGCAGGGTAGAATCACCTGATGCACGCCTTCCGCGCCCTGCGGCACCGCGACTACGCGCTGTACTTTTCCGGACAGCTCGTGTCGTGGGTCGGGACGTGGATGCAGAGCGTGGCGGTCGCCTGGATGGTGCATCGCATCACCGGGCAGCCGGCGTGGCTGGGCATCGTCGCGTTCGCGTCCCAGGCGCCCTCCTTCGTTCTGGCGCCGGTGGGCGGCGTGGTCGCGGACCGCTTCCGTCCGCGACACGTGGCCCTGCTGACGCAGGCTCTTCTTCTGGGCCAGGCCCTGGCCATGGGATGGCTGGCCTGGAGTGGGCGCACAGCCGTCTGGCCGATCGTGGCGCTGTCGGTCGTACTGGGCGCCGTGAGCGCTTTCGACCTGCCAGCCCGGAACGTACTCGTGGCAATGACGGTGCCGAAGGAGGACCTGCCGAACGCCATCGCGCTCAACAGCGCGCTCTTCCACGGCTCGCGCATCGTCGGGCCGGCGATCGCGGGCGTGCTCCTGGCGTCGGCGGGCGAGGCCACGTGCTTCGCGCTGAATGCCGTGACCTACCTGGCGGCGCTTGCCACGCTGTTCCTCATCCACGCGGGGTCCGAGCGGGCGACGCACAGCGCGCAATCGATGAAACAGCGGATGCTGGAAGGCGCCCATTTCATCTGGGACAGCCCGCGACTGCGCCATGTGTTCGGGTTCATGGGTCTCATCGTGTTCCTGGGGATGCCCTACACGACGATCATGCCGGTCTTCGCGGACACGATCCTGAAGGCTGGGCCGAAGGGGCTGGGCTGGCTGATGGGCGCCGGCGGCGTGGGCGCCACGCTGGCCGCGTTGCTGCTGGCGTCGTGGAAGAAGACGGAGACGCTGCCTCGGGTGATGGTGGTCTCGACCATCGGCATGGCGGTGACGCTGTCGGCGTTCGCCTTCTCGCGGGACCTTCGGCTGTCGATGGTGTTCATCGGCCTGGCCAGCCTCGGGCTGGTGGTGACCAACACGGGGAACAACACGCTGGTCAACGTGCTGATCCCGCACGAACTGCGGGGCCGCGTGACCAGCCTGTACGCGATGGTGTTCATGGGCGCCATCGCCTGCGGCGCGCTGACGACCGGCGTACTGGCACAGCAGATCGGTGCGCCGGGCACGCTCGCGGTTGGAGCGGCCGGCTGCGTCGTCGCGGCCCTGGTGTTCGGCCCGCTCTACCGCCGCGCAGCGGCGTAGACACTCCGGCCGAACAAATCACTCCGGGAGTGATTATCCGGGCCGGTCGACGGATAATCATTCCCGGAGTGATTTCCATCCTTCGGACGGCAACATCCGTGCTGGCTGCGCTGGCGATCTGCGTCGGCATTGCCGTCGTGGGCGGCGCCGACCGAGGCGCGCCCGAGCCGCTGCTCCTCGTCGGCGCACGGATCCTCGATGCCCGCGCCGGACGTTACGTCGACGCACCCGCGGTCCTGGTTGTCGGGGACCGGATCGACGCGGTTCTGCAGGACCCTCCGCCGAATCTCTGGCCGGGGACACGCCGAATCGATCTCGCGGGCAGGACGCTCGTCCCCGGGCTCGGTGACATGTTCGCCTGGACGTCGCCGGATGGCTCGACCGACGCCGACTTCTACTACGCGATGGCCCTGGCCCACGGCGTCACCACCTATCGGGTGGTCGGCGCGCGCCTGCCCTGGGGTGCGTCCCAGCGCGATCGCGTGAAGAGCGGCGAAGTGCTCGCGCCGCGCCTGTGGGTCGGCGGCCTGCGGCTCGACCAGCAGGGCGAGCCGTCCCTGGCGATGCGGCGGGTGGCGGATGCCGCCTCGGCCCGCCGCGAGGTGGACGAGCAGGCGTCGCTCGGCGCTGACTGGGTGTCGATGGCCGGAACGACCACGCCCGATGTCGGACGCGCCGCCGTGGGCGCCGCGCGGGTGCAGAAGAAGCGTGTCAGCGCCGAACCGGGCACGCTGTCGGCACTGGGGCTGATCCGGCTCGGCGTGGACGCCATCGATCGCGTCGGTTTCGTGAGCCGGAGCCGCGACGACATCGAGCGCGAGGCGAGTGGTCGGCCGGACTATCCACGCGACGACCGCGACGCGGCCGCCGACTACCTGTGGCAGTACGCCGGAGGCGCCGACGCGCGGCCGGTCATCCCGAAGGCGCAGCAGCAGCGGGTCGCGCTCGTTCCCATGCTGGCGTCGTTCAACGGCGCGCTGGTCGCCGCGTCGCTGAAGCTGGACCCGGCGCTGCAGACGCTCCCCGCGGCGTGGCGCGACACCCTGCTGCGCCGCGCGCACTCCGCGAACTGGGCCGGAGCGGCGCGCGCGACGCAAGCCGCCGCCATTCGCGGCCGCTCGGTGCGCGCGTTCCTGGCGGCGGGGGCGCGGATCGTGACCGCCGTCGACGTGGCGTCGCACGGCTACAACGTGCCGGGGGCGGGCGTGCACCGGGAGCTGGCGATGCTCGTCGCGGCCGGGCTGAGCCCGGCCGAGGCGATTCGGGCGGCCACGGTGAACTGCGCGGACATGGTCGGCGCCGGAACCACGCTGGGGCAAATCGCCGTGGGCTACCAGGCCGATCTGATCGCGGTCGAGGGAGACCCGCTGGCGAAGATCGAAGATCTGCAGCGCATCACGCTCATCGTGCGCGGCGGCGAAATCCTCGAGCGCGATCAGTTGCTGGCACAGGCGCGGCGGGCGATCAGATAGACCCAAGGACGAACCACTGAGGTCACAGAGAGCACAGAGATCCCACGCTGAGGGCTCTCGACCGGGTGCGGGCCTCCGGCCCGAAGCGCCACGCGATGCGCGGCGCGCACGAACCCGGCGTCCCTCGGAGCGGGCTCGTGTGCGCAGCGCATCGCGTGGCGGCGCGCGCCCCGACGCCGTCGGGGCGCGCCCGGTCGAAGCCGGGTCAGGTGTCACGCTGGCGCGCGGTACATCGGCACGCCTCCGTGCTCTCCGCGTGCTCTGTGGTTGTCCTCAATCCCGCGGCAGCAGCGTTCGCGCGAGCTCCAACGCGCGCGCGACGTGGCGCTCCTCGGTACGCAGGTTCCCCACCGCGAGCCTGAGGGTGAAGCGGCCGTTCAGCTTCGTGTGAGAGAGGAAGACCTCGCCGGTCGCGTTCATCGCGTCAAGCAGGCGCTGGTTGAGCGTCTCCAGTTCGGCCTCGGTCCACGCCTTCCCGCGCGGATTCGCCCGGAAGCACACCACGCTGAACGGCACCGGCGCGAGCCGCTCGAAGTCCGGATCGGCGTCGACCCACTCCGCGAACACCCGCGCGAGCCGCATGTGCTCGGACAGCCGAGCGCGAAGGCCTTCGGCGCCGAAATACCGCAGGATCATCCACAGCTTGAGGGCGCGGAACCGCCGGCCGAGCTGAACGCCGGTGTCCATCAGGTTCTTCACCGCGCCGGCTTCGATCGTCCTGAGGTACTCCGGCGTGAGCGAAAACGCCTGGCGAAGCAGGTCCATCCTGCGGCAGTAGAACGCGCTGAGGTCGAACGGCGTGAACAGCCACTTGTGCGGGTTCACCACCATCGAGTCGGCCCGCTCGACGCCGTTCAGGATGTGGCGGTACTCAGGGACGATCGCCGCCACACCCGCGTACGCGCAGTCGACGTGCAGCCAAATCGACTCGCGCTCGCAGATCGCCGCGATCGCCTCGACCGGATCGACGCTCGTCGTCGACGTCGTGCCCACGGTGGCGACCACCGCCATCGGGACGATGCCCGCCCGGCGGTCGTCCGCGATGGCCTCCGCGAGCGCGTCGGGGCGCATGCGGAATTCGCCGTCCGATGGGATCTTCCGCAGCGACTCGTGCCCGAGTCCCAGCAGGATGACCGCCTTGTCGATCGAAGAGTGGGCCTGGTCGGAGCAGTAGACGCGGTAGCGCGGAAGCTCCGGCCTGCCTGGCATCCCCGCGGTGCGCACACGCGCGACCGCGGCCTCGCGCGCCGTGGCGAGGGCATGCAGGCTCGAGATCGAGGCGGTGTCGTAGATGACCCCCTCGAACGTCTCGGGGAGCCCCATCAGCCGCCGCAGCCAGCCGAGCGCCACCTCCTCGAGTTCGGTGACCGAGGGCGACGTCCGCCATAACATCCCCTGCGCATTGAGCGCAGCTGACAGGAACTCGGCGAGCACGCCCGGCGCGCTGCCGGTGATCGCGAAGTAGGCGAAGAAGCCCGGGTGGTTCCAGTGGGTGATGCCGGGAACGATCAGGCGCTCGAAGTCTGCCAGGATCGCATCGAACGACTCGCCCTCCTCCGGCGCCTCGGCCGGCAGCGCCCGTCCGATGTCCCCCGGCTTGACCTGCGAGAGTACGGGGTAGCGCTCGGGATGCGCGAAGTAGTCGGCAATCCAGTCCGCAACCCGGTGGGCTTCGCGCCGAAACGCCTCGGGGTCCATGTCGCCGGTCGGACGCGCGGCGCCGGTCACGGCCGGACCTTTCCGCGGGCTTTCAGATAGTCCAGCATGAAGGTCCGCAGCCGCTGAGAGAGGTACCGGGACAGGTCGGGCAGCTCGCCCATGGCTTTCTCGAGCGACCAGCCGTCGATCATCACGCGCTTCACCGCCCAGAACATCGCCGCCCGGCCGCCGATCGTGCAGTGGATCAACATCGGCTGGTTCTCACCCTTCACCACGACCTTCAGGAACTCGTCCAGCATGGTCATGTCTGGTGTTGCCGGCACGAAGGGCAGGTGGATGTAGTTGAGGCCGGCGGCCTCAGCCGCCTTCTTCGCCGCCTCCACATCGTTGCCCGGCTCGGACGCGTCCCGGAGGTTCACGACAGACTTGTATCCGGCCTGCCTGAGCGCCCCGAAGGCCTCGAGCGTGAGCGCCCCTCCGCACGCGCTGGTCGAGTCGACGCGGGTGAAGTTGGAGACGCCTGGAACGCCGGCCGCGGATGGCGCTGGCGGCTGGCTCGCCTGGAGTGGAAACGGCTCCGCTGCGCCGGACGCGGCGACCAACCCGAGAAGGAGGAGCGGAACAAACAGCAGTCGGAGACACGGCGGCAGAGTACCCATGGCCGCCATTGTAGGCCAACGCCGCGCTACTTATCGACAGGGACCCAGAAGGGCTCCTGCGTACGCACGCTGATGGCGGTTCCGGCCGTCACAACCGCGGGAATTCGGTCACCGGCCATCGCCGCCGCGGCTCCGCCCGCTGCGCCGATGCCGCTTCCGATGGCGGCCCCTTTGCCGCCGCCGAGGATCGCCCCGACGATCGCGCCGCCAATCGCCGCGCCGCCGATCTTCGCAGAACTCCTGTGCCCGGGCGACTCGCCTTCGCGGTAGATCACGTCGGTGCTGATGGCCACCCGCGACTGGTCAGGAAACACGAGCGTGTTGAATCGGAACCCGAGCCGCGCCCGTTCCTTCACGCGCCCTCCCCGCTCCACCAGAGTGACCGAGCCAATCGCTTCGGTCCCGGCCGGTATGACGACGCGGCCGCCGACGCGAACGTCTCGGGTCACGCGTGCGCCGACGGGATCCTCGACCCTGGCGGTCTCGGTGCTGATCGTCGATTCGAGCTGCAATCCGATCACCGACTCGGCCGGAACCGCCACTTCGATCCAGCCCCTGGCCGGTTCCTGGCGGGCCATCTCGGTCTCGACCCGGCCGGGCTCGCCGCCCCCCACCTGGACCGGAGGCTGCTGGACCGGCGGCTGCTGAGCCGATTCGGCAAATCCGGCCCGCTGCGCCTGCGGACTCGGGTCCACGCCTGCCTCGCTCATCGCCGCCGGCGACCCAGCCGGCGGTGCCGCCGGAGGCGCGGCCCGCGGAACGTCAGGCTGAGGGTTCGCCGGTACGGTGGGCTGAGACCGGTCCTCCGCACGCTTCGATGTGCTCTCCTGGCTCGTCCGCCTCTGCGTTGGGTTCGGACTGGGGCGCCGTTCGCCTGTCGCGGCTGGGCTGGAAGACGGCTTGGCCGGTGCCGCGGCCGCGCTCGCTGGAACGCGCGCCGCAGCGGATGTGGTTGCAGGTCGAGCAGCCACAACGGGTTGTGGTGCTATCGTGGCAGCCGGCTCGGCGGACTGGGACGGCGCCGACGTAACGGCGCGCGCAGGTTGATATGTCGCGATGAACGCACCCACGCCCGCTGCCAGCATGCAGGAAACGACGAGCAGGAAGAACGCGAGCGGTTTCGAAGGCATCGGAAACTCCCGACACCGAGGTGGACAGCAATTGCCGTGCCCTCGCGCCGGATCTGATTCTGCGCGGGATTCAGGCCGGCAGCGAGAAGTGAGCGGGCTCCCTCGGCGGGCCAGGCGTCCACGCGAGTGGTCAGCATTCCCCGGCCAGGGGACACGACGACGTCGGGACCGGCCTCTCTGTCCGGCCAGTCCCGATTCGTGAGATCATCGTCCGACGTGAAGCTCCTCGATCAGATTCCCCGATCCGGCGGCTGGCTCTTCCGGTGGCGGGGGCAGCTCCCGCTGCTGATGTTGCCCCTGTTCCTGCTGGGCTTGCTCGACGCGAGGCTCCCGGACCCGCTTCCCGCGACCGTTCGAGCCTGGCAATTCGCGGCGTTGGCCGTCGCGCTCTCGGGGCTCCTCGTCCGCATCGCCGCCATCGGCACGGCTCCGGCTGGAACGTCGGAGCGGAGCACCACGGACCCGAGGGCTTCGGAGTTGCGGACCTCCGGCCTCTACTCCATCGTTCGGCACCCGCTCTACCTCGGAAACACGCTCACGGCGGTTGGCTTCGCCTGCTTCACTGCGGTCTGGTACCTGCCGGTCATCGTCGCGCTGATCGGCATCCTCTATCACGAGCGGATCGCCGCACGCGAAGAGGTCTTCCTCGAGGACCGGTTCGGGGGAGCATTCCTGAGGTGGGCCGACCGGGTGCCGGCGATGATCCCGCGCCTGTCGGGCTACGTGCGATCGACCTCGCCGTTCGTCTGGCGCCGCGTTGCCGGCCGCGAGTTCCACGGCCTGTTCGTGATTGGCGCGGTGCTGTTCGTGCTCGATCTCGCGCGGGCTGCGCTGGCCGCCGGCCGCCTCGTCTTCGATCCGTTCTGGACCTCTCTCTTCCTCCTCACCGCCGCCATCTTCGCGGTCTGCACGCTGCTGAAGAAGACCACCAGGCTGTTCGAGGTGGACGGGTAGCCCGCTCTCAACCACTGAGCACACGGAGAACACGGAGTCGAAACCGGACCACGCGTATCCGGGTGATCATCGACTCAGCTTCGACCGGATGGCGCCACCGCGAAGCGGCGGCGCCGGGCGGCCGGGCGCTGCGCCGCGGGAATGAGCCCGATTGACTGCCGCCGGGTTCATTCCTGCGGCGCAGCGCCCGGCCGCCAGGCCCTCCGGGCCGGCCCTGGTCGAAGCCTGCAGGTGGGTCCCTCTGTGATCTCCGTGTCCTCTGTGGTTGTCTCTCGTGGATGTGTTCGCAGCGGGACGGCGTTCGCGCTCGCCCGCGCCAGACGCTGTTCGTCCGTCAACTCTGCGCCGCTGGCGGCGTCGACGCCGCAGCCTGCCGCCCGCCCCGGGCCTTCCACAGGTACAACAACAGCCACGCGGTGGCGAACAGCGCCGCGACGCGCAGCCCCGCCGCCAGCGCCACGCCGGGATACGCGCCCGACCACGCCGCCTTGAGGGCGCCGAGCATGTACGCGCCGGCGACCGCCACCGGAAGCGCCTCCGGCGCCGCCCGGAAGACGATCACGTAGGCCACGAGGCCGAGCGCGCCGGCCACCGCGCCCGATGCGGCCCACCATCCGATCGAGTCGATGCCGCCCAGCCCCGCGACCACAAACCCGAGCGCGAGGAAGAGAGCCGCTCCCAGTGTCTTCCTTCTCGCCCACCCGGCGGTCATCCCGTCGACGAGTCCGAGGAAGAACCACCCGACTACGCTCGCCATGATGACTTGCGATACCGCGTCGAGCGGCGGAACGGCCGACGGCACGTACGCCGCGAGCGGTCCGTAGTTGGCCCACGCGGGCTCGAACGACGGCGCAAGCCGCGACACCGCCGCGCCGATGCCGGCGGCCACGAACGCCACCGACAGGCCCGCCGTCCAGCGGCCTGCCGCTCCCAACTGCGGCGCGCGCGGAGACCGCGTGACGTAGCCGCCGAGCACCGCCATCCCGAGCGCGAGCGCGGTCAGGCCGATCAGGAGCGTGACCACCAGCACTGTCACCTGCAGTTCGTACGGCTGCGCCGTGGAGAAGACCGCGGTCACCTGCGGCCACTGGTTGAACCGGGCCGCGAGGTTCACGATCAGCAGCAGGGGCGCGATAACGAGGAACGTCGTAAGTGAGAACCCGCGCCGGACCCAGCTGACGATGCCGAAGATGACCCCTGCGACGACCGCGAGGGCAACCAGCGCGATGCAGGCGATGTTGATCATGTTCGGCAGCGTCTGGCGATCGCGCTCGGCGCGCGTCCATTCCTCCGGGACGAAGACGAAGCGGCCAGCGGCGCTGACTTCGTTGCCGGCGATGGAGACGGTCGCGCGGGTTTCACCTCGCTCGAGCGGCGGCGCGGTCGCCACCGTGAAAGTGAAGAGCCAGTCGGTGCGGTTCTTCTGCCGCGAGGGCTTCGCCTCGACCTCCTTCAGCGAGGCGGCGTCGAAACCGAACCGGTCACGAAGCGTCTGATGGGCGAGGGCGCGCGCGTCGGCCTCGGCGAGAGACGGCGCGGCCTTGTCCTCCGGCAGCAGGTGGCGGACGCCGGTGACCTTGCCTCCCACGCCAACCATCACGTGGTATTCCTCTGCGCGCTCGGCCACGTCGCCTGTGAACCGCGCGAACCGCACGGTCCAGCGAGGCGGGGGTATGAACTGCCCGAGGAGTCGGTTGTAGGCCTCCCGTCCGGCGGTCCGCCAGACGAAGTTGTGCGGCTCTCCCGGGGAGTCATCGAGCTGCGGCAGCGCCCTCCAGTTCGAATCGAGGGTCACGCCACGCTCGCTCAGCGCCTGCCGAGCCAGCTGCTCGGCCTGCACCCGGCCGACATCCAGCGGCGGCGCATCGTACGTGAAATGCGCGAAGAAGGCCCAGAGCGCCAGCCCGGCGACGCCGGCAATCGGAAGTCCGCGAACGACCAGCGGATGGATGGCCGTGGCCGTGGCGGCAACCCTCCTGGCGGTCGCCGCCCTTGGCGGCGGCTGCCAGGCCGCATTCCGGTCGCCGATGGTCACCTCCGTCCAGGCCCCTGCCCTTCGCCTTCCGCCAATTACGACCCACAGCGGCACCAGCGCCAGCAGGATCACCATCATGCGATCCGCCCACGCGCCGGGCGCCGAGGTGACGAAGACCGGTATCCCGATCATCGCCACGTCGTAGGCGAAATGCAGAACGATGCCCGGCCAGAGGCCGAACACGAGATAGAGGCCGCCGAACATGAACGACGGGATGACGAGCTCGACGACCCTGGCGTAGGCCGGTTGGTTCGCATAGCCCGCGTGGCCGGATCCGAAGACGACGGCCTGCAGGATCATCGTCCCCGCAATCCACCACGCGCGGCGGCCGTATCGCTGGCCGAGCAGCGCGGCGCAGGCGAGCGGCACGGCACGGAACAGCGACTCCTCCCAGAAGCCGGCCTGCGTCGAGATGGCGATGGCGGAGAGCCACGGCTGGTAGGCGGCGAGCACGTCGGGCTGGACGAGCGTGTCCGACGGCATCCACCACCCGAGGCCGTGCGTGGCGAGGAAGTAGAACAGGACCTCGTAGCCGAAGAACACGGCCACGAGAAGGTAGCCGGCCACCGTCTGGCCGAGCACCGCCTTCGAAGGCGCGACTGTCGGCGACCAGATCTTCCAGAACTGCAGGTGCTCCGGGAAGGCGCGCCGGGTCAGGCTCTCTGCGGCCATGAACGAAACGGAAAGTACCACCGCGTACCCCGCGAAGGTCAGCAGCAGCGTCCCCACCTGCTGGGCGACGAACCCGCCGGACGACACGGCCGTGTCGTAGTCGAGCCAGGCGAGCGGCCATTGGTTGATGCCGGCCAGCGTCTGCAGGAAGGCGACGAAGACGCCCCAGACGACCGGCGTCCGCCAGATGATCCAGCGCTGGCGGCCGAGGATGAAGAGACCGACGCCGCAGCCGCCGATGAGATACACCAGGACGAGGCCGACGACCGAGATGATGCTGATCCCGCTGTTGGCCGACCGCATCTCCTCGAACCGGCGCCCGAACGCCTCGGGCACCTTGACGACGTGCTGCAGCGTCGTCAGCCGGTCGCCGCCGACGACGAGGCGCAGGCGGTAGCGGCCGTCGCCGATCTTCACGTCCGGCCGCTCGTAGACGAAGGTGTGATCGACGCGGCCGCCGGGCCGCACATCGCGGGACTTCTCGACGAGCGTGAACTTCGAGAGATCGACCTTCCATTCGCCGGCGCCGCGTTCGGCTATCGCCTGCGCCTGGTCGGCCTCCAACGCGGCACCCGCTTCCTTCTCCGGGAGCTTCACGGCGAACCCGTACGGCTCGCCGCGCGGCGTGAAGTACCACTTCGTCTCGCGCGCCTCGCCTTCGCGGTAGTGCCTCACATACCACTGGAACGGCTGGTAGCGGCCCGACGCGAACATCTCGTGGAACGCAGCCGTGCCGCCGGCTTCGAGCTCGACGAAGTTCTGCACCTCCTGATCGCCGCGGAACGAGGCGGCCTGCTGGAAGCCGTCCGGGCCGAAGCGGTGCTTCGCCGCAAGGTCGCGGGCGCTCGCCAGCGCCGACGCGCGGTCCATCGTGATGTCGAGCGAGACGATGGGGAACGCGCGGGAGAAGTTGGCGATGCCGAGCCAGGCCGACGCGGCCGCCGCGAGGACGAGAAGGACCCAGAAGGTCGGCTTGCGGAACATGACGACTCCTTCGGCGATGAGGCACGAACGAGCGGAAGATGCGGGGGAGGATAGCACGGGGACGGCTTTCGGCTCTGGGCTCAAGGCTCAGGGCTCAGGGCTGGCGGCTGCCGCCTTCCGCCTCCCCTCCGCCTTCCGCCTACTACGATGTGACCGATCCCACCCGCCGGACCCCGTTCTGTGTTATAACGCGCGGGTCCGTCCTGAACACCCTCGAGACAACAGGAGGTTCGCGATGCCACGGCGCCTTACGCGCACGCTCGTTCTAACGTGCCTGCTCGGGCTCGTCCTCGCCGGAAGTCCGATCGCGCTTTCAGGCAGCGGCGCACCGCAGGGGAAGGCCGCCCCGCCGCAGAAGATCGACGCGGAATACACGGCGAAGATCAAGGAGTACACGCAGGACCCGCGGATCCTGACCGAACTGGTCGACCACCTGCCGGCCTCCGCCACCGTGCCGACGCCGCTCAAGTTCCTCGGGCGCGTCGCCGGCACCCCGGACGAGCTGACGTACTACAAGGACATGCAGCGCTACTTCGAGGCGCTGGCCAAAGCGGCGCCGGGCCGCGCGAAGCTGTGGTCGATCGGCAAGAGCGAGGAAGGCCGCGACATGATCGTCATGGCGATTGCCGACGAGGCGACGATCAAGACGCTCGACAAGTACAAGAAGATCCTGGCCGACCTGACCGACCCGCGGAAGCTGACCGACGCGCAGGCGAAGGCGCTCATCGCCGCCGGCAAGCCGATCTACTGGGCGAGCGGCAACCTGCACTCGGGCGAGACCGGCAGCGCCGAGATGCAGATGGAGCTGGCCTACCGGCTGATCGTTGAGGAGACGCCGTTCATCCAGAACATCCGGAACAATGTGATCGTCTTTCTGACGCCGGTCGTCGAGGTGGACGGCCGCGAGAAGGTAGTGGACAACCTCTACTACAACAAGAAGACCGGCAAGCGGATGCCGCTCATCTGGTGGGGCCAGTACGTCGCGCACGACAACAACCGCGATGGTCTTGGCGTCGGGCTGAACCTCACCAATGCCTTCCTCAAGACCTTCCTCGAATGGCACCCGACCGTGCTGCACGACCTGCACGAGTCGGCCACGTATCTCTACGTATCCACCGGCGCGGGCCCCTACAACGTTTCGGTGGATCCGGTGCAGACCGACGAGTGGTGGCTGATCTCGAAGTACGAGGTCGCCGAGATGACCAAGCGCGGCGTGCCGGGCGTGTGGACCGGGTCGTTCTACGACGGCTGGACGCCGAACTACCTGTTCTGGATCGCCAACACGCACAACTCGATCGGACGGTTCTACGAGACGCAGACCTACGGCCCGCAGAACCAGACGATCAGCAGCAACGCGAGCAAGGAGTGGTACCGGCCGAATCCGCCGCTGCCTTCGATCAAGTGGGGCCCGCGGAACAACGTCAACATCCAGCAGTCGGGGCTACTGTTCGCCATGCAGTTCGTCGCGAAGAACCGCGACATGTTCCTCGAGAACTACTGGCTGAAGAACAAGCGCGCGGTGGCGCTCGGGGTGGACGGTCCGCTCCACGCGTGGGTGATCCCGGCCGGCCAGCGCCGCTACGGCGACGCGGCGAAGTTCGTGAATCTGCTCCGCCTGCAGGGCATCGAGGTGCACACGGCAAGCGCCGCGTTCAACGCCGGCGGCGTCAGCGTCGCGGCCGGCGACTACATCGTCCGCATGGACCAGCCTTACAGCCGGTGCGCCCTGCAGTTCCTCGACACGCAGTTCTTCTCGCCGGCCAACCCGAACCCGTACGACGATACGGGCTGGGCGATCCCGCTGGCGCGAAACGTGAAGGTGTCGAAGATCACCGACAAGGCGGCTCTCGGGCAGCCGATGACGCTGCTCGCGGCAGACGTGAAGGCGCCAGGGACGATCACCGGATCGGGCAGCATCATCATCGTCGACCACAACGGCGATACGAGCGTCGCGCCGTTCCGCTTCGCGAACAAGGACGTGAAGATGCTGGCCGCCGAGGCGGCGTTCGAGGCCGGGGGCCGCAAGTTCGGCGCCGGCGCATTCATCATCCCGTCGGCCGACCGCGCGAAAATCGAGGCCTCTATCAAGGAGTTCGGCCTTACGGCGGTAGCCGTCGCGTCGGCGCCGACGGTGAAGACGCATGAGTTGGTGGTGCCGCGCATCGGCTACGTCCACTCATGGTCGAACACCCAGAACGAGGGCTGGGTCCGGATGGCATTCGACAAGCTGAAGATCCCCTACACCTACATGGGGGATACGAAGCTGCGCGAGCCGAACCTGAAGCAGCGGTTCGACGTCATCATCTTCCCGCACGTGGGCGGCACGGCCGAGTCGCAGGTGAACGGCGTGCAGGGCGCCGAGCCGATCCCGTACAAGAAGACCGAGCTGACGCCGAACCTCGGCGTTCAGGACTCCTCGGACGACATCCGCGGCGGCATGGGCTTCGAGGGGCTGATCAACCTGATGAAGTTCGTGCAGGAGGGCGGGCTGCTGATTACCGAGGGAGCGACCTCGGTCATCTTCCCCGATTACAAGCTCGTGAGCGGCGTCGCCGTCGAGCAGCCGACCGGCCTGTTCGCCCGTGGCGTCGTGATGAAGGCGCAGTTTGCCGATCGCAACAGCCCGATCGCCTACGGGTACGACAGCGACAACCTGGCGGTCTACTTCAGCTCGGGGCCGGTGCTGAACGCGGGCGGCGCAGGCGGTCTGTTCGGCGGCGGAGGGGGCGGGGGACGCGGCGGCCAGGCGATTCCAGGCGTCGGCATGAACCTGAACCCGAACGCCGTCCAGCCGACGCTGACGACGCTCGACGGCCCGCCGCCGGCGGCCGGCGGGGCGCGAAGCGGCCAGCGCGGTGCGATGCCCGCCGACATGGCGGCGGCAGCCGGGGCGCGCGGCGGGGGCGGCGGACGCGGCGGCGCGGCGGCGCCGGCGGAAGCGTCAACCCGCCCGCGCGTGATCCTGCGCTTCCCGACCGACCCGAGCGACATGCTCCTGAGCGGCGGCCTCGTGGGGCAGGAGGCGCTGACTGGCCGTGCCGTGGTCGTGGACTCGCCGCTCGGCAAGGGTCACGTAGTGATGTTCGCCACCCGGCCGTTCTGGCGCTACCAGACGTTCGGCACCTTCAATCTCGCGTTCAACGCGATCCTGAACTGGAACCACCTGGAGGCGGGAAGGTAGGGCAGGCTCTCGGCTCTGGGCTCAAGGCTTATGGCTCATGGCTGTGTCACGCCGTCACGCGTGCTGGCCGTGAGCCCTGAGCCCTGAGCCATGAGCCGTCCCTCAATCCCCCAGGCAAATCCCCAGGTTGCGGGCGGTGAGCGACATGTCGCCGTCGGGCGGCACGGTCTTCAGCTTGCCCACCGCGTCGGCGATCGGGATGGCGCCGACGTGCGTTCCGAAGAAGGCCACCATCTTGCCGAAATCACCGGCCGCCACGAGGTCCATGGCCTCCGTGCCGAACATCGAGCACAGGGCGCGGTCGAAGGCCGACGGCGAGCCGCCCCGCTGCAGGTGGCCGAGCACGCATACGCGCGACTCCTTGCCGGTCCGCCGTTCGATCTCGGCCGAAACGACCGCGCCGATGCCGCCGAGCCGCGCCTCGCGGTTCTGCGGCTGGTCGGCCGAGGTGACGTAGCCGCCGCCTTTCTCGCGAGCTCCCTCGGCCACCACGACCAGCGTGAAGTGCTTGAGGCGCGCTTCGCGCTCCCTGATCTTCGCCACAACCGCGTCGTAGGAGAACGGGATCTCGGGGATGAGGATCACGTCCGCGCCGCCCGCGATGCCCCCCCAGAGCGCAATCCAGCCAGCGTAGCGGCCCATTACCTCGACGACCATGACGCGACTGTGGCTCTCGGCCGTCGTGTGCAGGCGGTCGATCGCGTCGGTCACGCAGTCCACCGCGGAGAGGAATCCGAACGTGAGCTGCGTTCCGCCCACGTCGTTGTCGATCGTCTTCGGCACGCCCACCACCGGGATGCCGAACTCGTGGAGCTGCTGCGCGATGACGAGTGACCCGTCGCCCCCGATCGTCACGAGCGCGTCGAGGCCGAGCTTCGCCATCCCCTGCCGCGTCTGCTCGAGCAGTTCGGCCGGCAGGCGGCGCTCTTCTCCGTGGCCCGTCTTCGCCGAAAAACGCCCGCGATTGGCGGTGCCGAGGATGGTGCCGCCTCGAACCAGCAGCCCGTCGAGCGCGTGGTAGTCGAGCGGGACCGTGCGCGGCGGATCGAGCAAGCCATCGTATCCCCCGAGGATGCCGACCGCTTCCCAACCCCGGCGCACGGCCGCCTTCGCCACCGCCCTGATCACGGCGTTGAGCCCTGCGCAGTCGCCGCCGCCCGTGACGATGCCGACCTTCTTGCTCATGGGTGATTCTCCCAGGCCACTGTGGCACCGCGATTATATGCCGGTGGACCGCCGGATGCCCGCGACGGCCCGCGGCTGCACCGGCCGCGAAACCGGATCGGCCGCCCCGGCGTCTAACCCCTTCGACGCTTCATTCAGCCGCCGAGTCTCTGGCAGCCGCAATCAAGGCAGGGAACCGCCATGATCCTCGCTCGCTCTCGCTCCCTTCTTCTCCGCAGCGCCGCTGGACTGGCGGCCGTCGCGTGCGTGATCGGCCTCCACGCGTCCGGCACTCGCCCGAATGCCACGCAGCGTCAGGCCGGCGCGCCGACAGAGCCGGCGCCGGCCTCGCTCAAGGGCCTGACCCACGCGAGGCTCGTCGAACTCAACTCGAGCCCGCGGAACGGCAATTCCGACATCTTCTGGGTGGACGTCCGGGTCATTCACGAACTCCGGACCGCCGCCAGACGATAGGCGCGCTCGGAACCGCCGGGCGTCTTCTATCCTGTTGCGATAGGTAGAGCCGTCAACGCTCGGACGGCCGGTCGCAAGAAATGTCTTGACAGCCTGACTACTAACTACTAAGTTGTTAGTAGCAATGTCACCCAAAGCACCCGCGCTCACGCCGCTCGAGCTCGAAATCATGAAGGTGGTCTGGCAGAAGGGCAAGGCCACCGTCCGCGACGTTCACGCCGTGCTCAAGGACCGCCGCCAGGTCGCCTACACCACCGTGATGACGATGATGGGGGTGCTGGCGACCAAGGGGCACCTGAAGCGCGAGCGGGACGAGCGGGCGTACGTCTACCGGCCGACTCGACCCGCGTCGGCGGCGATCAAGGCGATGGTGGCCGAGTTCGTCGACCGCGTCTTCGACGGCGCCGCGCAGCCGCTGCTCGTCCAGTTGATCAAGGACCGGCGTCTAACCCGGAAGGAACTCGAGGACCTGGCCCGGCAGATCGAGGAGGCCTGACATGCTCGAGTGGTCGCTCGTCAATCTCGGAGCGTGGGCGGTGCAGGCGGCGGCGCTGGTGGCCGTCGGCGTCTGGCTGCCGATGCGGCTGCGGCTGGGCGCCCCGCGGGCCCGCCTGATGGCGTTCCGCGCGCTGCTCGTCGCGTGCATCGCGCTGCCGCTCGTGCAGCCGTGGAAGCCCGCGCCTGCGCCGGTCGCGCCGATGGCTGCTGCGCAGCCTGCGATCGAACTGACGGCCCCGGCTCCGGACCCCGCTGCCTCGGCATCCTCGGCAACGACCGCACCCGAGACGGTCTTCTCGTCTCGGCGGATTCGGGCGGCAGTCATGGCCCTGCCGTGGGCCCCGATTGCGGTGGTCGTTCTCCTGGCCGGCATGGCGGTTCGCCTCGCCTGGCTTGGACTCGGGCTGGTGTCTCTGGCTCGGCTTCGCCGGTCGTCGTCTTCAATCGACCGGAAGACGCCGGCCGTTCTGGAGGCCGCGCGGGTCGTCGGCACCCGCGCCTCGTTCCGCGAGTCGCCGCGCGTGCGCCACCCCGTCACGTTTGGCCTCCGCCGCCCCGTCGTTCTGGTCCCGCCTGGCTTCACGGCGCTCGAGGCGCCGCAGCAGCTGGCGATCGCGTGTCATGAGCTGCTTCACGTGCGGCGGCAGGACTGGCTCCGTGCGCTGGGCGACGAACTGGTGCGCGCGTTCTTCTGGTTCCACCCGGCGATCTGGTGGCTGGTCGAGCAGATTCGCCTCAGCGCCGAACAGGCTGATCGACCGTGAGGTCGTCGGCCTCGTCGGCGATCGCCGGTCGTACCTGCGCGCGCTCCTCGCCCTCGCCGAGGCTGGCACCGGGGCGAGGTTCCGGCCGGCGCCTTGTTTCCTGGATCACGGTCATCTGCAGAAACGCGTCGCGATGTTGATGGAGGAGGTGTCCATGTCCCGCCTGCGCTTCGTCGTTTCAGCTGCTCTCGTGTGCTCCGTTCTCGTGACGGGCGGCTGGGCCGTCGTCCGGGCGTTCCCGCTCACGGCTGCAGCGGTAGACCAGCTGCCGGTCCCGCCACCGCCACCTCCCCCACTGACGCCACCTCCGCCCGCCGTTCCGCCGCCGCCACCTCCGCCGCCGGCCTCGGCCAAGCTCGCGCCGCCGGCTACGCCGGTCCTGCCGCAAGCTCAGGCGGCGCCGCGCCCAGGCATGGTGACTTCCGCGCCGAAGTTGGACGAAGCGACCCTCAAGCAGCGGATCCAGGCCAGTCCGAAGGACACGGCGAACTACTTCATGCTTGCCAAGCTGTACGAAGACGCCGGGGACATGGCTCGCGCGCTGGCCACGCTGGAGGCTGCAGTCAAGGCCGCGCCGAAGGATGTTGCCGTGTATCTGCAGTTGGCGGGCTTCCACAACCGGCACGGCGACTTCGCGAAGACGATGGACGCGCTGACGCGCCGGACGGGCATTGAACCCGGCAACCCGGAGGCCTACCACACGATGGCGGCGTACTACTGGGAGAAGGCCTACCGCGATACGGCGCTCTCCGATGCTGAGAAGCGCGACTACATCGGCCTTGGACTGCAGGCCGCCGACCAGGCGATCGCGCTGAATCCCGATTACATGGAAGCGCTGACCTACAAGAACCTGCTGCTGCGGTCGCAGGCGCTGCTCGAGAGCGATCCGGCAGCCCAGAAGAGGCTGATGGCCGAGGCCGACGAATTGCGCAACCGTGCGATCGATATTCGGAAGGCGCGGCAGGCGGCCGGAAGCCCGACGGACAGCTACCCGACGCCGAAGATGGAGGGCGCGGGAGCCTACGCGGGCGCGCCTCCGCCCCCGCCGCCGCCCCCCCCGGCACCGAAGAAGGTGACTGCGGCGGCACCGGTCCCGCCCGACGCGCCGCCGCCACCGCCAGAACCGCCGTGGATGGCCGGCGCGGCAACTGCGGTCGCAGCCGGTAACATGGCGACATCCGGCTCCCCCGTCTACGAGAAGGGTGAGCCCGGCCTCACGATGCCGGTCGTGATCAGTGAAACGAGGCCGCAGTACACCCGCGAGGCGATGCAGGCGAAGATCGCCGGCACCGTCGGCCTGTCGTGCATCGTCGAGACCGACGGGACGGTCCGTGAGGTGACGGTCGTCAGTTCGCTTGACCCAGCACTCGACGGACAGGCGGTGGCCGCGGCCAGGAAATGGCAGTTCCGGCCCGGCACGAAGGATGGCAGGCCCGTGCGGGTTCGCGTCGCCCTCGAGCTGACGTTCACCCTGAGGTGACGCCAGGGCGGCTGGCAGCGGATCTGCGTCACCCGCTGCCCTCGGCCCCTCGGCGTTGCGCGGGGCAGCCCTGAGCGAAGTCGAAGGGCTGACGCCTGTCGGCTGCCCGCTGCCGGTTGTGTCCACCTGCCCGCCCGTGCTACGTTTCGATCAGGTTGATGAAGTCCTACCCCTTCGCCCATCTCTCTCTCCACGCCCTCGTCATCGGGACCGGCTCCCGCTCGGCGGGACTCTAGGCAGGCTCACGGCTTAGGGCTCAAGGCTTCCGCCGTCGCCCGCGAGCGCCACAGAGCGGGCTATGGCGGACCCGCCGAAGCCCGCAGGGCGAAGGCGGGCAGGGCCCAGGGTCGCGAGCTTCTCTCTTCTGTCTTCTGAATTCTGGATTCTGAATTCTGAATTCTGAATTCTGTCCATTGAGGTGTCTCATGTCCCACAAGTACGTCGTCCTCGGCTCCGGTCGGCAGGGTGTTGCCGCCGCATACGACCTCGCGGTCTTCGGGCAGGCTGAATCGCTCACGCTCCTCGACATCAATCTCGCCTTCGCGCAGAGCGCCGCTGCCCGACTCAACCGGCTCCTCGGGAAGCCGATCGCCAGAGGCTTCCAGGTTGACGCGGGAGATGTTTCGACGGTGGCGCCGCACCTGGACGGAGCGACCGGGCTCGTCAGTTCGGTCCACTACACGTTCAACCTCGAGGTGACGAAGCTGGCGATCGCGAAGAAGGTCCATATGACCGACTTCGGCGGCAACACGGCCGTCGTCCGCGAGCAGTTGGCGCTGGACGCGGACGCCGCGGCAGCGGGCGTGACCATCGTCCCCGACTGTGGGATGGGGCCCGGTCTCAACATCTCGCTTGGCACCTACGTGATGTCGCTCGTCGAGGAGCCCGAGGAGGTCCTGATTTGGGACGGGGGCCTGCCGCAGGATCCGCAGCCGCCGTGGAACTACGTGAGCACGTTCAGTCTGGGCGGCCTCACCAACGAGTACGACGGCGACGCCACCTTCATTCGGGACGGCAAGGTCGTGCCAGTGCCATGTTTCTCGGGTTACGAGGTGCTCGAGTTCCCAGAACCAGTCGGCAGGCTGGAGGCGTTCGTCACCTCGGGGGGCCTCTCGACTTCGCCGTGGACGTTCGAAGGCCGCCTGAAGCGCCTGGAGAACAAGACGCTCCGGTACCCGGGCCACGTGGCGCAGTTCAAGGCGTTCTCGGACCTCGGACTCCTCGGCCTCGACCCGGTAGCTGTCGCCGGTCAGCGGGTCGTGCCGCGCGACGTGCTTCACGCGCTGCTCGCGCCGCAGATCTGCCGCAACGAGGTGAAGGACATCTGTGTGATGCGCGTCAAGGGCACCGGCACGACGCGAGGTCGGCGCGCCGAGGCCGTGGTCGAGCTAATCGACCGCTACGACGAGAAGACCGGGTTCACGGCCATGCAGAGACTGACCGGCTGGCACGGCTCGATCATGCTCATCGCCGCCGTGAACGGCATGGTGCGGCGCGGCGCGGTTTCTGTCGAACTGGCGCTTCCCGGAAAGACGATTGTGTCGGAATGCAAGCGCCGCGGCTTCGCGATGACAGAAACCGTCATCGTCTAAAGGAGAGGCCGCGATTCTGAGTCGCGGCCTCTCTTCTAGAGGTCGGCTCGCTTTGGTCTAGGGATTACCGCGCCTACAAACCGGGGTCACAAATCCGTATGTGCGGCAATCCGTCCCGACCCCTGTAAGATCGGGGGCATGGCGATCGAGGTCGTGACGGCCACTGGGAACCTGCTCGAGCGAATCCTCGACGACACGTTTCCGGTCTGGGGCGAGCGGCTCGATCGTGCCGGATATGCCAGATACAACCGCGCCCAGCTCGCGACGGCGTGGGGCGCGTCCCGTCTCCGCCGGGTCGCGCTCCTCGACGACGGCCGGCTGCTCGCCACGGGGAAGCGCTACGACCTGAACGGGCGTCTCGACGGGCAGCCGGTCAGGATTCTCGGCCTCGGCGCCGTGTTCACCCCGGCGGCCGAGCGCGGCCACGGTCATGCGGCAACCCTGCTGCGGCGGTTGATGGATGACGCGGCGGCCGAGGGCTTCGGGCTGGCGCTGCTCTTCGCGGACATCGAACCGCGCTACTACGAGCGTCTCGGCTTTCGCCAACTTCCCGTGAATCAGGTGGCGCTGTCGGTCCGGCCCGGGACACGCACGGGTACGCCCATGATCCCGCTGCGGTCTGGCGAGTTCGGCGATCTGGCCGCTCTCGTCGAGATGAATGCTGCGCAGAGCGCCGGATACCGGTTCTCGCTGACGCGCGACGCCGAGTACATCCGGCACGCGATCGCGAGGAAGCGGCTGCTGGCGGCGTGCGGCAGACCCGGCCAGCGCATGGTCGAGTTCTTCGTTGTCGAAGAAGGCGGGCGCGCGGCGGCGTACGCGGTGCTGTTCGAAGTCGGCGAGTTCGCGATGATCTGCGAGTGCGGCGATCGGGATCCCTCCGGAAGCAGGGTTGGCGCTCTGCTGCAGGCCGTGATCGCGCGCGACCCGTCGAGACGGCTCCGCCTGCGCGCCTGGTGGCCGCCCGATTTCCGGCCGCCCCAGGTCGACATCGCGGCTCACGAGGCCGCTCCCGTCGCAATGATGGTGCGCCCGCTCGGGTCGAGCGTGTGGCCTGACCCGCCACTGGAGGTCGCAGACATCCGGTGGTGGCACGGGGATGCGTTCTAGGGGAGAAGCCAGAAGCCAGGGCTCCGTGCCTGAGCCTTGAGCCGTCAGCCGAGGGGAGGGTGTTTCGATGGCCGCGATTCCCGTCGCTCTCGAGTCGGTCGGACAGATCTCGATCATCGTCAAGGACGTCGAACGTGCCCGCAACTTCTACCGCGACACGCTCGGCCTGAAGTTCCTCTTCGAGTTTCCAGGCATGGCGTTCTTCGAGTGCGGCAGCGTTCGGCTGTACCTGGCTCCTGCCGACAAGCCGGGGCTGGGAACCTCGATCCTGTACTATCGCGTGGCCGACATCCGGCCAGCCGCCGCCGTGCTCGAATCGCGCGGCGTCACCTTCCTCCAGCAGCCGGCGAAGGTCCACGAGGACGCGCGCAACGAGTTGTGGCTGGCGTTCTTCAAGGACTCGGAGGAGAACACTGCGGCGCTGATGAGCGAGGTCGCGAAGTAGGGAACGGGGACGACGGGCGGCCGGGCAGGCGCCCGAAGGAGGCAAGAGATGTCGAGGCGAATACACTCCAGGGTGCTCGCGGCCTTTGCCTGCTGCGCGGTCGCCCTGGCGCTTGCCCTCGTCTCCGCGCAGGCTCCGGCGAAGCCGGGACCCGTGGGGCCGCCGAAGGGCGCGGGCCCCTATCGGGCCAGCGACCTCGTCGAGCTGGTGAAGCTGGACCCCACCCTCAAGCTCGATATCCGCTATGCCACCGCCAACAACTTCGTCGGCCGGCCGGTCTACCCCGAGGCGCGCGCGTTCCTGCAGAAGCCCGCCGCCGAGGCGTTGCTTGCCGCCCACCGCTGGCTGAAGGAGCGCGGCTACGGCATCCTCGTCTACGACGCCTACCGGCCCTGGACGATCACGAAGCTGTTCTGGGACATCACGCCCGCCGACAAGAAGATGTTCGTGGCGGACCCGGCCGTCGGGTCGCAGCACAACCGCGGGTGCGCGGCGGACGTCGGCCTGTTCGACCTGAAGACCGGGCGCGAGGTCGAGATGCCTGGCGGCTACGACGAGATGTCCGAGCGGTCCTTCGTCACCTACGCCGGCGGGACGCCCGACCAGCGCGCGCACCGCGACCTGCTGCGCAACGCGATGGAGCGCGACGGCTACTTCTTCGTCTACCCCGAAGAATGGTGGCACTACGACTTCAAGGACTCGCGCGAGTACGCCGTGCAGGACATTGCGTTCTCGGCGATCACCCCCCGCTGATCATGTGGATGACCTGCACGTCGGCGCCGTCGGGGACGACCGTCTTGTCGTAGGCCACCCGCTTCACCAGCTCGCCGTTCACCTGCACCGCGATCATGCGAAAGATGTAGTTGCGGATCTTCAGGATGTCGGCGATGGTCATTCCCTCTCGCCACTCCATCGTGTCGCCGTTGACTGTGATCATGGCAGGGATGAGGAACGAGGAGCGAGGGACGAGATCCGGGCAGCAGCCGTTGCCCCCGATGTCCTCTCGCGTAGGCGTTTCGTCAACGACGCCAGCATCCGGCCGATTCCATCGGTCCGCTTCAGCAACGCCTCGAGACTCGGTTCCGTCACATACTCCAGTCGGCGGGCGATGAGCAGTTGAGTCTCCAATTCCATCAATGACCCGTGGGCGATCGCCAGGTGGCGGAGATAGTCACCGGTCGTCGACCGCCCATGCCCCTCCGCAATATTCGAGGGAACCGAGACGGCGGAACGTCGAAGCTGAGCCCGGAGACCGAATTCCTCGCTTCGTGGGAATCCCTCCGAAAGGCGATAGCACTCTTCGACAAGGTCCATCGACTGCTTCCACACCTCGAGGTCCCGATAGCTCTTGATGGCCCCCATCTTCGTCCCTCGCCCCTCGTTCCTCGTTCCTCGCCCCTCGTTCCTCGTTCCTCGCCCCTCGTTCCTCGTTCCTCGCCCCTCGTTCCTCGTTCCTCGTTCCTCGCCCCTACAGGTGAGGTGTCACTACGGCGACCACCTCAGGAAAATCGACTTTGAACTTCTTCAGCGTCTCGAGCGTCGGGATGGCGTTGTTCGTCCAGCCGCGGCGGGCGTAGACCGCGTCGCACAGCTGGTTGTAGCGGCCCTCGCGCCACGTCCGGTGGATCGCCATCTTCTCCTCGGTCGACTTGCCCTCGGGGTCGACGCCAATCAGCTCCTTCATCTGCTTGTCGTACCGCTCGGCACGCGACTCGTACTCCTCCTTCGTCAGCGGCCCCATCGACCGGTACGGCGGCCAGTCGCTCTGGCGTCCGCCCATCCCCATGCGCAGGTTGAACACCCGCTGGAAGTTGTAGACCCCCTCTGACATTCGGATGAAGTCGTCGATCGTCGCCTCGTTCCCGGTGATCCCCGAGTACAGCTCCTGGTAGTTGTGGACGTGCTCGGGCACCTTGGACGCGTTCTTGCCGTGCTTGGCGTTGTCCTCCGGCTCGATGTCGTTCCACGGCAGCTTGCAGAGGCCCATCAGGCCGAACCAGGTGCGGAACAGCGGGAAGTAGTGCAGCGCCTCGGCCTTGTCCTCGAACGTCGGGATCTGGTTGTTCACCATGTCCATGAAGATCAGCCAGGCCTCGTCGTGCTGCGGCCCCTTGTTGGTGAGCGCGTAGCCGCCCTGCTGCGCCAGCGACTCCTTCGACTGGTACTGCGAGGTACTCGAGCCCCTTCACCTGCATCCCGAAGTCGCGCATGAACTGAAGGTCGCCCCAGCCCTTCTCGGCGAACAGCTCCTGCATGTACTTCACGCCCTGGCCGACGATGAGGCCGAAGCCTTCGCCGCGCGCCATCTGGTGCAGCATCTCGACGTGCGACGCGCCGTTGCCCCAGCTCAGGTCGAGGCCGCCGGTCCGCTCCGCGTTCAGGATGCCGCGCTGCCAGCACTCCATCGCGAACGCGCAGCAGGTGCCATAGGAAATCGTGTCGATGCCGTAGGTGTCGCAGTAGAAGTTCGACTCGAGGATCCAGTCGGGCTCGAAGATGCCACAGTTCGACCCGAGGCCTGCGCACGTCTCGTACTCCGGCCCGTCCACCGTGACAATGTGGCCCTTGTAGGGGCCGGTCATCACCTTGTGGCAGTCGGCGCCCTTGGCGCACGCCATGTGGCAGCCGTACCAGCATCCGTCGAAGATCCCCTGCGTGAACCGCTTCTCCCACACGGTCGAGTGGATCTTGTCGATGTCCTTGTGCTTGCCGTACTGAAAGTTGTGCACCGGAAGCAGGTCGTAGGCGTCCATGACCTCGACCAGGTGGGCGGTACCGATCGAGCGCATCTTGCACTGCTGGTCGTCGAAGTCGTGGATCTCCTTGGCCAGCACCCGCCCGACCTTCGTCGTCCGCTGGAAGTCGGCGGCGTGGTTGTGGTCCCCCTTCATCTTCGGCCCGTGCACCACCAGCGCCTTAATCTTCTTGTCGCGGAAGACCAGGCCGATGCCGCCGCGCCCGGCCTGCTTCAGGCGCGCCGCGCCGCGCTTGGGGTCGAACCACGAGAAGTTCAGGCAGCCGATCCGGCTGTGCTCCGCCCCCTTGCCAGCGGACACCACCGACACGTTCACGAAGTCCTTCGCGTCGTCGGCGTACTGGTGCATGAACACCTCGGCCGCGACGTGGCTGTCTGGGTTCTCCTCGGGCGCTTCCTCGATGGTGATCGTCTTCTTCGGGCCGTCGATGAGGATGACCACGTCCCGCTCGGCCTTCCCCTGGATCTCGAGCGAGTCGTAGCCGCAGAACTTGAGCAGCGGCCCGAAGTAGCCGCCGACGTTGCTGTCGATCGGAATGCCGGTCAGCGGCGACAGCGTGACGACGAGCGACTTGCCGGAGCCGGCGTACGCGGTGTTCCCGGCCAGCGGCCCCGGGCTGATGATGATGTCGTTCTCCGGATCGTCCCACTTCGTCGTTGGCTTGATCGCGTTCCACAGGTACCAGAGGCCGAAACCGCGGCCGCCGATGAAGACTTCCTTCATCTCGGGGGTCACGGCCTTCTCGGTGACCTTGAGCGTGGAGAGATCGATGTGCAGCGTCCGATTCGTGTAGCCGCGCTCGGGGAGGCTGGGCTCGAACGTGTGCTGGAGGAGGACCTTGTGGGCCGCCTTCTGTGCCGCCGCGCCGTCCGTGTACTGGGTTCGCGTCTTGTAGTCGTACGCGATCGTCATGTCTGCTCCTTGTATGCCGCTTATGAGTCCTTCCGGGAGATCCGTCCCAGGACGCCACCGATGGCCCCGGCGACTCCCGACCCGGCCGTGCCGAAGGCGATGACCGCGCCGGTCACGTCGCCCAGGTAGAACGATTCGAGGATGCCGATGAAGGCGCAGGCCGCGCCCGCGACCAGCCCGCTCACGGCCGCTCCCGCCTTGCCGAGGCCAGCCGACCAGCGCCCGGCCAGGTAGCCGGCCACGGCTGACAGAAACATCCCAAGCGCCGCAAAGAGGTTGGCGACACGGATGTCGTAGTGCCCCGCCACCACCATGGCGAGCTGCAGCACGGTTCCGATCAGCGTCGCGCGAACCAGCCCGCGCCCCCACGCCATCACATTCGTCGCTCGCCATCGTGCGTCCCTTTCGGGCCGAAAGCCAGGAGCCGAGCGTCCGCACCCGTGACCCCGCTTCAATCCGCTGCCAGCTATCAGCTGACGGCTGCCAGCTGTCACCGAACACGCGTCCGGCTCTGCTCGCGGAAGAACTGCTGCAGGTAGTGCGGCCCGCCTGTTCCCCGGCCGGTCGAGCCGCTCGCCTTCCAGCCGCCGAACGAGTTCTGCCCCGGCCACGCCCCGGACGTCGCGCCGGCGCGCCGGTTCGCGTAGGTCACGCCCGCCTGGATCCGCTCGAAGAACTCGCCGATTTCCGCCTCGTCCTGCGAGAAGATCCCCGCCGTCAGGCCGTATTCGGTGGCGTTCGCGAGGCTGATCGCCTCGTCGAGCGACAGCACGTCGGCCACCACGGTGATTGGGACGAACAGCTCCTCCTTGAAGAGCGCGTGGCCGGCCGGCAGGCCGTCGATCACCGTCGGCTCGACGAAGTAGCCGTGGTTGAACGGCTCGTCCATGATCCGCCGGCCGCCGGTCAGGATGCGGCCGCCGTCGCGCTTCGCCCGCTCGATGGCGTTCTCGTAGTTCTTCAGCGCCCGCTCGTTGATGAGCGGCCCCATCCACACGTCGCGGTCGAGCGGGATGCCGACCTTGATCTGCCTCGTCTTCTCGACGAGCTGTTCGACGAACCGCCCGCGCACCTCGCGCGACACGTACACGCGCGAGCAGGCCGAGCACTTCTGGCCGGTCGCGCCGAACGCCGACCGCATGACGCCGTCCGACGCCTTGTCGAGGTCGGCGCTGCGCATGATCAGCGCCGGGTTCTTGCCGCCCATCTCGATGATCAGCGGCCGCGGGAACGGCCGCGATGCGTTGTCGCGGACGAGCTTCAATCCGACCGCTACTGAGCCGGTGAAGACGAGGCCGTCCACGCCCGGGTTGTTCGCGATTTCCTGGCCCACCGGCACGCCGGGGCCGTTCACGAGGTTGAAGACGCCGGGCGGCAACAGGTCCGCGAGGACCTCATAGAAGCGAGTCCCCGCCAGGGCGGTGTCCTCGGCGGCCTTGCAGACCACGGTATTGCCGGCCAGAAGAGCCGCCGCCGCCGGGCCGGCGGCCAGCGCAATCGGGAAGTTGAACGGCGCGATGATCCCGAAGACGCCGTACGGGCGGAGGACGCTCCGGCTTTCCTCGACCGAACCCGGCATGCCCATCAGGTTCTCGAAGGCGTCGGTCTGATCCATCTGGTCGCAGTAGTAGTCGAAGAAGTCCGCCGACTCCTCGACCTCGCCCACGCACTCGAGGCGGCTCTTGCCCGTCTCGTAGCCGACCAGCGCCGAGAGATCGGCGCGACGCTCCCGGATCCGCCGGCCGATCGCGCGGACGATCCGGACCCGCTCTTCCCAGGGGAGCCGGCTCCAGGCGGGAAACGCGGCACGGGCTGCGGCAATCGCCTCCTGCGTCTGCTCGCGCGTGGCCGACGCGAACCGTCCGATCACGATGCGGGTGTCGATCGGGCTCCGGTCCTCGATCACGGGGCCGAGCCCCTCGACGCCGCGCCCATCGACGAACATCGGGTGCGACTGGCCGAGGCCACCCTTCACCCGCTCGATCGCCCCGTCCAGTTCGCGATGTATATCGCTCATCTGGTCGGCGCTCATCGTCGCGTACGTCACCTTCGGCTGGGCCGGATTCACGTGGCTCTCCATTGGACGAACGGGTGGCTGATCACCCCTGGCTGGCAACCCGATGATACCATGTGACCGACGCCCGCCGTCCCGGCGGCGGCCCATTTCATGAGCATTTCAGCCCCTTCCTTCGATTCGCGCGCCCGCAGCCGGCTGTTTGCGGCCGCCGCGCTCGCCATGTTCGTGTTCGGCATGATCATCGCGATGCTCGGCACGCTGTTCGGCCTGCCCGAGATGCGGGAGCGGCTCGGCATCAACCTGGCTCAGCAGGGCGAGCTGTTCAGCGTGCTCTTCGTCGGCCTGCTCGTCTCGACGGCCGTCGTCGGTCCGACCATCGACCGTTTCGGCAGCAAGGTCGTGCTCGTATCGGCGTCAGCGATGGTGACTGCCGCCCTGCTGGCGTTCGCGATCGCGACCGGGTTCGGCGCGGCCGCCGCGGCGGCGCTGCTGCTGGGCGTCGGAGGCGGCTGGATGAACACGGCGACGAACGTGCTCGTCTCGGACGTGTACCCGGATGACCGCGGCCGGATGCTGAACTGGCTGGGCACCTTCTTCGGCTATTGGCGCGCTGTTCGTGCCGATCGTGGTGGCGGTGAGCTTCGGCGCCCTGTCGATCGCGGGAACGATGATGCTGTGCGCGGGCGTGGCGGGAGCGAGCCTCGTGGTCTCTGCGGCGCTGCCGTTCCCGCCGGTGCACGAGGGGGCTGCGTTCTCGTTCGGCGGGATGGTCGGCGTGGCGAAGGAGCCCGGCGTGTGGCTGCTCGCGCTGCTGCTGCTCTTCCAGTCGGGGAACGAGGCGTCGCTGAGCGGCTGGACCTCGACCTACGTCGGCGCGATGGGGTGGTCGCCGAGGGTGGCGACGCTGGTTCTGCTGGGCTATTGGGTGATGGCGATTCTCGGCCGGGTGCTGTCGGCGCGGGCACAGGCGCGGGTCGGCAAGGAACGCCTGGTGGTAATCTCCGGCGTGGCGTCACTCGCCGGCTGCCTGGCGCTTCTCGCCGCCGCCGGCTGGCTGCCGGGCCTCGCCGCCGGCGTCTGGTTCACGTCGCTGGGCTTCTCGGCCATCTTCCCGACGATGCTGGCAATCGCGGGCGACCGTTACCACCGGTTCGCGGGCACCGTCTTCGGGTTCCTGTTCACGATCGGGAACCTCGGCAGCATCACCTTCCCGTGGGCGCTCGGCCACATCTCGCAGGCCTTCGGCGTCCGCCTCGGCATGCTCGTCCCGCTGGCGGGGACCGTCCTGGTTCTTGTCTGCGCCCTGGTCGTCTGGCGCCGGAAATCACTCCCGGAGTGATTCTCGAGGTCGCGATCAAGTGAGCTGGCGAGCTGATCGGGGCCTGAGCCCTGGGCCCTGCCCTTCGACTCGATCGCTTCGCGGCCTCGCTCAGGGCACCCCGAGCGAAGTCGAGGGGTGAGCCCTGAGCCATCCTGTGCGCTAGAATTCCAGAATGCGAATCGCACTCGTCCAGCAGCGTGCAACCTCGGATAAGCAGGCGAACGTCAAGCGGGGCCTCGAAGCGCTCCAGACGGCAGCCGCGAACGGCGCCAACCTCGTCTGCTACGCGGAACTGGCGTTCGAGCCGTTCTACCCGCAGCGCCCAGCCGGCCCCGATTTCGCGAGCCTGGCGGAACGGATCCCGGGTCCGATCACCGAGGCGTTCCAGGCCGAAGCCGCGGGGCTCGGGGTCGTCGTCGTCCTGAACCTGTTCGAGCGCGACGGCGACCGGACCTTCGACAGCTCGCCGGTGATCGACGCGGACGGCCGCCTGCTCGGCCGCACGCGCATGACCCACATCACCGAGTACCCGTGCTTCCACGAGCAGGGCTACTACACACCGGGCGATACCGGCGCTCCGGTCTACCACACGAAGGTCGGCCGGCTCGGCGTGGCGATCTGCTACGACCGTCACTTCCCCGAGTACATGCGCGCGCTGGGTGTGGCCGGAGCCGACCTCGTTGTCGTGCCGCAGGCAGGCTCGGTCGGCGAGTGGCCGGAGGGCCTCTACGAAGCCGAAATGCAGGTGGCCGCGTTCCAGAACGGCTATTTCACGGCGCTGTGTAACCGCGTCGGCGAGGAGGAGTGCCTGACGTTCGGCGGCGAGTCGTTCGTCTGTGCGCCGAACGGGATGGTAATCGCGAAGGCGCCCGCCGGCGAGGAGACGATCCTCTATACCGACATCGACCTCGGCAAGGTCGAGCGCTCGCACGCGCGTCGGCTCTTTTTCAGGCACAGAAGGCCGGAATTGTACGGACGGTGGATCTGAGGCTGGCTTACATCTGTCCGAGCGCGTCGATGGTCCTGTCGATGACGTGCGCCGGGAAGATCCCCGCCGCCTCGAACGTTCCCCGCACTTCACGGAGCGCGTCGGCCACCTCGGGGAAGCTCCGCGGCACCGGCTTCGCCGCCGAGCTTGTCTTGGTCACGGCCGACGTTCGCTCGAGCAGCTCCGCGATATCGCCGACCGTCCTCCCGGCGAGCATCGCCTGCGCAACCCCGGCCAGCAGCAGGTGCGGGTGGGCCGAGCCGTCCGGCAGCCGGAACTCGACGGTCTCCGGGCTCACCGACTTCCCTTCCGCGTCTGCCGCCACGATCGGCAGGCGGATCAGCGCGCGGCGGTTGTAGTACCCCCACGTCACGGCGCTGGGCGCTTCTTTCGCCTGGAGCAGTCGCACGAACGAATTCGTGGCGCGGTTGCCGAAGGCCATCAGCGCGCCGGCGTGCTGCGCAAGGCCGGCGATCAGCCACCTCGCGACGCCGACGACCTGGCCGTCGGGCGCGCTGTGCTTCTGGTGCACACCGCCGACGACCGGCGACAGATGGAAGTGCAGGCCGGAGCCGGCGTGGCCCTTGCGCAGGATCGGGTCGAAGCTGCAGCGCCAGCCCGCCTTGTTCGAGAGGTTGCGGAGCAGCCACTGCGCGATGAGCACCGAGTCGGCCGCCTGCGGGAGCGGTTGGAGCGCCAGCTCGATTTCGTGCTGCTCCCAGATGCGCGCGTCGACCTCGTCCGGCTGGATGTAGCCGACCTCGCTGTGCCCGTACTTCACCGGAATGCCGATCTCGGCGAGCAGCACCATCGCGCGCCGGCGGAGCGGCTCGCCGAAGACGAACGGGGAGCTGGCGTGGTAGCCGCGCTCGGTCGCGCCGTAGATGTCCGACTCGTCCGGGCGCTTGCCCAGGAAGTACTCGATCTCGCCGAGCGCCTGCAGCTCGACGCCGGTTTCGGCCCGCAGCCTCTCGTACGCCTTGTGCACGATGGTGTCGGGCGACTCGGGCAGCGGCGCGCCGTCGCGGCCGTAGTGGCCGCAGCAGACGACCAGCGTCGGGAACGACGCGAACGGGTCGACGAACGCGGTCGACAGGCGGGGCCTGAGCACGACGTCCGACGCGGTCACCGGGACGCCCATCCCACCAAACAGGCTCGACCCGTCGGCGCGTTCGCCGAACGACAGCACCTCGCGCAGGTGCGCGAGATCGCGCGGCACGAAGTCGAGCGTCTTCAGCCAGCCGTCGCCGCCGACATGCATGAGGCTGACGAGCCGGATGCCCAGCCGGCCCACGACCCCTACGAGATCATCGACGGTCCACTGATCGGACGGCTTGCCGACGAGGCGCGACAGCCGGCACGCCGGCCACAGTTCGGATGCGCCCTCGGGCGAACGGGCGTTGTTGGCAGCACTGGTTGCGTCCGTCATGGCGAATGAGGCTCCTTTGCCTTCAAGAACGTCACCTCGGCGATCGAGTAGAAGCCGTCGCCGGCGTTTGGGGAGATCCTCAGCTGCCGGCAGGTCACCATCCCTTGGAAGTGGCCTTCCCTCGTCTGGATGCCGCTGCCTGGCCGCGCCGGCACGATTCCAACGATCTCGAATCTCGAGCCGTCGGCGGAGCACTCGAGCCGGTACGAGTCGTTCGCGTCGGCGGATAGCGCCACGCCGGTTGCGGTCGGCGGCACCGCCAGCGTCACCGACGCCTGCGGCCCCTCGAGGATCAACGTTCCCTCGGAATCCCATCTGGTGCCATCCAGAGGAACGTGTCCATCCAGCACCCGGGCGGGATCCCCGCGCGTGCCACTCGCGCCGAGAACCCGACCCGGTTGGCTGAGGCCCTGAATCGCTCCCAGCGGATACACCCGGTAGATATTGACATGCTCACTGCCGGCAATCCGTTCGTATTCAGACCGGGATCTCACGTCATCGCCCTGAGCGTCGACAATGTAGAACTGCGCGTCTTCGCCGCCGTTCGGCGCGAACACGTCAGTGTACATGTAGATCCACTGCGGCTCGACAGCGACACTTCGCCCGGCCCGCGACAGTTCCAGAATGGTGCCGGCCGCGAACGGCCACGCCTCGCGCGCAATCCGGAACACCGGCCGCCGAATGCCGTGCCGGTCCAGATAGGACCCAAGCTCGCCCACCGACGCCTTCAGCGCGACACTCCCAGCACCCGAGCGACGCTGGTCTGCGGCAAGACGAGGGAGCGTGTAGCCGGCCATGAGCAGGACCAGCAGCGCCGGCAGCCACCTGCGCAGCGAACGCGCGCTCCGGCCAGCCGGGCTCAGACCGTGCGCCTCGAGGAAATCCTGTCCCTGGCAGGTCACGACGGCGACAATCGCGATGAGGTTGGTGACGCTGAGAACCGACACCCAGGACACCAGGTGGGGAAGGACGCCGTCGAGGATCCGGGTCACCGACCACAGGGCGACGATTGAACCGCTCAGGCTGACCAGACAGAGCGCCCTGTGAAAGGACCTCCCCCGCAAGCCTGCCCAACGGCTCACCAGCCACAGGAGGAGAAACTGAGCCAGGGCGACCGAGGAGGCCAGCCAGTCGAAGCCACGGGAGGTGTCCGGCCACCAGGGGCTCTGCAACCGCCACATCGGCAGGGCCGACATGTAGTGGACATAGCCGCGGAGGGCATCCATGACGTAGGTCGACTCGCGTTGCCGGAGGTAGTGAATCAGGAAAGTCAGATTCCCCGGATCACCGCGCAGGTTGTCGACGACCGGCGGCGCCCAGACAACCGCCAGCGCCACCGTCGATGCGAGGAGATACCGGCGGTCGGACGTTCGGCCGCGAACCAGCGGGGCGTGGACGTGGTGCCTGAGCCGGAGGTGGAGAACCAGACTCGTCAGTACCAGCGCTCCAACACATGGTATGTGACCCGCGTGCGTCTGGGTGATGAACGACGCCAGGAGGACGATCGGGGGCACGGCTCCGAGGTGGACAGTCGAGGCGAAGTCGGCGCACACGACGATCAGCGCCGCGAGCGGGAGCAGCACAACGTATGGGTTCCATGAACTGACAAGGAACGGCTTGGTTTGCAGAACGTAGAGCAGCAGCAGCAGGCCGCCCGCAGCGAAGACGCCGAATCCACCTCTCCTCTTGAGGCGACTGAGTACCAACCACACGGAGCAGAGATTGATCAGCGCGGCCGTCCAGGCGAGACTGTGCATATGCTGGCCGGTGAGCCAGTACAGCGGGGCCTGCAGGTAGAAATAGAAGGGCCCCGGATGATGCCAGTGGTATCTCGAGTAGGCGCCGACCAGCAGACGGCCGTCGAGAGCCAGACGCGTGTAGATGGCCAGAAACGCCTGGTCCCCCTCGGCGAAGTAGTGCTCCATGGCCCGAACGATGGCGGCAATGGCTAGAATCGAGGCCAGAGCGACCAGTACGCCCGCCATGAACCAGGGTCGCCTCGAAGCAGCCGAACTTGCAGCAGGTGACGCTCCATCGCTTCGCTCCAACGCGGGGGCGACACCAATACGGTAGTTCCTGGTCAGGGCGGGTCTCAGAACACCCAGGTACAGCTGCACCATGCCCGGGTAGTGAAGGAGTGCGGCGCACAGCAGCAGCGTCTGGAAGGACAGCACAACCCTGTAGCCGGGCACCAGCGGGGCGAGCAGGGTCAGCCCGAGGAATGTCACGACGACCGACGCCACCGCCAGGTGAAGGCGTCGCCATCCGCGGTGCCGTCCGCTTCGTTGAACCGCCCCCAGGACCAGCACGGCGAACGTGATCAGCCATCGGATGGCGGGGGGCGGACGGGGATACCGATCCGAGCCGATCGGAATGACGACGAACGACGCGGCTCCGGTCGAGTACCCGTGGAGGTTCGCAGCCTCTGCGTGCTCGAGTACCCAGTCGCCAGGTCCGGTGATCTCCAGTGTTCCGAGTGACCCGCTGGCGGTGGTGTCGGGCAACTCCACGTCAAACCGGCGAGTTCGCAACGCCGGCACCAGCAGCGACGCGACTTCAGAACCGCTGACGGCCACCTTCAAAGGCACCGGGGCGCTGCTTCGATTCCGGAGTCTGACAATCAGGAGGGTCGGCCTTGGCTTCGCTCCAGCCGCTACCGGAAGCCTCACGGCGACCGTCTCCCCCACGGGAGCGCTCGGGACGGACGAGGCGCTGACGCGAGTGCGTTCGAACTGGGCGTACGTGGCGGCGTGGAGGACCCATACGATCAGCAGGGCCGGCAGCAACCACCTCCGCCGCCAGCCCGCTGCGAGCGCATGGCGCCACGCACCCGTCAGACTCATCCACCGCTCCCCTCATCGTCGCGGTCGGGCGCCGCGAGGCGGGCCCGCTCCCAAGCCGCTCGCCAGACTGTTCTCAGCACACGGCACTGGCGATTATATGGGGAGAAGAGCACACCAGGAACTCACGACGGTGAGATGCTGAGCCGTGGGAGGCGAACGTGGCTGTGCCGGCGCAGGTCAACCGGGGCCCGTCGCCGCCCAAGTCGAGACAGGGGCAGCGCGAGAACGCGCGCGAAGTCAGGCGGGCCGGTTGGCGAAAGCCGCCGCACGCCACTGCGAGAGATCGGCGTAGGCGGGCGGCGGAACGGCCTGTGGTTTCATCTTCCTCGTCGTCGTGCGCGGCTTCAGGACGATGATCAGGTGCTTGGAGATGTCGTCGACGAGTTTGACCTTCTCGTAGCCGGCGCTGGCGGCGTACTCGAGGATCCGCTCGCGCGTCCAAAAATGGCTGTCGCGACGGCCCTGCACGGGATCGACGTCGATGATGACCACGGCCCCATCCGGCCGGAGGTACTTCTTGGCGTTCACCAGCCACTCGACAGGCTGGCTGAAGTCGTGGAACGCGTGAACGACAACCACCAACTCGAGGTCCTGTCGGGGAAAGCGCGGGTCGTCGACGGTACCCTCGACCGTGTGGATGTTCGCCAGCTGTTCGCGCCTGGCACTCGCCGCGAGCGAGTTGAGCGCGCGCCGGCTGATGTCGTTGGCGTAGACCGCGCCTTCGGAACCGACGCGCCGGGCCATCGGTAGCGTGAAATACCCGTCGCCCGCGCCGGCTTCTCCCACGACCATCCCCGCCGCGACCCCGGCCGCGTCCATCGCCCGCTCGATGTCCAGGTCCCAGAAGGACGCCCTGAGGCGGGGCGCGACGACGGAGTAGGCGCTCAGGCTGACGGCCGCGGCAACGGCGAGAACAGCGACCGGCAGCAGCCCATACCGAACAGCACGACGCATGCGCCCTCCCTCCGACAGGGGTCCCCTCCCACTTAGACGTTGGTGGGCGGCCGTCGGTTCGGGTGCGCCCCCGGATCTACTTCCTCTGCCAGCGGTCCTGCTTCTCGAGAACGGACGCGGGGCCGGCGCCGTCGAGCCAGACCCGAGCCTCCGCATCCTCTCGAAGCCAGGCGTCCCAGAAGGCCGTGCTCAGCGCGAGGATGGCGCGGTGGTGATTGGGATTGCGTTTCTCCTTGTCGCCTGGCAGCGCCCGGTCGCCGAATGCCGAGTGCTCGGCTCCATTCAGGACCAGCTCGTACTTGCCGCCCGGCGGCAGGGCGGGAAAGACCGCGAGGCGCGAAGCGACGTCAGCGTCGCCGACGATGGCGACGTCGTTCGTGCCCGTCATCAGGAGCCACGGGATTGCGACACCGCTGAACGCCCGCTTCGGGTCGCCATTGCGCGGGCTGCTGGGGCTCATCGCCAGGGCTGCCTTGATCCGCGGGTCGGTGAACGAGGCGGCGCCGAGCGCCGTTCTCTGGCCGCTCACGCCCTGCGTTGTCACGGCCCCGAAGGAATGCCCGGACATCCCGATCCGCTTCATGTCGAGCCTGCCCGCCAGCGGAGAGTCGCTCGACCGGTGCCAGCGGTCCAACTGATCGATCACCGCGGGAATGTCGCCGAAACGCAGCAGCGTGTTCTGCAGGCTCGCCGCCTTCTGCATCGCGGCCATCCGTTCGGCTGGACGGATGTCCTTCCAGACGGCATCGTCGCTTCCGATATGTTGGACGACAACCACCACAAAGCCGCGCGCCGACCAATGCTCCCCGAGGTAGGGACTCCCCTCGCGCGAGCCTCCCAGCCCGTGACTGAAGAGCACGACCGGAGCCGGTCGCCTGTCCGCCGGCAGATAGACCCTCAACGGGATGTCGCGGCTGCGCTTCGTGTCCCTGACGGTGCGGTCGAATATCGCGGCTTTTCGTGGGCTTGGAGTGGCGAGCGGGTCGTACGGCGGCGCAGCGGCTGCCATCGAGACGGCACCCGCGAGGGCGACACCGAACAGGACGCCAATCGTGCGCGCGCTCGTAACGTCATTCATGGCATGTCCCAAGGAGCGATCCGCCTCCGAAGCCACTTCAGTGGGACGAACATGGACACCCGCCTTTGGTAGCTTCGGTAAGCGTCACCGAACTCGTGGACGAGCTTCCGCTCCTCGAGAAGCGTTCCGACGACAATGTAGACCGTGAGCACACCGTTGCCGACCAACGTCGCCATGTCCAGGTCGCCCGCCCACAAGAGCAGCACGACCGCGGTGTACCAGGGGTGCCGGACCAGACCGAGGACGCCGCTCGAGTCGATCCCACCCCCCGTCGCCAGCCCCCCGGACGATGCCCCCCGCAACTGGCTGATCCCGACGAACTGTCCGAGACTGTAGTGTCTTCCGCCGGCGACCACGAGCAGGATGCCGCAGGCCAGGAGAAGGTATCGGGGGACCAGCCATACCCCCTCCCAGCGGAAGATCGCCTCTTGCCTGAGGGAGTGCGAGTACCACAGAACCGGGATGAGCGTGAGAATCGCGATCGAGTTGAAGAACAGCCGGTAGAACCGGAAGGAGTCGCCAAGCCTGCGCTTCAGGAAGCCGGTCGCCGGCTCCGAGATCATCGCGCTGTGCAGCGTGCAGTACGCCGTCCAGGCGAGGGCAAGGAAGAGATATTCCATGGATTCCCCCGTCATGGTTCACGAGCCTCGACCAAGAGAGGACCTGCGCCAAAGGGCGAAGAGCCGAAGTCCATTTGTCTCACCTCTTGCCAGCGGTCGAAGGATCGCGCGCACCCGCCGGCATCGCTCGCCGCCCGAGCGCGACCAGGACGATTGCGAGCGCCGAAAACCAGAGCCACGCGACGAGCACAACGGCGTATTCGGGCCAGAACACGCTCCAGCCCCCATCGCGCTTGTGTCCCAGACCATCGAACGCAGCCCAGACGGCCGCGGCGACGGCAACCGCCGAGGTCGCGCCAAGTCGGTGATAGCCTCGCTTCAGCAGGTCGAACGCGAGGAAGAGGCACCACGCGCCGCACGCGGCGAGCAGCGTGTATTCCGGCGTGAACCCGGTCGCGTTGTCAGTGGTGATGTCGTCCAAGGCGAGCCAGGCGAGCACGCCCAGGGCAATCGTGACAGCGGCTTCTGCAAAGAAGGCCCCGGCCCGGGGCACGTCCCGGTGACTCCGAGTGGCAGACTCCATGAACGCCTCCTTGTGCCAACGGACGTCGCGGCCCGGCATTCTACCGGCCGATCGTCGGATCCAGTCTCGTCAACGAGCTGGGCGCCCTACCTCGTTGCTCTACGGCTCCCTCGCCGCAGCAGGTTCGGGAGACGTTCGGACGCTCGGACCTTCGCACATCGCACCGGTGCAGGGGCGTGGCCCCTACTTCTTACGACGCTGCAACCAGACGCAAACGAGGACACCCAGACAAACCGCAACAACGCCGCCAATCAATGTGCCGCTCATGCCAATTGGCCTCCAGTCCGGGGTTGCTGTATCCACATCGCGCCTGACGACAGCGCGCTCGCGGCGGGGAGAGCGACTCCGCCGCAGCGTGTCGGCTCCCATCGCCTGTTGGGCCGCTACCCCGCCACACCTGCGGGCTCATCAGTCGACTCGATCGCCCGCGGCCACACCGACAGGGCAAAGGCCGCCAACCATACGTGCAGTACACCAAGCGAGGATCCGAGTTGCGATGCCCCGCATCCGTGCCTCCTCGTGGCTACCCGCCGGTCCCGCCGATCCGATCGACGCCGGATGGCTGACAGGGTTGGCCCAGCGACCCAGCTCAGCAGCGGCGGAGGAAGTCGAATCGCCGCGCCTTCCTCCGACCGACCTACTTGCTGCCCTCGCGCTTGAACTCGAAGCGCCGCGGAGTGCCGCCCCTGGTGAAGCCGGTCGTGGCGCTCAGGACACCCTCGGCCGAGAGCTCGTACACGATGCGCTTCGGGTAGTCGTGGCGCGGATTGTCGAACACGGCGCGCCGGGGGCCCATCTCGGTGAGCACGAACTCGGTCGCCGCAGCGCCGCCGGGCTGCGCGATGTAAACGAGCCCGCCGTCGCGCTCGACGAGGCGCAGGTACTCGAACGCGACCATCTTGCTACTCGTGTTGACCGTGCGCGACACGGCGAGCATCGCGCCGCCCAGCGGCGGGCTCCAGCGCTCCTCGATCGACGACCCGGAGCTCCTCGTTCCGACCCACGCGCCGGCCAGCCACGCCAGGTCGCCGATCGCGGCCTTGGCCGGCGCGGGCAGCGCGATGTCCTGCGAATGGCGGTAGAGCCCAACCGCTTCCCTCCCCGCGGGCGGATCCACCACAACGCTCACGAACAGTCCGTCGGTCGTGATGCGGAACTTCCTCCGAATCAGCCGAATCGCGTTGGGCGCCTTGCCCGACACCCGCTCGAACGCGACCTCGGTACTCGAACGCGCCGTCCTTCCACGCGCCACGGTAGCGCGAGATCGTATCTGGCTCGGCGACTTCGGTAACCGCGCCGTCGAGCGCGACGCGCACGTTCCGGTGCCCGGAACCATGGCCGTTCAGGACGATCGCGCCTTCCTCGACGCGCATCGAGAACTTCGAGGCCATGGGGGGGCCCAGCTGTTCAAGGGCGCGGCCCTCGGTCCGGTCCTCGACGTAGATCCACTCGCCGTCCAACGCGCGCCAGCGTTCGGCCTGCCCCGAGCGCGCGCCCAAGGCCACCGCCGCGCCGAGCGTAACGACGAGTGCGAGCGCTAATGCCGACCGAGTGCGCACGTGCATTCTGGAGTCCCTTTCGGGTTGTGATCAACGAAGACCAGTGGCATTGCCTTTGTCCCTGTCGGCCGAGCGTCCCCGAAGGAGCCGCGCGCTGCTCTGATTAACCCACGCGCAGACGGGCCGCGTGGCGGCCCGTCTGCTGCACCCGGTTGTCAGGCCGAACCATGCTCAATCTTCCCCAGAGCCTCGAGGGCGAGGCCGACGAGACGCTGACGCGTCCGGCCAAACGGGCCGGTCTCTGCGGACGTCCGGTCGAACGCAGCGATTCGTCGCAATGCTCCGGCCGCCCGGGACTCCCTGAACTCCCCTAGCTGCCAGACGACCACTTCGTCGGAGTAGGCGCCGATCGGGTATCCGACCGTGGTTGCTCCTTCAGCTGGCCGAGCAGGGCAAGCAGGTGTCGGCGGATGTCTTCGGTGTCAGGCGATCGCTGCCAAAGCTTCCGCTCCTCTCCGGTGAAAACGGGACCGATCGGGATCGGGTCTCGTTTCGGCCGACGGTGGGGGTGGTTGCCGCAGTACGTGTAGAACGGGTCTTCGATCGGAAGGCTACGAATAGTGCAGAAGTCCGGTTCGGAGTCGCTCGCGTGAGCGTAGCCTGCCTCGCCCTTGTTCTTGGCGTTGAACCAGCAGGTGCCGCAACAATCGGAACCACCGTTGGGCATCGTGACAACCTCTTTTCGGCCTGACGAACAACAGGCTCAACGCGGTAGCCCGATACGCGAGCGATGGCTGCAGTGTAGACCGGAGGCCGGATGTGCGCAATGCGGCTGGAAGTGGTTGCCAGTGCGTCGGTTGTGGCACACGGGGGCGACCGCCCGCCCGCGGTCCCGCCTGATCAAACGGACTCCGCACACTCTGCCCCCCCGATCGCGATCGGTGCGACAATGAGCCGGGGCTCGCCTATCCAGGGAGGACGCCGATGACCGCGAAGACCGTCTGGTACTTTTACAAGGTGAAGTGGGGCGCGCAGGACGAATTCCTCGCGCTCTTCCGAAAAAATCACTACCCGGTGTTGACCGCGCAGCTCGGCGGACGGCTGGCGGCGATCAGGCCGCTCGTGCCGGCGTACCACGGCGACGGCCGCGCCGACTGGACCTTCGTGATGGAGCTGACGTTCCGGGACACCGCGGCGATGGTCGGCCCATCAGGCGAGGACGAAATCGCCCGCCGGCTGTTCCCGGATCAGGAGACCTTCAAACGCGAGGAGCGCCGCCGCTTCGAGCTGGTGGACGCCCACTGGGACGTGCCGGTGATGGACGTCGATCTGGGCTGAGCCTCAGTGCTTCGGCGCGATCCGCTCGCTCACACTCGGTGATTCCCAGACAATAGCCGCAGGAGGTGACTCGTGGGAGACAAGGGCAAGAAGGACAAGGACAAGGGCCAGAAACAGCACGCGGCGAAGGGCAAGCAGGACGCGCAGCGGAAGCTCGAGAAGCAGCCGAAGCGGCGCCAGTAGGGGCGCGCCGAGGCTCCATGCCTGCGGACCCTCGGCCACGCCTCTGCGATAGCGGCGGCTACTTCTTCGGCACGAGCGCCCGGACCTCATTCGGAAGGTCGAACTGCCCCGCCGGAACCTCGGCGTTCCAGGCGATGCTGTCGATCGTTGTCACCAGCTCCCTGCCGGCCACGACCTGCCGCAGACGGTGGGGCATGAGCACGCCGCCGGCATCGCGGTAGTCGGCCGCGTAGGTCTCCACCGGCGCGTCACCCGCCGCGGTTCGAACGACCGTCTCGATCTTCACGACGAGCGCTGACGCCTGGTCGAAGTAGTACGTCTGCGCCGACCCGCGTTTCGGAGTCAACACGACCCTCCACGCGGGCTTGCCGTCCACCACCGCCGGACCCTGGGTCTCGGCCTTCACCACCCAGTCGCGCCACGAGGCCAGCCCGTCGAACACGTTGTCGCGCGTCGCATCGTCGAGTTCGTCCCCCCGAGCAGCCGCGGCCCCCCGGTCGTCGATACTTCCCAGCCCACGGTGCCGTCGAATCCTCGCTCGATTCGCCCCAGCAGGTCCGATTCGACAGTCGTCCTGCTCCTGTTCGGCCTGGCGGCCCAGGTCGTGACGGCCATCGACACGTTGGCGCCCGAAACCTCGATCCTCGCCTTCATCACGCGGGTGGTCAGCCGGTCGAAGGCCGCACGTCCACCGGCTGCCTTCACGTGACCGTCAACCAGCGCGTCACCCGCAGGGGGCGCCGCCTGCGCCCGCACATCGACGCCGGCCGTTACGCCGGCCGCAAGCACGGCTCCGCATACGATCGTCCAGAACATCCTTCGTCGCATGGCTATCTCCTCTGCCGGATCCACTCGACCGCCGCTTCGATCACCGGGTCGCTCCCCTTGAGGAGCGCGTCGCGGGTCAGACTCACCGCGATGTCCGGTACCACCCCGTGCCCCTCGAGCCTCCGCCCCGTCGCCGAGACGTAGTCCGAGAAGGCGTACTGAAACCGATCGCCGTTGGGCAGCCGCTCGACCGTCGAGCCGAGGACCGCGCCCGCCGTCCGGCTGCCGAAGATCCGCGCCCGACCCATGTCCTGCAGCGCCGCCGCGAACACCTCCGAGCCCGACATCGACAGGCCGTCCACCAGGACGGCCACCGGCCGTTCGAACGGGGACGGTCGGCGCTGCACGATGATCTTCATCGTCAGGCCCCGCCGGACGACTGTCCCCACCTGCCGATCGCTGTCGGTTGCAAGCCAGCCGAGCATGCCCATGACGATGTTGAACGCCCCGCCCGTGTTTCCGCGCACGTCGATGACGAGACCTGCGGCGTTGCGGAAGCGCTCCACGGCTTTGCCGAATTCGTCCATCACGTGGATCGGGTTGGCGAAGGCGCTCAGCGCGAAATAGCCGATGCCGCCCGGCAGTTCACGCGTCTCGGCCCGGATCCAGACCGGCGGCAGGTGGCCGACGATCGTCCGCACGCCCTGCGGCACATCGAACGGCACCGCCAGTTCCCGCAGGCCGCCGTCGCCCGTGTCGAACGTCAGCGCCACCGACTCCCCCGTCCGCCCGTTCAGCCGCCCCGCCACCGTGGACGCGAGGTCCGCGGGCTTCAACAGCGTCTCGGGAAGCTCACGCACCAGCCTTTCGAGGCGCGGACGGACTTCGACGCCGCCGACGCGGACGATCTCCCAGCCGGGCCGCACACCCGCCCTGGCGGCCGGCGATCCCCCGACCACCGACGAGACGATGGCCCGGCTGTCGAGCACTCTCGCGCGAATCCCCGTGTCGCCGGAGGACGGCGTGCCGCCGTCGTCCAGCAGTTGGTACAGGTCGCTCGGGATCAGGCTGAAGTGCGTCTGGCCGAGGCGCTCGATGAGCGCGGCGATCGCCGCTCGCGCCTCCTCGTCCGAAGCTGCGGCCTCGACCTTCGGTTGGAGTTCGCGTCTGGCGCCCTCCCAGTCGACGCCGTTCAGCGTCGGGTCCCAGTGCTGGTCGCGGACGGTGGTCCAGACCTGAGCGAATGAGGCCACGTGCTCGGCGCGCCGGGCCTCCGGCATCTGCGCCCGCTGCTGCGCCAGGGCGCCGCACTGGCTGAACGTGCAGCACGCCAGCAGCGTGATGGTGAGGGCCGCGATGCGCTTCACAGTTCCCTTCCTTCGTAGAACCGGATCGACAGCCGTACCGACACCGCGGCGAGAGCGGCCGCGCCCGCGAGCACCATCAGCGCGGCCACCCACAGCCCCCACGACGCCGACAGCGCCAACAAGCATCCCCGGACAGCCTCGCTCCAGGAGAGCGACCCGGTGATGCCGGCGAGCACATCGCCGGCCGGCGTCGTCCTCGAGAGCGCGCGGGCTACCGCGGTGCCTACCGACAGGGCGACGGCCGCAGAAGCCGAGAAGAGGGCGGCTCCAATCGGCAGCCCCCACCGGAAGAAGAAAGGAAGGAACGCCACCACGGCCACGAAGCCGATCGACAGAAAGGCGGCGACCCCATCGACCGTCGCCCAGGACGGCGCCCCCTGCCAGTGCGCCGCCGCGCGCTCTGTCGCCACCGCCGCGGTGGCATGTCCGTACAGCACGAAGAGCGCCGCTCCGATCGCAAGACCGCCGATCGCGCTCACGTACCGCGCCGACACGATGGCCGCACGCGTCACCGGCAGTCCGGCCACGAAGTGGTCGGCGTCGAAATGCCACTCGATGGTCGTCACTGCGACGGCCCAGGCGAGCGCCGCCGCGAGGTTCATCCAGAAGTACAGCTCGGGGTTCAAGAAAGCCTGGATGGAGTAGAGCGCGTGCACCGGCACGATCAGCCACAGGTAGGGCGCGACCAGTCGCACGTCCTTCGCCAGCAGGTGCCGCATCGTCATTCCCCCTTCCCCGACGGCTCCCGGCACAGCAGGAACGCGTCCTCGAGCGTCGCCTTCTCCACCAGCGCCTTCCCGCCGAACAGCCTCCTCGCCTCCTCGATGTCCTCGAGGAGCGCCTCCACGCCCTGCCGGGTCGTCGCCACGCCCCAGCGCGACGCCGACGCGAGTCCGGTCGCGAGTTCCGGCCCGCCCCGCACGACTGCCCAGCGATCGAGGATGTCGTCCTTCGGCCCCGAGAACATCACGCGCCCTTCGCGGATGATGACGATGAAGTCGGCGATGCGCTCGAGGTCGGTGACGAGCTGCGTGGAGAAGAGCACGGACGTGCGCGCGTCGCCGATGACGTCGGAAAGAAGGTCGAGCAGCCGGTCGCGGAAGACCGGATCGAGGCCGCCGGTCGGTTCGTCGAGCAGCAGGAGCTCGGCGCGGTGCGAAAGCGCCAGGGCCAGGGCGAACTTCATCTTCGTGCCGCGCGAGAGCGACCGGAGCTTGGCCTTCGGCGGCACGCCGAAGTCGGCGAGGAGCCGACTGAAGCGCGCCGAGTCCCACGTCGGGTAGAACGGGGCCACGATTCCGGCGACGCGCTCGACCGAAAGATAGTCGTAGCAGGCGGGCGTGTCGTGCACGAAGCCGACCCTGGCGCGCGCCGCAGCGGCGGCGCGCGAGGCTGTCGGGTCCTCGCCAAGCAGGCGGACGGCTCCGCCGTCGGCCTTGATGAGGCCGAGCGCGAGCCGCATCAGCGTCGTCTTGCCCGCTCCGTTCGGCCCGACGAGGCCCACGATGTAGCCGGGGGGAACAGAGAAGGAGACCTCGCGCAGCGTGAAATCGCCGAAGCGCTTGGTCACCCCGTTGAACTCGAGCAGGCTCTTCACGGCGTGGCCTTTCAGAACTCGCGCTTCCGGTAGAGGAGCGACGACAGGCGGAACGACGCGTAGTTCAGCACGGCGACCGCTGTCACCAGAACCGCCGAGTACGCGGCCGGCCCGAGGGTGTCGCGAAGCCGCGCGCTGCCGCTGACGATCGCCTTCACCGCCGCTTCGATGCCCTGCACGACGCGAGCGTCGAACATCGCGCTTGCCAGCAGCACGACGACGCCCAGCAGTTGGGTCCCGATCAGGATTGCGAAGACGCCGACCATGCCGAACCGGATCGCCATCGGCAGCATGATCGCGATGGCCAGCCCGACGACCGTCACCACCGTCGCCGGCAGCATCGGCGTCGGCGGCCGCAGCGGGTGGACGCCGAAGAGCGACAGCGCCAGCATCGCGGCGATCGCCACCGCGACGCCGGTCAGCGCCACGAGCCAGCCGCCGAGGTATCGCGACGCGACAATCGCGTCGCGCGTCACGGGAAGGCTGCACACCAGCGCCCCGGCCTTGAACTTGTCCTCTCGGACGAGCATCATCACGGGCAGGAAGGCGCACGCGAGCGACACGCCGCCGCTCCACAGGCCGAACGGCATGGTATCGCCGCCGCTCATCGCCGGACCTCCCAGCCACAGGACGCTCCAGAGGGGGTAGGTCAGCCCGACAACGTACCGGTTCAGAATCAGATCCCTTCTAAGCAGCGTGAGCATGCTCGCCTCCGTGGTGCATGAGGACCATCACCTCGTCGAAGCTCGCGCGGTCGATGACGGCGTCGGCGCCGAGCGCCTCGCGCGCGGCGGCGGAGTCAGCAACGAGCACCTCGACGCCGTGCGGACGCTCGCGACGCCCGCGCAGGATCGCGGCCGGCAGACGGTCGGCCGATTGCCGGTCGGTCCGCACGATGCCCCAGCGGTCGCGGAGCTCGTCCTTCGGCAGCGAGAAGGCGATCGAGCCGTCGCGGATGAACGTGACGTAGTCGGCCACCCGCTCCAGATCGGACGTAATGTGCGTCGAGAAGAGCACCGACTTCCCTTCGTCCTGGAGCGTCCCCGTGAGTTCGTCGAGCAGCTCGCGCCTGAACTCGAGGTCCAGGCCCGACGTGGGCTCGTCCATGATGAGCAGGTCGGCGTCGTGCGAGAGCGCGACGGCCAGCGCGAACTTCATCTTCGTCCCGTGCGAGAGGGCCTTGTAGCGCTTGCCGAGCGGCAGGCCGAACCGACCGGCCAACTCGCGGAAGCGCGCGTCGCTCCACGCCGGGTAGAACGGCGCGATCGCACGGGCCTGGCTGGCGAGCGTCACGTCGTGGTAGAAGGGCGGCTCGTCGTAGATGAAGCCGATGCGCGATTTCACCGCCACTTCTTCGGCCAGGTTGTCGAGGCCGAGCACGCTGATCGTTCCGGCGTCCCGCCGCACCAGGTTCATGATCAACTTGATGAGCGTCGTCTTGCCCGCGCCGTTCGGCCCGATCAGGCCCGTGACGTACCCGCGCGGAACATCGAGGTCGACGTCCCTCAGCGTGAACCCGCGATACTGCTTCCGCAGCCCGCGAATCCGGATGGCATGGTCCGTCATCGCTCCTCCGTGAACAGCAGCCTGAGCGTCTCGGTCAGTTCCTCGAGGCCGACGCCCAGCACGCGCGCTTCCGCGACCGCCGCCGCCAGCTTCTCCTCGACCAGCTTCATCCGCTTCTCGCGGATGAACGCCGGGTTCTGCGCCGCGACGAATGTCCCTTTGCCGCCCACCGAGTCGAGAAACCCCTCGCGCTCCAGTTCGTCGTACGCCCGCTTGGTGGTGATGACACTCACCTGGAGGTCGTGGGCCAGCGCGCGGATGGACGGCAGTGCCGCGCCTTCCTCGAGGGCGCCCGCGAAGATCTCGGCCTTGATCTGGCGGGCGATCTGCTCGTAGATCGGTTCGGGCGACGAGTTCGAGATGATGATTCGCACCGCTCGGCTACCCTTTGTTGGCTGTCATGTATGTCATTACAGTCATTTCAGTGCTTTCTGTATATATATGATAGATACAGATACGCCTGTTGTCAAGCACATTTTTCATGGGCGGACTAAAGCAATATAAGACAGTTGTTTACGGTGACAGGCCTGGGAGGTGTGAGTTTCGAGGATGGCAAGTGTGACTCCAACCTGCATGAGTCCACCACATGACTCCATTGTCCGGTGACTCCATTGTCCGGGTTGACACTGCCGCAGCCGGGGTCATAATCAACGCCGTGTCCGGGCGGCAGCGCGTCCCCCTGCGCAGCCAGGAGTAACGATGCCGCGCAAGCCCGTCGTTGCACGCTTCGTTGTGGCAATCTCGATCTGGCTCCTGGGTGGCGGTGTGTTCGCGGCCGGCGCCACACAGGCGCCCGCGCCGGAATCGGCGGCGTCCCTCACTGTTCCAGGCGGCACGGCTGCCCTCGCCGATGCGGCGGGCGTCGATCCGACGATTCCGCGCGCGCGCGTGCTGCTGACGGTCGTCCGCGCGCTCTACGAGCTGCCGGACGGATTCAGTCCCGCAACCGACGCCCGCCGGCAACGGTTCGCCGCTTACCTGAAGCAGCTCAGCGAACGCGAGCAGTCCGACCGTGGGCTGGGCGGCGACGCGGTGCCGCTGCCGCTTCCCGAAGCGGCTTGGCCGAAGGGGCCTGGCCCGGACCCCGGCCGGAGGGTCTCACTCCTCGAACGGATCGTCGGCAACCGCACGACGGCTCTGGCCTACCACGGCCTCTGCGGAATGGACCAGGAGACCCGGGCATTTCTCGCCAGGTCGTCTGAGGCCCGGAAGGTGGTCCTCGACCCGCTGAGGGCACCGGCGCTCGCGACCTACGGGCGCAGCCTGCGCGTGAACGGAAATCGCGTTGATGTGCCCGGCGGAGAGGGTGCGGTGCTGCTCTGGGAGGATCTGATTGGGGCTCCCGTCACCAACCCGGCGGCATTCATCGCGCGTGTGCTCGACAAGGATATGGGCCGTCTGGCGCTCTTCTACGACGCCGTCGCCCACCTCGAACCCCCGGCCCAGTCGTTTGCGCTGGGGCTGGCCGAGCCCGACCCCGCGCGGCGCATGGCGCAATTCCGCGCTTTGTACGAGGCATCGGCCGCGGCGCTCGCCGGGTGGGACCCCCAGGCACGCCCGTTCGACCGCGTGATGTTCGACACGGCTCAGGTCCTGTCGCAGATGCTCTTCCTGCCGAATGGACGCCCGGCCGGGCCTGAGGGGCGTGGTTTCTGGAAGGCAGCGTTCGCCGATGCCGACAGTCCCAGCCAATCGAGCCGGCTGGTTGGCGACCTCAGGGCCGGTGGACCCATCGACGCGGCGTGGCTGGTCGGACAGATCGGCGTCGAAAACACTACGCTCCGCCGCCGGCGCGCCGAAGCGTTCGCCTTCGCGCAGCGCGTGTTCCCGACACCCGACGCCGCCAGCGTTCCCGACATCCTCGTCGCCGTGCGGGCGCGCTCCCGATACACCATGCTTGTGCTGACGCTGGAACGAATGGGCATCGAGGCGCCCGCGACCTACGCGGCCGCCGTGCGGACCGCGGAGGCGATGGCGCGCGGGGACAGTTCCCGCGTATGGGCGACGCTCACCCAGTTCCAGGCCGGGCTCGCCACCATCGAACGGATGCGATTCGCGCGGGTCGTCGGCGCAGACGCTGCCGATGCCCTGCTCCGCTCGCTGTGCGCCCTGCCGATGACGAGCGACGGCGAGTACCTCGGCGCGATGGGGCCCTGGCTCGAATCGCTGCTCCAGTTCAAAGGGCCCCTGCCCCGGGACGCAGGGGGCGACCGGCCTGACCGTCCCGCGGAAATGCGCCTCCTGGCTCTCATCGCAGGCGCTGTGCCCTCGTCGCCGTTCGGCGATCCGTCGCGCATGCCGACCATCGAGTGGGATGGCCTGCCGTACAGAGTGGACCCGGCCAGGGCCACGCTTCGCCGACTGGAGGACGTGCGCGACGTCATGGGCGGACCGGCGCTCGACGCCGCCCTCGCGCTGGCAGCGGAGGCACGGGCTCTCCGCGGCGACGTGAATCCCGCGCAGGCCCTGTCCCGCATCGAATCGGCTGCCGGCGCGCTGCGCACGCCGCAGCCGGACGGCGCGCCGAGCTGGCGGCCGGCCGAGCCCGACCTGCGGGACATCCCGTCGAGCGCGGCACGCCGGTCTCCCACTGTGGGCCGTGCCGCCGACTGGTATCTCGCCTCCGTGCTGTCGTCGATCGTCTACGCATCGTTCGTCGGCGAACGCGACAGCCTGGTGCTGCTCGGCGGCGATCCGTCCCGGCTTCACGATCTCGGCCTTGCGGAGGTCGATCGCGGCGGCAGCGCGCTGGCCCCGTGGCGCGTTCCTGCCGAAGTCCGCGACCGCAAGGTCGGCTGGCACCTCCAGGGATCGCTGCTCGGGCTGGACCTGGCGCTTGGCCGGTTTGCGCTGCGCCGCGTATCGAAGGACGAGGTCCCTCCGGCGCCTCGCGTGGCCCACGACGGCGCGGACGCGTTCCACAACGTGCGCCTCGCGCTCACGGAGCCCGTGCTGCTGCAGAGCCCGTTCGATCAGTCGGAGGCGGGCCGTGACGGGCTGCTGGCTGCCCTCGCCCGCGGCCGTGCCCGCCTCGCCGATGCCCGGGCATCCAGCGAAGCTCTGCTGAAGGCAGCCGCCGCCGTCGATCTCGACGAATGGCGGACCCAGATGCTGCCCTGGATGTCCGAGCACGAGCGGGAGCGGATCGCCGAGCTCTGGTCGCTGGCCGAACTCGTCAGGCTGGGCGGCGTCGACGCGCGAGACACCGGCGGATACGACGCGTTCGGCTCGTCCATGTGGTCGGTTCGAGGCCAGCTGGCGTGCCGGTTCCCGTGGCGTCAGCCGTGGACGACGTTCGCAGGCCGCAAGGGCGTCCGCGTCGTCGCCGGCCTCGTGCCCGACCTCGCCATAGCGGTAGCCGAGTCGCTCGCGGCGTTGAAACTGCCGGCCCGCCTGTCGGCCGGCGTCCTGGCAGTCGCCACGCAGGAACTGCTGAACACCGTCCGGATGGACCATGACGACGACTGGCTGGCGCTCGTTGCGGGCGTGCAGCAGATCGCCCGCGGCTCGTTCGAGGACTACGTGGCGGCATTGACGTCCGACGGCCCTTTGATTCCCATCCTGCAGGAGCCTCGCCATGCGAGTCGTGAGTAGAGGAACCCTCGCAATGCTCGTGGCGGCGGGCCTCGGCCTGCCGACCGTCGGGGCCGGGCCGCAGGCCGGCCAGGCGGCAGCGCCGCGCGTCGTGTTCGCAACGCCGGCCGATGGCAAGCCCGCCGCCGGGCCAACAGCGGTGACGGTCCGTCTGGAGCCGCCCGGCACGCCGTTCAAGAGCGTGAGGCTGTACGTCGGCGATCGCCCGCTCTGCACGGTGCAACGGGAACCGATCACGTGCGCCTGGGACGCCGGCCCGGGAGTCGCAGGCCACGTGCTGAGCGCCGTCGCAACGCTCGCCGACGGGCAGATCATCCGCGGGAAGATCAGCACGAAAGGGATCCCCGGCTACATCGAGGGCGTCGACGTCGACGTCGTCCACATCACGACGCTCGTCAGAGACGGCGCCGGCGCTTTCGTGCGGGACCTCAAGCGCACGGACTTTCGTGTCGCCGACCGCGGCATCCGGCAGACCGTCTCCTTCTTCCCCCCGCCGGGAAACGTGCCGCTGGAGATCATCGTCGCCGTCGACATCAGCGGCAGCATGACCGACGCGATGCTGCAGGTGAAGAGCGCCGTGAAGAAGTTCGTCTCGGCGCTCCGGCCGACGGACCGGCAGTGGCTGATGGCGTTCAACGACAATCCGATCACGCTGGCGGGGCCGACGGCCAGTCTCGAAGAGCGGTTGCGGAAGGTCGACCGGCTGGCGCCGTGGGGCGGGACGGCGCTCTACGACGTCATCGTGCGGGCGATCGACCAGATGGGATCGCAAGGCAGCCGCCGGGTGCTCGTCGTCTTCACCGACGGCGAGGACCGGGACAGCGTCGTCGCCCAGGCTGCCGCGGAGCGCCGGCTCGAGATGAGCGACGTGCTGCTGTACGCGATCGGGCAGGGGCAGGCCACCAATGTCGAGGAGCTCAAGACGGTGCTCAAGCGCCTCGCGGAAAAAACGGGAGGACTGGCGTTCTTCGAGGATCTGGGCGCGCTCGACGGCGTGTTCGCCAGCATCCTCGAGGAACTGTCGAACCAGTATCTCCTGGGCTTCGAACCGATCGATGCCAAGCGCGACGGCTCGTGGCATCCGCTGACCGTGGACGTCCCGGGCAAGGACTATAGGATTCGGGCAAGGCATGGATATCGTGCCAAACTGCGCTAGCCGCGTATTCGTGAGCCGGCTGTGGAAGGCTGCTCTGCTCTGCGCGGGTCTCGTGCTGCCGCAGATGCCGTCAGCCAGCGGGCAGAACAGGCCGCAACCGGTCTTCACGTCGGGCGTCCAGTTGATCGCCGTCGATGTGCGGGTCACCGATCGGGACGGCCGCCCGATCGCCGATCTCACCGCGCAGGACTTCGACGTCACCATCGACGGGAAGCCGCGCTCGGTCGAGACGATCAAGTTCGTGAAAGCCGCCTCGACAGCTCCGGCGGGCCCGCCAGCACGGACGACGGCCGAACTTCCCCCCGGAGCGTTCTACAGCTCGAACGCCGGCGAGGCGCCCCCGGGCGAGGAAGGCCGCCTCATCGCGCTGCTGGTCGATCAGGGGAGCTTTGCCGGCTCGGCCAGCCGCGCAGTGGTCACGGCAGCGCAGCGCTTCCTCGATCAGCTGGGTCCATCCGATCGTGTCATGCTCGCGTCGCTTCCGGGCCCGGGACCCCGCCTGGCCTTCACCACGAACCACGCCGCGGTACGCATGGCCCTCGAGCGGATTGTCGGTACGCTCGAGCCGTGGCCGCTCATCGACCCGGCCGTCAGCATGTCGGAAGCGGTGGCCATCGCACGGGGCGACAACCTGACGGTGTCCGCGGTCTACGACAGGGAGTGCGTCCAGAGAGGACGACTCGGGTCGCTGGACCGGTGCCGCCAGACGATCGTCGAGCAGGCGCCTATCGGGGCGGGGGAACTCAAGCGCCGCACCGCCTCGAGCGCGTACGCCCTTGCAGGGGCGATCGAGGCGCTCGGGAACATCAACGGGCCGAAGACGGCGATCCTGATCAGTGCGGGCCTCCTGTCCGGCGAGCGGGTCGGCGATCTCGACACCGACGCGCTGGTGCGCTCGGTGGGGCGGTCGGCGGCCGCGTCGCGGGTCACACTCTATGTGCTGCACCTCGACAACACCTTCCTGGAAGCCATGTCGGCCGAGCACGGCGGGCAGCCGGTGCCGTCGTTTGCCGACACCCGGATGCTCCGATCCGGGCTGGAGACCCTCGCAGGCGTCAGCGGTGGCCTGATGCAGAACGTCGTGGCCCGGGCGGACTTCGCCTTCCAGAGAATCGCCCGCGAGATGTCGGCGTCCTACATCCTCGGCGTCGCCTCGGCGCCGACCGACGCCGACGGCAAGGCCCACAAGATCCAGGTCAAGGTCAGGCGGCCGAACGTCGACGTCCGAAGCCGTACGGAGCTGATCGCCCCGGTCACGCCCGCCACGCCGCCGAGCGACGCCGAACGGCTCGTCACCATCCTGAGATCGCCGGGCGTCGCGCGGGCCCTGCCGATTTCCCTCGCTCACGTTACGCTGCGCGATAGCGCGGGCCGCGCTCGCGTCATCCTCAGCGCCGACATCGGGCAGGGCGTGGCCGAGGCGGCGGACATCAACCTCGGATACAGCATTCTCGACTCCTCGGGTCGCAGCATCGGGAACGTGCTCGCGAAGAAGCACCTCACGCCGGTTGGCCAGGGGGCGGATGCCGCATGGTCCTTCGTCGAGTCCGTGACGGTCCCGCCGGGCGACTACACGGTGAAGTTCGCCGCGCTCGACCCGGCCGGCCGTCTCGGCAGCGTGGCGCACGTCGTCGACGCGCGCGCGATCGAAGGGGCCGGCGTCAGCGCCAGCGACCTGCTCATCGTCGATCCGGCGAGGCGTGCGGAGTCCGGGGGACTCTCCCCGATCGCCGACGGGCGCGTCACGGGGCTGTCGCTCGGCGTGTTCGTCGAGGTCTACGCCGGCGCGACGATGGCGGCTCCGCACGTGTCCATATCGATCGCGGATCGCCCCGACGGTCCCGTCCTGACATCCGTCGACCTGGCGGCCAAACCGCAGGACGACGGCCTGCGCCTGAGGGCCGAAGGCACAGTCGACATGAGCATGCTGCCGCCGGGCGCGTACGTCGCGTCGGCCAGCGTGCTCGACGGCGAGCGACGCCTGGTGCGCGTGAGTCGCCCGTTCCGGCTCGAGCCCGGCGCCAACGTCGCTGCCGATGCGGCGACGATTGGACCGCGGGCGGCGTTCTACGCATCCGCCACGGGCCGACTGGCGCGCAAGTTCAGGCCCGCCGACGCGCTCACCGCCGAAGCGCTCGGGTTCTTCCTGGCGAGGCTGAAGGCCGCCGACCCGCGCGCTTCCTCCGGTGCCGCCGCTGCGGCGATCGAGTCGATTCAACACGGCAGGTTCGACGCCGCAATCGCCGACCTGCGCGACGCCGGGCCGGACCAGCTGTCCACTCCGTTCCTCAGTGGGCTGGCGCTGTTCGCGATGAACGAGCTCAAACTGGCGAAGGCGCAGTTCCGAGCGTCGCTGCGGATCTCGAGCGAGTTCCTGCCGGCGGTGTTCTACCTCGGCGCGTGCTACGCCGCCGACGGCCAGGACCGGGATGCGGTGGGCGCCTGGCAAACCTCTCTCGCAACCGAGAGCGACGCGCGCATTGTCTACGACGTCCTGGCCGATGCCCTCCTGCGGCTGATCGATGGCGAGCGGGCGCTCGCGATCCTCGCCGAGGCTCGAGAGCGGTGGCCCAACGACGACCTGTTCCTGCCGCGACTCTCGGCAGCCCAGGCGTTGACCGGGCACGGCGACGACGCCATCGGAACGCTTGTCCCGTACCTGGACCGCCACCCGGACGACACCGGTGCTATCCTTCTCGGCGCGCGGCTGCTGTTCGAAGCGCACTCGGCCGGGAAGGCCGCGGTTTCCCCGGCCGCGGATCGCGAACTGGCGACGAGGCTGTCGGCGCTCTACCGCGCCGCCCACGGCACCGAGCAGGCGCTGCTCGATCGGTGGGTATCGTTCATTCAGAAGAGCCGCGTCGGACGCTGATCGGCACGCTCGGGACGTCGGCGGCTTTCGGAGCAAACGAAGGAGGAACCATGCTGAAGGGCTTCAAGGAGTTCATGCTCCGCGGAAACGTGATCGACCTGGCCGTTGCCGTCGTGATCGGCGGCGCCTTTGGCGCGGTGGTGACCGCGCTCGTGAAGGATCTCATCACGCCGCTCATCGCTGCGATCGTGGGCACGCCCGACTTCTCGGCGATCACCTTCACCGTCAACAGCAGCAAGTTCCTGATTGGCGACTTCATCAACGCGCTGGTGTCGTTCCTGCTCATCGGATCGGCTGTCTACTTCTTCATCGTCGTGCCGGTGAACGCGCTCACGGCGCGGATGAAGCGCGGCGAGGTGGCGCCGGATCCGACGACGAAGAAGTGCCCGGAGTGCCTGAGCGACATTCCGATCGCGGCCAGGCGGTGCTCGTTCTGCACGAGCCAGCAGAAGTAGCGCGGGTGCAGCGCGACTATCTCCACCCGCCCGACTTTCGCGTGAAGCGCGGCGGCAGGGTCGGCTTGGCCTCGGGTTTCGGTTCCGGTTCCGGCTCCGGCTCGCCGGCCGCCTCGGCAATCTCGCGCTCGAGCGCATCGGCGTCGGGCAGCCCCGCGAGCTGGTCGACGAACATCAGCGAGTGCTGGGACGGGATCTCGAACCTCTTCCCGCACGCCTTGCACGTCACCTCGTCGTCGAGCCTGAGCAGGTAGCTTCTGAGCTTCGCGAACTTCTCGCGGTCCACCTCGTCTGCTCCGGGTGGCAGCCGGTCCTTCTTGGCACGGCGGACCCACCGGACCTGGTAGTCACCGGTCCGACGGCACTTGGGGCACTGGTACTGGGCCGGCCTGGTTTCCGGCTTCTCCGAGAAGAACGCGCGTTCGTCGAAGGCCATTGGACTATGTTAGCATCCGGCTCCAAAGGGAGGGTCTGCCCGTGAATCGCAGGAACTTCATTACCCGCTCCGGCCTGGCCGCCGTCGGGCTGGCGGCGGCCCCGTCGCTCGCGGCTTCTCAGGCCGCCGCGCCCGCGCCGAAGAAGGCGGGCCGCTTCAAGCTCAAGTACGCGCCGAGCCTCGGCCAGTTCAAGAACCTCGCGGGCCCCGACATCGCCGGCCAGCTTCAGTTCATCGCCGACCAGGGATTCTCGGCCGTGTTCGACAACGGGATCATGAACCGGCCGCCGGCCGATCAGGACCTGATCGTCCGCGAGTGCGGCCGCCTCGGCCTGACGATGGGACCGTTCGTGCTCTACGCGGAGTTCTCGGCGAAGAGCTTCGTGAAGCGCGACGCCGAGACGCGAACGATGCTGCTGCAGAAGATGCAGCAGGGGATCGACACGATGGCGCGGACCGGGATCAAGCAGGCGCTGGTCGTGCCCGGGCGGTACGACGAGAGCCTGGCGTGGGACTACCAGACGGCCAACGTGATCGACAACCTGCGCGCCTGTTCGGACGCGTGCGCGCCGAAGGGGCTGGTGATCGTCCTCGAGCCGCTCAACCCGAAGAACCACCCCGGGCTCTTCCTGACGAAGATCCCCCAGGCGTTCGCGATCTGCCGGGCGGTCAACAACCCCTCGTGCAAGATCCTGAACGACATGTACCACCAGCAGATCACCGAGGGGAATATCATCCCGAACATCGAGGCGGCGTGGAGCGAAATCGCGGCGTTCCACATCGGCGACAACCCGGGTCGGTGGGAGCCGACCAGCGGCGAGATCAACTACCGGAACATCTTCAAGTGGATTCACGCGAAGGGGTACGGCGGCGTCCTGTGCATGGAGCACGGGCAGAGCAAACCCGGCAGGGACGGCGAGCAGGCGGTGATCGACGCCTACCGCGCGTGCGACCAGTTCTGAGCGGTGGATGCCGATTCGAAATCCCGTCGCTGCACGCCTCGTCTCGGGTCTGCCGCTCCGCAAAGCACCCCGCGGCGGAAGTCGCCGCGGGGCCCCAAGAACAGCTTTGCTCCGGGCAGATCCCTGCGACGCGGCATGGTTCAGGTGACGACTTCGAGTCGTCGATTCTGACATGACAAGGAGAAGGACGATGACTGACGTTCGAACGGCCTCGTTCACGCGGCGCGATTTCTGCAAGACGGCGGCGGCCGCGTCAATCGCGGCAGCCATCCCGGGAGGGGGCGTGTTCGCGCAGGGCTCGGACAAGTTCCGGGTCGGCGTCATCGGCTGCGGCGGACGCGGCACCGGCGCGGCGATCGACTGCCTCAACGCGGATCCGGCGGTCGAGATTGTCGCGCTCGGCGACCTCGTTCCCGACCGTGTCGCGGGTTCGCTCAAGACCCTCACCGGGAAGTTCGCCAGCCGGGTGAACGTGCCGGTGAACCGGCAGTTCACCGGCTTCGACAACTACCTCGGCGTCTGTTCCTGTCCCGAGGTCAATCTCATCGTGACGGCCGCGCCGCCAGGCTTCCGCCCGATTCACCTGAAGGCGGCGATCGAGGCCGGCAAGCACGTGTTCATGGAGAAGCCGGTGGCGGTCGATCCGGTCGGCGTGCGGTCGGTCATCACCACCTCCGAACTCGCCGCGCAGAAGGGGCTGGGCATCGTCGCCGGCACGCAGCGCCGGCACCAGCAGCTGTACCTCGAGATGATGAAGCGGGTGCACGACGGCCAGATCGGCGACATCGTGGCGGCGCAGTGCTACTGGAACCAGGGCGACCTGTGGGTGAAGCAGCGCGAGCCGAACATGAGCGAGATGGAGTGGCAGTGCCGCAACTGGCTCTACTTCACCTGGACGTCCGGCGACCACATCGTGGAACAGCACATGCACAACCTGGACGTCGTGCACTGGGCGCTCAATGCCCTGCCGAAGAACGTCGTCGGCATGGGCGGGCGGCAGGTGCGCGTCGCGCCGGAGTACGGCAACATCTTCGACCACTTCGCGGTGGAGTACCAGTACCCGAACGGCGTCCGCGTGCTGAGCATGTGCCGGCAGACCAAGGGGTGCGCCGACCGTGTCGAGGAGCGGATTGTCGGCACCAAGGGTGTGGCGCACAGCCGTGGCGAGATCACCGGCGAGAGACCGTGGAAGTTCGAGGTGAAGGAGCAGAACCCCTACGTCGTCGAGCACGTCGATCTGATCGCGTCGATCCGCAAGGGCAAGCCGCTCAACGAAGGAAAGCAGGTCGCGTTGAGCACGATGATGGCGATTGTCGGGCGGATGAGCGCCTACACGGGCCGGGCGATGTCCTGGGAGTGGGCGATGAACTCGTCGACGCTGGATCTCACGCCGCCGAAGTTCCACTTCGGCCCGAATCCGGTGGACCCGGCCGCGATCCCGGGCACGACGCCGCTGGTGTAAGGCGAGGCGTCTGCCCGGCCTGCGGAGGCGATCTCGTCCTGAAGGATAGCCCGGCACGCGTGACACGGCCGTGAGCCGTGAGCCGTGAGCCGATCACGTGGGCGACGCTTCAGCCATGCGTCTGGCGCAAGCCTGCGCGGCGAGCGTCGCCCTACTTCATCCTCGCCAGCTCCGCCTCCGCCGCGATGAAGCCGAACGGCATCCAGTTGGGCCCCGTGATGATCTTCTCGAAGACCGCCTTCGCCTCCGCCTTCCGCCCGTTGTAGAGGTACCAGTTCCCGACGCCGTAGGCCAGTGTCGCGGTCGACACCGGGTCGCCGCCCTTCTGGAGCAGCTCCTCCGGCGTCTTCAGGCCCTTGTACATCTGCAGCCGGTCGTAGTACTGCTGGTCGTCCTTCACCTTCATTCCGAGGACGATGGTGTCGAGGACCTTGGCGGCCTCGGCCGCGCGGTTCAGTCGGCGAAGGGTCATGTAGATCCAGTCGCTGACGCCGACCGTCTGATCGTCGTTGCCCTTCGCCACCGCGAGGCACTGCCGGTACACCTTCAGCGCGTTCTCGAAGTCGGCCTTCAGGTAGTAGGCAAGGCCGAGGTGGTAGTAGATGGCGTAGTGCAGCGTCTCGCTCGACATGACCTTCGGGTCGGCCGTCGAGGGCTCCGGCTCGTCGGGTTTGCCGGCGACCAACTGGGACCCCTTGGTGAGGTCCGCAATCGCCTTGTCGAACTCGCGCACCGACACGTAGCGGTGACCGCGAAACCGGTAGAACCTGGCGTCGTTCGGGAACTTCGCGATCCCCTTCGTGAAGACGCCGATCGCCTCCTGGACCTGCCCGGCCGCGGCCAGGCGTCGCCCGAGCCAGATGATCGCGTCGGCGCTGTCGGGCGACTTCGCGAAGTCCTCTCGCGCCTTCTTCAGGTTGTCCTCGGCGGTCTTCTTCGCCTCGGGCGCGAGCTGGATGGCATACAGCGGCTTGCCGAGGAGCGAGGTGGCCTCCGGCGTCGCGGCTGCCGGCTGGGTTGCCTGATCCGCGGCGAGCCCGGCGACCTGCGCGGCGACGAACAGGATGACGACGATCAGGGCGCGGAGACACATATTGGCACCTCGCTGAGGTTTCCGTGCCGAGCAGTATAAGGCGAGCCGCTGGCCTTCGCTCGACACGACCCTCAGCCGCCGGTAGCCGCCGCCGGGCGCAGGCGAAAGGGAGTCGCTGGCATCTGATGCGAGATGTGTGGTGATTTCGACATGCGGACGACGCTCGACATCGATGACGACGTGCTGCAGGCGGCGAAGGCCCGCTCGCACGGCGGGCGCCTGGCCACGTTCGACCTTTCAGTCCCAGTGCGCGCAGTGAAGGGCGCTTCGATGAAGGACCTCGCGGTCATCGCCCCGGCAGACTGACTGCCCCGCAACACCCCCGCCGGCGGCTCGCGTTTCGCTCGGCCGGCCTTCGAGGTCAGCGAGCGTGCAGTACCCTGCCGCTGCCGAGCTGAACGCGGGCCTGGAGCATTGCCCGACGGTTTATCATGGATTGCTGTGACGGACCGGCTTGTCGTCATCGTCACGTGGTTCTCCCTGTTCGCGATCGGATCGCCGGCGGGCGCCGGAGCCGGGGCCGGCCGCTTGAACCTCGCACACCAGCAGGAAGCCAGGCTCCAGTCCTACCTGGACTGTGTCAGCCTGTTTCGTGCCGGCCGGTTGGAAGACGGGGTTGTCAGATTGCTCGGCCGTGGTGACGACTGGCTGGCGTGGACGCTGCACGACGTGGAGTCTGCAGTCCGCGCCCGCGACGAGCGGCTGGGGGTGCAGGACATCGAGGCCGCCATCCTCCTCCACCTTCGCGCTTTCCGTAAGCCCGGCGTTCTGACGTCCGTCATGAGGGACCACCTTTCGGCCGCCCGGCGTCTGGCCGCCGCAGCCGGCAACCGTCTTCCGCACGGCTTCCTCCGCGACTGCCGTCTCCTGGTGATCTGGTTCCTGCAGGGCCAACTCGACATCGAGAACGTGATCCGCCAGCTCGACGAAGCGCTCCACGAGTTCCCGGACGATGACGAGTTGCTCGTCTCGCAAGGCAGCGTATGGGAGTGGCTGGCCGCAGAACCAGACGCCGACACGATGCGATTCCCGGAGAACCGCGTGACGAGCGCCATCGCCATCCGGCCCCCCGCGGGCCAGCCGGCCGATGGGCGGTCGCCGATCCTCCCGGCGTCGTCGATCTACGAGCGGTGCGCACGACTCTACGAACGGGTGCTCCGTCGGCCGCCCGCCCTCGACGATGCGCGGCTCCGCCTCGGCCGCGTGCTCCTCCAGGTCAACCGCCCCGAGGAGGCGCTGCACACCTTGGAGCCGCTGGCGATTCGAGACGCCGCCAACTCTCCCCGCGAACTGCGCTATCTCGCGGCGCTCTTTCAGGGCCGGGCGTGGCTTGCGGCGGGCAAGGCCGAGCCGGCCATCGTCGCCTATCGTAGGGCCCTGAGCCTCTACCCGGGCTGCCAGACGCCTCAGGTCGCATTGAGCAGCGCGCTACGCACCGCGGGCGACCGAGCCGGTTCGCAGACAGTGATGGCCGGCCTGCTGGCCGGAGCGCGGCGGTCGGCCTGCACCAGGGATCCGTGGCTGGGCTACCTCACGGGCCAGACGTGGCGGCTCGACGCCCTCGTGCTGCGACTCGAAGACGGGGTACGGCGGTGAGAACCGCGGTTGTGGCAGCGCTCGCGGTGATGACTGCAGCCGGCGTGCCGGTCCCCCGGCAGCAGGCGACGTTCCGTTCGCAGGTGACGCTCGTCCGCCTCGACGTGCTCGTCGTCAACAACGGCCGGCCGGTGACCGGCTTGACGTCGAGCGACTTCGACGTAACCGACAACGGCGTTCGGCAGGTGGTAACGGCGGAACCGGCTGAATCGGCGCCGCTCGACGTCATCTTCGCGCTGGACCGCAGCCAGAGCGTCGACGGCGAGATGCTTGTCGGTTTGAAGGACGCCGTGCGTGCGACGCTCGCCGCAATGCGTGACGAGGACCGTGCCGCGCTGCTGACGTTCGCCGACACCCTGTCGCTCGACGCGCCGCTGCGGGCCGATCGCGCAGCGATCGGCCGCGCGGTTGACGGCGTCGCGTCGGCAGGAGGGACCGCTGCCATCGATGCCGTGTACGGCGCGCTGTCGGTGGCCGACGGCACGGGGCGGCGTACTCTGCTTCTGCTCTTCAGCGACGGGTTCGACTGGTGCAGCTGGTTGACGCCGCGTGACGTCGTGCGCGCGGCGCGCGAGTCGGAGGCGGTCATCAGCGGGGTGGCATACATGCCGCCCCAGGGGGGCCGGTTTGCCACGGCGCCGCCGCACGTCGCTCTCTTGCGACAGCTTACCGAGGCCACGGGCGGCGAAGTCGTGACGGTCGGTCGCGGTGCCGACCTCGCGCGCACCTTCGTGCGCATTCTGAACACGATGCGCACCCGCTATCTTCTGAGCTACACGCCGAGCGGTACGGACGCGCGCGGCTGGCACACCTTGAAGGTAAGCCTCCGCCACAGCCGCGGAACCGTGGTTGTCCGACCGGGCTACTTCGGCGGTTGACGGGCGGCCCTGCCGCCACCTACGCCGACGCGTACCTCCTGATTGCCGCTACCGTCCTGTCAATCTCTGATTCCAGGTTGTAGAAATGCGGCGAGAGCCTGATGCCTGGCCGATCGGCACCGCCCCGCCCCGTGCACGCAATCTGCTCCTTCTGATAGAGCGTCGCGGCAAGTGCCGCCGGATCGGCCGAGCCCGGTTTGAACGTGACGATCGCCGCCGAGCGCGACGGCTCGCGCGACGTCCACATCGTCACGCCCGGCACACCGGCGAGCTGCGCCATCAGGCGCTGGGCGAGAGCGCGCGAGCGCGCCTCCACCACGGCACGGCCAATCCCCGCCTGGAACCGAAGCGCCTCGGCGAACCCCGCCATCGCCCCTTCGTCGCGCTGGCCGAGCCCGCCGTGCGTCCGCGAGATCCCGACCGCGCCTGTGTAGAGCGACACGACGCTCGGCAGGAGCCGCGGCTGCACGCGGCTGTTCACGTAGAGCACGCCCACCTCGCGCGGGCCGCACGCCCACTTGTGAGCGCTGCCGGTGAAGAAGTCCGGCTGCATGTCGGAAAGATCGATGTCGAGCACACCGAACGACTGCGCGCCGTCCACCAGCGTGAGCACTCCGCGCTCGCGCGCGAGCCGGCAGATCTCCTTCGCCGGCATCAGGTCGCCCGCCGACGCCGTGACGTGGGTGATGGCGACGATCTTCGTCTTCGCGGTGATCGCTTTCGCGAAGGCGTCCACGTAATAGTCGGTCCCCGGGTGGGGGCTGACAACGTTCACGATGCTGATCGTGAAGCCGAAGCGTCTGGCCTTCTCGCGAAACGCAGAGTTGACGCTCGGGTGGTTGTCCGACTGGAGGACGACCTCGTCGCCGGCGCCGAGAACCACGCCGCTCGACACGTAGTTGTTGCCCTCCGACGTGTTGCGCGTGATGAGGACCTCTTCCGGCGTGACGCGGAGCGCCTCGGCCAGCGTCCGCCGCGCCGCTTCTCGCGCCTCGCCCGCCGCCCGCCGGTTCTCCATCGAGGGGTCCCGGTCGATGCTGCGGGTGATCCGCTCCGTCGCCTCGATGGCCGGCAGCGATGCAGGACAGAGATTGGCCGCGTTGAGGACCGCCAGGTCGGCTGGCACGAGGAACTGCTGCCGCACGCTTCGCCAGAACGCCTCGTCCGGCTTCGCCGGCGTCGGCGGCAGCGTCCTGGCGACCTGCCCGGTCGGCCCGCCGACCGCGGCGGCCAGCGGCGCGGTCCACGCCGCCGCCGGCGCGCCGAACGCCAGCAGCCGCGCAAACGTCCGGCGATCGATCCCCGAGCGCTTCGATGTCATCTCAGCCTCCCGTGCAGGTTGCCGGCAGGGCGCAAGCGAACGCCCGCGATTCCGAATCGTGTGCCGTGCACGCCACGTCTCGGGTCTGCCGCTCCGCAAAGCCCCCACGGCGGCTGCCGCCGTGGGGCCCCGAGAACAGCTTTGCTCCGGGCAGATCCCTGCGACGCGGCATGGGTCCGGGGCCTTCGCCTCGGGACGGCGGGCGCCTCCTCACTTCAGGTGCTTGTTGAAGAACTCCACCGTCCGCTTCCACGCCAGCTCCGCCGCCTCCTTGTGGTAGCGGGTGCCCGTGTTGTTGTTGAAGGCGTGGCCCGCCCCTTCGTACATGAAGAGCTCGTACGGCTTCTTGTGCTCCTTGAGCGCCGCCTCGTAGGCCGGAATGCCGGCGTTGATCCGCGCATCCTCCGATGCGTAGTGCAGCATCAGCGGGCACGAGATCTTCGGCACCTCCTCCGCCGGCAACTGGGAGCCGTAATACGAGACGCCCGCGTTCAGCGTGGTCCCTGCTGCCGCAATCAGGTTCACCATCGCGCCGCCCCAGCAGAAGCCGACGACACCGACCTTGCCGGTGGACTCGGCGTGCGTGGCGAGGAACTTGACCGCAGCGGCCAGGCGCGCCACGGTTTCCGGCCGGTTCAGGCCGCTCATCATCTTTCCTGCTTCAGCCGCGTCGGCCGGCGTCCCGCCCAGCGGCGCCAGAGGATCCGGCCCGAAGGCGAGGAACCCGTCGATCGCGAACCGGCGGGTGACGTCCTGGATGTGCGCGTTGAGGCCCCGGTTCTCGCTGATGACGATCACAGCCGGCCGTTTCTTCCCCCCGATCTGGCGCGCCAGGTAGCCGTTCATCTTCGTGCCGGCCGCGTCGTAGTCGACCTTGGCGGTGATCAGGCGCTTGTCGTCGGGTGCGACAATCGGATCCTGGCCGGAGCTCGCCTCGAGCGCCGGCAGCAGGGCGAGCGCCGCCGCCGCGCCGCCGACCACCTTCGCCAACCGGTCGAGGAACGCCCGCCGGTCCATTCCGCCTCGCGCGTACTCATCGTACAGATTCATGATGTCCTGGTTCATCGTTCCCTCCTCGAACCGAACTGACGATGCGGCGTCGCGATCGTGGACGCCACGTCTCGGGTCTGCCGCTCCGCAACGCACCCCACGTGGTTCGGCAGGCTCACCACGCGGGGCCCCAAGAGCAGCGTTGCTCCGGGCAGATCCCTGCGACGCGGCATGACGGCCCCCAACGACGCCTCTCGGATGCCAGCGTGCCGGCCCTACTCTGCCGCATTTGGCGGTTGAAATTCAATCGGGAACCGGAAGACAGTAGTCGGCAGGCAGCTTGAATGGACTTCCAGGTCTTCGTGAAGCCGGCCGGCGCGGCGTGCAACCTCGCGTGCCGCTACTGCTATTACCTCGAAAGGGCGGCGCTGCACCCGTCCCCGGGCGTCCCGCGCATGCCCGCCGACCTGCTCGAGTCCTACATCGTCCAGCACCTGGACGCGTCCGACGGCCCGGTGACGCGCTTCTCGTGGCACGGCGGCGAACCGACCATTCTCGGCGTCGACTACTTCCGGCAGATTGTCGAACTGCAGCGGCGTCACCGCCCGCCGGGGCGGCGTATCGTCAACGGGATTCAGACCAACGGCCTGCTCGTGGACGAGACCTGGGCGCGCTTCTTCGCGGACGAACAGTTCAGCGTCGGCCTGAGCCTCGACGGCCCGGCCGACCTCCACGATCCGTATCGGGTCACGCGCGGCGGCGAGCCGACGCACGCGCGCGTGATGCGGGCGCTCGAGCGGCTCCAGCGTCACCGGGTGGCGCACGACATCCTCTGCGCCGTGCACGATCTGAATGTGCGGCACCCGCTGCGTGTCTATCGGTTCTTCCGTCAGGCGGGCGTACGGGCGATCGGATTCCTGCCGGTCGTCGAGCCGGCCCCCGCCGCGCCCGGCGAACCGCGCGGCGTCACGCCACACACGGTGCCGGCCGAGGCCTACGGCGAATTCCTGTGCGCGATCTTCGACGAGTGGGCGGCGCGCGACACGACAAGGGTCGCGGTGCAGGCATTCGAGGAGGTGACGCGTCCGGCGCGGGGCCTGGATCATTCGCTCTGCATCCTCCGCGCGACGTGCGGCGACATCCCGGTGGTGGAGCACACCGGCGACGTCTACTCCTGCGACCACTTCGTGAACGAGCGCCACCGCCTGGGCAACCTGCGCGAATCGCGCCTCGGCGACCTGCTCGCCGGCCCCCGGCAGCGCGCTTTCGGCCTCGCCAAGCGCGACACGCTGCCCCGCCAGTGCCGGGAGTGTGATGTTCTCGAGCAGTGTCACGGCGGGTGCCCGAAGGACCGGTTCGTGCGGACCGAGGACGGCGAGGACGGGCTCAACTACCTGTGTCCGGCATTCAGGCGGTTCTACCGGCACTGCACGCCATTCGCAGCGCAGGTCGCGGCGGAGCGGCGGAAGCCCACGCTGGAAGAACTCGTGCCGGACGTTTCGCCGGGCGGCGGACCGGGCCTCCCGCGCGGTCGCGCGGCCCTCCGCGTCGGCCGCAACGACCCGTGCCCGTGCGGCAGCGGGAAGAAGTTCAAGCAGTGCTGTGTGAACGACCCGTGACTATCGACTCGGCAGGTCGTCCGGCCGGCGGTCGCCGCTCGGGGCCGCGGGCGGTTCCACGTCCGCCCCGGGGTCCTCGAAGGACCAGGAGATCACCTTCCAGACTCCCTTTTCCGTCGTCCACACTTGCGTCAGAACGGAGTGGGAACCGGACTTCTTGATCAGCCGGGTCGATACCGAGAAGTAGGGGACCGGCTCGCCGATCCCGTATGGAAGCGGCTCGGCCAGCGCCACGTCATGTCGCGGCACGCAGTCCATCGAGGAGGCCGCGGTGGCGGTCAGACGACGCACGGTGAACAGCGCCCGGTGGGCGCGCGGGATGGGCGAGATTCCTGACGGGTTGATCGCCACGCGCTGGATGGCCTCCGACAGGTGGTCGGATCGTCCGTGAGCCGCCAGATCCCGCCGCATGTGCTCGAGAATGCGCAGGGCGGCCAGCCCGCTGTCCACGCTTTCTCCCGCACCGTATTCCGGCAGGCAGGCGTAGGAGCGCACCGACATGTAGGCCATGGACTGCTGCGGCTCGCCGTCGACGAGCCATTTCCGGTAGAAGTCGAACGCGGCCTCGCTGACCGGCCGCTCGGACCGGATCCGCGCTCTTGCCGGAATCTCGACGCCGAACGACAGCCTGATGGCCGGGTCGAACTGAGGAAGGGTGAGGCGGCCCATCAGGTCGTTCCACCAGTCGGTCAGTTCGCCCCAGCGGCTGACGAACCGATTGAAGTTGCGGCCGACCCGAACGTCCGAGTTGCTTGATCTCCAGTGCCCGTTGAACAGCACGAACGGGGCGTGCCCGGCTCGGTAGTCGATGTCAATGTCAGCCCGACGCCCGGTGGCGGTGACCGAGAGCTGCAGGGACGGCACACCGCCGCGCTGGCGGAAGGAAATCGGGTAACCGGCGTGGAAGGTGTCGTTGTCGCCGGTGCGCTTGAACTCCCGGCTCCGGGAGAGGCGGTCGACCGCGTCCGGCTTCAGCAGCGCGTAGATTCGGAACTGCCTGTCGCCGCCCCAGCCGGGTATCTGGCCGTGAACGGCTTCGACAAGCTGGATTACGTCGAGTCCGGTGCCAAGCGACGAATCGTCCTCCGCCGTAAGCGTCGTGTTCAGCAGGGCGTGTGTGACAGCCTCGAACGTCGCGCGCGTGGACACCGACATCTTGTCGAAGGACTCGGCCGGGGTCAGGGACTTGCCGGTGATCCGCCTGTATTCATCGACCCAGTTGCTCACCAATCGCTGTTGTTCCGGGCGTAGCGTGTCGAAACGGCCGCCAGACTTCCGTGGCCCCTTCTCCTCGCCGGCAGCCACCGAAGCGAGCGCGCAAACCAGCAGAACGAGAACAGTCCTCCACCGACCAGTCATCGTCGTCATCTCGCTGAATGAAGGGGTACTACGGCCAACAGTGGGGAATGGCGGCCTCACTGGAGAATATCACTCCGGCTCAGCTGGACAATCACTCCCGGAGTGATTTCCCTTCTGTTGACTATATCGGCACGTCGCGCGAGTCGCCGCAGAGGTCTCGAACCGGCGGAGGGAGGCGTGGTCGAGTCCTCCCGGTCAGTGCGCGACGATCTCGGCCGCGGCGATGCGCCAGGTGTTCCGCTCGAGGCGCCAGACGAGCGACACCGCGCCGGCGTGCCCGGCGGCGCCCTTCACGCTGAAGTCAGTTCGGTACGTCTTCCCGTCGAACTTCGGCGGACTCATCGTGGTGCTGCGGCTGGGCGCGCCGGCATTGCATTCCAGCGTCGGCGCCAGGTCGGTCGAGACGCGCGTCAACAGAAAGGCGGACGATTGGTCGTGCGCGACCTTCTCGAGATGAGGATGGCCGAACGGGACCGCGGTGATGAGAATCGCCGAGGGTCTTGCCCTTCGGTATCGCGTCGCCGACCGAGGCGAGGAACGCGTCGGCGGAGCCCGCGGCCTTCAAGTCCGCGCAGAACGCCGACCGCGGCGCGAAGTAGACCGCCGCGTCCGCGTACCGGCGCTCGACGATCCAGGCTGTCAGGAATTGCGTGGCCGTCTTGATGACGGCGGCGTGTGAGGGGAGGCTGGGAGCCTCCGGCGCGGTCTTGTCGGCGTCGACGAATGCCGTCACCGGGGCGTCGGCTCCGACGAAGGGGTGCTCGAGGTGCCAGGAGACGATCTTCCAGGAGCCCTCTTCCTTCGTCCAGAGCTGCGTCAGGATGGTCTCTGCGCCGCGCTCCTTCAGCAGCCTGGTCGCGGTGGCGTAGTACTCTCCGAATTCGTCGCCGCCATATGGCAGCTCCTCCGCCAGCTTCACCCGCTGGCGTTCCCGACAGTCCATCGCGCGGGCGGCGGTGTCGGTCAGGTGCTGCATGCTGAACAGCCCGCCGTTGGGATGCACGACAGGCCGTGAACCTGGCGGGATGAGGACGATGCCCTGAATCACCTCGGACAGGTCCGCAGGCTTCCCGTACGCCGCCTGCCCCAGCCGCATGTGCTGCAGAATGCGCAACGCGGCCAGGCCGCTCTCGAGCGTTTCGCCGGTTCGGTATTCCGCGAGGCAGGCGTAGGAACGAACGGACATGTACGCCATCGACCGCTCCGGGGCTCCGTCCACCAGCCACGTCTTGTAGAAGTCGAGAACCGCTTCGCTCACGGGCCGGTCGGCCGCAACGGTCGACTTCACCGGGACTTCGACGCCCAGCGCGAGCTGGACCTTCTCTTCCGGTTGCACCATGAACAGGCCCAGCAGGCCTTCCCACCAGTTGCGCAGCCCGGTCCAGCGGTTGACGTGCCGGTTGAAGTTGTTCCCGGCCCGGACATCGGAGTTGGCGGACGTCAAGTGGCCGTTGAACAACGCGACCGGGCCTCCCGACGATCGGTAGTCGACGTCGATGTCCGCCCGGCGACCGGTCCTCGTGACAGACACCTGCATCGAGGGCGTGCCACCCTGCTGACGGAAGTTGATCGGGTAGCCGATGTGGAAGATCGTGTTGTCGCGAGTGCGCTTGAACTCCCGGCTGCGGTAGAGGCGGTCGAGGGCGTCGGGCCTGAGCAGTACGTAGAGCCGAAACTGGTGGTCGCCGCGGGCGTGGGCAATCTGGCCGTGGACGGCCTCGACCAATTGGATTAGGTCCAGGCCGGTCCCGAGCGGTTCTCCGTTCTCCGCTGTGAGCTTCGTGGTCAGCAGGGCGTGCGTCACCGCCTCGAACGTGGTGCGCGTGGACGGCGACATCGCGTCGTAGGCCTGGATGGGGGTCAGTGACTTGCCGGTGACGCGGCTGTATTCCGCGACCCACCCGGCAACCAGCCGCTGCTGCTCAGGACGCAGCGTGTCGAACTTGCCGCCGAAGCTCTCGGGAGTCCGAGCCTGGCCCGCTGCCAGCGCCACGGCGGCGCACACCAACGCGACCAGGACCGCCGTCCATCGACCACTCATCGCCGGGACCTCGTGGGACAAAGGGGGAACGCGACGCCCATTTCAGGAGTGGGAATCCACCCGATGATTATCGCACCGGCTCAGGTGGATAATCACTCCCGGAGTGGTTTCCGTCGGGTGGATAATCACTCCGGGTGGTTTCCGTCGGGTGGATAATCACTCCGGGAGTGATTTCTGGGGGAGACGACCATGGCCTGCGATTACGCCGGCGAGAACCGGAGGCGACCGCTGCGCGCGGGAGCGGCGACGTGGCTCGCGCTCGCGATGCTGGCCGCCGCGACAGCCAACGCGCAACCGCCGCAGCCTGCGGCAGCCGCGCCAGCAGGCGAGGAGGCCGGCGCCATCCCGCCCAGGGCGCCGGTCGTCGTCGACGGCGTCACGCTCTTCCACGTCCGCGGCGTCTCGGCGTATCCGGCCGAGCAGCGCGCGGAGAACATCCGTCGTCGCGTCGCCGAGATCGCGGATGACCCCGCCGTCCCCGCCAATTCGCTGACGGTGGCCCCATCGGCCGACTACGACGAAATTCTCGCCGGCTCCCAGCGTGTCATGATCGTGCTCGATTCGGACGCCCGCATCGAGGGAGTCCGGCGAACCAACCTGGCCAGGGCGAACGCACAGGCTCTCCGCGCGGCGATCGAGCGCTACCGGCGCGACCGGGAGCCGGCGCGGCTGACCGACGCGGCCCTGAAGTCGGCCGGGGCGACTCTGGCCCTGGCCGCGCTGCTGGTGGGTCTCACCTGGCTTCACCGTCGGCTGCGCGCCCGTCTCGAAGCCCGCTATCGAGCGCGCGTGAAGGGCGTTCAGGTCAGCACCTTCCAGTTCGTCCGCGCGGAACGCGTGTGGCAGGCGGTGGTCGGCGTCGGGACCGTCGCGTGGGCCGCAGCCATGCTGGTGGCGGTGTACGTCTACCTGCAGTACGTCCTGACCAGCTTCCCGTGGACCCGGGGCCTGGGCCTTGGCCTGGCGGACATGATCGCCGTTCCGTTGCGCTTCCTCGCCGACGGCGCGATCGCGACCTTCCCGAAGCTGGTGTTTCTCGCCGTCTTCATCTTCATCACGCGCTACCTGTTGAAGATCGTCCGCCTGTTCTTCGATGCCGTTGGCGCCGGGACCGTGACGTTCGGGTCGTTCGATCCCGAGTGGGCGATGCCGACCTACAAGCTGGTCCGGCTGCTGATCGTCGCGCTCGCGGTAGTCGTGGCGTACCCGTACGTGCCGGGCGCGCAGACCGACGCGTTCAAGGGTGTCTCGCTCTTCATCGGCGTCGTCTTTTCGCTGGGGTCGTCGTCGTTCATCGGGAACGTCATCGCCGGCTACAGCATGACGTACCGCCAGACGTTCCGCGCCGGCGACATCGTGAAGATCGGGGGACACGTCGGCGCCGTCGAGACCGCAGGACTGATGGTCACCCGCCTCCGGACGCCGAAGAACGAGGAGGTCATCGTTCCCAACTCGCAGATTCTCGGGGCGGACGTCGTCAACTACAGCACGCTGGCGAAGAAGCGGGGGCTCATCCTCCACACGACCGTGGGCATCGGGTACGAGACCCCCTGGCGCCAGGTCGAGGCGATGCTCCTCGAGGCGGCGGACAGGACCGAAGGGCTGCTGAAGGAACCGAAGCCGTTCGTGCTGCAGAAGGCCCTCGCCGATTTCGCCGTCACCTACGAGGTCAACGTCTACAGCGACGCGCCTGCGCTGATGCCCCGGCTCTATACGGCGCTGCACCGGAACATCCTGGACGTGTTCAACGAGTACGGTGTGCAGATCATGACGCCAGCCTACGAGGCCGACCCCGAACAGCCGAAGCTGGTGCGGCGCGAGGACTGGTTCCTGGCGCCCGCGAAGAAGGACTGAGCGCAAACCGTGGCCGGGTCGGCGCGGGCCCGTGAGGTGTTCTGCCCAGAGGACAATTCTCCAGGCTCGCTTCTTGCATCGTCTGACGGTGACCGGTGGAGTCGCTGGTGGAAACGAACTCTGGCGTGGAAGGAGGCGCGATCATGGCACGCACAACTGCGGCGGTTGGACTCGTCGTCACTTGCCTGGCGCTCGGCGCCACGGCCGCAGCGGGCGCCGAGATTCGGGTCTGCGAGCACAAGAACTATGGCGGCCGCTGCGTCACGCTCAAGCACGGCGTGAACGACCTGGCCGCCTGGGGGATGTCGAACACCATCTCGAGTTTCCGCATCACCAGCGGCACGTGGCGGATGTGCACCGAGGACAACCTCCAGGGCACGTGCCAGGACTTCTCGCGGTCGGTCTCCGACCTGGCCGGCAGCCGGCTGCAGGACCTGGTCTCCTCGTTGCGTCCGGTTCGCGAAGGCTCCGGGTCCGGCGGCACGGCCATCGTCGGATACACGGCGCCCAACTTCCGCGGCCGGTCGCTGGTCTTCTCGCACGACGAAGCTGATCTGCGGAACCTGGGTCTCAACGACCGGATCGCCTCGATCCGCGTGTTGGGCGGCCGCTGGCAGATTTGCACCGACATCAACTACGTCGGCTGCAAATCGATCACCACGGACATCCCGGACCTCAATTCGGTCGGGTGGGCCGGCCGGATTTCGTCCATTCGCGAGGGCGACCGGTCGTGGAACCGGGGTGGTGGCTACTACCCCGAAGACGGCAACCAGAACCAGGGGCCAGCCTTGACGCTGTTCGACGGCCAGAATTTCCGCGGACGCTCGTACGTGACCCGGGGCGAGGTTCGCAATCTGGCCGACGCCGGTTTCAACGATATGGCGGTCTCGATTCGCGTCGGCGGCGGCCGCTGGCAGGTGTGCACCGACAGGGACTTCGGAGGTCAGTGCCTGACTCTCGACCGGGACAACTCCCAGCTCGCGCCGAACTTCGTGCGCCAGATCTCCTCGATCAGGAGGTTGAGCCAGGGCGGAGGCTCTCCCGGCGGCGGCTACCCGGGCGGCGGCTATCAGAATCAGACGCCGACGCTGACGCTGTTCGACGACCAGAACCTCCGGGGGCGCTCCCACGCGACGCAGCGCGAGATTCGCAACCTGGTCGACGTCGGGTTCAACGACATGGCGGTCTCGATCCGCGTCGACGGGGGCCGCTGGGAGGTGTGCACCGACAAGGACTTCAGAGGTCAGTGCATGATCCTGGACCGGAACAGCAATCAGCTCGCGACGAACTTCGCGCGCCAGATCTCGTCGGTGAGACCGCGCTGAGCATCGGGCCCCGGCGGCGGGCGTTGCCTTGCCGGCGAACTCTCTTACGACAAGGGGATTCCGCTGGAGCCGGGGACTGACAACGCGGCGGCATGCCTGGAGGCGGAGGCAGGTATGAGCGGGAGCGGACCGGGGCGTCGGATCCTGCGCCACGCGGCGCTCGAACACCCGCTGATCCTCGACGATGCTCAGAAGCCGAAGAACACTCCGGCTGTGACGTCCCCCTGGAACACCCCGGACCCTGTGTACTTGAAGAAGCACCCGCCGGCGCCGCAGACCGTCACACCGCCGGCGGTGACCGGCGTGTAGTAGCCGCGGACCTCGAACCGGAGACCGACGCGTGCCGACAGCCGCCTCTTGAAGCCGAGACCCACGCCGATCGTGAACCACAGCTCGTCGTCGGCGCCGGCCGGAACCGAGCGCGTGGCCCCGATGAGGAACGTGCCAAAGGCCCGTCCCTTGCCCCACGCCACCTCTTCCTGGAAGCCGGCCAGGTATCGCTCCTGCGCCACGTGGACATACGCGCCGGACCGCTCTCCCGCGGCGCGGCTCTCCTGGCGCGAGAACAGCCCCTCGAACCGCCACGTGCTGGACAGCGGCGTGCTGATGGCTCCCCCGTAGACCGGGCCGACCTCGATGTCGATGCTGCCGCCGGTGGCCGGCGACGTCAGCGAGCCGCCGAACCCGATGCCGACGAACGCGGAGACCTCCGTCGGCTGTGCGGCGGCGTCGATTCCGAAGCCCAGAAGGGCGAACACGAGGACCGCGGCCGCAGTGCCGAGGCGCTTCATGGGCCACCACGGTAGCACACGGGCCGGCCCGTTTGCCGGCTACGGTGCCTGACTGGGCACATGCCGGTGCCGGGGCCAGCGCCAGAGGATCGCCGTCCCGGCCGCGAATGCCAGCAGGGCGAAGATCGACAGCCCGCGATACCGGGGGTACTCGAGCCGGACGGTATAGGCGCCGCTCTTCGGCGCGTAAAACGCCAGCTGCCCGCCGCTCGAGAGCAGTGGCACGTCCCGCCCGTCGGCAAACGCACGCCACGCCGGGTAGTAGTTCGTGCGCACGACCACGAGGTCGCCGGCCGCGGCGTCGCTCAGCGCCACGTCCCCTCCGAGGAAATCGAGATTGCGCAAGCTGCCGCTTCCGCCCGGCACGACGACCGATCGGAGGTCCGCGTCTGACATCTCGAACTGCGACCAGCGGCCGCCGCGCCACCTCTCGACGAACCGTCCGCCGCTCTCCGCGAGGTAGCGTCGGGAGGCGTCGGTCCAGACGAACAGGTTCCGGACGCCCCAGCGGCGCATCTCGGCGGCGAAATCGTCAACCGGGGTTTCGGCAATCGCCCGCCCGCGGAACGTGCCGCCGCCGACGACCTGGCCCCTCCACACGTTCCAGGCCCAGCCGTCGATCATCTGGCTGTAGAAACGCTGTCCGGCGACGCCTGGCAGGAGGCCCTCGAAGTGCGTGTTGAACGGCGTCTGGGGTGTCCGCCCGACCGGGTCGCTGTCCATGTCGCGATGCGGGTTGACCTCGAACAGGATCATGCCGCCGTCCGCGCTGGCCACGCGGTCGATCAGCGGCGGATCCCACGCGCGCAGTTCGGGAAGGTGGGGGACGGGCACGAACGACGTGCCGACGTACAGGCCGATCGCCGCGATGAGCGCCACGGCGAGCTTGCGTGTGCCGCCGAATCGCACCACGAAGCCCGCGAGGGCGGGCGCCGCCAGGATCGGCAGCATGTGCTGCAGGCGGTCGAACAGCGCGCCGACCTCCGGGGTGTTCAGGCGGAGCAGCGCCTGGGCGAGGACCGCGGCCCACGCGAAGTAGCCGACGCGGGAGCGGGACGGATGCAGGGCCGCGGCCACCAGCGCCGGCAGCCAGACGTTGGCCAGGCTCCGGTAGTCGTTGAACCAGCGATGGGGATGGGCGAGGATCTCGACGTTGTAGAACAACGTGCGCAGGAACAGTCCCCAGTCTGTCGGCGTGCCCGGGTCGTACATGACGTTGTTGAAGCTGACGTAAGCCGGGTACCGCAGCGATTCCCAGTGCATCGGCAGGGCGGCGGCGCCGGCCACGGCGGACGCCATTACAAGGCGAAGGGCCGCCGCACGGTCGCGGAAGTACACCGACTCGAGCGCGAGGAGAATCACGGCGTACACGAAGAATGCCTGGTGTGTGTACAGGCCGAGCGTGAGGCCGAGAACCAGCAGCGGGCCGCCCCAGCCGAGGCCGAGCCGCGCGGCGCGGCTGCCCATCAGCGCCAGGCTGGCCGCGAGGACGCCGGCCAGCGAGTTGGTATCCCCGCTGTTGCCGAGCGTCGCGAAGAAGCCGGCGACGAAGAAGCACGCGAAGCCGGCGGCAACGACGCCGGCCTCGCGGTCCTCGCGGCTGATGTCCCAGTAGACGAACACGGGCAGGACCAGGAACATCGCCGCGTGGAGCAGGTGATACCCCGCCTGCTCGCCGGCCAGCGCCATCGGCACGATCGCGAGCGTCGAGAAGTTCTGGGCGATGTCGGTGGAGGTCGGGTAGCCTCCCATCAGCCACCAGTTCCAGCCGACAACCGAACCGCGGTACAGCAGGTGAACGCCGTTGACCGCCTGCTGGTACAACTCCGTCCAGTCATCGCTGAACGGGATCTGCCCCCACGTCGCGGGGGGAAGCCGCGACAACAGCGCGGCAACCAGCAGCCCGGCTCCGGCCAGCAGCAGCGCCGACGACGCCGCCCATCCGACCCGGATCGATCGTCCGACCGACGACCGAGTCGCGATCGCCAGGATGGTGACGGCGAGGAGCGCGGCCGCATACCACGGCTGACGCCATCCGTTCAGGGCGCCTGGCACCGCCGACCAGCGGCCAGTCATGAGGAAGTTCAGCCACGCGAGCACGAGCGACGCAGCGAGCGCCGCGAGCGGGACCCAGCCAGGCAGTCGTCGGGCGGCCATCCGGAGATTCTAGCATCGAGGGATAATGCGGCCTGGTGGCCTCTGTCTACTATCGCTGGTAGTAGGAATGCCCGGCCGCATAGACTTCATCGCATCATGACACGCGTCGTCCTGCGCTCGTCCCGCATCCTCTCGGCGGTCATTCTCCTTGCGTTCTTCCTGGCCGCTGGAACGGCGTACGCGCTCGAGGGGCGCGTCATCGACGGCCGGACCGGCAAACCGATCGCCAACGCGGAAGTCACGGTGCTCGGGCGGCCGGGCGTCGTGTACACGGACGCCGACGGCCGGTTCAGCTGGAAGCCCGACCCTCCGGTCCCCTTCGAGATCCTCGTCATTCTCCCGGGCGAGCGGTTCACCAAGCCGGTGCTGATCGAGAAGTTGCCCGACAGCGGGCCGCTCGAGGTGATGGTTGCGCCCTTGGTGAACGAGACGGTCACCGTGACCGCCGGCGCCGCGCCAGACATCGAGGCGACGCTCGGCAGTTCGACGTCGCTGCTGCCCGCCCAGGAGATCCTCAGCCGCCAGCCTGCCAACCTGACGCAGGCGCTCGAGGGCATGGCTGGTGTCTCGAGCGTCTCCGAGGGGCACGCCGCGGTGCCGGCCGTCCGCGGCCTCGCGAGAGGGCGGACGGTCATTCTCATCGATGGCGCCCGCGTGACCAGCGACCGGCGCGTCGGTCCCAGCGCCACGTTCCTCGACCCGTTCGTCCTGGACGGCGTGGAGGTGGCGCGCGGTCCGGGGTCGGTGGCCTACGGATCCGACGCGTTCGGCGGCGTGATCTACGCGCGGACCCGGCGGACCGCGCCGAACGCGCCTCTGGGCGCGCGGGTGGTCGGCGCCTTCGGGGCCGGGGTGCCCCAGGTGAGAATCGGCGCGGAGGTCACCAAGGGCTTCGGGCGAGGCGGGATGGTCATCCAGGGCCACTACCGCGACTTCGACGACTACGACAGCCCGTCGGGCACGGTGTTCAACTCGGGTGCGACCGACCAGGGATTCCTCGCTCGCGCCGATCACGAACTCGGACCAGGCGTGTTCAGCGCGTCGTGGCAGAGCGACTTCGGGCGCGACATCGATCGGCCGCGCAACAACTCGCAGACCGTCCGTTTCTACTATCCCGTCGAGGACTCTCACCGCTTGACAACGAGCTACGACCTGCGCCGCGTCGGCGGGTTCGAGCGCGTGGTGTTCGACGTCTTCGCCGGCAGCTACCACCAGATCACCGACCAGGACCGCTACGCCACCGCGACGCGCGGGCGCACGCTCGAGGAGGCTGACTACACGGCCAACGACTTCCAGGTGCGCGGTTCAGCCGAGAAGCTGCTGTCGCGATCGCGGTTCGAGTTCGGGGTGGACGTCAACGGACGGATCAACGTCCACGCCACCGATCTCGTCCAGCAGTACGGCCTGTCAGGCGACCTGACCACCGAGGTCACCAACGTCTCCATCGACGAGGCCCGGAAGCTCGACACCGGCGTGTTCGGCACCATCGAGTCTGCCGTCGGCCAGAAGGTCACGCTGGGCGGGGGCATCCGCGGCGACCTCGCGACCTCCCAGAACTGGGGCGGGTACTTTGGCGACCACTCGACCTCGCACACCGCCTTGTCTGGCAGCGTGTCCGCCATCGTCGGCCCGTGGGCCGGGGTGTCGTTCACGGCCCAGGCCAGCAGCGGCTTCCGCGACCCGACGGTCTCCGATCGCTACTACCGCGGGCCGACCGGCCGCGGGTTCATCACCGGCAACCCGGACCTCGAGCCGGAGCGCAGCTACCAGTTCGACCTCGGCCTGCGCTACACCTCGTCCCGCGTGCGAGCCGCGCTCTCGGCCTACCGGTATTCGATCGAGAACCTGATCGAGCGCTACATGACCGAGACCGACTTCTACTATTTCCGCAACCGCGGCGAGGCGCTGATCCAGGGCTTCGAGGGCGAGGCAAATGCCGCGCTCCCCTGGCAGCTGACGCTCGAGTCGACGCTGACGTTTACGCGCGGCGAGGCGCTGGACGATGGGGCGGCGCTCGACGACATCCCGCCGCTGACGTTCTCGATCGGGTTGCGGCGGCCGATCGGGTCGCGCGCCTTCGCGCAGATCCGGAGCGTGTTCTACGCCGAGGACACCCGGCCGGGGCCGACCGAAATCAAGATGCCGGGCTACACGTCGCTCGACGCGATCGTCGGCGCGACGCTCGCGAAGCGGCTCGACATCAATCTGACACTGCGGAACCTCCTCAACGAGACCTACCCGGTCTCGCCGGACGCGCGCGCGGTTTCGGCCCCCGGCTTCAACGGCGTCGTGACGGTGGTGGCAAAGTTCTGACAGAACGGCGAAGACGCCGAGTTACTTCTCCTTGAAGTCCGACAGGATCCGCGGCACCTTCTTTTCGGCCAGCAGCTTCTCGAAGGCGGCAAGGTCCTGCTCGACGACCTTCCGCTGCTTCGCCTGCTGCTCGGCCAGCTGGGAGGTCAACATCCGGTGCACCTCGATCATCTGGTCCGTGGGCGGGTAGTCGCTGTTGGCGACATGATCCGCCAGAAACCCGAGCTTGGCGTAGAACTTGGACGGCCACCGGAGTTCATCCCCTGACCCCGTAAGCCGGACCGGGAAGAAGAAGTCCTCGATGTCCAGCAGCTTCTTGTCGATGTCGACGCCGGCCTTGTTGACCGCGTCCGCCGCCGGATGGCCTTCGAGAAACGTCTTCAGATCGCGGAGCTGCCGTCGGATCCGCTCGGCCTGGTTGACCAACCGCGCCGCCACGTTCGTGTTCTCGTAGATCTCGAGGAGGATCTTCGTCTGGGCCTTGATGTCCGCGGCCGTGCCTGAGGTGTTTGGATCCTTGAGCACCGTCAGCGCCTGCGAGAACTCCTTGGCCCCGACCTTGAGCTTCACCGTGTATTGCCCCGGCTCCACAAGAGGCACGCTCCGCTCGCCGCCCTGCGGAAACGTCCGCCATCCCTTCGGCCCGACGTCCGCATGCTCGTGATCCACGACGGGGGTCCAGAGTCTGACCTCCGCGGTCTTGTCGTAACGCAGGTCCCACGAGATCCTGTTGATCCCGGCCTTCTTCGGCACCTTGAACGGCTCCCCGCCACGGCCGCGTTCTCCGTCGCCCTCCTCCTCCTTCTTGTCCTCCGTCTTGAGCGTCCGCACCGTCTTCCCCTGCGCGTCGAGGATGGTGATGACGATCTCCTCCTTCGGCTCGTCCTTCAGGAAGTAGTTGATCGACGCGCCGTAGGGCGGGTTCTTGCCGGTCGTGCTGTCGTTCGGCGCGTCGGCGGGACCTTCCACACGCTGGAAGCGGTACGCCGGCCTCGGCGTGAAGAGGTGCGCGTCCTTGTTCGCCACCTCCGGAGTCCACTGCTGAAGCGGAGTCAGGTCGTCGAGGATCCAGAAGCCCCGGCCGTAGGTGCCGACCGCGAGGTCCTTGAAATGCTCCTGAACGGCGAGCCAGCGGACCGGCGCGTGCGGGAGGTTGGACTGAAGCGGCGTCCAGCTCGCGCCCTCGTCGGACGACACGTAGAGCGCGTTCTCGACGCCGAGGTAGAGCAGGCCCGGCCGGGTCGGGTCTTCACGGACGCAATGAGCGTAGCTCAATGGGGTCTTGGGAATCCCGGCGCTGATGTTCTTCCAGGTTTTTCCGTAATCGGTCGTCTTGAACACGTACGGATCGCGGTCGTTCACCTGGTGGAGGTCGACGGTGATGTAGACGGTTCCGGCCTTGTGGCGCGACGGCTCGATGTTACTGATCGTCCCCCACTCGGGAAGGCCGGGGATGTTCCTGGTGACGTTCGTCCACGTCTTTCCCCGGTCGCGCGTCACGTGGAGGAGGCCGTCGTTGGTTCCCGCCCAGATCTGCCCGTTCTCGAGAGGCGACTCGGCGATGGCGAACAGCGTGCAGGAGTACAGCGGGCTCGTATCGTCAGCCGTGATGCCGCCCGTTCGCTGCTGCTTCGTCTTGTCGTTCGTGCTGAGGTCGGGGCTGATGATCTCCCAGCTCTGGCCGCCGTTGGTCGTCATGTGGACGAACTGGCTGCCCACGTAGACCCGGTTGTGATCGTGGGGGGAGATGCAGATCGGGAAGCTCCACTGGAAGCGGTACTTCGCGGCCCCCGGCTCCAGTCCTTCGATGCTCTCCGGCCAGACGGTCACCGCGCGGCTCTGCTTGGTCCGGAGATCGAAGCGGTCGAGCATGCCGTCGTAGTTGCCCGACCAGACGATGTTGTTGTCCACCGGGTCCGGGACGGCCACGCCGCTTTCGAAGCCGCCGACCGGGTGCCAGAGCCCCCTGGGGATGCCGCCCCCGGTCCGGCTGTTGCTGGGCCCTCGATACGAGGTCCCGTCCTGACGGTTCCCGTAGACGTAGTACGGAATCTGGTTGTCGACGTAGACGTGGTACATCTGCGCGATGGGCAGTTCGATCCCGCGCCAGCTCTTCCCGCGGTTGGTGGAGATGGCGATCCCCTGATCGTTGGCGACGATCATGCGGCCCGGGTCCTTGGGGTCGATCCACATGTCGTGGTGGTCTCCCCCCCAGGGGCTGAAGCGCTGAATCGTCTTGCCGCCGTCCAGGCTCATGTGAAAGCGGGTTGCCGGGAAGTAGAGTTCATCGGCGTCGTTCGGAGAGACGACGACACGGGTGTAGTACAGCGGTCGATTGAGCAAGGCATGGTCGCGGTTCACGTGCGTCCAGGAGCCGCCGCCGTCGTCCGATCGCCACAGCCCCTCGTTGGCGGTCTCGATGAGGGCGTAGACGCGATTGGGGTTGCTCGCGGATACGGCGAGTCCGACCTTTCCGATCTCGGTGTCGGGAAGGCCGCTGCCCTTCAGGCGCGTCCACGTCGTCCCGCCGTCGCGCGAAACGTGGAGGCTGCCGCCGGGCCCGCCGCTCCATTTCCCCCACGTCTTGATGAGCATCGGCCACATCCCGGCGAAGAGGATGCGCGGGTTGGTCGGATCCATCGCGATGTCGGAGCACCCGGTGTTCTCGTCGACGAAGAGCACCCGCTCCCACGTCTTGCCGCCATCGACGGTGCGGTACACGCCGCGCTCCTGCTGGGGCCCGTAGGTGTGGCCCATGGCCGCGGCGAAGACGACGTCGGGGTTCCGTGGATCGATCGCGATCCGGCCGATGCGGCCGGTGTTCTCGAGCCCCATGCACGTCCACGTCTTGCCCGCGTCGGTCGACTTGTAGATGCCGTTCCCGTGGGAGATGTCGCTGCGGATGAACGTCTCGCCGGTTCCGGCCCACACGACGTTCACGTCGGACGGGGCAACGGCGAGAGCACCGATCGACGAGACCGGCTGACTGTCGAAGATGGGAGCCCAGTTCGCGCCGCCGTCGGTTGTCTTGAAGATCCCGCCCGAAGCGGCGCCCACGTAATAGACGTTCGGGTCGCCCGGAATGCCGGCGACGGCGATGGTCCTGTTCCCGACCGGGCCGATGTAGCGGTACTTCAAGGCTGAGAAAGGATCCGGCTTCTTGTCCTTCTCGGCCTTCTCGGCCTGACCGAGCCCTGCGGCGGTCGATCCGAATTCCAGGCTCAACACGGCCATGATGGCGAGGAACGGAATGAAGAACCGTCTGTGCATGAGACCTCCTGTGGTCAGCCTGACGCGCGGCGTTCCGTCATCCTCTCACGTTTCACGTCGATCGAAAGTCGCCAGGCACGTCACGCCCCCTTGCCGGGCCTCGGCCGTTCGCGCATCATGGCGCCATGGCGGCACGCGAGGATTCCCGGCTCGTCTACTCCACCGGCGCCGGCACGATCTGTCCCGGGTGCGGCCGGCCGGCCGCAGACTGTCGCTGCGCCGGCTCGCGGCAGGGGCGCGAGCCGGTGCCGGTTCGCGTCGTCGCGAAGCTGCGCCTCGAGAAGGCGGGGCGCGGCGGCAAGTCCGTCACGGTGGTCTACGACCTGCCGCGCAATACCGCCTTCCTCAAGGAGCTTTGCCAGGATCTGAAGCGGGCCTGCGGGGTGGGCGGCGCCGTGCGAGCCGACGCCGTCGAGCTGCAAGGCGATCTGCGCGATCGCCTTCGCGATCTGCTGGTGAAGAAGGGGTTCGGGGTGAAGGGGTGATCCGGTCCTCCTTTGCGTCCTAGTCGGGGATCCTCAGCTTCTGACCCACCTGAATGACGTTCGGGTCCTTCAGCTGGTCCTTGTTGGCCTCGAAGATCTTCATGTACTTGTTCGCGTCGCCGTAGTGGTGCTTGGCGATCTTGGAGAGCGTGTCGCCTGGCACGACGGCGTAGATCGTCTCTGGCACCTTCAGCGCGGAGTCGATGGTGATATCGACCGTCAGGTCGGCGTACACCGGGTCGACCGCCTTGATCGCGGTCCACACCTCGTTCTTGATAGCGTCGTTCGGCGCCGCGCCGCGAATCAGCAGTTTTTCGTTCTCGATGTGGACGTTCTTCCAGGAGACGCCGCGCTTCGCCGCGAGGTCGATGACGGGCTGGTACTTCTGCTTGAGCGCGTCGAGATTGGCCATGGGCGATCCTCCTTCAGGAGCGCTGGAAATTGGGTTGGAGCAACCCGGACATCGTAGTCCTCGGCCCGAGACGACGCAAGTCGTCGGGGCGGAGACGCCGCCCGAGGCCGAGACGACCACGGCTACCTTGCGACAGCGCTGCGAATCCGCGCCGACCGCGCCGAGGCCGGACCACCTATTTCAGCGTCACGTGCTGGTACACCGAGTGCCGCCCGTACGTCTCGAAGAACGGCTTGAAGGGTACGCCGTCGATGCTGAACCGGAGTGTCGCGGGATCGCCCGCGATCGACCTCCCGATGTCGCCAGCGTCGAGCGTGACCTGGCGCCAGTCGGTGCGGGGGGCCGATTCCTCGGCCGCGAGCAGGACCGGGCCGTAGAAGATGCTGGCGACGTTCGGCTGATCCACGACCGGCACCAGGTAGAAGTGGAACGGGATGCGAAGATCGACCGTGTCGTTCGTCCGCCACGTCCGGCGCAGCGTCAGGTAGCTTCCCGGCGCCGCCTTCACCGCCTGTTCGCGGCCGTTGATTTTCACGAAGACCCCGCGGGCGGCCCAGCGCGGCACGCGAATCCTGATGTCGAACGCGCCGCCTCCCTCGAGGACCAGCCTGGTCGCGTCCGCGTAGGGGAAATCGGTCTGCTGCTTCACCACCACCTTGCGCTCCGACCAGTTCAGCGTCGACGGAACGAAGAGGTTCACGTACAACGTCTTGTCGTCGGCGCTGCGGAAGTAGATCGAGTCCTGGAGCTTGGTGTTGCTTTCCAGGGCGGTGCCGTTGCAGCAGCTGAACCCGCTCATGTCGGCGTTGCCGAAGCGCTTCTGCGCGCCCGGGTTGAGTGGCACGTGGTACGTGTTCCCGGGATCGTCCTCGGCGACCGACGCGAGGATGTGGTTGTAGAGCCCCATCTCGTAGTGATCCATGTACTTCGCCGACTGGTCGAACATGAACAGCTGGCGGTCGAGCTTCAGCAGGTTGTACGTGCAGCAGGTTTCGTTCTGCCCGCCGCTGGCGAAACCGTTCTCCCACAGCGAGTCGGGCTCGGCCGGGAAGCACTCCGCGTTGTTCGGATTGCGCGCGCCGGCCACGCCCCCGATGCTGTACATGTAGTCGTTGGTCGCGATGTCCCAGAAGTTGTCGGCGATCAGGTAGTAGGGCAGCTCTCCGGTGTCGCGGAACGTCTCCAGCGCCCCGGTGATCTGCGGGATGTGCTGGTTCGCGTGCTTGCCGCGAATCGTGTCGACGTTCTTCGCCAGGCCGTGGTCGTGATCCGCGTTGCCGAAGAAGACGTTGACGTTGTCGAACAGCTTCGCGCATTCCAGGAACCGCTGGTCGCGGGTCAGCCGGAACAGCCGCGCCATCACCTCGTTCATGCCGCCGTACTCGCCCGCGATGTACCGGCTCCACATGCCGATCCGCGTCTCGCCAGGGACGGCGCTGAGCCGCGCGTAGGCCCAGGCGCCCATGCCCTGGGCGATCTCGAGGGCCTTGCGGTTTCCGCCCACCTCGTAACAGTCGAGCAGGCCGGCGAGGATCTTATGCAGGGTGTAGTAGGGAGCCCAGATCTGCGTGTCCTGGGTGCCGTAGGTCGCGCCTCGCTCCAGCATGATGAACTGGTCCGGGGGATACGCGCTGATGAAACCCCGCCCCCAGTTCCAGTAGTCGGTTCTGATCGCCCCGGCGCGGAGATTCGAATCGTAGCCGGTGCGGCCGGAACCCGGAGGCACCGCGGTCGGCTCCGCGTTGAACGGCCCGCCTTCGGTCGCGGGTTTCCCCGACTTCTGCGACAGGTCGTAGAGCGTGTCGATCAAGTAGTTCATCTTCTTCAGGAAGTTCGCCCGCAGCGCCTCGTCGTACGTGGTGCTGGCGTACGCCTGCGCGATGGCCGACAAGTAGTGGCCGCTGGCGTGCCCGCGAAGTCGCGTCGTCTGGTTGTCCCATCCGCCGAGTTGCTTCGTGCCGGCTGGCTGCGGCTGCCCGAACGCATCTCTGAAGTTGTAGAGGAAGCTGTCGGGATTCGTCTCGGCCAGAGCGCGGATGAACTTGTCGCGGTTCCTGATGAACTGCGTGTCGCGCCCCTTCGTGTCCTGGTTGAGAACGACGCGGCCGAGGGCGAACGGTTCCAGCACGCGTGCTGGAGCGGCGGCCGGCTTACCCGCCGGCGTCACCGTCACCGTCGCCGTGGGCTTGAAGGGCGTGCCGGGCACGGTCCCCGTGACGGTGTAGGTGCCGGGTTTCGCGACCTGGGCGTTGTCCTTGGGCGCCGGCCAGATCACGCGGACCTTGGGCCCGCTGGCACCGTTCTTGTACACCGCCGGGATCTCGCGAGGCAGCCGTGGGAGGTGGCCCACGGTCGTCGCGGCCTGGATGTCCGGAACGCGGTCCACGCGCGACGCGAGCGGAGACTCCCGCGGGATCGCGGCGGTCGAGATGACAGGCGGGGGCGGAGCGCCACGACGGCCGCCGGACTGCCCCCCGCTGGCGTTTCGGTGAATCGTCGCGACCTGGGCGTCGGTCAACGCGACGCGGTAGATACGGAAGTCGCGCAGCCGGCCTTGGAGCGTTGGCGCGGCCGCGTCCTGGGAGCGGCCGAGATAGAGGCGGTTCGCGTCGCCGGACGTCTGGTGGATCAGCTGCACCGCGGTCGCCGCAACGTCCGTCGCCTGACCGACCCGGGCGCCGTCGAGATACGTTGAGAGAACACGGCGCGCCGGATCGAGCACGACGGCCACGTGGACCCATTGGTTCACCGGGACTGCCGCGGCGGCCGTTTCGCGTGACGCGCCGCCCGAAACGACCGAGGCGCGGAAGCCGGCCGAGGCCACCCCGGCGAACACCCTCATCGACACGCTCTGCCCAAAATCAAAGAACGGTCCAGACGCGCCGGTCGGCAGATAGAGCCAGCCCGCGACGCTGATCGTGTCTTCTCCGGCGAGGGCGTGACCGGGAAGCTGAACGTAGCTGCCGTTGCCCGGGAGCTCGAGCGCCCTGCCAAACCGGGAATCCTCGACGAACGCGCCGCCGCTGCCACGCAGCGCCGCATGGAAGTTGTTCCTGGACGAATCCTCGGTGTTGCTGCCCAACACGTACCTGCGCAACGAGAGCGGTCTCGCCAATCCCGTCGAGGAACTGGTCGCCTCCCTGTGAGCCTCCGAGACCAGGGGAAGAACCAGGACGCGAGGATTGCGGACAGGACCGCGCCGAGGAAGATCTTCTTGCGCATGGTGAAGCGCTCCATCATTCGATCGTGAACGTTCACGGTCGTGCCCTACGTTAGGCGGGGACCCGCTCCGAAGTCAACAGCAACGGCGGTCTGCCCGCGCCCCGCTTCGCGCCTAGCGAGAGACCGCGATTCGAAATCGCGGCCTCCTACTCAGACGTCCAGCCGTGTCTGGAGGGGGGCGCCAGCCAGCCCTCGGCGGGCGCATGCCGCTGTTTCCCCATTGCAGCCTTTTCGCGCTATTGTTCCCGCATCATGCGACTGACGATGCTCTCGGCGGTGGTATTGGGAGCTGCGGTGTGGGCGCAGGCTCCGGCGCCGGTTCCGGCGCCGGCTCCCGTTCAGGTTCTCACCCGCGGGTCGTTCTCGTTCGCGTACGACGAGCTGGGCATCTCTCAGTTGAGGCATCCAGACGATCCTTTTGGCGCCATCGTGACCACGCCAGCGCCAGCCGGCCGCGGTGGCGGCGGCACTGGCGCCGCCCAGAGCCAACCGCCGCGGGCGGCGACGCTGGGGCTGACCATCGCATATCAGGCCGGCGGCAAGTCGGACTGGACCACCGTCACCGCGCGAGGCGCGATGACGGCATCGCCCGGGGCCGGCACCGTCCGGTATTCGACCGCTGGCGCCGGACCACTCGCCATCACCGAGACCTACAGCACCGACGGCAGCGCGTTGGACTGGACGATCGATCTCGCGGCAGTGGGAGCGGCCGTCCGCGTCGGCGACCTCGGCATCAGCCTGCCGGTGCAGGGCCCCTCGGGCGAGAACCCCGCGCAGATCTTCGAGCGCGGATTCCTGAAACACCAGTTCGTCTCGGGCGCCGGCTCGTTCTTCTTCTACGTCCGCGCTTCCGGAGCCCCGCCCTTCCTGCTGGTCACCGCCAGGCCCGGGACGAAGCTCGAGTACTTCACCCCCGGCGGCCGCGCGGGCGGCACGATGTTCGTGCACTCGGCCAGATCGGGCAGCGCGGAGGCGCGCGGCACGTGGCGGCAGGCGCACACCGCGCTCGACCTCAGAGCCGGCGCGAAGGCGAGCTACGGCTTCCGCCTGCAGTGGGCATCGAGTTACGACGAACTCCGCGACCTGCTGTACGCGAACGGCCTCTTCGACGTGCGCGTCGTCCCCGGCATGACCGTGCCGTCGGACCTCTCCGCGAAGTTCTCGCTCCGCACCCGCGCGAAGATCGAATCCGTCACGGCGGAGTTCCCGGACCGGACGACCATCGCCTCGTCGGCGCCGACGGCTGCCAGAGTGGGGTCACTCGCCGACACGCGCCTCTATGCGGTCACGTTCCGGAGGCTCGGCGAGAACATGCTGACCATCACCCACGATGGCGGCCGCAAGACCTATCTCGAGTTCTTCGTCACCGAGCCGCTCGAAACGTTGATCAAGAAGCGCGCGTCGTTCCTGGTCACACGCCAGCAAATCAAGGATCCGGCCAAGTGGTGGAACGGCGTCTACGGCCCCTACGACATGAGGGCGAAGGTCGTGCGCACCATCGACGACCCCGACATCTTCGTCGACCGCATGGTCTACGCCCTGACGTGCGACGACCCCGGCCTGGCGAAGGCTCCATACCTGGCCGCCAAGAACGTCACGTACCCCGACAAGGCCGAGATCGCGTCGCTGGAGTACTACATCGAGCACTTCGTCTGGGGCGGCCTCCAGCGCAAAGACGATGAGCGGCCGTATCCGTACGGGGTATACGGCACGCCGAACTGGTTCGTGAACCGGGATCCCGCGCGGCGCAAGGCCTACGCGGATTCACTGGCCAACGGCGCCACGGCCAAGGCCGATCTCGGCAAGGAACACGTGTGGCGGAGCTACGACTATCCGCACGTCGTGATGCTCTACTACCACATGTACCAGATCGCGAAGATGTATCCCGCGCTGATGTCCTCTCTCGACGCGGCCGGCTACCTCAATCGCGCCTGGGAAACCGCTCGCGCGTTCTACACCTATCCCTACGAGATCTACCCGTCCTACTACGACACCTACAAATGGGGTCTCTACAACGAACTCGTCGTGCTCGACCTGATCGACGCGTTGAAGGTCGAAGGACATCCCGAGCAGGCGAAGTGGCTGACCGGCGAGTGGGAGAAGAAGGCCAAGTACTTCGTGTACGACGATGCGTATCCGTTCCGGAGCGAGTACGCGTTCGACCGGACGGCATTCGAGTCGACGTATGCCCTGGCGAAGTACGGCGCGACGCACGACATGGCCCCCGACCGGAACCTGTGGTTCGACCTCAAGCTGAAGAAGTGGTGGTCGCATCCTACGGTGAAGCGCGAGGACTCGCGCGCGTTCATGGATCGGCAGCTGGCGTCGGGGCTGGTCGTGCGGGGGTGGCTCAACCCGGCGTACTACACGCTCGGCGCCGATCCCGGCGTGAGCTACATGGCAGCGATGGGCGGGTGGGGCGTGCTCGACTACGCGATCAACTTCGCGCCCAGCCCCTACGACTGGTTGCAGTTGGGCTACGCGTCGTACCTGAGTTCGTGGTGCCTCGTGAACAGCGGCACCGCCGAGTCGGGCTATGGCGCCTGGTTCCCGGGGAAGGAGAATGACGGGGCCGCGGGCTGGCAGTTCATGAGCGCCAAAGCCGGCAGTGCCTGGATGGGTTCGAGCGTACCGGGCGGTGTCACGGTGCCTCGCGGCCCGTGGCATTACGACGGCGAGATCGATCTCGGCTTCGGCGGCGCCCTCCGCATGGCGGCCACCGTCGTCACCAACGACCCGGTCTTCGGGTGGATCGCCTACGGCGGCGCGGCGAGAGACGACGGAAAGCGGTTGCTGGTCAACCCGCGCGACGGGGTCCGCCGCCGGCTGGCGGTCGTCGTCCAGGACCGGGCACTGCCGTTCGCAGACAGCCTCGCGCGGCTGAAAGTGGAGCTCGAGCGCGACGGATTCGCGTCGGGAGGCGACATCTCGGTGGACAAGTCGCTCGAGTCGGTCACGTTTACGCTGGAGAACCGCACGGGTACCGCGCACCGCACGGGCATTCGACTGTCGTTCCCGGTCAACGCGCACTACGTGCTGACGGCGGACGGCGCACCCGTGGCACTGGCGGAAACCGGGAACCCCGACTACCCCTGGCGGGCCGAGGTGCTCGTGAACGGATCGGCGACGGCCGTCACGCTGCGGCGGCGGTGAACACCGGCGCTGGCCAGAGTCGGACAGCGGCGGCGGTGATTGCGTCGGGCCCGGCCAGACCGCTCTGGCCTCGCGTTACCGACGCGCGGCCGGCGGCGCCGTATCGATCTGCGGGTAGAGCCACGAGTGTCGGAGCCCGGCGTGACGCTTGCCGTAGCGGGCCGGGATGTCCTGGGTCCAGTTGCTCGGAATCGTCAGGCAGAACAGCAACAGACAGGCGAGCGCGACGCGCTGCGCGAGCAGCGGCGCGCGCTCGTCGCGGACGGGCGGTGCCGCGGATGTCTGCCGCCCGCCCCGGAGGCGACCCCGTCGCCTCAGTCGCGATCGATAGAGCAGCGCCAGGCCGAGTACCGCCATGATGATGTTGAGCGTCTGCCCGGTGCCCAGGGCGAGCCGGTGAGTGGGATAGTCGCGAAACAGATCGATGAAGATGCGCGGGGCCGCGTACCAGAACACGAACCGCGCGGCCGTGGCGCCGGGGGTGGGATTGGTCTTCCGGACGCGTATCAGGAACAGCATGAGCAGCAGGTTCTTCGCGCCGTCGTAGAGGACCACCGGGTGGCGGAGACCCTCTGCGTCGGGGAACTTCACGGCCCACCACACGTCGGTGACCCGGCCCACGATCAGGCCGTCGATGAAGTTGCCGAGGCGGCCCATCCCCATGAGGAACGCGCCGGAGATGACCAGCGCGTCGGCCAGGGACAGGAACGGCTTCTTGTACGCCCAGGCGAAAAGGCCCACGGCGGCCGCCGCGCCCAGCAGCAGCCCGTGAGTGGCCATCCCGCCCAGCCAGTAGGCCGGCACGAGCGACGGGTGCGCGCGGTAGAAGGCCCACTCGTCGAACGAGATCTCGACGAGGCGACCGCCGACGAGCACGCCGACCACGATGAACAGGCTGAGGCTCCACGCCTCGCGCGCTGTCAGGCCGAGGCTGGCACGGCCCCGGCTCACGAACAGGTGAAGGTGGAGGAAGCCGAGCGCGAAGCCCAGGCCGTACCACCAGAGATGCACCGCGCCCACGTCGACGAGGATCGGGTCGATGGCGTGCACGTACGGGCCGAGCATCACCGATCACCGCAGCCTGGCGGTCTCCGCTTTGGCGTAGTGCAGGCTATTGAACAGCAGCTTGAACGTGCCGTGCGGGTGGGCGCGAAACGCCACCAGTGGCCCGAGCAGGATCAGCCTGCCTGAACCAACGCTCACATCGGCCACCGCCGTCGCGCCCTCGAGCCGCGCCTGTCCCCACGCCCACCCGCTTCGCACCGGGTTCGCCGAGTCGAACCACGCAACCGACCGGACGTCCGGCGTCGAGGGAGGCGCGAACACCGGGTTGTTGTCGTAGAAGACGTCCAGCCGCTCCGGCAGGCCGTACGCGATCGGGTGCGACGAATCGACGCGAGCCTGCAGCACGGATCCAGGGATGTAGAACTGCTCGCCGGACAAGGCCTGGCCTTTCCCGTCCACCAGGGGGTTCGCCACCGGCACGCCGATCGCCCGCGCCAGGCCGGTCGAGGAGCCGATGGCCACGATGGCGCCCCCGCTCTCCAGGAACTGCCGGAGGGAAGGAAGGGTCCGCTCCCTCGTCACCGCTCCGAGCCTCGCGCGATATTCATCGGGGATCGTCAGCGGGTCGGGGCCGCCCGATCGCTGGCCGCCGGCTCCCGCGCGGTTGAAGTCCGGAATCAGGCCGTTCTCGAACACCAGGACATCGAACCTGGCGGCGAGTCCGCCCGCGTCGAGGGTGGGGGGATAGACCACCTCGAACGGAAACCCGAACTGCGTGAACAGCCACTGCAGCCAGCCAGACGGCATCGAGCCGCCGTAGACGTCGACCACGCCGATCCGCACAGGCTTGAGCCGCCAGGCCTCGCCGGCAGGCTTCGTCGCCGCGCGCTCGAATCGAAGGCCGGTGTCCCTGGCGATCGACTGGACCAGCGCGGTCGTCGACTTCGCAATCGGGATGTAGATCGTGCCGGGGGACGCCTGACCAGCCGGCGCCGGAGGCGCACCGCTCGCCGGAGCGGCCGCGACCTTCAGCCAGTACACCGACTCGCCGGCTGCCAGCAGCCGGTTCACGGCGATGAACGCGTCGTTCGGCTGATGGCTCAGCAGATAGCCGCCCGCGCCGACGGCGGCGACGGCCCCCGGCGCCGCCCTGGCGAATCCCTCGACCGGTACGAATGGTCCGTCGACGGCGTTGAGCACGCGATCGAACTTCACGCCCATCTGAAACGCCAGCGTGTAGCCGGTCACGTCGTACGGCCGAATCGGAGGCCCGCCTGGATACGCGAAATCGTCCGGGTAGTCCTGCGGCTCGAAGCAGTCCATGACGTGGGGCCGAAAGGCCTGCGCCGCCTTCACGACGAACGAGCCCTCCGGGTACGACCTGCCGCCGAGTTCGAAGGGCCGGGTGGCCCGCAGGACGGTGACGCCGTTCTTGATGAGCGCGTTGACGAACTTGATCGCGGTGAGGAAGTCGGGCTGATCGGACGGGATGACGTAGCCCCTGGCATCGCGCGTCGCCGGCTCGCGCAGCTGATCGAAGTACTTGCGCGGGAGGCCCGAGCGCCCGGCGGCCGTCACGCCGTCCCGCGCGGCTGCGGCCTGGATGCCCGCCACCTTCTTCGCGGTCATCGTCCACGAGTCGCGGCTGCCCTTGTCGATTGAGTTCCTCCCCATCCGGTAGATGTTGTAGAGGAAGCTCTCCCGATGCTCGGCCGCCAGCGCCAGGATGGCGCGGTTCGCCGACAGCAGGTACTCGATCGCCTGGCGGAACCGCCAGGGCTGCGGCCCGATCGGGTACGGGTTGTCGTTCGACATGATGAGGTTCTTCGGCACGAAGGTGATCTCGGTTGGAGTCGGCGTGCCGGTGATCTCCGAGAGGATGCCGATCTCGTTGTGGAAGCAGGCCGTGCTGCGCACGCCGCCGTTCCACCAGTTCTGGTAGCTCGCCCCCGACCGCGCCACCGCCCCCGGCTTGCCCTCCGCCACGAACCGGGTGTGCACGGCCGCGCTCACGAGCTCCATGCTCGGCGCCATCAGCGGGTCGAGGTAGGGGTTCGACGGGTCGCGCATGGCGCCGATGAAAATCACGGCGCCGGCCGGACCGCTCTGGTGCTGGTTGAACACGATCTGCGGAAACCACTCGCGGTAGCAGACCCGCGCGATCGACTCCGACTCGGGCATGTTGGCGAGCAGCGACTCACGGTTGTTGTCGTGCCCGATGTACTTCTGGTAGAGCACCGGCAAGTTGGCCAGGCTCCGGCGCGTCGGCTCCCGCTCCCGGTTGTACCAGTCGGCGACGAGGTCCAGCCCGTCAGGGTTCGAGAACGCCGCGAGCAGGATCGCCCCGTCGAGGATCTTCAGCGTCTCGCGGTCGTCGCGGGTGGCCATCTGATAGAGCATCTCCGTCAGCGCCTGCGCGTTCGCCACCTCGGTGGCGTGGAGCCCGGCGTCGATCCAGACGACCGCCTTGCCCTCGGCCGCCAGCGCCTTCGCCTCCTCGTCGGTAAGCCCCTCGGCCAGCGCCAACCGTTTCGCGATGCCGCGATACTCGTCGAGCCGCTGGTGATTCGCAGGCGACGTCACGACGGCCATCAGCATCGGCCGCCCTTCCGAGGTCCGGCCGTACTCGACCACGCGAATCCGGTCGGATTCCGCGTCCAGCGTCCTCCAGTACGCCGAGAGCCTCGAGTAGTTCGCGAGCTGGTAGTCGTCGCCGATGTCGAATCCGAGCGCCGTCTTCGGACTCGTGACGGCCGGCGCCTGCGGCGCCTGCGGCGCGATGGACGGCGCATGCGGCGCGGCGCCGATGAGGACGCCGACGAGCAGCATCGCCACGCAGGCCGAGAGGGCTGGCGTTCTGATGGTCATGGCAGGAATCTCCGTCTTCGTCGCCTCAGCGGGCTGCCGGCGATGCCGGGCCGAGGTACCGGTTCCACCACTTCAGTTCGTTGAGCATCCGGTGGACGTTGTTCCAGTGTCCACTGATGCCGTGCGGCTGGCCGGCGTACTGGATCATCTTCGCGGGCACGCCTCGCCGCCTCAGCGCGAAGTACATCTGCTCGCCCTCCTCGTACGGCACCCGCTGGTCCACCTCGCCGTGGATGAACAGCGTCGGCGTTCTGACCCTGCCCGCGTACGAGAGCGGCGACTGCCTGATCATGCGGCCGCGGGCGGCCGGGTCCCACGGCGTGCCGAAGAACTCGGTCTCCTTGGTCCGGTAGATGTCCGCGGTGCCGTAGTCGCTCACCCAGTTCGAGATGCCGGCGCCGCTGATCGCGGCGGCGAACCGGTCCGGGTACTGCGTGATCAGCCAGTTGGTCATGAACCCGCCGTAGGAGTGGCCGGTGTGGCCGACGCGCGTCCGGTCGATCGGGTACCGCGCGAGAACGAAGTCGATGCCGGCAACGATGTCCTGGCCGTCCTTGTTGCCCCACTCGCCCCAGGTGGCCCACTTGAACGCCTCGCCGTAGCCAGTCGAGCTGCGGAAGTTCGTGTCCAGCACGAAATACCCGTTCGCGGCGAAGAACTGCTGTTTGAAGTCGAACGAGTACCCCGTGGCCGCGTGCGGGCCGCCGTGGCTCACGACGATCAGCGGATACGGCCCCTTCTTCGGGTCGTACCCATGCGGGAACAGCAGCCAGCCTTCGATCGCCGCTCCGTCCGGGCTGCGCCATTGCAGCCGCTCCGCCTTGCTGAGACGCGACCTCGGACATGATGGTCCGGTTCGCGTCGGTGAGGCGGCGCTCGCCGCTGCCGTCGATGTTCGCGACGTACACGTCGGGCGGCGCGTGGTGCGCGCCCACGAGGTAGGCGATCCGGCTGAACGCCTTGTCGAAGGTGAGGCCGGTGATTCGCCTCGGGCCGGCGGTGACCTGCTCGACGCGCCCGGCCGGCACCGCCACGCGGAACAGGTGCTGCTCGCCCCCGATGGCCGCGGTGAAGTAGATGACGCGGCTGTCGGGCGACCAGCGGGTCGGTCCCGGCTCGAGGTCCCAGTTCGCGGTGAGGTTGATCGGCTCGCCGCCCGCCGCGGGCCGGATATACAGGTCCCTCGGCCCGCCGTGGTTCCACTTCTCCCGGATGATCAGGTCGGTGCCGGGATCGCGCACGTAGGACACGTACCGCCCGTCGGGCGAGTAGGCCGCGTCGGCGTACACGAAGCCATCGTCGGTCAGCTGGGTGACGGTTCCGTCGAGAGTGACCTCCCAGAGATCGGGGCTCTCGTACTTCAGCTCGTCCCGCCAGTCCTTGTCCGCGAGGAAGAGGAGCTTCGCGCCGTCCGGCCTCCACGTGAGGCCGGCCGGGCGCAGGTCGAGATCGACGAGCAGGCGCCGATCGGCGTTCGCACCGGCGCCGCCGGTGACGCCTCGCGTCCCCGCCTCGGCTGGGGATACTACGATCTGGGACGCTGGCCTGGCGCGCAGGTTGGGAGCGGGAAACGGCTGGCCGTCCCGCTGAAAGTCCTTCCAATCGAACGTCACGCCCTTGAATCGCTCCTCGTGGCGACGCTCGAAGTCGCTCGTCGGACCGGGGTCGGTCCGAGGCGCCGGCTTGTCGACAATCGTCGCCACGAGCTTCCCGTCCGGGCTCGGCAGCGGCGCCCATGCCTGCGCGGCCGTCGCGCCCTCGGTCGCGCCCCGACCGCCGCGGCCGCCTCCCTGCTGAGATGGTCCGCTCCTCACTGGCGTGAGCGGGACGCGCCGCGGATCGATTCTCCACAACTGCCGGTCAGCTGTGTACTCGACGCGGCTGTCGTCGGACCACCGCGCGCCGGCCACGTCCCGGCCGTAGTGGGTGAGACGCGACGGCGGGAGCGTGGCGTCGGCCGACGCAATCCAGGTTTCCGCGCGGGTCGAGTTGTCGTCTTCGATGCGGGTCGAGACGCTGAAGAGGACCCACGCGCCATCGGGCGAAATCGCCGGGTTCCCGACCGCCTGGATCCGGTAGTAGTCCTCGATGGCCAGCGCGCGTCCGACCGCCGGCGGCTGCTGGGCCGTGACGGCGAACCCGGTGACGGCAACGATTACGCCGACGACGGCGCCGAGGCGGAACGAAACTCGCAGCATCCTCACACGCGCCTCCGGTCTGGGCCTCTGCGTCGGGCCCGCTTGTCTGGATTGGGCGCCCTCAATCCGCGCCGAGCGACCGCGCGACCGCCGCGACGGCGGCCACCCGCTCTCGCGTCTTCGCCGTGTCGAAGCGGTAGCCCTGCTCCACCCACTGCGCGTACGCGTTGGTGGCGAAGGCCGACGTCGACAAGGCCAGCAGGCCGAGCACCGCGTCTCTCGCGCCGGGCTTGCCGAGGGCCGCCTTCGCGCCCGCCTCGTCGGCGGTCTTGACGCGCACCGCCCTGTCGAATTCCGGGTCACCGATTTCGACGTCGCGAAGCTCGAACAACGCCTTGCCCAGGCGCGTGAACGCCCCCTCCGCGCCGATGCGCATCTCGAACGGCAGCGGCTTCGGGTAGTCGGCGCGGACCACCGTGTACTTCGTGTTCGACCTCTGGCCGCCCGAGGACTCGAGGAAGATGGTGATCTCGACGCCATCGGTTTCGCCCGCGACGCACAGGAAGCCTCTCGCCGGCCGCTCGGCCATCTTGCGGAAGAAGGGGGGCATCTTCTCGCGGGCCTCGAGCGCGGCCCGGCGCATGGCCGGTACAATCGAGCGGTCGACCGCTTCCATGTTCTCCAGGAGCTTGAACCCGAGCGTGGCCGCGAGGTGCCTCATCCCGGCATCGGCCTTTCGGCGCTGTCTGCCGACGAGCCAGCCGCCAACCACGAGGATGAGTACCATCCAGAGGACGATGTAGAAGATGAACATGGTGGTAGACCCTTCCGGATCCTTCCGAGGCGCCCCGATTGTACTCGCTTTGAATCTATACTGACGACGAACGCTGAGCCCGCCGGTCAGCCGTTCCTCGACCCGACCCTGATCCACGTCGAGCGGGCGGCTGCGAAGGTGCTGGCGTGGCGGCTTCGCGGCCTCGATGACCGGGGCGTTCGAAAGGGTCCACCACATGCCTGCGTCGCCTTCAATGCGTTCACGGCTGTTCCCGGTCGTTCTCGTCCTGATGCTGCTCGCCAGCCTGGCGCTGCCAGGCGCCGCGCAGCCTGCCCGGTCGGCGCCGGCGCCGCAGGTGCTCACGTTGAGGGACCAGGCAGCGCTGCAGAACCGTTGGCTCACCGCGAGGTTCGAGTCGATTCTCCCCGAGGTGATGCGCCGCGAACAGATCGACATGTGGGTGGTCATCTGCCGCGAGCACAACGAAGACCCGATCTACACGACGCTGGTTCCGGCGCCATCGCTGTTCGCCTGGCGATTGACAATACTGGTGTTCTTCGATCGCGGGGCGCTGGGAATCGAGAAGCTGATCGTGAACCCCTACGGCAGCGGCGATCTGCACAAGGCGTTCGCCGACTTCTACACGCCCGCGTTCGAGCCGGCCGCCGCGACGCCCTGGCAGCGGCTGGCCGGCATCATCAAGACCCGCAATCCGAAGAAGATCGCGGTGGATGAATCCGAGACGTTCGCGTTCGCCGACGGGCTCACCGCCACACACAAGGCGCTGTTGATGCAGGCGCTCGAGCCGGACCTGGCGCGCCGGGTCGTGCCGGCCGGGAGTCTGGCCGTCGGCTGGCTGGAGCGCCGGTCCGCCGACGAACTGGCCTTCTACCCGAAGATCGTCGCATTGAACCACGGCATCGTCGCCGAGGCTTTCTCGCGAAAGGTCATCACCCCGGGTGTGACGACGATCGACGACCTGGCCTGGTGGGTGCGGGAGCGCATCGCGGAATTGAAGCTGGGGACCTGGTTCCAGCCGATGTTCTACATAACCCGCCCGGCGTCCAGCCCCGTGAAGAACCCGCGCGTCGTCGAGCCCGGTGACATGCTGCGGTGCGACATCGGCATCACCTACCTGGGCCTCACCGCCGACATCCAGCAGGTCGCCTACGTGCCTCGCCAGGGCGAGACGGATGCGCCGAAGGGGCTGCGTGATGCGCTTGCCGCTGCCAACAGACTGCAGGACATCCTGGTGGCCGAGATGAAGCCGGGTGTGCCCGGGAACGTGATACTGGCGGCTGCCCTGGCGAAGGCCAGAGCGGAAGGGCTGGTGCCACGCATCTACTCGCATCCCCTCGGCTATCACGGCCACGCCGCCGGGTCGCGCATCGGGCTGCCCGACATGCAGGACGGCGTCGCCGGAATGGGCGACTACCCGGTGTACCCGGACGTGTGCTGGGCGATCGAGCTGTCCGTGCGCGCCCGCATCCCCGAGTGGGGCGGGCAGGACGTGACGATGGCTCTCGAGGAGGATGCCGCGTTCACGGAGAAGGGCGTGTCGTTCCTCGACGGCCGGCAGACGAGGTTTCACCTGGTGCGATAGGTCTGGTGCGGAGGGAGTGATGCGAATCGCGACCGGTCTGCTGGTCGTCGTGCTCGCGGCGGCCGCGCTGCTCGTCCTGGCCTGGCTGGGTCAGCGCCGCCTCATGTACCTGCCCATGGGCGGACCGGTTCCCCACCCGCGCGATGCGGAACTGGCGGCGGCGGCGGAGGTCGTGGTCCCGACCGAAGACGGCTTGTCGCTCGGCGCCTGGTTCGTGGAACCGGCAGCGCCAGCGGATGGCTGGACGCTGATCCTCTTCAACGGGAACGCCGGCCACCGGGGGTTCCGGGCGCCGCTGGCGCGGCGGCTGTCGGATCGCGGCATCGGCGTCCTGATGATCGACTACCGGGGATTCGGCGGCAATCCGGGCACGCCCACCGAGATCGGCCTGCTGCGCGACGCGCGCGCCGCGCGCCGATGGATCGATCGGCGGCTGCAGGGTCATCCGTCGCGGGTCGCCTACTTCGGCGAATCGCTGGGCACGGGCGTCGCCGTCGCGCTCGCCGTCGAGCGCCCGCCGGACGCGCTGATCCTGCGGTCGCCCTTCACCTCGATGGTCGACGTCGCCCGCCATCACTTTCCCCTCCTGCCGGTCCGATGGCTGCTGCGCGACCGGTATCCGTCGGACCAGCGCATCGGCTCGCTGTCGTGCCCGCTGCTGATCATCGCCGCCGAACGCGACTCGGTCGTCCCGGCCGACCTGGCCCGCCGCCTGTTCGACGCTGCCCGGCCGGCGCATCGGCGCTGGCTCCTCCTGCCTGGCGCCGACCACAACGACCTCGAGGCCCTGGCGGGCGACGCGGTCATCGACGCGACGGTGCTCTTCCTGGAGACGGCGGGACGATGACGTGATCCCGGCGTGAGGCGGGGCGTCACACGCAGGTCAATGCCTCCGGTCAGCGATACATTCCGTCCGCTTCTTGCGATCACAGATTGTGATCGCAAACAGGGTTGTCGCGGACGCGGCCGGACGGTGTCCGGGGCCTTCTGGTCCAGCCAGGCTGGCCTGCTATGAGGCCACGGGCGTCTCGCAGGGGACGTCCGTGGCCGGTCTGTCTGCGTGGGCGGCTGCGCCGCTACTTCGCGAGGCGCGCCGCCGTATTCGGCGGCACCAGGTTGTTCAACCGCATGTAGGTGACGAGATTGCCGTAGTGCTCGTTGATGTGGCTCGTGTTGTACATGAGCGTCCCGACCTTCGAGCGGTTTCCGTTGCGCTCCATCATGTTCGCGTCGGTCACGGCGGCGAACGCCTTGTCGCAGAGCGCGAACGAGTCGGCCAGCGCCTTCTCGAGGTCCGCTTTCGTCATCTTGTTGGCGGCCGAGTTCGGCGAATCCTCGGTGTCCAGGCGCGCCGGCCGCGGCTGGCCGAGCAGCGGCGAGCAGGCGCCGTTGTTGTCGTCGACCACGTGGGCCACCAGACGCGCCCACGACCGCACGAGCGGCGTCGGCTGCCACGTGTACTTGTCTTCAGGGAAGAGCGCGGCCGACTTGGTGATGTTCCCCTTGATCGGGTTGAACATGTTCTGGACTTCGGTGACCAGCGGCGGCGGCGCCTGAGGCGCCGCCTGGGCCGCGGCGGCCTGGGCTGCCGGCGGTTGCTGCTGGGCGGCGGCGATGGCGCCGACCGCGAGGACACAGGCAAGCAGAACGAGAATTCTCTTCATGGACTACCTCCGGAGCGGATGGTCACGACCCGGCCGCGGCCGGCGATCGCTGGACCGCGACGTCGGATGAGCCGGCCTGGTCGTGTCTGCGCTTTCACTCATGATACGCCGGGAGGCGGCCTTCCTGAGGCTCCCCCGCGCGATTCCATGGAGACGGACCTGGCCGCGGAGCAGGGGGCTTCGCCCGAACTCGATGGGGTACAATCCGCGGCGGGCCGCCTGCGTCCACCGCGCGAACCCGGCGGCCGCCGCGGCGCCGCTTCGGAGGGATGAGGATGGAACTTGGACTGCGAGGCCGGCGTGCGCTGGTGACCGGATCGTCGCGCGGGATTGGCCGGGCGATCGCCCTGTCGCTTGCCGACGCCGGAGTTGACGTGGCGATCAACTTCTTCCGCCACCGGGCCCCGGCCGAGGCGGTGGCGAAGGAGATCGAGGCGCGCGGCGCGCGCGCCCTCCTCGTGCGCGGCAACGTCGCCGATCCGTCGCACGTGCAGCGGATGTTCGACGAGATCGGGCGGGCGTGGGGCGGCCTCGACATCCTCGTGTCCAACGCCGCATCCGGCGTCCTCAAGCCGGTGGCCGAGCTGACCCTGCACCACTTTCACTGGACGATGGATATCAACGCGGCGGCGCTGCTGCCGCTCGTGCAGGGCCTGCTGCGCCTGCCCGCGGCAGGGCCGCGGTCGGTTGTCGCGGTGTCGTCGCTCGGCGCCATCCGCGCCATCCCGAACTACACCGCGGTGGGCGCTTCCAAAGCGGCCCTCGAGTCGATGGTGCGCCACCTCGCCGCCGAGCTCGCTCCCCAGGGGGTCCGCATCAACGCGGTCTCCGCCGGGACGGTGGACACGGATGCGCTCAAGCACTTCCCCAACAGGGAGGAACTGCTGCGGGAGTCGGCGCGGCGCACCCCGGCGGGCCGGCTGATCGCGCCGCAGGACGTGGCCAACGTCGTGGCGTTTCTATGCAGCGAGTACTCGTCGATGATCCACGGCCAGACCGTGGTCGTGGACGGGGGATACTCGATCCTCGCGTAGCCTGCGCGGAAGGCCCGTGAACATCCGCCATACAATGGTGCCCCGTGGCTGACGTTCGATACTCCGTGACGGTCGTGGGCGGCGGCCCTTCGGGCCTGATGGCCGCAATCGCGGCGGCGCGGGCCGGAGCTTCGGTGTGCCTGCTCGAACGCCAGGACCGGGTCGGCAGGAAACTGCTGGCGACAGGCAACGGCCGGTGCAACTTGAGCCACGAGGGCGTGGCCGAGACGAACTACCACGGCAGGAACCCCGGCTTCGTCTCCGCTGTGCTGCGGCAGTTCGGCGTGGCGGACACGCTCGCCTTCTTCGACAACCTCGGCATCCTGACCACGATCGAGGATGACGGGGAGATCTATCCCCTCTGCGGACAGGCGTCGGCCGTGCTCGATGTCCTGCGCCTCGAGGCGCAGCGGCTTGGCGTGCAGACGATGGTGGGCGCCGACGTGAGTCGCCTCGTCGCCGGTGAGCGATCGTTCGCCGCGATTCACTCCGGCGGGCGCACCGAGGCGGCCGTTGCGGTGCTCGCCGCGGGCGGCAAGGCCATGCCGCAGCTGGGAGGCGGCGAAAGCGGCATCCGGCTGGCGACGAGCCTCGGACATCGTCTCGTGCCGGCCTACGCGGGGCTGGTGCCGCTCAAGACCGACTGCCCGTACAACCGGCAGCTCAAGGGGACGAAAGTCGACGCGACCGTCACGCTCGACATCGCTGGTGGCTCGACACCGTCCCAGCGGGGAGAGGTCCTGTTCACGGAGTACGGCCTGTCGGGGCCGCCGCTCATCCAGCTGAGCCTGCCGGCGGCCAGGGCGCTGCACGACGGCCGCACGGTTCGTCTCTCACTGGATCTGTTTCCGGAATGGGACCAGCCGACCTTGTCCGGGCACCTGCTGTTCGCGCTTCGAACGAGCCGGCGACGCCCCACTCGAGCATGCGCTGATCGGATTCTGCAACAAGCGACTGATCGCGCCGCTGCTGGCCACCGCCGGACTGGCGAGAACCGCGCCTGCCAGCGGCAGCGTGGCCGTCGCGCCCCGCCTGGCGGCGCTCTGCAAGGCCTGGACGCTGACCGTCACCGGCTCGCTCTCCTACAACGAGGCGCACGTGATGTGCGGGGGAATCGACTGCGCCGACGTCGATCCCGAATCGCTGCAGTCCCGGAAGGTCGAGGCCCTCTACCTGGCCGGGGAGCTGCTGGACGTGACCGGCGACTGCGGCGGGTACAACCTGCAGTGGGCCTGGTCGTCCGGCCACGTGGCCGGATCGTGGGCGGCGCAGGCGGCCTCGAACAGGGGATGAGGCGTGATCCGCGTTCACGACATCCACCTGCCGCTCGATCACAAGCCCGAGGCGCTCGCGGATGCGGTGGCGCGCGCGCTGGGCGTGAGGCCGGCGGCGCTTCAGCACTGGGACGTGCGCCGCCAGGCGGTCGACGCGCGCAAGAAACACGCGATCCAGCTGACGTACTCAGTCGATGTCGCGGTCGCCAACGAAGAGACGCTCGTGGCAACCGCTTCCGCCCGGAAGATCACCCCGACGCCCGACGAGACCTATCACCCGGTCGCCCCCGGGGCACGTCCGCTGCCGCATCGGCCGGTGGTGGTTGGCACCGGCCCTGCCGGGCTCTTCGCGGCGCTCATCCTGGCGCAGGGCGGCTACCGGCCGGTCGTCCTCGAACGCGGCACGCCGATCCCGCAGCGCTGCCGAGACGTGGAGGGCTTCTGGAACGGCGGTGCGCTGGCCCCCGAATCGAATGCGCAGTTCGGTGAAGGCGGAGCCGGGACGTTCTCGGACGGCAAGCTGACCACGCTGATCAACGATCCGCGCTGTCGCAAGGTGCTGCAGGAATTCGTCGCGGCCGGTGCCGACCGGTCGATCCTCGTGTCGGCGAAGCCCCACGTCGGCACCGACCGGCTTCGCGGCGTCGTCGTCAACCTGCGGAAGCACATCGAGTCGCTGGGTGCGTCGGTGCGGTTCGAACACCGGGTGACCGGCCTGGTTCTGGACGGCGCCTCGCTTCGAGGCGTGCGGCTCCACACGGGCGAGATGCTCCCCGCGAGCGTCTGTGTGATGGCCATCGGGCACAGCGCGCGCGACACCGTCGCAATGCTCCACGAGTCGGGCCTGCACATGTCGCCGAAGCCCTTCTCGGTGGGCGTCCGCATCGAGCACCCGCAGCGCCTGATCGACCTGGCGCAGTACGGCGGCTTCGCAGGGCACCCGCGCCTCGGGCCGGCCGACTACAAGCTGGCCTGCCATGCTCCGAATGGCCGCAGCGCCTACACGTTCTGCATGTGCCCGGGCGGCGAGGTGATTGCCGCGGCGTCGGAGCCGGGAGGCGTGGTGACCAACGGCATGAGCCTCTCGGCGCGCGGCGCGGCCAACGCCAACGCCGCGGTGGTCGTCGGCGTCTCTCCGAGTGACTTCCCCTCCGACTCGCCGCTGGCCGGGTTCGAGTTCCAGCGGCGCTGGGAGGCGCTCGCGTTTGCGCTGGGTGGTGCGAGCCATGCCGCGCCGGTGCAGCTCGTGGGCGATCTGCTGCGCGGGGTGCCGAGCAGCGCCCTGGGCAGAGTAGCCGCCAGCTACCGTCCGGGCGTGCGGCCTGCAGATCTGCGCGGCTGCCTCCCGCCGTACGTCGTCGAAACGCTTCGTGTCGCGCTGCCCTATTTCGGCAGGCGCGTCGAGGGCTTCGACCTGCCGGACGCCGTGCTCACCGGAGTCGAAACCCGCACGTCGTCGCCGGTGCGTATGCCACGCTCGACTGACTGCGAGGGAAGCATCGGCGGGAATCTACCCCGCGGGCGAAGGAGCGGGCCATGCCGGAGGGCATCATGTCGTCTGCTGTGGATGGAATTCGGGTGGCCGAGGCGATCATCGGACGCCACGCGCTCCCGGGCTGACGTCGAGCGCGCGGCCGCTTCGCTCCGTCACGACGTGACGCGCACGTGGGCCCGATCTGCGCGCGGCGTCTCCACGTGCGTTCCGGTAGATGTCGGCTGGAAGTGGTAGAGCGCTACTTGACGATCGCTCCGTTCGCGTCGGTCTTCATCGTCAGATACCGGCCGAGGAAGTCGGCAGGGCTGATCTTCCTCAGCCGCGCGGTCCTTCTTCCCTTCCGAGTCATGGTCGCCACTTCCACGTCCACGGGGCCTTCCTGCGCCAGCCCGAAATGCACCGGCATCGCATTCTGTGAATCGTAGCCGGAACCGGTGTCCATGATGTTCGTTCCGAGGAGTGTGCCCGTGGCACTGTCGAAGAGCCGGACCTCCGCGCCCGCCCGGGTGTAGTGTCCGCGCGCATCGACGACGGCAACCTGGAGGGAGCGCCTGGCCAGCGCCGCGGGCAGCTCGTTCCTCAGCAGGAAGTGCATGCCGGCGACCGCGCCGTTCGTCAGGGCGAGATCGAGGTCGCCGTCCCGGTCGAAGTCGAGCCACTGGACCCCGTGATCGGCGTCGTTCTTCCTGATGAACTCCGAAGTCACGTCGGAAAATCCAGTCCGATCGTTGTGGAAGAGATAGTCCTCGAAGCTCCGACCGCGCGTGACCGTGCCGTTGACGTAGAGGTCGACCCGGCCGTCGTTGTCCCAGTCGCCCCAAGCCCCGCTGTCGTAGCAGTTGTCGATGGCCAGGCCCAGCTCCTGCGCCACGTTGATGAACCGCTTGCCGTCGACATTGCGATACAACCCGTTCGGCCCGTAGTTGGCGCAGAAGATGTCGAGGTTGCCGTCGTTGTCGTAGTCGCCCAGCGACGGGCGCACGGTCCCGAAGAGCGTCGATCCCAGGGGCCGGCCTCCGGTATCGGCGCCGAGCTCCTTCGCGACATCGGTGAATCGGCGGCCGTCGTTGCGAAAGAGGCCGTTGGCGTCGCCGTCCATGTTCGCCACGTACAGGTCCAGATCGCCGTCCTTGTCGTAGTCGAACCATACGGCCCCGACGGACCGCCGCGGATCGTCCACGCCAAGCTCCCTGGCAACATCGGTAAACTTCCCGTTGTCGTTCCGGAAGAGCACGTTCGGCTTGTCCCGCAGCGCGAGGAACAGGTCCAGGTCGCCGTCGTTGTCGAAGTCGACCCACGAGGCCTGGCGGAAGCTGCCGGCAACCTGAACGCCCGAGGAGGCGGTGGCGTCCGTGAAGCGCGCTCCGTGGCCTTCGTTGCGGTAGAGGCGCCCCCACGTGGTGTTTCCAGCGACCGATGCGATGAACAGGTCCACGTTGCCGTCGCCGTCGTAGTCCCCCCACGAACTGGTCCGGATGGCGCCGACGGCGTCGAGGCCCACTTCCTTGCCCACTTCTGTGAACGTCCCACGGTCGTTCCGGTACAGGCGGCTCGGCTTGTTGTTGAACCCGACGAAGATGTCGAGGTCGCCGTCGTTGTCGAAATCGGCCACGGCGTTCGTCAGTGCGCTTCCGTCCCGAAAGAGGTCGGGCTGGTGCAGCGTGAACTGGGGAAGGGGGACGGAGAGCACTGGGAGCAGCGCGGCGGTGCAGAGTGCGGTCATGCAGAGCGCGGTCTTCGAGCTCGGTTTCATGTCGGTCTCCTCCGGGACGGCACCAGGCAGCAGGGCGAGTCGCGTTCGGCCACTGGTCGACACCGACACCACGAGCCGGCGCCCTCATCGGGCCTCCCAGTGCGTTCGCGCAGTCAAGTGTAGGCCAGCCGTCGGTGCAGTCAACCGGGGATAGACGCTTGCCCACCCCCAGTTTCGAGGGCTGGTGGCAACGGCCGCGCCTGGAGGGTGGCGCAGGCGATCCCTCCCCTGGCGAAGAACCGCTGCGCCGGCTCACCGTCCCTTCGTCCTGCGGTTGGGGCACACGCCGGGCCTGTCGCCCCCCCCCAACCGCGCCATTGTTGGCCGGCTGGCGGTTCTCGGAGCCCTGGCGATGGCGAATGTCCACGGCTCGCTTGGCGCCCCCCTCCAGACACGGCCGGACGTCAAGCGCGAAACTGGGGGTGGGCGAGGGGATAGACGCCCGACCCTAGCAGCCCGTGGTGCAAGTCGCGCCGGCATTCGGCCGACGCTGCATCCCGCCCGGCTGCGTTGCTCCTCCCTCGAATATTGCCCGATATTCTCGGTCGTCACGCCTGGCCGGCCGGGCGCATCGTCGCCCTCGGTGCTGCGCCGGGACTTGCACCACGGGCTGCTAGAGCCTCCGCAGGACCACCGAGGGATTGAGCTTCACGACTCGATAGGTCGCGAACAGGCAGGCTAGCCCGGCTACCGCGCCGCACAGCCCGATCAGTGCTACGCCCCACTCAGGACGGCTCGTGTTCACGGCAACAATGAACGCGGCATCATCGAAGCCCGACGAACGGGTCATCGCTATCGTGCCCAGTGTCCCGGTGGCAAGCGCAGCGACGAGCAGCTTCGACTCTCTCGCTAACACGGTCCCGAGAACTCGATGCGGCGTGGCCCCCAGGGCCAACCTCACGCCGAACTCCGCGGTTCTCTGCGTCACCGACTGGCTGACGACGGCGAAAATCCCCGACGCCGCGAGCAGCAGCGCGATCAGCGCGAACGCCCCGAACAGCCGCACGATCGCGATGCCTCCTGCTGGAACGCGGACGCTATCGCCAAGGAGGCGGACCCGCGTCGGCACCTCCTCGCGGGTTCTGATGGCAGCGGAGACATCGCGCGCGATCACCTTCGCGCGCGGCGACCGCACGAGCAGCATGACACCCGAATCGATCGCCGTATTCAGTGGTCTGTAGAGATTGGCCCGCTCCCGGCCGGCAATCGCCATCTTGATGCCGTCGCGCGCAACGCCCACCACGACGAGTCGTCTCGACCGGCCGCGCTCGTTCACAGCGATCTCTCTCCCCAGGGGATCCTGGCCGGGCCACAACCTTAAGGCGGTCGTCTCGGCGACGATAGCCACCGCCGCACCCGCAGTTTCGTCGGGCAGAAACGACCGGCCGTGAACGAGCGGCAACCCCGCTGTCTCGAAGAACCCGGCTCCGGCGGCGACGACGGACACCGTTGCCGTCAGGCCGCCTGCGGTGGACGCCAGGCCGGCGGCGCCTCCGCCCGGAATATCCGACGCCATCGAGACGCTCCGTACGTCACGAACCGCGCGCACGCGTTCGGCCGCCGCAGCGGCATCGCGCGCTTGCAGACGAACGGTCAACAGCTCGTCCACCGCAAACCCGATCTTCGTTTCCTGCAGCACGCTGAAGACCGCGAACGACATTGCCGTCATCACCACCAGCACCGACGCGAGCGCGAGTTCGACGAAGACGATCAGGTCGCGGCTGCCGTAACCGGCCACCCGCACGCGCGGTGCCGACGCGCCGCTCTTCACGAACGACGCGAGGTCGCGTCGCGACAGCCGCAGCGCCGGAATCAGGCCGAACAGGACACACGCGGCGACCGATGCCACCAACGCGATCGGCAGGAGCCCGAGGTCGCCCGAGAGCGTTGCGGCGAGCTCCGGCTGCAGCTCTATCACCGTCCGCACGACCAGGCTGAGCGCGGCGAACGCCAGCCCCGTGCCGACCACCCCGGCCGCGGCGCCGAGCATGCTGTTCTCGATGAGGAGCTGTCGGAAGATTGCGCCACGGCTCGCGCCGAGCGCCATGCGTAGCGACAGCTCGTTATCCCGCCGGATGCCCCGCGCCAGCAGCATGCACGCGACGTTCACGCACCCGATGATCAGCACCACGGCCGCCGGCAGGAATATCCAGACAGTTGCCCCGCCGGTGCGTACGCGCACGTCCTGCTGGACCGGAACACCTCCCCATCGCCACCCTGGCTCCGGCTGGTTCGGCGGGGCAAGGGTAGACAGCTCGCCGGCTGCGGACGCCCACTCGACCCCGGGCGCAAGTCGCGAGATCACCGAAACGGGCGTTGCGTCCTCCGCGGTCCGTGGAAACAGCGGAATCCAGACGTCGGCGCTGATGCCGATCATGGGGAACGAGAACGACCCGGGAAGCACGCCGATGACGCTATGGACGCGGCCGTTCAAGCGGATGGAAGGCGCATCCTCGATCCGTCGTCCGGCAAAGCGCCGGCGCCACGTCACCTCGCTCACGACGGCAACGGGTGCCTCGTTTGTGTAGTCCACGGCGCCGAGCAGCCGTCCTTCGATCGCCCTCCCGCGCGTCACCTGGAAGAAGCGCGGAGAGACGCGCATCACCGTGGCGGTGTCCTCCTCCGCGGCGCCTCCAACACTCATCTCGACTCCCTCGTACGCCGCCAGGGCCTCGAACGAGTGGAGAGCCGACGACTGTGTCCGTTCGAAGTCATCGAGCCTTACCGGCGAGCGGCGCCTGCCTAGCGCCGGGTGTTCGCCGTAGATCCGCACCACGCGCCCGACGTCCTCGATCTCGACGGCCAGATCTGCAAGCGCGACCCGGAGCAGGGCGTAGAGCGCGGTGGTCGTGCCGATCCCGATGCCAAGGGTGACGACGGCCAGGAAGGCTCCCCAGCGCCATGTGCGAAGTGCACGGACCGCCAGTCGAAAATCGCGGAGCATCAGGGTGAGAAGCGAGATGTTAGAAGTCAGAATACTGACACCGAGTCGCACCGGCACGGACTGACGATGCTACACCCAACCGGCCGCGCGGCACCGTGTGTCTCTTTCGGCAAACGCCCGCTAGAGATGTCTCCGTCCTGCTCTCGTTGACCAATGTGTCGGTGTCAGCAGCGTGATTCAACAGTCAGCGCAGGTTCTCGTCGAGCTTGATTCTTATCGCGCGTGGGCCTCGGTGACCGGCAGGTCCTCTTGCGCCGACGCCGCGGCGAACGCGATCGCCGCGCGAATGTCCAGCTCCGCAAGGGTGGGATGAGAGTGGCGCGCCCTGCCCGCCTTCGCTCCTGCGGAGCTACGGCGAGGCACAAGCGCCTACGCGCCATCGCGCCGTAGCGGCGGGAAGAGAACAGATTCGGATCTGGACCGCCGCGGAGGCGGATGGCGCGCCCTGCAGGACTCGAACCTGCGACCTCCTGGTTCGTAGCCCAACCTGTGTCAGAGCTCATCTGCAGCCGACCCCGGAAATACGGGGTCGGCTGTCACATCGCGCGGCCGCGTGGGGCGTGCAAGGAGCGCCTGTTTTGGAAAACCTTGCATGATCTTGCACGCGGAACAGCGTGAAACCTGCGACCGGAATTCCAGGTGTCAGGTGTTCTCAGTCGGGGCTGGCCTTGCGGTTCTGTTCAGCGGGGGCCGACACGCAGACCCGCGAGGGGCTCGGCACCTTCACGCAACCGGCCGGAGTTCCAGCGTGAGGCCCAAAGTGTCACACAGCCTCGAGAGCGTCTTCAAACGCGGATTGCTCTTCCCTGGAATCTCGAACTTCCGGTACGCCTGCTGCGTGACGCCCAGGCTGCGCGCCATCTGCACCTGGGTGAGGCCCCTGCTCTTGCGTGCCCAGAGGATCAGCAGCGGCAGCGTCACGTCGAGATCGGGTTCCACAAGCTGATAGTTCCGGCCGCGGCGCACGGTCGGGACCGGGACACGCTGGTTCGCCTTGATCGCGACGAAGAGCCAGCCCGACAACGCCTCGGCCGCGTTGCCGAGAGCGTCCTCGAGTGTGTCGCCTTCCGTCAGGCACCCGGGCAGGTCCGGGAACTCGACGAGATAACCGCCTTCGTCTTGGCGCCTGACACGCGCAGCGTACTCCACCCTCGGGAGCTCCAAGGGAATCGTAGCGGCCTGCCTCTTGTTCATTTCAGTCCAGCCCTCTTCAGCAGCTCGTGCAGGAGCCCCTTCCCGAGTTCCTTGCCGGCGTGAACCGGTACCGATAGGTGATGCCCTCCCTTGCTGAGGATGTGGTGCGATCCGCGGACGTGGGCCTCCGTTCACCCATGCTTCTTCAGAAGCTGCACCAGGTCCTTGCCCTGCACCCTCGGATGATACAACTAATAAGTTGTTATGTCAAACTGGCCGACCAGGCAGTCAGCGGCTCCAGGGGGACGGTGGCCGGCCGATCAGAGCCCGGTGCTGGTGATCTGGCTCGCGAGGAAGGTCACGCGGTGACGATCGCGTGGTGGCACCCGCTGGAACTAGAGTAGCGACGATCGCGTTCAGAATGGCGAACGGCAGTGCCAAATGGACGCCGACAAGCGCCGCTGATCGTGGTCGCGCAGTGAGGGTGCTCATGGCGTTTTTCGTTTGTTGCTGCCCGCCGAACGACCGGCGCTCAGCCGCGAGCCGCCTGCACACGGCGCGTCGACTTGGTGGGGCGTCTCCGGCGGCTCGTCGGCTGCAGCCCCTTGTTAGCCGGGCGATTGCGAGAAGCCCGCCACCGTCGCAACGATGCCGCGCTTTCGCCTGAAGGCAGGCCTCCGAGCAGCGCCTCGACCGAGATGTCCTCGTCGATATCAGGCCAGTGGATGCCAGCCCCAGGGCCCACCAATACCCACGCGCGCCGCTCCCGGGGAGACGCTTCCGCCAGTCGCGGGTACCACTTCAGGGGAACCGAAACGACTCGCCCGTCGACGAGTGCCACGGTAAGTTCGCGCTCAGTGACGCGAACCTGCCTGGCCGCCGCGGTTCTCGCCGCCGATGCCAAAGTAGTCATGCCATGCCTTCACAAGTTCAGCCTCGTGTTGCTGGACGAGACTCGTAAGTCGCCGAACCTCACGTGTGCCAAACCCGAGGTTGGTCGCCACGCGAACCGGCCGCAGCCAGAACTTCGCGAGCTTGCGCTCCCGCGCCACATGCACATGCGGCGGCTCGACTCGGTCGCTCGAGAAGAAGAAGAACCGATACGGACCGCTTTCGAGAATGGTCGGGCTCACGTGGCCTGATCTTGCCAGTTTTCAGGTGGAACTGCCACCCGTGCCATTGCCCCGGCTAACGTCCGGCGTTCACCCGCGCCGGCTCATGATCGCGTCGGTCGGCGTCGGGTGCAACGCCTAGTTAGGCAGCGCCTTACGTCGTGAACGCGATCCGCCATCGTTCCTTCGGATCTTCGAATCGAACATCGGCCGCGCGAAACGCCTCGGGATCGAATTGACCGCCAGCCCACTGGAGCATCGAGTCACGTTCGGGGTTGTTGACGTCTCGGATCGTGCTCAAGAACTCCGCATACCCATGGGTTCCGCCCACATCTTCTGGTGGGCACTTGCCCGCGCCGGCTACGCACCGCGGATACACACCCCCATCGTCGGGCACCAATTCCTCGAATTCCAACGCGTGCTCCCAGTCGTCCCCGAAGTCGTAGCGATATCGGACCGGCCGCGCGCCATACGTCAGGTACCGTGCGATCGGCACCTTCCAGCCGGCGGCACAAGGGCGTTCCCGCGGCATGTCCTCATCAGGAATGCCGATCCGCTTGAGCCGATCCGTCCTTGAGTCGATGACTTCGAATTCGTGCAGGTGATAGTCCTGCCAACCCATGGCGTCCTGGATCGCCACGTGGAGGTCCCAAAACGAGTAGGTCTCTGGCACCTGGATTCGGCGCCAGACCAGGGGATTCGTGTTCGCAAGAACGACCAACAACTGGCAGACGTGCTTAGGCTTGGCAACCGGCGGAGTGGATGGCTTCCTTGCCATGGTACTAGTCTCGATCTCGCTGCCTAACGGTGGCGCTCACCTGCGGCCGCTCACGATTGGGCGGGCGGCCGTCGGGTGCAGCGCATGGTTAGGCACCGACGTGTTGTACCGTCCCAGGTTGAAGTGACGCCAATGTGGCCAAGATCGGATCGACGAGCGGCAACAGATCCGTCATCCGATTCGACCGCGCGCGAAGCACGATCACGCCGAACGGTCGGTCCTGGAGACGCTGCTGGAACTGCAGGTTGGTATCCATCGTGATGAACGCGTCGAACTGACCTGCAGCCCGGTGGAGGAGTTCGCCGTTCTTCACGCCAGCCCACCCGAGTTGGTGGACGGTCAGCACAAGGTGACCGGTGAGCGCCCCGGCCAGATCATGCGGCAGATTCTCGTCAAGCAGTACGCGCACGAGCGAGCACCGTCTCGCGGGCCAATTCGAGAGCCGCGATCGCTTGGCCACGCTTCACCGACGGGAATTGGCGGAGGAACTCGTCAAGAGAGTCGCCTGACTCGAGATAGTCGAAGAGCGACCTCACGGGAACTCGAGTCCCGACGAATACCGGAGTGCCCCCGAGAATGTCCGGGTCACTCTGAACGACCGCAAGGTCCGGAGCCATGATGCCCACCTCGCCTCTCCAGAGAGTATAGCGCCGGTCACAGCCGCGGTGTGCCTAACGTGTTGTCGCGCTCACCCGGGTCACGTCCCGTCAAGTGGTGGAAATTCGATCGCGTCTGTCCCTGAGTTCGTGAGTCACCGTTCGGCGTGGACGCTGGCGAGCCCGCGGACGGGCAAAGCACCGTCCGCCGTCTCTTGGAAAAGCCCGCAGTCGGGCTTTTCCACAGCGCCCACCCCGGTTGATCAATCCCTTACGCAATCGCCATCAAGAGCTCCTGCTCGCTCGCCCCGTCGATGGGCGTTCGCAGCCGTTTCATCGACTCGGCGCTGAAGTAGCGGCGTTCGGCGACCGCCCATTCGTCGTCCTGCTCCAGCAGGATCGCACCCACCAGTCGGATGGTGGCGCGGACGTTCGGGAAGATGCCGATCACGTTCGATCGGCGCTTGATCTCCTTGTTGAGCCGTTCGAGCGGATTGGTGCTGTGCAGCTGCCGCCGATGCTCCTCGGGAAAGTGCTTGTGCGCCAGGATGTCGTCGGCCGCGTCCTCGAGCAGCGCCGCGGCCTGGGGCAACCGCGCACGCAGGCCATCGGCGACTTTGTGCAGCTGCGTCGTCGACGTGGCGTAGTCGGGCTGCGCGAAGATCGTTCGCACGATCGCCGCGATCGGCTCCCGCATGGCGTGAGGGACGGTCGCCAGAAGATTCCGCATGAAATGGACCCGGCAGCGTTGCCAGGCGGCGCCGCTCAGCACGGTGCAAATGGCCTGCTTCAGGCCCTCATGCGCGTCCGAGATGACCAGCCGCACCCCGGCGAGGCCGCGCTTGACGAGACTGCGCAAAAACGCCGTCCAGAAGCCGCGATCCTCCGACGCGCCGACGTCCACGCCAAGAATCTGGCGCTCCCCGTCGAGCGTCACGCCAATCGCCACGACGGTCGCCTGGCTCACCACGCGGCCGTCCATCCGGACCTTGTGATACGTCGCGTCCAGCCAGACATACGGATGCTCGCCGTTCAGCGGGCGCGTCCGAAACGCCTCGACCATCGGATCGAGCTCCGCACAGATCCGCGAGACCTCCGACTTCGAGATCCCGTCCAGCCCCAGCGCCTTCACCAGGTCATCGACTTTCCGGGTCGAGACCCCGTGGACGTAGGCTTCCTGCACCACCGTCAGCAGGGCCTGCTCCGCCCGGCGGCGCGGCTGCAGGAGCGAGGGAAAGTACGTCCCCGTCCGCACCTTCGGAATCGCGAGGTCGATGGTCCCGAGTCGGGTGTCCCAGGCGCGCACGCGGCTGCCGTTCCGATAGCCCGTGCGGTCCTCGGTCCGCTCGTGGCGCTCCGCGCCGATCAGCGCCGTCACCTCGGTGTCCATCAGTGCCTGGGCGAGCACCCGCACGCCCTCCCGCAGGACGTCCCCGTCCTGCTCTTCGAGCAGCTTGCCAACGAACGTCGAGAGATCGATCCTAGGCTTGGCCATCGTCGCATCACCTCCGTGTCGTCTTCTCCTGGCAGAGAGAACTCACGGAACGATGCGCGATGGCCGCTGCCCCTGTCTAGCTCAGCGGCTTACCGAATTTCCACCACGTCCTGGGACTCTAGCCTCACCCGCCGGCGCCCCCTGCCCAACAGCGCCGGTCGGGTGCAGCGCGGTGTTGGGCCGCTCGTTGGCCTCGCGGGTTCGTCCAGCTAGAGACCGTCGTCTCGCGCAGAGAGCCAATCGGACCAACTCGCGCGTAATTTGGCCTGTTGCTGAGTCGTATCGAGAAAGAGGGAAGGAGTGGCGCGCCCTGCAGGACTCGAACCTGCGACCTCCTGGTTCGTAGCCCAACCTGTGTCACAGCTCATCTGCAGCCGGCCCAGGAAATACGGGGTCGGCTGTCACATCGCGTGGCCGCGTGAGGCCTGTAGGGAGCGTCTGTTTTGGAAAACCTTGCGAGATCTTGCTCGCGGAACGGCGTGCAACCTGCGACCGAAAAGCGTGGTGCCAGGCGTGCAGGACACGAGACCTTCGACCGCCGGCTTTCGCCGTGCGTGCCAAGGGTGGCGCAAACCAATGCTCACCGACGTCCCGTCTGGGCTGCCACCCTCGTGCCGATTGCATTATAATGTTATTATTATCGACGGGAGGGCTGATGATGCCGCTCGTGAAGCGACTGGCGCGAATCGGAACGTCGAGCGGAGTGATCCTCGACCGTGCGGTGCTCAGACAGGTCGATCTGGAACCGGACGCCGAGGTCGAGGTCTCTGTGGAGGGCAAGCGGATCGTGATCAGCGCACGTCGGTTCGCCGCTCCGTCCGAATTCGCCTCCGCCAAGCGAAAGGTGTTCTCGGCAAACCGGAAGTCTCTCGAGCGCCTCGCAAGACGGTAGGCTGTGGCCAGCACCGTCTACCTCTCGGCCGAGCAAGTGATCGATCTCCATGCCGAGGCGCTACGCTTGGGTGGCGCTAACGGGCTGCGATCGCGTCACCTCCTGCATTCAGCTGTCGCTCAGGCTGAACAGTCTGCATTCGGTGAGGAAGCCTACCCAACCGTCCCCGAGAAGGCCGCGGCGTACGGCTTCTTCCTCGTGATGAACCACCCGTTCGTTGACGGGAACAAACGCACGGGGGAACTCGCGATGCTCGTGTTCCTCGAGTTGAACGGCTTCGACTTCAGCGAAGACCAGGATCAGATTGCGGAGATGTTCGAGCGGTTGGCCGCAGGCGCCGTTCGCCAGGAGGAGTTCTTCGGCTGGGTTCGCGGCAATGCCACCGTCAGATCGGCCAAAAGGTAGCCGGGGAGCAATGTCGCCGACCTGGAGGTCTCTCGCAGCCTGTGAGAGAAACTCACGCAACCGCCCGGAGTTCCAAGGCCAGGCCCAAGGCGTCAAGCAGCCTCGAGTGCGCCTTCAAACGCTGGTTGCTCTTCCCTGGAGTCTCGGACTTCCGGTACGCATACTGCGTGACGCCCAGGCTGCGCGCCATCTGTACCTGTGTGAGGCTACTGCTCTTGCGTGCCCAGTGGTGGCATCCGCTGGAGCTGGACGTTCTCAGCCCGCCCCCCCAAGCGACTTGAGCCGGTCAAGCGTGTCGGGGTACTTCCGAACAAGCCAGAGAAGAACCGCGGCCTGTTCGTTCGGCTTGCTCCTCCCCTGCTCCCACCGTTCGAGGGTCCGTGGGTTCACGCCGATCCTGAACGCGAACACTCGGCGCGACATGTGAAGCGCTTCGCGCGTTTCGCGGATGAAGGCTGCGTCGATGGCCGGTACCGCGATGCGTTCGACGTGATGCGACCGAAGCGTGATTCGCCCCTCGCGATGGGCGCGTATCGCCTGGACGCCCGACGTGAGTTCCTGAAACAGTCGGCGCTTCGCGACCCTGCGAGGCCTCGTCCTCTCCGCCATGGTGCATCGGTGCCGTTCGCGATGGTCATCGGTGCCACGATAGGCCGGATGGACCGCGGTGAAGAACGGCGCCTCGATGGACTCCTCTGGAATGAGTATACGCTAGTTGCGTATGATCGTCGCAGTGACTCCGGGACGCTGGAAAGCCTTGCAAGTTCGTTGCAGGCCCGCACGGCAGCGATCGACTGACGCGGACGGGAGCAACCGCCCGACCTTCTTGATAGGTTTGGAGATACGGCGCTGGCGCCGTGAGCCCGTGCAGCGCGGCAGGGACAGGCGACTCGCCGACACTCCTGGCACCTTCCCAGGCAGCGAGGAGCGCAGGCGAGATAAGTCTTGTATTTACAATTGTTTGGAAGTGGCGCGCCCTGCAGGACTCGAACCTGCGACCTCCTGGTTCGTAGCCCAACCTGTGTCAGAGCTCATCTGCAGCCGACCCCGGAAATACGGGGTCGGCTGTCACATCGCGCGGCCGCGTGGGGCGTGCAAGGAGCCCCTGTTTTGGAAAACCTTGCATGATCTTGCACGCGGAACAGCACGAAACCTGCGACCGGAATTCCAGGTGTCAGGTGTTCTCAGTCGGGGCTGGCCTTGCGGTTCTGTTCAGCGGGGGCCGACACGCAGACCCGCGAGGGGCTCGGCACCTTCACGCAACCGGCCGGAGTTCCAGCGTGAGGCCCAAAGTGTCACACAGCCTCGAGAGCGTCTTCAAACGCGGATTGCTCTTCCCTGGAATCTCGAACTTCCGGTACGCCTGCTGCGTGACGCCCAGGCTGCGCGCCATCTGCACCTGGGTGAGGCCCCTGCTCTTGCGTGCCCAGAGGATCAGCAGCGGCAGCGTCACGTCGAGATCGGGTTCCACAAGCTGATAGTTCCGGCCGCGGCGCACGGTCGGGACCGGGACACGCTGGTTCGCCTTGATCGCGACGAAGAGCCAGCCCGACAACGCCTCGGCCGCGTTGCCGAGAGCGTCCTCGAGTGTGTCGCCTTCCGTCAGGCACCCGGGCAGGTCCGGGAACTCGACGAGATAACCGCCTTCGTCTTGGCGCCTGACACGCGCAGCGTACTCCACCCTCGGGAGCTCCAAGGGAATCGTAGCGGCCTGCCTCTTGTTCATTTCAGTCCAGCCCTCTTCAGCAGCTCGTGCAGGAGCCCCTTCCCGAGTTCCTTGCCGGCGTGAACCGGTACCGATAGGTGATGCCCTCCCTTGCTGAGGATGTGGTGCGATCCGCGGACGTGGGCCTCCGTTCACCCATGCTTCTTCAGAAGCTGCACCAGGTCCTTGCCCTGCACCCTCGGATGATACAACTAATAAGTTGTTATGTCAAACTGGCCGACCAGGCAGTCAGCGGCTCCAGGGGGACGGTGGCCGGCCGATCAGAGCCCGGTGCTGGTGATCTGGCTCGCGAGGAAGGTCACGCGGTGACGATCGCGTGGTGGCACCCGCTGGAACTAGAGTAGCGACGATCGCGTTCAGAATGGCGAACGGCAGTGCCAAATGGACGCCGACAAGCGCCGCTGATCGTGGTCGCGCAGTGAGGGTGCTCATGGCGTTTTTCGTTTGTTGCTGCCCGCCGAACGTGTCGCGCTTCAGCCGCGCCGCCTCATGATCGCGCCCGGCGGCGTCGGCTGCAAGCGCTGGTTAGGCGGCCCAATCAAAGAACACCTTCTTCGTTCTCCTCAGCCTCTGGATGGTACGGCGAAATGAAGGGCTCCACGAACAGCCCTTTGGCAATCGCGAGCGCCTGTGATTTCGGACAGTCCGTCGGCACCCCGATGTACATGTAGTAGTCGTACCCAAAGTGCACGAACGCGCCGGACTCGTGCCCGAATTCGGCCCACATCTCTTCGCGAAGAATGCGCTGCATCGCGTGCCGCAGCTCTGGAATCCGGAGGCGCTCGCCATTGCGGTGGTCAAACGGAGCGCCAATGTCGTGGGGATGCCAACGAATCGTGAGGCTATCGATGTTAGCCTCTTGGAGGAAGGCGAGAGCTACGTCTAGGTAGGCCGCCTCCACTCGCATGTACTCGTCGAGAGTGGTGGACTTGCCGATGTCGCTCATCGAAGTCCACTCGGAGCCCAAGTAAGCTCCCGAGGAGTCACGCAACGCGGGATTGGTACTTGGTGATGCGAAACTCAGGCATCGCTACGTATTTCGTCCGCCTAACGTTGTTGCGCAAGAGCCGCGGTCACCGACTTGCGATCATGCGTCCTTTGCATGATACGGCGCTTGCGCCGTCGGCTCGATGCGCTTGTTAGGTGCCTCGTGCTTATCCGGTTGTTTCAGCAGACCGCAACATATTGCGGTCAATCAGTCGTGACCGTGACGTCCCGAGCCCCTCGAATCCGTCGGTAGGGTGTCGGCGCGCGTCCGGTTCCGAGACCGAGCAACGTCTGAAAGGCCGCCATCGGCTGCCGGCGACGATTGTACCGGAAGACGAACTCGTCCAGGTAGACGGGCAACTGCGCCTTGCTGACCCCATGATAGGTTCCGATCAACCACTGCTTCAGATTCCCAATGGCGCGATCGGCCAGCGGGACGACGGACGGAACACCTCGGCGCAGGTCGCTCCTGAGCGGTTGCGTCCGCGCCACGTGCCTCACGCCCGCGGCCTGCAGACCCTCGAATCCTCCCAACCCATCGGTGTAGACCGTCGAGCCCGGCGCGACGTATTGCTTGACGAACCCGAGCATCGTGGTCTGTTTGAAGTCCGGCACCACCGCCATCCGAATCCGATTCGAGGCGCCGCCACGTTTCTCCACGGCCGCCAGTACAATGGCCGCCTTTCGCCCTTTCATCTGACGGCTTCCCCGCAGACCGGGCTGCGGCCCCCCGACCCACGTGTCGTCAATTTCCACGTCGCCGTGCAGTGGCTCACGCGCCGTGTTGACCATCGCCCGCCGCAATTTGTGCAAGAGCATCCACGCGGTTTCGTACCGCCGCAGCCCCAACTGGCGTTGGAGCAGGAGGGCCGAGATGCCGCGTTTGTCGGTGACGGCCAGATAGGCAGCCCAGAACCACACCGCCAGCGGCGTCTTCGTGTTGTGCAGGACGGTGCCGGCGGTCAGCGAGACCTGGTAGCGGCAGCCCGCACATTGCCACCGTCGCTGTTTCACCAGGTGATACGCGGACCGGTGGCCACAGCGCGGGCAGGTGAAGCCCTCGGGCCAGCGACACGTGGCCAAATAGTCCTGACATGCCTCCTCGGTGGCAAACTGCCGCTGGAACTCGCGTATGGTCTTCGGAAAGGGCTGGCGCGCCATGCCCGTACACTACAGCTTGTGGCGTGCTGAAACAACCGGATAAGCACGAGGTGCCTAGTGCTGGTCGTTTCGTCCCGTGCCGAACAACCGCGCGATGTTGCCGGCCAGAACCGAAGTTAGCGGCATCACTGTACGACCGCCGGTCGTGTCGTCTGCAATCCCAATCGCCACGTAGCGGCACTTCGCGAAGTCGAGCACATCGTCGTCCAGCAGCGACTGGTCGACCACATAGGCGATTCCCACAGGAAGGCCTGTGTTGCCGTGCGCGATGCTCGTGCCTTGCCATCGCGCCGTAAGTACGACGTGCGTTATCTCGAAGAAGCCCTCGTGATCGCTGACCCACCGAACGGGTTCGACTAGTGCACCGAGCCAGTAGTCGGGACGATCCGGCCCGGGAAGCTCACGAAGGAGCGCGACTCTCAAGGGCAACTGGTCACAGAGATCGTCAGGCGCATAGTCCACGCTGCTGATGGTCAGTTCCATGTGTGCACCTAACGTGTGGCGTTCACCCGCGCCGGCTCATTGTCGCAGCGGCCGGCGTCGGGTGCAGCGCCTTGTTGGGCCGCCTTCTCCCGTCTGGCCTTTCGCGACGAATCTCCAAACGCAGCGTCTCATTGCGCCGCGCCCGCACCGACCGGCCCTCCCTACCTCCCAATCCGCAGCGGCGACGCCTTCCGGCCACCCCTCGGTGTCGATTCCACCCCCACCCCCTGGCCCAGTAAGCGCACCGCCATCTCGACCCCCCGCGTCACAAGCTGACGTGCCCCTTCCCGCAGGTCCTCGCTCTTCTCAACCACCTCCATGTTCCGTTCCATGTCCTCCGCATCCCAACCCCGGCTGTGCGCGATGAACGGAAACTGCGGAAAGTGAAAACCGATCTCCGAGAAGAACGTCAGCAACTGACCCGCCACTCCCTGAATATTGTCTTGCCCCCCTGTGATGATGAACGTCGCCACCTTGTTCCGGATCAGCACTCGATCGTTGATGGTGATCTGGTTCTGGATGCAGTTCATCCGCTCCGCCATCTTGTAGAACAGACTGCTCGCGCTGCCCCAGCGGATGGGTGTCGCCAGCACGATCACGTCCGCCCAGAACACTAACGCCTCATACACGCGCTGCATCTCATCTGCCGCATCCGCCTGCGTAATCGTGCACGGCCACGTGCACGACTTCGCGCTCATCGAGTAGTAACCCTCGCAGTGGCGGAACGCCAAGTCGTTCAGCTTCAGGAGACGCGTCTCGGCGCCAAGCACAACAGACGCGTGGTCGAGTGCCACGCCGAGCAGCCGCTCCGACGTCGAGTAGCGCGGCGTTTCGCGATTCATCACCGTCGTCGAGATCCCCATGATGCGAACCGGCCCCGCCTCCCGCGCGATATCCCGCTCCAGCGGATGTTTCGCCGTCTGGACGACGACCTCGTCGCGACCGGAGGCGACATCGACCCACACCCGTCCGTCGCGCACCTCCACGTCGTACGCAACGACACCCGAAGGACTCCCCGGCAAGCGACCCGTGACGCGGTCGTACTTCCACTGGTGCCACGGGCAGACAATGCAGCCACCGTCGAGCACCCCCTGGTCAAGCGGACCGCCTTTGTGAACGCACTTGGCGCTGATGGCCGCGAACCTCCCATCGGCGAACGAAAGCGCCAGCGCGAGACCCTCGGCCTCGACGCGCGCGATAGGCTTGTCGCGCAAATCGAGCTCGGCCCCAACATCGACCCAGTTGCCCGCCCCCATCGGCTCCTCCTTGTTGTGAGGATCGTCGCTTCTGACTGCGTCTCGTTCGACAGCGTCAACATCCGACAGGTACCGCCGTCGGCCTAACGCCCGGCGTTCACCCGCGCCGGCTCATCACGACGCCAGCCGGCGTCGGGTGCAACGCCTGGTTAGGTCGCGGCCGTGGCTACCCTCCGCGTTTTCGCGACCAGCTACTGAGCGCGGCCAATGCCTCACTTGGGCGCATTCCCCCCAGCTCACCTGCCGCTGGCGACACCACGCGGCCCGATCGGATCGGGATGACCAGACGGTCTGCCGCCCGTCCATGGGGCCAGAGGAACGCGACGTACTCACCACCAGGCTCCAGACCAGGTTGGTCGGGCGACAGAAACATCTGCAGGTCCGTTCCCCCACCGACCGTGCCGGCACCCGCTTTGGCACTGCCCAGAACCACGACGGAGTACTCCTGCAGGACGCTGCCGACGCACTCGGGACGCATCGACATCAGGACCGGACCATCCGCTGATGACACCCGAACGTGCACGATTGCGTCCACGACGGGTGCCGCCTGTCGCACACTGAGGATCACGCGGATGCCCTCATCGAGACATCCGATTTCGAGGCGCCACGAACGTACGCGCGACGGTTCTCTGGCGACAGTCTGATGTCGCCCGACCTGGAAACGAAGCCCAGCAGCTCAGTTTCCACGCGGTGCGTCGCAAGGGGCAAGGAACGCACAACGAACCGCCCATCCACGCCGGTGATCGCCTCACTCGACGCGTCGCCGCTGGTGATCCTGACGCGGACTCCGTGGAGGGCTGCCCCCGTTGCGTCGGTGATGCGCCCAGCAATCCGACCGTCGGCCACTGTGTGACCGACGGCGGCGACTGCGGCGAGAACCACCGTTGAGAAAAGTCGCCCCATCCTGTTCGTCATGGTCGTTCTTTCGTCGACCTAACGTGAGGTTCAGCCGCGCCGCGCCCTGCAACACACCGCGCGGCGTCGGCTGCAACCGTTGTTCGGTGCGTGATCCGTCAGCACGTTCCGGATTCCGGATCCCGTGATCCCGGCGGCGAGCCGAGTATGCGGGCCGCATGGTTCGCCACCTGGCCCGCTCCCATGGGCAATCGCTCGCCGATTACCAGTCCGTTGTATCCGTCCCTTCCACCGAACGTGCGGCTTCAGCCGCGGCCCATAATGCCCCCGCTGGGCCGTCGGCTGCAAGCCGATGTTAGACGACGATGTGATTGGAGTTCAGTTGCCGACTTCGATGATTTCGATCCCCGATTCAGCCCAATTCGGCACGCCGTCACGAACCCTGTGAAACCGGATGATCGTCTCGTCCGGTTCAGACTGCAGGTAGATTCGAAATCGCCCATTGCGGCAGCGGCGCTGAAGTTCCGCCGCCCACGACTCGATGATCGCCCTGGCGCGGGTGAGGTGATCGGCGCCTTCCAGATGAATGTGATTGACGAACGACTCGCGTCCGACGGCATCAAGTTCCTCGAAGCCGTGAGAGCATTCGAGTTGATCCCGGTCGAACACGCAGCCGTCGATTTCGATCAGCATTGATGTTCGTGAGTCGTCTAACGTCCGGCGTTCACCCGCGCTGGCTCATGATCGCGCCGGCCGGCGTCGGGTGCAACGCCTGGTTAGCCCGGCTGGTTGCAGCAGTCAGAACTTCGTCGATCCAACGCTCGATCCGCTGCCAGATGGGTTCGCTGCTGAGCGATTGGTTGTGGCCAGCTCCTTCCACCAACAGCAGTTCTTTCGGTCCAGCCAGCGCCGCCAGAACCCGTCGCGAGTGATCCGCAGGCGTGTCTACGTCCTGACCGCCGTGGATGAGCAGCACTGGTACGTGGATCCTACGGGCAGCATCGACCGGGCTCACGCTGTCGACCCGGAAGCGGCCACGCTCTTCCGCAATCGCGAAGGCCTTTCGGATGATGCCTTCGGTCAGGAACCAGGGCGCGCGCTGTCCGGCCACCGTCCGGAGGTCCGAGAACACCTCGGCGGCCACCACGCCAACGACTCGGTTGTCGTCAGCAGCTTCCTGGAGAGCCACCGCCGCGCCCAGGGACGCGCCGAGCAGCACGACTGGTCCCGGTACGCTGTCCAGCACCTTCCGAAGATCCGCCTTCTCCCAGTACCCATAGGTGCAGGCGTCGCCGCCGGATTCGCCGTGGGCGCGGCTATCGGTACGCCACAACATCAAGACCCCTGCGCGTAAACCGCGCCGCGAGGCCCCCCATGCCTTCCCGATTGTCCGCTACCCCATGCAGGAAGACCAGCGCGCCGCGCCTCTCGCCCGAGCCCGAACACTGCCATCCCTGAAGCGCAACACCGGCCCCTGCAATCGTTACCTCTGTACAGCCGATCGGACGTGCTTGGTCGACGCCGCGCCGTGACGGGTGCAGCAGCGCGTCGGCGGCCGCCGAAGCCACTTGGTCAGCGGCGACTGAGTACGCGGCTGCGAGAACGACTACCCCGACGAGACACGCCGCGCACCATGTTCGAGTCGTCATTCCGGTTCTTCGCTCGGGCTAACGTGAGGTTCAGCCGCGCCGCGCCCTCCAGCACACCGCGCGGCGTCGGCTGCAACCGTTGTTCGGTGCGTGATCCGTCAGCACGTCCGGATTCCGGATCCCGTGATCCCGGCGGCGAGCCGAGTACGCGGGCCCCATGGTTCGCCACCTGGCCCGCTCCCATGGGCAATCGCTCGCCGCTTACCAGGCCGTTGTATTCGTCCCTTCCACCGAACGTCCGGCGTTCACCCGCGCCGGCTCATCATCTCCCCAGCCGGCGTCGGGTGCAACGCCTGGTTAGACGCCGAGTTGCCGCAGCGCTATGATGGAGCCATGAAGGTGCAATTCACCGCGGTGTTCCGCCCCGTCAAAGCCGGCTTCGTCGCCTTTGTGGAGGAGCTGCCCGGTGCCAATACCCAGGGTGCGACGCTCGAAGAGGCCCGGGCCAACCTCGAAGAAGCCGTCGCCCTCGTACTCGAAGCCAACCGGACCCTCGCCCGCCAGGATTCCGCGGGCGAGGGCGTGATTCGCGAGCCCCTGCGACTGACCGCGTGAAGCGCATCGATCTTGTTCGTCACCTCGAGGCTCACGGGTGCCGCCTGCTTCGTGAAGGCGCCAATCATTCCGTCTACGTGAATCCGGCCGCACACAAGACGTCGACCGTTCCCCGCCACCGCGAGATCGACGAGTTTCTCGCTCGGAAGATCTGCCGAGATCTCGAGGTCCCTGTTCCGAGCGTCTAACGTGAGCGCTTACCCGCCGGCGCCCACGATACCACCGCGCCGGTCGGGTGCAGCGCGGTGTTCGGCGGCGGCGTCAGCCAGCTTCGCAGGGCGGAAGCACCGTTCCTTGCTGTCCCACCGCAAATCACTCCCGTACGTCTTCAGAACGCTCTCCACTTTGCGTCGAATAGCGACCCGGCCATGCTTCGCCGCGAACGCATGCAGGAGTTCCCAAGCCGGGACTTCTCGGTTCGCGGGTTCTTCGAGGAGCGAAGCCCAGGACAGGCCGGGAACCGTTACTGTGGTTTCATCGGATTCGAGGAAGAGATCGCAGAGGATGACAAACGCTACGTCGCCAATACGAACTTCAGGCCAGAAATCGATGATACCTCCTGGGATCGTCGTCTCGTCCTCGAGCTTTGATACCAAGAACGGGATAGCCGCCGGGCCCGCCGTCAGGAGTCGACCGACCACGTCGCGCTGATTGTGCGCCGTGTCTTGCACGCGGCCCTTCGACTCGATGTGCCCGATCTTCCGCAGGTCTACATCCAAAGCCGCAGTGGGCGTCTGAGCTATTGTCAAGGCGACCATCAGCACCGCGAGCATCACTGGTCACTCCAACGACATGTCTTGGTCCGCCGAACGTGGGGTTCAGCCGCGCCGCGCCCTGCAACACACCGCGCGGCGTCGGCTGCAACCGTTGTTCGGTGCGTGATCCGTCAGCACGTTCCGGATTCCGGATCCCGTGATCCCGGCGGCGAGCCGAGTATGCGGGCCGCATGGTTCGCCACCTGGCCCGCTCCCATGGGCAATCGCTCGCCGATTACCAGTCCGTTGTATCCGTCCCTTCCACCGAACGTCACCGCATCAGCCGCGGCGCTGTCCGACAGCACCGAGCGCCGTCGGCTGCATGCGGCTGTTAGGCGGAGTGTCCCATTGCCCACTTCGCGATTCGCGCCTGGAGTTCAGATGGTACATTCGACCACCGAGTTCCGGCGCACACAACAAGACGTTGCCCGTACTCATCAGCGACGGCCGCGACTATCTGGGCGAACCACTCGAAGTGAGTCCACTCTCCGGGAGGGGGAGCCACCAAGCTCCGCGCGGCCTCGTCCCAATTAACACCCATTGCAGCTCGGTACACGTGAGCGAGATCCTTGTCGGGCGGGATCCCCGGTCGCACCAAGAGGCGCCCGGACTGATCTATCGTGATCTCGTCGATGTCCACGTCGCGCATCTTTGAGTTCTTCCGCCTAACGTCGGGCTTCACCCGCCGGCGTGCCGACCACCACTATGCCGGTCGGGTGCAAGCCGTGTTGGGTGATCCATTACCGTTCCGGATCTGCGGGCCGACCACTGGCTGGCCAGGTCGGCGCGTGTCCGGATCCGTGATCCGCTCTGGCGCGCCGCTTGAGCGCTTCTCCAGCGGGCCTCATGGTTCGCCACGGCCCGCCCGCCGGGCGCGGCGATTGCGTCATCGGCGCGCTTGCCCACGCCCGTAATCCGTCGTTCGTGTCCGTCCGTCTTCCACCCAACGTGTCGCGCTCACCCGCGGCCGCTCATCGTACGCCGGCGGTCGTCGGGTGCAGCGCGGTGTTAGCCTGCGTGTCGGTCTATTGCGAGTCCCGATTCTGTTGCCATGCCGCGAAATCCCGGGCGCCGTGCAGAAACCCAACTACCACGACGCGGTCCGGCTCGATTCGGTAAAGAAGTCGATAGCGGTAGACGAAGACTTCGCGGATGGCCGGATCGGACAGTTCGGGCACTATGCGTCCGCGCTCGGAGAGCCTGCCGAGGTCGGCCGCCATGTTCAGCGCACGCTCGAGCACCTGCAGGGCCGCCTGAGGCGAGTCTTGCGCGATGTACGCAACGACTTCGTCCAGCGCGACGGATGCCGATCGTGCCCAGACTACTGCACGGACCCGAGCTGCCATTTGCGTCGGAGCTCGAGGGCTACTTGCTCATGGGAGAGGGTCCTGCCCGCTCGAGCGTCGGCCACGCCGCGATCGACGGCCTGGACGACGTACAGGTGGTAGAGCACGTCGTCCAGACTGCAGTCATCCGGGAGCCGATCGAGAAGCACGCGAACTGTCTCTTTCGCGGTCACCCCAACCTCCGTTTGCCAAAGAGGCGATCCGAGTATACGGCGGCCCGGCCAGCGGTCCAAGTTCTCGTTTCGTCGTTTCACGCTTCCTGCTCAGCAGGCTAACGTCACCGCATCAGCCGCGGCGCTGTCCGACAGCACCGAGCGCCGTCGGCTGCATGCGGCTGTTAGGCGGAGTGTCCCATTGCCCACTTCGCGATTCGCGCCTGGAGTTCAGATGGTGACATTCGACCACCGAGTTCCGGCGCACACAACAAGACGTTGCCCGTACTCATCAGCGACGGCCGCGACTATCTGGGCGAACCACTCGAAGTGAGTCCACTCTCCGGGAGGGGGAGCCACCAAGCTCCGCGCGGCCTCGTCCCAATTAACACCCATTGCAGCTCGGTACACGTGAGCGAGATCCTTGTCGGGCGGGATCCCCGGTCGCACCAAGAGGCGCCCGGACTGATCTATCGTGATCTCGTCGATGTCCACGTCGCGCATCTTTGAGTTCCATCCGGCCTAACATCCAATAGGTAGAACGCCACATTTCAAGGACCGGACGAGGAAACCACCGTTTCCACCGGCCGCCATCGACGTCCACCGAGGGGATTATCGTGGGCGGGCCGGCAGAGATGCAAGTGCTTCTGCGACGTGCGGTTACGCGGCCCCAATGCAAACGGGTCCACGAAAGGCCGCCGGCGGCCTAACTCAGGCACGGCCGTGGTTACCTGGTCCGCGGCATTCGCCGGGCTCGAGGGCAACTGGCGTTGTCGATCTCCGCGGAGCTGGACGGCTGACGTGGTCGGTATGCACGGCAACCCGTGTCGAGACCACCACTTGGCCGCGCAGCGTGCGAATGGCGAGCCACATGCAACGAATCCGATCGAGGGGAACCCATGCGGGAAACCGAGTCCTCCTTGCAGCAGTTCGGCGAGTTCCTTCTGAAGCGACAGTTGGTGCGTCAGAGCGCCGCCCCGTACGTCGTCCGCTGGGTACGGCAGTTCCTCGCGCGCGAGGCATCGAACGAACCCCTGGCAGACCAGGTCCAGCACTTTTGCGAGGAACTGGAACGCTCAGGCCGTTTCGCGGACTGGCAGGTCCGCCAGGCAGAGCAGGCCCTCCGAATCTACTTCGTCAACTTCCTTGACCGCACGGATTGGCACAGGTGCCAGGCCAGCCACGTCGCGGACGACAAGGGCCGGACGATGCCTCTGGCGGCTCTGGAGCAACTGCGGTTGCGCATCAGAGCCCGGCACTACTCCTATCGAACCGAGTGTAGCTATGCGGATTGGGCCCGTCGATTCCTCGACTACCTGGTCGGCCAGCAGGGTGGCGCCCAGCCGCAGGTTGACGCCGAAGCGGTTCGCGACTACCTGACGCACTTGGCGGTGCACCGGCACGTCTCGGCGAGCACGCAGAATCAGGCGATGTGCGCCATCCTGTTCCTGTGCCGCGAAGTCCTCGGGCTCGAGCCGGAGGGGCTCTCGCTCACGCCGAGAGCCAAGCGCGGACAGCGCCTTCCCGTCGTCCTGAGCGTCCCTGAGACAGGCGCCCTGTTGGCGGCCATGCGCGGCGTACCAAGGGTCATGGCCGGGCTCATCTACGGGGGAGGGCTGCGCGTGTCGGAGTGTTGCGAACTCCGGGTGAAGGACCTCGATTTCGACCAGAGCCTCGTGTTCGTGCGCGCGGGGAAGGGTGACAAGGACCGCTCGACGCTGCTCGCTGAAGTCGGTCGGGATGAACTTCGCGCCCACATCCGCGACAACGAGCGACTGCATCGGGTTGACCGTGCGGCAGGGCTCGCTGGCGTGTGGATGCCCGACGCCCTCGATCGGAAGTGCCCGAACGCGGGCCGCGAGTGGGGATGGTTCTGGGTGTTCCCCAGCCGGACGCTGTCAACCGATCCCCGCGCTGGCGTGGTGCGCCGCCATCACCTGTCCGAATCCGTCATCCAGAAGGCTGTCAATGCGGCAGCCGTGCAAGCGAAGATCCACAAACCGGTGTCCGTACACACCCTCCGGCACTATCTACCGTCCCTGACTATGTCGAGCGAGGCCAGGTCGCTGCCGCGTTGAAGCAGGAACAGCGGGCGTCGGCGTGGCCATGATGAGCGCATCGCCCGACATAGTCTGCTCGCCCCTACAGGCTGTTGAGGAAGCCAAGTAGTTGATCTCCAGGTTGATAACGGACTGCCCTACCGCTGGGCGGCATGGCTTTGGCAAGCGCGTGCTCCTTCATCGCCAGTGTCGCCTCCAGGTAGATCTGTGTCGTTTCCACCGACTCATGTCCGAGCCACAGGGCAATCACCGCACGGTCGACGCCCGCCTGGAGTAGGTCCATGGCCATCGTGTGTCTCAAGCGGTGTACCGTGACACGCTTGTGTGTCAACGACGGACACACCTTGGCGGCCGTCAGGCGATGCTTGTTCAGCAGGTACTGCACGCCGTGGATGCTGAGACGTGTACCGGTCGCGCTGGGAAACAGCACGCCACCGCCGCCTCGTTGCGGCTCGCGCAACCAGGCTTTCACTACGGCGAGGGTGGATCGGGCAAGGGGAGTGCAGCGTTCCTTGCGCCCCTTGCCGATAACACGTACGTGAGCGCCGGCGCCGAGCACGAGGTCCTCGCGCGTGAGTCCGGTCATCTCGGAGACGCGCAGCCCGGTCTGGACGGCCACCAGGAGAAAGGCGTGATCGCGCCGGCCAGACCAGGTGCGCTGATCTGGAGCGGCCAGCAGCGCCTCGACTTCCGCACGCGTGAGAAACTGGACCAGCGTGCGCGTGAACCGCTTGCTGGGAATGGCCAGCACTCGCTGGATCTGGGCGGAGTGGGCCGGGGCCTCGAACGCGGCGTACCGAAAGAAGGAATGGATCGCGGTCAAGCGCAGATTCCGGCTGCGCACGCTCACGCCGTGCTGCTTTTCCAGGTCATCCAGAAACGCCACGATCAATGGGGCCTCGACCTGCTCGAAGGCGAGACGCGACGGCGGGGTATGCACCCGCCGCTGCACGAACGCCAGAAGCTGACGGAACGTGTCGCGATAGGAAGCGATGGTGTGGGGACTCGCCTGACGCTGCTGCATCAAGCGCTGGGTGAAGAAGCGTTCCAACAACGGTGCAAAGCTGGCCGGCGTGGTCATGGCCGATCCTCCCAGCGGTGCTCGAGCCGGCGCATCGCCTCGCGCATCAGCTCGGGTGAGCCGCTCAAGTACCACTGTGTATCCGCCACGTGCACATGGCCGAGGTAGGCGGACAGGAGCGGCAGTTTGCGCTCCGGGTCCTGCCGGGACCGATACCAGTGCGCGAGGGTCTGAGTGGCGAATCGATGGCGCAGGTCGTGGAGACGCGGGCCATGGCTGTCGGTCGCGCCCCGCAGCCCAATTTGCCGGCACAATGCATAGAACGTTCGATGAACGTCTCCGTTATCCAACCGGTTGCCCCAACTGGAGACGAACACGAAGGGGGAGACCGGCCGCTGCCCCCAATGCCGTTGCCGTTTGCGGAGGTACTTGGCGAGCACGTGGCAGGTCGAGGCATGCAAGGGCACCAAACGCGTCTTGCCGAACTTGGCGCCACGGATGGTCAACACCGCAGCCTTGAGATCGACATCGTGCAGTTCGAGGTTGCGGGCTTCGCCGAGGCGCAGCCCCGAGACGCTCAGCAGTCCGAACAGACAGTAGTAGACCCACGGTCGAAGGGCCCCTCGTTCATAACGGCAGGGCATGGCGAGCGCCGCGCGCAGGAGGCTGCGAATTTCAGCAGCCGAGTACAGATAGGGTCGCGCCCGCTTGGGCTGGAACGGCAACAAGCCTGGCGCCGGAACCTCCGTGCGCGGGTCGGTCGCGCTGCGATACCGCGCAAACCCTCGGACGAAGCTCAGGCGGCGAGCCCAATGCGCGGGTTGCACGTTCAACGGTTGTTGCGCCCAGGCCAGCGCCAGCGACTGCGTGATGGTGGGCGCGCGGTGCTGCGCCATGAACGTCGCGAAATCGAGCAATCCCTTGCCGGCGTCCTGGAGGGTGAATCCCAGATGACGCCGCATGCTCAAGTACTCCTGCACGGCGTGCCGCAACGTGGTCATCGCGCACCTCCCGGCCAGGGCAGCGCGAGCGGGCGCAGCCCCCTGAGGTCCACCTTGGCGTAGATCGCGGTGGTCTGCGGGCTCTGATGGCGCAGAATCTCGCCGATTTCCGCCAACGATGCGCCCCGCCGCAACATCTCGGTCGCCAGGCCGTGGCGAAACTGATGCGCGCCCATGGTGGTCGCCTGAATCTCGGCTCGGAGCAGCGCGTGCCGAATGATGGAGCCAATGCCGGACGGACCCGCGAACCCACTGAGCGGCGCTCGGCTCCGCAGGAACACCCGACGGCTTGGACTGGAGGGGCGTCCGTCTCGCAGATACGCGGCGATCGCCGCGCCCACGTCGGCCGGAAGGGGCAGAGCGGCGCGGTGCCCGCGTTTGCCTCGGACGCTGATCTGGCCGCGACCCCAGTCAATGTCCTCGAGGTCCAGACGCGCCACTTCACCGGACCGCAAGCCGAGCCGGGCGAGCACGAGCACGATGGCGTGGTCGCGACGGCCGACCGCCGTCCGCCGATCGAGACTGGCCAGCAACTGGCGGACGTGGCCCGCGCCAATGGCGCGGGGCACCCCCGTCATCGACCAGGCCGCCACGACCGGCACGGCGGCGGCCAGATCGTGCACCACCGCGCCGCGCTGGCGGGCGTACCGCAAGAACGAGCGGAGCACGGTCGTCAGGAGCTTGGCGCTCTTCATATGCAGCCGCGGTGCGAGGCGCTGAACGTACCCGACCACATCCGCCGCCCTCAGGCGATTGAGCCTCACAGAGCCGTCGCCGAACCGATCCGTCAGAAACGCCCGAATGAACGGCACGTAGTGACCGACCGTGGTCTCGGCCAGGGCGCGCGCGTCACGCAGATGCCGCGCGTACGCCTGCGCGTGCCGTTCCATCGACGAGACTCGCCGCCTAGCCAGCTTCTCGGGGGCCAACACGCCCGCGTGGCGGAGGAATCCGATGAGATGCCGGATCGCCGCGGCATCTCCCAGGGCCGGCCGCGCCCGACGTGCCCGATCACGCAGATACCGCGACCCATGGTCGGCGCGGACCTGACGCAGTGCAATGGAATGGCGCAGCAGCCAATGGCTGAAGTCCGCCGCGAGGAGCACCTGCCGGTGGGTCGACTGCAGGCGGTATCCCAGCGCAAGGCGTGATTGGGCGAACGCTCCGACGTGCGTCGCGAGCGGTCCATCAGGGGCTCGCGACAATACCACCTGGTCAGCGATGACGCACTTCACGGTGGACTCCCTTCTCCCCGAACTGGGGTGGAGTCCACTATGTCGGCACAGAATCGAACCTGCCCCCTAGAATTGCGGGTGGAACCGAAGGACCCGACATAGTCAGGGACGGTAGATAGTGTCGCCTATGTCGTCAGAGACATAGTCGACACTGCTTCGCGACACATCTGCTGTTGAACGGGGTGGATATCCGGCAGATTCAGGAATACTTGGGCCACGCCAACGTCGAGACGACGATGATCTACACCCACGTCGTGAAAGACCTGCGGAACCCCGCACGGAGCCCTCTCGACATGCTCCAGGGCGTAGGATCACGTTCGCGCTGTTCGGATGTGTAGGCGACGTCTGGACGAACGCTTGAAGGTCAAGCACCACGTAGACGCCGGCCGGCCCGGAAGAGTCACCAGCCCGCTGTCATCCCCGACGGTCACCGCGTGGCCAACCGGTTGGCCGGTGTGGACTGTTTCTTGGCCAGTCGCCCACACTGGACGCCGACGGAGTCCGGTGCGGAGTGCTGACGTCCCTCCGCGGCCGATCTGCGGCCAGTTGTTTCAGGTCGTCGCCGGTTGTTGCGGATGGTGCCGCCCATTCCCCGCGTCGTCGCCGTCGCAGATTCTGTGCAACGTCAGGGTCTCTCAGGCACGGATCTCGCAAGGCCTGCCTCCGGGCCACACGATGTCACGAGGTCTGGATCTTGACCGCGACGACGAACGCGCACGCGAGGAAGAGGACGAGCGCCGCGCGAAGGAGGCGCGGGGCGCGCACCGGCTGCTCCGCGACGATGACGCGCGGGACCCGGATCGCCGATCCGAGCAGCTGCCGTCGCGGGACTTCGCCTTGCCCGACGGCCGCGAGCGGGAGATCGTGCACCTGCGCGCGTGGGGTTGCCGTCTTCGCGACACCGAAGGCCGCACGCTCGTCGCGGCGGGCGCCTTCCGCATGGTCTTCGAGCGCGACCTGCGCGACGGCATCTACCGCGGCGACGCGGAACGCCTCGCACAGGATGTCAAGGCGCTTCGCGCCCAGGGCCTGCTCGATCGGCGCACGCTCGCCGTGGACGACCGCGGACACTCGATGGGCGTTCTGGCCCTCACCGAGCGCGGACGGGCGCTGCTCGAGGCGCAGCGGTACCGGGACCCGGACGACGGCCCGGCACAGGCCGTCTACAGCGGCTGGCACAAGCCCGCCGAGGTGATTCACGACGCGTCGCTCTATCGGATGTTCCAGGTGGAGGCGGCGGCCATCGAGGACCGGGGCGGCCGGATCGATCGCGTCGTTCTGGATGACGAGTTGAAGCGCGACGTTTACGCGCGCGCCAATCGGTCCCGCTTCGACTCAGACGACGAGCGGCAGGAGGCGCTAGCCGCCGCCGCGCGCGCGTGTCACCTGCCCATCATCGAGGGCCACGTCGAGTTCCCCGACCTGCGGAATCGAGTACCAGACCGCGGCCGGCGAGCGCGGCCGCGTCGATCTCGAACTCGTCACCAGCGCGTACCACGGCGGCCACCTCGCGGGCAAACAGGCCGCCGGCTTCACCCTCTACAGCGCCGGCGGGTCAGCCGGTCGCGGCATCCACTCGTTGGGCGGTGGCGGGGGCGGCGGCGTGGCCGGCCACGAGCGATACCTCTCGAGTCTGCTCTCGCTATGACCCTCCTCGACAGCATCGCCGAGCTCCAGCGCAGCGGCTACCGCCGCCGTCACGCCGCCTTCCTCGCGCATGTGGTCGCCTGCGGCGGGTACTTCCTGCGGCGTCAACTCCTCGCGGCGACGCAGCAACCGGACGGCGGCGTGGCGACCAAGTTTCTCCGCAGGCTGGTGGCCAGCGGCTATGCCGACCGGGGCGTCTACGGGCGCCGCACGCGGCTCTATCACCTGCGGGACGGGTATCTCTACGAGACCATCGGGGATGCCAATAGCCCGTGCCGACGCCGCGCGGGCCTGCGGACGATCGTGCGCCGGCTCATGACGCTCGACACGGTCCTGGCGTTTCCGGAAGCGCGAGCGCTCGTCACGGCCGAGGAGAAGCGGGAGTACTTCGGCGTGCAGCGACGCGTGTACGAAGGTCTGTTCCCGATGCGCTGGGACCGGTGCGGACGGCACGGCCCACGCTGCCTCCAGCGCGTGTTTCCGGATCGCACGCCCATCCTCGTCGAGCCTCCGGACGACCGCGTGTCGGTCGTGTACGTGCAGGGACCGGGGAGCAGCCTGGCCGGGTGGACGACCTTCCTCGAGACGTACGCGCCGCTGTTGTCGTACCTCCCGCGGGCGCGCGTCGTGTTCGCCACGGCGGACCCGGAGGGCTTCCGCGTGTCGGTGGAGACGGCCTTCGCGCGGTGGCGGACGGATCCGCAAGCCACGGTGCAGGCGCGCGAGAGGGCGCGCCGGGTGGCACTTCGGCGGTACTTCGCACTCCGCCGGCAGGTGGAGGGGATGGTGTCCTGGGACGTGCCGCCGAGACTGAGAGCGGCCCTGGATCGGGCCAGGCAATCGTTCGCGGGCCGCACATACGACGACACCTATGAGCGCTGGAAGCTCCATGGTGACGCGTCGTTCGCCCGCGTGGGGACGGGTCCCGAGGCGATCGCGGTCGCGCACGTCGAGCTCCGGGTGTACGAGATTCCGCACCGCTACGACTGTTTCGGCACGCTCGTGGCGCAGAGTCTGCGCGCAAAGCTACTGACCGGTAGGGGGCTCGCACGCTCGATTCACTCCGCGCGCGTCCGGGCCCCCCTGGCCGCTAGGACCACCTCGGCCCGGGATTGACCCTGGGCGCGTGTTTTGCGCCCAGATCGCATAGATCGTCGCCCGGAGCGAGCCCTGGCCAGGTACGCGGTGACGGTCGCGATCATGCGGGTCGCGAGGATGGGAGCGACCCCGGCAACGGCCGCACGGCCGGGGTCGCTCCCATCCTCGCCGTGTCGGTGTCAGGAGGAGGAATGCGTCGGTGCGGCCAGGGCATGTCGATGAGAAATCGACTTGTTGATTCGAGGGAGTTGGGCACGTGACCAAGCCAATGAAGTTCCCATCAGTCTTGCCTGTGGATCCTGCCGGACCTGCGGACCCGCCTTCGCGCGTCGCGCTTCGGCGTGGCAAGCCCGCGCTTCGCGCGGCGCGCTTCGGCGAGGCCCGCAAGGTCCTTGAGAAACGCCGTCGCCTCGAGCGCGTTTCTCACAAGGATCCACAGGCCATCATCATCGTTGGTTCCGTCACCCGCTGGCTGGCCAAGCCGATGTCGACGATGCGAGAATGGAACCGCACCGAGACACTCTCCGGCGCGACGGTCCGGTGGACCGCGTTGCCGCTCACCTTCTCGGTGCACTTCCTGCTCAGGTTCTCTAGCTCGAGGACTCCACGGCGCGCACCGGCCGCGTCCGTGCCAGCGTTTCATCGCCGGACTTGAAGGAGCAGGCCATGACAGTCCTTCCCACCCAATGGCTCACGGTTCGTGAGGCGTCCGCCTACAGCCGATGCGGCGTCAAGACCCTCTATCGCGCAGTTCAACGCGGCGAACTCCGCGCGGCGCGGGTTGGCGGTCGCCGCAAGCTGGTCCTGCGCAGGGAGTGGCTTGACGCCTACCTCGAAGCGACTGCGGACAACACGCCACGGGAAATCGTCCGGCTGCTCAAGGCGGCCTGACCCCGGCGAGGCTCGCAAGAAGGGAGTGTGTGCGGTGAGACAACAAGGCCGGCGGCGTCTGCGCGACGGGCGAGAAGTGCCAGTGCACGACAACGACGGACTGCGGAAGATCTGCGGGTGCCCGCGGCGCACGTGGGCGAAGTGCGGACACGCGTGGCACTTCGCCTTCTGCTGGAATGGCAGGCACTACCGATTCAGCCTCGATCGCTTCGCCGGCAAGCGCATCGAGGGCAAGACGGAAGCTGCTCGCTTGGCGGATCAATTCCGCGGGCAGATTCGGGACGGTACCTTCCAACGACCGGTCACGAATTCCCCCACCGCTGCAGCAGCGTCGGACGCGCGCGGGCTGTCCTTCGCCGCCTTCGCGGAGGTCTTCGTGGAACGATACAGCAAGGCCCGCGAGAAGGCGTCGTGGGACGACGATGCGTCGATGCTGCGGCGAGTGATGGCGTTCCCAGTGAGTTGGCCTGGTGCGACCACGCTCGGTGAGAAGCCGCTCGCCGCGGTGACTGAGGACGACATCGAAGCGTTCATTCGACACGTCGCAGCGACTCGCACGACGGCGACCAGGAACCACTACGTCCAGCTGCTCAGAACCGTCAGCACCTGGGCGGTGAGGCGCGGGTATCGCGAGAAACCGTTTGCCACGACCGAGTCAGACGTCATCCGACGGAAGAAGGCAAGCCAAGCGGAACCGGCGACTCGAGCCGGGAGAGGAGGACAGACTGCTGGCAGCCGCAGGGCCGCATCTGCAGCGGTTGATCGTCGCGGCGCTCGAGACGTGCTGCCGTCTGGGCGAGCTGTTGTCGTTGCAGTGGTGCGACGTGTCGCTCGGTCGAGGCGAGATCGTGCTGCGGGCCTCGAAGACGAAGACGGCCACCGATCGGGTGATCCCGGTCTCCAACCGGCTGCGGGCCGTGCTCGAACACCTGAGGCACGATCCCAACGGCGAGCCCCACGGTCCGATGGCCTACGTGTTCGGCGACGAACTGGGGGGCCGCGTCAAATGCGTCAGGCGCGCCTGGCAAACCGCCGTGCTGAAGGCGCACGGTCACACGCCGGTATGGGCATGGAGACAGAACGGCGGCAAGAAGGGCACGGGAAAGCTCGCGCCCGCGTCGCTGGAGCGCTTTCGAACGATCAACCTGCACCTTCACGATCTTCGGCACGAGGCTGGCTCCAGGCTGCTGGAAGCGGGGTGGCCGCTTCACGAGGTGCAGCAGATGCTCGGCCATGCGAGCCTCGAGCAGACGAGCACGTATCTCAACGCCACGTTGCGCGGGATGCACCGGTCGATGCGCGCAATCGACCTCCTGCGCGGCGGAACGGTGCGCGCCGACCCGCAACCGAGCGAGTCAGCCGAGGAATCCGGAAATCCTTGCAAGATCGTTGCAAGCGAGGGGGGCAGTGCGCGCCTGGCACATTGCAAGGACGGCGAGGCGTCAGACGATAAGTCCTTGATTCACTAGGGGAAGGAGTGGCGCGCCCTGCAGGACTCGAACCTGCGACCTCCTGGTTCGTAGCCAGACGCTCTATCCAACTGAGCTAAGGGCGCGCGTTGAAGGTCACCGCCCCGCCCAAAGGCACGGAACGGCTAGGAATTTGATATTTTACCACACCCTACATCTCGTCCTCGAACTGCCGGCGCAGCTTCGCCAGTTCCGCCTTGAGCTCCGATACTACCGGCGCGTAGGCCGGATCCGCGTAGACGCTCCGCATCTGGCGCGGGTCCTTCTCCCGGTCGAACAGCTCCCACTCGTCGGTCTCGTAGAAGTGCGCCAGCGTGTAGCGCGCGGTCCGCACGCCGCGGTGCGGCGCGACATGGTGCGTCGTCTTCTCGTAGTAGTGGTAGTAGAACGACGTCCGCCAGTCGGCCGGCGTCCGGCCGCGAAGCAGCGGCACCAGCGATCGCCCCTGCATGTCCGCCGGAACCTGAACGCCAGCCGCGTCCAGCATAGTCTCCGCGAAGTCGAGGTTCGAGGTGAGCGCGGAACTCGCCGACCCCGGCGCGATGACGCCCGGCCAGCGCATCAGGCACGGCGTCCGCAGCGACTCCTCGTAGATCCACCGCTTGTCGTACCACCCGTGCTCCCCAAGGAAGAAGCCCTGGTCAGACGCGTAGACGACGATGGTGTTCGACGCGAGGCCGGTGGCGTCGAGATACCGCAGCACGCGCCCCACCGCGTCGTCCAGGCTGGCGATGCACCGCAGGTAGTCCTGCATGTATCGCTGGTACTTCCAGCGCACGAGGTCAGCGCCCTTCGGCGCCGCCTTGTAGAACGCGGCGTTCCGCTGCGCGTAGGCGGCATCCCACACCCGCTGCTGCTCGGGCGTCATCCGGTTGTATTCGACGAGGAACGACTTGTAGTCGGGGTTGTCCGGCTTGACGCCTTCCGGCACGAGTTTGAGGTCGTACATCAACGACATGTGCCGGTCGATTTCCATCTCCTGCTGGCTGGCCGGCGAGGCACGGTTCTCGTAACGGTCGAACAGGTTCGGCGGCTCGGGGAACGTGACGCCGTCGTAGAGCGTCAGCTTGTCGGGAGCCGGCATCCAGTTGCGGTGCGGCGCCTTGTGCTGGCTCATCAGCAGGAACGGCTTGGCGGGGTCGCGGCCGTTCGACAGCCAGTCGAGCGAGAGATCGCCGACGATCTCGGTGACGTAGCCGGGCCTGCGGTGGCGCCCCGACGCGCGGATGAAATCGGGATTGTAGTAGTTGCCCTGCCCCGGGAGGATCTCCCAGTGGTCGAAACCCGTCGGGTCCGACTTCAGGTGCCACTTGCCGATGAACGCCGTCTGGTAGCCCGCGGCGCGGAGCAGCTTCGGAAACGTCGGCTGCGCGCCGTCGAAGGTCTCTGCGTTGTCGCGCACGCCGTTCAGGTGGCTGTACTTCCCGGTGAGGACGGTCGCCCGGCTGGGTGCGCAGATCGAGTTCGGCACGAGGCAGGCATCGAGCCGCATCCCCTCGCGCCCGATCCGGTCGATGTTCGGCGTGTGGTTCAGGCCGCTGCCGTAGGCCGAGACGGCCTGCCAGGCGTGGTCGTCCGAGAAGATGAAGACGATGTTCGGCGGGCGCTCCGCGCGGGGGGCCAGGCCGAGCGCGGCGGCGCCGGCCAGCGTGGTGAGGAACTCGCGCCGGGTGGGAGAAGACCGGTCCGGTTCTATCGGCACAGAAGCCTCCATAGCCTGAGCCTTGGGCCTTGGGCCTTGAGCCCTAAGCCCTGAGCCCTAGGCCCTGAGCCCGTCATTGCACAATGGCCGCCCGCGTCAGCCCGTGGCCGAATGGATACATGTCGGGCAGGGTAATCGGCAGCTTCCCGCCGATGGCGATCTCGCCCGCGAGCGCCCGCACCGCTGCCGTTTCCATCGCGTCGTTGAACTCGTAGGTCAGCAACTGGGCCGGCAGCTTCCCCAGCGCCATCGCTGTGTACGGGTTGCCGAAGATCACCGCGACGAACGGCCGCTTCTGGTCGGCGGCCACCGACTCGAGCAGCGACACGGCCTGCGGTGAGAGATCCATGCGCCCGCTGTAGGACGCGATCCGCACGAACACGCCCGCGACGACGGCGTCGGCCCGCCGCGCGAGCACCTTCACCATGTCCAGCTCGCTCGGCGTCGTCTTGTCCGAGATCTCGATGGCCGTCACGTTCGGCCAGCGCCGCTTGAGCGCCGGGATGAACGCCCGGCTGGGCGTCGCCTCGCGCCACCCGCTCGGATAGTCGATGACCGACAGATAGAGGATGTTCGCGTCCCGACCAACCCTGATCGGCACGTGGTCCCGGTCGTCCTTGATCAGCGTGACGGCGCGCTCGCAGATCTCGGCGTTCACCGCCGAGTGCGCCCGGCCACCGATCTTCGTCTCCACCGCGTTGACGTCCACCACGCGCGACTTGTGGAGGCCGAGGCGCGCCTTCACCCGGAGGATCCGCAACACCGACTGGTCCAGCTGCTGCCGGCCGATCTCGCCCGACTCCACCGCGGCCCTGATCGCCTTGAATGCCGCGTCGTCGTCCGGCGAGTGCAGGACGAAGTCCGCGCCGGCCTTCACCGCCATCACCGCCGCCCTGTCGCTGCCGAAGTTCTTCGAGATGGCGTTCATCGACATCGAGTCGGTGAAGATGAGGCCGTCGAACTTCATCTCGCCGCGGAGCAGGCCGGTGAGGATGGGGCGGCTGAGCGTGGCCGGGATGCCGGGCTCAGGGTCGAGCGCCGGCAGGATGATGTGGGTGGACATGAACGCGTCGATTCCCGCATCCGCCGCGGCGCGGAACGGCGGCAGCTCCACCTTGTCGAGGTGCTCGCGCGGGTGGTCGATCTTCGCCAGGCCGAGGTGGGTGTCGACGTTGGTGTCGCCGTGGCCGGGGAAGTGCTTGGCCGTCGCGAGAACGCCGCCGGCCTGGATGCCGCGCATGTAGGCGACACCCATCTCTGACACCAGCCCGACGTCCTCGCCGAACGAACGGATGTTGATGATCGGGTTGCGGGGGTTGTTGTTGACGTCGAGCACGGGGTAGTAGTCGACCGTGATGCCGATGGCGCGCGCCTCGGTCGCCGAGACCAGCCCGGCCTTGTAGGCCAGCTGCGCGTCGCGCGTCGCCGCGATCGCCATCGCGCGCGGCAGCCTCGTGGTGCCGTTCAGGATGTAGCCGGCGCCGCCTTCGAAGTCGGCTGTGGCCAGCAGGGGGATGGCCGACGCCTGCTGCAGCCGGTTGAGGAACGTTGCCGCGGCGAGCGGGTCGCCCCTGCGTCCCGCGCTCCCCCCCGACGGGTAGTTGGGGTTGAGCAATGCGGCCGGCATCGGCTCGGACCCGCCAAACACATGGATCGCGCCCACCTTCAGGTCGCGCACCAGGTGCAGCTTCTTCTCGTAGACGTCGCTGTCGGTGCTGGTCACCATCGCGTCGATCGACGGCGCCAGGAGCTGCCCGACCTTGTCGTCGAGCGTCATCTTCTTGAAGGTGTCCTGCACCCACTTCTCGGCCGCCTTGTCGAGCGGCGGCTTCGCCGGCGCCTGCGGCGCCGCGGCCAGGTACACCACCAGCGGGAGGGCGACGAGAGCCGTGAGCAGCGCGGCCAACGCGGTGGGATGTGTCTTCATAGTCGGTCGTCGAGATGGAGAAAGCCCCGAGCTGATGACAGAACTGTAACGTGATTTCGTGGTCGCCGATAATTCGACCCGACCCCTATCGTGCGGCGATGTGCGTGCCGTCCGACACGGTGTCGGGCGGGTAGATGATGATCTTCGCGCCCACCGACACCCCGGAGAGCACTTCGGCGAACGTCCCGTTGCGGTGGCCGATTTGCACCGGGCGCTCACGCGCCAGGCCGCCTTCCTCCACGAACACCGCCCAACCGGTACCGCGCCTGAACAGGCTGCTCACTGGCACCCTGACGACGTCGCCGCCCTCCCAGGTCACGACGCGCACCTCGACGCGGTAGCCGTCGCCCAGGGCGCGGCCGGCCGCAGCCGGGTCCTTGAGATCGAGGACCACCCACACGCGCTGCTCCTCGACGCCGAGCGCCGAGATCTTCAGGAACCCGGCAGGCTCCACGCGCCGGACGACGGCGTCCAGCGGCTGGCCGCCGCCCCACTGGTCGATCAGCGCGCGCATGCCGGGCTGGATCCGAACGGCGTCGCTCGACAGGTAGTCGGCGACGACCTCGAGCGCCGACGTGTCGGCCACGGTCACCAGCGGCTCCCCGTGCATCACGACCGCCTCGCTTTCGCGGTGGCGCTCGAGGACGACGCCGTCGATCGGGGAGCGGAGCGTCAGCGTGACGCCCTTCGCGGACGCGCCGGTCGTGCCTGCCGGCGCGGACCCTGGCTCGACCAGCATCGCGCGCGCCGCCTCCACCTCGTGCGTCGCCACACGCACCGCGGCCTCGGCGGCTTCGAGCGAGCGCTCCGCTGCCGCAGCTTGCGTCTCCGCCGCCTGTCGGCCTTCGGCCGTCAGGAGGCCGAACTTCGCGAGGTTCTGCGCACGGTCGCGCTCATCCCTGGCGTGCTGGCTCTGCACGCGCGCCAGTTCGCGCTGCGCCTTGACCTGCTCCAGGAGCGCCTCCGCCTCGCTGACGTGCGACGTCGCGCCGGCCCGGCTCCTCGCATCGAGCAGCGACGAGGCCCCGGGCGCAAACGTCGCGATCACGGTCTGGTTGGCGACGACACGGTCGCCGGGCCGCAGCTCGATGCGAAGGACGCGTCCGGCCACCGGGGCCGACACGACGTAGCGCTCACGGACGCGGGTCCGCCCCTCGTGATCCAGTGTCTCGGCCATCGGCCCGCGCGAGGCCGCGGCGAAGTCGACCGGCACCGGCTGCGGCCTGGTCATGATCGCCAGCGCCGCCGCCAGCGCCACGCCCACCGTGCCCCAGAAGGCGATCCGCCGTTTGGTCGTTCTGGTCATACTGCGTGGTTCCCAGTTCGCAAGATCGCAAGATCGCAAGATGGTACGCGGGTCCGAGACCTCGTCCCTCGTCCCTACTCCCTGGTCTTGAGCACCTCGACCAGGTCCAGCCGGTCCAGCCGCCGGCGCACCACCATCGCCGAAATGATTGTCGCCACCACGATGGTCATCGTCGCCAGCGCGTAGGTGTCCGGACTGACCACGAGCGGGATTCGGAACATCTCGCTCTCGGTCAGCGGGATGATCGCCGCCGCGAACCCGTAGCCGATCAGCAGCCCGAGCGGCACCGCCACCATCGTCACCAGCGCCAGCTCGCCCAGCAGGACGTACGACACCTCGCCGCGGGTGAAGCCGATGACCCGGAGCGTCGCCAGCTCCCGCGACCGCTCGGAAAGCGAGATCCTCACGCTGTTGTAGACGACGCCGAAGGCGATGACGCTGGCAAACAGGATGTAGATCCCCTGCACCTTTCGCATCATGTCCGCCATGGTTCTCTGCAGGCTCTCGACCGCCGCCCGTTTCAGCAGCACCCCTGCCACGCGAGGCGTCAGCTTGAGCCGATCGTACAGCGCGCGTTCGGATCCGCGGTCCACCTGCAGAAAGGCGCCCGACAGCGTCTGGCCCTCCTGCATCAACCGGCGGAGCGCCTCGAGCGACATGTAGGCGTTCGTACCCAGGTAGTCGTCCACGAGGTCGGCCACTACCACCAGCCGGACGGGCCTGTTCCCTTCGAGCACCTCCACGATCACCTGCTCGCCGCGCCGCACGGCCAGCACCTCCGCCAGCGCCCTCGAAAGCATGATGCCCTCGCGCGGAACAGCCAGCGGTCCGCGCGACGCGTCGACCACCCGGTTCAGCCGGCTCCCGTCGAGCATGCCGAACACGCCGATGTTGCGCGAGCGCGGCCCGGCGCGCAGCCGCGCGGCGACGGCACGGAAGGGCTCGGCGTGCATCACGCCGGGCAGGCGTGTCATCTCGTCCATCGCGCGCGCGGACGTCGGCTGGACGAACGCCACCATCAGGTCGTACCGCTGCGCCACGTCGAACTGGACGCGGACCATTTCGTCCACCGCGTCGACCGAGAAGTTGCCGAGCACCATGAGCGAGGCGCCGAGCGCGATGCCCGTCACCGACATCGCCACCCGCGCCGGGTGTCGCTGCAGCGTCCGCAGGATGATCCGCGCCGGCTGCGACAGCAGGCGGCGGAGGCCCATGCGCTCGGGCCAGCTCTCGGCGAAGCTGGCCGGCGGCTCGGGACGCATCGCCTCTGCCGGCGGCAGCTTCACGGCCCGCCTGACGGCTCCGAGCGCCCCCAGCATGGCGGCCGCCGCGCCAATCAGGATACCCAGGATGGCCACGCGCACGTTCAGCCGGTAGAGCAGCAGCGGGAAGTGGAAGAACTGCGTGTACAGCCTCGTCGTCGCCCAGCCGAACCAGGCGCCGAGGCCGACGCCGGCCACCGATCCGAGCGTCGCCACGACGAGGCTCCACTTCACGTAGTGTGCGGCGATGTCGCGGTCGCGGTAGCCGAGCGCCTTGACCGCCGCGATCTGGGTCCTCTGGACCGAGACGATCCGGGACAGCACGACGTTGACGAGAAACGCGGCTACGCCCAGAAAGATGACCGGCACGATGACGCCGGAAGATCTCAGCTGGACGAGCTCGTTGGCCAGGTACCAGTGCGAGGCCTGGAGCGCTCGCGGCGTCGCCCCGGCGCCTCCGTACCGGGAGTCGATCAGCCGGTCGAGGCGCGCGACGACGTCCGGCTCCGAGGCGTCGTGCATCAGCTTCAGCACGACGTTGTTGAAGCCGCCCTCCATCTGGAACGCGGCGGCCAGCGCGCGCCGCTCCATCCAGAACACGCCGAACCGCTTCTCGTCCGGCATCAGCTCGCCGGGCCTGATCTGGTAGATGTACTCGGGCGACAGCGCAAGGCCGACAATCCGCAGCTCGCGGCGGCGGCCGTTGATGACGGCGGCGACGGCGGCGCCCGGACGCAGGCCGTGGGCATTCGCGAATGACTCGCTGACGAGCACCTCGTCGGGACGTCCGGCTTCGATCGTCCTCCCGGCGCGGAGGAACACGTCGCAGAGCGCCGGAGGCCGGCCCGCCGGGATCGAAATCAGCCTCCCAGTGGCCGGTTCGGCGAGGCCGGCCACGTCGATCGTCACGTCCATGACGACGCGCGTCTCGACCTGCGCCACGCCGGGAATCGCCTCGATCTCCGCCTGGAGCGACTGCGGCGCGCGCGTCAGCGACACGAAGACGTCGGCGAAGCGGTAGCGGTCGTAGTAGGTCCGAAGCGACAGGTCGAGCGAATCGAACGTCGAGAAGAGCGAGACGAAGAGCGCGATGCCGGCCGCCACGACGAGCGCAATCGCGGCCACCTGCCCCTTGGCCGACCAAAGATCACGGGCCAGCTTCCGGTCGAGCGGCGACAGGCCGCGCAGGCGGGCGGCGCGGCGCGTCACCACCGGATGTCTCCCGCCGCGGCACGGACCGCGTTCGCCTGATCGGTGACGATCCGGCCGTCCGCGAGCGTCACCACCCGGTCGGCCATCCCGGAGATGGCGGCGTTGTGCGTAATCACCGCCACGGTCGTCCGAAGCTCCAGGTTCACACGGGCCAGCGCATCGAGCACGACGACGCCGGTGGTGATGTCGAGGGCGCCGGTCGGCTCGTCGCAGAGCAGGACGTCCGGGCGCTTGGCGATGGCGCGGGCAATCGCCACGCGCTGCTGCTCGCCGCCCGACATCTGGGCCGGGAAGTGATCCGCGCGGTCGGCCAGGCCCATGAGCGCGAGCGCCTCCTCCGACGGCATCGGGTTGTCCGAGATCTCGGTGACGAGATCGACGTTCTCGCGGGCGGTCAGGCTCGGGATCAGGTTGTAGAACTGGAAGACGAAGCCGACCCTGTGGCGGCGAAACGCGGTGAGCTCGCGCTCGCTGGCGGCCGTCATGTCCTGGCCCCTGTAGCGGACGCTGCCCGACGTCGGGACGTCGAGGCCGCCAACGATGTTGAGCAGCGTGGACTTGCCGCTGCCCGAGTGCCCGAGGATGACGACGAACCGGCCGTCGTCGATGTCGAGGTCGATGCCGCGCAGGGCGTGGACTTCGACCTCGCCCATCGTGTAGGTCTTCGTCAGGCCGCGGATCTCGAAGACTGGTGGCATCGTCAGGTCCGCCGGCACGGAGGCAGGCGCCACAGGGTTCCTGCGCAATCCTACACCCGGGCGCACGGAATCGGCGGTCTACGTTATGATCTCCGCATGGGACATCTGGAGCACAAGGCGCAGTCGCCGGCCGTCGCCAGCTGCTACATCCTGACGATCAGCGACACGCGGACCGAGGCGACCGACAGCAGCGGGCGAGCCATCTTCGACCTCCTGTGGGCGGGCGGACACCAGGTGGCCGGGCGGAAGATCGTGCGCGACGAGCCGGACCAGGTCGCCGGCGCCATCCGGGAGCAGCTGGCCAGCCCGCACGTGCAGGTGGTCATCACCACGGGGGGCACCGGAATCACGTCGCGCGACACGACGTTCGAGGCGATCGACGCGCTGCTCGAGAAGCGGCTGGACGGGTTCGGCGAGCTGTTCCGCATGCTGAGCTTCCAGGAGATTGGCTCGGCGGCGATGCTGAGCCGGGCGTGCGCGGGCCTGGCGAAGAACAAGGTGATCATCTCGCTGCCCGGGTCGGAGAACGCGGTGCGCCTGGCGATGACGAAGCTGGTGCTGCCCGAGCTGGGGCACCTGGTCAGGGAAGCGTCGCGGTAGGTGGCGGGCTCAGGGCTGAGGGCTTTGGGCTTAGGGCACAGGGCGCAGGGCCGGCACGAGAGAGTCAGGCGCGGACCGGGTCGGCGCGAAGGGCGACTGTGAGGTCCGCCGAACCGGCAGCCGGCTGCCGCGCCGTAGTTGCACCGCAACGAAGGCGGGAGCCGACGGACCGGGCCATGACTGCCATCTCATCGGCCGGCCAGGAGCACGCACATGTCTCAGCAGTCGATGCGGCCGATTCGTGAAACGATTCCGCTGGAAGAGGCGCGAGCGCTGATGCGCGACGCGGCGCGGCCGATCTCGCGCGTCGAGACCGTGCCGCTCGAGGCGGCCCACCGGCGCGTGCTGGCCTCCGCCATCGTGGCCGGCCAGGATGTCCCCCCGTTCACGCGCGCCGCGATGGACGGCTACGCGGTCGTCGCGGAGGACACGTTCGGCGCGGGCCAGTTCCAGCCGCGGCCGCTTCGCCTCGTCGAAACGGTCCACACCGGCGAGGTGCCGGCGCGTCCCGTGGGGCGCGGCGGGTGCACCGAGATCGCCACCGGCGCGCCGATGCCCGACGGCGCCGACGCGGTCGTGATGGTCGAGGAGACCGAGAAAGACGAGAGCGGGGAGGTGCGGGTGTTCAGCCCGGTCTACCCGGGCCAGAACGTCGGCCGGCGGGGCGCGGACATCCAGGCGGGCCAGGCGGTGCTGGCGCCAGGCGACTGCCTGACGTCGAGCCGCGTTGGCGTCATCGCCGCGCTTGGGATCGATCGCGTCGATGTCTTCGAGCGGCCGCGCGTGGCCATCCTGTCGACCGGCAACGAGATTGTCTCGCCGGGCCGCGCGCTCGCCCCCGGGCAGATCTACGACATCAACCGGTTCACGCTCGGCGCGATCGTCGCGGAGCACGGCGCGGTGCCGGTGCCCTACCCGACATCGGCGGACACGCTCGACGATCTCGACCGAGCGCTCGACACGGCGCTGGCCGAAGACCTCGTGATCTTCTCGGGCGGCAGCTCCGTCGGCGAGCGCGACCTCATCCTCGATGCCATCGCCGCGCGCGGGGAGATCGTGTTCCACGGGATCGCCGTGAAGCCCGGCAAGCCGACGCTGTTCGGAATCATCGGCGGCACCCCGGTCATCGGCATGCCTGGCTACCCGACCTCGTGCCTGTCGAACGGCTACATGCTGGTCGCGCCGATGCTGCGCCGGATGGCCAGGCTGCCCGAGGCGGTGGAGCGGACGGTCCGAGTGCCGCTCGGCCAGCGTGTCGTGTCCACCACGGGACGCCACCAGTTCTACACGGTGCGCGTGGTCGACGGCACGGCAATGCCGGCGTTCAAGGCGTCGGGCGACATCACCAGCATGTCGCAGGCCGACGGCTACATCGAGATCCCGGCCCAGACCGACATCGTGGAGAAGGGCGAACTGGTCGACGTCGTCCTGTTCTAGTCTGGCTCATGGCTCAAGGCCCATGGCGGGCCTGCGCCCTGGGGCCTGAGAGCCTGAGCCCTGAGCCCTAAGTCCTGAGCCCTGAGCCTGCTATGCGTCACCCCACCCTCCTCCCCGGCACCCCCGCCCCGCCCTTCACGCTGCCGAACCAGCGCGGCGAGAAGCAGTCGCTCGCCGACTACTGTCTGCTCGGATCGGTGCTCGTCGCCTTTCACCGGGGCACGTGGTGACCGAACTGCCGCCGCCAGTTCGGTGAACTGGCTCACCACTCGATGGAGTACCTGTCGCTCGGCGTCCAGGTGGTCGCGGTCGTCACACAGCGATCCGAGAAGGTGCGCCGCTACATCGAGGAAACCGGATTGCCGTTCCACATCCTCGTGGACGATTCCCGCGACGTGGTGAAGGCGTACGGTGTCTGGCACGCGGTCGGGTTCGACGCGTGGAACATCGCGCGGCCGGCGCTGTTTCTCGTCGACCGGCAGGGCATCATCCGCTACAGCTTCGTCGGCTCGTCGCAGTTCGAGTTCCCGACACACGAGCAGATTGTCGGAGAGATCGTCCGGCTGGCGGCTGACGGCTAGCGGCTCGCGGCCCGATCACGGCGTGGCCGTGTGACACCGCCACCAGTCGCCAGTTGCAGGCCGCGCGCCGGTTGCTGCCAGCCGTCGCGTTCTGATCTATACTGTCTGCCGTCACCGACGGTTCGCCGGCGTCCAAGCGAAGTGGGTCTCAAGCCCACACGGTCACGCCACTGTAAGCGGGGAGCGAACGCCGCACAGGACCTCTCGAAAGGTCCCGTCACTGTGCCTGGGGGCATGGGAAGACGGCAGCGGTCGCGCGGATCCGCGAGTCAGGAAACCTGGCCGCCCGGCACGTCCATTCCGTCCCCGCGCCCGCGGCGCGAGGACTCGGCGCGGCTGACGCCGAAGGACAGGTCATGATTGCGTCTCCTCGTCTCTTCCTCCGGTCCGGAGGACTCTTCATCCTTACCCTCGCTCTCCTGGGCGCAGCCGCGCCGGCCAGTGGTGGAACGCAGGACGAGACCCCGCGTGCCACCGTGCGCGGGACAGTGACCGACCCCGCCGGCGCGCGTGTGCCGCGCGCTCGCGTGATGCTCGCGGGCCCGTTGTCGGTCGTCGCCTCCACGGAATCGTCCGCGGAGGGCGAGTTCCTGTTCGACCGCGTCCCTCCGGGCCGGTACGAGGTCCGCGTCGCGGCCGACGGCTTCCACGGCGACCCGCTCACGGTTGTCGCCGTGGCCGGCGAGGAGACGCGCGTGGCGTTCGGCCTGCACGTGAGCGCCGTCGCCGAGTCGGTCGTCGTGTCGGCCTCGCAGGTGGAGATGCCCCTGGCGCGGGCGACGGATTCGGTCACCGTCATCTCGAGCCGCGACCTGCAGGCCGCGCAGACGGAGACGGTCGCGGACGCGCTTCGCCTGGTGCCCGGCCTCACCGTCTCGCGCAACGGCGGCCGCGGCGCGGTGACGTCGCTGTTTCCGCGGGGCGGCGAATCGGACTACACGCTCGTGATGGTCGACGGCATCAAGGCGAACGCCTTCGGCGGCGGCTACGACTTCTCGACGCTGTCAGCAAGCCAGGTGGAGCGAATCGAGGTCGTGCGCGGCCCCGAGAGCGCGCTGTTCGGCGCCGACGCGATCGGGGCCGTGGTTCACGTCGTCACGAAGCGCTCCGGCCGCCCGCGCGTCGAAGGCCTGGTGGAAGGGGGCAGCTTCGGCACCGCCCGCGCCGGCGCAGGGACGTGGGGCTCTCGCGGGCCCTGGAGCTGGGGCGGTTCGGCCGAACGCACGGCGAGCGACGGGTACACCGGGGTCGCGCCCGCCACGGGCGAGGTGGTGTCGAACGACGACTTCCGCTCGACCAACGCGGGGTTCTCGGCGGGCTGGCGCGGCGCCGGCGGCGCAGACGTCCGCGGGTCGCTGCGCTACGTGTCGGGCGATCGCGGCTACCCGGGCCCGTATGGCTCGAACCCGATTGGCGCCTACACGGAGGTCGACCGGATCTCGCGCGGCGTCACGAGTTCGATTCAGGCCGGCGGCCGGTGGACGCAGCCGTTCGTCGCCGGCGGGCGCACGCTCCGCCAGACGCTGAGCGGGAACTACTTCGACCTGACGAGCGACTTCACGAGCGCGTACGGCTTGTCGGCGTCCACGTCGAGTCGCGCGTCGGCCCGCTCGCTGACCGACGTCGATCTGACGAAGGCGCTGGCGCTGTCGGGCGGCATCGAACTCCTGCGCGAGCAGGCGACGAGCACCTTCATCACCGCGGACGAGACCGGGCCGCTGCCCATCCGCCGGTCCGTCGCGGGACTGTTCGCCGAGGCGCGCTACCAGCCGCTCTCGCCGCTCACGATCACCGCCGGCGTTCGCGTCGAGCACCTCGTTCGCGAGGCCGTGCCCTCCAGCTCAGACTACTTCTCGTCTCGGCCGGCGCTGCCGGAGGACGCGCGCTGGTCGACCAACCCGCGGTTCTCGGCGGCGTACCTCCTGGCCGGGCCGCGCGAGGGCGCGCGGGGCTGGACACGGATCCACGGGGCGGCCGGCACGGGCATCCGCGCCCCGGACGCGCTCGAGATCGCGTTCACCGACAATCCCGCTCTCCAGCCCGAGAGGAGCCAGAGCCTGGAGGCGGGCGTGGACCAGGCGCTCCTTCGAGAGCGGCTGATCGTGGGCGTCACCGCCTTCTTCAACCGCTACGACGACCTCATCGTCGCCGTCGGCCCGGCCCTGGCGGATGCCAGCATCTACCGCACCGACAACATCTCGAACGCGACGGCGCAGGGGGCCGAGTTGTCGGCGGCGTTTCGCGCAGGGTGGGGGCTGACGGCCCGCGGGTCCTACACGTTCCTCCACACCGAGATCCTCGCTGTGGACAGCCTGGACGAGGCGCCGCCGCCGTTCGCCGTCGGCGACCCGCTCCTGCGGCGGCCCCGCCACCTAGCCTCGCTCGACCTGACCTTCTCGCGCGGACCGCTGACGGCGTTCGGCCACGTCGGCGGCCGCTCGCAGACGCTCGACGTCGAGCCGACGTACGGCACGTGGGGCGGCCTGTTCACGAACCCCGGGTTTTCGTCGGTCGACGTCGGCGCGTCGTGGAGGATCGTGCGCGCGGTCGAAGTGATCGGCCGGATCGGGAATCTGTTCAACCGATCGTACGAGGAGACGTTCGGGTATCCAGCGCTGGGCCGCAACGCGATGATCGGGGTGCGGGTTGCTGCAGGCCGCTGATGTCAGCTTCGTGTACGGCCCCGGGCTGGCCGGCCTTCACGGCGTGTCGCTGGAGATCCCGCCCGGCGACCTGGTCGGCATCCTGGGGCCGAACGGCTCGGGGAAGACCACGCTGCTGCGCCTGCTGGGGGGGATGCTGGCGCCGGCCTCAGGGCGCGTGACGGTCGACGGGCGCGACCTCGCCCGCATCCCTCGTCGCGAGGTCGCCAAGAGGATCGCGGTTGTCCCGCAGGAGACGCGGCTCTCGTTCGAGTACTCGGTGCTGGAAGTCGTGCTGATGGGCCGGTACCCGCACCTCGGCGCGTTCGAGCTCGAGAGCCAGCAGGACGTGGCGACTGCGCGCGAGGCGCTGGCCGCAACGGGCACGCTCGCGCTCGAGGACCGTCAGTTCCCGACGCTCAGCGGCGGCGAGAAACAGCGGGTGATCATCGCGAGCGCGCTGGCGCAGTCGGCCGGCCTGATGCTGCTCGACGAGCCGACCACCGCGCTCGACCCCGGCTACCAGATCGAGATCGCGACGCTGCTGCGCCGGCTGAACGCCGAGCGCGGCGTGACGATGGCCGTGGCCACGCACGATCTCAACCTGGCGGCCGGCTTGTGCCGCCGCCTGATCCTGCTCCGCCAGGGGCGCGTGCTGGCGGCGGGGCCCACCGACCAGGTGCTGACGCGCGCGTCGGTACGGGCGCTCTACGACGTCGAGGCGGACGTTCGTTTTCACGACGGCGCCGGCCACCTGACCGTGGTGCCGCTTCGCCGGACAGGCACGGGGGAGTAGCCGCGTGACGCTGCGACGCCGCGTCCTTTTCACCGTTCTGGTGTTCGGCCTGCTGGCCGCGGCGGCAACCCTGCTGGCGCCCATGGTCGGTTCGGTTCCGATCTCGCTGCGGCGCGTGTTCGACCGCAGCGTCCCGTTCGCCGCCAACACCGACGCGCAGATCTTCTTCGTCTCCCGGCTGCCGCGAACGCTGGCGGCCGCTCTCGTGGGCGCCGCGCTCGCCGCGTCGGGCGTCGTCTTCCAGGCGCTGCTCCGCAACCCGCTCGCCACGCCGTTCACGCTCGGCGTGTCGGCCGGCGCGGCGCTCGGGGCGATGCTGTCGATCACGTTCCCGGTATCGTTCGCCGTCGCGGGCGTCTCGACCGTGCCGGTCGCCAGCTTCGCCGGCGCGCTGGGCGCGGTGGCGATCGTCTACGTGCTGTCCACGATCCGCCGCCGAGGCCTCTCGACCAACGTACTGCTGCTGGCCGGCATCACCCTCAACGCTTTCTTCTCGGCGCTCATCCTCTTCGTCCAGTACTTCGCCGACTTCTCCCAGACGATGAGAACGGTGCGGTGGCTGATGGGCGACCTGGACGTCGGCAGCTACGCGCCGATCGTGGCGGCGCTGCCGTTCACGGTTCTGGCCTTCGCGGTGTTCGCGTGGCTGCCGCGGCCGCTGAACCTGCTGACGCTTGGCGCCGACGCGGCGTCGGCGCGCGGCGTCGACGTGTTGCGGACGCAGCGTCTGGCCTTCTTCAGCGCCTCGCTCGCCACCGGCGCGGCGGTGTCGCTCGGCGGGCCGATCGGCTTCATCGGGATCATCGTGCCGCACCTGGTGCGGCTGCTGGTGGGGTCGGACCACCGGGTGGTGCTGCCCGCCGCGACGCTGTTCGGCGCCGCGTTCCTCGTCGTCTGCGACGTCGCGGCGCGGATGCTGATTGCGCCGATGGTGCTGCCGGTGGGCATCCTGACGGCGATGATCGGCGGCCCGTTCTTCCTGTGGCTCCTCATCCGCCGCGGCTGACGCTCGCCCACGATCTGAACCACTGAGGACACTGAGGAGCACAGGGGCCTGCGGCGTCACGCGTAACAGCGGTCTGCACCGGCGTGCTTCAACCGGGGCCGGGCCGAAGGCCCGGAGCACCGGGAGGGGTGCCGCGCACACGAGCCCGGCTGCGCTGAGATCCCGGGTTCGTGTGCGCGGCACCCCTCCCGACCGCCTGGCGCCACCGTTCGGTGGCGCCGCCCGGTTGAAGCACGTCCCCTGCGGAGAAGCCTCCGTGTATCTCCGTGCTCTCCGTGCTCTCCGTGGTTGTCGTCCGGTGATGGGTCATGGCACCGTGTGACGCGGCGCGCGTGATACGCTGGCCAGAGCGCCGGTCGAGAATGGAGTATCCAGCTCGTTCGTCCTCCGCCCTGTTGTGCGTGGCGTGCGCTGTCGTCCTCGCCGCCTGCGCGCCAGGCGCCGCCCCGACGGCGCGCGAGCGGCCGTCCGCCGGGCCGCCGCAGCGCATCGTCTCGATCGTCCCCGCCGTCACAGAGATGCTGTTCGCGATCGGCGCCGGACCGAATGTGGTGGCCGTCAGCAGCTTCGACACCTGGCCGCCCGAGGTGAAGGGGCTCACCACAGTGGGCGGACTGCTGGACCCGGACATCGAGCGGATCCTCAGGCTGCGGCCCGACCTGGTCGCGGTCTATGGATCCACGCCGGAGGTCCGCGAGAAGCTCGAGCGGGCGGGCGTGGCGACGTTTCCGTATGTCATGGGCGGCCTCGACAATCTGATGGGCACCATTCGAAGGCTCGGACAGGCGGTCGGCCGCGCCGAGGAGGCGGAGAAGGTGGCGGCGGGCCTCGACGCACGCTTCGACGCGATCCGAGCGCGCGTGGCCGGCCGGAAGCGGCCGCGGACGCTGCTGGTGTTCGGCCGCGAACCGGGGGCGCTGCGCGCGATCGATGCGAGCGGCGGCAAGGGTTTCCTCGCCGACATCGTCTCGCTGGCGGGTGGCGAGAACGTGCTCGCGGACGAGAAGCGGGAGGCGGTGAGGATCAGTACCGAGGCGATCCTGGGCGCCGCCCCTGACATCGTCATCGACCTGCACTATGGGCGGACGATGTCGGCCGGGCAGATCGACCGCGAACGGGCGGCATGGCACACGCTCCCCGCCCTGCCAGCGGTGCGCGATGGGCGCGTGGCCATCCTGGTGGGCGACGAGTTCGTGGTGCCAGGGCCGCGGCTGGCGGATGCCGCCGAGGCGATTGCAGACGTGCTTCACCCGGTCCGGCGCCACTGACCGACGCCCGGACGCGGCGGCGGCCCCGCCCTACTTCTTCTTCCCGCCCAGCGGCACGTTGATGCCCCCGGTGTAGATGTGGAACGGAAACGGCGTGGCGGCGTCGAGGAGTTCCTGGTGGGTCACGCCGCCGTACCGGACGGGCCCCGTCTTCGACAGGTCGAAGTCCTTGAAGAAGTCGATCGTCGGCCGCTGGCCGTACACGTCCACGACGAATTCGTAGCGCAGCCCGGTTCCCGACTGTCGCTCGGTCCCTGGCGGGACCGATGCCTGCTGTCTGATGTTCTTGCGCGACACGCCGATCGCCTCGGCAGTGGGGGTCGGCGCCTGGGCTTGCGACTGGGCCTGGGACGTTGGCCTCGAGCCTGGCTGAGGGGCCGGCGTCTGCGCCTTCACGGCGGGCGCCGGAAGGAGGAAGACGGCCACGAGGCCGGCGGCCGGAAGGGCGCGCACCATCAGCCGATTCTACACCGTTCTGTCCTTCCACTCCTCATACCACGCCATCTGGATCGCCTCCAGTCGGCCCTCGCTCGAGCCGGCCGGATCATCGCGGAAACCGGGGAGCTTCATGACCCACTCGCGCAGGTCCGTGAAGCGCACGGTCAGCGGATCCACGGACGGACGGGCGTCGACGAGGGCGATCGCGATGTCGTCGAGGTCGGTCCACAGCATAGGCTCAAGACTCAAGGCTCAGGGCACAGGGCTGGCGGCCTGCGGCTGGCGGCTCAATGGCGGCGCGAGGCTACGCCTTGCCCAATCTGATGCCGCCGCCTTCCAGGACGTAGTTGCGCGAGTAGGCCGGGATCTCGCACGCCACGTCGCCCCTCACGACCGCCTGGCACGCGAGGCGCGACTGCGGAGTGACCTCCCAGGCCGTGTCGAGCCGATCCGCTTCCGCGTCGTCGAGCGCGCTCAGGTTGTCGGCGCCGGCGGTGACGATCACGTGGCAGGTGGTGCACGCGCAGTGCCCGCCGCAGGCGTGCTCGATCGGCACGCCGACGTTCATCGCCACGTCGAGCAGCGACCCCGGCAGGCCATGGTGCCCGTAGGGCATCGACGCCAGATCGACGTCGAACACCTTCCGCTCGCCGCCTAGAATGAAGACAACCTTCGCCATGGCTCGATCTGCGACGTGCGCTCCCTGTGCGCCGACCCGATCCGCGCCTTCCTCTCGTGACGTTCAGATGCGGTGGCGGGCCGCGCCGAGTCCGCTGACAGCTGCCAGCTGTCAGCCTGTCACACCCCATCGACCCTCTTCCCCGCCAGCGCCGCGCGGACGCCGCGGTTCATCATCACCTCGGCCAGATGCCGCGTCACGTCGTTGAGCACCTTGGTCTTCGCCTCGAGCACGGCTCGGTCCGCCGACGCCATCACCGCTCGCAGATCGGCCAGCGCCGACTCGATCGCCGCCAGCTCGCCTGGCGCCAGGTCGCTCTTCGCCGCCTCCAGGTCCGGATTCCGCAGCGACTTCTCGGTCGCGCGAATCACCGTCTCGGCCTCGTTCCGGGCCTCGATCAGGACGCGCGCCTCGACGTCCGCCTCGGCGTGCTCGAATGACTCGAGGAGCATCCGCTCGACCTCCTCGTCGGTCAGGCCGTAGGACGGCTTCACCTCGATCGTCTGCTCGATCCCGGTGCGCAGTTCGTGCGCGCCGACGCTCAGGATGCCGTTGGCGTCGATCTGGAAGCGCACCTGGATGCGCGGCAGGCCGGCCGGCATCGGCGGGATGCCGCGGAGTTTGAACCGCGCCAGCGACCGGTTGTCGTCGACCAGCTCCCGCTCGCCCTGCAGGACGTGGATGTCGACCGCCGTCTGGTTGTCCACGAACGTGGTGAACATCTCCGTGCCGCTCGCGGGGATGGTCGAGTTGCGCAGGATGATCTTCGACACCGCCCCGCCCATCGTCTCGATGCCGAGCGAGAGCGGCGTCACGTCGAGCAGCAGCATGTCGCGGCTGCCGCTGACCATGATGTGCGCCTGGATCGCCGCCCCGATGGCGACGACCTCGTCGGGGTTCAGCTCCGCGTGCGGCGTGCGGCCGAACAGCTCCTGCACCGACCGGCGGACGAGCGGGATGCGCGTCGACCCGCCGACGAGCACCGCCTCGTCGATCTGCGACGCGTCGAGCCCCGCGTCGGCCAGCGCCAGCCGGCACGGCTCGAGCGTGCGCTCGACGACGGGCCGGACGAGGCGCTCGAATTCGTCGCGCGAGAGGCGGCGCTCGAAGAGCGGCTCGTCCGCGCCGGGGGCAGACGGGTCCGCCACGCGAATGACGGTCTCGTCGCGCTCGGACAGATCCCATTTGGCCTGGATGACCGCGCGGCGCACCGCCTGGAACCGCGCCGGGTCGGCAGGCCGCCCGAGGTCCGACTCGCCGAGCACGAGCGCCGCCAGCAACTGGTCGATGTCGTCGCCGCCCAGGTGCGTGTCGCCGTTGGTCGCCAGCACCTGGAAGACGCCATCCTCGACGCGGAGAATCGAGATGTCGAACGTCCCGCCGCCGAAGTCGTAGACCGCGATGGTGGCCGACTGGCGCCGATCGAGGCCGTAGGCGAGCGACGCGGCGGTCGGCTCGTTGATGATGCGCAACACGTCGAGGCCGGCAATCCGGCCAGCGTCGCGGGTGGCGGTCCGCTGGGCGTCGTTGAAGTGCGCCGGGACGGTGATCACCGCGCGATCCACCTCGGGGTCGAACTCGCCCTGCTCCAGGAAGTACTCCTCGGCGCGGCGCTTCAGCTCGCGGAGGATCAAGGCGGAGATCTCGGGCGGCGTCAGCTCGCGATCGCCGAGTCCCACCCGCACGACGCCGCCGGCCTCGCCGCTCAGTCGGAACGGGAACAGCGCGGCTTCGCCGCGCACGTCTTCGGCGCCGCGGCCCATCAGCCGCTTCACGGAGTAGACCGTGCGCAGCGGATCGGTCAGCAGACGGCGCTCGGCTTCCCGGCCGACAACGGCGGCGCCGCCGGCGTCGATCGACACGACGGACGGCACGAGGGCCTCCCCGCTTCCGTCGCGAATGACGATGGGGCCGTCCTTGCCGACGAAGGCCACCAGGCTGTTGGTGGTGCCGAGATCGATGCCGACGACTCTGGACATGGCGCGATGACCGAACGCGGGTCCGAACACCCGCGCTACGACGTGTAACCTACGATTGGCCGCCCTCGCGGTTGGCGGCGGCGATCAGGTTCGCGATGTAGCTGCGCTCCTGCAGCAGGCTGCGAATCGATTCGAGCGTGGCGCGCCGCACGTCGCGCGGCGCCTGCTCGTCCGCCTGTTTGTCCCACCGCTGGAACAGCGCCTCCAGCTGCGCCTCCTGGCGCGCCGCCCGCTCTTCGATCGGCCGCCTGGCCGCGTCGAGCCGCGCCCCGATCTGCTCTGGCGAGGCGCCGGCCTCGCGAGCCGCCCGAATCTCGTCGAGCTCCTCGTTGAGTGCGAACATCTCCTCGAGCACCCCCGCCGGCAGTTCGTTCGCGTCCTGGTGCAGGCCGACGCTCGGCAACCCCTCGAGCTTCAGGAGGTACTCGGCGCGATCGAGCGGCTGCCGCAGCACGCGATACGCGTCGTTCAGGTACGACGCGCGCTCGAGGCTCGCCAGCCGCTCCTGGCCCGAGGCCGTGTAGAAGTAGTCGGGGTGGAACTGCCGGCTCAGGCGGCGGAACCTGACGTCGAGATCGGTCAGGTCAACCACCAGCTTGCGCGGCAGGCCGAAGAAGCTGAAGTAGTCGCCGTGGCGCGTCAGCGCCAGAATTCGCTCGCACTGGGGGCAGAAGTGGACCTCGGTCGGCGCGCCGGCGCCGCAATGCCGGCACGACTGAAGCAGGAGGGTCCGCGTCTCGCTCGACACATCGCCTCCGCTAGACCGTGAACGACGTGCCGCAGCCGCACGTCCCCTTGGCATTCGGGTTCTGGAACACGAAGCCCTTGCTCATCAGGCTGGTGTCGTAGTCGAGGATCGTGTTGTTCAGGTAGATGAAGCTCTTCCTGTCGACGAACACCCTGGTGTTCTCGGGACCCTCGATGACCTCGTCACCGAGGCGCGGCGCGGTCTCCCACGCAAACGTGTAGCTCAAACCCGAGCACCCGCCACCCTTGATACCGACGCGCAGGCCGCCCTCGGCCAGCCCCTGCTTGGCCATCAGCATCCTGATCCGCTTCGCCGCAGTTTCGGTCACCTGAATCATGAGTCCCCCGCATCTGCCTGTCAGCCAGCAGCGGATGCCGGATCACGGAGGATCCGCCGCCAGCCGACCGCCGCCAGCTGCCCGCTACTTCCCGTTCCCCTGCTTCCGCTTGTAGTCGGCAATCGCCGCCTTGATCGCATCCTCGGCCAGCACTGAACAGTGGATCTTGACCGGCGGCAGGCTGAGTTCCTGCACGATGTCGACGTTCTTGATCTCGAGCGCCTGGTCGAGCGTCTTGCCCTTCAGCCACTCGGTCGCCAGGCTCGAACTCGCAATCGCCGAACCGCACCCGAACGTCTTGAACTTCGCATCGTCGATGACGCCGGTGTCGGGGTTCACCCTGACCTGCAGCTTCATCACGTCGCCGCACTCCGGCGCCCCGACCAGCCCCGTGCCGACCGTCGCATCGTCCTTCGGAAGCGCCCCGACGTTGCGCGGGTTGTTGTAGTGATCGATGACTTTCTCTGAATACGACATCGCATGCTCCGCACACAGACCTACACCGCGCTTCGCCTGAGTCGAGTAGTTCTGAGTTCTGAGTGTTGAGTTCTGAGTCATGAGTTCTGAGGAACAGATTCTCCCCGGGACTCAAGACTCCAAACTCAGAACTCACAACTCACAACTCACAACTCACAACTCACGACTCACAACTCACAAGTCATGACTACACCGGAACTCCACTCAACCCAAATGAGTTCCGGTGGAGTCGGCCATCTTCAGCAGCTTCCCGCTCTCCTTCGCGAACTCGTAGAGCGGCGACATCTCGCGCAGCCGGACGACGACGGCCGACAGCTTCTCGACGACGAAGTCCACTTCCTCCTCGGTGTTGAAACGGCCCAGGCCGAACCGGATCGACGAGTGCGCCAGCTCGTCGCCGACGCCGAGCGCCTTCAGCACGTACGACGGCTCGAGCGTGGCCGACGTGCACGCCGATCCCGAGGACACGGCCACGTCGCCGATGCCCATCAACAGCGACTCGCCCTCGACGTAGGCGAAGCTGAGGTTCAGGTTCCCCGGGAGCCGGTGCGCCATCGATCCGTTGACGAAGATCTCGTCCAGGTTCCGCCGGAGGCCGTCGTAGAGCCGGTCGCGCAGCGCCGCGACGCGGGCGGACTCGGCCGGCAGCTCCTCGCGGCAGAGCGCGGCCGCCTTGCCGAACCCGACGATGCCCGGCACGTTCAGCGTGCCCGAACGCATGCCGCGCTCGTGCCCGCCGCCGTCGATAATCGGCGTCAGCAGCACCCGCGGATTCCGCCGCCGCACGTAGAGAGCCCCCACGCCCTTCGGGCCGTACATCTTGTGAGCCGACAGCGACGCCATGTCGACGCTCGCCGCATCGACGTTGAACGGCACCTTGCCCGCCGCCTGCACCGCGTCGGTGTGAAACAGCACGCCGCGCTCGCGCGTGATCCGGCCGATCTCGGCGATCGGCTGCAGCACGCCCACCTCGTTGTTCGCCGCCATGATGCTGACGAGAATCGTACGGCTGGTGATGCTCGCGCGGAGCTGATCCAGATCAACGAGGCCGTCGCGCCCGACCGGCAGGTACGTCACGTCGAAGCCGTCCTTCTCGAGGTGCTTGCACGTGTCGATGACCGCCTTGTGCTCGGTGACGAGGGTGATGATGTGGTTGCCCTTCTCGCGATACATGTGGGCCGCGCCCTTGATCGCGAGGTTGTTCGACTCGGTGGCGCCGCTGGTGAAGACGATTTCCTTCGCCGTCGCGCCGATCAGCGCGGCCACCTGCTTGCGCGCCGCCTCCACCGCCTCCTCCGCCTGCCACCCGAACGAGTGGTTGCGGCTGGCGGCGTTGCCGAATCGATCGGTGAGATAGGGCATCATCGCCTCGAGCGCACGCGGGTCGAGCGGCGTCGTGGCGTGGTTGTCCATGTAGATCGGGAGTTTCAGCATCGGTTCAACTACCCTGCCGGGGGAATGGCGGCCGGCTCCGGCGCCGTCGCGGCGGACGCGACGACGACGGTTTCCGAGGCCATCTCGGACACCGAGCACGTCGAGAGCGCCATCACGATCCGCTCGCGGATCTTCCACAGCGGATCGCGGATGTTGCACGTCGCAAACTGGCCGCAGCGCTCGTTGTGGGCCGAACAGGCCGTGACCGTCAGCGGGCCGTCAATCGCCTGGATGACATCAGCGACCGAAATGGTCTCCGAATCCCTGGTCAGCTGGTAGCCTCCCCGCGTCCCCTGCTGGGACGTAAGCAGCCCCCGCCGGGCGAGCCGCTGCAGCACCTTCGCCATCAGCTCCACCGGAATCGAGTATTGTTCCGCAATTTCGCGGGCGCTCGCCGAACCCTGCCCCTCCCTGAGGGCCAGGTGTTTCATGGCGATCAACGCGTAGTCGGCCTTCTTCGACAACCTGAGCATGGGGGCCCCCTAAATACGACCTCTACAGTCCTAGTTTATGAAACTGGCTGCGGGAATGCAACGTCGGCGGCTCTCGTCAATACCGGACCATCGTCGGATCGACCCGGTCCGCCCAGGCCATGATCCCGCCCCGGAGGTTCCTGGCGCGGAAGCCGGCGCCTCGAAGCAGGTGCGTGGCGTAGACGCTGCGGATGCCGAGGTGGCAGTAGACAACGATGTCGCGGGTGCTGTCGATGTCGCCGAGCCGCTCGGCAAGGTCTCCGACTGGGATGAGGACGGCGTCAGGCAGACGGGTGAGCTGGAACTCCATCGGCTCGCGGACGTCCAGCAGCAGCGGCGGCCGGCCCTCGCCCAGGGCGCGGTGGAGGTCCTCAGGAGAGACGTCGAAATCAGCGGCTTCGGCGGTCCCTGCAAGCTGGCCGGGAATCGCGGCGCCGCAGAACTGCTCGTAGTCCTGCAGCTCGCGGATGGTCGGGTCGTCGCCGCACACCGGGCAAACGGGGTCCCGCTTGAGGCGGAGTTCGCGGAACCTCATCCCGAGAACATCCAGGATCAGTATCCTGCCGACGAGCGTCTCGCCTGCCTTCAGGATCAGCTTCAGCGCCTCGGCGGCCTGGATGGTGCCGATGATGCCGGGGACGACGCCGAGGACGCCCCCCTCGGCACAGCTCGGGACGATGCCGGGCGGCGGCGGCTCGGGATAGAGGCAGCGATAGCAGGGGCCGCCGTCGGCCGCGAACACGGAGGCCTGACCCTCGAAGCGGAAGATGCTGCCGTAGACGTAGGGCCGGCGCGTGAGGACGCACGCGTCGTTCACGAGGTAGCGTGTCGGAAAGTTGTCGGACCCGTCCACCACGATGTCGTAGCGCGAGACGAGGTCGAGGGCGTTCGCCGACGAGAGCGCGGACGCGTGCGTCTCGACGCGTATCTCCGGGTTGATTCCCTTCAGACGCTCGCGCGCCGACTCGATCTTCGGCCGGCCGACGTCGCGGGTCATGTGCAGGATCTGCCGCTGCAGGTTGCTGAAATCGACGACGTCGTAATCGACGATGCCCAGGGTGCCGACGCCCGCGGCGGCAAGATACATCGAGACGGGGGAGCCCAGACCGCCGGCGCCGACGCACAGGACCCGTGCCGCCTTGATGGCCCGCTGCCCCTCGAGGCCGACATCGGGCAGCACCAGGTGCCGGCTGTAGCGGCGGATCTCGTCCGCCGAGAGAGTCGCGGCCGTCGGGTCGATGGGTGGCATGGAAGGGATCTTACACCCCGGTTCATTTGAGTTGAGTAGTTCTGAGTCATGAGTTCTGAGTTCTGAAGCACGGATTCGTCCCAGAACTCACAACTCACAACCCACAACTCACAACTCACAACTCACAATTCACAACTCATGACTACGCTTGGATTCCCCCCAACTCAGCTGCCATCTCATCGGCCGGCGAAGGGTTCAGGGGCGGATAATGGTCAACAGGTCCTCCGGCTGCTCCGCCAGTTCGTCGGCGCCGGCACGCACCAGATCCTCCCGCTCGGACGGCCCCCAGAGCGCCGCGATCGTCCGCATCCCCGCGGCCTTCCCGGCCGCCATGTCGTGGACGGCATCGCCCACGTACACCGTTCGCGCCACATCCAGCCCTCCCTTCGCCGCGGCGTGCAGCAGCGGCTGCGGGTCGGGCTTGTGCCGTTCGGTGTCGTCGTGGAAGACGGCGATTGAGAGGAACTCGCCGAGGCCGTAGTGCTCGTAGGTCTCGCGCGCCGCCCACTCCACCTTGCTCGTCACGACGCCGACCGTCACGCCGCGCGCGCGCAGGCCCTCGAGCGCCTCGCGCATGCCCTCGTACGGGCGGATGAGGCGGTTCAGGTGCTCCCGCTGGAACGCACGGTAGGTTGCGAGCATCGCCCGCGACTCGGCCGCGGGATCGGCCGCGCCCGCGGCTGCGGCGAAATCGAACAGGATGTCGTCGAGCGAACGGCCAAGATTGGCGATGATCGCCTTCCGGCCCGGGTCGTATCCGGGAACGTGCGTCGCCAGTGTGTGCTGGTAACAGGCGAGGATGAGCGGTATCGTGTCGACCAGGGTGCCGTCGAGATCGAAGAGAACGGCGTCAACGCGGGTCAGCATCGCTGTAGACGTCTTCAACGGCCGCAGTCGTTACCAGTGAGTCAATTATCTATCGACGCCCTGTGGCCGTTCAAGACGTCTACGCCCCGCGCACGCGCGGGGCCAGCCAACAGCGTTTCTGATGCTAGCGAGGCGGGCGTCGTCGCCGGGCATGCTTGGCGATCCGAGGCCCGCCTCGCTAGCATGTACCGCAGCGCGCGGCCGGGCCCGCCGCGGCGGAGGAGGGCGTTCGTGAAGATCATCCCGTTCGATATGGAGCGGATGCAGTCCACCTGGGAGAACCAGGTCGAGATCAACCTGTCCGAAAGCGGCGTGCACCCGCTCACGGTCGGCGAGCTGCTGGGCGGCGAACCGGACCGCGGGCGCCTGCTGGACGTGGCGCTCGGCTATCCGCAGACCAATGGCACCCTCCCGCTGCGCTCGGCCATCGCGGCCCTCTACCCGGGCGCGACCCCCGACCACATCCACGTGACGAACGGCGGATCGGAGGCGAACTTCTGCGCGACGTGGAGCCTGCTCGAGTCGGGCGACGAAGTCGTGATGATGGCGCCCAACTACATGCAGACGTGGGGCCTGGCGCACGCGTTCGCCGGAACGGTGCGCGCGTGGCCGCTCCGCGAGCGCGGCGGCCGCTGGCGCCCGGACCTCGACGAACTGCGGTCGCTGCTCACGCCGAAGACGAAGCTGCTGATCATCTGCAACCCGAACAACCCGACCGGCGCCTGCTTCGACGCGGCGACGCTCGACGCGATCTGCCGCGAGGCCGGGCGGCACGGAACGTGGGTGCTGTCCGACGAGATCTACCGCGGCGCCGAGCTGTCGGGCGGCGAGACGCCGTCGGTCTGGGGCCGCTACGAGCGCGCGCTCGTCACCAGCGGCCTCTCCAAGGCTTACGGCCTGCCCGGCCTCCGCATCGGCTGGATCGTCGGGCCACCCGCATTCGTCGAGAACACCTGGTCGCACCACGACTACACGAGCATCGCGCCGGGCGCCCTCAACGACAGGCTGGCAGCGGCTGCCCTGGCGCCCGCGACGCGCGCGCGCATTCTGGCGCGGACGCGCCACATCCTGAACGCGAACTTCCCGGCGCTGGCCGCGTGGCTCTCCGCGCGGCCCGGCTTGTTCTCGTTCGTCCCGCCCGAAGCCGGCGCCATCGTCTACGTACGCTACCATCGGCCGATCGACTCCGTCGCGCTGACGACGAAGCTGCGAGAGGAGAAGGGCGTGCTGATCGTGCCGGGCGGCCACTTCGGCATGGACGGATTCCTGAGGGTCGGCTTCGGCGGCCCGGCCCACGAACTTCTTGAGGGCCTTTCACGGCTGGAGCAGATTCTTGCGACGTAGAAGCCTGTCCGCGATAGCCCGCGCGGAAGACTGTCGCGGGCGACGGCGGAAGCCCTGAGCCCTGCCCTTCGACTCGCTCCGCTCGCTCAGGGCACCCCGAGCGGAGTCGAGGGGTGAGCCCTGAGCCTTGAGCCCTGAGTCCTGAGCCTATGTTCTGTCCAGATCTCGTGTTGGTGGGTTTCGGGAATGTCGGGCGGCGGTTCGTCCGCCTCCTGGAGGAATGCGCGGCCGAACTCCGCCACGTTCACCAGATCGACTGGCGGGTCGTCGGCATCGCAACGGCGAGACACGGCGTCGCGAGAAACCTGCGCGGCCTCGAGGTCGCGCGCGCGCTCGAACTGGTCGGGCGCGGACAATCGCTGGCCGCTCTGGACGCGCCGGAGCAGGACGCCGGCTCCTTCGCCGCGCCCGCCACCTCGGGTGTCGAGCTCATCGAGCAGGTGACAGCAGCCGAGCGCGCGGCCGGCAGCACGCGGCCGCTCGTCGTCGTCGAAACGACGATGCTGGATATCGGCGCCGGCCAGCCGGCAATCGACCATGTGCGTGCGGGGCTTCGCGCCGGCGCGCACGTCATCACCGCCAACAAGGGTCCGGCGGCGTTCGCGTACGCCGAACTGGCGGAACTCGCGCGGACGGCAGATCGCGCCTTTCTGTTCGAGGGCGCGGTGATGGACGGGATTCCCATCTTCAATATGGTCCGCGAGACACTGCCGGCCGTGCGCATCTCCGGCTTCAGCGGCGTGGTGAACAGCACGACCAACTTCATCATCACGGCGATGGAGAACGGCCGCGAGTTCGCCGAGTCGCTGGCCGAGATGCAGGCGGCGGGGATCGCGGAAGCCGACGCGTCCCTGGACGTGGACGGGTGGGACGCTGCGGCCAAGGCGTCGGCGCTGGCGAACGTCCTCCTGGACGCGCGCACGACGCCGCAGCGGGTGGAGCGGACCGGCATCGGCCACCTGACCGGGGAGGCGGTGCGGGCGGCCGTCGCGCGCGGGAACAGATTCAAGCTGGTGGCGCGGGGGGAGCAGCGCGGCGCGAAGGTCGTCGTGCGGGTCGGGGTGGAGGAGCTTCCCGCTAGCCACCTGTTCGCGACGCTCGGGGGCCAGCAGAACGCCTTGCAGCTCGAAACCGACCTGTTGGGCTCGTTCGCGATCGCGCAACTCGGCGGCGGCCTGACGCAGACCGCCTACGCGCTGGTGACCGACCTGGTGACGGTGGCGCGACGGAGCCCTTCGATTCCCGGGTGCCGATCTACGGACGCACCTCGAAGAACGTCGCACTGACCCACGCCAGGACGATCAGGAGCACCACCCCCAGGACGACGCTGTACAGGACCAGCTTCTTCTCGACTGGAAGGAGCGGCTCCACATCCATCGTGCGGAGTTCGTCGACCAGTTTGGGCTTGTTCTGTTCGGTCATGTCGATCTCTCCCACGATCTGACGCGCACGTCCATCAAGCGCCGGCCAGGGGCGGCGTGATGCCGTGGAAGAACACCCAGGAAATGAACAGCCCGATCCAGATGATGAAGCCGAACAGGCTGATCAGGTACACCGCGGCGAGTTTGCCGATGCCCTCTTCCCAGAGCTTTCGGAAATTGGAGATCATCCCGATCGAGAAGAAGGTCATCGCGAAGAACAGCACGCGAAAGACGTTGCCCTCGTCGGTGGCGGTCTTGGCGGCGGCCTTCATGTCCGGCCAGGTCAGCACGACCACCAGCAGCGCGACGAAGGTGAACACGTAGCCGAGCACGAACTTCGGGAAGCGCTCCCAGATGTGACCGATGCCGATTCTCTGGCCCGACTTGTCCACGTCGATCTTCGTGCACCAGATGATGGCCAGCAGGAACGACCAGATGCCGATGAAGACGTCGATGAACATCTTGGTCGTCGTGGCGGTCATCAGCAGCCAGCCCTCCTTGTAGTCGATCCCCTGTGCGGCCAGTGCCTTCGCGCGGACCAGGGAATCGACGATCGCGCCGCTCGCGACGGCGGCGCCGTCGGTCTTCACGGCGAGGCCCATCCATGCGCCTGCGACCATCGGCTCGTGATAGAGGAACTGCTGGGCGAGAAACGGCAGGAGCACGAGCTCGACGACCGCGAAGATGACGACCAGCGAGCTGACCATGATCGGCACAATCGGCCGTGCGCGTATGGCCGCGCCGGTGGCGATGGCTGCGGAGACTCCGCAGATGGAGACCCCTGAGGCGAGCGGCGCCGCCCATTCACGGCTGAACCCGAAGTACCTCCGGGCGACGAAATACACGAGCGCCCAGTAGATCAGGTACGCTTCGACGATCGCGCACATTCCGCGGAAGATGATCGTCCCGGCCAGTCCGGTGGCGGAGGCGGCCTTGACGCCCAGCGCCGCCCCCATGATGACGATCGCGGTCTTGATGTACCATTCCGGCCGCGTCGCCTCCTCGAGCCAGGAGGCCGCCCTCGGGAAGAAGTTGCCGGCGGCCAGCCCCATGAGCAGCGCGAGGATGTAGCCGGCCTCTCCGGTGAGATTCATCGACCAGGCCAGCCCCAACGCCTTGCGGCTGTCGGGCGTCGCCGCAATGTAGCCGTTGTGCCCGAGAAGATAGCAGAGCGCGCTGCACGCGAAGATGGCGGAGAACCCCAGGACGAACTTCTTGAGGTTCGCTCCGAGAAAGAAGGCGCCGATGGTGGCGAGGGCGAGCATGAACGCGTAGGTGAAGAACAGCGCCGCGCCGCCGGACAGAGAGGAATACGCCGGCGAAGCGGCGGTGATGGCCCTCGAGGCCGACGTCCATACGTTGAACTTCGCTCCCCAGCCCAGCATGTCCGCGCCGCCCAGCGGGCCGAGCGCCAGGAAGAAGACGGCGAGGCCGATCCAAACGGACCACCAATCCTCCGATCGCAGGAACGATCTCGATTCAGCCGACATCGTGCACCCCCGCTCATGATCCGAGTTGACGGGAGAACCATACCAGCACGCACGGGAAGCCACAAGATGGTGCGCGGTGCGGCCCCCGGGGCATCCTCACCACCCGAACATCAGCTGGCGGCGCGAGACAGCCAGCGCCTCGACCTTGGCCCGCGACAGCGGCGCGGGGTGCAGCCGGCCCTCGGCCCACAACACCATCGTCACCGTCCGCGACGCCGCGCCAGGACGCTCCGACTGGCCGATGGGCAACACGGTCATCGCCCGATCCGGATCGTGCATCGGCACGAATTGCGTGTACGACTGTGCCGCCTGCGACGCAATCGTGCCGCCGTCGACCACCGCCAGCGGCGGCATCGTGACGTCGAGGGACCGATCGAGCGACGGAAAGCCGTCGAGGCTCTCGAAGGCCCCAAGTCGCCTGGACGTGACCGCCTCTCGGGCCTTCCGGTTCCACATCGTCTGGTCCGGCCCGTACTTCTGCGATGCCGACTGCCAGGCGCTCGCGAGCGAGCCGGCGATGAACGCTTCCTCGGGAGCCGAGACGGCGGCTGACGGATCGCGATCGAGGCGTGCGCCGATCGTCTTGAGGAAGTAGGTGAGCCCAGACTCGCCGCCGCCGTACACGTACGCCAGCTCGGTGCTGACGAACCGGACGAACGTGTTGAGTTCCATCGCCAGTTCGGCACCGCTCGTCGCGAGCGACGATGAGGCGCCGGCGCGGCGCCAGGGCCCGAGCACGTCCAGCGCACGCATGGCGTCGTCGGGCAGGGTGCGCTTCAGGCGGTCGCGCAGGTGCAGTCCAACGCGCACGATTCCGCGGCGCGCGGGGTTCACGGCGTCGGAGTGAATCGCCAGGATCGCTTCGGGAGACAGCTTCGCCGACCCCTCCAGCCGTTCGCGGAGCCGCCACGATCGCGTGGTGTCCCCGCCCGCCCCGGTCGAGATCCCAATCGGGATCGGATACCACGACCCGACGGGCCGGTGGTTGCCGCTGAAAAGAGCGCCCGAAGCAGGGTCGAAAACGCCCGGCAGCAGGTCCAGCGGCACCGAGGTCCGCCAGTCGTCTGAGGCGGCGCGCCCCGGCACGGCCACGCGGCCGCCGGCGATGTCGGCCCGCGACCGAATGGGAACCGCTGCCGCGGAGCGGTACCCGATTGCGCCATCGCGATCGCCGAAGATCATGTTGACGCTCGGCGAAGTACGCATTGACGCCGGAGCTGTAGGCCTCGAGCAGCCCGCGGGTCTTCGGGTCGAGCCTGGCCGCCGTCTCGACTGCGGCCCGGTAGAAGCCGAAGGTCCGCATCTTCCGGTCGTTGTCCACCGAGGTTTCGTTGCGCGACAGGTGACGGACCTCGCCGACGACCTCCGAAAGCCGCCCCTGGATCACGCGGAGCGTCAGCGTCATCTGGAACGCGCGGTCCTCCGCCGTGGCGTAGCCGAGGCCGTAGAACGCGCCCGCGTCCGTGCCGGCGAAGACGTGCGGGATGCCCCACTGGTCGCGGACGATCTCGACCGGCACGCGAGGCGTGTCCGGTTGAACGCCGGGGCCCGATGCCGCGGTGGGCGCCCCGCCGTGCGGCAGGCAGATGGCCGAGACAGCGACGGAGGCGGCGAAGGTGAACGCGCGTCGGCCCATAGCAACTCGACTACACTTCTGTAAGAGGATTCAAGCGATGTCGATAATCCGACCCGACCCCTTGAGGGCCATACCTGGCGTGGGGCCGAGCATCGCGGCGGACCTGCGGGCGCTCGGCATCGAGGACCCGACCGGCCTGCGCGGCAGGGACCCCGAGCGCCTCTACGCCCGCAGCAACGCGCTGAGGGGCGTCGTCCAGGACCGCTGCCTGCTCTATGTCTTTCGCTGCGCCGTCTACTTCGCGAACACCAGCCGCCATCAGCCCGAACTGCTGAAGTGGTGGAACTGGTCGGACGCCGCGCTCGCCCGGCGCGGGAAGCCCCGCGCCGGCTCCTCGCCCGCCGCTACTTCTTCGCGCCGTCGGTCTTCGCGCCCGCCAGCTGCGACACGCCGGCCAGCGTCGTCTGGGCGGCGTTGAGACCGAGCTTGAAGTCCTTGTCGCTGAAGTTCGCGTACATGTCGAGAATCGTGTGCCAGGTCGGGTCCCACCCCGCGCCGACCTGCGACAGCCGCTCGGCCTCGCGCAGGCTGACCGCGGCCACGATGTCCTGGAACGGCACCGAGTCGGTGTTCGACATGCGGTTGCCGACCGTCGCGGGATAGTCGGTCGCGTACCGGTCGTTCGCGCTCTTCAGCGCCCACGCGAGCGCCTGCGAGTCGCTCACCATCTTCGACGCGCCGGCGAACTCCACGTTGACGTCGGCCTCCGGGCGCTGCTCGGGCGGCAGTGTGCCGTCGGCGCGCGGCATGCCGTGGTCGTACAGCATCATGTCGTGCTGGATCACGCCGAGCCACTTCGGCTCCGGGTACTTGCCCGATCCGGGCGGGTCTTCCTTCCCCTGCAGTTCACGCCGCTGCTCGATGTAGGCGCGCGCGCCCTGAAGCCCCGTCTCCTCGTTGTTCCAGATGATGAAGCGGATCGACCGTTCGGTCTTCACGTCCGGCATGCTGAAGATGCGCGCCAGTTCCATGACGAGGGCCGTGCCGGACGCATTGTCGTTGGCACCCTCCGCGTAGGCGATGCCGTCGACGTGAGCCGAGACGATGTACATCTCGTCGGGGCGGGTGGAACCGACCTTCGTGCAGAAGACCTGCTGGCGCATGCCGGGCGTTGTCGGCTGGCTGTTGAGTTCGCGCAGCGCGACGTCGGCCTGCTTCATCGGGTCGTTGTTGACGCCGGTCGGCGCGCGGTAGCCCTTGATCCCCGTGCCACCGCGCGCACCGGCCTGAGCCCCGCCGGTGCTGCCGCGGCCGGCCCCGGCGGCCGCTCCGCCTGTCGCACCGCGAGCGCCCGCCTGCCCCGCGCCCTGCCCCGCCGTAGCCGAAGGCGAAGGCGGGCCGGCCTGGCCCCGCGCTCCACCCGCGGCCGCACCCGCCGTCGCGCCCGTCGTCGCGCGCTGCGCCGGTTGATAGTCGTAGGTGATCCGCTCGACTGGCGCGCAGCCGTAGCTCTTGAGCTGCGCTTCGATCCAGTCGGTCGCGGCGCGGTTGCGGTCGGTGCCCTGGCGCCGGTCGCCGAATTTCGTCAGACCCTTGATCGTCGCCTTGTACTTCTCGAGATCGAGCCGCCCCACCAGCGTGTGGACGGGGTCGTCCGCCGGAGCCGCCTGGGCCGCGGCGCCCGGCGCCGCAGGAGGCTGGGCCTGCGCCCACGCGGTGGAGACCAACCCGAGGAACAACGCGAGACAGGACACGATCACGACGGTTCGCACGCGCATCACAATCCTCCAGAGAGCGACAGTCTATCGAATGGCGAAGTTGACCTCCATCGAAACCCGCGTTGGTATCGGAACGCCGTTCCTGCGCGCCGGCGTGAACTCCCACCGGCTCACCGCGTCGATGGCCGCCTGGTCGAGCAGCGGCACCGACCAGGTCACTCGCACGCACGACACTCGCCCGTCCACGCCGATGACGGCGTCCATTGCGACGGTGCCGGCGATCTTGGCCCTCAGCGCGAGGGCTGAGTAGACGGGCCGCACATCCTTGGTCTTCCGCGGCGGCTCGTACCCGCCCACCCCTGCCCGTCGCTGCTCGCTGGCCGCGCCGGACACCTCGGCATTGCACTCCGCCTCCCGCGCGATGCTCTCGAGAGCGCGCGCAAGCGGTGCTTCCGCCGCCGAGACGTTGTCGCGCGCGACGTAGAACCTGGCCAGGTCCAGGTCGCTCACCGGGAGCGGGTCGCGGCGGAGCGTGAAGCCCAGCGCAACCGTCGCCGCGATGTCGGCAGGCGCACCGTTGAACCTCGGCTTGGCGAACCGCCACTTGCGCACCGCCGAGAGAGCCGCGGGGTCGAGATCCGGAACCGAGACGGCGATGCGCGGGTTCCGGACCTTGCCGGACTTGTCGATCTCGAGATCGACGACGACGTGCCCCGAGACGCCCTTCTTCGCGGCCTCGAGCGGGTAGTCGGGTTCGACGCGCTTGACCAGGCCCGGCATGGGCACGTCCCTGCCGGCGCGCGGGAGCTGTCCCGCGGGGGGCGTCGTCGCCTTTGCGCCCCCGGCCGTCCGTATCGCGCGGACCTGGTCCAGGACGCCCGACAGCTCATCGCGGGCGGCACTCACCCGGCTGCTCGTGTAGTGCTGGCGGACCGCGTCGATCCGGGCGGCCAGTGCCTGGATGTCCGCCGCTGACGCGGCCTGCGACGCCTGTGCCGCCGCGCTTGGTGCATGCGCGCCCGCCGCTGAGGCGAGCGCGGCCAGCAGCGCGATCGTGCCGACGTTACGGAGCGAATTGGCCACTACTCGAGGACCCACTGTCCCTTCACCTTCTTGAGCGTGAACGCCACCGAGGTCCCTGACGCCAGCGTGGCTTTGATCTCGATCGGCTTCGGCGAGACCATCACCCGCACCGTGTAGGTGCCGGGGCCAAGCCTGACCCCGCCGCCGCCGCCGACAGTTCCGCGGCCCGCTTCCTTGCCGGCAGCGTCGAGCACGACATAGTCGACGGTGAGCGCCTTGGCCAGCGCCGACAGGAGCTCGTCGGCATTCCTGGCGTCGAGGTAGCGTCCGCCGGTCGACCTGGCGATGCTCTCGAGCTCCTGCCTCCCGCCCGCCTCGGTGATATCGAACCCGACGATGTTGACGTCGAGATCGAGGCCGGCGGCCTTGATGGCCGGGGCGATCGACTTGATGTCGCCCTTGCAGCTCTCGATGCCGTCGGTCAACAGGATGATGCTGCCGTTGGGGATCTTCTCGAAGTCCTTGATCGCCTCGAGGACGCTGCGGACGAGCGGCGTCCGGCCTTTCGTCTGGATCTTCTGGACCAGGCCGACGAGGGCGGCCTTGTTGAGGGGCGCGATTGGCGCCAGCAGCTGCGTGTCGCCGCACGCATTGTCGTAGTCGTCCACGCCGAAGCGGTGGCCGTAGACCCGGAAGCCGACGCGCATGGTGGCCGGCAGGCCGTTGATCGTCTGGGTCAGCACGCGCCGCGCGGCCGCGATCTTCGTCTCCTTCCCGACCAGGCCGGTCATGGAGTTCGAGGCGTCCATGATGATCTCGACCGCCTTGCCTGGCTCGTTGGCCGCCACCTTCTCGAAGCCAACGGCGATCGTTCCCGGGACGGATCGTTTCACCGGCGACAGGTACACGGGGACCTGGCCGCAGCAGAACTCGAGCATCAGCGCGCCCAGCGCGACCCGATAGACATCGAGGTTCTTCTCCTGGCTCGCTCCGTCCCAGCTCCCGTCCTCGTTCTGATGGTCCACCAGGAACCGGCACATCCACTCCTTCCAGATGCGCCAGTCGTCGCCACCCGCCACGTACATCGCCCGCGTGCCGTAGTACCAGTAGTAGAACGGATAGCCGTTGCCGGGCGCCTCGTAGTGCCAGGCTGGCGCGTGGTCCTGCATGAACCGGATCGCGGGCGGGACGGCCGGGTCCTGGGGGAAGCCGCTGAGCTGGAGGATGAACGCCCCCATGCCCGCCCGGGCGGCGGAACTCCCAACCGAGCCGGGCCCCTGGTACCTGAACGAGCCGTCCTGCTTGCCCTGAAGCGTGCGCGTGTAAGCGGCGGCCATCGGGAGCGCAGAGTCGGGGATGGCGAACCCTGCGTTGACCGCCGCCTTGAGCGCCAGCACCTGCCAGCCGGTGATGGAGATGTCGCTGTCCACGCTGTCGGGCTTGTATCTCCAGCCGCCGTAGTGGGGGTCGCCCGGCTTGACCGGTCCCTTCAGCGTCTCCGGCTTGCGCTCGGTGTTTTGCGCCCGGATGATCAGGTTGATCGCGTCCTGGACGACCGGCTCGAGGCTCGTGTCGTTCATGTCGATGAGCGCCTCGGTCAGGGCCAGCGTGCCGATGGCGTGTTCGTACAGGTCGCCCTGTCCGATGAGGCCACCCTGGATGGCGGCGTCCTTGGACCCTGGAGGGAGTTTGGCGCTCGGCTTCTGCAACGACTTCAGGTGCTCGACGGCGCGCTTGATGTTCGACGCGTAGTCCTGCGGGACGCACTTGCCGCCGATGAAGGCCATCAGCGAGAGGCCCGTGAAGCCCAGGGGCCGGCTTCCCGCCCACGAGCCGGTCTTGCCCTGCTTCTTTGCCAGCCAGCCCAGGGCCTTGGTCAGCGCTCGCTGAACTTCTTCGGGCGTGGCCGGAGGCTTGGACGGCTTGCCGGCGTACAGCGTGTACTCGCTCCCATTCTTGTCCTTGTGCAGCGGGACGACCTTCACGTAGTAGGTCCCCGGTACGACCTTCATTCGGACGATCTCGCTGCCAAATCCGGGGTCGCCACGGACGGTCTCTCCGATCTGCTTCCCCTTGGCGTCCAGAACGAAGAGGTCCGAGACGCCGTCCGGTATGCCGGAGAGGCGGATCAGCAGGAGTTCCCGGCCCGGCGCTGGAATCGTCAGGACGTAGACGTCATTGTCCAGGTGCTTGCTGATTCGACCCGTTGTCGGCACATCCAGCCGGAGCTCGTTCGCCAGCCTGATCTCGTCGTTCGGCTCGGCTTCCGTGTTCTCCTTCCAAGGACCGGCCGCGCGGCTAGTAAGCGTGTACTTGTCCGCGGGAGTGTCGCCGCGGCCGGAGATCCTGATGAAGTAGACGCCCTCGGTGACCACGAAGTGGGAGACCGACTCGGTCTCGCCTTTGCCGGCCTGCTTGGCGTCCCAGATCAGTCTGCCGTCCTTGTCGTGGATGACGAAGTCGCCCTGGAGCGTCGGAGTGGCCGCGAGGACAATCTCGATTTCGTTCTTGCCCGGCTTGTCCACGACGAGCTTGAACCAGTCGCTGTCGCCCACCGGCTGCAGAGTGCCCTCGACACTGTCACCGACGCGGATCTCCTGGGCCTGCGCGCGGGCGTTGTTGGGCTCGGTCTCGGTCTTGACCTGGGCTGAAGCCCCGGTCACTGTCGAAAGACTCAAGAAGGCTGCGAGAATCGCAATGAAGCGTGTCCTCATCGGAACCTCCGAGACAGCGGTGCTGGGGCGATGGGGGCGGCCGAGGGGGCGCGGCGCGGACCCTATGATATGGCCGTCTGCCGGGGTCGGAGCGGTTTCTTTTTCCGCCGGTAACGTCCGCTCGCCGATCTTTCATCTACAGGCATGAAGCACCTCTCCGCGCGCCTCGCGGGTCTCGTCGTCGCGGCCGCTCTGCAGGCCGCCTGCTACGAGACCCAGTACGTCGACACCGTCGTCCACCCCGACGGTTCGGTGGACCGGGCGATCGCCCAGAACACCGACCTCACGCCGGAGGCGGCGCAGCGCCCGGGCATGTGGCGCGAGACCCGGATGGTCAAGGGCGGACCGGACGAGCCGTGGGACGGGTCGCTCGCCGCGCTGAAGGCTCCGACAACGAAGGAGGAGGAGAAGCTCTACGCCGCCAGCGGGCACTTTGCGTCCGTCGCCGGCATCCCGGACCACTATGTGGAGATGGCCAAGGACGGCGCGGCGGCCAGCCGGCTCGTGCGCACGTACACGAAGCGTGACCTCGGCCTCGTCATCGAGCACGTGTGGACCGAAACGCTCACCGACATCGCCGGCCTGGCCGAGATGGCGAAGGCGCGCGAAGAGCATTCGCAGATCAACATGAAGCTGATGCGGGCCGCCCTCGACGAGGGCCTGGGCCGCGACTACGAGTTCCAGGAGTACGTCCGATGGGTCGGCGCGACGGAGGTCAACTTCTTTGCGGTGTTCACGGAGGCGGCCCTCGAGGCGCGCGCACGCGGCGGCGAGTCGCCCAGCGACGAGGAGGGCGAGAAACTGCTCGAAGCCATCGCGGCGCGGCACGGATTGGCCGGAGTGTTCGAGGACGACCTCGAAGACAAGATGGAGGCGCTGCTCACACAGCGGACCGGGACACTGATCCGTCGGCGTGATGGCGCCGCCCTGGAGCCCGGCGTCGTCGACCTGATCGTGCAAGCCGTTCTGCAGATTGGCAAGGGAGGCGAAGAGGGGCTGATCTCTTTCGATGATCAGGCGGATGGCGCGAAGTTCGCGGCCGGGATGAACCGCATCGTCGCATCCGAATTCGGCGGCCAGGAGCCGCTCGAGAAGAGGTCGGCGATCCTGTTCGAACGGATGCTGGGCGTCACGTTCGGGAACTCGGACCGCCCCTACGAGTTCAGCCTGACGCTGCCGGGCACGATCGTGGAGACGAATGGGACACTCGAGAGCGACTCCCGCGTCCGTTGGTCGTTCAAGCTCGAGGGCGCGTTCGCGTTCGGCTACACGATGCGGTGCCGGTCGATCGAGCCGAACCTGCCCGCACAGCGCGCGGCTCTCGGTGCGGAGCGTGCGACGACGCGCACGTCGATGCTCGGATACGTGGCCTTGATGGACGGAGAGGACGAAGTACTCGGGGTCGTCGGCCGGGCGGTCCGCGCTCGCAGTTCGGCTCCGCTGGTGGCCTACCGCGCGGGGGTGGCTCCGGGGCAGGACCCGAATCTGACGAGGATCATGGAGAGGCTGGCCCTGCTGTTCGCCCTGCCGGCGCCGCCGGCCGCGTTGGCAGCCACGAGGCCCATCGCCGCGATCACCGGTCCGGCCGGCGCGGTGATCAAGCCGCCGCGGGTTGGGCGCGCGGGCATGCGTTGGACGTCGCCCGCCGATGGCCGCCCGATGATGTCGGCACCTGCCGGAACGTTCGAAATGGGCCGGAGGCTTCCGCCACCGGACCCAAAGAAGAAGGAGGCCCCGCCGAAAGACGAGATGCCGGTCCACCGGCAGGAGATCGAGCGGGGTTTCTGGATCGACGCTGCGAGGGTCACCAACGCCGACTACCGGCGCTTCCTGCAGGCGCGGCCCGAGTGGCAGCGGGGCTCCGAGGAGAGGCGCCGATACGTCACGGCCGGCTATCTCTCCGAGTGGAAGGACGGTGAGCCGCCGCCGGACGCGGCAAATGCGCCAGTCAGTGTCAGCTGGTTCGCCGCGCGCGCCTACTGCACGTGGGCCGGAAAGCGGCTGGCCACCGAGGCCGAGTGGGAGTACGCGGCGATGGCCGGGACGTCCGTCGTGCCGCTCCCGCCGCCTCCGCCCAAGGAAGGCGACCCCGCGCAGCCTGTGTTCGCGACTACCTGGGGCGTGACCGGTCTCTTCGGCTCGGGTGAATGGACGTCCAGCGCGGCGAAACCGTATCCCTACCGATTCGGCGACGGCCGCGAGGACGCTGAGATGCGCGGTGCGCGCGTCGTTCGCTGGCTGACCGTCAACGACAACAACGGCAAGAGGACTTCGAGCAAGGGACGCGGATCAGAAATGGAGGAACGCTCGAAGACGTTCCGGTGCGCGTACTGACGGGCGGCCGGCCTGCCCGCGGACGGACGCTCAGAGCCGGCGAAAGATGTCGGCGGCGATGGCCGCGCACCGCTGGGAGACCCGCCGCCAGTCCTGCCACTTCGGATCGAGCTGCCGGTATTCGGCCAGATTCGTTTCGTCGAGGTCGTAGGGCAGCGGCCGGGCCAGCTGCACATGCAGCTGCTGGAGCGCCGACTCACCGCTCGGTTGCGGATAGAGTTCGTCGAGATTCGCCATCGCGGCGAACACGCGGTCGGGGCCGAGGCGCTCGGCCAGCGCCAGGAAGTCCAGGTAGTCGCGCGTGGCGTTTCGCTTCAGAATCAGGACGGCCTTGATGCGCAGCATCTCGGGCTCGGTCGGCGCGACGAGCGAGACGCCACCGACGTTGACGCTGGTCGTCTCGAGCGGTCGGTCCCGAATGAGCTGGCGCACGCCCGTATCCACGCCATCGAGGCTGTCGAGAATGAGGACGGGCCGCTTCACGCGCGCCGTTCGCCAGCCGGCAACCGATTCCAGCTGGGCCAGCACCTCGTCGAACCGGTCGCGCAGGTCGGAGAGGACGTGGTCGGCGTCGTGGGACACGCGGCGCCCCGCATAGACCGCGGCCGCGGTGCCCCCGACCAGCGTGGCCCCGGGCAGCACCACCTGGAGGTGCGCCGCCGCCGACAGCACGTGCTCCCACTCAGGCCAGGTGCGTGCGGACATAGTAGTCCCAGAAGAAGTAGCGCTGCTCGGCGGGATCCGCGAGCCGCGCGGCGCAGATCCGCAGGATTCGCTCGCGCACCTGCAGGTGGCCGGCCGCCGCGTCGCGCAACTGCTTCCAGTCCTCCAGCCGGCCCCGCGCGATCGCGTCGTCCACGGCCGCGAGCGTCCACTCGGAATGGGTCAGGTGCCGGTGCTCCATGCGCCCCGATCATACCTCCCGGCCCGATACTCGCTTCGCTCGGCTGGACCGCAATCCGAGTTCCCGCGGCAGCCTGGCAACGTCTGCAAGGGGCCACGCCGAAAGGCGTGGGGCGATCGGGAATGCCTCGCGACCTGGATAGACGACCCACAGGTGCGTCAGGCCCAGGTCGGCGATGGCGACATGCATCGATTTGGTTGCCCCAGGCGCCTCGTTGAGCTTGAACTCCACGCCGTAGCGCCGTCCCCGGTAAATGAACATCAGATCCAGTTCTGCGCCGTTGTGCGTGGCCCAGTAGTACGCCTCGGAAGGCCGCAGCGTGCGCAGGACCTGCTCCAACGCAAAGCCCTCCCAGGACGCCCCCACGGCGGGATGGCCCGAGAGCACGTCGCGGTCGGGGATGTTCAGCAGCGTGTGCAGCAGCCCGGAGTCGCGCAGATAGACCTTGGGAGCCTTCACCTGGCGTTTCGCCACGTTGGCAAACCACGGAGGCAACTGCCGGACCATGTAGGTGCCCGTCAGGATGTCGAGCCAGGCCCGGACCGTCTTGTCCGACACACCCATCGACCTGGACAGCGCCGAGGCGTTCCAGGTCTGCCCGTGATAGTGCGCCAGCATCGTCCAGAACCGCCGCAGGGACGGGGCGGCCAGAGCGATGCCGAGTTGCGGAATGTCGCGCTCGAGGAACGTCCGGACGAACCCCTCGCGCCACGCCGCGCTGTCGGCGTCGTTGCTCGCGAGGAACGACCGCGGGAACCCGCCCCTCACCCAGAGCCTGTCGAGCGCGCGAGGGCCCGTCTCGGCGACATCGAATCCGCCCAACTCGACGAACTCGACCCGCCCCGCCAGCGTTTCTGCGGCGCCCTTGACGAGCGTTGGCGAGGCGCTGCCCAGCACGAGAAAGCGCGTCGACGAGTCGGCACGGTCGACCAGCACGCGCAGGACGCTGAACAACTCGGGCATCGCCTGGATTTCGTCCAGCACGACGAGGCCTTTCAATGCGCCGAGCGTCATCTCCGGGTTCTGCAGCCGCTGCCGGTCGACATGGGATTCGAGGTCGAAACGCCCCGCCCGCCTCGAGGTGCCGAAGGCCAGGGCCAGCGTGGTCTTGCCGCATTGGCGGGGGCCCAAGAGGGCCGTGACCGGAGAGCGCCGCGCGGCGGCGGCCAGGTCGGCGGCGAAGCGACTCCGTGCGATCATGTCGTCACTGTAGCATGAATTCTCGGATTATTACTCCGAGATTTCATTGACACGCAGGATCCGCCTACGGCCGTTCCAGCGAACTCGCCCGATGACGCCGCGACAGGACGTCCAGCAGGTACGCGAGCTCGGCATCGATGTCGGCCGTCCCGACGCCGTCTCTACTTCTTCCGCTTCTCGAACGCCGCCGTCCACTCGCTCGCCCGCTTCTGCGCTTCGGCAATCTGCTCAGGCGTCATGACCTTGGCCAGGGAGTCCCGCGCGTCCGCATATCGTTTCTGGTTGTCACCAGTCGCCCGAGCGGCGGCGAGACTCATCCACTTGTGCGCTTCGATGTAGTCCTTGGGAATCCCTGAGCCGGAGTTGTACTTGGCTGTCGGGCTGCCCTGCGGCGTCGGGCGTGCATGCCCCGGCGCCGGGTCGAACGCCTCCACCCGTCGCTCGAGGCCCGGCGAATAGCCTGGTCCGTAACGGTACATGAGGCCCAGATTGAACTGTGCCTTCGCGTCGCCCTGTTCGGCCGCCTTGCGATACCACGCCGCGGCCTGCGCGCGGTCCTGCGGGACGCCGCGTCCGCTGTCGGACCCGGAGCCCTGGCTGGACTGCGCCGCCGAGGCGGCGGGCACCATCAAGACTGCTATGAGCATCGGAATCAGCGCGCGCTTCACCCGGTTCATACCTCCTCCGTCACGCAATGGAAATGCCAACCGGTCCGTTGATTCCTGCGCGGCTACCGTGCGGCCCGGCGCAGCCACGGAGACCGCGACGATCTGGGTCATGTAGACCAGCGTCGCCACGGCGACGAGGTAGGCGCCGATTTGCCCCTCCCTGGCCCAGGTGACCAAGGAGTCGACCGCGACGATCACGTAGACGATCTGCATGGCGGCGATGGTGTTTGCGGCATCCGGCACGCCGGTCCGCGCATTCCGCCAGATCAGGGCCACGCCCGCTGCCGACCCCATCCAGGGGAACAACGCCAAGGACCACTCCTCGACGCCGGAGGCCGCATCCGGGAAGTCGTTGGAGCCAGAGGGCAAGAACGCCGACAGCAGACAACAGGCCGCGATCAGGGCCGAGAGATAACCCATGACGCGTTCAGCGCGTGTCAGCCGTCCAGACCTCGCCCACAAGAAGGTCCCGGCCGTCACCAGGACGGCAAGCATGGATGGCACGCCCCAATGCCAGAGGTCGCCGAATAGCTGACCTCGTGAGAACAGCATGCCCGCCGCGCTGAACGGGGAGACATCGTAGGCAAACGGCAGGAAGATGCCGGCGACTCCCGCCAGCCCAACGATGGCGACAGCCAACGAGAAGCGAGAGCGGGGATCGTGCGCGGCGGGAAGTGCCCGGTCCACAGGCATGGCAACCTCCAGTCAACGTGGTGGCCTTCTCATCTTCGCCCTGGCTCGGCCCGGACGGCTTCCCCTGCAGCAGTGCTTCGTTGCTACTGGCGCCCGGTCTTCGGCGTCGCCGCCGGCTCGTGGGGCGGCCGCGTGTCGTACACGCGCACGACGAGGGGCCCGCCGTCTTCGTTGCCGACCGTGACCAGTCGTGTGCCATCCGCCGAGAAGACCACCCGGGTGGTCTGGCTCTTCACACGGATGACGAGCAGTGCCTCGAGCGTGCGCGCGTCGAGCACGACGACCTGGTACTCGCCCGTTCCGATCCCGATACGGGAGCCATCCGGGCTGACAGCGAGCGAAATGACCACCGGCATTTCCTCGGAGCGCAGGGCAACCCCGCCGCCTTCGACCGCATGCATGACCACCGGTGTCTTCCAGGAATCCGAGAGGACGAAGGCATCGTCTGAGGTGAACGCCGCCGCGCTCGCGCACTGCTTCCGAACCCCCATCGTCTTCCGGCCCGAATCGAGGTCCCACACCTGAAGCGTGTCGTGCGTGTCCGTATTGCACGTCGAACCGATGGATCTCGCCATGCCGTCGTGCCGCTTGCGCTCGATGACCTGAGTCAGCGCCCCCACGACCAGCACTCGCCGCCCTGTCCCGTCGAACGCCACCTCGGCCGGATCGACGGCAACATCGATGAGTTGCCTGCCGGCGGACATGTCCCACGCGCGCAATCGGCGCGGGAGACCGGACGACGAGGAGCCCCAGCGTGACTCGCCCCAGACGGCGGCTACTCTGACGCCGTTGCGACTGAAGGCGATGCTGCTGATGGAACCGGCACCCCAACCGAGCACCAGAGGAGACGAGGTGGGATCGGTCCACGCCAGGAGCGCACCGTCTTTCGTGGCGGCCGCCACGCGCTGCCCATCGCCGCTGATGGCGATCACGCCGACGGCGTAAGCGCCGATGGCCACCTGTTCCATCGTTTGAGTTTCGAGGTCCCATCGTTCGAGCGCGCCAGACTTGCGGCGCGCCAACACGTGTCGTCCGTCGGCCGACGGCACCAGTTCCGTCGTGTCGGGGAATTCCATGCCGGCGGCGAGACGCGCCTTTCGAATGTCCCAGACTCGAACATCGCCGTATCGCCCGCGGGCAAGAACCTGGTTGCCGTCCCGTGAGAACAGAGGACCGTGAAGGCCCAGGTTGGTGCCATCCTTCAGTTCGACGATCTTCGTCCCTGTTGCGCAATCCCAGATTGAGACGGTGGCCCACGACTCCACCGCCACGAGTCGGCCGTCCGGGCTGGTCGCCATGCCGTCTGAAGCGGGCTGCTTGCCGTAGGTGCGGACCTTCCCACCCGTCCGGACGTCCCACTCCTTCAACAGGCCGTCGCTTCCTGCCATGATGATTCGAGATCCGTCAGGTGTGACGGCGGCGGCGCCTGCCGACACCCCTTTGCCGAGTGTCACGACAACGGCCTCGCGCCCAGAGTCTGGTGCCCACAGGCTGATCGTTGACGGCGTACGGATGAACACCTCGCGGCTGTCCGACGTGAACCCGAGCACCTTCCCGTCTTTCACCGCTCGTGTCGCGAGGGCTCGGCCGGTCTCGGCATCCCACCAGGTGATCCCGCCGTCATTGGGGCGCCGCGTGACGAATTGAGAGCCGTCTGGCGCGAAACGCGGTGAGTTGTCGTCGCCGAGCAGCGGGTGTGAGACGGTCTGGCCGGTCGCGACATCGACGACAGCATGGGACGGGTCCTTCCCCGTCGTCGAACGGACCAGCACTCGCCGGCCTTTGGGATCGGCTGCCACGGCCTCACCGGGCAGCGCATGCGAGGCCGTGCGTTCGAACGTGACGCAGTCCCATTCCTCGAGCCGCGACTCGCGTGCGATGAAGATGGAACGTCCCGAGGCGGCAAGCAGGCTGCCCGCCGGTAGAGTGGCGGCCACCGGTCTCGACGCTGCCCACAGGTAACGCCACTCCCAGTTGCGGAAAGCCGCCGGCGCCGCGAGCAGACGCCGCCGGGCATCGTTCCCCTCGGTGGCCCGCACGTGCGCGTCGGCGGCAGCGACGTTGGCCAGATAGGCCTGGTGGTTGGCCGCCTCGCGCTCGGCCCTGACCTGGAAGTAGAGCCATGTGCTGACGACGAGACCCGCAGCCAGCGCGAGCACCACCACCAGGGCGGCGGCCACACCGGCACGATGCCGCCGGTAAGTCTTCTTCAGCCTGTAGAGCGCGCTCGGCGGGCTGGCCGTCACTGGCTCGTCGGCGAGGTGGCGCTCGATGTCGGCGGCGAACTCCGACGCCGAGGCGTAGCGCCGCGTGCGGTCCTTCTCGAGCGCCCGGAGCACGATCCAGTCGAGGTCGCCCCGCAGTTGCCTGCGGAGCGACGGCACGTCGGTGTCGCGCCGCTTGGCCATGTCGCCGGCCGTCGCGCCCAAGGTCGTGATCCGAAGGCTCGGCCGCGCCGGCTCGTCGTCCTGGATGATCCGGACCAGTTCGGCGTAGGCGGCCTTCCGCAGCGTGTCGCCGTCGAACGGCAGGACACCGACGAGCAGCTCGTAGAGAATCACGCCCAGCGAATAGACGTCGGTGGTCGTGTCGACGTCGAGACGTCCCGGGTCGGCCTGTTCCGGGCTCATGTACCTCGGGCGTGCCGATGAGCACGCCATGCCGCGTGAAGACGGCCTGCTCGGTCAGCCGCTGGTGCGTGGCCTTCGCAATCCCGAAGTCGATGACCTTCGGGACCGGGCGGCCGTCCTCGATCGCGACGAGCACGTTCGACGGCTTGAGGTCGCGATGGATGATGCCCTTCTGATGGGCGTGCTGCACCGCCTGGCAGACCGTGATGAACAGCGCGAGCCGCTCGCGCGTCGAGAGCCGGTTGCGATCGCAGTAGTCGGTGATCGGGATGCCGGGCACGTACTCCATCACGAAGTACGGCCGGCCCTCGTCCGACGCGCCCGCGTCGAGCACGCGGGCGATGTTCGGGTGGGACGTCAGCGCCAGGGCCTGCCGTTCGGTGTCGAACCGGGCCACCACCTCGCGGGTGTCCATCCCGACCTTGACGACCTTCAGGGCCACCTTGCGGTGGATCGGGTGTTCCTGCTCCGCGAGGTAGACCACGCCCATGCCGCCCTGACCGAGGACCGTCAGGATCCGGTAGGGACCGATGCGCAGCGGATGCGCCCCGGCCTCCTTCCATGGCGGAACGCCGGTCCAGGCGTCCTCGGATGATTCGCCCAGCGCACTCGCCGGCTCGAAGGCCAGCTTGAACAGGCAGACCGGGCACGCGGCGTTGGCGGCCATGTCCTCGGAAAGACCGGCACCGCAATGCGGACAACGCCTTGCTGCAGTCATGTCAGCCTTTCACCAACCAAACCCAGCGCCAGCGACGAACGACCAGTAACTCCCGGATACGGTCACCGTCGTCGTCGGAAAGGGCGCGTCCTGAATCCCAAAGCTGTCGAAGGAGTAGTGGCGGTCGTTGGTGACGACTCTGACGGTCATGCGAGCGCCCTGCCCGATGTGGGTGTTCCCGAAACAGAAGGAGACGCCCCCGGGGACGTCTTTGGCCGACGAGTTCGACTTCGAAAGCGTCGTCTGGGCTGGCAGTGTCGCTGGCTCGCTGGGACCCTGCGCGAGGACGCCCGTGGGCAGCAGGACGATCAGGCCGGCGGACGCGAGGAAGGAGCGAATCACCTGTGGGGCCATGAAGGATCGGGGGCGGGAGGTTACGCGTGTGCGCCGCCGCGCGTGGGGGCCTCTGTATGTGCGGCCGTGTCGCGTCTCAGTCGGGAAGCGCGAGGAGGGCGCCCAGCTTGAGCAGCAGGTCCTCCAGCACGTCGTCCGGCAGGCTGGCGATCAGCGTCGCGCGCCGGCTGCGCCAGTCGAGGCTCTTCACCTGGTCGGCGAGAATCACTCCGCTGACTGGCAGGCCCGCTGGCAGCGCCACCTCGAACGGATAGCCCTTCACCTGGCTGGTGATCGGGCAGCAGATCGCCAGCCCTGCCTTGTCGTTGTAGCGCGCCGGCGTCAGGACGACCGCCGGCCTTCGCCCCGCCTGTTCACGGCCCGCCTGCGGCGTGAAGGCCAGCCACACGACGTCGCCGCGGTCCGGCACGTAGGCGCTCGCGGCTACCACGACTCGCGCCCCTGCGGTTTGCCGGCATCAGCTTCTCGGTGCACGTTTGCCGGAGTGATTCGGTCCAGCAGGTCCGCGAGTTTCGGTTTCGGCTTGCGGACCGGAGTGAGCACCAGCTGAGTTCTCGTCATGGCCAGTTCCACCTGCGAATCCTGTTCCATGCCGAGGCTCCGCGCGAATGCCGCTGGGATGCGAACGGCCAAGCTGTTGCCCCATCGTTGGATTCTGGTCTTCATGGTGTCTACAATGAAGATACTCCGTCGATTGGCTGAACACAACCTGCCGTTCGAAGTGTGCAGATGCTGCGACCAGGGGTCGACTTCAGCCGCGCGGTTTCTGCCGCTTCTTGCGGTCGCGATCACCGGCGTGTATCGTCACTAGCTGGGAGGCGGCATGGTGGCTGTGAGACGGCCATTCGCTCAGCGGGTCCGGGCATTGCTCTTCGGAGCGCTCTGCAGCACCGCGGCGGCCGGCGCGCTGGCGGCGAGCGGCGGCGCGGAGCTGCCTCGCGCGACGGCAGCGCTCGGCGGCTTCGCGTTTCCCGACCTGGCGGGCTCACGACTGATGCTGCTCGGGGAGGTGGGGCGGTCCTTCTCCGACAACCCACCGTTCCCGGAGGTGCTTTCGGCCGCAGGCACCATTCGCACCGCCTACTGCGCCGGTGGGGACAGCCACCGCATCACCTTCGAGGGCCGTCAGAAGGCCGACGGGAAAGGCAACGGCCGCCAGCACTCGTACCAGTTCGAGCACCTCGACGGCCTGGTCTTCAAGCTGAACGACGCCGCCCGCCTGCCGGAGCACGACGCGTGCTTTCTGGCTTCCGACGCGTTCGCCAGGTCGCTGATCGTCGTCCCCGTCGTGTCGCTGACGCGAAAGAGCTGGCCGCCCGAGACGCCGGCGTGCCGCGCGAGTCTGACGAATGAGATCGCGTCGCGACGGAAGCGCGCAGTCGCGAACTGCCGGGTGATTGCCCAGTCGCCGGCGCTTGCGGGTCCGCAGGTCGCCCTCGTCGAGTTCACGCGGCAGGGCAAGGACGCGCTCGCAAGCCTGGTCGTCGTCGCTGGCCGAACCACGGTCTTCGCCGACCAGCAGGGCGACGCCAGCCGGAGCGGCTCGGTCTGGCGCGTGGACGACGGTGGCGTGCTGAACCCGTCGCAGTTCCAGGTGGTCTTCCTCGCGAGGCGAGGCGGCGCCTGGGTGTGCGCGGTGAGCTGGCGGGCCCCAGAAGGCGAGTCGCTGATGCTCTTCGAATCCGACGGCGGGACCTTCCGTCAGCTGCTGCAAGAATCCTGGTACCAGATGGCGGTGTAGGCGTCAGCGGATTGCCCCCTCGCGGCGGTGATCACGTACTGACGCGTCGCTCTTTCTGCCAGCCTCGGCGCGCGCGGTCGTGCAGAAACTGCCTCGTCGGCGCTGCGCCGCCGGCACCCGGCCGCGCGCGTCCCACAAGAATTGCACCGCAATTCCGGCGCCGTGGGGATTCATCTCGAGGCGGCACGGGCCATGCAGGACGATGTAGAATGCCGACCGTGCCGAGGGTGCCGCCATTCGACCATCCGGCGACCTACGAGGATCTCGTCAAGCTGCCCGACCACCTGGTTGCGGAAATCGTGGATGGGGAACTGCATGCCTCGCCGCGGCCGGCTCCGCGTCACGCGGTCGCAGATGCGGGGTTGACGGAGTTGCTGCATTCGGGGTTCGACTCCGGCCGAACGGGTCCCGGGGGATGGTGGATTCTGGCCGAACCGGAACTGCACCTCGGAGCGGACGTGCTGGTGCCCGACCTCGCCGGCTGGCGCCGTACGCGGATGCCGCACGTTCCCGAGACAGCCTCCTTCCCGCTCGCTCCCGACTGGGTCTGCGAGATCCTCTCTCCGTCGACTGCTTCGCTCGATCGCACACAGAAGCTCGCGATCGACGCGCGCGAGGCTGTTGGCCACGCGTGGTTGATCGATCCTATTGCTCGCACGCTCGAGATTCTGCGCCTCGAGGCGCGCCGTTGGACCCCCGTCGTGACCTACGCCGGCGACGCAGTGGTTCGCGCCGAACCCTTCGACGCCATCGAATTCAACCTCGGAGAACTCTGGCCCGATTGACCGGTTCTCCGGTCCGGCGGCGCTTCCGGCAGCGCGCGCTGGCGCGTGAGTGACGGCGGCCTGAGTTGGCCCCCTCAACCGCTCTCGGGGGCCGGGGTCAGTCCGTTCCCGCTCCCCGTCCGTAGTAACCGCTCAGGCACTGGTCCATCACCCACGAGGCCCGGGCGCCGCTCCCGCCGGTAGACTCGCAGTGTCCGCGGCCGAGCAGTTCGTCGACGATCGTCTGCACGAGCGGCTGGTGCACGTGCGGGGGATTCAGGAAGGGCAGCATCTCGTCGCGCCCGCCGGCACGCAGCACGAGCCCGGTGTCCGTGAACACGGGCATGTGGAGTTCGCCCGCGGTCCCGGTGATGACGATGCCGTCGGCGGAACGGTCGGCGTTGAAGTTCCAGACGCCGGTGCCCGCAATGCCGGACTCGAAGCGGAAGCAGGCGGTCGTCAAGTCCTCCGCCGCGTAGCTCCGGCCGGTATTGACCGCGAAGCCAGAGACAGTCGCGATCGGGCCGAGCAGGAAATCGAGCAGGTCGAAGCCGTGCGAGGCGAGATCAAAGAGCAGGCCGGCTCCGGCAACCGCAGGGTCCACCCGCCAGACGCGAGCCGCATCGCCCTGGAGCAAGCGGTCGTACTGGAAGATATGCACCGAGGTTGGCGCGCCGATGGCGCCCGCCTGCAGCAAACGGCGCGCTTCCACGAAGCGCGGCAGGGCCCGACGGTAGTAAGCGACGAACAGCGGCACACCGCGCGCCTCGAACGCCTCGATCATGCGGACACACTCCGCGTGGCAGCGCGCCATCGGCTTCTCGACCAGGCACGGCTTGCCTGCCTCCGCCGCCAGCAGGGCGAGCTCGAGGTGCGACGAGGGCGGCGTAGCCACGTAGACCGCCTCCACCTCGGGGTCGGCCACGAGCGCAGCGGCGCCGTCGTAGTGCCTGGGCACACCGTGGCGCCGAGCGTAGTCGGCCGCCTTCGCCGCGTCGCGCCGCATCACCGCGACGAGCGACGAGCCGTCGGCCTTCTGCAGCGCGGGCCCGCTCTTCACCTCGGCCACCGCCCCACAGCCGATCATCCCCCAGCGAATGCGATCCTTCATGGTCGGCGTCAGTATCCACGGAACGGGCGCTGGAGGGAAGCGCGGGCATCCCACTGAGATCTTGCGAGCCAGGTGCCCGCCACGGGTCGCCGCAAACCGATGGCAGACGCCGACGGTCGCCGTGGGCGCCCACGCTCGCTCGCGCTCGACAGTGCCGAGCCCGGCATCCTCGTTCGGTGGGGTTCGCGTGAGCCAGTCGGCATGGACCAGAGAGCCTCCGGGCGAGTCTCAACCTGCGGTGCCGGGCTGTGCATTCGACCGACGGCACTGCTCGCATGCTCGCTCGCGCGGGCATCCCCCGCCACCCGTCGGCCGGTGCGGTGGAGTGCGGCGGACAGTGGCGGGATGTCCACTCGCCGGTGGCAGGCCGGCGTCTCGACGGCCGACCGAGGATTGCGGGTCTGAAGCGCGACATCTCAGCCCGGAACCATCGGTCAGGTGCCTTGAGCCCTGAGCCCTGAGCCGTAAGCCGCAAGCCGTGAGCCGGCTATAATGTCCAGAATCACCGTCACCCGTGGAGCGCATCGATCACATGGCCAAGAAGCACACCGCACCCCAGCGTCGGTACCGCGCGGACCTCTCGGAAACGCCCGAGTGGCTGAAGAAGAAGCAGTGCCCGAATCGCGACAAGTACATGTCGGGCAAGCGGGTCCTGCCGAAGAACCTCACCGGCAAAGAGAAGCTCGCCGACATCGTGGACGACGCGTTCCTGGCCTACAACTCGGGGCGGCTGCGCGAGGCGTGCCAGCTGTTCACCGAGAAGATGCTCGAGCCCGACGTCACGATCGGCATGAGTCTCTCGGGCGCGCTCACGCCCGCCGGACTCGGGTGCTCGTCGATCGTGCCGCTCATCAAGGCCGGCTTCGTCGACTGGATCGTCTCGACCGGCGCGATCCTCTACCACGACATGCACTTCGCCTTGAACTACCCGATCCGCATGGGCAGCTTCAAGATGGACGACACGGAACTGCGCGACAACGACATCGTCCGCGTCTACGACGTGCTGATGGGCTACAGCGACTGCCTGATGGCGACCGACGAAACGCTGCGCAACATCCTGGTCACGCCGGCGTTCCAGAAGGAGATGGGCACAGCGGAGCTCCACTACCTGCTCGGGAAGTACGCCGCGGAGTGGGAGCGGAAGGCCGGCCTGAAGGACGTGTCGGTGCTGGCGGCTGCGTACCGCGCCGGGGTGCCGTGCTTCACGTCATCGCCGGGCGACTCGACGATCGGCATGAACGTGGCCGGCGTGGAGCTGCGCGGCAACAAGCTGCGCGTGAACCCGTCGATCGACGTCAACGAGTCGACGGCGTTCGTGCTGGCGGCCAAGCGCGGGGGTGGGAAGAGCGCGGTAGTTCTGTGGGGCGGCGGCAGCCCGAAGAACTTCATGCTGCAGACCGAGCCGCAGATCCAGGAAGTGCTCCGCATCAAGGAATACGGCCAGGACTACTTCCTGCAGGTGACCGACGCGCGCCCCGACACGGGCGGGCTGAGCGGCGCGACGCCGAGCGAGGCGGTGAGCTGGGGCAAGGTCGATCCGGACCGGCTGCCCGACGCCGTGGTGTGCTACACGGACACGACGATCGCGATGCCGATCCTGACGCACTACGCGCTGGCGCGCCACAAGCCGCGCAAGCTGCGAAGGCTCTACGACGCGCGGCCGGCGATGGTGAAGGCGTTGACGAAGGAGTACTTCAAGCACAACGCCGTGAAGATGATCGACGGGTCGGAACCGAAGTTCTAACCGGCTTGCGGCCCGCGGCTTGCGGCTTGCGGCCGGATCACGCGTGACCGGGCCGTCGGCCGTAAGCCGTAAGCCGTGAGCCTTGAGCCCTGAGCCGTCTATGTCGAAACTGTCCCCGAAACTGCTCAAGTCGCTGGCTCACGAGCACGGCACGCCGCTGGTGGTCGTGGACCACGACGCGCTCCGCGAGAACTACGCCACGTTCAAGCGGCACCTGCCGCGCGTCCAGGCGTACTACGCGGTAAAGGCGAACCCGGCGCCCGAGATTGTGCACACGCTCTACAAGGCGGGCGCGAGCTTCGACGTGGCGTCGTTCCCGGAGTTCATGCTCGTCTACGAGCTCATCCGGCGGCGGCCCGCCAAGGAGCGCCAGGACTTCGTGTGGGACAAGATCGTCTACGCGAACCCCGTGAAGGCGAAGGAGACGCTGGAGGAGCTGAACAAGTACAAGCCGCTCGTCACGTTCGACAACAGAATCGAGATTGGCAAGATTGCGGAGCACGCGCCGAGCGCCGGCTTGCTGGTGCGGCTGCGCGTGCCGAACACCGGGTCGATGGTGGAGTTGTCGTCGAAGTTCGGCTGCGAGCCGGGCGAGGCCGTGTCGCTCATGGAGGATGCCCGCGACTCGGGGCTCGTCGTCGAAGGCCTGAGCTTCCACGTCGGCAGCCAGTGCACGAACTTCGAGAACTACGTGCAGTCGCTGAACATGTCGGCGGCGGTGATGAAAGAAGCGTCATCGCGCGGGTTCGATCTGAAGGTGCTCGACATCGGCGGCGGCTTCCCGGTCCGCTACAACCGGCACGTGCCGCCGTTCAGCGTCTTGGCGAAGAAGATCAACGCCGAGGTCGACCGGCTGTTCCCGAAGTCGATGGAGATCATCGCGGAGCCGGGCCGGTTCATGGTGGCGACGGCCGTCACGTCAATCGCGACGGTGATCGGCAAGGCGGTTCGCGACGCCAGGACCTGCTATTACATCGACGACAGCGTGTACCACACCTTCTCGGGCATCATCTTCGACCACTGCCCGTACCACTTCAAGTCGTTCAGGAAGGGCGAGACCGAGGTGTGCGCGGTGTTCGGCCAGACGTGCGACGGCCTGGACACGATCTCGCAATCGGAGGCGCTGCCGGACCTGCAGCTCGACGACCTGGTCTACTCGGAGGACATCGGCGCCTACAGCAACGCCTCGGCGACGTGGTTCAACGGCTTCCCGCCGGCGAAGGTCGTGCACGTGAACCAATAGGCTCAGGGCTCAAGGCTCAGGGCTCAAGGCCACCCCTCGCCCATTTCTGCCACACCTGCGGCTCGTAGAGCAGCCGCAGGAACACGCCGCCCACGACCGACCGCGCCTGGAAGCCCGTCTTCGTCGCGTCGTGCGTCCAGTACCAGTCGGTCATCGGCACGCGGTGGGGCGTGGCGTTGAGCATGTCGAAGATCGGGTTCACCAGCGCCTCGAAGTCGGCGCGCGACCCCGTGAGCGTGGCGGTCCACGTGATCCAGTCGAGCTTCGTGTAGAGCCTCCGGTTGTCGAGCGGCACCCCGTACTTCTCCTGAATCCGGCGGTAGTAGGCCATCTCCTTCTGCGCCACCGCCGCCGGGAACAGGTTCAGGCCGAGGATGCGATCCCAGACGAGGTTGTACTTCTGGCTCCAGGTGCCCGGCCGGTCGAACGCGAGCCGGTAGTGATCGCTATCGTCCGCCTCCTTCACCCAGCGCGCGGCGAAACCTTCGGCGAGCTTCCGGTACTCCGCGGCCAGCGGCTTCTCACCGCGCATCTCGGAGAGCCTGGCGAACGCGCCGAGCGCGACGATTGCCTTCACCGACAGGTTGACGTTGTGCGCGAGATGGCCGGCGAAGTCGTCGGTGCAGAGCTGGTTCTCCGGGTCGAACCCCTTCTCCTTGAGGTACTGCGCCCACTTCGTCAGCACGGGCCAGTACTGGCCGGCCAGGTCCGCGTTCCCTTCCATTTGCGCGATCGCCGCGACGAGGATGATCATGTTGCCGGTCTCCTCGACCGGCATCTGGTTCTCCTCGGTCTTCTCACCGCCGCCGTACACCTGGCCCGTGGCGTGCGGATACGTGCCGAGGTCGTGCGGCGCGAATGGGAACTTCCATCGCGGCGAGCTGGCGTAGTCGAGGTTCGACACGACCAGCGCCCGCGCCAGCTTCGGGCCGAACAGCAGGTACTGCGGCGCCATCGGGTAGATGACATCCACCGTGCCGATGCAGCCGTTGCTGAAGTTCTCCTTGGGGAAGAGCAGCGGCTGGCCGTTCGCGTCGGCGACGAGCTTGGTCGCCGCGAGCGTCTGGCGGTACGCGAGCGTTGCGATGGCGGCGTACTTCTCGCCGCCGGCCCGCGCTAGATCGCGACGCAGATCGGTGTCGAACGCGGCGGATTTCGCGTCCAACATCTCCCGCTCCCGAGCGGCTGTCGCCAGCACCGATTCGATCGTCGCGCCGTTGCGCCGCCAGTACGCCCGCAGGTCCTGCGAGAAGTACCGGATCGCGAAGATGTCGTCGTAGGCGAGCATCGCGAAGCGCGAGACCGGCGTCGCACCGACCTCACCGAAATCCCACGCCGCGGCCATCGCCAGACGCGACTCGGTGACGGGGCGCGCGGTAATCGGCCCTGTCGGCGCGGCGATCGTGCCGTCCGTCATGAACGCCCGGCGCATCCGACCGCCGTTTCCGCCCGCAACGACCGCTCCGGCGCCAGACGAGGTCGCCAGGTATCCGTACCCCCAATCGATCCGCACATCGTCGCCCTTCCTGGCGAGCACCGGCTGGTCGGCCGTGCCGATCCGAGCCACCAGGAGGCCGGTCGCCTGCGGGTAGTCGAGGCCGGCGGCCTGGTCGGGTGTATTCACCGCGATCTCGGCGCCGCAGTCGAAATAGACCTGGACCTTGTGCGGCCTGCCGTCGGCCGACGAGACCGTCCATGTGAGGTACGTGACCGGCCGCGAAAGCAGGTCGAGATCCGAGGGGAGCGACGGTGTCAGGAAACTAAGTGTCACCAGGACCTTCGCGTTGGCGAACACGTACGTCGTGCGCGTCGCCGAGATCGTGACCGACCGCTGGGTGAGCGCGGCGGTGTCGGCCGGCGCCGGCCCCATCAGCCGGAACGATTCGCCGTCCACGCGGATGACGGAGGTCAGCGGGTGGGTGCGGCCGGTCCAGTGGACGGTGGCGGCGTCGGTCAACCTGTCGGCCGGCGACCAGATCGAGAAGTACGGGTCGTAGGCGACGAGCGGAACGGCAGGCGCGCGCAGCGCAGGGGCGGCAGCGGCCGTAGCCGTTGGAACGGCGCCAGGCTTCGAAGCCGTCTGCGCCGTCGCGGACGACGCGAGCGCGAGCACGAGCGCGAGGAAGACGACGGGCGCAGTCGACTGTCTGCTGACAGGGTGGATCGGGTGCATGAGGACCTCGCTTCAGCGGCGACGAGCCTATGTCGTCCGCGTGACTTTCGACAATCCGCGGGGCTGGTCGGGATCGAAGCCGCGCGCGCGGCTCAGGTGGAACGCGAGCAACTGGCCGGGAACGACCGCGACAATCGGCGAGAGCCACTCGGGAACCCCGGCTGGGAGGGCGAGCGGGGCCAGCGCGAGCGCCAGCGAGGTCTTCATGTTCGACAGGACGACGGGCCTGGCGCCGCGCTCGGTCATCGCGCGGAGAAGGTCCTCCACTTCCTGACTCACGGCGCCCGCGACGTTGACGACGATGGCCGCGAATCCCGAGTCGAGGAGCGCGATCGGGCCGTGCTGGAAGTCGGCGGCCGAGTACGGCTCGACGGCGAAATAGGCCAGTTCCTTCGCCTTCAGGGATATCTCGAAGGCCGTGGCGTAGTTGAATCCGCGCCCGATCACGACGCCGTGGCCGGCGTCTTTCAACGCAGCCGCGGCGGCCGCCATCGCGTCCGGGTTGACGTCGAACGCCGCCGCGACGTGATCCGGCACGGACGCCAACTCGTCCTTCCGGCGCGGGTCATCGGCCACCGCTGCCGACAGCATCGCCAGCGCCAGGAGCTGCGCGGTGTAGGTCTTCGTCGCGGCAATGCTCTTCTCGGCGCCGGCCCGAAGGAGCAGCGTATGGTCGGCCACGTCGGTGAGGGGCGACCCGGCCGCATTGGTGATGGCCAGCGTCGGACAACCCTGTCGCCGTCCTTCTTCCACGACGGCGACGAGATCGGGAGACTGGCCGGACTGCGAGATCCCGACCACCAGCGCGCCGTCCATGCGCGGCGGTGCGTTGTAGCGCGTGAAAAGGGATGGCGTGGCCAGCGTGACCGTGACGCGGTTGAACGCGCCGAAGACGTATTGCGCGTACCGGGCGGCGTTGTCCGAAGAGCCGCGCGCGGCGATCACCACGTGGCGGATCGACGTCGAGCCGAGCGCGCGCGCGATGGCTTCGACTTCGCCGGCCCCGTCGGCGAGCAGTTGCTTCAACCGGTCGGGCTGCTCGGCTATTTCCCGGAGGAGGAGCGATTCGGACATCGTGGCGATTCTACCGCCTGGGGTCGCATCTTGCATTGACACATTCTGCACGTGTGGCAGCGGGAGGGCGCTGGGGTCAGACCGTGCCAGAAGTGGGAATGCACGATGTGACCCCAGTCTTGCAGAACTTGACGGGGCTGAGACCGGCCGTGTTGCAGAAACTGCCGCATCCCCAATCAACCCCTCGGAAACAGGCCGGAATCGGTGGGCGTCGGTGGCATCCGGCGTGCAGGACGACGATGTATCATGAGCGCAATGCCGAGAGTGCAGCCGTTCGACCGGCCGGCAACGTATGACGACCTGATGAAGGTCCCCGACATCATGGTCGCGGAGATCGTGGACGGTGAACTCCACGCGTCTCCCAGGCCGGCGCCGCGACACGCCAAGGCCGGCGCATCGCTCGGAGGGGAACTGGTGCGGCCGTTTGATCGCGGCCGCGGCGGGCCCGGCGGGTGGTGCATCCTCTACGAACCCGAGCTCCACCTGGGCCGCGACGTGCTGGTCCCAGACTGGGCCGGGTGGTGCAGGAGCCGGATGCCGAGCCTGCCCGAAACCGCCTACTTTCCCCTGGCCCCCGACTGGGTGTGCGAGATCGTCTCCCCGTCGACCGCTTCCCTCGACCGCGTGAAGAAGCTCGCGATCTACGCGCGCGAGCAGGTGGCGTACGCGTGGATCATCGACCCGGATCCCCGCACGCTCGAGGTGCTGCGCCTCGACGGCGGCCGCTGGACGATCCTCGCGACGCATAGCGGCGACGAGGTCGTCCGCGCCGAGCCGTTCGCCGAACTGGAACTGGAACTCTCCGTGCTGTGGGCGTGAGGCGGGACGCGGTGCCTGGCTGAAAGGCGCGAGTTGGAAAGGCCATCTGTGGCCAGTTGTCAGTGACCAGTGGCCAGTCTGTCTCGAGTGACGGACTGACAACCAGCAACTGACAACTGACCACTACCCCGATAGCCCAAGGCCCTGAGCCTTGAGCCTTGAGCCCTGAGCCTACTTCTCGTCCACCTTCCTCCCGGCGTTCAGGCTGTCGAAGTTCATGATCGCATTGAACACCAGCGGGTAGCTGCCGATCGTCTCGCCGCGGTAGATCGGGTTGTTGGCGAACAGGACGACGTGGCCCTTGCCGACCGGCACGTCCACGACGACCGGGCGCTGCGCGATGTCGGTGCCGCCGTCGAGCAGCCCCGACACGAGCAGCGTGTTCTGCGCTTCGAACCGCAGCGCAACCCTGGGCCGGTACTCTGGCGGAATCAGATTGCCCGGGTTCCGCTTCAACTGCTCCTCGGTGGGCAGCGAGTACTGCCACGGCTGCGTCTGGACGGGTGGCGGAACCGGCTTCAGGTTTGACCCCTCGTACATCGGCCGGCCCTGCACGGTGTCCGGGTCGTCCTGCGTGCCCCGACCCGTCGGCCTCCCGCCGCCCCCGGTCGCCCCGCGCTGGCCGGCAGTCGCGGCTGCCGGCGGGGCGGCTCCACCTCCGCGCCCGCCGCCGCCCTGGGTCGAACTCACGGTGAAGTACGCCCCGTTGCCGCTGTACATCGCCAGGTTGTCGGGCACGCCGTAGACGAGCGGGCTCGCCTCGTCCACGATCTTCGTTCTGAGGAGCGAGCCGACCACTCGCGTCGTGCTCCCGGCTGCGCCGGCGCTCACGCCGTGCGTGAAGTTGTTGCTGATCGCGAACTCGGCCGAGCTGTTCGAGCCAATGAACACGCCGCCCTGCGCGATGAACTCGCGCAGTTTGATGAGCCCCTCGAGGCCCATGCCGATACGCGTGTCGTCGGTCTGCGCCCAGGCGCCGACGTTCGGCAGTTCCTTCGTGTTCCACGGGACTGGATTCCGCCACATCGGCTGCCCTTCGACGGCCGCCTGGCCGCCGCCCGGACCGAAGATGATGACGTCGTACTTCGCCCGCAGGTTCGGCGTCTTCTTCACCGTCTCAGGATCGATGTAGTCGAACGGCACGCCATAGATGTCGAGCGCCATCCGCCACCAGCCCTCGGTCTGCGTGCTCGACCACTGGTGCAGCAGCGCGACGCGCGCGGCTCGCGCCGGGTGGGTCTTCACGGTCGGCGCCGCCGTCAGCGCCACGCCCCTGAGGCCGAGCGCGGTCAACTGCGCGTCGAGGTCGCCCTGCGCCACGCCCTTCACGAGGAACGTGCCGCGCGTGAACTTCGCGCCGCCGGCTTCAAACGGCTCCTCGGCCACCTGGATGTCGGCGTCCTTCAGCTTGTAGCGCAGCGTGATGAGCGAGTTGGCGCCGGCCTGGTTAATCGCGAACAGCGACCCCTGGCCGGTGACGCCCGCGACCGCCTTCACCTCGCCCTTGACGAGTTCCATCGGCGCGTCCAGCACCTTCACGTCGGTGATGCGGACCGACTGCACGCCGAACGCCTCGGGGAACGTCCACCCGGTGTCGTCGTACGGCCGCGCCTGCGCGTCGTTCGCCGCCCAGGTACTGGTAGTCGAGCAGGGCGTCGGCAATGCGCGAATACGGCTGATCCATCCGCACGATGTAGCTACCGGCCGGGAATTCGCGCGTGACCGGCGCCGGCTTTTCCCCCCCTTGGCTCGCCGTAGCCGAAGGCGAAGGCGGCTGTCTCGCCGAAGCCTGGGGCGGAGCTGCCTGTCCCTCCGGGGCCCCAGGCGAAGGCGGACCGCCCCGCCCGCCGCGCGCGCCCCCGCCAGCCGCCGGCCGCGCCGGCATCGTGACGGTGAACGCCGCGGTCGCCTTCGAGATCTCCACGCCCTGCTTCTGCAACACGCGCAGCAGCTCGGCCTGCGTGCCGAGGCGCGGGTCGCTCGCCGGCAGCACGTAGGCCGCCGGGCCCTCCACCTTCGGCTTCATCACCGACCGCTTGCTCTTGTCGTAGAAGTTGCGGAGGAAGTAGACGCGGTTGTTGGCGAAGTAGTTGAGCGAGACGATGATGCCCGTCTGCTCGTAGTTGTTGTTGTTCCGGAGCGACCAGCGCACGCGGCTGATCGGCGGGTTCTGCCGGAACCACGTCCGCGCCGTCTCGTTGGCCGAGAGCGTCCGCTCCTCCGTATCGGCGCTGCCGCCGTTGCCGTAGGTCTCGTAGAGGCGGCTGATGCCGTTGTGCAGCGCGGCGAAGAACATCAGGTATCCGGGCGACCAGGTGTCGAACGTGCCCCACCCATAGACGCCGGGCATGCCCATCCGCGTCATCTCGTTCACGTTGTTCCACCCGATCAGGTGCCACTCGTTGGTGAGGATCGGGTCGAGCCACGCGTTGTACGGGCCGTTGCCCACGGTGTTGTCGTAGAGGAACGAGCCCGATTCGTGGAGGTCGTGCAGCACCTGCGCCTTCCATCCGAGGAAGGTGTTGAGCACCGCGCGCGACATGGCAAGCGTCAGGCCCATCGCGTCGCGGTTGTTGTCGTGCCCCACGTACTTCCCCGTGTAGACCATGCTCGGCGGCGTGTCGTTCGGGTGCTTCTTCCGCCACTCGTAGACGTCCACCATGTAGTCACGGCCGTCCGGCTCGGCGACCGGCGTGATGAGCGTGATGATGTTCTCGCGGATGTTCCGGATGTAGGGGCTGTCGTCCACCGCCAGGCGGTAGGCCAGTTCCATCAACGCCGTCGGCGCGCCGGCCTCGTTGGCGTGGACGGCGCCGTTGACGTAGTAGACCGGCGCGACGCGCTGCGCGATCGCGTCGGCCACCGCGTCGTCCATCTTGATGGTGCGGGGGTCGGCCAGCTTCGCGAGGTCCGCCTTGTTCGCCTCGAGCTTCGCCATCAGGGCATCCGACGCGACGGCGACCGCGATCATCTCGCGGCCATCCTCGGTCGTCCCGATGGTGTAGGCCTTCACGCGCGGCGTGGATTTGGCGAGGAGGCGCATGTAGTCGTGCACCTCCTTCGAATACGGCAGCTTGCCCGGCGCGCCGGCGATGTCGCCGAGGATCGCCTTCGGCGTCGGCACGGTCTTCGACGCGGGCATGTAGTCGATGACGGGTGACAGGAAGAAGGTCTCGGTCGTGTACTCCCTGATCTTCTTCGTGTATTCCTCGTCGATCGGCTGGGTGGCCAGGCGGCCAGGCTTGGCCATGGCCAGCGCGGCGCCGCCGGCAGGGGCCGCCTGCCCGGCCTTGCCCTGGGAGGCCGGAGCGGCGAACAGGACGATCTGGCACGCGGCCAGCAGGACGCACACCAGGAGTTGGCTGGTCAGGTTTCGACTCGTCACGAATGACCTCGCTACTTCTTTGCCCCGGCCGCGACGGCGGCCGGTACCTTGACGGGCGCCGGCGCCGCCAGCGTCACCTTGTGTTTGGCCAGCGTCGCGCTGAGCGCCGCCGCTTTCGTGATCACGGCGTTCGCCTCGGCCATCGCTTTCGGCGCCATCGCCTTCGCATCGTCATACGCCTTCGTCGTCATCGACGTCGGCCACATGCCGCCCATCATGCCGTTCTTGGCCTGCGTGATGCGCGCGGCCACGCTGACCGGCGGGGGTGCCTGCGCGGCCCCGCCCGCTTGCCCCGCCGTAGCCGCAGGCGAAGGCTGGGTCGGTGCCGCGGCCTGGCCGCCGCCGAACCCGCCCCGCCCGCCGGCACCCGCGGCGAACTTGGGCACCACCGCGGCCAGCTCCTTCGTGAAGCCGTCCACGGCCGCCTTCACGTCGGCCGGAATGTCGCTGCGGCTGGCGAGCTCCTTCCCGATCTCGCCCATTCTTGTGTTGAGCGGCGTCAGCGCGCTCGAGAAGTCGTTCGCGACGGCCTGCAGGGCGTGCATCTCCATCGCCATGTCGTAGAGCTTCTTCCTCTCGATCGGGGTCAACGCAACGTCCGGGTCCGCGACGACCTTGATTGGCTTGGTATCCACCGTTTTGCCGTCCACGACGAGCGACACGTTGTAGGTGCCGGGCAGGACGAACGGGCCTGGGTTGCCGCCGCCCGCGCCTCCGGAGACGCCGCCCCCGCCTCCTCGCCCGCCGCCGCTGCTGCAGCCGGCGCCGAAGGGATTCACCGCCGGTGCGCCGCCGCCGCGGCCGCCAGCCTGCCCAGTCGCCTGGCTCGCCGAAGCCGCAGGCGAAGGCGGCCCCGCCGCAGCCTCAGCCCCCCGACCGCCTCCAGCGCCCCTGCCCGCGCCACCGCCCGGCGCCGCCAGGGGCTGCACTCTGAGGTCCCAGCACGCGGCCTGGTAACCGGCCTTGTTGCTGTTCGCGAGCACCTGCCCGGAGATCTCGCGGACCGGCTTGCCGAGGGCGTCAGCAATCGTCAGCTTCACCTCGCCTACGTTCTTCTTGAGCTGCCACGCGATGACCGCCGCCTGCGGTGGGTTCTCGCCGAAGAACGTCTGGTCTCCCCAGAACTCGTAGTTCCGGTCCCTGGCCGGCTGGCGGTACATGACCGACGGCGGCGGCGTGTAGAGCTTCGCTTCGGCGGCCTGCGCCGCGGCGTATTCCTGGAACGGTGCGATCTGGTCGAGGATCCAGATCGAGCGGCCGTGCGTCGCCAGGATCATCGCGTTGTCGCGCGGGTGGAGCGTGATCTCGTCGATGCGCACCGTCGGCAGGTTGGCCTTGACGCGCATCCAGCTCTTCGCGCGGTCGATCGACACGAACAGCCCGGTCTCGGTGCCCAGGTAGAGCACGTCGGGGTTCCTGGTGTCCTCCGTCAGCGTTCGCGCGATCTGGTCCGTGACGTTCGCGTTCACGGCGCGCCACGTCTGGCCGAAATCGTTGCTCGCGTAGATGTAGGTCGCGAAGTCGTTCTCGCGGTGGCCGTCGAACGTCGCGTAGACCGTGCCTTCGTCGAAGCGCGACGGCACCACCCGCGAGACGTAGGTGCTCTTCGGCAGGCCGGGCACCTTCCCGATCACGTCGGCCCAGGTCTTGCCGTCCCGCGACACCTGCAGGTGCCCGTCGTCGGTGCCGGCGTAGAGCAGGCCGGGCCGCTTCGGGGACTCGGCAAACGTCGTGATGGTCGGCCAAGCCGCGATGCCGTCGTTGCGCGCGATCTGGATGTCGCGGTTCTTCACGCCCATCGTCGGGATGTCGTCGCGGGTCGCGCCGCTCGTCAGATCGCCGCTGATCGCGACGAACGTCAGGCCGCGGTCGATCGACTTGAACACCTTGTTGGCCGGGGCGAAGATCGTCTTCGGGTCGTGCGGGGACATCGTGAGCGGCGTGTCCCACTGCCAGCGCAGGGCCGGCTCGCCGGGCGCCGGCTGCGGCCGGATGCTCATCGACTCGCCGGTCATGCGGTCGTACCGCGTCATGTTGCCGTCCTGCGACTCGGTGTAGACGATCCGGTAGTCGGTCGGGTCCTGCAGCGCGACGAACCCGTCGCCGCCCTGAATCGTCGTCCAGTGGTGATTGGCGATGCCAGCCGCGCCGCGCACCTGGCTGGGGCCGCACCAGTCGTAGTTGTCCTGCATGCCGCCGCACACGTTGAACGGCGTCGCCATGTCGTAGCTGACGTGATAGAAGAGGCCCACCGGAAGGTTCGGGAAGAACACCCACGTCTTCGACATGTCGTAGGACACCGCCAGGCCGCCGTCGTTGCCGATCAGCAGGTGATTCGAGTTGGCCGGGTTGATCCAGATCGCGTGGTGGTCGGAGTGGGTGCGCGAAGCGGCCGCCGTGTTCATCGTCTTGCCGCCGTCGAGCGACTGATGCAGGTCCACGCCGCCGAGGTAGACGACCTCGGGGTCGTTCGGATCGATGCGGACCTTGCTGAAGTACATCGGGCGCGGGTTCGCGTTGTTCACCTTGCGCCACGTCGCGCCCGAGTCGTCCGACCGATAGAGGCCGGTCGGCTGCGTATTGAGCGCGCCGCCGCCGCCCCGACCGCCGCCGGCCTGCGCCGCCTGCGCCGCCTGCGCCGGCGCGGCGCCTGGGCCTTCTTCAGCGCCCGACGCCGCGCCGCCAGCGCCGCCACGCCCGCCGCCCGCGGCCGTGGGACCCTCGATGGTGGCGTAGAGGATGTTCGGCCGCTTCCGGGAGACCTCGATGGCGATCCGTCCGAGCGGCCCGTCCGGAATCCCGTTGCCCTTCAACCGCGTCCATGTGTCGCCGCCGTCGGTCGACTTCCAGATGCCGCTGCCCGGGCCGCCGCCGTTCATGCAGCAGGTGGTGCGGCGCCGCTGGTAGGTGGTCGCGAAGACGATCTTGTTGTTCGTCGGATCCATGAACAGGTCGTTGGCGCCGGTATCGTCGTCGACCTTCAGCACCTGCTTCCAGGTCTTGCCGCCGTCGACGGTCTTGAAGATGCCGCGCTCGCCGCCCGGTCCCCACAGGCTGCCCGTCGCCGCCACGAGGACGACGTTGTTGTCGCGCGGGTCGATGGCAATGCGGTGGATGTGCTTGGAGGAGCGGAGGCCCATGTTGACGTAGGTCTTGCCCCCGTCGGTCGACTTGTAGACGCCGTCGCCCCAGGACGTGCTCTGCCGGTTGTTCGACTCGCCGGTGCCGACCCAGACCAGGTCCGGGTTCGACTGCGAGATGGTGACGTCGCCAATCGACATCAGGCCCTGGTCCTGGAACTGCGCCGTGAACGTCGTGCCCGCGTTCGTGGTCTTCCAGACCCCGCCGTGGGCCGTGCCCACGTAGAAGATGGCCGGATTCGCCTCGTAGACGGCGAGGTCCGAGATGCGGCCGGACATCGACGCCGGTCCGATCTGGCGAAAATGCAGCGACTCGAACGGCCCGGTGGCCGGAGCCGCGGCCGGCTGCCCGGTCTGACCAACGAGGGACTGCCCGGCCATGGCAAGGGCGAGCGCCACTCCGAGCGCAATCAGCATGTGACGTTTCATCAGGAGCCTCCAGGAAGGCGAAGCCAGCGGCGCTGGCCAGAGATGCTGGATTATATCGGAACCGCCCGAAATCACGCCCGAAATCACGCCGGGAGTCATTTCGCCAGTCGAAATCACTCCCGGAGGTCTCTCGTGTTCCGGGGCGGCCTCTCCTATGGGGTAACATGACGTCGGAACCATGAGCGACTCCCCGCCGGCAAGCCCCTCCTCTTCCCGCGACGTCCGCTTCCTGGTGGCGGGCTTCTCGATCGTCGCTGGACTGGCCATTCTGGGAGGCAAGTACTGGGCCTACCGGATCTCGGGTTCGGCCGCCCTCCTGTCCGATGCCATCGAGGGCGTGGTCAACGTGGTGGCGGCCATCTTCGCCCTCGGCGCGGTCCTTTTCTCGGAGCGGCCTCCCGACCGGGAGCACCCCTACGGGCACGGGAAGGTCGAGCACTTCAGCGCCGCCTTTGAAGGGGGGCTCATCTCCCTGGCCGCGGCGTTGATCCTCTGGGAAGCCATCGACACCCTGATCCACGGCTCACAGATCAGGAACCTCGGGATGGGCATCCTCGTCAACGTCGGAGCGGGAGCGCTCAACGGTCTGCTGGGTCTCTTCCTGGTGCGCATGGGCCGGCGCCATCGCAGTCGCGCCATCGAGGCGGACGGGCACCACGTCCTCTCGGACTTCTGGACCACGGTGGCCCTTGCCTTGGGCCTGCTGATCGTCAGATTCACGGGCCTCCACTGGGTAGACCCGCTCCTCGCCATTGGCGTGAGCGTGCTCCTGGCGGGCACCGGCTTCCGCCTGGTCCGCGCCTCCAGCCAGGCCCTCCTGGACCGGGAGGATCCTGAGCTTCTGGCCAGGCTCGTGGACGTCCTCAACAGGATCCGCCCGCCCGATCTCATCGCCGTCCACGAGCTCAAGACGATGCGGGCCGGACGGTCGGCCTACGTCGACGTGCACGTGGTAGTGCCGGAGTTCTACGAAATTCGCCGCGCCCACGACCTGGCCGAGTCGGTGGGAGCCGCGGTGCTTGCCGAGACGGGCCTCGAAGGTCAGGTCCACACCCACATCGATCCCTGCGAGCGGGCGTGGTGCCGTTCGTGCCGCGTGGAGCCCTGCCAGGTGCGGGTCCAGCCCTACGTCCGTCCGGAGCCTCTGACCCTGGCGGAGGCCGTCCTGCCGGGGAGTATCTGAAAACGAAAAGGTGACGGAATCGGGGAATCGGGAACTGTCACCGTTTCGCTCGCACTCGGGAGCTGTCACCTTTTCGCCGCCCCGGCAGTAAGATCGTCCTACGTGCCTTTTCAAGGAGAAGACCAACCCGTGCCCATGCCCAGTCGCAAGTTCGTCTGGATTGCGCTGGTGGCGCTGGCCTCGGTGGCCGCGGCCCAGCAGCCGCCGCCGGCGTCGCCCCCGGCGTCGAGCGCCATCAGGATTCCGTTCGAGACCTACACCCTCCCGAACGGCCTGACCGTCATCCTCTCGCAGGACCGCACCACGCCGACCGTCGCCGTCGGCATCCTGTACCACGTCGGCTCGAAGAACGAGGTGCCTGGACGGACCGGGTTCGCCCACCTGTTCGAGCACATCATGTTCACCGGCTCCGGCCACGTACCCTACGGCCTGCACGACAAGCTGACCGAGGGCGTCGGCGGCAGCAACAACGGCGGGACGTCGAACGACACCACCATCTACTACGAGACGGTGCCGTCCAACTACCTCGAGTCGGCGCTGTGGCTGGAGTCCGACCGGATGGGCTTCCTGCTCGACACGCTCGACCTCGCCAAGCTCAACGCCCAGCGTGACATCGTGAAGAACGAGCGCCGCCAGGCCGTCGACAACCAGCCCTATGGCAAGGTCCGCGAGATCCTGGCGCGGGCAACCTACCCGGCGAGCAACCCGTACTCCTGGGACGTGATCGGCAGCATGGAAGACCTCAGCGCGGCCTCGGCTGACGACGTGAAGGGGTTCTTCCGGACCTACTACGCGCCGAACAACGCGTTCCTCGCGATCGCCGGCGACTTCGACCCGGCGCAGGCGAAGGCGTGGGTCACGAAGTACTTCGGGGATATCTCGCGCGGCAAGCCGATCGTGCGGCCGGTCGTCGCGCCAGCCACGCTGCCGGCGGAACGCCGGTTCCACTACGAGGACCGCATCCAGGTGTCGCGCCTCTATCTCCAGTGGCCGACGGTCGGCGAGAAGAGCGACGACTCTTTCGCGCTCGACGTCCTCGGCAACATCCTCGCCGGGCCGCGCACCGCGCGATTGACCAAGGCACTGGTGTTCGACCAGCAAACGGCGGCCAGCGTCTCCGCCTACCAGGGTTCGAACGAGGACGTGGGCGAGTTCTCGGTCGACGCCACGCCGCGGCCGGGCCACACGCTGACCGAGCTCGAGACGGCGATCGACGCCACTATCGAGAAGCTGAAGGCCGAGGGGCCGACGGCCGAGGAGGTCCAGAAGGCGATTGCGGGCGAGGAACTGAACTTCGTGCGGGGCCTCGAGTCGAGCCTCGGCAAGGCCATGAACCTGGCCGGCGGGGCCGCGTTCCACGGTGACGCGGGCTACTACAAGACGGCCTACCAGAAGTCGACGTCGGTCACCGCGGCGGACGTCAAGCGCGTCGCCAACAAGTACCTGACGAAAGGCCGCGTCGTCCTGAGCGTGGTGCCCAACGGCCAGGCCGTAGAGGCAGCCAAGCTCCCGCAGAGCAAGCGCGTCACCGGCGCCGAAGACACGCCGCGCCCGGAGGTGAAGTAATGAACCCCCTCATTCGACGGCTGCCGGCTGTCATCCTCATCGCCGCGCTGTGCGCGCTGTGCGTCCCGCCCGCGTCGGCGCAGCAGGCTCTCGATCGTTCGAAGGTCCCGCCTCCAGGCAAGGCGCCGGAACTTCGCGTCCCGACCTGGACGAAGGCGACGCTCGCCAACGGGATGGAGTTGTTCGTTTCTGAGAAGCACGACCTGCCGCTCGTCTCCTTCACCCTGCAGTGGATGGGCGGGGCCGACCAGTTCGAGCCGGCCAACCGGCGCGGCGTGGCCAGCCTGGCTTTCTCGATGCTGAGCGAAGGCACGGCGACACGCGACGGCGAGGCGCTGTCGAACGCACTGCAGACGCTCGGCACGTCGGTCAACGCGGGTGTCGGCGGCCAGACCGGCGCGATGGGTTTCGTGTCGACGAGCGGCAAGTTCGCTCCGACGCTCGACATCCTGGCGGACATGCTGCTGAACTCGACGTTTCCCGCGCCAGCGCTCGAGCGGCTCCGCGCGCAGCGGCTCGTCGCGCTGAACAGCTCGAAGGCGCAGCCCGGCGCGATCGCCAGCCGCGTGTTCCCGAAGGTGCTCTACGGGACCGACCACCCCTTCGGGCAGCTGGTCACCGAGGAGACGCTGAAGACCATCACCCGTGACGACGTGGTGGCGTTCCACAAGAACTACCTCCAGCCCGGCCGCGCCGCGATTGTCGTCGTGGGCGACGTGACGCCGGCTTCGGCGAGGGCGATCGTGGAGAAGGCGCTGGCCAGGTGGCCGGCGGCCGGGAGCAAGCCGACGTTCACGTATCCGCCGCTTCCCGCCAGGGCGCCGACGACGATCTACCTCGTCGACAAGCCGGGGGCGGCGCAGTCGACGTTCGCGATCGGCCTGCCGGGGCCTCCGCGGACGACGCCCGACTACTACGCGATCGAGGTCATGAACACGCTGCTCGGCGGCATGTTCCAGTCGCGCCTCAACGCGAACATCCGCGAAGAGAAGGGGCTGAGCTACGGCATCACCTCCCGCTTCGCCTTCGGCAAGGGCCCCGGCCCGTTCCGCGCCGGCGGCGACATCATCTCGGCGAAGAGCGACGTGGCGCTGAACGAGTTCATGAAGGAGTTCCGCGGGATCCAGGGCAGCCGGCCGATAACGGACGACGAGCTGCAGACGTCGAAGAACTCCCTGGCGCAGAGCCTGCCGGCGATGTTCGCGTCGGTCAGCAGCATCGGGAACGCGATCGGCACGCTGTGGCAGCAGGGGCTGCCGGACGACTACTACCAGCAGTACCAGAAGGCGGTCAACGCGGTGACGAAGGCCGACATGGTTCGCGTCGCGAAGCAGTACATCGACCTCGACCACCTCTCGATTGTCATCGTCGGCGACCGCGCGACGATCGAAGGGCCGCTGCAGGCGACCGGCATCGCGCCGATCGTGGGGATGGATATCGAAGGGAACAGGAAGTAGCTGGCAGCTCTCAGCTGGCGGCTGGCAGCGGAACGAGCGTGACGCCTGTTCCGCTGTCAGCTACCGCATCCGTGGTCCGCTGCCAGCTAACAGCTACCAGCTGCCCGCTACTTCCGTGCCCCCCACGTCGGCGGCGGGGGCTCCTTCATCAGCCGGTCCACCGGCTTCTCCTTCAGCATCCGCATCGCCTCCTGGACCGCGCGTTCGAGTTGCGGGTCGCCGCCGGCGATGACCTCCTTCGGCCAGTTCTCCACGTCGATGTCCGGACCGACGCCCTCGTTCTCCACTGCCCACTTGCCGTCGCGGGTGAAGAAGCCGCCGCGCGGCGCGATCATCGACCCGCCGTCGATGAACCCCGGCGTGTCGGCGGTGTGCACGAGGCCACCCCACGTGCGCTTGCCGACCAGCGGCCCGATCTTCCGCCGCTTGAACATGTAGGGCATCAGGTCGCCGCCGGAGCCGGCCATCTCATTGATGATCATCACCTTCGGCCCCCAGATGCCGGCGGCGGGGCTGGTGAACGGCACGCGGTCGCCGGCGGCGTTGTTGAAATAGCCGTCGAAGTCGCGCTGCAGGACGTCGATGATGTAGTCGGCCGCCGAACCGCCGCCGTTGTACCGCTCATCGATGATCGCCCCCTTCTTGTGCTGCTGGGCGAAGTAGTAGCGGTTGAAGCTGGTGTAGCCGGGCTGCCCGGTGTTGGGGACGTAGACGTAGGCGAGCTGGCCGTTCGAGAGCTTGTCCACGAGGCGCCGGCTCGATTCGACGAACGCGCGCGTGCGGAGCCCCTGCTCGCTCGCCACCGGCACCACGACGACCTGGCGCGCGCCGTCGAGGACCGGCTTGCTGTTGACGGTGAGCGCCGTCTGCCGGTTCGCCGTCCCGTCGAGCAGGCGGAAGATATTGTCCGGCGCCTTCAGCTCGACGCCGTTGATCTTCAGGATGTAGTCGCCGGCGGACACGTCGACGCCCGGCGCGGCGAGCGGGGCCCGCAGGTCGGGGTTCCAGCTCTCGTTGTCGTAGATACGGGCGATCTTGTAGCGGCCGGCGTCGATCACGAGGTCCGCGCCGAGCAGGCCGCCCGGCGATGAGGGGACCTCCGGCATGTCGCCTCCGCGCACGTACGAGTGACCGATGGCGATCTCCGCGCCCATCATGTCGAGCAGGTAGTTGAGGTCGGCGCGGTGCATGACGTAGGGCAGCAGCTGCCCGTACATCGCCTTCATCTTCGGCCAGTCGGAACCGTGCGCGTTCGGCACATAGAGGTAGTCGCGCTGGTTGCGCCAGCCCTCGTTGAAGATCTGCGCGAACTCCGCCTTCGGGTCGAGAGACATCCGTAGCGTGGCGGTCAGTCGGCCTGCGCCGGCCTGCGGAGCTGTGCGATCGGCGTCGACGAGAAACAGGCTTGGCCCGGCGGGCGCGCCGCCGCCGCCTCGGGCGCCGCCGCCGCCGCCCGCTCGGTACAGCAGCTTCCGCCCGTCGGCGCTCAATTTGAACTCGGTGGCGCCCGAGACGAACACGCCGGCCCTGCGGTCGCTGAGCCGGTAGCGCTGAAGCGTCGACCCGCCGCCCCCAGGGACACCGCCGCTGGCCGCCTCGAGATAGAACACCTGGCCCGCGACGCCGGTACGGAGCTGCGAGTACTGCCGCTCGGGCACGCCCGGCACCGAGAGGATTCGCTGCTGGAGGTTGTCGAAGTCGATCTGCACCGTCACGGGCTTCTGCCCGCCACGACGCTCGGCCGCGGGCTGGTCGGCTGCACCGCCTTCAGTCGCGGCCTCCGCCGGCCGGCCTCCAGCCGGCGGCGACGGACGGCCCACAGTGACGCCGCTGTCTTCGTCGCTCTCCGGCAGCAGCGGGCTCGGCTCGCCCTTCTTCAGGACGGCCAGGTACAGCCCAAACGTCTCCTCGCGGTCGTAGGACGTCATGTCGAGCCACTGGGACAGCAGCCCGTAGTTGGTGGACGCCAGGAACCACAGGTACTTGCCGCTGGCATCCCACGCCGGCCACATCGCATCGGCCAGACCGTCGGTCACCTGCTTCGATTCGCCGGTGTCCACGTTGCTCACGAAGATCGCGCGGTAGAGCGAGTCGAGGTGCGCCGAGTAGGCCACCCACTTCGAGTCGGGACTCCACACCGGGTTGATCGTGCGCTGGGGCACGAGCCACGGGTCGCCGCCGACCGCCTTCGCCTTGCCGCTCTCGACGTCCACCACCCACACTTTCAGGTGCGTGTCGGTGTAGAGGATCTTCTTCGAATCGGGCGACCATGACGCCGTGTAGAAGTGCGTCGGCGACGGCAGCACGATCTCGCGTGGCGGCTTGAGGCCGTCCTGCTCGGTGATCACGAGCTTGTACTCGCCCGACTTGTCGCTGAACCACGAAACGGACTTGCCGTCGGGGGACCACGCGGGGTCGCGTTCGGCCGACGCGCTCGAGTTCGTCAGGTTGCGGACGTCGCCTTTCTCCGCCGGGATCGTGAAGATCTCGCCGCGAGCTTCGACGACGACGCGCTTGCCGGTGGGCGAGAGCGCCATGTTCGTCATGCGGGCGGTCACATCCGCCCACCGCGGCATCATCCACGGAAAGTCGCCGGCCACCGTGACGTTCACCACGCGTTCCCGGCCGCTTTTCGGGTCGAGCTCGTGGATGACGCCGGCCTGCTCGAACACCACCGCCCCGGCGCCGGCATCCATGGCCTTCACGTCGAAGTCGTCGAATTTCGTCACCTGCGCGAGCCGTCTGGCGCCGACGTCGTACGACCACACATTTGCGACGCCGTCGCGGTCGGAGATGAAATAGACGGTGGATCCGACCCACACCGGCTCCATGTCTTTCGAGTCGGTCCACGGCGGCGACACCAGGTCGTAGGTCTTCAGATCGACGATCCAGATCGGCCGGTTCTGGCCCCCCTTGTAGTTGCGCCGCTCCTCGTCCCACGAGCTGTTCATCCGGTAGGCGATGCGGGCGCCGTCGGGTGAGATCTTCCCCTGGTAGCCGCGCGGCAGCGCCATCGGCTCTTCGACACCGCCCTCCGCTGGCACGGTCCAGAAGCGCGGCGCGCCGCTCGGCGCCCACGTCGCGCGCGAGGAGGCGAACATGATCGCCTTGCCGTCGTGCGTCCAGCCCTGCACGCTGTCGCCGCCCGGGTGCCACGTCAGGCGCTTCGGCTCGCCGCCCTCCGCCGGGATGACGTACACGTCCGTGTTGCCGGCGTAGTCGCCGCTGAAGGCGATCCAGCGGCCGTCCGGGGAGAAGTGCGGGTTGGTCGTCTGGCCCTGGAAGCTGGTCAGGCGCCGGGCGCGTCCGCCCGCCCGTTCGACCGCCCAGATGTTGTTGGCGTAGACGAACGCGATCTGCGTGGCGCTCACGGTCGGCGACCGCAGCAGTTTCGTCGGCGGCGCATCGGGCGCGGCCTGGACCACGACGACGAGGAGGGGGAGCGCGAGCAGGGCCCGCGGGAGACGCGTGAACATGGTGGACCTCTCTGGTGAAGCCGGCAGCCGTCGGCGGAACACGGATACTCTAGCTGGAAGCGGATTGGCCGTCACTCGTGATTCGCCGCCAGCCTCGGCGTTCGTGGTCCGCTGCCGGCTGCCAGCCTGAGCATCCGTGGTCCGCTGCCAGCTGACAGCTGACCGAACCTCCAACGCCCGTCTTGCGTTAGAGTCAGTAACGGTGACCATGGAGCTGACGAGCCTGCTCGACCGCTGCCGGCAGGGTGACGACCTCGCCTGGGAGGCGTTCGTCCGCCAGTTCGAGCGGCGCGTGTACTCCATCGCCTCCGGTTACGCCGCCAGCCCGGACGAGGCGCGCGACCTGACGCAGGACATCTTCGTCCGGCTCTTCGAGACGCGCGGACGGTGGGCGGAGGGAGAAGCCTTCGTGCCGTGGATGATCCGGGTCGCCCGGAACCTGTGCCTCGATCAGCTGCGGCGCAAGAAGGCCCGGCCGCCGGCCGAGGACATCCAGGCGGACGAGATGTGGGACCTGACCAGCCCGGACGCCGACCCGGAAGCCGCGCTGGAAGCCACCGGCCGCCGGCGGCTGGTGTGGCGAGCGCTCCGCTCGCTCGGGCACCTGAGCCGCGAGGTGATTCAGTTGAAGGAGATTCAGGGGCTGTCGCTGGAGGAAGTGGCAGCCATCCTGCGTGTGCCGATAGGCACGGTGAAGTCTCGTTCGAACCGGGCGAGGCTCGAACTGGCCGAGCAGATCCTCGCCGAGCGGGGCGAATCATGAAACACGAACTCGACCCCGGCGGTCACGAAGCGCTGACGCGGGCGATCCTGGCGAGGACCAGCGGCAACGCCTGCGGGTCGGCGCGCGAGCGCCTGTGCGACTTCGTCGACGGCACCCTCGCGCCGTTCGATCGCAGCCTGGTGGATGGCCACCTGGCCCACTGCGCCGCCTGCGCCGACCTTGCCGAGGCGCTGATCGAGTCGACCGCCGTCCTGCCGTCGTTCGCCACGCTCGCGCCGCCGACGAGCGTCGTGTTCGACGTGCTTCGCGCGACGAGCCGACGGCCGTCCGAGCCTGGTCTCGGCGAACGCCTGTCGGCGTGGCTGGGGCGCATGGCCGCCCGGCCGCGCTTCAGCCTCGAGGTCGCCTACGTCCTGACGGTCCTGCTCCTCGTCGTCCTGGGCAACCCGGTGGCCGCGTTCAAGGACGCGTCGGTGCGCGTAGAACCCCGGGTGGCGGCGGTCGCCAGCGCGGCGGGCCGCCCGATCGCGAAGGCGCGGGCCGCCGGCGAAGAGATGTTGGCCAGCGCCGGCCGCGCGATCAGGCCGAAGGCCGAGGCTGTTGGAACGCTGGCTCAGGGACGTCTGATGCTGTGGCAGTTCTGGCAGACTTACGTGGACGCTCCGGCGCGGGCGGCCTTGCTCCAGCTGCACGAGTGGGCGAGCGGCGCCATCCGCGAGTTGAAGTCGATCGTGGGTGCGATGACCGGCGAACCTTCGGCGGGTGCGGTGCGTTAGTAGCGGTAGGACATGATGCTTGCAGCTGGCAGCCGACGGGAGACAATGTATGAACAACCAGACCGACACCGTGACGAACCAGACCTACGAGGCTACCCCGCCGCCGATCCAGGCCGGGCAGGCGCCTCGGCCGCCGGTGGCCCAGGGGCGGCGCGACTTCTTCGACGACCCGCGGCGCAAATCGCCGGTGCTGGCACTGGTGCTCTCGGCGATGCCGGGCCTCGGCCAGGTCTACATCGGCTACTACCAGCAGGGATTCACCAACGTCCTGGTCGCGGCCTCGATCATCGCCGTGCTGAATTCGGAGCTTGCCGGCGGCGCGGAGCCGCTGTTCGGGATCTTCCTCGGGTTCTTCTGGCTCTACAACATGGTGGACGCCTGGCGCCGCGCGACGTTCTACAACAACGCGCTGGCGGGAATCGGCCCGGCCGCAATGCCGGAAGACTTCACCGCGCCGGGAAGCCGAGGCTCGCTCGCGGGCGGAGTGGCACTGGTGCTGGTCGGCGTGATTGCGCTCTCGCACACGCTCTTCGGCATGCCGCTCGACTGGATTGAGAAGTGGTGGCCGATCGCGCTGGTCGGCGTCGGCGGATGGCTCATCTACCCGTCGATTGTGGGGAAGAAGAAGACGGACGCGGCGGCATAGACAGGCGTCAGCTGGCAGCGGGTAGCTGGCAGCCGGCAGCGGACAGCAGATCACGCGTGATCCGCTGCCAGCTGCCGGCTGACAGCTGCCAGCCTACTTCTTGGTGTCCTCCGCCTTCTTCTCCTCCGCCTTTTGAGGGTTCTTCACGTACTTGTCCAGCCACGCCGCCCACCGCGCCCACAAGTCGAGCTGTGTTTCCTTCGCCGCGGGCCCGTGGTCCTCGAGCGGATACATGTAGAGCGCCGTTGTCTTGCCCAGGCCGCTCAGGGCGTGGAACAGCCGGATCGAGTTGTCGGGGTCAGTGCCCACGTTCTGGTCGTGCATCCCGTGGTACATCAGCAGCGCGCCTGTCAGGTTGTTGGCGTAGAGAAACGGCGACATCCCGAGGTAGACGTTCGGCGCCTCCCACAGGTCGCGCCGTTCGCTCTGGAATCCGATCGGCGTCAGCGTGCGGTTGTAGGCGCCGTCGCCAGCGATGCCCGCCTTGAAGAACGGCGTGTGCACCATCGCGTTGACCGTCGTGAACGCGCCGTAGCTGTGGCCGCCGATGGCCAGCCGCGTGCGGTCGATGATCGCGCGTCGATCGAGCTCGTCGATAACCGCCGCCAGGCTGTTCCTGAGGTCGTTAACGTAGTTGTTGTTCTGCTGGCCGGAGGGCCCGACGATCGGAATCGCGCCCGGCGTGTCCACCACCACCGCGTAGCCGAGGCGCACGAGGAACTGCATCGAGCGGGCGCCGAAGCTCTGGAAGGTGTTCTTGTTGAAGGTGCGGTCCGGCCGGCTGATGGCGTCCTGGTCGGTGAACTCGCGCGGGTAGAACCAGAACATCGCCGGCAGCCGCGTGCCCTTCTGATAGCCTGGCGGCAGCATCACGCTTACCGAGAACTTGATCCCGTCGGCCCGCTCGACCGGCACGCGCATCTTCGGCGCGGTGGTCAGATCCGGGAACAGGTCCCTGTTCTCGGTCAACTGCTTGCGCGTGCCGCCCTCGATCAGGAAGAACTGCGCAGGCGTAGTCGGGCTCTGGCGCTCGATGATGAACCGGCCCGCCTCGGGGTCGAGGACGGTCGACACGCTTTCGTATACGCCGTTGTTGTCGCTCTCGAACAGGCGCTTCTTCTCGCCGTTCTTGATCACGACCCTGTCGACGAACGACTTCGGCCCGACCTGCTCGGGGTCCTTGTCGTTGAGCGTCCCCTGGTAGTAGACACTGGCCTTGTCGGGCGAGAGCAGCACGGCCCCGCCGCCGCCACCCCCGCCACCGCGCGCCCCGCCGCCACCGCCGCGCGCCCCGCCGCCGCCGCCCGCGCGGATGCCGACGAGGTTGCCCGGATTCGCGGCCGGATCGTCGTTGCGGAACCGGGCCAGCCGGTATCGCTGCGTCGGTTCAGCCAGGTTGACGGCCACTTCCTCCGTGCTCGCCGTCGTGCCGGTGCCCGAGGTCTCCCGGAAGAAGATCATCTGCATGTCGGGCGAGTAGCGAACGCCGTTCATGCGCGTATTGTTCTCGTACAGCACTTTGGCTGCCTTCTCCTCGAACGGCGGCAGCCACTGGTACAGCCGGTCCTTCCGCTGCGGCGCCTGGCCGCGAGCCCCGCCGGCAGCCTGGTCGCCGCCGCCCGCGCCGCGCCCTCCGCCGCCTGCCGCCCGCGCGCCCCGCGCGCCTGCCGCCCCTTCTGCCGGAGCCGGCGGCGGCTCCTGCTCGAGGTAACTGATGCCCTGACCGTCGTCGCGCCAGGCGACCTCGCGCTTCCCAGTCTGGGCCGCGCCGCCGGCCGCCGGCGGCTCTGATGGATCGGGCGCCGTCGGGTCTGCCGTGCCGAGGTTGAGCGGCCGGTCCGAGATCTTCGCGAGCGCCTTCCCGGTCAGGTCCCACACCTCGTCGACGGATCCGAAGTTGCCGGCCGGCACGATATAGGAGAACGGTCGTGTCATGCGGGTAATCCGCACGTACTTGCCGTCGGGCGACAGGTCGAACGACCGCAGCATCGACGGCTGGCCGATCTTCTTCAGGCCGGCACCCGGAGCCATCTTCGCCGGCTTCGCCTTCGGGTCCTTCGGCGGCGCCGGCGGAACGTCGATCAGCGCGAGCTGCCCGGTGGCGTGCCACTCCAGCAGGCTGAATTCGTACTCGGTGGACATCAGGCTCGGAAACGTCCGCAGCCGGTTCCGGTCCTTCGCATCGCGCACCTTCACCTGCGGGCCCTGGGGCGCTTTGGGCTCGACCGGCATCGGCGGGCGGGCGTCCGGGACCAGGACGACGGCGATCTGCTTGCCATCCTTGGTGAAGTCGAACGAGGACACCATGGTGGCGAGGAGCGGCCGCGGCGACACCTGGCGCGGCCTGTTGGTCGCAAGGTCCGTCATCCAGAGATGCGTCGCGTCCTCGGTGTGGACGAGATACGCGACGGCGCTGCCGTCGGGCGACCAAATGGCGTTCGACACGCGGGCGTTCGGCGGAACCGCGACGGGGGTCTTCGCCCCGTCCGCGGCCGACACGACCTGGATGCCGACGCTGTTGCTGATGGTCAGAGAGCGCGAGCGGTTCGCCTTGAAGTCGATGAACACGCCGCCCAGCTCGTGGAACGGCTTCGAGAAGGTGGCCATCACCACCGGGCCGTCGCCGCTGGTGTTGAGGAACCACTTCTTGTCGGGGCTGAGGTTCGACAACGAGATGTTCTGATACCTCGGCGCCGTCACCGCCTCTGCCAGTTCTGGCGGCGGAGTGGCGTAGGTCTCCTGCTGGAGCAGCTTGTCGGCCCAGGTGAGCGGGGCCTCGGGCTTGGCGACCGGGGCCTGCGCGGCAGGGGGCTGTGCCGGCTTGGCCTGCTGGGCCTGACCGAAGAGGGTGAGCGGCGCGACGGCGAGGATCAGCGCGCACGCGAGCCAAAGAAAGCGCCTCGGCACGCCGTGCCGGGCGAAAGACAGCCAGACGTTCATGTCGCCTCCGTATGCGCCCATTCGACTCGCCACGCGCGAATCGGGAGGGCTCGCTCAGGACTACGCCCATTCGACTCGTCCCCCCCAGAAATGGTGCGGGGCTCGCTCAGGGCGTTTGAAGTGAGGGCAACATACACGACGAAGCAGGTGACTGTCGAGGGGTGACAGTCGGCCGCACGTGATGGTCCACGCGGCGGCCCGGTGCGGGCGCCGCGCTCGCCGGACTCCGGTCGGCTTCGCGGCAAACCCGCTCTCCGGCCGTGGTCGGCCGCTGGCCGCGGGGGTCGCGCGGTCGAATTCGCGTGAGTGATCGCGCTCTACCCCGCTGGTACCCACCGCCTGCGAGCGTGTTTGCGAACTGACGCCGGGGCGCTTGCCGCCAGTCGCCGGTCTCGCGAGGCATCCCGCACCCGTCCACCGCGGCGTCGGAAGGCGGCCAACCCGGCGCGCCCGGCCGCGCTACAATGGTGAGGTATGGCTTCCTGGAGCGTTCGAACGGCGTGCGCGGCCGCCATCGTCGCGGCTTGTGTCGCGCTGGCGACGCCGACGGCGCGGTCACAGCAGCCGCCCCCGCAGCAACAGCAGCCGCCACCGCAACAACAGCAGCCGCCGCCGCAACAGCAGCAGGCGCAGCCTCCGGTCTTCCGCGCGGGCGTGCAGGTGATCAGCGTGGACGTGTCGGTCATCGGCAGGGGCGACGAGCCCGTCACCGGCCTCACGGCGGCCGATTTCGAAGTGGAGGAGGACGGCGTTCGTCAGAAGGTCAGCACTGCGCAGTTCATCCGGCTGGACGGCCAGCGCAAACCGGGCGACGAGACGTCGCTCGAAATCCGATCACGCGATCACTCGCGCGCCGAGGCCGCGCGCGAGGACGTCCGGCTCTTCGTCATCTTCCTCGACGACTACCACATCGACCGGTTGCCGGAGGTGACCATTCCGCTCCGCCGGGCGCTGACAGCGTTCATCTCCAAGCTCCAGCCGACCGACATCGCGGCCATCGTCGATCCGATCACGCCGAACAACACGATCACGTTCACACGCTCGCAGGCGGACCTCAGCGAGATCGTCCGGAACTTCGAGGGCCGCCAGGGTGAGATCTTCCCGATCAAGAACAAGGCCGAAGAAGCGCAGCTCAGGAGCGGCGACCTCCCGCGCCTGCGGGCGCAGGTCACGCTCTCGGCGCTCACCTCGCTCTGCTACTTCCTCGGCACCCTCCGCGAGGGGCGCAAGACGATCATCTTCGTGAGCCAGGGGCCGCCGCTCCAGTTCGGCAGCGGCACGGCTGAGTACCGACCTCCGCGACGCCGTCATCGCGGCGAACAGGGGCAACGTGACGATCAGCGTCGTGGATCCCCGCGGCCTGGGTGCCTCGACCAGGCCGGCCGATTCGATGTACCGCCTGGCCGCCGAGACAGGCGGCCGGACGATCCTCAACACGAACAACTTCGATGTCGGCCTCCGGGAAGTCGTCGCCGACGCCAGCGCGTACTACCTGATCGGCTACACGCCGACGCGCGCCGAGGACGACGGGAAGTACCACAAGATCTCGGTGAAGGTGAGGCGGTCGGGAGCGCGCGTGATTGCGCGGGAAGGCTACTGGGCGCCGAGCCGCAAGCAAATCGAGGCGGCGGTGGAAGCGGCGAACAAGCCGCAGGTGGCCGGCGTCGCGAACGCGATGCGGGCGATGGCGCGCCTCGAGCCGCGCGGCGGAGCGCAGGCCTGGGTGGGGCTGTCGCGAAACGCCGAAGGCAAGACCCAGGCCGAGGCGACCTGGGAGCCGATGGCCGGCACGGACGCCGTCCTGGCGGATCGCCTTGAACTCGAGGTGGTGCCCGCGGGCAGCAAGACGCCGGTCGGCCCGCCGCTCTCGCTGCCTTCGGCCTCGCCCGGCAAGCCGGCGCGGTCGCCTCAGCCGAGAATCGTCACGCCCGGCAACTTCCTGCTCCGCTTCACGGCGCGGTCGGTCGACGGGGAACCGCTCGATCGGTGGGAGGAACCGCTGTCGATCCCGGACCTCTCGTCGGTCGCGGTGGCGCTGGCGACGCCGAAGTTCTTCATCGCCTCGTCGGTCCAGGAACTGCGCGAGCTGCAGGCCGCCGCCGACCCGACCCCGCGCGCGCTGCGCACGTTCCGCCAGACGGACCGGGTGTTCATCCAGCTCGAGTGCTATGCGGCCCCCGACGCGGGCGACCTGTCGGTGACCGCGGAGCTGCTGAGCGCGGATGGCAAGGGGTTGCTGACGATTCCCAACATCGAGATCAAGGACGGGAAGACGCGGTTCGAAATCCCGGTCCGAGGACTCGGCAAAGGCACCTACCTCTTCCGCGCCCGTGCCAAGGTCGGCGACCAGCAGTTCGAGCACGTCGTCGGGTTCAGGGTCACGCCGTAGAAGGCTCAGGGCTCAAGGCTCAGGCTGCCCTTCGGCAGTATGATCCCAGCCATGCGACAGCGACTCCCCCGCCGCGCCGCCGTCGGCGGCGTCCTCGCCGCGGCGCTCCTGACGACGACACCGGCTGCCCCCGTTCATCCCAGACTTCTGTTTGACGCCGCGGGCCTCGAAGCGATCCGCGCCGCATCGAAGGGCGAACTGGCGCCGATACGCGTGCGCCTCACGGAGCGCGCCACCCGCCTGCTGACGGCAGCTCCGCTGCTCGTCTCCACTACCAAGCGCGGCGAGCCCGATCCGCCCGGGCACTTGAAGGGCCTCGAGGCCGCGCGACGGCTCCAGGGGCGCGTGCTCACACACGGCATGGCGTTCCTCCTCTCGGGCGAGAGGCGCTTTCGAGACGCCGCCGTGGCCGAACTGGACCACGCGCTCGAGACCTGGCCGATCTGGGTGGACACGGCCCACCAGCCGCCGTACGACCTGATGACCGGCGAGCTGTCGATGACGTACGGGATCGCGTACGACTGGCTGTACGACGCGCTGACGCCTGCCGAGCGGGACAGGCTTCGCGAGGGAGTCGAACGCCGCTCCCTCCGCGGCTACCTCGACGTGACGATGCGTGAGAAGACACCGTTCTGGTTCACGGCCACGATGAACTGGAACACCGTGACCAACGGCGGCGCGACGATGCTGGCGCTCGCGCTCGGCGAGGACAGCGAGCTGAGCGAACAGGTGCTGAAACTCGCGGCGCCGGCGATGGCGCACTACTGGAATCACCTCGAGGACGACGGGGCGTGGGCGGAAGGGACCGGCTACTGGACCTACGGCCACCGCTACGCGTTCATCGCCGCCGACGCGCTGCGCCGCGCGGGACGGCCCGAAGGCGCCGGCTATCTGGGCCGCCACGGGGCCAGGACGACCGGCTACTTCCCGATCGTGTTCAACCCGGGGCGCAGGCTGTCGGCGAGCTTCGGCGACAGCCCTGGCCGCGCGCAGGATCCGCTTTTCCACTTCCTCGCCCGCGAGTATCGAAACCCCGACTTCTCGTGGTTCGAAGACCGCGCCGCGCCGCGTGGCCTCGACCGTGAAGGGTGGCCGGAGGAGGCGCTCGAACTCGTGTGGAAGACGCCCGACCGCGCGGGCGCGAGCGTGCCGGCGAGCCGGCCCCCACAGATTCCCGGGGTGAAGGCATTTTCGTCGATCGGCTGGGCGATGCTCGCGCCCTCTCAGCCGGACCCGCCGTTCTTCCTCGCCTTCAAGAACGGCTCGCTCGCCGCCGCCCACACCCATCTCGACCTGAACCACGTCAGCGTGGCGGTCGGCGACACGATGGTCGTGCCGGACCTCGGCAGCCGGCCATATCCGGCGGACTACTTCGACGCCAGGAAGCGCTATCTCTACTACGAGATCTCGACGGCGGGCCACAACACGATTCTCGTAGGTGGGAAAGGCCAGGTGCCGGGACGGCCGGGCGCGCTGAAAGGGCCGTTCGACGGCGAACGCTTCACCGCGCTCGTCGGCGTGGCCGACGATGCCTACGAGGTGAAGACGCCCCGCGCCAGGCGCCACGTGGTATTCGTGGACAGGAGCTACTACGTGCTGCTGGACGAGATCGAAACGGCCGATCCGGTACCAATCGAGCTTCGCTTCCACTCGTACGGCGTCATGGCGCAGCGCGAGAAGGGCGGGTGGACGGTGTCGGAGAGCAAGGCGAGCCTCGACATCGCCGCAGGGCTCGGTGAAGGCGCTCTCGCGGGAACCGTCGAGACGGCCTCGGGCTGGACGAAGCCCGTGAATGTGTTGCGGTTGAGGAGCGCGGCGGACGGCCGGCAATTCCTGCGGGCGACCGCACTCATCCCATCGACCACCACGCGGATGAAGGACGCGGTGGTGTCGCAATGGGTCGAAGGAAACCTGCTTCGCGTGGATGTCGGCCGCGATCGGCTGACCTGGAGATGCGGGGCGGACGGGTGCGAGTTCCTGGGGGTGGCCGCGCGGTAGGAGGGGACTACGCCCTTCGATTCGCCCAGGCGAAATCGCGGGGCTCGCTCAGGACTAGGCCGTCGCCTGTTTCGCCTCGGTTCGCCGTTCCATCGCCTGTCGGGCGCGGAAGATGGAGCACCAGTCCTTGTGGTCCGCCACCGCCATACCGCATTCCGGGCAAATCCGAACGCGGCTGGCCGGCTCTACCGTGCCTAGCCCGAGCATTTTCTTGAAGAACGTCATGACCCCCTCCGCCGAAACTACCGGTAGAGACGGTTTCGGGTGCAGAATGGTTCCCTCACCATGGCGCCCATCATCAGGACCGACGGCCTGACGAAGGATTACGGCCGAGTCCGCGGCCTCGACAACCTCAGCCTGGAGGTGCAGGAGGGCGAGGTTCTCGGCTTCCTTGGACCGAACGGCTCCGGCAAGACCACCACCATCCGACTCCTGCTCGATCTGATTCGGCCGACGCGCGGCTCCGCGTCGATCGGCGGCTTCGACTGCCAGAAGCGGAGCCTCGGCGCCAGGCGGCTCGTCGGTTACCTGCCGGGCGAGATGCCCATCTATCCGGAGCTGACCGGTGAGGCCTATCTCTCCTACCTCGGCAGGCTCGGTGCGGACCCGCCCGACCCGGACACCGTTCAGCGTCTGCTGGCCCGGTTCGACATCGGCCCGGCCGACAGGAAGCGCCGGCTCCGCGATCTGTCGCACGGGATGAAGCGGAAGTTCGGCATCGTATCGGCTCTCATGGCCCGCCCGCGTGTGGCCATCCTCGACGAGCCGACGAGCGGCCTCGACCCGCTGATGATCGAGGCGTTCGCCGAAACCCTCTCTGAGTTGAGGCGGGAAGGTCGCACGACGGTCTTTCTCTCTTCTCACGTGCTCTCAGAGGTCGAGCGGACGTGCGACCGCGTGGCCGTGATCCGCGACGGCCGGCTCGCTGCGGTCGAGACGATCCAAGGTATCCGAGAGGCGCTGCCGCGGCGCGTGACGGTGCGGCTGGCGCAAGCCGGTGGCGGTGCGCCGCCGTCCGTGCCCGATGCGCCAGGAGTCCGCGTCGTGTCGCACGACGCGGCGCGTTGGGTGCTCGAGGTGTCCGGCCCGCTCGGGCCGCTGCTGGAGCGGCTATACGGCCTGCCGGTCGAGGATCTCGACGTGCAGCCGGCCTCGCTCGAAGACTACGTCCTCCACCTCTATTCGGACAGACGATGACCTCCGCGCCTCTCGGCCCGCTCGTCGCCCGGTCGCTCGCCCGCGGGGCTCGCGTGTTCGCGGCGGTGGCGCTGATCCTCTCGGGCTTCCAGGTGATCCTGGTCCTCGTGGCCACGACGTTCCAGGAGACGCGGTCCTTTCAGCTGCTGACCGGCCTGATGCCGATGTCGGTGCAGCAGACGTTCGGACCCGGGGCACTGATGCTCGCGTCGTTCGCGGGCATGGTGACGTTCGGCTACTTCCACCCGATCGTCGTCCTGGCCGTGATCCAGGTCGGCGTCTACGCGGCCACCGAGCCTGCCGGGGAGGTGGAGTGGGGGCTGTTCGACCTCGAGTTGGCGCGGCCCGTCGGGCGGAGCGCGATTGTCGCGCGGAGCCTCGTGGTCGCGCTGGGCGTCACGACGGCCACCGTCGTTGCGATGGCGGCCGGAACCTGGGGCGGGCTCTCTGTGTTCGCTCCCGAGGGCGCGGCGTGGCCGGACCCGCAGCGCGTCGTGAGCCTCGCCGCCCACCTGCTGCTGCTCTCGTGGGTGTTCGCCGCGGCCGGTCTTGCGGCGGGAACGTTCGCGCGGCGGCGCGGATCGGCCTTCGGCGCCGTGCTGGTGGCCACCGTCTTCCTGTACCTGACGAATCTCATCGCGGACGCCTGGAAGCCGGCCGCCGCCCTGCGGCCGTATACCCCGTTCCACTACTACCCGGGATTCGCCGTGGCGAACGGCACGGCGCCGATCGCGCGCGACCTCGGCGTGCTCGCGGCCGTGACAGCGGTGCTGGTCCTCGTCGCGTTCTGGCGGTTCGAGCGGCGGGACGTGTAGGTCGACGGCCTTACCGGATAAGCCGCAGGTCGCCGGCCGTCAGGCGGACGTCCAGCTTGTAGGTCCCGGGGCCCTTCCACGAGAACGACCGGAAGAGCCCGCCCTTCTTCACGTCGAACGCCGATGCGTTCAGGTCGCCGGCGGTCACTCTGGCGGAGACGGCGCCGTAATCCTCCGGGCGGCCCACCTCGACGACCACGTTGCCCGCCCATGAGCTGAGGTCCTTGTTGCCGGAGATCCCCTGGATTCGAAAATCCCCGGCGCTCATCCGCGACGTGATGTCGGTCCGGGTGGGCACTTCCACGATGATACGGAAGTGGTCGGTATCGCCGGTGGTCACAACCGCCGCGTCGTTCCCGCGAGCGTCGAGGCTGACCTTGATGCTCCGGCTGTCGGGGTCCGTCGTGTCCCACCGGACGACGACCTTGTCGTCGGCACCCGCCTGGACGATGTAGCGGCCGGCCGACAGGTCCATCCAGAGGTGACGTCCCGGCGCGAACGGGCGCTCGAGCCTCCCGTCCTTCTGGCCCGCGGCGGCCGGCAGAGCCAGTCCGGTCAGAATCAGTGCGACACTCGCCGCCCGGCGAAAGCCAGTCATTGAACCCCTCCCCTTTCGAGAGACTACGTCCGCCTGACCGGAAAGGTTCGATTGGCCGCCCCGCTCGTGGGCGGCCTGCCCTCAGAGTTCTTCCCAGTTCGCCACTTCCGGCGCGAGGCCCGCGGCGACGGCGGCGTGCCGGTGCGGTTTGAAGACGACGGCGGGCCGGCTGGCGGACGGGTCCTCCAGCGGGTAGATACAATCGACCGGCCCGAACCGACGCCTCAGATCGTTGAGCTCGCCCCAGTCGAGCGCCCGGTTCGGACAGGCGGCCACGCAGGCGGGCGGCCGGCCGGCCTCGAGGTCGTCCACGCAGAAGTCGCACTTGCTGACGGCGTTGGTGGACCCCTCGTAACGGATCGCGTCGTACGGGCAGTCTGCGCGGCACTTGTTGCACTTCACGCAGCGCGCCTGGTCGATGAGGACAATGCCGTCGGGCCGCTTCCAGATGGCCTCCACCGAGCACTGCTTGCCGCACACCGGCTCGGCGCAGTGGTGGCACGCGACCGACAGGTGGTAGGCCGAGACGGTGTGCGCCCAGGCGTCGCCGCTCACGCCGGCCGTTGTCTGTACATCCTCGCGCCAATTGAGTCGAACAGACTGCCTGCCAGCTTCTTCGTCACACCCAGGCGTGCGGGATAGTAGAAATCAGACTCGAACCAGCCCTTGTCCTTGTAGTAGGTGTGGTCTCGAGAGCCCTCGTCGAGCATCAGGCGGATGCTCTGCCTGGCCATCCGAAAGATCATGAGATCCATGAACGTGGGAGTCGGGTAGGCCGGTCCCATCAGTCTCTCGTGGAACCGCTTGCTGTGCTTTGCCAGCGTCTGCTGGGTCGCCTTCCGCCGCTTCCCCGTGACGGGCTCGAGCGAGCGGATGCAACTGCCCTTGACGGTGTTGAAGCCCAGGCCGTAGCCGACGAAATCGAGGTACTTCACGATCTTGTCGCCGCCATAGATGCCTTGCGCGACGATGTTCGTGGACGTCTTCCCGAAGAAGCGCGGGCGATGGAACGCGAAGCCGATCCGGTCGAGGAAAATCTTCGTGATCCCGGAAACCTGGAACGAGTAGTTTGGCGTCGCGAAGACGACTCCGTCCGACGCCATGATCTTCTCGATGAGCATGTCCCGGTCGTCCTTCAGGGGGCACCACTCTTCACCCTTGTCCATGCACGCCCTGCACCCTCTGCAGACTCCGAGGTGATGGTCGCTCAGCGCGACGATCTGGTACTCGACGCCGCCGAGCGCTTTCAGACCGTCGAGGAATTGCAGAGCGGCATGGTAGGTGTGACGTTTGCGGGCACTGCCGACGAATGCGGTGACTCTTCGCACGTGCATACGAGAGCTCCTTCCAGATTCCGGACTCTCGGCTTACAGCTCCTCCCAGTTTGCGACCTGCGGCTGCCGCTCCCCGGCCAGCGCCGCGTGCCTGTGCGGCTTGAAGACGACGGCGGGCCGGCTGGCGGACGGGTCTTCCAGCGGGTAGATGCGATCGACAGGCCCGAACCGACGCCTCAGATCGCCGAGCTCGCCCCAGCCGAGCGCCCGGTTCGGACAGGCGGCCACGCAGGCGGGCGGCCGGCCGGCCTCGAGGTCGTCCACGCAGAAGTCGCACTTGCTGACGGCGTTGGTGGACCCCTCGTAACGGATCGCGTCGTACGGGCAGTCTGCGCGGCACTTGTTGCACTTCACGCAGCGCGCCTGGTCGATGAGGACAATGCCGTCGGGCCGCTTCCAGATGGCCTCCACCGAGCACTGCTTGCCGCACACCGGGTCGGCGCAGTGGTGGCACGCGACCGACAGGTGGTAGGCCGCGACGGTGTGCGTCCAGACGTCGCCGCTCCTCTGCCACGCGCCGGCCGTCACCTCGTAGACGCGCCGCCAGTGCACGCCGGCCGGCAGGTCGTGCCGGTCCTTGCAGGCTACCTGGCACGTCTTGCAGCCCGAGCAGGCGTCGGAGTTCACGAAGAAGGCTAGCTGCGACATCTTCTAGCTCGGCAGGTGGCTGTGTCAGCTGTCAGCTGGCAGCTGGCAGCTGGCAGCTGGCAGCTGACGGCGGACGACGAACAGCGCGGCTCGTTGCGAAATCGCACTCTCCCGGAATCCGCTGCCCGCCTGGGCATCCGTGAACCGCTGTCAGCTGCCAGCTGTCTTTGTCACTTCCGCCATCACCGTATGCTGCGCGTTGCCGAACGCCAGCGGCGTCCAGCGCTCCGACGTCAGCACGTTCACCGACCCGCCGCGGTCGAGCCCCGTGTCGGTCGGCGCCCACCAGGCGCCCTGCGGAATCGCCACGACGCCTGGCATGATTCGCTTCGAGACGCGGCACCGGATGGTCAGCGCTCCGCGGTCGTTGAACACGCGAACCTCGTCGCCGTTCCTGATCCCGCGGGCCGCGGCGTCCGCGGGGTTCACGAACACGCGGTGCGGGAACGCCTCCTCCAGCCAGTCCACGCCGGCCATCGTCGAATGCACGCGCGCGAGCGTGTGGTGGCCGACCACCTGCAGCGGGAACCGTTTCGCCTCGGGCCCGAACGGACTTTCCCACTCCTGGATGTACTTCGGGACGGCGGGAATCTCGGCCGGCTTGCCCATCGCGTGGAGGGCGGCCGAGAAGATCTCGATCTTCCCCGACGGCGTCGGCAGCGGGAAGCGCGCGGGGTCCTGCCGGAAGTCGGCGAACGCGATCGCGGGTTTCGTCACCGGAATCGAGAACACGCCGGCGTTGCTGGACTCGAACTCGGCAAGTGCGGGCAGATTCGGGAATGTCCTGCGGAAGGAGGTCAGCGCCGCCTCCACCCATCCGCGCTCGTCGCGCCCCTCGGTGAACGCGTCCCGCAGGCCCAGCCGCGCCGCGATCTCTGCGCAGATCCGGTAGTCGCTCTTCGTCTCGCCAGCCGGCTCGACCGCCTTCGGCATCAGCAGGATCTCGTCGCCGTATTTCCAGCCGTCCTCGACGCCCCACGTTTCCAGTTGCGTGCACGCCGGCAGCACGATGTCGGCGAACCGAGCGGTCGGAGTCAGGAAGTTGTCCTGGACGACGATGAATTCGACGATCCGTTCGTCCTGGAGGATCTTCGCCGTGCGGTTGATGTTGGCGTGCTGGTTGATGAGCGCGTTCGACGCGATGGCGTAGACGAGCTTGATGTTGTTGTCGAGGCGCTGGACGCCCCGCACGCCGTGCTCGGGGCCCAGCTGCTTTCCCCGGAGAGCGGCCTCGGTCCAGAGGAAGGTCGGGATACTGGCCTTGATCGGGTTCGCGCCGGTCGGGAAGACGTTCCACTGCGGCCCGCCCGTCGGCGCCTGGAGCGCGAGACCGCTTGCCCACCCGCCGGGCACGCCCACGTTGCCGGTGATCGCCGCCAGGACGCAGCCGGCCCGTACGACCTGTTCGCCGTAGGCGCGCCGCTGCATGCCATACCCCTGGTAGAGCACGCCCGGCTTGCGCGTCGCGTATTCGCGCGCGATCCGCTCGATCGTCTCGCGCGGGACTCCGGTGATCGCCTCGGCCCACTTCGGCGTCTTCGGAACCCTGTCGCGAGTGCCGAGGATGTACTCGGTGTAGCTCTCGGCGGTCTTCGCCTCCGCGGGCATCTGGGGCTGGTCGAACCCGACGCAGTGCGACGCGACGAACGCCGCGTCGTGCAGGCCACCCGCGATCATCACGTGGGCCATCGCCGACATCATCGCGACGTCCGTGCCGGGTCGGATCGGGATCCACTCGTCCGCCAGCGCCACCGCGCTCGCCGTCATCCGCGGGTCGATGCAGACGATGCGCGCGCCGTTGTCCCGGGCCTTGCGGAGAAAGAACTCAGTGTTGGTCCCGTCGCGCACCTCGCTCGGGTTCCACCCCCACATGAGGATGTACTTCGCGTTCAGCCAGTCCTGTCGCTGGTTTCCGGTGACCGTCGTGCCGTAGACCGTCTCGGTCGCCTTCGCCATCGCGGCCCACGAGTAGTTGTTGTAGCTGCCGAGCGACCCGCCGAACAGGTTCAGCAGCCGCTGCGCGACCTGGCGGCCGTTGGTCTGGCTGTAGCTGCCCGTCCCGTAGGGCACGTAGATCGCGGAGTTGCCGTACGTCTTCTTGACGCGCTGCAGCTCCGTCGCAACCCGGTCGAGCGCGTCGTTCCACGAAACCGGCTCGAACTTCCCCTCGCCTCGCCGCCCGACGCGCTTCAGCGGCCGGAGCAGGCGGTCGGGATGGTACTGGCGGCGGCGGTACGCGCGGCCGCGGATGCAGGCGCGCAGCTGGGGCGCGTCGACCGTGTCGGTCGGCCGGTCGTCGGTTTCGATGCGGACGATGACGCCGTTCTCGATGTGGAGCGTGAGCAGGCAGCGGCCGCCGCAGTTGTGGGAGGGGCAGCCGGCGCGGAGGATGCGGGTTCCGGCCTGGACCGCGCCCGCAGTCGGCTGCGCGGCCTCGATCGCTTCGAGCCCGAAGGCCGGAAGCGAGGCCACGCTCGTCCCGACGAGCAGGCTCCACTTGATGAAGCAGCGGCGATCGATGGGGGACGAGGGGTCCATTCGGAGGCATCATACGGGGTCGGGGCTCAGGGCTCAAGGCTCAGGGCTCAGGGCTCAAGGCTCAGGGCTCAGGGCTCAGGGCTCAGGGAAGGACGGACCCGCCTGTGCTAAGGTTCGCGCAACGGAGGGCGTCAATGCGTCGATGGAACGATCGCGACCTTCGGATGCGCGCAGCGCGCGCGCTGTTGCTGGCGCTGGATCCGTGCTGGTGTGCACCGCGGCGCCGATGCGGCAGCCCGCTGCACAGGCGCCTGCCCTGACGCTCTGGTACGACAGGGCGACCACCGCATTCGAGGAAGCGCTGCCGCTTGGAAACGGCCGGCTCGGCGCCATGGTGTTCGGCGATGCCGCCAGCGAGCGGGTCATGTTGAACGACTCGACGCTCTGGGCCGGCGGCCCGATCAATCCGGAGGTCAATCCCGAGGCGATCACCTTCCTGCCGAAGGTCAGGGAGGCGCTGTTCAAGGGCGACTACAAGGCTCGCCGATCAGCTCACGAAGAAGCTCCAGGGAAAGTACTCGCAGTCCTACGCGCCGCTTGGCGACCTCTATATCGACGCGTCTCTGCCGACCGGCGCCAGCGCGGAGGCGTTACGGCGCCAACTCGACATCGCGACGGCCACGGCACGAACGTCGTTCACCGCAGGCGCGGTGTCCTTCACGCGCGACTACTTCGTCTCGTATCCGGACCGCGTCCTGGTGATTCGCCTGACGGCGTCCGCTCCAGGCGCGCTCGCGTTCACCGTCCGGGCTGACAGCCAGCTCCGCCGAACGGTCGAGGTTGACGGCCGCGGCGACCTCGTCCTGGCCGGCCGCGCCCCGAAGCACGCGGAGCCGAACTACCGGAGGGACATCAAGGAACCGCTGATCTATGACGACGCCCCGGACGGCAAGGGGACGAGGTTCGCTGCACGCGTTCGCGTCCTGAAGACCGATGGCCGCGTCGAGCGCGGTGCATCGACGGTGTCGGTGGGCGGCGCACGGGAGGCGTTGCTGGCTGTGGCGATCGAAACCAGTTTCACATCGTTCGACGCGGATCCGAGCCTCGGGCCCGACCCGACCCGGACGACAGCCGCGCGCCTGGACGGCCTTGCGAAGCGCACCTTCGAAAGCCTGCGCGGCGCGCACGTCGCCGACTATCGAGCGCTGTTCGGCCGTGTCGTGCTGGACCTCGGCAGCGGCCATCAGGACGCGCTCGCGACCGATCGGCGGCTGCGCGAGTACGCCGCCGGCGCCGTCGATCCCGGGCTCGAGGCGCTCTACTACCAGTACGGCCGATACCTGCTCATCAGCGCGTCCCGCCCCGGAGGGTCGCCGGCGAACCTGCAGGGCATCTGGAATCCGCACCTGCGTCCGCCGTGGAGCAGCAACTACACCGTCAACATCAACACCGAGATGAACTACTGGCCGGCCGAGACGACGAACCTGGCCGAGTGCCACCAGCCGCTGCTGCGCTTCATCGGCGACCTGGCGAAGACCGGCGCCGTGACGGCGCGGCACTTCTACGGCTGCTCGGGCTGGTGCGCGCACCACAACAGCGACATCTGGGCCATCAGCAATCCCGTCGGCGACCTCGGTGAGGGCAGTCCCGTGTGGGCCAACTGGCCCATGTCAGGGCTGTGGTTCAGCCTGCACCTGTGGGAGCACTTCGCGTTCGGCGGGGACCAGGCGTGGCTGCAGTCGACGGCATATCCGTTGATGAAAGGGGCCGCTGAGTTCGCCCTCGACTGGCTGGTGGAGGGCCCGGATGGGTATCTCGTCACGGCGCCGTCCACGTCGCCGGAGAACCAGTACAAGACCCCCGACGGGTATGCCGGGGCTGTGTCCGTCATGACAACGGCGGACCTCGCGCTGGTGCGCGGCGCGCTCCTGAACGTGGTGCAGGCCTCGGAGTTGCTGGGCGTGGACGCGGTGTTCAGGGAGAAGGTGAAGGCCGCGCTCGCGAAGCTGCCGCCATACAAGATCGGGAAGCGCGGCAATCTCCAGGAGTGGTACCTCGACTGGGACGATCAGGATCCGCAGCACCGCCACGTGTCGCACCTGATCGGGTTGTACCCCGACGACCAGATCAACACGTTCGACACGCCCGAGCTCGCGGCCGCGGTGAAGCGCTCACTCGAGTTGCGCGGCGACGGCGGCACCGGCTGGAGCAAGGCCTGGAAGATCGGGTTGTGGGCACGGCTGCTCGACGGGGACCACGCGTACCGCATGCTGCGCACGCATCTTCAGTACGTGGGGCCGGCGGGCGACACGCAGTACAAGGGCGGCGGCACCTATCCGAATCTCTTCGACGCGCACCCGCCGTTCCAGATCGACGGGAACTTCGGCGGCACGGCCGGCATCACCGAGATGCTGCTGCAGAGCCAGCGCGGCGAGATCCACCTGCTGCCGGCGCTTCCGTCGGTGTGGAAGACGGGGAGCGTCCGCGGCCTCCGCGCACGCGGCGGCTTCACGGTGGACGAGAACTGGAAGGACGGCCGGCTCGTCGAAGCCGTCATCCGCGCGGACCGTCATGGAAAGGTGCGGGTGAGGTACGGCGCCGCCGTGCGGGAGATCGACGTGAGGGCCGGGGTACCCGTACGCTATGCGCCTGGTAGCACCGACTGACATCGTCAGCGCCGACTGACGTTCGTCAGTCCCGACCCTTCATCGTCAGAACCGACTGACCATCGTCAGCGCCGACTGACTACCGTCCAGCGCTGAGATCGTTCCAATTGAGAATCGCATTGAACGCCAGGAAGTGGCTGCCGCTCGTCTGGTTCCTCCAGAACGGCCGTATGCCGAACAGCACGACGTGCCCCTTGCCGAGCGTCACGTCGATGAGCGCCGGGCGGCCGGCCAACGCCTCACCGCCGACCAGCGCGCCTGACAGGAGCAGGTCGTTCGGGTCGGTCGGGTATGACAGCAGAACGCGCGGACCTGGCGCCGCCGCCGCCTCGAGGCCGCCGCGGCCGAAGCCGCCACCGCCGCCCGCGCCGCGACCGCCAGCGCCGCCCCGCTGAGCGGCCGGCGGCGGGCCGTCGAGTGTGGTCAAGCGTGACGGCACAGACATCGGCTGCAGGTTCGGCTGGAACGACGGCGCGCCCCCGCGCCCGCCGCGCCCGCCGGCTCCCCCGGACAGCGCCAGCACCGGCCCGTTCTTGTAAATCACCCCGAGCGCCTTCTGGTCGTAGCCGTAGAGAATCGGGCTCGTCCAATCGCCGACGAGCGCCTTCATCACCGAGCCCGGCGCCCACAGGTCGGCCGGGGTTTCGGTCACGACGCCAGGCACGAGCCGGTAGTCGGGGAACACCGCCGCGGGTGGACCTTCGGCGATGAGCACGCCGCCTTCCCGCACGAACGTCTCGAGCGCCCGCATGCCGTCCCGTCCGAGGCTGCCGCGCCGATCCTCGGTCGTATCCGGCGCCGTGCCGATGTTCGGCGTGAGGTCGGTCTTCTTGTACGGCTGCGGCGTCCCGCCCGCCGGGATGTCCCCGCCGTCGACCTGTACCGGCCCGGCCGGGTAGACGATGACGTCGAACTTCGCGCGAAGGTCGCCCTGCCGGACGAGGTTGTCGCCGAAGTAGGTGTAGGGGATCTTGAGCCTGTCGAACACCATCCGGACCCAACCCTCGTCCTGAGTGCTCGACCACGAGTGGAGGTAGCCGATGCGCGGCACGTCCAGGTCGTGCATCGGCACGTTGGGAGGTGCGTCGGTCGCCCAGGCCGCAAGGCCGAGTTCCCTGATCTGCGGCTCGAGCCATACGCGGTCGGCGTTCGGGATGATGAACGCGCCGGCGTCGAAGCGATGCCCGCCCAGATCGAACGCCTGCTCGGCGGCGGACATCTTCACGGCGGCGTTCGCGAACCGGAACGTCGCCAGGCTGCCGTCGGTCGTGTGAGCGATGACCAGCGTCCGGCCGCTGCCCACGATCGTCCCGACTCCCTTGAAGTCGGCCGCCGCGAGCGCCATCGGCTTGTCGAGGATGCTCTTGTCGTCGATCTTGTGCACCTGCAGGTTGCGGAGGTAGGTGAACGACCAGCCGGTGTCGTCGTAGGGGCGCGGATTCTGCTCGGGGAACCACTGCACGCCGAGCAGCATGTTGACGAAGCCGCCGTACGGTTGATCGAGGCGGATGATGTAGTCGCCGGCGGCCACCTGGACGTTGCCCATCGCGAACGGGGCCGTCGCGGTGTGCACCTCGACGCCGTCGCGCCGGAAGTAGTTCATCAGGTCGGCGGCGTCGGCGCGGCGCCGTTGCCTGGCGGGAAGGACGTACGCGTAGGGCGCCTGCGTCCTCCCCTTTTCGACCATCATCTTGTTCTTGATGTAGTAATTCTCGAGGATCATCTCGCGGTTCTTCGCCACCGCGTTGATCGCGATCAGCAGCGCGGACTGCTGCATGTTGACGTTCGCGCGGCCGCTCCACTGCACCCCCTCCGGCGGGACCGGGTACGGGCGATACCACTCCTTGCTCTGCCCCCCGGCGACCAGCCGGCCGCGCTCACCTGCCGGAGCCTGTCTCGCCGAAGCCGGCGGCTGCGCTCCCTGTCCTCCAGCAGCTGCCGGCGAAGGCGGACCGCCCCGTCCTCCTCCCCCGTAGCTCTGCGTCTCGTAGAACCGGCCGATGGAATTGTGCGTGACGGCGATCCAGAGCAGGAAATTCGGCGCCCAGCCATCCCAGTAGTTGTAGGTGTAGACGCCAGGCACGCCCCGCTTGGTCATCTCCATCACTTCGGTCTGCGCCAGCCACCACCACTCGCTCGCCAGCACAGGCGGGATCTCGGTGTTGTACAGGCCCGGTTCCGGCCGACGTGTAGAGCAGCGTGACCGACTCGTGGAGGTCGTTCAGCACCTGCGGTCGCAGGTCGAGGAAGAGCTTCAGAACGTTGTGGGTCAGCGCCAGACCCTTGCCCATCGTGTCGCGGTTGTTGTCGTGCGCGACGTACTTGCCCCAGTAGGTCATGCCGGGCTGCGGCTGGCCCCCGTCCGCCGCGCGCCGGTTGTCGACGTAGCGCTCGTGGCCGTCCACCTCAGCCACCGGCACGATGACGACGACCGAGTTGTTCCGGATCTGCTGGATGAAAGGCGACTCTCCGACCGCCAGCCGGAACGCCATTTCGATGAGCATCTCCGGGCTTCCGGCCTCCGATGAGTGCAGACTGCCGGTCACGACGTAGAACGGCTTGCCGGTGGCGATCAACTGCCGAGCCTGCGACTCGGACAGCGCGCGCGGGTCGGTGAGCTGCCGCGTGATCCGCTTGTACTGGTCGAGCGACGCGATTGTCGCTTCGCTGGCCACGGCGAGCGCCACCATCGGGCGCCCTTCCTCGGTCTTGCCGATCTCCCACATCGTCACGCGCGGCGACGCCTTGTCGAGCGCTTCGTAGTAGCGAACGATGTCCTTGTGGTAGGTGACCTTGCTGTCCTCGCCCGGCACGTAGCCGAAGAACTTCAGCGGGGACGGCACGGTCGCGGACGCCGGCATGTGATCGACCAGTTCGGTCAGGATGCGCTTGTCGGGCGTCGCGTCCAGGATGCGCTTGGTGTATTCCTGGTCCAGTCGCCTGCGCACCCCGTGCGGCAGGAGCGTTCTTCTGGCCGGCGGCCTGCCGCGCCTGCACACCCACCACGTAGGCGAGCACCACACCGACAATCAGGGCCGCGGCGATGGCGGTCCGAGGCAGTTGCTTGAACATCGCTTCCTCCGCGAACGGTTTGCGGTCACACGCGCGGGTTGAGCCGGGTCCGGCTCCAAGTGTCGGCAGTGTCTACTTGCGGCTGGGTGGTGTCAAGGGGAGTTGTGTCTCGCCGCGAGCCCTCCGCCGCCGGTCGTTGTGGGCGCCCGCGCTCGCTCGCGCTCGACAGTGCCGAACCAGTCGCCTCGGCCGGGGGAGTTCGCGTGAGCCAGTCGGCATCGTTCAGCGCGCCTCCGGGCAAGTCTGAGCCTGCGGCTCCTGGTTGGCGCACCCTACCGACGGCACTGCTCGCATGCTCGCTCGCGCAGGCATCCCCCAACGCCCGTCGGCCGGTTCGGCTCGCGGTGGCGGCGGACGGTTGCGGGATGGATCTCGAGCCGGCGACAGACCAGCGCCACAACAGCCGGTCGTTGCGAGGTGGCCGCGCGCAGCGAACCTTGCGAGCAGCGCCGTCGGGATCGCACGCAAAGGGCCTCGGAGGCGGAGGCAGGCGGGAGGCGGACCCTCGCGGTCACCAGCGGACAGCGGCCGACCTTCGCTCAGCGATCCTCTGGCCGCAGGGGCGCTTTGCCGGCGCTGTCGAGCGGTTCGCGAGCACGGGCGCCTTGCAACGGCCGGCTGGGCCGGCGCCGACAGCGGGCCTTTCGCCTTCGCCCTCCGGGCTTCGGCGCGACTTCGGAAGACCCGCGCTACTTCGACTTGGGCAGCGCGCTTCACGATCTCTGCCAGGCTCACGCCCGAGCGTGGCCCTGGCGATGGCGTCGAGCGCGTCCTTCGAACCGGTCAGGTGCAGAGTGCGGTGGACGTGCTCGAGCGACGCGGCCGGCGCCAGCGCCGCCGCGGGCGACGAGGACTCGATCTCGTAGAACGGACCGAGCGGCTTCGCGCCGGGAGACGGCGGGCCGTCGTTGTAGCTGTTCACGACGTCGCCGCCGTACGGGTCCTTCTGGATCTCCCACATCGAGTTGACGTACGGCGCCGGCTGCGGCGGCAGCGTGTATTGCACCAGCGTCAGCACGTTGCCCGCCGCGTCGTAGCTGCCCAGGACTGGCAGCGCGCGCTTCGGGCCGACGCCGATCTTGCTGCGGTACTTGCCATCGCCGCTGAAGAAGGCCACACGGTCCTTCACGACGAGGCGCTCGGGGGGAACGGCGCCGAAGTAGGCGGCGTTGACGGGCTTGCCAAGCGTCGCCTCCGGGCCGGGCTTGAAGGGCACCACGATGGTGGTCGCCGGCGACGGCGTGAACATGCCGAGGATCCAGATCGAGAGCAATCCGGTGTCTTTCACCCACGCTTTCTGCCCCGCGTTCGTGATCCGGTTCACCGACTCGTAGGCCACCATCGTTACACCCGCCGTCGGGGCGAGGCCCAGCTGCTTCCACGCGGCGGCCGGTGCGAGCAGGCGCACGTCGCGGTCGGCCCGCACGCTGAAGGTGGTGCCGGCGTAGTTCGTCAGCTGGAAGTCGTGGCGGAACTGCGCGGAATCGCGCGATTGCCGCACGACCTGATAGGCGTCCGTGTCGATCGGCGGTGGCGTGAACCAGTGCTCGAGGTCGAACTTGGCCCCCTTCGCGAAGAAGATCGAAAACTGCCCGCCCTCGGGCCCGAGCCAGAAGCGGTCCTCGCCGCCGAACACGTTGATGTGCGGCTGCAGCGTCCGCGAGGCGATCAGCTCGCGGTTGATCCAGCCGAAGCTCGGGCCGTCGCTGCCGCCGGCCGTGCTGGTCATGACGCGCCCCTGCCAGGCGGGCGCGACAACCACCTGCGCCCGGCCGGTCTCGTCGGCGAGCGTGATGACATTGGTGTGCTGCTTCAGGAACGCGAGGTCGGCGCCAAACGACGCGGCAGGAGGATTGGGAGCGGCCATAGGACTGAACACCATGAAGGCGGCGATGCCAAGGGCCAGCAGCGAGAATGGCAGGAGTCGAGATGGGTCGCCATGTCGGCCAGCACCCTTTCGGCGACATTCTATGAGATCGCCGGCCGAAAAGGGGACGATCGTGTAACCTTGGCAGCGTCTTCAGTCATGTGACATTGAGTCCTTCCGCGGTGACCGAACGCCGGAACCCCGTATGACTGAACCGCATCTGTGTGGGCGCTGCGGCGCCGTGCTGCCTGGCGGCTCCCCGAACACCGTCTGCCCCGGGTGCCTGCTGAAACTCGGCCTGCCTGGCACCGACCCGGACGCCATGACCTCCGTTCCGGGCGCCCCGGCCGCGAGAGCGGAGGCAGGCCCGGCGACCCATCCCGAGCGAATCGGCCCCTACCGCATCCTCGAGGTGCTCGGGCAGGGCGGGATGGGCATCGTCTATCGGGCCGAGCAGGAGTACCCGATCCGCCGGATCGTGGCGCTCAAGCTGATCAAGCTCGGGATGGACACGCGTGAGGTCGTCGTGCGGTTCGAGTCGGAGCGCCAGGCCCTCGCGCTGATGACCCACCCGAACATCGCCAGGGTCCTCGACGCCGGCGCCTCCGAGCAGGGTCGGCCCTACTTCGTGATGGAGTACGTCGCCGGCGTGCCGATCTCGGAGTACTGCGACCACAACCGGCTGACGAACCGCGCGCGGCTGGCGCTGTTCGTCCAGGTGTGTCACGCGATTCAGCACGCCCACCAGAAGGGTGTCATCCACCGCGATCTCAAGCCGTCGAACGTGCTCGTGACCGTGGAAGACGGCGTGCCGGTGCCGAAGGTCATCGACTTCGGGATTGCGAAGGCCATCCGGCAGCGTCTGACCGAGAAGACGGTCTTCACCCGGAACGGCGTGCTGGTCGGCACGCCCGAGTACATGAGCCCCGAGCAGGCCGACATGCGGGCGGGCGAGGTCGACACGACGACCGACATCTACTCGCTCGGCGTGATGCTGTACCAGTTGCTGGTGGGTGCGCTGCCGTTCGATGCCGAGCGATTGCGACAGGCCGGCTACAGCGAGATCCTGCGCATGATTCGTGAGGACGAACCCACAAGGCCGAGCCAGCGAGTCACGGGGCTCGGCGTGGGGGCCGAGGACGTGGCCACCCGGCGCCACACCACGCTGCCCTCGCTGCATCGTCAGTTGCGTGGCGAACTGGACTGGATTGTCCTCAAGGCACTCGAGAAAGACCCGACCCGTCGTTACGCGTCGGCGTCGGAGTTCGCGGCGGACGTCGACCGGCATCTTTCGGACGAACCCGTGCTCGCAAGCCCGCCGAGCGCCGTCTATCAGTGGAAGAAGACCTTCCGGAAGCACCGGGCCGCGGTGGCCGGCACGGCGGCGGTGGTTGTGGCCCTGCTGGCCGGGCTTGCCGTGGCGACCGCGATGTACGTCCGGTCCGAGCGGGCACGTGTCGAGACCGATCGACAGCGCGCCATTGCCACCGCGCAGACGGCGCTTGCGCGAACGATGTACTCGCGTTCTGAGGCGTCGCGCGCAGAAACCGAGCGCCAGCGCGGCGTCGCGGACGAGCAGCGCGTCCAGGCGGAGCACGCGCAGAGCGACGCCGAGGCTCAACGAGCCGCGGCGGACGGTCAGAGCTACTTCGCGAACATCGCCGCGGCCGACCTGCTGTTGCGTTCCAACCAAATCGCCGAGGCGAGGAAGCGGCTCGCCGCGGCGCCGCCAGCGCTCCGCGGGTGGGAGTGGCGGTATCTCTACGCCGAAAGCGATCCGAGCCTGGCGACGTTCGGAAGCGGCGGTGGGGCGGTGACGTCAATCTCGTTCACGCCTGACGGGTCGAGGCTCGTGTGGGTGGCCGACAGGGGCGTCCTCCACGGCGCCGCCCGGCAGACGCTCCTGCCGCTCGCCGATGTCCGCCGCCCATCAGGAGGCATCGACCGACCCGAATCGGTCGTCGCCGTATCCGCCGATGGCTCGGAATACGTCACGGCCGCCTGGGCGCTTCCGGTTTCGCCGGTGGTGTACATGCGCGTCGCCGGGAAGCCCGAAGGGCATGTGCCCGAGAGGGACGAAGCCAACCTCGTCAGCGGAACGGTCACCGCGGAGATGACTCAGGGCTATCCGACCGGGCGAACGCCCCTGTCGGACCCGCCAGTGCCGCCGGTGGCTCGGCGTACGCTCAGCGTCACCGACGCGGCGTCTGGCGCCACGATCTCGCGTCTGGTCCTGCCGACCTGCGGCGTCTCGGCGCCAGTGCGACCGTCCGTGCAGACCGTTCAGATTCGGGAAAAGGGACAGATACGAGAGGTCAATCCGACCCTGACGTTCGATGTCTCCGTCGACACCTTTGCGATCGCGGACTCGGCGGGACACACGCTCGCGACGCTCAGCGGGCGTCCGGGCTCGGTCGTATCGGCCGCGTTCAGCGCCGACGGGCGGCGTGTGGTCGCGTGGAGTTGGGACAACGTGCTTAGGGTGTTCGATGTCGCGACAGGGACGTCGATTGCGACGCTGACGGGTCACGAGGACGGCGTCAGCCAGGCCGTGTTCGATCACGCCGGATCGCAGATCGCGTCCTCGTCGCACGACGGTTCCGTTCGGGTCTGGAGCGTCGCAGGCGCCGCCGAGCCTCGAGTCCTGAAAGGCCACGACGGAGCGGTCCATTCGGTCGCGTTCAGCCCGGACGACCGCTTCGTCGCGTCCGGAGGAGCGGACGGGACCGTGCGCCTCTGGACCGTTGCGGCGTCGCCCTCGCCATACTGAAGGGGCACGACGGCCCGGTCACGGCCACCGCCTTCTCGGCCGATGGTCGGCGGCTCGCGTCCGGCTCCCGGGACAAGACGGTTCGACTCTGGGATGTGGCAACTCGCCAACAGGTGGCCGAGCTGCGCGGACACGCGAAAGACGTCACGGCGCTGGCCTTCAGCGCGGATGGACGTCATTTCGCCTCCGGATCGGCGGACAACACCGTGAAGGTGTGGGACGCGCGTCGCGTCCGGATCGCGCCCGCGAACCCGGCGGTGGCTGCGAGTCAGGTCAAGGGCGTGGGCGACCTCCACGCCGATTCCGGGCGTGTCGTGGCCGCTTCGGCGCAGGGCGGTGCGCTGCAGTGGTGGGACCTCGACTCGCCCGATCGATTCACCACGCTCGGCTACACGCCCTCCGGCCCAGGGCCGAGGGCTGGCCAGGGAGTCACGCTCTACAGCGCCACGCTGAGCCCGGACGGACGCCGGGCGGTGTCCGGCTGTGTCGACGGTACGGTCAAGGTGTGGTCGCTGGAGACGGGCTTGCCTGTGGCGGTGCTGGCGGGCCCCAAACGGGCGGCTGTGGGAGTGACGATGAGTCCGGACGGCACGCGGGTAGCGGCCGCCTTTGCCGACAACACGATTTGGGTCTGGCCCGTCGGCGGCGGAAAGCCGATCACGATGATTGCGCCGGCCATGCCGCGGTGGGGGCCACGCTTCAGCCCGGACGGCCGGCGTCTCGCCGCCGCCGCCGACCGCACCGTCACGATCTGGGACACCGGCAGCGGGACCGTCGTCTGGCGCACGCCGCAGCTTCCCACACCGATCACGACCTTCACCTTCAGCCCGGACGGTCAACGGATTGCCGTCGGCTGCCAGGACCGGACGATGAACGTGTGGACGATCGGATCGGGACAGGCAGCCAGGACGCTTGCCGCCGACGGCAACGCGATCGGCTGGCCGCTCGCGTTCGACGCCGGCGGCGCGCGGCTCGTCGCGCCCTACGACAACGGGCGGCTGCGCCTGTGGGACGCGACGGTGTCCCGCGCGCTGCTGCAGCTGGATGCGGGTGCGGGGCCGCCACAGCGGGCAGCGTTCACGAACGACGGCCGTCGCCTGCTGCTGCTCGGCAGCGACAGTACGACCGTGGTGTTCGACGCGCGCGCGTCGTACGATTTCGACGCCAGGCAAATCGTCGACCAGCTGTTCGACCAGTATCGGCTGTCGGCCGACGTCATCGCGGCGCTCAACGGCGATCCGTCGCTCGCGCCAGCGGTTCGAGACGCCGCGATTCGACTGGCGCGGGCGCGCGGCGACGATCCGATGGAGCTGTTCGGCGCAAGCCAGGCCGTCGCCTGGAGTCCCGGTCATACGGGCGCCGACTACAGGCGCGCCGTGCGGTACGCAGAGGCGGGCGCGCGCGAGGTGCCCTCCAGCGCACGGTTCGCCGAGACTCTTGGGCTGGCTCTCTATCGTGTCGGACGCTACCGGGAAAGCGTCGCGGCCTTTCGGCGTGCCGACTCGCTCAGGGGCGGGCCGGACCTGCCTGGGATGATCTTCCTGGCGATGGCGCTCAACGAGCTCGGGGACGAAGCCCAGGCGCAAGCGGTTGCCGATGAGCTCGGCGCCTACGTCGAACGGCGCCGGCAGATACCCTGGAACACGTTCGAAGCCGGCTGGTGGGGCGAGATTAAGGCATACAAACAGGCGCTGGATAACGCGGCCGCGGCCAAGAAGAAATGACGGCGTTGCGAGCGGTCCCGCTCGAGACCTCTAGATACAGCTAGCCTTCTCTTATGATATTGTTAGCTGTATGAAGACGACAATCGATATTTCCGAATCGTTATTGTCGGCTGCCAAGAAGGCCGCGGCGCGGGACGACACGACGGTCCGTGCGCTGGTGGAAGAGGGGCTGCGTCGGGCGCTCGCGGAGCGGCAGGCCCGGGGTCCGTTCCGCCTGCGCCGGGCGTCGTTCGCCGGCCAGGGCCTGCGGCCCGAACTCGCGGAGGCCGGGTGGGATCGGTTGCGTGACCTCTCGTACGAAGGGCGGGGCGCATGATCGCGGTCGACACGAACGTCCTCGTGTACGCGCACCGCGAGGACTCGCCGTGGCACGAGGCCGCCTACCCGTGCGTGCAAGCGCTGGCGGAGGGGCGTTCGCCGTGGGCCGTGCCCTGGCCGTGCCTCCACGAGTTCGTCGCGATCGTGACCCACCCGCGAATCTTCATGCCGCCGACGCCGCTCGCGGCGGCGATTGACCAGATCGACGCGTGGCTGGAATCGCCGTCGATCGTGCTGCTCGCCGAGTCGGATGGCTACTGGCCGGAGTTGAAGCGGCTCCTCGTCGCCGGCCGCGTGGCCGGCCCTCGGGTACACGACGCCCGCGATCGCCGCGATCTGTCGCTATCACGGCGTCGACGAACTCTGGAGCGCCGACCGCGACTTCGGCCGGTTTCCGGATCTGAAGGTCAGCAACCCGCTGCTGCAGGATACGCAGCGACCCGCCGAGGGGCCGTCCGGTTGACGGGGGTGCCGGGGTTGGGGTACTATCTGTCTAGACTGGCTAGCCTTGGAGGTGTCTCTTGCTCGCGCGATGGCCACTGCAGGACGCCAAGAACCGCTTCAGCGAACTCGTCGACACGGTGCTCACGGCCGGGCCTCAGGTGGTGACCCGCAGAGGTGAGGATGCGGTCGTCATCCTCCCGGCCGACGCATATCGCGAGCTGACGCGCCCCGCGGGAAGCCTCGTGGAGTTCTTCGCGAACTCTCCGCTTCACGGCGCGGACCTCGATCTCGCCCGCAGCCGCGACGCCGGACGGAAGGTGCGCCTGTGACGTTCCTGCTCGACACCTGTGTCATCTCCGAACTGGCCAGACCTCGGCCCTCGAAGGAAGTCGTCGGGTGGCTGGCGGAGCAGCGGGAAGAGGACGTGTGCCTGAGCGTCCTGACCCTCGGCGAGATCCAGAAGGGCATCTCGCAACTCCCGGACGGCCGGAAGAAGGTGCGCCTCCAGTCCTGGCTGGACCGGGACCTGCGGGACCGGTTTCGGGGCCGGATCGCGCCGATCAGCGATCGGGTGGCGCTGGTGTGGGGCCGCGTGTCTGGCGAGTCGATCCGGCGTGGCCGGCCGCTGTCCGTCATCGACGCACTGATCGCGGCGACTGCCCTGGCGATCGACGCGGCCGTCGTCACCCGGGACGACGAGACTATGCGCGCCGCCGGCGCGAGGACGGTCAATCCCTGGCACGCCTGACCGGGTCCACAGCCCCGACTGGCATCGTCAGTCCCGACCCCTCATCGTCGGCCCCGACTGACAGCGTTAGTCCCGACTGACGCGCGTCAGCCCCGACCCTTCATCGTCAGAACCGACCTTTCATCGTCAGAGCCGACCCTGTCAATCGTCAGAGCCGACCCTTCATCGTAAGAACCGACTGACAATCGTCCCGACTATCGCCGTCAGTTCCTGCCAACGAGCGCATTGAAGAGCAGCTTGAACGTCCCGTGCGTCTGGGCGCGGTGCTGCGTGCGGTGGCCGACGAGGATCACGCGGCCGTCGCCGAGCTTCGCCGAGACCATCGCCGCCTTCTTCGCCAGGAACGACTCGCCGATGAGCCAGCCGCTCTGCAGGAGGTCGCGCGCCGGGTACGACGCGACGATCTCGTAGCGCTCGCTGAACGCGTTCGCCTGGATCTCGAACGCGAGGCTCCCGCCCATGAACGCCACCAGCCCTTCCGCCGGCATGCCCCACGCGAGCGGGTTCGACGTGTCGAACTTCGTGTGGAGGGTCGAACCCGGGCAGAAGAACTCCTTCGCGGGCAGTCCCGCTACGACGTTGCGGATCGGCAGGCCGAACCGCTCGATGGCGAACGCGCTCGCGCCGCCGAGCGCGACGATGGTGCCGCCCTTCTGGGCGAATGCCCTCAGCGCAGCTACGCCGTCGGCGCCGATGCCGCTCCGGTACTCGGGCGGGTACGACTCGGGCGACGGGCCTCCGCGCCCTCCCTGGCCGGCCGGCGGGCGCTCGCCGGTGATCATCGCCGTCGAGTCGTCCGGCAGGATGATGACGTCGAACCTGGTCTCGAGGCCGCCCTTCTTGATGTCGGCGTCCATCACCGTCGTGTAGGGGAACGCGAACTGCTCGAGCAGCAACCGCGTCCATCCCTCGTCCATGTTCCCGCCCCAGTAGCGCTGGTACATGCCGACGCGCAGCCGCTTCACGCCGTGGGTGGCGGATGTCGGCTCCGCGGCGAGCGCCTTGAAGTCGACGCCGAGTTCGGTCGCCACCGCGCTCAGCGCCGCTTCGGGCGCGCCGGCCGGCACGATGAAATCTCCGGGATTCACGCCCGGCGCCGCCTTGTCCGCCCGGCGCAGCGCCACTCCCTTGTCGAGGAGGATGTTCGCGGCCTTGAACGCGTCGTTCTGGCGGCCGTCGATGACGGTAGCCGGCCGCGCCCTTCTCCACCTTGCCCACCGAGCGAACGGCGTCGAACTTCCTGAACTCGCCCTGCGGCACCTGGTCAACGGGATCGACGCGAACGCCCATGAACTCGGCCATCGTGTCGGTCGCCATGTCGTAGGGCCGGATCGGCGTGCCGTCGCGGTCGCGCGTGTAGGTGTTGTCCGGGTAGAACGTGCGGCCGAGCAGATACCGGATGAGCCCCATCTTCGGCTGCGCCATCGGCACGATGAACGATCCGGCGGCGTACGGCACGCCGTTCGGTCCGACGAACGGCTTGTCGGCGGTCCGAATCTCGACGCCCTGCACGAGCAGCTTGGCCACCAGCTTTGCGGCGGTCAGCGGGTCGTGCTGCCCGGCCGGAATGACGAAGGCCGCAGGCTTGCCGGCGGCGCCGCGCTCGGTCTGCCGCTTCGCCTTGAGATACGCGTTCCAGAGAACCGTCTCCTTGTTCCTCGCCGCGAGGTCGAGCGTGGCCCACGCCGACACCTTCTGCCGCTCCACGATGTCGCGCAGCCGCCACCAGCCGCCCGGCCACGGGTTCGGGAAGGTGGTCTGCTCCTCGTAGGCCGGCAGGTTGCGCGCGCCGCCCTGCAGTTGATCGGGATGGATGAACATCGGCGTGGCGATCTTCGCGCTGGCCGACTCGGTGAGCATCCCGGCGATGTTGTGGAACGGCGTGATCCAGTGGAAGCCGAAGTGACCCCAGCCGGAGTACTGCGCCATGTTGAGGACGCCCGACAGTCCGGCCTCTTCCTCCTTGTAGGCGATGTGCGCGCCGTACCAGCTGTGCTCGCGCCAGATCAGCGGGTCGGCCATCGGCCGGATCGGATCCGAGTACGGCGGCACGTAGATCCGCGCGCCGTACGAGCCCATGTGGTGGTGGTCGACGTACGCCTGCGGGATCCAGTCGGTGAAGAGGATCTTCGCCACGTAGCGCGACTCGACCAGGTTGGTCATGAACGCGTCGCGGTTGTTGTCGTGCCCCGAGTACTTCTGGTACAGAACCGGCGGCGACACCCCCTCGTACTCCGTGCCGAGCGTCTTCTGGTACCAGTCGTGCACCAGGTTCTCGCCGTCGGGATTGAAGCAGGGAACCATCAGGAAGACGACGTTGTCGAGGATCCGCATCGTTTCCTCGTCCTGCCGCGACAGCAGGTCGAACGCAAGTTCGGCCGCCATCTGCGTGCCGCCGATCTCCGTGGCGTGCAGGCTCATCGTCTGACAGATGACCGCCTTGCCCTCGGCCACGAGCTTCCTGATCTCGGCCTCCGCCAGGCCGCGAGGGTCGCTGAGCCGGAGGTTCACCTGGCGCAGCCGGTCGATCTTCGCCAGGTTGGCGGGCGAAGAGATCACGACGAGCAGGAACGGGTTGCCCTCCGTGGAGGGGCCCATGTCCACCACCTTGACGCGGGCGCTTTCGCGGGCGAGCTGCTGGTAGTAGGCGACCATCCGGTCCCAGCGCGCCATCTTCCGATCGGCGCCCATCTGGAACCCGAAGAACCTCTCTGGCGATGTCACAGGCCCCGGCGCCTGCGCCAGAACGCGAGGCGTCACGAGCAGCAGGCCAAGCGCGAGCGCGGAAACGACAAGCCGACTCGGACGGGCAGCACTGTTCATGGTCTCCGACCTTTCATCGTCAGCCCCGACCCCTCACGTCAGCCCCGACCTTCACGTCAGCCCCGACCCCTCATCGTCAGAACCGACTGACCCGCGTCAGCCCCGACTCCCGTTCTGCACCGTGTCGCGCACCAGTTCGGTCAGCGCGCGATAGTCCACCTTGCCGCTGGGCATCTTCGGCAGGAACGGCAGGACGATGAACTGTCTTGGCAGCGCGATGCGCGGCAGGCTCCCGGCCAGCTTCGCCGTCGCCGCCTTCTCGTCCACGTTCTGCGTGACAGCGGCGACAATCCGCGCGCCGCGGACGGCGTCGGGCACCTCGACCACCCCGCACTCGACGGCCTCCGGCAGCGCGCGTTGCAGGGCGTCCTCCACCTGCACGAGCGACACCATTTCGCCGCCCACCTTCAGGAACCGTCCGAGCCGGCCGACGTGCCAGAGGTAGCCGTCCTCGTCTCGGTAGCCCATGTCACCCGTGTCGTACCAGCCGTGGCGCATGTGCAGCGCCGTCGCCTCGAAGTCGTCGAAGTAGGCGGACATCACGCTGTCGCCGCGCACCAGGATCTTGCCGATTTCGCCGACGCCGCACGCCTCGCCCGTTTCGTAGTGCTCCATCCGGACCTGGACGTTCGGCAGCGCCTTGCCGACGCTGCCCGGCCGGTTGTCGACCGGCGTGTTCACCGAGATGACCGGGCTGGTCTCGGTGGTGCCGTAACCCTCCAGCAGCACCTTGCCGTGGCGCTCGAGGTAGCCGGCCCGGAGCGATTCCGGGCACTTGTCGGCGCCCGTGATGAGCAGCCGCACCGTTTCGAAATCCCCGGGCTCCGACTTCTGCAGGTAGCCAGTCAGGAACGTCGGCGTGCCCACCATCATCGTCACGCGCTCCTCGCGCACGGCGGTCGTGATGGCCCTCAGCTCGAGCGGGTTCGGGCTGGTCACCACCGTCATGCCGTTGGTCAGCGGCAGCCACGCGGTGACCGTGAGGCCGAACACGTGGAAGAGCGGGAGGTTCGCGAGGATGATGTCGACCGGGCCGAACTCGAGCACCTGGTGCATGCCGTCGATGTTCGCCTTGATGTTCTTGTGCGACAGCGGCACGGCCTTCGGGTCCCGCTCACTGCCGCTGGTGAACAGCATCACTGCCTGATCCTCGTCTGCTCCGAGATGAACGCCGCGGCAGATACGATCGGCCGACATCTTCGACCGGAGCAGCCCGCCGAGCTTGTCGACCGTCGTGACGCCGGCGGCGAGGTCCTCGATGCATACCATGCCGTCCAGCAACGGGCACTTGATCTTCTCGAGCAGCGCCCGCGACGTGATGATCGTGCGGAACGCGAGGCGCCGCTGCGCCATCTGGGAGTTCTGCGCGGCGCCGGTCGAGTAGTTGATCATCACCGGCGTGCGGCCGCTCATCAGCGCGGCGATCATCGTGTAGATGGCGCCGCCCGACGTCGGGATCATCACGCCGATCATCCCGGGCGCGTAGCGCCTGAACTTTCGCGAGAGGATCAGGGTGCGGAGCAGGGCGTCGCGGTAGGTCACGCGCTGGCCTGTCGCGCGATCGACGATGGCCAGCTTGCTCTCGTGCTGCTTGGCGGTGCGGACGAACTGTTCGACGAGGGACACGAAGCCTCCGGGCAGGACACGGGCGAATCGTGCGATGTTGCGAACTTGCGATCTTGCGAACTGGGGCGCTGCGTACCCGCAGATGGACGAGGCCCGGCATGCGAAGCACCCCGGGCCCGCGTCTCCCGCTTCTATCTTCTATCTTCTGTCTTCTGTCTTCTTCCCCTAGAACATCCTGTCGAACCACACGTCCTCGAGAATCACCGCGGTCTTCGAGATCGTCTTCCCGCCAGCCGTCACGACGACCGTGTACTCGCCCGGATCGGCTGGCAACGCCCCGCCGAACGACGGGACGGCCGGCGCCGCCGCGCCGCCACGCATGCCGCCGCCGGCCCCGCGGGCGCCCGCGGCCGCCGCCGTCACGCCGGGCAGCGTCACGTTGTCCATCCGCATGTTCCAGACCAGCGTATTGAGGCCGGCCGCATTCGGCGCCTTCGCGTTCTCCGCGACGACTCGAGCCCCCTTCATGATCTGGACCTTCACGTCGCCCGAAGCCGCCGCCTTCTGGTAGTAGTTGATCACCACGCCGACCGGCGCGCTCGGCGCGCTGAAGTTGCGGGACGCCGATACGTTGCCGAGCCTCGTCACCCACTTCACGGCGGGTTTCGTGTCGAAGAGGTAGAAACTCTCGCCCAGCACCTTGTCGTTGATCTGCTCGAGCGCCGAGATGTTCGTGATGAAGATCCCGCGGCCGTGCGTGGCGACGACCAGGTCGCCGTCGCGCTCGTGGATCTTCAGGTCGTAGACCGGCTGCGTCGGCATGTTGCCCTTCATCTCGGTCCACGTCTTGCCGCCGTCGATCGAGACGAACAGCCCGAAGTCTGCGCCGACGAACAGCAGGTTCGGGTTCTTCGGATCCTCGCGGATGGCGTTGATCGCCTTGTTGGGCAGGTTGCCGACGATCGACGTCCAGGTCTGGCCGTAGTCGGTGGTCTTGTAGAGGAACGGCCGGAAGTCGTCGTGCCGGTAGCCGGTGTAGCTGAGGTACGCCGTGCCGGGGAAGTGGCGCGACGCCTCGACGCCGCTCACCCAGTAGCCAGGGTTTCCCTTGACGTTGTCGTTCAGCTTGGTCCAGCTCTTGTCGCCGCCGCGCCCGGCGTCCTTCGTCACCCACACGTTCCCGTCGTCGGTTCCGACCCACAACAGGTCGCGCGCGATCGGCGATTCCGAAACGGTCGTGATGGTGCAGTACTGGATGTTGCCGTCGCCGCCCTTGCCGGTCGGCATCTTCGACTTGTCGTTGGTGGTCAGGTCGGGGCTGACGAACTCCCAGGTGTCGCCGCGGGTCGCGGATCTCATCAGGCGGTTGGCCGCGTGGTAGACCACCATCGTGTCGTGCTGCGAGGCGACGATCGGGGCGTTCCAGTTGAAGCGCAGCGACTGGTCGCGGTTCGCGATGCCCTTCGACTCGCCGGTGTAGAGGTCGGTCCGCGATATCGAGCCGAACTGCGACTCGTTGTAGAGGTAGCGGTCGGTGATGTCGACGACGTTGAACATGCCATCGCCGCCGCCCACGGTCTGCCAGTCCTCGAACACGACCGGCCGGCCGCCGCGCTTGCTGCTCGGCCCGCGCACCGACCCGTTGTCCTGCAGTCCGCCGTACACGTTGTAGGGCACCTGGTTGTCGAGGCCGACGGCGTAGAACTGCGCCAGCGGCAGCTCGTCGGGATGGTGCCAGTTCTGCCCGCCGTCGAAGGTGATTCCCATGCCGTGGTCGTAGCCGAGGATCATGTGCTTCGAGTTCTTCGGGTCGATCCACAGGGCGTGGTTGTCGCCGCCGAACCGGAACGCCGAGGTCCAGGTCTTCCCGCCGTCCTTCGTCTCGAGCACGCCGACACTCAGGATGTAGGCGTGGTTCACGTCCGCCGGGTCGATCCGGACGTCCATGTAGTAGTAGCCGGGGCCGCCGCCCACCGGGTTCTTCTCGTTCACCTTCCTCCAGGTCTTCCCGCCGTCGTCGGTCCGGTACACCTCTTCACCGATCATGCCGCTGCTCGACTTGCCCTCGCGCAGCTCCTTCAGCCGGTCGGCGTCGGACATCTTCGGCTTGTTGGCGTTCTCGATGTTGGCGTAGAGCACCAGCGGGTTCTTCAGGCTGATGTCGAGGCCGATGCGGCCGATCATCCCGCCCGGGAGGCCCGTGGTGAGCTTCGTCCAGGTCTTGCCGCCGTCGGTCGTCTTGTAGATCGCGCTGCCGGGGCCGCCGAGGTTGAACGTCCAGGGCTTCCGTTCCTTGTCGTAGCTGGCGGCGTAGAGGGTGTCCGGCTTGACCGGGTCCATCACGATGTCGGCAGCGCCGATCGTCTTGCCGTCGGCCTTGACGTCGAGCGATTTGATCCAGGTCTTGCCGCCGTCGATCGTCTTGTAGACGCCGCGCTCGTCGTTCTCGGAATACAGGTGCCCCAGCGCCGCGACGTACACGATGTCCGGGTTCTTGGGGTGGATCACCATGCGGCCGATGTGTTGCGTGTCCCTGAGGCCGACGTTCGTCCAGGTCTTGCCCGCGTCGGTGGACTTGTAGACGCCGTCGCCCCAGTAGGTGCTCCGCGAGGTGTTGGCCTCACCGGTGCCGACATAGACGATGTTGGGATTCGACGCGGCGACCGCGATGTCGCCAATCGAGATGACGGGCTGATTGTCGAAGATCGGCTCCCAGGTCTCGCCGTTGTTCACCGACTTCCAGAGTCCGCCTGAACCCGTGGCCGCGTAGATGGTCCAGGGCTCGAGTTCGGGGACCGCGAAGTCCGTGATGCGCCCGCTCTGCCTGGTCGGGCCGATGGCGCGGAAGTTGAAGGCCTTGAGCACCTCCGGCGACAGGCTCTGAGCCGCGAAGTCGCCGGCGAACACGACGAGGGCGAGGACCACCACGGCGGCGGCGCCGAGGGCCCGGATGATGGGACGTGCCGTTCTCATGCAAACGCTCCTTGAAGGGGACGTGAACCAGACCGACCGGTTTCCGGTATGAAGAGACAGCCATCCCGGCCGTAGGGCGAGGCTTCAGCCTTGCCTGAGGGCCCGGATATCACTGCGGCAAACAGGTACCTGGCGCGCGAGGTTGGCGTCAAGCCGCCTTCGCGCCGCCGGCCGCGTCTGCCCCTCTCGCACTCCTGGCCATTCGGCGGTATGCTGCCGGGCATGCGCGTCGACCTCTGCTACGGAGCGGGCCGCGTGCCCGTCAGCATCCCCTCGAGTCGGGTGACGGTCCTCGAACCGATCCTCGTCGACGGCCTCCCGGACGAGGCGGCGTCATTCAGACGGGCGGTCCGCGAACCGATTGGCGCGCGGCCGCTCCGTGAACTCATCCGCCCGCACGATCGCCTGGCCGTCGCCATCCCCGACATCACCCGCCCGCTGCCGTCGGACCGGCTCCTCGGCTGGCTGCTCGACGAACTGTCGCACGTTCCCGACAGCCGGTGGACCATCGTCAATGGCACCGGCTCGCACCGCGTCAATACGGAGCCCGAGCTGCGGGCGATGGTGGGACCCGAGGTGATGCGGCGCGTGCAGGTCGTGAACCACTCGGCGCACGAGCCGGCGGGCCTCGAGCGCGCTGGCGTGACGCCGGACGGTCGCCCCGTGTTCCTGAACCGCCAGTGGGTTCTGGCGGACCGTCGAATCGTGCTCGGCTTCATCGAGCCGCATTTCATGGCGGGCTTCTCGGGCGGCTACAAGGGGGTGTTCCCCGCGCTGGCCGATATCGACGCCATCATGCACTACCACCGCGCCGACGTGATTGGCGACCCGCGCAGCACCTGGGGCCGGCTCGACGACAACCCGACGCAGGACATCATCCGCGCCAACGGGTCGCTCCTGCCGGTAGACTTCTGCGTCAACGTGACGCTGAACCGGCGGCGGGAGATCACCGGCTTCTTCTGCGGCGACGTGCTGGAGGCGCACCGCGAAGGATGCCGCGCCGCGCGAGAGACCGCGATGGCGCCGTGCGACCGGCCGTTTCCGATCGTGGTGACGACAAACAGCGGCTATCCGCTGGATCAGAACCTCTACCAGGCGGTGAAAGGCATGTCGGCGGCGGCGCAGATCGTCGAGCCGGGCGGCCTGATTCTCGCGGCGGCGCGCTGCAACGAAGGCTTCCCGGATCACGGCAACTTCCGCGGGCTGATGACCGGGCACGCGAGCCCGCAGGCGGTGCTGGACACCATCATGGCGCCGGGCTTCTCGATGTACGACCAGTGGGAGGCGCAACTGCTGGCGCTGATCCTCCTGAAGGCGCGCGTCGGGCTGTTCAGCGAGATCCCGGCCGACGAGGTGCGCGCGGCGCACCTGGAACCCGTGGCGGACATGAGTCGACGCCTGGCGGACGAACTGACCCGGCTCGGGGCCGACACGCCGGTTGCCGTCCTGCCGGAGGGCCCGATGACCATCCCGTATCTCGCTGGGGCCTGACCGTGGGCGCCGGGCCGACCCGTCGCATCAGGACAGTTCTCGCCGTCGTGGTGTTGGCGTCGGCCGATCTCGCCCCGGCTGCCCGCCAGGCCCAGCAGCCTCCGCGCTACACGGAAACCGTCACCGTCTCGCGCGTGCTGGTGGACGCGCGCGTGGTGGACGGCCAGGGCCAGCCGATCCTGGGCCTCGACGCCCGTCACTTCAAGGTCCGCGTCGACGGAAAGCCGGCAACGGTGGAGTCGGTCGAGTGGATCGGCGAGAGCCGCCCGCCGGCGGCGCGGCGGCTCGACTTCCCGGGCCTCAGCGAGGCCCAGCGCAGCCCGGCCAGGCTGGTCGTGTTTCTGATCCAGAAGGACCTCGATTCGAGCCGAGTCGTCGGCCTCATGCGGATGCTGATGAACGCCCGCCGGTTCCTGGGCTCGCTCGGGCCTGACGACCGCGTGGCGGTCCTGTTGTTCGACTCGCGGCTCAGGGTCTGGCTCGACTTCACCCGCGATGCGGACAAGGTCCGCGCCGTGCTCGAGCACGGCATCCTCTTCGAGGACCCGCCGCCAGTCAAAGCGGTTCCGCCGCCGTCTCTGCTGCCCGCGCTCGACGTGAAGCAGGCCGCCCGGGCCTACACGATGGAGGAGTCGCTCGCGCTGCTGGGCCGGGCACTCGAACCGCTGCCGGGCGCCAAGTCGATCGTGTACATCGGCCATGGCTTCGGGCGCCTGATCGCCGGGCGTGTGTACCCCGAGCGGTCGTACGCCGAGGCGAAGCGCAGGCTGCAGGCGGCGCGCGCTTCCGTCTTCTGCGTCGATGTCACCGACGCGGCCTCGCACTCGCTCGATGCCGGACTGCAGGTGACGGCGAAGGACACGGGCGGGCTCTTCCTGCGCACGAACGAGTTCGCCGAGCAGGCCATCAGTCGGGTGGCCGGCGCCCTCGCGGGGCACTACGTCCTGTTCGTCGAAGTCACGACCCCGATTGCACGCAGGATTCACGACCTCGAGGTGGAACTGGCTGGCATCGACAACGGTCGCGTTCTGGCGAAACGGTCGTTCGGTGGAGAATAGCCCTCGAGGCCCTCGACGCCGACTCGACGCCGACTTGACGCGCTCGCCGACCGCGGGTAGATTGCAGGTCCGGCTGGCGGCTCGCGGCTGGCGACCAGCGACGGGCAGCTGGGGGTTGGTGGCTGGCGGCTGACGGCGGTTCTCGCGTGACAGCGTGACAGCGTGACAGCGCGACAGTGCTCTGTCTTCTGTCTTCTGTCTTCTGTCTTCTGTCTTCTGTCTTCTGGATTCTGGATTCTGACTCCGATCTACTATCTCCTTCTTCCCGTGAGGGCTCCGATGACCAGACGAACCGCCCTGTTCCTGCTCCTGATGCTCGCAACCATCGTCCCCACCGGGGCCCAGGCCCCGGCTGCGGCGCCGGCCGACAACCCGCTGCTCAGGGAATGGACGACACCGTTCAAGGTGCCGCCGTTCAGCGAGATCAAGCCCGAGCACTTCCTGCCGGCCATCAAGGAAGCGATCGCGCAGAACCGGAAGGAGATCGACGCGATCGCCAACAGCCCGCAGCCGGCCACCTTCGCGAATACCTTCGAGGCGCTCGAGAACTCGGGCGAACTGCTGGCGAAGGTGCAGGGCGTCTTCAACGCCCTGACCGGGGCGGAGACCAACCCGCAGTTGCAGGCGGTCAACCGGGATGTCACGCCGCTCGTGTCGGCACTGCGCGACGAGGTGCGGCTCAACGAGAAGCTCTTCGGGCGCATCAAGGCGGTCTACGACGCGCGGGCGAAAGGGAGCCTGACGCCCATCCAGATCAAGCTGGTCGAGGAGGTCTACAAAGGCTACGTGCGCGCGGGCGCGAACCTCGACCCGGCGAAGAAGGAGCAGCTGAAGAAGATCAACGCCGAGCTGTCGCTGCTGACGCTGAAGTTCGGCGACAACCAGCTGCACGACACCAACGAGTTCAAGCTGGCGATCGACCGGCAGGAGGACCTGAAAGGGCTGCCGCCGTCGGTGGTGGCGGGCGGTGCCGCAGCCGCCAAGGCGGCGAACATGCCCGGCAAGTGGGTCTACACGCTCCAGGCGCCGAGCATCTGGCCGTTCCTGCAGTACGCCGACAACCGCGACCTGCGGCGGCAGATCCTGGCGGCCTACACCAGCCGCGGCGATCACAACGACCAGTGGGACAACAAGAAGACACTGTCGCGCATCGCGGCACTGAGGGTCGAGCGCTCGCAGCTGATGGGCTACAAGAGTTACGCCGACTTCGCCCTCGAAGAGAACATGTCGAAGACGCCGGCCGGCGTGTACAACCTGCTCAACCAACTGTGGACGCCCGCGCGCAGCGTCGCCCTCCGCGAGGCCGCCGACCTCCAGGCGTCGATCGACAAGGAAGGGGGGAAGTTCAAGCTCGAGGCGGCTGACTGGCGCTACTACACCGAGAAGGTGCGCAAGGCGAGGTTCGATCTCGACGAGCAGGCGCTCAGGCCCTACTTCAAGCTGGACAACGTCGTGCAGGGCGCCTTCGCCGTCGCGAACAAGCTGTACGGCATCACGTTCACGCCCCGGCCGGACCTCCCGACGTATCACCCCGAGGTCAAGGCGTACGAGGTGAAGGACGCGAACGGCGAGCACCTGTCGGTGTTCTTCACCGACTACCATCCCCGCCCAGGCAAGCGCACCGGCGCGTGGAGCGGCGCTATGCGGGGCGGGTCGGTCCGCAACGGCAAGGTGGTGCGCCCGCTCGCCACCAACGTCTGCAACTTCTCCCGCCCAGCCGGTGACGAGCCGGCGCTGCTGACGCTCGAGGAGGTCAACACGCTGTTCCACGAGCTCGGTCACGCCCTGTCGACGTTCCTCGGGAAGGTCCCGTACCCGACCATCGCCCGGTTCCCTCGAGACTTCGTCGAGGTGCCGTCGCAGATCATGGAGAACTGGTGCCTCGAGCCCGAGGTGCTGAAGATGTACGCGAAGCACTACAAGACGGGCGAGGTCATCCCGGCGGCGCTCATCGAGAAGATCGAGAAGTCGGCCCAGTTCAACCAGGGCTTCATCACCGTCGAGTACCTGGCCGCGTCGTTCCTCGACATGGACTGGCACACGTTGACGACCACCGCCGAACAGGACGCAACGGCGTTCGAGAAGGCCTCGATGGAGAAGATCAGGCTGCTGCCGGAGATTCCGCCGCGCTATGGCAGCCCGTTCTATACGCACGTGTTCTCGGGCGGCTACTCGGCCGGCTACTACGCGTACATCTGGAGCGAGGTCTACGACAAGGACGCGTTCCAGGCGTTCGTGGAGAAGGGCAACCTGTTCGACCCGGCGACAGCGAAGGCGTTCCGCCGGCTTCTCGAGCAGGGCGGCACAGTTGATGCGATGACGGCCTACAAGACGTTCCGCGGCAAGGACGCCTCGGTCGAGCCGCTGCTGAAGGCAAGGGGGCTGAAGTAGACCCTACGGCTTGCGACTTGCGGCTTGCGGCCGGGTCACGCGTGTAACAACCGGGGTCGGGTCGAATTACCGCGCTCACAGAATTGAATTACACAATTCTCAGCGCGAGAATTCGACCCGATCCCGAGGTACATCGCGACGGTCGCCAGCGTCGGGCACGCCCGGGCGCGGGTGATGTTCACCCGCACGCGGGCGGCCGTCGTCGGCTCGAATGAGACGATGCGTTTGTAGCCGATCGTCGTGCCCTCGGCGACCGTCTTCCACGCCCCATCCACCTCGGCTTCGACCGTGAACGCCTCGACCCGCTGACCCAGGCGGGTGAACTCCTGCAGCACGACCCGCTCGAATCGCGCGGGCTTCGCGAACGTCAGCGTCACGCTCCCGCTCGTCACCCCATCGTCGGTCGCCCAGTAGGTGTCGGCCTTGCCGTCGTTGACCCGCGCCGCCGCGAACGCCGGAACCCCGCCGCGCGCGTTCGACGCCGCCGCCTTGGCGCCGGCCGCCAGGTCGGTGCGGTACATTGCGTCGAGCGCCTGACGGAACGACCGCAGCCGCTCGACGTCGATGTCCGGAATCAGGCCGCGCCGATCGGGCGGGATGTTGAGCAGCAGGTTGGCCCCGCGCCCGACCGACTGGTGGTAGATGGTCAGCAACTGCTCGACCGTCTTCACCTTCGCATCCTCGGCCGCGTGGTAGAACCACCCTGGGCGGATCGACACGTCCACCTCGGGCGGGACCCAGTCCGGGGCGTCGGCGAGGCCGCGTGCCAGCGACTTCGCGTACGCGGGGTCGCCCGGATAGGTCGCCGAGCGGTCGAGCCCGTACCACGAGGTCTCGAAGGCGACCCCCGATTCGTTCCCGACCCAGCGCACGTCCGGCCCGGCGTCGCTGAACATGACGGCGCCCGGCTGCAGCTGCCGGACGATGTCCCAGGTGTTCGGCCAGTCGTAGTAAGTCCGGTTGTCGATCCGGCGGCGCTCGCGGGCCCCGCCATAGTAGCCGTCGCCGCCGTTAGCGCCGTCGAACCAGACCTCGAACTGCGTGCCGTAGCCGGTCAGCAGCTCGCGGAGCTGCGATCGGTAGTAGGTGAGGTACTCGGGCCGGGCGTAGTCAGCGTGGTTGCGATCCCAGGGAGATAGGTAGACGCCCATCTTCAGCCCGTACTCCTTGCAGGCGTCCGCCAGTTCGCGAAGGACATCACCCTTGCCGTCGCGCCAGGGACTCCGCGCGACGGAGTGCTCGGTGAACCGGCTCGGCCACAGGCAGAAGCCGTCGTGGTGCTTCGCGGTGATGATGAGCCCTTTCATCCCCGCGTCTCGCGCGACCCTCGCCCACTGGCGCGCGTCGAGTGCCGTCGGCGCGAACAGCGCCTCGCTCTCGTCGCCGTAGCCCCACTCCTTGTCGGTGAACGTGTTGATGCCGAAGTGGAGGAAGCCGTAGAACTCCAGTTCGTGCCATGCGAGCTGCCGCTCGGCGGGCAGCGGCCCGATCGGTGCCGGCGGCGCGACTGCGCTGCGCTGGACCGCGCGCGGACCTGCCGCAATCAGCAGGCAGCCGAGCGCGACCGCGATGACGCGTGTCGGGAGGGCGGCGCGGACGAAGGCAGATGGCTGCATGGAATCCTCGTCGTGAGGCTGGTCGCGAGCCTGGTTGGCGCCAATCATACCGACTTCTGGTAATCTTCCGCCCGACAACTATGAAGAGAACCATCGCGACCCTCATCGTCGTCCTCGCGCTCGTGGGCCTCGCCGTCGTCGCCGACCGGCAGGGGTGGCTGGCGCCCGTTTTCGAAGCATCCCTCGCCGCGCAAGCGCGGGGACAGAAGCCGGCCGCCCCGCCGGCCGCGAAGCCGCCGCAGTCACCCGAACAGGAGCCGGTCTTCGACGGCAACGTGGCGAACCTCGTCTGGGGTGGACGCCTGGAGTCGATCACCGGTGAGCCGAAGCTGGCCAGGGCTCGGGTCATCCTCGTCGATCCGCATCCGGGAAGCCACGACTACGGTACCTGACCAAAACCCGGGGCCGGCCGACTTCGTCCTGTCGTTTTTCAAGCGCGACTCCGCCCTGATCGGCTCGGTCACCATTGGGACGCTCTCCCAGACGACCGGCATGAGGGACGTCGAGGTCTGGGCATCGCCGTCCAGCGCCACCGACGGATTCGTGAAGCTGGCCGCGGGCTCGGTTCCCCTGGAACCAGACCCATTCAAGCGTCCGGAAATCACGTTGACGTTCACGCCAGTCCTGGCCAGGTTCGTGAAGGTCAAGCTGGTGAACCATCACCCGAGAGGCAGCGCGTTTCGAGTCCGTCAGATCAAGGTCATGGAAGCCGCCGCCCCGGGCTACGTTCCGCTGCTCACACGGCATCCCGAAATCGCGGCGCCGACGTTCCTCGCGGAAGGAACTGCCGCAGCGGCGGCGCAACCCCCGCCGACCACCGGCTGCGCGCCGGCGACGGCGCCGCCGATGCAGCCCGGCAACGGCGAGAGCAAGAACGTCCTGCTGGTCATGAAGGACACGGTTCTGGGCTCTGAGGGGGCGTTCATTCCATTGGGTCTGAAGACCGGGAAGTACAGCAAGACGCACACCTCGACGTCCCCCGAGTTGAAGATCTTCGACCGGGTCACCGCCGAGCCCATCATCAGACGCCATGCGCAGCCGTGGATGCTGGCGGACTACGACACGGTCGTGTTCGAGCAGATTTGCGAGTTCAAGACGCTGTCGCCGCGCTTCCAGCGGGCGCTGGTCGCGTGGGTCGCAGCCGGCCACAAGCTGATCATCCACGACTCCGACAAGTGCGGGGGGAACACGATCGACTACAGCTGGCTCCCTTACAAGATTAAGACCGATATCCCCGGCGCGATGGGCGCCCCGGGATCGGTGCTGCGCATCCTCGAGAACAACTGGATGACGCACACGCTCCGCGCCCGCCCGGGATTCGTGGACACCGCCGCCTGGGTGGCCCTGAGGCCCCCCGCCAACGAGCTCGGCGACTCGAACGCGGTCATCGAGTGGCAACCGGGCTGGTGCGGTCACATGGTCGTCCGCAACGCGAATGGCGTGTTCGGCTTCGTCCAGGCCTACGCGCGCTACGGCAAGGGCCTGATCCTCTGGGACGGCTTCGACATCGACAGCAACGGCACGAAATGGCACGACATCGTCCGCGCGCAACAGCTCGCGCAGGGGTTCAATACCGACAACCTGCCGTGCACGGTCAAGATCGGCAGTTTCGCCGTCACCACGGAGCCGCGGCTCGTGACGCGCGGCGTGCAGCCGGGACAGACCTACACCTACCCGCTCGCGCTGCTGTCGAACCTCGGGTACAAGGGCACGGTGTCGCTCTCGGCGGCGCCGACGCCGGCCATGCCCGGGCTGCAGACCCGCTTCGAGCCGGCATCGGTCGAGCTGACGAGTCTCCAGGAATCGGCCCTCACGGTGACGATCCCGGCGGGCGGCGCGGTGAAGCCGTTCGCGATCGAGGTCAAGGGGACCGCCGCCGACGGCAAGACCAACTCGCTCTGCCTGCAGCTCGGGCCCACCAAGGCCGGCGAACTCGCGGTCATCAGCACGCTCGCGCCGCCGACGAAGACCCGGAAGAACCTCGAGATCATCCTGGACGCATCCGGCTCCATGAAGGCGCCGATGGGCGCCAAGCAGACCCGCTGGGACGTCGCGCTCGAAACGCTCGACACCGTCCTCAACTCGCTGCCGGACGACTTCAACGTCGGCCTGCGCATGTACGGCCACCGCGAGATGTCCACCTCGCAGAAGACCTGCACCGACACCGAACTCGTCATCCCGGTCAGGAAGCTGGATCGCAAGGCGATCCTGGCCCGCGCCAACATGTTCAAACCGAAGGGCGAGACGCCGCTCGTCTACTCGGCCCTGCAGACGCCGGGTGACCTGAAGCCGCTCGGCGGCGGCACGGTGATTCTCATCACCGACGGCGAGGAGAGCTGCAAGGGTGACCCGGTGAAGGCGGCCGCGGAGCTCAAGGCGTCCGGCCTCGACATCCGGCTGAACATCGTCGGCTTCGCGATCAAGAACCCGCAGACGCAGAAGGACCTCGCCGGGTTCTCGCAGGCGACCGGCGGTCTGTTCTACGCGGCGGACAGCGGGGCCGGCTTGGCCGACGCGGTGCTGCTGGCCGCGGTCGAGAAGTTCCCCTATACGGTGTACGACGCCGCGGGCAAGGCCGTGCTGTCGAGCGAGGCGGGCGGCGGGAGCGACGAACTGCCGCCGGGCGATTACCGGGTGGTGGTGAAGGCGGGCGCGCGCGAACTGGTCGCCCCGCGCGTCAGGATCGCGGCCGGGACGACCGTGACGTTGAAGATCGCCGTCAAGAACGGCCAGGTCGTGCTGGAGTAGGCGTCACAGCGCCGCGCGGCTGGCGGAATGGTCGCGCCGGTCGCGCATGAAGAACTTGTTGCCGCCGAGGATCTTGAGGCGCGTCAGCCGCCGCTGGTACAGGTTGACCGGGAAGAACGCGAACAGGCCGAACTTCGACGTCGTCAGCACGCGCGGCGCGCGCTTCAGGATGCTCGAGCCGCCGTAGAAGATCTTCCACGCCGACTGCCAGCCCTCGAAGAGCTGCTCGGGCGTCATGTGTTTCGGGCGGAACACCGGAAAGCCGTCCCGCTGCTCCCTCAGCCACCAGCGCTCATCAAGCAGCCGGCCCTCTTGTTTCAGCCGCCAGTAGAGCGGCGTCCCCGGGTAAGGTGTCAAGACCGAGTACCGACGCCATCAGGAGGCTCGCCTTGACGCCGAACTCCGCGGTGGCGGCGAACGTCTCCAGCGTGTCCTCGTCGAACCCGAAGACGAATGCGCCCCACACGCTGATCCCTGCATCGCGCAGCCGGTGCACCGTTTCGATGTACCGATCCGGCGAGTTCTGCCTCTTCCCGCACGCCACCAGCGCCTTGCGGTCCACGCTCTCGAAGCCGACGAACAGCCCCTTGCAGCCGGAGTCGACCATCAGTTTCAGGGTCGCCGGGTCGTGCAGGCCCTGCATCGACGCCTGGCCGAACCACTTGATCTTCAGCGGCTTCAGCTCGCGGAAGAGCTCGCGCGAATGCTCGCCGAACCCGACGATGTTGTCGTCGGAGAACATGATGAGGCGGCGGCCAATCGCGGCGATCTCGGCGGCCACGTGCTTCGGATCGCGCAGGCGCGTCTTCCGCCCGAAGAACGGCGTCACCGAGCAGAACTCGCAGGAGAACGGGCACCCTCGCGAGGCCTGGACCGGGTGGAACGGGATGTACCCCTTCTTCGGGAAGATCGACCGGTTCGGCACGACTGGCGTGCGGTATTCCGGCAGCGTCTCGTGACGGTAGATCGGCTGCAGGCGGCCGGCCCGCGCGTCCGCGACCACCTGTTCCCACAATCCTTCGGCTTCTCCGCAGACGACGACGTCGGCGTGCTCGAGCGCTTCCTCGGGCATCGCCGTCGGGTGGATGCCGCCCAGCACGACCTTCACGCCGCGCTGCCTGTAGGCTGCCGCCAGCTCGTACCCGCGGAGAGCGGTCCGCGTCGACACTGTGATCGCCGCCAGGTCGGCCGTGTAGTCGAGGTCGGTGGCCGGGTCGAGCCGCTCGAGCGTGTCGTCGCGCAGCGAGAGCGCCACGTCAGGAGGCGTCAGCGCCGCCAGCGTGGCGAGCGCCAGGTTCCGAACGTTCGCCGAGTCCTCCGCTGCCGGACAGACCAGGTCAATCCGCATCGAGCCTCCAGGGGGAGCGCCAATTCTATCATCCACCGCGGCCCGGCCGCGAATCGGCCCCAGACTCGGGCGGGCTTCGGGAGCGTGCTAGAATCGGCGTTCCTATGACCATCACGCGCGCGTGGAAGCTCGTCGCCAGGCCGGAGGGCTCGTTCAAGCCGCAGGACTTCCAGTGGTCCGAAGACCCGCTGCCGGACCTGGTCGACGGCCAGGTGCTGGTGCGCCAGATCTACCTCTCGCTCGATCCCACGAGCCGCGGGTGGGCCAACTCCTCTCCAACCTACCTGCCGCCCATCGCGCTCGGGTCGGTGATGCGCGGTTTCGGGCTGGGCATCGTCGAAGAGTCGCGGCATCCAGGGCTGGTCGCCGGCGACTACGTGCAGGGGCTGATCGGATGGCAGACTCACGCCGTCATGGACGGCGCGGAGCTCGGCCGGATGGAGCGTGACCCGGGCATCCCGCTCGATGCCTACATGGCCGTGATCGGCCACATCGGCGCCACGGCGTACTTCGGCCTGCTGGAGATCGGCCAGCCGAAGCCGGGCGAGACGCTCGTGGTGTCCGGTGCGGCCGGCGCGGTCGGCTCCCTGGTCGGACAGATCGGCAAGATCGCCGGGTGCCGCGTCGTCGGCGTCGCCGGCAGCGACGAGAAATGCCGCTGGCTGACGGAGGAGCTTGGCTTCGACGCCGCGGTCAACTACAAGGCGGGGCCGGTCCGTTCGCGGCTGCGGCGGGAGTGCCCGAACGGCATCGACGTGCACTTCGAGAACGTGGGCGGCGAGGTGCTCGACGCCGCGCTCGCGTACATCAACATGAGGGCGCGCATCGTTTTGTGCGGCATGATCTCGCAGTACAACGAATTGGTTCCGCCTCCCGGGCCGCGCTTCCTCGGCAACGTGCTCATCCGCCGCGCGCGCATCGAGGGGTTCATCGTGATGGACTACCAGGACCGCTACCCCGAGGCGTTCGGTCCGTTGAAGCGGTGGATGGCCGAGGGCCGGCTGAAGTACAGGACCGACCTCGTCGAAGGGCTGGAACAGGCGCCGGTGGCCGTCAACCGGCTCTTCAGCGGCGCGAACATCGGCAAGCTGCTGGTGAAGGTGTCCGACGACCCGGGAGCGGCGCGATGAGCGGCGGCGAGTTGACGTCCGCCGATCTGTCGCGGGCGCTGGAGGGGCTGCCTCACCGGCCGCCGATGCGCCTCGTGGATGCGCTGGTCGAGCTCGTTCCCGGCGAGCGCGCGCGGGCGACGCGCACCACGCGCGCGGACGACTTCTTCTTCCAGGGTCACTTCCCCGGCATGCCCATCGTGCCGGCCGTGATTCTCGTCGAGATGGTGGCGCAGGCCGGCGGCCTCGCGGCGTGTTCGGGCGACATCCCGGCGCCGGCCGGCGGGCTCCGGCTGGCGGCGCTCGGCGCGTTCAAGTTCCCGGGAGCGGCCGTGCCGGGCCAGGTGCTGGAAGTCTCGGTACGCGTGGCGGGCCGCGTGTTCAGCCTGATCAAGATCGAGGGCGAAGTGACCGCCGACGGCGCATGCGTGGCGTCGGGCAGCCTCACACTCGCGCCGGGGCCGGAGCGGGCGTAGGCGAAGGCCAAGGCGTCGATCGACACTGCGGGGACGACCATGAGAGTCCTCCTGATTTCGATGCCCGACAGGGGCCCCGCCTTCGGCCAGCGGGCGTACGAAATCCCGTCGCTGGGCCTGTCCTCCATTATCGGCAACCTGGATCGCCGCCATCGGGTGTGGCAGGCCGACCTGTCGGTTCGGAAGTGGAGCGTCCGCTCGTCCGTGATTCGCGCGGTGCGGCGGCACAAGCCCGATATCGTCGGGCTGTCCGCGATGATCTTCCAGTACCACACCGCGCGCCGCATCGCCCGCCTGATCAAGCACGAAAGCCCCGGCACGCTCATCGTGCTCGGCGGCTACCATGCCACGACGATGTGCCGCGAACTGGCGGCCAGCCCCGAGGCGGACGTGCTCGACTTCATCTTCCGCGGCGAGGCGGATCACGGCTTCGGCGAGCTGCTCGACGCGCTGGAGGGGCGGAGGTCGATGGAGTCGGTGGCGGGATTGTCGTGGAAGCGCGACGGCGCATTCCACCACAACCCGCGCCGGCCGAACGAGGACCTGTCGACGATTGCCCTGCCCGACCGCAGCCGTCGGCTCTACAGGCTCTTCCACTACTTCTTCCGTCGGGCCGACGTGATGGAGACCTCGCGCGGCTGCCTCCACCGCTGCAATTTCTGCTCGATGAACCAGATGTACGGGCCGACGTTCCGTCGGTACTCGGTCGATCGGGTCCTCGACGACGTGCGCGCCATCTCGACGGCCGCGGGGATCGTTCGCGTGGGCCACGTCCTGATCGCCGACGACAACATCACGCTCGACGTCCCGCGCTTCATGGACATCTGCGACGCCGTCGCCGCGCTCAAGCTGCCGATCCAGTTCCTGGTCCAGGCGAGCAGCGCCGGCATCGCGAAGGATCCCGCGCTCCCGAAGAAGATGGCCGCGGCCGGCATCACGATGGTCTTCCTCGGCATCGAGAACGCCGACGAAGGCAACCTTCAGCAGATGAAGAAAGGGAAGATCCTCGGCGTCACCCGCACGGCGGTGACCCGACTCAACGACGCCGGCATCCTGGTCGTCGCCGGCATCATCAACGGCTTCCCGGGGGACGACGTCGCCGCGATTCGCCGCAATTTCGAGTACGTCAGGGATCTGGGCGTCGGCGCGGTCGGCGACCAGCTGATCACCCCCTATCCGGGCACCGGGATGCGGCGCGAGCTGATCGACGCCGGCATGGTCACGAACCTCTATGACTACAGGTGGTACAACGGCAGCTGGCCGCAGGGCCGCACGAAGCACCTGACCTCGAAGCAGCTGCTGTTCGAGAAGTGGAAGGCCCGCCGCGAGATTATCGAGGACTGGAGAGCCGGCGACCAGGTCAAGGCCCACTCCCCGTATTTTGCCGCGTTCTACAACTATGTCGTCAGGCCGATCATCCGCTTCAACGAGAACCGGATGGACCTGATGTACGGCGTGGTCGGGCGGTATCAGCGCCAGATGATGCAGTGGGCCCGGCAGAACGACTACTTCGGCGACATGGTGATCGACGAGCGGTTCTTCGACCCGGAGGCGGAGGGTCCGGAGAGCATCGGGAGCGCGGCCGCGGCGCTCGACGGCGGAGGCGCGCCGCTCGGCGACACGGGCGGCGAACCGGTGTTCGCCGGGACCGCCGGCGGCGGCGATCGGCCCTAGCTGAACCTCCCCGTCACGCGTCCGGGTCGTCCGTCTGTACTCCAGTACGGAAAGAAGTTGTACCAGAGGTGGGGGTACTGCCGGACGACGCCCTCGAGGGCGGTGGCGAACGCCTGCATCGCCGCCTGCACGGCGGTCTCGCGATCTCCCGATCGATCGACGTGGATCGGATCGAGCGCCAGCCCGGCGTAGCTGCCGTCCGGCTGGCGCAGGATGAACGACGGGATCATCGGCGCGCCCGACAGGTAGGCCATGATGGCGGGCGACCGCAGGAAGAAGGTGCGCCGCCCGAAGAAGGTGACCTCCACGCGGTCGCGCCCCAACGGCCGGTCGGCCACCATCGCCACCGTCCCGCCGCCTGACAGGTACCGGCGGATGCGCAGCGCGGTCTCCGCGTCCTGCCGCACCTCGATCGTGTCGATTCCCATCTTCTGCCGCATCTCGAGGCGGTGCTGGTGGACGCGCGGGTCGTGTTCGGGCAGCAGCACGACCGCCAGGCGATACTCGTAGAGCGCGCGCAGGACGACGGCGCCGAGTTCGATGTTGCCGATGTGCGCGGTCAGGAACAGGAAGCCGTTGTCGCCGGGCCGCCCCGCCCGGTCGAAGTCGTTGAGCGGCGACATCCAGGTCCAGAGTTCCTTCGGGGTCTTCGAGGTGCTCCGGATGAAGTCGATGACCTCGCAGGCGTACGTGCGATACGCGTGCAGCGCCAGCGCCCGCAGCTCGCCTTCGCCGCGGCCGGGCAGGATCACGCGATAGTTGTCGATCAGGGCGGCGGTCTCTGCCTTCATCAGGCGGAACGCGAGCCAGGTGCCCATGTGGCCGATGGCATAACTGACCGCCTTCGGGAGGTGCGATACACCCCACCGCGTCAGGCCGAAGATCGTCCCCGTGCTCAGGCCGTGCTGGTGCCAGCGCCCCTCGTCCGGCCGCGCGTCGTCGCTCATACGGTGTCTGGATGCCGAGTCAGGTAGCGGTAGCGCACCGCCAGCATGCACGTGCGAAACGTGTCGCGGAACGAGCGGAGCTTGCTCTTCGCCCCGTGGTAGCGCGCGGGGACGCTGATCCGCTCGAGCGACGCGCCGGCGCGCGTCAACTTGATCAGCATCTCCGTCTCGATCTCGTACCCCGTGGCCGTCAGTTCCAGACGCCGCAGCCGATCCGCGCGGATGAGCCTGAATCCCGACTGCGAGTCGGCCACCTCGGTGCCGATGAACGACGACAGGATGCGGCTGCCGATCCGGTTGCTGTAGAAGCGCGCCGTGGGCATCTGCCCTTTCGTGAACGCCCGCTCGGCGATCACCAGGTCGGCCCCCGTTCGCTCGGCCGCCTCGATGAGACGCGGCGCGTCGGACGGGTCGTGCTGCAGGTCGCCGTCGATGAACAGCACGTGCGTCGCGTGGCCGGCCAGTGCGCGGACGAGGCCGGTTCGGATCGCGCTCCCCTTCCCCCGGTTCGCGTCGTGCCGCAGCACGGTCGCTCCGGCGGCGGCCGCACGATCGGCCGTCCGGTCGGTGGACCCGTCGTCCACGACCACCGACTCCGACACGAGGGGCTTCACGCCCGCCACCACCGCGGCGACTGATTCCTCTTCGTTGAACGCGGCGATCAGGGCGCAAATCGTCACGAGCGTTCCGTCTCCCGGGTCCACGCGTGCTTCGCCAGCCAGTCTATCCGATCCGCGCCCCGCTCGACGTCCGAGCCGCCTTGATTGCCTCCGCGCTTCGATGGTACGCTGCCGTCCATTCATGGACGTGCTGCTGCTGCGGCCCTCGCCGCGCAATGAACGCTTCGGGCTGGGACCGTTCTTCCGCACCGAACCGCTGGGCCTCGAGTACATCGCGGCTGCGCTCGAGACGCACGGTCACCACGCGACGATCGTCGATCTTCGGTTCGGCGGGTCGGTCGAGCGGGCCATCATGCAGTACCGCCCGGCCGTGGTCGGCGTCGCGTGCCTGCACTCGCTGGAGATCGACGACAGCCTCGAGGTGGCGCGCCAGGTGCGCCGCGCGTCGCCCGACGTCTTCCTGGTGCTCGGCGGCCACTCGGCGGCGGCATTCCCCGACCCGCTCAGGTGCCCGGAGGTCAACGCCATCGCCGTCGCCGACGGCGAGCGCCTCGTCCCGGATCTGGTCGAGGCGCTCGAGCGCGGGCGGCCGCTGACGGACGTCCCCGGGCTGCTGCTGAACACGGGCGACGGCTTCGCCGCGACGCCCGACGCCGAGCCGGTGAGCCTCGACGAGGTGCCTCTGCCGGAGCGCCGCGCGGTCGCGTCCGGGTTCCGCAACTACGCGTGCCTGCAGTACCGGCCGACGTGGCTGGTGGAAACCGCCCGCGGCTGCCCGTTCCGCTGCTCCTTCTGCTCGGTGTGGCCGCTCTACCAGCGCTCGTACCGCCTGCGGTCGATCGACGCGGTCTGCCGCGACTTCGCGTCGGTGGGCCCGCACGTGTTCGTGGCCGACGACCTCTTCTGGCACCAGGGCACGCGTAGCGAGGAACTGGCGAAGGAGCTGATCCGGCGGGGCGTCCGCAAGGACTGGGTCCTCGTCCAGACGCGCACCGACCTCGTGGCGAACCACCCCGACCTGCTCGAGGCGTGGCGCCCGTTCTCGAATCGGATCGACATCTTCTTCGGCCTCGAGGCGGCCAGCGACAGCAACCTGAAGGGGCTGACCAAGGACACCACGCTGTCGACGACGATCGAGGCGATCCAGGTGGCGCGGCAGTACGACTACGGCGTCACCGGCAACTTCGTCGTCGACCCGGAATGGGACGAGACCGACTTCCAGCGGCTGTGGGACTTCGTCGCCGAGCACCGCCTCGGGCGCGCCGGTTACACGATCCTGACGCCGTTGCCGGGCACGCCGTACTACGAGTCGGTGCGCGATCGGATCCGCGCCGCGGACTGGGCGCAGTTCGACATGAACCACCTGCTCTGGGAGCCGAAGCTCGGTGTCCAGCGCTTCTTCGAGCTGTACTGCGAGACGTGGAAGCGGTCGGTGCTGAACCTGAGCGGATCGAAGAGGTGGTGGCAGTGGATCGGCCAGGTTCAGCCGCGCAACGCGCTCGTCCTGGCGCGGGCGCTGCTTCGCACGCAGCGCATGATGGACCCGCAGTACTACCTGACGGAGCACCACCTGGCGCCCGCCGGCACGTCGGTGTCGAGGCGCGACGCGCTCAGCGCGCGATAGCCGGCGCAACCCCGACGGGACCGCTCATTTGATTTGAAAAGACGTGTCGACCTGGAAGCGACGGAAGTTCGTGTAGACGGCCCGGCCGTCGAGCGTCTCCGCGCCGCCATTCCGCTGCTCGACCATCTCGCCGGGCACAAGGAGCCCCAAGGCCGGTTCGAGGCGGAAGACGACCTCGATCGTGTTCGTCCAGCCGCTCGGTCGGGTCTCGAGCCGCGTGCGCAGGATCCTCCCGTCGACCGGGTCGATCCAGAACCGACCCTTCGCCGGCACGTCCTCGCCGCCGGCGCCCGCAATCGCCGTCGGCGAAGCGGTCTCCACGAAGTGGACGACGACGGTGTCCACGCCATCCTGCCGCTCGCGGCCTTTCAGTGTGAACGCGAAGCGGTTGCGGAGTTCATCAGAAAGAAGCTGGAGGGCGAACGTCGGCACGTTCGTGTCCCTGAACCCGCTCCCGATGTTGTGGCGGCTGCTCTCGTCCCTGATGCGCAGCGCCTGCCGGTAGGCGTCGGCCGGCGCCTCGACGAACAGCTTCAGCAGCCGGTCGCTGCGGTCGCGGATGGGAACGCCGTCCACCGAATAGACGTCGCGGAAGGGGAGCCAGTCGCTCGTCCGGCCCGTCGCGACCAGCAGGTAGTCGGAGACCAGCGTTCTCTTCACGCTGACGCCGCCGAGGGCGCCGACGTTCGTGCGTTCGCCCTTCCTGTAGAGGTTCTGCGTGTATCGTTCCTCGCTCACGACCGAGGACAGCGACTTCACGTAGCTCGCGACGTAGGCCGACGCGCGCGCGAGCACGGTGGGAAGGTCTGCGGAGGCAGGCTGTGCCGCCGGCGGCCGCCCGGGTTCCTGGACCAAGGCGGACAACGCGAACAGGAAGGCGACGATTGACCGCATTCGCCCAGTCTCGACGGGGTCGAAGGAGGGCCACCCGAGAGGACCCAGACCGACCCGGCCTGCCAGCCCTGCGGCCGATCATAGCCGATCCGGCCGTTCATCGCTTCTTCGCGGCAGGCGGAGCCGGCGGGACGGGCGGGGCGAACGTGCCGGGCGGGACTGGGACGTTCAGCTCGACGTCCTCCAGCCTCACCACCGTGGTGTCGCCGCCGGCGAACGTCATCGTCAACTGTGTGAGCACGTAGTCGCGCGAAACCCAGAACTGCAGCCGGTCCAGCCCCTGCTTGATCTGCTTCCGCTTCGGCAACAAGTCCACCTGGTAGCCGCCCGGCGCGGCCGGGTCCGGGATCGCGCGAATCGTGAACGCCCGCCGCAGCTGCCCGGGATCCGCGTTGGTGAAGTACTTGTTCACCGTCTTCATGATCTCGGTGATGTCGGTCTGCTCGACGTCCTTCTGCCCGGCGCGCGTCACGAACAGGCGCTGGCCGTCCATGAGGATCGTCCTGCGCTCGGGGGACAGATACGTGATGACCATCCGGGCGGGCTTCTCGCCGATGAGCGTGCCCTGCGACACCATCGGCTTGACCAGCAGCGACGAGGTCGTCGATTCGACGAACCGCGCGCGGATGCTCGTCCGCTTCGCCTCGGCGGCGCCGATGCGCGCGTGCAATGTGTCGAACAGGTCCTGCTCGCCGGGCGCCCGCGAGGCCGTCAGCGCCAGCGCGGCGACGAGCACGCAGCCCACGCGGAGCGCCGCGGCGCGGCGTCTGGCTCGGACCTCGGTGCAGGGGAGAAACGCGGAGAGCCGCGGGGATCGGCTCACTTGAACGGCTCGCACGGCTGATGATACCGGTACGGCGCCATGCACTCCAACGTCGTGGTCACCGGGATGGGCTGCGTATCGAGCCTCGGCGTCGGCGCCGATGTGTTCGTGCACCGGCTCCTCGCCGGGGAGTCCGGCATCCGGCCGATCGCCGCGTTCGGCACCGACGGGTGCCGCTCGCACACCGCGGCGCTGCTGCGCGACTTCGACCCCGGCCGCTACTACGACGCGATGAAACTGCGCCGCGTGGACGAGGGCGGACGCCTTGGACTCGTCTCCACGCGCCTCGCCATCGACGACGCCAGGCTGCCGACGAACACGGACGAAGTCGGCATCGTGCTGGGGACCGCGACCAGCGGCGTCCACAGCACCGTGCAGCACCTCCACAAGCTCGCCACCGGCGGCCCGACCGCGGTCCCGGCGATGGGCTTCGCGAACACGATTGCCAACGCGGCGGCGAGCCTCTGCTCGATCGAGTTCGGCCTGCGCGGGCCCAACGTCACCATCGGGCAGAAGCAGGCGTCGGCGCTCTCGGCCATCGCCTTCGCGATGGCGGGCCTGCGGCAGGGGCGCGCGGCGGCGTTCGTGTGCGGCGGCATGGACGACTTCGAGGAGCGCTTCTTCACCGTCCACGACAGGATGCGCGTGCTGTCGCCCATCGGCGGCGGCGAGGAAGCCAGCCGCCCGTTCGACGCCCGACGGAACGGTTTCGTGCTCGGCGCGGGCGGACACATGATGGTGCTCGAGACGGCCGAGTCAGCGGCCCGACGAGGCGTCAAGCCGTACGGCGAGGTGCTCGGCGTCGGGGCAGGCGCGTCGGCGTGCGGGCTCGGCGCGTGGCCGACCGAGCCGTCGGGGATTGTCGCCACGATGAAGGCCGCGCTGGCCGACGCGGGCGTCGAGCCCGCCGAGATCGACGTCGTGTTCGCCGCGGCCAACTCCACGGCCGTCCTCGACCGGGTCGAGGCGCAGGCGATCGCCGAGGTGTTCGGCCCGCTCCGCGTCCCGGTCGTGTCGATCAAGGGCGGGGTCGGGGAATTCGGCGCGTCCGGCGGCGCCGCGCTCATGGCTGCCCTGATCGGCCTGGCGGCCGGCATGATCCCGCCCACGCTCGGCTGCGAGCGGCCCGACCCGGCCTGCCCGGTGGACGTCCTCCCGGCGGCGAGGCCCGCCCGCGGACGCCTGGCCCTCATCAACGCCACCGCCGACGGCGGCGCGCAGTACTGCCTGGTCGCCCGCGCGGCGGCCGATCCGCGCCTTGAGCCACGAGGCTGATATGGGCTAGTATGCGCGTTGGACAGGCTTGCCTTCATCCCCCGCCGGCGCGTCCGGAAGAAGGGGAGAAGCCTCGCGTTTCCCCGTGATTGCCGGCAGCATCCAGATGGATCAACAACTTGCCTCCCAGGTCAAGGAAGCGATTGCCCGCAGCCTCAAGCTCCCCATGGCTCCGGAGGACATCGCCGACGACATTCCCCTGTTCGGCGAAGGTCTCGGCCTCGATTCGATCGACGTCCTGGAACTGGTCCTCGAGCTCGAGCGCACGTTCAACGTGAAGATCACCGACGAGCAACTCGGCCGCCGCGCCCTTCGCAGCGTCAGAACCATCGTCGAACTCATCGAGCAGACACGAGGGCAGGCGCCGGCCGAAGCCAAGTGAGGCCAGGTGGCCGGACAGGTGCGCAACTTCCTGACGGTCGACGTCGAAGAGTGGTTCCACGTCTGCGGCGTCGGTGGCCCGCTCGCACCCGAGCGGTGGCCACTCCTTCCGAGCCGCGTTGAATTCACTACGGACATCACCCTGGATCTGCTCGCGCGGCGCGGGGTGACGGCCACGTTCTTCGTGCTCGGCTCGATCGCCGAGCGCCACCCCGATCTGGTCGCACGCATCGTGTCGGCGGGCCACGAGGTCGCCTCCCACGGCTACTCGCACCGCCGCGTCTACGATCTGGACGAAGCCTCGTTCGCCGAGGAACTGGCTCGGGCCAACGCGGCGATCGAGCGCGCTGGGGCGCCGCGCCCGATCGGTTTCCGCGCGCCCGAGTGGTCGATCAACGACCGGGCGCCCTGGGGCCTCGGAGTGCTGGCGCTCGCGGGCTTCAGGTACGATTCGAGCATGTCGCCGCTGCGTCTCGTGGGCAACCCGGACTACCCGCAGGTGCCGCACCGCCGCGCCACACCGCACGGCACGCTGGACGAGATCCCGCCGCTCGTCGGCCGCTGGTTCGGCCAGCACTACCCGCTGGGTGGCGGCTGGGGCCTTCGGATGAGCAGACCGTCGACGGTCGTGCGGGAGATCGAGGCCCGCAACCACCTCGGCGTGCCCGCCACGCTGTTCGTCCACCCCTGGGAGCTGGACCCCGACCCGCCGCGCGTGGCGCTCCCGCCGGCCCTGCGATTCAGCCACTACTTCCGGCTCGCCGGATTCGCCACGCGGCTCGACGAGATTCTGTCGCGCGCGCCGTTTGGCCCCATCGGACCGTGGGTCCTCGCTGGAGGCGCCGCATGAGACTGATCGTCGCGCTGGCGGCAACCGCGTGGCTGGCGGCGCCACTGGCGGCGGCAGCCCCCCCGACCCTCAAGGGCATCGGCATCGACGAGACGCTGGACCGCGACGCCGTGCTCGCCCCGGCTCTCGATCGTGCGCGCCTGACGGGGTCGGACGTGCCGGTGTTCGTCCGCCTGCTCGTCCGGCGAGCCGACCTGCTCTCGTCGGACGCCACGGTCGCCGCCGACTACGGCCGCCTCGACGCGCGGCTCGATCTCTATGCGCGGAAGCAGATCCCGGTCGTGTTCGTGTTCGTGGATCCGCCGACGGATGCCGCCGGCATCGACGCCTGGCGCGCGCCGCTGCGCGCGCTGGTCGCGCGCGTCAAGGGCAAGGTGCGCGCGTATCAGGTCGGCGACCGCATGGAAGGCCTGACGCGCCCGTCGCCTCGCGACTATGGCTATCTGCTGCGGTTCGTCGCCGTGCAGGTGCGCTCGATCGACGCGGAGGCGCTGATCGTGCAGGGCGGCGTCGCCGCGTCCGACGAGTGGGCCTCGTGGCAGCAGCAGGTGTATCGCGAAGACGTTTCGGCTCACGTGGAATTCCTGGCGCTGCCCGCCGGGCCGCCGGAGGCGCGCGCGCGCGACGACGCCGCGATCGGCGCCATCGAGGCCGTCGCCGCCAAGGACGATCCGTCCGTGCTCCTCGGCATCGCCGGGATGACGCTCCCCGCCGATCCCCGGCAGGCTTCCGAGCAGCTGCTCGGCTGGTTCCTCGCCCGGCTCGGCGGGCGCGCGACGTTCGCCACCTGCGTGGCAGGCGTGGACACGCTGACGGTCGTGCTGAAGGCCGCGGCCGCCCTCAAGGACATCCTGGCGGGCGAGGTCGTCGCCCTCGACGAGCGCGCCTCCGCTCTCGCGCTGACCATCGGCGGCCAGGACGCCAGCACCACGGTGCCGCACCGCCTCCTCTACAACAACACGACCTTCGCCACCTACCTCGCCTTCTGGGCGCCCGAACGCGCCGGCGAGCGACTGGAGGTGACGCTGCGCCTGGCGTCGGCGGGCACGCCGGTCGTCCGCGATGCCGTGTCGATCACCACACTCAAGGGGGCCGACACCGCGCGCGACGATACGGCGAAGACCTCCGCGGCTCGCGTGACGCTCTCTCCGCGGCCGGCGCTGATCGACTTCAACTACGGCGCCGAGGAGGTGTTCGCGTTGCGCTCGGAGGCCTCCGAGAAGGCGATGCCGACGGTGGACGAGATCATCTTCCGGTTCCAGCAGGTGGACGCCGCCCAGGCGGAACTCGTCGAGAACTACATCGCCAACGCGCGCGTCGAGATTCACTTTCAGCCGACCGCCCTCGACGCCTACGACATCGTCGTCGAGAACCGGTTCTTCTCCGACCGCCAGACCACCGAGTGGCAGGAGCTGACGTTCGCGCTGAACGGCGCCAAGTGGGGCCGCAACCGCCCGCCGTTCCCGCTGCTCCAACCCGAGAAGGTGTTGTCGCTGCCGCTGGCGCTCCGCCTGAACCGCGACTACGTCTACCGCCTCGAGGGCACCGAGCGCGTCGGCGACCGGCCGTGCTACGTCGTCCGGTTCGACCCGATCGACGAAAGACAGTCGCTCTACCGCGGCCGGGTGTGGATCGACACCGAGCGCTACGTGCGGCTGAAGGTGCAGTCGGTGCAGACGTCGCTGTCGCCTCCGGTCGTGTCGAACGAGGAAGTACAGACGTTCACCGTCGTCGCCGAGGTCGGCGGCCGCCCAATCTATCTCTTCTCCAGGATGGTGAGCCAGCAGATCGTCGCCATCGCCGGGCGGAACCTGCTGGTCACGAGGAACATGGACTTCACCGCGTTCCGCGTCAACGTCGCGTCGTTCGCCGAGGAGCGCCAGCAGGCGCGGCAGAGCGACGACATCATGTACCGCGACACCGACAAGGGGCTCCGCCACCTGGTCAAGCAGGGCACCGAGCGCGTGGTCAGCGACACCGTGAAAGCCAACGCGCAGGCGCTGGCGCTCGGCACCATCGTCGACCCGTCGTTCGACTACCCGCTGCCGCTCTTCGGCATCGACTACGTGAACTTCAACTTCCTGAACAAGGGGCTGCAGTTCGGCTTCATCTTCTCGGGCGTGCTGGCCGCCGGCAACCTCCAGAAGGCGAAGATCAACGGATCGAAGTTCGACGCGAGCCTCGATTTCTACGGCATCGCGGTGAACAGCAACGACCTCGTGTACGACGAGACCGGTGAGCAGACGGGCGAACGGCTGCTGACCCGCAACGTATCGACCGGCGTCAACCTGGGTTATCAGGCGACCGACTACCAGAAGATCACCCTGGGATCGCACGCCCAGTACGACCACTTCTCGCCTGACGAGGACTACACCGACCCCGCCTTCGTCGTTCCCGCAGACGGGGTCACGGTGAACGGCGGCTTCAACTACGAGTACCGCCGCGGCGGATACTCGCTGCTCGGCAGCTGGGCGTACTTCTGGCGGTCCGACTGGCAGCCGTGGGGCAACACGGAGGAGTTCGATCCCGACACGCGCACCTACACGAAATACGACGTCGGCCTTTCGAAGGACTTCCACTTCAAGTTGATCCACACGATTCGCCTGAACGGCAACTACTACGGCGGCCAGCGGCTGGACCGGTTCTCGATGTACCGGTTCGGCCTCTTCGACCCGACGCGGATGCGTGGCATCCCGTCGGCCGGCGTGCGGTTCTCCGAAGTCGGGATGGTCCGGGCCTCCTACTCGTTCAACCTGTTGAATCGGTATCGCCTGGCGCTGTACGCTGACCATGCCTGGGGCCGGACGCCGGACGAGCGGGACTGGATGCCGACGACGGGGATTGGAATCGAGGCGAACTTCCCCGGGCCGAAGACGACGATGCTGAAGGTCGGCGCGGGCAAGGGGTTTCTGCCCGGCATCTACAAGGGGTCGGGCTCCTTCGTCTTCGAGTTCATGCTGTTCAAGCCGATCTGACGAAAGGGCGACATGGTTGGTCGACGCGTGGCGGTGACCGGTGTCGGACTGACGTGTTCGCTCGGCGTCGATCGCGAATCGGCGTGGCAGGCGATGTGCGCGGGGCGCTGCGGCATCGCCGAGGTGACGCTGTTCGAGGCGAAGGACTACCGGAGCCGCATGGTGGCCGAGGTGCGCTACGACGAGGCGGCGCACTTCAACGTGCGGGAGCGGCGGCGATACGGTCGGTCAGACCAGTTGGCCATTCTCGCGGCGGCCGAGGCGCTCGCCGATTCGCGCCTGCTCGAGAGCGGCGTCGCGCGGTCTTCGGTTGGCGTGCTGTTCGGCGTCGGCGCCAACGATCAGCTGCGCAACGAGATGTACTACGCGGATGCCTTCGTGCACGGCGGCCGGTGGCCGAAGCCGTCGGGCATCGTCAACTTCCTCAACGGGGCCTCCGCGGATGCCGTCGCGCACCGGTTCGGCCTGACGGGGCTTCGCGTCAACATGAACTCGGCCTGCTCCTCGAGCACGATGACCATCGGGTACGGCGCGGACATGATCCGCGCGGGCCGGCTGGAAGCGGCGGTGTGCGGCGGCAGTGATGCGCTCTGCCGCACGGCGCTGAGCGGATTCAACGCGCTGCGCGTCGTCGACACCGAGCCGTGCCGGCCGTTCGACGTCACGCGCAACGGCATGAACCTCGGCGAAGGCGGGGCGGTGCTGGTGCTCGAGGACCTGTCGCGCGCGCAGGCCCGGGGGGCGCACATCTACGCGGAGCTGGCGGGCTACGCGGCTTACTGCGAGGCGTTCCACGCGACTGGCCCGGAACCGGAGGGGGTGGCGGTGGCCGCCCTGTTGACGGCGGCGCTCGCGGCGTCTGGCGTGGCGCCGGACGAAGTGGACCACATCAACGCCCACGGGACCGGGACGGGGCCGAACGATCGGACCGAGGCGCGCGGCATCCGCCGCGTGTTCGGCAACCGCGGCGGGGAGATCCCGGTGACGTCGATCAAGTCGATGGTGGGACACTGCCTGGGGGCGTCTGGCAGCGTCGAAGCGGCCGCGCTCGCGCTCACGATCGACCGCGGCATCATTCCGCCGACGATCCACCACACGAAGACCGACCCCGAGTGCGAGGTGGACGTGGTGGCCAACGAGGCCAGGGCACGGTCTGTGCAGTGCGGCGTCTCGACGTCGCTGGCGTTCGGCGGCAATGACGCTGCGGTGGTGATGCGCAAGGTGAACTGACGGCCATCCCGAGCGAAGTCGAGGGACGGCTGGCGGCCGCGGGCTCGGGGCGAAGGACCGGGGGTGTTCGATGCACGCATGCTCACTGGACGCCAAGGGGATCGTCGCCGCCTGTTCGCAGTGCGGGCAGCAGAACCGGGTCGGGTACGCAAGGCTGGAAGAGACGGTGCGGTGCGGGAAGTGCAAGGCGACGCTCCGGCAGCCCTCCACGCCGATTGCCGTGCCGTCGCTCGAAGCGTTCGACGCGGTCACTTCCCACTCGGCCGTACCGGTGGTGGTGGACTACTGGGCGGCGTGGTGCGGCCCGTGCCGAATGGTCGCGCCCGAGCTGGAGAAGATCGCGGCGCAGCACGCCGGAGACTTCCTGGTGGTGAAGGTCGACACCGAGCGGCTGCCGGAGCTGTCGGCGCGCTACCACATCCAGTCGATCCCGATGCTCGCGGTGTTCCACCACGGCCACGAGAAGGCGCGGTCCGTCGGCGCCCGCCCTGCGAAGGACATCCTCGCGTTCATCCACGAGGCGCTCTCGGAAGGCGATTGATGGGCGGGGCTCAGGGCGTAGGGCTCAGGGCTCAGGGAAGTCGTAGCGCGGGGCTTCAGCCCCGCGAGAGCGCGAATCCGTGAACGGAGCCGCTTCGGCGGCCGGTCGCCACGACGACAGGATCCTCGGATCAGAAGGAGACCTGGGGCTTCCAATGACTACTTCTCAGACCGTCGAATCGCGCCCCGCGAAACCAGTCAGGCTGTGGCCTGGCGTCGTCCTCGTCGCTCTGCAATGGGTGCTCTGGCTCGTCGTCCCTCCGCTCGTTCCGGACGCCGCGACCGGGGCGATGCTCGCGGCGGTCGGGCTGGGACTCGTCGTCGTGGTGTGGTGGCTGTTCTTCAGCCGGGCGCCCTGGTCCGATCGCGTCGGCGTGATCGTCCTGATGGTGGCTGCGTTGTTTGCGACTTCGCGCGTCGTGCATGCGTCGATCGCCGGCGGGATGATGGGGTTCATGCTGGTCATGTATGCCATCCCGGCGCTGAGTCTGGCGCTGGTGGCCGGGGCCGTGGTCGGCCGTTGCATGTCGACCCGGGCTCGACGGGCGACGATGGCCGCCGCGATCCTGATCGCCTGCGGCGCATTCACGTTGCTGCGGACTGGCGGCGTGGCGGGCAGCGGCGCGGCCGAGCTCCACTGGCGGTGGACGCCGACGCCGGAGGAGCGGCTGCTGTTGCAGGCCAGAGACGAACGGCTGCCCTCTCCGCCGGCGCCGGTGGCCGCCGAGGCGCCAGCGGTCGCGCAGGCGCCAGTTGCGGCGACTCCTGAACCAGCGGTCGCCCCTGCCCCAACGGCACCGCCGCCGCCGATCCTGGAGTGGCCCGGCTTCCGGGGCGCCGCCCGCGACGGCATCGTCCGGGGCGTGCGGGTCGCCACCGACTGGGCGGCCTCCCCGCCGGCGAATCTGTGGCGTCGGCCGATCGGCCCCGGCTGGTCGTCGTTCGCGGTCAGGGGGGGCCTGTTGTACACCCAGGAGCAGCGCGGCGAGGAGGAGATCGTCGCCTGCTACAAGGTGGCCACCGGCGAACCGGTCTGGCGCCATCGAGACGCCGTCCGCTTCTGGGAATCGAACGGCGGCGCCGGCCCGCGCGCGACGCCGACGATTGCCGCGGGGCGCGTTTACGCCATGGGCGCGACCGGTGTCCTGAATGCGCTCGACGCCGAGAGTGGCGCAGTCGCATGGACACGCAACGTCGCGTCGGACACCGAGACCAAGGTTCCGATCTGGGGCTTCGCCGCCTCCCCTCTCGTGATTGACGATCTGGTCGTCGCAGCCGCGGCTGGCAGGCTGGCCGCCTACGACGCCGCGACCGGCGCGCAGCGCTGGCGCGGCCCGGCCCGTGGCGACGGCTACAGCTCGCCGCATCTTCTGACGATCGACAGCGTGGTCCAGGTCGTGATGCTGAGCGACGCCGGAGCGACCGGCTTCTCGCCCGCCGACGGCGCGGTCCTCTGGGAACACGCGTGGCCTGGAGGGGCCATCACCCAACCCGCCCGCGTTGACGAGGGCGACATCCTCCTGAGCAGGGTGTCTCCGACCGGCGCGGGCATCGGCACGCGCCGCTTGAAGGTTGCGAGCGGATCCGCGGGCTGGACCGCCACCGAGCGGTGGACCTCGACCGGCCTCAAGCCGTACTTCAACGACCTGGTCGTCCACAAGGGCCACGCGTACGGCTTCGACGGCGCGATCCTCGCCTGCATCGATCTCGCCGACGGCAGGCGCGTGTGGAAGGGCGGGCGCTACGGGAACGGCCAGCTCGTGCTGCTGGCGGATCAGGACATGCTGCTCGTGCTCTCCGAGGAGGGCGAACTGGCGCTGGTCGGCGCGACTCCGGACCAGTTCAGGGAGGTCGCGCGGATCCCCGCGATCGACGGCAAGACCTGGAACCACCCTGTGCTGATCGGCGACGTCTTGCTGGTCCGAAACGACCAGCAGATGGCGGCGTTCCGCCTGCCGGCCAGTGGACGCTGACCGCCTGCCCACCGCGGGTCTGAAGACCCGCGCTACAACGACCACGCCGACAGCGGCTGGCGCTCGAGAGGCAGGCGCGGACCGGGTCGGCGCAAAGGGCGACTGTGAGGTCTGCCGAACCGGAGCCCGGAGCGACGAACCGGGCCACGACTGACGTCTCACTGCCAGCCAGTTACAATACCTGCGCCATGTTCGCTGCACACCTCCGGACCGCGTGCGTTCTCGCCGTCTCTCTGTTTCTCGCTGCCGCCGTCGAAGCCGCGAAACCCGCCCGCCTCACCAACGGGCGCGTGACCGCCCAGCTCGGCGATTCGGGGCTGCTGGCGCTCTCCGGCCCAGAGACAGGCCACTCCGCTCGCTTCGTCCAGGACGAGTTCGCCGTCACCATCGGTGACCGCACGTTCGCGAGCCGTGAGCTGCCGCCGCCCGTCCGCGCCGCACTGAAGGACCGCGTCACCTACACGTGGACCGCCGCGCCCTACCGCCTGACCGTCGTCTACGAACTCGCGCAAGGCTGGCGGTTCATCAGCAAGCAGATCTCAATCGAGGGCGGCGACCGGCCGTACCGCGTCTCTGAGGTCGTCGTCTTCGACTCGAACGCCGCCGACCCGATCGCCGACGACTTCATTCCGAAGAGCGCGCGACCCAACCTCGGGACCGGCGACTACGGCGCGTGTCTGCGCTTCGACAAGACGCGCGGCATGCTCGTCGTCGCGCAGAACCCGTTCCTCGAATACCGCCGCAACGCCCAGGCGTTCTCGCTCCGCTACAAGCCCGATCTCGACTGGAATCCGGCCAACGGTCCGTTCGTGGCCGACCGCGGCCTGCTCGCGCTCTATACCATGACCGGCCGCGTTCTGCCGGATCGGATGCTCGCGGAGTGGAGGCTCGGGCCGGGCGACGCGAAGCCGGGCATGGACGAGGCGGAGGTGGAGGCGTTCACCGACATGGTGCGCGCGTTCACTCTCGCGAAGCCCGCACGGCCGGTCAACGTGTTCGTCCCGTGGTGCCTGAACGACTACCAGATCGACATCGCGACCCCCGAGGGGCGCGTCGAGTTCAAGCGCGCGCTGGACGTCGCGGCGGAACTCGGCGCCGACTACGCCATCTTCGCTCCGACCAACTCGGACCTCGCCAAGCGCGAGGACAGCACCGACGACTGGAGCTGGGAGAACCTGCTGTGGGCCGGGTTCGGCCAGAAGATCCGGAAGAACGAGTGGAACCCGAAGACCGGCCCGATCCCGCCGTCGGTGCAGGAGATGCTCGACTACGCCGCCGCGAAGCAGGTGAAACTGCTCGCCTACGTCTACCCCGTCCTGGCGTTCTCGCAGAACCCGGAATGGCTGACCGCGCGCAAGAGCAACCCGAAGCGGCTGTACGGCAACCTCGGCTTCCGCAGCCTGCAGGACTGGCTGATCGAAACGCTCGTCGCCTTCCACGGCAGGCTCGGCCTCGGCGGCTACGCGTTCGACCACGCGTTTCTGAACATCGACGGCACGAGCCGCTATGCGCAGTGGGCCGGCTGGCGCCGCGTCATGGAGGAGCTCCGCCGCCGCATCCCCGACGTCGTCATCGACGGGCGGCAGGCATATCACCTCTACGGCCCGTGGGGCTGGCTGGCCGGCAGCTACCCGCACCCGACGTTCAACGACGAGCAGCCCGAGAGCTTCATGCCGTTCCCGGACTTGCACTTCGACCGGGTGTCGGCCGACCGCCAGCGGTGGACCGCGTACCGCTATCGCAACTACGAGTTCACGCCGAGCGAGCTGGTGCCCGGATTCATCACGCACCAGACCTCCCGCTCCGATGACACCGGGGACATGCCGCAGCGGAAGACCGACCGCGGCGTCATGCTGCTGCCGCTCAGGGCGCGCGACTGGGACTACCTCGGCTGGCGCTATTCGCTGCTCTCGTCGATTGCCAGCGCCGGCTGGAACAACGTGCTCGACATGATCCCGGCGCGCGATCTCGAGGAGTACAAGAACTTCTCGGACGCCGACCGGAAGTGGTTCCGGCGATGGATCGATTGGACGGCGGCCAACAAAGACATACTGCGTCAGACGCGGACGATCATCGGCCAGCCAGCGATCGGGAGGGTCGACGGCACGTCGGCCATCGTGGGGAACCGGGGCTACATCTTCCTGTTCAACCCGAACGGCCGTCGGCTCGATGCCGAGTTCTCGCTGGACGCGACGATTGGCTTCAAGGGCAACGGCCCGGTCCAGCTGAAGGAACTGTACCCGCTCGAGAACCGGCTGGTCGGCAAGCCGGGGATCGGCGTCTGGTCGGCAGGCGATCGCGTGTCAATCCCGATGGACGGTGGCTCGGCGGTCGTGCTCGAAATCCAGCCGGCGCCGACAACGTCTTCGGCGCCCCGGCTCTTCGGCGCGCCGGGGACGGCGGCGGTGGCCGGCGGCCAGTTGTCGATCGACGGCGTGCGCGGCGAAGCGGGAACGACGCAGGAACTGCTCGTGCTGACGCCCGCCGGAGCAGCCGTCACGTCGGTTCGCGTCAACGGGCAGCCCCTGCCGTTCACGCAGCCGCGGGCCGGCGCCGTCCGCGTCCCGGTGCCGTTCGCGGGCGCCTCGTTCACCCAGTACCAGCAGATCGGCGCCGTCGACCCCGCATTCGTGGGCGGTCGTTTCTCGGCGCGGTTCACCGTGCCCCAGCGCGTCTTCGATCAGCTCGCGGCGCGCCGCGCGGCCTGGCCGATTCCCTGGACGGCCGAGGACTACCGGACGACATGGCTCGCGCCGGAGAGACTGCTGCTCTTCGTGCAGATCGCCGAGCCCGATCCTTCATGGGAGGCTCGCCTGACGATCGACGGCCGCGTGGTCGAGTTGCGGAAAGCGTACTCGGCTGTCCGCACGGCGCCGCGGACGTTCGTCGGGTTCTACGCGGACCTGTCGCTCCTCGCCGCTGACCGCGAGCACACGCTCGAGCTGGAGCTCCCCCGCCTGCGTCCCGGCCAGCTGCAGGGCGTGTTCTTCGAGAACGTGGAGACGGAATACACGGACGTTGTCAGGAAGTAGGCGGCCGGTGTAGGGCGGGGCTTCAGCCCCGCCTCGACCGCGGGCCTGAAGGCCCGCGCCACACCCGATCCGCTGTCAGCTACCGGCTGTCAGCTGCCAGCTGCCAGCGACACGAACCATGTCACACCACCCCATCCTCTCCGACATCGAACACGATGCGCGCCTCGAGGTTGGCGAGGCGTTCGCGCGCGTCGTCTCGAGGTACTTCGCGCTCACTCGTGGCGGCAGCGGCCCGGTGTCGACGCCGCTGACGGCCGAAGCAATCGCCCGCCGCTTCGACGAGCCGCTTCCCTCACGACCCGCGCAGCGTCGAAGACGTGCTGGCTCGACTCGAGCGCGACGTCCTGCCCGACTGCAACCGCCTGGCTCACCCGCGAGCGATGGGCCACCAGGTGTCGGCGCCGCTCCCCGTCGCCGTCTGGACCGAGGCGCTGACCGCGGCGCTCAACCAGTCGGGCGCCGTGTGGGAGATGTCGCCGGTCGGCACCGTCATCGAGACACAGGTCATCCGCTGGATGTGCGACCTTGCCGGCCTCGGGCCGGACGCCGGCGGAACGTTCACCTCGGGCGGCACCGAGGCGACGTTCGCCAGTCTCCTCGCGGCCAGACAGTCGGTGGTCCCGGACGTGTGGACACGGGGCGTCGGAGCAGACGCGCCCGTGGTCGTGTGCGGCGAACACGCGCACTACGGCGTGGCCAGAACGGTTGGAGAACTCGGCCTGGGCACGAAGCGGACGGTCGTCATTCCGTCCACTGGATTCCGCATGGACGTCGGCGCGCTCAGTCGCGAACTCGATCGCCTGCGCCACGAGGGCCGTCGGGTGATGGCCGTCGTCGCCACCGCGGGCACGACGGCCACCGGATCGTTCGACGACCTCGAAGCGATCGGCGCACTCTGCGAACACCATGGGATCTGGCTCCACGTCGACGGCGCCCACGGCGCGTCCGCGCTCTTCTCGCCGGCGCACCGCCACCGCGTGGCGGGTATCCACCGCGCGCGTTCGATCGCGTGGGATCCGCACAAGATGATGCTCATGCCGCTCACGGCGAGCGTCGTCCTCGTCCGTGACGAGGCTGACCTCGAGGCGGCCTTCAGTCAGCGGGCGCCATACCTCTTCCACGCGAACGACGGCGAACGGCGATGGGACCAGGGGCTGCGCAGCTTCACCTGTTCGCGGCGGATCGATGCGTTCAAGGTGTGGGTGGCGCTCCAGCGCCACGGCGCGAGCGGCATCGCGGCGCTCTACGACCACCTCTGCGGGAATGCCCGGACGCTCCACGCACTGATCGCGTCGCGCCCCGACTTCGTCGCCCTCCACGAACCGGAGTCGAACATCCTGTGCTTCCGGTTCGTCGGTGACGGCACAATCGACGACGATCGGCTCGATGCGGTCAACCTGCAGACCCGCGAGCGGTACAACCGCAGCGGCACGGGATGGATCACGACGACGGTGCTGGGAGGGCGGAGGGTGTTGAGGATAACGTTGATGAACCCGCGCACGACGGAGGCGGACCTCGAACGGACAGTGGAGGAACTGGCGGACACGGGGCGAAGGGTTGCCGCGGAGGCGTTGTAGTCGGTTCTGACGATGAGGGGTCGGTTCTCTCGCTGAATGGTCGGCGCTCACGATGAGGGGTCGGGTCTCACGATGGAGGGTCTGCGACATGGCTCACGGCTCAAGGCTCAGGACTCAGGCAGGCGCACTCGCGCTCGCGGCCGGCATCGTGGCGGTCGTGACGGCGATGGTGGCTGTGTCCGCCGCGGGTAACTGGCAATTGCAGACGAGCGGCACGTCGGAGCGGTTGCGCGCCGTGAGTGCCGTCAGCGAGAAGGTGGCGTGGGCCAGCGGCAACAGGGGAACCGTCCTGCGGACCGATGACGGCGGGGTGCGCTGGACCGTCTTGCCGGTTCCCGGCGCGGAGTCGCTCGACTTCAGGGACATCGAGGCGACGAGCGACCGCACTGCCTACATCCTCAGCATCGGTGCCGGCGACAAGTCGCGGATCTACAAGACGACGGACGCCGGGAAGACGTGGGTGCTGCAGTTCACCAACCCAGACCCGAAGGCGTTCTACGACGCCATCGCGTTCTGGGACGAGCAGAACGGCATCGCCGTCGGTGACCCCGTGGACGGCCGGCTCACGATCCTCAGGACATCGGATGGCGGGAGGGCGTGGGCCCTCACGCCAGAGGCAGACAGGCCGCGCGCGCTTCCCGGCGACGGGATGTTCGCGGCGAGCGGCACGTGCCTGGTCGTCCATGGCCGGACGAACGCGTGGATCGGAACCGGCGGTTCGGCTCAGGCCAGGATTCTGCGAACGACGGATCGGGGCGCGACGTGGTCGGCGGCGCCGACGCCCATCGTCGCCGGCACGTCTTCTGCGGGTATCTTCTCGATCGCGTTCAGCGACGCGCTCCACGGCATCGTCGTCGGGGGCGACTATCGGAAGGAGAAGGAGCCGTCCGACAACGCGGCGCTCACGAACGACGGTGGCCGTACGTGGGAGCCGCCCGGCACCGCGGGGCTCCGGAGCTTCAGGTCCGGCGTCGTGTTCATCCCGGGGTCGCGCGGCCGCGAGCTCATTGCCGTCGGGCCGGCCGGCACCGACCGGTCGACCGACGGCGGCCGCACGTGGTCACCGCTTGGCGATGTCGGGTTTCACGCGGTGAGCGTGGACAGGTCGGGCAAGTCCGTCTGGGCCGTCGGCGAGCAGGGACGGGTGGGGCGGCTGATCGACCGCTGAGCTCACGGCCGGGTCTCGCGGAACTGCGCTGAGCCTCCAGGCCCGAACCCTATTCGTCGTCGGTCTGGTTCCGGCGGTGCCACGAGCCGGCGAATGGCGTCGAACACGATCTTGAACTGTTCGTCGTATCGTCGCTCGAGCGCGGCGAGCTTCCGGGCCAGATCGGCGTTGGCCCGGAGCATCTGTCGCAGCCGCACGAACGTCCTCATGATCTCGATGTTGACGCGGACCGCACGATCACTGCGGAGAACACTGGAGAGCATGGCGATGCCCTGCTCCGTGAAGACGTAGGGCGCCGTGCGGCGTCCGCCGCGGCCTGCCTTTGCGGTCACAGATTGTGACCGCAAACGGCGGAACTCGGCCGGTGCGAGCTGGAACATGAAGTCGGCCGGGAATCGGTCGAGGTTGCGCTTGACTGCCTGGTTGAGAGACTTGACCGGCACGCCGTAGAGCGCCGCCAGATCGGCATCGAGCATGACGCGGCCGCCACGAAGCGCCAGGATGGCGCGTTCGATCCGTTCGGTCGGTATCAGGCCGGATTCGGCCATAAGCACCTCCTTTTCCGATTCCGAGAGCAATCGGTGCGCCAGGTAAGGTCTGCGGCCGCAGTCCTCAGGGGATGAAGCAGTTGAATGGGAGTGCCGGACCCGGGGCACTTGCAAGGCGTGCAGAATCTGCCAGGCGCCCAGGCGACGAGACTGGAGTTCCTGCAAGCTTGGCGATGGAATCGGGATTGGCGGCTGGCGCGGACGGCACGAGGGCACTGGGGCGCGGATGAGAGAACCGTGGCCGTCGTCGCTGCGTAGGACCCGAGATGATACCGGCCACGCGCTGCTGTGTTCGATCGGACTCGCGTGCGCCATCGCGTCGCTCGCCGCGCGTCCCCGGCAGGATTCGCGTCAGAACCCGCAGGCACCACCTGCCGCTCTGGAGTGACGGCCGTTCCCATCGCCGTGTGTGTCATCGGCAAGCGCGGAGAGGCGATCGTCGACGACTACGATGCTGATCGGGTGGGAACCACGCTGGTCAAGGTCACGCAGGACTCGGGGGGCGCACACGGTCTCCCCTTGCGGAGCCTCTCACCCGCGCCGGAACACCAGGATGTGCTGCCACGGGAGCACGTCGATGACGCGGTCGAAGCGGTAGCCCTCCGCCTCGAGTTCCATCCGCGCTTCCTTGACGCTCATCTTGTGCTCCTCGCGGATGGGCACCCAGGCGCTCTCTTTCCTGAACTCGATCAGCACAAGCCGGCCGTCCGGCTTCAGCGAAGCGCGCAGCTTGCGCAGCACCTCCTGAGGGCGCGCCAGTTCGTGGTACACGTCGACCATCAGGATCAGGTCGAAGAGGCCCTCCGGCAGGCCGGGGTCGGTCTCGGTGGACCGCACGAGCTCAACCTGGTCGAGCCGTGCCCGCGTGACACGCGTGCGGAGCAGGTCGAGCATCTCGGGCTGAATGTCCGCAGCATAGACCCTTCCAGTGGGTCCGACGCGCTCCGCCAGTCGCACGGTGTAGTAGCCGGACCCCGCCCCCACGTCGGCCACGACCTGGCCCGGTTTGATGTCGAGCGCCGCGATGGCTCGCGAGGGCTGCTCCTCGTCTTCGCGCTCTGGTCGCTCCAGCCAAGCCGCCCCTTCATAGCCCATCACAGGCGCGATGACGCGTCCCGACACCGGGTGACGGGACGGCTGAGCGGCCGCCGTCGCGACCAACGCCGCCACAACCAGGGCTCCGGCGCCCGCAACGACGCGGCGCCTCCACGCAATTGAACGCATCGAGAACATATGCGTAGGACGCCTGCCCGACGGCTGGGGATTCACCCCCCTGAGCTAGCGCCTCGTCGCGGACCGATCGGACGCCTCCCGGCGTCTCAAGGGGATGGAGGGTGTGTCATGTCCCGCTGGATGAGCCTTCTGGTGCTGGTGGCCTTCATGGGGACGTCCCTCGTCGCTCAGGAGCCTCAGGTGCCGTTGTTCGGTTTCGCGTCACCCGGCGCTGCGGCGGACTGGCAGGCCGTCAACGACGGAGTCATGGGCGGCGTGTCCGACGGTCGGTTCAGAATCACCGACCGCCAGACGCTGGAGTTCTATGGGACGCTCTCGCTCGAGAACAACGGGGGGTTCGCATCCGTCCGATCCCGTCCCAGGGCGCTCGGCCTCCAGGCGGGCGACACGCTCGTCGCTCGTGTGCGTGGCGACGGGCGCGAGTACCAGCTGAATCTCTACACGGCCGAGCGAGCAATGGCCTTCTCGTACAGGGCTCCCGCGCGGACCCGCAGCGGCGAGTGGATCGAGGTGCGTATCCCGCTGAACCAGTTCGTGGCCACGTCGTTCGGGCGGGTCTTGGCGGGCGCGGGCCCGGTGGATCCCGGCAGCGTCACATCGATCGGGTTTCTGCTGGCCGAGAAGACGCCCGGCCCGTTCGCGCTCGAGGTGGCATGGATCAAGGTCCTTCGCGGACCGGGGCGGTGGGATGCCGGCGGCCAGAGTGACGGCCGGTGAGGACTCGGAGCGTCACGATTGCGCGCTCGCCAAGGTCAGGCAACAACAGAGGCGGACGTGATCCCCGCTTGCCCACGACCCGGCGCAGGCCTACTATCTACGGCGAGGTGCCGACACGCCGATGACCGGCCGTTCCATCGCACACTACGCCATCCTCGAGAAACTCGGCGAGGGCGGCATGGGTGTGGTCTACCACGCGCGCGACCAGCACCTGGACCGCTCGGTGGCCCTGAAGGTCCTGCCCGCCGACACGATGGCGGATCCCGAGCGCCGCCGGCGGTTCGTGCAGGAGGCCAAGGCCGCCTCCGCGTTGAACCATCCGAACATCGTCACCATCTACGACATCGACGAAGCCGACGGCGTCCACTTCATCGCGATGGAGCGCGTCGAAGGCGAAACGCTCGAATCGCTCATCGGCCGCAAGGGCTTGCCGCTCGGAAAGGCGCTCGCGCTCGCGGCGCAACTCGCCGACGGCCTGGGGAAAGCGCACACGGCCGGTATCATCCACCGCGACCTGAAGCCGTCCAACATCATGGTGACCCCGGACGGCGTCGTGAAGATCCTCGACTTCGGCCTGGCGAAACTGCTCGAGCCGGCCGAACCCATCGACGACGCAGCCTCGACCCGTACGGTCGGCCCGTCGCCGCTGACCGAAGCCGGCATGATCCTGGGCACGGTCGCCTACATGTCGCCCGAGCAGGCCGAAGGCAAGCCGGTGGATGCGCGCTCGGACATCTTCTCGTTCGGGTCGGTGCTGTACGAGATGCTGGCCGGGCAGCGCGCGTTCCAGGGCGAGACCACCGCCTCCGTCTTCGCGGCTGTCATCAACAAGGACCCCGCGGCGCCCTCCGTAAGGGGCGAACCGCTGCCGGCGGAAGTCGAGCGCGCGGTGATGCGGTGCCTGCGGAAGGACCCGCAGCGGCGCTGGCAGAGCATGTCGGACCTAAGAATCGTGCTTCAGGACCTGAAGGAGGAAACCGACTCCGGAAAACTGCACGCGGCCGCCGCCGCTCCCCGAAAGACAGGCCGGAAAGCCTGGCTGTTTGCGGTGTGGGCCTCCCTCGTCGTTCTGGTCGCGGGCGCTGCCGCCGCGTGGTGGTTCCTCGGACGCGCGCCCGGCCCGGTGGCCACGGAAGCCGAACGCATCACCTTCGAATCGCGGGTCGTCTTCTGGCCCGCGATCTCCCCAGACGGCAAAATGATCGCGTATGCGTCGGATCGCGACGGGAACTTCGATATCTTCGTGCGGCAGCTGGCCGGGCGGCAGACCAACCCGTTGACGCGGCACGAGGCGTCCGACTGGTACCCGTGCTTCTCGCCGGACGGGTCCAAGGTGGTCTTTCGCTCGGAGCGCGACGGCGGCGGCCTGTATGCAGTGGAAGCGCTCGGAGGCGCCGAACGGAAGATCGCCGACGGAGGCCGGCTGCCGGCCTTCTCTCCCGACGGATCCACGATCGTGTACCTGGTCGCGGCCGCCTTGACGCGCGCCGCCCGGATCTTTCTCGTGCCGGCGGTGGGGGGCGCACCCCGTCCCTTCCAGCCGGGTTTCGTCGTGCCGCCGGTCGGAGGCTCGCACTCCTCGGTGGTATGGTCGGCGGACGGCACGCACGTCCTGTTCGACGGGATGCGCGCCGGAGATCGGGCGAGCCGCGGCTGGTGGCTGGCGCCGGTCTCTGGCGGCGAGGCCGTGCGCATCGAGCCGCCCCCCCGCAAGCCCGGCTGGTTCCGCGTCCTCGTCGGCTGGTGGCACGGCTACGTGTATTACTCGGAAGGCTCGACGATCGGGGGCATGACGCTGTATCGGGTCCGGCTGTCTGGCGGCGAGCAGCCCTCGGCGGGCGCGCCCGAGGCGGTGACATCCTCCGCGGGGATGCAGTACGGCGCGTCGATCTCCGACGACGGGCGCATGATCTTCAGCACGATGTCTCCGACGATCAACGTCTGGTCGGTGCCTCTGAAGGTGGGCGACGCCGCAGCATCCGGCCCGCCCGAGCCGCTGACATCGGACGCCATGGGAAAGTTCGACCTGGCCGCCGCGGGAGGTGGTTCCCGGTTCGCGTGGGTGGCCTACACCGTAAGACAGGCTGAAATCAGGGTCCGCGAAACGGCGAGCGGCCGGGACACGTCCATAGCGCTGTCCAACAATACTCTGGACGCGTCCCCGCGGCTGAATAGGGACGGGTCCCGGCTGACGTACAGGGATGTGGCGGATGGCAAGGCGCGCGCCTATGTGCAGGACACGGCCACCGCCGAGACCCGCGTGGTCTGCGAAGACTGCTACGTCGGCGATTTCTTCGCCAGCCCGCCTGGATTCCTGGTGCTGTCAGGTACCCGGCTTGTCCGGCAAGACGAGGGCGGGGGGCCGCAGCGCCCGATCCTGGACGTCGCCGGCCATGGGCGCCTGTACGAGGCGGTGCTCTCCCCGTCGAATCGGCGGGTCGCCTTCACGCTCGCCCGTCCGGACGGCACGGCCGCCCTGCTGCTCGCGGACGCGAGCCGGCCCTCGTCGGCCGACACGTGGATCAGGCTGGCGGACGACCGCAACTACCTCGGCGCGCTCTCCTGGTCGCGCGACGACCGGATGCTCTACTTCGCGTCCGCCAGCGACGGCTTCATCTGCATCTGGGCCCAGCGCTTCGCGGCCGACGGCGCGCCGGAGGGCGAGCCGGTCGCGGCGTTTCACAACCACGCTCCGCCAAACATGCTTGTCTTCGGCGTCTCGCGGGTGAGCGCGACCAGCGACCGCCTCTACATGCTGCTTTCCGATTTCAAAGGGGACCTCTGGTCGCTGAAGCTCCTCCGCTGACAGATCCGACGCTACTCGAGGTGCTCCTGCACCGTTCGCAGTTCAAGGAGCCTGGCGGTGCGAGCGCGGGGGTGCGCGCGGAAGGTGATGGTGATCTGGGTCTTGCCGGCCGTTTCGGCCAGCGGCAGGGTGACCTTGAATTCTCTGCTGGCGGCCGCGCCGGGTTCGCGGACCCGGGTGGCTACCTTCCTGTCGTCGACGAAAAGGTCGAACGCCTCGCTGGCGTCCGCCGCGGCGGTGAACACGCACACGACGGTCAGCGGCGTATCCTCGTAGATGCGAAGCGTGTAGCTGAACCACCCGGCCGCGCTGCGCCACTTTCGCCCGGCGGTCTCGCCGACCGTCATCTCCTCGCCGTGCAACCCGTGCGCGACCTCCTCTCGCGCGACGGTCACGTTCACCGCGTCCACGACGCGGACGCCCTGAGCGACGGCAACACTCCCCATGCCACAGATTACGAGTGCCGCGCCGAACAGGCAGACCGCAAGCCGTCCGTGTCTCTCCGCGAGGGGTGGCCTACTTCGCACGATATCTGCACCGCACGATCGCACTTCGCACGATCGCCAGATTCCCATCACTTCCCATACGCGGGACCGTAGAGGATTCTGCCGGGCCTGGCCGCCGTCATGGCGCCCTTCTCGTAGATCACTTCGCCATTGACGATGACATGCGTGAATCCCTCGGCGTACTGGTGAGGGTTCTCGAAGGTCGCCTTGTCCTTCACGCGGGCGGCGTCGAACACCGCGATGTCCGCCTTCATGCCGGGCCTCAGAATGCCGCGGTCGTGGAGACCCAGTCGCCACGCCGGGAGCGACGTCATCTTCCGCACGCCCTCTTCCAGCGTGAGCAGCCCCTTCTCCCTCACGTAGACCGCCAGCACCCGGGCAACGTCCCGTAGCTTCTCGGGTGTGGAGAGGCCTTCCCGAAGATCGGCACCTCCCCGTCCGAGGCGATCATCGTGTCGGGGAAGACGATGATCCGCTCGAGGTCGCGTTCGTCGATGGCGTGGAAGATGCCGCTCGCGCCGCCCCGCTCGACGATGAACATCGTCGTCTCCGCGGCGTTCTCGATCGTCGGCTCGAGGCCCCGCTCGCGCGTGATGACCGCGAGATTCTTGCCCGCCAGCGTCGGGTCCCACCCGCACGACGACACGGCGATGTTCTTCGGATCTCCGCCGCCGCGGTCGAACCTGATGTTGTCGGCAATCGTCGCCTTGATGCGCGCGCGCTGGGCCGGGTCCCTCAGGCGCCTGACGGTTTCGGCCTGGCCGCCCTCGAGCGCCCACGGCGGCAGGAGCGCGTTGATTCCCGTCGCCGACGCGGTGTACGGGTATTCATCGATCGTGACATCGACTCCTCGTGCGCGGGCGGAGCGGACCATCTCGAGCGACGCGACGCTCTGGCCCCAATTCCTGGGGCCGATGATCTTGTGGTGCGTCACCTGCGTGGGCAGGCCGCCGAGCTCGCCGATGGCGATTGTCTCGCGGACGCTGTCGAGGACGCCAGCCGCCTCGTTCCGCATGTGCGACACGTGGATGCCGCCCATCGCCGCGGCCACTTTCGCCAGTTCGATGACCTCCTCGGTCGGCGTGAAGATCCCCGGCACGTAGAACAGCCCGGGTACCGAGGCCGACGGCGCCATCGCGCATGCCCTGGCGCACCAGGTCTCGCATCTTCTCGATTTCGGCCGGCGTCGCCGTCCGGTCCACGGCCCCGATGACCTGCTCGCGGATGGATCCCTGGCCGACGAACGTGCCGAAGTTCGGCGAGATCCGTCGGGCGGCGACGCGATCGAGGAACGCCTTGATGGGCAACGGCGAACTCCCGTCCGGGCCTTCGTAGATCGTCGTCACGCCCTGGCGGGTGTAGTTGTCAGCCGTGGGGACGTCGAAGATGCCCCGCCGCGCATGCGTGTGGATGTCGATGAAGCCGGGGCTGACCACCAGGCCCGAGGCATCGACGCTACGGTCTGCGGGCGCGTCGAGCCGCGGCCCGATCGCGGCAATCGTGTCGCCCCTGATGGCGACGTCCGCTCTCACCCACGGACTGCCGGTCCCGTCCACCACGCGTCCGCCGCGCAGCACGAGATCGTAGCGCGGCGTGTCCTGCGCCAGGAGGCCGACGGCGGTGAGCGCGACGATGAACAGCAGGAAGAAGCCCGGAAGCAAGCGTCTCATCGCCACCCCCCAGGTCGCAGGATTGAGAGCTCCTCAGTTCGCACGATCCTCAGTTCGCACGATCGCCCCTCGACCTTGCTCGGGGCGACCCTGAGCGAGCCCCTCGGCTCCGCACGAGGCGAGTCGAAGGGGCGCAAGATTCTCCTATCGTGTTACGACCAACACCACTGTCCCGAACGCCGGCAGGCGAATCGGACCGCCGACAGCCTGACCGGATGCTGTGGCAATCGCGGGCAATGCTACGCCGAGCAGCCGAGTGCTCGCGGGCGCAGCCGTGGGATTGTACAGCCTGACGATGATGGCCCGGCCATCATCGGAAGGCCGAGCAGCGGACACCACGACGGCGGAGCCCTCGAGGCTGAAAGGCAGCGCGGGAAGCGGCGCTTCGAGCGCCGCAGGCATGGCCAGCAGCGGCTGTTCGGATGCGGCGCCCGCGCGGCGGAGTTCGGCTGGATCGAACGGACCGTGCGGGCGGACCCGGAACCGGAACGTCATCGGGCCTGCCTGGTCCGCTTTGTAGTTGGTGTGCCAGTAGTTGTTCAGGAGGTAGGCGAACACGTCGCTCCCCGGCGCTACCTGCTTGCGCCAGGCCCTCGGCTTGCCGGTCACGCTGCGCTCGTCGGTCAGCGCGCCAATCTCGAAGAGCGGCGCATCGAGCGACACGACGGTCACGCCCGCCTGTGCGTTCGACACGTCGAGGGCGCTCGTGACGCCGACGAAGTCCTTGCAGGAGCCGGAGAGCTGGTCCTTCTCGAATTCCACCACCGCTTCGCCGAGGTCGGCGCGGACGATGCCGCCGGGCACGTTGAGCGGGAAGGCCAGGTGTGCGCTCTCTTTCTCGCGCACGAGCGTCTTGTCGATCTTCGTCTCGATGTCGACGCCGTCCGCCTGCATCGTCAGCGAGACGCGCCGGACCAGGTGCGAGGCGCCGGGGGCGGGGCTCGAAATCTCCAGTGTCCCGACGAGCGGGCCGGCGTCGACCACCTTGATCGTCGGCGCGCCTGGACCGACTGCGGCCGACGGGTCGCGTCCGAGGACGTAGAGATAGGCGTTGAGGCCGGCGCCTTCGCGAACGAACTGGCGGCCGGACATCATGTAGCTCGTCAGGCTGCGGATATCGCCGGTCTTCGGATCGATTTCCACGCGGAGGAGGCCGTTGTCGAGCGAGGTCTTCGTGGCGAGGACAGGCGCATTTCCCGCGATCGGCCCGTTCGCCATCATCCCAGGCCCGGGCACGCACCGGATTCGGATCGCACCAAGGGCTGGAACCAGGACCCGCGCGGCCAGTCGTCCGTCGCCGAGCCGCTGCGATTGAACGGTCCGGCCCGCGGTGTCTATCACGCGGTCGCGCCCCTTTGTTGCTGCGGCCGGAAGAAACACGACGGCGTCACGCGACCACGACAGCGTGTTGACCACTTCGAAGGCCGGGCCTGGTGGCGGCGCGGCCGCATCCAGCAGCGCTCGCGACCGCTTGTCCGATTCCAGCGCGAACGCGCGCTTGTAGAGCCACTGATCGACGACGTCCTGGCGGTCCGGCTGGCCGACGCTGTCGGCGGCGCCCCACGTGTGCTCGTGCCACAGCAGCACCTGGCGCCAGGCGTCGGTGAACGCCGGCGCCGGGAATGCCCCTGGGTTGCGCATCGCCCAGAGCGTTTCGGCCTGCTGCAGGCGGCGGGCGGCTGCCCGCACCATCGCCTCCTCGGCGGCGGACGACACCGCGCCGTCTTCCCAGTAGGGCGTCATGTCGCCGCGCAACTTCGGCAGCTTCGCGCCGTACCTCCGTTCGAATGCTTCGAAGAGCGCGTCGGCCGTGTCGATAATCAGTCGCGGCGAGTCGAACGTTTCGTTCCACGTCTTCACGAAGCCTGGCAGCTTCGGATCGGTGGGCCCATTGTCGCCGCCGATCGTGTAGCGCACCTGGACCATCTCGTACGGATAGTCCTTGCCGGCGAGTTCGAGCATGTAGTCGAGCAGCGTTCGCTGCCCCGTCGTCTCGATCGGCCCCGAGTTCATGCCGTGGAACAGCGAATAGCCGCGGCCCGCCACCCACATCAGCAGCCGCTCCTGGCCGGACGGCGACAGCCACCAGAATGGCTTGTCGCCGAGTTCATGGAGCGTATCGCCGATGCGGTCGCCCCGGTCGGGCAGCGACGGCATGTAGTTCGGCCCGCTGCTGAAGTAGCGGACGCCGCCGCGGGCGAGCGCGGAGACGGCGGTCCAGCTCAAGCCCGGGATGTCGGTGTGCATGGCTGAACGCCCGATCGGCAGGCCGTATTCGGCCGACAGCCGGTGCGCTGCGTCCGTCCAGCGCGTCAGTTCCTCGGGCGTGCACAGGCCGGTCAGGATATTCGTGTAGTTCGACTGCAGGCCGATCGACCCCTGCCGCACGGCCTCGATGAACTGCCGCCGCTCGTCGGCGGCGGCCTGCTTCAGGTAGCTCTCGACCGACCAGAGCCCTTCGACGTTCCACCGGAAGCGTGACTCGGGCGGGTTCACGGCCGTCGCCGCGGCGAGTGCCATCGCGTCGCGGAGGTTCTTCCACTGCTTCCGCTCGACCTCTGGCTGCGGATCGGAGTAGCCGATGTCGACGTGCGAGTGCGCCAGCAGGTGAATCTGCCACGCGCGCACCGGTGGGAGCGTCACGGTCGCGTCCGACACCACGCGCCCGGCCACCTCGACCGTCACAGGGAGCGCAGGCGTCTTGCCGTCTACGGCGAAGGTGGCCAGGTTGTAGCCGGGGGTGAGGGTGCCCCTGTGCAGCTCGGTCGCGCCCGTGCGGACGACGAATGGCGCGGCGCCCGCGAGGTGGCTTACCTCGAGTCTCACCGCCCGGCGCCCGTCCTTGAATCGCGCCTGCTCCGGGCGAACGCGCACGTAGGCCTCGACCGGCGTCTCGGGCCCGAGGTAGTAGTCCTGGCTGCCCGCGGCCTCGCCGACCACCGCGAAGCGCGGCGGCGCGGCGCCGACCATGCGGCGCGGGACGGTCAGCATCATCAGGCCGAACAACTCGTTGAACGTCCCGACGCGGATCGTCTGGAACGCGAGCGTGCAGCCGTTCTCGCCGTCGCGCCGCCACGTGCGGTCGGCGGCGTCGCGGCCCGAGTTGAACGTCGCGCACGGTGTCCCGTTGACCGTCAGCGTGAAGCGATGCGCGCCGTAGCCGGACGCGAGGCCGCCGTGCCAGAGGTAGACGACGCGCTCGTCGGGCGGCCCGGCCGGCGCGGCCTGTCCTTCCCACTCCACCCGCCACGTGCCGTCGACGGTCCGGACCAGCAGCGTCGAAGCCTGTCCGGGGTAGGCCCACGGATACGCGATGACCTGGGTGGCCGAGATCGTCCGCGAGTAGCCCTGCAGCCAGCCGGCCGGAATGTCGAGCGTCGGCGCGGCGGCCTGCTGAGCCGGCGCCGGCGCGGCGCACGCAGGAACGAGCGCGAAGGCAAGCGTCCAGGCGAGGACGCGGACGGGGGCCGGGACAGGTCGCATCGGGGGGACACTCCTCCGCGCCATTTTACCGGAGGATAGCGACTGCGCCGCGTGAGCCGCCGGACATTGTGGGCGCCCGGGCTCCCGCCTCCGCCCGCGTGCGTCCGCGCGCGGGCGGAGGCGGGAGCCGGAGCCGACGAACCGGGCCACGACTGCCATCTCACCAGCCGGCATCCAGCCACCCCCCTTGCCAACCAGCCCCGATCCGTTCTTCACGCCTTGAGCATGTTGCCGACGAACGGGTCGTCAGAAGACAGCCGCTCCATATCGACGCCGTACGCATCGCGGAAGGCCCTGCCCGACACTCGCCTGGGCGACCATTTGATCTGAAAGGCCCGCAGGGTGCTCTCCCGCTTCACCACCAGGTCCACCTCGGACTTCGCCCGCGATCGCCAGAAGAAGAGCTCTGCAGGCGAGCCGAGCAGGACATTGTGCTTGGCCACTTCGGCCACCACCCAGTTCTCCCACAGCGCGCCGATGTCGGGCCGGAACTCGTCGGTCGAGTATGCGCTGAGCAGGGCGTTGCGAATGCCGGTGTCCCAGAAGAACACCTTCCGGCTCTTGGCGATCTCCTTGCGGGGATTGGTGCTGAACGCCGGGAGCCGGAAGATGACGAACGTCTGCTCCAGCAGGTCCAGGTAGCGATCCACTGTCGGCCGGGTCATGTGGAGTTGTGCTCCCAGCTCGTTGGTCGACACTTCAGAGCCTGCCTGGTGGGCCAGCAGGCTCAGAAGCCGCCTAATGAGATCGGGCGTCTTCACCAGTCCGGTCTGGAGGACATCCTTCCAGAGGTAGTCGGAACTCAGCTCGCGCAGCAGCTGGGTCGGGTTGCCGCCGGTCACCACTTCCGGGTAGCTGCCAAAGGCGAGCCGCTGCATGAGGAACGCGCGCAACTGCGGCGCGAAGTGCCGCCGCAGATGCTCCGGCGCGCTTTCCCCGGTCGCCCAGGCCTGGGTCGCCAGGGCCTCCGACAACAGCAACGGCGGGAGCACCAGCTTCCGGTTTCGCCCGGTCAGGCTCTCCGCCGCCTGGTCGAGCAGGTCCAGCGACGACGAGCCAAGCAGGAGGAACCTCGCGGGCAGCCGCGCGTCGTGCCATCCCTTGACGATGCGGGATGCCTCGGGCAGGCGTTGCGCCTCGTCAATGACCAGAACGGCGGGGCCGCCGAGTGAGCGCAGCGCGTCGGTCGGCGACAGCGCCGAGGCGGCCACGAAACGCGCCCTGTCCACTTCGACGTCGAAGTTCAGGAACGCCGCGCTCTGCTCAGCAAGGACATGCTCGACCAGAGTGGTCTTCCCGACCTGGCGGGCGCCGAGAACGATGCCGACCTTGTCGCCGGCCAGGATGTCCCGGAGGGACAGCTCGGCAAGTCTTTTCAAATACATACAATACAAAATAGCATTACATTATGTATTGTGCAATATCTAAAATATGCGTATTTATCGTATTTTCGCCTGGCTCGTGACAGAGCGGCGGCGGTAGGCTGGAGCGCAGGTGAGCGCCTGAGACCGTTGACCGGGGTGGCGCGCTTCCCCTACACTTCGACCTCCGCGGTCGTTCACTCGTCATCCCGGTTGGAGAGACATGACATCGATCACTGCCACCGCCGTCGCTCTGTTGTTCGTATTGCTGCCGTTCGCGAACCCGACCTCCGCCCAGGCTCCAGCAGGCGCAGCCGCGTCGGCGCCACAGGTATCGCGCCGCGCCGAAACACAGGCGGTCATCGATGCCTGCCGCCAGAGGGGACGCGATGGCGAGACCCGGCACACGCTGATGGCGTTCAAGGCCGCGCAGGCGCTGCTGAAGGTGAAGTCGGCGTTTCCGGAGATTGCGGACGCAGACCCGCTGACCGTGGAAATCGCGACGACGCTGCACGATATCGGCGGCGGCGGGCTCGTGAACGCGCATCCCGGCGCGGTGATCACGAGGGAGGTGCTCACTTCCCTTGCCGAGACACAGCACTTCTCGCCCGCGTTCATCGACACGATCGAACGGATCGTCGAAACGCACCACATCACCGGAGCCGTCAAGGGCAAGGACGACGGTCCCGACTGGTACCTGGTGATCCTCGCCGACACGCCGCGCATCTACAGCGCGTCGCCGGACGACAAGGAGGCGCTCGCCCAACTGATTCGCGACCGAATCGACCAGGTGAAGGCGACGTTGAGGTAACCCCCCGTCATGCTACCATACTATACATTTGGTACGCTTTTGTGTATAGTATGGTGGCGTGATTGAGCGACCCTTCTGGCGACGTCGAATCGAAGACTCGTGGCGTGAGGCCCCGATCGCGTGGCTCTGCGGAGTCCGTCGGAGCGGGAAGACCACGCTTGCCGAAAGCCTCGGCCCCGAGAGAACGCTCTACGTGAACTGCGACCTCCCCTCCGCCGAGGACATGGTCCGCGACCCGCAGGTCTTCTTCCGCTCGGTCGACAGGCCCGTGGTGGTGTTCGACGAGATACACCAACTCCGGGACCCGGCCCGCGTCCTCAAGATTGGCGCCGATCGATTCCCTAAGGTGAGGATCCTGGCGACCGGCTCGTCCACGCTCGCCGCCAGTCGGAAGTTTCGCGACTCCCTGACCGGGCGAAAGCGAACGGTTCACCTGCTTCCTGTCTCGTGGGACGAACTCCACGCGTTCGGCGTCACGCTGAAGGATCGGCTCTTCCGGGGCGGGCTGCCGTCGGCGGTTCTCGCGGACACCAAGGCGCCGGCGCTCTACCGGGAATGGCTTGATTCGTTCTTCGCGCGGGACATTCAGCGCCTCTTCGGTTTCAGGGACATCAATCGATTCAACGCGTTCTTCGAATACGTCCTGCGCCAGAGCGGAGGCCAGTTCGAGGTCGCGTCTGCCTCCCGGGACCTCGGCCTCACTCGGCCGACCGTCGAAAGCCACTTGCGCGCGCTCGAGATCACCCACGCGGCGTCGGTGATTCGGCCCTTCCACGGCAGCGGCCAGAACGAGCTGACGAGACAGCCCAAGGTGTACGGGTTCGACACGGGGATGGTGAGCTTCGCGCGCGGGTGGGACCCACTTCGGATGGACGACCTGGGCGTCCTCTGGGAGCACTTCGTGCTCGAGCACCTGCAGGCGCATTACCCGCAGACGCCCGTGCTCTATTGGCGGGACAAGGCCCAGCGCGAGCTCGACTTCGTGCTCGCGCGTCGGCGCAATGCCGTCGATGTCGTGGAGTGCAAGTGGGGCCCGGCCGCCTTCGACCCAACCGCGCTTCGCGTGTTTCGCGGCAGCTACCCGAACGGTCGAAACTACCTCGTCACTCCCTCCGGCGACCCGGCCTACACGAAGCGGTTCGGCACGCTCGACGTGCGCGTGTGCACGCCGGCCGACCTCCACCCGTAGGCTGGCGACACGGCGTACGGCCAAGACCTCTACCGGCGGCATGACTCGTGCGACACCGCCGCGAGCCGCCGGCCCTGAGCCGCGGGCCGGCCCTACCCCTCCTTCATCCACACAATCGACGTGGCGGCCGGCCGCGGTGGGCGCGGGGGCGGCGTCGCGGCAGCCTGGCCGGCACCAGCTTGTGCGGCCGCAGGCGCGGCAACAGGCGGAGTAGCAGGCGGCGGCGCTTCCACCACCGGCGGGTTCCGGTTGTAGCGCGCGAAGTTGGGCACCGCCAGGAGCCTGCTTCCGTCGGCGAATCTCCCCTTGACGGTCATGACCCCGCCAAGCAGTTCCGGTCTCCACTCCGCCGTCAGAGGCTCGCCGGGCGCGAGCGCCTGCGCGATGTCCTGGTCCACCTTCTCGATGTTGTAGATCAGCGGGCCGTACTGCAGCGCCACGCGCCCCTTGGTGGCCGCGACCCGATCGCTGGCCCTGACTCGCTGCGCGACGAGCGGCAGCCTGAAGCCGACGACGTCGCCGGTCTTCCAGGTGCGGGTGATGACCGCATAGCCTTTCTCCATGACCCGTTCAACCGCCGACCCGTTGACCGTGACCGCGCCGATGCCCTTCACTTCAGGCGTTCGCGCGTAGAGCCCGCTCACGCTGCGATTCGGCACGCGGATCCTCAGGCTGAATCGCTTCGGCGACTTAGGGGAAACCGAGAGTGTCACCTTCTCGGTCCACGGGTAGTCGGTCGCCTGCACGATCTCAACGTCGGTCCCGGCGACGTTCTCCACCGTCACGGCGCTCCCGGCGAACAGGTTGACGTAGATGCTGTCGGGCCCGCGGGCGTACATCCACGTGGGAAGCATCAGCAGCGTGCGTGCGATGTTGCCCACGCAGCACGGGCAGGTGTGCCACGGGTAGCGCGGCACATTCGAGTCGAGCGGGTTGTCGTAGTAGAAATTCCGGCCCTCGTGATCGAGCGAACCCAGCAGGGCGTTGTAGAACGTCTCCTCGTAGAGGTCGGCGTACTTCGCGTCGCCGTAGGCGAGGTTCAGCTTCCACTGGAAGAAGATCTCGCCGCAGCTCGAGCACGACTCGCAGTACGCGTTCTGGCGCAGGGAGTAGTCTGGGCCGAATCCCTCGGACGTCTCGCCGCTGCCGACGCCGCCGGTGACGTAGTACTTCCGGTTGACGATGTTGTCCCAGATCGAGAGGACTGCGCTCTGGTAGTCCACGTCGCGGGTCTCGACGACGACGTCGGCCATGCCGGAGTAGGTGTACACGGCGCGGACCGCGTGGCCGACCGCCTCGTACTGCTGCGTGACCGGCAGGTGGCTCTGGTCGTACTCGGTGCCGCCCTTGCGCGAATCGAGCAGGAACTTGGCGAGGCGGACGTAGCGGTCCCCGCGGCCGCCGCCCTCCATCTGGTTGACGAACCGGCCGAAGCGGACCAGCGCCTGCTCCATCTCCTGATGGCCGTCGAACCACTCCTTCTTCGGCGCCGGCCCGAGGTTGTCGCACCAGCAGTCGGCCAGCTTCTTCGCGGCGTTGTACAGCCGCGCGTCGGCCTTGTTCGTCATCATGTAATGGTTGATGGCCGACTCGATGAAGTAGCCCGCGACGTAGCCCTCGTGGTTGCCGCGCCCCTGCGCCGACCACCGTTCCGCCCAACGCTCCCGGTTGCGCAGCGTGAAGGCGGTCTGCAGATACCCGTCTGGTTCCTGCGCGGCCAGGATCTTCGGAATCCAGTCCTGGAGCGTCGCCCGGAACTTCGCCTGCGCCGCGAGGATCTCGGAGTCGCCCTTCGGATCGACCATGAGCGCAATGCTCATCGCCTCGACCGTCTGGTGCACCCAGGCATTCGAGAAGACGTAGCCCTTGTGGGCGCCGTGAGGCTGCGCGGCCAGCGCCTTGGCCGCCTCGACGAAGTTGTCGATGCCGCCGGGTCCCAGCTTGAGGTCGGTGCGGTTGATCTGGTCGATGCAATGCGGGATCCAGTTCACGATCAGGGTCTTGACGGTCCGGTTCCAGAACGGGCTGTCGACCCGGTAGCTCCTGGGGTAGATCGGCAGGAGGTCCACCAGTTTCGGCTCTGGCACGACCTTCACGTTCAACGCCGAGTCGACGCGCGCCTCGCCGTTGTCGAGTGTCAGCTTCAGCTGGTACGCGCCAGGCGCCGAGAACGCGGCGGTGGTGACGGGAGCCGCGGGGTCTGCGAACGTCACGGCGCCGGGACCGGCTACCTTGGTCCAGGCCGCCTTCGGAGGCGGGCCCGGCGGTTCCGGCGGTGGAGCGGTCGGGGCGCCCGGGGCCGGGCGCCGGGGCTGGCGACGCGGCGGCGGGCCGTAGCCGGCGTAGGCGTTGAGGTACGTCTTGCCGGTGAGGACCGTGACGCGATCGGGCCCGGCGATGGCGGTCAGCGGCAGGGCCTGTTCGCCGGCTGCCCCGACCGCACTCTCGATGAGTGGAACGGCCACGATCGAGGCGGCGGCGGCCTTCCCCATCGTTCCCAGCAGTTCGCGTCGGCTGATCGTCGGCGGCGCGCTGTCGTCGTGCCGGCAATCGTGGTGGTCGTCGTAGTGGTCACACATGCGGATCGCCTCCTGAACGGCGCGCCGGGGCGCTCTCGGGCGGATTCTGACAGAAGCCGCCCAGAAAGGTGTAGCTTTCCTTCGGCAAGACGGACCTCATCGAGGAGCGGCTCAACACGTCAGGCGTCAAGGGGGCCGTGGCGTCACCGGCCGCGGTGGGATGCAGCGCGGGTCTTTCCGCCTTCGCCCGGCTACGGCGGACCCGCCGTAGCGCTCCGCGCGGAGGCGGGCAGTCCCGCGGTGGGCTGCAGTGCGGGTGTTCAGACCCGCGGTCGTGAAAGGTCCGGCCCGGGAGCGCAGGCTCCCGGGCCCTTCGTGTCTCCGGCTGGACTACTTGGACTTGGGCGGCGTGATCTTGAAGTACGTCGCCTGCAGCACGTTCTTGGTGGCCTCGTCCTGGACGAACGCCACCGCCACGAGCCCGTTCTTGATCTCGTGCTTCTTCTCACGGAACGTGTAGGCGCCGTCCCGCTCCTTCGTCTCGAAATTCGTCAGGCTCTCCTTGGCGTCCGCCATCAGCTTGGCGAGATCGAAGGTGTACTGGAACGAGCCGCCCTTCCCCGGCGCCAGCGCGAAGCCCTGCGCCGCCTTCGCATCGACCGCCATGCCGCGCACCACCAGCGGGTGGAAGCGCTCGCCGTTCTCGCCGGAGTATGTGACCATCTCCTCGGCCAGCACGATCTGGACGCGCAGCTTGTCGGACTTGCTCCTGACACCCGACACGGTGGCCTTCGCCTTCACCGTGCCGCCGACCTGCGTGGCCTGGAGCTTGACCGACGCTTCCGGCGCCACCGCGAGGCGCGCCTGGATCTTCGGGTCGATCTTCGAGTCGAAGAGCGCCTTCGCGCCCTCGGCGCTGCCGCCGCCGCCGTCCATTTCACCGTCGAAGGTGTAGCTCGGCGAGCTGCTGACGCCGTAGAAGGTCCGCCGCGCCACCGCCGAGGGATTGACCATCGGGTCGGGCTGCGGGATATGGACGTGGTAGTTCAGCCAGATGAAGTCCTGACGGGTGTAACGCTCGAGCGCGGCATCGAAGGCCAGACCGGCCCCCACGCACGGCGGTCAACCAGAGCCCGGGAAGACTTCGGCCAGCACCGTCCGGCCGGTCGGCTTCGTATTGGCCGGGCGCGTGTACGGCGTCACGCCGAAGCGCACGTTGTCGCGGCGCCACCGCGCGTCGAGCATCGCTTCCATGCCGTTCAGCGACCCGTTGTGTGTCTTCTTGTAGACCTCGTCGAGCGCCTTGAACTCGTCACTGGTCCCGCGGCCGGACAGGGCCAGGGCCGACAGGTACTCGAGCTGGTCGTTGTCGTTGCCGGCGGTCTTGGCCGCCTCGTACAGCGACCGCGCGATTCCGGCCATCGTGTATGCGGCCGGCTTCGCCGAATACGCTTCCTTCAGGATCTTGACGCCCTCGTCGGTCTTCCCGCGCTTGGTCAGGATCTGGCCGAGCGTCGCCTGCGCGGACGCGCGCTCCGAGCGAAGCGCCGTGCGCATCTCCGCCTCGGTCGGCATCGTCGGCTTCGTCGGGGGACGAGGAGCCGGCCTGGCGGGCGCCGGTCTCGGCGGGGCGATGCTGGCCTGGGTGATGCCGTCCTTCGTCGTGAAGCGGTAGTTCGGAGCGGATGCCGCCGCGGCTCCGCCGCCGGGTGCGCCGGCCGGTGCGGCAGGCACGGCGCCAGCGGCCGGTGCCGCAGGCGCAGTGCCTGCAGCCGGCTCGATGTACTTGCCGTCCTTCCAGTTGGCCGCCTGCTTCTCGTAGGCCGCCAACGAGCGATCGTACGTCTTCTTGCGATTCTCGAAGTAGGTCTTCTCGTCCATGCCCGCCAGCCCCTTGCGGGCCATGTCCTCGGCCTCTCCCGTGTAGATCCCGGCGGTGACGAACCGCGACGCGATGCTGTTGTACGTCATGTACAGCGGCCTCGTGTCGACGGCCTTCTTGGCCTCCTCCAGGTCGGTGTCGATGACCTTCTGATACCGCGTGTTCACGTCCTTCAGTGCGGCCAGCAGGCTCGTCTGCACGTTGCTCCTCGCCATGGCGAGGAGCATCGTCGTGGCCTTCGGGTTGTCGGCGATGTACTTCTCGAGAAGCTCCACGCGCTTGAGCGGGTTCTTCTCGGCCATGGCGGTGTTGAACGCCTTGGCTTCGTCGGGAAGTTCCTGCGGCGTCTCCGCAGGCTTCTGGGTGACGGCGGCTGGTGCCTGGTCCGCCGCTTTCGGATCGGGCGGTTTCTGCGCAGCGCTCTGAGCGCCGGGCATGGCCACGGCGAGCGCGACGAGCGCCATCACCGCCAGGGTGAATCGATAGACGTGTTTCATTCAAACTCCTGAAGAGAGACGAGTTCCAAGCGATTGCGCCGACAATCCTAACACTGGTGGCGCCCGGGGGGAAGGCGGAGGCGGACGGGCGGGAAGGCCCTTCGACTCGCCTGGCTCGCTCCCTTCGACCTGGCTCAGGGAGCCCCGAGCAGCGTCGAGGGGCTCAGGGCAGGCGGGGAGGCGGGAAGCCGGGCACGGCGGGGATGCTGTGGCGCGTGATGCTGTGGCGCGGGGCTTCAGCCCCGCGAGCGGGGGGCGTATCATGGTGTCCGATTCGGGGACCCAGTCAGCGGTGGTTCCTATGCGCCTTCCCAGCATCACTCGTGTCGTGTCATTGGTCGTTGTGGGCGCGCTGCTGGCGGCAACGACGCCGTCAGGCAGCCCCGCCGCCGGGCAGGATTCCGGAGCGCGCTATCTGGACGGCGCGCGACGGGCGGCGGCCTGGATTCGGTCGGTGGCCGTCACGACGCCGAATGGCCGCGACTGGCCGCCCGACCCGCTGAAACCAGCGACGCTCAATCCCTCTCTCTACGCCGGAACGCCCGGCGTCGTGCTGTTCTTCCTGGAACTGGCGCGCGCCACCGGCGATCGTTCGTATCTGGACGATGCGGCGCGCGGCGCCCTGACGTTGATGGCATTGGCGACCTCGGCGGCGCCGTACATGACGACGGCTCCCGCGCGGGGGGCGGGCCTGTGGGAGGGCCTCGCTGGCAGCGCGTTCGTGCTGCTGGAAACGGGCAGGGCGACGGGCGACCGCCGGTTCACCGACGCCGCGATGCGCTTGACCGACACCATCGTCCGGCAGGCGAAGACCGCCGGTGCCGGCGTCGAGTGGAGCGACACGACCGACGTCATCTCGGGAAGCGCTGGCACGGGGCTCTACCTGCTCTACGCGGCGCGGGAGTTCAACCAGCCGGCACTCACCCACCTGGCCGGCCGCGCAGGCCTGCGGCTCATCGAACTCGCCCGCAAGGAGGGGTCCGGCCTGAAGTGGGCCATGGACTCGAAGTTCCCGCGGCTGATGCCGAACTTCTCCCACGGCACTGCTGGCATCGCGTATTTCCTCTCCGCGCTCTACGGTGAAACGCGAGACCGCCGGTTCCTGGACGCGGCCGTGGCCGGGGCGCGCTATTTGCAGTCGGTGGCGAAGACCGAGGGCGACGTCTGTCTGATCTTTCACGACGAGCCGGACGGCAAGGACCTCTACTATCTCGGCTGGTGCCACGGGCCGGTCGGCACAGCGCGGCTCTTCTTCCGGCTCTACCAGGTGACGGATGACCGCCAGTGGCTGACGTGGGTGCAGAAGTCGGCGCAGGCGCTCCGCGCGAGCGGCATCCCGGAGGCGCGCACGCCGGGTTTCTGGAACAACGTCGGGCAGTGCTGCGGGTCGGCGGGCGTGGCCGATTTCTTCCTGGCGCTGTGGCGCGAGACAGGCGACCGGCGCGATCTCGAGTTCGCCAGGCGGATGATCGACGACATGCTGGCGCGGGCGACGTCGGCGGCCGGCGGCCTGAAGTGGATCCAGGCGGAACACCGCTCGCAGCCGGACTTGCTCATCGCGCAGACCGGTTACATGCAGGGCGCCTCCGGCATCGGCTCGGCGCTCGTCCACTTCGCCACCGCGCTCGACAGGCGCCTGGTGGGCATCCGCTTCCCCGACTCGCCGTATTGACGTCGGGTCGCTGTGGCGCGGGGCTTCAGCCCCGCGACTCGCGTCGCCGATCGTTGAGACGCCGGTCGTCCCTCGACGTTGCTCGGGACGACCCTGAGCATCGTCGAAGGGTCGTGGCCCGGTTCGTCGGCTCCGCCCTTCGACGTCGCTCAGGGCGTGGTGAGCCTGTCGAACCACTGGCTCCGGTTCGGCAGACCTCACAGTCGCCCGGCGCGCCGACCCGGTCCGCGCCCGTCTTTCTGGTGACGGTCCCTGGTAGTTGCGATGTCGGCCACCGCCCGCCGCACCCCGATTGTCGGTTCCAAGGCTCGTGCTACGAAAGAGGCGAGGCTGCGGTTCCGAGCAGCCACCCCCCTTTCCATCAAGACCCGGCAGCGCGCTGGACAATGAAATCGGCGCAGCTGCGGCTCAATTTTCATGGCCTCGTGTAAGCCATGATTAGGCAGCGGTCTATAGATACAGCTGTCGCCGCGTTCACCCACGCGCCGGTCGTCGTCCTCCTCGGCCCGAGGCAGTCTGGCAAGACCACGCTCGCCCGACAGATCGCCCAATCTGGTGCACTGCCGTTCGATCCAGGACTCGCGTATTTCGACCTCGAGGACCCGGCTCAGGTCGAGCGGCTGGCGAATCCCCGGCTTGCGCTGGATCCGCTGCGAGGCCTGGTCGTCATCGACGAAATCCAGCGCCGGCCGGACCTCTTCCCCAGTCTGCGCGTGCTGGCTGACCGTGACGGATCGCCCGCGCGGTTCCTGATCCTCGGCAGCGCATCGCGCGACCTGATTCGGCAGGGTTCCGAGTCGCTCGCCGGCCGCATTCACTTCGTGGACGTCACGCCGTTCGGCCTCGATGAGGTCGGACCGACATCGCTCGACGCCCTCTGGCTGCGCGGCGGATTCCCCCGATCGTTCCTTGCCGACTCGGACGATGTGAGTTGGGAATGGCGGGGGGACTACATCCGGACGTTCCTCGAACGCGACATTCCGGAGCTGGGCATCCGTGTGCCTCCGCTCACGCTGCGTCGGTTCTGGATGATGCTCGCCCACTACCATGGGCAGTTGTTCAACGCGTCCGAGTTGGGCAAGAACCTGGGCGTCGCGCACACGACCGTGGTGCGCTACCTGGACATTCTGACCGGCACGCTGATGGTGCGGTCGCTCCAGCCGTGGCTCGAGAACATCGGGAAGCGGCAGGTGAAGTCGCAGAAGATCTACTTCCGCGATACCGGCATCCTGCACCGGCTGATCGACGACTCGATCACCGTCGTCGTGCCAGGCAACGCGGACTACCCGCTCGACGGCCGGGTCCGCGTGCTGGGACTCGGGCGGGTATCCGAGGCCACGCTGGCGTGAGTCCGGACGAACGTGCCGGTTGAATCCGGCCGCCAGTTCACAGGGGTCGCCGGTCTCCAGTCCGCAAGATCGCCAGTTCGCCCCTCGACTTCGCTCGGGGCGACCCTGAGCGAGCTCCTCGCCCTCGCTCGCAGCGAGTCGAAAGGTCGCCAGATCGCAAGATAGTCCATCGTGGTACATTCTCGTCGTGTCCGTCGCCGTCATCATCAATCCCGTTGCCGGCGGGCGGCGATCGCTCGCGCCGGAAGAGCGTGTGCGGCTCGCCGAGCGGGCGCTCACACGGCATCGGGTCGCGGGGCACGTGGAAGTGACCCGCGCGGCAGGCCACGGAACGGAACTGGCGCGGCAGGCGATCTCGGACGGATGCGCGCTCGTCGTCGCCTGGGGCGGCGACGGGACGATTAACGAGGTCGCCTCGGAACTCGTCGGCACGGGTACGTCTCTCGGCATCGTGCGCGCCGGCTCCGGGAACGGCCTGGCGCGCGAACTCGGAATCCCGTCGAACCCGGATCGGGCGCTCGACATCGCGCTGACGGGGCGAGACCGAGCGGTGGACGCGGGCGAAATCGAGGGCCGCCGGTTCTTCAACGTCGCGGGCCTCGGATTCGACGCCGCGATGGCCGACGCGTTCAACCGGTTGGGCGGAGAACGCCGCGGGCCGGTTCGCTACGCGGGGATCGTCGTTCGTGCCCTCTTCGAGTATCCGGCCGCGCATTACGCGATCGCGGTCGACGGCCAGCAGATCGAAACGGACGCAGTCATCGTCGCCATCGCGAACTTGTCTCAGTACGGCTCCAACGCCGTGATCGCGCCAGGCGCCAGGCCGGACGACGGCCTGTTGGACGTGATGGTGATCGGGAAGCGCGGTGTCGCCGGCCGAATCGGCCTCGTGATCAGGGCCTACACGCGCACGATCGATCGGGCCGCAAATGTCACCCGCCTCCCGGCGACGCACGTCGTCGTGCGGGCTGACCAGCCGATTCTCTTCCACGTCGACGGCGAACCCCACCAGGGCGGCGCAACCGTCGAAGCCCGAATCCTCCCGGCAGCGATTCACGTCAGGGTGAAGTAGGTCGGGTCCGCGCCTGGTTCTTTCGTGCCGGCCGGTGACTGCAGCGGCCGGCCGCCCAACGCGGGGCTGAAGCCCCGCGCCACAGCGATCCAGCCCCCGCGCCACAGCGGTTCAGCCCCCGCGCCACACGGCCTGACCCTGAGCCTCGAGCCGTGGGCCGTGAGCCGTGGGCCGAGGGCCGTGAGCCGTGGGCCGAGGGCCGTGCGCTATACTCCCCTCTATGGCAAACCCTGACGCCCCGGGGGGCGCGGACGGCCGCCCGGTCCAGGCCGACAAGACGGCCGCGGCGCCGCTCGACTTCATCCGCGAGATCATCGCCGGCGACCTCCGCAGCGGCAAGCACACGACCGTCGCCACCAGGTTCCCCCCGGAGCCGAACGGCTACCTCCACATCGGCCACGCCAAATCGATCTGCCTGAATTTCGGCGTCGCCGGCGAGTTCGGCGGCACCTGCAATCTGCGCTTCGACGACACGAACCCGGCCAAGGAGGACGTCGAGTACGTCGATTCGATCATCGACACGGTGCGCTGGCTCGGCTTCGACTGGGCCGACCGGCTCTACTACGCATCCGACTACTTCGAGCAGATCTACCAGTACACGCTCGGCCTCATCCGCGACGGCAAGGCCTACGTGGACGAGCTGACGGCCGAGGAGATCCGCGATCACCGCGGGACGCTCACCGAGCCGGGCCGCGAGAGCCCGTGGCGCGACCGCCCGGTCGAAGAGAGCCTCGATGTGTTCGAACGGATGCGCAAGGGCGAGTTCGAGGACGGCGCCAAGGTGTTGCGCGCGAAGATCGACATGGCGTCGCCGAACATCAACCTGCGCGACCCGGTCCTCTACCGGATCCGGCACGCCGCCCACCACCGCACCGGCGACGCGTGGTGCATCTACCCGATGTACGACTACACGCACGCCATCTCGGACGCGATCGAGCAGATCACCCATTCGCTCTGCACGCTCGAATTCGAGGATCACCGCCCGCTCTACGACTGGACGGTGGACAACCTGCCGGTGCCGAGCAGGCCGAGGCAGATCGAGTTCGCGCGCCTGAACCTCACCTACACGGTGATGAGCAAGCGCAAGCTGCTGCAGCTCGTCCAGGAAGGGCTCGTCTCCGGCTGGGACGACCCGCGGATGCCGACGCTCGTCGGCCTCCGCCGCCGCGGCTTCACGCCCGGGTCGATTCGCGAGTTCGCCGCGCGCATCGGCGTCGCGAAGCGCGAGAACATGGTGGACGTGGCGTTGCTCGAGGACGCGGTCCGCGACGATCTGAACAGGCGCTCGCGCCGCGCCATGGCCGTCCTCCGCCCGCTCCGCGTCGTCATCGAGAACTACCGCGAGGGCCTCGTCGAGACGATCGAGATCCCGGCGAACCCCGAGGACCCGTCGATGGGCCGCCGCTGGGTGCCATTCTCGAAGGTGCTTTACATCGAGCAGGACGACTTCCGCGAGGTGCCGCCGCCGAAGTACTTCCGGCTGTCGCCCGGCCGCGAGGTGCGGCTGCGCGGCACCTACTTCCTGAAGTGCGAGCGCGTGGTGAAGAACGAGCAGGGCGAGGTGGTCGAGCTGCGGTGCACCTACGATCCGGCCACACGCGGCGGCTCGTCCCCGGACGGCCGGAAGGTGAAGGCGACGATCCACTGGGTATCGGCCGCGCACGCGGTGGATGCGGAGGTCAGGCTCTACGACCGCCTTTTCACCGTCCCGGATCTGCACGACGCGGAGGAGGGGCGCGACTGGAAGTCGTACTTGAACCCGCATTCGCTGGAGGTCCTGCGGGGCTGCAAAGTCGAGCCGGGCCTGGAGAGGTCGTCGCCGCTCACGACCTTCCAGTTCGAGCGGCTCGGCTACTATTGCGTCGATCAGGACACCGCGCCCGGGCAGCTGGTGTTCAACCGGACGGTTTCGCTGCGGGACACGTGGGCGCGAATCGCTTCGCGATAGCTGGCAGCTGGCAGCGGATCATGGAAGCGCGCAGCTGGCAGCGGATCATGGAAGCGCGCAGCTGGCAGCGGATCGGGCCTTGAGCCCTAAGCCCTGAGCCCCGGGGCCGGCTATGAGATACCAGTCGTGGCCCGGTTCGTCGGCTCCGCGCTCCGCTCGGCGGACCTCGCAAGTCGCGCTTCGCGCCGACCCGGTCCGCGCCTGGTTCTCCAGTGCCGGCCGTTGACCGTAAGCCGTAAGCCCTGAGCCTTGAGCCGTAAGCCCTGAGCCCATATGAATCAGAAACTCCAGGACAAGCAGGACATCGTCGCGCAGTGGTCGTTCGACACGCGCCCGATCCTCGGCCGCTTCCACCTCTGGCTCGACGATGTGGAGGTCGAGTGGGTCAGGGGCGAGCCGGCACAGGAGTTCACGCGCGAGCTGTCGTTCCTCGACGGCCGCATGGAACGCCTGTTCGCGGTGATGGGCGCCGTCACGGCACTCGGCACGCAGGTGTTCGGCAGGCCTGGCGCCGGTGCGCACCTCGACAAGGCGGCCCTCAATCAGTTGAAGAAGGACGCGGACGCGATCTCGGCCTACGCGATGAGCGAGAGCCTCTGGTACCTCTCGCGCCAGCTCCCCGAGAATCACGCGATCATGGTGTGCCTCGGCGAAGGCCTGATGCCGAAGGCCGGCGAGACGCCGGAGATGGGCTCGAACCCCCAGATCGGCTTCGGCCGCGTCTACGCACGCCCCGAGGTCGCCCGCTGGCTCGACCAGCGCGTCGTCCGCCTCCTCAACGACCCGACCTACGGGTGGGACGGCTTCTACGGCGAGCTCAAGTCGTCGCGCATCACGGTCTGGGGCGCGGCGATCGACACCCTCGAGAACACGTCGCGCTTCGCGAAGGGCAGCCCGAGCGGGCCGATGACCGTGCTGCACCTGTTCGATCAGCCGCTGCGCGTCTCGCGCCCTTACGAGGGCTACGTCGGCATGGTCGCGCTGCCGAAGGCGGTGGTGGAGAAGGCGGCCGAGCAGGCGGTGCTCGTCAACTTCCGCACGCCGCGGGCGCGAATCGCCGAGGCGATCGACCGGACCTATCCCGGGATCCGCCGCGATCACATCCATGTCTGGACGCTCGGCGGCAAGGCCCGCGCCCCGCGCATCGCCTCGCTGTGGAAGGCGTGGCAGGAGCAGGGCGTGCACGTGGTCGAGGACGGCTGGATGCTGCCGAGCGGCATGCCGGCCTTCACCGAGTCGGGGACCTACGCGCCGACGTTTCGCGTCGGCACCTGGAACGACGATGCGGGCGAGCGGCATCTGTTCCTGGTCGACGGCTACGCGGCATCGGCCGAAGCCGCGCAGTCGGCGACGCTCGGCCCGATGCTCGGGATCGAGGTCTCGATGGTGCCGTTCACGTCGCGGTTCGACCTGCCCTACGAGAAGGAGCAGGACGTGCTGCGCCTCGACCCTGACGCGCCGGGCTTCTGCGACCGGCTCCGCACGCTGACCGGGTCGGCGTGCGATGCGGACACAGCGGACCACTACGCGCGCATGATTCGCGAGGCGGCAGCGGCCGGCCTGGTGACGGGGCGACTCACCCTCACCGCCGACGATTTCTTCCCGGAGAAGCGTTGGGAGGTGCTCGCCGTATCCGGCTACATGGGGCCCGATCCGGTACTCGGGCGCGCCCGGCGTCGAGGAGGTGTCGCCCGGCGTCTACCGCGCCACCGTCAGGCTGGCAGCGTCTGGCGGCGACAAGCGGATCACGCTCACGCTGCGCCTCGGTGAAACGCTCGAGCAGAGCCGGCTCGTGTTCAGCCCCTTGCTGAACCGCTTTCTGGCGGGCGAGTCGTTCGAGGCACGGCCCGTCAGGATCTCGGACTCGGGCCGCATCAGGAACGAGCTGCAGACGCTCTGCGCCGAGGCGCTGGAGTTCGTGGACGCCCAGAAGATCAGGCTTCACTTCGACCTGATTCCGCCGGAAGTGATCTCGCCCGAGCGGCAGCGGAAGCTGCTCGAGGTCCTCCGGTGGTACAAGACGCGCCATCCGATGTGGTTCGCGTGGATGGAGCTGGTGGAGCCGAAGGGCGATCGGCGGGTCTGAAGGCCCTACGGCTCAGGGCTCACGGCTCAGGGCTCACGGCTCAGGGCTCACGGCTCAGGGCTCACGGCTCAGGGCTCTACGGCTCAGGGCTCACGGCTCAGGGCTCACCCCTCGACTTCGCTCGGGGTGCCCTGAGCGAGGCCGCGAAACGACCGAGTCGAAGGGCAGGGCTCAAGGCGGGGGCAGAGGCCGGGCCGTCTCGTGTGATACTTATTTGCTCTATGTCAGACGACCGCAAGTACCGCCAGCGCGGCTACCAGGAGAGCGATCGGGATCGAAAGCCCGGGCCGAAGCCGGCGGGGCCCGGCGGACCCCCGCCGCGCGGCGACCGCCCCGAGGGCCCCCGCACGCCGAACCTCATGCCAACCCGCGAGGTCATCCGCTGCGCGAAGTGCGGCGCCGAGGTGTCCACGCCCTACGGCTACGACAACCGCTGCGCGAAGTGCGGCGTCGAGACGCACACGTGCGGCCAATGCACCTACTTCGACCCGGGCGCCCGGTTCCAGTGCATGCAGCCGGTGCCCGAGCGGATCGCCGTGAAGGACGCCAAGAACAGCTGCACGCTCTGGGAGCCGCGCAAGACCGTCGAGCGAGCCACGCATTCGGCGCCGACCGACTCGGCCCGGCGCGCCTTCGACGACCTGTTCAGGTAGCAAACCTTCGGCGCTCCACATCCGTCTACTAAATCAGATAAGGAGAAAGACGATGTTCAGCGCAATCTACGACAAGGCGGACTGGGGAGTGGGCGTCCTGCTGCTGGCGGCTATTGTCTGCCTGGCTTTCGCATAGCGGTCAGCTCTCAGCTGGCAGCCCTTCGACAATGCTCAGGGCTGTCCCGAGCAACGTCAAGGGACAGCCGGCACCGGATGGCTGGCCGCGGGTTGGATTCCGCTGCCAGCTGACAGCTGCCAGCTACCAGCTTCCTACGACGCCACGTAACTCTTCCTCGCCCGCGCCGTCATGCCCGGCTTCTTCACGCGCAACTCGAGCTTGTGCGTCTTCCCGTCGCGCGTCTGCGGTGCGAAGCCGAGGACGTACTGGCTGTGGAGTTCGAGCGCGACGCGCGTGAACGTCGAGGTCAACTGGTCGGCGCGCGAGAGCTCGAAGTACCCGCCGCCGGTTTCCGCGGCCAGCTTCTTGAGACTGGAGTCGGGCCGCGTACGCATCGGCCGCCCGTAGGCGAACGTCTCTCCAGCCAGGCCTATCGCGTAGACCATCACCTCGTCGACCTGCGCGCGGTCGAGCACCGTCCCGAAGCGCATCCGGCTCGCCGTGTCATCTCCGTCGGTGAACACGAGGATCACCTTCCGCCCTTCCACGCCGACCAGCTCCTCCAGGCTCACGCCAAGCGCGTCGTACAGGCGCGTCCCGTTGCCGTAGTCCACTTCCCGCAGCGACGCGATGAGCTCGTCGCGGTTGCCGGAGCGCTCCGAGGCCCACTGGATCTTGTCGTTGAAGGCGCCCAGCCGCGCGCGGTCGCCCTTGAAGAGGCGCAGGAAGAACTGCTCGGCCCCCGCCTTGAGCGTCTCGATGTTGCTCGTCATGCTCCCGCTGGTATCGAGCATGACGACGACGGTGATCGGCAGGATCTCGGCGCTGAAGACGGTCAGCGCCTGCGGCTTGCCGTCATCCAGGATTTCGAAGTCCTCGCGCGACAGGCCGGGCACGAGCCGCCCGCCTTCGGTGACGGTCGCGTAGAGCGACACCGTCTTCGTGCCCGCACGGAACGTCGGCGTCTGCACGTCCTGCGCAGGAAGCGGCACGACGATCAGTCCCGCCGCGAGAATCAGACCCAGCTGTCTCGATATCCCCATCATTCGAGAGTAGCAATGCGGGGCGGTCAGGGGCAAGGGTCTGGACACCCGGGGGGCAGACCATCTTGCGATCTTGCGATGTGGCGATCTTGCGAACGGCCCGTCGCGCCCTGCGCCCTGCGCCCTGCGCCCTGAGCCTTGAGCCCTGCGCCTTGAGCCGGCGGCGAGCCAGGTGACTCGCTCGCCGCCCCGCCCAGCGTATACTGTCTCGCGCCCCGCGGAGGGGCGGGGGAGCACCCGATGACAGACGCGCGACCGCCGCTCGAAGCGACGCTCGAATGGAACGGCGAACAGCTGTTCACCGGCATCGTCGGCAAACACGAGGTGCGAATGGACGGGACGGCTGCCGTCGCGCCGACGCCTGTTCACCTGCTGGCGCTGTCGCTCGCCGGCTGCATGGCGATCGACCTCGTCCACATCCTGACCCGGGGGCGCCACCCGGTCACGTCGCTGACGACGAAACTGACCGGCTACCGGGCGGAGGAGAACCCGAAGCGGTTCACCCGCATCCTGATCGATTTCACCCTCTCCGGCGACATGCAGCCGGAGCACGTCGAACGTGCCATCGATCTCTCGCGGGAGAAGTACTGCTCGGTCTGGAACACCTTCCGCCAGGACACCGAGTTGATCGTCGGATTCACCATCGAGGGATAGCGTGACGCGGCTGGCCGGCGCGGCGATCGTCGTTCTCCTCGGCCTGATGCCGGTCGCGCAGGCGCCGGCGCCGCCCGAGGAGGTGAGCCGCCTGCGGGCCCGGGCCCTGGCCGCGCTGTCGCAGACGGCGGGCGAGATCCGGCTGGCCGGCCTCGAACAGCCGGTTGAGGTGATCCGCGATCGATGGGGCATCCCGCACATCTACGCGAGGACCGTGCGCGACCTCTTCTTCGCGCAGGGGTTCGTCGCGGCGCAGGATCGGCTGTGGCAGCTCGACCTGTGGCGGCGGATGTCGGAGGGGACGCTGGCGGAACTCGTCGGCCCGGCCGCCGTCAACCGCGACATCCTGGCGCGGCTGCTGCGCTACCGCGGCGACCCCGAGGCGGAATGGCGCGCCTATCGGCCCGACGCCAGGCTGATCGTCGAGGCGTTCGTCGCCGGCGTGAACGCGCAGATCGCGCTCGCCGCCTCGTCACCCGGGCGGTTGCCGATCGAATTCCAGCTGACCAACAGCCGGCCGCAGCCGTGGACCCCCGAGGTCGTCATCGGCAGGATGGCCGGCTATGTGATGACGCGCAACGCGCGCACGGAGGTGCAGCGCGCGCAGCAGGCGGCAACCGGCGGCATCGAGCGGCTGCAGGAAACCGCCACTCTCGATCCCCCGACGACGCTGACCGTCCCGGACGGCCTGGATCTCGCGGACATCACCGACGAGGTGCTGGCGCTCACGAACGGCGTCAGCGAGTCGGTGGCGTTCCCGGCCGCCCTTCGGCAGGGACCGGGCACGCCGTCGGCCGACGTCCCGCTCGAGGAGATCGGGTCGAACGACTGGGTCGTTTCCGGCCGGCACTCGGCCACCGGAAAGCCGCTGCTGGCCAACGACCCGCACCGCTCGCTCATGCTGCCGTCGCTGCGCTACACCGTTCACCTGAACGCGCCCGGATGGAACGTCATCGGCGCGGGGGAGCCGGCGCTCCCCGGCGTCGCCGCCGGACACAACGACCGCGTCGCGTTCGGGTTCACCATCGTCGGCATGGACCAGCAGGACCTGTATGTCGAGCGGCTGGATCCGGCGAACCCTGAGAGGTACATCTACCGCGGCGGGTCCGAGTCGATGTGGATCGAACGGGTGACGATCGCGGTCAGGGGCGAAGCGCCCCGCGAGGTGGCGTTGCGGTTCACGCGCCACGGGCCGGTGCTGCACGTGGATCGGGGCCGCGGCCGCGCCTACGCGCTGCGCTGGGTTGGCGCGGAACCCGGGGGCGCAGGCTATCTCCGGTCGCTGGCGCTCGATACCGTTCGCGACTGGAACGGCTTCCGCGAGGCGGTGGCCGGCTGGAAGGTGCCGTCCGAGAACCTGGTGTACGCAGACGTGGACGGGAACATCGGCTGGATCGCCGCGGGCCACGCGCCGGTGCGGCCCGGCTGGAACGGCCTGCTTCCGGCGCCCGGGCAGGAAGGGAAGTACGAGTGGAACGGTTTCCTGCCCGCGGCCGATCTCCCGCAGTCGTACAACCCGGCGAGCGGTTTCATCGCGACGGCCAATCACAACATCCTGCCGGCCGGCTACGGGCGGTCGCTCGGGTTCGAGTTCAGCTCGCCGTTCCGGTTCTGGCGGATCCTCGACGTGCTTCGCGAGGGAGCGGCGGCCGGCCGGAAGTTCACCGTTGCGGACTTCGAGCGATTGCAGCACGACGAGCGCTCAGTCGTGTCGGCTGGCGTTGTCGCCGCGCTGAGGACCGCGGTCGCCGAAGGCGGCGCGCGCCGAACGCCCGGGACGGGTGATGACGCCGACAGCCGTTCGGCCCTTGCCATGATCGCTGCGTGGGACGGCGCGCTGTCGAAAGACTCGGCCGCCGCCGCGCTCTACCAGGCCTGGCTGCCGAAGCTGAGGGCCGCCATCGCGGCGGCCATCGTGCCGGGCCGCGCCAGCCAGGGGCGCCAGGGCCAGCCGGCCATCGGCGACCAGGCGCTGCTGACGCTGCTCGCGCGCGCCGGCCTCCGCGGAGCGGTCGCTGTGCCGAACCCCTGGGTGGACGGCTCGCCGCGCTGTCGGGGCTGCCAGGTGCCGACCGACGCGTCAGCCGCCGAACGGGCGGCCGTCCGCGCCGCGCTGACCGGGCCGGCGCTCGGCGACGCGTGGCGCGAGCTCGCCGGGAAACTCGGCCGCGACTCCACCGCCTGGTCGTGGGGGCGGATCCACCGCGCGTCGTTCGAGCACGCGCTGGCGGGGTCGCCCGCGCTGCGAACCGTCATGAACCTGCCGGACGTCCCGCGCGGAGGCGACTCCACCACGCCAAATGCGACCGGTTCTGGCGCGCGCCAGACGGCCGGCGCTTCGTTCCGCCTGGTTCTCGACGTGGCCGACTGGGATCGTTCGACCTCGACCAACGTGCCGGGGGCGTCGGGCCAGCCCGGCAGCCCGCACTACGCCGACCTCCTGCCGCTCTGGGCCGACGGTCGCTATCACCCTCTGCCGTTCTCGCGCCGGGCCGTCGAGTCGAACGCGGCGCATCGTATGCTGCTGCTCCCCGCCGCTGCGCGCACACGTCGATGACCGCGCCCGCACCAGGCACCGCGCCGCAGGCGGGCGCCGCGCTCCAGCCAGGCACCGCGCCCGCTCCGGCCGCCGGCCGCCGCTTGAGCTACATCGACTGGATGAGGGGCCTCGCGATCCTCATCATGATTGAGGCCCACGTGCTGGACGCGTGGACGCGGCCATCCGATCGCCAGACGCTCGCGTTCGGCATCTCCGCTGTCCTCGCGGGATTCGCCGCGCCGATGTTCCTCTTCCTGGCGGGCGTGTCGGTGGCCCTCGCAGCCTCTGCCGGCGCGCGGAAGACCGGGAGCGCCGCGCGGGCCGCCGCCCGCGTGCGGCGTCGAGGCTGGCAGGTGTTCGGCCTGGCCTACCTGTTCCGGTTGCAGGCCCATATCCTGAACCCGAAGGCGATGCTGTCCGGGGTGCTCAAGGTCGACATCCTCAACATCATGGGGCCGTCGATCGTCGCGGCGGCCGCCCTCTGGCAGCTGGGGCGCGACACGCGCCGCAAGCTCCTGGCGCTCGGCACCGCCGCGCTGGCGGTCGCGCTCTTCACGCCCCTGGTGCGCTCGGCGGCGCTCGTCGATGCGCTGCCGGGGCTCCTGCAGTGGTACATCCGCCCGACACCGGGCAGGAACAACTTCACGTTCTTCCCGTGGTCGGGCTTCGTCTTCGCGGGTGCGCTCATCGGCGTCGTGATCGACCGTGCGCGCGGGCTGTCGGCCGAGCGCGCGCTGCACGCCTGGATGGCGCCTGCGGCCCTGGCGTTCGCCGCCGCGTGTTACGCCGGATCGTACCTGCCGTCGGTCTACGCCGAGTCGAAATTCTGGACCAGCTCGCCGATGTTCTTCCTTCTCCGGGTCGGCATCGTCACGTCGACGCTGTCGGTCGTCTATTTCTGGGAGCAGCGGCCGCGGCTGCTCGGTGCACGGTGGAAATGGGCGTCTCCGATGGTCGTCTTCGGCCACTCGTCGCTCTTCGTCTACTGGGTTCACGTCGAGCTGGTGTACGGCGTGTTCACCGAGCCGCTCCACAGGAATCTGCCGTTCGCGCGTGCGGTGGCGGCGTTCGCGGCCTTCAGCCTGTTCATGTTCGGCATGGTCGTCCTGAAGAACGCCGGGGTCGCCCGCTGGAAGCAGTGGCGCGCGGACACGAGGATCGGATAGAATGGCGGTTGACTCCCCGAGCGGATCGATCATCCTCACCGTGGATCTCACCCGCATCGGCGAGGGCCGCGTGCTCGTCCTGGCATGCGGCCGGCCCCCGGATTCCGTAGTGCTTCTCATGCCCGCGCGCCGCCGCGCCGGCGCCGATCGCCGGCGACACCTTGAATGCGTCCGGGCTGGACTACGACCGGTTCCTACGCGAGACCGATCGACGCGCGGCTGACGAAGCTGTGCCTAGACGTCTTGAACGGCCAAAGTCGCTGCGAATGAGTCAAGTTCTGTCGACACGCATATGCCCGTTCAAGACGTCTGGAGCCCCGCGCTCGCGCGGGGCCAGCCAACCGGCGTACCGACGGATACCCCTGAGGGCTCTCATGAACCAGCGCCGGCCAAAGCTCGGTGACATCCTGGACGACTACTGCACGCGCGAGCGCCGCCTCACCAACCACGTCATCGTCGCGATGGTGGAAGACGAGGTGAAGCTGACGCGGTGTACGACGTGCGACACCGAACACGACTTCAAACACGGAAAGATGCCTACACTTCGCCGGAAGAAGGATGCCGTCTCGACCGCCTACAAGGAGGTCCTGGCGGCGGTCACAGGTGAAACAACCGTCGCGCCGCCGCCGGAGCCGGCGGTGAGCGCGGCCGCCGCGCCGGTGCGGGCCGCCGTTCTGCCGGCCGACGAACCGCGCGCGCCGGCCGACGATCGGGAGGCTGAGAACGCCGTCGCGGGCGGGGCGAGAAGCGAGGGCGCTGCCGAGGAAGTCCGGGTCCATCGCCGCCTCATCCGCGCTACGCTGCCCCGACCCGAGAACCACGTGCCCGACCGGCCGGTACCCGAGTTCACGATGCACCAGCCGACCGACCGCGGCGGGAAGTTCAGAGGCGGAGCGGGCCGGGGGATGGGCGGCCGCCACAGCGGCGCGCGTGGTGGCGGGCCGCACGGCGGCCAGCCGCGTGGGCCGGTGTTCGGACGGCCGCCAGGCGACAGGGGCGGCCCGCAAGGCGGCCGGATGCCCGGGCGGGGCGACGCGCACAGGCCGCACCGAGGCGGCCAGCCGGGACGGCCCGGCAAGAAACACTCGCGCTAGCGAGGCGAGCCTCGCTGGTCTGAGGCGAATCCTCGCTAGTCAGTTCACCCGTACGCCGGGCGGCGCCGACCTCAACACCGCGGGCTCCTCCGCGAACTCCGCCTTCGGCGCAGGCTTCACCGAGGAGACCGGCCGCGACCGGAGGTCGCTCCGCTTCCGCGACTTCTTGTCGTGGTACATCCGGCCGTCCGCCGTCGCCAGGAGCGCCTCGTAGGTCTTGCCATCGTCCGGGAAGACCGCCGCGCCGATGCTCACGCTGAGGTTGACCGGCCTGCCGCCGGGCGCCTCGAACCTCATCATGTCGACGGCGAACTGGAGCTCCAGCCGCTTGGCCTCTGCCTCCTTGGGACCGCACCCGGCCAGGACGATGATGAACTCGTCGCCCGCGTAGCGGACGCAGTCGTCGTAGGGCCGAATCGTCCTGCGAAACACGTCGGCCACCTCGCGCAGCGCCTGGTCGCCGACGTGGTGCCCGTGGGTATCGTTGATGTCCTTGAAGTCGTCGAGGTCGAGCACGAGGATCGCCATCTGCGAATCGTGCCGTTCGGCGCGCGCCAGTTCCCGCGCGACGTGGCCGACCAGGTAGCGGGTGTTGGGCAGCCCGGTCAGCGCGTCGCTGAGCGACTCTTCGCGCGTCTGCTCGAAGACGATGGAGTTGGAGATGGCGGCGGCGGCCTGCTCGGAGATACGGTCGAGCAGGCGCCGGTGGTCTTCCGTGTAGAAGTCGGGCGCGACGTGGTAGAGCGCGATCACACCGACCACCTGGCCGCTGGCGACCAGCGGGCACATCAGCGCGGAGCGGAGGTTCTGCGCGGCCGTCGCCAGACCGGCGGCCTCGAAGTCGGCCGCGGGTGACGCGTTCACGAGCGACTGCCGGTGGTCGATGACCCAGCCGGGGTGACCGAGGCCCGCCTGAAGCCGGATGCGTTTCAGTTCTTCTCCGTCCACGCCGGCCGAGAAGCGGCACCGCACGACGCCGTCGTCGTCGGCGACGAAGAGCGCGCAGCACGAGAAGGGCACCAGCGCCGTGAGCTTGTCGGCGATCAGCGACATCGTGTCGACCACGCCGAGGCTCGAACCGATGGCCTTCGCGATCTCGTACAGCGCGTAGATCTCACGGTGGGCCCGCGCGATATTCGCGAACGCCGTCTTCTCGCCCCCTTCCAGCAGCCGCCGAGGCCGGACGAGGCCGGACGCATCATGGTCGACCGACACGCCCAGGGGCTGATCGGCGAACTGCAGCGTGGGCGCCAGTTCGAGGAACACCGACACCAGGTGCGGATCGAGCGCCCTGCCCGACTCCTGCCGGAGCAGCAGCAGCGCCAGCTCGCCCGACATCCGCTTCTTGTAGGGACGGTCGCGCGTGACCGACTCGAAGTAGTCGGCCACGGCCAGGATGCGGGCGCCGTGCGGGATGTCCTCGCCGCGCAGGCCGAGGGGGTAGCCGGTTCCGTCCCACCGCTCGTGGTGGCAGAGCACCAGCGGCGCCACGGGGTAGGGGAACGGGACGTGCTCGATGATCTCGAAGCCCACCTGGGGGTGGGTCTTCACCTTCCGGAACTCCTCCTCGGTGAGCGGCCCGGGCTTCGAGAGGATGTGCTCGGGCACGGCGAGCTTGCCGATGTCGTGGAGTACGGCGGCCGTCGCGATGCCCTGGATTTCCTCGTCCGGCAGGCCGACGGCATTGGCCAGCGCCCGTGCCAACCACTCGACGCGACGGATGTGGCGGCTGGTGGTCTGGTCCTTGGCATCAATCGCCAGCGCCAGCGCTTCGATAGTAGCCAGGTGCAGGCCCGAAAGCTGCCGGTCGCGCATGGCGGTCAACACGCATGACCGGCCTCGCCGATGGCCCGCCACCGACATCGCCACGGCCGCCACTGCCAGGAGGCCTCCCAGGGCGAAGTAGCCGCGAGCCAGGCACGCCGTGGCGATCACCGTCGCGGTGAGCGCCGCGGGATAGATCAGGGTCGCGATCCGCCGCCGCCATGGTTGCTTGGCGGCCGCCCCTGGAAGAGTGATAGGTCGAGAACCCTTGCTGTCCACCGCTCACTTGCGGTGCAAGAGCACTGCCGGGAGGCGTTGGGACGGGTCCAGCATCGCTCAAATGGTTGACAACCTTGAAGATGGGCCATTTAACCAATCCATTTTGAAAGACAACCAATTTATTGAAGTTGTCCTGTTTTTGAACACGCTGGCGCCATATATCTGATTAAGTCCTTATTGATTAGCATGTTAACGGACCGATAGTTTGGTCCCATACTGGAACACGAGCTTTTGTGTGCAATTGCTGGCGATTTCGGCCGGGCCGGCAGCGGTGGCGGAGGCGTGTCCTGTTTCAGCGCACGAGCATACGGGCTGGTTCGAGCCCGTACTCGCTGATCTTGCGATACAGGGTGCCCCGGCTGACCTCGAGGACTCCGGCTGCTTCCTTCTTGTTCCAGCCGACCGAATCCAGGACGCGGACGATGTGCGCGCGCTCGGTTTCGCGCAGGGAGGGCAGCCGCTCGACGAGGCCCTCGGCCGATGCCGTGGAGGCGTGGAGGAACTCGGTGTCGACGCCGCGAACCGTCCGGCCCGGCGCCGAGAGGGCGGCCCGCGACACGGTGCTCTCGAGCTCGCGGATGTTGCCGGGCCACGGATAGGCGATCAGCCGCTCCAGCGCTTCTTTCGAGAACACCTTCGCGTCGACGGGCATGCCGTTGGCGGCGCAGTAGCGGGCCAGGAAACGCTGCGCCAGCACCGGGATGTCGACGGGCCGCTCGCGCAGCGAGGGCAGGCGGATGGCGAACGCGTTGACGCGGTAGTAGAGGTCCTCGCGGAAGCGGCTCTCCCGCACCAGCTGCTCGAGCGGGCGGTTGGTCGCCGAGATCAGCCGGAAGTCGACTTCGATCGATCGGTTTCCGCCCAGCCGTTCGAACCGCCGCTCCTCCAGCACCCGAAGGAACTTGGCCTGGCCCACGGCCGACATGTCGCCGATCTCGTCGAGGAACAGCGTGCCGTGGTTGGCCAGCTCCAGCCGGCCAGGCTTCCGATCGTGCGCGCCGGTGAACGCGCCTCGCTCGTGGCCGAAGATCTCGGACTCGAACAGCGTGTCCGGCAGCGCGGCGCAGTTGAGGGCCTGGAACCTGGCGGTGCCGCGCCGGCTCAGCTCGTGAATCATCCGGGCCACGACTTCCTTGCCCGATCCCGTCGGCCCGAGCACCAGCACCGAGATGTCCGACTTGGCCGCCGTCCTGATCCACTCGAAGACGACGAGCATCTTCTCGTCGCGGCCGATCATCTCGCGGAACCGCTGCACGGACGGCGACTGGTCCTCCATCGTCACCACCGCACGACGGTCGAGGAACTCGTCGAGCAGCCTTGCCGCAGCCTCTGCGTCCGGGCGGCTCGCGGTGTATCGGGTCGGCGTGCCGGGCAGACGCCGGGCGACGCCGAAGCCGACCAGTTCGCCGATGCAATTGGCAATGTCGAGGTGCATGCGGCCGAACAGCGCCATCAGCGTTTCGATCTCGAACGCCTCGGCAGGCTGGGAGAAGAGATAGCGGAGGATGCCGGCGCGGAGCGGCGACTGCACGAGGACGCGGAATCGCGCCTGCAGATCGGGCTGCGCCGGCGCCCCGCCGCCGGGGGCGTCCGCGGCCGTGCCTGTGGCATGTGACAGCGTGTCGCTCACGTGAAGACCCGGAAATCCGGAGACACCGTAGACTGGCGAAGCGCGCCACGGACGTCTGAGGCGGAGCTTCGCTGGTCCGGCTCTCCTGTCTATCGGCGGGCCCCGGCTGGAGCGACAGGCCGGCCGGGCTCTTCAGATCAGCGGGCCGGTCGAGCCGGCGTCATTCCGGCCGGCGCGGCCGGCGTCGGCGCTTTGAAGTACTCCGTCTGGTACTGGTCGATCAGCTGCTTGATCCGGACCGCGTCCTTCTTGTAGTGCCCGTAGCAGCTGATCGGGCTGACGCCGCCGCTCGTCTCGATGAAGACGTCCGAGAAGAGGAGGTTCGTGTCGATGCGCACCGAGGCCACGTGCGCGATGTGGATGCTCTGCTCCTTCCGGCCAATCCACTGCGGCGTGTAGAGCGCCACCGCCGTCGGCGACACCATCACCTGCGTCGGAAACAGGCGGTTTCCCCGGCTCCAGCGGCTGGCCCGGAACACGTCGCCCGCGGCGAACGGCCGGCCCTTGCTCAGGATGACGGCGAGAAGAGCGAAGACGGCCAGCACGACAATGCCGCCGGCGATGAGGAGTGGCTCCATGGGCACCTATCATACTGAACCTTTGCCGGGTGCGGGCCGTATACGCCCACAGGGAGGTTCGTGATGAGGCGCAATGCTCTTCGGTGGACCGGATGCCTGGCCGTGGCGGCGGCCGCGACGCTGCTGACGACGGCGTGCGAGATCACGGTCGACTCCGGGCCGTACTCGGTCCAGGAAGAGAAGCGCTTCGCGGTTGCCGGCACGCCCGACCTGTCGCTGACCACCTTCGACGGCTCGGTGGAAATCAGATCCTGGGACAAGGCCGAGGTGCTCATCGAGATTGAGAAGCGGGCCGCCGACAAGACGATGGCCGAGGCGATCACCGTGACGGCCGAGCAGTCCGGGAACACGATCTCCCTGCAGGTGAAGAAGCCGGACGGCCTGCAGCGTACCTTCGGGTTCAAAGTCTCCCCCTCCGCGCGCATCGTGGTTTCCGTCCCGCGACGGTGCAACATCGTCGCGCGCAGCGGCGACGGAACGATCGCCATCGAGCGCGTCGAAGGGAAGATCGAGCTCCACACCGACGATGGGAGCGTGAAAGGCCGCGATGTGACGGGCACGCTTCGCGTCACCACCGGGGATGGGTCGCTGCGTTTCGAGGACGTGAATGGGTCGCTCGACCTGGAGAGCGGAGACGGCGGCGCGCGCGTGTCGGGCAAGCTGCAGGCGCTGACGCTGAAGACGGGCGACGGGTCGGTCGAGGTGCGGGCCGAGGACGGCAGCGCGATGACGGCCGACTGGGAGGTTCGGACCGGTGACGGCGGCCTGCGGATCGAGCTGCCGGCGGACTTCGACGCGAACCTCGACGCGGGCACGGGCGACGGCAGCGTGAGGGTTCGCGGATTCGGCGAACCGGCCAAGGCGGGCGACAGCGACAGCCCCGGCGAGATGACGCGCCCGCTCGGTGCCGGGGGCAGGCGCCTCCGCCTTCGCAGCGACAGCGGGACGATCACCATCAAGACACTTTGACATCTTGCGATCTTGCGATGTGGCGATCTTGCGAACTGCACTGATCTTGCGAAGTGAAGTTCGCAAGATACAAGTTCGCACGATCGCAAGATATTCCTGTTGTGTCCTACCTTGGTGCCGCAGCCAGGTACTCGGTCGGATCCCTGACGCCCGCCGCGGCGAACCCGTCGCGGCGCTCGCGGCACTTGCTGCACAGCCCGCAATGCCTCCCGCCCGTCGGCTTCATGCACGACATCGTCAGCTCGAACGGCACGCCCAGCGACGCCCCGAGCGCGATCACGTCCTCCTTGTGCATCGCGGAGAACGGCGCGTCGATCACGACCGGGTGCGCCAGGCCGATCGAGAGCGCCCGCGCCATCGACGCCAGGAATTCCGGGGTGGCGTCCGGAAACGGGTTGCCGGCCAGCGGGCCGATGGCGATACGCGGGATGCCGCGCAGCGCGCAGAGGATTCCGGCCTTCGACAGCAACAGCACGTTCCGCCCCGGCAGGTAGACGTCCTCGTCCGGCGTGTCGTACGCGGGCGGCGCGCCGCGGCGCGCCCAGTGGGCGGCGGGGTAGATGTCGGTGACGTCGGCGGCGAGCGCCGCCAGCGGGAGGACGCCTGACGCGTAGCGCGGCGACCGCAGCAGGCGCTCGACGAGCGCCCGCTCTTCCCGCTCCCAGGCGAGGCCGGCGCTCACGTAGATCGGCTGCACCGCAGAGGTTCGCGCCGCGTGCGCGACCAGCACCGCGCTGTCGAGCCCGCCCGAGAGCAGCACTGCAAGATCAGCCATCTGCATCTCCTCAGCTGGCAGCTGGCAGCCGACAGCTGGCAGCTGGCAGCTGGCAGCGGAAGACGAAGTCACTGTGACCCGCCGCCCGCTTCGCTATCCTTGGTCCGCTGCCAGCCGCCCGCTTCGCTGTCCGTGGTCCGCTGCCCGCTGCCCGCTTCGCTGTCCGTGGTCCGCTGCCAGCTGCCAGCTGGCATCCGTGGTCCGCTGCCAGCTGTTTCCCGCCTACTGTACAATCGCTTCATGTACTCCGTCACCAAACGCATCGAATTCTGCTACGGGCATCGCCTGCTCGACTATGACGGGATCTGCAAGCACCCGCACGGCCACAACGCGATGGCCGAGGTCGAGGTTCGCACCGACGCGCTGGATAGCCGCCACATGGTGGTCGATTTCGCCGACATCAAGCGCGTTGTCAAAGGGTGGATCGACGAGAAGCTGGACCACAAGATGGTCCTCCGCAGGGACGACCCGCTGGTACCGCCGCTGCAGGCGCTGGGCGAGCCGATCTTCCTCGTCGACTCGAACCCGACGGTGGAGCTCGTGGCGAGGCTCATCTACACGTGTGCCAGGGACGAGGGATTCGACGTCGTGCGCGTCACCGTGTGGGAGACGCCCTCCTCGTTCGCGACCTATTCGGGGGAGTGATCGCCGGCCGAAGCCTTGAGCCCTGAGCCTTGAGCCTTGAGCCCTGAGCCGTAATCCGTGAGCCCTGAGCCCTCCCTGTTCGTCTTCGATCTCGACGGCACGCTGATCGACTCGATCGGCGACCTCGTCGTGGCCGTGAACCGCCTGGTTGCCGAGTGGGGCGGCCGTCCGCTTCAGCACGACGCGGTCGTGAGGATGGTCGGCGAGGGCGCGGACCTGCTGGTGAGCCGCGCGTTGGACGCCTCCGGCGTCACTGGCGACCCCTCGCAGGCGGTCCCACGGTTCATCGAGATCTACGACGCCATCCTGCCGGGCGACACGAGGCCGTACCCCGGCGTCCCGGAGATGCTGCAGTCGCTCGCTCCGGCGGTGCCGATGGCCGTTCTCACGAACAAGCCGGCCGGCTCGGCCGTGAGGATCCTGTCGATGCTCGGCCTCGACCGCTTCTTCACCCGCATCGTCGGCGGCGACGGCCCGCTCGGACGCAAGCCGGGCCCGGAGGGGCTGATCGGCCTCGCGACCGAAGCGCGCGTTGACCCGCGGTCGACCTGGCTGATTGGCGACTCCACCGTCGACCTCCTCACCGCGCACGCCGCGGCGACGCGCGTGTGCATCGTTCGCTACGGTTTCGGCTTCGCGTGGTTCGATCGCTCGCGCCTGCGCGGCGGCGAGGTCTTCGCCGATCACCCGGCTGACGTGACGGCCGTGCTCCTCAGCCGGCCGCATGAACGTTGACTAAAGCCGATCGGCCGTTCGGCCGACAACGACTGCATGGGACCGCGCCCTTCGGCGTGGCCCAGGGCCGTGGTGTGAGGAGAGCCACCCGATTTGGTCAACTCCCTGTTGACTGCGATCGTCAGGGCGGATGGCGACGCGCTGGTCATGCACGTCGGGGAACCGCCCTATGTGGTGTCCGCGTCTGGACCGATCCAGCTGTCGTCGCGCCCGATCACGGTCGACGCGGTGGCGGGGATGCTGGCGCAGCTGCTGCCCGCTGACAGCCGGCGCGTCCTCGACGAACTGGGCGCAGTCGAGTACCGACCTGCCGCCGTCGGCGTTCGCGGATGGCGAACGGTTCACGGCGGTGGTCGCCCGCGGCGGTGACGAGATCTGGATCGAGATTCGGCGGCACCGCGCCTGGCCGAAAGACGAGCCCGACGCCGTGCCCGGCGTGGCGGCCGTCGAAGAACAGGCAGTTCCTGAGCCCGCGCCTGAGCCGGTCGAACCGGCGGCGCCTGAACCTGTCGTGACCGCTATGTCTCAGCCGGCTGAACCGACTGCGCTTGAACCGATCGAACCCGCGGCGCCTCCGCCGGTCGAACCCGCGGCAGCGGAACCCGTCGTCACCGCTGCGCCTCCGCCAGTCGAACCCGCGGCAGCGGAACCCGTCGTCACCGCTGCGCCTCCGCCCGTGGTACCCGCGGCGCCGGAGCCTGAGCCCCGCCAGCCCGTGGTCGTGCCGCTCGCTCGCAGCCCGATCCGCGCCGACGTCCAACCGCGGCCGATCGCGCCGCCGACACCCGTGGGCGCAGACCGGTGGCTCAGACTTGCCGCCGCACGTGGAGCGACGGTGCTCCACCTCGGCTCCGGCGTCCGGCCCTCCGCGCGCGTGGACGGCCAGATCGTGGCGCTCGAGGGCGAGCCGGTACTCGCGGCCCAGGTCGTGGAGTCTCTGCTGATCGATCTCGCCCCGGAGTCCGAGCGTGACGCGCTGCGGCGCGGCGACAGCGCCGAGTGGATTCTCGACGTCGCCGACGTGGGGCGCTTCCGCTGCCACGGCTTCCGCGACGAGAGGGGCCCGGGCGGAACGTTCAGGCTGATCGTCACGCGGCCGGCATCGGCCGACTACCTGGGCCTGCCAAAGGACATCCAGGCGCTCGTCGGCGAGTCCCAGGGCCTCGTGCTCCTGGCCGGCCCGCGGTCGAGCGGCAAGTCGACGCTCGCTGCAGCGCTCGTTGACCTGGTCAACCGCACTCGCGCCGATCACGTCATCACGATCGAGAGCCAGATCACGTGCGTGCACGACAGCCGCGGCTGCCTCGTCAGCCAGCGCGAGGTGCGAGGGACTGGCGACGCCGTTGCCAATGCCGTACGGGCGGCGATTCGCGAGAACCCGGACGTTCTCGTGATCGAGGACGTGCGATCCCCAGCCGTCGTGGAAATGGCGCTCGAGGCGACCGAGCGGGGCCACCTCCTCATCGCGACCATCGCGGCTCCGACCGCCACGGCGGCGATCGGCCGGATGCTCAGGTGGTTCACCCTCGAGCGGCGGGAGCGCGTCCAGGTGATGCTGGCCGACGGGCTCCGCGCTGCCGTGTCCCAGGTTCTCGTCCGCAAGGCGGGCGGCGGGCGGGTGGCCGCGCGCGAAGTGCTGCTGAACACCCCCGAGATGGCCGCCCTCCTGGCGGACGGCCGGCTGGACCAGCTCTCGCCCGCGCTCGAGAGCGGCCGGGCGCATGGCATGGTCCCGCTCAACGATGCGCTGGCCGGCTTCGTACAAAGCGGCGTCGTGGACGTAAAGGACGCCTATCGGCAGGCCTTCGACCGGCCGGCCTTCCTGGCCGTCCTGCGCCGCGAAGGCGTGGACACGTCGTTCGCCGATCGCCTCGCGTAGCGACCCGCTTCGCGCCCGCGCCCCTCAGCCTGGATTCAGCGGGTCGGGAGTCGTCGGACTCCGCCATGCCGCGTCGCAGGGATCTGCCCGGAGCAACGCTGCTCTTGGGGCCCCGCGGCGGCTTCCGCCGTGGGGTGCGTTGCGGAGCGGCAGACCCGAGACGGGGCGTGCAGGGTGCCGACTCAGAATCGCGGGCCCCGGCACCTACCGCTCCACCAGCAGACCGATGTGGGCCAGGAGGAACGCGAGGACGTCCTCGTCGGCTAGAGAGTCGATCGGCACGTCGGCGCGCAGCAGGCCCTCGGTCGTCGTCACGTTGCGACCCCGCACACGGTTGACGCGCGTCGCCACCTGCGGCGGGTCGATCGCCGAGTCGAGCCAGACTTCGAGAAAGTCGTCGCCGTGCCGGTCCGACACGAGGCGGACGCCCTCGGCCGGCGTGAACACCGAGAAGAGGTGCCCCTCGCCTCTCGCCGCGTTCGCCACCATCCTGAACACCGGTGTTGCGATCTCCTCGAGGAACGAGGCGTAGGCGGTCGCCGCCACGTCGGCGCGCGCGCGCCTGTCGGCTGTCGCCTTCTTCGCTTCTTCGAACGCGTGCCGCAGCCGCCGCCTGACATCGGAGGTTTCCATATCGGCCAGCATCGTACAATGGATCGGACGGCCTGAATAGCCCAGGAGGCCGTCCGAGTAACCAGTGGACGGACTCCTGACCCGGCACGCGTTGGGCGCGGAGGCTTCGCAGCCAGAAGGAGCGTTCGGATGGTCATCACCGTCTATTCCGGCCAGCATTGACACGCCTGTACCAAGGTGAAGGAGTTTCTTTCACGGAACGGGCTCGATTTCACGGTGAAGAACGTGGACGCCGACACCGACGCGTTCAATGAAATGGTGGCGCTCGGCCTGATGACGATCCCGGTGACGATCGTCGACGACATCGTCGTCCGCGGCTTCGACGAGAAGAGGCTGCGCGCGGCGGTCGGGTTGGGGTAGGGTATGCGCCGCAGGTCCGACGCCCTCCCGTTGCGGACGCTCGTTCTCGCCGTCGCGATCGCCGCCGCGCTGGCAGTCGTCCACGGCGCGCCCGCGCAGGTTCCGGCGACGCTCGGCGCGGCCGAGGTGGTTGCGCCCGGCATCGAGTTGTACCGTCTCGACGACCAGACGCTGCTGTCCCCGTCAGGCCCGGTCTCGATCCAGCTGCTCCGGCTCGACCCCGGCCGCGTCGACCTGAGGCTGGTGCTGGCGCAGGACACGGTGCTGGGCCTCGAAACCGTCCCGGACATGGCGCTGCGATCCGGCGCGACGGCGGCCGTCAACGCCGGCTTCTTCCTGCCCACCGGCGAGCCCGCCGGCCTCCTCAAGATCGGCGGCGAGGTGGTGAGCGAGATCGCCGCCCACCGCGGCGCGGTGGCGCTGGTCCCCGGAGGTTTCAGCCGGAAGCCGCGCCTCCTGTTCGACCAGGTGAGCGCGAGCGTCGTCGTCGAGCTCGGCAGCGGGAAGCGTCTCCGCGAGCTCCCGGTTGACGCCGTCGACACCGTTCGGGCGCCGGGCGCGCTCGTGCTCTTCACGCCCCGCTTCTGGACCAACACCAGAACGCCGTGCGACGGCGGGTCGGAGTTCGTCTTCGAAGGACATCCGCTGTCGCTCACCGAGCGGCGGGAAGCCGCGTGCACGTCGGCTATCCCACGGGACGGCGGCGTGCTGGCTGCGGGCCCCGGCGTTCCGGCGGAGCGACTCGCCGGGTTGACGGTCCGAACCCCCGTCCGCCTGCGTACGGTCTATCGCACCCTGAACGGCACGAAGCCGGCCGACTGGGATGCCGCCCCCGACATCGTCGGCGGCGTCGGCCTGCTCGCCATCGGAGGGCGCCTGGTGAAAGACTGGGGGCCCGAGAAGGCGCGGGACGGCTTCACCACCGAGCGCCATCCGCGCACGGTGGTTGGCACGGCCGGCGACGGCCGCATCTGGCTGATCGCGGTGGACGGCCGCAACAAGGCGCTGAGCCTCGGCATGAGCTTCGCGGAGCTGCAGACGCTCATCACGCGCGTCGGTCTGGTGGACGCGCTCAATCTCGACGGCGGCGGGTCGACGACGATGGTGGTGAAGGGGGCGGTGGTGAACCTCCCGTCGGACCCGACCGGGCCGCGCAGGGTCAGCGACAGCATCATCGTGAGAGCGAAGTGAGGAGGAGCGACGTGGTCTGCGATTCATTGGCGAACGCGCATCTCTACTCGGGGTTGGGGCCGCGGATCGCGCAGGGGTTGCAGTTCCTGGCCGACACCGACCTGGCAAGCCTCGCCCAGGGCCGGCACGAGCTCGACGGGACGCGGCTCTATGTGCTGGTCAGCGACTACACGCCGAAGCCGCCCGCAGAGGGCCGGTGGGAGGCGCACCGCCGCTACCTCGACCTGCAGTATGTCGTCTCGGGCGTCGAGCGGATGGGTGTCGCGCCAGCTTCGCGCATGCGCGAGACCAGCTATGACACCGAACGCGATCTCGCCTGGCTCGACGGCGCGGGCGACTTCCTCACGCTGGGCGCCGGTCAGTTCATGCTCCTGTGGCCCGGCGACGCCCACATGCCAGGCATCGACGCCGGCGTGCCCGGACCCGTGCGGAAAGTCGTGGTCAAGATCGCTCTCGAGTGAATTGGGGTCGGCGCGGTTTTCTCGCCTGACACTCCTGTGATCCAGAACTGTGATCCGAGAAAACCGCTCCGACCCCAATTGAATGACGGGACGTTTGAAGCGACCGCGCTGAGGTGCTACGCTCTCCGGTCAAACCCCTGGCCCCGAAACCTGTCGGGCCATGACATCTCTCCGGGAGGCCTTTGTGTCCCGAGTTGTCCGCCTGCCGATCGTCTTGTTCGTGCTGCTTCTCGCAGTAGCCGTCGCGTTGCAGTCATCCGCTCAAACGACGCAGAAACCGCCCACGATGGCGCAGTTCCTGAGCCCCGGCTATCCCGCGTCGCTCGTTTCTGCGAAGAAGGCCGACCGGCTGGCCTGGACGGTCCTCGACGCGGGCAAGCGGAACGTCTACACGGCGGCCGGGCCCGACTTCAAGCCGGTGCGTCTGACCTCGTTCCTCGACGACAACGGCGTCGACACCTCCGACCCCGCTATCTCGAATGACGGGTCAATCGTCATCTTCGTACGCGGCCACTCGCTGAATCGCGAAGGCCACGGAGCCAACCCGACGGGCAGCCCTGACGGCCAGGAGCGCGCCGTGTGGGCGGTGCGAACGGCCGGCGGCCCCGCATGGAGGCTGGGCCCGGTCACCGCCCCGCTGCTCTCGCCGGACGGCCGGTGGGTGGCGTTCGTCAAGGACGGCCAGATCTACGGCTACGCGATCAACCGGGGGCCGGCGCCGACGGCGGTCGAGAAGGGCGAGAAGCCGCTGGTCTGGGCGGCGGGCACGAGCAGCAATCCCCGCTGGTCGCCGGACGGCTCCAGGCTCGCGTTCGTCAGCGACCGCGCCGACCACAGCTTCATCGGGATCCTCGACGTCCGGAAGCGCACGGTCACGTTCGTCGACCCGAGCGTGGACCGCGATACGAGCCCGACCTGGTCGCACGACGGCAAGCGGATCGCGTTCATCCGCCGGCCGGGCCTGCCGTTCGGCCTGCAGGCGCAGCAGGGGGGCGGCGGCATCGGGAATCCGATGGGGCCGGCGTACAACCCGGCGCAGGCTGGCGCGCGGGGGCAGGGTGGCGGCCGTGGCGGGGGTGTGCCTCCGGCGGCGATGCCTGGCCAGGGAGGCGGTCAGCGCGGCGGCGCAGCGAACGCGCCCCTCGTCGGCACCCCCGGCCTCTACTCGGCGGTGCTCCCCGGCGGCTACCGGCTCTCGTTCCGCGTGGCCGACGTCGCGACCGGCGAGTCGCGCGAGTTCTGGCACCCGACGCCCGAGATGACGATGTTCGGCGCGGTGAACTCGATCGTCTGGGCCGCCGACTCGGTCCTCTTCACCGCCGAGCCAGGCGAGTGGCTCCGTTTCTACGCGGTGAAGGTGGACGGCCAGATTGCCGAACCGCTGGCCATCACGCCCGACGAGGGGTTCATCGAGGGCGTTCAGTTCACCTCGCTCTCGGCAGACGGCCGCACGCTCTACTACTGCAACAACCTGGGCGACATCGAGCGCCGGCACGTCTGGAAGGTGTCGACCTCCGGCGGCACGCCCGTCCAGTTGACCAGAGGCGACGGAATCGAGACCTACCCCGTGCCGGTCGCGTCCGGCAAGCAGGTGGCGATGCTCAGCGCCGACGCGCGCCGGCCACAGTCGATCACGCTCGCGCCGGCCGACGGCGGCGCGTTGAAGATCATCTACCCGACGCTGCCGAAGGAGTTCCCGCTCGATCGGCACGTCGTCCCCGTGAACGTGATGACGAAGGCGGCCGACGGACTCGAGATCCACAACCAGCTGTTCCTGCCGAAGGACATCAAGCCGGGCGAGCGCCGGCCGGCGATGATCTTCGTCCACGGCGGCCCGGTCCGGCAGATGCTGCTCGGCTATCACTACATGTGGGCCTACCACATGATGTACGCGATGAATCAGTGGCTCACCTCGCAGGGCTACGTCGTCCTGTCGGTGAACTTCCGGAGCGGCGTCGGCTACGGCCGGTCGTTCCGGAACGCGCCCAACACCGGGCAGCGCGGCAACGCCGAGTACCAGGACGTCGTGGCCGGCGCGAAGTACCTGCAGGGCCGCGACGACGTGGATCCGAAACGGGTCGGCATCTGGGGCCTCTCCTACGGCGGCCTGCTGACGGCGCAGGCGCTCGCGCGCAACTCCGACATCTTCGTGGCCGGCGTCGACTTCGCCGGCGTCCACCTCTACACGAACACGCTCAATCCCGAGAACACCGCCTACAAGTCGTCGTCGGTCTCGGCGATCGGCACGTGGAAGTCGCCGGTCCTCCTCATCCACGGAGACGACGACCGGAACGTGGCCTTCACGCAGACGTCCGGCCTCGTCCAGCTGCTGCGCGCGCACAACGTCCACCACGAGGTGATCGTCTTCCCGGACGACGTGCACGAGTCGCTGATTCACTCGCGCTGGTTGTACACGTACGACCGGATGGAGCAGTTCCTGGACAAGTTCGTCCGGAACGCCGGCCGGTAGGAGGCGCGGGTGCTGTCGATACTTCGTCGTCTCGCCTTCGTTGTCGCCGCCGTCGCCGTCGTCTTCGGGCTGGGGCTGGCAGGTCTCCCTGCCGCCCCTGCCGCGCCGTTCTTCTTCATCCAGCTGACGGACCCGCAGTTCGGGATGACGACGAGCGACAAGGACTTCGCCCAAGAAACGGCGAACCTCGAATTCGCCGTGGCGACGGCGAACCGGCTGCGGCCGGCATTCGTCATCGTGACTGGCGACCTCGTCAACAGGACGGGCGACACCGCGCAGATCGCCGAGTACCCGCGGATCCTCGGCAGGCTCGACCCCGCCATTCCCGCGTACAGCATTCCCGGCAACCACGACGTCGGGAACGAGCCGACGCCGGAATCGCTCTCGGCCTACGCGAAGCGCTTCGGGCCCGATCGCTTCAGCTTCACCGTCGGCAGCTTCGTCGGCATCGCCATCAACTCGTGCCTGATCCACACGCCGAAGACCGTGAAGGCCGAGGCCGAGCAGCAGGACCAGTGGCTCAGGGGGGAGCTGGCGAAGGCGCGGCGCGAGGGCGCGCGGCACATCGTCATCTTCCAGCACCACCCGCTGTTCGTCAGCCACGCGGCCGAGGCCGGCGGGTACGAGAACATCCCGCCCGACGCGCGGGCGCGCCTGCTGGCGCTGTTCCGAGAGGCTGGCGTTCGGCACGTGTTCGCGGGCCACTACCACCAGAACGCGCTGGCCCGTGAGGGAGATCTCCAGGTGGTCACCACCGGGCCGATCGGCATGCCGCTTCGCGGCGCGAAATCGGGGATGCGGATCGTGATCGTCACCGACGGCGGCATCGAGCACCGGTACTACGATCTCGGCGATCTCCCCAGCCGCGTGGCGCTTCCGAGGTGACGGCATCGATGCGCATCGCCCTCACCCGCGCCGTTCCGGGATCGCTCGACCGTTGCGAGCTGACGCATCTGGCGCGCAGCCCCATTGACGTGGCGCTTGCCGTACGCCAGCACGCTGCGTACGAGGACGCGCTGCGGGCGGCCGGCTGCACCGTGGTCAGGATCCCGCCGGAGCCGGACCAGCCGGATTCGGTGTTCGTCGAGGACACGGCCGTCGTGCTGGACGAGCTGGCCGTCATCACCCGGCCTGGCGCGCCCTCCCGCCGCGGCGAGACCGCGTCGACCGCGTCCGCGCTCCTCGACTATCGACGCCTCGTCGCCATCGACGCGCCCGGAACGCTCGACGGCGGGGACGTGCTCGTGGCCGGGAAGACGGTGTTCGTCGGGGTAGGCGCGCGGTCGAACGCGGACGGCGTCCGCCAGCTGGCGCTGCACCTGGCACCATTCGGCTACGACGTGCGCGGCGTCGCTGTGGCGGGCTGCCTTCACCTGAAGTCGGCCGCCACGCTCGTCTCGGATTCGGCGGCCCTCGTCAACCCGGCGTTCGTCGACGCTCGGGTCTTCGAGCCGCTGGAGCCTGTGGCGGTCGCGCCGGAGGAACCCTCGGCCGCCAACGCCCTGCTCGTCGGCGGCGTGGTGATCTACAGTCCAGCCTACCCGCGCACCGTCGAGATTCTCGAGCGCCGCGGCGCGCGAGTCGTCCTGGTCGACCTCGGCGAACTGGCGAAGGCCGAGGGCGCGCTCACGTGCTGTAGCATCGTCTTTGACGGGTAGCACGGCTCACGGCTCAGGGCTTACGGCTCAGGGCTTACGGCTCAGGGCTCAGGGCTCAGGGCTCAAGGCGTAGAACTCAGAGCTCATAATCAACTCAGAAATCTATGCCGCACGCGATCGTCCTGAAGAAGCTGAGAAAGACGTTCGGCGAAACGGTCGCCGTCGACGACCTCGACCTCGAGGTGCCCGAAGGGGCGTTGTACGGCGTCATCGGGCCGAACGGCGCGGGCAAGACGACGATGATCCGGATGATCCTGTCGATCCTCTTTCCGGATCGCGGCGACCTGACCGTGCTCGGCCGGCCGTCGGCGCTCGAGGCGAAGGACCGGATCGGCTACCTGCCCGAGGAGCGCGGCCTCTACAAGAAGATGCGCGTCGGCGAGTTCCTCCTCTACATGGCGAGGCTCAAGGGGATGACGGGGGCCGGCATCCAGCAGCAAATCCGCGGGTGGCTGGAGCGGGTTGCGCTCGCCGACACCGAGCACAAGCGCTGCGAGGACCTGTCGAAGGGGATGCAGCAGAAGGTGCAGTTCGTCGCGTCGGTGATCCACCGCCCCGACCTGCTGATTCTCGACGAGCCGTTCAGCGGCCTCGACCCGGTCAACCAGCGCCTGATGCGCGATCTCGTGCTGGACGAGCACCGCCGCGGCGCCACGGTCCTGTTCTCCACGCACATCATGGTCCACGCCGAGCAGCTGTGCGACCGCGTCGTCATGATTCACCAAGGCCAGAAGGTGCTGGACCAGACAATTGCCAGCATCCGGGAGACGTTCGACCCGCGCCGGATCCTGTTCGAGCCTCTCGATCCGGAGGGTGACATCACGAAACTCCGCGGCGTGCCCGGAGTGGTTTCTGCCACGCCGGACGGCTCCGTCTGGGATGTCGCCCTCGACGCCCGGGCCGACCCGGCCGCGGTCATTCCCGCGCTGGTCATGGCCGTCACCCCGTCGCGCGTCGAGATCCGCCGGCCGACTCTCGAGGACGTGTTCGTCAGCATCGTGACGGGAGGCGCCTCGACGGCGGTCGACGACGACGCGCGCTTGAGGGCGGCGCTGCGGGACGGCGGACAGGAGGTGCGGCGATGAGGAAGATGCTCTATGTCGCAGGACGCGAGTTCGCCGCCACCGTCACGACCAAGGGGTTCGTCTTCGGCATTCTCTTCACGCCGCTCCTCCTGGGCGTGCTGATGTTCCTGATGCCGCGGATCATGATGAAGGCGCCGCCGAAGATCGAGGGGCAGGTGGTCGTCTTCGACCCGACCGGGCAAGTCGCACCGGGCCTGGCGGCCTATCTGACGCCGGAGCGGTTCGCCGAGCGGCGCGAGAAGACGAGACGCGACATCGAGGCGGCCACGCCGGCGGTCTTCCGGCGTCAGACCGCTGCCTCTCCGGTCGGCGACGCCGTCGTCAAGCAGTCGATCGACGCGGCGCTCGGCACGGTCCCGATCCTCCAGGTCGTGACGCTGCCCGGCGGCGGCGATGTCGAGTCGGCGAAGGCGGCGCTCAAGGTGCCGCTGCCCAAGCAGGGTGGCGGGCCCGACACCAGGCTCGCCGTCATCGTCGTGCAGCCCGATGCGGTCCGGCCTGCGGAGGGTCAGGCGTCGTTCGGCACGTACGAGCTGTTCGTGCGCGGCAAGATCGACGACCGCCTGGTGGACGATCTCCATGCGGGCCTGCGCGACGCGATTGTCGCGTCCCGGCTGCAGACCTCCGGCCTCGATCCCGCGCGGATCAGGAGCCTGACGACGGTCCGGCGGCCGCAGTCGCGCACCGTGACGGCCGAGGGGGAGCGCGCCACGAACGTCGTCATGAACATGATGATGCCGATGGCGTTCATGATGCTGCTGTTCATGTCGGTGATGACGAGCGGGCAGTACCTGCTGACGTCAACCGTCGAGGAGAAGTCGAACCGCGTGGTGGAGGTGCTGCTCTCGGCTGTGTCGGCGATGGAACTGATGACGGGCAAGATCCTGGGCCAGATGGCGGTGGGGGCGCTCATCCTGGCGCTCTACGCGGGCCTCGGCCTGGTCGCCCTCGTGTCGTTCGCGACGCTTGGCCTGCTCGACCCGATGCTGATCGTGTTCCTCCTGATCTTCTACGTGCTGGCCTACTTCACGTTCGGGTCGCTGATGGCGGCCGTGGGCGCGGCGGTCAACGAGATGCGCGAGGCGCAGTCGCTGATGATGCCGATCATGATGCTCCTGATGGTCCCCCTGATGCTGTGGCTGCCGCTCAGCCGCGACCCCAACTCGATGCTGGCGGTTGTCCTGTCGTTCGTGCCGCCACTCAGCAGCTTCGTCATGCTGCTGCGGATGGCCTCGCAGACGCCGCCGCCGATGTGGCAGGTCTGGGTCTCGATCGTCGTCGCCGCCGGTGGCATGTACGGCGCGGCGTGGTTCGCGGCGAAGGTGTTCCGCGTGGGCCTGCTGATGTACGGCAAGCCGCCGACGTTCGCCACGCTTGTCGGTGGGCCAGGATGTCGTAACAGGGGCGAGGAACGAGGATTGAGGGACCAGGGACGTGCATGCGTCACGTGTCCTCTCGTCCCTCGTCCCTCGTCCCTCGTCCCTATCTCCTGCTGATCCGCGCCACCCAGCCGCCGCCCGGCGCGAGGTGGATGCGCAGGCGGTCCGAGGAGCCGACGACGCGCTTCTCGCGCGCGTAGTCGACGGCCGCCCGGTCGGCGTTCGGGCCGTCCCTGAAGATCTCCGCTTCCCACGTCCCTGCCCCGAGGACCGACAGCGGCACCTCGAGGTCGCGCGCCGACCAGTTGGTCATCGCCGCGACGTACCAGGCCGTTCCGCTCCGCCGCGCCACGAGGATGTGCTCGCCGATCGCCGCCGACAGCACCCGGGTCTCGTCCCACTCGACGGGCACGCCCGCCAGGAACGCCAGGCTCTCGGCCTCGCGCCGGTAGTTGGACGGCGAGTCGGCCAGCATCTGCAGCGGGCTCTCGTAGACGACGTACATCGCGAGCTGCTGGCACCGCGTGCCCTGGCTCATCGGACGGTTGAAGACCGGCTTGAAGTCGGCCTTCGTCGCGTTCATCATCGCGCCCGGCGTGTAGTCCACCGGCCCCGCCATCATCCGCAGGAACGGGAACGTGACGGCGTTGTCTGGCGACGCCAGGTCGCCCCATTTGCTCTGTTCGAGTCCGAGCACGCCCTCGCTCGTGATCACGTGCGGATACGTGCGGTAGAGACCGGTCGGCTTGTAGGCGCCGTGGAAGTCCACGAGCAGGCGCCTCTTCGCCGCCTCCCGGGCCACCCGCTCGTAGTAGTTCACCATCCACTGGTCCTCGCGCTGCATGAAGTCGACCTTGATCCCCTTCACGCCCCACTTCTCGAACTGGTCGAGCGCGGGCGTCATCTGCAGGTCGAGCGTCTTCCAGATCACCCACATCACCAGGCCCACCTTCTTCTGGCGCGCGTGGGCGGCGATCGCCTCCATGTCGATGCCGGGCATCTGCGTCATCAGGTCGCCGAGCTTGTACCACCCTTCGTCGAGAATCACGTACTCGATGCCGTTCTCGGCCGCGAAGTCGATGTAGTGCTTGTAGGTGTCGGTGTTGACCCCGGCGCGGAAGGGCACGCCGTAGATGTTGTTGAAGTTCCACCAGTCCCACGCGACCTTGCCGGGCTTGATCCAGCTGGTGTCGCCGATGCGCGACTCGGACGCCAGCCGGTAGACGATGTCGGTGTCGAGCAGCGTAGCGTCGGCGGCGGCCACGACGAGGACGCGCCACGGGAACTCGCGCGTGCCGGCTGTCTTCGCCATGTAGGGCTCGCGCTCGACGACCTTCTCGTCCCGGTCGCGCGCCATCTCGACCTTCGCCGGGTAGTACGGAAACAGCCCCTTCAGGCTGTTCGGCTCGGTCCCGCCGGTCAGGTCCATGCCGGGGTAGTCAAAGAGGTCCGCCTCCGTGATCGCGATCTTCGGCCCGTCGGTCTCGACGATGGCCGGAAGCGACGAGAACCTGGTGCCGACCTCGCGAATCCGGATCCGCTTGTACGGACGCTCCTGGTGCGACAGGAAGCTGGTCTCCTCAGGGAAGTAGAGCTGGTGGTCGCCCGTGAACCTGAACGAGGCATCCTCGGCGCGCACCTGGATGTCGCCCGCAATCTTCGTCGCGAACCGATACGCCACCCCGTCGTCATAGGCCCGGACGATGAGGGAGTAGTCGTTGGCGAAATCGATCCGGCGTTCGTTGAAACGGTCGCGCACCTCGGCGCGCTTGATCCGCACGACCGGGCGCAGGACCTGGTCCACGGAGCGGGTGGTCGTCGCGCGCACCTTGGGCAGGGCGCCGACCGCGCGGCCGCCGTCGAGCGTCATGCCGATGCTCGAAGGGAGCAGCACCGGCTTGCCTCCGACGTCCAGGGACCAGCGGAGGTCCGACCCGGCGGTGATGGACACGACGATCGTGCCGTTCGGCGAGGCCACCGTCAGCGGTGTCGCCGCTGCCTGCTGGCCGCTGGCGCCGCCAGCCGGCCACAGCAGAACCGCCAGGCTCAACCCCGTCGCCATCGCTCTTCGCGTCACTCTCATCGCTCCTCCTCGCATGCCGGCCGTGCGGCACCCGCCTATCGTATGCGAATCGGCTACAATTGACCCGTTTTGCCCTCTGGACCGAGCGCGTGGCATACGAACACCTGCTGACACTGATCCGGCGCCAGGTTGCCGCCACGCCAGACGGCGTCGCCATGCGCCACAGGGCCGGCGCGGAATGGCGCGGCATCACCTACCGCGAGCTGGGCCGGCACGTCGACGCGGTCGCTTCGTGGCTCATCGACACCGGCGTCGAGCCCGGCGCCCGGATCGTCATCTACGGGAACAACTCGCCGTGGTGGTCGATCGCCGACCTGGCCATCATGGCCGCCGGCGCCATCTCGGTCCCGATCTACGCCACGAACACCGCCCATCAGGCCGAGCACGTCATCCGCGACGCCGGCGCCACGGTGGCCTTCGTCGGCGGGCCCGAACAGTACCGAGCACCTCGCGGCGGTACACGGCGCGGCCGGGCCGATCTCCCGGATCGTCTCGTTCGACGAAGCCATCAGCTGAATCTCGCCGACTCGTGCCCGTTGTCGGTCCCGCTGGCGCACCCCGTGTCGCCCGCGCTCGCCGAACGCGCCGCCGCCGCGCGCCTGGACGACGTGGCGACGATCATCTACACGTCGGGCACGACCGGCGACCCGAAGGGGGTCGTCCTCTCGTTCGAGAACCTCGTCGTCCAGTTCGAGGCGATCGACCGCGGCTTCTCGGTGACCGAGCGCGACCGGTCGCTGTGCTTCCTGCCGCTCAGCCACGCTTACGAGCGCGCCTGGACGTTCTACATCCTGAGCAAAGGGGCGCAGAACTTCTACCTCGATGATCCGAAGCGCATCCTCGAGGCAATGCAGGAGGTGCGGCCGACGTGCATGGTCAGCGTGCCGCGCCTCTACGAGAAGATCTACTCGACGGCACGCCACAAGGTGAGCCAGGGGTCGGGAACCAGGCAGAAGCTGTTCGCGTGGGCGGTGAAGGTCGGTAACCGGTACGCCCATGCGAGGAAGGACGGCCGGCGGGTGGGCCCGGCCCTCGCGGCGCAGCGCGCCCTGGCCGACAAGCTGGTGCTCCACAAGATCCGCGACATCGTCGGCGGCCCGAAGAACTTCTTCTCCGCCGGCGGCGCCGCGTTGACCGCCGAGATCGAGGAGTTCTTCTTCGCCGCGGGGCTGCTGGTCTGCCAGGGCTACGGCCTCACCGAAACCTCACCGATGCTGACGTGCAACAGCCCGAAGGCGTTCCGCTTCGGCACGGTCGGCAGGGTGATCCCCGGCTGCGAGCTGAAGATCGCCCCGGACGGGGAGATCCTGGCGCGCGGCCGGAACGTCATGCGCGGCTACTTCGGCAAGCCGGAGGAGACGGCCGAGGTCTTCGAGGACGGCTGGTTCAAGACCGGCGACATCGGCGCCTTCGACGAGGACGGGTTCCTGCGCATCACCGATCGCAAGAAGGACCTGATCATCACGTCGGGCGGGAAGAACATCGCGCCGAGCCGGATCGAGTCGCTCATCGGGCAGGACTACTACATCGAGCAGGTGGCGGCGGTCGGCGACGGGCGCCATCACGTCACGGCGCTGGTCGTGCCGCACTTCGAGGCGCTCGAGCAGTGGGCCAAGGAGCGCGGCCTTACCTACGACTCGTTCAGGGCGATGGTGAAGGACCACCGGATCGTGGAGTTCATCGCCCACCGGATCGAGCAGCGCCAGCAGGCGCTCCCGCACCACGAGCGGGTCAAGAAGTTCACGCTGCTCACCGAGCGCTTCAGCCAGATGGGGGGCGAGCTGACGCCGACGCTGAAGAACATCCGCGCGGCGATCGCCGCGAAGTACGCCCACGTCATCGAGTCGATGTACGCGGGCGACAAGGACAAGAAGAAGCCGTAGGGCGGGTCTTCAGACCCGCCGATCCGCGGGGCTAAAGAACCCAGCCCGCCTCGCCGAAGTTGCGCAGCAACGAGGGCGGGCGCTACCGGCCGCGCGGCACGGCGCGCCAGTTCGTGAACGTGCCCTTCCCGTCGATCTCCTTCTCGTCCTCCGAGTCGTACATCCTCTCGACCAGCGAAGCCGGCAACCACAGGTTCGTCGCCGCATCGAGCGCGTACGTGATGGTCAACTCGTCGTAGACCGCCGATGAATCCCCGTTCTTCAGGAAGCTGCTCAGAACGGCCCCCGAGGCCGGGTCTATCCAGAACGACCCTGTCGACTTCGCGTCGCCGCCCGAGGTGCCCTTGAGGATCGTCGGGCTGCCGGTCTCCTGGAACTTCACCTCGATCGTCTTCACGCCCTTGATCGTCCGGTTCCGCCTTTCGTGAAAGCGAATCGGGGCTGGTTCACGGCGTGCAGGAAGATGGCGGGCAGGCGCGGCAGCACCGCCATCCGCTCGAGGCGGCCGGTCTGCAGACCGGCCGACTCCCTCGTGATCGACATCGCCGCGTCCACGTCTGGGTCCTTCGGCTCGATCAGCAGCTTCGGGAGGCGCGACACGCCGTCGCGGGCGGGCTTCCTGTCCAGGCTGACGATGTCGCGGAACTCGAGCCAGGGGAATCCGGCATTCTCTTCAGCCGGCGTGGCCAGCACCACCTTCTCCGCCACCCATCGGCGGGTGTTCTGCGGCAGCCGTTCCGAACCCCCCGCCGTGTTCAACATTCGCCGGTAGTACGTGTGCTCGTACGCCTCTTCGCAGACGAGCGCCCGCGAGGGGTCCGTGAACGCCGTCACGTACTGCGCGGCCTTCGCGAGGACGTCCTCGAGCGTCGGCTGCCGGGCGAGAACCGTTCCGTGCGGGGCTGCGAACACCAGGAAGGCGGCAAGCACGGCCGGCGAGAGGCGTGCAACACAGCGCATCATGTGTCCCTCCGGTGGCAGGCAGGCGCCCAGATGATAGACCAGCCTGCCAAGCTGGGCAACGGCAGGTCGCGGCTTCCCCACCCCCCAGTTTCGCGCCAGGTGTCCGGCCGCGTCTGGAGGGGGGCGCCAAGCGAGCCGTGGACATTCGCCATCGCCAGGGCCCCGAGAACCGTCCCTCGGCTCCGCTCGGGACGGCCCTGAGCGAAGTCGAAGGGCCGCCAGCCGGCCAACAATGGCGCGGTTGGGGTTGGGGCGACGGGCCCGGCGTGTGCCCCAACCGCAGGACGAGGGGACGGTGAGCCGGCGCCGCGGTTCTTCGCAGGGGGAGGGATCGCCTGCGCCACCCTCCAGACGCGGCCGGACGTCGCGCGCGAAACCTGGGGCGGGCCGGCGAGGAAGTTCAGTCGCCGCCCGGCCCGTTCGCGGTAAGATTCGGGGAGGGACTGGAAGAACACGATGCGCAAGCGCACCGCCGCCTTCGTCGCGGCGCTCGCCGCCCTGTCAGTGACACTGCACCTCGGCGTGTCCGCCCGGGGACAGCAGCCGCAGAAGCAGCTGCCCACCTTCCGCAGCGCCGTCACCCTCGTGCCGATCGACGTCCGGGTGGTGGAGAACAAGACCGGCAAGCCGGTCACCGACATGCGGCAGGACGAATTCACCGTCACCGAGGACGGCATCAGGCAGGAGGTGAAGCACCTCTCGCTCCAGACCTTCATCACGGAAGCGCCAGGCCCGGGCTCGAAGCTCCAGCTCAAGGACGAAGCGATCTCGTTCGATCCTCAGAAGAACAGGATCTTCCTCATCGTCCTCGGCCGCGGGAAGCTCCTGGAGCCCTCGAAGTCGATCGACGCGCTGCTGCGCTTCGTGCGCGAGCGGCTGTTGCCAACCGACCAGGTGGCCGTCTTCGCCTACAACCGCGCCACCACCTTCTCGACCGACCACGGGCAGATCGCGCGGGTCATCGAGCGGTTCAAGAAGGAGCACGAGCAGATCGATTACGAGATCGGACTGCAGATGAGCGGCCTGGCGGCCATCTACGGCGCGAAGGTGATTCCGAAATCGCTGCAGGGGAAGATTGACAGCGTGTTCCAAGGGTCGGGCCTGCTCGCCTCGCAGCGCGTCGAGCCTGGAGCGGCGGCCGACAAGCGGATCGAGGCGGACGCGAGGCGGCAGACCGACGCGCAGATTCAGAAGCAGCTCGAGGTGGCGAAGGCGGAGGCCTCGGCCATGGCGGGCGTGCCCAACGTCACGACGTGGTCGGCCATCGACGAGATCCAGACGGACATGTTCGCCGACCTGTCGCTGGAGGACTTCGTCTCGGCGACCGCCCAGACGCTCCAGGACCTGGGGAACATCTACGCCGGCATCAACTACCTGCGGAACTTCGAGGGCGAGAAGCACCTGATTTTCTTCACCGAGAAGGGGCTGGTCCTTCCCCGCCTCGAGGAGGACGTCGCCTTGGCGCAGGCGGCCAACGACGCGCGGGTGGCCATCGATACGATCGAGACGGGCGGCATCTACGTCGGGCAGCCCGGCAACGCTGCCGGCCTCATGCCTGAAGGCCGCTGGACGCAGACGTTCGCCTTCAAGACGCTCAGGAACATCGCGGAGTTCACAGGCGGAGTGTCGTCGATCGCCGAAGACGGCATCAAGGCGATGGACCGGATCAACGAGGTCACCCGTGCCACCTACCTGCTCGGCTACTACCCGACGAACGCGAACTGGGACGGCAAGTACCGGAAGGTTCAGATCAAGACCTCGCGCCCCGGCGTGACCGTCCTCTACCGGCAGGGTTACTACGGCCGCAGAGACCTGTTCGGCTTCAACCGGCGCGAGTTCATCAGCAACCAGCGCATCCAGGCGGCTGCGGGCTTCCGGCGCACGATCAGCGACATCCGCCTCAAGTTCACCGCCAAGCTGTCGAGCGCACCGAGCGGCCAGGGCTACGAGCTGAGCGCGTCGCTCGACATCGACCCGTCCAAACTCGCCTTCACGTTCGTCGAAGGGGTCCACAAAGGACGGATCACGATCGCGCTCTACTGTTTCGGCGAGGGCGGCAACCTGCTCGCGGCCGGCCAGCAGACGGCCGACCTCGAGCTGAAGGACGCCGACTACAAGGCCATCCTGGCCAAGGGCGTCCCGTACGCGGTGACGGTCCCGATCGAACCGGGCGTGCGCCGGGTGCGCGCCGTCGTCTACGATTTCAAGGCGGATCTCATCGGCAGTTCCGATCAGTTCGTGAAGTAGGGCGGGGCTTCCGAAGTCCGCCGTAGCCCGTAGGGCGAAGGCGGAAGACCCGCCAATTTCTGGAGGATCTCATGAAACGCCTGCTCATCGCCGCCGCCTGCCTCCTCCTCGTCGCCGGCTGCTCGAAGAAGGCCGACGACGCCACCTCTACCGCCGGGCAGCCGGCCGCCGACGCCGGCGGGCCGCCAGCCGCGGCGGCGAAGCCAGCCGCCGGCCCGTCCGAATCGGCCGAGCCGAAGAAGGTCGACATCACCGAGGATCTCGTCGTCAAGTACATGGCGTACCAGAAGGAGAACCTCGCGTTGATTGCGAAGTACGCCGAGGACACGAGGAAGAACATGGAGGCGGCCAAGGGGGACGCCGCCAAACTCGTGCAGCAGGTGTCCATCGCCGAACGCATGGGCAAGGAGTTGGAGGCCCAGCAGCAGGCGAAGCAGCGGGAACTCGGCCTCTCCGAGGAGGAGTTCAAGACGCTGCAGGACGCGGCGCAGACGGTGGCCACCAGCCGCGCGATGTACAACCAGATGGGCGGCGACGCGCAGCTCGCCCAGATGGAAGTCGAGTCGAAGAAGCAGATCGCGGCCCTCCCGCCCGATCAGCGCGAAGCGGCCACCGCGCAGATGAACGAAGTGACGAAGAGCCTCAGAAGCCTCAAGGACGGCATGGACGTTCGTGAGAAATACGGCGACAAGGCCGCCGACGCCTTGATGAAGCACGCCGACGAGCTCGCCAGGCAGTACCTGGGACGCGTTGAAGAAGATGGGCGACAAGAAGTAGGAGGCCTTCTGATGCTGCCTGCCTGTCGACCGGCAGTCCGCGCCGCAACCTGGAAGACGCGGAACTCAAGCTGCGAGACGACGTGTACAATAAGTTGATGTGGTCGGGCGTGCCGTACAAGGTCAGCTTCGCGGTCAGCCCGTGCGTTCGGAGAGTCCGCGCCCTCGTGTACGATCTCAAGGCGGATGTCATCGGGAGCGCCGACGCGTGGGTGAAGTAGAGGCGTCCGCGTCCGGCGGGCTTCCGCATTCCTACTCCTTCTGGGTCACCGCCACGCTCGTCGGAATGTCCGTGGCCGTCTTTGCGCCGGTCTGGACCTTCGACTTCGTCTCCTACGACGACCCGTGGTACGTGACCCAGAATCCCCACGTCGCCGGGGGGCTTTCCTGGCGCGGGCTCTGGTGGGCGCTCACCACCGGCTACCTCTTCTACTGGCACCCGGTGACGTGGCTGTCGCACATGATCGACGTGCAGCTGTTCGATTTGCGGGCCGGCGGCCATCACCTCACCAGCCTGCTGATCCACATCGCCAACGCCGGGCTGCTGTTCGGCCTCCTCCGGAAGGTCACGGGCGCGCCGTGGCGAAGCGCCCTCGTGGCGGCGGCATTCGCGGTGCATCCGCTTCGCGTCGAGTCGGTGGCGTGGATCGCGGAACGCAAGGACGTCCTCAGCACCCTGTTCCTGATGCTGACGCTTCGGGCGTACGTAGCCTACGTCGCGCGGCGGACCGCGCGGCGGTACCTGGCGGTCCTGCTGTGCTTCGCCGTGGGCCTCATGGCGAAGCCGATGCTGGTCACGCTGCCCGTTCTCCTGCTGCTCCTGGACGTCTGGCCTCTTGGCCGATTCGGCGGGCGGGCCGCACTGACCACGGGCACCGCCTCCCGACTCGCAGCGGCGCGGTCGCTGCTCGTGGAGAAGCTCCCGCTCTTCGGTCTGGCGCTCGCCGCGGGCGTGGCGACGTTCGCCATCCAGTGGCGGGTCGGCGCCGTCGCAGACCTGACCCGGCTGTCGCTCGACTTCCGCCTGGCAAACGGCCTGCTCTCGTACGTGGCGTACATCGGGCGCTTCCTGTGGCCCGTGGGCCTCGCCGTGTTCTACCCGTACCCGCCTGCATTGCCGCCCTGGTGGCAGGTCGCCGCGGCCGGCGTCACGCTCGTGGCCGTGACGCTCGCCGCCTTCAGGGCCCTGACCGACAAGCCGTACCTGCTGGTGGGCTGGTTGTGGTACGTCGTGTCGCTGCTGCCGGTGAGCGGCATCTTCCAGGCCGGCGACCAACTGATGGCGGATCGTTTCACGTACGTCCCGCTTGTGGGGATCTTCGTGATCGTGGTCTGGGGAGGGGCTGATCTCGTCGCCAATCGACCGCGTGTCCGGCGGGCAGCGGCCGCGGCGGCGATGCTCCTGGTGGCCGCGTCGGCGGTGGCCGCACACGCGCAGGTCCGGCACTGGCGCAACTCCGAAACGCTGTGGCGGCGCGCGGCGGCCGTCACCGTCGGAAACCACCGTGCGCACGCATCGCTTGGCGCCCTGCTGGCCGCACAGGGGAAGACGGACGAGGCGATTGCGGAGTACCGCGCGGCGTTGAAGATCGTGCCCGGCCACGCCGAGTGGCGCAACAACCTGGGCCTGCTGTACGCGCAGCAAGGCAAGGTGGTCGAGGCCATGGGCCAGTTTGCGATTGCCGTGCGCATGCAGCCTGGGCTCGCCGACGTGCACACCAACCTGGGAGCGATGCTCGCGAGAGCAGGCCGGTTGAAGGAGGCCATCGCGCAGTACACCGAGGCGATTCGCCTCAGCCCGACGTCGGCGCTCGCCCACCAGAATCTGGCGATCGCCCTTGCCGGCGAAGGCCGTCTGGACGAGGCGTTGCAGGCGTGCCTCGAATCACTGCGGCTCGACGCGTCGCACGCCGACTGGCACGTCCAGGCGGCATCGCTGTTCCACCGTCTCGGAGACGACCGGAGCGCGCTCGCGCACCTCGAGAAGGCCCTCGGGCTCGACCCGCGGCACGAGACGGCGCGCCGCGCGCTCGGGGAGCTTCGCGACCGCGAGAAATAGGAGACGGCTGGATGCCCGTGCGGACCCCGGTCAACTCCGGCTTCGCCCGCAATCGTCGCCCTCCGTCCGCCTCGCCACCAGCGGCGAGCCGTCTCACGGCACCGATCCAGGTGGCAGTGCAGCGCCTCCTGGTCGCCTTCCTGCTGCTGGTCTTCGGCGCCCAGGCGGCCAGCAGCATCGTCACCAAGTCGGCCACGTGGGACGAGACCAACTACTTCGGCATGGGCGACTACCTGCTCAGAACCCAGCGCTGGGATGTGCCGTCGGCCGTCATTCACCCCCCCCTCGCGTATTACCTCGACAGCCTCCCGCTCCTGTTCGCCGATCTGGACCGCCGCGTCTGGGACTACCCGCCGGGCACCCGCAGAGACCTGGCATTCCTCGGGGCCGCCGACACCAGAAGGGGTCAGGCACTGCTGTCGTCTCCAGCAAACGAGAACGACAGGCTGCTGACACTGTCGAGGCTCATGGCCATCCTCCAGGCGCTCGTGCTCGGGTATTTCGTCTACCGTCTGGGCAGGGCCCTGTACGGCTACTCGGGGGGGATCCTGGCGCTCGGGTTCTTCGCCTTCTGCCCGAACACGATTGCCTACGGGTCGCTCATCGCGCCCGACATCACGCTGACGGTGTTCTTCTTCATCACGGTGTTCTACCTCCGAATGGCGCTGGTCACCGGCGAGGGAAGGAACCACCTCCTCGCGGGGATCTCCCTCGGGCTGGCGCTTCTCTCGAAGTTCCCCGCGCTCCTGCTGCTGCCGATCTGGGCGGTCTTCCTGGCATTCGTTGCGGCCGGCGGCCGGCGGATTCCCGTCAGGTGGATCGCGGCGTCAGCGGGCTGCGCGGCGGCGGTCTTCCTCCTGGGCTACGGCTTCGACCCGCGGCCGTACGTCCAGGGGTTGGCGGTGCAGCAAATCCACCAGCAGGGGGGCCACTGGTCGTTCCTGATGGGACAGCTCTCGCGGGATGGCTGGTGGTACTACGGCCTCGTGGCGTTCGCGCTGAAGACGCCAATCCCGCTCCTGCTCTTCGTGGCGGCGGCGTTGGTTCTTCTGTTCGCAAGGACGATTCGGCGGGCGATCGCGTTCGACGACCTCGTCCTCTGGCTGCCGGTCCTGGCCGTCGTCGTGCTCTTCAGCGTGGAGCGGCGTTCGATCGGCCTGCGCTACCTGCTGCCGGTATATCCCTTCGTCTTCGTCATCGCAGCCGGTGCCGTACTGCAACTGCGGCGGCTTAGACTCCTGCTGGTGCTTCCGCTCGCGTGGTACGCCCTGTCCCCCTGGGTCATCTGGCCAGACTACCTGGCCTACTTCAACGAGTTCGCCGGCGGCCCCAAAGGCGGGTACCGATACCTGGTCGATTCCAATCTCGACTGGGGCCAGGATCTCAAGGGCCTGAAGCGGTTCATGGACAGCCGCGGAATCGACCGCGTCTACCTGAGCTACTTTGGCACCGACTCGCCCGAGCGCTACGGTATCCAGTACGACTGGCTGCCGAGCTACGACCTGAAGAACCCGCATCCGACGCCAACGGTCGACATCAAGCGGAAGCGCTATCTCGCCATCAGCGTCACCAATCTCCAGGGGGTGTACATGGAGCCGCAAACGATGTTCCGCTGGCTCGATCGGTACACGCCTGTCGCGCGTATCGGGCACAGTATCTTCGTCTACTACCTGGAGTAGCGCCGCTGGTCCATCCGTCGATTCCTCGAAACGAGCCGAAGGAGGCCTCGCCATGCTGCCAACACCCCTGTCGCGCCGAAGTTCGCGACGCGAGCGAAGACGGGGCCGTGTTCTCCTCGTCTGCTTCGTCCTCGCTGCCTGCCTCGCCCTCCCCGGCGCGGCCGCCCGCGACACCCGCATGGACTGGTGGCGCGAGGCGCGGTTCGGCATGTTCATCCACTGGGGGCTCTACGCCATCCCGGCCGGCGAGTGGCAGGGCCGAACCGACTTCGGCGAGTGGATCCGCAACAACGCGAAGATCCCGCTCGACCTCTACGACCAGTTCCGCGCCAGGTTCAACCCGACCGCCTACGACGCCGACGCCTGGGTTCGCATGGCCAAGGGCGCCGGCATGAAGTACATCGTCATCACCACGAAGCACCACGACGGGTTCGCGCTGTTCGACTCGAAGCAGGGCGACTTCGACGTGATGGCGACGCCCTACCGCCGCGACATCATCAAGGCGCTGGTCGAGGCGTGCAGGCGCCACGGCGTCCGTGTCGGGTTCTACCACTCGATCATGGACTGGCACCACCCCGACTACCTGCCGCGGCGCGACTGGGAGAAGGACCGGCCCGCGACGGGCGCCGACTTCGAACGGTACGTCGTCTACATGAAGGCGCAGTTGCGCGAGTTGCTGACCAACTACGGCCCGATCGACATCCTGTGGTTCGACGGGCAGTGGGAATCGACCTGGACCGCCTCGCACGGCCGCGACCTCTACGCCTACGTCCGCTCACTCCAGCCGACGATCGTCATCAACAACAGGGTGGGAGGGAAGAGCGGCGACTTCGGCACGCCCGAGCAGGAGATCCCGGCCACCGGGCAGCCCGGCCTCGACTGGGAAACCTGCATGACGATGAACGGGAACTGGGGGTACAACCGGGCGGACAGGAACTTCAAGCCGACCAGCGTGCTCGTGCGGAACCTCGTGGACATCGCGTCGAAGGGCGGCAATTTCCTTCTGAACGTCGGGCCGGAGGCCGACGGCCGGTTCCCGGCGGAGAGCGTGGAGCGGCTGGCCGCGATCGGGCGGTGGATGTCGAAGTACGGCGCGTCGATTCACGGGACCGAGGCGAGCCCGTTCGCGAAGCTGCCGTGGGGGCGCGCGACGCGGAGGGCGCTGCCCGGCAACGCCACGCGGCTGTACCTGCACGTGTTCGACTGGCCGGCCGACGGAGAGCTCGTCGTGGGCGGCCTGCTGAATCAACCCCGGCGCGCGTTCGTGCTGGGCGATGCAGGCGAGCGGGCGCTACGGGTCGAGCGGCGCGCCGACGGCGTGGCGGTGAGCCTGCCTTCGATCGCCCCCGACGCGATCGATTCGGTGATCGTGCTCGACATCGACGGCTCACCGACCGTCTCGAAGTAATGGGGTCGGAGCGGTTATTTCAAACCGCGAAGTCGATTACAGGACTGTCACCGGTCGCGGCCCCTTGGCGTGTCCGAGGTCTGCCCGGCCCCCGCCCTGAGCGCCAGCCCAGTCGTTGCACTGTCGCGTCCCGCCAGGCCGCGTCACCATAGTGTTCATTCCGGCGGATGGCACGCCGAATGTCCGCGAGCCAGGGGTCTTCGGGGTGATTGAGATACGGCAGCCAGCCGGGTGGCTTCGCCACAGGCCATTCAGACAGCACCGGCCGGTCGGGAGACAACGCCATAGGCGACGCACTGCTCCAAGGCCAGTCTTCGGCTCTGCCGACAAGGCGCGCGCGGAGCGGATTCCTCTCGACGTATCTGCACAGCCGCAGGAAGTGGCCGTCGGACTGCACCCCAATCGCTTTGAATCGGCTCTGGTATACCGCACCTCTTCCCCGGCTTCCTTGCCGGTCGCGCCATAGCTGTGCGTGGTGAGCACTGAGCCGCTGCAACGAGGCTGACAACCCCAGATCCGTCATTGGCCAGACCACAAGGTGCCAGTGGTTCGGCATGACGGCGTATGAGAGAACCCGAACGGCGAACCGGTCGGCAGCCTCCCGAACGAGTCCCAGGAATTCGGCATAGTCGTCGGGCTGCCGGAAGATGATCGTGTTCTGAATGGCTCGGTTCAGCGCGTGAAAGACCAGTTGCCCGCTTGCACGACGTGGACGTCTCGGCATAACGCGGATCCTCAACTCCGAGGGCGTCATACGCAATCCCGTTGCCGTCCCTCCCAAATGAGCGATTCCCTGGAGAATTCCGCAGGCGCGGACCTCTGGCCTCGTGGACTGCTGGCCGGGAATGGCAGAAGTTGCGCGCTCGTAAGGGAGCTTGCGGGCAGAATTCGCGTGGCGGCGGGAGGGCGAGTGCGACCTACGGAATTGTGATCGGAAACGAGCCCGAAAGAAAACCGCTCCGACCCCAATAGGGAGTTCCGCCGAAAAGAAAGGGCGGGGCCGAAGCCCCGCCCTTTCACCGACGATCCAACCTTCTGCCCCGGTCCTACCAGGTGACTCGCAGGCCGAACTGAGTGATGCGGCCTCCCGGATCCTGCGATGCGTTGAAGTCGGTCGCCGCCGAGGTCACCCGCCACCCGGACACGGCGCTCGCACTGGTGGTGGTATTCGGAATCAGGTTCACCGTGTCGAACAGGTTGAAGAGCTCCATGCGGGCTTCGAGCCGCACGTTCTTGTAGATGTTGAACCTCTTAATGATCGACAGGTCCGTTCGGAAGAACCACGGCCCGTTGATGAACCGCGTCTCCTCCGTGCCCGGGCAGTACATGTCCTTCTGCACGACGTACTGAACGCAATCCGGGCTGCTCGCCGGCGCGAAGTACCGGGCGTTCGGATCGAGCGGAACCGTGTACCCGCTCGCCGTCGTGGCGGACCTGTTGTTGAACGCGATGATCGAGTTGGCGATCACGTCCTCCGGCCACATGTAGATCCGGTCGACGCCGTTCTCATCCGCCCGATGGTAGAACTTGAACATGTCCTGGACTTCGTCGTTGGTCATGTTGACGAACTTGGTGCCGCCGTAGTTGTAGCGGTTGCCGCTCTGCGTTCGGATGACACCGTCAACTTCCCAGCCGCCGATCAGGTAGTTCATCCAGCGCCCGGCGCCGCTGCCCCACTTCTTGCCCTGGCCGAAGGGCAGCTCGCCCACCCAGTTGAACTTCAGGTTGTGAACCGGAGAGCCTGCGGCCGGGATGTAGTACCACGCCTCCCGGAGCGAGTTCTGGGAGTAGGTCTGCCGAGCGAAGGAGTACGTGTAGCTGCCCTGGAGGAGCAGCCCCGCCGTCATCCGGCGCCGCAGGTCGAAGGTCAGCGCGTTATAGCGCGTGTTGCCCGTTCCTCGATCGAGGTAGGCGCCGCCGCCGGCGCCCACAGCCTCGCGAAGATCGGGGTTCGGCTGGAAGAAGTTGATTGGCAGGCCGGCCGCGATCCGGTTGGCGTCGAAGTTCGTGCCCGTGCCGAGCCCGTACAGCAGGCCCGAGTTGGTCGTGCCGAGGGAGCCTGTGACGTTTGGGTTGTACATGCCGTACCTGTTGTACCACGTGCTGTTCGAGAACTGCGTGACCGACGTGTACTGCGCCTGGTCCTGGTTCCGCGAGTCGGTGAGCGGAATCCCCTTGAGGTACGCCATGTGGATCGGGAGCGGATAGGTGCCCGTGCCGGGCCCCATGTAGGCGAACGTCGTGCCCTTGCCGTTGACGATGTTCGCGTGTAGGTTCTTCTGTGCGAGCTGGAACTCGTTGAACCAGCCGTTCTCGAGTAACGGCCAGTTGTCGAGGGTGAGCATGTTCCACGTCTGCCAGCCGCCCACCGTGGTGTTCCCGGTGTAGCGGATTTCAAGGCCCATCGACTTGCCGAGTTCCCGCTGGAACCCGAAGCTGTACTGATGAACGTACGGCAGCTGCCAGTCCGGATCCCACGCCCGGATGCTCTCGTTGATCGCGGGCGTCGACGGGAATACCGGCGTTGACCCTTCAGGGGTGGCCAGCGACCCATACAGCCGGCTCGTCTGCGACAGCAGCACCGGCCAGCCGTCGTTTCCCAGGACCGGCGTGCCGCTCGTCTCGGTGCGGGTGGCCGTACGGGATTCGCCGGGATTCGTGCGCATCGCGTTGAAGAGTTCGATCCCGTACTTGGTGAAGTTGACCGAGTACCCGGCGCGGAACACCGGATCCCGGCTCAGGATCTTCGTATACCAAGCCGACTCGAGGTTCGGCCGCCACGCCATGCCAACCGATGGCGCAAGGTTGTTCCAGTCGGTGGTGTAGCTGGGCGTCGTGCCCTGGTCGTACTTGACGAGGACCGGCGCCGTGCCCGTCTGCACCCTGGGCATCACGTAGAGGTTCCCCGAGCCGGACTCGCCGCCTCCCGCTCCGGTAATCCCGTAGACCTGGGTCCAGTCCTGCGGCGTCGCGTAGTTCCCGACGCCGACGCCCGGGAACTGGACCTCGTACCTGAGGCCGCCGGTCAGCGTCAGGTTGGGCTTCACGCGCCACGAGTCGCTGACGAAGAAGCCAATGTTGTCTCTGTACGACTTGTTCCGCAGTTCGCCTTGGTAGTGGTACTGGCCGTCCTCGCCGATCACCATGTTGCCGCCGACGGAGTTGACGCGGCCGGTGAGGAAGGCGTACAGGTTCCGAGCCCAGCCTTCATAGTTCGCGGTCGGCAGACCGCCCGGGAAGTCGACCGTGTTGGTGGCGTTGATCACCGGGTAAGCCGGATCGTAGTACGTGCCATTCGAGTATCTCGACGACGGAATGCCGAAGCCGACGGGCTTCGGAAAGGTCTGGCTCGAGATTCGCCAGAAGGTCCGGGCGTAGGCGCCGCCGAAGCTGATGGTGTGCTTGTTCTTCAGCCACGTCACGGTGTTGTCGATGTCCAGGCGCGGCGCAACGTCGATGAGGTAGTTCGTCCGGGTGGTCGCACCCGTGAGGCCGTCCGTTCCGATAGTCGGGAACCCGTAGGTGAAGCCCTCGCCGTTGACGGACTGGCACCCAGGACCGGAGCAGTTGAAGTCGGCAGCGGTGATGTTGCCACCGAAGCCCGTCCCCTTCCCGTACGCGCCGACGTAGCCCGCGTTGGTCTCATTGACGATGTTCTTGCCGAAGGTCCCCCGGTAGGAGCCCTGGAACATGTAGCGATCCGAGTCCTGCGCCGCGATGTTCGGGAACCCGGGCCAGCGTGGCTCACCGCCGTTCAGGATGTCCGGACTGCCGCGGAACTGGTTGTACCGGTAGGTTCCCGACACGCGGTGGGCGGGCGAGAGGTTGTAGTCCATCCGCACGGTCGGGAACAGCCGGGTCTGGTTGGCCGACGGAATGTAGGCGAACCGCTCGACGTTCCGGTCCCAGTATTCCGTGATTCCTCCCGTAGAGTCTCGGATGTCGGTCAGCAGCTTCTGAATGTTCGTATCGAGCGTGTTGCCGGGCACGTTGTACTTCGCGGCGATCGTGAGCAGGTTGACGGTGTGGGGCAGGTTGTCGTTCTGCCCGACATACGTGAAGTCGCCGCGCTGCGCCGCAGGGTTCATCAGGTAGCGGTACCTGCTCACCTGGGCCGGCCAGATGAACTTCTCCAGGTTGAAGAAGTAGAACAGCTTGTCCTTCAGGATCGGGCCGCCCACCCTGAAGCCAGGTGTTTCCACGCGGGCATCGTTGAAGTACCAGTCGCCGGCCGGGGTCTTCGGGAAGTCCTGCTTGTTGAAGTAGTACGGCGTGTTCGCCCTCCAGTACCACGCCTGCTTCTCCGTGCGCGCGACGATGTCGTCCTCGCCGAGGCCCGCCTGGTTGCGCCAGGTGCTGTAGACCGATCCTGAGAACCGGTTCGAGCCCGAGCGCGTCGTCATCCGGATGTTCGCGGCGCCCTCGCCGGAAACCGCCGCCTCAGAGGCCGATGTCGTGACGGTGATTTCCTCGACGGAGTCCAGCATCGGGCGGATGTACATGAAGAAGCCGTCCGACTTGGACCGGTTGTCCTGCACGTTGAGGCCGTCCAGCGTGATGTTGATGGACGCCCCGCCCAGGCCGTCGAGCCTGGAACTGCGGCTGGTCCCGCCGTAGGGCGTGGCGACGCCGGGCAGGGCCAACAGCGAGTCGAGCGCGGTGTGGGTGACGAGCGGCAGCGCCTGCAGCTGCTTGACCTGCAGTGTGGTCTGCACCGATGCCGTCTGCGTCTGCACCATGTCGGTAGCGCCGGTCACGACGACCGTTTCCTCGAGGGTGCCCACCTTGAGGGTCACCTTGATCTGCGCCGGTGTCCCCGACAGGACCTGAATGTCCGGCAGGACGGCCGTCTTGAATCCCAGGAGGGACACGGTCACGGTGTAAATGCCCGGGGAGACGCCAGGCAGCGTGAAGCGGCCGGTCCCGTCGGTGGTGCCATCTGCGGTGAAGGCCGTGGCGTTGTTCTTGGCCACGACGTTGGCTCCAGGGATCACGCCTCCCTGGTCGTCGGTGACCACCCCCGAGAGGGTGGTGGCGGCGCCCACCTGGCCGAATGCGGGTGTCCCGGCCATCGCGAGAATGGCGAACACCGCCAGCGGCCAAGCAAGCCTGGCAGACAAGTTCTTCATGAACTCCTCCCTGATAGACACGTTGAACGACGTAACAAATCGACCGAGAGACCTACGGAGCCTAAGCGAGCCTTCTACCCGTAAGCAGTCGGAGTGCCAACCGGCCGACGCGCAAACACGGGTCGTTTTCGGCCAATTCCTCGATTCCCCCTGTGCCGGATTCATAAGTTCCGATCCGGTTCTCCAAGAAACCGTATCGGCGGTCCCTGGACAAGGGGGTGGCGAAAGCTCGCATACAGTATTCCAACCCCGCCGGCCGGCGCAAGCGCGAATCCTAAGGCTGGGCTTGGAGGGGTTGAAAACAGGAGTATCCTCTGCGGATGCACCTCCGGCTGATCCGCCCGATCGCTCTCATGGCCATCCTAATTGCGATCTCCGACGCGCCCGCCGTCGTCTCGACCGCCGGCTCTCGGTCCCGTCCGTCCACCTGCCAGGCGCCACCGGGCGCCGCTCAGGCGCAGGAACAGAGCATGACGATGGTCTCGGTGGATTTCCGGGTGCTGGCGCGCGACGGCACTCCCGTTCTGGACCTGAAGCCGGAGGAAGTGGCCCTGAAGGTCGGCGGCCGCGCCCGCGACATCGTGGCGCTCGAGTTGGTCAAGGCCGGGGGAGACACGGCTCCGCGTCCGAAGGGCGCGAAGGCGCCGCCGCCGCTCCCTCCCCCCCCGTTCCTTACCAACGCCCCGATCGTGGGCGGCCGGAGCGTGACGCTCCTTGTTGACGATGATTCGATCGAGCCGGGGCACGAGGGACCCGTCCGCGACGCGCTCAGCCAGTTGGTGGAGGCCCTGACGCCGGCGGATCACGTCGGCCTGTCGACGGTCAAGGGCGGCGTGATCATCCACCCCACCGTCAGGCACGACCTCGTGCTGGCCGACCTCGTGGGACTGAAGGGCAGGGAGGGGGCGGTGGTCGCCTCGGGCGCGGAGTCGGCGGTGATTGCGGCGGCGACCCGGGGAGGTGGAACAACGGCTCCCGCGATGTTGTTGGCCGACCCGACCTGCCGGACGCGGATGGTCCACGACGCGCTGATGAACCAGTTCGAGAGCGTCGTCCCGTCCGTGCCCACGGTGGTCGTCCTGGTGTCGAACGGGCTCACGTCACCGAGCACCTTCGCCATGTCGACCATGGCGACCGGCAGCGGGCAGACCGGCGCGTGCTCGTTCTCGTCGGGCGACCTCGACGCGCTCACGACGGCGGTGGTGAGGTCACGTGTTCACGTCTACGGACTCGAGGTGTTCCGCGGCGCCGACATCGCGGCCGGCTTCGAGAACTTCGCCAATCTGACGGGCAACGCCAAGGTCCGGATCTCGGGCGACACGAGGCCCGCGATGAAGCGGATTGCGAGCGAGACGTCGGCCTACTATGTCGCGGCGTTCGAAGCGACCGACCAGGAGCGGACCGGGTCCGCCCAGGGCGTGACGGTGACCGTCAGCCGCCAGGGTGTCAGCGTCAAGGCGCAGCCGAAGGTCGTCATCCCGAAGCCCGCGGTGCCGGGGGCGAAGGTTGCGATGCCGAAACTGCGCGACATCCTGGCGTCCCGGAAGGCCTTTAGCGACCTGCCGCTGCGGGCGACGATCTACACCTCCCGGGCCGCCCAGGCGGGCAAGGTGAGTCTGGTCTGCGCGTTCGACTCGAGCGACCCGTCCGCGAAGATCACCGAGGCGAGCGTCATCCTGTTCGACACGACAGGCAGGTCGAGAGCGCAGTGGACCGGGCAGCCGGGCGCCTTCAAGGCTCGCCCGGTCGTAGCGATGTTCACCGCCCCCGGACCCGGCACCTACCGGATGCGGCTGGCGGCCGTCGATGCGTCGGGCGCCGCCGGCACGATCAACGAGGACGTCAGGATCGAGGCCGTGAGCCCAGGCACGCCCCAGACGTCCGCGCTCGTGCTCGGGACGCAGGGACCCGCGGGCTTCGCGCCCCGCCTCCTGTTCGTCGCCGAGAAGGTGGCGACGGCGGTCGTCGAGATCCTCGGCGTGTCGAAGGCGTCAGAGGTGACCGTGAGGTTCGAGTTCGCGGAGACCGAAGACGGCCCGGCGGCGGGGACGCTTCCGGGAACGGTCCAGGCGCCACGCGACGACTTCAGAATAGCGTTCGTCCAGCTTCCGGTGGCGCAGATGTCCGCCGGCGACCTCGTCGTCCGCGCCGTCATCACGGTGGACGGCCAGGTGCTCGCGGCCAGGCCGTTCCGCACGCTGAGGAAGGTGGAGCGGTAGGGCGCAGGGCGCAGGGCTCACGGCTTAGGGCTCAGGGCTTAGGGCTCAGGGCGGTGTCGCGCGTTCAAGATGCGGCGTGACACGCGTGACCCGGCCGTAAGCCGCAAGCCGTGAGCCTCGAGCCTTGAGCCAGTTCATCTGAAACGTGAGCGGCGGCGGCGGCGTAAGAACGGAAGATCATCAAGGAGGGACTAGTGTTTCGATCATCACGGATGCTCTTGTTCTTCGGTACCCTGGCGGTGATTGTCAGCGTGTTCGGGGGGTTCGGCTCGGCGCAGAACGCGCAGCAGAAGGCCCAGGCCGCGCTCTCGGCGGACGACTTCAACCAGTTCTCGTGGCGCTGGGTCGGCCCGATGACGTTCGCCGGACGGGTCAGCGGCTACGCGGTGCCCCGCGGCCAGAGCCAGACCTATTACGTGCTCATGGCCAGCGGCGGCATCTGGAAGACCATCGACGGCGGCATCCACTTCGAGCCGATCTTCGAGCACTACGGCACCCAGAGCATGGGCTGGCTGGCCATCGCCCCGTCGAACGCCAACATCCTCTACCTGGGCACCGGCGAGCCGATGCACGCCCGCGCCAGCACCCACGGCAACGGCATGTGGAAGTCGACCGACGCCGGGAAGACGTGGACGCACATCGGCCTGGAGAAGAGCTTCTTCATTTCGATGGTCGCCGTCGACTCCAAGAACCCCGACATCGTCTACGCGTCGGCCGAGGGCAAGCTCTACGACAACGAGATGGACTGCGAGCGCGGCCTCTACAAGTCGATTGACGGCGGCAAGACCTGGACGAACCTCGGGCCGATGAAGGACCGGGGCGTCGGCGACTTCGTGATCGACCCGCGCAACTCGAACATCATCATCGCGTCGGCCTACAAGCTCTACCGCCGGGCGTGGACGTACGACGATCGCGACGCCGAGAACGGCGTCTTCAAGTCGACCGACGGCGGCAAGACCTGGACGCGCCTGACCGCTGGTCTGCCTCTCAAGGGCACGCCGATCGGCCGCACCGGCCTCACGATCTACGAGAAGAACCCGAACATCGTCTATGCCCGCGTGGACGAGGCGGCCGTCGTCGGCTTCCAGGAGCGCGACGGCATCGTCAACTTCCGCGCGGCGCCGGCCGGCGGCGGGGGTCGCGGCGGTGGCGGCGGGATGGGCGGCGGCGGTACGGTCCTGTTCAAGGAGGGCGTGAACTACGCCCAGTTCAACGCATACAAGATCCCGGGCGAGCTGGCGGCGCTCGCGCCGAAGTTCACGCCGGTCACGGGCGCCAACGAGGCGGAGTTGGTGACGAAGTTCAACGAGCGGGTCGCGGACAAGGACTTCCTGACGAAGTCCGGTGCCGACGTGGCCAGGCTGCAGGCGGCGGCGAAGAAGACGTTCGCATCCAACGCCGACCTGATGGCCAACATCGGCGAAGTCGAGAAGCTGATGGCGAAGCCCGCGGCGGCGGCCGATTCGACGGAGGCCAAGGGCCGGTCGCAGCTGGTCAACCGCAACGTCCTCGAGATCCTCTATAACGGCATCGTCGCCAACGCGCAGCCGGTGAAGATGAACGGCGTCGTGTACCGCACCGACGACCAGGGCAAGACCTGGAAGCGGATGACCGAGTACAAGCTGGCGCCGCCTGCGGCACCCGCGGCGGCCGGCCCGCCTTCGCCTCCGGCTACGGCGGGGCAAGCTGGCCCGCCGGCGCCTCCGGCTGCGGCCGGGCGAGGTGGCGCGCAGGTCGGCAGCGCGCAGGTCAACCAGACCGAGGGCGGCTACTACGGCCGGATCATCGTCGATCCGAACGACGACAAGGTGCTCTACTGCGGAGACACGAACACCACCAAATCGACCGACTCGGGCAAGACGTTCACGGCCACGGGCTGGGACCGCGGCAACGGCAAGACGCACGTCGATCACCGCGTGGTGTGGGTCGACCCGATGAACTCGAAGCACATCCTGAGCGGCAACGACGGCGGGTCGTCGGAGACCTGGGACGGCGGCGAGCACTGGAAGCAGAGCAGCACGATCAACGCCCAGCAGTTCTACGACGTGTTCGTGGACCAGGAACTGCCCTACAACATCATGGGCGGCACGCAGGACAACGGCGCCTGGATCGGGCCGTCGCAGAACCGCAACCAGTACGGCATGTTCGGATCGGACTGGCTGTACCTGCCGACCGGCGACGGCTTCTACGTCGTGCGCGACTGGTGGAACCCGGAGTACATCTACTACGAGAGCCAGTTCGGCGCGTCGAGCCGGATGAACCTGAAGACCGGCCAGACGCAGTCGCTGTCGCCGGTCGCGCCCGCCGGCGAGCCTCCGCTGCGCAAGCAGTGGAACAACCCGATCGTGCTCTCGCCGCACAACCCCGGCATCGTCTATCACGGCTCGCAGTACGTGTGGCGGTCGATGAGCCGCGGCGACACGGGCACGTGGCAGAGGATCAGCCCAGACCTCTCGAAGGCCGATCCGAAGAAGCTGGAAGAGGCGCGGAAGACGAACCTCCAGTGGGCGACGGTCTACACGATCTCCGAGTCGCCGAAGAAGTTCGGCCTGCTCTGGGCGGGCACCGACGACGGCAACGTGTGGGTGACGCCGGATAGCGGCGCCAACTGGACGAACATCACGGCGCAGTTCTACGACGCGGCGTGCAAGCCGAAGGCCGGCGTGAAGGGCGACCTCATTCCCTGCGACAAGTGGGTGAAGCGCGTGGTCGCGTCGGCGTTCGACCAGAACGTGGCGTACGTCGGGTTCAGCGGATACCGCACCCACAACGAGGACAAGACGTACCTGTTCGTGACGAAGGACCTCGGCAAGACCTGGACGAACATCTCGGGCGGCCTGAACAACCCGATCTTCGACGTCGAAGAGGACCCGGACAACGCCAACGTGCTGTACCTCGCTGGCGACTTCGGGATCCACGCGTCGATCGATCAGGGCAAGACGTGGACGCGTTTCTCGGGAGGCCTGCCGGACACGGTGATTCGTGACATGGCGATCCAGAGGCGCGACCGCGAGATGGCGGTGGCCACCTACGGGCGCGGCTTCTACGTCGCCGACATCGGGCCGATGAAGGAGCTGTCGCCGACGGTGCTCGACTCGGCCGCGCACCTGTTCGACATCAAGAACACGATTGCCTGGCGCCGTTACGAACGCCGCGGCGACACGCTCGGCGAGATGGCCAAGGCGGACAACCCGCCGGTCGGCCAGAACCTCTGGTACTACCTCAAGGCCGACGCCCAGAAGGTCACGATCACGATCAAGGACCTCGAGGGCAACCAGATCGCGGAGCTGTCGCAGAGTTCGGCGGAAGCGCTGCGGCCGAGCGCGAAGAAGGGGCTGCAGAAGGTGTTCTGGGGCCTCAACCGGGTGGCGGCGGGCGCGCCGGCGGGCGGCGGGCAGCGTGGAGCGGGCGGCGGCGGACAGCGCGGCGGCGGCGGCGCCACCGTGGAGCCGGGCGCCTACAAGGTGACGCTGACGGTGGACGGCAAGGACGTCGCCACCAAGCGGATCGTCATCAGCCCGGATCCGATGTTCAGGTAGCTGGCAGCTGGTGGCTGGCAGCTGGTAGCGGACTGGCTTCCGATTGCAGCTGGCGGCGGATGGCAGGCAGCGGATTTTCTTCCGCTGTCAGCTGACCGCTGCCAGCTGACCCCTTCCTACTTCCCCCCGCCCTCGCGGTTCACGATCTCGATATCGATCGTGATGGCGACCTGAAAGCCCACGAGCAGGCCTCCCGCCTCGAGCACGCGGTTCCACCGGAGGCCGAAGTCCCGCCTGTCGATCGTGGTGGTCGCCGAGGCGCCGACGCGGATCGCGCCATCCGGTCCCTTGACCGGCTCCGAGGGCCCCGCCACGTCGAGGACCACCGGCTTCGTCACGCCTCGAATCGTCAGGTTGCCGGTCATCCGCAGCTTGCCGGAGCCGGCCGGTTCGATCTTCACCGACCTGAAGATGATCGTCGGGTGCTTCTCGATCATCAGGAAGTCGGCCGTCCGCAGGTGGGCGTCGCGCTTGGGCACCCCGGTGTCGATTGAGTCGACGTCGGTGACGATCTCCACGCTGGCCGAGGCGAAATCCCGGCCATCCCACTTCACCGTGCCGGTGGTCTTGTTGAAGCGTCCACGGACAGTGGACGTCCTCATGTGACTCACGGCGAACTGTACGCTGGTGTGATCCGGATCGATCTGCCACCCCGGCGCCTGGGCGTACAGCGGCGAGGCGACGAACACGAACGCGAGCGTCCAGAGGAGCGGCTGTCGTGCGCGCGTCATGTCGAGACCTCCTGGGTAGCTGGCAGCTGACAGCTGGTAGCTGGCAGCGGATCTGCTTCCGATTGTAGCCGGCAGCGGATCTGCTTCCGCCGCCAGCTGCCCGCTGCCCGCCGCCCGCTGCCCGCTGACGGCTGACGGCTGACGGCTGACGGCTGACGGCTGTCTACTCGAAGATCCTCCCCAACCCCTCGTACCGCGAGTGCAGCGTGTCGGTGGCCTTTTCGATGCCGGCCGGTTGATTCGCCTTGCATGCGGCCACGAGCGCTTTCGCGTCGGCCACGAGCTGCCCCGACTCCTTCTTGAACGCCTCGGCCTTGGCCTCGACCCGCTTGGGCAGCGTGGCCTTCGCCAGCGCCTCGGCCTTCGTCTGGAGATCGCCGCTCACCTTGCACACGTCGGCCCACTTCTTCTCGGGCACATACGTGTGCTGCACGACATACAGCGTCTTGTGGAACTCGTCCATCTCCGGGACGACCGGCCGGATGATCCGCCCCTGCGCCTCGTAAACGGTGTGGAGGTTCTCGGCGGCCAGCAGCAGCGCCTTGTCGTCGGTGCCGGCGGCGGCCTTCGCGTAGGCGGCCCCGGCCGCCTTCAACTCGGCGATGCCCTTCGCCCACGCGGCTTCCTTCTCGTGGAGGATGGCGGGCAGCTTCACGGCCGCGATCTTCGCGACGCCGGCCTGGACGTCTGGCGCGATCTTCCGGAGCGCCGCATAGTCCTTGGCCGGGTAGGCCGTGTGCCACATCGGCATGATGACGTCGTGGAACTTCTCGAGTTCCGGCACGCTCGTGGACACATCCTGGGCGGTCTGCGCGAGCAGGCCGGCGGCAAACGCCAGCGGCAGCGCGACGATGAGGGCGATGAACAGTCTCTTCACGGTCACTTCCTCCCTGGAGAATGGCGGTAGGGGCAACACCCCATGGTAAATCACTCCGGCGAGATTTCCGCCGCCAACGTCCGCCGCCAACGTGCTTGGCGCCCGCCGTCCCCTTGGCGTAGAGTGGTCCCAGCATTCTTGTCCGATCATTGGCTGTCGTCTCCATGCCGGCCACGGGCCGCAGGGCGCCAGCCGCAAGCCGGTTGCACCGGAGGCCTATGGACTACTCGGAACGGCTCGAGAACGTGGCGGTGCTTGGCGCCGCCGGCAAGATGGGCAGCGGTATCGTCCTGCTCGTGGCGATGGAGATGGCGGACCTCGCGCTCGAGCCGGCGAACCGGTCGCGGCGCCGGGTCCTGCACGCCGTCGACGTGTCGCACGACGCGCTCGGCGGCCTGATGAAGTACCTGCGTGAGCAGGCGCTGAAGGCGGCCGAGAAGAAGATCGTCGCGCTCCGCAAGGTCTACGCGAATCGCGCCGACCTCGTGGAGAACAGCGACATCGTCCGGCAGTACGTCACGGACGTGGTCGACGTGGTGCGGCCGACGACCATGCTGGCGGCCGCGGCCGAGGCGGACATCATCTTCGAGGCGGCGCCCGAAGACCTGGCGCTGAAGCTGAAGCTCTTCGCCCCGACCGCCACCGACAACCCGCGCAAGCCCTGGGTCTTCACCAATACCTCGTCCATCCCCATCGCGGAAATCGACGAAAAGGCGAAGCTGGGCGGCCGGATCATGGGGTTCCATTTCTACAACCCGCCCGCCGTTCAGCGGCTGGTCGAGCTGATCCGGAGCCGGACGACGAGCGACGAGGTGGCGGCGTTCGCCGAGGCGCTGTGCAAGAAACTGCGGAAGGTGGTCGTGCCGTCGGCCGATCGCGCCGGGTTCATCGGCAACGGGCATTTCATGCGCGACCTGCTGCACGCCATCGGCGAGGTCGAGCGCATCGGCGCCGGCATGCCGTTTGTCGAGGCCGTCTATACCGTCAATCGCGTGAGCCAGGACTTCCTGGTCCGGCCGATGGGGATCTTCCAGCTCACCGACTACGTGGGCCTCGACGTCTGCCAGTGCATCCTCGGCGTAATGAACCCGCGGACCGAAGGCGAAGACCTCCACAGCGTGCTCCTCGACTGCCTGCTTGCCGCGGGCGTCCGGGGCGGTCAGCATCACGACGGGTCGCAGAAGGACGGGTTCCTCCAGTATCAGCAGGGCAAGCCGGTCGGCGTGTACGATCCGGCCGGAAAGCGTTACGTGCCTATTGCCGGGATCCAGGCGGCGTGCGACGCGAGGATCGGGCCGCTTCCCGAGCGGGCGCTGCCGTGGAAGGTGGCGGTGCGCGACGCGGCGAAGGACGCGAAGCTCGCGGCGTTCTTCGGCCAGCTGAAGTCGATGAAGACGCAGGGCGCCGAGCTGGCGCTCCGCTACGGGGCGCGCTCGCGCGACATCGGGCTGAAGCTCGTCAGCGACGGCGTGGCGCGCAACGCGAACGACGTCAACCAGGTGCTGCTGACCGGCTTCTTCCACGCCTACGGTCCGGTCAACGAATATTTCGGGTGATGAGCGTATGAACAAGCTGCGACGCAAGGTCTACATGACGGCCGGCTTCAACACGGTGTCGATGGGCACCGGCCGGAAGGAGTTCCACCCGAAGAAGGAGCGGCCCGGCCTCGATCACTACATTCAAGAGGCGGGACGCGGGGTGCTGGCGCAGATCGGCGGCGCCGGGAACGTCGACGAGGGCGTGATCGGCAACTTCATGGCCGCGCGCTTCAACAACCAGGGGAACCTGGCCTCGCTCATCCCGTCGATCGACGAAGGCCTGCGCTGGAAGCCGTGCACGCGCGTCGAAGGGGCGTGCTGCTCGGGCGCGCTGGCGTTGACGACGGGCGTCAAGGCAGTGCTGGCCGAGACGGCCGACCTCGTCTTGGCCGTCGGCGTCGAGGTGCAGAACACGGTGAAGGCGATCTACGGCGCCGACATCCTGGCCACCGCCGGCTGGGCGCCGGAGCGGCGGACCGGCCACGCGTACTTCTTCCCGGGCAAGTTCAGCGACCGCGCCGGCGCGTATTTCGAGAAGTACGGCCGCGAGCGGACGCGCAAGGCGATGGCGCGATGGTACCGCAACGCGATCGAGAACGCGCGGCTGTGCCCCACCGCGCAGGAGTACACGAACGCGACGGCCGACCTCGAGGCGGCCGCGATGGCCGAGCCGAACCCGCGGTCGTTCGTCGATCATCTGACCGTGCTCGACTGCTCGAAAGTGTCCGACGGCGCGTCGGCGATCGCGATCCTGTCGGAGGAGGGCCTGAAACGCGCGGGCATCCCGGCGAGCGCCGCGGTCGAGATCGTCGGCATCGGCCAGGTGGAAGCAGACCTCACCGTTCCGCCGGCCGACCTCACGCGACTCGACACGACGCGCCGCGCCGTGGAGAAGGCGTTCGCCTCCGCGGGCATCTCGGCCGCGCATCTGGCGACGGTCGAAACCCACGACTGCTTCACCATCGCCGGCATCATGGCGGTGGAGGCGATCGGGCTCGCCGAGGCCGGCAAGGGGCCGGACTACGTGCTCGACGGCCAGACCGCGCGCGGCGGGCGCGTGCCGTTCAACACGACGGGCGGCCTGGTCGGGTGGGGCCACCCGACCGGCGGGACGGGCGTCCACCAGGCGGTGACGATCTGGGAGCAGCTGACCGGCCGCGCCGGGAAGGCCCAGATCGACATCCCCGCCGACCGCCCCTTCGGCCTGACGGTTAACATGGGCGGCGACGACAAGACGCTGGTGGCGATCGTGTATAGACGGGGACAGTAGCTGGCAGCTGGTAGCTGGCAGCTGGCAGCTGGCAGCGGAGCCGGCATTCGCCGGCGGTGGTCCGCAATGGACGGGAACGGTAGCTGGCAGCGGGCAGCTGTTAGCGGTCAGCGGGCTGCGGGCAGCTGGCGGCGGAATCAGATCCGCTGCCGGCTACAATCGGAAGCTAGTCCGCTACCAGCTGCCAGCTGCAGGTGCCAGCTGACAGCCGCCCGCTAACGTGCTTCAATGGTGGGCCCATGAGCCCCGCCGTTGAGACCCGCGACCTCGCGAAGCACTACCGGATGGGCGAGTCGCTCGTGCGCGCGCTCGACGGCGTGACGATCGGCCTGGAGGCCGGCGAGTTCGTCGGCCTCCTCGGCACGTCGGGTTCCGGCAAGTCCACCCTCCTCAACCTGATCGCGGGCCTCGACCACCCGACCTCCGGCAGCCTGACCGTCTTCGGCCGGAACCTGGGCGAGATGTCGCGCGCCGACCTGAGCGTCCACCGCCGCACCAGCGTCGGGATGATCTTCCAGTCGTTCAACCTGATCCCCACGATGACCGCGCTGGAGAACGTGGCGCTGCCGATGATGTTCGCGGGCGTGGCGCGCGGCGTGCGCGACGGGCGGGCGAGGACGCTACTCGAGCGGGTGGGCCTCGGCGGGCGCCAGGCGCACCGGCCGAAGGAGCTGTCGGGCGGCGAGCAGCAGCGCGTGTCGATCGCGCGCGCCCTGGCCAACGACCCGCGCATCCTGCTGGCGGACGAGCCGACTGGCAATCTCGACAGCCGGACCGCGCAGGAGATCCTGGCGCTCCTCCAGGAGCTGAACACCACGACGGGCCGCACGATGCTGCTGGTCACGCACGACGCGGCGCTCGCCTCGCGCTACGTGAAGCGCACGATCACGCTCTCGGACGGCCGGGTGCTCGCGGAGGCGGCGGCATGAGGCTCGCCGACATCCTGCACCTCGCGCTCCGCAACCTGCGCGAGGCCAGGCTCCGCACGGCGCTCACCTCGCTCGGCGTGGCCATCGGCATCGCGTCGCTCGTCGGCATGGTGTCGTTCGGCGTGGCGATGCAGGACCAGGTGCTCGGCAACCTGCTCCGGTCGGGCGTGTTCGATTCGATCACCGTGACGGCGGCCCAGCGCGCCGGCGGCCAGCGCGGCCGCCGCGGCGGGAATCCGGCGGAGCGCGCTCGAGGCGCCATGGAGTCGGCCAGGCAAGCCGGGCCGCGTGTGCCGCTGGACGACGCCGCGCTGAAGGCCTTTGCGGCGATCCCGGGCGTGAAAGAGGTCTACCCCGACGTCCGCATCCCGGTCGAAGTGTCCTACGGCGACTTCTCAGAATTCGCCGGCGCGACCGGTGTCGCGATGTCGGCGCGCGGCCAGGGCGTCTTCCAGCGCATCAGCTTCGGCCAGTTTTTCGCGAACGACACCGACGACTCGTGCCTGCTGAGCCTGGAGTTCGCCGGACGCCTCACCGACGGGAAGCCCGAGAGCCTCCTCGGCAAGGACGTCAGGTTCGGCTACGCCGCCGCGTCCACGCCCCTCACGAGCGAGACCGGCGTCCCCGGCGTCAACCTGCAACGCAGCGAGCGCCACTTCCGCGTCGTCGGCATCGTGGAGCGCCAGGCCGGGCCGAGCCCGGGCGGCGCGATGTTCGCGGCCGTCATGATCCCGCTCGCGAAGGCGCGCGAGATGGGCGCCGCCGACCTCTCGGGCGCGCAGGCGCTGCTCCGCCAGTTGTCCGATCAGCGCGTCTACACGACGGTGACGGTGAAGGTGAACCGGGCGCAGGACACCGAGGCGGTCGAAAAGAAGATCAAGGACCTGGGCTTCAACGCCTTCTCCATCGCCGACCTGCTCGAGAGCCAGAAGAAGGCGTTCATCCTGCTCGACCTGCTGCTCGGCCTCGTGGGATCGATCGCGCTCACGGTCGCCTCGCTCGGCATCGTCAACACGATGGTGATGTCGATCCTGGAGAGGACGCGCGAGATCGGCGTCATGAAGGCGGTGGGCGGCGGCGACGCGGACGTGCGGAAGATCTTCCTCGTGGAGGCGTCGCTGATCGGCCTGTTCGGCGGCCTGTTCGGCATCGCGCTCGGCTGGGCGGTGGGCCGCGTCATCAACGCCGGCGCCAACTACTATCTCCAGACGCAGGGCGTCCCGGCCGCCAACCTGTTCCTGATCCCGTGGTGGCTGATGGCGGGCGCCATCGGCTTCGCCCTGCTCGTGAGCCTGGTGGCGGGCAGTTTCCCCGCCATGCGCGCCGCACGGCTCGATCCGATCCAGGCGCTCCGCCATGACTGAGCCCCAAGGCTGGAAGGACACGGCGACCTCATGACGACCACCAAGAAGAGCCTCTTCGTCACATCGGACGGCCAGCAGGTGCTGTTCACCTTCATCCTCGTCAGCTCGCTGTTCCTGCTCTGGGGGTTCTGCAACGGGCTGATCGACGTGATGGACAAGCACTTCCAGGACGAGCTCGGGCTGACGAAGGCGCAGTCGGCCTGGGTGCAGTTCGCCCACTACCTCGGCTACTTCCTGATGGCGATCCCGGCCGGATGGCTCGCCAGCAGGCTGGGCTACAAGGGCGGCATCATCGCCGGGCTGCTGATCGTCGCGGCCGGCGGGCTGTGGTTCGTTCCGGCGACGTCGATCGGCGAGATGGTGAAGGCGGGCAGCGTGTCGCCGACACTGGGGTTCGTGGCGTTCCTCGCCGGCGTGTGCCTGATCGCCACCGGTCTGACGTTTCTCGAAACCATCGCGAATCCGTACACGACGGTGCTCGGCGACCCGCGGTACGCGGCGACGCGCATCAATCTGGCGCAGTCGTGCAACGGCATCGGCTGGATCCTCGGGCCGATCGTCGGCAGCGTGTACTTCTACTCGACCGACGCGGCGGGCCGCAGCACGGGCAGCCAGACGCTCTACATCCCGTATGCGGCGATTGCGGGCGTCGTGATCGTGCTGGCCCTCGTGTTCGTCTTCGCGCCGGTGCCCGACATCAAGGCCGAGGACGACTACCCGGCCGATTCGGCGGGCGCAGGCAGGCGGTGAAGCGCGTTCGATCTGGTCGCACCCGCATTTCGTCTTCGCGGTAGCGGCGCAGTTCTTCTACGTGGCGGCGCAGGCGGGCATCTTCAGCTTCTTCATCAACTACATGACCGCCGAGGTGCCGGTGATTCCGGCGGCGTGGAGCGACGCGATGGCGGGCCTCTCGGCGCGTGGGTGGGTGCTCGGCGACTGGCTGAGCGGGTGGTTCGTGGCCGGGCCGGGCGGCGCGCTGGCGATCAGCGACAAGGGGGCCTCGAACCTGGCGTCGCTCGGGTTCGTGTGCTTCCTGATCGGACGGTTCACCGGCGCGGGCCTGCTGAGACGGTTCTCGGCTCACAAGGTGCTGGGTCTCTACGGCGTGCTGAACGTGGTCGCGACGTTCGTGGTGTTCCTGAAGCTCGGGTGGGTGTCGGTCGCCAGCGTGTTCCTCAGCTACTTCTTCATGTCGATCATGTTCCCGACGATCTTCGCGCTGGGGATCTCGGGGCTCGGCGCCCGCGCCAAGCGCGCCTCGTCGTACATCGTGATGGCGATCATGGGCGGGGCGATCCTGCCGAAGCTGATGGGCGCGGTGGCGGACCGGTGGGACATGTCGCGCGGCTTCATCGTGCCGATGGTCTGTTTCGTCTTCATCGCCCTCTACGGCTTCTACTGGCCGCGGCTGCGGGCCGCAAGAGCGACGTAGCGCGGGGCTTCAGCCCCGCGGTTGCGGCCCGCGTGAGCGGTGTGGCGCGGGGCTTCAGCCCCGCGGGCGGCTTCTACTGGCCGCGGCTACGGGGATCGGCACCGCCCGCGGCTGGCGACCTGCGGCGGGATCAGGTGTGGCGCGGGGCTTCAGCCCCGCGGTTGCGGGCCGCGTGAGCGGTGTGGCGCGGGGCTTCAGCCCCGCGGGCGGAGCCGACGAACCGGGCCACGACCGCCGCCTCATGGCCGGCTGCCTGCGGGCCGCCGGTCACCGGGGGCGGCCTTACCCTGCGGAGTGTGGCCCGCGTCGCGGGAGATACGACGATGAAGGTGAAGAAGACGGTGCGGAGGGCCCGGGACTCCCGCGCGCACCGGCCATCGTTCGCCGCCCGGCAAACACCCGCACCCTGCGAGATCTTCGGGCAGGGGCTCGAGGAGGGCGCGCTGCAGCAGATGCGCAACGCCTGCCAGCTGCCGGTGGCGGTGGCGGGCGCGCTGATGCCGGACGCCCACCAGGGCTACGGCCTGCCGATCGGCGGCGTGCTCGCGACCGACAACGCGGTCATCCCGTACGCCGTCGGCGTCGATATCGCCTGCCGGATGAAGATGTCGGTGCTCGAGCGTTCGGTCGCCGATCTGGAGACGAAGCCGCGCGAACTGATCTCGGCGCTCGAGGGCGAGACCCGCTTCGGCGTCGGCGCCACGTTTCGCGGCCGGCGCCAGCACGCGGTGATGGACGAGGACTGGAACGTGTCGAGCGTCACGGCCGGCCTGAAGGATCGCGCCTGGGCGCAGCTCGGCACGAGCGGCAGCGGCAACCACTTCGTCGAGTTCGGCGTCCTCACGGTGCTCGACGCGTCGCTCGGCCTCGCAGCCGGGGAGTACCTCGCGCTGCTCAGCCACTCCGGAAGCCGCGGCACCGGGAACGCGGTGGCGACGCGCTTCAGCCGCGTGGCGCGCGACCGGCATCGCGAACTGCCGCCCGCGCTGGCTCACCTCGCCTGGCTCGACCTGGACACGGACGAGGGGCAGGAGTACCTGGGCGGCGATGGAGTTGATGGGCCGCTACGCGGCGGCGAACCACCACCTGATCCACGAGCACATCGCGCGGGCATTGGGCTCGGCGGTCCTGCTCGACGTCGAGAACCACCACAACTTCGCCTGGCGCGAACGCCACCGGCTGCCCGGCGGCCGCGAGCGCGACGTCATCGTCCATCGGAAGGGCGCGACGCCGGCGGGCTCGGGCATGCTCGGGATCATTCCCGGGTCGATGGCGACGCCAGGCTACGTCGTTCGTGGCAAGGGGTCCGAGGCATCCCTGCTCTCAGCATCCCACGGCGCGGGACGGAGGATGAGCCGGACGAGGGCCAGGCAGGCGTTCTCGTGGGCGGACGTCCAGCGGGTGCTCCGCGAGCGCCGCGTGAAGCTTCTCTCCGCCGGCCTGGACGAGGTGCCGATGGCCTACAAGGACATCGACGAGGTGATGGCCGCCCAGCGCAGCCTGGTGGACACGCTGGCCCGGTTCGACCCGCGCCTGGTGAAGATGGCTCCGGCCGGCGAGGCACCCGAAGACTGCATCCCCGGCCGTCCCGAGCGAAGTCGAGGGGCGGCCGGCGAAGCGCCGGAGGATTGACTCCGGCTCGCGGCTGGATCAGGTGTGGCGCGGGGCTTCAGCCCCGCGGGCGCGGGCCGCGTGAGCCGCCGGGTGCCGCGTGAGCCGCCGGTCGCCGCGTCGTCCAGACGCGGCCGACGGGTATCGCGCGCGGATGCCCGCGCGAGCGCCCTTCGACCTCGCTCAGGGCGTCGTGAGCGCCAGTCGAACGACGAACATGCGACCGCCTCGCGCGAGGCAGTCGGCGAGTCCGCCGTAGCCTTGGCGGAGGCGGAGCGTGCCGTCGGTCGAATGCACAGCCCGGCACCGCAGGTTGGGATTGCCCGGAGGCGATCTCAATCCCTGCCGACTGGCTCACGCGGAGCCCACCGAACGAGGTGCCGGGCTCGGCACTTCGAGCGCGAGCGAGCGCGGGCGCCCACGATGACCGGCGGCCTCGTCGGAGCCCGCGTTCATGCTCGCGGTGGTGGCGGGAGTCCGGCGAGCGAGGCGCCCGCCACGGGCCGCCGCGCAGTGATCGCGGGGCTGAAGCCCCGCGCCACATCTCGCCGCCCCGCGCCACATCTCGCCGCCCCGCGCCACATGTCGCCGCCCCGCGCCACATGTCGCCCCCAGCGTTACACATGCGATGCGCGCTCCGGGAGCCGCATCGTCAGCAGCGCGGCGAGGGCGGGGAGGCAGGCGAGCGTGAGGAGCGCGGGCTGCAGGCCGACGGTATCACCGGCCAGGCCCACCAGCGGCGCGACCAGGCCGCCGACGCCCCACGCCACGCCGAGAAACAGCGACGAGACCGTCCCGGTGGCCACCGGCGCGATCGCATGCGCGTAGGTGATGTTGACCGGCAGCGTCGATCCGAGGAACAACCCGCCCGCGATCAGCGCGACCAGCGCCGCGGGACCAGGCAGGAGGAGCGCCGCCATCAGCAGCGGCACCGACATCGCCAGCGACGCCGAGATGACGCGCCTCGGCCCGAAGCGGTCGGCGAACGGGCCGCCGGTCAACCCGCCGATGCTCCCGGCAACGAGATACGCCCCCGCCGCCAGCCCCGCCGCCGCCACCGACATGCCGCGTCTGGTCAACAACACCGGCAGGAACGTCGAGTAGCCGATCGCGACGACCGTCCGGATGACCACCGCCGTCCAGAGCAGAGCGAGCGGGCCGGCGTACGGCCGAAGCGCGCCGAATCCGGACGGCCCGTGGCCGTGCGACAGCCTCACGTCTGGAATCCGCCGCAGGATCGACACCAGCAGGACGAGCGCGGGAACGGCCAGCAGCGGCGTCCACCTGACGCCGACGTATTGCGCGTACGGCGCGAACAGCATCGGCGCGATCGCGTTGCCCATCGCGCCGCCCGTCACGTGCACCGACATCGCGGTGCCGCGCCGCGCGCCGCCGACGCGATTGACGATGGCCGCTGCCGTCGGGTGAAACGCCGCGCTCCCCAGCGACCCGACGACGAGAATCGCGCCCAGCATCAGGGGCGACGTGGCGAGCCCCGCGAGGCTCATCGCCGAGACGGCGACCAGCGGCCCGGCGACGGCCAGCACCTTCGGCCGCCAGCGGTCCGCCAGCGGTCCGAAGACGAGCTGCGCGACCGACCCGGCAATCTGGATGGCCGCCGCGATCGTGCCGGCCGCGGTCAGCGACAGGTGGAGCAGCGGGATGAAGAGCGGCAGCAGCGGCGCGTAGATGTTGGTGAAGATGTCGTTCACGCCGTGCGTCGCCGACATGACGAGCACCGTCTTCGGCACGCCGAGGATCGAGCGCTCGGTGACGGGATCCGCCGGCGCGCGTTCGTCGGCGGGAATGAGGGCGGGTTCGAGGTCCACGTGGCGTCCAGACGAGGGAACGACAGACCGCTCATTCTCTCACAGGTGCGTGGAGGGGAACAGGAAGCTGGCAGCTGACAGCTGGCAGCCGGCAGCAGACAGCGGATGGCAAGCAGCTGGCAGCCGGCAGCAGACGGCGGATGGCAAGCAGCCGGCAGCAGACAGCGAACAGCGGGCACCGGATCCGCTGCGCGCTGCCAGCTGCCTACTGCCTGCTGTCGCGAATCTACCCCGCCTTTCGCTGGTGCAGCGCGAATGCCGCCCCCTGCGGGTCCAGGCACTGCACGATCCAGTCGCCGCCCGGCACCTCCATCGGCCCGTTCAGCACCTTGCCGCCGTTGGCCGTCACCGTCGCGGCGGCCGCGTTGATGTCGGCGACGCGAACGTAGAGCAGCCAGTGCGGCGGCGCGGGCATGTCGGCTGGCTTGTCGAACATCCCGCCGAGCGGGTGCCCCTGGCGCCCGAACATCCGGTAAAGGCCCATCGGCCCCATGTCCTGCTCGCTGGTCTTCTCCCACCCGGTGAGATCGCGGTAGAAGTCGAACGCCGCTGCCGCATCGGCCGCCGCGAGCTCGTGCCACGAGATGTCGCCGAGCTCGGGAGGGTGCTCGGGCGGCTGCTGGTTCGACGACGAGTAGAACGCGATCGTCGCGCCCTGCGAATCGGCGAGCACCGCGAACCGCCCGATGTTCGGGATGTCCGTCGGCGCCACGTAGGTCCGCGCCCCCTTCGACAGCGCCCGCTCCACCGTCTTGTCGACGTTCGGCGTGCCGATATACGCGATCCAGTGCGGCGGCGCCCCCATCTTCACGGCCTCGTCCGGCAGCTGCATGCTGCCGCCGATCGGCACCTCGCCGCGCGTGAACATCGTGTAAGGCATGTTCGGGTCCTCGAGCGGCTGCAGCCCCCACCCGGCCACCTTGCCGTAGAACGTCTGCGCGGCCGCCGGGTCGCTCGTCATCAGGTCGTACCAGAGGAATCGCCCGCGAATGTCGCTCTCCTGCATATCGCCTCCTGTCGTTGGATGATCCGATGATACGCCGGTATCGGCTGGCGACCTGCGACTGGCGGCTTCCGGCGGTCTCACAGCAGGCGTGGATGACTCGCGCGGCCCGAGAAAGGCATAATCGGGGGTTATGAAGAGACTCATCCTTGCGTCTGCCCTCGTCCTCCTGTTCGCGGCCGGCCAGGCCGGCCCCGTCGCCCAGGCGCCGGAAGCGCGTCTGCTCCGGTTCCCGACGATTCACGGCGGCCAAGTCGTCTTCACCTACGCCGGCGACCTCTACACCGTCGCGGCCACCGGCGGCGTCGCGCGCCGTCTGACGAGCGACATCGGGTTCGAGATGTTCGCCCGCTTCTCGCCCGACGGGAAGTCGCTGGCCTTCACCGGCCAGTACGACGGCAACACCGAGGTGTACCTGATGCCGGCGCAGGGCGGCGTGCCGAAGCGGCTCACCTGGACCGCGACGCTCGCACGAGACGACGTGTCCGATCGCATGGGGCCGAACAACCTCGTGATCGGGTGGAAGGACGAGGCGCACGTCCTCTTCAGATCGCGCCGCACCGACTGGAACGACTTCCTCGGCAAGCTCTACCTCGCCAGCACGACCGGCGGGCCGATCGAGGAGCTGCCGCTCCCGCGCGGCGGCTTCGCGTCCTACTCGGCCGACGGCCAGCAGATCGTCTACAACCGCATCTTCCGCGAGTTCCGCACCTGGAAGCGCTATCGCGGCGGGATGGCGGACGACGTCTGGCTCTACGACTTCAAGACGCAGGCGACGACCAACCTGACGAACAACGCCGCGCTCGACATCATCCCGATGTGGAAGGGGAACACCGTCTACTTCGTGTCCGACCGCGACGCGTCGTTCCGGATGAACCTCTACAGCTACAACATCAGCGCGAAGCAGACGAAGAAGCTGACCGACTTCACCGAGTACGACATCAAGTTCCCCTCGCTCGGCGACAACGCCATCGTCTTCGAGAACGGCGGCTTTCTCTACCGGTTCGACCTGGCGTCGGAGAAGGCCGCGAAAGTGCCGGTGACGATTGCCGAGGACTTCGGCGCGAGCCGCCCCGTGGTCGTGGACGTCAGCCGCAGCGTCACGAACTTCAAGATCGCGCCCGACGGCAGCCGCGCGCTGTTCGGCGCCCGCGGAGACGTGTTCACGGTCCCCGCGAAGTACGGCCCGACGCGCAACCTGACCCTGACGCCGGGAGTGCACGAGCGCGCCTCGAAGTGGTCGCCTGACGGCAAGTGGATTTCCTACATCTCCGACGCGAGCGGCGAGGACGAAATCTACATCGAACCGCAGGACGGGCTGGGCGCCGCGATCCAGCTGACCAAGGGGAGCGACAACTACAAGTTCGACCCGGTCTGGTCGCCCGACAGCAGGAAGATCGCCTGGTCCGATCGCAAGCAGCGCCTGCACTTCGTCGATCTCGACACGAAGGTGGTCACCACCGTCGTCTCGTCCCCGGTCGGCAACATCAACCAGTACGTCTGGTCGCCCGACAGCAAGTGGATCGCGTTCTCGAAACCGGAAGACGAGGGCATGGGGCGGATCTTCCTCTACTCGCTCGAGTCGAAGCAGGCGACGCCGGTGACCGACGGCTGGTTCGGCGTCGGCAACCCCGAGTTCAGCAGCGACGGCAAGCTCCTGTTCTTCGTGTCGGCGCGCACGTTCAACCCTACGTACGGCCAGACCGAATTCCAGCACATCTACGGCGACATGACGCGGATCTACTTCGTGACGCTCGCCAAGGACACGAAGAGCCCGCTGGCGCCGCGCAGCGACGAGGTGAAGATCAAGGAAGAAAAGAAGCCTGAAGAGGTCAAGAAGGACGAGCCGAAGAAGGACGAGGCGAAGAAGGACGCCGGGCCGGCGACGAAGGTGGACCTGGACGGCATCGTCAGCCGCATCGCGGTGCTTCCGACGCCTGCCGCCAACTACGGCGCGCTCCAGTCGGTGGGCAACCGGCTCTACTACGGGCGCGGCAGCGCGCGCGACGCCGCGGCGCTCTACGTCTTCGACTTCGACAAGCAGACCGAGACGCAGCTCGGCGCGGGAGGCGGCTACGAGATCTCGGCCGACGGCAAGAAGATGCTGGTGTTGGTGGGCGGGCGCTACGCGATCATCGACACGCCGATGGCGCGGTTCGAGGCGCGCGAGTTCCTCGACCTCGGCGACCTGAGGGTGACCGTCGATCGCCGCGCCGAGTGGAAGCAAATCTACAACGAGTCGTGGCGCCAGATGCGCGACTTCTTCTTCGCCCCGAACCTGCACGGCGTCGACTGGCCGGCGATGCGCGCGAAGTACTCGCCGCTCGTCGAACACGTCAACCACCGGGCCGACCTGACCTACGTCATCGGCGAGCTGATCGGCGAGCTGAACGCCGGCCACACGTACGTGGGCGGGGGCGACCTGCCGCAACCGGCGCGGATCCCGATGGGGCTGCTCGGCGCGCGCCTCGAGCGGGACGCAACGACGAAGTTCTTCAAGGTGGCGAAGATCTTCAAGGGGCAGAACTGGGATCCGGCGCTGCGCTCGCCGCTCACCGAGATCGGCGTCAACGTCAAGGAAGGCGACTTCATCGTCGCCGTGGACGGCCGGTCGACCGCGGAGCTGACGGACATCTGGGAGGCGCTGGCGGGCAAGGCCGGCAAGCAGGTGACGCTGAAGGTGAACGGCACCGCGGCGGCGCAGGGCGCGCGCGACGCGGTGGTGATTCCGACGACGGACGAGCGCGGCCTGTACTACTTCAACTGGGTGCAGGACAACATCGAGAAGGTCAGCAAGGCCACGGGCGGCCGAGTCGGGTACCTTCACGTCCCCGACATGGGCGTGCCGGGACTGAACGAGTTCGCCAAGTACTACTACCCGCAGACCGACAAGCAGGCGCTGATCGTCGACGTCCGGAGCAACGGCGGCGGCAACGTGTCGCCGATGATCATCGAGCGGCTCCGCCGCGAGCTGGTGCTGGTGGACATCGCGCGCAACCGGACGCCGCAGACCAACCCGGGCGCGATGATCGTCGGGCCGAAGGTGCTGCTCGCCGACGAGTTCTCCGCGTCGGACGGGGACCTCGTGACGTGGCGCTTCAAGACGCACAAGATGGGGCCGGTCATCGGCAAGCGCACGTGGGGCGGCGTCGTCGGCATCGCCGGAACCCTGCCGTTCCTCGACGGCGGCGTGCTGAACAAGCCGGAGTTCTCGCGCTACGACGTGGCGGGCAAGGCGTGGGTCATCGAGGGCGTGGGCGTCGAGCCGGACATCTTCGTGGACAACGACCCGGCGAAGGAGTACGCCGGCGAGGACCAGCAGCTCGACAAGGCGGTAGCGGTGATCCTCGACCTGCTGAAGAAGCAGCCCGGAACGCTCGCGCCGCCGCCGCCGTTCCCTATCAAGAAGGAAGGGAGCGCGCCGGTCAGGAAGTAGGCTCAGGGCTCAGGGCTCAAGGCTCAGGGCTCAAGACTCAGAACTCAGAACTCAGAACCAGGACTCAGAACTCAGAACTCAGGACTCAGAACTGAAAGGGCGCCAGATGTCTCTGTCACGCCGCGCGTTCGTGAAAGCTGTCGGCATCAATGGTGCCATCGCTGCGATGGTGGCGGGGCGCGGGAGCGAGGCGCTGGCGGGTCTCGCTCCCGAGGCCCGTCAAGCGGCGACCCAGGGCGCAGCGGGGCCGCCCCCGCTACTTCTCGACTCGAACGAGAACCCGTACGGGCCGTGCGCGGCGTCGCTCGACGCCATCCGTGCCGCGTTCGGCGAGGCGTGCCGCTATCCTGACAACTTCGGCAGTCTTTCTGCCGCTCTGGCGAAGTTCCACGGCGTCCAGCCGGAGAACATCCTGCTCGGATCCGGCTCGAGCGAGATCCTCCGCATGGCGGTGATGGCGTTCACGACCGCCGGGCGGCCGTTGGTGCAGGGGCTGCCGACCTTCGAGAGCCCGACGCGCGACGCGGAGCTGACAGGCGCGCCAGTGGTGAACGTGCCGGTGGACGCCGGCCTGAAGCTGGATCTCGCAGGAATGGCGGAGAAGGCGGGTGGAGCCGGCCTCGTGTTCCTGTGCAATCCCAACAACCCGACGGGGACGGTGCATGGCGCTGGCGAGGTCGGCGGCTTCATTCGCCGCGTGCTCAAGTCGTCGCCCACCACGGTCATCCTGGTGGATGAGGCCTACCACGACTACGTCGAAGACCCGGCTTATCGAACCGCGCTGCCGCTGGCGCTCGAGAACCCGCAGGTCGTGCTGGCGAGGACATTTTCGAAGGTCTACGGTCTGGCTGGAGTACGGGTGGGATACGCCGTCGGCCACACCGATACGCTGAAGGCGATGGGCCGGTTCCGGATCCCGAGCAACGTCAACGTGTTCGCCGCGGCCGCCGCAATCGCCGCGCTTCCGCAGACAGCGCATGTGGCGCGCCAGGTGGCGCTCAACCGGGAGGCGCGGGACTTCACGCGCCGCGCATTCGAGGCGGCCGGCTATCGCGTGACGCCGCCGTGCGCCAACTTCCTGATGGTGGACATCCGGCGCGACGCGAAGGCGTTCCAGGAGGCGTGCAAGGAGCAGGGCGTGCTGGTCGGCCGTCCGTTTCCGCCGCTGACGAACTACTCGCGGATCTCGATCGGCACGCTCGACGAGATGCGGCGCGCGATGGACATCATCAGGCGCATCCTGGGTTGATCAGGCCGGCGGCTCGCGGCAGACGGCTCGCCGGGGCGACGTGCAGGCCGATCCGATGGCGGTTGTCCGACCTGTCGGGCGGCCGGCACCCTAACGGTGTCGCGTTTGTCGCCACAGCGAGTCCCGGCGCGGCGCGCTTGCGCTGCCTCGCCCCTGGCAGGCAGAATACGTCTGGAGGCGGCGGATGCCGGAGATCTCGAGATTCCTGGGGATTGTGATTCGGATGTTCTACGACGAGCACAACCCTCCGCATCTCCACGCCGAGTACTCGGGCAAGAAGGTGCTCGTCGACTTCCGCGGCAATGTGCTTCGCGGCGATCTCGAATCACGGGTTGCGCTCAGGCTGGTCAGGGAGTGGATTGACATCCACATCGCCGAGCTGCAGGAGAACTGGGAACTGGCGCGAGCCGGCGCGGAACTGAAGCGGATCGCGCCGCTCGATTGAGGCAGCCCATGTGGACGCTGTGCGACGTCAAGGCCATCGAGTACCGTCAAGCCCGCGTCTACCGCATCACTTTTGAGGATGGGCTGCAGGGTGAGGTCGATTTCTCGGAGTATCTTGGCAGAGGGCCGATCTTCGAGCCGCTGAAGGATGATGCTTACTTCCGGCGGGCCCGCATCGAGGGGGGCACGATCGCGTGGCCGAACGGTGCGGATATCGCTCCCGAGACCCTCTACGAGAAGATTGAGACGGCGCGCGAACGCGCCTGAGACAAAGGCGGCGCCGGGGGCCCCTCCGACTGCTCCTCCCGGCCTCGGCAAGGCGATCGTCGATCGAAAGGTCGGCCGAGCCGGTGACAATGCTGCCATCGTCCGGATCGCGCAGGCCGCCCCTCGACCGTACTCTGGCCGCCCTGAGCAGGGCCGAAGGCCGCAGGTCGCCAGCCGCCAGCCACTAGCCGAGAGCCGCCGGATAGAATCTGCGCATGCCCGTTCTCAAGCTCGCTGGCGGCGCGGCGCTGTCAGGCTTCCGGCTCGACAAACTGAATCAGCTGATCGCCGAGGTCGATGCCAGGACCTCTGTTCACTCCGCGCAGTTCTGGCATTTCGTCGAAGTCACGCGCGAGCCTGATGCGCGCGAGCACGATGTCCTCAGCCGGCTCCTCACCTACGGCCCGCCCGCTGCAGCGCCGGGGAACTGGTCGGCCGAGGTGCTGGTGACGCCGCGGCTCGGCACCATCTCCCCCTGGTCGTCGAAGGCAACTGACATCGCGCGCCTCTGCAACCTCGACTTCGTGCGGCGAGTCGAACGCGGCACGATCTACCACCTCTCGAGCGCGGCCGACGGTCGCATCCTCCCCCTGCTCCACGACCGGATGACCGAGACGGTGCTGCCGTCGCTCGACGCGGCCGAGGATCTGTTCCGCCACGTCGCGCCGAAGCCGTTGACCGAAGTGGACGTGCTCGGCGGCGGCGCTGCGGCCATCGAGGCGGCGAACGTCCGGTTCGGCCTCGCGCTGGCGCCGGACGAGATCGAGTACCTCGTCGCCTACTTCCTCGGCGCGAAGCGCAACCCGACCGACGTCGAACTCACCATGTTCGCGCAGGCGAACTCCGAGCACTGCCGCCACAAGATCTTCAATGCCTCGTGGATCGTGGACGGTCGGCCGCAGGACGACTCGCTCTTCGGGATGATCCGCCGAACGCACCAGGCGAACCCGCAGGGGACGGTGTCGGCGTATTCGGACAACGCCGCGGTGATGGAAGGGCGCGCGATCCGCCGCTTCGCCGCCGACCCGAAGACCCGCCGCTACGAGTACATCGAGGGCCTCACCCACACCCTGATGAAGGTGGAAACGCACAACCACCCGACGGCGATTTCGCCGTTCCCTGGCGCGGCGACCGGGTCAGGCGGCGAGATCCGCGACGAGGGGGCGACGGGCCGCGGCTCCAAGCCGAAGGCGGGGCTGTGCGGGTTCTCCGTGTCGAACCTGCGCATCCCCGGATTCGAGCGGCCGTGGGAAGGCCCGGAGGCGAAGCCGGCGCGCATCGCGTCGCCGCTGACCATCATGATTGACGGGCCGATCGGCGCCGCCTCGTTCAACAACGAATTCGGGCGGCCGAACCTCGCGGGCTACTTCCGTACGTTCGAGCAGGCGGCGGCCGGCGTCGTGCGCGGGTACCACAAGCCGATCATGCTGGCGGGAGGCCTCGGCAACATCCAGGCGGAGCACGCGCACAAGGCCGACGTCCCCGCCGGTTCGCTGCTGATCCAGCTCGGCGGCCCGGGCATGCTCATCGGGATGGGCGGCGGGTCGGCCTCGTCGATGACGACCGGCACGAACACCGCTGACCTCGACTTCGACTCGGTCCAGCGCGGCAACGCGGAGATCCAGCGGCGCGCGCAGGAGGTGATCGACCGCTGCTGGGCGCTCGGTGCGGCGAACCCGATCCTCTCGATCCACGACGTCGGCGCGGGCGGCCTGTCGAATGCGCTGCCGGAGATCGCGCACGGCTCGCACCGCGGTGCCCGCATCGACCTGCGCGCGGCGCCGAACGAAGAGCCGGGGATGACGCCGCGCGAAGTCTGGTGCAACGAATCGCAGGAACGCTACGTCCTGGCGATCGCCCCCGACTCGCTCGACCTCTTCCGCGGCATCTGCGACCGCGAGCGCTGCCCGTTCGCCGTCGTCGGCGAGACGACCGCGGAACAGCACCTCGAGGTCCGCGACCCTCTCTTCGGCAACAAGCCGGTGGACATGGACCTCCCCGCGCTGCTCGGCAAGCCGCCGAGGATGACGCGGGAGGTTGCCAGACTCGCCGCGGACCTCCCCGCGTTCGACCCAGGCGCCGTGGACCTGGCAGACGCGATCGAGCGCGTCCTGCGCGCGCCGGCGGTGGCCGACAAGACGTTCCTCATCACGATCGGGGACCGGACGGTCGGCGGCCTGTGCGCGCGCGACCAGATGGTCGGTCCGTGGCAGGTGCCGGTCGCCGACTGCGCGACGACGACGCTCGGCTTCGGCGAATACGCGGGCGAGGCGTTCTCGATCGGCGAGCGGACGCCGCTGGCCGTCGTCAACGCTCCGGCCTCCGGGCGGATGGCCGTCGGCGAGGCGCTGACGAACCTCGCCGCCGCCCCGGTGCGCGACCTGTCGCTCGTGAAGCTCTCCGCGAACTGGATGGCCGCAGCGGGTTCCCCCGGGGAGGACGCTGCGCTGTTCGACACGGTCGAGGCGGTCGCCCTCGGCCTCTGCCCCGCGCTCGGCATCAGCATTCCGGTCGGCAAGGACTCGATGTCGATGCGCACGGCGTGGGCCGACGAGGGCGAGCGGCGCGAGGTGGTGTCGCCCCTGTCCCTGATCGTCTCCGCGTTCGCGCCCTGCGACGACGTGCGTGGGACGCTCACGCCCCAATTGCGCCTGGACTGCGGTCCGACCGTGGTGGTCCTGGCGGACCTCGCGCCGGGGCGGGCGAGGCTCGGCGGGTCCGTGCTCGCGCAGGTGTTCGGTCAAATCGGAAACGAAACGCCCGACGTCGACGATCCTGCGGCCATACGCGGCCTCTTCGCGGCGCTACGCGACTTGCGGCAGGCTGGCCACATCCTCGCCTACCACGATCGGTCGGATGGCGGCCTGTTCGTCGCGCTCTGCGAGATGGCGTTCGCCGGACGCGCCGGTCTTGTCATCGACGCCGACGCCGTGGCCGGCGCCGCCGCGCGCGACCTGCCGAACGCGGCGTTGCTGGCCGGCCTCTTCGCCGAGGAACTGGGCGCGGTTGTCCAGGTGCGCGAGGACGATGCAGCGGCGGTGGTGGAGGCGTTCGCGCGGCACGGCGTGGCGGCGCGCGTCGTCGCGAGGCCGGAGGCCGGCGAGCGCGTCGCCGTCGTGCGTGGCGGCGATACGGTGTTCGAGCGCTCGCGCGTCGACCTGCACAGGGCCTGGAGCGAGACGACCTGGCAGCTGCAGTCGATGCGCGACAATCCGGCCTGCGCGCGGCAGGAATACGACCGGATTCTCGACGGCGATGATCCGGGCCTCTCGGTCCGCCTGACGTTCGATCCGGCCGACGACACCGCCTCAAAATGGGGTCGGAGCTATTTTTCTGGACGACAGATCTGTATTGCGAATTCGTCAGCCAGAGAAACCGCTCCGACCCCAATATTCGGGCGGCCTGCGATCGCGATCCTCCGCGACCAGGGGGTGAACGGCGAAGTCGAGATGGCGGCCGCATTCGACCGGGCCGGGTTCGACGCGCACGACGTGCACATGAGCGACGTCATCGCCGGGCGCGTGTCGCTCGCCGGCTTCCGCGGCCTCGCGGCGTGCGGTGGCTTCTCGTTCGGCGACGTGCTCGGCGGCGGCGAGGGCTGGGCCAAGTCGGCCCTCTACAACGCGAGGGCGCGCGACGAGTTCTCCGCCTTCTTCGCGCGGCCGGACACGTTCGCGCTCGGCGTCTGCAACGGCTGCCAGATGATGGCCGCGCTCAAGGAGCTGATCCCCGGCGCGGAGGCGTGGCCGCGGTTCGTGAAGAACGCCTCCGAGCAGTTCGAGGCGCGCGTCGTCATGGTGGAGGTCCTTCGGAGCCCCTCGATCTTCTTCGCGGGCATGGAAGGCAGCCTCATCCCGATCGTCACCGCGCACGGCGAGGGGCGCGCGCTCTTCGACCGGCCGGAGGACGCTGCGCGTGTCATCGTGTCGATGCGCACGGTGGACAACCGCGGGAACCCCACCGAGATCTACCCGTTCAACCCGAACGGCTCGGCGGGCGGCCTCACCGGCGTGACGACGGCGGACGGGCGGTTCACGATCGTGATGCCGCACCCGGAGCGGGTGTTCCGGTCGGTGCAGTGGTCGTGGCACCCGGACGGCTGGGGCGAAGACGCGCCATGGATGCGCGTCTTCCGCAACGCCCGCGCGTTCGTGGGGTAGAGACAGCCAGGATCTCAACCACAGAGGACACGGAGAGCACGGAGACTCGCCTCTGTCACGTGCGCCTGTCTGCGCGCTACTCGGGCTTCGGCCGAGGGCGCCCAGGCGCGCCTGGGCGCCGGCGCCCGGGTGACGCGGGGCGCGCACGAACCCGCTCACCGGTCATCCGGGCTCGTGCACGCCCTGCGTCACCCGGCGCTCCCGGGCCGTCGGCCCGGCCACGGCCGAAGCCCTCGGCGAGGAAACCTCTGTGTCCTCGGTGTTCTCCGTGGTTATCCGGCGTGGACGCGATTGCAGCGTAACGGCGTGAAGCGACCCGTCAGTCGCAGCCGGTAATGCGCCGCGCGCGGAGCCAGGCGCGCGCCTCGCGGTGCCACGGACACACCGCCGCGAGCGCCTTCCAGAACTTCGGCGAATGGTTGCTCACGGCGAGGTGCGTCAGTTCGTGCAGCAGGACATAGTCGCGCACAAGCGGCGGGACCTGCGCGAGTCGCCAGTTGAGCGAGATGCGGCCCGAGGGCGAGCAGGACCCCCACCGGCTGCGCTGGTTGCGGACCGAGACGCCGGCAACCACGTGGCCGTGCTGCGCAGCGAGTTCGAGCAGTCGGGCCGGCAGTTCCCGCTCCGCCACCTCGCGCAGGCTGGGATCCCACCGCGACCCCGCGCTTCCCCGCGCCAGCTCGCGTCGGTACTGCTCGCGCTCGATCCAGCCCGCCTTGCCTTTCGCGAACCGCTCCGCGTCCTGCCGCGACCCGCCGCGCGGGATCGTCACCCGCAAGCTGGCGTCGTCGGCGAAGCGGAGAATGTAGTGCCGCGCGCGGCGGTGCCGGACGTAGGTCACCGGCCACTGGCGGCGTCCGAGGACCAGCACGTCGCGCACTGGTTCGCCGCGCGGCAGGGCCGGGGCTGTCCCGAACAGCAGTGGGAGCTGGATCGGCATCGTGCGCATGCTGCGGTGCCTACTATTCTGCACCAGCCGGCCGATCTCGGACACGCGTCGGCTGCCTGCGGCTGGCGGTGCGGTATGATCGGGTCACGCGATACAAGTGGCCGCCCGGACCTCAGGTGCGAGGGGGCGGGGACACGCCTGGAGTTACCTATGCGCAACACCGTGAGCCGTTTCGTGGTTCTCGCATCGTGCGCCGCCTGGCTGGCGCTCGGCGCGCTCGCGCTGACTGCCTGCTCGAAAGCGGACCCGAACGCGGGCCAGAACCTTGCACCGCAGGCCGGCACGCCGGCGCAACCCGGCGGCGCAGGCGCGCCGGCGCAACCCGGCGCCAACGCAGCGCCCGCAGGCCCCGCCGTGCCCGCCGCGACTCCCGCGCCGAGACCGTCGGCGCCGGCCGCAAGTTCCCCGGCGCCCTCCGCGCCCGCGACACCCGCGCCGCCCCCGCCACCGCCGCCGCCTCCACGCACGTTCACGCTGGCGGAGGGTACGGCGCTGGTCATCCAGACGAGCCAGACGCTCTCCAGCAACACCAACGCCGCGGGTGAGCAGTTCTCCGCCACGCTGGTCGATCCCATCGTCAGCGGCGACTGGGTCGTCGCCAGGCAGGGCGCCGACGTTGGGGGCGTCGTGGTGATCTCGGACAAGGGCGGACGCGTCAAGAACGTGGCGGAGCTCGAGATCGCCCTGACCTCGCTCACGCTCGCCGACGGGCAGCGCATCGCGGTGAACACGGCCGTTGACGCGACGCAGGCCAAGTCCAGCAAGGGCAAGGACGCCACGACGATCGCGATAGCCGCCGGCGTGGGCGCCGCCATCGGCGCCATCGCCGGTGGCGGTAAGGGGGCCGCGATCGGCGCCGCGGCGGGCGGCGGCGGCGGTACGGCGCTCGTCCTCGGCACACGGGGCGGGCCGGCCGAGATTCCGGCCAGGACGGTGATCCGGTTCAAGGTCACGAAGGCGGTCGAGATCGTGGAGAAGAAATAGGCTGTCGTGGCCGCGGCACGGTGCGCTACCGCCGGTCCGGACCGAACTGCAGGGAGTCGATCCGCAACAGGTCGGAGCCTTCCCCGCTGAACCGCAACCACAGGGCGTGGACGCCGCTGGGATTCTTGACGGGCGTCGTGATGGTCGTCCACGTCTTGCCGTCGCCGCCGCCCGGGACGTCGATCGTGCCGATCGCCGCGCTCCACATCTGATCGAGCGAGAGCACGATGCGGGCGGGCTTCGGCCCGGGGGCCACCCGCACCGTCACGGTCCCGACGCCGGTACCGAAGTCGACGTACTTGTAGGCCGCCCGGTCGTCGTCCTGGATGCCGCCCAGTTCCTCCTTGTCGGCGTCGAACGCCTGGATGCGGACGTTGCCGTACAGCAGGCACGCCCTCTCGGCGTCGATGAGCCGCCGCGCGTCCAGCGGTCCGCCGGCGCCCTGGCTGGTCATCTCGACCTCGTCGATGCTGCCGTCTTCGTTGAAGGTGATCGGCTCGACGCAGACCTTGCGCATCATCTTGCTGCCGTGCGTGGAGCGATGGTAGAAGACGTACCAGCGGCCGTTCATCTCGACAATCGAGCCGTGGTTGTTCCACACGCCGGGGTCTGAGTGGTCGTTGTCCACGATGACGCCGCCATACCTGAACGGCCCCATTGGCGACCGGCTCGTCGCGTACCCGATGCAGGTCGGCCTGTTCCCGCGGCCGACGTGCGCGTAGATGAAGTAGTAGGTCCCCTTGCGCTTGACCATGTACCCGCCCTCGTGGAAGAAGTGCTCCTTCTCGGTGAGGACGTTGTCTCTGATGGTCGCCGGGTCGATCTCCGTCATGCTGGGCCGGAGCCTGGCCATCTTCGCCGTGAACTGCCCCCAGATGTAGTACGCCTGGCCGTCGTCATCCACGAAGACGGCCGGGTCGATCTGGTTATGTCCCTTGAGATCGATGACACGCCCGTTGGTGAACGGCCCGGTCGGCGATGTGCTGGTGGCCACGCCCTCCGTGTTCACGTTCGAGGCGAGGCAGTAGTAGAGATAGTAGACGCCGTTCCGGTACTGGCAGTCTGGCGCATACAGCAGGGCGTCGCTGTAGGCCACCTGGTCGTTCGGCCCCTTCGACGCGAAGGCGTCCTTCGCGATCTCCCAGGTCCGCAGGTCGGGCGACGACAGGACCCAGTGATCCCAGGAGCAGTAGTACTTCGGGCTCTCGTCCCGCGACCCGTAGACGTACATCTTCCCGTCCTTCCAGACGTGCGCTGACGGATCGGCGATGTAGACGCCCGGAGGGACAATCGGGTTCTGCGCGCGCGCGGGACACGGAGCCGCCAGAGACGCCGCGAGGCCGGCCGCGAGAATGAGGGGGCGGAGCGGTTCTCGGATCACGGGCACCTCGGAAGGAAGTCACTCTCCGGACGGCGTCTCTGTAAGCGCCCGGTCCAGTAGCGCCGTGTCGATCGGATCGATCGGCTCTGTCACGGGGACACGACCTGCGCAGCGTCGGGATACGCCTTGCATGCGAGTTCCGGACCCAGCACGATGACGGCCATACGCAGGAAGCGCTCCCGAGGTGACGCGTCAGGATAGCGCGCCCGCACGCCTGCCTCGGTCAGGGCGCAGGCTGCGCGCGTCAGACCGGTCACCAGCGCGGCCTTGTCGGCGGCAGACATCTGTCGCCACGCCTCAATCTGCCGGCGCTCGATGTCGGGCGGCGTGTCGAGGCTGAGCGGCGCATCCAGCATGCCGGGAATCATAGCACCCCGTCATCAACGACTGGAACGCCGACCTGCCCGGGATCCCTCCAGTCCGGGCTGCCACGATCATCAGGCATCTTTGGACGACCACTGTAGCTTGAATATCAGTGTGTAATATACTATTATTCAATCAGATGCTGGTTGACAGAAGCGCTTACCGCCAGGAAATTCAGCGGTCGCTCTCGCAGTTCAAGGTCACCGCCCTGCTCGGCCCTCGGCAGTGCGGGAAGACGACGATGGCGAAGGCGATCGCGGGCCGCCCTGACGCATACTTCGACCTGGAGGACCCCCTGGACCTCGCACGCCTCGAGGCGCCGCGGCAGACGCTCGGGGCGCTGACAGGTCTCGTCGTCATCGACGAGATCCAGCGCCGGCCAGACCTGTTTCCGTTGCTGCGCGTGCTCGCCGATCGCGAGGGGACGCCGGCGCGGTTCCTGATCCTGGGCAGCGCCTCGCTGGACCTGGTGAAGGGCGTCTCCGAATCGCTGGCCGGCCGGGTGGGGTTCGTGGACCTCAGCGGGTTCGACGCCACCGAGATCGGCTTCGACCGCCTCGACAGGCTCTGGCTGCGCGGCGGGTTCCCGGACTCCTACCTGGGCCTGTCGGACGAAGCGAGCCTGCGCTGGCGACAGCAGTTCATCCGGACCTTTCTCACGCGCGACATCCCGCAGTTGGGCATCACGGTCCCCTCGGAGCGGCTGCGCCGGTTCTGGCTGATGGTCGCCCACTACCACGGCCAGACCTGGAACGCCTCCGAGATTGCCCGCTCGCTCGCCATCAACTACAAGACGGCCCAGCACTACCTCGACATCCTCGTCGGATCGTTCATGATCCGCGCACTGCCGTCGTGGACCGAGAACCTCGGGAAGCGCCTGCGCAAGGCACCGAAGATCTACCTGCGCGACAGCGGCGTGTTTCACGCCCTGCAGGGCGTGCGCTCGATGCGCGACCTCCTGGCGCACCCGAAACTCGGCGCCTCGTGGGAGGGCCTGGCGCTCGAACACGTGCTGCGCGTCCTCCGCGTCGAGCCCGGAGAGGCGTTCTCCTGGAGCACGCACGCGGGCGCCGAATTGGACCTCCTGCTCTTCCGCGGCGGCCGGCGTCTTGGAGTCGAGTTCAAGTACGCGGACGCGCCGCGTACCACGCGCTCGATGCGTGTGGCGATGGAGGATCTGAAACTGGACCGCCTGTTCGTTGTCTATCCGGGCGAGGCCGACTACGCGCTCGACGAGCGGGTTGGCGTGGTCGCTCTCAGGAACGTGGATCGCCTGGCGTCGGAGGCCTGAAGACCGGATGGAAGGCCGCGATCCCGAATCGCGGATTCCTGCCCTCTCAGGAAGTGCGTTGACATCAGCAAACGGGATCAGCAAACGGGATGTCGACGTCCGGACGGCCGTTCCAGTATGCTCTTGCTTCGCAGGAGAACGCTCGCCGCATGCCACGCTTCGTCGTCGCCTTGATTCTGACAACACTCCTTGCCGCACATTCGCTCGCCGCGCGCCAGGATGATCGCGTTCCCATCTCCGGCCGCATCGTCGACGCGGCCACCCTCCGCCCGCTGGCGGGAGTGGCCGTGCGCCTGGTCCGGCCTCGAGGCCGCCGTCCGCACCGACGGGGACGGCCGGTTCACCCTGCCGCCGGTCGCGCCCGGCAGCCTCGTGATCACGGCCCGACTCGACGGCTACCGGCCGGCGGACGCGCCGGTCACGGTCGGGCCCGGCGGGCCGGCGCCGCGCGTCGAGTTCGCGCTGGTCCCGGAGACGCTCCGTCTGGTCGAGTCGGTGTCGGTGACCGCCACGCGCGAAGAGCGCGAGGCGTTCGACGTGCCGCGCTCCATGTCGGTCGTGCCTGAAACCGAGCTGCTCCGCACGGCGCCGCGCACCAGTGCCGAAGCGCTCGCGCGCGCGCCGGGCGTGTTCGTTCAGAAGACGAACCACGGCGGCGGATCGCCGTTCGTTCGCGGCCTGGTCGGCAACCAGGTGCTCGTGCTCGTGGACGGCATCAGGCTCAACAACTCGACGTTCCGCTACGGCCCGAATCAGTACCTCGCGACGGTCGACCCCGGCACGGCCAACCGCCTGGAGGTTCTCCGCGGCTCGGGCTCGGTCCAGTACGGCAGCGATGCGCTCGGCGGCGTCATCCACGTCCGGAACCGCGATCCGCTCCTGTCGGCCGGCGGCACCCTGCCCTCCGTTGGCGTGAACGGCCGGCTGATGTCGCAGGGCATGGAGCAGTCGATCAGGCTCAACGTCGGCGTGGCGACTCCCAAGGTCGCTGTCGCCGGGAACGTCGCGGTCCGCAACTTCGGCGACCTGGTGGCCGGCGGCGACCTGGGTGTGGAATCGCCGTCGGGCTATCGCGAAACCAACGCGAACATCCGCTCCGTGGTGAAGACGGGCCGCTCGACGACGCTGACGGTCGCCTACGACCATGTGTACCAGGATGATGTGCCGCGGTGGGACCAGGTGGCGCAGCGCGGGTATTCGCGTTACGCGTTCGATCCGCAGGTGCGCCAGTTCGCCTTCGCCCGGCTGGATCAGCGCCGCACCGACAGCTGGGTCGACGGCCTGAGCGTGACGACGGCCTGGGTGCGGTCGCGCGAACGCCGCGAGCGCCAACGGGTCGGGTCGAGCACGCTCACGACCGAGCAGGACACCGTCAATACCTATGCCGTCACCGCCGAGGCGCGGTCGGCCCCCTGGCCTGGCCTCACGATCGTCGCCGGCGCCGAGGTCTACTCCGACCACGTGGACAGCTGGCGCGTCGACACGAACACGTCGAACGGAACGGCGGTCCCCATGCGGGGGCTGTTCCCGGGCGATGCCGCCGCTCAGTTCGCGGCAGGGTTCGGCCTCGCCTCGTATCGGAAGGGCCGGTTCGGCGCGGACGGCGGCGCCCGGTACACGTGGACGCGCGTCACGGCCTCCGACCCGGTGTTTGGCGACGTCGATGTGTCGCCGGGCGCGTGGGTGGGTTCAGGATCGCTGGCGTTCGAGCTGGCCAAAGGGCTCAGCGCCTATGGAAGTGCGTCCCAGGGGTTCCGCGCTCCGAATCTCGACGACCTCAGCACGCTCGGCCTGTTCGACTTCGGCGTCGAGATCCCGGCCGGCGAGCTTCAGCCGGAGCGCTCGCTGAGCCTGGAGACCGGGGTGAAGCTGCGCGCCCCGCGCGTCGCCGCGGCGCTGGCGGTGTTCCGCACCAACCTGTCGGACCTGATCGCCCGGCAGCGGGTGCCGGCCCCTCCCATCGAGCTGCCGTTTCCAGGCGAGGACCGCTACTACCAGCGGGCGAACGTCGGCGAGGCCCACATTCGTGGCATCGAGTGCGAGGCCGAGTGGCGCCTCTTCTCGACCATCACGCTGTTCGGCCACGTGGCGTACGCGTTCGGCCAGAACACGACGGTCGACGAGCCGATGCGCCGCATCCCTCCGCTCAACGGGCTGCTGGGGGTGCGCTACGACGGCTCTGGGGGCTGGTGGCTCCAGGCGTCGCTGCAGGCGGCGACTCTTCAGGACCGGCTCGCGTCGGGTGATCGTGACGATCACCGGATTCCCCCGGGCGGGACCCCCGGCTGGCAGGTGGTCGATGTGTTCGCGGGGGCACCGATCGGCAGGCGCTTCACGCTATCGTTCGGCGCGCTGAACCTGTTCGACCAGGCCTACCGGACGCATGGTTCGGGCATCGACGGCTACGGGCGAAGCGCCTGGGTCGGTTTGGACGCGCGGTTCTGACCGGCGAGTGGGGTACAGGCCGCCCGGCCGTCAGTGCGTCAGCACTGACGGCACGTTCCCGCCGCACGCCAGCGCCTCGTCACGGTCGGCGGCGACATGGAGGAACGAAAGGAGGCCGGACAGTTCGAGCATGCGCTTCTGGTGGCGTTCGACGTTCACCAGCGTCAGCGTGACGCCCAGCGGGGCGATCTCGTTATAGATGGAGACCAGCTGCCCGACTCCGTACGAGTCGAGGGTGCGGACGTGCCCCAGGTCGAGCACGAGCGAGCGGGTGCCCGGTCTGGGCAGCGACCCCGCGAGTTCGTGCAATCGACCCGTATCGACCTCGGCGGTCAGCGGGCCCTCGAGGTCGAGGACGACGGCCGATCCGAGTCGTTCTTCTCTGATGTCCATGATGGCCTTCCTCCGCCGACGTTCATGGCTGAGCTGGCCAGGTCAGCTCTGAAGCGGTACGCCTCGCCTGTGGGGGGGAACCCGGGGATCGAACCTGCTAGGTTTGACGCTCCGGCGGGAGAAATGGTTCCTTTCGGCCCGGTACGCCAGCGATTCACGGCGCGACGATTCGAAGGGCCGGGAAGTAGCTGCGGTAGCGGCGCGGGTCGCGCGTCAGCAGCGTCAGTCCGCCGACCAGCGCGTGGGCGCCGATGTAGAAATCGGGAAGCGGAGAACGGCGCTGGCCGCCTTTCCTCCTGTAGCGGACAAACGACCGCCCGGCAAGAAACGCGGCCTCCCAGGGAAGCGGCTGTCGCAGGAAGTAGTCCTCCGGCAGCGCGGCCTCGAGGTCCTCGATCCGGTCGAAGCGGCCGGCGACCTCCGCATAGATCAACGGGTTGACCACGAGCGGGCCGGCGTCGGCCCGACGCGCCAGCGCGGCCGCCGACCAGTCGAGCCACTCGGCGTCCCCGGTGAGGACGTCGAGGATCACGTTGCTGTCGACCAGCGTGGCGTCCACGCTACTCGCCCCTCGTCAACGCGAGGATCTGGTCGGTGGTGAGCCGCGGGCCCGGCGCCCGCCGCCCGGCGGCGCGCATCCTGGCGACGAGCGCGTCGCCGCGCGTCTGGTCGCCAGCCTTCCTGATCCGAACGCTGTTGCCGACGATGTCGAACGCGACCTGGGTGCCCGGCAGCAGCCCAAGCGCCTGCCGGATCTCAAGGGGAATCGTCACCTGTCCCTTGGTGGTCAAGGTCATGTATTACTCCTACCGGTAAGAGTAATACCATCGTCTTCGAAGATCCAGAGCTGGAGCCGACAGGCTCCAGGACAAGACCGGCCTCGTCGAGGGCAACCTGCCGCCGCGGGCTCCCGGCTGGAGTGCGCCGCTCGCTTGACTAACGGGAGACCGCCACCTACGATGGCGGCGGCCTGTCGGGACGCCATATGATTGGCCAGACGCTCGGCCACTACCGCATTCTCGAGAAGCTGGGCGCCGGCGGCATGGGCGTCGTCTACCGCGCCCACGACGAAAAGCTCGACCGCGACGTGGCGATCAAGGTGCTCCCGGCCGAGGCGCTCGGCGACGAGGGCGCACGTGATCGGCTGCTCCGCGAGGCCCGACTCGCTTCGAAGCTCAATCACCCGCACATCTGCACCATCCATGAGGTCGGCGAAGCCGGCCCTCCGGCGGGCCAAGGACCGGCGGTGTCGTTCATCGCCATGGAGCTGGTCGAGGGCCAGCCGCTCAGCGCACGCCTGGCCGGGGGCGGGCTGCCGGTCGAGCAGGTGCTCCGCTACGGCCAGCAACTGGCCGACGCCCTCGCCCACGCTCACGACCGGCGTGTCGTCCACCGCGACCTCAAGTCCGCCAACATCGTCATCACCCCGGAAGGGCGCGCCAAGATTCTCGATTTCGGACTGGCCAGGCGCCTGTTGGGCGACGAACTCGCCGACGCGACCACCGCGACGCGCGATTCGCTGATGGCGCCCGGGATGCTGGCGGGAACGCTCGCCTACATGGCGCCCGAGCAGTTCCGCGGCCAGCCCGCCGATGCGCGCAGCGACATCTGGGCGCTCGGCATCGTCCTCCACGAGATGGCGGCAGGCGTGCGGCCGTTCCAAGGGACGACCGGCTTCGAGCTGACCTCCGCGATTCTCAAGGAGCCTCCGGCCCCGCTGCCCGTCGCCGTGCCGGTGCCGCTCCAGGCGGTGGTCGGGCGGTGCCTCGCGAAGGACCCTGGCGAGCGGTATCAGCGCGGCAGCGACGTGCAGGCCGCGCTCGAAGCGGTGCAGGCCGGCACGGCGCCCGCCGGGTGGACGGCGCGCCGGCACACCCCGCGCCGCCGCTGGCTCGTCGGGCTGGCCGCGGCAGCCGCGGCGGTGCTCGTGCTGGGCCTTGCGCTCGTCGCCCTGGATGTCGGCGGCCTTCGCGGCCGCTTTGGTTCACGCGCCAGCCCGAAGGCGCCGGCCATCACGCTGGCGGTGCTGCCATTCGAGAATCCCGGCGGCGACGTGGACCAGGAGTACTTCAGCGACGGCCAGACGCTGGAGATGGTCGCGCGGCTCGCACGGTTGCAGCCGGAATCGCTCGTGGTCAAGGCGCGAGCCTCGGTGATGCGCTACAAGAAGACCGAGAAGCCGCCGGATCAGATCGGACGCGAACTCGGCGTTGACTACCTCCTCGAGGGCAGCGTGCAGCGCGAGGCGGGACGGGTGCGATTCTGGGCCGAGCTGATCAAGGTCGTTGACCAGACCCAGGTCTGGGGGAACTCCTATGACCGCAAGGAGGCCGAGATCCAGGCGGTGCAGACGGAAATTGCACAGAAGCGTGGCGAGCGCGCTCGCGCTCGAGCTTCTGCCCGCCGAACAGGCGCGGCTGACGAATGCGCGGACCGTCGATCCGAAGGCCTACGACGCCTACCTCAAAGGGACCCAATACAGGCAGGGCCTGACGAAAGAGCGCCTGGACGCCGCGGAGCGGTACTTCAGGCTCGCGTTGGAGGCGGATCCAGGCTACGCCAAGGCCTGGGCCGGTCTCTCCAGAGTCTGGACCGGCCGCCAGCAGATGGGCCTCGCCTCGCCGCGGGACGCCAACCGCGAAGCGAAGGCGGCAACCCGCAAAGCCCTGGAGCTGGACGACACCGAGTTCGAGGCGTATCGGGCGCTTGCCGGGATCCAGACGTGGGGAGACTGGGACTGGCCCGCCGCTGAGAGGACATGGACCGACCTCCTCAAGCGCGACCCGGACAACCCCGAGGTGCTGCAAGGCCACTCCCACTTCCTCATGCACATGGGAAGACAGAGGGAGGCCATGGCCGCAATCGAGCGGGCGTTGGAACTCGACCAGCTCGACGTCCGAACGCTGAGCTTCTTCGCGATCGACCTCGTGCATGTCCGGCGGTATGGCGATGCCATTGCCGCGGCCCGCAAGGCGCTCGGTCTGCAGGCGAACGCTCCGGTGGCTTGGGGCGCCTTGTATCAGGCACTGGTCCTGACGGGGAGCCACGTAGAGGCGCTGGCGATGGACCGGGCTCGCTACGCCGAGGATCGCGAGCTTCTGGACGCCCTGGACAGGGGCCTTGCGGACGGGGGCTACGCCGGTGCACAGAAGAGGCTCGTCGGAGTCCTGGCGGCGCGTTTCGGAAAACCGGGCAGCGAGGGCGCGATCAAGCTGACGCTCCGTTGCCTCTACGCCGGGGATCGCGTCGCCGCCATGCAGTGGCTCGACCGTGCGTACGCCGAGGGAGACCCGAACGTGCCCTACATCGGTGGGCCAGTGTTCGACCCCTTGCGCTCCGATCCCCGCTTCCGGGATCTCGTGCGCCGCCTCGGTCTCCCGCAGTGAGCGCGAATCACTAAGCGTCAGAATCCCGCGTCGACCATCCAGTCCAGCCACTGCGCCCGGCGGAGGGCGGCGGCCTGGACCTCGTCGATGCCGTAGATACGCTGGTAGAACTCCAGTGCCCACCGAGCGACGGTGACGTCGCGGAAGCGGTCGGGGTAGGCGCCCTTCGCCATGATGAGCAGGTCGATCGGGTACTCGAGCCGCCGCGCGCAGTTCAGCGGCGTCCACGCCAGCGCATAGACGCGCCGCTCGCGCACCGCGCGGAGCCGCTGCAACTCGCGGAAGTACGGCGCCTCGATCAGCTCGCTCGGCGGGTGATAGCCGGCCGAGGTCGGCAGGAAGATGACGTCGGGATCGAGCGCGAGGATCTGCTCCGCGTTCAGAAGGACGCGGGCCCCGGGACCGCGATAGGCATTGCGCGCGCCCACGATCCGCTCGATCATCCACGACTCGATGGTGTCGACGCCCCACACGTACGCGGCGCCTCCCGACGACCGCGCGCCGGATGCCAGCCCCAGGTAGAGCGCACGCGGCCGGGCGGCGTCCGCCACAGCCTGCACGCGCGTCCGCACCGCCTCCTCCGCCGCGCTCAGTTCATCGGAGAGCGCCGACGCCTCGCGCTCGCACCCGAACAACCGGCCGAGGACGTCGATCTCCGCTCGAAGCGTCTCCAGGCCCTGGCCTCGGTAGTCGGCGGGCGACCGCAGCACGACCACCGGAATGCCCATCGCGCCCAGGACATCGGCGGTCCGCGTCACGGCCTCGGGCGCCGTCCCCACGGTGCAGTCACCCACGCGCAGGATGACGACCTCGGGCCGCGCCGCCGCGATCGTCTCGTAGCCGATCGCGTCGCTGCCGCCGCAGCTGGCGCACGGCAGCTCGGCCATCCACGGGTGCAGCGCGCGCATCGTGCCCATCCCGCCGGCGACCGCGAAGCTGCGGCCGCCCGAGACCGGATACGAGTACCGACCAGGTCCGATTGAGGCTGTCCGACGCCACGCCCACCAGGGTCCGGATGACGCCGAGCCGCGTCATCACCCCTTCGACGAACCCGTCGTCTATCGTCGCGACCCTGGCGAGCGTCGCCGGCACGGTCACGACCACACCGCGCATGTCGGTGACGCGGCGGACGCCCGAGCCGGACATCGCACCGGCACCGGCCGAGTCGACGGGCTCCCGCGCCGTCTCGCGGCAGGCGGACGCCATCGCCAACGCTCCCGCGAGAAGCCCAAGCGCGGCGAATCGTCGGCGCGTCGTCACGTCCGTGCGCTCCCGTCCCTCGCCACCACCGACCTCGGCAGCACGACGGGCGCGCCTTCGGTCATCGTCAGCTCGCAGGCGCCCGGGTAGAGCCGCTCCAGCGTCGCCGCCGTCAGCGCCTCGGCTGGCGCACCCGCGGCGACGACGGCCCCGGCCATCATGACCACCACGCGATCGCAGAACCAGGCCACGTGGTTCGGGTCGTGGCTGCAGCAGAGCACCGCGGTGCCCGACGCCGCCAGGCTCCTGAGCACACCCCAGATGCGGATCTGGTTGTGGAAGTCGAGGCCGGACGCCGGCTCGTCGAGCAGGATGACCGGCGTCCGCTGGGCGACGGCACGCGCGATGAGCACGAGCTGGCGCTGGCCTCCCGACAGCTTGTCGTACGGACGCGCCTCCAGGTCGCGCAGTCCAATCCACTCCAGCGTGTCGCGGACGATCCGCCAGTCCTCGGCCGTCGCGCGCCCGAGCAGGCCGAGGTACGGCGTGCGGCCCAGCATCACGACGTCCCGGACGAGCAGCGGGAACGGCGGCTTGTGCTCCTGCGGCACGTAGGCCATCAGCCGGGCCCGCTCTGACGGCGGCAGCGGCCCGACGGCGCGTCCGTCGACCTCCAGCGTCTGCGCCTGCGCCTGCAGCAGCCCGAGGCAGCACCTGAACAGCGTCGTCTTGCCGCAGCCGTTCGGCCCGAACAGGCCGCACACCTCCCCGTTCCGCGCCTCCAGCGACACGCCGCGCAGCACCGGCAGCGACCCGTACGAGAAGTGGACGTTCCGGACGCTCAGCATGGCGCTATCCAAACAGTCCGGAGGTGCGCTGCCTGATCAGGTACGCGAGGAACGGCCCGCCGGCGATGGCGGTGATGATCCCAACGGGGATCTCGGACGCCGAGATCGACCGAGCCGCCGTGTCGCACGCCAGCATGAAGATCGCGCCCACGAGCGCCGAGCCGGGCACGACCAGGCGGTTGTCGGGGCCCATCAGCATCCGGACGGCGTGCGGCGTCATCAGCCCGACCCACGGCACGATGCCGACGGCGGAGACCGACACGGCCGTCGCGAGCGTCGCGGCCGCCAGCAGAACGCCCCTCACCCGCCGCGGATTGATGCCCAGCGTCTCGGCCTCCTGGTCGCCCATCGACAGAACGTTCAGCCGCCAGCCGCCCGCGACCATCACGGCCGCCGCCGCCAGCGCGGCGGGACCGACCACCGACACGTCGGCCCATGTCGCGAAGTAGAACCCGCCCATCAGCCAGAAGACGATCTCGCGCAGCGCCGTGTCGTTCGCCAGGTACTTCAGGAGCGACACGCCCGCAGCGAACACCGACCCGACGATGACGCCCGAGAGCACCAGCGTGACGATCGGGGCATCACCGCGCGACCGTGCGAGCACGTGCACGATGGCGACGGCGGACAGCGCGCCCAGGAATGCGGCCACCTGCACCGACAGCGGAAACTGCGGCATGACCATGCCGAGCGCCGCGCCGAACGCCGCGCCCGACGAAACGCCCAGGATGTAGGGCTCGACCAGAGGATTGCGGAATGCCGCCTGGAACACGGCCCCAGACGAGGCGAGCGCGGCGCCGACGACGCCGGCCAGCACGATTCGAGGGAACCGCAGGTTCCACACCACGGCGGACGCGATGCCGGCGACGTCCGCATCGCCCGCGCCGGAGCCGAGCCGGGCGGCGAGGACCCGGAAGACATCGGCCGCCGAGACCTGATACGACCCGACGGTGAGTGCCGCGAGCATGCCGACCAGGAGCGTCGCCGCCAGCGCGGCCATCAGCGCGAGGCCGCGCGACGCAGGGACAGGCGACGCGGTCGGCACGTGCGCCGCTGGCGAGCCTCGCCCGAGTCGGGCTGCGGAACGAACGACATCGCGCCGGATGGTATCACGCCGCAGGGCAGCGCCTACCGCGGCTTCCGCTCGTAGACGATCCGCCCGCCGACCATCGTGAGATCGACGTTCATCTCGAGGATGTCCTTCGGGTCGATCTTCAGCAGGTTGCGATCCACCACCACCAGGTCGGCGAGCTTCCCCTCTTTGATGGAGCCCCGCGTGTCGTCGTCGAACGCGGCGGACGCGTTGTTGATCGTGTAGGCCTTCAGCGCCTCGGCCACGCTGATCTTCTGCTCGGGGAACCAGCCGCCCGCCGGCGTCCCCTTCAGCGTCGTCCGGTTGACGGCCGCGTGCAGCAGGTACTTCGGGTGGACGTGGTACTCGGCGGCGGAGGTGCCCGGCCAGTCAGAGCCGAACGAGAGCATGGCGCCGTTGTCGAGCAGCGACTTGAAGGCGTACGCCCCCTTGCACCGCTCGCGGCCGATCCGCTCCTCCATCCAGCGCATGTCGTCGGAGATGTGGTACGGGTTCACCTCGGCGATGACGTGCAGCGCCTTGAACCGGCCGAAGTCCTGCGGCCGGATGACCTGCGCGTGAATCACGCGGAAGCCGTCGAGGTTGCGGCCGAGGTCTTTCATCAGCCGCTCGTAGGTGTCCAGCATCAGGGCGGTGCCCTTGTCGCCGATGGCGTGGACGTTCGACACGAAGCCGGCGGCGTAGCCCGTCTTGATCAGCCCGTACATCTTCTCCATGTTCGGGACGAGCAGCTTCGGGTCGTCGCTGGTGTGGGGCCGGTAGTGGCCGTAGTTGCCCGCCTGGTCGGCGTAGGGTTCGAAGAACAGCGCGCCGTGCGTCCCCATGATGCCGTCGATGTAGCCCTTGAGGGCGCCGTAGCGCAGGTACCGGTCGCGCTGCTTCGTCACCGGGTGCGACCCCATCGTGAACCCCTTGTCGCGCAGCTCGGCGCCGCGCGAGAGGTCGGGCCGCATCCAGACGCGGCTGGTCAGCGCACCCTCCTGCTGCAGGCGCACGAAACGGTCGGCCTGCGCCGCGTCGGTGATGTCGTGGATCTCGACGATGCCCGATTCGGCGAGCCGGGCGAGGGCGGCCCGGTTCTCACGGAGGAGCCGCTCGGCCGACTTCGGCTTCACGGCGGCGCGCAGGCGCTGGTGCGCGGGCGACCCGCCAGCCACGAGGCCGGTCGCGCGCCCCGAGGCGTCGACCGTCAGCCCTTCCACCTCCTGCTGCTCGAGGCCGGCTGCGCGCAGCGCCGGCGTGTTCGCCAGGTACAGCTTGCTGTCGAAGCTGCTCAGCAGGCAGGGGTTCTCGGGCGTCAGCGGGTCGATCGTGCGGCGGTCGGGCTGCCAGCGGCGCGCCTGTCCGGCGCCGCTCTTCTCCGCGCCGAGCGCCCACTGCTCGTAGGCGCCCCACAGGCCGCCGGTGATCCACTCGCCCGGCCCGATCACCTTGACGACGCGCGCCACCTCCTTCGCAAGGCCGCCATCGTCGGCCACCGTCATCAGGTTCACGTCGACAATCAGCGCGCCCGCCTGGTTGAAGTGGACGTGGCCGTCGATGAAGCCGGGCATGAGCAGGCGGCCGCCGAGGTCGACGACCCGTGTGTTCGGGCCGACGACGCCGGCGGAGGCCGCGTCGCTCGCGGCGATGCCGACGATCGTCCCCGCGCGGACCGCGACCCCGCGCGCCCAGGGACGCTGCGGGTCCATCGTGTACACGTCGCCATTTCGGAAGACGACGTCCGCGGGAGCCTGAAGCGGACTGCGCGCGCGCAGACGGTCCGTCCGCGTGCGCGCTCCCGAGCGTCGGCGCGAGACCGGAAGCGGCGGCGAGCATCGCGGCGACGGCGACGACAAGGGCGACGGCAGGCGGGGTCTTCATCGGCATGTTCCTGGGCCTCCAACGCCGACATTGTAGCGCCACGTGTTACCCTGTGGCGCGCCGATGCGTCTGCGAGGGCGCGAAGAGGAGATCGGGCATGCAACAAGCCAGGCGGTCGGGGACACCCGTGAAGATCGCGGCGGCCGTGGTCGCTGCCGTGCTGCTCGGCGTCGGCGCGCGCACGGCCCAGCCGCCGCGCATCACGTTCACCGAGTTCCACACGACGACGGCGACCTTCGCGTACCTGAAGGCGGTGGCGGCCGCCTATCCGGCCATCACCGAGCTGTCGGAGATCGGCAGGAGCACGCTCGGCCGCCCGATCTACGTGCTCACCATCTCGAACATGAAGAACGGCGTGACGATCGACAGCCTCGTCGCGCTGCGCAACGAGCGGCAGCCGCACGTCGCGAACGTCGCGCCGATGAAGTCGTACATGGGCAAGCCCGGGCACTGGATCGGCGGGAGCACGCACGGCAACGAGTACACGGGCACCGAGGTCGCCCTCATGCTGATCGATCGGCTCGTGTCCGGGTATGGCACCGATCCGGAGATCACCCGGCTGGTCGACACGAAGACGTTCTACGTCTGCCCGGTCATCAACCCGGACGGGCACTTCAACAGCCTCGAGAAGGGGATCTCCCAGCGCGCCAACTCGATGCTGCAGGACGACGACGGGGACGGGAAGGTCAACGAGGACGGCCCGGACGACCTCGACGGCGACGGCGTGATTGCGCAGTTTCGCTACAAGGATCCCAAGGGCCAGTTCGTGATCGACGAGACGGATTCCCGCCTGATGATCCGCCTGGAGGCGAACGAGCAGACCGCGAAGGCCCGCTACTCGGTGGTCACGGAGGACCGGGACAACGACGGCGACGGGAGGCGCGGAGAGGATTCCGAGGCGGGGATCGACATCAACCGCAACTTCCCCGAGCGCTGGTGGCGGGACGACGGCACGCCCGGCGGCACGGGTGTCTACCCCACGTCGTCGCCCGAGGTTCGGGCGGTCGCCGAGTTCTTCCATACGCATCCGAATCTCCTGATGGCGCAGTTCTTCCACACGTCGGGAGGGTTCACGTACCGGCCGCTGGGCTCGGCGCCGCAGACGGCCATTCATCCGAAGGACCGCGCCGTTTTCGACTTCGTGATGGGCAGGAAGTACCTCGAGATCAACGGCGAGGAGGTTCCCGCCGCGTGGCAGAAGCCGGAGTCGATTCCGACGCTGCGCGAAGAGCTGCGGAAGACGTCGAAGAACAAGTACGCGATCGAGCGCGGCTACGAGTTCCCGCGCGCGTGGAAGGTGAGCTACGACGAGCTGGCGGATCGGACGTACGGCTTCGGCCTCTCGACCGACTGGGACTACCTGCAGCTCGGCATCTACTCGCTGACGACCGAGTTGTGGAACCCGGAGACGGACATCCCCGGGTTCCCGAAGGCGGCCCCTGGCCCGGCGGACCGCAACGCCCGGCCGCGGGCGCTGCTTGCTGCGCAGGACGCGTGCTGCGGCGGCCGGCCGTTCGTGAGCTGGCATCCGTACAAGCACCCCGAGCTGGGCGAGGGCGAGCTCGGCGGCTGGAACCCCCGATACACGAGCAACGCCTGGCCGGGTGACATCCTCGCGGGGGTGTGCGACCGGCACGTCCGCTTCGAGCTGTTCCGGGCGGGGCTGATGCCCAGCCTGGCCATCACGTCCGCCACGGCCAGGGCGGTTTACGACAATCCGTCTGCCACGCGGGCCGCGGTCGCCGCGAAGGATGGCGAACTGACCGTGACGAAGGGCGTGCCTGCGGGACGCTACCGCGTGCTGGAGGTGAAGGCCGTCATCGAGAACGCGGGGCCGCTGGCCACGCACACCGGGCGCGGCGTCGAGTTGCGCGGAAACCGGCAGGACGTGGTGTGGCTCCTCGGCGACCGCGATCGGGTGACGGTCCTGCAGGGGACGCCGTGGCAGCGCCTGGGCGTGATCGACGGCGCCATGGCGATTCCCGGCTACGCCGCGGGCTCGGGCGCGCCGCCGGCGGCCGGAGTGGGCGCACCGGCGGCGGCCGGGCGGAGGGGCGCGGCCGGAAGCTGGCCGGCCGAGGTGCGGCAGTCGGGCCCGCGGCGGGAGGTCACCTGGCTGGTCGCCGTCACGGGCGATACGCCGCTACGCGTCGCCGTGTCGTCTCAGAAGGGCGGCACCGCGGTCGCCACCGTGACGATGCGGTAGGCAGGCAACCTGGCCTTCAGGCTTGCCGCTCCACCGCCAGCAGGGACACGTCGTCCTGCAGGCGGCCGCCGGACCAGTCGTAGACCTCGGCGGCAATCGCGTCGATCGCCGCGCGCAGCGGGCGGTCGCGGTGGCGCTCGATGGCGGCGAGGAGCCGGTCGATGCCGTACTCGCGTTCGTCGGCGCCCAGCGCCTCGATCACGCCGTCGGTGTAGAAGTACAGCCGGTCGCCAGGTTCCAGGGTCAGGCGACTGCCTTCGAACCACGCACGTTCGAGCATCCCGATTGGGAATCCCTCGCCCGCCACCAGCACGGGCGCATCGCCCCTCGGCACGAGCACCGGCGTCGGATGTCCGGCGACGACGTAGTCCATCTCGCCCGATCGCGTGTCGATCACGCCGTAGACGAACGTGAAGTACTGCCGCGAGCGGTCCATCGGGAACTGCTGGTTGAGGCGCTCGGCGACGCGCGCCGGCGGCACGACGCTGTCAGCACCGTCGGGGGCGGCGTCGAGCAGGACGCCTCCCCGGCCCGGCGACAGCAGGTGGTTCAACGTGAACGACAGGAGCGCCGCTCCGACACCGTGACCGCTGACATCCAGCAGGTAGAGACCGAGCCGCTGGTCCGGCAGCGGGAGGATGCCGAGCCCGTCGCCGGCGAGATCGACGCACGGGTGGAAGGCGTGGGCGACGCGGATGGCGCCGGCCGTCACGTCGCGAGCCGGCAGGAGCGCCTGCTGCACGCGCGCCGCCAGCTTCATGTCGTGCTCGAGCGCCGCGTTCGAGCGGCGCAACCCGTCCTCGGCCAGCCGGCGGGCGGTCACGTCCGACTGCACGCCGATGAAGTGGGTGACGGTGCCGGCGCCGTCTCTGACCGGCGTGATCGACAACCGGTTCCAGAACGTGCTGCCGTCCTTGCGATAGTTCAGGATCTCGACGAGGCACGGCCGGGACTCGGCAAGCGCCGCCCGGATCTCGGCCATCGCGGCAGGGTCGGTGTCCGGTCCCTGCAGGAAGCGGCAGTTCCGGCCCATCACGTCCGCGATCGAGTAGCCGGTGATCCGCTCGAAGCCCTGGTTGGCGTAGATCAGCGGCTGACCCGGCTGGCGCGCGTCGGCGATGGTGAAGCCCTCGGAGGCGACCTCGAGCGCGCGGTCCTTCAGCGTGAGCCAGGCGGCCGTGTCAGCCAGTTTGGTGGTCGGCGCCGGCGGGTTCCTGGTACGGCCCATTCTGGAATGATAGATGGAAACGGCACTGCATGTCAGGGCGTGAACTTGATCCGCTTGATGCCCGAGATGCAGTTCTCGTCCTCGTTCGGCTCGGGAACCTGGTCTTTCAGCCAGCAGTGCGCGCGTTCACCCTGAATCCCGGGTTTCACATACGTCCACGCGACGCACTTGGCGTCGCGGTCGCACGCGGCCTGGCAGGCCTTGGGATCCGCCTTGGGCAGGTCCATGTCCCTGAAGTCGAACCCGGCGCGGTTCGTGTTGAGCTCCAGCCCCTCCGCGTTGCCGCCCTTCACTCCCGAGATGCACTCGTCGTGCTCCGCCGGCTCCGGAACTTCGTTCTTGAGCCAGCAGTGCGCCTTCTCACCCCCGACGCCAGGCTTTCCGTAGGTCCACGCCTTGCAGTCCTTGTCGCGCGCGCAGGCCGCCGCGCACGCCTTGGGGTCGGCGTTCGGCAACTCGAAATCCCTGTAGTCGCCGCCGGGCCGGTCGGTCCTGTACTCCATCTGATAGCTGGCCGGCGCCTGGCGCTGTCCCTGGATCGCGGGAGCCGTCCCACCCGCCACGCCCACGGACGGCCTGGGGGCTCCGGCCGTCCCACCCGACACACCCGCCGGCGGGTTGGGGGCTCCGGCCGCTCCGCGTCTGCCGCCCGAGAGCATCTCGGCGATGGCCTCGGGCACGCCCGCGCCGCCTGCGATCCCGGCTCCCTCCGTCCTCCGGTAGCCGGCGGGGACTTCGAACAGGTCGGCTGGCTGCGCGCCGACCCTGATGTTACGCAGTTCGCTGATGGCGAAGTTCGGAATCTCGGTGCGAATCGGGATCCCCAGCGACTCGGCTTGCCACAGGAACGCCGTATCGGTCCCGCGCATGGACTTGAAGGTCACCTGGTACTTGACGCAGTTGTAGCCGAGAATGCGTTCGGTGCCGAGCCGCGTCCTGCTGACCTCGCCGGGGATGTCGCCCGGCGCCATCTTCAGTTCGTCAGCGGTCATGGCGTTTTCGGTGTAGGTCTGCGCCTTGGGGTTCAGCGTCCAACTGAGCCGCCTGTCGCGCCGGACAATGATGGTCAGGCCCATGAGTCCCTCCGTGCGGCTCTTGAGCCCCGAGACATAGATCTTGCTCGCCTCCATGACCTTGCCGTCGTCGACGATGACCTGGTCGGCGGCGAAGTCCCGCGGCGGCTGCGCGCTGAGCGGGAAGACACTCAACGCAACAAGACACATGACCAGCGCCGAGCACAACCCCAACGTATGTCGGTGAACCATGATTTCCGTACTCCTTGGAATATTCGGGCGCATTCACGGCCCGCCCACGCGGCGGGGAGCGGTGGTGAGCTGCCAGGGGAGTCGCGGTGCGGGGATGGAAGGCAGGCCGCCGCCGCCGCGGCTTGCCTGGTCACGTCAGTGCTCCGCCGGAGAGCTGAACGCCTTGTCGTAGACAGAGGCGAACCCGACGCGCGCATTATAGCGGAACGATGCCGCTGCGCCAGTATGGCGGCTCGCGTTGTATGGCGGCTCGCGTTGTATGGCGGCTCGCGTTTGTCGGCTCGCTACTCCGCCAGACGTCGTCCCGCCGCCCGTCGCCCCATCCACGCTTCGATCAGCTCGTAGATCGTCGGCAGCACGATGAGCGTCAGCAGCGTGGACGTGACGACGCCGCCGATGACGACGGTCGCGAGCGGCCGCTGGATCTCGGACCCGGCTCCGGTCGAAATCGCCATCGGGACGAAGCCGAGCGACGCGACGAGCGCCGTCATCAGCACCGGCTTCAGCCGCGTGCCGGCGCCCGTCAGGATCGCGTCGCGGAGCCCGTGTCCCAGCTCGCGCAGGCGGTTCACCGCGCCGATCATCACGACGCCGTTCAGCACGGCGACGCCGAACAGCGCGATGAAGCCGACCGCGGCCGACAGGTTCAGGTTGAGGCCGCGCAGCCAGAGCGCGCCGATGCCGCCGACGAGCGCGAACGGCACGTTCAGGATCACGAGCCCCGCCTGGCGCGTGTTGCCGAAGGTGATGAACAGCAGCAGGAAGATGATCGCGAGCGACAGCGGGATCGCGACCGTGAGGCGCCGCATCGCGCGCTGCTGGTTCTCGAACTGCCCGCCCCACGCCAGGTGGTAGCCCTCGGGGACCTTCACCTGCGCCGCCAGCCGCCGCTGCGCCTCCGCCACGAAGCTGCCGATGTCGCGGCCGCGCACGTTGGTCTGCACGACCAGCCGCCGCTCCCCATTCTCGTGGTTGATCGCTTCGGGTCCCCGCACGGTCGCCACATCGGCCACACTTCCGAGGGTCACCCGCTCGCCGCCGGGCGCCGTGAGCAGCAGGCCCGCAATCGCCTCCGGGTTCGCCCGGATCTCGTCGGGAAACCGGACGACCACGTCGAAGCGCCGCGATCCGTCGAGGATCTCGGTGGCCGTCGCGCCGCCGATCGCCGTCTCCACCAACTCGCGCACGTGCGCGACATTCAGGCCGTAGCGCGCCATCTTCGCGCGGTTCACGACGATTTCGATCTGCGCAGCGCCCGACAGCACCTCCACCTGGAGGTCGGCCGCGCCGGTCACGCCGTCGAGCACGCGCCTCACCTGCTCTCCCAGCCGCTCCAGCGTGGCGGCGTCCGGGCCGAACACCTTCACGGCCACGTCCGCCTTGACGCCGGACACGACTTCGTCGAGGCGCATCGCCATCGGCTGCGTGAAGTTGAACTCCACGCCCGGCACGGACTCGAGGGAGGTGGCCATCGCCTCAATCAACTGCTCCTTCGTCCGCCCGCTCTTCCAGGTGTCGGACGGGTGGAGGATGACGTAGACGTCCCCCTGGTAGATGCCCATCGCCTCGGTGGCGAGGTCGGGCCGGCCAATCTTCGTCACCACCTGGCGCACTTCGGGGAAGCGCCCGACGACCCGCTCGACCCGCGTCGAGATGGCGACCGACTCGGGCAGCGAGACCGACGGCAGCTTCCGCGTCTCGATGAGGATCGACCCCTCGTCCAGCTTCGGCATGAACTCGGTGCCGATGAACGCCAGCGAGCCGATGGCGACGGTGACCGCCACCACCGACACGCCGAGCGTGCGCCACCGGCGGTTCATCTGCGCGGCGAGGTGATGGACATAGAACCCGCGCAGCCGCTCGAACCACCGCGCCTCGTGCTCGCCGCCGCCCACCTTCAGCAGGAACGAGGCGGCCACGGGGACGGCCGTGAGAGACAACACCAGCGACCCGAGAATGGCCGAGCACACGGTGATGGCCATCGGCTGGAACATCTTCGCTTCGAGTCCCTCGAGCGTGAAGATCGGCAGGTAGACAGCCACGATGATCAGCACGCCGAAGAGAATCGGGCGCGCGACCTCGGTCGCGGCGGACGTGAACAGCGCGAGCCTCGAGTCCTCCTCGGACACGCCGGCCTCCGGCCGGTACTCGCCCCGCCGCCTGACGAAGTTCTCCATCATGACGACGGCCCCGTCGACGATGAGGCCGAAGTCGATCGCGCCGAGCGACATCAGGTTGGCCGACACGCCGAAGTACCGCATGCCGATGAAGCCCACCAGCATCGAGAACGGAATCACGGCCGCCACGAGCAGCGCCGCCCGCGCGTCGCCCAGGAACAAGAACAGGACAACGATGACGAGCAGCGACCCTTCGACGAGGTTCTTGCGCACCGTGTGCGCGGTCCGATCGATGACCTCCGTCTGGTCGTAGAAGGGCGCGATCGTCACGCCCGACGGGAGCGAGGCGCCGATCTCCGCGAGCCGGGCCTTCGCGCGCTCGGCGACGGTCTTTCCGTTCTCGCCCTTCAGCATGATGATCATGCCGGCGATGCTCTCGCCCTTGCCATCGCGCGTCACGGCGCCCTGGCGCGGCATCGCGCCCAGCGTCACCTGGGCCAGGTCCCGCACGTAGATCGGTGTGCCCTCGACGGCCGACACCACGATGTTCCCGATGTCCTCCGCCGTCTGCGCGAGGCCGACGCCGCGCACGGTGTACCGCTCCGACCGGTGCTCGATGAAGCCGCCGCCGAACGAGGCGTTGTTGTCGGCGATCGCCTGGAACACCTCGTGCAGCGACAGCCCGAACCGATTGAGCTGCCGCGGGTCGACCACCACCTGGAACTGCTGCGTCAGCCCGCCCCAGGAGTTGATTTCACTGACGCCGGGCACCGAGCGCATCCGCGTGCGGATGTCCCAGTCGTGCAGCGTCTTCTTCGTCATCGTGTCGACGGCGTCGCCTTCGAGCAGGTACTGGTAGATCTCGCCGAACGCGGTCGCCACCGGGCCGAGCACGGGGTCGAGGCCGTCCGGGATGCGGCCCCGCGCCTCGGTCAGGCGCTCGCCCACCAGCTGCCGCGCGAAATACACCGGCACCGCATCGTCGAACACGATGCTGACAATCGAGAGCCCCTGCTTGGAGATCGACCGCACCTGCTGCGCGCCAGGGACGCCCATCACGGCGGTCTCGATCGGGTACGAGACGCGCTGCTCGACTTCGGTCGCGGCAAGGCCGGGCGAGTCGGTGACAACGACCACCTGGTTGTTGGTCAGGTCCGGAAACGCCTCTACCGGCAGGTCGCGGTAGGCGGCGACGCCCGTCGCGACGAGCGCGGCCAGGCACAGCAGGACGAAGAGGCGCTGCCGGAGTGCGCCGGCGACGACGCGTTCGATGAAGCCCATGTCATCCCTCCGGCGTGGTCGATTTCAGGAGTTCCGACTTGAGCAGGAACGCGCCGGCCACCACCACGCGCTCGCCGGCCGTCACGCCGGACAGGATCTGGATCCGCCCGTCGCGCTCGGCGCCGACGGTGACGTCGCGCCGCACGAACCGGCCGGTCGCAGTTTCGACGAAGACCGCCGGCTTGCCGCCGATCTCCTGGATCGCCTCGGCGGGCACGACGACGACCTGGTGCTCGATGCTCGCGCCGAGCGCCACCGTCGCGTACATGTCGGGCTTGAGGCGGCCGGACGGGTTGGGGACGGCGCACCGGACGGTCACGCGCCGCGTCTTCGGGTTCACCATGTCGGCCACCCACGAGATCGTGCCGGCGAAGCGCTCGGCCGGATAGGCGGCGACCCGGACCTCAACCGGCTGGCCGGTCTGGACGTGCGGAAGAGCCGTTTCGTCGATCTCGGCGAGCGCCCAGAGACTCGACAGGTCGCTCACGACGAACAGCGGCGAGCCGGGAGTGGCCGCGCCGCCCTCGGTGATCTTCTTCTCGAGCACGACGCCCGCCAGGGGCGATGTGACCGGAATCTGTTCGCCGGCTTCGCCGGACGGGTCCTCCTTGTTGGTGACGCCGAGGTGTTCCATCTCCTCCTCGGCCCGCCGCACTTCGATCGCGACGAGGTTGAGCGACTCCTCGGCGGAGGCGCGCTCGGCGGCCGACCGCTGCAGGTCCTGCAGGGGCACGGCCTTGGCGGCGTAGAGCCGCGTCATCCGCTCCTCCTGCTGGACGGCGAGCTTCAGCGCCGACTCTGCGCGGCGCCGCTCCACGACCGCCTTGCGATACGCCGCCCAGGCTTCGTGCACGACCGGGCTGATCATGTGCGCCAGCTCTCGGCCGGCAGGCACGCGGTCGCCGATCTCGACGAAGACCTCGAGCACCTTGCCCTCGACCTGAGACGCGATGCGCGCGGTGCGCCGCTCGTCGAGCGACAGGACGCCCGGGGCTTCGATGGTGTCGCGGACCATCGTCGTCGCCACCGCCTCGACGCGCAGCCCGGCCTCTTTGGTCGCGGCCGGCGACAGCACCACCGTGCCGGCCGGCGTGGCGGATGCGGCCGGCGTCTCCGCCGGCGGCTTCCCGCGCATGGCCAGCCATCCCAGCGCGAGCACGACACCGGCGGCCGTCGCCAGCACGGCGACGAGCGCCGCCCGGCCCTGTTCGTTCCAGACATGGCGGGTCATTTGAGGATCTCCTCGCCGGCCAGCACCCGCGCTTCGAACGCGGCGGCCAGCGCATCCAGCTTCACCTGCAGCACTTCGCGCCGCGCGTCGAGGTACACGCGGTCGGCGTCGACCATCGCGACGATGTTCGCGGCGCCCTCGCCGTAGGACGTGCGCGCCGCGAGACGCACGAGCGCCGCCGGCGCCAGCAGTTCCTCGTCTACCCGCCGCGCGCGTTCGGCGAGACTCCGCGACGCGTCGAAGATCGCCCGCGCTTCGGCCGCCACTCGTTGTTCGACCGCGGCTCGGTCGGATGCCGCTGCACTGGCCTCGCCTCCTGCAGTGGCGATGGCGCGCTGGTTTCTGTCGAACAGCGGGATCGCCATCGCCACGCCGAGCACCGCGGTGTCGAACCCGCTCGTCCGCTTGTAGCCGCCGACGACGTCGAGGTTCGGCACGCGCTGCGCCTGCTGGAGCGACAGCGCCTTCGCCGCCCTCGCTTCCCGCGCCTTGGCGGCCTGCACGTCCGGCGACCGTTCGACGGCCCGCACGGTCAGGTCCGCGGCGGAGCCGGCCGGCGTCGCGCGCGGTGTCGGCATCACGAGTTGTCCGGGGTCGAGGCCGGAGGCCGGTCCGGCCCGGCCGAATAGCGCCTGGAGCTGCGCGAGATTGCGCGTGAGCTCGATCTGCATCCGGACCGACTCGCTGTCGAGCCTTGCCGACTCGGCCTGGTACTTCGCCAGGTCGGCCTCGGCGGCGTAGCCTTCGCGCACGCGGGCCGCCACGACGCGCTGGATCTCCGCCATCTCGCCGCGGTTCTCGTCGAGTGCCTTCAGCATCTCGCGCGCCCGCAGCGCGCCGAGGTAGAGGCGGATCGTCTCCATCACGAGGCCGCGCTCGACCTGCGACAGCGCTGCGGCCGCCACGTCGGCGTCGCCGTCAGCCACCGCACGACGGGCGCCCCGCCTTCCGCCGAGCTCGATCGGCTGGGTGAGAACGGCGAAGAAGTCGAGCCCGGGCGCCAGCGTCGGATCAGTCGGGGGCCGCCAGTGCCAGCCGCTCGCCACGATGTTCTCGGCGTGTACGTCGATCGCCGGATTCGGCAGGCGGCCCGCCTGCCTGGCCGCCGCCCGGGCGCTTTCGGCCAGCGCCGAGGCTGAGGCCCGCTGCGGGGCGCTCGCGAGCACCGTCGTGACGGCCTGCTCGATGGGGAACGGGGCCGGAGGCGATGAGGTTCCGGCCTGCCCGGGATCCACGACGCACAGCGCGAGGACGAGGACGTTGAGCATAGGTGCCAACCTGGTGGGGCCGCGGCACGGCCGGAAGGGAGAGTAGCACGACCGTCGGCGTCGCAAACAGGGGGGCGTGGCGCCCGGGAAGAGAGCGCGCGCGGTGGTGTCGGCGCAGCCACCGGGGTATGATGCGACGGTCAAGGAAAGGGAGGGCCGGATGGCTGTCAGCACCGTTCGATTCGTCGTCAGCTTCGCGGTCAACGAGGGGGCCTTCGTCGCATTCGAGCGCCTCGCCAGGGTGATGGCGGCCGAATCGCAGAAGGAGCCGGGGACGCTTGCCTATGAGTGGTTCCTCGGCGCCGACCGCGCCCGGTGCCGCCTCTTCGAGGCCTATGTCGATGCGGACGCCGTGCTCGCACACCTGAAAGGCCCGGTGGTCCAGGAACTGGTGCCGAAGCTCCTCGAGACGGGGAGCGTCGCCGGCTTCGAGATCTACGGCAACCCCGGCGCCGAGGCCTCGGCGGTCGTCGCCGGCCTTGGAGCGGAGATCTTCCCAACGTGGCTGGGATTCAGCAGATGACGATTCGCTTGCGGTTGTCGAAGCGGTTCGACGACGCCTGGTCGGCATTCACTGGGTCGTATGCCGGTCTGGCGGAGGAGGACCTGCTGCGTCCGGGCGTCATCAAGGCCTGGTCCGTTCGGGACATCATCGTCCACGTCACGACCTGGGAAGAGGAAGCGCTGAAGCACCTGCCCGGGATCCTCGAGGGCCGCAGGCCGCCGCGCTATTCGGTGACCTACGGGGGAATCGACGCGTTCAATGCGCTGACGAGCGCGAAGAAGAAGGACCTGCCGCTCGCCGAGGTGTTGAGACAGCAGGCCGCGGTGCACCGCCGGGTGGTGGCGCTCATCGAGCGCGCGCCGGAGGAGGCGCTGGCCAGCGGGACGCGGTTCCGCAACCGGCTGCGTCTGGACACCTACGGGCACTACGCGGTGCACACGGCCGCAATCCTCCGGTGGCGTTCGAGGTAGGGAGGCCTCCCGACCTCTACTCGGCGCGGAGCGCCGCGAGCGGGTCGATCCGGCTCGCGCGGCGCGCGGGAATCAACCCCGCCACCACGGACACGGCCGCCAGCAGCGTCACCGTGAGGCCGGCAATTGCGGGGTCAGTCGGCGGAACGCCGTAGAGCTGCCCGGAGACGTATCGGCCGACCGCATACGTGGCCGGGATGCCGACCGCGAGACCGGCGACCAACAGGAGCAGGACTTCGCGCATCACCATCCACGTGACGCGTGCAGGCGCGGCGCCGAGCGTCAACCGGATCCCCAGTTCCTTGGACCGCCGCGCGACGAGAAACGCCATCACGCCGTAGAGGCCGACCGACGCGAGCACCGTGGCGAGCGCGCCGAACGCCGCCGACAGCATCGCGATCAGCCGGTCGGTCAGGAGCGTCTCGTCCAGCTGCGCCTCGAGCGTCTTCACGCCGAAGACCGGCACCCCCGCGTCGAGGCGGCGGACTTCGTCGCGGACCAGCCCGTGCACGGCGCCCGACGCGGTCTGCGTCCGCACGTAGAAGACCGCCGAGTTCTTCCCCCAGTTCGGGATGAACGCCTGGCGGTGAATGCCCTCCCGAGGGCCCTCGTACAACGCGTTCCCGACAACGCCGATGATTTCCATCGTGAGTTTCGTCTGCGGGCCGTAGCCGAACCCCACGCGCTTGCCGATCGCGCTCCTGCCCGGAAAGAAGTGCTCGGCGAACCGGCGGTTGACGATCACCACCGTGGACCCTCTCCTGGCATCGCCCGCTCTGAAGTCGCGCCCCTCGAGCAGGGGCACGTTCATGGTCTTGAAGTAGCCGGGCGAAACCATGTTCATGAAGGCCTGCATGTCTTCCCCGTCCTTGACCTGGTGCCCCTCGACCGCCATCGAGCTGTCCCATTCGTCACCCGCGAGAATCGGCACCGTCGCGTACGCCGCGGACCTGATGCCCGGCGCCGACCGCAGCTTGTCGAGCAGTTCGCCGTAGAACAGCGTGGCTCGGTCGTCGTCGTAGCCGCTCAAGGCCGGCGCGAGCTGGAACGCAACGAGGTTGTCGAGCGCCACCCCCGTCTCGGTCGCCTTCAGGTTCCGCAGGCTGCTCACGAAGAGCCCCGCCCCGGTCAGCAGCAGGAAGCTGAGCGCCACCTGAGCGACCACCAGCCCCTTGCGCAGAAGCAGCGATCCGCCCGCGCCGGCAATCGACCCGGTCGTGTCCTTCAGCGTCGTCCAGGGGTCGGGCCGGCTGGCGCGCAGCGCCGGGAGCAGGCCGAACACGACGCCGGTGGCGCAGGCCAGGAGGAACGTGAACCCGAGCGTCCGCGCATCCGGGGACGCCGACACCAGTAGCGGCTGCGTCTGGGCCGGCACCAGCGCGAGCAGCCCTCTCGTGATGCCGAACCCGAAGCCGAGACCGAGCAGGCCTCCTGCGCCGGCGAGGATGAGGCTCTCCACCAGCAGTTGGCGCACCAGCCGCCCGCGCGACGACCCGAGCGACAGCCGCACCGCGATCTCCTTCTGCCGCGCGAATCCTCGGGCGATCAGCAGGTTGGCGACGTTGGCGCACGCAATCAGCAGCACGAGGCCGACCATGCTCATCAGCACGACCAGCGCCTTGCCGAAGTCGTTCCGCAACGAGGAGTAGCCGACCGCCGCGCCGGTCACGAGCAACTTCCCTTTCAGGAACTCCTGACGCGAGTACGCCGACCAGTCACTGGCGGCCGGCAGCGTCGCCTCGTACGCCCGAACCTGCGAGAAGAGTGTCTGCAGCGGCGCCTGCGCGGACTCGACGGTGTAGCCGGGCTTGAGCCGGCCGAACACCTGCACCCAGCGCGACCGCCGGTCGTCCATGTGCAGCCACGGCCACTCGGGCAGCATCGCCGGTTTCATCAGGATCGGCACGCGAATCTGGGGCGATTGCGCCGGGTCGAGGCCTGCGAACCCCTGGGCTGACACCCCGACGATCGTCATGGGGTAGTCGTTGACCCGGATCGTCCGGCCGACGACCTTCGGGTCGCTCGCGAACCGGCTCGTCCAGTAGACGTAACTGAGCACGACGACCGGGTGCCCCTGGTACACCTGGTCGTCCTCCCGGGAGTTGAACAGGCGGCCGAGCGCAGGCTTCACGCCGAGCATGGAGAAGTAGTTGCCCGAGACCAGCTCGGCCACGACCCTCTCGGTCTGGTTGCCCACCGCCATCGTCGCCGGCTGCAGCCGGCGGCAGAGCACCTCCGACAGCGGCTCGGCCTTCGTCTGCAGGTCCTGGTAGAGGGGATACGAGTGCATCCGCGATCCCATGTTGTTGCCGTTGTGCTCGCCCTCCTGGCGGAGCATCACCAGCTCGTGCGGCGCGCGGACGGGGAGCGTGCGGAGCAGGACCTGATCGACGAGCCTGAAGATCGCCGCGTTGGCGCCGATGCCGAGCGCGAGCGACAGGATCGCGACGGTCGCGAACAGCGGGTTGTGGCGAAGGCCGCGGACGGCCAGGCGAGCATCGGAAAGGAGGTCGGAGAGGAGAGATGCCATGACGTGTTTGACGGAGCGGCGACGCGCGGCGTTTCCCCGCGCCGCGCAATCCCGCGGTAGGATGATAGCGGCAGCGAGCACACCTGTGACGATGCTTCACGCCCGCTCACGCCCGTTGGCCCTTGTTTTCAGTCACTTACGGCCTGGCCCGCAGCTTGCTTTTCCTCCGGGCATGAATCACCGCATCTCTCGCATCGCCATTGTCTTGTGTCTCCTCGGGCCGGTCGTCGCGCTGGCCCAGGAGGATCAGGCCGCCACCAACGTCAACTCGCGCTACCAGGTCGAACGCGTCTCCATCGTCGGCATCGACGAGGCGAAGGTCAGCCAGGCGCTGCGCGACGACATGCAGAAGCTCGTCGGCGCCAAGTACGACCCCGCGGCGGCCGAGGACCTCGCACGCCGGTTGAGGGAGGACCTGCACGGCTACTCGGTCTCCGTGAAGGTGAAGCGGGGCGAGCAGCACGACGCGGTGAGGGTCGTCTTCGAGGTCGAGCGCGTCCGCGAGCGGTCGTTCGACATCAAGCTGCCGCTGTTTCTCTTCACCTCCAAGGACGGGTTCAGCGGCGCCCTCGTGCCGGGCGGCGAGACGCACCACAACTACTTCTCCGCCGGCGTCGTCAGCAGCGCCGAGGAACTGCTCGAGCGGAACTCCGGCGTGATGCTCCGGTACGAGCACCGCAAGGTGGGCACCCGCATGGTGCAGGTCGGGGTGGAGTACCGACTACTTCTGGCCGTCGTACCGAGGATGAAATCCATCGTCGCCCTGGCGGTGGCCCCCTGGGTGCCTGGTACCTACGACACGCGGGAGGTCTTCTCGCCGTCAATCTCGTTCCTCCCGATCCCGGACATCAAACTCACCTTCGGCGCCAGCTTCCAGACGCTCGCCATGGAGGACCCGATCCTGCACGACGAGGCGGCGCACGCGTTCACATTCGGCGCGCAGTACCGGCGCAAGGCGGGGTCGCGCGACGGCCTCCGACACTCGATTGCCGCCGACTACCTCGTGCGCGAAGCGACGGCCGATCTGGAGAGCGACTTCCTCTACACCCGGCAGTTCGTGAGCGCCGGCTACACGCTGAGCACGCGCCACCAGGATTTCATGTTCCTGTTCCAGGGGGGCCACACCGACGGCGCGCCGCCTCTCTTCGATCGCTTCACGATCGGCAACTCCGCGACGCTGCGCGGCTGGGACAAGTTCGAGGTCGCCCCGCTCGGCGGCACCCGGCTGCTCTACGGGTCGCTGGAGTACCGCTACCGGCCGTTTCAGCTGTTCTTCGACTTCGGCAAGGTGTGGGACGAGGGACAGCAGGCCGTGGACTGGAAACACAGCATCGGAATCGGATTGGCGTGGAAGAACGGCTTCTTCATGTCGCTCGGGGTCCCGCTGAAATACCACGGCATCACCCCCGTCTTCATGATCGGTCTCAGGCTGTAGCCGCGGGTGATGCGCATGGACCAGCGACACACCACCCGCGGACACCAACGCTCGAGCACGACGAGCCGGCGCGGCCTCCGGGCGGCGCTCGGCGTGGCGGCGACACTCGCTGTCTTCGTCCACCTCTCCGGCCAGCCGGCGCCCGTGACGGTCGAGCGCGACGGCGACCTGCTTCGCCTGCGCGCGCCGCAGCTGAACTTCGTCGCCGGCGCGCCGCTTGCGCGGCTGCACGACGGCCGGTCGGTGACGTACGTCCTCACGGCGTCGATCCAGATCCACCGGGGCGGCGCGCGCGTGCACGGCCTCACGCGCGAGGTGATCTTCAGCTACGACCTGTGGGAGGAGCGCTTCTCGGTAGTGCGGCGCGACGACCCGAAGGTGGCCGCGTCGCACCTGACCACGGCGGCCGCCGAAGCGTGGGTGCGTGGACCTCCTCGCGCTGCCCGCCCGGGCGGCCCCGGCGGACAAAGCCTTCGTGGTAAAGTTGGAATGCTCGCTGCGCGAAGAGAACGCTCCGGCCGCAGACGCGCCGTCGGCCGCGACGTTCACCGGCTTGATCGACTTCTTCAGCCGCAAGGAGCCCGCGGCGCCGCCCCGCTGGGAGGCGTCGTCTCTCCCGCTGCGGGTCGCCGACCTCATCGACAGGGCGCGAAAGTGATCGAACGGCGGCGGCAGGCCGGAGAGGTCCGGCCCTCGACATGGGCGTCATCCGGCTGCGCCACAAGCTGGTCCTGGTCTTCCTGGCGGCCACCCTGCTGCCGCTCGCGGCCATCCTCTGGATGAGCTCCGCGCTGATGTCGCGCAGCCTCGCCTTCATCGCCACCGACGACGTCGCCGCGCTCGCGCAATCGCTCGAGCAGGTGGGCCGCGAGTACTACCAACTTGCGCGCCAGCGCCTGAAGGAGGATGCGGACGCCGGCCGCCTCGAGGCGCAGCGCCTGGGCGCGCCGTCGCGATCGGCCTGGCCGCAGCCGCTCCGGCAGTTCTGGGAGAGCGGCGACGCGGAGCGCTTCATCCTGTCAGAGCCCGCGGGCGATCGCCTTCAGTACGCCGTGCGGCGCGGCGACGAGCTCTGGCTCTACACCGCCTCGCTCGACGGCGTTCGGATGGCGGAGATCACGCGGACGATTGCCGAGACGCGCGCGCGCGCCGGCGAACTGCGCCAGCGCGACCTCCCGCGCGGCTTCACCCTGGCGCTGGCGCTCTCGAGCGCCCTCATCTGGACACTCTCGCTGGCCGTCGTCTTCTACCTGTCGGTCCGCATCAGCCGGCCCATCCAGGAGCTGACGACCGGCCTCGGGCAGGTGGCGGCGGGGCGATTCGAGACGCGGCTGCGTCCGGCCGCGAGCCGGGACGAGATCGGGCAGGCGGTGGCGGCCTTCAACGCGACGGCCGAGCGGCTGCAGCGAAACCGCGAGCGCCTGGTCTACCTGACGCAGGTGGCGAGCTGGCAGATGCTGGCGCGCAAGATGGCCCACGAGCTGAAGAACTCGCTGACGCCGATTCGGCTGACCGTCGAGGAGATCGTCGCGCGGCAGGCGTCGGCCGACCCGGAGTTCTTCGCGCGGGCCGCCGCGATCGTGGTGGACGAGGTGGTGAGCCTCGAGCGCCGGGTCCGCGCGTTCTCGGAGTTCGCCGCGGAGCCCGAGGCGCATCCGTCACGCCTCGACCTCGGCGTGCTGGCTCGCGAACGGGTCGCGTTGCTCGGCGCGGCGCATCAGGGCGTCGCCTACCAGGTGCGCGCCGTGGAAGGGGCGCCAGCCGCGTGGGCATGGGCCGACGCCGACCAGGTGAAGGGGATTCTCACCAACCTGCTGGAGAATGCCGCCGAGGCCGCGGGCGACGGCGGCTCGGTGCGCGTCGTCGTCGCCAGCGCCGGCGCGGACGCCGTCGTTGAGGTGCACGATTCGGGGCCGGGCGTGAGCGTGGAGGCGCGGCGCCGGCTCTTCGAACCGTCCATTTCGTTCAAGAAGCACGGCATGGGGCTGGGCCTGGCCATTTCCCGCAAGAACGCCCTGCTCGCCGGCGGCGACCTGTCGCTCGTCGAGGGCCAGCTGGGCGGGGCCGCATTCAGGCTGGTCCTTCCCTCTGCAGAAAGAGCTGACGCGTGACCGCGAAGACCATCGTGATCGTCGACGACGAGGAAAACGTCGGCGCCTCGCTCCGGCTGGTGCTGGAAGGCGCGGGCTACGCCGTCGCCGTCTGCCGCAGCGGCGCCGACTTCAGGCGGCGGCTGGCCCGGGCGGGCGCGGACGCGTATCTGCTCGACGTGCGCCTGCCGGACGCGAACGGCGTCGATCTGTTGCCGCTCGTCGCGGAGCAGCGCCCGCACGCGCCGGTCATCATGATCTCCGGGCACGCGACCATCGCCGACGCGGTGGCGGCCACCCGCGCGGGCGCGTTCGACTTCCTCGAGAAGCCGCTCGGCCGCGATCGCCTGCTGCTGGTCCTGAAGAACGCGCTGGAGCAGGCCGCGCTCGCGCAGGAGAACGCGCGGCTGCGCGAACTGGTCGGCGACGCGCCCCGGATGATCGGGCCGAGCGCCGCATTCGGGCGCGTGCTCGACCAGGCGACGCGCGTGGCGCACTCCGACGCGCGGGTGCTGCTGACCGGCGAGTCGGGCACGGGCAAGGAGCTGCTGGCGGCGCACATGCACCGGAACAGCCCGTTCGCGCCCGGCCCGTTCGTGAAGGTCAACTGCGCCGCCATTCCAGTGGACCTGCTCGAGAGCGAGCTGTTCGGCCACGAGAAGGGGGCGTTCACGGGCGCGACGGCGAGCCGGCGCGGCAAGTTCGAGCTGGCCGACGGAGGGACGATCTTCCTCGATGAAGTGCGGGATCTCCACGAGGCGTCGCAGGCCAAGTTGCTTCGCGTGCTTCAGGAGGGGGAATTCCAGCGCGTCGGCGGCGAGCAGACGCGGCACGTGACCGTCCGCGTCATCTCCGCCACCAACCAGGATCTGGCCGCGCTCGTGGCCGAGAAGAAGTTCCGCGAGGACCTCTACTACCGGCTGAGCGTCGTCCCGATCCGCGTGCCGCCGCTGAGGGAGCGGCCCGAGGACGTCCGCCCGCTCGCCGAGTACTTCGTCGACGAGTTCTGCCGCCGCAACAACTTCAGGCCGAAGCGGATCGACGAAGGCGTGTTCGACGCCCTGCGGGCGTACCGGTGGCCCGGCAACATCCGCGAGCTTCGAAACGTGGTGGAGCGGATGGCGATCCTCGCGCCGGATCCGATCTCGGCGGACGCGGTCCCGGTCGAGATTCGGCTGGCGCGAGGAACCGATGCGCCGTCCACGCTCGAAGAGACCCGCGCCCGGGCCGAGCGCGACGTCATTCGCGAAGCGCTCGACCGCGCGGACTGGAACGTTTCGGCCGCCGCGCGCGCCCTCGGGCATCGAGCGCACGCGCCTGCACAAGCGGATCCGTGCGCTCGGCCTTCAGAAGAGGTCGGGCCCCGTCACACCATCGCCGCTCTGAGCATGAACGACCCGTCTCTTGTTCTGGCCAGGAAGCGGCAGGCGAGCAACTCGTCGATGAGCGCCTCGCACGTGGCGCGGTCGATCCCCCACAGCCGCTGCGCCTGCGCAATGGTGAGCTTCAGCCCCGGCATCTCGAGAAACTCGGCACGCACGTGCCGCAGTATCGCTTCCGACAGAATCGACCCTCTGGACATGAACCCTCCTTCTTCAGGGCGCAGACGCAGCGCCCTGGAGATCCTGATGTCGATCGGATTTCGGTAATCCGCCGGCCCTGGCGTTGATGCGGGAACAGCAAACTCCGCACCAACCGGTTGGCGGGAATTCCCGGAGGATTTCGCCGGGATTCGGCTCTTGCCGGCGGTAACTATTACGCAGCAGGTAAGAATTACTTCCGCTCGGCCGTGGCCACGGCCCTGGCCCAGTCCCAGCTCTCCAGCCCCGTCCGTGACACGGCCTTCACCGCGACATGCAGCGCATCGCCCTCGCGAAGCTCGAGCCCCGTCAGGCGGACACGGGGCGCGGTGACCACCGACCGCCGAGCGCGCGGCGCCGCTCCGCTCCCGTAGACCACGATGTAGCGCACCACCCCGCTCTCGGGGCTCGGCGTCCACGTCGCCTCGGCCGAGCCGTCGTCCCGGCGCGCGATCGTCAGCCCCTGCACGCGGGAGGGTCCGGAGGCCAGCCGCATGATCGACGCCACGGTGGCCTTCGCCGTCTCCGCCACCAATTGGTGGTTCACGGTCTCCAGCAGGTCGGTGGGCTGGTGATAGTACGGGTTGCCGAGAACCGGGTACGACCCGATTCCGCCGACGATGTCTCCGTAGGCCTCGTAGTACGCGGCCGCATCGGTGGCTCTGAAATAGCGTGAGTCGTAGGTGATCAGCCGGGAGAAGAGAAACGCCGCGGCGTGCTGCAGGTCGCGGATGCCGGCGTTCGAGTAGCGGATGGTGTTGTCGAGCCGGTGATCGTTCGCCCACCCGATCATGTCGTTGTTGAGGGCTCCGGCGATCCTGGTCTTCTTCTGCTGCGCCTGTCGGACGAACTCGCGGCTGCCGAGCAACCCGGCTTCCTCGCCGGTGAACGCCGCGAACACGATCGTCGCCGGCATCGGCGTCTTCGCCAGGATGCGCGCCGTCTCGAGCAGCACGGCGGTGGCCGAGTTGTTGTCGTCGCCCCCGGGGCTCCGCTGGTTCGAGTCGAAGTGGCTGCTCAGCACGTAGACGATTTCGGGGTTCACGGTGCCGCGCAGCGTCGCCAGGACATTCGACGTCTTGACGTTGCGCGCCTCGAAGGTCTGGAACTCGGGCTCGTACCCGAAACTCTTCAGCATCCGGTGGATGTACTCGGCGGCCTTCGCGTTGCCGGGTTGCGTGATGTACTTCGAGTCGAAATCGAAGAGCGCCGCCTCGTAGCCGTAGATCCGCGTCGTCGACACCTGGTCGGCCGCCCGGCGGACATCGCGGGCGATCGGCTGGAAGAGCCGGTCGCCCTCGGCTCGCAGCGCGCGCTCGGCGGAGAGGCTGGCGTCGATACGCGCCAGCACGTCCTGCTTCGACACCCTTCGCGTCAGGTCCACGACGCACACCGCGCGTTCGGGCGAGATCGTGTCGCCGTCCCGGTCGGCCACGACCAGCAGCGATCCGCCGTCCGGGCTGACCGCCCATTCGTACTCCGGCGCAATCGTCCGGAGCGTGTTGTTGTCGAACAACTTCACCGCGTCCAGCGTGCCGAGGTCGTAGAGATACGACCTGGCATGCCGCGGCTCGCCCTTGATCGCCACGATCGCGTTGGCGCCGACGAAGCGCGGCGTCCGATCGTGCTGGATCTCGCGCGTCACGCGGGTCTCGCCCGACCCGTCGCGGTTGATCACGAAGATCTCCGCGTTGCGCGTGTACGCCGTCTCGAACGCGATGCGCGACCCGTCCGGCGATACGGCGGGCGCCGCGATCGCCTCGGCGTTCTTCTTGAGAACGGCCGGCTTCCAGTCGCCAGCGAGCGGCGCCGTCCAGAGCGTCGATCCGTCAGCCGATCGCGTGACGTAGGCCAGCGTCGAGCCGTCCGCCGAAATCACCGGCGACTGGCCCTCGACTCGCGTGGCCTTGCCCGTCGAAGGATCGACCACCAGGAATTCGGGCCGCCCGCCCGCCCCTGCTGGGCCCCCGCGCCCGCCGCCACCCGGTCCTACGCCGGTCGCCACCGGCGCCTGGGCCAGCAGCGGGACGACAACGAACTTTCCGCCCGTCGCAACGATCGGCGTCCCCTTGAACCCGGGATCTGCCGTCAGGGGTCGCGGCGCGGTCGAACCGACCGCGGTGGCGTAGACGTCGGATGCCTTCGCGTCGGCGCTCTTCATCCCGACGAAGAGAACCTCGCGACTGTCCGCGCTCCATGCCAGCGCGGTCTTCAGGAGCCCGCCGTCCAAGAGCACCCGCTCCTCACCAGCCGGGAGCGCCCTCACGACGATCTGCGAGGCCGCGGCCGTCAACCGATCCAGTTCCTTGCGGGCGTCGATGACCGCCGGGGTGGGGGCCACTCGCAGGAACGCCAGGCTCGACCCGTCCGGAGAGAACACGCAGCTGGTTCCCCGGATCACTGCCACCTCGCGCCAGCCGGACAACGGGTCGATCACGCGGGTCTCGGCGGCCGTTCGCGGGCCGACATCGTACGCCGCCCAGCGGCCGCTCGGACTGAACCTGACGCTGCGGCCATCGGCAGCGATCTGCTGCTGCCGAAACAGCTCGCCCGTCAGCCGGGCCGCCGGCGCCACGAACCGGTCGCCATCGGGCCCGGCGAGCAGAGCCTTCAACTGCTCCAGCGCGCCGAGGTAGTTGCCGGCGTCCCACTCCTCGCAGGCCCGCGTGAACGACGCGTCGGCGGGCTGCTGGGCGACGAGGATGGAGAGGCTGGCTGCGGCGATGACGATGGACGCCAGGAGTTTCTTCATTGGGCGCGGAGCATAGCACATGCGGCAGGAGGATCCGCCATGTCGTCGTAGGAGTGTCGTCGTAGGAGGTGTCGTCGTAGAAAGTCGTCGCAGGAAGCCGTCGTGGGAGGTCTCACCAGGGCTCTAGCCTCGGCGGTTTCTCCTCGTACCGCCGCAGCGCGGCGTCCCAGCTCGAGGATGTTTCCTGGCGGGACGTCCTGGGCACGCCGTAGTTGCTGAGGAAGTGCCCACACAGGCCGCAGAGGACCGACATCTGGGCCCGCAGTCGCTTCTCGCACACGTCTTTCAGGGCCTTGATTCCAAGATCCCGGCCGAACGCGCGGTCGACCGCGGCAGCAGGCCCGCACTGATAGTACCCATACCGGCTGAGACCAAGCCCGCACACCTCGGTGAACGAGCAGCCGCGGCTGAACCGCATCCGGCGCGCGTCCGGACGATCGATCGGCGCCGCGTTGAACGGCTCGAATGGGAGTGCCTCGCCGGTCTTCGCGGAACTCTTCACGACCACCCACGCCGGCAGGCGGGACAGCGCCTCGTGCACGGCGCGTCCGTGCCCGTTGGTGACGACGGCGATTTCGCAGGATGGCTGGTGACGCTTGTATCGCTCGAGCAGCCTGACCACGCCGGGCAGGTCCGGGTGGAGCGTCGGTTCGCCGCCGGTCAGGCCGATCCGCTCCCACCGCCATCCGAGCTCAAGCGATTCGCCGACGAAGCGATCGATCTGCGATGCGGCGATGAAGCCGGCATCCGGCGCCAACGACGTTGCCCGATTGCAGTTGGCGCAACTGAGATTGCACGCGGAGGTGAGCTCGACTTCCACCTTGGCGGGATTCGGCGACCACGGCAGCAGCCTCCCCCAGATGCGCCGGTGCACCCTGTCGCACGCGGCCGCCCAGGCGGTGCCAGGCGTTATCGACGCCCGGAGGACGCGCTTCAGCCGGAGGATCGTGGAGGTCTGCATGTCGTCGAAGGTGCCTCCCCCCGCAATGATACAATCCGGCCGGCCGTTCGATGATGCCGATGGATCGAACCGTTCCGGACCTGCTTCGAGCCGGGCAGCCCGACTCCCCGGCGCTGACCGCGCCCGGAAGGCCGCCGCTCGACTACCGGGGCCTGCTCGCGCAGATCGACCGGACGGCCGGATTCCTCCGGGGCGCTGGAATCGGCGTCGGCGACCGAGTCGCCATCATCCTGCCGAACGGCCCCGAACTGGCCACGGCGTTCCTGTCGGCCGCCGGGTGCGCCGCGGCCGCTCCGTTGAACCCGGCGCTGACCGAGCAGGAGATCGACTTCTGCCTGCGCGACTTCCGGGCTCGTGCGCTGGTGGTTGCCGCCGGCGCGTCGGGATCCGCCCGCGGCGTCGCTGTGTCTCTTGGCCTCGACGTGTTCGACCTGCGATGGGCGCCAGCCGACCCCGCGGGCTGTTTCGAGTTGGCGGGTGCGCCTGTCGCGTCCAGGCCACCGATCGCTCGAGACCATACCCGTCCGGGTCGGGAAGACGTCGCCCTCGTCCTGCACACGTCGGGCACGACGGCCCGACCGAAGATCGTCCCGCTGTCGCATCGCAATCTGGCCGCGTCTGCCGGCCACGTCCGCGACACACTCGGTCTCGGCCGCGCGGACCGATGCCTCAACGTGATGCCGCTGTTCCACATCCACGGACTCGTGGCCTGCCTGCTCGCGCCGCTGTCAGCCGGCGGCAGCGTCTGCTGCTCGGCCGGCTTCAACGCCCTGCGGTTCATGACCGACCTCGACCAATCGGAGGCCACCTGGTACTCGGCCGTTCCGACGATGCACCAGGCGATCCTGGCGCGCGCGGCGAAGCACCCCGGGCGGGGGGGCGCGAACCGTCTGCGTTTCATCCGGTCGTCGTCGGCCGCGCTGCCGCCGCGCGTGCTCGCCGAACTGGAGTCGGTCTTCGGTGCGCCGGTCGTCGAGGCGTACGGAATGACGGAAGCCGCGCACCAGATGGCGAGCAATCCGCTTCCTCCCGGAGTGCGCAAGCCGGGGACCGTCGGCCTTGCCGCGGGCCCCGCCGTGGCGATCATGGACGACCGCGGCGCCCTGCTGCCGCCGGGAAGCACCGGCGAGATCGTGGTCCGCGGCCCGAACCTCTTCGCCGGGTACGAACACCGGCCCGAGGTCAACGCCGACAGCTTCGTCGACGGGTGGTTCCGCACCGGCGACGCCGGGGTGATCGACGAGGAGGGCTATATCGCGATCACCAGCCGGCTCAAGGAGATCATCAACCGGGGCGGCGAGAAGATCTCGCCGCGGGAAGTCGACGAGGCCCTTCTCGAACACGACGCGGTGCGCGAGGCCGTCGCCTTTTCCATCCCCCATCGGACGCTGGGCGAGGAGGTCGCCGCCGCCGTGGTGCTGCGCGATGGCGCCGCGGCAACCGACCGGGAGATCCTGCGCTTCGTCTCGGGCCGACTGGCGCCGTACAAGGTCCCGGCCGTGCTTCGCATCCTCGACGAACTGCCCCGCGGAGCAACGGGCAAGATCCGGCGTCTCGACATGGCCCGCCAACTCGGCCTCGCATGACCAGAGCCCCGTTCGCGCCCCGCGATGCCGGGATGACCGTCCACGTCGCCCTCGCTGCGTGCGTCAGCTGGGTCGTTCCCGAGGCGCTCTGGCAGCCGCTGGCCCGTGGAATTGGCCGGGTTCTGACCTTCGTTCCCGCGCCCGGGTCCGGCGCGCTGCCATTCGACGCCGCGCTTGCGGCCCAGCTCGGGTGCTCCGTCCGCGCGCTGGGCGTCGAGAGGACCGCGGCAGGTCATGCGTCGCGGCTGTACGGGCTTCGGGAATGGCGGCCGCGGTGGACGCGCGAGGTGCCGGTCCGGATCGACGGCCGCCAGCATCTCGCTGCGGCGCTCGAGTCGGGCGCCGGCGCGCTGCTCTGGGTCGGGCGGTTCGCGTGGGCGTCACTCATCACGAAGATGGGGCTGCATCGAGCCGGCGTCCCGGTGACCCATCTGAGCCGTCCCGCGCACGGCTTCGGCGAGTCGGCTTTCGCCGTGCGGCGGCTGAACCCGTTCTGGACCCGCATCGAGGACCGCTTCCTGCGCGAGCGGATCGTGCTGAGGCCGGGCGCCGAAACGGCGGCGCTCCGGGCGCTCAGGCGACGGCTGGGCGAGAACGGCGTGGTGTCGATCGCGGTCGGCGACCAAGCCGCGCGCACTGTCGGCGTGTCCGTGCTCGGCGTACCGCGGAAGCTGGCGACCGGCCCGATGCACCTGGCGTTGACCAGCCGGGCGCCTCTCATCCCGGTCTTCACGGTTCGCGACGAGGGCGGCCGGTTCCTCGTCGCGCTCGAGCCGCCGCTCGACGTCCGTGGCCTGACGGGACGCGAAGAGCGGGAACGCGACGTCGGGGAGCAATACGCCAGCCGCCTCGAAGCGTGGGTGAGACGGTACCCGGGACAATGGCTCGGATAGGCCGCGTCGGCTATGATGCTCGCGGCCCGGCTGTCAGCATGGCGCATCCTCAAGACGCTCAGGACGCCGCGCCCGGGTCACGCTGGCCGCCGTGCAGCGTGCGAATCCGGGCGATCAGGATCGTCACCCCGACCGCCATCGCGACCAATGCAATTCGCACCACGAGGTGGTCGACCAGCACGGCGCTCACCGCAACGGTCAGCCACAGCACGCTGATGGCGCACCACTTCGCGCCGGCAGGCATGGCTCCGTGCTCGCGGTAATTGCGGATGTAGCTGCCGAATACCCGGTTGGTCGTCAGCCACCGGTAGAGCCGATCCGAACTCCGCACGAAGCACACGGCAGCCAGCAGCAGAAAGGGCGTGGTCGGCAATACCGGGATGACGATGCCGATTGCGCCAACGACGACCGACGCAAGTCCCACGGCAATCAGCACGGCCCGGCGGATCAGGATGAATGGGGGCATTGGCAGTCTCCATTGTACCCGGCCGCCAACGCGGCCGCGCCCGGCCACCCGTCGGCGCGTCGCGGCGAGAAGGCAGCGCTGCCCTTCTCCCGCACGCCGCAGTTGCGCATCGGTCAATCGGGTTCTCGGGTGGTTCCGCGATTTGATTTCGCTTGACCCGGCGGCGGCGCGGCGCAGATAGTGGAAGCCGACTTCCTCTGGGCGCGGACAGCTCTTCCGCGCCTGGCCGCGCACTTCCCGAGCGACCGTTCCCCATGCGCTCTCAGGCTCGATGGCTCGTCCCGCCGTTTCTCGCCGCGCTTCTGGTACGCCCGGCTGCCGCCAGCGCGCAGGGTTCGCTCGTCCTCGGCGTGGAGACCTCGGCGGCGGCAGTTGCTTCCGACGCGGCCGTCGCCGACCGCCAGTTCCTCGTCCGCGTGATTCCAGAACTGCAGGCCGGGCACACGCTCCCGCGCGGCTGGAGGGTCGACACGACGGTTGCCGTCACTGGCAGTGTGCGCGCGGTGTACGACGGCACCGCTCGCGGATCCAGCACCGAAGACGCCAGCCTCCACCGGGCCTGGGTGCGTCTGGCGTCGACACATTTCGAGGCGCGCGTCGGTCGGCAGCGGATCTCGTTCGGCTCGGCCTCGCTGTTCCGCCCCCTGATGTGGTTCGACCGCGTGGACGCGCGCGACCCGACCCAGGTACAGCGAGGGTGTCTACGCGGCGCTGGCCAGGTATGTGACGACCGGGAATACGAGCTTCTCTGGCTGGGCGATGTACGGCAACGACGAAGTGCGCGGGTGGGACGCGATGCCGACCGAGTCGGGCAAGCCCGAGTTCGGCGGACGGGTGCAGTCCAGGATGCCCAGGGGCGATGTCGGGGTCACCTATCATCGCCGGCGGGTCGATACCGCCGCATTCGCCGGCGGCCCCACACCTGGCGCCGGTCTCGCGCCGGTCGCTCCGGCTGCGTCGGACGAAACGGCAGGGACACTGGCCGGCGAGGATCGCATCGGCCTCGACGGCAAGTGGGATTCTCAACGTCGGCGTGTGGGTCGAGGCCGTCGCCACCAGGTGCGACAGCAGCGTCCTCGAGAACCGATGGCGGCGGGCGGTGACGGTGGGCGCCGACTACACGTTCGGCCTGGGCCGCGGCCTGACCTTGCTGACCGAGCACTTCTACTTCGAAAGCCCCACGCCGCTCGGGCTGCCGGCCACCGACCTGCGTCTCAGCGCGCTGGTGCTCAGCTACCCGCTCGGTGTGGCCGACATGCTGACTGGCGCCGTGTACTACGAGTGGAACCGCGAGGATTGGTTCCGGTTCGTGGAGTGGCGCCGCACTTACGATCACTGGCGCATCCACCTGATCGGGTTCTGGAACCCTGACCGCGCGTCGGTGTTCGCCGCATTCGGGCAGACGAGCGCGCTGACCGGACGAGGCGGCCAGATTGTCGTGGTGGTGACCTACTGAGGACGACCGAGGAGAGCCGTGGACGACCATGCCTTGATCAGGACCGAACGCCTCACGAAGACCTACCCGATGGGCGAAGGCACCCTGGTTGCGCTCGACGACGTGACGCTCTCGTTCGCGAAGGGGGAGTTTGCGGGACTGGTCGGGCCAAGCGGTTCGGGCAAGACCACCCTGCTCAACATCATCGGGACGCTCGACAAGCCGTCTCAGGGCAGCGCGACGGTTCTCGGTGAGCGTGTGGAGGTGCTGACGCACGAGCGCGCCGCCGATCTGCGCAACCGGCACATCGGCTTCATCTTCCAGACATTCAACCTGCTGCCCGTCTATACGGTGTTCGAGAACGTCGAATTCCCGCTGCTGCTGCTCGGCATCCCCTCGGCACGACGGCGAACGCTCGTGATGCAGGCGCTCGAACGCGTGCGCCTGGCCGACCGCGCCCGCTCACGTCCGTCACAGCTGTCGGGCGGGGAGAGCCAACGGGTGGCCATCTCGCGGGCGATCGTCAAAGAGCCGCGCATCGTCCTCGCTGACGAGCCGACGGCCAATCTCGACGCCGCGAACTCTCACAACGTCATCCAGACGATGGAACGGCTGAACCGGGAGACGGGGACCACGTTCATCTTCTCGACCCACGACGAGAAGGTCATCCGCTACCTGCGGCGGCGCGTCTCGCTGGCGGACGGCCGCGTGGCGGCCGACGAGACGATGCCGCCCCCGGCGGCCGGGGAACGGCCGTGACACTCCTGAAGCTGGCCTGGCGCAACCTGGCGGGAGCGGGGCTCCGAACGGCGCTCAACGTGGCTGTCTTGTCGCTCAGCTTTCTCGCGATTGTCGGCACGCTGGGCCTGCTCGAGGGCTTCAACCGGCAGACGTCTCGCGCCATGATCGAGGCCGAGTTCGGGGGCGGCCAGTACTGGCACCCCGGGTTCGACCCGTTCGATCCGCTTACGCGACAGGACGCGCACGGCCCCCTGCCGGACCGACTGAGCGGGCTCGTCCGCTCGGGAGCGGCCGCGGCGATCCTGGAGGTTCCGGCGACGCTGTACGCGGCGGGACGTCTGCGCTCCATCGTGATCAAGGGCATCGATCCGTCGCAGCGCCTGTTGGCCCTGCCGACGGGCGTGCTGGCCGGCCCGACGCCAGACGCGGGCGAAGAGATCCCGGTTCTCGTCGGGTCGCGGATGGCGAAGGCGGCCGGCCTGAAGCCCGGCGACACGGTGACACTGCAGTGGAAGGATGCGAGCGGGACGATCGACGCGCGGGAGGCGCGGGTGGCCGAGGTGATGCGGACGCCGGTGCAGAGCGTGGACGTGAACCAGGTGTGGATGTCGATCGAGACCCTGCGCTCTTTGGCGGCGATGCCCGGGCAGGCGACGCTGGCGGTGCTCGCGCCGGGCGCAGCGCCTGGCGCGCCGGACAAGGGCTGGCGGTTCCAGAGCCCGGACGAACTGCTCGCCGACGTGCGGGCGTTGATCCGCTCGAAAGCGGTCGGCTCTGGTGTGGTCTACCTGTTGCTGCTGTTCCTGGCGATGCTCGCGATCTTCGACACGCAGGTGCTGTCGCTCTTCCGGCGGCGAAAGGAGATTGGCACGCTGATCGCGCTGGGCATGACGCGCGGCCGGGTCATCCGGCTCTTCACGCTCGAAGGCGCGCTGCACGGCGTCCTGGCGGTGACCGCCGCCGCCGCCTACGGTGTTCCCCTGCTGTGGTGGTTCAGCCGCGTCGGCTGGACGCTGTCGGCAGCGGCCGACGACTACGGGTTCGCGATCGGCGACACGCTCTACCCCTACTACAGCCCGCGTCTCATCGCCGGCACGGTACTGTTCCTGCTGGCCCTTACCACGATCGTCAGCTATGCCCCGACCCGCAGGATCGCGTCGCTCGAGCCCACCGACGCGCTCAGGGGGAGGTTTGCATGATCCTGTTCCTCCTGAAAGGGCTGGTGCGCGACAGGTCGCGCAGTCTGTTCCCAGTGCTGACGGTCATCGCGGGCGTTGCCCTCACCGTAACGCTCTACAGCTGGGTGAAGGGCACGGAGACGGATCTGATTCAGGCTAGCGCGGCGTTCAGTACCGGGCACGTGCGCGTGGTGCCTCGCGGTGCGGCGCGCGAAGCGGACGCGCCCGCGTCCGACCTCGCGCTCGACGGCCTGTCCGCGCTGGTGGAAGAACTGCGGGGCGCGCACCCGGCGTTGACCTGGACGCCCCGGATCCGGTTTGCCGGACTGCTGGACCTGCCGGATGCGAACGGGGAAACGCGCGCACAGGCGCCCGTGACTGGTCTGGCGATTGACCTGGTCGCGGCCGCGAGCCCGGAGCGCGGCCTGTTGAACATCGACCGCGCCCTGCGTCGCGGCCGGCTGCCGCAGCAGGCCGACGAGATCCTCGTCAGCGACGCGCTCTTCGACCGGCTTGGCATTCGGCCTGGCGACACGGCCACGCTGATCGCAACCACTCGCTTCGGTTCCCTGACCACCGCCAACCTGCGCGTCGTTGGAGCGGTGCGGTTCGGGGTGTCGGCGATCGATCGCGGCGCGGTGGTGGCCGACCTGCGGGCGATTCAGCGGGCGCTCGACATGGAGGACGCGGCCACCGAAGTGCTCGGGTTCTACGCCGACCGGATCTACCGGGACGGCCCGGCACGGGTCGTCGCGGCTGCCTTCAACGAACGGGCGGGCAGGGCGGGCGACGCACGAGCGACCGGCGGGCACGTGGTCGACGGCGACGCCGTGCCCGTCATGAGCGCCCTGCGCGACCAGGCCGGGCTGGCCTCGACGCTCGATCTCGCGCGCCTCGTGACCCGGACGCTCATCGCGGTCTTCGTCGTCGTGATGTCGATCGTGCTCTGGAATGCCGGGCTGATGGCCTCGCTGCGCCGCTACGGCGAGGTCGGCGTCAGGCTCGCCATCGGCGAGCGCAAGGGCCACGTCTACGGCACGCTGGTGGCCGAGTCGATGATGGTCGGCATCGTCGGGTCGATTGCCGGGACGCTGCTCGGCCTGGGCATCTGGTACTACCTCCAGGTCCGCGGTCTCGACATCTCGGCCTTTCTCAAGAACGCGTCGATGCTCATCTCCGACGTGCTGCGCGCGGAGGTCACGCCCGTCAGTTGGGTCATCGGTTTCGTTCCTGGTCTGCTCGCGACGTTCCTGGGCACGTCGATCTCCGGAATCGGCGTCTACCGCCGGCAGACCGCTCAGCTCATGAAGGAGTTGGAGGCATGAAGCGTGGAGCGTGGCTGGTCGGGCTGTTGCTGGCGGCACCTGTCTTCGCGCAGCCGCCTTCAGGCGACGCGATTCTGGCGCGGGTGGACGCCAATATCGGCTCCGACAACAAGGTGTCGCACGCCCGGATGATCATCGAGGGGCGCGGCGCCACCCGCACGATCGAGTCGAGATCGTGGATCCGCGGCATGCGGGAATCGTTCACCGAGTACCTGGCCCCGGCGCGCGAGCGAGGCACCAAGATGCTGAAGCTCGGCGACGAGCTGTGGACGTTCTTCCCGGAGACGGATCGGACCATCCGGATCTCGGGCCACATGCTGAGGCAGGCGGTCATGGGATCCGACCTCTCGTACGAGGACCTGATGGAGGATCCCCGGCTGTCGGCGCTCTACACGGCGAAGGTCGCCGGTGAAGAGACTCATCGCGATCGCCCCTGCTGGGTGCTTGAACTGACCGCCCGTTCGCCCGGGATCGCGTATCACTCCCGGAAGATGTGGGTCGACCGGGAGCGGAGCGTCGCGCTGAGGGAGGAACGCTACGCGAAGAGCGGGAAGCTGCTGAAAACGACCGACGTCCTCGAGGTGACGCGAAGCGGGTCGCGCTGGATTGCGCACGACGTTCTCTTCAAGGATGTACTCAAGGCCGGGCGGGGCACCCGTTTCGAGGTCATCTCGATCGAGTTCGACGCGACGATTCCCGAACACGTCTTCTCGAAGGCGATCCTCCGCCGGTAGGCGCCGCCCAGGAGAGGCCAGGTGAGACGAACTTGCTGGATCGGCAGCCGGGCCGCGCGCCGCAGGACTGTGGCGGGCGGCAAAGGAGCGGGGCTGGCGAAGCTCCGGGCTCTCGGCTGCCGGGTGCCAGACGGGTTCGTGATCACGACGGCGGCGTTCCGCGAGTTCAGCGCGGCTGCCGGCCTGGACGGGGATCTGCTGCAACACGCCGCGTCCTCCGAAGCCCTGGCCCGGATGCGCGCGCGCGTCACGGCCCAGCCCTTTCCCCCGCGCCTCGCCGCGGCCATCTCGGCGTCGGTCCGACGGCTGGGCGGCACCTTCGCCGTTCGCTCGTCGCTGATCGACGAGGATGGCGCCGGCCGGTCGTTCGCCGGCCAGCTCGAGTCGGTGCTCGCTGTCGAGGGTGAGGACGCCTGTCTGGCGGCTGTGAGGCGCGTCTATGCGTCGCTGTTCGCTGCCCCGGTCGCCAGCTACCTCGCCGGTCGCAAGGCGGTCGCACCGCTCGTGCCGACCCGCCTCGACCTGGCCGTCGTGGTCCAACGGATGGTACCGGCCCGCGCATCAGGCGTGGCGTTCAGCGCCGACCCGGTGACCGGCGAACGCCAGGTCGTCGTCGAAGCCGTCGTCGGTCTCGGCGACCGGCTGATGCGGGGGGCCGCGGCTCCTGCCCGCTTCGTGCACGACAGCCGGAACGGGCTCGCCGTGATCGACCGCCGGGACGTGACCGCGGACGTCCTGCCCGACGACGCGCTGCACGAACTCGCGGCACTCGTGCGCGGGATCGCCAGCCGGCTCGAGGCCCCGCAGGACGTCGAGTGGGCGTGGGACGGCGCTCGTCTTGCCATCCTCCAGGCGCGCCCCATCACCGCCCTGCGCGGCCGCCACTACTACTCGCGCCGCCTCGTGGCCGACATGTCGCCCGGGCTGGTCAGGCCGCTGCTCTGGTCGACGCACTCGCGCGGAATGATGCAGCGCGTCTTCGGACGTCTCTTCACTGAGCTGCTCGGCCGGAGCGACGTCGATTTCGCGCAGCTCACCCGGCGGTTCCACTCCCGGATCTACGCCGACATGACGCTGTTCGGCGAACTGCTTGGCCGCGTCGGGTTGCCGCGCAACTTCTTCGAAGCGCTGACGCGGGGTGATCTGGCCAGCCGCCACCGGGGCGAAGCTGTCCGGATGGTGCTCAGGTCGCCCCGCCTGATCCGCTTTGTGTGGCGGAACGGGCGGGTCGGCGCGGCCATCGACGCGTTCCTCGCGCGCCACGACCGCGAACTCGAGGCGTTCCAGGCCAGCGACTGGGGGGCAGCGGACCTGCCGGAACTGCTCCAACGCGTGGAGTCGCTGCTCAAACTGCACGGCGACACCCAGTGGCACGTGTTCACCGGAGCCATGAACACGACGGCGAGACACCGGCTCCTCCAGCGCCTTGCGGCCCGGTCGGCGCCGCAGGTGGAGTCGGGAGATCTGACGCGCAGTCTGCCCGGCCTGAGGGCACTGGAACCCAACCTCGAGATCCGCCGCCTGGCGGAGGAGTTCGGCGAGTTCCCGCCCGGGCTGCGGGAGCTCCTGGCAGGCGGCGACGACACCGCGATCCGCGCGGCGCTGGCGGAGACCGAGGCTGGCAGGCGGCTTTGCAGGGGGATGGACGCGCTGCTGCACCGGTTCGGGCACTTGGCCGCCGACGGCACCGATTTCACCGAGCCGCGCTGGGCCGAAGACCCGGCGCCCGTGTGGCAGGCCATTGCGAGACACCTGAGTCCCGGCGCCACCCGCCCCGGATGCAGCGACGACCGGCAGTCGCCGTCGCTGGTCCGCGAGCGGGCGCGGTCGGCCGCGAGGGCAGCCATGGGGCCGTTCACCTGCCGCGTGTTCGACCGATTGCTTGCGAGCACGTCCGCGTACATCGACCGCCGCGAACGCCTCGGCGAGGCGATGACGCAGGACGCCTACCAGTCCAGGCGGCTGTTCCTAGCCATCGGCGACCGGCTCGTCTCGCGTGGCGATCTCGAACACCGCGACGACGTCTTCCTGCTCTACTACGACCAGCTGCTGGCGCTCGCCGGGGGACGGCTGGAACAGGCCTCCGAGGTGATCCGCCGGAGACGCGCCGAGCTGGCCGAGGACGCCCGGCTCGACCCGGTGGAGAGCTTCTGCGGCGACTATCCACCCGTCGGCTCGGCCAGCCTGCCGACCGGCGACGTGCTCACCGGCATCCCGGCCAGCGCCGGCCTGATCTCCGGATTCGCTCGCGTCGTGCTGACGCCTGCCGACGCGCCGCCGGCGCTCACCGGCACCGACGTGCTGGTCGTACCGTTCGCCGACGTCGGTTGGATGCCGTTGCTCGCCAGCGTGGGCGCGGTAGTGACCGAGAGCGGAGGGCAACTCTCGCATGCCGCGATCGTGGCGCGCGAGTACGGGCTTCCGACCGTGATGTCGGTCACCCACGCCACCCGGCTGATTCGCGAGGGCCAGCCCTTGACGGTCGATGGAACCCGCGGGGTCGTCTACCTGAAGCACCTCGTGCCGGCGCACGAGCCCGGGAGCGAAACACGATGAACACGACGACGCTGGTGATCAGTGCGCTCGCAGGGTACCTGATTGGGGCCATTTCGAGCGCGCGCCTGGTGACCCGGCTGATTGCACCGGGCGCAGGCGTGGCCGGCGAGACAGTGCTCAGTCTCGAGGGCTCCGACAAGACGCTGACAGTCCGAACCGTCAGCGCATCGTCGGTTTCGGTCCGCCACGGGTCGAAGGCCGGGTTCCTCACCTACGTCCTCGATCTGGTGAAAGTGGCCGTTCCCGTGGCCGCGTTCCGTTACTGGCACCCGGAGTGGCCCTATCATCTCGTGGTCTCGACGGCCGCGTTCATCGGGCACGTGTGGCCGGTCTACTACCGGTTCAAGGGTGGCCGCGGCCTCTCCGCCTTGTACGGGAGCATGCTCGTCATCGACTGGATCGGAATGCTGGTAACGGCCATCGGCGGCATGCTTTTCGGCCTGGTGGTGGCCCGGTCGATCATCGTGTGCTACTTCGCCGGGGTCTGGTTCGTCGTGCCGTGGCTGTGGTTCCGCACGCACGAACCCTCGTACCTCATCTACTCCCTCGCGCTGAATCTGCTGTTCACCATCGCGATGATGCCCGAAATCCGCGCGTGGCGGAAGATCGCCCGCGACGGCAGCTGGAGCGATCCGATAGTCGTGATCGAGCTGTCGGCTATGGGGCGCGGGATCGTGAAGTTGGGCCGGAAGGTGGGACTGATCAAGCCGCGCGCCGGCCGGCCGGGAACCGGACCATCGGTGCCGCCAGATCGGCCGTCATGAGCGCGCAGCCGGTTCGGCCGCCCATCGTCATTCTCGGCGGGTTTCTCTCTTGCCCCGGCCTGTACCGCGCCATGCAGCGGACGTTGGCCGACGAGGCGGGCGTCCGCGTTTCGGTCGTGAACGTGGGCGTACTCGACTGGCTGCCCACGGTGTCGACCCTCGGGTGGCGCGCCATCCTCCGGAAACTGGACCGGACGATCCGCGACGCCCTTCGCGAGAGCGGGCGCGAGAGCGTCGTGCTCGTCGGTCACAGCTCCGGCGGCGTGCTGGGCCGCCTCTACCTGAGCCCGGAGCCATTCGAGGGCGACGTGTTCGCCGGACGCGACCGCGTCAGCCGGCTCCTCACGCTGGGCAGCCCGAACACCAACCAGCGGATAGGCCCGATCCGACGCTGGGTGGATCAACAGTACCCAGGCGCCTGCTTCGCCCCGGATGTGAGCTACACGTCGGTCGCCGGGAAGCTTGTCGAGGGCCGCGCCCGCGGGGGCGTCGGCCAACGCCTGGCGTATCACGCCTACCGCCAACTGTGCGGCGAGGGCGCCGTATGGGGCGACGGCCTCGTCCCCGTCACGTGCGCCCTGCTAGCGGGTGCAGACGCCGTTGTGCTCGACGGTGTCGGTCACGCGCCGGTGCTCGCACGCCGGTGGTTCGGGTCTCCTGACGTGGTGCGGGAGTGGTGGGGCGGCTCGGCCAACTGACGCCAGATCGGCAGTCGCTCGTCGTCAGCCGCATCGGCTATGATGCTCGCGGCCCGGCTGTCAGCATGGCGCATCCTCAAGACGCTCAGGCCCGCACGGCGACGCCAATCGAGGCGATCTTCACGCTGATGTTCGTCCTCGTGGCTGCGGTCTCGTGGTCGGCACTGCTGCTCGCCGAGTTCGGCGCGTTCTCGGGCCTGCGGGTCCTCGTGGGCGCCGGCGTCATCACCGCCGCGGTCTGCTTCGCGGGCTGGCGCGATCTGAGGGCCGCCTTCGCGGCCAGAGCGGCGGTCACGCCCTGGGCGTGGATATCGCTGGCGCTCACGCTCGCCTGCGCGGCCGCTCTCGTCTCGCGCCCGGGCGAGTGTCTCGTCGACGGCCGCGACGCGTCGGTCTACGTCGCCATCGGCAGGACGATCGAGCGCACGGGCGGGATCGTCTCGTCGGACCCGCTGCGCGAGCATCGTGGGTGGCGACGCGCTGGACCCGCTGCTTGCCCGCGACACGCTCTGGCCTCACGATCGGATGCGCTTCCCCGGGGGGATCCAGGTCCCGGAGGGCAGCGACCGGCTCGTCCCGCTCTTCCATCACCTCCTGCCGGCATGGATCGCGACCGCCTCGTCGCTGGCCGGGCCGCGTGCCGGCTATTTCGTCAGCGGCTTCTTCGGCGTCCTCGGCGTCTTCGCGCTGTGGCTGGTCGGGCGTCGCGCCTGGTCGCCGGTCGCGGGCGGCGTGGCCGCCGCCCTGCTCGCCGTCAGCTGCGGCCAGATCCTCTACGCGCGGCTCGCCTTCTCGGAGCTGCCCGCGCAGTTTCTGATGCTCGCGGGGGTCTTCTTCACACTGCAGGCCTGGGACACCCGGTCGCGGCTGGCCGGCGGCTGCGCGGGCGCCGCGGTCGGCCTCGCCGGCTTCGCGCGCATCGACTCGCTCCTCTTCCTGGCCCCGCTGGCGGCTGTCTTCCTCGCCTACGCAAGACGCCGGAATCTGCTGGGACCGGCCTGGCGGTGGTCTGCGGCGACGCTGGCCATCGCCTGGGCGCATGCCGCGGCGCACGCGGTGCTGGTGTCGCGCCCCTACACGCTGCGCGTCGCCGGCGCGGCCTGGGATGGCATGTCGACCCGCCTGGGTTCAGGCGCGGCGGGGCCCGTTCTCGTTCTGGCGGCGGCGGCTGGCGCGGTCGTGCTGGCGCTCGCGGCGCGCCGCCCCGCGATCTGGCCGACGCCGCTCGCGCGATCGATCGCGCTGCTTGGCGGCACGGCGGTCACGCTGGCCCTGTTTGCATCGCCCGCGATCGCCATGGCCGGCCGCCTCCTGTCTCCGCCGGGCGCGGCGGCCGCGCTGGCCGGCCTCGCCGTCGTGGTGTGGCGCGGTCCGCGGCCGCGCGTGTTCCTGTTGGTCGCCCCGTTCGTTGCCGACGCGGTGCTTCTCGGCTTGTGGCCCGAGGCAGCCGGTCTCTCCAAGGACTTCAGGCGGCTCGTCCCGTCGATGCTCCCGATGGCGATGCTGTTCATCGGCGTGCTCGTCTCCGACGCGTCGGCGCTGCCATCGCGCGCGCTGCGCGTCGCCTGGGCCCTGCCCGCCGGTCTGGCCGCGCTCTACCTCTGGCAGGCGGAACCGATGCTGCGGACGCCGCCGCTGCAGGATCTGCATCGCCGGGTCGCGTTCATCGCCAGCCGGCTGCCGCCCGATGCGGTGGTCCTGTCGGACTGGTCGGTGCCGAGCCACCTCACGCTGGCGCTCCAGTCCGCCTTCGGCCGGATCTGCCTCCCGCTGGTCGAGCGGCCGGCGTCTGCCTCGTCAATCCCCACGTTCATCGATCGGGTCCTGGCGGGCGGCCGCCCGGTCTACGTGATGATCGGCGGCTACGAGGGCGAAATCGGCCGCCGCCTGTGGCGAAGCGACGTCGCGGGCTACGCGATCGGGGATCCGGAGCTGTTCCCGTTCAAGTACACGATGGCGGCGCCGCTCTTCAGCGGATTCCCGCGCCCGGTCCCTGACATCTCCCGGCGCGTGGAGCTGTACCGGATTTCGCGGCCCGCCGAGGAGCCCCGGATTGCTCTGCCCCTGGCGATCGAGGTCGGCGACCTCGACTTCCGCTGGCTCCTGCGCGGGTTCTACGGCCAGGAGCGGATACAGGGTGCGAGCGCGCGCTGGACGTCGGGACGGGCGGAGATCCCCCTGCCGCGGCTGGCCGCCGGGGATTCGTCCGTCAGGCTCCTGTTCCGGATCGCCACCCTCAGGCCTCCCGACCTGTCAGCGCCCATCGTCCGGGTCTCGATCGACGGCATCCCGGCCGGATCGATCGAACGCCCGAGCGCGGCGTTCGCCATCTACGAGATCGCCCTCGATTCGCACGTGGCGGCCCGGCTCAGGGCCGGCGCCGCGAGGCTGACGATCGCCAGCGACACGTTCGTGCCGGGCGCCGCCGGCGGTGTCGGAGACGTGCGCGCGCTCGGCGTGGTGGTCGACTGGCTGCGGCTAGAGTGATGGCTGGCCGTGTCCGGATGCGCGGCGCGCCTCGCGGGCCACGGACCGAACCGCGAGGTACGCCCGCGTCGCCGCGCTCGAGAGCGCCGCGAGCGACGGGTGGTTGCGCAGGTAGTACGCGTCGATCCGCTCGAACGCCTCGCGACGACTCCGCGGCGAGGCGTACGCCAGGCGGATTCCGAAACCAGCCTCGAACCGCTCGCGGACGAGTCGCGCCATCACGGGCGTCACTTCTCCGAACGGGTAGGCAAAACTCCTGACGGGGCGCGACAGCAGGTCCTCGAGCCGCCGGCGGCCGTCCAGCACCTCGCGCGCGGCGGCGTCTGCGGCCAGCGTGGAGAGCCGACGGTGCGACATGGCGTGCGCGCCGATCTCGACACCCGCGGCGGCGACCTCCGCCAGCGCAGCCGCGTCGAGCAGCTGCTCCCTGGGCGTGCCACGCGGGTATCCCGGCCAGTCGGTCTCGCCGCCGATCCGGCCGGCGACGACGAACAGCGTCGCCGCGAAACCGGCCCGCACCAGGTGCGGCAGCGCCTCGCGCGCGAAGCTGGCCAGCCCGTCGTCGAACGTGAACATCACGCTTCGTTCCGGCCACCCGCCGCGGGCGTAGCCCGCCAGCAGGCCGTCGAGCGTCAGCGACGACCACCCGGCGTCGACGAGCGACGACACGTGTTCGCCGAACCTGTCCGGCGAGATGCACAGCGGCGGCGGCCCGCCGCTGATCGAGTGATAGGCCAGGATCGGCACGCGCCGCGAGAGGGACGTCACATCCCCTCCGCCAGCGCCACGCCCCGCGCGCCTCGCGACGACGCCTTGGCCTCGCGGCATTCGCGGACGATCTCGAGGTACTGCCGCACGTGCGCGTCGGCCGTCCAGCGCTCGAGGAAGGTCCGTCGGCCCGCCTCACCCAGCGCCCGCCGCAGGCCCTGGTCCCATCGGAGCCGGTCGAGCGCCGACTGAAGGCCGGCTTCGTCCCGAAACAGGAGGCCTCCGCCCGAGTCGTTCACGAATTCGGCCATGCCCGCCAGGTCGCGTGCAACGACGGGCGTCTCCTCGGCGAACGCCTCGAGGATCACCATCGGACCCACTTCGTAGCACACCGATGGCACGACGAGGGCGATGGCATGGCGGTAGAGCGCTCGCAGCCGCGAGAAGTCCTGCGCACCGAGAAACGTCACGTTCGGCATGCCGGCGGCGGCGGCGCGCAGCTTCTGCCCCTCGGTCCCTTCTCCGGCCACGACGAGATCCAGTGCGCCCGGCCGGCGGAACGACTCGAATGTCGTGTGCAAGCCCTTGATGCGCTCGAGGCGGCCGACGAACAGGAAGTACGGCCTCGGGTGCGGCGGCGCAGCGTCCGGGGCCGCCCGCGGCGCGTCGGGCAGGAAGTACGGCAGCACGCTCGTCGGCAGGTCCAGCCCCCACTCGCGGTGTTTGTCGCGCACGAAGCGGCTGGGCGCCAGAAATCGGTCGATCTGCCGCACGCGCCGGCGCAGCAGCCCCGTGGCGCGCCAGAACTGCGGCGGACGACGCCCGAGCAGGCAGCACCGGACGCAGCGGCGCGTCTCACAGACACGGCGGCCGAACTGCCACAGCAGGTGCATCGGGCACACGAGCCACTGCTCGTGGGTGGTATAGAGCTTGACCCCGCTGCCGAAGCCGAATGCCCCGGGCCCGATCAGCGACGCGTTGTGGAAGTGGACGACGTCGTGCCCGCCCGACTCGAGCAGGCGCCTGAGCCTCGGCTTGAACAGGGGGAAGCCCGTCTGATGGGTGGCCAGCGGCGAAAGCCGACCGAACGGCGACTTCAACCGATGGACGGTGACGTTGTCTAACGGAGGGTAGTCGAGCGGCGGTTCGCCCGGATGCAGGAGGTAGTAGGCATCGAGGTCGTGCACGATGTCCACGGCGTGCCCGCGGCGTCCCAGTTCGGCGGCGAGCCGGTGGACGTAGGTGGCGTCTCCCCCGAAGTGATACGGGGGATAGAACGTCGTCACCATGCAGAGCTTCATCGCCCGACATCATCCCCGATTGACGGCGAATTGGCCAGCGCGCGCCGGAGCCTGCGACGCGCGCGCGTCGATGCGTTTGCACACAACAGTCCGGGTGCCGCGGTGACCGGTGGAACCATCCGGCCGGCTGACGTATGATTCGGAGTCCGCTTGCCCTCGGCAGATGCTCGCGGGTACTGGCATCGACTGCATGATCGCGCCAAACGACGATTCCCGCCGGCGCATGTCCGCCGCGACCGATGGCGCTGTCGCCGCCGCGAGGTCGCGAGTGTCGGTGATCGTTCCCGTCCTGCTCGGCGACGACAATTTCCGCGCGTGCCTGGCGAGCCTGGCGGCCCTCGACCCTCCTCCTGCCGATCTCGTGGTGGCGGTCGACGGCGGCGATTCCGCCGCGGTGGCTCTGGCGAGCGCGTGCGGTGCGCGTGTCGTCGTGCTCGACGAGCGGGGCGGGCCGGCGCGCGCCCGCAATGCCGCCGCGCGCGTCGCGGAGGGTGACGTCCTGTTCTTCGTGGACGCCGACGTGACGGTGCCGCCCGACACCGTCGCGAGGGTCGTCGCGGCCCTGGCCGGCCATCCCGATCACGCTGCCATCGTCGGGTCTTACGACGAGGCGCCGGGCGCACCGAACTTCCTCTCGCAGTACAAGAACCTCGCGCACCGCTTCGTGCACCAGACGGCGCACGAGGAGGCCTGCGCGTTCTGGAGCGCGTGTGGGGCGGTGCGGCGCGACGCGTTCGTGCGCGTCGGGGGGTACGACGAGCGCTACCGCCGGTCCAGCATCGAGGACATCGAGTTCGGATCGCGGCTGATCGCCTCCGGCGAGCGGATCCGCATGGTCAAATCGCTGGCGGTGAAGCACCTCAAGCGCTGGACGCCGGCCGGTCTCGTCCGCTCGGAGATCTTCGATCGCGCCATGCCCTGGACGCGTGTGATTCTTGCGAGCGGGCGGATGCCGGACGACCTCAACCTCAAGTGGTCGGGGCGTGTTGCGGTGGCCTCGGCCTGCGGGCTCGGCGCGGCGCTAATCGCGTCGCCGTGGTTCGCTTCCGCGAGGTTCGCGGCCGTGGCGTTCGGTGCCGTGGAGGTCGCCGTCGACCTGCCGCTGGCGAAGTTCCTGCAGCGCGCACGCGGCCCCGTCTTCGCGGCGCGGGCCCTCGCCTGGCAGTGGGTGCACTACGTGTGCGCCGCGGCCGGCTTCGGGATGGGGCTCGCCATGCACGTCCTCACCGCCGACCGGCCGCTGCCGGCACCTGCACCAGCTTCGTCGCGCCCCGACCCGGCGCCGGGCGACCCGGGATGGCGGTGACGGCGGCCGGCCGCGTTGTCGTTGCCGGCGCAGGCCCGGCGGGGTTGACCGCCGCGCGTGACCTCTCGGCCGCCGGCATGGAGGTGATCGTCCTCGAGCAGGCCGCCCAGGTCGGCGGCCTGGCCCGCACCGAGCGTCATCACGGCTGCCGGTTCGACATTGGAGGACACCGGTTCCTCACGCGGATGCCGGAGGTCCAGCGGCTGTGGGAAGACACGCTCGGCGACGAGTTCGTCAAGGTCCAGAGGCTCTCGCGGATCTACTACCGCGGCCGGTTCTTCGACTACCCCGTCAACCTGGCGAACGTGGTGCGCAACCTGGGTCCCTGCGAGAGCGCACGCATCGTCGCCAGCTACCTCGGCGCCCGCATCCGCCGATCGCCGGGTGAGCGGACGTTCGACGCGTGGGTGACGAGCCGGTTCGGCCGCCGCCTCTACGAGACGTTCTTCAAGACCTACACCGAGAAGGTGTGGGGCATGCCGTGCTCGGAGATCGGCGCGGATTGGGCCGCACAACGCATTCGCGGCCTGACGCTGCGGACGGCCGTCGCCGGCGCCATCGGGCGGCGCAGCCGCGTGGCGTCGCTCGCCCGCGAGTTCCACTACCCGCGGCTCGGCCCGGGCCAGATGTGGGAGCGCTTCGCGGACCTCATCGTGGCTGCGGGCGGCGTCGTGCGCGTCGGAACCGCCCTCACCCGCCTGCATCACGACGGGCGGCGGGTCGACCGGGTCGAGGTCGGCAACGGTCGAACCGAGTCGGTCGAGGCGGGCCATGTGATTTCGAGCCTTCCGTTGGGGACTCTTCTGGAACGTCTCGACCCGCTGCCGCCGCCGGACATCCTGGCCGCCGGGCGTGCGCTCAGACACCGCGACTTCATCCTGGTCGGCCTGATTCTCGACGCCCCGGTCACGTTCCCCGACACGTGGCTGTACGTGCACGGCCGCGAGGTGCTGGTCGGCCGCGTGCAGAACTTCCGGAACTGGAGCGCGGCCCTGGTGCCCGACGCGCGCCGCACCAGCCTGGGCATGGAGTACTTCTGCTCGGTCGGCGACGCGCTGTGGTCGCGGACGGACGCCGAGCTCCTGGACCTCGCGGCCCGCGAACTGCAGGGGCTCGGCCTCGCGCCGGGCGCGCGCGTCGAGGACGGCTGTGTGATCCGCCAGGAGAAGGCGTACCCGGTCTACGACGCCTCGTACCGGACGCACGTGGAAACGATCCGCGGCTATCTCTCGCGCTTCGAGAATCTGCAGACGATCGGCCGCAACGGCACGCATCGGTACAACAACCAGGATCATGCGATGCTGGCCGGGCGGCTCGCGGCGCGCAACGTGCTCGGCGAGCATCACGACGTCTGGTCGGTCAACGGGGAGGCGTCCTACCTCGAAGACCAGGCCGCCGGCGGGTGACGTGCCCATGGCCGCCGGTTCCGAGCGCGCCCTTCGCAACGCCGGCCTGCTGATGGCCCAGCGCGTGCTCGACGTGGCGGGCGTGACGCTGTTCGCGGCGGTCGTGCCGCGGCTGCTTGGCCCGGCGGCGTTCGGCCGTTTCGCGCTGCTGACGTCGGTGTCGCTGTGGTTCGCGCTGCTGAGCGGTCTGGGGGCGGTGTCGATGCTGACCCGCTCGGTTCCGCGCATGGTGGCGGCCGGCGACGAGGACGGCCTGCGGCGGCTCGCGACGAGCATGGCCGTGCTCCGCGCCGTCACCGGTTCGTGCGCGGCGGCCGGCTTCTTCCTGGTCGCGACGCTGTTGCTCGGCGAGCCCGACGTGGTGGCAGCCGCGTTTGTCGCCGGCGCGGTGCTCTGCCGGAGCGTCGGCAACCTCTGCTCCGCCCTGCTCCTCGGACTCAACGATGCGGCGCGATGGGGCCTGGGCGACCTGATCCGCCGATGGCTGATCGTGGGACTGGTGCCGCTGGGGTTCGTCGTGGCGGGGCTGCGCGGCGCCTGTCTCGGGCTGCTCGCCACCGAGGTCGTCGTGCTCGCCTGCGCCCTGTGGTGGACGCGGCCGTACCTGCGACGGTACGCGGTGGATCTCAGCCGAAACCACCTGTCGCCGTTCCTGCGGATCGGCAGCCTGTTCGCGGTCGGCAACCTGCTGCTGACGCTCACCCAGAGGAGCGGCGAGACGCTCGTCCGGTTCGCCACGAATCGTTACGAGGAGGTCGGGTTCTTCGGCGCCGCCTTCGCGGTGTACCTGACCGTGGCGCACGTGATGGGGCAGCTCGTCTCGTCGTTGGCGCCCTACCTGGTCGCCGAGTTCGAACTCGGTCGAACCGACGCGATCGGGATGTGGCTGGAGCGCGTGCTGAAGTACCTGGTGGTGGCCGCCGTGCTCTGCGTGGCAGGCGCCGCGCTCCTGGGCAGCGCGCTGGTGCCATTGCTGATGGGCGGGCAGTACGTGCCGGTCGCGACCAACGTCGCCGTGATCACGCTGGCGCTGCTGACCGTCGCCGTCGGAAGCGTCGCCCGGCTTCAGGCACTCGTGCTCGATCGCCCCAAGGCCCTCATCGCCGCCTCGGCGCTCGAGCTGGCCGCCTTCTGGACGATCGGGTTCCCGCTGGCGTCGCGGTTCGGCAGCCTCGGAGCGTCGATCGCCGTGCTGCCCGCGTCCGCCCTCTACGCGTGGTTTCTGGCATCGACGGTGAGGCCAGGGCTTCCCTTCTCCCTTCGTCCCGCGGTGAAGGCCCTGGCGGCGTCCGTCGTGTTCGTGCCGCTGATCGTGCTCTCGCCCGCGTGGCCGCTGAGCGCCGCCGCTCTTCGTCGCCGGCGCGGCAGCCTACGTGGGCCTGCTGCTGCGCCTGCGCGTGGTCACGTTCGCAGAAGTTGGCGAAGTGAAGCGCATCCTCGGCGCGGAGATCGCCGCCAGCCGTCCGCAGGCGTAGGCGGGTCACCGCCAGGCAATCGGCCGCGTCACACCTCCCGACCTCGTACCCCGGTAAGATCGGGATGATGGGCGTGCTCGAACAGCGAACGTCCCCGATGGCCTCGGCGGAGGCGCCGGCTCGAGCCGGTCGGAGCGTCTCGGACAGCGACGCCTCCTCTGCCGTCGGGACCACGCCGGCGCACCCGCTGGGCCGGATGCGCCGAGGGCTGCTCGTCGGCGCGGGCATCCTTGCGGTCGGCCTCGGCATCGTCGGGGTCTTCGTGCCGGTGCTGCCCACTACGCCCTTCCTGCTCCTCGCCGCCGCCTGTTTCGTGCGCAGCTCCGAGCGCATGTACCGCTGGCTGCTCGGCAATCGCCTGTTCGGGAAATATATCCGGCGCTACCGCGAGGGCGCCGGCGTTCCGCTGGCCTCGAAAGTGGTGACACTCGTGCTGCTGTGGGCAACGCTCGCAGCGTCCGCGTTCCTGGCGGTTCCCTCACGGCTCTGGTGGGTCCGGCTCCTGCTGCTCGCGGTCGGCATCGCCGTGACGATTCACGTCGCACGCATCAAGACCGCGACCTCGTACGACTAGCGGATCACGTACAACGTCGTCGGATACCCGTCGATCCACCGCGCGACGCCGCCGCTGAAGATCGCGTCGTCCTCGAGGCCCATCGTCACGTCGGCGCCATCCCACTCGGGGACGGCCGCGGCCACCGAGAACTCGATCGAGTAGACCGTGTCGTTGTGCAGCGGCCACTCGCCGCTGCCCGGGACGAACTCCTGCTTGTCGGGCATCCCGATCATCGTCCCCGAACCGTGGCCGTACGGCCCGATCGGGTGCGTGTAGACCGTGGGCCGCAGCCCCTCGGCCTTGCCGCGCGCGATGATGGCGCGCAGGATCTCGTTCCCCGTCCGGCCCTCCCGCATCTCCGCGAAGTGGATTTCCTGCAGCCGGTTGCCCTTGGCCAGCAGCGCCTTCAGGCCGGCGGGCGGCTCGGTTTCCCCCTGGCGGAGGACGTAGGCGTTGTGCTGCATATCGGTGCAGAGGCCGAGGTAGCGGATGCCGACGTCGGAGTGGAGCAGGTCGCCTCGCCGGATCACGCGGTCGTTCTTCCCGTACCGCGCCTGGTCCTTCGGCGACCGGTGGATGTCGATCGACTGGTGGAACCACGTCTCGAGGCCCAGCGAGCCGTGCCGCTCGCGGATCCACCACTCCACGTCTTCGGCCGTCGTCACGTCGGGGACGATGACGCCGCTCGAGAAGAACTCGGCGATGAGCTGGTGCGTCATCGCGCCGAGCTGGCGATAGAGGCTCAGCTCGCGCGGGCTGCGCGTCTCGTACCAGCCCATGCAGATCCGCTCGCCGGGGACGAGTCGCTCGACGTACTTCTTGTCGAGGGCGCGCTCGAGCTTCTCCTTGTGGAATGCCGACAGGCCGTTCCCGTGGCTGAAGTCGTCGTGGTAGTCGTAGTGCGGCGCGTAGTTGATGGCGATCTTCCGCGGGTCGTGCTGGCGGATGTAGTCGGCGACGACCGTGAGCTGGTGGTTCGCGCCCTTCGAGCGGTCGGTGAAGATGCTCGTGTACATCGGTCCGGCCGAGTCTGACCCGTGCCAGTTGGCGGTGAGCTTCTGGAAGCCGTCCTTGCGGTCGTGGAAGATCAGGATCGACAGCCGCCGCGCCGACATCGCCGGCTTCGGGACGAGGGTCATGTAGACCGGGTCTTCGTCGGTACTCGAAGCACATGACGATCCACATGTCCACGCCCTCGCGGCGCATGATGGCCGGCAGGATGTTGTCGAGCCGCCAGGCGAGGATCTCGTTGAAGACGCGCGCCTGGTCGCGGAGCGGCAGCGCCGAGTCGAGGGCTCCCGGCGGCGACATCCGCCAGTCGATGGCGGGGCGCGGCGCGGCCGGCTGGGCGGACGCGGAGGCCGGGGTCAGTGCGACGAGGGTCAGGACAAGGGCGAGGGAGAATCGCGTGATCATGGAGCGAACTTATACCGCAGCGGGGAGGCTCGCGGCAAGGCGGGGAAACGGCCGCAGATCGACCAGTTCTCGATCGTCCATCCCCTCGCGCGCCTGGGCAAGGCCCGCGCGGCCGCGATGGCCGGCGATCTCGCGACCAGCCGCACGGCGTATCAGGACTTCCTCAAGTGGTGGAAGGACGCCGACCCCGACCTGCCGGTCCTGGTGGCCGCGAAGGCGGAGTACGAGAAGCTGAAGTAGCCGTGTGCCCGCCTGCAGGCGTCAGTTGCCGAAAGGTGGGTTCGCGGGCTTCTATCTCCGGCCCCGCGACTGGAGGGGCGACTGCGTGAAGGCCCGCGCCGCCGGCACATTCTCGAGCCGCACCGGCTTCTCGCGGGCGGACCTGATGACCGCCCGAGACAGACAGATTGCAACCAAGCTGACCGTGCGAGAGGGACAGTTGCCAGGATAGGCTCTACCGGGCCGCCATGTTCGCCTTGGGCTTCTCGAACCAGTTGCGGACCATGACCAGTTCGCCGGCTACGCCTTGGCCGCGCCGATGAGGGCGCGCACGCGGGCGAGAAATCCCGTGCAGGCGTCGAGGTCCTCGCGCAGAGCCTCGTTGGTCAGGACGAAGTCGCGGGCGTAATCGGCCTCCAGGCGGTACTTCTGAATGCGGGCGAACAGGCGGGCATCGTCGGGGCTCAACCGGCCGGTGCGGACAAAGTGCAGGCCGAGCAGCGACGATGTGCCGGCGTGCGACCGCGGCTCGATCCCCTCGGTCAGCAGCAGCGCAATGGCGCCGTGATAGATCGCGTAGTACAGCCGGCTCTCGGCGTCGTGGAGCAGACCGGCATCAACGAGCAAGGCCGCCGCGCGCAGCGACTCACTCGCCCGCGTCAGTTCGGCGGCCACGTTGGCGCGGATGTTGTCGTCGGTCACAGGTCGATTCCCTCCCGTTCAATCGCGAGCGGCGTGGCCCGCTCGCGCGCCTTCCAGGCCTCGAACTCGGTCTCCGACATCACCATTGGCGAGATCACGACGCCGTCCCGCTGCCAGGTGAGGTCGGCCGCCAGGTCGGTCACGGCGCGGTCGTCCTCCCGCTCGACGCGATCGAGCAGCACCAGGCAATCGACATCCGACTCCTCGCGGGCCTCGCCGCGCGCGTAAGAGCCGAAGAGCCGGATGCGGGCGACGCGCCCCCCGAAGCGAGCGCGCACACCTGAGACGAATGCCTCGATCGTGCTCTGGACCGTGAGCGGGACCGTGACGGAAGCGCGTGGTCGAGACATCGGCAGCAGTCTACCACCGGAACTCAGCCGCCGGGGTCCGGCGTCGGAGCTGCGTCGGAGAGCGGCTCAACGCAGGCCATAGAGTTCGAGGAGCGCGGCCCATCCACTCGGCAGTACTCGCGGCGGCGCGTCGAGTCGGCGCCCGTACCGCACCGCCATCTCCAGGAAGTAGCGCGCGTGGAAGAAGGCTTCGACAACCGGGCGGGTCACCTCGAGCCATCGGCGGTTGTGCTCGGGCTCGAACGTCAGGCCCGTGCCGTCGGCGACGATACTCCTGAAGCCCTCGTCCAGCGGATGCGCGGGCCGGAGGTTCTCGAGAGCCGCCACGATCCGGCCGGTCTGCCCCTGGAGCGCGTAGACCTTGAAGCTCTGGTGGTAGAACCGGTAGATGGGATCCTCATACCCCCAGTGGTCGCTGCATTCCCCCAGCAGCTTGCCAAGCGTTGCGACCTGCGCCTTCATCCGGCGAAGCAGCGCCTCAACCTCCGGGCGTTCGTCCACCTCAGGCGCCCGCGGCTCAACGGCGACGCCCGCCGGCGCCGTAGGCGGTCCAGCAGCCTGCGTCGCGCCCTCCTCCCGCGCAGGGATCTCATGCACCTCCTGGACTCGTCCGTTTGTGAAGCGCACGCGGAACTCGACCCATCGCCGGTTCTGCGGCAGACGACCGTGTCGAACATGCCCATGGCGGTCCCCCGTCGAGCGTCGCCCGGTCCGAACTCCGGCTCGTCCCGAGCCGCCTCGATCGACGACGATGGCATCGTCGGGAGCGCGTCGTCAAGGTGACGCTGTCCGTGTCAGGAGGCAGGCAGGCGGGCGGCGATGGCTGGTCCGATCGTCACGCCGAGGTTCCGGTGGGCCGCACGCGCGCGGCCGCCGCGAACTGGTCGAAGTACTTCTGCAGGGAGTCCGCGGTGGAGCCGTACTCGTTGCTTCCGGCGAAGAAATCGACGACCACCTCGCGGGCACGGGCGATCTCCCGCAGCCGGGGCCGCGACGCCCGCACCCGTGGATCGGCCAGAGTGAGATCGATCAATTCGAGTGCGCGGTAGAAGGCAAGACGGGCCGTTTCGGGATTGCGCGACAGCCAGCGGGATGCCCGGCCGATCTCGCTGCCGACGTTGCCCAGCTGCTCGGCGAGCGACAGCGTCCACCATCGTCCTGCCGCCAGATCCCGGTGGACCATCCCGGTCACCGGCGCACCAACTGCTCGACGAGCCGGACGATCGCCTCGCGCGTTGCCGGGTCGTCCACGCCGCGCGACCGGTTTCCGAACGACGGTCGCAGGTTGATCATCGAATCGAACTCCACCCAGTCGGCGCCGGGGACGTCCGGATAGAGGTTGATGCCCCAGAGGTCTTCCTGGGCCGAGCCGTCGGCGAGCAGCTCCGCTTCCTGGTCGGCGTGCAGATCGGCGTCGAGGAGCATGATCCCGCGGCGCAGGTCCACGACCGCCTTGACCATGTCGCCGAACCGTCCACGCGCCAGCTGCCGGACCTGCTCGAGCGAGACCGGGTGGGAGTCGGTTGTTCTTGTCATCGGTCGGTTCGCACCATTCTACACGCCGGCTGGCCTGAATCGACGACTCCTCAGGCCCTGCGCGGGTCGGTCGCGCGCCCGAGCTCACAGTCGTCGGGTGCTATACTGCGCCGCGGCCAGGGCTCGCGCTCCTGGCAATCGTGGACTGAACTGGCCACGCGCGGCCCGAACTCGAGGGACCAAATGGAAGCTACCCTTCGTACCGCAATCGCGCTGGCCGGCGCGGCAGTCCTGTCGGCCGGCGCATCGACGCTCCATTCGACGACAATACGCGCCGGCGGTGCCGGCGCCCCACAGCAGGAGGCGCGCGTGCAGGTCACCATCGTGCGCATGCCGTACGTCGGCGAGCGGAATACGGCGGAGCTTTCGCCGGCACCAGACGCGCTGGTGGCAGGCGGCCTTCCGGCGGAACTCGAACAGGCCGGCGCGCAGGTGGCCAATCTCCCGCCGATTCGCCTCTCGGCCCAACAGGAGCGCCAGTACGGCGCGTGGGAACGGCTGGCGCTCGCCAACGGCAACATGGCCGACACGGTGGCTTCCCAGATTCGCGAAGGCCGGCTCGTCGTCGGTCTCCTGGCCAACTGCAGTTCGCTGCTGGGCATGCTCGGCGGCGTCCAGCATGCGGGCGCGTCGGGACAGGCGAACAAGGTCGGTCTGGTCTACATCGACGCGCACGGCGACTTCAACACGCCCGAGACGACGCTCAGCGGAATGCTGGGCGGCATGGACGTCGCCGCCGCCGCCGGGCTGTGCCTTACTCGCCTGCGGACGACGTCGAAGCTCGACCCGCCGGTGCCGGTCGCCGACATGATCCTCGCGGGCGTGCGCGATACCGATCCGCTCGAGCAGGAACTGATCGACCGGTTGAAGGTGCCGCAGCTCACCGTGGCCGACCTGCGCACGCGCGGCGACGTGTTCCGCAGGATCTACGCCGCCCTCTCGGCCCGCGTCAGCCGCATCTACGTCCACATCGACATGGACGTCCTGGATCCCGCCGAGGTGCCGGGGCACTCCCTGAACGTGAAGGGCGGCCCGACGAGCGCGGAGCTGGCCGACGCCGTGGCCGAGATGTTCAAGGACCCGAAGGCGGTGGCCATCGGCATCGCCTCGACACCCACCGGGGAGCGCGACGCCGAGGGGCGATCGCGCAAGGCGGCGTACACGCTCGTTCAGGCAGCGGTCCGAGGCGTCAGGACGCGCAGGTAGCTAGTCCCAGGATTCGGTTGAATTGACGATGACGGAGAGGACGCGGTGAAGGGTCCCCCCCGAAGCAAAGCCTTTGCCGGCTTTGCGGAGTGGGGGGCCGAGCCGCGGCCGAGTCGAGGTCCGGGTCGTCAACCGACGCAAATTCCGGGTCTAAGGGCCCTGACGATCGGCGCCGCCAGACTACAATCTCATCGTCGCACCCGCGCTCGCGTGCCGTGGTGCATGGAGGTGTCCACGTGCGAATCCCCTCGTCCGCCCGCGTCGTCGTTCTGGTTGCGGCGGCTCTCGCCCTTCTCGGCTCGGCCGTCGGTTCCGGTCAGGACAAGCCGGTCGAACCGAGCCGGCTGGCAGTCGTCTGGAGCAGCGCCGATCCGGACGTGGCGAAGAGCGTGTGTTTCATGTACACGCACAATGCCAGGAAGCAGAAGTGGTTCGACGAGGTCACGTTGATCGTCTGGGGGCCGTCGGCCAGGCTGCTGGCGTCGGACAAGGACCTGCAGACGGCGGTCAAGGCGATGCAGGCGGACGGCGTGAAGGTGCAGGCCTGCCAGGCGTGCGCCGACATGTACGGGGTGGCCGAGCCGCTTCGGAAGGCGGGCATCGAGGTGAGGTACATGGGCAGGCCGCTCACCGACATGCTGAAGCAGGGCTGGAAGGTGCTGACGTTCTGACGCCGGGGTCGGCAACGCCTGCGGCAGCGCCCGTCATCGCTCGGTCTTCCCGCCGGCGCGCGAGAGGTTCGCGCGGGCGTCCGCGAAGTCGGGCCTGATCGCGAGCGCGGCCTGGAACTCGCCGCGCGCCTCCGGAAGGCGGCCCAGACCAGCGAGCGCCACGCCGAGATCGTTGTGAACCTCGGCGGCACGCGGCGCGGACACGAAGGTCAGCGCCTCGCGGTACTGTCCGACCGCCTCCTCCAGCCGGTTCTGCGTGAGGAGCCGGTTCGCCCGGCTGTACAGCGCACGACCGAGATTCTCGCGCGGCAGTCCCGCGCCGGGCTCGAGTCGAAGCGCCTCGCGATAGGCGGCGATCGCCTCGTCGAGCCGTCCGAGCGATTCCAGCGCGAAGCCCATGTTGTTGCGAGCCCCCGCGTACGTCGGGTCGGCTGCAACGGCCGCCCGGTATCCGAGATTGCCTCGGCCGGCCGGTGCTGCCGGACGAGCGCCGTGCCGAGCGCGTCGCGCGCCACGGCCGATGCAGGCTCCAGGCTCGCGGCTTCCCGCAGGTGAGCTATCGCCTCCTCGTTCCTGCCCAATTCCTGGAGTGCGAGGCCGAGGTTGCGGTGCGCGTCGCCGTACCGGGGCTCCAGCCGCACGGCCTCGGCGTAATGTCCGGCGGCTTCCTCCAGCCGTCCTTCCGCCTGCCTCACCGCTCCCAGGTTGTTGTGCGCCGATGCCCGTTCCGGCCGAAGCCTGATCGCCTCGATGTGCTGGGCCGCGGCCTCTTCGAGCCGCCGCTGGCGCTGCAGCGCGACGCCGAGCGTGGTGTGCGGGTCGGCTTCCGTCGGATTGAGACGAATCGCCTCCATCGCGTGCCCTACGGCCATCTCCACGTCGGCATCCGATCCGTGCGCCTTGATGGCGGCCAGGTTGTGATGCGCCATCCAGGCTGCTGGATTGCGCGCGATCGTCGTGCGATACAGCGTCTCGGCGTCGGCGTACTGGCGGCTCTCGCGCCACGACAGGCCGGCGAGCGGTCCGGCGACGACCAACAGCACCGCGGCGCTCACAAACGGGCCTGGCCCGACGTGCCGCCCGGCAACGATCGCAATCCCGGCCGCGCCAAACGCGATCACAGCAACGCTCGCGAGGTATTGAAAGTGGTCCGCGACGAAGGAGAACCTGAACGGGTAGACGTTCACGAACCCCAGCGCCGGAGCCAGCGTGCCGACGAACAGCAGCAGCGCCGCCAGCGGCGCCCGCGAGCGCTTTCGCCAGGCCCAGCAGGCGCCGAGCAACACGAGAGCCGCGAGCGGGTAGAGGTACTGCCACCACACATCCTGGCGGACGTCCCACTTCGGGTAGACGAACATCACGTTCGCCGGCCACAGCAGCGTGCCGAGGTAGAACCAGATCGCGCGCCCCGCGATCAGCGCCCGCTCGATCAGCGTGAACTGGAACTCGGCGCCGTGGGCGCCGATGAAGGCGTCCTCGACCCACGCAGTGAGCAGGCCGGCTGCCGCGCCGAAGACGACGAACGGCGCCAGCGGGAGCGCGTCACGCCGCCAGTCGACACGGCCTCGGCGCCACCACGCCACCACCAGCATCGCCGCCGGCCAGGTCGCCGTCACGGTCTTGCTGGCGAGCGCCAGCGCGAAGAGCGTCGCCGTCAGCGCGTAGGCGCGCCGCGAACGGCTCCTGTCGAATCGCAGATACGCGATCGTCGCCCCGAGATAGAGCGCGCCGGACAGGGTGTTCTTGATCTCAGTGATCCAGGCCACCGATTCGACGTGCACCGGGTGCAGCGCGAAGATCGCCGCCGCAAGCGCGGCGCCCGGGACTTGCAGCCGCCGCAGGATCATCGCTACGAAGCATGCCGACAACGCGTGCAGCAGGATGTTGACGAGGTGGTAGCCGGCGGTCCAGTCGCCCCACAGCCGGTGCATCACCCAGAACGCGGAATGCGTCAGCGGGTAGTACTGCTGCGTGGCTCCGAGATCGAACCAGATCCGCCGCAGGCCGTCCCACGATCGCAGCGCCGCCTCCGTCACGTGCGCATCGTCATCCCACAGGAAGCCTCCGTGCCAGGCGGGCTGGTAGACGGTGAGCGTCGCGAGCAGCAGCGCCGCGAAGAGCAGCGCGGCCTGCGCGGCGGTCCAGTCGCGTGACGGCGGCGGGGCGGCGACAGCGCGCTTCGGCGTCCTCATCGAGGTTCCATTCTAGCCGGCCGACGGGCAATCGCTCGCGCTGGAGCGAGGGGGATGGTTCCGGCGGGTTCCGGCGGGTTCCGGCCCCTTGCATTCCCCTGGTTCATCCGTTAGGCTCTGCCCGATCGTCAACCGCTTCAATCGCGGCGCCTCATGTTCCGAGTGACGCTGCAGCGCGAGCGGGATGAGCCATTCCCGGGCCAGCCGGCCACCGTACAACCGCCGTATCTTCCCCCAGCCCTAGCCCGCACCCTGCCACCTGCTGACAATCCCTGCGCAACCCGGCGTGAGATCTCTGCCCCACTGCCCGGCCGTTTCCAGGCACGCAATCGCGAAGGAGGAGTCGAATGAAGACGCGAGCGTCCGTATTGTCGGCCGTCCTCATATCCATCGCGGGAATCCTGACACTGGCCCAGGGCCAGAGACTGGCGAGCCCGCCTGGAACTGCCGCCGCCGAGGTCGGCGGCAAATATGTGAACACCCCGGACGGCCCGGTTTACCAGGGCGGCAAATGGATCGAGGTCAGCTACGGCCGCCCGATCAAACGGGGACGCCAGAACCTGTTCGGCGCCGGCGCAGACTATGGCAAGGCCATGTACGCGGGGGCGCCAGTGTGGCGTGCGGGCGCGAACCAGACGACGCGTCTCAAGACCGAGTTGTCGCTGGTCTTCGACGGCAAGCCTCTCCCGGTCGGGGCCTATAGCCTGTTCGTCGACCTGAAGGAGAAGGCCTGGACGCTCGTCCTCTCCTCCTGGCCGGCGCAGGCAAACTACGACACGAAGAACACAAAGGCGCTGTGGGGTGCATACGGCTACACGCCGGACAGGGACGTCCTGCGGACCCCCATGACGCTCGGCACGCTGCCGTTCTCGGTGGAGCAGTTCACCATCGCCTTCACCGACATGACTCCGACCGGCGGCACGCTCGCGATGATGTGGGACCGCACGCTTGCCACGGTGCCGTTCACGTTCGGCCAATGAACCGGCGTCTGCTTCTCGCAGGGAGTCTCGGCCATGAACAACAGGCGCACCGGCTTGATCTCGATCGCACTCCTCACGGCGGATCTGATGCTGGCCAGTGCCTCGGCGTACGCGCAGGCCGCCGGTATCACCGCTCCCCTGGCGGGCGTCGTCAGTGACACCGGGGGTCGCATCGCCTCGAGCACGCAGGTGGTGGTCCGCAACAACGCGACTCGCGACGAACACGTGGCCGTCACCGACGACACCGGGTGGTTCGTCGTTCCCGCGTTGAACCCCGGGACCTACACGGTGACGGTCTCGCTCCTGGGGTACCAGACGCTGGTGCTGCCTGACATTCCGCTCACCGCGGCGACACCAGTCGCGGTGAAGGCCGTGCTGTGGCCGGGCGACGTCGCCGAGCGGGTCGTCGTCGAGGGGGCCTACGAGATGCTGCAGGTCCAGACGGCGGCCGTCCACCAGACCATCGTCATCGCCGAAATCGAGCGATATCCCCTCCGGACGCACAACGCGCTCGACCTGACGAACGCGCTGACGGCAACCATGACGACCGGCGTCGGCGGCGCCGGCACCATCATCAGCGGCCTGCCCAACGTCACGATGAATATCGCGCTCGACGGCGTGAACGTCCAGGACACCTACCTCCGGAACGCGTCCGGGTTCGCGGCTCCGATCCGGCCGCCGTTGGAGTCGATTCAGGAGATTACGGTGACCAGCTCGACGCCGGGTGCGGACAGCGCCGGCCATGGTGCGGTCCAGATCCGGATGGTGACCCGCGCCGGGTCGAACCGGTTCTCGGGCGCGATCTACAACAGTTGGCGCAACCAGGCCGGCACCAACGACGAAGACGTGCTGACCCGAAACGAGAAGTCGGGCTGGCTCTGGCGGCTGAACACGCCGTACTGGTTCAACAAGCGCGACCGGCCGAAGACTCCCGCCGGGGACTACTTCATCGACGACATCCGTCTCCAGACGCCGGGCTTCCGGGTCGGCGGGCCCGTCGTGATCCCGAAGCTCTTCGACGGGCGCGACAAGGCCTTCTTCTTCTTCAATTGGGAATCGTTCCTGTGGCCAAACCAGTTCGCCCGCACACGGTATCTCCTGAATACCAAGGCGCAGCAGGGTCTGTTCACCTACCCCGCGGCGGATGGAAGTGGCTACAAGACGATCGACCTGCTGGCGCTCTCGGCGTCGAAGGGCTACCCCTCCACGATTGATCCGATCGTGGGCAAGGTGCTCGCCGACATCCGTTCGGCGGCCGCAGGATGGACCGCCGGCGGCCTCTCCAGCTGGGACGTGAACAACGACAAGTTCGACTACAGCCCCTCAGGCGAAGAGACGCGTCAGTTGCCGACTCTACGCCTCGACGTCAACGTCACCAGGAACCACCGCGTGACCTTCACTGGCCGATACGTCAAGATCGACGCCACGCCGGACTTCCTGAACAACCGAGAGTCGACGTTCCCGGGTTTCGCCAACTCCGGCGGGCGGTACGGCCGCCCGTACATGGTGCAGGCCGCCGTGCGCTCGGCCTTCGGCCGGAGCGTGGTGAACGAAGCGCGCGCGGGTTACCAGGCAATGTCGTCCGAGTTCTGCCCCGAGGTCGGTGTGTCGCAGTTTGCGTGCTCCGGTCCCGGCTGCCAGGGCGGCTACAACCTTCTGATCGGCAACTACGCCATCGGGACCAACGCGCTGACGACGGCGACGGCGAATGCCGGCCGGAGCTCGCGTGACGCACTCAACGTCGTTGTCGAGGACACGCTGACGTGGCTCAAGGGCCGCCACACGATCAGCGCAGGCGCGTCCCTGAACAGGATCTCGTTCGACAACATGGACACCCCAGGCAGCGTGGTGCCGGGGGTCATCATGACGCTGGCCCCCGCGGCTCCGAACTACAGCATGTGGGCGGCCTCTTCCGGGAACTACCCCGGGGGGATCAGCGACACCTATGCCACGTACGCCAGGAACCTGTACTCCCTGCTCACGGGCACGGTGAACCAGATCAACGGAACGGCAGTCCTCGACGCCAACGAGCAGTACCAGTACCTCGGAGAACGCTGGCAGAAAGGGCGGCTGGACGAGTTCGGCGTGTTCATCAGCGATTCGTGGCGCCCGCGGCCCGACCTGACGCTGACCGGCGGCCTTCGTTGGGAGCTGCAATTCCCCTTCGAGACGACCGTGAGCACGTGGGCCCGTCCGGACCAGTGGACGGACATCTACGGTGTGACCGGCGCCGACAGCATGTTCAAGCCGGGGACGATGACGGGGCGGACTCCGCTGATTGCACAGTTCGAAGTGGGCGACCCGGCGTTCCAGACGGACTGGAACAACGTAGCGCCAAGCGTCGGGGCCGCCTGGCGGCCGCACATCGGGCAGCGCTGGCTCCGCGCGGTTCTCGGCAGCGACCCCGTGTTCCGCGGCGGGTACTCGCTTGCCTACACGCGCTACGGAACCTACGAGTTCGCCTCGATGTTCGGCTCGAACCCCGGCAGCACGCGGAACATGACACGATCGGTTCCGTTGGGCAACCTGGGCACCGACGGACTGCCGGTGCTGCTCAGCCAGACGAGCCGGCTGCAGCCACCACCCACGCCGGCGCCGCCGACCTACCCGTTCAGCCCCGAGGCCGGCGAGGCGATGGGAGTCATGGCTGGCAATCTCACGGTGCCCTACGCCCATCAGTACAGCCTCGGCTGGCAGCGCGAGTTGGGCAAGGCCTGGGCAGTCGAGGTTCGCTACGTCGGGAACCGCTTCACGGGCGGCTGGACGTACAACAATCTGAACCGTGCCGCCGACCGTTTCATCGTCGAGAACGGCTTCCTCGAGGAGTTCAAGCTGGCGCAGCGGAATCTGCAGGCGAACATTGCGGCGGGGAAAGGGAACACGTTCGCGTACACCGGCGCCCCAGGCACATCGCCCTTGCCGATCTTCCTCGCGCATTTCGGCGGGATCCCGCTGACCGATGCGCGGAACCAGGTGGCGGCCAACTACACCGCGTCGCAGTTTCGGAGTGCGTCGTTCTACGACTCGCTGAGTCCGTACAACCCGAACATCGCCAATATCACGTCAACTGGTTCGGTCGGCCTGCAGTATGTCAATCTGCAGGACAACCGGCGGAAGGCGGGCCTGCCCGAGAACTTCTGGGTCGCCAATCCCACGCTGCTCACCGGCGCCGCGTACCTGATGTACAACGGCGGCACCACCGGCTACGACGGCCTGCAACTGGAGGTGAACCAGCGGATGAGCCGCGGGCTGTCCCTCATGGCCGGCTACCAGTTCGGCCGGACGTCCACGTGGAGCCGGCCGACGCTGCGCGAGGGGTTCGAGACGAGTCTCGCCACCAACGGCGTCGACCATTCCATCAAGCTCGGCTGGATCTACGAACTGCCCTTCGGCCGCGGCCGGACGTTCGGCAGCGGCGTGCCGGCATGGCTGAACCACGTGATTGGTAACTGGGAATTCGACGGCGTCGGAATGCTGCAGAGCGGCGCGATCGTGGACTTCGGAAACTATCGGCTCGTCGGGATGACCGACGAGGATCTCCAGCGGATGTTCAAGATCTACAAACGGCCGGACGCAAGCGGCGTCGAGCGCGTCTACATGCTGCCGGAGGACGTGATCCAGCAGTCGATCATCGCCCTCTACGGCGCCTCTTCGACCTCCCCGACCGGGTGGACCGGCCCGGCGCCCACGGGCCAGTACATTGCGCGGCCGGACAACCCCCAGTGCGTCCAGGCGTATCCCGGGCAGTGCGCGCCGCTCCATCACTTCGTGCGCGGCCCCTGGTCCGGGTCCTTCGACATGGCGTTCGTCAAGCGGTTTGCGCTCGGCAAAGGCCTGCGCGTCGAGGCGCGCATGGAACTGTACAACGTGTTCGATGCGATCGGCTTCGCGCCTGTGGCTGGCCTCGGCAGCACGATGAGCGGTTGGGAGGTGACCCAGGCGGGGTCGGACACGAACGGGTCGCAATGGCCGGGCGGCCGGATGACGCAGTTCAGCCTGAGGTTTTCGTGGTAGGACAGCTCACAGCTGACAGCTGACAGCTGACAGCTATCAGCTCACAGCGAACAGCGGCCAGCTCTGAGCTGTCAGCTGTCACTTCTCGAACGTCAGCAGGTAGATATCGGCTGCGGTGACCCGCAGCGCGAAGAACGCAGCGCGCCCATCGCCGGTGAGTCGGGCGGGGTTGAGGACATCGCGCGTCACCCGGAAGATCGGGTGCTTCTCCTTCGTCCGCGCGTCGACTACCCAGAACTCCTTGCCGCCGGTTACAAACAGCACTCGGCGGCTGTCCGGCAGCCAGACGGGCCACTCGCCGAAGTCCGTCAGGCGTTCGTAGGATCGCGAGGCGAACGTATAGATCACGATGCCCTTGGCACTGCCCACCGCGCCAATCTGACCGGCCAGCTTCCGGCGGTCCGGCGACCAGTCCTGTGCGCTGAACGGTCGCAGCCCCCTGTCGGGAAGTGGCAGCTCCACTGGCGTCTGCGCCTTCGGCTCACGGTTCGGGTCCACCAGGAGAGTGAATCGCTCCTCGCCGCCCGCGACCTCTCTGGTTGAACTCACCGCCATGAGCGCACCGTCTGGCGACCACACGGGATAGGTGCTGGGGGCGTCGGCTACTTGCTGCACGCCGCTCCCGTCGGATCGGATCTTCCAGACAGCCAGCGGACCGCTGCGGTTCGAGAAGAACGCGATCCAGTTCTTGTCGGGCGACCAGTGGGGCATCCGGTCCACGAAGTTCGGTTCTTTCGTCAACTGCTGCAGCCCCGTTCCGTCCGGCCGGATCTTGTAGAGGTCACCCACCGGCTGATCCCGGGAGGCGAAGACCAGCCACTCACCGTCCTTCGTCGGGTCGGGGTTTAGCCAGCCCTGCGAACTCGTGGTAATCCAGGTTGGCTCACCCTGGACCTTCGCTGCTGTGGGGTCCAACGTGATCTTCTGGATGTTCGCCGTTTCCACTTTCTCCACGTATGCGATTCGCTGGCCGTCCGCCGAGATGCTCGGATGAGCGAGAAACGGCACCCCGGTAGTGACAGGCTCAGGGTCGCCCAGTTTCTTGCCGGACGCCTCGTCAATCGGGACGCGCCAGAGATTCATGCGGCCGCCCCGGTCGCTGACGAAGTACAGGTACTGTCCGTCGGGCGACCAGACGGGGCACCAGTCGTTGAACGGGTCGTTCGTGGCTGCCACCGGCTCGCCGCCGCGCACCGGGACCGTGAAGACGTCCATGAGTCGGGCGTCGGCTCGATTCCCCGAGCCTGCCTGCTTCACGCGGGCCACGTATGCGATCCGATGCCCGTTGGGCGACCAGTTCGGCTGCACGCCGTCGCCGACCTCGAGGCTCCGTCGTTCGCTGGTCTTCACATCGATGACCCACAGTTCGCTGCGGCCTTCCCAGCTGAGCGGCGTCAACTGCACGTTCTCGGACGTGTACGCAATCTCGGTTCCGTCCGGAGACCAGCTCGGATTGAAGGCGACACTGACGCCCATGGGCGTGACGCGCCGCACCCCTTCGCCGGTGAGTCTCATCACGAAGATCCCGCCGCCGTCGCGGCTCGAGCGGAACGCAATCCATTCGCCGTCGCGCGACACCGCCGGCTCGTCATCGTCGGCGGGGTCCTTCGTGAGGTTGTTGGGAATCTGGCCGCTCGTGCTGAGCAGGTAGATCTCCCGGTTCCCCTCTGCCTGGCCGGAGTAGACGATCCACTTGCCGTCGGGCGTGAGGCTCGGAAACTGCTCGACGCCGGCGTCGGTCGTCAGCCGATCGGTGCGGAAGCGGAGTGCGACGGGCTGCGTGCCCGGGCCAGCCCCGCCCCGCCCCGCCCACAGGTACCACCCACCTCCCGCCACGCTGGCGACGAGTCCCGCCGCCAGCGCCATCCGGCGAGCCCCGCGGGACCGGACAACCATCAAGACGATGCCTCGCACGATTCGGCCTGCCGTTGTCTGCGGCTGGACGTCCTGCACGGCGTTCCGAAGGTCTTGTGCGCTCTGGTACCGCTCGGCCGGATCCTTGGCCAGCGCCTTCGCGACGATGCGGTCGAGGGCCACCGGGACGCTCCGCTTCACGTCCGACAATCGCGCCGGCGTGTCCTTGATGATCGACGAGATCACCGAGAACACCGTGTCGCCGCCGAACGGCCGCCGCCCGCTCGCCATTTCGTACAGCACCACCCCCAGCGAGAAGATGTCCGTGCGGTAATCCAGTGGCCGTCCCTCGGCCTGCTCGGGCGACATGTACGCGGCCGTCCCGACGATCGCGTGGGCACTCGTCAGCGAGTGCGTCTCCAGGCGCGTCGTCGTCGTTGCGGTCGTGGAGACGTCCGGCTTGAGCTTCGCCAGGCCGAAGTCGAGCACCTTCACCCGGCCGTCGCTCGCCAACATCACGTTGGCCGGTTTCAGATCGCGGTGGACGATCCCGTGCTGGTGCGCGGCGGCCACCGCATCGACGAGCGGCAGGGCGAGTCGAAGCAGCTCCTCGAGCGGCAGCCCGTCCGGGGGGATGAGCTCGCCGAGCGTCTTCCCTTCGACGAGCTCCATCGTCAGGAACTGGACGCCGTCCGCCTCCTCGACGCTGTAGATGGTGACGACGTTCGGGTGGTTGAGGGCGGCAATCGCCCGCGCCTCGCGTTGGAAGCGCTGCAGGCGCTGCGGGTCCGCCGCCATGTCCGACGGGAGCAGCTTCAGCGCGACCCGCCGCTGAAGCTTCGTGTCCTCGGCGGCGTAGACCTCGCCCATGCCACCTTCGCCCAGCTTGGCGAGGATCCGGTAGTGGCCGAGCGTTGTCCCCGTCATGGCGAGTCGAGAGCCTACTGCCTGGCCTGGTCCCGCCCGGTGACCAAGGTGCGCGTGCTCACGAAGAGATCGAAATCCCCCTCGCCACCGCGGCCGCCAGAATGGAAGTACAGCGCGGTGCCGTCAAACGACAACGCGGGGCGAACGTCCGAGCCTGCCGTGTTGACGACCGGGCCCAGATTCACTGGCGTCGACCAGGCTTCCGTCTTCGTGCGGCGCATCGAGGCCCAGATGTCGAGGCTGCCGACCCCGCCAGGCCGATCGGAGTCCAGAAACATCTCCAGGCCGTCCCGCCGGATTGCCGGGCGCAGGTCGCGGGACGGGGTGCTCAGTTCCGGCACCAACCTGGGCGGCCCGAAGGTCCCATTCGGCTGGAGCTTGCTGGCGTAGATGTCGTCGAGGCCGAGGCCCCCCGGCCGGTTCGAACTGAAGAACAGCGTGACGGCCTTGGTCGCCGCGTCTTCGAGCAGATACGGCCCCTGGTCGGCGGCGTCTGAGTTCACCTGGCTGCCCAGATTCTCCGGCGGTTGCCAGCTCGACTCGTCACGAGTGTTCTTGCGCCGGCTCACGTACAGGTCGAAGCCGCCCAGCCCTCCGGGTTTGTCGCTGTAGAAGTACAGCTGGCTCTCGTCGGCCGAGAGCGCAGGGGACTGGTCGTTCGCGCTGGTGTTGAGCGTGGGCCCGAGGTTCTGCGGCTCCCCCCAGGGAGCGCTGACGCTCGCGCGCCGCGAGACGTACAGGTCGAAACCGCCGAGACTGTCCTTGCGGCCCATCGCTCCGAAGTAGAGGCGCAGCCCATCCCTGGAGATGAACGGGCCCGCATCTCTCGCCGCGGAGTTGGGCGGCGCGCCGAGGTTCGCCGGAGCCGACCAGCCGCCGAACTGCGGCTGACCGGCGCCCGCGCTGCCATTGCCCCATCCACCTGTTGCGGCGCCCGACAGCACGACCAGCGTCCCGACCAGCACGGCTGCGGCCAACATCGCGGTCACGCCATTCCTCGAGCGTCGGTCTCTCATAGGCCCTCCGGGAAGTCAGCTCTCAGCTCTCACTCCTCGAACGTCAGCAGATAGATGTCGCCCTCGGTCAGCGCCCGCGAGAAGAAGACACTGCGCCCGTCGCGCGTCACGCGCGGCGGGCCGAGCACTTCCCACGTCGTCGAGTAGACCTTCTGCGCCTGCTTCGTGCGCGTGTCGTACAGCCAGAACTCCTTCCCCCTGTTGACGAAGAGGAGCCTCCGGCTGTCGCCGAACCAGGCGGGCCACTCGCCGAAGTCGGTCAGGCGTTCGTAGGCGCGTGTGGCGAAGGTGTAGACCACGACGCCCATGTTGGCGTTGCCCCCGCGGTTGGCGAAGCCAATCATGCCGGCCAGTTTCGACCCGTCCGGTGACCAGTCGGTCGGGACGAAGGGCTGCAGCGCCTTGTCTGGACGCGCCAGCGACTGAGGCTCCTGTCGGTCCCACCGCCGGTTCGCGTCGAACACGAGCACCGGCCCCGCGAAGTCGAGCACCTCGGTGGTCGCCAGGCGCGCCGCGTCGGGCGACCACACGGGAACGCCGCCGGTTGCACTCACTTGCTGGAGACCGCTCGCGTCGGCGCGGACCTTCCACACCGCCAACTGGCCACTCCGGTCCGAGAAGAACGCAACCCACGCCTTGTCGGGCGACCAGCGCGGCACGCGGTCTTTGACGGCCTCGTCACGCGTCAACTGTCGAAGGCCGGTCCTGTCCGGACGGATGACCCAGACGTCGCCTTCCGGCTGGTCCTGGGAGTAGAACACCACCCACTCGCCGTCGGGGGTCGGGTCGGGATTCGCCCACAACCGCGATCCGGTCGTCAGCCACTTGGGGTCTCCCCTGGGCTGTCCGGTCGCCGGGTCCATCGTGAGGTGCTGGATGTTCATCTCCTTCGAAACCATGCTGTATGCGATCCGGCGGCCGTCCGCCGAGATGCTCGGATGAGCCAGAAACGGCACCCCGGTAGTGACAGGCTCAGGGTCGCCCAGTTTCTTGCCGGACGCCTCGTCAATCGCGACGCGCCAGAGATTCATGCTGCCGCCGCGGTCGCTGACGTAGTAGCAGGTACCTCCCGTCGGGCGACCAGACGGGGCTCCAGTCGTTGAACTCGTCGTAGGTTGCGGGCGTCGGTCCGCCGCCGCGCGCCGGAACGGTGTAGATGTCCATGAGTCGGCCGACGGCAGGGCCTGTCGTTTCGCCGGAACCGTCCGGCCGCCGCCTGGACGCGTACGCGATTCGACGCCCGGCCGGCGACCAGGCCGGCTGGACGGCATCCGGTACCGCGATCTGGCGCCGCTCGTCCGTGCTCGCGTTGACCACCCAGAGTTCGCTCTTGCGCTCCCAGTTGAGCGGGTTCAGCTGGACGTTCTCGGTCGCGTACGCGATCTCGGTTCCATCCGGCGACCACGCGGGGTTGAACGCGGCGCTGACACCGGGCGCGACCCGACGCGGGTTTTCCCCCGTGAGCCCCATTACGAAGATCCCGCCGCCGTCCCGGCTCGAGCGGAAGGCAATCCGTTCCCCGTCGGGCGACGCCGCCGGCTCGTCATCGTCCGCCGGTGAGTCGGCCGTCAGGTTCCTGGGATTCTGCCCGCTCGTGCTCAGCAGGTAGATGTCGCGATTGCCCGTCTCCTCGCCGGCGTAGAGCACCCACTTGCCGTCGGGCGTGAGGCTCGGAAACTGCTCGACGCCCACGTTCGCCGAAAGCTTCGTGGTGCGGAAGCTGACGGACGCCTTCTGCGAACCGCGACCGCCCGCGCCTCGTCCCGCCGACAGGTACCACCCACCTCCCGCCACGATCGCGACCAGCCCCGCGGCCAGCGCCAGCCGGTGGGCCCAGCGGGACCGGACAACCGCCCGGACGATGCCTCGCACGAGTCGGCCTGCCGCTGTTTGCTGCTGGACGTCCTGCAAGGCGTTTCGCAGGTCGGCGGCGCTCTGGTACCGCGCGGCGGGGTCCTTGGCCAACGCCTTCGTCACGATCCGGTCGAGGGCCGGCGGCACGCTCTTCTTCACGTCCGACAATCGCGCGGGCGCGTCCTTGATGATCGACGAGATCACCGAGAACACCGTGTCGCCGCCGAACGGCCGCCGCCCGCTCGCCATCTCGTACAGCACCACACCCAGCGAGAAGATGTCCGTGCGGTGATCCACCGGCCGCCCCTCGGCCTGCTCGGGCGACATGTAGGCCGCCGTCCCGACAATGGCGTGCGGCGTGGTCAGCGACTCGGTGGCGAGGCGGGTGGTGGTACTCGCTGCGCTGTCTGCCGCCCCCGGCTTCAGCTTCGCGAGGCCGAAGTCGAGCACCTTCAAGCGGCCGTCGCTCGCCAGCATGACGTTCGCCGGTTTCAGATCGCGGTGGACGATCCCGTGCTGGTGTGCGGCCGCCACCGCGTCAACGAGCGGCAGGGCCAGCCGGAGCAGTTCGTCGAGCGGCAACCCGTCCGGGGGGATGAGGGCGCCCAGCGTCTTTCCTTCCACCAGTTCCATCGTCAGGAACTGGACGCCGTCGGTCTCCTCGACGCTGTAGATGGTGACGACGTTCGGGTGGTTGAGGGCGGCAATCGCCCGCGCCTCGCGCTGGAAGCGCTGCAGGCGCTCCGGGTCGGCCGCCACGTCCGGCGGGAGCAGCTTCAGCGCGACCTGCCGCTGGAGTTTGGTGTCCTCGGCGGCGTAGACCTCGCCCATGCCGCCTTGCCCCAGCTTGCCGACGATCCGGTAGTGCAGCAGAGTGGTGCCGGTCATAGCGCGCCTTGGTCCGGGAACGCGGGCGACGAGCACGATTGTGGCGAGTCAAAAGGACGAATGCAAGCCCGCCGCGACAGGCCGCCGCGTCAGTCTGCCGCGATGGGGAGCGTGACGCCGAGCAATTGCTCTCCGCCGGCGCCGCAGAACGCCGCCGCCGCCGCTCGGTAGCGCGCCTCGGCTCGCTGTACGAGATCGCTGAACTCGGGGCTCGAACGGAGCGCGTCGAGCCACGGATCCTCTCGAGTGAGAATGCGATACACGATGAAGCCGCGGTCGAGAGCAACGCCGAACAATGCAAGCGCACGCTCCGACTCGCGGAAGTGCGCGAACACCCTGGCCACCTGCCAGTGGGTCTCGGGGTCCAGCCGTCTGGCCAGAAGGCGCTCCGCCGCCCCGAGGCTTTCCTCCCGCCGATCCTCCAGCAGCGTGCGGTTCATGAGCACGAAATCGCGAAAGAAATCCGTCAGTCTGGCCTGCTCCACCTCGCGGTACAGGCGGATCGCCTCGTCCGTCCGATCCTGCTCAGCGAGGATCCCGGCCCACATGGTCTGGTTGGTAATTGAGAGTTCGCCGTAGCGACGGCGCTTCGTGTATTCGAACACGCGACCATAGTCGCGGAGATGCCACCACGTGTGGTCGACGCTCGTCAGGATGTTGCGGTCGAACTGTTCGGCGCGCTCGTGGGCGGCCACCGACGCCTCGAGGAGTCCACAGAACCGACAGGCCTGGACGAGGGCCGCATAGAGCTCGGGTTCGCGGCTTCCGGTGCGCGCGCGCGCGAGCAGCCCCACCATGGCGTCCTGCGCGCGGCCCTGGTCGATCTCGAGGAGGGCGTGAAGGTTGAGGGCGAGAGGCAGTTCGGGGTTGAGTTCGAGCGCCCGCTGAAAGCTCGCCTCGGCCTTCGGGATGTTCTGGTCCGGGCCATCGCCGCCCTTGCCGATCAGCCAGTAGCACCGTCCCAACCGCGCCCAGGCCGGAGCGTAGCGCGGGTCCTCCTCCAGGCACCTCTCGTAGAACTCCCGGGCGACGTGCAGATGCTCGGCACTCGTCACGCCGTGCGTCAGGATGCGCTGGTTCCCGCGCAGGAAGAACTCGTAGGCCGCGGGGCTGGCCGGCACATCGATCTTCAGGTTCCTGTGCTCGCGCGCCGTCAGCGACAGGGACAAGGACGAGACGATCAGGTCGACCATCTGGTCCTGGAGCTGGAAGATGTCCCGCATGGCCATGCTCGGGGCGTGGGACCAGAGCACGGTCCCCTCGCGTGCATCCACGAGCTGGGCGGTGACCCGAACGTGCTGGCCAGCCCGCAACAGGCTCCCCGTCAACGCCACGTCGACATCCGCCTCGTCGGCAAGGCGTCTGAAATCGACGTCGCGACCGCTGAATCTTGCGGCGGCAGCGCTCGAGCGCACCACCAACGACTCGAGACCGGCGAGGGCGCCGGCGATCGCATCGGGGAGGCTCACGGCCAGGAAGTCGGTGTCCGGATCGGCACGAAGAACGCGAAAGGGAAGCACGATGAGTCGGGTGATGGCGTGGGCGCGGATCGCGCCGGTGTCTTCGAGTTGGCGCAGCGCGCGGATCGCTCCTGCCATCTCGGAAGCCGTCGCATAGCGATCCTCCGGCCTCTTGGCCAGGGCCCGGCGGATGACCCGGTCCGCGGCGATCGCGACGGGCGAGCCGCCCAGGGCCGGCGGCTGCTCGTAGAGCGTGCAGTGGCAGACCTCCACCGGAGTCCCGCCAGGAAACGCGCGGTTCCCCATGATCATCTCGAAGAGGACGGCCCCCAGCGCGAAGAGGTCGGTGCGTGCGTCGGCCACTTCTCCCCGTATCTGCTCCGGCGACATGTAGTGCAGCGTGCCGAGAATCGTGCCCTCCACGGTGACGGGCGCCGCTTGTCTCGTGGTCGTTCCATCGTCGCCCCGCGCCACGGGGACGGCGAGCTTCGCCAGGCCGAAATCGAGCAGCTTCGCCGTCGGCACCCCTGACGGCCCGGCGGCGCCCGGAGTCAGCATCACGTTGCCCGGCTTGAGATCGCGGTGGACGATACCGTGACGGTGCGCGGCGTCCAGCGCCTCCGCGATCTGTGTCGCGATATCGAGCGCCTGCGCCAGCGGCAGCGGGCCGCGCGTCAGGCGTTCGGCGAGCGACTCGCCGACGAGGTACTCCATCACGAGGTACGGCATCGGTTGCGCCGAGCCTGTCGCAGGGTGCCTGCCGACGTCGTAGAGCATGCAGATGTGCGGATGGGCAAGCGACGCGATGGCGTGGGCCTCGCGCTCGAAGCGCGCGAGGCGTTCGTCCGTCGACTTCGGTCGGGACGGCCCTGAGCCAGTCGAAAGGTCGGCGTCGCGGCTCAGCTCGGCGGGCAGGAGCTTCAGTGCGACCACGCGGTCGAGGCGCGTGTCACGGGCCCGGTAGACCTCACCCATGCCCCCGGCACCGATCAGGCCGAGAACTTCGTACGGGCCCAGCCGGGTGCCAGCCGCCAGTGGCATTGTGGCTCCAGGCGGGGATTATACGCTTTGCCGGACCCGCCCGGCTTCTTCGTCCCGTCTCACAGTTCGTTGAGCGCCCGGACGGGGTCGATCGCGGCGGCCCGCCGCGCCGGGGCGAGGCACGCCCCCAGCGCGACCAGGCCGACGACGCAGACGATTCCGGCGATGATCAGCGGGTCGGACGGCCGCACGCCGAACAACTGGCTCTCGAGGATGCGTCCCATGGCGAGAATCCCGGCGACGCCGAGCAGGCCTCCGGCCCCCACCATCGCCAGTCCCTCGCCGAGCACGATCCTGACGATCGCCGCCGGCTGCCCGCCGAGCGCCATGCGGATGCCGATCTCGCGGCTGCGCTGCGTCACCTGGTACGCCAGCACGCCGTAGAGTCCGATCGCCGCCAGGAACAGCGCGACCGCGCCGAAGACGACCGACAGAACGAGCGGCGTCCGCCGCGTCTCCATCACCTGGTCGCGCCGCTCGGTCATGGTTCTCACGTTCGACAGCGGGATCTCCGCGTCCAGCCGCTTCATCTCCCCGCGGATCGCCGCCGTCAGCACGCCTGGCTCCACGCCGCTGCGCGCGGTCAGGATCAGCGTCCGGCCCGGGTCCTGCGCCATCGGGTGGTACACCGCGCCCAGGCGTTCGCCGACGCCGTCGAGCGTGCGTGCCCGGACGGTGTTGACCACGCCGACCACCGTCAAGAACTGCGCGTCGTCAGTGGGCGGCAGCACGCGCGCGTCGGCTGGCTGCCACATGCGCTTGCCGATCGGGTCTGCGCCCGGCCAGAAGCGGGCGGCCATCCGATCATCGATGATGATGGTGCGTGGCGATCCGGCCGCGTCCCGCTCCTCGAAGCGTCGGCCGCGCAGAAGCCTGATGCCGACCGCCTCGAAGTAGCCCGGCGTGACGCGCGTCTGATAGGCGCTGACGACCGACTCGCCCGGCTTCGGGACCTGCCCCTCGGCGAAGATCACGCTGTCGCTGCTGCCAGGGCCGAACGGGATGACGTCGGTGAGGCCGGCCGCCTCGATTCCGGGCACCGTCCTCAGGCGCTCGAGCACCCGAGCCTGGAACGCCACGATGCTCTCGTCGCTGCCGTAGCGTGTGCCCGGCAGGTTCAGGACGCCGGTCCAGACATGCTCCACCCTGAACCCCGGGTCCTCGGCCAGCAGTTTCTGGAAGCTCGCAAACAGCAGGGCCGCCCCCGCGAGGAGGACGAGCGCGAGCGCGACTTGAGCCGTCACGAGGATTCGCCGCACGATCCGCGCGCCGCGGCTGGCCGTCCCCGACCGGCCCTCTTCGCGGACGGCCTGCCCCAGCGCGCGCGGGCGGAGGGCGGCCAGCGGGACCAGCCCCACGAACACGCTGAGCGCGGCCACGAGCCCCAGCGTGTAGACGACCACCGACATGTCGAACCCGATCTCGAACGCGCGCGGGAGCCGCTCCAACCCGAGCGTGCGCACCAGCGAGAGTCCCCAGCGGCCCAGCACGAGCCCCAGCGCGCCGCCGATCGCCCCGACGATCACCGCCTCGGTCACCGTCTGGCGGGCCAGGTTGCCGAGGCTGGCGCCGAGGGCATACCGGGTGCCGAGTTCCTTCATCCGCCCGCTGGCCCGCACCAGCGCCAGGTTGGCGATGTTGACGCAGCCGATCAGCAGCACGAACAGGGAACCGCCCCACAGCAGATACAGCACGCCGCGGACGTCGCGCACCAGGTACTCCTGCAGCGGCAGCACGATCGTCCGGAACCCGGCGTCGAGGAGGATCTGCTTGATCGCCGGCAGGCGCTCCAGGTTTCTCACGCCGAGCGCGTCGATCCGCTGCTGCACGAGGCCAACGCTGACACCGGGCTTCAGACGCGCGACCATCTGCTGGTTGTTGCCGTGGCGCGACTCGTCGGATCGCTCTCGCGCGGTGAACGCGGCGGGAATCCAGGCCACGATGTCGGCCGACCAGAACCGGAAGCCGGCCGGCATGACGCCCACCACCGTGTACGGCACCTCGTTGATTCTGACGTCGCGCCCGACGACCGACGGGCTCCCGCCCATCAGACGCTGCCACAGTTCGTAGCCGAGGATGATCTTGCGGTCGTTGCCGACCTCGGCGTCCTCCTCGGTGAAGGCGCGTCCCATCAGCGGCTTCACTCGCAGCAGCCGGAACAGCGACGGCGTCACCGTCATCATCGTCCGCCGCTCGGCATCTCCTCCGGCGCCGATCGTTTGTCCCCGGGACCTGAACAGCGCCACCTCCTCGAACAGGCCCTTCTCCTCGAGGCAGTCGTAGTAGTCGGGCACCCCCGACCCCGCCACCGCGACGCCCGATCGGGGGTAGCTGTTGTAGAGGAAGATCAGCCGGTCTGGCTCGGGGAACGGCAGCGGCCTGAGCACGACCGCGTTGACGATGCTGAAGATGGTGGTGGCGGCCGCGATGCAGACGCCGAGCGTGGCGATGGCGGCGAGGCTCAACGCCTTCTGCCGCCACAACGACCGGACGCCGAACCGCAGGTCGCGCGCGAGGGTGGACATCAGCATGAGCGACGCCGACTATAGCATGGCTGCCGACGTCCGCCGGTTGGATGGGGGAGGCGCCTGCCGGCGTCAGTAGAAGACCTGCGTGTAGTACCACACGCCGTCGCTCGACCTCACCGCGCTGACGCCGGTGCGAGTGGCGTTCCCTTCGATGTTCGCCCGGTGGCCCGCGCTGCCGAGCCACGCGCTCACCACGGCCGCCGCCGAGCCGTAGCCCATCGCGACGTTTTCGGCTGCCGAACCGCCGGACCCGAGGGCCGCTCTGATCGCCGCGATCCTCGCGTCGAACCCGTCGTGACCAAACGGCACCGTCCTGGACGCCATGTTCTGGCTGTGGCCGTTCGCCTGGGCCCAGATGACCTGGTTCATCGCCAGCGGCGGTTTGCCGATGCTTCTCCGGTGGTCGTTGACGAGCGCGAGGATCTGTTCGTCATACGCCGTCGGGGACGACGGCAGAGGGGGTGGGGCAGGCGGCGGCGCCGGGGTGACGCCAGCCCCCGACAGCGCAGCCGTGTTGGTTCCACTCGTGTGGTCTGCGTTCACGGTCAGCGTGCCGTCGTAGCTCCTGGCCGCGGTCGGCACGAATCGGACGGCCACCTGCTGCGTTCCGCCCGGCGGAATCGTTCCGTTCGTCCAGCTCAGCGCGTACCCGTCCGGGCTCGTGATCCCGGTCACCGACAGTGTCCCTGTCCCGCTGTTGCCGATCGTGAGCGTCAGGTCCGACGTCTTCCCAATCTCGACGGCCCCGAAAGCCAGACCTCCACTGAGCGATACCACCCGGGTGCTCGCTGGGGGCTGGGTCGGCGTCGGCGCGCTGGGGCTGTCCTTCCCGCAGGCGGAGGCTGCGAGGGCAAGGAGAAGAAGTGCGACTCGGCAGATTGAACGCATGGGCGGTCACCGCGACAACGTGGTATGCAGTGCAATCGGCATACCGCTGGACCTGAGCGGCCTCGAGCCGCGAGGTTGCACGCGGGCGAGAACGTCCTGGAGGCGCTTGGCTCGGCCGTTTCTTCGATAATCACGCCCGGAAGCAGGCCGCGGCCGTCTGACGTGGCACCGCGGCGAGGGCGGATGCGGCCGACGGGTGCGGCTGTTCCCCTTACATTCCTGAAACCTCGCGTGTCATTCCAGGACGCGGCGGCTGCGGGTGGCCGCCCCTCGACGCCGGCACCAACCGAGAAACCAGCGATATCAGCCCAGATCGGGCGAGCGCCGCGACGGCCCGGCCTGGTGTCGATCTTGCAGAGTCCTTTTCGCCCCGGTGTCGATACGCCCGGGGTCCGTAAGTCACAGAGTTGAGCCGATACCTAAGTCACAGAGTTGAGCCGATAAGTGAGTTTATATGCGAGCGGAGCACGCGGCCGTCGCTGACACACCCCCCCCTGTTTCAGGTTTTCTGGACCGCCTCGGCGATCGCGTCCAACTCGCCGATCGCGAATCGGGACGCGTCGAGGTCCTGCGCCTCCGCCCCGAACTGACGACCAGCCCGCTGTTCGAACCGGCCGTCAGGCGCCGGGCCGAACAGCTCGCCGTGTTCGTTCACCCGCACTGCGCCAGGGTCCGTCAGATTGGCCGGCTCCCGGCACCCGACGGACGGCTGGCAATCGTGTCGGACGCGGTGGACGGCTGGCGTCTGTCGGAGGTGCTGGAGGCCGCGGGCCCGTGCGGCGTGGTGTTTCATGCCAACGCCGTCCTGTTGCTGCTGCGCCAGCTGCTGGACGCCGTGGCGGCGCTTCACGACGTGGCGCCAGGCGTCTCGCACGGAGCGCTCGGCACCGAACGCCTGCTCATCACCGCCGATGGTCGCCTGATGGTCACCGAGTCGGTGCTTGGCGGGGCGCTCTGGCACCTGCCGTCGACGTCACCGGATCGCCTCTGGCGAGACCTTCGGCTGGCGGTCGCCGACGGCGAGGCGCGGCCGTTCGGCAGGCGCACCGACCTTCGACAGATCGGCATCGTGGCGTTGTCGCTGGCGCTCGGCCGGCAGTTGCGCCGCGATGAGTACCCGGCCCGGCTGGCCAGCCTGCTGCAGGAGTGGACGCCAGCGCCATCGGGCCTCGCCGCGGATGCGTTCGGCCCGGCCCTGCGCGGCTGGCTGCGCCGCCTCCTCTCTCTCACCGAGGAGCTGACTCCGTGGTCGGTGGCGGAGGCGCGGCGTGAACTGAATCGCCTCGTGGAGAGCGACGCTCGCTACGCGTTCGCGCCAACGGGCCTCCCGGTCGTACTTGCTGCGGTGGCCGACTACTATGCCGCCGCGGTCGCGGTTCCGGTTCCAATCCAGGCACCCAGCCGCCGCCCCGAAGCGACGGTCGAACCGGTACGAGTCGTTCCGCCCGTGGCGGCGCAGGTCGTTCCACCCACGCCGGTGCCGGTCGTTCCGCCCGTGGCGGCGCAGGCTGTTCCGTCCGCGCCCGCGCAGGTCGTTCCGCCCGTGGCAGCGCAGATTGTTCCGCCCGCGCCCGCGCAGATTGCTCGGCCCGCGCCCGCGCAGGTCGTTTCACCCGCGCCGGCGCGGGTCGTTCCGCCAGCGCCAGTGCCGGTTATTCCGCCCGTGGCGGCGCAGGTTGTTCCGCCAGCGCCAGTACCGGTTGTTGCGCCCATAGCGACGCAGGTCGTTCCGCCAGCGCCAGCGCCAGCGCCGGTTATTCCGCCCGTGGCGGCGCAGGCCGTTCCGCCCGTGGCGGCGCCTCGTCGAGATCGGCCCGCGGCGCCGGTCGCCGAACCGTCTGCGCTGTCAGCCCACGTCGAGGACCAGTCTGCGCACGGCAGTGACACGAAGGAGCGCCAGGCCTCGCCACGGCCGGTTCCGAACGTCGCAGTGAAATCCGAGATGTCCGGGCAGTTGTCCCCGGTGAACGCCGACGCCAACGGTCCGGCCGCCGTGGTCGCCCCTCTGGCAGACACGATCGCCCCGGAGTGGCCTCATGCCGAGGCCGGCGGGCGGCATCGCCAGGCGCACGCCTCCGTCGGGGCGTCACGTTCGCGTCCTTTTCTGGGCGTCGACCTGACTCAAGACGGGGACGCGCCCCTCCCGGCGCCGTCGCGGACGCGAATCCGGACGCTCATCGGAATCGGCGCGGCAGCTGTTGTCATCGTCGCGCTCGGCGGCTACGCACTGCTCGGACCGTCGGCTGTCGGCGCGACCGCCACTCGACTCGCGTCGCCGCCGCCTTCGACTGCGGCGGTGAACGCGGCAGACCCGGCGACGGTCTCGCCTGGCGGGGCCGGGTCGCTGGCGGCTACCCCGCCCGCGCCGTCGACGCCGCGGGGCCCGGCGGCTCCGCCGACGGCCACCGCGCCCGACCGGCCGGTAGCGGCGCCCGAACCGCCGGCGGCCGTGGGCACGATCGAGGTGGTGTCCCCGGTGCGCTTGGACGTGTCGGAAGGCGGCCGCCCGCTTGGCGCGAGCGGTGGGCCGATCCAGCTCCCGGCGGGCCGCCATACGTTGAACATCGGGCGCGAGGACCTCGGGTACCAGACGGTGCAGGTCGTCGACGTCAAACCGGGCCGGCCTCATCGGATCGAGCCATCGCTGCCTAGCGGGGTCGCCAACTTGAACGCGACGCCATGGGCCGAGGTGTGGATCGACGGCCGCAAGGTCGGCGAGACCCCGCTCGGTCGCGTGCAGCTGACGATCGGCTCCCATGAGATCCAGTTTCGCCATCCGGAGCTGGGCGACCAGACCCGCACACTCGTGGTCACGACGGGCGCGGTCGCGCTCCTCAGCGTGGACATGAAGAAATGAAGAAGGCCCCTCGACTCATCGGCGCGGCGGCGATCGCCATCCTCCTGCAGGCCGGCCCGGTCAGCGCCCAGGATTCGCTGGCCACCGCCAGACAGCTCTATGCTTCAGCGTCGTACGACGAGGCGCTGGCGATGCTCGATCGGCTGAAATCGGGCGGCGCCGGCGACCAGGCTGCGGCCAGTCTCATCGAGCAGTATCGCGCCTTCTGCCTCCTGGCCGTCGGTCAACAGCCCGACGCCGAGCGCGCAATGGAGGCGATTGTCGCCAGCGACCCCTTGTTCCGGCCGGACGAGGCCGTTTCCCCGCGGCTGCAGTCGGTCTTCCGCGACGTCCGCAAGCGGACGCTGCCCGGCGTCATTCGTCAGCGCTACGCCAGCGCGAAGGCCAGCTTCGACGAGAAGGCCTACCAGGCGGCGGCCGATCAGTTCGACGCGGTCCTCAGGCTGCTCGAGGCGCCTGACGTTGTCGCGACGGACCCGGCACTCGCCGATCTCCGCACTGTGGCCGTGGGCTTCAGGGATCTGGCGAAGGCCGCGGCCGCACCTCCGGCGCCGCCGGCGGCTGCCGCCGCACCCTCTGGCGCTCCTGGTCCTTCACCTTCCGACCCGGCGGGGCCGACTGCGTCCAATCCTCTTCCCGTACGGGTCGTCCACTCCGCGGACGACCCTGGTGTGACCGCTCCGATCGCGATCAAGCAGGCTTTGCCTCCGTGGCCGCAGGCCATCCCGAAGGCAGCGGTCCGCGGGCGGCGTGCGGTTCTCGACATCACGATCAACGAGGCCGGCAACGTCGAGTCCGTGAGCGTGCGCGAGTCGATCGTGGGCTGGTACGACGAGGCGCTGATCAAGGAGGCGATGGGCTGGTCCTACAAGCCGGCGAGCAAGGACGGGGCGCCGGTGAGGTATCGCAAGTTGATGCAGGTCGTCGTCGAGAAGTAGGCCGGGGCGCCGGGCGAGGCGGCGAACGACTTCAGGCTCTCTCAAGCACGTCTCCGCAGACTGGTGCCGATGTAACTTCCAGCCGGCGCGGCGGTCCAATTCAATGACCGCCGCGTCGCTCGCTGACCGCTGCCTTCAACATGCGCCAACCGAGGAAAATCGCCACCGTTCTGGCGCTGGCCGCCGTTGCGGGCCTCGCGCTCGCCTCGACGGCTTCTGAGCCCGCCACGTCGGTGACCGCGCCCGATATCCTGCTGATCACCGTCGATTCCCTGCGCGCCGACGCGCTCGGCAGCTACGGCTCTCGCCGTCCCACGTCGCCGAATCTCGACGCGTTCGCGCGTGAAGCCGTGCTCATCTCTGATGTGATCGCCCAGGCCCCGTTCACGAAGGCCTCGATCGCCTCGCTCATGACGGGGCTGCTCCCAGGCACGCACAAGACGTATACCGTTAGCAAGTCAGCCGCGAGCATCCTCAAGCGGAGCGGCCAGGTGAAGGGGCCGTTCGAAGTGACCGACGCGCTGCCGGCCGAACTGCCGACGCTCGCCGAGGCGCTCCGTGCCAGTGGGTATCGAACGGTCGGGCTCAATACGAACCCGAACCTGGTGGCGGCCTTCGGGTACGACCAGGGCTTCGACGACTACCGCTTCGTTGGCGGCGGCGAAACGTACAGCCGCGCGCCGGAAGTGCTGCGGCAGGCGCTCGACGTCCTGCGGACGCCGCGTTCCCGCCCGCGGTTCGTTTGGGTGCACCTGATGGACGCCCACAACCCGTACACACCGGCCGAACCGTACCGATCGATGTTCTCTGCCGAGGGTCCTCCCCAGATGATCGCCCTGGAAGACATCGACCCGGCGATCAGGATTGAAGGCTCCCGCGACGTGCGGTTCTATCGGGCGAGGTACGACGCCTGCGTCCGAGAGCTGGACAACACGCTGGGCAGCTTCTTCGCCGAGTTGCGTCGGGAGGGGCGCTGGGACCGTACAGCCATTGTCGTCACGTCCGATCACGGCGAGGAATTCTACGAACATGGCCACCTCGGTCATAACACCAGCGTCCTCGATGCCCAGGTGCGGATCCCTCTGTTGATGAAAATCCCCGGCGTGTCGTCGGCGCGCCGAAGGATGGTGGCCCAGCTGATGGACCTGTATCCGACGCTGATCCGTCTCGGCACCGGTCGGACTGCCCCGCCGAACCACGGCAACGACCTCTCGGCGGCAGTCGTCGCGGGACGCGACGCCGGACGCTTCGTGTTCACGGAGCTGCCGGGCCGGACCTGGGCCGTCAGGACGCTCGACTGGAAACTGGAGTCGTGGTCGGCGCGGGGCGGCAGGCTCTATCACCTGACGACGGATCCGGGTGAAACCCGCGACGTGGCGCTCGACGAGCCGGAAACGGCCGAGCGGCTGCGGCGCGTGATGGCGGCGATGGTCTCGGTCGAAGACCGCGATGGCCGCAGGGTCGCCGGCCGGGAGATGCCCATCGACAGCCGCGTGCTCGAGCAGCTTCGCGCGCTGGGGTACGTGTCCCGCCAGTAGTGCCGTGTCGCCACGGCCGGGGCGCCGGGCGAGACGGCGGAGTGTCCTCGTCCGGGCGCAGCCATCCGATGCATCTGTCCTTCGGTCCGCCGTTCACCCACCACTGACGCCGTTCTGCGCCGAATTCGCGCGCGCTTCCGGTTGGCCCACGCCTTGCAGTTTCTCGTGGTGAAGAAGGAGGGCACCATGAAACCCAGGATTCTAGTCGTGGCGGCCGGACTGGCGGTGGCGGCGGTGGCGCTGTCTGCGCCGGCGCAGGCGCAGTCGACACGGATCGCCGTGGGTGCCGTCTTCACTGTGGGACCACAATATCCGCAGCGCCCGCCTTCTCCGCCGAGCGTTGCCGCGCGTCGCGGTCCTGACGGGTACGGTGACTACGGCTGGCGCGGCTCGCGCGAGGTTCCGCTGAACCGCGGCTTCAACGACGGGTACGAGCAGGGTCTCGACGCGGCCCGTCACCGTGACCACTACGACCCGTGGCGAGAAGGGGCGTATCGCCGCGCTGAGCGCGGTTACAACCGTGACTACCGCATGTCGCGCGACGAGTACCGCGACGTCTACCGGCGCGGATTCCTCCAGGGGTACGATTCCGGGTACCGCGATGGTTGGCGCGGGCGCCGCGGCTGGTACGGGCGCGACAATGGCTACAACCGCCAGCCGCAGGGCGGCTGGCCGCGGACCTGGTAGCCTGAGGCCCGATTCAACGGGGCGGCGCAGTCACACGCTGCGCCCCACCACTCCCGAGAAGTTGTCCGGCTGCCGCATCGACGGCGGCAGCCGCGTCTCGGGAGGCTGAGGCGGATCCGCCGGGGGTTCGAAAGATGCCTCAAGGGCGCCGCGCGCCGCCTATACTGGTTCTGCTGGCCATGCGTCGGCGCTACGACTCCGGCTGCCGACGAAACGTGGAGAGCAGTGGAGCCAACCATGAACCCCACCGGCAACCGCCGCTTCGTCGTCGCCACACGCGCCCGGACAGTCCTCCTTGCGGGAGCCCTGGCCTTGTGGTCCATGCCCGCGCTGGCCCAGGCGCGGCCCGAGCGCCTCTCCGACAAGGACGTGAAGGCGCTGATCGAACAGGTCGATGAGGGGCGCGACAGGTTCGAAGACAACCTCGACGGCAAGTTCAAGGACTCGACGCTGAGAGGACCGACCGGCGAAGTGAAGGTCTCGGGCGCCCTCCAGGACTATCAGGACATGTACCAAGAAACTCAAGGACCGCTTCACCGCCGACTACTCGGCCAGCACCGAGGTGGCCACCGTTCTCAAGCAGTCGACGGCCATCGATCGCTTCATGCAGAGCGCGGCGAGCACCATGAAGGGCCGCAACGAGTGGGATCGCCAGGTGATGTTTCTCAAGCAGATGGCGGGCGCGTATGGCGCCGCCTTCCCGCTCCCCGACGGCGCCGTCGTCCGCAGGATGAACGACAAGGAGACCGCAGGCGAGGCCGACGCCATCGCCAAGGCGGCGGACCGCTTCAAGAGCGATCTCGACAAGGACACCACCCTCGCGAGGGCCGACAGGGACGCCGTCAAGAAGGACGTCGACCTGCTGGTCAAGCAGGCCAAAGCCGTGAAGTCGCGCACGGGCGACGGGAATCAGGCGACCGCCGAGGTGCGGCAGCTCGCTGAACAGATGGCGAAGCTCGAAGGGTTCGTCGGTGCCCACCCGAGCCTGGTCAAGACGAACTGGAACGCCGCGCAGACCTCGTTCGGCAGAGTCCAGCAGGCCTTCGGCCTGACGAGGTAGACGAAGGCGGGCGGCCCGGCGCGGCGCCGTGGCGGTTTCACGGCGCCGCTCGCGGGAGCGCTAGCGCGCCTGCTGGGCGACCATCAGGCACTTCAGGTTCTTCTGGTCCCGGATCAACAGCTTGCCGTCAACGAGCGCGATCGGCGCCCAGTTCTCGCCCGACTCCAGCAGTTCGGCGCTGGCCAGCGGCTTGAAGCGTGACGGGTCGGGCTCGATCAGATACAGCATCTTGTTGCCGTCCACGCTCAGCAGCAGCCCGTCGGCGAGAACCGACCCGCCCTTGTTGAACGACGGCTCGTCGCCCGTCTTCCACTTGACTTGTCCGTTCATGGTCATGCAGACGAGGCCGTCGCTCCGCTCGTTGATCGTGTACTGGGCGTAGAAGTGGTCCTTGTACAGAATCGGCGGCTGGGTATGGGCGCCGAAGTCCGGGTTCTTGAACAGCTCGGTCACGCCGTAGCTGCCGTCGGCCTTCTTCTCCACTTTGATCATGGCGGCGCCGGCGCTGTACCCGCCCGTGATGAGCACCCGCCCTTCGCCGGCGTCCACGGCATGCGGAACCGGGATGCCGCACTGCCAGTTACCGTAGGTCCACATGACCTTCCCGCTCAGAGGGTCGAGGCCGCTGACGGTGCCGCCGGCGGCGCTGCGGCCGAATCCCCGGCTGGACATGATCATGACCAAGTGATCGTCGCCCCCGACCTTGACGATGGACGGGCTGACGTAACCGGCGCCGCCGGACAGCGCCGGTGACTGCCATTTCAACGCGCCCGTGAGCTTGTCATACGCAATGACCGTCGCCTGGGGTGCCTGAGACGCCACGATGACCATGTCGCGGTAGATCAGCGGGTTCTGGGTGATCGCCCACCGGGGCAACTGGGCGCCGCCGAAGTCCTTCCAGATGTTCTTGTTCCAGACCGGCTTGCGCGTGCTGGTGTTGATGCAGTACAGGTCCCCGAGGGGCCCGCTGACGTAGACATGGTTGCCGTCCACGGTCGGCGTACTGCGAGAACCGGTGTGGTCGAATTTGCCCGGGGCGTCGTAGGCGAAGCTCCACAGCTCCTTCCCGCTGGCCAGGTCGAGGCACCTCAGCTTGTCCCCGACGGCGTCGTCCCTGTCGAGCAGATAGACCTTGCCGCCGACGACCGCCGGACCGCCGTATCCGGCGCCGACGGGGGTCGTCCAGAGGACCTTCGGCCCTTCCTTCGGCCAGGTTCGAAGCAGGCCCTTTTCCGCGGAGGTGCTGTTCCGGTTTGGCCCGAGATACCCTGGCCAGTCGGCCGCAAAGACCGACGCCACCGATATCGCGATCATCACTGCGATGAGTCTGACCTTCGTCTTCATCGTCTCGGCTCCTTTGTGCCAGCTACTGCTTCGATCCTGCCGTACTCGCGGCCATGGCGTCGAGTTCCGAACGTGTGATGACGTACGGCACGCCGTTGGCGGGGACCGCTACTCCGTCTTCTTCGGCGGCGGGGCGACGATCGTCGGATCCTGTCCCTTCCGAAGCTGCGGCACGCCCTCGGTCATCCAGAGCGGCGCCGGCGTCCCCTTCAGGTAGTGGTCGAAGAACTGGCGCATGCGAACCTGGAAGTCCTTCTGGTTCTCCTTCCTCCCGAGGTGATGCGCCTCGTCCGGGTAGGACAGCAGGATGACCGGCTTGCCCAGGCGGCGCGCCGCCGCGTAGAACTCGAGGCCCTGGCCGTAGTCCACCGAACCGTCCGCCGTCCCGTGGAGGATCATGAACGGCGTCTTGATCTTCGGCGCGTTGTGCACCGGCGACTGGCTCTCGTACAGCTCCTTCGACGACCACGGCGTTGCGCCCGTGCCCATCCGCACCTGCCCGACCTCGGTGATGCCCTGCTGCAGCGTGCCCGTCGATCGGTAGAGGGTCCCGACAAAGCTCGTCAGGTTCGTGGGCGGGGCGCCGGTGACGACCGCCGCGAACATGTCGGTCTGCGTCACGATGAACGACGACTGGTAGCCGCCCCAGCTGTGGCCCTGCAGACCGATGCGGGCCGGATCGGCGTACCCCAGCTCGATCACCTTCTTCACCGCGCTCGTCACGCAGTCGAGCGCGGACGTCCCGGGCCGTCCGATCTCGTACCGCACGTCCGGCTGGAGCACAAGGTAGCCGTTGCTCGCGTAGGTGGACATGTGCGGCCGGTCGTCGTAGACCGGGAACGAGAAGTTGTGGTGTGTGTCGGACATCAGCTCGTAGAAGTACACGATCATCGGGTACTTCTTCCCGGGCTCGTAGCCGGCCGGCAGCGTCAGGGTGCCTTGCAGCCGGACGCCCTTGCTGTTCTTGTAGTCGATCAGCTTCTTGCTGCCCCAGGCGAACTCCTTGAAGATCTCGGGCATCGCGTCGGTGACCTGCCGTGGTGACGCCATGCGCTTGTCCGCCACCCAGTAGTTCGGGTACTCGTTGAACGTCTGCGCGGCGAAGATCAGACGGTCGGCGTTCTTGGCGGCCGTGGGCGCGCCGACCGACTTGTCGAGCCAGACCAGCGACGAGGGGGACTGCCCGGCCTGCAGCTCCGAGTAGCCGGACTTCTTCGTCCATTCGCCGAAGGCTGACAGCAGCAGCGGCTTCGCGAGGTCGATCGGCTCCTGCGGGCCGCCGCCGCGCTGGCCGCCGCCGCCACGGCCGCCCGCGCCGCCGCGGCCGAGCTGCACCACCCGGTAGCGCACTCCCTCCTTCGCGCCCTCGCCCTTCGTGAGGCACACCGGTTGCCCGCCTGCCAGCGGCAGCGCCCACACGTCGTAGCGGTCGTACAGCAGCGCCGACTTCCCGTCAGCCGTGAATCCGGCCGTGCCGTAGACCGGCTTCTCGTAGTCGTGATCGTCCTCGGCGTTCACGAAGCTGCGGCCGCCGTCGATGACGGTCTTCGTCCCGGTCGCGAGCTGATACGAATAGACGCGGCCGGCCTTCAGGTAGAGGAACCACTTTCCGTCCGGCGACAGGCCCATCGTCCGGGAAAGCGCGCGTTCGATGAGCGCCCGCTCGCCCGTTGCGAGATTCACGCGGTAGAAGTCGGCCTTCGTCGCGCCCCATTCGATCTGTCCCGCGTACGGCGTGTCGATGCGACCGACGGCCCACGCCAGGTCGTCCGTGGGCGTGATCGTCTTCATCTCCTCGTCCGCGATCTGGCGCAGCGAGCCCGCCGAGACGTCGAGCACGGCAGCCTTCGTCGCCCGCCGCAGTTGGGCCAGCTGCACGATCTGAACCGACTGCGGGTCGTCGTCTTTCCAGTGGTAGACGTCCACGTTGGCTTGCGGGTCGGTGGACGCCGGCTTCTCGGCATCCTGTTCCTTGAGTCCGACGATGACGCGGGCGCCGTCCTTGCTCCAGCGCGGCGCCGTGTATTCGCTGATCACCATGTCCTTCGGGAACGACGCCGCCTTGGCCGGGTCGAACGTGGCTGCCTGCATCTGGGGCGTCCCGGCGTTGCGCCACGTGAGGATCGCGTTCTCGCGCAGCGCCTTCCCTTTCACCTTGTCGCCGCGCAGCACCGCCACGTGCGCGCTCTCCGAGCTCCACGTGAGCTGGTCGTAGTCGGCCGTCGCCGCGTCGAGCGTCTTCTGGTCGCCGGTCTCGAGCGTCAGCAGGTAGACGCCGTTGCCGAGGCGCTGGTCGCCGCGAACGGTGTAGGCCATCAGCTTGCCGGCCTCGTCGAATGCGTAGCTGCCGACCTTGCCGATGTAGCGCTGCGTGCCGGTGGCGAGGTGTCGCATCAGCAGGTCGGTGCCCGGCCCTGCCGGGGCATCGGCGGCTCCGGCGCCGCCACGCCCGCCCCGCGCGCCGGCCGCGGCATCGGCGGCCGGGGTCGCCTGGGCGGCCTGCGGGCGGATCAGCAGCCATTCACCGTCTGGGGAGAACGCGAAACTCCCCACCGATGGAAACATCGTCTTCGCGCCGTTCGAGAGGTCCAGGAGTTCGAACCTGCGCGACGGAGCAGTCTCGGAACCCGCGGCCGCCCCGGCGGCCGGCGCCGGCGTGCTGCCGCCGCGCGCGCCGCCGCGCCCGCCCCGGCCCGTGCTCGCCGGCGGCTCGATGAAGTAGCCGACCCACCGTCCGTTGTCCGAGAACGAGGCGTTCGCCCCGCGGAGCACGTCGTACACCTTGTCGCCGTCGAGCGCCTTGACGAAGAGCGTGGCGTCGCCCTCGTTCGGCGTCACCGTGTACAGCATCCACTTGCCGTCGGTCGAGATCGATGCGCCGGTGATCCGCTTGAACTTCGGGTAGTCGTCCAGCGAGATCGGCTTCGGCGCGGCGGACTGGGCGCGCAGCACGAAGGGCGTGACGGCGATGGTGATGACGATGAAGGCGACGAAGAGAGCATGGGCGCGGCGGGCGAACGTCATGGTTGAGCTCCGGGGCGGCTGGGGGATCCAGCAGGTTTCGCGAAGGATATCACGCGGCGTGGATAGCCACCGGCGCGCCGCGATAAGATCCCTCCGGCGCCCTGGCGCGCCGGAGGGACTCATGAGCACCGATCGCCCACCGTCACCCGATCGCCGCACCTTCCTCAGGAACGCCGGACTTGGCGTGACGGCCGCCGGCGCGCTGTTCGGCGCCGGGGCCGCCGGCCAGGGTTCCGTCAGCCGCCCGTTGTCGGACGCCGAGAAGCTCTCGCGGCTCGCCATGACGTGCTGGCCGCAGCGGCATCTCTTCAAGACCTACGGCCGGGGCACGCCCAACGCCGAAACCGTGGGGCTGCGGAAGAAGTACGGCGAGATCACCATGCACGATCTGCCGAAGTGGACGAGGGACTTCTTCCCGGGCGTCTACCACCTCGACCTCTGGTCCGACGTCTTCGGCGACCCGGCCGACGCCGCGCAATACACGGAGACCACAGTCGAGCGCGCCGGCAAGCCAGTGACGACGCGGCGCTGGAACCCGAGCGCGCCGGCTTCGAGGAAATGGGTGGAGAAGCTGGCGTCGGTCATCGCGAACGAGAAGTTCGTCTGCCAGCACATCTCGAACAACGCGCCGCAGTTCCTGGCCGACCCGGACGAGGCCAGGCGCCGGGAGGGGATCCGCGTCGCCAAGGTCTGGATGGACCTCGCCGCCATCCTCGGCGCGAAGACCATGCGCGCCAACACGGGGACCGCGATCGGCCGCATCATGCCCGAAGCCGAGGACCACTCGACCGGCTACCCGAAGAACGAGAAGATCGTCGTCTTCCTGAAGAAGTGCATCGAATCGTTCAAGGAGCTGGCCGACTACGGCGCCGGGGTGGGCGTGAAGATCACGATCGAGAACCACTGGGGCGTGTGCGCCAACCCGATGAACATCCGGATCATCATGGACGAGGTCAACCACCCGTACTGCGAGTGCACGCCCGACTTCTGCAACTGGGAGCACGAGTACCACCTCTTCCACGGCCTCGAGGCGGTGATGCCCTACACGCACACCCACGTGCACGCCAAGTACTGGGATCGGTGGAAGACGCCGGAGAAGGACTGGAACGACGTGGGGCGCAGCGTGCGCATCCTCAACGCCCACCGGTTCAAGGGCACCATCGCCCTCGAATGGGAGAACGGCCCGATGGACGGGATCGAAGGGACGAAGTGGCTGATGAAGGAGGTCCTGGCGGCGCTGTAGCGCCTGTCGCCGCTCGGCGAGACACCTCCTGGCGAATGCCGCCTGCCCTAGGCGCCGGTGACGTCATGAGACGGAGCGGACCCACGTCTCCGCGCCGTGCGAGATCTGCATGCGCCGGACGGCGCGGGCGGCGATCCACAGGTCGACCGCGGTCACGAGCAGCTCGTAGGGCGCTTGCGGCGTGATGTGTTACAGTTGGTCGATATGGGACATACACTCACAGTACGTCTTACCAAGGAACTCGCCGCCTGGCTGGAGGCCACCGCCGCCGCGACAGGCCGCCCGCAGGGCCAGATCGTGCGCGATCAGCTCGAACGGGCGCAGGCCGGTTCGGCAGGCAAGCGGTTCATGCGGCTGGCGGGTTCGGTGCGCGGCCCGCGCGACCTCTCGTCTCGGAAGGGGTTCTCGCGGTCATGAAGGGCATCGCCGACACCGGGTTCCTGGTCGCCTTCGCCAACCGTCACGACCGGCACCACGCCTGGGCGGTGGCCGTCGCCGAGCAGGTGGACGAGCCGCTGCTCACCTGCGAGGCCGTGCTCGCCGAAACGGCGTTCCACCTCCAGGACGCGCGAATCGTCTTCGCCATGCTCGACGAAGGCCTCGTCCAGCTCGCGTTCGAATGCCGCGAGAACCTGCCGCAGCTCGCGGCGCTGGCCGGTCGCTACGCGGATCGCCATCCGGACCTCGCGGACCTCTGTCTCATCCGCATGAGCGAGTTGCACCCGCGCCACAGCGTGATCACGGTCGATCGCGCCGACTTCCTGGTGTACCGTCGGCTCAAGCGAGAGGCGATTCCTCTCGTCTGCCCCCCGGCGGACTGACATCGCGCCTCGGCCGAGAATCTGGTGGCGGCGCCGGAGACGCTGTCATCCGCGGCGGGGCTGAGTGAGCACTGAGGCGCTCTACGTCTCCGCGCCGTAGGAGATCTGCATGCGCCGGACGGCGCGGGCGGCGATCCACAGGACGACCGCGGTCACCAGCAGCACCCCGAGAATCGCGCCGGGCCGTGACGCGGGAGCGGCCGGCGCCATCAGCAGACGTATCAGCGTCGGGATGTCATCGTCCATCGGCAGCGCCGGAACGGGGCACAGCGACTGCAGATAGTAGAGGATGCTCATCTTCTGCATCACGTGCGGAAGGATGCCGTTGACGCCCTCCCAGGCGAGCAGCACCGCGGCGGGGACGATGGGGTTGCGGAGGTACAGCCCGAGCGCGAGAAACACGCTGCCGTAGCCGACGCAGCCGAGCACGGCGGCCGCGACGTACCAGAACGCGTGCCCCATCCCACCGGCGTTCCAGTAGGACTGGATCTGGACTGCGTCGTGCGGCCAGAGCATGGCCGCGAACGCGAGCACCGCGCCGCCGCCGAAGACGACGGCCGCGGCGAGCAGCCCGGCCGCATACTTGCCCGCGAGCAGCACGTCGCGCCGCGCCGGCGCGAGGAACCAGAAGTGCAGCGTGCGGTTGCTCATCTCCCCGCGGAAGAGATACATGAACATGCCGAGGCAGCCGAAGAAGACTGCCAGCCGCAGGTAGAAGAACTGGAAGATCCCCGCGAAGATCATGCGATCTTCTTCGAAGTTCAGCAGGGGTGTGGTGTTTGCGCGACTCCAGCCTGCCGTCGACGAACAGGAGCCGGGCTTCCCGCCGCCCGTCGAAGTAGGCGATCCGCCGATACTCGGTCCGCTCCTCGATGAACCCTGCGCCCGTCGATGTCTCGACCGTGGTGAAGGACTTCCCTTCCAGGCTCACCTGGATGTTGAACCCGGACGTGTCGGACTCATCGCTTTCGCCTCCCGCACTGGCATGCTTGACGATGAAGCGTTTGACCCGCGTGGGCGCTCCGAGGTCCACCTGCAGGAACAAGGGCCAGTCTTCGGCGCAGAACCTGTCGGCCTCCCCTCCCGCCACGCTGCCGTTCACGGCCTTCTCCGGCCCCTGATCCGAGCTGCAGGGCAGACTTCCGGTGGCGGGACGGCCGAGCGCAAGATTCGCCACGCCATCGGGCCCGTAGATCTCGAACTCGTAGATCTTGGCGACCGGTTCCCCGCTATAGGTCGGACGGGTGATGTTCAGGCGGACGAAGCGCGCTTCGACCGCCGGCTCGATCACGTGGGTGGTCGTTCCTGCATTACCCGTGTCCTTGCGGACGCGCTTGGTCCGCACCGACCATGTTTCCCGGGCCGGCGTGCCGACCCGCTTCTTCACGGCATCGACCGCCTCGCCCTCCCGGATGCCGTCCATCAGGGCGGGCTGCGCCAGGCCGCGGCGGGCCAGCCGCTCGCCCCGCAGCTTCACCTCCAGCCCGTGCCCGAAGAAGATCAGGGACGGGAGGAGCGCGAGGCCGTAGACCCACAGCGCGCGCTTCGCGAAGAACGCGCGACGCAGTTCGATCTTCGCGATCGTCCACGCCTGCCTGGCCCGGCCGGAAAAGGAACGGGAGGCCACGCTACTCGCCTCCAATCAGGTAGTCGTACAGGGCGTCCACGTTCTCGTCGGCCGGAAGCACCCCGTCGATGCGGTGGCCGTCGAGCGCTATGCGTCCGAGCGCGCGCGCGAACTGCTCCCGGTCACGGGTCATCACCAGCATGCCCAACCGGTCGTCGTTCAGCTTGATCTCGGTGACGTGATCCTCGCCGAAGAGCAGCGCCGCCACCTGCGACGCATCGCGGCAGCGGACGACGTACTGGCTTGGGTGCTCCTCGATCTCGTCCCGCACGTCGCGGATCTTCCCCTCGGCCAGGATCATCCCGTTGGCGATCAGGACGACCTGATCGCTGATCACGTCCACCTCCTGGAGGACATGGCTCGAGAGGATGACGTGCTTCCCCGCGGCCGCCCAGGAGCGGAACAGATCAATCGTCTCGGCGCGAACCAGCGGGTCGAGGCCGTTCAGCGGCTCGTCCAGCACGAGCAGATCGGGATCGTGCGCGATCGCCTGCGCCAGCCGCACGCGCTGCCGCATCCCCTTGGAATACGCCGCCACCTTGCGCGTCGCCGCCTCGGTCAGCCCCAGGCGCTCGAGCGCCTTCCACGCCCGCTCCTCCGCTTCCTGCTGCGCGTATCCGAACAGCAGCAGGCCGGTCGTGATGAAGGTGAATCCGGTGGCCCAGCGCGGCGCGGTGTCGTACTGCGTGGCGTACCCGGTGATCCGCATCAGCGCTTCGGGATCGCGCGGGGAGATGCCGCGCATCAGGATGCGGCCGTGGTCGGGATGGATGAGGCCGGTCATGAGGTTCATGAGCGTGGTCTTGCCGGAGCCGTTGGGCCCGACCAGGCTCGTGATTCCCGGCGGGATGTTCAGCGTGACGCGGTTCACGCCGAGCACGTCGCCGTAGAACTTCGACACCTCTTCGAAGACGACCGCCGGCCCGCTCACGAAACCACCTCCACCGGACGCAGCCTGCGTTCGATCACCAAGGCGAGCAGCACGATCATCACGGCCAGCGCCGACGCCGAAGCCCCGGCGCCGGGACCGGTGATCTTCTCCGGATCCAGTCCCAGCAGCGCCCACCAGACCCGGTTCACCGCCCAGGCCGGGTCCAGGACGTACCCCCAGGTGACCCGAAAGACGCCGTTGATCATCTGAGAGATGCCGCTGAGGATGAAGAAGAAGGCCAGGCTGACCGCGGCCGCCACGACCCTCCACTTCACATACGCCGAACTCGCCATCGCCACCAGGCTCAGGACCAGCAGCCACAGGAGGAACCCGGCCACCATGCCCGCGCCGAGCGTCCAGTTCGCCTGGAACCACCAGCCGCCGGCGAGTCCCACCTGCAGGCCGAACAGGACGAGGCCTGGAATCCAGGTCACGATCGAGAGCATCCCGACGAGCACCGTCAGCCGGGAGAGCGCATAGCTCCAGCGCGTGAGCGGCCGGCTGAAGTAGAGCGGAAGCGCGTTGTTCGCGAGATCGGGCGCGATGAGGCCGGGCCCGGCCAGAGCCGCCAGGAAGACGGCGAAGCCCGCCTGCACGTACATGAAGATCGCAAAGAACTGACCGTTCACCTGGATGAACTGCCGAAACTCCGGTTCGAGCCCTTGCAGCAACTCGACGTGGTTGGTGAGGTAGACGAAGCCGGCGCAGAGGACCGGCCACACGAACGCGAGCATCGTGAGCAGGAGGACGAGGCGCTGCTGGTAGAGCCGCCGCCAGGCGTAGCGGGGCAGCACCATGAACCGCGTCCAGCGCCCGGTGAGCGCGCCGTGGTATCGCCGGTATCCTCGTTTGTAGACGGCCATGCTGTTAGTCCCGGAGCTCGCGTGCCCTACCTGGCTCGCTCCGCAGTCTCAACCGGCTCAAGGCTCATGGCTCAAGGCTCAAGGCTCGATGCTGATGGCCCTGAGCCCTAAGCCCTATGCCCTGAGCCCTGAGCCTTCGACCCCGGCCTCCCCCGGCGTATGCGCCAGGTGTCCCATCGCCTTGAGGAAGATCTCCTCCAGCGAGTCCCTGCGGTGCGTCAGCTTCCGCACCAGGAGGTCCTGCCGCGCGGCGAGTCCCCAGAGCGTCTCAACCTCGACTCCCGGAGGAAGGACGATGCGCCAACGACCGCCGCCTTCGGAGACACCCTCGGCGCCAATCTCCGGCAGCGCCGCGCGCAGGTTCCGGTCGTCGCCCGTCACCTCCAGCTCGACGAAGCTCTTGTTCGACCGCCGATCGTCCTCGAGGTTGCACTGGTGGACGATCACGCCGTCCTTCATGATCACCGCTTCGTCGCAGACCTGCTCGATGTCGCGCAGGAGGTGGGAACAGACGAGCACGCTCATCCCCTGGTCGTTCTTCATCTCGCCGATGAGCTTGAGCATGCGCCGGCGGGCGGCCGGGTCGAGGCCGTTGGTCGGCTCGTCCAGCACGACCAACTCCGGCCCGTGCACGATCGCCTGGGCGAGCTTCGCCATCTGCTTCATGCCGTACCAGTAGGTACGCAGCTCGCGGTAGCGCGCCTCGCCGAGCCCGACGTGGAACAGGACCTCGTGAGCCTTCTCGAGGGCGGCTTCGGGCGGAAGGCCGGAGAGCTCGGCCATCTGGCGCAGGAAGGCGACGGCCGTCATGTCACCGATGAACGAGTCGTTCTCGGGCATGTAGCCGATGCGCGACCGGGCCTCCCCCTGGCCGTGCCGGCAGTCGAGGCCGAGAATGCGGGCGCGCCCGGCGCTCGGCCGGAGAAACCCGAGCAGCGTCAGGATCAGCGTGGACTTGCCCGCCCCGTTGGGTCCCAGCAGACCTACCGCCTTGCCCGTGCCCGAAACGCCGAGGCGGCAGGTGATCCCGTGCAGGATCTCCCGCCGCCCCAGCCTGACGGTCAGGTTCTCGAGTTCTACGACCGGAATCGTGTCCAAAGACTCTCCCAGTACCTACTTCCCAATCTGCCCCCCGAGACTCTGGAGCAGCATCGCGTCCATGATCATCCCTGATATACGAGTACCGGCTGGCCGCTCGGATCTGCTCCGGCGAGCCGTCGAACACAACGAGGATCGGGTCGCGCCCGGCCAGCAGCTCCGTCAGGGCCGGATTCGGGGCCAGCACCGAGAAGATCCCGAGCGCCCCCTTCGTGTTGACCCAGACGAACGCGGACGGATGGAGCCCGGTAGACGAAGGGATCTGGCCGAGGAACGCCGGCGACCAGACGAGCGGCGAGCCGCCGTTCCTCGTCGCGATGGCACGTTCCGCGGTCGCGCGATCGGAGGCCGCCACAATGTAGCCTCCATCGTAGGTCCAGGTCACGCCGAATGGAAGCGCTCCCGACTTGATCGTGCTCCAGGCCCGCCCGTTCGCGCTTTCCTGCTCCAGCACAATCCGCTTGTTCTGATCCTCGGGCCCGAGTTCCGCGTTGAAGGTCTCCGCCAGCTTCTGTATCGAGGCGTCGATGACCTGCGGGTTGTTCGCCAGACCGGCCATCACCCACGTCGGACCGTTGACCGAGAACCCGTTCAGCGCGAAGGCCGACTCGGTTCCCAGCGCCGCGGTCAGGTTGTCGAGGAAGCCTGCGCCAAGCTTCTCGTTGGCCTTGGCGAGGTCACCCTCGACCGACTGCAGTTTCGTCATCTGCGCGGTCAGTTCCTGGAACAGCTGCCAGGGTTCGCGCGTCGACGCGTACCCCGCAAGGAGCGCGTCCGCGGGTAGATATTCCGCCGCGCCGCCCGCACCTGAATCGGCCAGCCAGGAGGCCATCCCCTTGCGCGCGCCCTGAAACGCAAGCGTGACCTCGTTCTCATCCACGCCTGCGACGGCACGCTGCTCGAAGAAGAGGTGCTTCATCCCGATCGTGCCGGCGAACTCGATCGGCGGGGCGTCGTCGCCCGCCGCCGCCGCGACCACGGGGGCCGCGTCCATCCCCACCAGCCAGCCCGCGCCCCGCAGGTACCGCTCGCCGATGGCTGCGGCAAACGGGGAGCCTGCGCCCTTCCCCAGGTTGCCGAGCGCCCACGCCAGGTGCGCCGGCGAGTCCGACACGACCATCAGGTCCTCGGAAACCGAGTGCGGCAGAACTGCCTCCCCCGTTCCGGCGAACAGCCCGTTCAGGGCGCTGGCCAGCTCCGCCCGCTTTCCGGGCTGCACGCGGGCCATCACCAGCGGCACCTGCTCGCCGGGTCCCGGGACGCTGGCACAGAAGACGATTTCGTCGCCGAGCAGCGCACTCACCGACTGGACGCGATCGACCATCTGCTTCAGCAGCCGCCCGGTCTCGGAGCTCCACCAGGCCCCGAACGCGGCGTTCTCGGACGCCTGCTGCTCGGCCAGGACCAGGGCCTGGCCAATCGTCCCGGACAGGTTGGGGATGGCGCCGTAGACGACCGCCCCTGCCGGAAGATTCGGAAGCAGGGCCGAGCTGGTGCGCAGCTCGCCGGGCAGTTGTCCCGCCAGCTGACGTTCGATCTTCGCGAACGAACCGAGCAGCGCCAGGTACTCCTCAGCCGAAGGGCTCCAGGCGACCGCTTCCTGGACCGACGATGCCAGCGCCGGAGTGGAAGCGGCCTGCTCACCGGGGCTGAGGAGCACCTCCCCGCCCGGCTGGTTCACCGCGACGGACCCTTCGACGACCGAGACCACAGAGCCTCCCATGCCGGCGGACACGGCGAAGATGGTTCCCTTCACCGACGCGATCGAATCGCGGGTCAGCACCCGCAGGTTGCCGCGGCGCTGCTTCGCGGCCCGGACGATGACGTCGCCGCGCTGGAGGTGGATCGCCCGGCCGCTCCAGGCGGCGGTGACGAACAACTCCGTTCGCTCGTTGACGTCCACCGTCGACCCGTCTGCGAGGCGCAGCACGGCGTGCGCGCCCGGGCCCGTGCGGACCATTTCCTTCTCGCCGATGGTGGCGCCTGCGGCGAGCGGTCCGCCGGGCAGGCGGTGCATCCCGCCGGTCGCGGAAACGACCGTCGCCCGCGGACCGCCGGGAGCCATCATGGCGTCGATGGAGCCGCGTCCGAGGTAGAGGACTCCGAAGAGCAGCGCGGCTGCGGCGGCCAGGGATCCCCATCGCACCCAGCGGGTGTTGGACCGCTGAGGCATGGCGATGACCCGCCGTTCGCCCTTCAGCGCCGCGATCGTGGCGCGGCACGCGGGGCAGCGGCTGAGATGGTCTTCCGTCAGCACGCGCCGGCTGCCACCGAGCTCTCCGCTCAGGTACGCGCGGAAGTCCGGCCGGAACTCCGCGCAGGCGGCGCCGGCGGCGTTCGCCACCTCGCTCCAGGCGCGCTCTCGCGCGGCTTCGAGCGTCCGCGCGTCGACGTCTTCCTGTTTCATCTCCTGCAGTGCCTTTTCCAATCGGTCTTCGGACATCGCCGACCTCCTTCTTGGCCAGCTGGCGGTTGCTCCCAGTGAGCCCCAAGCCCTGAGCCCAAGCTGAGCCTTGAGCCCTGAGCTTGAGCCCTGAGCCCATCTCAGCGCTCCATCTCGGTCTGCAGCCGGTGCCGGATCCGGTGGAGCCGGACGGCCACGTTGTTCTTCTCGAGCTGGAACATCGCAGCCAGCTCTTCGATCGACAGCCCTTCCACGTGGCGCAGCAGGAACAGGGCGGCATCGTCGCCGTCGAGGGTGGCGATGGCGCGCCGGAGCTGCTCCTTGAGCAGCGACGGGGGCCGGGACGCGGCGTGCGGCACCCGGTCGTCGTAGGCCGACTCGGCGTGAACCGCCCTGCGGCGCAGCAGGTCGACGGCCGCGTTGACGGCCGCGCGCCGGAAGTACGCCGGCGGCGGCGGAGCGGCCTCGGCGTCTCCGCGGCCGGCAAGCAGGCGGAGGAAGACGGTCTGCAGAACGTCCTCGGCGTCGGCAGGGTTCCCGGTGACGCGCAGGGCCGCGCGGAATACGGCCTGGTAGTGGCGGTCGAACAACTCGGCAAACCCAGCCGGCGCAGTCGTGGAAGTCATGGTGATCGGCTGCTCGTCGGCAATCTGCAGGCTGGCTGTGGTCACCTTGCTCGCCTCACCAGCCTAGACGCACCAGGAGGCCGACTATTACATGGTGTGCAGAAGAATTGTAGCGCGGCCGGTGGAACCGGAAAGGCGGATCCCGGCGGACTTCCTGTTTGATCCACCGTTCGAAACGGCGATAATCAGCGCTGTGCCTAGCCGGCCGCCCCACACCATAGCTGCTGCATGACACCCGAACCCATCGAACCGTGTGACGGTCGGGACGCCGACGCGTACCGGGCGCGCCGTATCGCGCAGTGGGACGCGGTCGCTGCTGCCGCTCGCGGCGAGCGCCGCGGGGCCACGCGTGCGTACCACCAGCGGCTCGAGCACGTGTACCGGTTTCTCGTTCCGCCGGGCCTGCGGGTCCTCGAGCTCGGCTGCAGCGACGGCGATCTGCTGGCGGCGCTCGAGCCGGCGATCGGCGTCGGCGTGGACTTCTCGACCCGGATGCTCGAGCGGGCGCGCAGCCGCCATCCGGATTCGCGCTTCGTCGAGGCCGACGCGCACGACCTGGCCGCCGTCGGCGGCGTCTACGACGTGATCGTCCTGTCCGATCTCCTCCACGACGTCTGGGACGTGCAGGCGCTTCTCGCCGGGCTGCGGCCCTTCTGCCACCGCGGTACGCGCGTCATCATGAATTTCTACAGCCGGCTGTGGGAGGCGCCGTTGGCGGCCGCGAGAAGGATGGGCCTGGCGACGCCGGTGCTGAAGCAGAACTGGCTGACGGTCTCCGACGTCACGAACCTGCTGCACCTCACCGATTTCCGCGTGATCCGTTCGTGGCAGGAGGTGCTGTGCCCGCTGCCCCTTCCGGGGGTGGCTTCGCTCAGCAACCGTGTGCTCGTGAAACTGTGGGGCGTGCGTCACCTGGCGCTCACGAACTTCCTCATGGCGCGTCCGCTGGCGGATGCAACGGCCGATCCGGCCCCGCTGCGGGTCTCGGTCGTTGTTCCCGCGCGCAATGAAGCCGGAAACGTCCCGGCCATCTTCGCCCGCACACCGGAGATGGGCGCGGGCACGGAGCTCATCCTCGTCGAGGGACATTCCTCCGACGACACCTACGCCGCCCTCGAGGCGGCGGTCGCCGCCAACCCGCGGCGCAACACGAAGCTCCTGCGCCAGACCGGGCGCGGAAAGGGTGATGCCGTTCGCGCCGGCTTCGCCGTGGCGACCGGCGACATCCTCATGATTCTGGATGCCGATCTCACCGTCCCGCCGGAGGACCTGCCGCGCTTCTACGAGGCGATCCGCTCGAACAAGGGCGAGTTCATCAACGGCGTGCGGTTGATGTACCCGATGGAGGAGCGCGCGATGCGTTTCGCCAATCTCGTCGGCAACAAGTTCTTCAGCCTCGCCTTCAGCTGGCTGCTCGGACAGTCCATCAAGGACACGCTCTGCGGCACCAAGGTCCTGCGCCGGGACGCCTACGAAACGCTGGTCGCCAATCGCGCCTACTTCGGTGATTTCGATCCGTTCGGCGACTTCGACCTGCTCTTCGGTGCGGCGAAGCTCGGCCTCGAGATTGTCGAGCTGCCCATCCGCTATCGCGAACGGACTTACGGGGAGACCAACATCCAGCGCTGGCGGCACGGGTGGGTCCTGTTGAAGATGTGCGCATTCGCCGCCGGGCGGATCAAGTTCGTGTGAGGCCCGACCGATGATCCTGCGCGACAGCGTTCATGCGGCCGGACGGGTTCTCACGCGCGGGCTCCTGCACCCGCAGTGGCGCGAGCTGGCACCGATGTCGTGGACGTATCTTCGCCTGTACCTGTTCGGTAAGCGGATCACCGAGCGCCGCGAGCTCGCGACCATGCGATCGCTCATCACCCCAGGCATGGTCATCGCGGACATCGGGGCCAACGCGGGTTTCTACGCGCTCGAGATGGCCGAGTGCGTCGGCCGCTCCGGGCGCGTCCTCGCGTTCGAACCCGACCCGTTCAACTTCAGCCTGCTCGATCGGCGCGCCCGTTCCGCGCCCCTGGGAAACGTCGACGCCCAACAACTCGCCCTCGGCGACGAAGCCGGGCAGGCGGTCCTCTACTGCAGCGCCTACAATCGCGCCGACAATCGCATCGGCTGCTCGCACAACGAGAAGCACGTCGAGTCCTACACGGTGCAGGTGCGCACGCTCGACGAGTTCGCCGCAGCCTCGGGCCTGGCGAAGATCGACGCGCTCAAGATTGACGTCCAGGGGGCCGAGGCGCGGGTCCTCCGCGGCGCGGTCCACACCCTCGCGGCCGGCCTGAAGTGGCTCTGGGTCGAGTTCTCGCCCGATCACCTGCGTGGCGCCGGCGTCGATCCCGCCGGTTTTCTCCAGAACCTCGCCGGGTACGGGATGGATGTGTTCGAGGTGACCGACGCCGCCGAATTACGTCCGCTGACCGACTACGCGGAACACGCGCGCAAAATGGGGACGGGGTACGGCGACGTCGTGCTGCTCTCCCGAGATGCCGCACGCCGCCGCTCGGGCAGTGCACCGCGGAACAGGCCATGATCGAACCGACCCGGACAACCGGCGGCGTCCGTGAGACCGCCCACCGCTTCTGGTGGGTGCTCTGGGTCGGCGTCATCCTGAGCGGCTGCCTGTACGTTGGCCAGCGCTGGTCCCCGTCGAGCTACGCCATCGTCCTGCAGCAGTTCGGTGTGGTCGAGACGGGTGTCGTTGCCGGCCTGCCGCGCGTCGAACGCGGCGACGAGTTCGCCTGGCAGACGCCGCTGCTGCAGATGACCGTCCGCAGCGGTTTCCAGCGCTTCGATCGCACGCCCCCCTATTTCGAGGATCTTCGGTCGCTCTACGGGATGCCGATCCGCGACTGGGCGATCGTCTTCAAGCCGCAGATGTGGCTGTTCTTCGTGGTGCCGCCGGCGCTCGCTCTGTCGTTCTACCACTTCCTCCTGATCGCGCTGTTCGTTGTCGGCTTCACGCTGCTCTTCATCCGGTTGGGCGGCCGTGAGTGGCATTCGCTCTTCATGGCGCTGACACTCTTCTTTACTCCGTACGTGCAGTACTGGTGGGACGGGGCGTCGAACTTCTTCTTCCCGTTCTTCCCCTGGATCGTGCTGGCGCTCCTCTGGAACCTCCCGTTCGCGGTCAGGCTGTTGCTCCTCTATTGGTGGTTGGTCTGCGGGCTGCTGACGTACTTCTATCCTCCCAACGCCATCGCGCTCGGCTTCGTGGCGGCGATCCTCTGGGCGGTGATCCGGCCAGAGCTCCTGCGCTGGCGCAGCCTGCCGGCGGTGGGCGTGACCGCGGCGCTGGCAGGCGCGACGGTCCTCTTCTATCTGCGCGACGCCATTGCCCTCCTCTCGACCACCGTCTACCCGGGGCAGCGCATCTCCGGCGGCGGCGGCATCGATTTCGGACGGTGGCTGGCGCAGTTCCTGCCGACGTCGCAGATGCATCACCACGCGGCCCTCGTGCCGGCGCCGAACATCTGCGAGCTCTCGATGGTCGGCAGCATGTACGTCCTGGCGATGCTGTTCTTCGCCGACTGGCGAGCGCTCGTCACCTCGAGCACTCGCGAAGAGCGGCGCCGCTGGGCCTGGCTCGGGGCCGGTCTGATTGCGACCCAGGCGTGGATGGTCGTCGCCCTGCCGCCCTGGGCCGGGTATCCGCTGCTGTGGCATCTCGTGCCGCCCGGACGGATGGTCATTGCCGGCGGGTTGATGCTGGTGCTCGTCGCGTTCGTACTCGGCCAGGCGCGGCCGCTCGTGTTCGGCGCGGTCCGCTGCGTGCTGTTCGGGGCCGCGCTCGTCTCCGCGTGGTGGGTGTTCAAGCATCTGCGCGGCATCGGCCCCGTCGAGGCCTACGGTGACTGGGCCCTGCTCGTGCCCGTGGCTGCCATCGCGGCCGCCGTCAGGCTCCGGCGCCTGACACCCGTTCACGGCAACGCGACCTTGCTCGCGTCAGCGGCACTCCTCGGGGTGGTGTCGTTCGGAACGTTCAATCCGATTCAGTCCACCGTTCCCATCTTCGAGAAGCCCAAGACCCCCGTCACGGCGGAGTTCGACCGACGGCTGCGAGAGGATGGCCGCGGCTATATTCTGGAGCCCTGGGGTGCGAGCTTCTTCGCCCATTCCGGCCTCTCGCTCGTCGGGTTCGGGTATCCGTCGATCAGCTACTCGACGTTCGATCCCGCGATGGACCTGTGGGAGAAGGTGTACCCCGAACTGCCGTCCGACGAACTGCGGCGCGCGTTTCACAACGCGGGCAGTTTTGCGTTCGGCGACGTCCCCGCTCCGAAATGGCAGCCGATCTACACGTTGGCGCCGATGGCCCCTTTTCTGCACCCGGGCGCTACCGTGTGCGATTTCATCAGGCCGAGGCGGGCGCAGTTCGCCAGCCTGGCCGGCTGTCCGAGGTCCGCGGGCACCTCCCGGGGACAGGTTCCTTCAGCGACGGCGCGGTGAGCGCATGAGCGGTCCTCCGGAGACGACGCCGAGGCACGGCCGGACGGTGAGTGGCTTACGGAGCCTGCTGGCACATCCGCTCGCGCGCGGGCTCGATCTCGACTCGGTCGAGGCGACAGCAGTCCACGCGCGCCTGATTCGGGAGAAGGCCTTCCTGCGCCGGCTCTATCTGCACTACTACAAGGACTACGACTCCGCGATCGAGCGCGCGACACCTGGAGGGCTCGTGCTCGAGATCGGGTCTGGCGGCGGGTTCTATCGTGAACTGCGCCGAAACGTGTGGCAGCTCGACGTGCGGCCGGGCGCGGATGTCGACGTCGCAGGGTCGGCGCTGGCGCTTCCGTTTCACGATCGCTCGACGTCGGCGATCCTGCTGCTGAACGTCTTCCATCACCTGCCCGATTCCCGCGCCTTCTTCCGGGAGTGCGCACGCGTGCTCAGGCCTGGCGGACGCGTGTGCCTCATCGAGCCCTACGCTGGTCCGTTCAGCCGCCGGCTCATCCGGCCGCTGCACCACGAGCCGTGGGACGAAGAGAGCGGCTGGAGTCTGCCTTCCTCTGGTCCGCTGACCGGCGGCAACATGGCGCTCCCGACGAACATCTTCGTCCGCGACCGCGCCAGGTACGACGCCGAGTTCCCTGAACTGCCGATCGACAGTCTCCGCCTTCACACGGTCGCGCTTTACCTCCTGTCGGGCGGCGTTTCGATGCGGTCATTCCTGCCCGGCGTCCTATTTGCTCCGATTGTGGCCTTGGAGGGCCTGCTCGCGCCGGCGGGTCGCGCGCTCGCCAGCATGATGACCGTCGAGCTCGTGCGGCGCTGAATGGGAACGTGATTCAGCCTGAGGACGCGATGCCCGCTCCTGCCCCTCGTGTCGTCGCGCGGCCGGCCGACGCTTCCGTCACCCGGTTCTGCCTCCGCCCTCGAAGCCGCACGGAGGCGTTCCCCGCAGGTCGGGTTGTCTCGATCGACACGGCCGACGTGTACGAAGACGGCCGATCAGAAGAGATCATCGGCCGCTGGATGCGCGACAAGCGGCGAGAGGACTTCGTCATCTCCACCAAGGTACGTTTCGACGTGTCGGCCTCGCTCCCCGGCCACGGCCCCAACCACGTCGGGCTCGGCCGGAAGCACATCATGGCCGCGGTCGAAGCCAGCCGACGTGCTGCCGGTCGTCCGGAACGAAGGACTCGGCCTCATGTGCTGGAGCCCCCTCGGCGGAGGCTGGTTGACGGGCATCGTCCGCCGCGGCATGATCGGCCCTCCGGCCGGCTCGCGAATCGACCTGGCGCAGAAGGGTGGCTGGAGCGAGTCCTGGACGAACTACGATACCGAGCACACCTGGCGGGTGCTCGATGAGTTCGCCGAGGCCGTCCGGGAGTGCGACCGGTCGCCGGCCCAGGTGGCGCTGAACTGGCTGGCGCGGCGGCCCGGCGTGTCGTCGGCCATTGTCGGCGCCGAGACTCTCGATTGACTCGAGGACAGCTTGAAGACGCTCGACTGGTCGCTGACGCCGGACCAGATCGCCAGACTCGATGCGGTGAGCGTCCACACGCCCCCCAGGTACCCCTATCGTTTCATCTACCGGTTCAACCCTGGGATGTCCTGATCACGACGACCGGACGCCCCGGCTCGTGATCTGCCATCGGCGATTCCCGGTTGCCAGGTCGGTTCGACGCGAACTGCGGAGGATGCAATGAAGATACGGTTCTCGTTGGTGCTCGCAGCGATGTTCGTCTTGGGTGTGAGCCTTCGACCAGGAGGTATCACCGCGACGGTGGAACAAACGGCCGAGTCCCGGCAGGACAAGGACTACGTCGCGATCTCGCTCTTTGGGGCGAAGCTTGGGACACCCGCGATTGACCCGGCCACGAACGACCGCGTGCGGACCGCCGAAGCCGCGCACGCGGCCACGCCCAGTGAGGAGACTACGATCGGCCTCTTCCGAACCCTGGTGGGCGCGAGCCGCTATCGCGAGGCGTTCGCGATCGCCGAGGCTGGCCTGAAGAGCTATCCTTCGTCGTATCTCCTCCACCGCTTCCGAGGGCACGCCTACATCAGCATCCGTCAGTTCGGGCGGGCGCTGGCCGAATTCGAAAAGGCGGCTGCACTGACGAAGAGCCTCAGGATCGTCGACGTCGCACAGGGCGACAAGCCGGCGCCGGGCACCATCAGTCGCGCGCACGCGTTCGACATCCGCTACCACCACGGACTGGCGGCGTTCCTGTCGCGGGACTACGGCCGGGCGCGCGCGCTGTACGGGGAGTGTCTGGCCTCGGCAGGCGACGACGCCGCGCGGATCAGCGCGACGAACTGGCTGTACATCGCAACGAGACATGGAGGGGGGACCGCCACCGAGGCCGCCCGGGTTCTGGCACCGGTCAACCGCGGCATGAAGGCCGGCAGCGAACAGGCCTACCTGGATCGGGCGCTCATGTTCAAGGGGGAGATTCCGGCAGCCGAGTACGCCAAGCTGCAGGATACGGCCCACGTGCGGGACTATGGACTGGCGTTGGTCCAGTTGTGGCAGGGCCACTCGTCTGCCGCGAGGGCTGCCCTTGACGCGCTCGTGCGCCGCCCGGAGGGGTGGCGGTACTTCGCCACCATCGCGGGCGAGGTCGATCTGGCGACGATCGTGGCGAAGCAGCCGGATACGTCCTCGGTCGAATCGACGATGGGCGCTTGGACGTTGTCGTGGAACACGTACGACCTCGACCTCACGCGCCGCCTCTTCCTCGCGGCGCCGGAAACCTCGGTACTACTCGTCCGAGAAGCCCGGGCGCATCGCCGGGTTCGAGGCGGCGCTGGAGCACCACCGGGGATTCGGATTCGTACCCGGGGGCAAGAGCGCCGACGCCCGCCTCTGGCTCGAGGACATGGTCGTGCGCGGCGGTGCCGAGATGGCATTCGTCACCGCCACCTGGCTGTTCGACCGGGACGTGGCGGCGGCAGGACGGCCGCAGCGGGGTCCCGTGACCTTCGTCCTGAGGTCCACCCTCGACGGCTGGCGCATCGTCCACGCGCACTTCGCCAATGACCCGCCGGCGCCGCCCCAACCGCAGGCGGCTTCCTCCGCGCCTCAGGGCACGTCGCTGCTGGGACAGCCACTCGTCAGCGGGCCGCCGGCGGCGGCGGCTGTCGAGAATCTCCGCCGAGCCAGGACCGCGTACGAACAGGCGCCCGACGATCCGGACGCCCTGATCTGGTACGGCCGTCGGCTGGCATACACCGGCGACTACCTCGGCGCCATCGCGGCGTTCGGTGACGGGATTCGCAAGCATCCTTCGGACGCGAGGTTCTATCGTCACCGCGGCCACCGCTACATCTCGATCCGGCGGTTCGACCGGGCGATCGCCGACCTCGAGCGCGCCGCGACGCTGATCGCCGGAACAGCCGACACCATCGAACCCGACGGCGCGCCGAATGCGAAGAACATCCCGGTCAGCACACTGCACGGGAACGTCTGGTACCACCTGGGCCTGGCGTACTACCTCACCAACGACCTGCCCCAGGCGCGCCGGGCGTTCGAGGAGGCCGTGAAGGCCCGCACGAACGACGACGGCCACGTGGCGGCGATGCACTGGCTCTACATGATCCTGCGGCGGATGGGCAGGGCAGAGGACGCTGCCGCGTCGCTTCGGAACATCAAGCCGGAGATGACCATCATCGAGAACACGGCCTACCACCGGCTGTGCCTGTTCTACAAGGGGCTCCTGACCCAGGCAGAGGTCGAGGGCCGCGACGAGCAGGCCATCATGAACGACGCGGTGGCCTACGGTCTCGCGAACTGGAACCTCTACAGCGGCCAGCGCGCGGAGGCCCGGAAGCGGTTCGAGGCCCTCCTCGCGCGCGGGGGCTGGGCGTCATTCGGCTACATCGCGGCCGAGGCGGACCTTGCGCGGATGTTCCGCTAGGAGCCAGTGCGCCGGAAACGTCTGCGGCACCGCGGCTGCGCCAGACGGCGGCTGCGGGGCGGATGAACGGAAGCTGGTTCTTCGTGTGCGGCCGGCGTCAGCGCGTTTCGCCGAACCGCTCCTTCCATATCCTGTCGCTCGCCAGGTTGCTCCGGCGCGCTTCTATGCGCATCATCGCGCGCATGAATTCCGCCTCCTCCTCGTTGGCCTTCCTCCGTTTCTCACGTTGTCTCTCGCTGTCGACGTAGATGTAGATGGAAATCCCCGTGGTGACGACGGACGCGGCGCCGGAGACGATCGCGGAACCCACGCCGGGGTTCTGGATGCACCAGAAGAGGAAATCGATCCACACCGAGTGGATGGCCGATACCGCCGAACCGGCGCCCACGTAGCTGACGGCGGCCGTCGAGTTAACGGCCACCACCTTGACCGTCGTCGCGTAGCCGCTGTTCCCCTGCCCATTGAACCCTGTGTCGAGCACTCCCACGGTATCCCCGCTGGCCGGGTCCACGCGGTACCAGCCGGTCCGCGGTGTGGCGCCCACGTTCACCGCCCGCGCGGGCACCACCAGCACGTATCCCTCTCGAACCGCCGCACGCATGCGTGCGGCCGCGTCGGCGGGAGCCTCGATGCGGCTCAACGCTTGCCCGTCCGTTCCGCCTGCCACCACCGGCGGCACTCCGGCGGCCGCCGCCTCCTCGAAGATCACGGCAGCGCTGGCACCAGGATTCGACTCGGCCGGCAACTCCGCCTCGACCACCGAGTCTCGCACGCCCTGCTCGACACGCGCGCGGAACGCGGCCGTCCGATCCGTGGCACCGAGTGGAGCGACGGGGTTGCTGACGATGTCGAAGACGCCCTCGATGCGGGCCTTCGAGGCCGACCTTCTAACGCCGGTGCGATACGAGAGCAGGTTCGGACGATCGAGGTACAGGTCTGCGAACGTGTTCCTCCCGGCGAAGCGCCCCATGGCGACATTGACGAGAATGGGCGAGATGGGAAACGACTTCCGCAGCACGTCGAGCGCCGGCCCGCCGGCCGGCGCGGCCGAGAGGCCGAGGATGGCGGATCGCTGCGCGAGCAGGCTGTTCGCGAACGCGTCGGCAAGAAACTCCGGGGCATAGCGGCCGACCTGGACGAGCACCTCGACCTGGTCGAGGAGGCGCAGGCCCGGGCCCTCCATTGAGCCGGGCGGAGTGCCGCGCTCGGCCTGCGCGCGGGCGGCCGGTCCGAGCAGATCGAAGAGCTCCCGTCGAATGGTCCGCGGAACCTCCCCCGGGACGCGGACGACGAAGTCCAGCCACTCCGCCGTCAACCGACCTCCGGGAGCCTCCCCAGCCGGCGACGCTGGCTGCCCCTGTGACCCGGTCCCGGCCTTTGGCGCCGAATGGCCGGCTTCGCCCCCTCCGAAAGCGTTGAAAATGCCGGTGGTCGCGGCAGGCGACGGCATCCCACCGCTCTGCTTACCGCGGCTGGCGCGCACCTCGCCGTCGATCCCCACGCTCGACTGGAACACGAGCGCGGAACCGACGGACAGCGTCGGGACCCACGCCTTGACTGCCGCCGCGCTCGCCTCGAGTCCCTCGACCGCGAGATTCGAAGCGGTGGCGGCGGTCGCCGTCCACTGCAGCGGCACATGCTCGATCGCAACCCGCTGCCCCGCGACGTCGGCCGGGCGCAGCGTGTGCGCCAGGGCGACGTGCTCGACGAGTCTGCCGTCCTTCCACTGTTCTGCCACGACGCGGATCTCCACCTCCTGGCAGAACCTGGCCGCGAGCCAGGAACTGCTCTTGCCGTCAGGAACCGGCATGGTCTCATCGGGCGCGGCCTGGACGGCCCCGGACCTCGCGTCGGGCAACAGCGGATCGAGGTCGATCCATGCGCCCTTGCTCTTGTGTTGGACCCACCAGTGGTCCCCAACCGCCGCCTCGTCCTTCCCGACCGGCCGCGGACCGCCCTCGGCAGGCGGCTGCACGGACCGCAGGACGATCTCCGACTGGGCGGCAACCCGGCGTTCGACCAGCGCCTGGACTGCGACGGCCCTCGCTTCGGCCTCCCCGAGGCTGCGCCGCGTCCCCTCCGGGTCGATATCGAACTCCTTGGCGACCAAGTCGCCCGCCGCCGCGTATTGCTTGAAATCCGGCGGCCTGGTATCGCGGGATGACGGCACGGGACGGACGCGGCCGAGCAGGTCCCGGGCCCGGTCGGCCGGGATCTGCGCGTGCGCCAGCCGGACCTTGTGCCCGGCGGCCTTCAGCAGGGCCGCGAGCAGCAGCGAGCGATCCAGGCTGTTGCCCAGCCGGTCCATCAGAACGCCCACCGCGCCACGCAGTTCGCCCCGGTAGGGAACCCAGAAGGTGTTGTCGCGGACCCACTCGAGGAGGCCGTCGGGACTCGTTCCGACTTTGGCCACGACGGCCTTCGGGTCGAAGGTAGACCGGTCGAGCCTGGCGGTGAGGACCTCGACCGCGTGCAGCCACTTGCCGATTTGATCGGCCCTCGGCCGCCAGTCCGACACCGGGAGACTGCCGACGCCTGCCGGTGCCGAAGCGGAGGGGCGAAGCGCCGGAAGCGCGATGGCGAACACCAACACCAGGGCCGTGCCCTGGCGCATCAACACCCACGCCGACTGCCGGTCGCGTCGCAGTCGGAGCAAGCGCACGGCCTGGCCGAGGATGGCTATCGGCATGAGAACGAAGGCTCCCACGAACGTCCCCTGCAGCCACGCCGGGAGCCACGCCCACACGGCGTTGCCGCCGAAGAGTGCCGAGTAGACGGCGGGACGCTCGTGGACGGCGACGGCCAGCGCGACGATAGCGTAGGAGCCGAGCAGGAGGCACGCGGCGCGCGCGACCAGCTTCGCCGTCCGGGGGGCAGGCGCGAGCGCCTGGACGATCACGTACACCGACAGCAGCACGCCGCCGATGCTGGCGAGCGCCAGCACCACCGGGGTGGGCTGGAGCAGCAACCGAACACCGTCGGTCTGGCCGCCGGGCTGCCAGGCGGTCACGGCCAGCAGGAGGAGGAGACCGCCCACGGCGTTTGCCGCTGCGCCGCCGGGTCCGAACCGCCGCAGCAGTTTCCCGCCAGGCCGCCACAGCCAGATGCTCACCGCCAGGAAGGCGAGCGTGGCGGCGACCACCGGCCACCGAAGGCCGAAGCCGCTCCAGCAGGTTTCGATGGCCGCGTCGGCCAGTGCGACGTATCCGATCACCGCGAGCAGCGCGACCCCATAGCCGCCAAGTCGCGAGCGGGCCGACGAGGGAGTGGGTGGTTCGGTCACAAGCCCCCCTGGCAGGATGGACAGAAGGCCGGATTTCGAAAAGGACGCAAACCGGCAGGCGGCAGCCGCGATAGCTCCGCTGTGGTGAAGCACGGCGTGCGACGTGCCGGTCCACCTCGCGCGCCGCACTTCAAAGCGTCTACTTGAGCTTGCAGTCCGCGGATATGTCCAGCGTCGGTGACGAGATCCTCCTGGCGCCGACGACGATCTCGAGGTGGCCCTTGCCGTCCCAGTGCTTGCCGTTGGCGACACCGATCTTCACCGGCACCTTCAGGGTCTGCCTTCCGGCCGCCTTGAAGGTGATCGTGCCAGACTCCCACGCGGTATCCGCCTGGCTTACCAGCACCCACTGCGCCTGCACGGGACCGCTCGCTTCGATGTCGAACTGGAACTCGAAGGCCGCCGGCGCCGGACCGGTGTAGTTGACGGGAGATACACCGGCGCCGCGAACCTCGATCTCCGGTGCGGCCGCCGCTCCGCCCTTCTGCGCAGGCTTCACGCTGCCCAGCTTGGCTTCGCCTCTTGCCGACGTCTCGATCTGTGTCTCTGCGTGCCCGCCGGTCGCGCTGCTCGCGCCTCCCTGCACACGGCAGTTCGGCGGCGGCACCAACAGCGCTGCTGCCGGCTTCTCGTACGACAGGCTGGTGATCTCCATCTGCGTCTGTTCCTTGCCGCCGGCCTGGATGATGACCGCCTTCACGACGAAGTTGTGCTTCTCGTCAAGGAACATCCGCATCTTGCCCTTGATCTCCGGAACCGGCATCTCGTAGACCTTCGTCGGAATGCCGTTCACGGTTTCCGACCGAAGCGCCACCGGCTTCGACTTCGCCATCTCCGCCCGCGTCTCCGCCGCACCGCCTATCGGATCGAACATCGACGGCAGGGAATTCGACGTGTAGGTGCTCACGATACAAGGCTCGCCTTCGGGCATCGTCCAGTACTTGTGCGTCGCGAAGTCGTAGATCTGGCGCATGTGCATTCCCGGGCCCCGGTCGCTTTTCGGCACGATCTGCTCGAGCGACACCTTGGAACCGTCGCGGGCGACATTGAGCGTCATCGTCCCGGCGCTCACGGTGAGCGAATAGACCTGTGGCACCGGCGTCGACTGCGCGTGCACGCCTGTGACCGCGGGCGTGAGGCCGAACATCAACACAAGCGGAATCGCGCATTGAATTCGCATCGGGATCCTCGGAGAACTGTCGGCTGCGGTATATGCGGGCGAACGCGTCATTGTACATCAGTGTTCCCGGGCTGGATTCAGCAGCGTGTCTGGCCCGACCCGGAAGGCGAGGTTCGCGGCGTTGGGTTCGAGCCTCTCTGCAAGTCCGTGCCGAAGGCCGCTAGGAAAGACCCCGTGCATGATGAGCTTCTCGCGCTCGTCGACGCCCGGCGCGATGGGCGTGCACGCGGGCGACGGATTGCCGAACGTGAGTTGAGTGCGCGGCTCAGGGAGCTGTTACGTGGTTGACCCGAAGCGCGCGCTGTTCGAAGCTGTCGGCTGAAGCATCGCGCCTGTGCCGTGTACTGGAACAATCGCTCGTTGCGTGTCTCGGCGAGGGGAAGACTATCCTGCGTGGAGCGCTCGGCGGCGGCGAGTGCGGCGTTTCTTCTCAAGGCCGCGACCCGTTCCCGGTCAGCTTTGGGTCACGGTCGGCACGGGCATGCCTGGCTTCTTGGGCTGTCTTGCCCGTGCCCCTGCCCGGCCGGCGAACAGCATCGTCACCGCTTCCTTGGGGCACGAGGCCGGGCACCCGCGGTAGAAGGGACAGGAATCAGCGGGCCGTCTGTGGACCGGCCCTCCGTGTGTCGGATCGTCTGCGTGGCGGATCGTCGGCGTCAGCGCGCGAACTCGAGCAGTCCGGCGATCTCGTCGAAGATCTGGTCGTCCTCGAACAGGTTCTGGTGGATCGACCCGGACGGACACGTGGCCACGCACGTGCCGCAGCCCTTGCACAGCGCCTCGTTGATCTCCGCCCTGTTCACCGCCACCTGATCGCGTTCGGCCACGAACGAGATGGCCGAGTACGGGCACATCGGGATGCACGTCTTGCAGCCCGAGCAGTGGTCCGCCTCGATATAGGCCGTGTTGGGCTCGAGCTCGATCTCCCCGGCGTCGATGAGCGAGAGCGCCTCCGAGGCCGCGGCACCCGCTTGCGCCACCGTGTCCGGAATGTCCTTCGGTCCCTGGCAGCATCCGGCCAGGAAAATGCCGTCGGTGGTGGTATTGACCGGCGCCAGTTTCGGGTGGCGCTCCAGGAAGAACCCCTCGGTCGCGCACGAGATGTTGAAGAGCCGGCGCACGTCCTGCGCGTCCTCGCGCGGCTCGAGGCCGGCCGACAGCACGACCATGTCCACCGGTACGCGGCGGACCGTGCCGAGCAGCGTGTCCTCCACCCGGATGACGAGCTTCCCGTCCTCCGATCGGTCGTGCGCCCAGTCGGTGACCTCGGCGACCCGGCCGCGGATGAAATGCACGCCCTCGTGCAGGAGCCGCTGGTAGAACTCCTCGAAGCCCTTCCCTGGCGTCCGCATGTCGATGTAGAAGTTGAAGACCTCCGCCTCGGTGTGCTCGCGGATGAGGTGCGCCAGCTTCAGCGAGTACATGCAGCAGACGCGCGAGCACCAGGCGTTGGTGTTCTTGTCGCGCGACCCGACGCAGTGGATGATGCCGACCGCCTTCGGCTTCTTCCCGTCGCGCCCCACCACCTCGCCGCCGGTCGGCCCCGACGCGTTCACGAGCCGCTCGACCTCGAGCGACGTGAAGACGTTCGGGTAGCGCCCGTAGCCGTAGTAGGGGGTCCGCTTCACGTCGAACGGCTGGAAGCCGGTGGCGACGATCATCGAGCCGACGGTAATCTGTTGGACGTCCTTCGCCTGCTTCAGGTCGATGGCGTCGCGGTCGCAGGCCTCGATGCAGGTCTTCTTGCACTTCCCCGACTTGAAGTCGATGCAGGTCTCGGGGTCCACCAGCACCACCGAGGGCGTGGCCTGCGGGAACGGCATGTAGATCGGCTTCCGCTTGCTGAGGCCGAAATTGAACGCGTCGGGAACCCGCCCTTCCTTGTAGACGCACGCCTCGACGCACTGCATGCAGCCGGAGCACAGCGCCTCGTTCACGTAGCGCGGGTACCGCGTCACTTCGACCTTGAAGTTGCCGACGTAGCCGTCGACCCTGGTCACCTCGGCGTAGGTCCACAACGTGATGTTCGGGTGGGCCTTCACCGACGACATCTTGGGCGTCAGGATGCATGCCGCGCAGTCGAGCGTCGGGAACGTCTTGTCGAACTGCGCCATGTAGCCGCCGATGGTCGCCTCGCGCTCGACCAGGTACACCTTCTTCCCCGCCTTGGCCAGCGTGAGCGCCGCGTGGATGCCGGCAATCCCGCCGCCGAGCACCAGCACGTCGGGATTGATCGGGACGCTGCGCGTCTCGAGCGCCCGGTGCCGCACAACCCGCTTCACGGCCGCGCGGAGCATGTCGCGCGCCTTGACGGTGGCGGCCGGCTTGTCGGTGTGCACCCACGAGGCGTGCTCGCGGATGTTCACCATGTGGAAGAAGAAGGGGTTGAGCCCTCCGGCCTCGGTGGCCGTCCGGAAGGTGTGCTCGTGAAGGAGCGGCGAACAGGACGCCACGACGATCCGGTCGAGGGCGTGCTCGTGGATGTCCTGGTGAATGAGCTCCTGGCCGGGGTCGGAGCACATGTACTTGTTACTCGCGTGACACCACCACGTTCGGAAGCGTCGCCCCGTACTCCGCCACGTCCTTCACGTTGATGACGCCGGCGATGTTGGTCCCGCAGTGGCAGACGTACACGCCGACTCGCGCCCGGCCCTTGGGGTCAGACATAGGCCTCTTTCTCTTTCGGGGCGGTGAGCCACCGCCTGAGCACCTTCGCGCCGGAGATCGAGCGGTTCAGCCCGAGCTCCTTCCACTCGCCGCCCAACATCCACCCGAGCACCTGCGTCAGGTAGAGCACCGGCACTTCCAGCGTCTTCCAGATGTCGGCCCTGATCTGGGCCTGGTAGGCGTCGAGGTTGAACTGGCACAGCGGGCAGATTGTGACGATGGCCTCGGCGCCGTTGCGCACGGCCTCCTTGAGCAGTTCGTAGTTCAGCCGGACGCCGACCGTCGGGATGGTGCCGGTGAGCGACCCGCCGCAGCACTTGGTGCGCAGCGTGTAGTCCACCGTGGGCACGCCCACGGCGTTCAGCAGCGCCTCCATCCGCGTCGGCTGGTGTGGGTCGTCCACTTCCGAGTACGGCCGCACGGCCTGGCAGCCGTAGTAGCAGGCGAGGCGCCCGCCGGTCCACTTGCGGACCGACATCGACTTGAGGCGCGCCGCGCCGAAGTCGGTGTAGAGGATTTCGAGCGGGTGCCGGACCCGCACGCCGTTGGTGGTCGGCAGCCCGGCGCGATCGAGCGCCTCGCGGACCGACTGGTCCACCTGGGCGTAGCGCTTCCGGTAGTCCAGCGTCTTCATCAGCACCAGGTAGCAGGCGCTGCACGGTGCCATCAGCTCGTGGGCGCCGGCTCTCTGCGCCAGGGCGAGGTTGCGGGCCGCGAGCGCGAACGCCGAGTGCTCGCTGATCGCCATGTACGAGGTGGCGCCGCAGCAGTTCCAGTCCTCGAGCTCGTCCACGCCCGCACCGAGCAGGCGGAACATCGTGAGCAGGCTCTCTTCGTAGGCGGCCCCGGTGCTCTTCAGCGAGCACCCTGGGAAGTAGAGGTAACGTTTCGGCGACGCGGTGTGGCCTGGAGCGGACATCAGCGGACCTCCTCGGTCGGCGGCAGCATCGCCCGGAGCTCGTGCCGGGCCTTCACCCGCTCCTGGGTCAGCGTCATCCGGCCGGTCCTCAGCAGCGCGAGGCCGGTCTTTGCCATCGACAGCAGCCCGAGCGGGTTGGTTCGGAGCATCAGGCGCAGCACGATCCAGAACTCCGAGGTGCGGCCGTGGTTGCGCACCATGTTGTAGAAGACGCCGGCCAGCACGGGAATCGGGAAGCGCTTGGGCGCCAGCTTCTCGGCGATCGCCTCGCGCTTGAGCGTGTACATCACGTCGGTGATGTGGATGTTCTGCGGGCAGTGAACGGCGCAGGCGTAGCACGACGCGCAGAGCCAGATGGTCTGCGACCGCAGCGCGTCGTTGCGGAAGCCCTCGCGCACAAGCTGGATGACGCGGCGCGGCGTGAAGTCCATGTAGATCGAGAGCGGGCAGGTGGCCGAGCAGGTGCCGCACTGGATGCAGGCATACAGCCCCTCGCATCCGGGCTGCGCCACCAGGCGCTGCATCCAGCCGACGTCGGCTTCCCGCTGGTAGCGGATCCGCCGCCGGATCAGGCTCTCGTCCTTCGCCTTCGTGAAGATGGCCACCGGCCCCTGCGCGACCGGAAACGCCTCCGGCGTGGTCGGGTTCGGGCCGTGCGTCAAGTTCGTGTCGGTGGAGCTGGACATGACAGGTGCGCGCTCCTCAAGAAACGGCGGCCGACTCGGCCGCCATCCATCCGGAAACGATTCGGCCGGCGCGATCAAGCAACGGCTGGAGTGCTCCGGCGACGGCGTCGGACATCGGGCCCCCAACGGTGAGCACGTCCTGCGGCTCGACGGCCAGTATCACGACCTCGGACGGCACGGTGAGGCCGAGCGCCCGTCCGAGCCGGAGAGCCTCGAACAGGCCGACGTAGTGCGGCGATCCGCCCTGCGGCGCAGGGATGTCGTTCTCTCCCACCTCGAACACGGTGCCCGGCGGCGCGGCCCCGGTCGCCAGCACGTCGAGGACCAGCAGCCTCGTGGCGCCCACCACGTCGTCGAGCAGGTCGAAGCCCGAGGTGGACGAACAGAAGGCTTCGACCTGTTCGCCAAACCTGCGGCCAATCGCCGCGGCCGCCAGGAAGCCAAGGGCGTCATCGGCAAGCAGGTCGTTGCCGAGGCCGAGGACCCGAATGCTCATGACCGCGTCACCGCTCCGTCGGCTCCTCTCGCGAGTGTCGCCTGCACGGCGCCGGTCCAATCGAGCAGTCGCACCATGAGCGGCATGCTTCCGGGGAGCGAGTGGGAGGCGCATCCGTGGCACGGGTCGTAGGCCCGGAACGCCATCTCGATCATGTTGAGGATGCCCTCGGGCGCCTCTCCGCCCTTGATGAGCCCCCGGGCGGCCTTCTCGACGCCCATCGATATCCGGGCCGAGTTGTGCTGCGTGGCGACGATGAGATTCGCCTTGGTGACGACCCCGCGCGGATCGGTGCGGTAGTGGTGGATGAGCGTGCCGCGCGGCGCCTCGACGATGCCGACGCCTTCGGCGGGTGTCTCGGTCGGCAGCGTCCGGACGTTCGGGCTGATGATGTCCGGGTCGGCCGCCAGCTCGCGCATCCGTTCGGCGGCGTAGATGAGCTCGACCACCCGCGCCCAGTGGTTCGCGAGCGTGTGGTGCACCGGCTTTCCGCCGAGCGTCGACACGTACTGCTCGTAGGCCGCCTGCGCCACCGGCGTCGCCATCCCGTCAGCGACGTTGAGCCGCGCCAGCGGCGCCACCGAGTAGACGCCGCTGTCGTTTCCCTCGACAAACCCCTTCCATCCCGCCGGCTTGAAATAGGCGAACTTCACGTAGCTCCACGGCTCGACGTGCTCGGCGACGTAGTCGAGGTACTTGGCGGGCTCGTACTTCGCCCGCTCCACGCCGTCGGCGCCGACGACACGGATGCGGCCGTCGTAGAAGTTGACGCGGTTCTTCTCGTCCACCATGCCCATGCACAGCGTACGGTGGGTGTAGGTGTCAGACAGGACCAGGTCGACGTATTCCTGGTTCTTCAACACCACCTGCTCGAAGACCGACAGCGTGAACTTCGCGAACTCCACCGCCTCGTCCGCGACGGCGATGAATTCCGCCTGGTGTTCGGCGGTGAGGCGCTTGGCGACGCCGCCCGGCAGGCCGAGCACCGGGTGGCCCACCTTGCCCCCGGCCAGCGAAATGAGGTTGCGCAGCCGCCGCCTCGTCTCGATGACGCGGCGGCCGGTCTCGAGGCCGACCCTGGCGATGACGCCGAGCACGTTGCGCTCGGCAGCCGGCGCCTTCGGGCCCACGATGAAGTCGGGTCCGCCCAGGTAGTAGATGTGGAGCGCGTGGTCCTCCACCATGAAGGTGCTGTAGACCAGTTCGCGGATCTTCTTCGCAGCCCGAGGCGGTGTCACCCGGTAGACGGCGTCGAGGGCCTTGGTGCCCGCCATGTGGTGCGCGGTCGGGCAGACGCCGCAGATGCGCGACGTGATCTGCGGCAGGTCCTCGACCGGCCGACCCACGGCGAACTTCTCGAAGCCGCGCAGCTCGGGGATCTGGAAGAAGGCGCGCTCCACCGCCCCCTGGTCGTCGAGAAAGATGTCGATCTTGCCGTGGCCTTCAAGGCGTGTGATCGGGTCAATCGTGATGCGCCGGGCGCTGCCGCCGGCCTTGCCGGGCGCGTTGGTCGTCTGCTGATCCATCCTGTCCACCTCGCCAATTCGGCGCTGCCCTCTGGTCCGGTCTCTTTGCCTCTGGCCTCACGACACCGTGTCGATCCGCCTGCGGCGCAGGCGGGACGCCGGAAGGGTGTACCGATAGAACGTGCCGATCGGGTCGGGAATCCCCTCGAGCGCCCGCTCGATGGCTTCGTCGTCTTTGGCCTCGAGGAGCGAGACGATACCCGAGAACGCCTTGGCCCCGCCGTCGCGCACACGGCTGGTCGGGCCGAAACACCCGGTGCACGGCATGTTCCCGCTGATGCAGCGGCTGCCGCAGCCGCTGCGCGTGCCGGGCCCCATGCAGACGAGCCCCTGCGCCAGCAGGCATTGCTCTTCGTCGATGAGCACCTGGTGCGGCCGCTTGAAGGCGGGAATCGACAACTGGTCCGGCTTGCTGGATCGCCGATCGCAGCTGTCGCAGAGCGCGATGTCGGGCGCCAGCACCGAACCCTTTGCGGGCAGCGTGCCCGCCAGGAGCGCCGCGACGGCGTCGGCAAGCAGTTCCGGGGTCGGCGGACAGCCGGGAATCGTGTAGTCCACCTCGACGACCTGGTCGAGCGATCGCACCGTGTCGTAGAAACCCGGGAGCTCGACCTCATGGCCGTTCGATCGGTGGTGACGTTCGGGCAACACTCCGGCCGCGTTCGGAGTGCTGGGTGAGTCGCGGTAGACCTCATGCAAGATCGTGTCGCGGTCCCAGAGGTTGGCCAGGCCGGGGACGCCGCCAGTGGCCGCGCAGGCGCCGAAGGCGACCAGCACCTGCGACTTGCGCCGGAGCAGGTGGGCCATCTCCTCGTGCTCGGTCGTGCGGATGGCGCCGTTGAGGAACGTGGCGGCAATCGCACCGTCGGGCAGGGCTTCCACGTCCTTCCGCTTGAAGTCGAGGGCGACCGGCCAGAAGACGATGTCGACGGCGGCGGTGACGTCGATCACCTTCTCGGCCAGGTCGACCACGGCCTCCTCGCAGCCGCCGCAGGAGGCGCACCAGTAGAAGGCCACCTTCGGCTTCGCGTCCGCCATCACTGCACCTCCTCGGCGAAGACCTCCCGCGGCACCTGGACCTTCAGCGGGCCGAGGTCCCGAACCTGCCGCACCATCTCGTTGATGACCGTCCGGACCTTGTCGCCCTCCGAGGCGGAGATCCACTCGAGCCGGAACCTGGCGTCCTCGATGCCCAGGTCGCGCAGCAGGCGCTTCAGGAGGTGCACGCGGCGGAGCGCCTTGTAGTTCCCCTCCTGGTAGTGACAGTCGCCCGGGTGGCAGCCGCCGATGAGGACGCCGTCTGCGCCTTCCGCGAAGGCGTCCAGGACGAACTGCGGGTCGACGCGGCCGGAACACATCACGCGGATGACGCGGACGTTGGCGGCGTACTTGAGCCGCGAGATGCCTGCCAGATCAGCGGCGGTGTAGGTGCACCAGTTGCAGAAAAACGCGACGATGCGCGGCTCGAACTGGCGGGGATCGACAATCGACACGAGTGGCGCAGCCTCAGCCATGGCGGTGGACTCCGGCACAGGTCACGTACAGTCCGGCCGTAGCTGGCGCAGAGGCGCCAGAACGGCGGCCGAGCCAAGCGTGTTGCCTGCGAACTTGAACGTGCCGGTTACGCCCGCGGCGTCGTGAGGTGCGACCCGGGTATGGAAGGAGTGCGTTACGGAGCGCGTATGACGAAGGCCACGCCTACCGTCCGCAGACGACCGACCACAGCACGATAGGTTGGATCGGCGGCAGAAGTCAAGGCGCGGATGATCGTGACCGACGAGGCTACCGCGCCAGGAAGCGGCCGAGCGCTTCGAGGCGTGTGAGTGTCTCGTCGCGGCCGACCAGCGCCACGACGTCGAAGTCGAAGTGAGACTGCCCGTCGTCGGCTTCGATGGGGCGCAGCTTCTCGGGAAGGCACCGGTCAACACGCAGTCGGACGCCGTGTAGGTATATATACCAACATGATCGCGCGCGAGGCGCGGGCCGGCTCGGGATTGGTCCTCGACGATGCTCGGGGCGAGGGCTGGCCCTTCGACTCGCTTCGCTCGCTCAGGGCATTCTCCCTGGGCTGGCCTGCCATGAGCGAGCCTGGCGGGGTGTTGGGCGGCAAAGCCAGGCGAGTCGAATGGCTGGGAGGCAGGGATTTGAACCCCGATAACGTGGTCCAGAGGCGAAAAGGTCGAAGCCGATGGTGACGGGTCTTGGCGGTTTCTCTAGGGTTTTCTGGGACCACCTTCCGGCCGGTTGGGGTGGAGAAGGGCCCTTTCGTGCGCAGTCTATCAAGTTTGTATCAAGTAACCCTCGAGCGCTAGGTGTCCGGCCTCATGCGTGCGGTGTCGCGTTGATACGGCGCCATGGCCTGAAGCTGGATGAGCCGATCGAATGCCCGCAGATTGTCGAGGCGCCGGTGCGAGACGAGCGGGCGCAGCGGCCAGTTGAGACGTCGCGTTTCAGCCACTACCGGCCGGGCTCCGTCGACATCACCGCCCGATCGCCTGCCAGACGCGGCGCCAGGTCCACCGTGAGCCCGCATCCTCGGGCCGGAACCGCCATACTGAGAACCGCACGTCGTTGACCACCGCCAGGATCCGTCCATCCTCTGTGAACGCCGTGAAGTACCAGTCGCCTGGAAAGTCGACAGGGATGGGCGTGACGTTGCCGGTCTTCAGATCGACGATGCCGGGGACGTGGTACCACGAGTCGCGTGACATCAGTGGCGCCACGAGGCGTTCGCCCGGGCCGATCGACATCGACGAGAGAGAAAACAGGCCGAGGTTGTACGGCCCGTTGAATTTGATTTCGGTCTCCGCGGTGCCATCGAGGGGAACACGGAACAACCGCGAAACGAGCGGCGCCACACGCCTCACGAGCAGCGTGCGCCCGTCCGGCGCTGCCAGCACCTCGTCGCCGGCGCAGATCCTGGCCTCCTGTGGATGTTCGGCGATCGGCATCGACCATACGCCGCCGGCTGCCGTGAAGTACAGCGTCTTGCTGTCGGGCGACGCCGACAGTGACTTCACGGCTCCGGCTTCGACATCGTGGCGCCAGCCGATGCGCCGTGTGGCTATCGTCACGATGGCAATCGTCCGCTCCGACCCGCCGACCACGACCGCCACCCGATCGCGGTCGACGGGCGTCAGCCTGCCCGAGGTGCGTTCGCCCGGACCAATCAGGGGCAGCGGGTCCTCTCCCGCGGCCACGGTCCTCATCTGCGTCCGGTCACCGAGCAGCTCCACGTACGCGATGCGGTCCCCTGGCAGCTTCACGGGGTAGACTGAGTTTCCGGAAAACGTCCCCAGGCGCTCGACGTGACCGCCTTCCGGGCGCAGGCGTGCAAGCACCCTCGACATCGACCACTGGTCGAAGTAAAGCGTTCCGCCCGCTCCCAGGTCGAGATAAAGGGATTTGCCGGGAAGCGTCAGCAGCGAGCGCGGCGCCGTCCGGCCGCTCGTCGAGAGGGCGAGGATGCGCGCGACGTCGTTCGACTGCAGCTCGGCCAGCACCGCGTCTTCGTCTTCGCCGGGCGCCAACGCAATGATTCCCGAGTCCTCCTTGAGTCCTGTCTCGACGCGGCTGATCGCCCCGCTGGCGAGGTCGATCGCGTACACGTGCACCGCGTCGTCGTGGCCCGCGCCACCCATGCGGCGGCCAATCGCGAAGGCGGTCCTCCCGCTGCGCGACACGCGCAGTGGCGACCCGTTGACGACGTCCCCCATGCGCGAGGCGTCGAGTTCAATCGGGACCGCCTGTTCCCTGCCCGAATCGGGCCAGAAGTGGACCACTTGGAACTTGTTGCGCTCGTTCAGCCTCACCGCGAGCAGGCTGCCATCGGGCAGGGCCTGCGGAAGGAACGCTTTCTCGAGCACCGGGTGGTCCTCGTCGGTGCCCAGCGGCCGCACGCTGAAGATGCCGAGCGGCACGTCGGTCCAGCGGTCGTAGTAGAGCAGGCTGTTGTCCGGACTCCAGCTGATCTCGTTCACCCATCCGGTCGTCTGGTGCGTCAGCACCTTCCAGTCGCCGCTATCCGGCGTCATGACCGCGACCTGGGTGACCGCCCCGACCATCGCCTGGAAGGCCAGCAGCGATCCGTCGGGCGAGATCCGCGGCCCCATTCCGCGGTCGGGCAGGCCGAGCCGCTGGCCCGCCCAGGTCGGTGGAACGGGCGAGAACAGCCGGCCGGCAGCGAACGCGAGCGCGCCGATGGCCGTCACCACGAGGATGCTCGCGGTGGCGCGCACGATCCAACGCGACGGCGGTTGCGGCGGTCGGGTGTCGGACTGCGGAGCCGCGGTCTCCGGGTGATCACGCATCTCCTGCAGCTCGATTCGTGCGTCGCCGATCGCCTGCAGCCGCTGCTTGCGGTCTTTCGTGAGGCACCGCTCGAGCATCCTGCGCAGCCTGGGAGGCGCGTCAGCGGGCAGCTGCGGCCACGCCGGCTCCGCGCGCATGACGGCCGCCAATACGTCGGTGACCGTGTCGCCCGCGAAGCAGGGCTTGCCGGTGAGCATCTCGAACAGCACGACGCCGAACGCCCAGATGTCGGCGCGCCGGTCCACCGCGGCCCCGCGGGCCTGCTCGGGCGCCATATATGCGGCGGTTCCGAGAATGACGCCGATCCGCGACATCACCGGGCCCGTCATCGTGGGGGAGTTGCCGTTGAGGTCGGATTCGGTTCCCGCGGTATCGCCTGCAAGCACCTTGGCCAGGCCGAAGTCGAGGACCTTCACCACGCCGTCGTGCGTGAGCTTGATGTTCGCGGGCTTGAGGTCGCGGTGGACGATGCCGTGCTCGTGCGCGTACTCGAGCGCATCGGCCAGCTGGATCGCGAGCGGGAGCGCCTCGGCGATCGGCGCAGGGCCTCGAGCGATGCGTTCGGCCAGCGTCTGCCCTTCGACGAGTTCCATGACGATCGCACGGACCTCACCCTCGTGGGCGAAGCCATACACCTGCGCGATGTGCGGGTGATTGAGGGCCGCGAGCGCCTGCGCCTCGCGATCGAAGCGTGCGAGGCGTTCAGGATCCAGGGCTAACTCGGATGGCAGGATCTTCAGCGCGACGTCGCGCTTGAGCTGCGTATCGCGGGCCTTGTAGACCTCACCCATGCCACCCGCGCCGATGAGGGAGTGAACCTCGTAGGGACCGAGACGCGTGCCGGCGGCGAGAGCCATCGGAACCCCCGGGGAATCAGGCGCGGGCAAGGCACTCGGATTCTACCACCTGATCCGCTTCACGCCGCTGGTTCGTCGGCCATCGGCCAACCCCCCTGATTCGGGCGACGAAGTGACATGGGCTTGCGCGGGTTCGCAGATTCTGCGCCCGAGGGGTTCAAATCGTGTGGCAGAAATGTCCGCCTTCGCGGCTCGCCTTCGATGGCTCGCGCTCCGGCGGCCGCTACGGCGAGACAGCCTTCGCCTGTCCGAGCGTTCGCGGTCCGGTGGCGGGAGAGGGTTCAAATCGCTGTCGGGGGTCCGCCTTCGCTCGCTCCGCGAGCTTCGGCGAGACATCTCGCCGTAGCGGCCGTGCGATCGAGAGGCCGCGGAGGCGGATGGCTGGGAGGCAGGGATTTGAACCCCGATAACGTGGTCCAGAGAGCGAAATGTCGGAAACGACGGTGACCGGTCTTGGCGGCTTTCTTAGGGTCTTCTGGAATCACCTTCCGGCCGTTTGGGGTGGACACGGGCCGTTTCGTGCGCAGTCTATCAAGTTTGTATCAAGATCCTCGCGCCGTGCACCGACCCGCCGCCCGGTGCGAACGTCGGTTCCGCGAGGAACGCGAGCGAAGCGACTATACTGTTGGCGTGCGCAGCCACCAGTGGATAGACCAACGTAGCCTGGCCCTGCACGAGGCCGTCGCGGCCAAGCTCGAGGCGCACCCTGAGCTCCTGGACGTGGCGCGGCGAAACCTGGAGCGCTGGCTCCAGCGGGACCCGGCGACCGCTGTGCGTGAGTGGCGCAGCATCCTCGACTCGACGCCGCTGCCGGAGGTGGTCGCGCTGCTCCGCTCCTCGAGCGACGAGGCCGCGCGCTTGCGGCAGTCCAGCCCCTTTGCCGGACTGCTGACGACGGAAGAGCGGCGCGCAATCATGGGCGTGTATGAATCGCGCCGCGCTTGAGCATATCCTCCGTGCGGCCGCCGCGATCGCCGACGAGCGCGACTTCGTCGTGATCGGCAGCCAGGCCGTCCTCGGGCAGTTCCCTCACGCCCCCGATGCGCTGCTCGCGTCGATTGAGGCCGACATCTACCCTCGCCAGGCTCCGGCCAAATCCGATCTCATCGACGGCGCCATCGGGGAGCTGTCGATGTTCCACCAGACGTTTGGCTACTACGCCCATGGCGTCGACGAGACGACCGCGACGCCGCCGGCTGGATGGCCAGACCGGCTCGTGCCGCTCGTCAACGCCAACACGGGCGGCGCGACGGGCTGGTGCCTCGAGGTGCACGACCTGGCGGTCTCGAAACTCGTCGCCGGCCGCGAGAAGGACCTGGACTTCGTGCGCGTGCTCGTGCGAGAGCGAATGGTGGATTCGACGGTCCTGCAGGAGCGCGTTACGATGCTGTCCGACGTTGGAGGGGTGCGAGACCTCGTCCGCTCGCGACTCTCGCAAGTTCTGAGAGGTACCTCTTAGGCGCGCTTGGCCTTGGGCCGACGTGCGGGCCCACGCGCACCCTTCAACGCCGCCGTGTTCATCTTCTCCTCCGATTGGACAATAGGCAGGGCTGGCGGCCTTCGCGCTACCGCAGACGTCGGAATCGCGGGAAACGCAAGGAATCTCGAGACCGCCAGAACCCTACTTCCCGATCGGCTTGAACAGCAGGTCCTGGTAGTCGAAGCTGAAGTCCGCGAGATCGTTGGTCGGCACCATGCGCAATTCGGCGATGCGGCCGTCGGGGCCCAGCGAGAACGTCAGGTACGCGTCGGGCACCGTCGGGTCCCGGAACACCGCCTTGAAGGTGTCGTACTGCCAGTGCGACACGTCGGCGACCATCGTGGCGGTCCGCGTCATCTTGAGCACGATCTTCCCGCCCGCCTGCGCCTCGAGCACCATGTCCCCGTACCACGCGTCGCGGTAGGTGCCGGCGTAGCGGTCGAGAGCCAGCGACGGCTTCGAATCGGCCGCGCGCGCCTTGACCTCCTTCTGCTCCTTCTCGTTCGCCCGTCGCAGGGTGTCTTCACGCGCCTTCCTGTAGCCGGCAATCCAGTCGTTGGCCGGCAGCCCGAGGAAGTGGTCGAAGACGCGGTTGACGATCGCCGACTGCGCCCCGGATTCTTCCTGGTTCGTCAGGACGACGATCCCGAGGTTCTGGTCGGGCATCATCTGGACCGTCGAGACCATTCCCGTCAACGCACCGCCATGCGACACGACTTTGTGGCCGGCGTAGTCGCGCAACGACCAGCCCAGGCCGTAGCCGGCAAACTGCGGGGCGGCGCGCTCGAGCCCGGGGCGCGCCGTGCCGATCGTGGTCGGGATCTGCATCGACCACATCTGCTTCTGGGCGGCGGCGCTGAACACCTGCCTGCCGTCGGGGAGCTTACCCTGGCGCAGGTGGAGCATCACCCACTTCGACAGGTCCTCGACGTTCGACCGGATCCCGGCGGCACCGGCCCAGGTCTTGTCGATGGTGGGCGCCAGCGCACGCAGCGGCCCTTCGAGGCGCCACCCACGCGAGTGCGGCAGCGCGAGTTCCGCTCCTTGGGGCATCGCCCCGCCTGTCGTCACCGTCGAGGTCATGCCGACCGGCGCGAGGATCCGCTGGCGGATGAAGTCGTCCCACTCCTGCCCCGAGACCTTTGCCACCAACTGGCCGGCCACGACGAACGTCAGGTTGTTGTAGGCGTAGGCGGAGCGCAGGCTGGTGACCGGCTTCAGCTGCCGGGCTGCCTCGAGTACCTCGGCGCGAGAGAAGGTCGTGTCGGGGAAGAACGTCAGGTCGCCCTGCCCGAGGCCGAGGCCCGTGCGGTGCGACAACAGGTCGCGGACCATCAGCTGGCTGCTGACGTACGGGTCGGCGACGCGAAAATCCGGCAGGTACCGGGCGACGGGACCGTCCCAGTCGACCTTTCCCTCGTCGACCAGGATGCCGACCGCCGCCGCGGTGAACGCCTTGGTATTCGAGGCGATCCCGAACAGCGTCTTCGTGGTCACCGGCGCGGGATCGTCGATCCGCCTGACGCCGTAGCCCTTGGCGTAGACGACCTTGTCATCCTTGACAATGGCGAGCGCGAGGCCGGGGATGTCGAAGGCTTTGACGGCCGCGCCGACGAACGCGTCGATGTCGGCCGGCACGGCGGGCGGCGCGGGGGTCTGCGCGAGCGCGAGGCTGGCGGCAACGAGCCACGCCGTGAACGCGAACACCGGACGAATCGCCAAACGTCTCACGTTTGTCTCTCCTGTGGCACGGCCGATAGCCGAACGCCGGAAGCCGGGAGCCTGCCTACAGCCACTGTCTCTTCCTGCACATAGGAAGCACTAGCGGGGTTTCCGCTCGTCTGCCGCTCGCGAGTTCACGTGACCCCCGCTATCAGACGCCGCCGCGCGTCGTGCCGAGGCCGCGCCCCGCTCAGGCACAGGCGCAAGACCTAGAATCAATTCCTGCTGCCATTCCCCATGTGGCGCTTGACCCACTCGATCCATAGGCGCAGGCGTTCGCGCCCATTGACAGGGTCGGCGGACGCGTGGGTGCGCCCCTCGAACCCGACGAACTCGGTCTCGACGCCGTTGTCCTTGAGCGCGTGGTAGAGCGCAAGCGCCTGAGTGGGCGGCACCCTGAAGTCCTCCATGTTCGACATGATCAGCGTCGGTGCCTTGATGTGCCTTGCGTACGTGATCGGCGATTGTTCGCGGTACCTCAGAGCGAAGTCGCCGACCCAGGGCGATCCGCCAAAGGCGTAGCGGTACTGAATGTTGGAATCCGACAGGTTGTACTGGTCCTCGAAGCTGGTAACCGGCGCGCCGGCCATCCCGACCTTCCACTCGTTCGGGTAGTTGCCAAGTAGCCACGTCGTCATGTACCCGCCGTACGACCAGCCGGTCACCGCGGTGCGCGACTTGTCGATGTAAGGCCGTTTGCGCACCTCGGCGACACCGGCCATGACGTCGCGGCCGGGTCCGCTGCCCCAATCGCGCCCGATGGCGGACAAGTACGCGCTGCCGAGATTGTCGCTCCCGCGGTAGTTCGGCATGAAGACAACCCAACCCTCGGCCGCCATCAGCTGTGCGAGCGCGTTGAAGTTGCACTTTGAGGCGTTGAACGGCCCCCCGTGGATGGCGAGCACCAGCGGATAGGTGCGCGAGGCCGAGAAATCAGGCGGGACAACCACCACGCCATCTTCGTCGTAGCCGTCCGAGCGCCAGGCGATGCGTTCCATCGATGCCCATTTGAGTGACGGCGCCCATGTGTTGAAATCCGTCAGACGGCGCGGCTTCGAAGCCGGGGACTCAGCCACATAGAGTTCCGGCGGCCGATTTGGGGTCGTGGCGACGAAGAAGATCGCGCCCGATTTGCCAACCGTCACTTCGTAGCCGTAGCTGCCGCTGATGACCAGCTCGCCAAGGTCCAAGCGCCGCGCTGGACCGTCGAGCGGTTGCTGCCACAATCCGACGCTCGTTCGGTCGTTCGCCGCCACCAGCACTGATTTCCCGTCCGGCATCCAACTCGCTGCGTAGATGTTGCGGTCGATCGCGCGAGTCAGGCTCCGGCCAGGGCCGCCTCCGGCTGGCGCAACGTAGATCTCGCTGATCTGATCCCAGCTGGATCCGCCATCATGCGGGAACCAGTAGGCAATCGAGAGGCCGTCGGGCGAGTACGAGGGGTTGTTCTGGAAGCGGGTCGCGTCGTTGAGAGGCGTAATGGCGCCGCTGGCCACATCGACGATCGCGACGGTCACCAGATCCAGCTGACCGCTTTCAGGCGCCGGCACCCGGGCAATGGCGATCTTCCTGCTGTCGGGGGACCAGCTCAAACGCGAAGGCGGGCTCCCTGGGGGGAGCGCGAACTCCAGCGACCACGTGCCGCCCGTCAGTCTCGTTGCCTCCGCCTCGCCAAGCACCTTCAGCCACACGTGCAGCGGCCGCGCCTGCGTGCGCAGGAACAGATCGCGGTCGCCGACCCGGAACGTCTTCAGATGCCGAGCTTCGCCCTCTCGCTTCTCCTCGGGATCTTCGGCGGCGTAGGCGATGGCGCCGCCATCCGGGCGCCAGGCATAGTGGCCCACAGACGTCGGCGAGTCGGTGACGCGCTGCGCTTCACCCCCCTGTGTCGGCAGCAGCCAGACCTGGTCGCGTCCGGACGAGTCGGGCGCGAGGAACGCCAACTGCCGGCCGTTCGGCGACCAGCGCGGCTCCGACACCGACCGTCGTTCGAACGTGAGTGGGCGCGCCCCGGCGCTCGGGACATCGACTGCCCACAGTTCAGACTCGTTTCTGTTCTCCTCGTAGTTGGGCCGGGTCACCACGATCGCGACGCTCTTCCCGTCGGGCGATGCCTCGGGACTCGAAACATTGACGACACGGCGCAGCGTGTCGAGCGTGAATCGTTCCTGAGCCCACGCGGACGTCATTTCAGCGCCGAGCACCAACACGAGCGAGACGCCAATCGACGCCGTCTTGAGTCGCATGTTCTGCTCCTTCCTGCCGCCACTGAGGTTGCCACCGCAAGGTGCTCGCGTGTCACGATCTCGGACGGCAACACCGTAATGGTTCACTCTGGCAACGATCCTGGCCTGGCGACGGAACCGCGCGCGACGTGTCTGATCAGAAGCAGTGACCGTCTATCAACTCTCCTGCAAGAGCGCCCGACGCGCGTCTGCGAGCATTCAGCGGATCGGCAGCCGCTGCTTCAGTTCGTCGAGCCAGCCGGTGACCAGGCGCACCGCGGTCGGCGGTGGCCCTGGTGTGATCTGAACCGCCAGGATCCGGTTGCCTGGCATCAGGTCGAACATGTCGAACCTGGATCCAATCCTCGGCGTTGACACCTTGTGAGGCACGTCGGTATCGAACCCGCCGCCGTCTTCCGATACGTTTGCAGCGTAGAGGTCCAAACCACTCATGAAGTAGACCTGACGGCTATCGTGCGACCAGACGGGGAACGAACCGCCTGCGCGTGACACCCGCTTGAGGCTTCCGAGCGCAGGGTAGGGCCGCACGTACACTTCGTTACGACCGCTCTCGTCGGATGTGTACGCCAGCCATCGGCCGTCGGGCGACAGACGAGCGTATTGCTCATTGAACGGCGCCGAGAGGAGGGCGTGTGCTTTTCCATCCTCGAGAGACAGCGTCCAGATGTCCGAGCCGGTGCCTGGTCGGGTCGTGCGGAAGAGAACCGTCTTGCCGTTCGGGGAAATCGACTCTGGCACATTGGGGAACTCGTCCCGGTAGACCGCGTGGTCGTCCCCACTGCCGTCCGCCGCCAGCGACGCGATCTCGCTGCCGATGTTGTAGATAATCCGACGCCCGTCCGGCGTCCAGATGGCGCCCGTGACATTCCCGCGGAAGGTCAGGCGGCTGGACGTCCCGCCCGGACGAAGGTCCTGCACCCACGCCGTGTCGTTGGCACCGCCGACGCGGATGGCCGCGCGATCGCCGGTTGGCGACACACGTACCCCGACGATCAACCGCTTTTCACCTACCGGCGTGGCGTCGCCGTCGCGGTCGATGACGACCAACTGGCAGTTGTTGATGTTCTCCGAGCCCGGGACATACGCGAGTACGCCTGACGCGCTGAGAGCGAAATTCCCCGGTCCGTAGACGGACGACGTCAGAAGCGAATCCACGAGCGACATGGGGGTCCCGGTGACCTCGAGGCGTTCCAGGTCGAACCGCACTGCCATCAGCGACCCGCCACGGCTGTAGACCAGGTACCCGGGCGACAGGTAGCGGGCGTCGGATCCGCCCTCGAACAACACCTTCGATTGCTTGGTCACTGAAGACGTACACGGCGACGTTCGCATCCGCGAACGACGTGATGTCATTGGTCCCGATGGTGAAGATGACGCCTTTGCCAGTCGGTAGGAAGTGGGGAAGCCGGTGGGTGCGCTCCTTCCGTTCACTGGAGGGCGTCGTCAGCTGTTGAGGGTTGCCACCATCGGCCCGGATTTGCAGTAACCCTCCGTCCCTCTGGGCGAACACAATGGTATCGTCCTGACCCCAGCTCGCGCCGCGCACATCGGCTAGTTCAGTAATCGGGAGCGGCGCTCCGCCCGACATCGCGACCTTCTTCAGCTTGCCCTCGGACGCCGCGAAGAACCCGAGCCATTGGCCATCGGGTGAAAAGAACGGCGCCGTACCGCCCTCGGTCCCCGCGACATGTGTCGGCTCGAATCGGTTGACCGGCCGGATCGAGATGCCGCGGGGCAGCCTATCGGCCGTCGCGTCTCCGTAGGCGAGCAGTCGGCCGTCGTCCGAAAGAGCCACCGACGAGCGAACGCCCCAATCGAGCGCAAGACCGGCGGGCAGGATGATCTCCGCCCGGACCGGGGTGGCAGCGGGAACTGTGGTCGGACGCGTCCACCACCAGAGCGAGGCGAGCGCGGCGCCGACCAGCACCAGCGCGGCTCCCGCAATCACCGGAAGCGTTCGCGAGACCACGTGCCGTCGGCCGTTCGGCGCTGTTGATGTCTCCTCTTCCGGTGTGGCCACCATCTCCGCCAGCTCGATGCGGGCATCGCCGATGGCCTGGAGTCGTTGCCTGCGGTCCTTGGCCAGACAGCGGCGGAGCAGGCTACGGAGCCGCGGCGAGGCGTTGGTTGGCAGCTTCGACCAGTCGGGTTCGGCGCGCACGACCGCCGCGAGCACGTCGGTCACGGTCTCGCCGGCGAAGCATGGCTTGCCGGTCAGCATCTCGAACAGCACGACGCCGAACGCCCAGATGTCCGCTCGTTTGTCCACGGTTGCGCCACGCGCCTGCTCTGGAGCCATGTAGGCCGCGGTCCCGAGGATGACGCCACGGGCCGCGCCGAGACATTGCGGGGCGGGGTCATCGTCGGGAGAGTTGCCAAGCAAGTCCCCGAGCCTGCACCCGCCGCCTCATCGGCCAGCACCTTGGCCAGGCCGAAGTCGAGTACCTTGACCTCGCCGTCCGGCGTCACCTTGATGTTCGCCGGCTTGAGATCGCGATGGACGATGCCGTGCTCGTGGGCGTACTCGAGCGCATCGGTAAGTTGGACGGCGAGCGGGAGCGCCTCGTCCAGCGGCAGAGGACCGCGCGCGATTCGGTCGGCGAGCGTCGCGCCGTCGACGAGTTCCATCACGATCGCGCGCACGTCACCTTCGTGAACGAATCCGTGGATCTGCGCAATGTGCGGGTGATTGAGAGCGGCGAGCGCCTGCGCCTCCCGATCGAACCGCGCCAAGCGTTCAGGGTCGAGCGCGAGATCGGTGGGGAGGATCTTCAGTGCGACGTCGCGCTGCAGCTGCGTATCTCGGGCCTTGTAGACCTCGCCCATGCCGCCCGCGCCGAGGAGAGAGTGAACCTCGTAGGGACCGAGACGCGTGCCGGCGGCGAGAGCCATCGGAACCCCCCGGGAATCAGGCGCGTGCAAGGCACCCGGATTCTACCACCTGATCCGCTTCGCGCCGCTGGTTCGCCGGCCATCGGCCAACCCCATGAATCAGGCCACGAAGTGACATGGGCTCGCGCGGGTTCGCAGATTCAGCGCCCGAGGGGTTCAAATCCGGTGGCAGGAATGTCCGCCTTCGCGGCGGTCCGGCGGGATTTTCTCCTCCCGCCGCTTCGGCGAGACAGCCTTCGCGTGACGGGGCTTGCCCAGCCGTAGCTCGACCGAAGGTGAGGCAAGCTGAGGTCGAGCGAAGGCTGGCTGGGAGGCAGGGATTTGAACCCCGATAACGTAGTCCAGAGGCGAAAAGGCCGGAAACGACGGTGACGGGTCTTGGCGGTTCTATTAGGGTCTTCTGAGATCACCTTCGGGCCGACTGGGATAGAGAAGGGCGGTTTCGTGCGCAGTCTGTCAAGTTCGTATCAAGATCCCTCAGGCGATTCGGGAGCGGCGTGGAGATGGCGATGGGCCACGCCAAGGCTTGCGCGATGGGCGGGCACGCGAGCGACGGATTGCCGAACGTGAGTTGAGCACACGGCTCAGGGAGTTGCCGCGTGGTTGACCCTTCGACTTGCTCAGGGTCATCCCGCGCACGGTCGAGGGATGACCCGAATCGTGCGCTCTTCGAGGCTGTCGTCCGGTTGCTCCGCCCGGTGCTCGATTCCTGTCGAAGCGGTGGGCGTGTTCTCCAGGTAGCTGCCGCTCGGCTCCCGTTCCATTCCCTCGCCGAGACGCGTGATGACGTCGTCGCCCGGACTGCCAGCCGTCTATGGGTGGTAAAACTATGCCTTGACATGTTATGCACAGTCGCGCTATGTATATACCATGGCCCGACGCGACGACGACTCCCGCAACGCCCTCCTGCCCGGCATCCTCGACATGCTGGTACTGAAGACGCTCACCCTCGGACCGCTGCACGGGTACGCCATCGCCCGGCACATCGAGCAGACGTCCGGAGACCGCCTGCGCATCGAGGAAGGCTCGCTCTATCCGGCCCTGCAGCGGCTGCAGGTGCAGGGGTGGGCGACGTCCGCGTGGGAAACGTCTCCGACCAGCCGCCGTACCCGCGTCTATCGACTGACCACGGCGGGGCGCCGGAAGCTCTCACAGGAGGCCTCGGCCTACGACCAGATGGTCGCGGCCGTTGCCGCGGTGATGCAGGCGGGGTGAATCGCCCATGAACACGATCGCACGCTTGTGGTGTCGCGTGCTGATGATGGCTCGAGGTTCGCGGTTCGACCGCGACCTCGAGGAGGAGATGCAGCAGCATCTCGAGTGGCGGGTCCGCGACGCCATCGACGCGGGGCTGGATGAGCGCGAGGCGCGCACGGCGGCCGCCCGTCGGTTCGGGGGTGCGCTGCAGGCACGAGAGCGCAGCCGCGACGCCTGGGGGCTGACCTGGCTGACGGACCTCGGACAGGACCTTCGCTACGGCATGCGGGTGCTTCGCCGCAATCCGGGGTTTACCGCCGCGGCCATCCTGTCGCTCGCGCTCGGTATCGGGGGAAACGCCGCCATCTTCAGCGTGCTCGACGCCCTCGTGTTCCGGCCGCTGCCCGTGTCCGATCCCAGCCGGTTGGTGCTCTTCGGATCGCGGGCCCTCATGGGCTTCGGATTCGGCAGACCGGGGGGCGAGCGCAGAATCTACACGTACCGGGACTATCTGGACTTGCGCCAGCGACAGCGCGGTTTCACCGGGGTTCTGGCCGCGTCCGAGGCGCCGGGCGAAAGCACCATCCGCGTGGACCGCAGCTCGAACAGTCCGGAACGCGCGACCGTCGCGCTAGTGTCGGGCAACTACTTCGAGCTGCTCGGCGTCCCGGCGCGCGCGGGACGGACGTTCACGGCCGCCGACGACACGACGCCAGGCGCGCACCCGGTGACGGTCATCAGCGCCGACTACTGGAGCCGGCGCTTCTCCCGGGATCCCGGCGTGGTCGGGCGGACGATTCTGATGGGCCGCGCCGCGTTGGTCATCGTCGGCGTCGCCGCCGCGCCGTTCGCCGGCGACCACGTTGCCGGCGGTACCGACTTCTGGGTCCCGCTCACCATGCAGGCGGAGGTGATGCCCAATCAGGCCTGGCTCGACGACCCGATGGCGCTGTGGCTGCGCCTCGTGGGTCGACTGCAGCCCGGCGAGACGATCCCGCGTGCCATGGCGGGCCTCAACGTGACGTTCCAGCAGATTCTCGTCGAGCGCGAGGGCAGTTCGGCGACTCCCGAGAGGCGCCGGGACTTGAACAAACAGCGGATCACGGTGACCAGCGCGGCCGCCGGCGTCTCGGTCATGCGCAACCGCTTCGCGCCATCCTTGCGCATCGTCATGGGCATGGTGGCCCTCGTGCTGCTGCTGGCGTGCACGAATCTCGCGACGATGATGCTGGCGCGGGCGACGGCGCGGCAGAAGGAACTCGGCCTCCGCGCGGCGCTTGGGGCGGGCCGGTCGCGCGTCCTGCGGCAGTTGCTCACCGAGAGCCTGCTGATCTCGGTGCTGGGAGCTCTGGCGGGCCTCCTCCTGGCGCGCACGGGAGGGTCCCTGCTGTTGAGGATGGCGTCCGGAGGGCCGGAGCCTGTTCCTCTGACGCTGCCGCTCGACGTCCGCATGCTGGCGTTCACGGCCGTCGTTACGCTCGCCTCCGCCTTGCTGGTCGGCCTGATCCCGGCCCTGACCGCGGCGCGGTCCGACCCCATGGCGTCGATCCGCGGCGAAGCCGGCGCCGCGTCTGGCGGCCGGGTTTGTCTGCCCGCCCGGAGGCTGCTGGTCAGCGCGCAGGTGGCGATGACGCTGGTGCTGCTGGTGGCCGCGGGCCTGCTCGTGACGACGCTCCGGAACCTGATCGAAGGCGACCTCGGATTCGATCGCCAGTTGCTCCAGGTCGAGATCGACGGCGTGAGCGCCGGCTACAAGGACGCACGCCTGCTCGATCTCGCGCAGCAGTTGACGGCGTCGATAAGGGACCTTCGCGGCGTGGCTGGAGTCGCGGTGTCGGACAACGGCCTGCTGACCGACGACGAGTCGACGGCTCCGGTCATGGTGCTCGGCGACAGGGCGCGCTCCGAAGATGAGCGACTGGCGAACTTCGACCTGGTGTCGGAGGGCTATTTCCGCACGCTGGGCGTGCCGGTGGTGGCGGGGAGGGAGTTCACGGAGGGCGACCGGCGGGGAGCCCCTCGCGTCGCGGTCATCAACGCGTCGATGGCGCGCTACTACTTCGGCGAGGCGAGCGCCATCGGTCGTCAGTTCAGGGTGGGTGAGGACGTCTCCGTTCCGGTTGTCACGATCGTCGGCGTCGTGAAGGACATCAAGAACAACGGGCTGCGGGAGGCCCCGGACCGCCGGTTCTACCTGTCGTATTTCCAGGCGGAAGACCTGACACCGGGACTGCAGTTCCAACTGAAGCTGTCGGGACCGCCGGAGGTCGTGGCGCCGATGGTGCGGGCCGCGATCCGGCGGATCGACGCCGTGCTCGACATCAGGTCGATGGACACCGTCGAGACCAGCTACCGTCGACTCCTGGTCCGCGACCGGCTGATGGCGAATCTGGCTGCGGCGTTTGGCGTGCTCGCCGCGCTCCTGGCCGCGACGGGGCTCTACGGCGTCCTCGCGTACACGGTCGCGCGCCGCGCGAGGGAGATCGGGATCCGGATGGCACTTGGTGCCCGCCGCCCCGAGGTCGCCCGTCTGGTCGTGCGGGACGGCGCGCTGATGGTGCTGGTGGGGGCGGTGATCGGACTGCCCGCCGCTTTGCTCGCGGCCCGCGCTATGGCCGCAAACCTGTTCGGCCTGACGCCGTTCGACCCCGCGATCGTCGGGACCGCGCTCCTGGTCTTGCTGGCTGTTGCGACGTGCGCCGCCTATCTGCCGGCGAGGCACGCGACGCGCGTCGATCCACTCGTGGCGCTCCGGAGCGAGTAGGTGCTCACGTCTCGGTGGCCACCTCGTCGATGAGCTTGTCGCGCTCGAGAGCCCGTATTCTCTCGACCGGCGTCGGCGCGGCGCGCCTTCAACCGGATTCCCGCCCTCCGCGAACCAGCCTCGTCGACGGACGCCCCGGCAGCGGGCATGGTCGGCCGAGGAGTCAGGCGCATCGGCCCCCGCGCCGCATCACCGCCGTCGAGCGGGCTGCTTCGGCTCTCCGGCCTGGGCCAGCACGCCGGCGAGCCAGGCATAGGCTTCCTGCACATCGTAGTTGCCCGAGTGAGGCCGCATCCATGCCAGCCTGAAGTTGGCGTCCTTGACGGACGGGTCGTTGAGAATGGCGTAGTAAAGCGCCACTTCCACCGCGAATGACGTGTCGCGGTCCACCATGCCGTGCCGGACATACCAGTACGGTGCGCTGTCGGCGCTCGAGCGCAGGTAGGTCATGGGGCTCACCATCCGGAGCTGCTCGTCGAGCGTCGTGGCTGGATCGGCGATATAGACGTCCCATTTCTTGCCCGTGTCGTCGGGGCCCGATCCGTCGCCGGGCACTTCATTGTTGTTCCAGGCGTATTCCTCGAAATTGGAGTACTCGACGCGAGCCGGACCAAACAGGGAGTTCTCCCCTCTCAGCGCCGTGTTGCCGGTGTTCGCCGTCGCGTCGAAGGCCGGGACGGTCTTGAGGGCCGTCGCGCTCGTCACGAACTTGAGATAGCTGCCGTAATCGATGTTCTTGACCTTGCCGCCATCGACCGTGAGCCAGTCGTTCGGGAGCCTCACGGCGCCGCCTCTGCCCGTCAGTACGAACTCCTCTCCGATGGCAGGAACCGCGGTGCCCCTTGCCATGACGGCTTCGGCTTCCTGCTTCACGAGGGCGACAATCGCGCCACTCATCGTGTCCGCGGTCAGTGGGGTTCCGTCTTTCAACTTCAGCCTCAGGCTCGCCAGGTAGGCGGGATAGGCGGCCGCGAGCGCCGCGGACGCGCTCTGCATGCGTGGGGGATACTGTCCGCCCGAGGTGTTCTTGTCGGTGCGCACCGCGTTGTACTGCCACTCGTACGCCATGTCGGCGTGGCCGAGATCGGTAATCGGGCAGTAAGCCACGGTGGCGAAGATGTCGTCGCGGATCGTGCTCCTCCCGTTCGCATCGATGCCCGCCGCTCCGATGTCTGCCAGGTACGGACAGTAGTCCGGGCTGTTGCCGCTCGCCGCGACCGCGACGGACAGGCCTCCGCCGCCGCTCGTGCCGGTGATCACGATCCGTTCCGCCGACCCGGGCATGACGGCATCGTTGAGCCTCAGATAGCGGATCGCCGCCTTGGCGTCGACGACCACGGCCGGGGCCTTCCCGACCCAGCGGCCGTCGGCAGCCTTGATTCCGCGGCTGCGCGTGCCGGCGTTGATGACGATGTAGCCAGCCTTCAGCGCCGCGCCCGTGTTGTCGGTATCGCTGGTGCTGACGAACGCGCCGCCATCCACCACGCGATCCGCCGCGGGGCTGGCCATCCAGCCGCTGTTGTTCACCTGGAGGATGATGGCGGTCCTGGTGTCCTGATACGCGCTCTTGGGCACGTAGACATTCATGCTTTGGTACCCGAACGGGTCGACGATGGCAGGCGCTGCACCGCCCCGGGGGGCCTCTCCACCCCTGGCCCCCTCTCCACCTCTGGCTCCCTCCCCGCCTCTGGGGCCTGGGCCGCCTCCGCGTGCGGCCACCGAGGCAATCTCGATCGGCTTCGCGACATACACGACGCGGTAGCGATGAACCTCCATCGGTGCGCCGTCGACGCTGATGTTCACGGTTGTATAACCCGCCGGATCAAACGCCAACGCGTTCTTCTGCGGGGGGGCGGCAAGCGCAGGATTCATACAGAACCAGGCCCCCACCGCGATCAGCACGCCGAGCAGGACAACCCGTTCGCTCTTCATTGATGGCCCTTTCTGAGCCGTCCCAAGCTGCCTTGGTTCGGGCGCTCCTCGCGGACTCCTCCGGGCCGGCTCGGGTGGACCGGGGCAGTTCCGTGCGCAGCTTATCAAGTTTGTATCAAGTAACCCACCGCCTGCGGCGACCACGTGGGATGAAACCCAGACCCGGTACACTGCGGTCGGCATCGGCGTCGAGGTCGTCCGATCATTGGCGCTTCGAGCCCGTTATCAAGTAGGACCGGGAGCAGGCTGCGCACCACACGATGTTGCCACGTTGGCCACGCGCCGACCGGAGCACGATTTGTACACTGGAGAGGTCGCCCGCTCCGAGCCGATGCCGAAAGGAGCGACGATGGACGTGGTGCACGAACGATGCGCTGGGTTGGATGTCCACAAGGAAGAGGTGGTGGCCTGCGCGCGGGTGACGACGGGCCGCCGGACGACGTATGTGCAGGCGCGGTTTCCGACGACCACCCGCGGCTTGCTCGCGTTGAGCGAGTGGCTGGCCGGGCAGGGCTGCACGGTGGTCGCGATGGAAGCGACGGGGGTGTATTGGAAACCGGTCTGGCATCTGCTGGAAGACGCCTACGACCTGATTCTGGCCAACGCGGCCCACGTCCGCGCGATCCCGGGCCGGAAGAGCGACACGAACGACGCGCTCTGGTTGGCCGATCTGCTCGCGCATGGGCTGATTCGCGCGAGCTTTGTGCCGCCGACCGCCATCCAGGACCTGCGCGACCTGACGCGGACACGCAAACAACTGGTGCGCGAAGTCGCGCAGCACACGCTCCGGATTCAGAAGACGCTGGAGGATGCCAACATCAAGATCACCGGCGTCGTCACCGATCTGTTGGGCGTGAGCCGACGGGCGATTCTCACCGGCCTCATCGCTGGCGAGACGGACCCCGCGCGCTTGCTGGCCCGTACCACGGGGCGTCTGCAGGCCGACGCCAGTCGCTTGCTCGACGGGCTGCAGGGGCGGGTGACCGCACACCATCGGTTTCTGCTGCAGCTCCATCTGGATCAGATCGCGACGTTGGACGCGGGCGTCGCCCGGATTGAGGCGGAACTGGAGGACCGCCTCCGCCCCTTTCGTGACGCCATCGCCCGGTTGAGCACGATCCCGGGCGTGTCGGCCGTGGTCGCCCAGACCCTCGTGGCGGAGATCGGCCTGGACATGACCCGGTTCCCGACCTCCGGACACCTGATTTCCTGGGCCGGGCTGTGTCCAAAGATGGACGAAAGCGCCGGCAAGCGGCGCTCGACCCGCCTCCGCCACGGCGCGCCGTGGCTCAAGACGGTGCTCGTGCAGGCCGCCTGGGCCGCCAGCCGGATGCGCGAGGGCTATCCCCGCGCGCAATTCGCCCGCCTGCGCGCCCGCCGGGGTCCCAAGAAGGCCGTGGTCGCCGTCGCGGCGTCCTTGCTGACGGCGGCCTACTTCATCCTGCGCGACGGCACGGAGTACCGCGACCTCGGCGGCCGGTACTTCGACGAACGGGATAAGGCTCGCGCCGTCCGCCGGCTCACGCGACGGATCGAGGCACTTGGCTACAGCGTTCAGGTCGCGGCGGCTTGATCAGAGGAGTTTCTTTGTAGATCGCCCAGGCTGTCTCCTCCGGACGTAGCGAGATGCCGTCTCCTACTCATCTGATCCCGACGGGACGGCGACGCTGGCTCGGGGTGGACCGGCGACACCGGGGGAATGGGTTGCTTAGGAAGTAGGGCCGGGATCTGGGACCGGACCGAGGGGCCGACGAAGATCACCGGACCTGACGTCATGCGGTTCGGGGGCTGCACGGGGGTTCGGCGCCCGTCTATGCAACCAATGTGCAACCAGATGCAACCGGGCACACGTGGCCGAGTGGCTGCGGCCGGCGGGGCGCTCGTCGGTGTTGGAGCCGGTTGAGAGAGTGCCCCGGTATGACGTCGGTCGGAGCGATAAGCGTGAGATTCGGCCGGCCGTTCGGAAGGACTTCCAAACTTGAGTCATCGAGAACGCGGCTTCAGGGAGCCGTTCTGGCTGCCTGAGAACCAGGCGATCGTCTCGACCTGCGGATAGCCTCGGGACGAGGCCGTGGTCCGGGTGATGGCTCGGCCGGAACGGTAGCGCACGAGGAAAAATGGGCCCGCGTCCGCTGGTGACGGACGGGGCCCAAGGTAGAGGAAGAAGATCTTGCGTGTCCAGCTGGGGGCACCGATGCGCCACGGCGCGCCTTTCGCTGTTGCCGAGGAGTATAGCCCGCTGGCCCGGCGTGGACCATCCTGTCCGGACCTGATCTTGCGAACGCCCCCGTCGGCCGAGATGGCCGCATGGATTGCCGGGATGCTGGCGTCGGAGAGCACGCGTGGCGCCGGGCACAGTTCCAGGAGCAGCATGACCAGCACCGCAAGCCGTCTTGGGGCGCGGGTGCGGGTGCCCGCGCTGAGCGGCACGTATCGGAGGAAGGTCCACGGCGCCGGAATCCGCGTACCACGGACCGAGGCTCGCTCCCAGGGTGACGTAGGCCGCCCATCTGGAGAAGGCCCGATTTCAGGCGCTGGCAGCGGGCAGCCGCAGGGCGCCGGCGCCGAATCGTGCCGGGGGCGACTGGCGAATACCCACCGCACCGGATGGGTGCCGTCCGTCGACGCGCCTAGAATTCCAGGTGAGGACTTGCCGGAACGGAGCGTCCATACGGAGGAGCGGTCATGAGTGACTTCCACCAGCAAGGCTCCGTCACGGCGCTACCAAGGCTCCGCGACCGGCCAGTCGCGGAGATCGAGGCGGAGATCCTCCGACTGACGCCCAAGTTCCCGGTCTCCCTCGTCATCCCGATGCTGCCGTCTGAGCTCGACCGCCCGGCACTCGGGAACATCCTCGAAGAACTCTGCCAAGTCAACTACCTGGATTCGCTGGTGGTCTCCCTGAACAAGGCGACGCTCGACGACTACCAGCGGACCCGGCGGTGCTTCGAGCGCTATCCCCGGAGGCTCGTGATCGTCTGGAACGAGTCCCCCTCAATCCAACGGTTCTTCGACGCGCTGGTGGAGGCCGGGCTGTCGGTGGGGTCGCCGGGCAAGGGCCGCGCGTGCTGGCTCGCCATGGGCTACCTTCTGGCCGAAGAGAAGGTGGACTACATGGTCTTCTTCGACGCCGACATCGTGAACTTCCACCGCGAGATGCTCGCCCGACTCGTGCTCCCGGCCCTCGATCCGATCGTGGATTTCGACTTCGTGAAGGCCTACTATGCGCGGTACTCGGATCGACTCCACGGTCGCGTGACCCGGCTGTTCGTCTCCCCCTTGCTGGCGGCCTTTGCCAGACTCATGGGCGAAGAACCCTACATCCGGTATCTCGCCTCGTTCCGGTACGCCCTCTCAGGCGAGTTCGCCGTGCAGCGGGACCTTGCGTCCAGAATGCGGCTCCCATCGGACTGGGGCCTCGAGATCGTGTCGCTCTTCGAGGCGCTGCGGCACCGGGCGCCTGTCCGGATCTGTCAAGTGGAGATCGCCGATCGATACGAGCACAAGCACCAGGAACTCTCCGGCGACGACCCGACGCGTGGACTGAATCGAATGGCTCGAGACGTGGGCACCCACCTGCTCCGCACGCTGGCGGCGGCGGGCGTCGTGCTGTCGCAGGGCCTGTTGCTGAGTCTCCTCGCGGCCTACCAGCGCGAAGCCGAGGATGCGGTGGCCGACAGCTATGCGGTGGCGGCCCTCAACGGTCTCGTGTACGACCGGCACCAGGAGGAACTCAGTGTCCAGACCTTCACCTGCGCCCTGCGTGCCGCCATCGACGAGTTCCACAAGGATCCCCTTGGCCCGCCATTGGTGCCAAACTGGGCCAGGGTGTGGGCCGGCATGCCTGACGCCGGCCCACAACTGATGGCGGCCGTCGCCGAAGGGCCGGGCGCCCGCGGAGTCTAGCCGCGGCTGTCGCGACGCCTCACATGTGACTGATCGGATCGTCCTCCGTCACCCGCGCCTGCGCGTTGATCTGCTCGTCCAGCCATCGCCGCACGATATCCTGGCTGCCGAGTCCGACGGCGAGCGCCGCCGCCAGCGTCACGCCCCCGAACAAGATCGCAAAGGCCGTCAGCACGGTGGCCCGGCCGATCCCGATGTGCTCGAAGGCCACCGCGACCGCGACGAGCATCACCGCCGAGCGCGTCGCGCCCGCGAGCAGCCGGGCCGCCCGCATCCTGGCGTTCACAGCGGCGATGAGGACGCCGCGCGAGAGGAACCGGCTCAGGACGAAGCCGACCCACAGCAGCACGATGGCCACAACGATCTGAGGCAGGTACAGGAGCGACCGGCCGACCAGGTCGGACGCCACTCGAGCGTCAAGGGAGTAGAGCGCCGGGACGAGCGCGACGCCGAGGATCGTCCACTTCACGACGCGGCCCATAAGCGTCGCCAGGCTCGAGACGCCCGCCCGGGAGAGCGGGCCCATGATGCCGAGGCGGGCCGCGCCGCGATCGATTTTCGCTCGGGCCAGGACCCAGCCGGTGAGCCGCCCGGCCACCACACCCACGAGTCCTCCTGCGACGAAGAGCACCGCGGCGGCGAACATGTTCGGGAGCTTCTCCGACAGCTGCGTCGCGAGCTGTTGCCACGATGCGTTGAGCACGGCTTCGAGCGTCTGCCACATGGCTCCCTACCTTTCAGTTGGCGGACGGCCCGCCGGCTTCCGATTTCCGGCCGCCACCGGGCGAGCGCCACCGGTCCAGCAGATACGGCTTGGCGGCCTCGAATCGTTCGCACAGCCGTTCGAGCCGCTCCTCGACGGCCGGCGCGTCGAGGTCGGCAACCTCACGGACGAACGACGCCACGCGACCCATGTACAGCGGCAGGCTGGAGCGAATCAGGTGCTGACGGTCCATGAGCCGATGGTGATGCGCCGCCGCCAGGTCGTAGACGATGCGGACCCAGAGATCGTCCGGCACCTGGAAGGCGTCAGCGCGCTGCAGCGCCAGTTGGCCCAGCGCCCGCAGGTCGCCCGGGCTGAAGAGGGGCCTCCAGACGTCGGCGAGGTTGTCGACGCCGGAACGGAACAGCTCGATCATCCGGTTGAGATCCACGGCCAGGGGCTCGACGCCGACGGCGAAGCGGAAACCCATCAGGGGCGTGTCGGCCGACCCGACGGTGCCGGCCCAGACGGCTTCGTGAGTCTCCATCAGCGAGAACACCGTGCCCAGGACCTGCACCAGCATCTGGCTGAGATCCGCGCCGGGGTCCTTCGCGTCGTGCAGCTTCGTGCCGAGGAACGACTGTCCCACCCGAAACCGGTCGCAGATGGCGGTCGTCGTCATCCAGATGTCGATGCCGAACCGCGCGACATCGGAGTCCCAGACAGGTTTCGTGAGGAAGTGGGACGCGAGCCGTCCCGACACGCCGAAATCCCCGCCGATCGGCTGACGCACCCGCTGGCCGTACAGGGCGCGCGTCAGCGGGTAGACGATGTTGTTCGTGATCGTGCCGTCGTACTTGTGTCTGAAGTAGAAAGGCGCCACGTAGTCGAACCCGTGCTCGAGGACGGGCGCGACCAGCAGTTGAATCCACTCGGGGCTGATGCTCCTGAGGTCGGAATCGACGACCGCACACGCCGCGGCACCGAGCCGCTCCGCCACCCCGAACACGCACCGGAACGCGCTCCCCTTTCCCGGAATCCCATGATAGGGAATCGTCATCCGGTTCACGGGAAACACCGGATGCGAGATCAGCAGCATCTCGTCGGTGGGCATGCGGAGTCCGGTCACGATCCCCTGGGTACCGTCGGTCGACCCGCCGTCGGAGTTGACGATGAGCGTCCGCATCCGCGGGAAGTACTTCGCGAGGCCGGCGTGGGTGGCCTCGACCACGTGGCCGATGGTCCGTGCGTTGTTGAAGCTCGGAATGCCGACGACGATGTCCACCTGGCCGAGCGCGTTGAGCGCCTGTACGGCGTCCGGCGGCAGAGTATCCCGAGGTCTCATCACCCTCTTCTCCACCGCGGGACGCCGAGTGGTCATCGGCCCCGCAGCACACCGAGCGCGTGGTTCAGTCAGCCCTGAGCGTCCAGGAGTTCGGTGACGGCCTCGCACCACCCGGCCGGGCCCTCGCTCCTGGTGATCGTGGCGCCGCGCACCTCCCGCAGGAGGAGTTCCGAGGTGGCGCTCGCACTATTCCGAACGATGATCCGAATGTCGACGGCGTTCAGGAGCGCGAGGTCGTTCAGGCTGTCACCGAAGCCGACCAGGACGGCCTCCCCGAACAGCTGCGAGTACAACCTCCGGAGACCGGCCACTGGCGCGCCTTTGTGGGCGTCGAGGGTCACGTGGTCGTATCGCCCTCCGGTCGAACACCTGAGCCCGGCACTGCGGAGAGCCCGGCAGAGCCTGGTTCGTGCGACCGGGTCACTGACGGCCAGGCGGTACGGTTCGTCGTACTCCCTGAGCTTGGCCAGCCGGGCCTGCGCGAGCGAAAGCCCGCAGTCCTCAGCCACGGCCTGGACCGACATCCCGCTGAACGTCGTGATCTCGATGCCCAGGCGCGCCGCGGTCTTGATGAGGATGGTCAGGACCTCCTTGTGGCGGCGCCCGAACTCGAGGACTTCGTACCCTGAGACGTCCCTCGCCCCAGGCACGGGGAACGGAAACACCCCGGCCGGCACGTACATCGCCGCCCCGTTCTCCGCAACGAACGGCGCTGTCAGCCCCATCTCCTGTTGGAGTCGCTCCAGTTCCGCACGGGTCTTGCTCGAACACAAGATGAGGGGAATCCCGGCTGCCTTCAGGCGTGCAATGGCGGGATCCGAGGCGGCGTGGGAATACGTGGCGTGGTCGACGAGGCACCCGTCCACGTCCGTGACAACAACGAGCCTGCGCTGCGGTTTCACGCGGTCATCCTCCGCCGAGGGCGCCGAAGCGGACGCCACCGTGTCCGGCCCAGCCAGGATTCTCTCCAAGGTAGTGTAGGGAGCGGGGGGGGGCGTCACCATCCAGTGGGGACAGTATTCTGGCGCCGCGAACCCGATAGCGTGGCCAGGCAGGTCTTGGGGTCGGGTCCCCACCGCCCAGGAATACCGGGCAGAGGCGATGGACCGTGGAGCGGCTCGTGCTTACAGTCGGATAATGGCTTGTCGCCAGTCGACGACAGCCGCTGTCGCCGAAGGAGGGCGAGCGCGATGACCCACGTGTCAAGAACTGCCGTCGCACTGTGCGCACTGCTCGTCGCAGGTGCCCTCGCGTCTGGCTGCCGGCACAAAGCGCCGGCCGCCCAGCCTCTTCCGCCTGCGCCCGCCGTCGCGCCGGTCAAACCTCCCCCACCGCCTCCGCCGCCTCCTCAAGTTCCACCTCCAGCCCCCCCGACGCCGCTGACCGAGGATCAGATCTTCGAGCGCAAATCAGTCGCGGACTTGAACGCGGAGGCGCAGTTGGCCGACGCTCTGTTCGACTACGACCAGTCCACGGTTCGACCGACTGCGGCGGAGGTACTGAGCCAGAATGCCAGGTGGCTGATGCGGTGGCCTTCGACGAAGCTTACGGTCGAGGGACATTGCGATGAGCGGGGCACGGCCGAGTACAACCTGTCGCTCGGCGAGCGGCGTGCGACCGCAGTCAAGTCGTACCTCGTGTCTCTAGGTATCGCAGCCGAACGCCTGACGGTCGTGAGCTACGGCAAGGAGTTCCCGGTGTGCACCGAGAACTCGGAGCAGTGCTGGCAGCGGAACCGGCGGGCGCATCTGATGATCACCGCCAAGTAGCCCGCGCGGTCCGGCGCCGCACCGCCGGCCGCTCCCTGAGGCCAGTGCGTGTCTGGCCGCGCTAGAATGCGCCTATGACAGACACGGAGCGACTCGGCAGGAGTCGGGGGAGCGCGGCGGAGTGGTGGTGGCCGCCCGGCTGGACGATTCGTGGGACCCTCTACGTCGGCTTCACCCTGGTCTTCGTCCTGTGGCTGGCGTCAGGGCTCGACCTCGCCCGCCGGGTGGCGCTCGCCGAGGAGCGCATGAGCGCCCTCAGTTCCCGGTCGGCCGCCGCGGACCAGCAACTGTCGACGGTCCGGGTTCGCGTGCTGGTCGCCTCGGTCTATCTCAGGGACGCTCTCCTCGACGTGCGGCCCAATGCCGGCGGCTACTACCGCGATCAACTCAAGCAGGCACGTGCCGCCATCGACCAGGCGCTCGCCGCGTATGTCCCGGTCGCGCCGCTTCCAGCCGAACGCGAGAGCGTCGAGCAGCTTCGGTCGGAGGTGCACGCGTTCTGGGACATGGTCCTGCCCGTCTTTCAGTCGGACGTGACGGCGCGCGCCAGCGAGATACGGACCCTGCTGAGGGATCAGGTCATCCCGAAGCGGCGAATCATCTTCCAGATCTCGGATCGAATCCAGGACCTCGATCGGCGGGCGTTCGCGCGGGAGCAGGAAGAGGTTCACCGGATCTACGCAGGGATGCGCCGGCAGGTCCTGGTCACGGGCGGCCTGGCTCTGGTCGCCGGCCTCGCCGTGGCGTGGGTGGTGACCCGGTCAGCGGGCCGCCTCGAACGTCGGATTCAAGACCAGCTGGTGAAGGATGCCACGAACACACGCGACCTCCAGCGCCTGTCCGCGAAGCTGGTGAGCGCCCAGGAGGACGAGCGCCGCACGATTGCCCGCGAGCTGCACGACGAAGTCGGCCAGGCGCTGACGGCGATCAAGGTCGAACTCTCGATCGCCGGAAGGCATGCGACGCTGACCGAGAGAGAAGGCGCGGCCTTCCAGGAAGCGCGAAGGCTCACGGACCGCGGCCTGCACGTCGTACGAGACCTCTCGCAGCTGCTCCACCCTGCGATGCTCGACGACCTCGGCCTGCCCGAGACGATTGCCTGGTATCTCAACGGGTTCTCCGCTCGAACCGGGATTCGGACAGACCTGGTCCAGGACCGAATGGACGAGCGGCTTGCCGGCGGAATCGAGACGTGCCTCTACCGCATCGTCCAGGAGGCGCTGACCAATGTCGCGAGACACGCCGCAGCGCAGCACTGCAGGGTGTACGTCCAGCGACTGGCGCACACGGTGCTGTTGACCGTGGAGGACGACGGGAGGGGATTCCCGGCGGACCCGCCGGCGGCCGGAGCCAAGCGTGGCCTGGGGCTGCTCGGCATCGAAGAGCGCGTCTCGGGATTCCGCGGGTCGCTGCGGATCGAGACAGCCCCGGGCGAGGGCACCCGCCTGACGGTCGAACTGCCGGCCCTCCCGCGCCAGGACGGGACGGGCCTTGCGGGCCCTGAGTCGGAGGCTGGTGCGCAACGGCCCACGGAGGAGGACTAGATGCCGCGGCTTCGCATTCTCATCGCCGACGACCACACGATCGTGCGCCAGGGGATCAGGAAGATCCTCGAAGAGCATCCCGACTGGGAGGTGGTGGCCGAAGCCGGGGACGGCCGGGATGCGGTGCGCCAGGCACTCGAGCTGAAACCGGACATCGCCCTGCTCGACATCGGCATGCCGTTGCTGAACGGAATCGAGGCGACGAGCCAGATCACCCGCCGCGCCCCGCAGGTGAAAGTGGTCATCCTCAGCATGCATCCGAACGAGGCGTACATCACTCGGGCGCTTCAGGCCGGCGCGAAGGGCTACCTCCTCAAGGATTCCGCTGGCGACGACCTCATTCGCGCGATGACCCTGGTCAGTCAGGGCAAGTCGTTCTTCAGTCCGGCGGTCGCCAAGGTCATGCTGGATGACTACGTCCGGCACCTCGCCGAACGCGGCATCGTCGACCGGTACGATTCACTCTCGGAACGGGAGCGGGAGATCTTCCAACTGGTGGCGGAAGGGCGAAGCAACAAAGAGATCGCCGAGCTGCTCTTCGTCAGTCCGAACACGATCGAGACCCACCGCGCGCACATCATGGAGAAACTGGACGTCCACAGCGCTGTGGAGCTGGTCCTCTACGCCGTGAAGAAGGGCCTCATCACCTGACGAGGCCAGAGGGCCCCCGAGCGCATTCATGCCGATCGATTCCCTCGTCGTCGCGTGGTCGACCGCCGCAACAGCGCACGCGGATCCGGTTGCCCAACTGGCCCTTGCGCTGGCGCTGATCCTCGTCACGGCCAAAGTCGGCGGCGAGATCGCCACCCGCCTCGGACAACCCGCCGTGCTCGGCGAGTTGGTCGTCGGCGTGATCGTCGGCAACCTGGTGCTGGTGGGCTACGCCGGCCTCGACTATCTCAAGACCGACCGGCTGGTCGATATCTTCGCTCGGCTGGGTGTCATCGTGCTCCTGTTCGAAGTGGGACTCGGATCCACCATCCGGGAGATGCTGAGCGTCGGGCGGGCGGCGTTGCTCGTGGCCTGCGTGGGCGTTGTGGCGCCGTTTGCCCTCGGGTGGGCGGTGGGCGCGTGGCTTCTGCCGACGGCCGGGGGGTACGCTCACGCGTTCCTTGGGGCCACGCTGTCGGCCACCAGTGTCGGCATCACGGCACGCGTGCTCAAGGACCTTGGGATGGACCGCAGCGCGGAGGCTCGCGTCATCCTGGGCGCCGCGGTCATCGACGATGTCCTGGGCCTAGTGATCCTTGCGGCGATCACGGCCCTTATCGCTGCGGCCAACAGCGGCGCCCCGCTGTCCTATGGCGCCCTTGCGTTCACCATTGGGAAGGCCGTTCTCTTCCTTGTCGGCGCGCTGCTCGTCGGCGCGCGATTGTCGCCGCGGCTCTTTTCGGTGGCATCGAGGCTGAGGACCCGGGGCGTCCTGCTGGCCATGTCGCTGGCCTTCTGCTTCCTCCTGTCGTGGCTGGCGGACGCGATGGGCCTCGCGACGATCGTCGGGGCGTTCGCCGCCGGCGTCATCCTCGAGGACGCTCATTTCAGCGGGTTCACCGAGCGCGGCGAACGGTCGATCCACGAACTGATTGCGCCAATTGCGTCGTTCGTCACACCGATCTTCTTCGTGGTGATCGGCATGCGCGCCGACCTCCGGGCGCTCGCGCGGCCGGACGTCTTCGCGCTCGCGCTCGCGCTGACGGTCGCCGCGGTTGTCGGCAAGCAGGCCTGTTCCTTGGGCCTGGTTGGCACGCGCGCAAGCCGGCTCATCGTCGGCATCGGGATGGTCCCGCGGGGGGAGGTCGGCCTGATCTTCGCCGGGATCGGTTTGGGGCTGACCGTGCATGGCCATCCGGTCATCGATCAGGCCATCTTCTCGGCCGTCGTCGTGATGGTGATGGTAACGACGGTTCTCACCCCGCCGGCACTGGCCTGGGCATCCGCGCGGGCCGCGAGGCCTTCCGCGCCCGAGCGGGCCGGGCGGTAGCGCGCGGCAGCGGGTGTCGCCAGCCGACGACGCGAGTCCGTCGGGCGTCTGACTACGGCTTGCTGCCGAGGACAATCTCGACCGGAATCTACATCCGCTTCATGAGCGACTTCGCAATGCTGAAGCCGCTGGCCCCCAGGGCCTCCCGCACGAAGATGGGACGGCAGTCGAGGAAGTTCGGAAAGTGGCGGTTCGCCCACTCGAACACCCCGATCATCGGATCGCGCCGGCCCTCCTTCGACATTCCGACCACCACGATGCGCCCGCTGGTCATCGCGGCGGTCGACACCGGCATGCGACGTGGCGAGATGCTCGCTTTCCGCGTCGCCGACATCGACTTCGATCGCCGGCTCATCATGCTCCGCGGCTCAACCACCAAGAGCGGCAAGACGCGGTTCGTGCCGATTCCGACCGAGCGGCTGCGCTCGGTTCTGGAGTGGCTCCGACTCGACGCCGCGGGTGGGCAGAAGCCAGCAGAGGCGCTCGTGTTCAGCGATGAGGGCGGCGGCGGCGGGTCGTTCAGGAAAGCCTGGGTGACTGCCGTTCTCAGGGCGCACGACGTGGAGGTGAAGTGGTGCGCCGACGGCGGCTGCCGGCACCTGGCCCCCGAGTGCGAGGAGGCGTTCCGGAAGATCGATCTCCTCTGGCATGACATACGACACGAGTACGCCTCCAGGCTTGTCGAGCGCGGCGTACCGCTGGCGCAGGTCCGCGACCTGCTCGGCCACGCGTCCATCACGACGACCGAGCGCTACGACAATCAGACCTGGGAAGTGCTCCAAGCGGCGGCCGGCCGGCTGGAACGGGCTTCTGGCGGGGTTCAAATCCCGTGGCGGGGGTCCGCCTCCGCCCGGCCTCCGAGGGCCTCGCTAACTCCGGCTCCGGCTACGGCGAGACAGCCTTCGCCTGTCCGAGCGTTCGCGGTCCGGTGGCGGGAGAGGGTTCAAATCGCTGTCGGGTGGTCCGCCTTCGCGGCTCGCCTTCGATGGGTCGCACTCCGGCGGCCGCTACGGCGAGACAGCCTTCGCCTGTCGGGAACTCGCTTCGCTTGTCAGGGACTTGCTTGCCTAGCCGAAGCTCGCCGAAGGCGAGCGAAGGCTGGCTGGGAGGCAGGGATTTGAACCCCGATAACGTGGTCCAGAGGCGAAAAGGCCGGAGACGACGGTGACCGGTCTTGGCGGTTTGCTTAGGGTTTTCTGGAATCACCTTCCGGCCGGTTGGGGTGGAGAAGGGTCCTTTCGTGCGCAGTCTATCAAGTTTGTATCAAGATCCGCCCCGGCGCTAAATGACCTCCGTCTTGAAGAGGCCAATCACGGATTCCGCGAGGGCGTCATCGTAGGAGACACCCCGCCTGCCCACGGAGGGCGCAATGGCGGCATCCGCGAGGCGGTCCGTGTACCGCATCGACAGATACGGGTGCCCCGGTCGCTGTGATGGACCGGGCCGGCCCACGTGTCGCCGCGCCGGTCATAAATCGCCTGCTCCAGAGCATCGAGCACGAAGTCGGTCCGGAGTGAGGCCGACACGCGCCACCCGACAATCCGCCGGGCAACGACATCGATGACGAAGGCCACGTAGGTGAAGTCCAACACCCGGAGCTGATTCGGGCGGGTGGCGGACAAGTCGCGCTCGATACAGTCTCAAGAGCGGCGGGCATGCTGTCGCACGCAATCGACATCACGCGATGACAGTTGCTTTGCGATGACTCCCAGCAACTGACTTCGTCCGACCAGGAACTCGACTCTACCCTGTCGAATCACCTTGTCGATCTCAGCCCCACCGCTCCAGTCGACGCGGACAGCGTCGGCAGAGAGGCCTACCTTGACAGCCGCATCGACGTGCTCTCGAAATTCAGGTACGGAGCTCAGTGCAACGATCGGAAGGCCTTCGCCAACCGGCACATCCCTCGGTTCGGAGAAGGCGATAAGATCCTGAAACGACACCAGCACAAACTCTCGAATCAGACGACTCACCTGTTCTATCTTGACTTCCACGAGCGACGTGACGCGGTCCCCTACGGTGTGGTAGCAAACGCCAAGCGGCCCCGGTGACGTCGTGACGATGAGAGGGACGTAGTCGTCACTCGCAATCTCAACGTTCACTCCGATCTGTCGGTAGCTTTCGATCTCTAGCATCGTCTGGTCCTGAGCGTGACAGTCCGTCTCCATTTGGGACTCATGAGAATCCGGATGCGGCTGCCATCGGCACCCGCACCCGCCCCTTACCAAGGCCACGGGTCATTGCAGCGGTATTGCGTGAATCAACGCGGGCAACTGACCCGCCTTGGTCGGAGCGCCGAACTTCAGCTCCCACCCGGCAATCTGGATAATCTGGTTGTACTTGACGCCAGCGGCCAAGACTTGGCTGACAGCGGCTTGAAGGCTGGAAAGCTGCGCCTGGGTCGCTACCTTCACCAGCTCGCTGCTGACTCCCTTGGCCAGCATGCTCGTTGCGTACTCAGCGAGATGCTTCGTAGCGTTTCCGTGAACCCATACCTGCCCGGCTTCCGTGGCCATCTGAAACGACCGCGGAACCACGGTCCCTTCCCACACTGGTTGTGTCGCTTTGATCCCCGCCCAAACCGTTCCGGCGGCCCCGACACCCCCCAAGTCCGCAGCCACACCCGCGCCGGCAACCGCTGGCGCCGCCAGCCCCAGCGTCAAGCCGACCACTAATCCCTTGGTCGCCTCCGCCCCGACGTTGTTGTACCAGGGCTGCCCATGCGACACGTTCTGGTAGATGGCCCACCCACCGTAGACGCCCGCACCGATGCCGCCCGCGATCAACAGCGGATTCTCGCCGTCGGGATCCGTGTACTTCAGCGGGTTGTTGGTGACGTAGGCGTAGCGGTTCCACCGCTGCGGATCGACCAGGTTCTCCTTGATCGTTATCGCCAGGTCGACGGTGGTAAACCGCCCGAGGTCGGCCCGGTAGGTACCGGGCCCCGAAGTAGTCTTGGGCTGTCTCACGATCACGGTCCTTGCCCGTGAACAACCTGTGGTATGGAGTCGACACCTGAGGCGGCGTTTCCTCGCCGAAAGGCATGTAGTCGAACCGCGCCACGACCTGCCATTGTCCATTCACCTGTCTTGTCACGGCGCGAATCGACCCTGCGGCGTCGGTCGTGTAGTACTCCACGACCTGGGTCGTGCTCTGCGCCAACGCAGGGGCCGGCATGACGAAGAGCACGAATCCTGCCACGACGCACCGACACGCGTGTCTCATCCCTGTGGTTCGACTCACGGTGACGCTCCTTCCGAGAGAGCCCGATGGACGCCGGCGCTCGCGGGCAGTGCCAGGTCCGCGAACGGAGGAAGGACTTTAGGGCGTGCCCGGCCGGCGCGCCGAGTCGCGCCGTTGCGAGCCCGAGCGCCGCGATCAGCTCACGATCCTCCGCAGGCCGCCAGTCCCGTTCACGGACGTGGATCCAGACGACGCGCGAGAACGCGCCCCATGGTCGGTGCGGCCCGACGACATGTCAAGTACCAATCGGGCTCTGGGCGAAGTAGTGTGCAAGTGCCGTCGGCCGTGGCAGCCGGCCCGCGCCGGATGTGCCCCCGCGTCACCTCTCGCGGGCCTGAAGACGCTACGACTGCGGAACCCGCTCTGCTGAACTGCCAACAGGCAGCCTCAGCGGCCTTCGCGCCACGGCGGCGGGCGTCTCTGGACATTGCGCTCGTTCTCGGACGCTCCCGGCGCAGGGCTTACCTCGCCGGAGACGCGCGGCTCCGCGACACAGGGTGCACTATCACACGGACCGTCCGCGGCTGATAATACCAAAGCGAGCAGGGCGGGGCCGGCGCGGCGCTACGTCGGCCCATGCGCGATGAACTGCGGCCGTCCGCACTCGATCGCGGGACAGAGTATCAAGTTTCTATCAAGCGTCAGGGCGATGTCCGCAGAAGCGCGCCTGGAGCATCGTTCGTAAACTGTTCTCCGTGCGCCACTTGACCCGGCACTGACGGGCCCTCAGGGATCACCCCGATAACGTGGTCAGAACAACGAATTCAGGAAGCTGGACCAAATGGTCGCAAGTCTTTGTAGCTTAGGGAGTTAGTTGGCTGGGAGGCAGGGATTTGAACCCCGATAACGTGGTCCAGAGGCAAGAAGGCCGGAGACGACGGTGACGGGTCTTGGCTGTTTTTCTAGGGTTTTCTGGGACCACCTTCCGGCCGGTTGGGGTGGAGAAGGGCCCTTTCGTGCGCAGTTTGTCAAGATCGTATCAAGATTACCGCCGAGGCGAAGCATGGAGCCGGCCACGGCGGAAGCCCCAACGGCCTCGAGAACGGATGGGTGGCCGCGCCACGGAGTCGACCGGTACCACCGTCGGCTCCGCAGGGACCGTCATGGTGCCCGCGCTAGCGAAGGGAGCGGAGCAACTCATCCGCCAGTACCGCGCAGGAGTTCCCAATCGTCACAGGATCCTCGAGGCCCGCTGTTGCACGAACGGCCATTCGGCTGCCAGGACTGGACGGTGTGCCGAACAGCCGCTCGAGAAACGTGATCGCCTCCCGTGTGACGGCAGCGGACATGGCCTCGGCGCGTAGGCGGTCCAGCCCGCCGGTGAAGACATCGAGCGGGATGGCACGCAGCAGGCGCAGCACATCGAGGGCGTCCTTGTCCTTCAACCGCTCGCCTCTGGGCTCGGCCGCACGTTCCGCGAGCTTGTGAAGCTTGGCCACCAGCAAGGCGCTCGGCCCCGCAACCCGAATGTCGAACCGCCTCGCGTCCACCTCCTCGAGCGCTCCGACGGTGGCCAGCCGATTGTCGCTGAGGGTTGCTTCCAGGCCCCGTGCCTTTCGCGCGACGTCCTTGCCGTGCTGCCCGAGGCGCGCACCTCGCCGCCCGGAACCGCCGACCGCCTCGGGCACGAGCAGGTCCACTGGCACAGTCACTTCCGTCGGCCCGGCGTGGCGTCGGCACAACCAACTGCCCACCTGGGTTCCGCGTTCGAAGCCCGCCTCGTGCATGAGATCGCCGATCTTCGGTGCATCGCGCAACGCTCCGGGCTCCACAACGAGATCCGCATCCGTCGTGTACACGGCAACCGCCAGGTCAGCCTGACCGGTGTGAAGGTAGATGGCTTGCGCACCGACCAGGATGAGCGCCGACCGGTGCGCTCCCAAAGCCTCCAACGCGTCGAGCAGAGCGCGCCTGGCCACGATGTACAAGACGTCAGCGTCTGACATGACTCGCTGGGGCGATGGACTGCAGCACTGCCTCGGCCTCGTTCGGGCCCCGGCCCGGGCTTCCGAGGAGATCCGCCGCGACTTGGCTCGGCGCAGCCAGCGTCAGGCCCTGGACCTGGGAGGTGCGCTCGAAAACGATCTCGTCGAATGGCAGAAGCAGCATGACGTTGATGCCGGCATCCGCGGGACGCAGCTTGAGAGCCTCGACAACCGGCTCCACGGCCGCGACGTAGACCATGGCGAGCCGAGGCGGGGCCACAGGGGCAAGGAGGCTGGCCGCCAGAGAACCGGTGACCGCGTACCTCACGCCCAGTTGGGGGAGTCGCTGCGTGAGGTTTGAGATGCCGCGCGCATCCAGAAACGAGGCGACGACGTTGGAACTGAGGACCTGGTAGTCATCGGCCCATCGCCGGATGAGTCCGACGATGTCAACCGCGTCGATTGGGCCGCGAGGGCGTCGGGTGAGGAGGTCCTCGCGCGCGAGCCACGTCACCAGTCGCGAGGCGTAACCACCGTCGATTCCGGCGCGGGTCGCGAGTTCCGACAGCGTGAACGGCGGAGGGAACTCGCACAGGGTGCGAACGAGTCGCCCGGCTTTGGGTCCCTTCAGCGAGCGTCGAGCGCCCGGGGCGGGAGCAGGGTCCTTCGTGGCGCCCACCGTTTCGATGAAGAGCCCAGGTCGACCCACGGCAAGACGGACATTGCCAGTCAGGTCGAGGTAGTTCAGGCCCAGTTCGCGAAGCCGGCGCTGTGTCGCCACGCTGAGGAACGGCGCCACCAGCACGGTAGCGGCGCGCCCTTCCTCCTTCAGGTCGATGACCTCGCGAGGGAACACCTGGGAGCGACAACGAAGATCCAGCCGCGCGACCTTCTTGTCGGGACTTTTCAATTCAAGCGGACATTCACCCGGCCCGCCCGGGCCCGGACCCGGCAGCACGGCACTCCAGCCTGGCGGTAGGCAAGTCTCCAGCAGCCGCCGGGATGATTCCGCCAAACGCGTGCCTGAATAGCGCGATTTGCCTATCACAGACAAATTGTCCGATCAAGACAAGTAGATGTCAACATCAATTTGTCTGAAACGCATTGTTTGTCTACCTCACACAAATGCGCTTCACAGGCAAATGAGAGAGCGCCGGCACCCCCACTCGGAGCCAATCTCCCGCCGACCGGGAAGACCAGAATCGACCGAGCAGAGAACCGATCGCCTGCAGGGCACGGTCGAGCACCTCGGGCTCCGGCACGGGAATTCGCAGGTAATCCTGCCCTGAAGAAGGGTCGCGCCGCACGAAGCTGAATCCCTGCCTCGGGGGCGCTGCTCGGGCGGCGTTCGTGATGCGGCAGCGAGCTGCTCCAGCAGCGTGCGGCCGGACTGCGGCAGCCCGGCCCAGGGATCGAACCCGCCCGGCGTTCCCGGCGGCGAGGGTCATGGGAACCTCGGAGGGCCGGGCGGGACAATCGGCGGACTGTAGCGCGTCGGTCGGCTGGTCTGCCCCCCGGCGCCGGCGACGGCCTGTGCTCCATCTGGGGGCTGAGCCTACTGCGTCTCGCGCCGGTACCGCCAGATCGACGCGTTCAAGTACTTCGCCATCGTCAGCACCCGACCGTCGGGGGTCCAACCGGGGAGCACCATGTCCGCGGGCCTCGAGTCCCGCAACTCTTCGACCCGTCCGGTGCGCGGATCGAATGTCCCGGCCGGCCAGAACCACGAGTCTCGGGCAATCAAGGTGATCGCAATCCGTCCGTCCGGTGCCACCGCGTTCGGTGCCAGGCGCTCGGAGATGTTCGTACCCGCCGGAAGCGGCACAACCTGCTCGCCACCGCCGTCGAGGGAGTAGCGTTTCAGCTGCACGCCAGACGGCCCCTTGACCGCGACAACCAACTCCTTCCCGTCGAGTGTCGCGCTCGCGCCGCTTCCTGGACACAGCTTGCGCGGTGCACCGCCAGCGGCTTCAACTCTCCACACGTAGCCGTCCTTCGAGTAGAACAGCACACGTCCGTCTGGCGTCGCCGCGATGCTGCCGATTCCCGCACCCTGTACTGCGTCGAGTATTCGTGCGATGCGACGTTCGGAGATCGACGCCACCGCGATGACCTGGTTCGGAGCGGCGCCCAGCAGCATCGCCAGATGGTCGGGTCCGGCTGCCGCAAGCGGAGGACTGGTCTCCTGGTCCGTGTCGAGGAACGACTTGGCGTCCATTCCCTGGCCTGTCACCATGAGACGTACTCGGCCCCCAACCCGCGCGCCGTACACGACACGGCCGTCCGCGAGCGGGAGCGCTTGAGTGGCTTCCATGTTCACGTACTGGACCGGAACGCGCGTGACAGTCCCTCCGCCGCGAACGAACGTGAGAGCTTCGATCGGCCTATCGAGCCGATCGACGTAGATCGCACCGTCCCGGGCGACGTCGATCTCCCTGATGCTACCTTCGACCGTGAACAGAGTCTCGATCCCGGGTCCTCCGTCGATCGGTGCCGCGAGCACTCTCGTGAGGCTGCCAAAGGGTTGCACGAAGACTACCTTGCGGTCGTCAGCAGTGACGGCGAGCGGTACCACGCTTCTCTGGATCTCGATCGGCGTCCCGCCGGCGAGCTTGCGGCTGCGGCCGGTCGCGAGATCCAGGGCGTAGAGTCGATCCGTCAGGTCGCCCGCATCGCGAGGTCGTCCGACGTACACAACCGTCCGCTCATCGTGCGAGAGCTTGATCGAAGGACTGATTGGTATCGTCGAAATGAGCGCGGGCAGCACGTCTGTCCGGCCGCTCTCCGGAAAGTAGTGCACGAGCTGCAACTGGTGCGCGTCTCCCAGCCGCACAGCCAGCAGCGTGCGGTCGCGCAGAACCTGCGGGGCGAACGCATCGGCGAGCTCACGGCGTTCCTCGCCGCTGGGCACGGGCACGCTGAAGACGCCCAGCGGCACATCGAGGAACCGGTCGAAGTAGATCCGCGAGCCGTCGGGCGACCACGCGACGTGGAAGAGTTCGCCGCGTGTGCGATCGCCGGTCAGGACGTTCCATTCTCCGGTCTGGGCCTTCATGAGACCGACCTGGGTCAGCCCGGCGACCATTGCATGAAACGCCAGCCACTCGCCGTCCGGTGATGCGACGGGGCCCAGTGCGGCAGATGGCCCACCGACCACTTCTCCACGCCACGGCGCCGGCGGTGGAATCTGTCCGCGCTGCCACCAGAGGCCGGCGAAGACGACAGCGGCAACGAGCGAAGCGGCGGCGAGGAATCGGGCGGTGCGCGGGGGCCGTTGCCGGACGATTGGGGTGGTACCCGCCGTCTCCGTTGTATCGCGTTCCAGTTCGAGCCGTGCGTCGCCGATGTCGCGCAGGCGCTGCTTCCGGTCCTTCGTGAGACAGCGCCGCAGCAACTCCCGCACCCGCGAGGGCGTGCCGGCGGGAAGCGCCGCCCATTCCGCCTCGCCCTTGACGACAGCTGCCAGCACGTCAGTGACCGTCTCGCCCGCGAAGCACGCCTTGCCCGTCAGCATTTCGAAGAGCACGACGCCGAACGCCCAGATGTCGGCGCGCTTGTCCACCGCCGTGCCGCGCGCCTGCTCCGGTGCCATGTAGGCGGCCGTGCCGAGGATGACGCCCACGCGCGACATCGCTGGACTCGTCATCGTCGGCGAATTGCCGAGTAGATCCGCTTCCGAGGACGTCGCATCGCCCGCGAGCACCTTCGCGAGGCCGAAGTCGAGCACCTTCACGCTGCCGTCAGGCGTCAGCTTGATGTTCGCGGGCTTGAGGTCGCGGTGGACGATGCCGTGCTCGTGCGCGCACTCGAGCGCATCGGCCAGCTGGATCGCGAGCGGGAGCGCCTCGTCCAGCGGCAGAGGACCGTGCGCAATTCGCTCGGCCAGCGTCGGCCCCTCGACGAGTTCCATGACGATCGCACGGACGTCACCCTCGTGGGCGAAGCCATACACCTGCGCGATGTGCGGATGATTGAGGGCGGCGAGCGCCTGTGCCTCGCGATCGAAGCGTGCGAGGCGCTCGGGTTCGAGCGCGAGGTCGGCGGGCAGGATCTTCAGCGCGACGTCGCGTTTGAGCTGCGTGTCGCGGGCCTTGTAGACCTCGCCCATGCCACCCGCGCCGATGAGGGAGTGAACCTCGTAGGAACCGAGACGCGTGCCGGCGGCGAGAGCCATCGGAACCCCCCGGGAATCAGGCGCGTGCAAGGCACCCGGATTCTACCACCTGATCCGCTTCGCGCCGCTGGTTCGCCGGCCATCGGCCAACCCCCTGATTCGGGCCACGAAGTGACATGGGCTCGCGCAGATTCGCAGATTCTGCACCTGAGGGGTTCAAATCGTGTGGCAGGAAGGTCCGCCTTCGCCTGTCCGCGTGTTCGCGGTCCGGTGGCGGGAGAGGGTCCAAATCGCTGTCGGGGGTCCGCCTTCGCTCGCTCCGCGAGCTTCGGCGAGACATCTCGCCGTAGCGGCCGTGCAATCGAGCGGCCGCGGAGGCGGATGGCTGGGAGGCAGGGATTTGAACCCCGATAACGTGGTCCAGAGCCACGTGTCCTACCGTTGAACGACCTCCCAGCAGAGGCGGACGGCGCAGGAATTTTCTATTTTATCGGATGCGCATGGGGCGCGCAAGCACGCGCCGCGGCTCGGGGCCGAGGGCTCAAGGCTCAAGGCTCAGGGCGCTCGGGCGCCGCCCCACCAGAAACTGCTGCACCTTCGCCAGCCGCCGCACCGTCGCCTCGCGGCCAACCAGCGCCACGACGTCGAACACGCCCGGGCTGACGCCCTGACCGGTCACCGCAATGCGCGTGGCGTGGATCAGCGCCGCCGCCTTGATTCCCTGCGTCTCGGCACACGCGCGCAGCGCCGACTCGATCGCCGCCGGCGTGAACGGTTCGACCACGGCCAGCGCGTCGGTCCACACCTTCAGTTGCCCCGCGAGTCCCGCGGTTGACAGGTGCTTCACGACCGCCGCCTCGTCGTACTCGGCGGGATCGACAAAGAAGTACCGCCCCAGCTCGACGATGTCGCGCAGTTTCTTCGCGCGCGGCTTGAGGATCTCGATGACCTGGTGGAACCACTCGCGCCGCTCGCCTTCGAGCGCGTCGCTCCACAGGCCCTCTTCGACGAGCGCGGGCTTCAGGCGCCTGATGATCTCGCCGCCGCCGAGCCTCGCGATGTGCTGGCCGTTGAACCACTCCAGCTTCTCGGGATTGAACACGGCGTTGCTCGAAGCGATGCCGTCGAGCGAGAACGCCTCCACCAGCTCCTCGCGCGTGAACAGCTCACGATCGCCTTCCCCAGGCGACCAGCCGAGCAGCGCGAGGAAGTTGAACATCGCCTCGGGCAGGAACCCCTGCCGCTCGTAATCCATCACCGACGTCGCGCCGTGGCGCTTGCTCAGCCGCCGCTTGTCGGGGCCGAGGATGAGCGGCACGTGCGCGAAGCGAGGCACGGGCGCGCCGAGCGCCTCGTAGAGCAGCACCTGCTTCGGCGTGTTCGAAATGTGGTCGTCGCCGCGGACGACGTCGGTGATCCGCATGTCGATGTCGTCGACGACAACCGACAGGTGGTAGGTCGGGTAGCGATCCGACCGCAGCACCACGAAGTCCTCGATCACCGCGTTGTCGAACTCGATCCGCCCGTGCACCACATCGTCGTACGCGGTGGTGCCCGCCGGCATGCGGAAGCGGACGGCCCGGGGCGCGCCGGCAGCTTCGTGCGCCGCGACCTCGTCGGCCGAGAGCGCCGCGCACGTGCGATCGTACGACCACGACTGCCCCTCGGCCTCAGCCGCTTCGCGCTTCGCCTTGATCTCGTCCGGGTTGCAGTAGCAGTAGTAGGCGTGGCCGGACGCGACCAACCGTTCGGCCGCCTCGCGGTACCGGTCGAGCCGCTCAGACTGGAAGTACGGGCCGTGCGCGCCGCCAACTTCCGGACCCTCGTCCCAGTCGAGGCCGAGCCACCGCATGCCGTCGAGAATGCCGGCCACCATTTCCCAGGACGACCGCTCCATGTCGGTGTCTTCAATCCGGAGGACGAACGTGCCGCCCGTGTGCCGCGCGTGGAGCCAGTTGAAGAGCGCGGTGCGCGCCCCGCCGACGTGAAGGTAGCCGGTGGGAGATGGGGCGAAGCGGACTCGGGGCGCGGGCATAGGGTCTTCGTATTCTAGCGTTTGTCCGGTCGCTGCACGAACGGCGGCACCATTCGGCCGCGCGCCGAGAAGTCGATGAGCGACGCGAGGCGCCGCGTGCGTGTCTCGTCCTTCTTGGCGCTCTGGATCCACCAGGCGACGGTCCGCTTGTAGTGGGGCGGCTGTGCCTCGAAGAAGCTCCACGCGGCCGGATTCGACTTGACCGCGCGGCGTTCGGCCGGCGAGAGCGCGGCCGCCCGGCGCTGCTCGTACGAGTAGACGGCCGAGCGGTCCGGCGTCCGGCGCTCGAACGCCGCCAGGCCGGCTGGCTGCGCGCGGCCCTCATCGATGAGCGCCCGCATCTTGGCGATGTTGACGGCGCTCCAGTTGCTGCGCGGCCGCCTGGGCGTGAACCGCTGCATATAGCTCGCATCGTCCACGCGGCGGATCATGCCGTCAATCCAGCCGAAGCAGAGCGCCTCGTCCAGCGCCTGCTTGTAGACCACGCCGCCGCGGCCCGAGTCCTTCTTGTAGAACCCGATCCAGAGCTCAGCACTCGACGCGTGGTGCGCCTTGAACCAGCGTCTGAGCGCCGCCGGCGTCTCGAAGAAGGTGGGTGCCACCGGCCAATCCTACCCGAAGCCAGCCGCCGCGAGACAATCACTCCCGGAGTCGAATCCTCATGAGCGAGCCTTGATGAGAATCACACAGACGACATAAGCGCCCCCCGGATACGCGGGGTGGCGGCCGAACCAGACTCCGATCCCGACCCGTCCGAACTCCGCCAGGTCCGGACTCCGAAGCGCGGACGCGATCTTCTCCAGCTCCGGGCCGGTCGTGATGCGCGCGGAGGCTGGCCCGTTGAACGCCGGCAGGGGTGGGAGAGGACGGCCCGCCCCCTCTTCCTTTGCCAGCGCGTCGGCCGCCCGGTCGGCCTCGTCGAGAAGGACGACGGGAGGCCGGCCAGCCGCCGTCCGCGCCAGATTCAGAATGTCGAGAACCATGGCCCGGACTTCCGTCGCCGGCTTCTCGACCACGGCGCGGCGGAAATCCTCGGTGACGTAGTACGCGCCGTCGCGGGCGCGAACGATGCCGATCCCGACCTCGTCGAAGAGCGGGCTGAGGATGTTCTCCCGATGGCCGGGGCTGTCCATGAAGGACTGGTGGATGAACGCCGCGACGTGCGTGCCGCTCCGGGCGACGTTTTCGGCGCCTGCGGCGAAGGCCAGACCCGCGGCGATCATCCGCTCGGTGAACGACCGCCCTGCAGCCGATTCATGGGCGAGGACCTCGCGCTCGGCCATCTCCGCACTGTGCGCCTTGGCCAGCCGGGACAGCGCCGGCGACAGACCGACGACCGGCAGCCCCCGGCCCGTCCGTTCGCCGTTGAGGGCTCGAAGGAGGTCGCGCTCGATCTCCTCCGGCGACGGGAAGGCGGGAGCCTGAGACTGTGCCGCGCAGGTCCGGGCAGGACTGAGGGTGGCACAGGCGACGCAGGCCGCGGCGCAAAGGAGCGCGAGACTACGGTGTCGTCGCCGGACGAGGGCGCGCTTCATGCTCAAGACTGCTCCTCGCCCCATTATCCCCGGAAGAGCGAGGGAAGCCCACGGAGGGAGCGAGCGGGACGACAGGCGGGCACGTCGGTTCGAATCCTGTAACGGGGCGTCCGCCTTCGTAGTGCTGCGGTAGGACGAGAGGGGCCTCGCACCACTTCGGCGCGACAGCCTTCGCTGGTGACGATGGCTCACTGGCTTGCCGAGCCGAAGCTCGCGGAGGAGAGCGCCAGTTCGCCGATCGCGAGCGGAGGCTGGCGGTGAGGCAGGGATTCGAACCCTAAGAACGTGCGTCTCTAACTCATTGATGGCGTGCGACTTCTGGCGACAACTCTCTTGGGTTCAATCAGTTGCGAGGTCACTGCCGTTCGCGGCAGTGACCTCGAGTATCTCGAATCGACCCGTGTCTTGGAGATACCGTGGAGACGGCAACGGTAAGTCGTCCCGGACAGGCGGCCGGTCATTCCGCCGTGAGGTAGCGCCGCCGTGGATCCTGGGGCCCAGTTCCGATCTCCCGGAGCAAGCCGTCTCCCACCAGTCGGGCGAGCCGCGTGCGAGTGGCACGGGGACTCAGCCCAATCGCGACGGCAATCTCGTTGGTGAGCAGTCCCGCTGAGCCCGCGATGCAAGCGAGGATCGCCTCGTCTCTCTGGTCGCGAACACGCCGCGCGCCACGCTCGGTGAAGATGGTGACGCGAAATCTGGTAGCCAGTTCCTCAAACACCGGCACCGCGAGGCCCGCGTCTCGACAAGCTGAGGCCATACGCTGGATGCCGCTGCCCCACTGCTCGATCAACCCGAGCGCGTGAAAGACCCTGCCGATGACCCGGTTGCGCAACTTCGAGACGCCCTGCGGCAGGTCCTCGACCGTCAAGCCGAACGGCAGCAGGCCGGGATTCTCGACCTCCAGCCGGTCGTCGAAGATGGAGACTCGAATGGGCGCGCCCCGTTGAGCGTAGTCGGAGTGGACCACGGCGTTGATGACAGCCTCACGTGCAGCTGCCGGAGGAACGCTCCACCGTTCGACTCGACGTACCGGACCGATCTCTGCGCCATGCATGGAGTGCTTGGTGATGAAGGCAATCGCCTCTTCCACCGCACGCACCGGCAGCGAGTGGATCTCGACGTGATCGACAATCCGGCTCTTGTCCCGGCCCGCGAATCGCCCTGCCTGGATCCACGCGTCTGGGAATTCCCGCTCGCGGTCTCTGCCGAAGAGGAGCATTCCGCCGACCGTTGGCACCTGCCTGCCTTGGTGCACCGTCAACAGTCGAAGCGTCTCGAGATCGCGGCGAGACAGTACACGAACCGGGGCGAACGACTCGGAAGCCGCTCGGAAGTCCAGTGCTTCCGAGTCGAAGCCCGGCATCGGCTGTTCGTCGAACGCCTCGCCGCGGCTGAATCGGCGAAGCTCGCCAATCAGGTCGGCGTCCGCTCGCCGGTTCGTGGAACCCACACGCACGTAGACACCTGAAGCCCCTCCTTCGCGCTTGAGGTGATGTGGCCGGCTTGGGCTTGGGAAGACATTCACAGCCACGACGGAGGTGCGCCGCCATGGGAGGATCTCGATCTCTGGCACCAGGCGCGGAGCGATCGAGTCGCTGATCAGGTTCGAGAGTCGCTCCTCCACATCAAGGGGCTCGCCGATGCCGCGAACGTGGCGAGTCCGGTCTTCCACGCCGATCAGCAGTGTCCCGCCGGCGGTATTGGCGAAGGCGACGATCGTTTTCAGGACGCGGTCCGGTGCAGAGAGCTCTCGCTTGAACTCGAGGGTCTTGCCTTCGGGCCGCTTGAGGATCTCGATGAGGTCCATTGACTCAGAAGTCTACTCGGAAGCAGCCGGGTCGATCAAGCTTCCGAGTTCAGGTCCGACGTCCGGGGTGAACCCTGCGTTGGAGACATCGTGGAGACGCCACCGGTCCTGGAGCTGCCGCAGACCGGAAAGTGATTGAAACACCGCGGGTTAGCGCCGGGGTGCAGGCAGGGATTCTGCTCTTGGAGGATCAACCGCCTAAGCCCATAAGTACAAAGAACTTAGTGGTTTGTAGCTGGCGGTGAGGCAGGGATTCGAACCCTGGGTACAGGTTTTGGCCCGTACAACGGTTTAGCAAACCGCACCGGCACCACAGAACCACACAATATTAGGCCTGAAATCACGTATTTCTGTGCGGTCCCGCGCTCATGACTTGGGTGGCGTTGGGCTGCGATGGGTCGCGATGGACCCTCGCGGGCACAGCCACGGGCACAGGCGGGCAGCCAGTGAACGGCTCGTCAGGCGACAGCCGTCCAACGTGAGGGCCACCGCGATGGTGGCCCGATGCGATCCGGCGCTCGACAGTCACGTCCGATAGTCCTGGACAGGGGCCGATAGGGGCACGCATAGCACCGAGCCACAGCCTAACGGCGCGTCCTTCTCGAAGTTCGCGGCAACCCATTGATTCTACGAACGAAGCCCCCTTGTCAGGGATCGTGGAAGCTCCCGTTTCACGGTGCTCCGGCGCACTAGTTTCAGGGTTACCATAGTGCGTCGTTCTCGGCTTCGTCACATTGCCAAGCCCATCCTTCGGGAGGTCGCGTGCAAACGAAGCAGACGCTCGTTGATCGCTTGCCTCATCACCGGCCTGCTATCTGTCGTTGCCGTGCGCGCAGAAGTTCCGACAGCACTCCTGCGCGGACGGCTCTAATCATCGGCAACGCGAAATACGCCAAGCTGAACGCTCTCAAGAACGCCGTGGCGGACGCGCGGGCGATCGCTGAAGCTCTCCGCGTCATGGGCTATGGCATCCAAGTCGTAACCGACACCACACAGGAGCAACTGAGACGCGAGATTCGTCAGTTCGCAAGCGCCTCCTCCGAACGCGGATATTGCAGTGGTCTTCTACGCCGGCCACGGAGCGCAGGTCGCCGGTGTGAACTATCTCCTCCCGACCGATATTGACATCCCAAACTTCGAAAGCGACATCGCCCTCGAGGGTATCAAAGTGGACGATCTCGTCAATAGCCTGAGATCGAGGACCAAGATCGTATTTCTCGATGCGTGCCGCGACAATCCGGCACTGTTCAAGAACTTGGCAAAAGGGCGGGGCTCCCGACCTCTTGGCCTTGCACCCGCTGATGCCGGGGACTTGGAGGGGTCTGCTCCGGGTGGCGGCTTGTTTGTCGCATACGCTGCAGACTCGGGTTCCGTCGCGTCTGACGGCAATGGCCCACACAGTCCTTTCACCGAAGCGCTCTTGCGGCATCTGTCCAAGCCAGTGTCGGTCGATGACCTGTTCTCGTTGGTCACGAGGGATGTTCGACTACTGACGAACAACGCGCAGAGACCTTACAAGTACCGCCTCTCTGGAGAGCATCGTCTGTCTCACGTTAGAGTGTGCTTCAGCCACGCCACCTAAGCCCACGGACATAGCAAGAGCGGCAGGACGCTCTGAAAGCGAAGACTATCAGATAGCCGTGGAAAGCAAGAGCCCCAAGGCGCTGCATTCATTCCTCTCGAAGTACCGAACAGTGCGCGGTATGACGACGCGCTAGAAGCCATGTCCCGCCTGCGTCGGTTGCAGTTTGACGAGTGGGCGACCTTCGAGGCCGACAACGCGGGACATCCATATCAGGTCCAGCTCAGCTCCTGGAGACATGGAACGATAGGGTTGCTGTCAAGATCCGCGCCACCGCAAACCACTCGCGCCCTGCGGGTGAGCCTGTTCCTGACGGGGCGTATGCGGTCGACACATTCGTCCTTGATTGCGCGCAGCCGTTGTTCGCTGTTTCCGAGAGTTTGCTCTATTCCTCGGCAGGTGACGTGCTGTGGCGATATAAGTTTGGCGATCTGCGCCTTATCGAGGTTGCTACGTGAGATCGCACCGAAGTCAATCACCGCGAGTCTGCGGTCTTCTGGCATGCAGCACAGTGCTCCGGACGCCTCTCATTGAAAGACAGGACTTGCACGATAGTACGTTCATGTCAGTGGCCAGTACCTCGAGAGGAGACGGTGAGATTCTTCTACCTACCTGGCCGACCTCTGATGCCGCGCACACTCAGGAACGATACGACCCCGATCGGCGATTGGCGCCAGTCCGTCGTCATGATGAAACTCGACAAAGCCACTCCAGTGAGTGACATGCTGCCCAACATGAAGCTGGTTGGAGCTATGCCGACGGTCAAGACTACGGTCGCTCTTGAGTACGTTAGATGCGAGGCGTCGCAGATCTTCTTCTGCAAGACCGAGCTCTACGGTCCGGATGGCCGGCTGGCATGATCGTTTTGGATGAGCCAAACACCGAGGCGTGGTCAGGGATTGAGCCCAAGAGCGCCAACGCAATGTTCAAGAAACTGGTATGTACGACTGGTAAGGAGGCACGATGGCACTGAAGACGCTCGCCGCCGCGGCGTGCTCCTCTCGCTGGGCGCATGGGCTCCCAGCGTGCGTATCGGAGATGGTCCTGTGGCTGTAGGACTCTCGAAGCCGAGCCGCAACCCGTGGGCCGCTGAACTTGGTCAGAACCGGAGTGCGCGTGGCGTTGCGATCTACCGTGCTGCTTCCCCTGCGGTCGTATTGGTGGTCCACGAGAAGGGTTTCGGGTCTGGATCGCTTATCAGCACTGAACGGGGAGGTTCTGACGAACTGGCACGTCGTTAGCGGCAGTGAGAAGCTCGTAGTCGTCTTCAAGCCCGCCGTTGAGGGCGCTGAACCGACGAAGCAGGATGCTCGAGTCGGCCGGGTAATCAAGTACGACCAGGTAGCGGACTTGGCGCTGGTTAGAGTTGACGCCCCTCCGACCGGAAGACAGCCGATCCGCCTGGGTACAGACGCGGAGATCAACGTGGGTGCCGATGTCCATGCGATCGGCCATCCACAGGGAGAGGCTTGGACGTACACGGCCGGCGTTGTAAGTCAAATCCGCCTTGGATACAAATGGTTGTACAGTGATCGGCTGAGACATACTGCGGACGTTATCCAGACTCAGACCCCAATCAGTGGCGGCAACTCGGGCGGTCCGCTACTGAGCGAGGGCGGCACGCTGATTGGTGTCAACAGCTTCGCTGACGAGTCTGGCCAGAACATCAACTTTGCGGTCGGAATCAAAGACATAAACACCTTCTTGGCCAGCTCATTCAACAGGATGACGAAGGTTGAGCCTGTTGAAGGTGGCCCCTCCGCCCGGCAGCCGCGCGCCATGGACCTGGACAAGGTGGCGATAACTGAGGCGCGTGCGCCGTACGATCTGAGTCCGACCTGAGGCTCGCCGCCTATCCGATCGAACTCGTCGTCCCTGGCCATCCAGGCGGTGACTATCGGGGCGCTGGAACGGCAACCGTCAGCCGGGAGCTGTCCCGCGCAGCCAGCCGGGTACGACACAGTGCGGGACCTTCAGGTCTTCGTGCCGTCAATGGGTTCTGCGGCAGTCGCGGCCGATTTCGGCATTGGCGCGACGTTCTTCTGCCTGCTGGACGTGCAGTTCTGCCAGAAGTGTCAACCCGCCGGGATGACGCGATAACGGGTCCCTCGGAATGGGCGGCGCCGCGAGAGTGGCGCGGGACCTGGCGGGCGGCTGAGAGTCGGCGCGACGGTTTCTAAGCGCATTCACCTTTCGCTCGAACCAGCCCGGCGGCCTGTCGGCCCAAAGCCGCAGCCGCCACCACTCGTGGCTGTTCCTGTCGGTCGGAGGGCGCGACGGTCGCGGCGAACCCTGATCCGTCCTGCGGGTTGATTACGGGACGCGGCCCGAGTATGTCATTCCATACAGAGGGTTGTGGCGATGGCACTCAAGGACCTGATCCTCAACGCCCTAGTCGTCGCACCTGGGCTGTCCGATCGAGAACTCGCAGATCGAGTGCTTGGCTCCGACAGCCCCCGGCGACCTGTCAATCACATCTGCCGTCAGCTGCAGCGCGCCGGCAAACTGAATCGGCGTGTCGAGTCCGATGGGCTCCTCGGGAACTACGTGGAACCGGCGAAACCCGGCGCGCTGCCGGATGATGATGAGTCCTTGTGCGCTGAGTCTCCGCAGTACCCGGACTGCGATCCCCTTGCGGAAGATTCCGTGAAACACAGGCTGGTTGTATGGCTCATGGCCCGCGGATGGCATCCCGAAGTCGCATGGGGAGCCAAGAAAGGGCCCGATGTCGTTGCAACCCGAGGAGCCGAGCGTTGGATTGTCGAGTCGAAGGGACGAGGACGATCCCGACAGCAGCAGGGAAACTACTTCCTCGCGGTTCTAGGCCAACTTCTGACGCGGATCGACAATCCGGCAGCCCGATACTCCATTGCCCTTCCGGATCTCCCAGGCTACCGCGGGCTCTGGCAGCGACTGCCTGGCTTCCTGAAGCACCGGCTTCATTTGTCGGCGCTCTTTGTTGATGATCAGGGCAACGTGACTGAGGATGCGGTCGCCGCCGTCGATAAACGCCAGGGGAAGCCGCGCTCTGCCGAGGCCGGTGAGATTTCCATTAAGTTCGGCGGATCGGTCTACGCGCGCCGCTCTGGCACCTGGGTGGACGCGACGACCCATCTACATATCTCGGCGAGCCTGAGCCAGCAGATCAACCGACTGGCCCAGCAAGACAAGCAACTGTGGGACCGGTGTCAGTTGGCCGATGCCGAGTATCGTGAGCGCATGAAGCCTCGTGATGTCTGGGCGCCCTGCGACCCGATCACGGGGGAACTACCCTCGGACCGAGGAAGAGCACCTGGGGAGCTAGCTCTGAGCAGGACTGGACGGACAGCGGATTCGGGATGATTGATGGCCGCTCAGCAGCTCAGGGCGGCCAGCGAATCGCCCTGCTGCGCGTGCGGAACTCGTCGCTTGTCCTGAGCGAGGTCGGGGTCGACCGGGCAGAGCCCATAGTCCGGCGCCGGGGGACGGGTCCGTGAAAAAAACGAGAGAGGAGAGAAAAAAAAAAAAAAAAAAAAAGAACCAGCGAAGGGAGTTATGGACGCGACATTCTGGCAAGACCTCCACGACAGGTTCCTGGCAGTGGAACCGCCTAATTCGTCCGTTCCACCGGATTTAACCACCGTTAACCCACGCTCTCACGCGGGGCGCGTCTGGAGAACGGAGGAGGGTGGTTCACGCAGCGTGGTCAGCGGCTATGCCGGCCGAAGCGCGGAATGAAGCCTCAACGAGGCTCAGGGGTCCGCTCATTGGCAATGCTCGCTGGAATGGCAGCCAAGGGGCGTCCCGAAGGAAGCGGGAGTCGAAGCGTGGTTCAGCAGCGCTGTGGAGGAACCCGGCTGCTTCAGCCCCCTCCGTGAAGGCTGGGGCGCGATCGACAACCTGGTAACCGTTTCAGCAAGAGTGTGTGACCTGTTCCGGGCAGAGGCGGTTGCTGAGGAGCTGGCCAGAGCCGCCGAATCGTCGAGAGGACAGGCTGCCGCTTCAGAACCGAAGCCCACGAACGTATTTCGGCGGCTCGATCCGAAGCACTGGGAACTGTCCTTCAACGGGCACCGCTCAACACTCCAGAATCTCCGAGGTCTTGGAATCATTCACATGTTGCTGACGAATCCCGGCCGCGAATCAACGGCGCAGGAACTGCTTGGCCGGGGACTGGCTGCCGTCAGCGATCCGGACGCGTTGTATCGGCCGGCTCCAGGGGACAGTGGCAAGATCGGACACGGATACAGCAGCCGTGCTCTGCCCGTCGAACACGCGGCCTATGACGGCCAGGCTGACGACGAGGCGCGAAGACGATCAAGCAGGTGTATGCACGACTGAAGATCGAGATCGCGGACGCTGAGAAAGGCGGCGACCCCGAAAAGGCCGAAAGACTCCGAGGGGAGTGCGATCGAACTCGCGACGGAGATAAAGAAGGCGGGGTGGAGAAACAGGACCCCGGCAAGACCCGGAGCGAGAGAAGGCGCGAATGGCCTTGAGCAAATTAAATACCCGGACCGCCTTGAAACGAATCCTAGTGTCGTGTCTCCGGAACTGGAACAGCACCTAAGGAAACCCCATCAGGATGGGGAATCTAGCGGAGTAACACACCAACTACGCCGATGCATTCGGAGAAATCTAGCCGACCGCTGGCAACGCTCGCCTCGCCTCCCCCATCCAACAGACCACCGAAGACTAGGCCTCCCCAAGACTACCCATCAGTCGCGCACGGGCCCCGGTCAAGGCCGGGAACCGCAGACCATGCCGCGGGTTCCTGCTAGGTCGCACCTACACCTATGGGGAGAGGTAGCGTGCTGCCCCAGGAACGGCAAGTAGGAGCGAGTACCCTGGACATTGCTTGCACCGCGAGACGTTGGGCGTCGTCTGCGGCTTTCGACGAGCCGCGGTGGATTCAACTTCGATCGCGAAGGCGTCCTGACGGCGCTGCGGGACAGCGGAGGCCGCAGGCTGTACAGCGCGGATCTGGTCGAGGCGTTTGCTCAGAAGCGGGAGGCTCGCCTCGCAGGCGAACGCCAACCGGCCGCACAGGCCAGTCCTGACGCCGGGGCCTGGCGATTGCGCCAGCGAGGTGCGGCCGGTGACGTTCGCGTCGGCGAGCCAGACCGGCGAGGACGCGAGCCCACGCGGGAGGGGGCGAGGAAAACCCCCTGACGCCGGCCGAGGCGTTCCTGCGCGCTCTGCACCCGGACCACACGCCGGGTGTCTCTGAGTTGCGCCTCGTCGACGAAGACTCAGGAGACGGCGCGCTCGTTCTTCACCCGCCTCGCGCCGACCCAAGGGCACATCGACACCCTCACCACCCGGTCTCCGCGTCATCGCACTTCTCAGTCAGGCATCACCAAGCGGCGCGACCACGCTCAGCGGCGCGGGACGAACTGTGCGGGCTTCTGCACGCGCTGTTCGTCGATATCGACTTCAAGGACGTTCCAGAGGGCGATGCGCGCGTGGCGCTCGCGCGTGCCCCGTTGCCACCGTCGTCCGTCGTCCACAGCGGCGGCGGCCTGCACGCCTACTGGCACTTGGTTGAACCGCTCGACGCCGTGACCGAGCGCGAACGCGCCGAGTCCCTGCTCCGCCGACTCGCGGCCTACTTCACCAGCGATGTCTACGTCGCCGAAGTGGCGCGCGTGCTGCGCGTGCCTGGCACGCTGAACTACAAAGCCAAGTACGGCGAACCCCGGCCGGTCGTGCTCGAGCGGCTCGACGCCGAGCGCGCGTACAACCCGAGTGACTTCGACGAATGGTTGCCGGCTGACCCTGGCAAGCCCGAGGCGCCGGCCGCAACGGGTGACGACGAGCCAATCCGGCCAGGCCAGCGGCACGGCCGCCTGATCAAGCTGCTCGGCGCCATGCGGAAGCACGGCGCCGTCGAGGCCGAGATGCTCGCGGCCGCGCTGGCCTTCAACGCGCGCTGCGACCCCGCCGAAGCCCGAGGCCAAATCCGCGCTGAGGTCCGCAGCATGTTGCGGTATCCGGGTGACGACGTGCCGCTCGGTGTGGAGGACGGTCATCCTGCCGTCGAAGCCGGGCGCGTCGCCGATTGTGTTTCGCACGGCGCAGGCAATCTGCCAGGACGCGCCGGCCATGCCCGAGGTGATCGTCGGCCCGTATGTGTTCGCTGGCGCCGGGGCCAAGATCGACGGCTTGCCGAAGGGCGGGAAAACGGCACTCCGAAAACGACATGATTCGCGCGGCGCTCACCGGCTCGTCCTGGCTCGGCGTGCCAACTCCCCAACCCACCCCCGTCGTGCTCGTGACGGAGGAGGGCGAGTCCGCGCTCGTGGAGGGCTTGCGCGTGGCCGGCCTGACGGACGCGCCCGGCCTGCACATCGTGACGCTGTTGGAGGATCGTGCCCATGAGTGGCCGGCCATCGTCGCGGCCTTGCTCGCTCAGGCCCGGCAGGTTGGCTCGCGGTTCGTCTGCGTGGATACCCTGCCGGCCATCGCCGGCATCGAAGGCGAGGCCGAGAACCAGTCCGGGGCGGCGCTCGCCATCATGCGGCCGCTGGCCGAGTTGACGGCGGCCGGGTTGGGGGTGCTCTTGACCTTCCACGACCGCAAGAGCGGCGGCGACGTGGGTGAGTCCGGCCGCGGCTCCGGCGCCTGGGCTGGCGCGGTGGACGTGATCGTCGCCGTCCGGCGGGCCCGACACCTGCGAACCACCTGCCGGGAACTTCACTGTGTCGGCCGCTTCCGTAACCTGCCGCCGATCCTCCCCGTCGAATTGGTGGGATTCGATTCCCACCATGCTCACCACCACCGCAGATCCGAGTTGGTGGGAAGCATTTTGCCGACGCACGCCTTCGTCCAGGCCGAGCGCAGCGAGGCCGGGACCGACGACAGCACCCTGAACCTCGTCCGCGCCAAGCTCCCGACGGACCCTTCGCAGGCCGTCCCGATTGAATGGCTTGCGCCAGCTCTCTCGCTGGCCCCGACCACCGTCCGGCGCCTGCTCGACATCTTGATCGACCGCGGGCAGGCAGCGCACACCGGCACGGGTAAGAAGGGCCACCCGTTTCGCTTTCACGCTTTCTTACCATCCACACCAAATACAAGGTGTGGTGAGCATGGCGAGCATTTGGAGGACACGCCATGACGACCGCAACCGGGCGTGGGCCGCCGGCCGCCCGGCCAGTTTGCAGGACCCGTTCAGTATCCGAGTCCAGACCCTAGACAGGAGACAGACACCATGAAGGCTTCAGACTTTCTCGGCGGCGACTTCATCAAGAAGGAAGACCTACAGGACGAGGATCTCCTCGTTCAGATCAAGAACGTCGAGGCGGCCGAATTCGTGGATAAGCAAACCGCGCACATCGAAAAGCGGTTGCAGCTCGTATTTGGCATCGACAAGAAACTGACGCTGAACAGCACCAACACCAAGATTCTCGTGAAGCGGTTCGGCAACGATACGAACACCTGGATCGGCAAGACGATCACGCTCTACTACGACGAGAGCGTGAGCTATGCGGGGCGCCTGACAGGCGGGATCCGCATTCGCTTGCCGAAGGCGCGGCCCGTGCCTGTGCAGGCACCCGAGGCGGACTGGATCAACGAGCCGGGCCAGGCCGAGGCGCCCTACGACGAGCCCGGCGCGAACGGGTAGACGAGGCCCGCAACACTCCCAGGACCGGGCCGCGTGGCTCGGTCCAGCCGGAGCAAGACGCGACATGGTGCAAACGCCTGAACTCACCCGCTCGGCCCTCAACGCCGCCGGCTGGTCCGTCTCGGCAGCGGGGCGCGGCGACTCCTACGGTGAATGCAGATGACCACAGAAACGACAAGGAATCGGCGATTCCGGTTCGGCGGGCCACGGCGACAAGGGCCGACTCCGCGAAAGGGCCGTCGCGGCCCTGCTCTCCGCGCCCAGCGTCGGCCAGGCGGCGAAGAAGGTGGGGCTGTCAAAGGCGACGCTGTATCGGTGGATGCGGGAACCGGACTTCAAGACAGCGCACCGAGCGGCGCGTCGGGAGGTCGTGGACGCGACTATCGGGCGGCTGCAAGCGGTCACGACGGAAGCCGTCACGGCGTTACACAAGGCACTGACCTGCCAGACGCCCACCGTGCGCGTGAGTGCGGCGAGAGCCATCCTTGAGTTCTCCTTCCGCTCGGTGGAGCTGATGGACCTTGAGGATCGCATCGCGGAACTCGAAGCAACGGTTCAAGGAAGACGGCAAGGCGTAGGACGAAGTGCTCGGAGGGCAGTATGTCAATCGCATCGCGGCTCAATCGGCTTCAGCGGCACATCAGCGAGGCTCCGTGCCCGGTCTGCGGCGGCCTGCCGCGAGTCCACCGGATGTCAATGGTCTACGAGGGCGAGCCAGCTCCGTCGTTTCCCGGCCCGAATGCGCCCGAACACTGCGCCTGCGGGCGTCGCATCGACGTACTTCCATATCCGGCATCACCTCGAAGGCATTGGTGGCCGCCCTCGGGACTCTCGGCCAGACGTTATCAGCGGCCCCGCCACACTCGTGGAGCGCCTCGTCGGCATTGATGCCATGAAGGCCGCGCGCACGTACAGACGCTGGGCCGCCGTATCCGTTGGCGCACCAGTGAACGCCGAAGCCTGAGCGGGAGACATACATGAGCCTGAAGCAACGACTCGACAAGCTGGCAAAGACGCCGCAGGGGCGACAGTGTTCGTTCTGCGCGAAGCACAACCCAGTTCGCATATTCACGATGGCCGATGCGAACGAGCAACCGCCCGACTGGCCCGGCGCGACCGACCCGCGCCACTGCCCGCGTTGCGGCCGGCGGCTCGGCTACATGCGCATAGGGCTGTATCCCAATGGTCAGCCGCCGACGCGCGAGCGGGCCGAGGTACTGAGATGAATCTCAAAGCGGAATCGACCGATTGCAGAAGGACGCGGCGGCTGGCTGTCCAGACTGCCGAGACGACGACAAGCCGGTGTTCTCGTGGGTCGAGCCTGGCGACGCACCACCGCCCGGCCCGCCGACCCGGACGTGCGCGCGGTGTGGGCGAACCGTGGACCGGCGACACCTATGGTCAGCTGGCAAGCGTAGCGGACGGGCCGGGACAATCACGGCATCCCGATTCGTTCGTGCTCTCCGCTGATGGGCACAAGGGAATCGCCCATGAGCGTGAGACAGTGACCCGCGCGGCTGGCGAAAGCGATGGGGTGCCCGGAGTGTGCCGAGGTGCCGCTCCTGACGTGCCCACCGCCATTGACGACCTGGCGTGACGACCCTCTGGAGCCGGGCACAGTGCGGGCACAGGCCGCGTGGAAGTGATAGCGATGCCTGAAGTTAGGAACCGGCCATCGGTTGAGGAATCCGCCGCGCATTCCAGAGCCGGACCGCACAGTCGTCGCGGACGCCGGGCGGAAGGCGGCAGTGCGGCAGCCCGTCTCCTCAATCTACCGTCGGCGGCGGACTATCTCGGGCTGTCCTACTGGACCACGCGAGACCTCGTGCAATCAGGGCGGGTGCCAACGGTGAAGTTCCCAGCTCCCCGGGCGAACGACGGGCGCACCATTCGGCGGATTCTCGTGGATCGAACCGACCTGGATCGCCTGATTGAGAAGTGGAAGGAGTATCCGAGTGTCAACTAGGCGGAGTCCGGCGGACAAGGAGACCCCGGACGCGCAGAACAGGCCAGCAAGGGGGCGCAGCCCGACAGAAAGCCCCTTTCCAGGCCCGGTCGTCCGCCAGCCGGCCTGGGCGATGCAGGCGTCTGCGGGCAACAGCTCAAGGTATACCGGCGGCTTGACAAGGGTTGACAACAGGCAGCCTGGTATGACATTTGAGGTAACGTATGACGCTGAAGGAACGAGTGATCGCCGTGCAAATCGATGCGGAGCTTCCGAAGGCGATGGAAGCGATGCGCGAGGAGTCCAGGGACGCCATCTCCAGCCAGATCCGGAAGGGGCTGGAGGAGTGGTTCACGAAGCACGGCGTTCTGACAGCGGACCGCAAGCGGGCGGCAACCCGCAAGCGGTCCTAAGCCACGTCAGCAGGGGTAAGCTGCCGACGGACCTGCCTGAAAGTCTAACAGCCCAGACAGCCCGTTGGCCTCATTCACCTCACGATAGGGAGGCTGTATGGGGAGCATCTACAGCCGGGGCGACGTCTACTCGATCAAGAATTATACCGCAACGGTCAGCCGATGCGTGAAACACGCACAGCGACAAAGAGGGAGAAGCCAAGAACACCCTCAAGCTGCGGGAAGGGGCGATCGCGCGGGGAGAGCCGATCGCGCCGAAGGTCGGACGAGTGACCTTCGCGGATGCTGCCGCCGATGTCGTCCTCGATTACAAGCCAACAAGAAGCGGTCCTTGGCGGACTTGGAATGCCGGATCAACAAGCACCTTGCCCCGTTCTTCGGCAACCGGCAGCTCGCGGACATCACCACGCCGCTGGTCCGACAGTTCATTGCCGCCCGCCAGGAAGCGAAGGCGTCAGCCGGGGAAATCAGACCGGGAACTGGCGCGTTGAAGCGAACCTTCGATCTTGCGATTCAGGCCGGCAAGATCCTGCACAAGCCCCACATTCCGATGCTGCGGGAGTCCAACGTCCGGACGGGGTTCTTCGAACCAGCGCAGTATGACACGGTGTCGCGAGATCTTCCGGAAGCGGTCCGGCCCCTCTTCACGTTCGCGTACATCACCGGTTGGCGCATCAAGAGTGAGGTCCTCGGGCTGGAGTGGCGGCAAGTGGACTTCGATGCGGGGACCGTCCGACTGGATCCGGGGACGACGAAGAACGGCGATGGGCGGGTGTTCCCAATGACCGCCGGTCTCCGGGAATTGCTGGAAGGGCGGGACCGGGAGCGTCTCGCACTTCAGGCGAAGGGGATCATCTGCCCACTCGTCTTTCACCGGCGCGGTAAGCGGATCAAGTCTTTCCGGCGGGTTTGGGCTGACCGCCTGCTGGCTGGCGGGCTGCCCGGGCGGATTCCGCATGATCTCCGGCGGACCGCCGTGCGGAACCTCGTGCGAGCCGGAATCCCGGAGCGAGTGGCGATGACGATGACGGGGCACAAGACGCGCTCCGTCTTCGAACGGTACAACATCGTCAGCGACGGGGATCTGCTTGAAGCGGCCCGCAAGTTGGATGTGGCCGACGGTCGAACGCAGACGGCCACTGTCGCCCTATAGACCGACCCTGGCTTCGTCCTGCGGCCGGTGTCCTCGGTGGTGCACGGTGGAGACCTGGGATGGACGCGTGCTCACTTGTCTTCGCGCGGATTTCGTGCGTGACATAGGTCTTCTCCCTGCGGGAGCGGGGGCATGGATAGCTAATATCGTCGTCAGAATCGGCTTCAAGATGGAGCAGCGGCGCACGCGTCTCCGATAGCGCCAAGCGC
>CAVORY010000004.1:0-169499 GCA_963698725.1 uncultured Acidobacteriota bacterium
TCGTGTCCACACAAGACTTGAGCACCGCGTCTTCTACGTCGCGAAGTTCGAGGAGGCAATAGAATGTGCTCCACGCCTTCGAGAAGCGGACGCGGCAGACGCCGCAAGGGGAGATTGCCTTGGCCAAGAAGCGGTTGGCCGAGCTTCTTGCCCGTCGCGTACGCAACAGGGAGACCTCATGACGATCAAGATTCGACGTTCAAGCGGCAACGTCTTTCGCGACCTTGGTTTTTCGCGCGAGGAATCCGAGAACCTCAAGATCCGTAGCGACCTGATGATTCGCCTCAGCAAAGTGATCGAAGCCCGGAAGCTGACCCAAGCGCAGGCTGCGACCCTCTTCGGCGTAACCCAACCGAGGGTGAGCGATACCATCCGGGGCAAGATCGACCGATTCAGTATCGATACGTTGGTGGCCATGCTGGGGTATGCCGGGGTTAGGGTCCGGTATTGTCGTCGGTCGAGTTTCGAGAGTTGCCTAACGGCTGCGGTTCACCTGCGGCCGCGCTGCGTCAGGTGCGGCGGCCGTCGGGTGCAACCGCGTGTTAGCCGGCCGTTCATTCACAGGCGGGCACGAGTTCGCATTCAATAGTCCCGCGGGTGTTCGCCCACATTTCGGTAGACAAAGGTCAACCCGTCGAGATCGTTCGCCACCAAGGCGACCATCGGATCTGCACTGCGCGCTCGGTCGATGAACGCCCGATACTGCGCAGCCACTGCCGTCATCCCCATCAGGTCCTTTTCTCCATCGAGTAATTCGAACGCGTAACGTGCTCTCTCGGCGACAAACAGGTAGAGATACGGCACCAGCGGTGAATCCCGATGCCCTGCGGTCCACGCTTCCGCGTAGCTCGCTTCCTCGAGTGGCGATGACGACAGCCCCTCCCATTCGTAGAGAATTCGGGCATGTGTCGCGTAGTCGGCCGACAACTCCGCAATGCGGTGCTTCAATCAGGCATGCTAGCGCACGCTCGAGCACCCGTTGATGAGGAAGCGCCGCCTTGCGGAAGAACTCGTTGGTATCCGGCAAGCGTGAGCGGAACGTCGCTTGGCACCGCATGAACCGCTCGAACCGCGGTCGGAGCGACGGTGTCACGCGCGCTGCGTCATTTCGTGTCAGCCGTTCGGCCGGGGTCCAGGATGAGACGACCGCGTAGAGGCGTCCCTCAAACGGCGGGGTGCCGGTCCTGACCGCCGTCTGCGGCGAAGGTCCCAGAATGGCGCTTATGAATAGCAGCAGCCAGCCAGTCTTGCTCACGTTCGTATCCATTCAGTCCGGCTAACGTGGCGGCTCACCCGCGGCCGCTCAGAACCGAACGAGCGGCCGTCGGGTGCAGCCGCTGGTTAGGCGCCGCCAAGGTATGGTCCTATTCGAAATCCTGGATCCGGTCCCAAATGTAAATGCAACGCGTCTTGCTGAGAGCTCTCCCAGGGTGTACCACCGCTCATCGAGTTCGCCCAGGCGACTGACCTTGTAAGACGCCGAAAACGCTTCAAGGCTTCCTTGGCGCCAGTACGGCGCCAACTCCGGAATCTCGTCATTCAGGCGAGACAGCGCTGCCTCAAGAACGGCTGCGTGCGCTGCCGCGCCAGCGTCTTCAGGGCTTCAAGCCCCTGCTCAGCGAAGTTCGCGCGCGTGTTGTAGAAATACGAAGGAAACCGCCGTTCTCCACCTCACCTTCCAAGACCCACGTCGAGAACACCACTTGGAATCCGGTGGGCATCTGCGCGGCGATGTCGTAGTGCTGTGTGGCGTCTGTGCCCAGGTGCTGGACGACAGAATCGACAATCGCCTGTTCCACCTCGCCGTCACCAGCCGCGCGGATTGCTTCAAGTGTCATGAGGCTAGACCGTCTGTCGTTCATCGTCGTCCCGTTCTAGGCGCCTAACGTCGGCATCAGCGGCGCGCGAAGCGCGTCCGCTGCATGCCGTTGTTAGGCCGATGGGGGTCGCAGGCCGGCATCGCATCGGGCTAGGCCACCGGCACGAAGAAGCCCCCACGTCGCCGTGCCGCGCGCAGCAGCAGCACAACCGCGACCGTGGTCGACGCGATCACCAGCAACGAACTCTCTGGACCGAACATCCCGCCGGTCAGCCAGTCGGGCCCGGCAAAGCGGCTTTCGAGTGGTGCCAACTTGCGCCAGTCCTCAATGCCGGAAAGCGGCATGCCGCGAGCAGAATGGTGAAGTTCCATGCCGCGTGATTGGCGGCCACCACCCACAGGTTGCGCGTCAGGACGAACACCGCGGCCCAGAGCAGGCCCGCCAAAGTCACTGCTATCAGCATTGTCACCACATCGCTGATCCCGCCTTGTTCGACGTTTTCCAGTGCTCCAGGGCGAACACCACCGCTTGCACCGCCAACGCCACCTTCGTTCCCCAGGCCCGTTCTAGGACCCGGAATAGCAGGCAGCGGTAAGTCAGTTCTTCCAGGATAGCCGCGATGCCGATAAGGGCTGCCACGCCGAGCAGCGCCGACGAGGCATCGCGAAACAGCACCGGTTCGTAGACGCCCAGAGCGAATAGCACGGCCATCGGCAGCGCCACCAGGGCAGCGCCGCTCGCGCCGCCAAGCATCAGCTGAATCGGCCGCAGATGCAGCTCGGTCGCTTCGCGTTTTTCATGCCAGTGCACGAAAGCCCAGTAGCCCGCCACTGCCGTCAGAAGGATGCCGACGCGTCTGAAGACACTGAGTAGTTCGGGCCCGGGATGGAACGCCGCTTCGATCAGCGGCAGCAGGCCCTGTCGAAAGATCAGAATCGAGCCAAGAATCGCCACCCCACCCAGCAGCAGTGAGCCGAGCATCCGGCCGGCGACGCGCATTCGCCGTCGCGCGATGTTTCCAGTTGCAAGCGGAGCGGCGCGGTTTGTCTCACTACGCTCAGACGACTGTGTATCTACGCTCACCTTGGGCGATTCACGATGTAGAGAATCCGCAAGTGGATCTTGCGTGTTCATGTCGGCCTAACGTCCTGCCGCTCAGCCGCGAGCGGCGAACTCGATCCTCACTCTATCTCGACCTGCCCGCCGCTCGCCGGCTGCAGCGGCTTAAGGCCGCTGTATCTATAGGTCTCCACCGAGGCTGGCCCACCTGAGCGCTTCGTCGAGTGCCTTGCCGAGGTAGCGGTGATTTCGAAACTGGAAGGCTCTGCTCGGGTTCGCTGCGATACTCCATGCGATTCGATCGAATGAAATCGACATCTCGCGTCCATCTTGGTGTCGAAAACGCGCCGTGAAAAAGCTCCGCCGCCTTCCGCCTCGACGAACTCGAAACCGGCCGTCGCAAAGGCTTCCCGAATCCTTGGCAAAGCTTCTTCGCTACTATTCATTCCGCTGTGAGCTGTTGTCGGCCTAACGGTCGGCTTCAGCCGCGACGCTTCATAATCACGCCGAGCGCCGTCGGCTGCAAGCCGCTGTTGGGCAGCGTCGTTCCGTTCTCCGAGTCTATTTCCGAAATACCAAGGTCTTCTCGATCGTGTGCAGTGTGCCTCTCACCTTAGATAGAGGATGGGAGGGCACGACTGAATCGTATAACTCGGCATCGGCGAGGCTATTAAGGGCGGTGGCGTCGTATTTCGAATCGTACGGATCGAAGAACCAACCCTTCACTCTGTGATTCGCATCGGTCTTGGTGGGATCAAGCTCGCCTCGCTCGATCAGTCGCCCGGCGACGACCGTATCACGCACACCGGTGATTCCCCGCTCAATTGACGAGACCGTCACGACGACGAGGTGGCCGCCGCGGGGAATGATGAGCATCCCTGTGTAGGTGTACGCAGGCAGTTGCTCGCGTTTGTAGATGAGCGACACGCCTCGAGGGTCGCCGAAATCCACGAAACCCGCGGAGACGAGCCCGCCGCGGCTGCCCTCGGCAATGTGGCGGCACATCGCCCGCACGCTCGGCACGTCCGTGAATGAATAGCTGGGCCCGATCTCAACCTGGGTGAGGGACATAGCGTCGCCATCCGGGTTCTCCCAGATGATCTTGTCGCCCGACGACTCCTGTCGCTGCCAACCAGGCGTATCGAATCGAACGCCACCAATCATCCACGGCACCTCAGAGCCTGTCCGTGCTCCGCTATTACGACACGCCCAACCGAACAGGCCAAGGGCGGAAACGAGCGCAACGACACCCAGCGCCAGTCTCCTCGACACGCTACCTCCGTCTGCCCAACGTCCGCGCTTCAGCCGCGCCGCCTCATGTTCGTCCCAGGCGGCGTCGGCTGCAAGCGCCTGTTAGGCACCCTCTTGTGTTTCGCTCTCCGATGCCCAAGTTCGCACGGCGACCGTAACGAGGCCCCGGCTGGCCAGCGATGACTGAAGGAACTTGCTAACACCCTGGCGAGTTGACAAGCCTTCTAGCCACGGTAGTCCATACTCTTCGAGTGCGACGACGAGTCCCTGCGGGCCTCCGTCAGGAGACGCGCTCCGAATGGCCTCGAATGACGTCGGCGGGCACAAGCGTTCGAGCCTGAATGATATCTGGCACCGTTGAATCGACGGTGAGTCGTTGTTGTCGAGGTCGCGTATACATGCCCCCAAGTTGACAAACACGACGTCGTTCGACCGCTGGAGGTTGACGACGAGAATGGCATCGTCGAGCTTCCTGCGCCAGGTCTGTCCCGATTTGAGGTAGCCCTTGTCCCGCAAGACCGGTGAGACCATCCGCTCGATCGTCATCCGTGCCATCTTGGCGTGCCTAACGTCCGGCGTTCACCCGCGCCGGCTCATGATCGCGTCGGTCGGCGTCGGGTGCAACGCCTAGTTAGGCAGCGCCTTACGTCGTGAACGCGATCCGCCATCGTTCCTTCGGATCTTCGAATCGAACATCGGCCGCGCGAAACGCCTCGGGATCGAATTGACCGCCAGCCCACTGGAGCATCGAGTCACGTTCGGGGTTGTTGACGTCTCGGATCGTGCTCAAGAACTCCGCATACCCATGGGTTCCGCCCACATCTTCTGGTGGGCACTTGCCCGCGCCGGCTACGCACCGCGGATACACACCCCCATCGTCGGGCACCAATTCCTCGAATTCCAACGCGTGCTCCCAGTCGTCCCCGAAGTCGTAGCGATATCGGACCGGCCGCGCGCCATACGTCAGGTACCGTGCGATCGGCACCTTCCAGCCGGCGGCACAAGGGCGTTCCCGCGGCATGTCCTCATCAGGAATGCCGATCCGCTTGAGCCGATCCGTCCTTGAGTCGATGACTTCGAATTCGTGCAGGTGATAGTCCTGCCAACCCATGGCGTCCTGGATCGCCACGTGGAGGTCCCAAAACGAGTAGGTCTCTGGCACCTGGATTCGGCGCCAGACCAGGGGATTCGTGTTCGCAAGAACGACCAACAACTGGCAGACGTGCTTAGGCTTGGCAACCGGCGGAGTGGATGGCTTCCTTGCCATGGTACTAGTCTCGATCTCGCTGCCTAACGTCCTATAGGTGGCGTGCGCGGTTCGCCACGGCGGGGCGCAAGGTCGCCCGCTGCCCGAGACCAGCACACTCCCACTCGCGGACATTATTCTGGGTGCTCGCTCCAGAGGCAAGGGGTTTGCAACGTTGGAGTTGCCGGCGGCCACTGCCGCAGGTGCCGGGGAAAGCCGCGCGCTGCATAGCGCCGGAAGGCGACAGTTGGGCCGACGGCGGGGGATTGCAGGTGCCCACGTCAACGCCAGTTGGCGCGCCGCGTGGACGGCGGCGAACGAGTCGGCCGGCCAGAAGCGCGTCTGCCAGCCAAGACCCTCACACGCAACAACTTGGCCGGTCGCTGCTCGACTGGCCCATATGTTGCTTCCCTTCAGCGCGGAAGCCCGTGCGCGATACCGAAACCACGCTCCAACAGTTCGCCGAGTTCCTGCTCAAGACCCAGCTGGCCCAACCCCGCGCCGCGCCGCACTTCGTCCGCTGGGTCCGACGCTTCCTTGCCCGCCCCGCTGCCAATGAACCGCTTGGCGACCAGGTGCGGCGCTTCTGCGACGATCTCGAACGGGGTGGCGGCGCGGAAGAATGGCAGGTCCGTCAGGCGGACCACGCCCTGAAGGTCTACTTCGTCAACTTCCTGCAGCGAACGGACTGGTGCGGTGGCCCCGCCAGTGCCGTCGCGAACCAGCCCTGTCGCGTGGACGCGCTGGCGGCGTTGGAGCAACTGCGGTTGCGACTCCGGACCAGGCACTATTCGTATCGGACCGAGAGCACCTACGTCGACTGGGTGCGGCGGTTCCTCTCGTATCTGTCGGCACTGCAAGCGAATCCGCATCCGCGCGTCGACGAGGCTGGCATCCGCAACTACCTCACCCACCTGGCGACCAGGCGGCACGTGTCCGCCAGCACCCAGAACCAGGCCTTGTCAGCCGTGCTCTTCCTCTGCCGGGAGGTCCTCGGGTTGAGCTCCGAACGTCTCAACCCGATGCCCAGAGCCAGACGCGGCGATCGGCTGCCAGCCGTGTTGAGCGTCCCGGAGACGGCCGCCCTCCTCTCCGCCATGCGCGGGACGCCCCGCATCATGGCCCGGCTCATCTACGGCGGCGGCCTCCGCGTCTCCGAATGCTGCGAGCTTCGAATCAAGGACATCGACTTCGACCAGGGCCTGGTGATCGTCCGTAGCGGGAAGGGCGACAGGGACCGTGCGACGCTGCTCGCCGAAGCCGGGCGGGACGACCTGCGCGCGCACCTTCGCGACGCCATCTCGCTCCACCACGCCGACCGCCGAGCCGGCCTGGCCGGGGTCTGGATGCCGGACTGCCTCGAGCGCAAGTACCCGAACGCCGGCTGCGAGCTGGCCTGGTTCTGGGTCTTCCCGAGCCGCACGCTCTCCACCGATCCCCGCGCCGGCGTCGTCCGCCGTCACCACGTGCACGAGTCGGTGATCCAGAAGGCAGTCAAAGCCGCGGCGGCCGAGGCGGGAATCACCAAACCCGTTTCGGTTCACACGTTGCGACACTGCTTCGCCACGCACCTGCTCCTGAACGGCGTGGACATTCGACAGATCCAGGAGTTCCTCGGCCACGCGCACGTCGAGACGACGATGATCTACACGCACGTCGTCAGAGACCTGCGGAATCCCGCCCGAAGCCCCCTCGACATGATCGACAATGGCGGCCGCCGACCGGTCGTGAGGTAGAATCGCCCTGGCCCCGGCGAATCCCGGGGCGGGAGACGCATCGCCATGAAACCTACGGATTCGAACCTGACCGAGCGCCGCAGCTTCCTCAAGATTCTCGGTGGCCTGACAGCCGCCCTGACGACTCTCCCGGCCTCCCTGGCGGGGAGCGGATCCGCCCCGGCCCGCCGGGGCGGCGCGAAGTACATGGGCGACTTCACCGCGCCGAAGCTCGACAAGATCCGCATCGCCCTCATCGGCGTCGGCGCCCGCGGCACGGGCCACGCCCGGCAACTGGCCTCCATCGAGGGGACCGAGATCGTCGCCATCAGCGACCTCTACGAGGACTGGGCGAAGCGCTCCGAGAAGAACATGACGGCCCTGGGCCAGAAGCCGAAGATCTACTTCGGCGAAGAGAACCTGTGGCGGACGATGCTCACCGAGGTCAAGCCGGACATGGTGGTCATCTCGACGCCATGGGAGAAGCACGGGCCGATGGGCGTCGCCGCGATGAAGGCCGGCGCGCACGTGTTCATCGAAACGCCGATCGCGGTCACGCTCAAGGAGATGTGGGATCTGGTCAACACCTCCGAAGAGACCGGCCGCCACTGCATGCACATGGAGAACGTGTGCTACGGGCGCGAGGAACTGCTCTACCTCAACATGGTGCGGCAGGGCGTCATCGGCGAGTTGCTCCACGGCGAGGCGGCGTACATCCACGACCTGCGCTCCCAGATGAAAGAGGTGGAGCGCGGCACCGGCTCGTGGCGCACCTATCACTATGCCAAGCGCAACGGGAACCTCTATCCGTGCCACGGCCTCGGCCCGGTGGCCCAGTACATGAGCCTCGCCCGCACCGAGGACACCTTTGGTCGGATCTCGTCGTTCTCGTCGCCCGCCAGGGTGCGGAACATTTACGCCAAGGAGAACTTTCCGGCAGACCACAAGTGGAACCAGATGCAATTCGTGGCCGGCGACATCAACACGTCGATCATCAAGACCGCGCTCGGGCGAACCATCATGGTCCAGTGGGACGAGCAGCTGCCGCGGCCCTACTCGCGCCTGAACTTCATTCAAGGGACCAAGGGCGCACTCGCGGGCTATCCGGGTCGGTTGGCGGTCGAGAAGATGAACAACGTTGGCAACTGGGCCCAGGGCGAGACGTACCAGAAGCTGACCGAGCAGTACGAGCATCCGCTGTGGAAGCGCGCCGGCGAGCTGGCGAAGACGATGGGCGGCCATGGCGGCATGGACTTCCTGATGCTCTACCGCATCGTCGAGTGCCTGCGCGGCGGGCTGCCGCTCGATCAGAACGTCTACGAGGGCTGCTTCTGGTCTGCGGTGGCGCCGCTCAGCGAGAAGTCAGTGAAGGAGAACGGCGAGCCGCAGGAGTTCCCGGACTTCACCCGCGGCAACTGGAAGAAGACCAAGCCGCTCGGCGTCATCGCCTGAGGCTGCCACGAAGACGAGGGGGCGCGGGCCTCGCGCCCGCGCCCCCTTCATCCCGGCTACAATCGGTCATGCGCCTTTCCATTCTTCGCCTCGCCATCCCGGTCCTCGTTCTCAGCGGCGGCTGCAGCGTGACGGCGCCTCCGGCCGAGACGCCCGCAGCCCGGGTTGCGGCAGCGCCCGCGGCATCGCCAGCTGCGGCCTTCCTCGCGTCGCTCTCCGAGCTTTGCGGCCGGGCCTTCGCCGGGCGCATCGTCGCCAACGAGCCTGCGCAGCCCAACGACGCGTTCGCCGGGAGGACGCTCGTCATGCACGTCCGGACGTGTGAACCGGGCCGGGTCCTGGTGCCGTTCCATGTCGGCGAAGACCACTCGCGGACCTGGGTGCTGACGCTCCAGGGCGATCGACTCCGCCTGAAACACGATCACCGCCACGAGGACGGGCGCGAGGACGAACTGACGATGTACGGCGGCGACAGCATCCAGGCCGGCACGCCGAACCGGCAGGAGTTTCCGGTGGATGCCTTCTCGCGGGAGCTGTTCACGAAGCTCGGCCGAGGCGTATCCAACACGAACACGTGGGCCATGGAGGTGTCCCCGGGGCGCACGTTCGTCTACGAGTTGAGCCGCCCGGGGCGCCTGTTCCGCGTCGAGTTCGACCTGACGACGAGCGTGCCCGCGCCGCCGGCGCCGTGGGGCCACAAGGATCCCGACTGACCTGACCCCGTCCGCGTCCTCAGGCGTCGAGGAACGCCTTCACGATCGCCGCCGCGACCAGGTCATCCTTCGGCTCGCCGTGCCAGCCGACCTCCAGTATGTTCCGCCGATCCGGCATCCCCTTGAGGTACGCGGCCTGCAGCGCCTGGCCTTCCTCGATGCCGATCTCGGGATGCGGCTGGATGCCCCACGCATGGCCATCCGCCCGGCGGAGCACGGCGCACGGACAGTCGGCGGTCTCAGCGACGACGTCCCAGCCGGCCGGCAACGGGAACACCTCGTCGAAGTGGGATGTGTAGACGTGGCAGCGATCCGGCAGCGCGGCCGCGATCGGGTCCTGGAGGTCGGTCGCACGCTTTCGCACCTCGACCCATCCGAACTCCGGCGTCGGCGTCCGCCGGACGAACTCACGGCCGGCCAGCGCCCGGGCCAGCATCTGGTGGCCGAAACAGCTGCCGAGCAGCTTCACCTGCCGCGCCGAAAGCGCGCGCGCCAGATCGCAGGCGCGGACGATCCACTCGGTGTCAGCGAGGATGGTGGCTTCGCTTCCCGTCAGGATGGCGTGCGAGTAGGGCGCCAGATCCGCCGGCCATTGATCGCCGGGCGGACGGCTGACATCGAACGGCACACCGACCGCCTCGACGTGCGGACGCCAGTGTTCGACCGGCCGGTAGACTCTCGGATCGACGCTGAGATCGACGAGCAGCAGACGACGCGCAGCGGCCATGAGGACTCCTCGATTGGAAGCGATTGTCTCGTACAACGGGTCAAGATCGACCGAGTTCCGAACGGCCGCCGGCTCGTCAGGTCGCAGGACCGCCAGATGGGAATAGAATCTCCCCTGGGAGGCGTGATGGTCGGCCGTACCGTGTCCCAGCCGGTCCCTGCGAAGCCTGGAAGCCGCTGGCGCTGGGTGGCCTTGGCGGTCGTGCCGTTGGTCATCGCCGGGGCGTGGCTGCTCTGGCGGTACGGCACCCGCCCGTCACCACCGAAGCCAGTCCTGACGAACCGGGACGTCATCGTGCTCGCGGACTTTGCCAACTCTACGGGTGATCCGGTCTGGGACGGCACTTTGCGCGAATGGGTGTCGGATCAGCTCGATAACTCCAACACGGTGCGGGCGATGAGCCTGGGCCAGATACAGGCCATTCTCGCGGAGATGAGGCACCCGCCGGGCGCGCCGATCACCGCCGCCGTCGCCAATCACGTCTGCGTCCGCGCCGGCGAGAAGGCCGCGCTGTCAGGCTCCATCGCCGCGCTCGGCAGCTCGTACGCCCTCACGCTCAAGGCCACAAACTGCCAGACCGGAGAGACGCTCGCCAGCCAGTCGGCACAGGCGTCGTCCAAAGAGAAGGTGATGGGCGCGCTCACCGAGGCGGTCGCTGGCATTCGCGAGAAGCTCGGCGAGTCGCTCTCCAGTATCGAGCGCGGGCTCGAACAACGCGTCGGTCTTGTCGGTGCGCCGACGGCCTCCCCCGAAGCCTACCAGGCGTTTGCGATGGGCATGGTCCAGGCCAGCCTCGGGAAATACGCCGCGGCGATCCCCCATTTCCAGCGGGCGACCGAGCTCGACCCCGACCTTGCCATCGCCTATGCGCAGGAAGGCATCGCGGTCGGAGGCGAGGGCAGCCGCGCCCGCGACCTCTTCCGAAAGGCCTTTGAGCGCCGGATGAACGCGAGCGTTCGCCAACGGCTCTGGATAGAAGGGCGCTACTACGAGTCGGAGGGTGACCTCGACAGACCGCGCCAGATCTACGAGGAGCTCGTGCGGCTCTACCCGAATTTCGTCCTGGGGTTCAACTCAATCGGGAACGTGCTCCGGCAGGCAGGCGATTACGAGAAGGCCCTGCCAATGTACCACGAGGTCATCCGCTTGGTGCCGGAGGCGTCCCTCGGGTACGCCCAGGTCCTGAATACGCTCATCAGGCTGGACCGATTCAAAGAGGCGCATGCCGTCGCAGAGATGCCCGCGGTCAAGCGGTTGAACCCGCCTGACGTCCGCTTGATGCTCTTGCGGCTGAGTTACCTCGAAGGCGACCTGCCCGCCGCGCAAGCGGCGATTCAAGATCTGGACGGGACGGGGTTCGCGCAGGAGAGTCTCCGTACTCAACTGGCCTACACGTTCACCGTTGGCAGATTCCGGAGCGCGGAGGCCCTGCAGGTCAGCGCGGACCAGGCCGCCCGTCGTCAGAACGTCGGCCGGGTCGCGCTCAACCTCCGGCTTCAGGCGACCGCCTACAAGGCTCACGCCGGCCTCTGCCGCGACGTGGAAGCGGTCGTGACCCCGGAGATCCCGAGACCCGACACCGCCTGGGGACCCGGCGCAGCCGCCGCGCTCGCATCCTGCGGCGACGTGACGGGGGCGCGCCGCCTGGCCGACGGCGTGGCGAAGATCGGCGTCGGCGGTCAGGTCTGGGCCAGCATCCAACTGCCGCTGATTCAGGCCCGAGTGAGTCTCGCACTGGGCAAACCCGCCGACGCCATCGCGGCGCTCGAGGCGGCCCGTCCCTTTGAACGCGCATGGTCGAGCGTGGTTCTCGCACGCGGCGACGCGTTCCTGATGTCGAACAGGCCGGCTGAAGCCGCCGCCGAATTCCGCAAAATCGTCGGCGTCAGGGCGAATCTGCTGTTGACCAGCGGCTACAACGCCGCACAAGTGGGCCTGGCGCGTGCGCTTGCGGCCGCCGGCGACATCGCGGGCGCGAAATTGGCGTACGAGGCCTTCTTCGACCTGTGGAAGTCGGCCGACCCCGGGATCCCGCTGTTCGTGGCTGCTCAGAAGGAATACGCCGCCCTGCGCTAGCTCGACGCAACCTCCGGCTCGCAAGACCGCCAGTCCACCAGACCCCACTTCGCAAGATCGTTACATCGCAAGATCTCAAGATGCGCATAGAATCTCCCCTATGCGCAACCGCCACTTCGCCGCCATCGCCGTCGGCTGCCTCGTCTTCGTCTCCGCCGCCGTCACCTCGGTCGCCCGGCTCGCCCCGGCGCCGCCCGCCTGGCCAGGCAGCCTCGGCAACGGCGTCACGCTGCTGCCGAACGGCTGGAAGATCCAGCCCGCCGGCCGTCATATGGGGATCGGCGACCTGCCGCTGGCGATGGTCGAGTCCCCGGACGGCAACTACCTGGTCGTGACGAACAACGGCCACGCGAAGCCCACCCTCACCATCGTCGACCTCAAGCGCGGCTACGTGACGTCGAAGACGAACATGGACCACGCCTGGCTCGGCCTCGCCTGGCACCCGGACGGCCGGCGCGTCTACTCGTCGGGCGCGGGCCAGACGACGGTGAACGAGTTCTACTGGACGCCGGGAAAGCTGACCGCCGGCGCCGTCTACGCGCTCGGCCGCGACACGCAGAAGCCGATGCCCGGCATCAACCGGCCGGAACCGGTCGAGCAGAGCTTCGTCGGCGGGATCGCGATCTCACCGGATGGCCGATTCGTCTACGCGGTCCACGTCCTCGGCGAGGCGCTGACGATGCTCGACGTCAAGTCGGGCCTGGTGCGAGGCACCGTCGATGTGGGCGCGGAGCCGTACACCTGCCTGATGTCGCGGGACGGCAAGACGGTGTTCGTGTCGGTGTGGGGCGGTGCGAAGATCCTGGCCTTCGACGCGGCGACGCTGGAGAAACGCGGCGAGGTCGCCGTCGGCGAGCACCCGAACGCGATGGTCCTGTCGAAGGACGGCGCGCGGCTGTTCGTCGCCTGTGCGAACACGAACAGTGTCTGGGTGGTCGATGTCGCGTCGAAGACGGCGAAGGAGCAGATCTCGGTGGCGCTCTTCCCGAACGCGCCGCCCGGGGCGACGCCCAACGGCCTCGGCCTCTCGCCCGACGGCCGGACGCTGCTCGTCGCCAACGCCGACAACAACGCGGTTGCGGTCGTGAACGTCGGCGACCCGGCCAAGAGCGACGTGAGCGGGTTCATTCCGACCGGCTGGTATCCGACCGCCGCGCAGTTCAGCCGGGACGGCTCCCGGATCTTCGTCCTGAGCGGGAAGGGCATGACGTCGCAGGCGAACCCGCGCGGAGCCCACTCCGGCATCCCGGGCATGGCCGAGCAGTACGCCGGCGCGCTGCTGCAGGGCTCGCTCTCGGTGCTCCAGACGCCCGACGCGGCGACCCTGCAGATGATGACCAAGCGCGTCTACGGCCTCACGCCGATGACGAGCGCGACGATCCTGGCGCCGGCCTCGGCGCCGGTCGGGTCGCCAGTCCCGCAGAAAGTCGGCGGGCTGTCGCCCATCAAGTACGTCTTCTACATCATTCGCGAGAACCGCACCTACGACCAGATCCTCGGCGATCTCGAGAAGGGCAACGGCGACCCGAACCTGTGCCTGTTCGGCGAAGACGTCACCCCGAACGCCCATGCGATCGCCCGCGAGTTCGTCGTGATGGACAACTTCTACGTGGACGCCGAGGTCAGTTACGACGGCCACGCGTACTCGACCGGCGCCTACGCCACCGACTTCGTCGAGAAAATCTGGCCCACCAATTACGGCGGCCGGGGCGCGCGGTACTTGAGCGAAGGCGGCGGGAAGATGCGGAACGCCTACGGGAACGTGACGGCGCCACTGAACGGCTACATCTGGGATGCGTGCAACCGCGCCGGCGTCAGCGTCCGCAGCTACGGCGAGTTCGCCCAGCGAGGACCCGAGCCCGAGGGGGAGAAGGACAGCGGCGTGGGACAGGTGGTGGCCACGGTGCCGGGCCTGAAGGGCAAGGTGCACCCGAACTTCATGCCCTACGACCTGACGATTCCCGACAACAGACGCGTGGACGTCTGGCTCGAGGAGTTCAGGAAGTTCGAGCAGTCGGGTGAGCTGCCACGCCTGAACATCATCCGGCTCGGCAACGACCACACTGCGGGAACGCGCGCCGGCTACCCGACACCGCGCGCGATGGTGGCCGAGAACGACCTGGCGATGGGCCGGGTCTTCGAGGCCATCACGAACAGCCGGTTCTGGAAGGAGTCGGCGATCTTCGTCCTCGAAGACGACGCGCAGGCGGGGCCCGACCACGTGGACACGCACCGCTCGATCGCGCTGGTGGCGAGCCCGTTCATCAAGCGCGGCAGCGTCGACTCGACGCTCTACAACACCGGCGCGATGCTGAGAACGATCGAACTGATCCTGGGGCTGCCGCCGATGAGCAATCTGGACGCCGGCGCGACGCCGATGTACGCCGCGTTCCAGCCGACCCCCGTGCTGACGCCCTACACGCTTCGTCCGGCGCGCATCGACATCACGGAGAAGAACGCGGCGAATGCCTGGGGCGCGGACGCGTCAGCCAGGATGTACCTGGCCGAGGCGGACCTGGCGCCCGAGCAGGAGCTGAACATCATCATCTGGAAGTCGGTGAAGGGGCCGCACAGCATCATGCCGCCGCCGGTCCGCGCCGCGTTCGTGCGCGCGCTCCTCGTCGGCGACGATGATGACGACGACTAGGGGCAGGCTGGCGGCTGGCGGCCGTCGGAGGACGGCGGGAAGCTGGCGGCTGGACGCTGACGGGGGCTCAGGGCTCAGGGCTTCGGGCTCAGGGCGTTGTGCCTGAGCCTTGGGCCGTGAGCCTTGAGCCTGGGAATCCTACTTCCTGATGACTTCCGTGTGCGTGAGCGGCTCGGGCGCCTTGATGGTGTAGCCCGCCGGCAGCTCGAACAGCGACTTCGCCGGCTCGGTCCGCGAGACGTGGACCAGCCGGTAGGTGGTGTCGCCGACGCGCGGGTCGCTGTGCTTCGTCATCACGAGCACCTGCAGCTCCTGCGAGAACCACTCTTCAGACACGATCCGGATCGGCTGCTCGTTGTCGAGGGTGCCAGCCGGAATCGTCGTGGTGGTGCGTGCGCCCTTGGCCAGGATCCCCTCGATCGTCTGCTCCCCGAGGTCTTCCTTCGCCACATCCCCCAGGCTGAACCCCTCGACGACTTTGAAGACGCCGCCCTGACCAGCTGTCACGACAACCGACTTCTGAACCTCGTGAGCCTGGGCCGCGCCGGCGGCCACGACCGAGGTCGTCGTGACCGTCACCGTGCCGCCGCCCGGAGGGACTGCGGCGTGGGCGATGGTCCCGCCTGCCACCGCAGGCTCGCCGCTCGTGTGGGTGAAGAAGTAGACGGCAAGGCGGCTCGCCGTCTGGGTCGCCGGGTCGAGCGAGTAGGTCGTCTTGCCCACCGGGTCCGTGATGAACACCGACGTCACCTGCCCGTCGGGGCCCACCGTCTCCTTGCGCGTCCGGCCGGCGCTGTCGCGGTAGACGCGCGTCGCCGTCTTCTTCACGATGCGATTGCCGTCGGCCAGCGTCATCACCGATTCGGTGACGGCTTCGCCCTGGTAGGGGGCGTTCGGTACGGACTTCATTTCGAACGCCATCTGGATCTGGCTACCCGCGACCTTGACCTGCGGCGCCTGGTCGGCCGAGATCTTCTTCTCGAAGGTGTAGGTCAGATGCATCCTGCGCCGAGGCGATGACCGAAACCGCACAGGCGACGAGTGACGAAGCAATACGATCTTCTTCATTGTGGCTCTCTCCTTGTGCCGCCAACCAAGCTGACAAGTTTGATGGCTCTCGCCTGGCCGTCCTGACCGACGAGCAGATCCGCGTTCACGGTCCGGCTCGATTCCGGGGTGATGGCCAGGCCGTAGGCCGGCAGGCTGGCCGTCGGAATCGAGACTCTCACGATCATCCCGCTGTCGAACCCCGGGAGGCCGCCGGCCGCCGGCAGCGGGACGAAGCCCGCGAGCCGATCGGTTTCCTGGGGAAGTTCATTCTGCGACGCTGCCCGAACCACGCGCGGCGCTGGCGCGCGCCGACCGTCAGCCACGAGCGGGGCGGGAGCCGGTACCGGGCTCTCCACCTGCTCGACCGGCCTTGCCTGTTCCGCGGGCGGCGGCAACGAGGCCTGGACTGGTGCCGCCGAACCGTGCGGCGCTGCCGTGCGTGTGCGCCACTCGACCGCCGCCCATGCGCCGATGAAGAAGAAGATGCAGGCCGCGGCGGCCCACACCGTCCACCGGACGATCGCGGCGCGCCGATCAATCGCCGGCGAGGGTTTCGGCACCGAGGCGAACGCCATCATCAGCCGCCGCTCGGCCACGTCGTTCGCCGGCACGGTGGTCGCCGCGGAGAGCGTTCGAAGGCCGTCGGTCAACCGGCGCTCCCGCTCGAAGCGGGCGGCGCACGCCTCACACGCCTCGAGGTGGCGGCGGACCGACGCTCCAGCGCCAGCGTCATCCAGCGCACCGCGACCGAGATCGACGAGATCGGCTTCGAAGCGCTGACAGCTCATGATCGATACCCTCCAGGCTGGAGAGCGGCTTCCACGACCAGCGGCGCCGCCTCGCGGCGTTGCGCTTCGGCTGCCGAAGCGGCCAGCTTGACGGCCAGAAGCCCTCTTCCGCGATGGAGCCGAGACCGCACCGTTCCGACGGCACACGACAACGCGTCGGCCGCGTCCTGGTAGGACAGCTCCTGCAGGTCGCAGAGCACCACGACCTCGCGATAGCGGAACGGCAGCAACAGGACCGCGCGCCGCAGCAGCTCGACCTGCTCGGCACGGATGAGCTCGCCCAGCGCGTCCGCGGCCGCCGTCTCGGCCGTCGGCTCCTCGTCGTGCGCAAGGGGTTCGAGCCGCCGGTCGCGCGCCAGGCGCTGGCGCAGGTGGTTCTTCGCGATCCCGCACAGCCACGGCATCACCGCCCCGCGGCCCGGATCGAACCGCCCCGCATCCCGCATCACGCTCATGAACGCGTCCTGCACCACATCCTCTGCCACGGCTTCGTCGGCGGTCATGTGAAGGGCGAAGCGGTACACGTCGGGCCGCCTCCTCCGATACAGCGCGCCGAAGGCGTCCGCGTCGCCTGCGGCCGTGCGCCGGACCAGCTCATCGTCCGGGACCCGATCGGTCGTCGGGATGCTGCTCACGTTCTCCTGGTTCGACGCACTCTGGACATATTCGGTTCTGGCGGGGCGGAAGTTCCAGGAAGATGGCTCAAGGCTCATGGCTCAGGGCTCAAGGCCACCGAGCGTCACGCGGTCACCGGACGACAATCTCGTCCACCGCCAGGCGGGCAGGGGCTCCCGCGCATTCCCGCCCGGCGGCGCACGGCCCGGGGTTCACCGCCTTGATGCGGAGGAACCTCGCGGGCGCCGGTCCGGCATCGAGGTCGACGACGATGCGCGTCGGCCCGTCGATACGGGTCGGTTCGACCGGCCGGGCGGTCCCTGCCGGTCGGTAGCTGGCACCGTCCATGGAACTGAAGAGCTGGATGGCTGTTGGAAGCAGGATGGCAGATGCGGGCCTGAGAAGGAAGCCCAGCCGTACCGTCCGAACGGTGGCCGGCGTTCCGAGGTCGACCGTCGCCTCGAGGTCGGTTCCCTCGACCATCCGCCAGTCGCCGCCCCGGTAGTCAATCGACCCGATGATGCCGTCCACCAGGCCCGCGTCTCCCGAACGCGACCAGGGCAGAGTTTGCGGCGGCGTTGCCGTGACCTGCTTGTCGCGTGCCATGTGCACCGCGCGGTTCTCCCGGTCGAACGTCCACGCGTCGAGCGACCTCGCGGCCGCGCCCGCAGCCGCGCCCGAAACGAGCAGCACGTCGCGCGCCAGGCGCTCGACCGGACCGTCAGTCCTCGAGTACGGCCGGAGGATGATCGTCGAGCCCAGCTGCCGAGGCCTGATGAGGTACCCGTGGTGGGGAAGGGCGCCCCAGCTCGTGTCGCCGCCGAGTCCCATCTGCGCGATGTCGAGGTTCAGCGTCACGAAATCGCGAGGCTGCAGATCGATCGTGTGCCGCTGGGTCTTCTTTGGCCCGCCGTCGAAGTCGTCAAGGGCGTACGGGTAGGCGCTGAACTGCAGCACAGGCAGACCGACAGCCAGCAGCCCGGCGCCCGTCCCGTCGGTCAGTGCCACCCACCGCGTGTCGGTTCGCGTGCCGGTCTCCTGCGGGCGTTCGTACGGGAACGCGAGGTCGGCCACGAGGGAGTTGTAGCGTCCGACGGCGGCGGCCGTCCGGCGATCGATGTAGTTCTCGTGGGGCCCGCGGCCGTACCACTCCGCGCTGGCGAACCCGGCCGGCAGCGTCATCGTCAGGCCGGCGCGCGGCACCTCGGGAAGGTCGTCGGCGTTCGGGCTGAGGACCGAGTTGACGACGACCGTCGCGTCCGGGTAGAAGGCCAAGGACAGGCTCGCCCGCGACGACACGTCCGCGAGCACCCACTCGGCGCGGACGATGACGGAGCCGTCGGCCCCCCGCAGCGCCGACACCTTCGCCGCGTTGCGCGAGCGGCTCGCCTCGCGCCACGATGCCGTCCGCAACTGGTGGCCGTTGCCATAGTCGTTGTCGATCGGCGCGCGCCAGAAGTTCAGCGATGGCCCGCTCCGCATGACCGCGTGGCCGTCGTAGGTGAACGACGTCAGCAGGCCGGTCGTCTTCTCGAACCCGGCCTCGAAGCGGCGGCCGCGGACCCGGATCGTGGACCCGCTCTCGTCGAGCTGCAGGCCGGCAGACAGCGCCCCGGTTCGCTGCGCGGCATCGGCCCGCCGTGGCCCGGGCGCCACGCCCAGCGAGAACTGGTCCCACGCCACGACGTGACCGCGCGGCACCAGCGCCGTCGCCTCACGGTTGACGATCTCCACGGTGACGAGCCGCTCGGCGCCGGGTTCGACCTGCGCAGCGGGCCACCTCACTTCGAGCCGCGCGTGGCCGCCGGCCTTGACCGCCGGGAGCGCGACCAGCCCGCGCCACCGCTCCACGCCGTCGTCGGTCACGACCGCCCGGGCCTCGAGGTGTGAGAGGTCGAGGAACGCGTACCGGTTCTCGATCTCGAACAGCCCTCGAGTGGCGTCCACCGCCCGCGCCTTGACCGGCTGGTAGACCTTCTTCACCTCCCACAGTTCGGGCTGCGGCGTGCGGTCGCCCATGACGAGGCCGTCGAGGCAGTCGGGGTCGAACTCGACGCCCGGCGGCAGGTAGTCGCCGCCGTAGACGTAGTAGCGGCGCCCGTCGGGCGCGGTCTTCCAGATCCCCTGGTCGGCCCAGTCCCAGATGAAGCCGCCCTGCAGCACGTCCGGATGCCGCTCGATCACGTCCCAGTAGTCCTGCAGGTTGCCGACGCTGTTGCCCATCGCGTGCGCGTACTCGCAGAGGATGAGCGGCTTGTCGTGGGGCCCCCGCGCGTAGTGCTCGAGCTGATACGGTCGCGCGTACATCGGGACGTAGATGTCCGTGTGCGCGCGCCGTTCGGCCGGTTCGTACTGGACGGGGCGGCTGGGATCGCGGCGCTTGATCCAGTCGTACGTGGCCTGGAAGTTGATGCCGTCGCCCGCCTCGTTGCCGAGCGACCAGATGATCACCGACGGGTGGTTCTTGTCGCGCTCGACCATGCGGCGCGTCCGGTCGAGGTGCGCGTCCCTCCACTCGGGCTTGTTCGCCAGCGTCTTGTCCGGGTCGAAGCTGATCCCGTGCGATTCGATGTTGGCCTCGTCCACCACGTAGAGGCCGTACTCGTCACACAGGTCGTACCATCGCGGGTCGTTCGGGTAGTGCGAGGCGCGGACCGCGTTGATGTTGAACTGCTTCATCAGGCGGATGTCGGCGAGCATCGTGCCCTCGCCGATCGTGTAGCCGTCGTTCGGATCGTGCTCGTGGCGGTTCACGCCGCGAATGACAATCGGCACGCCGTTCACCCGCAGTCGCCCGCCAGAGATGTCGACACGCCGGAAGCCGACGCGCGTCGTGACGGCCTCGACCGCGGCGCCCGACTCGTCCTCGAGCGTCAGAAGCACGCGGTACAGCGTGGGCGTTTCGGCGGTCCACCGGGCGACGTCCGGCACGGTGGCGTGGAGCGTCACGAGCGACGAACTCCCGCCCCCGACCGTCGCGGAGATGCGCGCCGGGCCCCAAGCCGTCTTCCCGTCCGGACCGAGCAGCTCGGCGACGACCGTCCTCGGCGCGGCCGTGCCTTCGTCGTGCCGACGCAGCTCGACGTCGAGGTCGAGCGTGCCGTCGCGGTACTGGCCGTTGAGGCTGGCGCGGGCCCAGAAGTCGCGGATATGCGTCTGGGGCGTCGCGAACAGGAAGACATCTCGGAAGATCCCGCTCAGCCGCCAGAAGTCCTGGCATTCCAGGTAGGAGCCGTCGCTGTAGCGATAGACCTCGGCCGCGAGGAGGTTGCGGCCCGGCTTCAAGAACTGCGTGATGTCGAACTCGGCCGGCGTCCGGCTGTCCTCGCTGTAGCCGACGCGCTCGCCATTCACCCAGAGGTAGAACGCCGACGAGACGCCCGCGAAGTGGACGAGGACCTCGCGCCCCTGCCACGAGACCGGGAGGTCAAAGGTCCGGCGGTACGAGCCGACCGGGTTGTCGTCTTCTGGAACGCGCGGGGGATCGGCCTTGAACGTGTAGCCCTCGTCGATATAGAGCGGCTTCCCGTGGCCCTGCCACTCCATCGTCCCGGGCACTGCGATATCGCCCCAGGCCGTGTCGTCGAAATCGGCACGGAAGAACGCGAGCGGCCGGTCGGCCGGCCGCGGCGACCACCGGAACTTCCACCGGCCGTTCAGCGACACGACATTCGGCGACTGGTCGGGCCGAAGCCGGAGCGCCTCGTCGCGCGACCGGAAGGGGACGAAGGTGGCGCGGGGCCGCTCGGTGTTGATGCCCGAGACGCGCGGGTTCTGCCAGTCGAGAGGAGCGCCTCCCTGGCCCGCCTCGCGTGCCACGGATCCGGCGGTCATGACGAGGAACCCGGCGACGCCGATCGCCAGGACGCGAGGCCTCAGGAGGAAGGGCATGGCGGATCAGAAGACAGAATTCAGAAGCCAGAAGCCAGAAGCCAGAAGCCAGAAGACAGAAGACAGAATCCAGAAGACAGAAGATAGAAGAGGCCTGTCACGCGATCACACTGTCACGCTGAGCGAGCCGCGAGCCCCTTGGCGCGCCGAAGCCCCTCGGGCGAAGGCGGCTGAGCCCTGAGCCCTGAGCCGTGAGCCTTGAGCCGTAAGCCGCAGGCCGGCTATTCTGCCAGCAGCCGCGCGATCAGCGCTGAGAGGCGCGCCTCGTTCGCCTCGTCGTAGCCGACCATGATCAGGCGGATGACTCCCTTCTTGTCGATGATCTGGATCTGCGGGATCCCGCCCACCTTGTAGTTCGCGTCGTTGACGTCGCGCGCACCGGCCTGGCCCGTGACGCGGTTGCCCACGGCAATCGGGAACACGATCCCATGTTTCGGGAAGTACTCGCCGATCGCCTTCAGTTCGTCGGTCGGGGAGAGATTCCGCTGGCTCTCAAAGTAGCCCCACAGCTGGGTGGCCATCACGACGCGGAAGCCCTTCGGGCCGAAAGCGTTTGCGAGCCGGACGAGGCCCGGGTAGCTTTCGCGGCACGGGCCGCACCAGTGCGCGGTGAACTCGAGCAGCGTCACGTGACCCGGCATTTCCAGGCGGCCGCTCGCGGGTGTCGCCTGCAGCCACTGCGGCGCCTCCAAGGCGGCGGCAGGCCGGCCGACCAGTTCGTACCGCTCGAGCGCGGGTCTGACCTGCGCGTCGACGCCTTCGATGGCGCCCAGGTCCCTGAGCGCTGTCCTCAGAAGGTCGAGCGCCTTCGGCGTCTGCTCCTGGCCCGCGTAGGCCTCGGCTGCGTTGACGTACGCCGCCACGATCGTCCGGACGACCGGCGTACGCTGCTCGGGCGTCAGAAGGTGGCCGAGCTCGATGATCTTCGCCGAGTGCTTCAGAATGCCCGCGTCGATGTCGTCGGCGCGGTAATAGCCGTTGAGCAGCCCGTGCCCTTCGATCTTCTCGCGGGCGGACGATTCGGGCAGGGCGTCCAGCGCATCGACATACTTCTCGGCCTTCGCGTTGCGCTCGTCCGACTTCGGCTGCCGCATCACCAGCCGCGTCGCCGTGACCAGCGCGGCGGCTCGTCTGGCGGGGTCGCCGGTCGTCGCGTCGAGCGCGCGCTCGATCGCCTTGTCGGCCAGATCCGGCTGCGACGCCTCGATGTAGAGCTCGGCGAGCGGCGCGAGCTGGGCGGCCGGGAGCGCGTCGAGCGCGATTCGCGCGATGCAGGCCCTCGCGAATTCGACCTTCTCCCGCTGCAGCGCCTGGTACTTCTCGGAGGTCATCGGAGGCGGAACCTCCTTCATCCGGGCGGTCAGGAACGACCGCGTGTTCGCCAGGCACGACGATGGCGTGGCTGGCGAGGCCGGCGCCGCACGCTCCTGGGTGGCGAGGGGCTGGGCGCAGAGGAGCAGGCCGAGAGCCAGGGCGGCGAAGGCACGGTTCAGCATGTTGGCGATCATGTACCACGAAACGCGTCGAAGCGCGCAGAGAAATCCGGGCGGACGTATACTACCTGCCGTCCGGCGAGACGGAGGCCCGAACGCGATGGACCAGAAAGCAGCGCAGCAAGCGATTGCGTCCGACCCTGCGGAATCGGCACCCGCGCCCGAGACGAACGGGTCCGGCGACGCGGGAGGAGGCCAGGTGCGCCGCCGGCGGAGGGGCGTCCGATCGCTGAGGCCGCGCTTCCATGTGCCGAGAGTGCGCAAGCGCTCGAAGCCGGGGGCCGTCGCCGGCATCGAGCTGTCCGACCTGGCCCGCATGCCGGCCACGCAGGAGCCGGTGGCGGTGACGTGCATCGACTACGGTCCCGAGCAAGCGCATGTGGAGAACGTCACCGACCTGGCGGCGTTCCTTTCGGGCCACCGCCCCGAGTGGGCGACGGTCCGGTGGATCAACATCGACGGCCTCGGCGACATGTCCGCCATCCGGGGCTTTGCCGAGAAGTACCACCTCCACCCGCTGGCGGTGGAAGACGTGCTGAACGTCACACACCGGCCAAAGGTCGAAGCCTACCCAGAGGTCGGGAACATGCAGGCGAGGCTGTTCGTCATCGCCCGCATGCTCGATCTGTCCGACGGCCACCTGCGCGGCGAGCAGATCAGCATCTTTCTCGGCCACCACACGGTGCTGACATTCCAGGAGAGTCCCGGCGACGTGTGGGACGGCATCAGGCAGCGCATCCAGGCGCCAGGGTCGCGGCTTCGCGCCAACGACGCGAGCTTCCTCCTGCACTCGCTGCTCGACGCGATCGTGGACGCCTGCTTCCCGATCCTCGAGTTCTACGGCGACCGCCTCGAGGATGTCGAGGCCGAGGTGCTGGCCAGCCCGACGCCGGAGGCCATCCGGAACATCCATACGCTGAAGCGGGAACTGCTGCTGCTGCGTCGCGCGGTCTGGCCGATGCGCGAGGTGATCAGTTCGCTTCAGCGGGAGCCGCACGAGTGCATGAGCGACGCCACACGGACCTACATGCGCGACGTCTACGACCACACGGTGCAGATCATCGACATCGTCGAGACCTACCGCGAAATGACGACGGGCCTCACCGAGACCTACATGAGTGCGATGAGCCAGCGGCTCAACGAGGTCATGAAGGTCCTCACCATCATCGGCACGATCTTCATCCCGTTGACGTTCCTGGCCGGCGTCTACGGCATGAACTTCAGGCACCTTCCGGAACTCGAATGGGTGTGGGGGTACCCCTTCTTCTGGATCGTGTGCGTGGTGACGGCGGTCACCATGGTCATGTGGTTCCGGCGGAGGCAGTGGATCTGAGACGGGCTCACGGCTCAGGGCTCAGCCGCCTTCGCCCGAGGGGCTTCGGCGCGCCAAGGGGCTCGCGGCTCGATCAGCGTGACACCGTGACCGCGTGACGGTCTTCTTCTATCTTCTATCTTCTGTCTTCTATCTTCTATCTTCTATCTTCTATCTTCTATCTTCTGTCTTCTGGCTTCTGGCTCCTGGCTTCTATCCGGCGACCTGCACCCCGTCGTCCCTCCCGACCCTGTCGATGTCTGCCGCCGGTGGCGCGGCTTCGGGGTCCACAGGGTCGTTCGCCAGCAGACGCTCGGTGATCCAGGCGTGGGCTGCCTGGTCCGCTCGGGCGAGCAGGCGCTCGAGCGGCGTGCGGCCGAACGTCATGTCCTCGCGGGCCTGCATCCCGGGCCACGATCCGTCCGGCCGCCGCGGAGCGTACCGGCACCAGAAACCGAAGTGCCAGCGCGTGAAGTCGGCCACCTGCGCGCGGCCGCGGTCGTCGTCTCCCCAGTGCTCGAGCGCGAGACTCACGTAACGGCGGTAGACGGCCAGCCGATCCCCCGCCGCCAGATCCCGATAGCCCTCGTTCATCTCCCGGTACAGCCACGGCTTGATCAGCACGCCCCTGGCGGCCATCACCGCCGCGCAGCCCGAGCGGGCGCGCGCGGCGTCCGCGTCGTGCGGGAACAGCACGTCGCCGTTCCCGATGACCGGCACGGGCACCGCCCGCACGACTTCACCGACGGCGTCCCAGTCCGCGGCCGTCCTGTACCGGGCGTCCCGCGTCCGACCGTGCACGACGAGCGCCGCGGCGCCGCCGTCCACCGCCGCCTTCGCCACGTCCAGGTAGTTCAGGCTGCTGGCGTTCCACCCGAGTCTGAACTTCACGGTTACTGGGATCCCGGGGACCCCGCGCACCATCTCCTCGACGATGCGCTGCACGCGCTTCGGCTGACGGGCGAGAGCCGCGCCCAGCCCCTTGCTCGTGAAGTAGTCGATCGGGCAGCCGAGGTTCAGATCCACGAACTCGGCGCCCCGTGATACGACCAGCGCCGCCGCCCAGGCCATCTCGTCCGGCTGGTTGCCGGCCAACTGCACGCCGAAGCACGGCTCCTCCGGCGCCCGGCGGATCAGCGCGAACTCGGAGCGACGCTTCTGCTTCAGCCGGCGCGCGACGGTCATCTCGCTGACGGTCACGCGCGCGCCCAGCTCCACGCACAGCCGCCGGTACGGCAGATTCGAGCCTTTCGTCATCGGGCCGAGGACAAGGGCGCCGGGCAGGTGTGACAGGAAGGACATGTGGGGCGAGAAGCTAGAATCCAGAATCCAGAATCCAGAATTCAGAAGACGACAGAAGACAGAAGACAGAAGCAAGTCAGACGGTCACGACGTCACGCTGATCGAGCCTTGAGCCCTGAGCCTTGAGCCCTGAGCCGTGAGCCGTGAGCCCTGAGCCCTGAGCCGTGAGCCCTGAGCCCTGAGCCTTGAGCCTTGAGCCGTGAGCCGTGAGCCCTGATCCTTGAGCCTTGAGCCGTCACGCCGAAGGGTCGGGCGATTCAGCAGCTCGCTGCTCGGCCAGGGCCTCCTCGGCGAACTCGAACAGCGCCAGCACCAGGGCGATGATCACCGGGCCGAGGAAGATGCCGATCGCGCCGAATGCGCCGATCCCGCCCAGCAGACCGATGAACACCGGCAAGGTGGTGATCTTCGCCCGGCTCGAGATGAACAGCGGCCGGATGACGTTGTCGGCCGACGAGACCACCGCCACGCACCAGATGACCAGGAACGCCGCCGCGCCGACGCGACCGGTGAGGCCCAGGTAGAGCGCGGTGGGCACCCACACGATTGTCGTGCCGACGAGGGGGATGATCGACGCGACCGTCGCGAGCACCGCAAAGACGACGGCCGACGGCAGGCCGATCAGGGCGAACGCGATTCCGACCAGCGTCCCCTGCGCCAGCGCCGTCACCAGCGACCCGAGGACGATGGCCTGGATCACGTTCGAGAGATGGGTGAGCAGCAGGTCCTTCCGGCGATTGTCGAGCGGGACCAGGCTCATCGTCCGGGCCACCATCAGCTCGCCGTCGCGCAGGAAGAAGAAGAGCAGGAACAGCGCGAGGATGATGGCCATGAGGGTCCCGACGACCGACGCGAACAGCGACCCGCCGACCGAGAGCACCGACTCGATGACCTGCTGGCCGGCGGAGACAAGCGAGCTCGCGATCTGATCGGATTGCACCGGCAGGATCGACTCGACCCATTGGATCGCCTGCTCGACGGCCGGGATCTGCAGGACGTCCGAGGGCCTCTGAATGTGATGCTCGGCGGCGCTCGTCTGCGCGCGGCCCGCGAGGTCCGCGGCCTGCCTGCCGAACACGATCCCCAGGACGGTCGCCGGCACCACCAGGACGAGGAGCGACGCGAGGGTCAGCGCCAGCGCCGCCCAGGTCTTCCGTCCGCGAAAGGCCGACCGCAGCCGCCGGTTGAGCGGGAACAGCATCAGGGCCAGCAGCGCCGCCCACAGGATCGGACCGACGAACGGCCGGAGGATGAGCAGCACCGCGGCGCCCAGCACCAGCGCCGTAACCAGGCCGAAGACGCGGGGGTAGAAGGTGGACATAGAATTCAGAAGCCAGAATTCAGAAGACAGAAGACAGAAGACAGAAGACAGAAGACAGAATCAGACTGTCACGCTGTCACGCTGTCACGCAGACAGAGCCGCCCGCCGCGAGTCGCCAGCCGCCCGTCCCAGGTCCTGAGCCCTGAGCCCTGAGCCTTGAGCCTTGAGCCCTGAGCCTTGAGCCTTGAGCCCTGCGCCCTGAGCCTTGAGCCTTGAGCCCTGCGCCCTGAGCCTTGAGCCTTGCGCCCTGAGCCTTGAGCCTTGAGCCCTGCGCCCTGAGCCTTGAGCCCTGCGCCCTACGTCCCGGGCTCTGAGCCTTCGTACTGCTGAAACAGCCGTCCCCACGCCGTGTCCCGCCTCCACCGCTCGAACGTCCGGCGGTCCTTGACGGGCCAGCGGTAGTAGTCGTGGTAGGTCTCGGAGGCGAACACGAACAGGTGGACGATCGGCGTGTGGAACAGCAGCTTCTGGAACACCTTCAGCGGCGAGAACCAGAACAGGTCGCCGCCGATGCTCGCCAGGTTGTCGCCGACGTGGAACCCCCACGATTCGTGCGAGACGTCGTCGCCGACGATTTCGATGTCGCGCGGGTCACCGACGCCCAGGCCGTCCTCGTGAGCCACGCGGATGTACTCGATGCTCATCGGGTCGAAGCCCATCATCTTCGCGGCCACCGCGTCGATTGCCACCTGGTCGGCCGATGCCAGCATCACGTTCTTGACGACCGGGTACATCGTGCGCGGCCCGGGACCGTTGCCGGCGGTCGTGCCGTCCATCACCGCGAAGACGCCGGGGTGAATCTCCTTCTGGATCGCCAGCAGATCGACCAGCGTCCGGTGAATCCACGAATGGGTGTAGTGGCGGTGGTTGTGCAGGAGGCCGCCGAACGCGTTCTTCATCGCGCCGGTGGTGGTCGTGTAGATGTGGCACTTCACCGTCGGCAGGTGGACGATGTTCTTCCCGGGGAAGTAGTCGGGGATGTGGATGCCCTCAGGGAAGATCTTCGGCAGGACGTGCATCCGCGCCTTCGGCTGGTAGCGGATCCACGTCATGTCCTCGTTCTTGAAGTTGTAGAGGATCGGCACCCTGTAGCGCTTCAGAATCGGGACGTAGCGATTCAAGTCTTCGCCCTTGAACGCGTCGGTGACGACCGTCTTGTTCTGGACGCAGCTCAGGTCGCGGAAGCCGGACGACTGCAGCGCCTGAATGGTGCCTTCCAGCTGCCACGGGGTCGTGTTCGCTCCGGGGAACGGGAAGTGCCAGGAGATGTTGTCCTTGAGGATCGTCGGCGCCTGCGGCGACAGCGCCTCGCGCATCCCGCCCAGCTCACACAGCCGCACCGTCGCGTCCAGAACCGTCGACGGCTCTACGCGCAACGCGGCAACTCGACTCTTCATGGCTCTATTGTACCTTCCGCCCCTCGATCTGCCGCATGATCACGCGGCCGAGGCGCGCAATCCCCTCCTCGATCTGCTCGTCGCGCGCGTTGCTGAAGTTCACCCGCATGGCATTGTGGCCGCCGCCCCCGGGGAAGAACGGAGAGCCCGGCACGAACGCCACCTTCTCCTTCACGGCCTCCTTCAGCAGCTCCGCCGCATCCATCCAGTCGGGCAGCGTGACCCAGAGGAACAGACCGCCCTGGGGCCGCGTCCAGCGGACGCCCACCGACGCCTCCGGGAATGCCTTCTCGAGCGCGGCGAGCATGACGTTCCGGCGTCGGCCGTAGACCTCGCGGATCCGCAGGACATGCCGGTCGATGAACCCGCCGCGGCCGACCTCGTAGGCCACCATCTGGTCGAACGTGCTGCACTGGAGGTCGGTACCCTGTTTGGCCTGCACCAGGCGGTTGATGACTTCCTTGGGCGCGGCCACCCAGGCCATCCGCAACCCGGGCGCCAGCGTCTTGCTGAACGTGCTCAGATAGATGACGTTGCCGGTGTACTTCCCGTTGACGTTGCACTCGAGGCACTCGGCGTCGAGGACGACCAGCGGCTTGATGTGCTCCCCTTCGTAGCGGAGCTGGCCGTAGGGATCGTCCTCGATGATCGGGATCCCGTACCGTTCCGAGGTGTGGATGAGCGCCCTCCGGCGTTCGAGCGGCATGGTCACACCGGTCGGGTTCTGGAAGTTCGGCAGCGCGTAGATGAACTTGGGCCCGCACCGAAGCGCGTCTTCCAGCCTGTCGGTCACCATCCCGTCATCGTCGGCCGGGACCGTGACGAAATCGGCGCCGTACATGGTGAACGCCTGCAGCGCGCCCAGGTACGTCGGGTTCTCCATCAGCAGCTTGTCGCCGGGGTTGATCAGCACCTTGCCGATCAGGTCGAGCGCCTGCTGCGAGCCGCTCGTGATGAGGACGTTGTCGATGTCCACGACGATGCCGTAGCGCGCCATGTGGCGGACGATCATCTCGCGCAGCGGCGGGTACCCCTCGGTGGTGGAGTATTGCAGCGCGATGCGGCCCTTGGTCTCGAGCACGGCCTCCGCTGCCTCCTTCATCTCCTCCACCGGGAACAGGTCGGGGCCAGGCAGCCCGCCAGCGAACGAGATGATGTCCGGCAGCGCCGTCAGTTTCAACAGTTCGCGGATGACGGAACTGGTCATCCGCTGGGTGCGCTGGGCGTAGCGGTGATTCCAGAGGGTGCTCATGGATGACTCCCACTCCGGACGAGGCCGGATGTATGGGCAGATAGTATCATCACGAATCTTGGGATCTTGCGAAGTAGGGATCTTGCGAAGTAGGTATCTTGCGAAGTTAGGGACTGGCGAGCAGTCGGGGGGCATCGATGGGGGCGGAGGGCTGGAAGGGCTGGGACGAATACGCGCGGTTCTACGACTGGGAGAACGCGCGGACGATGGGCCGGAAGGACGTGCGGTTCTGGCAGGCGTTTACCCGGAGGGAGGGCGGCCCGGTCCTCGAACTCGGCTGCGGAACAGGCCGCGTGGTCATCCCGGTCGCGCGAACCGGTGTGCCGGTGGTCGGAATCGACCGGTCCGAGCCGATGCTGGCGTATGCCCGCCGGCGCGCCCGGCGGCTGCCTGTCGCGCTGCGACCCGGCCTGGTCAGGGGAGACATCCGCACGCTGCCGTTCGAAGACGGCCGTTTCTCCGCGGCGATGGCGCCGTACGGCATCCTCCAGTCGCTGACGCGGGAGCGGGACCTCCGGGCGACGCTGGATGAGCTGGCGCGGGTGCTCCGCCCGGGCGGGGCGCTCGGCATCGACCTGGTGCCCGACCTGCCGGCCTGGGACGAATACCGCGACCGCACGCGGCTGCGGGGCCGGCTCGGGCGCTCCGCCGGACACGTCACACTGGTCGAGTCGGTCCGGCAGGATCGGCGGCGGAAGCTGACCGTTTTCGATCAGGAATACGTGGAGCTGCGCGGCGGCAGGCGGGTGCGCCACCGGTTCTCGCTGACCTTCCGGACGCTGCCGCTGCCGCAGATGGTGGCGCGCGTCGAGCGGGCCGGGTTCCGAATCACAGCCGCGCTCGGCGACTACCAGGGCCGCCCCTGGGACCTGCGGGCCGACGTGTGGCTGCTGCTGGCTGTCAAGAGCTGAGCGGGCTGGCGGCCACGTGGCTGACGGCCGGCGGCTGGGTGCCTTCGGCTGGCCATCGGGAGGCGAAGAGGCTCACAATCGCAGCGCCCGTTCTGAATCGGAGGCGGGCCAAGACGATGAGATACGGCTGGCTCGTCCTCGTCGCGTCACTCCTTGCCGCCGAATCCTCGGCGGCGGCACCCCAATCCGGCCGGATCCAGGGAACGGTCCGCGATGCCTCGGGCCTGCCGCTGCCCGGCGTCGCCGTCACGCTCACCCGTGACGGGAGACCACCCCTGATCGTGCACACCGACGAGATCGGACGCTTCACGTTCGACGTGCCTTCCGGCCGCTATGCGCTGACGGCGGAGTTGATGGGGTTCGAGACGGCCGCCCGTCCGGACGTGGTGGCGGGGATCGACCCGGCGACACTCGACATCGTCCTCGCACTCGGGAAGTTCACCGAGGAGACGCAGGTCGTCGCCAGGGCGCCGCGCATCTTCACGGCGGCCGAGCCGACGGCGCCGGCGACGGTGGACCAGGAGATCATCAAGATCGCGCCGGTGCACGGGGTCCGCTATGACTCGGCGCTCCCACTGCTTCCCGGCACTGTTCGAGGCCCTGACGGTTTGATCAGCATTTCCGGGTCCCGTTCGTGGCAAGGTACGGTCCTCGCGGACGGCCTGCGCGAAAGCGACCCGGTGTCGGGTGAGGCGGTGCTGTCGCTCCCGATTTCCGCGATCGCCAACACCCAGGTGTACTCGCCCCTTCCCCCGGCTGACGCCGGGCCCGCCACCGGCGGCGTGACGCTCGTCAATACGAAGCCGGCGGTGGACGCGTTCGCGTTCAGCGTGCAGGGGCTGCTCCCGAGGCCGAGGCTCGACATCGACGGCGGCGTCGCGCTCGAGGCGTGGCAACCCACGTTCGGCCTGAGCGGACCGCTGGTGAAGGGCCGCGTGTGGCTGGCCGAGTCGGTCGAGTACCGGTGGGAGCGGTTTCAGACCACAACCGTGGTGGGCAAACAGGACACGAGCATCAGCGGCTGGACCTCGTTCACGCGGCTGGACATGAAGCCGGGCGGTTCGCACCACGTGACGTTCCGGCTGATTGTCACCCCCGATTCCAGCAGTCACTACGGACTGGGGGCGTTCGAGCCGGCCGACACGGTGCCGGACCTGAAGACGACCGGTGTGAGCGTCGCGGTGACCGACCGCGTGGCGCTCGGCGGCCGCTCCACCCTCGACTCGCACGTCCACGTCAAGCGCGTGCAACTGGAGATGACGAGCGGCGGGAGCCTGCCGTATGTCATCGGCCACGAGCGGGTCGTGGGGAACTACTACAAGAACCTCAACCAGACGGCCTCTCGCGTTGAGGCGGGCGCGACGTTGGCGACGGGCGTCGTGAAATGGCACGGCGAGCATCTGATCAAGGCCGGGGCGACGGTGGGGTACATGACCGTCACCGGTGTCGAGGACAGCCGGCCTGTCAACTACGTCAGAAGCAACGGCACCTTGGCGCGCCGGTACCAGTTCTCGGGCCCCGGCACGTTCGATGCCTCGCTCGTTGACGGCGCACTCTTCGTGCAGGACACCTGGGCGCTGCGCGCGGGTCTCAGGGTGGACCTGGGGGCTCGATGGGATGCCAGCACGGCCGCCAGCGGGCTGGCGCTCTGGCCGCGCGGGGTCGTGAGCTACGACCTGCGGCCCAACTCGACGAAGCTGTCGAGCGGGGTCGGCGTCTTCGCCGACAAGGCGCTGCTCGCCGCGCCCATCTTCCCCGACCGCCAGGCACGGCGCGAGATGCTGTACGACGAATCCGGCCAGCACCTCCAGTCGTCGCACCTGTTCACGAACCAGACACAAGGTCCGATCGGGACCGCCCACTCGCTGATCTGGAACGTCCAGCTCGACCAGACGCTCAAGGGCGGCTGGATGACTCGCCTGGCCTATCAGGAGCGCGTCGGGCGGGGCGACTACGCCGTGCAGCCCACGATCACCGGGCCACAGGACGGCGTACTGGTGCTGACTGGCGACGCCACGTCGCGATCACGCAGTTTCGAAGTGACGTCCGGCTTCCGGTCAGCCCACGGCGCGAACCAGGCCTACGTGTCGTACGTCCGGTCCTCGACCGAGGGCAGCCTGAACGACCTGATCGCCGTGACCGGCAATCGGGCGCGCGCGCAGGTGCTGGCGGACGCGATCGCGCCGCTGAACGCCGACCTACCGCATCGCCTGCTGACGTGGGGCATGTTCTCGCTCCCGTGTCACCTGACGCTGTCGCCGTTCCTGGAGGTCCGATCGGGCTTCCCGTTCACGCGGATCGACGAGGAATGGAACGTGGTCGGCACCAGGAACGACTCCCGGTTCCCTCTGTTCGTTTCCCTTGACCTTGCGGGGGAGTTCAGCTTCACGGTGCCGCCGGGCATCCCGATGCGGCTCGGCCTGAAGCTCTTCAATGCCACAGGCCGGAAGAACGGCCGGGCGATACAGCGCGACGTGGAACGGCCCGATTTCGGCCAGGTCTATGACCCGGTCGGGCGCCAGCTGCGGGGGACGCTCGAGATCTCCTGGAACCGCTAGGCCAACGCCCCTACCTTCGCCGGGCGGGCCTGTGGTACAATCCCGGATCCATTTTCCCGTTTGTTTTTCTGGAGTTGCACCATGTCTGGCCATTCGAAGTGGCATACCATCAAGCACAAGAAGGGCGCCGCCGACGCCAAGCGCGGCCGCGTCTTCACCCGGATCATCAAGGAGTTGACCGTGGCGGCCAGGGCTGGCGGGGGCGACCCCGACACCAACCCGCGGCTGCGAACGATCATCGCGGAATCCAAGGCGGTCAACATGCCCGCGGAGAATATCAAGCGGGCCATCCGCCGCGGCACGGGCGAGGAGCCGGGGGTCAACTACGAAGAGGTCGTCTACGAGGCCTACGGCCCCGGCGGGACGGCGATCATCCTCGAAGGGCTGACCGACAACAAGAACCGCACCGTCGGCGAGTTGCGCCACCTGCTGGACAAGTACAACGGCAAGATGGCCGACCGCAACACGGCCCTCCGCAAGTTCAGCAAGCGCGGCCAGATCATCATCGACAAAACGAAGGTGGCCGAGGACACGCTCATGGCGGCGGTGCTCGATGCGGGCGCCGACGACATGGTGGACGACGGCGACACCTGGGAAGTCCTCACGGCGCCGGCCGCCTACGACGCGGTGCGTGAAGCTGTCCGCAAGCTCGAGATCGAGCCGATGAGCGCGGCGGTGGCGATGGTGCCGGCCGAGCTGGTCACCCTGACGGGCAAGCCAGCCCAGTCGATGCTGAAGCTGCTCGACGTGCTCGAGGACCACGACGACGTGCAGCACGTGTGGACGAACGTGGACATCGACGAGAAGGAGATCGAGGCGTCGCTCTCGTGAGAGTCTTCGGGATCGATCCCGGCTCCGAACGTACCGGCTATGGATGCGTGGAGAGCGATGGCAGCCGTCACCGGCTGGTCGCCTGCGGCGCCATTGTCACCTCCCCGCGCCTGGGTTTTCCCGCACAGCTGCTCCGGATCCATCAGCATCTGGCCGCGCTCCTGGCCGAACACCGGCCGGAGTGCGTGGCGGTGGAAAGCGTCTTCTACGCGGCGAATGTGCGGAGCGCGCTGAAGCTGGGGCACGCGCGCGGCGTGGCGATGCTGGCGGCGGCCGAGGCAGGCTACGCGATCGCCGAATACACGCCGGCCGAGATCAAGCGCGCCGTCGTGGGGTACGGGCGCGCCGAGAAGCGGCAGGTGCAGGACATGGTGCGGATGCTCCTCGGCCTGGCAGAGGTGCCCACGCCGCACGACGCGGCCGACGCGCTCGCGGTGGCCATCTGCCACGTGCACAGCCAGGGCCCGACGGTCGTCGCCGAGCACCTGCGCGCGGCGCGAACGCAGCCGAAGTCGTGGCGCGACGTGAAGCTGGATTGACATCCGGCCTGCGGCTCGCGGCCTGCGACGACCGGCCGTGTCCCCGGGACACCGCCGGGAGCCGCACGTCGCCAGCCGGCAGCCGAGAGCGCATCTGAGATGATTGCCAGACTGACCGGCCGACTCGTTGAGAAACAGGCGACGCGCCTGGTCGTCGACGTGCACGGCGTCGGCTACGACGTGCAGGTACCGCTGTCCACGTTCTACCACCTGCCGGAACCGGGCGCCGACGTGACACTTCGCATTCACACGCACGTCCGCGAAGACGCGCTCTCGCTGTTCGGGTTTGCCACCGCCCTCGAGCTGCGGCTGTTCGAGCGCCTCATCGGGATCAGCGGCATCGGTCCGAAGCTGGCTCTGGCCGTCCTGTCCGGGATCGATCCGGCCGATCTCGTCCGCGCCGTGCAGGCGGGAGACGTCGGCCGCCTGACCCTCATTCCGGGCGTCGGCAAGAAGACGGCCGAGCGCATCGGTCTCGAGTTGAAGGACCGGCTGTCCCAGCAGTTGGCGACCGAGCTGGGTGTCGACGGCGCCGCCCCCGCGGGCGGGACCGCGCTGCGCGCGGACCTCGTCTCCGCGCTGCTCAATCTGGGGTATCATCGCGCCCTCGCGGAGAAGGCCGTCGACGCCGCGATGACGGCGCCGGGTGAGCAGACGTTCGAGCGGGTGTTGAAGGACGCCCTCAGCCGGACCGGGAGGCGCTGAGAATCTCGCGATCGTGCGATGTGGCGATCTTGCGATCTGAAGCGGGCGGTCAGCTGGTTTGCCAGTCCGCAAGATCGCCAGTTCGCAAGATCGCCAGTTCGCAAGATCGCAAGATCCCTGTATGACTGATTCCCGTCTGATCACACCGGCGCGCGTCGACGACGACGCGCAGTTCGAAGCGGGACTCCGGCCACGCACGCTCGACGAATACATCGGGCAGGAGCGCGTCCGCGAGAACCTGGTCGTGTCGATCACGGCGGCACGTCAGCGGGCGGAAGCGCTCGATCACGTCCTGCTCTATGGCCCACCGGGGCTGGGGAAGACGACGCTGGCCTACGTCATCGGGAACGAGTTGGGCGTGCCGGTGCGTTCGACCTCGGGTCCGGTGCTCGAGAAGCCCGGCGACCTGGCGGCGATGCTGAGCAACCTCAAGGAGCGCGAGGTGCTCTTCGTCGATGAGATTCACCGGATGTCTCCCGTCATCGAGGAGATCCTCTATCCGGCGATGGAGGACTACCAGATCGACATCATGATTGGCCAGGGGCCGAGCGCGCGGTCGGTGAAGTTGCCGGTACCGAAATTCACGCTCATCGGGGCGACGACGCGAGCGGGCCTCCTGACCTCGCCGCTCCGGAGCCGTTTCGGGATCGTCCACCGCCTCGACTTCTACACCGATGCCGATATCGAGGAGATCGTGAGGCGGTCGGCGCGGCTGCTCAATGTCGGCGTCGATGAGCGCGCGGCGCACGAGTTGGCCCGGCGGTCCCGCGGGACCCCGCGCGTGGCGAACCGGCTGCTGCGGCGGGTGCGCGACTACGCCCAGGTGCGCGCGGCAGGCGAGATCACCCTGCCGGTGGCCGAAGCGGGGCTCGCGCTCCTCGAGGTGGACGCGCACGGGTTCGATGAGATCGATCGGCGGCTGCTCCGCACGATCATCGACAAGTTCGGCGGCGGGCCGGTGGGCCTGAATACGATCGCGGCGGCCATCTCGGAGGAGAAGGACGCCATCGAGGACATCTACGAGCCGTTCCTGATCCAGATCGGCTTCCTGGATCGGACGCCGCGCGGGCGCGTCGCCACGGTCCGGGCGTACGAGTACTTCGGCCTGACGGTGCCGGAGAGGGACCAGAAGTTGTGGTAGGCCCTGAACCTTGAGCCCTGAGCCCTGCCCTTCGACTCGCTCCGCTCGCTCAGGGCACCCCGAGCGAAGTCGAGGGGTGAGCCCAGAGCCCTGAGCCCTGTTGTAAGGAGGACGCGAGTGTCGAGCGACGGTCCAACCATCATTCCCGACCATCGGCCAGCAGGCCTGGGCACCGGGCGCCCCACCGAGATTTCAAGCCTCGCGACCTACGTGCCGCCGCGACTGCTGACCAACGCTGATCTCGAGAAGCTGGTCGACACCTCCAGCGAGTGGATTCTCCAGCGAACCGGCATCCATACCCGGCACATCGTCGATCCCGGCGTCGCCACGTCGGACCTCGGCACGCAAGCGGCCCTCGCCGCGATCGCTCAGGCCGGGCTGGCCCCCGACGACATCGATCTCATCATCGTCGGCACGACGACCCCCGACATGTTCTTCCCGAGCACGGCGGCGCTGGTCCAGCACAAGATCGGGGCCTCGCGTGCCTGGGGATTCGACCTGGCCGGCGCCTGCTCCGGCTTCACGTTCGCCCTCGCGACGGCCAGCCAACTCGTCTCCACCGGCCGGCACCACCATGCGCTCGTCATCGGCGCCGACGTGATGTCGAGCATCATCGACTACAAGGACCGGGCGACGTGCGTGCTGTTCGGCGACGGCGCAGGCGCCGTCGTGGTCAGCGCCGCGAAGGACCCGGCGCTCGCCATCCTCGACTTCGCCCACGAGATCGACGGCGCGGGGGGGCAGTTCCTCAGGATGCCGGCAGGAGGCAGCCTCCAGCCAGCCACCCACGAGACCGTCGAGCAGCGCCTGCACTTCGTGAAGCAGGACGGCCAGGCGGTGTTCAAGTTCGCCGTCCGCAAGACCGAGGAGATCACCCGGATCATCATGCAGCGGAACCACCTGAGCGCGGACGACATCGCCCTGTTCGTCTCGCACCAGGCGAACCGCCGGATCATCACCGCCGCCGCCGACCGGCTGGGCATCCCAGAGTCGAAGGTGGTCATCAACCTCGAACGATACGGCAACACGACGGCCGCCACCATCCCGCTCGCGCTCAACGACTGCGTGCAGGACGGCCGGCTGAAAAAGGGGGACCGGGTCATCCTCGCCTCGGTTGGCGCGGGGTTCACCATCGGCGGAGTCCTGCTCCGCTGGGCCATCTAAGTTCTGCTGCGTCAATCAGTTATACGTCATCAGACGGGGCGGCCCGCGCGCGGGCGGCCGTCCGCCTGTCGCCCCTGCCCAGCGCGGACACGCTGGCCTGTCCAGCAACGAGACACGGCCCGATTACAGAAAACACTAGAAAATTGCAGATTTCGCCATGCGCGCTCAGGAGAGCGTGTCTAATTTCTGCACGCCTCGGTCAGCAGGCGTCCCGCACATGTTGTCTCCCTGAATTCAGTAAGTAGTTGAAAAGAAGTGATTTATTCGCCTGATTGGAGCCCGTCCGGCTGGTGGCCGGCGGATTGCTCTTACAGGCGGCGTGAATACCCTTCGCTGCTTCGTCATCGTGGCGGTGGCTACGGCCGCCGCAGTCGTTTCTCCGGCGTCAGCTGACGGCCAGCCCTGGCGCGCCAAGCTCGATCTGGCGGTAGCCAAGGCGGCGGTGAATAGAACCGGCAACCAGCCGGTGATCGTCCGCGTGGCATCCGGCGCCCGCGCTGCCGTCAGAGACCGCCTGACGGCCGGCGGCCATCGCATCAAGGGAGAGCACGCTTCAATCGACGGCCTCGCCGTCGAGGTATCGGCGACAGCCCTCCTCGAGCTGGCCAAGGATCCCGACATCCTCTCAATCTCGTCCGACGCGATCGTCACCGCGACCAGCCGTTTCGACCGAAGGTCCGGACCGTCGTCGGCGGGAGACGACGGCAACCTGTTGCGCACGACGCTGGGCCTCGACGCCGACGCGCCGAAGGGCCAGGGCGTCGGCGTGGCGCTCATCGACTCCGGCGTCGATCCGACAGCGGACCTCGCCGGGCGCATCAGCGCCTTCTTCGATCTGAGCAGCGGCACCGTCCGCCGTGCGTGGCCGTACCGATGACTATGGGCACGGCACGCACGTCGCCGGCCTCATCGCCGGCAAGGGGGTATTGTCTCGCGGGCAGTACGCGGGCGTCGCCACGGGCGTTCACCTCGCGGTGTTCAAGGTGCTCGACAAGACAGGGCAGGGCCGCACGAGCGACGTGGTGCTCGCCATCGACTACATCGTGCGGAATCGCCAGCGGCTCGGTATCGACATCATCAACCTCTCGATCGGCCATCCCATCTTCGAGCCGGCCGAGTCGGACCCGCTGGTGCAGGCCATCGAGCAGGCGACGCGCGCCGGACTGGTCGTGGTGGCGGCCGCCGGCAACTGCGGCATCAACCCGGTCACCGGCGATCCCGGCTACGCGGGCATCACGTCGCCGGGTAACGCGCCGTCGGCCATCACGGTCGGCGCGCTGCTCACGCAGGGGACGGCGTCGAGGCTCGACGACGAAGTGGCGCCGTTCAGCTCGCGCGGACCGAGCTGGTACGACGCTTTCGCCAAGCCTGACATCGTAGCCCCCGGGGACCGCCTCGTGTCGGTTGGCGTGCCCGGCAGCACGCTGTATGAGCAATACCCGACGCTGCGCGTGCCCGGGCGGGCGCCCTACCTGCGGCTGAGCGGCACCAGCATGGCGACGGCGGTGACGACCGGTGTCGTCGCGCTCGCCATCGAAGCCAACCGCGATCGCGAGCCGGGCGACCAGCCGTCGCTGTCCGCGAACGCGCTCAAGGCCATTCTTCAATTCACCGCGCTTCCGGTCCGCGATGGCAGCGGCGCCGACTATGACCGCCTGACGGCGGGAGGCGGCGGTCTCAACGCCGCGGGCGCGGTGGAATTCGCGGAGGCGGTGGACACCTCGGCCCCGCTCGGGTTCCCGTGGATTTCGCCGAGCCCGACGCCGGCTACGACGATCGCCGGCGAGCATCTCGAGTGGTCCCAGAACATTGTCTGGGGCGTGTGGCAGGTGCCCGGCTCGGTCCTGTTCACGAACGAGCCGTGCTGGAGCAGCAACATCGTCTGGGGCGTGTCGGACGGCGCGAACATCGTGTGGGGCGTGTCGGATCCGCTCGTCGCCGGAGCCAACATCGTCTGGGGTGTGAACATCGTCTGGGGTGTGAACATCGTCTGGGGCGTGAACATCGTGTGGGGCGTGAACATCGTGTGGGGCGTGAACATCGTGTGGGGCGTCAACATGCTGGGCATGGCCGACCCGGCGAATCCCGACCAGGTGACGTGGGGACAGGCGGCCGGACCGGCGAACACCGTGTGGGGGGACCTCGACGCGGCGAATATCGTGTGGGGTGTTTCGCGCAACATCGTGTGGGGTGTCAGTCAGGACGGCACGTCTGCGGCAGGCGCGCCGGCGGGTGCGATTCGATGATCGACAAGATGATGTTGAGGTCAGGGACCGCTGCCGAGGCCGGCGTCTCGCCGGCCGGTCGGCCGGCTGAGGCGACTCGGTCGGACTGGACGTCCGGGTTGCCGGAACTGTCGAACGAACGGGTGACGCTGCGCGACCTTCGGGTCTCCGATGCGCCATCGCTCTGCGCGACGCTGTCCAGCCTGGAGGTGCACCGCTACATGTCGGCGCCGCCTTCCGACGTGGACGGCTTCGAGCGCTTCATCCGGTGGGCGCACGGCGAACGGACCGCCGGGCGCCTGGTGTGCTTCGCGGTGGTGCCCAAGGGCTACGACGTGGCCGTCGGCATCATGCAGGTGCGACAGGTCGACCTGGCGTTCACCACGGGCGAGTGGGGCGCCGCCATCGGGTCGCAGTTCTGGGGGACGGGCCTCTTCGAAGCCGCCGTCGACCTGCTGCTCGCGTTCGTGTTCGACAGCCTCGGCCTCCGCCGTCTCGAATTGCGGGCGGCCGTGCAGAATGGTCGCGCGAACGGAGCGGCCCGCAAGGTCGGTGGGGTTCCCGAAGGAGTCGCCCGCCGGGCGCTGTTCTGCCGCGGCCAGTACCACGACCAGCTGATGTGGTCCATCCTGGCGGACGACTGGCGCCAGTCGCGGCAACAGCCGCAGGTGGTGGTGCACTAGGGAAGAATCCAGAATTCAGAATTCAGAAGACAGAAGACAGAAGATAGAAGACAGAAGAAAGAGCGGGACCGTGGCGCGGTCGCGGTGTCACGCTGATCGGGTTGCGGGTCGCGGGCCACCAGCAGCCACGCGCCAGGCGCCCCTCGGCTACTCTCGGGGCGGCCCTGAGCGAAGTCAAAGGGCCGGCAACGGACCGGAGATCACGCCTGCGACACGTGTGCCCAGACGACGCCTCGCAGAACCCGCCTCGGACGTTCCGAGATCCACTGCCAGCTGCCAGCTGAGAGCTGCCAGCTGTTGGCTGTCGAGGTACACTGTCCCTCGTGGACGTGGCCCTGTTCGATTATCATCTCCCACCCGAGCGCATCGCGCAGGAGCCGCCCGCCGACCGTGAGTCCGCGCGGCTGCTCGTCCTCGATCGCACGTCGGGCGCCATCGTCACCCACTCCAGTGTCCGCGCCCTTCCCGACTTTCTCCGCCGGGGCGATCTCCTCGTCGTCAACGATACCAAGGTGTTTCCCGCGAGGCTGCTCGGACGCCGCGACCCGTCGGGCGGCGCGGTCGAGTGCCTGCTGATCAGGCGCCTGGAGGCCGATCGATGGGAGGCGCTGATGCACCCGGGGCAGAAGCTGCATCCCGGGGCCAGGGTCGTCTTCCGGCGTGAGGAACTCGAGCTCCGCGCCGAGGTGCTCGAGCAGCACTTCCACGGTCGTCGGACCATCCGCCTGTGGAGCGAAGCCGCCGAAAACGTCGACGCGGTGGTCGATGCGATCGGGCACGTGCCGCTACCGCCCTACATCCACCGACCTGACGACCCGCAGGACTGCGAGCGCTACCAGACGGTGTACGCCAGCGTGAGGGGATCGATCGCGGCGCCGACGGCCGGGCTCCATCTGACTCAGGGACTGATCGACCGACTGGCCGCCGCCGGCATCGACCGCACGGCGATCACGCTCCACGTCGGCTACGGCACGTTCAAGCCGGTTCGGGTCGACCAGGTGGAGGAGCACCGGGTCGATGCCGAATTGTTCGACGTGCCGGCCGACGCGGCCTCGGCCATCAACGCGGCAACCGACGATGGCCGACGCGTCGTCGCCGTCGGCACCACGACGACACGCGCGCTGGAGGCGTCCGGGGAGCGGGCGCAGGGACGCGTGGCTGCCGGCTCGGGGACGACCGAGTTGTTCATCCGACCCGGGCACCGTTTCACGGTGGTCGGCGGCCTGTTCACCAACTTCCACCTGCCGAAGTCGTCGCTGCTGATGCTGGTGTGCGCGTTCGCCGGGCGTGAGGCGGTGCTCGGCGCGTACCGTGAGGCCGTCGATCGAGGCTATCGGTTTTACAGCTACGGCGATGCGATGTTGATCCTTTGACAGGACGGGTCGCAGGCATCAGAATCCAGAAGCCAGAAGCCAGAAGCCAGAAGGCCGGAGCCCCTGAGCCCTGAGCCCTGAGCCCTGAGCCGCGAGCAGGGAGCCGTGCCATGACGCTCACGTACGAGGAATTCGATCTGTCGGACGTGCGGACCTACCCGCTGAGAAGCCGGACGAGCAAGGTCCGGGCGGGGGACTTCGCGAAGCCGTATCGAGCGGGGTCGGGCGTCCCGGGGCTCCTGGACTCGCTGCCGTCGGTGCTCGCCGCGCAGGATTTCAAGGCGGTGGTGGCGGCCATGGCGGAGGCGCGGCGTGCCGGCCGGGGCATCGTGTGGGGGATTGGCGCGCACGTGATCAAGACCGGGCTGTCGCCGGTGCTAATCGATCTGATGGAGCGCGGCTTCGTCTCGGCGCTCGCGACCAACGGCGCCGGGATCATCCACGACTTCGAGATCGCGCTGGCCGGCGCGACCTCCGAGGATGTCGAGGCATCGCTCGGGGAAGGGCGGTTCGGCATGGCCGACGAAACGGGCCGCCTGCTGAACGGGGCCATCGCCGACGGCGTGAGGGCCGGGCTGGGCATCGGGCAGGCCGTCGGGACGTTCCTGTGCGAGCGGCATCCGCAGCACGAGCGCGCGTCGGTCACGGCGTCCGCCTTTCGCCTTGGAATTCCCCTGACCGTCCACGTGGCGATTGGCACCGACATCATCCATATGCACCCGGCGGCGTCTGGCGCCGCGCTGGGGGAGGGCTCGCTCCGCGATTTCCGGTATTTCGTCTCCAACGTCGCGCGGCTGGAACAGGGGGTCTTCCTCAACTGCGGGTCGGCCGTGATCCTGCCCGAGGTATTCCTCAAGGCGGTGGCGCTCGCGCGCAATCGAGGCTGCCGGCTCGACGGCCTGACCGCGGTGACGTTCGATTTCGCGAAGCTGTATCGGCCCCAGGTGAACGTGGTCAGCCGCCCGACCGCCGGGATCGGCCGCGGCTACTACCTGGTTGGCCACCACGAGCTGCTGATCCCGCTTCTCGCTGCCGCGCTGATTGAGAGCGACGGGAAGCCGTGCTAAAATCGTCGTTTACGGCGGTGTAGCTCAGTTGGTTAGAGCACGCGGCTCATATCCGCGGAGTCCGGGGTTCAAGTCCCTGCACCGCCACCATATTCACCGCTCGCCCTGACTGCGCTCGCTCTCGACATCTTCCAGGGCCCCGATCGTGAAACGTATGAAGCGGGTTTTCGAGGGTCGGCTCTGGAAGCTGTCTAGGGTCCCTTCGGGGTTCCTCTGGCCCTGGAAGATGTCGAAGACGACGCCGAAGGTGTCGTCCAGAAACAGCGTGCCGGCAGCCAGTGAAGCTGCGCCGCACGGCTGCCCGGCGCTTTGAGTCGCAGCTTCACTGGATGCCTGTCCTCTCCGAGCGAGTCTGCCGGACGATCGATCGATATCGCCTGCTTCCGCCTGGCGCCGGCGTGCTCGTGGCCGTGTCGGGCGGTGCAGATTCGACCGCTCTCGTTTACCTGCTTCGTGAGGCCTCGTCCCGGCTGGGGATCCAGCTCGCGGGCCTGGCGCACTTCAACCACCTGCTGCGGGGCGCAGCGTCGGACGCCGACGAGCGGTTCTGCCGGGATCTGGCCGGCCGCCTGGGCCTGCGGTTCGAGGCGGATCGCGGCGACGTGCGGGCCGCGGCCGGGCGGCGGGGCACCTCGATCGAAGACGCCGGGCGGCAGCTCCGGTACGAGTTCTTCGAGGAGGCGCGCGAGCGGACGGGCGCGAGTCACGTGGCTGTTGGCCACACCCGGGACGACCAGGCGGAGACGGTGCTGCTGAATCTCCTCCGGGGCGCCGGGACAGGCGGACTTGGCGGCATGCCGGTACGCCGCGGGTCGATCGTCCGGCCGTTGCTCGACTGCACGCACAGGGAACTGGTCGACTGGTTGGCCGAGTCGGAGATCGCGTTCCGCGAGGACGAGACGAACCGGGACCGGCGGTTTCTTCGGAACCGGGTCCGGCACGAGATTCTCCCGGCGCTGACGGCGGTCGTGCCCTCGGCGGCGGATGCCATCGCGCGCGCCGCGGAGGTTACTCGGGTCGATGCCGAGTTCCTGGACGAACTGGCAGCCTGCGAGCTTGCCAGGATCTCGACCACCCCGAGCGAAGGCCTGTGGGCCCTCGACGCCGCGGCGCTGGCCGCCATGCCGACCGCTCTCGGCCGGAGAGTGGCACGGCTGGCGCTCGGCGCCGGCTCGGGCGGCGAATTCGTCGGGTTCGAGCACACCCAAAGGGTCCTCGACCTGGCGCGAGGGGTCGTCGCCGGGTCCGTCAGGCTTCGGGGCCAGAGGGTATCCCGGACGGGGGCGGGGCAGATCGTCTCGGCGCCCGCCCGGGGACGCAGCCGAAAAGACCAAGGATTCGGCGAGTTTCGAGCCATTTCTCGCGTTCTGTTGTCTATTCCAGGAGAGACGCCTCTGGGCGACGGGCGGGTTGTTTCGTGTGAGCATCGCCCGGGCGGGATGGCCGTTCTGGATGAGGTGCTGGCCGGCGGAGACCGGGCGACCGCCGTGGTGGACGCCGACCGCGTCGCCGGGCTGGCGGTGCGGTCCCGGCGTCGGGGCGACCGATTCCGTCCGCTGGGGCTGGCGGGGCGCAAGACGCTCCAGGACTTCTTCGTCGATCGGAAGGTGCCCCGGGCCGAGCGCGACCGGACGCCGCTGGTGGTCGACGCGGGCGACCGGGTCGTCTGGGTCGGGGGACACGCGATTTCCGGGGATTTCCGCGTCACCGCGGGCACGCGGGCCGTGGTAATCTTGCAGTTGAGGGGAGAACGAGGTTGAACTCCACGCTCAAGAGTCTGCTGTTCTGGATGGTGCTGGTCCTGGTGGCCGTGCTGATTTGGAATTTCTCGACGAATTTCCAGCAGCGCGACAGCGTGATCAGCTTCAGCGAGTTCATGGAGAAGGCCAACACCGGCCAGGTCGCCTCGGTGACGATCACCGGGAGCGAGGTGACCGGCGTCTACAAGGCAGCCAACGAGACCTTCCGGACATTTGCGCCGGCCCAGTACGAAGGGCTGGTGAACAAGCTGATCGAGAAGGGCGTGCAGGTGACGGCCAAGGAGCAGGCGGCCAGCCCCTGGTCGACCATCTTCTATTCGTGGGCGCCGATCCTGCTGATGATCGGTTTCTGGATCTTCCTGATGCGCCAGATGCAGAGCGGCGGCAACAAGGCGCTGTCGTTCGGGAAGAGCAAGGCCAAGCTGTCGTCGAGCGCGCAGAAGAAAGTGACGTTCAAGGACGTCGCTGGCGTGGACGAGGCGAAGGAGGAACTGCAGGAGATCATCGAGTTCCTCAAGGAACCCCAGAAGTTCCAGAAGCTCGGCGGGCGGATTCCGAAGGGCGTCCTTCTGATGGGCGCGCCGGGGACGGGCAAGACGCTGCTGGCGCGTGCGGTGGCTGGCGAGGCCAACGTGCCGTTCTTCTCGATCAGCGGCTCGGATTTCGTCGAGATGTTCGTCGGCGTCGGCGCCTCGCGCGTCCGCGACCTGTTCGAGCAGGGCAAGAAGAACGCGCCCTGCATCGTCTTCATCGACGAGATCGACGCGGTCGGCCGGCACCGGGGCGCGGGCCTCGGCGGCGGCCACGACGAGCGCGAGCAGACGCTCAACCAGCTGCTCGTCGAGATGGACGGCTTCGAATCGAACGAAGGCGTCATCCTGGTGGCCGCCACCAACCGCCCCGACGTGCTCGACCCGGCGCTGCTCAGGCCCGGCCGGTTCGATCGCCGGATCATGGTGAACCGCCCCGACGTGAAGGGGCGCGAGGGCATTTTCGGCGTCCACACCAAGAAGGTTCCGCTGTCCGACGACGTGAACATCAGCGTGTTGGCGCGCGGCACCGCCGGCTTCTCCGGTGCCGACCTGGCGAACCTGGTGAACGAGGCGGCGCTCTACGCCGCGCGGTTCAACCAGAAGGTCGTCCGGATGCTCGACTTCGAGTTCGCGAAGGACAAGGTTCTGATGGGCACCGAGCGGAGGTCGATGATCATCAGCGACGCGGAGAAGCGCGTGACGGCGGTGCACGAGGCCGGCCACGCGCTGCTGACGGTGCTCCTGCCGGGCGCCGATCCGATTCACAAGGTGACGATCATCCCGCGCGGCATGGCGCTCGGCCTCACGCAGCAGCTGCCGGTCGACGAGAAACACAACCTCTCGAAAACCTACCTCGAAGACCAGATTGCGGTCCTGCTGGGCGGGCGCATTGCCGAGGAAGTGACCGGGGACAACGTGACCACCGGCGCGGGCAACGACCTGGAGCGGGTGACCGACCTCGCGCGTCGCATGGTGTGCGAGTGGGGCATGAGCGTGTCGATGGGGCCGCTGACGTTCGGCAAGAAGGAGGAGCAGATCTTCCTCGGCCGCGAGATCGCGCAGCACCAGGACTACAGCGAGGACACGGCGATCAAGATCGACCAGGAGGTCAAGTCGATCGTGACCGCGCAGTACACGCGGGCTCAGGCCCTGATCACGGAGCGTCGCGAGGCGCTCATGGCCGTTGCCGAGGCGCTCCTGGTCAACGAGGTGCTCGATGGCGAGCAGGTGCGTCGCCTGGCGGCCGGCGGCACGCTGGCCGACGTGGAGCCCGCGGCCGTGGCCGCGGCGCCGGCGTCGGCCGACGAGGAGCAGCGGGCGCGTCAGCGCGCGCGCGCCTCGATGGTTCCCCCGCTGCAGCCCATCCAGAACCCGGTACCGCAGCAGTAATCGGCGATGAGCGCGGGGCGGGGCCATCCGCCCCGCCTCGCGAGTCGCCGCGCCGGATCACGTTGCACACACGACGACGCTACACCGTGCCCCTCACCGGCGGGCGCCGCCTCGAGCTCGGCGAGAGGACGCTGGTGATGGCCGTGATCAACATCACGCCGGACTCGTTTGCCGAGCCGCAGCCGTCGATCGATCCGGTCAGGGCCCTCGATCTGGCCCAGGCGGCCGAGGCGCAGGGCGCCGACATCCTCGATCTCGGTGCCGAGTCGACACGGCCGGGGGCGGCCGCGGTCGACGCCGAGGAGGAGATGCGGCGCCTGCGGCCCGCCCTGCGGATGATAGCGGCGAAGACCCGGCTCCCGCTGTCGGTCGACACCGCAAAGGCCGCGGTCGCCCGCGAGGCGCTGGACCAAGGCGCGGCGATCGTGAACGATATCTCCGGCCTGAGGTATGATCCGGGCCTCGGGGAGGTCGTCGCCGCCGCTGGCGCCGCGCTGGTCCTCATGCACATGCGGGGGACGTCGCGCGAGATGTACCGGGAGGCGTCGTACGCCGACGTGGCCGCTGAGGTGCGCGACGAACTCGCCGCCAGCCTCGCGGCGGCCGGACGGGCGGGCGTCGCCCGGGAGTCGATCATCGTCGACCCCGGCCTCGGGTTCGCCAAGCGCGCCGAGCACAGCTACGAGGCGCTGGGACGCCTCGCGGCCCTCGCCGCCCTCGATCGTCCGATCCTGGTCGGCAGCTCGCGCAAGTCGTTCCTGACGCGGGCGATCGGCGACGTGGCGCCGTCCGGTCGGGACTGGGGCACGGCCGCCACCGTCGCTGCGGCGATCCTCGAGGGGGCGCACATTGTCAGGGTCCACGCCGTCGGACCGATGGTCCAGGTCGTGCGGGTTGCCGACGAGATTGTGAGAGCGCGGAGCCGGCTGTGACATTTGCCGAATCTATCCTATCCGTGCTGCGCCACTTCGACTGGTGGGACCTCCTCGATATCCTGATCGTGGCGGTCCTCATCTACGAGACCCTCAGGCTGGTCCGCGGGACGCGGGCCGTCCAGATGGCGCTCGGCGCCGGTCTGCTCGTCCTCACGTTCTATCTGTCGCGGTGGAGCCACCTCGAGACGCTGAACTGGCTCATTCGCAACATGGTCGGCTATCTCGTGTTCGCGCTGATCGTGCTCTTCCAGTCGGACATCCGGCGCGCACTGGCGCACGTGGGGCGGACGCCGTTCGGCGGGTACTTCGCGCGCACCAAACGCACCGAAGAGACCATCGAGGAGATCGTCGTGGCCGCGGGGCTGCTGTCGGCCCAGCGCGTGGGCGGCATCGTGGCGATCGAGCGCAGGATCGGCCTGCGGAACTACATCGAAGGGGGCATCCCGCTCGACGCGACGGTCACCTACGACCTGCTCGTGACCATCTTCCGGCCAGGGGCTCCGCTGCACGACGGGGCGGTCATCATCCAGGGCGAGCGGATTGCCGCGGCTGCGTGCTTCCTGCCCCTGACGGTGAATCCGCAGGTCAGCAAGGATTATGGGACCAGGCATCGCGCGGCCATCGGGCTGACCGAAGAAACCGACGCCGTGACGGTCATCGTCTCGGAGGAGACCGGTCGCCTGTCTCTGGCGCTCGATGGGAACATCGAGAGCGGGTTGACGGGCGATGCCCTGCGTCAGCGCCTGCGCGAGCTGCTGGCGCCAGCGCGTCGGGCCCGGGAATCGCGCGAGTTGTCCCAGCAGACGTATCAGTGATGGTCTACCATCCGTTTCGCCATCTCGGTCTCAAGTTCCTGTCGGTGTGTGTCGCCTTCGGCCTCTGGTTCACGGTGGCCGGCGAGCGAACCGTCGAGCGGACGCTGCAGGTGCCGCTCCTGACGAGCAACCCCCCCGAGCGGATCGAGCTGGTCGAGAGCCCCCCTGGGACCGTGGAGGTGCGCGTGCGAGGCGCATCGGGCCTGCTCAGCCAGCTGTCGACCGGCGCCGTGGTCGCGACGATCGACCTGTCGCTCGCCCGGGAAGGGCAGAAGGGCGCGTACCTGACGCTCAGCCATGTGCGGGCGCCGATCGGCGTCGAGGTTGTCAAGGTGACGCCCCAGGTGGTTCCCCTGAGGTTCGAGAAGTCGCTGACGAAGACCGTACCAGTTGTCCCCGTCGTCGAAGGCGAACCGGCGCCAGGTTTCGCGGCCGGCGCGGCGAGTGTCGAACCGGCGTCGGTCGAAGTGATCGGGCCGGAGAGCGCGATGAAGCGGCTGACGCAGGCCATGACCGAACCCGTCTCCGTCTCCGGCCAGCGCAGCCTGGTCCGTGCGGAGGTCGCCGTCGACGTTCGCGACGCCAGCCTGCGCCTCACAACACCCGTGACGGCGACGGTCACGGTGCCGATTCAGCCGAGACCGATCGGCCGGGTGATCGCGTCGGTTCCGGTTCAGGTCCGCAATGCTGGACGCGGTGTGTCGGCCCAGGTCGTGCCCAGCGTCGTGGCGATCACCGTGCAAGGGTCTCCGGACGTCGTGGAGGCCCTTCGCCCGGACACCATCGGCGCGTTCGTGGACCTTGCCCGCCTCGGCCCGGGCCGGTACAATCTTCCAGTTCAGGTCGATCCTGCGCAGGACTTCGTGGTGGTTCGGACCGAACCTGCCACGGTGCAGGTGAGGGTCAGGTAGCGTCTCCCAGCGGTCGCCCTGCCGTCGACGATCGAGTCCAGGTTCACCTGCCGATGCCAGAACGACTCTTTGGAACAGACGGCGTGCGCGGGCGCGCCGGCGTCCCGCCACTCGACCCGTCGACCGTCCGCCGCCTGGGCGCCGCGCTCGTGCGCGCCCTGCCGAGGGCTTCGAGTGAACACCGGCTGCTGGTCGGTCGAGACACGCGGGAATCTGGCGAGTGGATCGGCCGCGAGCTCGCCTTCGGGGCGGGAACGGCCGGTGGCCACGTGACCAGCGCCGGCGTCATCTCGACGCCGGCCATCGCCTACCTGACGCGCGAAGGGCGGTTCGACGCGGGTGTCGTCATCTCCGCCTCGCACAACCCGTTCGAGGACAACGGCATCAAGGTCTTCTCGGGCGCGGGCGAGAAGTTCACCGAGCGGATCGAGCGGGAGATCGAGCGGGAGGTCGCCGACCGGTCGTGGACGGTGCCGGACGGCGGCGCGCCGCCGATCCCGGACGAGGATTTATCGGGTCCGTACCTGGCGCACGCGTGCTCAGCTCTGCCGGGCGCGCGCGATCTCGGGGGGATGCGCGTCGCGATTGACTGCGCCAACGGCGCCACCGCTCGCCTGGCGCCGCGCCTCTTCGCCGAGCTGGGATTCGAAGTGGAACTCCTCGGCTGCTCGCCCGACGGCAGGAACATCAACCTGGCGTGCGGCTCGACCCACCCCGCACCGCTCGCCGACGCGGTCGTCGCGCGGGGGTGCCGTCTGGGGATCGCGTTCGACGGCGACGGCGATCGCGCCATCTTCGCCGACCATCGCGGCCGCGTCGTCGACGGTGATGCGATCATGCTGCTGGCGGCCAGGCACCTCCAGGCGACAGGCCGGCTGCGCAACGGCGCGATTGTCGCGACGGTGATGAGCAACATCGGCCTCGAAATCGCGCTGCGCGAAAGCGGCATCGGTCTGGTCCGCTGCCCGGTGGGAGACAAGTACGTGATGGAGGAGATGATCGCGCGCGACATCGCCCTCGGCGGCGAGCAGTCGGGCCACATCATCTTCTCGGACTTCCTCTACACCGGCGACGGCCTGGTGACGGCGCTGAACGTGCTTCAGGTGATCGCCGCGACGGGCCGTGAGCTGGCCGACCTCGCGTCGCAGCTGACGACGTACCCGCAGGTCCTGCTGAACGTGAGGGTGAGGGAGAAGCGCGATCTGGCCGAGTTGCCGCCAGTGGCCGCCGTGATGGCCGACGTGGAGCGCCGCCTGGGCGGGACGGGCCGCCTGCTCGTCCGGTACTCGGGCACCGAACCGCTGCTGCGGATCATGCTCGAAGGGCAGGACCAGGGTCAGATCCGCTCCTGGGCGGAGGAGATTGCCGCCGAGGTGCGGAGGCACCTGGCGTGATGGGATGCCGTGACGGGACGTAGCGCGGGTCTTCAGACCCGCGATCAGAGGGGCTATGCGACTTGCTGTCAACATCGATCACATCGCCACCATTCGGGAGGCGCGTCGGGCGCGCGAGCCGGAGCCAGTGGCCGCCGCCATCCTCGCCGAACTGGCCGGTGCGCAGGGCATCACCGTCCACCTGCGCGGCGACCGCCGCCACATCAAGGAGCGTGACGTCGAGCTGCTCCGGCAGGTGGTGTCGACCAAGCTCAACATCGAGATGGCCGCGACGGCCGAAATGACCGGGATCGCCGCGCGCATCCGGCCCGACCAGGTCACGCTGGTGCCGGAGCGGCCGCACGAGCTGACCACGCAAGGCGGCCTCGACGTGCTGGCGAACCGCGCGGCGGTCGGCGACGCGGTGGCGGCGCTTCGCGCGGCCGGCATCCGCGTCAGCATCTTCATCGATCCGGACCCCGCGCAGGTGAAGGCTTCGAAGGAGGTCGGCGCCGACGCGATCGAGATCAACACCGGGGGGTACGCGGACGCGCCGCCGGCCGAGCGGCCGGCGCGTCTGGCTGGCGTGCGCGAGGCGGCCTCTGCCGCCGTCGCGCTGGAGCTCGAAGTCCTGGCCGGCCACGGCCTCACCTACGTGAACATCCACTCGATCGCGGCCCTTCGCGACATCGAGGAACTCAATATCGGCCACAGCATCGTCGCGCGTGCGTCGCTCGTCGGCCTCGAGCGGGCGGTGCGCGAGATGGTGGCGCTGCTGGAGTAGCCGCCGTGCGACGCGCCCTCCAGTTCGCCACGCTCTTCGCGGTGGTCGCCTCCGGGGCGATCGCCGCCACGCCGCAGGAGGTGACGCTCCGAACGGACGACGGCGTGGTGATTGCGGGCGCGCTGTACCTGCCCGGCCGGCCCGGCCCCGGGATCGTCCTCGTGCACGCTCTGAGCCGGACGCACGAGGACTGGAACGCGGTGGCCTCGCGCCTCGCGGACGCGGGGTTCGTCGTTCTCGCGATTGACCTTCGCGGGCACGGCGCATCGGGGCCGCTTCCGGAGGGCGCCACCCTCGACGACCTGACGCCGATGGTGGCCGACGTCAGGGCCGCACGAGCCTTCCTCAAGACCCGCCGAGAGGCCATTCCCGGCCGCGTCGGGCTTGCCGGCGCGTCGATCGGTGCGAATCTCGCCATCCTGGCGGCTGCGGCAGACACGACCGTCCGCTCACTCGCGCTGCTGTCGCCCGGGACCGACTATCGCGGCCTGCGGCCGGAAGCGGCCATCAAGAAGTACGGCGATCGGCCCGCGCTGATCATCGCCAGCCAGGAAGACAACTACGCCACAGGTTCCGCCCGCCAGCTCGCCGTCGCCGGTGCCGGTCCAGGCATCGGCATCCGGGAGTTGCGTATTCTGAGTGGCGCCGGGCATGGCGCGGCGATGCTGGCGCGAGAGCCGGACCTCGCCTCGTCGCTGGTGGACTGGTTCAGGCGCACGCTGCTATGATCAGAAGATTCCCGGGGTGAACCAAAGATGAAGCCTGAGTCGATCGTGCTCGCCGTGGCTGGAGCCTGCTTCGGCCTGATCGTCGGCTGGGTTCTTGGAAGCCAGCAGGCGGGGCCTGCTCGGTCCGCGGCCGCGCCCGCCGCCGTCCAGCAGGCCGCGCCCGCGCAAGGTCAGGCCGCCACGCCTCAGGCGCAGGCTCCGCGCCAGCTCGACCAGGCCGAAGTCCAGCGCCTCCAGGCAGCTGCCGAGAAGAACCCGACCGACCCGACGCCCCGCGTAGTTCTCGGGAACCTCTACTTCGACGCGGATCGATACGCCGATGCGGTCGTCTGGTACCAGCAGGCGCTGAAGATCAACCCGAACGACGCGAACGTCAGTACCGACCTCGGGGTGTCCTTCTACTACTCGAACGACCCGGATCGCGCGCTCCAGCAGTTCGAGGCGTCGCTCAGATCCGATCCGAAGCACACGAAGACGCTGCTCAACCAGGGCATCGTGAAGGCGTTCGGCAAGCAGGACCTGAAAGGCGCGGTGGCTGCGTGGGAGACGCTGATTCAGGTGTCGCCGGACTCGCCTGAAGCGGAAACCGCACGGAAAGCCCTGCAGGGGCTGAAGACGGCTCATCCGGAGCTCGCGGCCAAGTAGACGGGCCAGAGGCCCCGCGCGATGGGATTCCTGCTTCGCTATCTCCTGCTCTTCCTCCTGGGGATCCTGGTCCTCCGGGCGCTCGGGAGGCTCCTCACCGGCCTGATCGCCGGCGCCTCGCCGCCCGACCGGAGCCGCCGGAGCGGGCCTCCGGAACGGGGGGTCCAGATGGTCCGCGACCCGGTGTGCGGCACGTTTCTTCCTCCGGACTCGGCCTTGAGTCTCGCCGAGCGCGGCGGCGCCGTCCGCTACTTCTGCTCCGAGAAGTGCCGAGACGCCTACAGGGCACGCGGGTGAAGCCCGGCGTCCTTCTCACGCGTCGCATTCCGCCGGCCGTAATGCAGCGCCTGGAAGAGGCGTGCGCGGTCGACCGGCACGACGCCGACTGCGCCATCCCGCGACACGAACTGCTCGCCAGGGTCCGCGGCAAGCAGGCGCTGCTCTGCCTGCTGACCGATCGGGTTGACGCCGAGGTCCTGGATGCCGGATCGGACCTGAAGATCGTCGCGAACATCGCCGTCGGCTTCGATAACGTCGACGTGGCGGCGGCGCGCCGGCGCGCCGTGGTCGTCACCAATACCCCGGATGTGCTGACAGAGGCGACCGCCGAGTTCACGTGGGCGCTGATCCTCGCCGCCACTCGGCGGGTCTCAGAGGGCGAGCGCCTGCTGCGAAGCGGGGAGTGGAAGGGGTGGGCGCTCGACTTCATGCTGGGCATGGAGCTGCGCGGCAAGCAGCTGGGGATCATCGGGCTCGGCCGGATTGGCGCGGCCGTGGCGAAGCGGGCACCAGCCTTCGGCATGCGCGTGGCGGCCTGTTCGCTGGACGGCGCCGAGCCGCCGTGGCCAGGAGGTGCCGTTCCGCCGCCCGTCGAGATGATGGCGCTCCAGGACCTTCTGGGCACTTCGGATGTGGTCACGCTCCACGTTCCGCTGACACCCTCCACCCGCAGGCTGATCGACGACCGAGCGCTGTCGTGCATGAAGCGATCGGCGTTCCTGGTGAACACATCGCGGGGGCCGGTTGTCGACGAAGCGGCGCTCGCCGCGGCGCTTCGGGAGGGACGGATCACCGGGGCGGCGCTCGACGTCTACGAACACGAGCCGCGCGTGCACCAGGACCTCGTGGGCCTCGAGAACGTCGTCCTGGCGCCGCACCTCGGCAGCGCGACGACGGAGACGCGGACCGCGATGGCTGCGCTCGCCGTCGAGAACGTCCTCGCCGTGCTCGGCGGCCGTCCTCCGCTGACACCGGTCGGCGTTTGAGACCTTATGCCCTCAGCATCGCTGCCCATCGCCCAGGTGATGCGCGCGCTGTCCCGCGCGATCACGGACCACGAACTTCCCGCTGTCGAGAAGATCGCCAAGTCGCGACAGCAACAGGCCTTCCACGTGCTGATCGGCACGCTGCTTTCGGCGCGCACCCAGGACGCGACGACCGCCGCGGCCTCGGAGCGGTTGTTCCGCGCCGCCGCCACGCCCGCAGCGATGGCCAGGCTCGCGCCGCGCCAGATCGAAAAGCTGATCTACCCGGTGAGCTTCTACCGCAACAAGGCGCAGCACGTGCGCGCGACGTGCCGGCTGCTGCTGGACCGGTTCGACGGCCGCGTGCCAGGCACGATGGCAGAACTGCTCACGCTGCCGGGCGTCGGTCGCAAGACTGCCAACCTCGTGCTGATTCTCGCGTTCGGGAGCCGCGACAACATCTGTGTCGACACGCACGTCCACCGGATCTCGAACCGGCTTGGATGGGTGAAGACCCGATCGCCCGAAGACACCGAACAGGCGCTCTACCGCGTCGCGGATCGCCGCTGGTGGGCCGACATCAATCTTTACCTCGTCACGTGGGGCCAGAACGTCTGCCGGCCGATACGGCCGCGCTGCGCCGCCTGCGTCATCAGCCGCTGGTGCCCGAGGGTGGGGGTCCGATAGTCGGGGCTGACGATGGTCAGTCGGGGCTGACGATGAAGGGTCGGGACTGACGATGAAGGGTCGGGACTGACGATGAAGGGTCGGGACTGACGATGAAGGGTCGGGACTGACGATGAAGGGTCGGGACTGACGATGTCAGTCGGAACTGACGCGGTCAGTCGGGACGATTCGGGATGCCCAGATCGAGCAGCGACGATGGCGAGACGATGTCTCGGAGTTCCGGGTACGCGTCGAGCATCTCCTGGCGATACTCGCCCGGTACGGGCTGACCGAGCTCGTGCTTGAGGATCGCCGCGTTGACCACCGCCTTGGCGGCGAAGTGGTTGTTCAGGTAGAGATAGGCCTTCCGCTCATCCGAGCGGCCGACGGTCGCGGCCGCCGCGAACGGCTTCAGCTCCTCGCGCGAATACAGGTAGTTGTAGCGATCTTCCGCCGCGTCTGGCGACCACCATTGGGCGGCGTTGCGCCCGTGCAGGCGCATGTACGAGAAGCAGTGGAGGTCTGGCGCCACATCCTGGCGAATCGAGGACCGGAACTTGGGTTCGTCGATTTGCACCCAGGCGGCCTGGAATCGTCCGAGCAGCTCCGTCGTGGTCGCGGTGGCGTCGCTCCATGAGCGGTGACGGAGTTCGACGGCGACGGGGTAGTCGCGAAGCGTGTCGAGGAGACCGGCGACGTACTCCAGAGATTCCTGGTTGCAGTGGAACCCTGGCGGGAACTGCACGAGCACGGCCCCCAGCTTGCCGCCCGCGACGATCGGATCGACCCCCGCCTTGAACAGATCCGCCTCGCCCGGCGCCGGCCGCGGGATGGCGGAGGCCGACCGGGCCGTCCCCGCGGCCGCCGGCCCCCGCCCGACCGGGGTGACGTGGGTGAACGCCTGGTAGAGCTTGACCGAGAACTCGAAGCCCGCCGGCGTCTGCGCGACCCACCTGGCGGTCGTGTGAGCGCTCGGCTGGCGGTAGAAGGTCGAATTCACCTCGACGGTATCGAAGTGCTCCGCGTAGAACGACAGTTCGTCAGACGCCCGGAAGCCCCTGACGCCGCGCCGCGGATAGAAGATCCCGCTCCACGTCCCCCGCCCCTCGGGGTAGCTCCAGCCGGACGTTCCGATACGGATACTCGTCATCTTGCGATCTTGCGAAGTGGCGATCTTGCGACCTGGTGACCTCGCGACCTGGTGACCTCGCGACCTGGTGACCTCGCGAAGTGGTGCACCGGGGTCTTCAGTTCGCGCGATCCCCACCTCGCAATACCGCGAGATTCTGTTCCGCCGTCAACCCTTCGTACTGGGCCTTGTCGAACCCGAAAACCACCCGCCGTCCCGCGACGAGGACGGGTCGCTTGATCAGGTTCGGCTGCTCGAGCATCAGGTCGATCGCCTGCTTCCTGGTCGCCGGAAGCGGCCGTTCCTTCCAGACCGGGCTGCGCCGGCTCAGGAACTCGAGGAAGCGGCGCTCGTCGACGTGCTTCTCGAGGAAAGCTCGAGACGGAGGCTCCTTGACGATGTCCCGGTCATCGACGTCGATGCCGGCCTCTGCCAGGAAACTCCTGGCGTTGCGGCAGGTGGTTCAGGTCGGTTTGCAGTAGAAGAGCGGCTTGGCCATGGGACGATCATAGCCGGCCACCGCTACACTACAATACGGAAGAATGCTGACGGTGAACGAGGTCTTCCATTCGATCCAGGGCGAGTCCACCCACGCCGGGCGTCCATGCGTGTTCGTCCGGCTGACCGCCTGCGACCTGCGTTGCGCATGGTGCGACACGCCCTACGCGTTCACGGAGGGGCGCAAGCGCGAGGTCGCCGACGTGATGGCCGACGTGGCGTCGTACGGATGCCGGCTGGTCGAGGTGACGGGTGGCGAGCCGCTTCTGCAGCCGGACGTGTACTCGCTCATGCAGGGCCTGCTGGACGCCGGATACGAGGTGCTGGTCGAGACCGGTGGCCACATCTCGATTGAACGCGTGCCGGCCGGCGTCGTCCGAATCATGGACGTCAAGTGCCCCGGCAGCGGCGAGGCCGGGAAGATGTGCTGGGAGAATCTCGCGAGGGTCGGCCCGCGTGACGAGGTCAAGTTCGTGATCCGCGACCGGGCGGATCACGAGTACGCGAAGGCGGTCATGCGGCGAGGCGACTGGGCGTCCCGCGTGGCCGCGATCCTGTTCTCGCCCGTGCACGGCCAGTTGCCACCGGCCGAACTCGCCGCCTGGGTACTGGCCGACAGGCTGCCGGTCAGGGTACAGCTGCAGGTGCACAAGTACATCTGGCAGTCGGGGACGCGCGGCGTCTAAGGAGGAGACCGCGATTCGGGATCGCGGCAGGCAAGGGTCCGTCGGCCTGCCGCGACTCAGTATCGCGGTCTCTCGGATAGTCGGGCGGCCGAACCCGATCCGGTTCGGGTCTGCCGGCGAAAAGGGAGAGGGTTCATGTTCGCTCGGCCCCGCGCCATCGTGCTCCTGAGCGGCGGCCTCGACTCGGCCACCGCTGCGGCCATCGCCCGGAGCGACGGATTCGACCTCTTCGCCCTGACGATCGCCTACGGCCAGAGGCACCGCGTCGAGGTCGAGGCGGCGAGGGCGGTGGCGCGCGCCCTGGGCGCGGCGCGGCACGTGGAGCTGCAGGTGGACCTGTCGGCATTCGGCGGGTCGGCCCTGACCGACCGCATCGACGTGCCGAAAGACCGCGACCTGGAGGGGACCGGCATCCCCGCCACCTATGTGCCCGCGCGAAACACGGTCTTCCTGTCGCTGGCGATGGCGTGGGCGGAGGCGGTGGGAGCGCACGACATCTACATCGGCGTGAACGCGCTCGACTACTCGGGCTATCCGGATTGCCGGCCCGAGTTCATCGCCGCGTTCGAACGGCTGGCGGCGCTCGCCACGAAGGCCGGCGTGGAGGGCGCGACGCTCCGCATTCACGCGCCGCTGATGCGGATGACCAAGGCGGAGATCATCGGGCGAGGGATCGAATTGCGGGTGGACTACGCCCTGACGCACAGCTGCTACGATCCCGACGCTGGCGGCGCGCCGTGCGGCCACTGCGACAGCTGCAGGCTTCGAGCGAAGGGATTCGCCGAGGCGGGCATCGCCGATCCGGCGTTGAAGGACGGGCGGGTTCGCGAAGGCCACCAGGCGCCAGCCGCGAGCCGCAGGCCGCCAGCCGCGGGGGGGGCCTGATGTCCCATCGCATCTACTACACCGACGCGCAGCAGACCGACTTCGACGCGGTCGTGACTGGAGCCGCGAGCCTGAACGGTCGGGCCGCGGTCTCGCTGGATGCGACGGCGTTCTATCCGCTCTCCGGCGGTCAGCCGTGCGACACCGGGACGCTCGGCGACGCGCTCGTCGTCGATGTCGTCGAGTCTGACGACGGTGAGGTGTGGCACGTGCTCGACCGCGAGATCGCGGTCGGGAGCCGCGTGCACGGGGCGATCGACCGGGCCCGGCGGTTCGATCACATGCAGCAGCACACCGGCCAGCACATCCTCTCCGCGGCGTTCGACAGGCTCAGCCGGGCCCGCACGGTCGGCTTCCACCTGGGCGCCGTCGTCTCCACGCTCGACCTCGCCATCCAATTGCCCGCCGAGGCCGTCGCCGCGGCGGAGGCCGAAGCCAATCGCATCGTCTGGGAGGACCGCCCGATCGGCATCCGGTTCGTGTCCGACACCGAGGCCGCGGCCCTGCCGCTCCGCAAGGAGCCGGGCCGCGGCGGCACGCTCCGCGTGATCGACGTCGAGGGGTACGACATGTCGGCGTGCGGAGGCACCCACGTGTCGCGTACCGGCAGCGTGGGGCTGATCGCCATCCTGTCGGCCGAACGCCTCCGCGGCGGCGTTCGCGTCGAGTTCGTGTGCGGCGGCCGCGCACTGACGTTCCTGCGGACTTTTCGCGATGCGGTGGCAGGCTGTATCCGGCACGTGTCGGTCGCGCCGCAGGAACTGCCCGCCGCGCTCGAGCGGCTGCAGGCCGAGAACAAGGAACAGCGGAAGGCGATGCGTGACCTGCAGGAACGACTCGGCGACTACGAAGCCGCGGCGCTGGCGGCTGATGCCGAAACGGTGAGCGGCGTCCGCCAGGTGGTCCAGGCGCTGGACGGCCGCGACCAGAGCATGCTGAAGAGCATGGCGCTGGCCATCTGCGGCGCGCCCGGCTTTCAGGTTGCGCTCTTCACCACCGCCCCGCCGTACAACGCGGTGCTCGCCCGATCCAAGGACGGGAAGAGCGACTGTGCGGCCGCCCTCAAGGGGCTGCTGGCGGCGTTCGGCGGACGGGGCGGCGGGAAGCCTGAACTCGCCCTTGGCGGCGGCTTGACGGGCGACCTTGCGCAGATCCTCGCCGCCGCCCGCGCCGAGTTCGGACGGACCTGACGCAGCTCCGCCAGCCAACCACAGAGGACACGGAGAACACGGAGACGGGCGCGCGTCACACGTGTCCGCGTGACGGTCGATCGGGCTTCGACGCCGGGCCCACGGGCCCGGGCGGGGAGCCGTGCGTTGCGCGCACGAACCCGTCTCGACGCAAACCGGGCTCGCGCGTGCATCGCACGGCTTCCCGCCAGCCGCCCCGGCGAGGCCGGGGCGCCGTCGAAGCCCTCCGCGAGGGAGCCTCCGTGCTCGCTGTGCTCTCAGTGGTTGAATTCGTGGGGGACGTTCTTGTCGCTGGTATTCCGCACGAAGGTGGCCAGGCGGACGATGGCTTCGTCGGTGGCGGCGTCGATCGCCGCCTGGGGCGCGGTGAAGTTGTTGGCGATGATCGAGAAGACGAGCGGTTCGCCGTTTGCCGACGTCACGTAGCCGGACAGCGCGCGGACGTTCGCAATCGACCCCGTCTTCGCGCGCACGTTACCGGCCGCGGCGGTGCCAGCGAACCGGCGCGCAATCGTCCCGTCCTCGCCGCCGACCGGCAACGCCGCCAGGAACGGCTCCTTGTGCCGCGGGTCGACGTGCATCTGCCGCAGGATCGCCACCAGCATCTCCGCGCAGAGGTAGTTGTACCGCGACAGCCCCGAGCCGTCGGCCAGGGCGTAGGCCTCGCGCGGGATGCCCCACGCATCGAGCACTTCCTTCACCGCCGTCCGGCCGGCGTCCGGCGTGCCCATGCCCGAGCGGCCCCCGAGGGTGCGCAGCAGCGTTTCGGCGTACTGGTTCTGGCTCGCCTTCATCAGGACGCGCGCGATCTCCCGCAGCGGCGCAGACTGGTGCGAGAGCAGCATGCGGGTCGGCTCCTCCGGCGGGACCGCGTAGGCCTCCTCGGTACTCGGCCGCGGCGCCGGCGACGCGGATGCCCCGCGCGACGAGCACCTCGCGGAGAACTCGCGCGAAATACAGGGCGGGCCGGTCAACTGTCGCCGACCGCAAGACGTCTTTCGCGCCAGCGGGCACGGTGCCGCTTACGACCAGCCGGTTGGAGCCAGCGAGCCTGGAGACCTCGAGGTCCGCGTCACCGCCAGACGACGTCGTCACGCGCGGATCGACGATGAGGCCGCTTTCGATCGGTCGCACTTCGATGACAGCCGGCTGGCCCGCCGACATGCCTGGCTTGATCACCACATCGGCCACGCTCTCGTTGAACTGGAGCGCCGACACGCCGGCGGCATAGCCGGACCCGAGGTAGTCCCATGACCATCCCGCACCCAGGGTGTCCTGACCGAACGCCCGGGCGTCGGCCACAATCCGGCCCGTGATCCCGTCGAGGCCAGCGGCCCGCAGCCGGTCGGCCCACTCCTCGAACACGCGGGTGGCGCTGCCGCCGCGGCCTCCGATAGTCGGATCGCCTGAGCCGACGACGACGAGATCGCCTTTCAGAATGCCGTTCACGACCGGGGCGGCCGTGACGAGCGTCGTCTCGTAGGTGTAGTCCCACCCCAGCCGTTCCGCCGCCGCGGCCAGCGTCACGACCTTCATGTTCGACGCCGGCATCATCAGCTTCGAGGCGTTCGCGCTGTACAGCGTCTCGCCGCTCTCGAGCGACTGAACCAGGACCGCCCACTGCATGCGGCCAAACGCGGGGTTTTCGAAGGTCTGGGCGAGGTCGGCGCGCAGGGCATCGATTCCAGCGCGCGAGGTCCGAACGGTGCCCGAGGAAGGCGGCGGCGGTGTCGGCAGGGGCCGCGCCCCCGTTGCCGTCGCAGGACCCGGAGGCGGAACGGTGGCCGGCGGCGTCCGCTTGACGCAGCCGCCGCCGAACGCCAGGACGCCGAGCAGAACCGCGGCGGCGAACCGCGTGGATGGGCCCTGGCTGGAGTGGGACATTCGTGATCCTGCCGTCCGGCCCTGCGGCCTGAGCCCTGAGCCTGACTGAGCCTTGAGCCCTGAGCCTTGCGCCTTGAGCCCTACTTGATCGCCTCGAACGCCTTCAGCATCTCGTCGAACTCCGTGGCGTCGAGTTTGGCCGCCCCGGGCTGGCCCGCCATCGCCGCGTGCGCGTCGCCTCCGGCGCGCCCGAAGGTGACCGTCTCTTCCTTCTTGCCGTCGTCGAAACGGACGGCGACGATCAGGGCCGGCGCGTCGAGTCCCGTCCTGGTCTTGCCGCCAGCCTCGACGAACGACTGCGCACGCAGGTTCGTCAGCTTCGTCAGGAAGGCGTCGAACGCGGCCGCATCGACATCCTTGGCCGTTGGCTTCGCCTGGCGCCAGACCTCGGCGGCGTCCTTGCCCGGCGCCTTGATCTTCTCGAACACGATCGTGCTGGTGCCGCGCGTAATCTGAACGGACGTGGCGTTGAAGGCGCGGAACTCGAACACGTCCTTCCGCCGAAGCTGGTCGGCCGGCTTCTTCACGTCGTCGAGCAGCGTCGAATCCACCGTGAAGACCATCGGCCTCGAGGCGTCCTTCGCGTACACCGTGCTGGCGTCAGCCTTGCCGCCGATGTGGAGTGTCGCCCGCGAACTGCCGAGACCGAAAGTGACCGAGGCCACCGGCTTCTCCAGGCCGTAGGGCTTGAGGTCGCCGGCTTCCTGCGCCGTGATGGCCTTCATCTGCGCCGACTGCACCCGCCCGATCAGCCCCTCGACCGTGCCGTAGTCGGCCGGCGCCTGAATCGGCTTCGTCAGCGCCCACTGGTCGGCTCTTCGCGCGAGTTCAACCGCCGCCGCGTCGGACGTCACCGTGACCAGGTCGACCTTGTCGCGCTCGAAGGTGAGCACGCTCTTCTGCCGCAGGTCGAACGTGCCGCGGTTGAACGTGGCGTCGTGGTGGCCGGCGATCAGGAAGACCCTCTTGTCGCCGGGCAGTTTCGCGTACAGGTCGCCCGACGTCGCCGTCTTGTCGCCGATCAGCAGGCGCTGCATCGACTTGCCACCGGCCTCCTTGAAGTCGATCTCGACCCTCGGCTCTGCCAGGCCGAACGGTGCGAGATCGGCTGCGTTCTCTTCCACAGTGCGCACGATGTCGACGGTCGCGAGGTTGGTGACGATGCCCGAAACCTCGGCCTCGTCCGCCGGCGCCGTCACCGGCGCGGTGATCTGCCAGGTCCCGCCGGACTTCTTCAGCGTCGTCCGGTCGCCGCCGGCCGACTTCACCGTGATCTGCTCGACCGCGTCCGACTTCACCGCGGCGAAGACCTTCGGCCCGGCCGTCGCGGCGCCTCCCTCCGGCTTCTTCGACTCGACGAAGTAGATGTACGCCGCCAGGCCCGCCAGCACCGCCGACAGGACGATCAGGGATTTGAATCCGCGCATCTACCGCCTCCGCCACCACGCGTAGACGCCGCTGCCGAAGACGAGCACCGGAACGACGAGCAGCGCCAGAATCAGCACGCGCAGCTGCTGGTTGGCGGTCATCGTCACGCGGCGGTCGTCGGCTTCCTTCGGCCGGATCGCGATCAGGTTCTCCTGCTGCGCGAGCCAGCTGACGGCGTTCATGAACAGATCGCGGTTGCCGCTGATGCCGAGCGCCGCGGTCGACGCGAAATCCGAGTCGCCGAACACGACCACCCGAGCCTCGGGCTTCGGGGCGTCCTCGGCCGGCTTCTCCTGTACCCGGCTTGTCCCCGGCCGCCGGGGCGTCGACCGGTGCCGACGCAGCGGCCGCAATCGCGACCGGTCCTCGCTTGTCGCCCTTGGCCTCGTCGAGGCCCACCTTCCCGCCGGCGAGCACGGTCTTCACGTCGGTTTCCGCCCAACTCTGAGCGCTGGTCTCGACAAACGCCTGAGCGGAGTGGCCGCCGACGCCGCCCGACACCACCGACACCGATCGCGCCAGCGGATAGGCGGTCAGCAGGTCCATGTCCTGGACGATCGGGTGCGACGGGTAGTTCACCGCCACCGGCACCGTCGCGTCGGTGCCGAGCAGGCGGCCCATGCCGCTCACGTCGACGACGACGTTGTTGCCGAGGTCGATCGCCCACTCGTGAGCAAGCGCCGTCAGGTTGGCCAGCGACGGATCATCGGCCTTCTCCGGGGGATCCATGAGCAGCATCAGCTTGCCGCCCTTGGCGAGGTACGCCTTCAACGCGTCGATTTCGCCCGGCAGAAAATCGGCCTTCGGGCCGGCAACCACGACGACGGAGGCGTCGTCCGGCACGGCGGCCTGCTGGGCGAGCGGCAGGCGCTCGACCTTGTAGTTGTCGCGCGCCAGCTGCCCGGCGATGCCGCTGTAGCCCGTCCGCTCGGTGCCGGACGTGTCCTTCTCGCCGTGGCCCTGCGTGAAGTAGACCTTGCGCTCCTTGCCCGTGACGACCTTGATGATGCCGTTGGTCAGGTCCTGCTCGGAACTGCCCACGACCCGCTCGATCTTGTCCTTGTATTCGATGGCGACCGTGCCGTAGGCCTGGATCTGCTTCTGCTTCGCCAGCGCCGGTTTCTTGTCGGGATCCACGTACTCGACCGAGACCTTCTTCGAGACGTACTCGTATTCGCCGAGCCGTTCGCGGTAGGTCTGCAACTCGGTCTCTTTCGCGAACGCCGTCAGTTTCAGCGGGGCGTCCAGGCTCTGGAGCACCTTGGTCGACTGCGGCGACAAGGTGAACTGGCTCGTCGCGGTCAGGTCCCAGCGCTTGTGCTCGCGCGACGAGATGTAGTTGAGCGCGGCCAGGATCCCGAGGACCACGATGACCGAGGCCGCCGAGATCGTGCCGAGGCGCGCCGATCGCCCGGCGAACAGCCGCGCCATCTCGCGCCACTGGCCGAGGGTGTAGAGCAGGACGCAGACCAGCCCCCCCCACGCCAGCCAACGCGATGTACGGCTGCCATTCGGGCTTGAGGAAGAACACGGCGACCGCGGCCAGTACGAGCGCGGTTCCCAGCCACCCGATCGCGTCAAAGGCTCGTTTCAGCATCGCCCTACCCCCGCCACCGTTCGCTGTCGACCGCCTTGGCCGTCAGGAACAGACCGAAGGTGATGAAGCTCAGGTAGTAGACAACATGCTGGCTGTCGATGACGCCCCGCAGGAAGTCGTCGACATGGCTCGTCAGCGAGAGATAACCCGTGAGCCGCTCGACCGTCGGCCCGGAGAAGTTTCCGATCCACCCGATGACCCAGAGCAGCAGCAGGACGACGAACGTGAACATCCCGGCGACGATCTGGTTCTTCGTCAGGCTCGAGAAGAACAGGCCGACCGACACGAAACAGCCGCCGAGCAGCACCAGGCCCAGGTATCCGGTCAGGATCGGCTTCCACTCGGGGTTGCCGTAGGCGAACAGCACCCCGATGTGAATCAGCGTGACGCCCAGCATCGCCCCGTAGAGCGACATGGCGCCCAGGAACTTCCCGATCACGATCTGGAAGTCCGTGATCGGCGACGTCATCAGCAGCTCGATCGTGCCCGACCGCTTCTCCTCGGCATACGCCCGCATCGTGATGAGCGGCACCACGAACAGGAAGATGACCATCGAATTGTCGAAGACGCCGCGAATCATCTGCTGGTTGACGTTCATCGGGCCGCCGCCCATCTGCGGCCCCTGCATGCTCTGCCGGAGGAACCAGCTGAGGTAGACCGTGTAGAAGTAGCCGAAGACCAGCGCGTACATGCCGATCACGACGTAACCGACTGGCGACGCGAAGTACCCTCTCCACTCCTTGCGCACAATCGCGAGGATGTTCGTCATTGGATGGTCGCCTCCCCGGTCTGCTCCTCAGTTGTCAGCTGCAGGAAGATGTCCTCCAGGCTCACATGGACCGGCCGCAGTTCCAGCAAGCCCCAGCCCGCCGTCACCACCGCGCGTGCGATGTCGCGGCGCAAGTCCCGTCCTGCTTCGCACTCCACCTCGTAGCCCACCACGCCGTCCAGCCGATCGACCTCGGTGACGCGAGTGGTGCCCGCGATCCGTTGCAGCGCATCGGCGGGGGCGTCGGCGCCGCCGTCCACCTGCACGTACATCGCATGGGCGCCGCCCAGGCGCCGGGTCAGGTTGGCGGGGGAATCGACCGCGACGACGCGGCCGCGGTTGATGATGACCACGCGCTGGCACGTCTGCGAGACCTCGGGGAGGATGTGCGTGCTCAGCACCACCGTGTGATCGCCCGCCAGCGCCTTGATCAGCTCGCGGGTCTCGATGATCTGCTTCGGGTCGAGGCCCGCGGTGGGCTCGTCGAGGATGAGCACATCCGGATTGTGGAGCAGCGCCTGCGCGAGGCCCACCCGCTGGCGGTAGCCCTTCGAGAGCTTGCCGCAGGGTCGGGCGGCCATGTCGGTCACGCGCGCCTTCTCCATGGACGTGTCCACGCGACCCTTGCGCTCGCCCGAGGGGACGCCCTTGATCCGCGCGACGAACTCCAGGTACTCGCGGACGGCCATCTCGGGGTAGAGCGGCGGCGTCTCGGGCAGGTAGCCGGTCCGGCGCTTGGCTTCGAGCGGCTGCTCGAACACGTCGAAGCCCGCCACAATCGCGCGCCCGGACGTCGCGGGCATGTACCCGGTCAGCACGCGCATCGTGGTGGTCTTTCCGGCCCCGTTCGGGCCGAGGAATCCGAGGATCTCTCCCCGTTCGACCCGGAACGTCACGTCGTCCACGGCCGTCACCCGGCCGTATCGTTTCGTCAGGTGTTGGACCTCGATCACTCTAGTGCTCCATTCTCGCGGACCCGAACCCCCATGGTAGTCGAAGCCTTGGATGGGCGGCAAGACCGCGCGCGCCCCGCGCCGGCTGGCCGGGGCTGCGCGGGCCGCCGGGGCGGGGTAGGATAGAGAGCGAACCAGCTGTTCAGACGCGCCGACCGCCTGTCCGGTCTGCCGCCGGCGGGCGGACGCGGCGCACATGGGAGCCACGATGTCCGCCGGTGCCGACGGCGCCGTCTGCACGGTGTGCGAGCTGCACACGGTGTCGCGTTTTCGGATCGAGGGAATGGACTGCCAGGACGAAGTCCGCCTCCTCGAACGGCGGCTCGGGCGGCTGCCCGGCTTCGAGGGGCTTTCCGCCGACATTCTCAACCAGCGCATCAGCGTCACGCACGACGCCGCGCGGCTTCAGGCAGGGGGCGTCGCCGAGGCCGTGAACGCGACGGGCATGCGGGCCTGGCTCGAACACGAGGGGCCAGCGCCTGCGGGTAGCGGGGCCGCGGCGAACCAGGTGCGGGTGGTCGTGTTCTCGGGCGTGGCGTTCGCGGCTGGCATGCTGCTGGAAGCATCAGACGCGGGTCGCGTCGCCGCCCTCACCGCCTACGCCGTGTCGATCGCGGCCGGAGGCGTGCAGACGACCCGCCGAGCCTGGTCGGCCGCGCGCCTATTCTCGCTCGACATGAACGTCCTGATGCTCGTGGCCGTGTGTGGAGCCGTGGCCATCGGGCAGTGGTCGGAGGCCGCGGCGGTCATCTTCCTGTTCGCTCTCGCCCAGTACCTCGAGAGCCGCAGCATGGGCCGCGCACGGCACGCCATCAGAGCCCTGATGGAGCTGGCGCCGGCCCAGGCGCAGGTGCGCCGGGACGGCCGCGAGCTCACCATTCCCGCGGAGGCCCTGGTGCTCGGCGACACGATTATCGTCAGGCCCGGCGAGAAGATACCGATCGACGGACGGATCACGGATGGGACCAGCGACATCAACCAGGCGCCGATCACCGGCGAGGCTCTCCCGGTCGACAAGCAGGCGGGTGACGAGGTGTTCGCCGGGACGATCAACGGGCATGGCGCGCTCCTCATCGAGGTGACCCGGGTCCGGCATGACACGACGATGGCGCGGATCATCAGCCTGGTGGAGACGGCGCAGGCCCGTCGGGCTCCCGCACAGGCCTTCGTCGACCGTTTCGCCCGCTACTACACCCCATCCGTCATCGCCGTCGCCGCCGCCGTGGCGGTGGTGCCGCCGCTGGCGTTCGGCAGGCCGTTCGGCGACTGGTTCTACCGGGCGCTCGTCCTGCTGGTGATTTCGTGTCCGTGCGCGCTCGTCATCTCGACACCGGTATCAGTCGTGTCCGCGCTGGCGGGAGCGGCTCGCCGGGGCCTGCTGATCAAGGGGGGCGTCCATCTCGAGCGCGCGGCCGCGGTGCGCGTGGTCGCGTTCGACAAGACCGGCACGCTGACCCTCGGGCGGCCCGAGGTCGTTGAGACGGTCGGGTTCGATGGGATCGAACCCGCCGAGGTGCGGCGCGTGGCGGCCGCGATCGAAGCCAGGTCGGAACACCCGATCGCGCGGGCAATCATCCGCGGCTCCGCCGGTGACGGCACCGCGCTTCCGGCAGGCGAGGGGTTTCGCGCCTTGCCGGGCCTTGGGGCGGAAGCGACGGTGGACGGCCAGCCGGTGGTCGTCGGCAACCACCGGCTCTTCGAAGAGCGCGGCCTGTGCTCGCCTGCCATCGACCGTCAGCTGGAGGCGATGGGGCAGGCGGGCCGGACGGCGGTTCTCGTCGCGCGTGCGGGGACGACGCTCGGGATGGTTGGCGTGGCCGACCGGACGCGCGAGATGGCACGCGCGGCTGTCGACCAACTGCGGCGCGCCGGCGTGGCGCACGTCGTGATGCTGACCGGCGACAACGAGCAGACGGCCGCCGCCATCGCGTCGCACCTCGGGATCGCCGAATGGCGCTCGGAGCTGCTGCCGGCCGACAAGGTGGCGGCGATCGAGGACCTGAAGCGCCGTTTCGGGGCGGTCGCGATGGTCGGCGACGGCGTGAACGACGCCCCCGCGCTGGCGGCTGCCGACATCGGCATCGCCATGGGGGCTGCCGGCACCGATGCGGCGCTCGAGACCGCCGATGTCGCGCTGATGTCCGACGACCTGATGGCCGTGCCCGGCTTCTTCCGCCTCGGGCGGGCGACGGTCCTGAACATTCGGGCGAACGTCGCTGTCGCGCTCGGGCTCAAGGCCGCGTTCCTGGCTCTTGCGGTGGCGGGCGTTGCGACGCTGTGGATGGCCGTGGCCGCTGACATGGGCGCGTCGCTGCTCGTCATCGCCAACGGCCTTCGCCTGCTCCGGCCCGACAGCAGCGTTTCTGGTTCCAGACCCTGAACGCGTTTCGGTTGACGACCGGGACGGCGACTCGGCCGCGGCTCGGCCCCCCGCTCCGCAAAGACGCCAAAGGCCTTGCTTCGGGGAGGACCCTTCACCGGGTCCTTTCCGTCATCGTCAATTCAACCGGACTCTGGGAGTAGCAAGGCGGGCGTGGTCGCCGGACGTGCTTGGCGGTCCGAGGCCCGCCTCGCTAGACCTCGGGCACGAAGAAGTGGCCGTCCACGAACTCGGCGACAGCCCCGTGATCGGCCGCCTCGAGTCTCTGGAACTCGAGTCCCATGCCGATGCGATGGTCGCACCAGGTGACTGCGGCCTCGGCCTCGATCTCGCGCTTGGCGCCCGGCAGGCAGAACCGAAGCCTGACCTGCGAACCGGTCGGGAGCGGGCTCATCGTGCGCACGCTCATGCCGCCCTTGCCGAGATTGAGCGTGAGCGCGGCCGTGATGGTGTCGCCGAACCGGTAGGCCACCGGGATGCCGAGCACGACCCGCGGGCTGGAGCGGCGGTTGAAGCTGTCGGGAAACAGGTGTGGCGCGAGCGACGGCATGATGTGCTGCGCCGCACTGTATTCGTTGATGTAGCCGGCGACGCCGAGCGACGCCAGCTCCCGAACCTCTTCCGCGCTGCTGATCGTCCCGGAGAAGACGAGGATCGGCAGGCGGCCGCCGTCGAGTGCGCGGACGGCGCGCAGCAGCTCGATCCCGGACGCGAACGGAAGCCGCAGGTCGAGCACGAGGAGATCGATCTCGGCGAGGTCCGCCGTCACGCGATCCAGCAGCTCCGCCGCGCTCGTCGCGACCACGGCCCGATGCCCCGCATCCTCGACCGCGGTTTGAAACCGCTCCCGCACGAATGTCGCGTCGTCCGCGATCAGGACGGTCTTGCTGGCGGCGGTTCCGGCGGTCATCGTTCCGTTGTATCGGAAGGGAACGCGTGGGACGTTAGAGCTGGCCCGGCCGCGCCGCGGACAGACGAACGGCGCGTCGCTCCGCGATTGCGGACGGCGATCGAATCCCGCTATAATCCGACACCCTCTTGACGAATCAACCGGACGCGAGCGATCGTGTCATGTCAGGCGGGCAAGTTGGTTCCGCCGCGGGAAACGACCTCCAGGAGGGTGGGGTATGGCCACGTGCCCCGAGTGTGAAGCCGACATCGACGTCGACGAGGATGAAGTCGACAAGGGCGACGTGATCACGTGCCACGAATGCGGGAGTGATCTCGAGGTGGTCAGCCTCACGCCGCTCGAACTCGATGTCGCGCTGGAAGACGACGACGAGGACGACGACGAGGACGACGACGAGGACGGCCTCGACGAGGATGACGACGAGGAAGAGGATTGGGACACGTAGTCGATGCGGAGCGCCGCGACCCGGCCGATCCGCTTGCATCCAAGGAGACGGCGCTCCGCCGTTGCCTCCGGGAACTCGGGTCGGTCGTGGTGGCGTTCAGCGGGGGCGTTGACAGCACCTGCCTCGCTGCCGTCGCCGCCGAGGTTCTGGGTGACCGCGCCCTGTCGGTGACCGCCGACAGTCCAAGCTACCCGAGGCGGCACCGTGACCTGGCGCTTCGCATCGCCCGGGACTTCTCGCTCCGGCATGAGTTCATCTCCACCGCGGAGATGGACGATCCCGCCTATACGGTCAATGCCCCCGACCGCTGCTACCACTGCAAGCAGGAGCTGTTCGGGCGCCTGACGGCGCTCGCGCGCGCGCGGGGGTTCGCCGCCGTCGTGGACGGCAACAACGCGGACGACCGGGGGGACTACCGGCCGGGCCGCGAGGCTGCACGGGAGCGCGGCGTCCGCAGTCCGCTGGACGAGGCCGGCCTCACGAAGGCGGAGATCCGGCAGATCTCGCGCCGGCTCGGCCTGCCGACCTGGGACGAACCGGCATCCGCCTGCCTGTCCTCCCGCATCCCCTACGGGAGGGAAGTGACGGTCGACGCGCTCCGGATGATCGAGCAGGCGGAGGACGTGCTGCAGTCGCTCGGGTTCCGGAGCTGCCGCGTGCGGCACCATGGAGACGTCGCGCGCCTCGAACTGGATCCGGCGGACATGGCCCGCGCCCTGGCGACCGACGTGAGGGACGCGCTGGTCACTGACCTGAAGGCCATCGGCTTCCGCTACGTCAGCCTCGATCTCCAGGGTTACCGTACGGGTAGCCTGAACGAAGTGCTCCCGCTCCGGCCGGTATCGTAGATATGCAGCTCTTCGCGATCGCCTCGGCCGCAGCCCGCGGGTCGTTCGCGGCAATAATGGGGCGTCCCACGACCAGGTAGCTGGCGCCGGCGGCGAGCGCCTCGGCCGCGCTCAGCGTCCGCGCCTGGTCGTCGATGCGCGGGGCTTCCCCGGGCGCCGGAGCGCCAGGGGCGACGGCGGCAGTCCCGCGTATCCCGGGTGTCACGATCACGAACTCGCGACCGCGCCGCTCGCGAAGCCATCGTGTTTCCTGCGGCGAGGCCACCACGCCGTCCAGGCCGGCGTCGGCCGCGAGTGCCGCGAGCGCGGCCACCTGGTCGAGCACCGTCGCGCCCACGCCGACGCGGGCGAGCGCCGCCTGGTCGAGGCTCGTGAGCACGGTGACGGCGATCACCAACGGCCGCGGCAGGCCCTCGGCCGCCGCGGCCTCGGCCGCCGCCGCGGCCGCCGCGCGCATCATCTCGAGGCCTCCCGACGCGTGAACGTTCACCATCCAGGCGCCGAGACGAGTGGCCGCGGCCACGGCCCCGGCCACGGTGTTCGGGATGTCGTGGAATTTCAGGTCCAGGAACACCCGGTGCCCCTCGCCGACCAGCCGCCTGACGATCGCGGGGCCCTCGGTCGTGAACAGCCGGCTGCCCACCTTCACGCCGCCGACGACGCCGGACAGCTCTTTCGCCAGTTCGCACGCCCGGTCCGCGGAATCCACGTCGAGTGCCACCAGCAGTGCGTTCACGCGCGCTTCTCCCCGGGGACGTCCATCGTCCCCGTCAGGTCGGCGATCCGTTCGATCCGGTGGCGGCTCATGTAGTCGCGCACCCCCGCCTCGAGCTTGCCCCAGATGAACGGGTCGACGAAGCTGGCGGTGCCGACCTGCACCGCCGTCGCGCCGGCAATCACGAACTCCAGGACGTCGGCCGCCGAGGCGATGCCGCCCATTCCGATGACCGGGATGCGCACGAGGCGCGAGCATTCGTACACCATCCGGACCGCGATCGGCCGGATGGCGGGACCGCTCAACCCGCCCATGACGTTCGACAGCCTGGGCCGCCGCGTCTCGACGTCGATCGCCATCGCGAGGAACGTGTTGACGAGCGAGACGGCGTCCGCTCCGGCCTCCTCGGCCGCCCTCGCGAACGCCGCGACGCTGGTCACGTTCGGCGTCAGCTTCGGGATGAGCGGCAGCGTCGTCGCGCGCCGCACGGCGGACACCACCTGGTGGGTGTTGCCGAGGTCGCACCCGAAAGAAATGCCACCCTCTTTGATGTTCGGGCACGAGATGTTCAGCTCGATGGCGGCGACGCCGTCGGCGTCCGACAGAATCCGCGTCACCTCGACGTACTCGTCGATCGTCGTGCCGCACACGTTGACGATGACCGTCGCGCCGCGTTCCCGCAGTTCCGGCAGTTTCTCGCGCACGAACCGGCGCACGCCGATGCCCTGCAGGCCGATGGCGTTCAGCATCCCGGCCGGCGTTTCGACGATCCGGGGCGGAGGATGCCCCGGTCGCTCGTTGAGGAAGAGCCCTTTGACCACGACGGCGCCGAGCGAGGAGAGATCGACAACGCCGGCGTACTCGACGCCGTAACCGAAGCACCCGCTCGCCGAGAGGAGGGGCGTCTTCAGCGTCAGCGCACCGATCCGGACGGAGAGATCCATGGATGTCATCCCCGGAGCGGCGGTCGTCAGGGCCGCCGGTCGTCCCACACGATGTCCTCGGCTGCGAACACCGGGCCCTCGACGCACGACCGCGCGTAACGAGTACCGCCCTCCAGCGCTCGGACCCTGATCACGCAGCTGTAGCAGCCGCCCATTCCGCACCCCATCCGCCGCTCGGTGGCGACCTCGCACGATCGGCCGTGGCGGGCCGCGAGCGCAGCGACCGCCTCGAGCATCGCTTCCGGCCCGCACGCGTAGACCATCACCGGCAGCGCCGGCGGACGGGCCGCGAGTTCGCGCGACAGCGGCACCGTTACCCGGCCCCGTTCACCCAGCGTGCCGTCCTCGGTGGCCAGCGTCACGCCGACGCCCATTCCCTCGAAGCGCTCGACGCAGAAGATCTCGACGCCCGTCCGCGCGCCATAGAAGAGCCGGCCGGAGATGCCTGCGGCCGCCAGATCCTCGCTGAGCGTCGCGAACGGGGCGAGACCCGTCCCGCCGGCAACCATCCACGCTTCCGACCCGGCCGGCGGCGGCGAGAACGGGCGGCCGAGCGGTCCGAGGCACGACAACCGGCTGCCCGGCGCGGCGTCCGCAATCAACCGGCTGCCAACGCCGACCCGCTTGTTGAGAATCGAGAACCCTACGACCTCTCCGGCCGGCCCGCGCAGGCGCTCGAAGACCGAGTACGGCCTCCGCAGCAGCGGCGTGTCCCCGGCGGCCGCTCGGATCATCACGAACTGGCCCGGCCGAATCGTGCGGGCGAGTTCGGGAGCGCGGAAGGCCACCACCGCGTAGTCGTCCGAGAGGCGGGTCGAAGCGAGGACTTCGGCGTCGACGTCCACTGGCATCGCGCTGAGTATAGCCGAATGGGGGCGGGACTTCCGCCGCGGGCTGCTATCATGCCGGCTTCAGGTAGGATCTACCGATGCGGTTCCTCCGGATGTTCAGCAATGCCGTGATCGCGGCCGGCGTCGGCGCGGTCTACCTGAGCATCCTGTTCCTCCAGCTGAACCCCGGCGTGCCGCTCTATCCCCTGAATCTCGTCGCCCTCACCGTCACCCTGGCGCCGTTCTACGGCGTTCATCTCGTCGTCGGGTTCTACGCGCTCATCGTCCTCCGGCTGATGATCGGGACCGAACGCCTGTCGCCCGGCTGGGTGAGCCTGCGCCTGCAGACGTGGCTGCTGACGGCCGACGCGGCCGGGGCGGCAGCGCTCATGTGGTCGAACCTGCGAACGTATTCCGCGATGCTCAGCCTCGACACGTCGCGGCGCATGGCCGCCGGCGCGGCGATCCTGAGCGTCTGCGCGCTGCTGTTCCTCGGTGTGGCCGTCGCGCACTACTCCTTCGGGCGCCGGAAGGGCCGGGTGGGCGCGAGCGTCACGGGCATCGCGCTGGCCGCCTCGCTGGTCCTGCCGCTCGTGGCGCGCGGGCCGGGCAAGCTGGCGCCGCTGGTGTCGCGGCCGCTGGATGTCGACGCCGCCGTCTCGCGGCCTGCCGTGACCGGCCGCGTGATGCTCATCGCCCTCGACGGCGGGTCACTCGACTTCGTGTCCGCGGCGGCGCTTGAAGGGCGCCTCCCCAACTTCGGGAAGATTCTCGACAGCGGCGCCGCCATGCACCTGGCCACCATCCGGCCGACGCAGCCCGACCCGGTCTGGACGACCGTGGCCACCGGCAAGCTGCCGGCCCGCACGGGCGTCCGATCGGCGGCCCGCTATCAGGTGCCGGCATCCAGCGATCCGCTCGAGCTGCTGCCTTCCAACTGCTTTGCGCACGGGCTCGTGCACTTCGGCTTCATCACGGCCGTGCCGCACACGTCGGCGTCCGTGCGCGCGCGGCCGCTGTGGAGCATCCTCGGTTCGGCCGGGCTGATCTCGGGCGTCGTCAATTGGCCGCTGACCTATCCCGCGCAGCCGGTGCGGGGCTACCTGGTATCCGACCAGTTCTACCGGCCCGGCGCCGCGTTGGCAGAGCCGAACGAACCCGGGCGCGACGCCGATCCCGCCGCGCGGCCGTCGCTCCTCTCGATACAGCCGCCCGCGCTGTTCGAGGAGGCCCGCGCGGCTGGCTACAGGGCGGCCCCGGCAACAGGCGACGTGGCCAGCAGCGGCCTCCTCGACACCCTGCCGGTCGTCACCGATCGCATGTACGAGCAGGTGGCCGCCGCGCTCGGCGAGGCGGTCCGCCCGGACCTTTCGGTGGTCCGATACCGCGAGCTCGACTCGGCCGGCCACGGGTTCCTCCGTTTTGCCATGCCGCGGGACTTCGGCGACGTGTCGCCGGAGGAGCAAAGGCGCTACGGTCTCGTCCTCGAGGGGGCGTACGCGCGCGTCGACGTCATCGTCGGGCGGGCTCTGGCCACCCTGGGACCCGACGACCTCCTGCTGATCGTGTCCGGCTTCGGCATGGAGCCGCTATCGGTCGGCAGACGGATGCTCGAGCGCTACCTGGGATCGCCGGACCTGTCCGGCACCCACCAGGAGGCGCCCGACGGCTTCATGCTCGCCTACGGCGCGGTCATCGCGCCAGGGCGGAAGAGTCGGGCCTCGATTCTCGACGTCGTGCCCACCATCCTCTACTTCCTGGGATTGCCCGTCGCGCACGACATGGACGGCCGGGCGCGGATCGACGTGTTCCGCCGGGAGTTCAGCGAGGCCCGCCCGGTGACCGGCATCCGGACCTACGAGCGCTGAACGCGACGCCGGCCGGCGTGCTATACTGCCGGCCGCTCTTTAAGCCGGCCCCGAGAGGCCGGCAAGATCCTGCATGCGCCACCAAATCTCTCTCGGCGACTCGATTCCCATCGTCACGGTAGCGGCCGGCGCCTGGCCCTGCCCCTGCACTCGTTCCAGCGAGGAGTTCATATGCCCGTTGTGATGGACGCCGATCGGATGGGCCGGACGCTCACCCGGATCGCCCACGAAATCGTGGAGCGCAACCGCGGGGTGGAGAGCCTGGGGCTGGTGGGCGTGAGGACCCGCGGCGTGCCGATTGCGACGCGGCTGGCGGCGCGGCTTCGCGAGATCTCGGGGCACGACGTGCCCGTCGGCGCGCTCGACATCACGCTCTACCGCGACGACCTGATGCTGAATCCGGTCGGGCCGCAGCCGCTGGTCCGCAGCACCGACATCCCGTTCTCGATCGACGACCGGATCATCGTCCTCGTGGACGACGTACTCTACACCGGCCGGACCGTGCGGGCGGCGCTCGACGAGTTGATCGACTTCGGCCGGCCCCGCGCCATCCAGCTCGTCGTCATCGTGGATCGGGGCCACCGGGAGCTGCCGATCAAGGCCGACTACGTCGGCAAGAACCTGCCCACGTCGCGTGCCGAGAGCGTGTCGGTGCGGCTGCTCGAGACCGACGGGTGCGACGAAGTCGTCATCGAGAAGGCCGCCGGGGAGGACGCGTGATGAGTGCCGAGACATCCAGCACGACGAACGCCACGCCGCCTGCGCTGCCGGACGAGACGCCGATGTCGGCGAACCGGCTGAGGCGGAAGGACCTGGTTGGTATCGCGGAACTGTCCGTCGAGGAGATCGCGCTGATCCTCGACACCGCGGTGGCGATGAAGGAAATCTCCTCGCGGACGATCAAGAAGGTGCCGGCGCTGCGCGGGAAGACGGTCGTGAACCTGTTCTTCGAGGCGAGCACCCGCACGCGGACGTCGTTCGAAATCGCCGAGAAGCGGCTGAGCGCCGACACCCTCAGCATCGCGGCCAGCACGTCCGCCGTCGTCAAGGGGGAGACGCTGGCCGACACCGCGCACAACATCGAGGCGATGTCGCCCGATCTGCTCGTCGTCCGCCACTCCTCGTCCGGGGCCTGCCACTTCCTGTCGCGGATCTGCCGGTCGGGCGTGATCAACGCCGGCGACGGCATGCACGAGCACCCGACGCAGGCGCTGCTCGACGCGTTCACCATCCGCGAGCGGAAGGGGCGGCTCGCGGGGCTGAAGGTGGCCATCTGCGGCGACCTCCTCCACAGCCGCGTGCTTCGGTCCAACGTGCTGCTGCTCACGCGGATGGGCGCCGACGTCTGGCTGTGCGGTCCCCCGACGCTCGTGCCGGCCGGCTTCGGGCGGTCGGGCGTGCACATCACCTCGTCGCTCGACGAGGCCGTCGAGGGCGCCGACGCGGTGATGATGCTGCGCATCCAGCTCGAACGGATGCTCGGCGGGTACTTCCCGACGCTGCGCGAGTACTTCAACGTGTTCGGAATGACGGTCGAACGCGCGCGGCGCGCGAAGCCCGACGTGCTGATCATGCACCCCGGCCCGATGAACCGCGGCGTCGAGATTGCGTCGGACCTGGCCGACGGTCCCGACTCGGTTATCCTCGATCAGGTGGCCAACGGCGTGGCCGTTCGTATGGCGGTGCTGTACCTGCTGTCCGGTGGAGCTGAACATGAAGCGGTTGCTTAAGGGCGGGCATCTCGTCGACCCGCTGCAGGGAATCGACGGCGTGAGGGACGTGCTGCTGGACGGCGACCGCGTGGTGGAGGTCGGCATCGACCTGCCCGCGGCCGCAGGCGTCGAGGTGGCCGTCGTTCCGGCCGGCTGCGTGGTCTGCCCCGGCTTCGTGGACATGCACGTGCACCTTCGCGAGCCCGGTCAGGAGCACAAGGAGACCATCGCTACCGGCACCGCGGCGGCGGCGGTCGGCGGCTTCACGGCGGTCGCCTGCATGCCCAACACGCTGCCGGTGAACGACACCGCCGCCGTCACGCGCGCGATCCTCGAGCGCGCGTCCCTGGTCGGCGCCGTCCGCGTCTACCCGATCGGAGCGGTGTCGAAGGGCATGAAGGGCGAGAGCCTCTCCGAGATCGCCGACCTGCGCGAGGCGGGCTGCGTGGCGATCTCCGACGACGGGAAGCCGGTGTTGACCGCGCTGCTGATGCGGCGGGCCCTGGAGTACGCCGGCATGTTCAACCTGCCGGTGATCGACCACTGCGAGGAGCCCACCCTGAAGGGGGAGGGGGTCGCGCACGAGGGATACATCGCGTCGATGCTCGGTCTGCGCGGCATCCCGGCCACGGCCGAGTCGATCATGGTCGAGCGCGACATCGCGCTGGCCGAGATGGCGGGCGGTGTCGTCCATATCGCGCACCTGAGCACCCGGCAGGCGCTGCGCGCGGTGTCGGCGGCAAAAGCCAGGGGCGTCGCGGTGACCTGCGAAGTGACGCCGCACCACTTCGTACTGACCGACGAGCGCCTGACCGCGCCGGTCAGCTACGACACGAACCTCAAGATGAACCCGCCGCTCAGGGAGCAGGCCGACGTCGATGCCATCCTTGAAGGCCTCAGGGCAGGAACCGTCGACGTGATCGCCACCGACCACGCGCCGCACCAGCGGGACGAGAAGCACGTGGAATTCGACCGGGCGCCGTTCGGCATCATCGGTCTCGAGACCGCCGTGGCGCTGACGCTCGACCGGCTGGTGCACACGGGCGTCATCACGCTCAGCCGAATGGTGCAGCTGATGTCGGTCAATCCCAGCCGCATCCTGAATCTCCCCGGCGGTACGCTCAGGCCAGGGCGGCCGGCCGATCTCACCATCATCGCCCCGTCGGTACCGATGACGGTGGACCTCTCGAAGTCGAAATCGCTGTCGCGCAACTCCCCGTTCGACGGCTGGACGCTGCGCGGCTCGGTGGCCGCCACCATCGTCGGCGGACGGACGGTTCACGTGAACCACCAGGTCCCTGGCGCCGAGGTGTTCGGGCCGGCCGCCGTCCGCTCATGAGGTCGAGCGCCGTCGCGTCGCCGGGTTGGCGCGACGGCCTGAAGGCCGCCCTTGACCGCCTCTACGCCGAGTACAACCGGGCCGACGCCGTCCCGGATCCGATCGACATCGTCCGCCGGTATCCCGAGCGGGCCGACAGGGAAGTGGTCGGGTTCTGCGCGTCAGGGCTCGCCTTCGGACGGGTGGCCAGCGTGCTGCAGTCGGTGGAGCGCGTGCTGGCGGTGATGGGCCCCTCGCCCGCGGGGTTCGTCCGCCGCTTCGACCCGCGGCACGACGGTCGCGCCTTCGAGCCGATCGTGCACCGCTGGACCCGGGGTGACGACCTGGCCGCGTTGATGCTGACCCTGCGCCGGATGATGGACGAGGCGGGTTCGATTGAGGCGTTCTTCCTGCTCGGGCACGGCGCGTCCCGGACGGACGTCGAAGCTTCGATCGAGTCGTTCTCGACGCGCGCGCTGGCGCTGGCGCCCGCGGAGGCGCGACGGCGCCCGACCGGTGTGCCGTATTTCTTCCCGCGGCCGTCGACAGGCAGCGCCTGCAAACGCCTGAACCTGTATCTCCGTTGGATGGTCCGGCGGGACGCGGTCGACTTCGGCGCGTGGTCGGGCGTCTCTCCGTCGCAGCTGATCGTGCCGCTCGATGTGCACGTCATCCGGCTGGGGCAGTGCCTGGGCTTGACCGCGCTACCGAAGCCCGGGCTGGAAGATGGCGTCCGACATCACGGCGTCGCTTCGCCGGCTGGACCCGGCCGACCCGGTCCGCTATGACTTCGCGCTGTGCCATGTCGGCATGCGCGACCAGTGCGGCTTCAATCGGCCGGCGGCGGATGTCCGGTGCCCGCTCCGCGGGTGGTGCCGGCCACGGCGGCGTAGACGGCGAGCGTCGCCTCCACCATCCGGTCGACGCTGAACGCCGTTCGGACGCGCGCGAACCCCGCCTCAGCCATCCGCCGTCGTTTCGGCTCGTCGCGCAGCATGCCCCGAACGGCCGCCGCGAGGGCGGCGCCGTCGCCCGGAGGCACGAGCACGCCCGTCTCGCCATCGACGACGACTTCCGGGATCCCGCCGGCCCGCGTCGCGACGATCGGGCGGCCCGCTGCCATCGCGTCGAGCAGCGACGTGCCCAGTCCTTCCGTCACGGAACTCATCACGAACAGGTCCAGCCCCTTCAGCACGGCCAGCACATCGGTGCGGAAGCCGGCGAAGACGACGTGCTGGGAGAGGTGAAGATGCTTGACCTGGTGCTCGAGCGTCGGGCGAAGCTCGCCCTCGCCGAGCACGAGGAAGCGGGCCTCCGGCACGTCGCGCACCACGATCGCGGCCGCATCGATCAGGTGCTTCTGTCCCTTGTGAGGCACCAGCGCGGCGATGTTGCCGACGATCAGCGAGTGAGGCGGGAACCAGTACTCCTCGCGGACGTTCAGCGGCTCGATGGCGGCCACGCGATCGACGTCGATCCCCTCGTGCACCGTCGTGGCCCGCTCCGCGGGCACGCCGTCCTCGACGAGCATCGCCCGAATCGCGTCCGAGGCGGTGACGAAGCGATCGACCTGGCGGTACTTCCAGCGTGAAAACGAGTTGCTCTTGATGTGAAAATCGACACGGCGCGCGGCGACGAGCGCCGGGCGCCTCGGCGGCGAGGCAATCGAAAGGGCGGTGGCCGCGACGGCGACGCCGTGTGGATCGTGCGCGTGGATGACGTCGGGCTGCAGGTCGCGGATGACCCGCGACAGTCGCCAGGCGGCTGGCAGGTCCACTTCGCCGCGCGGCGCGAGCGGCACCACCTCGATGTCGGCAGGCAGGCGGTTCCGCAGCTCGCCGTTCGGGTGGGCGACGACCGCCACTCGGTGGCCGCGGGCCCGGAGGCCCAGGGCGGTCAGCAGCACCTGGTTCTGGCCGCCCCGCCACGTCCGCGCGGTGTCGATCTGGAGTGAGAACATCTCCGTCATCCGCTGCCAGCTGCCAGCTGCCAGCTGCCAGCTGCCTGCCCACCCTTCGACTCGCTTCGCTCGCTCAGGGCAAGCTGCCTGCGGCCTACTGCCTACGGCCTGCTTCTTCCTTCCTCCCCAGCTCCCACAGCTTCGCGAACTTCAGGAACACGTAGTAGCTGTTGAGGATGGACACGACGAAGCCCACGGAGCCGTCCCGCCAGCCCCCGCGGGCCAGGTAGTTCCTCAGGAAGGCGCCGAGCGGCCGCGCCGCCAGGCCCGCCATTCCGACCGTTCGCCCGCGCTCCTGCAGCTGCCGAGCCGCCAGCGTCGTGTACCGGTCGATCGTCTGCAGGTGATGCGAGATGTCGCTGTAGGGGGTGTGCTGCAACTCGGCGCGAAGCCGTCCGACGGCGCCCGCTACTCGGACGCCCTCGTGCACGTCACCAGCCCAGCTCGCCGCCCGGCGGTCGTACAGCCGGAGTTGATGGTCGGGGTACCAGTCCGTCGTTCGAATCCACTTCCCGAGGTAGAAGCTGACGCGGGGTATCGCATAGCCGCGCGCCGCGGGCTGGCCGTCCAGGAGGGCCCGGATTTCGTCCGCGAGAGCCGGCGTCACGCGCTCGTCGGCGTCGAGCGACAGGATCCAGTCGTGCGACGCCTGCTCGGCCGCGAAGTTCTTCTGCGCCGAGTAGCCGGACCACTCGCGGACGAGGACGCGATCGGTCCGCTGCCGGGCGAGGGCCACCGTCTCGTCCGTACTCCCGGAGTCGACGACGACGAGTTCGTCGGCCCACGCCACCGAATCGAGGGCGGCGAGGATGTTCGCCGCCTCGTCGCGCGTGATGACGGTGACCGTCAGCTTCGGCACACCGGGGAGTATAGCGCGTCCTACTGCACCTGGCCCACGCGCCCGGCCACGGCCAGCGAGATGCCGCCGCCCACGACCGGGGCTTCCTGGACGGTCTCGAAATCGACGACGGATCGGCTGTAGTCGAGGATCGCCTGCAGCTCGGCGTTGCGAGCCGACGCGAGATCCCGCTGCGCCTGGATGACGAGGAAGTTCGTCGACAGCCCGGCCTGGAATTTCTTCTGCTCGGCGTCGAGCCGCCGCTGGGCCAGATCGCGGGAGGCCCGCGTCGCGTCGACGCGCTTACGGTTGGTGTTCAGCGTGCGGGCGACCTCGCGCACCTGGGTGGCCACGGTCAGCTCGAGGCTGCGCAGTTGCAGCTGATCCTGCGCGTACGACACTCGCGCGCGCGCGAGCGCCGCCTCGGCGCCACTGCGGCCCAGTGGGTAGCCGACGGTGACCGCCACCGACCAGTTGTGGAAGTCGTTGCTGAGCATCTGCGAGTACACGCTGCCCCAGCCCTTGTCGACGATCGAGATTGGAACGGGGGGGAACTCGTCGGAGAACGTGTAGCTGGTGCCGCCCTGTCCGGTCAGGCCATAGCCGGCCCGCACGTTCAGGTCCGGCAGGATCTGGTTCTTGAAGTACCGGATGTTGATGTCGGCCGCCTCGAGGCTCTTCCGCATGTTCACCAGGTCGGTGCGGTTCTCCAGGGCGCGTTTCACCGCGGCATTCAGGTCGACGTCCTGCGCCCGGAACGCCGGCGGGTCGGTCAGATCGAACGTCGTCTCCCAGAATTCGGGGTTCTTCGGATCGAAGATCAGCGCCCGCAGCACGTCTTCCGCACGGGTGATCTGCGCCTCCGCGATGATCACCGCCTCTTCGTTGCGGGCGACCTCGGCCTCGGCCTCGACGATGTCGATCGGCGCCATGGTGCCGATGCCGACCCGCGACTTGTTGTTCCTGAGCGACTCGCGGGCGATGTCGAGCGACTGCTGCTGCACCTTCAGGTTCCCGAGCGCGTACGCGAGGTTCCAGTACGCGTACTTCACCTGGCGGACGGTGGTGACCACGGTCTGGCGAAGCTGCACGTCGGTCATCTCCCGGTTCTTCTTGCTGATGAGCAGCTGCTGCCGGGTGCTGTCGACCGCGAAGTTGCGGAGCAGCGGCTGCGTATAGCTCGCACCGAGCACGGAGCCGAGCGCCGGGTTCGGGCTGTCGTAGACGCTGTTGCTCTTGGCGCGGTTGTTGTTCCACGTGACGTTGTAGTTGGCGCCCCACGGCAGCAGCTGGTCGGCCTGCGCCGTGGCCCCGAACCGGGCGTTGGTGAGCGCGTTGGTCGCGCCGGCGAAGTAGCCGCTGACCGGGTTCGTCGAGCTCACGTTGCTGAACGTCCCGCTCACCACCGGCGTCCACGCCGTCTTGATGAGGTCGATGTTCAGCCCCTGGATCTGCGGGTCGAGCCGCTGGACCTGGAGCGACAGGTTCTGTTCCAGCGCCAGGCGCACCGCGTCGTCGATCGAGATCCGGCTGACGGGCCCGGCCTTGGCGCCGGCGGGCGCCTGTCCGGCGACGGCCTGCTGCGGGGACTGTGCGTACGACGACGCGGCGAGAAGCATGGCGGCGAACACGAATCCGAGCGGGCGTCGGCAGTCGGTCTGAAACATCGGAGTCGCTCCAATCCTGGTCCCAGTACTAGACGGTTTTCAGGGCCCCAAGGTTCAGGCGGCGCCCGCCGTCGAGGGCACGCGACCGCCTTGACAAGGGGCCGCATCTGCACCCACGATCAGAGACCCGGGCCAGTACGGGGCAGTGTATCAGGCGCGACTGCCCGCAATGGAGTGGACGATGAACCGCGACGAGTTGCTCGACCTGTTCCGCCGGTGTTCGGCCCTCCTCGAGGGGCATTTCCGCTTGTCGTCGGGGCTGCACAGTCCGGGGTACCTTCAATGTGCGCTCGTTCTTCAGCACCCCCAGCACGCGGCGGCGCTCGGCGCGGCGCTCGCCGACCGGGTGCGCGACCTGCGCCCGACCACCGTGCTGTCTCCCGCGCTCGGCGGTCTGATTATCGGCCATGAGGCGGCACGGGCGCTCGGCGCCCGGGCGATCTTCGCCGAGCGCGAAGACGGCGCGCTCCGCCTGCGCAGAGGCTTCACGATCGCCGAGGCCGAGCGGGTCCTGGTGGTCGAAGACGTCGTGACGACGGGCGGGTCGACGCGGGAGACGATGCAGGTGGCGACCGCCGCCGGCGCGCAGGTCGTGGCGGCCGCGGCCGTCGTGAACCGGAGCAGTGGCCGCGCCACGCTCGGCGTGCCGCTCCACGCGCTGCTCGACCTGTCCCTGCCCACCTACGAGCCGGACGCCTGCCCGCTGTGCGCCCAGGGCGTTCCGATCGTGAAGCCGGGCTCGCGGCAGGTCGCCGTTCCACACGATCAATAGGCGCCCGGGCGGCGCCGGCGCCAGGCGCGGCTCTCCCATGCCCCGCACCCTGAAGATCGTCCTCGCCTACGACGGAACGGACCTGGTGGGCTGGCAGCGCCAGGCCGCCGGCGCCTCCGTGCAGGCGCGCCTCGAGGACGCGCTGTCGGCCATCGAAGGCCGCCCGGTTGCCGCCGTCGGGGCCGGACGCACAGACGCGGGGGTGCATGCGCTCGGCCAGGTGGCCAGCTGCCGTATCGACCACCCGCTGCCCGTCGTACGCCTCGCGGCGGCGCTCAACGCGATGCTGCCCGGCGACATCCGAGTCCTCGAGGTCGCGGAGGTCGATGGCGCGTTCCACGCGCGTTACGGGGCGCGGCTGAAGACCTACCGCTATCTCCTCCTCAACAGCGCCGTCGTCAGTCCCTTCGAACGTCGGTACGTGTGGCACGTGCCGCAGCCGCTGGACATCGGGGCGGTGGCGGCCGGCGCCATGTCTCTCGAGGGAGAACACGATTTCGCCGCGCTGCGCGCCGCGGGCAGCGCCACGAAGACCACCGTGAGGAGGCTGACGGCGGTGACCGTGCGCGAGTCCACGTCGGCAGAGGTGTTCGGCGGCAGCCTGGCTGTTCGGCGCGCCAGCGGTCCGGGCCGGATCGTTGCCTTCGAGTTCACCGGCACCGGCTTCCTGCGTCACATGATCAGGAACGCGGTCGGCACCCTGGTCGAGATCGGCCTCGGGAAGCGGGAGCCGGCCTGGATGGCGGAGGTGCTGGCGTCCGGGGACCGGGCGCAGGCCGGCCCCACCGCTCCGGCCCAAGGCCTGTTCCTCGTCGGCGTCGTCTATGACCCGTCCCTGAGCCCTGCCCGCCTTCGCGCGTAGCGCTTCGGCGGGTCCGCCATAGCCCGCATGGTCCTCGAGGCGGGCGACGGCGGAAGCCGAGAGCCCTGAGCCTGTCTGGGTTCCCTTGCCCCGCCGGAACGCAGCCTGTAAGATCAGACCTCGCCTCGACTGGCACACGTATGTCTCTCGAACAGGTCCTGGAAGGGATCGCGCCAGGGTCGCCCGAGGAAGCGCTCGTGCGACAGGTCGACTTCGCGCGCCTGCCCGCGCACGTCGCCATCATCATGGATGGCAACGGGCGCTGGGCTGCCAGACGTCACCTTCCGCGGGTCGAGGGGCATCGAGCGGGCATCGACGCGGTGCGTGACGCCGTCGAGACGTCCGCCCGGCTGGGCATTCGCGTCCTGACGCTCTACGCCTTTTCGATGGAGAACTGGAAGCGGCCACGGGCCGAGGTGTCCACGCTGATGACGCTGCTCAAGCGGTACCTCAGGCTCGAGTTGGACACGCTGCTGCGCAACGGGATCCGGTTCAGGGTCATCGGCCGGCCGGACGCTCTGGCGCCGGACGTGCGGGGCGAGCTGGCGCGCGCCGTCGAGCGGACGTCGGGCAACACCGGGATGCAGTTCAACATCGCCCTCAACTACGGCGGGCGGGCGGAGATCGTGGATGCTGCGCGTCAGCTCATCGAGTCGGGTGTCGCCGCCGCCGCCGTGGACGAGCAGCGGCTGGCCGCCTGTCTCTACACGGCCGGCCAGCCGGATCCCGATCTGCTGATCCGCACGAGCGGCGAGATGCGGATCAGCAACTTCCTGCTCTGGCAGATCGCTTACGCGGAGATCTGGGTCACCGACACGCTCTGGCCCGACTTCCGGTGTCGCCACCTGCTCGAGGCGGTGGTCGCCTACCAGAAGCGCGACCGCCGCTACGGCGGGATTGAGCCGCCTCTGCCGGCCTCCAGCGTCAAGTAGCCCGCAATCATGGTTCGCATCCTGAGCGCGGCGGTGCTTATCCCGGTGTTCTTCGGGGGCATCTGGTTCCTCCCGTCGCCGTGGCTGCTGGCGATTGCCGAGGTGGTACTGCTGGCGGCCTTCGTCGAGTACGCCCGACTGGCCGACGCCCTCGGCGCGCGCGTGCCTCGCGCCGCCTCAGGCGCCGCCGCGGCGGGGATGTGCGCTGCGGTCGGCCTGGGCCTGCCGCTCGAACTGCCGCTGGCGGCCGCGCTCGTGGGGCTGGGCGCCCTGACCGTTGGATCGCGCGCGCCGGCACCCGGCGTGCTGGCCGATGTGTCGGCGGCCGTCTTCCCGGTCGTCTATCTCGGCCTGCCGCTCGGCAGCTTCGTCGCCCTGCACGCGATGGGGGGGCGCGAGATCGTCATCCTGCTGCTGCTCACGATCGTCGTGAGCGACAGCGCGCAGTACTTCTCGGGACGGCTGTTCGGCCGGCACAGACTGTCGCCGGCGATTAGCCCGAAGAAGACCCTGGAAGGCGCGCTCGGGGGCTTCCTGATCGCGCCCGCGGTGATGGCCGGTGCCGCGCGCTGGTGGCTGCCGGACCACTCGACCGGTTGGGTGCTGCTGGTGGGGCTGGTGCTGGTCGGGTTCGGGATCGCCGGAGATCTCTTCGAGTCGCTGCTCAAGCGAAGCGCCGGCGTCAAGGACAGCTCGGCCCTGATTCCGGGGCACGGCGGCGTGCTCGACCGGATCGACGCGCTGCTGTTCGCGGCGCCGGTGTTCTACATCCTGCTGAAGTACGGGGGATAGGCGTGAGACGCCTTGCCATTCTCGGAGCGACCGGGTCGATCGGCCGGAGCGCCCTGTCGGTCGTCGAGGCGCACCACGATCGTCTCGAGGTGGTCGCCATGGCCGCCGGCGCCAACGTGGCGCTGTTCGCCGAGCAGGTGAAGGCGCACCGGCCGCGGGCGATCGCGATGGCCTCCGGCCGGGCGGTGGATTCCCTGCGACGCCTCGGCGTCTGGAGCGGCGCCCAGATCGTCGGCCACGGCTCCGACGGTCTCGTCGCGCTCGCGACCCGGCCCGACGTGGACATGGTGCTGTGCGCTTCGTCTGGCACCGCCGCGCTCGAGGCGGTGCTGGCGGCGATCGAAGCCGGCAAGACGATCGCGCTCGCGAACAAGGAAGTCCTGGTGATGGCGGGCGCACTGATGACGGATGCCGCCTGCCGCCGCGGCGTCGAGATCCTCCCGGTGGACAGCGAACACAACGCCATCCACCAGTGCGTGCACGGCCGGCCGGCCCACGAGATCAGCCGGCTCGTCCTGACGGCGTCCGGCGGTCCCTTCCGCGGCCATTCCCGCAGCCAGTTGGCGGCGGTCAGCCCCAGCGACGCACTGAAGCACCCCACATGGCGCATGGGCCGGAAGATCACCATCGACTCGGCCACCCTCATGAACAAGGGGCTCGAAGTGATCGAGGCGCGCTGGCTCTTCGGCGTTGCAGGCGATCGGATCGACGTCGTCGTGCATCCGCAGTCGATCGTCCACTCGATGGTCGAACTGGTGGACGGCTCGATCCTGGCGCAGCTCGGCGTGACCGACATGCGCCTGCCGATCCAGTACGCCTTCTCGTACCCGGAGCGCTGGCCGTCTCCGCTGCCGCGGCTCGACCTGGCGACGTGCGGCCGCCTCGACTTCCACGTGCCGGATCACGAGAAGTTCCCCGGGCTGAAGCTGGCCTATCGGGCGCTCGCGACGGGCGGCGGGCAGCCGGTCGTGCTGAACGCGGCGAACGAGGTCGCCGTCGACCTCTTCCTCGCGGGCCGTCTCGCGTTCACAGGGATCCCGGAGCTCATCGAGCGGACGATGGATGCGCACACGCCGGCCGAGGTCCGCTCGCTCGCCGAGGCGCGCCGCCTCGACCACTGGGCGCGGGCGTATTCCCAGGAAGTCGCGCGGGCGGTACAATTGGAGGACTGAGGGTTCCCATTGCTGCTGACCACTGTTGCCTTCGTCTTCGTCCTGGGCGTGTTGATCTTCGTCCACGAACTGGGCCACTTCCTGATGGCCCGGCGGATCGGGGTCCGCGTCATCACCTTCTCGCTCGGGTTCGGGCCGAAGCTCGTCGGGTTCCGCCGCGGGGACACCGAGTACCGCGTCAGCGCGGTGCCGCTCGGCGGGTACGTCAAGATGGCGGGCGAAACGCCGGATGACCCGCGAACCGGCCAGCCCGACGAATTCCTCTCGAAGAGCAAGTGGCAGCGGTTTCAGGTGCTCATCATGGGTCCCGTGATGAACATCGTGCTCGCCGTCGTTCTGATGTGGGTCGTGCTGATGCAGGGGGACCGGGAGTACTCGTTCCTCCAGCGGCCGGCGAAGGTGGGCGCGATCGCCGCGGGGTCGCCGGCGGAGCGAGGCGGGGTCCGGCCAGGGGACGTCTTCGCCACGGTGGCCGGGCGCAGGGTCGACACCTGGGAGCAGTTCTCGATGGCCATCGGCACGAAGGCCAGGCGGGAGGTGAAGATCGAGGTCGTCCGAGACGGCCAGACCGTGCCGCTGACCGTGACGCCGGATGCGCAGACGAAGTACGAGATCGGTGACATCGGCGTGTTCCCGGACGTGCATCCCTCGATCGTGCAGATCGTGCCCGGCGAGGCGGCCGAGCGGGACGGGCTGAAGGCCGGCGACATCGTCCTCGCCTTCAACGGCCAGACGATAACCTTCAGGCAGCAGTTGATCGAGGCGATCGCGAAGCGCCCGAACCAGGTCGTGGTCTTCGAGGTGCAGCGGGGGAGCGAGCGCAGGTCGATCTCCGTGACCACGACGCTGCAGGGGAAGAACGGCCGGGTCGGCATCGTTCTGGACGACGACGTCATCCTCGTCCAGCGCGGGCCGTGGGAGGCCGCGAAGCTGAGCGTCCGGCGCAACTACGAGTCCAGCGGCGACATCTTCCGGACGCTGGTTGGCCTGCTGACTCGCGAGACGTCACCCAAGCAGCTGACGGGTCCGCTGGGCATCGCGCAGCTTTCGGGCGACGCGGCGGCGCTCGGGTGGGTTGCGCTGTTCAGCCTCATGGCCATCATCAGCCTGAACCTCGGCATCCTCAACCTGCTGCCGATTCCGGTGCTCGATGGCGGCCACATCTTCATCATGGCGCTCGAGGGGCTGGCGCGGCGGGATTTCAGCATGAAGGTGAAGGAAGCCCTGCTGCTCGGCGGCTTCGCCGTGCTGATGCTGCTGATGGTGACGGTGATCTACAACGACCTCACGCGGGTGGCGTGGATCAACCGGCTCATGTTCTGGCGGTAGCGGAAAGCAGGCAGCTGGCGGTTGGCGGCTGCCTGCCGGTCACGCGGGATCCGCTGACTGCTGCCAGCTACCAGCTGATCGCGGCGTAGGGCGGGGCTTCAGCCCCGCCGCGGGTAGTTCGTCTCCACGTAGTCGTCCAGGAGCTTGCGGAACGCGTCGGAAAGCTCCTCGTAGGTTCCCTTCAACGACGTGAAGTGCTGCCCGTCGATGTAGACGGGGCAGCTTGGCGCCTCGCCCGCGCCCGGCAGGCTGATCCCGATGTTCGCGGCTTTCGACTCGCCCGGGCCGTTCACGACGCAGCCCATCACCGCCAGAGACATGTTCTCGACGCCCTCGTGGCGCGCCTTCCACACCGGCATCTGCTCGCGGACGTAGCTCTCGACTCGCTCGGCCAGCTCCTGGAACGTCGTGCTCGTCGTGCGGCCGCACCCGGGGCAGGCTGTGACGCTCGGCGCGAACGAGCGGAGTCCGAGCGCCTGCAGGAGTTCGCAGGCAGCGTACACCTCTTCGCGCCGGTCGCCGCCCGGCCGCGGCGTGAGCGAGACGCGGATTGTGTCGCCGATGCCTTCGTTCAGCAGCACCCCCATCGCCGAAGCCGACCAGACCAGCCCCTTGACGCCCATGCCCGCCTCGGTCAGTCCGAGGTGCAGGGGCTGGTCGGTCTTCGCCGCCAGGTCCCGGTAGACCGCGATCAGGTGCGCTGGCTTCGACACCTTGCAGGAGACGATGATCTGGTCGTTCCGCAAACCCGAATCGAGCGCGAGGCTGGTGGAGTCGAGCGCTGAGAGGACCATGCACTCGTCGATCACCTCGTCGGACGTCAGGCCGAGCTGCTGACCGGTGTTCTCCTGCATGCGGCGCATCACCAGCTCCTGGTTCAGCGAGCCGCCGTTCACGCCGATTCGAACCGGCTTCCCCTCGTCGGCGGCGACCTTGCAGATGGTGGCGAACCGTTCGTCGCGCCGCCGGCCCGACCCGACGTTACCGGGGTTGATCCTGTACTTGTCGAGCGCCCGCGCGCAGTCGGCGTGGCGGGTCAGCAGGAGGTGCCCATTGTAGTGGAAGTCGCCGATGAGCGGGGCGTCGCAGCCGGCATCCAGCAGGCGGCGCTTGATCTCGGGCACCGCCGACGCGGCCTCGGGGAGGTTCACCGTGACGCGCAGCAGCTCGGATCCCGCGCGCGCCAGTTCGAGGCACTGCTTCGTCGTGGCCGCCACGTCGGCCGTGTCGGTGTTGCACATCGACTGAACGACGACGGGCGCCCCGCCGCCGACCTGGACGTTGCCGACGCGCACACCGACGGTCTGATGCCGCTTCATGTCTCGATGATAGCAGCGTTCGCGGGGCTGAAGCCCCGCGCCACAGCCGTCAGGCGACCGCCGCCGCCTCTTTCATCGCCGCCCGCGCCGCGCGGAGCGTCTTCGCGATGTGCGACTCGGTGTGGGCGGCCGAGAGGAACCACGCCTCGAACGGCGACGGCGGGATATAGACGCCGCGCGCGAGCATGCCGCGGAAGAAGGCGGCGTACTGCAGCGCGTTCGCCTGGAGCGCCGACCGGTAGTCGCGCACCGGAACGCCGGTGAAGAACGGCGTCAGCACCGATCCGACCGCGTTCACCTGCAGCGGCACGCCGGCCTCTCGCGCGACCTCGGCCAGGCCGAGCGTCAGCGCTCCGCCCAGGCGAGCGAGCCGTGTGTAGAGCGGCTTCGACAGGCTGTTCAGAGCCCACAGCCCAGCCGCCATCGCGAGCGGGTGGCCGGCCAGCGTCCCGGCCTGGAACACCGGACCCGCCGGAGACACGAACCCCATCAGGTCGGCACGGCCGCCATACGCCCCCACGGGCAGGCCCCCCCCCGCAATGCCGCCGAGGCACGTGAGATCGGGCTTGACGCGCCAGACCTGCTGGGCGCCGCCCGCCGCCACGCGGAAGCCGGACATCACCTCGTCGAACACCAGCAGCATCCCGTGCCGATCGCAGAGGTCCCGCAGCCCGGTGAGGAACCCGTTCGACGGCAGCACGACACCCATGTTCGTGGCCAGGGGCTCGACGATGACTGCCGCAATCTGATGCCGATACGTGTCGCAGAGCCGATCGCAGGAGGCCAGGTCGTTGTAGGCGGCGAGCAGCGTGTGCTGGACCGCCTTCCGCGGGACGCCCGGGCTCGTCGGCGCGCAGACCGTGCTGGCGGCCGATCCGGCCTTGACGAGGAACGCGTCCGCGTGCCCGTGATAGCACCCCTCGAACTTGATGATACGGTCGCGTCCCGTCGCCGCCCGCGCGAGCCGCACGGCGGACATCGTGGCCTCGGTTCCGGAGCTGACGAACCGCACCCGTTCGACCGACGGCATCAGGGCCCGCACCTTCTCGGCGAGGCGCGCCTCGACCTCGGTGGACGCGCCGCATTGGCCGCCGGCGCGGGCCGCGTCCTCAATCGCGCGGACGAGACCGCGCGCGGCGTGCCCGTGAATCACCGCCCCGCCCGACATCACGTAGTCGATGTAGGCGTTGCCGTCCGCATCGGTGATCGTGGCGCCTTTGGCGCCGGAGATCACCAGCGGGTCGCCGCCGACGGCGGTGAATGCACGAATCGGGCTGTTGACGCCGCCCGGCAGGACTTTCTCCGCGCGGGCGAACAGCCTGGCCGAGGTCGACCAACGCAGCTGCTTCATGGGAGTGCCTGGACTTTCCACGTGACGTGGATGACTACTCGAAGTGCTTCACGATCGCCTCCACGAGGCCCGGAATCGTGTACTCGTCCGGTAAGATCGCCGTCCGGATTCCGCTCTGCAGCGCCGCCTCGGCGGTCACCGGCCCGATCGACGCGACGGCGACCGGCTGCAGGAGGTCGGCCACGGGGTCCACGCCGTAGAGCCGCACGAAGTTCCGGACCGTGGACGCGCTCGTGAAGATGAGGACATCCACCTGCCGGTCGAGGAGCATCCGGTAGATGTCCGGCTCGCCGCCCCGTCCCAGCTCGACCGGCATCGTCCGGTAGGCGACGACCTCGGTCACGAGCCCGCCGGCCTTCCGCAGGGCCTCCGCGAGGAACTCGCGCGCCGTGTCGGCGCGCGGCAGCAGGCAGGTCATGCCGGCGAGATCCCCGGCGGCGCGCATCGCCGCCACCACCGACTCGCCGGAGTACTCGGCCGGAGTCACGTCCGGCCGCAGGCAGTGCTGCCCAAGTCGGTCGGCCGTGCCCGGGCCGACCGCGCACACCTTGACGCCCGCAAGCGACCGCGTGTCGGCCGGCCCCAGCTGCATCCGCTGGAAGAAGTAGTCCACGCCGTTCGGGCTCGTGAACACGACCCAGTCGTATCGACCGACGGTGGCACAGGCCTCGTCGAGCGGCGCGAAGTCCTCCGGCGCGACGATTCGCATCGTGGGCGCCTCGATGACCGTCGCGCCCAGTTGGTCCAGCGCCTCGACCAAATCCGCCGCCTGTTCGCGCGGTCGCGTCACGACGATCCGCTTGCCGAACAGCGGGCGGGCGTCGAACCAGCGCAGGTGCTCGCGGAGGCCCGTGACGCGACCCACCACCAGCATCGCCGGGTTCCTGAACCTGGGCTCACGGGCGAGGGCGGACAGCTCGCCGATCGTCGCCTGGACGGTCTCCTGATTCGGCAGCGAGCCGTTGAAGATGAGGGCGGCGGCCTCGTTCTTCGACCAGCCGTGCGACAGCATCGAGTCGAGCATCTCCTGCAGTTCTTTCGGGCCACAGTAGCAGATGACGGTTCCGCCGAGTTTGCCCAGGCTGGTCCAGTCGACGTGCGGCCTCTTTCCGTGCTCGGCCTCGCGGCCGCGGACGAGCGTCACCGAGTCCCCGCCGCCCGGGTAGGTGATCGGGATGCCGGCGTACGCCGGGATGCCGATGGCGGCCGGGATGCCCGGGATGACCTCGAACGGCACGGCGTGCTCGTGGAGGAACAACGCCTCCTCGCCGCCGCGGTCGAACACGAACGGGTCGCCCCACTTGAGCCGCGCGACCACCTTGCCCTCGCGGGCCTTCTCGGCGATGAGGTAGCAGAATCGCCTCCTGCTCGAGCGGCTCCGGAGCCGCGGGGCCGACATCGATCTGCTCGGCTCCGGGACGGGCCTGCCGCAAGAGGCGTTCGTGCACGAGATGGTCGTAGATCACGACGTCCGCCTGCCGCAGGCACCGGATACCGCGCACGGTGATGAGCCACGGATCCCCGGGACCGGCTCCGATCAGGTAGACAATCGGTGTCTTCATAGCGGTGTCCGCGATTCGCCCTCGCCAACGGCGGGGCGCCACTCCCGTCACACGAGACTACCACCCCGCGCAAGTCTGCGGGTGCCGTCGGGCGAGCTCGAGCCCCTGACCTTGGGCCTTGAGCCCTGAGCCTTGAGCCCTGAGCCAGATGTGCCACTCCTACTTCGGCCCGAAGTACCCCGGCCTGGTGCGCGCCGTCGTCCCCTCGCGATCCACGCGGACGATCAGCTTCCGCCACGCGCCGTCTCGCCTGGTCTTCTTCGAGACGAACCCGACGACGTATTGGTTGGCCAGCTCGTCGGCGATCTGCGCGTAGACTCCGGCGAGGTCCTCGATACGGGTCGGGAAGAACGCGCGGCCTCCGGTCTGCTGCGCCAGCTGCCGCAGCGAGTAGTCGGTATCGGCGTACGTCCGGGCGGAGATCTCGGTGGGCGACCGAAGGCCGATGGGGTAGATGGCCGTCTCGGACCGCTTGGCCAGGTCGAGCAGTTCGTCGAAGTCCATCAGGCTCGATGTGTCCGCCCCGTCGGTGAAGACCACGATGGCCTGGCGGCGGATGTCCTGTTCGGTCGCTGCGCGGATCTTCTTCAGTTCCTTGAGCGCGATGTAGATAGCGTTGCGGAGCGCGGTCGAGCCGTTCGCCACGGTCTCGCGGATCGCGCGTTCGAGCGCGGCCTTGTCGTTCGTGAAGGGCTGGAGCACCGCCACCCGGTCGGCGAAGCCGATCAGCTGGCCAAGGTCCTGAGGCCGGAGGCTTCGGGCGAAACCGGCCGCCGCCTCCCGGGCCGTGGCCATCTTGTCCTCCATGCTGGCACTCGTGTCGATGAGCAGCGACAGCGCGATCGGCACGTTCGCCCGATCGAAGTACCAGATGTCCTGCTTCTCGCCGTCCTCGAAGACGCTCAGGCGGTCCGGCGTCAGGTCGGTGACGTACCGGCCGGCCGCGTCGGTGACCGTGACGGTCAAAGAGACCAGGTCGACGCCGGCCCGGAACGACGGCAGTTGCTGCGCCGACGTCGTCGCGGCGACCGCGACGGCCACGAAGAGCGCGCGACCCGCGGCGGTCATCGCTTCACGGGCTTGATCGGCGTGCCGCGGGCGGTGAGTCCGGGCCGCTTGACGCTGACCTCGATCCGTTCGGGTGGAATCAATGTCTCCGGCCGTCCGTAGGTGATCCGGTACTGGTTCGTGAGTTCGTCGGCCAGGCGGTCGAGCGCACCCGCCAGGGCCAGGCTGCTGAGCAGCGGAAAGCGGTTGCCGCCGGTTACCCGCGTCGCGGTCTCGACGAACATCTCGCGGTTGCGCTGGCCCCAGTCGGAGAGGTCCGGCGGCCTCGGCGCGATCACCATCGCGTAGAAGGCCGCCCCGCTATCTCGGAGCCGCGGGATGAAATCTTCGTAGTGGCGGTCGGTGAACTCCGGCCCGCCGGCCGTGACGGCCACGATGACGGCGCGCTCGAAGTCCCGCTTGGCGAGCCCCTTCGCCACATCGTCGACCGCCTGGAGCAGGTAGGAGCCGCTGCCCGACACCGGGAAGAGCCGCTCGATCCCCTTCTCGACCGCCGCGGCGTCGAGCGTGTAGTCGGCGAAGATCGACGGGCGCTCGCCACACACCGTGACCGCCATCGGATTGCGGCCGGCCAGCCGCTTGGCGAACGCCTTGAGCGCCAGGCGGATGTCGGAGATGTGCGGCGTGGCGGACTGGGAGTTGTCGATCACGAGCGGCAGCGTGATCGGGTCGGTCGCCTTCTCCGCGCGGAGCACCTCACGGACGACGCGATCTTCGCGGACGACGAAGTCGGCGGCCGTCAGCCCCGTGACCGGCGCGCCGTCCTTGTCGAGGACACTGACGAACATCTCCCGGTCGGTCGGCCGCGCCGTGCGGGCCTGTTCCGACTGGCCGGGGCCGGCGGCCGCGGCCGCCATGCCGCCAAGCGAGACGAGCGCGAGCGCGATCCGGGCGCGTGCGATCCATGAGGAACACGACACAGCAGACATGGGAATCTCCGATCAGAGGGGCAGGTGCCTCTCTTGCAGTATAGGGCCCGGCTGCGGGTCGGTCAAGGCGGCTGGCATCACGAAACCCGTTGATTATCAGCGACTTGCGGGTGTTCCATCCGGCGGACTGACGGCTGCGAGTTTCTTGACACCCCCCAGGTGGCATGCTATAAACACCGGTGGTCATCGCACGTTCACGCCGCGGCTCCCGTGTGGCCCGGCCCGCTGCCGCCGGGCGACCCGCGCGGTGCCCACCAGAAGCGCTCAGCTTCGTCCAACAGTCCGTTTCGGCCGGGGGATCATGCTCGAAGCTTACATTCCCGTTGTCCTGTTCATCCTGGTGGCGATCGGATTCGCCATCGTCGCGCTGATGATGGCGTGGCTGGTCCGGCCCGAGCGCTACAACAAGGTGAAGCTCGAGCCTTACGAGTGCGGCATCGAGACGCGGGGCGACGCCCGCGATCGGTACAGCGTTCGCTACTACATCATCGCGATGCTGTTCGTCATCTTCGACGTGGAGACGGTGTTCATGTTCCCGTGGGCGGTCATCATGGACGAGCTGAAGCTGTTCGGCCTGGTCGAGATGATCATCTTCCTCTTCATCCTCCTGGTCGGCTACGCGTACGCCTGGCGGCAGGGCGCGCTCGAGTGGGCGTGAGCCCGATGCCGATGACGGGCGGCGCGCTGGCTGCCGCAGCACGAAGCGATTTCCATGGCTGATCCCGAACACACCGACCCCTCAGGCGACACGGGCGCCGCTGTCCCGACGCCGGCCGCCGCGCCCAAGCCGCCCGCCAAGCCGGCCGCGGCCGCCGCGGCCCCCAAGGTTCCGCCGCCTCCGCCGGGCCCGCCCGACCCGGCACCGCCGGCTGACCTGCCGGTGCCGGACTTCATCCAGGTTCTGCAGGCGGACCTGCCGGGCGCCGTGATGCAGGTGGCCTACTGGGTCGGAGACTGGACCGTGATCGTGGCGGCGTCGAGGCTGCTCGAGGTGGCGCAGTACCTGCGCGACACACCGGGTGCGGCGTTCGACTACTGCTCGGACGTGACCGCGGTGGACTGGCCCACTCGGGCCGGAGAGCGGTTCGACGTCGTCTACTGCCTGTACTCGACGAGCCGGCGCGCGCGCGTTCGGATGAAGACCCGGGTCGGCGACACCGACGCCGTGCGGTCGGTCTCGGGGGTGTGGGCGGCCGCCAACTGGCTCGAGCGCGAGGCGTTCGACATGTTCGGGATCCGGTTCGAGGGGCATCCGGACCTGCGGCGGATCCTGATGCCGGAGGAGTGGCAGGGGCATCCGCAGCGTAAGGACTATCCGCTGGAGGGCCCGGGCGAGTTGATGCTGGAGAGCCCCCAGCAGTGGCTGAAGCTGCGCCAGTCGTTCAACGAAGCGGAGATCGAGTAAATGGAACCGGACGTCGCCCGCCCGATGTTCGACACCGACGAACTCGTCATCAACATGGGGCCGCAGCACCCGGCCACGCACGGCGTGCTCCGGGTCGTGCTGAAGCTGGATGGCGAGAAGGTCGTCGATGCGGACGTGGTCATCGGCTACCTCCACCGCGGCGTGGAGAAGCTCAGCGAGAACCGCGACTGGACGCAGATCGTCCTCCTGACCGACCGCCTCGACTACGTGGCGTCGGCCGCGGCGAACCTGGCCTACGTCGAGACGGTCGAGAAGCTGCTGTCGCTCGAGGTGCCCCGCCGCGCGAAGTACATCCGCACGATCCTCGCGGAGCTGCAGCGGCTGGCCAGCCACCTGGTCTGGCTCGGCAGCCACGCGATGGACATTGGCGCGGTCACCGTCTTCCTCTACTGCCTGCGCGAGCGGGAGCTGATCCTCGATCTCTTCGAGGAGTTCTGCGGCGCGCGTCTCACGTACAACTCGATGCGGATCGGCGGTCTTCCCCAGGACCTGCCGCCGGGCTGGGACAAGAAAGTGCTCCAGTTCTGCGACATCCAGATGGAGAAGCTGGTCGAATACGAGACGCTCCTGACCCACAACCGGATCTGGCTGGGGCGCACCAGGAACATCGGCGTCATCTCGGCGGCCGACGCGATTGCCGTCGGGCTGTGCGGCCCGCCGCTGCGCGGGTCGGGCGTGGCGCGCGACGTGCGCAAGGACGAGCCGTACGCGGCGTACGCGGAGATGGAGTTCGACGTGCCCGTCGGCGCGAAGGGCGACACGTACAACCGGTACCTGGTCCGGCTCGAGGAGATGCGGCAATCGGTGCGGATCGTCCGCCAGGCGATCGGCGGCCTTCCCGAGGGGCCAGTGATGGGCAAGGTCCCCCGGCTCATCAAGCCGCCGGCGGGCGAGACGTATCACGCCAACGAGTCGCCGAAGGGCGAGATCGGGTACTTCATCGCGAGCGACGGCAAGTCGACCAGCCCGTACCGGATGCGGGTGCGGCCGCCGTCGTTCTGTAACCTCCAGGCGCTGCCGCAGCTCGTGCGCGGCCACCTGGTGGCCGACGTGATTGCGCTCATCGGCACGATCGACATCGTGCTCGGGGAAGTGGACAGGTAGGATCCGGCCGGCAGCTGGCAGCCCGCAGCGGACCGCGCGTTCCGCTGCCGGCTGCCAGCTGTCAGCTGCCAGCTCTCGGAATCAGCATGATAGATCTGGTCGTCATTCCGCTCATCAAGATCGTCATCGTCCTCGCGGCGGTGCTCGTGACGGTCATGTACCTCGTGCTGCTCGAGCGCAAGGTGCAGGCATGGGTCCAGGTGCGCCTGGGGCCGATGCGGGTCGGGCCGCACGGCGTGCTCCAGCCGATTGCCGACGTCCTGAAGCTGTTCGTGAAGGAAGACATCACGCCGGTCCGCGCCGACAGGTGGGTGTTCACGCTGTCTCCGATCATCGTGCTGGTGCCGGCCATCATCGCGTTCGCGGTGATTCCGTTCGGCGACTCGGTGAGCATCTTCGGCAAGCCGGTCCCGCTCCACATCGCCGACCTGAACGTCGGGCTCCTCTACATCGTCGCGGTGGCCTCGATCGGCATCTACGGCATCATCCTGGGCGGCTGGTCGTCGAACTCGAAGTACCCCCTGCTCGGCGCGCTGCGGTCGTCGGCGCAGCTCATCAGCTACGAGGTGGCGGTGACGCTGACGTTCGTGAGCGTCATCCTCGCGGCCGGCAGCCTGAGCATGGTGGACATCATCGCCGCGCAGAAGGCCAACGGCGTATGGTTCGCGTTCGTGCAGCCGGTGGCGCTCTTCATCTACGCGGTGGGCGCGCTGGCAGAGACGAACCGGTCGCCGTTCGACCTGCCGGAAGCCGAGCAGGAGCTGGTCGCCGGATTCCACACCGAGTACAGCGGGATGCGGTTCGCGCTCTTCTTCCTGGCCGAATACGCGAACATGATCGTCGTCTCGGCGATCGCCACCACGCTGTTCTTCGGCGGCTGGCTGCGGCCGTTCCCGAGCGTCGAGTTCCTGTGGTTCCTCGACTACGTGCCGAGCTGGGCCTGGTTCACGATCAAGACGTGTCTGGTGCTCTACCTCTTCCTCTGGATACGGGCCACGCTGCCGCGCTACCGGTACGACCAGCTGATGAAGCTCGGGTGGAAGTTCCTGATCCCGCTGGCCATCGCCAACATCATCGTGACGGCCATCGTGAAAGTGGCGCTGAGCGACTAGGGAAGCTATGGGTCAAGCACTCGCGTTCTACACGCTCGCCGCGTTCATCCTCGGCTTCGCCGTGCTCGTCGTCACGGCCCGGAACACGGTGCACAGCATCATGTTTCTCGTCGTGGACTTCCTGTTCATCGCCGGGCTCTACGTGCTCCTGGGCGCCCAGTTCCTCGCGGTCATCCAGGTGGTGGTGTACGCCGGGGGCATTGTCGTCCTCTACCTGTTCGTCGTGATGCTGGTGAATCTGAAGCGGCCTCCCGAGGCGCACCAGGACCGGCGGCGGCGGGGGCGGCTCGGCCTGGTCGTCGCGCTGGTCGTGCTGGTCGAGCTGACGGCGATTGCCGCCTACAAGTACGTGTCGCCGGCCGCGGCGCTGCCGCCCGTCACGGCGATGGGGCCCGACAACGTCGCGCTGGTCGGGACGATGCTGTACACGGATTACCTGATCCCGTTCGAACTCGCGTCGATCCTCCTGCTGGTGGCGATGGTGGGCGCGATCGTCCTCGCCCGGCGGGAACTGTAGCAGGGCGCATCGCATGACTCCGATTACTCCGGCTCACTACATGGTCCTGTCGGCGGCGCTGTTCATCATCGGCGTCATCGGGGTGATGACCCGCCGCAACATCATCGTGATCCTGATGTCGATCGAGCTGATGCTGAACGCGGTCAACATCAACCTCGTGGCGTTCTCGCAGCTCTGGCAGAACGCCGTCGGCCAGGTGTTCGTGATCTTCGTCGTGTGCGTGGCCGCGGCGGAAGCCGCCGTCGGCCTGGGCATCATCCTCGCGTTCTACCGGAACAAGGAAACGGTGAACATCGACGAGATGAGCCTCATGAGGTGGTAGGGCTCCTATGGACCTGATCTGGCTCATTCCGCTCCTGCCCGGCCTGGGCGCGGCCGTCAACGGCATCTTCGGCATCCGCTGGTTCACCAAACGGACCGCCGGGGTGGTCGCGTGCACGACGATGGCGGCCGCGTTCGGCCTGTCGGTGCTGGCCTTCGTGCAGCTCCTCGGCCTCGAGGCCGAGGCGCGGGTCCACGACGTGGTCCTGTTCGACTGGATCCCGGCCACCGCGCTGGCCATGCAGGGCGACGCGATCGGCTCGTTGCACATCCCGTGGGCGTTCCGCCTCGACCCGCTGTCGGCGCTGATGATCCTCGTCGTCACGGGGATCGGGTTCCTGATCCACGTCTACTCGACCGCCTACATGCACGACGAGCCGCGCGGCGGCGTGGCGCGTTACTTCTCGTACCTGAACCTGTTCTGCTTCTTCATGCTCACGCTGGTGCTGGGCGGCAACTACCTGGTCATGTTCGTCGGCTGGGAAGGGGTCGGCCTCTGCTCGTACCTGCTGATCGGCTACTGGTACGAGAAGAAGAGCGCGTCGGATGCCGGCAAGAAGGCGTTCATCACCAACCGCATCGGCGACTGGGGCTTCCTGATCGGCGTCTTCCTGATCTACTTCACGTTCGGGTCGTTCGACTTCCGCGAGGTGGCGAACGCCGCTTCCGTGCTGCCGATCGAGACGGCCCAGTTCGGCACGCTCTCGCTGATCACGCTCCTGCTGTTCGTGGGCGCGTGCGGCAAGAGCGCCCAGATCCCGCTCTACGTCTGGCTGCCTGACGCGATGGAAGGCCCGACGCCGGTTTCCGCGCTGATCCACGCGGCGACGATGGTCACCGCCGGCGTCTACATGGTCGGCCGCAACGCCGTCCTCTTCCAGCACGCGCCGATGACGATGGAGATCGTGGCGATCGTGGGGGTGCTGACGGCCGTGATGGCGGCGTCGATCGGCCTCGTCCAGACCGACATCAAGCGGGTGCTGGCGTACTCGACCGTCTCGCAGCTCGGGTACATGTTCGTCGCGATGGGCGTCGGCGCGTTCGCGGCCGGGGCGTTCCATCTGATGACGCACGCCTTCTTCAAGGCGCTCCTCTTCCTCTGCAGCGGCGCGGTCATCCACGCGATGGCGGGCGAGCAGAACATGCTGAAGATGGGCGGCCTGAAGAAGTACATGCCGGTCACGTTCTGGACGATGATGATCGGCACGGTCGCCATCGCCGGCATCCCGCCCTTCGCCGGGTTCTTCAGCAAGGACGAGATCCTGCTGCGGGCGTTCCTCGAGAACAAACTGGTCTACGGACTCGCCGCGTTCGCCGCGCTGATGACGGCGTTCTACATGTTCCGGCTGATGTCGCTGACCTTCTTCGGCGCCTATCGCGGGCCGGCGTGGGAGGCGGCGGGGCACGGGCACGGCGGAGCGCCGGCCTCCCCCCACGGCAACCCCGCGGCGCCCGCCTCCCTGCCGGCGGATCACGGGCACGGCGGTCACGGCCGCGCCTGGCACGGGCCCCACGACGCGCCGAAGCCGATGACGTTCGCGCTCGTCGTGCTGGCCGTCGGCGCCGTACTGGCCGGTTTCGTCGGCGTGCCGGCGGCGCTCGGCGGCGGCAACGCCATCGAGCACTTCCTGCACCCCTCCTTCGCTGCGTCCTCGCCGGCGGCTCACTCGGCCGCGGCTGCGGCGGGCAAGCCGTCTGAGCAGGCGGCGGAATCCGGAGGGAGCCGGGAAGTGGCCGCGGGCGCGGCGCACGGGGCGCCCGAAGCCGCGCCGGCCGGGCACGAGCCGGCCGCCGGGCTGTCGCACGCCGGCGAACTGCTGCTGATGGGCCTCTCGGTGCTCATCGGCGTCATCGGTATCGCCGTGGCTCACCGCTTCTACGTGCGCCGCCCGGAGATCGCGGCGATTCTCAAGGCCCGCCTCGCCGGCCCGCACCGCGTCCTGACGAACAAGTACTACGTGGACGAGCTCTACGACGCGACGGTCATCCGCGGGACGATGGCGAGCGCCAGCGGCCTGTGGACGTTCGACCGGAACGTCGTGGACGGTGCGGTGAACGGCTCGGGCTGGCTCACCGTCGTGTTGTCCTGGTTCTCGCACATCCTCGACAAGTACATCGTGGACGGCCTGGTGAATCTCGTCGGGTCGATCCTGCAGGAGTCGAGCTTCATCTTCCGCCGCCTGCAGACCGGCCTGATCCAGAACTACGCGCTGCTGATGCTGTTCGGCGTGTTCGCGTTCGTAAGCCTCTATCTCGTCCTGGGACGGTAGCCGCTATGAATCATCTGCTGTCGTTGATCCTGTTCACGCCGCTGGTCGGCGCCGCGGTGCTGATGTTCGTGAACAAGCGCAGCGAGAACGCCATCCGCTGGATCGCGAATCTCTTCGCGATGGCGGGGTTCCTCGTGTCCCTGCCGCTCTGGTTCGCCTACGACGTCACCAACCCGGCGTACCAGTTCGTGGAACGCGCGGAGTGGATCCCGTCGATTGGCGCCTGGTACTACCTCGGGGTGGACGGCTTCTCGGCGCTGCTGATCCTGCTGACGACGCTGATGGGCGTCATCGCGATCCTGTCGTCGTGGACGGCGATCACCGAGCGGGTGAAGGAGTACTACATCTTCCTGCTCCTCCTCCAGACAGGGATGATCGGCGCGTTCGTGTCGCTCGACTTCCTCCTGTTCTTCCTGTTCTGGGAGGTGATGCTGGTCCCGATGTACTTCCTGATCGGCATCTGGGGCAGCGACCGCCGGCTCTACTCGGCGATCAAGTTCTTCCTGTACACCCTGGTCGGCAGCGTCGTGATGCTCCTCGGCATCCTCGCGCTGTACTTCAGCTACACCGACCCGCAGACCGGGCAGCACACGTTCGACATCGTCCAGTTCCAGCAGCACGGCTTCGACACCAACCTGCAGTGGTGGGTGTTCCTGGCGTTCTTCCTGGGCTTCTCGATCAAGGTGCCGATGTTCCCGTTCCACACCTGGCTGCCCGACGCGCACACCGACGCGCCGACGGCCGGCTCGGTCATCCTGGCGGCCGTCCTCCTGAAGATGGGGACGTACGGGTTCATCCGGTTCAGCCTGCCGATCCTGCCCGAGGCGACGGTGTGGTTCGTCCCGATGATCGCGGGCCTGTCGATTGTCGGCATCGTGTACGGCGCGCTGGTCGCGATGGCCCAGCGGGACTGGAAGCGACTGGTCGCGTATTCGTCGGTCAGCCACATGGCGCTCGTCATGCTGGGGATGTTCGCCCTCAACCCGGTGGGCATCAAGGGGAGCATCATCCAGCAGATCAACCACGGGATTTCGACCGGCGCGCTGTTCCTCATCGTCGGCATCGTGTACGAGCGGCGGCACACGCGGATGATCTCGGAATACGGCGGCCTGTCGAAAGTGATGCCGGTCTACGCGGCGATCTTCTGCGTGATGATGCTGTCGTCGATCGGTTTGCCGGCGCTCAACGGGTTCATCGGCGAGTTCCTGATCCTGCAGGGGATCTTCACCGTCAGCAAGATGTGGGCGGCCGTGGCGGCGAGCGGCATCGTCCTGGGCGCGGCCTACATGCTCTGGCTCTTCCAGCGCACGATGTTCGGGAAGATCGAGAATCCGAAGAACGAGAATCTGAAGGACCTCAATCTCCGCGAGGTGATGACGTTCGTGCCGTTGATCATCCTGGCGGTGTGGATCGGCATCTATCCGACGCCGTTCCTCGTGAGGCTGGACACGGCGGTGGACAAGGTGGTGGCGCGGGTCAGCCCGCAATACGCCGCCGCCAAGGCGGCGGACTGCAACAACAAGCCGGCCCTGTCGAAGTGGCAGGCGGCGCCGTGCGGACCTGACGACGCCGCCCCGGCGGCGGCGAAAAAGACGCCGGAAGCCGATACCGCTTCCAAACCCGCGGGAGGACGGTGATGCCAGCGGGGTTCTCGCCCAGCGACCTCGCCGCGCTGTTGCCGGAGTTCATTCTGGCCGGTGTGGCCCTCATCGTCCTGCTCGCGGACGCCTTCGTGCCGAAGTCGAAGCACGGGGTGATCGCGTGGCTCTCGCTCGCGGGACTCGGGCTGACCGCGGTGGCGCTCGTGCCGCAGTTCGCCGAGCACACGACCGCCGCCCGCGGCATGATCGCGGTGGACGGGTTCGGCGCGTTCTTCAAGTTCCTGTTCCTGCTCGCCGCCGGCCTGACGATCCTGATGTCGCCCCGATACCTGCAGGTGGAGGGGGCGCGGCCCGGGACCTACTACTTCCTCGTCGTCTGCGCCACGCTCGGCATGATGTTCATGGCGAGCGGCATCGACCTGGTCACCATCTTCATCGGCCTCGAGACGATGGCGCTGTCGTTCTACATCCTGGCAGGGTTCATCAAGCCCAGCCGGCGGTCGAACGAAGCGGCCGTGAAGTACTTCCTGCTCGGGTGCTTCTCGCTCGGCCTGCTGCTGTACGGCATGTCGATTCTGTACGGCCTCACCGCCACGACCAACCTGCGGACGATTGCGATGATGCTCGGCGGGGACCAGCACCACGCGTGGCTGCCCCTGGCGGTCATCCTGATCGTGGCCGGCCTCGGGTTCAAGATCGCCGCGGTGCCGTTCCACATGTGGGCGCCCGACGTGTACGAGGGCGCGCCGACGCCGATCGCCGCCTTCCTGTCGGTCGGCTCGAAGGCGGCGTCGTTCGCGATGCTGCTCCGGGTCTTCTTCGAGGGGCTCCCGTCGGCGAACGCCGACTGGGGCCTGCTCTTCTACGCGCTGGCCATCCTGACGATGACCGTCGGGAACGTCGCCGCGCTCACGCAGAGCAACATCAAGCGGATGCTGGCGTACTCGTCCATCGCCCACGCCGGCTACCTGCTGATCGGCATCGTGGCGGCGACACGCGTGCCGCACATCGGCGTCAAGGCGACGCTGATCTACCTGGCCGTCTACGCGTTCATGCAGATCGGCGCCTTCGGCGTCGTGACGCTGCTGCGTCGCAAGGACGTCATCGGCGAGGAACTGAAGGACCTGAGCGGCCTGTTCCAGCGCAACCCGCTCGCCGGGACGGCCATGCTCCTGTTCATGCTGTCGCTCGGCGGCATCCCACCGACGGCCGGTTTCATGGGCAAGTTCTGGCTGTTCAGCGCGGCGATCGACGGCGGGTACTACTGGCTGGCCGTGATCGGCGTCCTCAACAGCGCCGTCTCGCTCTACTACTACCTTCGCGTGGTCGTCTTCATGTGGTTCAAGGGCGAGCCGACCGGATCCGAGCCGGTCATCTCGCCGGCCATGGGGGTACTCCTGGCCGTGACCATCGTCGCGACGATCGTGATTGGCGTCTATCCGCGGCCGCTCTTCGACCTGGCTGACGCGTCAGCCCGAACGCTTGGCGCCGCGGCGACGTCGGTGATGCAGAGATAGAGACGCGCGGCCCACCGTCGCGCGAGGCGCGTCGGCGAGCCCGCCCTGGCACATGTCCGCCCCGCCGCGTTCCTCCATCGGAGCCCTCGGTGCGCTGAGCGCCGTCGGGATCGCCTTCGTCCTGGCCGTCGGCATCGGCTTTCTCGTCGGCTACTGGCTCGACCGGTGGCTCGGGACGTCGCCGCTGTTCACCCTCCTGTTCTTCTTCTTCGGGCTCGTCGCGGGCATCGTCAACGTCGTCAGGACGGTGAACGCCGTCGACCGGGAAGAGAAGCGGTGAGGTTCGCCGTCGAGCCGGATCGCGCCATCAGGCTGTTCGAGCGAGACGCCGCCGTCGCCTGCCTCGCGATGGCCGCGGTCGCGCTGGCGATTGGGCGCGGCCGGCCGGACGGGGCGGCCGGCGTCCTGGCGGGCGGGGCGCTGGCCGGGCTGTCCTACTGGGCCCTGAAGGGGGCTGTCGGCGCGGTCGTTGGCCTGGCTCGGCGGGCCGGGACGGAGACCGATGCGGCTGGGGAGCCGGAGCCCGCCCTGCCGGCCGGAAAGCGCGTCCTGCTCGCCGTGAAGTTCTTGTCAAGGTACGCTTTACTGGCAATCGGGGCGTACGTTATGCTGACGTGTTTCCGCGTGCACCCCGTGGGCCTGCTGGCCGGCGCGACGACGCCGTTTGCCGCGGCGGTGGTGCAGGTGGTGCGCGCGGCGCGCGCGGATTCATCCAGGACTCGCCGGTAACGTCATGGAGAAACTCGAGCACTCGCTCTGGATCGTGCAAATCGTCAACGCGCTGTTTGGCCCGCTGGTGGCCGCGGCGCTCCGCCCGCTCGGTTTCGAGTTCGAGTCCGGGCACGACGTGATCCCCAACTTCATCGTGATGTCGCTGCTGATCCTGATCGGGATGTCGGCGCTCTGCCTGTTCATCAGGTCGCGCCTGAGTATCGAGAACCCGGGGAAGCTGCAACTCGCGCTGGAAGCTGCGGTCTCGTTCCTGAACGGCATGCTGGACGATTTCGTGGGGCCCAAGGGCCGCAACTACGTGACGCTGGTCGGGACGATGTTCCTCTTCATCCTGGTCAGCAACCTGATGGGTTTGGTGCCGGGGCTGATGGCGCCCACCAGCAACATCAACGTCACGCTGGGGTGCGCGCTGACGGTCTTCGTGTACTACCAGTTCCACGGGGTCAAGGAGCAGGGCATCGTCTCGTACGTGAAGCACTTCATGACGCCGCCCGGCGCGCCCGCCTGGATCGCCCCGATCTATTTTCCGATCGAAGTGATCAGCCACCTGTCGCGGGTGCTGTCGCTCTCGGTGCGGCTGTTCGGCAACATCTTCGGCGAGGAGTTGGTCATCGTCATCCTGGCCAGCCTCGTCCCGTTCGTGGTGCCGCTGCCGATGATGGCACTGGGTCTGGTGACGTCAGGGCTGCAGGCGTACATCTTCGCGATGCTGACGACGATCTACCTGGCGGGCGCGGTGGTGGTGGACCACGGCCCCGAGGGCCACGGCGCGCATGACGAGGGCCACAAGGCGGCCCACGCCGCGGCCTAGCGGGGGAACGGTGACCAGGCGGGGCGCTGGGCCCCGCCCACTGGTTGGAACACGCAAGGCGGAGGCCTTGCCGAATCTCGGAGGAGGGGTCTAACGTGCGTAAATCGCTGGTGCTGTCGCTGACATTGTTGTTTGTGGCTGCGGGTATGGTTGCGCCGCTCTTCGCCCAGGGTACGGGGTCGGCCGGGGGCAGCGAAGTGGCGAAGTGGTCGGTCATCACGGCAGGGTTCGCTCTCGCCATCGCGGCGGCGTTCGGTGCGCTCGGGCAGGCGAAGGGCCTGAGCGCGGCTGCCGAGGCGATCGCGCGGAACCCCAGCGCCACCGGCGACATCCGGTTCGCGCTGCTGCTGGGCCTCGTGCTGATCGAGTCGCTCGTGATCTACGTGCTGCTCGTCGCGCTGATCCTGTTCTTCGTGAAGCCGTTCCCGGTATAGTCGTTCGAGCATGGCCGGCCGGGTGTGGCGACCCTCGAGGCGTCGCGCCCGGCCGCGCGATCCCCTATCGCGCGAGGGCGCGAACGGCTGACAGGAACCTGTCCGGGTCCGCCGGGCTGAGCAGCAGGCTGTAGCCGGCCGTCGTCGGCACGTACACCGCGCGGCTCCTGTCGGTCAGGTAGAGAAGAGCCTTCTCTCGGTTCTTGAGCCGAAACCAGCCCGCCTGGTAGCCGGGAAGCCCCGTGCCCATCGTGCGCCATTTCGGCGCCAGCTCCGGCTCGGCCGCGAAGTCCACCCGCCTGGCGTCCCGACCGCGAATCTGGCCGGATGGGATTGTGCGGCCGTACCAGTCGCCGTGCAGCCGGATGCCGGCTGGCGAGACCTCGAAGCGAGCGGCGCGCGCGCCGACCAGCGTCCCGCCGAGGAGCCCGACGATCGGCACGAGGATGACAGCCAGCAACAGCGGCACCATCCACAGCGCGCGTGTCGCCGCCGGCGCAATCGGGAATGTCTCCATGGCGTCTCCAATCGGACGGCCTTCGGTCCGGCCGTCGACTCACTATCCGGCCCTGCGAGCCGTCGGGCGTCAGGCCGGCTTGGGATACCTGCGCCGGAGTTCGGCGACGGATTCCCGGACGAGCTTCTCGAGCACGCGAACGTCGACGTCCGACAGGCGCTTGATGTACAGGCAGCCCTTGCCCGCCTTGTGCTTCCCGAGCGCTGCCAGGAGGGTCTGCTTCGTCTCCAGTCCGGGCATCAGGTAGAGGCTGATTTCGGCCTTTCTCGAGGAGAATCCGGCGAGGCAGGCGTCGCCTTCGTGGCCGCTGGCGTACTTGTAGTGATAGCTGCCGAAGCCGACGATGCTGGTGCCCCACATCCTCGGCTCGTGCTTCGTCGCGCGGCGCATGATGGCTGCCAGCCTCCTGCAGTCGTCGCGTCGCTCGTCGTCCTCGATCGCGTCCAGATACGCCTCGACACTGGCATCGGTCTGCTTGGTCTTCAGTTCAGCCATCGTCTCCTCCAGTCGGCCAGGCTCGTCACTGGCCTTCCGGCGGCTGCCAGAGTTCGACCTTGTTGCCCTCGGGGTCCAACACCCGGCCGGACTTCCCGAACGTTGCCTCCCGAATGGCAGCGCGGGCCAGCGTGCGGGTCGAGTCGATCGCCGGCAGCGGTGAGTCGGCGTCAGTGATGAGCAGCGGAATCTCGGTGCACCCCAGGACGACCGCGTCGCAGCCGCGAGCCCCAAGCGCCTCGATGACCGTGCCGAAGTAGCGCCTGGAAGCGTCTTCGAAACGGCCGTAGACCAGATCGTTGAAGATGATCGCGTTGATACGCTCGCGATCGGCGGCGTCCGGGATCTCGTGCCCGATCCCCGCAGCCACGAGTGTCTTGCGGTAGACCGGCCCCTCCATCAGGTACCGCGTTCCGAGGACGCCGAGCTTCCTGAAGCCGCGCGCCCGTGCCACCGCAGCGACCTCTTCGGCGATATGGAGCCACGGCACGCGCGTGCTGTCGCGGACCAGGTCCAGGGCCTGGTGGAGCGTGTTGTCCGGGCAGATCAACAGCTCGGCGCCTGCGCGGACGAGGACGTCTGCCGACGACAGCAAGAGCCCGGCGGCGTCGAGCCACCGATCCGCCTCGACATGCGCCATGTACTCGGCCAGCGGGTAGGTGTGCATCGTGACCTGAGGGTGGTCGTGCGGGCCCAGGATTGGCGCACTCTCGGCACAGATGGTGCGGTAGCAGAGCGCGGCCCCCTCGGCGCTGACCGCCACGATTCCCACGTGTCGGGCACGGTTCGTTCGCCGTGTCGGCGTCGGCCCGCTGAACGTCCCTGTGCCCGCAATCGGCCGCAGTTGCTCTGCAAGAGACCGAGTCCTCTCCGTGGTCACATTACCGGTATGCCGCGTGGACTTCCGCTCGATGAGCAGGAGGTGGCATTCCTCGTCGGCGACGGGATTGTGACGGACCCCTTTGGGGACGACATACATCTCGCCCTCGCCGAGTTCGACGGCATGGCCATCCATCTCGATTCGCAGCCGGCCCTTCAGGACGAAGAAGAGCTCGTCTTCATGGTCGTGACTGTGCCACGCCAGCAATCCGTGGACCTTGGCGACCTTGACATAGGCGTCCTCGACCTCGGCCACGACGCGAGGCGACCAGAGCTCGGTGAGGCACGCAGCGACACTTCCCGGGGACGTTACGAACGACACGGTGCCTCCGACAGGCCGGCGGCCGACGTCAGCGCCGGCACGTGCCTTCTGTGGTCAACTCCCGCACAACAGTGCGACCCGCTCCTGGAGTGTCTCCATGTTGGCCTCCATCGGCCTCACAACGCATGGCCACCGGCCACCTGGATGACCTGCCCCGTGATCCACCTGGCTTGCTCCGATGCGAGGAAGACGATGGCGTCTGCGATGTCCATCGGCGTACCCAGCCTGGCCAGGGGAATCGCCGGCAGCACGCGTGCCTCGAGTTCGGCGCTGATCCAGCCGGTTTGCACCGGCCCCGGCGCAATCGCATTGACGGTAATGCCGAGATGTCCGACTTCAATCGCCACACTGCGCGTCAACGCCTCCAAGGCCGCCTTGCTGGCACCGTAGCCGATTTGGGTCGCAAACGCGCGCGCAGCATCCGTGCTCACGTTGACAATTCGGCCCGCTCTGCCAGCCCGCGCTTCGTACCGCCGCACGAACTCCGCCATCAGAAGCGCAGATGCCTGCGCATTGACGGCGAAATGCCGGTCCAGTGAACCCGCCTGGACCTCAGCGACCGTGTCGGGCAGCTCACAATGAGCCGCGTTGTTGACCAGCACGTCAACGTGCCCGGCGGCATCGAAGAGCGCGGCCGGCAGCGTCGGGTCGAGCAGGTCGCCCGCAATCAGCGTGATGGTGCCGCCGGCGACACCGATCGCGGCCGCGACCGCCTCAGCTCCCGCGCGGCCGGGAACGGAATGCCCGAGGTTCGGCCCGACGACAGGCGCATCCAGAAAGTGCAGCACGATGCGGGCTCCCTGGGCTGCAAACGCCTTCGCCGTGGCCGCACCGATGCCGGAGTTCCCACCGGTGATCAAGACAGTGCGTGAAGCGAGTCCAGGGTCGATCATGATCGTGTCCTTCGGCCTACCGTGCGCCCGCCGCCGTCCAGCTCGTGTTCGCTTCGTGGGTCTTCCGGTAGAAGTCGGTGAGCGGTTCGGCCACCGACAACGGTCTGCCTTCCAGCAGCGCCCGCAGGTAGCGGAGGTTCCTCTTGAGGATCTCGACCCCGCCGATCGGCCCGTGCGCCGGCACCACCGTTCGGACCCGCGGGTCTCGTTCCCAGCGCTCCAAATCACCGATCCAGGCGCCGAGCGGGCTGTCGGCAGGCACGACCGGGAACGGCGTTTCGGCGGTGTCGCCCATCAACAGCAGCCCCCGCTCCGGGACGAACCCAACGATGGTGTCGGCCGTGTGCCCGGGCAGGTGGTGGAGTTCGAGCGTCATCGACCCGAGATCGACCATCGTTTCCAGGTCGAACACCGTGTCGGGGGCGATGAGCACCACCCCGTCCCAGCCGCCCGGCTCCGCCTGCTGCCGCTCGCGAAGTGTGCTGGGGACATCGACGGTGAAGCGCGCCTGGCATGTCCGGTGGCCCATGACGATGGTCGTGCGCCCGAGCGGAAGCCCCGCGGTCCCCCAGATGTGGTCCCAGTCGGCGTGGCTGTAGACGACGACGAGTTCTCGGCTTCCGATGAGCGGGGGCCACTCCGACATGTCGCGAGGGTGGGAGAGAGTATCCCAGACGACGGCGCGGGTGTCGCCCACGAGCAGAACGCTGCGGACATCGTATTCGCCGAGCGCGACCTCGGTGACGAATACGCCGTCGGCGATTGCGCGGTCAGTCTTCATCTGTGCAGGCGGGCAGCCCCGCCGAAGCGATAGAATACGACATTCGTCCGCCGGTTCGCAGACGTACGCGGGAATCGTCTGGAGGGTCGCATGGGCGTCACGATCGGAGCTGCCGTCTTCGTCCTGTCCGGATGGCTGCTGCTCCGCACGATCTTCTCGTTCCGGCGAGCCTGGCGCGAAGCCGAGGTCCTGCGCGTTCCAGCCGCCGCGCGCCAGTCGATCCGTCTTCCCGTCGCTGGCCCGCTGGGCCTCTATCTCGAGGGGCCGAGATTCGGCACGTGGCAGCAGCGATGCACCTACACGTGCGCGGATGCCGAAACCGGGGTCCAGGTCCCCGTTACGCCGTCCTACTCCGGCGCGGCCATGCGCGGGAGCCGCCGCAGTCGGATCCTGAGGGGCACGCTGACCGTCCCCCATCCGGGTGACTACCTTCTCGGGGTGTCGGGACTCCAGCCGCCCGACTCGCCGGAGTACGCGGTGGTCTTCATGCGCCTGCGTGCGGGCGGGATGCTCCGCTTCATCCTGACGTGCGTGCTGCTCGGGATGCTGCTGGTTGGGAGCCTCGTCTTGACCATTCTATCCGCCGTGCTCTGACGGGCCGGATGGAGTCGGGACGGATAACGGATTCGTGATCGGATCGAACGTCGGTCGATAATTCGACCCGACCCCTATTCGTAGCGGAGGGATTCGATCGGGTCGAGCCGCGAGGCCTTGACGGCGGGCATCAGGCCGAAGAAGAGGCCGATCGCGCCCGAGAACGCGAAGCCGATGGCGAACGACCACCATGGCATCGACGCCGGGAGCGGCGTCAGCCACCTGACGAGCAGCGCGACGAAGTTCCCGGCCAGGACGCCCAGCAGCCCTCCAGCGGACGTCAGCACGAGCGCCTCCACGAGGAACTGGTTGAGAATCTCCCGCCGCCTGGCGCCGAGCGCCTTGCGGACTCCGATTTCGCGCGTCCGCTCGGTGACCGAGATCATCATGATCGCCATGACCCCGATCCCGCCGACCAGCAGCGCCACCGACGAGATGGCCACCAGGCCGAGGTAGAGGCCCTGCGTGACCTGTTCGGCCGACTGCATGATCATGTCCTGCGTCGAGATGTCGAAGTCGTTCGGCTGGTCCACCTTCAGGCCATGCCGGACCCGCAGAATCGTTTCGATCTCCGCGATCGCGTCGTTGCGGGGCACGCCCAGCCTCGGCGACGCGAAGATCAGCACCGATGAGCCGAAGCCCTCGCGGTTGGCGTCCACGTGGAAGTGCTTCTCGAACGAGGTGTACGGGATCAAGGCGAGCGAGTCCTGGTTGGTGTCCAGCCCCCCGATGCTCGGCTGCGCCGCCGCAACCCCGACCACCGTGAACCGCGAACTGCCGATTCTGATTACCTTCCCGATCGGATCGACGTTCTCGAAGAACGCCTTGTACGGCGTCTGTCCGAGGACCACGACCTGCCGCCGGTGCGCGACCTCGTTGTCGGTGAAGTACCGACCCGTCGCCATCTTCAGGCCGTTCACGTCCGGGAACTTCTCGCTGGTGCCCCGGATCTGGGTCTGGGCGGTGCGCGCCTTCTCGTAGAAGAGCCGGTCGGAGTTGAACAGCCACAGGTCGACGGCGCGCAGCGTCGTGGCCTCCGTCGCGAGCGCCTTCATGTCGTCGATCGTCAGGTTTGGCCGGCGGTTCATCTCCTTCCTGTCGATGTCGGTCCCGCCGTCGCGCCCCCCCCGCTCCACGATGATCGTGTCGGGACCGAGCTGGTTGAACATCTCGGCGATCGAGTCGCTGAAGCCCCGCATGATCGCCGTCATGCCGACGATGGAGGTGATGCCGATGACGACGCCGAGCACGGTCAGGAACGACCGGAGCTTGTTGGCCCACAGCGTGCCGAGGGCCATGGCAATCGTGTCGGCGTACAGGGCAGCCTTGATCATCCGTGTACCGATCGGCGGCGGCAGCGCCGCCGCTACTCCCGTCTCAACGCCTCAATCGGATCGAGCCTCGCGGCCCGCATCGCCGGGTACAGGCCGAAGAAGAGGCCGACCGCCGCGGTCATGCCGATGCCGAGCCCAACCGACCAGATGTGAACCGACGCCTGCAGCGGCGTGAGTGCCGCAACGGCGAACGCCGCGGCGAATCCGATCGAGGTCCCGACGATCCCGCCGACTACCGACAGCGTGACCGACTCGGTCAGGATCTGCCACCTGATGTCGCGGCGTTTTGCGCCGAGCGCCTTCCTCAGGCCGATCTCGCTCGTGCGCTCGCTCACCGCCATCAGCATGATGTTCATGATGACGATGCCGCCGACGACGAGCGACAGCGCCACGATGCCGATGAGCACGGAGAAGATGCGGCTCGAGATGTCGCGCCACATGTTCAGCAGCGTCTCGGAGGTGAGCAGACCGAAGTTGTCCGGCTGGTTCGGCCGGAGGTGTCGCACGATGCGCAGCGCGACGGTGCCCTGGTCCATGGCCAGCTGCATCCTCAGCGGATCGGCGACCCTGGCGGTGACCATGACCGACTGCCGGCGGCCGGTGATCTTCTGCAACGCCGGCAGCGGCACCACCACGAACTTGTCCTGAGACATGCCGAAGATCGAGCCCTTGCGGGCGTGGACGCCGACCACCCTGAAGTGTCCGCCCGCAATCGTGATGACCTTGTCGAGCGGTTCCTCTCCCTTGAACAGGTCGTTGGCCACATCCGCGCCCAGGATGGCGACCGGTTGTTTGCGATCGATCTCCGAGGGCGTCGGCCCCCGCCCCGTGACCACGTCGAAGCCCGAGAAGCCCTGGTACTCGCGGCTGACGCCGCGGATCTCGACCGAGCTGATCACGCGGTCGCGATAGCGGGCCTCGCCCGACGACCGGGTCTCGGACATCACGGCGATCACCTCCGAGCCGGCGGTCTTCAGGGCCGCGGCGTCCTTGGGGGTGACGCGCGGGTTCCGCCACATGCGGTCGCGGTCCTCTTCCTTGGTCGTGAACGGCGCGCGGGTGACGGTGAACGTGTCGACGCTCAAGAAGGAGACCACCGCGTCCTTGACGCTCGCGTTGATCCCCTGGACGAGGGAAACCACCGCGATGATGGATGCGACGGCGACGACGTTGCCGAGGACGGTCATGAACGAGCGGAGCTTGCTCGCCCAGATCGCGCTCAGCGCAATGGAGACCGCCTCGAGGACTTGTATCATCCGGGACTCGCGAGCCGGCGGCAGGCCGCCGGTGAGGTCGGAATACGATACAACGTCTGGAGCGGTGGAACCTTTCGGACTCTGATTCCGTATTGACAAGTAGTTTGTGGTGCAATATAGTATGCGTGGACGTTAGAAATGTGAGGCAAGACATGGAAACTGTCGACCGCCCGAACTCATCGCAATTCTCGGACACCGACGGCCAATTCCGCCGCCGCGCCTATCGGCATGCCGTCGAAGACGGCGCCATCGACCTGACCGTGGGGTTCTTCACGCTGGTCGTCGGCGTCTCCACCCAGCGACGGATTTTCTGCCACTCGCTGTGCTCTACCTTTCGGCCTTGGCCATGGCCTGGAAACCGCTTCACTATCAGCTCACCAGCCGACGGACCGGCTACGCCGAACTCCCGGAAGCCCCGCCTCTCCGGTTGCTGACGATGGTGATGCTTGCCGGGCTGTTGACGATGGGAGTGGTGGCGGCTCTCACAGTCACCACGGGCCGGATGTGGAACCTGGAAAGCTGGCCGACCTGGGCCCCCATGCTCGCCGGACTCATTCTCGCAGGCGGGTTCCTCGACACGGCCCGCAGGTCCGCGCTTGTACGCTTCTACGTCTTCGCGGCGGCGAGTGTGGCGGGCAGCCTCTTCTTCTGGCTGTTCCCCTTCGGCCCCCGCATCAACCCGAGCGACCGGCTGACGCTGTTCCTCATGGCGATGGCAGGTGTGCTGATGGCGGTTGGTGGGGCGACGATGGCGCACTTCGTACGCACGCGGCCCGTGATCCCGGAGGAGGCGAGCGATGGCCGATGACAAGGCCACGGGGCTAGACCTGCAGGCGATTGCCGGCCTCGAGCGCCTGGTGCATGAACCAGGCCGGCTCCTGGTTCTCGCGTGCCTCGCGGTCGTCGCCAGGGCCGACTTTCTCTACGTGATGCGAGAGACGGGACTCTCTCAGGGCAACCTGTCCTCGCACCTGTCGAAGCTCGAGGCGGCCGGCTACGTCTCGGTGGAGAAGACGTTCGTGGGCAAGGTCCCGCGCACCGTGCTCCAGTTGACTCAGGAGGGCCGCGAAGCGCTGCGCAGCTACCGCAGCCGCCTGATGGACGCGCTCGGCCGGCTGCCCGAATAGCCGCCGGTCCCTTCCCGGCGGCAGATCGTGCCGCCGCACATGCAGGCGGGCCGGCGCTGATGAGGTACAATCCGCCGCACGGCCCGGTGGCCGGCGCATCACACCCATGGCCCGACAGTTCACGCTCTATCGGCGGCTGGTGATCTACGCGCGGCCGTACTGGCTGCACATCTTCCTCGTCTTCGTCCTGCAGCTGCTCTCGACACCGCTGGCTCTTCTGGGGCCGCTCCCGCTCAAGATCGCAGTGGACACCGTGCTCGGGTCGGGGCCGCTGCCGGGCTGGCTGCAGACCGTGATCCCCGATGGGCTGACCGGCTCGGTCGTGGCGATGCTGTCGCTGGCGGCCGCGATTCTGGTGCTGACGGCGGTTCTGGGGTCGCTACTGGATCTGGTGACCGAACTCCTGCGGACGTACTCGGGCGAGAGGCTGGCCCAGGACTTCCGGGCGCACCTGTTCCGCCACGTCCAGCGCCTGTCGCTGTCGTACCACGACACCGCCGGCACCGCGGATTCGACCTACCGCATTCAGTACGACGCGCCGGCGATCCAGCGCGTGGTCGTGGACGGCCTCATCCCGCTCCTCGGGTCGGCGACGACGGTCGTCGCCATGATCTGGGTGACGATGCGTATCGACGCCGGCCTGGCGATCGTAGCGCTGTCGATCAGCCCGGTGCTCTTCGGCCTGTCGCGCTGGTTCGGACCGAGACTGCGGAGGGACTGGAAGGAAATCAAGAAGCTCGACAGCTCGGCGATGGGCGTCGTGCAGGAGGTGCTGGCGGCCGTTCGCGTCGTGAAGGCATTCGGGCGCGAGGACAAGGAACTGGGCCGGTTCGTCGACCAGTCGACCATGCGCGTCAAGCGCGAGATGGAGGTGTCGGCCCGCCAGGGAGTCTTCGACGTGCTGGTCGGCCTGGTGATGGCCTTGGGGAGCGCGGCCGCGCTGGTCATCGGGGTGCAGCAGGTCCGCGCCGGCGAGCTTACGCTGGGCAATCTGCTGCTCGTCATGTCGTACCTGCAGCAGATCTACAAGCCGCTCAGGGCGCTCAGCAAGAAGACCGTCGCCCTCGAATCGTCGCTCGCCAGTGCGGAGCGGGCCTTCTCGCTGCTCGACCAGGTCCCCGACGTGGTCGAGCGGCGCGACGCGGTTCGCCTGTCGCGGTCCAAGGGCAGCGTGATGTTCCTGGACGTCTCGTTCGCCTATGACGCGGAACACACGGTGCTCCATCGGGTGTCGTTTGCCGCCCCGCCGGGCACGCGCGTCGGGATTCGGGGCACCACCGGCGCCGGCAAGTCGACGCTGATGGGGCTGCTGATGCGCTTCTACGATCCCACCGACGGGACGATACTGCTGGATGAGGTCGACCTGCGCGACTACAGGCTCGACGACCTGCGCCGGCAGTTCGCCATCGTCCTGCAGGAGCCGGTGCTGCTGTCGGCCAGCATTGCGGAGAACATCGCCTACGGGCGGCCCGAGGCCACGCGCGAGGAGGTTGTCGAGGCCGCGCGCCTCGCCAATGCGCACGACTTCATTTCGGCGCTGCCCGAGGGGTATGGCACGCCGGTCGGCGAGCGGGGCATGCGGCTGTCGGGCGGCGAACGCCAGCGCATCTCGCTGGCGCGCGCGTTCCTGAAGGATGCGCCGCTGCTGATTCTCGACGAGCCGACCAGCTCGGTGGACGTGAAGACGGAGAGCGCCATCATCGACGCGATGAACCGCCTCATGCAGGGCCGGACGACGTTCATCATCTCGCACCGGCTCGACGCGCTCGCCGGGTGCGACATGCAGATCGAGCTGGAGAAGGGCTGGACGGTCTTCGATGTCTAGGCGCGCCAAGGGGACGAGTGTGGGCACCGTCGAGGTGAAGGACGCCGCGCCCGTCACCGTGAAAATCGAGCGCAAGGATCGCTGATTCTCGAGGCCCGGGAGGAGTCCGATGGTTTCGACCTGTCCGAGATGCGGTGCCAGCCTGGCTGCAGGCGCCCAGTTCTGTGCCGCGTGTGGTCAGTCTACGGCGCCGGTGCCGCTCAGGCCTGCTGCGCCGCCGCCCGCCGCCGGCGCGAGTCGTATGCCGATTGCCGCGCTGGTCATCCTGTTCGGCGGCCTGGTGGCGCTCATCGGCGCCTTCTGGCTGTACCAGTCCGGGGGGCTGCCCGGCCTGGACGGCAGCGCCGCGCCGGTCGCGGCAACGCCAGGCGTACCGTCGGAACCCGGAGCGCAACCGCCCGCGTCGGCTGATGGCGTCACGCCGCCAGCCGCCGCGCCCGTCCCCCCGGCGCCCGGAACGGCTCCGCCACCCGCCGCCGAAGCCGCCGCGCCGCCGGCTGGAGCCCCGGCAGCGGGCGCGGCGCAGAAGGCGCCGCCCCCACCCCCGCCGCCGTTCGAGAAGACGTACGAGTGCCGCAAGTACGCAGCCTTCAAGATCGAGCCCGACACCGCCATCGTGACTGTCGACGGGGAGATCATCGGCATCGCCGATGAGTGGGCCGACACCCCGCGGACGAAGAAGTACGAGTTCGAGAAGGAGGGGGTCCACTACGTCAAGCTGTCGCACCGCGACTACAAGACGATCTGGCTGCGTTTCATCGTGAGCGAAAAGGCCGACGACAAGACGGCGGAAGTCGAACTGGAGATGAAGAAGGCGGACAAGGACGAGAAGAAGAAGGACGGCTCACCGGGCTGACGCCGCCAGGCCGCCGGCTCCGCCGGCCGGACCCGGCCCCGCAGCGATCACGGCGGGGGCGTACGGCTGGTCCATGGCCTGCCTCCGGGGTCAGCGATGCTGCGATGAATTCCCCTTGGCCGAGCCGGCGGGCGAGTCGTCATGATCCGACTCGATGTAGCCCACCTCGCGGTAGCGCTTGATCTTCTGCGGCACCGTCACGCCCCAGGTACTCGTCGAAGGTGAACGACGAATAGTCGTGGAACGGCGCCAGGCCCGTGTCCACCAGCAGGCACTCGCACGCCCCGCCGGACTCGACGACGAAGATGTTGTTCGGGCTGACGGAGACCTTGGACCCGGGGTGCCGCACGAAGAGATCGAGCAGACGATCGATGAACTGCCGAACCGCGTCGCGCACCAGCACGTGGCGCGGAGAGTCCGGCGTGCCGAGGTGGTCGTAGATGACGGCGAGGGACCTGCCGGCCAGCCGATCCTTGACCACGAACCGGCCGAACCGGTCGCTCTGGCGGATGCGCGGCACCGGCACGCCCTGGCCGGCGAAGAACTCGGTCATCTCGTTCTCGCCGAGCAGGTGATCGCGGCAGTAGGGTCTGGGCTTGGCGACCTTGAAGACGAGTTCCGGGCGCCCGTCGTAATTGAACACCGTTCCGTTCTCGCCCTCGCCGAGCTTCGGCAGCGTGAGCCGGTGCACCTGGCCGGCGACGTCGAGCGAGACGAGCCCGGTCGGGGCCTGCAGGCCGTCGAGCACGTGGCTGGTCTCGTTGTCGAGGTACAGCTCGCGGAGGTCACCCGCCAGGCTCTCGACCGACTCGGACGATCCGAAGCCGAGGCCCGTCTCAGCCTGGTCCTCACGGAGGAACATGCTCCGGTAGCCGGCTGACCGCAGGTCGGCGACGAGGTCGGTGATCCGGTCGTAGCTCGAGGTGAAGAGGACCTCGATGAGCCGCGCCTCTCGTCCCGACAGGGACCGATAACCGCACGTGCGGCACTCGTCGGCCCGCACGCGCGGGATACGAACGAGCGAGCCCTCGACCGTGACCTCGTGCGTCGTCTCCACCGTGATGAGCAGGCCGTCCTCGCAGCGGGGGCAGATCTCCGCGCGCGGGGCCTGGCCTGGACGGGTGGTGGGGGTGGCGGATGTCTCGTTCACGGGCGCCTCGCTAGTTGCCGCCGCGCTCCTGGACCTCGAGTAGCTCCTGGTGGGCGCGGTCCCTGGAGTGCAGTCGCTCGGCGAGCATGATGGCGATGTTGTGGATCAACTTGTAGGGGGCCGTGAGCTTCGCTTCCAGCATCTCGTTGAAGCGACCTCGGTCGATTTCGATCAGCTTGCAGCGCGTCTTGGCCACGGCCGTCATCGAGCGGGGCACGTGCAGCAGGAACGCCATCTCGCCGATCGCCGATCCCTTGCCGACGCTCACGTTCCAGGAGCCTGAGCGCGCGAGGCCGCTGCGGCGGGCCTCCACGACACCGTCGAGCACCAGGAAGAAGTTCTCGCCAACCTCGCCCTGTCGGAGGATGGTCTGCTCGACGTCGAACTCCACCGTCCGGGCCGCCTTGAGCAGGATGAAGACCTCGCCCGGCGTCATGCCGCGGAAGACCTCGAACGCCTTGACCTCGTCACGTTCGGAGGCCGTGACCTCACGGGGCACCTGCCACTGCAGGTAGCCGGTCCGCTCGTACTTGCGAATCCGGTCGGGCAGCACCTTGTTCCAGTAGTGGTGGAACGTGAAACCGTCGTAGCTCTTGTTGAGCGTCGTTCCGGGGTCGATCAGCACGAGCTGAACGGGATCGTGAAAGCGGCCCCCTTCGCTGAGGACATAGATGTTGTTCGGGCTGATCGACACCTGGCAGTCGGGCCGCTTCCGGAACAGATCGAGCAGCCGATTCAGGTACTGCTCCAGATCACCGAGGATCAGCTCCTGCGCTCGTGCCGTGAGTTGCGCGAACCGGATGTACAGACTGGTGACCGACTCGCCCTCGATGCGGTCCTTGACGGCAAATCGTCCGAGCGGGTCCATGTGGTGGATGCGCGGCACGACCACCCCCTCAGCCAGGAAGTAGTCGGTCGTCATCATCTCCTCCAGCAGGCGCACGCGGCAGATCGGCTGCGGCTTCGCCACCTTGAGGCAGAGCGGTCCGTGGCCGGCCGGGACGGCGAGCGAATGGGATTCGATGGTGTACACCATGCCGCGATCCCCTTCGCCAAGCGGGGGAAGCGTCAGGGTGAAGGTCGCGCCGCCGTACGTCACGTCGGCCCGGGGCCTGCCGTTGGCGGACGCACGCTCGATGGTCTGGAAGAAGGTGATCGCCTGTTCTTCGAGTTCGGGTGCGTCCACGCTCAGCGGGCCGGGCGAATCAGCGTTCATAGATTCCCTCAAGCGAGTCCAGAGCCGTTCTCGTCGTGTGGGTGGAGGCTGATGGTGCTGTCGAGAGGTCCGACGCGGGCATGTTAGCCGGTCGAAAACCGCAACGCAAGCCGTCTCGTGCCATTTCGCGCCCCGTCAGCGCGCCGCCCCGCCGTCTTGCCCGGCCGGGAGCCACGTGGTACCGTGCTCGCTGCGATCGGTCGCCGGGGCGTCCGCCCCGGCTCCTTCCGGCCGGGGCCCGGTCCGGTTGATTCGCGCGGAGTGTCCATGAGCAACGGTTCGACCGCTTCCCGCCTCAGCGTCGACGTGATTCGCGACGGCCAGGTCGTCAAGTCGTCTTCCGGGGGCGCTCTGACGCTCGGGCGCGATCCGGCCTGCGACATCCCGTTGTCCGATCGCCACATCTCGACCCGCCACGGCGAGATCTTCTTCGCCGGCCAGCGCGCCGTCTATCAGGACCTCAGGAGCCGCAACGGCTCCGAGATCCGGCGCGGCCACAAGACCATCACCGTGGATGCGGCGATCGGGTTCCAGTGTCCGCTCGAGAACGGCGACGAGGTGCGGCTGGGGAATCCGCTGGAGCCGATCATCCTCAAGATCCGGCTGCTCAGCCAGGGTTGGCCCATGGAGGCGATGCCATCCCGGCCGCCGGTCCTGCCGCCGGCGGCACAGGACGGCGAGGCGCTCGTCGAGAAGAACGTGATGCGCGCCAACCAGTCCGCCGACATCGAGACGATTCGCAACAGGGTCGGCGACGACAAGCGGGCGCTGCTCTGCCTCTACAACCTCCTCAGCCGCCTGACGGCGACCAGGGACAGGGACTCGATGCTGCGAGCGGTCGTCAGCCTGCTGTTCGAGTCGTTCGACGTCGCCACCGACGTGACGGTCTACCTCAAGCCGCAGAAGACCGGCGCATCAGCCGACGCCGTGCCCGCTCCCAAGCGCGAGGCGGGGGAGAAGGCGGACCGGTTCACGCCCGTCCTCGCGATGCACCGATCAGGGGGCACGACCATTCCCAGCCCGCTCAGCCGCATGATGTTCGAGCGGGTGACGCAGAAGGGGGAGGCGCTGCTCTTCGAGGACGCGCTGAAGTCGTTCCCTTCGAGCGAGAGCATCGTCATCTCGCGCGTGCAGTCGGGGCTCTGCGTACCGCTGCGCGACCGGGAGGGCATCCGCGGCATCCTCCAGGTCGACAACCGAAAGGTCGTCGGCGCGTTCACGCCTCTTGACCTCGACCTGGCGACGCTGGTGGGCAACCACGTGGCGCTGGTGCTCAACGGTCTCGAGATGACCGAGAACCTCGTGCAGCTCAACAGCGAACTGCGCGACGCGTTGACGCGCGTCCGCCTGCTCGACCAGGCCAAGGAGCACCTGTCGCGGTTCGTGCCCGAGGCCGTCCGGCAGATGGTGGACAAGAGCCCGGCGGCCCCGCAACTCGGCATGGTGGACGCCGACGCGACCGTGCTCTTCCTCGATATCGGCGGGTACACGAAGCTGACCGAGAAGCTCGACCGCGAGCAGGTGAGCTTCCTCGTCGAGAAGTACTTCTCCGCCTTCATCGACGACATCTACCAGCACCACGGCGACATCAACGAGACGGCGGGGGACGGCCTCATGGTGATCTTCCGCGCCGACGAGCCGCTCGAGCACGCGCGGGCGGCCGTGGCCGCGGCGCTGGCCATCCGCCGGAAGACGGCCGTGGTCAACGAGGAGCTGGCCGGCCAGATGGAGCCGATCGACGTGAACATGGGGATCAACACCGGCACGGTGCTGATCGGGTCGCGCCGCATCAAGGGGATCACCGGCGCGCGATGGACCTACACCGCCACCGGGATGGTCACCAACGTGACGGCGCGGCTCGCCGCCCACGCGGTGAAGGGGCAGATCATGATCGGGGAGGAGACCGCGAAGCGCGTGAGCGACGTCACCGTGCTCAGGGAGATCGGGCCGGTGCAGTTCAAGAACGTGGCCCAGCCGCTGCCGGTGTTCGAGGTGCTGGACAAGAAGGGCGGCGGAGCCACCCGCCTCCCGTAGGGGCGGGGCTTCAGCCCCGCCCGTGGCTCACCCCAGCGCGGCCGACCGGTCATTCCCGAGCGCGGGTGGTCGAATCATCCGGCGGATGTCTGAACGGATTGACGACGAGAAGGCCGTCGAGGTCCTGCCCGTCCTGCAGGTCCTCCGTGAGCAGAACACGGCACCGGCCTATACGGGCCGTGGCCACGACCAGCGAATCCCAGAAGCTGAAGCCGAATTGATCCTGCACGCTCCAGGCCTCGATCATGGCCGCCTGGTCGACCGCGACGAACTCCCATGCGAGCATCGCGCGCACGTAGCGTCGCGCGGCCTCTTCGTCGAGGCCTGGGCGCAACTTGCGCGTCACCGTCCAGTAGAACTCCGTCAGGACCTGGGAGCTGACGACGCCAAGACCCGGATGCTGCCAGAGCGCCGACATCCAGGCCTCAGCCCGCTCGTGCTTCAGGAGGTCTCGCCGGTCGCGGTCGTACACGAGGACGTTGGCGTCAACGAACACCGGGCCGGTCATGCAGGTCCTCACGACGGGGGTAGGGGCCGTCGCTGATGACGGAGGTACCAAGCCGCTGGAACTCGCGGCGGGCGCGATCGAACCGCTGGTGCTGCTGCATCATGCCGCGAAGCAGGTCACCGACCAGGTGCGACACGGACGTGTTCTCCTCGGCCGCCTTGACGCGCGCCCAGTGCGCCACTTCGTCGTCCACAGTGATTGTGACGTTTCGAAGTCGTCTCATTACACCATCGTAGTGTTACACTGCTGCCGTGTCAATCCGCCGACAGCGGACTCTCTGGCCAGGAGGTGGGTTTCTGGAACGGTTGGGCGACAGACGCTACCCCTCTCGAGAACCACGGCGCACGCGCCGCTTCCAGCCAGGGCATCGCCTGTTCGTGTTCGCCGACACGGGCCAGACAGGTCGCGAGGAAGTTCCGGTACCACTCGTCTGTACGCGCCAAGGCGACAACGGCGCGGAGTCGGCGTGCGGGGGATCATAGCGCAGGCCGGACGCTCGCCCGAATGCCGTCGGCGTAGGGCGTGGGCGTGAACGCGAAGCGCCGCTCGAACTTCGACGAGTCGAAGACGTAGTCGCTGTCGTTCTGGTACAGCATCTCCGCCAGTTCCCGCATCATCGGGACCACGAGTCCCAGGGTCTTCATCGTCCATGCCGGCAGCACCGACACGCGAGGCGCCACGCCGAGCGCCTCCGCTGCCAGCGCGATGAACACGCGCCCGGTGAGCGGCGGGTGCGCTGTCGGCAGGTGCCACGCCTGCCCGAATGCGTCGTCTGCATCCGCGAGCAGGCACAACGCCTTCGCGCAGTCGAGGGTGTAGGTGTAGGAGTGTTTCGTGTCCGGATCAACGAGGGCCTGCGCCGACTTGCCGGCAGCCAGTCGCCGGAACACCATGATCGACGCCGGGCTGGTCTTGTCCGCGTGCGGTCCGTAGAAGTCAGCGGATCTGGCGATGGCGGCGTTGACGCGCCCTGCAGCCATTTCGTTCTGAAGGAACTCGATGATCCCCGCGCGAATCTCCCCCTTGTGGCTGGTCGGTCGGACCGGCGTCTGCTCGGTCATCGGCCCGTCGACGCGGCCGTAGAGGTAGACGTTGTCGAAGAAGATGAGGCGCGCGCCCTTCTCCGAACAGGCGCGGACGACGTTCCTCATGATCCGCGGCCACTGTTCCTGCCAGACCCGGCGGTCGTACTTCAGGCCGGCGAGGAGGTAGACGGTGGAGCCGGGCTCGACGGAGCTCAGGACGTCGTCGGGCTGGTTCAGGTCGGCGCGAACGGCTTCAATGCCGGCCGGCGCGACGCCGGTGCGCGATACGGCGCGGACCTTCTGCTGCCGCGCCAGAAGTTCCGCCGCGAGTGGCGTTCCAATGGCGCCACCGGCGCCGAGGATGATGTGCATCGACCCCTCGTTCGCGGCTAGCGGAGCGTCAGGTCACGCTCCGCGCCGCGGGAGATCTCCCGCGCCCAGAGCAGTCCGGGGCCGAACCCCAGCCGCACCTCGGTTCCGTCGGTCGTCGGGTACACCAGGACGGTGACGCCGCTGCGCTCTACTCTGGACGGGGAGCCCAGCTGGCGCTCGACGTCCGCGCGTTCGGCGCCCTTCGCCAGCGCCTCGACCATCGCGCGCGTGACCCGCGGCGCAGGCTTCGCGTCGGTTACGGCCGACGCGCCTCCGCCGATCGTCACCTCGCCGATATCCACCATCTCCTTCACCTGATCGAGGCGGAGCGTCAGCGTCTGCCGCCGTTCGTTCGGGCGGCCGTAGTTGGTGATGACGACCGCGGCGACCGTCGCCGGCCCAACCAGCGTCTGCTGGCTCGACCCGAAGTACTTGCACCGGATCTTGTAGACGCCGGGCATCGCCCGCCGCAGCACGTACTCCTCGGGGCCGTAGCCCTGCGTGAAGTCGCGCGACACGTGCCCGCCAATCGTCGTCAGGTTGTGGCCGTAGAACGCTTCCTCGCCGCTCGGCTCGACGACGTGGAGGTCGATGTCGGTGTTGTCGGCGTCCCAGCTCATCACGATCCGGACGTCGACGTCTAGCAGCTTCCGCAGGCGCCTGTCGACGAAGTCCACCTTCGACGCGGCGGCGGGGTCGAGCCGCTCCAGCCGCGCCAGCAGGCGATTGAGCTCCATCAGCACAACCACCTCGACCTCCTCGAAGCGCGGCCACTCGCTGACGATGACGTCGTTCAGCAGCCTGGCTGCGCGCACGCCGTCGGTCGCACGCCGGTCCCGGTCCATCCGGTCCGCAAGAACGAGCGCCAGGTCGCGGAGCGACTGTGGATCCTCCGGACGCAGGCTGCGGACCCGCTCGAGCACTTCCACGGCCCGGTCGAGTTCAGCCGCCTCGCCGAGCCGCCACGCAAACGCCCTGAGCAGCGCGGCGTCGTCCAGCTTCAGCTCGGCGAGGTTCGAGAGCACCCTGAGGCCGATCGCTTTGTCGATCGGCAGGAGCGCGCCCGCACAGTCGAGATAGAACGCGGGACTCTCGGCATAGGCCTTCCGCTGCTCCAGGTAGGCCGCATAGGCCCTGGCAGGCGCGGCACTCTTGATGGCCTTGAGGTACGGCGTGTCCGGCGTCCAGGCTTTGATGGCGATGGAGGCGACCGCGGAGGCCGAGCTCCCCGCCCTGTCTGCCGCCTTGAGCATGACCGACTCCTGCATGGCGGCCGGGCGCGCTGCCGCCTGCGAGGCGGCGCGAGTGGCGTCGACGACTGGCGCCTCTGCCGCCACTCCGCCCACGACCCCTCCCACGACCCCGCGCTCCGGTCTCCCGGGCGCGATGCCGGACGACCCCTTCCACCGGAAGTCGGTCGCGTAGGGGAACTCGCGCTCCCACCAGGAGACGCGCCCGTTCCACCACGCGAGCACGCGATCGATCTTGGCGGTGCGCTGCTGGCGTTCCCGGCCCTTGCGCGCGTCGAGGCCTGCCAGGGTACTGCGCGCGCATTTCGGGCCATGTGGCGGGCGGTTCGATCTGGTGCTCGAGATACTGCTGGACGGTTTCGAGCACGATGAGCGAGGTTACCGGCGTCACCAGGCCGAACCGGCGGCCGAGTTCCGCCATCGCCGCCTCGTTTCGGTCGGGGAACACGGCCAGCTCTTCGACCATCCGTCCTGCCCACGCGCGAGCCACAACGCGGCCGGGCGGAACCGGTCCGGAGGGCAGCGACACCGGAACGCGCAAGGTCTCCTTGCCGCCGGAATCCGTAGACGAGCGTCACTTCGCCGCCGCGCAGGAGCTTCGCGTAGACCGTGGCGCGACCGGAGCCCGGAGTGAACCGGTATTGGACGTCGGCCAGCGTGCCCGGCGCGGCGTCTGCGCGCAGCAGCGACTGGGGCGGACTGGCCAGCAGCGAAGCTGCCGCGGCCGGCTCGGTGACCGCAAGGTCCGCCACGATTCCGCCGGTCGCCGCTGCGACGAACCGCTGGAGCCCGCCGTCGCGAACGGCGTCGGACGCGATCACGTGCACCGGGAGTCCGCCCAGCCTGGGAAGGCCGGCGCCGAGCGTGTAGAGCCCGTCGGTGAACAGCAGCCACGCCGCGTCGGCGGCGTTGGGTGCTGCACTGCGCCGGAGATCGAGAGCCGCCAGGTCGGTGCCGCCATCGTACGGCAGCTGATCGAGGAACGCGAAGAGCTCCGGCGCCTTGCCGGCGCGCGCGACGAACGCCCGCGCGGCCTCGGGGCGATCACGGAAGACGACAAGGTCGACGGTCGCGTTCTGCCAGGCCGGCGCCGTCAGCAGAGCCACGAGCAGCGCGCGGTCCTTCCGGACGGCAGCCGCGCTGCGACTGCCCGAGGCGTCCCAGGCGACGGCCACGCGATCCACCTGGCGTGCCGCCGGCGCCGCCCCGAACGCCGGCGCGTGGCTGATTGCGACGTACCGTTCTCCGCCGAACTCCTCGACCGTGGTGAGCAGCGTCGGCAGCTTGGGGAGGCGAATGTAGAGATCGTCGCCGGGCGTGGAACTCGCGAGCGTCGACTCGGCGACCCAGCGGTCGTTCCATTCGGTGAGCGACAGGTTGCCGAAGCCGCCCAGCTGCGGCTTCACCGGCCCCTTCACGACTTCGACGCGCAGGGCCAGAGTCGGGATGACGACCCGCGGCAGCGGCACGTGGCACGCCGCGTCGCCGCCGGACACGACGAGGGGTGCCACGGTCACGATCCGAACCGTCCGCTCGCCGCGCGGCGGCAGTGGGAAGACCCGCGTCCGAAACATGTTGCCGCGGACGTGCTCGACCAGCCCGGGGTCGACCCGCCGGCGCATCTCGGTTTCGAGCACCACTCGGGCCTTCTCCTTCGTGACGCCCACGCCGTCGACCATCCGTCCGCCGATATCGAGGGCGTAACCGGCCACGGCCGCGCCGTCCGGCAGCGGGAACTCGAGGTCGCCGGCGAGCTGCCGCGCGTTCGGGTTGGAGAAGGTGATGGTCGTGACGGTTTCCGACTCGAGTCCCGAAACGGTGACGCGGACGTCCATTCGGGCGATGCGCGCCGGCGACTCGTTCGGCGGCAGCTTGAGGACGGGCGGAGGCGGCAGTACAGGCGGGCGAGCGAGCTGGGCGGCGGCGGTCCCTCCCGCCAGCGAGAATCCGATGGATACGAGCAGGCGGGCGACGAACGCGATGGATGATCTCGGCACGGGTTCCTCCCTGGGCGCGGCCGTGCGCCGGCACCGGGCGCGGCGACTGGCGGTCTCGCTCCTTCACAGTGAGAACGGGCCCGGCCGCGGTTCTTGCGGCCGGGCTTCGTGCCTGAGGCACGCGTCGGGGCGCGTCCGCCGGACGGGTCACCGTTTCATGTCGCGATCGAAGGCCACATTCGACGGCGCGAAGTTGATGCCGCGGACGTACTCCAGCGACTCGCGCGCGCCGAACTCGCGGTCCATGCCGTTGTCCTCCCACTCCACCGACAGCGGCCCGCCGTACCCGGCGGCATTCAGTTCGCGGATGATCTCCTCGAAGTTCACGTCGCCGTGGCCGATCGACCGGAAGTTCCACCCGCGCCGCAGATCGCCGAACGGCAGATGGGATCCGAGGATGCCGGCCCTGCCGTCCAGCGTCACGCTTACGTCCTTCATGTGCACGTGATAGATCCGCGAGGCGAAGTCGCGGATGAACAGGTGCGGCTCGAGTCCCTGCCACACGAGGTGACTCGGGTCGAAGTTGAATCCGAGCGTTGGACGGTCATCGAACGTGCGCAGCAGGCGCGCGGCCGTGTAGAGATCGAAGGCGATCTCGGTCGGATGGACCTCCAGTCCGAACCGGACGCGCCGCCGGTCGAACTCGTCGAAGATCGGCGTCCAGAGCTGGCGGATCTCCTGGAACGCCGCCTCGACCATCTCCTCGGTCGTCGGCGGGAACGAGTACCACCCGTGCCAGATCGGCGAGCCCATGAAGCCGGTTACCACGCGGCACCCCATGGCCTCGGCCGCGCGCGCGGTGGCGGTCATCTCCTCGGTGGCCCAGCGGCGCAGCGCCTCGGGCTTCCCCCGGGTCTCCGCGGGCGCGAAGGCGAGCAGCCGCTCGTCGTACCGATCGCCCACGCACTGGCCGGCCAGGTGCGCGCCGAGCGCCCAGCAGCGCAGATTGTGCTTCTCGAGAATCCTCAACCGCTCGGCCACGTAGGCCATGTCCGATGCGGCGCGCCTGACATCCATGTGATCGCCCCAGCAGGCGATCTCCAGGCCGTCGTAGCCCCACCCGGATGCCTTCTTGCAGATTTCCTCGAACGACAGGTCGGCCCACTGGCCGGTGAACAACGTGACGGGTCTGCCCATGGTGTGCTCCCTCGCGTCGACGAATGCCGCGTCTCTACCACCTGACCCAGGCCGCGCCCTTGCGCGAACTGGCCACGCATCGCTCGATGAACCGCACGCCGCGAATGCCGTCGTCGACGTCCGGGAAGTCCAGATCCCCGGGCGTCAGCGGCAGACCGGCCTTCACCTTGTTGAGCGCCGCGGCGAACGCCGCGTAGATGTTGGCGAACGCTTCGTAATAGCCTTCCGGATGGCCCGCCGGGATGCGCGACATCCGCTGCGCTGCCGGATGCATCGCGTCCCGCCCGCGCGACAGACGGACGACCGGGCCGCCGACGTACGCCACCTCGCAGTAGTTCGGATTCTCCTGGGCCCACTCGAGCGCCGCCTTCGTGCCGTAGATCCTGAGCCGCAGGCCGTTGTCCTTGCCGACGGCGATCTGGGAGGCCCAGTAGATCCCGCGCGCCCCGCCCGTGTACTCCACCAGAATCGACGCGTTGTCGTCGAGCACGCGCCCCTTGACCGTGCGGTCCAGCCGCGCGAGCAGCGTTCGGATCTGGAGCCCGGTCACGTGCGACACCATGTTCTCGATGTGGCTGCCGATGTCGCCGACGCAGTTCGAGACTCCGGCCTGCCGGGGGTCCGCGCGCCAGGCTGCCTGCTTCTGCCCCGTTCGCTCGAGCGGCGTGGCGAGCCACTCCTGCGGGTACTCGGCGGCGACGAAGCGGATGGCGCCCAGTTCCCCGCCCGCCACCATCTCCCGCATGTGGCGCACGATAGGGTAGCCGGTGTAGGCGTAGGCGACGCCGAACAGCAGCCCTTTCCGCTTCGCCTGCGCACCCAATGCCCGTGCGTCGGCCGAGGAGGTGGCCAGCGGCTTCTCGCACATCACGTGGATGCCGTGCTCGAGGGCGAGCCTCGCGATGGGGTAGTGGAGCCGGTTGGGAGTGGTGACGACCAGGAAGTCGATGCCGTCGGCGCGCCGGGCCTCGGCGGCGATCATCGTCCGGTAGTTCCGGTAGAGACGCTCGCGCGGCAGCCCAAGCGACGTGCCGGTTTCGAGGGTGTTGCCGAAATCGGTGGAGAAGCAGCCGGCCGTCAGGCTGGCCAGGCCGTCCATGGCGATGGCTTGGCGGTGAACGCCCCCAATGAAGGCGCCATGGCCCCCTCCTATCATTCCGTAGCGCAGCGCTCCAGCCGCCGACCCCCTGGTCTGGCCCTCGATGGTCATCTCCACCTCCAGGTAGCGAGAACGACCCATTATGCTCCTGCCCGGCCCGCGTTGTGAGGCCCTGCTGCGCCGGCCCGCCCGACGGCCCATCGGGGCGGCCGGGCAGGCGTATACTCGGTACGCCATGTCCAAGTCCTTCGGGCACCTGATTCCAAGCGTCGAGCGACGGCTGTCCACCTGGGTCGGGATTACCGAGCAGCGCGCGCCCGGGGCGCCGTCGGGCAGCCGCCCCACCATCACAATATCGCGCCGGTTCGGATGCGAGGGATACCCCCTCTGCGAGCAGTTGAAGACACTGCTTGAGGCGAGCACGGGCGAGACCTGGAACATCTACGACAAGGCGCTGCTCGAGATGGTCAGCCAGGACGAGCATCTCTCGATGAAGGTGCTGAGCGACCTGGGCAATCCCTCGTCGTCGGCCGACGGCATCGGGTTTCTCGTGCCCGGCTACCTTCGCCAGAGCGAGGTGTTCAAGCACATCCCGAAGTACATCATCCGCATCGCGCAGGCGGGCAACGCGATCATCGTCGGGCGCGGCGGTGCCATCATCACGCAGCGGCTCAGCAACTGTTACCACTTCCGGCTCGAAGCCGACCTCGACTTCCGCGTGGCGACGATCGCCAGACGCATGGAGATTCCTGAGGCGGAAGCGCGACAGCTGGTGATGGAGAACGAGAAGACACGGGAGAAGTTCCTCGAGGCGTTCCTGCACACGTCGCCGGCCGACGCCGCGATCTACGACGCCATCTACAACAATGCCAGGCACGGCGTCGTCGAGATCGCCCACAGCATCGTCGCCTACGCATCGGAGGCGTGGAAGAAACGGGAGGCGGCGCGTCAGTAGCGCGCGGTTTCCCGAATGGCCTGCAGCACGTCCGCGCTCTGCGGGAGGATGACCTCTTCGAGGTCCGGACAGTAGGCGACGGGCGTGTCCAACGCCGCCACGCGCCTGACAGGCGCGTCGAGGTACTCGAACAGTTCGCCGGCGATTCTCGCCGCCAGTTCCGCGCCGAACCCGCACGTCAGCTGGTCCTCGTGCGCGATGACCACCCGGTTCGTCCGCTTGACCAGGTCGACAATCCCCTGCCAGTCGTACGGCATGATCGTCCGAAGGTCGAAGACCGCCGCGCTGATGCCATCCTTCTCGGCCTGCTGAGCGGCCAGCAGAGTGCGCTGCACGAGGGCGCCCCACGTCAGGACGGCCAGATCGCCTCCCGGCCTGACCAGCGAACCCCGGCCGAACGGGATCATGAAATCGGGACCCTGGTACTGGCCCTTGTTGTAGGTCTGCCGGTAGAGGTGCTTGTGCTCGAGGAACATCACCGGGTCGTCGCAGCGAATCGCCGCGCGTAGCAGCCCGGCGGCGTCAACGGCGTTGGACGGGAACACGATCCGAATCCCCGGGCAGTGCGCGAAGATGCTCTCGCCCGACTGGCTGTGGTACGGGGCGCCGCCGCGCAGGTAGCCGCCGATGGGCACGCGCACCACCATCGGGCAGGAGAAGTTGTTGCCTGAACGGTAGCGCATCATCGCCATCTCGTCGCGCAGCTGCATCATCGCCGGCCAGATGTAGTCGAAGAACTGGATCTCGACGACCGGCTTGATGCCGCGGACCGCCATGCCGACGGCGCGTCCGATGATGTTCGCCTCGGCCAGCGGCGAGTTGAAGACGCGGCGGGCGCCGAACGTTCGCTGCAGGCCGTGCGTCACCTTGAAGACGCCCCCCTTGCCGGGGACCGCCGACAGCGCCTCCTCCCGCGTCGCGTCGGCCACGTCCTCACCGAACATCACGATGGCCGGGTTGCGCGTCATCTCGTCGCGCAGCGTCCGGTTGATGGCGGCCACCATCGTGTCGGGTTTCCCTTCGGGCGCCGCGGCCGTGTCGAATGCGGCCGACGCCGGGTCGACGTCGGGCGAGAAGACCCAGAGGCGGGCGGTCTCCTTCGCGGGCTTCTCGGCGGCCAGCGCGCGGTCGGCCGCATCGTTCACCTCGCGCTCGACGTCGGCCGTGACCTGTTCGAGTGTCTCCTTCGTCGCCAGGCCCTCGGCGAGCAGGCGCCGTTCGAGGATGCCGATCGGATCGCGCGCCGCCTCGGCCTCGCGCTCGGCCGGCGTCTTGTAGAGCCGCTCGTCGTCGGACAGCGAGTGCGAGTAGGGCCGGATGACCTGGGCGTGGACCAGCGCGGGCCCGCGCCGCTCGCGGGCGTAGGTCACGGCCTGCCGCAGGACGCGCTCGCTCTCCGGGAAGTCGGTGCCGTCCACGGTGAGCAGCAGCAGGTTGGGGAACGACACGACGATCTTCGAGAGGTCGCCCCCCGCCGTCTGAACCTCCCGCGGCACCGAGATGGCGTAGCCGTTGTCCTGGATGAGATACACAACCGGCAGCCGCCTGCCGCAGGCGGTATTCAGCGACTCCCAGAACTCTCCCTCGGCCGTGGCCCCCTCACCCGACGACACGTAGACCACTTCGTCCGGGTAATGGCGCGAGTCGCGATTCGGGATGTCAACGAGGCGCTGATAGAACCGGCCGGCCTCGGCACAGCCGACCGCCTGCAGGTACTGGGTGCCGGTCGGGCTGCCCTGGGACACGATGTTCAGACGCCTGTGCCCCCAGTGCGAAGGCATCTGCCGCCCTCCCGATGCCGGGTCGTCCTTGGCCCCGACGGCCTGGAGCAGCATCTCGTAGGGCGTGACGCCGAGCGCCAGGCAGAGGGCCCGGTCGCGGTAGTAGGGGAAGAACCAGTCGTACGACGGGCGAAGCGCGGACGCCGCGGCCACCAGCACCGCTTCGTGCCCGGCGCCGCTGATCTGGAAGAAGATCCGGCTCTGGTTCTTCAGCTGGATCTCCTTGTCATCCAGCTTGCGGGACAGGACCATCCAGCGCCACGCGCTCAGAAGCCCGCCGCGCGTCGGCGACGCCCCTTCGACTGTGCTGACCGTCGTCGGACTATTCATGCGCCCGTTCGTCCCTGCGGAAGTCCCTCCCGCCTAGCAGTTCGCAAGATCGCCACATCGCAAGATCGCAGGATTCCCCACTGTCCTTCAGTGCACTCTCCCGTCCCAATCGCTGCGGCCGCCGGTGTGCACGTCAAACTTGCGGCGCAGGCGGTTCATCCTGAACTTGACGTAGCGGTACTTGATCGCGTCGAGCGGGTTGCCCCGCCACACCCGAAGGTACAGATACCCGACGACGAGGCCGCCGAGATGGGCGCTGTTCGCCACGCCGCCGCCGTCGCCGCCGACCGACGACATGAAGGCGATCGCACCCATGATCATCACGAAGTACTTGGCGGGGACGGGAAACAGCGCCCAGAGGTAGATGGGCCGGTTCGGGAAGTTCAGGGCGTAGGCCAGCAGCAGCCCGTAGATCGCGCCGGATGCTCCGATCGTCGTCGCGAACCACATCGTCTCGCCCACGTCCGATGGAAACCAGGCGAGTGCCAGGGTCGTCGCGGCTGCGCCGATCCCGGTGACCAGGTAGTACTTCAGGAAGAACCGCGCGCCCCACCGCCGCTCCAGCTCGACGCCGAACATCCAGAGCGCCAGCATGTTGAACAGGATATGGAAGACGCCCGCGTGCAGGAACATGTACGTGACCGGCTGCCAGACGAAGAGCCTGGAGAATACGGCAGCGGGCCGAAGCCCCAGCCACGGCACGACGCCCGGCACGAGCCACATCAGCGCGAACATCAGGACGTTCGCCCAGATCAGGGTCTTGACGACCAGCGTCACCGGCCCGGGACCGAACCGGTAGATCACCGCGGGCGGGGTCGGAGAGGGATAGCGCATCGTCGGCCGCTCGTCGCCCCTCGACTGGGCTCGGGACGACCCTGAGCGACGTCGAAGGGTCGCAAGCCGGATCGTACCACAGACCTTACGCGGTCTTGCCCGGGAACAGCCGGGCCAGCACCGCGCGGCGGGCCTCGTCGAACTCCGCGATGCGCAGCGCGCGTGCCGCCAGCGCGAGCACTGCCAGGCCCGACCCGATGCCGGCGCAGACGCGCAGGAGCTTCAGCGACACGGATGCCCCGGGAAGCGCCGCTTCGAGGGCGCGCGCCACGCCCCACGCGCCGAAGGCCATCACGAGGGCCGCGCCCAGGATCTTCGCCGACGCCACGATCACGCGTCGGCCGTCGATCCCGCCGAGCCGGCGCCGCAGGAGCCACAGCAGCACGGTGGCATTGAAGAGCGCCGACGCGGCCGTGCCCAGGGCGAGCCCTCGAACGCCAAGCCATCGAACCAGCGCGAGGTTCAGCGCGACGTTGAAGCCCACCGACAGCGCGCCCACGATGACCGGCGTCCGGCTGTCGCGGAGCGCATAGAAGGCCGGCACGGCCAGCTTGACCGCCGAGTATCCGAGCAGCCCAGGTGCGTAGAAGACGAGGGCCGCAGCCGTGCCCAGGGTCGCGTCCGCCGTGAAGGACCCATGCTGGAAGATCAGCGCCACGATGGGTGTGGCCAGCGCGACCAGGCCCAGCGTGGCGGGGACGTTCAGCATGAGCATCATGCGCAGGGCGCTCGACACGGTGCGCCGCATGCCGTCGCGGTCGCCGAGAGCGGCGTCTCGCGAGAGGGTCGGGATGGCGGCCGTCGCGATCGAGAGCCCGAACAGGCCGATTGGGAGGTACATGATCCGGAACGCGTAGTTCAGCCACGAAGCGGCGCCTTCGCCGAGGCTCGTCGCCAGCATCGTGTTGACGAGGACGTTGATCTGCACGGCTGCCAGGGCCATCGTTCCGGGTCCCATCAGCCTCAGCACCTCGCGCAGCCCGGCGTCCCTGAGGTCGATCATCGGCCTGAACCTGAATCCCTCGCGCCGCAGGATCGGCCATTGCACGGCGGCCTGGCCGATGCCGCCGACCAGCGTGCCGATGGCGACGGCGTAGATAGGCTGCACGCCGCCCGCCCGGAAGATCGGAACCAGCACGGCCATCGTCGCCAGCGTGCCGATGTTGAACATCGCGGGCGAGAAGGCCGGCACGAAGAACCGGCGCAGCGAGTTCAGCATCCCCATGAAGCCCACCGCCACCGCGATGAGCGTCAGGAACGGGAACATCACCCTGGCCAGCGAGACCGTCAACTCCAGCTTGCCCGGCACGGCGGCATACCCGCTCGCCGCAAACGTGACCAGCGGCCAGGCGAAGGCCATGCCGATCAGGACGAGCGCCCCCGTGACGAGCAGCAGGGCGGTGACGACGAGGTTGCCGAGGCGCCACGCTGCGGCCTTCCCCTCGAGCGTCAGGGTCCTCGTGAACGTCGGCACGAAGGCCGAACTCATCGCCCCCTCGGCGAAGAGGTCGCGAAGCAGGTTGGGAATCCGGAACGCCACGACATAGGCGTCCATGGCATGTCCGGCGCCGAAGATGTGGGCGAGCGCCAGGTCGCGGGCCAGGCCCAGCACGCGGCTCGAGGCCGTCGCGAGGCCGATCAGCCCAGCCGATCGGGCCAGCCGCGCTCCGCCTTGTCGAGAGGGCCCGGCCGCGGCCGGGGGGCGGGAAACCTCTCCAGACCGGTGATCACCACGTCGTCCGCCGGGGCTCGGTTCGGACCGCGCGTCGCGCCGGTCGGGAGTGGGGGCAGCCCCGGGAACGTCCATCTGCCGCTCAGGGTAGCACAGCGCCGCGTGCCGGCATGCCGGTCAGGACGTCGATGTCAGGATGTCTTCGCGTCGAGCGCGGCGCACAGGTCGATCATTTCAAGGGCCGTCGTCGCCGCGTCGAACCCCTTGTTGCCCGCCTTCGTGCCGGCCCGCTCCATGGCCTGCTCGAGCGTTTCCGCGGTGATCACCCCGAATACGACGGGCACGCCCGTCTCGAGCGAGACGTGGGCGATGCCCTTCACCACCTCGCCCGCGAGGTAGTGGAAATGCGGCGTATCGCCCTGGACGAGGCACCCGAGGCAGACCACGGCGCCGTAGCGGCCGCTGCGCGCGAGCCGCTGGGCCGCAATCGGGATCTCGAAACTGCCGGGCACCCACGCCACATCGACGTCGGCGTCGGGCACGCCGTGCCGACGCAGGCAGTCCTGCGCGCCGGCAATCAGCTCCCGGGTGAAGAACTCGTTGAACCGAGACGCGACCAGGGCCACTTTGCGGCCCCGCGCGTCGAACCGTCCTTCGTACAGAACGCCCATGGGTTCTCCTCCAGTTGGGGGCGGCGACGCGCCCCTCAGGGTTCACACGCGCTCGAGCAGATGCCCGAGTTTCTCCTTCTTCGTGCGGAGGTACGCCTCATTGCGCCGGTTGGGCGTCATCTCCAACGGGACGCGGTCGACGATCTCCAGGCCGTGCCGGTCGAGGCCGACGATCTTCCGCGGATTGTTCGTGATGAGCGCGATCCGCGACACGCCGAGGTCGCGCAGGATCTGCGCGCCGATGCCGTAGTCCCGCAGGTCGTCTGCGAACCCCAGCGTCCGGTTCGCTTCCACGGTGTCCGAACCCTGGTCCTGGATCGCATAGGCCCTGAGCTTGTTCACCAGGCCGATTCCCCGGCCCTCCTGCCGCATGTAGAGAAACACCCCGGACCCGTGCGCCTCGATCGCCGCCAGGGCGGCTTCCATCTGCTCGCCGCAGTCGCAGCGCAGCGAGTGGAACACGTCACCCGTCATGCACTCGGAGTGCACGCGCACCAGCACGGGGGCCGCCGGATCGATCGTCCCCTTCACGAGGGCGAGGTGCACCGCCTGGTCCACCGTCGTGGTGTAGGCCCACAGCCGGAACTCGCCGGCGCGCGTCGGCAGAACGACGTCACACTCGCGCCGGATCAGCGTTTCGTGGCGCCGCCGGTAGGCGATCAGATCGGCGATCGAGACCATCACGAGACCGAAGCGGTCGGCGATCGCGCGCAGCTGCGGCACGCGCGCCATCGACCCGTCGTCGGCCATGATCTCGCACAGCAGTCCGGCCGGATACAACCCGGCCAGGCGGCAGAGATCGATGACGGCTTCGGTGTGGCCGGCGCGCTGGAGAACGCCGCCCGGCTTGGCAGCCAGCGGGAAGATGTGGCCCGGCCGTGCCAGGTCCCGCGGCGCCGTCCCCGGGTCGATGAACAGGCGGGTGGTGTGCGCCCGGTCGTGCGCCGAGATGCCCGTGCTGATGCCCTGCGCCGCGTCGATCGACACCGTGAAGGCCGTCCCGAGCGACGCGGTGTTCTCGGCCACCATCGGGTGGAGGTCGAGCGCCCTGAGGCGCTCCGGTGTCGCGGGAAGGCAGATCAGGCCGCGGCCGTGGGTGGCGAGGAAATTGATCGCTTCGGGCGTGACCTTCTCCGCCGCGACGACGAAATCCCCCTCGTTCTCGCGGTCTTCATCGTCGACGACGATCACGACCTCGCCGCGCCGGAGGGCGTGGACCGCGTCCTGGACCGAGTTCAGCACCGTTGTCTCTGGCATGATCATCCCTTGGGCCCGTGGTCTCGGCCGGCGGCTGGCCGGCGTCAGCGTGTCCATCCTTTCGAGAGGATGGAGGTCGTCGTGAGCGCGGGCGGCGTGGCCCCGCGAGTGGCCCGCGCGGTTGCGGTCTTCGACAGCACGTCGAACTCGAGGTTGACCGCGTCGCCGGCGTGAAGGCTGCCGAATCGCGTCGCGCCGAGCGTATGCGGGATCAGCGTGACCGTGAACGAGCCACGGAACGGCCCCGCGTCGAGCGTGAGGCTGACACCGTCGACGGCGATCGAGCCTTTCGGCACCAGGCTGGCGCAGAGCGGACCGGCGACGCCGACCGTGATCCGCAGCACGCCCTGTCCGCGCGCCACCCGGAGCACCCGGCCCGTGCCGTCGACGTGGCCCAGGACGAAGTGGCCGCCGAGCGCCTCGCCTGCGCGCAGGGCCGGCTCGAGGTGAACCTCGTCGCCCGCCCGCCAGCGGGCGAGGGTGGTCACGCGCCGCGTCTCGGCCGACGCCTCGACCGAGACGCGCGTACCGGCCAGCGCCGTCACCGTCAGGCAGACGCCGTTGACGGCGAGGCTGTCGCCAATCGCGAGGCCGCCCGCCGTCCGTGGGGCGTCGAGGGCAATCGCGGTGAGCCCGGCCCGCGTTCGCAGCGACCGGATTCTGCCGATTTCGCGCACGAGTCCCGTGAACAAACGTCACTCCCCTTGCCGGCCGTCGTTCTCGCCGCCCGACGCGACGAGACCGGCCAGCACGTCATCGAACCGCTTCCGGTCGAACACGGCCTTCACATCGGCGCCGCACTGCTCGACCCGCGTCAGGTGAAAGGCCGGGGGGCTGCCGCCGCCGCTTCCTGCCACCGGCCAGGTCGGGCCCGCCCCAAGTAGCAGCGGCGCCGTATAGCAGACCCAGCGATCGACGACGTCGGCCCGCAGAAAGGCCGCGGCGAGCGTGGGGCCCCCCTCGATCATCAGCACGTGCCCGCCACGCCGCCCGAACTCGGTCACGACCGAATCCGGCGCCAGGAGCCCATTCGTCGTCTCGCAAGGCACGATGGACCCGCCGCGGCGCTCGATCGCCGGCCGCCGGCCGTCAGGTCCGCCGTCGCGTCCCGCGAACACCCAGTGCTCGCGCCCCAGCCAGCCGCCGTCGAAGCTCAGGTCGGTATCGGCCCAGGCCGGTATCGGATCGGCAGCGGGACAGCCGTCCGACTCGTCGGCGAGTCGCCCGTCGAGCCGCGGCCTGTCGGCAACCATCGTGCGCTCGCCGACGAGCACCACGTCCGACCAGCGGCGAAGCCGGTGTACGTCGCGGCGCGCATCGAGCCCGGTGAGGTAGAACGGGCAGCCGGATCCGTCGGCGTCCGGCGGCGCGAAGCGGGCGTCGATGGAGGTCGCGGTCTTCAGCACGACGAACGGCCGACGAAAACCCAGGGTGGCGGCGAACGGCCAGATCAGCTCCAGCGCAGCGTCCCCTCGAATGCCGGCCGACACCGCGATGCCGGCCGCGCGCAGGACCGCGATGCCGCCGCCACGGACGTCGGGGTTCGGGTCGGCGATACCGATGACCGCGCGCCGGATGCCGCTGGACGCGACCCGCGGCGCGCACGGGGGGGTGCGCCCCTGGTGGTTGCAGGGCTCCAGGGTGCAGTAGAGCGTCGCCCCCTGTGCCCGCGCGCCTGCCTCGTCGAGCGCCACGATCTCGGCGTGGGCGGTGCCCGCACCGTGGTGTGTGCCGCGCCCGACAACACGGCCCTCGCTCACGACGACGGCGCCGACCGGCGGGTTGGGCCAGGGCCGGCGCGGGATCCTCGCCGCGAGGCCCAGCGCCTCGTCCATGAATCGGTCGTCGTCAGGGCTGTGTCGAATGTCCACCGCATCCTCGTCCGGGGCGGTGGCAGCAAGGCAGGCACACAGCAGGCGACCCGCCAGGCAGGCGGGCAGCCTCGTGGCCCCCAACTTCTCCCATCCAGACTGTCACTGTCGGCCCCGGAGTTTCACCGGGTCCTGCCCTCGCGGGCTCGCGGGCTGTACCGCCGGTGGGGACTTGCACCCCGCCCCGAAGTTGTGGCTGTCTCACGATAGTCACTCGAGGCGAACGATGTCAAGTCGACCTGGCGAGCCATGAATGAGGGTCACCCAGGCTCTGGCAAGAAGGTGGACTTCCTCCTTGTTCCGTCGACCAAAACGGCGATAATCAGCCCTGTGCCTGAGCCGCGCGCGACCTCGGAGCGGCGCCCGGGCGACTTTCTTCTTGATACGTTGGCGGAAACGGGGATAACCGGCCTCGTGGCGCAGCCGGGCGGGGCGGTTCTTCGGCCGCATTCCTCCGACTGAGCGCCCCGTAGTCCTCCCGATGGACAGAGCGACGCCGACTCGCACAACCCGGCCGAGCGGGAATCTAGGACGCGAAGCCCTGCTTTCGGTCACGACGCGGGACGCTTCCAGGGCGGATCGACGCGCCACCACGTCCATCACCCGGGTCGTCGGCTGGGCTCTGTTGCTGGTTTCTCTCGTCCCGTTCCTGCCGCTGGCCTACCTGAGCTGGGTCGACTACCGACGCAACGTCGGCGAGATCGAAAGTGAGATCCAGGACACCAACCGCCGCCTCGCCCGATTGGCCGGCAACTACCTCGCGACCTTTCTCGCTCAGATTCATCGGGACGCCGCGATCGTGACGGTGCTTCCTGACGCGGTGGTGGGGCTTGGCTCGCCCCGTCCGGGCATTCGCTGGGAAGTGGTCGAAGCCACGCGTCTCGTGGCCCATTCGCAGGTCTCCCCGACTCGCCTCGGCCGTCCGTGCGAGTACGAGCGATTCCTCGATCGTCTCGATTCACGGACCGGCGTGCAGGTGTCCGAAGTCGGACGGTGGCGAGCGGGGAGTCAACCCTCGGTGGTCGTCGGTGTTCGTTTCCCCTCGGCTCCACGCTACCTCGTGGGAATCCTGGAGCCGGAGGTGCTCCACGGCGAGCTGACCGCGATCTCGGGCGACGCGCTGAATCGACACATCTACGTGGTCGATGAACGGGGCGGCCTGATCTTCTACTCGGACATGGAGGTCTCGCGTCGAGGGGACGACCTGCGGGACAACCCGCCGATCCGCATGCACCTGCGCCGGGAGCAGGGGCCCCTCCGTTTCCGGAGTGTCGTATCCGGCAAGGAGCGGCTCGGCCACGTCCTGCGTCTGCCCGACACCGGATGGGGCGTCGTCGTCAGCGCGGATCTGGGCTCGCGACTGATCAGCCTGAGGAATCGTTACCAGGTGCTGTCCTGGCTCATCGCGTTTGCCATGCTGACGGCCCTCGGCATCTTCGTCCTGACCAGTCGCCGCCTTGTGCGGCCGGTCCTTCAGATTCGGGAGGCGCTCCGCCGCGACCATCGCCCGGAGCACGCGCCGTTGGAAGTGCCCGACTCGGGCCGGCGGATCGCGGAGTACGACGAACTGATCGAGGCTCTCGACAGCCTGGCCGAACGGATTGCCTCCACGGAGCAGCAGCTGATCCAGGCCGAGAGGACCTCCCTCCTCGGGCAGATGGCTTCCGGCATCGCGCACGAAGTGGGGACGCCGCTCAACGTGATCACGGGCCACGCGCAGTACTTGATGCGGAGACTGCCGGAGAACGATCCCACGTACGCGACGCTTCAGATGATCGTCAAACAGGCAGAACGCATTGCCGAAATGGTCCGCCGCCTGCTCGGGTTCTCCCACCCGATGAAGGCGGAGCTGATGCCCGTGGATCTCCACGAGCTCGTCGTCCAGACCCTGGACATGATCGCGGGGTTCACGACCCGGCTGCACATCCAGATCGACCACGATCCGGACACCCCGAGGGTGCTCGGCGATCCGAAACTGCTCGAGCATGTCCTCCTGAACCTCATGATGAACGCCTGCCAGGCCATGCCCGACGGTGGCAGGCTGTCGACGGTGATCGGCCTGGGCTCCGAGGTGGGCGCGGATCCGATTCGCGGCGATTCGTGGGTGTGTTTCCGCATCGCCGACACCGGCGTGGGCATCGCCCCCCAGCACCTGCCTCGGATCTTCGAGCCGTTCTTCACGACGAAGGCGCAAGGGCAGGGAACCGGGCTCGGCCTCGCGATCGTTGAGCGGATCGTCAAGCAGCACATGGGCCAGATCGAGGTCAGCAGTCGGCTCGGAGCCGGCACGGTGTTCTCGATACGCCTGAGACCCTGTGAACGCGCCCGCGATGGCGGATAGGATCGGTTGCGGCGACGGACGACCAGAAGGGTTGAAGCGAATGGAAGAGCGCTCGGGGAACACACCGGATCACGACGATGCTCCGGTCCGGGTTCTGGTGGCCGAGGACGATGACGAGATGCGGCATCTGGTGATCCGCGTCCTCTCGGACGAGGGGTACCAGGCCATCGCGGCCCGAGACGGCACGGAGGCGACCCGAATCCTGGAGACAGGCGAATTCGACATCGTGCTCTCCGACGTGCGGATGCCGGGCGCCACGGGGATGGACGTCCTGCACCAGGCCATGGCCAGGCATCTCCATCAGCCAGTGATCTTGATGACGGCGTTCGGCACGATCGAGTCGGCTGTGCAGGCGATGAGAGGCGGCGCGTATCACTACCTGGCCAAGCCGTTCGACATCGAGGACCTCGTGACCGTGGTCGGGGGGGCCGCGCGCAAGATCCTGGAACTTCGGGCGCTGGAAAAGGAGGGCGCGTTCGCTGGTGGGTTCGTGTTCCCGATCGTCTTTCGCAGTTCCGCCATGAAGGAACTGCTGCGCATGGTGCAGGACATCGCCGACAGTTCGGCGACGGTCCTCCTGACAGGCAGCTCGGGAACCGGGAAGGAACTTCTGGCCCGGGCCATTCACGGGCTCACGGCGCGGAGGGAGAAGCCGTTTGTCGCCGTGGACTGCAATGCCATCCCGGAGAGCCTGCTGGAGAGCGAGTTGTTCGGCTTTCGACGCGGCGCATTCACCGGCGCCGTGATGGACAAGCAGGGCATCATCGAACAGGCGAACGGCGGGACCTTGTTCCTCGACGAGATCGGAAACCTCTCCCTGCCCGTTCAGGCCAAGCTGCTGCGATTCCTCCAGGAGCGTACGTTCCGGCGGGTAGGAGACGTCAGCGAGCACGGGGTGGATATCCGGCTCATCGCCGCATCCAACCGGGACCTGCCGGCCGACATCCAGAAAGGCGCGTTCCGCGAGGACCTCTTCTATCGCCTGTCGGTCATTCACCTCAAGTTGCCCGATCTCCAGGACCGGCGCGAGGACATCGTGCCGCTGGTCTACTTCTTCATCCGGAAGTTCAACAAGGGCTACCACGTGGACGGGATTCGCCAGGACGCGATGGACCTCCTGGTGGGGCATGCGTGGCCCGGGAACGTCCGGCAACTCGAGAACGTCGTGGAACGCGCGGTGATTCTGCGGAAGGCGGGGCTGATCCAGCCGCGCGATCTTCCCGATGAGATCGTGCTGGCCCAGGCCACCAGCAGCCGGTCGCTGGAGGAGATGGAGCGCCTGTACGTCCTGCGCCTCTACAAGGAATGCGGCGGCAACCAATCGCGCGTCGCGCGAATCCTCGGGATCAACCGACGCACCCTGTATCGCAAGCTGCGGAAGTACATCCCCGACTTCGACCGGAGCGTCAAGGACCCGTCCGAGGTGTGAGCACCCGTGACGCGTTCGGACAAAATGTCCCACCTCGGTTGGCCCGGTCAACTCATTGAGCGCGCGAGGGTTGGTAGGCGACCAGGCGCAGGAGCCTGAATCGCGGGACATTGGGTCCCAGCCGCCTTCATTCCACGCCATCCGCAACCGGAGAGGTTTCTTCGAGGTCACGCGGCGATTTCACCGCGCGCCCTGTTGGTAGCGCTCTTGCTTGCTGTCTGTTCCCGAAGGGGGCTGGTGCGAGCATGGCACGCCCGATGGCATCCGAGGGGAAGACGATTCACGTGCTCGTCGCGTCGAGCGACGCCTTCTACGCTCAGCACCTGTGCGAGCGGCTGGAACGGCAGGCGATGGCGGTGCGATCGTGCCATACGCAGCGGGTCGATGCCTACGAGGGCCTCGACCTCTCCGAGATCGACGTCATGGTCGTGGAGACTCACGGCATGCAGGACCACGCCTGGTCTTTTCTCGAGCAGGCGCGCGAGCAGACCCCGCTGATTGAGATCGTGGCGATCTGTTCGGAACCGGAAGTCGAGGCAACGGTCTCCGCGCTTCGCAACGGCGTGTTTGCCATCCTGACCTATCCCGTGTCGGACGCCGAGCTCGCCGAAGCCACCGTGCAAGCCGCCCAACGCAAGAACAGGTCCGAGCAGCGCCTGAAGGCGCTGAACTGCGCCTCGAAGCCGTTCGGCTAGCGCACTTCGAGTCACCACCGTCGTCGTTGTCGATGTGGATGCAGCTGTCAAGGAGGCACGACCGTGGCAGGTCCTTCCAAGCACCGAGCACGAATCAAGTTCGTCTTCTGGACCGCGATGTCGGTGATCTGCGTGGGAATCGTTGTCCGCTCCCACGTCACCGGGCAGATGGCCGGCTGGTACTACCACACCGCGGCGCTCGACGGGTACGCGGTCAACGCGAAGGCGTTCATGCACGCGACCGCGGAATCCCCGGCGTTTCTGGAGATCGGGCCCTTCTCCCAACTGGATGGTCTGCAGGCCGTCCGCGTCGGGAAGGGTGACCGGTTGCCGGCCAACGCGAACGGCATCATTCCCGTGGAGGTCCTGAAGGCTGGCAAGCGCGCCTCTCTGGTGGGGGACCAGATCAGAGTGACGGTCCCCTGGCAGATGCAGGACTCCAAGGGATTCAAGTACAAAGACTCGTTCATGCACAAGGGGATCCAGACGAACCCGTGGGCCGCCGTCTGGAACGTCGTGATGGTGATCGCGATCGGGCTCTCCCTGGGGTTCATGGCCGAGGGACTGACGGACGCGCTCGGGATGAGATTCGAGAAGATCTCCCACTTTCAGGGACATTGAGGAGAAGAGATGTTCACCTTTCCAATTGCTGGGATTGACGCGCCCATCCTCCTGCTCGTCCTGGTGGGTCTGACGGTGGGAATCGTCGGCGGCTTCATCGGGGTGGGCGGCGGCTACATGGTCACGCCAGCCCTGATCGTCTTCGGCTTTCCCGGCTACATGGCGTCCGGGATCGATATGACCCACATCGCCGGCAAGGGCGTGGTGTCCACGATCCGGCATCGTCAGCTCGGCAACATCGACTGGACCCTGGCGCTGAGCATGGTGGCGGGCACCATGCTGGGCGTGGAACTCGGCGTGCGGCTGCTCGTGTACTTCAAGACGCTCGGCATTTCCACCGTCGTGCTGCTCATCACCTCGGTGATCGTCATGTTCGTGCTGTTCCTCTACACGCAGATCGAAACGAGACGGGCGCACATCAAGCTGAAGGAGATGAGCCGGGACGGTGTTGAGATGGGGCGGGAGCTCCAGACGAGCAACCTTCCTCGCTTTTTCCAGAACATCCCGCTCGCCCCAATCATGCGCTGCCGTACGGCACGGGTTGTGGTCTCGATGTGGGTGGTGGTGGCGGTCGGAGTGGTGACCGGCGCCTTGGCGGGGTTCCTCGGGGTCGGGGGAGGGTTCATCCGGGTCCCGGCGCTCGTCTACCTGGTTGGCGCATCGACGCACATCGCGGTGGGAACCGACCTGGTCGAGATCGTGTTCTCCGGCGGGTACGGGGCGCTCCGACACTCGATGGAGGGCCACGTGGACATGGTCGCGGTGCTCTTCATGATCTCCGGGGCCATGCTCGGCGCGCAGCTCGGCAGCATCGCGACGTCCTTCGTCCGCGGTCCGGCCATCCGCTACATCCTCAGCTACTCGCTGGTGCTGGCGACGTGCGGCGCCGTGCTCCGGCTGCTCTACGTGCTCACCGGGCAGAGCGTGGAGATCCTGTCGCTCTTCGCGGTGATGCTGACCCTGGGTGAGATGATCTTCCTCTGCCTGTTCATTCTGTCGCTGGTGCTGTTCGCGCAGCGACACCGCAAGGGGAAGTGGGTCCCGGACTGGGTTCCGCCCCTGGTGATGTCCCAGACAAGGAGTTAGCGCGATGAAGCGGCTGATCAATACGATGTGGGGATACTGGCTGGTGCTGCTGACGTTCTCGCTCGCGATCGCGGCAATCGCGTACGAGGTCTGGCTGAAAGGCCGGATCTGAAAGTGCCAAGGAGGCGGACGTGAAGAAGTTCTGGCAGTACGTGGCCAACGCCGTGCTCTACGGATTCTTGCTCTGGCTGCTCTACGACTCGACCATCGCGGAATGGGACCCGTGGTTTGCGTTCGTGGTAGCCTTCCTCATGGGCCTCGCCCTGGTGGTGTCGTGCATCCCGTCGTTGCGGTCCCCGTCGGTGTCACCGGGGGAGTATCCGTTTGACGACTGATCCGGCTGCGCTTCGCGAGGAGATCCGCACCCTCCTCTCGCAGCTCGAGAAGGGGGATCTGCCCCGGCGGCGGTTCGACCGTCTCTTCACGGCGCGCACCGTGGACTTGTGCCGCGAGGTGGCGAGGCAGGCGCTCCCCGCCGGCGAGTCGGTCCTGGCGGAGCACCACTTCGCCCACGCCCACCTCAGGCAGTCCGTGCTCGCGGAACCCGAGGAGGTTGCGGTCAGCCTGTTCCTGTCCGAGCAGCGTCTCATGTACGTGCGGCTTCGTATTGTTCCGGGCCGGCCCGTCACCTGCGACCAGCGCGACGGGACAGACGTTATCGACATTCCGCTGGCGTCCATCACCGGTCTTTCCCGCCGGCGGGTCATCCGGCGTTCGGAGATCGTGGCTGGTGCGGTCATTGGGGCGCTCGCCTGGGGCTTTCGTGACTATCTGCAGGTGACCGGCGTCGTCTTGGTGGGGCTTGGACTCGCGGGCATGCTCCACGGGTTGGCCTGGCCCACGACGTGGATCGAGGTGCGGACCTCCGCCGGGGCTGGTGACGCAGGGCTGTCGATCTACGCGCTGCACCGGAAGAGCGGCCGACGGCTGCTGCAGTTGCTCAGGCGGTGCACCACGGCCGCTTCCTGATACGGTTGTCGGCGCCACGCGGCCGCTCGAGACGTCTTCCGGATCACAGATCGTGACGAATGGAGCAGGTTCTCGAGGATCGGCCCTATCATGCATCGCAACCTTCAGTGGGTGTGGGCCAGATTCCTGACGCTGCTGGAAATCATCGGTCTCCGGGACGACCCGGGGCCCGATCCACGGATCCAGCTCGCGCTCTTCCGCACCTACCACGCCGAGTTCAGGAAACTCCTCTCGGCCAACAACCACTTCCTGGAGGGCGTCGCGGACCTGGATGAGAAGCTGTCGGATCCGGGCCACGTCGATCGAAACGCCATGCGCAGCCGCGTGAGCCAGATGGCCACCGACGTGCATCACATGGTGAAGAGCCTCAACGTCATCGCCGACGACCGCTACGCGGCGCTTTGGCCGGTCCTGGAGGAACTCACCGCTCGGTTGAATCAGATGCTCACGGATCCGCGATGCCAGTCGCCGGTCGAGCTGTGGATGCCGCTCTCGGCCATCGCCAGCGCACACGCCGACATCGTCGGCGGGAAGATGGCGAATCTCGGCGAGATCAAGAACGTCCTCGGCTTGCCCGCACCCGACGGGTTCGCGATCACGACCGAAGGGTATCGCCTCCACATCGAACGGAACGGCCTCGCTTCGTTGATCCAACAGGAACACGTGGACTTCTCGTCAGTCGACGAGGCCGCGAGCGTGAGCAGGCGTCTCCAGGACCGTCTCCTGGCGTCGACGGTCCCCGCTGAGCTCGAGCGGGCTATCCTCGCCGGGTACGACGAGCTCTCCCAGCGGCTCGGCTGGGCTCCGCCCCTGGCGGTCCGTTCCAGCGCACTTGGCGAGGACGGTCACCTCTCGTTCGCCGGGCAGTTCGAGACGGTGCTCAACGTGCCGCGGGAGGGCCTGTGCAGAGCCTATCTGCGCGTGATCGCGAGCCTGTTCAGTCCGGAGGCCGTCCACTACCGCGTGTTACACAAGATCCCGGGCGAGAACGCGTCGATGGCGGTGGGGTTCGTCACCATGATCGATGCCTCGGTTTCCGGGATCGTGTTCTCCAGGGAGCCAACTCGCCAGGCCGGAGACGTATCGTTGATTCAGGCCGTCGAGGGGCTTGGGGCAGCCCTGGCCGACGGCCAGCTGTCCCCGCAGGAGATCCGGGTCGGTTCCGCGCCGCCGCATCCGGTGTTGTCGCGGACCCGACCGGGCCAACCCGGTCGACTCATCTGTGGGGATGGGACCGGCGTAATTGAGCTGCCCGTCGGGGGAGAGCACGCGTCGACCCAGACCGTTTCCGACGAGCAGGCGCGCGACCTCGCGCGGTGGGCCGCGGCTCTCGAGACGCACTTTGGCACGCCTCAGGACATCGAGTGGGCCGCGGGCCAGGACCGGCGCCTCGCCCTGTTGCAGACGCGGCCGCTGCGACTCGCGGATGACGTGGCTGACGCGCGAGAGCCCGTGCCTGGCTATCCGGTCTTGCTGGCCGAGGGAGACGTGGCGTGTCCGGGCGTCGGCGTCGGACCAGCGGTCCATCTCGATGTGGACGGCGACCTCGATTCGTTTCCCGACGGCGGCGTGCTGGTGGCGCCGCGCTCGTCGCCAAAGTTCGTTCGCGTGATGAACAAGGCCCGGGCGATTGTGACCGACGCGGGAGGTACGACCGGCCACATGGCGTCGCTCGCTCGCGAGTTCCGCGTGCCGACGCTGCTCAACACCCGGCACGCCACCAAGGTCCTTCCCGGCGGTCGTACGGTCACGGTCGATGCGTCGCACGGGCACGTGTATCTCGGCGAGGTTCCTGGGTTATCGCAGCCGCCGCCGGGCGCGACCGGCGCGGTCCCCGCCCACCTGAGACCCGCCCGCACTGCGGTTCAGGAGTGCCTCGAGCGATGGTCGACGCTCCTCATCCCGCTGAACCTCGTCGATCCCGGGAGCGCCGACTTCCTGCCGGAGAACTGCCGGACCCTGCACGATGTGACCCGTTTCGTTCACGAGATGTCGTACGCCGAGATGTTCCAGCTCCGCGACAAACTCGGCGACGTCCGTGCCTCGAGCTACGCGCTGGACGTGTTCCTGCCGCTCGACCTCTACCTCATCGACGTCGGGGGAGGGCTGATTCCGCCGGCGCGCGGCGCCAAAGTGTCGATGCGCCAGGTCACGTCCGTGCCGCTTCGTGCACTGCTCGACGGGATGCTGGACAAGCGGATTCCGCGATATGGTCCTCGGCCGATGGACGTTGGAGGGTTCGTGTCGATCATGATGCGCCACGCCGCGACGAACCCCGAGAGCGAGCGCACGTTCCGCGATCCCAGCTATGCGATTATCTCGGATCGGTACCTGAACTACACGGCCCGGGTGGGGTATCACTTCGGCGTCGTCGACACCTACTGCGGGGCGACCGCCAACAAGAACTACATCAGCATGCTGTTCCGTGGAGGTGCCGCCGATCGAGTCCGCCGCACACGCCGAGTTCGAGTCATCGCGAACATCCTGCGTCGACGAGGGTTCCTGGTGTCGTCGAGCGGCGATGTGGTCACGGCCAGGCTCAGCAAGGCGAGTCAGGCAGACACCGTGGAACAACTGGCGATGGTGGGGCGCCTGCTGCAGTTCATGCGGCAGATGGACCTGGCGATGGCGTCGGACGCGGCGGCGCGGCGGGTCGAGGAGGCATTTCTCAGCGGCGATTATCGCCTGGAGATGACGTCTCCGCCTTCCCCAGCTCCCTAGCGATGTTCTTGCGCTCCGCGGCGTCCTCGATGGCGGATGTCAGGACCTCGATGGGGCATGGCTTGAAAAGGAAGTCGGTCGCGCCCCGCTTCAAGGCCTCCGTGGACAACTGGAGATCGGCATTGCCGCTCAGCAGGATGATCGACGTGAGGGCGTCGACCTTTCGGATCTGATCCAGCGCGGTGAGCCCATCCATGCGCGGCATGCGCAGATCCATCACCACGACATCGACATCCTGCGTCTTCAGCGCCTCAACCACCTCGTCTCCATCGTGGGCGACCGAGACGACCATCCCTCGGCGTCGGAGCGCCCTGGCCAGCGACGCCGCGTACTCCACCTCGTCGTCCGCGAGCAGCACCTGGACCGCTTCGGTCACGCGCCAGACTCCGTCGTCTTCTGCGTCGCCCTTCCCGCCGCGCACACAATCGCGAGGGTGAGGGCCTCAACCGGCTGCGGCTTGAGCAGGTAGTCGAATGCCCCTCTCTCCATGCCCGCCAAGGCCAGGTCCATGGTCGGGTGACCGGTCAGGAGAATCACCTCGGTGTGCGGGTACTGCTCCCTGATTCTCGCGAGCAAATCCACGCCATCCATGCCCGGCATCCTGACGTCCAGCACAGCCACGTCGACGACCTGCCGTGTCAATCGTGCGAGTGCCTCCGTCCCACTGCTCGCGGTGGACACGTCCATTCCCCGGCGGCGCAGCGCCTTGGCCAGACTCTGGACGTACTCCTCCTCGTCGTCGACGAGTAGGAGCCGGACCGCCCGGGCACCGACTTCGGTGTGGGCCGGCGCGCGGCGGTCGCGTTCGCGTTGAACGGCTCGACGGACCGTCTCTGCCAGCGTCTCCACGTCGCACGGCTTCTGAAGGTACTCGACGGCGCCGTCGCGGCGCCGCTCGATCGCTTGCGCCGCGGTCACCTGCTCGGTGAGGATGATCAGGGGCAGTCCTGGCCAGTGGATGCCGATGTCACGGACGACGTCGGACCCGCTCGTGTCCGACCCCTGAAGGTCGAGCACGACCGCGTCGCACGGCGTGACCTTCAACACTCGCAACGCCGCCTCGCTGCCCCGCGCCGGTTCCACGGAGAACCCCCGGCGCGACAGGACCTTCGCCGTGGCGTCGATGAAATCCGCGTCGCCGTCGACCATCAGCAACCGAATGGGGGCCCGGTTCTCACTCATGATTCCGAGTTCCTAGCTCGGTGCACCAACACGGGAGGGGACGGTCCCGCCCGCGAGCGGGTTCTCCGAAGCAGGCGTGAGGAGAATCCTCACCTCCGTGCCGACCCCTTCCTGGCTCTCGACGCCCATCGTGCCTCCCCAGTTGCGCACGATTCCGTAGCAGACCGACAACCCCAGGCCCGTTCCTTGCCCCACGGGTTTCGTCGTGAAGAACGGCTGGAACACGCGGCTCATGTGTTCTCTGGGGATGCCGCAACCATTGTCCCTCACCGTGATTCGCACTCTCGCGCCGTCTCGCGCGGCCACCACGGCAATTTCGCCGCCCTGCCCCGTCGCGTACAGGGCGTTGTTGATGAGGTTCACGATCACCTGCTGGAGTTCTGTCGGATCGAGCACGAGCGGCGGGAGATCGGGCTCCGCCGAGAGGACGAGCCGCACGTTCTTCAATTGCGCCCGCTTCTGCATCAGATCGACGATCTCTTCCAGCCTCGGTTTGACGTCGGTCGGTTGGTTCCTGGGCTCGCGCGTGCGTCCGAATTGCAGCATCTTCGCCGTGATGCCGCCGCAGCGCTCGACCTGTCGTTTGCACCGCTCCACACTCTCCAGCATGTCCTGCCGGTCGGGATGCTCGGCCGGAAGCTGCAGAACCAGGTCGCTGATGTTCGTCTGTTCCGACAGGATGATCGCCAGGGGGTTGTTGATCTCGTGAGCCAGCCCGGTCGACAGTTCGCCCAGCGAGGCGAGCTTGGCCGAGCGAAGCAGGTCTTTCGAGAGCTCATCCCGCTCCCTGTTGGCGCTGTCGATCTGTCGGGTGAGAAACCTGGTGGCGATGATGGTCGCGAAGATGACCAGGACGGCTGCCATCCCGACGACGACGACCCCCCTCATCACGGCCTGGTGCACCGGCGCTCGGATTTCCGCTTCGTCCTGCTCGACTACCAGCATCCACCTGTCGTTGTTCAGCCACGTCGTCGTCTGGATGAGCGTCCGCCCGCCGACCTCGATCTTCTGGCTGCTCACGCCCGAATGGGCGCGCGGAACCCCAATCCGCGATTTCGCCAGGACGCGTTCGTTCCGGGGCGGAAGCTGGTAGATCCCCTCCTTGTTGACGAGGTACGCGTTTCCCGTGGTGCCCAGCTGCTCGGTACGCACGATGGCCTCGAATCTGTCGCTGCTGATCGTCGCTCTGAGTACCCAGGCGTGCTCGCCCTCCTGACGCTTCACCGCGATCACGCAATGGGGCACCTGGCGAAACCCCATGAACACGTCGCTCACGACGCCTCCGGCCGACATCACCGAGCGAAACCATTCGGTTTGGGCGTAGTTCCGGGCCTTCAGGTCGTACGGACCCGCGTAGGCGACGTGGGTTCCGTCACTGTCGATCACGCCGAGGTCCACGAAGGCCTGGTTGTAGCTGTGGCTGAGGGAGTCAAACACGCGCTGGAGCCCCGTCTGGGTCGAGAGCTCTGCAAAGGACTGGCTTCGAGCGACGCTGTCCATCGCACGCTGTCGCTCGAACAGAAAGGCCTCGATGCTGTTCGCGTGGTGCCGCACCAGCACCTGCTGCAGTTCGAGCGCCCGCTGATCGAGCAGCCGACCAAACACGACGGAGGCACCGATGCCCACCAGCGCCAAGGGGAAGATGGAAACCGCCAGCAGAACCATCGGGATACGAGACCGAAGCCCAGGGCCCGAGAGCAACGCCCAGCGCTCCAGTCCCTCAACCGTCCTGTTCGCAGCGTGTTCAGTGCTCACGCGGCTGATCGAACCCCAGGCCGAGTCGCTTGTCAAGGAACAAGTCGGCCCGCAAACGACGGCGCTCTGAGGGAATCCACGTCTGAGACTGACATGTCCGACCTCCCGCAGCGAAGGTAACGGGTCTGGGGGCCTGACGGCTATCGGCGGCTTGTGCGGGGCGGGCGATGGGGCTATTGTGTCCGCACGGGTCCAATTCCTGGAGGCGAGACATGGCGATCATCACGGTGTCGCGCGGGACCATGAGCGGCGGACAGGCGCTGGCCGAGTGTGTCGCGTCGTCGCTCGGCGTGCCGTGCGTGGGTCGGGAACTCGTCGTCGAGGCCGCGACTGCGCTCGGCGTGTCAGGGGACGTCCTGAGAGAGAAGATGGAGAAGTCCCCGAGCCTCTGGGCGCGCATGACGCGCGAGCGGACAACCTACGTCGTTGCCGTTCGGGCGGCGCTCGCCGAACACGCGACGACGGGCAACTTCGTCTACCACGGGTTCGCGGGGCAGTTGCTCCTCCGCGGACTGCCGGGCGTCGTCCGTGTTCGCGTCATCGCCCCGATGGAACAGCGTCTCCGGACCGTGATGGACCGGCAGCAGATGACGAGGCAGGCCGCGGAACGGTACGTGGCGGCGGTTGACGCCGACCGGGAGCGCTGGGTCAGGCTGGTCTACGGCGAAGACATCCGCGACCCTGGCTTGTACGACGTCGTGCTCAACCTGGACGTCATCAGCCTCGAGAGCGCCTGCGCGTGCGTCGTCGGACTCGCGCAGCGGCCGGAATTCGGGATCACGCCGGCCGTTCTGGAGCGTCTCGAGGACTTCGCGGTCGGATGCCGGGTGGAAGTGGCGCTGCTGGCCGCTCCGACCACGCGCGCTCTCGATCTCCAGGTCGACGTGCTCGGCGGCGTGGTGACCGTCCAGGGGGAGGTCCCGGATGCGGCCATGGTCACGGGTCTGAGCCAGCGTTGGGAGGACGATGTCCGCAAGGTGGTCGAGTCCGTTCGAGGCGCGAAGGGGGTGGACCTGCGCCTGCGGGGGGTGTACCCCCACGTCTGAGCGCGCCGGTTCGGCGCAAACACTGCTAAGATCGCTGGGTGACGCCGTCCCGGGGGAGTCGCCTCCGCAGACGCCGCGTGACAGGAGCGCTGGATGCTGTCGGCGAAGGCGAAATACGGGCTGAAGGCCGTGGTCCGACTGGCCGGCGAACCGCGGGCGCGCGCCGTGCTCGGCGCGGATCTGGCGTCGAAGGACCGGATTCCGAAGAAGTTCCTCGAGCAGATTCTGCTCGATCTGAAACATCGCGGGCTGCTCCAGACCAAGCGCGGCCGGCACGGCGGATATCTGCTGACGCGCCCTCCTGGTGAAATCACGGTGGGGGAAGTCATCCGCGCGCTGGACGGCCCGATCGCGCCGATCTCCTGCGTGAGCCAGACGGCGCACGTGAAGGCCTGCGACGAGTGCCCCGATGAGACGACGTGCGGCACGCACCTCGTGATGCAGCAGGTGAGGGACTCCATGTCCCGCATCCTCGATTCCACGACGCTCGCCGACGTGGTGCGGATGATGGCCGCCGCCAGGGCGCCGACGAGGCCCGTCGTGATCTCGGTCTCGGCCAGGACGCCGCCCCGGCGACCGGCCGCGGCCGTGGTCGAAGAAACGTATCCGGGCCCGCGCCGACTGAGGCGCTAGGAGCGCGTCCAGGAATGACCCGGACACGCTCCTAGAACGTCAGCACCTTCTCGGCGTCGAGCACCATCATCCCGATTTCACCGAGCTTCGCCTGTCGGCATCCATCGATCAACTCGCGCGGGTCGATTCCCCTGGCCGCCAGGCATGTTTCGCAGACGAGCACGAGCCCGCGACGGATCACGGGAAGCAGCATGCGGCCGACGTTGTAGTACCCGTCGGGCGTCTGCTGGCCCCGCTTGGCGCATCCGACCGCGTCGCCGAGCAGGCACACTGTCACCTCGGCCTCCTCTTCGAGGGTGAGCAGCACGTCCGCGAGGCGGAGGCCGTTGTAGAGCCGTTCGCTGCCGTAGGGCGGGTCGTTCAGGATGATGGTAATCTTCACGGGCGCGCCTCCTGACGCGCACCGAGCATAACCGATGCGTGCGGCGCTGGCGATCTGACAACATCGCCCATCTGACGACATCGCCCAACGACCGGCTGCATGTGCGCCGCGATGCGTGGCTGTCCGGAGATGTCGGTCGGCCGGCGCCCGAGAGGCAGGCGCGGACCGGGTCGGCGCGAAGGGCGACTGTGAGGTCCGCCGAACCGGAGCCCGGCTTGCCCGCCGTAGTTGCACCGCAACGAAGGCGGGAGCCGACGAACCGGGCCACGACTGCCGCCTCATCGGCCGGCCGTGGGGCGCGACGCTTGAAACTGGGGGTGGGCGCGTGACGGGGCGTCCTTGACAGCGGCGCCGCCGCATCCGTACCATCGGCGCCACATGCACTCCATGACGGTCGGAACGGTCTATCTGGTCGGAGCCGGGCCCGGGCATCCCGATCTGCTGACGGTCAGGGCGGTGGCCCTCCTGAAGTCGGCGGACGTCGTCGTCTACGACCGCCTGATTCAGCCGGCCGTGCTCGATTATGCGGGACCCTCCGCCGAACGGATCGACATGGGGAAGACGGAGGGCGCCGCAGACGCCACGCAGCGCGCGATCCACGCCGTCCTGCTCGCGAAGGCCCGCGAAGGCAGAATGGTCGTCAGGCTGAAGGGAGGCGACCCGTACCTGTTCGGCCGCGGCGCCGAGGAGGCCGAGTTCCTGGCGGCGCACGGTGTGCCGTTCGAAGTCGTGCCCGGCGTCTCGTCGCTGACGGCGGCGCCGCTGCGCGCGGGGATTCCGGTCACGCACCGCGGAGTCGCCTCCGCCGTGGCATTCGTCACCGGCCACGAGTCGAATGCCGGCGCCGACGAACTCGACTGGGACGCCCTCAGTCGGATTCCGACGCTGGTGATCGTCATGGTCGCGCGGAACCTGCGCATCGTCGCGGGGCGTCTGCTCGACGCCGGGCGCCCGGCCTCGACGCCCGCCGCGCTCATCCACGCGGCCTACTGGCACGACGAGCGCGTGGTCACCGGCACGCTCGGATCGATTGCCGACGAGGCCGAGCGAGCGGATATCGGCCCCCCGGCCACGCTGGTCGTCGGCGAGGTCGTCGGCCTGCGGGACCGGATCGGCGGGGCGGCGCAGCATCGCGCCGCGCCACTGGAGCGGCCCGCGTGAGCTACCTGGTCAATCTCCGCATCGCCGGCCGGCCGGTCCTCGTCGTCGGCGCCGGGGCCGTGGCCGCGCGGAAGGTGGGTGCCCTGCTGGATGCGGGCGCGCACGTGACGGTCGTGGCGCCGGAGATCGGAGTCGAGGTGGCTGCGCTCGCGCGCGCGGGCCGCATCCGCGTCGTCGAGCGCGCCTTCGGGGCCCAGGATGTCGAGGGTGGGTTCCTCGTCGTTGGAGCCACCGACGACGACTCCGTCAATCGCCAGGTCGCCGAGGCGGCAGCCGCCTCCGGGGCGCTGGTCAACATCGTCGACCGTCCTGAGTTGTGCATGTATACGGTGCCCGCGACGGTCAGGCGCGGACATCTCACGCTGGCCGTAGCGACCGACGGGCGGTGCCCGACGCTGGCGCGCGCGATCCGGGAGCGGCTCGAGCGGCAGTTCGGCCCGGAGTACGGGGCGGCCCTCGACCGGTTGGCGGCGGTGCGCGAACGCCTGATGGCCGCGCGGCTCGAATCGGTCCGGGTCGCGGAGCGGCTGTCGGGCCTGGTCGCCGCCGGGTTCGTCGATGCGGTGGCGGCCGGCGACGAAGCGCGCGCGACCGCACTGGTGGCGGCCGCGCTTCGCGACGTGGACGCGGGCACCGACACCGAAACTCACTCGAGTTGAGTGGGATTCCGGCGTAGTCATGAGTTGTGAGTTCTGAGTTCTGGGGACCATCTGCTCTTCAGAACTCATGACTCAGGACTCAGAACTACTCGACTCAGGTGGAGCGGGGTGTAACGATCAGATGCCGGCTGGCTGGGCGGCCGGCGCGAACGGGACGGAAGGGCATGGCGATCATCACCATCTCGCGTGGCTCCTTCAGCGGGGGGAAGTTCCTGGGCGAGTGTCTCGCTGAACGGCTGGGGTACCGGTGCATCGACCGCGACGTCATCGTCCAGCGGGCTGCCGCGTACGGCGTGGCTCCCGAAGCGCTTCGCGACGCGCTGGCGCGGCCGCCCTCCTTCTGGCATCGGGAGCGGCACAAGCGCTACCTGTACCTGACGCTCATCCAGGCCGCGCTGACCGAGGAGGTGCTGGGCGGGCAGGCGGTCTACCATGGCAATGCGGGCCACCTGCTGCTCAGAGGCGTGAGCCACGTGGTCCGCACGCGCATCATCGCAGCGATGCCGTACCGGATTGCCGCCGTCTGCGAACGGATGGGGCTGAGTCCCGCGGAGGCTCAGGCCCACATTCATCAGATGGACCAGGATCGGCAGAAGTGGACCCAGTACCTCTACGGCGTCGACTGGAGTGACGCCTCGCTCTACGACCTGGTCATCAACCTGGACGCGATCGACATCCACGCTGCGTGCGATCTGATCGGGTCGACGGTGTCCATGCCGTGCTTCTCCGAGACGACCGAGAGCCGGGCGGCCATGGAGAACCTTGCCCTCGGAAGCCGCGCCAGGGCCGCCCTGGCGCTCGCCCCGCCGACGTCGGATCTCGAAGTGGCGGTGGCGGCGCAGGCGGGCACCGTCACCGTGCGGGGCCACCTGCCATCCGGGGATCGACTGGCGGAAGTGGAGGAGATCGTGCGCCATGTCCCCGGTGTCAGCGCGGTCCGGCTCCAGACCGGGTCGGACGTCGACTTCTAGCGTGCAGCGTCCATGTCGATCCGACTGGTCCCATCAACCCGGTCGGTTACATCAACATTGCGGATTCACGCTTGACACTGTTTGCCGCGAGGCGGTATCGTCCGGGCCGACCTGCCCCCCCGCAGCCCGCGGTGGACGTCGCGTCGCAGCACCGAGGGCGACGATGCGCCCGGCAGGCAGGGCGCGACGGCTGAAGCCCATCGACCTGGATACGTTGTGCGCCGCCATCCTGACCGCCGCCGAACCGCGCGCGGCGACCGTCACGGCGGGCGGCGAGGGAGAGAACCAGTGATGATCACGGCATCGGGGCGTCGGTGGCGTGCGCGTGCAGGTCGGTTGACGGCCGCCTGCTTCGTCTGGGCCTGCGCGGCCGGGACGGCGATGGCGGCGCCGGGGAAGCCGGCCTCCAAGCTGGTGAACGTGGCCGACACTCGAGACATGGGGCCGGGGCTGAACCGCTGGATGGCCGACATCTACAACGACAACCTCTGGTGGTACGGCATTCTCGTGGTGGTCGTGATGAGCAGCATGGGGCTCGTCCTCGGCCTGTTCACGGATCGGCTCGTTGGACTGCTCGGCATCAATCTCGGCCGGATCTCGCACCACGAGTAGCCGCGACCGCGGAGGAGCACCCGATGGAGATGTTCACGGTCTACCTGCCCGTCGCCGGCATACACTTCAATGTGCTGGTGCTGCTGCTCATCGGCTTCACGGTGGGCGTCTGCGGCGGGTTCTTCGGGATTGGCGGCGCGTGGATCGTCACGCCGGCGCTCAATATCTTCGGCTTTGCCATGCCCTACGCGATCGGCACCGATCTCGCCCACATGGGAGGCAAGTCGATCGTGTCGACGATGCGCCACCGGAAGTTCGGCAACGTCGACCTCCGGCTGGGCGTCTCGATGATCGTCGGCACGACCGTCGGCATGGAGCTCGGCGCGCGGCTGGTGATGGCGCTCGAACGGGCCGGCCTGGCGGAGTCGTACATCCGGGTCATGTACATCGTCTTCCTGCTCCTCATCGGATCGTACGTGCTGACCGACTACCTCCGGCACACGCGGCGGCGGCGGTACCAGGAGGTCGAGACCGGCGCGCACGCCGAGCCGGAGCCGCTCGCCAAACGTCTCCAGCACTTCCGCATCCCGCCGATGGTGACGTTCCCCGCGTCCGGGATCACCTGTTCGCTCTGGCTGCCCGTGCTCGTGGGCCTGACCACCGGGGTGGTGGCCGCCGTGCTCGGCGTCGGCGGCGGGTTCATCCGCATGCCGGCGCTCATCTACCTGATCGGCTGTCCCACGGCCGTTGCGGTCGGGACTGATCTGTTCGAGGTCATGATCACCGGCGCGTACGGCGCCTTCACGTACGGCGTGAAGGGGCGTGTCGACCTGGTGGCGGCCATGTGGATGCTGCTTGGAGCCAGCGTGGGCGCCCAACTCGGAACGGTCGCCGTGAAGTACGTGACGGGCTACTCGATCCGGCTGCTCTTCGCAGTTACCATCTTCATCGCCTGCGCGTCGGTCTTGTTGAAGCAACTCGAACTCCAGTTGGCGTCGTCGATCATGATCCTCACCGCGGGCGGGGTCATCTCGGCCGTCATCATCAGCTGGTTGATCGGCGGCGTCCGACGCGAGCGGAGCCTTCGCCGCGAACGCGGGCGACTGAGCCTGTAGGTGGGGATATGAAACTCCGGCCGCTCCTCCTGATTGTCGGCCTGGCGCTTCCGGTCGGCGGCTGCATCGACCGGCCGCTCGTGATGCAGGGCGTGGTCGTGCGTTCCGACGCCACGGCCGGGACGGTGGTCGTGAAAGACGAGCGACAGCCGTACCCGGAGACCGTCTTCTCCCTCGACGGCTGCGACATCGGCGCGCAGCCGGGCCCCGGGGACACCGTGCGGGTGGCGTACCGGACAGGCGAGCGCGGGCCCCGCGCCATCCGGCTGATGAACCTGACACGTCAGTCCGAACTGGCGGGGAAGGGCGGGTCGGCGGGGCACTGACGGCCGGAGAAGCCGCGGGCGGACCGCCGTCAGAACCGGTCGACCTCGCCCGCGAGGAACGCGCGCCCGAAATTTGCGGGGGAGGCCTCCGAGTCCATCAGCATGTCGAGCTGCCTCGCGCAGATCACGAGCCGCCCCAGATCCCGTAGCCGTGCCGTCAGGGTGTCCGCGCCGTGCTTCTCCAGCCGCGCCACCAGGATGTCGCCCCTCGTCTGAACCCGGAACTCGAGCGGTTCGAGCACGTGCCTGATGAACTGCACCCGACGCGCCCGGCGGGTCGGGTCGGCGGCGCCTCCTGCGAAACGGAAGTGGATGTAGTTCTTGTTGAGGCTCCTGCCGCAGTAGGTGTCGACGGTGGCGAAGTGGTAGCCGGCCTTCGTCGCGAAGTTCAGGTACCGGTCTGACACGATCGCGTACGAGGCGCCGCCGACCTCGAGCGACTCGCCTGGCAGGCCGGCCATGCGCTCCCCCACGACGGCCAGGAACCCCCGGGCGGACGGAGGCTTCGGCCTGTCCGTCCTCAGCCGCTGGTCGAGCATGCCGGCCAGCAGTGCCCGGAATGGCACCGACAGCACGTCAGCGACGGCGATGTCACCCTGCGGTGGGGCGGGCGGGTCCGTCTCGTCGACACCGGCTCCGGTGGCGTCCGGCTCCGGCCCGCGGAGGCCTCCCCCGACGTCGATGACGTGAACCTCCAGCGGCAGCCGGACGTCGAGGCGACGGGCGTGCGACGTCCGATCCCACCGGACATCAGCCCAGTCGAACACCACCTCGTACGCCATCTCGTGCACGAACCGCGTGACGTCGTGCAGCGATCGGCATTGCTCCGGCGTGAACTCGGGGCTGGTCGAGTCGGTCAGCGAGAGCGGCGTCACCAGGCGGGCGATCCGTTCCAGCGTGACGCGGGCCGGCGAGGCATCCTCGGCCACGCGCGCCCGAGGCGCACGCCGAGCCGGGAGGATGCCTGCGTACACCGCATGACCGGTCGCGTCGACCGTCACGCGGTCGCCTGGCACCAGCGTCTGCATCGCCTCGGGGCAGCCGACGAGGGCCGGGACGCCGGTACTCCCGCGCGAGGCTCGCCAGATGGCTGGCCGGAGAGCCGACGTCGGTGACGATGGCAGCCGCGCGCGACAGGACGCGCGAGTATCCGACGCTGGCCTGCCGGGCGAGCAGCACGCCGCCTTCCGGGAACCCGTCGAGGTCTTCGTCGCGCACCACCCGTACGACGGGGCCCGCGCCGACGCCTGGGCATGCGGTGAGGCCGCCGGTCAGCAACGGCACCGCCGCCGTCAACGGCTCGACGCGATCGCACGAGGTTGCCGCGGTCGTGACGAGCGCCCGGCTCTGCAACACCACAACACCCGGCGACTCGTCGATGGCCCACTCGATTTCCTGCGGTCCCCCGAAGCACGCCTCGAGGCTCCGGGCCGTGCGCCAGAGCGCATCGACGTCCGCGTCGGTCGTCAGCGACGGGCCGGACCTGGCCCGGCCCGGCTCGATCACCTCCAGTGCGGCATCGGCCTCGCCGGCAGCCAGGCCCGCCGCGAGTCCGGGGACCGCCGCCACCACGATGGCGTCCTCGGTCGGCGCTTCGGGCCGGCGCGAGAACAACACCCCGCTGCAGCGCGGCGCGATCATGTCGAGGACGCCGACGGCCATCAGAGGCGCCGCGGCGCCAAACTGGTGCTCGAACCGGTAGGCGACGGCGGCGCAGCTGTAGGTGCTGGCCAGCACCGTTCGATACGCGTCGAGCAGGCCCTCGCGATCCACGCGGAGGACGGTGCGGTACTGGCCGGCGTGAGAGGCTTTCGTATCTTCGCCAATCGCACTCGACCGGACGGCCACGCGCGCCCCGGCGTGCGGCGCCAGGCGATCGAACGCCTCGAGAAGCCCGGCGGTGACCGCGGCCGGCACGGGCGCGCGGCTGGCGACCCGCTGCACTTCGTCGCACGCCGCAGCCAGGTGGGCTTCCTTCGAGCGGCGCCCGGCGAGGTCGTCCAGGCGGCCCGCACGCTCCCACAGGCCGTTCTCCGACATGAACGTTTCAAAGGCCGCCACGGTCACGACGAATCCGTCCGGCACGCGCACCGCCGCCGCCGCCCGAGCGTAGCCCAGGCGCGCCAGCTTCGCGCCGGCGAGCGGAGCGTGCTCGAGCCGTACCTCGGCCATCGGGATGAACATCGGCAAGGCGGAGGAGTCGCGGGCGGACGGATCGAGGCGGTCGATTTCGGCGCTCAGGCGCGACAGGGTGGCGTACAGTCCCGCGTGGGCGTTGCCGGAGAGCAGGTTGAGGTTCTTCACGATCACGAACGCCTGCATCTCCGCCGCGCGCACCTGCCTCATCGTCCGTCCGATCGCCAGCGGCGCGCGACGAGCCATCTGGTCGTCGAGTTCGGCGATGAACTGGAGGATGGCGTCGTTGCCGGCCAGAATCTCGCGGAAACGCCCGTACATCAGCCGCGTGCGCGCCAGCTCCAGGTCATGGCCGGGAGAGGCCGTCCGTGATCGGAGCGCCCCCCAGATCGCCCGGAAGGCGCGTCCCGGTCGCAACCCGCGGATCGATGGCGTCATGCGGAATCCAGATGGAGCCGGTGGGCGGCGGCTCTCCGCGCAATGTCGAACAGGTCGTCCAGATCGACCCACCTGCGCCTGGGGGGCAGTCCGCCGGCATGGCGGGCCTGCCTTGCGGGGACTCTCAGCCGAATGATCCCGGGCCGCTGACGCCGCGCCCCGTGTCAGCGCGCCACAGTCTAGCATGACAGTGCTCGGTCGATCATTCTCTACTCACCCTGTATGCATTGTCGTAATTCACTGAACTGTCAGGAGTTCTTGACACCCGGCGAGTCCCGCTCTAGTCTCTGGTCGGGATTCGGGCTCTGGCGGGCCCGGCCAGATGCGTACCATCGTCGGTACCCATGCCGGACATGCCGCGGCCAGGGCGCATGACGGACGAGTAGGACGGAGGCACGCCATCCGATGGCCGTCATCACCATTTCGAGAGGTTCGTTCAGCGGCGGACGGAGGCTCGCGGAGGCCGCCGCGGCGAGGCTGGGGTACCGCTGCCTCGACCGCGATACGCTCGTGGCGCGGATTGCGGCTCACGGCGTGTCGCCTGCGGGCCTGCGGGCCGCGTTGGAACAGCCGCCGACGGTGTGGGATCGGTTCCGGCACACGAAGTACGTCTACCTGTCGCTCGTCCGGGCCGCGCTGGCGGAGACCGCGCTCGAGGGGAACGTGGTCTACCATGGGAACGCGGGCCACCTGCTGCTCCAGGGAGTCAGTCACGTGATGCGGGCTCGCGTGATCGCGCCCCTCTCGAGCCGGGTCGCCGCCATCCGCCAGAGCCAGGAATGCTCCGAGGAGGCTGCCGTCAATCAGATCCGGAAGATCGATCAGGAGAGCCACCAGTGGGCGCGGGCGCTGTACGGCATCGACTGGAGCGACGCGTCGCTCTACGATCTCGTGCTCAACCTCGAGCACCTCACCGTCGATCAGGCGTGCGAGATCATCGCGGCGACCGCCCGCCAGGATGCGTTCAGGGAGACGGCGGCCTCCCGGTCGGCGCTCCGCGATCTCGCCGTGGCCAGCCGGGTCCAGGCCCAGCTGGCCGTCACGCCGGAGACGCTCCACCTCGAGGTCGAGGTGGTCGCCCGCGACGGCGCGATCGTGGTGAGGGGCGCCTGGTCGGCCGCGGCGGAGTCGGACAGGGTGCTCGCGATTGCCGGGCAGGTGCCTGGCGTGCAGTCGGTCGGCGTCGAGATCGTGGCAGGGTGATGCCGGAGGGTCGGTCTGTCCGTGACGCCAGCCGGCGTCGCGGAACCGCCGGAGAGCGGGAAGGCCCCGGCGCGGGTGCTGATATCGGACAACAGCGGGGGGAGCGCGGTTATGACGAAACGTACGGAGTGCGGTGCGGGGACACAAGGGGATCCGGGGCGCGCGCGCTGGCGATCGAAGGCGTGGCTGGCGCTGGCCGTTCTGCTGATGCTGGCGGTGGCGGGGACGGTGTCGGCGTATCCGCAGGCTGCGGAAGCCCCGGCGCACGCCGGCGGCGAGGCGAGCCTCATTCTGCCGGATCTCGGGCAGGCCGAGTTCATGGGGGTGAACGGCCGGTCCCTGTTGGTCGCGGGGCTCGGTGTGTGCGTCCTGGGGCTGCTGTTCGGCCTCGTCGTCTACAAGCAGCTGAAGGCCCTGCCGGTGCACGCGTCGATGCGCGAGATCTCGGAGCTGATCTACGAGACGTGCAAGACGTACCTGCTGCAGCAGGGCAAATTCCTGCTGATCCTCGAGGCGTTCATCGGCGTCATCATCGTCATCTACTTCGGCGTGCTGCAGGGGTTCGAGCCGTTCCGCGTCGCGGTCATCCTGGCGTTCAGCGTGCTCGGGATCGCGGGCAGCTACGGCGTCGCCTGGTTCGGGATCCGGATCAACACGTTCGCCAACTCGCGGACTGCGTTCGCGAGCCTGCAGGGGAAGGCGTTCCCGGCGTTCGCGATTCCCCTGAAGGCGGGCATCAGCATCGGGATGCTGCTGATCAGCGTCGAACTGTTCATGATGCTGGCGATCCTGCTGTTCATCCCTGGCGACTACGCGGGCCAGTGCTTCATCGGCTTCGCGATCGGGGAGTCGCTCGGCGCGGCCGCCTTGCGCATCGCCGGAGGCATCTTCACGAAGATCGCCGACATCGGGTCGGACCTGATGAAGATCGTCTTCAACATCAAGGAAGACGACGCGCGCAACCCGGGCGTCATCGCCGACTGTACGGGAGACAACGCGGGCGACTCGGTCGGGCCGACGGCGGACGGCTTCGAGACGTACGGCGTCACCGGCGTGGCGCTGATCTCGTTCATCCTGCTGGCCGTGCATGACCCCAAGGTCCAGGTCCAGCTGCTCGTCTGGATCTTCGTGATGCGCATCATGATGATCGTGGCGAGCGGGCTGTCGTACCTGCTCAACGGCGTCTGGGCGAAGGCGACGTACGGCAACGCCACGACGATGAACTTCGAGCACCCCCTGACCACACTGGTGTGGCTGACGTCGATCGTTTCGGTGGTCATCACGTACGTGGTGTCGTACCTGCTGATCCCGGATCTCGGCGACGGGACGCTCTGGTGGAAGCTGTCGACGGTGATTACGTGCGGCACGCTGGCCGGCGCGATCATCCCGGAACTGGTGAAGGTGTTCACGTCGACGACATCGGCCCACGTGAAGGAAGTCGTGACGTCGGCCCGCGAGGGCGGGGCGTCGCTCGACATCCTGTCGGGGCTGGTGGCCGGCAACTTCAGCGCCTACTGGCTGGGCCTCGCGATCGTGTCGCTGATGGGCATCGGATTCCTGGTCAGCGCGTCCTTCCCCGCCGAGATGATGCTGGCGCCGGCGGTCTTCGCGTTCGGTCTGGTGGCGTTCGGCTTCCTCGGCATGGGACCGGTGACGATCGCGGTCGATTCCTACGGGCCGGTGACCGACAACGCGCAGTCGGTCTTCGAGCTGTCGATGATCGAGACGCTGCCGAACATCAAGCAGGAGCTGAAGAAGAGCTTCGGCTTCGACGTCAACTTCGGCCAGGCCAAGGACCTGCTCGAGGCGGCCGACGGCGGCGGGAACACGTTCAAGGCGACGGCCAAGCCGGTGCTGATCGGGACGGCGGTGGTCGGGGCGACGACGATGATCTTCTCGATCATCATGATGCTGACCCACGGGCTGAAGCCGGAACTGGTGGCGAACCTGTCGCTGCTCCACGCGCCGTTCCTGCTCGGGCTGGTGACGGGAGGCGCGGTCATCTACTGGTTCACCGGGGCGTCCATCCAGGCGGTGTCGACCGGCGCCTATCGGGCGGTGGAGTTCATCAAGAAGAACATCAAACTCGAGAGCACGGAGAAGGCGTCGGTGGCCGACAGCAAGAAGGTCGTGGCCATCTGCACGCAGTACGCGCAGAAGGGGATGTTCAACATCTTCCTGACGGTGTTCTTCTCGACGCTGGCGTTCGCGTTCCTCGAGCCGTATTTCTTCATCGGCTACCTGGTGTCGATCGCCCTGTTCGGCCTCTATCAGGCGATCTTCATGGCGAACGCGGGCGGCGCGTGGGACAACGCCAAGAAGATCGTCGAGGTGGAGTTGAAGGAGAAGGGGACGGCGCTGCACGCGGCGACGGTGGTGGGCGATACGGTCGGCGACCCGTTCAAGGACACCTCGTCGGTGGCGATGAACCCGGTGATCAAGTTCACGACGCTGTTCGGCCTGCTCGCGGTGGAGTTGGCGGTCCAGCTGAAGGCGGAGGCGGGGAACGGCCTGGGCTGGACGCTGAGCGCGCTGTTCTTCCTGGTCTCGGTGGTCTTCGTCTGGCGGTCGTTCTACGCGATGCGGATCCCGGTGGAGAAGTAGAGGGCCCCCTCGGGGTGCCCTGAGCGAGGCCGCGAAGCGACCGAGTCGAAGGGCGAGGCTCAGGGGGCCGGCCGGCGCGACGTCGCCGGCCGGCCGGCCCCTGGGAGGTGTTCAGCCCCGGGGACGCGCCGGCGGTTCGAACAGGTAGTTCCCCTCGAAGAAGGCGTCGGCATACCAGTCGATCGCCGCGCCGGGACCGAGCCGCATGTCGAGCTGGCGGCTGGCCACCACCAGTCGGCCGATCTGATCGAGCCGCGCCAGCACCTCCTCGCGCGGATACTTGCGCAGTCGCGCGTTGATCAGGTCCGCGTTCCTCTCGACCTGGAAGTCGAGCCGGCGCAGGATGGCGCCGATCAGTTCGCACCGGCGCGCGCGCCGGCCATCGTCGGCGGCACCGCCCTTGAACCGGAAGCTGATGTAGTTGCGCGAGCGCGAGTCGGAGCAGTGGGAGTCCACCGCCGCAAAGTGGTAGCCGATGCGCGAACTGAAGTTGCAGTAGGCCTCGGCGACGATCGCGTAGCTCCGGTCGCCGAGCCGCCGATGGTGGTCGCCATCGGTGGGCCCCATCATCGTCTCGGCCGCCACCGACAGGAAGCCGCGGACCGAGATCGGGCGCGGTTCCCACCACCGCAGACCCGGGTGCATCATGCCCTGGAGCAGCGCGCGCATCGGTTCCGACCGGATGTCCTCGCGCGTGGCATGCGGGCTCGAGACCTGTCGGAGGCCGCCGCCGATGTCGATCAGGTAGAGCAGGAACGGCAGCCGCTCCTCCAGCTTGGTCGCCCGGTGCTGCGCGCTGGTGACGCGGTCGCTCATCTGGAACATCACGTCGAACGACTTCTCGTGCACGAATCGGGCGATGTCGTGGAAGCTCCGGCACCCCTGCGGCCGGAAGTTCCGACTCCGCGGATCGGTCAGCGTGAGGGGCACGACGTATCGGGCCACCTCGGCCAGGATCGCGTGCACCGGCGTGCCAAGCACGCTGCGATCGGCCTTCCGGGACGGGCCGGCCTCCAGCAGGCGTTCGGCCCGACCCTCGTAGACGCGCCCACCGTCCGCATCGACCGTCACCACCAGGTCGTCGGTCAGCAGTTCGGTGGCGTTTCGCGTGTCGAGCACCGTCGGCACGCCGAACTCCCGCGCGAGCGACGCCATGTGCCCGGTGCTCGCCCCGATGTCCGTGACGATCGCCGCCGCCCGGTCCATCACCTCCACATAGCGGGGCGAAGACTTCCGGGCCACGAGCACGGCGCCGGCCGGGAACGACGCCAGGCTGTCGTCGGCCGGGGGGCGCCACACGGGACCGCTGCCGCACCCGCGCGACGCGCCGATGCCGGTGAGGAGCAGCCGATGGCCGTCGACCGTCGCGGCGTGGCCATGCGGCTGCGCGATCTCGCCAACCTGGAGCGGGCGGGCCTGCAGCAGCACGACGCCCCCCTCGCGATCCACCGCCCACTCGACCTCCTGAGGCCGACCGTAGTGCGACGCCGCCCGGACGACGAGGTCCGCCAGGGCGCGCAGTTGATCCTCGGACAGGCAGAACCGGTCTCGCTGTTCCTGGGGCACCGCCGTGGTGGCGAGGCCGCCCTCGGCCGCGGGTTCCACCCGGTCGTCCTTGCAACCGAGCCGGCTCGCGAGGACCGCGTATGGCGCCGTGTCGGCAACGGTCCAGGTGTCGGGGCTGACCGACCCGCTCACCGTGCCGACGCCGAGGCCCCAGCCTCCGTTGATCAGCATGCGGCCGGCGGCTGGTCGGTGGGATCCTCGAGGTCGCGACGCCGCTCGCGACGGCGTCCACCATCGCCATGCACAGCGCGCCCATCGGCAGATCGTCGTCCGGGATGCCGTGGACGCCCCGGTAGAAGATCGCCTGAGGCGAGTAGAAGCTGGCCACGACCTCTTTGTAGGCGTCGGCGATGCCGTCGCGACCGACGTTGAGCACGCTGGTGTACTGGCCTGCGAACGACATGTCGCCGTCCTCACCGACCGCGCTCGAGCGCACGGAGACGAGCGGCTCGCGGCCGAGGCGATCGCTCAACTCGTGGTAGGCGCCGAGGATCGCCTCCTGCAGCGGGCGCGGCACCTGGGCGTCGCGGATCCGCTGCTGGATCTCCCGGCTGACGTCGGCCGCGGCCGCGGCATCGCCGGGTTCGCTGTCGGCCTGCAGCGCGCGGATCTGTTCGGCGAGCCGGTTGTGGGCCAGGAACCTGACGAACGCCTCGGTCGAGATCGCGAACCCGTCGGGAATCGGCAGGTGGATGCGGTTGCGGATCTCGCCGGCGTGCGCGCTCTTGCCGCCGACGGCCTCCGCGGAGCCGGCGTCCAGTTCAGAGAGGTCGTACACGAGCCGCGACGGATCGGCGACGGCCGGCCGCGAACGCTCGAGCGCCGCCTCGATCTGCTTCTGCAGCGACCCGAAGACCAGGTGGAGTTCCTGGTACCGCCGGACCGACAACTTGTCGAGGCAGGTGATCATCCGGTAGGCGTGCGTGGCGGCGGCGACGACGCGGGCGCGGATGTAGGTCATGCCGAACGGCAGATCGCCGGTGAGCTTCCGCTCGATGTCGGCGATGATCTCGAGCAGTTCGTCGTTGGAAGTGGTCAGGTCCTTGAAGGTCAGATACTCGAGCGACAACTCCGTCCTCGAATCCCGCCGGACCTCCAGCGGGTGCCACTGGTGCCGCCCCGTCACGCGTCTCAGCCACTGCGCCAGCCTCATCTCACGTCGCCTCCCGCCCCGAGGTCGGGTCCCCTCCCGCCACGATCAGGCAGGCCTCCTTGCGGCGGCCTCCTCGATCCGTTTCTTCTCGTACGCGTCCTCGATCTTGGCGAGAACGTCCTCGATGTCCACCGGCTTCAGCAGGTAGTCGGTGGCGCCGAGCCTGATGCCCTCGACGGCGGCCGTGATCGACGCGTTCCCGCTCACGAGCACCACACGGACGGTCGGGTGCAGCCGCCGGATCTCCTTGAGCACCTCCAGCCCGTCCTTGCCCGGCATCCAGACGTCGAGGAGCACGACGTCGAAGGGGCGCGCCTGGAGGCGCTCGAGGGCGCCCTGGCCGTCGAGGGCGCCCTCCACGTCGTAGCCTCTGGCAGCCAGGCGCTTCGACAGCGTTTCGACGAACCGGGCCTCGTCATCGACCAGCAGCAGCTTCACGGCGCTCATGTGGTGTCCTCGTCTCTGCAGGCGTCCCAGCGATCGGCAGTGTGACATGAAACGCGCTGCCGACGCCCGGCGTACTCTCGGCGTCGAGCCGCCCGCCGATCCGCTGCACGATCCACATCCCGATCGTCAGGCCGAGTCCTGTCCCCTGTTCTTCCCCTTTCGTCGTGAAGAAGGGCTCGAAGATTCGGGCGAGCAGTTCGGGCGGCATGCCGTGCCCGGAGTCGGCCACGGTGGCCCGCACGGCGTCGCCGACGCGCGCGGTTGTGATCGTGAGCGTGCCGCCGGTCCCCTTCATGGCGTCCAGCGCGTTCTTCATCAGGTGGAGGAGGACCTGCCGGAGTTCGGCGACGCTGCCCGCCACCGGCGGCAGTCCAGCCGCCAGGCGCTTCTCGACGCGGACGCCCGTGGCGACCAGCTCCGTCTCGACCAGGTACAGCGTCTTGGTGAGCAGGGTGTTCAGGTCGACCTCGCCGGAGGCCGTGTCGGAACCGCGGGTCCACGTCAGCATGCGCCTGGCGATCCCCCGGCAGCGGCCGATCTGGATCTGGAGCTGTTCGACCGACGAGGTCACCTCGTGGCGGATGATCTGGGCGTCGGTGTCGGTGCTGGCCAGCAGATCCTGCAACCAGCCGGCCTCCTCGTTCATGATGGCCAGCGGGTTGTTCAAATCGTGCGCGATGCTGCACGCGGCTTCGCCGAGCGAGGCCAGCTTCGACAGCCGCGCGAACTCCTGGTAGAACGCGTCCCGCTGGCGGACGATGGCCCGGAGCTGCTGCACGAGCCGAACGCTCACCCACGAGGCCGCGACGGCGGACGCGGCGAACGCCGCGATCACGAAAACCGAGAGGCTGCCGGAGAACGGAGTCGTGGCGCCGAGCGACAGAGCGACGGCCAGAACGAAGAACACCAGCGGCGGAACCACCGACGCCCAGACGGCGTGGCGGACGCCGGCGGACGCGTCCGGTCGCCACAGGTTGAGCGTCCGGACGTCCTTCACGGGTGGCCTCTCCGGATCATTGCTTGACGCCCTGCCGCGGGCACAGCTAGATTATGCCTGCTTTCTGGTGCGAGCGCCGAGGTTGTCGGAGGATCGGATCATGACTGCTCGTCGGATCGTGCGATCGGCGGCGGTGCTCGCGGCGGTATCCCCGTGGCTGCTGGTGGCCGGCATCCATGCGGCGGGCGGTGAGAGCCAGGGGGCGCTGGTCCACGTGGCCGACACCCGCCATCTCACCGGCGTCAGTCTCTATTTCGCCAACCTCTACAACGTCGATCGCCTGCTCTTCACCGTCGTTTCGGTTGGCCTGACGGGGATGCTGGGGCTCGGGCTCGGCCTGCTCATGGACGTCGTCGTCGGCCTGATCGGCCTCGACCTCAACAGACGCGAAGCCAGGGAGTAACCACCCTCATGTGGGACTGGTTCCTCGTCACGCTGCCGATCTCGGGTGTTGCGATCAACGGGTTGCTGCTCGTGCTGCTTGGCGTCGCGGTCGGCGTTCTGGGCGGGTTCTTGGGCATGGGCGGCGCCTGGATGGTCACGCCCGCGCTGAACATCTTCGGCTTTCCGATGCCGTTCGCGGTGGGCACCGACCTGTGCCACATGGCGGGCAAGTCGATCATCTCCACACGCCGCCACGCGAAGTTCGGCAACGTCGACATGAAGCTGGGCCTGACGATGCTCGCCTTCGACGTCGTCGGCATCGAGTGCGGCGCCAGGCTCGTGATGCTCCTGGAGCGTTTCGGGCTGGCCGGCCCTGTCATCCGGTGGGTCTACGTCGTCCTCCTGTTCCTGATCGCGTGGCTCGTCTTCTACGACTACTTCAAGGAACGGGCGATCCGCCGCCGTGCCGTGAGCGGGCTCGCGCCGGCGACCGGGGCGGTTCAGTGGCACGTGACGCTGCACAAGATCAAGCTCCGACCGATCGTGCGGTTCCCTGTGGCGCAGGTGGAGTGCTCGGTCTGGCTCCCCGCGGCCGTGGGATTCGTGGTCGGCCTGCTGGCGGGGTTCCTCGGCATCGGGGGCGGGCTGCTGATGATGCCGGCGCTGGTCTACCTGATCGGCGTGCCCACCTTCGTGGCGGTCGGCACCGACCTGTTCACCGTGATGCTGTCGGGGTTCTACGGCGCGATGACTTACTCGATGAAGGGCCGTGTGGAGATCCTCGCCGTCTGCTGATGCTGATGGGGGCGGCGCCGGGGGCCCAGATTGGTACGATCGCCACGAAGTACATCCGCGGATACAGGATCCGGCTCATCTTTGCCATCACCGTCGTGTGCGCGATGGTGTCGGTCATCCGAGCAATGGGCTACGACATGGCGGCGGCGTGGACGGTCATGGCGGCCGTGTCGGTCATCACGGGCGTGGTCGTGGTCGGCATGGTCCGAGGGGCGGCGCTTGAACCGGCCGCCCGCAAGGAGGTGGAGCATGACCCGGCTGGCCGGCGTGCTGATGGTCGTCGTGTTCGTATCGGTGTCGGGCTGCCGTGGCCACGCCCGTTGTTCAGGCAAGGTCGTAGCGGTGGAGCAGGGCGGAGGCGGGCTGCAGGTCCAGGACGAAGACGCCCGGGATCGTCCGCCGCTGCCGCTCGACATCCGCACCGCGGAGATCGGCGTCACGCCAAGAATCGGCGACCGCGTGCGCACGTGGACCAAGGCGGGGCCGGCCTCGAACCGGGCGCTGCGCGTGATGAACCTCTCCCAGCACCAGTCGGACAAGTAGGGCGCGCCTCACCGGAACGCCCCTGCCGCCTGGCAGGAGCCGGGCGCTGACCCGAGC
>CAVORY010000005.1:0-96424 GCA_963698725.1 uncultured Acidobacteriota bacterium
CGATGCGGACGGCCCGGCGCGCGGGGCCGGCGATGGCGACGGCCGCCACCGTCACGATCAGAACCGCAGCGGCCACATACGTCACGGGATCGGTCGGCCGCACGCCGAACAGCAGGCTCGCCGTGACCCGTGACAGCGCGACGGCCGCGGCCAGGCCCGCCACGAGGCCAACCGCCACCGGCGCCAGGCCGGATACGACCAGCATCCGCACGGTGGCCCAGCCGTCAGCCCCGAGCGCCATGCGGACCCCGATCTCCACCGTCCGCTGCGTCGTCATGTCGCTCCCGTTGGCGTAGAGCCCGACGCCCACCAGCAGGAGCGCGAGCGCCGCCAGGCTGCCGAGGATGACCGCGCGGGACGCCGGGTCGGCCACCGAGGCGCGACGCAACTCGGCCAGCGTTCGCGGCTGCGACATCGGCACCTCCGGGTCTAGATCTCGCACCGTCGCCCGCAGCCGTTCGCCCAGTGCCATCGCGGATCCTGTTGTCCGGGCCATCAGGTGGAACGTGGCGTTCGGTTTCTGACTGTAGGAGAAGTACATCGCGCCGCCGGGCGGCCGGTCCAGTCCCGCGTACCGCACGTCATCCACGACGCCGATGATGGTGGCCGGCGTGGGCATGCCCTTCGCGTCGCGCGGCCCGAACGGCAACTGCCGGCCGACGACATCGTCGCTGCCGAACTGGCGACGGGCGAAGTCGCGGCTGACGACGAAGACCGTTTCCCCGCCCGCCGTGTCGCGCGCGTCGAACAGGCGGCCGCTCACGCACGGAATTCCAAGAGCGCCGAAGAAGTCGCCGCCGACCACGACGACCTGGTACTTGTAGCGTTCGAACGCCCCCGTCTCGCGGTTGCGAACCGGCAGCGTGAAGCTCATCTCGGTGGTCTTCGGCGGCAGCGAGGTGGTCAATGCGGCCGCCTGCACGCCGCCGAGCCGGCCGACACGCGCCAGCGTCTCCCTCGCGAATGCGATGTTCCGCTGGCACTCGGCGCTGCCCGGACAGCCTTCATATGCCGCCTCCGGCAGCGTGACGCGCATCGTCACGACCGCGTTGCCGCCGCGGTCGGCCTCGACGCCGAGCAGGACGCCGAGCGTCCGGCCGAAGAGCACGGCTCCCACGATGACGATGACCGAGACGGCGGCCTGGATGCCGGCGAGCGCGGCTCGCAGGCGCCACGTTCGTCCCGGTCCCCTCTGGCCGGACTGAGACGACAGCACGCCCTGAATCGGGACACGGGACATCCGCCACGCCGGAAGCGCTCCGGCCAGCAGGACGGTGAGCACGGACGCGGCCAGCGTGAAGGCGAGCACCGGCAGGTCCATTGCGACGTCGGCGAGCCTGGGGGTGTCGGGCGCGACGATGGCCATGGCCGCCGGGAGCAGGGCGCCGGCAAGAACCCACGCGGCCGCCGCGCCCGCGGCCACCAGCACGAAGCTCTCGGCGACGAGCGCGCGCGCGAGCCGGCCGCGACTGGCGCCGAGCGCCGACCGAATCGCCAATTCCGCCTGCCGCGAGGCGCCGCGCGCCAGAGCCAGGCTGCCGACGTTCACGCAGGCGACGAGCAGGACCGCCGCGACCCCCGCGAACAGCACCAGCAGCCCTCGCCTCACGTCGCCGACGATCACGTCTTCGAGGCGTTCGACGGAGGCGCGCACGCCTTTGCTGAAGCGGGCATCTGAAGATTCGAGCCGCGCCGAGATGACGGCGGCCTCGGCGCGGGCCAGGTCGAGCGTCGCGTCCTTCCTGAGGCGCGCCACCATCTCGTACCTGCGCACCCCGGGAAGCTTCGCCTCGCCAGCGACGCTCAGACGCGGGATCCACAACGCCGCGGTCGGCGACGGGAACGCGAAGCCGCGAGGCATGACGCCGACAATCGTGTACGGCCGGCCGTCGAGCCGCAGCGTGCGGCCCACGGGGTCGGACGCCCCGAACCGGCGCCGCCACAACTCGTGCGACAGCACCGCCACCGTCGCGTCGCTGTCGCGGACGTCCAGCACGCGACCAGCGACCGGCCGAGTGCCCAGCACGCCGAAGAAGCTCTCGGAAACGAGGCACGCGTCCGCCCGCTCCGGGTCGCCGTGGCCCGAGACGGTGTATTCCACGGAACGGTAGATGGCCGGTCGCTCGAGCGTCTTCGACGACTCGCGCCACTCGTCCATCGCGCGCACGGACGCACCGCCCGGTATCTCGCCAGCCTCGGTCCTCATGACTGACGGAACGGCGACCAATCGCTCGGGCGTGTCGAAGGGCAGCGGCTTCAGGAGCACGCCGTACACCAGGCTGAAGATCAGGGTGTTCGCGCCGATGCCCAGCGCGAGCGTGACGATGGCCGTCAGCGCGTAGCCCGGCGCCCCGGTCAACCCCTTCACCGCCAATCGAAGATCGTCGAACATGCGTCGTCCTCTGAGTCCGGCCGCAGGGCCCGCCAGGCCCCCGCAATCCCGAACCGCGGCAGGCCAACGGCCTCTTCCCTCCCTCGCCGCCTCCGCAGCCCGGGAAACCGTCCTCGCTCTGGACCGGCTTCCGGATCCCGGCGCCCGCCTTGCGCTAAAGCCCTGGCTCGAGCGGCCGCGCGGCGGCGGGGGAAGCCGGTCCACCCGCTCGTCGGTTTCCGAGCGCTGGTGACGGGCTGCTCCGAAGCGGCTCGTCCGGGAAGAGCCCGCTGGCCTGCCGCGATACCGAGCCGCGGCCGCTTATCTAGACGGCCCTACCGGCGCTGGGGGTCCACCGGGCCCTCCCGTTGTCGCCGGAGGCACCACTACCGTGTGGTATGCGCAACGACGTTCTGGCCGCCGAACAGGGCGACGAGCACCCCGCGGAGGTGGTTGCGCCAGGTCACGGCAGTGTGGCCCTCTGGCACTTCGATGTAGTCCACGCGGTGGCCAACAGCATGAAGGGCCTGTCGCAGGCCCCGCGCGGTCGGGAGGTTCGCGTGGTCGTACCGGCCGGCCAGAATCGCCACGCGCAGGCGAGCCTCGCGATACCCGGCAATGGCTCCGATGTCGGCACGGGTGATCCTCCGTCCTGGAATCAGCAGTCCGACGCGGCCGAACGCGTTCGGGTTGCGGAGCGCGATCTCGAGCGCGTCTTTCGCGCCGAACGAGATCGCGAGGATTGCGTGCTGCCCCGCGCCACCGGTGGCGCCTTGCCGGACGGCGAGCCATTTCAGCAGTTGCCCGGTCAGGAACTCAGCCATCGGCGCGCCAGAGCAGGACTCGTCGCCGCGCGCTCTCGGGCCGACAAACGCGGCGGCCATTCGCGGAATGTCGCCTCTCGCGATCAGCCAGTCGAGCACGCGCGAGATCGGGTCTGTGCGCAGATCGAGGAAGACCGCCACGGGGAGTCCGCCAGCGGCGGCGTGGCCTGCCGGAGTGTAGACCATGACTGTGCACGGGCCAGCGAGCGCGGCTTCGCTCACCGTCCCGGCTGGCGAAGATCGCGGATCTTCGAACTCCTGCGGCGGCACGTAGCCGGGCGTGACGAACTCGGACGCCGCGGCCCCGCCAAACGTGGGTCCTGCGCTGCGGCGCGGGTTGTTCGGGTCGAGGCGGTAGTCGGTCATGCCGTACGCGATTCGGTACTCGACGCGCGCGCCGGGCGCCACCGCCGTCCGCAGCGAGTACCAGTCGGACTCCCCGACCCGCGCCATCGTCCCGGCCGTGAAATCGAAGGTGCCCTCGATGTGCTCGCCCCAGCCCGTCACGTCCGACACGACGCGCGGCGCGGGGCCGCCTGCGCGCTTCGCCAGGAACGTCACCGTGACATCGCCGCCGGCCGTGGGCTCGCCGACGAGCGGCGTCGATCTGCGGCCCGCCTCGATCTCCGCGATGGCCGCCTGGAGCGTGCGAAGGCCGCCGTCCGTGTCCTGGCGGCCGCGCACGACCAGCGCGCGCGACGCCCAGGCCCCGGCGGCGGCGACGGCGCCGATGATGACGAGAATGACGACGACGGGGTAACGGCGCATCGTACGGGTATAGACGTCGCGGCGCGCGAATCGGGTGCGTCCAGTCACTCGCAACGAAGCGTCGCGACAGGGTCCACGCTCGCTGCGCGCCGCGCCGGCAGGTAGCCCGCGACGACGCCCGCGGCCAGGAGCAGACCGCCGACGAGCGCGAACGATCGCGGGTCGGCGCCGCTCACGCCGTACAGCTGCGTGGCGATCGCGAGGCCCAGTGGAACTGACGCAATGCCGCCGACGGCAAGGCCGATCGCCGAGAGCCTCGCGCTCCGCAGGATCACCATGCGAGCGATCTGGACCCGGGTGGCGCCCATCGCCATCCTGACGCCGATCTCCCGCGTCCGCAGAGCCACCACCTGGGCCATCAGGCCGTAGAGTCCGATCACGCTGAGCGACAGCGCGAGGCCGGCGAGCGCCGAGAGGAACCACGTGAGCACCTCGTCATCGCGCAGCCACCGGCGCCTGATCTCGACCGCGGTCATCACGTCGGACACCGGGACGTCGCCGTCGAGGTCCCGGATCGTCTGGCGCATCGCCTGCGCCACGCGACCCGCGTCGCCGGAGACGCGCGCCACGACGACCAGGCGCGACATCGGCTGCTGATCGTTGGGAACGAAGACCTGTGGCTCCGCCGTCCCCCCCTGGAAGCCGCGGCCGAAGTCCCCGACCACGCCGACGACGGTGACGCGGCGTTGGTTCTCGGAGCCAGGATCGAGGTCGATCGTTCGGCCGATCGGGTCTCCATCCGGCCAGTACCTGGTCGCCAGCTGCCGGTTGACGAGAGCGACGCGGTCCGCCACGGCCGTATCTGCGCCCGTGAGGCGACGTCCCCGCACCAAAGGCACTCCGAGCGTCTCAACGAATCCCGGGGCCACGATCGTACAGGCGACCGAATCGGCCTCGTCGAGGGCCGCGGTCCGGCTCCCCTCGATCTTCGCCGGAACGTGGAACGACGCCCGCGCGCCGATCGGAAACCCGGACGCGGCGCCGACGGACGTTGTTCCCGGCGTCACGCGGAGCCGATCGAGGGCCTCCTGCGCGAAGCCGGCCCGGGCCGCGTCCGAGCCGTAGCGAAAGACGGGCAGGTCGATCCGCATCGTGACCAACCGGTCCATCTGAAAGCCCGGGTCCGCCGACATCAGTCCGGTCAGGCTTCGAAGCACCAGACTCATGGCGACGAGCAGCGGGACGCCGACGGCGAGTTCGGCAATCACCAGCGCGTTGGACAGCCGCGCCGGCCGGCGGGTCGCGGACGAGACGCTCGGTCGCTGCCGAAGGACCAGATCGCCGGAGGCCCTCGCCGCCAGAACAGCCGGGCCCAGCCCGAAGACCGCCGCCGCGATCAAACACAGGACGAACGCGTAGCCGAAGAGCCCGGCGTCGATACGCATCGCCTCCCGAACGTAGAGCGGCGCGTCGTCGACGAGGCTGACCGCCCTGAGGACCCACACGCCGGTCACGACGCCAAGCGCCCCTCCGGCGCCGGCGAGCATCAGGCACTCGGTCATCAACTGGCGGAGGATTCGGCCGCGACCGGCGCCGAGCGCCGCCCGGATCGCGAGTTCGCGTCCGCGCGCGCCGGCCCTGGCCGCATACATCGAGGCCAGGTTCAGGCAAGCCATCAGGAGTATCAGGGCGACCGCGGCGAGCAGGGTCGCCGACATGGCGCGCCGGCTGAACGGCACCAGGAACTCGCCGAGCGGTTGGAGGTGGAACGTGGAAGCGGCCGCTGCGGCGAAGCCCGATTGGGGCAGACCTGCCGAGACGGCAGCCAGTTCGGCCTGGGCCCGTTGGCGTGACACGCCGGGCGCGAGTCTCGCGATCACCCTGTGTGCGGCGGGCGTCCCTTCCGCCGTCCTGCCGACGGGAGAGCGCGGCGTCACCAGATCGAAGGGGGTGTAGGCGAGCGTGTCCAGGCTGGCCGACTCGCGCAAGACGCCGATAATCGAGTGCCCCGCGCCGTCGACCGTCACCGACCGCCCGACAACGCTGGGGTCGGCGGCGAACGCGCGACGCCAGAGCCGCTCGGTGATCACCACCACCGGCTCGGCACCCGACAGATACTCACTGGGCGCCGGCAGCCTGCCGAGCACCGGACGTAGACCGAGCATCGCGGCGAACTCGGCACTGCAGGTGACCGCCCGTACCGTCAGGGCGTCTGTCATCCCGCCCAACGTCCTCTCCACGTTGTCGAACATCGCAACCTGCGAGAACGCGCCGCTCCGGCCGCTGATGGCGCGATACTCGTCCCCCGTGATCGGGAGCGGCCTCTGGTCCGTCGCCCTCCGGTGCACGAGCACCAGGCGGTCCGGCTCGGGGAACTGCTCCGCACCCGACAGCAGAGAGCGCGCCACGCCGAACATCGCCGCGTTCACCCCGATGCCGAGCGCGAGCGTCAGCAGCGCGACGGCGGTGAAGCCTCGCTGCGCCGCCAGCTGCCGAAGGCCGTAGACCACGTCGAGGCGGGCCTGATCGAACCACCGCCCGACGCGACCGCGACGAGCAGGCGCTGCCAGAACCGCCTCCTCACTTCGTTCGTACAGACGGTCCAGGCCCAACCTCCGGCTGCCTGCGTTGGCTTCCGTCAGGTCTCGCGCCAGAACGGGCCAGTTGCCGATCTGGCTGTACGCGAGCGCGGCCGACGCCTCTTCCGATTCGCCCCGGGCGAGCGCGTCTTGATACACGTCGTCGAGTTGCTGCGCCAGTTCCAGGATCAACTCGTTTGCCCGCCGCGGCTCAAGTTCGGGCAGCGCCAGGTGATCGCGAACGTGACGGATCCAGTCAGGCATGGCTGAACCCCGCCACCTGGGCCACCGCCGCGACAAAGGCCTGCCAGGCTCGCCGCTGGCTGGCCAGGACCTTGCGGCCTCCGGGAGTCAGGCTGTAGAAGCGTCGCCGCCTGGTGCCCGGCCGTTCGAGCCAGCGCCCTTCGATCCACCCCCGGTCCTCCATCCGCGACAGGGTCGGGTAGAGCGCGGGAATGCTGAAGGTGAGCTGTCCGGACGAACGGGATTCGATCAGCTTCCCGATCTCGTAGCCGTGCCGAGGACGCTCCTCGAGGAGCGCCAGGACCAGCAGTTCCGTGCTTCCGCGCTTCATGTCTGAGTCGAGCATGTCTTCAGCTGTCCCCTCGAGATATAGCGTCACAGGATATAGACGGTGTCTGCGGGCAACGGGTTCCCCGGTGCGGAGGAGCGGATGGCGATGCATCTGACAGGGTCAGAGCCGGTGTTGGTCTGGAAGATCGCGCCTGCCGGCCGTCGGCGCGGCCGAGCTCGGGGCGCGTCGCTACTCCACGCGCAGCGCGGTCGTCGGAGCCACGCGGGTGGCGCGCCTGGCCGGGATGTAGCACGCCGCGATGACCGCCATGCCGAGGGCGCCCGAAGCGGCGCTCAGCACCAGCGGGTCGAATGACGCCGCGCCGACGAGCAGGCTCGACACGGCCTTGCCGGCAGCAAGCGCCAGCGCGAGACCGACGAGGATGCTCGCGGCCAGCAGCACGGCACCGTCCCGCACCACCATCCGGACCACGTCGCCCGCCTGCGCGCCGAGTGCCATGCGGATCCCGATCTCCCGCGTGCGACGCGAGACCGAATACGACTTGACTCCGTACAGCCCGATGGCCGCCATGAACAGCGCGATGGCGCCGAAGGCGCCGAAGGTGCGTGCGGCGCTCCGTACGAGCCAGTTCATCGGCATGGCGTCGCGCGCTTCCTCGAGTGTCTGCACACTGAGGAGCGCCAGGCGCGCGTCGGCCGTCCGAATCGTGTTCCAGAGCGCGCGTCGCATGCCCGCGGCATCCGCCCCCCCGGCGTCGGCCGTTCGGACGTGAACGTTGAGCAGCGCCCGGTAGTTCGAGCCGAGCGGGAGGTAGACGTGCGGAACCGGGACGGGATCGGTCAGCTTGTGACGCAGGCCGGGTGCCACGCCCACGACTTGCGCAGGCGAGGTGAAGGACCCGGGCGCGCCGGCGGCGTACTGGACGAACTGGCCGAGCGGATCCTCTCCGGGAAAGAGCGCGGCGGCCAGCGGCTCGTCGATGATGACGACCCGGGACGATCTCGGGTCCAGTTCTTCGGCTGCCGTGAACTCGCGGCCTCTCAGCATGGACAGGCCGAGCGTCCTGAAGTACGCCGCGCCGACGTCGTAGGACTGCGCGATCGCCAGGCGCCCGTCGCCCGGGCCTGCCGCGGTCGTCGTCCCGACACGCCTCACCCGGCGACCGAACGAGTCGTTGCCAAACGCCACGAGCGACGCCATGGACGCCGATTCAACGCCCGGCGTGGAACGGATCGTGGCGATCAGCTGGCGGTAGGCCTGACGGCCGGACGCCTCGTCGAGCCCTGCCGTCGCCGCGTCCACGCGCAGCAACAGCTGGCGGTCGAAACGATAGCCTGGTTCCGCCCGATCCGCGGCGATGCCCGCGCGAACGAAGAGGCCGCAGGCGGCCAGCAGCGCCAGCGACAGGGCAATCTGGCCGGCGACCAGGAGATTCCTCGTGCCGAGGCGTCGCAGGCCCACATCCGCCCCGCCGCCCTCGTGGCGCTTCATCTCCGGAAGCAGGTCCAGGCGCGACAGCCTCCACGACGGGCCGAGACCGAACGCGATGGCGGAGAGCGTGCAGAAGGCCAGCGACGCCAGAAAGACCCGCCAGTCCGGCGTCACGTCGGCATAGAAGGCCTGGGAAACGATGGCGGTGAGTGAGGCGGCAGCGGCATGGAGCGTCCAGACACCGGCCGCCAGGCCGAGCGCGCTCCCCGCCAGAGAGAGGATGAGCCCTTCGGTCATCAACTGCCCGACGATGCGCCCGCGACCTGCGCCGAGCGCCAGGCGCATGGCGATTTCCCTGCGCCGGCTCGACCCTCGCGCCAGTTGCATGTTCGCCACGTTGAGGCTCGCCACGACGAGGACGATGAGTGCCGCGCCCATCAACGCTCCCATCCCCAACACGCCTTCGCGGTCGTCGTCGGTCGGCCGACTGCCCTGCTGGAAACGCCCCAGGCGGCTGACCGCAATGACGCGCCTGGCGTCTTCCTGCGGGCGCGCCTGCGCAAGCGTCGCCGACAGCGTGCGCATCGCCGTGTTCGCGCCCTCTGCGGTCACGTCGGGCTTCAGCCGGCCGACGACCATCAGGTCGCGGCTCGCCGCATCCGGGGGGCCGGACGCCTGCCACGGGCCCGGCTCGATGGACAACAGTGCAGCCGCTCCCAGCGGCATCCACAACTCCGGCCCCGCGACGGGCACGGGGCCGGCGAACCCGGCCGGGGCGAGTGCCGATGACGGTGAAGGGACGGGCGTTGACGAGGATGGTCCGCCCCAGGATGTCCGTCGGACTGCCAAGCCGCTTCCAGTACCGAGTGGCTGAGGACCGCGACGGTGGCACCGCTCCCGGGCCGCTCTTCGTCGCGCGTGAAACTCCGCCCGGCGGCGAGGCGAACACCGAGCGTTGCGAAGTAGTCGCCGGTCGCCAAGGCTGCCTTCGTTCGCCGCGACGCCTCTCCTTCCGTCAACCCGACGCGAATCGACCGATGCGCCATCAGGTGACCGAACACGTCGGCCCTGTCACGAAGTTCCTCGTAGTCGGCATAGGAGAACGATCGGTACAAGTCTGGCGCGGTGGGATCGTGGTCGTAGACGCCGACAACCAGTCCGGGCTGCTCCGAGCCCGGCACCGGCTTGAACCACAGCATGTTGATGGCGCTGAACACCGCGCTGGTCGCGCCGATGCCGAGGGCGAGGACCACGATGGCCGTCAGCGAGAACGCAGGCGTCTTGGCCAGCAGGCGCACGCTGTACCGCACGTCGCGGGACATGGTGTCCAGCCAGGCCGCCGGCCGTGTGGCGCGGACCGATTCCTTCACCTGCTCGACGCCGTCCATCTCGAGCCGGGCCTGGCGCCTGGCCTCGTCGGGGTTCATGCCCGCCGCGATCTTCTCGTCCACGAGCATCTCGAAGTAGCCCGCCACCTCCGCATCCACGTCGCGCCGCGCAGGATCGTGACCGACAAGTCGGAGCAGCAGGCCACGAACTCGAGGCAGTATCGGCATGGGTCGGCTCCTCATTCGCAGCGCAGCGCGGTCGTCGGAGCCACGCGGGTGGCGCGCCTGGCCGGGATGTAGCACGCCGCGAGCACCGCCGCGCTCAGAACGACGGTCGCCAGTGCCAGGACGAGCGGATCGAACGCCTCAACGCCGACCAGCAGGCTGGACACGGCCTTTCCGGCGACGAGGGCGAGGGCGAATCCCACCACCACGCTCGCGGCCAGCAGCGCCGCGCCGTCCCGCACCACCATGCGAACCACGTCAGCGGCCTGGGCGCCCAGCGCCATTCGGATCCCAATCTCCCGCGTACGACGCGCGACCGTGTAGGCCTTGACGCCGTAGAGGCCGATCGTCGCCATCAGCAGCGCGATGGCCCCGAAGGCGCCGAATGTGTGGCCTGCGCTGCGGATGACCCACGCCACGGGTGCCGCGTCGCGGGCCTCGTCCAGCGTTCGAATCCACAGCACCGCCAGCCGCGTGTTGGAAGACCGCGTCGCGTCGCGCAGGCGCCGACGCAACGTGTCCTGGTCTGCGCCTCGCGCGGCCAGGACATGGATGTGGCTGACCGCGTAGTAGTGCGGCCCGAGCGGAAGGTAGAGGTGCGGAACAGGGCGCGGATCGGTCAGGCGATTGCGAAGGCCGGGGGCCACGCCGACGACGCGCAGCGCCGTGCCGGCGAGACCGGCCGCCTGGATGAACTGCCCGAGGGGGTCCTCGCCGGGAAAGAGCGCCGCGGCCAGCGGCTCGTCGATGATGGCCACGCCCGTGGCGTTCGGGTCGCGCGCCTCGGCCTCGGTGAACTCGCGTCCGCGCAGCATCGGCAGGCCGAGCGTCCTGAAATACGCGCCGCCGATGTCGTACGACCACGCCACGGGTCCAGGCGGCGTCGCCGATTCCGACGACGGTGCCGCATGGCCCCGCCAGACCCGTCGGTTGGACGCCTCGTTGGCGAAGGCCACGGTCGAGGACATGGCCGCCGACTCCACCCCGGGCATCGCACGGACATGTTCCAGGAGCTGGGCGTACGCATCCCGTCCCGACACGGCGTCGTATCCGCCAGCTTTCGCGTCGAGGCGGAGGAGAGACTGGCGGTCGAACCGGTAGCCCGGATCGGCGCCGCCCGCCACCATCGAGGCGCGGACGAACAGGCCGGATGCGGCCAGCAACGCGAGCGACAAGGCGACCTGGCCCGCCACGAGGAGATTGCGGGTCCCAAGGCGATGCAGGCCGCTCCGAACGCCGGTGCCTTCCTGGCTCCGCATCTCGGGAAGCAGGTCCAGGCGCGAGATCCTCCACGCGGGCCCCAATCCCGAGATGACGGCCGCGAGCATGCAGAACAGCAGCGACGCCAGGCACACGCGCCAGTCCGGCGCCAAGACCACCGAGAGGGTGTCGTCCACCATGGGCGCGAGCGAAGCCGCCACGAGGTGCATCGTCCACACCGCGAGCAGGAGGCCCGCGGCGCCGCCGACGACCGCCAGCACCAGTCCTTCGATCAGGAGTTGCCTGATGATGCCGATGCGGCCGGCGCCCAGCGCGAGGCGCATCGCGATCTCTTTGCGTCGGCTCGCACCGCGCGCCAGCTGCATGTTCGCGACGTTGAGGCTCGCCACCACCAGAACGACCATCGCCGCGCCCATCAGGGCCGCGAACGGGACGATCAGTCCATGGCCGTCGCCGTTGGATGGGCTCATGCCCTGGCCGAGGCTGGAGGGCCGAGCGGCCGAAAGCCGCTCCGAGCTCTCGCGAACCGGATGAGCGGGCAGCAGGTTCGGGGAGATGGTGCCGAGTGCGGCGTTCGCCGCGTCGAGCGTCAGCTCCGGCCGCAGCCAGCCGACGATCATGAGGGCGGGGTCCGCACGCCCCGTTATCAGCCCGGCCGCGCCGAGCGGCATCCAGAAGCCCGGGCCGACAATACGCACCGGCCCGGCGAACCCCTTCGGTGCAATGCCGATGACCGTGAACCTGTGGCTGTTGACGACGAGCGTACGGCCGAGAACATCCGAACCGCCGCCCATCCGCTGCCATGCTGTGTAGCTGAGCACCAGCACTGCGGCGCCACTGCCGGGCCGTTCCTCGTCGATCGTGAAGGTCCGGCCCGCAACGAGGCGCGCGCCGAACGCGTCGAAGTAGGTCCGCGTCGCCAGGGCGGCGCCGACACGACGCGTCTCCCCCTCGTCGGTCACGCTGACGAAGACAGGATCGTGCGCCAGCAACATGCGGAACAGACCGGACTGGTCGCGGATCCCCTCGTACTCGGTGTAGGTGAACGGCCGGTACGAGCCGGCCTTCGCGGGATCGTGCACGTGCACGCTGACGGTGGTTCCAGGTTGATCGGCGCCAGGCGGCGGCTGGAACAGGAGCAGGTTGATCAGGCTGAACACCGCGCTGTTCGCGCCGATGCCCAGTGCCAGCACCAACACGGCCGTGAGCGCGAAGGCAGGTGTCTTGGCCAGCAGGCGCAGGCTGTAGCGGACGTCGCGCGCGACCGAATCGAGCCACGCCGCCGGCCGCGCCGCGCGGACCGATTCCTTCACCTGGTCGACGCCCTCCATCTCGAGCCGCGCCTGGCGCCTGGCCTCGGCGGGGTTCACGCCCGCCGCGATCTTCTCGTCCACGAGCATCTCGAAGTAGCCCGCCACCTCCGCATCCACGTCGCGCCGCGCAGGATCGCGACCGACAAGTCGGAGCAGCAGGCCACGAACTCGAGGCAGTATCGGCATGGCTGAGCTCCTTCCCCTCACTCGCTGGTCTGCAGCGCCAGCCGCATCGCGCCGGCCACGCGTTCCCACTGCTCCGTCTCGGTGGCCAGGCGCCGGCGGCCGGCGGCCGTCAGGCGGTAGTAGCGCGCGCGGCGGTTCGTCTCGGAGACGCCCCACGAGGAGGCCAGCCACCCGGCGTGTTCCATCCGGTAAAGCGCGGGGAAGAGGGACCCCGCTTTCACCTGGAAGGCGCCGCGCGTGACCTGTTCGATGCGGCGGCCGACGCCGAGGCCGTGCAGCGGCTCGAGGTCGAGCACTTTCAGGACGAGCAGGTCGAGCGTGCCCAGGAGCAGATCGGTTCGGTCGGTAGGCGACATTCGCTCTCCTTCATGCGCTCCAAATGAGAAACCGCGATTCTGAGTCGCCAACAGCGCCGGGCGCATCGCTCGCGTGCCGCTACGCAGGCCGGGAAAGCGTCCTCGCGGCGCGGCGGTTTCCGGCTTCTTGACGTCGGGCGCGCGCTAATCGCGCTGGATCGACCGCACGCGCTGCGCCCGGGAAACCGCGGCGCACGCTCGTCGCTTTCCGAGACCGGGACGACGGCCTGCTCCGAAGGCCCGCTCGCGACGCATCCCGGCCCTGCTGGCTCGGCCCGGAATCGCGGCCTCCTGTTCAGAGGACCGCGCCTGCCACCTATAGACGGTCTAGACGGAAAGGAGGTTCCCGGGCCCCCGCCGCGTGCGGTGGCGAGGCCTGGGCCATCCGAGCAGCGGAGGCAACCGACACGGTGGCATCACACGTCTGCCCGCTAACGGAGCGAAGGGCCCGATGAAGACCATGGCCCCCGCCGCAGGGCCTCGGAGACGAGATTCGCCATCGCGACGATGCCCGTCCCGATCGCGCGCTCGTCCACCTGGAAGACGGGGCTGTGCGGCAGCGCGCGACTGCCCCCGCCCAGCCAGAACAGGACGCCGGGCGAACGCTGGAGGTAGAAGCCAAAGTCCTCGCCGAAGAACGGCAGGGAGTTGGGAATCGTCACGACCGAAGCCGGTCCGACCGCCTCACCGAGCGGGCCGACGGCCCAGTTGGCCAGGACGGCATCGCTGCGCACATCGGGAAGCACGCGCTCGGACGTGACCGTGCACGTCATGCCGCGCCGCTCGAGGTCGCCTGCCATCGCTCGAATCAGGTCGACGACCCGCGTGTACTCATCCTCCCCCGACGCCCTGACCGAGCCACGAATGACGTACTCGCCGGCAGACGCACTGCCGAGGGCGGCGTTGACCCAGGCGAATCTCGCCAACCCGCTTCCCTTGGTTTGAAGGTCGGCCAGAATCCGCTGCCAATCGCCTGGTCCCGCCGGAAACCGCACTGTGCCGGCGGCTCGGATTGCCGACAACAGTCCGTCGGCGACCTCTGCCGACGCCGCGGCGCCCTTGATTCGGACCGTGAAGCGATCGAGGCCTGGGAGGCCGACGCCCGGAGTTGTGGCGACCTGGCCGGCCTCGAGCGGCGCGATGTGCAGCGCGAACACGACGTCCGGGCGAGGCGCGTCCATCGTCCCCGCCGCGATCATCCGTCTGGCGCCTTCCCCGGTCTCCTCGGCGGGCTGGAACACGAAGACGACGGTCCCAGGTAGATCGACCTTGGACGCCGAGAGCACCTCGGCCACTCCAAGTGCCACCGCCACGTGTACATCGTGGCCGCAGGCATGAGCCACCCCTGGGGCCTCAGACCGCCACGGTACATCCTCCGACAGACTGCTCGCCAGCCCGTCCATGTCGGCGCGGTAGGCCACGACCGGGCTGGACGAGCGGCCCCGCAGGACGCCGATGACGCCCGTGCCGCCCACCCCCACTCTGACCTCCAGGCCGAGGGCCCTCAGCCGATCGGCTACGATGCCGGCCGTCCGCGTCTCTGCACCGGCCAGTTCGGGATGGGCATGCAGATCGCGACGGACCTGGATCATGTTGTCGGCAATCCGTGCGGACCGGAGTCGTATGGCCTCGGCACGCGCCGCCGACGCAGCCTGGGCGCTGCCGACCCAGACGGCCGGCCCGCATGACAGGGTGCCGACGACGGCCAAGGCGATGGTCCGGCAGAAGGACGGGAACGCGGTCTGCATGTGTCACTCCCTTGTAGCGGTGTTTCCGTTGACCGGTATCGTGAGGCCACCCGCTGGAACGGCAAGCAGTTGCCGATCGGCTCCCACGCACTAGTCATGGACGGCGCGAACGAGGCGGTCGCGCTACATCGAAGGTCGTATACTCAGCAGAACATGCCGTTCGTCGTAGACCACGAGGGCCAGCCGCCCGCGAAGGCGTAGGATGCACGGATGCTGGCTCAGATCACCTTGCTGCTAACGGTTCTTACGCTGGCGACCGGCGTCGTAGCCATGGCCGCCATGAGCTGGTCCCACCGGGCCACTCCCTCGCCGGCATTCCGGTCGTTCTCGAAGGTCCTCCTGTTCTTCAATCTCTGGATCATCGTCTGGATGGTCCGCCAGTATCTCTGGCTCCACGTTGTTGATGACACGTCTGGCCGTCCGATACGAACCGTCGTCGAGGCGCTGCTTCCAGCGGCACGGCTGTTTCAGCTGGCGATGATGTCCAGCGTCATTCGACTGGTCTGGGAGGTACGCTCGAAGACCGTTCCCAGGCGGGTGCAGCATATCGCCAGATGGGCCTCGGTGGCGTCAGCCGTGTTGCTGGTCGGGGGCTTCCTGTATCAGGTGGCCACGTCTCGTGGCGCGTTGTTCGCGTTGGCATTGAACCTGGTCACGCCGCTGATCAACTGGGGATGCCTGGTCTCCTGTCTGGCGATGCTCGTTAGCGCTCGGGGCATCCAGGATGTCCGCCGGCGGCGGAGCGTGGCGTTCATCAGCGCGACGTATTCGCTGTTTCTGGTCGGCGTTCTCGCTTTGACGGCTGCCGGTTCGCTGCGCCTGTTGCCAGTCGACCTGTACCGGCCGCTCGAGGTCGCGCTCGATCTCGGTGTGAACGGTGCCGCCCTTTGGTGGGTCCTGACGTCCGGCCGCGCGCTGTCACTCGCGCCGGTGCCGCGCTCCCTGCCGGCAACCGAGAGCACCATCGCCGCTGCAGCCGCGAGGTTTGGCGTCTCGGACCGGGAGCAGGAAGTGGTCGAGCTCGTCTGCCAGGGGCTGTCGAACCAGGAGATTGGCGCCCGCCTGTTCATCTCCGACAAGACCGTGAAGGTCCATCTCCACAAGGTCTTCCAGAAGGTCGGCGTACGCAATCGCACGCAGCTCGCCCAGATCTTCACGAGGGGGGAGCAGGAATCGCTCTGAACCCCGCCGCCGCGCGTCCTCCAGGGTTCGAATGCTCATTCCCCGCCGGCCGGGAGCGCGAACTTTCCGATGCTGATCTCCGCGCCGTTGCGGCGCACCACCACGAGGTCGCGGCCCGACATCGTCTTGATGCCAAACGACAGCGGCATCACCGCCTCGCCGTCTTTCACCTGGAGGAAGAAGTTGTCGAGGTAGCGCCCCTCGAGATCGAACACGTCCACCAGCGTGCCCTTGACCTGATCCGAGGTGGAGGTGAACACCCACAGCCTGTCTCCCACCACCTGCAGGCCCCCGATGTCCAGTTTCTTCGGTGCCAAACCGCTGGTCGACGGGTTCTCGTTTCGGACGCTCGTGTAGTCACGGGTGAACGCCCGGGTGATTCTGCCCGCCGCGAGATCCACCCGCCGAATACCGTAGTCGAACGACAAGCACAGCATCGCCTCTGTCGCACCGAGATGGGCCGCCCGGACGGTCGCGGTCACCGTCCGGAGAGCGGGTCCCTCTTCCTCGGATGCCTGATCGGTGGCCAGCGAGATCTCCGGACCCTCTCGCTTGCCGTCCATCGAGTAGGAGAAGATCCGCTGGCTGTCGGCGAAGTACAGGCGGTTGTTCCTGCAGAACAGGAACTGGTTTGTCGGGCGGCCGTCCCCAGGCAGACGGAATCCACGTTCGGCACCCGTCGCCAGATCGAAGATGTAGACCCGCTGGCCGACTCTCTCGAACGCGACAAGGGCATCGCCGGTCAGATCGAGGCCGTTGAACATGAACGAGCCGGAGGCCGACTGGGGCTTGTAGGCGCGCTGGAATCTGCCGTCGGCGTCAAAGCGCAGGACCTTGTTGACGTCCTGCACGAACAACGTCCCGTCGGCACCGAACCGAAGCGCCGCCGGGTTCGTGAGGAAGTAGCCCTCGCCGGCGTCCTTGATGCGCCAGACCTGCTGCGGCGACACCACTCGGCCGGCGTTGGCGGCCGGAGGCTGCGCCGGGTTCCTGAGCACGTCCTGGCCGGACCCGCCTGCGGCCAGGCAGACGAGGCACGCGAGAGAGACGAAGACTGCCGCATTCATCTGTTGCTCCCTTCAATCCGCCCGCCCTCGACCCGTCGGACGGGCTTGTCTGCGGCGCCGCCGAGCGCCGCCCTGATGATCGGTCGGAGGACATCCTGGGTCTGCAGGCCTCCGCCGGTTGCGAAGTGCACGATGACGCCACGCGTGTCGATCACGACGTGGGTGGGATAGTAGGTGGCGCCGCCGAATGTATCGATGACCGGCTGGGCGTTCGGCACCACCTGGTAGCGGTAGGGCATCTCCTCCAGGAATGCGCGGAGCTTCTCGGGCCCGTCGAGGGCGAGCCCGAGGAAGACCACCGGCTGCTCTTTGAACTCGTCGACCATCTGGTTGAGCTGCGGAATCTCCTGCCGGCACGGGCCGCACGCCACGTACCAGAACTTCAGCACCACGACCTTGCCGAGCAGGCTCCGGGAATCCAGCGCCCCGCCGCTCAGCAGCGTGGCCGTGAAAGCCGGCGCTTTCGTTCCCACCTTTCCCGGCACCTCTCGCTGCGCGCGCTCACTGTGGCCAGCGGCGAACACCGTCACGGCGGCAAGCGCCACGCACGCGGCGAGGGCTGCCGCGCCAGCCATGACCGAACGACTGCGACCACGTTCATTCACTGCGTACCTCCGCTCTCTGCGACCTTGTCGGGCCACGTGGCTCCACGAAAGGCCCGACACCAGGCGGCGTCACGAAGCGCCACCATTGAGATTCGCGCGGGGAGGGCACGGAGTTCCCACGCCTGCGATGTCCGAGGAGGAATCGAGCGGAAACCGAGCAGGCTGGGTCAGCGGAGTGCGGGCGCGGAGTCCGCGGCTAGCGCGAGGCACCGGCGTCCGGTGCGCGGAACACCAGCACGTACGAGGTCGGCCAGAAGTAGCTGCGCGACGGGTCGTCGTGCAGGACGAGCGTTTCGAAGATGAAGCCGGCCTGCTCGATCGCCTTTCGCGTCTCCTCGGGATCGCTCACGCACGCGTCGTGCGTCTTCGACGTGCTCGGCTTCGCCTCTGGATCGCGCGAGTTGACCACCGCGGCCACGAGCAGGCGCCCCCCTGGCTTCAGCGCCTTCCGGAGCGTCGCGAGGAAGTCTGCCGGCTTCGTCAGGTGATGGTAGACATCGATCATCGTGATCCGATCGACAGGACCCGGCAGTTTCGGATCCGATTCCCCGCCTGGAACGACCGTCACGTGATTGAGGGACCGTTCTTGCCTGCGGCGCTCGATCTGCGCGAGGTTGTCTGCCGAGATCTCGTTCGCGTAGACCCGACCGCCCGGCCCGACGGCATCCGCCAGGCGGAACGCGAAGTCACCGTTCCCGGCGCCGACATCGGCAACCGTCATGCCGGAACGCACGTCGGCCAGGGTCAGGAACAGATCGAGGAAGGGCCGGCGGTCCTGTGCTGATGCGATGCCGACTGGCACCATCAGCAGAACCACGATCAGCAGGATGGCCTGTGCACGTCTCACGGCAGCCTCCCGGAGAGCCCCGTCGGCGCCGCCTGCCATGGGCGGCCCGGACGAGGCCTACAGTGTTGGACGGTTGGGTGCCGCACGTCGGACGTGGGCGGAGAATCCCTCTCGCCTCGATTCGCCCTACATCCTCGAGCCGGGTGAGGCATCTCGCCCGCGGCTGGCCGATGCCGGCTGGAGGACGACGATCATGTGCGTCTTCAGGAAGGCGTCGTCCACCGGGACGACGTCGTAGCCGGCCTGCTTCGCGAAGTCGCGCACCTGCTGTCGCGACAGGAAGTGCTCGGAAGCCATCTTCGAACGGTCCGGATCGACGATCACCAGCCGGCCGCCTGGCTTGAGGTACTTCCGCGCGTTCTGCATCCAGGAAGCCTGGCTGGAGAACTCGAAGAGACAATCGAAGACGACGATCATGTCCAGGTCGTTGCGAGGGAAGCGCGGGTCGGCCACCTCGCCGAGCACGGTCTTGACGTTGCCGACCTTCAGCGACGCGCTGCGCTGTTCAATCGTCCGAAGGGCACCGGAGTCGATGTCGTTGGCATACACGACCCCCGTGGGTCCGACGCGACGGCTCATCTTGAACGTGAAGTAGCCGTAGCTGGCGCCCGCCTCGCCGACCACGATGCCCGGACGGAGGCCAATCGCGTCCAGGATGCGGTCGGGTTCAAGGTCCCGGTCACGCATCTTGTCGATGGCGTCGCGACCCTGTGCCCCGTGCTGGTCCTGGGCCAGGGCGGCGCCGGTCCAGAGGCAGAGGGCCGCGGCCGCGACCAGAACAATCGCGCCGGGTGCCGTCGGGTGGCGAACGAGTCCAGTCATGATGCGCCTTTCCTATTCGCAGCGAAGCACGGTCACCGGGTCGATGCGGGACGCGCGGAAGGCCGGCCCGAGACTTGCGACGAGCACCGCCACAACCGCGAGCGCGCCGCAGCTGGCGTAGACCCAGGCGTCAGTCGGGCTCACGCCGAAGAACACCGTCGCAGCCAGGCGCATCAGTCCGAAGGCGGCCAGCATCCCGATGGCCGTCCCGGTGAGGGCCAGGCGCAGGCCCTGGCGCGCCACGAGCCGCCAGACTCCTGCCGGCGCCGCGCCGATGGCGAGGCGGATGCCGAACTCGCGGGTTCGCCGCGCGCTGGCATACGCCACCACCCCGTAGACGCCCACCAGCGCCACGGCGAACGCCAGTCCCGAGAACGTCGCGAAGAGCCTGGGGTAGACGCGCGGCTGCCAGGTACCGCTCGGCCACGAGGTCGTCGAGCAGCCGGTTCCAGTGAAGCGGCAGCGCGGGCTGCTCCTTCCAGACGAGCCGCTGGACGTCGCGAGTGACCGCCGCCACATCACCCTTGAAACGGATCATGAGAATGAGTTCGCTGAACCCGCGCTGGCCCTGCGGCAGGTAGACCCACCCGCGCGGCGGCGCGAACGTCGACGCGCGAACGTCACCGACGACGCCCACCACCTCGCGCCAGGGGTCGCCGCTGTTTCCCCGGCGAACCAGGCGGACGCGCTTGCCGACGGCCCGCTCACCGGGCCACGTGGCGCGCGCAAACGCCTGGCTGACCACGATGACCGGCGCGCTCCCCACGCCGGCGTCGCGCTCGTCGAAGTCGCGTCCCTCGACGAGCGGTATCCTCAGCGTCCGGAAGTAGCCCGGCATCACCACCGCGTCCATCGTCCGGGGGCGTTGGGCGCCGGACGACGGCGGCATGCCCTCCGCCTCGTACGCGACGTTCCAGCCCACGTGCGGCGGCGGGTTCCCCGCCGACACGCTCTCCACCTGCGGCAGGCCGCCGACGCGCTCGACGAGACTCGTGAAGAACCGGATCGCCCGCGCCTCGTCCGGCGAGCCGCCGTCCGGCAGATTCACTTCCATCGTCAGCAGGTTTCGCGAGTCGAAGCCGGCGGGCTGCGAGGCCACCCGCATGGCCCCCTTGAGCATGAGGCCGGTGCCGACCAGCACGAGCACCGCCGCGGCCACCTCGAACACCGCCAGGCCCGTGCGCAGGCGGGCGCGATCCGACGGGTCGGAGGCGCCGCGAGCGGCGGAGTGCTGCGTCGTGAACGCGTGCCGCGTGACGGACCAGGCCGAGACCGCGCCGAACACGAACGTGACGGCCAGCACGACGAGGGCCAGCATGACGCCGCCGGGCGCGTCGAGGTCGAACCTGAACGGCCCCGGGGCGGGGCTGAGGGTCGCCTCGAGCAGTCGGCGCGCCCAGACGCCCGCGAGGAAGCCAAGCGCTCCCCCGGCCACGGTGACGAGCGTGTGTTCAGCCAGCACCTGTCGCACGATCTGGATCCGGCCGGCGCCGAGGCTCGCGCGGATGGCGAACTCGCCGGACCGCGAGGCGCTGCGCATGACGAGCAGCGTCGCCACGTTCGCGCAGGCCAGCAGCAGCAGCAGGCTGACGACGCCGTAGAGAATCAGGACCGGCTCCCGGTTGTCGTCGAGCAGGTCCGTCCGGAGGTCCTCCGCGAACAGCCTGACGCCGGCATTGTCGTCCGGGTACGCCGCGGCGAGCGCGGCGCTCAGCACCTCGAGATCGCGGTTCGCCTGGTCGAGCGTCGTGCCCGGCGCAAGGCGCGCCACGAACCGGTAGCGCCGATCCCGCGGCTGCGCCAGCAGGTCGCTTGCGATCGGGAGGTACAGCTGAGCCCAGGGGTTCCACGCGGGCGACGCGGGCAGGACGCCGACGACCGTGTAGCGCTCGCGATCGAGCGTCACCGGCTTCCCGACGATGCCGGGGTCGGCATTGAAGGCCGACCGCCAGAAGTTCTCGCCAAGCAGGACCACCGGGCCCGACGCGCCCCGCTCGTCGTCGGCCGTGAACACGCGCCCGGCAACGGGCCGGATGCCGAGCAGATCGAAGAGGTGCGTCGAGACCACCCCAGCCTCGATACGCCGCGGCTCGTCGGCGCCGACCAGGTCGACCGTCGCAAACGTGGTCGCCGCGACCGCCTCGAAGGAGCGCGAGCGTTCCCGCAGCGCGCGCAGGTCCTGGAGCGTGACGCTCCACCGATCCTGGCCGCGGGAGGGTGCGGACGCCATGACGCTGACGAGCCGGTCTCCGTCGGCGAACGGCAGCGGGCGGATCAGGTAGCCGTAGAGGAAGCCGAAACCCACCGTGTTGGCCGCCACGCCGACGGCCAGCGAGAGCGTCGCGGTGACCGCGAACAGCGGACTCCGACGGAGCGAGCGGAGCGCCAGCCGCAGATCGCGCGCGAGGACGTCGAGCCACGGCAGGCCGCGCTGGTCGCGCGTAACCTCCGCGACCTGCACGGTCCCGCCGAGACGAAGGCGAGCCTGCCGGCGCGCCTCCTGCGGGGTCAGGCCGGTGCGCTCGAGATCCTCGGCGAGCATGTCAGCGTGAGCGGCCAGTTCCTCCGCGAGGGCCGCGGCGTCGCGATCGCGGCGAACGAGCGCGCGGAGTTTCGCCAGGAGCAGTCGTACGGTGGTCATCGCTCCTCCGCCTCGAGAAACCTGGACATGATGCGGCTGGTCGCGCGCCAGTTCTCGGTCTCCTCCTGCAACTGCCGGCGGCCCGCCCGGGTGAGGCTGTAGAAACGCGCACGCCGGCCGCTGTCCGACACGCCCCACGCCGACCCGATCCAGCCGCGCTGCTCGAGCCGGACCAGCGCCGGGTAGAGCGTGCCCTGGTTGAGCGCGAGCGCCTGATCGGACACCTGCTCGATGCGCCGCGCCAGGCCGTAGCCGTGCAGCGGGCCCATCACGTCGAGCGTCTTCAGCACCATGAGGTCGAGCGTGCCCTGCAGCACGTCGGACTTGCCTGCCATGGCTCCTCCATCAACCGGGACATGTTGACAACCAACATGAGCATAGACGTTACCTCCCTGCGCAGGGTTCCATCGGCCGAGCCGGTGCAACCGGAACCGCACCATCACACGTCTGACAACCGCAGGAGCGACATACCCGATGAGGACCATGGCCGCCGTCGCCGGGTTCCAGGGGGAGCGGTCGTCGGCCCTTCGTCCAGGCCGCCACGGAATTCGAGGCCGAATGGAGGCGGAGGGCGTGCGCGACGACAGGGGCGCTGGAGCCGCAGCGAGGATGCGGAGCGCTACTCGGTTCGCAGCGCCTGGATCGGATCGATTCGCGTCGCCCTCCGCGCGGGGATGTATGCGGCCAGCGCGGCGGCCGTGAACAGCAACACGACGGCCGGGATGAGCGCCGCTGGGCCCAGCGGACGAACGTCGGCCACCAGGGAGGCGATCGCACGCGCGGCCACGACCGCCGCGGGCAGCCCGATCGCCAGCCCCGCTGTCGTCCAGCCTGCAATCGAGCGCACGAGCATCCGGCGGATCACTGCCCCGTCCGCGCCCACGGCCATGCGCAGGCCGATCTCCCGCGTGCGTTCCGCCACCGAATGGGACACCACGGCGAAGATCCCCGCCGCGGCGATCAGCAGGGCGAGAATGCCGAAGCCGAGCATGAGCGAGGCCGAGAACCTCGGTCGTGCGATATCTCGAGCCGCCACATCGGACAGCGAGGCCGCGTCGTACACCACCAGTTCCGGATCGAGCCGCCGGACGATGGATCGGACCTCTGGTAGCAGCGCGGCGGGCGGAACGGAGGACCTGACCACCTGGATCATCGGCCAGTTCCGGTCGCCCCCGATCTGCGCATGCCGCACGTAGGCCGCCGGAACCGGTGCCGTCCGGTGATCGTGTAGGACGTCGCCCACCACGCCGACAACGGTCCACCAGCCGGCCGGCTCACCGAAACTGAACCGTTGCCCGATCGGATTGTCTCCCGGCCAGTATCGCCGCGCCATCGACGCGCTGATCACCGCGACCGGCTGGCCGCCTTCGTGGTCGGTCTCGCTCAGCATCCGACCGCTCAGGAGCACGATGCCGAGCGCCTGGAAGTACTGACCGCCGACGCAGCGCACGTCGGTCAGGCCGAACGGTTCGCCCGGACGCACCTCGGCCCGGCCGTCGACCCGGAAGCTCCAGGTGTGGAAGGCGCCGTTTGCGGGCAGTTTGGACACCATGCCGACGTTGGCGACGCCGGGGATGGCGGCAAGGCTGTCGGCGAGTCGTTGATGGAACGCCTCGCGGTCGCCTCCTTTGGGATAGCGCGCCGCAGGCAAGCCAATCCTGAAGGTGGTCACACCCTCGGTCCTGAACCCCAGGTCAACTGCCGAGAGTCTGCCGAAGCTCTCGACCAGCAGTCCCGCCATCGTCAGCACCACGCAGGCAATCGCCATCTGAAGCGCGACGAGGCTGCCGCGGAACGCTCGATGCCGGCCGCCGCTCGTCAACGTCGCAGCCCCGATTCGAAGGAGGCGTTCCGGATCGCTTCGGGCCGCCCGCAGGCTGGCGGGAAGGCTGGATGCGATGGCCACCGCGAGGGCCGAGCCCGCGCTCCACAGCCAGACCCTCCAACTGAAGGTCACAGAATCGAGGCGAGGCAGGGCCTCCGGTCGGAGGCCGACGATCGACTGCACGATGCCCGCCGCGAGCAGGGCACCTGCCGCGGCGCTGACCGTGGCGAGCACCAGGCCTTCGATAGCGGCCTGCCGGAAGAGCTGGACGCGACCCGCGCCCAGCGCGGCGCGCACCGCGTGCTCGCGGTCCCGCCCGGTTCCCCTGGCGACAACCAGATTGGCGACGTTCGCCGACGCGAGGACGAGAACCAGCACGACGAAGGCGAGCAGGATCGTCAGCAGCCTTCGCACGTCGCCCGCGATCGCCTCGTGCAGGCCTACGACGCGCACCGACCAGTCCCGGTACGCCTTCGGGCGGCGCTGGACAAGGCCTGACGTGAGCGTGGTCAACTCGGCCGTGGCCGCCTCCGCTGAGCTCCCCGCGGCGAGCCGGCCGATCGAGCGAAGGTAGCGGTTCCCGTAGGAGGTGCCGATCTCCGCAGGCTTCCAGGCTTCGGCTTCGCCGTCGAACGGGTCTCGGAAGCTGGCGGCCATCACGCCGATGACGATGGACGGGAGCCCGTCGAGCTTGACGACGGAGCCGACGATGCCGCGGGGGTCGCCGAGACGTGCCGCGAGCCGCTCGCTCAACACGATCTCCGGCGCACCCGCTTTCTCGTCCTGCCTCACGAACGTCCGGCCGAACGCCGCGCGCGCGCCGAGCACCTCGAAGTAGCCTGCCGTAACGGGCAGCACCGTCACTCGAACGGGCTGGCCGCGTCCCGTGAGGTCGGCCCCCTTGGCGGCGAACGTATTGGCGCCCGCCACGCCGTCGAAGGCGCGTGCCCGCTCCCGGTACTCGGACAGTTCGGGTCCGGAGAGGAATCCCTCGCCCTTGCTGGCGAGGATTCGCACGAGGCGGTCCGGCTCGCGGTACGGAAGCGGCTCCAGCAGCACACCGCTCACCACCGTGAAGACCGAGGTGGCCGCGCCGAGCGCAGCAGCCAGAATGGCGACGGCGGCGAGGGTGAACCGCGGGGCGCGCGACAGTGTACGGATCGCGAGGCGGACCTCGTGCGCCACGCTGCGGGACCACGATCTCATTCGGAACCTCCAGGCGACCGCGTCTCCAGACTTGGACGGAGGAGGGCCGGCCGGCGTTAGCCGTGCGTCGTCACGCTACCGAAGATCCTTCGGCCTCAGTGCCTCGAGGACTCTTGCATCGACCCAGTAGATGTCCGTGTTGCCGTCCACCTTTCGCTGGAAGAGCAGGTACTTCCCGTCGGGCGAGACCTTGGGGATGAGTTCGGTGCCCGTCGCGTTGATGTCGGGCCCGAGTCCGACAGGCTCCGACCAGCTCCCGTCCTTTCGACTGAAGCTGATGAACAGCTTGCTCGTCTGCGCTCCGTCCGCAATCGAGTACCGGTCGAAGACGAGGTACGATTCGTCCGGCGCCACCCACGGATGCGCGCCTGGGGAGACCACGACCTCCGGAGGCTGATAGGTCCCGTCCACCCGTCGACAGCGCACGATGCCGGGGCGGCGTGCGGAAGTGAAATACAGGGTGCCGTTCCCGGCCGCGGCCACGCACATTCCCCGGTCCGCCGGGGGCTCGAATCGAGCGGGCTTCGCTCCAGCCCGTGGCGGTACGCTGGCTGAAGAGCAACGCCGATCCGCGATTGAAGTACAGGGTGTTCCCGTCCACGGAGAACTGGGCTTCGAACTCCATGGCGCCGGACGAGAACGACGCCAGCACCGGCCGTAGCCAGCGGCCGTTCACCATCCTGGAGTGATAGATCTTGTTGTCGCTCCCTTCTTCGGTCGGCCGGTGCCCGAAGAACACCTCGTCGAGCGCAGGAGAGAACGTCGGCGTGATGTCGTACCCCGCGGTGGACACGAACCCCGGGGCGAACCTCTGCGGGACCAGGCCTGGCGGCGCCTGGCCGAAGTAGCGCCCCTGGAATACCGGAAACGGTTTGTCGTCCGCCCGCTGGGCCGACGCTGAGGGCTGGACTCCGCTGGACACCACCGTCGCCGCCACCATGGACGCGGCGAGAACACACCACCGCACGTTCATCCTTGCCTCCCCGCTGCAATCGTCAGAGCCATCTCGAACTGGCGCGCGTAGCTCTCGAAGCCCATCGCGCTCGCCCACGACAGCATACCCGCGTCGGATCGGTCCACGTTGATCAGCCTCAGCGGAGCTTCATCGTCCCTCAGGAGGAGATGACGAGCCGAGAGGGAGCCCGGCGCCTACATTCGTCCTCGATTCCGCCTGTCGGGACCGAATCGCGTCCGATTGGCGTCTACCTCCCTGATGGGGCCCGGCCGCTTCCGGCCCGGCACATTCCTGGAGGGTTCATGAAGCGATTCGTCATCGTTCTGACGCTCGTGCTGGGAACACTGCTGGCGCCCCTCGCGGCCGAAGGCCAGGACAAGCGCGAGCAGGGCACCTACCAGGAGATGCGCGCGTACCTGGGCGAACTGTTCCAGCAGCAGAAGTACGCCGAAGCGGCGGCGATGCTGGAGCGGGTCCTGGACCGGTTCCCCGACAACGTGCGCGCGAACACCTTCAACCTCGCCGCCGCCCGCGCGCTCATGGGCCATCCCGACAAGGCGATCGACGCGCTCGAGGACGGCCTGCGCCGCGGAGTCGTTCTACAGCCGGTGGGACTTCGAAGGCGCGGCGATGGCGCCGCTCAAGCAGCACCCGAGGTTCGCGGCGTTCTTCCAGGCGAACCTGGACCGCATCGCCGAGGCGGAAAAGAAGGCGGCGATGAAGCTGGAGGTGGCTACCCCGCCCGGCTACGACCCCGCCCAGCGCTACCCGCTCTTCGTCGCGCTGCACGGCGGCGGCGAGAACATCGCGGTGCTGAAGCCGAACTGGGTCTCCCCGCGTCTCCAGGCGGAGTTCATCGTCGCCTGGGTCCAGTCGTCCCAGGTCGCCGACATGACCGGTTTCCACTGGCAGGACGAGGCCCGCACGCGTCGCGATCTCCAGGCCGCCTTCTCCGAAGTGGTGGCCAAGTACCCGGTGGACCAGGATCGCGTCATCGTCGGGGGATTCTCGTCCGGGGGCTTCGCGTCGCTGGTGACCGCGTTCCACCAGACGCTGCCGGCGCGCGGATTCGTCGCTCTCTGCCCCGAGCCGCCGACGTCAGTCACCGACGCCGACATCAAGGCGGCCGTCAACCGCGGGCTTCGCGGATCGCTGCTGACGACCGAGCTCGATCGGCGCGTCCAGGCACAGCGCGACCTCGCCGATCGCTGGAAGAAACTTGGGCTCGACGCCGAGTTCGCCGTGACGCCGAACATCGGGCACTGGTTCCCGAAGGACTTCGGGCAGCAGTTGGATCGGGCCATCGAGCGCATCCTCGCCCCGCTCCCGGAGCGCGCGCACGGCTGGGCGCGCATGGCCAGCGGGACGACCAACAGCCTGACGGGCTTGTGGGGAGTGTCCCCCACCGACGTCTTCGCCGTCGGACCGAAGGGCACGATCCTGCACTTCGACGGCCGGGTGTGGTCGCCGATGACGGTGGCCGGCGAGCCCCATCTCCTGTCGATCTGGGGCTCGTCGAGCCGCGACGTCTTCGTCGTCGGCGACAAGGGGGTGATCGTCCACTACGACGGGCAGGCCTGGGCGCCGATGGCGAGCGGGACCACGAAGAACCTGATCTCGGTGTGGGGCACGTCGAGCCGCAACGTGTTCGCCGCCGGCTACGGCGGCACGGTGCTGCACTACGACGGCACCGCCTGGACGCCGATGGCGACGGGCACGACCGAGGATCTGTACTGCATCTGGGGCACGTCGGCCGGACACGTCATCGCGGTCGGAGGCACGCCGATGCCGCTGCCGGGCAAGGGGCTCGTCCTGCGCTTCGACGGCAAGACCTGGTCGAAGGTGTCGATCCCGGACACGCCGTTCCTCGCCGGTGTGTGGGGAACCGCGCAGAACGACGTCTTCGCGGTCGGCGTCAACCTCGCGATTTTGCGCTTCGACGGCAAGGCGTGGGCGGCGATGAAGGCGAACGCACCCTTGGCGCCGGACTCTCCCAACCTGCTGACCCGTGTGTGGGCCGCCGGGCCGAACGACGTCTACGCGGGAGGATTCGACGGCGTGCTCCTGCGCTACGACGGCAAGGCCTGGGCGCCGGTGCCGCTGGCCACGAAAGAGGGCCTGGGAGTCTTCGGCGTCGGCCAACGCGACGTCTTCGTCGTCGCCGGCGGTGGAATCATCCTGCACCACCGGCTGAAGTAGGCGATGGCGATTGCGCGTGGCGTGGTGGAAGAACGGGACCGTGGAATCACTCCGGGAGTGATTTCCTGCGCGGAAGTGTCACGAAGAGAGGAACTGATCATGCGAGGAGTGGGTTCGGTCGTGCTGGGCTTCCTGCTGCTGCTTGGGGCAGCCCCCATCCAGGCGCAGAGCATCTTCGACGCGGTGAAGACGGGAACGCCGGGCCAGGTGCAGGCGCTCGCGGCGAAGGACGCGTCGCTCGTCAACGCGAAGGACGCGTCCGGCAAGACGCCGCTCCACCACGCGGCCATCGGCGGTTCGGTACCGATGATCGAGTGCCTTCTGTCGCTCGGGGCGGCCATTGACGCCCCGACCACCGAGGGCCTCACGCCGCTGCTCGAAGCCATCAGGACCGGCAAGGACGCCGCCGCGAACGCCTTGATCGAGAAGGGGGCGAAGATCGACGGCGTGCTCCATTGGGCGGCGAGGCTCAATCGCACGGCCGTCGCCGAGAAGTTGATCGCCAAGGGTGCCGACATCGAGGCGCGAGACCCGCGCGGCTTCACGCCGCTGACGTCGGCCGCGCGGATGGGCGGCGGGTCGTTCGAGGCGATCGAACTGCTCGTCAGGAAGGGTGCGAATCTCAACCTCCCGGATTCGCTCGGCAACACGCCGCTCGACAACGCGATCATCTACGGCAGCGGTGACAATCGGACCATCGACCTGCTGCTGGCACGATCTGGCGCGGTGAACACGGAGCCGGCCGCGCTGGCGTCGACGCTGTCTGGCGCGGCACGACGGGGGCACGTCCGGCTATTCGACTACTACATGGGGAAGGGAGGCGAAGCGCTCCTCGCATCCGAACCCAATCGCCGGTCCGTCATCAGGAGCGCGACGTTGGGCGGCTCCCTCGAGATGGTGAAGGCGCTCCAGGCGAGAGGCATCCCGCTGGACCTCACGCCGAACCGGAACGGCGCGACCCCGGTCCACAGCCTCGCCTCCAACCCGAGGGCGCTCGACATGATCGAGTTCCTCGTCCGGAACGGTGCGGACGTGAACGCCCGGACCAACGACGGGCGGTCGGCCTACAACATCGCGGACGCGGCGGGCAACCGGGAGGTGGCGTCACTCCTCCTCAAGCTCGGCGCGAGTCCGGACCCGCAGCAGTTCCCGCGGCTCACGGGCCCGTACCTCGGGCAGACGCCGCCTGCCGACGAACTCAGGCCGTTCGCACCCGGCATCGTCTACCTGGACCACGGCACCGTCTCCGTCTCGCCCGACGGCCAGGAGATGTACTGGCCGACGGGGACGGCGATCATGACGACGCGGATCCAGGATGGTCGCTGGACGAAGCCAGCCTTCGCGTCGTTCAGCGGTCCGAGCGAGATCGCCTTTCACGACGATGTGCCGTTCGTGACACCGGACAACAAGCGCCTCTTCTTCACCTCGAAGCGGCCCGTCGCGCCCGGAGCCCCGGAGAAGGAGAACATCTGGTTCGTCGAACGGACATCGAGCGGCTGGTCGGAGCCGCGGTCCGTCGGCCCGGCCGTCAACTCCATGAGCCTGCACTGGCAGGTGTCGGTCTCGAACGCGGGGACTCTGTACTTCGGCGGGCGGCGCGAGAAGGATGGCCTCGGCGCCGGCGACATCTACTGTTCCCGGCTCGAGAACGGCCAGTACACCGAACCCGTCAACCTCGGTCCCGCCGTCAACACGAAGGACGGCGAATCGCAGGCGTTCATCGCGCCCGACGAGTCGTTCATTCTCTTCTTCCGCGCCCCCGGCCAGATCCCGTCAGCCTACGTGAGCTTCAAGGGGCGCGACGGCCAATGGCTGCCGGCGGTCAAGTTCGACCTCCCCTGGGCGGGCGCCGGTCTGATCGTCTCGCCGGACGGGAAGTACCTGTTCGCCGGGGGCCAGTGGAAGTCGGCGGGGTTCATCGAGGAACTGAAACGGCGTGAGCGGTGACTTCAATCGCGGCAGCCCCGGGAATCGTGGAGGCGGTCTGATGGCCCGTGGCGGTGCCTGGACCCGCGTCGGTCTTCGAGTTGGCGTCTGGCTCATCGTGATGTCCGCCGGAGCGGCCGCGCCGGAGGCCGCCGAGCCGCTTCGCGCCGCACGACTCGAGCGTCCGCCCGTGATCGACGGCGTGCTGGACGACGAGGCCTGGCAGCGAGCGCCCCGCGTCACCGGCTTCAAGACGTTCTCGCCCGATTTCGGCAAGGCGACGGCCGACGACACCGTCGCCTATTACGCCTACGACGCCGCGAATCTCTATTTCGCGTTCCGGGCGCTCGAGAGCGAACCCGGCAAGATCAAAGCGTCGGTCGCGAACCGGGACACCATTCACAGCGACGACTTCGTCTGCATCAACCTCGACTCGTTCAACGATCAGCAGGCGCTCTACGCGTTCTACGTCAACCCGGCGGGCATCCAGGAGGACAGCCGCTACACCAGCGGCAACGAGGACCGGGGCTTCGACGCCGTCTGGGACAGCGCCGCCAGGATCGACGAGAAGGGCTACTCCGTCGAGATCCGCATCCCGCTCGCCAGCATCCGCTACCAGGGCGGCGACGTGACGACGATGGGCATCCTCTTCGAGCGGTTCGTCAGCCGGCGGAAGGAACATTGCGGGTGGCCGGAGCTGGATCCGAGGGCCGGACTGAACGTGCTCACCCAGATGTACCCGCTGCAGTTCAGCGGTCTCGGTCGGCAGCGCGTCCTCGAGGTGCTGCCGGCAGCGACCTACGGGAGGCAGCGGGCCTGGACGTCCGGTCGGATGGAGGCGCAGGACTCCGCCGCGGAGTTCGGCGTGACGGCCAAGTACGGCATCACCGCGCAGCTGACCGCCGACGGCACGTACAACCCCGACTTCAGCCAGATCGAGGCCGACGCGGGGCAGATCGACATCAACCTGCGGGCGCCGCTCTTCTTCCCGGAGAAGCGCCCGTTCTTCCTCGAGGGGCGGGAGATCTTCGCCCTTGGCGGCCCGACGCAGGGGCTTCCGCTCCAGGCCATCGTACACACGCGCACGATCCAGGATCCGCGCGGCGGCGCGAAGCTGAGCGGCAAGCTCTCGAGTCGCGACACGATGGCCGCGCTCTACTCCGCGGACGAGTTGCCTCCTGCCGGGGCTGCGGGCGAGGAGTCTCTGGCCCAGGTTGCCGCGGTCCGATACAAGCGCGGCCTGCGGCAGGATTCCTACCTCGGGGGCTTCTTCACCGGGCGAACCGACACGAACGGATTCAACCGGGTGGCGGGGGCCGACGGCAGCCTCAGGATCGACCGCTCGTCGGCCATCAGCTTCTACGCGTTCGGATCGTCCACGGGCGGAACCGGCCGGACGATACAGGGGGACGGCCACGCGGTGGGGGCGCAATACACCCGATCGACGAGAGGCCTGGACGCGGGCGCGGTCGCCCTCGACATCTCAAAGGCCTTCGTCACCGAAACGGGCTATCTGACACGCAACGGCGTCGGGAGCGTCGGCGCCTGGTTCCAGCCGATGTTCTACCCGTCGCGAGGGCCGGTTCAGCGCGTCAAGCTCATCGTCTTCTCGATGCAGACGCGCGACGAACGCAGCGGCCTCTGGGAGTCGTACAACCCGCTGGGCGTGCACCTCACGCTCGCCGGAGCCGGCGAAGCGCAGGCAGACTGCACGCCCTCGACCGAGGTGTTCGAGGGGTCGCGGTTCCCGACGACCGGCTGCCGCGTGGCGGCCTCGAAGCAGTTCAGCAAGCGGCTGCGCGTCGCCGGCGACCTCGCCTACGGTCGGGCGATTACTATTCGGCCGAGCCGTTCGGCGGCCGCGCCGCGCGCGCGTCGGCGAGCGTCGTCTTCCAGCCGTCCGACCAGTGGTCCGAGACCCTGACGGTCGCCTACGCGACGTTCGACCGCGAGGCGGACGGCACGCGTCTGTACGACTACGGCATCTACCGGAGCAAGACGACGTTCCAGGCCAATCGGTACCTGTTGTTCCGGGGCATCCTCGAGTACAACTCGTTCAAGCGGCAGCTCATCACCGACTTCCTCGTGTCGTACATCTACATCCCGGGGACCGCCGTCCACGCGGGCTACGGATTGCTGTACGAGCGGCCGCTGACCGCAGGCATCGAACGGCCGGACGAGGCGACGCTCGTCGAAACGCGCCGGGGATTCTTCTGCAAGGCCTCGTACCTGTGGCGGTTCTGACCGAGGGCCGCACGGAGTGGCATACACGCGGGACCTAGCGTCCGCTGGGCCACTGGATCAGGTCAGCATGGCCGGTGACCACGAGGATGACGACTCCCGCGACGACTGCGATCAGGAAGAGGTACGGCCTTTCGGCCCACCAGGCGTCCGAGGCCTGACTCTGGCCTGCCATGCCCACCCTGGCGGCAGCCGGACGCTTCACCGGCGCCACCGTGTCGAGGCGGAGAGTTCCCGGTCGCGACGCGGATGGTCCGTTTGTTGGGACGGTTGCGGCGTTCGCCGTGCCGAAGACCGCCCACGGGTCGGCGGGGCGCCGACCGTTGAACGTCAGCTGAACCTGGCCTCGAGGTTCCACGTGCGCCGATGGGGCGGCCTGAGCTGGCCCGGTCGGCTCTTGACCTGCCGCGGATGCGGGCGCCGACAGGACCGTAGCCAGCAACATCGCCAACCAGCGTTTCAGCGGGTTCATGGTTCCCCCAATCGTCAGCGCTCCGCAGGGCCCGGTTCCCGCGACAGTCGGGCTTTCGTTAGCAGTTCCGCGTCGCGGGCGCTCCTACCGACGATCTGCGAAAAGCCGGGGGGTTGTGGCTCAACGGGGGGTCGGGCCGCCGCGTCAGCCTCGGGGTCGGAACGGGAGGTGAACCGCGGCCCTGGCACCCGGCTTCCGGTTTCGAGCAGGAATCGAGGGGCGATTGGCATTCGGAATCGCAACCCGGCCACCTCGCTGGTCGTCTTCGAATCAGAAGCGCGAATGCTCGCGCCCGGAAATCGAGAGGTCAGCGATGAATGTCCGAACCGTGGTCGCAGTCGCCGCTCTGTCTTTCGCGCTCATGGAGGCCCGCCCCGTGGCGGCCGCCCCGATCCCCGCATCTCCCGCGCAGGGCGCCGTCGGGCAGGCAACGGCCAATCCCCGCGACCCGGTGGCCAACTTCGAATACGCCTGGAACCGGCTCGACCGCAACTACGCGCAGTTCGGCGCCAAGCGCGTGGACTGGGACGCGCTGCGCCGCGTCTACCGCGCGAAAGTGACCCCCGCCACGACGGACGAGGAGTTGTGGACCGTCCTGCTGGCGATGGTGCGCAACCTCAACGACGCGCACGTGTGCCTGCAGGCCGGCCCGCGGCGCGAGTGCGGCGGCCTCTTCGATGGGATGAAGCCCCAGGGGTTCTCGCGCGACCTGGTGAAGTCCAAGTACCTGCAAGGCAAGGCGACCGAGGCGATCAAGGGGAAGGTGACCTACGGCTGGCTGACGCCCGAGGTCGGTTACCTCCACGTCGTCGACTTCAAGGGCAGCCCCGACCCGATCTACCAGGCGGTCGATGCGGCGGTTGCGCAGTTCGCGAACGCGCGCGCGCTCGTCGTTGACGTGCGCGCAAACACGGGGGGCACCGGACGAACGGCCGAGGCGGTGGCCGGGCGATTCGCCGACACGAAGCGGCACTTCATGCGCGCCCGAACGCGCTACGGCCTGAAGCACGACGACCTGCTGCCCGACTACCGGAACGTCGTGCCGTCCGGACCAGCGCAGTTCACCAGGCCCACGGTGCTGCTCACCGACCGTTTCACGGCGAGCGCCGCCGAAGGGTTCACGCTGGCGATGCGTGTGCAGCCGCACGTCACCGTCGTGGGGGATCTCACCGAGGGGGCCTTGTCGGCCCAGTTCCCAGACCGCATGCCGAACGGCTGGACGCTGTGGGTGGCGTTCCACGTGGCGACCGACCACAACGGCGTCCACTGGGACGGCGTCGGCATCCCGCCCGACCTGCGCATCGTCAACACCTCGGCCGACGTCGCGGCGGGCATCGACCGGCCGATCGACTTCTCGCTGGAACTGCTCGACAAGGGCACGCCGGCGCCCCAGGACGAATCGAGCAGCCTCGCGAACCTCAAGACGTCTGTGGTCCTGACCTTCCTCGAGACGGCCCGGGCCAAGGGGACGGCTGCCGCCGAGGCCGAGATGAAGCGCCTGCTCGCGGATCGGAGCGGGCGCCATTTCTTCTCGCCCGACGAAGCGATGCAGCAGGCCGGGCCGCTGCTCGGGCGCAAGCAGTACGCCGAGGCGATCGCGCTGCTGCTGGCCGCCCGGGACGAGTTCCCCCAGTTCGGCGTCACCTACGCAATGCTCGCCCAGGCCTACCTGGGGAACGGCAACCTCCCGGCCGCCGAGGCGATCATGGCCAGGGGCGAGAAGGTGGAGCCGATGCTGCCGTGGGAAGCGCCCCAGATCGAAGCGGCGAAGACGGCGATCCGCAAGCAGAAGTTCGGGTCGGCGGCCGCGGTCCTCGAGAAGGCACTGGCCGAGGGAGGGGTCGCCGCTGCCGACCGGACGTTCCAGGATCTGGTCGCCCGGCGCGACCGTGGCGGCCCGGTGATCGACGAAGGCGACTTCAACGCGCTCGGCTACAAGCTGCTCAAGGCGAAGAACACCGAGGGGGCGCTCTACGTCTTCGAGAAGACCGCGGCGCTCCACCCGGCATCCGGGAATGCCTGGGACAGCCTCGGCGAAGCGCAGGCGGAGGCCGGGCGCCTGGGACAAGCGCTCGAGAGCTATCGCAAGGCGGTCGCGCTCGATCCCGCCAATGCGAACGCCCGCGCCAAGCTGAAGGAGCTCGAGAAGTCCGCGAAATCACTCCGGGAGTGATATTCTCCGGCCGGCGGTCGCCCCTACTCGGCCCGCAGCGCTTCCACCGGGTTGACGCGGGCGGCCCGCCGCGCCGGGACGACCGCTGCGGCCAGGGCGATCCCGACGAGCAGCACGATCGCCACCAGGTGGGTCGTCGGGTCCTGCGGCGTGATCTCGAAGAGGAAGCTCTTCAGCACGCGCGACAGCGCCAGCGCGCCGCCGATGCCGAGCGCCGTGCCCACCAGGACCGGCGCGCAGACCTGCCGCACGATCATCCCGACCACGCTCCCACCCTCCGCGCCCAGCGCGAGTCGCACGCCAATCTCGCGCGTACGGCGCACCACCCCCTGCGCCGTGAGGCCGCCGATGCCCACCGCGGCGAGCAGCAGCGCGAACACGGCGGCGATCCCGACCACGACGGCGTAGAACCGCGGGTCCTGCCGCCGGTCCGACAGCGTCTGGTCGGAGCGGTTGACGGTCGCCGGAATGCGCGGGTCGAGGGCCGCAATCGCCTTGATCGCCGCCAGCCCCAGCCCGGCCTGCGCCTGGCTGGTGCGGAAGACCAGCGTGCGGGCGCGGTAGAAGCGCGTGCTGAACGGATTGAGCGGCATGTAGACCGATGGCCCTGGCGCCTCGCGCTCATTGGCCTCGCGCAGGTCGCTCACGACGCCGACGATTCGGACCGCCCACTTGTCGTTCACCGTGATCCGCTGGCCGACCGGGTCCGCCTTCGGCCAATAGGCCCTGGCTGCCGCCTCGTTGATGACGGCGACCTCCGGCTTGACGTTCTCTTCCTGCGCATTCCACACGCGGCCGGCGCGCACATGCATGTTCACCGCGGCGAAGTAGCCCGCCGACACATGCCGGGTCTGCGGCCGCAGCGTCTCGGTGCTTCCGTCGATGGCGAGCGTGTTCCCCGGGCAGAACCCACCGAGCAGCCCCCAATCCGACTCGCCCACCGCCACCACGCCGGGCAGCCGGCTGAGCGCTTCGACGGCACGTCCCCCGAGCAGGCCCACCTGCGCGGTCTCCCGGTACAGCGCCTTTGGCGCGATGAACTCCGCGGTCCACAGGCGATCGGGCGCGAATCCCAGATCGACCGTCTTCAGCCGGACGAGGGTGTTGACCAGCAGGCCGCCGCCCGACAGCAGGATCATCAGGACCGCTGACTCGACGACCAGCAGGACGCTGGCGAACGAGCGCCAACGCGGCGCGCGCGACACCGCGGCGCCGCCGGTCTTGATCACCTGTGCCAGGCTCCCTCGTGTCGCGAGCCACGCCGGGCCGAGACCCGCCAGCAGCCCCGTCACCAGGGTGACGAGGGCGGCGAGGCCGACGACCCGCGCATCGACGCTGAGCCGTGGAATCACCAGCAGCCCAGCCGGCAGCAGGCGCACGAACGTGTCCATCGTCGCCGCCGCGAGGCCGAGCCCTGCCGCGCCTCCGACGGCCGCCAGCACCAGGTGTTCGGTCAGCAGCTGTCGGACCAGGCGCAGCCGCCCCGCGCCCATCGTCGTCCTCACCGCCAGTTCGCGTGTCCGGGCGTTCGAATGAGAGAGAAGGAGGTTGGCGATGTTCACGCAGCAGATGAGCAGCAGGCACGCGGCGAATCCGAGCAGCGTGAGCAGCGTCTGTCGAACCTCTGCGGCCATCTCGTCCTGCAGCAGGCGCACGCGCGTGCCGTAGTAGCTGCCGTCACGGTTCGGCTTGCTGTGGCGGCGGACGATGGTCTCGGCCTCGCGCTGGGCCTGGTCGGGCGTCACGCCCGGCCGCAGCCTGGCGGCCGCCCCGTTGCGGCTCTCCGGGCCGCTGAATCTCCCCCTGGAAGCGATCGGAACCAACAGGTCTAGCGCCGACTCGCTCCTGCCCATCTTGGCTGCCGGCGCCATGGGATGCCAGTAGCCGTCATCCATCACCCCCACGACGGTGACCTGCCCTTCAACGAACGCCAGCGTCTGGCCGAGGACGTCGCGCCGGCCGCTGAAGAGGCGCCGCGCGCCGGCGGCCGTCAGGATGCAGACGGCCGGCTGCTCGACGTTCATGTCGTCTGCGGAGAAGGCCCGCCCCAGCGCGGGGCGCACGCGGAACACCGAGAAGAACTCGGGCGAGACGTTCGCCCCGCTGAACACCTGCGGCCCGTCGGCGCGCGCCACGGTGTAGGTCTGGGACGACCACGCCGCGTAGTCGGCCACCGACTCGAACACCGGGCTCGCCCGAAGCGCCTCGACCTGCTCGCGCGTGATGCCGAAGTCGTAGCCCCGTTTCTGATCGACCGCGGCGATGTTCACCACTCGGTCCGGCTCGGGAAACGGCAGCGGTCGGAGCAGCGTGGCATCCACAACGCTGACGACGCTCGTCGTCGCGGCGATGCCCAGGCCGAGCGTGACGACGGCCGCAACCGCGAACAGGGGGTTGCGGCGGAACGACCGCAGCGCAAACCGGACGTCCTGCAGCAGGCTCGCCAGCAACGGTTCGGCTGTCGTGCGGGAGGTGGTCTTCGAGGGACTGGCCATGACTGGTGCTCCGATGAACATGAGCCGGGCGCGGCTCGTGGCTGAAGCGTTGGACGTCCGCAATCCCGGGGAGGTTCCTAGGGGATCCTCGATCTTCCCTCGATGCGGCGCCGACCGCCGGCCTACCTGCCCGCGGCGTCGAGTTTCTGGCGCTGCCCGGCCTGCACGGCTTCGACGGCGCGCTCGAGGACGGTGTCGCGGCCCGCGAGCAGGTCGGCACGCCGCAGTTCCACCGCAATGTCCGGCACGACGCCGCGGCCCTCGATCCGGTTGCCTTTCGGCGTCGTCATGTCGGAGTGCGGGTACTGCAGCACTCCGCCGGTCGGTAGTGGCTGCTGGGTGCTGTTCAGCACGCCGCCGTACGACGTGCGCCCGACGACGACGGCGCGTCCCCGATCCTGCATGGCGGCGGCGAACACCTCGCTGGCGCTGCCTGAGGCTTCGTCAACGATGATGGCCAACTTGCCGCGGTAGGCATCGTCGCCGCTTCCCTGGTTCCGCCACTCCCGGCGTTCGCCCTGCCGAGGAGTGATCACCGCGAGCAGGCCGGCCTCGGCCAGCAGGAACTTCGCGAGCCGATCGACGCCGGGATTCGTTCCCCCTCGGTTCTGTCGCAGGTCGAGGACGAATCCGTCGGTGTCGCGGAGTTCCGCCAGGACGGGCTCCAGCTTGCCGGACAGATCGAACGCCCAGCTGTCGAACCAGAGATACCCGATCCTTGGGCGGATGCGGGAGGAGCGGATCTCGGCGCGGCGGATGTCCCGCTTCTTGAGCAGCACGGTTCGGGCCAGTGTCACGGTTCGTTCGCGGCTCTCCGCGTCGAGCACTCGAATCCGGACATCTGAGCCCTGCGGGCCGACGAGCAATCCCGTAGCCTGCCTCAGCGATCGCGCCGGTGCCGCGCGGATGGCCGCGGCATCCGCGAACGTCACGTCGCCGATGCCGATCACCCGGTAGCCCGGGCGGATGCCGGCACGCCAGACCGGAGAGTCCTCGGCGACCGAGAAGACCAGGATCCCCTCGGCGCCAACCCGCAGCTGCAGGGAGTCCGGCACGATCGCATCGGGCTCGACGGCCAGGGTGAAGCCGTGCCCCAGCACGTTGAGGTGACTGCCGGGGAGTTCGTGGACCATCCGGTTGAGCACGTCGTGGAGGTCCTTGATCGTCGCCGCCTTCCGGACCTCCGGCTCGTACCGGGTCCTGACGGCGTTCCAGTCGACGCCGCCCAACGTCGCGTCGAAGTACTTGTCGCGCACGGTTTCCCAGACGAGGCGGACGGTGTCCTGACGGATCTGGTCTGGGAACAGGATCGGCGTCCTTGAACGGGGCGGCGGCCGGCACGGGCTGGCCCTGCTGGTGCGCTGCCAGGACGCGACCGTCTCGAGAACCGAGCAGCGCCAGCGACACCAGCACGGCTACGGCGGTCAGCGCAGAATACAGGCGCTTCTTCATCTGGCTTCCTTCCTGGGCGTGACGCGGCCCCTTCGCTCCCTCGCCGCCTATACAGACGAGGGCACCGAATCGCTGGGTTCCGGCTCTGTGTCACCAACAGCCGGAGGCGTCACTGGCTCCGAGCGTGATGGCGTGCTTGTAGACGTGGCGGCTTGCGCTCCCGGCTCGTTCCTACATTTTGCCTCGCACAACATTTGCGTGACGCAATACGACGTTTTGTGACGTCTACTGTGTCATGCGAAACGATTCCGCCAGTTCGCCGACGCCCGAACTCAAGAAGGGCAGCCTCGAACTGCTCGTCCTGAGCGTCCTCGCCCACCGCCCGCGGCACGGGTACGAGATCGGCCGCCTGATCGAGCTTGGCTCGGGCGGCCATCTCACGTTCCGCATCACCACCCTCTACCCCGTTCTCTACCGGCTCGAGAACCGTGGCCTCATCGCCGGGCGCTGGGTCGAACGCGCGGGCGAACGCCGCCGCTGCTACTACCACTTGACCGAGGCCGGGAAGGCGGCGCTCGTGGAGCAGCGAGAGCAGTGGGAAGCGTTCGCGGCCGCCGTCGGCCGGGTCGTCGAAGGAGACAACCATGCCTGACTGGAAGAGTCTCGTCCGCGTCCACCTGAAGCTGCCGCCGCTCCACGACCAGCGGGCCGAACGCATCGTCGAGGAAATCGCGGGCCAGTTGGAAGACCTCTACCAGGAGGCGCTGCGAGAGGGTGCGTCGCCGCGGAAGGCCGTGCGCGCCGCGTTTGCGCAGATCGAGAACTGGGACGAGCTGTCGGCCCGGATCACCGAAGCAGAAGGACCGAACCGGGTTTCGGCGCGTGAGCAGCGCCGCGAAGCCGCGCGAGACCGCGCGAGCGCACCGCGCCGTGGCCTCTTTCACCGCCTGTTCGGCGGCATCGGCATGGACGTTCGCCTCGGCCTTCGCCGGCTCAGGGCTGCGCCGACCAGCACCGGCATCGCCGTTCTCGTCCTGGCGCTCGCCATCGGCGCCGGCACCGCGGTCTTCTCGGTGGTCGATGCCGTGGCCCTGCGGGGGCTCCCGTTCGACGAGTACGACCGCCTGGCGGCGGTCCTCGAGTTCGACGGCAAGGAACCGCTGCGGTCCGTCACCAAGGTCACCCGGGCCGGCAACGCCACGCCCCAGAGCTACTTGGACTGGCGGCGTATGCAAACGGCGTTCGACGGGCTGGCGGCCATTGAGGCCCGTGACCTGCGGATGCGCAACGAACTCAATGAGCCCGTAACCGCGCTGGGCCTGCGCGTGTCCGCGGAGTTCTTCGCCGTCTTGCGCGTGGCGCCGCTCATCGGGCGTCCGTTTCGCGCCTCGGACGAGGTCATCGGCCAGCACCGCGTGGCGATCCTGAGCTACGCGCTCTGGCAGCGGCAGTTCGGCGGCGCCGACGACGTGGTCGGCCGGATCATGCGGTTCAACGACGAGCCGTGTAACGCGCCTGGCGCGGCGTGCGAACGGCAGATCATCGGCGTCATGCCGCGCCACTTCGCCTATCCCCTTGGCGGTGTCCGCGAGACGGACGTGTACATCCCGCTGGCACTCGGCAACCGCGAGCGCTCTCGCCAGACCCCGCCGCCCGGCTTCAGAATCTCGATGACCGGCTACGACGTGATCGGCCGCTTGCGGCCGGGCGTGTCGTTCGCGCAGGCCACCGAGCGGATGAAGGCCCTGGAGGCGGCCATCGACGCGCAGAATCCGACGTGGCGGCCGGGAGCGCAGGTGCAGGTGAGGCCGCTCAATGAGCACGTGGTGGGGAGCGTGCGCGCCTGGATGGTGCTGCTGCTCTCGGCCGTCGGCCTCGTCGTCGCCCTCGCGTGCGCCAACGTGGCCAACCTCAGGCTCGCCCAGGCGGCCGTCGCGGCGCGAGATATCGCCATTTGCGCGGCGCTCGGCGCCAGCCGCTGGCGGACCACCCGGGCGTTCCTGGTCGAGAACCTCCTGCTGTCCGGTTTCAGCGCGACGCTGGGCATCGGGCTCGCGTGGGGCGGCGTCCACGTGCTCGCTCGCACCCTGCCGCGCGAGTTGCCGCGCGTCGCCGCGGTGGCTCTCGACCTGCGTGTGCTCGGCGTGGCCGTGCTCGGCGCGCTGGTGACGGGACTGCTGGTTGGCCTGGCGCCCGCGGCCCTGCATCTGCGCGGAAGGCTCTCGGAGGCGACCAGCAGCGGCGGCTCGCGGGCCACGCGCGGGAGCGGCGCCAAGCGCCTCGGCAACGCCCTGGTCGTCGGTGAGATCGCGCTCGCGTCCCTGCTGCTCGTCGGCGCCGGCCTGTTCGTCGCGAGCTTCGCACGGCTGATGCGGATCGACCACGGGTTCGACTACCGACACGTGCTCGCGCTGCGCATCACCACACCGAGCGTCAACCCTTTTTGGCCCCCCAAAGACCAGGAGGCTGCGAGACAGCGCGCCACCGCGATCATCGAACAGACACGTTCGGCCGTGCGCGCCGTGCCCGGCGTCCTGGGAGCGGAAGTGACATCCCATGGCGTGCCGCTGACCGGCGTGAGCGTCCGCTGGGCGGCCAACCTTCCAGGTCGCGACCCGCTGAGCACCGCATCACGGTCAATGCGGGAGGAAGACGCCTCGGATGGCCATTGGGTCACGCCCGGCTACCTGGCGCTCATGCGCGTCCCGCTCCTGCGCGGACGCCACCTCTCGGTGGATGACCGCGCCGACACGCCTCGCGTCGTCGTCATCAACCAGGAGGCGGCGCGGAGGTACTGGCCGGGGCAGGATGCACTCGGGCAGCACGTGACGTGCGGGCTGGACGTTGCCGACCTCGCGCGCGGGCGGCAAACCCCTATCGAGTGCGAGGTCGTCGGCATCGTCGGCAACATCCGGCAGCAGGGTCCCGAGGCTCCCCAGCCCACGCAAGTCTACTTCCCGCTCGCACAGGACGACGCCTTCTTCGGCCTGACGCTCGCCGTCCGAACCGCGGGCGATCCGACGACCGTCGTTCGCGCGGTGAAGAAGGCGATCTGGTCGGTGATCCCGGAGCAGCGGTTCGACGAGGTCGTGACGCTCGAGGGCTTCATGGACCGGCTCACCGCCAAGCGACGATTCAGCATGGCCCTGCTGACGCTGTTCGGCGCGCTCGGCCTGGTGATCGCCGCGGGGGGTGTCTACGCGATGCTCGCGCACCGCGTGGTCGAACGACGGCGGGAGATTGGCGTTCGGCTGGCGCTCGGCGCGACGCCGAGCGGCGTGGTGAAGATGGTGCTGAAGCAGGCGTTCGTGCTGCTCGGCCTGGGCCTCGCCATCGGGCTGGGCGCGGCCTGGCAGTTCGGCGCAGGCGTGAAGGCGTTTCTGTTCGGCACGGAACCGGCCGATCCGCTCGTCTTCGCGGTCACGCTTGTCGGCCTCGGCGTCGCAGGCGTCCTGGCCGCCGTCGGGCCCGCGCGGCGCGCGGCGCGGGTGGACCCGATCGTGACGCTTCGGTGCGAGTAGGCGGAGGGCCGCACGTGTAGGGCGGGGCTTCAGCCCCGCCGTTTCGCCTCGTAGGGCGGGGCTTCAGCCCCGCCACGTCGCCAGAAGGGAGAGTGACCCATCAAGAGCGGACGTCTCGTTCACGGTGACGTTGCGCCGTCAACTTGGGTGAGTCAGCGGACGGCGACGCGTGCGAAGCCCGGAACCGAGTCGAATGACGCATCGAACGTCATGATGCGCGTGACGCCCTCTCGTTTCATGACCGCACAGTGCAACGCATCCCGTGCCGACAGACGCGAGGCCCCGAGGACGAAGTCGCGGGCGCGCTCGACGTCCGCCCGTTCGACGGCGAACACGTCGTCCACGACGCCAAGCAGGGCATCGAAGGCCGGCTGGATCGCATCGCGCCGCTCGATGTTCACGTACCGATGCAGGATCTCCTGAAGCACCTCGGCGCTGGTGACCAGGCGCTCCCCCGCCGCGACCGCGTCTTCGAGCAACCGGCGCGCGTCCGCCTTGTGCGGATGCGAGCCGCCGACCAGGTACATCGGGATGTTGGAGTCGACGAAAATCATGCCTCTTCGCCTCCCCCGTAGCCGCGCTCGATTTCGGTGAGCATCTGCTCCATGTCCGGCGCGGGGAAGGCATGACGTGCCGCCACGCGGATGACGTCCAGCTTCCGGCCGGTGTCCGACAGCGGCTTGGTTCGCTGCGCCGCTCGAACGGCGCGCCTCACCCACTCGGCCGTGGTCATGCGTTCGCGCCGGGCAGCCTTCTGCACCTCTCGGAGTTCGGCCTCTTCAAAGAGCACCTGCAGACGCTTAGTCATGCCATGAGTGTAAACGACTCATTCTAATGAGTCAATGCGACCCCAGCTGATACACCTTCAGGCCGGTCATCACGCCGAACACCAGGTCGCCGCGCCGGGCCAGATCGTGGAAATACGCGCCGATCGTGCCGAGCACCCGCGGCGAGTCGATGCTCGAGAGATCGAGAACCGTCATCACCCCGCTCGAGTGAACGAACAGCGTGCGATCGCCGTCGCTGTAGACGTCGGACAGGCGGCCGGGCAGCAGCTTCCTCAGGATCGGCGCACGCGGCGCCGAGATGTCGTAGAGGCAGACGCCACGTTCGGTCGCGATGGCGAGGTGGCCGCTCACGAGGGCGATCAGCCCGCCGCGCCCCTCGATCGCCACCTCACCGACAACCGTGGGCGCTGTCGCCTGGGACACATCGACAATTCGCACGCCGCCCTCTCCGCGCGACACGTACCCCGTCTGACCGCGCACACACACTCGGCCGGCGGCGCCTGCCCAAGAAACCGCGCCGACGAGCGTGGGCCGCGTCGGGTCGTTGATGTCGATCACGTCGAGCCCGCCCGTGGACACCACCGCATAGGCGTGGCGCCCCGACACCTGCAGGTGATAGTAGCCGGCTCTCCCGCGGTGCCGGCCGACGATGCGCGGGGACGTCCTGCTCGAGACGTCGACGACGACGAGGCCATCGTCAACCGAACTGACGTAGGCGTACCGGCCGACCACGGCACAGCGCGAGTCGCGCAATGTGTCGATGGTCGAGAGCGTCTCGATCCTCGCCGGGTTCGCGATCCTGACGATCGCGATGCCGGTCGTCGTGCCGATACAGGCGTCGTCGCTGTCCAGCGCCACGTTATACGCGAGGACCGCCCCGTACTCGCCCACGAGCGGCAAGTGCTGCACCGGCTGGCGCGCGTGCAGCACCCCAAGGACCGTGACCACCGCAACGCACAGCACGCCTGCCTTGATCCTCTCGACGCTCATCTCGTCTCCCTTGGCCGTGCGTCCTGGATCACAGACGCATCCACCCAATAGGCCCGGAACGCGCGGTCGATTCTCCGGCTGACGAAGAAGAGGTACCTTCCATCCGGCGAGACCATCGGGCACATGTCGTCGACGCCGGGGACGTTGATGCCAGGTCCCAGTGCCACCGCTTCCGACCAGGAATCGCCCCTTAGTCGGAAGCTGACGAAGAGGTCGTACCTATTGCCATCGTTGCGGGCAAACAGGATGTAGCTCTCGTCGGGCGCGACGAAGGGAGTCATCTCGTCCGCGCTCGTGTTGAGAGCGGCGGGCAGCCTGACCGGTCGGGTGTGCTTCTGCCCGTCGAAACGGGATTGATAGAGATCGCCCTTGGACGCGAAGTAGAGGTCCTCACTGGTCGCGACGGAGAACGACCAGTGGGTGGTGAGGGAATTGACCTCGCTCCCGAGCGACTGCCGCTTCGACCATCGCCCTTCACGGCGTTCCAGGTAGTAGAAATTCTCCCGGCCGTCTTCGTCGACCAGCAGGTAGAGCCGCCGCCCGGACGGCGACAGGAACAGGCCGTTCAGATACTGCGGGACATCGAAGGGCGCGGCCTCGCGGGACCATGCCCCGTCGGTGCTCCGGAAGTACCGCACCTGCTCGTTGTTCCCCATCACATTGACGAACATCTCCCTGCCGTCCGGCGAGAAGGCCGGCGATTCGTGCACGCCGACGCCGCGAAACGCCTCCGGCGCGAACGGCTCGGGCGTCTTCCCCGGAGGCTTCTGGCCGAGGTAGGAACCCTTCATCCCGAAAGCCTGAACGGGCGGCGACGGCGCCGCATGGAGCACCGCAGTTGCTGTGACCGCCGCAACGAACAAGCCGCCTGCCCTAATGCTCTTGACGCTCATCCCGTCTCCTTGCGCCGCGAATCCTGGATGACTACCGCATCGAACTACCAAGCCCCGCTTCTTCATCCCCGCTGCCTTCCCGCCGCGACCGCGCCGGGGGCCGTCGCCACGTTTACTGACGTTTCGACTCCCCAGGGCCGCCGCTCGATCGTTCCTCGTTTTCGCTTCGAAGGCTGAAGGCACTCGAGAAGACCACGTACACCACGACGTTCACCAGACCGCTCGCCATCATCGACCGGCCGACCGCGCGGGAGAACTCGGCGGTGATTGCTGCACGCATCCCCGGCCTCCGCCCGATGCGACCCCAGGGGTGTCTTCCAGCAGAGCCAGTACTCCTCCCATCAGTGGGTGTGCCGCTGGCAACAACTAGTGTTTGACGGTAACATGTGATCTGTCTAGACTTAACGATTGAAGTGATTGATTTAGATGAATCGCAGCGGCTGGCGAGGGTTCGACTGGGCCCGCCCGCCAGGCGAAAGCGACGGTCTGATGCCGGACGGTCCAGGCTCCCCGCCGTCGCGCTCGCCGAGCTACGGGCGGCGGCTCGGGAGCACGGGCGGCCTTCGATGGTCGCGATCCAACGGCGAGTGGCCGCCGCCTGCGCCGCCGCCGGGGTGAAGGCGCCATCCCGTGCGAGCCTGTACAACGCGTTTTCGACGCTCGAGGGTCACACGTATCCAATTGCTTCCCTGCCGCTTGGCGCCGCGGCGGCCCTCTACAATCTCGACCGTGCCGGTGTCATCCCGGGCCGCCAGCTCGCGTTCTACTGCTTCAACTACGGGGGCCTGAGCGCGCTCGGGTTCGCCGCGGCGATGCCATGGCTCGACCTCTATCAGGCAAGCCGGCTTCGAGGCTGGCGCCCGCGCAGTCGAGGCCTCCTGCGGGCGGTGTTGCGAGTGCGGGGTATCTGATGGCGGCGCCATACACTCCGGCGCAGGTGATGCCGCGGGGCCTCGCGGAGGCGGTCCACGACCTGCCGTACTGGTTCGTCGTCGGCGGGCAGGCGGTGCGGTGCTTCGCTCCGTACCGTCCGAGCCGCGACGTGGACTTCGGGATCGATTCCCCGGCGAACCTCCAGGAGCTGCTCGATCAGCTCGGGCGCCGCGGGCGTGTCGAGATCCAGGAGCGTGCGCCAGACACGGTTCATCTCCTGTGGAATGGCATCAAGGTCTCGATCTTCGCGCTCGAATTCCTGGTCGCGCACGTCGAGGCGCGACGCCTGGACGTTGCCGGGGTGCTGGCCACGAAGCTGCACGCGATCCTGGATCGCGGGCTCCGGCGCGACTTCTTCGATCTCTACGTCATGCTGCAGGAGCACCGACTCGGAATCGCCTCGCTCCTGTCCGCGATCCGGGCGGTCTACCGAAGCGAGATCGACGATGGACTGATGCTGAGGGCCTTGACCTACTTCGATGACGCCGAGCGTGAAGCGGAGTTGCCGGGTGAGGGGCGGGCGGACTGGCGCACGGTCCGCAACTACTTCCTCGTGCAGGTGGGCAGCCTGCTGGTGCCGCCCGTTCGCAGACTCTCCATCCAGGACCGCGTCGTCGATGTGAACGTCCCCTGATGCCGGCCTCGGCGACCGGACTCGGCTGCGCCTGATGTATCTACATTGGTGGTAACATGTAGCTACAACAGAGGACGCCCATGGACGTCGGCATCCGCGAGCTCAAGAACCGGCTCAGTGAATACGTGACCAGTGTCAAGGCCGGGAGCGAGATAACGGTTACGGATCGCGGCCGCCCCGTCGCGCTGCTGCGGCCGCTCGACTGCAGCCGCCGTACCGCTGCCGTTTCAGGGTGGGCGGACCGCGGGATCGCTCGGTGGCACGGCGGAACGCCACAGGGGTTGCGCCGACCCCCACGGGTGGCCGGCGGGCGTGCCGCGGCGATCGTGATCGAGGACCGGGGATGATTGTCTATCTCGACACCAGCAGTCTCGTGAAGCTGTACGTCGAGGAAGATGGGTCGGACGAGGTCCGGCAACTCCTGAGCGATGCTGAGGCCGTCGCCACCTCCGGCGTCGCGTACCCCGAAGCGCGCGCGGCCTTCGCCAGGCTCCGTCGCGAGCGGCACATCTCGCCGGCCGCGCATCGCCGCATCAAGGCCGCGCTCGACGCCGACTGGCCGCGCTACGTCGTCGTGCACGTCAGCGACGCCGTGTGCCTGCGCGCCGGCGGACTGGCAGAGCGCCTGGCGCTTCGCGGCTTCGATGCCGTACACCTTGCGTCGTACCTCGCGCTCGTCGAGAGCGCGGATGTCGATCTGACGTTCTCCTCTTTCGACCGGTCGCTCGGTCGGGCGGCCACTCGCGAAGTGAGGAGGCTTCGATCGTCCCGATGAGGCCGGTGGCGGGATCGCAACCATGAGAGTGGGCTTCTATCAGTCCGACGTCACACCGGGCGACCGGCAGGGCAATCTGGACCGCATGGCGACGGCGTTGTGTGGCGCGAGTTTCGACCTGGTGGTCCTGACCGAGTTGTTTGCAACCGGGTATGGCTTTGCCGACAGGGCGGCCGTTGCCGCCCAGGCCGAAGCGGTTCCAGACGGTCCCACCACCGGCGCGCTGATCGACGTTGCCCGCGCCAAACACGCCTTCATCGTCGGAAGCCTCGTGGAAGTCGACGGCGCCCGCTGTTACAACACCGCGGTGGTAGTCGGCCCGCACGGCTTCGTCGGTCGCCACCGCAAAATCCACCTGCCCGACATCGAGCGGCGCTACTTCGATCCCGGCGAACCGGACGCGGCGCTGTTCGATCTCGACGGGGTGCGCGTGGGCCTCGTCATCTGCTTCGAGAGCTGGTTCCCGGAATACTGCCGTCGGCTCGCGCTCGGCGGCGCCGACATCCTCTGCCACCCGGCGAACTTCGGCGGCACGATGTCGCCGGACGTGATCCGGACGCGAGCGATCGAGAACCTCGTCTTCACGATTACGGCGAACCGCGTGGGCCGAGAGATGGTCGATGGAGCGCTCGAGGAGTTCAGGGGCGGAAGCCGCGTCGTGGACCCCGAGGGCGGCATTCTCCACGAAGCCGGGCGCGCCGAAGTCCTGGGCCTCGTCGACATCGATCCCACCCGCGCGAGGAGGAAGGCCAGCCCTGTCTGCCGCGACTTCCTGGCGGAGATTCGCCGCGCGGCTTCGCCACAGTCCTGACCGCCCCCACAACCGGCGACGCCGCGCCGGGCGCTGGTTCCTACAACCCTCCTACATCGCGATTTTTTTCGCCTGACCGCCAACCCGCGCGGCCCGCACTCCGTCTAACCGGCTTAGGAGAGTTCTCCTAACCGCGCAAGGAGAGTGCGATGGCGCAAGCCGACCTGCTGCCCGGAACCCTCGACCTGCTCATCCTCAAGGCCGTGTCGCTCGGCCCGAAGCACGGCTACGGCGTGCTGCTCCGCATCGAGCAGATCTCGGGTGACGCGCTCACCATCGAGCAGGGCGCCCTCTACCCCGCCCTCTTCCGCCTCGAGGCGCGCGGCCTGCTCGCCTCGGAGTGGGGCGTCTCGGAGAACAACCGGCGGGCGAAGTACTACCGGCTGACGCCGGCCGGGCGGCGCCGGCTGCGCGAGGCCACCGAGGAGTGGGGCCGCACGACCGCGGCGATGGCGGCCGCGCTCGGCGCGACGGCCAGTGAGGTGTGACATGTTCGACGGACTCCGCACGTCTCTCCGCCGCCTGTTCGGTCGCGATCGCTTCGAGCGCGAGATGGCCGACGAACTGCAGTTCCACCTCGACGCGCGCGCCGAGGACCTGGTGCGCCGCGGCCTGGCCCCCGACGAGGCGCGTCGGCAGGCGCGCCTCGAGTTCGGCGGCGCGGACCAATACAAGGAGCGCCTGCGCGCGGCGCGGCCGGGTGCCCTGCTCGACGCCGTCGCGCAGGACGTCCGCCTGAGCGTGCGCCGCATGCGGCAGGAGCCGACCTTCGCGCTGGCGGTGGCCGCGACGCTCTCGATCGGCATCGGCGCCTCGACCGCCGTCTTCGGCGTGGCGAGCGCCACGCTGCTGAGCCGGATTCCCTACGAAGGGGCCGAACGCCTCGCGATTGGCGGTTCGACCTGGGAGGAGAGGCCGGGGCTCGGGCACGTGTCCGGGCTCGACTACTTCGACTACCGCGACTCGAACCGGTCGTTCGACGACCTCGCCGCGTTCAACCCGTTTCCGATGCCGGCGACCGTCACAGGCGTCGGCGAGCCCTGGGAGGTGCAGACCGGGTTCGTGACGTGGAACCTGCTGCGAACGCTCCGGGTCGCGCCGGCGCGCGGCCGCTCGTTCCTGCCGGTGGAGGAATCGCAGGCGGACGCGCGGGTGGTGCTGATCAGCTTCGCGGTCTGGCAGAACCGCTTCGCCGGCGCGCGAGACGTCGTCGGCCGAACGCTGATGCTCGACGGCGCTCCGCAGACCATCGTCGGCGTCCTGCCGGAAGGGCTCCGCTTCGTCGGAGTGGGCCGGCGCGGCGGCGGCGGGCCGCTGAGCACCCGCCCTGGGGAAGTGCGGGCGTCCGGCGCGGAGATCTGGCGGATCGTCGCCCGTCCCGATGAGGCGCGCCATCTGCACAACTACCACCTCGTGGGCCGCCTCAGGCCGGGGGTGTCGCTCGAGCAGGCGCAGCGCGACGTGAACGGCATCTCGAAGACGCTCGAACGCGACTACCCGGACAGCAATACGGGGAAGGGCCTTCGGCTGACGAGCCTGCAGCAGTACCTCGGGGGCGACGTGCGCGCGGGCATCCTCGTGCCCGCCGCCGCCACCGCGTGCCTGCTGCTCATCGCGTGCGCCAACGTCGCCGGCCTGATGCTCGCCAGGGGCCAGCGGCGGATGGGAGAGGTGGCGATGCGCGCCGCGCTCGGCGCGTCGAGGATGCGCCTGGTCCGGCAGCACCTGACCGAGAGCGTGGTGCTCACGCTCCCGGCGGGGGCACTGGGGGTCGCCGTCGCCTACGTGCTCCAGAGCCTGCTGTTCCACCTGCTCCCGGTCGAGGCGCTCGGCAACGCGCGACCGACGGTGGACGGCCTCCTGCTGACGTTCGCGCTGGGCATGTCGATCGCGACCGGGCTGCTCGTGGGCGCCGTACCGGCCATCCGCGGCACGGGCGCGAGCCTGTCGCCCCACATCGGGACCGGCCGCCAGGCGGGCGAACGACGTCAGGGTGCGCGGTTGCGGGGCGCGCTCGTCGTCGCGCAGATTGCCGTGTCGGCGGTGCTGCTCGTCGGCGCCGGCCTCGTCGCCCGCAGCTTGGCTCGGCTGACAGCGGTGGACTTCGGTTTCACCTCCGATCGGGTGCTCGCGGCGCGCGTGGACATCCAGGCGCCGGCCTACCCCGACCGCGCCAGACGACAGGCCTTCTACTCCGCGGTCCTCGACGAGGTCGCGGCGCTGCCCGGCGTCACGTCGGTCGGAGCGACGACTCAGCTGCCGATTCTCGACCCGGGCAACACCTGGAGGATTCGGACGCCGGAGCAGCCGGCCGGATCGGACCGCGACATGGAACCGGTCCGACTGCGGCGGGTCTCGCCCGGGTACTTCGCCACGATGGGAATGGGGCTCCGCGGCGGGCGCGACATCTCGGCCGCCGACCGCGACGGCGCGCCGGCCGTCGCCGTTGTCAGCGAGTCGCTGGCTCGGAAGCTCTACCCCGGCCGGGATCCGATTGGGCGTGTCGCCCTCCTGCAGGACAATCTCAGCCGGCCGCCAAGGGAGGTCCCCTACGAGATAGTGGGCGTGGTGCGAAGCGCTAGGCTCGCGAACCCGCGCGACGAAGCCGACCCGGCCCTCTACCTGTCGATCTTCCAGGCCAGCCCCAGGAGCCTTCGCCTGGTGGTGCGAACGTCCGGCGATCCGTCGGCAGTGGCAGCACCGCTGCGGCGGATCGTCGCCCGCCACGATCGCAACGCGCTCGTGACCGGCGTGCAGACGATGGAGGCGGTGGTGGACCGGGCGTTCGCCGACTTCCGTCGGGTGGCCGGGTACCTGGCGCTGTTCGCGGGCGTCGCGCTCCTGCTGGCGGCCGTCGGCCTCTACGGGGCGCTCGCCTACCACGTGAGCCAGCAGCAGCACGAGATTGGGGTGCGGCTGGCGATGGGCGCGAGCCGCGCGAGCGTGCTTGGCCTGGTGGTGCGGCGGGGCGCGTTGCTCGTGACGGCGGGCCTCGTCGCCGGCCTGGCCGCGGCGCACCCGGGGACGCGGCTGGTCGGCAGCCTCCTGTTCGAGACCGCGCCGCTCGACCCGGTCACCTACGCGGGCGCCATCGCGGCGCTCGGCGTCGTTGCGGCCGTCGCCTGCCTGGTGCCGGCGCTGCGCGCCGTGCGGGTCGATCCGGCGGTGGTGCTCCGCAGCGAGTAGTGCGGGTACCCGGCGCCTCCCGGCTTCCTCGATCTTTGCTCGGACTCCGTCCGTTCCGGAACTCCGCCCGCGTCTTAGCCCAATATCAGTACATCTCGTCGAGAACCCGCGTCGTCCGCACGAGTACGCGATGACGATGACCGGCACGAATCGCTGGACCTGACGGCCGCACCCAGCCCCCGGAGCGAGCACGCCCATGTACATCCGCTCGACCGTCCGGAGCCTCGCCCGCACGCCCTCCTTCTCGCTCGCCGTCGTCCTGACGCTGGCGCTCGGCGTCGGTGCCACCAGCGCCATGTTCGGCGTCGTCCATGCCACCTTGCTCCGTTCCTTGCCGTACCCGGACGCCGGACGCCTCGTCATCGTGTGGGAGAAGTGGCAGGTGGACCGGGACCTGAAAGGCGTCGATCCGGTCGACGCCGCCAGGCTGGCGGAGCGTGCCCAGGTCTTCACCCCGGCGCTGCCGACCTGGCGTGCCGGGAATCGGGTGTTCGAGGATCTCGGCGGTTACGCGTCGCGCGACTTCAGCCTCACGGGCACGGCGCAGCCGGAGAGGGTCGAGGGCGTCGTCGCCTCGTCCTCGTTCTTTCGAATCCTCGGGGTGGCTCCGGCTCTCGGCAGGGCGTTCTCGACCGATGAGGATCAGATCGGCCAGGACGAGGTGGCGGTGCTCGGCCACGGCTTCTGGATGCGGCGGTTCGCCGGCGATCCGCACGTCCTCGGCAAGACGATCGGCATCGACGGCGTGCCTCATGCGATCGTCGGAGTCATGCCGGCCGGGTTCCATCTCGTGCTGCCCAACGCGCCGCGCGATCCGCAGGTCATCACGCCGGTCCCGCACCACTACGCTGCCGGGCGCAAGTGGGCGCACGTCGTCGGGCTCGCGCGCCTGAGGCCGGCGGTGACGGTGGCAGCCGCGCAGGCCGACCTGGCGTCGGTCGTCAAGCGCATGTCGGAAACCGAGCCCAGGTATCGAACGCGCAGCGTGAACGTCGTGCCCCTCTCCGAGGAGATGGCGCACGACTCCCGGACGGCCGTGCTGGTGCTGTTCGGCGCGACGGCCTGCGTGCTGCTCATCGGCTGCCTGAACGTCGCGAACCTCCTGCTCGTTCGCGCCGTCGCCAGGCAGAAGGACCTCGCGATTCGGACGGCGATGGGAGCCGGACGCTGGCAGATCGCGCGCCGGGTGATCGGCGAAAGCCTCGCGCTCGCAACCGCGGGAGGCCTCGCCGGCCTGCTCGTCGCCCACTGGGGCACCCGTGCGCTCGTCGCCGCGGCGCCGGCGGGACTCTTCGCGCGTATCGAGGATGTCGCCGTCGATCGCACGGTGCTGGCCTTCGGATTCGCCGTGGCCCTCGCCGCTGGCGCCGTGGCGGGGCTCGGCCCGGTGTGGCACGCGCTGCGCTGGGATCGTCGCGGCCTGTTGAATCGCACGCTGGGCGGCAGCGACCGAACGGCCTCGGTCAGCGGCGGCCAGCGCATGGTGATACGCGGTCTGGTCGCCGGACAGGTGGCGCTCGCCATGGTGCTGCTCGTCGGCGCGGGGCTGCTGGCGGAGACGTACCTCCGCCTGACCCAGGTGGATCTCGGTGTGAATCCGGGGCGCGTGCTGACGTTCGGCGTCGTGCTGCCGCCCGCGCGCTACAGCAGCGGCGCTTCGCGGCTGGCATTCGACGAGGCGCTTCTCGCGCGGCTGGAGAGCGTGCCCGGCGCCGCTGCCGTCGGGCTGACTAACTCGCTGCCGGTCCAGGCCGGCTTCTTCGGCGGCGGTACGGTCGCGATCGAAGGCCGACCGCGACAGGACGGCGAGTCGGTGGGCCTGCGCACGGTCAGCCCGGGCTTCTTCCGTGCCGCCGGGACGCGGCTGGCGTCGGGTCGACTCCTGACCGACGCGGATGCCAGCGCCAACGTCATGGTGGTGAACCGCGCGTTCATCCGGCGCTTCCTGCCTGAGGCGGGACCCGCCGGCGCGGCCGCGCTCGGGCGGAAGGTGATAGCCGCAAAGTCGTGGGGCATCATCGTCGGCGTCATCGACGATGTGAAGTACTCGGGGCCAGAGCGCCAGTCGGAGCCCGAAGCCTACGTGCCGCGCGCCTTCTGGCCGACCGGGTATGTCGCGGTCCTGATGCGGACCGACGGCGATCCCAAGGCGCTCGCCACGTCGGCGCGGGCGGCGGTACGTGGCGTGGACATCGACCTGCCCATCCAGGACGTGCGTACGCTGGAGGACGTGGTCTCGCAGTCGGTGGCTCGCCCCCGGTTCCGCCTGATCCTGGTCGCCCTGTTTTCACTCCTGGCCGTCGCGCTCGCCACGATCGGCCTCTACGGCGTCGTCGCCCAGTCGGTCGCGCAGCGGCGTCAGGAAATCGGCATACGGCTGGCCCTGGGCGCGGGCCGGTCGTCGATCGCCGCCATGGTGTTGCGAGAGGGGCTGGCCGTCGCGACGGCCGGCCTCGTCGTCGGCATCGGTGCCTCCCTCGCGCTCGGTCGGCTCCTCGAGGGCTTCTTGTTCGGGGTGACCGCCACCAACGTGCCAACGTACGGGCTGGTTGCGGTGACGCTGGCGTTCGCAACGGTCGTGGTCACCCTCGGACCCGTGCTGCGCGCGGTTCGCTCGAACCCGGCCGTCGTGCTCCGCAGCGAGTAGTGGCAGGACCCGCCACTCTGTGCAGGCCGGGATTGTCACGTCACCGATCGCAGCCGACCGCGACGGCCAGGGCGCGGCAGACCTGCCGCATCTTGTCCCTCCCGACCTGCCCGACGTAAGTGCTCAGGCGCGCCTGCTCCACCGTCTGCACGTGATCGAGGTTGATCGCGGAGGCCTGCTTCAACCCCTCGTCGACACCGACCGCCACCTCGCTCGGTGCCCCGCGGATGACGGACGTGATCGGCGCGACCATCACCGTGTGCAGCAGGGAGATCACCTCGGGCCTGGTCAGCACCACGACCGGGCGCCTCTTGTCCGGCGTCTTGAAGTGATAGAGCCAGATCTCGCCCCTGCCTATGCGTCTGGCCATTCGCCTTCGTCCTCCCATCCGGTCAAATCGGCATCGGCGCCCGCCTTGGCGTACGCCGCCCGGTAGGCGTCGGCGAGGCGTCGGCTGCGGCGACCGGCCAGGTACAACTCGGCCGCGCGCCGGAGGACAGCCGACCGGCCCTCCCGCCGAACCTCGCCGTCAGCGTCCAGGCGGGCGAGGAGCTGCTCGTCGAAGGTGATTTGTATAGCACGCATACACACACTATACAACATTCAATACTATATGACAGAGGTAGGCCAGACCGCTTCCCGATCACGGGACACCTGCCGATGTAGGACGAATCGAGGAGCGGCGTAGCCGACGCACGCAGCGCCCGACCGTCTCTCTCGCTGTATGGCCCGGAAAGAGGGTGCAGTGGGGCGACTCCGGACGACGCTTCCGATCCTGATTCTGCTGTGGTGCTCAGTCGGTTTCGCCGGCTCCGTCGCCGCGCAGGAGCGACGGCCGTTTCTCGACGTGTTCCTGGCGCTGGCCGACGTCCGCCCGGGCATGACGGTCGCCGAGATCGGCGCCGGAAACGGGGCCTTCTCGGTTCGCCTGGCAGGCACGGTCGGACCGACGGGTCGGATCTTCGCGAACGAGATCTCGGAAGAGAACCTCGCTGCCCTCGACCGGCTCAAGAAGGAACGCGCCCTCGACAACCTCACCGTCGTCAGGGGAGCAACGGCCGACCCAAAACTGCCCGGCCCGGTGGACCGAATCACGATGATAGACGTCTACCACCACCTGGAGAAGCCGGCCGACTTTTTCGCCGCCCTCCGGTCGTCTCTGAAGCCGGGCGGCCGACTGCTGGTGGCCGCCGTCCTCAACCGGCGCAACCCGCAGGCGAAACCGAGCACGTCGAAGACGCACGATCCGTGCGTGAGCGATCCGGACGACACACGGAAGGCCATCGAGGCGGCCGGATTCGTCTTCGAGACACTCGTCCTCCACGACGACCCGGCCCGGAGCTTCTTCTGGCCGACCTCGTACGCCCTGGTGTTCCGCGTGGCGGACGGGTCCGCGGTCAAGGGGCGGCAGGCGGGAGGGGACGGGGCAAGGTAGATCGAGCAGAAAACGAGGCGGCACCGGGCCGGCCGCCGCAGGGAATTCAGCCGCCTTCTCTCGTCCAATACAGATACTCGGGTCTGTATTGTCCTGGAGGGCGGCCATGTTCTCGTCCGGCGACTGGCGGATGGCGGTTCGCATGTTCGTCCGGCAGCCCGGCCTCACGGCCGCGGCCGTCGTCGCACTCGCCCTGGGCGTCGCCCTGACGACGCTGCTGTTCAGCATCGGATACGGCATCTTCCTGCGCGGCCTGCCCGTCCCCGGGGGCGATCGCGTCATGGCGGTCACGATCAGCAGCCCGGCCACCGGGCAGCGGAAGATTGGCGTCGGCCTCCACGACTACGAAGACTGGCGCGGATCCCAGCGCTCGTTCGAAAGCCTCGCCGGCGCCCGCTTCGCCAGTTTGAACGTCGTCGTGCGCGACGGGCAGCCCGAGCGGCTGCGCGGTGCCTTCTTGACCGGAAACGGCTTCACGGCCCTCGGCGTCCAGCCCCTTCTCGGGCGGACGCTGCTTCCCGCCGATGCGACGCCCGGCGCGCGGCCCGTGCTCGTCCTCGGGTATGTCGCGTGGACGAACTACTTCGGCGCGGACCCCCAGGTGGTCGGCCGCACCGTGCGAGCCGACGGCCACCCGGCCACCATCGTCGGCGTGATGCCCAAGGGATTCGCATTCCCGGAGAGCCAGGAAGCATGGATGGCGATCCAGGCCGACCCGCTGCAACTGCCGCGGGGCTCGGGACCCACGCTCATCGTGTACGGGAGGCTGCGCCCGGGCGTGACCCGTGAGAGCGCCCAGACGGATCTCGGGACCATTGCCGGGCGCCTGGCCCGGCAGTTCCCGGACACGAATCGCAACCTCGTCCCCGTCGTGAGGCCCTACACCGAGACCATGGGCAGCGACGACGAGAACGCCGTGTTCTTCATGGTGCTCATCGTCGGCCTCGGTTTCGGCGTGCTGCTCGTCGCGTGCGCAAACGTCTCGAACCTGCTGCTCGCGCGCGCGGTGGCGCGGACGCGCGACATCGCCCTCCGCACGGCGCTCGGCGCCGGCCGGCGCCGCCTGGTGGCCGGGATGCTGGCCGAGACCGCGGTGCTCGCGCTGGGCGGGACCGTTCTCGGCCTCCTGCTCGCGCAGGCGGGCATCGTGTGGTTCAACCGCTCGATCGTGAACCTGGGCCCGCCGTTCTGGGTGAAGGTCGGTCTCGACGGCGCCGCGCTGGCCTTCGCGGCCGTCCTCACGGCGGCGAGCGCGCTGCTCGCGGGCGTCATTCCCGCGTGGCGCGCGTCGCGCGGCGACGTGAGCGGCCTGCTGAAGGATGGATCGCGGGGCGGTGGGATGCGCCTGGGACGCGCCAGCCGCGTGCTCGTGGCCAGCGAGATCGCGGTTTCGTTCGCGCTGCTGGTGCTGGCCGGCCTGATGAGCCGGAGCATCGTCAACCTGGGCACGCACCACTACGGGTTCGCGATGGAGAACGTCTTCACCGCGAGGGTGGCGCTCCCCGAGCAGCGGTACCCGGACGCGGGCAGCCGTGCACGATTCGCCGCGTCGCTCGCGGACCGCGTTTCCGCGCTCCCAGGCGTCCGGTCCGTCACGCTCGCCACGTCGCTTCCGGGGCTGTCCGCCGACCGCTCGCCGGTGGCGATCGACGGCCGCGTCTACCAGGACGCGTCGGAGTACCCGGTGGTCCGCAGCGCCGTCATCGGGCCAGGCTATTTCCAGACGTTCGACCGTCCGCTCGTCGGCGGCCGCGACTTCACGGGCGCAGACGACGACCAGGCGCCGCGGGTGGCGATCGTGAACGCGAGTTTCGCCGAGCGATACTTCCCCGGCAGCGATCCGGTCGGACGACGGGTGCGGCTCGGGCGGGACGGTTCTGCGCCGTGGGCGACGGTCGTCGGCATTGCGCCTGACCTGTACATGAGTGGCGCCGAGGACCGGGACCGCGCCGGGCTCTACGTGCCGATCGCGCAGGGGCAGGCGCGGACGTTGAGCATCGCGGTGCAGTCGGCCGGGGCGCCGCTCGGCCTGACAGCAGCCGTACGCGCACAGATTGCGACGCTCGACCCGGATCTGCCGCTCTACCTGCCCGATACCCTTCGCGCGGCGGTCGATGCGACGCTCTGGGGCTACCGGGTGTTCGGGCCGCTGCTCGTGGTCATCGGCGTGGCGTCGCTCTTCCTCGCGACGGTCGGCCTCGCCAGCCTGATGTCGTTCGCGATGAGGCAGCGGACGGGCGAGATCGGGCTGCGGATGGCGCTCGGCGCCCATCCGTCGCACGTGGCGCGGCTGGTCGCGGGACAGGTGACGGCGGAGATCGCGGTTGGCCTGGCAGCGGGCGGAGCCCTGGCCGTGGCGCTGGCCCAGGCGTCGCGCGCGATGCTCTTCCACGTGCAGCCCGGCGACCCGGCGACCTACGGCGTCATCGTCGCCACGCTGGTCCTGGCGGCGGCCGCGGCGGCGTGGCGGCCGGTGCGCCACGCGATCCGCGTGGACCCGGTGGTGGCGCTGCGCACGGAGTAGGAGCTCGCTGGCCTCGCCGACACGCCGCGCCGGAGATTCCGCCCGAGGTCGAACAAGGAGGCGAAACACCATGACGTGGCCCGGGTCGCTTCGACCCGACTCAATCTGGCAGGACGCGAAGTACGCCCTGCGCGGCCTGCGCCGCAACCCGGGATTCGCCGCGGCGGTCGTCGCAACGCTCGGCCTGGGAATCGGCGCGAACGCCGCCATCTTCAGTGTCGTCAACGGCGTGCTCCTGCGGCCCCTCCCGGTTCGCGCCGCCGATCGCCTCGTGGTACTGGGCGCCTACCGAGGGAGCGGCGACACGCCCGGCCGTCTGTCGCGCCTCGACATGGAGGACTACCGCGCGCAGACCGACGCGTTCGAGGACGTGACCGGTTACACGATGGACTTCGGCAGCCTGGCGGCCGACAACCGGGCCGAGCGCGTCTGGCTGACGTATGTGTCGGGGAACTACTTCGGCATGCTCGGGCTCCGACCTGCCGCCGGACGGCTGATCGAACCCCGCGAGGGACGCGTCCCGAACGCTGATCCCGTCCTGGTGCTGAGCCACCGATACTGGCAGCGGCGATTCAACCGGGATCCGAACGTGGTGGGCAAAGCCGTTCGGCTCAACGGCCGCCCATTCACGATCGTGGGCGTCGCCCCGGAGGGTTTTCGCGGCGCCTATGCGTTCATCGACATGGACATCTTCATGCCGCTGGGCATGTCCCAGTTCGCGGGGAGTCTCTGGTCGGATCGCGCGGACAGCAACATCTGCACGCTGGCCCGGCTGAAGCCAGGTGTCTCGCTGGCGCAAGCCCGCGCCACCGTCGAGGTGGTCGCGCGCCGGCTCGCGGCCCAGTATCCGGAAACGAACAGAACCACGAGGCCGGCCGTCTTCTGGGAGACCCACGCCCGCCCGGATCCGGCCTCAGGGCCCGTATTGCCCGTCGTCGGTTCGGTCTTCGTGGGACTCGTGGTTCTCGTCCTGCTGGTGGCGTGCGTCAACGTCGCCGGCCTGCTGCTGGCGCGCGGCACGGCTCGCGTGAAGGAACTCTCGCTGCGCCACGCGCTCGGCGCCGGGCGGCTGCGGCTGGTGCGGCAACTGGTCACCGAGACGCTCCTGGTCTCGGCCCTCGGCGGGGCGGCCGGACTCCTGCTCGGCGCCTGGATCAGCCGGATGCTCTCGGCCATCAGGCTGCCCAACGATCTGCCGGTCCACCTCGATTTCGCGTTCGACTGGCGCGTGTTCGCGTACGTGGCCGCGGTGGTGCTGACGACCGGGTTCGTCGCCGGCCTGGTTCCCGCGCTCAAGGCGTCGGCCACCAGGCCGTCCGACGCGCTGCGCGACGCAGGTCGGGCGCCCGGCGGAAGCGGAGGCCGGCACCGGCTGCGCGACCTGCTGGTCGTGGCCCAGGTGGCGGGCTCGCTGGTCGTCCTCGTGGTGGCGGGCCTGTTCGTGCGCAGCCTGACGAGCGCCCACCGCCTGGATCTCGGATTCAGGCCAGACGGCGTCATGAACTTCTTCATGAACCCGGCGGAGGCCGGCTACGACGAGACGAGAACGGCGGCGTTCTACCGGGACCTCATCGCCCGGGTTCGCGCGCTGCCTGGCGTCGAGTCGGCGAGCCTCGCGCATTCGATGCCGCTCGGCTACTACGACATGTCGCGGGAGATTGAGAAGGAAGGCCAGACGCTCGCGCGGGACGAGCGAGGGCTGGTGACGCATTTCAACTGGGTGGACGAGGCGTACCGGAGCACGATGGGCATTCCGCTGCTGCGCGGCCGATGGCTGACGCAGGCCGACGAAGACACCAGGCGGCCGGTCGTCGTCGTCAACGAGACGCTGGCCGCGCGGCTGTGGCCCGGCGAGAACGCACTGGGCAAACGGATCCGTTTCCGCGACGGCACCGGCCCGTTCGTCGAAGTGATCGGCGTGGCGGGGAACGGCAAGTACAGCTCGATCTTCGAGTCGCCGCGCCCGTTCTTCTACGCGCCGAGCACGCTGGGGTTCAAGTCGCTCCGCGTGCTCCACGTACGCACCGCCGGCGAACCCGAACGTGTGGCGCCTCTCGTGCGGAAGGCCGTGGGGGCGCTCGCTCCGGACGTCGCCCTCTTCGACATCGCCAGCATGCGGGCAGCCGTCGGCGGCGGCAACGGGTTCTTCCTCGTTCGCGTGGCCGCGCAGTTCGCGGTGGCGCTCGGCCTGCTCGGCCTGGCCCTCGCCGTGGTCGGCCTCTACGGCGTCGTCGCCTACTCCGCCGGTCAGCGAACGCACGAAATCGGCATCCGGATGGCGCTCGGGGCGACACGCCGCAACGTCCTCGCGATGATCGTGAGGCACGGGCTGTGGCTGGTGGCGGCCGGCGGGGCCGCAGGTCTCATGGCTGCGATGGGCCTGTCGCGGCTCGTCGCGTCGCTGCTGTTCGACGTCAAGCCGTACGATCCCTTGACCTACGCGACCGTGACGGGCGTGCTGGCACTCGTGGCGGCGGCCGCCTGCTATCTGCCGGCCCGGAGGGCGACGCGCGTGGAGCCGACGACGGCCCTGCGCGGCGAGTAGACGTCAGATTTATCGGAACGAGGAGAGAGAGATGCACAGGATACTCGCGTTGGTCGGAGTTGTGGCGCTCGTCACCGCACATCCGTCTTGGGCCCAGAAGGGTGCCGACATGGCGAAGGAGCGCGCGACGGTCGAGCAGACGATCCACGGCAACATCTGCTGGGCGCTCACGAAGGACCGGGCGCTGGCCGAGCGCACGATGGCGCACGACGCCGATCTGTTCATCTTCAACCCCGACTCGAAGGCCACGGTCGGGTGGGACGAACTGGCGAAGAACTTCGCGTTCTGGATGGACCCGAGGTTCAAGGCCACCACGTGCGACATCCGCGAATTGCGGGTGAACTTCTCCCGGTCGAAAGACGTCGCCTGGTGGTCGGCGATCCTCGACGACCTGGCGGAGTGGGACGGCAAGCCGGTCGGCTGGAAGGACACCCGCTGGACCGGCGTGCTCGAGAAGCGCGACGGCGCCTGGCTCATCGTCCAGATGCACTTCTCCTTCGCGGCCGACAAGGTGAAGGCCGAGGCGCTGGCCGGCGCGAAGAAGTAGCCAATCGTCATTCGCGGCGGAGGGCCGCGAACACGGCGACCCGCGCCGCCTTCCGCGCGGGCAGATACGAAGCGGTCAGGGCGCACGACGCGAGTAGCGCCGGCGCCGCGAACAACGCCACGGGGTCGGAAGCCGTCACCTCGTAGAGCATCGAGCCGAGCAGCGTCGCGACGGCCGCCGCGAGCGCCGTTCCCACCACCACACCGGCCGCGGTCACGAGGGTGGTGTCGCGGACGATCAGCCAGACGACGCGGCGGGGCGACGCGCCGAGCGCCGTGCGGATGCCCATTTCCCGCGTCCGCCTCAGGACCGTGTAGGCGTTGACCCCCCAGATGCCCACCAGCGTGAGCACGAGGCCGGCGACGCCGAACGCGGTGAACACACGCGCCCCGGCCCGGAACAGCCAGAGGAACGGACTGGCCTTCGTGAACGCCTCGAGCGTCGAAACCGACAGCACCGGGAGCCGCGGGTCGAGCGCGGCCAGCTCGCGTCGGAGCGAGGCGGACATTGGGCCGTTCCCAACCACGCCCGGCGCCAGCCGCACGTGGTAGTGCATCGACGCCCGGATCCGCGTCGAGAACGGAACGTAGAGGTGCGGCGTCGGTCCGCGGTCGGACAGGCTCGAGCGCACCCCGGCGACGACACCGACGATCTCGCAGACCTCGGGCGGCGACCCGCCATCGCCCCCGCCGACCCGCACGAGCCGACCAACCGGGCTCTCGCCCGCGGGGAAGAGCTGGCGCGCGGCAGGCTCGTCGATGATCGCCACCCGCCTGGATTCCAGACCCTCGGCTTCGTTCACCGTGAAGTCGCGCCCGCGAAGCACGGGGATCCCGATCGCCCGGAAGTAGTCGGCGCCAATCGACGTATGACCGGCCACGACCGGGCGCGGCGCCGCAGGTCCTTCCCCGTCGGCCGGAGAGGGCGCTGCCGACTCCACTCGGACCCGGTCGTCGGCGCGGCCGAAGGGCACCATCGACGCCATGCTCGCCGCTTCGACGCCAGGCAGTTCCCTGAGACGGGCCGTCGCCCGGCGGTGAACGTCGGCGCCCTCGGCGAGCGAGTATCCGGCCAGACTGGGATCGGCCTCGACCACCAGGCCGCGATCGAGCGCGAATCCCGGCGTCGCGTCCGCGGCCTTCAGCGCGCCACGCACGAACAGCGCCCCCGCCACCAGCAGCGCCAGCGAAAGCGCGACCTGACCCGCCAGCAGGAGGTTCCGCGCACCGAACAGCCACGCCCGTCGGCCCCGATCCTCGCCCGCATTCTCCTTGAGTGCGTCGATCGTGCCGGGCCGCGTGGCCTTCAGCGCCGGCCCAAGGGCGAACACGACCGTGGCGACGACCGCGAACCCGAGCGTCGCGCCGGCCATGCGCCAGTCGACCGCCAGGCCAACGTCGAACGGCATGGGCATGAGGGGGGCGATGGATCGCACGAGGAGCGTCATCGCCCAGCGGCCGAGCAACAGCCCCACGGCTCCGCCGCCGAGAGACAGCAGGGAACCTTCGACGAGGAGCTGGCGCACGACGGCGGCTCGGCTGGCGCCGATCGACAGGCGAATGGCGATCTCCTTGCGCCGGGCCCTGCCCCGAGCGAGCAGCATGTTGGCCAGGTTGAGGCAGGCGACGAGCAGGACCACGCCCGCCATTCCGAGCATCGCCGTTGACACGAACGCGAGCGACGCGTCGTCACCCGGCGTGGCGGCGAAACCCCGGCGCTGCAGCGGGTGGGCGACGATCGCGTAGTCCCGATTCGCCTCAGGGTAGGCTGCGGCAAGCGCCCTGGCCCGCTCGGCCAGTTCGCGATTCGCGGTCTCCCGCGCCGCGCCGGCCTTCAGCCGCCCGAATAGCAGGAACCGGTGCGTGTCGCGACTCGTCAGGTCTCCGCCGGCGATCTCGCGGAGCAGGTCGTTCTCGACGAGCTTGGTGGCCGCGAGCGGCAGCCAGAACTCCGCCGCAAACGCGGGCGACGTTCCCCCGAACCCCGGAGGGGCGACACCAACCACCGTGAAGAGCCGCGCGTTGATCGACACCGTGCGGCCGACTAGCGCGCGATCGGATCCGTGGCGCTGCCAGTAGGCGTGCGAGACCACCGCCACCTGGGCCTCGCTCCCCGGCCGTTCCTCCTCCGGCGTGAAGGCGCGGCCGAGCATCGGTCGCGCGCCGAGCACGTCGAAGTAGTTGGCCGACACCATCATCACGAGGCTCCGCCGCGTCATCCCCTGCTCGGCGACGCCGGCCAGCACGAACGTGAACGCGCTGACGCCGTCCATCGCGCGCGCGCCGTCCCGGATGTCGACGTAGTTCGGGTACGAGAACCCGCGGTACGTGTCCGCCTGCCGCACGTGCGGGGCGTAGATCCCGACGATGCCGCCGGCGTCTCGCACGCCAGGCAGCGGCCTCAGGAGGAGCGCGTTGACGACGGTGAACACGGCGGCGTTGGCTCCTATGCCGAGCGCCAGGACCAGGACTGCGGTGGCGGCGAAGCCGGGCTGGTTCGCCAGCACGCGAAGCGAGAACCTGACGTCCCGAAGAAGGCAGGACATCGCGTCTACCCTTTCACCGCCACCGCGCGGACCATCGGCGTGTCGGGGCCAGCCCAGTCAGCCAGGCCGGTGATCTCCTCGTATCGATCCAGGCGGAAGCCCTTCAGCAGTTCGCGGAGCTGGCCGAGCTTGAGCGCGTGCATGGCGGGCGGCCGAGGCCGGCTCGGGTCGTCGAGGAAGTGCTCGAACACGATGCGGCCGTTCGGCCTGCAGCGACGTTCGGAGTCGTGCCACGAACGCCTCGTCGGTCATGGGCGCCCACGCAAACGTCAGAACGATGAGGTCCCACTTCGCGGTGCCGAAGTCGAAGTCGGCATAGCTGGCCTTGACCGCGTCGATCCGAACTCCGGCTTTGGCGGCGTTGGCGTTCGCGGACTTGATGGCCTCCGCCGACAGGTCGAATCCGGTCACCTTCCAGCCCTTCCCTGCCAGGTACACGGCGTTGCGCCCCTGCCCCATGCCGGCATCGAGAGCCGTTCCTGGCGTCAGCCCCTTCACCGCTTCGATGAGGAGCGCGCTCGGCTCGCCGGTGAAGCCGTCGGTCGCCGGATCGCCGGTCAGCAGCTTCGAGAAGGTCATGTCGTAGAGCGGTTCGACCCAGTCGGACCGCCCCGACATGATCTGCCGCATCAGCACGCCGGCCTGGCGCTTGACTTCGCCTTCCGGCGTCCCCGCCTTCTGCAGCACCGCGGTGTACGCCGCGACCGGATTGCCGCGAACGGGCGGCGCGTCCTTGAACCAGGTCATGAAGGCCTTCCACACCGCCTCGTCGTCCTGCGGCGCCTGGGCGCCGAGGCTGACGAGACACGCGAACACGACGGCGGCGGCAACGACGCCTCTCCTGGTGAGCATGCTTCCCTCCTGGTTCATCGACTCGCTTCGCTTGACGACCCGGCCGGCGACTCGGCCGCGGCTCGGCCCCCCACTCCGCAAAGCCGGCAAAGGCTTTGCTTCGGGGGGGACCCTTCACCGCGTCCTCTGCGTCATCGCCAGTTCAACCGAACTCTGAAAGTAGACGCGGCCGGACACGGGCCGGCAATGACCTGGAAGTGGGAAACTGGCGGCTACCACTTTGTGAGTAGCGCCCCCGCGTGGTACAACCAGTCCGTGCGCGCCCTCCTGATCGGCTACGTCTTCCTGGCCGCCGTGCTGGCCGCAGTGCCGGTCTGGGCGGCGTTCAGGTTGAGGGACCAGTTTCGCCAACCCTGGCTGGCCCCTTACGGGTCCTTCCTCGCCGCCTGGGGAGCGCTGGTCCTGCTCTCGGTCGGACAGTACATGCTGCTCGGCACGTTCCTGCCCGAGTCCGCATGGGGCCAGATCTCGGCGGCGACGCGGCCGCTCTTCTTCATCGCGTTCGGGGTGGCGATCTACTTCTTGGGGTCATTCCTGTCCCTGCTGACCGGAGGCGGGCTTTCGCGCGGCTACACCGTCGCCTTCGTGGCGATCTGGGGCACAGCGGCGGTCGTCATCTCGGCGGGCGGAGCGATTTACGGGGATGCGCCGCCCCCCTCGCTGGGCCTGGCGGCGAGGCTATCGGTGGTCATCCTCAAGTTCGGCCTGACCTATGGCTGGATCGTCTACGCCCTCCTCGCAATCCGGCGGATGGACGACCCGCTGCAGCGGACCGGCCTCCGGCGGTTCGTCCTGCTGCAGGGGGCCGGCTTCCTGGCCTTCGATGTTGCGGTGCGAATCACCGGATCGGATCTGGCGATCTCACTAGTCCAGGTGGGCGCGAACTACCCCGCGCTCCTGTGGATGCGGCGCTTCCTGGCCCGTCGCTCGCTCGCGAGGCCGGCCGAGCCCCTCCCGGCGGATCTGAAACCGCAGCTCGTTTCGCTCGGCCTCTCGGCGCGCGAGGCCGACGTCGTCGAACTCCTGCTCGGCGGCCTGAGCCACAAAGAGGTCGCCGAGCGCCTCTTCATCTCGCCCGACACCGTCAAGAAGCACACCTACAACGCCCACCGGAAGCTCGGCGTCCAGAACCGGGTGCAGCTGAGCTACTTCGTCCAGAACCGCCTGGCGCGGCGGGACTGACATCGCCGAGGCGCGATCGAGGAACTTTGTAGGCGCGGAACGCTCACCCGGAGCGCCCGCCGAACGTCTATGAAGGAGACGTATCGAAGTTCTATATCGCACATCGATAAGAGATCCGCTGCCAGGGAGGACGAGATGACGAAGCCGGCCACCGAGCTGCTGAAGGGCACCCTCGACATGCTCGTCCTCCGCACGCTCGATCTCGAGCCCCGTCACGGCCTCGGCGTCGCAGACCGCATCGAGCAGGTCACGCAGGGCACGTTCCGCGTGAAGCCAGGGTCGCTCTTCCCGGCGCTCCATCGCCTCGAGCAGGCCGGCTTCATCGAAGGCACGTGGGAGAAGTCGCCGCAGGGCCGCCGGGGGAAGTTCTACCGCCTGACGGCTGCGGGGCGCCGGCAGCTCGAGACCGAACGGCGCAACTGGGCGGTCATCGCCGTTGCCGTCGGCCAGGTGCTCGAGGCCGAGTAGTCCGTTCGAGGCTCGCGAGAACGAAGGAAGGGAGGGCGCGATGAGGTGGCTGACTTCGCTCCGCAGCGTGTGGCGCACGCTGTTTCAATCGTCACGGCTCGATCGGGATCTCGACGACGAATTGGGCGAGTACGTGAGCGCGCTGGAGCAGCGCCACGAGGCGGCCGGCCTGCCGCCGGCCGAGGCGCGGCGAGCCGCCCTGATCGAGTGCGAGGGCCTCGAGCAGACCAAGGAGAAGGTGCGCGACGCGCGGGTCGGCGCCGCCATCGAATCGGTCCTGTACGACATGCGCCACGCGGTCCGCGGCCTCCGGCGGAACCCCGGATTCGCGGCCGCCGCCATACTCACGCTGGCGCTCGGCATCGGGTCCACCGTCGCCGTCTTCAGCATCGTCCGCGCGGTGCTGCTCCGCCCGCTGCCGTACGCCGAACCCGACCGGCTGGTGTTCGTCTCGGATCAGCGCGAGGGGCGCGCCTCCTCGATGAGCCCGGGACGGCTGACCGATCTGAGGCGCCGCGCCGACGTGCTCGCCGGCGTGGCGGGATCCTCTGAGGTCCCAGTGACCCTGGTCGGCGGCGATCACCCCGAACCGCTCGTCGCCGGCACGGTGTCCACCGACTTCTTCCGCGTCCTCGGCGTGAAGGCGGCGCTCGGACGGACGTTCGTCGTCGGCCGCGAGAACCAGCGCGTGGCGGTGCTGACCCACGGCCTGTGGCAGCGCCGGTTCGGCGGCGATCCGTCGATCGTGGGACGCGACATCACGCTCGACTCCGGGAATCACACGGTCATCGGCGTCCTTCCACAGGCATTCTCCTGGGCGCCTTGGGGTGGCGCCGGCCCGAAGCCGGAGCTCTGGCTCCCGGCTCCGATCGGCGAGATCCCCGCCGTCCCGCCCGGCACACCCGTCGATCGATTGACTGAGTTGCGGGACTTCTACTACTTCATGTCGGTCGCCCGGATGAAGCCCGGGCTCTCACTCGACCAGGTGAACGCCGGCCTGGCGGTGCTCGCCGGGCAGCTGGCCGCCGAACACCCGGCCACGGACAAGGCGCGCGGACTGCGCGCCGTGCCGGCGCTCCGGCAAGTGACTGCGGACGCGCGCACGCCGCTGCTCCTGGTGCTGGGCGCCGTGTTCCTGGTCTTCGCCGTCGCGTGCGCCAACGTCGCCAACCTCCTGCTGGGCCGGACCCTCGCCCGGCGCGGAGAGGTGGCAGTCCGCCTGGCGATCGGCGCGGGGCGAGGCCGGCTCGCGAGGCAGTTCCTGGTGGAGGCGCTCGTCCTCGCCGGCGTTGCGGCGGGTCTGGGCACCCTGCTCGCGCATGTGGGGCTCGCCTCTCTCGTGTCGCTCGTGCCGGCCGACATTCCCCGCCTGAGCGAAGCGAGGGTCGACGGCCTGGTCCTCGCGGCCGCGATCCTCGCCGCCCTGGGCGCGGCGGCGACGCTTGCGCTGGTGCCGGTCCTGGAGCTTCGCGGTATCCCGGCCGCCCTGCACGAGGCCTCGCGGCGGACCAGCGGGCGACGTCGCGGGGGCCGGACCGTCCTGCTGATCGCCGAGGTGGCGGCGACGGTGACGGTCGTGGTCGGCGCGGGCCTGCTGATCAGGTCGTTCGCCGCCCTGCAACGCGTGGACATCGGCGTCGACCGGCCCGAGCAGTTGCTGACGTTCAACCTGGCCCTGGGCGAAGCACAGTCGGCGACAGGGACCCGCATGGCGCAGTTCTACGCGGAGCTGGCGGATCGCCTGCGGACCGTGCCCGGCGTGCGGGCGGTGGGGGGCGCCATGGCGCTTCCGTTGAGCGGAGAAGATTACAACACGACCGTCTACATCGAGGGGCGCCCAGATCCGGCGCCTGGCGAGAACAACCGGGCCGGCTTTCAGCCGACGCTCCCGGGCTACTTCGCCACCCTCGGCCTCCGCGTGGTCGCGGGTCGGGATCTGGCAGCGTCCGACGGCGCTGAGACTCCCAAGGTGGCGGTGGTGAACGAGACGTTTGCCCGACGATTCTGGGGCAGCCAGTCCCCAATCGGGCGTCGCCTCAGGATGTCGAAGGACACGTCCGCTCGAATGCTGACGGTCGTCGGCGTCGTCCGGGACGTGCGCCATCGCGGGCCCTCCGAGCCCGTGCGGGCAGAGATGTACCTGCCCGCCGCGCAGATGGCATTCCCGTCGATGGCGTTCGTCCTGCGCGCCGATGGCGATCCGACGCGGCTCGTCCGCGCGGCGCGGGCCGCGGTGGCGGCCATCGACCCGAATCAGCCGATCGCCGACGTCCAGACGTTCGAGAACTACGTGCGGCGGAGCGTGGCCCAGCCACGCTTTCTCGCCAGCCTCCTCGCCGGCTTCGGCGCCCTCGCGCTGCTGCTCGCGGCGGTCGGGATCTACGGCGTCATGAGCTGGACGGTCGTCGAGCGGCGGCGCGAGATCGGCGTTCGAATGGCCGCCGGTGCCACGCCGCTCGCGGTCGCCGGCCTGGTGCTGCGCGACGGTGGCAGGACGCTGGCCGCCGGCCTGGCGATCGGCGTCGCGGCAGCCGCAGGATTCGGGCGTCTGGTGTCGGGCGTGCTGTTCGGCGTCCGGCCGGCCGACCCGGTGACGTACGCATCGACCGTCGCCGTGCTCGCGCTCGTCGGCGCTGCCGCGCTGTGGCTGCCGGCGTACCGCGCGTCCCGCGTGGACCCGGTGACGGCGCTGAGGGATTAGCGGCGCCGCCACCCGTCAGGGCCCCTAGCTTCGCAGCGCCTCGACCGGATCGATCCGCGCGGCGCGGCGCGCCGGAACGACGCACGCGAGCAACGAGGCCGCGAGCAGCACCGCTGCAACCCCTGCGTAACTGAGCCCGTCGAATGGGGTAATACCGTACAGGAGCGCCGCAAGCGACCTGCTGAGCGCAAGCGCCGCGGCCAGGCCGACGGCAAGGCCGACGCCTGCCGTCAGCAGACCCTGCCGAATCACCATCCAGGCGATGTCGGCGGGACGCGCGCCAATCGCGGTCCGAACGCCAATCTCGCGCGTCCGCTGGGCGACGGCGTACCCCAGCACCCCGAACAGCCCCACGCTCCCGATGACCAGCGCGAGCACCGAGAGGAACACACCCAGCACCGAGTACAGCCGCGGCTGCGCCAGGCTCGTCATGACCAGCGCCTCCATGGGCGCGACCGCGTCGATGCCGATCGCCGCGTCGTACTCGCGCACGAGCGCACGAAGCGCCCTCGCGTGAGTCGCGGAGTCGCCAGTGGTCGAGATCGCCACGCGCAGGGGCAGGCCCCCCGCCGTGCCCTGCTCGAACGCCCGGTACATCTCCGGCGCGGGCGAGTCCGTGGCGCTGCGGTGCCGCACGTTCTCGATCACGCCGACCACTTCGGGCCCGGGCGCACTCGGCGCGTCGTCCCAGAGCCGCTGGCCGACGGGGCGGGCGCCGAGGAACTTCGACGCGAACGCACGGTTCACGAGCACGACCGGCCGCGAGGTCGGCGTGTCGGTCGCGTCGAAGAGCCGGCCTTCGACGAGGCGGATGCCGAGCACCCCGAAGTAGTCCCGGCTGACGACGCGGACCGCGGTCTGCACCTGGACTCGTTCGCCGGTCCCGCTGGCCCGCAGCGGAAACGACCCGAGCGTCTCGCCGCTGGTCAGCGGCAGGGCCGTCGCGAGCGCGACGCGCGTGAAGCCGGGCGTCGCCCGAAAGCGCTCGAGCAGCCCAGCCAACGCCGTCCACGCAGCCTGGCCCTGGTCGCGCCCCTTCGGAAGCGACAGCTCGGCGGTCAGAACTCGGGACGGATCGTAACCGCGGTCCGACTGCAGCATCGCCACGAAGCTGCGGGTGAGCAGCGACGCTCCCACCAGCAGCAGGCACGCGATGGCCAGCTGGCCGCCGATGATCGCCGCGCGCAGGCGGGTGGCTCGCAGACCACCGCCCGGACTGCGAGCGTCATCCCCAAGCGCTGCAGCCACGTGGACGCGCCGCGCCTGGAGCGCCGGGAGGAGCCCGCAGGCGAGGCTCGCGAGCATCGAGACGCCGAGCGCGAACGCCGCGACCCTCACGTCGGTCCGAATCTCGTGCAGTCTCGGAAACCCGGGCGGCAGCAGCGACGGCAGCGCCCCATTGAGCAATGCGGCCAGCGCCAGCCCGCCAATCCCGCCCGCCGTGCCGATCACCAGGTTCTCCGCGATCGTCAGCCGGGCGAGGCGCCCGGCTCCCGCCCCGAGCGCCGCGCGGACGGCCATCTCACGGCGACGGACGGCGCCTCTCGCGAGCTGAATGCCTGCGAGGTTGCCGATCGCTGCGACGAGGAGGAGAACGACGCCCGCAAGGAACGCGAGGATCGCCGGCCGCACCCCGGCCGTCTCGGATTCCCGGAACGGCACGGCGGTGATCAGGGCCGGCGCCCGCGAACCAAACACCGCCATGACGACCGGTCCCGGATCCGGCCCGCTTCGCGCTCTGGCCGTTCCCTCGGCCGCGGCCTGCGCTGGGGTCACGCCCGGCTTCAGCCTGGCGATGGCGCTGAACATCGACAGGCCACCCTTCGTGAAACGCACGGTCATCGGCCTCCACGCCCGCGTGTCGCCGTCCGGAAACGCGAACGCTGACGGCATCACGGCGACGACGCGGAACGGCTTGCCGTCGACGCGAAGGCTCCGTCCGAGAACGTCCGGGCGTCCGCCGAAACGCTCCTGCCACAACCCGTGCGACAGCACGATCGGCGCGCCCTCCGCGCCGGACTCGTCCGACTCGGAGTACGGCGCCCCGAGGAGGGGATGGAGGCCGAGCAGCGGGAAGAGGCTGGCAGTCGCGGCCGCCACGCGGGTGCGGGTGGCGCCGCCCCCGGTATCCATCAGGACCGGTTCCACCCGCCAGGCCGCGAGTCCCTCGACCGTCGCCGGGTGGTCGCGCCAGGCGGCGTACGCCGCGCTGGTCATCATGGCGTCGAACCGCTTCGTGGCGCCCTGCCGCGTCTCGTACAGCCGGACGATCTGATCCGCCCGCGGCCAGGGTGACGGCTTGAAGAGCACGCCGTACGCGAGGCCGAAGAGCACCGTCGTCGCGCCGATGCCGAGCGCCATGATGAGGATGGCGAGCGCGGCGTAGCCCGGCTGGCGCCTGAAGAGCCGGAAGGCCTGCCGCAGGTCCTGCACGAATCCGATCATTGTCCGCTCCCCTGTCTGACGAGCACTGCTGCTGCCACGACAGTTAGACGTCGCGCATGGCGGATCGGATCGGGCAGGGGGGCGACCGGAGGGAAACGCAGGCCGCCTGCCGGCCAGTAGGATCGAGGCAGATGGCCTTCGGGGAACCCAGACGGCCTCCGCTACGTCCGATTGCTGAATAGGAGACCGCGATTCGGGATCGCGGCAGGCTGGCGGGCCCTTGCCGGACGAGCCGGTTCGGAGCAGCCCGTTCACTTCGCTCGGAAACCGACGAGCGGCTGGGCCGGTTTCCCCCGCCGCCGCGCGGCCGCTCGAGCCAGGGCTTTAGCGCCAGGCGGGTGCCGCGATCTGGAAACCGGCCCAGAGCGAGGACGGTTTCCCGGGGTGCGGAGGCGGCGAGGGAGGTAAGGGTCCGTCGGCCGGCCGCGCCTCAGAATCGCGGTTTCTCATTCAGATGAACCTGGAGGCCTACTCATGACATTGCGCTTCACCGCCTCAGTTGCCGCCCTCGCGCTGACCGCCGTAACGGCGGCGCAGGCAGCTGCCCAGATTCCCCCGCCGACCCGTCCCGACTTCGAGAAGCTCGCGGCCGGCGTCGGCGTCCGGCTCTTCAACCGCGCGCTGACGACGCAGAAGGAGGGCGAGCGGACCGTGGCGCGCCTCGACGCCCGCCCCGGCGACGGCGGCGCGGTCCTCGACGGCGTGCTGATGGGCGACGGCGTGATCGAGGTGGACCTGCGCGGGAAGAACGTCACCCAGCAGAGCTTCCTCGGCATCGCGTTTCACGTTGTGGACTGGACGACCTACGACGCCGTCTACTTCCGGCCGTTCAACTTCCGCGCCGTCGGAGCGGAGCAGCGGGCCCACTCGGTGCAGTATTTCTCCCCCCCGGCCAACACCTGGCAGAAGCTCCGGACCGAACGCACCGGCCAGTTCGAGAAGGCCGTCGAGCCGCCGCCGGATCCGGACGGCTGGTTCCACGTCCGCATCGTGCTCGCCAACGCGAAGGTCCGGGTCTTCGTGGATGGCGCGGCGACGCCCTGCCTCGAAGTGGACGACCTCGGCGAGGCGAAGAGCGGGGGCGTGGCGCTCTGGGCCGGCAACGGATCGGACGGCTCGTACGCCAACCTGACGATCACGCCGACCGCGCCGGCCGGTGCGGCGCCAGAAAGCCGGCAGACCGTCTTCCAGGCGGCGGCGACCGGCAACCTCGCCCGGCTTCGGGCTCTGGTTGGTGCGGACCCGGCCGCGGCGAACGCCAGAAGGCCGGACGGCCTCACGCCGCTGCACATGGCCGCTCTCTACGCGCAGCGGCAGGTCGTCGAGTACCTGATGACGAACGGCGCGGACGTCAACGCCGCCGCCCGCCACTCGGGCACGCCGCTCGACGTGGCGTGGGAAGGTCCAGACCGCGACTTCGCCGCCTGGCTGGCGTCGAAAGGCGCGCGCGCCACACCCCTCAGGTTCGACGTCACGACGATCACGCGCGCGGTCCACCGCCTGGCCTTTCCCTGGGGGATGATGAACAACGTGCTGGTGTTTTCGGGCGCCGACGGCGCGGTGGTGGTGGATTCCGGCTTCTCGACGCGCGCCGTCGACGAACTGAGGAAGGCCGTCCTCCGGTATTCGCCGCAGGGCGTCCGCTACGTCGTCAATTCCCACCCGCACGGCGACCACGTCGCCGGTAACGCGCTGGCGCCAGAGCCGGCGACGGTGATCACGGCCGGCGTCCTGGCGTCCCCGCCCGCCGGCCTGGCCATCACGCCGCGAAGCGAGCCGCTGAGGGGACGGACCGGACGGACGCTGCCGGCCGGCTACGTCTGGCGGACGGGCGGCGCGGAACTCACGCTGCTCCCGATGCGGGGCCTGCACGCCGAGACCGACCTCATCGTCTGCCTTCCCAAGGAATCGGTGGTCGCCATGGGCGATCTGCTGCTGTCGGAGAGCCCTCCTGCCGTCGACGACCTCGCCGCCTACCTCTCATTCCTCGACGACGTCCTCGACGTGTTCCCGGAGAACACGACCTTCGTGAGCGGCCACGGCCGCGACCTGACGGCGGCGGGCGTCCGCGCGTACCGCGACGACCTGCTGGCGATGATCGACGTCGTCCGCAAGAGCCTCGCGTCCGGCCGAACGGCCGAGCAGATGGTCGCCGACGACGTGCTGAAGGCCTACAAGACGAACTACTCGATGCTGGACTTCCTCGGCGTGGACACGCTGATTCCGCGGGCGATCGCGGGACTGCAGAAAGGGGCGCTGAAGTAGCTGCGGCGCGGGGCGACAGGCGCTCGCGGGTCAGTGCGCGGCGGGCGCCAGGTCGCCTGCAAAGGGCAGCGGTGCAGGCGTCGCGACGGAACGCTCCTGCCAGGGGATCCGCAGCCGGGCAATCGCGCCGCCCTGTGCCTGGTTGCGGATGGTGAACGTCCAGTCGCCCGGATAGAGCTTCTCGAGCCGCTCGATCACGTTCTTGAGGCCGCGGCCGCAATGCGTCGCCAGGTCCCAGCCGGGCGGCACGCCGGGGCCGTCGTCCTCCACCGTCACCACCAGCGCGTCGCCGTCGCGGCGGATCGCGATGTCGATTCGGCTCGCGTCGATCCGGCGCGAGAAGCCGTGCTTGATGGAATTCTCGATGATCGGCTGCAGAACGAGGCTCGGGATCATCGCGTCCATCGCACCGGGCGCGATGCGGCGGGTCACCGTGAGGCGGTCGGTGAACCGGATCTCCTCGATCGCCAGGTACTGGTTGGCCAGCGCCACCTCCTCCCGAACGGTGACGAGCTGGCTTCCCGTCCCCTGCATGGAGGATCGCAGCAGCCCGCCGAGCCGTTCGACCATGGACACCACGCCGTTGACGTCCTTCTCGACGGCGAGGAAACTGATCGAATTGAGCGTGTTGAAGAGGAAGTGGGGCTGCAGCTTCATCTTCAGCGCCTCCACCTGCGTCGCCACGAGCGCGCGGCGCATGTCGGCGGCGTTGCGCTCCCGCTCGCGGTTCTCGTCGTAGGCGCGGAGCGCGAACCCGGCGGCCAGGATCGTCCCGTAGATGAGCGGATCGGTCACGGCGCGAAAGGCGAGCGTCCCGCGCCAGTACCGGCATCATGGGACCCGTCACCTCCGCCCAGGTCGTGCCGCGCCAGACCAGACAGAACAGGGCGCATGCCACGGTCGGCGCCGCCGCCGACACGACGATGGCGCTCACCACGTGGAACGCGACGGGCCGGCCCCAACGCCGACGGGTCACGGGAACGCGTCTGGCGGAGGCGAAGATCAGCGGCGTCAGCGCCGCCCACATCAGGTAGTACCACGCGAACCACGGGGCCGCCTCCGACGGCCGGAGACCGAATCGGGGGTCGGACGCCACGTGGAGGGCCCACCCGGCCGTGATCCTCAGGGACAACACCAGGCCTCCGCCGAGCCCGGCCGCGGCCCATAACCCGACCCGTCCCCACCGTCGCGCGTTCATCGTGTCGTCACCCCTTGAGGCCGAACCGCGAGGTCCCGAGTCGAAGCAGGTCCTTCTTGCGCCGCCGGCTCACCGGAAGCGTCCGGCCACTGGCGAGCCGCACCTCGTACTCGCGGCCGAACGCGTGCCGGATCTCCCTGACCCGCGCGAGGTTCACGATGGCCGACACGTGGATGCGCAGGAACTGCGACGGGTCCAGCCGGTCCTCGAGGTGCTTGAGGCTCTCGCGATAGAGGAACTGTCTGCCACCGGCGTGCAGCGTCACGTAGTAGTCGGCCCCCTCAATCCACTCGACGTCGGCGACCTCCACGAACTGGATCGCCTCGCCCGCCTTCACCATGATCCGCTCCAGCCAGCGCGGCGCGCCGGGCACGCGGCCGGCCGCGGCCTCGGGGGCCTTCTGGATCTCCGCCACGGCGGCCAGCAGCGTCGTGCCATACTCGGCGAGCCGGCGATCCCGCACGCGCGCCGCCGCCCGCGCCAGCGCCTCGTCGAACCGCGCCTGTGACACCGGCTTCAGCACGTAGTCGAGCGCCCGCACCTCGAATGCCCGGACCGCGTACTCGTCGTATGCGGTGACGAAGATCACGACCGGCATGACATCGGCGGACAGCTGCGCAATCACGTCGAAGCCGGTGATCTCCGGCATCTGGATGTCGAGCAGGACCAGGTCAGGCTTCAACTCCGAAATGCGCGCGACCGCCTCCCGCCCGTCCCGGCACACGGCAACCACGGTGAAGCCGGCGTGCTGTTCGACCATCGTCTTCAGCCCCCGCCGCGCCGGCTGCTCGTCGTCGACGATGATCGTCCTCACGCTGTCCATGGCTGACGCTCCCCGGCCACTGCCGTCGTCTCCGCGTCGGCAAACGGTAATGACAGCAGCGCGACCGCCCCCCCGGTCGCGCCGTTCTCCATCCTGAACGCGCCATCGCCAGGGAACAGGCCCTGGATCCGGTCGGTCACGTTCTTCAGGCCGGCGCCGGCCGCGGCGCCGAGGCTCCACGCGGGCGGAAGGCCCGGGCCGTCGTCGCGCACCGCGATGTGGAGCAGGCGGCCTTCCCGCCGCGCCGCCACCTCCAGCAGGCTCGCGTCGAGGCGACGCGACAGGCCGTGCACCAGCGCGTTCTCGACGAGCGGCTGCAGGATCAGATTCGGCACGAGCGCGTGGCGCGCGTCTGGCGCGATTCGCCGGACGACCCGCAGGCGGTCGCCGAAGCGGACCTCCTCGATCGCCAGGTAGGCGTCGACGAGAGCCAATTCCTGGTCCAGCGACACGAGCTGACGCCCGCTCGTCTCCATCGAGAGCCGCAGCAGCGTGCCGAGGTGCTCCACCGTCCGGACGACCGCCGCGGTCTCCCCCACGCGCACCAGGGCCGCGATGGAATTCAGCGCATTGAAGAGGAAGTGCGGCTGCAGCTTCATCTTGAGCGCGTCGAGCTGGGCGACGGCGAGCGAGTGCCGCAATTCGATCTCCGCCATCCTGTTCGCCTCGTGCTGGCGCGAGAACTGCAGCAGCGTTCCCAGCCCGACCAGCAACCAGTAGACCGGCGCAGCAGTCAGCGCCTGAAACACGAGGATGAGGCCCCACGGGGAGATGACCAGCCCAGCCCAGGGAGGGAAGGGCACGCCGAACGCCCGGTTGACCACGAAGCGCAGGAAGAAGAAGGGCAGGGCGCCAGCGAACGGCACGACAGCGTGGAACAGCACCGCGCGCGCGCGGCGGTGTCCGAGCAGCGGGACGCGCCGGGACAGATAGAGGATGCCCGGCAGGACGAGCGCCCACGCGACGTAGGTGCGGAACTGGTTCATGAACACCCGCGTCAGCGTCACCCCGTCAGGGGGCCGAGCCGCCGGCTTGACGACCTGCGGAAACACGGAACTGCCCGCGGGTGCCTTGGCCGAAGGCGGCGGCGGAGGCGGGGCCCACGTGAGGGTGACGTACGCGTCCGTGGCCGCGAGTACGGCCAACAGGGCGAACACCGCCAGCACGATTAGCGCCCGCGCGAGTTTGGGCTTCATGGTGGCCAGAACGACCGCCGCATTATGTACTATTCCGCGGCGACCGTCGCCCGCGTCGCGGACAGCTTGAGGCGCTGCCAGAACGACCGGGGCGCGTCATTGCACACGGTCCCGGCGGCCTCAGCCGCCGCCGCCATCGCCGCAGCCGCCCACACCGGGGACGGCTCGATCGACTCGTCCACGACCTCCACCGGCGCGATCAGGCGGTAGCCCCGCTTGGTAATCGTCTGGATCAGGCGCGGCTGCTGCGCGTCGTCGCCGAGCGCCGCGCGGAGTTCCGCGACGCAGCGTGACAACGCCGACTGGGCGATCCAGCGGCCCTCCCACACCTCGGCGACCAGGTCCTCCTTCGCGAAGACCCTTCCCGGGCGGCTGGCGAGACAGAGGAGCAGGTCCATGAGCTGCGCCCGCAGCCGCACGGTGGCGTTGTCGCGCGTGAGCAGGTTGAGCGTCGGCTGGACCAGCCATCCATCGATGCGGAGGTCCGTGGAGTGCCGTGCCGGCCGATCGTCCGCAGTCGGGCGAACGGGGCGTGCGGCGGCCGCGGCCGTCGAGCCGATGGTGTGCACGAAACGTGTCTGCATGTCGTTCCTCCAGACCGTCTACCAATGGAGTAGACGCTCCGGAGCGGAACTTCGCCCCCTCCTTTCAGGCGGCGGTCGCGAGTACGCTGGCAGCGGTCGCCGTCGTGCAGAAACTGGTCATGACGCCGTAAATACCATTCGCTGCAACCAGATATGCGGCGCGATGTAGGAGAAAGCGAGGCCTATCCGAGGCGCAACTGCTCGCGGTTCGACGTCCAATCGACCGTATGTTCATTTCCCACTTCGCCCCGACGGTTGGTTGGAGGAACCCGGCGTCCGGCCGGCGTTCGGGACCCGGCGGCATCGCAGCCCTCGTCTATGGTGTGGAGCCGGCACGGAAGGCGCCGACCGAGGCGAGGCGACATGAACGAGCTGCTTGCGACGGTGATCCTGATCCTGGGACTGCTGGCGCTCGGCATTCTGCGACGCGAACTGCGCAATCGGCAGCGACTGCGCTTGCACGAAATGGCGCATCTGGAGCGGATGCTCGCCATGGAGAAAGGCCTGCCGGTCTCCGAGGTTCCGGCCGGGAGCGATTTCGATGCCTGGCTGGACGAGGTGTGGACCGACCGGCTGTTGGACGGCGGGAGGGATCGGCGGGTCGCCCTGGCCCTCGCCCTGGTGATGCTGTTCGGCGGCACCGGTGCCCTTCTCCTGGCGTGGAGGCTCCCGGGCTCGTCGACCGACGCCGAGACGTTGAAGCTGGCGGCAACGCTGGGCGTCATCCCGCTGATGGCCTCCTTTGGGCTGCTCCTGTACTGCCGGCTGACGGCTCCCAGAACGGCCGTGGACTGACGAGGTGCGCGGCCGACGCGTGCCTGGCCGTCGCCGACCACGATGCGCCGGCCGGCGCGATCGAGTTGCCGGCGATGGCTGAGGCGGCGCCGCTGCAGACGGCGGATGCCGACATGGCGCTGGTCGACGCGTGCGTGACGCGCGGCGACCAGGAGGCGTTTGCGACGCTGGTCGGCCGGTATCAGAAGTGGGTGTTCCGGCTGGCGCTCGCCGTGCTCGGAACGGGTGGCGTCGGCGATGCCCAGGACGTCACTCAGGAGGTGTTCGTCCGGCTGGCCGCCCATCTGAAGGACTTCCGGGGCGACAGCACGTTTCGGACCTGGCTTCGGCGCCTCGCCGTGAACCTGGCCATCGACCGCCGCCGGCACGCACGCTGGCGGAAGCCGCACGTGAGCCTGAGCGCGCTCGACGAACGGCGGGCGACGGGCCGGGGCGACGACCCCTACCGGTCGGCGGAGGCGGCGGAACGGACGAAGGCGGTCGCGCGATGCCTCGGCGTGCTGCCGGACGAGATGCGCAGTGTCATCCACCTGCACTACTGGATGGACCTGCCGGCCGAGGAGATCGCCGTCGCGCTGCAGATTCCGACGGGCACGGTGAAGTCGAGGCTGCACCGGGGCCGGAAGCTGCTCCATCACGCGATGAAGGCGAAGGGACTGACGTGACCGACCAACGCCGGGTACGCGACCAGCACGACCAGCAGCGCCGCGAACAGGAACTCGCGGACCGGGCGCTGCGGGAGCTGTTCGCCGGCCGGCCCTGCCCGGACCTGCCGCTGTTCTTCGCCTCGCGCTGCGCGGCCCGCGCGGAACTCCAGCCGTCCGCCAGGCCGCTCGGGGCCCGGGAACGGTTCATCATGCGCGCCTACTGGGCGCTCGCGCTGGTCGTCAGCGTCGTCGTCGTCGGCCGAGTCGGCTGGCCGGCGGCGATGTCGCCGGTCGTCGCAGCCGCCGCGATGCTGTCGATCGCGGTCGTCCTCCTGCCCGTCTACCTCTTCGCCGACGCGCGCGGCGGTCCGTTCGCGCTGATGCGGCGGATGATGGGGTAGAATGCGTCCTCTCCAGCCTCGTGGCCGCGCCCAGCTTGCTGAGGTCCCGGTCGAACGTGCCCAGCGGCAGATGTCCGGCTTTGTCGGAAGCGGCCTGCAATGGCGGATCTCCGGCCGTGAGCCCAAAGCCCTGAGCCGTAAGCCTATGGACCTTTGGAGAGTGGCGGGGTCGACGGGTCTCGAACCCGCCCGCCTTCGCGCTTCGCGCTACGGCGCGGTCTCGCGGTAGCTCGCTTCGAATCCGGAGCGAGCGGAGGCGGACGGCCTCCGGCGCGACAGGCGCGACCGAGTGAGGGCGACATGCAGCCGACCCTGGAAAGATGGGGTCGGCTGTCATGTCTCAGCGCCGCTGGAGGCTTGCAAGGGCCCCGTGTTCCGGAAGTCTTGCAGATTCTTGCAAGACGGTTCCCGCCAGATTCCCAAGGCCTGCTGAGGTGAGTCAGTCCGCCACGAGGAACGACCTCAGAGCAACTCGGGATGGTGGTGCTCGAGCCACCGATGAACGTCGTCGCGGAGAAGGCGTGCAAGGTCTCGCAGCTCGGTCGCTTCTGTGACCGATGTCGAACCGGCGCGTTCGTAGTCTCCGATGTTGCGTTTCTTCCGAAAGGCATCCAGCTTTCTGACGGCGACCGGGTCGGTGCCGATGGTATGGGTCAGAGACTGGATGGTGACGTAGTGTTTCCGCTCCCTGGAAGCCCGGTAGCCGCTGGCCGCGAGCGCGATCGTCGCCGCCTGCAGCGCCGCGTTGTATGCGAGGCCGAGTCGCGTGTCCGGGCTGATCGCGGCAACGGCGCTGTCGCGCAGGTCACGGTCAATGACGTCCAGCAGAGCTCGAGTCTCGTCACGACTTGGCTTGTGTTCGCCGAGCCAACCTGCGTCCCGCCAGCCGGCCAAGCTCATGTTGACCTCCGATCACGAAGACCTTGGGCTCCTCGGCGACAGCGGCGACGAAATGGTCGCGCCGACGCATCCGCTTCTGGAACTCGCTCGCCTCGAACACGGACGGGTTCACCTCTCGACTCAGACGTTGTTGTGCGCCGGCGAGCGCTTCCACGACGTCACCGAATCCAACGGATCCGATAACGAAGAGGTCGATGTCGCTCTCCGCCCGGAGCTTGCCCTTTGCCGCGGACCCGTAGATGAACGCCACCTCTATCCGGTCCTTCAGCGGGACAAGGGCGTCGAACAGGACGTCTGCCACGCCCGCCGTCTTGATGACGAGACCGTGGAGTTCGCCGAAGACGGGACAATCGCGATTGGCCTGGAACACGGCGGTCCGGCCCCGAACCACGCGGGTGACGATCGCGGCGTCTGCAAGACGTTGGAGCTCGCGCTGCACGCCGCCCTGACCGGCCCCAACGAGACGGACGATCTGACGCAGGTAGAAGGACTCGTCTGGACGGGAGAACAGCAAAGCGAGAATCGCTCGCTTCGTCTTCCCGAAGAGTGCCGAGGACAAGCTGGCCATGGCTGTCGTCCCCATTTCGGGTACGACAGTACCCAAAATGGGTTCACCTGGCAACGCCCTCCGTTGACGGTCGATCTTGGGGCTCCGGTCGTCCCGATCCCCTCGAGGGACGACGATGCCATCGTCTGGGGAGGCGGTCAAGCTCTCAATCGGTCGTGTCCGGTCACCAGCCCCATCGCGCGGTAAGCCCGCATGACAACGGCCGCAAGCCGATGACCCGCTGAGGCGACTCGCAACAGATCCCCATGACGTCGAGATCCTCGACGCCCCCCTGCACCGCCAGCCCGTGAACCGCGGATCCCACAACGCGCAGCAGGAGCGTCGCATCCTCGGCCAGGGCGCTGGTGATGTCCAACGCAAAGCTGGTGCTCAACGGATTGCAGCGCTCTTCCCGTGGAGCCAGTGCCCAGTCGGGGGCGGCCGGTCGTGGCGGACCTCCGGCCGTGAGCCCAAAGCCCTGAGCCGTAAGCCTAGACCCTGTTACCTATGTCTCCGGAATAGACCAGTGGCGGGGTCGACGGGACTCGAACCCGCGACCTCCGGCGTGACAGGCGCGACCGAATGGATGCGCCATGCTGCCGACCCCGGAACGACGGGGTCGGCTGTCATGTCCCAGCGCCGCTGGAGGCTTGCGAGGGCCCGCCGTCCCTGGAGTCTTGCAGATTCTTGCAAGGGTCGTTTCGACGTGGCCCAGGCGGTGCGCCGCCGCGGGAGACTACGGCGAGATCCCCGCACTCTACAGTCGCGTCGCCCCGTCCAGCTTGCTGAGATCCCGATCGAACGTGCCCAGCGGCAGATGTCCGGCTCTTCGCGCAAGTTCGAAGAGGAGGCAATCCGAGAATCCGAGCGCCGGCCGTCTCCGGAATGTCTCGAGGGCCGCCGCCACAGCCTCCGGCTCCTGGAGCGTCAGGCTCTGATGGTTTAGGAGCATCTCAACCGCCCGAGCGACCTGAGCCGCGTCGCGGTCGTAGACGGCCGCGAGCACCCACGTGGCTTCGGCAAGGGCGAGCACCGACACCCACGCGCCGGGCTGCACGAACGCGTCCGCGACGGCCGCCTGTTTCGCCTCGTCCCGCGTCAGCAACCGCACGAGAACATTCGTGTCAACCGCGCGCATGGCGTGCTCGAACGTGCTTCCGGATACCTTCCTTCAGCTCGGTCATCGTCCGCGGTTGCGGGTTCTCGCGGCCGAACAGCGCCCGATGAATGTCGGCGGACGTGTACCGTCCGGACCGCCTGACCACGACGGCGTTCCCCTCTTCGTTCCATTCCAGCAGGGAACCCGGCCCGACCCCGAGCCTCCGCCGCACTTCCGCCGGAACGGACACCTGACCTTGAGCCGTCACCCGAGATCGTGCAAGTGCCATGGGTCGTACATTACCACGGTAATGCGTTTCTCTGCAAATCCTCCGGTTGGTGTCATCAATTGGGACGGCGGAGGAGGAGATGAGCTTCCGCCCAGACTCCGGTCCCCAGTGGGTCATCGACGCACGCGCCGGACTTGGACGCGGGCGGTGCCGAGACGAGGGATGGAGAGACCGCGCGACACGCGAACGAGTACCCATTCCTCCACGATCTCCGCCAGTTGATCGCGACAGGTTTCAAAGGTCGCCCCAGTGGCAATGACACCAGGGAGTCCGGCCACCGTCGCGCGGTACAGGTTGCCGTCGACGACCGAATACGAAGCCCGATGCAACGCCTCATCGATGTACTGGCGGATCATGGTTCGGCCGGGTCGGGCAGGTGCGGCGGAAGTGCCAGCCTCGGGTGCGCATCGCCTCCAGGTACCCTTCGAGTGCATCCCTAATGCCGCGCCGCGCTCCGGCCGCGCTGTCGGCGGCGGCGTAGACGCCAGGCAGGCCCGGCACGTACGCGCTGACGGTGCCGTTGTCCTCGAACTGAATCACGACCGCGAAGTGCTGACTCGTGCTCATCGCCCGACTCCCGCGTCGCTCACGGTCACCTCGATGCCGTTCGCCGCGCACCACTCTCTCAGAGCTTTCTCGGTCGAATCGGCCTCGAACCGATACCACGCGTCGAGGTGGCCTGCAGCATCGAGGATGTCCTTGAAGCGAGCGTACGCACCACGACGGCGAAAGCAGTCCTGAATTTCGCGGTAGCGATTCGGTAGCGTCTCAGCGGCAAACCGGAGTGCGAGCTCGCGTCCCAAATCGAGTTCGTTCTTGTGCGGCACCGCGACGTACCGGTTCGAGGATTCCAGGTCGTCCGGGAGGTCGTCTTCCTCGAGCGGATTCTCTGCTGAGACCCAATGGAGCTTCCCCGTATCGAGTGAGATGTAGGCTCGATGCTCGCCAAGCCCGGCAGAACTCACGAAGTCGAATGTGAGTTCCAGTTCGTCGTAGTTCACAGCGGCCATCTCGACCTCCGGAACATTGTCGGCCGCCACGCGCCCCTGGGGCAAGGGCTGGAGGGACGCTTCCCGGCGGGACGGACTTGCCGTTACCAGATTTCCCGAACACAACAGCGTAGTGCAGCGCCGGTCGATGGGGTGTGTCAGGAGGTGTGTCGGGCCGAACCGACACCGTTCACGCCGCGCGTCTCGGCTTCGATTCGATGGTTGCCACGCTGAGCCGCAGCCGGAATGGCTTCAGCAACTGGTTCAACGTCTCCCGCGTCGGATTGTAACGCGGGTGGATCGCGCGCAGGACGTTCGGGCTCGCCATCCGCACCTTCACGGCGAGCTCCTTCACACCGATCGCGCGGACGACCTTGCCGAGGGCGTGTCGGACCGACACGCCCTCGTCGATGGCCGCCAGAAGGAACTCGCGCACGAACTCCGCGTCCCGGAGGTCGTCGGCCAGATCCGTGTTCCACTCTTTGCTACGTCGTGCCATGCTGCACGGCCTCCTGGTAGTCATTCCGAAACCGCTATGACACCGGGGAGTCCGGTCACCGTCGCGCAGTACCACGTCGAGCGAAGGAGTATGAGCGAAGGAGTGCTGGACGAACGCGCTGGTGATGTCCAACGCAAAGCTGATGCCGGAACGGATTGCAAACTCGTTGCAAGCGACGACCGCGTTGGTCGTTGGCCGTACGCCTGGCGGCCGCCTGAACTCCCTGAATTCGCATGGACTTGCGGGCCTCGGCGGTCATGGCACGTCGCGCCGCGCCCTCCGGCCTTCGCGCCGGAATGCAGTCAGGCAGGGAAAGAGCCTGCAAATAGTTGATTTGTAAAAAGATATGGCGGGGTCGACGGGACTCGAACCCGCGACCTCCGGCGTGACAGGCGCGACCGAGTGAAGGCACCATGCGGCCGACCCCGGAAAGACGGGGTCGGCTGTCATGTCTCAGCGCCGCTGGAGGCCTGCAAGGGCTCCGTGTTCCGGAAGTCTTGCAGATTCTTGCAAAGGAGATTCCGCCTTGAAGTGCTGCTGCTGCGGTCTCACGGAAACGCCGCTGCGACGCTAATGCGGGCCGAACGCCGGGAGCGAGGCTTCCGGCTGATCACGATCCGCACGTCCTGGTCGAGCGCGTTCAAGAACGTCATCAGCCTTTCGACCGAGAACCCGGCCATCTTGTAGTTTCGAAGGGCCGACACCTTCGGCTGGCTGATGCCCAGGAGTTTCGCGGCCTCTGCCTGCGTCAGCTTGCGCCGCTCCACGATCTGGTTGAGCGTGAAGGCCAGTCGCAGCTTGGCCTGACGCTCGGCCGCGTCGGGATAGCCCAGGTCTTCGAAGACGTTTCCGGTGCCGTGGGTGACGTCGTCCTCGCGGTCAACGTTTCGGCTTGCCATACAGAACCTCGTAATCCTCCTGCGCGGTCGTCAATCGCCTGGCCACGAGTGCGACGTCCCTCCTGGCGGTCCGGATACCCGAGGGCGACTTCTTCTCGAACGCGTGCAACACGTAGACAGCCTCGGGAAAACGGACCGTGTAGACGGCCCTGTATGCCCGGCCCTCGTACGACTCGACCAGTTCGAGGACACCCCCTCCGAGGCCCTTCCACGGCTTCGCCGTCGGTGCCGTGCCGCCGAACTGCGCTATGCCAAGCGCATTGCCCATGTCATCCTTGACCCCGTCGGGAAACGTCAGGAAGTCCCGTTTGGATGACCCAACCCAATGCAGCGGCTTTTCGTCTGCAGCGAGGGTATCGCGCACTGGGTGATTATCCCAATTATGGGATGTACTGGCAAGCGTCGGCTCGTTCCATTCCAGCACGGAACCCGGCCCGACCCCGAGCCCCGCCGAGACACCGTTCCCCAGTGCGGCTTCAACTAACTCGCCGGACCTCGACACGGGCGGTGCCGAGGCGAGGGATGGAGAGGCCACGCGACACACGAAGAAGTAACCATTCCTCCACGATCTCCGCCAGTTGATCGCGACAGGTTTCGAGCGTCGCCCCAGTGGCAATGACACCAGGGAGTCCGGCCACCGTCGCGCAGTACACGTTGCCGTCAACGACCGGATATGAGGCCCGATGCAAGGCCTCCTCGATGTACTGGCGGATCATAGTTCGGCCGGGTCGGGCAGGTGCGGCGGAAACTGCCAGCCTCGGGTGCGCATCGCGTCCAGGTACCCTTCGAGTGCATCCCTAATACCGCGCCGCGCTCCGGCCTGGGTGTCGGCGGCAGCGTAAACGCCAGGAAGGCCCGGCACGTACACGCTGACGGTGCCGTTGTCCTCGAGCTGAATCTCGACGGCGAAGTGCTGACTCGTGCTCATGGCTCGATTCTCGGGCGACGTATCCTCGTGATTGAGACTGACCATTCCGGCCGCGCACTCATTCTCGACCTCGCCAGACGATCCTGCAACTGCTGAGCGAAGGAGTATGAGCGGAGGAGTGCTGGACGAAGGCGCTCGTGGCGTCCAACGCAAAGATGATGCCGGAACGGCTTGCAAACTCGTTGCAAGCGACGGCCGCAGGGGCCGTTGGCCGTCTGCCTCGAGACCGTCCGAACCCCCTCAGTTCGCACGGACTTGCGGGCCTCGGCGGTCAGGGCACGTGGCGCCGCGCCCCCCGGCCTCCCCGCCGGAGAGTTCACGGGCGGATCGGAACGATGTAAGTAGTTGATTCTTAAAGAGATATGGCGGGGTCGACGGGACTCGAACCCGCGACCTCCGGCGTGACAGGGGAACCGTCGCACTCGCCGTCGAGCATATTCCCTCAACAAAACAGCGTACGATCAGCGCCGTTCGGCGGGGTGTGTCAGTAGGTGTGCCAGAGGCGCAGACTGAACAGGCATGTCGAGTTCTGTCGCAACAACAACACTCGACGAGACGGTCGTTCATGCTCAAAGGCCATGCGGTTCTCTCCCGAACTGGACCGGCTCGAAGATGGTATATACTAGTGATATAGACCATTGAGAGGAGTCGCACCGTGGCCAGCACCGCCCGCTTGTTTCAGAACGGTCGCAGTCAGGCCGTTCGGCTCCCACGCGAACTCCGGTTCGAGGGAGACCGCGTCCGTGTCCGTCGCGTCGGCCGCGGCGTGCTCGTGGAGCCGATCTTCAAAGACGCCGCCGGGTGGTTTGCAGCGTTGGATCAGCTCGCGACCGAGCCGTTCATGTCCGAGGGACGTAACCAGCCACCGTCTCCGGTGCGGGACGTTTTGTGACGGCCAGCTACCTGCTCGACACCAACGCGTGCATCGCACTCATCAACGGGAAGCCTGAGCTCGTCCGGTCGCGATTCGAGCGAGCGCTCACAGACGACGCAACAGTCCTCCTCTCCTCGGTCGTCGTGTTCGAGCTGTGGTACGGCGTTGCCAAGAGCCGCCACAAGAGACATCAACGCTCGGCGAGTCGAGACGTTCTGCTCCGGCCCGCTGGATTGGACACCATTCGACGACGAGGACGCGAAGGAGGCCGGAACGGTGAGAGCCGAACTCGAAGCGCGGGGAACGCCCATCGGCGCGTACGATGTGCTGCTCGCCGGACAAGCGCGTCGACTGGGGGCGACGCTGGTGACGTCCAACGTGCGGGGATTTGAACGGGTGCCCGGGCTGCGATGGGAAGACTGGGCGGCGGCGCGTATCAAGAGGCGGTAGTCCCGCCGAGCTCTTCCGAACGCAGGCCGTTGATGCTCGTGATTGAGCGTGCGTTCGAGGACGCAGTACCCACCGTCAATCCGGAGAGGGTCCGGCGACCAAGACGGTTTCAGCCACGCGCGATCCATGACGGACACCGCGAGGACGATCAAGCGCTCGTCACGAACATGGGCTGCTGGCGCTGCACCGGCATTACGATGAAACATCGCGCGAGAACTCGTTCGCCGCTGGTGGAGTCGCCCCTGTGGCTTCGTCTGTTTGAGCGGTGGTGAGCTCCGCCGCGATCAAGTCGACGGTTGCCTTGCGAAACTCTGGACTCAAGTGCTGGTAACGCTCCAGCAGTCTCCGGTGGCCGGTGAGCTTCGCAGCCACAGCGTCCGGGGTCCCACGCAGCAGGAGGATTGTGACGCCAAGGTGGCGAAGGTCGTGGACCCGAAGGCCTGGCAGCTTTGCCCGCGCGGCCGCCGCGCGGAATTCCTTACCGAGGTCCCATAGATGCGGCTGCTTTGGGTCCGGCCACCTCGTTGTGCCGTGAGATGGGAATAGGTAGGCGCCGTGCTCGTGGCTGGGAAGTGTCTTCAATGCTGTCACCGCGACATCGGCGAGAGGGACGACCTTTCCGTGGCCAGTCTTCGTGTCGGGCACCCGAATACACGGTGCGGGTCCGTCTAGGTTGACCTCATCCCATCGACGCGAAAGGAGTTCCATCTTACGGAGGGTCGTCGTTCCGAGAACGAGTACCGCAACTGCGATCTCGCGTCCTTCCTTTTCACACTCGAGGAGAAGCGTCCTGAACTGTTCCGGGCTGATGACATGGTCGCGGCTCGGAGGTTCCTGCTGCTGTCGGACCGCAACGACGGGGTTCGTATCGAACCGACGCCTTCGACAGGCGAAAGCAAATACCGAGTTGATGATTGTCCGATGGTGATTGACGCTGCTGGCGGACAACCCCCGGACCTTGCGGAGCCGAGCCAACCAGTCTTCCACGGAGTCGCTCGTAATCTCTCGTGCTTTTCGAGAACCGAATTGCTCGCGGATTCGCGGCAGGAGGTACTGAAAGTCGGAACGAGTGAACTGGCCGTGCTTCTCCCACCAGTAGTCCGCGAGTTCGTCGAATTTGATCCGGTCGAACTCGCGCTGCGGGAGGCGCTGGCGTGTGACCACCTGTGACCGACGAAGCACGAGCAGGTCGTCGGCGACCTTTGCCGACGACTGCTTGGTGCTCTCCCGGACGAGCTGACCATCGACATCCAGGTATCGGATGTAAGCGATCTCGCCACGGAGGTAGACCCCCCTCATGCGGCCTCCCTCCGTGGCCGAACGGTCTGGCGGCGAAGCCATGCGTCGAGGTCCGACCGCAGGAACCGAACACCGCTCCACGACCCACGCCTCGGGAGCCGGATGAACGGAATTCGTCGCTCCATCGTCCAGCGTTCAAGCGTTCTCTCCGAGACGCGCAGGTAAGCCGCTGCAGCTTTGTAGTCGAGTATCTCGTGACTCGTGGGGTGTGGCTGAAACCGATCCTCCATAACTGACTCCGTCCTGACACGCGAGCCGGCTGATCGTCTGGTCGTGGCGACGCGATGGCGGAGACCCTGACAGGCCATCGGTCGGCGGCTCAACGTGTCGAATTGTGGGAGGTGCAGCAGAAAGAGAGCGGCTACCCCGTGGGACCGAATGGGGCGCCGGAGAGTGTCTGCGTGCACCAGCATTGTCGCATCGTCGGGGTCTCCACTGCCAGCGCCTCTTCAGTACCAGCGAACATGATGATGGCCTCGTGGAAGCTGTGCGAAATGCCGGTCTCGTCTGGCATTTCGCAAGCACCTTGCGGGAGCCGGTCGCGGCGCTCGCCGGCTTCCGCAGGTGCGGCAGCTTCCACAGGCGGGACCGGACTGCCACTCACGCCGGCCCGGAGGAGGTCGTGCCTGGGACGCGGAAGTGCGGCAGCCGACCGGTGCGTGGCCGGTGGTCCCGCCGGATCCAGAACACGTAAGTCAGTGTGGTGAACAACGAGACGACGATGAGCGGCGTGGTCGAAGGCGGCGTGACTCTGGAAGGTGGTAACGACCACGGCGTTCGCCCGTGGATGATGGCCAGCAGTGGAGCGCCGCCGGAAGTTGTTGGCACGAGGAGGTGCCGACGACGGCGCTCACCGCCAGGGAGAGGACGGTCCGATCGTCGGTGAGTGCTCTCTTGGATCCGGCCATCGCGCTACTCCCTCGCTGGTGACTCGGTCGTGTCGACGGCGCGTCGGGAACCGCCACGCGGTTGTTCCTTGACCAGGTCCTGGAGACGCATCGCGTCGTCAGGATGGACGTGGCCCAGCCAGGTCTGGAACTCCCGGTCGCGGCTGAAGGTGACGAGCAGCGCCTGGTTGACGATGTAGTCGGGCCGACTCCGGATGAACTCGGCGTAGCACTTGAGCAACTGCGCGAGCCGGGCATCGAGCCGACACGTCATCGGTTCGCGGTCAGGGCGTCGTTGCGGGGCAATCAGTGACATGAACGAATCTCCATCGGAACGGATGCAGAACGGCACGCGTCTTCCCGAGGACCGTGACGCAGTGGGGGCCACCGACCACTGACACGGCGAGGGAGGGAGCGACCCCCGAATGTGCGCAGGACCCATGGTCCGCGCGAGCGGTGAACACCGCTCACGGAGGGGGTCGCTCCCTCCCTCGCCTGTCCTCGCCGGTGGCTTCGGACGTCCGGGGCGTGGAGGGCTCGGGCGGAGGCACACGCGCGAAATCCGGCCGCACAATGCGCGGCCGAGGGGATGGACCGGTCTGGCGAATGGGCGAGCGGGCGACCGAGAAGGTCGGCGAGACCGCAAAACGATTCGCTTCTCGCCGGTTCCGCGGTGTGACACCCGTCGCGAGCGCGTCATGCGGCCTCCCATGGGCACGGCCAGCTCTCCTTGCGAGGGTTGCGAACGCTGCGACGGCAGCTCGAAAGCCCCGCTCACCGCGGGATGCGGTTCGGCCGGGAGAGAGGCAAAGACCGTGACAGGCTCGAGAACGGGTCGTGGGCGCGGTCCTGTCGGCCGTCGGCTCTGGACGAAACCTCAACGCAGCGAACAGGTTCCGGCCAGGCGAGGACGCCGTATGTTTTCAGGGGCGACGAGCGGCACGGCACCGCGGGGTAGAAAGAATCTTTCCGATCGGAAAGGGCGATCGGAAAGATTCTTTCCGATCGGGATGCCTCATCGGCTCACGCGCGGGGCGCCCCGTGGACCCGCGAGGCGCGACGCTGGAAGCGCGTCAGGCCGCGCGAACGGTGGGGCCAAGGAGACGGCGGTCATCGCCGCCTCCCGCCCGTCAGGTGGGCGCCAAACCAAGAGACGGTGAGCGTCATCGTCGACGCCTGGCCGCCGCCGACGAGCGCGTTCGTGAACGCCGCTTCCGTGATGGCCGCGCTCGTCGCCGTCAGCCCGCCCGGCGGAACGGTATCCGTCGACGGGTCAGGTGCTAGCGTATTCCCGTCACCCGGATACCCACGCAGGTTCCGGTAGTGCCGCGGCGTCCTCCGCCGTCTCCGGCGCATACCGGTCAAAGCCTGCCCCACGCTCGCGCCCCGGCTTGGGCTTTCTCAGAAACCCGCTGGCGACAGACTGAAGCTCACCGCCACATCCCCGAGCCGCACGACTTGGCGGAACACGCTCTGTCGAGGGCCGCTGGCGCCCGCGTGGCTGATCGCCCAGTTCGGCCCGCCATAGACCAGCCGCTCGGCGGCGATCGGCGGCCCGCTCACCACAGTGATGTGACACCCGAACGCCCCCGCCGGCACGCTCCCCGGATACGCCGTCGCCCGCCGGCCGGCCCCCACCGTCACGTCCTGTGTGGAGGTCTGGCCGTTGGCGTGGAGATACTGCAACCGCACCGTCGCGTCGCTCGTGCCCGGGTTGAGCAGCGCGAAGAACGTGGCGAAGTACGCCATGTCGCCTTCGGTGAAGTACCAGTCGGCCGACAGCGCCGAGACGCCAGGCGTGCTGTGCCCTTCCGGCGCTGGCTCCGCCTCCGCTTGCAGCACTGCGCCAAACTACGGCGGACCCGCCATAGCCCGAAGGGCGACGGCGGGCCACTCCCACGTGATCGTCCGCTCCACGACGATCCCGACCGGTTCCTCGCCGAGCCTGCGCCCGGTCACCCGCGCCCCGCGGTCCACGTTGCCGATCCAGTCGCGCATCGCCACGTTGCCCCCCCGGACCCCGTCGGAATCCGCACCGTGTGCGGCATCAGTAGCCCAGAGCCGGTGAACGGTTCGAACGTGACGTCAATCGGCGTGTTGGTCGGGTTGAAGACCGTGCTCGCTTCGTTGAAGGCGGTCGTCGAGCCTTCCGCGAGGTATCACGTCGGCGCCGGCGTCACGCCCGCCGTCGATCGCCCGGCCTCCCAGCCGGGTCCCCAGTAGGCCGAGTGCTCGACGACGAGCGGATGCGCCGGGAACCGGTCGGGCATACGCGCCGCCGTCAGGCTCAACTCGCCGCCCTTGTTCAACGCTTCGAAACCGGCGGTGGGTTCTGGAGGATCTTGCGCACGTCGTCGATTGGGCTGCGGGTACTCGCGCGTCAGGGACATCGCCGTGTCTCCGTCCTCGTTGCGAAGCGTCGGGTCGGCGCCGAGTTGCAGTAGGCGATAGACGGATCGCAGGTGTCCTCTGGACGCGGCAACCATGAGGGCAGTCCTTCCCATCCCACCAGACCTGCCGGAGTCTCGGTTCCTGTACTTCTCCGCCGGAAACAGGTTCCAGTCATTGAGCCGGGCCCCGTGCGACACCAACTCTCCTATCCCGTACGGGTTGTCCCAGAGCGCCGCCCACATCAAAGGCGTCAATGCTGCAGACCGACCGAATCTGGCATTCGGATCGGCCCCTGCAGCCACCAGGGCGTCCACCAGAGCCGCGTCGTCGACGGACGCGGCGACAGCGAGGGGACTGGGATCGCCTTGGGTGACATCAGCTCCAGCCTTGAGCAGCGCCTGGACGGCGGCCCGATTCCGACGCACAATCGCATGTCCTAGCGGCGTCGTTTCGGTCGACGACGCGTTCGGATTCGCCCCGAGTTTCAGAAGTCGCTCCAAGCCGCTCGAATTGCCGGATTCGATGGCCTCGATGACGTCGACCGGAGCCGGGGCGGTTGGCCTGTTGCCCGCCTGAGGGCTCTCTCGCCGTTCCCCAGACTCACCGCCGAGGACTGCCGTGACCACCCACCCGAGGATCACGATCGCGATTGCCCATCGCCCAGCGTTTCGCGCTGGACGTGTGATGGAACTTCCTGCTGCCATGGCGCACCTACCACCTGAACGGAAACTGTGTCTGACCGAATGGCGTGGCATTACCATTCAGACTCTTGTGGAAGTTCCCAAGAGCGTCAGCCACATAGAACGAGATCGTCGGGTACAGAGCCATGCTATCGACATCATTGGCGACCGCGTGGGTTGGGTCAGCGCTGAACCCAAGAGAGCCGCGTGGAGAAATGTGTGAGTGGATGTTACCCCACATCGTTTCCCCCGGTCTGCACGCTAGCTTCGGGCCGAAGCTCTCGGAGCCGGCCTCGGAAGGCGTGAGCCGCAGCAGCTTCCCGTTCTGGCTTCCACAGATCAGACTACCCCACTCCACACGGCGAACCATCTGAGTCTTGATGTAGACGTCGTTCAGTCCTTTCTGGGCGAGAGCGTCGATGAACTGCTGCAGGGGCTTTGCAGGGATGCCCTTTGGTGGTGATGTCGGCGGCGGGTCCCCGGTGGCTGGCCCCCGCCGCCGCCGCCCCGTTCCGCGCCCGCCCCGAACCCGCCATCGTCTAACTCGAACGCGAAGTTCAGGTGGAACAGCGTGTCGAACACGCTCGACTGCACATCAGGGTGAACCCCAGCCCAGCCCGGCGCCAGGCATGAGAGGCAGACTTCCACACCCGAGCGGAACACCAGTGGTGAGGCCGCCTGGTTCCCGCTCGGGTCGACGAACCCCAGCGGGTTGTTCGTCACGTAGGAGTACGCGTTCCACCGCTGCGGATTCGTAACCGCGTCCCCGAACAGCGGGTCCGGCCGGTTCATCCGCCCCGTGCGCATCTGCAACGATCGCGCGTTGAAGTCGTCGAGGCCCGCGATGCCGTCGCGCTCTTGCCCGGTGAACCGCTGCCGCGGCAGCATCCCGCTCTGCTCCTGCGTGTCGCCGGAGGGCAGGTAGTCGGACCGGCCGATCACCTGGCCCGTCGGCGTGAAGACGACCCGGACGGACCCGAGTGCGTCGGTCGCGTAGTACTCGATCGTCTCGGGCGGCGGCTATGCGAGCGCGACGCCCGGCGCCGCGGCCAGCCGGGCCTGCACGAGGCTGGAGACGATGATCGCGCGAACGCTGGGGCGAAGGGTGGGGCGGGTCATCGCCGCCTCTCGCCCGTCAGGTGCGCCGCGAACCAGGAGACGGTGATCGCCATCGTCGACGCCTGGCCGCCGCCCAGCGCGGCCGCCATTGCCGCCTCCGTGACCGCTGACCCGAATGTGGTCAGCAGACCAGGCGGCCCGGTGCCCGAGACGACGTCAGGTGAGAGCGTCTTCCCGTCGCCGGGATACCCGAGCAGATGCTGGTAGAGCCGCGGCGGCGTCCCGCGCGCCGTCCCCGGCGCGTACGGGTTGAACCTCTGCACCGCCGGCACGTCAGTGTCCGGGCCGGTCCCGGCCGCTATCACCAGCGGCGTCCGCGGCTGCGGGGGCTGCGTCGCCGCTACCTCTGTTCCGGACACGGTCGCCGTCAGCTCGGACGACGACCCCGCAGCCGAGCCGCAGATCGCTCCGCCGCCGAGCGACCGCCGCCACGATCCTGCCCACGGCCATTGACCGGCGGGGCCCGAGAGGATAGACCGGAGGTGCTCGGAAGTGGTTATTACCTGGCCGCTCAACGGCCCCAGAGGCGCCTAGCGAGACGAAACAGGAACCGCAACGTCAGGAGTTCTGCCAAGACGAGCCGCCATAGTGGAGGCCTGTAAACCCGGAGCGCGTCTTCCAACGGGCTTGCATCGATCAGGTTCTCGTTCTTGTCGCACGGTCCAATCCACAGCCGGCTGCTATCGCCGAACGGCTCCGACACCACGAACTGCCGGCCGCGATACCGAAACCGCACGTGGACCTCGTTGAACTCCCCGAACGCCCTTCTTGGCCGAACATCGTCTACCTCGTTGACGCCAGCCAGCAGGCGAGCGACGACGCGGGGACTGGCGATGGCGATTTCCACCTCGAAGGCCCAGACCGCTCCCTCTGCGGTGAGCAATGGAAAGGTCTCCATCGGTGCTCCTTCGGTACTCTACTTGCCTGAACACCCGGTGGCAGCTCGCAGGCTGCCCGCCGAGATGGCCGCGCCATACACGTTCGCGTACGGGTTCGTTCTGCCCGCAGCCGCACGCAGGGCTTCGTCATTTGGGTAATCTGCTTAGATTGGGAGAACGGAAGTTCCTGCCCATGCCCAGTCTGAACGTGGTCCTGAGCTGACTTCTGAACGTCGACGCCGCGATCCCGGAACTCGCAACTGCCGCACCTCCCTTGGCAAGACCAGCGTACGCCACCCTTCCGAACCCAACGGCGAAAGACAGCCAGCTTCCGGTCTCATACCAGCCGCTCGACGGATCAACAACCTCGTCGAGTCCAAGCTCCTCTCTGAGCCATGGCCCCAGGACGACCAACAGGCCGTCACCGAAACCGGCAGAAAGGTCGGTGAGGTTGCCAGCCCAATCTCTGGGGCCTCTGCCTCCGCTGCTGCACGGGTCTGGAGTCGGCTGAGGCGGTGGAGGCTGGGGCTGTCCTGGCCTGGAAGGCGTGGGCGGAGGCGGCTGGCCCCCGCCGCCGCCCCCTTCGTCCGCGCCCACCCCGAACCCGCCGTCGCCCGACTCGAACGTGAAGTTCAGGTAGAAGAGCGTGTCGAACACGCTCGACTGCACGTTAGCGTGGACGCCAGCCCAGCCTGGGGCCAGACACGATACGCAGACGGTCACCCCGGACCGGAACACCAGTGGTGTGGCCTCCAGGTTCCCGCTCGGATCGACGAACCCCAGCGGGTTGTTCGTCACGTAGGAGTACGCGTTCCACCGCTGCGGATTGACCGGCGCGTTGCCGAACAGCCGGTCGGGCCGGTTCATCCGCCCCGTGCGCATCTGCAGCGACCGGGCGTTGAAGTCGTCGAGGCCCGCGAGGCCCTCGCGCTCTTGTCCCGTGAACCGCTGCCGCGGCAGCATTCCGCTCTGCTCCTGCGTGTCGCCGAAGGGCAGGTAGTCGGACCGCCCGATCACCTGGCCCGTCGGCGTGAAGACGACCCGGACCGATCCCAATGCGTCAGTCGCATAATACTCGATTGTCTCCGGCGGATTCTGCGCCCGCGCGACGGACGCCGTCGCGCCGAGGGCCCCGATGACGGTGACGAGCGCCGCGAACCGGCGGCGACGGCTGGACGTGACGGCGGGGCCGCTCATCGCACCCTCACCGGCTGGAAGCCGTCGGCCTGCGTCCCCATCGTCCACAGGAGTGAGGCCGGCGGCCCGCCCCCGGTCACCCGCACCCACCACTCGCCCGTCGAGCCCCGCCAGACCGCGGCATCCGCCCGCCCGTCCCCGTCGTAATCGGCCGGCAACGGCACATCGCCCAGCGCGGACGCGCCCCACCCCCACGTCCACGGATTGCCCGGGTCGTACGCCGCCGCCGACCGCAGCACGGCCCACGTCCCCGGCGTCGGCCGCCACACGGTCGGGTCCACCCGCCGGTCGCCATCGAAGTCCGCCGGCACGGCCTGATCGCACGCCGCGCTGGTCGCGCTCACGCACACCGCCGCCGACACCGACCCGCTGTTGTCCCAGAGGAGATACCAGTTGTCGTTCGGCGCGAGGTAGAGCTCCCCGCTCGCCGGCGCCGTGAACGTCCGGCTTTGCCCAATCAGGAACGGCGCGCCCTCGGCGCCGATCCGCCCGACCAGCGCCATCAGATGCGCGCCCGACAGCGGACAGTTGGTCCCCTCAATCACGGTGTTCGGGTCGCCGTCCGCCGTGAACGCCGTCCCGCTCGTCCACGTCCCCGACGCCGTCACCGACACCGTCTGCCCCGCCGTCACCGTCACGCCCGTCGCCTGCCACATCGCCGTCACCGGCGGGCTCGCCGGCGGCGCTCCGTTCACCACCACATCCGGCGTGCAGGTTGCCGCCGGCGCGCCCCACGTCAACGTCAGCGTCGCCGTGGGGCTGTACCCCGAGTCCGAGGTCCGCACCGACCAGCTCGCGTCGAACGCCCGCCACACCGCCAGGTCCGCCTTCCCGTCGGTCCCGTCACTCCCCGGGCAGCGGCACGTCATCGCTCCCGCCGAAGGTCGCCGTCTCCGGCGCATACGCCGCCGCCGACCGGAGCCACGTCCACACGCCCGTCGAGGGCCGCCACACGCCCGGGTCCAGGATCCCGTCCCCGTCGTAATCGGCCGGCACCGGCACCTCGGTCAGCGCCGCCCCCTCCACCCGCGCCACCGTTACCGACAGGCTGCCCGCGTTGTCCTCCAGGGCATACCAGTTGTCGTTCGGCGCGAGGTACAACGCCCCGGCCGCCGTCACCGTGACGGTCGTCTGCGCCCCCACCAGGAACGGCGCCCCGCTCGCGCCGATCCGCCCGACCAGCGCCATCAGGCGCGCGCCCGACAACGGACAGTTCGTCCCCTCGACCACCGTGTTCGGGTCGCCGGCGGCCGTGAACGCGCTGCCGCTTGAAGGCCTGATCGCGGTCCTGCGCT
>CAVORY010000006.1:0-494320 GCA_963698725.1 uncultured Acidobacteriota bacterium
CCTCCTGCAGCGGGCGCGGCACCTGGGCATCGAGGATCCGCTGCCCGGATCTCCCGGCTGACGTCGGCCGCGGCCGCGGCATCGCCGGGTTCGCTGTCGGCCTGCAGCGCGCGGATCTGTTCGGCGAGCCGGTTGTGGGCCAGGAACCTGACGAACGCCTCGGTCGAGATCGCGGACCCGTCGGGAATCGGCAGGTGGATGCGGTTGCAGATTTCGCCGGCGTGCGCGCTCTTGCCACCGACGGCCTCCGCGGAGCCGGCGTCCAGTTCAGAGAGGTGTACACCAGCCGCGACGGATCGGCGACGGCCGGCCGCGAACGCTCGAGCGCCGCCTCGATCTGCTTCTGCAGCGACCCGAAGACCAGGTGGAGTTCCTGGTACGCCGGACCGACAACTGGTCGAGGCAGGCGATCATCCGGTAGGCGTGCGTGGCGGCGGCGACGACGCGGGCGCGGATGTAGGTCATGCCGAACGGCAGATCGCCGGTGAGCTTCCGCTCGATGTCGGTGATGATCTCGAGCAGTTCGTCGTTGGAAGTGGTCAGGTCCTTGAAGGTCAGATACTCGAGCGACAACTCCGTCCTCGAATCCCGCCGGACCTCCAGCGGGTGCCACTGGTGCCGCCCCGTCACGCGTCTCAGCCACTGCGCCAGCCTCATCTCACGTCGCCTCCCGCCCCGAGGTCGGGTCCCCTCCCGCCACAATCAGGCAGGCCTCCTTGCGGCGGCCTCCTCGATCTGGTTCTTCTCGTACGCGTCCTCGATCTTGGCAAGAACGTCCTCGATGTCCACCGGCTTCAGCAGGTAGTCGGTGGCGCCGAGCCTGATGCCCTCGACGGCGGCCGTGATCGACGCGTTCCCGCTCACGAGCACCACACGGACGGTCGGGTGCAGCCGCCTGATCTCCTTGAGCACCTCCAGCCCGTCCTTGCCCGGCATCCAGACGTCGAGGAGCACGACGTCGAAGGGGCGCGCCTGGAGGCGCTCGAGGGCGCCCTGGCCGTCGAGGGCGCCCTCCACGTCGTAGCCTCTGGCAGCCAGGCGCTTCGACAGCGTTTCGACGAACCGGGCCTCGTCATCGACCAGCAGCAGCTTCACGGCGCTCATGTGGTGTCCTCGTCTCTGCAGGCGTCCCAGCGATCGGCAGTGACATGAAACGCGCTGCCGACGCCCGGCGTACTCTCGGCGTCGAGCCGCCCGCCGATCCGCTGCACGATCCACATCCCGATCGTCAGGCCGAGTCCTGTCCCCTGTTCTTCCCCTTTCGTCGTGAAGAAGGGCTCGAAGATTCGGGCGAGCAGTTCGGGCGGCATGCCGTGCCCGGAGTCGGCCACGGTGGCCCGCACGGCGTCGCCGACGCGCGCGGTTGTGATCGTGAGCGTGCCGCCGGTCCCCTTCATGGCGTCCAGCGCGTTCTTCATCAGGTGGAGGAGGACCTGCCGGAGTTCGGCGACGCTGCCCGCCACCGGCGGCAGTCCAGCCGCCAGGCGCTTCTCGACGCGGACGCCCGTGGCGACCAGCTCCGTCTCGACCAGGTACAGCGTCTTGGTGAGCAGGGTGTTCAGGTCGACCTCGCCGGAGGCCGTGTCGGAACCGCGGGTCCACGTCAGCATGCGCCTGGCGATCCCCCGGCAGCGGCCGATCTGGATCTGGAGCTGTTCGACCGACGAGGTCACCTCGTGGCGGATGATCTGGGCGTCGGTGTCGGTGCTGGCCAGCAGATCCTGCAACCAGCCGGCCTCCTCGTTCATGATGGCCAGCGGGTTGTTCAAATCGTGCGCGATGCTGCACGCGGCTTCGCCGAGCGAGGCCAGCTTCGACAGCCGCGCGAACTCCTGGTAGAACGCGTCCCGCTGGCGGACGATGGCCCGGAGCTGCTGCACGAGCCGAACGCTCACCCACGAGGCCGCGACGGCGGACGCGGCGAACGCCGCGATCACGAAAACCGAGAGGCTGCCGGAGAACGGAGTCGTGGCGCCGAGCGACAGAGCGACGGCCAGAACGAAGAACACCAGCGGCGGAACCACCGACGCCCAGACGGCGTGGCGGACGCCGGCGGACGCGTCCGGTCGCCACAGGTTGAGCGAGCGGACGTCCTTCACGGGTGGCCTCTCCGGATCATTGCTTGACGCCCTGCCGCGGGCACAGCTAGATTATGCCTGCTTTCTGGTGCGAGCGCCGAGGTTGTCGGAGGATCGGATCATGACTGCTCGTCGGATCGTGCGATCGGCGGCGGTGCTCGCGGCGGTATCCCCGTGGCTGCTGGTGGCCGGCATCCATGCGGCGGGCGGTGAGAGCCAGGGGGCGCTGGTCCACGTGGCCGACACCCGCCATCTCACCGGCGTCAGTCTCTATTTCGCCAACCTCTACAACGTCGATCGCCTGCTCTTCACCGTCGTTTCGGTTGGCCTGACGGGGATGCTGGGGCTCGGGCTCGGCCTGCTCATGGACGTCGTCGTCGGCCTGATCGGCCTCGACCTCAACAGACGCGAAGCCAGGGAGTAACCACCCTCATGTGGGACTGGTTCCTCGTCACGCTGCCGATCTCTGGTGTTGCGATCAACGGGTTGCTGCTCGTGCTGCTTGGCGTCGGGGTCGGCGTTCTGGGCGGCTTCCTGGGCATGGGCGGCGCCTGGATGGTCACGCCCGCGCTGAACATCTTCGGCTTTCCGATGCCGTTCGCGGTGGGCACCGACCTGTGCCACATGGCGGGCGAGTCGATCATCTCCACACGCCGCCACGCGAAGTTCGGCAACGTCGACGTGAAGCTGGGCCTGACGATGCTCGCCTTCGACGTCGTCGGCATCGAGTGCGGCGCCAGGCTCGTGATGCTCCTGGAGCGTTTCGGGCTGGCCGGCCCTGTCATCCGCTGGGTCTACGTCGTCCTCCTGTTCCTGATCGCGTGGCTCGTCTTCTACGACTACTTCAAGGAACGGGCGATCCGCCGCCGTGCCGTGAGCGAGATCGCGCCGGCGACCGGGGCCGTTCTATGGCACTTGACGCTGCACAAGATCAAGCTCAGACCGGTGGTGCGGTTCCCTGTGGCGCAGGTGGAGTGCTCGGTCTGGCTCCCCGCGGCCGTGGGATTCGTGGTCGGCCTGCTGGCGGGGTTCCTCGGCATCGGGGGCGGCCTGCTGATGATGCCGGCGCTGGTCTACCTGATCGGCGTGCCCACCTTCGTGGCCGTCGGGACCGACCTGTTCACCGTGATGCTGTCGGGGTTCTACGGCGCGGCGACGTACTCGATGAAGGGCCGGGTGGAGATTCTCGCCGTGCTGCTGATGCTGATGGGGGCGGCTCCGGGCGCCCAGATCGGGACGATTGCCACGAAGTACATCCGCGGATACAAGATCCGCCTCATCTTTGCCATCACCGTCGTGTGCGCGATGGTGTCGGTCATCCTGAAGCAAGTGGGCTACGACACGGCGGCGGCGTGGACGGTCATGGCGGCCGTGTCGGTCATCACCGGCGTGATCGTGGTCGGCATGGTCCGAGGGGCGGCGCGTGAGCTGGCCGCCCGCAGGGAGGAGAGGGCATGACCCGGATGGCCGTCGTGCTGATGGTCGTCGCCCTCGTATCGGCGTCGGGCTGCGTGGCCACCGCCCCGGTGATCCAGGGCAACGTCGTGGCGGTGGAGCAGGGCGGCGGCGTGCTGCAGGTCCAGGACGAAGACGCCCGGGATCGTCCGCCGCTGCCGCTCGACATCCGCACCGCGGAGATCGGCGTCACGCCAAGAATCGGCGACCGCGTGCGCATCGTGTACGAGGCGGGGCCGGCCTCGAACCGGGCGCTGCGCGTGATGAACCTCTCCCAGCACCAGTCGGACAAGTAGGGCGCGCCTCACCGGAACGCCCCTGCCGCCTGGCAGGAGCCGGGCGCTGACCCGAGCCGGGCGGTGCCTTCACGGAGGCCGCCCCAGGGTGCTACACTGCCAGCCACCGATGCCGTGTGATCCTGTGAGCGCGACGGCGCCCGCCGGCGGGATGGTTCCGTCCGACCCGCCGAACTTCGATACCGCGATGGCGCATCTCTACCGGGGCGAGATGCATCGCATGGCCACGTGGCGCCAGCGCCTGGACATCACCACGAACTGGGCGATGGTCATGGCCCTGGGCATGACGACCTTCACGCTCGGATCGGAACGCACGCCGCCGTACATCCTCCTGCTCGGCCTGGCCGCGGTGGCCATGTGCCTGGCCATCGAGGCGCGGCGGTACCAGTTCCTGCACACGAGCATCTGGCGCCTGCGCCTGCTCGAGCACCACTACTTCGGCGGCATGTTGGGGTCGGAGCCAGATCGGGACCGCTCGTGGCGCGAGCGCCTGGCCGCCGATCTCGCCGTCCCGGCGAAACGAGTGGGGCTGATCAGTGCGGCCCGGCTCCGCCTCCGGCGGAACTACCTGATGCTGTATTACTTCATCACTGCGGCCTGGCTCACCAAGGTCTTCATCCATCCGGCGAGCCCGCAGTCGGTCGAGGAGTTCTACCGGCGGTTGGCGGTGGGCGACCTCATCCCGAGCTGGTTCGTCGTCCTCTCGGCCGGAGCGTTCGTCCTGGGGTCGACCGCGCTGGCCGTGAGCTCACCGAGCGAGGAGACCGTCGAGCGCCGCACGATCTCCCCGTAGTCCCGTCCCCAGCCGCCGAGTCCACCTCACTCGCCACCCGAGACCCGCCGGAGACGGGAATCCTGCATACTCGACTAATGCCATAGACTATATGGGACGACTTCTAAATGTAAGCAAACACTTGACATAGCGGCTCTCTGGCCGTAACGTTCGACCGTGTTCGTGGTGGCGCCACCCGGAGCCGGAGCGATGCGGCCGCCCGGGAATCCGGGGGGGCTCCCCGCGCCAACCTCTTACTGACTCCCAGCAGGACGGTCTTCTATCAGGAGGTAGTGGAATGCCAAGTTACGTGAACCCCGACAAGTGTGACGGGTGCAAGGCGCTGGACAAGACCGCTTGCCAGCACATCTGTCCCAACGACCTCATGCTCCTGAACAAGGAGACGATGAAGGCGTACAACCGCGACGTCTCGATGTGCTGGGAGTGCTACAACTGCGTCAAGATCTGCCCGACACAGGCCGTCGAGGTTCGGGGCTACGCCGACTTCGTGCCCCTTGGGGCCACCGTGACTCCGCTGCGGTCGACCGACTCGATCATGTGGACGGTCAAGTTCCGCAACGGCATGGTGAAGCGCTTCAAGTTCCCCATCCGCACCACAGCCGAAGGCAAGGCCGTCCCCGACGGCGGCTTCGACACCAAGGCGGACCTTAACAATCACGTGCTGTACACCGAGCCGGCCTCGACCGGCCTTCCGGAAGTGTACACCCTGAAGCAGTAGGGCATGGGGAGGCTACAGATGGCGAATTTTGAAACCGTTGTCGTTGAGACAGATCTCCTGATCCTCGGGGGCGGCATGGCGGCGTGCGGGGCCGCGGTCGAAGCCGCGTACTGGGCGAAGCAGAACGGCCTGAAGGTGACCCTGGTCGACAAGGCCGCCGTGGACCGCTCCGGCGCCGTGGCGATGGGCCTGTCGGCCATCAACCAGTACGTCGGTTTGAAGGACGGCAAGAACACGGTCAAGGACTACGTCGACTACGTGCGCAACGACCTGATGGGCGTCACGCGCGAGGACCTCGTGGCCAATATCGCCCGCCACGTCGACTCGACGGTGCACCTGTTCGAGAAGTGGGGCCTGCCGATCTGGACGGACGAGAAGGGCGGGTACGTCCACGAAGGCCGTTGGCAGCTCATGATCAACGGCGAGTCGTACAAGGTGGTCGTGGCCGAGGCGGCCAAGAACGCCCTGCTGGAGAGCGGCGTCGGGCAGATCTTCGAGCGCGTGTTCATCGTCGGTCCGTTGATGGACGGAGACAAGTGCGCCGGGGCCGTAGGCTTCTCGGTGCGCGAGGACAAGTTCTACGTGTTCAAGGCGAAGGCCACCCTCGTGATGATGGGCGGCGCGGTCCACGTCTTCAAGCCCAGGAGCTCGGGCGAGGGCCTCGGCCGCGCCTGGTATCCGCCGTGGAACTCCGGCTCCTCGGCCTACTTCACGCTGAAGGCCGGCGCCGAGATGACCTGCCAGGAAGTGCGCTTCATCCCGGTCCGGTTCAAGGACGCGTACGGCCCGGTGGGCGCGTGGTTCCTGCTCTTCAAGTCGCGCGCGACCAACGCCATGGGCGGTGAGTACATGGTCGAGCGCAAGCCCGAACTCGAGAAGTGGGGACCGTACGGCCGCGTGAAGCCGATCCCCGCCAACCTGCGCAACTACCTCGGGATGCTCGACGTGCTGCAGGGCAAGGGGCCGATCTTCATGAGGACCGAAGAGGCGATGCAGAAGATCGCCGACACCCTCAAGGACGATCCGAAGGCCTACAAGAAGAAGATGAAGGAGCTCGAGAACGAGGCGTGGGAAGATTTCCTCGACATGACCATCTCCCAGGCCATCCTCTGGGCCGCCACCAACGTGGAGCCCGAGGTGAAGAGTTCCGAGATCGCGGCGGCCGAGCCGTACTTCATCGGATCGCACTCCGGCGCCTCGGGCGCGTGGGTCAGCGGTCCCGAAGACCTGCAGACCGACGAGACCAAGAAGGAGTACTTCTGGGGCTACGCGCACATGGCCACTGTCAAGGGGATCTTCTGCGCGGGTGACGCGTCGGGCGCGTCGAGCCACAAGTTCTCGTCCGGGTCCCACGCCGAAGGCCGTATCTGCGCGAAGGCCGCGGTGAAGTACATCGTCGACAACAACGTCGCACCGAAGGTGGACCCGGCCGAGATCGACGCCCTGAAGGCCGAGATCCTCAAGCCGCTCGACACCTTCGCCCAGTTCAAGGGGGCGACGACCGATCCCGAGATCAACCCGAGTTACATCAAGCCGCGCATGTTCATGTTCCGGCTCCAGAAGCTGATGGACGAGTACGCCGGCGGCGTCAGCTCGGGCTTCAGCACCAACAAGGCCCAGCTCCAGCGCGCGCTCGAGCTGCTCGCCTTCCTCAAGGAAGACTCCGCGTCGCTGGCGGCCGAGAACCACCACGAACTGATGCGGTGCTGGGAGAACATCCACCGCATGTGGCAGGCCGAGGCCCATGTCCGCACGGTGCTCTTCCGCGAGGAGACGCGCTGGCCCGGGTACTACTTCCGGGCGGACACGCCGACGATCGATCAGGAGAAGTGGCTGGTGTTCGCCAACTGCAAGTTCGTTCCGAAGACCCAGACCTGGGAGATGCTGACCAGGCCGATTCTCCACATCTACCCGCAGCCCAAGGAGCACGAGCTGCTCGGCGGGTAGTCATTCCTCCGTTCCCGGTCGAGGGGTCCTCGGGGCGTGCGCCCCGGGGACCCCGCCGGATTCCGCCGGTAGAGCCATGCACACCGAGTGCACCATACGCTGCCCTCATTGCGACGCGCCCCTCGTGCGCTGGGAAACCCCTCCCCTGACGAGCTGGGCCGGCGAGTTCCAGTGGGTCTGCTTCAACGACGCGTGCCCGTACTACGTGCGCGGCTGGGACTGGATGCAGAACCGATTCAACGTCCGGGCATCGTACCGGCATCGGCTCGATCCGGCCACCGGCGAGACCGGGCCGCTCCCGGTCTGGTCGGCCGTCGCGCTTCGCAGCGGCATCCTGGGCGAGGAGACCACCGAACATGGCGACTGACCCCACCGTCCAGACGAGAATCCTCACCGAGTACCCGAGGATGTCCCCGGACGACTCGTTCACGTTCCAGTGTCATCAGGGGCTCGAGTGCTTCACCCGCTGCTGCCGCGACGTGTCGATCGTCCTGACGCCCTACGACGTGCTGCGGCTGAAGCGCGCCGTCGGGCTCGACTCCTCCGAGTTCCTGCGGCGGCATACGATCACGCCGTTCACCGCCGATCAGAAGTTCCCCGCGGTGCTGCTCCGGATGGACCCGGAGACCAAGGCCTGCGGTTTCGTCGGGCCGGAAGGGTGCGGCGTCTACCGTGATCGTCCCTGGGCCTGCCGGATGTACCCGCTCGGGGCGGCCGAGCCGCGGCAGATCACGCCGACCGACCGCGCGTTCCACTTCCTGCTGCGAGAGGACCTGTGCCAGGGCCACGATCAAGGCCGGACCCTCACGGTGAGGCAGTGGCTCCAAGAGCAGGGCATCGAGGAATACGACATGATGGGCGCCTCGTTCAAGGCGCTCATGCTCGACGAATTCTGGGACAAGACCGACGGACTCACGCCAGAGCAGATGGAGATGTACTACATGGCGTGCTTCGATCTGGATCGATTCCGGCGGTTCGTCTTCGAGAGCCGGTTCCTCCAGACGTTCGTCGTCGACGAGGCGCGCGCCGACGCCATGCGCACCAATGACGAGGACCTCCTCGACTTTGCGATGCAGTGGCTGCGGTTCAGCCTCCTTCACGAGAAATCGATGAAGTTCAGGCCGGGCGTGCTGGAGGCAAAGCGTGAGGCCATGGCCGCCGCGGAGCCCCCGCCCGCCGGCGCGTAGGGAGATCCATGACCGACACCCAGGGACACGGCGCGGGCCCGGCACCAGTCCTCGTGATTGGGGGCGGCATCAGTGGCGTGACCGCCGCCGTCGAAGCCGCGGAGGCCGGCTGTCAGGTCGTGCTCGTCGAACAGAGCACCTGTCTGGGCGGACGGGCCCTGCGCAGCCACCGGTACTTCCCCAAGCTCTGTCCGCCGGCCTGCGGCCTGGAGATCAACTTCAGGCGGATCCGGAACAACCCGGCCATCCAGGTCCTGACGCAGGCCAGGGTCGAGCAGGTCTCCGGCTCGCCGGGCGCTTACGACGCGACGATCGTCGTCGAGCCGCGCTACGTGACCGATGCCTGCACGCTCTGCGACAAGTGCGCGCAGGTCTGCCCGGCCGAACGCCCCGACGACTTCAACCTTGGCCTGTCGACGACCAAGGCCGCCTACCTGCCGCACCGCCTGGCGATTCCGGCGGCCTACGCGATCGACCGGGCGGCGTGCGGCGCGGGCTGCACGGCGTGCCGGGACGCCTGCGAATACGGAGCCATCGATCTCGACCAGAAGACAGAGCGACGGACGGTCCGGGTGTCCGCCGTCGTGGCGGCGACCGGATGGGCGCCCTACGACGCGGCGAAGATCGACAACCTCGGGTTCGGCCGCTTCCCGAACGTGGTGACCAACGTGATGGTCGAGCGGTTCGCCGCGCCGGACGGGCCGACCAAGGGACGACTGCTCAGGCCCTCCGACCAGCAGCCGCCCGCGTCGGTGGCCTTCGTCCAGTGCGCCGGGTCCCGCGATGAGAACCACCTGCCGTACTGCTCGGCGGTGTGTTGTGCGGCGTCGCTCAAGCAGGCCACCTACGTGCGTGAACTGTGTCCGGCCGCGCCGGTGTCGATCTTCTACATCGACATCAGGACACCGGGCCGGCTCGAGGACTTCCGCGCGTCCGTGGCGGCCGACCCGCAGCTCACCCTGATCAAGGGGAAGGTGGCGAAGGTCGAGGAGGACCCCGCCACGCATGACCTGCTCATCACGGCCGAGGACGTGCAGACGGGGCGGACGGTGACTGCCCGCGCGGCACTGCTGGTCCTCGCGACCGGCATCGTGCCCCAGACCTCGAACCTGCCGGCCGGCTTCGTCCTCGACGAGTTCCAGTTCCTGGCGCCCCGCCAGAGCCGGGCGGGTTTCCACGGCGCCGGATGCGCAACCCGGCCGGAAGACGTGTCGGCCTCGGTGCAGGACGCGACGGGCGCAGCTCTCAAGGCGCTCCAGGCCGTTGTGAGGAGTGCCCACCATGGCTAACGCCGTCGGTGTCTACGTCTGCAGCGGCTGCGGCATCGGCGCCGCGCTCGACACGGCCAAGCTCGCCAAGCTGGCGGAATCCGAGTACCACGCGCCGCGCTGCGCCGTCCACCCGTTCCTCTGCGGGCCCGAGGGCCGCAGCCTGATCGAGAAGGACCTGGCCGAGGGTACCGTCGACAAGGTCGTCATCGCCGCCTGCTCCCCGCGCGTGAAGACCGACGCGTTCGCCTTCGATCCGCGGATGGTCCTCGAACGGGTCAATCTGCGCGAACACGTGATCTGGTGCCAGCCGCCGAACCACGAAGACACCCAGATGATGGCGGAGGACTACCTCCGCATGGGGATCGTCAAGGCCAAGAAGTCCGAGCCGCTCGAGCCGGTTGCCGGCGACGTCTCCAGGCGGATCCTCGTCGTGGGCGGCGGCGTGACGGGGATGACCGCCGCGCTGGAAGCCGCCCAGGCTGGGTTCGAGGCGGTCCTGGTGGAGAAGACGCCGGCGCTGGGCGGGTTCGTCGCGTCGCTCAAGAAGCGGTTCCCGACCGAGCCGCCCTACGACGCGCTGGCGACCGACGGGACCGCGGCGATGGTCCAGGCCGTGACGTACCACCCCCGGATTCAGGTGCTCACCTCGGCCCGGATCCTGAACACCGCCGGCCAGCCAGGCGCCTTCGACGTCACCCTCGCCGGAACGGCTGGCGAGATGACGACGAGGGTGGGGGCGATCGTGCAGGCCACGGGGTGGAAGCCCTACGACGCCACCCGCCTCGCGCACCTGGGCTACGGGGCGAGTCCGGACGTCGTGACGAACGTCGAGTTCGAGAAGATGATCGCGTCCGGTCCCGTAAAGCGGCCGTCGGACGGCGCGCCGGCGGCGCGCGTGCTGTTCGTGCAGTGCGCCGGCTCGCGGGACGCCGATCACCTGCCCTACTGCTCGTCGGTCTGCTGCATGGCGTCGCTGAAGCACGGCGCCGAGATCCACGAGCAGAACCCGGACGCGTCGGTGTACATCATCTACAAGGACATGCGGACGCCGGGTCAGTACGAGCGGTTCTACCGCGCGGTCCAGTCCCACCCGCTCACGTTTCTCACCAAGGGCGACGTAACCGGCGTCGTACCGTCCGGTGACGGCCGACTGACGGTGAGCGTGACCGACTCGCTGCTCGGCGAGCAGATCGCCATCGCCGCGGATCTGGTGGTGCTGGCGACGGGCATGGTGCCCAACTCGGCGGACGGCGTCGCGATCCGCGCGGTGAAGGACGCCCGCGCGACGCTGACGCGGGCCGACGCCACCGAACCGCAGAAAGTCGACGCCCGGAAGAAGATCGAGGACCTGGCCCACCACGAGGGGACCGAGATCCTGAACCTGACGTACCGCCAGGGGCCGGACCTCCCGGCGTTCAGGCACGGGTTCCCCGACTCGCATTTCATCTGCTTCCCGTACGAGACGCGGCGGACCGCGGTGTACGCCGCCGGGGCCGTGCGCGCGCCGATGGACGCCGCCCACGCGCAGGAAGACGGGGCGGGCGCCGCGCTCAAGGCGATCCAGAGCATCGAGATGGCGGCGAACGGCGCCGCCGTGCATCCGCGGGCCGGCGACCTGTCGTTCCCCGACTTCTTCCTGCAGCGCTGCACCCAGTGCAAGCGCTGCACCGAGGAGTGCCCGTTCGGCACTCTCGACGAGGACGCGAAGGGCACGCCGCAGCTGAACGCGTATCGCTGCCGGCGGTGCGGCATCTGCATGGGCTCGTGCCCGGAACGGATCATTTCGTTCAAGAACTACTCGGTCGACATGATCGCCTCGATGGTCAAGGCGATCGAGGTGCCCGAGGAGGACGAGGAGAAGCCGCGGGTTCTCGTGCTAATCTGCGAGAATGACGCCTACCCGGCGCTCGACGTGGCCGGCCTCAACCGCGTGCGCTACGACCCGAGCATCCGGGTGATCCCGTTGCGCTGCCTCGGCTCCCTGAACATCGTCTGGATCGCCGACGCGCTGTCGGGCGGGATCGACGGCGTGCTGCTGGTCGGGTGCAAGTACGGCGACGACTACCAGTGCCACTTCATGCAGGGGAGTGAACTGGCCAACCGCCGGCTGGAGAACGTCAAGGAGACGCTGCAGCGTCTCCAGCTGGAATCCGAGCGGATCCAGCTCACGCAGCTGGCCATCAACGAGTATCACCAGCTGCCCGTGCTCATCGACACGTTCATGTCGCGCATCCGAGAGCTGGGTCCCAACCCCTACAAGGGGTTCTAGGAGGAGCCGTCCGCCATGTCTGACGCCGTGATGATCGAACCCGATGTCCAGTTCATCAGGGACGTCGTGGCGCGCGGCGGCGGAGACCTCAAGGCGTGCTACCAGTGCGCGACCTGTTCGGTGACGTGCGCGCTGTCGCCGGAAGGCGATCCGTTTCCGCGGCGCCAGATGCTCCACGCGCAGTGGGGTCTCAAGCAACGGCTGATCGGGGACCCGGCCATCTGGCTGTGCCACAACTGCGGCGACTGCACCACCAGGTGCCCGCGCGGTGCGAAGCCCGGCGAGGTGTTCGGCGCCCTGCGCGGGGAGGTCATCAGGGCGTGCTCGGTGCCCGGGTTCCTCGGCTCGCTATTGGCCAGGCCGTCCGGCGCCGTGGCGCTCGTGGTCGTCGGCGTGATGGTCTTCGGCCTGCTCGCCATGGCCGGGCCGATGTTCGGGGGCGGCGAACCGGCGGCCGGGTCCGCCCCCGAGTTCGCCCACCTGTACCCGCTCTGGCTCATCGAGACGTTCTTCTTCTCGCTCTCCGGGCTGATCGTCGTCGCCTTCCTGGCAGGCATTGCGCGGTTCGTCCGTGCGCTGCGCGCCTCGGGCGCGAACGGCCCGATCCTCAGCGGCCTGGTTCCCGCGGCCGTGGACATCATGACCCACGAGCGATTCGGCCGGTGCTCGGAGGCGCGCGCGCGCCACATCGGCCACCTGACGATGTTCTGGGGCTTCCTCGGCCTGGCCACCGTCAGCACGATCATCGGGTTCGCGACCATGGGCGGCGTGATGCACACGCCTCTCGCGCAGACGCACCCGCTGAAGATCCTGGGGAACCTGAGCGGTGTCGTGGCCGTCGTGGGGGTCGCGCTGCTCCTGCTCGATCGGCTGAGGAACCCCGCGAAGCGGGCCGCGAGCACCTACTTCGACTGGTTCTTCATCTGGACGATGGCCGGGGTCATCGTCACCGGCGCGCTGATCCAGTTCCTGCGCCTGGCGGCGTCGGTCCCCTGGATGTACGTCTGGTACGTCGTTCACCTCGTGTTGATCTTCGCGCTGTTCGTCAGCGCGCCGTACACCAAGTTCGCCCACGTGGCCTACCGGACGGTGGCCATGGCGGCGTCGGTCAAGCGGTGAGGCCCTCGAGCCTCGCCGTCGCGTGGCAACGTTCGGTTCGCGGCACCGGTCGAGTCCGGTGTGCTGGATGCCGTCCATAGGAGGACAAGATGGCGGATGAGACACGCAAGACCCCGCTCCTCGATCAACTGGAGCACGGTCCGTGGCCCAGCTTCATCAAGGAGATCAAGCAGGCCGGTGAGAAGAGCCCTGTGTGCGGGGACCTCCTCGGCCAGCTCGAGCAGTCCTACGAAGAGAAGATGGGACACTGGAAGCACGGCGGCATCGTCGGCGTGCTCGGCTACGGAGGAGGCGTCATCGGGCGGTACAGCGACCTGCCCGAGAAGTATCCGAACGTGGCGCACTTCCACACGATCCGGGTCAATCAGCCGGCCGGGTGGTTCTACACGAGCGAGTCGATCCGGACGCTCTGCGACATCTGGGAGCGGCACGGGTCGGGCCTGACGAACATGCACGGGTCGACGGGGGACATCGTCTTCCTCGGCACGAAGACCGACGAACTGGAGCCGATCTTCAAGGAGCTCACCGAGGCCGGGTTCGACCTCGGCGGATCCGGGTCGTGCCTGCGCACCCCGTCGTGCTGCGTCGGCCAGGCGCGGTGCGAGTGGGCCTGCTACGACACGATGGCGATCTGCGACGACCTGACCCGCACCTACCAGGACGAGCTGCACCGCCCGCCGTTCCCCTACAAGTTCAAGATCAAGTGCGCCGGCTGCCCGAACGACTGCGTGGCGTCGATCGCCCGGTCGGACCTGTCGATCATCGGGACGTGGAAGGACGACATCCAGCAGGATCCCGTGGCCACCGCCGAGTACGCCGCCGCGGGCCTGGATATCCAGAAGGAAGTCTGCGACAACTGCCCCTCGAAGTGCATGGCGTGGGACGGCAAGAAGCTGACGATCGGCAATCGCGAGTGCGTGCGGTGCATGCACTGCATCAACGTCATGCCCAAGGCGCTGCGCCCCGGCCTGGAGCGCGGGGCGACCATCCTCATCGGCGCGAAGGCGCCGATCGTCCAGGGAGCGCTGCTCTCCTCGGTCCTCGTGCCCTTCGTGCCGGCCGCGGAACTGTCGGAGACCCTGAAGGAACTGCTCAAGCGCGTCTGGGAGTTCTGGGACGAACACGGCAAGAACCGCGAGCGGGTCGGCGAACTCATGCAGCGCGTCGGGCTGGCGAACTTCCTCGACGCGATTGGGCTCGATCCCATCCCCGAGATGGTGACGGCGCCGCGCGACAACCCGTACATCTTCTTCCAGAAGGACGGGGACTGACCAGGCCTGGACATCCACGAGGAGTGACTGACCATGACGACAGCACCTGTGAAGCGAATCACGGATATCGGCCCTCCGCACTACGACAAGTTGCTTCCGCCGGTCATCAAGAAGAACTACGGCCAGTGGAAGTACCACGAGTCGATGGCGCCGGGCGTGTACTGCCATGTGGCCGAGTCGGGCGACCGGGTCTACACGGTCCGCGCCGCCTCGCCCCGCCTCTTGAGCGTGCAGTCCCTGCGGCGGTTCGCTGACCTGGCGGACCGGTTCAGCGGCGGGCACCTGCGGTTCACCAGCCGCAACAACGTGGAGTTCCTGCTCTCCGAACCCGCGAACATCGAACCGCTCAAGGCGGCGCTGCTCGAGCTCGGATTCCCCGTCGGCGGCACCAACAACGCCATCAGCAACATCGTCCACACCCAGGGCTGGGTGCACTGCCATTCGTCGGCGACGGATGCCTCGGGCATCGTCAAGTCGGTGATGGACGTGCTGTGCGACCGGTTCACGCACGAGAACCTGCCCGCCAAGCTGCGTATCGCGCTCGCCTGCTGCCTCAACATGTGCGGCGCGGTCCACTGCTCGGATATCGCGATTCTCGGCGTCCATCGGCGGCCGCCGAAGATCAACCACACGACGCTGCCGAAGACGTGCGAGGTTCCGACGCTCATCGCGTCCTGCCCGACCGGGGCGATCCGGCCGGCGACCGTCAACGACAAGGCGTCGGTGGAAGTCGTGGAAGAGCAGTGCATGTACTGCGGCAACTGCTACACCGTCTGCCCGTCGATGCCGCTCAACGACCCGGAGAACGACGGCATTTCCATCTGGGTCGGCGGCAAGGTGAGCAACGCGCGGAGCGCGCCGAAGTTCTCGAAGCTGGCCATTCCCTTCCTCCCCAACCATCCGCCGCGCTGGCCCGAGGTCGTGGACGCGGTCGTCAACATCGTCGAGGTCTACGCGAAGCATGCGCGGAGGCACGAGCGGATGGGCGAGTGGATCGAGCGGATCGGATGGCCGCGTTTCTTCGAGGTGAGCGGCATCCCGTTCACCCGGTACCATCTCGACGATTTCAAGCACGCGGGCCTGACTTACGCCAAGTCGACCCACATCCGCTTCTAGGAGGACAGTATGCCGGTCACGGTCGAGACACTTGCCGACGACATGTACGCCATGGTCGTCGAGACCCAGGGCAAGAAGAACCTGAAGGCCGGGGATCTGACCAAGGCCATGATCGCGAAGCACGGAGAGGCCAACTGCACCAAGGACGACTGCAAGCTCGCGATCCGGCAGCTGATGGAGTCGAGCCGGTGCGTGTACAGCTACTTCGGCGGCAGCTACATCACGGTGCCCCACAAAGAGGGCGCCGCGCCCGAGTAGACTCCGAGGAAGAGGAGAGGATCATGAGCTTCAAACAGAAGGCAGCCGACAACACCGACGATCTGATCGCCGTTCTCAAGCAGTGGCAGAAGATCGAGGACGGGGCCGTCACCCAGACGACCAGGATCATGGAGAAGACGACCAATCCGTTCATCCGGCTGATGATGGAGATCATCCGGCAGGATTCGGTCATGCACAAGCGCGTGCAGCAGGTGATGCTCGACGGCCTCGAGAAGGAGGCGTTCACGCTGACGCCCGAGGAACTTGGCGACATCTGGGACATGGTGGAGCAGCACGCGGCCCTCGAGAAGGAGACGCTGGAGCTCGCCGAGAAGGCGCGGAAGAACTGCCGCCTCTTCATCCACCGCCACCTGCTCACGTACCTGCTGGAGGACGAGCAGAAGCACGATCGTCTGCTCGGCCAGCTCGAGGACTTCAAACGGGGCTTGTACCCGTACGCCTAGTGTGGACCCCGCGGGAGAGGGATGAGTCATGGGCTTGTTCAAGGAAGTCAAGAAGCCGGTCATCAAGTCGGGCGGGCAGGCCGGGGGCGACATCAGCCCGCTGCGCCCTCGCTACGCGCCGAAAGGACCACCATGCGGTGGTACATGTCCCGGCGGCACGGACATCCGCGGCTGGCTCACCACGATCGCCCAGGCGGAGGCGTACGGCCGCACGCCGGAGCAGGCGTACGCCGAGGCCTGGGGGATCATCACCGACCGGAACCCGTTCCCGGCGGTCTGCGGCCGCGTCTGCCCGCACCCGTGCGAGGACGGGTGCAACCGGACGACGAAGGAGGGCGCCGTGGCGATCAACGCCCTCGAACGCTTCGTCGGGGACTTCGGGATCACCCAGGGCCTGGAGCTCCGGCGGCTTTCCGACGAGAAGCGCGACGAGCGGGTCGCCGTGGTCGGGGCCGGCCCGGCCGGGTTGTCGTGCGCGTACCAACTGGCGCGTCGCGGGTACCCGGTCGCCGTGTTCGAGGGGTTCGCGCGTCCTGGCGGGATGCTCCGGTACGGCATCCCTCGATATCGGCTGCCCGAGTCGGGTACTCGACGCCGAGATCGGACGCGTGCTCGCCCTGGGTGTCGAGCTGCGGTGCAATACCGTCATCGGGAAAGACATCACGCTGGACCAGCTGCACGCCGATTACAAGGCAATCTTCGTGGGTATCGGTGCCCACAAGGGACTGACGCTGGGCGTGCCCGGCGAGGATGCCTCCGGCGTGTATACCGGGACCGAGTTCCTGAATCACGTCAACAGCGGCGACACGGTGACGGTGGGCGATCGGGTCATCGTGATCGGCGGCGGCGACTCGGCCATCGACGCCGCCCGGGTCAGCCGGCGCCTCGGGGCGCAGGTGACGCTGCTCTACCGGCGGACCCGCGCCGAGATGCCGGCGATCAAGCCCGAGATCGAAGGCGCCCTCGAGGAAGGGGTTCAGATCGAGTTCCTCGCGGCTCCCGTCGAGGTCCTGGTGAAAGACGGGGCGGCGGTGGGCATGCGGTGCATCCGCATGGATCTCGGCGAGCCCGACCGGTCGGGCCGGCCGCGGCCGGTTCCGCGGGCCGGGTCGGAATTCGACCTGCCGGCGACCACCATCATCGCCGCGATCAGCCAGGAGCCGGATTTCGGACCGGTGGCCAACCTGCGCACCGGCAAGGACTGGATCAAGATTGACGACTGGGGAACCACGTCGATTCCGGACGTCTACGCCGGTGGCGACGACGTGGCGCTGGGACTGGTCAGCATCGCGATTGGACAGGGTCGTTTCGCCGCCGAGGCGATCGACGCCCGCCTGCGCGGGACGGCGCTCCAGAAGCCGCCCGCGCTCCCACCCGTCACGCCCGAGAAGATGAAGATCGGCTGGTACAAGCCGGCCGAGCGCCACGAGCGGACGCACGTGCCGGTCGACGAACGCGGTCCGGACACCGAGATCGAGATCGGTCTTGGCGAAGCCGGCGTCCTCGACGAGGCCAAGCGCTGCATGTCGTGCGGCCTGTGCATGGACTGCGAAACCTGCTGGATGTACTGCACCAACAACTGCTTCGTGAAGCTGCCGAAGGGCGAGCACTACAAGATCAAGCTCGAAGTGTGCAACGGGTGCAAGAAGTGCGCGGAGGAGTGCCCCTGCGGCTACATCGACCTGGTGTAGCCCCGTGCCAAGTGAGCCGCGCGTGTTCCGTGACGATCGGGCCGGGCGGCGAGTCGACAATCGAAAGGAACGGCCGTGCCAAACATCGAACTGTCCGGGAATACCTACCTCGTCGACGAAGACGGTTTTCTCGAGAACCCCGAGATCTGGAACGAACGGGTGGCGTTGGACTTCGCGTCGACCGAGGGCGTGGCCGAGTTGACCGAAGCGCACTGGAAGGTGATCAACTACCTGCGGAACTACTACCTCCAGTTCGGGATCGCGCCGATGATCCGGAAACTCTGTAAAGAGACCGGGTTCAAGCTCAACGAGATCTACACGCTGTTCCCGTCGGGCCCGGCCAAAGGGGCGTGCAAGCTGGCCGGCCTGCCGAAACCGACCGGATGCGTGTAGAGACGCAGCGAGCCTCGCGACGCCCGATCGGCAGATCGGCCCGCGAGGCGCCATGGCTCTGACGATGGTGCCGGCGGCGACGAGGGATCGGTTCCTCGAGGAGTGGCTGGCGTACACGCTCGGGACCTATCCCGACGAGACCAGCCGCTTCCTGCGCGAGCAACCGGATCGGTTCCGTAACCCGGTTGGCCACACGCTCGAGGCCTCGCTGAGGGGGCTGACCGCCGAACTGTTCGGCGGCTTCGATCGGGCGAGGGTGACCGCGTGGCTCGACGCCGTCATTCGTCTTCGTGCGGTGCAGGACTTCTCGCCGGCCGACGCCGTCGGATTCGTCGCGCTGGCACGGCGCGCCGCCGATGGCGTGGTCGCGACCGGGAGTGCTGGCGTTGAACCAGGGGCGCTCGACGTCCTTGGCACACGCATCGATGACATGGTCCTCATCGCGGCCGATCTGCTCGAGCGGTGCCGCGAGGAGATCCACGCGATCGGCGCGCGCGCGGCGCGCCGACGCGTCTTCGTGCTCGAACGCGCGCAAGCCCGGGCGGAGGCGCGAGCCGCCGCCAGAGGCGGCGCGGCGCGAACAGCTCCCCGAGGCGAACTCCCATGAATGCGTTGTCGTCGCTCGTTGCCGTCCTGATACTGGCGGGGATCGCGTGGGCTGGCGGCGCGCTGGCGCCGCTGCGCCCCGCCTTCGCCCTTGCGGTGCCGGCCGTGGCCGTCGCCATCTTCCTCGTGGGTGTGGCCACCCGCGTGGTCGGCTGGGCTCGTACCCCTGTGCCGTTCAGAATCACGACGACCTGCGGGCAACAGCGGTCGCTGCACTGGATCAAGGCGGCCTGGATCGAAAGCCCCTGGACCCGGGCCGGCGTGGTCGCCCGCATGGCGCTCGAGGTGCTGCTCTTCCGGTCCCTCTTCCGCAATACGCGGGGGGCGATCACGACCGAGCCCGTTGCGCACGGGCACGACGCCCACGGGGACGGGGAAGGCGGTCGCCCAGGGGCGGCGCGCCTGGTCTACGGCGAGCAGAAGTGGCTCTGGCTGGCGGCGCTCGCCTTCCACTGGTCGTTCCTGATCGTTCTCCTCCGGCACCTGCGCTTCTTTCTCGAGCCCACGCCGGCCTGGGTGGGCGTCCTCGCGGCGATCGACGGGTTCTTCCAGGTCGGTGCCCCCGTGGTGTACGCCACCGACCTCGTTCTGCTGGCCGCGCTCGGCTACCTGTTCGTGCGGCGCGTGAGCGATCCGCAGGTGCGCTACATCTCGCTCTTCCAGGACTACTTCGCCCTGTACCTCCTGATCGGGCTGGTCGTCAGCGGCGTCCTGATGCGCTACTTCGTGCGGCCCGACATCGTCGCCATCAAACAGCTCACGCTCGGACTCGTGACCTTCGCGCCGGTGGTGCCGTCGCAGGTCAGCCCGCTGTTCTTCGTCCATCTGTTCCTGCTGAGCGCGCTCGTCGCCTACTTCCCGTTCAGCAAGCTGATGCACATGGCCGGCGTGTTCCTGAGCCCGACCAGGAATCTGGCGAACAGCAACCGGATGCGCCGGCACGTGAACCCGTGGAACTACCCGGTGAAGGTCCACACGTACGAGGAATGGGAAGACGAGTTCCGCGACAAGATGAAAGCGGCGGGACTTCCTGTCGAGAGGGCATAGCCTCATGGCTGACCAGAACCCGAGCCCGGAACAGCTGACCCAGGTCGATTACCGGCCGAGTGGGCGGGGCTGGCTCGATCCGCACGTGGAATTCCGAAAAGGGACGTACTGCTACAGCGCGGCGCCGAAGAACCTCATCGCTCTCGGCCTGCCGAATCCGCGCGAGTGGCAGCCGTTCGACCAGGACTGGAAACTCCCGCCGGATTGGAAGGAAACCATCCTCGCCGGAATGAAGGAGCGGCTCGATCGCTACCGGTCATTCCGCCTGTTCATGGACATCTGCGTGCGCTGCGGCGCGTGCGCCGACAAGTGCCATTTCTACCTCGGATCGGGCGATCCGAAGAACATGCCCGTGCTGAGGGCCGAGCTGATCCGGTCGGTCTACCGGCGCTACTTCACGACCGCGGGCCGGCTGTTCGGAACCGCCGTGGGCGCCCGCGACCTGACCGAGGACGTGCTGAAGGAGTGGTTCTACTACTTCTACCAGTGCACCGAGTGCCGGCGCTGTTCCGTGTTCTGCCCCTACGGCATCGACACGGCCGAAATCACGATGATCGGGCGGGAACTGCTGACGCTGGTCGGCTGCAACATCAACTGGGTGCTCGAGCCGGTCGCCAACTGCTTCCGGACGGGGAACCACCTGGGCATCCAGCCGCACGGTTTCAAGGACAGCATCGAGTTCGCCGTCGACGAGCTCGAGGAGATGACGGGGATCCGCGTCGACGCGTCGATCAACCGCAAGGGCGCCGAAGTCCTCTTCGTGATGCCCTCTGCCGACTACTTCGGCACGCCCCACTACTACACGCTGCTCGGATACCTCGCGCTCTTCCACGAAATCGGGCTCGACTACAGCCTGACGGCGTACGCGTCGGATGGCGGCAACTTCGGGTTGTTCACGTCGCACGAGATGGTGAAGCGGCTGAACGCGAAGGTCTACGCGGAAGCCAGGCGGCTGGGCGTGAAGTGGATTCTCGGCGGCGAGTGCGGCCACATGTGGCGGGTGCTGCACCAGTACATGGACACGATGAACGGCCCGGCCGACTTTCTCGAAGTGCCGGTGTCCCCGGTCACGCGCACGCGGTTCGATCATGCCGCGTCGACCCGGATGGTGCACATCTGCGAGTTCACGGCGGACCTGATTCGTCACGGTCGTCTCAACCTGGACATGTCGCGCAACGACCACTGGAACGTGACGTTCCACGACTCGTGCAATCCCTCGCGGGCGATGGGGCTCATGGAGGAGCCGCGGTACATCATCCGGAACACGTGCCGCGCGTTCCACGACATGCCGGAGAACACCATACGGGAACAGACCTTCTGCTGCGGCAGCGGCTCCGGCCTCGGCACCGACGAGAACCTGGAGATGCGGCTGCGCGGAGGATTCCCTCGGGCCAACGCGGTGCGCTACGTGCGCGACAAACACGGCGTCAACGTTCTCGCCTGCATCTGCGCGATCGACAAGGCCACCTTGCCGCCGCTGCTCGAATACTGGGCGCCCGGCGTCGATTGTGCGGGCGTGCACGAGTTCGTCGGCAACGCGCTGGTCATGAAGGGGGAGCGCGAGCGGACGACCGACTTGCGCGGGGAACCGCTGGCGGCCCCCAAGGAGAAGCTCGCTCATGCGTGACCGCCATGTGATCATCGCCGCGCTGATCATCTTCGTCGGCCTGCTCACCTTCCCGATCTGGTACGCCAGGGCGGCGGGGACGACGGCGCGAGGGCCCGAACCGAAGCTCCCGGAGACGGAGAAGGCCTGCGTGATGCCGCTGGAGTACATGCGGGCCTCGCACATGGACCTGCTCATCACGTGGCGCGACGACGTGGTCCGGCGGAACGTCCGCACCTGGACCGCGCCGGATGGCAAAGCCTACACGGCGAGCCTCTCGGGCACCTGCCTCAGGTGCCACGCGAACAAGGCCGAGTTCTGCGACCGGTGCCACACATACGCCGGCGTGACGCCGTACTGCTGGGACTGCCACGTGGACCCGGCAACGGTCAGAGGGGGTGGCCAGTGAGTGTCAGCAGACGCGCGTTCCTCGGGGCCGCAGGCGTTTCGGCGCTCGGCCTCTCGGGTAAGGCGGCGCTCGACGCGTTCGCGCTGCAGCCGCCACACGAGGCGGCTCCGGCCAAGGCCGGCACCCGGTGGGCCATGGTCATCGATCCGAAGAAGTGCCTCGAGGCGGGCGACTGCACGAAGTGCCTGGACGCCTGCCACCTCGCGCACAACGTGCCGGCCGTCGCCAACGAGGCTCACGAGGTGAAGTGGATCTGGAAGGAGTCGTTCGAACATACCTTCCCGTCGCTTCAGACCGACTATCCGCCCGACGCGCTGCGCGACAAGCCGGTCATGGTGCTCTGCAACCACTGCGACAATCCGCCGTGCGTCCGCGTGTGCCCGACCCAGGCCACGTGGAAGCGGGACGACGGCGTCGTGATGATGGACTGGCACCGCTGCATCGGGTGCCGCTACTGCGTCGCCGGCTGCCCCTACGGCTCGCGCAGCTTCAACTGGAGCGACCCGCGACCGGCCATTGCGCGAATCTCACCCGACTTCCCGACCCGGTCGAAGGGGGTGGTCGAGAAGTGCACGTTCTGCGACGAGCGGCTCGCCAAGGGGGAGCCCCCGGCCTGCGTCGCGGCCTGCCAGGCCAAGGCCCTCGTCTTCGGCAACCTGAGCGATCCGGAATCGGACGTCCGGTCGCTGCTTCGTTCCCACTTCACGATCCGGCGGAAGCCCGAGTTGGGTACGCGGCCCGCGATCTACTACATCGTCTGAGGAACGCCCATGTTCATGTTCGAGAAGGCGGTTGTCGGCGGGCGGCAGGTACTGGGCGTGGGTACTCGGCCTGCTCCTGGTCATGGGGCTGGCGCTGCTGGCCTATCTGCGTCAGTTGAGCGTAGGCCTGGCGATCACCGGCCTGAGCCGGGATGTGACGTGGGGCCTCTACATCGCCCAGTTCACGTTCTTCGTGGGCGTCGCGGCTTCGGCCGTCATGGTGGTCCTGCCGTTCTACCTCCACGACTACAAGGCGTTCGGCCGGATCACGATCCTCGGCGAGTTTCTCGCGATCTCGGCCGTGACGATGTGCATGCTCTTCATCTTCGTGGACATGGGCCAGCCCATGCGGGTGCTGAACGTGATGCTGTACCCGACGCCCAACTCCATGATGTTCTGGGACATGGTGTCGCTCGGCGGCTATCTGGGGCTGAACGCCGTCATTGCCCTCGTCACGCTCGGCGCCGAGCGCAAGCGGATGGCGCCGCCCGCGTGGGTCAAACCCCTCATCATTCTCTCGATCCCCTGGGCCGTCAGCATCCATACGGTCACGGCCTTCCTCTACAACGGCCTGCCTGGACGGTCGTTCTGGCTGACCGCGATCCTGGCGCCGAGATTCCTGGCGTCGGCGTTCGCCGCGGGTCCGGCGCTGCTGATCCTGCTGTGCCTGGTGCTGAGGCGCGTGACGTCGTTCGACGCCGGCCGCGAACCGATCCGGAAGCTGGCCGTCATCGTGACGTACGCGATGCTGCTCAACGTGTTCTTCATCCTGCTCGAGCTGTTCACCGCGCTCTACAGCCAGATCCCGGAGCACGTGGAGCATTTCGAGTTCCTGTACCTGGGGCTCCACGGCCAGGCGCCCCTCGCGCCTTGGATGTGGACGTCATCGGTGCTGGCCGTGGCGTCGCTGGTGGCGTTGCTCGTGCCGTCCTTCAGGCGCCGCGAGTCATGGCTGGCGGTCACCTGCGTGATGGTCTTCGCGTCGCTCTGGATCGACAAGGGCCTGGGCCTGATCGTCGGCGGGTTCGTGCCGTCGCCGCTGGGCGCGGTGACGAGCTACGTGCCCAGCGTGCCCGAGGTGCTCATCGTCCTGGGCATCTGGGCGCTGGGATTCCTGATGGTGACCGTGTTCTACAAGATCGCCCTGTCGGTTCGCGAGGAGGTGGCGGCATCGTGACGGCCGCAACGCCAGGACCCGCGCCGCTCGGGCCGCCTCGGCTGGTGATCGCCGGGCTCGGCGGCGACGCGGGCAAGACGCTCGTGGCGCTGGCGATCACGGCGTCGAGCCGGGCGCACGGCCGCGATGTCCGCGCGTTCAAGAAGGGTCCCGACTACATCGATGCGGCCTGGCTGGCGTGGGCGTCGGGCCGGCCGGCGCGCAACCTCGACACCTTCCTGATGGGCGTGCCCGCGGTCCGGCAGGCCTTCCTCACGCATACGGCCGGTGCCGACTTCGCGGTGATCGAGGGCAACCGGGGCCTGTTCGACGGCGCGGACGCGGACGGCACCCACAGCACGGCGGAGCTGGCGAAGGCACTGGACGCGCCGGTCGTCCTGGTCGTGAGCGCCACGAAGGTGACGCGCACGGTGGCCGCGTGCGTGCTCGGCTGCCAGGCGTTCGATCCCGGCGTGCGGATCGTCGGCGTCGTGCTGAACCGCGTGGCCGGATCCAGGCACGAGCGGATCATCCGCGACAGCGTGGAGAATCGGTGCGGGATTCCCGTCGTCGGTGTCCTGCCCCGGCTGGCGGAAGAGTCGCTGCTGCTCAGCCGCCATCTCGGACTCGTGCCGCCGCCGGAGTTCGCGGGCCTCGACGATCTGCGCCGGCGGCTGGTCGAAGACGTCGGCGAACACCTCGGCCTGCTGAAGATCCTGGACATGGCAGCCCGGGCGCCGGCGCCGTCGGGCTGGACGGCGCCGGAATCGTCGCCGGCGGCCGCCCGGCCAGCGGCCGGCGGCGCCGGCCTGCGGATCGGGTACCTGCAGGATTCGGCGTTCACCTTCTACTATCCCGAAAACCTCGAGCAGCTCGAGGCCGCCGGGGCGGCGCTGGTGCCGATCTCCAGCCTGACGGCGCCGGTGCTCCCTCCAGGGCTGCACGCGCTGTACATCGGCGGCGGGTTTCCCGAGACGCACGCCGCCGCGATTGCCGCCAACCGGACGTTCCTGGACGACCTGCGCCGGCAGGCGGACGACGGGTTGCCGATCTACGCCGAGTGCGGCGGCCTGATGCTGCTGGCCCGCGCCATCAGGCAGGGAGACCGGATCAGCCGCATGGCCGGCGTTCTGCCCTGCGACGTGGAGCTGTGCGCCGCGCCGCAGGGTCACGGGTACGCGGAGCTCGTCGTCGACGCGCCGAACGCGTTCTTTCCGCAGGGGCTGTCGCTCTGCGGACACGAGTTCCACTACTCGCGGCTCGTCCCGGGTCCGGAGGCCGTGACGACCGCGTGCGCGGTGCGAAGAGGATCAGGGAGCGCGGCCGGCCGCGACGCCCTAGTGGTCTCCAACGTCTGGGCGTCGGTACACCCATCTCCACGCGGCGGCGACGCCGGAGTGGACCGACGCCGTGCTGCGGGCCGCCCGGTCGCGGGCGGACGCGGTGGAGCGTGGCGCACGCGGTTCCGCGTGAGGCAGGATGTCGGTTGCGGCGCCCGGTGTGCTCGACCCGGGAGGCCTGAGTCAACACGAGCATGACCGCCGCGCTGGCGCCTGTGACCGCAGGCCTGGCGCGCGGCCACCATCAACACGAGGTGAACTCATGAGCAAGTTGGTACCGCCGCATGGGAGTCCGGAACTCAAACCGCTGCTGCTCGAAGGCAAGGCGAAGGACGAGGAGATCAAGAAGGCCAAGGGCCTGAAGAAGGTCCCGTTGACGTCGCGCGAGACCGGCGACCTCATCATGATGGGCATCGGCGGCTTCACGCCCCTCGACGGCTTCATGGGCTACCAGGACTGGAAGGGCTGCTGCGACTGGTACTCGATGCCGTCGAAGAACGGCTTGTTCTGGCCGATCCCCATCACCCTCTCGGCCACCAAGGCTCTCGCCGACACGATCGCCGCCGGCGAGGAGGTGGCGTTGTGGGACACCGAGACCGACACGCTGATGGGTACGATGAAGGTGACCGAGAAGTACGCCATCGACAAGACCCACGAGTGTCAGCAGGTGTTCCGCACCGTCGATCCGGCGCACCCTGGCGTGAAGATGGTGATGGAGCAGGCCGACGTGAACCTCGCCGGCCCGGTCAAGGTCCTCTCCGAATCGTACTTCCCCGAGCAGTTCAAGGGCCTCTACCAGCGCCCGGCCGAATCGCGGAAGATGTTCGAGGAACGCGGCTGGAACACCGTCGCCGCCCTCCAGCTCCGCAACCCGATGCACGGGTCCCACGCGTACCTCGCCTGGATCGCCATCGAAGTCTGCGACGGCGTGTACATCCACCAGCTCGTCGGCAAGCTGAAGCCCGGTGACATCCCGGCCGACGTCCGGGTCAAGGCGATCGACGCCCTGGTGAACAAGTACTTCCGCAAGGAGCGCGTGGCGATGGCCGGCTACCCGCTCGACATGCGCTACGCCGGTCCGCGCGAGGCGCTGCTCCACGCCGTGTTCCGCCAGAACTACGGATGCTCGCACCTCATCGTCGGACGCGACCACGCGGGCGTCGGCGACTACTACGGGCCGTTCGACGCGCAGAAGATCTTCCTCGAGATTCCCCAGGACGCGCTGGCGCTCAAGCCGCTGTGCATGGACTGGACCTTCTACTGCTACGAGTGCGGGTCGATGGCGTCGATGAAGACCTGCCCGCACTCGAGCAAGGCCGTGATCGACGACGAAGGGAACTACAAAGGCGGCGCTCGCCTGCTGCTTTCCGGCACGCTGCTCCGCAAGCTGATGAGCGAGGGCAAGCCGGTTCCGGCGGAGTTCTCGAAGCCCGAGGTCATCGCCGTCCTGAACGAGTACTACAACAGCCTCGAGGAGAAGGTCGAGGTGAAGCTGCACGGCGCCGCGACCGGCGACGTGAAGAAGTAGCGGCGGAGCGAGCCGTCATGACGAGCCTGTTGTACGTCGTGATCTCGGTGTCGGCGGTCGTGGGCGTGATCGCCACGGTGGCCCGTGCGGTGACGTACGCACGGGCGCCGCTGCACCTGCGCTGGGAGCTGTACCCGGTGCCCCACGAAGCGGCCCGCCGCGCCGCGCATGGCGGCTCCTACTTCGAAGATGTGAACTGGTGGACCAAGCCGTCTCACTTCAACCTCAGGGGCGAGCTCACGGCGATGTTCACCGAGATGCTCTTCCTCGTGGCCCTTCGGGAGTTCAATCCCCGGTTGTGGTGGCGGTCGTTCCCGTTCCACTTCGGGCTGTACCTGCTGATCGGCACCGCCGCGCTGCTGCTGGGCGCGGCGGTGGCGACGCTGATCCTGCCGGGCCTGATGGCCGGCTGGATCGGCTGGGCGCTCCACCAGGCCTACCGGGCGACCGGCATCGCGGGTTTCGGCCTGGCCTTCGTCGGCGCCGCCGGACTGCTCCATCGCCGGCTGACCGACCCGAACCTGAAACCGTCACTCGACCCCGGCCGACCACTTCAACCTGATCGCGTTCCTCGTGGTGCTCGCGGTCGTCGGCGCCGGCTGGTTCTTGCGTTCGTCCGGCTCGCCCGGCGCCCTCGGGCTCGCGGTCGGCCTGCTGACGTGGGACACCACGCTCCAGGTGCCGGTCCTGTTGGCGGTCGGCCTGGCGCTCACGGCGCTGCTCGGCGCGTATGTGCCGTTCACGCACATGTCCCATTTCGTCGGGAAGTACTTCACCTATCATGCTGTCAGGTGGGATGACGCGGCGAATCGCCGGGGCGGTTCGATCGAACGGCTGCTGGCGGAGTACCTGACGTACCGTCCGACCTGGGCCGCGCCGCACGTCAAGGCGGACGGCTCGCGCACGTGGGCCGAGGTGGCGACGACGAACCCGACCCTGGGGACCAAGAAATGAGCGACAAGGACAGGATCGATCTTTCCGATATGTGGCGGCGCGACCGCGTGCCGATCGCGCACGTGGACAACGCGGATCTGATGCCCCTCCCGGCGCCGCTCGACGATCCCGCCCGGGAACGCCCTTGGCCCGGGCTGACGGACCAGGCCAGAGGCCGGTACGAGTGCATCCTCGACGACACCAGCGCAGTGAGCATCCCGAAGCCGGCCACCAAGGAGGAGGAGGACGAGCTCGTCCGGAAGTTCCTCTCGGGACTGGACAAGCTCTTCACGAAGGAGAACAACTGGACCTTCCTGCAGCCGCTGCTGCTCAGCATGGAGCACTGCGCCCGCTGCCAGACGTGCGCCGACGCCTGCCACATCTACGAGGCCAGCGGCCGCAACGAGCTGTACCGGCCAACGTACCGATCCGAGATCCTCCGGCGGCTGTACTTCAAGTGCGTCAGGCGCGGCGGCATGTTGTCCGCCTGGCAGCACGGCGACGTCGAGGTGAACTGGCCGATGGTGGCCCGGCTGATCGAGCTGGCCTACCGGTGCAATCTGTGCCGGCGCTGCGCCCAGACTTGCCCGATTGGCGTCGACAACGGGCTGATCGCCCACGAGCTGCGGAAGGTCTTCAGTCAGGAGATGGGGATCTCCCCGAAGGAGATCCACGACAACGGTTCGATGCTGCAGCTGAAGGTGGGCTCGTCGACCGGCATGTCGGCGGAGGTCGTCAAGGACAACATCCAGTTCATCGACGAGGAGACCTCCGAACGGGCCGGGGTGAAGGTCGAGACCCCCTGGGACGTGGAAGGCGCCGAGGTGCTCCTCATCCACAACGCCGGCGAGATCCTGGCCTGGCCCGAGAACCCGGGCGCCTTCGCCCTCATCCTGAACGCGGCGGGCATCTCGTGGACGCTGTCCTCCGAGCTGGCCGGCTACGACTCGATCAACTACGGTCTCTGGTACGACGACTCGCAGTTCGCGCGAGTGGCCATCAAGCACGCCGAGGCGGCGAAGAAGCTGAAGGTCGGCAAGATCGTTCTCGGCGAGTGCGGGCACGCGCACAAGGCGTTGTCGGTCATCGCCGACCGCGTGCTCACCGGCGACCTGAACATCCCGCGGGAAAGCTCGATGACTCTGCTGCGGGACATCGTCATGAGCGGGAAGCTGAAGCTCGACCCGACGCGCAACGATTTCCCGGTGACGCTGCACGACCCGTGCAACATGGTCCGCTTGATGGGTGTCGTCGAGCCGCAGCGTGAAATCGTCCGCGCGATCTGTCCGAAGTTCCGCGAGATGACGCCGCACGGCGTCGACAACTACTGTTGCGGCGGGGGCAGCGGCTTCGCCATCATGAGCGGGCACAACTTCCCCGACTGGCGCTTCCACGTGTCCGGCCGGAAGAAGCTCGAGCAGGTGCTGAACGCCTTCGGTGACTGCCTCGACCCGTCGATTCCGAAGTACATCTGCGCGCCCTGCTCCAACTGCAAGGGGACGTTCAGAGACATGCTGGCGTACTACGGCTTGTGGGAGCAGAACCGCATTCTATACGGCGGGCTCGTCGAGCTCATCGTCAACGCGATGACCGACGTGACGCCAGGGTTTCTCGAATGGGAGTGGCACTGAGGCCGGGAGATTCTGGCTGGGAGTCGAGCTGATGGAAGCCGTGAGTCGGCGCACGTCATCGGTGGTCAGATCGACGCTGCTGGTGCTGTGTGGCCTGTTGGGTGCCGCGCCGGCGCTCGCGCAGAGCGCGCTGACGATCACTTCCGCCGATCGGGAGAATCAGCTCAGCGTCCGGGGGTACGCCCAGATCGACGCCCGCGCGTTCGTGGACGACGACCACGGGGACCTGCCCAGCTCGTTCTACGTCCGGCGGGCCCGCATCTTCATCGACGGGTCTTCGCACGACTGGTTCAGGTTCCGGATCACGCCCGACTTCGCCGGCGGGAAGCTGACGCTCTACGACGCGTACTTCGAAGCGCGCTTCCGTCCGTTCCTGGTGTTCCGCGGCGGGAAGTTCAAGGTCCCGGTCGGTCTCGAGCGACTCCAGGTCGGCAGCGACCTGCGTTTCGTCGAACGCGCGTTCCCGACGGTGCTGGCGCCGAACCGGGACATTGGCGTTGGCCTGTTGGGCGATCTGTTTGGCGGCCGCGTGACGTACTCGACCAGCTTCACCAATGGCGTTCCCGACGGCCTGAGCGCGGACCTGGAGCTGGACGAGGGGAAGGACTTCGCGGGGCGGGTGATGGTGAGCGCCTGGAGCCGCGAGCACGAAGCCACCCGCGGGGCGCTCAGCGTCGGGATTTCCGGGTCCTACGGAACGGCGTCCGGCACGCCGGCACAGTCGGGGCTTCCGGTCATTGAGCAGCTTGGCGCAGGCACCGTCTTCCGGTACCGTTCCGGATCGACGCCGGCCGCGGCCGCGGTCGCCGACGGGAAGCGCGCGCGTGTGATGCCGCAGGCCACGTACTACCGCGGCGCGCTGGGTGTGATGGCCGAGTACATCCAGACCGCCCAGGACGTCGCGCTGGACGACGCGAAGGCGCCGTGCCGGCTGACGGCCTGGCAGGTCGCCGCGTCGTGGGTCGTGACGGGCGAGAAGAACTCGTTTCAGGGCGTCAAGCCGGCAAAGCCCGTCTCCCCGCGTTCCGGGCAGTGGGGCGCGCTGGAGTTGGGCGTGCGCTACCATGCTTTCGGCGCGGAGTCGTCGATCTTCCCGGTGTTCGCGGATCCGGCAGTGTCGGTTCGCCAGGCGCACGTGTGGGACGTCTCTGCGAACTGGTACTGGAATGCGTTCGTGAAGTTCATGGCGAACTACGAGCAGGCGACGTACACGGGAGGCGCGGCGGGCGGCAACCGCCGTCCCGCGCACCTGATTTTCGTGCGGATGCAGTTCTCGCTGTAGGCGCCGGGGCCGGAGTCGGTATGCAGGTTCAGCTGCTGGGCATCAACCACAACACCGCGCCGATCGAGTTGCGCGAGGCGCTCGCGATGGAAGAGGGGGGCGTGCGCGCGCTCCTTCGCGAGATTCGCGGCGACGCCGCGATCGAGGAGGCGGCGATCCTCGCCACCTGCAACCGAACGGAGCTCTACGTCTGCACCGCCGATCCTCACGCGGCCGAGCAGGCGATGCGGCAGAGGTTCGAGCGCCAGGCCGGCGACCGGGGCGGACTCATCGCCGCGCACGCGTACCTCCGGTCCGGAGAGGAGGCGTGCCGCCACCTGCTGCGCGTGGCCGCCGGTCTCGATTCGATGATCCTCGGAGAGCACCAGGTGCTCGGGCAGGTCCGCGACGCCCAGCACCAGGCGATGGAGGCCGAGACGCTCGGGCCGCTCATGCACCGGCTCTGGTCCGCCGCCCTTCACACCGGCAAGCGCGCCCGCGCCGAGACCGACATCGGCATGGGCGCCGTCTCCGTGGCGTCGGCCGCCGTGAGCCTCGCCGAGCGCGTGCTGGGAGATGTCAGGGACCGAACGGTTCTGCTCATCGGGGCCGGCGACACCTGCCGGCTGGCCGCGCGCCATTTCGCGGATCGGCGGCCCCGGCGGATGCTCGTGGCCAACCGGACCCTTGCGCGCGGTGCCGCCGTCGCCGAGGCCTTCGGCGGGGAAGCCGTGCCGCTCGACCAGGTTGCCGCCTTGCTCCCGTCAGCCGACGTGGTCGTGTCGGCCACGCGGGCGCCCGGATTCGTCGTGACGTGCAGCATGGTGCGCGCCGCTGTCGCGGCGCGCGGGCCCCGCCTGCTGATCCTCGTGGACCTCGCCGTGCCCCGTGACATCGAGCCGTCGGCTGCCAGCCTGGAGAACGTCTTCCTATACTCGATCGACGCGCTCCGCACGCTGGTCGATCGCAGCCTCGCCCACCGGATGCGCGAGGCGCCGCGCGTCGAGGCGATCGTCGACGAGGAGTGCGCCAAGCTCGTGGCCTGGACCCGCGGGCAGAGCGCGAAGACCGTCGTGCACGAGTTGGTCGAGCGGTTCGAGCGCGTGCGCGCCGAGGAGGTGCGCCGGAACCTCAAGCACTTCCGCCCGGAGGAGATGGCGGACATCGACCGGATGACGAAGACGCTCATCAACCGGCTGCTTCGACCTCCCATCACCCAACTGACATCGGGCACCCTGGCGCCGTCGGTCGAGTCAACCCGCCTCGAGCTGGTCCGCGAGCTGTTCGCCCTGCAGCCGTCCGCGCCCCGCTCCAAGGTGCACGGTGGGGCAGCCTGAGGCCGGCTCCGCGATCCGCGTCGGATCGCGCGGCAGCGAACTCGCCCTTCGGCAGGCGAAGGAGGTTGCGGGCCGGATCCTCGCGTGCCGTCCCGAGCTCGCCGTCGAGCACGTCGCGATCCAGACAACCGGCGACCGGGTGCTCGACGTGCCGCTCGCCAGGGTCGGCGGCAAGGGCGTCTTCACCAGGGAACTCGATGCCGCGCTGCTTGACGGGCGGATCGACCTCGCCATCCACAGCTTGAAAGACGTGCCAACCGGCTGCCCGCCGGGGCTGGCGCTCGCCACGGTCCTGCCCCGTGAAGATCCCCGCGACGCCCTGGTCGCGGCGCCCGGCGTGACGCTCGAGACCCTGCCCGCGGGATCGCGGGTCGGCACCTCGTCGCTCCGCCGGCGCGCGCAACTCCTGGCCCGGCGTCCGGACCTGCGCGTCATCGACGTGCGAGGCAACGTCGCCACCCGCCTGGCGAGGCTCGATCGCGGGGATGTCGAGGCGCTGGTGCTGGCCAGGGCCGGCTTGATCCGCCTCGGCCTCGGCGATCGCATCGCGCGGGTGCTCGAGGCCGACGAACTGGTGCCTGCCGCCGGCCAGGGCGCGCTGGCTGCCACGTCGCGCGCGGGCGACGAGCGCATCTCCGCCTTGCTCCATCTGCTCGATGACCCGCCGACCAGGCTGGCGACGCGCGCGGAGCGGGCGTTTCTCGCGAGGCTCGAGGGCGGGTGCCAGGTGCCCATCGGCGCGCTCGGCCAATGGGAGGACGGCGTTCTCATCCTGGTCGGCATCGCGGCCGACGTTGACGGCCTCAGCTCGGTCCGCGGCCGCGAGCAGGCGCCGGTCACCACTGACTCGGAAGCCGAGCGTGCAGGCACGCGGCTGGCCGACCGGCTCATCGCGGAGGGGGCCGGGCCGCTGCTCGAAGCCGCCCGCGCGCGGGGCGGGCCGCCGCGGCCCGAATCGCCGTGAAGCCGCCTTTGAGACGGCGCCTCGTCATCACGACACAGGACGACGGCGCCGGAGCCAGCCTCGCCGCACACCTCGCCGCCGCCGGGGTCGAGGTCTGGTCGGTGCCCGTCGTGGTGTCCGAGGCCCTCGACGACCTGTCTGCCGTCGATGCCGCGCTCGCACGCCTACTCGAGATCGACTGGGTCGCCTTCACCAGCGTTCGGGCCGCCACCATCGTCGGCGCGCGGCCGGCGTGGCTGGACTGGGCGTGGCGGGCGGCCACTCGGCCTCGCATCGGCGTCGTCGGACCCGCGACGCGTGACGCCGTGACAGCCGGTGGCGCGCCCGTCGCGCTGTGCCCGGAGACGCCCGGAGCTGCCGGGCTCGCGAAGGCCATCGTCGCAGCCGAGGGCGGATCGCTCGAAGGGCGGACGGTGCTCTGGCCGCGCTCCGCCATCGCGAGGCCGGACCTCCGGGACGGGCTGCTCGCCGCTCACGCTCACGTCCTCGATCCCGTGGCGTACACGACGCGCGCCGTCGTGCCCGGGAACATCGCGGAGGCCGCGGCGGCCATCGAAGCCGGCCGCGTCGATGTCGTCACGTTCCTGGCGCCGTCGAGCGCCGAGGCGTTCGCCGCGGCGCTTGGCGCGTCATCGCTGTCCCTGCTGCGCCATCGGACGGCCGTCGCGAGCGTCGGCCCGACGACGACCGAGGCCCTGGTCCGGCTCGGCGCCCCGCCGACCGTCGAGGCCCCGGAACGGACCAGTGGTAGCCTCGCGGCGGTCCTGCTAAGCTGGTTCGCATCGATCGAGGGAGGCAGCCTGTGAGTTTTCCGACCCACCGTCCCCGCCGGCTGCGGCGCACCGAGACCATCCGGCGCCTCGTGCGAGAGACTCGCCTGAGTCCGGACGACTTCATCGAGCCGCTGTTCGCCTGCGCGGGCGAAGGCGTCCGGCGTCCCATCGAGGCGATGCCGGGCTGCTTCCAGCTGAGCGTCGATGAGCTGGTCAAGGAGTGCCGGGAGATCGAGGGGCTCGGGATCCCCGGCGTCATCCTGTTCGGCCTTCCTGAGAGCAAGGACCCGCAGGGAGACGCGGCCGCCGATCCGGACGGGCCGGTGCCGCGCGCGCTGGCGGCGCTGCGGCAGGAGTGCCCGACGCTCTCGCTGTGGGCCGACGTCTGCCTCTGCGAATACACGAGTCATGGGCACTGCGGGCCGCTGGCGACGGCTCCCGACGGGCGGGTGGACGTCGACAACGACGCGGCGCTGCCGCAGCTCGCGAAGGCCGCGCTGGCGTACGCGCAGGCCGGGGCGGACGTCGTCGCCCCGTCGGACATGATGGACGGTCGCGTGGGCGCCATCCGCCGCAGCCTCGACGACGCCGGTCGGACGGATGTCGCGATCGTGTCGTACGCGGCCAAGTACGCGTCCGGGTTCTACGGGCCGTTCCGCGAGGCCGCCGGTTCGGCGCCGGCCTTCGGCGACCGGCGCGGGTACCAGATGGATCCGGCCAACCGGCTCGAGGCGCTCCGCGAAGTCGAGGCCGACCTGGCCGAGGGCGCCGATGTCGTGATGGTGAAGCCGGCGCTGGCGTACCTGGACGTCGTGCACGAGGTGAAGACCCGCTTCGGCGTGCCGGTGGCCGCCTACAACGTCTCCGGCGAGTACACCATGATCAAGGCAGCGGCCGCCCGCGGCTGGCTCGACGAGGGGCGGATCATGCTCGAGACGCTGCTGTCGATCCGCCGCGCGGGCGCGGACATCATCCTCACCTACTTCGCCAGGCCGGCGGCGCGCGCGCTGGCATAGACAGGGGACCGCGATTCGGGACTGCGGCAGGCTGGCGGGCTCTTCCCGGACGAGCCGCTTCGGAGCGGCCCGTCACCACGGCTCGGAAACCGACGAGCGGGTGGGTCGGTTTCCCCCGCCGCCGCGCGGCCGCTCAAGTCAAGGCTCTAGCGCAAGGCGGGCCCCGAAGTCTGGAAACCGACCGAGAGCGAGGACGGTTTCCCGGGGTGCGGAGGCGGCGAGGGAGGGAAGGGCGCGTCGGTCTGCCGCGACTCGAAATCGCGCTCAGTTGGCAAGTTCGGTGCCGCACGGAGGAGCAGGTCGTGGAACACAGGTCGCCGACTGCCGGACCGACGAGTCTGGCGTTGTTCGAGCGGGCGAGCCGGAGGATTCCGGGAGGCGTCAACTCGCCCGTGCGGGCCTTCCGCGGCGTCGGCGGCACGCCGCTGTTCATCGCGCGGGCACTTGGCGCCCGTGTCGAAGACGAGGACGGCCGGACCTACATCGACTACATCGGCTCCTGGGGCCCGATGATCCTCGGTCACGGGCACCCGGCTGTCGTGGACGCGATCCGGGCGCAGGCTGAGCGCGGCACGTCCTTCGGTGCGCCCTCGCGTCTCGAAGTCGAGATGGCCGAGACGATCGTGCAGTGGATGCCGGCGATCGACCGCGTGCGCATGGTCAACTCCGGCACCGAGGCGACCATGGCCGCCGTCCGCCTGGCCCGCGGCGCGACCGGGCGGCCCAAGATCGTCAAGTTCGAAGGGTGCTATCACGGGCACGGCGACGCGTTCCTGATCAAGGCCGGCTCGGGAGCGGCGACGATCGGCGTGCCCGACAGCCCCGGGGTGACCGAGGGAACGGCCCGCGACACGCTCATCGCCGCCTTCAACGACGGCGACGGGGTGGCGCGGCTGTTCGACTCCCATCCCGGCGCGATCGCCGGCGTGATCGTCGAACCGGTGGTGGGGAACATGGGCGTCGTGCCGCCGGGCCCGGGATTCCTGCAGAAGCTGCGCGATCTGTGCACGACGCACGGCGCCGTCCTGATCCTCGACGAGGTGATGACCGGCTTCCGTTTGGCCCGCGGCGGTGCGCAGGAGCGGTACGGCGTCCGGCCCGACCTGACGACACTCGGGAAGATCATCGGCGGGGGGCTGCCGGTCGGGGCGTACGGCGGGCGGGCCCACCTGATGGCGCATGTCGCGCCGGAGGGGCCGGTGTACCAGGCGGGGACGCTCTCCGGCAACCCGCTGGCGATGGCGGCGGGACTCGCCACGCTCGCCGCGATCGAGGCGACGTCCGGGTTCTACGACACGCTGGAGCGCCTGGGCGCGCGACTCGAGCTGGGCGTGCGCGAGGCGATTGCGCAGGGCGGGCATCCGTGCCTGGTGGCTCGTGTCGGGTCGATGTGGACGCTCTTCTTCACGCCAGACGAGGTGCGGGACTGGGCCGGCGCGTCGCGCTCGGACACGGCCCGTTACGGGAGCTTCTTCCACGGGATGCTGCGCCGCGGCGTCTCGCTCGCGCCGTCGCAGTTCGAAGCGAACTTCATCTCCATCGCGCACACCGAGGCCGACATCGACACGACGATCGCGGCGGCGGGTGAGGCGCTGAGGGATGCCTGGACCTGAGGCAGGCCGCGTCGGCACCGGGGTCGAGGGGGCTCAGAGGCGAATCCACCCGCGCCGAAGTGACTGGTGCAGGAGGATGCCGGCCGCGAACGCCGCGCCCATGTTCCACATGGCGAAGCCCGCCACGATCACGACCACGTAGACGTCGCCCTTGTCCGAGCCGGCGGCGCGAGTGGTCAGCGCCAGCTCCACGCCCGCGAAGAACAGGATCACGCCCAGGAGCGCCTTCGGGAACACCCCGAACAGCCCGCCGACCGCGTGGCCGTAGAACAACGCCAGTACCAGCAGCATGCCGCCCAGCATCACAACGGACCCGCCGGTGCGAGCACCGAAGCGGACGTGCCCGGCCATGCCGCCGGCGCCGTGGCACATCGGGACCCCCCCGAGCGGCGCCGACACGAGGTTCATGAGGCCCTGCGTGATCGCGAGCTGGCGCTCCGTCACCGGGCGGTCGGGAAACAGCTCGTCGTTCTCCGTCCGCACGGCGATGACGGCGTTGCCGAGGGTCAACGGGATCTGCGGGATTGCCAGCACCAGCGTCCCCTGTACGAAGTCGGCCCAGCGCAGGCCTTCGAGCGTCAGGCCAGGCAACTCGAAGACCGGCCGGAGCAGCGGCAGCCACGCGCCAGGCGCCGGCGCCACCCAGGCGGCGGCCGCTAGGCCCAGCACGAGCAGCGCGAACATCGCCGGGATCCGCGGGCGGGCCAGCCGGGCGAAGGCGATGACGAGACCGGCGGCGGCCAGCCACGGCCCGGTCCTCATGAGCACGAGGCCCTGGGACATGAACGACAGACCGAGTCCCAACAGGATGCCGTGGACGATCGGCTTCGCGGCGACGGCGGCGGCGAGCCTGACCGTGCCGGTCGCTCCGGCGAGGAGCCAGAACGCACCCGTCACCAGTCCGGCGGCGGCAACCGCCCCGGGCGTTACCAGGCCTGCGGCTCCGATCGCCGCGGTCCCGATCGCCTTCATCGGCTGCACGGGGACTGGCGTTCTGTAGTAGAGGCCCGTCGCGATGGCCGAGATCCCGAACATGAACAGCACGCCGCGCGGATCGAAGTTCAGGACGGTGAGGTAGCCGAGGACGAACGGGATGAGCGTCCCGAGGTCACCGAACGCGCCGGCCAGTTCGGCGCGATCGTAGCGGTTGACGGGCCGACGTCCGCGCGGCACTGTCGCCATGCTCACGAAAGTATACCCGCGGTGGTGAGCCAGCCGGCGGCGAGATTCGGCCCACGTCGTCAAGCCGGCGCCAGCCGGCGGACCAGGTCCAGCAGCTGCGCCTCCTCGACCGGCTTGGCCAGGTACCCGTCGGGCGGCGGAACGTGCTTGCGCGACGAGATGAACGTCCGGAAGTCCTCCGAGACGCCCGTGATGATGATGACCGGGATCGAGCGCCACTCCTCCGTCTCGCGGAGCTCCCGGTAGCAGCGCACCCCCGACGTTCCGGGCATCGTGATGTCGAGCGTGACGAGATCGGGCCGGGCGGCCTTGACCCGCTCGATCCCCTCGGCCCCGTTCTCGGCCGTGACCGTGGCGTACCCGTTGTCTTCCAGCACGCTCGAGAAGTACGTCACGGTGTCCGGGTCGTCGTCGATGATCAGGACGGTCTTCTTGTCGTTCATGTCCGTGTGTCCCCTGGGGTTGTCCCCGCGTCGGCGATGGGGGGGGCGGCGATGGGGGCGGTGGCTGGCGCGGCCGGTCGCGAGTCGGCCGGCCTCACGTTCGGAATCTCGACGACGAAGCGCGTGCCGACGCCCGGCGTCGATTCGATTGCGATGGAGCCGCCGTGGGCCGTCGCGATCTTGTTGGCGATGAAGAGGCCGAGCCCGGTGCCCTCGGAGCCTTTCGACGAGAAGAACAGGCTGAACGCCTTCTCGCGCGTCTCGCGTTCCATGCCGATCCCGTTGTCCTCGACCTCGAATCTGGTGACCTGGTCGTCGCGGCCGACTCTGAGCGTGACTTCATGGGCCGGTTTCTTCTGATCCAGCCGGCAGGCGTCGAAGGCGTTCTCGGCCAGGTTCAGCAGCATCGCGCGGATCGCCCTCTCGTCCGCCTCGACGGTGCCGGCTCCGCCCTCCACCACGCGGGCAACCGAGATGTTCAACTCGCGGGCCTTGTCCGCCATCGCCTCGTACACGTCGTTGACGAGCCCCTCGGCCGAGACCGGCTGCCAGTCTGGCTCGCGGTCCTTGGCATAATACAGGATGTCCAGCACCATGCTGCGGATCCGCTCGATGTTGCGCTGCACCAGGCCCCACCCCTTGACGACGCGGGTCTGGTCCGAGGCGGCGAGCCCCTTGTTGACGAGGTACATCCCGCCGTTCAGGCCGTTCAGCAGCCCCTTGATTCCGTGCGAGATCGAGCCGATGAGCAGCCCGGTGGACGCCAGCTGTGACTGCAGCTGCCGGACTTGCGTGATGTCGGCGCTCATCTCCATCACCCCGCGGACCCGGCCGTCCGCCCCCACGATCGGCGTCGTGTGGACGAGAACGTTGATCGCGCGGCCGTCCCGCGACGTCACCACCTCTTCGTGGACGCGCTGCGTCCCGTCTTCGAACGTCTGCCGGACCGCGCAGGGATAGCACTCCTCGGACCGGTGCTTGTACGACCTCGAAGCACTTGCACCCCAGCGACTCGCCGAACGTCTCGCGGTGCAGGCGGTTCGCGTCCACGATGTTCAGGTCGCGATCCTGGATCGAGATGTAGCAGGGCACCTCCTCGAACAGCGTGCGGTAATGAGCCTGGCTGTCGCGGAGCTGCTTCTGGAGCCGCTTGACGTCGGTGATGTCCGTCGACATCTCCATGACGGCCGTGATGGTGCCGTCCGGATCCCGGATCGGTTCGGTGTAGACGATGACGGACACCTCGCGCTTGTCGAGGCAGGTGACAAGCTCCTCGCTGCTGTGCACCTGGCCGTCGTGGAAGGTCTGCTCGACCGGGCAGACCTCGCATTTCTCTGGGCGGTGCTTGTAGACCTGGTAGCAGTGGCGGCCCCGGTAGTCGCCGAACGCCTCGCGGAACTTCCGATTGGCGGTGATGACCTTGAAGTCGCGGTCCTGCACCGTCACGTAGCACGGCATCGCGTCGAAGTACCGTTCGAACGGCAGGCTCATCGTCGACCTCGCGCCGGGCATCCGGTGCTTCCGTGCCGGCAGCCCCGCGGCTCAGTGCACCTCGAGGATCTTCTTCACGTTCAACAGCAGCGTCTCCTCGTCGACCGGCTTGTCCAGGTAGCCCTCGGGAGGAGGCACCGGCCGATCGTAGATCAGCCGGCGCAGCTCTGGACGCCCCGTGATGATGCAGACTCTGATGGACGCGAGGTCGGGGTCGTGCCGCAGGGCCTCGAAAACCTTGCCGCCGTCGGTGCCGGGCATCGACAGGTCCAGCGTGATGAGGTCGGGCTTCTCCCGCCGCGCTATCGCCAGGGCCGTATCGCCGTCGGCAGCCTCGAGCACCGTCGCCCCGTTGTCCTCCAGGACCGCGGTGTAGTAGACGAGAACGTCCGGCTCGTCGTCGACGACGAGAATCCGGCGTCCGGCCAGGCTCAGGTGCACCGGCGCCGCCGCCGGCTCGACGGCCGCCGGGACGGCGACGCGCGCGGGCACGACGATGGCGTTCGCGACGAGGTTGACCAGTTGCGTGACCTGCATGTTGAGCTTGTAGTGCCGGATGCAGTCGGAGAGGCCGTCCACGCAATTGTGACAGGACGTCACGACGACGCTCGCGCCGGTGGCAGCGAGCTGATCCGCCTTGACCTTGGCCGACTTCAGGCGCCGCGGCGTGTACTCGCTCATCGACATCGCGCCGCCGCCGCCCGTACAGCAGTAGTTCTCCGAGCGGTTCGGGTACATCTCGCGAAAGTCGGTGACCACCAGGTTGAGGAGTTCACGGGGCTCTTCGTACAGCCCGCAACTGCGAGCGTTGTTGCACGAGTCATGGAAGGTGACCGGCGTCGTGTTGCGGGTCTTGTCGACCGTGATCCGACCTTCCTTGATGTACCGCAACATGGTGTTGACGGAACTCTCCATCACGAACGGCACGTCCATCCCGGCCCAGTTGGGGCCCTCGCATCGCGTCGATCGGTAGCCGTGGCCGCATTCCGAGATCACCAGCTTCCTGCCGCGCAGCTCGGTGACCTTGTCGTACAAGCGCCGCGCCACGGCGCCGCCGAGATCGTCGTCGCCCGAGAAGAGCCCGAAGTTGGTCATGTCCCAGCCCTCGCTGGGCATCGTCCATTTCTCGCCGGCGATGTGGAAGATCTTCGCCGCGTCGGCGATAGTCCGCGGGTCGTACTTCACCTCGCGGGGGTTGATGGAGTACACGACGTCGGCATCCATCAGATCGACGGGGATGACCGCGCCCGGGTCGTCCAGTTCGCCGCTCAGTTCCTCCGACATCCACTCCAGCGTTTCGAGGTACTCTTCCTTCAGCACCCCCATCTGGTTGCCGATTTCCCACTGGTCCTTGCTCACCACGGCCACGCCCTCCGGCATGACCCCGACCGAGACCAGCAGCCCGCGCATCATGCGGTTGACCACGGCGAAGTCCACGCCCATCGGGCAGTTGATGGTGCACCGCCGGCAGTTGGTGCACTTGCCGAAGGCGATGTCCTTCAGTTCCGCAAGGTCTTCATCGGTGGTCGGGCTCTCCGCGCCGACCCACCAGGGGATGACGCGGCCGGTCCAGTCGAAGTGCCGCTTGAAGATCTTGCGGACCCGGTCCGCCTTGTAGGCGGGCGCGTAGGTCGGGTCGTCCGGGTTGGTCAAGCACGTAGTGGCACGAATCGGTGCACAGGCCACAGTGCACGCAGGCGGTCAGCGATCCGACCATCTGGCGGTTGAGCTTCTTCGCCATCCGCTCGATGAGCTTCTGGGCCTTCTGCGATCGGGGCTGCTGCTTCATCAACACGCTGGGCTCCGCTGAATCGGTCGTTCGATGTCGTGGCGCCGCGTCCCGCGCGGCGCACCCGGGGCCGGCCTACCCCTGCGAGGCGGCTCGCGGCTGCGGACCGCCCCGCCGGATCGGAAAGACCCCGCGGTGGGTCAGCGTCCGGCCGAGGTAGAACCGAGTGAACGGGTAGTAGAAGTAGTGCGAGATCTTGCTGAAGGGCACGTAGATCAGGAAGAAGGCGGTCAGGAAGAAGAACGTCAGGAGCACGCCCTCTCCGGCCTCGACCTGGTTCGAAGCCGCGAGCGCGGCGAACAGGAACCAGACGGTCAGCAGCGCGAGCGAGAAGTAGTCGTCCGGCGTGCTGATGGCGCGCAGGACCTTGCCGGAGAGCCGGCGCACCACCCGGTACACCGACACGAGAAAGGCCGCGCCGGTCGTCGCCTGGATGAGCACGACGAGCCACCGGGCCTCGAGCCACTGCGGCGCGTAGGGGATGATGAACGAGAGGCGCGATGGCCACGACCACGCCGAGGTGGAAGACGACGAACTGGACGTAGAGCACGGCGTGCGTTCGTGTGCTCTCCATCGCCCACGGCATCGCGATGTTCGCCCACGAGTAGAGGATCCCCCGTGCCATCCCCGGCGGCGCCGCCCCGGTGGGCGCCTGGCGATCCCGGCCCGCCTTGAAGCGCAGCAGCCAGGCGATCCGGAGCGTGTAGACGCACGCCATGACGAGCAGCGCCCCTTCCTGCAGGCCGTGCTCGGCGAAGTGCAGCAAATCACTCATGTGTCGGCCCTCGTCGCGTCGCTGCCCGGGGATCCGGTCAGCGCGGAGACCCGTCGAGCGCAGCCAGCCCGGCCTCGAAGGCCAGGTACTCGCGGTTGTCGTTGGCGCAGAAGATGACCTCGCGAAGACCCGTGTCCCCCGAGAGGTAGGCCTTCACGGCCGCCACCAGGATCTCGGCGCACTTGGCGAGGGGGATCCCGTAGAACCCGGCGCCCATCGCCGGAAGGGCGATCTGGCGGATCTGCTCCGCGTCAGCCCGCTTCAGCGCATTGATGACCGTCTGGCGGAGCTTCTTCTCGAGATCCGGCTCCTGGAACGCCGGGCCCACGGCGTGCACGATGCGGCCGGCCTTCAGGGTGCCGCCCGTCGTCACGACCGCCTCGGTCACCGCCACCTGCCCGATCGCGTCGAGGGCCTGTTTGATGGCTCCGCCGCCGCGCCGCGCAATGGCGCTGCCGAAGCCCGATCCCAGCGCGAGATCGGGCCGCGCGTAGAAGACAATCGCCTCGACCTCGAACGCCGTGATGTCGGCGCGGACGAGGCGCACGAGGCTGCGGTGAACAGAAACGCCGCCGGTCGGCGGTCGGTCGAGCGTGTGTGTCTCAGCCAACGTTCCGCTCCTGTTGGTCCCAGACCCCCGCGTGCTTGTGGGCCTCGATTTCCTGCTCGGCCATGTGGCGCAGCTTGTAGGCCGTGTCCCGCAGCGTCCCGTAGAGAACGCCGCAGCCGGTGTCGGATCGGACTTCGTCGCCCCTGTCGGCCAGGCGCATCATGTCCCGCGACAGGCGCAGTACCCGCAGGATGTTCTGGTTGCAGGTGCGTGCCACTGTGGCCCTCCGTTCCCTCCCGCGACGTCGCGTCTCCAGGAAGCACGGCACGTGCCAGGGCATGGCCGCCTGGTGAAATCGATAAGTTCAGGCCCGACAGGAGATTGCGAAGGGGCTGAGGGACCCGGACAGACGGGGATGGCGGGAATTTCGCAACAGTTGTGTCAACCTGGACGCGGACGACGCGCGAGGCGTCACGCCGACGCGTCTGGAATAAGCCAGAAAACAACAGGTCGAACCGCTACAACGCCCTCCGACCTGAGTGGACACCCTGTTTCGCTACACTCCTGTATTCTGGAACACATGGTGCCCCTCGATGAACCGGTACAGCGTCGTCCGGCTGACGAGGAGCAGTCGTGCGGCCTTGGCCCGGTTGCCTCCGGCGCGGCTCAGCGCGTCGGCCACGCGCTCCAGCGTGAGCTTGGGTGGGCGTCCGGCCTTCTGAACGGTTCGGGGGCTGGTGGACCCGGCGATTTCCGGCGGGAGGTGCGCGACGTGCAGTGCCTGGCCGTGGCACTTGATCATCCCGAACTGAATCGCGTTGCCGAGTTCCCGGACGTTGCCGGGCCAAGCGTAGCGTTCGAGCGCCGCGAGGGCGCCCGGATCGACGCTCGCCACCGTCCTGCCGGTGTCCGACGAGTACTTGTCGAGGAAGTGGTCGACCAAAAGCGGGATGTCGCTCCTCCGCTCACGAAGTGCCGGAATGTTCAGCGGGATGACGGCCAGGCGGTAGTACAGATCTTCGCGGAAAAGCCCCTGCTGCGTCAGGCGTTTCAGGTCCGTGTTCGTGGCGGAGATGACGCGGACATCGGCGTGCAGACTCTTCTCGCCGCCGACCGGCATGAACGCGCCGTCCTGGAGCACGCGCAACAGCTTGACCTGCATCGCCGGAGAGATCTCGCCGATCTCGTCGAGGAAGATGGTCCCGCCGTCGGCCAGCGTGAATCGCCCCTTCCGATCGTGGACGGCGCCGGTGAACGCGCCTCTGACATGGCCGAACAGCTCGCTCTCCAGCGTTCCTTCCGGCAGCGCGCCGCAGTTCACGGTGACAAACGGCGCGTCCGCGCGCCGGCTGAGGGCGTGGAGCGCCGTCGCGACCAACTCCTTCCCGGTTCCGCTCTCGCCCTGGATCAGGATCGGCACGTTGATGTCGGCCACCTCGCGGACGGCGTCGAACACGCGCTGCATCGACGGGTGGCGCCCGACGATGCCGCAGAACCCGCGGGTCTGCTCGAGGCGGTTGCGCAGGTGGATCACGTCGGTGACGTCGCGGAAGATCACCAGGGCCCCCGTCGTGCCCATCCCCGGCGCGTCGGTGGTGACGACCGACATCTCGAGATCGCGGCGCTGTCCGGACGCGGTGACGTAAGTCCGCGGGTACCGCTCGCGCCGCGGCGCCGTCCGCAGCTGGCCGTCGCAGAACGAGCAGTCGCCGCCGCAGAACCGGTCGGCGAAGACATCGTGACAGTCGCGGCCGACGACGTCGCGGAACTCATAGCCGGTGATCTTCTGGGCTGCCGGGTTGAAGAAGTAGATCCGGCGCTCCAAGTCGTGTGCCAGGACGCCGTCCGTCAGGTTGTCGAGCAGCGAACCCAGCGTCAGGCGGAGCTGGCGGATTGACTCGAGGAAGCCGAGCCGAAAGAGGCCTTCCACTCGATGCCGGATATCGTCTCGGATTTGCCGGAAGACGTGGTCGGCCGCGGCGATCGTCATCGAATCCTGCTTGGCCGGGTCGACAATCGACCAGTGCACCCGTGCGGGCAAACCCGGGAATGTCGGGCAGCTCTCCCGTGAGTTGTTGCACAGGGTCACCACCACGTCGAACGGCTCCTTCCGGATTTCGTCAAGGGCGAGGGTGACTCTTGGCGCGATCTCGATCCCGATCTCTGCCATCACCCGACGGGCGGCCGGCGAGACATCCTGGTGGACGTCTCCCGCGCACGCAATCTCCACGTCTTTCGCCGACAGCGCACGCGCAAACGCCTCAGCCATCTGACTGCGTCCCGCGCTGCCGGTGCATGCGAAGAGAATGCGAAACATCCAGGTTCCCCTGCTAGGTCACTATAGGGAACTTGGCCGGGCAGGGCAAGCGGGCCGGGCCGGGGGGATCCTCGGCAGACACGGGAGGACCGTCGACACCTGGGCTGCAGAGAGAAAGGAGGGGGCCCCTCGGCTCAGAAGGGGCCCTGTGGAGGATGAGAGAGAGGAACTAACTGCTCACTCTCCATAGACGAGGCGAACCACGAAATGGTTCGGTCTCAGCCGGAGAGGCGCCGCTTGACCAGCTCGCTGACCGCCCTGCCGTCGGCCTGCGCGCCGGCCAGCTTCGCCATCACGCCCTTCATGACCCTCCCCATGTCCTTCGGCGACGTTGCGCCGGTCTCGGCCACGACCTCGGTCACGATCCGTTCGAGGTCGTCGGCGCCGATCGCCGGCGGCAGATAGGCCTCGATCACCGCGAGTTCGGCCGTTTCCCTGTCCACCAGGTCCTGCCGTCCCGCCTTCGCGAACTGATCGATCGAGTCCTTGCGCTGCTTGACCAGCCTGGCGACGACCTGACGGTCGTCGGCGTCGGTCAGCGGCCCGCCCCTCTCGACCTCCTCGTTCATCAAGGCGGCCTTCAGCATCCGCAGGGCCGACAGACGCGCCTGGTCGCGCGCCTTCATCGCGTCGGCAATCGTCGTCACGAGCTGTTCGATCAGCGGCATCGGATCCTCATGGCGGCGCCAGCCAACCCGCCGGAACGGGCGAGACACGCCGCACCTTGTTGCCCTGACCGGAATAGCTTCGGCACCTTGGACGCCGATGCATCCCGCCGGGCTGCGTTGCTCGTCGCCTGCATCCGTTACGATCTGGCCCCCGGAAGACGTCTCGAGCCCAGGACCGCCTGGTAGATCCCGTAGTAGTTCGCGGCCACCGCCATGGGCCTGAACTTGCGCTCGAGCGTTTCCGCCGTCGCCGGCCGGGTGCGCCGGGGCTCGGCGAGCGCGGCGATAATCGCGTCGGCCAGCCGGCCGGGATCTTCCCGTGGAACCACGGCGACATCGTCCCCGAACAGCTCGTGGAGTTCGACGCCGCCCGGGTTGTCGCTCGAGACGACCGGCGTGCCGCACGCCAACGCCTCGAGCGCGACCGTCGGGCACGCCTCGAGCCGCGACGGCAGCACGAACAGATCGGCCGCCCGGTTGTAGACGGCGACCATCGCGTTGTCGACGAGTCCCGCGAGACGAACGTGCCGGTCGACGCCGAGCCGACGGACCAGCGCGGCCAGCTCGTCGGCGAGCGGACCGGTCCCGCAGACCACCAGTTCCGTGTCCGGATGGGCCGTGAGCACGGCCGGCATCGCCTCGATCAGGAACTGCTGACCGGCGAGCGGGTGCAGTCGTTTGACGTTCAGCAGCAGATGACGCGCGGCAATTCCCACCTGCGCGCGGGCGGCGCGTTGCGCCTCCCTGTCAGCCGCCTGAAACTCGTTCGCGATGGGGGGGTACACGACGTGGAGCGCAGGCCGGTCGAGGCCGAGGGCGACGCCGTAGTCGAGCAGGCCGCGGCTGTAGAACGTGACGGCCGACGCCGTCCGGTACGCGGCGGTGAACAGGTCGGGGCCGAAGCGCTTCCGCCGGTAGTGCCAGATCTCCGTGCCGTAGAGCGTCAGGACGACTGGTTTGTCTGCGCGAACGGCCAGCCGTGCGCAGTACTCCGCCAGCATGCCGTTGCTGTGAACGTGCACGACGTCGGCGTCCGCGATGATCGGCCCGGCAGCGCTCGCGATGCGCCACGCGGCCGCCGCGCTCCCGATCTTCAGCGCGCGCAGAACGGCGTTTCCCGACTGGCGGGCGGGAACGAAGGCGACGGGGCCAGGGAGCGGAATCGCCGGGGCGTCGCCTCGAGCCTGACGGGGCGGGTGGGTGATGAAGCACGGATCGTCACCCGCCTCGCGCGCCCAGCAGCCGAGGTGATACGGCAGCAGCGCGTTGGCCGCCTGATCGGGCGGCAGGTGCGGCGTCACATGACAGATGCGCACGGGGGCCTCAGTACGCCAGGAACCTGGTGCGGAACTCGGCGAACGTCACCGGCTCGGCACCCAGCTCCGAGACGGCGAACGCCAGGAACCGGTCGAGGCGATCGAGGAACGCCTCGAGTTCGCCTTCGGTCCGATTGTATGGGCTGCCGCCGACGATCGCTTCGCTCGAGTGAAAGAGGAGGTTGAGCAACGGCGCGCCGTCCTCGGCGAGACGCGTCGCCAGCTGCTTCATCTCGTCGAGCGAGGAGTAAGACGGTCGGAGCCACAGCATCCGGGCGAGGCCGAGCTTCCTCAGGATCCGCTTCGTCGTGTAGGGCCACGGCGCCCGCGCGTATCGGCGCTGCAGCCACGCGGGGAACCGGCGGTGGAGCGCCGCCGAAATGGGCAGTTCCAGCAGGCGGCTGCTCCCGGGTCGGCATGCGTCGTCGTAGGACAGGAAATACGGCTCGAGCGGCGCGTCGACGAACTCGGGCCCGCCCTTGTGCGTCTCGAAGAACAGCGGGGCAACGCTCGACTCGACCAGGTACCCGGCGCGCTCGAGTTCGGAGACGTGGGACGCCGAGAACCCGAAGCGGCCCGATCGATACGAGACCGGCCGCGCGCCGACGGCCGTCTCGATTGCGCTTGACAGCTCCGCCAGCTGCCGCGCGAACCGTTCCGGCGGCAGCGCCAGGGCGTACACGTGGCGGCTGACGTCGTCCGGCTCGAACGGCGGCGTCTCCCAGGCGTGGTGGTGGGCGCCGATCTCGCAGTCGCCCCGATCGCGGAGCGCACGCAGCACCTCGGCCGACCGCGGGTCCGAAACCACCGGATGCGTCACCAGGTAGGTGGGCCGGACGGTCCGCCTGGCGAACCGTGCGTGGAGCGCCGGCAGCGCGTAGAGGTTCTCGAACGTCTGCTTCGCCCTCGACGCCGCGTCCCACTGGTTGTCGCCCTCGGTGTCGATGCCGACGAGAAGATGGAGCATCTAGCGGTCCTGGTCCGAGTCGCCGAGCGTGAAGTGCCAGTCGCCGGTCTGCGCATAGAAGTCCGGCGGCACCGGCACCGCGTTGATCTTGATCGTGAACTCGACCGTCGACTTCACGCGGTAGTAGCCGGATCGCCTGAGGAGGCGGCGGTAGCCGGCGTGCATCGCGAACGTCCGGATCTTGTCTGAATCCGCGGCGCGCGCCTCACGATCCACCCACCGGAGCAGCGTCTGGCACCCTGCCTCGTCCGCCGGGTCGACGAGGAAGTCGACGAGTATCGTCACCCTCCCGCGGGGTTCCTGGAGGTGGCGGTAGACGGCGTAGCCGGCAACGGTCTCATCGCGCTTCAGCGCGACGACCGAGTACCGCACGTGCGGCGGCTCGATGTACTTCCAGTTCAGGTAGGCCGCGTCCCGCTTGACCGACAGGCCGAACGACGTCGCGATGCGCGCCCAGAGCTCGGTGAACTGCTGGTCGAAGTGCCGGATCGGCTCGATCTGCGCCAGGAGCGGCCTGCTTCTCGAGACCAGGCGGACGTAGGGGTACGTCACCGCCCCGACCAGCCTGTTCAACGGCATCGGCCAGTCCGGGCGGCGCAGCGCACGTCGCGTCAGCGGCTTGATCAGGCACGGGACGGGGCCGGCCTCAGGCCACTTCATCTTCTTGAACAGGCGGTGCGAGGACGCCGACAACCCGAGGCCGAGCGACGCGTCGACGCTCTGGTCCCAGGTGCGGAAGAGCACCTCGCCGATGCCCTGCCGCTGGCGCTCCGGCGCCACCATGACGTCCATGCCCCAGGAGCCCTTGATCTCGAGCCCCTTCAGCGCAAGCCGAACCGGCATGGTCGCGTACTGGCCGACGATGGTCGGGCCCTCGCGAGCCAGCCAGATCTGCGGGCCGTCGGCCGGCGTGTTCGGGTTCTGGACGTACTGCCAGTGCCACCGGAGCCGGCTGGCCTCAGCCGCGTCGTAGCCGAACACACGGCGATACAGGGCGTCGATCGCGCGGCGGTCGTCGAAACGGAAGCGAACAATGTCGGCCATGATCCTAGCGCGTCCATTCTATCGTAGCGAGGTGCCCGCGGCGAGCCTTCAGGGCGGGCCCGAACGCGCGATGTATAATGCGTCGGCCAGCGACCCATGATGGCGGCATCGCCTCCCGCCACAGTGCCGGTGAGCGTGCTGGCGGCTGCCGAGGCGGCCGCCTGGCCGCTGACCCTGCGGAGAACCGGATGGGTGACCCCACGCATTCCGGCGTGACCGGCTCGTCGCCGGTGACCAGCCGTGTCGTCATTCGCCGTGGCGTCGCGTTGCTCGCCACGAGCGCGGCATTGGCGTGTGTCTCGATCACGCTGCTCGCAGCGGGAGCCCGATGGCGGATGCCGCCCACGATCACCGGGCCCGTCGCCGAAGGCGGCTGGACGTCGCGGTCACGCGCGTGGTTCACGACGGATGGCGTCTCTCGGGCGGAGTTCGACCCTGGCTCCGAACGTCCCTTCAGCTGGACGGGGAAGACCGGGCGGTTGATCATTCCGAACCTCGACCGATCCTACCGATACCGGCTGAGCCTGCAGGTCTCGGCTCTTCGCCCTCCGGAGATTCCCCTGCCCCAGCTCCGGGTTTCTGTGGATGGGACCGCGCTCAGGGAAGTGGCGCTCAGGCCTGCTCGACAGGAGATCTGGGTGGGCCTGCCGACGAGTGACCGCGACGGGGCAGTGGTGACAATCGACCTGTCGAACACGTTCGTGCCAGGAGGAGACGATGACCGGGCACTGGGCGCGATTCTGCACGGCGTCGGCCTCACGCCAGCCGGCGGCCACTTCCGGCCGACAGGCCGCGTCCTCGCACTCGGGTGGCTGGCCGCCTTCGCCGCCATCGTCGGCATTCTGCTCTGCGGCCTGAGTTCGAGGATGGGGATCACCGCTGCCGCCGTGGTCGCGACCGCCTTCGCGTGGCTGCTGCTTCAGGACGGGGCGTTCATGGGACTCGCCGTCGAGCGGTTCGTGGCCATCGGCCTTGGCACCGCGGTGGTTGGCGCGTTCGTGGGGTTGCTCGGCTGGCGGTGGCCCGCGATTGGCGGGGTGCCCGACTGGCGGATTGCGGCCGGCATCGCGCTGTGCGCGAGCACCGTCAAGCTTGCGCTGTTCGGGCATCCGCTCGCGACGGTCGGTGACGGTATCTTCCAGGTCCACCGGGCGGCGATGGTCCACGGAGGCCAGGTACCTTCTTCACGTCGGTCACGCCGCGTCCATTCTTCGAGTTTCCCTATCCCATCGCGCTCTACGTGTCCGCCCAGCCCTTCTGGCGTCTATTCCCGACGGAACTCGACCTGCTGTTCCTGTTGCGAATCCTCACGCTCTCGGTCGACGCCCTCGTCGGCGTGACGTTCTACGGCGCGGCGCGCCGCCAGTGGGACAACCGTTCGGCCGCGCTGTTCTGCGCACTCCTCTGGCCACTGGCGCGTGCTCCCATCGAGGTGCTGAGCAACGCAAACCTCACGAACGCGTTCGGGCAGGCCATGTTCGGTGTCGCCATGGGCGCATTCCTGTGGGGCGTCGCCGGCGGCGGGATCTCGAAGACGGCGATCGCGGTCGCGACGCTGCTGATGACGACGGCGTTCCTGTCGCATTTCGGCACAGCGACCGTTGGCGCCTGCATCCTCGGAGCGGTGGGGCTGACGCTGGTGGCGACGCCTGGGCGCACACGCCGCATCGGGCTCGTCCTGGTCGGCGTGGGCATTGCCGCCGCCGCCATCGCCTACGTCGTCTACTACTCGCACTTCCACGCCGTCTACGGCGAGACCATCACGCGCCTCATGTCGCAGCCGGACGCCGGCGTCGCCGGCAAGCTGGTTGCACCGCCATCGGTCAAGGCCAGGCTCTGGTGGGACGGCCGGGCCGACGACTTCGCACCACCCCGGGTTCCGGTCCTCGTGGCCGCCGTGGCGGGCGCGGTACTCCTGGCGAGGCGGCGACCCCGAGACGTGCTGTCGGTGGTGTTGCTGGTCTGGATCGCGGTGTGGGCCGGATTCTCGGCGCTCGGCCTCCTCACGCCGATATCGATGCGGATGAATCTCGCCACGACCCCGGCCTTCGTCTGTCTGTCGGCGTACGCGCTGGGCTCGCTGGCCGGGACCTCACGCGCCGGCGCGGTTCTGGCAGCGGTCGGAGCCGTCCTCTTCGCCTCTGACGGCGTGCGGATGTGTCTCGTCTGTCTTGGGCTCACCCCGGCCTTCTGACGGCTGGCTCGTTCTCCTGTCACAAGGAAGATCAGGCGTCCGGAGGCCGCCGGAGGGACGCGGGGCGTTTCGCGTCTGCGCACATCCGGCCGCCGACGGGCCTCGGCGTAACCGGCGCCCTACTTTCGCTCCGGGTACTTGTCGATGAGCGCCGCCCGGTCGCGCCCGGAGGGCGTTTCCGCGACGTCGAACTCGCGGACGATCTTCCATCCCGGACAGGCCTCGAGGATCTCGTTGATCACCGGGTTCCGTCTCTGGCTCTCGAAGCCGAGCGATGGCTGGACGTACGTGAGCAGGTAGCGGATGTCCGTTCGCCGGGCGCGGTCCTCGTAGTTGCCGAAGCCCCGGCCGACGAACACCGGAGTGATTCGGCTTTCGAGGGCGAGCCCGTTTGCGAGTTTCCCGTGCACCAGGGTCCCCGGCGGCAGCCACCGCCCGACGGCGACCATGGCCTCGTAGTTCTTGAACGTCCGGATTGCAGCCCACTGCGAGTATTGCCAGAGGTCGGCACCGACGAGTGCACAGGCAATAGCCACACCGACGGCCGGGCTCCAGCGGACTTGCGCCAGCAGCCTGGGCACCCGCGGCCAGGACAGGTAGGTCACCAGCCCCGCCGCCAGGGCCAGGGCCGCCGACAGACGCACCGGCGAGCGAAACACGCCCGCATGGATCTGGTCGGCGAACGGCAACCGGACCGCCGCGCCGATCACGATGTACAGGCCGCCGAACACAGCCGGCGCGGCCAGCAGGGCGCGCCAAGGTCGCGTGCCTGCGGCGCCCTGATCGAGCAACCGGTGATCGCGCGCAAGGGCCAGCGCCGCCAGCGCGACGAGGCTCGGGATGAGGAACACCAGGCGCCTCTCGTTGCCGACGTCGTGCAGGACGAGTTCCGCCAGTCCAAACACGAGCCACAGCAGCAACACCCGCTCGGCCGGAGCCGCCTTCCGCCACCGGCACGCGAGGCCGAAGCCGCCCAGGACGGCCAGCAGCGTCGCCGTCCATATTCGCGTGAAGAACTCGTGGATGACTGGAAGCCACGACAGCCGGTCGAGGAACGCCTTCGCCGTATAGACCGGCTTGCGCGTCACGGACATCTGCCAGTTGTAGAACCGGTAATCCTGCCAGTTCGGTCCGACGAACAGGACGAGGCTCAGAACGCCGGCGACGGCGAGTCCGGCAATCGTGTACCAGGCGGCCGCCGGCCGCGTGCCGCGGCGGTCGTCCGCCGGCCCTCCCCACCCGCGCGCCGCCGCGATGGTGAGCGCGGCGTCGAGACCGAGCGCCGGCAGGAAGAAGACGGCCGAAGCCTTGGCGAAGTAGGCGAGAACCGCGGCGATGCCTGCCGCGATCCCCCAGCGCGGGGAATCCGATGCGCGCACGTAGCAGTACCACGACGCCACCAGCAGCGACACCATGGTCGCTTCCATGATGGCGGCGCGGTCGTACATCACAGAGACGAAGTTGACCGCCAGGAGGCCGGCGGCGACCAGCCCGGCGCGGCGCCCTCCAATTCGCGCGACGCCGAGGCCGAGCAGCAAAACCGCCAGGACCCCCAGGACCTCGGAGACCAGCCTTGCCTGCCAGAGACCGACGCCGAACGACCGGAAGCTGACGTACTCGAGGCCGGTGAGCACCGGCGTGATGAACATCGGGTTCCAACAATCGCCATCCACCTGCCACTGGCCCGTCAGCGCCCTGTTTCGCGCGTTGTGGACCCACGCGCCCTCGTCGTGCCAGACGACGCCGGGGGACGAGAACCAGGGCGGATCGGCGAGCGGGAACGCCGTCCGGAGCGTTGCGGCCAGCAGGACCACCGCCGCGAGGACGATCGCGAAGCGCCGGGCGGACATGTCTCGAACGACCGCAGCGGTTGCACCCGTTCGGGGGGCGTCGGTCGGCGGACGACGCGCGGCCTCAGTGGTCATGACCGGTCGAGGAGTCTACCATAGAGGCGGCCATGGTGCGCCCTGAAGAGAAGCCTGCCGGCGCAAGCCGGATGGCCCGGGCGGGGTATCGAGTAGGATCTCCCAATGACCGACCGGTGCGACCTCTCCATCGTCGTTCCCACCTACAACGAGCGCGAGCGGCTCGAGGAACTCGTGAGCGCCGTCGCCGGCGTGTTTGCCGCGCAGCAGCTTCGCGGCGAGATCGTGGTGGTCGATGACAACTCGCCGGACGGAACCGGGGCGATCGCCGATGGCCTCACCGGCCGGTTCCCGGTGCAGGTCGTTCACCGGTCGGGGAAGCTCGGCCTGGGCAGCGCCGTCATCGAGGGATTCGGACGCGCTCGCGGCCCCGTGCTCGGCGTGATGGATGCCGACCTGAGCCACCCGCCGTCGATTCTGCCAGGGATGCTGGCGGCGCTTCACGCGCTCGACGTCGATGCCGTCGTGGGCAGCCGGTACATCCCTGGAGGAGGGGCGAAGAACTGGCCGTTCCTTCGTCTGGCGATGTCGAGGTTCGCCTGCGTGCTCGCCCGGCCGCTCACGCCGGTCCGCGACGCCACGTCGGGACTGTTCCTGGCCAGGCGGGCGGCCATCGAGGGTGCGAAGATCTCCGCGGCCGGCTTCAAGATCTGCCTCGAACTCCTGATGCGGAGCCGCATCGCGTCGATCGCCGAAGTGCCGTACGTCTTCGCCGATCGCGCCGCCGGAGAGAGCAAGATGACGACGCGCGAGGCGATGGGGTACTTCGTGCAGTTGCGCGACCTGTACGGGGTTCGCTTCGCGAGGGGTCACAAGCCGCGCGCGCGCTACCTGCGCGTGTCCCCGGATGAGCTCCGTCGGATGGAGCAGACCGCGCTCGGGCGAACCCGGGGCTGATGACGGGCGTCAGTCTCCAGTGACCGGCCGGACGCGCTCGCCGATGAGTATCCGGGTCACGACCTTCCAGACCAGCGCCTGGCTGGTGAGCAGCATCCGGAAGATGTCCCCGAGATGCCTGGCGATGTAGCTCGGGCGGAGGAAGAAGCGCCGCCGCGCGCGGCTGAGCGCCGCCATCACGACCTGCTCGTTGAGGCCGTCGCCCTGGAGCACGTAGTACCAGGTACTCCATCCTGGCCCAGTCGTCGGTGGTGAGCCGACCCTCGCGCTTCGCCCTCTCGTAGAGCGCGGTGCCCGGGTACGGCACCGCCGGGTAGAAATTCGCGAAATCGGCATCGAGCTCGATGGCGTACCGGGTGTTCTGCTCCATCGACTCCGGGGTCTCGCCCGGGTACCCGTAGATGAAGAACGCGAACGACTTGATCCCGGCCGCCCGCAGGTTCTTGAACGCCGCCTGGATCTTCTGGCGCTCGAGCCGCTTCATCATGTCCTTGCGCATGGCGTCCGACTCGGACTCGATGCCCATCGAGAGCATCCAGCACCCGGACCGCTCGAGCCGCTTGACGAACTCCAGGTCGACGAGGTTGTCGGCGCGGGCGTTGGCGAGCCACCGGATGTCGAGGTTCCGCGCGATCAGCTCCTCGCAGAACTGGCTGAACGTCTTCGCGTTGAGCGTGACCGTGTCGCCCCAGAGGTAGAAGAACCGGATGCCGTGGACGCGTTTGGCATGCGCGATCTCGTCGACGAGCACCTTCGCGGAACGCTCGCGGAACTTGTGGCCGTGGTGGAGCGGGACCACACAGAAGTCGCAGCTGTAGGGGCACCCGCGGCTGGTTTCGATCAGCACGTACGGCTCGTTGACGAGCGGCAGCCGGTAGCGCTTCAGCGGCAGCAGGTCCCACGCCGGCGTCGGCATGTCGAGGAACCCCGTGAACACGCCCCGTCCGGCGTGGGGCAGCACCGTGCCGTTGCGGCGCAGCACCACGCCGGGGATGCCGGAGGCGTCGCCCAGCGATTCGAGCTGGGCGATGGCGACCACCGCGTCCTCGGGTTCGCCCACGATCATGGCGTCGACGTCGGGAGCGCGTTCCATCGACTCGGCCGGAGCCGCCGACGCGTGCGGGCCGAAACAGACGAGCGGCGCGCCGAAGCGGCGCTTCAGCTTCACCATCTCGCCCACGTCGAAGGCCAGCGTGGGCGTCGTGCTGCAGAAGACAATCAACCCCGGCCTGAACGACTCGGCGTCGAGTCGCTCGATGACCGATTCGGTCGACGACCGGTCGGCCGTCTGATCGATCACCCTGAACTCGATGCCCAGCTGGCGGAACAGCGACGCGATGACGATCAGCGAGTACGGCGGCTTGGTCGTGCCGAGCACTTCGTCGCGCTCCTGGCACCGGCCCTGCCTGGTGAATGCCACGCCGTTGACGAGCGGCGGGTTGATGAGGAGCGTCGTTCGACCAATCATAGGATCCGGAAGGGAGCTGAGAGGAACCCGGCCGCGTGGGTGAGTTCATTGTACTTCGTCATGGCTCCTCTTCAACCTCCGGCATCTGCGCCTCGTTCAGACTCGCTGCCTCGACAACGGACCGGTCTGCCGCCCGCGCGGTTCTCAGGCCGAGCACCGAGCGCAGTCGCGCGGCGATGCTCTCGAACCGGGCCAGTTCCTTCCCGTTGAGGAAACCGGTCGCGCCGAGGATGGCCACGTAGAGTACCGAGTACCGGTGGTTCCCCGAGCCAGGATGCCGACAGCCGCCAGGCGAAAGTCCGGCAGGACGAACACGGCCGTCAGGTAGGAGGCGAGCCCGGCGACGACAATCCGTGCCAGGCGGCCGTACTGGTACCGAACGGGGTAGAACCGCTGCGACAGGGCGAACGCGACTCCAGCCAGCACCGCGTACGAGACGACGTTCGACCAGGCTGGCCCGAGAAGACCGATTCTCGGAATCAGCACGATGTTCGCCACCACGTTCGACGCCGCGGCCAGCCCGGCGGCGAGCGGGTAGGTACTGCGTCCGCTTCGTGATGTTCAATCCGATCGATGTCAGCAGGTAGACCCCCTGCAACGTCACGGCCACCGTGATCCACGGGATGACGCGGGCGGCCTCCCGGAACTGGGGCGCGGTCATCAGGCGCACGAGATCCACGGCGGTGGCGGACAGCCCGGCCGACATCAGCACCAGCACACCGAGCCCGTAGGTGGTGATGGCGGCGAACGTCCGCTTGGCGTCGGGCTCCTTCATCGTCTGGAAGTAGAACGGCGCCCACGCGTACTCGAACGCGCTGAGGAAGAGCTTCAGCGCCAACCCTATGCCCGAGCCCACGCCGTAGAGCCCGATCGTCCGGAGGATCTCGACGTTCCCGGCCGGCAGCAGGGCGCGAATGAGGTAGGAATCGGTGGCCGGCCCGACGATCTGCAGCGCGATCCCGTGCGGCACGCGAGGCAGACCGAAGCGAAACACCTCCCGGAGCGTCTGGCGCGAGAAGACGGGGCGAAGCAGCGGCGCGAACCATCGCCACAGCACGAACGAGAACGCCAGCGTGACCAGGAACTCCGACCACACGAGGCCCATCACGCCGAACTGCACGACGGTGACGAGCAGGACCTTGGCCGTCAAGGTCGCGGCCGACCGGGAGAACGCGAGGATCGCGAACTGGCGCGTGGCGCCGCGCATCCGGAACACGTGAAACGGCAGGAAGAAGAACCCGCCGATGAACGTGTGGACGATCGTCACCTGCAAGGCCAGGGTCTGGCCCGGCACGCCGAAGAGCCGCTCCGAGTAGACTGGGGCCAGGAGCAGAGCAACCAGCAGGATCACGCCGTTGGCCGCGAGCAGGAAGAAGAAGATCGTGCTGGCCAGCCGCTGCCGGGCGCGCTCGTCCTCGCACTCGTGGAAGAACCGCATGAACGACGCGTCTACGCCCCAGCGGAAGACGATCTTCGCGATCAGGCTGGCGGTGAGCAGCAACTGCCAGATGCCGTAGGACTGCGGATCGAGATACCGCGTGAAGACGGGGAGGAGCAGGAAGCTGACGAGGTGCGTCGCCACGTCGCCCATCCCGTAGACCGCGAGGTTCAGGAAGAGCGTTTTGACTTTCTGGAACACATCAGCCCCGTACCGCCACGTTGACGCATTCGTGCATCGAAGGACTAAGTATAGCGTTCAATCAGACGATCGAGATTGCGGGACATCCGCCGGGTCAGCCGTCGTCCGCAGCGTATCGGAGGGGTCGTCTGATGCTACCATCTCGATGTGCTGGCTCGGTATCGGAGGAGGCGCTGAGATGTCGCCTGGTGCAGGCACGCCGCGCGGGACGGCTGCGACAGCCGAGGAGGGACGTCGCGAGCGCATCGCCCTGCTGGCTCTCGGTGTGATCCTCTCGACGGCGCTCGCCCTCCGGGTCCTGGGAGTGAGTTTCGGGCTTCCGGCGGTCTACAACCCTGACGAGGTTGCGATCATGTCGCGCGCCCTGGCGTTCGCCCAGGGCGACCTCAATCCGCACAACTTCGTGTACCCGACCCTCTACTTCTATGTACTGTTCGGGTGGATCGGTGCCTACTTCGCCGGTGGCTGGCTCGTGGGTGTCTTTCCGTCGGTGTCGGCGTTTCAGCAGCGGTTCTTCATCGATCCGACCGGCGTGTTTCTGGCGGGCCGCTTCCTGTCGGTCCTGCTGGGTGTTGCCGGCGTCTTCGTCACCTACCGCCTCGCGAGGCGTGCCTTCGGCAGACCGGCCGGACTCGCCGCGGCGGCGTTCCTGGCGACGGCGCCGTTTCACGTCCGGGATTCCCACTACGTCAAGCACGACATCCCCGCGACGCTCGCGATCGCCGCAGCCATCCTGGCCATCATGTGGTTCGCCGACACCCCCCGCGACAGCGAGGCCCGGACCCGAAGACTGGTGTGGGCGTCGGCGTTGAGCGGTGTGGCGTTCTCCATCCACTACTACGCGGTGTTCCTGGCCGCGCCCCTCCTGCTTGCCATATGCGTCAGCGGCGAAACCCGGCCTCGCACCCTGCTGCGCCACGTCGTTCTGTCCGGTGGGATCGCTCTGGCGGTGTTCTTCGTCTGTTCTCCCTTTCTCCTGGTCGAACCTGGCACGGCGCTGAACGACATCGTCGCCAACCGTCGCATCGTTGTTGACAGAGCCGTGCGGACGTCTGCCGGTGCGTTTCCGTATCTGGGTACCTACGCCGGGATGTTGTGGGAGGATGCCATCGGCCGTACCGTCGTTGTGCTGGCCGGTGTCGGTGGAGTGGCCTGCGCCGCCTCCTCCTGGCGGTTGGCGTTGATCCTGGCGGCCTTCCCGATCGCGTTCTTCGCGTTCGTGACGCACACCGTGCCGGCGACGCGGTATCTGACCCCCATCCTCCCGGTCGTGGCCGTTCTTGCCGGCCACGGGGCCGCCTGGCCTTTGAGCCGGCTGTCCCGGGCCCGGGGAGCGGCCACAACGGGACTGGTGATTGTTGCCCTCCTCGGACCCCTGGCGGACAGCGCCAGAGGGGGGCGCTTCTTCAATCAAACCGACACGCGCACGCTGGCCCTGCGATTCGTCGAGACCCGTGTGCCGGCCGGGGCGTCCATTGCCGTCCAGCCGTATTCGGTGCCCGTCATCCAGTCGCGCGAGAGCCTGCTCGAGTCGCTTTCCGCCAACATCGGCGACAAGGGCCGGGTTCCGGCGAAGGTCGCCATCAGGCTCGCGCTCACCCCCTTCCCTCAGCCGGCCTATCGTCTCATCTACCTCGGCGACGGCGGACTCGACCAGGACAAGATCTACGTCGGCTATCGGCGTTTCGAGGACGGGCATGGCCTCCAGGCTCTCCGAGACCTCGGCGTCGGCTACGTGCTTCTGAAACGCCCGGCTCCTGGTGACGCCAACGTCCGACGGCTCGTTGCCGCGCTCGGCGAGGAGGCCGACAGGCTCGCCCTGTTCGCGCCGTTCGATCATCCGGATACATGTGGGGACCGCTGTCCCGAACCCTTCTTTCACAACGCCAACGCACGCATAGACCCGCGTCTGCACCGGCCTGGGCCGGTGATTGAAGTCTGGCGGATTCGCAGCCGGGACTGACGGTCTCGGACTGCCAGGCGGCCGGATGCCGGCGGCATCGCAGTTGTCTGGTCCGTTCCCAAGGCCCATGGTATTCTGATAGCGGGGCCTGTCTCGGATCCGGCGCCTCGCCAGACTCGACGTTCCGGAGGAGGTTATGGAAGGCGTACGCGCCTGTGGGGCGCTGGTGGTGTGCCTGCTAGTTGCAGCCCCGGGCGCGGCTCAGTCGCGGGTCGAAGCGACTCAGGGCGGCGGCGGCAGCCTGAGTGAGGCCACGGCGCTCGCCCGGGTGTGGAGCCTCCTGTCGCAGCGATCCTACGCGTCGGCGTCGGAACAGGCGCAAGAAGTCCTCCGAAGGTACCCGCGAAGCGCCGGCGCGTTGGCAGTGGCGGTTGAGGCGGCAATCGCTCACCGCGGTGCAACGGCGGGCCTCGACGAATATGAGCGCTGGCTGGGGCAGCGGAGCCTGGAAGAGCCTGGGGTGCTGCGCCGAATCGCTGGCGGGTTCCTGTCTGAAGCAGCCAACGTCTCGGGAACCCGCCTGGCCGCCTTGCGCGACCTGTCCGCCGATGGGGACGAGTCCGCGACGGCCGCCCTGGCCGCGCTGGCCCGACAGGGGGGCGGGGCCGAGGCGAGGGCCCTGGCCGCGATGGGCAACCAGGAGGCCGCCGCGGTGCTGGTTGGACAGTTGAACCAGGGTGTCGTGGACCCGGTCGCGACGATGGCCGCGCTCGGTGACAGCGGCTACGCCGGCGCCATCGGCCCGGTCACCGCGAGACTGAGAGACGCGCGCCCGGAGGTGCGGGGCGCCGCAGCGGAGGCGGTCGGTAAGCTGGGTTCGGCCTCGCCGGGCGATGCCGTCGCGGTGCTCGCGCCGCTCCTTTCCGACCAGAGCCCCTACGTGCGCACGCGCGCGGCGTCGGCCCTGTACCGCCTTGGGGACCAGCGCGGCACTCCGTGGCTCCTGGAACTCGCCGGGTCGGACGTTCCCGCCGGCCGCCTCGCGGCAGCCGAAGCGATGTCGTCCCGTCCGGACCAGGCGTGGATGAGCCTTGTCACCGAGTTGGCCGCGCCGGGAATGGACCCGGAGATTCGTCTGGGTGCGGCGAGGCTGATCGCGCCCCACGACCCCGGACTGGCCAGGTCGGTGGGCCAGGAGATGTCGAACAACGGCAATCCGGCCATCCGGGAACTCGCGGTCGGTTTGTGGGTCGAGGCCGTTTCCGGCGAGGGGCTGGCAACGCTGCGGGGACTTCTGCGCACGGGCGACGAACGGAGGCGGCTGAGCGCTGCCGCCCGGATTCTCGCCCTGACACGTTGACAGTCGACCGCTGCGCGGGCTGAAGCCCACAACGTCTCAGACCGACAGACCGATCAGCGGAGAGTCAGTAATCCGAAATACTAAAGGTATGCAATGAGGTCTTCTTCCCCCACAATGCCGATCGGCCGTCCGGTGACACTGTTCCTGCTCGCCGCCGTTCTTGCGGCCTTCGGAGTCACCCCGGCTGTCGCTCAGATCGGGCCTTCGGGCGACCCCAAGTCCCTGCGGTCGGGGTTGGTCCGCGGCGTTGATGCCTCCTACGACCCGAACACGAGCACCTACATGGTCGTCGGGGCGCTGGGCGACGTGTTCGCCTTATGTACAAACGCGGCGGGTGATAGAACGAGTGAGGTCTATACCATCAAGCCGCCGGGCACTGTCTCGGGGAATCTGCCGTTCGCGTCGTTTCCGCGGGTCAGATACAGCCGGGATCTCGACGGTGGCCGGGGCGCTTTTCTCGTCATCTGGCAGCAGGAGGAGGTCAGCGGGCCGTCCCAGCTCCACTCGCGGATCGTGAGCTGCACGGCTGGCCCGCTGGGGGTCGAACAGACGATCGACGGCGGCGACGCGCCCTGGACCGACTTCGGCGCGTCGGCGCTCGCGTACTCTACGACCAGCCAGCGTTTCCTGGTGGCGTGGAAGACCCTCTACAATCCGGTGATCAAGGCCCGCCTGGTCGATCTGAGCGGTGCCGGCGTCGGCTCGGCTGTCACGCTGTCCGCCGGGTTCGGCCGCGATCCTGGCGTGGCGTGGAATCCGAACCAAAACGAATTCGGAGTGTCCTTCAGCGGCGAGACGGCGTCCGGGGGGTTCTCGGCCTTCGTGCGAGTGCCCGCCGCCGACCTTTCGGCGTTCTCGCGCCAGTCGTTCAACCTCACTCCAGGCAGTCTGACGACCGTCACCGACATCGACTTCAACCCCGTGACCCAGAGCTACGTCATGGCCTGGTGGCAGTCGCTCGGCCACGCCGCCAAGATCGCGGAGTTCGATGCGGGCGGCACCATGGTCTCCACGGGGCTCGCCTCTTCGACCCTGGGTTCGTACGACGCCCTGTCGGTAGCGTACAACCCCATCAGCGGGACCTTCGCGCTGGTCGGCCTGGACATTCCGACCGATCGCGTTCTGGTTACCGAGCTGAACAGCCACGGGTTCAGGACGAGCGCAGAGGTCCTGGCGTCCAACCCCAACCCCCTTCTGGCCCGCTACACGCGTGTGACATCGAGCTTGAACGAGAGTAAATGGAACTCGACGTTCAACACCAGCTTCGTGCAGACGGTCGCCCAGATCATCGTCACCAGTTCGCTCAACGGAGGCCCTCCCGGTTCGTATCCGCCACCTGACGGCCAGTGCGCCTATGCGCTGAACCCGACGGGCAGCAGCACGATCCCGGCCACCGGCGGAACCGGCAGCTTCACGGTCCTCACGACCACGGGGTGCCCGTGGTCGGTGGCGACCGGGACTCCGTGGATTCACATCACCGGCGGGAGCGGCCCGTCGGCCGGCACGGTCAGCTACTCGGTGGACCCCTCCGACCAGCCGACCCCGCGGTCGGGGACGATCATCGCGGGAGGCCAGACGTTCACGGTGCTGCAGGGTGGGTCCTGCAACTACGCGCTGACGCCCACCAGCAGCACGTTCCCCGCGGGGGGCGGCAGCGAGGGGTTCACGGTGTCCACGTCTCCCGGTTGCACGTGGACGGCCTCTGCGCAGGCCTCCTGGATTCGAATCACGTCGGCCGGGACCGGTGCAGGTTCCGGCACGGTCAGCTACGCGGTCGATCCCAACGTGGGCCCCGCCCGGGCCAGGACCGATGACGCTCGGCGGCCAGGTGTTCACGGTCTCGCAGTCCGCCTTCGCTCTGCCGCCAGGCTGCACCGCCGTTTCCGTCCTGGCCGCAGCGCCGCCGCCGCCCGGTGTCCCCGGCGTGGACGGGATGTGGCAGTCCACGGGCGTGACGCTGACCGCTGGCCAGCCCGTGACGCTGACGGCCGGCGGGACATGGAGCAGTGACGGCGTGGCGCTGACGGCGGCGGGACAGTCCTCGACGCCGGTGACTGGCTCGGACTGTCCGCTTTCCGGGGCCCCCTTGCTCGCCTTGATCGGGCGCATCGGATCGACGGGCGCTCCGTTCCTGATCGGTGTTTCGAAGTCACTGACTCCCACGACCAGCGGGGTCCTGTACCTCGCACCTCAGGACAACTGGTATTGGACCTCTGACAACGCGGGCAGCGTGACCGTGATCATTTGTGCGGGCAGCGGCGGCTGCACGTACACGCTCGCTCCGACCGCCAGCGGGACCATCGCGGCAGGCGGAGGCGGTAGCTCGTTCACCGTGACGGCTGGCGCAGACTGCGCCTGGACGGCCACCACGGCTTCTTCGTGGATTCACATCACGGCGGGAAGCGGTACTGGTTCCGGCACCGTGAGCTACACGGTCGACGCGAACGGCGGTGCCGCGCGTACGGGCACGATCACGGCGGGAGGCCAGAGCTACACGGTCTCGCAGGCGGCCCCTCCGACATCGCCAGGATGTTCGACGGCGACGGTTCTGGCCGCAGCGACGCCGCCACCCGGTGTCCCCGGCGTGGACGGGATGTGGCAGTCCACGGGCGTCACGTTGACCGCCGGCCAGCCCGTCACGGTGACGGCCACCGGCACGTGGAGCAGTGCCGGCGTGTCGCTGACGGCGGCGGGACAATCCTCGACGATCGTGACCGGCGCCGACTGTCCGCTCTCCGGGGCCCCCCTGCTGGCCCTGATCGGGCGCATCGGGCCGACAGGAACGCCGTTCCTGATCGGCACGACGAGGTCGTGGTCGCCTACGACCAGCGGCGTCTTGTACCTCGCACCTCAGGACAACTGGTACTGGGTCTCGGACAACGCGGGCAGCCTGAGCGTTTCGGTGTGTCTCGGCGCCAGCGGTGGGTGCACGTTCGCGCTGAACCCGACGAGCAGCGGCACGTTGGATTCCGCTGGCGGCAGCGGGTCGTTCACGGTGACAACCGACGCGTCGTGCTCGTGGACGGCCACCACGGCTTCTTCGTGGATTCACATCACGGCGGGAAGCGGGTACTGGTCCCGGCACCGTGAGCTACACGGTCGACGCGAACGGCGGTGCCGCGCGTACGGGCACGATCACGGCGGGAGGCCAGAGCTACACGGTCTCGCAGGCGGCCTCCCCGGCATCGCCGGGATGCTCGACGGCGACGGTCGTGGCCGCAGCGACGCCGCCGCCCGGTGTCCCCGGCGTGGACGGGATGTGGCAGTCCACGGGCGTCACGTTGACCGCCGGCCAGCCCGTCACGGTGACGGCCACCGGCACGTGGAGCAGTGCCGGCGTGGCGCTGACGGCGGCGGGACAATCCTCGACGATCGTGACCGGCGCCGACTGTCCGCTCTCCGGGGCCCCCCTGCTGGCCCTGATCGGGCGCATCGGGCCGACAGGAACGCCGTTCCTGATCGGCACGACGAGGTCGTGGTCGCCTACGACCAGCGGCGTCTTGTACCTCACACCTCAGGACAACTGGTACTGGGTCTCGGACAACGCGGGCAGCCTGAGCGTTTCGGTGTGTCTCGGCGCCAGCGGTGGGTGCACGTTCGCGCTGAGCCCGACGAGCAGCGGCACGTTGGATTCCGCTGGCGGCAGCGGGTCGTTCACGGTGACAACCGACGCGTCGTGCTCGTGGACTGCCACCACGGCTTCTCCGTGGATTCACATCACGAGCGGCGCCGGTCCGGGTTCTGCGACCGTGGCCTACGCGATCGACGTCAATCCGGGAACGGCGCGGGTCGGCACGATTGCCGTCGGCGGCCAGTCCTACACGGTCACGCAAGCGGCAGACCCGTTGGCGAGCTGCGCCACCGCCACTGTCCTGGCGGCACCGACGCCGCCCCCGGGTGTCGCTGGCGTGGACGGGCTGTGGCAGTCCACGGGTGTCACGCTGGCCGTCGGCCAGCCCGTGACAGTGACGGCCAGCGGGACCTGGAACAACAGCGGCGTGGTGCTGACGGCGGCGGGCCATCCCACGTCGACGGTGACTGGGACGGACTGCCCGCTCTCAGGGGCTCCCCTGCTCGCCCTGATTGGGCGCATCGGCCCGACAGGCCCCCCCTTCCTCGTCGGGACGGGCCAGGCGTTCACGCCGGCGGCGGCAGGAGTGTTGTATCTGGCCCCGAACGAGAACTGGTACCTCACCTGGCAGAGTTCAGGCAGTCTGAGCGTCTCCGTGTGTCTGGATGCCGGCGGCGCGTGCGGCTACGCCTTGAGCCCGGCCAGCAGCGGAACCATCGCTGCCGCCGGCGGCGTCGGTTCGTTCGGCGTGACGACCAGCACGGGCTGCCCCTGGACGGCCACGACGTCAAGCGCCTGGATCCATATCACGGCCGGAGGCGGAACCAGTTCGGGGACGGTGAGCTACACGGTGGACGCAAACATCGGCGCCGCCCGGACAGGCAGAATCACGGCTGGCGGCCAGACCCATGTGGTATCGCAGGCCGCGGCGGTGACGACGGTCTGCGACACGGTCACCGTCCTGGCCAGGCCGACGCCGCCGCCGGGTGTTCCCGGAGTGGAAGGGATGTGGCAGTCCTCAGGCGTGACGCTGACCGCGGGCCGGCCCGTCACGATCGCAGCCACCGGAACATGGACCAACGACGGCGTTGTGCTGTCGGCGAACGGCCATCCAACGACGACGGTGACAGGGGCGGACTGCCCGCTCTCCGGGGCCCCCCTGCTCGCCTTGATCGGCCGCATCGGGCCGACAGGCACTCCGTTTCTGGTCGGGGCCAACAGGGCGTTCACGCCAGCGACGACAGGGGTGTTGGAGCTGGCGCCCAACGAGAACTGGTACTTCACCTGGAAGAACGCAGGCAGCCTGGGCGTGACGATTTGCCGGTGACGTCCCCGCCGGGGTCGTAGGATTCAAGTTTCCGTGGCGGGTGGGTCGTAGCGTCCGATGTCGCCGCGGCCGATCTAGCACCGAGGGGTGACCTGTGTGGTCGGACTACATCGACGTGTCGTCGTGGGCGGGCATCAGGGACTCGATCACACGGGTTCGGTTGCTGACGGCCGTCCGGTCGAACACCGTTGTCTCGCGTTCCAAGCTGAATAGACTCTACAACCTGGCCCGCGGCATCGAGGCCGAGGGGATCGACGGGATCGTCGTCGAGTGCGGCGTGTTCCGCGGCGGTTCCGCGGCGCTGTTGGCCGCGGCCACGTCGCCGAGCAGGCAGGTCTACCTGTTCGACTCGTTCAAGGGACTCCCGCCGCCCGGCGACAAGGACGGGCACGCGCGTTCGCTCTATCGCGAGGGGTGGTGCCACGGGACGATCAGCGACGTCAGGGAGATCTGTCGCCGACTGGGTGTCGCCGACAGCCGGATCCACACGGTCGAGGGGTGGTTCCAGGACACGCTGCCGCAGTTTCCGCCGCAGCCGGTGGCGCTGCTGCACATCGACGCCGACTGGTACGAGTCGGTCCGGCTCTGCCTGGAGGCGTTCTACGATCACGTCTCGCCGGGGGGCAGCATCGCGTTCGACGACTACGGCCGGTGGGAAGGATGCACCCGCGCTGTTGACGAGTTCCTGGCGGCCCGCGGGCTTCAGGACCGACTCGTGAGCGGGCACTACCTGGTGAAGCCAGCCGCGCGCGGCGTCTGAGAGGACTCCACGGTGCGTCTGATCCAGCCCGATCGCATCAAAGAACACGCGCGCAAACGGTTCCGTTCGGAATACGACTACGCGATCTTCGAGTACTACAGGAGCGCGAAAGTCATCGCCTTTCTCGAGCAGCATGGGGCGAGCGTCGGCGGCCGCATCCTCGACGCGGGGTGCGGCGGCGGCGGGATGCCCGTGTCGCTGGCCGAGGAGGGGGCCGAGGTCACGGCCATCGACCTCGCGGATCGGTTCGTGCGGGCTGGCGAACGCCTGCGCGACGAACTGGGCGTCCGTGGTTTGCGCTTCGTCCAGGCCGACGGGATGGCCCTTCCGTTCGCGGACGGGGCTTTCGCCGGCGTGCTCTCTCACGCGGTGATCGAGCACGTGGCCGGCGCGGACCGGTACCTCAGCGAATGCGCGCGTGTGCTGCATCCGGGCGGCTGGATGTACCTGTCAACATCGCCGTACCTGTCGTTTGCCGGCGCCCACCTGCCCCGACTCATCGTCCCCGTCCCGCTCCACCTCCTGCTCGGCCGACGGGCATCGTTCGCGATCTACGTGTGGCTGGCACGTCACGCCAGCTGGATCCTGCGCGAGCCGGAGGACGAGAACACGTTCATCAAGGACGCCTTGTCCGGACGGCGCAAGAAGGACGACCTACTGGAACGGGTGCGTGTCGGCCGGCTGCGGGCCCAGATCGCGCGCGCGGGATTTCGGGTGGAGCGCGAAGAGCTCACGCTGACGACGACGTTCCAACGCCTGCCCGGTCGGTGGCCGGCCCGGATCCGCGAAAGTGCGCTGACCCAGGACATCGCCGTCAGTGTGATGCAGTACGTGCTCTTCAAGAACGGGCCCGGGCCGGGACGCGGGCCCGCAAAGCGCTAGAATGGTCCGCGTGCGGTCGCGCCTCTTCTTCGGAATCGCGCGTCGGTGTCGCCTCCACCCGGGGTGGGCGATCCTCGCTCTCTCGATCCTCATCGCGAGCGTGCATGTCGGCGGGTACGCCGTCCGCGGCGTCCGTCCGCGAATCGTGCGCGGCGACGCGGTCCACTACTACGTCTATACGCGGTCGCTCGTCTTCGACCGGGACCTGGACTTCGACAACGACTACAAGGGCCTCTACACTCGCGACTTCGCCGGCAGCGCTCTCCCGCCAGACTTCAGCTGGTGGTTCGAGAGGACGCCGACCGGCCTGATCCGCAACTACATGGCGATCGGGACGCCACTCATCTGGCTTCCCGGCTTCCTTGGAGCGACCGGCGCCGTTGCGCTCTGGGACGCGGCCGGCGGCAGCTATCCTCTCGACGGCTTCGGATTGCCGTTCCAGCTCGCACCCGGCCTCACCGGCCTCGTCGCGGGCGGCCTCGGCCTGTGGTTCACCTTCCTGCTGTGCAGGGAAATCTGTCCGGCCGGCCCTGCGCTGGCCGCGACGATGGCGACCTGTGCGGGCACGAGCTACCTGTACTACATGCTCGTGTCTCCGTCCTACTCCCACACCGTGTCGGCCTGTGTCGCCGCAGCGTTCTTTCTTCTCTGGTGGCGGACACGAGACCGGACGACGGTAGGGCGCTACGCCTGCCTGGGCCTGCTCGGGGGCCTGTTCGCCCTGGTGCGATGGCAGGACGGACTGGCGATGATCGTCGTCGTGTTCGACGTCCTGGCGCAGGGCAGAAGGTTCGCCTCGCTGCGGGAGCGGTTCGCCTTCGCGGTCACGCGGCTGGGCGCCGCCGGGATCGCCGCGCTGGCCGTCTTCAGCCCCCAGATTGCAGCGTGGCAGACCCTCTACGGGCAGCCGTTCATCGTGCCGCAGGGAAGCGGGTTCATGAAGTGGTCCTCTCCCGCCGTCCTGCCGGTGCTCTTCTCGGCGCTGAGGGGGCTGTTTTCGTGGACGCCCATCGCCGCCGCCGCGCTCCTGGCCATTCCGCGGCTCTTTCGGCAGTCACGGCGCCTGACAGTTGCTCTGATAGGGTTCTTTCTGGCCAGCCTCTACGTGAATGCGGCCGTCGCCGACTGGTGGGCCGGAGAGGCGTTCGGCGCTCGTCGCTTCCTGAGCTGCTTCCCCGTGATGGCGGTGGGCCTGGCCGTGCTCCTGTCGGGAACCGGGCGCTGGCGGGTCGCCGTTCGGTGGCTCACCGCGGGACTGGTTTTCGCGAACCTTCTTCTGCTGTTCCACTACGAGCTGTTCATGCTCGGATACCGGTCGCTCGCGCCCTACCCCGACAACTGGTTCACGTTGTGGGTGGACCGGTTCGCCACGCCCGTCCGATTGCTGGCATCGCTCTTCTGAGGCCCGGCGCGGTGCGGGCCGACGGCTCCGACCCTCGGCATCCTGACCGGTCACCGGCGTTCGGGCGCCTGGTGGAGCTGACCCACCAGGTACCGGGCGACCTTGTCATGGCCTCGTCTGGTCAGGTGATCGTCGATGGTGAAGAAGTCAGCCGGCTCGAGGTTCAAATCGATGAACTCGACATTGGGCAGCTGCGGGTCTCGTCCGACGGGGAACGCCGAGAACTTGCGGTAGTTGGGGTTGATGTAGAAGACGAGGACGCGCTTGTCCTTCAAGCCGTCATGCTGGCGCAGCGTGGAGATGAGCGGCTGGTAGTGACCTGCGAAACTCGCCGGCTCCCTACGGACGACGCTGGATTTCAGGTTGTTGTAGGGCGCCCAGAATGTGAACAGCAGGCCTTCCTTGAGGTACTTCAGGGACCCGAAGGCGCTCTTTCTCGCTGCGGCCGTCTGGCGAATACGCTCGTACTTCTCCCGGGCTTCGTCTGGCGAGAGGGGCTTGAAGTGGAGGTTCTCCTCCAGGTCATTGTCGCAATACTCGAGAATCACGGTGTCGACGCGGCCAAGGAGACCCGATCTGTCCAGCGACCGCAATTCTCTGGCCGTGCCATAGCTGGACACCCCCAGGTTGAACACCGGGCGGCCGGTCAGCCGCTGCAGGACGGCGCCGTAGGTCTCTTCGTCATCGACACCCCATCCCATGGCGTAGGAGTCTCCCACGACGGCGATGCCCACTCCCGGCGGCTTGGGCCCCGTGTAGCGACCGTCAGAAGCGAACGTCTGCACGGTCCTGAATTCCGGGTTGTCGAAGTGGCACGTGCCGATTCTGGGCGCGTAGATCAACTCCTCGTCGAATGAGACGCACGCCGTCTGCGCCGGCCAGATCTTCCTCGCGCCCGTGAAGTAGATGTGCCTCTGAACAGCAGAGATCCAAGGAAAGCCCGTCGTGATCCGCTGCTGGAGGAGCAGCAGGCTGACCGAGAAGACGCCCGCCGTCAGCGCGAGGTACATCGAGAAACCCACCACGGCAAGGCCGCACAGCTGCGCGATCCGGCGTGGGCTGATCGATATCGAGGGCAGTCTCATAGCAGGCGCGTCGGCTGCGCCCTGTCAAGCATAGCGAGCTCTGGAGTGGTCTGCAAAGCCCTTCGGCCGACGTCGGTCACTCCGCCGCCTCCCCTGGCCAGCCGCGCGACGACGCGGACGAAAGGGAGTATGATCGGCCGGCTGCCATCAACGTGTCGTCTGTCGAGAGTCACTCCCGGTCCGTTCCTCGGAGATGCGTCCATGAATGGAGTCCGTCGCGTGGTGCCGTGCCCCTCGGACGGCAACCAGCGCCGCGGGGTCGCGCCGGCCGTCGCGATCTGCGGGCCAGCGTCGGCGTGGCTGGTCCGATGACCCGGGCCGGAGCCGCGTGGCGGCCGGGAGGCGGGCTGGCCGGCGGGTTGGCGCTAGCGGCGACGCTCGCGATCTACCTGGCGACAGCGGGCGGCAGCATGGCAACGACCGACGCGGTCGTGACCTTCGACGTCACCAAGGGGCTGGTCGAGCGCCACAGCCTGGCGCTGTCAGGCAATCTGCTCGGCCTCGAGTCGATGCGCGGCATCGACGGCCGCTACTACTCGCCGTTCGGCATCGTGCCATCGCTCTACAACGTCCCGTTCTACCTGGCGGGGCGCTCGATGCGCGCGGCCGTCGGCGGCGGCCTGGGTTCCCCCGACACCCTGCCGAAAGCGGTGGTCACCCTCGGCGGGGCTGTGGCCGCCGCCCTGGTCGTGTGGGCCACGTTCCTGCTCGCGTGGCGGCTGTACGGTTCGGCACGCGGCGCCTGCCTCGCGGCCGGGCTGCTGGCAACCGGCACGCTGCTCTGGCCCTACTCGAAGTTCGGGTTCAACCAGCCGCTGGCGGCGCTCTTCATCGGTACTCGCCGCCCTCTCGCTCCTGCGCGGAGTGCGCGAAGAGTGGCGGCCCGGCGCCACCTGGGCCGGGGTGTGGACCGGCCTCGCGCTGCTGACGCGACACGAACTCGGTGTCCTGGCAGTCGTGGCGGCGGTCTACCTGTTCGCGGCGACGCGCAGCCGTCCGGCTGTCGGCCGGCAACTCGGTGTGCGCTTCGGCATCGCGTTCTTCGCGGCCGTACTCGTGTGGGGCGCTCTCAATATGGCCCGGTTCGGGAACCCGCTCGACATGGGGCTCCTCCGCGACCCGACGCCTGGCTTTGGCAGCTCCATCTTCCGAGGGCTTGCCGGACTGCTGTTTTCGCCCGGTGCGTCGCTCTTCCTCTACTCGCCGGTCGTCCTCCTCGCGGTGCCCGCGCTCTGGCGCGCGTGGCGCGACGACAGGGCCACCGGGTGGCTCCTCGGGTCGCCGGTCGTGCTGCTGCTCCTGCTGTATGCGCAGCTCGGAAACTGGGCGGGCGGGCGATCCTACGGAGGGCGCTACATGGTGGTGGTCCTGCCGCTCTGCTGCGTCCCGCTGGCCCGGTGGCTGGCGGCCGTACGCGGGCGCGCGGCTCGCTGGCTCGTCGGCGCGGTGTGCGTCGCGTCGGTGCTCGTGCAGGTGCCGGGCGTTGCGGTCGACTTCGCGAAGACCGGGCTCGCCTGGGCTCGGCAGTACCCGGCGGGACAGGTCCCGGACCGGCGCCACCTGTGGTCCGCCACTCCCCTGGTGGTGAACGCACGGGCGACCGTCGAGGCTGTTCCGGCGAATCTGCGATACCTCACGGGTCGCGCGTTGCCGCCCGAAGCGGCCCGCACGGCCCGCGACGGCGACCGGGATTTCTCTCAGCAGTTCGCGTTCAGCCTGGACTTCTGGTGGATGTACGCGTTCTATCTGGGGCTCGTTCCAGCCTGGCTGGCCCTCGTCGCCGGCGGCGCACTGGGTGTGACGGCCGCAGCGCTCGGGACGTCGGCCTGGCGACTGGCCGCGCGCTTCGATCATACGCCGGCGCCAGGTCGGCCGCCTGAACACATTCCGCCGGCACCTGACGAAGGCGCTAGCCCTTGATCGGACCTGTCGTCGTCGGAGTGGGCATGCCGGGCCGCTGAGCGGGCTGCGGCACCGGCGGAGCTGTCCTCGCTGGCGCTTGTAATACCCCCCCGGGGCCGATGAACTGGACCGGGTTGCCGGGACCGCCGGGGCCCTGGTATTGCATCGTGGGCATGCCGGGTTGCGCGGCTCCGGGCATTCGCATCTGGACGTTCGGATCCCGCTCCTCTTCGTCATCGACGACGATAGAGGGCTGAGAAACGACGCGATCGCGGGATGCGGCCGGGGTCTGCTGGCTGGCCCTGGAGGACGAGGGCGACGCCGGCGTCACCGTCGGGCGGGTTCCCGGCATGATGACGATGCGGTCATAGATGGAGTCGGAGGCCTGCGAAGCGGCACGCGAGACGGCGAGATAACCGGCCGCGGCGCGCAGCAGGGTGTCGAGAGCCTGTCGTTCCGGCACGTCGGTCAACTGAACGGTCACCGGACCGCCCGAAACGCGCTCGGCGTTGACGACCCGAGTGCGGCCAACGCGGGCCCACTCGACGAGGATCTCGCGAAGCGTCGCGTCCTTCGCGTCGAGCGTCACCAACCCGTCGCGGATCACCAGCGTGACCTGGCCAGCAGCCGACGGCGACGCCAGCGCGAGCACGATGCCCACCGTCGCAACTGCCCGACACGGCCATTTCATTGGAAGCTCCTCCAGCCCAGTATACGCCTGCCGGCCGGTGCTACAACCCGATGATCTTCCCGATCCAGAGTGGCGAGTCCTTCCTCGGAAGGTCGCAGGCACGGCAGAGGTTGGGGCCGCCGCTTTCGAGCTGTTCGCGCCGCACCGCGCGGTACGACTCGCTGTCCCAGATCTCCCGGAGGCTCGACGTGCGCATGTCGCCGAGGATCACGCTTCCGTCGAAGTCCGCGCAGCAGAGCGAGACCCGGCCGTCCCAGAGGACGGTGAACGTGAGCCACTGGCGGTAGCACGGGAACCGCACGTCACTCTCCCGGTTCAGCGTGCCCGCCCAGTTGTGGATGTCGGTGATGTGGATCTTGTCGGCGACCTGGCGCCATCGTTCGATGAAGGCGCGCTCCTCGCCGCCGTCGCCCTGCCGGACGAAGGAGAGGATCAGCTTCGGGTGCGTGCGGCCGAGCTCCTTCCGGACTCGGACCAGCCGCTCGATATTGGCGATGACCGCGTCGTACTTCAGGCCGACGCGGGTCCGCTCGAACACCTCGCGGCCCGACGCGTCGACGCTGATGTTGATGGCGTCGAGCCCGGCCTCGACCACGCCGCGCGCGACCTGCTCGTCGATGAGCGACCCGTTGCTGATGACACCGACCTCGAGAATCCCCTTCTGCTTGGCGTAGGAGACCTTCTCGACGAGGTGCCGATCGACGAACGGCTCGCCGAAGTTGTGGAGCCGGACGTGCCGGATGCCGAGCGCCGCGCACTCGTCCACCACCTTCCGGTACAGGGCCTCGTTCATGACGCCCTGCTTCCGGTGCATCTCGTCGCGGGGGCAGAACACGCACCGCGCGTTGCAGATATTGGTGCTTTCGATCTGGACGATCTCGGGCAGCCGCGGCGCCCGGTCCCGGCCGAGGGCCACCAGGGTCCGCCTCACCAGCCGCGCCTTCGAGAGGAGCAGCCGTTCTGCGTGCGCGCGAATCGTCCGTTTGATCGTCACTCGTCCCTGCCCGCTGCCCCTCGACGATGTTCGGGGCAGCCCTGAGTGAAGCCGAAGGACTGCCGGCTGTCGGGTGCCAGCTGGATCTTGTGCCTACCGCGTTCTGAAGTAGTCGATGACCCGCTCGAGGATCTCGTCGAGCTGGACGCGCGGCTCGTACCCGATCAGGCGGTTGATCCGCGAGATATCCGGCACGCGCCGGGGCATGTCTTCGAATCCGGCCTCGTAGGCTTCGTCGTACGGTATGGTCACGATCTCGGAGGCGCTGCCGGTCAGCGCCTTGACGCGCTCGGCCAGTTCTCGGATCGAGATCTCGTAGCTGTTGCCGATGTTGAACACCCGCCCGATCGCGGCCGGTTCCCGCGCGAGCGTCGCCAGCGCGTCGACGACATCGCCGACGTAGGTGAAGCTCCGCGTCTGGGTGCCGTCGCCGAAGACCGTGATCGGCTGGCCCGCGAGCGCCTGCCGCACGAAGTTCGGGATCACCATCCCGTACTGCCCGGTCTGCCGAGGGCCGACCGTGTTGAACAGCCGGACGACGATGACGGGGAGCTTCCTCTCCTTCCAGTAGGCCAGCGCCAGGAACTCGTCGATCGCCTTGCTGCACGCGTAGGCCCAGCGATGCTTCGTCGTCGGGCCGAGGACGAGATCCGCCTCCTCGGAGAAGGGGACCGCCGTGTTCTTGCCGTACACCTCAGAGGTGGAGGCGACGATCACCAGCTTCTTCTTCTTGTTGGCGTGCGTCAGCACGACCTCGGTGCCCTGGACGTTGGTCTCGATCGTGTGCACCGGCTGCTCGACGATCAGCTTCACGCCGACGGCGGCGGCCAGGTGGAACACGACGTCGGCCTGGTCGACGAGCTCGGCGAGGACCGGCTCGTTGGTCACCGAGTCGATGGTGTAGTGGAACTGCCTGTGCTCCTTCAAGTGCGCGATGTTGTCGATCGATCCGGTGGACAGGTTGTCCAGGACGAAGACCTCGTGCCCGAGTTCGAGCAGCCGGTCGGCGAGGTGCGATCCCACGAACCCGGCGCCGCCGGTAATCAGTGCGCGCATGCCGCAATCTCCGAAGCCATGAAGCGTGGAGCGAACGGGGTCAGTCCGACGCGAGTTCGACGATGATACCGGCCGCCCGCCGGGCCGCGCGGCCGTCGGCCGCGATCCCGTAGCGGGCCATGAAGGCCCTCCGTCCCTCGCCGAGCCTGTCCCGGAACTTCTGATCATACAGGAGGGCTCGCAGCATGGGGCCGATTTCGCCGTCATGAGCTGCGCCGGCGACCGCGCCGGCCTCGACGAACGGGCTGAGGTTGTTCGGAAGGGCCACGACCAGCGCCGGCACGTCGAGCGGCATCGCCTCGATCGCGGCCGTCGAGTTGACGGTCACGAGCAGGCTCGCCGCCGCGACGAGTCTGGCGAGATCCGCCGAGGCGGGCGCAATCGTGACGTTCGCCGCGCCTCCGGCCGCCCTTTCGTACGGTGCGCCGCTTTCGGCCGGGTGGCACTTGATCACGAGCCGGACATCGGGCATGGTCCTGACGGCCGCAATCAGGGGGCCGAGGGCGCCGGCAATCTGCGTGTACTTCGTCGCGACGACGACGAGGTGCTGGCCCGGCCCTGCGCCGACCGCCGCCCGCAGCGATGCTCGCGCGTCGTCGTCCATCAGGCGGCCCGTTTCGGCGAAGGCGTCGAGCTTCGGGCTTCCGGTGACCCTGATGCTCTCTGCAGGAAAGCGCCCGGCCTCCGTCAGATGCTCCGCAGCGAACCGGTCGTAGACCAGCGTCAGCGTAGGCCGAGGGAACCCGCCATCCGAAGGGTTCCGGGGCGAAGGTTCCATCTCGTCCTGTTCGTGCAGGTAGTTCAGCCAGTGACGGTAGATGAAGCCGTGCTGCAGGCCGACCGCCTTGATGCCTCGTCGGCGTGCCTCGAGGGCCAGGGCGCGGCCAGACCCGCCCGCCTCCGCATACGTGATGGCGACGCGCGGTCTCAAGGCGTCGAGGGCCGCACCGATCTCGTCCATCGCGCGAGCCGACCAGGGGAACTGGAGGTGCGAGACGCCCGTGAATTCGTCTCGCATCAGCGGCCACGCGTCGCACCCGCGAAAGACACAGGCGGCCCGGAGCCGTTCGCTTCCAAGCAGCGCCCGGCGATTGGCGTGGCGGTCCCGCCAGACCCCGGCCGACGGGGCCAGCGCCCGACCGGACGCGTACCTCAATGCCGGACCGAAGGGAAATGTCTCGTCGGCCCCGGGCCAGAGCCTCCGACAGCGTTGCCTCCAGGTCCGCGACTTGAAGTTCGTGCGCGCGCCCACGCCGACCAGCGCCAGCCCCCCGGTTCCGACCAGCGCCGATACCTCCCGCAGGACCGGTCCGATATACGACTCGTCATCGGTCGCCTGTCGCCAGAACGCCGAGTGGACGAACGCGGCGACCGGCACAGGGCCGGTCCGGAGGGGATGACGCGTGCCGGGCTTGAAGCGCGCGACCCACGCGCTCGCCGCATACAGCGCGCCGCGCCAGTGCGGTTCCGCCCTCGTCCGCCATGGGACTCGCCCGGCGCGCGCCGGCCCACCCCACGAGATTTGCCGGGTGAGGGCGAACTGACGCGCGAGGTGGGTGGTCAGAAGGTCTCCCTCAGCGACGCGCAGCGTGTCTGGCCGCTCGCGCGCAAGGAGCGACTCGAGCGCGTGGAGCGTCCGCAGGATGCCGACGACGACCCGGCGTTTGTGAAGGTAGAGTTCGGCGAACCACCAGAGAGAGTCCCCGCGGAACAGGAACCGGTCGCGAAGCGGAACCCCGTCCACCGGGATCTTGCGCAGGGACTTGATCCAGGCGTTCGCCTCGCGCTCGGCCCTCTCGATCGCCTCGGCGTCCAGGTACGACCACAGGTCGACGCGGCGCTCGCCGTCGGCGGTGTTCACGATGATTGTCGACTTCTCGTCAGCCATCTGGTCCAGGCGAGCCGTCAGTCGAGGCCCGGGGCGCTGCCGTCGAGCGCGCCCACAGCGGCATCGTACACCGCCCCGGCGCTGACGGCGGCGAGACAGTCGGGAACGTGGCCGCGGCAGCGTTCGGGCGGACGTCGGATCCGGCTACACGGGCTGCATGGCAAGGACACCCTGACGACGCGCGCCCTGTTCGAAAACGGGCCCCACCGTGCGGGGTCTGACGGTCCGAACACGGCAATCACGGGCGTGTCGAGCGCGGCGGCCAGGTGCATCGGGCCCGTATCGCCCGTGATCAGCACGCTCACCTTTTCGAGCACGGCCGCGAGCGTCACGAGATCCGCGCGGCCCACGAGATCCAGACACCGGACACCGGGGTCCAGGTCCGCCTTCACCGCGTCGACCAGCGCCCGATCCCCGGCATCGCCGGAGAGCACGACGGCCGCCGCGTGTGAGGCCGCGAGGCGGTTCACGACGTCGGCGAACCGGCCGAGGTTCCACTGCTTGATCTCGCGGCCGCCGCCGGCGTGTACGGCGACAACCGGCCGGCCTTCGGGGAGGTCGGCGAGCAGCGACGCGGCCCTCGCGCGCGCCTCGCCGGGGATCGCGAGGCGCCCCGCCGCGGTTCCCGCCACAGAGGCCTCCGCCGCACCTGCCGTGAGATCGAAGGCGCGCTCGACGAGGCGCAACGCGTTCGACCTCGTGTGAATGGCGGGATCGAACGGGACGCAATCGGTCAGCGCCGGCCCGCCGCCGGCCATTCCGAAGCCGACGCGCCGAGACGCACCAGAGAGTCCGAGCAGGACGTTGCTCCGGATGTCTCCTTCGAAGTTGATCGCCAGGTGGTAGCCCCGTCCGCGCCAGTCCCACGCACGCCCGGCCATCGAGGAGAACGACTGGCCTCCCGCGCCTCGCGCCAGCCATCCGGCGTTCAAGGTCTCGACGCGGTCGATTCCGGGAATGAGCCTCGCGAGGGCGTCGTTCCACTGGCCGACGACGAGGTCGATGGTCGCGCCGGGCGCCAGCGCGCGAACCGCCGCGATGGCGTCGACGGTCATGAGGAGATCCCCCACCCGCTCCAGGCGCAGCAGCAGAATGGCCGAGGGGGCAGTCGTCCTGCCGGCGTTCGGCCGGCGCCCGACCAACGGCCCGATGGCGGCGAGCCCCAGGTCGGCGAGGCCAACCAGCCACCGCTCCCGCCGATCGTTGAGCTGCAAGTGGGAAAACAGAGCGTCCTCTCTCCTTCCTGCCGGCGGTTCGGGTCGCGCGGCCTCGTCCTTCTACTGCACCGCGACGCGCTGAACCATCACGCCGAGCGTGCGGGCGTCGCCCGTTCCGAGCACGGTCTTCGGCGACCACGGAGAGACGACAATCCGGAGCAGCACGGGCTCCTCGCGGGCGGCCGCCGCCGCGGCGAGATCCGGCGGGATCGCGAAGTGGTACGGCTTGATGCCGCTCGTAACCGTCACCTCGCCGATCGGCCGGTTGTCCAGAGAGCAGGTCACGGTCGCGGGTCCCGCCGACAGCGGACGCCCGCCGTCGTCCATCCAGAGCGTGAGCGTCGACGACCGCGCGGTCAATCCGAGGATCGTCACGTAGGAGGAGTCGGTCGTCCAGCGGTAGGACTGGTTGTGCGGCCGCTCCTTCGCGTGGAAACGGACGACGTAGAGATCGTCGTCGGTCCCCACCTTGAGATCGAACGGGGCGGCCTCGACGGGCGGATCCACGAACCGGTAGACGCTGAAGTCGAACTCCTTCTGCCGGACCACGCGCGGATACCCGTTCCACACCGACTCGTACTCGGGCACGCGAAACCGCTCGGTCTTCACCGGGGCGACGGCGATCGACCGCGACAGGAGATCGGTGCCGCCGCTGCCGACGAAGTAGACGTTTCGGTAGCGTCCGCGGGCCCATCCGAGGAGTTCGCGGAAGACGCGACGGTCGGGCCTCGGCGTGCTGAGCACGAGCACGTTGCAGTCGAACGCGTAGGCCAGGGGCGGGGCGATGACGTGCAGGTCGGATGAGCGGCGGGCCTCGACGATCACCAGGTCGTGCGGGCCGAATTCGCCGGCCAGCTTCTCGAGATGCGACACCACCCCCCGGTACTCGACGTGCAGGAGAACCGGCACGGTGGCGCGCGCCAGCATCGTCCCGACGACCGCGACGAAGGCCATCGGCGGTACCCACAGCGCCGCGTGCCTCACCACCCGGCGCCATCGGCTTCGCGGCAGGCCGGCGTCCTCCCCGTGGCGTGACCAGACGCCGTAGAACGCCCCGGCGGCCATCAGCAGGAAGGCGCCCGGCAGGATCACGGGCAGAAACCGGCGCGCCATCCAGAAGTGCACGGGCACGATCTGAATCTTGTAGAACACGAAGAGGCCGTAGGCGGCGACGACGAGGAGCAGTGCGGGGTCGCGCCAGAATCGTCTCCACGACAGCAGCAGGAGGCCGGCCACAGCCGCGATCAGGCCGGCAACCGGGAAGTACCACGTGAACGTCCTGAGCGACATCGCATCGTGCGGCGCCAGCCGGCCTGCCGGCACGCGGAAGAAGTACGCGTACACTGCCGCCGACACGATGACGACGGTCACGAGCGGTGGCGTCCACGTCGTCACGATGCGGTCCAGCCGGCGGCTGCGCGAGAACACCAGCAGTGCGGACGCGCCGAGAAGGGCGAGGGCGATGACCGCGAGGTGCATCGGGCGCAGGCCCGCGAAGAACGCGGCGTAGCGGCCGAACCCCGGCTGCATGACCGTCAGGACGTACACTGCACCGGCGGCCAGCGCCACGGCCGCCGAGGCGACGAACCAGACCTGCGGCCGGCGGCCCCGGCACAGCAGGAGCACCATCGCGAGCCCGACCCCCGCATACGCCAGGACGGCGTCGAAACGCATGAAGAGCAGCAAGCCGAGCACGATCCCGGCGACCGGCGCGAAGAAGCGGTCGTCCTCGACGTGCGACCGCGAGAAGGCGAGCAGTCCCGCGAACAGCAGGGCCTGCAGCCCCATCTCGGAGTTCGGGTAGCGGCTGAACCACACCTCGATGACGCACAGGGCCAGCAGGGCCGACGCGCAGAAGGCCGGAACCCGCCCGATCAGCCGGGCGCCGACGAAGTAGACCGCCAGCAGGCCCAGCACGGCCCAGCCGCCCACCGCGCGCAGCGCGCCGGCGAGGCCGGCGAGGCCGTAGCCGATCGCGACCCAGGCCGGGTAAAGGTGAGGGAACTGCGCGACGACGGTGCCGGCCTGGGGGTCGACCAGGAAGAACCCCATGAAGCGGAGGCTGTAGTATCCCCGGTCGCCAAACGGGGGAAAGAAGAGATTCCGCGCGTCGGGCGGAAGCGACGCCACGAACTGCTCGCGGATGAGCAGCCCGCCGCCCTTGGCGATGGCGATCCCCTGGTTGATGTACGCCCCGGGATCCTTGCCTCCGATAATCACCTCGGACGCCGGGAAGGCCATCGCGATGCCGAGCGCGACGAGCGCGAGCGGCAGCGCGACGCCAGCGTTCGGCCGTGCCGCCGTGCCGCGGTAGAGCAGCCGCTCGCGCCAGACCACCAGCGCGGCGCCCGAGACGAGGCCGTTGGCGATGAGCAACGCGCTGAAGGTGTACCGGGACGCCGCGGCCAGTGCGAGCGTCACGACCGATGACCAGGCCACGCTGATGACGACCGCCCAGAACACACGCTCTTCGGCGGCGAGCCTGGCGCGGGTCTCGCGCGCGGCGATGGGGGCGCGGAACAGCAATGCGCCGGGCACGAACACGATCAGCAGGAGTTCAGGCAGCCACATGGACGGTCCTGGCCACCTCGATCGCGAGCGCCTCCGGCAAGGCGGGATGGATCGGCAGCGAGAGGATCTCCGCGCACACCCGATCGGCCACCGGGCAGGCCGCCGGCGACTCGGAGGCGAGCGCCGGCTGGCGCGGGATCGGCACGGGATAGTGAATCAGCGTTTCGATGCCGGCGCGCCCCAGCGCTGCCTTCAATGCGTCGCGCGACGACGAACGCACCGGGAACAGGTGGTAGACGTGGCCGCCATCGCATTCGGGAGGCACGACGACGCCGGCGCCCGCGAGTTCGCGGCGGTAGACCGCCGCGATCGTCCGTCGAGCGGCCGTCCAGCGGGGCAGGAACCGCAGCCGCGCCGACAGGATGGCGGCCTGGATCTCGTCGAGCCGGCTGTTGAGGCCGGGTTCGCCGTGGTGGTACCGGTCGGTCTGGCCGCCGTTGCGGAGCCTCGAGAGCCTCGCCGCGAGGTTCGCGTCGTTGGTGGTGATCGCCCCGCCGTCCCCCAGCGCCCCGAGGTTCTTCGTCGGGTAGAAGCTGTACGCCGCGGCGACGCTGAACGAGCCGACCGGTCGGCCGCCGCTCGTCGCCAGGTGCGCCTGGCAGCAGTCCTCGATCATCGCCAGACCGTGGCGATCGGCGATGGCTGAGAGCGCCGTCATGTCGGCAGGCTGGCCGTAGAGGTGTACGGGGATGATGGCTGCCGTTGCCGGACCGACGAGTGGCGCGACCGCGGCCGGGTCGATCGTGAGCCGTTCGGGATCGATGTCGGCGAACACTGGCCGTGCGCCGACCGCCATGACGGCCAGCGCGGTGTAGGCGGCCGACACCGGCGTCGTGATGACCTCGTCGCCGCGGCCGATGCCGAGCGCCTTGAGAATGAGCACCAGCGCGTCCGTGCCCGTACCCACCCCCACGCTGCAGGCCGCGCCGGACGCGTCGGCGAACGCGCGCTCGAACGCTTCGACCTCGGGGCCGAGCACGAACCAGCCGCGATCGACGACCCGGCGGATCGCCTCGTCGACCGCCGTCGCGTCTTCACCCGGCTTCAGGCTCAGGAACGGGATGCGCGTGGCGGTCATAGGATGCCGGCGAGGTCCTCGGGGACCGGGTTCAGGTACTTCGGCAGATGCTCGCGGTAGAAGGCGACCGTCCGCTCCAGCCCTTCCCGCAGCGGCACCGCAGGCTTCCAGCCGACGGCGGTCTCGAACCTGGACGAATCGGCGTAGAAACTGCCGATGTCGATCGCCTTCTTCTCCGCCGGCCACTCGACGAAGCGCGCGCGTCCCGCGCCGGCCACCTCGAGGAGCAGCGTGACGAGATCGCGGTGGCTCACGGGCGACTGGCCGCCCACGTTGAACGCCTCGCCATTGCAGGCGTCCGACGCCCCGGCGCGCAGGAACGCGTCGGCCGCGTCGTCGACGAACACGAAGTCCCGCAGCTGCGAGCCGTCGCCGTAGATCTGGATCTCGCCGCCTTCGACCGCGGTTCGGATGAACCAGCCGATGAACCCCTGGCGGCTGTGCTTGACCAGCTGGCGCGGCCCGTAGACGTTGGTGAGCCGCAGCGAGCACGCCTGGAGCCCGAAGACGTGGCTGTAAAGCAGGTGGTAGTTCTCGCCCGCAGCCTTGTTGATGCCGTTGACGTCGGTCGGCCGCACCAGGTGGCGCTCGGTGACCGGGAGGAAATCCGGTCGGCCGTACACCTGGCGGGTGCCGGCGAACACGATGCGGACCTCCGGGTTGTGCCGCCGGCACGCCTCGAGGATCGACAGCTGGCTCCGGCAGTTGATCTCGAGATCGGTGTACGGATCGCGCATGCTGTCGAGATGGCTCACCTGGCCCGCGAGGTTGAAGATGACCGCCCGGTTTCGCACCAGGTAGTCCATCGTGCTCTCCTGCCGGACGTCCGCGACGTTCACCCGCAGGCGGTGCTCGATCCCCTGGATGTTGAAGAAGTTCCCGCCGTAGTCGGGGATCATCGAGTCGACCAGCAGCACGTCGGCCTCGAGGTCGACCAGTTGCCGCGCCAGGTTGCTGCCGATGAAACCGAGGCCGCCGGTGATCATCACCTTTCGGCCGCGATAGAACGATCGATAGTCTGCGGTCACGTTCGTCGCCTGCGATACGCTCCGGGCGGCGGGCTCAGCGCGGCGTCGGCCGCCGCCACACCAGCTCACCCCAGAGCGCGAAGACGTCCACCGCCGTGCGTGCGAGGCGGGGGAGATTGAAGAACTGCGACTTGCCGTGCGCCCGGTGGTAGTGGTGTACCGGGACTTCGGTGATGGAGAATCCGGCGTCCGTGATCTTCTTCATCAGCTCCAGGCAGATCACGCCGCTCGATTTCCCCAGCGTCACCGTGTCGAACACGCTCCGGCGGATCAGCCGGAAGTCGCAGTCGACGTCGCGCACCTTCAGGCCGAACAGCCGCTTCACCGTGTGGTGGTAGATCCGCCCGATGACAATCCGGTGCAGCGGGTCCGATCGGCTGATCTTGTAGCCGTTGACCAGGTCCACCGACGTGTCCCGCTTCTCCCAGAGTAGCGCCATCTCCCTCGGATCGTACTGGGCGTCGCCGTCCGTGTAGAAGATCCACTCTTTCGTAGCGGACGCGAAGCCCGAGCGAAGCGCGCCGCCGTATCCCCGGTTCTGCTCGTGGTGGATCGCGCGGACCTGGGGGTACAGGCGCGCCAGCTCGTCGACGACTTCGGCCGTCGCGTCCTTGCTCCCGTCGTTGATGACGAGCACCTCGAAGTCGGACGTCAGGCGGCTCGCCGTCTGAACCGCGGCGATCACCAGGCTGGCGATCGTGCCGCTGTCGTTGTAGGCGGGGAAGAAGACCGTCAGTCCGGCCGGTGGCCCGTCGAGTGGGGATGCCATCGTCAGAGAGCGCTAAACCATAGCACGCCCGTCACTTGGAGGGCAAGCCGGGCTGACCCGGCGAGGCGGATTCTGCCTGCGACGCGTTTGGCGCGATGACCCGCCGGCTGGCGAACTGTCGGGTTCCCGGAGACATTCAGTCGCCGCCCCGCCGCCCCGCCGCAGGAGGCCGAAAGGCGCGCGCGCGCTGATACGCGCGCTCGAACGTTTCGGCGACGCGGGTCCAGCTGTGCTCGCGCAGCACGTTCTGGCGAGCGGTGGCGCCGAGGCGCGCGCGGATCTCGGGCGCGCGGAGCAGACGGTCGAGGACGCGGGCCAGGCCGTCCACGTCCCGTTCGCCCACCAGTGCCGCATTCACGTCGTCGTGCGCCACGGCCGCGATGCCGCCGGCCGTCGTCGCGACCAGCGCGGTGCCCGACGCCAGCGACTCCATCACGACGTTGGGCAGGCCGTCCACATTGCCCGCGTCGTCGCGGACCGAGGGGACGACCGCGACGTCGGCGGCGGCGAGGTAGTCGGCCACGGCGTCCTGCGAGAGCACGCCGGGGAATATCACCTGGCCGGCTACACCCTGGCGTCGAGCCCGTTCGCGCAACTCGGCGTCGAGATCGCCCGCGCCGCCGACGATGAGGCGGAGTGACGGCCACGACGCGGAGAGGTGCGCCACCGCGTCGATGAGGTACTCGAACCCCTTCTTTCGGACGAAGCGTCCGGCTGTGAAGAGCACCGGGTCGCCGATGCCGGCGCCGTGCTGCGCGCGGAGGCGGGCGCGCGCCTCGTCGTTCGGCCGGAAACGATCGGCGTCCACGCCGTAGGGCACGGTCTCGGACCAATCGGCTGCGGCGCCCAGGACGATCGCGCGCGTCCGGAGGTCGTCACTGCAGGCCGTCGTCCAGCCCGCGCGCCGGAGCACGCGGCGTGCGACGCGCCCGGCGACGGCGCTGCGTTCCGCCAGGTAGGCGTCGGAGCCGTGCAGGCTTACCACCAGCGGGAGCGAGGGGCACGCCGCCGCCGCGATCGCACCGCCGGGGATGACCCAGTGTCCGTGAGCCACCGTCGCGCCGACGGCGCGAGCCACCTGCCGCGCCTTTCGCCAGCCGACGGCGAGAGCGAGCGGCGCCACGGCATAGGCTGACACGCGGAGATGGACGTCGGCCTTCAGCGCTCCGGCGTACCCGAACACGCACAGCCGGTCGGACGGTGCGTACCTGAACGGGTGGAAGTGCACGCCGTGCTCGAGCGGTCCGCGCGCCAGCCGCGGATGCCACGGGATCACCATGTGCACCTCGTGGCCCCGCGCGGCCACGCCACGGGCGATCGGCTCCATGAAGGTCCCGATGGTGTCGCCGGGGAAGCGCGGATAGGACGTCGCCACCATGACGACGATCTCCCGGTCCGGTGTGCGGGGTGGCGCGCTCACGTGGTCACCGCCCGAGCAGCTTCCGGAGGCGCAGCCGCCAGGGCATCAGCAGCGACTCGGCGAGCACGCCGGACGAGAGCTTGGACGAGCCCGTGCGGCGCTCCACGAACACGATCGGCACTTCGCCAATCCGGCACTGACGCCGGGCGGCTTCGAACAGCATCTCCACCATGAACGAGTAGCCGTCCGAGGCGATCCGCGCGAGCGGGATCCGGGCGAGCGCCTCACGACGCCAGCAGCGGAATCCGCCGGTGCAGTCGCGCACCGCGAGGCCGGTCACCGCCCGGATGTACCGGTTGGCAAACGTGCTGAGGATGAGCCGCTGGAGCGGCCAGTTCACGACGCTGATGCCGTTGAGGTACCGGGAGCCCACCACCAGATCGTGGTCCGCCGCCGCGGCGATGAGATCCGGCAGGTACTTCGGGTCGTGCGAGAAGTCGGCGTCCATCTGGCCGATCAGGTCGACGTCCCGCTCCAGCGCCAGCCGGAAGCCCTCGACGTACGAACGCCCCAGCCCGCGCTTCCCGGTGCGGTGCACGACGTCGACGCGGTCCGGGAACTCGCGGGTCAGCGCGTCCGCCAGGTCGCCGGTCCCGTCGGGAGACTGGTCGTCCACCACCATCACGCGGCACCCTTCGCAGTCCAGAATCTGGCGGACCAGCGGCTCGAGATTTTCGCGTTCGTTGTAGGTCGGGATGACGATCAGCGTGCGTGGTCTGTTCATGGTCGTCGCGAGCCCGCCGAGCCCATGGCCCACGCCGCGGGCGCGCACGCGGCAGCGTAGACAATCAGTACCGGATCGATCACCGGCACCCGGAACCGTTCCTGCGGGAAGAAGATGATACACACGAGCCATGCCGTCGCCGCAAGCAGCCAGAGGGTCACGGGTCGAGGCCGCGCGCCGCGCACGTGCCAGGCGCCCCAGACGGCCCACGGCAGGACGGCGAGGTACGGCACGACCGACGCGACGATGTAGCGCGTGGAATGGAGCGCGTACGACGGCCCGACTGGCGCCACGGTGTAGAACACCTTCCTCGCGAGCAGACCGGCGAACCGGGCCGGATCGGCGCGAATGTCGGCGAAGGCCGCGCGATAGAAGACGCTCTCGAGCGCTTCGGGCGTGGCGGCGCCCGCGGCGGCCGCGGTGCGCTCGATCTCGAGGGCGGCCCGTTTCATCTCGAGGTTCGCGGCCAGGTCACCTTCCCCGCGGGCCAGCCGGTTGTTGCCCGTCCAGAACGTCACGCCGCCCTCGGACGCGACGAGCACGAAGCGCGCATGCACGGCGTAGTTCCGGGCAGTCCAGGGCGCGACGACGAGCGCAGCTCCGGCGATCGCCGCGACCGCCAGCCACCCTCGACGGCGAACGAGCAGCCAGAGCACGACGAGGCCGAGGAACGGCAGGATCGCCGGCCGCGTCAGGGCGGCGAGCCCGACGACGGCGCCTCCGGCCAGCCCGAGGCTGCTGGAGGCCCGTGGCTTCGGCGCGGCGAACGCGCGATCGAGGAGCAGCGCCCCCAGGAGCGCGAGCGCGGCATAGGCGCTCTCGCTGAGCGCGTAGGCGCCGATCACGACGAGCGGCGGATAGCACGCCGCCACCAGTGCGGCCACGACGCCGGCACGGGGGCCGGCAACGCGGCGGGCCCACCAGGCAATCAGCCAGACGATGGCGCAGCCGACCAGCGCCTGCGTCACTTTCACTTCCGCCGGCACCGCGTCCGGCAATCGGTCCGCGACGATCGCGCTCCCCGGCCACGCCAGGCCGACACCTGCGAGGAGCAGCGGGTACAGCGGCGCGCGCCCGACATGCCGCCCTTCGACCACTCCGGAGGCCGGCGACTCGTAGGAGAACCCTCGCCCGCGCGCGACGTTGTTCGCCAGCAGCAGGTACTCCTGCTCGTCGAGCGTGAGGGGTTGCTCCACCCAGTATCCGAGGCCGAAGCCGAGCCGCAGCGCGAGGCCCGCTGCGAGCGCCACCGCCAGCCATCGGCGCGCGCGCTCGCGCTCGCCAGACGGCGTGGCGGCCCCCGCACCGGTCGTCTCGGGCATCTACTCCCGTCCTTCGAACCGGAGGGCCGCGATCTGCTCGGACACCAGCCCCATCAGGAACACGACGACGCCGAGCATGATGAGGAGCACCGAGGAGTTCGTGACGTGCGACTGGGTGGCGATCGTCCAGACGGCGTAGCCCAGGCCCACGACGAACGACGCCGCGCTGATCGGCAGGAAGACTCGCAGTGGGCTGAAGAGCGTCACGACCTTCAAGACGATCAGGAAGAACTTCGCGCCGTCGCGCAGCAGCCGGATCTTGGACGAGCCGACGCGGGCCCTCGCTTCGACCGGCTCGAAGGCCACGTTGTAGCCCGCCTTCACGAACGCCAGCGTGGTCGTCGTCGGCGTCGAGAAGCGGGCGGGCAGCAGGTGGAGGAACTCGCGCAGGTGTTTCCGGCTGGCCGCGCGGAAGCCAGACGTCAGGTCCGGGATCGGCCGGCCCGTCAGGTACGTCGCGAGGCCGTTCAGCAGATGGTTGCCGAGGCGGCGGGCGAGCGTGGCCTGCGTCGAATGGGCTCTCGCGCCGACGACGAGATCGAACTCGCCGAGCCGGGAGACCAGCCGGACGGCGTCCTCGGGCGGATGCTGGCCGTCGGCGTCGATGATGAGGACGTACTCGCCGGCCGCCGCGCGGATGCCGCTCTTGACCGACGCGCCGTTGCCCTTGTTGTAGGGATGGCGGATCACGCGCGCGCCGGCCGCCTCGGCGGCGGCGCTCGTGCGATCGTCCGAACCGTCGTCGACCACCAGGATCTCGCGCCACGCGGCCGAACGGGTCAAGGCGGCCACGACGTCACCGATGACGTCGGCCTCGTTGAACGCCGGGATCACGACGGAGGTCTGCTCGGGTGACGCCACTAGCGCTCCGTGGGCTCGGAGTCGCGGTCGGCCGAGGCCGCCCGCGACCCGAGCGTCAATTCCATGCCGCGCACGCGGAACAGGAGATCTTCGATCAACTTCCGGTTGCCTGAGATGACGTCGGCGACGAGGCCGATCAGAACGACCTGGAACCCGACGATCAGCAGCACGGCCGACAGGATCAACGACTGCAGGTGTCCGAGCCCGGTGCCCGTGAAGTAGAAGTACAGGAATCGCACCGAGATCGCCAGCCCGGCCAGGAACACCACGCCGCCGATCGACGACAGCACCTTCAGCGGCTCGTACATCGCGTAGATGCGGACGATGGTGGCGGCCGAGACCTTCACGTAGCCCCACGCGCTGGCGAACAGCCTCGATTCCCGCAGGCGCGGGTTGGTGGCGATCGGCACGTGCGCGATGGCCATGCGCTTCTTGCCGGCCTGGATGATCGACTCGAGCGTGTAGGAGAACTCGGACACGATCGTCAGGCGGAGCGCGGCGTCGCGCGTGTAGGCGCGGAAGCCGCTGGTCGTGTCGGGCACCTTCGTGTTCGACACCTGGCGGACGACCCAGCTCCCGAGGCGCTGCAGCGCCTTCTTCGTCGGGCTCATGTGCTCGACGTCCTGGATGTTCCTGTCGCCGATCACGATGTCCGCCTCGCCGGAGAGCAGCGGCGCGACCAGCGTCGCCACGTCGGCGCCGCAGGTACCTGGTTGTCCCCGTCGGTGTTCACGATGTAGTCGGCGCCGAGCTTGAGGCAGGCGTCGATGCCGGCCATGAAGGCCGCCGCGAGCCCCTTGCGGCGGCGGAAGCGGACGACGTGATGCACGCCGTGCGCCCGCGCGACCTGAGCGGTGCCGTCGACCGACCCGTCATCGATGACCAGGAACTCGACCGCGTCGATGCCCGGCACCTGTCGCGGCAGGTCCGCGATGGTGGCCGGCAGCGTCGACGCCTCGTTGAGGCACGGAATCTGGATGATGAGTTTCGTCACGATCCACCAGCGGGCGACCCGATCGCCGGTCGGACCCTAGGTCGCGAACCGGAAGTTGATCACGTCGCCGTCCTGCACCACGTAGTCCTTGCCCTCGAGCCGCACCTCGGCGTGCTCGCGGCACGCGGCCATCGACCGCCGCGCGATCAGATGCTCGAAGCGGACGACCTCGGCCCGGATAAAGCCCCGCGCGATGTCCGAGTGTATCTCGCCTGCGGCCGCCTGCGCGTGCATGCCGCGCGGGATCGACCAGGCGCGGCACTCGTCCTCGCCCACCGTGAGGAACGAGAGGTAGCCGAGCAGGTCGTACGTCGTGCGGATCACACGATTCACGCCGGGCTCGGCGAGGCCGAGGTCGGTCAGGAACGCCGCGGCGTCGGCAGCGTCCAGCTGGCCGATCTCGAGTTCGATCTTCGCGCAGACGGCCACCACGCCCGTGGCCGCGCGCGAGAGGAACGGCGCAAGGCCGGCCGCCTCGGCCGCGCGCGCGCCGTCGGCGAGCAGCGCCGTGTCGGCTTCGTCCAGGTTCACCACGAGCAGCAGCGGCTTGCCCGAGAGGAACTGGAACCCGCGCAGCATCTTCCGTTCGTCGTCGGTCATCGGCAGGCCGCGAATCGGCGTCCCGTTCTCGAGCGACTCCTTGCACCGCACAATCAACGCGCGCTCGCGTTCGAGCTCCGCCGTGCGCCCCTTCTTCATGTCGCGGTCGATCCGATCGAGCCGCTTCTCGGCCACGGCAAGGTCGGCGAGCAGCAACTCGTCTTCCATCGCCTGCGCGTCGCCGGCCGGGCTGATCGACTCGGCGTGGTGCGTCACCGTCGGATCGCGGAAGGCCCGGACGACGTGGACGAGCGCGTCGGCGTTCCGATACGGCGCCACGTCGAGCAGCGCCTGCGCGCCGCTCCGCCCCGGGCCCGCCAGGTCGGCGAATTCCACCGTGGCGGGCGTCTTCTTCTGCGGGTTGTAGAGCTCCGCCAGCCGGTCCACCCGCATGTCGGGCACACGGGCGACCCCGACGACCGCTTCGAGCTTGCCGTGACCGGCCTTCGGAGCCTCGTGCTGGCTCGTCATCAGCTGAAACAGCGTCGTCTTGCCGGAAGAGGGAAAACCGATCAGTGCGGTGCGCAGCATGCCGAACTTGACATCCTATCACGCTCGCGCGATGCCAGGAATGCCCGCGGTTTCGTCCGAGCCGGGCCGCTGTTCGGAGAGCGCCGTCCTCGAGCCCCCGAGAGCGAAAAAAAAGCGAATATCTGATGGAAGTGCGCGCAGGGGCAACCTATTCCATTTATTAGGGATTGACAACCCGTACGGGGGTCACTTACCATCCAGTGGTTCGAAGTGGAGTGAAGTGGGAGAGCGGCCATGCTGCGGGGCAGTTTCACAGCAAAAATAGACGACAAGAGCCGGCTCAAGATCCCCCGCGACTTCCTCACGGTGATCGAGCAGAGCTACGGCCGCGAGCTGTTCGTGACGAGCATCGACGGTGTGTGCGCCCACCTCTATCCGATGCCGGTCTGGGTGGAAATCGAGCGGCAGCTCGGTGCCCAGGGGCTGGTCCGCGACCCCGAAGTGGACCGGTTCTTCAAACAGACCAGCTTCTACGGCCAGGTGGCGGAGATCGACAACCAGGGCCGCCTGCTGATTCACCCGCGGCTTCGCGAAAAGGCGGCGATGGCCGGCGAGGTCAGCGTGGTCGGCAGCTTCGATCACCTCGAGGTCTGGAACCTGGAACGGCTGACCGCCGATCTCTCGGCCGCGCCGTTCACCGATAACGATCGACGCGTCGTCGCGGGCCTGCTGCGCCAGGCGCAGAACGCCCGCACGCCGTAGCGGGCGGCGAGGCTGGCGGTGGGCGTTCCGGAACACGTGCCGGTGATGAGCGCCGAGGTGGTGACGGCCCTCGCGCCGGAGCGAGGCGGGGTCTTCGTGGACTGTACGCTCGGCCTCGGCGGCCACGCGGCCGCCGTTCTGGCGGCCGGTGCCACGCGCGTGATCGGGATCGATCGGGACGAAGAGGCGCTGACGATCGCGCGGGAGCGGCTGGCGCGCTGGCCGGGGCAGGTCGACTTCGTGCACGCGGACTTCCGGGAGCTCGACGAGGCGCTGGACGCGCGCGGCTTGCCGCGCGTCGACGGCATCGTGGCCGACCTCGGGGTTTCCTCGCTGCAGTTCGACGGGGCGGGGCGCGGGTTCAGTTTCCAGAGGGACGAGCCGCTCGACATGCGGATGGATCGATCGACCGGTCCGACGGCCGCCGATCTGATCGCGGACCTGCCGGAGGAGGAACTGGCGGACGTGATCTACCGCTACGGCGAGGAGCGTTTCTCGAGGCGCATCGCCCGGGTCCTGGTCGAGGCCAGGCGCGCAGGCCCGGTCGCCACGACGGGCCAGCTCGCCGCGCTCGTGCGGCGGGCGGTTCCGCGGAAGGGGTACAGCCCGATTCACCCCGCGACGCGCACGTTCCAGGCGCTGCGGATTGCCGTGAACCGGGAGCTCGACGGGCTCGACCGGTTCGTGGAACAGGCCTGCGCGCGGCTCGCGCCGCGCGGGCGCCTGGTCGTGATTGCGTTTCACTCGCTCGAGGATCGCGTGATCAAGCACACGCTCCGCGGGCTGGTGGACGACGGTTCGCGGTCGTTGCGGCTGCTCGCACGGAAGGCCGCGCGGCCGAGCGAACCGGAGGTGGAGATGAACCCGCGAGCCCGGAGCGCGAGGCTTCGGGCCGTCGAGCGCCTGGCGTGAGGCCGGCGCGGCGGGAGGCGATGTGCAGATGGACGGCAGGATCAACCGACCGGCGGCATTCGCGCTGAGCCCCGCGCTGCCGCCGCAGAAGGTCGTGCTCCAGGTCGACCCCTCGCGGCAGGTCGACTATCGCCGCTGGCTGCTCCTCGGGCTCCTGCTGCTGGCGGCCGCCCTGTTCAACGGATCACAGCGTTCGGCACCGCTGTCTCACGGCTACCGGATCGCTGAGTTGCAACGCCTCCGCGCCGAGGAGGAGGAGCGGGGGCGCCGGTTGCGCCGTGAGATCGAAACGCTCACATCCCCCGCCCTGATTGACCGGTTCGCGCGCGAGCGGCTCCATATGGTGCTGCCCGGCCTCGACGACCAGATCGTGCTCACGCGTGTCGTGCCGCCCCCGCCGCCGCCGTCGTCCGTCGTCGCGTCACGCTAGGAGGAGCCATGCCGCAGCACTCGGAACCTCGCAGCTGGCGGCAAACGGCCGGACCTCGCCTGTGGGTCGTGGGCGTGCTGCTCAGCGTCTGGGCCGCCGCCGTGTTCGTGCGGCTCGTCGATCTCCAGATCGTCCAGCATGCGGCCCTCGAGGCTCGGGGGAAGAAGCTGCAGGAGCTCCGGATCACGGAGCCGGCCCAGCGTGGCGACATCGTCGATCGCCGCGGCCGACCCCTCGCCTACACGGTGGCAGAAGACACCCTCAGCGTGGACCCACGCCTGCTCGAGGACCGGGCGCAGTCGGTCGCGCGCCTCTGCGATGCCCTCGGCGACTGCACGGCTGACGAACGGGCCGGGTTGGTGAAGCGCATCACCGCGTCGTCCCGCGGGTTCGAGCCGATCCGTGAGTGGGTGAGCGAGGAGCAGGCGCGCCGCGTGGAAGCGCTCGAGAAGATGCCCGGCGGCCGCGTGGCGAAGAAGCCCGGCGCCCGCAAGGAGCCGATGCCCGGCGTCCGCCTCGAGAGGAAGCCGCGTCGGTCCTACCCGTACAAGGAGCTGGCGGCCAGCGTCCTGGGATTCGTCGGCACCGACAGCAAGGGGCTGGCCGGCCTCGAGTTGAAGTATGACGAAGCACTCACGGGGCAGCCCGGCGAGTTCCTGGTGCAACGGGATGGCGCCAGAGAGCGGTTCAGCCGCGTCGGCGCGCCGGCCGTGCCCGGCAAGTCGATTGAGTTGACGATTGACGCCGTTCTGCAGGCCAGGGTCGAGCGCGAACTGCGTGCCGGCATCGAGGAGAACCGCGCGCCGGGCGGCTGCGCCATCGTCATGGACCCCGCGACCGGCGAGATCCTCGCCATGGCGAGCTTGCCGACGTTCGACCCGAACGTCAAACTCGCGCCCGGGGAGCGCCGCATCAATTGCGCCGTGCAGGACGTCTACGAGCCCGGGTCGACGTTCAAGATCGTGACCGCATCGGCGGCGCTCGAAGAGAAGGTCGTGCGCCCGACCACTCTGATCAGCACCGGGAACGGTACGATCAGGATCGGGTCGCGCGTGATCGACGAGGCTCTAGGTCACCAGTACGGCACGATCTCGTTCTCGGACGTCATCGTGAAATCGAGCAACGTCGGCGCGGTGAAGGTGGGCCTCGACCTCGGGGGCGAACGCCTCAGCCGGCACGTCAAGCGCTTCGGGTTTGGCAGCAAGCTGTCGCCCGACTTCAACGGCGAAAGCCGCGGCCAGGTGCCGCGGTCGTCGCAATGGAGCGAGAGCACGTTGGCCTCCGTCGCGATGGGCTACGAGATCAGCGTGACGCCGCTGCAGATGGCGGCCGCGGCGTCGGCGGTGGCCAACGGCGGCGAGCTCGTGACGCCGAGGATCGTGCGTGCCGTCATCGAAGGGGACAGGCGCACGACGGTCCCTCGCAAGGTGATCCGGCGAGTGACCTCGCCGGAAACCGCCGCCGAGCTGACGTCGATGATGGAAGGCGTCGTCGCCCACGGCACGGCGACGGGCGCGGCGCTCGTCGACTTCACCGTCGCTGGCAAGACCGGGACCACGAGCAAGCTCGTGGACGGTCACTACTCCAAGACGGACTTCAACGTGTCCTTCGTCGGCTTCGTGCCCTCCCGCCAGCCGGCGCTGACGGTTCTGGTGGTCATCGACACGCCGCGCGGTCCGAACCCGGCCTACGGCGGCGCGGTGGCGGCGCCGATTTTCAGACGGATTGCGGAGGCCTCGCTGCGCTATCTGGGCGTCACGCCCACACTCAACCCGGTGCCGCCGGTGCTTCTGGCCAGATACGACGCGACGGCGCCGGCGAGGACCGGCGGGTCCGCGGCGCCGGTCACGATCGTGCCGGCTTCCGCGCCCGCGACAGCCGGGCAGATCGTCCTGCCCGAGCTTCGAGGGCTGAGCGGACGAGCGGCGTTGCACATCCTGACACGGCTGGGTGTCACGCCGCGCGTGGCCGGCGAGGGGGTCGTGATCGAGCAGGACCCCCTGCCGGGAAGCCCGGTCGAGCCCGGCGGCGCGTGCCGGCTGACGCTTGGCCGGCCGGTGTCCGGGGGACGCCCATGACGCTGGGCGCGCTCCTCGCCGCGCTCGACGACCTGGTTGCCGGACCGCCCCCGTCGCCCGATGCAGCGGCAGCCGACCGGCTGGTGAAGGCGGTGGCGTACGACTCGCGCAAGGCGACCCCGGGCTCCGTCTTCGTCGCGCTGAAGGGGCAGAAGGCCGACGGCCGCACGTTTGCCGCGCAGGCGCTCGGCAGGGGGGCGACCGCCGTGGTCGCCGAGGCGCCGGCGCCGCCCGACGTGACCGCGCCCTGGATCGTCGTGCGCGACGCGCGGCTCGCCCTGGCGCGCCTGGCCGCGATGTTCTACGGCCACCCGTCTCGCGACCTGACCGTGATCGGCATCACCGGCACGAATGGCAAGACGACGACCGCCCATCTGGTGAGCGCGCTGTTCGAGGCGGCCGCCACCCGATGCGGGATGCTCGGGACTATCGTCTACCGGACTGGCGTCGAGGAGCGCCCGGCCGATCGCACGACGCCGGAATCGGTGGACGTACAACAGCTGCTCCGGGAGATGGTGAGCCGGCAGTGCGGGGCGTGCGCGATGGAAGTGTCGTCCCACGCGCTGGCGTTGCGCCGCGTGGACGAGACGCGGTTCGCCGTTGCCGTCTTCACCAACCTCACGCGCGACCATCTCGACTTCCACGGCGACCTGGAGTCGTACTTCGCGGCGAAGCGGCGCCTGTTCGAGATGCTCGGTCCCGACGCCGCGGCCGTGATCAACATCGACGACCCGCGCGGCGCGTCGCTGGCCGGCCTCGGCGGGCGCACGCTCACCTACGCGGTCGATCGGCCGGCCGATATCTACCCGTCGAGGCTGACGCAGACCATTCGAGGACTCGAGTTCGAGGCGATCACCCCGGCCGGGTCGATCGAGGTCCGCTCCAGGCTCGTCGGCCGTCCGAACACCTACAACACGCTGGCGGCGATCGGCGCCGCCATCGCCTGCGGCCTGCCGAACGACGCCATTGTGCGGGGAATCGCCGCCCTCGCGGGGGTGCCCGGGCGCTTCCAGATCGTTTCCGGGGAGAGCGACGACATCACCGTCGTGGTCGACTACGCGCACACCGACGACGCGCTGAAGAACCTGCTCGAAACGGCGCGGCCGCTCGCGACGGCGCGGCTCATCACGGTGTTCGGCGCCGGCGGCGACCGTGATCGGACCAAGCGGCCCCTGATGGGGCACGTCGCCGCCAGGCTGAGCGATCTCGTGATCCTCACGTCCGACAACCCGCGCAGCGAGGACCCGGCGGCGATCATCGAGGAGATCAGGCGCGGCGTGGCCGTGCCAGCCGAGCGGACGAGGCCCGCCGACTCGCGCGAGAGCCAGGCGAAGTACACCCCGCCGACGGCGACGCCGCACATGGCGATCACCGACCGCGCGCTCGCCGTCGAGCGCGCCATCGCGCTCGCCCGGCCTGACGACGTTGTGCTGATCGCGGGGAAAGGCCACGAGAAGTACCAGGTGATCGGGGACCGCGAGATCCCCTTCGACGACGTGGACGTGGCCCGCCGCGCGCTCGACCGGCGGCGGGGAGAACCGGGGTAGCGGGTATCGATGACCCTAACGATTGCGGACATCGCCGGCGCGATTGGCGGACGCCTCCTGAGCGGGGACGGCGGCGCCGCGGTGTCCGGGATCTCGATCGACACGCGGACGATTGCGCCCGGAGAGCTCTACGTCGCGATCCGGGGCGAGCGGCTGGACGGCCACGACTTCGTCGAAGCGGCGCTGGCGGCGGGAGCCGCCGGAGCGGTCATCAACCGGCCGATGGGCCACCTGCCGCCGGCCGCCGTCGCCGGTCGCGCGCTGATCGTCGTGCCGGACACGACGGGCGCCCTGCAGCGGCTCGCCCGGTGGGTGCGGCGGCGATCTGGCGCGCGGGTCGTCGCCGTCACGGGCAGTGCCGGGAAGACGACGACGAAGGACGTGACCGCGGCGTTCCTCGGCCTGCGGCATCAGGTGCTGCGGTCCTCGGGCAACCTGAACAACCACATCGGGCTTCCGCTGTCGCTGCTCGAGTTGCGCCACGGAGCCGAGGTGGCGGTCGTCGAGCTCGGGATGAACCACGCCGGCGAAATCAGCCGCCTGGTCGCGATCGCCGAGCCGGACGTGCGGGTGTGGACGAACGTCGCCGAGGTGCACCTCGAGTTCTTCGCGTCGGTCGAGGCCATTGCCGATGCGAAGGCCGAGATCCTCGAGGGGGCGACCGGAAGAGCGACGCTCGTGGCCAACACCGACGATCCGCGGGTGGCGGCGCGCGCGGCAGGGTTCGCCGGGACGCTCGTCACCTTCGGCGTGGCGCAGGGCGCGACGGTGAGGGCGACCGAGATCGAGAGCCTCGGGATCGACGGAGTGGCGGCGCGCGTCGACACGGGCGGCGAGACGGTTCGGATTCGTGTGCCGCTCCTCGGCCGCGGCAACCTGCAGAACGTCCTGGCCGGCATCGCCGTCGCCCGGCTGTTCGATGTTCCGCTCGACGAGGTTGCGGAGCGGGCCGCATCGCTCAGGCCGGCCGCGCATCGCGGTGAGGTGATCCGGCTGGCCGGGGGCGTGACGGTGGTGGACGACGCCTACAACTCGAATCCGCGTGCGCTCGAGGGGGCTCTGGCGGTCGTGGCAGGCGAGCGCCGGTTCGGGCGCCGGGCGGCGGTGCTCGGCGAGATGCGCGAGCTCGGCGAGTCCGCCGTCGCGCTGCACGAGGCATGCGGCCGGGCCGCAGCGGCGTCCGGGCTCTCGCTGCTCGTCACCGTCGGGGGAACTGCGGCCCGCGCGATGGGGCGCGCCGCCGTCGAGGCGGGGATGCCCGGCGCGCAGGTGCGGCACGCCGACACGAGCCTCGAGGCGGCCGGCATCGCCGCGCGCGAGGTACACGCGGGGGATCTGGTGCTGGTGAAGGGGTCGCGTGGCGTGGCGACCGAACGCGTCGTCGAGCGCCTCGTGTCGGTGTTTCGGGTGTCCTGAATCGTATGGTGGGCTTCCAGGTGTCCGGCCAGCGCGTTCTCGTCGTCGGTGCCGCCCGCAGCGGCGTCGCCGCCGCGCACCTGCTCGTCCGGCGCGGCGCCCGCGTGACGCTGGCCGACGTGAAACCGGAGCTGCCCGACGCGGTCGGCCTCGCCGATGCCGGGGTCGAGCTGCGGCTGGGACCGCACGACCCCGCGCTGTTCTCGGCCGCCGACCTGATTGTGCTGAGCCCGGGCGTGCCACTCCGGCAGCCGGCGTTGGCGCGGGCGCGGCGCGCCCGCGTGCCGATCATCGGCGAGGTGGAGCTGGCGTGGCGGATGATGCGCGGCCGCGTCGTCGCCATCACCGGGACGAAGGGCAAGTCGACCACCACGACGCTCGTCGGCCGGATGCTCGCCGCGGCAGGGCTGAACGCGTCGGTGGCGGGGAACATCGGCGACCCGCTCGCGGCGAAGGTCGACGGGTCCACCGACGACACGATTCACGTCGTGGAGGTCAGCAGCTTCCAGCTCGAGACCACGGTGACGTTCCGCCCCTGGATCGCGGTGCTCCTGAATCTCTCGGCGGACCACCTCGACCGGCACGCGAACATGCGCGAATACGCCGCCGCCAAGGCGCGTGTCTTCGCCAACCAGGGCGACGGCGACTGGGCGGTCGTCAATGCCGACGACCGGCCGGCCATGCGCCTGGCATCGCGCCGCGCGCACGCCGCCAGGCGGCTCTTCGCGCTCGACCAGCCGCTGGCGGACGGGACGGTGCTCTCGGACGGCTGGATCGTGTCGCGGGCCCCGGGGGCGCCCGACGTGCCGGTCCTCTCGGTGCGCGAGGTGCAGCTGATTGGACGCCATCTCCTGTCCGACGTGGCGGCGGCGGCGACCGCGGCCCTGCTCGCCGGTGCGCCGCCCGACGCCATCCGTCGGGCGGTGTCCGGGTTCGGCGGCCTGGAGCACGCGCTCGAACGGGTCGCGGTGGTGGCGGGCATCCAGTTCGTGAACGACTCGAAGGCGACCAACGTCGAGTCGGCGCGGCGGGCCATCGAGAGCTTCGACGGCCGGCTCGTGCCGATTATCGGGGGCCGGTTCAAAGGGGGCGACCTGCGCGACCTGCGGCCGTCCCTCCAGGGGCGGTCGACCGCGGTGGTGGCGATCGGCGAAGCGCGCGCGGCGGTTCGGCTGGCGCTGGGCGACGTCGTCGCCGTGATTGACGCCGCGTCGATGGCAGAGGCGGTCCGCGCCGCGCTGGGCGCCGTGCCCCCGGGCGGCACCGTGGTGCTCGCCCCCGCGTGCGCCAGTTTCGATATGTTCCGCGACTACGCGGAGCGGGGGCGGGTGTTCAAGCAGGAAGTGGGGAAGCTGGCTCGGGAGCTCGAGGGGACCCGTGAGCCGTGAGCAGTCGTCAGTCGGCACGCGCGATTGAGAGCTGACCGCTGGGAACGCAGGCTGCCCCAGCCTGCGAGGTCGGTGTCTCGACCCCGGCCGACTGATGACTGCTGGCGGCTCACGGAAACCCGCCCCGCATCGGATCTTTCGGGTCGACAGGGCGTGAGGAACAGGCCCGACCGGACCCCCGCAGGAAGAGGACACGATGGCGCGCACGCTGAAGTCCGACGCCGTGCTGTTCAGCACCACGCTGCTGCTGCTCGTCATCGGCATGGCGTGGGTCTACAGCGCGTCGGTGGTGGCGGACCAGGCGGAGCTGGCGATCAAACAGGGCCAGTTCCTGGTGCTCGGCCTGGCCGGCCTGTTCGTCGCGATGAGGGTCGACTACCGCGGTCTCTGCAACCGCCCCGTGCTGCTCGGGGTGATTGGTGTGACGGTCGTGCTGCTCCTCGCCGTTCTCCTGTTCGGTCACGAGGTGAAGGGGGCGCGCCGCTGGATCACCGTGCTCGGCCTCAGGTTCCAGCCGTCGGAGTTCGCGAAGTTCGTCGCCATCGCGTTCGCGGCGACCGTGCTCGGCCGTCGGTTGGAGGAGGGTGAGCCGCTGGAGCCGGGGTGGTTCCAGGCGGGTGTCGTTGTAGCGACGTTTGCCGCGCTGATCTTCCTCGAGAAGGACATGGGCGGCGGGATCGTGCTGCTGGCCGCCGGCTTCACCATCGTCTTCGTCTCGGGCCTCGCGTATCGATGGGTGGCGGCGGCCGCGTTCGCCGGGTTGCCCGTGCTCGTGGGCGTCCTGCTGCTCGTGCCGCACAGCCGCGACCGGCTGGAGATCTGGCTGGACCCCTACGCCGATCCCGTGGGCAAGGGGTTCCAGACGATTCAGTCGTACATCGCCATCGGCACAGGCGGCCTCTGGGGCAAGGGGTTCATGGCGAGCGTCCAGAAGATGTTCTACCTGCCCGAGGCGAAGAACGACTACATCTTCGCCGTGATCGCCGAAGAGCAGGGGCTGATCGGCGCAACCGTGGTGCTCTCGTGCTTCCTGGTCATCATCTGGCGCGGCCTGCGCGTCGCGCGCCGCGCGCCGGACGCCTTCGGGTCGCTGCTCGCGGTCGGGATCACGGCGATGCTCGGCATTCCGGCGCTGGTGAACATGTGCGTCGTCACGGGCCTGCTGCCAGCCAAGGGGATCACGCTGCCCCTGGTGAGCGCCGGCGGGTCGTCGCTGATCGTCAGTCTCGTCGCGATGGGCGTCCTGCTGAACATCTCGCAGCAGGCTTCGGCAACGGCGGTGGAGTAACGAGTGCTGGGACGGACCCGCAGGGTGCATTTCGTCGGCGTCGGCGGCAGCGGCATGAGCGGCATCGCCGAACTGCTCGCCAACCTCGGGTACGCCGTGAGCGGCTCGGATGCGAAGCTGTCCGCGGTGACCGCCCACCTCGCCGCGCTCGGCGTCCGGATCGAGGAAGGGCACGTGGCCGGCCACGTCGGCGACGCCGACGTCCTCGTGTTCTCCTCGGCGGTGCGTCCCACCAACCCCGAAATCGTCGAAGCCACCCGCCGCCGCATACCCGTGATCCCGCGCGCCGAGATGCTCGCCGAGCTCATGCGGCTGAAGTACAGCGTCGCGGTGGCCGGCGCCCACGGCAAGACGACGACCACGTCGATGATTGCGCTCGTGCTCGAGCGCGGCGGCCTCGATCCGACAGCGGTCATCGGCGGGCGGCTCAGCGCCTTCGGCAGCAGCGCGCGGCTGGGCCGCGGCGACCTCATCGTCGTCGAGGCCGACGAAAGCGATCGCTCGTTCCTGAAGTTGGCGCCTTCGATGGCCGTGATCACCAACATCGACCAGGAGCACCTGGAGAGCTACCGCGACTTCGAGGACCTCCAGCAGGCATTCGTCGCGTTCGCCAACAAGGTGCCGTTCTACGGCGCGGTCGTGGCGTGCGCCGACGATGAATGGCTGCGGCCCTTGCTGCCGTCGATGACGAGGCGGGTGGTCACCTACGGCCTGGAGACCGACAGCGCCCACTACCGAGGCATCGACGTGGCCGGCGCCGGCTTCGACTGGCGCTGCACGGTGGTGCGCGACGCCCGCCAGCCGGGCGCGGGCGACGGGGTCGGACCGGAGACGCTGGGCCAGATCGTGCTGCACGTGCCGGGGCGCCACAACCTGCAGAATGCCCTGGCGGCCGTCGCCGTCGGCATGGACCTCGGCCTGCCGTTCGCCCGCATCGCCGACGCGCTCGCCAGGTTCGAGGGGGCCGAGCGCCGGTTCCAGGATCACGGCGAGGTGCGCGGGGTACGGGTGATCGAGGACTACGGCCACCATCCGACGGAGATCGCGGCCGTGATCGGCGCCGCGCGGGCGGCGCTCGGCGGGCGCCTGGTGGTCGTCTTCCAGCCGCACCGGTATTCGCGGACCAGCCGGCTGCTGGACCGCTTCGGCCCGGCGCTGAAGGGCGCGGACGTCATCGTCCTGACCGACATCTACGCCGCCGGAGAGGACCCGATCGCGAACGTGACGGTCGATGCGCTCGCCGACGCGATTCGGCGCCACGCGCAGGCGCCGCTGCACCTGGTGCGCGACGTCGGCGACGTGCCGGCGGCCGTCGCGAGCCTGGCCCGGCCGGGCGACGTGATCCTGACGCTCGGGGCTGGCTCAATCGGCGCGGCGTCGGCGGCGATCGTGTCGGCGTTGGCGCCCGCGCCCGAGGAGACGCAATCGTGCGCGTGACGGCACCGTCCGATCGTCGGTTCCTGCGGGCGCAGGTGAAGCCGGGCCGGCGGGCGCCGCGGTGGCGGCCGTGGCTGCGCCTCTGCCGGTGGTGCCTGCTCATCGGCCTGGCGGCGGGCGCCGCCGCGTGGCTGGCAGCGGCCGTGGCCAACGCGTCGGCCTTGCGCGTCGACGACATCCGCGTGATCGGCACCGAGCACCTGTCGACCGGCGAGGTGCTCGCGGCGATCGATGGCATTCGCGGCCGGAACATCCTGTTTCTCCGGCTCGAGGACTGGCGGCGCGCGGTCCTGGCCTGCCCGTGGGTGGCTGACGCGACGATGCGCCGGTCGCTGCCCCGCACCGTGGAAGTGCGGATTGTCGAGCGTCGTCCGATCGGCATCGGCCGCGCCGGCGAGGCGCTCTTCCTCATCGACGAGCACGGCGAGGAGATCGACGAGTACGGACCGCGCTACGCCGAGTTCGACCTGCCGATGATCGACGGCCTGTCGCGAGGCAGCGAGAGGGAGCCCGGGATCCACGCCAGGCGCGTGCAGCTCGCGTTGCGCTTCCTGCGGGACGTCCGCAGCCGCCCGGATCTCTGGCGCCGCGTCTCGCAGCTCGACGTCTCGAATCCGCGCAACGCGGTGGTCATCGTCGATCAGGACACGACGCGCGTGCGGCTGGGCGACGAGCGGTTCGTCGAACGTCTGCAGTCGTACATCGACCTCGCGGGGGAGTACCGCAGTCGGGTGCCGGCCATCGAGTACGTGGATCTCAGGTTCGGCGAGCGCGTGGTCGTCGGGCTCCAGCCCGGCAGCACGCCGGCGCCTCCCGATCAGCGCGGGGCGCCTCCGGGCCGAACGCCTCGCCGGGGCGGCGCGCCTCAGTAGGGCCGGCTCGGCGACGACAGGGAACGGGAGCGGAGGGGGAGTGGCGCGAAAGGAACGTTACCTCGTCGGCCTCGACGTCGGCACGTCGAAGACCACGGCGATTGTCGCCGAGCCTGGCGACGGCCAGAGCCTGAACATCGTCGGCATGGGTGTGGCCGAATCGAACGGGATCCGTCGGGGCCTGGTGGTGAACCTCGAGGCGGCCGTCGATTCGATCAAGAAGGCGGTGGTCGAGGCGGAGCTGACGGCGGGCATCGAGATCGACAACGTGTACCTCGCGCTCTGCGGTCCCCACGTGAAGGGATTCAACAGCCGCGGCGTGATCGCGGTGGCCGGAAAGAACCGCGAAATCACGCCCGAGGACGTCGGCCGGGCGATCGACGCCGCCAAGGCCGTCTCGCTGCCGACGGGCCGCCAGATCCTGCACGTGCTCCCGCAGGACTATGTGGTGGACGACCAGGACGGCATCAGGGACCCGATCGGGATGACCGGGGCAAGGCTCGAGGTGAACGTCCACGTCGTGACCGGCGGCGTGACCGCAACGCAGAACATCCTGACGTGCGTGAACAAGGCCGGCGTGCGGGTGCAGGGCACGGTGCTGGGCCAACTGGCCGCGAGCGACGCCGTGCTGACCGAGGACGAGAAGGAACTGGGCGTCGCGCTCCTGGATATCGGCGGCGGCACGACCGACCTGGCGATGTTCGAGCGCGGCAGCCTGTGGCACACGGCGGTGATCCCGGTCGGCGGCGACCATTTCACCAACGATATCGCCGTCGGCCTCCGCATGCCCATCCCCGAGGCCGAGAAGCTCAAGCGCCGCAGCGGTTGCGCGCTCTCCGGGATGGTCGACGACGAGGAGACGATCGAGGTGGCGAGCATCGGCGGTCGGCGGCCGCGGGTGATGGGCCGCCGCATCCTGAGCGACGTGCTTCAGCCGCGCGCCGAGGAGATCTTCCATCTCGTCTGGGACGAAATCCGGCACGCGGGCTACGAGAAGTCGCTCAACTCCGGCATCGTGCTGACCGGCGGCGGCGCCATTCTGGAAGGGCTGCCGGAGATCGCCGAGCAGATCTTCGACCTGCCGATCAGACGGGGGAGCCCTTCGCGCATCGGCGGCGGCCTGGCGGATCACGTGGCCAGCCCGGCCTTCGCCACCGCCGTGGGGCTCACGCTCCGAGCCCACGCGGAGTGGATGCGCGAAACGCCGGCGAGCGGCGGAGGGCCCTTCTCGAGGGTCGCCGAGACGATCCGGGGGCTGCTCCGCGAGTTCTTCCAGTGAGTGCGGGAGTCGAGCCGCCATGAGCGAACACCGGGAATCGCGGAAGTCCGGAACCGGCCGTTCGAGCGTTTCCGCGGCCTGGGCGGTCGTCAGCGCCCGCGGCGCGCGGCCGGGTGGCATCGAGTGGTACGTGTTCGAGGACGGGACGATGAATCCGGCGGCGCTGAGGGAGCGGCTGGACGGGCTGCGGCCCCGCCCGCTGAAGGCGCAGTCATCGAGGACGAGCCGGCAGTAGCCAGGCTCGGCAACCAGTGGCGGACGCTCTCGTCCGCCGAGCGTGACACCAGGAGGCGTGAATGGCGAACCCGCAGCATCTGATCCCCGGCTCCGACTCCACCTCGGATTCGCTCCGGATCCAGCTTGGAGACGATCCCCGCCGCCTGGGCGCACGCATCAAGGTCATCGGCGTCGGCGGTGGTGGAGGCAACGCGGTGAACCGGATGGTGCGGGTCGGGCTCCCCGGCGTGGAGTTCATCGTGGCGAACACGGACGTCCAGGCGCTGCAGCACAGCGTGGCGCCCGTGAAGGTGCAGCTGGGCGAGAGGCTGACCAAGGGGCTCGGGGCGGGAGCGGACCCCCGGATCGGCCGGGCGGCCGTTCTCGAGGACACCGAGCGGCTGCTCGAAGTGCTCGACGGGGCCGACATGGTCTTCGTCACCGCCGGCCTGGGCGGCGGCACCGGGACGGGTGCCGCGCCCATCGTCGCGAGCCTGGCCGCCGAGATCGGCGCGCTCACCATCGCGGTGGTGACCAAGCCGTTCGCGTTCGAGGGCGGCCGCAGGAACCGCCAGGCCGAGCAGGGGCTGACGGAGCTTCGCGACTCGGTCGACAGCGTGATCACCATCCCGAACGAGCGTCTGCTCGCGGTCGACCGCGGTCTCACGCTGCTCAAGGCGTTCGAGGCGGCCGACGACGTCCTGCGCCAGGCGATCCAGGGGATCTCCGATCTCATCCTGGTGCCGGGGCTGATCAACCTCGACTTCGCCGACGTGAAGGCGATCATGAGCGGGCGGGGCGTGGCCGTGATGGGGACCGGCATCGCCGATGGCGCCGATCGGGCGGTCGAGGCTGCGCGCAGGGCCGTCTCGAGCCCGCTGCTCGAGGACGCCTCCGTGGAGGGCGCGCGCGGCGTGATCATCAACATCACGGGGGGCGCCAGCCTCGGCATCGGCGAGGTCAACGATGCCTCGCAGATCATATTCAAGGCCGCGCACCCCGACGCCAACATCATCTTCGGCGCGGTGGTCGACCCGAGCCTCGAGGATCGCGTGAAGATCACGGTCATTGCCACGGGGTTCGGCGACGAAGAGGCCGGCAGGGACGGTCGCAGGGGCGCCGACACGCCGGTTGCCATGGAGAGCTACCAGACCTGGTACGAGGAGCACCGGCAGTCGCAGGCGGCCCGCGAGTCGGGGACCGTGACGCCGTCGCTGTCGATGCGCCGCCGATCGGTGATCGCCATTCCCGCCCGGGCGCGCGCCGTCGTCAACGGCGCGCCCGCCGAATTCGCCCCCGCGGAAGCGGCTGACGCCGACGACACCACGCCGTTCGACGTCCCCGCGTTCCTCCGGCGCCAGCAGGGGTGAGAGGCGTCCTGCGGCCCGTCGCCGACGTCCAGCCGTCCGGGAGCCGCGTGGTAGACTAGGAACACCCACGGCACCTTGGAGCGTCGGCGCCGGAGGTCGAGCCGTCGCGCCGCGAGCGGTTCGACGCCGGTTCCCGCGCCCGCGCTCCCTCCGAACCCGCACCATGAGCTCCTGGCAGCAGCGAGAATGGGCGCGCGCCCTCCTGAGCCGCGAAATTGGCGGCATCCGCAAGCCGCACGGCGATCGTCTGCGTATCGCACTGGCGTTCCCCAGCACCTACTTCGTCGGCATGTCCAATCTCGGTTTCCAGACCGTGTACCGCCTCTTCAACGAACGCGACGACGCCGTCTGCGAACGTGTCTTCCTGCCGCCGAAGCAACAACTGCCCGACGTGCTCCGCTCGGGCCTCCGCCTCACCACTCTGGAGTCGCAGCTGCCCGTCGCCGATTTCGACGTGCTCGCGTTCTCCGTGTCGTTCGAGTGGGACTACACAAACGTCCTGACGATGCTCCGCCTCGCCGGGATGCCGGTGCGCGCCGCCGAACGAGACCACAGGCACCCGCTCGTCGTCCTCGGCGGCGCGACGAGCTTCCTGAACCCCGAGCCGCTCGCGCCGTTCGTCGACCTGGTGTGCGTCGGCGAGGGCGAGGTGCTGGCACCGGCCCTCGTGGCCGGCCTGGCGGCCGGCGGCGGACGGGCGGCGGTCCTTGAACGGCTCGCCCGACAACCGGGCTTCTACGTGCCGTCGCTCGTCGACGTCCGCTACGACGACGCCGGACGTATCGAGGGCTTCGCCGCCGTGGCCGGCGCGGACGCGCGCATCCCCGTTCCGAAAGCGTCGCTGCGCTCGACCGATCTGGGCGAGCCGCCGTCCACCACCGTGTTCTCGCCGGACACCGAGTTCGGCTCGCGTCTGCTCGTCGAGGTCGTCCGCGGCTGCGCCAACCTGTGCCGCTTCTGCTGGGCCGGGTACAACTACCTGCCCGTCCGCGCCTTCGCGGCCGACCGGATCCTGCGCATCGCCGAGGTCGCACGCGCCCATGCCTCGCGCGTGGGCCTCGTGTCGATCGCGCTCTGCGACCATCCGGAGATCGAGCGGATCCTCGGCCGGCTCGTCGAGCTGGGGTACCGCGTCAGCCCCGCCTCGCTTCGCGTCGACGACCTCACCCAGCCAATCGTCCGCCTGCTCCGCGAGAGCGGCGAGCGCGGCATCACCATCGCCCCCGAGGCCGGCTCGGACCGGTTGCGTCGCGTGCTCAACAAGGCCGTGACGAACGCGGAGATCCTCGATCGCGCCGAGATGGTGTTCGCCTCAGGGATCGAGAACCTGAAGCTGTACTTCATGCTCGGCCTGCCGACCGAGACAGACGACGACCTCGTGGCCATCCGGGACCTGACCGCGGCCATCCGCGACCGTATGCTCCGATACGGACGCCCCCGCGGCGCGCTCGGGCGCATCGCGGCGAGCGTGAACGCCCTGGTCCCCAAGCCGGGGACGGCATACCAGTGGGCGCCGATGGAGGCCGCCCAGGTGACCGAGCGCAAGATGCGCCGGCTCCGCCAGCTCGTCGCCGGCCTCGACAACGTCCACTTCTCGATCAAGTCCGAGCGCCACGCCTTCTACCAGGCGCTGCTGTCGCTCGGCGACCGCCGCGTCGGGGCCGTCGTTGAAGCCGCCGAGCGGAACGGCGGCCAGTGGCGGGCGGCGGCGGTGGAGGCCGGCGTCGACCCGGACTGGTACGTGTTCCGCGACCGCAGCCAGGACCGCCTCCAGCCCTGGGACGTGATCGGCGGCGGGATGAAGGCCGAATTCCTGCGTGCCGAATTCGACCGCGGCCTGCGCGAGGAGACGACCGCGTCGCCTCACTCCGCCATCGCCACCTGCTCCTCGTGCTCGTCGTAGGCATGGAGGATGAGGTCGCGCAGTTTGTCCTGCGCGCCGCCGTCGGCCAGCGGCCGCAGCAGCGCGAAGCTCCGCCGCTCGCCGTTGACTGAATACTGCCGCGCCGGGAACGTGACGTTGCGCCCGCCGCCGTTGCGGCGTTCCCAGATCGAGAATCCGATCAACTTCAGGCCGTCGAGCGCACCCTCGGCGAAGTGCAGCTCGGCGTCGGCGAGCTTCCCTGGCGGGTTTCCCTTGTCGTTTCGGCTGATCTTGACCAGCATGCGGAGCCTCCGTGGCATTGGCGGCGTCGCCGACCTCTGCCCGTCGCGAGGCAAGAGGCGTTCCACCCGCGGCCCGTCAGCGCCGGTCTCGCAACTGTCGGCGCGATCGGCGGTTCTGCGCAGCAGCCGCCCGCCCGCGGGACGCGCGGCCGGGTCGCCCGGCTCCGGCGACAACGAGAGTTGCGACCGAGAGCGAGACGCTGGAGCCCGCAACCGTGTACGATCAGCGGATGCAGATCATCGGCATCGGCCTTGACGCGACTGAGATTCCCCGGATCGCGAGAACGATGGAGCAGTACGGCGACCGGTTCCTCCGCCGGATCTTCACCGCGGGCGAGATTGCCTACTGTCAGGCCCACCGGCGCGCGGCGCAGCACTTCGCCGCGCGGTTCGCGGTGAAAGAAGCCGCGATGAAGGCCCTCGGCACCGGTCACTCGCGCGGCGTGTTGTGGAAGGACGTCGAAGTCGTGCGCCAGGCCGGCCCCCCGCAACTGCGGTTGCACGGCGCCGCCCGGCAGCGCTTCGAGCAGATGGGCGGCCGCTCGTCGGTCGTGACGATCACGCACACCGACACGCTGGCGATGGCCCAGGTCATTCTGATGGGCGGAGGGGCGGACTGATGGGGAAACCGGGCGTGGCGCGCACGGCAGCAGTCGACGGATTCGTATGGACGACGAAGGCCTGGGGCCCGGCGCTGCGGTCGAGCGCATTGGGCGAGATCGCCGACCACTTCTTCACGACGCGTCAACTCCGGTTGCGCGGTGGCGGCGAGGCGGGGGACTGGCGTCGGGTGGCGGAGGCGATCGGCGTGCCGCCGCCGCGCTTGCTGAGGCTCACACAGGTTCACGGCCGCGCCGTCTTCGTCCATCGGAACGGAGGGGCCGAGGCGGGCGGACGGCCCATCCCGGCAGGCGGCGAGGCCGTCGGCACCCCTGACGAAGCCGGATGGCCAGCGGCCGACATCCTGATGACCGACGATCCGACGGTGGCGCTTGCCATCCAGGTGGCGGACTGCGTGCCGCTGCTGTTGGCCGACCCCCTCACCGGGGCTGTCGCCGCCGTCCATGCCGGGTGGCGCGGGACGGCGGCCGGCGCGGCGATCGCCGCGGTCGAGGCGCTCGGCCGGGAGTTCGGCGTCCGGCCCACGCAGCTGGTCGTCGCGATGGGGCCCGGCATCGGACCGTGCTGCTATGCCGTGGGCGACGAACTGGTCGGCGCCTACCGCGACGGCGGATTCGGCCGCCACATCGACCGGTGGTTCATCCGCGACGACGCCGGAGGCCTGAAGCTCGACGTGTGGGCGGCGAACCGCGATCAACTGATCGCGAGCGGAGTCCCTGCCGCCTCCATCCACGCGGCCAATCTGTGCACGGCGGATCGGCCCGACCTGTTCGCCTCCTATCGGCGCGACGGCCCCGGCACCGGGCGGATCGCGGCGGTGATCAGGAGTCCGGGGGTAGTAGGCAGCAGGCAGCAGGACCCAGGTCCCAGGCCGTAGGCCGAGGGACATCGACGCCGGCCGCTACTTCTTGTCCACTTCGTCGATGCGGGCGTCGTTCGGGCGGGTCTCCTTCTGCAGACGGGCGGCAACGCCCTCGGCTTGCTTCAGCACCCGCAGGATGTTCAGGCCGGCCACCTTCCGCAGGTCGTCGTCGCTATAGCCGCGCCGCGCCAGCTCCTCCAGCAGATCTGGGTAACGCGACACGTCCTCCAGGCCCGCAGGGACCCGCGAGATCCCGTCGAAGTCCGAGCCGAGGCCGACGTGGTCGATGCCTGCCACCTTGCGGACGTGGTCGATGTGGTCGGCCACCTGGCGCAGCGTCGCCCTCACCTCGGTGTGCGCGGCCTTCCACGCGGCCAGCCTCCTCTCGACGCCGGCCGCGTCGCCCGGCATGAGCTCCTTGAGCCGCGCCGTCTCCGCCTCGACGTCGGCGTAGTAGGACCGCGCCGCCTCGGAGATGAAGTCCGGCGAGAAGTTCACCATCACGATGCCGCCGTTGATCGCCACGCGCCTCAGGACCGCGTCGGGCACGTTGCGCGGGTGGCCGTTGATGGCTCTCGCGGAGGAGTGCGAGAAGATCACCGGCGACTTCGTCACGTCCAGCACCCTGTTCATCGTCTGGTCGGAGACGTGCGAGAGGTCGACCAGCATCCCGAGCCGGTTCATCTCGAGGATCACCATCACGCCGAACGCGGTCAGCCCGCCGTGCCGCGGCGCGTCGGTGGCGGCGTCGGCCCAGTGGTTGTTGGACCAGTGCGTCAGCGTCATGTAGCGCGCGCCGGCGCGGTACATCTCCCGCAGCGTCGCCAGCGAGTCGTTGATCGAGTGGCCGCCTTCGAGGCCGACGAGCGACGCGATCCTCCCGGCCCTGTGGATCCGGACGATGTCGTCGGCCGTCCGGGCGAATTCGAAGGTCTCGGGGTAGCGATCCACAAGCCGCTTCAACAGGTCGATCTGGTCGAGGGCCGCCTGGACCGCGTCGGCGCCGGGCACCTGCGGCGACACCCAGATCGACCAGAACTGGCCGCCAACCCCGCCGGCCCTGAGGCGCGGGATGTCGGTGTGCATCGGCGGAACGAGCGCCGCGGTGCCCGCCGCGAAGTCGATCGCATCGAGGTGGCCCTTAAACCGGCCGGCGATGTTCTCCGGTACATCGTTGTGCCCGTCGATGAGAGGCGTCTCGCGGAGGATGCGCTGGATCCGGTCCGATTGCGCGGCGGCGGGGCCTGCCGCCAACGCGGCCACGGCGGCCGCGAGCGCGACGGCGGCGAATGCGCGGGTGCGGTTGAGCATCTCCGTATCTTAGCTCGGGCGCCACGCTTGCGCGATCGCCGTGCCGTCGGTACCATGGGATGAACCTCGAGGACAACCATGATTGCATCGACCAGCGCTTCGCGCAGGAGTCTCACTCGTGCGGCTGTCGCGGCCGCCTTGGCTGGGTGTCTTGCCGTGCTGTCGACCGCCACCCGGGCTCTGCCAGCACAAGCCCCGGCGACCGTGTCCGGCAATTGCGTCACGCTCGGCTCGCCGAAGCCGACGCTGAACTACACATATCGGTATTCCGACACCAGCGGTTCGGCCGAGTATTCGAATCGGTGGGATCAGTTCACCCCGAGCGGCAGCCGGCTCGTGACGACACGAACGGGCGCCAACGCGGGGCAGTCCACCTACGTGAGCACGCACCAGGTCGTCGATGATGTGTTCGTGCTGGACGCCAGCACGGCGTCAGGCACGGATGCGACCGGCGTCTTCACCAACTCGATGACCTACACGCCCGGTGCCATCGGCGATCCCGCCTACCGGGCGTGCGAGGGCAGGACGTGGAAGATCGCGCCGGTGAACGCGGCGATGAAGTCGATGCAGGGCTCGTTCTCGACCAGAACCGACCCAGGCGTCCTGACGATCATCAAGATCCACGAGTCGATGACGGTGCCGGCGGGCACCTTCGACACCGTGCACTACGTGAAGACGATGAACTCCGGGCGGGGGCAGGTGGTGGACGAGTTCTGGAAGTCAATCGAGCACGGCGTGACCGTCAAGCGCAACAGCCGCCAGCCCGGGTCCGTGGCCGTCGAGGTGCTGACCGCAATCAAGTAGCGATGTCCGGTCCAGCGCCTGGACCGGCGATTCGGGCTGCGCGCCTCCCGCCCATGCGATCCGGACTGTAACGTTCTGCCCCTTCGTGAGTAGAGTGAATGAACCAGCGGCCCTGACCGGGATCGGCCTGCCGGCACGACGGGGTGTGGATTGACGACATTCTCGGAGCTGTTCCAGTCGCACTCGCGCAACGTCTACCGGTTCGCCCTGTTCCTGTCGGGCGATCACGACCTCGCCGAGGACATCGTGTCGGAGACGTTCATTCGCGTCTGGCACGCGCGCGAACGGCTGGACCTCAGCACCGTCAAAGCCTACCTCCTCGCGATTGCCCGCAACCTCTACCTGGACCAGCGCCGCCGCGCCGCCCGCCACGCGCCGCTCGTGGACGACCGCGTCGACCCTCGGCCCGGGCCCGAGGAGATGGCCTCGTCCCGCGGCGAGCTGCAGGCGGTGCTGGCAGGGCTCCAAACGCTGCCGGAGGTCGATCGGGCCGCCGTGCTGCTGCGGGCCGAAGAAGGCCTGTCCTACGAGGAGATCGGCGCGCTGCTCGGACTGACGACCGTCGCGGCGCGCGTCAAGGTGCACCGGGCGCGAACGAGACTGACACGGACTGCCGGCGCCGCTTCGGCGCCAAGAACACCGATGGGGGAGGCCAGATGAACGTCACCCGCGATGTCGTTCGAGACCTGCTGACTCTCTACCTGGCCGGGGACGCCAGTGCCGATACCCGCGCCCTGGTCGAGGAGTACCTGGTGAATGATCCGGCCCTGAAGGCGGAAGCCGACGGTGCCGCGGTGGGACGCGTGCTCCTGCCTGCAACCCCGCCGGCGCCCGCTGCGGCCGAGATGCAGGCCCTGGCCAGGACGCGGGAGTTGATGAAGACCCGCACCTCCACGCTCGTGACGGCGGTCGTGTTCACGGTGCTGCCGTTCACGTTCACGTTCAGCGACGGACGCGTCAACTTCGTCCTGCTCCGCGACCAGCCCATCATCGCCGCGGCGTGGTGGTTCACTGCGGCAGTGCTCTGGGGATGGCACATCTGGGTGAGGCGACGGCTGGCGGTCTCCGGGATCTAGCCGCCCGGGTTCCAGCCGCGACGGGCGGGAATGCGGATCCTGCGATCTTGCGAAGTTGGGATCTTGCGAAGTTGGGATCTTGCGAAGTTGGGATCTTGAGAAGTTGCGGGCGGGCGAATTGAAGATCGGTCGGTCGGGCCCGCGGACAGCTTCCAGTTTCTGGCTTCCGGCTTCTGGCTTCTGGATTCTGTCTCCCGTCTTCTATCTTCTGTCTTCTGTCTTCTATCTTCTATCTTCTGTCTTCTATCTTCTATCTTCTATCTTCTGTCTTCTGTCTTCTGTCTTCTGTCTTCTGTCCTTCGTCCATCGCCAGGTTCGCCAGGCGGTCAGCGTCCTTGTTCAGCTCGCGCCGCACGTGCTGAAAGCGCACGCGGCCAACGCGCGCTGCCAGCAGGCGTGCCTTCTGGTGCAGCGGCTGCAGGCCCGGGTTCTTCACCCGGTACACACCGAGCATCTGCTTGACGAGGAGTTCGGAGTCGGACCGGACTTCGAGCGCGTCGACGCCGCGCCCGGCCGCCCACTCGAGCGCGGCGAGCAGGCCGTGGTACTCGGCCACGTTGTTGGTGGCGACGCCCAGCGCGCCGCGCAGCTCGGCGACGACGGCGGCCGCGCCGTCTTCGATCCGCACACCGTAGCCGGCCGGCCCGGGATTGCCCCGGGAACCGCCGTCGATATAGGCGACGATCACGCGCCGGCCCCAGCGGCCGGCGCCGGCGCCGACTCCGCCCGGTAGTAGAGGAACCGCTGGCAACTCTCGCACTGGAACAGGAGTTCCTGCCTCAGCAGTTCGTTGGCGGCCTGCGGCCGCAGCCGGACGTGGCAGGCGCTGCAGTAGCCTCCCTTCACCTCCGCCACCGCCGCTCCTCGCCTGGCGCGCACCGTTTCGTAGGTGGACAGCACCGCGGCCGAGATCTCGCTGACGGTCTTCGCGCGCGACGCGACCGCCTCGGCGAGCTCCCGCTCCAGCCGGGCCGTCTCGTCTCCGAGCTGCGCCCGCTCGCCGGCGATGATGCCCTTGTCGTCCGCGAGCCTGGCCTCGGCCTCCTTCTGCCGCGCCGCCAGATCGTCGGCCTCCAGCATCCGCTCGAGGAGCTGGTCCTCCAGGCGGCGCAGCTCGGCCTGCGCGGCCTCGATCTCCTTCAGCACCGCGGTGTATTCCTTGTTGGTCTTGACCTCCATCAGCTGGTCCTTGAACTTGCTCAGCCGGGCGCTGATCGCCGCGAGGTCCTTCTCGACGGCCCCGCGAGCCGCCTTGTTCTCGGCGACCCGTCCGCGGGCCGCCTCGAGGGCTGCCGTCGCAGAGGCGAGGCGGGCGTCGAGCGCCTGGACCAGGTTGGGATGATCCGCGACGCGGCGCCTGGCGGTTTCGCTGAAGAGGTCGATCTGGGAGAGTCGGATCAGACAGTCGAGATCAGCGCGCATGCGGCATCAATGCCTCAAAAAAAAAGCCCCGCTGGGCGGGGCCTGGGTAGTCTGGCGTGCGCGCCTCGCGCCGTTCCGGCAAGGCGGGTCGTGTGGCGCGCAAGGTCAGGTTCTCCATCGTTCCGTGCTGGTGGGCCCACCAGGATTCGAACCTGGGACAGGCCGGTTATGAGCCGGCGGCTCTGACCGCTGAGCTATGGGCCCAATACTAGTCGGAACTGGCGCTGTCCGTCGAGTCTGGCGATGGTCGGTCGGGCTTGACGATGGTCAGTCGAGTCCGACGAGCGGCAGTTCGAGAGCCAGTGTACCTCGCGTCGCTGCCGGTGCCAACGGAAACCGCCGGTACAGGGAAACCGCCGCGTCTGCGGGCACGTGAGGTACACCCGCCGACGGGTACGGCGGAGGGCATTCATCGGCAGTCAGCTGGCAGCTGACTGCGGACGACGGATCACCCACGATCCGCTGCCAGCTGCAGTGCTGCCGTTCCACCTTCCGTGATCCGCTGCCAGCTGCCCGCTGTCTACGTCCGTCCCTCCAGGAACGCCCTGAGCTTCCGGCTGCGCGACGGGTGGCGCAGTTTGCGGAGCGCCTTGGCTTCGATTTGCCGGATACGTTCGCGGGTGACCGCGAAGTTCTGGCCGACCTCCTCGAGGGTGTGCTCGCTGCCGTCGCCGACGCCGAAGCGCATCTTGATCACCTTCTCTTCGCGCGGTGTCAGCGTCTTGAGCACCGACTCGGTCTGTTCGCGCAGGTTCAGGTTGATGACCGCGTCGGCCGGCGACACGACGCCGCGGTCCTCGATGAAGTCGCCCAGATGGCTGTCTTCCTCCTCCCCGATCGGGGTCTCGAGGGAGATCGGCTCCTGCGCAATCTTGAGGACCTTGCGGACTTTGGACACCGGGATGTCCATCCGCTTGGCGATCTCTTCCGACGTGGGCTCGCGCCCGAGTTCCTGGACGAGCGACCGCGAGGTGCGGATCAACTTGTTGATCGTCTCGATCATGTGGACCGGGATACGAATCGTCCGCGCCTGGTCCGCGATCGCGCGCGTGATCGCCTGTCGGATCCACCAGGTCGCATAGGTCGAGAACTTGTAGCCGCGCCGGTACTCGAATTTGTCCACGGCCTTCATCAGGCCGATATTGCCTTCCTGAATCAGGTCGAGGAACTGCAGCCCGCGGTTCGTGTACTTCTTCGCAATCGAGACGACGAGCCGGAGATTGGCCTCGACCAGTTCCTTCTTCGCCTGCTCGGCCTGCGCCTCGCCGCGGCGGATGGTGTCGAGCGTGCGTCTCAGCTGCGCCGGCGTCTCCTCCAGCTCGTCGGCCAGGCGCTTCACCTCGACCTTGGCTTCCTTCTGCCGCTGGGCGGCCGCCTTCCGGTCGTCCTCCTTGAGCTTCGCCTTCTTCGTCTTCGGGTTGAGCAGGCGCTCGAGCGTGTCCACCTCGCGCTGGAGCCGCTGCACCCGCTCGACCGACTCCTTGATGTCCTCGATCAGCCGGCGCTTCACCAGTTCGGTGAACTCGATCGCCCGGATCATCTGCGAGACGACGACCCGACCGCGCAGCTTCTTCCAGCGCGCCCGTCGGTACTTCCGCTTGTCCTTCTTCGGGATCGCCTCGAGTTTGGCGACGCACTTGTCGTAGGACACCCGCGCCTTGCGGACCGCGTCGGTCTGGTGCAGCACCTCGCGCGTGCGCTCGTCGATCCGCTCGTCGGTGATTTCCTCGTCGTTGAAGATCACCAGCTCGCGAATGGTGCGCTCGCCGGCCTTCAGGCGCTCGCCCATCTCGATGACCTTGCGTGCCACGGTCGGCGTCCGGGAGATCGACTTGATGACGGCGCGCTTGCCGCGCTCGATCCGTTTGGCGATCTCGACCTCGCCCTCGCGCGTCAGCAGCGGTACGGTCCCCATCTCCCGCAGGTACATCCGGACCGGGTCGTTGGTCTTGTCGAGGGCGCCAGGGGTCAGGTCGAGCTCCAGCTCGTCGCCGGCCTCCTGCTTGTCCTCCCGGTACTTCGCCTCGGAGTCGACGACCTCGATCCCCGCGGTGCCGAAGGTGTTGAAGAGATCGTCGAGCTCGTCGGGCGACGTGATGTCCGACCGCAGCAGGTCGTTCACCTCGTCGTACAGCAGATAGCCTTTTTCCTTTCCGATGGAAATCAGCTGCCGTACCTCGTCGTATTTATCTTCGATCGACAAGGGCATTCCTCCTCGAAGTCATGATGTCCACCTACAGCCCGGGTGTCAGGCGATGCGCAGCCGATTGATCTCCCGGCTCAGTTCGACCTTCCGCTGTCCCAGCTCCCCCATCCGCTCGTCGCTGGCCCCGCTCGACTGCAGCGCCTCGATTTCGCGCTGAAGGGCGGCCCGCTCGCGCTCGAAGCGGAGCAGTCGCAGTTCGGCCGCCGATTCCGCCGCCGGTACGGGACGGGCCGGCTCGGCGGCGATCCCGGTGACCAGCCGGGCCTCTTCAGTACTTAGACGCGCGAGCAAGGCGGCCGGTGCGTCCTCGACCCCGCCTTCATGCAGACTCTGCGCCACTTCCAGGATGCGGCGCGTCAGGAGCGTCTCGAAATCCCGGGAGTCGAGCCGGGCCAGCGCCTCGCGCGCGCCGTCCTCGTCGTGGAACAGGGCCCAGATCAGACCCCGCTCGGCAGCCCGAATCTGCCCGAAACTCGGCAGTTCCCGGGTCGTCAGCGTCGTCCGGCGGTCGACGGCCGCCCTCCGGATTTCCGCGCGCACCACGTCCTCGGTGACCCGGGCCTTGTGCGCAAGCCGGTCGGCGAACTGGTCGCGGCCCGCGGCGTCCGGGATCTGCGCGGCGATGGGCAGCATCCGGTTCAGGAACTCCCGCCGCACCTCGTCGTCGCCGAAATCCCGGCCCTGCGCCGCCCGGTCCATCAGGTACTCCAGATACGGGCGGGACGCCTTGATCTGCTCCATGTAGGCGGCCGCGCCCTGCTTCCGGATGAACCCATCGGGGTCATCGCCGGGCGGCAGCAACGCGACGTTGACGCGGAAGCCCTCCTGGACGAGCAGCAGAGACGACCGCTCCGCGGCCCCCTGGCCCGCCGCGTCCGGGTCGTAGCTGAGCACAATTCTGTCGGCGAACCGACGAAGCAGGTGCGCCTGCTGCACGGTGAGCGCCGTCCCGCACGTGGCCACCACTGCGACCACGCCGGCCTGCAGCGCCTGTGCGAAATCGAAGTACCCCTCCACGAGCACGACATAGCCGACGCGCCGGATGTCCCCCTTCGTCAGGTGCAGCCCGTAGAGCGTGCGGCCCTTCGAGTAGATGGGCGTTTCGGGCGAATTCAGGTACTTCGGCTGCTGGTCCGCGTCCATCGCGCGCCCGCCGAACGCGACCACCGACCCGCTGTCGCGGCAAATCGGGATGATCAGCCGGCCGCGAAACCGGTCCGCCGTCCGGCCGTCGTCGCGCTCGACGACGAGGCCGCTTTTCGCCAGGAGCGGCAGGCCGAATCCCTGGCGAAGGAGGGCTGACGTCAGCGCGTCGCGCGAGGGCGGCGCGTAGCCGAGGCCGAGCCGATCCACCGTCTCGCGGCCGACGCCGCGCGCCGTCAACTGCTGCCGCGCCCGCGTCCCGGCCGCCGACGCCAGTTGCTGGCGGAACCACGCCGCGGCCGCCTCGTGGATCTTGAGCAGCGTCTCGCGCTCGACGCTGTCGGTCTCGTCGCCGCCGCTCGCCTCCGGCACCGTCATCCCGAACCGCCGGGCCACCAGCCGGACCGCGTCCTGGAATCCCACCTTCTCCTGCAGTTCGACGAACTTGAACACGTCGCCGCCGGTCTGGCACCCGAAGCAGTAGAAGAAGCCCTTGTCCGGGCTGACCTGGAACGACGGCGTCTTCTCGCCGTGGAACGGGCAGAGTCCCTTCCACGCCGCCCCGACCTTCTTGAGCGGGACGTAGTCCTGCACCACCTGGACGATGTCCGCCCGGGTTCTGAGGTCGTCGATGAAGGTCTGCGGGATCAGCCCCAATCCCTACTCCTTCAGGTCCACGACCGTCACGCCCCCGCCGCCCTTCTCGGGCGGCGCCGGCTGGCAGCCGGACACCAGCGGATGATCCCGCAGGTAGTCGGCGAGGGCGCGGCGCAGCTGTCCCGTCCCGTACCCGTGAATGATCCGCACGGTGCGCTGTTCGAGCAGGATGGTCTCGTCCAGGAACCGCGCCGTCCTCGCCAGGGCCTCGTCGACCGTGCAGCCGATGACGTTCAGGTCGCCCGCCGCCTCGTCGCCGCGCGGCTGCAGGCTGACGTTCACGCTCACCCGCGCGCCGGGCTGGGCAGCGCCGCCGGCGCCTTTCGCCACCAGGCGCAGATCGGCCACACGGGCCCGAAGACGCTTGCCGTGCATGTCGACTTCCGCCTCGTCGCCGTGCAGCATCGCGAGGACCCCCTCGAGGCCGAGTCCCGCCACCACCACCCGGTCGCCAATCCCCGGCGGCCCGACCGTCGTCGTCGGTTCGGGTCTGGCCGTTTCGCCGCCATGGAATCGCGCGGCGGCTTCGTCGAGCGCCTTGTGGGCCTCGAGGCGCGCCGCGCCGGCCTCCCCGGTCGAGATGGCCGGCCCCGCGAACGACCGCTTCGACAGCCGGCGCTCGGCTTCCGACGTCATCTCCGACGCCTTCTTCTTGAGATCGTCGATCACCGTGTCGACCTGGCGGCGGGCATCGCGCAGGCGCTCGTCGAGCCGTTCCTCCGTCTTCCGGCGGAACGCCTCCTCGCGCGTGTGCAGCGCCTCGTCGCGCTGCCGGAGCCGTGATTCCGATTCGGCGAGCGACTGCCGTTCCCGCGCGACCAGCCGCCGTTCGTGCTCGAGGTCGCTCAGACCCTGGTCGATGCGAGCCAGGTGTTCCGCCAGCTGCGCGTCCCGCGCACTCATGTTCTGGCGGGCCTTGGCGAGGACCGACGAAGCCAGCCCGAGCCGGCCGGCGATCTCCAGCGCCAGGCTCCGCCCGGGGGACCCGTAGACCAGCCGATAGCTGGGCGCGAACGACACCGGGTCGAAGCCGAAGGCCGCCACGGTCACGCCGGCCGTCGTCGTCGCGTAGGTCTTCACCGCCTCGCTGTGGCTCGTGCAGACCACCAGCGCACCGCGCGACTTGAAGTGGTCCACGACGGCGGTCGCCAGCGCTCCCCCCTCGGCCGGGTCGGTGCCCGAACCCAGCTCGTCGAACAGGACGAGCGCCGGCAGCGCCAGCATCCGGTCCATCGACGCGATGTTGGTGACGTGCCACGAGAAGGTGCTGAGGTTGGCCGCGATTGACTGCTCGTCGCCGATGTCGGCGAAGACGCTGCGGAACACCGGGAGCCGCGAGCCGGGCGCGGCGGGGATGTGCAGCCCGGCCTGAGCCATCAGGGCCAGCAACCCGGTGGTCTTGAGCGCCACCGTCTTGCCGCCCGTATTCGGGCCCGTGATGATCAACACGCTCGCCGGAGGCGCCAGGAGGATGTCGACCGGAACCGGCTCGGCGGCCCGGGTGGCCTGGGCACCGGCCGCGAGGCCGGCGGCCGGGCGGGCGTCAGCGCCGGGCGAGACCGGGCCGTCGCGGCCGTCGTCGGCGTCGAGGTCCGTCGCCGACCCGCCCGACAGCCGCTCGGTGACGGCGCGGATGAGCAGCGGATGCCGTGCCGCGCGAAGCTCCAGACCCTCGTCGCTCGTCATCGCCGGCTCGACTCCACCGACCAGCTGGGAAAACCGCGCTTTGGCCTGCAGAACGTCCAGCTCGGTGGCCGCCTCCAGTGTTCGCTGCAGGTCGAGCGCCCGGCGGCGGAACGCGTCGGTGAGCGCCAGGAGGATGCGCCGGACCTCGGCCGCCTCCTGCTCCTCGAGCGCCACCACGTCGTTGTTGATCTCGACCGTGCTGAGCGGCTCGAGGTAGAGGCTGGCGCCGCTCGCCGAACTGCCGTGGATGATGCCCGGGATGGCGGACCGGTGCTCGGCGCGGACGACGAGGACGTACCGGCCGTTGCGGTCGGTCACGATCTGGTCCTGGAGGTATCGCGCGGTGTCGCGGCCGCGCAGGTAGGACTCCAGCGTATTCCGCAGCCGCGCGCGCTGTTTCCGCAGTCGGTCGCGGATCGATCGGAGTTCGCCGCTGGCCTGATCGGTCACCTCGCCGGCCGCGTCGATCTTCTCCCGGATCTCTCCGACCTCATTCTTGAACGACGCCGCCATCTCCGAGAGGGAAGCCAGGTACACGTAGCTGCCGGCTGCCCGCCGGATGGCGGCGCGGGTCTCGTCGAGCGACGACAGGAAATCGGCCAGCCCGAGCAGGCGGAGCGGCTCGAGCGGGCGGCCTTCGATGGCCAGCGCCGACAGCGTGGCTTCGATATCGGGCGGCGCCTGGAGCGGAAACAGGCCGCCGTCGGCCAGGTAACGGACACCCTCGGTGGTGGCGCCGAGCCACTGCGCGACGCGACGCGGGTCGGACTGGGGGCGGAGCTGCGCCAGCCGGTCGCGGCCGAGGGGCGTCGCGGCAAGGCTGCGGACCGCCTCAACGATGCGGTGGTACTCCAGGGCGTGCTGCGCGGCTCGCTGCATATCGGGGCTGGAAACCTGGCTGAGGAAGGCCGGACTCCACGTCCGGAGGCCATCCGCTTCTGCAGAGGCAACCTCTTACTTTAGCACAAGATGCCGGACGCGCCTAGCACGATGTCTGACGCCGGTGAGTAGGCGTCGGGTCCGCGGCGCCAGCATCTTGCGATTGTGCGAGCTGAGGATTCTGCGATCTTGGGACCCGCGCGACGCGGCCCCGCCCGCGCAGTTCGCCAGATACCCACTTCGCAAGATCGCTGGATTCTCAGAGGTGGTTGATGAGACTCGCGATCGTGGCCGCGCCGAACCCGTTGTCGATGTTGACCACCGAAATCCCCCCGGCGCAGCTGTTCAGCATGCCGAGCAGGGCCGCGATGCCGCCAAACGAGGTGCCGTAGCCGACGCTGGTCGGCACCGCGATGACCGGGACGCTGACCAGCCCCCCAATCACGCTCGGCAATGCACCTTCCATGCCGGCCGCAACGATGATCACGCGCGCTGCCGTCAGCCGGTCGTGGGCGCTCAGCAGCCGGTGCAGCCCGGCCACGCCCACGTCGTAGAGCCGCTCCACCTGATTGCCCATGATTTCGGCGGTGACGACCGCCTCCTCCGCAACCGGAAGGTCCGCCGTGCCAGCCGCGGCCACCAGGATGACGCCGCGGCCCGGCGCGATCTCCTCCTGCCTGAGCGTGATCGCCCTGGCCTCGGGATGGAACGTCGCGGCCGGGACCTCGGCCGCCACGGCCGCGTAGGCCTCTTCCGTCGTCCGCGTGACCAGCAGGGAGTGTCCGCGGGCGACGATGCGGGCCGCGATGGCGGCGATGTGGACGGGCGTCTTGCCGGATCCGAAGATCACCTCCGGAAAGCCCTTGCGCAGCGCGCGGTGGTGGTCGATGCGCGCGAAGCCTATGTCCTCGAACGGCAGGTCCTTGAGATACCCCAGCAGGCGCTGCTCGGCCTCCTCGGCGGGCAGAGCGCCCCGGGACACCTGGTCCAGGATGTCGCGAAGCGGCGGAAGGTTCATGGAGACCTCCGAATCGGGCCCCGGTGGCCCACTGACGGCGCGAGAGGCGCTTGTCTGGACGGGGATTGACGGTATAATTGCACGCTTGCTCATTCGAACGACGGCTGGTCTCCTATGACGCCCACTGAAACCCTGACGCTCGGGGCGTATTTCTTCATCCTGAGCATCCTGGCCGTCTACGGCTGGCATCGCTACTACCTTGTGTATCTTTACATGAAGCACAAGGGGGACAAAGTCGCGACACCGGTCGTGCCGGACACCTGGCCAGCCGTGACCGTGCAGCTGCCGCTCTACAACGAGATGTACGTGGTGGACCGCCTCCTCGAGGCCGTCTGCCGGATGGACTATCCCCAGGACCGGCTGGAAATCCAGATCCTCGACGATTCGACCGACGAGACGCGCGACATCGCCCAGTTGGCGGCCCAGCGCTACGTGGCGCAGGGTTTCGACGTCAAGTACATCCGCCGCGACAACCGCCACGGGTTCAAGGCGGGCGCGCTCGACGCGGCGCTGAAGGTGGCGTCGGGACGGTACGTGGCCATCTTCGACGCCGATTTCATCCCGTCGGTTGATTTCCTGAAGCGCACGGTGCCGTACTTCGCCGACCCGAAGGTGGCGATGGTGCAGGCGCGCTGGACCCACATCAACCAGGACTACTCGCTGCTGACCAAGGTCCAGTCGATCCTGCTCGACGCCCACTTCGTGCTCGAGCACGGCGGGCGCAACCGGTCCGGCCGCTTCTTCAACTTCAACGGCACCGCGGGCATCTGGCGGCCCGAGGCGATTGCCGACGGCGGCGGGTGGCAGCACGACACGCTGACCGAGGACCTCGACCTCAGCTACCGGACGCAACTCAGGGGCTGGCAGTTCGTGTTCCTGCCCGACCTCGAGGCGCCGGCCGAGGTGCCGGTCGAGATGAACGGCTTCAAGTCGCAGCAGCACCGTTGGGCGAAGGGGTCGATCCAGACCTGCATCAAGCTGCTGCCGCACATTCTCCGGTCGGACGCGTCGTTCGAAGTGAAGGCCGAGGCGTTCATGCACCTGACGGCCAACTTCAACTACCTGCTCATGTCGGTCCTGTGCCTGCTCATCTTCCCGTCGATGGTGATCCGGTACAACATGGGCTGGTACGAGATGCTGCTGATCGACGTGCCGCTCTTCTTCGCGGCCACGGCCTCGGTCGCCAACTTCTACATCGTCTCCCAGCGGGAACTGTACCCGGAAGGCTGGAAGGCTCGGCTCAAGTACCTCCCGTTCCTGATGTCGATCGGCATCGGACTGTCGGTCAACAACACGAAAGCCGTCATCGAGGCGCTGCTCGACCAGAAGAGCGACTTCGCCCGCACGCCGAAATACGGCGTCGTCCGCCGGGACACCGATGAGTGGCACTCGAAGAAGTACCGCCAGTCGGTCGCCGTCCAGCCGCTCGTCGAGCTGATGCTCGGCCTCTACTTCACCTGGACGGTGTTCTACGCGCTGGCCAACGGCATTTACGCGACCGTGCCGTTCCTGATGCTCTTCCAGATCGGCTTCCTCTACACCGGCGTCCTCTCGGTGGTCCAGCAGTTCGCCGGCGAGAGCGTGGTGCTGCCGAAGACGGAAGTCGCGAAATAGGAACCCAGAAGACAGAAGATAGAAGACAGAAGAGAGAGAGAAGATAGAAGATAGAAGATAGAAGATAGAGGCCGGAAGAGGGCCAGGAGGCTGAAGACGCGCTGCCGCCTGGCCCTTTGTCTTTCAAGAGGTGCTCGAGTTTCGCGGGCGGATTCTGTCTTCTGCCTTCTGTCTTCTGTCTTCTCTCTCCTGGTAGAATCAACAGACCCCATGGACCCGCTCCGCATCCGCAACTTCTCCGTCATTGCGCATATCGACCACGGCAAGTCGACGCTCGCGGACCGGTTCCTCGAGCTGACCGGCGCCGTGCAGTCGCGCGAGATGGAGGCCCAGCTGCTCGACAGCATGGACCTCGAGAAGGAGCGGGGCATCACGATCAAGGCCCACCCGGTCCGTCTGACCTACGCGGCCGAGGACGGGAACACCTACGTCCTGAACCTGATCGACACGCCGGGCCACGTGGACTTCTCGTACGAGGTGACGCGGTCGCTGGCGGCCTGCGAGGGCGCGGTCCTGATCGTCGACGCCGCGCAGGGCGTCGAGGCGCAGACGCTGGCGAACGCCTACCTCGCGGTGGACAACAACCTCGAAATCGTCCCCGTCATCAACAAGATCGACCTGCCCGGCGCGCAGATCGAGGAAACGCGCCGGCAGATCGAGGAGATCATCGGCCTCGACGGGAGCCACGCCATTCTGGCGAGCGCCAAGGTCGGCACCGGGGCGAAGGACGTCCTCGAGGCGATCGTGCACCGGCTGCCCCCGCCGGCCGGCGTGCCCGAGGCGCCCCTCAAGGCGCTGATCTTCGATTCGTGGTACGACCCTTACCGTGGCGTGGTCATTGTCGTCCGGGTGATCGACGGCGTGCTCCGCCCGGGTATGCGCGTCCGCCTGATGGCCCTGGGGCAGGAATACCTGATCGAAGAAGTCGGCGCGTTCACGCCGAAGGCGGTGCCGCTCGAGGAATTGGGCGTCGGCGAGGTCGGGTTCATCACCGCGGGCATCAAGCGCGTCGCGGACGCGAAGCTCGGCGACACGATCACCGAGGCCGCGAGGCCAACGGCCGAGCCGTTCCCCGGCTTCAAGGAGCTGAAGCCGATGGTGTTCGCCGGGCTCTACCCGGTCGAGGGGCACGAGTACCCGGAACTGCGCGACGCGCTCGAGAAGCTGCGGCTGAACGACGCCTCGTTCTTCTACGAGCCGGAGACGTCGGCTGCGCTCGGCTTCGGGTTCCGGTGCGGCTTTCTCGGCCTGCTCCACATGGAGATCGTGCAGGAGCGGCTCGAGCGGGAGTTCGACCAGGACCTCGTCACGACGGCTCCGGGCGTGCTGTACCGGGTCACCACCACCGATGGCGAGGTTCACGAGGTCGACAGCCCGGCGAAACTCCCCGAGACCGGCCGGATCCAGAAGCTCGAGGAGCCGATCATCACCGCCATGATCCTGACTCCGGCCGAGCACGTCGGCGGGATCCTGACGCTCTGCCAGGAGAAGCGCGGGATCCAGAAGACGCTGGAGTACCTCGCCAGCCACCGCGTCCTGATCACCTACGAGCTGCCGTTCAACGAGGTCGTGCTCGATTTCTACGACCGGCTGAAGACCATTTCGCGCGGCTACGCCTCGCTCGACTACCATGTGACGGGCTATTGGGAGTCGCCGCTGGTGAAGCTCGACATCCTGGTCAACGGCGACCCGGTCGATGCGCTGTCGATCATCGTGCACCGCGACGCGGCGTACCAGCGCGGGCGGCAGCTGGCCAGCAAGATGCGCGCCCTGATTCCCCGGCAGATGTTCGAGGTGGCGATCCAGGCGGCCATCGGCGGGCGGATCATCGCGCGCGAGTCGGTCAAGGCGCTTCGCAAGAACGTGCTGGCCAAGTGCTACGGCGGCGACATCACGCGCAAGCGCAAGCTCCTCGAGAAACAGAAGGAAGGTAAGCGCCGGATGAAACGCGTCGGGAAGGTCGAGATCCCGCAGGAGGCGTTCCTGGCCGTGCTCAAGGTGGATGGGGAAGGGTAGAATTCAGAATCCAGAAGACAGAAGACAGAAGACAGAAGATAGAAGATAGAAGATAGAACCTGAGCCCGGCGTCAAAACGTTACCACAGTGGCCGCCGTTCGAGTGCGCGCAAGCGTTCGAGGACAGATTCGATGTCCCGTTTGGCGGGGAGGTGGCGAGGGAAACGGAGCGCCGGCCGGCCCTGCGGGCGGGCGAGGAGCGCGGGCAGTAGGAAGAAGTGCTGCCGAATGGTGCTGAGGGTGGCGGAGGCCCACGGTGCGGGGAGGCAGAGCGTCTGGAAGCCGACGACGAGGTTGTAGGCGAGGCGCAGGATCTCGAAGCGAAGGGCGTTGGCTTCGAAGCGGCGGGTGGGGAGCTGCCCGAGGGCGTAGTCGTATTTGAGTTCTTTGATAATGAGCTCGATCCGGGCGCGGTCGTTGTAGAAGCGCCAGACGCGTTCCGGGGTGAGGTCGAGGTTGGTCACGTACGCGTGGTAGGCATAGCGGCCCATGGTGAAGAGCGTGGGCTGCGGGTCGACGTCGCTGAGGGCCTTGCGAATCGCGATAATCCGGCGTTTGTCCCGCCAGGTGGTCGCCTGGTACTGGGTGGTGGCGGAGGCCCAGCGGTCATCGATCGCGGAGTACCGCAGCCCGAGGAGGCGGTCGCGGAGCGGGCGGGTGAGTCGCGCGACGACGGCGTACTCCGCGCGGTGCGCTTCGAGCCATTCCAGGCTGGCCTGACCATAGAAGCTATGGTCGGCACGGACGCGGAGCTCACGGATGGAGGGCGGGGCCATGGCCCAGGCGTGGTCGAGGAGCGGGACGACCTCGTCACACCCGGGGTTACCGCCCGGGCGCAAGGCGCCGGTCCAGAGCAGGCCGGAGGCGGACTCGACGGCCACGAGCGGCTCGTAGGATCGCGCTCCGCGCCGTTTGGGATTGTAGGCCCGGACGGCGGCGTCGTGCCGACCGTAGACCGGTAACACGGTGGTGTCCAAGTCCAGGATGAGCCGTGAGCGGGGATGCGGGTGTTGGAGCAGTGTGGCGGCGAGCCGGTCGTTCAACCGACGCAGCTGCTCGCGGAGGTCCGGGCCCGCCTGATGGAGATAGCGGCGGAGCGTGGTGGGATCGGGGAACTGCGGCAGGCCGGTGAGATAGCGAAGACGCCGTTGGACCGCAGGAATGACGCGGCTTCCAGCCGATCGAGCCCGAGGACGATCGGATACACGAGGGCGAGGATCATCTGGGCGACGGAATACCGCGTGCGCGGGCGGTGATCCTTCAACGCCCAGGCGAGATGATCGGGCAGTTGTAGCAGTCGGATGAATTGTTGCAGGAAATAGATGCCGCCGAAATGCGTTTGGGCCCCGTCACTAAAGGCGATTTCGAGATTCCGGGGCGGTCGAGTCATGGCAGCCTAACCTCACCAAAAGTGCGGTTAGGCTGCCACGGTTCCAAGGGGCATTCAAGCCTTGTCTGAGGGGGCTCGGCGGCCGTTCACGGGCTGGTTTTGACGCCGGGCTCAGATAGAAGATAGAAGATAGAGGACGGAAAGCGAGAGACGCGCGATGAAGAACCAGAAGAAGACCGCTCCGAAGCCGGGGCAGACACCTGCCCCGGCCGGTCCGCAGCCTTTCAAGAAGTCGGTCGCGCGCGAGTATTTCGAGTCGATTGTCATCGCGGTCATCCTCGCGCTCTTCATCCGCACCTTCGTTGTCCAGGCCTTCAAGATTCCGACCGGCTCGATGGAGAACAACCTGGTCATCGGCGACCATCTCCTGGTCAACAAGTTCGTCTTTGGCCCGTCGGCGGCCGCCATCGAGCGGGCGCTGCTGCCCGAGCGCCCGATCCGGCGCGGCGACATCATCGTCTTCAAGTACCCAGAGGATCGTGAGCGCGACTTCATCAAGCGGGTGATCGGCCTCCCCGGCGAGACGCTCGAGGTGAAGAACAAGAAGGTCTACATCAACGGCGTGCCGATCGACGAGCCGTACGTGCACTTCCTCGACCCGCCGCAGAGCGGGTCGGCGTTCGCCGAGGTCACCTCGTTCGACAAGCGCGAGCGATACGGTCCGATCAACATCCCCGAGGGCCAGTACTTCATGATGGGCGACAACCGGGACAACTCCCAGGACAGTCGCTACTGGGGGCTTCTGAGGCGCGACGACGTCAAGGGGCGCGCCGTGATGATCTACTGGTCCTACGAGTCAGAGACCGAGGACTACCAGCAGACCGGCATCGGCGCCATGGTGAAGGACGTCTTCACGGTCGTGACCCACTTCTTCACCCGGACGCGGTGGTCGCGGATGTTCAACCTCATCCACTGACAGCCGGCTCACGGCTCGCGGCTGGCGCCTGGAGTGCGGGCGGCCCCGCCGCGCGACCGGGCTGCGGCCTCGGGCCGCAAGTCGCACGCCGCCAGTGGGATGGGCGTCCAGCTATTCCCTGACGTCCGGTCGGCCGATACCTACCTTGACGCCTCCCGTGCGCCCATTGACAGGAGCCGGTGTGCCATGGCCAAGACGCTCATCAAGATCGCCATCGCGCTGATTGTCATCCACGGCGCCGTCCGCGTCGGGAGCGCCTTCTGGAACCACTACCGCTTCGAGGACGCCCTGCTGCAGATCGCGCAGTTCGGCGACCGTCGCACCGAGCGGCAGTTGTGCGACGAGGCGATGTCGACAGCCGCCGACTACGATCTGCCCCTCGCGGCCGCTGACCTGACGGTTCGCAGGGGCGCCAACCCGCCGTTCAACTGCCAGGACGGGATGACGAAGCTCAACACCGGTGAGAAGGGGATCCCGCCTTCCCAGCTCACGATCGAGGGGACGTACGTAGGCCGTCTGCAACTGCTGCCTGGCTATTTCTATCCGTGGGAGTTCAAACCGAGCGCGTCGGCTCGGCTGCGGTTCTAGGGCGGGCGACGACGCGGCCCCTCTTGACCACGGCGATGATGGCCGGGGCGCCTACGCGGATGAGATTCACCGCCTCTCCGTCCACGATCACCGCGTCCATCAGCTTGCCCGGTTCCAGGCTGCCCGCGTCGGCCTCGCGCCCGATCGCGTAGGCCGCGTTCAGCGTCGCGCCCACCAGCGCCTCGTCCAGCGTCATCCCCATCGCGAAGCACGCCAGCGTCATCACGAACGGCATCGACGGCGTGAAGCCGCCTCCGGGGTTGAGGTCGGTGGCGAGCGCGACGGCCACGCCGCGCTCGATCAGCATCCGCGCGGGCGCGAACCGGCCGAGCTTCAGGTAGAACGCGGCCGCCGGCAGCAGCGTCGCGACGACGCCCGCCTGCGCCATCCGGTCGGCCGTCTCCGGCAGGACGAAGAGGAGGTGATCGGCCGAGCGCGCCCCGACCTCGACGGCGACCTCGGCTCCGCCGCTGGCAGCCAACTCGTCGGCGTGGATGCGAAGCCGAAGGCCGGCGTTCGACGCCGCGCCCAGGATGACGCGCGACTCCTCCGGCGTGTAGACGCCCTCTTCGCAGAAGACATCGCACCAGTCGGCCAACCGGTCGGCCACGACCGCCGGGATCATCTCGCGAATGACGAGGTCGATGTAGTCGGCGCGGCGCCCGCGATGCTCCGCGGGGACTTCGTGGGCCCCGAGGAAGGTGGCGGTCAGGTCGACTGGCTGAGCCTGACCGAGGCGTCGGATGGCGCGCAGCATCTTCAGTTCGGCAGCCGTCTCGAGACCGTACCCGCTCTTGGCCTCGGCGGTCGTCGTGCCGCACTGCAGCATTTCGGCCAGGCGGACTCGCGCCGACTCGAAGAGGGCGTCCTCCGACGCCTCGCGCGTCGCGCGCACGGTGCTGAGGATGCCGCCGCCCGCCGCGGCGATCTCCGCGTAGCTGGCGCCGGCGAGGCGACGCCGCAACTCGTCGCGGCGATCGCCTGCGTAGACGACATGGGTGTGGGGATCCACGAAGCCGGGCAGGACCGTTCCTCCGCCGGCGTCGATGACTTCCGCGTCGGGGGTCGTGTGCACGCCAGCGTCGAAGGCGGCCTCGCTTCCGACGAAGACGATCCGTCCGTGGCGGGAGGCCACCACGCCGTTCGGGATCGCGGACGCGTTCGCCTGGGCCGCGCCTCGTCGCGGGGCGGGTCCGGCGCAGGTGACGACCTGCCTCGTGCGGCGGACGACGAAGTCTGCGGTGATGGAGGTTATCCCTCGGCGGCGGCGTCGAGCGTTCGCATGAGCGTGCTCGTCGGCGATTCGCCGACGGCCTGCGCCTGGGGCGCGGCATGGGCCTGCTGCTCGAGGACGCCCTGGCGCGGGCGGTGCAGGAGGATCTTGTCGTCGCGCTCCTTCTGTTCCTGCTCGCGCACGAATTCCAGCGCGTTGCGCAGCGTGGCGATGGTCGAGTGCAGCGTCGTCTCGACATCGCGCCGCTTGAGTTTGAGGCCGTCGATTTCCCGCTGGACCTCCTCGATCCGCCCCTCGCTCTTCTGGAGGATCAGCTCGGCGCGCGACTCGGCATCCTCGACGATCCGGCGGGATTCCTGCTCGGCGTGCTCGCGGATCTCGTCGGAGAGGCGCTGCGCGGTCAGCAGCGTGTTGCGGAGATTCCGTTCGTGCTCGCGGTGTTCCGTCACCACCGCTTCGAGTCGGAGCAGCTCCTGATGCAGCCGGTCGGATTCGCGAAGCGCCTGCTCGTAGTCGTCGGCTACCTCGCTCAGCAGGGCGTCGACCTCGTTTCGGTCGTAGCCGCGCATCACCACGCGCAGCTTGGTCTGCCGAAGGTCGAGTGGGGTCACCTTCATGAACGGTCTCCTGCCGGGTGGATTCCCGGTACATGAAGTTTCGGCCGATCCCCAGAAAGACTTCAGGGGGCAGACCAATCCGGACGGTTCAGGGCAGCCGGGCGCCGAAGATCGCCGTGCCGACGCGGACCATCGTGGAGCCTTCCTCGACCGCCACGTCGAAATCGTGGCTCATGCCCATGGAGAGCTCCCGGAGCATGTGCGCGGGAACGCCGCTTGCCGCGAACCGGTCGCGGAGGTCGCGCAGGGCCCGGAAGTAGGGCCGGACCGCCTCCGGGTCGTCGAGCCACGGCGGCAGGAGCATCAGGCCGGCCAGGCGGACGGCGCGGCACTGGACGGCGCGCTCCACGACACCTCTGACGACCTCGAGCGCGGCGCCGTGCTTGGTCGGCTCGCCCGCCAGGTCCACCTGCACCAGGATCTCCGGACATGTTCCGGCGGCGGCGGCCGCGCGGTCGACGGCGTCCAGGATCTCGACCCGGTCGATGGAATGGATGCAGGAGAACGGCACCGCCGCCTTGCGGGCCTTGTTCGACTGAAGATGCCCGATCAGGTGCCAGCGGACGGGCAGTTCAGGCGCGGCGGCGATTTTCTGGAGCGCCTCCTGAACGCGGTTCTCGCCGAAATCGAGCTGGCCCGCCGCCGCCGCCGCGCGCACGTCGTCGATCGAGTGCGTCTTCGAAACGGCCACCAGGCGGACGTCGTCGGGCTGGCGGCCAGCGCGCGCTGCAGCGCGCGCGATCCGCTCGCGAACCTCCGCGAGGCGTCGGGCAAGGTCTGTTTCGCGCATCGCTTCGCCTGGACGGGCCGCCGAGAAAGAACGAGGCCGCCGGCGGCGTTCAGCCGCGGGCGACCTCGGAGAACAGCTGGCAGCTGGCGGCTGTCAGCTGACAGCGTGTCGGCACGGCGTGATCCGCTGCCGGCTGTCCGCTGTCAGCTACCCGCTTGACAGGCCTATTTCTTCAACTGAGTCAGCATGGCCTTGACCTGGGCGGCATACTGACCGTCGGGCGCGTTCGCCAGGTAGCCCTCGAACGACGCGACGGCCTCGGGCATCTTGCCCAGGTTGATGTAGCACATCGCCAGCTGGTAGTGCGAGTTCGCGTGCTTCGGGTCGAGCTTGAGCGCTTCCTCGAAGGCCTTCTTCGCGTCTTCGGCCCTGCCCGCGTTCCACGCCGTCACGCCGACGTTGTAGAGCGCATCCACCCCGCCGGCGCCGCCGGCGGCGCCGCCGGCCATAGCCAGCTCGGCCGCCTTCTGGCTGGCCGCCTGGGCCTCGTCGAACTTCTTCTGGGCGTTGAAGACCTGGGCGAGGCCATTGTACGCCTCGACGTAGTCCGGCTTGAGGTCGATCGCCTTCTTGAACGCCTCTTCGGCCTTCGGCCAGTCCTTCTTCTGGGACTGGGCGTAGCCGATGTTGTAGTAGCAGTCGAAGCAGTTCGGCACAATCGCGATCGCCTCGCCAAACTTGACGAGCGCACCGTCGTTGTCGCCGCTGCGGCTCAGGGCCACGCCCTCGTCGAACGCCTTCTTGACGGCGGCGCTCTTGGCGACGTCTTCCTTGGAAGGTCCGGCGTTGCCGCCAGCCGCGAGCTTGAAGTTGACGTCGACCGGGTCGCCGAGCCGCACGCGGACGTCGAACGACTGGATGCCAACCTTCTCCTTCTCGGCCGTGATCTTGTAGTTGCCAGGCGCCAGGCCGATCTGCGTGTACTCGCCCTTCTTGTTGCTCTTCACCTTGTAGGAGCGGTTGATCCCATCCTTGAACTCGATGGTGACGTTCGCCGCCTCGACCGGCTGGCCCTTGGCATCGACGATCTTGCCCTTCACCATCCCCGTCTGGGCGGCGACGGGCGATGTCAGGACGATGGTCACGAGCACGGCGCAGGCGAGAATCAGCGCTCGCCGGCCGAATGATACGGGAAACATCAGTGTCCTCCGCTAGACATGAATACGAGATGAACCACCGGGAAACGTGCCATTAGCCCTAGTCTACACCCAAAACCGACGGTCGCGCAGCCGCGGGCTCGGCGGGCCGCGAGGCCCGTCTCCGGCTACCGCTCGAAGAACCTGGTGATGTCCTCGAGCCGGGTCACGACCGGGGCGGGTGGCAGCGCCTCGAGGAACCGGGCGCCATATCCCTTGGAGCGGATGCGCGGATCGAGGACGGCCAGGACGCCCCGGTCCCGGCGGTGGCGGATGAGTCGGCCCAGCCCCTGCGCGAGCGTCAGGATGGCCAGCGGCAGCTGGTACTGGTCGAACGCGTTCTCGCCCCGGGCGTTGATCGCCTCGATGCGCGCCGCGGTGACCGGCTCGGCCGGGGACGCGAACGGCAGCTTGTCCACGATGACGCAGCTCAGCGCCTCGCCGACCACGTCCACACCCTGCCAGAAGCTCGACGTGGCCAGCAGGACCGCGTTGCCCAGCGACCGGAACTGCCGGAGGAGGACCGAACGCGGGGCGCTGCCCTGGATCAGGACCGGGTAGTCCAGCGCCGAGGCGAGCTGGCGCTCCACCTCCCGCAGCACCGAGTAGCTGGTGAAGAGCACGAACGCCCGACCCTCGGTGCGCCGCAGGATTCCCAGCACCTCCCGGCTGACGGCCGAGGCGAAGAGGGGCGACCGCGGGTCTGGCATCCCCTGGGGCAGGTAGAGGATCGCCTGTTCCTCGTACCGAAACTCCGACGGGAGCCTGACTTCCGCCGCCTCGCGCACGCCGAGCCGGCCGCGAACGTAGTCGAACGAACCGGCGACGCTCAGCGTGGCCGACGTCAAGACGGTCGCCTGCATCCGGTCCAGCAGCAGTTCGCGCACGATGGTCGAGACGTCAATCGGCGACGCGCGAAGGAACACGCCTCGCCCGCGGACCTCCAGGTAGTAGACGTAGTCGGGGTCGCCGGCGCGGAGCAGGAAGGCCAGTTCGTCGCGCGTCTCCCCGGCGCGGCGGGCCACCGCCGCCACGTCCTCGCCCGGTTCCCTGACGAGCGCCGCGACACCTTGCAGGCCGTCGAGCGCGTCCGCCAGCGCGGCCCCCGCCGGCTGAACGCCCACCAGCAGGCTTGCCGTCACGCGCTGGCGATCCGGCGAGGGGGAACGCGCCGCGTACGGCCCGGTTCCGCCGGCGACGCCAATGTCGCGAAGCGCCTGGAAGAAGAACACCGCGCGGTCGCGGACGCGGTCGCTCGAGCGCCGCATCTCGGCCGGATCGTCGGCGCAGCCGCCGCTGGCGATCAGCCGCTCCACGTCGCGCGCCAGGTCCTCGATGCGATAGGTGCTGACCGCCATGCCGAAGTACTGGGTCGCCACGTCCTCGAGCTGGTGCGCCTCGTCGATCACGGCGACGTGGCACTCCGGAATCACTTCGCCGTAGGCGTTCTGCCTGACCGACGCGTCGGCGCACAGCAGGTGGTGATTGACGATGACGACGTCGGACTCGGCGGCACGCTGGCGCATCCGCGTGACGAAGCAGTCCGCGTCGCGCGGGCACGACGCGCCGATGCAGCCCTCCGACGCGGCCGAGAGATCCGGCCAGATCGACAGGTCCTCGGGCAGGTCCTCGAGCTCGGCGCGGTCGCCGGTCTCCGTCCGCTCCGCCCAGTCGCCGATGGCCGCCATCGTGTCCGCGTCGGCGAACGCCACCGCCATCGGATTCTCGCGGAACTGATCGAGGCGGTGCAGGCACAGGTAGTTGCCCCGCCCCTTCATGTAGGTGGCCTTGAAGGGGACGCCGAGCGACGCCTGCAGGAGCGGGAGGTCCTTCGAGAAGATCTGTTCCTGGAGCGTCTTGGTCCCGGTGGAGACGAGGACGCGGCGGCCGCTCAGGATGGCAGGGACGAGGTAGGCGAGCGTCTTCCCGGTGCCGGTGCCCGCCTCGGCGAGAAGGACGTGGCCCTGCTCGATGGCATCCGCCACCGCCGCCGCCATCGCGCGCTGGCCCGGGCGTGGCTCGAACTCGGGAACCGCGCGCGCCAGCGGTCCGTCCTCGTCGAACACCCGGTCGACCGCCGCACCGAGGCCGCGGGCCGACGGTTCCGAGCTACCGCGGGACATCCGCGTGCGAGCCTTCGAGCGCCATGACCTTGTCGACCCGGCGCTGGTGGCGTCCTCCCTCGAACGGCGTCTCGAGGAACAGGCGGACGATGGCGAGGGCGAGGTCGGGATGGGTGATCCGCGCGCCGAGCGTCAGGATGTTGGCGTCGTTGTGCGCGCGGGCGAGACGGGCGGATTCCAGGTCGCCGGCGGCCGCGGCGCGGACCCCGTCAATCTTGTTCGCCGCCATCGCCATGCCGATGCCGGTGCCGCAGACGAGGATGCCGCGATCGGAGGCGCCCGACACGACACGCCGCGCTGCGTCGGCGGCGAACTCGGGGTAGTCGACCGACGCTTCGCTGCCCGTGCCCACGTCGTCGATCGCGTGGCCGGCGTCGAGCAGGGTCGACGTGATGATCGCCTTCAGACGGTAGCCGGCGTGGTCGGAGCCGATGGCGATGCGCACAGGGGAATTGTAGCGAGAGAAGTTAGAAGAGAGAAGATAGAAGATAGAAGATAGAAGCCGCGATCCAGAAGTCAGAAGCCGCACGCCGCACGCCGCGAGCCGCACGCCGCGAGCCGTGAGCCCTGAGCCTTGAGCCCTGAGCCTGCGGTATGCTAACCGAATGCAGCCGACGGTTGTCGTCAGCGGACGGGCGGAGGAGCGGATCCAGGCGGGCCACCTGTGGATCTACAAGAGCGACGTGCTGGAGGTGCGGGCCGCGCCCGGGGACACGGTCACCGTGCTGGGTGCCCGTCGCCGGCCGATCGGGCAGGCGCTGTACAGCGATCGGTCGCAGATCTCGCTGCGCCTGCTGTCGCATGGCGCCGAGCCCGCGGACGCAGCGCTGTGGCGGCGCCGGCTCGAGAGCGCCATCGCGTTCCGCCAGTCACTCGCCATCGACGCGACGGCGTACCGCCTGGTGCACGCCGAAGGCGACCTGCTGCCCTCGCTCATCGTGGACCGTTACGGCGACTACCTGGTGTTGCAGTCGCTGTCCCAGGGGGTGGAGCGGCTGCTGCCGACGATCACCGCAACACTGGCCGATCTGGTGGCCCCGCGCGGGATCCTGGCGCGCAACGACGTGAAGGTACGTGCGCTCGAGGGGCTCGACTCGCGGATCGAGGTCCTCCACGGCGAGGTTCCGGCGACGATTCCGGCGCGCGAGGGACCGGTCCAGTACCAAGGTCGATCCATGGAAGGGGCAGAAGACCGGCCTGTTCCTGGATCAGCGCGAGAACCGGGAGGCGGCGGTCGGGTACGCGCGCGGACGCCTGCTCGACTGCTTCAGCTACAACGGCGGCTTCGCCATGCGAATGGCGCCGCGCTGCGACGAGGTCGTCGCCGTGGACGTGTCCGCCGAAGCCGTGGCGCGGATCGCGGCCAACGCGGCGCGGAACGGCCTCTCGAACATCGAAGCGCGCGAGGCGAACGTGTTCGACGAACTGCGGCGGCTCGAGCGCGAAGGCGAGCGCTTCGACGCGGTCGTCCTCGATCCTCCCGCCTTCGCCAAGAACAAGGCGTCGGTCCCCAGCGCGATGGCCGGCTATCGCGAGATCAACCTGCGCGCGCTGCGCCTGCTGAAGCCCGGCGGCACGCTCGTCACCTGCAGCTGCTCCTACAATCTGGACGAGGCGACGTTCGGACAGGTCGTCCACGAGGCGGCGACCGACGCGCTCGTCCACGTGAACGTCCTCGAGAAGCGGATGCAGGGCCGCGACCACCCCGTGCTGCTCGGCGTCCCCGAGACGTACTACCTCAAGTGCTTCATCCTGCGACGGATTGCGTAGCTGGCAGCGGATCACGGACACCGAAGCTGGCAGCTGGCAGCGGATCACCGACGCCGAGGCTGGCAGCTGACAGCGGATCACTCGTGACACGCCGTCCGCTGCCAGCTAACAGCTGCCAGCTGTCTACTTCCTGAGATACTGCTCGAACAACTTCAGAATTCGCCGGTACTCGTCCGCCCAGCTCGTCTCGTCGGTGAACGCGTGGTTCTCCACCGGGTACGGCGCGACCGACCACGTCTCCTTCCGGAGTTCGATCAGCCGCTGCATCAGCCTCACCGTGTCCTGGTAGAACACGTTCGTGTCCACCATGCCGTGACAGATCAGCAACTGATTCTTCAGCCCTTCGGCGAAGTAGATCGGCGAGCTGCGCTTGTAGGTCTCGAGGTTCGTCTGCGGCAGTCCCAGAATCGGAGCGGTGTAGCCGTGGTTGTAGTGCGCCCAGTCGGTCACCGGCCGAAGCGCCGCCCCTGCCGCGAAGACGTCCGGTGTCGTGAAGAGCGCCATCAGCGTGAGGAACCCGCCGTAGCTGCCTCCGTAGATGCCGATCCGCTTCGGGTCGACCCGCTCGGTGGCCGCCAGGAACTTCGCGCCGTCCACGGTGTCGTCGAGGTCCTTGCCGCCCATGTGCCCGTAGATGCCGGTCCGCCAGTCGCGGCCGTAGCCCGAGCTGGCGCGGTAATCGGGCGCGAGCACGACGTAGCCGCGCGCCGCCAGCAAGTGGTGGAACATGTGCTCGCGGTAGTAGTTCTGCGACCAGGTACTTGTGGGCGAACTGCAGGAAGCCGGCGCCGTGCACGAAGACGACGGCCGGGCGCTTCGGGTCGCGCCTGGCGCCGATCATCTCGGGCGTGTAGAGCCGCGCGTAGACCAGCTGGCCGTCGCGCGCCTTGTAGGTGATGACCTTCGGCTCCAGCCACTTGAACGCCAGCCACTCGGCAGCCGGCGTCGTTGTGACTTTCTTCGCCGTCGCTCCCGCCGCGAACGCCTGGAGATGCAGCTCAGGTGGACGGTTGATCGTGGAGTGGAGATCGGCCAGCGTCTTCTCGTCCGGCGATACGGTGACCTCGTGGCCTCCGGTGGTCGTCGTGATGCGCGTGAACGGGCCGCCATCAACGGACATCGTGTAGAAGTGCTGTTCGCCCGGATGCACCTCGCCCGCGGTGAAGAAGATCTTCGTGCGGTCCTTCGACAGCCGGGCGCTCGAGATCTCCCATTTCCCGCTCGTGAGCGCTTTCGGCGTCGGTTTCGCGGCGGTCACGTCCAGCGAGTAGAGATGCATCCAGCCCTCGCGCTCGGCGAGCATCAGGATGCGTTTGTTGTCGGGCAGCCAGGTGAGGCCGCCGCCGCCGAACCGCCCGCCGCCCCCGCCGCCCGTGCCGGCATCCACCGAGCCCTCCCTGATCCACGCGTCGTCGTGCAGGGTGTCGATGGCGGTGGCCTTTCCCGTCGCCGGGTCGAGCTTCACCAGCCAGCGGTCGTGATTGTCCGCCGACCTGACGCCGGCCAGGCAGTTCGCGCCATCCTCCGAGCAGTCCGGGAGGTTCCAGTCGACGATGCGCGGAACGGGCTTGTCCCCTGGTGTGATGGCCTTCTCGTCGCCGGCGAACGCTGACGCGTCGGCCCACAGCGTGCGGTTCTGTTTGAGATCCAGGACGGCGAGCCGGCGCCGCGTCTGCGAGTCGCCCACGTTGGACCGGCCGTTGATCATCTCAGGGTAGGACGATTCGGTGACGTAGTCGGGAACGTCCTGATTGCGCGCGGCCACCTCGGGACGCTCGGTCACCGAGATGAACACGTAGTTCTCGTCGGTCGAGAGCAGCATGTCGCCGACCGTCTGCCGCGCGGGCGGCTGGAACCGGGCGATCGGTTCCGGCGCGCCGCCGCCGGCTCCGCCCAAGCCGCCGCGCCCGCCCCGCTGGCCGCCGCCTATCGTCGCGGCGCTGCCGCGAGCGCCCTCCTGGCGCTGTTCCCCTTCGCGTCGAAGGTGCTCAATCAACTTCTGTTCTTCCTGGCGGAGGATTCGCTGCGACTGGGTCAGTTGCTGGTCGGCGCCGGCCCCACCACGAACGGCCTGGGCCTGCGCGCCGCCGCCCTGCGCGCCGCCGCTGCCGCCGCCGCGCTGTCCGGAAACCGCCGCGCCGGCAGCCGCGCCGCGAGCGCCCGAGGCGGCCGCGTCGGCGGCTGCGACGACATCGGTGAGTTGCACCTCGGCGGGCGACGTGCCGGACGGCTCGAGCGCCATGAGGAACAGATTGCCGTCGCGCATGAAGGTCACCGCCGTGTCGTTCCGGGCCCAGCGCGGGCTCGATTCCATCGCCGCCGTCCTCATGAGCAGCCGCCGCGTGCTCGTGGCGACGTCGTAGATCACGATGTTGCCCCCCTCGGCGGCGAGCAGCCGCTTGCGCGCGCGGTCAGGCCGGCCGGTCGGGGCGGTCGGGATTTGGCGGACCTCTTCGGGGGTGAGCGGCCTCAGAATCGCCGCCGTCCCGGTTGACCGAGTAGGTGTTCGCGCGATCCTCGCCCGGCTTCTGCCAGGAGAAGTAGACCTTCGAAGAGTCGGGCGCCCACCGAACGCCGGCCGGCGCCGACCCGATGAGCTTAGGGCCCTTCATGAGGTTGTCGACGGTAAGCGTGAACGGCACGGGCTTGGCGGCAGCCGGGCTCGCCGGCTTCGCCGGAGGAGTCGGCTGTTGCCCTTGGCCGGAACCAACTGTGGTCAGGGCGCATCCAATGCAGAGAATGAGGAACGCGCGGGAAACGAAGCGGAGTGTCATCGACGGTCTCCTTGTCGGGGACGGACTGTATCAGGGCAAGGCTCGGGGCTCAAGGCTCAGGGCTCAGGCCGGGAAAGAAACCTCTTGACATCCGAGTTCATCAGGTACTAATTTATTAGTATATGAGACCGTCCAGCGCGACGCTGACGCCCCAGGAGCTGGAACTGATGAAGATCGTCTGGCGGAAGGGCCAGGCGACGGTGCGCGATGTCTACGAAACCCTGCTCGAACACCGCAAGATCGCCTACACGACGGTGATGACGATGATGCGGGTGCTCGAGAAGAAGGGCTACGTCAAGACGCAGCGCGTGAACCGGGCCTTCGTCTATCGGCCGGCGCGCCCCGAGCGCCAGGTGGTGCGGTCGATGGTCCGGGAGTTCGTCGACCGCGTGTTCAACGGATTCCGCGCAGCCGCTCCTCGTGCACCTCGTCGAGGACCGCCGCCTGTCCCCGAAGGAGCTCGAGGAGCTGGAGCGCCTCATTCGCGAGGCTGAGTGATGGACGCCCAGACGAAGGCCAATCTCGTGGCCTGGTGGCTCCAGGCCGGCGTTGTCGTCCTCGTGGCCGCGCCGCTGCCGCGGCTGCTCGGGCTGTGGTCGCCTCGTGTCCGCATGGCGTACTGGCGAGCGGTCCTCGTCGGCTGCCTGTTGTTGCCCCTCGCGCAGCCGTGGGTCGTGCGGCAGGAGCCGCCAACGCCCCAGGTCGTGGCCGCGACCAATATCGTGGGCGCGCCCTCCCGCACCGCGACCGCCTCGGACTCACCGGCGTCTGCGCCCTTCTGGAGACGCCCGCTGCCGTTTGGTGCGGTCGAGGTGCTCGTCGCCGGCGTGCTGCTGCGGCTCGGCTGGCTCGGCCTCGGTGTCATCACCGTCGGGCGCCTGCGTCGGTCGGCGCGTCGGCTCTGGCCGCGGCCGGGTTCGATCGACCGCGCGGCGACGCTGGCGGAGACCGACGCGGAGTTCCTCGTCTCGGCCACCGCGAGCCGGCCGGTCACCTGCGGAGTCCTCTGGCCGGTGGTGCTCGTGCCGCGCAACTTCGAGTCGTTCCCCGAGCACGAGCAGACGGCCATCGCGTGCCACGAACTGCTCCACGTCAACCGGTCCGACTGGCTGCGGAACGCGATTGACGAAGTCGTGCGCGCGGCGCTGTGGTTCCATCCGGCCATCTGGTGGCTGATCAACCAGATCCAACTGGCGCGCGAGCAGGTCGTGGATCGCGAGGCGGTCCGCCGGCTCGGCGCGCGGCAGGCGTATCTCGAAGCGCTGCTTCGGATGGCGAGACCTGCGCCACGGCTCAATCTGAGCCCCGCCACGCTCTTCCTCAAGCGCGCGCACCTGCGGCAGCGGGTCACGCTGATCGTCAAGGAGGTTTCCATGTCGAAGGTCCGTCTCGCCGTCACGTTTGCCGTCATGGCGGCTGTCGTTGTCATCGGCGGCAGCTTCGCAACCTCGGCGTTTCCGCTGCAGCAGGCCGGCGCCGCCAAGCCGGGCGTACCGACGACGGTGCCGACGCTGGCCGGCGCAGGGGCGACGGTGAGCTTCGATCACCAGAACACCCCCTTGCGCAGCGTCCTCAAGTCGCTGGCGGAGGCGGGCGGATTCACGATCACCTATGTTGATGTGCCGGACCAGGTGCTCGACAAGCCACTCACGGGCAAGTCCGGAGGCGCGCGACTCGGCGACGTGCTCAACTTCGCGCTCCAGGGCACCGGCCTGGCGTACGTCGTCACGTCCGAGCGGTCAATCACGGTCCGCCCATCCGGCACTGCGAGCGCGACCGGAGCGCCCCTGCCAGGGGTCTCGACGGGAACCGGAGCTGGCACGGGTCGCGGCACCGGAGCGGGTGTTGCCGGCGGTACGTCAACTGGGGTTAGCGGGGCGGTTGGCGGGGGAGTCCAGGGCGGCGTGTCGGGCGGCGTGGCAGGCGGGGTCACCACCGGGGTCGCGGCCAGGGACGTGGCGCCGTGGCGCACGTCCTGGCCTCAGGACGCCGTGCGCGTGGGCGGGAACATCAAAGCGCCGACCAAGGTCGCCGACGTGAGGCCTGTCTATCCAGAGGTCGCCCGGATAGCTCGCGTGCAGGGCGTGGTGATTTGCGAGGTACTGACCGGATCCGACGGCAAGGTGGCCGACGCGCACATTCTCAGGTCGATCCCGCTATTGGACCAGGCCGCGCTCGACGCGGTCCGGCAGTGGGAGTACACGGTGACGCTGATCAACGGGATCCCGGTCCCGGCCATCATGACGGTGACTGTCAACTTCACGCTCGACGGCGGAACGCCGGACATGGGGATACCGGTTCGTGACACCGCGACGCAGCAGGCGACCGCCATTGCCCAGCAGTACGCGGACGCCCGGACGGCGGCGGCGGCAGGCCAGGTGCCAGTCAAGTACGGCGAGGCCACTGACTGGCCGGTGGAGGCCGTTCGGATCGGCGGCGGGATCAAGCCGCCGACGAAGATCCTCGACGTCAGGCCGGTCTACCCGGATGTCGCACAGAAAGCACGCGTCCAGGGCGTCGTCATCTGTCAGGTGCTGCTCAGACCGGACGGGACGGTGGCGGACGTGCGAGTGCTGAGGTCGATCCCGCTGCTCGACCAGGCCGCGTTCGACGCCGTGCTCCAGTGGGTCTTCACGCCGACGCTGCTCAATGGCAATGCGGTCCCGGTCATCATGACGGTGACGGTCAACTTCACGCTCGAATAGCGGGCAGCGGGCAGCTGGCAGCCGTCAGCGGATCACGTGTGACATCGTCTTCCGCTGGCCGCTGCCAGCTGACCCCCTCCACTTCGCCAGATCGCCATATCGCAAGATCGCACGATCGTCCCCAGCCCTGAGCCCTGAGCCTTGAGTCCTGAGCCTTGAGCCCTGAGCCTTGAGCCCTGAGCCTGCGAGATCGTGTACCCTGTCCCTGTCCGTCCAAAGAGAAGGAGTCCCTGATGGCCAAGGCAGCGGCGGGAACCGACTACGACATGGCGATGGAGCGGCTGGGCGACGCGATCGAGGCGCTCGACGAGGTGCAGACGCTGTTTGCCGGCGAGGGCATCGCGCCCGAGTTCTGGGTGGGCATCATCTTCACGGCGCAGAACTCGCTGATGGCCGTCGCCGAGATGGCGGAGGAAGTCGAGAAGATGCGCGCGAAGGCGCTCAAGCGGCGCAAGGCGGTCGGGAAGAAGCGCTGAGCGAGCGCCCTACTTCCTGATCGGCTGGGGCGGCGTCCCCACAGGCATCGGCACGATCTGGACGATTGTCTTGAAGCTCGCCGGCTTGACGTTGGGCTTCGGGTTCGGGTAGCCCTGCATGCCCCCCCACGTGTAGTCCTTCACGGTGATGCTCGGCGGGAAGGCCATCGTCTCCTCGCGAAACCGGCCGATGTCGAACATGTGCGTGGCCGGCTGGTCGAAGACGAGTTCGCCCTTCACTTTCAGCTGCTTCTGGTAGTAGGACACGATCTCCGCGAACGGGACATCGGCGCCGAACAGGTAGAAGCGCTGGCCGCTACCAGCGTCGTAGGATTCCAGATACTGCATCGCTGGGTGGAACGACGCGACCCCGAGCGAGTCCGGCGTCGGGATCGTGGCCGGAGGTTGAGCCGTCGACCCCGCCGGTTTCGGCGTTGCCTGCGTCTGGGCCTGCGTCTGCGCCAGCGCGGTCCCCGAGCAGGCCAGGATGAGCGTCGCGATTGAGATCAGAATTGCGGCCCGGAGCATGATCGCCTAATTATGGAACAGCTGCTCGCGTTTTGCGAATCCGAGCGGGTCTGGCTTCGACAGGCGATCGAGCGCCTGGTGTCGCTCGAGTCGCCGACGCTCGACGCGCCGGCCGTCGACGCATGCCGCGCCGAGGTCGAGAGGCTGCTGGCCGCCGTCGGCGGCCGCGTCCGCACCGTGGCGGGTCCGGACCTAGTGGGCCATCTCGTCGCGGAGTTCGGGGAGGGCGGCCGCCCGATTCTCCTGCTCGGTCACTTCGACACGGTCTGGCCTGTCGGGACGCTGCGGCAGATGCCGGTCGTCGAGCGCGACGGCCGGCTCTTCGGCCCGGGAATCCTCGACATGAAGAGCGGCATCGCCATCGGCATGCTGGCGCTGCGCGCGGTGGCCTCCGCGTCGACGGCCCCGATGCCCCACATCGTCTTCCTGCTGACAGCCGACGAAGAGACTGGCAGCCAGACGTCGAGGTCGCTGGTCGAGGAGGAAGCGCTGCGGAGCGAGGCCGTGCTGGTGCTCGAGCCCGCGCTTCCCGACGGGTCGCTCAAGACGGCGCGGAAGGGATGCGGGCAGTTCGAAATCACGGTGGGCGGCGTCGCCGCGCACGCCGGGATCGCGCCCGAGAAGGGCGCCAACGCCATCCTGGAGCTGTGCGATCAGAATCCTCGCGGTGGAACGCCTGCAGGATACGAGTCGGGGGACCTCGCTGACGGCCAGCCTGGTCTCTGGCGGGACGCGGTCCAACGTGGTTCCGGCGCGAGCGGTCGCCACGATCGACGCCCGCGCTTGGTCTACGGCAGAGGCGGATCGGGTTGCCGAGGCGCTGTCCAGCTTGCGGGCCAAACGGCCTGGGACAACCGTCGCGGTCTCGGGCGGAATCGAACGGCCGCCGCTCGAGCGAAGCCCTTCGGTGGCCTGGCTTTACGGCCTTGCGCAGACGGTCGGCCGACGGCTCGGCATCGGGGTGTCAGAAGGGGCCACCGGCGGCGGTTCGGACGGGAATTTCACGGCCGCCCTCGGTGTTCCAACGTTAGACGGCTTCGGGGGCATCGGCGACGGCGCCCACGCCATGCACGAGCACGTCGTGTTGGACCGGCTGGCGCCGCGGGCCGCGCTCTTGGCGGGCCTGATTCTGGCGATCTCGATGGCGAAGCCCCGAGCGGCCGATGAGATGCCGCGTCGGGCGAGATGAGGGATACTGGGGACATGGCAAACGGTCTCAAGACGGCCCTGCTTCTTGGAGTACTCAGCGGCCTTCTCCTCCTGATTGGCGACTCGCTCGGCGGGTCGAGCGGCCTCGTCATGGCCTTCGGCCTGGCCGTCGTGATGAACTTCGCCTCCTACTGGTTCTCCGACAAGATCGTGCTGATGATGTACAAGGCTCAGCCGGTCGGGCCGGAGCACCCGCTCCATCGCATCACGGCGCAGCTGGCGCAGCGCGCGGGCCTGCCGATGCCCAAGGTCTACGTGATTCCGGACCCCTCGCCGAACGCGTTCGCGACCGGCCGGAACCCGTCGCACGCGGCGGTGGCCGCGACCGAAGGCATCCTCCGGGTGCTGAACGAGCGCGAACTGGAGGGGGTCATCGCCCACGAACTCGCTCACGTCAAGCATCGCGACATCCTGATCAGCTCGGTGGCGGCCACGATGGGCGCGGCGATCATGATGGTGGCTCGCATGGCCCAGTTCGCGGCGTTCTTCGGCGGGGGCAGCCGCGACGACGAGAACCGGGGCGGCAACCCGATCGGCCTGCTCGCGACGGTGATTCTCGCGCCGATCGCGGCCATGCTGATCCAGGCAGCCATCTCGAGGTCACGCGAGTTCGCCGCTGACGCGGCCGCGGCACGGCTGGTCGGCACGCCGTACGGCCTCGTGGACGCGTTGAAGAAGATCCACGCGGCGTCTCAGCGGGTGCCGATGGATGCGAATCCGGCAACGGCTCACATGTTCATCATGAAGCCGTTCTCGGTCAGTGGCATGCTGTCGGTGTTCAGCACGCATCCGCCGCTCGAGAAGCGGATTCAGGCTCTCCTGGGCACCGCCTAGGAGGAGGGGGAGGGGCAGGGGCGAGGGGCGAGGGGCGAGGGACGGCATCCCCGCCGGCGGGCGGCAGGTGAGGGCGGAGGCCGTTCAGGATCGCCAGAACGTGAACCCAGGCAGACTGTCTCCGGCGAGCAGGCGGAGCGCCACGAGGCCGACGTGGGCGGCGGCCGGCACCCACGGCCGGTCCAGCCGCTCGACCAGACGCCGCAGCCACGCGAAGCGGCGGATCGCGTCGATCGCGCCGACCGCGGCGACGAGGAAGTAGACGGCGAACAGGTAGCGGTCGGCCTTTCGATGCGCCAGCGAGAACGCCCCCAGCAGGACGATCGTTGTCGCGAGGGCGAACCATGCGCCCTGCCGAAGCGGCGCGGCGGCCGCGCCACCCGAGCGGTGCGGCTTCCCCCACGGCCAGATCGCGCCCGACCTCAGGCCGCGCCAGGCTACGAACCCGGCAAACAGGCTGAACGGAAGTGGGTACCAGAGAACCCGCGCCGCGTACCAGACCGCCGAGTGGGCCGTGCGGCCCACGAGCGACCCTTCGGTGACCGCCTCCGTCGGTAACTGCCGGCTCTGGTAGACAGCCAGGAAGGACCGGCCGGTCGCGCCGACATAGGCGGCCTCGTAGCCCCACGCGACGAGCGCGCCGACGAGCGGCATGGCCGCCACGGCTGCCCAGGCCTTCCAGCGCGCCCGCAAATCTCCGGCGCCTTCCGCCCGCGCCAGCAGCCACAGGCCGCACGTAATCGGTACAACGACGGCGAAGACCCCCTTCACCAGCAGGACCGCGCAGAACCCGGCGATCATGCCGGCCGTCCAGGCCGGTCGGGTGCGGGCGCGTTCGGTCGAGTAGACGGCAAAGAGGAGCGCGGCCAGCAGCGCGAACTCGTGGTTGGCGCGGATGCGGTACACGAAGGCGACGAGGACGAACTGCAGGATCCAGCCGAGCGCGCGGGCGTCGCGCGGAGAGGCGACCGAGGCGGCGATGAGGACGACGAGGATGAACGCCGCGGCCTGGTAGAGCGCATTGACCGCATACGCAGCTTGAACCGGCGGAAACCCGAGTCGGGCGAGCGCCGCGGGCAGGATGAAGATGCCCGCCGGGTGCTCGCAGTACGGGCCCTCGCCATTCCAGAGGCCCCACCACTCGGGGGCGATCCACTGGGGGAGCGGCCGCTCGCTGATTCTCGCGGCGATGGCCGCGTGGAGGCTGGAGTCCGGGTCCGGGCTCTCGTAGTGGGTCGCCGCGACGAGCACGGCGGTGATCAGCACCGCCAGCGCCCATGCCAGGCCCGTCGCGCGCAGATCGATCGGCGGGCGGCGGGACGCTGCGGTGTCGGTCGGCTCGGTCATGGCCAGCTACAGGAGGTACGCCAGCGCAAACCCGATTTGCGCGACGAACATCATCCGGTACATGTGAGCCCACGACACGTGGTTCTCCTCGACGGCGAGGTCTTCCGGCCGCCGGAGCATCAGGTAGCAGACGTAGATCCCGTACACAACCATGACGGCGCCCAGCGCCTGCAGCAGCCAGAAGCGCCCGGTCAGGATCCCGGCCCAGGCGCCGATCGGGATCATCAGGAACGGCACGACGAACGAAGGCGAGATCATCCAGGCCGCGCGCGTCACACCGAACTGGAGCGGGAGCGTGCGGCACCCGCCCCGTGCGTCGCCCTTCATGTCGGCAAAGTCCTTGGTCGTCGTCGCTCCGAGCAGGAACAGCCCGAAGATCGCGCCGATGAACCACGGCTCGAGGCCGAGCGCCGTCTTCACCGACGACCACCCGGCCACCTTCAGCATCATGCCGCGCGGGATGGCCACGGTCACGTTGGCCCAGATCCCCAGCCGCTTGGTGCGGAATGGCGGCACCGAGTACAGCGTGGTGATGAGCGTCGCGGCGACGACCAGCCAGAAGCAGTCGCGGCGGCCGCCCGGCGCCACGAACCACGCGAGCAGCCACGCGATGGCGAACGTCACCCACGTGAACACCCAGGCCTCGCGCATGGTCATGCGCCCGCTCGGCAAAGGCCGCTTCGGCTTGTTCACGGCGTCGATGTCGCGGTCGTAGATCTGGTTCAGGCCGTTCGACGCGGCGTTCAGCACGGCCGCCATCAGCGCGCCGAGCAGCGGGTAGACGACGAGCCACGCGCTCCAGGCCTCGCGCGGCGCCGCACCGATGGCGGTGGCGCCGCCGGAGACCATGCCCAGCGCCGGTGCGAACAGCGTGAAGGGGCGGGCGAACTCGACGTAGAGGTGACACCGTTCGCGGATCGTCATCCCGCCACCAGCCAGGCCAGGGCGACGGCGCACGCCGCCGACAACGCCGTGTTGATGAAGTTCAGCGTGTGATTGTCGAGCGTTCCGGACGATTCCAGCGTGGCGCCGAGCGAACTCTCGACGAACGAGCCGACCGTGGCGCCGGCGGTGGCGTACCACAGCCCGTTGCCGCTGATGAGGCCCAGCCAGAGCGCGAGCGCCGACAGCGCCAGCGCCGACACGAGGCCGGCGCCCGTGCCTTCGAGCGAGATGGCACCTGGCGTGCCGGCCCGTACCCTCGTGAACATCGGGAACAGGTAGGTTCTCGTGCCCCAGGCCTTGCCAATCTCGCTCGCCACCGTGTCGCTCGCGCCGGCGACGAGCGCGGTCACCATCACCAGCAGCGCGCCGTCCCTGTGGGGAGAGAGCACCGCGAGGATCGCGGCGAACGCGGCGAGGCCGGTGTTCGCGACCGCGTTGCCGGGCCCGCGCCGGCCCCCGCGCTCCTCCGCGATGCCGAGGACCGACTTCCGCTTGAGGCCGAGCCGCGTGGACAGGGTGGCGGCCACGAACGCCGAGAACAGCAGCACCCATCCTGTCCAGCCGGCGAAGGCGAACATCGCAATCCCGATCGTGGCGCCGGCGATCGCGCCGGCGGCGGTCACGGTACCGGCGCGCCAGCCGAGCGTCGCGATGGGCACGTTTACCAGTGTGGCGACCAGCAGCGCGTGCGGCAGCCAGCTCCGGGCCGCTTCGAGCGACGGGCCATCCACCAGCGCGAGGCCGCCGAGCGCAATCGCCGCGGCAATCGGCACCGAGATGTTGTCGTCCAGGCGAATCCGCATCGACTCCACGCCTGCGGCCGCGATCGCCGCCAGGACCGGCGCCCCCAGCGAGAATGCCAGCGGCGGCAGCGGCCAGACCGCAGGGCGCGTCCACAGGCACAGGCCTGCGCCGGCGAGGGCCCCCGCCACTGCGAACGCCAGCGACCCGCCCACCGACTTGTCCGGGTTCCACGGCAGCGGCCGGCTCCTGAACCGGGTGCCGACAATCGTGGCCGCGCCATCGCCGAATGCCAGGATGCCCCACGCAGCGGCCACGATGTCGAGCCGCCTCGGGAAGGCCAGGATCAGCAGAAGCACCGACAGCGGATAGAACAGAATGCCGAGCGGGTAACCGCGCGTCGTGTCGCGAGGCCGGTTGAGCGCGGCGCCGCCAATTCGCGGAAGCACCAGCAGGTTGAAGAGGAAGGCGGCGACCGCACACAACGCGGCCTGCCACCAGGTCAGCACTCGCAGCAGCAGGGCGAACGACGCCATCGCCACATGCAGCGTCTGGCGCCGGTACTCCGAGTAGCCCGTCACGCGCCTCGTCTCCCTGGTTGATCGTCTTCGTCCCGCACGGCCTGCGCCACAACCCTGGCGATGCCGTCCTCGAGCGGCGTGACGGAGTAGCCCAGCTCGTCCTCGGCGACGCTGCTGTCCATCGTCCAGTCCTGCGTGAGGACCCTCACCGTGCCTGCCGTCAGCAGCGGCGGCCGGCCGGTCAGGCTGGCCCGGAACTCCTCGACCGCGCCGATCCCGACCGCCATCCAGGCCGGAATCCGGCGCGGCAGCGCGCGGCCCGTCAGCGTGCGCACCAGCTCGAATACCCGCATCTGCGGCTGGTTCTCGCCGCCGAGCCGATAGCGCCCACCCGGCCGCCCGCGCTCGAGGGCGGCGACGTGCGCCCGGGCCACGTCGTCCAGCCATGCGTACCGACCAGACGCAGTCGGCGCCGACGATGCCGGGGAGCGTTCCCCGGAGATGGTCCGACACCATCGTGCCGATCAGGTTGCCTTCGGTCAAGGCCCCGGGGCCGTAGATCACGCCGGGGTAGACGCGGACCACCGGGGCGCCGTCGGCCACGGCGCGCGAAGCCAGTTCGTCGGCCAGGACTTTCGTGCGCTGGTAGTCGTTCCAGCGTCCCGGTGCCGACGCTCCCGACGGCGGGAGCGCGAGGAACGACGAGGTGTAGAGGATCCGCCCGATGCCGGCGGCCCTGGCGGCGCCGAGCGCGTTCCGCAGGCCGCCCACGTTGGTGTCGTCGAAATCCTCGCGCCGCTTTCGCCAGACGCTGACGAGCGCCGCGGAATGGCAGAGGGCCTCGCACCCCCGGGCCGCGCGCGCCAGGGCCGGGGCATCGCGGACATCGCCGTCGACGGTCTCCCCGGGCACACCGCTGTCGGTCGCGTGCCGCGAGAAGGCGACCGTCGCGTGGCCCGCCGCATGGAAGGCGGAGACGAGCGCCCGCCCGAGGTAGCCGGTGGCACCGGTGATCAGGACTCGCATCAGGACCCGGTGTCGCTGACAGCGCCGCCGGCCAGAACGGCCTTCCGCCAGTGCTCCAGCAGGTCGGAAAGCGTCTGCTCGATCGGAATGCGGGGCACCCACCCCAGCTCGCTGGTGAGCCGAGAACGGTCGCCGAGGACGAGCGGCGCGTCGTGCGGCCGGTAACGCGCGGGGTCCTGCCGGACGGCAATCGCCATGCGCGAGCGCGACAGCAGCGAGTCGAGGATGTCGCCGATCCGATAGGCTTCGCCGCGGCAGACGTTGTAGATCCGGCCGGGGACGCCCCGCTCCGCGATCGCCTCGTACGCCCGAACGGTGTCGCGGACGTCGGTCAGATCGCGCCGTCCCTCCAGGTTGCCGACCTCGAGGATCGGTTCGGCGAGGCGGCGCTCGATGCGCGCAATCTGGCGGGCCACGCTCGAGGTGAAGAACGACGGATCCTGCCGCGGGCCGATGTGGTTGAACGACCGCGTCAACACCACAGGCAGCCTCTGTTCGAGGACGGCGTGCGCGCCGGCCATCTCCTGGGCCAGCTTGCTCAGGCCGTACGGGCTGCCGGGCCCGACCGGATCCGATTCGGCGACGGCGCGCACCTGCTCGCGGTAGACGAGGGCCGAGCCGGACACGAGGATCCTCGCGGGAGGGTCGATGGCGGAGAGCGCGGCGAGGAGATGGTGCGTTCCGAGGACATTCACCTCCAGCGTCTTGAACGTGCGGCCCCAGGAGCCTCCCGCGTGCGCGACCCCGGCCAGGTGGTAGACGAGGGCCGGACGAATCTCCCGGACCGCGCGGCGGACGGCGTCCCCGTCGAGGAGGTCGACGTCCATCCATCGGCAGCGCGTCCCGGTCGGCGGCGCCGGCAGCGGCTCGCCCGGCCTCCGCCAGGCGACGATGGGCCGGCCGCCCGGCTCGATCAGGTCGAGCAGGTGACTGCCGGCAAAGCCGGCCGCGCCGGTGATCAGGATCGCTTCGCTCACAGATGGCTCAGGGCCTTGGGCTCGGGGCTTACGGCTTGCGGCTCGGCCGGCCGGAGGCCGTCCTCGCCTGCCTCCTATCTTCCATCTCCTGTCTTCTATCTTCTGTCTTCTGTCTTCTATCTTCTGTCTTCTGTCTTCTGAATCCTGGCTTCTGGATTCTCTCTGCCGTCGGTACTGCCTCGCGTAGTACTCCTTGAATGCCGCGTCGCCCTGCTTGATTGGCCGCCACCACCATTCGTTCTGCTGGTACCAGTCCACGGTCTCCGCCAGGCCGGTCGCGAACTCGGCCCGGGGCAGCCAGCCCAGGCCGCGGAGCTTCGTGGTGTCGAGCGCGTAGCGCCGGTCATGGCCCGGGCGATCCGTCACCGGGCGGATCAGCGACTCCGGCCGGCCGAGCAGGCCGAGGATCCGCCGAGTCAGATCGATGTTCGCCACCTCGTTCCCGCCGCCGATGTTGTAGACCTGGCCGGCGTCGCCGCGCTCGATGACCAGATCGATCGCCCGGCAATGATCGAGGACGTGCAGCCAGTCGCGCACGTTCAGGCCGTCGCCGTAGAGCGGCACCGGCTGGGCGTCGATCGCGTTGGTGACGAACAGGGGGATGACCTTCTCCGGGAACTGGTAGGGCCCGTAGTTGTTCGAGGCGCGCGTGACGACCACCGGCACGCCGTAGGTCGCCCAGTAGCTGTACGCCAGACGGTCCGCGCCCGCCTTGCTCGCGGCGTACGGGTTGCGCGGCTTCAGTTCGTCGGTTTCGCGGCTCGCACCGGTCGGCACCGAGCCGTAGACCTCGTCGGTCGAAATCTGGACGAATCGGCGCAGTCCCGTCGCCTGACGCGCCGCCTCCAACAGCACGAACGTGCCGAAGACGTCCGTGCGGATGAAGTCGCCCGCTTCCAGGATCGAGCGGTCGACGTGCGTTTCGGCGGCGAAGTGGACGACGAGATGGGACCGGTTCACCAGTGGCCGCGAGACGTCGGCGTCGGCGATGTCGCCGCGCACGAACGCGTGGCGCGGGTGATCCATGACGTCGTGCAGGTTCTCGAGGCGGCCGGCGTACGTCAGCTTGTCGAGCGTGGTCACCCGCCAGTCGGGGTGGGCCGCGAGCGCGTGGCGCACGTAGTTGCTGCCGATGAAGCCCGCGCCGCCGGTGACAAGGACCTCAACCATCTTTCCGGCTCCAGTCGTACGGCAGCGTGCCGTGGGGCTCGAGCCGGAACTCGTCCGGATCGGCATAGCAGTACGGCTCGGTCGGCACGTTGACCACGAGTGCCGTCGACTCGCCAATGCACTTCCACCCGTGGTAGACCAGGTTCGGCACCTGGACGAGGAGCGGGTTCTGCTCGCCGACGACGAACTCGTTGACCGCGCCCTCGGTGGGCGACCCCGGCCGCGTGTCGACGAGCACCAGCTTGACCATGCCGGACACGCAGGCGAAGTTGTCGGTCTGGACCTTGTGGTAGTGCCAGGCCTTCACCACGCCCGGGTAGGTCGCCGACACGTAGACCTGTCCAAACCTGGCGAACAGCTCGCTGTCGTCGGCCCGCAGGATCTCCATCAGCCAGCCGCGCTCGTCGGGGATGAGGCGCAGCGCCTTGGTCTTCACGCCCGCGATGCGGGGCGCGACCGCCGCGGTCGGATACGTCTTCGGAACGTTCATGACGGCTCCTTCACCACCGGATCCCTACTTCGGAGTTGTCCCCCAGCATGAAGCGGAAGGCCGACGGTTTCACGGGCTCGCGGTAGATTCGGACGTTCCGGCCGATCAGGCTGTCCTCGACGCGGTTCTGCAGGTCGCTGATGACGCTGCCCTCGAGCACGATGCTGTGCTCGATCTCCGCGTCGCGGATCTCGACGTCGTTCATGATCGACGTGAACGGCCCGACGTAGGCGTGGATGATGCGGGCCCGCGCGCCGATGATGACCGGCCCGCGAACGATCGACCGCTCGATCACCGCCCCCGGTTCGACCACCACCTTGCCCTCGAGGCGGGAGGCGGCGTCGACCGAGCCCTCGATACGGCGGGCCATGGTGTCGAGGATCAGCCGGTTCGCCTCGAGCATGTCCTCGAGCTTCCCGGTGTCCTTCCACCAGCCGTCCACGATGTGCGGCCGCACGTCCAGCCCATGGTCGATCAGGTCCTGGATCGCGTCGGTGATCTCGAGCTCGTTCCTGAAGCTCGGCCGGATCCGCCTGACCGAGTCGAAGATCTCCGGACCGAACATGTAGACGCCGACCAGCGCGAGGTCGCTCTTGGGCATCTTCGGCTTCTCGACCAGCCCGACCACCTTGCCGTCTCGCAGCTCCGCCACGCCGAACATCTGCGGGTCGGCCACGTGCGTCAGGAGGATCTGCGCCGCCGGCCTGGTCGCCGCGAACTGCTCGACGAAGTGGCGAATCCCGCGGTTCAGCAGGTTGTCGCCGAGGTACATGACGAACGGCTCGTGGCCGAGGTACGGTTCGCTGATGAGCACGGCGTGCGCGAGGCCCCGCGGCGCGTCCTGCTCGATGTAGGTCACCTCGAGGCCCCAGCGCGATCCGTCGCCGACCGCCGCGCGGATCTCCGCCGCCGTGTCGCCGACGACGATGCCGACCTGGCGGATGCCGGCGTCGGCCATCGCCTCGAGGCCGTAGAAGAGCACCGGCTTGTTGGCGACCGGCACCAGCTGCTTGGCGCTGGTGTAGGTGAGCGGGCGAAGGCGCGTGCCCTTCCCGCCGCTGAGAATCAGTCCTTTCATCGCTCTGCGCCCCATGTCACGCGCGCTACTGGAGGCCGCTGCCCCCCATCGCGCCGAAGAAGTTCGAGAAGGTTCCGAGGCCCGACAGCGTGAACGAGAAGTTGAACCGGCGGTCCTGCGCGACGGGAAAGGCCGTCGTACCCTGCGGGAAATTGTAGGTCTGGTACTCGACCGCGAAGCCGCAGCACTGCACGTTGTAGTAGCCCATGATCCGGCTCGTCAGCAGCGTCTCACGGCCGAGGTCGTAGTTGAACGAGTAGCTGCCGCCGATCCTGTTCGAGGCCGACCGGAGCGTGGCCGCCGCCACGATGTAGTTGTCGAGCCTGGGGGCGAGGTCGAGGGTGTTCGTGAAGCGGCGTTGGCTGAAGCCGGCGGTGACGCGCAGCCACTCGCGCAGGCTGGCCTGGCCGTCGGCCACGACGCTCTGAACCACGCCTTCGTTGACGTCGTATTCCATCCGGAACGCGGCATTCACATCGTCGGCCGGAGCAGCCCGGACGGCCAGGCGGACCGGCGACAGTGAGGTCGGCGCACGGCCGGAGAAGCTCGTCGTGTAGTTCCAGTCGGTACTGGCTCGCCCGGTCGTCCGAGTAATAGGTCTGGCCGATGGAGACCCCCAGGATCTCGCGAGCGTTCGACCCGCCGGCACCCTTGCGCTTCACCAGGACGCGGTTGGCGATGCCGTAGTCGATCCGCGTTGTGCCGCCCAGAATGTAGTCGGTGGCGTCCAGCTGCACGATCCGGTCGAAGTCGTCGACCATCGTCACGCGCTGGACGTTGAGGAACGGCTCCACCGAGTGCTTCCACTTCTCGGCGTACCCGTTGTCCGGCGTGTTCCACACGCGGCTCGCGACCGGGCCGGTGACCCGCGCCTGGAGGTCGAAGTAGGTGCGTGAGAGGCTCTGGTCCACCACGACGCCGCTCTGACCGGGCAGCTGGCTGCGGGTCCAGTACGTGCCCCGCCAGGCCAGCGACGAGTTCACCGTCAGGAACTGGAGTTTGGTGAACGGCACGCGGATGACAGGCATCACGTCGAGCCGCGTGAGCCCGCGGTCGCTGGCGGCGTTGCCGAACTGCGTCTCGCGCACGAGGTTGGCGTACTCCCCGTTCATCGAGAAGTAGATCGGCGACCCGAACAGCGGGCTCTCGTTCCGGGTGACCGTGACGCGCGGCGTGCCGCCCGTGACCGTCCGGTCCGTCGCGCCCGAGAAGTACTCGATCCGATCGTAGTTGCCGTTCACCGAGAAGCCCGCGACGCTCCCGCTGATGCTCCCGCCGTACATGCGGGTGCTTCGTGACGAGTCGAAGATGTTCGTGTTGTAGGCCTGCTGCGTCTTGATGTCGGTGAAGTAGTCGACCCGCCCGCGCGCCGACCACCGGCGGCCCAGCGACTGGCTCAGGTTCGCGCGAATCTGGTAGCTCTGGCTGGGCGGCGTCACCGTCTGCGATCCGTCTTCGTTCTGCGTCGTGGTTTCGCCCTCGCGCAGGCCGTAGACCGACAGGTTGCCGGTCGAGCCCGGCGCCGCGGCGAACCGGTACTCGGCGCCCAGGCCGTGGCCGCGCTTCGAGAAGTAGTCGTACAGGAACGTGACGTCCTGGCTCCGGTTGACCGCCCAGAAGAACGCCTCGCTGAACGTCAGGCCCCGAAAGCTCGACGTGCCGAGCGAGGGTATCAGGAAGCCGGTCGCCCGGTCGTCCTTCTGGATCGGGTAGAACAGCGCCGGCAGGTAGAAGACCGGGACGCCCTTCGCCTTGATCAGCGCGTGCTTGAGGTACGCGTAGTGATCGACGCGGAGCGTCGTCGAGCCCGACGTGATCTGCCACCGGGGCGTCGGCTGCACACATGTCGTGAAGCCGCCCCTGGTGATGCGGTACTTGTCCTGGCCGATCTTCTCGATGACGTCGCCGTAGAAATAGACATCCGGTTCCTGGCCGCCCATCGGACCGTACGTCGGCTCTTCGGCCACCATCGCGAACCCGCTGGCGTTATGGAACGTGCCCAGCTTCGTTTCGGTGTTGAACTCGGCCCGGTCCGCCGATATCTGGGCGCCCTGGTCCCTGAACGTGACGCTGCCGGTCAGCACGACGAGCCGCGTGTCCATCCAGTACTCGAGTTCGTCGGCGAACAGCTCGGTATTGTCCCGCTTGCACGCCACCGCGCCCCTCAGTGTCCCGTGGTTCTTGTCGATCTGCTCAATCGTGTCCGCCTTGCAGCTGTCGAACCCGGCGGCGGCGGTGAGGCCGGACTGGGCGAAGGCGACCGATCCTCCGCCGGTCGCGAGAAGCGCGAGGATCAAAGCTGCGCGGGCCAGCGTCGTGGGTGACAGAACAGGCATGCCCGTGTCAGGACCGTGGAATGGCGCCGATCGACGGAAACCCGGCAAGAATATCACGTGTTCGGGCGCAGCCGCGCCAGCACCTCGCCTACCAGGAAGACCGATCCGGCGGCGCAGATCGTCGGCGCGTGCTGCCATGCGCGATCGAGCGCCGGCCCTGCCTCCGGCTCGGTGTCGATCGGACCGCGCCATCCCGCACGCCGCGCTTCGTCAGGCAGTCGATCGGCCGCCAACGCCCGGTCGGTCCGCGCCGCCGTCGCCACCAGGCGGGTGACCGACGGAAGCAGCGGGCCCAGAGTGCCGCCGACGTCCTTGTCCTTCATGATGCCGAAGACGAGCGGAAGCCCGGCTGGGTAGACCTCGCGCAGGTAGTCGGCCAGGGACCGCGCGCCAGCCGGGTTGTGCGCCGCGTCGCACAGCACCGTTCGGCCGGGCCCGCCAGCCAGCAGGTCGAGCCGTCCGGGCCAGCGCGTGGACGTGACCGCCGCCGTGACGGCGGCCGGCGGAACCGCGAAGCCCTGATGGTCGAGCGCTTCGAGGAGCCGGACGGCGACGACCGCGTTCTGCACCTGGTGGCGGCCGCGCAGCGCGAGGCGCACCGTGCCGTAGTCCCGGTGCGGCGTGCGCAGTCGTACGACCGCCGCCCCCTCCTCGACGGCGACGACGTCCGAACGGACGTCCGCCGCGGCGTGGATGATCGTCGCGCGCCGCTCGGCGCACGCCTGCGCGATCACCGCCACCGCGTCCGGCTTCGTCTCCCCGACGACGACCACCATGCCCGGCTTGATCACGCCGGCCTTCTGGGCGGCGATGGCGGCAATGGTGTGGCCGAGGAACCGCTCGTGATCGAAATCGATGGTGGTGATCGCCGCCGCAACCGGGGTGGCGGCAGTCGTGGCGTCGAACAGTCCGCCCAGGCCGACCTCCAGCACGACGAAATCGACGCGCGCCCGGCGGAACAACTCGAAGCCGAGCGCCGTCGTCACTTCGAAGAACGTCGGTTCGGTCGCGAGCCGGCCGGCGGCCCGGAGGGCCGCGACCGCGTCCCGCACCGTGGCCGCGCCGGCCGCCATGTCATCGGTGGAGACCGGCGCGCCGTCGATGGCGAACCGCTCCTCGAGGCGGACGAGGTGCGGGGAGGTATAGAGCCCGGTCCGGAGCCCGGCGGCCCGAAGCCCGGTCTCGACCATGGCGGCCACGGATCCCTTGCCGTTCGTGCCGGCGACGACGGCGGATGGCCAGGCGCGCTCGGGGTGCCCGAGCGCCTCGCAGATGGCGCGGATGTTCTCGAGACCGAACTTGATGCCGAGCGTCTCGAGGCTGAAGAGATAGGCGATCGCGTCCACGGCTGTTCGACCCGCTCAGGCGCCGACCGCGCTCGCTCCGGGTCCGGGCCCGGCCGGCCCAGCAGGGGCGGCCGGCGCAGCGGTGGCCCGAGCCGCGCGCGGTGCCGCGCCCATGAAACGCAGCGCGCGGGCGATGGTCGCCTTCAACTCACGGCGGTCCACCACCATGTCGATCATACCGTGATCGAGGAGGAACTCGCTGCGCTGGAACCCGTCCGGCAGCTTCTGTTTGATCGTCTGTTCGATGACCCGCGGCCCCGCGAATCCGATGAGGGCCCTCGGCTCGGCGATGTTCAGGTCTCCCAGCATGGCGAAGCTGGCCGTGACGCCGCCCGTGGTCGGGTCCGTCAGCACGGAGATGAACGGCAGTCCTGCCCGATCCAGCCGGGCCAGCGCGGCCGACGTCTTGGCCATCTGCATCAGCGACAACGCCCCCTCCATCATCCGGGCGCCGCCCGAGCACGACACGATGACGATCGGCGAGCGCCGGTCGATGGCGCGTTCGATGGCCCGCGTCACCTTCTCTCCGACCACCACTCCCATGCTGCCGCCGATGAACGCATACTCCATGGCGGCGATCTCGGTCTCGATCCCGTCCAGGAGCCCGGTGGCGGTGACGACCGCGTCGTTCCGGCCCGTGGCCGCGATGCTGGAGTCCAGCCGGCTCCTGTACGGCTTCGTGTCGACGAATCCCAGCGGGTCGGTCGAGACGAGGCCGTCATCGTGCGTCGCGTACTCGCCGTCGAGCATCATCGCGAGCCGTTCGGCCGCCGTCATCCTGAAGTGATGCGCGCACCGGGGGCAGACGCCGAGGTTGGCGGCCAGGTCCTTGTTGTAGATGACCTGCGTGCAGCTCGGGCACTTGATGTACAGCCCCTCCGGCACCCGGCTGACCTTGTCTGTGGGCGCCATCGGCTTGCGCGTCTTCGTGAACCAAGCCATCCCGGAAGCTTACCGCATTTCCCGTATTTCCCGCTCCCGGGCCGCCGTTTTCCGTTATACTCGCCCCGCCTTGGACTTCCGCTACATCGCCCTCGAGGGTCCGCCCGGTGTTGGCAAGACGGCGCTCGCCGAACGCCTGGCCGCGCACGTCGACGCCACGACGGTCCTCGAGGAGTCCGACAATCCGTTCCTGGCCGACTTCTATGCCGAACGGCCCGGCGCCGCCCTCCAGGCCCAGCTGTTCTTCCTGCTCAACCGCCACCGGCAGCAGGAGTCGCTGCGGCAGGCCGACCTCTTCAGCCAGGCGACGATCTGCGACTACCTGTTCGAGAAGGACCGGATCTACGCCTACCTGAATCTCGACGACAACGACCTGTTCATCTACCAGCGGCTCTACGAACTGCTGGCTCGCGACGTGGCGCTGCCCGATCTGGTCGTCTATCTCCAGGCCCCGATCGACCTGCTCAACAAGCGCCTCCGCGCGCGCGAGACCGAGCCGGACGCCTACCGCCCGAACCCGGCCTACATCCAGAAACTCAACGAGGCCTACCAGCACTTCTTCTTCCATTACACGGCCACCCCGCTGCTCGTCGTCGAGACCTCGCAGATCGACTTGACGGGGAGCGACGACGCGCTCGACGATCTGCTCAGGCAGATTCGCGGGATGGGACGGGGCACGCGCTACTACGTGCCGAGGACCCGCGGGTAGGGGAGGAGCCGCCGTGAGAATCGACCGGATCGAACTCAGGCTGGTGCGCCTGCCGCTGGTGCACTTCTTCGAGACCAGCTTCGGCCGGGTCCACGACAAGGCGTTCATCCTCGTGCGGCTGCTCGCGGGCGGCCTGGAGGCGTGGGGCGAGTGCGTGGCCGAGGAGACGCCGTACTACAGCTCCGAGACGAACGAGACGGCGTGGCACGTGATCACCGGGTTCCTCGGGCCGCGGCTGCTCGCCCTCGATGTCGAGGATCCCCGGCAGGTGTTCCCGGCGTTCCGCGCGGTGCGCGGGCACAACATGGCGAAGGCGGCGTTGGAGATGGCCGCGTGGGACCTGCGGGCAAGAGCCGAGGGCCGGCCGCTGTCGCGGCTGCTGGGCGGCCGGCGCGCGCGCATCGCCTCCGGCGTGTCGGTCGGCATCCAGGACTCGTTCGACGACCTGGCCTCGAAGATCCGGACGGAGCTGGACGCCGGCTACCGGCGGGTGAAGATCAAGATCAAGCCCGGCTGGGACATCGAGGTCGTTCGGATGGTGCGCGAGCGGTTCGGCCCGATCCCGCTGATGGTGGACGCCAACGCCGCCTACTCGTTGGCCGACGCCGACCGCCTCGCGGCGCTCGACGCGTTCGACCTGATGATGATCGAGCAGCCGCTCGACTACGACGACATCAGCGACCATGCGCAGCTCCAGCGCCGGCTGAAGACGCCGGTCTGCCTCGACGAGTCGATCCACTCGCCGCGTGTCGCGCGCGACGCCATTGCGGCCGGCGCGTGCCGCATCGTCAACATCAAGCCTGGCCGGATCGGCGGGTTCGCCGAGTCGATCGCCGTCCACGACGTGTGCGCCGCGCACGGCGTGCCGGTGTGGCACGGCGGCATGCTGGAGTCGGGCATCGGGCGGACGCACAATATCCACCTGTCGACGCTGCCGAACTTCACGCTGCCGGGCGACGTCGCCGCGAGCCGCCGGTACTTCGTTCCCGACCTGATCGATCCGCCGGTGGACGTGGCGGCGGACGGGACGATCGCCGTGCCGACGGGGGCGGGGATCGGCGTGGCGGTCAACGTCGATCGGGTCGAGCGCGCCACGCTCCGGTTCGAGGCGCTCCTGCCCTGACGGGAACCGGGTTGCCGAGCCGGCGAGAATATGGAGAGGCTGCTGTCCAACCGCGTGCCGGCCGCTGCGTCCGGGCGCCTGGCGCTGCTCGCCTGCGCGGCCCTCGCCGCCGGTTGCGCCGCGGCGCCGGTCGTGCCGCCGCCCCAGCCCCGGCCGCCGGTCGTCACCTACGAGCAGAAGCTCGGCTGGATTCTCCGGCTGGAGGATCACCGGGTGCTGCGCGACGCCGGCGCGCCGGCCCCGGCGGCCGGTGTCGCCGCCCAGCCGGTCGCGGACCTGGTCGCGCTCCTGGCCGATGCCGACCCCCGCGTGCGGCGCCGGGCCGCGCAGGCGATTGGGCGCGTGGGGCTGAAGGCTGGTGCGCGTCCGCTCGAAGCGGCGCTGGCGGCGGACGGGGAGCCGGAGGTCCGGCAGATGGCCGCGTTCTCCCTCGGACTCCTGCGCGACCCGACGACGGCGCCGGCCCTGCGGTCTGCGCTCGGCGACGAGATGCCGATCGTTCAGGGGCGGGCGGCCGAAGCGCTCGGCCTGCTGGGGGACGCGGCGAGCGCCGAACTGATCGCCGGGCTGGTGGCGTCAATCGTGGCCTCCGGCGACGTCGCCGCGATCGCGCCGGACGACGTCGAAGAGACGCACACGCCAGCCGTCGAGGCCTTTCGCCTGGGCGTCCTCGCCCTCGGTCGCCTGAAGGACTACGAGGCGCTGGCCTCCGCCGTGCTCGACCAGCAGAGCCTTCCCCGCGTGAAATGGTGGCCCGTGGCCGCGGCCTTCCAGCGCGTCGAGGATCGACGCGCGGCCTACGTCCTCACGGCATTCGCGCGCGGCGAGAGCCGCGTCGGGCGCGCGTTCGCCGCGCGAGGCCTCGGCGCGCTGAAGGACCCGGCCGCCGTCGAGACGCTCGTGCCGCTGGTCAGGGACTGGGAGCGTGACACGCGCGCGGCCGTGGCGGCGGCGAGGGCGCTTGGAGCGATTGGCGATCGGACGGCCGGCCCGGCGCTGATCGATCTGCTGCGGACGAAGGGACTCGACCCGCTGCTGCGGCTCGAGGTGATCGGCGCGTTGGCGTCGACGCGCGCCGCGGGCGCGTTCGACCTGCTGCTCCCGCTGGCGCAGGACCCGGCGCCGACGGTGCGCGCCGCGGCGCTCGCGGGGCTGCGCGCGGTGGATCCGCTCAGCTACACGGTCATGCTGTCGGGTCTCGATCCCGATCCGGACTGGCGGGTCCGATCCGCCATCGCCTCGTCGCTCTCGACGCTGGAACGCGACGCTGCGGAACCTCGCCTGATGGCGATGCTGAAGGACTCGGACCTGCGCGTCGTGCCGGCGGTCCTTTCGGCGCTCGTGACGATCAGGGCGGAGCGGCTTGTTCCGGTGCTGCACGAGTGGCTGGCCCATCCGGACGTCGTGATCCGGAGCGCGGCCGCGGCGGGCATCGGCGAGCTGAAGCCGCCGGGCGGCGACCGCGCCCTCATCGACGCGTTCCACGCCGCGGGCCGCGACGACGCCTACGGTGCCCGTGCCGCCGCGCTCGACGCGCTGACCAAGTACGGTCCCGGGGTGGCGGGCTCCGTGCTTCGCGAGGCACTGGCCGACAAGGACTGGGCGGTGCGCGTCCGCGCCGCCGCGCTCCTCGCGCCGATCGATCCGTCCGCCGATCTCGCTGCGGCGATCCGGCCCGCCCCGACGGGCCGCGACCGGTCGTTCTACGACGAACCCGAGTTGATTGTCCCGACCGTGTCGCCCCGGGTCTACATCGATACCTCCCGCGGGCGGATCGAAATCGAACTGGCGGTGGTCGACGCGCCGCTCACCTGCCTCACGTTCATGACACTGGCGCGCAAGGGGTTCTACAACGGCGTCCGCTGGCACCGTGTGGTGCCGAACTTCGTCGTGCAGGCCGGCGATCCGCGGGGCGACGGCGAGGGCGGGCCCGGCTTCACCATCCGCGACGAGATCCACCAGCTGCCGTTCATGCGGGGAACGCTGGGCCTGGCGCTCGAGTGGGCGGACACGGGCGGCAGCCAGTTCTTCCTCACGCACTCCCCGCAGCCGCACCTCGACGGCCGCTACACGGTGTTCGGGCGGATCGTGCGCGGCCTCGAGGTGCTGGACCGCATGCAGCCCGACGACGCCATCGTGCGCATGCTGGTGTGGGACGGAAAGACGATGGCGGGGACAGCGGTAGAAGACAGAAGATAGAAGACAGAAGATAGAAGATAGAAGACAGAAGATAGAAGATAGAAGACAGAAGATAGAAGACAGAAGATAGAAGACAGAAGACAGGAGGGAGTGGCCCTGAGCCGCGAGCCCTGAGCCCTAAGCCTTGAGCCCTGAGCCGTGAGCCGCGAGCCGCCGTGAGCCGCAAGGCACAAGCCGGCGCCGCGAGCCGCGTAGCAATAAAAAAGGGGGCGACGCTCGCCCCCTCTTCGTGCGGCAGGCGATCCTACCGCTTCTTCCCAGCCTTCTTGGCGGGCTTCTTTGCAACCTTCTTTGCCATGTGCTTATCCCCCCCTTCGTTATTGAAGTGTGCGTGAGTGGCGACCCGGTTCGCCGCGCGCCCGTGCGCGGCATCAAGGCCGCTCTCCGCCTCGTGGCCCGCGCCGGGTGGCGCGAGGCATCTCAGAATCACCGTTCAGTTATCAAGACGCCGCCGAGGGATCACAAGGCGTTGGTTACGTTCGCCTCGCTCATACAGGATGTAGATTACGGGTGAGAATGAATTGATGTCAAGCACAAAGTGACAACGTGTGCACGATCGTCGTCGCGGTCCGTCTCGTTGCGGCGATCGTCACGCGACGATCGTGCGTCGATCGCGCGCGGCGTCAGCGCTCCCGCCCGGGGTGCGGAGCCGCTCGAGCGCCCGTGTGGCGGCCTCTCGCGTGGCCCCGTCGGCGCCGCGCATGCGGGACGCACGCGTGTACTGCTCGACCGCGCGCGTGTGGTTGCCCGCGGCCTCGAGCAGGCGTCCCGCCTCCATCGCCGACGCCGCGACGACGAACGCGGGCGGCATCGGACGCAGCGCGATCACGCGCTCGAACGCCGCGAGCGCGTCGGCCTGCCGGCCGCGTGCGGCGAGCAGCAGCGCCTGCCGGTACGTCGTCAGCGGATCGGCCGGGTTGAGCGCGGCCGATCGCGACAGGCTCTCTGCGGCGCGCGCCAGATCGTTCCGCTGCAACTGCCGATAGCCCTCGAGCGACAGCCGGTAGGCTTCCGCGGTCTTCTGATCCGGCGCTCGCGCGATCGCGCTGCGCGCCTTCGTGCGCACCTCGTCCGGATCGTCCGCCGGCGCCGACGCGATAGCGGCCGTGTACGCGGCGACGGCGCGATCGCGCCATCCCATCCGGTCGAAGGCGGCGCCGAGTCGGTAGCGCGCCAGTGCGGCGGCGCCGTACGGCGCCGCGGGCCGCGCATCGACGACGGCCTGCAGCTGCTCGATGGCGGCGTCGGTTTCGGCGAACCCGTCGAGCCGGAGCGCGATGCCGAGCCGCGCCCTGGCGTCGCTCGCCGCGGGCAGCGCGACCTTCCGATCGCGCGCGAGGGCGAGCAGCGCGCGCCACGCCTCGAGGCTGGCCGCGTCGTCGTGCCGGTACACGTCCTGCACCTCGGCGATCGCCTGGACGAAGAGCGGGTTGTGCGGGTAGGCGGTCCGCAGCCCGTCGAGCAGCTTCAGCGCGTCGTCCGTCTTCTGCTCGTACCAGAGGTAGATCCACACGAGCTGGAAATCGGCTTCGCCGCGCAGCAGTTCGCCGCGATCCCGCGCGCGCTGCATCTGCTGCAGCCCTTCGACCTTGTTCCCGCCCGGCAGCAGGAGCATCCAGCGGAAGAACTTGAGCGCGGCCGGGACGACGTCGGCGTAGTAGCGATAGAGGCCGATGCCGAAGTAGGCGTCCTGCAGAGACCGGTCGAGCGTCAGCGCCCGCTCGAGCGCGTCCTTCGCCTGCTTGCCGTCGCGCGCCGCCGAGAGGCGCTCGCCGCGCAACACCCGGAAGGGGACCCGCAGCCCGTACGACGCGCCCACGAAGAACCACGCATCGGCCCGCTTCGGCTCCCGCGCCGCCCACGCTTCGACCGACGCGATCACCGCGTCGATCTGCGAGCGGAACGCCGCGTCCCTCGACGTGTCGGCCGGATCGATCTGGATGCGCCACCAGGCGGCCGTCGCCCGCATCAGGCCGCACGTCTCTCGGGGGGCGGGACCGCACGCCCGGCCGATCTCGATCTCCGCATCGTCGAACCGCGCGTCGAGGATCGCCTGATAGCACCGGGCGAGCGCCGGCGCGTAGGGCAGCGACCCGGCCGACGCGGGCGCCGGGTGGAGCAGGAAGAGGAGAAGCGGGAGGACCGTCAGCGTGAGTCGTGAGTCGTGAGCCATGAGCCGTGCCGCCTTCGCGCGGAGCGCTCCGGCGAGCCTCGCCGAAGCCCGTCTCCACGGACGCCGCGGGCGGAGGCGGGAGCCGTGAGCCATGCGTCGGAGGTCGGCCGTTCTACGGATAGCTCGTGCGCAGGCTCTGCTTGCCGGCATGCCGCTCGAAGGCCAGTGTCACCAGGCGATCGAGGAGGGCCGAGTAGCCGAGTCCCATCGCCTCCCACAGCTTCGGGAACATGCTGATGGTCGTGAACCCGGGAATGGTGTTGATCTCGTTGACGTAGAGGCGCCCCGTCTCGCGCGAGAGCAGGAAGTCGACCCGGGCGAATCCCGCGGCATCCACCGCGCGGAACGCCGCCACCGCGAGCCGACGCACGTCCTCGGTCATCGGCGGATCGAGCGGCGCCGGAATCAGCGCCTCGGACTCCTCGATGTACTTGGCCTCGTAGTCGTAGAACTCGCGCGACGGGATGATCTCGCCCGGCACCGATGCCTCGGGCCGGTCGTTGCCGATCACCGAGCATTCGATTTCGCGCGCCGCAGGCACCGCGGCCTCGACGACGATCTTGCGGTCGTATCCGGCGGCGAGGGCCATCGCCGCACCCAGTTCGTCGCGGGTGCGGACCTTCGAGATGCCGACGCTCGATCCGAGATTGGCCGGCTTGACGAAGAGGGGGAATCCCAGGCGCGCCGCCATCGTGTCGGCAATCGCGCCCGGCGACGCGTCCCAGTCGCTCCGCAGCACCGCCACGTGAGGGATCTGGGGCAGGCCGGCCGCGGCGAAAGCGACTTTCATCATCGCCTTGTCCATCGCGACCGCCGACGCCAGGACGCCCGCGCCGACGTAAGGCACGTTGCCCAGTTCCAGGAGGCCCTGCACCGTGCCGTCCTCGCCGTAGGGTCCGTGCAGCACCGGGAAGATCAGGTCCAGGGACAGCCCGGAGACGTACGCGTTCTCGCGAGACGGTGTCTCCGCGGACGACCGTTCGACGGTGAGCAGCGTCTCCTCGCCGGGATGCGGCACCAGGTACGCCTCGCGCCCCGAGCGGTTGGCGCGGCCGGCTTCCTGTCTCGCCCTGGCGATGACCTCGGCGGCGACAACGGACGTCGGTGGGCGATCGGGAAGCGTCCACCGGCCGTCCCGCTCGATACGAATCGGTACCGGCTCGTACCGCTTCCGGTCGAGATTCGCGATGACGGCCGCCGCCGACGCCAGCGACACCTCGTGCTCGCCCGACCGCCCGCCGTAGATCACGCCCACCCGGAGTTTTCTCACGTGGTCGCTGCTCCCAGACTCGTCATACTATATCGCAGTGACTGGGACTTTCGGATTCCGCGTGACCGGTACCGACGGCCGCGCGCGCCTCGGCGAGATGGCCACGCCGCACGGCCCGGTGCAGACGCCGGCATTCATGCCGGTTGGCACCCAGGGCGCCGTCAAGGCGATGCTGCCGCGCGACCTGATCGAGGTCGGGGCGGAGATCATCCTGGCGAACACGTACCACCTCTATCTTCGGCCCGGCGATGAACGGATCGCGCGGCACGGCGGCCTGCACCGGTTCATCGGCTGGGACCGGCCGATCCTGACCGACAGCGGCGGCTACCAGGCGTTCTCGCTCGGCGAACGGCGGACCATCGACGAGCGCGGCATCACCTTCCAGTCGCACCTCGACGGCAGCGAGCACCTGCTCACGCCCGAGAAGGCCACCGACATCCAGGCCAATCTCGGTTCGGACATCGCGATGGTCCTGGACGAATGCCTCGGCTATCCGGCCACCCGGGACGAGGCGGCCGCCTCGATGGAGCGGACGCTCCGCTGGGAGGCCCGCTGTCGCCGGCGGTTCCTCGAGCTGCGGGAGAGAAGCGGGCAGCGGGCAGCGGACCACGGACGCCCCAGCGGGCAGCGGACGACGAGTGGCGACGATCCGCTGCCGGCTGCCAGCTGCCAGCTGCCAGCTGTTCAAGTGACCAACCCCGGGCAGGCCCAGTTCGGCATCGTGCAGGGTGGCACACATATAGATATACGTGTCGCGAGCGCCCAGGCCACCGTCGAGCTTGGTTTCGAAGCCTACGCTGTCGGAGGATTGAGCGTCGGCGAGCCCCCCAGCCTCATGTACGAAACCATCGGCGAAACCACGCCGTTCCTGCCGGAAGACCGGCCCCGGTACCTGATGGGCACCGGCACACCCGTCGATCTGGTGGAAGCCGTCGCCCTCGGCGTGGACCTGTTCGACTGCGTCATGCCGACGCGCAACGCCCGAAACGGCCAACTCTTCACCAGCGACGGGCGCCTGAACATCAAGAACGCCCGGTACTCGGACGACCCCGGGCCGGCCGACCCGCGCTGCGGGTGCTACACCTGTCGGCACTTTTCGAGGGCCTATCTTCGCCATCTGTTCGTGGCCGGCGAGATCGCCGCCGCCACCCTCAACACACTGCACAACCTGACGTTCTACCTTGACACCATGAAGCGAATCAGAGAAGCTATATCGTTTAGCTCGCTCGATCAGCTGAAAGAGGACTACCGTCGGGTCTTTTCCCGCCGACCGGTCAACTCATGACACTACTTGCCCACGCGCTTCCGGTCGTGGCCCTCGCCGCGCCGGCCGACAGCAACGTCAGCCCCTGGGTGCAGTTCCTGCCCTTCGCGCTGGCGCTCGCGATTGTCTACTTCGTGCTTCTCCTGCCGATGAAGCGTCGGCAGAAGAAGGTCCAGTCGTTCCTCGATTCGCTGAAAGTCGGCGACCGGGTAATCACCTCCGGCGGCATCTACGGCACCATCGCGAAGATGACCGACCGGTCGGTGAAGCTCCAGGTCGCTGACAAGGTGAACATCGAGATTTCCAAGGCCGCGATCGCGGGGCTCCAGGGTCAGGAGCCGGTCGTCGCCGACAACTCCCAAGCATGAGCAACCTACGCTGGCGCATAGCCCTCATCGTCGTCATCATCGGTGCCTGTCTGTGGGCGATTATCCCGCCGGAGAAGAAGATCCGGCTGGGCCTCGACCTCAAGGGCGGCGTCCATCTGGTCCTCCGCGTCGATGCCGAAGAGGCGCTCAAGCTGGAAACGATGAACAGCAGCGAGCGGTTCCGGGAGTCGCTCGAGTCGGCCGGTGTGACCGGCGTCACCGTGACCGTCCTCAGCCCGACGCAGTTCCAGGTGACCGGCCTCCAGCCGGCACAGGACGCGGTGTTCCGGCAGGCGGCCGTGGATCTGCAGGCGCTGTTCGATCGCCAGCCGGGAGCCGGGGGCTACACGTTCGCCATGAAGCCGAACGTCGCCCGTGACATGAGGATTGCGACCGTCGTCCAGGCACGGACGACCATCGAGCGGCGGGTCAACGAGCTGGGCGTGGCCGAGCCGATCATCGCGCAGCAGGGGACCGAGCAGGACCACCTCCTGGTCCAGCTGCCCGGGGTCACCGACGTTGATCGCGCCAAGGCGGTCATCCAGTCCACGGCGCAACTCCAGCTGAAGCTGGTGGAGCAGGGGCCGTCGCCGACGCGCGAGAGCCTGCTGCAGGCCTCCGGCGGCAAGGAGCCGCCCGGGACCGAAGTGCTCCCCGGCATCCAGGACCGCGCGCAGGCTGGTGCGCCGACGGCGCAGACGGTCTACTACCTCGTCCGCAAGGTGCCGATCCTCACGGGTCGTGATCTGCGGAGCGCGAAGCAGGGGCCGGACCAGTTCAACCAGCCGGCCGTGCACTTCGAGGTGAAGAGCGACGCGGCGACCCGGTTCGGCAAGTCGACGCGTGAGAACATCAACCGTCTCCTCGCGATCGTCCTCGACGGGACGATCGTGTCGGCGCCGAACATCGAGGGCGCCATCAGCGATCAGGGTCAGATCTCCGGGACGTTCACGATGCAGGAGGCCGAGGATCTGGCGCTGAAACTCCGGTCCGGCGCGCTGCCGGCTCCCCTGACCTACATGCAGGAGACGACGATCGGGCCGACGCTCGGCCAGGACTCGATCAACGCGGGCGTGCTGGCGTCGTCGATCAGCCTCGTTCTGGTCACCGTGTTCATGCTCGTCTTCTACCGGCTGTCCGGCGTCAATGCGATCGTCGCGCTGGTCGGCAACCTGATCATCCTGCTCGGCGCGATGTCCTACATCAACGCGACGATGACGCTGCCGGGCATTGCGGGGTTCGTGCTCACCATGGGGATGGGCGTGGACTCGAACGTGCTCATCTTCGAGCGCATCAAGGAGGAGATGGAGGCCGGTCGCGGCGTGCGCGCGTCGATCAACGCCGGGTTCACGCGCGTGTTTCTGACCCTGGTGGATACGCACCTGTCGGCGCTGATTGGCGCTGCCTTCCTGTTCCAGTTCGGGACCGGGCCGATCCGCGGATTCGCGACGACGCTGTTCTTCGGCCTGATATCGAACCTGTTCACCGCGACATTCGTGTCGAAGACGCTGTTCGAGGCGGTGCTCTCGCAGCGGCACACCGAGACGCTGAGCATCTAGTAGGCGGCCATGCAGATCTTCCACAACCCGAACTTCAATTTCGTCAAGTACCGCTGGCCCGCACTGATCGTCTCGTGGGTGATCATCCTGGCTGGCGTGGTCGGCATCTACCTGAAGGGGCTGCCCCTGGGCGTCGAGTTCTCGGGCGGCACGATCGTCATCGTGCAGTTCGACACGCTGCCGGGCATCGACCAGGTCCGCGGCGCGCTCGACAAGTCGTTCGGCGGCGGCGAGAACGTGGTGGTGCAGCGCTACGGGAGCGAGTCCCTCCGGCAGATCATGATCCGCGTTCCCCAGGTCGGCCGCGAGTCGGGCACCGAGCTCGGGCAGGCGGCGCGGGACGTCGAGGCGGCTCTGGGAGCCTCGAACCTCGGCGCCTTCAAGCGGGTGGGCACCGAGATCATCGGCCCGGTCGTGGGCCGCGAGTTGACCAGCAAGGGCATCACCGCCTTCACGCTGTCGCTGTTCTTCATCCTGTTGTACATCTGGTTCCGGTTCCAGTTCAGCTTCGCGGTCGGCGCCACGGTCGCGACGCTGCACGATGTGCTGGTGACGGTCGCGTTCCTGGTGTTCTTCCGGGTGGATCTCTCGCTGAACGTCATCGCCGCCCTGTTGACGATCACCGGGTACTCGACCAACGACACGATCGTCATCTTCGACCGCGTCCGCGAGAACCTGCGCGGGAGCCGCCGTGACAACCTGAACGAGCTGGTGAACTCGTCGATCAACCAGACGCTGAACCGGACGCTGATCACCGGCGGCACGGCGTTTCTCGGCGTCGTCGCGCTCTATGTCTTCGGCGGCGAGGTGCTGCGCGGGTTCGCGTTCACGATGATCGTCGGCCTCATCACCGGCACCTACTCGAGCATCTTCATCGCGGCGGCGATCGTGACGTTCTGGCCGCACGGCCGGGGCGGCGCGCGGATCGCGGCCTCGGCGCCGGTCACCACGGCGGCCAGGCCGACGGCGACGGCTCGGCAGCGCAAGGGGGCGCGCGGGAGCGCCGGTTCGTAGGCGCGCGCCCGTGCCATGAGTCTGGCGTCAGCTGTTCTTCTCGGGGTCATCCAGGGGCTGACCGAGTTCCTCCCGGTTTCGAGCTCGGCCCATCTGATCCTGGCCCGGGCCTTCTTCGGCTGGGACGCCGAACAGCTCGGCCTGGCGTTCGACGTGGCGTGCCACGTCGGCACGCTCCTGGCGGTCCTGGTCTACTTCCGGTCGGATGTCGTCGCCATGGTCCGGGCGATCCCGCGCATCGGCACCGTCTTCGGGCCGGTGCCGGAACCGGCGGCGTGGATGGCCCTGCTCGTCGTCGTCGGGACCGTACCGGCGGTCGCCGCGGGCGTGGCGTTCGGCGGCGTGATCGAGGCGACCCTGAGGCGGCCAGAGGTGGCCGGCGTCACCCTGGCCGGGGTGGCGCTGACGTTCTTCGCGGTCGAGCGCTGGGGCGCCAAGCGCCGCTCGCGGGAGTCGCTCGGCGTCCGGGACGCGATCCTGATCGGCTGCGCGCAGGCAGCCGCCCTCGTGCCAGGCGTGTCGCGTTCGGGCGCAACGATGGCGACAGCCATGGCGCTCGGGATGAGGCGGGACGAATCGGCCCGGTTCGTATTCCTGCTCGGCGTGCCGGCCATCCTGGGGGCCGCGGTGAGGGAGGGCCTGCCGCTCGCGAGGAACGGGCTCGCTCCCGGTGAGGGGCCGTTGTTCGCGGCCGGGATTCTCTCCTCGGCCGTCGTCGGCTATTTCGCGGTCCGGTTCTTCATCCGGTATGTCGGCCGGCACTCGCTGGCGGTCTTCGCCTGGTATCGCCTGGCGCTGGCCGGGGCGGTCCTGGCCTGGTGGGCGACCCGATAGACACATGGCGACACCCCACGCGCTCCACTGGCTGCGGCGGCGTTTCATCACCGGCTTCTTCGTAGCCGTTCCGCTGATCATCAGCGTGGCCGCCCTGGTGTGGGTCTTTCGACTGATCGACAGCTTCAGCGGGCCGGTCTACGACCGCGTTCTCGGGCGCCATGTGCCGGGCCTCGGCGTGGCCACGACGGCGGCCTTCTTCCTGCTCGTCGGCGTCGTCGCGAGCAACGTGCTCGGCAGGCGGCTGCTCTCGCGCGCGGAAGGCTACCTGGCCCGGGTCCCGGTGTTCCGGACGATCTACTCCCCGGTGAAGCAGCTGATGGCGGCCATTTCCCCGGATAACGAGTCGGGGCTGAAGCGGGTGGTGATGGTCTGCGCCGAAGGTGGCGCGGCACGTCTCGGGTTCCTGACGAAGGAATTCGAGCTGGACGGCGGGCCCGGCGTCGGCCGGGAGGCGTACGCGGCGGTGTACGTGCCGACCAACCACCTCTACCTTGGAGACGTGTTCGTCTACCGGCGGGACGCGTTGCGGTTTCCGGAGATCAGCGCGGAGGACGGCGTCCGGCTCTTCCTGACCGGCGGCATGGCGATAGCCGACCGGCTCGCGATCCGCGACGGGGAGGCCGGGCGGGAATGTTGACGTTGACTTGCGGTGTTTCTGATCGCTACAATGCTCGAACTTCGGTCTCGCGGGCGCCCTCGTCGAGCCTGTCCCGACCGCTTCCGAGAATCCTTTTTCGTCAAACCGGTGTCTAACTAGTCAGGCGCGCTGTAAGTGGCCGTTTGGAGACTCACGCACTCGAGTGCACCTGATTCTGGCGGCCAGGCCTGAGAACGCACGAGCAGGAGGAATAGACCGGTGCCACGCGATTTGTTTGGTGACGTAGTCAATCCCTCGATCACGATCGGGAGCAAGAAGTGGTACACCGTGCCGCTCTCGTTCCTGGTCCACACGGTGATCATCGCCGCGATCGTCATCGTGCCGTTGATGGCGGCCGACGTGCTTCCGACGCCGCCCATCATGATGGCGTTCGCGGCGCCGCCGCCGCCACCGCCACCGCCACCACCGCCTCCGCCGCCGGCCGCGGCCGCTGCTCCCAAGCCGGTGATGGAGGACATCAACCCGAACGCGGCGCCGGTGCAGGCGCCGGCGGAGATCAAGCCGGAGTCCGGTCTGAACACGGGGCTCGAGGGCGTGCAGGGTGGCGTCGAGGGCGGCGTGCCTGGGGGTATTGTCGGAGGCGTCGTGGGCGGGTTGCCCGACGCGCCGCCGCCGCCGCCGGTGCAGGCGCCGGTCCGTGTCGGAGGCCAGATCAAGGCCCCGACGAAGACCCGCGACATCAGGCCGGTTTACCCGGCCATCGCTCAGTCGGCCCGGGTGCAGGGCGTCGTGATCATCGAAGCCACGATCGGCACCAACGGCAAGGTCCAGGACGCGAAGGTGCTGCGGTCGATCCCCCTGCTCGACCAGGCGGCGCTCGACGCGGTGAAACAGTGGGAATTCACGCCGACCCTCCTGAACGGCGTGCCCGTGCCGGTCATCATGACGGTCACGGTCAACTTCACGCTGCAGTAGGGTAGCGCGGAGCCGGGAGATCGCTTCGGAGGCGTTCAACAGGAATCGGTGCCTGGGGGAGACCCGGGCGGCTTGCAACTCGTTCAGAACACTCGGAGGATGGTCAGATGAATCTGCTCGAAATGTGGACCCAGATGGGATGGTTCGCGAAGGGGATCGCCTACGTGCTCTTCTTCATGTCGATGCTGTCGTTCGGTGTGGCTATCGAACGCATCTACACCTACATCCAGGCGCGCAAGCAGTCGAAGCTGTTCGCGCCGCAGGTGGCCAAGGCGCTCAAGGAAGGCCGCTTGAAGGACGCGATCGCGCTGGCCGCCAAGAAGGAATACCGCTACAGCCACCTCGCCAAGGTCGTGCTCGCGGCCCTGCAGGAGTACCAGTACTCGCAGGAGAGCGGCGAGAAGATGAGCAAGGAGGATACCGTTGACACGGTTCGCCGCGCCATCCAGCGCGCCTCGGCGCTCACCGGCTCCGACCTCAAGAAGATGGTGTCGTCGCTGGCGACCATCGGCGCGACCGCCCCGTTCGTCGGCCTGCTCGGGACGGTCGTCGGCGTCATCAACGCGTTCCAGGGCATCGCGACCACAGGGTCGGGCGGCATCGGTGCCGTGTCGGCTGGTATCGCCGAAGCGCTCGTCGAGACCGCGCTCGGGCTGATTGTCGCCATCCCGGCCGTGTGGTTCTACAACTACCTGACGAGCCGGATCGAGTACTTCAACGTGGAGATGGACAACTCCTCGTCGGAGATGGTGGACTTCTTCATCAAGAAGTCGTAGCCGGGCCGGCCGCGCATCGCACGGGAGCCACGACATCGAGAGTGCGCCCGTGGACCGGTCACCGCACGACTGATTGGCAGCTTTGCTAGGAGATCGCCACAATGTCAATGGATGTTGGCGCAAAAGGCTCATTGAAGGCGGACATCAACGTGACGCCGCTCGTCGACGTCATGCTGGTGCTGCTCATCATCATGATGCTGATCGCGCCGATGCTGCAGAAGGGCGTCGACGTCAGGTTGCCTCAGGCCTCGAATTCGGCGGACAAGCCTGAGAACCAGGAGCAGACCGTGGTGGCGATCGACGCCAACAAGATGCTCTTCCTGAACTCCCAGAGAATCCGCGAGGACGACCTCGTCCAGAAGATCACCGAGGCGCTCGAGACCAAGAAAGAGAAGATCGTCCTCATCAAGGCCGATGTCGATGCGCCGTACTCGACCGTTATGGCGACCATGGACAAGCTGCGCCTGGCTCAGATCGAGAACGTCGGTCTGATCACCGAGCGCAAGATCGGCAAGGGGGGGAAGATAACATGACTCACGCGCACAAGCACCACGGCGCCGAGAAGAACGTCAAGAGCGAGGTCCCGCAGGCCAGCGCGGACATGAACGTGACGCCGCTCATCGACGTGCTCCTGGTGCTGCTGGTCATCTTCCTCGCGGCCCTGCCGCTCAGCCAGAAGGGCCTCGACATCAACCTGCCGCTCGAAACGAAGACGGCGACGCCGAAAACGGACACGTCCGACCAGATCGTCGTCAACTACACGGCCGACCGGCAGTTGACCGTCAACCAGCAGAACGTCACGATGGGTGAGTTGGAAAACAAGCTGCGCAGCATCTTTGAGCAGCGCAAGGACAAGACGATGTTCATCATCGGAGCGCCGAACCTGCGCTACGGTGACATCGTCGAGGTCATCGATGCCGCCAAGGGCGCGGGCGTCGAGAAAGTCGGGATCGTCACGGAAGGCATGCGGCAGGCTGCCGGCGTCCAGGGCGGCGCGCAGTAGGCCCGGGACCCCAGTTCATCGACCACCTCATGGACGGCTGATGCGGCTCCACGCGTCGGCCGTCCATTCTTGTGTACGGCTCAGGGCTCAGGGCTTAGGGCCTACGGCTGGCGGCTCACGGCGCTGACAGAAGCCCTGAGCCTTGAGCCCTGAGCCTTGAGCCTTGAGCCTTGCGCCCTGCGCCCGGCACTCTACGCCCCGCCCGCGTACAAGCGAAAGGCCACTCGACCCTGTCGGGGTCGAGTGGCCTTCGCGAGGACTCGATGCGGGCGTCGGCCCGACCTACTGACCGCCGGCCTTCTTCTTGCGGAGCTCGATCCCCTGGTCGCGGAGCCTGTTGGCTTCGGCGAGCAGGGCCTGCTGCTCGGCCGGGTTCTTGATCACGAGCGCCTTGGACCGGAGCAGGAGGTTCTTGTAGGTCAGTGCGTCGATGTAGTCGGGCTTCAGCTGCAGCGCCTTGTCCTCGGCCGCCAGGCCAAGCTCGATGTACTTCATCTTCTCCGCGTCCTTCAGGCGGAAGTCGCGGTAGGCCTTCTCCCAGTAGTAGGCGGCGATGGTGTGGAACGCCTCGGGGTTGGTCGGCTCCTTTGACGCCCGATCGTCGAGCGCCTGCATCGTCTTCTCGAACTCGCCCAGGCGGTTGTAGAAACCAGCCAGCTGCATGTAGACGTCCGAGGAGTTCGGCCGCATCTCCTTCGCCTTCAGCAGCTGCTGCTCGGCGACCTCATAGTTCCCCCCGTTTTCGTAGAGCGTCGCGAGCATGAAGTAGTTGGTCGGCTCGGTTGGCTCCAGCTTGATCATCTCCTCGATGATCGGCACCGCCTGCCCGGGGTCACCCATTTTATCGGGTCCGTAGGCGTTGACCAGGTACTCGAGCGAACGCTTCCGGAGGAGCGGGTCCTTCTCCATGTCCGCGCATTTCCGGTAGTTGTCGATCGCCTTCTTCAGGTACTCGTCGTTCTGGGCCTCGCCCTTCCGGCTGGGCTTGAAGAGCTGGTCGTAGCTGTTACCCAGGTAGAAATACGCGGCGCTGAGGGTCGGATCGTTGGCGACCGCTTCCTCGTACCGTTCCGCGGCCTTCTTGTAATCCTGCTGCTGGTAGAGGACGTGGGCTTCCTTGATGGCCTTGCGAGCCCTGAGCACGCCCAGCTGCGAGCATCCGACGAGCGTCGAACTGAAGGCTGCGAGCACGAAAATCAGCGCCGCCGCCTTGAACCGCCTCTGCATTGCATCCCCCTTGCCCCCCGCACCGCGGGAGAGCGGTCTTCTACGGTCCTGGATTGATGATCACGAGAGAGGTTAATTCGTGTAGCGAAACAGCTCCCCTGGCACCCACACCGGGGCCGAGGTGGTCGCGCCAGTATAGTGAACGCAAAATTGACAAGTCAAGCGAACTGGGCCGCTACCCGCCGAAAACTTGACCCCCCCCGTGGGCGCTTCTATGATGGGGCCGTGGGCGCTCCCACATAGATTAGACACCGCCACACCGTGATCCGTTTCGAAGATCTGCTGGAAAAGGTCCGGGCCTACAATCCGGACGCCGACCTCGATCTGCTGCGCCGGGCCTATGTCTTCTCAGCCCTCGAGCACAAGGGGCAGGTCCGCCATTCGGGCGAGCCTTATCTCGTCCACCCGCTCGAGGTGGCCACCATCCTCACGGACATGAAGATGGACGCGGTGACCATCGCCGCCGGCCTCCTTCACGACGTGGTCGAAGACACCCTGACGACGACCGAGCGGCTCGAGCAGACGTTCGGGCGGGAAGTGGCCCACCTGGTCGAAGGGGTCACCAAGATCAGCGCCATTACGTTCGCGTCGAGCGAGGAGCGCCAGGCCGAGAACTTCCGCAAGATGCTCCTGGCCATGGTTGACGACATCCGCGTCATCCTGGTCAAGCTGGCCGACCGGCTCCACAACATGCGGACGCTGAGCTTCCTGGCCGAGGACCGCCGTCAGCGGATTGCCCAGGAGACGCTCGACATCTACGCGCCGATCGCGAACCGCCTCGGGATGGCCAAGGTGAAGAACGAACTCGAGGAGCTGGCCTTCCGCTTCCTCGAGCCCGAGTCGTACGACGTCCTCAAGGCCGGCGTCGAGCGCCGCCGAAAGGCCAGCGAAGGGGTCGTCGAGGAGCTTCGACGGACGATCCTGAAGAAACTCGAGGACGCCCAGGTGCCGGTGGTCGAGGTCTCCGGCCGCACCAAGCGCCTCTTCAGCATCCACCAGAAGCTGCGCCGGCAGCGCATCGGCCTCGATCGCGTCTACGACTTCGTCGCCCTCCGAATCGTCACGAAGTCCGTCAAGGACTGCTACGCGGCGCTCGGCATCATCCACCAGACCTGGTCGCCGGTGCCCGGGCGGATCAAGGACTTCATCGCGATGCCGCGGCCGAACGGGTACCAGTCGCTCCACACGTCAGTCATCAGCGAGAGCGGCTTTCCGTTCGAAGTCCAGATTCGCACCGAGGACATGCACGTCCGCGCGGAAGAGGGCATCGCCGCCCACTGGAAGTACAAGGAAGGGCGTGTCGGCGCCGCGCGCGATGAGCCGTACTTCGTCTGGCTCAGGCAGCTGCTCGAGTGGCAGCAGGAGGTACGCGACCCGCAGGAGTTCATCCAGAACCTGAAGGTCGACCTCTACCCGGAGGAGGTCTACACCTTCACGCCGAAGGGGCAGGTCAAACCGCTGCCCCGTGGCGCAACGCCGGTCGACTTCGCCTATGCGATCCACACCGACGTCGGCGCCCGGTGCGTCGGCGCCAAGGTGAACGGCCGGATGGTTCCGCTTCGCACCCTGCTCAAGAATGGCGACATCGTCGAGATCGTGACCCAGGCGAAGCACAGGCCGAGCCGCGACTGGCTGAACTTCGTCGTGACCTCGAAGGCGCGCAACAAGATCAAGCACTTCCTGGAGGCCGAGGAGAAGGAGCGGGCCGTGGATCTCGGGCGCCGGCTGCTGGAGAAGGAACTCCGTCGGTTCGGCCTCGCCACCAAGACCCTGCTGTCCGAGCCGGAGCTGCTGCGCGCAGCCACCGCGTCGGGGATGCAGAAGGCCGAGGAGTGGCTGGCCGCCATCGGCTTCGGCAAGCTGCAGGCCCGGCAGGCGCTCGACAAGCTCGCGCCAGACGAAGACCTGAAGGAGCGTCCGACCACCGGCGTCGTGTCGGCCGTGCGACGGGCGTTCGCAGGTGGCAGCGACAAGATCAAGGTGCGCGGCGCCGACGACCTTCTGGTGGTCCGGGCGCGCTGCTGCAACCCGATCCGCGGCGAGAAGATCGTCGGCTACATCACCCGCGGGAAGGGCGTCTCGGTCCACTCCATCAACTGCCCGAACGTCACCAACCTGATGTACACCGCCGACCGGCGAATCGCCGTCGAGTGGGACCGCGGAGCCGACCAGGGCGGTTACACCGTCGACCTGACACTGGCCGTCGAAGACCGCAAGGGGCTGCTGGCCGAGATCAGCGCCAAGATCGCCGACGTCAACACCAACATCACGACCATCGAAGCCAAGGCGCAGGACGGCCACCTGGGCCGGATGGCGATGACGCTCGAGATTCGCGACCTCAAGCACCTGGAGAAGGTCCTGCAGGCTATCCGCAAGGTGCCGGGGGTCCTCGAGGTGGAGAGGGCGTAGGGCGGGAATCGTGTCGTGATCGAGTGGTCAGTGGCGGGTGACTGGTCGGTCTCGCGTGACCGACTGACCACCAGCCACTGTCCACGGGCCACTACGCGAGATGCACGATTGCGTCGATCTCGACCCTCACGTCCTTCGGCAGGCGGCCCACCTGCACCGTGGCGCGGGCGGGGGCGGGCGAGCCGAAGTAGCTCGCGTAGACCTCGTTCATCGCCGGGAAGTCGTTCATGTCGACGAGGTAGACCGTCGTCTTCACGACGCGGTCGAGCGATGCGCCGCCGGCCGCAACGACGGCCGAGAGGTTCTCGAGAACGCGGCGCGTCTGCGCCCGGACATCGCCGTCGACGAGGGTGCCGGTCGCCGGATCGAGCGGGATCTGGCCCGACACGAACAGGAAGTCGCCGGCACGGATCGCCTGCGAGTAGGGGCCGATGGCCGCCGGGGCGGCCTGCGTCGAGACGGCTTGCGGCATGCGTCTACGCCGCCTTGACGACCTTGCCCGACCGCAGGCATCGCGTGCACACGCGGATCCGCTTGGTGCCGCCGTTGACCGCCGCGCGCACGGTCTGGAGGTTCGGCTCGAACCGCCGCGCCGTCACGTTGTGCGCGTGGCTGATGTTGTGGCCCGCCACGGGACCCTTGCCGCAGATGTCACACCGCTTCGCCATGGCTTTCGCTTTCCTGCAAGAAGAGCGTCCAGAAACCCTCGGACGTCAAGACACGAGCCTTCCATTATAGCAGAACTCCTGGAGACCGGCGGGGTCGGTCCGCGACAGGCGGCGGGCGGCCGGATCACGCGTGCCGGCCTCGCGTCGCCAGTCGCATACCCCGTACCGGCCTACGGCGCGATGATCACCGGCTTGGCTGGTTCGGGCGCCGACTCCGCGTTCCTGGCAGGCGCCTCGCGCGAGGCCTGCCTCACGACCCTCGAGATCATGTCCAGAGCGGTCGTCGGTCCCTCGTCGACGGTCTTCCTCACCTCACGGGTGCCGGCCTCGAGCCGACGCAGCACCGCGGCTGCGTCGCGCTCCACGCGCCTGGCTGCCGCGTGCGACTCGGCCGCCAGCGTTCCGAGGAAGCCCTGCAGGTCGGTGACTATCCGCTGCGCGATCAGCGACTGCGGCCTGTGTTCGTAGATGAGGCCGCGCCCGGCGGTCTCATAGGTCGCGGCCAGCGCTGCCGCGCCATCCGAGAGGTCCTCGTCCACCACCTTCGCCAGTCGATCGCCCCCAAGCCCGGCCACGAACGTCAGAATGGCCCAGAGCAGCTCGGATTGGGCGGCCGGGAGCCCTTCGTGCATGGCCATCAGAAAGCCCAGATCGCGATCTTGCCGACGGCGGACCGCCGCCGGGGGGTGCGCCTGCGACGTCTTCAAGTGGCCGCAGTCGGCCGGGCAGCGAATCTCCACCAGCCGCTTCGTTCCGCAGCACACGGCACAGATATCGCGGTCGAGCGCCGGACAGCTCCGGCGCGCCGCACGCTGCCTGCAGAGTGGGCAAACCATGAGTGTCAGCTTCGCATACGTCGCGGCCGTCTGAGAAGCGCGAAATCGACGCCAGGTCGTGGGGACACACCCTGCGCGGTTGTGAGGACACAGCGTGACGAGCCCTGTTGTCCTCAACAGGAGACGCGAAGAAAGAACTCCTGCCGGGGAACCGTAGTCCCCGCTCCAGCGTCATAAGAGACATCAATCGACAGAAACAGATGCCCCCGTCGGAGATGTGACGATAAGTAGTGTGATTTGAGTCGTTTGGAGTTCGTCTCCGTCGCGAGGTCAATGGCTGGGCTGGTGAAGTTTCTACACGATTACACGGAGCCTGAACACGAAGCGATGGCGAAGCTGCTGCCGGATTGCCGCCGGAGCCAGAGAAATCGGTTGCTGAGGCGAAATGGCAGTTTCTTTGCATGAGGCGACGTGCTAAGATATCGACCCTGATCGGGCCGACGCACAAGGAAGGAGCGTCAGCGCCATGGCAACGACGAAGATGAAGAAGAACATGAGCACCGAGCGTTATCGCGACCTCAAGCAGATGCTGGAGGGCCGCAAGCGTGAAATCCAGTCCCAGCTCAAGGTGAGGATTCGCGACGTCCGCACGGAGAACACGTCGGGCAAGCTGAGCAACGTCCTCGATCAAGTCGAGAGTTCAGAAGCCGGCATCCAGGAGGACATCGAGTTCGCGCTGATCCAGATGAAGGCCGAGACGCTGAACAAGGTCGACGAGGCGCTTGTCCGCCTCGAAGAGGGGGCCTACGGCAACTGCTTCGAGTGTGGGGAGGAGATCGCCCGGCAGCGTCTGCGGGCGCTTCCCTTCGCTGTCCGCTGCCGCGACTGCGAAGAGGCTCGTGAGAGCGTCCAGCGGCGCGAGCGGATGATGGCGCAGCGCCACTCTTCGTCGGCGCTGTTCTTCGACATGAGCAGCTGAGCTTCGACCCTTGGCGGCGGGGCCGGACACGCCGGCCCTGCCCGCCCGTCCCGGCGACGCCGGGCCGAAGCCCGGCGATCGACGGAGCCCCCGGTGATGAGCGACGAACCCGAAGCCCCGACGTTCGACGAGTCCTCGGATGGGGAGCGGGCGCTCTCCATCCCCTCGGAACTCCCCATTCTCCCGCTGCGCGACACGGTTCTGTTCCCGAACTCGTTCATGCCGCTCGCGGTGGCCCGGGAGAGCTCCGTCCGCCTGATCGACGACGCCATCGGCGGCGGAAAGCTGATAGCCGTCTTCACCCAGCGCGACGCCACCATCGAGGAGCCCGGGGAGGCCGATCTGTTTCGTGTCGGCACGGCCACCCACATCCACAAGATGTTCAAGCTGCCGGACGGCAGCCTGCGGCTGATCGTTCAGGGGCTTGCGCGCCTCGAGATGGGGCAGATCGTCGAGACGAAGCCGTACCTGCGCGCGACGGTCGTCACGGCGTCCGAAGGCATCAGCGAGGCCGACAAGCTCGAGATCGACGCCCTTCAGCGGAACATCAAGACGAATTTCCAGCAGGTGGTCTCGCTGTCGCCCCTGCTCTCCGACGACCTGCAGACGCTTGCGCTGAACATCTCGGACGCCGGCAAACTGGCCGATTTCATCGCGTCGAGCCTCAGCACCATCTCGACGGCGGCCAAGCAGGAGGTCCTGGAAACGCTCGACGTCCGCGCCCGCATGGACCAGCTGAACCGGATCCTGATCAAGGAGCTCGAAGTCCTCGAGCTGGGATCGAAGATCCAGTCGCAGGTGCAGTCGGAGGTCGGCAAGAACCAGCGCGACTACTTCCTGCGCGAGCAGCTGAAGGCGATCCAGAAGGAACTGGGCGAGGGCGACGACCAGACGAAGGAAATCGAGGAGCTGCGGGCCAAGATCGAGGCGGCCGGCATGCCGGAAGCCGTGAAGAAGGAGGCCGTCCGCGAACTGGATCGGCTGTCGAAGATGCCCGTGGCCGCCGCCGAGTACACGGTGTCGCGCACGTATGTCGACTGGCTCGTGGCGCTGCCCTGGAGCAAGCGGACCGACGAGGTCATCGACCTCAAGCGGACCAAGGACATCCTCGATGCCGATCACTCCGATCTCGTCAAGGCCAAGGACCGCGTCCTCGAGTACCTGGCGGTTCGCAAGCTGAATCCGGACGTGAAAGGGCCGATCCTCTGCTTCGTCGGGCCGCCCGGCGTCGGGAAGACCTCGCTGGCCAAGTCGATCGCCTCGTCGCTCGACCGCAAGTTCGTCCGGATTTCGCTGGGCGGGATGCGCGACGAAGCCGAAATCAGGGGCCACCGCCGCACGTATATCGGCGCGCTGCCGGGGCAGATTATTCAGGGGCTGCGCCGGGCCGAGTCGAAGAACCCGGTGTTCATCCTCGACGAGATCGACAAGCTCGGGTCGGATTTCCGCGGCGACCCGGCGTCGGCGCTCCTCGAGGTGCTCGATCCCGAGCAGAACAACACGTTCCGGGACCACTACCTCGACGTGCCGTTCGACCTGTCCGAGGTGCTGTTCATCACGACCGCGAACGTCCTCGACCCGGTGCCGCCGGCGCTGCGCGATCGGATGGAAGTGCTCGAGCTTCCCGGCTACACCGAGGAGGAGAAGCTCAAGATCGCGCGCGAACACCTGCTGGCCAAGCAGGTGCAGAACCACGGCCTGACCGCCGACTCGGTCACCTTCGAGGATGCTGCCGTGCGCGCGGTCATCCGCGGCTACACGCGCGAGGCCGGCGTCAGGAACCTCGAGCGCGAAATCGCGGCGCTCTGCCGCAAGTCGGCACGGCGGCGCGCGGAGGGGGACGAGGAGCCGATCGCCATCACGCCCGACGTCGTCGTCGAGATGCTGGGCGCGCCCCGCTTCCTCGACGAGGAGATGAGCGAGCGGACCAAGGATCCCGGCGTTGCCATCGGGCTCGCGTGGACTCCGTCCGGCGGCGAGGTGCTGTTCATCGAGGCCCGGCGGATGAACGGGGGCGGCAGCCTGACCCTCACCGGCCACCTGGGCGACGTGATGAAGGAGTCGGCGCGCGCGGGCCTGTCGTGGTTCCGCGCGAACGCGTCCCGCTACGGCGTCGATCCCGAGTTCTACAAGTCCTCCGAGATCCACCTCCACGTGCCGTCCGGCGCCATCCCGAAGGACGGCCCGTCGGCGGGCGTCACCATGATCGTCGCGCTCTGCTCCGAGCTCTCGAAGCGGCCCGTCCGCGGCGACATCGCGATGACCGGTGAGATCACGCTCTCCGGCCGGGTGCTGCCGGTCGGCGGCATCAAGGAGAAGGTGCTCGCGGCGCGCCGCGTCGGGATCCGCGAGGTCATCCTGCCCGCCCGCAACGAGAAGAACATCAACGAGGATCTGAGCGAGGACCTTCGGCGCGAGATGACCGTGCACTTCGTCACGACCATCGACGAGGTCCTCGCCCTGGCGCTGCCGCCGAGCCCGGAGGCGCCCGCGCCCGCCGCCGAGCCGGCCGAGGCGCCGCAGCCCGCGCAGGTCTCGTGAGCGGCAGGCAGGGGCGGTCCTGATGGACGACGGCCACGGCACTCCGCTTCGGCACGAGGAGGTCTTCGCGGGCCGGATCTTCAAGGTCGTGCGCGACCGCGTGCGGCTCCCGCACGGTGTCCAGGCCACGCTCGAGGTCGTGCGCCACCCCGGTTCGGTCGTCCTCCTGCCGATGCCGGACCCCGACCACGTCATTCTCGTGAAGCAGTACCGCTACGCGATCGATCGCTGGGTCTGGGAGCTGGCCGCCGGCAGCCTGGAGCCGGGCGAGGACCCGGCGGAGGGGGCGGCGCGCGAATGCGAGGAGGAAACCGGTCTGGCGGCCGGCGAACTCCAGTTCCTCGGCGCGTTCTACCCCACGCCCGGCTACTGCGACGAGCTGATGAACTTCTTCAGGCTGACCCGGCTGGCGCCGCCGGCCGGCCGGCCGCCGGCCAGCCCCGACCACGACGAGGACATTCGGACACAACGCTTCAGCCTCGACGAGGTGCGCCGGATGATTCGCGACGGGGAGATCATCGACCTCAAGACCGTCGCGGGGATTGCGCTGCTGTAGACAGCCGACAGCGGACCGCGGACACCCAAGCTGGCAGCGGGCAGCGGTTATTCGCACCTCAATGTAATCGCCGGGTCCACGCGCGACGCCCGCCGGGCGGGCAGCAGGCCCGCCGCGCCCGCGACCGCCGCGAGGGCGAGCGTGGCCGCTGCCATCGTCGGCGGATCCGTGGGACTCAGATCGAACAGCTGCGATCGCAGGACCCGGCTGGCGGCCGCGAACACCATGAGGCCGATGGCGGTTCCGACCGCCGAGAGCGTCCCGACCTCGACGAACACCTCCCTCTGGACGGCGCCGCGCGTCGCGCCGAGCGCGAGCCGGACGCCGATCTCGCGCGTGCGGCGCGCCACGTTGAAGCTGGCGAGGCCGAACAGGCCCATCGCCGCCAGCACGGCAGAGAGTCCCGCAAACACGAGCGACAGGCCCGCGAGCATCCGCTCGCCCAGGAGCGCCGCCCGGGCGGACTCGGCGACGCTGCCGAACCCGGTCATCGCAACGCCCGCGTCCAGCTGCTTCACCAGCGTCCCGGCCACCTCCGCGGTCACCGCCCCGGGAACCGCCGTCCGGATGAGGACGCCGATGGGTGCACCGTGCCTCGCCTGCGCGCGAGGTCGGAACAGCGTCGGCACCGGTGAGGCCTTGAGCGACCGGTTGCGCGAATCGCCGATGACACCCACGACCTGCCACGTCGCCGGCAGGCCCTCGGAATCCCACCATCTGTCCCACGGCTTCGCGGCGCCCGACGAGCGCGCGCGCCCCCGCTTCGTTGACGATGCAGACCTCAGGGGCGCCCTTGACGTCGCGGTCATCGAACCCGCGGCCGGAGAGCACCGGCAGCCCGAGCGTCGCGAGGAACGCATCGTCCACCGTGATTTCGTCAACCATGACTCTCGTGCCGAGCGATTGCTCGCCGGTGTGAACAAACGTGCCTCCACCATGGTCCGACAGCGGCAGCGTCGATGTGGCCGCCGCGCGCGACACGCCGGGCACGGCGCGAACACGCTCGAGGAGCGTCCGCTCGTACGCCGCCAGCCGATCACCCTCGTAGCCGACCGTCGCGGGATTGACACTGAACGCCACGAGGCCGTGCGTGTCGAATCCAGGGTCGACCGACAGGACGTTGAACAGGCTGCGGCTGAGCAGCGCCGAGGTGCAGAAGAGCGCGATCGACAGCGCCACCTGCAGGATGACGAGGCTTCGCCGCAGGCCGAGGGCGGACCGGGCGCCTTCGGCGAGGGGCCGGCCGGCTGTGAGCATGTCGTGCGCGGGCCGCCAGGTCAGGAAGAGGGCGGACGCGAGCCAGACCAGCAGGCCGGTCGCCATCGACACGACCGCCGTGAACATGACCACGCGCGCGTCGGGCCGCGTGTCGACACCCGCGAGATCGCGGCCCAGTCCGAGGAGCGAGGGCACGAGCGATCCGGCCCAGTATGCGAACACGACCCCGGTCGCCCCGGCCGCGACGGCGAGCGCGGAGCATTCGACCAGGCGCGGCCGGAGCAGATCCCACCGCCGGGCTCCCAGAGCGAGGCACACAGCCGTCTCGTGAGAACGCACGATGCCGCGCGCCAGCAGCAGGTTGGCGACGTTGCCCGCGGCGACGACCAGCACGAACGCGGTCATGGCCATCAGCAGCTTGAGGGGGAGGTCGAGGTACCGGGTCAGTCCCGATTCCTCGCTGCCGATCGTGCCCGCCGGCTCGACGCTGACAGGGTGTGTCTTGAGGAAGATGCTGTACTCCTTGTCGCCTACCTGCGCGCCGCTGGCCAGGGCCTGGTCGAACAGACGCTCGTAGAGCAGCCGGACCGCCGCCTCGGCCCGCTCGCGGCTCGCACCTGGCCTCAGTCGCGCCACCATGGCGTAGATGGAGAGATTCGGCGAATCCCAGGCGAGTTGGCGCATCGGCCCCGACACGATCTGGTCGCCCATGCCGAGCGGCAGGAACAACTCGGGGACGGCGCCGACGCTGGTCCCCGAGTAGCCGGGCGCGAGGACGCCGATGACGGTGACTGGGACGTTGTTCACGCGGATCGTCCGGCCGACGATCCCCTGGTCCCCGCCGAACTGGCGCATCCAGAAGCCGTGGTTGAGGACGACCACCGGCGGACCGTCGCGCTCCTCGGTTTCCGCGGCCGTGAACGCCCTTCCGACGATCGTCCGCAGGCCGAAAACAGCGAAGTAACCGGCGTTGACCAACTCGCCCCGCACTTCAATCGCGGTGTCGGCCGACAGTGTGAACCGCCAGCCTCGCCGAACGGCAACGGCGCTGAAGACGTCCGCCAGGCCGTCCCGCAGCGCTGTGACCAGCGGGTAGTCCATTCCGAGCGTCCTGCCGCTGCTCGCGCCGATCATGATTCCCTGGCCGGTCGGGAGGCGCGGGAGCGGCGGCGCGCTCACGAGGACGAGCTCGTCGGGCTTCTCGACGGGGAGCGGCCGCATCGCAACCCGGTCGACGAGCGAGAAGACGGCGGCGTTCGCGCCGATGGCGAGGCCGAGGGTCAGGACGATGAGCAGCGCGACGGCCGGCATGCGGCGGAGGCCGCGGAGACCGACCCGCAGATCACGACCGATGTCCATGAGGACGTTCCTCCGGGAAGGAAGAACCTGCGCCGGGTGGTTGGTCACTGAGAAGACAGTAACTCGATGACCGACTCGCCCGGCGCCACCGGCGGTCCCGCGTTCGGGACCTGCGCGGCCGGGCACACCGCGAACGTCGCGGGCAACCGGCTGCTCGGGTTCGACCTGATCGTCCGGGCGTATGATTGGGGAGTTCGCGGTTGCCGAGCGGTGAGCTGAGCCACCGGGCGGGGAGGCGCCATGTCGGAGCTGCATGTCGTGATTGGGGCGGGCCAGGTGGGGACGCCGCTGGCCGAGCGGCTCTCATCCGAGGGGCGCCGGGTGCGCCTCGTGCGGCATTCGTCGTGCGGGGCCCTGGCGGGGGTCGAGGTGGCGCAGGCCGACCTCGCCGACTGCGAGGCGGTGACGGCGGCCACCGCGGGCGCCTCGGTGATCTACCACTGTTGACGATAGCATTAGAGGGGTGTCCGCTCGTCTGCCGGTCGCGGCCCTGGCGGCGGGCGCATCGCGCGGATATCGGAGGGATCGAGCGTGCGCACCTCGTCTCTTTCCTGACGACGAGCACGTCTCGAGGTCGCTCGACGATGGTAACAGTCGTGGCGTCCCGCCAAGGGTCGGAGACGTCAGCCGAGGGGACCTTCAGGAGTCACAATGAACGCCTTCAGTCAAGCTCTCGCAGGACCTCATCCTCTTGAACTGACCGCAGCTGGCCATTCCACGCCTTGATCACCCGCCGGCGTGAATCGACGAGGAGTAGCGTCGGCGTACCTCGTAGCCGCAGGCCAGTGTCGGCGATGCGGAGTACCCGCTGCGGTTCGACGCCCCGCCCAAGCAGATGGGATGAGAGGGCATCGACACTCTGCCAACGAGGTTGCCCCCCCCTGCGCGCAGTCGTGGCAGGCCGCATAGCAACCCTCGTAATACGTCTCGCAGTCCTCACAGGCTTGAACCCCCTCCCACCAGTAGTCGACGATACAGTCGTTGGAGAATGTGTACGAGTAGTAGCCATCGGCACGCAGAGCGGGTGACCAAACCGCCAATGCGAGTATGACCATGACGACCGCGGCACCACAACGCACCGTTGTCCGACTTGACGTTCTACCGCTCCGCTCTCGTATTGTCATCGTTGGCTCCTTCCGCGATTTCGACTCCCGCTCCCGCCCTTGGTCTCGATCGCCGGTGATCTTAGTGGAAGAACCGTCCCGCAGCGTAGCTGCTCACCGGAATTACTGTGCAACGAGGCCTCAGCGCACGAACCGCGTTTCGTGGCTGCGATCTGCGGCGTCAGCAGGCCGCCTTCGCGGGTTCCGGCGGTATTGGCAGGTTGAGGCCCTTACGGCCGTCACGGCGGGCGAGATCAAATCAGGCTCGACACTGGGAGCGGACTGTCACTGCCCGGGCTGGGGTAAGTTGTGTAGAATGTGGGCAAGCGGTGCTCGGGCAAGGGATTGGCACCGAGACCCACCGGGACTACTACCAATGGCGAAGCCATGAGATCCGGAAATCGCCCGGTTCCGACGCTTCTCGGTCTGGTTGCCATCTGGTTCGGGGTAGGAAACGCCATCGCGCCGCGACTACAGACTGCAGCCTCCCCTCCTCAGGCCCCCACTTTTCGCGGCGGCACGACGACGGTGGAAGTGGACGTCATCGTCAAGGACGCGGCCGGGAAGTTCGTGGTCGATCTCGGCCCTCGTGACTTTCAAGTCATCGAGGATGCCACGCCCCGAGGGATCGACACGTTCTACCTCGTCACGGGCCCTGGCGCCGCCTCGGCATCGCGCCAGAGTCAGCCCCGCGAAGAACCGCTGCCGTCCGGGACTTCGACGCCGCCTCCGGCCGCTGTCCAGCGCGTCTTCGTCTTCTCCTTCGACGTCGAACACATGGCGACCGGGAGCGTCATCCGGGCTCAGAAGGCCGTGACCGAATTCCTGACGACCCAGTTCCAGGCAGGCGACGTCGGCGGGATTGTGGTCGCCGGGACGATGGTCAACAAGCGGCTGACCAGCGTGGGAGAAGAACTGCGTGCGGCGGTGGCCAGCATCAAGCCAACGCCAGACGCCCGGTCTCGCGAACTCGACATGCGGGCGTGGCCTCGAATCGAATCGTTGTATGAAGCCACACGCGTGAGCGTCGGGGACGACAAGGTCATCGAGCACCTGGTCTACCGGGCGTGCGCTGACGACAAGGACCGGTGCGACGACGCCCTGCCACAGATTCTCGGGAAGGGCAGAGCCATCGCAGGCCAGGCACGCATTTCGGCCCAGCGAACGCTCTCGACGTTGAAGCACCTGGTCGTCGGGCTCGCGCCCATGCCCGGTCGCAAGACCATTGTGTATCTGACGGACGGCTTTTCCTCTGAGGACCTGGCGGGCGAACTGCAGACGGTCATTGGCAGGGCAGCCCTGGCCAACGTGAGGATCTATGCCATCGACACGAGAGGGTTGAACAGGGGTTCGGCCGACAGCAGGATTCTGGATGCGGCGCCCCAGGAGCGCGTCGTCGTGTCGCCGGGCATGCCGGCGGGTGTGCCGCAGTTCGACATCGGAAGCGACGGTCCGAACAGCCTCGCCGTCGATACTGGCGGGTTGTTCATCCGCAACGAAAACGACTTCCCCAGGGCACTGCGCGACATCGCGAGCGACACCAGCTCCTACTACGTGCTGGGTTACCAGTCCGCGGTGCCCCGCGATGGGAAGTTCCACTCGATAAGAGTGACGGTCAAACGTCCCGGGCTGACGGTCAGAGCGCGGAAGGGGTACCTGGCGGTCGCCGACAGCGCACCGATCCCGGCGTCGGCATTGACACAACCTCCCACCCCCAACCAGCCCGCGCCGGTCGTTGCGAATGCCACCCCGCCGAGCGCCTCCCCTGCGCCAGCCGTTGCTCCCCTTGCTCCGCCACCGAGAGCGGCAATGGATGTCCCGACCATCACCGCCGCTCTGGGCACCAAGGCGGGTGCTGACCTTGACGGCGTCCGCCTGCGCCCTGTCGGGCGGGCGCCTGTCGATGATGCCACCCGCCTCCGAGAGGGAACTCCGGTTGCGTCAACGACTCAGCCGATGCCGGACTCCGTGATAGCGCAGATCCTGGAAGGCTGGGCGGCCTACGAGCGGGGCGACACCAGGACGGCTCTCAGCGTCCTCACGACTCCGGCTGAGAACCCCGCGGCGCCGCCCTGGGTCAACTACGTGCTTGGTTGGTCGGCGTTTGCGGAGGGCCAATGGGTCGCTGCTAGAAATGCCTGGAATGTCGTCCGCACCGCCGTACCTGATTTTGTACCGGTGTATTTCGACATCGCGGACGCCTACCTGCGCCAGGCGAAAACGGGGGAGGCGCTGGTGGTCCTGCGCGCGGCTGAGAAACGCTGGCCGGGCAGCGTGGAGGTCCTCAACGCCGTGGGCGTGGTGCAGACGTCGCTCGGGCAATTGGACGAAGCCGTCGGGACATTTGAGAAAGCCCTGGTTGCGGAGCCGAACGACACGAGCACGCGGTTCAATCTCGGCGGTGCGAAGGAACTTCGGTACGTTCGCTCGCTCCAACAGCCCCCTCCCGCCGAGGCCGACCGGATTGACGCAATCAAGGAATACCGGCGGGTCGCCAGTTCGTCGAGCACGCTGGCGGAAGCCGGAAAGGCAGGTCTCCGCCGACTGATTCCGCTCGACGTTCGCTCGCTGAAATATGCTGCACCGGTAGCGGTGGCAACCCTCGCTCAAACGAACCTGCACGGTCGTCCGGTGCGACTTGCCTGGTCGCCCGACGGGCAGCAGGTCTACGTGTGGGGGATGAGTTCGAGGGCTGAGGGCCACGTGTCCGTTTCGGTGCCGGCGGGAGCCGTGACCCAGCTTCCGACGGCTCCGGACTGGAGCAAGAGGGTACTGGTCGTGGAAGGGCGGTCAGAAGGCGCCTTGGCTCCCCTCGTTGGCGATCAAGTCCGAAACGAAGCGGATCACGGGTTTCAACTCGAGCGACCCGGGAAACACTCAGCGCGCATACGCGGCGTCCGGCGCGCAATCCACCTCGAACGTGCTGGTCTTGCACGGTCAGACCATCGCCGAGGCAACCTCCAGCTACGTGCTCGCTGGTCTGACGTTCTCGTGGTCGCCGTTTGCGATGGGTGCTCTGGCGTTTCTGACCCCCCGCAACCGCTTGGCAATCATCGACAGCGAGGGGCGGAAGATCGAGGTTGCCGGCACACACGACGTCCTCCTGCCGGCATGGTCTGAAGACGGTACGCAGATAGCCTACCTGACAAGTTCTGGCAACAGCTACATTGTGCAACTGATCTCGTTGGTGATCGGGTATCAGGTTGGCTGGCTGGCGCACGGTCACGGCGTTCATGATCGTTGACCGTCAGCTGTGCCTGAGCGGGGCGCGATCTCGGGACGCCGAGCGGTTGCTTCTGATAGCGCAGGGTTACGTTCACTCGCGAGCGGCAGACGAGGGGACAGCGCTCTAATGCTATCGTCCTGGTCTTGGCCAGGATTCTCCCACCGCCGGATCTCCAGGTTTGCCCGATAACAACGGCCACTGACGGCGCCACCAAGCAGCCGGCCGACGCCCGCTCAGCGCCCCATCAGCGCGTCGCAGCGCCGGGAGGCATCTCGACTCGATCGCCAGACTGAACGCCTGCGCGCGAGGCGAGGACCCGCCCGGGAGGCGGCGTCTGTCTCGAAGCCCTCTCGCGGGGATGATGCCCTCGATTGGCGATGCGCAGTGCGACCGCGGTGGGCTCCCGCCTTCCTCCTGTACGGCCATCACGGGCCGTCGGTCCGCTTGGGCCCGGGCGACAACCCATCGCCCCAAGATCAAGGGAACGACGACCTTCTCATCGCGCGCAATGTCGACAGGAAGTCCGCGAGCGGCGTTCCATCGCGGACCACAGTCTTGTTGACGGCATTGCAGAACACGCGGCCGTCACGAACCGGCAGCAGTTCGGTCCGTAGGTAGCGGTCAACCGACGCGTCCCAGCGAAGGAATGCCACCTGTTCGCCGCCGGGAGCCACGGCATCCTCGGGCCCGAGGCCAGCTGCTCCGCCACGACCGTCCGCTGCTGTCGTGCCACACGCCTGCGAAGGGCTGCAGAAACGCCAGGGTCGGGCCGGGCGTTCCTGCGGGCGCGTGCGCCTTCAGCACCTCGATAACCGAGGCGCGGTACTCGGTGGAAACAATGCGGGAGAACCGATTGCCGCCAAGGGGCCACGGCAGCGCGCCCAGGGACTGTTCGACCCGAAGGTGCACGACGGCGTCGGCCCCATTCCACAGTTCGGTAAGGCTCGGATCGTGTGTGCGGTAGAAGATCACGTTGCTGATGATGCCGAACAGGTCGGGATCCGCGCGGACGGTTTCACTGAGGTCAATGCGTAGGGCGCGCTCGATCTTGATGATCCGCACGGGCGGCGTCAGGGTCTCACCCCGCGCCGGGGCGTTGTGGATCTTGCGAACGATGTCCATCCCGCCGACGACGCGGCCGAAGGCGGCGAACCCCTGGCCGTCCGCGTTGCGGGCGCCGCCGAAGTCGAGAGACGGCTGGTCGTTGATGCAGACGAAGAAGCTCGATGTCGCGCTATCCGGGCCGCTGCGTGCCATCGACACCGTGCCGTCTCTGTGGCGGAGGCCGGTGACGCTCGTCCGCTCGAGCGGAATCGGCGGAAACTCCTCCTTCGCCCGCTCACGCCTGATGCTGGCCTGGACGACCTCGATCTTGACGGGGCGGTCGGCCTGGGTCTCAAGGCGCGCCGACCGGTGGAACTGGCCGCCGTCGAAGAAGCCGCCATCGACGTACTTGAGGAAGTTGGCAGCCGTCACCGGGGCGTGCGAAGGATCGACTTCGATGTCGATGACACCGATGTCGGTCGTAATCAGCAGCCGGACCGCAGGAGTCTCCTGGCTCGCGCCACTCGGCGCCACCAGCAGGGCCACCGCGAGACACGCTGCTTGAACGGCGGTGCGCCTCATGCCGGGATGCTAGCACAGAGCCGTCCGCCTCGGGGGCCCCGGGCCACACCACGGTTCAAGGATCTCCCCGTCTCGCAAGATGCGCTCGCGGCCGACCTCAGGTTGCTTCGCAATACGGGTGGTACGGCCGTCACGGGCTCTTCGCCAGACTGCTCAGGTCGAGTGTCACGCGACCCTCGTGGGCCTCGGTCGTGAGCGGAGGTGGTTGGCGGGCCAGGAACACCGTCGTTCGGCCGCTCGCCCTCACCCGCGTGTCGTTGTGGAATCACCCCGCCGACTCCCGCTAACTCAATACCATTCTCGTTACATGCGCTTCTTCTTGAGCGCGTCCTGTGCTCTGCGCTGTAGCTCGGCAGTCATGTCCTGATAATCTGCGGTATTCAGAACTACTGCCCCTGACGCGATGGCCTCCACGCGTACGCGCAGATCCGCCATTTCAGACGCCGCCGCCGCGTGGATCGCTGCGGAGAATACGATGAACGACTGTTGCCCTGACAACCTGGCCCGAATGACATTCGCCGAACGCGCTCGCTGCTCGGGCGACAGTGTGCCCACCTGATTCATCAATTCGAGCGTCGTGAGCGCTCCGCTCACCTTCACCGACTCAACATCACTGCTGGCCACTGTCAGAACTCGGTCAGAAGCCGCGGGCCCGAACCGCGCGAGTGCTCGCGTCGCCCCGTATCCCGTGTCGATTGCGCCCACCAGGCCGTCGATCACCGAGGGATCGGCAGATTGCGCGCAGGCTTGGATGAGCAGCCCCAGATACTCCCCGATTGCCGGCGCCGCGGGGTCGGTGACGCCGGCCGCGATCCTGCGCTGGCGCTCAATGACTACCGCGTTCATCCGGACCAGTTCAGCGCCGATAGCTTTCGCCAGCGCGGCGGACTTCGTAATGGCCTTCACCTCCACCACTCTCCCCATCGTGGCTTCCCGCTCTGCCAAGCCGCCGGCAATCTGCGGGTGAGGAGGCCAGAGGTTGCCAACACTCCCGGATGGGTGTAGAACGGGCGATGCGTACGGTGTGCGGACCCAGTCGATGTTCAGCATGGGAGGCGCGATGAAGACCAGACGGTTCGGCGTGCCGAAGTGGGCCGCGGGGGGCGTGATCCTGGCGCTGCTCGGGGGCGCAGCCGTCGTCGCAAGCGGCTTCAGTCCCGGGCCGGTCCCGCAGGACTGGGACACGATCCAGGTGAAGGCGGTGCCGGTCACGGGAGGCATCCACATGATCGTCGGGCCGGGCGGGAACATCGGCATCCTGCCAGGCCGCGACGGCGTGCTGCTCATCGATTCCGGGTTTCCGCAACTCCACGACAAGATCGTCGCCGCGTTGGCCCAGCTGGCGGGCGGCGGGCGCGTGCGCTTCGTGCTCAACACCAACTGGCACTACGACCATGCACTCGGGAACGAGCTGTTCAGGAAGGACGGCGCGGTCGTCGTCGGCCATGTCAAGTGCGTGGAGCGGATGGGCCGGGAGCAGTTCCACGACGTACTGAACGAAAAGCGGGGACCGTTCCCGCCGGCGGTCTGGCCCGAGGTCACCTTCATCGACTCGCTCGCGCTCCGCTTCAACGGCGAGGACATCCAGGTTCTCCACATCCCGGACGCGCACTCCGACGCCGACGCCATCTTCATCTTCAGGCAGGCCAACGTCATCCACACCGGAGACCTCTTCTTCTCGGCCGGTTACCCGTACATCGACATCACCAACGGCGGATCGATCGACGGGATGATCGCGGCGTCTGACCGCGTCCTCGCGCTGGCGAAGCCGGACGCGATGTTCATTCCCGGCCACGGGCCGGCAGCCAACCGCGCGCGGCTCGAACGCTACCGGGCGATGATGGCGACGGTCAGGGATCGCGTGGCGAAGCTGGCGGGCGAAGGGAAGACGCTGGAAGAAACGCTGGCTGCAAAGCCAACCGCCGACCTCGATGCCGAGTGGACGAAAGGGACGGGAATGCCGCCTAACGGGTTCGTCGCGCTCGTCTACAAGAGCCTGCCGAGGCGGTGAACCACCCAGGCGGGGCAACACCGCCCTGTGTCCGAGAGCCCTACGGCGTGAGGCTCCGAGCCTCTTCGACCCTGTCCTCGATCTCGTCCAGCACGTCCTGCAGATCGGGCGGGAGCGGGCAGGTGAACTCGAGCCGCGTGCCCTCGCGCGGGTGGGTGAAGGAGAGGCGCGCCGCGTGCAGGAATGGCCGTTCGAGCCGCTCGACGGCGCGCAGCGCCGCGGGCATCCTGTGGCGCACGCCGCCGTAGGTGGAATCGCCGACAATCGGATGACCGATCGCGCTGAGGTGCACCCGGATCTGGTGCGTGCGGCCGGTGGCGATGGCGACGTGGATCAGCGAGACGCCGCGCAGGTCGCGTGACGCGGTCACCCGGGTCACCGCCGTCCGCGCCCGCCGGGCGCGCGTCGACATCTTCTCCCGGTGCACCGGGTCCCGACCGACGGGGAGGTCGATGCGCCGCCCCGCGTGCACGTCGCCCCAGGCGAGCGCGATGTACTCCTTCTCGACTTCCCGATCGTGGAACTGGCGGGTCAGCTCCCGGTGCGCGGCGTCGTTCTTGGCCGCCACCATCAGGCCCGACGTGCCGCGGTCGAGCCGGTGGACGATGCCCGGCCGCTGCTCGCCGCCGACGCCGCTCAGGTTGTCCGCGTGGAAGAGCAGCGCGTTGACCAGCGTGTCCTGGTCGTGCCCCGCCGCGGGGTGCACCACCATCCCCGCCGGCTTGTTGACGACGATGACGTCGACATCCTGGTAGACGACGGGAAGCTCGAGATCCTGCGCCAGCGGCCGGGCGGGCGCCGCGTCGGGAATCTCGATGGCGACCACGTCGCCGGCCTTCAGCGCGGCGTTGGGCTTCGTCTCGCGGCCGCCAAGCGTGGCCCGCCCCTCCTTCACCAGGCGCTGCAGCTGCGATCGCGAATGCTGTGGGAGCAGTCCCGCCAGGTAGACGTCGAGCCGCAACCCGGCGCTCTCGGGGTCGACGGTGAATTGGTGGCGGTCCATCAAGGGCTCACGGCTCAGGGCTCGCTCGCTCAGGGCTCACGGCTCACGGCTCAGGGCTTCGCCCGCGTCTGACCTGCCATTCCCCACGCCGAGCATGTCGAGCATCATGCCAATGACGCCGACGGTGATCGCGGAATCGGCGACGTTGAACGCCCAGAAGTGCCAGTCGCGCCAGTACGCGTCCACGAAGTCGACCACGTAGCCCGACCGTCACGCGATCGATCAGGTTTCCGGCCGCTCCGCCGAGAATCAGCGCCAGGCCGACGCGTGCGAGGCGCTGGTGGGGCGAAAGCCCGGCGGCGAAGAACGCGATCGCCACCAGCGCGATGGTGGCGACCAGCGCGATGACGGCGGCCTTGTACGGAAAATCGACCGCGTTCAGGATTCCGAACGCCGCGCCGCTGTTCTGGACGTGCGTCAGATCCAGGAAGCCGGGGATGACCGTGCGGCTGCCGTGCAGGGGGATGGAGGCGCGAACGGCGGCCTTGGTCAACTGGTCGAAGACGACAATCGCACCGGCCAGTCCGAGCGAGGCCGCGGAGAGCCGCTTCACGACCGCGCCTCGGCCAGCGCCTGTTCGCAGCGCGGGCATACGCCCTCCAGCGCCGGTTCGGCGGACACCGCGGGCACGTAGCCGCCAGCACCGGTCGCAGCGCACGCCGTCTGCGTGCGAGACGGCGATGGTCCCCCAGCTGTCCTCGGACTCCGTGAAGACGGCCCCCTGAGCCCGCATCGGGCGGCCCCGCCAGCACGACGTCCGACGTCATGAAGATCGTCGGCAGATCGCCCCGATGGCGGATCGAGCAGTCCGGCGAGACTCCCGGTCGCGCGCAATTCGACTTTCGCTTCCTCGGATTTGCCCACGGTCTTCGCCTGCCGGAGCTTTTCGATCTCCACGTTGACGGCGTCGCGCAGCGCCATCAGCCGCTGCCATCGCGCCGTCAGATCCGCATCGGCGAACGCGTCGAGCTTCGACGGGAAGTCGGCGAGGTGCACCGAGTCGTCGAGCCGACCCGGCAGGTAGCCCCACAGCTCGTCGGTGGTTATCGGCAGAATGGGCGCCATCAGGCGGGCGAGGCCGTCGGCCATGACGAGCATCGCCGTCTGCGCGGCACGCCTCGCCGGGGACTTCGGCGCCAGCGTATAGGCGGCGTCCTTCGTGACGTTGACGTAGAACGCGCTCACGTCGGTCGTGATGAAGCTGTTCACCGCCTGCGGGACCGCCGGGAAGTCGTAGTCGTCGTACGCCCGAACGACCTTCGCCGCGACCTCGGCGTACCGCGAGAGGATGAAGCGGTGCAGTTCGGGCAGCTCGGCGAGCGGCAGCGCGTCGGCGTCCGGGTCGAAGTCGTAGAGGTTGGCCGCCAGGATGCGCAGCGTGTTGCGCAGCTTCAGGTAGGCTTCGACCACCCGCGCGAGGATCTCCTTGCCGACGCGCATCTCCTCGCGGTAGTCCACCATCGCCGCCCAGAGGCGGAGGATTTCGGCGCCGCTCCTGTCGATGATCTCGCCCGGCTCAATCGTGTTGCCGAGCGACTTGGACATCTTGCGTCCCTGTTCGTCCACGAAGAAGCCGTGCGTCACGACGGCGTCGTAGGGCGGCCGTCCGCGCGTGCCGAGGCCGACGAGCAGCGAACTCTGGAACCAGCCGCGGTACTGGTCCGAGCCCTCGATGTAGAGGTCGGCCGGCCACGGCAGTTCCTCGGTGTGGCCCAGGACCGCCTCGTGGCTCGATCCCGAGTCGAACCAGACGTCGAGGATGTCGCGCTCGCGCTCGAACGCGCGCCCCCCGCACTTCGGGCAGGCCAGGCCCTCGGGCAGGAACGCCTCGATGGGGCGCTCGTACCACGCGTCCGCGCCGTGCTCCGCGAAGACGGCGGCGGCCTGCTCGGCCAGGGGCGCCGTCAGCACCGCCTCGCCGCACGTCACGCAATCCACCGCCGGAATCGGCACGCCCCAGGCCCGCTGCCGCGAGATGCACCAGTCGGGGCGGTTCTGGAGCATCAGCGTCAGGCGCTCCTCGCCCCAGGCCGGGATCCAGCGTACCCGCTTCACCCACTCCACTGCCTTCTCCCGCAGCCCCGTGGCGTCCATCGCCACGAACCACTGCGACGTGGCGAGGAAGATGACCGGGTGGTGGCAGCGCCAGCAGTGCGGGTACGAATGCTCGAACGACTCGCGGTGCCACAGGCGGCTGCGATCGTGCAGGGCCTCTTCGATCCTCGGGTTCGCGTCGAACACGCGCTGCCCGCCGAACAGCTCCACCTCGTCGAGGAAGTGGCCGCCGGGGCCGACCGGGGCGTAGATGTCGAGGCCGTACGTCACGCCTGTCGTGAAGTCGTCGGAGCCGTGTCCCGGCGCCGTGTGCACGGCGCCCGTCCCCTGTTCGAGCGTCACGTAGGTGGCCAGCACGCCCACCGAATCCCGTGCGTAGAGCGGGTGGCGGAACCGCAGCCCTTCCAGATCGCGGCCGGTGAAGGTCGCCAGCGGCGTGCCGAACGGCCGATCCACCTGCTTCGACACGCTCTCTGCGAGCCCCTCGGCGACCACCACCGTCGTCCCGCCGACCGGGTAGGCGCCGTAGGTGAAATCGGGATGGAACGCGATGGCCAGATTGGACGGAATCGTCCACGGCGTCGTCGTCCAGATCAGGACCGAGAGGTTCTCGATCCCCGCCAATGCCGGCACGCGCGTCGCGAGCTCGCGCGCCGCGTCCGGCGTGAACGGGAACTCGACGAAGATCGACGGCGAGGTGTGGTTCTCGTACTCGACCTCGGCTTCGGCCAGGGCGGTCCGGCAGTGGATGCACCAGTGCACCGGCTTCTTGCCCTTGTAGACCATGCCCTGCTCGACGAACCTCGCGAGCGCGCGCACGATGGCGGCCTGGTAGCCGTAGCTCATCGTCAGATAGGGCGCGTCCCAGCCGCCCATGACGCCGAGGCGCTTGAAGTCCTTCCGCATGATGTCGACGAACCGGGCGGCGTACGCGCGGCAGGCGCGGCGGAAGTCGCCGATCGACATCTGGCGCTTCTTCGGTCCCAGCTCGCGGTCCACCTTCAGTTCGATCGGCAGGCCGTGACAGTCCCAGCCGGGGACGTACGGCGCATCGAACCCGGCCATCGTGCGCGACCGGACGATGACGTCCTTGAGCACCTTGTTCAGGGCGGTGCCCAGGTGGATGCGGCCGTTGGCGTAGGGCGGGCCGTCGTGAAGGATGAACTTGGGGGCGCCCCGGCGCCGCGCGCGGATTCGGCCGTACAGATCCGTCGCATCCCAGCGTTCGACGGCCTTCGGTTCCGCGGTCGGGAGGTTCGCCTTCATCGGGAACCCGGTCCGCGGCAGGTTGAGCGTGTCCTTCCAATCGGCCATAGATCGTTTCATTTTACATGCTCGGGCGATCGCCCGTCGCGGTTCCGTCGATATAATGGCCCGATGCGTGACCGTCCCGCCCTGCGCACCGCCTTCCTCGACAACGGGCTGAAGATCCTCGTTCAGGAGGTGCACACGGCGCCGCTGGCCTCGGTGTGGTGCTGGTACAGGGTCGGCTCGCGCGACGAGGCGGCCGGCTGCACGGGCGTGTCGCACTGGGTCGAGCACATGAACTTCAAGGGGACGACCAACATCCCCCGCGAGAGGGTGAAGGGCATCATCGAGGAGTTCGGCGGGAGCTGGAACGGCTACACCTGGATCGACCAGACCACCTACCTCGAGACGGCGTCGCGCGACGCGCTCGACCGGATGCTCTTCATCGAGGCCGAGCGGATGGCGAATGGCCTGTACGAGCCGGCGGAAGTGGAGTCCGAGCGCACGGTGATCATCTCGGAGCTCGAAGGGGGCGAGAACGACCCCGACCAGGTCCTCGAGATGGAGCTGAACGCGGCTGCGTTCAAGGCGCATCCCTATGGCCATCCGACCATCGGCTGGCGGAGCGATCTCGAGCGGATGACGCGCGACGACCTCTACGGCTACTACCGCCGCCACTACGTGCCCGGCAACGCGACGCTGGTCGTTGCCGGCGATGTCGATCCCGCGGAGGTGATTCGCCTCGCGACACATCACTTCGGAGCGATCCCGCCCGGCGTGGCGCCCGCCCGAGCCCTCACCGTGGAGCCTCCGCAGATGGGTGAGCGTCGAGTGACGGTGGAGAAGCCCGGCACGACGGCTTACCTGAAGATCGCGCACCACGCGCCAGCGGTCACGGGGGACGCCTTCGTGCCGCTGCTGGTTGCCGACGCGGTGCTGACCGGCGCGAAGGGGCTGAACCTCTGGTCGAGCTTCCGCACGCCGCCGCCGCAGCGCAGCGCCCGGCTGTACCGCGCGCTCGTCGAGGGGCGGCTGGCATCGGCGGTGTCGGGCGGGCTGGTGCCGACGGCCGACCCGTATCTCTACACCGTGTCGATCACGGTTCGCGAGGGGGCGGATCCCGAGGCGGTGGAACGGGCGGCTGTCGCCGAGATCGACAGGCTGGCGCGGGAGGGCGTGACGGCCGAGGAGCTGGAGAAGGCGAAGAATCAGCTGCGTGCGCGGCTCGTGTTCGAGAACGACAGCGTGACGAACCTCGCTCATCAGCTCGGGTTCTTCGAGACGATCGCGTCGGTCGACCTGTTCCTGTCGGTGCCGGATCGGATCCGCCGGGTGACGCGCGACGAGGTGGCCGATGCCGCGGCTGCCGCGTTCAGGCCGGGCAATCGGACGGTCGGCTGGTTCAGGCCGGCGCAGCCGGCGGCCTGACGACCCGGATCGGGACGGGGAGAGATGAAGATGGATGTGGCGGTCGGGTTGTCGCCCACGCGCAGGCGTCTGGAGAATGGAGCGGTGGTGCTGGCGAAGGCGTCGCGGGCCATGCCGGCGGTGGCCGTCGCCGTCTCGGTCCCGGCCGGGACGGCCGCGGACCCGCCCGGGCTGACCGGTCTGGCTCACTTCCTGTCCAGGGTGATCGACCGCGGCACCGCGTCGAAGGACGCGGAGGCGATCGCGGATCTGCTCGACAGTCGGGGCGTGTCGCTGACGGCGGCCGCCATGCGCCACGAACTCGTCCTGTCGTGCACGTGCCTGACCGAGGACTTCTCCGGGATGCTCGAACTCCTGGGTGACATGGTCCGCAACCCGAGCCTGCCCGAGCGCGAGATCGAGACGCGGCGCGGTGAAATCGTCACCGCCATCCGTCAGGATCAGGACAACCCGGCGATGGTGGCGGTGGAAGAGGAGCTGGCGCTGCTGTATCCGGACGGGCACCCATACGGGCTGCGGGTCAAGGGGACTATCGAGTCGGTCGAGCGCATCGACCGATGCGCAATCGAGTTGGCGCATCGCGCACGGTTCACGCCGGGAGGGCTCCAGGTCGTCTGCGTCGGTGATGTCGAGCCCGAACAGGTCGTCGGCGAGGCGGAACGCGTGTTCGGCGACTGGCGGGGCCCGAACGTCGCGCCGTGGGTGGTGCCGCCGCCGCCGCCGGTTCTCGAGCGCCGCCAGCTCTCGTTCCCGATTGCGGACAAGGCGCAGGCGGACATCGCGTACGGCTTCAACACCGTCTCGCGTTCGGATCCGGCGTACTACGCGCTGTCGGTGATGAACAACATCCTGGGCCAGTATGCGCTCGGCGGCCGCCTGGGCGACAACATCCGCGAGCGGCAGGGCATGGCGTACTACGTGTTCAGCGCCTTCGAGCCGAACCTGGGCGAGGGGCCGCTGGTGATTCGCGCCGGAGTGAACCCGGCGAACGTGGACCACGCCATTGCGGCGATAGACGAGGAGGTCCGCCTGATGGCGGCCAATGGCGTGACCGCCGAGGAACTGGAGGCGTCGAAGAAGTACCTCGTCGGGTCGATGCCGCGGCTGCTCGAGACGAACGCCGCGATTGCGTCGTTCCTGCAGTCGTGCGAGCAGTTCGGACTCGGAATGGACCACGACGTGAGGCTGCCAGGCTTGCTGAGGGCGGTGACGCTCGAGGAGGTCAACGCGTGCGCGAGGCGGTTCCTGGCGCCCGAGCGCGCAGCCATCATCGTCGCCGGCCCGAACGAGACGCCGGCTGTTTGAGCGCGGCCCTGCCGCCAGTTCGCAGGATCGCCAGTTCGCCAGATCGCAAGCTCGCAAGATTCCACGGTTCGGAGATCGTCCTGTGACCCGCGCCATCTTCTTCGACGTCGACTTCACCCTGATCTACCCCGGCCCGGCGTTCCAGGGAGAGGGCTACCGGCAGTTCTGCGCGAAGCACGGCATCGACCGGTGCGACCCGTCCGAGTTCCAGGCCGCGGTCATCAGCGCGTCTGCACTGCTGGACGAGTCGCCCGACCACGCCTACGACGAGGGCGTCTTCATCCGCTACATCCGGCACATCATCGAACGGATGGGGGGCGAAGGGCCGGGGGTGGACGCGTGCGCCGCGGAGATCTACCGCGAGTGGGCGGTGTGCCGCCATTTCGAACTGTACGACGACGTCCTGCCCGCGTTCGAGGCGCTCAGGGCGCGCGGACTGCGGATCGGCTTGATTTCCAACACGCATCGTTCGCTCGAGGCGTTCCAGAGCCACTTCGAGCTGGACGGGCTCGTCTCGGGCGCCGTCTCGTCGTGGGAGCACGGCTACAACAAGCCGCACCCCAGCATCTTTCGCGCGGCGCTCAGTCTGCTGTCCGTTTCGCCGGAGGAGGCGATCATGGTGGGCGACAGCCACGCGCACGACATCGAGGGCGCGAGGGCGGTGGGGATGAAGGCGGTGCTGCTCCGGCGAGCGGGGCATCGTACGCTGCCGCAGGCCGAACCGGAAGAGGTTCGGACTGGCGCCGTTCCCGTCATCTCGAGCCTGCGGGAGTTGCCCGGGTTGCTGTAGGAAGAAGGCGGGGGGCGGCAAGGCGGGGGGCGGGGAGGCGGCCCTGCCGGAGAGCGCTGTGGGGCGGGGCTTCAGCCCCGCGAGGAGGAGGGCGGCCCTGCGGGAGAGCGCTGTGGGGCGGGGCTTCAGCCCCGCGAGGAGGAGGGCGGCCCTGCCGGAGAGCGCTGTGGGGCGGGGCTTCAGCCCCGCCGGAGACGAGGCATGGACATCCGCACGCTGACGACGGCCGAGGAACTGCGCCAGGTGTTCGACCTCGAGCAGACGATCTGGGGCTACGAGAGCATCGAGGACTCGGTGCCAGTCATCGTGCTGCTCGTCTCCGTCCGGATCGGCGGCCTCGTCATCGGCGCATACGACGAGGACCGGCTGGTCGGCTTCGCCTACGCATTGCCGGGCATCAGGCGCGGAAAACCGTTCCAGTGGTCGCACATGCTGGGCGTCCTTCCCGAATACCGCGCCTCCGGACTCGGGTGGCGCCTCAAGGTCGAGCAGCGGCGCTTGGTGGTGGCGTCGGGATTCGATCTGATCGCCTGGACCTACGACCCGCTCCAGGCTGCCAACGCCCATCTGAACTTCGCGAAACTCGGGACGGTTGCCCGCGAGTACCACCTGGACGCCTATCCGGGCTCGAGCAGCACGCTCCATGCGGGGACGGCCACGGACCGGCTGATCGCCGAGTGGTGGCTGCGGTCGGATCGAGTGGCGGAGCGGCTGGCGCCGGCCGGGTGCGGCGAGTCGGAGCGCCAGCGCCGCACAGGTATCGGCGCGAGTGACGCCGCTCGGGTCAACGACGTGCGCGAGGCGGGGGAGTGGCTTGCCCCGAACGACCACGACCTGTCCCTCGACGCGCCCCGCCTTGCCGTGACCATTCCGACGGGTTTCACCGAGATGCAGCAGCGCGACCTGCCCCTGGCACAGGCCTGGCGGCTGGCCACCCGTGAGATCTTCACGACATATCTCGCGCGCGGCTACGAGGTGACGGACTTCCTCCTCGACCGTGCCGGCCGCCGCGGGACGTACCTGCTGTCCCTGCCCTGAGCCTTGAGCCCTGAGCCTTGAGCCCTGAGCCCCCCTACCCCGGCGGCCACGCGAGCGATCGCCCGCCCAGCACGTGCAGGTGGATGTGGAACACGGTCTGGCCCGCTTCGCGGTTGCAGTTGAAGACCGCGCGGTAGCCGCGGTCGGCCACGCCGTGTTCTCGCGCCACGATCGCCGCGCGCCGGAGCATCTCGCCGATCAACCCGTCGTCTTCCGGTGACAGGTCGTTGAGCGTGGCCACGTGCTTGCGCGGGATGACCAGCGCGTGCAGCGGCGCCTGCGGGTTGATGTCCTGCAGCACGACCAGGCGGTCGTCCTGGTACAGGATCGTCCCGGGAATCTCACCGGCGATGATGCGGCAGAAGAGGCAGGACATGGGGCTCCTCAGGGAAGCTGACAGCTGGCAGCTAGCAGCTGGCAGCGAATCACGGCGGCCTATGATAGCTACCGGCCGCCAAGCGCTCGCGCCACGAGAGTGCGCGGAATCTGCTGAAGGTCGTCCACGACGCGCACCAACTCGAGCCGGGACCCGCGCAGCAGCGCCGTCACCGGGTCGCGCTGTCCGAAGCCGAATTCTACGATGAGCCACCCGCCTGGCGCGAGCACGCGCGGCGCCTCGGCGAGGAGCGCGCGAACGATGCCCAGGCCGTCCGGGCCGCCGTCCAGCGCCAGCAGCGGTTCCCAATCGCGGACCTCCGGAGGAAGGCCGCCGATGTCGCCGGACGGAATGTAGGGCGGGTTCGATACGATCAGGGCGGCCGGCCCGGTCACACCGTCGAGCAGCGACGTCTGGCGGAACTCGACGCGATCACCGACACCGTGGCGCTGGGCATTCCGAGCGGCAATCGAGAGCGCTGACGGCGAGATGTCCGTCGCGGTCACGCTCGCCGCCGGGAACTCCCTGGACAGGCAGATCGCCAGGCATCCGCTGCCGGTCCCGACGTCGACGATCAATGGTCTCGCATCCTCGTCCCGACCGGCGCCTTCCAGGCACGCGAGAGCCTCCTCGACGATGATCTCCGTCTCGGGCCGCGGAGCGAGCACCTCGGGCCCGACCTCGAACTCCAGGCCCCAGAACTCCCGCCGCCTGGTAATCGCCGACATCGCCTCCCGTCGCTCGCGCCGGGACACGACCGACTCGAATGCGGACGGGAAGCCCTCGGGCGCGGATTCGGTGTGATGGGTAACGAACCGGGCGACGTCCCACCCGAGCAGGTGTCGGGCGAGCAGCGCGGCGTCCAGCGCCGCTTCGTTCGGCTCGATGCCGGCGGCCGCCAGCCGCGCACGGGCGGCCAGCACCAGATGGCGCAGGGTGACGCTCACGGTCGGCTACACCGTCGTCGCTTCCTTCAGCTTCTCGGCCTGGTAGTGGGAGACGACCTGCTCGATCAGCTCGCCGAGGTCCCCGTTGAGGACGCTCACGAGCTGGTGCGTCGTGAAGTTGATCCGGTGGTCGGTGATCCGGCTCTGCGGGAAGTTATAGGTGCGGATCTTCTCCGAGCGCTCGCCCGTCCCGACCTGGCTTCGCCTGTCCTTGGCGATCGCGTCCTGCTGCTTCTGCATCTCGATCTCGTAGAGCCGCGATCGCAGCACCTTGAGCGCCTTCGCCTTGTTCTTGACCTGCGACTTCTCGTCCTGCTGGCTGACGACGAGGCCCGTCGGGAGGTGCGTGATCCGAATGGCAGAATAGGTCGTATTGACGCTCTGACCGCCAGGCCCGCTCGAGCAGAAGGTGTCGATGCGGAGGTCCTTCTGGTCGATCTGGATGTCGACCTCCTCGGCCTCGGGCAGCACGGCCACCGTCGCCGTCGACGTGTGGATGCGGCCGCTCGCTTCCGTGGCGGGCACGCGCTGGACCCTGTGCACGCCGCTCTCGTACTTGAGCTGGCTGTAGACGCGGCGCCCCTCGATCATCGCGACCGCTTCCTTGACGCCACCCACACCGCTCTCGCTCATCGACATGACGTCGACGCGCCAGCCCTGGCCTTCCGCGAAGCGCGTGTACATCCGGAACAGCTCGCCGGCGAAGAGCGCCGCCTCGTCGCCGCCGGTGCCCGCCCGGATCTCGAGCATCACGTTCTTCTCGTCGTTCGGGTCCTTCGGGAGGAGCAGCACCTTGATGTCCGCCTCGAGCGCCTCGCGGCGGGCCTCGAGCGTACGCAGTTCTTCCTGCGCCAGTTCGCGCATCTCGGCGTCGTTGCCGGAGGCCAGCTCCTGCGTGTGCACGATCTCGGCGAGCACGTCCTTGAACTCGCGGAAGCGTTCCACGAGCGGCTCGATCTCGGCCAGCGCCTTGGCGTGCGTACGGGTACTGGGACTGGTCGGCCTGTACCGCCGGGTCCGCCAGCTTGCCGGTCAGGTCGTTGTATCGCGCTTCGACGGAGGTCAGTTTGTCGATCAACGGTCTATCCCCCTGACACCGGCGGCAGGAAGGCCACCTCGTCGCCCTCTTTCAGGCTCGCCGCCATCCTCGCGAACTCGTCGTTGACGGCGACCGACACCGACTGAGCGTACGGGGCGATGGCCGGGGCTTCGGCAACCAGGGCCTGCCAGACGCCCGCCGCGGTCGCAGGGCCCTCCACTTCCCGTTCCAGCACCGAGGCGCCGGCGAGGTCGTGCAGGCGGCCGAACAGCCGGATCGTCACGCGCATGATCGGCGGTACGCCTCCTCGCGCGCCGACGCGTCGTGCGGGTCGGCCGTCGCCCCCTCAATCCAGGCCTCACCGCCCTCGAAGAACTCGTGCTTCCAGACCGGGGCCACCTGCTTCAGCCGTTCGATGACGTAGCGGCACGCCGAGAACGCCTCCGCCCGATGCGGCGAGGACGCCGCGATGGCGACGCTCGTATCCCCGACCGCCAGCGACCCGGTCCGGTGGTGGAACGCCACACGAGCCGTCGGCCAGCGCTCTCCCACCTCGTCCGAGATGATGGAGAACGACCTCAGCGCCAGGGATTCGTAGGCCTCGTATTCGAGGCGGATCACCCGTCGGCCCTTGTTCTCCCGCCTCACCGTGCCCACGAACGTGACGATGGCGCCGTGGGAGCCCGCGTCCTCTCCGGACACGACTCGCACCAACTCCGCGAGATCGATGGCATCGGGCCCGATGGCCAGGCGGCGGTCACTCACTCCTTCAGTATAAGGGAATAGGGACGAGGGGCGAGGGGCGAGGGGCGAGGGGCGAGGGACGAGGGGCGAGGGGCGAGGGACGAGGGGCGAGGGACGAGGGGCGAGGGACGCTTGTCCGCCGAAGCCCGGAGGGCGAAGGCGGAAGGGATCGGGGTCCGCAGTCCGCCGCCAGCTGGCCGCTGCCAGCGATCACTTCACGAATATCAGAAAGAACTGGAACGGCAGGAAAGCCTCGCGCCTTATGAGCCGGAGGCCCGCCTGCTCGGCCGTCGCGATCACCGCTTCCGGATCCGGCCGCGGACCGTCGGGGCCTGGCCCGCCGCCTCCTTTCTTGTAGTCGATGATCCCGACGCGACCGCCCGGCCTGAGCGCCTTCCTCACGTTCTGCAGGAACAGCAGCGGATTGCCGTCCTGGAACACCTCCTGATAGGTCTCGAGGATCAGCGCCGCGTCGACCGAGTTGGCCGGGAGCATCGGGTCGGAACTGGTGCCTTTCACCGTGATGACGTTGCGGATGTCTTTCGCCACGTCCTTCGCCACGCGCCGCTTGATCGCTTCGAGCATGACCAACTGGACGTCTTCAGCCCAGACCACGCCGTTCGGTCCGACCCGTCGGGCGAGGCGGATGGTGAAGTAGCCGCCCCCGGCGCCGATGTCCGCCACTTTTGACCCGTCGGCGATGCCGAGGGCGTCCATCACCTGGTCGGGTTTCTGCCAGATGTCGCGGTCGGGGCTCTCGAGGAGGCCCAGGTCGGTCGGGTCGAACAGCGTTTGGCGGCTCGCCTGGCCGGGCGGCGACTGGGCAGCGCCCGGCGCGGCCGCCAGGAAGGTCAGCGCGAGGACGAGCAACCGCGTCGTCGTGTCCATTTTTTCCATCACTCCTGGAGTGATTTTCCTCTGAAACCACTCCCGGAGTGTTTATACTGCCTGTCGCCATGTTACCAGCATTCTTCGGCAGCATCCTCGATCTCGTGACGAAGACGTCCACCGACCTTCCGCCCGACGTGCGAGCCGCCATGACGGCTGCGCTCGGGAACGAGCCCCAGGGAACACAGGCATCGCAGGCCCTGACGATCATGGCCGAGAACATCGACCAGGCCGCAGACGGCGAGGGCGCGATTTGCCAGGACACCGGCCTCCCGACCTTCGAGATCAAGGTCCCGGTCGGCGCGAACGAGATGTGGATGGCGCAGCAGATTCGCGACGCCATCGCCGAGGCCACCCGACGCGGCAAGCTTCGCCCGAACTCGGTCGATTCGGTCACCGGCAAGAACTCGGGGAACAATCTCGGACCCGGCTCGCCGACGATCCACTTCGAGCAGTGGGACCGTGACGAAATCGACGTCAGGCTGCTCCTGAAGGGCGGCGGCTGCGAGAACATGAACATTCGGTACTCGGTGCCGTGCGACATCGCCCATCTCGGCCGCGCGGACCGCGACATGGAGGGCGTTCGCAAGTGCATCCTGCACGCCGTCTGGCAGGCCCAGGGGAAGGGGTGCAGCCCTGGCGCCATCGGCGTCTGCATCGGCGGCGACCGCACCAGCGGGTACGGGCACGCCAAGCGCCAACTCTTCCGGACGCTCGACGACGTGAACCCCGACCCGGCGCTGGCGGAGCTCGAGGCCACGATCATGCGGACCGTGAACACCCTCGGCGTGGGCGCGATGGGGTTCGGCGGGGCGACCACGCTCATCGGCTGCAAGATAGGCGTGCTGAACCGGCTGCCCGCCTGTTTCTTCGTGTCGGTTGCCTACGACTGCTGGGCCTTTCGGCGCCTCGGCGTCGTGCTCGACGCCAAGGACGGATCGATCAGGAAATGGCTCTACCGCGACCCGTCGCACCCGGTCGTGCCGATGCTGGATCAGGCAGGCTTCGTCCGGACCGGCAAGGAAGTCGTGTTGACCGTGCCGATTCCCGAGGCGCAGATCCGGGAGTTGAAGGTCGGCGACGTCCTCCTCCTGAACGGCCTCATGTACACCGGCCGCGATTCGGCGCATGCCTACCTGATGAAGAACGACTCGCCGGTCGATCTCAACGGCGGCATGCTCTACCATTGCGGGCCGGTCGTCCTGAAGGACGGCGACGGCTGGAAGATGATGGCCGCCGGGCCGACAACGAGCGCGCGCGAGGAGCCGTACCAGGGCGAGGTGATCCGCAAGTTCGGCGTGCGGGTGGTCATCGGCAAGGGCGGCATGGGAGCGAAGACGCTGGCCGCGCTGAAAGAGCATGGCGCCGTCTACGTCAGCGCGATCGGCGGCGCCGCCCAGTTCTACGCGCGGACCGTCGAGAAGGTCAGCGGCGTCTCCCTGCTCGAGTTCGGCGTGCCCGAGGCGATGTGGCACATGCACGTGAAGGACTTTCCGGTCATCGTGACGATGGACTCGCACGGCAACAGTCTGCACAAGGACGTCGAGGCAGAGTCGGCCAGGCACCTCGCCACGCTGGCCTAGCGTTCCGCGGGGTCAGGTCTGGCAACCGCGCTTTTTTGCACGACCTGGCCCCGGCCGCTATAATTGAGGGGAGGAGACCCCCAGACAACCCATGACCATGACCACTGTGACGGAATCGCTCATCAACGTGTCGCCGACGGCGGCGTCGAAGATCGCCGAACTGCTCGCCGAGGAGAACAAGCAGGAGTCCGGCCTGCGGGTGTTCGTTCAGGGCGGCGGCTGCTCGGGGTTCCAGTATGGCCTGATGATCGAGGAGAGCCCCGGCGCGACCGACCAGGTGCTGGAGTCGAACGGCGTCAAGCTCTATGTCGATCCCATCAGCGTGCGCTACCTCAAGGGCGCCGAGGTGGACTACGTGGACAACATCGCCGGCGGCGGCTTCACGATTCGCAATCCCAACGCCGTCTCCACGTGCGGCTGCGGCCAGTCGTTCACGACCGGCGAGGGCGGCGGTCACTGATTCCGGCCGGGGCGGTTGCGGCTTCTGGCCGATCGCGAGCGAGCGGACTCGGACCGCAACTGCCATGGCCCATGTTCCTGAAGAACTCGACCGACTGCGCCCCGCGGGCAGCAAGCGCTCCAGCAAGCGCGAGTCAATCCTCAACGTCTTTCTGAAGCACGAAGGCCACCTCAGCGCGGACGATCTGTACGATCTGATCCACCGGGAAGACCAGCACATCAGCCGCGCCACGGTCTACCGCGCGCTCCAGTGGATGGTCGAGGCCGGCATCGCGCGCAAGGTGGACTTCGGCGAGGGCCGGTTCCGGTTCGAGCACTCCTACCGCCACCCGCGCCACTTCCACCTCATCTGCCAGGCCTGCAACCGTTCGTCCGAGTTCCTCAGTTCCGACATCGAGGCGCTGATCGAGGAGATCGCGGCCGCCCGGAGCTTCTCGGCCCGGCAGAGCGTGCTGCAGATCTACGGGACCTGCGAGGAGTGCCGGACCGGCCGGACGGAGCCGTCCGACCCGGTGACGACCGAGCTGCTCTTCGCGCGCGACGCCTTGCGCATCGCGATTGCCACCGAGCGGTCGGGCTTCGAGTTCTACTCGAAGGCCGCGCGGGCGGCGCGCGACGCGCGCGGACAGACCGTGCTCCGAAAGCTGGCCGAGCAGGAGCGGGAGCACCTCTCGGCGCTCGAGCGCCGGTACCAGCACCTGCTCGCGCGCGACCCGCGGCTCGAGTCGCGCCCGACGTTCCTGTTCTTCAAGGGCGCCGCCAACGGCCTCTTCGCCGCCGGGGCCGAGCAGGTGGCGGGCGGTCTGGACGACAAGCAGGCGTTGATGGTGGCCATCAGGTGCGAGCGGGCGTCTCACCGCTTCTTCAAGCGCTACGGCGAGCGGTTCGAGGACTCCGAGGGCAAGCAGGTGTTCCTCGAGTTCGCCAGCGAGGAGCGGGCGCACCTCGAACTGCTCATCCGCGAGTACCGGGCGCTCTCGCGGCGCCAGGGGCGGCGCCCGCGCGTCCGCGCGCCGCGGCGGGCGAAAGACCGGGCGTGATCGATCTCCACCTCCACTCGACGGCGTCGGACGGGCGCTCGTCGCCCGAGGAGCTGGTCCGCGCGTCGGCGCGCGCCGGCCTGCGCGCCATCGCGGTCGCCGACCACGACACGGTGGCGGCCCTCGACCGGGTGTCGGAGGAGTGCGCCGCGGCCGGGATCGAGTGGGTGCCGGGCATCGAAATCACCTCGATGATCGGCGACGAGGACGTCCATATCCTCGGCTACTTCATCGACCATCGGTCGCCGGCGCTCGCAACGTTCCTCGAGGCGCAGATCGCGGATCGGCGCCGCCGCGTCGGCGAGATGATCACCCGGCTCGACGCGCTCGGCGTGCACGTGGAACCGGACGACGTGTTCAGAGGCGAGGGCGGCCTCGATCCGCAGTGGATCGGGCGGCCGCTGCTGGCGCGCGCGCTGCTGCGCGCCGGTCACGTGCAATCGACGCGCGAGGCGTTTCAGCGCTACCTGGCCGAGGGGCGGGAGGCGTGGGTGCCGCGGCGGGCGCCCGCCCCAGCCGTCGTCATCCGGGTCATTCACGAGGCGGGCGGCATCAGTTCGGTGGCGCACCCGGGCATACTGAACCACGACGAGTGGATCCCGGACATCGCCGCCGCGGGGCTCGACGCCATGGAGGTCTACTACGTCGAGCACTCGCCCGAGATCACGATTCACTACCGTGTGCTGGCCGAACGGCTCGGCCTCGCGATGAGCGGCGGCTCCGACTTCCACGGCAGCGAAGCGGCGCACGGCTTCATCCGGCCCGGGTGCGTCCCGTACCCGGAGGAGGCGTTTCGCGGGCTGAAGGAACGGTGGGAGGCGCTGCGCGGCAGCCGCCCGACTGGGGAGCAGGCGACATGACCATCACCATCACGCCCGAAGCTCGCGAGGCGATCGCCGCCTGGCTGGCGCGCGACCCGGCGCGCCCGATGCTCCGACTGTCGTTCGCCGGCGGCTGCGGCGCGCTCGGCTATCGGCTGACGCCCGCGCCGGAGGGGCCGCGCCAGGGAGAGCAGGTGCTGTCGGTCGAGGGTCTCACCATCTACGCCGATTTCAAGGCCGCCACCGATCTCGACGGCGCGCGCATCGAAGTCGGCGACTCTCCCGACGACATCGTCGTTGTCCACGAAAACGGGGTGGTGGGCGGGTTCTGCTAGGCGCCGATCACCCGGAAGCCCTCGATCTGGGCGGCGGCGGCGAGGCGGGAATCGAGGGTGACGAAGTCCAGCGTCTCCGGCCGGTCGCCGGACGCCACGAGGGCGGCAGCCAGCTGGAGAGCGTCGGCGGCGGTGAGCGGATGGACAGCAACCAGCCGCTCGGCACGCTGGCGCACGGCCTCTACGTGGGTGACGGCGGACCACTGGGGCCAGCGCTCGAGCACCTCGAGCCGCGCGGCATGGAGCAGGTCGTCCGCCCCCTTCGAGCGGCGGCGATGCCGGGCGATCGCCGACAACACCTCGACGCTCGACAGCATCCATACGACCACGTTCGGGTCGGCGCGCAGCAGGCGCCGGAGCCGTTCCGTCGCCGGCTCGTCGACGTGCAGCGGCACGATCGCCGAGGAGTCCCAAAATCTCACCGCGCATCCTCGCGGCGCATCGTCAGCAGCGTCTCGACGACGCTGCCGCCGCCGGGCCCGAGCCGGACAGGCTTTCGGGCGCTCTGCCACCTGCGGACGGCCGTCGGGTCGCCGCGCCTGATGACGCCCAGGCGCTCCAGTTCCGAGAGCCGCTCGCCATCCGTCGCTGCCGCGCCACGGGCCGGCGAGCGTCGGTGGTCGGCCGGGCGGCTGAAGGGCACGATGCGGGCGACCGGCGTGTCGCGGTCGAGCACGACCACCTCACCGCCCGCGCGCACCAGGTTGATGTAGCGCGACAGGTTGTTCTTCAGGTTGGCGATTCCTGCTCTAGTCACAATATGGCTATGATAGCTATGTCGAGGTGGCTATCACAAGTCTGGACTGACGGCTCGTCTCGAATCGCGTTCGATGGCTGGAGCTGGGGAGGTATCGTGGCGGCTCTCGCCCTCGGCGCGGAGACCCGGTTCAAAGCGGCGATCGTCATCGCCGGTGGCCTGCAGTCGAACTGCCGGAGCCTGCCCGAAGCGGACGAACTGAACTTCGCTCCGCCCGCGCCGCGCATCGCGGGCGCCTCCGCGCGCCAACCGGCATGGTAGAATCCGCACCGATCGCCCCCCCCATATCGTCTTTCGGCGCCGCGTCGTTGCTTCCTGTTGTTAGCCGACGGAGGAGCGCTCCATGATCGGCACCTCGCTTTCCCATTACCGCATCGTCAGCAAGATCGGTGCAGGAGGCATGGGGGAGGTCTTCCTGGCCGAGGACCTCTCGCTTGGCCGCCAGGTCGCGCTCAAGTTCCTGCCGCCCGAGATGCAGCAGGACGAGCTGGCGCACCGGCGGTTCCTGCGCGAGGCCCGGCTGGCTGCCGCGCTGAACCACCCGAACATCTGCAGCATCCACGAGGTGGGTGAGGCCGAGGGCAAGAACTTCATCGTGATGGAGTACGTCGAGGGACGGACGCTGAAGGAGCGCCTGGCGTCAGGGCGCCTGGATCTGAAAGAAGCCCTGCGGCTGGCCGCGGAGATTGCCGACGCGCTGGAGGAGGCGCACGCCCGGGGGATCGTCCACCGCGACCTGAAGCCCGCCAACATCATGCTGGGGCCGCGCGGTCACGTGAAGGTGATGGACTTCGGCCTCGCCAAGCTGGTGAAGGACGCGGAGAAGGCGCTCAGCGAGGAAGACACGCTGACGGTGCTGACTAAGGCCGGGAGCACGCTCGGCACGCTGGCGTACATGTCGCCCGAGCAGCTGCGCGGCGAGGCCGTCGACGCGCGCTCCGACGTCTTCTCGTTCGGCATCGTCCTGTACGAGATGCTGGCCGGGGTCCACCCGTTTCGGGAATCGAGCCCGATGGACATTGCGGCCGGCATCCTGAACAAGGAGCCGGCGCCGCTGTCGGCCCACGTCGGGACGTGCCCGCCGCTGCTGCAGGAAACCGTCAGCCGGATGCTGGCCAAGCCCGCGGTCGAGCGCGGTCCCGGCATTCCCGCCGTGAAGTCGGCGTTGAGCACCGTGAGCAAGCAGATCGAGCAGCCGGCGGCGCGCTCGAGCCTGTTCGCGGCGCTGCGCCGTCCGGTGGTGTGGGTGCCGGCGCTGGTGGTCCTGGTCGTGATGGCGGCGGGCGCCACGTGGGCGGTGAAGCGGTGGCAGCACCAGCGATGGGTGCGCGAGGTGGCCCTGCCGGAACTGCGACAGCTGGCGGAGGCGGGCGGATTCGGCCAAGGTGCCGAAACCGTGGCCGCCTACCGTGCCGCGGTGGCGCTCGAGAAGGACCTGGCGGGGGATCCCGAGTTCGTACGGATCATGTCGCAGGTGTCCATCGAGACGTCGATCGACACCACACCGCCGGGGGCGACGGTGTACGCGAAGTCCTATGAGGAGCCCGAGGCGCCCTGGGAGCTTCTGGGGACGACGCCCGTGTCCAAGCGCCGCGTTCCGTTTGCCTTTCTTCGCTTCAAGGTCCAGAAGCCAGGCTACGAGACGCTGTATCGCGCGGCCTTTCCAGCCAAAATCGGCCCGCAGATAGGGGGCGTCCGGGCAGGGGTAATCACGTGGCCCCTCGACCCTGAGGGCACCACGCCGGAAGGCATGACCTGGATCGACGCGTCCAGTGAAGCGCCGCGAGCCCTCTCGAGCGGCCTTCCGCGCTTCCTGGTCGACCGGTACGAGGTGACCAACCGCCAGTTCAAGGCCTTCGTCGATGCCGGCGGGTACCGCGACCGGCAGTTCTGGAAGGTCGCGTTCGTGAAGGACGGCAAGCCCATCGACTGGGACACGGCCATGAAGGAGCTCGTGGACCACACGGGCCGGCCCGGGCCGAGCACCTGGGAAGGCGGGAGCTACCCGGACGGCCAGGAAGAGTTCCCGGTCACCGGGGTGAGCTGGTACGAAGCGGCGGCGTACGCCGCCTTCGCCGGCAAGCAACTGCCGACCGTTGCCCACTGGGAGGCCGCCGCCTCTCGGTGGTATGCGATGGTGTCGCCGACGGTGTCGCTGAGCAATTTCAGTGGCAAGGGTCCGGTGAAGGTCGGCAGCGCGCCCAACTCCGGCGAGTTCGAGGTCTTCGACCTCGCGGGCAATGCCAGGGAATGGTGCTGGAACGAGCTTGCGACCGGCCGGGCGATCCGCGGCGGCGCCTGGGACGATCACGTCTACATGCTGATCGAGATCACGCAAGCCCCGCCGTTCGATCGATCGCCGAGAACCGGGTTCCGCTGCATGCGGCAGGCCGAGGACGCTCCCGCCCCGGCGAAGGTGTTCGAGCCCGTTCCGCGGAGGCGGGTCGTCAGGGACTACGCGAAGGAGACTCCGGTCGCCGAACCGGTGTTCGCCGCCCTGCGGCAGCAGTACTCCTACGATCCGATCCCGCTGGAGGCGCGCACCGACGATCGAGTCGAGGGGGCCGAGTGGATCCGGGAGCGGGTGTCCTATACCGCCGCTTACGGAGGCGAGCGCGTCGTCGCCCAGGTTTTCCTTCCCGTCGGCACCAAGCCTCCGTATCAGGTGGTCGTCTATTTCCCAGGCTCGTCGGCGGTGATCGCCGGCCCGTCGGACTCGGTCGAGAAGGGGTTCGAGTTCTTCAACAACCTCGCGTTTCTGATCAAGGGCGGCCGGGCGGTGGTCTACCCGGTGTACCAGGGCACCCACGAGCGGCGGGGTTCACGGCCTCTGTATTTCCATTCTTCGTGCAGGGAGACGCACGAGTTCTCCTCGTACCAGCGGCAGATCGTCCAGGATCTCCGCCGCACGATCGACTATCTGGAATCGCGGTCGGATATGGACCCGTCTCGAATCGCGTTTGATGCCTGGAGCTGGGGAGGTATCGTGGCGGCTCTCGCCCTCGGAGTGGAGACCCGGTTCAAAGCGGCGATCGTCATCGCCGGTGGCCTGCATCCGAACTGCCGGAGCCTGCCCGACGCGGACGGCCTGAACTTCGCTCCCCGCGTGAAGACACCGGTCCTGATGCTGCACGGCCGGTATGACGTTCAGGTGCCCTGGGAGACCGACGGGAAGCCCCTCTACGATCTGCTCGGGACGCCGGCGCCAGACAAGGTGCGCAAGCTGTACGACACCGACCACTTCATCCCGCGCACGGAGCTGATGAAGGAGTCGCTCGCCTGGCTCGACAAGTCCCTCGGGCCCGTCAAGCGGTGATGACGCGCGGCGCGCAGGCGGAGGCCGGGCCGCTGGATAGGAGACCGCGATGCGGACTCGTGCAATGAGCCCGCCTGGAGGGTGACCGCGAGCGGGGCGCCCCGCCCGCCGCGCAGGCGCCACGCCCGTGATCAGGGCCCTTGGCGCCGAGGACGGGTGGGGCTGCTCGCGGGCAGGACCCCCAGGCCGAGTCGCCGCAGGCGACTCCGAATCGCGGTCTCCCTCAGCGCACGACAATCTCGTCTGCGAACAGCCACGCCGGCTTGCCCGCGGCGTTGTGCCAGGCGGGACACACGCCGGTGCTGCGCGCGACCACTTTGAGGAACCGGACCGCCTGCCCGGGCTTCATCACGGCCTCGGCCGTCACGGTGCCCCGGCTCTTGCCTTCGACTGCCAGCGGATACGCAAACCGGCCGACGCGCTCGTAGCGGACGCCGTCGGCCGACGCGAGGAACTCGACCTCCGTCGGCAGGAAGATCCACGAGCGCGGGCTCTCCAGGAACGAGACGCTCACCTGGCTGACCGACCGCGGCTGGTCGAACGCGACGACCGCCTCGAGATCCTGGCGCTCGAATCCAAGCCACCGTCCATCGGTGTGCCTCGCCGTTCCGCGTCGGCCGTCCACCAGCGACAGCGGGCCGGAAGCGGCGTAGCGCTTGTCGGGCGGCGCCGCCAGCGTCACCTTCTGACCGATCCCCGCATGCAGTTGGAAACGATCCTCCAGGATTTCCCCCGTCTGCCGGCCGTCCTTGAAGGCCGCCAGCCTGACGCCGATGGCGCCTGCCGCAGGGAACGCGCGCGAGACCGGCGCTGACGCGACGCCTGGCGCGGAGCCGTCCAGCGTGTAGCGGAGGTCGATCCCAGGCGTTGTCCGCCCGCAGTCGATCGTCCACTGACCGGCGCCGGCCGGCAGCACCCGGAGCGCGCCCCAGGCGAAGGCCACGACCGGCAGATCGACGACAAGCGGCGTCGCCGGCCCCACCAGCACGTTGGAGATCTCGAACCGCAGCGTGAGCGCGTGTTCGCCGGTCTCGAGCCCGGCCAGATCGGTCAGGGCGAGCGCGATCGAACTGCGGGGCCCCAGTTCGTCGGACACCGACAGGCCGAACCGGCCGCTCTTCACCGGCGCCAGGCGAAACGGCAGGTCCGACAGGTTGGCGACGACGACCGCAGCGGTCTTCCTGCCCGACACGACCACGCGCGGCGTCATCACCTTCAGGCTGGCGCCCACCAGCGGGCGCAGGTGCTCGACGTCGCCAATCAACGTGCCGTCGTAGAAGGTGGCAGTCCGCCGTTGGTCGAACGCCTCGCGAACGCCTTCCAGCGAACGCTCGCGCGCGAAGACCAGCGTCAGGGGCCGCCGCTCGCCCTTCTCCCGCACGTAGAGGAAGTCGATCGGATCGTGGACGTCGGAGTTCGCAAACAGCGTCAGCTTCTTCTCGACGGCCCACTGGTGGACGATGGGATAGAACTCCTTCTCGTTGACCACCTCGATCCCCTTCAGCCACCCGCGCTGGTAGAGATCGGTGTGCTCGGCAAACCAGCGGGTCACGTCCGGCTGCTGCGATTTCCAGCCGGGGTGGTTCCAGATGATGAAGGCCCCCTGCTCGGCGGCCGCCCTGAGCCCCTCCATGATCGTCGGCCGCTTCACACGATTCACGTCGTCGAGGAAGAAGGCGTTGAAGTGGCCGGGAGGCATCGACCCGGTGATCTCCACAGACCGGACGAGCAGGATTCCGTACTGATCGGCGACGGGCTTTGCGATGACGTACGGACGGTTGTCGTCCGCCTCGGAGGCCGCGGCAGACGAGGGGTACTCGATGTGATCGGTCAGCGCGATGGCGTCCAGGCCGTCGCGCCAGGCTTCCTGCACACGGACGGCCGGCAGGACCGACCCGTCGGACGTCGTCGTGTGCATGTGGAAGTCGCCCTTGAGGGTCAGGAAGCCGGGGATGTCGGGAATCAGGAGGTCGCGCCTGGTCTGGGACCCCAGGTCCGCGCCCCAGATCAGGACTGCGAGGGCCAGGCACGCGACGAGTCTCGTCAAGGGTCTCTGCATCGGGAGAGTGTAGATCAGCTGCGGCGCGCGGTGCCCCGGCCGGTTGGCCTTCGACGACCGTGGACGTGTCGAGCCGCGACTCAGAATCGCGGCCGCGTGCGTAGCAGGCCGGTCTCGACGTGCACTTCAGGTCTATAATCGGTGCGCTTACGGCGTCCGGTTTTCCTCTTCCCGGAGGCGCGGTCATGGCCCTGTCGCCCGGCACCACGCTCGGTCCGTATCGAGGTCTCGCCGAAGCCAAGGAGAGGACCCGATGAAGCCGGGAGATACCCTCGGACCATATCGGGTCCTCGACGTGCTTGGCGTAGGCGGAATGGGCGAGGTGTACCGCGCCCGCGACACGCGCCTCGACCGCACGGTCGCCCTCAAGGTCCTCCCGCCGGCCATCCAGCAGGATCCAGAGCGGCAGGCCCGCTTCGAGCGCGAGGCGAAGGCCATCTCGCAGCTCAACCACCCGCACATCTGCACGCTGTACGACATCGGGCGGGGCGTGCCGACGAGTGAGGCGGAAAGGCGGGAAGGCGGGGAGGCGGATCGTTCCGCTGTCGACTACCTCGTGATGGAGCTGCTCGAGGGCGACACGCTGGCCGTTCGCCTCGAGCGGGGGCCGCTGCCGATGGCACAGGCCCTGGAACTCGGCGCGCAGATTGCCGACGCGCTGGACGCGGCGCACCGCCACGGCATCGTCCACCGCGACCTCAAACCCGGCAACGTGATGCTGATCTCGGGCGGCTCGGGCCGGTCGGGCGTGACGACGGCCAAGCTGCTCGATTTCGGCCTGGCGAAGCTGACGGCGCACGGCGAGCGGCCGGTGTTCGAAGGCAGCGCATCGGCGCCGACCGTCGCGCCGGCGACGGCGGAGGGGACGATTCTCGGGACGCTGCCCTACATGGCGCCCGAGCAGCTGGAAGGCCGTCCGGCCGACGCGCGCACCGATCTGTGGGCCCTCGGCGCGATCGTGTACGAGATGCTGGCGGGCCGGCGGGCGTTCGAGGGGGCGAGCCAGCTGAGCCTGATCGGCAGCATCATGAACGCGGAGCCGCCGGCCCTCTCCGCGGTCCAGCCGCTCACGCCGCCGGCGCTCGACCGTGTCGTCCGGAAGTGCCTGGCGAAGCATCCGGACGGCCGCTGGGACAGCGCGCGCGACGTGGCGGACGAGTTGCGGTGGATCGCGCAGACGGCGGCGACGGGCGCGGAGCGTCCCTGGCGCCCCGGCGCGCGCCTGCTCGCGGCCGCGCTGTTGATCTTCGCAGCCGGCGCGGGCGTGATGTGGGTCCTGCGGCCCGCAGAGCCGGCGGTGCGTGTTCACGCGACCCTCGACGTGCGGCCGGCCGACGAAGTGCATGCGGTTGGCGCGAACTCCTTGTCCGACAACACGCCGGGCGGGTCGCGGACGGCCTTCGCCTGGACGCCGGACGGGCAGGCGCTGGTTTTCGTCGGCCGTCGCAACGGCGTGCAGCAACTCTACGTCCGGGGGCTTGGCGACGAGGAGGCACGCCCGCTGGCCGATACCGAGGGCGCGCAGGTGCCGGCCGTGTCGCACGACGGCCAGTGGGTGGCCTTCTGGTCGGCACGCGCGATCCGGAAGGCGCCGGTCCGCAGAGGCGCCGTCGCGGACCTCGCGGCGGGCGTCACCACTCCGCCGATGGGCATGGTGTGGGACGAGAGCGGTAGGCTGTTCTTCGGCAGGTGGGACGATGGCCGCATCTGGCAGGTCCCTCCGGGCGGCGCGCCCGCTGCGGTGACCACGGTAGCGGAAGGCGAGCGGTCCCAGGTTCTCCCCTGTCCGCTCCCCGGCGGTCGGACGATCCTATACACCGTCCGTAAGCGCGAGTGGTCGTGGGGCGACGAGGCGATCGTCGCGCACACGCTCGCCACCGGGATGCGCAAGCCCCTGCTCCAGAATGCCGCCGACGCACGGTATCTGCCGAGCGGACATCTGGTATTCCTGCGCCGCGGCAAGCTGTTCGCGGTTCGGTTCGACGCCGCGCGGCTGGAGGTGCAGGGTGCCGAAGTGGCCGTGCTCGACAACGTTGCGCAGGCGCTAACGGCAGGGGCCGCCAGCCTCATCACAGGTGCCGGGCAGTTCGCCGTTGCACCGACTGGCGCGCTGGCGTGGATTCGCGGCCCGGTCATCGAGCCCGAGGAGACCGGGCTTGCCACAGTCGATCGGCGCGGGCAGGCCACGCCGCTGCCCGGCGACCCGCGACCGTACCTGCCGCCTCTCCGCCTCTCGCCGGACAGTAGCCGACTTGCTGTGCTGGTGCGGGATCTCACACAAACCGGCCTGTGGCTCTACGATCTTGGCCGCGGAGTACCCACACCGCTCACCCAGGGCGGAGAGGCGTTCTGGCCTCGCTGGTCGTCGGACGGGCGACGCCTGGCGTTCTGGTGGCTCAAGGACGGCAGACTGTCGCTGGCGGTCCAGCCTGCCGACGGAACGTCGGCGCCGCAGCCGCTCCTGCCGGGTCAGTTCTATCCATCGTCGTGGTCGCGCAGTGGTCGGGAACTGGTGGGGAACCGAGCCGGCGACATCGTCGCGGCGACGCTCGACGGCGACAAGCCGAACGTGCGGCCGCTGTTCGAGACACCGGCCACCGAGCAGTGGCCCGAGTTGTCTCCGGACGAGCGATGGCTGGCGTATGGGTCGGATAGGTCCGGGCGCAATGAAGTGTGGGTGCGGGCGTACCCGGGACTAGGCGAGGCGAAACAAGTGTCGATCGACGGAGGCAGCAACCCCGCGTGGAACCCGAGCAAGAACAAGAGCGAGTTGTTCTTCGTCGGCCCGCTCGATGCGGCCGGCAAGCGGTCGATGATGGTGGCCGAATTCGACGGCGGCCCGCCGCTGCGCCCCGGCCGGCCGAGGCCGTTGTTCCCCTTCGACCCGTCGAGTCTCGCGTTCAATTGCACCCCCGTCCGCTGCTACGACGTCTCGGCCGACGGCCAGCGCTTCTACGTCAGGCAGAGTCGGCCCGCCGCGCCCCGTCCGCCCGTCACGCACATCGACCTCATTCTGAACTGGGTGGACGAGGTGAAGGCGAAGGTGCGGAGGTAGGGGAAGCAAGGGAAGCGGGGACAGTCGGGAAGGAACACGGGCTTACGTAGAGTGTGGTATCATGCACATATATCACATATACCTGGAGTATTCCCCGTGCCCCAACTCCACACCTACGTTCCCAAGGGCCTCGCGGCGCGCGTCGCGGCGCGGGCGAAGGCGCGCGGCATCCCGGTGTCGCGCTACCTCGCCGACTTGGTCCGCCGCGACGTCGATCTCGGCTGGCCCCGGGGCTTCTTCGAAAGCGTGGCCGGCGGCTGGAAGGGCGCGCCGCTCAGGCGCCCGTCCCAGGGGCGGCTCGAGGACCGGGAGTCCTGGTGATGCTCCTGCTCGACACGAACGCCTGCATCAAGGTGCTCAACGGTTCGTCGGCGCCGCTCGTCGCCCGCCTGAGAAACCACGCGCCCTCGGAACTCCGGGTGTCCTCGGTGACGCGCGCCGAACTGCTCTACGGCGCCCGCCGCAGCGCGCGGGTCGCCGAGAACCTCCGCCTTCTCGCCGCGTTCTTCGCGCCGCTCGTCTCCGTCCCGTTCGACGATGCGTGCGCCGAGCAGGTCCAGGCGCGCTTCGGGCATCGCTCGCCGGTGCCGGGCGCCCGATCGGGCCGAACGACCTGCTCATCGCCGCGACGGCCCTCGCGTACGACCTGACGCTGGTCACGCACAACCTCCGCGAGTTCTCCAGGATTCCCGCCCTGAAGATCGAGGATTGGGAGGAGCCCGGACCGTAGCAGGATCGTGAGGGGGCGCCTCACTCCTCGCCGAGCGCTTCCACGTCCGCGAGGCCTTTCAGCCGCCCCTCGGCGCTCGTCACGCGGAGGACGCGCCGGAACCGGCGCACGTCTACGGCACCAGCGGCAGGAGGCGCGAGAGGATCAGCGTCTCCACGAATCCCGCAACGGAGCAGACGGTGGAGACCACCGTCCAGCTCTTCAGCGTTTCCTTCTCCGTCATGCCGCTCAAGCGGCTGACCACCCAGAAGCCACTGTCGTTCATCCAGGAGCAGACCATCGCCCCGAAGCCGATCGAGAGGAAGAGGTAGATCGGGTGGAACGGGAGGGCGCCGTCGGTGATGAAGGGGAGCATCATGGCGGACGTCGTCAGCATGGCCACCGTCGCCGAGCCCTGCGCGACGCGGATCACGCAGGCCACGGCGTACCGAGAGGACGACGAGATCCACGGCGTGGCCCGCCGCCACGGCGCGGATCGCGTCGCCCACCCCGGCGTTCTTCAGCATGAATCCGAAGGCACCGCCGGCGCTCGTGATGAGGATGATGATCCCCGCCGTCTCGAGGGGCGGCCCGATGAGCTCCGTGATGCCTGCCAGCTTCATCTTCCGCTGCCGCACCAGGATGCCCATCGCGACGAGGCACGCGATGAAGAGCGCTACGTTCCGCTCCCCGAGGAAGGCCAGCCAGGCCTGGGCGGGCGGGATGTCCCCGGTCGCGCCGTAGAACGCCTTCAGGAACGAGGCCGACGAGATGAGCGCGATCGGGAGAATGATGGGGATGATCGAGACGACGAACGACGGCAGCTCCTCCTCGGGCTTTCGCACGATGGCCTCGAGGTCCTCGAGCGGCGCTCCAGCCGTCTCGCGCAGCGGGAAATCCATGCGCCGGTTGATCCACCTCGAGGCGACCCAGCCGCAGGCCACGGGGAAGAGGCCCGCGAGGATGCCGATGCCGATGCTCGCTCCCAGGTCGATCCCAAGGACACCCGCCATGGCGACCGGACCAGGGTGCGGCACCACCATGGAGTGCGTGACCATGCTGCTCGCGCAGATGGCCATGATGTAGAGGACGTAGTCTTTCCCCGTGCGGATCCGGAGGGCCTTGGCCAGCGGCAGGAGGAGCATGACGAAGGTGTCGAAGAAGATCGGGATGGAGAGCAGGTAGCTGCTCGAGAGGAGCGCGACCCCGGCCCTCTTCGGCCCGAACGCGGCCAGGAACCGCCTGACCACCTTGTCGGCGGCGCCGCTCTCCATCAGGCACATGCCGATGACCGAGGCGAGGACGATGATGATGGTGATGTTGCCCGCTACCTTGCCCAGTTCCTCCGTCGTCAGCTCCACCGCTCGAATCCAGTGACCGCTCCTGTCCTCGCCTGGCAGCTGTCCCGGCCTCGAGAGGATGCCCGCCAGGGTTGCGGCCAGGACCAGCGCGATGAAGGCGTGGACGCGAAGGCGGGCGATGAGGACGATGAGCGCCACGACGCACACGACGAGGACGCCAAAGGGCCAGAGGTCGGGGACGGGCGGTGCGGCCGCACCGGCATCCCGCGCGAGCGGCGTGATGGCCGTGGCGGCGCCGATCGTGGCAGCGAGGCTAGGCGTGGGCACAGCGGGCTCGACGAAGGTATACGGCGAGCCGGGTAGCGGGGTCAAGTGCGCAGCGCGTCATCTCGGACGGCGCTTCCGGTCCGCCTTCGCGATGCTGCGGATGAACGGCGGTCCTCGCATCGCTACGGCGCGACAGCCTTCGCGCGCGGTGACTCGCCCGCCTAGCCGTTCCGAGCCTGGGGAGGAGGGCGAGCAGTAGCTGGCTTGCCCAGCCGTAGCTCGACCGAGGTGAGAAGCCGGCCGAGGTCGAGCGAAGGCTGGCGGAAGCGCCTGGGAGTCGAACCCAGCCCCCCCGCAAAGCGGGGAGCGACCGGTTTTGAAGACCGGGAGGGCCACCGGGCCCCGTTCGCTTCCGCACCAATCCTACCACTGAAGCCGCTGGCCGGCACACCACCAGCCTGGACGGCGAGGCGCACTTCCGGGGATGTGAAATGCGGGGAGCCGACGCCGCGGTGGCCGGGCCGCTCATGGCCGGGCCGTTGTCGAGCGGCCCCGGCGCCCCGCGGTGAGCGGGCAGCGCCGGGACACGGGGGGATGACGGGGGCTAGCCTTCGATCAGCCGAATGTCGCCGGCTCGCGGGCCCTTTGCGGACTCTTCCGGCGTGAACTCGACGCGCTGGCCTTCACGCAGCAGCTCGAACACCGCACCGCGAACGGCACTACGGTGGAAAAAGTGCTCGATGCCTCCCTCGTCTCGAATGAATCCAAACCCCTTGTCGATGAGCAGACGCGCGATGGTCCCGGTCGGCATACCCGTGTCCTCCGATCAACGAAGCCCCCTGGGAACATCCCTGGGGCTGCCTGCAGCTGAAACGGCGCGGACGACGTCGGACAACGGTCCCGCGCACGCCCAGTGAAAAGTACACGACGAACGTTCCCGTCCGACGCCGAACGCACTCAGGCCCGTTCCCAAACGCCCCCCGCCCGCGGGCGGAAGGACGCTGGGCTGAGCTTGAAATCCGAGAAAGTGTAGGGGAGTTGGCGGCCAGAAGTCAAGAGAGCGTCGGACGTTACGGCCGGAGCCTACGCGCTTTTCGGGGCCGGCTCGGCCGTAGCCGGGGCCGGGGCCGGGGCCGGGGCCGTAGCCGAGGCCGTGACCGGGGCCGGCGGCGCGGCATAGGTGGACCAGAAATGCCTTCCGCACCGGGGGCACACCCAGAATTGGTCGGGCTTCCACGCGCCGTCGGGCGCCGGGTCTTTCATTTCCATCTGCTCGCCGCATCGCTGGCAGGCAATCTTGATGTCGATCGTCGGCATCCGCGGATTCTAACACGGCTCCTTCAGGTATGAGGCCGTACAATGCCGGTGTGATTGCCGCCGTCGTCCTCGCCGCCGGGGCCTCGTCTCGAATGGGCCGTGACAAGGGGCTCTTGCCGGTGCCTGGCGGCGGGACCTTCCTGTCGAGGCTGGCCCGGTCGGTGCTGGAGGGAGGCTGCAGCGAGGTGGTGGCGGTCGTGGGTACCGCCGAGCCGGCCTTCCGGTCAGCGATGGAGCGGGAGCGCCTGCAGGTCCGGCTCGTCCGGAACCCTGACCCGTCCCGCGGCCAGCTCTCGTCGCTCCGCGAGGCCCTCGCTGATCTTGCTCCGCGCGCGCCGCGTGCGATCGTGATGGCGCCGGTCGACCTCCCGCTCGTCGCCTCCTCGACGGTTCGGGCGGTGATCGAGGCGTGGGCACGGTCCGGGGCGCCCGTCGTCCGCCCTTCGTGGCGCGGCCGCCACGGCCACCCGGTGCTGTTCGACGCGCGCGTGCTGGCTGAACTGCGTGCCGCCGACCTGTCCCTCGGCGCGCGCGTGGTGGTCCGCGCGCATGCCGCCGAGTCGGTCGATGTGGAGGTGGATGACCCGGGCGCGTTCCAGGACATCGACACTCCCGAGGACTACCGACGCGCCTTCGGGATCGACCTCAGCGCCCCTTGACCGAGGGGCCCGGGACGGGTGCGAGTTCCATCGCCGGCCGATCGACCTCGAGCACGAGGAGGGTGTCCACCGGGTCCCGCTGCGCCGGCGGAACGCGAAGGGTGATGCCCGACGCGTCCTGGGCCATCTCGACCGGCCCGCCCGCGAGGCGCTGCGCGGAGACCACCCGGGCGGGAATCGCCGGGAGACGCAGCGTGTCGCCGTTCCAGGCAAACGCGTGGACGTAGATTAGATTGCCGCGCCGCGTGGAGGCGCCCCAGGCGCCGGGCATGAACGGCCCCCCACGAGTGCCGTAGATCGCTTCGCCGTTCCGCGCGAGCCACGCGCCCATTTCCGCGAGCCGGGCCACCTGTCGCGGCTCGACCCGGCCGTCCGGCATCGGGCCGACGTTGAACAGCAGGTTGCCATTGCCCCCAGCGGTGGACACGAGCGCGCGGATCGACTCGTCGAACGACTTCATCCGGTCGTCCGGTTTCCACGCCCACTGCTGGCAGATCGTCATGCAGGTTTCCCACGGGCGGTCCATGTTGAACCCGCCGATTCGCTGTTCGGGCGTGTCGTAGTCGCCGGAGAACTGCTGCGGCGCGCTCGTGCCTTCCATCCCCTTCCGCGCTTTCGCCACACGGTTGTTGATGATCAGCGAGGGCTGCAGCCGGCGCAGGAACGCGTAGAGGTCGCTCCCGCGCGTGTCGGTCCACGGCTGCTCCCACTCGCCGTCGAACCAGAGGACTCCGAGCGGTCCGTAGCCGCGCACGAGTTCAGCCACCTGGCTCTTCAGAAAAGCGGCGTAGCGATCCATGTCCGCGGCGGGCTTCTTCGTCTTGCCGGCCGGGCTGCCGAGCGGGTAGTCGGGATGGTGCCAGTCGAGAATCGAGTAGTAGGCCCCGAACATGAGGCCCCCTCGCCGGCAGGCGTCCGCCAGCTCGCGGACGACGTCGCGCCTGAACGGCGAGCGCATGATGCTGTAGGGGCTCTCCCTGGTGTTCCACATCGAGAAGCCGTCGTGGTGCTTCGTCGTGAAGACCAGGTACTTCATCCCGGCCGCCTTCGCGACCCGCACCCATTCGTCGGCGTCGAAGCTGGCCGGGTTGAAGCGCTCGTAGAGCCGATCGTACTCGTCGACTGGAGTCGGGGCGCCGCGCGACCAGCCAATCTCGCGGCCGGTCAGGCTGACGGGGCCCCAGTGGACGAACATGCCGAAGCGCATGTCCTGCCAGCGGTTGAGGGCGTCGGTCAGGGCTTTCGGAGAGGACGGAGCCGCCTGCGCGGAGGCCGGCGGACGCAATTCTCCCGCCGAAGCCGACAGGATCAGTACGGCGAGCGGGAGGGACAGCCAGCGCATGATGGTGTGCGGCGTGAACACCGCGGGCGGCTGCGCACTTCGACTCGCAGATGCGGCCACGATCGGCTCTCGCAGCGCATGGCCGGCTGCGCTCGCTCAGCGCGCAGCCCAGAAGGCACAAATACGTCACCGTATTCGTGCATCGAAGGGCTACGCCGTCGGTGCCGGGGCTTCAGGGGCCTTCGCGGCGGCCTTCTTGGCCTTCTCGGCCTGCTTGCGGCTCTCCGATGTCTGCGCGCCGAACTTCTTCGTGAACCGTTCCACGCGCCCCTCGGTGTCGATGAGCTTCTGGCGGCCCGTGAAGAACGGATGGCACTGCGAGCAGATTTCCAGGCGGAGTTCGTCCTTGGTCGACCGGGTCTTCCAGGTCGCCCCGCAGGCGCACCGCACGTCGATGTCCTTGTACTTCGGGTGGATTCCTTGCTTCACTCTAGACTCCTCGAGACAGGCCGGAACCACTTATTCTAGCACAGGTCACGGGATCACGGCCGTCCGGTCCCACCGATGGCCGCGGAGGACCTCGACGAGGGCCGGGGGCAGGCGTCTTCCGTCGCTGGCGGCCAGGTTGGCGTCGACGTGCCGGACGCGCCGCATGCCCGGGATTGTCGTCGTGACCGCCGAGTGCTCGAGGATGAAGCGAAGCGCCAGCTCGGGAAGCGTCAGGCCGGCCGGGACCGCCGGCATCAGCCGCCCGACCCGCTCGACCGTCTCGCGGAGGTTGTCGCCCTTGAAGTAGAGGGCGCGCCAGTCGCCCTTCGGGAATGTCGCGTCGGCGGTCAGCGTGCCGGTCAGGCTCCCCTCGTCGAACGGCACGCGCGCGATGATGCCCACGTTCAGCTCCTGGCAGACGCGGAACAACTCGTCCTCGGGGTTCTGGTCGAAGATGTTGTAGACCACCTGGACGCAGTCCACCAGGCCCGTCCTCAACGCCCTGATGACATTGGCCGGCTCCCAGCGGTTGACGCTGATGCCGAACGCCCTGATCAGGCCCTCGCGCTTCAGATCGTCCACGGCGCGCTGCCAACGCTCGTCGTCCGCCCAGGCGTCGGTCCAGACGTGCAACTGCTGCAGGTCCACGCAGTCGAGGCCGAGGTTCTCCAGGCTCTTCTCGGTCATCTCCCGGATGTGATCCGGGGGGAACACGTCCTCGAGCCGGTAGTCGGACCGCGCCGGCCAGCGGCCGTTCTTCGGAGGGACCTTGGTGGCGATGTAGATGTGATCGCCCCGCCAGCCGCTCAGGAGGCGGCGGAGGAGCCGCTCGCTGTGGCCTGCGCCGTAGGCGAACGCGGTGTCGAAGAAATTGCATCCGAGGTCGAGCGCGCGCTCCATGGCGGCCAGCGACTCGGCGTCGTCCGAGCCGCTCCAGCCGGCCATGCCCCAGGTGCCGTAGCCGATTTCGGCGATCTTCCAATCAGTGCGGGGGAAGGGACGGTACTGCATCTTGGGGGAATTCAGAATTCAGAATCCAGAATTCAGAAGACAGAAGACAGAAGACAGAAGACAGAAGACAGAAGATAGAAGAAGACGGTCACGCTGTCACGCTGAATCCGCTGCCAGCTGCCAGCTGCCAGCTGCCAGCTACCAGCTACCCGCGGTCCACTCGCGCAACGCCTGCCAGAACTCGTCGAGTCCCGCGCCGGTCGTCGCCGAGATCGGCAGCGGCTCCTCGCCGAACGCACGCAGGCAGGCGGGCCGCAGCTTCGCCTTCTCCGACTGGGACAGCTTGTCTGCCTTCGTTGCCGCCAGCAGGACGGGGACGGCGAGCCCGTGGAGCCACCTGTACGCCTCGATGTCGCTCGCCAGGCCGGGGTGGCGCGCGTCCATCGTGAGGACGACCGCGCGCAACGGCGACGCGCCGCCGAAATCACTCCGGGAGCGACTTCCGGTCCGGCTTGTCTCCGAAATCACTCCCGGAGTGACTGGTCCCGGGGCGATTCGACCAGGCGTCGTTCGTGTGCCGAAATAGAGCGCGGTCAGCGCCGCGAATTCCCGCTGTGCCTCCACGCCGCCGCCGGCGTGGCCATAGCCGGGCAAGTCCATCAGGTAGAAGGGCGCGGCTCCGGCCGCCGTGATGCGGTAGACGTTCACCTGCCGCGTTTTGCCCGGGCTGGCGCTCGTTCGCGCGACCGCGCTGCGCACGAGTGCGTTGATCAGCGACGACTTGCCGACGTTGGACCGGCCCACCAGCGCGACCTCGGGCCGGCCGTCGGTCGGGAAGTCGCGCGGCTGGACCGCAGAAATCACGAATTCGGCGGAGACGATCTTGCGGGGCATGATGGCGACAGAAGACAGAAGATAGAAGACAGAAGACAGAAGATAGAAGATAGAAGACAGAAGATAGAAGATAGAAGCCGGAGGGCCGTTCCGCCCAGCGGGCGATGGGGCATTCTCCCTTCTGAATTCTGTCTTCTGACTTCTATCTTCTCAGCGTCAGTGCGTCCTCGCGTCGTCCACGTCGTCCAGGCCGGCTGGCGCGGACGGGCCGGCCGGGATCGGCGGCGGCAGCGGCTCGGCCAGCGCGATCTTCAGCACCTCGTCCATCGTCTCCACCATGTGAATCTCGAGGACGTCGAGGACCGGCTTCGGGATGTCGGCCAAGTCCTTCTCGTTCTCCTTGGGGAGGATGATGGTCTTGACGCCCGCGCGGTGGGCGGCGAGGAGCTTCTCCTTCACGCCTCCGATGGGCAGGACCTTGCCGCGGAGCGTGATCTCGCCGGTCATCGCCACGTCCCGCCGCGCCGGAACCCTGGTCAGAGCGGAGATGAGCGCCGTCGCCATCGTGATGCCGGCCGACGGGCCGTCCTTCGGGATCGCGCCCTCGGGGACGTGTATGTGGACGTCGTTCCGGCGGTTGAAGTCCTTCGGGATCCCGAACTCTTCGGCCCTCGACCGGATGTAGCTCAGAGCGGCCTGCGCCGACTCCTGCATCACGTCGCCCAGCTTGCCGGTCAGCATGAGACGGCCCTTGCCCGGCATGAGGGTGGCTTCCGACACGAGCAGTTCGCCGCCGACCTCGGTCCAGGCCAGTCCCGTCGCGATGCCGATCTCGTCCTTCTCCTCGGCCATCGACGGGCGGAAGCGCGGCACGCCCAGGTGCGCCGTCACCCGTTCCGACGTGATCTCGTCGAGGTAACCCTTGCCCTCCGACACGACGCGCCGGGCCACCTTCCGGCAGATCGACTGGATTTCCCGCTCGAGGTTGCGCACCCCCGCCTCGCGGGTGTAGCGCTGGATGATCGTCGAGATCGCGTCGTCGGCGAAGACGATATTGTCCTTCGTCAGCCCCGTGCCCTCCACCGACTTGCGGACGAGGAACCGTTTGGCGATTTCGGTCTTCTCCTGCTCGGTGTAGCCCGGCAGCTGGAGGACCTCCATGCGGTCGCGCAGCGCCTGCGGCACCGTGTGCAGCACGTTGGCCGTGCAGATGAACATCACGTGCGACAGGTCGTATTCGACGTCGAGGTAATGGTCCAGGAAGACGTGGTTCTGTTCCGGGTCGAGGACCTCGAGCAGCGCCGCCGACGGGTCGCCGCGGAAATCCATCGACATCTTGTCCACCTCGTCGAGCAGGAAGACGGGATTCTGCGTGCCGGCTTTCTTCATCATCTGGATGATCTGGCCGGGGAACGCGCCGATGTAAGTCCGGCGGTGGCCGCGGATTTCAGCCTCGTCGCGCACGCCGCCGAGCGACAAACGCACGAACTTGCGGTTCATCGCCCGCGCGATCGACTTGGCGAGCGAGGTCTTGCCGACGCCGGGGGGGCCGGAGAACGTGAGGATGGTCGCCTTCGGCTTCTTGACCAGCGCGCGGACCGCCAGGAACTCGAGGATCCGTTCCTTGATCTTGTCCAGGCCGTAGTGGTCCTCGTGGAGGATCTCCTCGGCGCGCTTGAGATCGCGGCTCTCCTTCGACTTCTTGTGCCACGGGACCGCGATCAGCCAGTCGATGTAGTTGCGCGAGACCGTGGCCTCGGCCGACATCGGCGGCATCGCCTCGAGCCGCTTCAGCTCCTGGTTCGCCTTCTCCGCGACCTCCTTCGGCATCTTCGCCTGTTCGATCTTCTTCTTCAGCTCGTCGACCTCGTTCCCCTTCTCGTCCTTGCGGCCCAGTTCCTTCTGGATCGCCTTCATCTTCTCGTTGAGGTAGTACTCCTTCTGGGCCTTCTCCATCTGCTTCTTGACGCGCGACTGGATCCGGCGGTCCACCTGGAGCTTGTCCACCTCGGACTCGAGGATGCCGCTGATGCGGTTGAGCCGCTCGAGCGGGGAGATGATCTCGAGGAGGTTCTGCTTCTCCTCGACGGACACGACGAGATGCGAGGCGATCGTGTCGGCGAGCTTGCCGGGGTCCTCCACGCGAACGGCGGCGATCATCGCGTCGTAGTGCAGGTTGTTGGACAGCTTGACGTACTGCTCGAACAGCGACACCACGCGGCTCATCGCGCTCTCGACGTCGCCCGTCGGGTCCTTCAGCTTCGGGATCACCTTGACGACGACGCGGTAGAAGCCCTTGTCCTCCTTCCACTCGACGGTGCGAGCGCGGTCGGCGCCCTCCACCAGCACCTTCACGTTGCCGTCGGGCAGCTTCAGGCTCTGGACGATGTTGACGACGCAGCCCATCGTGTAGATGTCCTGCGGGGCCGGGTCGTCGATGGCGGCGTCGTGCTGCGCGGCGAGGAAGACCTTCTTGTCCTTCGCCAGCGCGTGCTCGAGCGCCCGCGTGGACGCCGGTCGCCCGATGACGAAGGGCAGCATCATGTGCGGGAACACGACGACGTCGCGGAGCGGGACGATGGGGAGCGTTTCGTAGACTTCCATGTATCGGGCACCAACAAAGGCTCAGGGCTCAAGGCTCACGGCTCAGGGCTCAGGGCTCAGGGCTCACGGCTTACGGCTTACGGCTTAGGGCTCACGGCTCAGTATCTGCTGTCCTTAGGACGCGCAAACCCTGATCCCCGATCCCAGCCCTCCGATCCCTATCCAACCTTCTCAATCAGCGTAATCGGCTGTCCCTTCGACTCGACGACTTCCCGGGTGATGACGCACTCCCGGACGCTCTTCTTCGTCGGGAGGTCGTACATCAGGTCCAGCATCAGGTCCTCGATGATCATCCGCAGGCCGCGCGCGCCGATCTTCCGCCGCAGGGCCGCCTCCGCGATCGCCTCGAGGGCGTCATCGGTGAACCGGAGCTTGACGTTCTCGTATTCGAAGAGCCGCTGGTACTGGCGGGTGATCGCGTTGCGCGGCTGCGTCAGGATCTGGACGAGCGCCGCCTTGTCGAGCTCGTGGAGCGTGCCGACGACCGGCAGCCGGCCGACGAACTCGGGGATGAGGCCGTACTTGATCAGGTCCGCGGGCTCCAGCTTCTCGAGCGTCACGCCGACGTCGCGCGTCGTGACCGACTGGACGTCGGCTCTGAAGCCGAGCGCCTTGTTGCCGATCCGGCGCTGGATGATCTTGTCGAGGCCGACGAACGCCCCGCCGCAGATGAACAGGATGTTGGTCGTGTCGACCTGGAAGAACTCCTGGTGCGGGTGCTTGCGGCCGCCCTGGGGCGGGACGTTGGCGACGGTCCCTTCCAGGATCTTGAGCAGCGCCTGCTGGACCCCCTCGCCCGACACGTCGCGCGTGATGGACGGGTTCTCGTCCTTGCGGCAGATCTTGTCGACTTCGTCGATGTAGATGATCCCCTGCTGGCACTTCTCGATGTCGCCGTTGGCGGCCTGCAGCAGCTTGAGAATGATGTTCTCGACGTCCTCGCCGACGTAGCCCGCCTCGGTCAGCGTTGTGGCGTCGACGATGGTGAACGGGACAGAGAGGAGCTTGGCGAGCGTCTGGGCGAGCAGCGTCTTGCCGGTGCCGGTCGGGCCGATCAGCAGGATGTTCGACTTGGCCAGCTCGACGTCGTGCCGGCTCTTGGTCTGCTTCTGGATCTCGATCCGCTTGTAGTGGTTGTAGACGGCGACGGCCAGCTTCTTCTTGGTCCGCTCCTGGCCGATGACGTACTCGTCGAGGAACTTCTTCACCTCCGCCGGCACCGGCAGCTGCGACCGCTGGCCGCGGTGCTCGAACCGGTTGTCGTCGGCGATGATGTCGTTGCACACCTCGACGCACTCGTCGCAGATGAACACCGTCGGGCCGGCAATCAGCTTGCGGACGTCGTTCTGGTCCTTGTTGCAGAACGAGCAGCGCAGGACCTCGGTTTCGCCGTTCTTCTTGACCATAAGGAGGGGCGTCCTGCCGGGGAATCCGGCGGCCTACGCGCGCTTCCGGATCACCTCGTCAATGATACCGTATTCCTTTCCCTGCTCCGCGGACATGATGTAGTCGCGCTCGGTGTCGATCTTGATGCGTTCCATCGGCTGGCCGGTATGGCGCACGAGGATCTCGTTCAGCCGCTCGCGCATGCGGAGGATCTCCTTCGCCGCGATATCGATGTCGGTCGCCTGGCCCGCCAGCCCCTGCATCAGCGGCTGGTGGATCACGATACGCGAGTTCGGCAGCGAGAACCGCTTGCCCTTCGCGCCGCCGGCGACGAGCACCGCCGCCATCGACGCCGCCTGCCCGATGCAGTACGTCTGCACATCGGGCCTGATGAACTGCATCGTGTCGTAAATCGCCATCCCTGCGGTGATCGACCCGCCCGGGCTGTTGATGTACAGCAGGATGTCCTTCTCGGGGTCTTCCGACTCGAGGAACAGCATCTGCGCGATGACGAGGTTCGCCACCGCGTCGTCGATCGGCGTGCCGATGAAGATGATGCTGTCCTTGAGCAGCCGCGAGAAGATGTCGTACGCTCGCTCGCCGCGGCTGGTCTGTTCGACCACCATCGGCACCAGCTGCGCCCGGGGAACGCCGAGTTCTGATGGCATAGGTGTCAGTCCGCGATCGTCGCCCGCGACAGCACGAGTTCCGCGGCGCGCTCCCGGCGCATCCCGGTTCGCATGCGCTCGAGCGCTCCGTCCTTCTCGAGCTCGGCGCGGACCGCCGCAGCCGGGCGTCCCGTCCGCTCCGCATAGCCGGCCACTTCCCGGTCCAGGTCCGCGTCGTCGACCTGCAGCCCCTCGCGCCGGGCGACCTCGTCGAGGACGACCATCGCCTTCGCCGCCTCTTCCGCCGGCGCACGCTGGTCGTTGCGGAACGCTTCCCAGTCGATGCCGGCCTTCCGCGGGTCGATCCGCTCCTCGATGAGCTGACGGATGAAGTCCTGCGTGCGCCGGTCGACGTCGCGCTCGACGAGCAGCTCGGGCATCGGGAACGTCACCCGGGCGGCGAGCGCCTTCAGTAGGTCGCTCCGCAGCTTCCGATCCGCTTCGCGCGACGCTTCACGCGCCAGGCCCTCGCGCACCTGCTCGCGCAGCGCGTCCAGCGTCGATGCGTCGCTCACTTCCTTCGCCAGGTCGTCGTCGAGCGCCGGCAGCACGCGCCGCCGGACCGCCCGCACCTTCACCGTGTACTCGACGTCCTTCGAGCGCAACTCCTCGATCGCGTGGTCCGCGGGGTAGCGCACGACGAACGTCTTCTCGTCGGCGCCCCGCATGCCGGCCAGCTGCTCGTCGAAGCCGGGCGGGTTTACCGGGGAGCCGATCTCGAGGGACACGTTCTCGTGCTTCTCGATCGGCCCGTGCGTGCCGTCCTCGTTGAACGCCCTCCGCTCGAGGTCCACTGCCGCCGTGTCGCCGCCCTCCAGGCCCCGGTCCTCGATCGGCTCGTAGCGGGCCGCGCGCTGGCGCAGCCGCTCGAGCGCCTGGTCGATCGCGGCCGGCTCCACCGTCGACGGATACCGCCGAAGGGCGATCGTCTCGTAGTCGCCCGGGTCGACCGGGGGCACCGTCTCGAACGACGCGGTGAAGGTCAGCGGCTGGCCTTCCTTCACCTCGACGCCGCTGACGTCGGGGGTGCCGAGAGGTTCGACGCCCCGCTCGCGCAGCGCCTGTTCGACGGCCCTCGGGACCAGCCCGTGCGCCACCTCGTGCAGGATGTCGTCGCGGAAACGCTGCTTCACGACCGACACCGGCACCTTTCCGGGCCGGAACCCGGGGACGCGCACCGTCCGTCCGATCTGGCGGGTCACGCGGTCGATCTCCGCGTCCACCTCGGCGCTGGGGATCTCGATGACCAGGTTCTTCTTCGTTTCGGAAACGTCGACAAAATCAGTCTTCATGGAAGTTATCGGCCTGCCGGGAGGTTGGCATCAGCGTGCGAGCACGAGCGCAGGAGAATGCGAAAGGGGGGACTCGAACCCCCATAGCCTTGCGGCTACCGGATCCTAAGTCCGGCGCGTCTGCCAGTTCCGCCACTTTCGCATGCGGACCCGTCGGCTGCGGCGGTTCCGGCGCCCCCCGCAGGCGGCGCCGTCACCCCCGCAAACCCATCTGGCAACAGTAACATGGCGTTTTCAACCGGGTCAAACGAGGGCTCAAGGCAGGGCTCAAGGCTCAGGGCTCAGGGCTCAGGGCCAAGGCCCAAGGCTCAGGGCTCACGGCCAACGGCGCAGGCCTCAGGGCTTGGGCCGGCTGCCGGCTGCTCAGCCCTTCTTCCGCGTGGCAACAGTCCACAGATAGACGCACACGGCGGTGAACAGCCCGATCGAGACAATCTGGGAGACCGCCTCGTTTCCGTAGAACGGCGTGCGGATCGGCAGCCCGAAGAGCGTCGACGCCTCCTCGCTGTAGCCGTTCCCTTCCAGCATCCGCAGCGCCGCGCCGAGCATGCCGCCCAGCGCTCCGCCGGCCATGAAGCCAGAGGCGATGATGACGCCGCGCTCCCGGATCGACCGGCCCCGCTCGTTGCCGGCGCGCGTCCCGCGGCGGTCCACGAAGTGGGCGATCGAGCCGCCGACCAGCGCCGGCAGGTTCAACTCGAGCGGCAGGTACATGCCGAGCGCGAACGTGAGCGCCGGCACCTTCAGCATCTCCATCATGACGGCGATCATCGCCCCGACGGCGAACAGGATGTAGGCGACGGGCTGTTGGCTCATGAAGCCCTGGACGAGCGCCTTCATGATCGACGCCTGGGGCGCCGGCAGCACGGTCCTCGCGTCCCCGGCGGCCGCCTCGCCGAACTGGAAGGCCTGGGCGAGGATGACGATGGCGATACCGGCTGCGAGCGAAGAGGCCAGGACGCCGTAGAACTTCACCCGCTCCTGGGCGGCCGGCGTCGATCCGAGCCAGTAGCCGGTCTTCAGGTCGGTGATCGTCTGGCCCGACACCGACAGCGCCGTGCACACGATGCCCGCGATCGCCATGACGAAGAACATCCCGGTCGTGCCGGAGACGCCGAATCGCAGCAGGACCACCGACGAGATGATGATGGTCAGCATCGTCATCCCCGACACGGGGTTCCGGGCCGTCGTGGCGATGGCATTGGCCGCGACCGAGGCGAAGAAGAAGGAGAAGACGAGCGTCAGCGCGAGGCCCGCCAGGATCACCTCGACCCTCGCCGTCAACTGGAAGAAGAACGCCGCCACGATGACGGCCGCGAGCGTCGCGCCCAGCAGGATGGAGACGATCGGGACGTCGCGGTCGGTCCGCTCGAACACGTCGGTGCCCTGGCCCGCGCGGAACGCCTTGAAGGCGATCGAGAACGACCCGGCCACGACGCGCAGCGACTTGATGATGCCGAAGATGCCGGCCGTGGCGATCGCGCCGACGCCGATGAACCTCACGTAGCCCCGGAAGATCTGCACGGCCGACATCTCGGCAATCGGCTTAGTTCCCGGATAGACGGCGAGGTCGGTGATGTGGCTGCCGATCATCCACACCAGCGGCACCAGGACGAAGTTCGACAGCACGCCGCCGGCCACCAGGATCATCGAGGAGCGAAGCCCCATCACATAGCCCAGGCCGAGGATGAACACCTGGGCGTCGAAGCTCGTGACCATCCGGGCCTTCTCGCCCAGGATCCGAACCGCCGGGATGAACTGCAGGTCCACGTACTCCTTCCAGACGTGGAAGGTCGTGAGGAAGAAGTCGTAGACGAGCGCGATGCCGGTCGCCTGGAGGAGCAGCTTCGCCTGCGAGCCGCCCTTCTCGCCGGTCACCAGCACTTCGGTGATGGCCGTGGCCTCCGGGAACGGCAGCTCGCCGTGGGTCTCGCGCACGAAGTACCGGCGCAGGGGAATGAGGAAGAGCACGCCCAGGCAGCCTCCGGCGAGGCAGATCAGGATGGTCTGCAGCGGGTGCGGGTCGAGCTTCAGGATGTAGAGCGCGGGCAGCGTGAAGACGGCGCCGGCCACCACCGCGCCCGATGTGCCGCCGATGCCGGTGAGGATGACGTTCTCGAGCAGCGTCGAGCGGCGCTTGTACACGCGAGCCAGCCCGATGGCGAGAATCGAGATCGGGATCGAGGCCTCCATCACCTGACCCACCTTCAGGCCGGAGTAGGCGGAGGCGAGCGTGAAGATGACGCAGAGGAACAGGCCCCACAGCACGGCCCTCCACGTCGACTCCTTCAGGTCGGCTGGCGCGGGCACCACCGGTACGTAGGATTCGCCCGCGGCCAGCGGCTTGTAGGCGTTGTCAGGAAGCCGGGACGTGTCGATGCTGGCGGCGCCGGCGGGCGGAGCGGGTTTCGTCATGGCGGCGAGTTCTCCTGAACGTTACGCCCCGCGCTTGCGCGCGGCGAGCCAGACCGAGCCGAGCATGGCGCCTCCGAACAGCACCAGCACCAGCCCCCACCACAGGTTGACGTTGATGCCGAGCGACGCACGGTAGATGGCCGGGTCGCTCACCAGGCCATAGCCCGCCAGCAGAAGGCCGGTCAGGCCGAAAAACAGTCCGATTGGGACGCGAAGATCGAGGGACATGGACGCCTCACAGAATGGCTCAGGGCTCAAGGCTCACGGCTCAGGGAAGCGGACTACCAGAAGTACAGATTCAACGCCACGGACGCCACCAGCACGATGACACCGAGAACAAGCGGCCGGCGGTACCACGCCAGGCCAGCCGAGGACGGCCTCGGCGTCAGCGAATAGACGAGGCCCACGAGGTCCTTCTCGTCCCGCCGCCGGGTGAAGAAGCTGATCAGGATCGTCAGTGCGAAGCAGCCCGTCCAGGCGTAGATGGCGCCCCAGAAGTTCTGCGCCATGTCGCTCGGGTAGCTGTGCAGCCAGCCGAGCCGGTGGGCTCCGGCCACGCCGGTCAGCGCGTAGTGGACGGCGGCCGCACCCGTCCCGCCCAGCAGGCCCCAGAACGCCCCGTTCGCCGTCGTCCGCTTCCAGAACATGCCGAGCAGGAAGGTGGCGAACAGCGGCGCGTTGATGAATGAGAAGACCAGCTGCAGCAGGTCCATGATGTTGTTGAACGACATGGCGACATAGGCCGTGCCGATGCTCGCCAGCGTTCCGAACACCGTCGCCATCCGCCCCATCCACAGGTAGTGCGCGTCGTCGGCGCCCGGCTTGATGTAGGTCTGGTAGATGTCGTAGGTCCAGACCGTGTTGAACGCCGTGACGTTGCCCGCCATGCCCGACATGAAGCTGGCGAGGAGCGCGGCGAGGCCGAGGCCGAGCAGTCCGGACGGGTACATCTTCTGGAGCAGCACCGGCAGCGCGCGGTTGTAGTCCACCTTGCCCGCCGCGTCCGCCAGGCCCGCGTCGCCAACGAGCGCCAGAATCACCATCCCCGGCAGGATGACCAGGAACGGGAAGAACATCTTCGGCACGGCCGCGACCAGCGGCGTGCGCTGCGCGGCGTTCATCGACTTGGCGGCCATCGCGCGCTGGACGACGAGGAAGTCGGTGCACCAGTAGCCGAACGACAGGACGAAGCCAAGGCCCATCGCCATGCCGAACCACTCGACGCCCATCGGGTTGGCCGACGCGCTCCAGAGATGGCGGCACGTCTCGGTGAACACGCCAGGTTCGAAGCCGCGCGCCGTGGCCACCGAGGCCAGTTTCTCCTGCAGGCCCGGCCACCAGCCGACCGCCTTCAGGCCGAGCAGCGAAAGCGGGAAGAACCCGAAGACGATCAGGAAGAACTGCAGAACCTCGTTATAGATCGAGCTGGTCAGCCCCCCGAGGAACGTGTACCCGAGCACGACGAAGGCGGCCAGGATGATACTGACGTTGATGTCCCAGCCGAGGAACGTCTGGAACAGCATCCCCATCGCGTACATGCTGATGCCCGACGAGAAGATCGTCATGACCGCGAACGAGATGGCGTTGAAGCCGCGCGTCTTCTCGTCGAAGCGGAGCCGCAAGTACTCGGGCACCGATCGGGCGCGGCTCCCGTAGTAGAACGGCATCATGAAGACGCCAACGAACACCATGGCCGGGATCGCACCCACCCAGTAGAAGTGCGTGGTCAGGATGCCGTACTTGGCGCCGCTCGCGGCCATCCCGATGACCTCCTGCGCGCCGAGGTTCGCCGAGATGAACGCCAGGCCCGTGATCCAGGTGGCCAGGCTCCTGCCCGAGAGCAGGAAGTCGAGGCTCGTGCGCATGAAGCGCTTGAGCGCGAACCCAATCCCGAGCACGAACACGAAGTACAGGCCGATCACGACGTAGTCGATCGCAACCAGTTGCATGCGGCGTCTCCCGGGAGGCTGGCGGACAGCCGGACGTGCGCATTCTTGCATTAGCCGCGGCGCACGGCAATACTGAAGGCGGCTCACGGCTCACGGCTCACGGCTCAGGGCTCAGGGCTCAGGGCTCACGGCTCAGGGCTCAGGGCTCAGGGCCGCAGGCCGCAAGCTGCAAGCCGCGGGCCGCAAGCGGCGGCCCGCGAGGAGGCCTCATGTCCGAGCGTGAATCGCTGCTCGACCGCTTCTGCCGATACGTGCGCTTCGACACCCAGTCGAGCGCGACGTCTACCACCTACCCCTCGACCGAGAAGCAGAAGGACCTGCTTCGCGTCCTGGTGGACGACCTCAGGGCCGCCGGCCTCGCTGACGCCGAGATGGACGAGCACGGCTACGTGATGGCCACGCTGCCGGCCAACATACCGCCGGGCCACCCGGCGTTCGGGAAGGTGCCGACGATCGGCCTGCTCGGCCACGTCGACACGTATCACGAGGTGTCGGGCACCGACGTCACGCCTCAGGTGCACCGGAACTACGACGGCGGCGACATCGTACTGCCCGGCGACCCGTCGGTCGTCATCCGCGCGGCAGAGGAGCCGGCCCTTGCTGCGTGCAGAGGCATGACGATCATCACCGGCGACGGGACGACGCTGCTAGGCGCCGACGACAAGGCGGGCGTCGCGGAGATCCTCGAGGCGCTGTGGCGGTTCCACGACAACCCGGCGCGCGTCCACGGGCCGATTCGGGTCGCCTTCACACCCGACGAAGAGGTCGGCCGTGGCACGGAGCGCTTCGACGTCAAGCGCTTCGCCGCCACGTACGCCTACACGATTGACGGCTCGGGCGTCGGCGAATTGGAGAACGAGACGTTCTGCGCCGACACCGCCTACCTCACCGTCACGGGCGCCGATGTCCACCCCGGCTACGCCAAAGGAAAGATGATCAACGCCCTGCGCGTCGTCGCCGACATCATCATGGCGCTGCCGCAGCACCGGACGCCGGAATCGACCGAAGGGCGCGAGGGGTACCTCCACCCGATCGCCGTCAGCGGAAACGTGTCGGAGGCCAAAGCGCAGTTCCTGGTCCGCGACTTCACCGAGGACGGTCTGAGCGAACTCGAGGGGACGCTGCGGGCGGCGGTCGCGTGGGTCGAGCACAAGTACCCGGGCGCGAGAGCGCTGGTGGAGGTCAAGCAGTCGTACCGCAACATGAAATACGTGCTCGACCAGCACCCGCACGTCACCGACTACGCCGAGGAGGCGATCCGCCGCGCCGGCCTCTCGCCGAAGCGCGCGTCCATTCGCGGCGGCACCGACGGCTCCCGCCTGACGTTCATGGGCGTGCCGACGCCGAATCTGTTCGACGGCAGCATGAACTTCCACGGGAAGAAGGAGTACGTGCCGCTCGAGTGGATGGACGCCGCCGTCGAGACGATCCTGCACCTGATGGATGTCTGGGTCGAGAAGAGTCGGGGCTGACGATGTCAGTCGGGGCTGACGATGTCAGTCGGGGCTGAGGATGGTCAGTCGGGGCTGACGAACGTCAGTCGGTTTGCCCGCCGAACTCGCCCCTCGATGTTGCTCGGGACGACGAAGGCGGGGACTGACGACAGCCGCCGACTGACGTGGTTCGTCGACTGACATGATTCATCGACTGACATGGACCGCCGACTGACGTGGTTCGTCGACCGACATGATTCATCGACTGACACGGATTGCCGACTGACGTGGTTCGTCGACCGACATGATTCATCGGCCCACACGGTTCATCGACTGGCCGCTGACCGAATCTGAGAACGGGCGTGACGTCAATTCGGCCCGGCAGATCCCGCCCGTGCCTTCTATCCCCGGTCCTGTCGTGCCCATCTCGCCCGGCGCCCGCTTCGACCCGTACGACAGTCAATCCGCCATCGGTGCCGGCGGAGTCACCCGCGATGACGGGCTTCGTCTGGCCCTCGGCCACCACGTCGGCGCTCGACCGTTCGTTCTTCGTGACAGGAGGCGTGTGATGTGCGACGACCAGCCCGCCGACCCACTTGGCGATACGGAACTGGCCCGAATGTCAGCCGGCGCGCGACTCCGGCCGGCGAACAGGAAGACTCGTTGGTGCCTTGAGCTCGCAGCGTGCGTCGTCGAAGCCGTTCTCGTGTGGGGCGTCGCCATGGGGGGCGCCGCGGCGGCCCAGGATGAACAGACGATGACGCTGAAAGGGCTGCCTGGCGTGACAGTCGTCGTGACGCCAATCAGCGCCGACGTAGAAAGGGACGGCCTGGTTGCGGCGCAGATGCAGGCGGACGTCGAGCGAACGTTGCGGTCCGCCGGTGTGCCCGTACTCACGCTCGTCGATCAGCGCGAGACACCGAACGCGCCTCGCTTGCGCGTGACCGTGCTCACCTACAAAGGAGGCGACGGTGTTGCCGTTCCCTACTTCTATGCCTACACGATAGCCGTGCGGCTCTTCCAGCGGGCCCGTCTCGTCAGTTCCGCCACGGCGCTCACGCCTTTCGTGGCAAGGTGGGAAGGTTCAACTGCCATGGGCGTCTGGCCACCAGAGAGCATCGGTGGTCTTCTCGAGTTGGTCAAGGACCGTGTGAACAGAGGAGCTCGAAGCCGCGCAAGCTGACTGCCGAGTTCGCGAACGCGGTGACATCCGTCGCGGGGAGTACAACGACGGTCGCCGCCTGCTCGGACTTCAGGCCGTTTCAAACATCGGCGAAATACGTCGGCCCGAACTGACATGTGCCATCCCGCCGCCGCCCGTTGAGCGCAGGCGTCGCGTCAGTTCGGTCCGGATGAGCCCGCTTGACGTATACTGGCGCACCACCTCCGAAGCACGATGAAGACCGCGCATCGACGCGACGCCCCGTCTGTGCAGCTGTTCGCCGGCCTGTCGGAGACCGAGTCGAGCGCGCTGCTGGCCACGGCCGCCCAGAGAGTGGCCAGGGCCGGCACCGTGCTCTTCCGGCAGGGAGAACCAGCGTCGGCGCTGTTCCTGCTGCGCAATGGGCGCGTGAAGTTCGTTCGCAGCAACGCGGAAGGTCAGGAGGCCGTCCTCCGCTGGCTCAGTCCCGGCGACTGCTTCGGCATCGGCAGCCTGGTCGCCGATCCGTGGTGCTACTTCGGAACGGCGCAGGCGGTCGGCGAAGTGCGCGTGTACCGGTGGGACGCAAGAACGATCCGGGCGGCCGCCGTTCGGCACCCGGAGCTCGCCCGGAACGCGCTGGGAATCATCCTGCAGACCTTCAAGGAGTTCAGCGACCGCCACATCGCACTCCTGTCGGCGTCGGCGGAACGTCGGCTCGCGAGGACGCTGACGAGCCTGGGAGCGACCAGCGGGCGCATCATGCCGACCGGGGTCGAGATCGACATCACCAATCGCGACCTGGGCTCGCTGGCCGATGTCGGCCTGTACACCGTCAGCCGGCAGCTCCGCCACTGGGCGCGTCACGGTCACCTGGTCAAGCACCGCCAGCGGATCCTCGTCCGCCGCCCCGAGGCGCTCCTCGGCGCCTGAGACCCGGCCCCGGGCCAGTTCCCTCTCATTGCGCTGGCGCAACGACCGCACGGCCGCATGGTCCATAGACTGGGTCTCGTGAAAGACCAGACACGCTCGTCCAGACGGACCGTCCTCGTGGCGGACGACGATCCGTTCTTCCGCAGGCTGATCGCGTCCACGCTCCGGACGCGCTTCGTCGTCAGCAACGTGGTCGAGAACGGCAGGCAGCTGGTGGAGTCCGCGGTGGCCCGAAGACCCGGGGTGATCGTGTCCGACGTCAACATGCCGGTGCTCGGCGGCGTGGCGGCCATGCACGCGCTGAGGGACCTCGACCAGTGGATCCCGTTCGTGATGGTGAGTGCCGACCCGGAGAACGCCCGCACGTGTCTCGAGCAGGGCGCGGCCGCCTTCGTCCACAAGCGGGATGTCGCCAAGGAACTCGTCGCGGCGGTCGAGGCAGCGCTCTCGGGACAGACGTACGTGTCGGCCGGCGCGGCCGACGACCCGGCGCGCCCGCACGCGCCACGCGAGGCCGCGGACCCGGACCCCGACCGGCGATAATCGCGGGCGGAGGCGCCACGGCCTCTCCCCGGGAGTCCGGTCCCGGCATGTTCGCGCGCTCTGTCCCTGGGACGACGACAGCCACCGACTGACACGGATCATCGACTGACATGGGTCTGCGGTATCATTTGCGTGGTTTCGGCGGGCGCGGAACCGACCCTTCGCCGTCAGTTCCGACTGACAAGAATCATCGACTGGCGAGCGTCAGTCCCGACTGACTACGATCACCGACTGACATGTCCCTAGCACCCTACATGGCCTGGGCCAAGCAGCATGCGCGCCAGCGCTTCAGCCTGTCCGGCAGCAACCTGCTCCACTGCGAGCTGGCCGACCTGCCCGGCGCGCGCGAGGCGCTCGAGCTGCACGGCGACAACGACAGCGGGTTCCGGCCGCTGGTGGACGCCATCGCGTCAACCTACGGCGTCACCCAGGAGATGGTCGCGGTGGCGCAGGGGACATCCGGCGCCAACTTCCTCGTGTTCGCCGCGCTGGTGAAGGCTGGAGACGATGTCCTGGTGGAGCGACCGGGGTACGACCCGCTGATGGGGCCGCCCGCGTTGCTGGGCGCCCGCGTGACGCGGTTCGATCGCCGATTCGAGGACGGCTATCGGCTGGACCCGGATGCGGTCCGCGCCGCCATGACGCCCCGCACACGCCTGATCGTCGTCACCAACGCCCACAACCCGTCCGGTGTCGTGGCAGCCGATGCCGACCTCGACGAGATTGGCCGTATCGCCGAGGCTCGCGGCGCGCGGGTGCTGGTGGACGAGGTCTACCTGGACACCGCCGCGTTCGCGCCGGCCCGGCCGGCCGCCGCGCGTTCGCCGGTGTTCATCTCCACCAACAGCCTGACGAAGAGTTACGGCCTGGCGGGGCTCCGCTGCGGGTGGGTGATTGCGGCGCCCGAGGTGGCCGAGTCGGTGCGTCGCGCGAGAGACATCGTGGACGGGTCCGGTCCGTTCCCGACCGAGCGGCTCTCGGTTCTGGCCTTCTCGATGCTCGGCCGGCTGGCCGCGCGGGCGAAGGGGATTCTGACGGTCAACGGTCAGGTCGTCCGGGAGTTCCTGGCCTCGCGGTCCGACCTCGAGGCCGTCCTGCCGCAGGCGGGCACCATCGTCTTTCCCAGAATCCGTGCCGTTGCCGATGCCGGCCCGTTCGTGGAGCGCCTGGCCCGCGACTTCGAGACCGATGTCGTGCCGGGCCACTTCTTCCAGGCGCCGGCCCACTTCCGGATCGCCTTCGGCGGCGGCGCCGACGTGCTGGCGGGCGGCCTCGGCCAGATCGGCAGGGCGCTGGACAGCAGCGTGAAGTAGGCAGTAGACGGCAGGCAGTAGGCAGCTCTGTCAGCTGGCAGCGGACTTCCCGATCCGCTGTCAGCTGCCCGCTGACCGCTACCTAGCCTGGAAGGCGTACACCGTCGTCGTCCTGTAGGTCTGTCCCGGTTCGAGGATCGTCGACGGGAAGTTCGGGTGGTTCACCGAGTCGGGGAAGTGCTGCGTCTCCAGGCAGAACGCGGCGTGCCTCTCGTAGGGCACGCCCTTCCGGTTCTTGATCGTGCCGTCCAGGAAGTTCCCCGAGTAGAACTGGATTCCCGGCTCGGTCGTGCGGACCTCCATCACTCGACCCGTCGTCGGCTCGGTGACGCGCGCCGCCAGCGCGAGGCCCCCGCCTGCCGCCCCTCCGCCTTCGCCCTCGGGGCTTCGGCGGACAAGCCGCCCGCCCGGCTCCCCGCCTGCCGCCTGTCTCAGCACATAGTTGTGGTCGTATCCGATGGGCGGGGCGATCGGCACCTTCGCAATGCGCGCGCCGATCGCGGTCGGCGTCGTGAAATCGAAGACCGTGCCCTTCACCGGCGCGAGCTTCCCCGTCGGAATCAGCGTGGCGTCCACCGGCGTCATCTCGTCGGCGGCGATCATCATCACGTGGTCGAGGATGGTGCCCACGCCGTCGCCTGCCAGGTTGAAGTAGCTGTGGTTGGTCAGGTTGACGGGCGTGGCCGTGTCGGTCGTCGCCGTGTAGTCGAGGCGAAGGTCGTTTCCGTCGGTCAGGGTGTAGACCACGGCCACGTCGAGGTTGCCCGGGTACCCTTCCTCGCCGTCCGGGCTGCGGTAGGTGAACTTCACCGCCTGCCCCTCGGCCGACTCGACGACCTCGGCCTTCCAGACCACCTTGTCGAACCCCTTGAGGCCGCCGTGGAGGTGGTTCGGTCCGTTGTTCGTCGCGAGTCTGTACGCCTTGCCGCCCAGCGTGAACGTTCCCTTCGCAATGCGGTTGCCGACCCGGCCAACCGTGCAGCCGAAGTACGGGACGCCCGCCAGGTACGGCTCGATCGTGTCGAACCCGAGCACGACGTTGCCGAGCGCGCCCGCCCGATCGGGCACCAGCAGTTCGGTGAGCGTGGCGCCGTAGGTCATCACCCTCGCCACGATGCCGTTCTTGTTGGTGAGCGTGTAAATCTCCACGGCTGCGCCTTCCTTGGTGGCGCCGAACGCGGCTCTCTGGACAGCCGGCGCGGCGGCAGGGGATGCGGGCTGGCTTGGCGGTTCGGAGGGAGCCGAACAGGCCGCGATGGTGAACAGCAGCGCGATGAGCGGGATGACTCTGAGTGTCACGACGTCTCCTTCTCGCCTACTTGAGCCGGGCGCCGAGCCTGACCACCAGCTGGCAGTCCACCCACTCGGCAGGCCCGTCCGGGATCACGATGTCAATCGCTCTGACGCGCCCTTCGCGGCCGACCTCGCGCCCGCCCTCGATGGCGGTGACCGCGAACGGCACGTCGAGGCGCACGCGGTAGGTCCGCCCCTTCAGGCCCTGCAGGCGCGCCCGGTATAAACACTGCCTTCGACTCGCGTGTCCACGATGCGGAGCCGCTGCGGCGCGTCGCCGAGCATCAGCGGCGCCTGCTCCGGCACCAGGTCGATGCCGGGCGACGCGGTGCACGACCGGTGCCCGCGGCCGTGCGAGCGCGTACGCCGGCGGGGCGGGCAGCTGCTGCGCACCGGGCGGCAGCACCGGTGCGAGATCGACCGGCAACGTTCCCTTGGTCGACGTCACGGAGTACGAGAGGCTGCCGTCAGCGGCGCGTCGCACTTCGAGCGTCCCCCGCGCGTCGCGCCAGCGGATGTTCTTCACGCGAAGGAACGTCCAGCCGGGCGGCAGCTGCGGAGACAGGCGCAGACCGGTATCGGTTTCCTGCAGGCCGACCATTCCGCGCATGGCGGTCGACACGAAGCCGGTGGTGGCGAACAGCTGGTGGGGGACCGCCGCGTCGACCGACCGCAGCAGGTCGCCCGACAGCAGTTCCATCACGTATCCGCGGGCCTCGATGAACGTCAGGTCGGCCAGCGCGTCGAGGTACTGCCACGCGGCCGCGCCGCGTCCCCCGGTGTAGAGCGCCAGCGCGGCCCAGCCGGTGAGGAACGGCCACGTAGCGCCGTTGTTGTAGGACAGCGGCTGGTACAGCTTGCTCTCGTTCGAGAGCATGCGGACACCCCAGTCCGTCCCCAGCCCCGCGCGCGACAGCTGGTCGAGCATCCCTTCGACTCCGGGCTGCGCGAGATCGAACACGCCGCGCCAGATGCCGAATGCAGGCCAGACGGTCTGTTCGGCCTGTCCCTTGCCGTCCTTCATGATCGCGAAGTTGATCCGGCGGTTCGTGTTGTCGGGGAACCGGCGGTTGATAGACGCGCGCGCTTTCCCGGCTGCGGCCTGCGGCGTGGGCGCGAACGCCGGTTCGGCGATCCGCGCGAGGTCGGCCATCGCGCCGGCGGCCTCGGTCCAGACGGTGCCGAGGTAGACGTCGGTCAGGACGTCGCGGCGGCGGAGGGCCCCGGTCTCGACCGCCCCCACTCCGGCCTTGGTGTTGTCCATCAGGCCGTCGCCGTCCTCGTCGGTCGAGGCGCAGTAGTCGTACGCCTTCCGCATCGAAGGCCAGAAGTCTTTCGCGAACGCCTCGTCGCCGCTCGCCCGCACGTAGTCGCGGACCGCGACGATGTAGAGCGGCGTCGTGTCGGCGTGGTAGTAGCCGTACCCGTAGTCCTCGAACCAGCGGATGAACCCGGCCCCCTGCGACAGTTCGTGCATCATCTTGCCGTCGGCGCGCTGCCGCTTGCGCAGGAACTCGAGCGACTGCCGCACGGTGTCGAGGTCGCCGTAGGCCGACATCGCCCACGCGTTGATGAACGTGTCTCCGCCGAAGAACCAGCCGAAGCCCGGCCGCTCGGTCGTCCCGGACGGGCCGAGACCGGCAATCAGCCCGCACCCGAGATGCGGGTTGCAGACGAAGCCCTTGTCGAGCGCCACCTTGCCCCACTCGAACGCCAGGTCGAACCGGCGGTCCGACGACTCGATGGTGGTCATTTCCTCCCGGAGTGTGCGGTAGTGCGCGGCCGACTCCCGGTAGAGCTTCTCGGGCGAGGCCAGCAGCGCCGCGTAGGTCTTGCGCGCCGTGTCGAGCTTCTCGACGCTCGCCGTGATGACAATCGGCACGAGGCCCTTCGCCGCCACTTCCGGCGTGATGCGAATCGCGAACTGCGACGGCGCGTCCGGCAGGTTGTGCGCCGGCTGCTCGGGCGGCGTCAGCCCCAGCGGCGAGCCGATGAGCGCCGCGTTCTTGCCGCTGCCCTCGCCGATGACGTACGCCTTGAGCGTGTTGTCCCAGTAGCTGTACTGCCCTCCGAGCGCGGCCGGCCACATCGGCTTCAGGTCCGGCCTGAACTTCACATAGACGGTCAGGGGCTCGGTCGTCGTCACGTCCAGCAGCACGAGGCCGCCCGCCTCGTTGAGCGGCACGAGCCACGTGGCGTCCACGGTGAACGACGCATGCGCGTACCGAACCGTCACGGCCTCCGGCCTGAATGTCCACGGTCGAGGCGAGGCTCGTGTCCGAGATCGGATCGGCGTACGCCGAGACGCCGAACGACAGGCGGAAGTCGTGCAGAATCTTCAGCGGGTACGCCCAGGCTTCGAAGCTCCCGTCCTCGCGCCCGAGAAAGGCGGCGCGGCGGCCGGATGCTTCCATGAACCGGGCGGGTCGCGCCGGCCCGGAAAGCGCGATTGGGTTCGCCGGCCGCACGAACCGCGGTACGGTCCCCGGCGGGTCCGCCGCGCGGGCGGCGGTTGCGGGGCCCAGCAGTGACGAGGCGAGCAGCAGTCCCACGTAGCGGGCGCGTGTTGGCGACATCAGCGGTCCTCCGATCCCACCATTCCGGCGGCGAGGAGCGTCTTCATCGCGAGTAGTATAGTCGCTGTATGTCGCGCGCGATCTCGCCTGACGACGACCCGCGGGTCCTGGTGCGGACTCCCGGGCAGCCTGTCCCGGACGGCTGCGCCGTCGTCTACTGGATGCAGCGGGCCCAGCGCGCCGAGGACAACCCCGCCCTCGACACGGCCATAGCCGCCGCCAACGAACTCCGCCTGCCGGTGGTCGTGCTCTTCGTGCTGGCCCCCGGGTTCCCGGCCGCCAATCTGCGGCACTTCCAGTTCATGCTCGAGGGGATCGTCGAACTCCCCAACGCCCTGTCCGCTCGCGGCGCGGGGTTCGTCCTGAGGGTCGGGCAGCCTCCAGCCGAGGTGACACGCTTCTGCGTCGACGCGCGCGCGGCCCTGCTCGTCAGCGACGAGAACCCGCTTCGCGAGACCGAGCGATGGCGCGGCCATGTGGCCAAAGAACTCCGCATCCCCTTCTGGACGGTCGACGCCGATGTCGTTGTCCCCAGCGTGCTCCTCGAGAAGGAGCAGTGGTCGGCCGGCACGATGCGCCCGCGAGTCGTGCGTCAACTTGATCTCTGCCTGCGGCCGTCGCCGCGGCCGAAGGCGCGCGTCGCCTGGCGGGCTCCTCGCGGCCTCGCGCAGGTCGCGCCCCACCTGCGACTGGCCGACGACCTCTCTGTCGATCGCGCCGTCTCACCAGCGCCCGGCTGGCGCGGCGGTCGGCGGGCCGCCGTCGCGCGTCTCGGGCAGTTCACCCGGAAGCGGCTCGAGGGCTACTCGGTCTCGAGGAACCGTCCGGAAGCGGACGGGACGAGCGGCCTGTCGCCGTACCTCCACTTCGGGCAACTGGGTCCGCGCGAGATCGTCCTGGCGGCCCGCGCTGCGGACGCGCCCCTCGAGGATCGGCAGGCCTTCATCGAGCAGCTCGTGATTCGCCGCGAGCTGTCCGTCAACTTCGTGCGATACAATCCGACGTACGATCGCGTGGAGTCGGCCGCCCGCTGGGCGCTCGAGACGCTGGATCGCCACCGCGCCGATCCGCGGGAGTGGGTCTACACGGAGCGGCAGCTCGAGCGTGCCGAGACGCACGATCCGCTCTGGAACGCTGCGCAGCGCCAGATGATCGAATCGGGCTGGATGCACGGCTACCTGCGGATGTACTGGGCGAAGAAGATCCTCGAGTGGTCCGAGTCGCCCGAGGCCGCGATGGCCGCCGCCATCGCTTTGAACGACCGGTATCAGCTCGACGGGCGCGACCCGAACGGCTACGCTGGCATCGCCTGGGCGGTCGCCGGCAAGCACGATCGCGCCTGGGGACCCGAGCGGCCGGTCTACGGGACCATCCGGTACATGTCGTTGGCCAGCACATCACGGAAGTTCGACAGCCGCTCCTACATCGCCCGATGGTCCGATCGTCCGCCGCCGCCTTGAACAGTCACCAGCCGATGAGCCTGCAGCCGATTCACATAACACCGAAAGAGATTGCCATGTCGAACGCTCGTTGCCGTACCCGATCGCTCAGCCCTTTCGCCGTGCTCGTCGTCACCATCGCCGCGCTCGTCGCGCCCGCGCGGGCACAGCCACAGCCCGCTGACGGCAAGCGGCCGATGACCTTTCTCGATATGCAGAAGTTGCGGCAGGTCGGGTCGCCCGCGCCGAGCCCGGACGCCAGGCTGCTGCTCTACACGATCAGCACGCCCGACTGGAAGGAAGCCAGGCGGCAGACCGACATCCACCTCGTGTCGCTCGAGAAGGGGGTGGCCTCCTCCCGGCAGCTGACCTTCACCAAGGACAAGAACGAGTCGGAGCCGAAGTGGCTGAAGGACAACGTCTCCTTCATCTTCGCGTCCAACCGCGAGGCGCCGGCGTCGGCCGCCACGCAGAACCAGCTCTACCTGATGCGCATCGACGGCGGCGAGGCGCGAAAGATCACCGAGGCGAAGGAAGGCGTGACGACGTTCGCCCTCAGCCACGACGGCAAGTGGCTGGTGTATCGGAGCGGCAAGGCCGGCGAGGAACAACTGTACCGGCTGCCGATCGACGGGATCGATACGGCCACGCCCGACGCCCTGACCAAGCAGCCGGCCGGTCTGGCCGCCTGGCGGTGGGCGCCCGACGACAGGCGTATCTACTTCGTCGGCCCCGAGTCGTCGGACGCCGACGAGAAGGCCCGTCGCGAGAAGAAGTTCACCGTGGACATCAGGAACGCCGAGACGCCGCTCGCCAGCCTCTGGGCCGTCGACCTCGAGCCGCGCAAGGTGACCCAGCTTTCCAAGGACCCGACGATCACCGTCGCCGACTTCACCATCTCTCCCGACAGCAAGTGGGTCGGCTTCCGCGGGATCTCGGCCGAGCGCTACCAGCGGAACATCACCGAGCAGAACATCAACGGCGATCCATTCCTGCTCAGCGCGGCCACCGGCGAAATCGAACGGCTGATCCAGAACGTCGAGGTCGCGGAAAGCACGCCGGGGTTCTCGCCGGACAGCCGGTTCGTCGTTTTCTCGGCGCCCGACGACCTCACGAAGTACAGCATGAAGAACGGCCGGGTCTACCTGCGCGCGGTCGCCGACAAGGGCGGCAAGTGGCGAAAGCTCGGCGCCGGCTACGACGGCGACGTGAGCGCGGGCTTCTGGTCGAAGGATGCGTCGACGATCTACTTCAACGACGGCATCCGCGCGACGAGGCAGCTGGTCGCCCTCGACGTGCAGAAGGACGTGGTCCGCCAGATCACCAGCGAGAAGGCCTCGCTCAGCGTGTCGCGCGACGAGGACACCGGCGTCGTTCTGATCGACTACTCCGACGGGGCGACGCCGCCGACGCTGTTCACCTCGCCCTCGATCGAGGCCGTCGCGACCCGCGCGAGCTGGAGACAACTCACCGACGCCAATCCGCAGGTCCGCCAGTTCGCCCTCGGCGCGCAGGAGGAGTTCACCTGGACGTCGAAGGACGGGACCAAGGTGGGCGGCGTGCTCGTGAAGCCGGTCGGTTATCAACCGGGCCAGCGTTACCCGCTCATCGTCGCGATCCACGGCGGCCCGGCCGGTGCCGACGTCCTCAGGTTCAACGGCGGCTACGGTGCGCAGGTCTACGCGGGAGCTGGCTACGTGGTCCTGCAGCCGAACTACCGCGGCTCCACGAACTACGGCGAGGCGTTCAAGAACGGGATCGTCGGCAACTACTTCCCCCCCGGGTTCGACGACATCATGGCCGGGGTGGACGCCCTGATCGCGCAGGGGCTGGTGGACGGCAGCCGGATGGGCGCGCTCGGCTGGAGCGCCGGAGGGCACTGGTCGAACTGGATTCTGACGCACACCGACCGGTTCAAGGCGATCAGCTCCGGCGCCGGCACCTCCAACTGGATCTCGATGTATGCCCAGAGCGACGTGCAGCGCAGCCGGCAGTACTACCTGGGGGACAAGCTTCCCTACGACGACTTCGACGCCTATTGGGTGCAGTCGCCGCTGAAGTACATCAAGAACGCGAAGACGCCGACCATGATCCACGTGGTCGAGGGGGACCCGCGGGTGCCGAGCCCGCAGTCGGTGGAACTGCACATGGCGCTCAAGCGACTGGGCGTGCCGACGGAGCTGTTCATGTACCCCGGGCAGAGCCACGGCATCCCCGATGCCCGCAACCAGTTCGTGAGGAACATGGCCGAGATGGCGTGGATGGACTACTACGTCCGCGGCCAGGGGAAGAAGTTCGCGTGGCGCTCGGTGCTCGAGACGGTGGAAGAGAAGAAGTAAGAAGCCAGAATTCAGAAGCCAGAATTCAGAAGACAGAAGACAGAAGACAGAAGGCAGAAGACAGAAGACAGCAGCAGCGGGCCGCACGCCGTGAGCCGTGCTTGCCGCGCCGAAGCTCGCTCACCTACGATGCGAGCGAAGGCGGGAGCCGCGAGCCAGAGAATATGCCAGATCACATGACCGTGCGCATCGGGGTGTCGTCGTGCCTGCTCGGGCAGAAGGTCCGCTTCGACGGCGGGCACAAGCGCGACGCCTTCCTCGTGGACACATTCGGCGAGTTCGTCGAGTGGGTGCCCGTCTGCCCCGAACTCGAAGTCGGCATGGGCCTTCCGCGGGAGGCAATCCGGCTGGTGCGTTCCGACGCGGGCATCCGGCTGGTCGGTGTGAAGAGTGCGACCGACCACACCGAGTCGATGACGCGGTACTCGGCGCGCCGGACGGAGAAGCTCGCCCGCGAGAACCTCGATGGCTACATCCTGAAGAAGGACTCGCCCAGCTGCGGGATGGAGCGGGTGAAGATCTACGACCCGAACGGATCGCCGGCGAGGACGGGCCGCGGCCTCTTCGCGGACGCGCTTCTGGCGCGGTTTCCGCTTCTCCCCGTGGAGGAAGAAGGGCGGTTGTGTGACCCGAGGCTCCGCGACAACTTCATCGAGCGGGTGTTCGCGTACCGGCGCCTGCGCGAGACGTTCGTCGGCCGGTGGACGACCGGCACTCTCGTGAAGTTCCACACGGCGCACAAGCTCACGCTGCTCGCGCATTCTCCTGCCGCCTACAAGACCCTCGGCCAGCTGGTGGCGCACGCGGCGAATCGGCCTCGGGCCGATGTGCAGGCCGCCTATGAGGAGGCGTTCATGCGCGCCATGGCCACGATCGCCACGACGCGCAAGCACGTCAACGTCCTGCAGCACATGCTCGGGTACTTCCGGGACGTGCTGGATGACGACTCGAGGGCGGAGCTGGCGCAGTCGATTGCCGACTACCAGAAGGAGATCCTGCCGCTCGTCGTGCCGGTCACGCTGTTCCGCCACCACGTTCGACGGTGCGGGATCTCGTATCTCGCCGGCCAGACGTACCTGGAGCCGCACCCGAAGGAACTGATGTTGAGGAACCACGTCTAGCAGGGCCCAGGGTCCAAGGCTCAGGGCTCAGGGCTCAGGGCTCAGAACTCAAGACTGAGAACTCAGAACTCAAGACTCAAAACTCAGAACTCGAAACTGGGAACTCAGAACTCGAGACCCAGGGCCCCGGGGAGCGACGATGTTACGCACGCGGCTGTTCGTACGACTGTTCACGATGGCGGCGCTTTCGTGTGGCTGCCTGTGCGCGGCGGTGCAACCGGTCCTGGGGCAAGCGCCACCGGAGCCGGCTGCGCAGGCCGCCGCGCCTGCGACGCCGGCGCCTTGGTACGCGCAGATCTCGGTGAATGGGCTGGTCTCGGCCTCCTACGTCGGCAACGTCAACTCGCCTCCGTCAGGCACGAACCAGTTCCGCGTGTTCGATACCCGGAGCGGCACGTTCGCACTCGACGTGGCCGAGTTGGTCGTGCAGCGGAGCGCTTCGTCGCCAGGCGATGCCGGCTTCCGCGTCGATCTGACATTCGGCAGCCTGATCCCGAAGGTGACGGCGGCAGCCGGCCTTTTCCGGGACGAGAACGGCGTGGCCGGGAGCTTCGACCTCCAGCAGGCGTACTTCAGCTATATCGCGCCGGCCGGGCGCGGCCTGCGCATCGACGCGGGCAAGTTCGCGACCTACCTCGGCTACGAGGTGATCGAGGGCTACGACGGCTACAACGACAACCACTCGCACTCGTTCCTGTTCGGGTACGCCCAGCCGATTACGCACACCGGCCTCCGGCTCGCTTACGCGTTCAGCGGCGTGTTCTCGACGCAGGTGTTCGTCGTCAACGGCTGGGACAACGCCGTCGACAACAACACCGGCAAGTCGATCGGCGCCCAGCTCGCCCTCACGCCGTCTCCGCGACTATCGGCGTCCTTGAGCTACATGGGTGGCCCCGAGCAGGCGAACGAGAACTCGAACGTGCGTCACGCGCTCGACGTCGTGGCGACGTTCAAGGCCACGCCGTTCCTGAGCCTCGCCGTGAACTACGACTAGGGCCGGGAGTCGTCGGTGCCGCTGGCGGGAACCGCCGGCGGCGGAGTGGCCGACGCGTCGTGGCAGGGCGTGGCGGGATATGGCCGGGTGACGATTTCACCGCGCGCGGCGATCACGGTAAGAGCGGAATGGTTCGACGACCCTCAAGGGGCGCGGACCGGATACGTCCAGTCGCTGAAGGAGTTCACCTTCACGCCGGAGTTCAAGCCGCACCCCCGCCTCGTCGTCCGCGGCGACCTGCGGCGCGACTGGTCGAATCGGGACGTGTTCGAGAAGGAAGACGGCACCGTCGGCCGCAGTCAGGTGACGGTGAGCCTGAACGGGATCTTCGTGTTCTGACAGAACTCAGAACTCAAGAACTCAAAACTCAAGACTCAAGACTCAAGACTCAGAAGACTTCCGGCGGCGGGTACCCGGCCGATGGATCGGCTGCGGGCCGCAGCTCCCGGATTGTCGCCGAGAATCGTCCGGCCGCTTCGCGCACGGCGGCGGCCAGCGGGTTGCCGGGGGGCAGGCGCTGGCCGTCAGCTGCGCGATGGCGGAGTAGTGCCAGGTGACGAGCGCGCCGCCCCGGAACCGGTCGAGCACGCCGAGGCCTGTCCGGTGGAGGTCCCGCAGCGTGCACTCGATGTTGTGGAGCGCGTCGGCCGCCTTGAGCGCCGCCTCGTCTGGTGACGCGGCCGTCAGACGGCTCAGCTGCTCCTTCTTTCGCTCCAGCCAGTCGCGGGGAGGATTCCCGTCGTTCTTGGCCTCCGTCACCGCCATCACCAGGTCGAAGACTGTCCGGCCGAACTCGGCGGGAAGGAAGTCGAGAAACGCCGATCGAAACGCCCACTCGTCAGCGGGGATCTGCATCCGGCCGCGTCCAGCCGCCTGGCTCAGCCGACGCTGGAACTCGGGATTCCCGTACTTCGCGTCCTCCACCGTGTCGTGCAGCAGCCCAGCGACGACCAGGTCCTCCCCGTAACCGTGGCCTTCGAGGATCTGCGCGACGGCCACCGGGTGCTGGATGTACGGGATGTCGGTGCCCTTGCGCACGGCTCCGTCGTGCACGATGCTCGCGATGTCCAGCGCGCGGGCGAGACGCATCGACGGGCGGGCGAACGACTCGGTCATGCGAATTCCGCCTCTACTTCTCGGGGATCGTCCTCCGGAACACGACCTTGAGGGTGACCTTTTCGGTGCCGCGCGTGACGACGAGCGTGGCCGAGTCGCCCCACCGCTTGGCGGCCATCAGGCGGCTGAACGTCTCCTTGTCCGCCAGCGCGACGCCGTCGAACGACTGCATCACGTCGCCAACCTTGACGTCCGCCTGTGCCGCCGGCGAGCCGGGTTGAACGATGATCACCCGGCGCTGGGTGTCTCCGGTCCCGACCGCCGTCGACGTCCCCATCGACGGGTAGGCCGAGTCGAGTTCGTCGGGCACGCCCCAGGTGAAGTTCGCGTACGACGCCTGCGTGGTCCTGAGGACGCTGCGGCCCGGCGTTCCGACGGAGACGGGAATGAGACTGGCAATCTGGCCGTCGAACCACTTCCGGGCCTGACGCTCGATGCCGACGCCGTAGGCCACGTGGCCGCTTCCGACGAGGATGACCATGATCGCCTTCGGGTCGTTCTGGGCCTTCAGCGCCTCGACGGCGTTGAACCCCATCGTGGCGTCCCAGGTGGCCTGGGCGCTGAGCATGTTCATCCACATGTCGTCGCCCATGCCGGCGCCGTGCACCGGCCCCTCGTTCCCCGCGAACGTCGCCTTGAAGAACGTCATGTGGTCGGCGTTGTTGACGTCAATCTCCTTCGGGATGTGCGCGGCCTCGTCGGGCGTGAGATTCGCAAGCCCCTTCTTGCGGACCGCCGCCACCACTTCGCGCGGCGTGTTGACGGCGAACATCGGCACCTTGTGGTCGCGGGCCAGCAGGAAGATGTCGCGGTAGTAGGCCCAGTTGTAGCCCCAGTTGTCGTACCACCGCGAGATGCGCACGAACCCCTCCTCGGTCAGCAGGCCGTCGCGCCACTGGTCGAGGAAGCGCTGCTCCGTGTAGGGGTACATCTCGAGTCCGACGAACACGCGGCGGCCCGACCTGACGAGCGCTTCGAGGACGCGGTACTGGACCTGGTGGCACTGCGTGTTCGTGTGCTCCTCACCGATGAGCAGCAGCCGGGTCGACGCCAGGCGGGCCGCCAGTTCGGCCGTCGTGATGGTCTCGCCCGTTCTCGTATCCGTGATGCCGTCGAGCACGAGCGGGGCTGCACGGTCCTTCCGGGCCGGGTCCCCGATCGCCAGGTGCAGCAGTTTGCCCTGCGCGCGCGCGACGGGCGCGGCCATCAGCAGCGCGAGGACGGCGGTTCCGAGGAGTCGAATCGACTGAGCGCATGTCGGCATGGCGAAAATGCTACCTCAATCCTCCCCTTGACGCCACCGCGCGGGTGAGCGACGATGCCTCGCCGATGACTGAGACGCTGCTCGTGTTGACCGTGGTGCTCCTGCTGGCCGCGCTGGCCCTGCTGGTGGCGTTGCTCGTGCGGCCCGCGCGCGTGAACCTGGCTGAGGTCGAGGCCAGGCTGACGTCGATCGAAGCGGGTCACGCCCAGATCGAACGGGCGCTGCGGGACGAACTGGCACAGGGGCGGACCGAGTCGACCGGGCAGGGGCGGGCGCTTCGCGAGGAGGTCGGCGGCGCCGTCGCCCGGCTCGGCGGTGCCGTGACCTCGCAGATCGGCGCCTTTTCCGAGTCGAACGAGCGCCGGATGGACGCGCTTCGCCAGTCGGTCGACGAGCGGCTGCGCATCCTCCAGGAGGACAACGCCGCGCGCCTGGAGCAGATGCGCGTCACGGTGGACGAGCGGCTGCAGGGCACGCTCGAGGCGCGGCTCGGCGAATCGTTCCGCGTGGTCAGCGAGCGGCTCGAGCAGGTGCACCGAGGCCTCGGCGAGATGCAGGCGCTCGCGGCCGGCGTCGGCGACCTGAAGAAGGTGCTGACCAACGTCAAGACGCGCGGCACGTGGGGCGAGGTGCAGCTGGGCACGCTGCTGGAGCAGGTGCTCGCGCCGGCGCAATTCGAGGCGAACGTCCCGACAAAAGCGGGGAGCGCGGACCGCGTCGAGTTCGCCATCAGGCTGCCGGGCCGCGACCAGTCGGATGCGGCCGTGTGGCTGCCGATCGACGCGAAGTTCCCGCAGGAGAACTACCAGCGGCTGCTCGAGGCATCGGACCGCGGAGACGCCGACGGCGTGGAGGCGGCCGCAAAGGAACTCGAGGGGTTCATCAGGGCGTCGGCGAAGGACATTCGCGACAAGTACCTCGACCCGCCGCACACGACCGACTTCGGCATCCTGTTCCTGCCGACCGAGGGGCTCTACGCGGAGGTGCTGCGCCGGCCGGGCCTGGCCGACCTCGTCCAGCGGGACATGCGCGTGGTGCTGGCAGGTCCGACGACCCTGTGGGCGGTGCTCAACAGCCTGCAGATGGGTTTCCGCACGTTGGCGATCGAACGGCGCTCCGGCGAGGTCTGGGCCGTGCTCGGCACGGTCAAGACGCAGTTCGCCAAGTTCGGCGACATCGTCTCGGCCGTGCAGAAGAAGCTGCAGGAGGCGACGAACAAGATGGATGCGATCGCGCGGCAGAGCCGCACGATCGAGCGCAAGCTGCGCGTCGTCCAGGAGCTGCCCGCCGGCGGGACGACCCCCGCGGTGCACCTCGAGCCGACCCTGCTCGAACCGGACGAAGCCGGCGATGCGGACGAGGGCGAGGAGACGGACTGACCCTGATCGCCATCGATCCGGATCTCAACCACAGAGCACACAGAGAACACGGAGAGGAGCCTGCTTCACGCGCGTCCGCGTGAGGGTTGACCGGGCTTCGACCGGGCGCGCCCCGACCCGTCGGGGCGCGGGCGGCCGTGCGATGCGCGGCGTGCACGAACCCGACTGGTGGCCAAGCGGGCTCGTGCGCGCCACGCACCGCACGGCGCTCCGGGCCGGAGGCCCGCACCCGGTCGAGGCCCTCCACGTGAGAGCCTCGGTGTCCTTGGTGTCCTCCGTGATTGTCCGGCCTGGAGGCAATCGCAGCGAGACGTCAGGACGTCGCCGCGGCGGTCTGGGCCGCCTGTTGGCGGCGGTGGGCTTCGGCGGCGGTCACCGCGCCCGCCCCGGCGATCCCCACGAGCCCCAGGCCCAGCCCCTTCAACTCGTTCTCCCACTTGATCGTGCCCGTCGTGGCGTCGAGGCAGTAGAGGCGGCCGCGCGTGCTCGCGAACACGTCGCGTCCGTCGATGGCGACATTCACGAAGTCGCTGCCACGGAGCTTCGTCCGCCAGATTTCCGATCCGGTGGCCCGATCGATGGCGACCGCCCAGCCGCCGATGCCGACGAAGATCGAGTCTCTCATCGTCACTCTCCCTTTCCAAAGCTGCGCGCCGCTTTGTGGATGATCTTCCACTTACGCTTGTTCTGCAGCTGCGCCAGTTTGTCCTGCTTCTCGGCCACGTGGTCAGCCTCACGCCTCAGCTTGAGGTAGCTCTCGAGGCGGTCCGCTTCGAGCGTGCCCTCTTCGACGGCCCGGCGCACCGCGCAGCGCGGTTCGGTGTCGTGCCGGCAGTCGCCGAAGTGGCAGCCGACGGCCAGCGTCTCGATGTCGGCGAACGTCGCTCCGATGGAGCCCCCGACTTCCCACAACTGGATTTCGCGCAGGCCCGGCGTGTCGATGACCAGACCGCCGCCCGGCAGCAGGATCAGCTCGCGGTGGGTCGTCGTGTGGCGGCCCTTTGACCGGTAGCCGCTCACCTCGGCCGTGCGCTGCTGCTCGCGGCCGAGCAGGCGGTTGATGAGCGTGGACTTGCCGACGCCGGAAGACCCCAGCAGCGCGACTGTCCGACCCGGCTGCAGATACTGCACGAGGATGTCGAGGCCGTGGTTCTGCCTCGCGCTCGTCGCGTGCACCGGCGCGCCGGAGGCCACGGCTTCGACCTCGCGAACCCTGGCGTCCGTTTCATCACAGAGGTCCGCCTTGGTCAGCAGGACCACCGGCTGCGCCCCGCTCTCCCACGCGGTCACCAGGTAGCGCTCGATCCGCCTGAGGCTGAAATCCGCGTCGAGGCCGGTCGCCAGGAATACCGTATCGATGTTCGCCGCCACGATCTGCTCGCGCGTCGCGTCGCCCGCCACCTTCCGCGAGAACCGGCTGCGTCTCGGCAGGATCGCGAGGATCGTTGAGCGCAACTCGCCCGGCCGCGCGCGTAGCGCCACCCAGTCGCCGACGGCGGGGTACTCCACCGAGGTCGACGCTTCGTGGCGCAGCTTTCCCGCCACGCGGGCCAGGTGTTCCCCCCGCTCGTTCAGAACCCTGTAGATGTGCTGGTGTTCGAGTGCGACGCGCCCAGGAATGACGTCCGGGGCGGCGTGGGCCTGGAAGGCGCTCGCGAAGCGGTCGGTCCAGCCGAGGACGTCAAGCGCGGGCATGCACGACCATGCGCCATTCTGCCAGCGACCCGCCCCGGCCTGTCAAGGCGTGGGTGCCGCAGGCACCAGCCCACGATCGAACCACGGAGGACACGGAGAACACGGAGAACACGGAGAAGAGCCGGGGCGCACGGGCATTCGCGGCTCGGGCTTCGACCGGGAGGCGCCGCCGCCCAGCGGTGGCGCAGGTCGGCAGGACGCCGCGCCGAGGGAATGAGCCCGACAAGTGCTCGACGGGCTTATTCCCTCGGCGCGGCGTCCTGCCTGCCGGGCCCTTTGGGCCCGCCCCGGTCGAAGCCCTCCCACTCCGTGCTCTCCGCGTGCTCTGTGGTTGATCCTGCACTACGGGCCCCGGTGTTCGAGTTCGGTCGCCACGGCCTATCGGAGTTCATCGGCGTCGAACCGATTGACCTGGTATCAGTTCGTGCCGACTCGAATCGCGCGATCGCCTCAGCGTGGTTCAGCAGCCAGCCGATCTCGTCCACGCCGGCCAGCAGGCACTCGCGCGCGAATGCGTCGATGCTGAAGGGCGCCTCGCCGCCGCCGGGCAGCGTCACCATCTGCCGGGCGAGATCGACGCCGACGCTGGCGCCGGGGTGCGCGAGCACGAGCGCGAGGAGCGCGTCGTGTGTGGCCGCCGGGAGTTCGATGGGGAGCAGGCCGTTCTTCAGCGCGTTCTGCTTGAAGATGTCGGCGAACGACGCCGCGACGACCGCGCGGAAACCGAAGTCGGCCAGCGCCCACGGCGCGTGCTCGCGCGAGCTGCCGCAGCCGAAGTTCCACCCGGCCACGAGCACGCGGGCCGTCGCCCCGACAGACGTGTTCAGAATGAACTCGGGTCGGACCGCGCCGTCGGCGTCGGCTCGCCAGTCGGCGAACAGGTGCTCCCCGAGGCCGGCGCGGACCGTCGTCTTCAGGAAGCGCGCCGGGATGATCTGGTCGGTGTCGATGTTGTCGCGACCGATCGCAACGGCCGGCCCCTCGAACCGCGTGAGCGGCTCGCGCATCGTGCTCACGAGAATCTCCTCGGGTCAGAGACGACGCCGGTGACGGCCGCGGCGGCGGCCGTGGCCGGGCTGCCGAGCAGCGTCCGGCCGCCGCGCCCCTGGCGCCCCTCGAAGTTGCGGTTGCTGGTCGACACGGACAACTGCCCGGGTTCCAGCTGGTCGCCGTTCATCGCGATGCACATCGAGCACCCCGGCTCGCGCCACGCCGCGCCAGCCTCACGGAAGACCCAATCCAGCCCCTCGGCTTCGGCGTCCCGCTTCACCTGCTGCGATCCGGGCACGATGAGCGCCCGGACACCCGGCGCCACGTGCCGGCCGCGGAAGACGGCGGCCGCCTCGCGCAGGTCGGACAGCCGGCCGTTGGTGCAGCTGCCGATGAAGACGACGTCGATTGGGGTGCCGAGCAGCGGCCTGCCCGGCTCGACCCGCATGTACTCCAACGCGCGCCGGAGCGCCTGCCTCGCCAGCGGGTCGGCGAGCGAATCGGGATCGGGGACGGGCGCGTCGACGGCCGCGCCCATCCCGGGGTTCGTGCCGAACGTGATCATCGGCGCCAGGGCGTCGCAGTCGAACGTCACGTGCCGATCGAACCGGGCGCCCTCGTCGGTGGCGAGGCCCTGCCACGTCGCGACCGCGGCGTCCCACGCGGCGTCGACCGGCGCGCCGGGCCGCCCGGCCAGGTAGCCGATCGTCGTGTCGTCCGGCGCGACCAGTCCCGCGCGGGCGCCCGCCTCGATCGACATGTTGCAGACCGTCATCCGCTGTTCCATCGAGAGGGCGCGAACGGCCTCGCCGGCGTACTCGATGACATGTCCCGTGCCGCCGTCCACGCCGACTTTCGCGACGATCGCCAGGATGAGGTCCTTGGCGCAGACGCCGGACGGCATCCGGCCGGCGACGTCGATGCGCAGCGTCTTCGGCCGGCGCTGGAGGAGGCACTGGGTGGCCAGCACCATCTCGACCTCGCTCGTGCCGATGCCGAACGCGAGCGCGCCGAACGCCCCGTGCGTGGCCGTGTGGCTGTCGCCGCAGACGATGGTCATGCCCGGACGCGTCAGTCCCAGTTCGGGTCCAATCACGTGCACGATGCCCTGGGCTGGATGCCCGCGCCCGGCGCACGGGATGCCGAACGCCTTGCAGTTGGCCTCGAGTGTGGCCACCTGGTGCGCCGCCACCTGGTCGGCGATCGGCAGGCCCGGCGGCGTGGTCGGGATGCTGTGGTCGACCGTGGCGAAGGTGAGGTCGGGCCGCCGCACCCGGATGCTGCGCGCACGCAGACCGTCGAACGCCTGGGGCGATGTCACCTCGTGAACCAGGTGCAGGTCGATGTAGATGACCGGCGGCGCGGCGTCCTCCGCCGCCACCACATGGGCGTCCCAGATCTTGTCGATGATCGTGCGCATTTCTGGTTCAGGACTCACGGCTCAAGGCTCAGGGCTCAAGGCTCACGGCCGGCGCTGGAGAACCAGGCGCGGACCGGGTCGGCGCGAAGCGCGACTTGCGAGGTCTGCCGAGCGGAGCGCGGAGCCGACGAACCGGGCCACGACTGGTATCTCATGGCCGGCTCAGGGCTCAGGGCTCAGGGCTCAAGGCTCACGGCCTCCGGCGCAGCCGCCGACACCCTTTCAGTTCGCAAGATCGCCAGGTCGCGCGAACTCGAGATTCACCTCGTCACGTCCCGCTGATGGCGTCGCGAACCGCCTGGCCGACCTCCGTCGTCGACGCCGCGCGGCCCGCGGGCTTCAGGTCGGCGGTCACGCGCCCCGACTCGACGACCGCGTCGATGGCCGTTTCGACCGCGCGCGCCTCGCCGTGCAGACCGAAGGTGTAGGCGAGCATCGAGGCCACCGAGCCGATGGCGCCCAGCGGGTTGGCCACGTTGCGGCCGGCGATGTCCGGTGCCGAGCCGTGCACCGGCTCGTAGATCCCGGCGCGCAGGCCCGATGCCCGCCGCTCGCCGATCGACGCCGACGCGAGCATGCCGATCGACCCGCTCAGCACCGCGGCTTCGTCGCTCAGGATGTCGCCGAACAGGTTCTCGGTGAGCACGACATCGAACCGACGCGGGTTGACGACCAGCTGCATCGCGCAGTTGTCGACCAGCAGGTGATCGAGTGCGACGTCGGCGTAGGCGAGCGACACCTCGGTGACCACCCGGCGCCAGAGCTGCGAGTTCTCGAGGACGTTCGACTTGTCGACGCTGGTCACGCGGCGTCGCCGCGTGCGCGCCAGCTCGAACGCGACGCGCGCCACCCGCTCGATCTCGGCCCGCGTGTAGCTCAGCGTATTGACCGCCCGCTCGTCCGCGCCCGTCCCGGAGATTCCCCGCGGCGTTCCGTAGTAGAGGCCCGACGTCAGTTCGCGGACGATTACCAGGTCCGTGCCCTGGACGACGGAGTTCTTGAGCGGGGAGGCGTCGAGGAGCGCGGGCCATGCGCGGGACGGCCGGAGGTTGGCGAAGGTGCCGAGCACCTGCCGGAGTTCCAGCAGGCCGCGCTCGGGCCGGCGGTCGGGCGGCAGGCTGTCGAACTCCGGCGCGCCGACCGCGCCGAGCAGCACCGCGTCGGCGCCCAGCGCCGCCTGCCGCGTGGCGGGCGGCAGCGGCGAGCCTGCCGCCTCGATCGCGGCGCCGCCGATCAGTTCGCAGGAGACGTGCGCCGCGTGTCCGAAGACATCGGCCACCCGGCGCAGCACGGCGACGGCCTCGGCGGTCACCTCCGGCCCGATACCGTCGCCCGGGAGCGCGAGAACGTTCAGGTCCATCTGGTCAGCTTGCGGCCGGCAGCCGGTATTCGGAGGCGATGGCCGCGATTTCCTCGTCCGTGACGCCCTTCTTCCGGTCGGCCAGCGCGATGAACCGCCGGTAGACCGCGTCGATCTGATCGGCCGTCAGGGAGAAGCCGAACTGCTCGAGGCGGTCGCGGAGGGCGTGGCGACCGCTGTGCTTCCCGAGGATCAGGCGGCTCTCCGGTACGCCGACCGTCGCCGGATCGATGATCTCATACGTCGTCCGCTCCTTCAGGAAGCCGTCCTGGTGGATGCCGGCCTCGTGGGCGAACGCGTTGCGGCCGACGATCGCCTTGTTCGGCTGCGGGCCGAAGGCGATGAGGCTGCTCAGGAGCTGGCTCGCGGGGAAGAGGTGGCGCGTGTTGATCCCGGTGCGGTGCGGCCACTTGTCGCGGCGGACCTCGAGGATCATGACGATCTCCTCGAGGGCGCAGTTGCCGGCGCGCTCGCCGATGCCGTTGATCGTGCATTCGATCTGGCGCGCTCCCGCCTGCACCGCGGCCAGCGAGTTCGCGACGGCGAGACCGAGGTCGTTGTGGCAGTGCACGCTGACGGCGGCCTCGGGGCCGACCTCCGCCACGATGCGGGCGATCACGAAGCCGAACTCGTCGGGCGTGCAGTAGCCGACCGTGTCGGGGATGTTCACCGGTCCTCGCGCCCGCGGCCACGACGGCCCGTGCGACCTCGCTGAGATACTCGATGTCCGTGCGCGCCGCATCCTCCGCGGAGAACTCCACATCGTCGACGTAGCGGCGGGCGAGGCGGACCGCCGCCATCGCTTCGTCGAGCACCTGGGCGCGGGTCTTCTTCAGCTTGTGGGTGAGGTGGTTGTCGCTGGTCGCGATGAACGTGTGAATGCGCGGCCGCGCGGCCCCCTCGAGCGCGGCGGCGGCGCGCGTGATGTCGGCGCGGCAGGCGCGGGCCAGGCCGGCCACCGTCACGCCGCGCGTTTCCCCCGCGATGATCCGCACCGACTCGAAGTCGCCGTCCGAGGCGATGGGGAAGCCCGCCTCGATGACGTCCACGCCCAGATCGACCAGGGTGGCAGCCATGCGGCGCTTCTCCCGGACCGTCATGCTGCAGCCGGGCGACTGCTCGCCGTCGCGCAGGGTGGTGTCGAAGATCAGGACGCGCTCAGCCATCGGAGATCCTCCCGGTGTGACGCCGACTATGGCGCGGCCGAGCATATTGTGCAAATTGATAATTACAGAGGCCTCAATAAAAAGAGATAATGTTATAAATTCAGTTGATGCGCAGCGGCCGGCCGGCGACTCGCGGCCAGACGAGGGCGGCCGACGGCCGGCGCGGCCGGCCGAACGCCGCCGGTCATGGGCCGCCGGCTGCGACAAGGCGCGAGGGGGCATATGGACTGGCATTCCCTGCAGGTGTTCCAGGCGGTGGCGACCGAGCGGAGCTTCTCGCGGGCCGCCGAGAAACTGTACCGCACCCAGCCCGCGGTCTCGCTGTCGGTGCAGCGGCTCGAGGCGGAGCTGGGCGAGCGGCTCATCGATCGGGGCGGGAAGGACCTGCTCCTGACCGACGCGGGCCGGCTCGCGCTCGACTACGCGCGGCGCTTCGAGCACCTCCGCGCCGAGATGGAGAACGCGCTGGCGGAACTGAGCGACAACTCGGCCGGCCGGCTCACCGTCGGCGCGAACGAGTCGACCACGCTCTACCTGCTACCCCACATCGCGGCGTACCGGCGGCTCTACCCGCGCGTGCACGTGGAGGTGCGGCGCTCGCTTTCCAGCAAGGTGCCGTCGCAGATCGTCGAGGGGGAGCTCGAGCTGGGCGTGGTCAGCTACGACCCGCAGGACCCGCGGGTCGCGTCGACGGTGATCTACACCGACCACCTGGCGTTCGTCGTCTCGCCTCGCCACCGGTTCGCGGCGCGCAGGGCCGTCTCGATCCGCGACCTCGGTATGGAGACGTTCATTGCGCACAATGTCGTGTCGCCCTACCGGAACCTCGTGCTGCGCGCGTTCGAGAAGTACCGGGTGCCGCTGCACATGGGCGTGGAGATGCCGACGATCGAGTCGATCCGCAAGCTGGTGCAGGCGAACGAAGGCGTGGCGTTCCTGCCGCGGATGTGCGTCGAGGAGGAGATCGGCCTCGAGACGCTGCGCGAAGTGACCGTGAAGGAACTGAGGCTGGCGCGACAGATTCGGCTGGTGCACCCGGCGCGCCGTGCGTTGAGCCACGCCGCGACGGCGTTTCTGGACCTGGTGAAGCGCGGCTGACGCAGTCACCAGTTCGGGCTCAGCGCGCCTTCCACTCGGCCGTGATCTTGGTGATGCCCGACGAGGCCTCGATTCTTACCAGCCCCCGGTTCTGTCCCTTGGAGAGCGCCCACTCGGCCTTGCCCGGCTTCTCCTTCCTGCTCGTGATTCTCCACCCCTTCTTCTCGACCTGCTCGAGGTAGAACTTCTTCACGTCGTCGAACGCCGCCGTGGTGCGCGTTTCCCGTTCCCAGGTGTGCGTCCAGCCGTCGCCCGGGCCCTTCTCCTTGCTCGACGCCATGATGGCGTTCGGGAAGTCCGGCAGGTCGGGAACGACCTCGACGAGCTTGACGTCGGGCTTCGCCTCGTCGGCGGGCCTGGCCGCCTTCTGCTGGGTCGCGGCGGCCTGAGGCATCGACACGGCCGCCAGCGCCGGCACCGCGAGAAGGGTGACCAGCAGACAGCACAACGCTCTCATGTCTCCTCCTTCGTCCGGCTGGCCTCGACGGCCAGCACAGCATGGTGAGTCAATGGTAGCCGGCAGGCCCACGGAGTCAAGCCGGGCAGCCGGGCGGGCAGGCCGGTCGCCGGCGTTCGACAATCGCGGGCCTTCCTGGTACCGTCGTCGATCGATGCCACTCCCGTCTGCGATGACCGGGCCGAAGGGCTTGACCTGTCTACAACTGCAGGGTTGATGCTGGGGTCAGCGCATGTTGACCGTCACTCGACTGGCCAGACGCTGCGGCCTGAGCCGCAGCACGGTGCTGTACTACGAATCGATCGGGTTGCTGCGGGCGAGCGCGCGATCGCCGGGCAACTACCGCGAGTACAGCGAGAAGGACGCCGAGCGACTGCGTCAGATCTGCGCCTACCGGCACGCGGGCCTGAGCCTGGCCGACATCCGGTCGGTTCTGGGCGCCGCATCCAGCAAGGCCGCGGCCGTCCTCGAGCGGCGGCTGGTCGAACTGGACGGCGAGATCGAAGCGCTGCGCGATCACCAGCGCGCGATCCTCAAGCTGCTCGGCCACAAGAGCTTCAGGAGGAATCAGATGGTCACGAAGGAGAAGTGGGTGGCGATCATGAAGGGGTGCGGGTTCACCGAGGCGCAGATGCACGCCTGGCACGTGGAGTTCGAACGGGCTGCCCCCGATGAGCACCAGGAGTTCCTCGAGTTCCTGCACATCCCGGCGGAGGAAGTGCGGAGGATCCGCGAGTACTCGCGGAAAGGCGTGAGCAGGTAGACCCCGGCGCGGGCGCCGCGGCCGGTCGTCGGCCGCGGCGTCCCGACTTCCATATGGCAGAAGCGACTCGTCGCCGCTGGATCGTGAACCGCACCGGCTCGCTCGAGGACCTGCGCCTCGAGCGCGACACGCTCCCGCCGCCGGGCCAGGGCGAGGTGACGGTCGCCGTGCGCGCCGTCGGCCTCAACCTCGCGGACGTGTTCGCGTGCCTGGGGCTGTACTCGGCCACGCCGCCCACGCCTTTCACGCCAGGCCTGGAGGTGGCCGGCGTCGTGTCAGCGGTTGGCGCGGAGCGCGCCCCGGGCGAGCCGCCCGGGCATGGATGGCGCCCCGGCGACCGCGTCATCGGCCTCACCCGGTTCGGCGGCTACGCCAGCGTCATCAACATCGACGGCCGGTACCTCCGGCCGCTGCCGGACGGGTGGTCGTTCGCCGAAGGCGCCGCGTTCGCCGCGCAGGCGCTCACCGCCTGGTACGCGCTGCACACGCTGGCCCGCGTGCGGCCTGGCGACGTGGTGCTGGTTCACTCCGGTGCCGGCGGCGTCGGCCTGAACGCGCTCGCGCTGATCGACGCCTGCTCGGCCACGGCCGTGGCCACCGTGGGCAGCGAGTCGAAGCGCGGCCTGTTGAGAGACCGCGCCGGGCTCCCGCCCGAACGGATCGTCGTGCGCGACCGACGCCGGTTCGAGTCGCAGCTGGACGACGCGCTCGGCGCTGTCGGCGCGCCCGGCTTCGACATCGTCCTCGACGGCATCGCGGGGCCGTACTTCATGCCGGCGTTCCGGCGGCTCCGGCCGGAAGGCCGGATGGTGATCTTCGGCGCGTCCGACATGATGCCGGCAGGGCGCCGGGCGAGCCGCCTCCGGCTGCTGCCGCGCTACCTGCGGCGCCCCCGCATCGATCCAATGCGCATGATGTCGTCCAACCGCTCGGTGATGGCGTTCAACCTCATCTGGCTCTGGGATCGCGTGGATCGGCTGGCGGGCCTCTACGAGCCGATGGCGGCAGTGCTGCGCGCGCCGCCGCTCGTGGGCCGGACGTTCCCGTTCGCCGAGGCGCCGGACGCGCTCCGCTGGATGAAGACGGGCGAGAGTGTCGGCAAGATCGTGCTCGACGTGACGTAGCCAACCCGAGCGCGGCTGAGCCGCGCGGATGTCCCGGTCGGCAGCGAGGTGGTGTAGCATGCCACCACGTATGCGGATTCCAGCGGTGGCCATTGGTGTCCTCCTGGCGACGGCCGGTCCCGTCGCCGCACAGTTCACGAGTTCCCTCGGCGGGTCCTTCAACAACCCAGGGTCCGCGCTGCTCGGCACGATGATCGGCAACCGGCTCCTGGCAGACGCGGCGCGGAAGGGCGCACCTCGAGACGGAGCGACGACCCCCGCGAGGCCAACTTCTCCGGCCCCGGCCGCGCGGACGACCTTCACGCCGGTGGCCCGGAACCTGATGGTGAAGGAACTGGCCGACACGCTGGTCACGGACGCTGCCGCGCGGCAGGAACTCTCGGCCGCCTTCGCCGGCTACCTGCGGGAATTCGACGAGCAGGCGCGACGCGACCGGGAGCCGTCCAACGACGTCGGCCGGGCGGCCGCGTTCTTCGTGATGGTCAACTACTTCGCGGCCACGGGCCGCGAGCCGACCGACGCTCAGGCCGACGGGGCGCAGGAGATCTTCCGTGCCGGGCTGATCGACAACTCCGGCTTTGCGCGGATGGGTGACCGCGACCGCCAGCGGCTCTACGAGTCGCTGGTGATCCTCGGCTCGTTTCCGATCGCGGCCGTGGCACAGGCGGAGCAGGCACGGAACGCGGGGCAGGCGAAATGTTCCGCGAGTTCGCCGGGGAACTGGTGAAGACGCTGATCGGCGCGCCGGTGGAGAAGATCAGGCTCACGACAACGGGGTTTCGGATCGACGAGTAGGAACGGGTCAGGGCCGCCAGCGAGCCCTGATTCGCCAGTTCGCCAGTTCGCCAGTTCGCCAGTTCGCAGGATCGCAAGATCGCAAGATCGCGAGATTCCGCATTCCCCTCCCCGCTGATCTACAATCCCCCCGTCACCGGTGCCTTCCGGCGCCGGACAAGGAGATGTTCATGCGCGGCACCACTTGTCGGCGGGCGGTCTGCTTCATTGCGGCGGCATTCCTCGTGTTCGGAACGACCGGCTGCGGCCCCCGGGTCGAACCGGCCGACCTCGTCCTGACCAATGGCTACATCGCGACGGTCGATCCGGCGAAGCCGACGGCCCAAGCCATCGCCGTGCGTGACGGCAAGGTGGAGGCGGTCGGCACGGTGGCCGAGATCAAGGCCTATATCGGGCAGAAGACGGAAGTCATCGATCTCGCGGGCCGCTTCGCGATGCCGGCGTTCACCGAGTCCCACGCGCACTTCATGGGCGTCGGCGCGGCCAAGCTGAACCTCGAGCTGATGAAGGCACAGAACTGGGACGAAATCGTCGCCAAGGTCGCCGAGGCGGCGAAGACGAAGAAGCCGGGAGAGTGGATCCTCGGCCGCGGATGGCACCAGGAGAAGTGGGACCGCGTGCCGGCCGGCGCGGTCGAGGGCTTCCCGACGCACGAGCTGCTGAGCAGGGCGGCGCCCGACAACCCGGTCTTCCTGACCCACGCCAGCGGGCACGCGACCATCGCCAACGCGAAGGCGATGGAAATGGCCGGTGTGACTCGCGCCACCAAGAACCCGTCCGGCGGCGAGATCCTCAAGGATCGCGCCGGCAACCCGATCGGCGTGTTCCGCGAACGAGCGTCCGGTCTCGTCGGCAGGGCCCTCTCGGCGGGCCTGGCCAAGCGCACGCCCGAGCAGGTGGAAGCCGACGCCGTCCGCGAAGCCGAGATGGCCGACCGCGAGTACATCTCGAAGGGGGTCGTTTCGGTGCACGACGGCGGCGTCGGATTCGAGACGGTCGACCTGTACAAGAAGCTGGCCGAGCAGGGGAAGCTGAACGTGCGGCTGTACGTGATGCTCAGCGAGAGCGCGGCGAAGCTGGCCGCCGACGGTGCGAAGTACCGGATGATTGACGCCGCGAACAGCCACCTGACGGTTCGGACGATCAAGCGCCTGATGGACGGCGCGCTCGGGTCGCGCGGTGCGTGGCTGCTCGAGCCCTACGCCGACCTGCCTGCCAGCACCGGCCTCAACACGGTCGCGCCCGAGGAGATGAAGGCGACGGTGGATTTCGCGATCGCGAACGACTTCCAGGTTGAAACCCACGCCATCGGCGATCGGGCCAACCGCGAAACCCTGAACGTGTACGAGGAGACGTTCAAGGCGCACCCGGACAAGAAGGACGTGCGCTGGCGCATCACGCACGCGCAGCACATCAACGCGGCCGACATCCCGCGATTCGGCGCCTTGGGCGTCGTCGCGACCATGCAGGGGATCCACTGCACGTCGGATGCCCCGTACGTCCTCGCCCGCCTGGGCCCGCAGCGCGCCGAGGAAGGCGCCTACGTGTGGCAGAAGCTGATGAAGACGGGCGCGGTCATCTCCAACGGCACCGACGCGCCGGTGGAAGAGACCGACCCGCTGCCCGGCTACTACGCCCTCGTCACCCGCAAGCAGAAGAACGGCCAGGCGTTCTACGGCGACCAGAATATGACGCGCGACGAGGCGCTGAAGGCGTACACCTACAACGGCGCCTACGCCGCGTTCGAGGAGAAGACACGAGGCTCCCTCGCTCCCGGCAAGCTGGCGGACATCATCGTGCTCTCGGCCGACATCACGAAGATCCCGGAGGAGGAGATCCAGAAGCAGGAAGTGCTCTACACGATTGTGGGGGGGAAGGTCGCGTATAAGAAGTAGTCAGAAGACAGAAGACAGAAGACAGAAGACAGAAGACAGAATCTTGCGATCTTGCGAACTTGCGAAGTGACGGCCATGGCGCCCACTGGGCAGGGGCCTGAGCCCTGCCCTTCGACTCGCTTCGGCCCGCGACGGGCGCTCGCTCAGGGCACCCCGAGCGAAGTCGAGGGGTGAGCCTTGAGCCTTGGGCCGTGAGCCGCGAGCCGAGTGCCGTAAGCCCTAAGCCGGCGGCTGCGTGTCAGCGCGGCGCCGGCTGGAGCGGCGTAATCGCTGCGAGCGGGCCGACGGGCGGTTCGCCGGGATAGACGACGCGTTCGAGGAAGAGGCCGGAGGCCGGCGCGGTCAGCCGCGCCGGCACCGGTGACGGGTGCTCCAGGAACCCCTCGATTTCCCCCACGGTCAGACGGCCGCGTCCGGCCTCCACGAGGACCCCCACGACGCGGCGGACCATCTTCCACACGAAGTGCGAGCCGGTGACGCGCACGAGCACCAGGTCGCCGTCCTCCTTCAACTCGATCGCGCCCAACTGAACTCGGGTCGAGCCCTCCTCCGGATCGGCGTCGGTGAACGACCGGAAGTCGTGCATGCCGACGAACGTGGCCGCCGCCTCGCGCATCGCTCGCACGTCGAGTTCGTCCTTCACCCACCAGACGAACGGTTTGGCAAACGCCGTCCGACGGCGGGAGACCTGGTAGACGTAGCTGCGCGACACGGCATCGTGCCGCGCGTGAAACCGGTGCGGCACGACGACGATCCGAAGAACGTGGATGTCGGCCGGCAGCCCGTCGTTCATCTGCAGCCGCAGCTTCTCGGGCGCCACGGCCTTCAGCAGGTCGACGTGCGCCACCTGCTGGAGCGCGTGCACACCGGCGTCCGTCCGTCCCGACCCCTGGAGATCGGGCGCGGGGTTGCCGGTGGCCTCGGCCACGGCGCGAATCAGTTCGCCCTGGACCGTCCGTGCGTTCTTCTGCACCTGCCACCCGCTGTAGCGCGTGCCGGCGTACTCGATCGTGAGGCGATACCTGGGCATGGCGACATCAGAGTACCATAGCCGGCGATGAAGGGTCCTCCGCGCCGCGCGCCCGGTCTCGTCCCGCTGAATCGGGCGCTGTCGAAGCTGGGGATCGCCTCTCGAGCCGAGGCGACGCGGCTCGTCGCCCAGGGCCGCGTGGCCGTGGACGGCCGCGTCATCCGCGACCCCGAAGCCCCGGTCGTCCCCGAACGCGCGCAGTTCGCCGTCAACGGGCAGCCGGCGCCCAGGGCCGGCTGGCGGCTGATCCTCCTCAACAAGCCCCGCGGGGTGATGACGACCCGACGCGATCCCCAGGGGCGGCGCACGGTGTTCGATTCTCGTGTCGGGCATCGAGGGGCACCTCGTCGCCGTCGGACGCCTCGACCTCGCGACGGCGGGCCTGCTGCTGCTGACCACCGACACCCGCCTCGCCGACTGGCTGACCGACCCGAGGAACCGCGTCCCGAGAGTCTACACGGTCACCGTCCGCGGCGAACTCGGCGACGACGCGGCCGCGTCGCTGACGAGGGGTCTGGACATCGATGGGGAACGGATGGCGGCCGATGCGGTGGTCGTGCGGAAGCGGTCGCGACGCGAGACGCACCTGGTCGTCCGGCTCTCCGAGGGCCGCAACCGGGAGATCCGGCGCCTGTTGGAGGCGGTCGGGCACGAGGTGACCAGCCTCCGCCGTGTGGCCTTCGGCGGGCTCGAACTCGGGACGCTCCAGCCTGGCCAGTGGAGAGAGGTCGGGCGGTCCGAGTTCGCAGCCGCATTCCCGCGTTGCAGCTGCCAAGCCCTGAGCCCTGAGCCTTGGGCCTTCCCGCGTTAGAATGAACCCATGTCTCTGATGCGATCCGTGCTGCTGGCGGGGGCCGAGAGCGTCTGGCTGCGCGAGAAGGCGATGCGCCGGCCGTTCGTCCGCCGATCCGTTTCGCGTTTCATGCCGGGAGAGACGGTGGACGAGGCGCTCGCCGCCTGCCGCAGGCAGCAGGAGCAGCACGGCACCGGCACCATCCTCACACACCTCGGCGAGAACCTCTCGAGCCTGGCCGAGGCCGAAGCGGTCACCTCCGACTACCTCGAGCTGATCGACCGGATCGCCATCGAGAAGCTGGACGTCCAGGTGTCGGTGAAGCTGACGCAACTCGGCCTGGACCTCGGTCTCGACGCCTGCGACCAGAACCTGCAGCGACTGGTCGTTCGCGCCGAGTCCCGCTCGAACGTCGTCTGGATCGACATGGAGAGCACGAAGTACGTCGATTCGACGATCGCGCTCTTCCGCCGTGCTCGCGAGCGGTCGTCTCGGGTGGGTCTGTGCCTGCAATCCTACCTGCGCCGGTCGATGGCCGACCTCGAGGCGCTGCTGCCGCTCGGCCCGGCCATCCGGCTCGTCAAGGGCGCGTATCGCGAGCCGGCGAACCTGGTGTTCGCGAGCAAGGCGGAGGTGGACGAGAGCTTCTTCCGGCTCGCCGCGCGGATGCTCCAGGCGGACGTGCCGAACGGGACGTTCCTTGGCATCGGGACCCACGACGCGCGGCTGATCGAGCGGATCCGCGCTGAAGTCACGGCGCGGGGCGCGGACCGCGCCACCTACGAGGTCGAGATGCTCTTCGGGATTCAGCGCCCGCTGCAGGCGCGGCTGGTGGCTGAGCGGGCGCCGCTGCGCGTGCTCATCAGCTACGGGGAGTTCTGGTTCCCGTGGTATATGCGACGGCTGGCCGAGCGGCCGGCCAACGTGCTGTTCGTCATGAAGAGTCTGTTCGCGGGGTAGTCGGCCGGCCCGAGAGAGGCAGGCGCGGACCGGGTCGGCGCGCAGGGCGGAGCCGACGAACCGGGCCACGACTGACGTCTCCGCGCCGGCTGACCACACCAGATCGCAGGGGAGGGGTTCCAATGCCCATCGCGCGTTCGTTCGTGCTGCTGACCGCCTTCGTCGTCGTACGCGTGCTGGCGACGTCGGTCCCGACCGTGGCCCAGGCGCCGCGCGTCATCCAGATCGAAGTCGGCGACAACATGAAGTTCGCGCCGGCCGCGATCACCGCCGCGCCAGGTGAGTCGCTCAAGGTCGTCCTGAAGGGCGTCGGCAAGATGCCGAAGGCGGCCATGGGACACAACTTCGTTCTCCTCAAGAAGGGCGTCGACGCGAAGAAGCTGGTGGACGCGTGCGCGTCCGCCGCCGACACCAACTACATCGCCGCGTCAGTCACGCCCCAGCTGCTCTCCTACACCCGGCTGATCGGTCCCGGCGAGACGGCCGACGCGCCATTCACGGCGCCCGCCGTGCCCGGCGACTACGCGTTCGTCTGCACCTTCCCTGGCCACTTCGCCCTCGGGATGAAGGGCGTGCTCACCGTCAAGTAGGCCGGCCGCGTCGAGAAACTCGCCGATGATCGGCGCCTGCTGCTCGTGTTCGATCAGGAAGGCGTCGTGCCCGCGGTCGCTCGCGAGGCACCGATAGGCCACCTCGCGGCCCGCCCGACGCGCCGCGCGCGCCACGCGCGCGAGCTGGGCCGGCGGGTAGAGCCAGTCGGAGGAGAACGTCAGCAGCAGAAACCGCGCGCGCGTTCGACTGAAGGCCGCCTCGAGCGAACCATCGCGCTCCGCGAGGTCGAACGAGTCGATCGCCCGCGTCAGGCAGAGCAGCGCGTTGGCGTCGAAGCGGCGCACGAAGCTGCGCCCCTGATGCTCGAGATACCGCACGACCTCGAATTCCGCCTCCCACGGCCGCCGCGCGGCCGCCTCCCGCTGCCGCCCGAACTTCCGCTCCATGCCGGCGTCGGAGAGGTACGTGACATGGCCCAGCATCCGGGCGACGGCAAGGCCGGCGGCCGGCCCCGCCCCCGCTTCGTACCGCCCTCCCCGCCACTGCGGGTCGGCCGTGATCGCGCGTCGCGCGATCTCGTTGAACGCGATCTGTTGCGGCGAGTGGCGGTCGGTCGCCGCGATGGCGACGACCGATCGCACGCCGTCGGGGAAGAGCGCGGCCCAGGCGAGCGCCTGCATCCCGCCCATGGACCCTCCGGCGACGGCGGCAAGCGAGCGCACCCCGACGTGCGCCAGCAGTTCCCGCTGCACCCTCACCATGTCCCAGATCGTCACCGGCGGGAAGCTTGGCCCGTACGGCCGATCCGTGGCCGGGTCCACCGACGCCGGTCCGGTCGAGCCGTAGCAGCCGCCCAGCACGTTCGTGCTCACCACGCAGTAGCGGGTCGTGTCGAACGCCCGGCCGGGGCCGATCAGGCCGTCCCACCACCCGGCCTTGCCACCCGCCTCGTGCCAGCCGGCCGCGTGCGCGCCGCCCGAGAGCGCGTGGCAGACGAGCACCACGTTCGAGCGATCACGGTTCGGCGCGCCGTACTGCTCCCACGCCACCGTAATCGGCCCAAGACGCCGCCCGCACTCGAGCTGCAGCCCGCGCTCGAAGAGCGTCGTGTGTTGCGTGTCAACCCTGCCGACGCCACAGGTCATCGTCATAGCCGTTACCCCACGAGCAGGAGCGGCCGTCGCCCGACGGCCGCCTGCTGCGACGCGGAAATGGCCTGCTCGAGATCGTCCAGGATGTCTGCGATGTCCTCGGCCCCGACCGACAGCCGGATGAAGTCGTCCGTCACGCCGGCGGCCGCACGCTCGTCGGCCGACAGTTGCTGGTGGGTGGTGGACGCGGGATGGATGATGAGGCTCTTCGCGTCCCCGATGTTCGCCAGGTGGCTGAACAACCGCACCGAGTCGATCACCTTCTTCCCGGCCTCCAGGCCGCCTCGGATGCCGAAACCGACAATCGCGCCGGCGCCGTTCGGCAGATAGCGTTTCGCCCGCTCGTGATCCGGATGCTCAGGCAGGAGCGGGTAGTTCACCCAGGCCACGTGCGGATTCCCGTGCAGCCACTCGGCGACGGCCAGCGCATTGCGGCAGTGCGCACGGATGCGGAGCGGCAGCGTCTCGAGCCCCTGCAGGAAGAGAAACGCGTTGAACGGCGAGAGGCACGGACCGAGGTCGCGCAGTAGCTGCGCGCGCGCCCTGGCAAGGTACCCGGCCGCGCCGAACACCAGGCCGTGGTAGGACGGGTCAGGCTCGGTGAATTCCGGGAAGCGACCGGAGGCCCAGTCGAAGCGCCCCGAGTCCACGATCGCACCGCCGATCGACGTGCCGTGCCCGCCGATGAACTTCGTCAGCGAGTAGACGACGACGTCCGCGCCGTGGTCGAACGGGCGGAAGATCACCGGCGAAACCGTGTTGTCCACGATGAAGGGAACACCATGCCGATGTGCGGCTGCAGCGATGGCGTCGACGTCGTCGACGTTGTTCCTCGGGTTCCCGATCGACTCGGTGTAGACGAGGCGCGTCTGCGGGTCGATCGCTCGCGCCACCGCGTCCGGGTTCGACGAGTCCACGAACCGGGTTTCGATCCCGAATCGCGGCAGCGTGTGCCGGAACAGGTTGCAGGTGCCGCCGTAGAGCGACCGCGTCGAGACGATGTTCTGACCGGCGCGCGCGATGTTCAGGACGGCCAGCGCAATCGCCGACTGGCCCGAGGACACGGCCAGCGCGCCCGTGCCTCCCTCGAGTTGCGCGAGCCGGTCTTCGAGAACGGCCGTCGTCGGATTGGTGATGCGCGTGTAGATGTTGCCCGGCTCTTCGAGCGCGAACACGCGCGCCGCGTGGTCGGCAGAATCGAACACGTAGGAGGTGGTCTGGTAGATGGGAACCGCGCGCGCCCGGCTGGCAGCGTCGGGCGCGTGGCCGCCGTGCAACGCGATGGTCGCCGGACGGAGCGTGTTGGACGTGTGTGCGATCGACATGGCTACCTGGTCCTTTCGGAGACGGCGGTTGAAGCGACAGGGAAGCGGGGGAGCCACGAGATGACGGGCCGGTCGGTTCGGCGCTCCTCCAGGCCGGTGGCGATGGCGAGCGCGTCGGAGAGGACCGCCACCGCGGTGGCGTTGCCTCCCGCGCCCTGTCCGGCGAACACGGTGTCGCCGCCGAACTCGCCGGTGACGATCACCACGTTCTCGCAGCCGTGCGCGCGGGCCAGCGGCCCGTCGAGAGGAACCGGCGTCGGGCCGACCGAGGCCTTGACGCGGCCTGGGCGCTCCTCGTCCCGTTCCGCGATCGACACCTGGCGGATCGTGCAGCCCGAAGCGCCCGCGCGCGCCAGGTCTGCCGCGGTGATGCGTGCGATCGATGTGCAGGGAATCTCGGCGGGTCTGACGCGGATGCCGAAGCCGACGCCGCACAGGATCGACAGCTTCGCGCGGGCGTCGAGACCCTCGATGTCGGCCGTCGGGTCGGCCTCCGCGAAACCGCGGGTCTTCGCCTCGGCCAGCGCGTCGGCAAACGCCCGGCCGCCGCGCTCCATCCGGCTGAGGACGTAGTTGCACGTGCCGTTCAGGATGCCGGTGACGCGGAGGAGCCGGTCGCCAGCCAGACCGTCCTGCATCGCCCGGATGATCGGCACGCCGCCCGCCACCGCCCCCTCGTAGCGGAACGCGCAGCGCTGGCGGGCCGCGAGCGAGTGGATCTCGGGGCCGTGTTCCGCGACGAGCTGCTTGTTGGCCGTGACCACCGACTTTCCGGCGAGCAGCGCCAGGTGGACCCATCGCCGCGCCTGATCGACGCCACCCACCAGCTCGATGACCACGTCGATGTCCGGTGCGAGCAGCGAATCGAAGCGGTCGCTCCAGCCGACCGAGCGATCGAGCCAGTCCGGCCGGGTCCGGCCGCCCGCCCGCGCGCAGACCCGGACGAGGCGCAGCCGAGGTTCGCGCCCGTCCGTCAGACGTCGGGCCACGGCCTGCCCGACGGTTCCAAACCCGATGAGACCTATTCGAATCCCCATCACGCTGTCCTTCCTTCCGCGTCGCGTTCGCCGACAAACACAAAGGGCCGTCACCCGCGTCGGCTGCGGATGACGGCCCCGGTGGATCACGCCTGGTGGCGACGTCAGGTCATCCGCTGCTCCGACTGCGCATGCACATGGCGGACAGCGTCCGCATGTGCATCGACATGGGCATCGGCATCGACAGGCTCGTGACGGTGGCGAATCGCGTCTGGTTTCTCATGGCTCGCGCGTACAAAAAACAACCCGCCGCTGGGTGACCCAGGTCGGCGGGTGCTGGTCGGTTCGGTTGTGACTGAGTCTACCGGTCGATCGCGCGCACCACGCCGACACGCATGCCCATTCCCATGGGCATCGGCATCGACATGCGGGTGCTGCGGCGCGTCAACATCGCGACGAAGATAGCCGGAAGGCGTACGACCTGTCAACCGCCAGGACGCGGCGCGCCCGGACGCGTCGGGTCCCGGGGAGCCTCGGCGGTCCGGCTATAATGCGAGACGGTGATGAATCCAGATGCGCTCGTCGCCCAGGCTGGCCCCTACGCCGCGACGGCGATCATCGGGTTCGTGAGCGCGTTGGTCCCGTTCATCAACATCGAGCTGTACCTCGTGGCGGTCGCCGCACTCACGACGGGATCGTATCCGCTGTGGTCGCTTGGCGCCGTGGCGGGAGTCGGGCAGATGGTGGCCAAGTCGCTGCTGTTCTGGGGAGGAGGCGCCGCTGCCAGGAAGCGGGCAGAGCGCAAGTACTCCCGGGACCGGATCGAGGGGCTCCGGCACCGGATGGCCAGGATGAACCCCTTCGTGCTCATCGGAACCACATTCGTGTCGGCGCTCGTCGGAGTCCCGCCGTTCATCCTGGTGAGCCCTGTCGCCGGCGCCATCGGCATGAAGTTCTGGCGGTTCTTCCTGACGGGACTCATCGGCCGATGCCTCCGCCTCATCATCATCGCCGAGTCGCCCCGCGCGATCATGGGGCTCTTCCGGTGAGCGCGCGGCTGCTCATCGACGCCGACGAGTTCTGGCCGGCGTTCCAGGCAGACGCGCGTGGCGCACGGGCCCGGCTCTTCGTCCAGACGCTGTCGTTCGAGGCGGACGGCGCGGGCATGGGCCTTGCCGACATCTTCCTGTCCCTGCCGGCGACGGTCGACAGAAGGCTCATCGTGGACGAATTCACGCGCTGGGTCGTCAACGACCGGTTCCTCTACACGCCGGGGGCCTTGGCCGACGTCGCCCTCCGGGACGAAGCGAAAGCGTCGATTCGGCTCGCAGAGACGCTGAGGGCGCAGGGCGTGATGGTCCGCTGGACCAATCCGGTCGGCTGGCGGATCCACCGGATGGCGGCACGCAACCACAAGAAGATCCTGGTGGTCGACGATCGGGTTGCCTACATCGGCGGCGTCAACTTCAGTGACCACAACTTCGAGTGGCACGACATGATGATCCGGATCGACGACCCGGCGCTCGTGGCGTGCCTCGGTGACGACTTCCTCGAGACCTGCGTGGGTCGGAACCAGGTAGTGGACCGCGTCTTCGAGGAAGGGCGCCTGATCGTGCTCGATGGGTCGAACGGTGCCGGACCGCTGAACGACGTCTTCGACCTGATCCGGTCGGCGACATCGGAGGTCTTCGTCGAGAGCCCGTACGTCTCGGCGCCGTTCTTCGACGCGCTCGAGGAGGCTGCTGCCGCGGGCGCGCGGGTCGTCGTGCTCGTCCCCGAGACGGCCAACTGGGGTTGGTACGACGCCTACGCGCGGATCGAGTGCTTCCGCCGAGGGCTCGAACTCCACTACCTTCCGGGCCGGATGAACCACCTGAAGGCTATCCTGGTCGACCGGACGACGCTGGTCGTGGGGTCAGCCAACTTCGACTACTTCAGCTATCATCTCAGCCAGGAGTTGATGTTCGTGACGACCGACGAGGCGCTCGTCCGGGACTTCAGGCAACGCGTGCTGGCCCCGGACAGGGCAAAGGCGCGACGCGTGCCTCTCTCCGACGGATTCTCGTGGCGCACGCACTGGACCTCGGTCAGGGTCCGGGCGGGATACCCGACACTGCTTTGGATGAACCGCCACATCTGAGTTCCCGGCGTCCGGACTGACGGCAGTCTGGCGACGGTCCTCTCTGGTTCCACAGCGGCAGCCTGTCGGGGCGATGTTCTCACCGCGGACTGCTAGTCCAAGTCCCGCAGTTCGTCGTCCAGCCGGTCCTCGTACGCCCGGCGGTCGGGTTCAGCAGGCGCGGACTCGGCGCGCGACGGCGCGGCCTCGGCAGTGGGCGCCGCGGCGGCGCGGGACGCGGTCAGCTTCTTCACCAGGACGATCAGGCCGAAGGCGCTCAGTCCGAACACGAGCCAGGGCGCGACATACAGGTAGCGGCCGGCCCCCTTGTTCGGGGGCTCGGCGAGGATCCTCGCGCCGTAGCGCTCGACGAACGCGTCCAGCACCTGTTCCCGGGTCATGCCGCGGCCCAGCCACTCGCGGATCTGCTGCTTCACCTCGTCGGACGCGGGCGAGGCGTGCTCCGACACCGGCGCCAGCCAGCAGCAGGGCGCAATGAGCATCCGCTCGATCTGGCGCGCTTCCTTCTCGAGCGTGACCGGAAGCACGGCCGTCGCGGGAGCGGGCGCCTGCGCCGCGGCCGGCGCGACTCCCGTCACGAGCAGGGCGACGACGCTCCACGCGAACAGCATCAACGACGACCTTCCTCGCCGGTGGGGGGCAGGCCCTGGATGATCTGGGCCACTTCAATCGGCCGGCGTCCGCTCTTCGTAGCCAACTCCCTCATATTACTCTCGGCGGTCGCCCCCGTGAAGCCGGCCTGCGCCAGGCGCTCCAGCGCCGTCTCGACTGGCGTGTTCGTCTCCCCACACAGCTCAGCCACGGTCTTGCGCCCGAAACCGGCCCCCCCGACCTGCGGCACGGCCGCCGCCTTCTCGGGCCCGAGCGCCTTCAGATACACCTGGCGCGGCGTGACCTTGTAGGTGGTGGCGAGCGTCTGCAGCGTCGTGTCGGCTGCGGGGGCGGCCAGGCCGGCCTGCCGGAGGTTCTCCATCGCCTGGTCCGCCGGCATCCTGTTCGTCTCGGCGAACTTCGCCACGGTCCACTCTTCCGCGTGCGGCACCGGCGGCTCGGTGCTCGGGTCCGACCACGCGTTCTTCGCGGTCTCGCCCAGCGTCATGACGGTACTGAACGGCGGAAGGCCCGCGATGGTCAGAACGAGAATCGCGACGCCCACCGCCGACGCGGCAGCGAGCTCCTTCCCGCGGTTCAGCCCTTCTCCGATCTTCCGGCGGATGTAGTTCAGGATCACACGCCAGTTGAAGTAGATGTGGAACCCGGCGGCGGCGACGAAGAGAAGGGCGAAGATCGAGTGGACGGCCTGCCACCCGGACTTCGTGAGGCCCCCGATCGTCCACTGCGACCAGTTGGCGATGCGCCCGGGAGGCGAAACGAACAGCACGAGACCCGATGCCGCGATGACCAGAAACGAGAAGACGATGTAGAAGGTGACGAAGGCCCGCCAGTAGAAGGTGTGCTTGCGCTCGGGTTTCATGGTGCCGCGCTCCAGGTCCTGTCAGTATGCCATGCTCACGCCGATGCCGAACGCGTGGGACTTGTAGTTGTAGAACGCGTCGTTCGACTGGTGATGCGTGTACCGGTAGTCGATGAAGACGTCGAAGCCGATCGGGCCGGTCCGTTCGCGAAGCACCGGCATCGTCCACGAGGCGCCGGCCTGCCAGATCTGGTCGGCGCGCAGGTCCCCGGTCGGCACGGCGAACCCGTCCGCGTCGAGCGCGGCCGTTCCCCGGTAGTCCTTGCGGACCCACACGCTCATGCCGTCCACCGCCATGCCGTTGCGCAGGAGGCGCTTCATCGACACCCTGAGCGCCCCTGCGTCGCTCGCGAAGGGATCGTCGTAGACTCCATCCTCGAAGAACAGCGCGGGCGTCGTCACCACCGCCGTGGGCAGTGCGCCGAACGAGTCGCGCCGCGAGTACTGCAGCGAGACGCTCGTCCGCTCGGTCACCGACTGCGCGACGCGCCCGAGCAGCGTGACCTGGCCGGCGGTTCCGCCGACGGACTCGGGCGACGAGTACGAAGGCGTGCTCATGACGATGCCGGACGCGTGCACGCCCCGCCCACGCGACCACGCCGACCCGGACGTGCCGGGTATGCCAGGCGCCGGTGCCGCCGGCTCCTGGCCCGTCGAATCGAGCACGTCGTACCGCTTGGCGCCGACACGGATCTCCCCGACCAGCGTCGTCCGCGACTGGAGGTTGACGAGCGCGCTGCCGAACCCTTCGTGTTCGACCTGGTCCAACTCCGGCATGTCCGGGAACGCGCGGATGTCCGCCCGGTAGCCGGTGCGCACCGTCCGGGTCTCTGAGGGCTTCCACTCGGCGTTGAGGAACAACCCGAGCGCCCGATAGTCCGCGGCCGCCCACGATGTGCCGTTCGTCCGCCACAACGCGTCCGCGCCCGCGAAGACGGCCAGGCCCGTCTGCTGCCGCGGCCGCACCTGCCAGGTGGCGCCGCCGATGTTCTCGTAGTAGCGCCAGTCGCCGGGAGTTGTGTAGTCGCCGGCGTCCAGCGAGTAGAACAGGCGGAGGCGCTCGCCGGCCAGCTTGTGCTCGGCCTCGACCGCCGCTCCGATCGTCCGCCGCTCATCAACTGTGACGGAGTTGGTCGGGCTCAGCGCGTTCAAGGCTCGACCGAAGGTGACGCTGAGCGACGGCTGCGCGGCGGCGTATCCCGCCGACAACCACAGGACTGCGCCGGCAGCCAGGCTGCCGATGGTGAGCGCGCTTCGCGTCGGAAGGAGGCTGGCGTTCATGGGTGGCCTCGAAATGGAATCGATGATCCGCAGGCGTCGATCCGTGGCCGCAGGCCGGAGGCCGAGGGCCTCCGGCCTGCGGTTCGCGGGCCCGTTACCGTCGCGGCCCCTTGCCGCGGCCCTTTGGCCCGGTGCCGTCGCACACGCCCGTGCCCGTGCCCGCGCCGGCGCCGGATCGCGCGCCGAACCCCGTGCCGTCCTTCGGCCCGACATGCGTGCCGTCGCCCTTGCCGCGGCCGTAGGCGTTCCCCCTGGCCTGTCCGCTCACGCCGCGCGCGCCGGTCTGGACGTTGTCGCAGATTCCGTCGCCGTTCGCGTCGATGAAGTTCGGCCCAATCGACGCCTTGACCTGCGCCTGCTGGGGCGGCGGCGGCGCGGTCTGCGCCGACGCCATCGCCGCGGTCACCAGCAATGCGCCCAACCCGAGAATCAGTGCCCGTTTCATAACCCCTCCTCTACGCTCTATCGTTCATCGCGCTGCGACCATCGCACCGCGTCTGACTTCCACTACAGCAAGGTCAAGGCCAACGAAAGACGCGATCCGGCCACGTGCTGTAAGTGATTCGCCTGAAAAAGGTTAGGCTTGTCCTGGATCATCGTCTCGCTCCGAGCCGCGGCGTCGGGTTCGACCGGACGGTCGCCGGAATCGACCAGATGGTCGAACCGGCCCGCCTGGCGCCGGGAGGGGCGGCCGTCGTGTATCATGCCCGGGTTCAGCCGCTCCTGCCGGTTCAGCGGTGCGGCCTGCCAGCTAAAGGAGTTCGCCGATGCCTGCTGCCCGAATGCCTCATCGCCTCTGGATCGTCCTCGCTCTCGTCGCGCTCGCCGGGTCGGCGGGCCTCGCGCAAGTCCAGCCGGCAGCTTCACGGGCGCCGGTCACTGCCGCGGACTATTCGCGGGCCGAGAAGTTCCTGGCTGCCACGGTGAATCCGCTCGTCGTCGGGGGCAGCGTCACAGTGAACCGGCTCCCCGGGGAGCGTTTCTGGTACCGCAGCGTGACGCCCGACGGCGTCACGTTCTACGTCGTGACGCCGGCGGCGAAGTCGCGGGTGCCGGCGTTCGACCATCCGAAGCTCGCGGCCGCGCTGGCGACGGCAGCGGGGGCGAAGATCGATCCGAAGCAGCTGCCGTTCCAGACGATCCAGTTCTCGGCCGACGGCAAGTCGGTATCGTTCGACCACGATCGCCGCCGGTGGACCTGCGACGTGCAGGGCGCCGACTGCAGGTCGAGCGGCGACGCGGTCGGTGCCGACGCCACGGCCGGTGGACGAGGCGGCCGGGGGGCCGGCGCCGCGCGCGGCACGGGCGCTCCGCCGGCCGTGACGTCGCCGGACGGCAAGCGGGCGGTGTTCATCAAGGCGTGGAACCTCGTCGTCCGCGACGTGGCGACCAGGCAGGAGACCGCGCTCACGACGGACGGCGAGACGAACTTCGGGTACGCCACCGACAACGCCGGCTGGGCGTCGAGCGAGCGCGCCATCCTTCTCTGGTCGCCCGACTCGAAGAAGATCGCCACCTACCAGCAGGACGAGCGCAAGGTCGGCGACATGCACCTGCTCGAAACGAAGCCCGGTCGACCGGTGCTCCGGTCCTGGAAGTACCCGCTGCCCGGCGACGAGCACGTCGCGATGATGCACCGCGTCGTCATCGAGGTCGACACCGGGCGCGTCGTCCGATTCCAGATGCCTCCCGACTATCACCGAGCGATGCTCGGCGACAATTTCAGCCTGAACGACATGCAGTGGAGCCCCGACGGGTCACGGCTGGCGTTCGTGTCCACATCGCGCGATCACAAGCAGGCGGTCGTGCGCGTGGCTGACGCGGCCAGCGGCGCCGTCCGGACGGTGTTCGAAGAGAGCGAGAAGACGCATTTCGAATCGCGGGCCGGCTGGCGGGTGCTCTGGGCGACCAACGAGGTCATCTGGTCGTCACAGCGTGACAACTGGAGTCAGCTCTACCTGTACGACCTGTCAACGGGGGTCCTGAAGAACCAGATCACGACGGGCGAGGGACCGGTGACTCAGATCGCGATGGTGGACGAGAAGACCCGCACCATCTGGTTCACGGCCATGGGCCGCGAGAAGGGGCAGAACCCGTACTTCCGCCACCTCTACAAGATCGGTTTCGACGGCCGAGGCCTCGTCTCGCTCACGCCGGACGATGGCGATCACGAGACCCAGCTGTCGGCGACGGGCGCGTTCATCGTGGACACCGTGTCCACGTGCGAGAGGCCGCCCGTGGTGGTATTCCGCGACGGCGAGGGCCGCCTGGTGATGCCGCTCGAGAAGGCCGACGTGACGAAGCTGATGGCCACGGGCTGGAAGCCCCCGGTGCCGATTGTCGTGAAGGCGCGCGACGGGAAGACCGACCTCCACGGCATGATGTTCCAGCCGACCAATCTCGATCGAACGAAGAAGTACCCGATCATCAACCAGGCCTATCCCGGGCCGCAGTCCGGCAGCGTCGGGGGGCGGACGTTCGCGGCCGCACGCGGCGACAGGCAGGCGCTCGCCGAACTCGGCTTCATCGTCGTGTCGATCGACGGCATGGGCACGCCGGGCCGCTCGAAGGCGTTCCACGACGCGTACTACGGAGCCATGGGGCGCGACAACACGCTGCCGGACCAGGTGGCGGGCATGAAGGAGCTGGCGCAGAAGTACCCGTGGATCGACATCGACCGCGCGGCGATCTGGGGCCACTCGGGCGGCGGCTTCATCGCGGCCGACGCGATGTTCCGCTACCCCGACTTCTTCAAGGTCGGCATCTCGGAGTCGGGCAATCACGACCAGCGGGCGTACGAGGACGATTGGGGCGAGCGCTACCAGGGCCTGCTGGCGAAGACCGCCGACGGGAAGGACACCTACGAGGTCGAGGCGAACCAGACCGTGGCGAAGAACTTGAAGGGCAAGCTGCTGCTCGCGCACGGACTGATGGACAACAACGTGCCGCCGTACAACACGCTGCTCGTCGTGGACGCGCTCGTGAAGGCGAACAAGGACTTCGACCTCCTCCTCTTCCCGTACCAGGCGCATGGATTCGGCGCCGATTCGAACTACATGATGCGGCGGCGCTGGGACTACTTCGTGCGCTGGCTGCTCGGCGTCGAGCCGCCAGGAGAGTTCGCGTTCACGCCACCGGCCGGTTCCGGGGCGGCGCGGTGAATACGGTTCGGGTTATAGTGGAGGGCGGAAATCAACCCGATTCGGGTCCGTTCTGCCGGGTCGGCTGCGGGCTCCGGGGCCGGCGGCCAGTCTGTTTCGTGCCCGTTCGTGCGCCATGAAGATCCCGCTCAGGCAGAATCTCAGGTGGGTCGTCCCCGTCGCGTTCGCGCTCGCCGGCGTGCTGATGGGCGTGGTGGCTGCCCGGCTCGCGGCGGAGGTGGAGCGCCAGCGGGCGTCCGCGCTCGCCGAGGAGTACTTCGCCGGGCGGGCGGCGGCCTTCGTCCGCGAGATGCGGGAGGTCACCGAGGAGCTCGAACACATCCGGTCGTTTTTCGTAGCCTCCCGCCACGTCTCGCGCGCCGAGTTCGGCGTCTTTGCTGGTGAGATCCTCTCCCGCCACCGTGCCATCATCGCCATCGAGTGGGCGCCGCGTGTCTCCGGCGCCGATCGGCTCCAGCACGAGCGCGAGGCGCGCGCAGACGGTCTGCCCGGCTACGAGATTCGTGTGCCCGGGCCCGGAGGCGCCGCGGTTCCTGCCCCGGCGAAGGCCGACTACTACCCGGTCTTCTTCGTCGAGCCGTTCGAGAAGAACCGCGGCGCCGCGGGATTCGATTTGTCCTCCGAGCCTGCCCACCTGGCTGCGATGGCGCGCGCCGACACGACAGGCGAACCGTCGATTTCGCCTCCCGTCGATCTGATCCAGGCCGCCGGACCCCGCAAAGGGTTCCTGGTGGCGATGTCGGTCGGCGACCCGGTCGGCGAGGCGGAGCGCCTGGCCGGCGCGCCGCCGAGCGGATTCGTCTTCCTGACGGTGCAGGTGCACGACACCTTCCGCGAGCTGTTCGACAGAAGCAGACCGCCGGGGCGCGCGGTCATGCGCTTCGAACTGGCCGACGCCGGCGCGGCAGCCAACGGGACTCCGGTTGTGCTCGAGTCTTCGCCGGGCGGCGACGCCCGCGAACTCTACCGCGACTGGCGCTACGTCGAGCGGTTCGAGGTCGGCGGCCGGCGGTGGCAGCTGAGCGGCCGGCCGACGGCCGCCTACGTGGCGACGCATCTGAGCGTGGGTCCGGTCGTGCTCGGCACCGGGCTGAGTCTGGTCTGGATGCTGGTCGGCGGGCTCGCCCTCGTGCTCGTCAGGCGCGCCAGGGACGCCGCATTTCGCAGGCAGACGCAGATCATCGAGACGTCACTGCACAGCCTGGCCGAGGGCGTCATCGTGGCCGATGCCTCCGGTCGATTCGTTCTGTTCAACGAGACCGCGGAGAGACTTCTCGGCATGGGGCGACGCGACGTCGACGTGCCCGAATGGTCGGCCACCTACGGCTGCTTCTTCGACGATGGCCAGACGCCGTTCCCCTCGGAGCGGCTGCCGCTGGCGCTGGCGCTGCGCGGCGAGGCGTCGACCGCCGAGGTATTCATCCGGAACCAGTCGCTGCCGGAAGGCGTGTTCATCAGCATCACCGGGACGCCGCTTCGCGACGAGCACGGCCGACCCGACGGCGGCGTCGTCATCTTCCGCGACGTGACCGCGTCGAAGCTGGCCGAGCGGCAGGTGAAGGCGTCGGTCAAGCAGTTGGAGGAGCTGCGCTACGCGGTGAACCAGGCGGCGCTGGTGGGCGTGACCGACCGCGACGGGCGCATCACCTACACGAACGAGAAGTTCGCCGAGGTGAGCGGGTACGGGAGCGGGGAGCTGGTCGGCCAGACACACCGGGTGCTCAACTCAGGGTTCCATCCGCTCGAGTTCTTCAAGGAGATGTGGCTCACCATCACGGCGGGCCGCGTCTGGCGCGGGCGGATCTGCAACCGAGCGAAGGACGGCCGCCACTTCTGGGTGGACACGACGATCGTGCCGCTGCTCGTGGACGGCCAGCCCGACCGGTACCTGGCGCTCCGCACCGACATCACCGAGCAGATGCGGCAGCAGGCCGAGCTGGTTCGGCTGTCGAACGCCGTGGAGCAGACCGCCGACGCGATCATCATCACCGATCGCGACGGGATCATCGAGTACGTCAACCCCGCGTTCGAGACGATCACCGGCTACTCGCGCGACGAGGCGATCGGCCAGACGCCGCGTATCCTCCGCTCGGGGAAGCAGTCGACCGCGTACTACGAGGAACTCTGGAAGACGCTCGCGGCGGGCCGGGTGTTCCGCGGCACGCCAGTCAACCGCAGGAAGGACGGCGAACTCCGCCACGCCGAACAGACGATTACGCCCATCAAGGACTCCGAGGGGCGGATCGTGCACTTCGTCTCGGTGCTGAAGGACATCACGGACCGCATGCGCGCCGAGCAGCGGGAACTCGAGATCCGCTACGCGGCCGACGTGCAGCGGCGGCTCTATCCCGCCACCGCGCCCGTCTTCCCCGGTCTGGAGATCGCCTCGGGCACGTTCCCGGCTTTGGCGACGTGCGGCGACTACTACGACTACCTCCCGCTCACGAACGGATCGGTCGGCATCGTGATTGGCGACGTGTCGGGCCATGGTCTCGGGCCGGCGCTCATCATGGCCGAGACCCGCGCGTACCTTCGCTTCCTGTCAACGTCGGGCCTCGGGCCGGGCGAGGTGCTGACGAAGATCAGCCAGGCGCTTTACGAGGACCTCGACGAAAACCAGTACGTCGCCTTGATTCTCGCGCACGTCGATTCCTCGTCCCGGCGGCTGCGCTACGTGAACGCCGGCCACACAGCGGCGTATCACCTCGACGGTGCCGGAGCCGTGAAAGCGGTGATGGAGAGCTGCGGGCCGCCGCTCGGTATGCTGCCCGGCATCGTGTTTCCGGCCATCGAAGGCCCGTCGCTCGAGGACGGCGATGTCGTGGTCTTCCTGACCGACGGGATCACCGAGTCCGAGAACCCGTCAGGCGACTGGTTCGGCACCGAGGCCGCGCTCGAGGTCGTCCGCGCGCATCGGCACCTTTCGGCCCAGGACATCGTCCAGGGGCTTCGGGCGGCCACCCGCGACTTCGCCGCCGGCGCGCCTCAGCAGGACGACATCACCGTCGTGGTGTGCAAGGCCGTGCCGCGGGAGTGAGCCGGCGGGGGCCCCGCGGCGTCACTCCGGCGGCCACGTCCGAGCGCCGACTTCGAACCGCACCAGTGCCTGCCCGAAGTAGAATCTCGTCGCCTGACTGCAGCTTGGTGCCCCGCGGGCTGCCGGGCGGCAGCGCCATTGTCTGTCCGCCCCGCAGGATCCGCGTTCCCGCAGAGCTGCCGTCGTCGAACAGGCGGTACTCCCCGGCCGGCGTCGGCGCAATGTGCGCGTGCGATCGCGACACCGTCAGGTTCACCGGGTTGTCGCCGTCCGTGAACACGACGTGGTTGCGCCGCACGACGCGCCGGTGTCCGTCGACGACCTCGGCCAGCCGACCGATGTTGGTGCGCGCGCCCTTGACCGGGAACCGTTCGAGTGACGCGTCGCCGTTGATGACGATGAGCACGGCCGCCGGCGCGGCGCTTCCGGACGCCGCCGGCTTCGCCGGCTTGACGTCCGCGCGCTCGCACTGCACGCGGAAAGCGCGCCCCTTCTCCCAGTCGCCGGTGGCCCGCTTGACCAGCTTGAGCCGGACCTCGAGGCCGGCCGGAACCGGGCAGCCTGCCGACTTCAGCCGCGCCGAGACCGCCCTGCCCAGGTCGCTCCGTTCCCCGAGCACCGCCTCCATCGCCGCCCGGCGTTTCGCGTCCGGCGCAACCACTTCCACCGTGACCCGGTTGTAGGGGAAGATGCGCCGCGACTTCGTCGCCGGCTCGACGAGGTCCTCGATCTCGTCGAGCGTGGCCTTTCGGACCTCGATCGGCTGGAGCGGCACGTCGGTTCGCTCGGCGAGCTTCTCGATCCGCTTCTCGAGCCTCCGCACGTTCTCGATGATGCTCATAGGCTATTGGATGATCTTCAGATCCCGCGCCGCGGTGACGATCTGGCCAGCGATCGGGGCCGCCACGGCGCCGCCGTACCCGCCGTGCTCAACGAGCACGGCGAAACTGATCCGCCCGGCCGGCGCTCCGCCGAACGGCGCGAAGCCCACGAACCACGCGTGCGATCGCTGGTCCTGCACTTCAGCGGTGCCGGTCTTGCCCGCCACCGCCGGCTCGATCGCCTTGAGGCTCTTCCCGGTGCCCTCGACGACGACGCGGCGCATGAGGGCCGCGAGGCGCCCGGCCTGCAGCGGCGCGAGGATCGGTTTCGGCGCCTCGGTGCGTCGATTCGTCTCGTCGACGATCCACCGCCCCTGCGGCATCGCGCCGCCGCCCGCCAGCGTGGCCGCGACGCGCGCCATCTTGAACGGCGTCGCCAGCACCTGCCCCTGGCCGTAGGCCGCGAAGGGCAGCGTGTCGCGCACCTGCCCCGCCGACTCGGGCTGGCCCAGCGGGATCTCGAAGAGCGATGCCGCCTCCTGCAGCGCGGGGCCGCCCACGCGCACGCCCAGCTGGGCGAAGTAGGCGTTGCACGATTCGACCAGCCCCCGCTCCATGTCGAGACGGCCGTGTGGGTTCGGGTCCAGCACGTCGTCGCGCACCGGCCGCGCCCAGCCGGGCAGGCGCTTGCCGACGCGGCCGTCGGGGAGCCGCTCGCAGACGAACGTCTGTCGCATCAGCGCCGGGTCCTTTCGGAGCGCAGCCGTCGCGGTGACCAGCTTGAAGCTCGACCCCGGCGGGTACACACCGTAGCGGGCGCGGTCGAGGAGGCGCGGATCCGGGTCGTCGTTCGCGGCGTCGACAATCGGGCGGACCGGCAGCCCGGGCGCCGAGGTCGGCCACGGGTAACTCACCGACGCGAGGAGATCGCCGTCCGCCGAGAGCACGATCGCCGCCCCCTCCTTCTGGCCCGCGGCGTCCACCCCCGCCTGCAGCGCCGAGGCCACCTTCAGCTGGAGCCTGATGTCGATCGACGTCCGGATGTCGCGGGGACGGTCGAGAATCTGCCGGACGACCTCGTGAGTCGGCTGATTACGGTGCCGCAGCAGCGGCACCAGTTCGAGCAGGTCGCGCCGGATCACCTTCGTCGGCCTGCCGGTCTGCGGGTCGGCGACCTCCACCACGGTGGCGTGGTCGTCGTAGCCGCGCAGGCGCCTGTCCTCGTCGCGTTCGATGAGCGACGTGTTGGCGGCAGCCCAGTTCACCTGGCTGCGCCAGTCGCCGAGCAGGTGATAGGTCAGGCCGCCGAACGGGTAGCAGCGCGCGCCGGCGTGGGGGCAGACGTCGTTCGGCGACACGCCGAGTTCGAGGAGGGTCGCCGCCTGCGCCTGCAGATCGGCGACGCGGCTCGTCGCCAGCGGGATGCCGTTGCGGTCGGTGATCGTCCCGCGCACGATCTGCTGCGCGGCCGCGAGCAGGCGCGGGTTGTGCTCGAAGCGCCTCACGCCGTCGGCCTGGATGGTGAGTGCCGTGGCCGCCACCGTCTGGTCGGCCGCCACCGTCTGAACGTAGGCGATCCTGCCGACGACGGCCACGACGCCAGCCGCCAGCGCCACGCCGATCCACTTGATCGGCGTGGCGAACGCCTCCTTCTCCTCTTCGTCGGCCGACCGGTGGCTCACGGCCAGCAGCACGCCGAACGCGAAGAAGTTCGCGATCATCGACGACCGGCCGTAGCTCAGGAACGGCGTCGTGACGCCCGTCAGCGGCAGCAGGCCGAGGATGCCTGCCGAGATCAGCACGAGCTGGACGAAGATCCCGAGCGTGAGGCCGAGCGACAGGAACAGCGTGTAGTCGCCGGGCGCGCGGCGCGCAATCCGAAGGGCTCGGTAGCCGAGCAGCGCGCTGAGCGCGAACACGGCCAGCAGTCCGATGAGCCCCATCTCCTCGCCGACGGCCGCGAGGATCAGGTCGGTGTGCCCTGCCGGTACGACGCGCGAGTCGCCGAGGCCGATGCCGGTGCCGCCGACCGCGCCCGTGCTGAACGCCCACAACGCGTGCGCGATCTGGTCGCCGCCCCGAACGGGATTGTCCCAGGGCGACCACCACATCTGCACGCGCTGGACCACCGTGTGCGGATAGCCGATGGCGTAGCCGGCCGCGAATCCGCCGACCAGCACCAGCAGCCCCGCCGCGACCATCGTCGTGCGCCCCCGGGCCACGCCGTAGAGCGCGAGGAAGACGCAGGCGAGCACCATGGCCGGGCCGAGGTCCTTCTGGAGGAAAAAGAACAGCAGCACCAGCGCCATCCCGGTGACGACCGGCAGCAGGTAGTCGAGCCGCGGGATGTCGAGCCGCAGCCGGTCGCCGCGGACACTCGGCTCCTTGAGCGCGCGCAGGAACTCCCACCGGTTCGCGAAGTAGCCCGCCAGAAACAGCACCACGAGGACGCGGATCGCCTCGACCGGCTGCACCCCCATCAGGTTGACCTTGGCGTCGCTGGTGCCGGGCCCGCTGCCGAAGGCGATCAGGAGCAGCGACAGCAGCACGGCGCCGAGCAGCGGCACGTAGCTGAGGCGCCGGATCATCGAACGCTGGAAATCGACCGTCGACACGGCCGCCAGGACGAGGCAGCCGGCCGCCACGCCCTGGGCGAACCTGACGAACAGCATGGCGTCGCGGAGCGGGTCGCGCAGGCTGGCCATCATGACGAGGCCGACGCCGCACAGCGCGTGGATGATCGGCAGCAGCATCCGGTCGCCGCCCGCCTTCCGGACGCTGAGCCAGGCGTGGGCGACGTAGAAGGCGAGCAGGAAGACGCCAGACCAGCGGAGCAGCATCCGCCGGTAGTCGGCCGGTGTACGGGCGACCAGGCCGGCGCGCAATTGCGCGAGCTGCGACGGCGTCAGCACCGGAATCCGGACCTCGAGGGCCTCGGGATTCGAGGCGAGCTGGTCGCGCCGCTCCGCGAACCGGTCCACGAACGACGGCAGGCGCGGCGAGGCCGGCAGGTCGGATTCCGCCACGCTGAGTGTCCCGAGCGCACCGACGCTCTGAAGCGACTGCCGGCGCGGCCGACCCGACGCGTCCGGCGCGTTGAGCCAGGCGGTGAGGCGGTTCGCGACGAACCGGCGCTCGCCCTCGTCGACGATGATCGCTTCGAGCCGCGCGACGAGCGCCGCATCATCCGCGGTGGCGGTCAGGTCGACGACGCGGCCGGCCGCAATGCCGTCGACGGCCGCCGCCAGGCCCGGCTCGCGCGCGGCGGAGAGCAGCCACAGGCCGCCGACCGTCAGGAGCGACGCGGCCAGCAGGCCGAGCAGTTCGGTCAGCCGTCGCCTGGGACGTCGCGCCTTGGCCGTCGCCGCGGCCCGTTCACCCGCCGTGCTCTTGATTAGTGGCATGGGTTTCAGACACCCGCGGGGCTGAAGCCCCGCGCTACACCGGTCCGCCCCGCGCGACACCGGTCCGCCCCGCGCGACACCGGTCAGGCCCGCGCGACACCGGTCCGCCCCGCGCGACACCGGTCAGGCCCGCGCGACACCGGTCCGCCCCGCGCGACGCCGGTCAGCCCCGCGCGGGGCGACTACTGCGACTGGAGTTCGTCCAGTCGTTGCCGCACGTCGTCACGGCGCGCCTGCGCGAGGCGCATGGATCCGCTCGCCTCGCCGAACCCTATCGCCTTTCCGTAGATGTCAATCGCCTGCGTGTAGTCGTCGGCCGCCTTCCTGAGACAGGCGCGCTCCTGCTCCGGCATGTCCGCGGCGGCGGCCTCGCGGCGCATGCGATCGGCCCGGCTGCGATAGCCGTCGGCCAGCTGCATCAGCTCGCGGTTGCCCGGCCGATAGCCGCGCTGCTCCGCCTCGCGCATCGCCGTCAGCGCCGCGTCGATATTGTCGAGGCCGTAGACGTGGATCCGCGCCAGCGCCAGATGCGGGTCGGCCCAGCGCGTGTCGAGGCGCGACGCCTCCTGGAATCGGGCAATCGCTTCCTGCAGCACCTCGGCGTACGGCTGCTTCCTGCGCCGCCGCCCGTCGGCGTCGATGCGCAGCAACTGCCCCTCGCAGTACCGCAGGCGTGCGGTCGCGGAGCGGTCCCCGGGGTCGAGGTGCAGCGCATCGGTCAGCCACGTGACGGCGCTGCGCCACTGTGCCTCGCGCGCCGTCGACTCGTCCTGGCGGTAGGCCGCCATGACCCGGTCGGCCTGCGCGAGCAGGCGTTCCTTCAGCGGCGACCGGACGCCGATGAGTCCGATGCCCAGCAGGCTGCGGCCCGCGAGGTCCTGGTACCGCAGCCAGTGGGTGTGCATCTCCGAGCCCTGGTCGGTGGCGACGCCGACGCGAAGGTTGCGTGCGGCGCTCCAGATGATCGCCTCGTTGGCGACGACGCCGGCGCCGGCAATCATCGCGGCCACGGCCGCCCACAGCCGGAGCGTCGCCAGCACGCCGCGGGGCACCGGGACCGGCGCCGTCTGGTAGGGGGGGAGCGTCGGTGGGCCAGGGGCCGCCAGCGGCGGCAGCGGGTCGGGCGGCGGCACACCGGCATGGGCGGGCGGCGCCGTTCGGCCGGTCACTTCGCTGACGGCCGCGGCGCCGTTCGCCCGCGCCGTCCGTCTCGTCGTCTCGGGCCGCGCCGGGTCGTCCGGCCCGTCCGGCGCCGTCCTCCGCGTCGCCTCCGCCTCCGACTCGGCCAGCCAACCGCGATCCGCACGTGTCTCGTACCCGGCGCGGAAGGCCTCGAGGTCGCTGCGGATGTCGGCCGCAGACTGGTACCGGCGGCGCGGATCCCCCGCCAGCATCTTCAGCACGATCCGCGCCAGCGCGGGCGGGCACGAGGAGGGGAGCGGCGGCGGCGGTTCGCGCCGGCGGATCAGCGCCTCGAGCTTCGAATTGCTGTCCGCCTCGAAGGGCGGCGCGCCGGCCAGCATCTCGTACAACAGCACGCCAACCGACCAGAAGTCGACGTGGATGTCGACCTTGCCGCTGTCGAGCCGCTCGGGCGACAGGTACGCCAGACTGCCGAAGTCATTCCGCGTCAACTTCCGGCTGAGCGACAGCCCCTTGGCGATGCCGAAGTCGAGCACCTTCACCTTGCCGGCCGAGTTGATCCGGACGTTCTTCGGCTTGATGTCGCCGTGGATGATCCCGCGCAGGTCGGTGTCGTCCACGACCGCCTCGAAGACGTGCGCCTTCCGCAGGAAGTCGCACACCTCGGCGGCTACCCACGCGGCTTCGCCCGGCGTCATCGCCCCCTGCCCGATCCGCTCGGCGAGATCCTCGCCGTCGACGTACTCCATCTCGATGCAAAAGTACCTCTTCGATCGACCAGCAGCCGTGCACCTGGGGGACGTGATCGTCGACGAGGCTGAACTGCTGCTGCAGCACCGCGCCGCGCCGCTCGGCCTCGCAGATCTCGCGCGACTCGCGATCCGGCTTCCGCTCGACGAGTTTCAGGGCGACCTCGGTCCCCGTCGCCGTGTTGCGCGCCAGGTACACGTCTGCCACACCGCCCCGGCCGAGGCGCCGAATCAAACGGTACGTGCCGAAGTCGCGGTCGAGCATTCAAAAGGCTCAGGCTCAGGGCTCAAGGCTCAGGGCTCAAGGTTCAGGGCGGCGCACCGGCGGGCGCGGCGCGGGCGTCGTCGCCGGCGGCGCCGGCGGCGGCCCTACGATGTTGTCGCGCGCCACGTCGGCCCGGCGTTCCGGCGGCAGGCCGGCAATCTGGTCGTCGCCGTTGCCGCGCACGATGTTGCCGAACAGGATGGGCGCCGCTCCCGCCTCCAGTTCGATGCCGGCGACCGGTCTGCCGGCGACCTTCCCGTTGGCCGTGACGACGTTGTGCCGGAGTTGCGGCGACGCGCCCGCGCGCACGACAATCCCGGCTCCCACGCTGTCGTGGATGTAGCTGCCGCGCACGAACGCGCGGGCCCCTTTCTCCAGCACGATGCCCGCCTCGATGGCCCCCGAGACCTCCACGTCGTCGATGACCGCCTGGCAGTCCCCGACCAGGATTCCGATGCCCAGCGGATGCCCGGCATCGCCGGCAATTCTGAACCCGGCCAGCCGGCCATCGGCGCCGGCGGGTACGCGCACGCCGGCTCCGAGTGTCGCGCCCGTCGCGGGCCGGAGGATCGCCTCGTGACGCCTGGTGCTCACGATGGCAATGCGCGGCCGCAGCGTCAGCGGCGCGCGGTACTCGCCTGGTCCGACCTCGATCGTGTCGCCCGGCCTGGCCCTGGCGAGCGCCTCTCCGATCGTCGGGAACTGCGCCGCTTCGTCGTAGCCCACCGTCCACGTGCGCGCCCACGTCTCGGGGCGATGGTCCTCGAGCGCCCACTCCATTGCGCCGTCGATGCGTGTGAGCGCGAGGTAGCCGAGACCGACGCCGATCGCGCACCCGGCCACGATGGCCGCCGCGACGGCGGCCGACGTTGGCACCGGCGCGCGACGTCGCCGCGCGGACGCTGCCGGCGTGCCGTTCCCCGTCTTCCACCCGTCCAGCGGCGGGCTGGGCTGACGGTCGCTTCCGGCGTGCCTGCGCGCGGCCTTCGCGAACCCCGCGCCCGCCGCGAACACCACCGTGACGTTGTCCTTGCCCCCCTGGCTGTTGGCTGCCTCCACGAGCCGGCTGGCAACGCGCTCCGGGTCGTCCGCGTTGTCGTACACGATGCGCGCGACCGCGGACGACGCCACCAGGTCGCTCAGGCCGTCGCTGCACAGCAGCAGCGCGCTGTCGTCGTCGAACGGCACGTCCACGATCTCGATGAAGCGCTCGTCGGTCGGGCTGTGCGGCTCGTAGCCGACATCCCGGTACACCTCGTTGCGCCGCGGATGCCCCATCGCCTCCAGTTCGCCGATCTCGCCGTTGTCCTCGCGCTCGCCGATCGGCGAGTGGTCGTGCGTCACCTTCTGCACGCGCCCGTCGCGGAAGACGTAGAGCCGGGTGTCGCCGACGTGTCCGGCCACCAGCCGGCCGCCGCGCACCATCGCCGCCGTGAGCACGCACGCCATGCCGGTCCAGTCCGGCTGGCTCTGCGCGAGCCGGAACACCTCGTTGTTGGCGAGCGTGATGGCTTCGCGCAGCTGCTCCTCGGGCCCCCCGGTCTCACGGTCGAGCCGCGCGCGGAATCTCGCGAAGCGCGGCTTCGGCGGCCCGTTCGCCGGCCGCCTGGCCGCCCACGCCGTCGATGACCATGAACAGGCCGCGCTCAGGGTCGCAGTGGTAGCGGTCCTCGTTGTTCTCGCGTCGGAGGCCGGTGTGGCTGACCGCGGCGGCGGCGAGAGGCGCGCGTTCGTCGGCAGGGCTAGTCATCTCGGCGGGGGCTCCCGGCTTCGAAGTCCAGCACAATCACGTTGGCCAGGCCGATCCGCGCGCGCGGAGGCAGGGGCACTTCGATCCCCTTGTCACGCTTCCGGCCCTCGACGACCTCCACGCTCGACGGGACCGGCACGTCGTCCACCGTCGTCCCGAGGCTGCTCAGGTCCTTCAGGAAGAACCGGCCGGACGCGTCGTCGCGCCTGAGGCGGATGTGCTCGCGCGAGACGTCGGGCGAGGTGTCGAGCTTCACGTCCACCCAGTACCCGACGCCGCCCCGCCCCACGACGATCACGGGCGAGGTGAGCGGCACTCGCCGGCGGCCCCTCTGGTCCTCATACGCGAGCGTGCCGTAGACGGTTCCAGTCGGCGCCGGCTCGGCCGCCTCCGCCGCGCCCCGCTCCTCCGTGCTCGTCCGCTCGCCCAGACGCATCGTCGTGATCCGTCGGGTCTTCGAGCCTTCGAACTCGGGCTGTGCGGGCAGCGTCAGCTCCGAGGCGATGGCGATGTCGCCGGGCGCCATCTCGCCCTCGTCATCGGCCTCGAACCGGATGTCCCAGGCGTCGGGCGGCATCTCGATGGGCGGCGGCGGGTCGTCGCCGCCGAGCCACTTCTTCGGGATGCGCGACGGCTTGGCGCGGGCGTTCCAGGCGCGGACCTCCTCGTCCAGAGCCCGCCTGGCCTGGGCCGTGATCATCGGGAAGATGCCGCCGAGGCGCTGGTGATCGGAGGGGTGGAGGTAGACGAAGAAGCGCGTCGGGGCGACCGTCGTGAAGAGCAGCGGCTCGACGTTGGTGCGCATCGCCCGCACCAGCTCGAGGATGATGGCCCGGCCGGTGGCCAGCTTGTCGGTGTCGTCCATCTTGGGCTCCGGCCATTACCTTACACCGTCCGTCGCCGGCAACGAAAGCCGGGTGTCCTTCGCCGGGGGCCCGGGCTTCCGCCTTCGCGTACGCGCCGCGCAGACCACGCACATCGCGAGCGGCAGCACGACGCACGAACAGGCGACGAAGACGCCGATATAGAGCAGGAAGATCACAGGGCCTCCCGAGGGGCGGCTGGCAGGCCGCCCCCCATCACCGAGGTCACGCGTGCGGGGATGCCGCCGGCGCCGCGGGTGTCGCGCTGCCGGTCAGCGTGTCCACGAATTGCTCGACGTCCGCGCAGACCTGGTCCTGCGCGCTGACGCCGATGCCGCCCTTCTCGGCCAGCAGAAGCGCCAGCAGGCGCCCGAAGAGGCTGACGCCTGCCGACGCGCCGTCCTGGCCCTCGCCGCCCATCAGCAGCACGCGCTCGGGGACGAGCGGTTGCTGGCTGTGCACCATCTGCTCGGTGAGCAGGTTCAGCGCGAACAGCCTCGGGTCGCCGTAGGCGCGGATCTTCTTGAGGAACACCCCCGCCTCCGCCACGCCGGTCTGCGCGATGCGTGACGCCTCGCCTCGACCCAGCAGCTCCCGGGCCCGCGCCTCGCCGTCGGCGCGCGTCACGTCGCGCTCGGCCAGGCGTCGCGCCTCGGCCAGCTGGGCCTCGCCGCGGTTGCCCGCGATGGCGATGTCCACGTGCGTTTGTGTCAGCTCGTTCTGCTTGTCCGCCGTGGCGCGCGCTTCGTTCAGCTCGCGCTGCTTGGTGGCGGCCTCCTGCTGGCGCGCGTACGTCTCGATCTGCTCGTTCGCCAGCCGACGCTGCCGGAGCTGATCGAACAGCCCCTGGATCGGGTCCTGGCCCTTGTGCGCCGCGTCGAGCTGCGATTCCGGGCGCCCGATCAGCACCGCGACGCAGGTGATGTCGTAGTCCTTGAACCGCCGGCCCAGCTCCGCCGTCGCCCGCGCCTGGATCTCCTCGCGGCGCGTGAGCAGGTCGAGCATCTGCGTCGTCTGCGCCACGTCGCGGAAGTAGGCCGAGATGATCGGGTCGAGCGTCTGGCTGATCAGCCGCTTGACGTCGCCGAACCGCTGCACCACGCGCGGCGCCATCTCGTAGTCGATGTGCAGTACCAGCGAGAGGGGCAGCAGCGGCTCGTAGCCGTCGGCCGTGATGAGCGCGATGCTGCTCAGATCCTTGTCGTACTGGTGCTCCTCGACCATCCCGGTGATCCAGCGCAGGACGAAGTTCACCGTGGGCACCAGTTCGACCTTCAGCGCGAACGGGTTGAGCGGGTACTTTCCCGGGGGCAGCGGCTTCCGCCACACGCCGCGCCGGCCGCGCTCCACCTGTTCGCCGTAGCGGAACTGGTCCCCGGTCAGGTCCTCGCCGAGGTTGCCGTAGTAGGAGACCACGACGCCGACGTAGCCGATCGGGATGACCGTCTTCGGCTTCGACTCCACCGTCGCGAACCACCGGTTGATGAAGTACGTGCCGTCGGTGAGGACCTGGAGCTGCTTGCCCCGCCGGCCGCCGAGCGCCAGCAGCGCCTCCGGATCCTGGAAGCAGTCGTGGTCCTTCTGCCCGGGCTCCGCGCGCACCTCGGGGGCGATGACCTCGCCGGACTCGATGGGCGGTCCGTCGTGCACCGTCACGACGGCGATGTCGTCGTCGCGCAGCGAGGAGGACGACGCGTCGGCGGCGGCCGCCTGCGCCGCCGGCAGCGGCGGTGCCGCCAGCGCCGTGCCGGTGCCCACCACCACGGGCAGGAAGCCCCGGATGCCGCGCAGTTGCGCCTGCCAGCCGGCGTAGATCTCCGGGTTCTTCTCCGGCACCGGCCCCTGGTAGACGCGGTCTTCGGCCACGACGACGAACAGCGCGAGGTTGATGGCGTAGACGCCCTCGCGCAGGATGGCGCGCTGGCGGCCGCGCTGGCCGCCGGCCTTGAGGAACGCCCGCGCGTCCTGGAAATTGGTGCACGAGACGACGCGGCCGAGCGTCTGCACCGGCTCGAGCGGCTCGCCGTCGCGCGAGTAGACGTAGCCGATCTTGCCTTCCGGAATCGACACGAGCGGCTCGCGGTGGATGCGGTACTGCCACGGGTAGTAGAACGCATGCACACCGCCGCGGAGGATGTCGGTCTGGTAGCCCGCCTCACCCTCGGCCGCGACGATGCGCCCTTCGCTCAGCGAGCCCTTCGAGGCCCACAGCTTCTCGACGATGCCGACCTTGGTGTGGGGGATGTAACGGACACCCAGCAGCCAGGCGCCAAAGAGAATGGCGAAGATGACAGCCAGCAGGACGAAGACGAACGAGAGAAGCAGGCTCACCGGACGCTCCTTTCAGCGACGCCGCGGGTGCGGCGGTCGGCAGGGAGATCGCAAAAGGCGGTCCGGCCCAGGCGATCGGATAAGTAGTTGTTTATCAGTTGGTTAGACTAGACAGTCCGGGTCGTATGGTGTGAAAAAGAGTACCAGGGTGAGAAAAAATCTCACATGCTCCGGTAGAATGCGAAACGCGTGGGGATGTGATGGTCAGACACCTGCTGGTGATCGAAACCCCGGATGACGCGCTGGCGGACCTGCGCGCCGCGCTCGCCGGGGTGACGGAGTCGGGCGCGCGGATGCACCTGGACGTGGTGCGCGACGGCGTCGCGGCGGAGCGGCGGCTGGCGGAGCTGCCGTCGGTGGACGTCTGCGTCGTGCCGTATCCGGAGGGCGACGGCCGGACGGCGGCCGCCGACATCATGCGCGCGATCCGGGCGATCGACGCCACGGTGCCCGTGGTGGCGGTGGCCGAGCGCGCCGACGTGAAGCTGGCCGCAGACGCGGTGAAGGCGGGCGCGACCGACATCCTGGTGCGCGGCGACCGGCTGCGCGAGCGCCTGCAGACACTCATCGGCAAGGTGCGCCGCACGCTGGCGCTCGTCGACCGCAACCGGGATCTGCGCGAGCAGAACCTGCGATTGCGCCAGATGGAGCGCGAGCGCACGCGCCTGGTCGGCGAGTCGCCGGAGATGCGCCGGATGCGGGAGCAGATCGACCGCGTGGCGGTGATTCCGCGGCCGGTGCTGATCGTCGGCGAGCGCGGAACGGGGAAGGAACTGGTGGCGCGGGCCATCCACGACGGCGCGGGCCGCTCCGATCGGCCGTTCGTGGCGGTGAACTGCTCGGCGTTTCCCGAGACGCTGCTCGAGAGCGAGTTGTTCGGCCACGAGCGCGGCGCGTTTACGGGCGCCGACCGGCTGGTGGCGGGGCGCTTCGAGCAGGCGAGCGGCGGGACGCTGTTCCTGGACGAGATCGCGCGGATGCCGCTGCCGTTCCAGCAGAAGATCCTGCGGGTGGTCGAGTACGGCACCTTCACGCGGATTGGCGGAAGCCGCGAGATCCGGTCGCAGGCGCGGATCGTGGCCGCGAGCAACGCCGACCTCCAGGACTCGATCCGCCACGGCGCGTTCCTGCCCGACCTCTACGACCGCCTCGCGTTCGAGGTCGTCCGGGTGCCGGCGCTTCGCGAGCGGCAGGGCGATGTGCGGGTGCTGGCGAAGCACTTCCTGGCGGAATTCCTGAAGGAGGTGCCCGCGCTCGGTGAGAAGACGTGGGACGCAGCGGCGCTGGCGGCGCTGGAGCGGTATCCGTTCCCCGGAAACGTGCGGGAGCTGAAGACCATCGTCGAGCGCGCGGCCTACCGCGACACGACGCGCGAGATCAACCTCGACGACCTGGCGCTGCCCGACGCCGTCGCGCCGCGCGCGGGGACGTTCCGGGAACGCGTCGAGGGGTTCGAGCGGCAGCTGCTCCGCGATGCGCTGAGCGCCTCCGGCGGCAACCAGGCCGACGCCGCCCGCCGCCTCGGATTGGCGTATCATCGATTCCGGTACTATGCGAGGAAATACCGTTAGGGACAGGCTGGCGGCGCCCGGCTGGCGGCCGGCGGCGGACCGCCCTGAGCCTTGAGCCCTGAGCCTTGGGCCCCGAGCCCTGAGCCGATCGCCGGAGGAGTGACCGTGACGGACATCGCAGACCGCAGTGACGTTGGCACGCCGGCCCGGGTTCCGCGGAGCTTCGTGCCGGAATCGCTCGTCCACCCGGCGGAGGGTCCGACGGTGCGTGTGCGGGCCGGCGTCGCGCGCAACCTCTCGGCGGTTCCCGAGCTGTTCGCCGACCGCGCGCTGTCGGCGACGAGGAGCTTCCGGGAGACCGAAGGGCAGCCGCTCGCCATTCGCCGCGCGAAGATGATCGCGCGCATCCTCGCCGACCACCCGATCGTGATCCAGGAGGGTGAGGTCATCGTCGGGACCAAGACCCGCAAGCCGCGCGGGTCGCCGGTGTTTCCCGAGATCAACTGCGCCTGGGTCGAGCGGGATCTGGACCGGATCGCGACACGCTCGAACACGCCGTTCTTCGTGGGCGAGGCGACCAAGCGCGAGCTCCGCGAAGAGGTCTTCCCGTACTGGCGCGGCAGGCAGGTCGCCAATCGGATCATGGAAGCCGTGCCGCCGGCGATGTGGCGCGCCGACGACCGCGGGGTCCTGTATCACTACTTCCGCTCCCGCACGATTGGCCACATCAACGCCAGCTACGAGAAGGTGCTCCTGAAGGGCTTCGACGGAATCAGGGAGGAAGCGGCCCGTGTCCTGGAGCGGGCTGAGGGTGACGGCCCGGCTGCCGTCGCGCGCCGCCAGTTCCTCGGGTCCGTCGTGCTGGTCTGCGACGCCGCGATCGCCTTGGCCGGCCGCTACGCGTCTGCGCTTCGCGCGCTCGCGGGCGAAACCGAGGACGCCGCGCGCCGCGCCGAGCTGCTGAAAATGGCGGAGGTGTGCGGGCGCGTCCCTTCGGCGCCAGCCCGTACATTCCACGAGGCGCTCCAGTCGATGTGGTTCACGCATCTCGTGCTGAACCTCGAGACCGACGGCCACGCGTTCGGCCCGGGGCGGTTCGACCAGTACCTCTACCCGTACTACCGGCACTCCATCGATTCCGGCGAGCTGACCGCCGATCAGGCGCAGGAACTGCTCGACCTGATGTGGGTGAAGTTCGACGAGATTACGCTCGCCAAGGACTCGGGCGAGGCCCAGACCAGCAGCTCGTACCCCGAGTTCCAGAACCTGAACATCGGGGGGCTGACGCGCGACGGGCGTGACGCGACGAACGAACTGTCGTACATGTGCCTGACCGCGCTCGAGCACACGCGCCTGCCGCAGCCGGGCCTGTCCGCGCAGATCAGCTCGCGCACCTCCTCGCGCTTCCTCCTCCGGTGTTGCGAGCTGCTGCGCCTCGGCCTCGGCATGCCCGCAATGTTCAACAGCGACGTGCTCGTGCTCGGCATGGTCAACCGGGGCAAGACGCTCGAGGACGCGCGCGCCAGCAGCCTGAACGGCTGCGTCGCGTGTTTCTGCGACGGCAAGGACCGGATGGCGTCGAGCGGCTACTTCAACCTGGCGAAGTGCCTCGAGTTGGCGCTGAACGACGGCGTCGACCGGCTCACGGGCGAGTGTCTCGGCCCGCCGACGGGAGACCCACGCGGTTTCGGGACGTTCGACGAGGTGCTGGCGGCGTTCCGAGCGCAGGTGGCGCACTTCGTGGACGAGAAGGTGCAGTACGACGCCATCGTCCGCCAGGCCTACGCCGACCACTGCCCCGTGCCGTTCACGTCGGCCGTCATCGACGACTGCGTCGACCGCGCGCTCGACTGGCACGCGGGCGGCGCGCGCTACAACATCTCGACCGTATCCGGCGTGGCGATCGGCACCGTCGCCGACGCCCTCTCCGCGATCCGCACGCACGTGTTCGAGAAGCGAACCGTGACGATGGCCGCGCTCGTCGAGGCGCTGGACCGCGACTGGGACGGCCACGAACTGCTGCGCGAGACGCTCGTCAACAAGACGCCGCACTATGGCAACGACGACGACCGGGCCGACGAGCTCGCGGCGCTGACGCAGCGGATCTTCTGCGACGCGGTGGAGGCGCGGCGGGACGTGCAGGGCGCCCGGTACTTCGTGGATCTGCTGCCGACGACCTCGCACGTCGCGCTCGGCGAAGTGACGGGAGCGACGCCGGACGGGCGCCGCGCCGGTACGCCGCTGTCAGAGGGGGTGTCGGCGGTGCAGGGGCACGACCGGCGGGGGCCGACCGCCGCGGCCGCGTCGGTGGCCAAGCTGGATCACGCGCGCACGAACGGTACGCTCCTCAACATGCGCATCAGTCCCGATTGCGTGCGCACGACGGAGGATCTTCGCAAGCTGGCGGCGCTGATTCGCGGGTACTTCGATCAGGGCGGCCACCACGTCCAGTTCAACATCGTCGATCGCCAGGTGCTGCTGGACGCCATGGCGCGTCCCGAGCAGCACCGCGACCTGATGGTCCGCGTGGCGGGGTATTCCGACTATTTCGTCCTGCTCCCGCCGGAGATCCAACGCGAGATCCTGTCGCGCACCGAGCACGGGCTGTAACATCTGGCGCCGCGGCTTCAGACGGAGGTGAGGCGGAGGTCGCGATGCGGGATGACAATCGGATGGCGGGCAGGGCGGGACGCGGGTTTCGGAAGGGCATCCTGGTCTGCACGGCCGCGGTGCTCTCGTTGCTAGCGATCCTCCTCCCGCCGATCCACGACCTCCAGGGCTATCACGCCTTCGCCGACCAGCGGTCCGCGTTCGGCCTTCGGCACTTCTGGAACACGGTGACCAACGCGGGGTTCATCGCGGCAGGCCTCTACGGGGCCGTCGTGACGGCGCGCAGGCGCACGGCCGGCCTGCAGGCGGAGCATTGGGCCTTCCTGACCGTCTTCGTCGGTTCCGTGCTCGTCGGCCTGGGCTCGGCGTTCTACCATCAGCAGCCGAACGACAGCTCGCTGTTCTGGGATCGGCTACCGATGACCGTCGTGTTCACCGGCGTGCTGGTGGCCGCCATTGCCGAGCGCGTCAGCGCCCGCGCCGCCGCGGCGCTGCTGGTGCCGCTGCTTGCAGTCGGCGTCCTGAGTGTCGAGATCTGGCGGCGGGGCGCAGTTGCGGGAAGCGGCGATCTCAGGCTCTACGCCCTGGTTCAGTACGGATCGACGCTCGTCCTGGTGCTCATTCTGATCCTCTTCCCGGGCAGGCAGGCCGGCGGACGCGCCTGGTGGTGGGCGCTCGGGTGCTACGGTGCGGCCAAGGTGTTCGAGCTGTCGGACGCGATGATCTGGGAGCTCTCGAGGCGCCTGACCGGCGGCCACGCGCTGAAGCACGCGGCCGCGGCCTGCGCCATGGTGGTGTTGGCCGAGATGGTGCGGCGACGGCCGAGAACCGTCGCCGGTCGGCCCGCTACGGCCTCTTCTTGACGATCTGCGCGCCCCTGACGTGCACGTCGCAGACGGTGCCGTTGTAGTGGACCTTCAACCCCTCCGGCACCCGCACGGCCCTGTTGCCCTCGACGAACTGGAACGCGCACTTCTGACCGGTCGGCAGACCGATGACGCCCCGCGCCTTCCAGTGCAGGACACCTTCGCCGAAACATACGACCGGTCCGCAGCGATGTCAAGCCGGGAACGGCATGCCGACGCCGGCGCGGACGGCCCGCTCGAACGCCAGCAGCGCGATGGCCGTGTCCTGGACGCCGACGCCCGTGAGCGCGCACACCGTGATGTCGTCCGCGCGCTGTCGGCCGGCCTCGCGTCCTGATGTCAGCTCGCCCAACTCGGTGACCCCGACGTCGGCCGGCAGCACGCCCGCTACCAGCGCGTGGTGGAACTCGCCGCGCGCGAAGCACTGCGCCTTCAGGTCGCACGCCAGCAGGTCGGCGCGCCGCAGGCACTCGCTCTCGAGCTCCTGTTTCTCGGGGACGTCCGCACCCATCGCCGTGATGTGCAGGCCGGGGTGCAGCCACGCCGCCCGGACGATCGGCTCGTGCGATGGGGTGCACGTGATGACGACGTCGCTCTCGCGGACGAGCGTCTCGGGGTCGGCCGGCGCGACGGACACGGGCCGGAGCGCGCCCTCCGCCGTGTCTCGCGCCAACACCTCGGGCATCTCCCGCACGTAGGCGTCCACGGCGGCTGGCGACTGATCGTAGGCCAGCACCCGCTCGAACGAGCGGACGAGTTGCAGCGCGCGAACCTGGTAGCGGCCTTGTGTTCCTGCGCCGATGACGCCCACCGTCCGCACCAGCCCGGGCGCGAGGTGTTTCGCGGCGGCCGCCCCGGCCAGCGCCGTCCGCACGTCGGTCAGGTAGCCGTTGTCGAGCAGCACCGCCTGGGGGTAGCCGGTCCTCGTGCTGAGGACGACCATCAGCCCGCTGCCGCTCGGCAGTCCCCAGCGGCCGTTGTCGAAGAAGCCGGACGCGACCTTGATCGCCAGGCTCGGCAGCCCGTGGATGTACGCCGACTTCACGTCGATTTCGCCCTGCCGCTCGGGGACGAAGAGGCCAAGGATCGGCGGCACGTCGGCCTGCCCGCCGGCCAGGCGGGTGAACGCATCCTCGATGGCCGCCAGCGCGTCGAGGTCCAGCGTGACCAGCCGCCGAAGCTCTGGCTCCGAGAGGACCAGGACCGGATCGCGCCGCGGAGCGTCGTTCGCGTTTGACATGGGGCATAGAATATACGGCATTGTGCGAATCCCCGAGTTCGAGATGGAGCGGATGCAGTCGAGGTGGGAGAACCTCGTCCAGTACGACATGAGCGAGAGCGGCGTCCGGCCAGTGACGCTGCGCGAGCTGGCGGCGATGGGGTTCGACCTCGAGGCCGCGCTCGACACGCCGCTGGGCTACAGCCAGTCGAACGGGACGATTCCGCTGAGGGAACACCTCACCGCCATCTACCCGGGTGCGACGGTCGATCACATCGAGGTCACCAACGGGACGTCCGAGGCCAACTACCTCGTCGCGCTGAGCACGCTCGAGCCGGGCGACGAGATGGCGATGGAGATTCCGAACTACATGCAGCTCTGGGGCGTGCCGGGCAGCCTGCAGGCGCCCGTGCGCACCTTCCGCCTCCGCGCCGACCGGCAGTGGGAGCCCGACTGGGACGAGTTCGAGCAGGCGGTCACGCCCCGCACGCGGCTGCTGTACCTGTCGAACCCCAACAACCCGTCTGGCGCGGTGCTGTCGGACGAGGCGATGAAGAGGATTGTCGGCCGCTGCGAGGAGACGAACACCTGGCTGCTGGCCGACGAGGTGTACATCGGCTCCGAGCTCGAGGGACCACGCACGCCGAGCTTCTGGGGGATGAGCGACAAGGTGATCGTGAACAGCGGCTTGTCGAAGGCGTACGGCATTCCCGGCGTGCGCATCGGCTGGATCGTCGGGCCGCCGGCGCTGGTTGCCACCTGCTGGAGCCAGCACGACTACATCACCATCGGCCCCAACAAGCTGTCCGACATGGTGGCGCGCGTCGCCGTGCAGGCCGCGAACCGCGAGGCGCTCTACCGGCGGACGCGCGCGATCCTCGGCGCCAACCTCCCGATCATCGAGCAGTGGGCCGCGGGTTTCGGCGGCCTGCTCGAGTTCAACCGACCGCGCGCGTGCGCGATGACGCTGCTGCGCTACCGCGCGGACGTCCCGAGCATCGCGCTGGCCGATCGCATCCGGGTCGAGCAGAGCACGCTCGTCGTGCCCGGCGCGCAGATGGGTCTCGAAGGGTACCTGCGCATCTGGTACGGCGGGCCTCAGGACTACATCACCGAGGGCCTGCGCCGGATCGGAGTGGTGGTGTCCACGCTGGCCGCTTGACAACAGGCGGGCGCGCCCTCAAGCTCTCAGCGATCCGCCCATGCCTCCCGTGACTCCCGACGTCGTCGCGCCCTTCCTGCTCACCGCTGGGATCAGCTTCCTGCTCGGCATCGGCCTGCGCGAGTACTACGAGCAGGAAGGGAAGGCGGACACGTTCGGCACCGTCCGCACCTTCATCTTCATCGGCATGCTGGGCTTCGTGCTCATCCAGCTGCCCACCATCGGGAACGCGGCGTATCTGGCCGGCTTCGGCGCCCTCACGCTGCTCCTCCTGATCTACTACGGCGAGAAGATCGTACGGCGGAAGAGCCACGGGATGATCGGCGTGCTGATCGCCCTGCTCACCTACGCCGTGGGCCCGGTGGCGCTTCAGTTCCCGCCGTGGTACCTGGTGCTGCTGGCCGTCTCGATTCTGCTGGTGCTCCACTCGAAGGGACGTATCCGCCGATTCACCGACCGAATCGCCACCGACGAGGTCGTGACCGCGTGCAAGTTCCTCGCGATCGCCTTCGTCGTCCTCCCGCTGATCCCGGAGAAGATGCCGGCCGGCGACGGTCCCGTCTGGCGACTGGTCGGCGCGCTTCCTTTCACCCCGAAACAGGTCTGGCTGGCGGTCGTCGTCACGACGGGGATCTGGTACCTGGGCTACGTCCTGCAGACCTACCTCTATCCGAGGAAGGGGCTCGTGCTGGCCGGTCTGGTGGGCGGGCTCTACTCGAGTACGGCGACGGTGGTCGTTCTGGCCAAGAAGTCCAAGGAGCCCACCGAGAGCGCCCACGACGTGGCCGCCGCGATCATCCTGGCCGTGTCGATGATGTACGTCCGGCTGCTGGCGCTCGTGGCCGTCTTCAGACCGTCCGCGGCGCTCGTCGTCGCGCCGGCGCTGGCGGCGCTGTCCGCCCTCGCTGCGGTCTACGCGGTGTGGCTGCGGCGGACGCGGCCGGCGAACGAGGCGGCCGCGGGCCCCGGCGTGCCGATGGACGAGTCCCGGCGGGGCGTGGCGGAGCGCGCGCTGCGCAGGAACCCGCTGGAGTTGAACGCCGCGCTGTTCTTCGCGGCCCTGTTCGCGGTGGTTTCGGTGGTCACGAAGTACGTCCTCGAGTCGTTCCAGGACGCCGGCCTCCGCGCGATGTCGTTCCTCGTCGGTTTCACCGACATCACGCCCTTCGTCGTTTCGCTGCTGCAGGGCGACTTCGGGATCGGCGACCGACAGATCGTGGAGGCCGTCATCATAGCCAGCGCCAGCAACAACGTCCTGAAGCTGGCCTACACGTATCTGCTGGGCACGCGGCGGACGGCGAACCTCGCCGCCGGGGGCCTGCTCGGTCTGGTCGTGCTGTCGCTGCTCTACGCGGCAGTCGGGCTGTAGGGCTCTGCTACCTCGCCGCCGCCGGCCGCTGCCAGATCACCTTCATGTTGTGCGCGCCGCGCGTCTTGATCTCCGGATGGAGGTCGAGGGCCAGGAGGGCCGGCCTGTTCCCGATGTCCATCGCGACCAGGTACGTCAGACGCGTGACCTTCTCCATCTTCGCGTAGTCCACGCGCTCCTCGACGTCCCGCTCGGTGTGGTAATCGGGCGTCGTCCCGCAGAAGATCCAGACGCCCGGAACACCGTAGCGCATGTAGGGGTAGTGGTCGCTGCGGAAGAAGAACCGGTTCGGCTCGCCCGGGTCTTCGTACTTGTAGTCGAGCGTGAGCTTCACCGACGCGGCGTTGACGTCCTTGAAACTCTTGTCCAGTTCGGAGCTGATCTTGTTGGAGCCAATCAGGTAGATCCCGTTCGGGTCGTTCCGCGCGAGCATGTCCAGATTCAGGTTGGCCGTGATCTTCTCGACCGGAACGGGACAGTGCTGAACGAAGTAGTAGGCGCCCACCAGGCCGCGCTCTTCGGCGGTGTGCCAGACGAAGATCACCGAGCGTTTCGGCCGCTCGACCATCATCGCCTTCGCGAGCGTGAGCATCGCGACCGACCCGGACGCGTTGTCGTCGGCTCCCGGGAGAATCCGCCCCTCCCGGGCGTTGAGGTGATCGTGGTGGGACCCAATCACGAGGTACTCGTCCTTGAGGACCGGATCGCTGCCCGGCAGGTACGCGACGACGTTCGGCGTCGTCCGGCGGGCGCGTTCGAACAGCACGGCGACATCGACGGAGCGATCGGGAAGGGCGCGCGGCGGGATCGGCTGATTCAGGGCGATCGCGCCGAATAACCCGCGGAGTTGGTCGGCCGTGACGCCGAGCAACGCCGCCGCGGCGTCGTGGCGCACCTCGACCGTGTAGAAAGGCGCGGACGGGGCCGGCGCCTGCGCCGCCGCAGCCGGGGTCCCCGCGGGCCCCGGAGCCGGCGGAGGAGACGGGTTCACGGTGTCGACGTCGAGCCACCGCAGGCGCTCGCCAACGTCGAACGTCAGACCGAGTCTCGACAGCGCCTCCTCCCGCTCGCGGCTGATCACGGTGATGGTGCCGATGGCCCCCTTCTCCCGCAGCAGGCGCGTGCGGGCTGCGGCGGAACTGGCCGCCGGTGTCGTCCCGCTCGACGGCGCAGCGGTGCCCGGCGGCGGCGTGCCGTCGAGCAGGACAACCCAGCGACCGCGCAGGTCGATGGCGTCGTCCCACTTCGGGCCGGCGGTATTCAGCGCCGAGCCGGCAAACACCAGGCCGCCCATCGCCGCCCACTCGCCACCCGTCCGGATGCTGGTGGTGAACGCCTGGGGGAACGAGAGCCTCAGTTCGCCGCCCGGGCCGAGCACGCGCAGGTGCGACCTGGCGCTCGACATCGTGGTGACTTCAACCGGGAGATCCTGGAAATACGACCCGTTCGGCATCAGCGGCTTCAGGCCGATCCGCTCGGCCTCGAGGGCGAGGTATCTTGACGCGATGTCGAGCTCGATCGACGGCGCCGGCCGGCCGCGGAACTCCCTCGCGCCGAGGAACCGCATCGGCCCCTTCATGTCGGCCGCGGTGATGAGCTTCACACCGCGCGCGCCGGCAGCCGTGCCCGGGCGTCCTCCCTGTCCGGCCAGACCCACCGCGACGAAGGCAACCATGGCCGCCAGCGCCAGCCACCACATGTGTCGACGAGTGCTCACGAGAACCTCCCCTCGAAGTGACGAAGTCGCGCGGACGATAGCACAGGTGCCGAGGCAGTTGCCACGGGCGGCCATTGCCCATACTCTAAGCGGGAGTCCGTGATCTCGAGGCGCGGTCTTGAACGCCTCGTCTCGGGTCTGCCGCTCCGCAAGGCACCCCACGGCGGAAACCGCCGCTGGGCCCCAAGAACAGCCTTGCTCCGGGCAGATCCCTGCGACGCGGCATGGACCGACGCGCGGTGCGGTGTGATGAGTGGAGGCTGACCGAATGCGCGAAGAGATGGTGCTCTGTTTCCCGCGGGCCCTGCTGGACGAGATCGGCACGTTCCAGGGCATCCGTACCGACGTCGCCGCCTACGTCCCGCGCATCCTCGAGGCTGGGAACACCTTCTTCGTCCGGCGCGCCGAGGCGGAGCAGGACCCGTCGAAGAAGCAGATCATCCCCTACGTTCTCATCAGGAAGGGCGACACCTACCTCCACTACGTCCGCGGCAAGGGGTCGGGGGAGAAGCGGCTGGTGGCGATGGGCTCGCTCGGCATCGGGGGCCACATCAACCACCAGGACGAGAGCCTGTTCCTGACCGGCCTCGACTTCTACGAGGAAGCCCTCCAGCGGGAGCTGCACGAGGAGCTGCGCATGGACGGCCACTTCCAGACGCGGATCGTCGGTTTGATCAACGACGACTCGACGCCGGTTGGCCAGGTCCACTTCGGCGTCGTCCACGTGTGCGAGCTCGGCGACGAGAATGTCTCGAAGGGCGAGGCGTGCATCACCGACCTGAAGTTCCTGACGGTGCCCGAGCTGCTCGAGCGTCGCGACCAGATGGAGACCTGGTCGCAGCTGTGCCTGCAGCTGCTGACGAAGAAGTAGATCCCCAAGCTCATCCCAAGCTCATCCTTGACGCCGGTTGGGCGAGAGAGTAAGCTTCGTGACGGTCCATCCAGTGGGCTCGGACAACATGCTCTCGTCCGGATCGCGACTCGGGCGCTACGAAATCCGCGAGCGCCTCGGCGCCGGCGGCATGGGTGAGGTGTACCGGGCCCGCGACACCGAACTGCCCCGCGACGTCGCGATCAAGCTCCTCTCGGACCCCTTCGTCACCGACCCGGCGCGCCTGGCCCGCTTCGCCACCGAGGCGCGCGCCGCGTCCGCGCTGAACCACCCGAACATCCTCACCGTCCACGACGTCGGTGAATCGGCCGGGCAGCCGTTCATCGTCATGGAGTGCGTCGAGGGGAAGACGCTCCGCGAGGTGATCGGACGGACGCCGATGGCGCCCAGACCGCTGCTCGACATCGGCGTGCAGATCGCCGACGGTCTCGCCAAGGCGCACGCGATCGGGATCGTCCACCGTGATCTCAAGCCGGAAAACGTGATGGTCACCGAGGACGGCCTCGTGAAGATCGTGGACTTCGGCCTGGCGAAGCGCCCGGTGTTCGATGTCGCCCCCCGGGGAACCGACGTCGAGACACGCCCGGGATCGCCGACAACGCACGGCGCGATTCTCGGCACCGTGGGGTACATGGCGCCGGAACAGGCCTGCGGCAAGGCGAGCGACCACCGCGCCGACCAGTTCGCACTCGGCGCCATCCTCTACGAGATGGCCACCGGCCGGCGAGCGTTCGATGGCCCCACGGCGGTCGAAACGCTGGCCGCGACGCTCAACTCCGAGCCGGAGTCGGTCGCCGCCCTGAATCCGGCGCTTCCGCACCAGGCGCGGTGGCTGATCGAGCGCTGCCTCGCCAAGAAGCCGCGGGACCGCTATGCATCGACCGAGGATCTGGCGCACGAACTTCGGACCATCCGCGAGCACCTGAACGAGCCGGTTCCGCCACCGGCGCCAGTGCCGCCGAGCCCGCCGACGCCAGCGCCGGTGCCGTCTCCGAGGCCGTGGCGCCTGGCCCTGCCCCGGCGGGCGGTAGTGGCCGCCACGCTGATCCTGGTCGCGGCGGTCCTGGCGTCCCCGTTGAGGACACGCTTGTGGAGAGCGGTGGTCGGGCCGCCGTGGCCGGCCGAGCGGCGGATCGTGGTGTTGCCGATCAATGCCGTGAACGACGTTGGCGCCGTGGCGGACGGCCTGCTCGAGTACGTTGCGGGCCGCCTGTCCGAGTTGAACACCTTCGACCGCGACATCACCGTCGTGTCGACGAGGGAGGTCATCAGAGCCGGCGTGACGACCCCCAGCGCCGCGAGGAGGAAGCTCGCCGCGACGATTACTGTGACCATCACCCTCACTGGGCCGCCGTCCGACATCCACGTGAGCTTCGAACTGGCCGACACCGAGCGCCTCGGCATCCTGGACGGGGGCCCGATCGAGCAGCCCGGCCCGACGCTGTCTCGCGAGGTCATCGTCAACCGCGTCATCAAGGCGCTGAAGGTGCAGTTGAAGCCCGTCGAGAAGGCGCTGTGGGCGGAGGGCCTGACGACGAATCTCCAGGCCGAGACGCGGTTTGCGCAGGGCCTGACGCATTTCCAGCAGGGGTCGATTGTCGTCCAGAGCTACGAACAGGAGTCCGCGCTCAAGGAAGCCATCCAGCTGTTCAACAAGGCAGTTGACGACGACCCCGGCTACGCCGCCGCATGGGCCGCACTCGGTGAGGCGTACGTGCGGCTCTACCGGCTCAAGCTCGACATGCGGCTGCTCGAGCCGGCCGAGGCGGCGCTGACGAAGGCGCTTGCCATCAGCAAGACCCGTCCGTCCGCGTGGATCGCGCTCGGCATGCTCCGGGTGGAGAAGGGTCAAACGGCGGAGGCGGAACAGGCCTTCGCGCAGGTGATCGCCCTCAACCCGGCGGGAGCCGACGCCTACCGTGAACTCGGCTTCGCCTACCAGGAGACCAGGCAGTTGGAGAAGGCGGAGCCGCAGTACCCGGAAGGCCCTCGAACTCGATCCGGACTCGTGGTCGAACCACAGCCACATGGGTGTCCTGCGCTGGAGCCAGGGGCGGCTTCTTGAGGCCGAGAGCGAATTCAAGGCCGGGCTCGCACTCGCCCCTGAGAACGTGCGGCTCTGGTCGAATCTTGCGGCCGTGTACCTGAAGACGGGCGCGACGAAAGACAAGGAGGCGGAGGAGGCTCTGAAGAAAGCGATCGCGGTCGACCCGCGATACGCCGATGCCCTGTCGAACCTTGGCTACCTCCTGTTCCACCAGCGCCGCGACACCGAGGCGGCGGACCTGTTCGCGCGGGCGGCCGAGCTGTCCCCGGAGGACCCTGATCTCTGGCGCAACCTCGGGTCCGCGCTGTATTCAGCCACCGGCGACCGCGAGCGGGCGCGTCCCGCCTACGAAAAGGCGGCGAGCCTCTACGAGGGGCGACGGAAGGTCAACCCGACCGATTCCGACTGCATCGTTCAGCTGGCCGCCTGCTATCGGGCACTCGGCCGGACCGCGGAGGCCCGCGCGTTGGTGGCCGAGGCACTCAAGCGGGGACTGGAAGGCCAGCACCTGGCCCTGGCCGCTTCCGTCTACGAAGAACTCGGCGATCGGGTGGCCGCGCTCGAGGTCATCAGGTCAGCCCTCGCGCGCGGGCGGTCGTCCTCCACCTTCGAGGGAGTTCGGTCGCTCGAGAAGCTCCGGGCGGACCCACGGTACACCGCCATCCTTAAGGCAGCCGTCGAGAACAGGAAACCGTCAACTCGTTAACGCGTCACTCAGGAGGGACAGATGGCGAAGAGGGAGAAGACGCCGAGCCTGCCGGCGGTCGATTTCTATCTGTACAAGCCGAATCCGGACGATCCTGGTTCGCTGCGGTCGTCCCCGAGAGAGAAGGAGTTCGCCAGGAAGAAGCACGCCGTTTCGTTCTTCAACGGCAACCACGATCCAATCCGGGTGCACTTCCAGGAGCCGCTGCAAGTGGATTCCAGGAACAACCCGCTGAAGATCAACCCTGGCAAGGTCCGCAGCGTGGCGATTGACCCGTTGGCCTCTGGCGACTTCCCGTGCCTCGTCGAAATCCTGGCGTCAATCTGCCCGACCTGCGCTTCGACACTCAGCGGAAGGCACGTCCTGAGCCTTCGGCCGGACAGTGCGTTGGGGATGGACTTGCCCGGTCACTCCTGGTACTCAGACGGAGGCGGCGAGGGCGACGAAGACCCGATCATCAAGATCAAGCCGTAGGAGCGCCGCATGGCCACGACCGTAGACCCGAACATGGTCACCACCGCCACCGAGCTGCACGGCTACCGCGTCGTGCGCCACCTGGGCATCGTCCGCGGCATCGTCGTGCGGTCGCGGAGCGTGTTCGGCACCGTCGGCGCGTCGCTGCAGACGCTGGTCGGCGGCAATATCACGCTCTTCACGTCGCTCTGTGAGAGGACGAGGCAGGAGTCATTCGACCTTCTGCTCCAGCACGCCGGCGAGCGCGGCGCCAACGCGATTCTCGCCATGCGCTACGATGCCAACGAGGTGATGAGCGGGGTGACCGAGGTGCTGGCCTACGGCACGGCCGTGCAGGTGGAGCAGATCAGGTAGTTCAGAACGTCACGCTCGCGCCGACGTGGACGAGGCGCGGCGCGACGATCCGCGTGACGTCGTTGGCAGACGACGCATTCTGTACACGGTTGCGCGCCAGCACCGTGTTCGAGTTGAGCACGTTGGACACGTTCAGGACCGGGACGACCTTCACGCGCCCGGCCCTGAACGCCCGATCGATCTGCCAGTCGAGCCTGCTCACCGCAGGGTACCGTTCCGCCCCGTACCGGTCGATCTCCACGACCGTCGAACCCAGCACGCCGCGGTTCGGACTGGTGACCCCGCGCGCGTACGGCAGACCTTGTCGGATGACGAACGCGGCCGCCGTGGTGAATCCCCATGGCAGGCGCGCCGATCCGGACGCCTCGACAACCCAGTGCGACCGCGGCACCGAGTACTCCGTGCCGTTCCTTTGCGCGATGTTGGTCGGATCGGTGTAGTCGAACGTCGGCAGGGGGAAGTACCAGGCGGCCGTGTTCCACGCCAGGGACATGTCGAACATCCAGCCGCCCACCATCCGCTTGTGCACGTCGAGGTTCACGCCGTGGCGCCAGGCGTACTCGCCGTCGTTGCGGAGCACGCTCGAGGCCGGCAGCGCCTCGTCGCGCCGGTAGTAGGTCACCTCGGGGCACCTGGCGCCGGCCGGACATTTCGACGCCGCCCAGCGGACAGCCTCGTACGTCGACGAGTCGACCAGCGAACCGTCGGCGTTGACGGGGAACGTCGCCTGGACCTGGTGGATCCTCAGGCCCACGTATGTGGCTCGAACGGTCAGGTGGCCCGCCAGCTGGCGTTGGAACCCGACGGTCAACTCGTCTGTGAGGTCGTTCTTCAGGCGCGGATCCACCGTGGCAGGCGATCTGACCGACGACGGGTTCGCGGGGTCGTAGTTGGACGACGGAGTGGCGGCCGGGCCGCGCGCGAGATCGAGTTCGCCTGATTGCACGAAGCTGTCGCCGTTTGCGTCGTTCCACCAGTAGACCAGCCGCGTCTGGCCCGTCGGTTGCAGCCGCGCAGACGACGTGTTGCCGACCCCCCAGTGCCGGGCGGCTGCCGCACTCAGCACCGTGCGCGCCCCGCCCGTCAAGTCCCACGTCAGGCCGAGCCGCGGAGCGACGTCGTTGTACACGACGCCGGAATCGGTCCCGCCGAAGTGCACGGCCGGCAGCAGGTCCGGTAGAACCGGATTCGCCGGGATCGCAGTCTCGAGCGCCTCGTCGTCCTGTCGGTCGAACCGGAGCCCGGCATCGATGCTCACGCGTCCTCTCCGATACGACTCCTCCAGGAACGCCGAGTACCGACGCGCGCCGAGGTTGACGATGCCATCGCGGACAATCTGCGCCTGATAGGGGGCCGGCGTGCCCTGGCGGCTGTCGAAGACGGCCACGGCGCCTCCGCCAGTCCGGTCCCACTGCCGGCGCGGCGTGTCGAGGAACGCGACGCCGAACGATGTGGCGTGATCGCCGCCGAGCGCCCCGGAGGAGAAGAAGCGGCCTGCGGCTTCGACCTCGGTTTTCGGCGCGCCGTACTCGGTCCGGGTCCCCGAGCGTGAGTTGATCAGCGTGTACCGATCGTAGGCGCCCTGGACGTCGGCCAGACCCGGCTCGTGGAAGTCGAGAACGTGGCGGCCGTCGCTGAAGGCGAACGCGCCGTCGAGGACGAACCGGTCGGAGACGACCCACTGGTGTCGAATCTGGACGGGTCTGACGAACGAGACGTCCTCCTGCCGGTTGGTGTGTTCGGGGCGGTCGAATGCCGACGCCCCGCGGCTTGGCCGACGCCTGTCGGCAACGCCCCAGAGCACCGTGGTCCGGTGCGCGGGCATCCAGCGCAACTGCAGCTTCAGGTCGGCCGTGGTCAGCGTGGCGACGTCGCCGTTCATGCACCCGGCTCGGTACGGCGCGCCGGCCACAGGCGTGCCGTCAGGCGCCAGGCACGCGTCCGTGTAGTATCCGATCACGCCGCGATCGACCTCGCTGCGCGCGACCGATCCCCACAACCACGCCCGGTCCCGGAGGATGGCGCCGCCTGCGTCGAGGTCGGTCTCGAAGGCCCGGCGCACCGGGTTCCCGAAGCCGGCCCCCTGGGCTTTCAGCTCGGGGGTCAGGTTGTCGGATTGCAGATGCCAGTCCGTGTAGTCGAAGCGGGCGCGGCCCGCGAACCGGCTGCCTCCGTTCCGCGTGATCACCGAGACGGGCGCTCCGAGGTCGAGCCACCGAGCGCCCGGCTCGGCGACCCACTCGGCGAGCCGGGCGTTCACCTCCGCGCTGGCTCCCTCGCCGAGACCGACACTGGGCCGTTCCTCGCCCTCGAAGCCGCTCAGGACAAAGACTACGGAGTAGACGCCTGCGGGCAGCTGTGCCACGCGATAGAGGCCGGCGCTCGTGGTGAGAGCAAACCGCGGGCCCGGCAGGGTCGAACCCCAGACGGACACCGCGACGCCCTCGAGGGGCGCGCCGGCGGCGTCCGTCACCCGGCCCGCGATCTCGCCGGTCGGGGGCTGCCCGGCGGGCAGGGGGGAGCGGGCGGGGAGTTCGCCTGCGGCGCCGCGCGCCGGCTTGCCGAGCGCCAGCGCCAACACAAGCGCCAGCACGAGCATCGACGCGGGCGACCGCCTGGCTCGCACGTCCATGTCGACCTCCGCGCGCGGGAACCACCCGCAGTATCGGCGGCGCCCCACGGCGGTTCAAGCGAATACCGGCGTCGTTTGCACGGATCTTGACGTGCCCAGCACCCGGTGCCCAGCCGGAGCCCAGCCGCTGTTTCGCACGCGGTGCGGGATGTATACTCCTGCCCATGTTCGAAGCGGCAGAACTCGGGCGAACGGTTTCGAAGGAAGAGTACAGGGCGCGCGAGCCGGTTCTCCTCGGCGAGTTGCTCGAGGTGCAGACCCGGCTGCGCGCGGCGGCGGCGTTCCCCGTCATCATCGTGTTCGCGGGCGTGGACGGCGCCGGCAAGGGCGAGACCGTCAACCTGCTGAATGCGTGGATGGACCCGCGGTGGATCGTCACGCAGGCGTTCGGCGAGCCCTCGGACGAGGAGCTGGAGCGGCCCGAGTACTGGCGCTTCTGGCGCGCGCTCCCGCCGCGCGGGCGGATCGGCCTGTTCCTGAGCAGCTGGTACTCGCGGCCGGTCCTGGACCGCGTGTACCGCCGGCTGTCGAAGGCCGAGTTCGACGAGCGCCTCCACCGGATCGCCGAGTTCGAACAGACGCTCGCGGCCGACGGCGCGCTGATCCTCAAATTCTGGATGCACCTCGGCAAGGCCGCCCAGAAGAAGCGCCTCGCCCACCTCGAGGAGGATCCGCTGCGCCGGTGGCGGGTCGACCGCCTGGCCTGGAAGCACTGGCGGATGTACCCGAAGTTCATCGCCGCCGCGGAGCAGGCGATCCGGGAGACGAACCGGGGCCACGCGCCGTGGACGATCGTGGAAGGCGAGGACCCACGCTACCGCAGCCTCACGGTGGGCGACGCGATCCGCGACGCGATCCGCGCGCACCTCGCGGAACTCCCGCCGGCCGGGAAGCGCCAGCCCGCCGGTCCGCCGCCCGGCGCGGCCGTCGGGGGGAAGGGGCGTCCGGCGGCGTCGAAGCGCGCGCCTGTCGTGTCGATTCTGTCCAGTCTCGACATGACGAAGACGATCTCGCCCGAGAAGGCCGCCGCCCGCCTGCAGGAGGAGCAGGGGCGCCTGAACCTGCTCCAGCGCCAGGCGCGGTCGAAGGGCGTCTCGACCATCTTGCTCTTCGAGGGCTGGGACGCGGCCGGCAAGGGCGGCGCGGTCCGGCGGATCACGGCCGCACTCGATGCGCGCGACTACCGCATCATCCCGGTGGCCGCGCCGACCGACGAAGAACGCGCGCAGCACTACCTCTGGCGGTTCTGGCGCCATATCGGTCGCGCGGGCTTCGTGACCATCTTCGATCGCAGCTGGTACGGGCGCGTGCTGGTCGAGCGCGTCGAGGGGTTCGCCACCGAGAAGGAGTGGGCGCGCGCCTACGCGGAGATCAACCAGTTTGAGAACCAGCTGGCCCGCCACGGCATCGTGCTCGTCAAGTACTGGCTGCACGTCACCGCGAACGAGCAGCTGCGCCGGTTCACCGATCGCCAGTCGACGCCCCACAAGCGCTGGAAGCTGACCGACGAGGACTGGCGCAACCGCGACCGCTGGGATGCCTACGAGCGCGCGGTCAACGACATGATCGAGCGGACCAGCACGCGCGAAGCGCCGTGGACGCTCGTGGAGGCCAACGACAAGAACCTGGCGCGCATCAAGGTGCTGAAGACGGCGTGCGACCGGCTCGAGCGCGCGCTGAAGGCCGGGCGCAAATAGGCCGGTCGTTCGCGGGTTCCCCAGGAGAACGCCGTCTTCCATCGCTTGCCGGCGTCCCCGCCACACCGGTTACGGTGCCGAATGGGGCCCATCTCGCGTGCGTGGCGTGATGCCGGATGCCCGGCGAACCGGCGTGGTAGACTGCGGACTCTCAGAGGAGGGACCGTGAAACAGTGGCGCGTGTTCGTGCTCGGCGTGGCGTGCTTCGTGCTCGGTGCCGTGGCGCAGTCGGGCTTCGCGCAGAAGAAGGAGAGCAGGAAGCCGGCGTTCAGCCCCGACCTGCTCAAGGGCGACGCGCAGGCGGTGGCGGCCGTGATGCTCGACGGGGCGCTGCAACTCGCCGAGAACGGCAGCTGGGAGCGGATCGCCGTGGGTCGTGCCTGGTACCTTGGAGGCGACAAGGCGAAGGGGCAGCAGATCTTCGACGGCGTGACCGGCGCCAGGAACGTGGGACGCAGCGACTGGATTCGGCTCGCGCGCGTCTACGACGAGGCGGGCGAATGGGACAAGGCCCAGGCGGCCTTCGAGAAGGCGTTCCCGGCCAGCAGCGACGACGATACGGGCCTGGTCGAGTACGGGGCGCTCGCCAATTTGAACAAGGACCGTGCGAGGGCCGAAGCCCTCTTCAACCGGGCGATGAAGAAGAACCCCGAAGAGTTCTGGCACTGGGTCAACGTCGGGGGATCGTATCTCGGAGTCAGGCCACAGTAGGGCTCAGGGCTCACGGCTCAAGGCTCACGGCTCAGGGCCTGACGACGAGACGCGGCGAGGGGCGTCTGCCGCGCGAGATACGCTCGCCGGGGAGCCTATCGCGCCGGCGGCACGGGCTCGGCTTTGCCGCGCGCCCTGAACGTCACGTCCACCGCCGGCGCGCCGTCGAACGCGCAGTCGAACGACACGTCCTGCCTGCCCGCGGCCAGTTGAGGCACCGGGCAATCCAGCCTGTTCACCCCCTTCTGACGGCCCTTCGCGTCGTAGCTTCGGGCGAGGCCGCTCGCGTCGAAGACGAGCGACTCGCCGGCCGCCAGCGTCACCGCGAGGTCCAGCGACTGCGCCCGCCCGACCTCCAGGTGGACCTTCGAGATGGACCCGGCGCCCGACACCTGGATCCGGAACTGGAGCGGCTGGGCCGAGTCCGCGTTCTCCACCGTCCAGGTCGCGGCCGCCGGCTCGCCAGGCTGTCGCTCCGCCTGCGTGTGCCGGAACGGTCCGACGTCGTGGAACGGGAACAGCTGCCAGCCCGAGTCGGCGCGTTCCAGGTGGAACTCGAGCCTGGGGTTCCGCGCCCGTTCCCGCTGCGACGGCGAGAACGCGCCCGACCGCCGCGCCGCTTCCCATTCGCGAATGGTGTCGAGCAGCAGCGGCGTGTCCGGGTTCTGGCGGAGCGCGTCGAGCGTCGTCGACATCGCGAAGCCCGCGCCGTAGCCCGCCGCGCGCGCGAGCATCCACTCCATTTCGGCCAGGCTCGTCGTCGACGTCAATCGGTACCACCCGAGCATGTTCGGCACGAAGTTGCGGTCGAACAGCGCCTGGTTCTGGATCCGGTACTCCTGCATGCTCTCGCGGAACCCGCCGTACCACGGCTCGCCCCAGTTGCAGTACCAGTTGGTGTGCCAGTAGTACGGCGACGAGGTGCTCGTGCCGTTCACGACGGCGTGGTCGAGGTTGTCGTAGAAAACCTGGACGAAGCGGTCCTGCGCGTAGTCGCCCTGGCCTGAAGCGAGGCACCCCTCCCGGCCGTCGAAGTCGAGCTGGCTGACGCCGGTCTTGTTGAACCACTTCGCAAGATTCCGCGCGATTTCGTCCTGGAGGTCGATCGTCGGGAAGAAGACCTTGTAGGGGTGGTCCACGAGCTTGCCGACGGCGGCGCCCGCCCGGTGCGGCACGGCGGCGGTGCCGAACGCGCCGCGCTCACAGCCGAGCAGCGTCCACGGCTCAGAGGTCGAAACCGATCGATACCGGATCAGCTCGCGGTCGACCACGACCGTGTGCAGCCAGTTCGCCTTCTCGTTGGCGAAGTAGGCGGGAGAGGCGACGCGGATCTCGGTCGCCGAGGCGTCGATGTCGGTCGCGAGCGGGCTCGCTCCGGTTCGGGCAAGCCGCGGGTCGGGGACCGGAGACACGTATGCGTCGTTCGTGTTGATGAAGTTGGTCAGCGTGTGCACGCCGATCCTGATGCCCAGCGCGCGGCCCTTCTCGACCGCGCGCCGCATGCCCTCGTCGCCCGAGGGGAACGCCTTGGGGTCGAGGCCGTAGTGCCCCCACGTCGCGAACGGCTCCGGGTGGTAGAGCGTCATCAGGTCCGCGCGCTTTGAGTAGGCGAGCAGTTCGTCGACGGTCGATTCCGAGAAGGCGGCGATCAGGTACGACCGGCCCTGGTCTCGCCACTGCTTGGCCCAGACGCCGTCGATCATCAGATGAGGGGCTCCCTCAGCGACCTCGATGGCGCCAATGCGCTCGAGGGCCCGATCCGCCCGGCTCGCAAACAGCGCGACCTTGGAGCCGACGACCGTCTCGCCCGGCATCGGCGGGACCGGCATGGCGGGGAACTGACCGTTCCAGCCGGCGACCGTCCGCGGCTTCGTGCGGTCGAGCGCGAACGCCTGGAGCACGCTGCCGAACCGCGCCGGCTGCGCCAGCGTGCCGCGCGACGGGTCGCTGCCTTCGTCGTTGAGCAGCGCGCCGCCGCGCGTCTTCAGGTTGAGCACCTGGAGACCCAGCGCGAAGGCCCCTTCGCGGACGACGCCGACGATCTCCCCGACCGTCTCGCCCACCGTGGTCGGGTAGGGCCCCCAGAATCACGGCGTCCACCGACCCGGCCGGCTCGACCGACACGATCTCGAACGCCAGGTGCGTCGGCTTCGCGGTCGCGAGGGCGCGAATCCTGACGCCGCCCGGCCGGAAGTCGAGCGCGACGATGCCCGTCTGCCGCGCGTAGGTCATCGACGCGGGCGCCAGCGTCTGCCCGGCCGCGCGTATCGACAGGAGCGGCGCCGGCTCCCCGGTCGCCAGCCGCTCGCGGGCGCCCGCGACATCCCAGAGCGACACGAGGCTGCCCCGCGCGTCCAGCCGGACGCGGAGGTCGTCGGTCGTGAACTCCGCTTGGGCGAGGGCCGCGGCCGGCAGCGACAGCGCGCAGACGGCGGCAAGGACGGCGACACGGATCGACGGACGCGTCTTCATATGGCTCCCTCGGGTGGCTGACCTGCGCCATCTTACCCGAGCCGGACGTCGGCCCATACCGGGTCCATGAGAACGGTGTATGCTTTCCCGAACCGCCCGGCGTACCGGCGCGTGGAGGCTGTCGATGTTGCGGAATCGTCTTGTAATGGCGCGCGTGGCGCTCCATGCCGTCGTGGCAGTGCTCGTTGTGGCGTCGGCCGGCAGCGCGCGTCCATCTGCCCAGGCGGCGGCGCCGGCCCCGGACCTCAAGACCGAGCGTGCACTTGCGGCCGCCGTGTCGGAGACGCGGATGGTCGAAACGGTCCGGACGCTCGTCGGCTTCGGGACGCGCATGTATGGGACGCCGTCGAACCACGCGGCGGCCGCGTGGCTGGCGGAGGCGTTCACGCAGGCCGGTCTCGAGGTGACGGTCCGCAAGGACACCCCGCGCGACTGGTTCCAGCCGGTGTCGTGGGAGGTTCGGACGGCCGGCACGCCTGCAGCCGTCCTGAAGACGACCTGGCCAAGTTCAGGGTCGCCGTCCGGCAAGGGCGAAGGCGACCTCTCGATCGACGCGGCGCCGGGCGCCGTCTGCCTGATCGCGAAGAACCCCACCCCCGAGACCACCGTCGGGTGCGTCGCGGTCCTCTTCGACGGCCGGGCGTCGGCGTCGGGATGGCCGGGAATCGGCCGCCTGCGCGGGACGTGGACGATTCCCGTGTTTGCCGTCTCGCCCAAGGAGTCCGCTCCGCTGCGCGAGAAGGTGACCGCCGGCGAGAAGGTGCGCGTGTCGTTCGCGCTCGAGGCGAAGAGCGGGAAGGACGCGGCCGACACCGTCGTCGCGACGCTCCCCGGGAAGGACCGTTCCAAGTACATCCTGTTCTGCGCGCACGGCGACTCCGACTCGGGCGGTCCCGGCGCCAATGACAACGCGTCCGGTGTCGCCATCGTGCTCGAAATCGCCCGCGCTGCCGCCGCAGCGGTCAAGGCGGGGAAGATGCCGCGCCCGGAGTGGGACCTCCGCTTCGCGTCGTGGGGAGGCGAAATCTCGTCGACCCGCGAGTACTACGCAGCGATGGACAAAGACCCCTCGCGGCTCCAGGCCGTCTTCAACTACGACCAGTCGGGCTTCGGCGCGTCGAAGGACGCGCTGTACGTCGAGCCCGACGACGTGGCCGTGAACAGGGACGTCATCTCGCTGGTGCGGGGCGTCATGAAGGACCACCTCGGGACGAAGGGGTTCCCTGAGCGCGCCGCCAGCGTGAAGACGCAGGGCGGGACCGATTCCTACGTGTTCCAGAACACCCGGACGCCGGGCGCGACGCTCTACCCGGCCGTCACGCTCTACACGTCGGCCTGGGACAAGGAACGCACGCTCCCGGTGACCGAGGGATTCCCGCCGCTCAACTGGTACGCCGACGAGAAGCCGGGGATGGTGACCGTCGACGGCGACCCGTTCTACCACTCGGTGGGCGACACGCCGGCAAATACCACCGACACCGAGCCGTCGAACATGGGCTGGTGCGCGCGCGTCGGCCTCCTCAGCGCCCGCCGCCTCATGCAGGTCGAGAGGTCTCCGGTACCAGGTCGCGTTCCGCTACTAGAAATGTAATCGATGCGCATGGGCTCCCAGTCTCCTCGGATCCGCCGGTCGATCCTCGCGCTTGGCCTCGTGGTCTGCGCCGGCGCAGGCTGGGTGCTCGCGGCCGGGCCTGTGCCACCAGGCCTTCCGCCCACGGAGACCGACGGCCCTGCCGTCGTGGCTGCGCGCCTGATGGAGCGGTCGCTCGCCAGCCTCAGGGCGCTTCGGTCGGAGAAGGGCATCCCAATCGACCGCGCGGCTGACCCCAACGAAACCGGCATCATCGGCGACGAGTTCTCGCTGCTGACGACGTCGGTGGGCGACGTGGAGGCGAAGCGGACCGCGGCCAACCCCGCGTTCGCCGCCGTGGTGGTCGGCTGTTTCCGGCGTGCCGGCCTGCAGGCGGGAGACGTCGTGGCCGTCGGCGCGAGCGGGTCGTTCCCGGCGTTCGCCCTCGCCACGCTGTCGGCGGCGCGTGCGCTGGACCTCCGCCCGGTCGTGATCGCCTCGGTTGGCGCCTCGATGTATGGCGCGAACCTCCCCGGCTTCACGCTGGCGGACATGCTGGAGCGGTTGCGAAGCGACGGTCTCCTGCCGTACCGGATCGCGGCCGTGTCGCCTGGCGGACGCCTGGACACGGGCGGCGGCGTGCTGTTCGACGAATCGGGCGACACGCTGCTGGCGGAGACCCGCCGCGCCGGGCTCCCGATGGTGCGAGGCGCGACGCTGGCCGAGCGCATCCAGGATCGGCTGCGGATCTTCCGCGAGGGGAGTGGCGGGCGGCCCATCCGCTGTTTCGTCAACATCGGCGGAGCGGCGGCCAGCTTCGGCAGCACCGACGCCTCGCTGGCGCTGCCGCCCGGCCTGATCCTGCATCCGCCGGCCGTGCCGTCGTCGCCGACGCGCGGCGTGGTGTTCGAATTCGCCGCCCGCGGAGTGCCGGTTGTCCACCTCCTGTTCGTGAAGGGACTCGCGCGGGACAATGGTCTGCCGTATGATCCCATCCCCCTTCCGCCGATCGGTGAGGGGGCCGTGTATCGCGCCGAGTAGCCGTGGCGCGGGGCTTCGTATCGTCAGTCGATGTAGCGCGGGGCTTTAGCCCCGCGTTCAGCGGGTCTTCAGACCCGCGAGTGAGGTACCGAGATGAACCGACGTTCGTGCCTGTGGATCCCGGCCATCATCGTCGCGCTGTCGGCCCCAGTCGGCCTGCGCGCCGCCGTCTCCGGTGCGAAGCCGCCGAAGGGGGCGCTCCCGCTCCTGATTACCAACGCCGGCCAGGGTCCCGGGGCCAAGATGTCCCGGCTGCTCGTCCAGCGTACGGGCGTCGTGACGGACTTCGAGTACAACGCCGAGCCGACGGTGGCCGACCTCCAGAAGAAGCCGTACAAGACGATGTTCGTCGTCCTCGGCTCGACCGCCAAGGGGCTCGGCGCGTCCGGCATCACCATCGACCAGGAGATCGAGCGGCTGAACGCGATGATCGCCGAGGCGAGGAAGCAGAAGATCCAGGTGGTCGCCATTCTCCTCGAGGGCAAGGCGCGTCGCGGCAAGCCCGGCGGCGCGGACGAGCGCTGCATCGACGCGATCGCGCCGTTTGCCCAGTACCTGGTGGTCAAGAAGGACGGCAACGAGGACGGCCGCTTCGACGCGATCGCGAAGAAGACGGGCGCCCCGCTCACGCTGATCGACGACGCGATGGACTTCAGCGAAGTCGTCAAGCAGATGTACGCCAAGTGAGCACCTACGTCGTCACGTCGTACACGCTGGCGGCCATGGTCGTCACGTTCGCCGTGAGCAGCTGGAAGCTCCGGTCGCCGGAGCTGTCGATGGCGATCACGGCGGTGGTCGGCGCGCTGGTGGCCGGCCTCGGCTTCCCGGCCCACCTGTTCGTCGAGGGGACGTTCACGTTCCTCGACCTCGCGTTCATCTTCATCACCGCGTGCGTCTTCATGAACGCGTACTCGGAGGTTGGGGCGATGAACGCGCTGGTCCGCGCGCTCGTCGTCCGGCTGCACCGGCAGAAGTGGCTGCTGCTGCTCGTGCTCGCGTGCCTGATGCTCGTTCCCGGCGCGCTGACCGGCGCCGGCGTCGTGTCGGTGCTCGTCGTCGGCGGCCTCGTGGCGGCGGTCCTGCGGCTGATGGGCCTCTCCGAGGAGCGGGCGGCGGCGTTCGTCTTCATGCTCGGCATCCTGTCGGCGGTCGCGCCGCCGATCAACGTCTGGGCGATGCTGATGGCGGCCGGGGCCAACATGCCGTACGTCGGGTTCGACCTGGTGCTGCTGGTGCCCGTCCTCATCGTCACGTTCATCACCGTCGCGTATCTGGGCTGGGGTGCGGTGCCGCAGTCGAAGGACGCCATCCTGGCCGCGCTGCCGCCGCTCCACCCGGGCATGACCTGGTGGCGCGCCGCCGTGCCGCTCCTGATTCTCGTCGTCCTGGCCGTCGCGGCGAAGTACGCGGCTTTTTCGATTCCGACGCTCGGGTTTCCGCTGATCTTCCTGATCTGCGCGATCGCGACCGTGGCGATCGACCCGGCCCGCCGCCCCCCCTCGCGGTGGCTCGAGGTCGTGAACACGACGATCGAGCAGGTGTTTCCGCTGGTGGCGACGATGGTGAGCGTGGGGGTGCTGGTGAACGTGCTGGCCGCCACCGGCGTGCGTGGCCTGATTGCCATCAGCTTCGTGGCGCTGCCGATCCTCGGCATCTACGCCACGTCGCTTCTCGTCTGCCCGCTGGCGCAGGGGTCGCTCGGCTTCGGCAGCGCCGTCATCCTGGGGACGCCGCTCATCTTCGTGTTCAACGCGGTGGGGGCGAACGTGACGGTCGTCGCCGCCGCGTTCAGCATCCTGTTCGCGCTGGGCGACTGCCTGCCGCCGTCTCGGATCGTCGGGCGCACGGCCATCGAGACGGTGGGCTACCGCGGCAGCTACACCTCGTTTCTCAAGGCGACGGCCGTGCCGTGGACCGCCATGGGGATCGTGGCGCTCGGCATGCTCATCTTCTCGCGTTACTTCGCGTTCCTGGTGAAGTACTGACGGAGGGCTCAGGGCTCAAGCCTCAGGGCTCAGGGGTGAACGGCGTCGATTTGGGATGGGGTTGCTCATGATTGTGGCTCAGAACGTCATCCAGCAGATCTACTTCGTGCTGTCGGCGGTGGTGGCCGTGCTGCTCGTCTCGCGGCTGTTCCGGCGGAAGACGCGGCCCGGCCTGGCCTACGACATCGTGTACGCCTATGCCCTCATTCCGTTCATCCTGCGTGCGCTGCACATCAAGTGAGGTGAGATGGTGAATCGAGCGCCGCTCATCCGCCGACTTGCGCTGCTCGCCGCCGCCTTTGCCCTGACGGTGGCCGGGACCACCGACATCCGCGCGCTGCGGCGCTACCAGGAGACGGTGGTCGTCTCCGACGCGCTCACCCGGCGCGTCGCCCTGAGCGCGTACTTTCCGGGCGTCGCCGATACGCGGAACGACGCATCCGTCTACCTCTTCGACTCCGGCGTTCCCGGGGGAAGCGTGCTCATCCTCGGCGGGGTGCACCCGTACGAGCCGGCGAGTCCGATGACGGCGTACCTGGTCATGGAGACCGTGAAGGTCTCCAAGGGCCGGATCTTCGTCATTCCGCGCGCGAACCCGAGCGCGTCGACGCTCGGCATGCTCGGCAACGCCTACCCGCCGTTCTTCCACATCACGACCGCGTGGGGCGTGAAGAAGTACCGAATCGGCGACCGTGAGACCCATCCGCTCGATCAGTGGCCCGACCCGTTCACCGCCGTGCACTACCCGTCGACGCAGAACCTGGCGTACCAGGACAGCCGGAACCTGAACCGGATGTTCCCCGGGCGCCCGGACGGCAACCTGACCGAGCGCACGGCGTTCGCCATCAGCGAGCTGATTCGCCGCGAGAAGATCGACATGACGATCGACATTCACGAGGCGTCGCTCGGCTACCCGGTGGTCAGCACCTACGTCTGTCACCAGCGCGCGGACGAGATGTGCATGATGGCGTCGATGGTGCTGTCGGCCGAGCAGTTCCCGATGAAGACCGAGACGTCGCCGAAGTCGCTGCGCGGGCTGACCCACCGCGAGGTGGGCGACTTCACCGACAGCTTCGCCGTGCTGATGGAGACGCCCGAGCCGTTCATCGAGAAGTTCGCCGGGCCGATGACAGAGGAACTGATGCTGTACGGGCGCGACGAGTTCGTCCAGACCGCGGCGATTCGTGGCCTCCTCTACACCGACTACGACATCAAGACGGGCGCGTCGCTCGATTACCGCGTGGGCCGCCACCTGGCCGGCGCGGCCGAGATCATCAAGCAGATGGGCGAGTTCTTCCCGGAGAAGGCGCTGGACGTGACATGGCCGACGTACGCCGACGTCATGAAGCAGGGCCTGGGCGCGTTCCTGCACGATCCGGCGAAGGCCGATCCGCGGAGGGTGTTCAGGAACTAGGGACGAGGGACGAGGGACGAGGGATGTAGCGCGGGGCTTCAGCCCCGCGATCAGGGGACGACATCATGAGACGACATTCGAAAGCAACGGCCTGGGTGCTGGTGGTGCTGGCGGTGGTCCAGTGGGGTCCGGTCCTCGACGCCTGCACGATTCTCGGCGTCGGCCGGAAGGCGATGGCGGACGGCACGACCGTCATCACCCACAACGACGATTCCAGCGTGGCGAACTACCCCCTCCGCATCGTCCCGGCTCAGGACTGGCCTGAGGGTGCGAAGCGGAAGGTCGTCGCCAACGCGCACACGCTCGAAGGAGGCAACGTCCTCGGGGAGATGCCCCAGGTCCGGCACACCTACCGGTACTTCATGTCCCGCTACTCGTTCATGAACGAGAAAGGGGTGGCGATTGCCGAGTCGACGTTCAGCATCGACACCACGACCGACCGCGGCAAGCAGGTGAAGGACGTGATGTGGACGAAGGGCGACGGCCTGGCCGACTGCTGGTTCCTGCAGGACGTCGCGCTCGAGCGCGCGGCGACCGCCCGCGAAGCCGTACAGATCATGGGCAAGCTGGTCGAGGAGTTCGGCTTCCTCACCGAGACGGGCGGCGGCGGCGAGACGATGACGATCACCGACGGGATAGAGACGTGGGTGGCCGAGTTTTACGGTCGCGACATCTGGGCCGCGGTCCGGATCCCCGAGGACCACGTGTTCGTCGCCGCCAACCGCGCGCGCATTGGCGAGATCAACCTGGCCGACAAGGCAAACATCCTGGCCTCGCCGAAGATCGTCTCGTTTGCCGTCGAGCAGAAGTGGTTCGACCCCAAGGCCGGCAAACCCCTCGTGGTCCACGAGACCTACGCGCCGGACGACCCGGTGACCTCGTCGCGCCGCGAGTGGCGAGCGATCGACCTCATCGCGCCGTCGCTCAAGCTGCCGCCCGACCTGCCGCGTTACCCGTTCTCGGTCAAGCCGGACAAGCCGCTGACGATCGAGGACATCCGGAAGATCACCGCCGACTACTACGCAGGCACGCCGTACGACATGACGAAGGGGCCGGCGGCGGGTCCGTGGGGCAACCCGATCCGGTACGTGAATCGGGGCGGCAAGGGGTCGTTCGAGCGAAGCATCAACGTGCAGCGGACCTACTACCTGCACGTAGGGCAGGTGAACGCGGCGCTGCCGGAGCCGTTGCGGGGCACGAGCTGGTTCGGGTACGGCGCGCCCGACACTTCCTATCTCACGCCGCTCTGGGCGGCGATGACCGAACTGCCGGCGTTCCTGGGCCGCGGCGATCGATATGGAGCGTTCGACCGCGAGTCGGGCTTCTGGACGAACATCTACGTCCAGCAGATGGCCGAGCTGCACTACAACGAGGCGATCAAGCACGTGCGGGCCGCGCGCGAGCCGCGGCTGAACATGCTCTACGACGTGACGCCGAAGCTGCTGGCCGAGGCCGCGAAGACGTACGCGAAGGACCCGGCCGCCGCCATCAACACGCTCACGCAGTTCGCGAACGCGAACGCCGTGGCGTGGCAGCGCGACTGGCTCGCCCTCGGCGACCTGCTGCTCGGCAAGTACACGCTCGGGATGGTCGACGGCCAGACGGTCGGCTATCCGCAGTGGTGGAACGACATCATCGGCTACAAGCCGCTGATCCGCTAGAGGGCCCGGCCGGCCGCGTCAGCCGACCTTTGCGCCGCACTCGGTGCAGAACGTGGCGCCGGTCAGCGGCTTCCCGCACTGCGGGCAGGCGCTGGCCTTCGGCAGCGGCGGCGGGATCGGCGCCGTCGGAACCTCTTTCGGCGGCGGAGCTGCGGGCAGCGGAGGCGGCGGAGCCATCGGCGCGGCCGATACTGGTGCCGCCGGCGGAGTTGCCGGCACGGCCGGAATAGCTGGGGCCGGAGCCGGCGCTGCGGCCGCAGGCGTCGGCGGTGCCGCAGCCTCATCCTCCGCCTTGATCCGCTCGATGTCGGCCTTCTTCGCCAGGATCGCCGCCTGCTCGGCGGCAATCTGCTGCTCGATGCCCGTGAGCGTCTGGACGAACGCCTGGAGTTCAGGACTCGAGAGGCTTCCCGCCCTCACCAGGGCGATTGCTTTCTGACCCGCCGCCTGGGCGTTCTGTTGGATCTGCGTCTTGAGATCGGCCACCTTCGCCTCGATGGCGCTGATCTCGCCGTTGATCTTCTGGATGCGCATGAACTGGTCGATGTCCTTCTTGCCCTTGTCCACCGCATCACCGACCGCCTTGGTCACCTTGTCGAAGAACCCCATCGGATGCTCCTTTGATAGCGCCCTATCGTACAGCGATTTCGTCTACGAAGACCCACGCCTTTCCGCCCACGCCCGGATGCCATGCCGGCAGCGGTCCGGCGTTCTCCGCGCGCACCCTGACGTAGCGCGCCCGGGTCCCGGCCGGGAGCGTCTGTCGGAAGCGGTGCACGAACGCATCCTCGCGCTGGAGTGGGATGCCGTGGGAGAGCGCCGCCACCTCTCGCCACGACGTCGCGTCATCAGACAGCCAGATGACCACTCGCTTCGGCAGCAGGATCCACGACCGCATCGCCTGCAGCGAGCCGACCTCGAGTTCGCGGACCGCCGCGATGGCGCCGAGATCGACCACCGCCTCCATGCTCTCGCCCTCCCATCCCTGCCAGGTGCCGTCGTGGAAGTCGGCTCCGCCTCGCAGGCTGTCGGTCAGCGTGAACGCCCCGGTGCCGGGTACCTCGGACTGTTCGGCGCCGCGAGCGCGACCGGCCTGCCCACCGCCAGGTGCCGGTCAATCGTCAGCGTCGCCGACTGGAGCATCCCGCCGCCTCCGAGGAACGGCCGGACCTTCACCGTTCCGGACGCGCCGAACGACGTAGCGGAGTCGTAGAGCGGCGACCGAACCGTCGGGTTCGTGCCGTCGGTCGTGTGGCGGAAGACGACCGGCTCGACATGATGTTCCGTTCGAACGCTCACGCGCGACGTCGCAGGGTCGAACGCGGGCGCGAGCGCGACCAGCGCGCGATCCTCCGGGCCGTAGGTCACGCCGAGCGCCCGGAGGCGCGGGTAGTGCGCAGCCTCCAGCTTCGTCTTGAACTCGGCGAGCGATCTCGGCTGGCCGCTCCACAACGCTTCGGCGAACGCCGCCAGCCTCGGGAACGCCATCGCGTCGAAGTTCGCTTCGTCGATCCCCTCTGACCACAGCGTCGCCTCGCCGCCCACGATGCGCGCCGCCTCGTCGGCTGAGAGGCCATCGGGCACAGGATTGAACTGGAGGACGCGCGCCAGCGGGAGGCCGGCCGGGGAGGTGTTGATGTAGGTGTGGCTCGTCGGCGACGCCACCACGCGTGCTCCGAGCTTCACGCTCGTTCGCGCGTGCTCGATGTCCCGCCAGACCTGCACGGTCGTGCCGGCCGGCAGGCCGCCCTCGAGAATCTCGTCCCACCCGGTGATCTCGCGCCCCTTGCTGCGGACGTAGTTCCCGATCCGCCGGATGAAGTAGCTCTGCAGCTCGCTCTCGTCCTGCAGGCCTTCGGCCTTCATCCGCTGCTGGCACAGCGGGCAGGCCTTCCAGTGCGCCTTCGGCACTTCGTCGCCGCCGATGTGGATCACCTTCGACGGGAAGAGCGCCATCACCTCGTCGAGCACGTTCTGGAGGAACTGGAACGTCTCTTCCTTGCCCGGGCAGAACACGTCCTCGAACACGCCCCACGTCGTCGGCACCGCCTTCGTCTCCCCGGTGCAGCTGAACTCGGGGTACGCGGCCAGCGCAGCGCTCGCGTGGCCCGGCATTTCGATCTCCGGCACCACCGTGACCTGACGCCAGCGCGCGTAGTCGACGATGTCCCGCACTTCCGCCTGGGTGTAGAAGCCGCCGTAGCGGGCGCCGTCGTTCTCGGTCCGCCACGCGCCGATCGAGGTGAGCCGCGGGTACCTCTTGATCTCGAGCCGCCAGCCCTGGTCCTCCGTGAGGTGCCAGTGCAGGACGTTCATCTTGTGCAGCGCCAGCAGATCGATGTATCGCTTGATGAACGCAGGCGGGAGGTAGTGCCGGCCCACGTCAACGAGGCTTCCGCGCCAGGCGAAACGGGGCTCGTCGGCGATGGTGACCACGGGCAGGTGCAGCGGCGAGGCGGCGGTTCCCCGTTCGACGTCCGGCGGCAGCAGCTGCCGCAGCGTCTGCACGGCCCAGAAGGCGCCGGCCGCGGAGCTGGCGCGAATGCGGATCCCGTCGGGCGATACGGCGAGCGAGTAGGCCTCGGCGCCGGTCGGTCCAGGCTGCGCGCTCGCGTCAGAGGCTTCGAATACGATGGCGCCGCGTTCGGCCCGGCCGCCCTGTGAGACCGAAAGCCGGGCCTTCTCGATGACGAAGTCGCGAAGGAACGCGGCCGCGTCCTGGAATCTCGGGTCGCCGGCCGGCGTGACGATCCGCACCGGACTTGCGAGAGGGAAGCTCCCATCCGCGCGCTCGACGGAGCGCGGCTCTGGGATCACCGACACGCCGTTGTCAGAGGCGGGCGCGGCAACGGCCAGCGCCGCCAGCAGGAAGACGAGTGAGCGAATCACGTCACACCTCCGGCAGACGGTCTCCCGGATCGATCCGGAGCTGCAGGTGGGAGAGGTGGGGGAGGCCAGTGGTCGCCGGATAGTGCGCCGGCGACCACCGCCAACGGCGCCGAACGAACGGAAGCCCAGCCTACCGCGACTTGCTGACCTTTGCGGTTCGCCGGCAGTCTGGGCAGAGCATCGGAACGATGTCCCGCACGGTCGGATGCGTGTCCTCGAGCGACTTCCAGCCGGACAGGATCAACCGGTCGATCTCTTCGTGGACGACGAAGATCTGGCACTGAGCGCAGCGGCCTTTCACCATGGGTTCGTCTACTTTCCTGTAACGAAGGGCCGACAAACCGACCCTCGCCACTCGTTATGACGCCTCGAGCGGGACTCTGGTTTCAACCGGCCACGTCAAGCGGACGCTAGCGATTACAGAATTGTAACACAAGTCGACGGCGTTGGCTACTTCAGGTGTTTGTCGTGTGCTATCCTCCGAAGGTTGAGCTTTCCATTCCAAGGAGGAGACATGCGAGTGCGCGTCCTGATCGTCATCGCGCTGGCCGTGGTTCTGGGAATCGGAGCGTTCGCGCAGCAGGCGCCGCGAAAGCCCGCGAGCCCGCTCGGAACCGCGGCAACGCAGGTCGGCGGAACCTGGGCCAAGGCGACGCCGGAGGCGGAGCCCCGGTACACCGGCGGAAAGTGGATCGAGGTCACCTACGGCCGGCCGATTCTTCGTGGGCGGACGGCGATCTTCGGAGCGGGCGCCGAATACGGCAAGAAGGTCAGCGACGGCGTTGCGGTCTGGCGCGCGGGCGCGAATCCGACGACGCGGTTTTCGACCGAGGTTCCGCTGGTGTTCGGCGGAAAGACGCTGCCCGCGGGCGAGTACTCCGTCTTCGTCGAACTCAAGTCGGCCGCCTGGACGCTGATCTTCTCGAAGCAGCCCTTCCAGCAGAAATACGACCCGAACGAGAAGGTCGCGACCTGGGGTTCGTACAACTACGACCCGGCCCAGGACGTGCTTCGGGTTCCGATGACCGTCGGCGCCAACCCGCATTCGGTGGAGCAGTTCACCATAGGGTTCGTCGACATGACGCAGGGTGGCGGCAAGCTGGCGATGTGGTGGGAGAAGACCCTCGCCACGGTGGCGTTCACGGTCGGGTCCTAGCGGATCATGCGGCGTCGCGACCCGTCGCGCGGCGGCCGGTCGCCGGCCGCTGTCGGTCTGGGTGCGCTCGTCGTCGGCCTCGCCGCCGGGATGGGCGTGTCGGCGGCGGGCGTCGGGCCGCTCGACACGCTGGCCGGCCTCGTCGAGCCGCTCGGGGCGTTGTGGGTGAACGCGATCCGGATGGTGCTCGTCCCGCTGGTGGTGTCGCTGCTGTTCACCAGCGTCACCACCTTCGCCGACGTGCGTTCGCTCGGACGGCTCGGCGGCCGGACCATCACCTGGTTCCTCGTGCTGCTGGCCGGCGCCGCCGTGTTCGCGGCGGTGGCCGGCCCGCCGCTGTTCGCACGTCTGTCGATTCCGCCGGAGGCCAGCGCGGCGCTCCGCGCCCAAGGGCAGTCGTCGATGCCGGCGGCGGTGCCCGATCTCCCCACGCTTCGCGGCTTCATCGTCGGCCTCGTGCCGACCAACCCGATCCGCGCCGCAGTCGACGGGGCGATGCTCCCGCTGATCGTGTTCACCCTGCTGTTCGCGCTGGCGGCCACGCGGCTGCCCGACGAGCGCCGGGCGATCGTCACCGGCGTCTTCCGTGCCGTCAGCGACGCGATGCTGACCATCGTGCACTGGATCCTGCGGCTGACGCCGATCGGCGTGTTCGCGCTGGCGCTCGGGATGGGGAAGGACCTGGGCCTGGCGGCGGCGGGCGCGGTCGGCTACTACGTGCTGGTGCTGTCGGGAATGCTGCTGGCGCTGACGCTGGCCGTCTACCCGGTGGTGGCGATCGTGACTCGGCGCTCGCCGCTCGCGTTCGCGCGCGCGGCCGCGCCGGCACAGGCCGTGGCGGCCGGCACGCGATCCTCGCTGGCGTCGCTGCCCGCGATGATCGAATCGGTCCGCGCCACCTACGGCAACCGGCCCGGCCTCGGGGGATTCGTCCTGCCGCTGGCCGTGTCGACCTTCAAGCTGAATACGCCGGTGTCGGATCTGGTCGGCCCGCTGTTCCTGGCGCAGCTCTACGGCATCCAACTCGAGCCTTCGCAGATCGTCGTCATGACGCTGGTGACGATCGCGATGAGCTTCAGCAATCCGGGGATTCCGAGCGGCGGCTTGTTCGTCGTCACGGCGCCGGTGATGATGAGTGCCGGGATGCCGCTCGACGGGATTGGCCTTCTCATCGCCGCCGATTCGATCCCCGACATCTTCGCGACGGTCGTCAACGTCACGGGCGACATGGGCGTCGCGGCGATGGTCGCGGAGACGACGCCGTGTGAGCCCGTCCCATGACGCTGTCGACCGCGCGCGGAGGTCCGCTCGCAACCCAATCCTGGAAGGTCCCGATGAAACGACTCTCAATCGTTCTGTTCGCAGCCCTCGTGCTGGTTGCCGCCGGCCTCGCGGCGCAGACGAAAGCGCCTGCCACATTCGCCGACTACGGCAAGTGGGAGACGCTGGCGCCGGCCGGGGCGCGCGGTGGGTTCTCGCCGGACGGGAAGTGGCTGACCTACGCCATCAACCGCTCGAATCGTGAGAACGAACTGGTCATCGCGAATCTGGCGGACGGGACGAACAAGGTCGTGGCCTTCGGCGCCGCTCCCGTCTTCTCATCGGGCTCGGCGTTCCTCGCCTATGGCGTCGGGCAGTCGGAGGCCGAGCAGGAGAAGCTCAGGGCCGACCAGAAACCGGTGCAGAACAAGATGGGTCTCGTGAAGCTCGCCACGGGCGAGACGACGACGACCGACGCCGTGGAGTCGTTCGCCTTCAGCCCGGACGGCGCCTACCTGGCCATCCGGCCCTATGGCGCTGACGGGGCTGCCGCCACGGGCGGGGCTGCGGCGGGCGGAGGGGCGCGCGGCGGCGCACGGGGCGGAGACCCGGGCACGGCGGACGATCGGCCGGGCACCGCGCTGATCGTCCGCGACCTCGCCACCGGCCGCGAAACGGCGTTCGGCAACGTGTCGCAGTTCGCCTGGCAGGACGCCGACAGCGGACACCTGCTGGCGCTGGCCATCAGCGCGGTCGGCAAGACGGGCAACGGCGTGCAACTCTACGACCCGGCGACGGGCGTGCTGCGCGTTCTCGATTCCTCGCCGGCGATCTACTCCGGCCTGGTGTGGCGCAGGGGCTCGGCCGACCTGGCGGCGTTCCGGGCGAAGACGGACGAGAAGAAGGACGGGCCCGCGCAGGCGGTGCTGGCCTGGACGGACCTCGGGAAGTCCGAGCGGCTGCGCATCTACGATCCGGCGGCCGACCGGGCCTTCCCGGCCGGCATGCGGACGGTTTCGACGAGGCGGCTCTCGTGGTCCGACGACGGTCGGATGCTGTTGCTCGGCCTCGCGAAGTGGGACGACAAGACCGAGCCGGCCGGCCGAGGCGGGCGCGGAGCGGGCGCCGACGCGCCGTCCACCGTCGAAGTCTGGCACGCCAAGGACGCCATCGTGATGCCGAAGCAGAAGATCGACGCGCCCTCGGACCGCCGCCGGAACCTCCTGGCGGCGTGGCACCTCGAGAGCGGCGCGCTCGTTCCTCTCGGCAAGGACCTCGTGAACGAGCAGGTGACGCCGATCCGGAAGACGGCGCTCGGCTACGTGGCCGAATGGTCGAAGTACGCCTTCAACCGGAGCATCGGCCGGCCCGCCGCCGACCTCTTCCTGGTGGACCTGGCGACAGGCGTCCGGACGCCCCTCCGGTCGAACATCAACGACCGCTACGTGTCGGCAGGGCCGTCCGGCAGGTACCTGCTGTTCATCGAGGACGACCACTACTGGACGATCAACCTCGCCACCAAGGCTGTCGTCAACATTACGAAGGCGGTGCCCACGTCCTTCATCGACAAGGAGTCCGACCAGACGAGCCCGCAGAAGCCGACCTTCGGCATCGCCGGTTGGACGAAGGACGACGGGGCGGTGCTGCTGAACGACAAGTACGACGTCTGGGCCGTCGCGAGCGACGGGTCGAAGGCCGAGCGGCTGACCAGCGGCGCGGCCGAGCAGGTGAGGCACCGGCTGGTCAGGCTTGATCCGGAGGAGGAGTGGGTTGACCTGTCGAAGCCGATCTACCTGTCGCTCTTCGGCGAGTGGACCAAGAAGTCCGGCTACGCGCGCCGCGACGCGACGGGCGCCCTGTCGCGGCTCGTCTGGCTGGACAGGAGCATCGGCTCGCTGGCGAAGGCGAAGCGGGCGGATGTCTTCGGCTACATCGGTCAGGACTACGACGATTCGCCGGACATGTTCGTGGCCGGAGCGGACCTGAAGGACGCCAGGCAGGTGACGAAGACGAACGTTTTCCAGGCCGACTACGCCTGGGGCCGCAGCGAGCTGCTCGACTACAAGACGCCGACCGGCCGTCGGCTGCAGGCTTCGCTGCACTACCCGGCCGGCTACGAGCCGGGCCGCAAGTACCCGATGATCGTCTACAACTACGAGCTCCTGTCGCAGAACGTCCACCGCTACGTGGCGCCGTCCGACCGCGAGTACTACAACATCAGCGTGTTCACCAGCCACGGCTACTTCGTCCTGCAGCCGGACATCGTCTTCACCGCGAGGAAGCCGGGGCCGTCGGTCATCGAGTGCGTGACGGCGGGTGTGGCGAAGGTGCTCCAGATGGGCCTGGTCGACCCGAAACGCGTGGGCGTCGTCGGCCACTCGATGGGCGGGTACAACACCAGCATCCTCGCGACGCGCACGAAGGGGATCTTCGCCGCCGCCGTGGCGGGCGCGGCGATGACCGACCTCGTCAGCTACTACGGCGATCACCACTGGGGCACGGGGATCGCGGAGACCGACCATATCGAGACCGGGCAGGAACGGATGGTAGTGCCGCTGTACGAGGACCTCCAGGCCTACATCGACAGTTCGGCGGCGTTCGCCGCGCACGCCATGACGGTGCCGCTGCTGCTCGAAGTCGGAGACTCGGACGGCATCGTGGCCTGGCACCAGGGGATCGAGCTGTACAACATCGCCAGGCGTGCCGGGAAGAACGTCGTCATGGTGGCCTATATCGGGGAGGACCACGGCCTCCGGCAGAAGAACAACCAGAAGGACTACCAGCGACGCATCCTCGCCTGGTTCGGCCACTACCTCAAGGGGGAGCCCGCCGAGCGCTGGATCACCGAGGGGCAGTCGTTCCTCGAGCGGGAAGCGGAGATTCGCAGGGAGGCGGGGAAGAAGTAGAATTCAGAAGACAGAAGACAGAAGGCGGCGCCGGAGGCCCAGAGCCGAGAGCCGGATGCCCTGTTCTCGAGGACAGAAGATATGAACAAAGAGATCATCGACCTGTTGGGTGACAAGGCCGCGTACCTGCTCGAGCACGAGTGCAAGACGGTTTCGAAGGACCTGCTCCACCTGCCGGGGCCGGACTTCGTGGATCGGATCTGGGCGCCTTCGGACCGCAACAACCGGGTGCTCGGCAGCATCCAGCGTCTGTTCTCGACGGGGCGGCTCGCCGGAACCGGCTACATGTCCATCCTCCCGGTGGACCAGGGCATCGAGCACTCCGGCGGCGCGAGCTTCGCGAAGAACCCGATGTACTTCGACTCGGAGAACATCGTGAAGCTGGCGGTCGAGGGGGGCTGCAACGCGGTGGCCTCGACGTTCGGCGTCCTCGGCAGCGTCGCGCGCAAGTACGCCCACAGGATCCCGTTCATCGTGAAGGTCAACCACAACGAGCTGCTGACCTACCCGAACAAGGCCGATCAGATCATGTTCGGCGAAATCGAGCAGGCGGCCGACATGGGGGCGGCGGCCGTGGGGGCGACCATCTACTTCGGTTCGGAGGAGAGCGGCCGGCAGATTGTCGAGGTCGCCCAGGCGTTCGCGCTGGCCCACGAGTTGGGCATGGCCACCGTGCTGTGGTGCTACCTGCGGAATCCGAAGTTCAAGACGGACAAGGACTATCACGTCAGCGCCGACCTGACGGGCCAGGCCAATCACCTCGGCGTGACGATCCAGGCCGACATCATCAAGCAGAAGCTGCCCGAGAACAACGGCGGCTACAAGGCGCTCAACACCGGCAGTTCGAGCTACGGCAAGCTGGACGAGCGGATCTACACGCAGCTCACCAGCGACCATCCGATCGACCTGACGCGCTACCAGGTGGTGAACTGCTTCATGGGCCGCGCAGGGCTCATCAACTCGGGGGGTGCGTCCGGCAAGAACGACTTCGGCGACGCCGCCATCACTGCTGTCATCAACAAGCGCGCCGGCGGGATGGGGCTCATCTCGGGCCGGAAGGCGTTCCAGCGGCCGATGGCCGAGGGCGCCAGGCTCCTCAACCTCATCCAGGACGTCTACCTGGATCAGACGATTACGGTCGCGTAGGACCAGCGGTCAGCTGGCAGCGGACCACGGATGCCCCAGCGGGCAGCGGATCGCCGTGATCCGCTGCCGGCTGCCAGCTGCCAGCTGGAACCATGCCTCCCTCCTTCCGGGCCGCCCCGATAATCGCGCGTGCGCTCAGCCGCCTGCGCGGGATGCCGATTGAGCACGGGCTCGGCCCGTACAGGCGCGCGCTGGCCCGCATCGACGCCGTCGGCGTCTCGAATCCGTCCGATGACGCGCTGACCGGCGCGGCTGGCCGCATCCGGGACCGGGTCCACGCTGGCACCTCGCTCGACGACGTCCTCCCCGAGTTCTACGCCCTGGCGCGAGAGACGTGCGCGCGCGCCCTCGGCCTGCGCCCCTTCGATGTGCAGATGATGGCGGCCGTGGCCCTGCACCAGGGCAAGCTGGTGCAGATGGCCACCGGCGAAGGCAAGACGCTGGTGGCCGTGCTTCCCGCTGCCCTCAACGCCCTCGCCGGCCGCGGCGTCCACATCTTCACGGCCAACGACTACCTCGCCCGTCGGGATGCCGAGTGGATGGGACCCGTCTACCGGCGCCTCGGGCTTGGCGTGGCGTCGGTGTCGCAGGGCATGAGCCGAGCCGACCGCCGTGCTGCCTACGCGGCGGACGTCACCTACGTGACCGCGAAGGAAGCCGGATTCGACTTCCTTCGCGACCAGACGATGACGGACGCCGCCGATGTCGTGCAGCGGCCGTTTCACTTCGTCATCGTGGATGAGGCCGATTTCATCCTGATCGACGAGGCGCGGGTTCCGCTCGTCATCGCCGGCGAGGCGCCGTCGCCGCCCGTGTCGCACGAGGTGGTGGCCGCCGCCGTAACGCAGCTTCACGCGGTGGCCGATTTCGTCGTCGACGAAAACGCCCGCAACGTCGCGCTCACCGACGCCGGGTTCAGGCACGTCGAGCGCCTGCTGAGGTGCCAGCCGCTGCACCTGCCCGCGCAGCAGACGCTGCTCTCGGTCATTCATGTCGCGCTTCACGCCCGGGCCCTGCTGCAACGCGACCGCGATTACATCGTGCGCCGCGGCCGCATCGAGCTGGTTGACGAGTTCACCGGACGCGTGGCCGAGAATCGGCGGTGGCCACATGGCATCCAGCCCGCGATCGAGGCGAAGGAAGGCGTGGACGTCCAGCCTGAAGGCAAAGTCCTCGGCTCGATCCCGGTTCAGCACTTCGTGCGCCTGTGGCCGAAGATCGCCGGGATGACGGCGACGGCGGAGCCCTCAGCGGTCGAGCTCCACGAGTTCTACGGGCTGAGGACGGTGGTCTTCCCTCCCAACGTGCCGTGCGTCCGCGCGGACGAGCCCGACGTTGTCTTCACCCACCGCGCGCCGAAGCTGCGGGCGCTGGTCGAGGAGATCGCGCGTGTGCAGGCGACGGGCCGGCCTGTGCTGGCGGGCACGGCGAGTGTCGCCGAATCCGAGGAACTGGCGGCGATGCTGCGCGGGAGGCGAGTGAAGTGCCGGGTCCTCAATGCCCGCCACGACGCCCGCGAGGCGTTGATCGTCTCTCGCGCCGGGATGCCAGGCGCCGTGACGATCTCGACGAACATGGCGGGGCGGGGCACCGATATCGCGCTGGGGGGCGGCGACCCGGAGGCGCACGCGAAGGTGGTCGCGCTCGGCGGGTTGTACGTGATTGGCACGAACCGCCACGAGAGCCGGCGCGTGGACGACCAGTTGCGCGGCCGGGCGGGCCGCCAGGGCGACCCGGGGAGCTCCCGTTTCTTCGTCAGCCTCGAAGACGACCTCATCCGGCGATACGGTGTGCTTGGACTGATCCCCCCGCGCCGCCGCCCCGCGCCTCAGGACGGGCCGATTGAGGACCCCTTCGTCCGCGAGGCGATCGGCACGGCCCAGCGGATCATCGAGGGGCAGAACTTCGAAATCCGGAAGACGCTCTGGCGGTACTCCGCGATGGTCGAGGAGCAGCGGCAGCTGATGTTCGACCATCGGCTGGGGCTGCTCGACGACGACGACGGCCCCGGGATGTGCGCGGAGGAAGCGCCCGAACAGTATGCGGAGCTGGTGCGTGGGGCCGGCGCGGATCAGGTGCGCGACGCGGAGCGGCGCCTGGCGCTCATTCTGCTCGACCGCCGGTGGAGCGATCACCTGGCGCTCATCGACGACATCCGCGAGGGGATTCACCTCCAGCGTTTCGGGGGACGCGCACCGTTGACGGAGTTCCAGCGGCAGATCATCGACGCCTACGCCGCGATGATGGAAGGGTTGCGCGACGAGGTGGTCGAGACGTTCATGCGGCTGCGGGCCGAGGCCGGCGCGATCGATCTCGACCGCGCCGGCCTGCGCGGGCCGACGTCCACGTGGACCTACCTGGTCAACGACAACCCGCTGCCGTCGTTCGGCCTGCAGCTCATCGCCCCCGGAAACCTGGCCGTGTCGATCGCGACGGCGACGCTGGCCGTCGTGTACTTTCCGGTAACCGTCGCCGTCGTCGCCGCCACGTTCATCCGGCGCTGGCGGCGCCGACGCCGGCCGGGAAGGGTCGGCGGGTCGTAGGCTCGGTGGCTCGCGGCACACGGCCACATCCGCTGCCAGCTGCCCGCTGCCAGCCGGTACCGATCATGCCGCCTGCCATTGACGCGCGGCCCCGTCCGGGACGACAGTAGAGACATGCGGTTCCATTTGGTCAGGATAGCCTTGCTCGCCTTGACGGTGGCTGCCCTGCCGCTGTCCGCCCAGCAGCCCACCTTCCGCGCCGGCGTCGATGTCGTCAAGGTGGACGTGTCGGTTGCGCGCGGCGTCGAACACGTCGGCGGACTCACCGCCCAGAACTTCGAGGTGTTCGACAACGGCGTGAAGCAGAAGATCACGAACGTGGCCATCGCGCAGGTGCCGCTCGAGGTCTACCTCGTGCTCGACCTGAGCGGCAGCGTGCAGGGGGAGGCGCTCGCGCAGCTGAAGCGGGCGGCCAACGCGCTCGTCGACGGGCTCGTGCCGGCGGACCGGGTCGCGCTGCTGACGTTCTCGAAGACCGTCACGGTTCTCCAGGAACTGACGAGCAACTTCCCGGCGTTCAAGGCCGCGCTCGCCGAGGCGACGCCGAGCGGGAACACGGCGCTCTACGACGCGGTCCTCAAGGCGATCTCGATGCGCGAGCCGAGGGACAACCGCGCGATTGTGGTGGTGTTCACCGACGAAGGCGACAACGCCAGCACCGCGACGACGAAGCAGGTGGTCGACGCGGCCGAGCGCTCCGACGTGACCGGCTACGGCGTGCTCGCGCCCGACGTCAGGTCGACCGGCTTCGGCCCGGGCGGACTCGGCCAGCCGCAATTCCAGCTCGGGTTCCTGAGATCGTTCGCCGATGCCACTGGCGGACGCGTCTTTCGCGCGTCGGCGCGCCTGCCGCTCGAGGACCTGTTCGAGCTGGTGCTCGACGACGCCAGGACGCGGTACGTCCTGACGTACTCGCCCGACAAGACGACGCCGGGCTGGCACAAGCTGAACGTCAAACTCGTCGGTGCGAAGGGCGACGTCGTGGCCCGCCGCGGCTACTTCGTCGGCAAGTAGGAAACCGTTCCCAACCCGGCCGCCTTCAGCGCTGCATTCAGCGCGGGCAGATCCACCGCCTTGAGCGTGTTCCACCGCGCCATCACGCCGGCGCCGGCCGTCTGAGCGGCCGTCACCGCGGCAAGTGTCGCGCTCGTCGGTGCCACATCGGCCGCCTGCATCGCGTTCATCTGACCGCTCATCAGGCCGGCTACGGCCCACAGCGAGTCGGGCGGGGCCGTTGGCGCCGTCGCGCCGCCCCGCTGCCCGCCGCCTCCACCAGCGCCGCGCTGCCCACCTCCCGCCGCTGGACGCTGCCCCTCGAGCGCCGCGGCCTTCTTCTCGAACGCCGCGAGCGCCGCCGCCGCCGGCCCCTGGGCCTTCGCCGCCAGCGCGGTCGCCTGCGCGCGCATCCCGCCGAGCGCCATCGCCGCCTGCTGCGCGTCCACCGCGCCGAAGTACATCGCCTTGGTCAGCGAGTAAACCTGCTGCATCGCGAGCGCCGGCGTCTTCACCCGCGGGTCCTGCTTGACCGTGATCGGCTGCGTGTAGCTCTTGCCGTCCACCGTGAGCTTCAGCGTGTACGTCCCGGGGTTGGCCCACGGCGTACCCGGCCCCGGCGCCGTGTTGTAGGGGATGGCCGCGATGGGCAGACCGCCCCGCCCTCCGCCGCCCCCGCCAGCCTGCAGCGGCTGACAGTGGACGTCCCAGATGAACCGGTGCATCCCGGCCGCGGTGGACAGCGACTGCGGCGGCCGATACCAGTAGGTCGGCACCGGCGCGCTCGGCGCGTCGGGGATCGGCGTGACCGGGTCATCGCTCGCGTACCGCCGGATGAGGCGCCCATCCTGCTGCAAGACCTCGAGCACGACCGGGCCCGCCGCCGCCGACTTCAAGTAGTAGTTGATGATGGCTCCGTCTGGCGGGTTCATCCCCGTCGGCTCTTCGACTGGCCACGGCATGTCGGTGCTCGTGTTCCACCGCACACGCCAGGCCGTCGTCGGCTTGAAGAGAATGGCCGCCTGCCCTTCCGATGCTGCGTCGATCTGGCGAAGCGGCGTAATGTCGTCCAGGATCCAGAACCCGCGGCCGTGGCTCGCCGCCACCAGGTCGTCGTCTTTCACGATGAGGTCGCGCATCGACGAAGCGGGGAGGTTCAGGCGCAGCGACTGCCAGCGCGCGCCATCGTCGAACGAGACGTAGACCGTCCGCTCCGTTCCGGCGAACAGCAGCCCCTTGCGCTTCGGATCCTCGCGCACCGCGTTCACGGTTTCGCCGTTCGGAATGCCCGCCACGATCTCGGTCCACGTCCTGCCGCCGTCGTGCGTCCGGTAGATGTGCGGGCGCATGTCGTCGAGCCGGATCGTGTTGACGGCGGCGTACGCCGTCAGCGGGCTGAATCGCCCGGCGTCGATGATCGACACCTTCGCCCATGCGGTCAGCCCCGGCGGCGTGACATCGTTCCACGTCAAACCGCCGTCAGCGGTGACCTGGATCAACCCGTCGTCGGTGCCCGCCCAGATGTGCAGCATGTCCTGGTAGGACGGCGCGACGGTGTAGATCACGCCGCGCTGCTGCGGCTTCGCGGCCGGGTCGCCGAGGTACTTGCCGACGCTCTTCGGCGTCTCCCACGTCTTGCGCGTCAGGTCGCCGCTGATCTGCTTCCAGGTCGTGCCGCCGTCCATCGTCTTCCACAGGACGTTGTTGGCGAAGTAGAGCGTCCGCTTGTCCACCTCCGAGAACACGACCGGCATCGTCCGCACCGACCGGAACGTGCCCTGGCCGGCGCGCCCGGCCATGGGGCCGACCGTCGACACCTGCCCGGTGCGCCGGTCGAAGCGCGTGACGCTGCGGCCACCGTAGACGATGTCGGGGTCGAGCGGGTCTGGGGCGACGTAGCCGTACTCGTCAACGCCGACCGGCAGCCAGTCGCGATCCGAAATCGCCCCGTAGTTGCCGCGGCTGGACACGCAGGCCGATCCGCTCTCCTGCTGGCCGCTGCAGACGCGGTAGGGGAACGCGTTGTCGGCCGCGACGTGGTACATCTGCGCCGTCGGCTGGTTGTACCAGGAACTCCACGTCCTGCCGCCGTTCAACGTGACGACAGCACCCTGATCGACGGCGAACAGCATGATGTCGGGGTTGTCCGGGTTGATCCAGCCGTTCTGGTAGTCCTCGCCGCCGGGCGCACCCTTGTACGGTGCCCACGTCTTGCCGCCGTCGGTCGAATACCACGACACGGTGCTGGCCATGATGATCCGGTCGGGGTTCTTCGTATCCGGGAGCGGCATCGGCAGGTCGCCGCCGCCGATCCGTCCGGACGGCCGCGAGTCGGTGGTGATGCGCGTCCACGTCTCACCCGCGTCGTCGCTGCGGAAGATGCCGGTCGCGCCCCGGCTCGCGCTGCTGCCGGGTTCGTTCGCGTAGGCCACTGTCGCGTAGAGCCGCTTCGGGTTCGAGTAGCAGATGGCGAGGTTCGCCTGCACCACCGCCGGCAACCCGTTGGTCAGCGCCTTCCACGTCGCGCCGCCGTCGGTGGACTTGAAGATGCCGCCGCCGGTGCCGGCCCACACCGCGTTCTCCCACGGGCCCTGCCGCTCCTCCCACATCGTGGCGTAGACGGTGTCCGGGTTCGAGGGGTCGATGTCCACGTCGTTGCCGCCGGTGTTCTCGTCCTTGTAGAGCACCTTCTGGAACGTGCGGCCGCCGTCGGTCGAGCGGAAAATGCCCCGCTCCTCGTTCGGGCCGTAGGGGTGGCCGAGGGCTGCGACGAACACGCGGTCTGCGCTTCGCGGGTCGACGTCGATGCGCGGGATCTGCTGCGCGTCGCGAAGGCCGAGGCGGGTCCACGACTTCCCGGCGTCGGTCGATTTGTAGACGCCGTCGCCCGTGGCCAGGTCGGGTCTGTGTAGCCCTTCACCGGAGCCGGCGTAGACCACGTTGGGGTCGGAGGGAGCGACCGCCAGCGATCCGATCGAGCCGCTCGGCTGGTCGTCGAAAACCGGCGTCCACGTTCGCCCGGCGTCCGTCGTCTTCCAGACCCCGCCGTTCACGGGGGCCATGTAAAACGTGTGCGGCTGGCTCCGGTGGCCCGCGGCGGCGACCGTGCGGCTGGCGCGGTGCGGTCCGATCGAGCGCCACTTCATCGCGGCGAAGAGCGACGGGCTGATCGGCGACTTCTCCTGCGCCGGGACGGCGGCGAGCAATCCGGCAGACATCAACGCGGCGACGAGCGCGAAGCGGCGCATGGGCATGGCTGATCTCCTGGTGACGAGGGAGTATACTCCCGTTGCCGCCGTCCCGAAGAGCCGAGTGCCGATGCGGACCCTGCTGAGATCTCATGCGTTCGTCGTGTGGCCGCTGACGCTGGCGCTGGGTTGCCTCGGCCTGGTCGCGCTGCTGTCCATGGCGCTCGATCGGCACGCGGGGCTTGCACGGTCCGAGGGGGTCGTCCCGGGGTCCTCCGACCAGGCGGCGACGATCCGGTGGACCGGCAGCCTCTACGTTTCGGTCGCAGCCCTCTACCAGTTCTCACTCGAGGGAGACGGGCGCGTCCGGCTGTTGATCGACCGGGTGACAGCGCACGACTGCGCCACCGGCGATTCCGATCCGGATCTTTGCCCTCCCAGGACCGTCTGGCTCTCGGCCGGCTTCCACGCGATCGACGTGGCCTACGTCCCGCGCGGTTCGGTCCGCGACATCCCGGTGTCGTGGGGCGCGGTCGGCCAGCGGCTGCGCCGTCTGGATACCGCGCGCGTTGCCTCGGACCGGCCGCGGCATCCGCTGGTTCGCGGCGCCGCCGAACGGACGCGTGCGGTCCTGCGGACCCTGGCGTGGATCGGCGCCGCTGCCGGTGTGTGGTTCCTCCTCGTGGCGCTGGTTCGGGGGGCGTCGCGGCGGCTGGCAGGGAGGATCGCTCCGCCGGCTGCGGCGAGACTCCGTCGCGGCATCGCCATCGGCCTGCTGGGTGCGGTGGTGGCGTACGCCGCGGTTCTGCGGTCCGAGGCGCTGTCGGCGACCTATGGCCTCGTGGAGAGTCCGGGCTGGCTGCGCGAACTGCAGCAGCGGACGGCCGGGGTCGCGGCCGCCCTGCGGCCGGCCGGTATCGCATACCACCCCGCGCCACTCTATCCCCACAAGGACTCGCCGCCGACCCGCTACTTCAGCGATGCCCACACCTACCTGGAGTTCGGGCGGCAGATGACGTCGTTCTACGCGGCGCACTACCGGGAGCCGGTGTTCCCGTTCGCGACGAAGGTCTGGCTCTTCGCGCTGGACAACCAGGACGTGGCGGTGAGTTTTGCGTCCGCGTCGTTCTCCGTACTCGCCGTGCTGGCGGCCTATCTCCTGGGTTCGGCTGCGTTCTCGCGGCGCGTCGGCCTCGGCGCGGCGTTTGCGATGGCCATCGAAGAACACCTGATCACCGAAGGGGTGACTGGCGGGCGCGACGAGGCGTTCATGTTCGCGGTCGCGATCTTCGCCTGGGCGCTCGTACGCTGGCGACGGTCGCCGTCGGTCCGGCGCGCGATGCTCGCCGGAGCCGTCGGCGGGTTCGCCTGCCTGGTTCGCATCACATCCATATCGTTCCTCGTGCCCGGGCTGGCCTGCATGGTCATCCTCACGGACCGGCCGTGGAAGGCCCGCCTTCGCGAGGCCGGTCTCGCCGCGCTCGCGGCGATGCTGATCGCGGGGCCTTACGTGTTCAACTGCTGGATCGCCTTCGGCGATCCGCTCCACGCGATCAACGTCCACGCCAACGTCTACCGCGGCGCGGAAGGCCAGGCCCCGGATCCGAACGCCACCGCGACGGGCTACGTCGGTGACATGCTGCTGCGCCGCCCGTGGCAGACGCTGGACACGGCGCTGTGGGGGCTGACCGCCAACCCGTTCGTCAACAAGTGGTCTGGCTTCAACGCGTGGTCGCCGGCGCTCGGCAGATGGCTGTCGTTCGCCGCTCTCTTCGGGCTCGTCCTCTTCGTCGGAGGCTGGGCGGGGCGCTTCCTGCTCCTCGTTCTTGCCGGCTCGTTGCTCCCCTACGCCGTCACGTGGCGGCTCGGCACGGACTGGCGTTTCACGGAGCACGCCTACCCGTTCTTCCTGGTGGCGGCGTTCATGGCCGTCGTCGAGGCAGGCCGCTGGCTGATGCCGGCGGCACTCGCCCGGCTGAAGAACTGGCGGGACGTTCCCCCGAAGCCGCTGGCCTTCTGGCTCACGGTCATGCTGTTGGTGGCCGCCGGGTGGTGGACGGTCGCCGTCGCGCTGCCCCCCCTGGTCATCCGCGAGGCGCTGACGGCCGGCGAGGACGTCACGATCACCGTTGCGGGACGCGATGCGGCGCTGATCGCCAGTGGGTGGTCGGAGCCGATGGAGGCGGGCAGCGTGACATCCCGCGTGGCGGTCCGCGCAGAGGCAGAGGTCATGGTACCGCTGCCGGAGGCCCGCGATTACGACGTCACCGTCCGGATCGACCCGTTTCCCCGTCCGCTCGCCGAACCGCCGCAAGGCATGCCCGGACTGGATGTGTTCCTCAACGGCAGCTTCGTCGCCCGGATCGACCTGCGCTGGACTCCCGACCGCGTCGGCGCGTACGACATCCGCCTTCCTCGCACAGCGGCAAGGAAGGGCACCAACCGCTTGAAGTTCGTGAGGGCTCGAAGAGGACAGTCGTCGGCGGAACGCACACCGGTCGTGCCGGGGGTCAGCGACGGCAGCATGATCGCGCTCTGGTATGTCAGGGTCCGCGCCAGTCTGCCCCGGCCGGCGGGCACGAGCGGCGGCGACGACGCCCCAGCGCTCCGGAGGTGAAGATGTTGCGTCAACCTGTTCGATCCCTGACGTTTTCGGTGGTGCTGTGCGTCGCGGTGACGCTGTCAGGCCAGGGCACGCCTGGCCCGACCGGTCTCCAGCCCGTGGCCCTGCGCGTCGAGTATCTCGCGAGTCCGCTTGCGATCGACACGCCGCAACCGCGCCTCACCTGGGAGTACGTTCAGCAGGGCGCGCGTGGCGCGAGACAGACGTCGTGGCGGGTCCACGTGGCCAGCCGGCCCGACATCCTGGCCGCGGGTCGCGGCGACATCTGGGACAGTGGACAGGTTTCGTCTGGCGAGGTGGGGAACGCGACCTACGGCGGCCGCCCGCTCAAGTCGCGCGAGCGAGTCTACTGGAGGGTGCAGGCGTGGGACGAACGCGATCGGCCGGGCCCATGGAGCGCGCCAGCGGAGTGGACGATGGGGCTGCTCGAGCAGGGCGACTGGCCCGCGCGGTGGATCCGGGACACCACGCCGTCGGTGACCGACGTGTCGGCCGCGTACATGAGGCGCGAGTTCACGCTGGCCCGGCCCGCGGTGCGGGCCATCGTTCGCGTGAGCGCGCTCGGCTTGTACCAGTTGCGCATCAACGGCCGGCCGGTGGGCGATCATCAGCTCGCGCCAGAGTGGACGGACTACACGACGCGGGTCCAGTACCAGACGCACGACGTGACGACGCTGCTCAGGCCTGGCGGCAACGTCATGGCGGCCGTGGTCGCCGACGGCTGGTACGCCGGCGGCGTGGGCCTGTCTACCATGCTGATCAAGAAGCCGCGGAACATCTACGGCACGACACCGAGTCTGCTCGTCGAGCTGGAGGTGCAGCACGAGACCGGCGCGCCGACGAAAGTCGCCAGCGACGGCTCCTGGCGCGCCACGCGGAACGGCCCGGTCCGCGCGGCCGACATCCTCAACGGCGAGACCTACGACGCGCGGCGCGAGATGCCCGGCTGGGACGCCGTCGGGTTCGACGCCTCCTCATGGCACCCGGTGGACGCCGGAGGGCCCGGCGCTGCCGGCCCCCGGCTCGTCGCGCAGCCGAACGAGCCGATCCGCGTCACCGAGGAGTTGAAGCCGATTCGCCTGACCGAGCCGAAGCCGGGCGTGTTCGTCTTCGATCTCGGCCAGAACATGGTGGGCTGGTGCCGCCTCGCGGTCCGCGGGAAGGCCGGCGCCACGGTCAGGCTCCGCCACGCCGAGATGCTGGACGAGGCGGGGCTCATCTACACGGAGAACCTGCGCGGCGCGCTGCAGACCGACACCTATACGCTCCGGGGAGCCTCGGGTGAGTCGTTCGAGCCGCAATTCACCTACCACGGCTTTCGCTACGTGGAGGTGACCGGCGATGTCGAGCGGCCGCGGCTCGAGGACCTGGTCGGCCGTGCGGTGCATTCGGCCGTCGCGCCCGCCGGCTCGTTCGAGTCGTCCGACGCGCTCCTCAACCAGCTGTGGAAGAACATCGTCTGGACGCAGCGCGACAACATGCACAGCATTCCAACCGACTGCCCGCAGCGCGACGAGCGCCTGGGGTGGATGGGCGACATCCTCGTCTTCGCGCAGACCGCCATCTACAACTTCGACATGGCCGCGTTCCTGAAGAAGTGGGTGGTGGACGTGCGCGACGCGCAGGCGGATGACGGGCGGTTCCCGGACTTCGCGCCGCACCCGTTCGGCAGGAACGAACGATTCACGGGCGCGCCGGGATGGGGCGACGCGGGTGTCGTGGTGCCGTGGCGGGCTTACGAGAACTACGGCGACATGCGGATCCTGGCCGACCACTTCGATGCGGCCGTGCGCTGGGTCGAGTTCATCCGCCGCGAGAACCCCGACCTCCTCTGGACGAAGAAGCGGGGGAACGACTACGGCGACTGGCTGCACGGCGACACGCTGGTGGCGGAGGGGTGGCCGAAGAAGGGCGCCGAGGTACCGAAGGAGGTGTTCGCCACCGCGATGTTCGCGCACTCGACCGACCTCGTCGCGCGCATGGCGCGCGTCCTGGGGAAGGACGCTGAAGCGAGGACATACGGAGATCTCTTTGCCCGGATCAAGGCGGCATTCAACTCGGCCTACGTCGACGGCGAAGGGCGGATCAAGGGCGACACGCAGGCCGGCTACGCGCTGGCGCTCTACCTGGACCTGCTGCCGGACTCGGTGAGGCCGACGGCGTTCCGCCACATGGTGGCCGGCATCGACGCCTACAAGGGCCACATGTCGACCGGCTTCCACTCGACCTACCGGATGATGATGGAGTTGACGCGCGCCGGGAGGACCGACCTGGCCTACAAGCTGGCGCTCGAGCGGACGTTCCCGTCGTGGGGCTACTCGATCGACAACGGCGCGACGACGATCTGGGAGCGGTGGGACGGCTACGTCAAGGGGCGCGGATTCCAGGACAAGGGGATGAACTCGTTCAACCACTACGCGATCGGCGCGGTGGGCGAGTGGATGTATCGCGTGGTGCTCGGCATCAACGCCGATCCGGCGCAGCCGGGGTGGAAGCGTGTGGTGATCCGGCCTCGGCCTGGCGGCGGGCTCGCCTGGGCGAAGGGCAGCTACCACTCCATTCGCGGGAAGTTCGAGATCGCGTGGCGGCAGCCGTCGGCGGACTCGTTCTCGCTCGACGTGACGATTCCGCCGGGCGTGACGGCGACGGTCTACGTGCCCGCCCGCGACGCCGCGCGCGTCTCGGAGGGCGCAGTCCCAGCATCGAGCGCCGCAGGCGTGAGGTTCGTCAGGATGGACGACGGCGCGGCGGTCTTCGCGATAGGCTCGGGGCAGTATCGGTTTGCGGTGAAGTAGCCGACGACAGGAGCAGGCAGTAGGCAGTAGACAGTAGGCAGTACGCGGGGCGCGCTGTGGCGCGGGGCTTCAGCCCCGCGATCAGCGGCCGGCCGTCAGCGTTCGGAGAGCGAGCCGTAGAGGGTGTCGAATGTCGGCCACTCGACGGCGGCGAGGGCGTCGGGCGTGGACGGCGCCAGCAGGCGCCGCGGAACCACGATCGGCTCGGACACCGGCGCGGGCGCGCCGCGCCGCGGGATCTGGAGCACGCGGCCCACGCGGATCTGCGTCGACGGCAGGCCGTTCACCTGCTGGATCGCCCGCACCGACGTGCCATACCGGGCGGCCAGCTGGCCCAGCGTCTGGCCGGAGCGGACGACGTGCGACACGGTGTAGACCGGCGGAGGCATGATGCCCGCCTTGACCAGCAGCGGATGCGCGCGCCGCCCCAGCTCCTGCGCCACCGCGTTGTAGAACCGCACGTGATAGTGCGTCCGGTGCCCCGCGACGTGCTTGATGATGGCGTCCGACGAGCCCCGCACGAAGTGGAAGACCCGGTCCAGCCACTCCTTCTCTTCGCCGAGGCCAAGCGCATAGCGATAGAGCGACTGCTGGATGCGTGTGTCGAGCAGAATCGTCTCGACGTCGGTGCGCGTCACCAGCGCGCGAACCAGCGCCCAGTTCCGCGCCAGATCGAGGTTCGCCAAGCTGCCGGGCACGAACCAGGCTCCCTTGCCGGCCTTGTAGTAGAAACCGAAGTCCACGTCCCGGCCGCCCTGGTGGGTCTGATGCCGCTTGAGCCGGCCGCCGTCGGAATCGCTGATGTCGCCGATGACGATCGGCGGCGTGTCGGGGAAGAGCTCGCAGACCGTGTCGACCACCGTCTGGATGGCCGCGAGCGTTTCGGACGTCGCCCACGTGTCGGCGTTTGGCGCGATCGTCCAGTTTGGGTTCTCGGGGAGGGCGACGCCGTTGATCAGCGTGGCGCGGCTCGGCGTGCCGATCGACAGCGATCCGAGCGAACCGGGGTCGGCCTCGATTCGCGCCAGCAGTTCCTCGTCTGTCAACGCGAGCAGGGCCGCGGGACCGTCCGCAGGTGCGCTGGCGACCGGCTTCGAGTCGGGCAGCGGCGACACCGATACCGGCGCCGCGCTCACCGCCGGCCACATCAGCAGCCACAAGCCAACAACGCCCACTAGAGGTCTCAGCATCTCGCCTGTCCGAGCACTTTCCACTGGATCGCGCCCCCAAGTCAAGCGGGAAGATCGGGGCCCCCTGGGAAGGGTGCAACCCGGTTCTGGTCGCCCGGTCAGCCGGTCGCCAGCTGCGTCGTGACATCCGGGGCGGGCCGGTCTACAATCAACCGCCCCAATACGGAGACCGACCCATGAAGAAGATCGCCGCCGTCCTCGCCGTCGTCTGCGCCGCGTACGCGCTGCAGGCCTCGTCCATCAGGCCGCTCGAGCCTCAGAGCGCGGCCCCGGCTTCCTCGGTCGCGGCCTGGGAGGAGAGGGCCCAGGGGATCACCATCATCCGCGACACGTGGGGCATCCCTCACGTCTACGGCAAGACCGACGCCGACGCCGTTTTCGGCGTCATGTACGCCCAGGCGGAGGACGACTTCAACCGCGTCGAGACCAATTTCCTCAACGCGATGGGGCGGCTGGCCGAGGCCGACGGCGAGTCGGCCATCTACCGCGACCTGCGCATGAAGCTCTTCATCGACCCGGTCGAGATCAAGGCCGAGTACCAGAAGAGCCCGGCGTGGCTCAAGGCGCTGATGAACGCCTGGGCGGACGGCCTCAACTACTACCTGCACACTCATCCGGCAGTGAAGCCCAGGGTGATCGCGCGGTTCGAGCCATGGATGGCGCTCACCTTCAGCGAGGGCAGCATCGGCGGCGACATCGAGAAGGTGAACCTGACCCAGCTCGAGGCGTTCTACGGCGGCGCCCCGGCGAAAGCCCCCGCCGACGAGGCGGAGGCCGACTACGTCGAACCTTCAGGCTCGAACGGTGTGGCCATCGCGCCCGCGAACACCGCGGCCGGCCGCGCGCTGCTGCTGATCAACCCGCACACCTCGTTCTTCTTCCGCGCCGAGGCGCAGATGGTGAGCGGGGAAGGGCTGAACGCCTACGGCGCGCTCACGTGGGGCCAGTTCTTCATCTACCAGGGGTTCAGCGACCGCGCCGGCTGGATGCACACCTCGAGCAGCGTCGACGCGGTGGACGAGTACGCCGAGACGATCGTCAGGAAAGGTGACACGATCCGTTACCGCTACGGCACCGAAGAGCGCCCGGTCAGGAGCCAGGTGATCTCGGTTCCGTACAGAACCGCGGGCGGGATGGCGAAGAAGGACTTCACCGTCTACCGGACCCACCACGGCCCGATCGTCCGGCAGGCGAACGAGAAGTGGATCGCCGTCCGCCTGATGCAGGAGCCGCTGAAGGCGTTGATGCAGTCGTACGGGCGGACGAAGGCGGGGAATCTGAAGGCCTTTCGCGAGTCGATGGACCTGCACACCAACTCGTCGAACAACACGATCTACGCCGACGCCGACGGCACCATCGCCTACTTCCACGCCAACTTCGTCCCGCGGCGCAACCCGAAGTTCGACTGGACGCGGCCGGTCGACGGCAGTGACCCCGCCGCCGAGTGGGGAGGCGTCCTGTCGGTGGATGAATCGCCGCTGCTCGTGAACCCTGCGAGCGGGTGGCTCTATAACACCAACAACTCCCCCTGGTCGGCCGCCGGCGCGAGCAGTCCGAAGAAATCCGATTTTCCGGCGTACGTCGACGGCGGGAGCGAGAACGCGCGCGGCGTCCACGCCCTTCGGCTCTTCGACAACAGGAAGGGGTTCACGCTCGACTCACTGCTCGCCGCCGCGTACGACAGCTACCTCCCGCCGTTCGCCTCGCAGATTCCCGCGCTCGTCAAGGCGTGGGAGAAGCTGCCGGCTGGCGATGCGATGCGGGCGAAGACGGCCGAGCCGATTGCGCTGCTTCGCGCGTGGGACTTCCGGTGGGCGGTGGCCTCCGTGCCGACAACGCTCGCCGTCTTCTGGGGCGAGGAAGTCGGCCGTTCCGTCGCCGCGGAGGCCCGGAAGGCCGGCGTGTCCGCCGACGACTACATCGCGTCCGGCGCGGCGCCTGAGCCGCTCGTCAGGGCGCTGGCCGCCGCCTGCGACCGGTTGACCGCCGACTTCGGCACCTGGAAGACGCCGTGGGGCGACATCAACCGCTTCCAGCGCCTCACTGGCGACATCGTCCAGCCGTTCAGCGACGCCGGGCCGAGCCTTCCGGTCGGCTTTACGTCGTCGCGATGGGGCTCGCTCGCGTCGTTCGGCGCGCGCCCGGGTCGGGGCACGAAGAAGTGGTACGGTACGAGCGGCAACAGCTTCGTCGCGGTCGTGGAGTTCGGCCCGCAGGTTCGCGCGCGGGCGGTGTCGGCCGGCGGGCAGAACGGCACCCCCGCGTCTCCGCACTTCAACGATCAGGCGGCGCGCTATGCGACCGGGGACCTCCGCGAGGTCTACTTCTACCGCGCGCAGGTCGAGGCGCACGCCGAGAGACAGTACAGGCCGGGGAAGTAGGGGGGACGCGGACGGCGAATCGTGCGATCTTGCGAAGTTGCGATCTTGCGAACTGGGGAGGCCTTGAGCCCTGAGCCCTGAGCCGTACGCCCAGAGCCCTGAGCCCCGACCCCTACTCCTCCTCGCGCTCTTTGTCGCTCCGCGCAGGGGCCGCCGCCGGCGCAGCCGGTCCCGAGCGCGCCAGCGCGTCGTTGATCGCCCGCAGGCCGAGCCACCACTGCTGCTTCGGCCTGCGGTTCGGTTCGTCGATCATCCGCGGCAGGTCCTCGAGCGGGTGGAACGTGACCCGGCCAGCCGCCATGCCGATGAACGAGGCCGACGGCTGCGCCTCCGCCGCCTGCTCCACCAGGTGGTTGATCGACCGGCGCGCGAGCTTGGTCGCCTGGATCCGGTCGAACGGCGACGGGTCGCCGCCTTGCTGCAGGTGCCCCAGGATGCTCTCGCGCACGGCGAACGCGCCGCCGCTCTCCTCCTCGAACAGCGCCCTCATGAACGGCGTGTCGTAGGTGGGGTTCGCCTCCTCGTTCCGGATGACGAGGCCGAGGCGCTTCCCTTCGCGGAAGCCCTCGACGAGCCGGTCCAGGTCCTCCTTCATCGACTTGAGTGTGATCCCTTCCTCGTGCAGGTAGACGCGCTCGGCCCCGGTGGCCAGGCCGCTCATCAGCGCGAGGTAGCCGCAGCGCCGGCCCATCACCTCCACGATGTAGCAGCGGCGCTCGGCGACGGCCGACTGCTTGATCTTGTCCACCACGCTCACGATGCTGTTGAGCGCGGTGTCCGCCCCGATGCTCAGCTCGGTGCCCGGTACGTTGTTGTCGATCGTGGCCGGCAGGCAGACCATCGGGATCCCGAAGGCGGGGAAGTTCGGCCGCTCCGAGAGCAGGCGGTAGGCGCCCTGGTAGGCTTCCCATCCGCCGATGATCAGCAGCCCGTCGATCTTCTGCCGCTCGATCGTCTTGGCGATGGCGTGGAACTGCGGACCGTTGGGGACGACGCGGTTGGTGCCGAGTTCGGCGCCGCCCAGGCCGGCCCAGCCGTTGACGCTCATCCACGCCATCTCCTGGATGTCGTCCTCGGCCAGGCCCTGGAAGCCGCGGCGCACGCCCAGCGCCACGTGCCCCTGGTCGATGGCCACGCGGACCGCTGCCCGCACGGCGGTGTTCATGCCCGGAGCGGGCGCGCCGACGTTCATGATGGCGAGCCGCAGCCGTCTCTGGCCGGGCAGCGGCGGGCGGGGCAGCGCCCGCAGGAGCGTCTGCAGCGTGCCGAGCGCTGCGGCGAAGCTCCGGCCGCGCATCTCCAGCGCGCGGGCGTGGTCCCGTGCCTCCAGCAGCGTGTTGATTTCCTGCGACTTCGACACGCACTCGGTCAGCGGGATCCGGACGACGCGGTTGCCGCGCATGCCGATGACCTGCGATTCCTGGTCGGCCGCGCCAGAGACGATCGCCTCGACCGCCCCATGCCCCATGATCGTGCCAAGGTTGCGGTCGAACGCGCTCGGCGCGCCGCCGCGCTGGACGTGGCCGAGCACGGTGAGCCGAACCGATTCTCCCAGTCCCGTCTCCAGCACTTCCCGGAGGTGCTGGCTGGTGATCGGCCGCCCCTGCCGATCGGTCGCCCCTTCGGCGATCACGACGATGGCATCGCGCCGCCCGGCCGCCCGCCCGGCCCTGAGCGCCGCCAGCATTTCGGCCTCCCACTCGTCGGTCTCCGGCGGCCGCTCGGGGAGGAACAGCCAGTCCGCGCCCGTCGCGACCGCGCCCATCATCGCGAGGTAGCCGCACTGCCGGCCCATCACCTCGACGACGAACGTCCGCCGGTGGGAGGACGCGGTGCTGCTGATGGCGTCGATCGCCTCGGTGATCCGGTGGAGCGCCGTGTCGGCGCCGATTGTCATGTCGGTGCCGAAGGCGTCGTTGTCGATCGACCCGACCAGGCCGACCACCGTGAGGCGGGGATGCCGCGCGGAGGCCTCTGGCGCCACGGCGCCGCTCGCCGCGAGTTCCGCCACCAGGCCAGGCCACTCGCGCCTGAAGACCTCGGCGCCCGTCAGGCTGCCGTCGCCGCCGATGACCACCAGCCTGTCGATGCCGGCACCGACGAGCGTGCGCGCCGCGGCCAGCCGGCCCTCGCGCGTCCGGAACGCTTCGGAGCGGGCGGTGCCGAGAATCGTGCCGCCGCGGTGGATGGTGCCGCCGACCGAATTCCACGTCATCGGTCGGACGCGCTCGGCACCCTCGATCAGCCCGCCGAACCCCTCGTGGATCCCGAAGATCTCGATGCCGCAGTCGAGCGCGGTCCGGACGACGGCCCTCACCGCCGCGTTCATCCCCGACGCATCCCCGCCGCTCGTCAATACCCCCACACGTGTGATTGCCACAGACGTCGCTCCTCGTGCCTCGACTCCCAATGACGGCCGCGGCTGCCTCCCGGCGCCGCCGTTGACCTGCCGCGCCGATCATCTTACCCCACCGGTGCCGGCCGAGGAGCCGCCACCAGCGGGATCTGCCGCGCTTTGTGGTATTCACGTCGGCCCTGACGCTGTAAACTCGAACGCACGCACGGGCGCGCGTCGGAAGGAAGGGGGGCAGCACGTTGCAGAACGAACTCAGGGCCTGGACGGTCAACGACTCCATCGAGCTCTACAACGTCGGTGGATGGGGCGTGGACTTCTTCTCGATCAACGAGGCCGGCAACGTCTCGGTGACGCCCGCAGGGCCCGGGGCGACGAAGATCGACCTCAAGGAGCTCGTGGACGATCTGTGCAGCCGGGGCCTCAACCTCCCGATCCTGATCCGCTTCTCCGACATCCTGCGCACCCGCCTCGAGCAGCTGTTCGGCGCCTTCCAGCAGGCCATCGTCGAGAACGAGTACAGGGGCGCGTTCCGCGGCGTCTACCCGGTGAAGGTGAACCAGCAGCGGCACGTCGTCGAAGACCTCATGGAGTACGGCCGCCCGTTCAACCTGGGGATCGAAGTCGGGTCGAAACCTGAACTGCTGGTCGCGCTGGCCGTGCAGGAGAATCCCGATGCGCTCATCCTGTGCAACGGCTACAAGGACCGCGCGTTCATCGAGACCGCGCTGCTCGCCCAGAAGCTGGGGCGCCGCGTGGTCATCACGATCGACCGGCTGGGAGAGCTGGAGACGATCCTGTCCGCGGCCGCCGACCTGGACCTGCGCCCGGTGATCGGCGTCCGCGCGCGGCTGACGACCAAGGGGGCCGGCAAGTGGGTTGACTCGACGGGCGACCGGTCGAAGTTCGGGCTGACGACCGCGGAGATCATGGCGACGGTGAACCGGCTGCGCGAAGCGGAGATGCTCGACTGCCTGCAGCTGCTGCACTTCCACATCGGGTCGCAGATCACCAACATCCGCGCGGTGAAGGACGCGTTGCGCGAGTCGAGCCGCATCTACGTCGAGCTGTACCGTCTGGGCGCGAACATGCGCTATCTCGACTGCGGCGGCGGCCTCGGCGTGGACTACGACGGCAGCCACACCAACTTCCACTCGTCGGTCAACTACACGCTCCAGGAATACGCGGCCGACATCGTGAGCCAGGTGGCCGAGGCGTGCAACGCCGCGTTCGTGCCGCACCCCGACCTGGTGACCGAGTCGGGACGCGCCCTGGTTGCCCATCATTCGGTCCTGGTCTACAACGTCCTCGCCACGAACGAAATTCTCGGCGGCCATACGCCGGTGCCTCCGACCAAGGCCGATCACCAGGTGCTGCACCAGCTGTGGGAGACCTATAGCGGCGTGTCGCGGAAGAACTTCCAGGAGGCCTATCACGACGTCCTCCAGATCAAGGAGGAGGCGATCACCGCCTTCAACCTCGGCGTGCTCGACCTGAGCGCGCGCGCCGCGGTGGAGGAGATGTTCTGGGCGACCTGCGAGAAGCTGCTGAAGATCGTGCGCGAGCTCGACTACGTGCCCGACGAGCTCGAGGGCCTCGAGAAGCAGCTGAGCGACACCTACTACTGCAACTTCTCGCTGTTCCAGTCGATGCCCGACCACTGGGCCGTCAAGCAGCTGTTCCCGACCATCCCGATCCACAGGCTGAACCAGCGGCCGCTCCGCCGCGGGATCGTGGCCGACCTCACGTGCGACAGCGACGGCAAAATGGACACGTTCATCGACCTCCGGGACGTGAAGGGGTTCCTCGAGCTGCACAGCCCGAACGGCGGCGAGTACCTGGTGGCCACCTTCCTCGTGGGCGCCTACCAGGAGATCCTCGGCGACCTGCACAACCTGTTCGGCGACACCGATGCCGTGCACGTCAAGCTCGAGGGGGACGACTACGTGGTCGAGAAGGTCGTCAAGGGCGACTCTGTGGCCGAGGTGCTGTCGTACGTCCAGTACAACAAGGAGAACCTGGTTTCGCGCGTGCGCAGGGCCGTCGAGGCCGCGCTCCGGGAGAAGCGGATCACAATGGCCGAGTCGGGGCGGTTCATGAAGCGCTACGAGGAGGCCCTCGAGGGGTACACCTACCTCGCGGTCACGGAGGGATCGTGAAGGTCGCCATCGTCGGTGCCGGCAACGTTGGCGCGACGCTGGCGTACACCCTGCTCACGCGCGACGTGGCGACGCGCGTCAGCCTGATCGACGTCAACCGCGAGAAGGCGATAGGCGAGGCGCTCGATCTGGCCCACGGCGCGTCCTACCTGGACAACGCGGAAATCCGCGCGGAAGGGTACGAAGGGGTCGGGGATGCCGACGTCATCGTGCTGACGGCCGGGCGAGGACGGAAGCCGGGCGAGTCGCGCCTCGACCTCGCACGCGGCAACGCGGCCATCACCGAGGAGATCCTCGCGGGCATCATCCCCCACTACCGGGGCGCCGTCGTGGTCGTCGTGTCGAACCCGATGGACGTGCTGACGTACCTGGCCGTCAAGAGGCTGCCAGCCCCGCCGACCCGGATCATCGGGTCGGGGACCTCCCTCGACTCGTCGCGCTTCAGGTACCTGCTCGGCCGCGAGTTCGACATCGACCCGCGCAACATCCACGCCTACGTGATCGGCGAGCACGGCGACTCGTCGGTGCCGGTGTGGAGCATGGCAAGCCTCGGGCAGATCCCGGTGAACCTCTACGCGCCGCCGGGCCGCCTGCCGCTCGACGACGAGGCGCGACAGAGAATCCACCAGTCGGTGGTGACGGCGGGGAAAGAGGTCATTCAGCGCAAGGGGGCGACCTTCTATGCCATCGCGCTGTCGGTGGCCCGGATCATCGAGGCGATCCTGCACGACGAGAAGAGCGTGCTCACCGTGTCGACCTACATCGACCGTCTCGGGCCGATCGCCGATGTGTGCCTGAGCCTGCCCGCCGTCGTCGGGCGCGAGGGCGTCCGCGAGGTGCTGCCGATCGTGCTGAACGACGAGGAGCAGGACAAGCTGACGGCCAGCGCATCCGCGCTGAAGGGCATCCTCGCCGAACTCGGGTTCTGACCCGTTGCCGCCTCGAACGAAAAGGGAGCACTTCCCATTTCCTGATCCGTCACTTTCTCGGCATCGCTTGCCTCAGACCGGGCGGCCGGCGACAATCACTCGCCGCGGCGGTGTCCCGGGTGCATCGAGCGTCGCCTTCAGCGTCATCGCCTTCCTGTCGCGCGTCAACGAAATCGTCACCTCGCCCTGCTTGCCGGCGAGCTGCTCGACCAGCTCGCCTGGCGACTTCACGGCTTTGCCGTCGACGGCCGTGATGACATCGCCGGCCTTCAGTCCCGCCTTCGCGGCCGGCCGGTCGGCTTCGACGTTCGAGACCAGGACACCGGCGCTGACCCCGAAGTACGCGGCCAGGTCGGGCGTCAGCTCCTGCACGGTCACGCCGAGGCGGGCGCGGCCGGGCGTGAGCCAGCGGTCGAGGGACCGAGGGAACTCGTCGCTGAACCACCGGAACGTCCCCTCGGCGTCCGGCGGCAGCCTCCACTCGTGGTCGTGCGGCGTATTCCCCGGCGGCGCCGGGGCCTTCGGTGCTGGCGGGGGCGCCGGCACGCGACGGTCGTAGCGGTACTCGCGCAGATGGTCCCGCAGCGCCTGCATCTCGCGCTCGACGTCTCGGCGAATCTCGTCGCGGTTGATGAGCACGTCGACCGGTGCGGGAGGAACGGTCGGTGTCACGTCGACCTCGATCCGCTTGCCGTCCCGAACCATGGCCAGCTTCACCGGTCGCCCGGGGACCGACTCGCGAACGAGGCGCGTGAGCTGCTGAGTGCTGCGGACGTTCTCGCCATCGAACTGCACGATGACGTCGTTCGCCTTCACCCCGGCTCGTTCAGCCGCCGAGTCCTTCGTCACCTCGACTACCGCGACGCCGTTCAACGAGGTCAACTTCAGCTTGGCCAGTTCGTCCTTCTCGAGGTCGCGGATCTGGACCCCCAGGCGCGGCCCGCCGCCGGTCAGCAGTTCGATGGCAGGCGCATTGCCCTGGCGGATGACGATGTTCGGCGCCGGCTTCGCGTCCTGGCCGCCGACCGCCAGGACCGAGGGCACGATGAGGAGGGTCGTTACGACCGCCAGCCCGACCGCCGCCGTCGCGATAATGATGAGTTTCGCTGCTCGCATGGCACACCTCCGGAACGCCTGGTGCATCCCCTCGCCGTCTTGGACGCGCCAGGCCGCCGGTTGGTTTGCCCTGGGGTTCTGGGCCGGGACTACTTCACTTTCGGCAGCGCCGCCGTCATCAGCCTGGCGAGCGCAGCCCTGACCTGGTCCGGCGGCTTCGTCATCAGCATCAGCTGGACGATGACCTGCGTCGAGCCCTTGAACGCGTTGAGCTGAATGACCCCGTAGCTGCCCACGGCGTAGAACGCGCCGGACCCGAATCCCTGCGCGTCTGACGTCGCGATCTTCGCCTTCTCGTTCTCGGACCGGATCCTCTGCGGGGTCTCGATGGCTGGCAGCGTCCTCAGGAGGATGCCGCCGGCGCCGATGTCCCCGACCTGGAAGTCGCACAACTTGCCGGCCGCGGCGCCCATGGTCGTGTTGAGCTTGGGTACTCCGATATCCATGCCGATGGCGGCCTTGATCTCGGCCTGGGTGAGGAGGCCGCACGGGTCGAGCGTCGCGGGCTGGGCGGAGGCGGCGGCGACGAGGGCGAGGAGAAGAACGGCGGTGAGCGTCAGTGTGCGCATGGTGACGGGATTCTAGCACGGGCGTTCGCGAAGCCCCGTCGGCGGAGAAACCCACAGCCGTCCGATGGGTCTTCCCGTATAATCCCGCCGATCATGAGCCTGGTGCCCGGCGCGGCGCTCGGGCCATACCGCATCCTCGAGAAGATTGGCGAGGGCGGGATGGGTGAGGTGTACCGCGCGCGGGACACGCAGCTCAAGCGCGACGTGGCGTTGAAGGTGCTGCCGGCCGCCCTCACGGCCGACGCTGCGCGGTTGGCACGCTTCACACGCGAAGCGGAACTCCTCGCGGCCCTCAACCACCCGCACATCGTCACGATCCACGCCATCCTCGAGAGCCCGCACGGCCAGGCCATCGTCATGGAGCTGATCCAGGGCCCCACGCTGCGCGCGCTCGTCGCGGATCGGCCGGGCAGCGACGAGGCGGTGCGCCTGGGCGCGCAGGTGGCGACCGCGTTGGCGGCCGCCCACGCCGCGGGCCTCGTGCATCGGGATCTGAAGCCCGAGAACGTGATGGTCCGCCACGACGGCTACGTGAAGGTGCTGGACTTCGGACTGGCGCGGCTGGCGCCGGACGGGGCCGGCCCGTCGGCGGCGGAGACGGGCCTGGCGACTGCGCCGGGCGCGGTGATGGGCACGTGGCGCTACATGGCGCCCGAGCAGGCGCGGGACGCGGCGGTGACGGGCGCGGCGGACGTCTTCGCGCTCGGGCTGGTGCTCTACGAACTGGCCACCGGGCGGCATCCGTTCGAGGCGGACTCGAACCTCGAGGTGCTCCACCGGATCACGTCGGACCCTCCCGCGCCGGCGTCGCGGCTGAATCCGACGGTGCCGGCGGCGCTCGACACGCTCATCGACTCGATGCTGGCGAAGGAGCCGCGGCGGCGGCCGACCGCGGCCGCCGTGGCCGAGACGCTGACGGCCCTGACGGCGCGGGCTGTCATGTCCACGCCGCCACCCGCGGTCCACCGGGCCCGGCGAACGACGGTCGGGCGGCTGGCGGAGCGGCAAGCGCTGCTGGCGGCGTTCGAGGCGGTGGCCGCCGAGCGCGGCCTGGTGGTGGGCATTGCGGGCGAGGCGGGGATCGGCAAGACGACGCTCGTGGAGGAGTTCGTGACGGACCTGGCCGCTGGCGGGCATGCCTGCACGCTTGCGCGCGGGCGTTGCTCGGAGCGGCTGGCCGGGACCGAAGCGTACCTGCCATGGCTGGAGGCGCTCGAGAGCCTGGTGCGCGGCGAGGGGGGACCGGCGCGGGCGGGTCTGCTCAAGACCGCGGCGCCGACCTGGTATGCGCAGGTGATGCCACTCGCGCCAGACGATTCGTCGGCCGCGCGGCTGCTGGCGGACGTGAAGACGGCGTCGCAGGAGCGGCTGAAACGGGAGCTGGCGGCGTTCCTGGAGGAACTGGGGCGCCAGTGCCCGGTGGTGCTGTTCTTCGACGATCTGCACTGGGCGGACGCGTCCACGGTGGACCTGCTGGCGTACGTGGCAGGGCGGTTCGACCGGGTGCGCGCGCTCGTCGTCGCAACGTACCGGCCAGCGGAGCTGGCGCTGGCCGCGCACCCGTTCGGGGCATCGAAGCTGGACCTCGCGGCGCGCGGCGTGGCCCGGGAGCTGGCGCTCGGGTTCCTGGCCCGCGACGAAGTCGAGCAGTACGTCGGGCTGACGTTCCCTGGCCACCGGTTTCCGCCGGCATTCACCGAGCTTGTGCATGCGAAGACCGAGGGGAACCCGCTCTTCGTGGCGGACCTGCTCCGAGAGCTCCGCGACCGTGGCATCCTTGCGGAACGGGAGGGGGCGTGGGCGCTGACGCGCGAGCTGCCGGGGGTTGAATGCGAGCTGCCGACCTCCGTGCGGAGCCTGATCGAGCGGAAGATCGCGCAGGTAGGCGACGCCGATCGCCGCCTGCTGCAGGCCGCGAGCGTGCAGGGGTGCGACTTCGATTCGGCGGTCGCGGCGCGGGCGCTTGGCATGGACGCTGCGGATGTGGAGGACCGGCTCGAAGCGCTCGAGCGTGTCCATGCGCTGGTCTCGCGTGTCGAAGAATCCTTGCTGCCAGACGGGACGCCGAACCTGCGTAGCCGCTTCGTGCACGTCCTCTACCAGAACGCGCTCTATGATTCACTGACGCCGTCGCGCCGCGCAGCGCTCAGCCGGGCGGTGGCCGAGGCGCTGCTTGGGCACTGTGGAGCGCGCAAGGCCGACCTCGCCGCGTCGCTGGCGCTCCTCTTCGAAACGGCACGCGACGTCGACCGTTCCGTCCGGTTCTTCACGGTCGCCGCCGAGCATGCGGCCGACAAGTCCGCGCACCAGGAATCGTCAGCGCTGGCCCGACGAGGTCTGGCGGCCGCGGGACTGCTGCCCGAGGGATCCGCCCGGGCCGAACTGGAGCTGCCGTTGCTCCTGGCACTCGGAACCGCGGAGACCGTGCTCCATGGGTGGGCCACACACGAAGTCGAACAGCTATTTGGTCGGGCCCGATCGATATCGAAGCAGCTGGGCAGGAGCGAGGCCCTGGTCGGGGCGCTGTGGGGGCTGGGCTCGGTCTACTACGTTCGGGCGGACTACCGCACGGGGATCACCTTCGTCGAGCAGATGTTCGACCTGGCGACCCAGTTCGAAGATCCTATCGTCGAGCTCTATGCCGAGTGGGGCCTCGGAGCGGCCTGCCACAACATGGGTCAGCTGACCGCGTCGCGGTCGCACCTCGAGCGTGCGGTCGAACTCTACGATCCTTCGCGGGCCCAGGGTCTCACAGTTCGATTCGGGCTCGATGCCGGCGCAGGCGCTCACGCCTACCTCAATCTCGTGCTCACCCTGCTGGGCTACCCGGATCGGGCGGTGAATGCTGGCCTCACCGCGGTTCACCTGGCGAGGGGGCTGTCACATCCCTTCACGCTCGCCTACACGCTGACGTACGTGGCGCAGGGGGACCTCATCCGTCGGTCCGCAAGCAGAGCGGAAGGGCACGCGGTGGAGGCGGATGGCTTGTGCGGCGAGCACGGGTTGGCGCTGCGTCCGCACGCGCGATTCCTGCGGGCGGTCGCGCAGACGGGCGCCGTCCCGGACGAGCGGCTCATGGGGGAGATGTCCCGGGCGCTTGATGCCCTCGCGGACCAGCGCGCCGCGAGCGGCCAGCCCAACTTCCTCGCGTGGCTCGCACAGCTGGCAGGCAAGTGCGGCCAGGTGAACGAGGCGCACGATTCCATCGACAGGGCGCTGGCGGCCGCCGAGCAGCACGCAGAGCGGTACTTCGAACCCGAAGTCCACCGCATCAAGGGCGAGTTGCTGCTGAAGCGGGACCCGCCGAACGGAGCAGAGGCCGAACGGTCGTTCCTCCGCGCCATCGACGTCGCGCGCGGGCAGGAGGCGCGGTGGTGGGAACTGCGCGCCTCGGTCAGCCTGGGCCGGCTGTGGCAGCGCCAGGGCCGGCGCGATGAGGCACGCGCGCTCGTCGCCGCCATCTACGGCTGGTTCACGGAGGGTTTCGAGACCGTCGATCTGAAGGAGGCCCGAGCGCTCCTGGAAGGGTTGGAGGATCGGCCGCATTTGGCCCGCTCGGCCCCCGCGTCCATCGTCGTCCTGCCCTTCGCGAACCTCAGCTCCGACCTTGAGCAGGAGTACTTCAGCGACGGTCTGACGGAGGAGATCATCGCCGACCTGTCTCAGGTCCGAGCGCTCCGGGTCATCTCGCGTACGTCCGCGATGCACTATAAGGGGACGACGAAGCCGCTCCCGACGATCGCGCAGGAACTGAACGTCCGGCACGTACTCGAGGGCAGCGTCCGCAAGGCGGGCAACAACCTGCGCATCACGGCGCAGCTCATCGACGCGTCGACGGACGCGCACCTGTGGGCGGAGAAGTACAGCGGCACGCTGGACGACGTGTTCGACATGCAGGAGAAGGTGTCGCGGGCCATCGTCGGCGCGCTCCGGGCAACCCTCGCGCCGGATGAGGACCGCCGGTTGACGGAACGACCGCTGCCGAACAGCCTGGCATACGACGCCTATCTGAGGGCGCGCCAGGACATCGCGCGGTGGACCGAGCCGGCGCTCGACCGGGCGCAGACGCAGCTGGAACAGGCCCTCGTGCTGGTCGGCGACCATCCGGTGCTGCTGGCGGGCATGGGCTCGGTCTACTTCACCCGCTACTTCGGCGCGTTCCAGATGGATGACGAGACGCTGCAGAAGGCGGAGGACCACGCAAGAAGGGCCGTCGGCATGGACCCGGCCGTGGCCGAGGGGCACTTTGTTCTGGGCATGATCGGGTGGGCACAGGGCCGGATGCGGACGGCCTTTGACGAACTCCGCCTGGCGCTGTCCCTGAATCCGTCCGACACCGACGCGATGTCGTACCTCGCGGAGATTGCCTGCTACGTGGGTAAGCCCGTGACCAGCGGACCACTGGTGGAGCGGCTGCTGGAGATAGACCCGCTTGCGAGCAATACGTACGTGGCGTCCGTGTTCCATCACGTCTACAATGGTCGGTTCGACGCCGCGCTGGAGCCCGCCCGGACGGCCTTTCGACTTGACTCCGAAAGCCACCGCACACGGTTCGCCTACTTCCTCGCCTGCATGTCGGCAGGTCGGTCGGCGGAGAGTGCGCCGATGGTGGAACGGTGGCGACGGGAAGCGCCCGACCACAGCTGGCCGGAGTTGGTCAACGCCTGGCTAGCGGCCGAGCGGGGAGAGGAGATTCCCGTATCCCGCCGGACCCTGGAGGTGGCCTGGATGGACATGTCGGCGGCGGGCCACGGCGTGCCGACCGTGTACGCGATGCTGGGCAGGACCGACGAGGCGTTGAGGTGGCTGACCCGGGGAGTGGATCTCGGCTTCATCAACTACCCGTTCTTTGCCCATCTCGAACCGCGGTTCGAGAGTCTTCGCCGAGACGAACGCTTCCAGGCCCTGATGGTGCGAGTCGAGCGCGAGTGGGCGGCGTTCGAGGTGTGACGATGACACTGTCGCCAGGCACTCGCCTCGGTCACTACCACATCCTGACGGCCGTGGGTGCCGGCGGCATGGGGGAAGTCTACCGCGCACACGACCCGCGGCTGGACCGGGACGTGGCGCTGAAGGTCCTGCCCGACGCGGTGGCGGCGGATGCCGACCGGCTGGCCCGCTTCGAGCGCGAGGCGAAAGCGCTCGCCCGCATCGAGCACCCGAACATCCTCACCATTCACGAATTCGGCCACGACGCGGCCTCGGCACCGTCCGGCCGCACGACGCACTTCGCGGTCACCGAGCTTCTGATGGGCGAGACGCTCTCGGCGCGGCTGGCGCGCGAGCGCCTCTCGTGGCGGCGGGCGGTGGAGATTGGCGCGGCCGTGGCGGATGGCCTGGCGGCCGCGCACGGCCAGGGGATCGTGCACCGCGACCTCAAGCCGGACAACCTGTTCCTGACCTCCGACGGCCGGGTGAAGATCCTGGACTTCGGTCTGGCGACGAGCGGGCCGTCGCCGGCGAGCGCGGCAGAGACGGGCGTGTCGCCGGCCGGCGCGACGGCGCCGGGGGCGGTGCTGGGGACAGTGGGCTACATGTCGCCCGAGCAGGTGCAGGGGACGGAGGTGGACGGGCGGGCGGATCTGTTCGCGCTGGGGTGCGTGGTCTACGAGATGGTGACCGGGCGTCGGGCGTTTGCTCGAGCGACGCCCACCGAGACGCTTGCGGCGATTCTGTCGGCACCCATGCCGGAAGTGTCGACTGCCGGGTCGGACGCGCCGCCGGACCTGCGGCGTATCGTTGCGCGATGCGTGGAGAAGCAGCCGGGGGCGCGCTTCCAGTCGGCGGCGGACCTGGCGTTCGCGCTCCGCGCGCTGCTGACGGCGCCAGCCGGCTTACCCAACCGCCCGCTCCCGCCGACGCTCGGGGCCCCCGACGCCTCCATCGTCGTCCTCCCCTTTGCGAACCTGAGCTCCGACCCCGAGCAGGAGTACTTCAGCGACGGTCTGACCGAGGAGATCATCGCCGACCTGTCGAAGATCCGCACGCTGCGTGTGATCTCGCGCACCTCCGCGATGAAGTTCAGGGGCACGGCCAAAGGCGTCCCGGAGATTGCCCGGGAGCTGAACGTCCGGCACGTGCTCGAGGGCAGCGTCCGCAAGGCGGGCAACAGCCTGCGGATCACGGCCCAGCTCATCGACGCGGCCACCGACGCGCATCTGTGGGCGGAGAAGTACAGCGGGACGCTGGACGACGTGTTCGACCTGCAGGAGCAGCTCTCGCGGCGCATCGTCGACGCCCTGAAGATGACGCTCGCGCCCGACGAGGAGCGGAGCCTGGCGGCGCGCCCGCTGGCCAGCGGGCCGGCCTATGACTGCTACCTGCGCGCGAGGCAGGAGACCGCGCGGTGGACCGAACCGGCGCTCGACCGGGCCTTGCGGCACCTGGAGAGTGCCCTCGAGATCGTGGGCGACAACGCGCTCCTGTTCGCCGGTCTGGCCCAGGTCCACCTGGCCTACGGAGTGGGCGCGTTTCGACCGGTTGAAGAATCGTTCGAACGGGCGGAGCAGTACGCGGCGCGGGCGCGGGCGATCGACCCGGACCTCGCGTCCGTCCACAGCGTCCTCGGCATGACCGCGTACTACCGCGGCGACATGCGCCGGGCGTTCGCGCTGTCCAGGCGCTCGGTCACCCTCGATCCCCACGATCCGGATGCCGTGCTCTACCTCGTCCACGCCTGCGTTGCGGTGGGCGCCCTGGCGGTCTGCCGGCCGTTCGTCGAGCAGGTCCTGCAGACCGATCCGCTCAACAGCCTGTCGCACGTCGCGTCGGCGGTCCTGGAGTTCTACGACGGTCGTCTCGAGGCGTCCGTCGAGGCCGGTCGCGCCGCGTACGACCGCGATCGAGAGGGCGTGTTCTCGCGCGCGTGGTTCACGATGCCGCTCTTGTACACAGGCCGCTACGACGAGGCGCAGCAGGTCATGGACCGGTGGCAAAAGGACATGCCCGGGCATCTGTGGCTGGCCTGCTGCCGGCCGATTGGCCCGGCGCTTCAGGGCCGGAGGGCGGAGAGCCGTGAGGCGCTCGGGAACCTCGTCGCCGAGGCCAACCTTCCATTCCTCTGGAACGACGTCGTGGCCATCTTCACCATTGCAGACGTGGCGGCCCTCAATGGCGATTTCGACGAAGCCTTGCGGTGGCTGGAGCACGGCCTGGAGATCGGCTGCTTCAACTACCCGTTTCTCTCCCGACACGACTTCGGCCTGGCGCGGCTTCGCGCCGACCCCCGATCCCAGGCACTGATGGTCCGCGCCCAGCGCGAGTGGGAGACGTTCGAGGTGTGACGATGACGCTGCCGGCCGGCACCCGGCTGGGCCCCTACGAGGTGGTCGCGCCGCTCGGCGCAGGCGGAATGGGCGAAGTGTACCGCGCCCGGGATTCCCGGCTGGGCCGCGAGGTGGCGCTGAAGGTGCTGCGCGCCCGTGCCACCGAGGATGCGGCAGCCGTCGCGCGGTTCGCCCGGGAGGCCCGCGCGGCTTCGGCGCTCAACCATCCTTTCATCGTTACCGTCTTCGACATCCTCGAGCGCGACGAAAGCCAGACGATCGTGATGGAACTGGTGCGCGGCCGCACGCTGCGCGCGCTCGTGGCGGAGCGCCCGGGCGTAGATCAGGTCGTGCGGTTGGGCGGGCAGATGGCGGCCGCGCTGGCGGCCGCGCACGCGGCGGGCCTCGTGCACCGGGACCTGAAGCCAGAGAACGTGATGGTGCGCGACGACGGGTATGTGAAGGTGCTGGATTTCGGCCTCGCGCAGCTGGCGCCCGGCGACGCGGGCGCCTCGGCGGCTGAGACCGCAGCCGGCACGACGCCCGGTCTGCTGTTGGGCACGTTGCGCTACATGGCGCCGGAACAGGCGCGGTCGTCGGCGGTCACCGGCGCCGCGGATGTCTTCGCGCTGGGCCTGGTGCTCTACGAGTTGGCGACCGGCCAGCATCCGTTCGCAGCGGACTCGAACCTGGCCGTCCTCCACCGGGTCGCCTCGGAATCGCCGGTGCCGGCGGCGCGCGTGAACCCCGCCGTGCCGATGGCGCTCGATCACATCCTGGCCGCCATGCTCGAGAAGGAGCCGCGACGCCGGCCGACCGCCGCGGCGGTGGCGGAGAAACTGACGGCGCTCGGGTCCGCACTCGATTCCGACAACGCCGGTCCCCGTGGAACGGCGGGCGCGTCCGACCATGGTCGGACGGGAAGCCGAGCGTGCCGCGCTGCTGGCAGCGTTCGAGGCGGTGGCGCAGGGTCGGGGCGTGTTCGTGGGCATCGCCGGCGAGGCGGGCATTGGCAAGACGACGCTCGTCGAGGAATTCGTGGCAGATCTGGACGCGGGCGGTCACGCGTGCATCGTTGCGCGCGGGCGCTGTTCGGAGCGGCTGGCCGGGACCGAGGCGTACCTGCCGTGGCTGGAGGCGCTCGAGAGCCTCGCGCGGGGCGACGGCGGGCCGGCGCGGGCGAGCCTGCTCAAGGCCGTCGCGCCGACATGGTACGCGCAGGTGATGCCGCTCGCGCCAGACGACTCGTCGGCGGCGCGGCTGCTGGCGGACGTGAAAACGGCGTCGCAGGAGCGGCTGAAGCGCGAGTTGGCGGCGTTCCTGGAGGAACTGGGGCGACAACACCCGGTCGTGCTCTTGTTCGACGATCTGCACTGGGCGGACGTTTCGACCATCGATCTCCTCGCGTACATCGGAACCCGGTTCGAATCGACTCGCGTGCTGGTGGTCGGCACCTACCGCACCGCCGACCTGCAACGGGAGAAGCACCCGTTGATGCGGGTGAAGCTCGAGTTGCAGGCGCGCAGCCTGGCGCGGGAAATCACGGTCGAGTTCCTCACCCGCGAAGACCTTCTCGACTACCTGGCCCTCGAATTCCCCGGGCCCGACATCCCGCCAGACCTCGTCGACCTGCTCCACGCCCGCACCGAGGGGAATGCGCTGTTCATGGCGGATCTGGTGCGGTTCCTGAAGGACCGGCGCGTGGTCACGCGGCAGGAGGAGGAGTGGGTGCTCTCGCAGTCCGTGGAGGAGATCGCGCGCGAATTGCCCGAGTCGATTCGCAGCATGATCGAGAAGAAGATCGGACAGCTCGACGGCGGCGATCGTCGGCTGCTGGGCGCGGCGAGCGTGCAGGGGTACGAGTTCGACTCGGCGGTCGCGGCGGCGGTAGTGGGAGCCGGGCAGGCGGCGGTCGAGGAGCGCCTGGAGGAGATCGACCGCGCCCACGGCCTGGTGCGGCTGGCGGGCGACCGCGAACTGCCCGATTCCACGTTGAGCCTCCGCTATCGTTTCGTCCACGTGCTCTACCAGAACGTCCTCTACAACTCGCTGACGGCCACGCGCAAGGCCGCGCTCAGCGCCGCGGTGGCCGAGGCCTTGATTCGTTTCTACGAGGGCCGGACGAAGGAGGTGGCTTCGAGTCTTGCGTTGTTGTTCGAAACCGCCCGGGACCATGCGCGCGCCTCGGACTTCTTCCTGATGGCTGCCGGCAACGCGCGGATGGTATATGCCAATCACGAGGCCATTGGCCTGGCGCGGAGGGCCATCGCGCACGCCGAGAAGCTCAACGGCGCGCCGCGGCACGCCCGCGTGTGCGCCGCAGCCATGTTGCTGGGCGAGGTCCACTTGATGCGCGGGGAGTACGACGAGGCGCGCGCCGATTATGCGCGGGCCGAGGACGCGGCCCGGGAGGGCGACGATCTCCAAGGCCAGATCGCCGCGATCTATGCCCAGGCCTCTGCGTCGAATGTCTCGAAGCAAACCGACCGGGCCAGGCAACTCGCCTTCCGTGCCCTTGAACTGTCCCAGCGCGCCGGTTTCGAAGCAGGCGTCGCGACGGCCGAGTCGCTCCTCGGAGCCCTCGCGGTGATATCGGGGGACCTGGCCGAGGCCGACCGGTACTACGAGCGCTCGCTCCCGGTGCTCCGCCGAAGCGGCCTGCCCTCGATTGCCGTCGGCGCCTGCGTGGTCCCCTCTCTGTTGCATGAGTGGCGATTGGACCACGCGAAGCGCGAGGAACTGCTGGAGTGGGTGCGTCCCAGGCTGGAACAGACCGGCTCGCTCACCGTCTTCAACTATCGCTATGTCTCGGCCCTGGCCCTGGCCAACCTGGGACGCCTTTCGAACGCTCTGTCCGAGCTGCGGGACGTTGCGCGGGTGATGGAACTGAACGGGGAGCGGTTCTATCTTGCCCGGGTGCCCAACTCGCTCGGCTGGCTTCACCACGAGCTCTTCGACATGGAGGCCGCCGTTCGGCTCGACCGGGACGGCGTGCGCGTCGCCCGCGAGATGGGCAGCGACGAAGCCGAGGCGAACTCGCACGTGAACCTCGGGCGTGACTACCTGGAACTCGGGGAGCCGGCGCGCGCGAACGAGCACCTGGAGGAGGCGGAGAGGATCTTCGACCGCGACGACTGGTACCGCTGGCGATACAAGCTCCGCCTCGAGAACGAGAGAGCCAGCTACTGGATCGCTCGCGGTGACCTGAAGCAGGCCGCCGCTCATGCGACGGCTGCCTTGGAATCCGGGAAGAAGACGCTCTCCAGGAAGCACTGGGCCTGGGCCCACAAGCTCCTTGGCGACATCGCCGTGCTGGAAGACCGCGCCCCGGATGCGCGGCACGACTACGGGCAGGCGCTCTCGATCCTGCAGGGCTACGCCTGCCCGATCATCGAGTGGAAGATCCTGGTGGCCGCATCTGAGGCGGCGCGCCGACTGCACGCCGGCTCGTCCGCGGACGAGCTGCGCGCGCGCGCCCGCCGCGTCGTTCGGTCCCTGGCGGAATCGATCACCGAGGCGCCGTTGCGGGAACGCTTCCTGGGGGCGAAGGCGATCCGAGACATCTGAGGGCGCCATGGCCGACCTGGGTCGTCTCGAGGAACTCGAGAGCCTGCCTGTCGCTGGAGAATCCGCGCGCGAGACCGAGCGCAGCGTGGCCTCCTCGCCCGGTGCCTCGAAACGCCCGTCGGTCGCTGGCTCGGCCCAGCGGTGTGATGCGCCGACTCGTCGGTCGAGCGCGTGACGCGGGGGCGGGACGTGTGTCCGATTCCGCGGGATCCAGCCGCGTGGTCGATCGCCTCGCCCCGGCGGCGCCGGCAGACTCGTCAGACGAGTCCGGACAGGAACGTCGCGGCGGGCAGGCACCTGACCCCGTCCTCCACGAAGTCGCGCGTGCCCTGCAGCACGACCTGGTAGGTGAACGGAATCCGCAACCGGTCGCGGAAGTACAGAAGCGATCGGTCGATCGCGGTCTCGCTCAGTTTCACCTCGACGGCGAACCACGGCTTCCGGTTATGCGTGACCAGGAAGTCCACTTCCCGCCCCGTCCGGTCGCGAAGGTAGTGGAGATCGACCCGGTGCCCGTCGTGGTCCTGCAGGAAATGGCACAGCTTCAGGAGGTGCATCGCGACGAGGTTCTCGGCGCGCGGACCGGGAGCGGCCACCTCGCTCCAGTCCCAGAGGTACGCCTTCGGGAGCCGGCGGAGACTGCGGACCTTGGCGCTCTCGAACGGGCGGACGCGAACGACGTAGTAGAGCCGCTCGAGGACATCGATCCAATGCGTCAGCGCCCGATGGCTGACCTCCAGGTCCTCGCGGAGGGCGTTCAGCGACAGCGGCGAGGCCACGCGGTCGGGCAGCAGGTCCGCCAGCAGTTCCAACGACGAGAGGTCGCGCACGGTGTCGAGATCGCGCACGTCCTCGCGAACGACCCGTTCGAGGCGTTCCTTCTGCCAGCGGCGATGCGCGCGCGCGGACTGGGCCAAAAACGGCTCGGGGAATCCGCCGAACTGCACCAGCGCGCCCAGGGTCTCCGCTGACCCCGCGCCGAAGGTGAGCGCGCGCCCCGGCTCCGGCCCCGACGACGGCCGTTCGCCGCCGCCCTCAATCTGCGAGAAGGGGTGGAGCCGGTAGTGATGGTAGCGGCCCTGCAGGGAATCCGACCCGCGGCGGTAGATGTCGAGACGGGCAGACCCGGTGACGAGGAAGCTGATGGCCCCGCGGTGCTTGTCGAACTCCCCCTTGAGCCAGCCCTTCCATCCACGCCACTTGTGGATCTCGTCGAGCGCGACCGCCGCCGGACCGGCCGGCCAGCGTGCCGCGCGGATCTCCTTGCGATCGCCACGATTGTCCCAGTTCAGGTAGATCCCGGCGCCCGACGACGCCAGGACCCGCCGGGCGAGCGTGGTCTTGCCGACCTGACGGGGCCCGGCCACGAACACCATCTTCCGGATGAGGTCCTCGTGGATGGCGGATTCGATGTAGCGGGCCATGCTCATGGTGCTATTGTGCTCGCGAGCATCTTTTGTTGCAACTATATTTGCCTATACGCACATTATGTTAGACCTCGCCACGCACCATGACTCACCCCGGCGGCGCCGAGTCCTTCTGGAGTAGAATCCGCTGGTCGGTCCCGTTCTCCCCGTCTCGATGCTCGCGTGGTTTCCGGATGCGGAGGGTCGAATGAGCCTCGGTTCCGGCGCCCGGCTCGGGTCGTACGAGATTCTCGCCTTGCTCGGCGCGGGCGGCATGGGCGAGGTCTACCGCGCCCGGGACGCTCGCCTGGACCGCGACGTGGCGCTGAAGGTTCTGCCCGACACCGTGGCGGGGGACGCGGACCGGCTGGCCCGCTTCGAGCGCGAGGCCAGGGCGCTCGCCCGCATCGAGCACCCGAACATCCTCACCATCCACGAATTCGGTCTCGACGCGCCGGCCGGTGGGGCGGGCCGCGCGACGTACTTCGCGGTGACCGAGCTCCTGACCGGCGAAACGCTCTCGTCGCGCCTCGCCCGCGAGCGCCTCTCGTGGCGGCGCGCCGTGGAGATTGGCGCAGCCGTGGCTGACGGCCTCGCGGCCGCGCACGGGCAGGGGATCGTGCACCGCGACCTCAAGCCCGACAACCTCTTCCTGACCGCCGACGGGCGGGTGAAGATCCTGGATTTCGGTCTGGCGACGAGCGGGCTGTCGCCGGCGAGTGCCGCGGAGACGGGCGTCGCGCCGGCCGGCGCGACGGCGCCCGGCGCGGTGCTCGGGTCGGTCGGCTACATGTCGCCCGAGCAGGTGCAGGGGACGGAGGTGGACGGGCGGGCCGATCTCTTCGCGCTCGGCTGCGTGCTCTACGAGATGGCGACCGGGCGGCGGGCGTTCGCGCGCCCGACGCCGACCGAGACGCTGGCGGCGATCCTGTCGGCTCCGGTGCCCGATCTCCCGCCGAGTGGGACGGACGGGCCGTCGGACCTGGCGCGCATCGTCACGCGGTGCGTGGAGAAGCAACCCGCGGCGCGGTTCCAGTCGGCAGCCGACCTCGCATTCGCGCTGCGCGCGCTCACCGCAGCGTCGGCCGATGTGCGGGGGCGGGACATGTCACGCCCCCACCAGGTCGAGCAGGCCTCCATCGTCGTCCTCCCCTTCGCGAATCTGAGTTCTGACCCCGAGCAGGAGTACTTCAGCGACGGTCTGACGGAGGAGATCATCGCGGACCTGTCGAAGATCCGGGCGTTGCGCGTGATCTCGCGCACCTCCGCGATGCACTACAAGGCGACGACGAAACCGCTTCCGACGATCGCGCAGGAGCTGAACGTCCGGCACGTGCTCGAGGGCAGCGTCCGCAAGGCGGGCAACAACCTGCGCATTACGGCGCAGCTCATCGACGCGGCGACCGACACGCATCTGTGGGCCGAGAAGTACTCCGGCACGCTGGACGACGTGTTCGACCTGCAGGAACAGCTGTCGCGGGCGATCGTCGCGGCGCTCCGGCTGACGCTTGCGCCCCAAGAGGAGCGCCGGCTCGCCGAGCGGCCGCTGCCGAGCGGGCCGGCGTATGACGCCTACCTCCGAGCGCGCCAGGACCTGTGGCGCTGGAGCGAGCCCGCGCTCGAGCGGGCGTTGGGCTACCTGCAGAGTGCCCTCGCGATGGTGGGAGACAGCGCGCCGCTGTACGTCGGGCTGGGCAGCGTGTACGCCAACTACGTGCATGCCGGCCTGCGGAGTGGCGAGGAGACGATTCAGCAGGCCGAGCAGCTTGCGTACAAGGCTCTCGCGCTCCAGCCCGAATCGGCCGAGGCGCGATTCCTGCTGGCCTCGGTCGCGATGCTCCGCGGCAGGATAGGCGAGCTCTACCGGTTGGCCGAGCAGGGACTCTCACTCAAACCCAGCGACCCGGACGGACTCTTCTTCCTCGGGTCGTCCGCGTTCATTCTCGGCAGGTCGTCGGCGGTTCGGTCCGCCGGGGAGAAGCTGATCAGGCTCGATCCCCTGTCGCCGCTGTCGCACCTGGCGATGTTGGTGGTCGGCCTGATGGACCAAGGCCCGGCCGGGCCGACAGTGCTCGCCTCCGGCGAGGCCGCCTACCGGCTGGATCCTGACAGTTTCCTGGTCCGCTGGTGGTACTGCCTGACGCTCGCCGGGAGCCGCCGGTTCGACGAGGCGCAGGCTTTCGTGGACCGTTGGCTCGAAGAGGCACCTGGACAGGTGATGCCGATGTCCGCCTTCTTCTGGCTGAATGCCGTTCGCGGTCGGAAAGAAGAGGCCCTGGCGTCCCTGGACGAGGGATGGACGAGCGCCGCCTGGGAGGACTACTGGACGCCTCTGTCGATGGCAGAGGGCTTTGCGGCGATCGGCGAATCGACGGAGTCGATGAAGTGGCTCGAGCGGGCGGTTGAGAAGGGATGGACGAACTACCCGTACCTGTCGAGTCTCGATCCCTGGCTCGAGAACCTCCGTGACGATCTCCGTTTCCAGGCCCTGATGGTCCGCGTCAAGCGCGAGTGGGAGGCGTTCGAGGCGTGACAGTAATGCGGCACAGAGTCCACTTCACTCGTGAGCAAAGTGGACTACACTCCCCTATATGAGTGTGCCTCGATATCTGGAGCGTGCGGTGCGGGACGCCCTGACCAGGAAGATGGTCTTCATCGGCGGGCCGCGCCAGGTGGGCAAGACGACGTTCGCGCTTGGCCTGCTGGGCCCGAACGCCGATGAGACCCATCCCGCCTATCTGAACTGGGATCATCCCGGCGTTCGACCGGCGCTGAGGCGGGCAGAACTGCCCCCGCGGCAGCCGTTGCTGCTCCTGGACGAGATCCACAAGTACGCCCGCTGGCGAAACCTGCTCAAGGGTATCTACGACACTGCGAAGTCGCGGCGGCGGATCGTCGTCACCGGCTCGGCGCGGCTCGACTACTACCGGAAGGGCGGCGACTCCCTTGCCGGGCGATACCGGTACTTTCGCCTCCATCCGTTCTCGTTGCGGGAGATGGCCAGCGCGCCGTCACGGTCGGATGTGGACGCGCTCCTGAAGTTCGGCGGCTTCCCCGAGCCGTTGTTCGCCCAGAACGAGGCGGAACGCCGCATCTGGGCGCGGGACCGTCTGTCGCGGGTCGTCAGCGAGGACCTTCGCGACCTGGAACGCGTCCGCGAGGTCAGCCTGGTCGAGCACCTCGTCGACATGCTGCCGGAACGGGTCGGGTCGCCGCTGTCGGTCAGGAGCCTGCGCGAGGATCTCCAGGTCGACCACAAGACGGCGGAGCGCTGGCTGCAGATCCTGGAGAACCTCTACGTCTGCTTCCGAGTGTCGCCGTACGGACCGCCCCGCGTTCGGGCCGTGAAGAAGGAGCGGAAGCTCTATCTGTGGGACTGGTCGGACGTCGAGGACCCGGGCCCGAGGTTCGAGAACATGGTCGCCTCGCACCTCCTCAAGTACTGCCACTGGATTGAAGACACCGAGGGCCACCGGATGGAGCTCCGGTACTTGCGGGACACGGACAAACGCGAGGTGGACTTCGTCGTCTTGAAGGACCGCAAGCCCCAGTTCGCGGTGGAGTGCAAGTCGGGCGAGAAGGCGGTTGCGCCGGCGATTCGGTACTTCGCCGAGCGGACGCCGATTCCCCGCTTCTATCAGGTTCATCTTGGCGCACGGCACTATTCGACGGGAAACGTGACCGTCCTGCCGTTCATCCGGCTCTCCGAGGAACTGCAACTGCCGTAGGGAGGTTTCCGGACCGATGGAACCCGGCTCCTCGGAAACGCGTGCTTCAGTCCCGCCGGCTCACCCGATCGCCGGGCACGGCTTCGCCCCCGGCACCATGCTCGCCGGTCGCTACCGCATCGTCGCCCTGGTGGGTTGCGGCGGCATGGGCGAGGTGTACCGCGCGGACGACCTGACGCTCGGCCAGCCGGTCGCGCTGAAGTTCCTGCCGTCCGGCCTCGAGCACGACCCGGCCGCGCGCGAGCGCCTGCTCGCCGAGGTCCGCAACGCGCGCACGGTATCGCATCCGAACGTCTGCCGCGTGTACGACGTGGGGGAACTGGAAGGCTCAGGGCTCAAGGCTCAGGGCTCAGGCGCGGAAGCAGACGGCTCGCACGAGTCGAAGGGACGCGCCTTTCTGACGATGGAGTACATCGACGGGGAGGACCTGGCGTCGCTGCTGCGGAGGATTGGAAGGCTGCCGGCCCCGAAGGCGCTGGACATCGCGCGGCAGCTCTGCGCGGGGCTCGCCGCGGCGCACGACAAGGGGGTGCTGCACCGCGATCTCAAGCCCGCCAACGTGATGATCGACGGCCGGGGCCAGGCGCGCATCACGGACTTCGGCCTGGCAGTGGAGGCGACATCGGCCGGGCCGCCGGGAGACGCGGCGGGGACCTTGGCCTACATGGCCCCCGAGCGCTTCGCCGGCAGGCCCGCGACGGTCCAGAGCGACCTGTACGCGCTCGGCCTGATCCTCTACGAGACCTCCACCGGCCACGCGCCGTTCACGGCCTCCACGGTCGGCGACTGGCAGCGCGCGCACAGCAGCTCGACGCCCGCCGCGCCCTCGTCGCACGTGAGCGACATCGAGCCGGCGGTGGAGCGCGTGATCCTGCGGTGCCTGGAGAAGGACCCGGCAAGACGGCCCGCGTCGGCCGCACAAGTCGCGGCGGCGCTGCCGGGTGGAGACCCGCTGGCGGCTGCGATCGCCGCGGGCGAAACACCGTCGCCGGAGCTCGTGGCCGCCTCAGGCGAAGAAGGCACGCTGCCGCGCTGGCAGGCGTGGGCATGGCTGGCCGCATGCCTGGTGACGATGACCGTTGCGGCGGCCATGTTGATCCCGCTCAGACTCACGGAACAGGTTCAGATCACCCTCTCGCCCGACGCGCTCCGGGCACGGGCGCGCGACATCCTGCTTGAACTGGGGCACCGCGACCGGGCTGCCGACAGCGCCTGGTGGTACAGGCCGGACGAGACCTACGTGTCACGCTTGAACCGCCTGAAGCCCAGCGAAGCGGCGGCCGAACTCCGCAGGGCGACGCCGACGCCGCTGCGCTTCTGCTATCGCCAGAGCCCTGCCACATTGGTTCCGTTGTCCTCGCTCTTCCGGGTGTCGTCGATCGATCCGCCGCCCCGGACTGGGGACGCCTACCTCGAGCTGGACATGAGCGGGCGCCTGTTGGCGCTGCGCGTCACCCCGCCCGCGTGGGGTCAGGCGCAGCCGTTGAGCGGCGTGAACTGGACGGCGCTGTTCGCCGCCGCCCACCTCGGATCGCCCGAGAGTTACGCCGCCGTGGCGCCGCAGTGGTGGCCGGGGAGCGCGCCGGACGTGCGGGAGGCCCGAGAAGGCCTCTACAGCGGACGGAAGGTTCGCGTGGAGGCGGCGGCCCGCGCCGGCCGGCCCATCTTCTTCGCGCTGGTGATGCCCTGGTCCACCGCGGCGCCCGAGCCCGGAGTGGACCCGACGCAAGGCTTCGGCTTCAGCCTGCTGCCGTTTTCGGTGCTGTTCTGGGGCAGCCTCATCCTGCTCGCCATGCTCGCGCGAAGGAACATGCGGCTCGGGCGAAGCGATCGCGTGGCGGCTCGAAGATTGGCGGTCGCGGTGGTCGTGGTCTGGGCGAGCAACCTCGCACTCATGCGCGATTCCGTCGCCGCGTCGTTCGACCTCACCAACGGACCCGGCGTGCTGGCGCCGGCCCTGCAGTACGGTCTGCTCGCCTGGCTGGCCTACCTGGGACTGGAGCCCCCAATCCGCCGTGCCTTCCCGCATCTCCTCGTGACCTCAACGCGCCTGCTCGGCGGCCGCTGGCGCGACCCCTTGGTGGGGCGCTCGGTGCTGGCCGGCATCCTGGTGGGGCTCATCGTCGGTGTGCCGTGGACCACCGCGATCCACGTCATGCTCGACCTGCCGGGCGGCGGACCGACCCTCTACGGCCTTCGTGAGCTTTCCAGCTACCCCTACTACGTCGGTTCGACGATCAATTCTGTCGGCGTGTCGGCGGTCTGGGTCCTCACGCTCCTGACCGTGCTCGTCGTGGCACGCCTGGCCAGCCGGCGGGCGGGCGTCGCCTGGGTCGTTCTTGCCGCTCTTCAAGCCGGGTGGAACTTCTTGGCCTTGCTTCCCGCGATGCCGGAGACGATCAGCCGGGCCGTGCTGTTCGCGGAATCAGCGGCCTGTGGGATGCTCATGGTCTGGCTGCTCTGGAAACACGGTGCGCTCGCCCTGGCGGTTCTCTACGTCGCGAGCGCAGCGGTGTACGCCCCCTGGACGCTGGACATGTCTCGCTGGTACGCGTGGCAGGGGCCGATTGCCGGCGCCATCATCATGGCGCTCGCCGTCTGGGGATTCCGAAACGCACTGGGCAAGCAGTCGGCGTTCCCGTCCGGCGCGCTGGACGGGTAGCGGTTGCGGGGAGGATGACATGAGGCTCGGTTGCGGCACGCGTGTCGGCCCGTACGAGGTGACCGGTTCGCTCGGCGCGAGCGGCATGGGGGAGGTGTATCGCGCCCGCGACCTGGAGAGGCAGGGCCCGCTATCCGAGCAGTCGGAAGCCCGCCCGGACGAAGTGCGGATCGAACGCGAAGGCGACCTCGATCTGCCTCGCGCGCATGACCGTGAAGCTGACCGCATCGACCAGGCTGACATGCCGCCGGCCCGCCGTCCGAAGCCACTCGACCGCGCGCTCGTGAGTCGCGCGCGTGACCCACTCCACGTCGAATGCCTCGGCGTCCCTGGCGAAGGTGAGCGCAGGCTCGAGACCCAGCCGGTGCTGGATGAGGGCCATCGACTCGACGAGGACGTAACTGTGGGTCACCAGGCGTTCGCCGGCGGAGAGCGCGGCTGTGAACGACCGAGCCGCGCGGGCGTGATTGGCGTCGGCTCGATCGGCCAGCGCGTAGATGGCCGACGTATCGATGAAGATCACCGCCGGCGCCTCCGCCCGCTGGCGTAGGCGTCGGCCAGGGCCTCGTCGTGGTGGGCGGACACGGGGCGGCCCGGCCGCCGACTGGCCCGCCCGGCGCCGACGAACCGGAAGTCCCCGATGGCTGTGGCCTGCGCCGGCCGCACGTTCAGGGCCGCCGCGAGCGTGTCGCGGACGACGGCGGAGATGGACCGGCGCGTGTCGAACGCGCGCTGACGGACGGCGGCGTATGTCTCAGGGTCCAACTGAACCTGCGTGCGCCGCATGAGAACAGCATGCCATCATGCTGTCATGGTGTCAACGACGGTGCGTGGACGGACGGTGCCGGCGCGTCGAGAGCGATTCCGTATGATCCCGCCACCAATGTCAGAGTTGTCGTCGACCGAGCCGGCTGTCGAGCTCGAGCTCGACAACGAGCAAGCCGCCCACGGATCGCTGGCCAAGGTTCACCCGTTCGTGGGCAACCCCGCGACGCCGTCGTCTCATCAGGAGAACCCTGTCGCCGTGTTAGGCCCGGCTCTGGCGCGGCATGGCCGCATCGAAGATGCCTTGCGCCTCCGCGCGGACGCTCGTTTCAGGACGACCCTGGTCAAGTCACGCATCGATTCACAGCCATGCTCGCGGACGTCGACGCAGCCCGTTCCCGCGGCGAGTTCCCCGCCTGCCTCGAGCAGCCGCTGAAGGAGGTGCGCGCGAAGCTCGAGATGTAGCAAGTAGAGGCGAGCTCGTTATTTGATTGAAATCATTGATCTTGGAGGCTAGACTCCTATTAACTCATGATAATGAGATAAACATCTCAACGGAATGGGTGCGGCGGCAGTCGGGGTTGGTTCATGTACCAACGGCCTTCGAACACGGAGCTTCTGACGAGACTGCGAGAGCCTCGCCGCTTCCTGCAAATCGTGACCGGCGCCAGGCAGGTGGGCAAGACGACCGCGATCCGGCAGGTGCTCGAAACCCTCGACACGCCGTCACACTACGCCACCGCAGATACCGCGACGCTGCAATCCGCGGCGTGGCTCGACGAGCAGTGGGCCAGCGCTCGTCGGATTCTCGCCGCCGCCGGCCGTCCAGTCGTGCTCGCCATCGACGAAGTTCAGAAGATCGCGAACTGGGCGCCCTGGGTCAAGCGGCTGTGGGACGAAGACAGTTTCGCGGGGCGAGACCTGAGGGTCGTGCTCAGCGGTTCCTCACCGCTTCTGATGCAGCAGGGCCTCTCGGAGAGTCTCGCCGGACGATTCGAAACGCTGCCGATGACGCACTGGACGTGGCCGGAGTGCCGCGACGCGTTCGGGTGGGACCTCGACACGTTCATCTTCTACGGGGGATACCCTGGAGCGGCGCCGCTGATCGACGATCCTGCGCGATGGCGGGCGTATCTTCTGGACTCGGTGATCGAGACGACGGTGTCTCGCGACATCCTGTTGATGCAGCGCGTCGACAAGCCGGCTCTGCTCCGACGGCTCTTCCACCTCGCGTGCGACTACGCCGGACGCGAACTGACCTTCGAGAAGATGGTCGGGCAGCTCCACGATGCCGGGAACACCACGACGGTTGCCCACTACCTCGACCTGCTCGATGCCGCGGGCCTGGTCGCGGGGCTGCAGAAATACGCGGGCGACGCGTCCCGGCGTCGGCGTTCGACTCCGAAACTCGCCGTGCACAATACGGCTCTTGCCAGCGCCGTTGCGGGCCGCACTCTGAAGGAGAGCCGCGCGGACGCGGCGATTTGGGGCCGGCACGTCGAGGCAGCTGTCGGAGCACATCTGCTGGGGCAGACGCGTCTGGCCCGCTGCTCCTTGTACTACTGGCGGACGAAGCGCCGCGGACTCGATGTTGAAGTCGACTACGTGACGGTCAATGGACCGGATGTGACAGCGATCGAGGTCAAGAGCGGTGCGACGGTCGGGTCGCTCGAGGGGCTCGCCGCGTTCCGACAGACGTTCGGCCCCTCGGTTGGAACAGCGCTGGTGGGCACGGGCGGCGTCCCGATTGGCGAGTTCCTGTCGTTGGGATTGCCGCCGCCGACGCGCTGAGCGACGCTCAACCGGCGCGGCAGACATGATGGCGCCGCCGTCCCGCTGTGAGGAGAATGCCGATGCGTCGTGTGTTCGCCGGAATCGTCCTGACCCTGGTGTTCGGAGTGCCGGCCGCGCTGGCCCAGGTGCCGTCGAAGGCGCCCGTCCGGGCGCCGGCCGCCTTGTCGGGCCAGACGTCTGCCGCCGCGCCCGGCCAGCCGCCCCCCGCCGCGCCGCAGGCCGAGATCGACCGGCGCGCCGCGGACGCGGCCCCGCGCGTCGTCGCCTGGCGCCGCGACTTCCACCAGCACCCTGAACTCGGCTACCAGGAGACGCGCACGGCCGGCATCGTCGCCGACCACCTGCGCAGGCTGGGCATGGAGGTCCGCACCGGCGTGGCGAAGACCGGCGTCGTCGGCATCCTGCGCGGAGGCAAGCCCGGACGGGTGGTCGCGCTTCGGGCCGACATGGACGCGCTCCCGGTCACCGAGGAACTCGACGTCCCCTACGCCTCGAAGGTCAGGACGCAGTGGGGCGGGCAGGAGGTCGGCGTGATGCACGCGTGCGGCCACGACGCCCACACTGCGATGTTGATGGGCGCCGCCGAGATCCTTGCCGGCATGCGCGAACGCCTGCCGGGCACCGTCATGTTCATCTTCCAGCCTGCCGAGGAGAGCATTCCGGGCGACGAGTTGAGCGGCGCCGAGCGGATGGTACGGGAGGGGGTGCTCGACAATCCTCGCCCGGACGCCATCTTCGGCCTCCACACGTTCCCCGGGCCGGTGGGCCACATCGGCTATCGGGCCGGTGGGCAGATGGCCGCCGGCAACACCTTGTCCATCACCGTCACCGGGAAGCAGACCCACGGCGGCATGCCCTGGGCGGGCGTCGACCCGATCGTCGTCGCATCCCAGATCGTGCTCGGCCTGCAGACGATCGTCAGCCGCCAGGTGGATCTCACGCAGGCCCCTGCGGTGATATCGATCGGGAAGATCAGCGGCGGCGTCCGGACGAACATCATTCCGGAGTCGGTGCTGATGGAGGGCACCATCAGGACGTTCGACCCGGCGATGCGCGTCGACGTTCTGCGGCGCGTCCGACAGACGGCCGAGAACATCGCCGAAGCGGCCGGCGCGACGGCGACGGTGACGGCCACCGACGGCTACCCGGTCACGATGAACGACCCGGATCTGACGGCGCGCATGGCGCCGACACTCGAGCGGGTGGCCGGCAAGGGGAAGGCGCGCGTCGTTCCGCCGGTCATGCCGTCGGAGGACTTCTCCTACTATGCGCAGAAGGTGCCGGGCCTCTACTTCCTGCTGTACGTCACACCGCCCGGACAGGATCCGGCAACCGCGCCGGCCAACCACTCGCCCCGCTACACCGTAGACGAGGGCGCGCTGCCCGTCGGAACCAGAGCCCTCGCGTCGCTTGCGGTGGATTTCCTGATGAAGTAGGGGACAGAAGCCAGAATTCAGAAGCCAGAATTCAGAAGACAGAAGACAGAAGACAGAAGACAGAAGATACGAACGGGAAGTGTTACCTTTTCGGAAATGGACCCTGTTCGGCGCGAAAGGAGTACGGTGATGGAAGAGAACAAGATGACCGACCGACGCGGATTCCTGTCGGCCTGTGGACTGGCAGGCGCGGCGCTGACCGGCGTGGCCGCCGCGGCCGGGGCGCAGCAGCCGCCCTCCGCCACGCAGCCGCAACTCGCTCCGCCGCGGCGCCGCTACGAGATCGGCATCGAGATCGTCGAGTGCAAAGCGGGGAAGTGCGCACGCCACACGCCGGGTGAGAAGTTCGCTTATCCGGCCGACCAGGGCCGGATGTGCGAGTGGCTGCAGGACAGCATGAGCGGCGCCATTCGCGTCCTGAAGTACGGCGGCACGATGCCGTGGCTTTACGAGGGCACGCCCTACAAGAAGGTGATCGACCCGGACGGCGTCACCACTGAGTTCATCCGGTGCCCCGACCCGACCAACTCGGGCGTCGTCGCGAAGATCACGCGGACGAGGGTGTAGGGGACGGATGACAGGAAGTAGAAGACAGAAGACAGAAGGAAGAAGATAGTGGGCCGAGAGTCGTAAGCCCTGAGCCGTGAGCCCTGCGCCCTGCGCCATGGGCCCTGAGCCGGCGTCGCCGCACCCCGCCTACGGCAGCCGGACGACGGTGGCCTGCACCGTGATTCGCCTTCCGGCGCGCTCGAGCAGCAGCGTGCGAGTTGCGCCCGGCGTGCCGCGCAGCGCGTCGATCACGGTGCCCATCGGCACGTTTGTCACGTCGAGGCCGTCCACGCGCAGCAGTCTGTCGTTCGGTTCGACGCCTTCCACCATCGGCCGGCCGTTCCGTGAGACGACGCCTGCCACCGCGAACGATCCATCGGATTCCGGTCGAATCGTCAGGCCCACGATGTCGAGATCGCGCTTCGCCGCCGCCGGTCCGGCCTGCCACCAGGTCATCTGGCCGGGGAAGTCGACCTCGAGGCGGTAGCGCGCGATGACGTCGGCGCCGAGAAAGCCGACGACGGTGCCCGCCGACTTCTTGGAATACCAGTCGAAGAGCCCCTGCGGCAGGCCGAGGACCGCCGCGTCGCGTGCCGGTGCGGCGGTGCCGATGGCGATCGCAGGCAGCCTCACCAACGTGCCCCGCGTCTCGAACGGAAACCCGAAGAAGTTCGTGGAACCGGCGGCGCCCGTGGCGTACGACCAGTCGGCGTGGCGGACCAGCCACGCGGCCGTCAGCGTGTCGCTGACCCAGGTGCCGGCCGACCCGTTGTCGACACCGAGCGCCAGTCGTTGGCCATCGACCACCGTCTCGATCATGAAGAGTCCGGTCTCCGGATTCACTCGGCAGGGCACCGGCGTGCCGGCCGGCTTCAGCGTGCCTGGCCGGGCCAGCGTGAGCCGGCGCGCCGGGTAGTCGAAGACGACGTGCAGGCGGCGCAGGCACCGCGGGGCGATCGTGCACTCGGCCTGTATGCCGGGCAGTGCCACGCGGCCTGCGCGCACGGCCACGGTCATCCCCCCGGTGTCCAGGGCGACTCCGCCAACCCGCATCACCGGCGCCCGCGACGGAGAGGCGGCCGACTGGTCGGCGGCCTTGAACGCCGGCACTTCGATTCCGAGATCGCGCGCGAGCGATTCGGACACGAGAAGGTCGGTGCCACCGGTGTCCACCCAGGCGCGCGCCTTCCGCACGCCGCCGGCCGGGTGCTGGAATTCCACCTCGACCGTCATCCGGTTGTGGTCGAGCGCGAAGGGCACGGTCGACGAGGGCGATTGGGTCCGCCCGGTAACGGCCGCGAGCGTCACGAGCGTCACGAGGGTGAAGCCAATCCAGATTCGGTTCTTCCGCATCGTCGGATTCCAGGACCAAGTCGCCGCCGATCGCCTCCAGTTTACCCGCCGCACTGCAAACGGGCGAACTACAACTGGTAGACGAGGAAGGCGCCTGGCAGTTCGGCGTTGGTGGCCGGCTTGCTCATCGCCGGCGGATGCCCGAACGCTTCAACGAAACGCGGGTTCGAGACGAAGCACGCGGCGCGCCAGCCCTTGAAGCGCCCCAGGGCGCGTCCCATTCCCGCGTAGAGGTCGAGCAGCTTCGCCTCGCCCGACTCGCCGCCGATGCGCACGCCGTACGGCGGGTTGAAGCAGAAGACGCCCGGCTTCATGCCGGCCGCTCGCGGCAGCAGGCCGGCGACGTATTCCGGCGTCAGCGCGCGCACGTCCTTCTGTCCGATGACGATCGAGTCCTTGTAGGACGCGCCGGTCAGGCCTGCCGCCCGGAGGTTCCCCACCATCGCCTTGATCATCTCCTCGTCGACATCGAGCGCGAGGATCTGCGGCACGGTGCCCGGGAAGAGGTCCGGGGCCTCGTTCGGCAGACCTTGGAGGGCCGCCAGGTGCCTGAAGGGGAGTTCGGACGGATGCCGGATCGCGGCCCCAACCGCCAGGCCAGCCGCTTCGATTGGGATCGTCGCACTTCCCGCCATCGGGTCCACGAGCGGCTCGGACCTCGCGTCCCACCGCGACAGCATGATGAGCTGCGCCGCCAGCGTCTCGCGCAGCGGGGCGGGGCCGGTGGCGACGCGGGCGCCGCGACGATGCCGCGCGCCGAGGCCGATGTCGATTCCGACGACGGTTCGGCGAGCCTCCGGCGTGCCGGCCCGGCGGGCGACGAACACGACGTCGGGCGAGTCGGCGTCAACCTCCGCTCTCACCCCGCGCGATGCGAGCGCTTCGACCAGCGCGTTCTTCACCACGCCGCGCAGTTGAAGCGGCCCCGCCTCGAAGTCGTGGGCCGACCCCAGATCCACCGAGAGGCGCAGCGTCTTTGCGGCGGGCAGTCGATCGTCGGTCTTCAGTGCCGGCAGGAGTTCTTCGAACAGCGGCTCGAGCCGCACCGCCGGGCTCGAGAACAGGTCCCACGAGATGCGCGACGACGTTCGGTGATGACAGGCGGCGACCCAGGCGATGCGCGCGTCGAACGGGTAGAGGAGCGTCGCCTCGCCCTCGCGCCTGGGCCTGGGGACGCGGACCTCGAACGGCGATCGCATGACGAGGCGCTTCAGCTCCGCCTCCATGACGCGGTTCGCGCCGCCCGAGCCCGTCAGCCGGATGTCGTCGCACCGCATCGATGGAAGTATATCCGGTCCGCGCCTGCCTCTCTCGGGCCGGCCGCCCGCGCCCACGACGACCGGCGACCGCGCCGGCGATCGAGACTCTCGCGGCAGGTGGCGGCCATGCGTCCTGTGCTATTGTTTCGCCCCTGGACCCTTTGACGTCGGGAACCAAGCATGCCCACTGAACGGATCGTCGTGACCGGCGCGACCGGTTTTGTCGGCGCCAACCTGGTGCAGCGTCTTCTGCAGGACCATCCGGAGGCCCGCCTGACGCTGCTGGTCCGGGAGGATCGCGGCAAGAGGGCTGCCGACCGCGCCGTCGAGATGCTGCGACGCCTGGGCGTGAATGCCGCTGACTGGACACGCGTCGACGGGATCGCGGCCGACGTCACTCTCGACCGGTGCGGCATCCCCGCGCCGGTCTACGACGCGCTCATCGCGGACACCACCCTCGTCATCCACGGCGCCGCCAGCATCCGATTCGACGACCGCCTCGCGGCGGCGCGGAAGGTCAACGTCGAGGGGACGCGCCACGTGCTCGCGCTGGCGCAGGCCGCGCACGCGCGCGGCGCGCTGAAGCGCTTCGTCTACGTGGGCACGGCGTACGTCGCCGGCCAGCGCACGGGCCTCGTTCGCGAGGACGAGCTGGACGCCGGGCAACAGTTCAGGAATTCGTACGAGCAGATCGAAGTTCGAGGCCGAACAGCTCGTGCGCGCCCATCTCGAGGCCCTCCCGATGAGCATCCTCCGCCCGAGCATCATCGTCGGCGACTCACGGACCGGGCGAGACCAGCAGCTTCAAGATGCTCTACTGGCCGCTGAAGATGTACGCGCGACGGATATGGCGCACGGCTCCGGGCTTTCCGGATGCGATCATCGACATCGTCCCGGTGGATTACGTCGCGTCCGCCATCTCGTACCTGGCGTTCGACCCTCGCGCTGTGGGCCGGACGGTGCATCTTTGCGCGGGGCCAGCCGCGCAGGCGACCATCCGCGAGATTGCCGAGCGCGCCTCGGCGTTCTTCGGCGTGCCTCCAGTCCGGTACATCGATCCCGAGTTGTTCTGGCGCCTGATCCGGCCGCTGCTCGTCGTCTTTCTCTGGGGCCGGAAGCGCCGCGTGGTGAAGAGATGGCCGCGCGTACCGGTCGTACCTCTCGATGCGGATGGCTTTCGACACGACGGCGGCCGAAGGACCTGCTCGGGCCCGCCGGCATCCGTCCGCCGCACGTCATGGACTACCTCGATCGCCTGCTGGCTTTCTGCCGCGCAACCGACTGGGGGAACCGCAAGTTGGAGCCGGAGCGCTGACCGATGTTCAGCCGCCTGCGCCTGGCGCTCGACCCTCGCGTCACGGTCTCCAATCTGCTCGACGAACTGCTCCGCCGCGGTGGCGGCAACCGCGTCGTCAGCGTCGAGGAGGACTTCGTCACGCTCGACGGCGCGCGCGAGCCGGTGCAGCGCCTCGGGGACATGCACCGCGAGGTGTGCGCGCTCGGCCGGTTCCTGGTCGAGGACGCGGGCCTTCGCCGTGGCGGGCTCGTCGGCATCTGGCGTACGAACGACACGAGGTGTCTCCGCTGGTTCCTCGCCGTCATCCGGGCTGGCGGCGTTGCGGTGCCCCTGAATCCGATGTTGTCGCTGCCCGAGGCGCGGCGGATCATCGGTCACTGCGGCCTCGACATCCTCGTCACCGACCGCGCCCTCTTCGAGGAACGCATCGGATCGCGCGACGAGTTGACGGTCCCCGTCTGGATCCAGTCCGACAACGAGTCCGAGACGCTCGACGGGTTCCTGCGTGTGCCGCTCGGGCAGTTGCGCCGGCCGGCGCTCGCGCCCGCGTCCGTGGAGCGGGACGCGCCCGTGGCGATCTTCCACACGTCTGGTACGGAGGGGACGCCGAAAGCCGCGATGCTGTCCAGCCGCGCGCTGCTGGGCGGGCGCCTGATGGCCGCGTGCCTGTCTCTGGTGCTCGGCGACCGCGACCGGGCGCTGATCGCGCTCCCGTGGTCGCACATCATGGCTGTGAGCGCAGCGCTCTACGGCATGATGGCCGGCGTCGCGGGCTACTGCCGGAGCCGGTTCGACGCGGATGAGGCGATTGAGGCGATCGCGCGTGATCGGATCACGACGGTGGTCGGCGTTCCGGCGATGCTGGCGCAGATCGTCAACGCCCGACCGGACCCGTCTCGGCTGGCGAGCGTGCGGGTGTGGCTGTCGTCCAGCGATCACCTGCCGCCCGCCGTCCGCGCGCGCCTGCTGGAGTACGGCGCGCTGCTCCGCCTGCCCGGCGGCGGGCGCGTCGAGCCGCTGCTGCTCGACGCTTACGGCATGGTCGAGCTCGGCGGCATCGCGATGCTCGGCATCCAGTCGCGGCTGATCCCGGGCGGCGGCGATTGGCATGTGCCCATGCCGCCCTTCCGGGTGACGACACTCCTGGAGAGCGGCGAGCGCGCGCCGCGAGGGCAGGTGGGCGAGTGCGTCGTGAAAGGGCCCGGCCTGACGACCGGCTACTGGAAGGACCCGGCGACCACGGCGCGACTGATCACGCCCGATGGCTGGCTGCGGACCGGCGACCTGGGTGTCCGGAGCCGATTCGGGTTCATCCGACTGGTGGGACGGTCGAAGGACGTGATCAAGTGCGGCGGGTACTCGGTCTTCGCGAGCGACGTCGAAGACGTGCTGGCTGCGCATCCCGCCGTGGCGCGTGCCGCCGCGCTCGGCATGCCACATCACGAGAAAGGGGAGATCCCGGTCGGCGTCGTCGAACTGCGCGCGGACTCCGACGTGGAGGAAGACGACCTGATCGCGTGGTCACGGACCCGGCTGGCCGCCTACAAGTGCCCGAGGCGCATCCACGTGCTGCCCGCCGGTGCGATGCCGCTGGGCGTCACGCAGAAGGTGCTCAAGGACGCGCTTCGGGACCAGCTGGCCAGGCGAGGCTGAAGCCTCGCCCTACTTCTTGATCGGGTAGGGCGGTGTCTTCGGCACGGGCACGGGCTTGGCCTTGATCAGCTCCTGCAGGTGTCTGATCGCCGCTTCGAGTTGCGCGTCCTTCCCGTCGAAGGTCGCCTTCGGCAGGTTGTCCACCACGATGTCGGGGTCGACGCCGTGCCCTTCGATGAGCCACTGCCCCTCGGGGCCGTAGACCCCGGTCTCGGCCGCCGTCGCGATGCCGCGATCGACCAGGAAGTTGTTCTGGCTCAGCCAGATCTCTCCGCCCCACGTGCGCGTGCCGATCACCTTGCCGAGACCGAGCCGCCGGAACCCCTCGGCGAAAGCCTCGCCGTCCGACGCCGTGCGTTCGTTGACGAGCACGACCATGTGGCCGCGGAAGGCGAACTGCATGTTCCAGGTCGGGCTGCCGACGCGCTCCTGCCAGTAGAACCAGGCCTTCCGGAGCAGCTTCTCGAGGATCCAGCTGTCGATGTTGCCGCCGCTGTTGTGCCGGACGTCGATGATCAGGCCGTCTCGGTCGAAGACCGGGTAGTACTCGCGCGTCCACTCCGCCATGTTGCCGCCGCCCATGGCGCGCAGGTGCACGTAGCCGATCCTGCTCTGGCTCGCCTGCTCGACGGCCAGCCGGCGGGTGTATTCCCACTCGTCGTACCGGAGGTCGTCTTCGAGCTGGGCCGAGATCGGCACCACGATGACCTCGCGCGCCGCGCCGCCGGCCTTCGGCTTCACGCGCAGAAGGACCTGCTTGTCGGCCTGGCCGCGGAGCAGCGTGAAGACGTCCGGCACCGACAGTGACGCCGTGCCGTTGACCATCTCGATCACGTCCCCCTCGGCGATGTCGATGCCTGGCCTGGCCAGGGGCGCCCGCCGCTCGGGCCGATCCGGATCGGTCCGGATGACGTGACCAACCCGGTATCCGCCCGCCTTCTCGTCGCGCGTCAGCGTGCCTCCGAGCGCCGCCGGCCAGACGTTGTCGGTCCCGGGCCGCATGTCGCCGCCGCGCACGAAGATGTGGAGCGCCGACAGCTCGCTCACCATCTGCGCCAGGATGTCGCTCAGTTCCGCGCGATCCGTCACGCGATCGACCAGCGGGAGGTACCTGGTGCGGATGGTCGGCCAGTCGAGGCCGTGCATGCCGCGGTCGTAGAAGTAGTCGCGCTCGAGGCGCCACGCCTCGGTGAACATCTGACGCCATTCGGCCCGCGGGTCGAGGTGGAACGTCCAGTCGCTCAGCGGAACCGCCAGCTTCGCGAGGTCCGTGGGCGCCTTCGCCCCGGCGTCGACCACGTAGTATGTCGAGCCCTTCCTGACGAGCACCTTCTTGTTGTCGCCCGACAGCTCGTACGACCGGGGGTCGTCGATGAACGTCTCCGGCTGCGGCTTCTTGTTGTCGATCGCCAGCGTCTTGAGCGCCGCCGTGCCGTCGCGGCCCGTGGGGCGGGACATGAAGTAGAGGCGCTTCCCGTCGGTCGACAGGTCCGCATAGTTGCCGGCCGGGACCGGCACCTCGAGCAGCCTCGCCTCGAGGCCGTCAACGTCGACGACCACTACCGGGACTGCCGCCTTCGCGCCTGCGGCTTTCGGATCGACCGCGGGTGCTTCGGCGGGCTTCGCTCCCGCCTTCGCTTCTGCAGGCTTCACGTCGGCTGGCTTCGCGTCTGCGGGCTTCGCCTCCGCGGGCTTCGCCGGCTCGGCGGGCTTGCTCTCGGCCGGCTTGGCGCCCGACTTGACCGCCGCCTGCAGTTCGTCGTCCGCCTGGAACGGCGAGCGCTCCCCGCGCTTGAGCGCCACGTGGTAGATCTTCGCCTGCCGGTCGTAGAACGGCTCGGGCTGCCGCGATCCCCACGGGCTGCCGACCAGCGACTCGAAGTTGCGGTTCGACAGGAAGTAGAGCCACTTGCCGTCTGGGCTCCACGCCGGGCTCACGCTGTCGTAGCGGTCCGTCGTCAGGGGGACGCTGCGCGCCGTGGCCACCTCGTAGAGGAAGATGCGCCTCAACTGGTTCGCGGCCGGGCAGGTGTAGGCCAGCCACCGGCTGTCGGGCGACCAGGCGATGTCGCCGAAGTCGCCGTTGGCCGACTCGGCCACCTGCTTCTGGGCCTTCTTCGCGACGTCCAGGACCCAGAGCCGCTGGTTCTTGTCGTGGTTCGCGACGTAGTTGCCGTCGGGCGACGGCACGCCGTCCCACCGGAGCACCTTCCCGTCGTTCGAGAGCTGCGCGGCCACGCCGACGCCGTTGGCCGGGACGCGCCAGAACTCGACCTCGCCGCTCTCGTCCGACAGCGACAGCACCGACTGCCCGTCCGGCATGAACCGCGCGTTGCGGTGCCGCGCCAGCGGGTTGCGCGTAGCCTCGACGATGCGGCCCTGGAGAGCCGGCGCGACGAATACCTGGCCGCGTGCCGTCAGGACGACACGGTCGCCGGTCGGCGAAAGGTGCGCGGACGACACCCAGTCGATCGCGTTCTTCACCCACCGCTCGCGCAGGTGGTCGAAGTCGGACACGAGGGTGATCGGAATCGGCTTGTCCGCGCCGCTGGCGACGTCCAGGAGCCGGAGATCGGCGCCCGTCTGGTAGGCGATGCGGCCCTTCGAGAGCGACGGCGACTGCACGTCGAACTCGCGGTGCTTCGTGTGCTGCCGAAGGTCGCGGCCGTTTCCGTCCATCGACCAGATGTTCATCGACCCGTCGCGGTCGGTGACGAAGTAGACGCGGCCGTTCCACGGCATCGGTGTCTTGCTGGTACCGGCGTAGTCGGCGGTGAGGGGGACCGCCTCGGCGGCGCCCGTCGTCAGCTTCCAGATGTTCTGCGCCGTGCCTCCCTTGTAGCGGCGCGTGTGGCTGCCCTGGAAGGGGAGGCGCGTGAAGAAGAGGGTGGCACCCTTCGCGTCATAGGCGCCGTCGCTCGCCTGCGCGAGCGGGAGCAGGGTGCGCGCGCCGGTCCTCGGGTCGAGCGTTGCGAGCTGCGTGTTCGGCAGCGTCGAATGGCGCCGCGTGGCGAAGAGGATCTCGCCGCCCGGCGTCCAGCCGACGACGCTGCCGCGGCTCGCGTCGTGCGTCCTGCGAACCGGCACGCCCCCGTCGAGCGGCAGGGTGTAGATCTCGCCGGGGCCTTCGTAGGTCGCCGAGTAGGCGACGGTCATCCCGTCGGGCGACACCGCGGCCCGGCTTTCTTCCTGGGGATGCGTTGTCAGCCGCTGCGCGATGCCGCCGTTGGCGCTGACGCGCCAGAGATCGCCCTCTGCGGTGAACACCACCGTGTCGCCCGACAGGGCGGGGAAGCGGTAGTAGCCGAGCTGCCCCTTCTGGGTCGTGACGGTCAGGCTCGAGACGAGCAGCAGGCAGGCGAGGACGAGCAGCGCACGGTATCGTCGAAGCATCGGTCGGTCTCCTCAGTTTCGCGGCGGCCGGTGCGCGGCGGGTCGCCTCAGCCACGGGGATTGTACAGCAGGCGGGTCGCCCAGAGGAGGAGACTGAGTCGTTCGGAAAGGACGTCGAAGAAGGAGACGGGCTGCTCCGAAGCGGCTCGTCCGGAAAGGGCCCGCCAGCCTTCCGCGATCCCCAATCGCGGTCTCTCGCTCAGCTCGCGTCGTCAGTCAGTCGCGTGCGCAGGTCGCCCTTGACCACTTTCCCGTAGGCCGTCCGCGGCAGCGCGTCGACGAACAGCCAGCGTCGCGGAATCTTGAACTTCGCCAGGCGCTGCGCGAGAAACGACGCGAGTTCGTCGCTCGTCAGGCTGCCGGGCTCGCGCAGTACCGACGCAGCCAGCCCCAACCTCGCCCCACGTCGGGTCGGGAACCCCGACCACCGCGGCGTCCTTGACGGCAGGGTGCAGCAGCAACTCCGCCTCAATCTCGGCCGGATAGACGTTCACTCCGCCCGAGATCAGCATGTCCTTCTGCCGGCCGGCGATGTAGTAGAACCCGTCTTCGTCCCGTCGGGCCAGGTCCCCGGTATGAAACCATCCCTCGGCGTCGAGTGCCGCGGAGGTCGCTTCCGGGTTGTTCCAGTAGCCCAGGCACACGTGCGGGCCGCGCAACCATAGCTCGCCGATTTCGCCGACCGGCACCTCGCGCCCGCCCTCGCCGGCCGCGCGCGCTTCGGTGAACATCATCGGCTTGCCGATCGCCCCCTTCTTGCGCGCGGACTCCTCGACGGTCATCGAGAAGCAGTTCACCCCGACCTCGGTCAGGCCGTAGCCCTGTTTGAAGACGACGCCGCGCTGCTGGTACGCCTCGATGATGTAGAGGGGCAGCGGCGCGCCGCCGCTGATGAGCCAGCGCACGCGCGACAGATCGACGGTCGCGAACTCCGGCGCCTCCATGAGCATCTTGTAGATGGTCGGCACGCCGAGCACGACGGTGCAGCGCTCGCGCTCCATCGTGCGCCAGATCTCCGTCGCGTCGAACCCCGCATGGAGGACGATCGTGCCGCCGATGGCGAAGATCGGCAGCAGGAAGGCGCCGAGCCCGCCGGCGTGATACAGCGGCGTGAAGATCGGGCTGACGTCGTCTTCGCGCAGCTGCCAGCACATGGCAGTGTTGTATCCGTTCCACGCGACCATGCGATGCGGCACCATCACGCCTTTCGGCCGACCCGTGGTCCCGCTCGTGTAGAGCAGGCAGCAGACCTCCTCCGGACCACGCCGTGGAAGGGGCCGGCCTGTCGCCGGAAGCAGATCTTCGACGCGGCGATGCCCGGCGGCGGCCGGGGCGTCGAGCGCCATCCAGGTCATCGGCGGCAGATTGGCGGCGACCGGGCGCACGACGTCCGCGAACGCACCGTCGTAGGTGAAGCCGGAGAGGCCCGCGTCGCGCGCGATGTACTCGATCTCGTGCGGCGTCAGGCGCGTGCCGAACGGCACGAGGATGACGCCGGACTTCGCGGCGGCGAAGAACGCGTCGATGAACTCGACCCGGTTGTGCGCGATCAGCCCGACGCGATCGCCCGGCCGAAAGCCGCAGGTATCGATCCACGCCGTCGCGAGCCGGCTGGCACGGGCGTCGAGATCGCCGTAGCTGTAGCGTGCGCCGGTCGGCACCCAGACGAGCGCCGTCTTGTCCGGCGTCAGCCGCGCGCGTTCCCCCAGCACGTCCGCATGCAGCACGATTACCTTCCGAGCCCGGGAGGCGCCGCCGGCACCGGCGGCGGCATCGTCAGCACCTCGATGAGCGAGGTCCGGAAGCGCGTGGGGCACTCCTGGTGCGGCACGTGTCCGCACGCCGGGATCGTCGTCAGACGGGACGCCGGCAGCTGGGCCATCATCCGCTTCGCGTACGACAGCCCGAACAGCTTGTCGGATTCGCCCCAGAGGAGATCGACGGGCACCTTGAGTTCGTGCAGCTTGCCCTCGAGCACGTACTCGCCCATGCCACTGGCGGTCTCAGTGAGCCTCGCGATCGGCCCCGCGTTCGCCTCGCGGACGACGTCGTCGAGAACGTAGCCGGGAATTGGGCTGGCCGACGCATCCCGGAGTTGCGTCATCAGCGACGCCGCTTCTTCGCGCGTCTTCGGCATCAGGCTCACGTCCGAACGCTCTCCGACGAGTGCGCCACCGTTCACCAGCACGACCCGCGCCACGCGATCGGGATGCTGCTTCGCGTACAGCAGGGCGACCCACGCGCCCAGCGAATTGCCGACGAGGACGACGGGCTCCTTGGGTTCCTGGTTGAGCACTGCCTCGATGCCGGCGAGCACCTGGCCCACCGACAGGGGGCCGGAGGCCGGGCCGCTGTGCCCATGGCCTGCCAGATCGGGAATCACCAGCCGGAAGCGGGGCACGAGCGTGTCGGCAACGGACGCCCACGTGCCAGCCGAGTCGCCGGCGCCGTGGAGCAGGACCAGCGCGGGGCCAGCCCCTCCGGTCCAGTAGGTTTGCGGGCCGGCCGGCGAGTTCGCCGTCTTCTTGGTGAGGCCCGCGTCGGCCAGCTTGCGCCGGTTGAAGGCGGCGTACACGCTGAGCGGCCGCTTCCAGACGTACCAGATGCCAGCCGCCAGGACGACGAGCAGGAGGACGGCCGCGCCGAGGCCGACGCGTGCGCCGAGGGTCATCAGGAACCTCCGGGTTTGTCGGGGGTGACCACAAGCCCCTTGACGGCGGCTTGCTGCGGAGCTATTCTACACCAGCCAGAAAACATATCAAGCGTTCGGTATGTTAATTATGACCTTGAGGCGACGCTCGAGCAGCCAAGAAGACGGGCCCTTCGACGCCCGCTGGCGCCTTGCAGCTGCCGGCTGGAGCCTTCCATCAACGAATCGTTCATCTCGGTGACAGATTGCCCCACACCGGGGCCGTGCACGAGCGCGTCCTGGCGGGCGCGCACAGAGGAGGCAGACATGCTGAAGGAGTGGACGCGCAGCCTGGGCGGCTGGGCGCTGGCGGCGATGATCATCGGCGCGACGCTGGTGCTCTTCCCCGCCCTCGCGTCGGCGCAAGTCGCGGACGCGGTGGTTGAAGTGCTCGTCGTGGACGAGTCGAAGGCCGTCCTGCCCGGGGTGACGGTGACGGTCGTGCGGCCCGACACCGGGTTCACGCAGACCGGCGTGACCGGCCCCAACGGGGTCGCCCGGTTCCTGGCGCTGCAGCCTGGGATCTACAACGTGAAGTTCGAGCTCGCGGGCTTCGCGACGGTCAATCAGGAAGGTGTCACGCTGCTTGTCGGCCAGACGGCGAAGCTCTCGGCGACGCTCACGGTCGCGAAGGTCTCCGAGACGGTGACCGTGATCGCCGAGGCGACGCTGGTCGACGTCTACAAGACGGACTCGTCGACCAACATCACGCCCGAGCAGATCAAGGAACTGCCCGTGGCCAACCGCGACTTCCAGTCGCTGGCCTTCCTGGCGCCCGGCGTGCAGCGCGAGCGCGGTGGCAACCGCTTCATCGGCAACGGTCCGGTCATCGGCGCGGCTGGCAACGCCAGCCAGTCGACGATCATGGTGGACGGTGTCGACTTCACCGACCCGGTGCTCGGCCTCGCCCGCGCCCGATTCAGCCAGGACGCGGTCGGCGAGTTCCGGGTCATCGCGAACCGTTTCGACACGGAGATCGGCGGATCGGCGGGCGGCGCGCTCTCCATCGTCACCAAGTCGGGCACCAACAACCTGCACGGCTCGGCGTTCGCCTTCTTCCGCGACAAGAGCCTCCGAGCGAAGGGGGAATTCGAGATTGAGAAGGTCGACTACTCGCGCCAGCAGTACGGCGGCACGCTCGGCGGGCCGATCGTGAAGAACAAGGCGCATTACTTCGTGTCGTTCGAGCAGGTGAGCGACAACAGCTACGCGCTCTTCCGGCCGGGCGGCGCGTACGCGTCGACGGCGGCGGACATCAAGGTGCCGTTCGACCAGTCGCTGATCTACGGCGGCGTCGACAGCCGGATCAGCGACACGCAGAGCCTCCGGATGAAGTTCGTCTACGAGTACTACCGCCAGGACAATTTCCGGGTCGGCGGCGTGGCGGACGAGTCTACCGGCATGCAGCTGAACCGCGACAACTACAACTTCACGGCCACGCACGCGTGGACGGTCGGCGGCAGCATGCTCAACACCCTGTCGTTCCAGTTCGGCCAGCGCAAGTTCGTCGAGCCGAACAACAGCTCGAAGATGGCGGAGTACTTCTCGAGCGGCACGACGCTCCAGACGGGGGCCGGCATCGTCGGCGACCAGGACGACACCGGCCGGATCGTCGAACTCCGTGACACGTTCTTCATGCGCCTGGGCAGCGGCAAGTGGGCGCAGGACCTGAAGTTCGGCGGGGCCTTGCAGATGGTCAGCGATGACTGGACCTTCCCGGTGTATCCGACCGGGCTGATGCTCTACCTCACGGACACGAGGGACGTGCCGCGGCTCTACGCCGGCACCACCGGCGAGGGCCGCTCGAAGGTCACGACGAACCTGATCTCCGGCTTCATCCAGGACGACCTGCGGCCGTCGCCCCGCGTGACGATCAACCTCGGCCTGCGGTACGACATCGACACCGCCGGGAACAACCCGGACTACACCGACCCGCTCAACCCGGACGCGCGCGGCCGCGACACGAACAACTTCCAGCCGCGCGCCGGCTTCTCGTGGGACATCGCGGGTGACGGCCGTCACGTCGCCCGCGGCGGCGTCGGCATGTTCACCGGCCGCTACCTGCTGGTGCCGGCACACCTCGAACTCCAGCAGAACGGCTATACGGGCCGGATCGTCCAGCAGCGCTTCAACGGCGCGCTGATCGGCCTGCCGGCCTTCACGCTCGACCCGAACAACCCGAGCACGACCGGGCTGCCGCTCCCTAGCGATTCCGGTCGCATCGACAAGTCGTTCGTGAACCCGACCTCGACGCAGGCGACGGCAGGCTACACGGTCAAGATCGGCAAGACCGGGCTCTTCGCGGATTTCGAGGGCGTCTACGTCAAGGGCAGCGACGAGGCGATCATCCGCGACTTCAACTGGTCGGGCAACGGTGCGACCGGGTGCAACGTCGCCGCCGCCAACTGTCGGCCGAACAAGTCGTTCAACCAGATCAACGTCTACACGAACGAAGGGCGCTCCGAGTACAAGGCGTTCGTCTCCAGCCTGAACGGCACCCTGAAGGGCGGGCACGTCGTGACCGGTTCGTTCACGGTTGCGTCGAAGAAGAACATCAACGACGACTTCAGCCCTGCGCTGACCGACTACCCGAGCGACCCGGCCGACATCGAGGCCGAGTGGGGCCGGTCGCGCGCGGACGAGCGCTACCACTTCACGGCGTCAGCCGTATTCCGGCTGCCGGCCCGTTTCACGGTAGCGCCGATCTTCCAGTACGGATCAGGTCAGCCGTGGAACCGCCGCTACGGCTACGACTACAACGGCGACGGCAAGTCGTCCGACCGCAAGCCAGGCGTCGCGAAGTTCTCGGAGGAGGGCCCGAACTTCGCCAGCGTCAACCTGAGGGTCAGCTACGCCTTGCCGCTCGGGGGGAAGGCGAGGGCGGACTTCATCGCCGAGTTCTTCAACCTGCTGAACCGCGTCAACTACGACGTCAACTCGCTCACGGTCAACGGCGCGGAGTACCTCGATCGGCCCCACGCTGCAGAACCCGGCACCGGTGCCGGTCGCGAACCCGAACTACGGGAAGTACACGTCCACGCTGCCGCCGTTCGAGGCGCAGCTGGGCATTCGCATCGTCTTCTAGCCGCGCTCAGTCGGCCCCGGAGCACTCGCGCTCCGGGGCCGGCGCCCTCGCCCGCTCCGAACCCGGTGCCCGACCGGGTCGGGCTGGAGTGCATCGATGACACGCTACGCCTCAATCGTCTCCACCGGGCGGTACCTGCCCGAGATTGAAGTCCCGAACGACGCGCTGCGGACGCGCTTCGCGCATCTGCCCGAGTTCGTGGACAAGATGGAAGCTTCGAGCGGCATCATGTCCCGATGGCACGCGCCGGAGACGTGGGCCACGTCTGACGTCGCGCTGCCGGCGGCCGTCCAGGCCCTCGAGCGAGCCGGCCGGAAGCCCGACGACGTCGACCTGATCATTCTCGGTACCGACTCGCCCGACTACATCACCCCGGCGACCTCGGTCGTGCTCCAGCACAAGCTCGGCGCGAAGAACGCGGGCACGTTCGACGTCGGCTGCGCCTGCGCCTCGTTCCCGACCGGGCTGACGACCGCCGCCGGCATCATCGCCACCAATCCCGCGATCAAGACCGTGCTGGTCGTCGGCGTCTACCTCATGCACAAGCTCGCCGCGACGGACGACCCGATGGTCTTCTTCTACGGCGACGGGGCCGGCGCGGCGGTGCTCGAGTCGTCCTCCAGGCCAGGGTTCCTGAACGGCGCGTTCATCGCCGACGGCGCGTACCACAGGCACTGGGGCATCTACTCGGGCGGCACGTACGAGCCGGCAACCGAGGACTCGGTGAAGACGGGACGCACGACGGTCCAGGTCCTCGATCGCTACCCGCCGGAGGTCAACCACGAGGGCTGGCCGCGCCTCGTGCGCAAGCTCGCGAAGGAAGGCGGCTTCGCCGTCGGCGACATCGACTTCATCATCTTCACGCAGGTCCGCAAGCCCTCGATCGAACTGGTCATGGCTGACCTGGGCCTGTCGATCGACCGCACGCACATGGTGATGGACAAGTGGGGCTACACGGGTTCCGCCTGCATTCCCATGGCGCTCGACGATGCGCGCGAGAAGGGCCTGATCGCGAAGGGGGCGCTGACGGTGTTCGTGGGATCGGGTGTCGGCTACAACCAGGCCGCCGCCGCGTTCCGCATGTAGGGCGGTTCTGTATCGTCCCTGGGAGGACTGGACTCATGAGTCTCGACACCGGACTGGCAGGGAAGACTGTGATCGTGACCGGCGCCGGCGCCGGCATCGGCCGGGCGACGGCCGTCGGATTCGCACGGGAGCGATGCCGCGTGGCGGCTTGGGACGTGCAGGACACCAACGCGTCTGCCGTGACCGACGAGATCGTCGCGGCTGGAGGCGAGGCGCTGTTCCAGACGGTGAACGTGGCCGACGTCGCGAGCGTCAACGAGGCCGTGGGCGCGCTGACGGCGAAGTGGGGCCGCATCGACGTCCTGGTCAACAACGCGGGCATCGTGCGCGACGCGCAGCTGATCAAGTGGAAGGACGGCGCGCAGACCGGGATGATGTCCGACGAGGGGTTCGACCAGGTCATCGGCGTGAACCTGCGCGGGCCGTTCCTGTGCACCCGCGCGGTCGTGCCGCACATGATCAAGGCTGGCGGGGGGGCGATCCTCAACGCGTCGTCGGTGGTCGGCCTGTACGGCAACTTCGGCCAGACGAACTATGTGGCGACCAAGGCCGGCGTCATCGGCATGACGAAGACCTGGGCGCGCGAACTCGCGAAGTACAAGATCCGCGTGAACGCGGTGGCGCCCGGTTTCATCGCCACGGAGATCCTCAAGGCGATGCCGGAGAAGGTGCTGGAGGGTATGATTGCCCGGACGCCGCTCGGACGGATGGGGCGCCCGGAGGACATCGCCAACGCCTACGTCTGGCTGGCGTCGGACGCGGCGGCCTTCGTGACCGGCACGGTCATCTCGGTCGACGGCGGACTCGTGGTGGGAACGTAGCCTGCGGGATTCGCGGAGAGCATCCATGAACAAGCCTGTGTACATCGCGGCATACCACCAGTCGGAGTTCGGCAAGCTGATGGGCATGACCGTGCCCGAGATCATCAAGGCCGCCGTCCTCGGAGCGTGCGGCGAGATCAAGGCCGATCCGTCGTCCATCGACGTCGGATCGGTCGGCGCCACGTGCACCTACACGCTGAACCAGCAGGGACTCCTGGCGGGTCTGATGGCGGCCGTTCCCGGGCTGGGCGGCAAGCCGATCGAATCGGTCGAGAACGCCTGCGCGTCGGGCGGCCAGGCCATCCTGTCGGTGATCCACAAGCTGCAGCTCGGATTGGGCGAGGTCGGCATGGCGGTCGGCTTCGAGAAGATGCGCGACGCCGAAGGCAAGATGGACGGCAAGCTCGTCGGCCAGGCGCTCGGCGTGTTCTCGCATCCTGACGAGCGTCCGGGCAAGGTCTACATCTTCCCGCACATCTTCGCCGAGGTGATGGCGGACTACATGAAGGCCTACGGCGTCACCGAGCGCGACCTCGCGCACGTTTCATGCGCGTCGTACGCGAACGCCAACAACAACCCGTACGCGCAGATGCGCAAGATCAAGGTGACGCTCGACGAGTGCGCGGCCGTCGGCGAGCGCAACAAGTACATCGTCGAGGGACTGCCGCTGAAGACCTACGACTGCTCGCAGATCACCGACGGTTACGCGGCGCTCATCGTGGCGACCGGAGAAGGGCTGAAGGAACTCGGCGTGGCGAAGGCCGACTGCGTGCAGATCGCGGGCTTCGCCCAGGCGACCGACAGCCTGCTGCGCAGCGACCGCGACGTGCTGAAGGCCGACGGCGCGAAGGCGGCGATGGCGAACGCGTACAGGATGGCCGGGCTCACGCCGGCCGACATCAACGTCGCCGAGATCCACGACTGCTTCACGGTGATGGGCGCGATCGGGGCCGAGGTGATTGGCAAGGCGCCGATGGGCCAGGGGGCGAAGTACTGGGTGGACGGCCGGGCCGCGGTCACCGGCGAGTGCGGGATCAACACGTCCGGTGGCCTGATCGCGAAGGGCCACCCGATCGGGGCCACCGGCATCGCCATGGTCGGCTGGTCGGCCTGGCAGCTGCTCGGCCGGGCGCCGGCGCCGCTGCAGGTCAAGAACGCCAAGGCGGCGGCTACGTTCAACATCGGCGGGCCGATCTGCGCGTCGGTCTGCACCGTACTCAAGCCGGCGGTGTAGCACATGGCTGACCTGGTTCCCGATCAGAGCGGATACGTCGAGGCCGACGGGCAGCGGATCTTCTGGGAGCGGTTCGGTTCGGGAGAGCGCGAGACGATCTGCCTGCTCAACGGCCTCGCAATGCACACCAAGGCGTGGTACGGGTTCGTCCCGATGCTGACCGACGAGTACGACGTGCTGCTCTGGGACTATCTCGGGCAGGGCGAGTCGTCGGCCGAGGACGTGCCGTACGAGATTCCGCGGCTCTGCGACTACCTGGCGATGATCCTCGATCGCGTCGGGCTCGAGCGTGTCCACCTGATGGGCATCTCGTACGGCGGGTTCGTCGGGCTCGACTTCGCCCGGCGGTACCAGCACCGCCTGCACACCCTCACGATCTCGGGTATCCTGCTCAGCCACGAGGCGCTGTTCCAGATGTACGAGGATGTGTCGCTGCGCTTCTACCGCAGCAGCCTCGAGGTGTTCGAGCTCTACACGCACTACATGTACGAGAAGATCTTCGGCGAGGCGTTCGTCCTGAAGGTGCAGGACAAGCTCGACCCGATGCGGCAGCGGTTCTTCGAGCGCTTCAAGGACAAACGTCACTGCCTCATCCGCCTGACCGAGGCGCAGGACCCGTTCTTCGCGGCCCTCGACGGGCGGATGCCGGAGTACCGGGCGATCCTGACGCCGACGCTCATCATGGCGGGCGCCGAGGACCGCGCCATCCCGCCGTGGGTCCAGCGGAAGCTGTGCGCCGTTCTGCCGAACCAGCGGTTCGAACTGGTGGCCGACAGCGGCCATTGCGTCTACATCGAGCAGCCGGCGGTGTTCTTCGAGAACCTCAAGCGGTTCGCGCGGGCGAAGTCGCTGGTGTTCGAAGGCGCCGTGACGGGCGGCTGAGGACTTCGCCTCGCAGTCAGGGCCACGGACCGCCCATGATCCAGGAAGAACGGTCGCAACGCAGCCGTACCCACATCCTCGACGCCGCGCTCGCCCTGTTCTCGCACCAGGGGTTTCGCGCCACGAGCGTGCGCGAGATCGCCGAGAAAGCCGGCGTGTCCACCGGGAGCGTCTACCATCACTTCGTGGACAAGGAGGCGATCTTCCTCGAGCTGCTCGGCATCTACTGGCGGGCGATCGAGGATCCGGACTTCCCCGTCAACAAGGCGCTGCGCACCGGCGGCTTCCCCGAGAACCTGGAGGCGATCGGCCTGGCCGCCCGCGAGAGCGTGGCCCGGTACCGCCCGTACGTCACGCTGATCTACGTGGATGTCGTCGAGTTCGAGGGCAGCCACATCCGGAAGTTCTATCGGGAGATGGCGGGGCGCTTCGAGCGGTTCATCGAACTGCGAAAGGACGAAGTCAGGCTGGCGGGGGAGTTGCGCCCGGAGATTCACCCCGCCTCTGCGGTCATGTTCGCGTTCCGCACGTTCCTGCAGCACTTCGCGGTCGAGCTGATCTTCGGTGTGCCGGACCACTACGGGAAGGACACCGACGAGGTGGTCGGCGAGATCTGCCACATCCTGCGCCACGGCATGCTCAAGCCCGGGGCGTGAGACCGGACGGCCGCGTTGATCGGATTCCGCCGCCATGCCCTTCACGCACTGCCACGGCGTTCGCTTCTACTACGAACTGCACGGGCGCGAGGACGCCCCCGCGCTCGTCCTCAACAACGGCATCCTCATGAACGCGGCGGTGAGTTGGACGCTCCAGACCAGCGCCTTCGCCGAGCAGTTCCGCGTCCTGCAATACGACTGCCGGGGACAGGGCCTCTCGGACCATCCTGACGGCCCGTATTCGATGCGCCAGCATGCCGACGACCTGTCGGCGCTCATCGACGCGCTGTCGATTGAATGCGCCCACGTGCTTGGCCTCTGGTACGGCGGCGAGGTGGCCCAGGCGTTCGCGCTCGCTCACCCATCGCGGGTGCGCAGCCTCGTTCTGGCCGCCACGGTCAGCGAGGTCGGTCCCGAGCTGAGATTGATCGTCGAAGGCTGGGGGGCGGCGGCGCGCTCCGGCGATGCGGACCTGTTCTTCTCGGTCACGGCGCCGTGGAACTTCTCGCCGGAGTTCGTGGCAGCCCGCATGGAGATTCTCCAGGCGGCGCGCGGGCGGTACCGCGAACTCGATCTCCCGGCTGTGGCGCGCCTCTGCGAGGCGTTCCTCGCCGTGGACTTCACGGCACGCCTCGGCTCGATCGCGGTGCCGACGTGCGTCATCGTCGGCGAACAGGACCTGCTCAAGCCGCCGCGCTACGCCGAGATCATCCACCGGTCGATCGATGGAAGCCAGCTGCACGTGCTTCGTGGCGCCGGCCACGCGGTCAGCCTCGAGGCGCCATCGACGTTCAACGCCACCGTCTTGAACTTCCTCGCCGGCGTCGAGGCGGACGTTCCGAGACGATCGGTCGCCCCGCAACGTCACGTCGGACCCCAGCATCTTCACCAGGAGCCATCATGAGCACGCACGCCGAACCAGGCAGTACCGCGCCCGCGCTTCCCATTGCCGATCCGACGCCGATCGGTCTGCTCTGCCTCGCGGTTGGATGCGCCGCGCTCGTGCCGATGGCGTTCGGCATGAGCCTCACGCCGGCCGGACTGAAGACGGCCGCGATCTTCTGCCTGCTCTTCGGTGCCGGCGGGCAGCTGATCGCAGGGCTCGGAAACCTGGTGAACAGGAATCTCTATGGCGGGACCCTGTTCACATCCTTCGCCTTCAACTGGGTGCTGAACTGGTGGGCGCTGGACGGGCTGTCGCGCGGTCAGGTCCCCGACGCCACCGTGGTGTTCGCGGTGGACATCTGCTTCCTCGTCGTGTTCCTGGCGTTCACCTACGGATTCGGGTTCTTCTCGTCGCTGCTGATGGCGTTCCTGATCGACATCGACGTGCTCTACCTCGCGAGGATCGCACGCCATCTCGGGGGGGGCGACTGGCTTGGCCCGGTGATCGGCCTCTGCACCGTGGCGCTCGCCGCGATCTCGCTGTGGATCGCATTCGCGCTGCTCATCAACCCCGTCGCGGGTCGCGCCCTGTTCGCGTTCCCAGGCCCGGCGTACAGGCCGCGCCAGGGCTCCTGAGCACCGGGGGAGAAGGTGACACTTCCCATTTCCTGGTGGGGAGAGAAGGGGAGTGTCACCGTCTCTCGATGGACCGATTCCGGGCATCCTTCCGTCTATGGGATGGACTCGCCGTCGATGCGGGTACCTGAGAGGCGCCGCGCGCAGGAGGGAGACGTGGGATACCGGGACAGGCTGTTGAGGCACCCCTGGCGGGCGTTCCTGGTGCTGATGGCGCTGCAGCCGATCGGGATGGCCTTCGGCGCCCTCGTGGTTTACGGCGCGCTTCGGCTGCCCAGGCAGATGTCGGACCTGGAGGCCTTCTCCACGGCGACGCTGTTCACCATCAACGCGCTGTTCGGCTACCTGGTCGCTCCGTTCGTGCTCGGGTTACCGAACGGCTCGCGCACCGTGAGAGGCTACCTCGACGACATCCGCCTGACCAGGGTCCGACCCTTCGTTCGGCTGCTGGCGCTGACGGTCCCCTGTGTCGTGATTCTCATCGCGTGCCAGGGAACCGGCTCCGTTGTCTACCGACTCGCAGAAGGCAACGCGGTCACGCCCGACTTCCTTCGCCGGGTCTTCGATCTCGGCGCCGTCGTTCCGCCGCGGTCGACGCGCCTCTTCGCACAGATGTTCTCCGGCCTCGAAGAGGTCGCGTTCAGGGGCGTCCTGCTGACCATGCTCCTGCGCGTCTATTCGCAGCCCAAAGCCATCGCCTTCTCCGCGGCCGCGTTCGGCGTGATGCACCTGCCCACGGTGTTCACGGGCGTGCCGATCGTGTTCGTCCTCGGGCAGGTCGTGTGGGCGTTTCTGTTCGGCCTCTTCTACGGGTACCTGTTCGTGAAGTCGGGCAGTCTCATTCCGTCGATGATCATCCACTGGCTGAGCAACGTGTTCCAGAAGCCGCTCACCGCCTACTGGACCACGGCCGCCATCCCGGTCCAGGCGCTCTACGGTGTGGTCTTCGGCTACGGCCTCGCGGCGCTTCTCTCCATCTGGTGGGTGCACTTCTACTCCACGCGACACCCACGGCTGGTACCAGACCGCACCGCATAAGGTCGCGCCTTCCATTCCCCCTGGAGCCACCGGGCTCGCGCTGTGCCCTGCTGCCTGGCGGCGCGGCGAGCAACCGGGGCCGCTCGACGCCATGTCGTACCGTGTGCCGGGGGCGCCGGCGTGTTCTTCACGCGGTCGGCGAGTGTCGTGGACCCGCTCACCTCGCGCAGGATGCCAGGCCCCGCGATTTGCTACCATCATGGGGCGGCGTCCAGAGGCCGCGGCGCGCACACAGAGGGGGCATGGCGACATGGAATGGCTGACGAACCCGGAGACCTGGATCGCGCTGGTCACGTTGTCCGCACTCGAGATCGTTCTCGGCGTGGACAACATCATCTTCATCTCCGTGCTGGCCTCCAAGCTGCCGAAGGCCCAACAGGCGCGCGCCCGGCGGGTCGGGCTGCTCGGTGCGATGATCACCCGCATCCTGCTGCTCTTCTCGCTCGCCTGGCTGGCGCGTCTGACCGCGCCGCTCTTCTCCCCGTTCGGGAACGACTTCTCGGGGCGGGATCTGATTCTGCTCGGCGGCGGGCTCTTCCTCCTCGCGAAGGCCACCTGGGAGATTCACGACAACCTCGAGGGAGGGAGCCACGAATCGAAGGGGCGCCGCGTCACGTCGTTCGCCAGCCTGATTACCCAGATCATGCTGCTCGACATCGTCTTCTCGCTCGACTCGGTCATCACCGCCATCGGCATGGCGCGGCAGGTCGGCGTGATGGTGGCGGCCGTGGTGATCGCGGTGGGCGTGATGCTGTGGGCGTCCGGGCCGATCGCCGCGTTCGTGGACCGGCACCCGACGATCAAGATCCTGGCGCTCAGCTTCCTGCTGCTGATCGGGTTCTCGCTTGTCGCCGAGGGCTTCGACCAGCACATTCCGAAGGGCTACATCTACTTCGCGATGGGGTTCTCGGTCTTCGTCGAGATGCTGAACCTGCAGGGCGCGGGCGCAGACCGAGCCCGTCCAGCTGCAGCGGCGAATGCAGGACTGAACCGGGGCGGCCGCGAACTCGATCCAGATCGAACTGTCGGGCGGCGTGGTCGTGCGGTTCTGAGAGAGAAACGCGAGGGCCGGGGTCTAGTTCGTGGGTGCGGGCCTAGGCATCGATAACCACCCGGTCTGCCACCCGAGCGACAGCGAGGAGAAGTTCGCGCCGCTTCTGACGATCGCGCCGCGGCTCACCGCGACCTTGATCGAGTGCCGCTTCCCGACCGGGAAGACGAGCGTTCCCCCGAGGCGCACGTTCGCCTGCCGGTCGTCCTTGCCGACACCCTCGATCGTCGTCTGGCCGCCGACGTAGTAGGTCGCGTCGAAGGCGGCCCACAGCGTGCGCTGGAAGTTGTAGCTGATGTGCCCCTGGAAGGTGCCCAGCGGCTCCTGCGTACGGCGCGACGTGCCGGGGAAGAACGAGTCGTTGGCCGTGAACAGCCAGATGCCGGCGTAGGTGTCGAGCAGCCACTTCTCGCCGATCGGGTGAGACACGGCGAATTCCGGCTTGAACGCCCAGCGGTTCGCGCCCAGATTGATGAGCTTCTCCGGGAAGACCTGGCCGGTCGGCGCGGAGACCGTCAGGCTCGCCCCCAGGATCGTCCTTCTCGGAGCTTTCGCCAACTGGACCGGTGTGGAAGCCGGCGCTCCGCGCAGGAGCACCGACAGCCGTATTCTCATGTCCGAGAGCCCTGCGCGGGTGGTGCTTCGCGCTTCTTCCTCCAGTTTCCCCGAGACCTGCGCCCAGGAGTACGGCAGCGCGGCGAAAGCCTGGGCCGTCTTGCCGAACAAGCTGAACGAACGCGCGAAGCCGAGCGACGGCGTCTCGATGGTGGCGGTGATGTCGGTGAGCGGCAGCGTCGGGTCGGTCACCACCCCGCCGTGCGACAGGCCGAAACCTGCGATGAGAAACGAGCCGTTCACAGGGACGTGGGCGTAGGACCTCGGGTCGAGGTCCTGCGCCGCGAGCGGAAGCGCGACCAGCAGGAAGGCGGCCATCGCCACGCCGGTCCGCAGGGCGTGCCCCGCAAGGCGGCGGCCAGACCCTGATCGGCTGGAAGCGGTATCGAGTTCGAACATCACGCCCCACAGTGTAGCCCCAACGTGCGACCCGGATCGGGACGAATTACCGCCTGAGTCGAACGCGGTAATTCGTCCCGATCAAATATGACAGTTGACAATGTGACAGTAACTGTCTATATTGTGGATCGTGAGCGACGAAGCCAGGCGATACAACATCGACGAACTGGCCGACCTCGGCGGCGTCTCACGCCGCACCGTCCGGTTCTACGTTCAGGAACGACTGCTGCCCGCGCCCCTCGGCGTGGGGCGGGGCAGCCACTACGACCGCACGCACCTGGACCGGCTTCTCGAAGTGAAGGCGGAGCAGGAGGCGGGACGCTCGCTGGACGACATCCGCGCTCGACCGCCTCACGGCGTCGGGCCGTCTGGGACACGCGGCGGCGGGAGCCGCGCTCTCCATTTCGCGCAGCGCCTGGCGCCGCCTCGAACTGGCGCCCGGCGTCGAATTGCAGGTGGCCTCGGACATCCGGCTTCCGGCCGCGGCCCGGCTGGACGAACTCGTCAACTGGTGCAGGCAGCACCTCAGACGGAACACAGAAGGCGAGGAGTAGCATGAGCCCCGTTCCATCGACCACCACGGACGTCGCGGTGGGACTGTTCGCGCGCGACACGCGCCAGCCCATCCCGCTCGACCAGGTTCGTGTCGAGGCGCACGTTGTCGACCTCTGCGCGCGGGTCACGATCCACCAGGCGTACCGCAACCGCGAGGAGGTGCCGCTCGAGGTGGTCTACGTGTTCCCGCTGGACGAGGGCGCAGCCGTCTGCGGGTTCGAGGCCACCGTGGACGGCGTCCGCTACGTGGGCCAGGTGAAGGAACGCGACGAGGCGTTCAAGGAGTACGACGATGCGCTGGAGGCGGGGCACGGAGGCTTCCTGCTGGACGAAGAGCGCGCCGACGTGTTCACGGCGAGCCTCGGCAACATGAAGCCGGGCTCCGAGGTCGTGCTGTCGATCACCTACGTGGCCGAACTGGCCGCCGAGGGGGCCGCGGCGAGGTTCACGCTGCCCACGACCGTGTCGCCTCGCTACGCGCCCGCGCAGGATCGCGCCGGCGTCGGCCCGACACCGGCCGACATCCTGAATCCGCCTGTGGCACTAGATGTGCCCTACGCGTTCACGTTCGAAATGGACCTGACGATGAGCGGGCGGATCAGCGGTGTGCAGTCGCCGACGCATCCGATCGAGGTGGAACAGAATGGCACCCGCGCCCGCGCCCGTCTGGCGCAGCGGAGCGCGCCGATGGACCGCGACCTCGTGGTCGTCGTTTCGGCCGAAGGCCTCGACGTTCCGCACGCGGTGGTCGAGCGCGGCGAGCGGGGCGGCGCATTGCTGCTGTCGTTCGTGCCGACGTTCGACGCTTCCTCCCAGGCCGCCGAGGTCGTCTTCGTCATCGACCGATCGGGCTCGATGGGAGGCACGTCGATTGCCGAGGTCCGCAACGCGCTGCAGTTGTGCCTGCGCTCCCTCAGTCCGGGCTGCCGCTTCAACATCGTATCGTTCGGCAGCCAGTACCGAGGCCTTCTTTCCGGAAAGCCAGCCGTACGACGACGAGTCGATGAAGAAGGCGGCCGCGTTCGTCGGCTCGCTCGACGCCGACATGGGCGGCACGGAACTGCTGCCCGCGCTCGAGTACGCGCTAGGCCAGCGGCCACTGGAGTCCACGCCGTCGATGTGGCAGGCCGTGAAGAGCCTCGGCGGGGCTCGCCGAAGCGCTTCGCGCGAAGGCGGACTCCCGCGCCAGATCCTGCTCCTGACCGACGGCGAGGTGACCAACACCGACGAGATCATCGATCTCGCGAGGAAGCACGCGTCGACGGCGCGGTTCTTCACGTTCGGCATCGGCGCCGGCGCGAGCCATCACCTGGTGCGCGGGATCGCGCGGGCGAGCGGCGGCGCGGCCGAGTTCATCAGCCCCGGCGAGCGGATCGAGGCGAAGGTGATGCGCCAGTTCAAGCGCGTGCTGTCGCCCGCGCTGACCGACGTGAAGGTCGACTGGGGGCAGCGCGCCGCGACGCCTGCCTCGGATCACGTGCCGCCCGTCTTCGACGGGGAGCGCCTCGTCGTCTACGCGCTGGTCGACGAACCGAAAGCCGGAACCGCGACACTGACCGGAACGCTGGCCGGCCGCGCGGTGAAGTTTGAGGTGCCCGTGGATCCGGAGCGCGCGGTGGCGGGAGACACGATTGCGACCCTGGCGGCGCGCGCGCGCATCCGCACGCTCGAGGAGCAGGGCGAGTACCTCGAGAGCCGCGGGTCCCTCCAGCGGCGCGGCAGGACGGCAGCGAAGGCCCCGGCTGAGATCGCCGCGCTCGGCGTCACATACCAGCTCTGTTCGCGCGAGACGTCGTTCGTGGCGATCGAGCACCGCGAGACGCCGGTGGCCGGCCGGGCGGAACTCCGGCGCGTGCCGGTGGCGCTGACGTCCGGGTGGGGAGCGCGGCGAGAGCGGGACGTCACCGGTTCGTTCATGCTGCTGGGGGGGGCACCCATGGCCCCGGCATCGATGCCACGTGCCTCGTGGATTGGGACCAGCGTTCCATACCTCGGCGACTCGTCTGCGGCGAGGTCGGGGGATGATTCGTTCGACGGGGCGTTCAGCGAATCGTTCGAGGGGGCGCTCGACGGCGACGCCGCTCCAGCCTCTCATGGGCATCGCTACAGCAGGGCGCGGATGCCGCAGGAGGAGCCGATCGAACCGGTTCACGCCCTGCGCGACCTCGACCGGCTCGTGGCGCTCCAGTCGGCCGACGGCTCCTGGGATCTGACGGAGGAGTTCGCGGAGATCATCGGGAGGAGCCTCGACGAACTGGAGGCGGAGTTGCGCGGCGCACCCGGGGGCCGCGCTGTCGCTCGCCGGATCGCGGCGACCTCGCTCGCCCTCGAGTGGCTCGAGCGCGAGGCGACCGCCGAGCGCGCCGAGTGGGAGATGCTGGCGGAGAAGGCGAGGCGCTGGCTCGCGGCCCACGACGCGCCACCGGCTCGGCCCTGAAACACAAAAAGGTGACACTCCCCATTTCCCCCGGAATTGGGAAGTGTCACCATTTTCCTTTTTCGGACGCCTACTTCTTCCCGATGAACACCTTCTTCTCCACGACTCCGCCGCGCGTGGAGACGTAGCGGAACGTGGCGTCGGTGCCGGTGATGCCGTTCAGCCGGACCTTGAAGGTGACCACCTTCTTCTCGTTCCCGGCGATCCGCTCGATCGTCACCTGCGGGCGGTTCTGCGGCTCGACGATGATGACCTTGTCCTTCGACGTGTCGAGCTGAGGAGCCTGGCCCGCGGCGCCCCGCTGTCCACCGCCGCCGCCCGCGCCGCGCTGACCGCCGCCCTGCCCGGCCGCCATCGGCGGGCCGCCGCCCATCATCGGCGGCGCGCCGCCTCCCATGTCCATGCCCCCGCCGCCGCGCCCGCCCCGGCCTCCGCCCATCATCCCGCCCACCGACGTCATGCCGGCCGGCAGGATCATCGACACCGTGTCCTGTCGGACGATCTTGACGAGCAGCGCCTGCTTGAGCGCCGTCGGGATGAACCCCTGGTTCTCGATCGGCAGCTCAATCGTGTACACGTCGGCCGCGGCGGTGATCTTCGGCTCGCCCATCACGACCTTCGGCAGGCTGCCGGCGAGCATCAGGTTGAAGCGCGCCTCGCGCTCGATCCAGGTCTCGAGAATCTCGGGCGGCGGGTTCTGGCCCCAGAACTTCGGATTCCAGCCGCCCACCTCCGCCTCGCCGTATTGCGGGTGGATGATCTTGGTCCACGGCTGGAATCTGGTGACCTTCAGTTCCTTGTCGTTGTAATTCAGGCGATCGAGCTCGTCGGTCACGCCGTCCTTGTTGTAGTCGCCGACGTTGCCGCCGTTCCACAGCTCGTCGCCGTACCAGATGGCGCCGTACTGCCAGTAGCCGAAGTCGGGGCTGTGGCCGAACAGCGGGCTGCCGCGGCCGTAGTCGTTGTAGACGTCGCCCGCCCGCTCGTAGCCCGTGATCACCTTGCCCTTCGTGTCGAACGTCTTGTAGAGCGCGAGGTCCTCGGGGTACATCCGCTCGTCGCTCGGCGACGTGGACGGCGGGCGGAGGAGCATCGGGACCGTCGTGTCCATCGTGTTCACCACCGACACGTTCGGGTGCGCGAACAGGAACGTGACGACCGCGCGCGTTTCGGGCTCCGACAGCGGGTACTCGCCGGCGCCGCCCTGCGTGTAGCCGCGTCCGGTCTCCTCCGTCTCGGGCCGCCAGTTCTCGGGGTAGTTCCGGTGCAGGTCGAGGCCGCCGATCCCGTCCTCGTTCACCCGGCCGTCGCCGTCGTTGTCGTACCCCTCGGTCAGCATCAGGTAGTTGCCCTGGCCCGCGCCGACACGCCTCATCAGGCGCCCCTTCGGGTCGCGCTCGTCCACGACCGCGTCGCCCTTGCCCATCTCCACCTTCACGCGCATCTGGCGCGTGAAGCCGTCGCCGTCGAGGTCCTCGGCCGGGTCTTCGTCGAGCAGGCCGTCGCGGTCGTTGTCCACCGGCCGGATCGTGCTCCGGTTCGTCTGCGCCGTCTCGAGATAGAGCAGGTTGCCGTCGGGGTTGTTGACCGGCCGGAAGTAGAACGTGAAGTTGTCGATCAGGCGCGTGACCTCGGCGTCCTTGCCGTAGTTGATCAGCATGTGGTGGAGCATCCAGAGCGCCGACTCGCCGGCCGTCACCTCCCCCGTGTGCCGGTTGCCTTCGACGTACATCGCGGGCTTGTCGGTGTGCTTGCCGGTCTTCTTGCTGGTCACCGTCATCTGGTAGATGTCGATGCCGCCGAAGCTCTGCGCGACGACGTAGAGGTCGACCAGGTCCGGGTACTCCTTCGCCCACTTCTTGAGGAAGTCCACCGTTTCCCAGTAGGTGTGGTAGTGCTTGAAGTCCATCACGCCCGGCAGGAGCGGCGTGGTCTCGACGAGGAAATTGCGTTTGAAGGCGCTGGGGCCGTGACGGAGTCCCGGCACGATGTGGTACTTGCCCTGCCCATCCTTCGGGGCCTGGACCTGCGCGCGCGTCACGGTCACCACCGCGAGGGGCACGAGGAAGCAGGCGCAGGCGATCACGCGCTTGGCCGTTCGGTTCATGGTGCGGAGTCTCCTTTGTTCGCCCGGCATGACGACGCGCGGCATCATAGCTCATAACTTTGCCCTTGTCCCCTGTGGCGCCTGTCGGCATACTGGGCCGACGACCGGTGCGTCTCACTCCTGGACTCCCACATGCCCACACCAACACGGCCACCAGCAGTTCTCGGGCGCGGCGCCAGACTGGCCCTCATGACCGCCGTCGCCACCGCCGCCGTCGCTCTCCTCGTGACGGTCGAAGGTCAGGAGCGGACTGTCTCGCGCCCCGATCAGGAGCGCCGAGCGGGACAACCGGGCCAGGGGCGGCCGGCGGCGCAGCCGAGCCCGGACAACCGGCCCGATCAGCGCGGAGCCAGACTCTACGAGCAGTCGACCGCCCGGGCATCCGACCGCCAGCACCTCGACAACCTGATGCGCGCCATCCGGGAGGACATGCCCTACGTGCCTGGTGAGGTGCTGGTGCGGTACAAGTCGGGAAGCGACACGCGCGGCCAGCTCGCCGCGCTGAACACGCTCAGGCTGAACCCGGCCCGTACGCGCACCCGCTGGATCGGTGAGGTCCTGCACGTGGTGAGCGCCGACATCGACCCGCCCGAGCACGCGGCCGAGGTGCTCCGCCGCCAGCCCGAAGTCCTCTACGCCCACCCCAACTACATCCAGCACCCCGACAAGGTGCCGAACGACCCGCTCTACTCGTCGCAGTGGAACCTCGATGCGATCAACATGACCCAGGCGTGGGACGTCAACTGGGGGGCGACAGGCGGCAAGAACAAGGTGATCGTCGCCGTGCTCGACACCGGCTTCACGACCGCCAACGGCGTCTACAACTACCAGCTCTGGAACGGCTCGGCCTTCCAGGTCTTCCCGATTCCGTTCTCGCCGCCGGTCGATTTCACGATCAGCAACGTGCTCGAAGGCAAGGATTTCACCTACGGGTTCCCGCGCATGTTCGACTCGAACGGCCACGGCACCCACGTCGCGGGCACCATCGCCCAGCAGACCGACAACGCCACCTACTACGCCGGCATCGCGCATGGCGCGACGCTGCTGCCCGTCAAGGTGTGCTACAGCTACTGGGACGCGCAGATCTACCGTGGGAGCGTGGGCATTTCCGGCTACTCGACCATGACCACCAGCAGTTGCCCAACGTCGGCCGTCATCGCTGGGATCCAGTACGCGGCTGACAACGGCGCGGACGTCATCAACATGAGCCTCGGCGGGACGGACCCCAATCCGGCCGAACGTGACGCGATCCGCGCGGCGCTCGATCGCGGCGTCTTCTTCTCGCTGTCCGCCGGCAACGAGGCGGAAGACGGCAATCCGACGACCTATCCGGCCAGCTACGCGAAGGACCTGGACGGAGTCGTGGCGGTCGGGGCGGTGACCCGCTCGCAGAAGCGGGCCTACTACTCCAGCTACGGGCCGTTCGTGGAACTGGCCGCGCCAGGTGGTGATTCCTCGGGATACGTCAACCAGGTCGTGCCCTTGTCCGGCGACCTGAGCAGGTCGCTCACCGCCCCGAGATACGACCGTTACTCGACAGGAGGAAAGTCGGGCACGTCGATGGCCGCGCCGCACGTATCGGGCCTCGCGGCTCTGCTCTACAACCAGGGCATCACCAAGCCGGCTGCCATCGAAGCCGCGCTGAAGCGGTTCGCGAAGGACCTGGGGACCGCCGGGCGCGACGACGAGTACGGCCACGGGCTGGTCGACGCGCGAGCGACGCTTCGCGGCCTGGGGGTGGCGCGATGAACCGTCCGACGATCCTCGCGCTCGGCCTTGCGTTCCTCATCGTGTCGGCCGGCGGCGCGTCGGCCCAGACCGCGGGCCAGAAGCCGCCGGTGAAACCGGCACAGCCGGCCGCGCCCGCCAAGCCCTCGCCGGCCAAGCCCGCGAAGCCGTCCGACCAGCAGCCGCTCGCCATTCGCGGCATCGTGTCGGTCGGTCTGACCAGCCTCTCCTCGTCACAGAGCTTCGACGCCGTCGCCGGCACGCACTCGAAGATGACGTTCGGCTTCGGCGCGGAGATTCAGAACATCTGGAAGAGCGTGTTCGCCGGCGTGGCGTACTCGCCGATGAGCCTCGAGGGCGAGCGCGTGTTCATCGACAACGATGTCGTCTATCCGCTCGGGGTTCCCGTCGACATCAGCGTCAACTCGCTCGACATCGTCGGCGGCTGGCGCTTCGTGCTGAAGCCCAAGGGGGCCAAACCGGCGCCGCCGAAGCCGGGGCAGAAGCCCGCGAAGGAGCCGCTGGCGTCGCTGGCGGCGTTCGCGCAGGCGAAGGGCCAGCCGCCGCCGCAGAAGCCCGCGCAGCCAGCCGCGTCCGCCGCGAAGGGGCCGCAGCCGGCGTCCAAGCCGTCTCGCCTCGTCCCGTTCGTCGGGGGCGGCCTGTCGATGGTGAGCTACAAGGAGACGAGCGCGAACTCGAGCGGCGAGGACGTGAGCGACAGCGCGACGGGTTTCGTGTTCCTCGGCGGCGTCGACTACGCGCTGACCAAGTGGATCCAGGTGGGAGGCGAGTTCCGCTACCGGGCGGTCACGGGAGTTCTCGGCAGCGCCGGCGTGTCGCAGCACTACGGGGAGGACTCGGTCGGCGGCTGGGCGGTCGGCGTGCGCGTCTCGATCGGGAAGTAGTGACGGCGATTCGGATCCGGCGCTCCGCACGCCTCGTCTCGGGTCTGCCGCTCCGCAACGCACCCCACGGCGGAAGCCGCCGCGGGGCCCCAAGAGCAGCGTTGCTCCGGGCAGATCCCTGCGACGCGGCATGACGAAGGCGCCCGGCGTCGACTCGCGCCGTCCCGCCTTCCGTGGCCCTGAGCCCTGCGCCCTGAGCCTTGAGCCTTACTTCCTGTCTTTGATCGAGTAGAGCACGCTCTCGGTTCGCAGCAGCAGACGGTCGCCCACCAGCGCCGGCGTCGCCAGCGCGAACTCCTCGAGGTCGTTCACCTTCAGCAGCTCGTACTTTTCGCCCGCGGCGATGACGAACGTCTTCCCCTCTTCGTTCAGGCAGAAGACCTTGCCGCCGTAGGCCCACGGCGACGCGGTGAACGCCACGCCGTTCTCGATGCGCGAGCGGTAGCCCAGCTCGCCGGTCGTCGCGTCGTACCGACTCAGGATGCCGGTGTCGGTCAGCGCGTAGATCGCGCCGTCGTAGGCGAGCTGCGTCGGCAGGTAGGTGCCCGCGCGCTCCTTCGACCAGGCCACGTGCGCGCTGGGCTCGGCCTTCGGCGCGACCGAGAACGAGCCGGCCGCGCCCGGCTTCACCGCGGCGATCGGGCCGCCGGCGCCGCCGTTCAGCAGCAGCAGTCCGCCCCACGCGTAGGGGCTCGGGAATCGGCCCGCCGCCCATGCCGGCCAGCTTCCACAGTTCCTTGCCCTGGAGGTCGTAGCTCACCGCGAAGCCGGGGCCAATCGTGACGATCTCCGTGCGCCCGGGCGTCACCCAGACGTAGGGCGTCGACCAGCCCGAGCGCCGCGCCGCCGCGCTCGTGCCCGTTCGCAGGTCGCGGTCCGTGCGCCACACCTGTTTGCCGGTCCTCTTGTCGAACGCGGCGATGAACTGCTGCTTCTCGTTGTCGTTGCAGATGATCAGCAGGTCGCCGGCGAGCGCCGGCGATGCGCCGGTGCCGAAATCGCCGTACATCGGGTAGTTCTCGAGGGGCGTCTTCCACACCAGCTTGCCCTTCATGTCGTACGCCCACAGCCCGAGGCTGGTCGCGTAGACGTAGACCAGCTTCCCGTCGGTGATCGGCGTCTCCGAGGTGAAGCTGTTCTTGCGATGACGCCCGCCCTGCGGCTTGCCCGTGTGGTACTCCTGCTTCCAGTTCACCTTGCCGCTCTTGAGGTCGACGCAGTAGAGGAAGTAGTGCAGGTTCACTTCGTCGGGCAGCTCGAAGTCGCGGGCGACGACCCTGGCCTCGATCTCCTCGTTCGACAGTCCCTGCTTCTGCAGTTCGGCGACGTACTCGTTCGAGTACCGCGTGCCGATCTGCGGCTTCTTCGACGCCCCGTCGGTCGTCGCGGCCGTGACGAAGATCTTCCCGCCGCTGACGATGGGGGAGGACCAACCGCGGCCGGGGATGGACGCCGACCACTCGACGTTCTGCGTCTTCGACCAGGTGTCGGCCAGCCGGGCCGTCGACACCGGATTCCCCTGCGGGCCGCGGAACCGCGGCCATTCGGGTGTGTCGGCCGCGATGAGCATCGGGCCGAGGGCGACGGCGGCGAGGATGACTGCGAGGGCGAGCGGACGGGACATGTGCTTCATGATGGCAGGTGCTCCGCAGTCCGGCGCGGTGCGCGCCGGGCATTGCGCCATCATACAGCGTCTCCGCTTCCGCTCATCCCTCGACGTCGCCAACCGCCAGCTGGAACTTCGCGGGCTTGATATCGGCCGCGCAGGAGACGTCCAGCTTGTCGGTGGTCCCCGCGTCGAGGAACTGCTGCTGGATCGCGGTCAGGCATGGCCCGCCAACGCCGTGGGCGCCAGGCACGACGAGGTGCAGGCTCCGCGGCAGGTGGCTCGCCGCCTCTTCGCCCCAGCGCGGCGGTGTCACCGGGTCGAGCGTTCCCGACAGCAGCAGCGTCGGCACGTCCACGCGCACCGGGTCGCCGAAGTCCTTCGGGAGCGCCGAGCGCGGCCAGAACCCGCACATCTTCAGCTGGCTGCGGACGCGGCCTTCGCCCGCCAGCGTCGGGCCCGCGATGGTTCCGATCTCCCGCTCGGTGATCCGGTCGACGTCTTCAGCGCACGTGACCGACAGCAGGTGTCCGACCGCCAGCCTCTGGCGGAGCCCTCGTTCGCTCGAGAGGCCGGCCTCGGCGAACGGATCGAAGTCGCCTTCGTACGCGCGGTGGATCAGCATCGGGACCTGTCGGTTTCGCGCGCCGGAGTACATCGCCACCCGAAGCGCTTCGAGAAACGCCTCTCTGGACAGCGTCACGCCGACCCTGGCGTTGCTCACGGGGTGGGCCACAGTCGCGGCCGCCGGCTTCGAGTCGAGGCGCGCGAGAATGGCGCGGAACTCCGCCTCGAGGTTCGGGACCGCGGCACGGCACTCCGTGTCGGCCGCGCACTCGCCGACAAGCGCCCGGATGGCCAGGTCGAAGTTCGCGGCGTGGTAGAGCGGGTTCTTGTTCGCAATCGGCACCACGCCATTCAGCATCGCCGTGCGAACGGTGGCTGGATGCTGCCGCATGTACACCAGTGCCATCCGCGTCCCGTACGACCCGCCGGTGACGTTGATCCGGTCGTATCCGAGCGCCAGGCGCACCTCGTTGTAGTCGTCGGCAGCCGCGAAGGTCGAGTACTTCGTCAGGTCGAACTTCCCCTTCAATTCCTCGACGCACGGCTTGAAGACGTCGTCACGGAACAGCGGATCCAGGTAGCCCTGGATGTTGGTGTCGTCGGCCGCCAGGCTGCATCCGAGCCTGTTGTCCCCTCCGGTCCCGCGCTGGCTGACGAGGACGACGTCGCGATCCTGCTGCTGCCAGGCGTTGAGGTAGCCGCGCTGGGACTGCGTCACGTCCGAGCCCGGGCCGCCGGCGAAGACGAACAGCGGGTCGGGCCTGGGCGTCGCGCTCTTCGCGCGCAGCACGACGACCGCGAGGTGGATGACGCGGCCCTTCCCCGAGATGCGGTCCTCCGGGACGGCGAAGGTCCCTTCCGAGAATCGTGACGCCGGTCTGCGGATGGACCCTGGACACGAGGGAGAGGCGCGACCGGAACCGGGCGATGTCGGGAGTCGCCGGTTTCGGGTTCGCCTGTCGGCCGCCCGACAGCCCTCGCGCGCTGACGACGGCGGTCGCCGCGAGGATGAACGTGGCGACGAGGCGCCGCGAGCGGCTCTTGCGCATGTATCCCCCGTTCGGGAGTAGTCTAGTGACCGGAGGACGCCGTGACAAACCACCCCGTTTCTCCCGGCCGGTCAGCGGCGCGCCGCCGCGCTTTGGCCGCGGCCACCGTCGGCTGGCTGGCGGTCCTCGGAGTCGCGGCGCTCGCCATCGTCGCGCTCGAGGGCGGCCCGCAGGCCGCCGGCCCGGTCGACTGGCCGCAGTGGCGCGGCGTGAATCGCGACGGACGCGTGGCCGCTCCGCTTCCGCCGGGTGGCTGGCCCGCTCGACTCAACAGGGAATGGACTCGGGAAGTCGGCGGCGGGTATTCCGGTCCTGTCATCGCGGGCGACCGAGTCTGGGTGCATTCCCGGCAGGGGGAGCAGGAAGTGGTGTCGGCGCTCCGGCTCGCGTCGGGCGAACCGATCTGGAGTTCGGACTACGACGCGCCATTCGTTCAGGACACCGACGCCCTGCAGCACGGCCGCGGCCCCTACGCGACGCCGGCGGTCGCCGACGGCCGGCTGTTCACCTTCGGCGTGACCAGCGTCCTCTCGGCCTGGGATGCGGCCACCGGGCGGCTGCTGTGGCGGCGCGAGTCCGGGCCGGGATTCAAGGGTCGCTTCCCGTACTTCGGCGCGGCCGCGTCGCCGCTGATATGGCGGCGGCTCTGCTTCGTGCACCTGGGCGGCGATGACCGGAGCCAGTTCGACAGTCCCGGCAGCGGGGCCATGGTGGCGCTGCAGGTGGCCGACGGCCGGGAGGTGTGGCGCTGGACCGGCGACGGCCCGGCGATCGGCGCTTCGCCTGTCGTCGTTACGGTCGGGGGGCGCGAGCAGCTGCTCTTCAAGACCAGGCGGAAGCTCGTCTCCCTCGACCCGGCCACCGGCCAGGAGCTCTGGCAGCTCGCCTACGTGGTGTCGCAGGACAATGCGATCGTGACGCCGCTGGTTCTCGGCGACCGTCTCGTGACCTCGGACTACGACTTCGGGACCGGCGCGTGGCAGATCCGTCCGGCGTCCCGCCCGGGCACCTGGACGGCGCAGGCGCTTTGGAAGACGCGTGACGCGTCGATGTTCATGAGTTCGCCGGTCGTTGTCGGCGGCCTCGTGGTCGGCTTCTCGCACTTCCGGAAGGGGCAGCTGTTCGCCCTCGACCCGGCCGACGGCGCCGTCGTCTGGCGTGGCGATCCGCGGAGCGGCGATCACGCCACGATCGTCGGCTGGGCGGACTGCGCGCTGGTGTTCCGTGAGGACGGGTGGCTGGAGGTCCACCGCGTGTCGCGCGCCGGTCTCCGGCTGGAACGCCGCTACCAGCTGGGCGGATCCACGGCCTGGTCACACCCGGCGATCACCGGCTCGCGGATTCTCGTCCGCGACGGCACCCGGCTGGCGGCGTTCCGCCTGGGCGGCGGCGAGCCATGACCAGGCTGCTCCCGGGAAGGCGCCTCACCGCTCCGACGTTGACGGGCCGGTGAGCCGAGGCGAGACGCTCGAACATCCGGTGCCCCGGGATCGTCTATCTTGTACCGGGAGGTTGCCGTGTCCCTGTCCGGCCGCTTGTTGCCCGGGCTTCGGATCCTCGGCGCGATCCTGTTCGGCGCCGCGACCCTCTTCTACGCGGTGACCTGGACGTACTACAGCCAGCGGCCAGCGCCGGAGTCGCTGCTGGGCCTCACCTACGACTACGACGGCTGGGAGCAGCGGCTCGTGGTCAACTGGGTCCGTCCGGCGAGCCCGGCTGAGCGCGCCGGCATCGAGCCCGGCGACCTGATCCTCGCCGTCAACGGCAGGTCCCTCACCAGCCCGAATCCCTTCTACGACGTTGTCTCCCGTGGCAAGCCTGGAGACCGGGTGCGCCTCACGGTCGCCCATCGTGGCGCGCCGTTGCCGGTCGCGCTCGAGGTGACGCTGGCCCAGCGCCCGGCGTCCGACCGCCCGGGGGCTGAGCGGCTGGCGCTCTACCCGCTCAGCCTCTACCCGGTGCCGTTCGTGCTGGTGGGCCTGGGCGTGCTGGCGCTGAGGGTCCGGGATCCGAACGCCTGGCTGCTGGCGCTGTCGTTCGCCGCGCTCGGATCCGGCGCGACCGACGCCGTTGGCGTTCTGCTGCACCCGTCGGTCAGAAGCCTCATCCTGAGCTATGCCCTGATCCTGGCGGGGATGGGGCCAGCCTTCTTCTACGCCCTGCTCGCGCGCTTCCCGGCGGCGTCCGCGCTCGACCGCCGGGTGCGCTGGTTGAGGCCGGCGCTGCTCGCCTTCGCCGCGCTGTGGTGGATTCCGCTGGCAGCCAGCGTGCTGGTCAACGGCAGCCTCTGGCCGGCGATCCGGTACCTCGGCGCGCCCGTCACGAGTGTCCTGAACGCAGTGGCGTTGACGTACAGTTTCGGAGCGATCGGCCTGGCGCTGCTCTCGCTGTTCCTGAACTGCCGGCCGTCGGTCGAGCCCGCGGCGCGACGGAAGGCGCGCCTGCTGGCCTGGAGCTTCACGGTCGGGTTCCTCCCCATCGTGATTCTGAACTCGGTCGCGCTCGCGCTCGGGAGGGGGATCTTCGATCTGCCGTTCTGGCTGTGGGCGCCGTGCGCCCTCGTGATGATGCTGATGCCGGTGCTCTTCGGCTACGCGGTCGTCCGGCACCGGGTGATGGAGTTCTCGGTGCTCGTGCGGCGGAGCGCGCGCTACCTGCTGGTTCGCCGCGGGTTCGTCCTGCTGGCCGTCATGTTGAGCATCGCCGTCACCGCCGTCTTCGTCGTGGCCATCGCCCGCGTCCTCCCGCGGCTCACCGACGCGGCCATCCCGTCGGGGATCGCGGCCGGGACGGTGTTCGGCCTCGTGCTGTTCCGGACGGGCGGTGCGGTGGCGACGCGCGTGACGCGGAGAATCGACCGCGCCTTCTTCCGAAGCGCGTACGACGCCCGCTCGATCCTCGAGGAACTGGCGCAGCGGACCTCGATCGTCACCGATCGCGACGAACTGGCCACGCTGCTGGAGCGTGAACTGCGCGAGGCGCTGCACCCCGTGCGGCTTGCCGTCTACCTCCTGGACCAGGCGGGAACGCTCAGGCGGTTCTCGAGCGCGACGAATGCCGGCCCCGACACGCTGGACCAGGTGCCCGGGTTGGCGGAGCGACTCGGGCGGGACGGTCGGCCCGTCGACGAGTCGTCCACGGTCGACCGGCCCGGGGTGCTGGCGGAACTCGGCGCCGAGTACGCCGTTCCGGTGCTGACCCGGCGCCGCGCGCTGATCGGGCTGCTGGCCGTCGGCCCCCGACTGTCGGACGAGCCCTACTCGCGGGAGGACCGGAGGCTGCTGGCGTCGGTGGCCGGCCAGGCGGGCAGCGCCCTCGAGATTCTGATCCTGGCCGAGGAGATGGCCCAGCGGATCGAGGCCGAACGCCGCGCGCGGCAGGAGGTCGAGATCGCCGCCGAGGTGCAGCGGCGCCTGCTTCCGAGGAAGGCGATCGAGATGGGCACCCTCGAGTACGCCGGGCACTGCGTGCAGGCGAGGGCCGTCGGGGGCGACTACTACGACTTCCTCGACTTCGGCCGCGGGCGGCTGGGGCTGGTGCTCGGCGACGTGTCGGGCAAGGGCCTCTACGCGGCGCTGATCACGACCCACCTGCAGGCGAGCGTGCGGAGCCACTCCGCCCGTCTCGCGGTCGAGGACCTCGCGGCGGTCCTCGCCGACGTCAACCGCTCGTTCGTGGACTCCACGGCGCGCAACCACTTCGCCACGTTCTTCATCGGCCGCTACGAGGACGACTCCCGCCGCCTCCGGTATGCCAACTGCGGCCACGTCCCGCCCATGCTTCTCAGGAATGACGGGACGGTGGCGCGGCTCGACGTCACGGCGGGCGCGATCGGGATCTTCGACGAGTGGACCGGGTCGGCCGCCGAGATCGTCCTCGAGCCAGGCGACCTGCTCGCGGCCTTCAGCGACGGCGTCACCGAGGCGATGAACGCGGCCGGTGAGGAGTACGGCGAGGCGCGGCTGCGCGACCTGCTCGTCGCCTCCCGGCGGCGGCCGCTCCAGGAAATCGTCGAACGGCTGGTTGGCGAGGTCGGCGCGTTCGGCGGCGGCGAGCGGACCGACGACCTCACGCTGGTCATCGCGCGGGGGCGCTGACCGTTCGGCTCCCGCCCGCCCGCCTCCCGGCTTTCAGTGAACCACCGAAGCGCGCCGCTCGTCTAACAGCATGATGTTACGCCAGGCGAAGTATCGACTGGCGAAGTATGCCGGCCGCGGCCCGGCCGGGGTTACCGGAGGCGGGCGTGTTCAATTCCGACCTGAAGCGTGGCAGCATCGAGCTCCTGATCCTCTCGGCGCTCGATGACCAACCGCTCCACGGCTACGAGATCGGCAAGACGATCGGGTTGAAATCGGGCGGGCTGATCGACCTGCCGGTCTCGACGCTCTACTCGACCCTCTACCGGATGGAGGACCGTGCCTGGATCAAGGGCCGCTGGGTGGAGCGCGCCGGCGACCGCCGGCGCTGCTTCTACTCGCTGACCGCGGAGGGCCGGCGGGCGCTCGAGGCGCAGCGTCGCGAATGGTACGCGTTTGCGGCCGTGATCGAACGCGTCGTGGGAGGCAGCCATGCGTGACTGGAACCGATGGGTGCGTGAGCAGCTCGACCTGCCGGCGATGGCGGGCCGTCGGGATCTTCGGGCGGTCGCGGAGCTGGCCGCCCACCTCGAGGACGCGTGGCGCGAGGCGGTGGCGCGCGGCGCCAGCGAGGAGGAGGCCGAGGCGCTGGCGCGGGCGATGCTGGACGATCGGGCCGGCGCCGTGCGCGACCTGCTGAGCGCCGAGCGCCACCACGCGGCGGCCGAGGCCGGCCGCCGCGCGGAACGGGCCGAGGACAGTCTGCGCGCCAGCGGCCGCCGGTGGGTGGCTGCCGCCGACCTGCTGCGAGACGTCCGGCTCGGCGTCCGCGCGCTTGCCCGGAGCCCGCTGTTTGCCGCGTCCGTCGTCTTCGTGCTCGCGCTCGGCGTCGGCGCGACCACGGCGATCTACACGCTCGTCGAGGCCATCGTGCTGTCGCCGCTGCCGTTCCCGCACGCCGACCGCCTGGTGACGCTCGCCCACTCGTCGCCGACGCGCGGCGGTGGCAACATCGGCAGCTGCGCGGCGTGGCACCTCACCTACGAGGACGAGAACCGCGTGTTCGACGAGCTCGGCCTCATCACATCGCCAGGGAACCCGGCCACGATCACCGGGTCGGGCGAACCCGAGCTGGTGGAGTCGCTGCGCGCGACGAGCGGCGTGTTCCGCACGCTCGGCGTGACGGCGGTGGCCGGGCGGGTCTTCTCGCGCCAGGACGACGACCCTGACGCGCCGGCGGTGGTCCTGCTCGGGCACACCTACTGGCGCACACGCTTCGGCGGAGATCCTGGCGTCATCGGCCAGACGGTCCGCATCGACGACACCGATCGGACCATCGTCGGCGTGCTGCCCGAGGCTATTCGCGCGCTCGGGCCCGAGCCGGCGGTCGTCACCCCCATGCGGTTCCGCCGCGCGGGCCTCTTTGTCGGCAACGTGGGCTTCGTCGGCCTCGCCCGCCTGAAGCCGGGTGTGACGCTGGAGCGGGCCGTGGCGGACATGAAGCGGATGCTGCCGCTGGCTTTCGAGAAGTTCCCGGGAGGGCCGGTGATCGACGCCGCGCGCCAGGCCGCCTACGTGCCTGCCGCGACGCCGCTTCGCGAGACGCTGATCGGCGGCGTCAGCAGGCTGTTGTGGATCCTGATGGCGAGCGTGGTGGTCGTGCTGCTGGTGGCCTGCGCCAACGTCGCAAACCTGTTGCTGGTGCGGGCCGAGAGCCGCGGCCGGGAGATTGCGGTCAGGTCCGCGCTCGGGGCCGGACGCGGCCGGATCGCCTGGGAGCACCTGAAGGAAGCCTTGGTGCTCGGCCTTCTCGGCGGGGCAGCGGGCCTCGCGCTGGCCTGGGCCGGCCTGCGCGCGCTGGTGACGATCGGCCCGGCGCTTCCGCGGCTGGCTGAGGTCTCGATCCGCCCGTCGACGTTCGGCTTCGCGCTGGGCGTGTCGATGGGGGCGGCGCTGCTCGCCGCGGCGTTCCCGGCGCTCGGCAGGCGCCGGCGGCACGTGGTGGATACCCTCAAGCAGGGCGGCCTCGCCGCCGGCGTGGGGCGGACTCGCCGCCGCGCGCTGCGCGCCCTGGCAGCGGCCCAGGTCGCGATGGCGCTCGTCCTGCTGGTCGTGCTCGGGCTCGTCGTGCGCAGCGGCCTCGCGCTCAAGCAGGTGGATCCAGGCTTCAGCCACGTCCGCGACGTGCTGGCCTTCCGGTTGACCGTGCGGCCGCAGATTCCGCCGGAGGCGCTGGCGGTCCTGCGGCAGGCGCAGGCGGGAACGGGGCCGGCGGCGTCGGACGGGCGGCTGGCGGAGGCGCAGCGCGCGGCGGTCCGGGCGCAGGAAGCCGCGGCGCTCGCGCAGGAATCGATCGCCCGCCGGCTGCAGGAGATACCCGGCGTGAAGGCCGTGGGCATGGCAACCAGCCTGCCCATGCACGCGGGCGGCAACATCAACCCGCTCTACGCGGAGGGGATCACCGTGCCGGGGCAGGTCCCCCCGATCACGCGCCGGCACAAGTGGATCGGCGAAGGCTACTTCGAAGCGCTCGGAATTCAGCTGCGCGCCGGCCGCTCCTTTACGTGGCAGGACGTGCACAATCGCATTCCGGCGGTCGTGGTGTCGGACAGCCTCGCCAGGACCTACTGGGGATCGGCCGAGGCGGCCATCGGCCGGCGCGTCTCGATCCGGCCCGACCCGCCGCGGTGGTACGAAGTGATCGGGGTGGCGGCGGACGTCCGCGAGGACGGCGTGGCCGGCGAGCAGGTGCCGATGGTCTACTGGCCGCAGGTGACGCTGGCGACCTGGCAGGGCAATGCGCCAGACGAGATGCTGCTGTGGTCGGGCGTGAGCTACGCGGTGCGGAGCGACCGCGTCGGCACGCCGGGTTTCCTGCAGGAGGTGCAGAAGACCGTCTGGTCGGTGGATCCGCGCCTGCCGCTTCAGGCCGCCGGCCCGCTGTCGGATTTCGTGGCCGATTCGTGGGCGCGCACATCATTCGCGCTGGCGCTGCTCGCGGTTGCGGGCGCGGTGGCGCTGGCGCTCGGCCTGGTCGGCGTCTACGGCGTCGTCTCGTACGGCATGAGCCAGCGCAGGCAGGAGCTCGGGCTCCGGATGGTGCTCGGCGCGTCGGCCGGGCGCGTGCGGCGGATGGTGCTCGGCGAGGCGCTGGCCCTGGCGGGCACCGGAGTGGTCGTCGGACTGGGGTTGTCGCTCTGGGCGACGCGTGCGTCGTCGAGCCTGCTGTTCGGCGTGAGCCCGACCGACCCGGCCACGTTCGCCGCAGTCGCCGGCCTGCTCGTCGCGGTGGCGGCAGCCGCGGGCTACCTCCCGGCGAGGCGGGCCGCGCGAGTCGACCCGGCCGTCGTCCTCAGGGCGGAGTAGGGGCCGGCCGATGTGTCATGATTGGCCGCGAGGGGATCGATCGTCCGCCTCGAGGGAGGACTGGGATGCGCCTCGCCGCTTTCGACCTCGAAATCGCCACGGAACTGTCGGACGACGACCGCGACTGGTGGAGGCACGGCCCCCTCGGCATCAGCTGCGCCGGCCTGATGCGCGAGGGCGCTGACGCCGAGCCGGTCGTGATGTTCGACCCTGAGGCCGAACCGAACCTGTTCGAACCAGCGACGAAGCGTCTGACGCGCGAAGGCGCCACGATGCTGGTCGAGGCGCTGTCGGAAGCGGTCCGCGGCGGGTTCACGATCGTCACGTGGAACGGGCTCGGGTTCGACTTCAGGCTGCTGGCCCTCGAGACGGGGCTCGTGGCCCGGTGCAGCGAGCTCGCCTGGAACAGCATCGACATGATGTTCCAGGTGGTGTGCGCGAACGGCTACATGCTCGCGCTGGACAAGGCCCTGGCGGGGATGGGGCTCCAGAGCAAGATCCACGCGGTGCAGATGAACGACGGCCGCGAGGCGCCGATCAGCGGGCGCGAAGCGCCGCGGTTGTGGCAGGCGGGCGAGTACCGGGCCGTGATGGAGGTACTGCGCCGGCGACGTCCGCCAGACGCTGGCCCTCGCGCGCGAGTGCGAGAGCCGTCGGCGCCTGAACTGGACCAGCCAGCGCGGCAAGCCGGCCAGCATGAACCTCCGGAGCGGGTGGCTGACCGTCAGGGAGTGCCTGGCGCTTCCCGAGCCCGACACCAGCTGGATGCGCGACCCGGTGACGAGGAAGCGCTTCACCTCGTGGCTCGAAATGCCGGCTGACACGCCGCATCTGTCGTCTGATCGTCGATCGGACTGAGAGGTGTCGATGGACGTCCAGGCGGGTCACCTCGTGCGAAAAACCCTGCCGGCGGTCGTGTGCGCCTTCGCCGCCGCATTCGTGCTGGCGTGCGATGCTGACCAGCCGACCACGCCGTCCGGCGTCGCGGGCCTGGAAGCGGCCTTCGCGCAGGCGCGGGCCGAGGCCAACCTCAAGAGCCTCGTGGTCGCGCGAGGCGGCGCCGTCGTTCGAGCGGAGTACTTCCACGGCGGCGGCTCGGAGACGGCCGAGCACGTCTGGTCGGTCACCAAGAGCGTGCTCGCGCTCACCGTCGGCGCGGCGCTCGACGCCGGATGCCTGGCGTCGGTGGACCAGACGCTCGGTGACCTGCTCGGGCCGGCGCTCGTCACCGATCAGGAGAAGGCGGGAATCACGCTTCGGCACCTGCTGACGATGACCAGCGGTATCGACTTCCCGGAGGCGGCGTTCTAGGGGACCGGGGCCAGCCTCTACCAGAGCTGGATTCGATCGCCCGACCAGGTCGCCTTCGTGATGGGGCGGGCGATGACGGCGCAGCCGGGGCAGCGCTTCGAGTACGGCTCGGGCACCATCCACCTGGCGTCGGTGGCGCTGGCGCGGGCGTGCGGCACGAGCACGGCGGCGTTCGCGGAGAGCCACGTGTTCGCGCCGCTCGGCATCGGCGCACGGTCGTGGGAAGCCGACCGCCAGGGTTACACCAACGGCGGCGCCGGCCTGTACGTCACGCCGACCGACATGCAGGCCATCGGGGCGGTGGTGCTCGACGGCGGGCGCTACCGCGGCCGCCAGGTCGTGCCCGCGGCCTGGGTGCAGACGATGACGCGGGGGCAGATCGCGACACCGGCGGGATCGGCGCTTCCGGCCTACGGCTACGGCTGGTGGGTCGGGCAGACGCGCGCCGGCGACGCGCTCTACCTGGCCAACGGGTGGGGCGGACAGTTCATCTTCGTCGTGCCGGCCAGGGGGCTCGTCGTCACGACGGCGGCTTCGACGGCCGACGTGTCGGGGCAGGCTGCGATGAGCCAGTGGCAGCGCATCTTCGAGATCGTCTACTCGCAGGTGGTGCCGATGTTCTGACGCCGGCTCGACGACGCGATCACCGCGCCGCCTGCACAGGCTCGTCGATCAGCCGGTATCGAATCCCGCCAGGCAGGCCGTAGTCGTACTCCACGGCGGCCTTCCTGCCAGACGAGGCCGCCCAGTTCTCGATCGAGAGCTGGAACTGCAGCGGCAGCCCGATGAAGACGGCCTCCCGCGTGTCGAAGCCGCGCACGCCGTCGGCGCGCATCCGCTGCACCACCGGCGCCGTCGGGAAGAAATGAGCAGAGGTATCCTGCCGCAGGCCGAACGAGAACCACCGGGGCGAGACCGACTCGTAGTGGCGCCGGTCGGCGATGTTCGGAATCAACATGGCGTTGACCGCGACGGCGTAGCCGAGCGCGATCCACAGCAGCCGCGTGGCTCGCGAGCGGGGCACGTGCGCGTGCGACGAGGCCAGCGCCACCAGGAGCGCGAGGTTGAGGAGGATGTAGTACCCGAATCGAACGAGGGTGGGCCAGGAGCGCCAGAGTGGCCGCGACCGGAACGGGGAGCACCACCAGCAGGAGCTCCGCCGGGCCGGCGGGACTCGGGCGCCGGGTCAGGCGCACCAGCGCCGTCACGTAAGCGCCGATCAGCAGAAGGGCGTACCCGTAGGACAGGCCCGCGAGCGGCCACGGCATCGACACCGAGTACACCCGCGTCAGCACGACGTCGTTCGCGATCGTCAGGACGAACGGCATACCGTGAATGGCGGCAAACGCCACCGCGCCGACGACCGCCGCAAACGGGCCGAGCTTCCCCAGCTGCGGGCCGACCCGCTCGAGCACCTTGCGAAGCGCGTCGTCGAGCCGTCGGCGCAGGGCGGGGAACACCGCGGCGAAGACGACGACCGACAGAGGGTAGAGGAGCGCGAACGCCGCCCCGGACTGTTTGGCCTCGAACAACCACATCTTGACCTGGGCCAGCGCGGCGGAGTTGGCCAGGGCCACGGCCGCCACCAGCAGCAGCGAACGCGTGCCGTACTCCCGTAAGCGGACCGCGCACGTGAGGCTGGCGACGAAGAGCCCGGCGACGAGCGCCAGGAAGATCAGGTGGCTGTAGACGCCGAGCGTCGCAACGGCCAGGACTCCCGTCGCGTCGAGCCAGGAGGTGCGGGTCGGGGCATTCTCCCGGAGAACCCGAAGCGCGAGGGTCAGGAGCAGGGCGGCCAGCAGCGGCCCGAGCGCGGTGACTTCCCACCCCAGTCGCGATTCCGCGGTGACCAGCACCGAACTCGCCAGCAGGAGCAGCAGCACGAAGGCACTTGCGCTCCTCTGCCGCAGTCTCCAGACCTGCCAGGCGAGGAGGCCGATCGCGAGGACGTTGCACACCACGCCGGGGATGCGAAGCGAGAGGATGGACGTGCCGAACAGCGCGAACGAGCCGGCCGCGATGAGCGGGAAGAGCGCACCGCTGTGGGCGGTCATGCCGTGCAGTGAGTTGTCGGTGCCGGCCAGGATCTCCTGGGCGCGGATGCCGAACCACGCTTCGTCGCCGTGGAGGCCGGGGCTGACGTCCAGGTTCGCGCCGAACAGCAGCGCGAAGCACGCGAGGATCACGAGGAATCCGACGATTCCCGGCGCGCGCATGGCTGCCTCCTCCGCAGGGTCGGTTTGGCGGCCGCGGGTCCCAGCGGCGCGCTAGGCGCGCGGGAGCGACAGCGCCACGCGACAGCCGTCGAGCCCGTCGTCGTCGAGGGTCAGCGTGGCGTCGTGCCACTCCGCGATCCGGTGGGCCGCCGCCAGCGCCACGGTGATCCGACGCCCCCCCGGCCGCTCGGTCCAGTTCGGGTCGACGAGCCTCGCGCGCCAGGCATCGGGCAATCTGAGGACATCCTGCGAGGCTTCGATCCGAACACGGTCGCCGTCCTCCGCGGAGACGCGTACCAGGATGACGGCGTCCTCGACCCGTTCGACGACGGCCTGCAGCGCCATCACGATGCCGGCCACTGCGACGGTGAGCAGCGGTTCGTCGCCGCGCGCACGCAGGCCGGGTGCGCACTCTTCAACCGCGACCGCGGCGCCGAACTGACCGGCCGCCAGCAGGCGGGCGATCCGCGAGACGACCGGCCCGAGATCGACGGCGCAGCGCGACACGGGGGCGTCTTCGTCCAGTACGGAAAGCGCCTGGACGAGCCACGTGGCCCTGGCCACTTCGGCCGCGATCAGATCGAGGGCGGCGCGTTCCGGCGCGGGGCGGGTCCTGGCTCGAAAGAGGTGAAGGCAGGCCCCGATCGCATCCAGGCTCTCGCCGATGTCGGCGCTGGCCATCGCCATCGAGGGCGTCGCCTTCGGTTCGACGAGGCGGTGGCCGATTCGTCGCGCATGGACCTTGTTCGCCGGGGCGGCGTCCACGCGACCCGCGTGGTTGGGCGCGAGCAGTTCGTCCACGTAGTGCTTCTCGTGTCGCATGCGGAACCCGGCCGGCAGCCCTTCACGCTGCGGCGCAGGGGCGCCGACGTCCGTGGCCTCGCCGGCCGAGAAGCGATCGTCCTCGCTCGACGCGGAGAACCTGTCGAAGATGCTGGCATCGAACGCGTCGGGCAGGAGCCTGCCGGCGGCCGGCCGGATGGATGCGGTTGGATTCCGAGAATCAGACACGAATCACCTGCTACCTTGGTCGGAGGATCGGGAAGCGCACTTATCATGTATATCGAAACCGACGAGCGCTCGGCAAGCCCCTTGTGCCGCCGGTGCTGGAGCGCGGCGCATCTACCGGGCGCCTTATCGAATAGCGTGAAGGATGCCAGTGAGGACTTCCGCGCTTGCGGCCGTCCCGATCCTCCGTGTGTCTTCGACGTCAAGCGGGGCGAGGCCGTCGGCTGCGGTGGCGGCGTCCTACTGGCTGGCCGGGGTGCCGTCTCGTCCCACCGTGATGACGACGTTGCCCTTCTTGTGACCCGTTTCAACGTAGCGGTGGGCTTCCACGATCTGGTCCATCGGATAGCGCCGGTCGATCACCGGCCTCAGCTGACCCGCCTCGATCAGTTCCTTCAGGAAGAACAGCGCCGCATTCTTCTCGACAGACATCTTGAAGATGAACCGCTTCCTTCCAACCATCGACGTCCAGAGCGTCAGCAGGGAGTTCGCGATCATGTTGCCGGTGGTGGCCAGGTGAAGGCCCCGGGTCGCGAGCGAGTCCTTGCAGCGTGAGAACGACGTCTTCCCGACCGTGTCGAGGATGATGTCATAGGTCTGGCCGTTCTGCGTGAAATCCTCTGTCGCGTAGTCGATGACCTTCTGGGCCCCAAGGGCCTTCACCATCTCCGCATTCGCCGCGCTGCACACGCCGGTGACGTCGGCCTCGAAATGTCGGGCCAGCTGCACCGCATAGACCCCGATGCTCCCTGACGCGCCGATGATCAAGACCCGGTGTCCCTTCCGGATATCTCCCAGCTGCTTCAGGAAGAAGAACGCCGTCGTCGCCCCGTCGACGACCGAGGCCGCTTCCTCGTACGACAGATTCGCGGGCTTCAGGGCGAGCGAGCAGCTCTCCGGCAGGCAGGCGAATTCGGCATACCCGCCTAGCTTGAATCCCGTGAACCCGAACACCTGATCGCCCTTCCGGAAGCGTTTCACGTTCCGGCCGGTCGATTCGATTTCCCCGGACAGCTCAATCCCCAGGATCCTGTATTTCTTCTTCGGCCTTCGCAGACCGAGAATGACCCGGCTCATGAAGGTGTCGCCCCGCCGCATCATGCCTTCCGCTGCCGTGACCGATGTGGCGTGCACCGCGATGCGCACCTCGTTGTCTCTCGGGGCCGGCGTGTCGACGTCCTTGACCTGCAGGACCTCGGGCGGCCCGTAGCGCTCGAACACGATCGCTTTCATTCGAATCTCCGCGCGAGTCCTCGTCAGATCTGCTGTCACGCCGGAGGTCTTCGGGTTCGAATCCGCCTGATCTCCGTCGTCTTCCACACGCCCCCAAGGACGTAGGGCTCCTGCGCGAGCCACAGGTCCTCGAGTTCCTGGCGGGAGCCGAACTCGCAGACGATCAGCGACCCGATCATCTTCTCGGTGTCGTCGAGGAGGGCACAGCCGTACTTGAAGTAGCCTCGCCGGCTGAGTTCGTCGAACAGGGCGAGATGGCGCTCCCGCACGGCGAGGCGGCGCCCCAAGGCTCCTTCGTCAGTCCCATCGCGGCCGATCAGCAGGAATTCCATGGTGTCTCCCGACGAGTGGACGTCAGCGTTCGTGAGTATCGCCGGTCTCTTCCACGTTCGCAGCAAGAATGTGTCAAAGCGGGGAGAACGAGGGACGGATTCGTTGCTGCCCGTGCCGAAGAACCCGGCACGGCCGGTGCCCCGGGTTGCCGCCCGTTCGTCCCTCGCCTTCCCGGGTCTGTCACATTCCGGCGCACCACGCCCCGGGCAATCTCGTCCAATGTCTGGAGGAGATCCAGGAGATGAACACCCTCGGCGTCGTGGACACCCTTTGGCAGGACCTGCGCTTCGGCCTCCGCCTCCTCCGGCGCACGCCGGGGTTCACGTGTGTGGCCGTGCTGTCGCTGGCGCTCGGCATCGGCGCGAACACGGCGATCTTCCAGCTTGTCGACGCCGTGCGGCTGCGCACGCTGCCGGTGCGCAACCCGGAACAACTCGTTGAGGTGCGGACGGCGAAACCGAGAAGCCGGGCGGGGAACTTCTTCAGCCGCTACCCGGAACTGTCGAATCCCCAGTGGGAGGAGATTCGCGCGCGCCAGGAGGCGTTCACGGGCGTCCTCGCATGGAGTCCGAAGCGGTTCGATCTCTCCGCAGGCGGCGAGGTCAGGCCGGTGGAGGGGCTCGCGGTCAGCGGGAGCTTCTTCGACGTGCTCGGCGTGCCGGCCGCCCGGGGCCGGGTGTTCGCGCCGGCCGACGATTCACCCGGCTGTGGGACGGGCGGCGCGGTGATCAGCCACCGATTCTGGCAGCTGGGTTACGGGGGCGACGAGCGCGTCCTCGGCCGGACGATTCGGCTCGGCGGGCGGCCATTCGAGATTGTCGGTGTCACGCCCGAGACGTTCCACGGCGTCGAGGTGGGCCGGTCGTTCGACGTCGCGATTCCGATCTGCGCGATGGCCGCGCTCGAACCCGACGCGGGCCTGATCGGCCAGTCGCACGTGTGGTGGCTGTCCGTGATGGGGCGACTTCGCCCGGGCTGGACGGTCGAGCGCGCGACGGCCCAATTGCGCGCGGTTTCTCCGAGCCTCTTCGAACACACGCTCTCCGGCTGGTTCGACCCCGAGGCGGCGAAGGGCTACCTTGCCCTTCGGCTCGAGGCGGCGCCGATCGGCGGCGGCTTCTCGGCCATGCGCGCCCAGTACGGCGCACCGCTGTGGCTCCTCCTGGGCCTGTCGGGCCTCGTGCTGCTCGCTTCGTGCGTCAACCTGGCCAACCTGACGCTGGCGCGCGCGACCGCACGCGAGCGGGAACTCGGCGTCCGCCTCGCCGCCGGCGCCCCGCGGCGACGCGTCGTGCGCCAATTGCTCACCGAGAGCCTCCTGCTCGCGACAGCCGGTGCGGCGGGTGGCGTCGTCCTCGCCAAGGCGCTCTCCGGCCTGGTGGTGACGCTGCTGAGCACCAGGCAGGCGCGCGTGTTCGTCGACCTCCCGCTGGACTGGCGCGTCCTGGGCTTCGCGGTCCTGCTCGTCGCCGCGACCGTTCTGGTGTTCGGCCTGACGCCGGCGCTTCGGGCGACCGCGATACCCGTCCATCGCCTGATGCAGGCGGGCGGGGGCCGAAGCGGTACGATGAACCGCCCTCGTCTCGGCCTCCAGAGCGCGCTCGTCGTGGTGCAAGTGGCACTGTCGATGGCGATGGTGGGCAGCGCCGTGCTGTTCACGCTCAGCCTGCACCGCCTGGCGACGTTCGAGACGGGGCATCGCGTCGATGGTGTGCTCATCGCAGACCTGGCGTTCAATCGCGAGAACGTGCCCGATGCCAGGCTCCCCGTGCTACAGCAAACGCTGTTGGAGCGGCTTCGCGCGACGCCTGGAATCACTGCGGCGGCGCGGACGGCGATTGCGCCGATGAACGGCCAGTCGATGATCGACACGATTCGCGTCGACGGCGACGGCAAGGTGAATGAGCACGAGACGTGCTTCCATCGGGTGGATGCCGGCTACTTCCGAACCGTGGGCGTGCGTCTGGCTGCGGGGCGTGACTTCGACGACCGCGACCGGGTGGGTTCGAAGCTCGTCGCCGTCGTCAACCGGACGTTCGCCACGCGGCTGTTCTCGCCGTCCGCGGCCCTTGGTCGGACCTTCTCGGTCCAGACGACGCCGGGCACGTGGCTGTCCTACGAGATCGTTGGCCTTGCCGAGGACGCGGTCTACAGCGACGTGAGGGAACCGGTTCCGCCTGTCGCCTACCTGGCCCTCGCGCAGGACCCCGACCCGTACCGCGACCCGGTGGTCATGGTTCACTCGACCCTGCCCGCCGCCGTGCTCAGGTCGGCGGTGGCGCGCGCGGTTGCGGACGTGGAGGCGAGCACGCGAATCGAGTTCTCGTCGTTGTCGGAGGTCGTGTGGAGCGCGACGCAGCGCGAACGCCTCCTGGCCGCCCTTTCGGCTGGATTCGGCGTGCTCGCGCTGTCGCTCTCGGCGATCGGCATCTACGGCGTGCTGTCCTACCTCGTCGCCCGTCGCCGGCAGGAGATCGGCGTGAGGCTGGCCCTCGGCGCGACGCGATCGGACATCGTCCGCATGGTGGCGGCGCAGTCGCTGGGCTGGGTCGGCGCAGGGCTCGGCCTGGGCGCCCTGCTGGCCGTCCTGACGGCGACGGCCGCGCGGTCGATGCTGTTCGGCCTGACTCCAACCAACCCGCTCGCTCTCGTCATCGCGGCCGCGGCGCTCGCGACGACCGGGTTGGCGGCCACGATCGTTCCGGCGATCCGTGCCGCGCGCCTGCACCCGACGACGGCACTGAGACAGGACTGACGCGCGCACACCAACGACGCGCGACAGGTGTCACGAGCGCCGAAGAGGCGCGTACCAGAGATGTCAGCGAATCAGGGCCGAACGTCGGGCGAGCCGGCGGATGGCGTGGCTCTCACCCGATCCGTTTCAGGATTGCAGCCAGTCGGTGACCGGATGCGACAGGAACTCCTGCACCGGGATTCCATGGCCGCCGATGAGCAGCGTACGCTTCGGCCTGAAAGCCTCGCCGAAGGCGGCAAGGCCGGGCAGGGTGACCGGGGCACGGGAGCTCTTCACCTCGATGCCGACGACCGCGCGACCCGAGCGCAGCACGAAGTCCACTTCCCGGTTGCCCTCGCGCCAGTAGAACAGCTCGCACAGACCGCACGCCGCCGCGTTGGCCAGGTGCGCCCCGACTGCGGATTCGGTCAGCCGTCCCCAGAACTCCGAATCCGCGCGGGCCTCGGCAGGCGTGAGGCCGGACTGCGCAGTGAGCAGGGCCGTGTTGAAGACCTGCAACTTGGGGCTCGATCCTCGGCTGCGCACGATCCTGCCCGAGGTACTTGGACAGCCCCGTCAGCATCCCGGCCCCGGCCAGCAGGTCGAGGTAGTGGGCAAGCGTGGTGGTGTTGCCCGCGTCGTGGAGCTGGCCGAGCATCTTCGTGTAGGAGAGCACCTGGCCGGAATAATGGCACCCCAGCTCGAACAGCCGCCGAAGCAGCGCCGGCTTGTCCACGCGGGTCAGGAGCAGCACATCTCGCGCAATCGTGGTTTCCACGAGCGAATCGAGCAGGTAGCGACGCCATCGATGCGGGTCCGCCGCCAATGGTGCGGCCCCCGGATAGCCGCCGAAGTACAGGAATTGGTCCAGGGAGAAACCGAACGCCGCGTCCATCTCGGCGAAGGACCAGTGGGGCACGTGCAGGATCTCGAACCGCCCGGCGAGGCTCTCGGAGAGCCCGCGCTGCACCAGGAGCGGCGCCGAGCCGAGGAGCACGACCCGCAGCGGCAGCCGGTCGCGGGTGTCCTCGTCCCACAGGCGCTTCACCACTTCCGACCAGTGGGGGACCTTCTGAACCTCGTCGACGGCCAGCACGGCACCTGAACGCCCCGCTTGTCTCGCCGCCAGCCGCGCTCGCTCCCACTGCGTCCCAAGCCACGTGGCGTCTCGCAGCGAGGGTTCGTCGGCGGAGGCCAGCGCACTGGGGCGATCGACATCGGCCAGCACCTGCTGCACGAGCGTGGTCTTGCCGACTTGCCGCGGCCCGGCGACCACCTGCAGGAAGCGTCGAGGCTCCGCCAGACGGGAGGCGAGCACGGCCGCGTACTGACGCTGGAACGGCGGTGATGGCTTCAAACTACTCATGACGATGAGCAATTTTACTCAATATCGTGAGCGCGCACAAGAACCCTCCGGGCGGTCTTGCCGCGTGGTGCCCTCCGCTGCCTCCCCAGTGGCGGGCGGCGTCGTCTTCGCCGCGAATGGCGGCGCGTCTGCGACTCGGCGACGACTCCGAATCTCGCGCGCTCAACCACTCGTCGAACACGGTGACCGCCCGGCCGCGCGGACTCGGATCTCCCGGGAGCTGAACCCGGGATTCGCTTCGGTTGACGACACGGACGGCGAATCGGCCGCGGCTCGGCCCCCCACTCCGCAAAGCCGGCAGAGGCTTTGCTTCGGGGGGGACCCTTCACCGCGTCCTCTCCGTCATCGTCAATTCAACCGAACTCCGGGACTAGTTCGTCCCGTCTTCTCCGGTTTCGGTCACATTTCCGCTGCAAGCGGGCTCCGGGTTCCCGACAATCCACAGAGCGGGCTGTCGAGCGACTGACCGCGCCGGCCCGAAGGGGGGCATGTGGATCGCAAAGAGTTTCTGAAGACGGTGTGCGGACTCGGCGTGTGCGGGTGCGTCGCGAGCCTGGTCGACCCGCTGGAGGCGTCGGCTGCCGCGCCTCAGCAGGCGCCGGACCAGAGGCTGGCGTTCGCCCGCTACCAGGTGGCCAAGATGGCCGGATTCATGGCGGCCGGAAGCGCGGCGCCAGCCTGCGCGGAGATCCTCCAGAACACCGGGCGCGAGTGCGCCAAGCTGGGCCAGCTTGGCGTCAAATTCAAGGGAAACCCCGACGCGTACTTCGCCGCTGCTACGAAGACCTGGGGCACCGACTTCCAGTGGAACAAAGAAAAGGGCATCGTCACCGTCTCCGTGGCCGAGGGCGAGTGCAGTTGCCCGCTCGTTGACAGCAAACGAACGCCGGCCTTCTTCTGCAACTGCTCCGTCGGGTACCAGAAGGAAGCGTTCGAGGCGATCTTCGGGAAACCGGTGCAGGTGTCGCTCAGGGAGTCGAAACTCGGCGGCAGCAAGCGGTGCGTGTTCGAGGTGACGCTGCCCCCGCCGGCGAAATAGCCTGCGTTGGACGTGGCTGATCGTGGAGAATGCTGCGGAGTGGACTCGGCGGATTCGACGATGACGGCCGACACGACTGCGAGCACGCGGCGATTCCCGGACTTCCTGCTGTCCTGGGATCGTCTGGGCTTCCGGCTCCTGGTCTTCGGGGGTCTGGCGCTCCCGTGGGTCCTGCAGGGCAGGCTCGCGGGCCAGTCCTGGCAGGACCTCATCCGGGCCGAGGTCGGCGGCTTGGTGCCATGGGCCTTCCTCGCCCCGATGGTTCTGATCATCGATCGACGCATCCAGCGCGCGCGGCTCGGCCCGTGGCGCGTCCTCCTCGCGCACGCGGTCGGCATGGTCCTCGTCTTCATCCCCTACTGGGTGATCCTGCGCGGCATCAGCCTGGTCTGGCGGGGCTTCACGTCGGGGTGGAACGGGTCGCAGTTCGCCGCACTGATGCCCACCACGGTGAACGTGCTTGGCCCGTTCCTGAGCGTGCCGTTCATCTACTTCCTGATCCTGCTCGGGGCCGAGGCGATGAAGCAGGCGCAGGCCCGGCAGAAGGACGAGATCCTCGCCGGGCGCCTCGCCCGGCAGCTCTCCGATGCCAGAGTCGCGCTTCTGCAGCGCCAGATTCATCCCCATTTTCTCTTCAACGCCCTACAGGCGATCTCGACGCTGCTGCATCGTGATCCCGCCACCGCCGACCGGCTCCTGGTTCGTCTGTCCGACCTGCTGCGCGCGATGCTCGACGACGCCTCCGGGCAGACCTTGAGCCTGCGGACGGAACTGGAGTTGATCAGGAAGTACCTGGACATCGAGCAGGCGCGTTTCGGCGACCGCCTGACGGTGGAGTGGCGCGTGGACGAGTCGGTGCTCGAGGTGCAGGTGCCGAGCTTGATTGTGCTGCCGCTCGTGGAGAACGCGATCCGGCACGGGCTCTCGCCGAAGGTCGGGCCCGGGCGCCTGTCGATCGAGGTCAGCGCCGAGGGGCCGCTGCTCATCCTGGCGGTCGAGGACGACGGGCGGGGCGCAACGCTGCCGCTCGCCCTCGGCCTCGGGGTCGGAAACACCCGCGAGCGTCTGCAGGCCCTCTATGGCGATCGTGCCGCGTTGAGGATCGACACCGCGCGAGACGCCGGCTTCCGCGCGAGGATCCAGATCCCGCTTCACGAGGGCCGATCATGATCCGATGCCTGATCGTCGACGACGAGCCGCTGGTCCGGGAGCGCGTGCGCACATTGCTGGCCGAACACGCTGACGTGCAGGTCGTGGGCGAGGCGAGCGACGGGCCGTCCGCCCTGGAGGCGTACGGGGAGAAGGCCCCCCAGCTCGTCTTCCTCGACATCCAGATGCCGGGCCTGAGCGGCCTGGAGGTGGCGGAGATCTGGCGCAAGGATGGCGCGCTGCCGATCATCATCTTCGTCACCGCGTTCGATCAGTTCGCGCTCGATGCCTTCCGGGTGCACGCACTCGACTATCTCACCAAGCCGATCGACCCGGAACGGTTCTCCGAATCGCTGGATCGGGCGCGTGAGCTGCTGAACCGGCCGAATCGCGACGACCTCGATCGACGCATCCAGGCGATGCTCGAGATGCACGAGCGCCGGCGGTCGGTGCGGCCGCACCTCGTGGTGCGGGAGAAGGAGCGCTATCTCCTGGTGCCGACCTCCGAGGTTCACTGCCTCGAGGCGACCGGCAACTACGTGCAGCTCTACTGCGAGCGCGCGAACCACCTCCTGCGCAGCACCCTGTCGGCGGTCGAGGCCAAGCTCGATCCCCAGCGGTTCCTGCGCGTCCACCGCTCCTGGATCGTCAACCTCGAGCAGGTGCGGGAAGCCCAGCCCTGGACCAAGGGCGGCTGGATTCTCCTGACGCGCCGGGGACTCAAGGTCCCGGTGGGGCAGCAGTACCACGACGTCCTGACGAGAATCCTGCGCTGATTCTGGATGGGCCATCCGGCGCGGCCCCCTCGTGATTCGCAGGGTTCGTCCCGCCCTTTCCGCTGTCGGTCACATTTCCGCCGCGCCGGCGCCACGGCCTGCGTCCAATCCGAAGAGAACCGCCCCTATCGAGCGCTGCTCGTACGAAAGGTGTGATGCCGATGTCTGGTCGAACCGCACTCATCCTCGTCGCCGCCCTGGCGCTCGGTCGATCGTCGACCGAGGCCCAGACGCGGTCTCTGCCTCTTCCCGTTCGCGTTGACACGCTGGCGTCCGCGAAAATCGGCGAGCCGCGCGAGTTCTGGGTCTCCCTGCCCGATCGCTACAACGATTCCGCGGAGAAGTACCCGGTGCTCTACATGATGGACGGGGACTTCAACTTCAACTCCGGCGTCATCGGCGGCGTGCGGCAGGCGGCCTCGTCTGGCGAGATCCCCGAGTTCATCATCGTCGGGATCAAGAACACCGATCGGTCGAAGGACATCTTTCCGGAGGAGGTCACCTACCGGGACGGCAGCAGGGACGGAGGACGGGCCAATCAGTACCTGGACTTCGTCCGCGACGAACTGATCCCGCGCGTGGCGAAGACGTATCGCACCGCGGACTATCGGATACTCTACGGGACTTCCAACACCGGGTTCACCGCCGTGCACGCGCTGTTTCGAAACCCCGACCTTGCCAACGCGTACGTCGCGGCCAGCGCGACGCTGAGCGTGCCGTCGTTCCGAACCGGGCGGGACGACCTGGTCGGCGCCTTCAACGGCGGCAGGCGCGACCTCGTGCTGGTAATGGGGGAGTACGATTTCCCGACCGTCGTGAGCCACAACGGCATGCTCAAGGAGGCGATCAGCACCAAGGCGCCGGCCGGGCTGACCTGTCGGCTGCGGGTCATCGAGAACGGCGAACACGTTCCGCCCGACGCGCTGGTCGAGGGGCTGCGCGTGCTGTTTCAAGGCTGGAAGATCACCCGCCGGCTCACCGAGAGCAGCTTCGCCGAGATCCGGGCCCAGGTGGACGGCCGTCTCGAGAGATTCGGCGTGCCGGGCCGGATCGACGAGGATGCGCTCAGGAGCCTGGGCAACAGCCTGCTCGGCGAAAAGAAGTTCGCCATGGCGCTCGAGGTCCTCGAGTATCGGGCAGCCGGCTATCCGCAGTCTGCCGACGCGCAGGTCGGTCTCGGTGATGCCTACCGGGAGAGCAGCAACCTGGAGAAGGCGCGCGAGTGCTACGAGCGTGCGCTGGCGATCGCCCCCGGCCACGCCGCGGCGACCGCGAGGTTGAAGGAACCGAAGAAGCGCCCGAGCCCTGGCACGTCGCGCTCATCCTCGCCCGTCGATCCGCTGGTCGCGCTCCGGCACGAGTAGGCCCCGCGCGGGGGCGAGCAGCGCACGACGCCGTAGCCGCGGAGCCGGTGTCTAACAGCGCGTGGGGGGATCACATCGATGCGCAGCACCCTGAGAGCGGCCGTTGTCGCGGCCACGATGGTCGCCGTTGTCGCAACGGCGGGCATCGCCGGCGCACAGACGAAGACGACGATCGAGCCGTACCAGGAAATCGAACTGCAGCGGCTCGAGGAAACCTATGCGGTGCTCGAGCGGTTCGCCGCGGACGTCTGGCCCGGCTGGACCAACTTCCTCGAGCCCGAGTTCCAGGTGCAGTTCCCCAACCTCGTGTTCCTGATCGTTGGCCCGAGAACGACCGTGCCCGACGAACTGCGGATCGCGGCCGGCCTCGAGGCGCGGTACAAGGTGTCGGAGCTCCGGGCGACGCACAAGGCGGTGATCGACAAACGCGACGCGGCCATCGCGCTCGTCATGGGCCGTCGAGGCACACGCTACGTCGTGGACTTCGAGCGCACCAAGGAGTTCTTCGATACGAAGCCGCGCGGCAAGGCGGTGCGGCTCGGCGTCGAGCAGATCTTCGTCAACGGCATCGAGCGGCTGACGCTCGGTGACATCTCGCTCACGAGCGTCGACACGCCGATGCACCGGCCGTGGCTGTGGACGGTGGAATGGGTGGACACGAACGCGGCGGACGGGGTGAGGGGCTACGAGCTGACGTGCCGCGAGCGCGCCGGCAGCGTGTGCAAGGGCGCCGAGTTCAAGTCGGCCGGCTTCACGCTGAAAGCGCCGGAAGTGGAAGTAGCGGAGACGGGCAGCGTAGTCCGCATCACGATCCTGAGCAAGGTCGCACGGTAACGGCTCCGTCGGTGAGGGCGGGCACGCCGCGCCGATCGTGGCGCGGGCGCCCGTCATGCCGCGCAGAGGTTGGACCCATGAAGAAGATATGTGTTGTCGGGGCATCAGGCAAACTCGGTCGCTACATGGTCCGGCACGCGCTGGGCCGTGGATACGAGGTGGTCGGGGTGTGCCGCGCGAAGAGCGCGGCCAAGCTCCGCGAATTCGGCGGCCGCATCACCGTCATTCCTGGCGACACGAATGACCGTGAGGTGATCAGGAGGGCGGTCGAGGGGTGCGACGGAGTACTGACCGTTCTGGTCCCGTGGGGAATCCGACAGTACTCCTCTGGAACCGCCCAGGCCGTGCTCGACTTCGCGCGCCCGAACGCCCGTCTGGTCTTCTCGTGCGGTTGGCATATCACGATGGACGGTCGGGATGTGTACTCGCGATCGTTCAAGGCGCTGCTGAAGGCGGCGACCTGGATCGGCCGAGCCTTCCGGGTCGTGGAAATCGACGACCAGGTGGAAGCGTGCCGGAGGATCTTCGCCAGCCACGCCCGGTGGACCGTCGTTCGTGGGAGCGACCTCGAGGAGGGAGACAGCCAGGGACTCCCCGCGTGGAGCAGGCACGTCGGCGACCCGATTCTCGCAAGCAATCTCACCCGCCGCACCGATTTTGCCCTCTTCATGGTCGCCGCGCTCGAGAACGATCAACTCGTTCACGAGGCGCCGGCCATCGTCGGCTGCCGAACGCCGTCGGCCCTCGTGCACGCCCTCCCGAACGGCGCCAGCCGCGTCTGAGAGCGGGAGCTGCGTTCGCCGACCCAGTTGAAGTGGGCAATGCCATGACCGCGCCGGTGCCACATGGCGTTCGAGCCTCGTCCTCGATTCAGAGATATCGCCGGACGCGGCCGCAGTAGGTTCGGTACTCCTCGCCGAATACGCCACGCAGGTGCGCCTCTTCAGCCAGCACGATCCTGTGGTGAATGGCAATCACGTACACGGCGACCAGCAGCAGTATCGGATTGAGTGTGCGCAGGACGGCCGCGCAGAGCGTGGCGTAGACGCCTACGTACATCGGATTCCGACTGAACCGGTACAGCCCGGTCTGCTTCAGGCCGGTGCGTTCCTTGGGTGATCCGATCCTGAAGGAGTCTCCGAGGCCGGACCGGCCAACGAACAGGAGCGCGAAGCCCAGGGTCCACAGGCCGAGCGAGACGCGCGGCCGTCATCGATCCGCTGGTCGCGCTCCGGCACGAGTAGGCGGCTTTCGGAGCCGCGACCGAGCGATGCTGCTCGAGTGTGCGGCTCGCAATGACACTTGCAAAAACCTGCAAAAAGGCTCCCATTGCCGCTCGCGCCCGTCATTGGGCGGCTATACTGAGCTGCCCGCGCCGGTGGCCGATGACGCACCGCGGCTCCGCGTGGCCCTGGGACCGGTCATGGCACGCCACGAGCCGATGAGCGCGAGAATCCGCCGCCACTTCCGAGGCTCGGGCGTACCCGGGTCACTCCTCGGGAGATTCGGGCGCGCCGCGCTCGGACGCCGTCGCATCCTCTGGATCGCGTTGGCGGTCGTCGTCCTGCCGCTTGTCGTGCTGCTCAGTCTCCAGTACCGGTTGTCGGTCGACCTCCAGCGCAACACGGCAGTGGCCCATCGCGCAGCGCTGCAGATCCAGCTCGACCTGATCGCCAGGCAAGTCGCGCTGCACTTCTCCTCAGCCGGCGAGCGGATGTTGCGCATCCCGCCGGCGATTTTCACGCCGCCGTGCGACTGTTTTGACACGTTCGTCTTCGATCACTTCCCGTCCGCCGGCACTTCTTCGGGAGACTCGGTTGCGCGGGCCTTCTTCCTGGTGCCTCTGGTCGGCCGGTTCCAGGGCCGTGTCGTGGCGTACGACCTGCAGCGGCGCGCGCGCGTCGACGAGGCCAGCATCGCCCCCTCCGCACGCCTGGTCCTGTCCTATGCGCAGATGCGCGCCCAGAAGACGCCTGCGAGCATCAACCCGAAGGAGGTGGTTGCCGACGAGAGCGATCCCAGCCACCCGATGCTCCTGGGCTTCGTGGCCGACGAGCAGTCGCAGCTGGTCGGCATTGCCGCCGTGGTCGTCGACCTCGACTTCTTCGCCCGGGACACCCTGCCCACGATCCTCCGCCGCGCACTGCACGCGGAGAGCGCTTCTCCGGAGTTCGTCGTCACCGTCTGGGACGGGTTCGACAAGGAAGTCCTCGCCGACCCCGGCAACATCAAGCCGCATTTCGAGGTCAAGCGCTACCTGGGCTCCCTGCTGGGGAAATGGACTATCGCCCTGGGCAGCCGCCGATCCACGGGCGCCGAGGTTGCCCGCGCCAACTTCCTGGTCAACGTCACGCTGTCGGCCGCCCTCGCCGCCGTTCTGATGGCCGGCATCGTCCTGGTCATGCGCGCCGCGGCCCGCGACATGAAGCTCTCGGAGATCAAGAGCGATTTCGTCTCCAACGTGTCGCACGAGCTGCGCACTCCGCTCAGCTCGATCCGCGTCTTTGGCGAGCTGATGCGCCTCGGTCGCGTGAGCGACCCGGCGAAGATCTGCGAGTACGGCGAGTACATCGAGGCGGAGGGGCGGCGGCTTTCGCAGCTGATCGACAATATCCTCGACTTCTCGCGCATCGAGTCGGGCCGCAAGGTCTACCGGCTGGAGGAGCGCGAGCTGGCGGGTGTCGTCCGTGACGTCCTGCAGGCCTTCGCCTCGCGGCTGCAGCGCGAAGGCTTCGTCGTCGAGCTGGTCGTTCCCGATGACACCCTGCCGCCGGTTCGGATCGACGAGGCCGCGATTGGCCACGCCCTCGGCAATCTGATCGACAACGCCATCAAGTACTCCGGCGCCAGCCGGCGGATCTCCGTCACCCTGGCCGTCGACGACGGGGAGCTGGTCGTCGCCGTGAGGGACTTCGGGATCGGCATCCCCCGCGAGGAGCACGAACGCATCTTCGATCGTTTCCATCGCGTGGGGCGGGGCCTGGTCCACGACGTCAAGGGGAGCGGCCTGGGCCTGGCGATCGTGAAGCACATCGCGGATGCGCACGGCGGGAGTGTCACCGTGAACAGCAACCCTGGACGCGGAAGCGTGTTCGCGCTGCGTCTGCCGCTGGCGGGCAGTGACGGGATGTCCCAGCCCGCGGCGTCCGGCTAGTTTGGGGGCTCGAGGATGACGTCCGTACAAGGCATCGGCATCGGGCGCAGTGTCCTGGTGGTCGAGGACGACAAGGCGATGTCGGTCGCGCTCTGCGACGGCCTGGCATCGGAAGGCTTCAGGGTCGTCTGCGCGGCGAACGGCGAGGACGGCCTTGCGTTCGCCGCGGAGCGCAAGCCGGATGTCATCATCCTGGACGTCATGCTGCCGCGCCTCAACGGTCTGGATGTGTGCCGCAGATTGCGAGCCGATGGCAACGACGTGCCCATCATCATGCTGACGGCGCGCGGACAGGAAACGGACAGGGTGCTGGGCCTCAAGCTCGGCGCCGATGACTACATCACGAAACCGTTCAGCTTCCTGGAGCTCGTCGCGCGGGTCGAGGCCGTCCTTCGCCGCAGCGCGGCTCCGGGCCAGGCGCAGACCGACACGCAACACTACGAGTTCGGCGACGTCTGGGTCGACTTCCGCCATCACGAGGCCACCAAGGGCGGGCGGCCGATCGTTCTCTCCGCGCGCGAGTTCCTGCTCATGGCCTACCTGGTCGCGCACCGCGGTGCCGTCATCACGCGCGATCAGCTGCTCGACGCGGTCTGGGGCTACGACAACATGCCGTTTACGCGCACCGTGGACACCCACGTCGCCAAGCTTCGGAAGAAGATCGAGGACGATCCGGCCAACCCGCGCTATCTGATTACCCTCCATCGTCTCGGGTACAAGTTTCTCGGTTAGGCGCCACGCCGGCACCGGCCCGCGAGAACACGTTCGGCCTGCGCGGCCGAGACAACTTTTCACAACCTGACACAGCACCGTCAAGACATCCATGCCCGCCTCTCGTAGGCTGTGAGGGAGTCGTACGTCTGGCCGCGCGCCTGCGGCAGCTACGACTGGAGGGGTAACCGACATGAAGACGAAGGGGTTCATCGCGGCAACACTGCTGGTCACGACATCGCTGTTGTTGGCCGCGTCCTCACCGGCCGGCGTTTCGCCGACGCTGGTCTCATCCACGTATCTGGGAAGCAGCGAGGGGGATGGTCCCAACAGCTGGCTCAAGAGGTTCTCGGTGGACGGATCCGGGTCCATCTACTTCGCCCAGAGCACCTACCACACCGACTTTCCGGTGACGGCCAACGCGTATCGCCAGACGTATAGCGGCGGATCCGAGAAGTGGGGAAAGGAAGACGTGGCGATTGTCGAGTTCGATACCAGGCGGAATGCCCTGAAATACGCCTCCTATTTCGGCGGGACGACCGGGCCCGACTTCGTGACTGAAGTCCTGCGCCACAGGAACAGCGTGTACCTGGCGGGAAACACCGGGTCCTCGGACCTGCCAGCGACGGCCAACGCCTACGACAAGACGTTCAACGGTCCCGAGTTTCGTCATGCCGATGGCTACATCGCCCGCTTCGATGACAACAAGCTCGCCTACCTGACGTACCTCGGCACCACCGGGGCGGATTGGATTCAGAGCATCTTTGTCAATGACAACGGCGAGATGATCGTCATCGGCGTGTTCAAGGAATGGAATGAACTGCCGATCACCCACAAGTTCTCGGACGAGAAGGTGGAGCACAAGGGCAATGCCTGCGTCATTCGGTTCAATGCGAAAGGGGACGCCATCCTGTCCGCGACCCTGCTGGGACCCAGTTGGTACGTCGATGCGGTCAGGGATCGCGAGGGCAACATCTACATCGCCGGCACGACGACGAGCAAGTCGTTTCCGGTGAGCGCGCAGGCGTATGACACGAGCCATAATGGCGGAACCCTCGAGGGGCTCGGTGACCTCTTCGTGACGAAACTGACGCCCACCGGCGACCAGATCCTCTTCTCCACGTTCCTGGGCGGAACCATGGATGAGAATCCCCCTTCAATCTGCCTGGATGCGGCCAACAACGTCATCGTCTACGCCCGCACGAACTCCGGCGACCTCCCGGTGACGGCGAACGCGCTGGGTCGATCACTGACCGGCAAACAGGACGCCTTCCTGGCGAAACTGAGCAACGACGGCACGCGGCTGTTGTACTTGTCCTACCTTGGAGGAAACGAGAAGGTGGGGGAGAGCGCCGGGAACGTCGTCGCCTCGAAGAACGGCGATATCTACGTGTCTGGCAGCACGGATGCCGGCGATTTCCCAGTGACGGCAAATGCCATTCAACCGACCATCAAGGGTGGAATCGACATCTTCGTGTCGGTATTCGACAGCAGTCTGACCACGCTGAAGTTCTCGACGTTTCTCGGCGGGTCAGCGAATGAGGGCGCGATCATCAATGTCGACGAGTCGGGAGACATCGTCGGAGTGGGCGCGACCACATCGGCCGATTTTCCAATGACTCCGGGAGCCTACAGTACCGGTCTCAAAGGCCGAACCGACCATGTGATCTTCAAGATCGCGATGGCCGGACGGTAGGTGGCTCTACTTTTCCCTTGCTTACCGAGAGGAGGAGGGGTATGCTTCTCTCGGTAACCGAGGTGACGCATGAGCAAGCCATCGGATCTCGTCCAGGGCACGCTGGATCTGCTGCTCCTCAAACTGCTGGCGCTCGAACCGCTTCACGGGTGGGCGATCAGCCAGCGCCTGAAGCAGGTCTCGAGCGAGATCCTCCAGGTCAGCGACGGCTCGCTGTACCCCGCGCTGCACAAGCTCGAACAGGAAGGGTGGATCAAGGCCGACTGGCGGACGACCGAGAACGGCCGCCGCGCCAAGTTCTACGCCCTCACGCCCCTCGGACGCGCGAAGCTGAGGACGGAGTCGGCCAGCTGGGCGCGCCTTTCGGGTGCCATCACCAGCGTGCTGCGTCTCGAGGAGGTGTGAGAGATGCGCCCGAGGCACTGGTGGTACACGGTTCCCCTTCGCCTGCGCTCGCTCGTCCGCCGGGGTCGGGTCGAACGCGAGCTCGACGACGAGCTCCGGTTTCACCTGGAGCAGCAGATCGACGCCGCGGTCGCGAGAGGGATCGATCCCGATGAGGCGCGGAACGCGGCGCTCCGGGCGTTCGGCGGCGTCGAACAGCGCAAGGAGGAGTGCCGCGACATGCGGCACGTCCGGATCGTCGACGAGGTGATCCAGGACGTCTGCTATGCGGTTCGCGTGCTGCGGAGGAGCCCCGGGTTCGCCGCGGCGGCCATCCTGATCATGGCGCTGGGCATCGGCGCGAATGCCGCGATGTTCAGCCTCATCCACGCTGTCTTGCTGCGCGATCTTCCCTATCCCGATGCAGACCGCCTGGTCCGCATGGTCGAACGAAGCAACAACGGGCCGATCTGGGTGGCCTGGCCGGACTTCGTGGACTGGCGCGCCACGGCCCGGTCGTTCGAGAGCCTCGGCGCGGTTCGCCAGGAGGGGTTCACCGTCAACGGACTGAAGGAACCGATCCGGGTGGAAGGGCAGCGGGCCACGGCGGAGATCTTCACGCTGGCCGGTGCCAGCATGGCCGCGGGTCGAGCCCTGGGCGGCCTTTCCGACACGCCTGGCGCGCCGCTCGAGGCGGTCCTGTCTCAGAAGTTCTCGCGAGAGCATTTCGCGAACGATGCGAGCGCCGTCGGCCGGATGATCGACGTGGACGGCGAACCGTGCCAGGTCGTCGGCGTGCTCACCGCGGACAGCCGCCTGTTCATGGATGCCGAAGTCGTGGTGTCCTTCTCAGGGTTGGCGCGGGTGCCGGCGTTCCAGAGTCGCGGCAACCACTTTCGAACCGTTGCCATCGGGAAGCTGAAGCGGGGCGTATCGGCCGAGAGCGCCGACACGGAGATGCAGCAGATCGCCGGCGACCTCGAGCGGACATATCCGGGCACGAATTCAGGGGTCCGGGTGGCGTCCACGTCGTTGCACGAGTCGGTCGTGGGAGACGTCCGCCCGATGGCCCTCACGCTGGTCGCCGCGGTCGGCCTGCTCCTTCTGATCGCCTGCGCCAACGTGGCCAGCCTCCTGCTGGCCAGGGTTCCCGGGCGCCGGAGAGAACTGGCGCTTCGCATGACGCTGGGCGCCGGTCGGTTCAGGATCGCGCGGCAGCTGGTCACCGAGAGTGTCGTGCTGGCGCTGGCCGGTGGGGCAGCGGGCCTCGCCGTCGGGAGCTGGGCGGTGAGCGCCATTCGCGGATTCGCGCTCCGCGGCATTCCACGGCTCGACACGGCGCAGACGGATTGGACCGTGCTCGGCGTGACGTTCGCGGCGTCGCTCGTCACCGGCATCGTCTTCGGATTGGCCCCGGCGTGGCGAGGCACCCGGTCGGAGATCAGCGAGAGCCTGCAGCAGGGAGGCCGCGGCGCCAGCGTCGGCGCCGGCCGGCTCGGCGCAGCGCTCACGGTGGCGGAGGTGGCGCTGTCGCTGCTGCTGCTGGTCGGCGCGGGCCTGTTGATCCGCAGCTTCACGCTCCTGCTCGACCAGAATCCAGGCTTCAACCCGCGCGGCGTGCTGGCCGCGCAACTCAACCTGCCGGCTGCCCGCTACCCCGAAGCCCGGACGCGGCAATTCCACCGGCAGGTCCTCGAACGCCTCGGCAGCCTGCCCGGCGTACAGTCTGCCGGCGTGGCGCGGTCGCTGCCCGTGCTCGGCTCCGGATGGACGTCGGGCTACATCGTCCGCGACCAGCCGACTCCGGCCGCCGCCGACCGGCCATCGGCCAGTTTCAACCCCGTGAGCCTGGACTACTTCCGCACCATGCAGATCCGGCTGCTCGAGGGCCGTGCCTTCACCGCGCAGGATCGGGAGGACGCGCTGCTCGTTGTCGTGGTGACCCGCGCGTTCGCGAGGCGCCACTGGTCGGATGGCCAGGTTATCGGCCGCCAGGTGAGCCAGGGCGGCGACGCGCCGTGGCGCACCGTCGTGGGCGTGGTCCAGGACCTGAAACAGACCGGCCTCGACAAGGACTGCGGAGCCGAGATCTTCCTCCCGCTCGAGCAAAGCCCCCCGTTGAGGGCGGCCATCGTCGTCCGCGCGGATGGCCGCTCGCTGGACCTCGCGGCCGCCGTACGCCGGGAACTTCAGGCGGCGGACCCCATGCTGCCCATTGGAAGCATGGCGCCGATGGAGGACCTCGTCGGTGAGACGCTCGTCAGCCGGCGAGCCACCATGGCGGTGCTGTCCCTCTTCGCCGCGCTCGCGTTGGTTCTTGCCGGCGCCGGGATCTACGGCGTCCTTTCCTACTCGGTGGCCCAGCGCACGCGTGAGTTCGGAATCCGGATGGCCCTCGGGGCGTCCAGCACCGTCTTGATCGGCCAGGTGCTGTGGCGCGGAGCGAAGCTGGCGCTCTCGGGTGTCGGCGTGGGGCTGCTCCTCGCTCCGATCCTGACCCGGTTCATCTCGACCCAGTTGTTCGGCGTCGGCAGCCTGGATCCGATCACGTTCGCCGCTGCCGGAGCGACGATTGTGGGCCTCTCACTCCTTGCGTGCTGGGTCCCGGCACGCCGAGCCTCGGTGGTCGATCCGGTTCAGGCGATACGCGCTGAGTGACCGCAACGGGCGGTGTCCGCGCCCCCGACCCCAACGCCGCCGGCGAAGCGGACGCGTGGCGTGCAGCCGACGGGACGTTTCAAGCTTGCTTCACCCCTGGCCGTCAGTCGATACCAGGATGTCGATACAGTGCCGACATACTGACATGAGTCGTCATAAATGACGAATATCATTAGCATTGTGCTATAGTTCGTCTGAAAGGGCGAACTATGAAGATCGCGCGACAGCACTCCGACCAGGCCGTTCTGCATGAAGTGGGAAACCGCCTCGCGGCCGCGCGCCTGGCCAGGAATCTGACGCAGGCGGCACTCGCCCAGGAGGCAGGCGTGTCGAAGCGGACGGTCGAGCGCCTCGAGTCGGGGGAGGTTGCGGCACGCCTGTCCGGGCTGGTACGGGTCCTCCGCGCCTTGGACATGACCGACCGCCTCGACGCGCTCGTCCCATCGCCGACGGTCAGCCCGGTCGAACAGTTGAAGTTGGCCGGCCATCGTCGGCAACGCGCGTCCGGCCGACGTGCGAAGGCAGGGTCGACGAAGCGGAAATGGACATGGGGAGGTGAGTCGTGATCGCGGGGGTCCGGCTGTGGGGGCGAACCATCGGCGCCGTGTCGATGGAAGGCGGGCGCGACTACGCGACCTTCCAGTTCACGCCGGAGTTCGTCGACAGCGGTATCCAGATCTCGCCAGTCACCATGCCGCTCAGCCGACAGATCTACGAGTTCCCCGATCTGTCACGCAGAACGTTTCGCGGTCTTCCCGGGCTGTTGGCTGACTCGCTGCCGGACCGCTTTGGCAATGCACTCATCGACGCATGGCTCGCCACGCAGGGTCGCAGCCCTGGCAGTTTCAGCGCGATCGAGCGACTCTGCTACATGGGTACCAGAGGCATGGGAGCGCTGGAGTACGCCCCAGTGCTCGGACCGAACTCGAGGCGCTCAGCGCCAATAAACGTCGATGCTCTCGTCGAACTTGCTTCCGAGGTGCTCACGCATCATCAGAATCTCGGGGGGCATTTGTCCGGGAAGTCCAGCGGCAAGGCCCTCGCCGACATTCTGAAGGTCGGAACCTCTGCGGGCGGTGCACGGGCGAAGGCGGTGATTGCCTGGAATCGACGGACGAACGAAGTGCGCTCCGGACAGCTTCCGGCCGGCCCCGGCTTTACGTACTGGTTGCTGAAGTTCGACGGTGTCTCGGGGAACAAGGACAAGGAACTCGAGGATCCCCAGGGTTACGGCGCCATCGAGTACCGTGTACTCGCTCATGGCACGGGCAGCGGGGATCACGATGACCGAGTGCCGGCTGCTCGAAGAGCACGGTCGTCGTCATTTCATGACTCGACGGTTCGATCGCCTCGATGACGGCAGCAAGCTGCACATGCAGTCGCTCGGCGCGCTGGGGCATTTCGACTACAACCACGCCGGCGCCTGCGCCTACGAGCAGGCGTTTCTGACCATTCGGCAGCTCGGCCTCCCGATGGCGGCTACCGAGGAGCAGTTCCGGCGCATGCTGTTCAATGTCGTTGCGCGCAACCAGGACGACCACGTCAAGAACATCGCGTTCTTGATGAACAAGACCGGAGAGTGGAGACTCGCGCCGGCGTTCGACGTCACCTACAGCTACAACCCTTCCGGGAGCTGGACCGCCACCCATCAGATGACGCTCAACGGCAAGCGCGACGGCTTTCTGAAGGCGGACATCCGTGCAGTTGGCAGGAGCGCTGGACTGAAACAGGGGCGCGCCGACACCCTGCTCGATGAGGTGACCGCCGCCGTTGAGCGCTGGCCGGAGTTCGCCACGCGAGCGGAGGTCCCCGAGGGCGTCACGAAGAAGATCCGACAGGCGCATCGTCTGGATCTTGGCGTGTCACGGTCGAAACCGGCGTGACCCGCGTGCATAGGCGCTGCACCGCGCGCTCGTGAGGTTGGGGCGCAGAGGGCCTCGACGCCTTTGGTTGGATCTCGAGCCCTTCCCGTGCGGTATTCTCTAGGAACAACTATGTTGACGTTCGATGGTGTCCCGACCACGGTTATCGGCAGCCTGCCCGGCGCGAGCCCTATCGACGCGCTCGATCTGCTCGACCGCTTCCCCCTGACCATCCCGGCCTGGCCTCAACTGCCCAAACGTTCATTCAAGGAGGGGATGGTCGGTCAATTCAGCGAAGGCTTCCCTGGTGTCAGGGCGGATGAACAGGAGCGGAAGTTCTGGATTGATCGGGACGCGGATCTGCCGGGTCACTTCGCGGATTTCTACGAGCGGGTGCTTTCGGGCAGCGTCGAGTCGTTCGCGGTGTCGGCGGACTACGCGGCAGGGCTGGCGGCCTTTCTGGAGCGTCGCGGCTCGGCAGCGCAGAAGCTCCCGGCGGCGAAGGGACAGGTGGCCGGGCCGTTCACGGTGGGCCTGAGCATCGCCGATCAAACGGGAAGGGGCGCGTGGTTCGACGATGAGTACCCGCGACGTTCTGATCAAGGCGCTCGCGAAGAAGGCGGTCTGGCAGGCAGGCAGACTGGCGTCCATCGCGGATCGGGTCATCATCTTCTTCGATGAGCCGATCTTCGCGGCGCTCGGAACCCCGGCCTACATCGGGATCAGCGACGACGACGTGACGGCCACCTATGGCGAACTCTGTGACGAGCTGCACGGTGCCGGCGTCATGGTGGGCGTTCACTGCTGCGGCAACATGGACTGGTCGCTATTGGCTCGATCACCCATAGACATCCTCTCCTTCGATGCGTACTCGTTCGGCGACAAGGTCGCGCTGTATGCATCCGAGATCGACAGCTTTCTGCTGAGGGGCGGGTACCTTGCCTGGGGCATCGTCCCCACCGGCAACCCGGAGCTGGTTGCAAGAGCGAGCATCGCCAGCCTGGTGAAGAAGTGGGACGAGGTGGCCGTCCTGCTCGAGCAGAAGAGCATCGCGCGCGATCGCCTGGTCGGTCAGATGCTGCTCACGCCTTCGTGCGGCATGGGAACGCTGCCGATGCGTTCGGCCGAGCGCGTGCTGGAGCTGCTGCATCAGCTGCGGCAGGAGTTCTGACGCGGCCGCGCCTCGGGCCGCCGGGCGCGCCTGGCGACGCGCCCGCCTCGCTGGAACCGGAAACGCTGTTGGCTGGCCCCTGACGTCCTCAGGGCGGAGTCTTCAGGGATACCCGTCATGTCTCGAAACGGCACGCGACCCCTGGCCGTGATCGGCGAGACGCTCCAGGTTCGGACGCGCGGGCAGGGCGACGCCTGCGACCTCACGTCTGACATCGCGCGCGTGGTCTCGGCCGCGAACGTGTCGGCCGGGATCGCGACGGTGTTCGTGACCGGCTCCACCGCCGGCGTCACCACGATCGAGTTCGAGCCGGGCGCGGTCGCCGATCTCGACCGGGCCTACGAGCGGATCGCGCCGCGGCTCGGCGAGTACGCCCACCACCTGCGGTGGGGCGACGACAACGGGTCGAGCCACGTTCGCGCGGCCATGCTGGGTCCGTCCCTGACCGTTCCCATCGTCGGCGGCCGCCTCGCCCTCGGCACGTGGCAGCAAGTGGTGCTCGTCGAGTTCGACACCGGTCCGCGCAGCCGCCAGGTCGTCGTGCAGGTGATGGGGTGACCTGGAGCCTGGCCCGGGCCCTGCGGGCAGCCGTGTCCCTGCCGGAAACTCAGTCGGCCCGTCCCGAGCGGTGCGTGGACGTGCAACCCGATCAACGCCTTCGGAGCTTTCAGCAGGCACACGGCGAATCGAGGTTCCTGACGCCAGTGGCCGCAGATAGACTACGATTGGCGGGACAGCCTTGGCCCGGCGAGCCCCGCTGAAACAGCGTCCGGGGACACGAATGCCAGTCGAGTGTTACGGCGCGACGATGCCTGAGGATGGCAAGCCGCGCGGACAGAACCAGGATGCGTTCACCATCGTCCGAGCCCCGGTGGTGGCGGCGGTGGTGTGCGACGGCGCCGGGAACGCGCAGTTGGCTGCCAGGCGTGTCACCGGCCTGGTCGAATTGTGGCTGGCCGAGACCACGCTCGGCCAGATGTTGGCGACCGATCCATGGTCCCGGTGGGTCCGACTCGCCGACTCGGCGCTTCTTGGCGGCTCGGAATGCACCCTGGCGGCGATTCACATCGTCGGCTCCGAGGCCCGCGGCGTCGTGGTCGGTGACTCGCGCATCTATCTCCTCCCCGAAGACGGCGGCTGCAGGCTCCTTGCCGAACCGCTCTCGAAGGCCCGCCTGGGGAGTGGAGAGGCCGAGCCGACGCTGGTGCGGCACCAGATGGCCCGCCACGACATCCTGCTGATCCTCACGGACGGCGCCTGGACGCCGCTCGGTTCCTTGCGCATCGAACGTGCCGCCCGCAAGGCCGCGCTCGCCCACTTCTCGGAGGTTCCACCCGCCATCCTCGACGCGGCAGGGCAGCACGGGCGCGCCGACGACATGACCGCCGTGGCGATACGCCTGGCGCCGCACTGAAGAATGGCGGCCCCGGCCAGGGTGCCGTCGCGGGCGCTCGTGGTCGGGCTACCGACCTCTGCCTCCCGTGGACGAGGTCCCGTCGGCCGTTCGAACGGCCGCTCGCTGTCTCTGTCTCGGCGGCAGGACCAGCCCTGTCACATCCTTCCTGTATCGTGTCCGCACGAGCGAAGAGGAAGGCAGACCTGCGCGATCTCGAATAGACTGGCATTCGCCCATGAAGACGTCCAAGACCGACCTCATCCGCGTGGACTTTCTGGCGCCGGCCGACGAGCTCAATGGCACGTTGTCGTTGCGCCGCCAGCCAGAGGGGCGCCGCAGCGCGCCGATGACCCCTGCCGAGGTCCGGGCCCTCCTTCCCATTCCCGACGAAGAGCTCGTTCCGCCTCCCGAGTTGTTCCTGCATCCGTCCCGGCTGCACGGCCAGGCTCACGTCGCGCGCGTGATGGTGCACGCCTTCCGGCTCATCGCGGCCACAGGGTTCATCGAGGAGACGGCGCGGCTCTGGGCGGCCGCGTATCTGCACGACATCGCGCGCCGACACGACGGCGTCGCCCCGCGTCACGGCGCCGATGCGTGGAAGCGGCTGGCCGACCTGCCCGAAGTCCGGGCGTTGTTCGCACGCGGCGGCGTGCGGGACGAGGACTATCCGGCGATCCAGGCGGCCGTCGTCTGCCATTCTGACGGGGAGCCGCCGGCCGACCACCCGCACCAACGCCTGATGTGCCTGCTCAAGGACGCGGACGGTCTCGACCGCGTGCGGCTTGGCGACCTCGATCCGGCCTACCTGCGGCATCCCGAAGCGCGAGAGATGATCGACTTCGCCGAGAAGTTGTACGAGATCACGAATCCGCGGATTCCGCCCTCGCGGGACTACTTCGCTCGGCTATGGCCGAAGCTGACAGCGATGTGAGCGCGTCGACGGCACGGTCACGCGCGGCTCGTCAGTCGCGCCGCGTCACTCGGTGGGCCGAGCCCGAGGCGCGGCCGCGGCTACCGGCTGTCCGGCAATGACGCCGCGCGGCTGGCGGGTGCGGAGCTGCCGTAGAAGAACACGTCGCCGCGATGCCTCGCGCTCCGGACCGTGGTGGGCAGGCCTGCCTCGGCAACGGTCCGGACGAACTGCGGAAAGAAGGCCTTGGCGGCCACTGCCGAGTTGGGGAACATCGCGACCGGCTTGAGTGCCTCGAGCGCGTAGACGACGCCCCGGCTGGTCGGCATCTGCTCCTCGAACATCATCTGCAGGAATGCCACGTCCACCTTCGGTACCCGCTGGCGGACGAAGTCGATCTCACGGGTGAACGGTGCCCAGAGGCGCTCGCTGCCCTGATGATCGCCCCCATAGAAGATCGTCAGGCCGTCCGCGGTGACTACGAACCCCTCTCCGTAGCCTGTGGTGGGAACGGCGAGCACCTGCACGTCCCCGACGCGCTGCACGGTGCGTGGCGGGACGTGGACGGCGGCGGCGTCCCCGGCTGTGCGGTCGCCGATGACGTAGGCGATGCGACGGATGGTCTTGCGCCACGAGAGAATCGTGTCGCGGTGCTGACGGTCGCGGAGAAACGACGCGAAGACGACAACGGACTGGTCCCTGAGCTGCGCGGGATCGATCTCGCCGCTCGCCAGGCACGGGCGGACGGTCGGCGGAAGCGCCATGTGCCGGGCGGGCACGTAGTCGAAGACGAGGAGGTGCGTCGATGTCCTGACCACCCAACCCACGTCGAACACGTACCACAGCACGGCCTCGCCTGGCCGCAGGGGCTTCCGCAGCAGTAGATCGTCACTCTGATCGTCGCCGTTCCTCGACCGGAGAAGCGCGACCGTCTCGGCCGCGCTACGGTCGAGAGCCAGGCGAAGCGGTGTCTCGCCGCACGCGGCGCGGGCGTTGACGTCGGCGCCGGCGTCGAGCAGAGCGGCGGCGATCTCGCGCCGGCCGGCTGCGGCGGCCAGGTGCAGCGCGGTGGCGCGTGACTCGTCGCGCGCCAGGACGCCAGCCGGCTCGGCCTGCGCGAGCCGCTTCACCATCGCGACGTCGCCCAGCTCCGCGGCGAGGTGGAGCGGCTTCAACAGCTGGAACAGCGCGCGGTGTCCCTGATCGACGGCGATGTCCAGTGGGGTCTTGCCGAGCGCGTCCGCGGGGTAGGCGCGGGCGCCGGCCGCGACAAGCAACCGCACGACGCCGGCGTCGCCCCCCGCCGCCGCGTCGTGGAGCGGGGTGCGGCCGCCGGGTCCTGTCACATTGACCGGCGCGCCCCTGGAGACGAGCAACGACACGATCCGAGGCTGCCGAGTCAGGGCAGCCCAGTGCACGAGCGAGTAGCCGTGCTCGTTGGCCGTCGTGAGGGGGAGCGAGCGGTCGAGCAGCGCCGTCACCGCCGCCTCGTCGCCCTTCGCGATCGCCTCGAATGCGGCCTGCTGGCCGCGCGCCGCCGCAGACGGACTCGTGCATACTGCGGTTACCGCGAGAAGGACCGACAGAACGTCGAGCCCCCGGGTTCTCAGGCGTCTCAGGATGACGAAACGCGCAGGCTCCAGCACCAGCCCCCTCGGCGCTAGTGTAGCTCCCCCGGTGGCCCGACGCGACACCGGCTCCCTCCCCACGTCTGTCCGGGGCTCCGAACTTCTCCGGCGGGCGCACCGATGCGACTCGCGACCTCGTCGAATCAATACGCGGCAGCCATGGCGCGAGGCTCGTCCTCGCGAGCGTTGGCCTGGTGCCGGCTCACAGCAGTTGGCTCAGAAAGGTCTGTGCCGGAACGACGACCGGCCGGTGGATCGCGAAGCAGTCAGCTGACTCGAATGTCAGGTTCATCACGACCTGAAACGCGTGGGGAGCCTTCGTCTGGCCTTGGAAATGGCCGAGCGCCGGCGAGAGGCGAGTATCACCGAGCTTCGCTTCGACCAGGAACCACGGCTTGCGGTCGCGCACGACGAGGAAGTCCACCTCGCGCTTCTGTTTGTCGCGCAGGTACCGCAACTCGAAGTCGCCGAACCCAGAATCGGTCCAGCCTTCGACCGCCTTGAGCAGGTGGCACGCGATGAGCGTCTCTGCCCGCGCACCCTCGTCCGCCACGCCGCTCCACTCCCGCAGGAACCACTTGGGCTCCTTGCGCAGCGACTTCGTGACGTTCTTGAACCACGGTCGGACGATGAACCCGTAGTGCATGCGGGCGAGCAGGTCCACCCAGCGCTTGACGGTGTCCACCGACACCTGGATCTCCTGGGCCAGGTTCGCGTATACGAGCGCCTGGGCGGTGCGCTCCGCGAGCAACTCCATCAACGTCTCCATCGTCCCGAGGTCCGTGACTCGTGCCAGGTCGCGGAGGTCCTCCCTGGCGAGCTGTTCCTGCCGCAGCGACCGCCAGCGACGTGTGAAGCGGCTGTCGCGCCTCAGGAACGGCTCCGGAAACCCACCGTGCGTCCACAACGCGTCCCAGTCGGGCCCTGCGATTTTGGCCGGACTCTGAATCTCGCGTGCCGGCAAGGCAGTCCGCACGCTCTCCGCGACGCTCCACGGATGCATATGGTAGAGCAGATAGCGCCCCATGAGGCTGTCGCCCCCTCGGCGGAACACGTCCAGGCGGGAGCTGCCGGTGACCACGATGCGCGCGCGGTCGCCGTAGGTGTCGAAGAACCCTTTCAGGAGGGTCTTCCACTTCGAGTACTTGTGCAGTTCGTCAAGTACGACAATGGGCGGCCGGGCGCGCAGCTGATCGAGTTGCAGCCGGTCAGCCAGCGATGCCGGTCCGCGCAACAGCAGCCGCCGGTCGTCGGAATTGTCCCAGTTCAGATGGCCGTCGGCGATCGACCGGCACGCGGTCGTCTTGCCCACCTGACGCGGCCCCGCGACCATGGCAATCTGGCGGTGCCTGCTCAGATGATCCCGAAGGATGGAGGTGTAGAGACGCGGACGTTCAATCACGAGACCATTATCGCGACTATCGTAAGATTGTCCAAACCAAATTGCGGCATATGGGAATCCAGTCCGCGAATGAACGGACCAGTCTTGCGGCGCAAGGGAGCTGCTCAGAGAATCCAACCGTCACGCACGCCTCGGGAAAAGAGGGGAGTTCGAGCGTCGCGACCCCGGTCACCGGGTAGCCTCAGGCTTGACGTCTTGTACGCAAACACTTACAACGTGTGATCTGACAGGATGGCTTGCCGCATGACCACAAGATCACGCGCGCTCGGGCTGGCACTGGCAGCGGCGACGACCGTCGTTCTGTGGCAGTTCACGGCGGGCCGCTACGTGCTCTATCCCTTCACCATCCTGGCCACCTGGTTCCACGAGATGGGGCACGGACTGTGCGCCATGCTGCTGGGTGGGTCATTCGTCTCGCTCAGCCTCTTTCCCGATGGTTCCGGCTACGCCGTCCATTCGGGCAGTCGGAGCCTCGGTCAGGTCGGATTGGCGCTCATCGCCGCCGCCGGGCCGCTGGGTCCGGCTCTCGCTGGCGCTCTGCTGATCTTCCTCAGCCTGCGTCCGAAGTGGTCGAGGCGGGGCCTGACCGGAGTGGCCCTGGTGATGCTGCTTTCGGCGCTGTTCTGGATTCGCACGCTCTTCGGCTTCAGCCTGATCGTGCTCCTGGCGCTCGTGCTGCTACTGATCCGCTTCAAGGGAACCGAACGGTGGCACAGCCTGACCCTGCAGTTCATCGGCGTACAGGCCTGCATCTCGGTGTTCCTGAACATCGACTATCTGTTCACCGAGAAGGTCCGGGTGTCGGGGCGACTCGTGTACTCGGATACCGGGCAGATCGCAGCGGCCTTGTTTCTTCCCTATTGGTTCTGGGCGGTCCTGCTGACGGGCCTCACCCTGGGGCTTCCGGCGTGGAGCCTGGCCCGGGCCCTGCGGGCAGCAGGCAGATCATCGTAGCCGCGCCAGGCGAGCCAGAACGTGGCTCGCTCTCTGCGTGCAGACGGGTGGGACCCGCCCTGCCACACCCGCTCTGTACCGTGTCCGCATGAGCGAAGGGGAAGACCGGCCTGAGGGATCTCGAAGCGACTGGCATCCGCCCGCGAGGACGTCCGAGACCGACCGCATTCGCGTGGACTTCCTGGCCCCGGCCGACGTTGGATTGCCCGGCCGCATCGGCCTGACGTTCGCGCCCGGGAAGAAGGACCGCTTCGGTCGATGGGGCCGTGGCCTACGACTCGGGTCGCGGCGTGATGTACGGCACGCGCTTCCAACTGCTGAAGTAGAGAACCTGTCGTGTGCTCGTCGACTCGAGAGGGCCACCGTCGCGGTGGTCCTTCGCATTTGACAGCCTCTCGGTTCTGGCGTAACTTCCCAGGTCTCTCCGTTCGGCAACCCCGCGCCAAGGAAATTTCGATATGGTGCGTCGGTTCGGTTGCCCGCCCGTCGGCAGTCGCGGCCCGCCTGTTCTGTGTCCTGCGCATCCGATCTCTATCCATGGAAGTCGCTCATCGTGCGTCGTCAACCAGCGCTGGAAATGAGGGTAGGTATGCAGAAGAGAAGATCGAGGCTCGCCGTTCGGTGGTGGCCGCTGCTGCTGCCGACCGCGCTGTTCGCCCTCGCCCTTCAGCCCGGCGGAACGCTCGCGGCCGGGTCCGCAGGCATGTTCCCGGACTTCATCGCGATGCCGGGCGTCAGCCCGAGGGGAGTCGCGGTCGACAAGATCGGCAACGTCTTCGTCAGCGTCGGGGTGGTCCGCGAGGGTCTTGAGTACATCCAGGTCCGGAAGTTCACGCCTGTCGGGAAGCAGTTATTCACAGTCGAGATCGGTCAGGGGACGATTGGAGGCCTGATGGTCACGGCCGAGGGAGATCTCTATATCGCCTTGGCGGTCGGGACCGATAGGGGAGTCTACCGGATGGACCGTCGGCGGAATGTCGAGCTCCTACCGGGCAGCGAGAACATCTTCTTCGCCAACGGCCTCGCCTTCGACGAGGTGGGCACCCTGTATATCACCGAATCCTTTTCACCATCTTATGGCGGACAAGGAGGCCTCTGGCGCATCACGCGCGGGGGAGTAGTGGAAGAATGCTTCCATGACGCGCTCTTCACAGGAACTGGCGAGCTCGGGTTTGGCGTCCCGGTCGGAGCCAACGGCATCGCCTACTACCACGGCAGCTTATACGTGACGAACACGGAGCAGGGCACGGTGCTTCAAGTCCCGGTTTGGCCGGACGGCAGTGTCGGGCAGCCCGAGACTTGGACGACCCTCCTTGAAGTGCCCGAATCACCGTTGGCGAAGTCTCCGATCCCGGTGTGCGGGGACGGTGTCGTCCTCGACGTGCACGGGAACCTCTATGTGGCCGTATTGACCCGGTCTGCGGTCGTTCGCCTCAACCTCGTGGACAAGTCGCAGGAGACGGTGGCGACATTCCGTGTCCCGGACACTCTGCCTCTGTATGCCCCGTTTGACTTTCCGGCCAGCCTCTTCTTCGGCACGGGCAAGGGTGAGCGGACGAACCTCTTCGTGACCAATCTGGGTATCGGAAGCTCGAAGGTGCCGCCACTCCCCTGGGCGGGCCCCGGCCTGGTGAAGATCGACGCCGGCGTTCCAGGGAAACCGCTCCGGTGATCCCATGCGAGCAGGCGATTCCTGCGCGCGAGCCGGGTTCGCGCAGCATCTGACGGAAAGCCCCTGGGGGCAGCCTGGCGGTGGTCGTCAGGGAAGGTCGCTATGACGCGCCGTACCCGGCCTGCCGGTGCACGAAGTCCGCCCGCTGACACCCTGTCCTCACCGAGCCGCCCGCAGGCTGGCTGGCGGCAGACGTGCGATCCCTGGTGAATCGAACGCTGATCAGGCAAGGAGGCGACACCATGTTCGCGAGAGTGACGATTGGGCAGTTCCTGCCGGCCAAGATGGACGAGGCAACGGCCATCTATCGAGACTCTGTCGTGCCCGCTGCGAAGCAGCAGAAGGGATTCAACGGGCTCTACGTGTTGGGCGACCGCAAGACGGGCAAGGGTCTCACCATTGCCCTCTGGGAAACGGAGGCCGACATGATGGCGGGCGAGAACAGCGGCTACTACCAGCAGCAGGTCGCCAAGTTCAAGGACCTCCTCAGCGCACCGCCTGTGCGGGAAGCGTACGAGGTCACCGTTCGGGCCTGAGCCGAAACGGATGCACATCCGCAGAGCTCAGGTTCGCGTTTGAGGAGGGCCACCATCGCGGTGGCCCTTCGTCATCTGCGCCCGATGTGGACGGCGTCGGCTATCGAAGCAGCCCGCTGGACCTGGCAGGTAGACGACGCGGCTATCGGCAGCGTTGACCGGGCCGATGCTGCGGCGCCAGGTCCCGCCGATCCCCGGGATGTCGAACGTCAGGAAGCAGCCGGAGGATGATGGGGCCCAGTCGACGTCCACCCGGTGGGCCAGTCCCCGCCGGCGATGGCGCAGGAGCCGAAGTCGAATCCTACTTCCTGTTGAACTGCGCCGTGAGTTCCTTCCAGTAGTCCTTCTTCAGCCCGCCGGCGGCAGTGAACGCCAGTCCGTGCGTCTGGGGCGGCGCCCCGCTTGAGTCTATCGGGCGCCCAGGAACCTGACGAGTGCCGTCCCAAACGCGAAGGCCGCGCCCCCAGCGAAGGTCGCCAGGTTCGTGGTCGGATGGCCTCGCCGACGGCGGTACTGTCCCCACGCGTGCATGACAGCGCCAGCGGCGAGCGGGGCCAGCAGTAGACTCGCCCCTGGGATTGGACCCGCACCCACTAGCGACTTCGGAAACAACCAGAGGCTGGCCAAGCCCAGTCCAGCGCCAAGCACCGCGAGTCCGGCCGCAGCCACAGCAGGATGATGGTTCGAGCGCCCAAGAGCGCCCTTCACGCCTGCCCACCCGAACTCGACGAGGATCTCCATGACGACCTGGATCGCGACGTCCAGGAGCAACTCAAGCAACAGGGTCATGCGTCCTCCTCGGCCCGATCGCCTCCGTCAGCCGTCGGCCGCGCAACTACCGGATACACAGCGCTCATCTGGTCGGGTTCAATCACCGGCACGATGGCAGGGGCGACCCTGAATGCCGAGTACGAGTGGCTGTCAGCGTGGCTGTCAACTCGCGCAAGGGGTTGGTTAGCGCGGGCAGAAGCGCCTGATTTCCTAAGGAATGTGGTGAGCCGCGAAGGAATCGAACCTTCAACCCGCAGATTAAGAGTCTGCTGCTCTGCCAATTGAGCTAGCGGCCCACACCATGAAAGCGCCTCGTCCAATGGCCGCGGACGAGTTGGATGCGAGACAGACAGTATACCAAGCGGGGTGATCCCGATCAACCGCGCCGACGCAGCTAACGTGCGCAGAGATCGATCTTCCTCCCGACACCGAGTTCGACGAAGTTCTGGCCGAACGCCTTCCTGAACATCGCGATCGCCGCGTCGCCTGAACAGTGAGTCGCGCCGACCCGCTGAACGCCAAGCGCCTTGAAGCGGGCGATGATCTGCTCGACCGTGGCGGCCGGGGTCTGGCCGAGGTGGAATCCCCCGAGCACCATCCGGACGTCCTTCTTCCCGACCTCGCGGGACCGCTCGACGATCGAGACGATGCCAGGGTGCGCGCAGCCGGTGACGACGACCAGGCCCTGGGGAGTGTCGAGGATCAGGGCGTGCTCATGGATGGCCTGGCCGAGGTCGCCAGTGGAAAGAATGCCGGCGGCGATCTCCTGCGGTTCCTTCACCGCAACGAGCCGCGCGCCTGAGCCGCGGACGGCCGACTGAAACTGCGGCTCCGCCAGGAACGGGACGTAGACCGGCACGCCCGGCTTCCTCCGGAACGCCGCCGCGAGGCCCCCGGTATGGTCGGAGTGATCGTGGGAGATGAAGACGAGGTCGGCTCGCGCCAGGTCCACCTTCAGCGCGTCGACGTTGCGCTGAAAGACGGCGGCGTCCGCGCCCGCGTCGAAGAGGATGGTGCGGCCAGCACCTTCGATGAGCGCCGAGAAGCCCCAGCCGGTCGCGCAGCCGTCGGCGAAGGGATAGTTGTCGTACAGCACTGTCAGCGTGGGCGACGGCATGCCGGCGGCACTCAGCCTGGCGAGCAGTGCCGGCGCAAACGGGGCGGACATGAGCACACGCCGGCGGGAAATAGTCGACATTGGGGGACCTCTGAGATCGGCGGGGCTGAAGCCCCGCCCCACACCTCTCACGCGCCCCGCGCCACAGCGATCACGCGGCGTCGGTTCGGCCGCCGCGGCCGTCGTCCCAGTAGGGGACCCACGTAAGCGCAACGAGCTGCACCGCGATTCCGGTCTTCTTCGGCGCGACGGTCAGGGGCTCCAGCGGGCCGCTCGTCATCCTCGCTTCGACGCCCGCGGTCTGTTCGCTCAGCTCGGCTTCGAGCGCGTCGATCTGCTGCTGCACCGACGCGACGCTCTCGGCCGCGCGCTTCGCATCCTCGGCCTCCTTCATCGAGCGTCCGACGCCCCGCGCTGCCGTCGTCGCACGCCCGACCGTGGCCATGCTGGCCGCCTTGCGCCCCATGAACGCCCCGAGCAGCGTCGCGCCGAAGGAGATCGCTGTCTGCAGCTTCGCCGACGAGGCCTGGCCGGCCTCGCGCTCCTGCGCCGCCTGCGCCCGCCGCAGCCGTTCCTGCAGGGTGGCAATCTTGGGCGCGTACTGCTGGCGGAGGCGGTCGACCGCCGCGTCGCGCGACTCTCGCGCGGCCTGCTGCAGCCGCACGCGGAACTGCCCCTCGGTTTCTCCGGGCTGAGACACGAGCGGCGGGTCGGCCGACCGCAGCAACTCCAGCTTCTTCGAACCATGGACCCACGTGGCGAACGACTTCTTCCACGCGTCGTAGCTCTTCGCTTTCGAGGCGGCAGACGGCAGCGGATCGTAGGCGGCACCCGGGCCAGCCTCGCGCTCGAAATCGGCCGGCTCGAACGCGCTCTCCGCGGCCGCGCTCCAGTCCACCGGCACAGGCGCGTCGGTCACGGGCGTCGTCACGGTCACGGTCTGCGCGGCGTCCACCCTCGCCTTCGCGTCGGCGAAGCGCACCTCGGCGACGCCGAACAGCATCGGTGAGTAAACGAGCCGCGCGCCGGCAGGCGCCTGGCCGCGCACTGGGAGGTAATACTGGTCGATGCCGGGGGGCAGAACAGGAGTGGTCGACGAAGCTCGGAGGGTCGGTTCTGACGATGAAGGGTCGGAGCTGACGGTGACGGGTCGGCTCTCACGATGAGGGGTCGCGGCCGCCCGCGCCGCCTTGACCGGCTCCATCAGCCGCTTGATCTCCTGCCGCCCGAGCGGACCGCGGAGGTAGGACATCGCCCAGCGGGTCTCGAAGACGACGGGCTGATCCTCGTGCACGTTGTTCATCAGGAAGATCCGGCTGCCGAGCCCTGCCAGCGTCTGCTCCATCTTCCCCCGGTCGAACGCGCCGCCCGCCGTGGCCGCCGCGCCCTCGAGCCCCTCCAGCACCCGCGCCTTGTCACGCTCGGTCTGCAGCCGGCCAAGGAACCACGTGCCCGCGTTGGAAAGCCCCTTGTAGTCGAGGTCCACCGGGTTCTGCGTCGCCAGCACCACGCCAAGCCCGAACGCCCGCCCCTGCTTGAGGAGCGTCAGCAGCGGCGCCTTCGACGGCGGATTCGCCACGGGCGGGAAGTAGCCCGCGATCTCGTCCATGTAGACAAGCGCCCGCAGGCTCGTCGTCCCGCCCTGCGCCCGCATCCAGCCGACGACCTGGTTGAGCAGCAGCGACACGAAGAACATCCGCTCCGCGTCGCCGAGGTGCGAAATCGAGAAGATCGCAATCCGCGGCTTGCCCTCGGCGGTGTAGAGCATCTGCTGGATGTCGAGCGCATCGCCGGTCATCCACGAGTTGAATCCGGGCGAGGCCAGCAGGTTGTTGACGGCCATCGCCAGACCGAATCGCTCCTTCGACGGATAGAACGACTCGAGGTCGAACACGCCGACGCGGGCCATCGGCGGCGATTGGATCTGCTGGATCAGCGTCGCGAGATCCACGTCCTTCCCGGCGCGCCACGAGGTGTCGAGGAGCGTCGAGAGCAGGATGTGATCGCGGCTCTTCACCGGGTCGGCCTCGATACCGAGCAGGCCGAGCAGGCTCGTCACGGTGGTGGTCACGCGCTCGCGGAACGACTCGCCCTCTTCGGCAGCCCCGGCCGCGGGCGCGGCGAGCGATTTCAGAATCGACACCGGCAGCCCGGCTTCGCTCCCCGGCGTGTAGATGACGACATCGGCCGACTCGCGCAACCGCGCAATCCGGCCGCCGTCCTGGCCCCACTCGGCGAGGCCGCTCTTCCACAACCCGGCCTGCTGCCGCGCGTAGTCGTCGACGCTCAACCCCTTCCGCCGCGCGTCCTCCGGGTTGACCCACGGCGCGAAATCCTCGGGCCGAAGCTCGGGGAAGGTGAGCATCAGGTTGCCCAGGTCGCCCTTCGGATCGATCACAATCGCGGGGACCTTGTCGATCGCCGCCTCTTCGAGCAGCGACAGGCACAAGCCGGTCTTTCCGCTTCCCGTCATCCCCACGCACACGGCGTGCGTGACGAGGTCGCGCGAGTCGTACAGCAGCCAGTCGCCGCCGCGCTCGCGCTTCGCGAGGTCGTAGGGCCTGCCCAGGTAGAACGCGCCGAGTTTCTCGAAGTCGGTCATGGGAGCATTCTAGTCAGAATCCAGAAGCCAGAAGCCAGAATCCAGAATCCAGAACTCAGAAGGCCTGACCTGAGCCTTGAGCCCTGAGCCCTGAGCCGATATAGTCTCTGCCATATGTTCAACGAGATTTGCCTCGTCGCGAGCGGCGACTCGCGATTGGCCGCCAACCGGGTGTGCTGGGCCGCCCAGGCGGCCCTCGAAGCAAAGGTCACCCGGGTGTTCAACGACCTCGGCTGCCGCGTCATCCGCGGCCACGGGGTGGATCCCGCCAAGGGCCACGGCTTCCTCGACAGCCAGGCGGCGGGCATCGCAGCCTTCCGCGCCATCGACCCCGCCATCCCCATCGTCGTCGTCGAGGCGGTGTGGCAGTACACGAGCCACGTGCTCGCGGGCCTGACGCGGCACCGTGCGCCGATCCTGACGCTTGCCAACTGGAGCGGCGAGTGGCCGGGCCTGGTCGGCATGCTGAACCTGAACGGGTCGCTGACGAAGGCCGGCATTCCTTACAGCACGATCTGGAGCGAGGCGTTCGAGGACGACCTCGCGCGGCGCGCGCTGGCCCAGTGGCTGCGGGAAGGACGCATCGACCACGACCTGAGCCACGTCCGCGCGTTCGAGCCGGAGAAGTGGGGAGGCGACCTCCAGGTGGCGGCGACGCGGGGCGCGGAGCTCGGCCGCGACCTGCGCGCTCAGCAGGCCATCATGGGGATCTTCGACGAAGGGTGCATGGGGATGTACAACGGCATCATCCCCGACGACCTGCTGCACGCGGTCGGCGTGTTCAAGGAGCGCCTCAGCCAGTCGGCGCTCTACGCGGCGATGCGCGAGGTGAGCGATGCAACCGCCCGTCGCCACCTCGACTGGCTCCTGAAGCGCGGCATGACGTTCGACCTCGGAAGCAACGAGACGACCGATCTCACCGAGGCACAGGTGCTCGAAGGTCTGAAGATGTACGACGCCGCCGTGCGCCTGGCCGACGCGTTCGGCTGCGCGCTCATCGGCATCCAGTATCAGCAGGGGCTGAAGGACATCTGCGTGGCGTCAGACCTCACCGAGGGTCTGCTCAACAACCCGGATCGACCGCCCGTGCAGGGCGACGACGGGAGGGTGCTCTTCGACGGTCTGGCGGTCCCGCACTTCAACGAGGTGGACGAGGGCGCGGGACTCGACGCCCTGCTCACGAACCGCGTGTGGACCGACGCGGGCGTCGATCCGTCGACCACTCTGCACGACGTGCGTTGGGGCGCGCCGTTCAAGGGCGCCGGCGTGGACGAGTTCGTGTGGGTCTTCGAGATCTCGGGCGCGGTGCCGACGAGCCACCTCGAGGGCGGCTATGCCGGTTCGCGCGGCGAGCGGCAGCCGCCGATGTACTTCCCGCGCGGCGGCGCGACGATCAAGGGCGTCAGCAGGCCGGGCGAGATCGTCTGGAGCCGCGTCTACGTCGAGGGCAACGCGCTGTGGATTGACATCGGCCGCGGCGGCGCGCTGCGCCTGCCAGCCGAAGAGACCGAGAAGCGCTGGAAGGCGACGACGTCGCAATGGCCGATGATGCACGCGTCGCTGTACGGCGTGACGCGCGACCAGTTCATGGCGAAGCACAAGGCGAACCACGTGCAGGTGGCGTACGCGCCCGACGCCGCGACGGCGCGGCGGCTCATGGCGGCGAAGGCGGGTATGGCGCGCGAACTCGGCATGCGCGTGAACGTGTGCGGGGACATCCGCGACAGCCTGGACAATCACCAGGCGGCGCGCTACAGAACGTAGCCGGGCTCAGGGCGCGGGGCTGGGCTCAGGGCGCAGGGCTCAAGGCTCAACGCCGGATCGCACCGACCGACGTCACTCGTTTCGAGCCGTAAGCCGTAAGCCGTAAGCCGTAAGCCGTATGCCCTGAGCCCTGAGCCTTGAGCCTTGAGCCTTGAGCCCTGAGCCCTGACGATGCTCACTCCCGATCGCGACTTCATCGTGCGCACGCTGGTGGATCTGGTGCGCATCAACTCGGTGAACCCGAGCATCTCGCCCGACGGCGCGGGCGAGGCGCAGATTGGCGCGTACGTCGCCACGGCGCTCGCCTCGCTGGGCCTCGAGACCGCGATCTACGAGCCGCAGCCGGGGCGGACGACGGCGGTCGGCACGCTGCGCGGGACGGGCGGCGGGCGGTCGCTGATGTTGAACGCGCACGCCGACACGGTGGGCGTCGACGCCATGGCCGACCCGTTCAGTGCCGAGATTCGCGACGGCCGGCTGTACGGGCGCGGCGCGCACGACATGAAGGGGAGCCTGGCGGCCGGCATCGGCGCGGCGAAGATGCTGGCCGACGCCGGCGTCCGGCTGCGCGGCGACTTCGTCGTCGCCGCGGTGGCCGATGAAGAGTACGGGAGCCTGGGCACCGCCGACCTCATCACGCGGATCAAGACAGACGCGGCGATCGTGACCGAGCCGACGAATCTGGAGATCTGTCTCGCCCACAAGGGCTACATCTGGATCGACGTCGAGACTCACGGGAAGGCGGCGCACGGCAGCCGTTTCACCGAGGGCGTGGACGCGGTGATGCGGATGGGCCGGTTCCTGTCGGAACTCGAGCGGCTCGAAGTGGCGTTGCGCACCGGGCCGGCGCACCCGCTCGTCGGCCCGCCTTCGCTCCACGCGGCGACGATCAACGGCGGCAGCGGGCTGAGCACCTACGCGGCGCAGTGCAGGCTGCAGATCGAGCGGCGTACGATCCCCGGCGAAACGGTGGACGCCGCCGTCGGCCAGGTTCGCGCGATCGCGGACCGGCTGGCGGCTGCGGATCCAACCTTCTCCGCCGTGGTGCGGTCGTTCTTCGCGCGCGAGCCGTTCGAGGTCGCACCCGACGCGTCCATCGTCCGCGTGCTGGCCGCGGAGGCGACGGCGGCGCTCGGGCGGACGCCGGCGTTCGTTGGCGACACGCCCTGGATGGACGCCGCGCTGCTCGCCGAGGCCGGCATCGAGACGGTGGTCATGGGCCCGATCGGCGCCGGTGAACACTCCGCCGTGGAATGGGTGGACGTGGACTCGGTGGTGAAGATGGCGGAGATTCTCGCGCGCACAGCCGTGGCATACTGCGGAAGGGACACACGGGGCTGAAGCCCCGCGCCACACCTACTCTGGAGCGACGCGGGGCTGAAGCCCCGCGCCACACATCCAACAGTCGCGCCGTGCCCAACGACCACTCGCCGCCGCCGACACGCCCGCACGACCACGCGCCGCCGCCGCCGACACGCCCGCGCCGAGCCGGGGCGAAACTGGTCGCCGTCGGGATCTTCGCCAGCCGGATCTTCGGCCTCATCCGGGTCCGGGTCTTCTCGCACTACTTCGGCTTGGCGTCGGACGCCGCCGACGCCTTCAACGCCGCCTTCAAGATCCCGAACCTCCTCCAGAACCTCTTCGGCGAAGGCGCGCTGTCGGGATCGTTCATCCCGGTCTACGCGAAGGTCCACGCCTCGGGCGACCGCGAAGAGGCCGACCGCCTTGCCGGCGCCGTGGCCGGCCTCCTGTCGCTCACCGTGTCCATCATCGTCCTCGCCGGCGTCCTTGGCGCGCCCTGGCTGATCGACCTGATCGCGCCGGGCTTCGAGGGCGGAAAGCGGGCGCTTGCCGTCCAGATCGTGCGGATTCTCTTCCCGGGCGCCGGCCTGCTGGTGGTCTCGGCGTGGTGCCTGGGGATCCTGAACAGCCATCACAAGTTCTTCCTGTCGTACGCCGCGCCCATCGTCTGGAACCTGGCGATGATTGCCGCGCTCGCGGCGTTCGGCGGCCGCTCGGATCTCGGGCGGCTCGCGACGATTCTGGCCTGGGCATCGGTAGTGGGGAGCGCGCTGCAGGTGGCGGTGCAGCTGCCGGCGGTGTCGAAGGTGCTCTCGGTCTTCCGGCCGTCGCTCGACGTGCGCTCGCGGCACGTCCGCGAGGTGATTCGCAACTTCTGGCCGGTCCTGTTCAGCCGGGGGGTCGTCCAGATCAGCGCCTACATCGACCAGGTGATCGCGAGCCTGCTGCCGACGGGCGCCGTGACCGGCCTCGCGAACGTGCAGCTCCTTTACACGCTGCCCGTCAGCCTGTTCGGGATTTCAGTGTCGGCGGCCGAGCTGCCGGGAATGTCGCAGGCGGCGGGCGACGAAGCGGCCGTGGCTGCGTACCTTCGCGCACGGCTCGGCGCCGGCCTGCGAAAGGTGGCGTTCCTCGTGGTGCCGTCGGTGGTGGCGTTCGCCGCGCTCGGCGATCAGCTGGCCGGGACGATCCTGCAGACGGGCCGCTTCCACCACGAGGATGCGATCTACGTGTGGGGGATCCTCGCGGCATCCTCCGTCGGCCTGCTGGCCTCCACGTTCGGGAGGCTCTACTCGGCCGCCTACTGGGCGCTGCGCGACACGCGCACGCCGCTTCGCTACGCCGTCATCAGGGTCACGCTGACCGCAGCGCTGGGTTTTGGGGCGGCGCTGTATGGGCCCGCGCTGATCGGAGTGGAAGCGCGTTGGGGCGCGGCCGGCCTGACGGCTTCGTCGGCCGTCTGCGGATGGGTGGAGTTCCTGCTGTTGCGGCGGACCCTGGCTCGGCGGATTGGCGCGGTTGACCTGCCGGGCGACTACCTCGGGAGGCTCTGGATCTCGGCGGCCGCTGCCGCGGGCCTGGCGTGGGCGATCAAGCTCGCGCTGCCGGCGACGCCGCCGCTGCTGCTGGGCGCACTCACCCTGGGTCCCTACGGGGCCGGCTACGTCGGCCTTACGATGATGCTCGGCGTGCCGGAGGCGAGAGGCGTGCTGCGGAGATCGCGGGGCTGAAGCCCCGCGCTACGTACCAACCGAACCCCCGCCCGACTGACGTTCGTCAGAACCGACCCTTCATCGTCAGCGCCGACTGACGTTCGTCAGAAGCGACCCTTCATCGTCAGCGCCGACTGACGTTCGTCAGAAGCGACCCTTCATCGTCAGCGCCGACTGACGTTCGTCAGAAGCGACCCTTCATCGTCAGTGCCGACTGACGTTCGTCAGAAGCGACCCTTCATCGTCAGTGCCGACTGACAGCGTCAGTTCATCTGTCGAGCGACCGCGCGTTGGTTTCGCTCATCGGCCACATGATGGCGAGGCCGATCACGCCGTACACCATGATGTAGTACGCCGGGACCAGCGGGTTGGCGAAGTGGTCGATGAGCCAGGACGACACGACCGGCGCCAGGCCGCCGGCGAGCGCCAGCGTCACGCTGTAGGCGAAGCTCATCGACGTCACGCGGGTCCGCAGCGGGAAGATCTCGACCACCATCGCGCCCTGCAGCCCCAGCGCCATCCCGATCGGCACCGCCATCAGCGACTGCCCGAGCACGAACTTCATCGGCGACCCGAACATCATCTCCCTGAGCGCGACGTAGATGACGCCCATCATCACGACGGTGAGCCCCAGCATCATCTTGCGCCGCCCGAGCTTGTCCGACAGCCACCCGCCGAGCGGCTTCGAGAAGAGCACCACGAACAGCACCAGCGTGTTCGCCAGCAGGAACACCTGGCCGTCGATCGGGGCCAGGGCCTTCCGCCGCTCCACCACGTAGGTGAACGTGACGTAGTAGGCCGCGTTCGTCATCCCGACGATGCCGAAGGTCTGTACGATCGGGAGCCAGTCTGCGACGAGCGACGGCAGCAGCGGCGGCCGGGCGGCGGCCGCCTTCAGCCCCTCGGCCGTCTCGGAGATCCCGCGGCGCAGCAGGTAGCCGACGATGAGGAACACCACGCTGCCGAGGAACGGGATGCGCCAGCCCCACGTCCCCACCTGGTCCGCCGGCAGCGACGCATTCACGAGCCACGCGGCGCCGGATCCGAGAATGAACCCGATGGTCGTGCCTGCCGCGGTGGAACTGCTGACGAGCCCGCGCATGAGCGGCGACGACTTCTCGGTGGTGTAGACCATCGACCCGGTGAACTCCCCGCCGAGCGAGAAGCCCTGGGTCATCCGCATCAGCATCAGCAGCAGCGGCGCCGCCACGCCGATCTGCTCGTAGGTCGGCAGCAGGCCCATGATCAGCGTGGCGCCGCCCATCAGCGCGATCGACAGCGTCAGCAGCGCGCGCCGGCCGATTCGGTCGCCGACCGAGCCGAGCACGATGCTGCCGACCGGCCGCGCGAAGAACCCCAGCGCGAACACGCCGAACGTCAGCAACTGCTGCGCCGCCGCGCTGTTCTGCGGGAAGAACTGGCGGCCGATGTCGCTGGCGAAGTAGCCGTAGACGGCGAAATCGAACCACTCGAGGACGTTGCCGATCAGGCCGGCCAACGCGGTGCGCAGCGCGGACTGCGGCGCCGCCGCCGTTTCGGGATCCTGAGGGGTCTTCGTACCGAACTTGGCGGCTTTCGCATCGGTCACCGGCGCCTCCAGTCGTGGAACGGCGATTCTATCGCAGTACGGGGGTCGGGACTGACGAACGTCAGTCGGGGCTGACGATGAAGGGTCGGGACTCACGAACGTCAGTCGGGGCTGACGAACGTCAGTCGGTTCTCCGATGGTCAGTCGAAACGGAGACCAAGTGGTCGGACCGCAGGCCGCAAAGGCCGGTCGGACGCGCGTCGGTCGGGCACACGAGGCAAAACGCGGTAAGATAGAAGGCTGTACCCATCGTCGACATTCGCGCAGGGCGGCGGACAACGGAACGACCCGGCGCCCCAAGCGCTTCGAACGTGGAGGGAAGACATGCGAAGCTCGAAGACCGTCGGGAATGCCGCAACGGGCGAGAGCCCGAAGCACAAGCCTCGTCGCGCCGCTCAGTCGGCAGGTTCGAAGAAGCCGGCAGCGCGTGCGGCCAGCCCGCGCGCCCCGCGGAAGAAGATCGCCACGGCTGCGGCGGCCCCGCAGATGCCGGACCAGGGCGCCGTCGACGCCATGGTGGCTGAAGCCGCCTACTACCTCGCCGAGAAGCGGTGCTTCGCGCCCGGCTTCGAAGAGCAGGACTGGCAGGCGGCCCGTCAGCAGATCGAGGCGCAGCTGCGCGCCGCCAGGAACCCGATGCGATAGGCCGGGTGGTCGATTCGCGGGCCGGTTGACGCGGCCTCGGCAGGCGCGCGTCCCGGCTCGAACGCCGGACGATGTCGAGGAGAGTCCACATGTCGCGCGTCGGTCGCACCCTTCTACACCTTCTTCTCCCCGTGCTCCTGGCCGCGGCCACGCTCGCCGCAGTGGCCGCGCAGGATCGCCGCGCGGACGCGCCGCCCGCTCCGACAGCCGCGGACTACACACGGGCCGAGAAGTTCCTGGGGCCGAACCTGTCGGGGCTCGTCGTCGGCGGCAGCGTCGCGCCGAACTGGCTCCCGGACGAACGATTCTGGTACCGCAACGCCACGGCGGCCGGCACCGAGTTCATCCTCGTGGACCCGGTGACGCGCACCCGCGAGTCCGCATTCGACCACGTCAAGCTGGCGGCGACCCTGTCGGCGGCAGCGGGCACGACCTATCCACCGCGGGAACTCCCGTTCCAGACGATCGCCTACTCGGAGGACGGGTCGAACGTCCTGTTCGACCTCGAGAACCGCCGGTGGTCGTGCGGTGTCGACGGCAAGAAGTGCGAGCCGACGGGCCAGCCGGCCGCCGTGCCAACCGCCCCGCCGACGGGATTCGGCGGAGACCCACGCGGGGCCGGCGGTCGCGGCGGCGGCGGCGCAGGTCCGACCTCGTCGGACGGGAAGCCGCTGGTGACGTCGCCCGACGGCAGGCGCGCCGTGTTCATTCGCGACTGGAACCTGTGGGTCCGTGACATGACCACCGCCGCGGAGCGGCCGCTGACCAGCGACGGCGTGAAGTTCTTCGGCTACGCGACGGACAACGCCGGCTGGAGCAGCAGCGACCGCGCCATCGCGCTCTGGTCGCCCGATTCGAAGAAGTTGGCGACGTTCCAGCAGGACGAGCGCGAGGTGGGCGAGATGTACCTCGTCACGACGCCCGTCAACCCGGTCGGCCACCCGACGCTGCGGGTTTCGAAGTTCCCGCTGCCCGGAGACAAGACGGTCGCGATGCTGCACCGCGTCGTCATCGATCTGGACACCGGCCGCGTGACCCGGCTGCAGATGCCTCCGGACTACCACCGCGCGACGCTCGGCGACAACGTCAGCCTGCGCGACATGCAGTGGAGCCCGGACGCGGCGCGTCTGGCGTTCATCTCCACCTCCCGCGATCACAAGCGGGCGGTGCTCCGGGTGGCCGACGTGGCCAACGGCACGGTGCGCGCCGTGCTGGACGAAACCGTCAAGACGCAGGACCTCGTCGCGCATCGGCTGCCAGGTGCTGTGGGCCACGAACGAGGTGATCTGGTACTCGGAGCGCGACAACTGGGGACACCTCTATCTCTACGACCTCGGCAACGGCATGCTCAAGCAGCAGATCACGAGCGGCGACGGCCCGGTGATGCAGATCGTCCGGCTGGACGAGAAGAGCCGCACCATCTGGTTCGCCGCGCAGGGCCGTGAGAAGGGCGAGGACCCGTACTTCAGGCACGTCTACCGCATCGGCCTCGACGGGAAGAACTACGCGTCGCTCACGCCCGACATCGGCGACCACACCGTGCAGCTGTCGCCCTCGGGGCGCCACCTGCTGGATACGTACTCTCAGCCCGACGTGCCGCCGGCGGTCGTGCTCCGCGACGGCACCGGCAAGCTGCTCGTCAAGCTCGAGCAGGCCGACGTCTCGAAGCTTCTCGCGACCGGCTGGAAGCCGCCGATGCCGATCACGATGAAGGCGAACGACGGGACGACCGACATCTACGGCCTGCTGTTCCGGCCGACGAACTTCGACCCGGCGAAGAAGTACCCGATCGTCAACAACGTCTACCCCGGGCCGCAGACCGGCAGCACCGGCAGCCGCTCGTTCACGCCCGCCCGCGGCGACCGGCAGGCGCTCGCCGAGCTCGGCTTCATCGTCGTGACAATCGACGGAACGGGCACGCCCGGCCGGTCGAAGGCGTTCCAGGACGCGTACTACGGCGCGATGGGGCGCGACAACACGATTCCGGATCAGATCGCCGGCATGAAGCAGCTGGCGGAGCAGTACCCGTGGATCAATCTGGACCGGGCCGGCATCTGGGGCCACTCGGGCGGCGGGTTCGCCACGACGACGGCGATGTTCCGCTTCCCCGATTTCTTCAAGGCGGGCATCGCCGAGTCGGGGAACCACGACCAGCGCGTGAACGAGGACGACTGGGGCGAGCGGTATCAGGGGCTGCTGGTCCGCAACCAGGACGGCACCGACAACTACGACGCCGAGGCCAACCAGAACTACGCGAAGAACCTGAAGGGGAAGCTGCTGCTCGCGCACGGGACGATGGACACCAACGTGCCGCCGTACCAGACGTTGATGGTCGTCGACGCCCTGGTGAAGGCGAACAAGGACTTCGAGCTGCTGATGCTGCCGAACGCGAACCACAGCTACGGGAGCGCGTCGAACTACATGATGCGGCGGCGCTGGGACTTCTTCGTCCGCTGGCTGATGGGCGTCGAGCCGCCGAGGGAATACCAGATCCAGACCGGCGGCGGTCGCGGCTGAGCGCCCGCGCCCCGGTCAAGCCTTGGCGGCCATTGGCAGTGCGCGGGGCGGCGCCCAGCCGCCAGGCAGGTCGCCGTTGTCCTCCCGCAGGTGCCGAAGCTGGCTCGGGCGGAGCGTGGCGAGCAGCTCGCCGCGCGTCTTCGTCGCGAGCGGCCTGCCGCGGTAGATCCTGCCCATTTTCGCCATCACGGCTTCGGGCACGGCTGACGCGAACAGCAGGAGCGGCCACGTGAAGTGGGGGCCGTTGAGCCTGCGGAGCTTCGTGGCCCAGAGGGCCAGAGCGCCGGTACGCCACCACAGCTGCATCCGCCGGTTCCGGACAGCGAAGCCCAGGTTGAACTTCCAGCACTTCATCATCAGCTGCCACTGCAGAGCCGTGAGCTGCCGCGACTCGGTCACGCCCTCCATCTGCTCCATTCGTGTGTCGTGCAGCGGCGTGAACACCGACGGCACCAGGAAGCCGTACAGGCCGCGGCGCTCGATCTCGTAGACCAGGTCGAGCGTGGCCATCACGTCTTCGTCGGTCTCCCCCGGGGCGCCGAGGAGCAGGGTCATCACCGGGACCCAGTTGTTCCGGTTGAAGATGCGGAGGCCCTCGAGCACGATGCTCGGCCACTCCTCGATCGGGAACGGCGCGCTCTTGCCGGGCATCAACTGCCTCGCCATCCGCACCGACCCGGTCTCCACGCCGACCAGCGGCGACAGGATGTTCCCCCCGGGATGCGAGCTCACGGCCGGCAGCTGGAGCGGGCTCTTCGGCAGCAGAAGGTCCGTGAGCTGCTTGACGAGCAGAGGGTCCACCACCGCCGGCGCGATCGTGCAGTGGCTGAGCACGAACCGCTCGACGCCGGGCGTGTCCGCGATGGCCCCGTAGAGATCGACCAGCGCCTCGCGGTTCGGGATGTAGAACGGCGTCCCGTCGCTGCCGGTGCCCCAGACGAACATGTCCTCGGTCGCCAGCGAGATCAGCTTGTTCCCCTCCCGCACGTTCGCACGGACCGCCGTCATGATCTTGTCTTTCGGGATGTCGAGCTGCGGGCTGAGATCGGGCACACAGAACTTGCAGCGGCGCCCGCAGCCGGTCGTCATCTCCACCACCCCGAACGTCGTCCGCCTGTCGGGCACCAGCAGCTCGTTCGCATCCCTGGGGTGCGCGATCTGGACGTGTCTCGGCAGATCACCGCCGGCGATCGCCTTCCGGACCAGCGCCATCGCCTCCTCGGACTCCGAGCGCCCGTCTACCACGCAGTCCACGCCGAGTTCCTCGTAGCTGTCGGTCTCGGCGATCTGCCAGCCCCCGGCGCCCCCGACGACGACCTTGAAGCCGCGGCGGTACGGGTTCGCCTTGATGGCGGCGAACATCTGCCGCGCGTAGTGGGCGTTCACGGGCATCCTCGTCCCGCCGAAGATCGACGCGTAGACCCCCGCGGCAAACGTTGCGCCGAGCGGGTTGTGGGTGGATACCCCGACGACGCGGGTTCTCGGGCCGATGAACCTGCCGAGATCGTCGGGGTAGCAGCAGGCAATGTCCTCCGGGGCGTACTCGCGCCGCAGCGAGGCCTCGACCAGGCGCACGCCGGCGGGCATGCAGCGGGCCGAACCGTCGTCGTGTCGCGGAACCTCCCGCCACGCCGGGTATCTGCGGTTCAGCACCCGCTCCATCGACACCGGCAGCGATGCCATGGCCATCTGGATGAAATAGCCGACGTGGTCGATGCTCTCGGTGAGCGGGGCGGTGAGGACGATCAGCGTGCCGTCCGATGAGGCCATGACGCAACTCGGCGGGGTAAGCGCGACTCATCGATATTGGCCGAACCGCCGCCCTGGGCGCAACATATTCCCGGCGCGGTGTTCGTGGCGGGGCTGTGCTCGTGTCTCGCCGTTCACGGCGCCGGCGCGGGCTGGTCAGGCCGCCGCGGAGCCGGGCGTGCGCGGCCCTCCCGGCTTCTCGCGGAATGCGATCCACAGCGCGGCCGGCAGCGCGGTGAAGTCGGCGATCATCGCGAAGGCGAACGCCGCCGCCGTCAGGATGCCGAACTCCCGCATCGGCGGGAGCCGCGACAGCGTGAGCGCGAGGAAGCCGCCGGCATTGATCACCGTGGCGAAGACGATGGCGTGACCGGCCACGCGGACGGCGTGGACCAGGGAGTCCTCCGCCGACGCCCCGCGCGAACGCTTCTCCTGGAAGTGGTAGAAGAAGTGGACCTGGTCGTTCTCGGTCGCGCCGAGCACGGTCGTCGCGATGAGGATGGTCGCCACGTTCAGGCCGATGCCCGTCAGGCGCATGAACAGGAACATCAGCAGGATGGCGAACAGCGACGGGACGGTGGCGATGACGCGCGCCGGGCCGCTGCGGAACACGAGAACGAACGTGACGAAGATGATGGCGAAGGTCAGCGCGAAGCTCTGCGTCAGCGTCGGGACCAGCTGTCTCGCGATGCGGTCCTCCAGCACGCCGGTGCCGACGATCGTGTAGGAGCAGGAGGCGAGGACCGGCGAGGTGCGGACGGCATCGGCCCAGGCCTGACCGATTGCCCGCTGGAGGCCGTCGAACCGCTCCGTGTCGCCGGCGCGCGCGGTGACGGTGACGTAGGAGCCGCCGAGATCGGCGAGGTCGACCCACTGCGCGAGAGCCGGCTCCTGCAGGAGGAGCGGCTCGAGATCCGCCGTCATCCGCGAGAGCTCGGTCTCGTCGGTCGGCCAGGTGTCGCCGAGGCCGGCGCCGTAGCGCCTCAGCCGCAGGACGCTCGCCAGGCCGACGACCGAGCCGACCTGCGGCTGGCGCCGCAGCGACTCCGACAGGCCGTTGAGGGCGACGAGCAGGTCGCGCTCGAGCACGCGTCCGGGCGGCGTGCGCACCCACACGTCGACCGACGTGAGGCCGAGCACCTTCTCGGAGAAGACGCGCGTGTCGCGTGCGACCGGCTCGTCCGGGTCCACGTACTCCAGGGCGGTCACCGCGAGGCGCATCGGTGCGAGCACGCGCGGGATGCCGACGAGCGACGCGAGGCCGCCGGCCGCGAGCACCGCCGCCGTTGCGAGAATGGCGACCCGCCGCCGGTACGACCACTCCGGCAGCGCGTTGGCGAGGCCGACCACCCACGGCCCGGCGACGGGGCGCTCGACGCGTGTCGGCGTGCGCAGCACCACCTGCAGCGCCGGGTACAGCGTGAAGCAGACCAGCCAGCCGATGCCGAGGCCGACGGACGTCCAGATGCCGAGCTCGCGAATCGGGTTGATGTCCGAGATGCCGAGCGCCGCGAAGCCGACTGCCGCGGCGAACATCGACGCGCTCACCGCGAGGAGCTTGTTGTCGAGCGCGAGGACGCGATGCCGCTCGATCGGCACGTCGGCCGGCCGATCTACGAAGCGGGAGTGCAGGTAGATCAGGCTGGCGGTGACGGTGATCAGGAACATCAGCGGCACGACCGAGGAGATGATCGTGAAGCTGAATCCGGCGAGGCCGCCGAACGCGACGCCGAGCAGCACGGCGACGCCCAGCGACAGCACGATGGCGGCGAGCGCCCTCCACGATCGATACAGGCTGATTGTCAGGACGAGCAGGAAGACCGCGAACAGCGGGAAGTAGCGCAGCGTCGAGGCGGCAGTCTCGCTCTCGAGCCACGATTCGAGCCATGGCGCGCCCACGCGCCGCACGCCGGTCGGCGTCGCGCCCGGTCCGACCTTTCGCAGTTCCTCGTCCACCGTCCGGTCGATCGCGGCGAGCGTGGCGTCGCGTTCCAGCGAATCCCTCACGTTCAGCGCGAGGACGATCGCCAGGAAGTCGTCGCCGACGAGCCCCTGGTCACGGAAGAAGCGCGTGCCGGAGACGAAGGCCTCCAGGCGGCTGGCATCGCCATCGGGCATTCCGCCCGGCAATCCGGCGCTCCCCCAGCGGCCGGCGGGCCGGATCCGATCCCAGACGGTCAGGACCGAGTAGGTGGTCACCTTTGGGACGCGGTCGAGCGCCGCCTGGACCGCCCGCACGCGGGCGGTGGCCTCGTTCGACAGCGGCTGTGGCGACTCGATGAGCGCCAGGGCCACCGTGCGCTCCGGAAACACCGTGTGGAAGTCGCGCGTGGCCGCCACCGCGGGATCCGAATCGACGACCATGCGGCCGATGGCGTTGTCCCGCGGGATCTGCAGCGCGAAGTAGACCGCACCCGGAGCCAGAGCCGCATAGACCGCAATGATCCACCAGCGGAGGCGCACGACTTGTGCGAAGATCACGGCGAGGCGGGGGAGGCCGGCGGCGTCGGTCACGCCGGACATGATAGCCGCTCAGGGGGAAATCGTGCTCGATTCTCGGCGCGCGTGGCTCGCGAGGCTGGCCCTCGCCAGTGGCCTGGCCGCGGCCGGCGGATTCGCGGCGGCGCGGTCTGACGTCGCCGCGCAGGCCGGCGCGATGACGCTGGTGGTGTGCGCACCCGGATATCCGGGTTCGACGGCCGAGGCGCAGTCGGCGATGGACGCCTTCGCGGCCGCGATCGCCGCCGCGGCCGGCTGGAAGCCCGGCGGACTGGGCGCCGTCTACTTCGAGACCGAGCAGGCGGGCGTCGATCGGCTCGCCGCACCGGACGCCGCGGTCGCGCTCACCGCACTGCCGTTCTGGCTGAAGCACCGCGCGAATCTCAAGCTGGCGCCGCACCTCCAGGCGGTGGAGGAGGGGGGCGCGGCGGCGGAGGCCTGGACACTCGTCGCGCCGGCCGGAGCGGTGACGGGACCGTCGAGCCTCGCGGGGTTCGAGTTGGTGACGATCGCCGGCTACGCGCCCCGATTCGTGCGCGGACCGGCCCTCGGCTCCTGGGGCGACCTGCCGACCGATGTCCGCATCGTCTCGTCGAACAACGTGCTGTCCGCGATGCGGCGCGCGAGCCAGGGGAACAAGGTGGCCGTGCTGCTCGATCGCGCGTCCGCCGCGGCCGTGCCGACGCTGCCGTTCGCGGCGAGGCTGCAGGTGGTGGCGAAGTCGGCGCCGTTGCCGGTGGCGGTGCTGTCCATCGCCGCCGATCGCGTGCCGGCGGCGAAGCTGAATTCGCTGCTGAAGGCGATGACGGCGCTCGAGACGACACCGGCGGGGAAGCAGGCGCTCGCAGGCGTCCGCCTGACACGCTTCGTGCCGGCCGACCAGGCGGCGCTGACGAGGGCACGAGAGCTGTTCGACCGTGCGAAGGAGTAGATGAACCGTCCTCCTGCCGGCGCGCTCGCGGCGACCGCGGCGTGCGCGCGTGCGCTCCACGAGCCGCCGCCGCTCACGGCGATCGGATCGGCGACTCGTCCTGCAGCAGGCCCGGGCGCGGCCTCATCCGCGTCGGCGCCGGTCGCGTTGCCTTCGGAGGTGGACGGCCTGCTGCGTGACGGGGCCGCGGCCTTCGCCAGGCGCCCGGACGCCGGGGCCGTCTCGGGTTCGCTCGATCTCTACCTCCGCGCGGCGCGTGCGGATGAATCCCGGGTCGAGGGGCTGCTCGGCGCCGCGGAAGCGTCGGCGTGGCTCATCGAGCACGAGACGGATGCGCCGCGCCGGGAACGGCTGGCGACCGAGGCCGTGGAGATCTGCCAGTGGTGCGTGCGGCGCGCGCCCTCGAGCGTCGAGTGCACCTACCGCCTTGCGCTGGCGATCGGGCAGCAGGCGCGCGAGCGGTCCAGCACCGCGCTCGACGGCCTCAAGCGGATGATGCCGCTGCTCGAGCAGGTCATCGCGCATGCGCCGGGGCTCGACTCGGCGGGCGGCCACCGCGTGATGGCGCTCGTGCTGCTGCGCGCGCCCGGATGGCCGACCGGTCCCGGAGACCCCGACGCCGCGCTGGAGCACGCGCGCCAGGCTGATACGCTCGTTCCCGACGACCCGCAGAATCTGCTGGCGCTCGCCGAAGCGCTCGCCGCGACCGACCACGCCGAGGAGGCGCGCAAGATCTATGTGCGCGCCGAGGCGGTCGCCCGTGCCGCTGCGGCTGCCGGACATCCCGACGCCCCCGAGTGGGCCGACACGGCCGCCCGCGCCCTGCGCACGCTCAAGAAGTAGCGCCGGCTGTGGTACAGTTGGCGTCTTTCCAGGGAGATGACCGATGACCGTTCCGTCGCGTGTTCGCGTGCCGTTCGTGCTGGCCGCGTGCGTCGTGTTCGCAGTGCTGCTGACCGTCGCACCCGCCGCCGCCCAGGGTGCGCTCTTCGGCCAGGGCTGGGTGTCCGAGGACCTCAAGCCGCTGATGCAGAAGCCGTTCGGCGTCTCGTTCCTGTCACTCAACGTCGGCGAGACGCTGGACGTGACCAACTTGAGCCTCACGATAGGCGGGCAGCCCGTGCCGCCCGGCGCCGTGTCGCTCCAGTCGGTGACACACACCACCCACATCGCGGGCGTGGCCGGCGACGTGTGGCTGCTGCCGTTCGTCAACGTGCACGGGATGGTCGGGCACCTGTGGGGCAGCGCGAACGACATCAACCCGACGGTGATGCCGGGGCTGCTGCCGCCCGGCGTCACGATCCCGCCGACGCAGGAGTTCACCGGCACCACCTACGGTGGAGGCGTCACGTTCGCCATCGGCTACAAGCGGATGTTCGTCACCTACGACATCACCTACATGAGCAGCAGGGTCGATCTGCTCGACGACACCGCCGACGCGCTGGTGCAGGGCATCCGGGGCGGTGTCAAGCTCGGGAGCGGGAAGTTCCGATCGACACTCTACGTCGGCGCGCTCCACGAGGACATCCGGAGCACGCTCACCGGAACGGGGCTGATTCCCGGCCTGAACCCGGTCTTCAGCCTGGATGTGACCCCGAAGAGTCCGTGGAACATGCTGGCCGGCGCGAACATCGAGCTGACGCCGCGCTTCGTCATCACCGCCGAGGCCGGGTTCGGTGATCGGATGCAGTTCGTGATCGCGCCGGGCGTGCGGTTCTGAGATCTGCGCCTGGAAGTCACCGGGCGGTCGACTTTGGCAGGAACTCCACGGCAACGGCCTCGCCATCGGTCGGAGGCGAGAGCTGTGGATCGCGTGCGCTCGTGCGACGCCAGGTCACGTAGACCCGGTCGGGCGGCTTGCGCGGGCCGCATTCGACGCTGCCCGTCAGGTCGTTGCGATAGGTGATGAACTCCACGTCGTCCAGACGTCTCGCGCTGACGCGGAGCATCCGGTCGCCGCTTTTCACGCGGATCACGATGCCGCCGGGCCGGCATTCGATCTCTTCCAGTGAGCCCTCGGCTCGCTGCTCGCCCTCCTTCAACGTACGCAGCACGGGTGTCAGGCGTGAGGCTTCGGCGCTGAGGGACGGGTTGGTACTTTCCGCACGGGGCGCGGGCGTGCTGGTGGGGGTCGGCGCGGGCACGCTGCCGGGCGGCTGCGGGTCCGTCTGGGTTCCTGCGCGCCCGCGCGGCTCGAGCAAGTCGAGCCACGTCCTGGCGCGCCGTCCCGCCACACCGACAGGGTCCTTTGCGGACGCCTGGCGAAAGAGCTCCAACCCGTCCTGCCGACGCTGCTGCCGGAGGCGCAGTGAGCCCAGCGCGGTGAGCGTCCGCGCGAGTCCAGGATCACGCTGCATGGCGGTGCTGAGACGGGTCTCGGCCTCGTCGAGGCGGCCAACCTGCACGAGCAGGTCGCCCTCGGCCGCGTCCGTCTCCGCCTGGGTCAACGTGCTGGCCTTCATGTGATCGGACGGCGACACTTTCGCATCGAATGTGAAGAGCACCGAGCGATAAGCGGCGCCTCGCACGTAGCGAAGAAGTTCGGCTTGGAGCGTGGCCGGATCGGCGCCGAAGGCCGAACGGAACGCCGCTTCGACCGGAGTGCCTGCCAGCTGGCCATTGACCAGCGCCATGAGCTGCCGCGTCCGCGGCGGTTCTCCCATCAACAGAAAGTGGATCCAGGCCCATGATTCGGCGTAGAGGATCGATCGCGCGTCGCCCTCGTTGTAGAGCGGCGATTGCCGATCGACAGCCAGCAGGTCGGCCAGCGGAAGGAAATGCTCTCGAAGCAGCAGCACGTGGTGCTCGATCGGCCGTCCAATCTGCGCCTGCCTTCCGTTCGCGACCAGCCGGAACGTGCTGTAGTACTCGGCGAGGCCTTCGCCGAGCCAGATCGGCGGCGACTTGATCGCGTGGCTGAGCAGGAGATGCGTGTATTCGTGGAAGATGATGGGAAACCCCTCCTGACCTCGCTCAACCGACATCGCAACGAAACTGGCGTCGGGGGGCCGGACGAAGTAGCCCGCGACATCCATCGGCTTTCCCTTGTACAGCGGTTTGTACGGCCGATAGGCCTTGTCGCTCGAGAAGACGTAGACGATCGTCGGGGTCTCCGGCGGAACGCGTGCGGCGGGAAGCAGGCGGCCAATCGTCTCCCGGAACTGCTCGAACTGCAGCGCGACCTGGCGGATGTCGCGCTCGCTCGCGTCGCCGATGAGCGTGAAGTTGGCCGACGTCACCAACGTCCACGTCGGCGCGGCCGCCCGTGCCAGTACGGCAACGGTCACGAGAGCCAGGAGACACGCAGCCGAGCGAAGGTGGCGCACGACGACCCCCCTTCAGCCCCGTCTCCGGGCCGGGGCGGCGGGCTGTTCACGAGAATGCAGGCCAGAGCCTATCACCAAACCGGCTCGGCCGTCCGCGCCGGCTCACAATGAAACGGGCGGCGGCACCGGCTCGATGTCGTGGAGGCGCGCGAGGTCGATCGCGACGCGATCGGCGTCGGTCACGTACATGTCGCCGAAGCGCGCCCCCCACACGATGTCCGCCTTGTCGTAGCTCGTCTTGGCGTGAACCGTCTGCGCGAACGTCTCGTCGGCCGCGCTGATCAGGCAGACCACTTCCGGCTCCGACGCGGCCAACGCCTCGGGCGTCAGCCCGCGCAACGGGCTCCCGTCGGTGATTGGGTGTACGACCACCCAGTGCAGCGGCATGAAGATGATGGCGTCGCGCTCGAGCGCGAGCTGATCGAAGCGGCGACGGCGGACGCCCTTCTCGTCGACCCAGCGGGCCAGTGACACGACCGCGTGCACGTCGGTCAGGTTGTGGTTCCTCAGATTGACCAGCCGGAACATCAGGGCCCAGCCGTCGCGATACGGCGCGATGATCGCGTTGCGGCTGAAGGCGATCCGGGCGGTCGGCCGGGTGAAACGCGCGAACAGCAGGCCGCTCAGGATCGCGAAACCAAGCAGGCCGACCAGCGCCTCGATGCCGACGAGCACGTTGGCCGCTCGCGTCGCCGGCACGAGCTTGCCGTACCCGATCGTGGCCAGCGTCTGGACGCTGAAGAACACGCAGTCCTCGAAGCGCCCGAGCGGCGTCGCTCCTTCACCCGTAATCGCGCCGGGACCGGCCAGCCAGTAGAGCGACGCGAACAGCAGATTGGTCGCGACGTAGCCCGCAGCCATCAGCGCGAGCAGGCGCGGGACCGGCAGCGACAGCAGTGTGTTGTAGGCGTTGTAGGGGTGGAACGCGCTCAGGTTGTTGCGGCGCACGTTGAACGTGCCGTCGCGGTTGAGCAGCCGGGCGCGGCTCCGCTCCGAGAGCTTGCCGCCAAGCCCGAGGTCCTGGTTGAGCCGTTCCTGCGTCGGTCGTTCGGCCAAGAATGGAATTCCCCCACCATTCTACCTGTCCCGCCCGCGGTCCGCGCTACACTCCCCCGATGGTGCGTCGCTCCGTTCCCGTTTCGGCCGCCGTTTGGCTCGTCCTCGCGCTCGCCTGCCTGCATGCATCTCCCGCGGCGCGGCCACCGCGCCCGGCGCAGGGCACCCGCAGCCAGCTCGTTGCCGACGCCGAAAAGGCCCTGACCAGCGGACCGTACAGCGTGATGCAGAAGCCGCGTGTGCCGCCGAGCGGTGACAAGCACGACTTCCTGTCGATTGCGCCCTACTGGTGGCCCGACCCGTCGAAGCCCGGCGGGCTCCCCTACGTCCGGCGCGACGGCGAGGTGAACCCGGAATCGAAGGAAGGCACCGACGATACCGTGTTCAGCACGATGCAGTCGGCGGCGTTCGTGCTGGCGCAGGCCTACAAGGAAAGCGGCCAGGAGCGGTTCGCCGCGCGGGCCGCGCTCCTGCTGCGCACCTGGTTCCTGGATCCCGCCACGAGGATGAACCCTCACCTGAACTTCGGGCAGGCGGTGCCCGGCCACAACCAGGGCCGCGGCGCCGGCATCATCGCCACGCGCCGCCTCGTCAACGTCGTGCACGCTGCGCGGATCCTCGGCGCGTCGAAATCGTGGTCGGCCGACGACCGGAAGGGGCTCGAGGCCTGGTGCGCCGCCTACGCGACGTGGCTGCTGACGAGCCCGATCGGCAGGGAAGAGGAAGCGACGCTCAACAACCACGGGACGTGGTACGAGGCGCAGCTCGCGGCGCTGCTGCTCTACACCGGGAAGCCGGCGGAGGCGCGCGCGCGGATGGAGACGCGCGTCAAGGAGCGCCTCGCCTCGCAGATCGAGCCGGACGGGCGGCAGCCGGAGGAGTTGGCGCGCACGCGGGCGTGGAGTTACAGCGCCATGAACCTCGAAGGGTGGTTCACGGTCGCGCGGCTCGCGCGCGAAGCGGGCGTCGATCTCTGGGGCTACAAGACGAGCGACGGGCGATCGATCCGCGCCGCCCTCGACTACCTGGTGAAGTTCGCGGACGGCGCCAGGTGGCCCTACCCGCAAATCACGCCGATGGATCGCGGCGAGCTGATTCCCCTCCTCCGGGAGGCGGCAGTCGAGTGGAAGGACCCGGGCTACGCCGCGCTCGCCGACCGCCTGAGTGCTTCGACTCGCCAGGTCGGCGACGTCTGGCCGTAGGGCGCCGAGGCCTTCCCGCTCGCTCAGCACTAAGTCCTGAGAGCACATACACGTCGTCGTATTTGTGCGTCGAAGGACTGAGCCAGAAGAGATAGCGGCCTCCGCGTATACTGTCGCGGTATCGCCCATACCAGGAGGACAGCCCGATGACCCGCCTCTTGCCGGTTCTGATTCTCGCGCTGGCAGCGGTCGTCCCCGCCTCGGCCCAGGACGGCACGCCTGGCCCTGTCGACGGTCGTCACGCTGGGTGAAGGCATCGTGCGGGTGGCGGCCGACCGGGCCGTCATGACGCTGTCGTCGGAGACCCGAGTCGAGACGGCCGCAGAAACGCAGAACCTGGGCAACGCCCGCATGAAGGCGATCCAGACGGCCATCGACGCCCTGAAGCTGGTCGGCGGCCAGGTCACGACGACCGGCCTGATGCTCTCGCCGAACTGGGTCTACGCGAACAGCCAGAGGACGCAGCAGGGCTACGTCGGTCGCCACACGATCACCGTCAGATTCGACGAGCCGGGCCGCGCGGGCGAGGTCGTGGCGGCGGCGATCGGCGCGGGCGCCACCGACACGTCGGGCATCCGATTCGACCGCCGCGATCGGCGGACGCTCGAACAGGAAGCGCTCAAACTTGCGGTGCAGGACGCCAGGGCACGCGCGGACGCGCTGGCAGCGGGCGCCGGAAGAACGGTCGACCGCGTCGTGCGAATCGAGGAAGAGGGCGCAGCTGGCAGCGCCGGGTCGCCAGCGGCGTTGTTTCGAGCCGCGGCGATGGCGGAATCGGTAGCGGTTACCGGCGCGCCGATTGCGCAGGGCGACGTGGAAATCCGGGCGCGCGTCGTACTGACGGCCACGGTGAAGTAGGCGATGGCTCACCGCACGCGCATGTGGCGCCGGCGGTAGAGCCATGCGCCCGCCGCGAAGTACAGAGCGGTCAGCAGGAGGATGACGGCGAGTTCGACGCCGACATCCGAGAGCCCGGCGCCCTGGTTGAGGATCCGGTTGAACGCCCGGACGGTCAGGCTGGTCGGCAGAACGTCGGTCGCGTTGAAGGTGAAGCCTGCGATGCTGACGAGCGGGATCTTCGGCAGCGGGAGCATGCAGTCGGAGAAGAACATCAGGACGAAGAACGGGAAGCAGCCGACGGTGAGCAGTTCGAAGATCGTCGTCAGGAACGCCGCCGTCAGCAGACCGAACGCGACGACCGAGAGGGTGGACACCGCGCCCACCACGATCACCGCCGCCAGCGACCCCTGCGGGTGATACCCCACCGACAGCGCCGCCGCGTACGTCAGCAGCAGCGCGACGACGCCGACCAGCACCTGGTTGATCGAGACGGCCGCCAGCAGCTCGCCCAGGCGCAGCCGCGACAGGATCAGCCGGGGCATCGTCCCCTTGTCGACCTCTTTGACCAGCGCGGCGGCCGCCGTGAACATCACCATGATGAGCGCGAGCACGAGCAGGGCCGGCACGTAGAGATCGAACTCGGTGACCTGCTGCCGCCCGCCGATCATCACCGCGTTCACGCCGATGGGAGGCTGGGCGCCGGTGGCTTCGTATGCGAACTGGAACGCGATGTAGTCGGCGAACCCCATCGCCACGGTGGACCGCAGGTTCGACGCGCTGCCGCGGTGCGTGATCGTCGGAGGAACGGCCGCCCTGCCCTCGCGCATCGCCTCGATCGCTGCCGCGAAGCCAGGCGGGATCTCGGTCAGCAGGTCCGCCTCCCGGTTGAGCACGCGCCGCTCCGCGTCGGCCGCGTCGCTCACCTCGCTCACCTTGAACACCGGGCTGCCGTCGGCGTGTGTCGCGCGCGTCCACGCATCGACGAGGCCCCTGGCCGAGCCGGGGTCGGCGGCGCGCACCAGCATCGTGTACGACGAGGGCGCCGCGTGGAAGTAGGCGTACATCAGGAACACGAAGAACGGCGCGAAGACCAGCGTGAGCGACAGGATCTTCCACTCGCGCAGATTCTCGAGGAACGTCTTCTCGAGGTAGGCCAGCGTTCTCATTCGCGCAGCCCCCTGCCGGTCATCCGGATGAACACGTCTTCGAGCGTCGCCGGCCGCGCGCCGTCGCCCCCGCCGCGCGCCGCCACCGCGTCCTTGACGCCGTCGACGGTATCCAGCGCGAGGATGCGGCCGCGGTCGATGATGCACACGCGGTCCGAGAGCTTCTCGGCTTCCTCCATGTCGTGGGTGGTGACGATGACCGTGGCGCGGCCTGCGAGCGCGCGGACGTAGTCGCGGACGAGCACCCGGCTCTGGGGATCCAGACCCGCCTGCGGCTCGTCGAGGAACAGCACCTCGGGCTCGTGCACCAGCGCGAGCGCGATGCTCAGGCGTCGCTGCATGCCGCCCGAGAGCGTCCGTCCGAGCCGGCCGCGCTTGTCGGAGAGGCCGAACGCGGCGAGCAGCTGGTCAGCCCTGGCCGACGCCTCGCGCCGCGGCAGGTCGTACATGCGGCCCATGAACGCGAGCTGTTCCCGGCAGGTCAGCGTGTCCCAGATGCTGATGGCCTGTGGCGAGACGCCGATGGTCCGCGGCGGCCGGGCCGAGCCGGCCGTCATCGGCCGGCCGTCGAGTTCGACGCGGCCCGAGTCGGGGCAGAGCAGGCCGCAGAGCATCCTGAGCGTGGTCGTCTTGCCGGCGCCGTTGGGACCGAGGAAGCCGAGGATCTCGCCGCGGCGGACGTCGAGCGACAGGCCGTCCACCGCGACGATGTCGCCGTAGCGCTTGGTGAGATTCGATGCGCTCAGCACAACCGGCGTCACCTGGCATTCCTCCAGTCAGCCCCGCGCCGGCGATCGCGGGGCTGAAGCCCCGCGCCACATCACCACCCGCGCCACACGGCCGGCCGCGCTGTTCGCCGGGCTGTAGCCCTGCGCCGGCGATCGCGGGGCTCAAGACCCGCGCCACATCACCACCCGCGCGTCTCGATGGTCGCCCTCATCGTGTGCGACTCGCCCGGCCCCAGCGTTCGCGCGTCGGCGCCGACGTTCGCCGGCTCGACGCACACCATCCCTCTCCACTCGTCGTCTCCCATGTCCGACATCTCCCTCGCCCGCTCGGCCCACGGGTTCCAGACGACGGTCGAGTTCGAGCCGGACGTGCTGATGACGATGTCGCGGCGCCGGACCGGATCGCGGATGACGCAGGCCTCGCGCGTCGCGGGATAGACCCGGTTCGTCAGGCCGGTGAATCGGATCGGCTCGAGGTCGGGACCCGCGAGGCCGACGGCGTCTCCGGCGGCCTTGTCCTGATAGGCCACGCGCTCCAGCCCCGACACGGTCACCTCGCGGATGTCGCCGACATCGAAGTAAGCGTGAAGCGCCTCCTCGAAGCCGAAGGCGTCGAGGCCAGTGTTCATCACCTCGAAATCCAGTCGAAGGACGGCGCCGATGGCGATCCGCAGCCGCGCGCGGAAGCGGTGAGGCCACTGCGGCGCGACGACCTCGCCCGCCAGCTCCATCTCGAGCTCGACGGTGCCGTCCGCGGCGTGCCGCGCCGACTCCAGGGTCCAGTCGCGAGTTCGCGCGAAGCCGTGCGGCGGCGCCGACCGGTCGGCTCGGTGCCTGCTGAACCACGGGAAGCAGATGGGGACCCCGCCACGGATCGCCTGACCCGGTTCGAACCGGCTTTGGCCGCTCAACCAGAGGACCGGGTCCGGGCTGGACGCCGGGCGCCAGGCGGTCACCTGCGCCCCCTGGAAGTAGACGTCAGCCTCAGCCGTGGTGGTCCTGACCAGCAGGCGCGGGAGGTGTCCGGCGTCCGCCTCGGCACGGACGGAAGAGGGCAGCGTGGCGCGGACGAGTTGCGCGAACCTGTTCATTTCACAGCCCTGAACTGCCTTGACGATACCCCGTCTCGCCTTGACACGCCAGCCCCCATGACGATAATTGAACGGGAGTTCTTCCTTGCCTGGCAGTCGAGACGCCGTCCTGACCCTCGAGGCAACCGGGCCCGAGGCCGACAGCCTCGGTCCGGCGAGCCGTGTGCGGTTTCGCGCCAGCGGCGGGACCATCGGCCGGACTCCGGACAACGACTGGGTTCTGCCGCACGCCCTGGTCTCGGGCCACCACGCCGAGATTCAGTTCGTCAACGGCACCTTCCTCATCACCGACACGAGCACGAACGGCGTCTTCGTCAACACGCTGACCAACCGGCTGTCGAGAGGGCAGCCGACACCGCTCGATCCGGGCGAACTGCTCATCATCCAGCCGTACCGGATCCGCGTGTCGATCGACCTGCCGGCCGGCGCCGGTCAGCCTGCCGCCACCTCCGAGGTTGCGCTGGGCGGCGCGGCGTACCCGTCTGCGGTGCCGCTCCCGCCCCCGGTCCAGATCCCGTTCGACGCGCCGTTCGACGAGCCGGAGCCGACGCCCAGGCCAGCGTCGTCCGGCGACGTCGTGGATCCGCTCGAGGCGCTCGGCCTCGCCGGCTCCGCCCAGCCGGTCCGCAACGTGCCCCGCGCGGAGGACCTCGGCCGGGCGTCGGCGCTGGAGGACCATTTCCGTCCGCCGGTCGCCATCATTCCCGAGCCGCTCGTCCCCGAGCCGCCCCGGTCCGGGGGCCTGATCCCGGACGACTACGATCCGATGCGGGACAGCGGTTCGTTGCCGGCGATCGACGACCCGTTCCGCCCCGAGCCGCCGCGGCCGGCAGCGGCGCGCAGGCCGGAGCCGCCCCGCCCGCATCCGGGCATGCCCGGCCCCGCTCCGGTTGCCGCCGACACTCACCGGTCGTCGGATCTGGGGGAGGTGCTGGCCGGCGCCGGCTTGCCGAACGCCGCCGTCCCGCCGACGCTCGGGCACGACCTCGGTTCCATCCTCCGCGTCGTCGTCACCGGCGTGATGGACCTCCTGCGCGCGCGCCAGCAGATCAAGGACGAGTTCCGGATGCAGGCGACGCGCTTCCAGCCCGAGGACAACAACGCGCTCAAGTTCTCGGCCAATGTCGGCGACGCGCTGCACAACCTGCTGGTCAAGCGGAACGCGGCCTACCTCGGGCCGGTCGACTCGTTCGAGGACGCGTTCGCCGATCTCAGGAACCACCAGATCGCGATGCTGTTCGCCATGCGGAACGCCTTCGAGTCGATGCTGGCCGAGTTCGGGCCGGAGCGCCTGCAGAACCAGTTCGAGCGTCGGGTGAAGAAGAAGTCGCTCCTCGGTGCGGGTCCGGAGGCCGCGTACTGGGAGCTCTATCGCGAGCGGGCGGAGGAACTGGCCAAGGACGTCGAGGAGACGTATCGGAAGCTGTTCGGCGATCGCTTCGTCGAGGCGTACGAGGAGCAGCTCGAGCACCTGAACACGCGGAAGGGGCGCCGCAAGCCGTGACGGTGTCGCTCCGGTGCCGGCGCCGGCCGGCCGGCTGAAGGCTCCGGGCCCGCATTCGCTTCGTCAACGGAGTGGGTTTCAAGGAACCGGTTGCGCGCATGGCCGCCTACAACAAAGTCATCTGGTCCGAGGGGCTGTTTCTCCGCCCCCAGCACTTTCAGCAGCAGGATCGGTACCTCGAGCGGTACGTCGAGACCCGGTGCCAGGCGCTCGCCTCCGACAGCTGGGGCCTGACCGAGGTCGAATTCGAGCGCGACCTGCTCGGCGTCGGCAAGATCGGCATCCGCCGGGCCGTCGGCGTGTTCCCCGACGGCACGCCCTTCCGGATGCCGGAGGACGATCCGCTTCCGCCGCCGCTCCAGGTTGCCGCGAACACGCGCGATCAGATCGTCCACCTGGTGCTCCCGCTGCGGCGCGCCGGGTCCCAGGAGACCGCGCGGTCTGGCGACGCGGACGGCCTGGAGCGGCACGACGTGCTGGAAATGGAGGCGCGCGACGCGACGCTGCCGACGGGCGAGGTGGCGCTCGTCGAAGTCGGCGCGCTTCGGACGCGCCTGCTGCCGGCGAGCGAGGTGTCGGCGGCCTACGCCTCCATCCCGCTCGCGCATGTCGTCGAGTGCCGCGCCGACGGCACGGTCACGCTCGAGGATGCGTTCATTCCGACCGTCCTGCAGGTGCGTGCGGCGGCCCGGCTGGCGACCTTCACGATGGAGCTCGTCGGCCTGCTGCGCCAGCGGGGCGAAGTGCTGGCGAGCCGGGTGGCGTCCACCGGGCGCGGCGGCGCGGCCGAGATCGCCGAGTTCCTGATGCTGCAGCTCGTGAACGGCTACGAGCCGCTGGTGGCGCACCACGCCGGCGCCCAGCGCCTGCACCCCGAAGCGCTGTACCGGCTCTGCGTGTCGCTCGCGGGCGAACTGGCGACGTTCACGACGACGTCGAAGCGGCCTCCGGCGTTTCCGGAGTACCGGCACAGCCGGCTGCGCGAGTCGTTCGAGCCGGTCATCGCCTCGCTCCGCGCCTCGCTGAGCGCCGTGCTCGAGCAGGGCGCGATTCCGATCCCGATCGAGCAGCGCAAGTTCGGCGTCCGGGTCGCGATGCCGCCCGACCGGTCGCTCTACAAGACCTCGGTGTTCATCCTCGCCGCGCGCGCGGACATGCCGGCCGAGGAGCTGCGGCGGCGCTTCCCGACGCAGCTCAAGATCGGCCCGGTCGAGCGGATCCGCGACCTGGTGAACGTGCAGCTGCCGGGGGTCGCCGTCAACGCGGTGCCGGTGGCGCCGCGCCAGATTCCGTATCACGCGGGCTTCGTCTACTTCGAGCTCGATCAATCGAACGATCTGTGGGCCCAGCTCGAGTCCTCCGGCGGCCTGGCGATGCACGTCGCGGGCGAGTTCCCCGGGCTGGCGCTCGAGTTCTGGGCGATTCGCAGTTGATCCGGACCGCCCACCATGGCCGACTTCGACGATCCGTTCAAGCCTCGGGATTCGGTGCCGCGCCCGCGGCCCGGCGGCGGGAAGCGGGGGCAGACCGATTCGGCTGCCTCGTGGAAGACAATGGTGGCGTCGCACGCGCCATCCGCGGCGTCCGAGCCGGTGCCCGCGATCGCGGGCGACCTGCTCGGCGCCGGCCTCAATCCGCTGGTGCGGGCCGCCAGCCCGCTGCTGCTGCTCGCCGGCCGGTTGCGCGGCACGCTCTCGGTGAGCGACGGAGGCAGCGTCCGCCAGCACGCGCTCACCGAAATCCGCGCGTTCGAGCAGCGCGCCCAGGGGGCGAGCATCCCGAACGAGGTGGTGCTGGCCGCGCGCTACGCGCTGTGCGCGACGCTCGACGAGGCGGTGCTCTCGACGCCGTGGGGGGCGCAGAGCGAGTGGAGCCAGAACACGCTGCTGGTGGCGCTCCACCGCGAGGCGTGGGGCGGCGAGAAGTTCTTCGACATGCTCGAGCGGACGTCGAAGGACCCGGCGCGCTATATCGACCTCATGGAGCTGCAGTACCTCTGCCTGGCGGTCGGGTTCTGCGGCAAGTATCACGTGATGCAGCGCGGCCACAACCAGCTGGCCGACGTGCAGCACGAGCTGTATCGTCTGATCCGCGAGTTCCGCGGCGTGCCGCAGACCGATCTGTCGCTGCGGTGGGAAGGCCTCCAGGACCGCCGCAACCCGTTGATTCGCTACGTGCCGTGGTGGGTCGTGGGCGCGGCCGCCCTCGCGATCCTGGCGATCACCTTCACGCTCTACTACGCGGCGCTCGCGCGCGCGGCGTCCCCGATCCACGAGCGGCTGGCGGCTGTCGGCCGCGAGGGGTTCGACGCCCGGCCCGCGGCGCCGCGGCCCGGGCCGACGCTCAAGCAGCTGCTGGCGTCGGACGAAGCGGCCGGTTCGCTCATCGTCGAGGAGCAGGGCGGCCGGACCGTCATCACGCTGCCGGGCGCGACGCTCTTCGCGTCGGGCAGCGCGGCGGTCAACGCCGCCTATGAGCCGGTGCTCCAGCGGGTGGCGGCCGCCATCGCGCAGGTGCCCGGCCGCGTCCTCGTCGTCGGCCACACCGACGACCAGCCCCTGCGGTCGATGCGTTACAGCGACAACGTCGAGCTGTCCCGCGAACGGGCGGTCGGCGTCGTCAGGATCCTGCAGGCCGTTCCGGCCAACGCCGGGCGCCTCACGTGGAACGGCGCCGGATCGTCGCAGCCGAAACACGAGCCGGCCTCCGACCCCGCGAACCGGGCGCTCAACAGGCGCGTGGAAATCGTCCACGTGACGGGGTACTGACGATGAAGCTCGCCATCACACCCCGCTCGATCCTGGTCGGCCTTGGCCTCCTGCTCCTCGCGCTGTTCATCCTGATCGGCGGGCCGTACATCGCGTTCGCCGACTTCCGGCCGCTCGAGTCTCTCACGGCGCGGCTGGTGACGATCCTGGTGGTCGTCCTGCTGCGGGTGGCGTGGGTCGTCTACCGGCGGATGCGCGCGAACCGCGCCACCGACAAGCTGATGTCCGGCGTCGCCAAGTCTGCGGCGGCCGATGCCGGCCGCCCGAGCGACGAGGCGGTGCAGCTGCGCGAGCGGTTCGAGGAGGCGATTGCCGCGCTGAAGCAGAACCAGGCGAAGGGCCGCGGCCTGTACGACCTGCCGTGGTACGCGTTCATCGGCGCGCCGGGCTCGGGCAAGACGACGGCGCTCGTCAATTCGGGCCTGAAGTTCCCGCTGGAACAGCGCATGGGCAAGGGCGCGCTGCGGGGCGTGGGCGGGACGCGCAACTGCGACTGGTGGTTCACCGACGAAGCGGTATTCCTCGACACGGCGGGGCGCTACACGACGCAGGACTCCGACGCCTCGGCCGACGCCGCGGCCTGGAGCGAGTTCCTGAAACTGCTGCGGCAGTACCGCAGGCGGCGGCCGCTGAACGGCGTCATCCTCACCCTCAGCGCGCAGGACCTGATGACGATGGGGCCGGACGACCGGGCGGCGCACGTGTCAGCCGCGCGCCGGCGGCTGGACGAGTTGAACCAGGAGCTGCGGGTGCAGCTGCCGGTCTACGTGCTCGTGACCAAGTGCGACCTCGTCGCCGGCTTCACCGAGTACTTCGGCGATCTGACGGCCGAGGGGCGCGCGCAGGTCTGGGGCGTGACGTTCTCGCGCCAGGAGACGATGAGCGGCGAGGCGGCCAGGGGGCTCGGGCCGGAGCTGGACGCGCTGATGGTGCGGCTCAACGAGCGGGTCTACGGCCGGCTCGAGGAGGAAACCGACGCGCGACGTCGCACGAAGGTGTTCGGCTTCCCGCAGCAGATGGCCGCGCTCGTCCCGCAGGTGAGCGAGCTGGTCGGCGAGGTCTTCGGGTCGACGCGGTTCGACAAGCGGATCCTGCTGCGCGGCGTCTACTTCACGAGCGGCACGCAGGAAGGCACGCCGATCGACCGTCTGCTGTCGTCGATTGGGCGCCGCTTCGGCATGGCGTCCGAAGCGGTGGCGCCGGCGGCGGCGGGGCGCGGCAAGGCCTATTTCATCGAGAGCCTGCTCAAGCAGGTCCTGATCGGCGAGTCGGGCGTCGCCGGCCTGAACTGGAGGCAGGAGCTGCGACTCGGCGCGCTGCAGCTCGGCGCCTACATCGCCATGGTGGCCCTGGTGGTGCTGGGCGTGGTGCTGCTGTCGGTCAGCTTCCGCGCGAACCGGGCCTACCTGGCGGAGGTGTCGGCGGCGGTGGACACGCTCGAACGGACGCCGCGCGCCGCTGAGGGCGCGCCGATGGCGATGATGATGCCGCGGCTCGATGCGGTGCGCCAGGTGTCCGACGTCGCGAACCGCTACCGCGGGAGCTCGCCCTGGTCGATGCGGTGGGGGCTGTACCAGGGCACGGCGGTCGGCAACAGCGCGCGCGACGCGTACGGCAACCAGCTGAAGAACTCGATGCTGCCGGTCCTCGTGGAGCGGCTCGAGCGAAACCTGACGGCATCGGCGGGCGAACTGGACGCCCTGTTCATCTACCTCAAGGCGTACCTCATGCTCTGCTCTCCGGAGCGCCTCGACCGGGCCCTGCTGGCCGATGTCGCCGCCGCCGTGTCGAGCGGTGAGAGCGGAGCGTCCACGGTGCCGCTCCACATGAAGAGCCTGTTCGAGGAAGGCGTGGAGCTGCCGGCGCGGCAGCCGAAC
>CAVORY010000007.1:0-14300 GCA_963698725.1 uncultured Acidobacteriota bacterium
GGCCGAGCGTGACGACGGCCACGCCGGCGAGTACAGGGCGACTTGACGAGGCCGCGGACGGCGAAGCGAAGCTCGCGAAGGATGGACATGGCGGTACAGTCCTCGCCAGAGTTAAGACGAGGCCGAGACGCCGTGGGGTGCTTCGTTCAGAGGGCAGATCCTGCGTTCTCGTTGAAATCCCGTCGCACCGCGAAGGCTGACCAGTAATGACACATCCGTGATCAGCGTGAGTCATTCCTGGACACTCTTCCCACCACTGCCGGCCGCTGTGTCCGGGCCCTGGTAGGAGAAGTCATTTCTTATCAGCAACTTACTCGACCAGCCCGGCGGCGGTTCGGTTGTTGCTGATCCGGGCCGCGTGGCGAGAGGTGTCACTACGCACCAGGGTATTGCGGCGACGCCGGGGGTCGCCATCCCCACGCGCGCGCTGGCGTTCTCCATCGTTGCCGTCGGAGCGGCATGCGGCCTCGCGATCGGGCTCGCCAGTTGGCCGCAGGAGCCGGGCCGCGTCGCCTGGATGGCCGCCCTGACGCTGGCGGCGGTCGTGACCGCCATCCTCGCCCCCGGCAGGCGGAAGCGGCAGACCGCGCGCCGATGCCGCTATGGTTCGTTTTCGCGTTCGCCGCGTTGTTCCTTCTCGGCCCCGAGGCGATGGCCTTCATCGCCACTGCCGCGGCCGTCGCCTCCGGACTGGCCGTCTCGCGACGGACCCTGCTGTCGCCTCGAGGTCTCCTGCGCGTCGCCACCGTCGCCGTGGCCGCCGAGGCCGCGGGCATCGCCCACTCGGCGTTCGGCGCGACGGCCGGATTGTTCGAGTGGCCGTGGAACGGCGCGGCGGTTGCGGCAGCGGTCGCCGCCTACTGTCTGGTCACGGGCGCGTCGGACGGCCTGGCTGCCCCGCTCGTGACACGGGAGCCGCGAGGCCGCTGGTGGGTGGCGCGCACGCTGCGCGGCTGTTCTTGCTACCTCATCGGAGCGGCCATCGCCGTGGCGGTCGTCGCCGCGATCGCCGGTCGCGCGTGGGACATCCTGTCGGTGGCGGCGGTCCCGCTGTGCCTCGCCTGCTGGGCCTACGGCTCCCACCTCAGGCGCGCGGATTGCGAGGATTCCAGGCGTGAAGTGATCGCGTCGCTGGACCGGGGTGTCGCCGTCGTGGACCGGGCCGGTCGGATCACGGTCTGGAACGACGCGCTCGCGGGTCTGCTCGACTGTCGGTCCGAACGAGCGCTGGGCCGCTCGATTACCGGCGCAGCCCCAGCCTTGGCCCCGACCGAACTGCCGGACGCGGTCGTCGACGCCATGAAGACCGCGCACACGCGCGTCGTCCGGGATCTGGTCCTGACTTCCGAGGCGGGCGACCGGGTCGTCCAGGTCGATATCCTGCCCGACGGCTCAGGCGCGATGCTTCTGTGGCACGACATTACCGGGCAGGCCGCGCGCCGGCAGGACGCGGAGCGGCTCGCGCTCGCCGTGGAAGGGGCGAACGACGGGCTGTGGTCGTGGGACGTCCGTACCCGGGAGTTCTACGTGTCCGCGAGGTGGCGGGCAATCGTCGGCCTGCCGCCGCGCTCCGGCACCGGGAGCCGCGAGGACTGGCTCGGCCGCGTCCATCCCGACGACGTCGTGTCGCTCAAGGAGGCGTTCGACGCGCATCTGGCGGGACGGAAGTCGATCCTCGAGCACGAGCATCGGATCCGCCACGAGGACGGCACCTATCGGTGGTGCCTGTGCCGCGCCCTGGCGGCGCCAGGCGCGAACGGGCGCGTGGAACGTCTTGCCGGGTCGCTGACCGACATCACCGAGCGGGCGGCCGCCCAGGAAAGAATCCGCGACTCCGCGTCCCGCGACTCGCTGACCGGCCTCGTCAACAGGAGCGTCTTCGCGCAGGAGGTCGGGAAGCGGCTGGCCTTGTTCAGCAGGCATCGCCGCGAGGCGTTCGCCGTGCTGTATCTCGACCTCGACCGCTTCAAGGTCGTCAACGACAACCTCGGACACCTCGTCGGAGACGAACTGCTCATCGCGGTATCGCGTCGGCTCGAGCGATGCCTGCGGCCGGCCGACGCGATCGCGCGGCTGGGTGGGGACGAGTTCGCCATCCTGCTGGGCGGGCTCGACGACGACATGCAGGCCAACGCCATTGCGTTCCGGATTCAGGAGGCCCTCAGCGCGTCCTTCTCCGTCGGGGGCCGGGAAGTGTTCACGTCGGCCAGCATCGGCATTGCGTGCGTCCGCCCCGAGTACAGGAACTCTGAAGAGATCATGCGGGACGCGGACACGGCGATGTATCACGCCAAGTCGCAGGGCAAGGCGCGGCACGAGCTGTTCGACGCCGACATGCACGCGCGCGCGCGCGGCCGGCTGAGCCTCGAGGACGACTTGCGGCGGGCCGTCGCGAGTCACGCGCTCAAGGTGCACTACCAGCCGATCGTGTTGCTGGCCTCGGCCAGGTGCATCGGGTTCGAGGCGCTGCTTCGATGGTCTCGGGGCGGCAAGATGGTCTCGCCGGCCGATTTCGTCCCGATCGCCGAGGACCTGGGGCTCATCGATCAGCTCGGCGCGTGGGTGCTCCGCGAATCCTGCCTCCAGTTCGTGGAGTGGCAGCGCCGCTATCCGAGCGCCGGCCTCGACTACGTCGCCGTCAACGTGTCCGCCCGGCAACTCCGGCATCAGGGCTTCGTGCGACTCGTCGAGCAGACGGTGGAGGACACCGGCATCAGGCCGGAGGCCCTCCGACTCGAGATCACCGAAACCGCCCTGATGGGCAACCCGCGCGAGGTGGCGAGCGTGCTGCACGGCCTGCGCGAGTTCGGCGCGAAGATCTACCTCGATGACTTCGGCACGGGGTACTCGTCGCTGAGCCACCTGCACAAGCTTCCGGTCGACGCGCTCAAGATCGACCGTTCGTTCGTGCGCACGCTCCTGCTCGCCGACGGCCCGTCCATCGTCGAGAGCATCCTGGCGCTGGCCCGCACCCTGAACACCGGTGTCGTGGCCGAAGGCGTGGAATCCGAACCCGAGGCGCGCGAGCTCGAGCGCCTCGGATGCCGGTATGCCCAGGGGTTCTTCTTCTCGCGGCCGCTGCCGGCCGGGTCCATCGATGAACTGCTTTCAGCGAACAGGCCGCTCGGGAGGTGGGAACACGCCGACAAGGTGAGTGTCACCCTTTGAGCGCGGAGTTCACACCCGCACCTGCACGCGGCCGGATCGGCGCCTCGCGGTGTCCAAGATGAGGGCGTCCGAATCGCGCCCAGCGACTGCATCGTGGAGGCCTGTCGTGCACCTTGGCCACGACCTTCGCCTCCGGTGGGCTTCGGCCAGGCAACCCAGCCCCCTCACTTTTTGATCAGGCGGACCTCCTCCGTCGACTCGCCGGTCACCGCGATCGTCATGTTGGCCTGGGCGACGGCCACGCTGCCCGAGAAACCCGACTTGCCGTCCGACTTGACGAGGAAGCCCTGTTTGATCGCGAAGTACCAGGTCGTCGTGGCGGTCGTCGTCCCGTCGAGTGTGAGCGACGCCCCGCCTTGCTCCAGGTTGCCCTTCAAGGTCCCTTTCGACGCGGTCTTGATCCGCGCACACTCGATCCCGTCGATGGTCTCGAAGCCATCCAGCGTGTTGACATGATTCAGGCTGATGAAGATGTCTCCCTCGCCCGTCTTTTGCGTGATGGAGTCCTGGCTCGGCCACGTGTCGCCCTGCTTGACCGCACGGTCGGGCACGTCGGGGAAGAACGCCTGAAACCCGCTGGAGATGTCGCGTGCTGACTCGCCGAGAGTGTAGGTGATCGCTGCGGCGCCCGAGGTGTCCGCTTCCTTGCCCAGCCGCGTCACGCTCATGTCGAAGCTCTTGCCGGGGATGTGATCGAGCGCCGGCGCCTGATCGCCCTGCGGGCTCTGGGCCCGGATCTTCATGGCATCGATGGTCACCGTAATTCCGTGGACGCCGTCCTTCAAACCCTTCGGTTTCGCGGTGAACTCCAGGGAGGATTCCGTGTTCGTATTGACGTCCTGCCCGCCCACCTGCATGTACTGCTTCTCGCTCGAGACCGTGCGATACGAGAGCGCCTTTCCTTCCGGAAACTGGTACGCGAGCGTCACCGCCGAGCTCTGGTCCTGCCGGGCCGACACCCCTGCCAGGGCGACGAACAACCCCACCACCACCAGACCGACTGTCAGGCTTGCGCGTCGAGTCGAGAACATCGCATCTCTCCTTCTTCCGAAATGGTGACACTTCCCAGCGATAGTGGAAATGGTGACAGTTCCCATTTTCTTCCGAAATGGTGACACTTCCCAGCGATAGTGGAAATGGTGACAGTTCCCGTTTCGGCGATAGTGGTTGAGACGGAAAGCGGCACCCTTTCGTTCGAGACCTCCGAAAAGGTGATACTTCCCTCACATGGTAGCCCTTCGCGTTCGGGTTCAGATCGTCACGGGTTGGCGCGCGACTTGCACCAGAGGTGTGATCATGAATCGATTTCCCAGGCTGCCATTCACCCTCGTCCTCGTCACCTTCGTCGTCGCCGGTTGGATGCTGGCTGCGCCCGGACCGGCGCTCGCGCAGAAAGGCTTCGGCGTCAGGGCCGGCGTGAGCGGCGATCCCGACCAGTTCATCTTTGGCGGGCACTACGACACCGGGCCGTTCATCGAGCGTCTCAGCTTCCGTCCGAACGTCGAAGTCGGCGTCGGCGATAACCGCACGACCCTGACGGTCAACTTCGAGTTTGCCTACTGGTTCCCGCTTCAGAAAAAGCCGTGGAGCCTGTACGCGGGTGGCGGACCGGCGCTCGTCGTCTACGACTACAACGAGGGGTCAGGACACGGCGATCGGACCGATACGGAGCCTGGCTTCAACCTGCTGTTCGGGGTCGCACACAGGGGCGGCCTGTTCGCCGAAGTGAAGGCCGGCCTGATCGACAGCCCGGCAGTGAAGTTCATCGTCGGCTACACGTTCCGGTAGGCAGGGGTCGAGGCTGACGGGCCGGACCCGTGTAACTTCTACACGGCCTACCTCCCGATCGGCGACGGCACCAGCGGCCTCTTCTGCAGCGGCTCCTTGTTCTTCTGGAGGTCCACTTCCTCGAAGATCAGGCTCGGTGCGATCACCGAGATGAGCGTCACGCCGCCGGCCACTCCGTTGGGCGACCCGGCCGTCAGCAGTGTCCGCTCGGCGGACGCCGCCAGGATGTCGCGGAATGTCGTGTGGGTGACATTGCTCAGCATCAGCCCCCGGACCGGCTCCTCCCCGCCATCTGGTGTCACCCTGACCGCCGACGCCACCGGCGTCATGCCGCGCCCAACCGGCGTGCCGAGCCGGCGCAGGATGTAGCCGAACGGGCGGCCCTGCATCTTCAACAGCTCGAGATACTTCGCCTTCAACTCGGCCGCCGGGATCGCGTCGGCGCACTCGATCTGGAAGACTCCCGCCTGCGGTCCGCCGCCTCGCGCATGCCCGTTCGACGACGGCAGATTCCGCTGCGGCGTCCTCGACGTCAGCAGGGTGCGCAGCCTGCCACCTTCGACGAGCGTCACGTCCTGCGCCATCACACCCTCGTCGTCCACCGCGTAGGCGCCGCCGACCGGGAGGGCGCCGAACCGCGCCAGCGACGGTGTGTCCTTCACCGTGAACGACTCCGGCAGGACGCGGTTGCCGATGCGCGTCAGGAACGGCGTGACGCCGGCCTGCGACATCCCCTCGCTGCGCGGATCATCGGAATCCGGCGTCCGCCTGGCGAGGAAGAACGAGACGAACGCCTGCGACACGAGCGTCGGTGCGGCTTCCTGCTCCACCAGCACCGGGCCGCTGTAGTCGTCGCCGATCCGCGCGCCTCGCGTCCGGAGCAGGTCCTCGACCATCCGCTGCGTCTTCGCCAGCAACGCCGCTCGCGGCGGCAGATCCTCCGGGCGTTCGGCCAGCGCCACAACGTCGCGGACCACCATGCCGTCGTCGGCCAGCATCGTCACGCCCGCCCTGAACGTCGCCGCCCGCCTTGGCATCACCGTGCGCGTCCCTTCGCTGTTCGCGAAGTAGCGCGTGACGTCGGCCAGGCCCAGCGCCGCATCCGAGCTGACGACCTCGGGATGCGCGAACAGCCGCGAGATTTCCTGCACCGCATCGGCCCAGTCTGCCGGGGCGCTGGCGGGGGCCCGCACCGGCTCGATGCGTTCGACCGGCGCCGCGCGGGAGTAGTCGGGAATCGGGTCGATGACGTTGCGGTTGGCGAACGTCGCCTTCTTGCGCGAGAACACCTGCACGGCGTTCTTGTACGTGGAGTCGGTCGTCAGCCACGCCAGCCGCCGCGTCGCCAGCTCGTCGTCGTCGATCGGGACGAGCGCCATCGACCCCATCGCTCCGCCGAGGCCGCCCGCGATGAACCGCGAGCTGTCGAACGCGTAGTCGCCGACGCGCACGTCGGCGCGAAACACGCGCGCTCGCGACGACCGGTTCTCGACCAGCGCGCCCAGCGTCGCGCGCGCGGCCGTCTCCGTCGCGTCGGTCACGGTGAAGGCCATGTCGTACGGCCCCGGCTCGCCGGACATCTCGAGATCGGCGATCGAGCGCGACAGCTCGCCCGTCAGCGCGGCGAGCACGGGGGGATCACCTGCGGACGCCGCGCGCCCGGCCGGCGCCGGCAGAATCGGCAGCGTGTCCTGCGACTTCGGCTTCTTCTGGACCTCGACCTCCGACACGAGCAGCGCCGGCGACGAAGCCGACACCGGCACGGGGCCGCTCTCGGCGCCGCAGATGCCGTTGAACGTCTCGGTCCTGTTGTCCGTCGCGACGATCTTGCTGAACGCGGCCAGCGGCGTGCCGATCAGATCGACGCCGCGCACGAGTTCCGGCGGGCGGCCATCCGTGTACACGCGGTAGACGATGACGGGCGTCACGTTGAAGGCGTTCGGCATGTAGCGGCCGGTGAACGTGAAACCGCCCTCCACCTGGTCGAACAGGAGACCGAACGACTTCCCCCTCTTCCGCGCCTCGTCCTTCAACCGCTCGACCAGCTGCGCGAACGGCACGCCAGCCGACGATTCGACGATGAGGTTCGACTGGCGGGAGACCGGACGCAGCCCCGGCTGTCCGCGCCCGTGGCCGTTCGACCTGGGGAAGCGTGAGAGCGGCGACCGGTTCATGAGGAACTCGCCGAGCACGCCGCCCTTCACGACCGCGACGCGGCGCGCGCGCACGCCCTCGTCGTCGTACTGGTAAAAGCCCGCCAGCTCCGCGTCGCCAAACTTCGGGCGCGTCGGGTCGGCCACGACGTCCAGGAACGGAGGCAGGATCGGCTGGCCCACCATCTTCGCGAACGTCTGCGCATCGTCGGCCGTCTTCTGCCGGGACCCCTCGATCCGGTGGCCGAAGATCTCGTGGAAGAAGACCCCGGCCGCGCGCCCGGAGAGGATCGCCGGCCCGGAATACGGATCGACCACCGGCGCCGCGCGGAGCCGGGCCAGCGTGACGGCCAGCGCGCGAACCTCCTCGACGAGTTTCGCTTCGGGGGGGAGGCCCGACAGCGACCGGGCGTAGTAGGTGGCATAGACCGGCAGTTCCATGCCGTCGGCCGCTTTCGTCTGCGCCTGGACCAGCAGCCGGCAGGCCGTGTCGCCGGTCAGGAGGCGGCTGCCCTCGGTGTTGACCAGGTAGCGGTTGTTCGCCTCGAGGGTGAGCGTGACGTCGCCGCGCAGGATGAGCGGGTCGTCGGCGAAGAGCGCCGACAGCCGGCGAAGCCGGGCCTTCCACGCGGCCTTGTCCACCTGAACGGAGGCGGGAGTGCCGACGAACACCTGCGGAACCTCGCGGGAGAAGTCAGGGGCCGGGTCCTCCTCCTTCACCATGGCCGCCAGGTTCGTCTTGACGCGCGCCAGCCGTTCGACCGACTGCCGGTAGGCGCGGTCGGTGGCCAGCCACGCGGCCACGCCGATGCCGGGCGCCGAGTCGGCGAGCGGAATCGCGGACCGGCCAAGGCCGGTCGGAGGCGCCGGCTCGCCGCGAATCTCGTGGGTGTTGTCGAGCGCGTAGTCGCCCGTGCGGACGTCGACGCCCAGAGTGCGCAAGTGGCTGTCGCTGTCGATCACCATGGCCCCGAACGATGCCGCCAACTCCGTCGAGCGCACCTCGGAGACGGTGTAGGCCATGAAGTAGGGCGGCACCGGCTCCTTCTCGAGGACCTCGACGTTGCGGTCCATTTCGGTCCGGAGGATGTCGAGCAGGGCCGCCGGGTTCTTCGCCGCCGAGCTCGCGGCCGGCGGCTGGGGCGCGCCGCGTTGAGATGCCGCGCCGGCCGGGACGAGGCCGACGAGGGCGAGAACGACACACAGGCGCAGGCGCCGACCAATCATGGGCTGGATTCTCCTGGAGTCCGAGTTGTAGCACAGGGGGAGGGTGTTGCGCCAACCCGGCTGGCGGCGCGCGGCTGGCGGCGTGATGGGTGCGGCGGCGGGAACGCGACCAGAGGGATTCGGACGAACTGGATGAGGTTTCATGCCCGAACTCACTTGAGTTGGGTGGAATCCAGACGTAGTTATGAGTTATGAGTTATGAGTTATGAGTTATGAGTTATGAGTTGTGAGTTCTGGGACGAATCCGTGTTTCAGAACTCAGAACTCAAGACTCAGAACTACTCGACTCTAGTGAAGCGTGGTGTAAGTGTTATATATAGGTTACCATTTGGTCACATGAACAGCGGCCAGGTCTGGCGAGCGGTGGCCAGTCCCACTCGTCGCCGACTCATCGAGCTTCTCCGCGACGGCCCGCGGACCACTGGTGATTTGTGCGGCTGTTTCCGGACCACCCGGTTCGCCACGATGAAGCACCTGGCCGTGCTGGAGCGGGCCGGGATCGTGACGGCGCGCCGGGAGGGGCGGGAGCGGTGGAACGTCCTGAACGCCGAGCCGCTTCGCGAGGTCGAGGGGCGATGGCCGGGGCTGGCTCCCGCCGTGGGTATCTCGTCGACCTCGAGCCAGGCGCCCGTTCCAACCGGGACGCCGCCGGCTGCGGGCGCAGGGTCCGCGCCGACCGCGCCGCCGGCAGCCGTGCCGCCGGCCACCCGCGTCTTCACCGAGGCTTTCGTCGACGCCCCGCCGTGGCGGGTGTTCGACGCGTTGACGCAGCACGTCGCTGCGTGGTGGGGCGGGCCGCACCTCCGGTCGCCCGCTGCCACCAACCTCGTCCTCGATCCGCAGCCGGGCGGCCGTTTCGTCGAGGAGTGGGGTCATCGGCAGGGGGCGCTGCGGGCCGTGGTGACGGCCATCAAGCAGGACGAGCATCTCGAGCTGACCGGCACGCTCGCCGGAAAGACGGCCGGCGTGCTGGGCATTCGGCTCGAGCGGCGCGAGGGAGGAACGCTGCTGCGGGCGGAGTTGACGGCCGGCGAAGCCGACCCGACGGACGGCGACACCGCGAAGCGCGCGCTGGATGATCTCTTCAAGGCGCGCCTGAGAGCGTTCGTCGAAGAGGGGACCCGGTCGGGAGTGATGTCGTGACCGGCACACCGGACCGAAGACCCTCGCGAAGACCGCGCTCGCATTTCGCGTCGACTTCGCTACAATGCATGGAACCCCACCGGAGGACGACATGACGTCCCCGACGCCCGGCGCCGTCACCCAGTTGCTCGCGCGCGCGAAGGCCGGCAGCGCGCCCGCGCTCGAAGAGCTCGTCCCGCTCGTCTACGCCGAGCTTCGCCGCATCGCCGGGCGCTACGCCCACCGCGAACGCGCCGGCCACTCGCTCCAGGCCACCGCGCTCGTCCACGAGGCCTACATCCGCCTGCTCAAGGACGAGAGCCTGTCGTTCGAGAACCGGGCGCACTTCCTCGGCATCGCCGCCCGGTCGATGAGACAGATCCTGGTCGAGCACGCGCGATCGCGCGATGCAGAGAAACGGGGCGGCGAGCGGCAGCGTGTCACGCTGAGTGAAGGCGTGGCCGCAGGCGGCCCCGTCGATGTTGATCTGCTCGCGCTCGAGGAGGCGCTCGAGCGGCTGGCCGCCCTCAACGCCGATCACGCACGCATCGTCGAGCTTCGATTCTTCGGCGGCCTGACGAACGAGGAGACGGCCGCGGCACTGGGCATCTCGCCCGCGACGGTGAAGCGTGCGTGGGTGATCGCGCGCGCGTGGCTGTTTCGAGAGTTGACGCGCTAGCCGGAAGCTGCATGGATCATCGCTGGTCGAGAATCACCGAACTGCTGAGCGCCGCGCTCGAGCGCGACCCGCCGGAGCGCGGCCCCTTCCTCGACGGCGAATGCGGCGGCGATGCCGCGCTGCGCGCGGAAGTCGAGTCGCTGCTGACGTCGCACCGGCAGGCGGGCGTGTTCCTCGAGACGCCGGCGGCGCTGGCCAGCGGCCTCGTTCCCGCTTCGGAGGGAGACGCGGCGTTGGCGGGCGAGATCCTTGGCCCGTACCGCATGGAGCGCCAGCTCGGCCGAGGCGGGATGGGTGTCGTCTACCTCGCCGAGGACACGCGGCTCGGGCGGAAGGTGGCGGTCAAGATCCTGCCGAAGGAGTTCTCGACCGACAACGCACGGAAGGATCGGCTGAGACTGGAGGCGCGCGCGGCGGCGGCCCTCTCGCACCCGGCCATCGCCACCGTATTCAGCCTCGAGGAACTGGACGGCCGGCTGTGCCTCGTCAGTGAATACGTCCGGGGCGACACGCTCCGGGCCGAGCTCGACCACGGGCCGTTCTCGCTCGAGCTGCTGATCGACACCGGCATTCAGGTGGCGCGCGGCCTCGCGGCGGCGCACGCGGCCGGCGTGATCCACCGCGACCTGAAGCCCGACAACATCATCCGCAGCGTCCAGGGCGAACTGAAGATCCTCGACTTCGGCATCGCGCACCTGGACGCGCCGGGAACCGGTTCGTCGCCGCGGCTCACCGCCGTCGGCCAGGCCGTCGGCACGCCCGGCTACATGTCGCCCGAGCAGCTCGACGGCGCCGACATCGACCCCCGCGCCGATATCTTCGCGCTGGGTGTCGTGCTGTACGAGCTGGCCACCGCCGCACATCCGTTCACAGGGCCCACGCCCGCGGCGACGATGGCGAACATCTACGCGGCGAACCCGCCGCAACTCAACGGGCTCGACGGACGGCTGCCGCCGCAACTCGACGCGATCGTGCGGAAGTGCATGCGGCGGAACCGGGGCGAACGCTACAGCTCGGCGCTCGACGTCGCGTGCGACCTGCAGGACCTGCGCGACGGCCGGCTGCGCGCGCCGGCGCGGACCGGCGTGGCGCGGACGCTGTCGAGCCAGCTGTGGTGGTGGCGGGTCCACCAGGTGAGCGCGATGCTGGTGGAGATCTGGCTCGTCTGGGCGGTCTGGCAGGCGCACGAGGTGGGCCGGCAGGACTGGACGCTCGCGCTGTTCCTCGCCTTCGTCGCCACCGTCGCCGTCAACGGCACGCTGCGCGTTCACCTGCTATTCACGAGCGCGTTCAATCCATCCGACATGCGCGAGCAACTGCGTCGCACGCTGCCGATGGTGCGCGGTACGGACGTCCTCATCGCGGTGATGCTGCTAATCCCGGCGGCGGCAGTGCTCCGCCCGGCCACCGTCCTTTCGGCAACCCTGGCAGCGTTCGGTGTCGGCTGGGCCGTCGCGTCGCTGATAATCGAGCCGGCCACCCGCGCCGCGGCCTTTCGTTCAGCCCCCGACCCGCCCCCTCGTCGCTAGTTCCGACCCTTCAGGGTCAGTCCCGACCCCTCAGCGTGAGTTCCGACCCTTCAGCGCCAGTTCCGACTGACATCGTCAGCCCCGACTGGACTCCGTCAGCCCCGACTGACCGCGTAAGTTCCGCCTGACCCCTTTCTCGACTGCATTTCGCACTACCATTCAGAGGGAGGCCCCCGTGTCGCCATCCGACTACCGTGACGCCGTTCGACAGCAGACCAGCGTGCTCGCCGCCGCCGAGAAGCGGCTGCTCATCCATATCGCCCGGCGACTGCCTGCCTGGGTCAACTCGGACCATCTGACCGTGCTGGGCGGCCTGGGCATGCTCGGTGCCGGCGCCAGTTACTGGCTCTCGTCACGCTATCCCGCCGCGCTCTGGCTCGTCGTCGTGTTCCTCGCGATCAACTGGTTCGGCGACAGCCTCGACGGCACCGTCGCCAGGGTCCGCAACTGCCAGCGGCCGCGCTACGGGTTCTACGTCGACCACATTCTCGACAGCATCGGCGCCCTCTTGATCGTCGTGGGCCTGGGCCTGTCGGGCTACATGACGCCGCTGGTAGCTGCCGCGGTCCTGGTCGCCTACTACCTCCTGTCGATCGAGGTGTACCTCGCCGCCTCGGCCCTGAAGACGTTCCAGATGGGGTTCTTCGGATTCGGTCCGACGGAGCTTCGAATCCTGATGGCCATCGGCACGGTCGCCCTCTTCGATCACGCGACGGTGACTATTGCCGGCTATCGTTTCCTCCTGTTCGACGTGGGCGGCCTGTGCGCCGCGGCCGGCATGACGCTGTTCTTCCTCGTGTCGGCGGCGAGGAACACGAGGACGCTCTACAGGGAGGAGCCGATGGCCAGGGCGTCGAGATGACGCTGGCGGCGGAGAATCATGGGCGTTCGCTTCCTTCGGTTCAACGTGGTGTCCGCGCTCGGCATCGGGGTGCGGCTGCTGAGCGCCTGGGCGCTCGTCAACGGACTGGGCCTGCACTATCTGATCGGCACGACGCTGGCAATCGAGGCATCGATCCTCCACAACTTCTTCTGGCACCTGCACTGGACGTGGGGGCCGTCGGGGGCGCAGACGGACGGCGTCGACCCGGCCCCGAGGACACATGTCTTCGTCCGCTGCGTGGCGTTCCACGCGAGCAACGGGATCGTCACCTTCCTCGGCGCGATGGTGCTGATGCCGTTCCTCGTCGGGTCGCTGGGCCTGCACCACCTCCTCGCCAACTTCATCGCCATCTGCTTCACGGGACTCCTGAACTTCTTCCTCGGCGACCGCCTCGTCTTTCGCGAGTTGAACGGATCGGGACGAATTCCCGCATAGCCAGGTGGCGGCAATTCGTCCCGATCCGGTTTAGAGTACCGGCCATGCCGCATCAACCGCTCCTGTTCACGCCGCTCGCGCTGAGAGGCGTCGAGTTCCGCAACCGCGTATTCGTGTCGCCCATGTGCCAGTACTCGGCCGAGGCCGGCCTTGCGAACGACTGGCACCTCGTGCACGCCGGGAGCCGCGCCGTCGGCGGGGCGGGCCTGGTGATCGTCGAGGCGACCGCGGTGGCGCCGACCGGCCGGATCTCGCCCGACAATCTCGGCCTCTGGTCCGACGAGCAGGGCGAGGCGCTGTCGAGGCTGGCCCGGTTCGTCAAGGCGCAGGGGGCGGCGGTGGGCATCCAGCTGGCGCATGCGGGGAGAAAGGCGTCGACCGCCTCGCCGTGGGCGGGCGGGAAACCGGTGCCTGAGGCGGAGGGCGGATGGACGCCGGTGGCCCCGAGCCCGATCGCGTTCGGCCCTGGATACCCCGAACCGCGTGAACTCTCGACAGCCGAGATCGACCGCGTGATCGAGGAGTTCGCGGCCGCGGCGCGCCGCGCGGCGGCGGCCGGCTTCGACGTCGTCGAGCTGCACGCGGCCCATGGCTACCTGCTGCACGAGTTCCTGTCACCGTTGACCAACGCGCGCGCGGATGCGTTCGGCGGCAGCATCGAGAACCGCATGCGATTCCCGCTCGCCGTCGCTCAGCGTCTGCGCGAAGCCTGGCCTGCATCGCTGGCGATGTTCGTGCGGATCTCGGCCACCGACTGGGTTGACGGCGGCTGGGCTCTGGACGACTCGCTCGCGTTCGCGCGGCGCCTGGCGGCGATCGGCGTGGACCTGGTCGACTGCTCGAGCGGAGGGGCGGTGGCGAGCGCGAAGATCCCGGTGGCCCCGGGTTTCCAGGCGCCGTTTGCGGCAGCGGTGCGGCGCGAGGCGGGGGTGCCGACGGGCGCCGTGGGGATGATCACGAGCCCCGAGCAGGCGGAGCAGATCCTCGCCACCGGCCAGGCCGACGCCGTGCTGCTGGCGCGCGAACTGCTGCGCAACCCGTACTGGCCGCTGGTCGCGGCTCGCCGCCTCGGCGCGACCGTCGACTGGCCGAAGCAGTATCTGAGGGCGAAGGTCTGACGGTGACAGCCGGCAGCCGGCAGCCGGCAGCGGGCAGCTGGCAGCGGATCGGGCCCTGAGCCGTGAGCCGTGAGCCGTGGGCCGCCGGCCGGGTGTGCTATCCTGTTTCCCTGTCGCAGCGGCCATCGGCGCGCCCGATGCGCCGCCCTGCGACCACCGCGGTGAGGTGGCCGAGAGGCTGAAGGCGGCGGTTTGCTA
>CAVORY010000008.1:0-238151 GCA_963698725.1 uncultured Acidobacteriota bacterium
GGGTCGTCCACCGCGTCCACCTTGTTGAGCGCCACCAGCACGCACGGCACGTTCACCTGCCGCGCCAGCAGCACGTGCTCCCGCGTCTGCGGCATCGGCCCGTCCACCGCCGACACCACCAGGATCGCCCCGTCCATCTGCGCCGCGCCCGTGATCATGTTCTTGATGTAGTCCGCGTGCCCCGGGCAGTCCACGTGCGCGTAGTGCCGCTTCGCCGAGCTGTACTCCACGTGGCTCGTCGCGATCGTCAGGATCTTCGTCGCGTCCCGACGGCCCTGCGATTCCGACGCCTTCGCCACCTCGTCATACGACACGTACTTCGCCCACCCCTTCTCCGACGCCACCTTCGTCAGCGCCGCCGTCAGGGTCGTCTTCCCGTGGTCGATGTGCCCGATCGTCCCCACGTTCACGTGCGGTTTCGTGCGGTCAAATTTTTCTTTCGCCATTGAAGTGCGTCTCCGCTCATCTGCCCTGAATGCGAGCGACCACCTCTTCGCTCACGTTCTGGGGCGCCTGCTCGTACCGTTCGAAGTGCATCGTATAGGTCGCCCGCCCCTGGGTGCGCGACCGCAGGTCGGTGGTGTACCCGAACATCTCCGACAGGGGCACCCTCGCGTTCACGATCTGCGTGCCGCCGCGCGCCTCCATCGATACGATGCGGCCGCGCCGCCCGCTGAGGTCGCCCATGACGTCGCCCATGTACTCCTCGGGCACCACGACTTCCACCTTCATCACGGGCTCGAGGAGGACTGGGCCGGCGTGCCTGGCCGCCTCCTTGAACGCCATGGAGCCGGCAATCTTGAACGCGAGCTCGGAGGAGTCCACTTCGTGGAACGACCCGTCGTAGAGCTCGATGCCGACGTCGTCGACCGGGTAGCCGGCCACCACGCCGCCGGAGAGCGCCTCGCGGATGCCCTCTTCGACCGGCTTGATGTACTCGCGGGGGATCGCGCCGCCGACGATCTTGTTCTCGAAGGCGAATCCCTCGCCGGGCTTGCGGGGCACGAGGCGGATCTTGACGTGGCCGTACTGGCCGCGTCCGCCGGTCTGGCGCACGTAGCGACCCTCGGCCTGCGCGGGCTGCGTGAGCGTTTCCTTGTAGGCGACCTGCGGGCGGCCGACGCTCGCCTCGACGCCGAACTCGCGTTTCAGCCGGTCGACGATGATCTCGAGGTGCAGTTCGCCCATGCCGCGGATGACGACCTGGCCGGTGTCGACGTCGGTCTGCACGCGAAAGGTCGGGTCCTCGGCCTGCAGCTTGCCCAGCCCCTGGCCGAGCTTCTCCTGGTCGGCCTTGGTGCGCGGCTCGATGGCCAGCGTGATGACCGGCTCGGGGAAGACCATCGACTCGAGGACGACCGGCTTCTTCTCGTCGCAGATCGTGTCGCCCGTCGTGACGCTCCGGAGGCCGACGGCCGCCGCGATATCGCCCGCGTAGACCTCCTTGATCTCCTCGCGCTTGTTCGCGTGCATCTTGAGGAGACGACCCACGCGCTCTGTCTTGCCCTTGGTGGCGTTGAAGACCATCGAGCCCGACGCCATCACGCCCGAGTAGACGCGGATGAACGCGAGCTGGCCGACGAACGGGTCGGTCATGATCTTGAACGCGAGGGCGGAGAACGGCGCCTCGTCGGACGCCTGGCGCTCAACCTGCGTCTCATCGGCCTTGCGCGGGTCGAGGCCGATCACCGCCGGGATATCCAGCGGCGACGGCAGGTAATCCACGACGGCGTCGAGCAGCGGCTGCACGCCCTTGTTCTTGAAGGCGGACCCGCAGATGACCGGCACGAAGGGCCGCTTCTCGTGGCGGACCGAGCGGACGACGCGCTTCCGGATCGCGGCGCGCAACTCGTCTTCCGAGATGGCCTCACCCGCGACGTATTTCTCGAGCAGCGCGTCGTCGGTCTCCGTGGCCTTCTCGACGAGCGCCTCGCGGTAGTGCTTCGCCTCGGTCAGCAGGTCGGCCGGGATCTCCTCCAGGAGGTACTCGGCGCCGAGCGTCTCGTCCTTGTAGCGGATGGCCCGCATCCCGATCAGGTCGATGACGCCGGTGAAGTGCTCCTCCGAGCCGATCGGCAGCTGGACGGCGACCGGGTTGGCCTGCAGCTTGCGCTCGATCTGCTCGAGCGTGCCGCGGAAGTCGGCGCCGACGCGGTCCATCTTGTTGACGAAGCAGATCCGCGGAACCCGGTACTTGTCGGCCTGGCGCCAGACGGTCTCCGACTGCGGCTCGACGCCGGACACGGCGTCGAACACCGCGACGGCGCCGTCGAGCACGCGCAGCGACCGCTCGACCTCGGCGGTGAAGTCGACGTGGCCGGGCGTGTCGATGATGTTGATCCGGTGGTCGCGCCAGATGGAGGTGGTCGCGGCCGAGGTGATCGTGATGCCCCGCTCCTGCTCCTGCTCCATCCAGTCCATCACCGCCGTGCCCTCGTGGACCTCACCGATCTTGTACGTAATCCCGGTGTAGAACAGGATCCGTTCCGTGGTGGTGGTCTTACCGGCATCGATGTGGGCCATGATGCCGATATTCCGAGTGCGATCGAGCGGGACGGCGCGAGGCATTTATCTCTTACGTTTACAGGCTCAGGGCTCAGGGCTCAAGGCTCAGGCCGGCTTGAGCCGTGAGCCTTGGGCCGTTGGCCATCCGTCTACCAGCGATAGTGCGCGAACGCCTTGTTGGCTTCGGCCATCCGGTGCGTGTCTTCGCGCTTCTTGACGGCGCCGCCACGCAGGTTGGCCGCGTCCATCAGCTCGTTGGCGAGCTTCTCTTCCATCGTCTTGCCGTCGCCCCTGGCGCGGGCGTAGCCGACCAGCCAGCGGATGCTGAGCGAGAGACGGCGGCTCGTGGTGACCTCGATCGGCACCTGGTAGTTGGACCCGCCGACGCGCCGCGACTTGACCTCGAGGCTCGGTTTGACGTTGTCGAGCGCCTTCTTGAACACCTTGAGCGGGTCGTCTCCGGTCCGCTCCTTGATCATGTCGAAGCTGCGGTAGAGGATCTGCTCGGCCGTGCTGCGCTTGCCGGCGTTCATGACGGTGTTGACGAACTTCGTCACGAGCGCGCTGCTGTACACGGGGTCCGGTGCGATGTCGCGCTTGGCAATCACTCGTCTGCGTGGCATATCAGTTACCCGAGGCTGGCAGCGGGCAGCCGGCAGCGGACACTCGATGGCATCCGCGCGGCAACCCGTGCCGTTGTCCTTCCCCACGCTGCCAGCTACGTGCTGTCAGCTGCCAGCTGCACCCTACGCCTTCGGCCGCTTGGCCCCGTACTTCGATCGGCCCTGCCTGCGAGCCGTGACGCCGACGGCGTCGAGCGTCCCGCGCACCACGTGGTAGCGCACGCCCGGCAGGTCCTTCACGCGGCCGCCGCGAATGAGCACGAGCGAGTGCTCCTGCAGGTTGTGCCCGACGCCGGGAATGTAGGTGGTGACCTCAATCCCGTTGGTCAACCGAACGCGCGCCACCTTGCGGAGGGCCGAGTTCGGCTTCTTGGGCGTCTGGGTGAACACCCGCACGCACACGCCACGCTTCTGCGGGTTGTCCTGCAGTGCCGGGCTCTTGGTCTTCACCGCGATCTGCGCGCGGCCCTTGCGAACCAGTTGACTGATAGTCGGCACGGTTACTCCGCCCGGGGAAACGGCCCGCCTCCGCCCTCTCCCCCTCGGCGCGCTCGCGCGACTTCGGCGAGGCGCGGAGCATCCAGCCCGCGTTCCCCCAACGAGAACGGCCTTCCGCGTCTGCCCGCCTTCGTCCGCCTTCGCCCCTTCGGGCTCCGGCGTGACTACGGCGCGGCGTTGGCGGATGGCCTTGCGTTGTCCCGGGCCTAGAAGCGGCTGCCGGCATTCTGCTGCCGGCGCTTGGCACCCGGAACGGTTACCCTATTAAGTGTGTAGTCGCGTCGCAGGCTCGCGACCGCCTCCCGGACGGCCGGAGCCACGATGGGAAGGGCGCCTCGGGCACCGCGTTCTCTGCCCGCGCTCTCCCGCTTCGTGCGGTCCGCATGCTAGATAGGGTTTCCTAGCACCGGAGAACCTGACGAATATAGCACGGTCGCCAGGCGAATGCAAGGGCCTCTCCAGAACGCCCGGCAGACCGAGTACGGTCGTCTCTATTTTCTTGGGGCGGCCAGTTTCGCCTCGGCCAGTTCCTTGACGAACGGGCCGTCCTCGGTCAGCAGGCTGTCGGCGTCGGTCGCCGCCGCGCGCCACGCCCGCTGGGCTTCGGCCGTCTGGCCGAGCGCTTCGTAGCACAGTCCCGACAGGTACTGGACGGTCCCGTTCGACACGCCGGGACCGGCCGTCAGCTGGATCTTGGACAGTTCGGTCCGGGCCGCTTCGTAATTCCCGAGGCGCATCAGCGCCACCGCGAGGTTCAGCCTCACCACCGGATCCGAGGCGCCGCCCGGAGTTTGCGCAAGGCGCGTGCGCAACACAATCGCGAGGTTGTTGAACAGCAGCGACTGGTCGTTCATCGCCACGAGGCGCGGCGTCATCGAGATGGCCAGCGCGGCGGGCTTGACGCCACCGCCCCTGGCCTGGACCTCGACGGCCAGGCTGTCGTTCGCCTTGTGCGCGCCGACAGCGGCAGAGAAGGCACTGCCGTCGGCGACCGGCCGGCCGTCGGCCTTCACGATGACGTCGCCGGGCGCGATGCCGGCCTTCGCGGCCGCACCCGCGGCGTCGACGCTCACCACGACCGCGCCCGCGACGTCGAGGACGTCGGCGACCGTCAGGCCGGCCGTCGGCCGGTACATGGCCGGCAACTGATCCAGCCGCGCGATCACGCCGTTGACCGACGCCGGATTGTCCGGGATCACCTCGAGCACATCCGGCACGGAACTGTCCGCGGCGAGAATGCTCAACAGGAACTGCGACCGGTCGCCGCCGGGCCGCGCCGTCAGCTCCGCCACGCCCTGCACCTCCAGCGCCTTCGACACCTTGGCGCCCAGATTCAGGCGGGCCGACGGTGTGATCGCCTCCGCGGTTTCGCCGATCGGGCCGCGCCATCGGTCGAACGCGAGCCAGCCGGCAGCCAGCCGCTCGGCCGTCAGCGCCTGCTGGACCCTCTCGGGTGGCGGGCCGAAGACCGTCATCGACTTCGCCGCGACGAAACGCCGTTCGAGCTCGAGCCGGAGGTCGGGCCCGCGGTACTCCTTCGGCAGCCCCGTCACCGCCAGCAGCGCAACCGCCGGCTTGAGCACCCCCTGCACGTTGAGCTTGTCGCCGGCGCGCATGTTCAACCGCTCGACGTGTCGGCCGAGCGGCGACCGTAACTCGACCACGTGGCTGCCCTCGCAGATATCGTCGATCTGCTGCGGCGCCGACCCGCGCGGCTCGCCGTCGAGCACGACCACGGCGCCGGTCCCTGGCGCGTCGACGTAGACCGAGGCGACAGCCTTCTCGAGCTTGACCGGGGCGAGATACAGGTCGGTGAGCTTGGCGATCTCCGCTCGCAGGTCGACGCCGACGTGGCAATCGCGCGAGAACGCGAACGTATGCGAACCCAGCCCGAGGTCGTCGACGACGAACGGCTTCGAGACCGAGCTGGCGGGCACGCCAAGGGTCGCGATCGGCTCGGCCCATCGAGGGGGCTGTGGCCCGGGCTCGGTGCGGCCCCGCGAGACGCCGTCCACCGACACCTCAATGCCCGGGGGCGACGTCACCAGCAGGACGGTGGCCGACACGCGTTCGAGCGTCAGGACGACTTCCGTGGACGCGCCGGGCATCACCGTGAACGTCTGGCTCGCCGAACGGCACCCCGGCCGGCGCCCGCTGAGCGTATGGGGACCGACGGGCAGCGGGATCTGCCCGGCTGCGGCGGCGAACGGCTTGCCGTCGAGTTCCAGTTCCGAATCGACCGGCGACAGGTTGAGGACGATCGTCCCGACGGCCGTCTTCCGGATGTCTTCGAGGATCTTCGCGACCTTCTGAGACACCTTGTCGGTGAACGTGAAGGCCGGCGCCAGCTTCAGCAGCGCGCGGAAGTCGGCGGCCGCCCCGTCGGCGTTTCCGATCTGCAGCCGCGTGCGCGCGCGCAGCTCGTACGCCGCCGGCAGCAGGCGCTCGGCGACCGGGTCCCTCGCAGCCAGCGGCTCCAGGAGAGTGATCAGCGGATCGAGTGTCGCGATGGCCGGCTCGTAGTCGCCTGCCTCGAACTGCGCCCGGGCCTGCGCCAGTTGCGCGTCCGGCGACGGCGCCTGGGCGTGGGCGCACAGGGCCCCGGCGCAGGCCACCGCCAGCACCAGGCCCAGCACACGAGCGGATCGGTAGGGCGTCATCGCAGGCTCCGGGTCAGGACAGGGACGGGATCACTGGTACACCTGAATCTTCTCGACATCGTCATCGTAGATGTACAGCCGCCCGGCGGAGTCGAGCGCGAAGCACACGGCCTTCCTGAAGGCGCCGGGCGACTTCGGCGGAACGGTGAAGGCCGTCAGAAGCCTCGGCTGCGGTCCCTGCGCGAACACGAACACCGTCGCCTTGTTGCGATCGAGGACGTAGATGTGACCGAGCGGGTCGACGGCGAGATCCACGGGCCGGTCGAACTCGTAGCCCTGCCCGCGAGCGGGAATCGTGGCGCGCGGTCGGCCGTCGTGTTCGATCACCGTCAGTCCGGCACCACTCTCGTCGAGCGACACGACGCGGTCGGTGACGTCGATCGCCAGCCGGGACGGGAACACCGGCGCGAACGGCGCCACGAACCTGGCGGCGCTCGAGAAGCGCGCGATGTTCTTCGCGTTCGCATCAACGACCAGCAGGTCGCCCATCGACGTGAGCACCCCGCACGTGATGTCGCCGAGCGTCCGAGGCGTGCCGTCCGGCTTCGGCACGGTCAGCGCACGCGGCGCGCCATCCAGCCCGACGACCCCGTCGCGGCCCACGATCATCGGGCGGCCCGATCGGTCGAACGCCACGGCGCACGTGTCCTTCGCCGTCGAGCCCGGTGCCGGCTTGCCGCTCAGGTCGAACACCAGCACGCCGTCGTTGTGGGCCGCATAGAGTGGGCCCGCGGGGCCGATGGCAAGCGCCTTGATATCCCGCAGCCGGCCGGTCGCTCCCGAAATCGTCCGCCCGGCCGCATGCTGGAACGCCGGCTGCGCGGGAGCACGGAGGTAGAGGCGGTTCAGAATCGTGTTCCACGCCACGGCCGTCTCGGCCTCCGGCGTCTTCGGGAATCGCTGGCGGACGCGCTGCAGCAGCTCCATCGCGCGCTGCGACTTGCCGGTCAGCACCAGGCAGCGCGCCTCGCTGAGCAGCGCGCGCGGGGCCCACTCCGATTCAGGGTAGTCGGTGGAGACCTGGCGAAAGCGGAGGATCGCCTCGGCGTCGCGGTGGGTCAGCCGCAGCGCCTCGCCGGCGTAGAACATCGACGCCGGGACGGCGTCGGACCCCGGGAACAGACGCGGGACCCGGTCGTAGCTGGCGATGGCGGACTCGACATCGGCCGCCGCGCGGCTCTTCGCGAGAACGATGCGGCCGGCCAGTACGAGCCCCATCGGCCCGCTCTCGGAGTTCCCGTATTTCTTCTGCAGCAGGTCGACCGCCGTCTGCGCGGCGGCGATGTCGCCCGCGACATCGAGCTGGTACTCGGCGATGCGGAGGAGGGCGGCGTCCGCCACCCGGCTCTGCTGGTAGGAATCGACCACCGCCTGGAAGTCCTTCAGCGCCTCGGAGTACTTCTTCTCGGTCAGGAACGTCAGTCCGCTCTCGTACCGCCGGCGGGCGGCGCCCTCGGTCGCGGCGTCCTGCGCCCCCGCGAGCGTCGCACCGGCGGCCAGCACGAAGCCGACTCCGATCGCCCCGAGACGGATGCGCGTCTTCCTCATGTCTTTCATCTCTTCACCGGGACCTTGCTGGTCTGGCCCGCGGCGATCGAAAACGTCTGCCGCCTTGTCTGCCCGTCGCACGCGGCCTCCGCGGCGTAGGTGCCGGCCGCCATCGTCACGTCGATTGGCGAATCGGCGAACGTCCGGCCGGCGATGGCCACGGTGCAGAGCGGGGGAAAGGTCATGAACAGCTTGCCGAGGCCCGGCGCCGTCCACTCGAACGCCTTCGAGCCGTCGGTCTGCACCGGCTGGTCCAGGAAGTAGTCCGGGTTGCGGACTCTCAGCCGGGGCTTCCCTCTCACCGTGAACGAATGCGACGTGGACGAGACCGACAGGACGCGGCTGCCCTCGAGGACCTCGAACGGGTACTCGCCCGACATCGCCACCCGGGTGGTGACTTCCGGCGGCGGCTGGACTGGCTGCGCGGGCGCCTGGACCTGTGGCTGCGCCATGGGCGGAGGCGGCGAGGCTTCCAGGCGCAGGAAGACGCGCCCCTTCTTCACATCGTCGTCCGTCAGCCGGGCCGTCACCGGCTTGTGAGCGGGGCTGGTCAGTGTCACGCTCGGCAGCGCGGCCGCGCCGGGCGGCACGTCGACGTTGGCCGGTGTGACGCGCCCCGTGTCGACACCGTCGATCTTGATCTTCGCCCCAGCCGGATCCGAGGTGATCGTCACGACGGACTTCTGCGGCGGGCGCGGAGGACTCAGCAGGAACCACCCGCCCACGGCACCCGCGATCACGGCCACGGCCGCGACCGGCACGAGCCAGCCGAGTCTTCGCGTCGGCGGGGCCGCTGCGGGCGGCTCGTCGATCGTCACCGTCCGCTGCACGCTGATCGAACCGGCGAGGTGGCTCCTGCTCGAGTCGATTGATCCACTCCGGCTCGGGTCGACCACCATCGTTTCCAACTGATCGACGTCGGCAGCGATCGGCCCCGTCGATGCCACGACGGCGCTCCGGACGAGGCGCAGGTCGGCCCCGAAGTCGGCGGCGTGGCGGTACCGCTTCTCGCGGTCCTTCTGCAGGGCCTTGAGCACCGCCGCGACCAGCGGCTTCGGAAGGTCGGGCGGCAGGTCCTGGATCCGAGCCGGCTCGTCATCCATGATCCGCGCGAGAACCGCGGTCGGCGACTCGCCGGCGAACGGCTTCTTGCCGGTCAGCAGTTCGAAGAGCACCACGCCCGCCGAGAACACATCGGCACGGCCGTCGACCTCGAGGCCGCTGATCTGCTCGGGAGGCATGTACGAGATGCTCCCGAGCACGGATCCCTGCCGCGTCATCGTGGACGACGAGAACTTCGCGATGCCGAAGTCGAGGAGCTTCACCGAGCCGTCGGGCACGAGCCAGATGTTCGCCGGCTTGACGTCCCGGTGGATGACGCCCTGCTCGTGAGCGAAGTGGAGGCCGGTGCAGAGTTCCGCTATGATGTCGACCTTCTGCTCGAGCGTCAGGGGCGGCTCGGCGCGCATGCGCTTGGCGAGATCCTGGCCGCGCAGGAACTCCATCACGATGAACGGCGTGTCGTCTTCCTCGCCGAACTCGAAGATCGTGACGATATTGCGGTGCTGGAGCTTCGCGGCCGCCCTGGCCTCGCGGTAGAAGCGCGGGCGCGACGTCTCGTCGGCGGCGAAATCGGCCGACATGACCTTGATCGCCACTTCCCGCTCGAGCACCGTGTCGCGGCCGAGGTAGACGGCGCCCATTCCGCCGCGCCCCACACGCTCGACGACTTCGTAGCGGCCGATCTTGGTCGGTTGCGTCACCTGGTTCCTACCCCGTGATCGTCAGCGATGCCGCCACGTGCGAGAACACCGTGTCGTAGGCGGCGAACCGCGCGGCGCTGCTGATGCAGGCCACCCGGTAGAGATCGGTACCGACCGGGAACGAGGACTGCCGGACCAGTTCGTTCCCGAGCACGCCCGGACGACTGTACTGCAGCGCCACCAGCCGGCGCGCACCCGAGTCGAGGACCTTCGGCTGGAAGTCGGCCGCCTTCGGCTGCTGCTTCTTGATCTCCTCCATCTCGATCTGCGCGAACAGGTCCGTGATGTCCGCCGGATCGAGCGCCTGCCGCAGCGTCGTTCGCTCGATCAGCACGACGGCGTCACCCTTCCGGCTGGCCGCCGCGAGGACCAGCGCGCCGCTCGACGGCAGGACCATCCAGTCCTTCGTCGGGAGGTCGACCTGCAGCGGCGCGTCCGCGCTCCGCTGGGGCCGGACCTGAAGCTTGGCCGCGCGGGACACCCACGGATCGGTCCCCGGCGAGGCCACCGTCGCGGTCCTTCGCTGGGGGGGCGGCGCGGCCGCCAGGGTTCCCGCCAGGGCTCCCGCCAGCGTCACGGCGATCACGGCGAATCCGCATCCTCGGGCACCGGGCATCGTCATTTCTCCACCCCGCCTTTCAGGACGGCCAGCCGCTCGCGTGCGATCTTCAGGCTCGCGTGGTCGGAGGGCAGCATCTGGATGGCCTTCTCGTACATCGTGATGGCCTCCTGGACTCGGCCGAGCGCGTCGTACTGCCGGGCCCGCTTGAAGGCGTCCTCGCCTTCGCTCAGCATGCGGGCTTTGACGCGGCGCAGGCCTTCCTGCGCCGCGGCGGACTGCGGATCGGCCTGAAGCGCTCGCTCGTACTGTCGCTCCGCCTCGGCATAGTCCTGACCGGCTTCCGCCCTGCCTCCGGCGTCGACCGCCGTCTTCGCCGCGCTCTTCGCGCTGCTCCGTGCGACATCCAGCAGGTCGGCCGCCTTCGGGTAGCCAGGGTCCACCGAGAGGATCGACTCGAGTCCGGCGACCGCGGCCGGATAGTCGCCCCTGTTGATCGCCGCCCGCGCCTCTTCGAAGGCCAGCGAGAGGTTCGGCCCCTTCGCCTTCGGCTCGGCGGCGGGCGGCACGGCGCCGCGGCGGCCAGCCGGCTGCGCCCGCGGCGGCGGGGCGGCCGGCCTGGCAGCCGGAGTCGGCTCGGCGCGCGGCGGCGGCGGAAGCGGTGTCGCCCGCGGCGGCGCAGCGGGCGGCGTCGCCGGCGCCGCCCTGACCGGCGGCGGCTCGACAGGCGGCGCGGCTGGCAACTCGACTGGCGGGCCGGGGGCCGGCGGTGTCGCGGCCGGCGCAGACGCCGGCGCGGACGCGGGTGTCGTCCCGGCCGACTCCGAACGCGGGCCGCCGACCGGGGTCAACATCACCGCGGCGATCGCCGCCACCAGCAGCAGCACCGCAGCCACGCCAATCAACGCCCATTTCAAGACGCCTCGACCGCCCGCCTGTGCCGGCTTCAGGGGCTTCGCCTGCGCGACGGGCCTGGCTGGCGTCACCGGCTTCCCCGACGGGGCGGGCTTGACGGGCGCCGCCGGCTTCGGAGGCGCCACCGGCTTCTCCGACGAGGCGGGCTTGACGGGCGCCGCCGGCTTCGGAGGCGCAGCCGGAAGAGGCACGGGCACGGGTGCAATCTCGGTGGGCTGCCGCACGAGTGGCGGAGGGGGCGGGTCGAGCAGGGGATTCGGCGCCACCATCGTCGCGCTCGGCGGTCCGGCGGCTCCGGTCGCCGCGATGACCGTGGCGTCCAACCCGTCCAGCGGGGCCAGCCGCTCCGGTCTGAGGATCAGCTGATATGTCCCGAGCACCACCGGCACACCGGGTTCGAGCGCGGCCTGTGGCACACGGCGGCCGTCGACCCACACGCCGTTCTGGCTGTTCAGATCGACGACGATGAACCTGCCCTGTTCGATGCGCAACTCGGCGTGGAACCGGGACACGGACTTCGCCGGATCCGGCAGGACGACGTCGTTCTGGTCGCCGCGGCCGAGGCGGAGCGTGCGATCTCCGATCTCGATCTCGCGATCGGGCGTGCTGCCGCGGAGAATGACTAGCGTGGCCACGCGGCCCCCTCACTTTCTGCGGTGCCGGCGGACGCGGCTCCCGCCCCGGCGTCGCGAACCAGAACCACGGTGACGTTGTCGTGGCCGCCGCCGTCCAGCGCGGCCCGCAGCAGCTCCGCCGCCATCGCGTCCAGCGGACCGCCCGCCCGCATCACGCGCTCGATGCCGCCCTCCGCGACCATCCCGTACAGCCCGTCGCTGCACAGGAGGAATAACGTGCCGGGCACGAGCGCGAATTCGCCGAGCTGCACCTCGACCTGCTCGCGCGCCCCGAGCACGTTGGTCAGCACATGGCGCATCGGGTGCCGCGCCACGTCAGCCGGCGTCATCGACGGGTCGTTCGCGAGAATCGTCGCAATCCAGGTGTCGTCGCGGGTAATCTGCCGGAACTGGTCGCCCTCGAGGGCGTAGAGCCGGCTGTCGCCGACGTGCCCGTAGCCGGCCCGATCCCCACTGATCAGCAGGCCGGTGAGGGTGGTGCCCATTCCGGTGTAGTCGTCGCAGCTCTCGGCGGCTCGGAAGACGCGACGGTTCGCGAGGTGGACGGCGGTGCGCATGCGGTTGCCGCTGAGCGTCAACTGCGGGTCGATGCCGTACGGCCACGAGAAATCGGCATCGTCGTGCGAGCGGCGGATGAAGCCGTCGACGGTCTCGACCGCGAGGCGCGAGGCGACCTCGCCCGCCGAATGCCCGCCCATGCCGTCGGCCACCACGAACAGCTGCAACGTCTCGCTGCAAATGAAGCCGTCCTCGTTCCCCTTGCGAACGAGGCCCGGGTCGGAAAGCGCGAAGGCTTCAAGCATGTGGACACTGTCTCCGACAGGGCGACCGCGATTGGTGGCGAGTCTACTACAAAGGGGCCGGCCGGTTCACCAGTCCGCGGCCACGCCGCCTATCGCACCTTGAACACGAACACCTGGCCACCCATTGCGATCCTGTCCTCGTCCTGGAGGCGATGCTCGGTGATCCGCTCGCCGTTGACGAAGGTGCCGTTTGGCGACCCGAGGTCCTTCACCACGTAACCGGATTCGCTCAGCACGATCTCCGCGTGCCGGCGAGAGACTTCCCTGACCGGCACGACGACCTGGTTGTCGGGCGTCCGCCCAATCGTCGTCAGGATGCCCAGCCGATGATGCGCCCCCGGCTTCCCGGCCCGGTCTTCGATCAACAACGCCGACGAAACGGCCACGGTGGCGAACGCCTCGGCATCCTCAGCCGGCGACGCCTGCGTCTGCTCCTGATGTCCGACGGTCGACGGCGCCGGCGTGAAGAGGCTCGTGACCGCCTCGTCTGCTGTAACAGGCTGGGCTGACGGAATCGCTGGAGCCGCTTCGGTCTCGGCGATTACCGTTGCAGGCGGCGGCCCCCCCCGGACCGGCCCGGCAGCGGTGCCCGGTTCCGCGGTCGCCCCGGCCAACCGCTGGGCCGGCGGGGGCGTCGGTCCGGCCGGAGCCGGTACGGCCGGCTCGCCCGGCAGCAGCTCGAGGTACCGAAGCCTCAGGGCCTTGACGGCCTCGAACTCCTGCTCCCGCTCGGCGATCGTGCGCTCGGCGCTTTCCTGGAGTTTCAGGAACTCCTCGCGCGTGAACTCGCCAATCTCCCGGCGGAACTCGCTCTCCTGCAGTCCCACCCGCGCTTGATCGACGCCGTCGCGGCAGCGGTCGTAAAGGGCATCCAGCCTTCGGAGGTCTTCGCGGACGCGGAGGCGGACCGCGCTCACCTGCTCCTCGACGCCACTGACGCGTGCCGCGTAATCGCGGGCGATGCGCGAGTACACCTCGAACACCTTGTCGCGATGCCAGGCCGCCTTCTCGGCCAGGGCGCGGATGGAGCGTTGATCGGCTTCGAGCCGGGCAAGCGTGTCGAGCAGGCCGACATCGATGTTCCCGAGGTCTGGCGTCATGCCGTGGTCCTCAACGGATATCGGGAGCCGCGGGCCCGGCGATCACTTGATGATGCCGGCCCTGAGCACGTCCAACCGCTGCTTCGCGGTCGTCCGGTTCGGGTCGTCAGGCGCCAGCAACTGGACCGCCCGCTCGTACTGCGCAATCGCGTCGTCCGTCCGACCGAGCGCGTCGAACGTCCGGGCCCGCTTGAAGGCGTCGTCGCCCAGCGTCTTCATCCGCGCGCGCAAGGGGTCGAGGGCCTCGGCCGGCGGCGCTGGAGCCGCCGCGCGAGGCGACTCGGACCTGTCGGACCGACGCGGAGCCGCAACCGGCGGCGGCGCCGACACCGCAGGCGCCACCTCTTCCTGTTTCTCGGCCGAAGTGGCCGCCGGGACCACTGGGGGCACGGCGGGCGGACCCGGAACGGCCCGCGGTTCGGCCGGCGCCGCCGCCGGGGCGGGATTGGATCGGGTGCCCTCGTCGTCCCGCTCGCCCGTCAGGAACCGCCCGCCGACCGCAATCCCGACGGCGACCAGGGCGAAGCCGAAGAGCGCGATGCCGGCAACGGTCAGCCGCTTCGCAGGCCGGGCGAACCCACCTGAACGACCGCCGCGGTCCAGACCTGTCGTGGAAGCCTCAGCCGCCGGCTGGATCGCCAACCTCGCCGCGGTCGATACGGAATCGTCAGCAACGCCCGCCGGCCCTGACACCCTGGACGGCGCCGTCGCAACAGCCGGCGCCGCTGGAGGTGCGACGCGCGGAGGTGGAGCCGGCGCTCGTGTCGGCGGCGGACTTTGAGCCGGTGAACCCGGCATGGGGGTGACGGCCAGCGTGCCGCTGGCGGGCATCCGGGGCGCCGCCGGCCGCGGGGGACCCGGGCGGCGCGACTCCGGCGGCGCTGTCGTCGCTTCGGTGTCGGTTTCGAGCGCGAGGCGGTAGCTGCCGATCTCGGCCACCGTGCCCGAGTCGAGAACGATGCGCTGGATCCGGTGATCCCAGACCCAGGTGCCGTTGGCGCTGTTCAGATCGAGGAGGATGTATCGGCCGTCCTTGTACCGGAGTTCGGCGTGAAACCGCGAGACGACCTGGGTGTCGTCGGCGAGGACAATGTCATTCTCCTTGGCGCGGCCGATACGGACATTCCGCCCGGTTAACTCGACCGTCTGGTTGCGGGCCCCGCTGTTGTAGATGACGAGCCTTGCCATGACGCTCTCCCGCGGTTCCGGGCAGCATCAGCCGCGCCGCAGCCACCAGGCCACCAGGATGCCTGCGGCCAGCGCCATGAGCAGTGGCGGGCCGAACAGGATGATCGCCGTCCCGAATGTGAGCGTGGTAGGAACGATCAACATGCGGTCGTACGAATCGGCGATCCGCCCACGCCAGACCAGCAGCGGCACCGCTCCGAGCGCGAAGGCCACCAGCGCCAGCAACAGAGACCCGGCGAGCGCGCGCACGCCGGGCGAAGGCAACGCCGCGGCTGCGGACCGGGAGATGTCGGCGCCTCCTGACTCGAGGGCACGCGGCGGGGCGGCCGGTCGGACTGACGGTCGATCGGGTTGCGGCGGCCGGAGTTCCAGCGACCAATCCTCCAGCGGATCCGCGGCCGGCGGCGTCGACAGGGGCGGGACCGCCACGACAGGCGGCGGAGCCGGGGGCCTGGCGTCGGGCGGAAGCGGCGGTGCGGCGATCGCGGGTGCTCGAGGCCCCGGCGGCCGCGCCGGCGCCGCCTCAGCTGCCGCCAGCGCGGACAACGGCAGGACGGGGCTCGCGGTCTTGATCTCGCTGTCGCGAATCATCCGCCGGGTCGAGTCGGAATCGGCCGCCGACGGTTCCGGCGGCGGCAGTCCCGCCGGAGGCGCGGCCGGCAGAGTGGGCGCGAGGGCCGGCTGAGCGGGCGGTGTCAGCCGAGCGACGGCCACCTGCCCCGGCGGCGAGGTGTGCTGCGGGCTGCGGCGTGGCACGACCCTCGTTCGATCGTCCGAAGGATCGGAGTCCGGAGCGTTGAGCCGCGTTCCCACCGCCGGCTCGAACGTGTCCGTCCTGGCGGCGTCGAGACGCGCCATCGCGTCGTCACCCGTTCTTGCCCGGCCCGTGTCAGTGGCGGGCCGCAGCGGCGCCGGTCGCGCCGCGTCGAGGTCGCCCAGGTAGGTCAGAACGAGGCGGGCGATCTTGACGACATCGCCCGGTCGAAGCACCGCCTCCTGCACCTTCACGCCGTTGACCGAGATGCCGTTGCGGCTGTTGAGATCGCGCACGACCAGCGCATCGGGCCGGCAGACGAACTCCGCGTGGCGCCGCGACAGCAGCGGATCCGCATCGCTGATGTCGCAGCGCGTGTCCCGTCCGACGGTCATTGTCCCGACCAGGAGGCGTTCGCGTTCGCCTCGCTGATCGCGAACCAGCAATCGCTTGCTCATCTCGAAGGGCTCACTCGGGAGCGCGGCCCGGAATGGTCGTTCCGGTCCCCACCGTCTCGTCCTCGGACGCCGCACCGGACCGACCGAGGGCGTCCGCCTCGCTCATCGTGGCGTCGGCCGACGCCCGGGCTCCGGTCCCCAGCGCGACGGCGGCCGCCGCGCGGAGCGCTTCCGCCTCGGCGTCGCCCGGTATCAGCGCCAGTGCCGCGGACGCGGCGTCGTAGGCGCGCTGGAACCGCCCGAGGCCGATCGACGCCCGTGCCGCCACGATCTGGAACCACGCCGATCGCCTGCGCCGCCGCGCTTCGCGGGCGCGCGCCATAGCCTCCCGCATTCCCTCGGGCCGCCGCCAGGCGTCCGCTCCCATCTCGCGCCCGGACGCGGCAGCCGCTCCGATCGGCGCCGCCGATGAACCGGCGGCTGACGCGACGGCCTCCGGCGCGCATGCCGCGAGCGGAGCGGCGGCCGGAGGCGGAGCGGCGGCCGTTCGCTCGGCGAGCGCACGCCGACAGCGAGCAATGCCGGCCCGGGCGGCCGCAGCCGATGGGCACGCCGCGAGCGCCGCATCGAACTGCTCGCAGGCCCGCACGTGGTCGCCGATGGCGAGCAGCGATTCGCCCGCGTCGAACGCCTGGCTCGCCGTCCTCAGCGCGGCCTGCTCGACCTCCATGGCCGCGCGGACACGTTCCAGGTCGCCGAGAATCGCCGTGGTGACGGCGTGCCGGAACGCCAGCGTCCCCAACGACGCCAGTCCGCGCTCGGAAAGGACCGGGTGTCGCTGCAGCAGGGCGGCCAGGGCGTCGGGCTTCTGCGAGGCAGCCGATCCGAGGCGCGCCGCCAGGCGTGCCGTCTCGGCGCCGAGCGCCTGGACGGCCCCGACGTGCGCCTGCGCGACCCCGCCGAGCCGAAGGGCGTCGGACTCGAACTGACGCCTGAATCGCTGCAGGTCGCCGAGCATGTCCGAGATCCGCTGATACCGGTTCTCCGGGTCCTTGGCCAGCGCACGGAACGCGATCCGAGCGAGCGGCGCCGGAGCCTCGTGCTCCCGAAGCGCCGGCGGGTCCTCGAACTGAACCTTGCGCAGGACCGACGGCAGATCTGCAGCCGCGAACGGCTTCCGGCCGGTGAGCATCCAGTAGAACACGCCGCCGGCTGAGAAGATGTCGGACCGGTGGTCGACATCGCGGCCGGTGGCCTGCTCGGGCGACATGTAGCTCGGCGTGCCGATGATGTGCCCCCGAACGGTCATGCTGCTCGTCACCAGGCGCGCGACGCCGAAATCCAGAATCTTCAGGCCGCCGTCGTTCAGCACGAACAGGTTGCCGGGCTTGATGTCCCGGTGGATGATGCCCGCCGCGTGGGCCGCGCTGAGCCCGTCGCAGACCTGCATGATGAGGTCGAGCTTCGACTCCAGGTCGGCCGCCTCCGGTCGGGCCATGTAGTCGGCCAGCGTCGCTCCCGCCAGCAGTTCCATCACGATGTGCGCGCGCCCGTGATCATCGCCAAGATCGAAGATCGTGATGATATTGCGGTGCAGGAGCCTGCCCGCCGACTGCGCCTCGCGGTAGAACCGGGCCCGGACGTCGGGCTCCTCCGCGAAGTCGGTCATCAATACCTTCAGGGCGACCGTGCGGCCGAGCTGCTCATCGACGGCGCGGTAGACGACGCCCATCGCCCCCTTTCCGAGCCGGTCGACGATCCGGTATCGGCCGATGCGGGCCGGCAGCGCGCCCTCCGCGGTGGGACGCTTCACGTCTCCGGCATTCATGAGCCGCCACCCAGCGCGACGAGCAGCACGGTCACGTTGTCGCGGCCGCCGCGGTCCAGCGCCTCCTGGACCAGGCCACGTGCCGCCTCGGCCAGGTCGCCGGCGCCGAGCAGCCGGGCCGCGATCACGTCCTCGGGAACCGGTCCGTGGAGGCCGTCGGAGCACAGCAGCAAGACGTCGCCGTCGCGAAGGTCGCGTTCGCTGACGTGCACGGCTGTGTCCTCCCGCGCGCCGAGGACGCTGGTGAGCACGTGGCGCATCGGGTGGCGGGCGAGGACGGCCGGGTCGATGCCGGCGTTCTGCGCGCGCAGCATCCCGACCCACGTGTCGTCGTCTGTCAGCAGCGTCAGCGTCGAATCCGACCAGAGGTACAGCCGGCTGTCGCCGACGCTGCCGATCGACAGCCTCCGCCCGACCACGAGGGCCGCGACGACGGTGCTGCCCATGCCGGTATAGTCGTCGTGCGACTCGGCCGCCCGGAACACCCGCCGGTTCGCCAGGTTGATCGCGGTACGCAGACGATTGCCGTCATAGCCGAGACTGGCGTCGATGCCGTAGGGCCACGAGAAGTCCCGGTCGGCCTGGGAGCGGCGGATGAACCCTTCGACCGCCTCGACCGCCAGCCGCGACGCGACCTCGCCGGCAGCGTGGCCGCCCATCCCGTCGGCGACGACGAAGAGGCCCAGGGTCTCGTCCGAAAACAGGGAGTCCTCGTTGGTCTTCCGCGTGGTTCCGACGTCCGAGATGCCGTGTGCTCGCAGCATGGCCGGTCATCCACGCGACCGCGGGGCGCAGTTTCAACCGAGATGGCGCGTGTCGGTGGCTGGCTCATTGTGCCACAGGTTTCGGAGGCGGCAGCGGGATCTCGTCGGGGTCGGTCGCCAACGGGTTGACGCGCCACTCCTGCGCCTCCGTATCGAAGTCGGCAATCCGACTCAGCGGAAGCCTCAGGTACTTCCCGGCCCCGGTCGCGGCCACGCCGCCATCCGGCAGCAGGAGTTCACCGCTGCCTTCGAACACACGCCCGTCCTGCCTGACGACTCGGCCGACCACCCTCAACTCGGTGTTGAGCGGGACCGGCTTCCTGTACGCGGTGGTGAACTCGACCGTCACGGCCCAGAAGTCCTCCTCGAGCGATCCCATGACCGCCCGGCCGACGGTCTCGTCGAGCATCGCCGTAACGATGCCGCCGTGCAACCGGCCAGGGTAGCTCTGGTGCTCCTCTCGCGGCGTAAACAGCGCGACGAGTTCGCCGCCGTCCACCTCGTAGAAGGAAGCCTGCAGGCCGGCGCCGTTCTTCAGGCCGCAGACCAGGCACATTCTGGAGTTGGGCTGTTTCCGGGTGACTCTTGCCATGGGAGAGATCATGTCCGACCCCCCGGCTTGTCGCAAGCCCCCGCGCGGAACTAGAATCGGATGCGATGAGTCCGTTGCCCCTGGGCACCATGGGGCGCGTGCTCGAGGTGGACCTCACCTCGGGCTCCGCCCGCACGCGCGCGCTGGACGAGCGGCTCGCCGGCCTGTTTCTCGGCGGCCGCGGACTCGGAACTGCACTCCTGGTCGAACGGCTCCTGCGCCTCCGCGAACGCCATCCGAACCCGTTCCTCGCGGTCGATCCGCTGGCGCCCGACAACCCGCTCGTGCTGGCGACCTCCCCGGCCAACGGCACGTCGGTCCCGACGAGCGCGCGCTTCCACGCCAATTTCAAGTCGCCGCTCACCGGAGGGATCGGATCGACGAACAGCGGCGGCCGGTGGGGTGTGGAGTTCAAGCAGACCGGCCACGACGCGATGGTCGTGACCGGGCGCGCTGCCCGTCCGGTGGTCCTCTTCGTGACCGCCGACGGGGTGCGGTTCGACGCACCCCCGGAGGCCGATCTCGACGACGTGGAGGCGATCACCGAGGCGCTGCAGACCCGATACGGTCGCGGGGCGCGAGTGATGACGGTCGGCGCGGCGGGACGGCGGCTCGCCCGGATCGCGGCGATCATGAACGACAAGGGGCGCGCGCTCGGCCGGGGCGGCGGCGGGGCCGTCTTCGGATCGAAGGACCTCGTCGCGATCGTCGTCGAAGGATCCGTACCGGTGGAAGCCGCCTCTCCCGAGGCGCTTCGCCCGAAGAACGTCGCAGGCTCGGTCTACAAGGCGCACGTGAAGCTGCGGCTCGGGAAGCTCACGAAGCCGCCCGAGCAGTTCGGCATCCTGCCCTCGATGGGAACGGCCGGACTCCTCGGCATGCTCTCGCAGTACGACGAACTGGTCCACCGCAACTTCCGCGACACCAGCCACGAAGCCGAGCGGATCGAGCGGATCAGCGGAGAGGCGCTCGCCTCCCACCCGGCGATCGCCGTCAGGCGGCGCGCCTGCTATCAGTGTCCGATCGGGTGCACGCGGGAGACCGAACTGGTGGACGCGTCCGGCGCGGTGGTCGGCCGCGGCGAAGGGCCGGAGTTCGAGACCGTCGCGATGTTCGGGGCCGACCTCGACATCTACGACCTCGAACCGATCACCGAGGCGAACTACCTGTGCAATCGGCTGGGTCTCGACACGATCTCGGCCGGGGGCACGATCGCGGCGCTGATGGAGATCTTCGGGATCGCGAGCGCGACGCCGGAGTCGGCGCGCAGCGACGGCGAACGGGCCCTGATGGCGGACGCGGCCGAGTTCGCCCGGGCCTGCGGCGCCGGATCGCCCGCCGGCGGGGATGGCGGCCGTTTCGCGCCGGTGTTCGGCAACGCGCGGGCTCTGGTCCCCCTGGTGCGCGCGATGGCGGGCGCCGAAGGCGGCCTGGGCCGCGCGCTGGCGGCTGGTTCGCGGCGCCTCGCCGAACGCTACGGCCATCCCGAGTCGGCAATGGCCGTGAAGGGGATGGAGATCCCGGCCTACGACCCGCGCGCCACGTGGACGCAGGCGATGTCCTACATGATCACCGCGCGCGGCGGTTGCCACCTGCAAGGGGGCTACTCCGCGCCGATCGCGTTCTGCGCCGGCTACGGCGAGTTCTCCGGGCTGAAGTCGGAGGGCGCCGCTCTCGTCGCGCGCAACTTCGCCTACCAGAACACCGCCTACGACGTCCTCGGCGTGTGCGCCTTCGCCGGGTTCTCCGTGACGCTCGACGAATACGCCAACATGCTCAACGACGTGACCGGGCTCGGGATGAAGGCCAGCGACCTCGAGACGATCTCGCGGCGGGTCCTGACGCTCGAGCGCCTGTTCAATCTCCTGTGCGGCTTCACGGCAGCCGACGACTGGCTGCCGGGGCGGTTCTACCAGGATCCGATCGCCGTCGAAGAGGGATCGGTCGTGTGTCCGGACGGGGAGTTCCGCGCGATGCGCGCCGAGTACTACGAATCGCTCGGCTGGGACGAGCGCGGCGTGCCTCGCGCCTCCGCCCTCGCCGAACTCGGCCTGGACGCGGTTCTGCCGGTCGGGGAGTTCGAGCGGATGTCCGGCATCACCATCGCCCGGGGCGTCCCGAGTGAGCTGACGGGGGCGGTGTGACCAGGGAAGCTGGCGGCTCGCCGCAGCGTCTCTACCCGCTCATGCGCGACACGGGCCGAGCGATCATGCTCGCGGGCGGCAACAACACCCACAGCGGCAACCTGTCGCTGCGCGACCCGGCCGATCGCGACGTCTTCCTGATTACCGCATCCGGCTCGCAGTGCGGCGCCCTCATCCCGAGCGACATCGTCCCGGTCCGCTTTTCGCGGGTGAGCTGGGGCGACGGACGAGCTTCGACCGAGTCGACCATCCACAGGAAGATCCTCGCGATGCCTGGCGTCGAGGCCGCGGTCCACGCCCATTACCCGTGGGCCATCTCCGTGTCGTTCGACTCCAAGGCGGCCGGGAACCACCTCCTCTTCGAAGGCGAACGCGACGGCACCGAGGAGTTCAGCTTCGTGCCGATTGACCGCACGGGAGCGTGGGTCCTCGGGCGGGTGCCGTCGGGCACGTACGTCGAGCCGGTCGGGTCGAAGGAGATGGAGTCGAGGATTCCGCGCTACCTGGCCGAATCGCCGGCGACGCTGGTGAAAGGGCACGGCCCGTTCGTGCGGGGCGGCTCGTTGCCCGAGTGCCTCCACCTGCTGGGCGTGGTGGACAGTTCGGCGAAGCTGCTCCAGGCCGCACGCCTTCGCGGCGTCGACACCACCGCCATCGCGCGACGCATCCGCGGGACGTCGCCCGCGTCCGTCTTCCCGCTGGCGGTGCGGCCGTTCGACGCGGCGGCGTTCGGCGTGTACGAGACGCGCGACGAGGCGACCATCCGCGCCTTCCGCGAGCGGGCGTTGTTCAACTTCGTGCAGGGAGTCTCGCCGTACGCAACCGGCTCGATGAGCGAGAAGATCACCGAGCGTGAGATGCTCTACTGCCCCTCGGCCTCGGCGCCCGAAGGGTACGAACTCGCCATTCGCCGCCTGGCCATCGAGCCGGCCGAAGGGGACGACTGGGAGCTGGCCTTTCACAAGTCGCTCTACCGCGAATCGAATCACAAGGCCTGCATGATCACGCAGAGCCCCCTGGCCTCAGCCGAGGGGCTGGCGGTGCTCGCCGAGCGGTACGGCATCGAGGCGCTCGTCCAGCCCGAATCGGTCGCGATCGACTACAGCGACCGGCTCGACCACCCGGTGGTGAAGCCAATCGACGCGGAAGCGGTCTACCTGAATCCCCGGGTCGGGCTGTGCCGGTGGGACGCGCCGGTCGGCGCCATTCTCGACATGCTTCGCTGGCACAAGGGTGCATGCTTCGTCGCGGGAGTCGGGGTCATCGGCGCCGGGAAGGTCACGCTCGAGCAGGCGGCGCATCACGCCTCGTCGGGCGAGAGCATATCCCGGTTCCGGCAGGCCGTGCATCTCACGCACCTGACCTGCGGCGGCCCGCCTATCGACCACTACGAGCCGAAGACGCAGTAGCGGCCGGCGCCACGAAGACACGAGCACACGCGCCGGCACTGGAGAGCCAGGCGCGGACCGGGTCGGCGCGAAGCGCGACTTGCGAGGTCGGCCGAGCGGAGCGCGGAGCCGACGAACCGGGCCACGACTGGCGCCTCACCAGCCGGCACCACGGCCGGCGTACCGACGAAACGGGCGGCGACCGTTACCAGCCGCCGCCCGTTCGATGTCGCCGAAAGCCGAAAGCCGTGAGCCCTGCCCTTCGACTCGGTTGCTTCGCGGCCTCGCTCAGGGCACCCTGAGCGAAGTCGAGGGGTGAACCTATTCCCCGAGGTCAACGCCCCGCGGCAGCAGCCCGTCCTCGGGCTCCACGAAGTACTCCATCTGCCGCTCGAGCTCCAGCTCCTCCTCGGTCGGCGGCGGTGGAGGCGGCGGCTCGTCGGCCGGGATCCGTACGTTCCGGTAGGTACTCGAAACCGGTGCCGGCCGGGATCAGCCGGCCCATCGTGACGTTCTCCTTCAGGCCGCGCAGATAGTCGATCCGGCCCGAGATCGAGGCCTCGGTAAGGACGCGCGTCGTCTCCTGGAACGATGCGGCCGAGATGAACGAATCGGTGGAGAGCGACGCCTTCGTGATGCCGAGGAGCGTCGGCCGGCCCTCGGCCGGACGCCCGCCAGCGGCCAGCACGCGCTCGTTCTCCTCCAGGAAGCGGAACCTGTCGACCAGCTCGTCGATCAGGAACTCGGTATCCCCGACTTCCTTCTCGACCTTCACCCACCGCATCATCTGCCGCGAGATGACCTCGATGTGCTTGTCGTTGATATTCACGCCCTGCAGCCGGTAGACCTCCTGGATCTCGTTGACCAGGTAGGCCTGCAGTTCCTTCTCACCGAGCACGCTGAGGATGTCGTGGGGGTTGCGCGGCCCGTCCATCAGCGGGTCGCCCGCCTTGACGTGCTCGCCCTCCTGCACGTTCACGTGCACGCCGCGCGGCACGCTGTATTCGCGCTCCTCGGCGCCCGGCTCGTCGGGCGCGATGAGGATCTTCCGGAGCCCCTTCACCGTCGGCCCGTACCTGACCACGCCGTCGATCTCGCTGATGACGGCCGGGTCGCGGGGTTTGCGCGCTTCGAACAGCTCGACGACGCGCGGGAGACCGCCCGTGATGTCCTTCGTCTTGGTCGTCTCGCGCGGGATCTTCGCGAGGAACTGGCCGGCCTCGACCGTCTCGCCGTCGCTCACCATCAGGTGGGCGCGCGAGGGCATGTGGTACTTCCGGAGCACGGTCTTGCCGTCGGCCTTGCGAATCTCGACGGTCGGCTGCTTCTTCTCGTCCGGCGAGTCCACGATGATGTAGCGCGACAGGCCGGTCACCTCGTCGGTGTCCTCGTGCACCGTCACGCCCTCGATGATGTCCTTGAACCGGACGACGCCGCCCTCTTCGGTGAGGATGGACGACGTGTACGGGTCCCACTCGACCAGGACCTGCCCTTCCTCGACGTGCTGGCCGTCGCGCACGTTGAGCCGCGCGCCGTAGACGACGGGGAACCGTTCGCGGTCGCGCCCCTTCGCATCCTGGACCACCAGCGAACCGGTCCGGTTCATGACGACCAGCCGGTTCTCGGCCTTGTGCTCGACCACCTGGATGCCGGCGAACCGGACGATGCCGGCCTTCCGCGCCTGCTGGGTCGACTGCTCGGTCACCCGCGACGCCGTGCCGCCGATGTGGAACGTCCGCATCGTCAGCTGCGTGCCGGGCTCGCCGATCGACTGCGCCGCGATGACCCCGACGGCTTGGCCGAGTTCGACGAGCTTCCCGGACGACAGGTCGCGGCCGTAGCATCGCGAGCAGACGCCGCGGCGCGCCGCGCACGTCAGCACCGACCGGATCTTCGCCTTCTCGATGCCGGCGTCCTGCACCCTCGAAGCCAGGTCCTCGGTGATCTCCTCGTTGGCCTCGACGATCACCTCGCCGGTCACCGGATCGACCACCCGCTCGAGCGACACGCGGCCGACGATCCGGTCGCGGAGCGCCTCGATGATCTCGCCGCTCTCGATGATCGCCTTGGCCTCGATCCCGTCCAGCGTGTTGCAGTCGTGGCTGGAGATGATCACGTCCTGCGCCACGTCGACGAGCCGGCGCGTGAGGTAGCCCGAGTCGGCCGTCTTGAGCGCGGTGTCGGCCAGCCCCTTGCGCGCGCCGTGCGTCGAAATGAAGTACTGCAGCACCGTGAGGCCCTCACGGAAGTTCGACGTAATCGGCGTCTCGATGATCTCGCCCGAGGGCTTGGCCATCAGGCCGCGCATGCCGGCGAGCTGGCGGATCTGCTGCTTCGATCCGCGGGCGCCGGAGTCGGCCATGATGTAGACCGCGTTGAAGCTCCGGCCCTCGGTGTCCATCTCGCCCATCTCGCTGAACATCGCCTCGGCGATCTTCTCGGTGACGTCGGACCAGATGGCGATCACCTTGTTGTAGCGCTCGCCGTTGGTGATCGCCCCCTCGAGGTACTGCTGCTCGACCTTGATGACCTCGTCGCGGGCGCTGTCGACGAGCGGCCCCTTCTCGCTCGGGATGACCAGGTCGTCGATGCCGATCGACAGCCCCGATCTCGTGGCGTAGAGGAACCCGATGTTCTTCAGGCTGTCGAGCATCTCGACCGTCATCTGGTGGCCGAAGTCGAGGTAGCAGCGGTTGACGAGCTGCTGGAGCCCCTTGCGCTTCAGCAGGCCGTTCACGTACGGCACCTGCTCGGGCAGCGCGTCGTTGAAGATGACGCGGCCGACGGTCGTGTTGATGATCTTGTTCTCGACCGTCTGCACGTCGGCGTGCAGCACGTCCTGGTCGTCGCGCGGCAGCGCCGCCAGGTCCATCAGCGGCCCGCTGTAGCGCAGCCGGATTGGCGTGAGGGTCTCCACCTCGCCCGCCTGCAGCGCCAGAACGACGTCGTCGATGGTGCTGAACGCGCGCCCCTCGCCCTTGGCGTTCGGCCGGGCCTTGGTCAGGTAGTAGCAGCCGAGGACGATGTCCTGCGACGGGATGGCGACCGGCGCCCCGTTGGCCGGCGAGAGGATGTTGTTCGACGACATCATCAGCACCGACGCCTCGATCTGCGCCTCGGGCGACAGCGGGATGTGCACCGCCATCTGGTCGCCGTCGAAGTCGGCGTTGAACGCCGTGCAGACGAGCGGGTGGATGCGAATCGCCTTGCCCTCGACCAGCACGGGCTGGAACGCCTGGATGCCGAGGCGGTGCAGCGTGGGCGCACGGTTGAGCAGGACCGGGTGTTCCTGGATGACCTCTTCGAGGACGTCCCAGACCTCCGGGCTCGCCTTCTCGACCATCTCCTTGGCCTGCTTGATGGTCGCGACCAGGCCGCGCTGCTCGAGCTTGTTGTAGATGAACGGCTTGAACAGCTCGAGCGCCATCTTCTTGGGCAGCCCGCACTGGTTCAGCTTCAGTTCGGGCCCGACGACGATGACCGAGCGGCCGGAGTAGTCGACGCGCTTGCCGAGCAGGTTCTGGCGGAACCGGCCCTGCTTGCCCTTGAGGGTGTCGGACAGCGACTTCAGCGGGCGGTTGTTCGCGCCGCGCAGGACGCGGCCGCGGCGGCCGTTGTCGAACAGCGCGTCCACCGCCTCCTGCAGGATCCGCTTCTCGTTGCGGATGATGACGTCCGGCGCCTTCAACTCGATCAGCTTCTTCAGCCGGTTGTTCCGGTTGATGACGCGGCGGTACAGATCGTTCAGGTCGGAGGTCGCGAAGCGGCCGCCGTCGAGCGGCACGAGCGGACGAAGCTCCGGCGGGATGACCGGGACCACGTCGAGGATCATCCACTCCGGCCGGTTGCTGGACTTGCGGAACGAATCGACGACGCGCAGCCGCTTGGCGTACTTCAGCTGCTTCTGCGCTGACGTCTCCTTCCGCATCTTCTCGCGCATCTCGACCGCGAGCTGCTCCACATCGACGCGCTTCAGCAGTTCCTTGATCGCCTCGGCGCCCATCTGGGCCCGGAACGCGCCGGCGCCGTAATCCTCTCGCGCCTTGCGGTACTGCTCCTCGGTCAGCAGCTGGTTCGGCTTGAGCTCGGTGTGCCCCGGATCGACGACCACGTAGGCCTCGAAGTACAGGATCCGTTCGAGGTCCCGCAGGGAGATGTCCAGGAGATGGCCGATGCGGCTCGGCAGCCCCTTGAAGAACCAGACATGGCTGACCGGCGTCGCCAGGGTGATGTGCCCGAGGCGCTCGCGGCGCACCTTGGCCTGCGTGACCTCGACGCCGCACTTGTCGCACACGACGCCGCGGTGCTTCATGCGCTTGTACTTTCCGCACAAGCACTCCCAGTCGGTGATCGGCCCGAAGATCTTCGCGCAGAACAGGCCGTCACGTTCCGGCTTGAACGTCCGGTAGTTGATCGTCTCGGGCTTGGTCACCTCGCCGTGCGACCAGCCGAGAATCCGCTCGGGTGAGGCCAGGCTGATGCGGATGGCGTCGAAGTCCGCCATCAGCGCGCCCTTGTCGTGAAAGCTTGGTTTCATGTAACGTCCTACGCTTCTTCCAGCACCGGAGCCGCCGGCGGCAGCGCCCGCCTCTTGAGCGGGATCAGCTCCACATCGAGGCAGAGCGACTGCAGCTCGCGAATCAGCACGTTGAACGACTCGGGCAGGCCCGGCGTGAACGAGGCGTCGCCCTTGACGATCGCCTCGTAGATCTTCGCCCGGCCGGTCACGTCGTCGGATTTCGCCGTGAGCAGCTCCTGGAGGATGTGCGCGGCGCCGTACGCCTCGAGCGCCCAGACCTCCATCTCACCGAACCGCTGGCCGCCGAACTGCGCCTTGCCGCCGAGCGGCTGCTGCGTGATCAGCGAGTACGGCCCGATCGACCGCGCGTGGATCTTGTCGTCGACCAGGTGCGACAGCTTGAGCATGTAGATGTAGCCCACCGTCACGTCCTGCTCGAATGCTTCGCCCGTCATGCCGTCGTAGAGCCGCGTCTTGCCGCTCTTCGGGTGGCCCGCCTTCTGGAGCCACGCCTTGATCTCGCCTTCGTTCGCACCGTCGAAGACCGGCGTCGCGAAGTGGAGCCCCAGCGCGTGGGCCGCCCAGCCGAGATGCGTCTCGAGAATCTGGCCGACGTTCATGCGCGACGGGACGCCGAGCGGGTTGAGGACGATCTCCACGGGCGTGCCGTCGGGCAGGTGCGGCATGTCCTCCTCGGCGAGGATGCGCGCGATGACGCCCTTGTTGCCGTGGCGGCCGGCCATCTTGTCGCCGACCGACAGCTTGCGCTTCATGGCGACGTAGGTCTTGACCAGCTTGATGACGCCGGGCGGCAGCTCGTCGCCGCGGCGGATCTTCTCCTTCTTCTCCTCGAACAGCTGGCGGATGACCTCGACCTGGCGCTCGGTGCGCTCCTCGAGGTCCCGCAGCTGGTCCTGCAGCGTCGAATCGTCGCCGCCGAGCTTGAGCCGGACGATGTGGTCGTAGGGGAGACCCTGCAACACCTCGGGGGTCAGCTCGGTTCCCTTGCGGAGGACCTTCTCGCGGCCGTACTCGTCGTAGAGGTCGCCGCGCAGCGCGTGGCCCTGCAACATGACGACCATCCGCTTCTTCACCTCGTCGTGAAGGATGCGGACCTCGTCCTGCAGGTTCTTCTCCATCATGTCGAGCTCGTCCTGCTCGATCGCCTTGGCGCGCTCGTCCTTCTCGATCCCCTTCCGGGAGAAAATCTTCACGCCGACGACGATCCCCTCGATGCCGGGCGGGCAGACGAGGGAGGCGTCGCGGACGTCGCCGGCCTTCTCGCCGAAGATCGCGCGGAGCAGCTTCTCCTCCGGCGTGAGCTGCGTCTCGCCCTTCGGCGTGACCTTGCCGACGAGGATGTCGCCCGACTTGACGTAGGCTCCGATCCGGATGATGCCGCTGTCGTCGAGGTCCTTGAGGGCACCCTCCGGGACGTTCGGGATGTCGCGGGTGATCTCCTCGGGGCCGAGCTTGGTGTCCCGCGACTCGATCTCGAACTCCTCGATATGGATGGACGTGTAGTAGTCGTCCTTGACCATCCGCTCCGAGACGAGGATCGCGTCCTCGAAGTTGTACCCGCGCCACGGCATGAACGCGACCAGCACGTTCCGGCCGAGGGCCAGCTCGCCCAGTTCGGTGCACGGCCCGTCGGCGAGGGCCTGGCCCTTCGCGACCGTCTGGCCGACCCGGACGATCGGCTTCTGGTTGATGCAGGTGTTCTGGTTCGACCGCTTGAACTTGGTCAGGCCGTAGATGTCGGCGCCCATCTCCTTGGAGACGTCGCCATCTTCGCCGTGGACGCGGACGACCACGCGCTGGCTGTCGACGTAGTCGACGCTGCCGGCGCGGCGGGCGGAGACGACCGCGCCCGAGTCGCGGGCGGTGATGTACTCCATGCCGGTGCCGACGTACGGCGCGCGGGCGCGCAGCAGCGGCACGGCCTGGCGCTGCATGTTCGATCCCATCAGCGCGCGGTTCGCGTCGTCGTGCTCGAGGAACGGGATGAGCGACGCCGCGACGGAGACGAGCTGCTTGGGCGACACGTCGATGAACTGCACGGTATCGCGCGGCGCGAGGATGAAGTTCCCCTCCTTGCGCGCGTTGACCCGCTCCTGCGTCAGCCGCAGATCGGCGTCGAGGGTGACGTTCGCCTGAGCGACGATGTACTGGTCCTCTTCCCAGGCAGAGAGGTAGAACGAATACGGCTCCCACTCGGCGGCCTTCTTGCGGCGCGCCTTGGCCTGCGCGTTCTCCTCGGCGGCCTCCTGGATCTCGACGATGTCGCCCGCCTTGAAGCGGGTGCCGGCGCCGTTCACGATCTGGACGTAGTCGACGACGTGGCCGTCCTTCACCTTTCGGTAGGGCGACTCGATGAAGCCGAACTCGTTGATGCGCGAGTAGCAGGCCAGCGACGAGATCAGGCCGATGTTCGGCCCTTCCGGCGTCTCAATCGGACAGATGCGGCCGTAGTGGGTCGGGTGCACGTCCCGGACCTCGAACCCGGCGCGCTCGCGCGACAGCCCGCCGGGCCCGAGGGCCGAGAGGCGGCGCTTGTGCGTCACCTCGGACAGCGGATTGGTCTGGTCCATGAACTGCGAGAGCTGCGACGACCCGAAGAACTCGCGGATGGCCGCCATGACCGGCTTCGCGTTGATCAGGTCGTGCGGCATGGCGGTCGCCATTTCCTGGTAGACCGACATCTTCTCCTTGATGGCGCGCTCCATCCGGACCAGGCCGATGCGGAACTGGTTCTCGAGGAGCTCGCCGACGGAGCGGACGCGCCGGTTGCCCAGGTGATCGATGTCGTCCACCGCCGCGGGGTTCCGCCGCAGCTTGAGCAGGAACTTGATGACCTCGTAGAAGTCCTGCGGGTGCAGGATCTTCTCGTCGAGCGGCGTGTTCAGGCCCAGCTTCGTGTTCAGCTTCAGCCGGCCGACCCGCGAGAAGTCGTACTTCTGCGGGTTGAAGAACATGTTCTCGAACAGCGACCGCGAGCTGTCCTCGGTCGGCGGGTCTCCGGGCCGGAGCCGGCGGTAGATCTCGACGAGCGCCTGGACGTGGTTCTGGATCGTGTCCTTGCGCAGCGTGTGGGAGACGATCGAGCCGATCACGTCCCGCTCGGGGAAGAAGATGTCGACGCGTTCGATCCCCTTCTCCTGCAGGATCGAGATCAGGCGCGGGGTCAACTCCTCGTTTGCCTGGACGAGCACCTCGCCCGTGGACTGGTCCACGGCGTCCTGCGCCGCGAATGCGCCGCCGAGTTCGGCGTCGTCGATCCGCACCGCTTCGACGCCGGCCTTCCGCAGGGCGGCGATCGCCGAGTTGGTGATCTTCTTGCCCTTGTGGATCACGAGGTCGGAGCCGCCGATCTCGATGTCCTCGCCGGCGCGCAGGCCGACCAGGCTCTCGCTCACGCTCCAGAGGACGTTCGACCGGAGGAACAGCCGATCGACGCCGTAGAAGGTCCTGACGATCTCCTCGGTGCTCTGCAGGCCGAGGGCGCGGAGGAACACCGTCGCCGGGAACTTGCGCTTCCGATCGATCCGGACGTAGAGCAGGTTCTTGGTGTCGAATTCGAACTCGACCCACGATCCGCGGTACGGGATGATCTGCGCGGCGTAGAGCGTCTTCTCCTCGGCGTGGAAGAACGCGCCGGGCGACCGGTGCAGCTGCGAGACGATGACGCGCTCGGTCCCGTTGATGATGAACGTGCCGTTCTCGGTCATCAGCGGGATGTCGCCGAAGTAGACCTCCTGCTCCTTGATGTCGCGGATGGTCTTGACGCCGGTCTCGGGGTCCTTGTTCCAGACGACGAGGCGGATGGTGACCTTGAGCGGCACGGCGTAGGTCATGCCGCGCTCCTGGCATTCGTCGACGTCGTACTTCAGCTTCAGCCCGACCGTCTGGCCGCAGATGTCGCAGGCATCGCCGCGCGCCTCGTTGGCGCGGCCGCACCTGGGGCAGAGCACGTCCCGGTCGCCGTACGGGTCGGCGACGAGCGTCGCCCCGCACGAGGCGCAGGCCTTGCGCAAGTGGTGCAGCCCGACGAGCTTGCCGCACTTGCACTCCCAGTTGCCGATCGAGTACTCGATGAACTCGAGCGAGGAGTTCCCGCGGAAGTCCGAGATCGGGAACACCGACTTGAAGACCGACTGCAGCCCGGCGTCGTCGCGCTCGGCCGGCAGACGGTTCATCTGGAGGAAGCGCTCGTACGAGTTCTTCTGGATCTCGATCAGATTCGGGATCGGAATCGTCGTCTTGATCTTCGAGAAGTCGATCCGCTCACGATAAACGTTCTTGGGAAGGCTGTACATCCTGTGAAGGTCCCAAAAGCCGAACCCCGCCGGACGGGGCGCGACGGATGGCCGCGCTTCAGGCGGCGGGTCGCCGCCTGAAGCCGCTCGATCGGGACGCTGCAATCATGCAGCGGACGCGCGGCGCGTCGGGCCTGCCTGCGCCTACTTGATCTCGACCTTCGCGCCGACCTCTTCGAACTTCTTGCGAATCGCCTCGGCCTCGTCCTTGGGCACGCCTTCCTTGATCGGCTTCGGGGCGCCCTCGACCAGGTCCTTGGCTTCCTTGAGGCCCAGGCTGGTGACTTCGCGAACGACCTTGATCACGTTGATCTTCTTGTCGCCCACCTCGGTGAGGATCACGTTGAACTCGGTCTTCTCCTCGACCGGCGCCGCCGCCGCCGCGCCGGGGCCGGCCGCCATCGCCATCGGCATCGCTGCCGCCGCCGACACGCCAAGCTCTGCTTCCAGAGCCTTCACGAGCTGCGACAGCTCGAGGACGCTGATGCCCTTGATGTACTCGATCACCTGCTGCTGGTTCAGTTCCGCCATCTCAGTTCTCCTCGCTCATGAACGCCGCATTGGCGGACCAGAGGTCCGCCCTACGGGCTGCAGGGCCGGTGGCCCTGCGGGTGTAGGACAGGTCTTCGGACCCGCCAAGGTCTATGATTCGCCCCTCTTCTTCTCCGCCTGCGTGAGCACGTTCAGCAGCGCCTGCGGCGCCGCATTGAGGACCGTCACGAGCCGGACCATCGGCGCGCTGAGGAGGAACAGCAGCTTGGCGTACAGCTCGGGCTTGCCCGGAAGCTGGGCCAGTTCCGTCACCTCGGCGGCCTGGATCTTCCGCCCCTGCACCACCGCCGCCTTGATGGTCAGCTGCGGCGCGGCCTTCGCGAACGTCGTGAGCGTCTTGGCCAGCGCCACCGGGTCGGTGCCGGTGAACGCGATGGCCGTGGTCCCCTGGAAGAACTCGCTCAGCGGCTCGAACTCCGTGCCCTTCAGGGCGCGGCGGGCCAGCGTGTTCTTGACGACCCTGTACTGCCCCTTTGCGGCCCGGACCTGACGCCGCAGTTCGGTCACCTGGGGCACGTTGAGGCCCTTGTAGTCGAACAGGATCGCGCTGTCCGCGCCCTTCAGCGCGGACGCGAGCTGCTCGAGCGTCGCCGTCTTCTCGGATTTCGTCAACGCCATGACTGCTGCACCTTCCTACTTTCTCGCCGTGTCCACGCTGGCGGCGTCGACCTTGATCGCCGGGCCCATGGTCGTGGAGAGGACGAGACTCTTCAGGTACTTGCCCTTGGCCGCCGCCGGCTTCGCCTTCACGATCGCCTCGACCAGCGCGTGGGCGTTCTGCAGCAGGTTCTGGGTCGGGAACGAGGCCTTCCCCACCGGCGCGTGGACGATGCCGGTCTTGTCGACGCGGAACTCCACCTTGCCGGCCTTGATTTCGCGGACGGCCTTGCCGATGTCGAAGGTGACGGTGCCGGTCTTCGGGTTGGGCATCAGCCCGCGGGGCCCGAGCACCTTGCCGAGTCGCCCGACCGACTTCATCATGTCGGGGGTCGCGACCACGGCCTCGAAGTCCATGAAACCGCCCTGGATCTTCTCGACGATCTCTTCGCCCGCCACGATGTCGGCGCCGGCCTCCTGGGCTTCCTTCTGCTTCTCGCCGCCCGCGATGGCGAGAACCTTCTTGGTCTTGCCGAGGCCGTGCGGCAGCACCACCGTGCCGCGGACCATCTGGTCGGCATGCTTCGGGTCCACGCCGAGCCGGAACGCCAGTTCGACGGTCTCGTCGAACTTGGCGAACTTGATTTTCTGGGCGAGCGGCACCGCCTCGTCGAGGCTGTACTGCCGGTCGCTCACCTGCGACTTGGCCGCCTTGAACTTCTTCCCTGCCTTCTTCATCGACCCTCCCTGTGGTCAGCGGGCCCGGCCGGCGGACCCTCCCACGCCCTAACGAGGGATGAGGGGCGAGGAGCGAGGATTGAGAGGCTCCCCCTCGTTCCTCGTTCCTGGTCCCTGACCCCCTACTGAATCACGTCCAGCCCCATCGACCGCGCCGTACCGGCGATGGTCTTGACCGCCGCGTCGAGGTTCTCCGCGTTGAGGTCCGGCATCTTGAGCTTCGCGATCTCCGCGACCTGCTTGGCCGTGACCGTCCCGACCTTGTTCTTGTTCGGCTCGGCCGACCCCTTGGCGATGTTGGCGGCGCGCTTGAGCAGGACGGCGGCCGGCGGCGTCTTCGTGATGAAGGTGTAGCTCCGATCCGCGTACACCGTCACGACGACGGGGATGATCAGCCCCTCGTCCTTGGCCGTCTTCGAGTTGAAGTTCTTGCAGAAATCCATGATGTTCAGCCCGTGCGGCCCGAGCGCGGTCCCGACGGGCGGCGCCGGCGTCGCCTTGCCGGCCGCAATCTGGAGCTTCACCACCGCCTGAATCTTCTTCGCCATAATTCGTGTCCCGCGAAGCTGACAGCTGCAGGCTGGCGGCTGGCAGCGGACCCGCTGACAGCCGACCGCTGCCCGCTAGACCTTCTCCACCTGCATGAAATCCAGCTCGACCGGCGTCGACCGGCCGAAGATCGTCACCATCACCTTGAGCGTGTTCCGATCGGCATTCACTTCGTCGATGACCCCTTCGAAGCTCGCGAACGGCCCCTCGTTGATGCGGACGCGCGCGCCGCTTTCGAACGAGTACTTCGGCTTCGGCTTCTCGGCCGCGGCCGTCACCTGGAGGAGGATCTGGTCGACCTCCTCGCGGCTGAGCGGCGTGGGGCGCGCACCGGGCCCGACGAAGCCCGTCACCTTCGGGGTGTTCTTGACGACGTGCCAGGCGTTGTCCGACATGTACATCTCGACGAGGATGTACCCGGGGAAGAAACGCTTGGGGGTCTCGACCTTGCGGCCGCCGCGCATCTCCACGACCACTTCCGTGGGGATGAGGATCTCGCCGATTTCGTCCTGCAGCCCGTACGCCTGGATGCGCTGCCGGAGCGACTCAGACACCTTCTTCTCGAAGCCCGAGTAGGTGTGGACGATGTACCACTGCTTCGTGCGGTCGTCCGTCATGCCACACCAAACTGCTTGAAGATCCACTGGATCCCGATGTTCAGCACGCCGTCGAGCGCGAAGAGGTACACCCCGAAGAAGATCGAGGTGAGGATCACGACGAGCGTCGTCGCGTAGACTTCCTTGCGGGAAGGCCAGGTGACACGCTTCAGCTCGTTGCGAACCTCGGTGAGGAACGTCCGGAAGTTCCTCCACCCACCGGTCACGTTGCCGCCCGCATCCTTGACGTTGTCGATGATTGCCACGGTCCTCACCGCCGCTTCCTGCGGCAACCGAAGGGGTCAGGGGCGAACCCCCGCCCCTTCGTCGCGAATATTGGCAGGCCAGGAGGGGATCGAACCCCCAACCCCCGGTTTTGGAGACCGGTGCTCTTCCAGTTGAGCTACTGGCCTACGCCTGCCGCTACTTCGTCTCCCGGTGTGCCGTGTGCTTGCGGCAGTGCGGGCAGAACTTGCTCAATTCGAGACGCTCGGTGGTCTTCTTCTTGTTCTTCGTCGTGTTGTAGTTCCGGCGCTTGCAGTCGGTGCAGGCCAGGATGATGATGTCGCGCATAGCTGCTTACCGCTCGCTCCGCTTCGCTTCGCTCGCGTGCGCAGGAGCGAGGAGCGAGGAGCGAGGAGCGGGGGCAGGCCCTCGTCCCTCAATCCTCGCCCCTCGGCCCTGCTATTCCAGAATCTCCGTGACCGTCCCGGCGCCCACCGTCCGGCCGCCTTCGCGGATCGCGAACTTCGACCCCTTCTCGATCGCCACCGGCGTGATCAACTCCGCCCGGATGCTCGTGTTGTCCCCCGGCATCACCATCTCCACCCCGTCCGGCAGGAACATCGACCCCGTCACGTCCGTCGTCCGCAGGTAGAACTGCGGCCGATACCCCGTGAAGAACGGCGTGTGCCGCCCGCCTTCCTCCTTCGACAGCACGTACACCTCGGCCTTGAACTTCGTGTGCGGCGTGATCGACCCGCCCTTCGCCAGCACCTGCCCCCGCTCCACGTCCGTCTTCTCCAACCCCCGCAGCAGCACGCCGATGTTGTCCCCCGCCACCCCCGCGTCCAGCAGCTTCCGGAACATCTCGACGCCCGTCACCACCTTCTTCATCGTCGGCCGGAAGCCGATGATCTCGACCTCCTCGCCCACCTTCACCTGCCCCCGCTCCACCCGCCCCGTCACCACCGTCCCGCGCCCCGAGATCGAGAACACATCCTCGATCGGCATCAGGAACGGCTTGTCCACCTCCCGCACCGGCATCGGCACGTAGCTGTCCAGCGCCTCCAGCAGGTTCATGATCCCCTGCACTCCCTCCGCGTCCCCCTCCAGCGCCCGCAGCGCCGACACCCGCACCACCGGCAGGTCGTCCCCGGGGAACCCATACGAACTCAGCAGCTCCCGCACCTCCAGCTCCACCAGGTCCAGCAGCTCCGGGTCGTCCACCGCGTCCACCTTGTTGAGCGCCACCAGCACGCACGGCACGTTCACCTGCCGCGCCAGCAGCACGTGCTCCCGCGTCTGCGGCATCGGCCCGTCCACCGCCGACACCACCAGGATCGCCCCGTCCATCTGCGCCGCGCCCGTGATCATGTTCTTGATGTAGTCCGCGTGCCCCGGGCAGTCCACGTGCGCGTAGTGCCGCTTCGCCGAGCTGTACTCCACGTGGCTCGTCGCGATCGTCAGGATCTTCGTCGCATCCCGACGGCCCTGCGATTCCGACGCCTTCGCCACCTCGTCATACGACACGTACTTCGCCCACCCCTTCTCCGACGCCACCTTCGTCAGCGCCGCCGTCAGGGTCGTCTTCCCGTGGTCGATGTGCCCGATCGTCCCCACGTTCACGTGCGGTTTCGTGCGGTCAAATTTTTCTTTCGCCATGCGCGTGATCCTCTTGCCCGCCCTCGCCGGCGCCGCTGAAGCGGCACCGGCTCCGGCGAGCCTGAAGTGGAGCCGATGACCAGAATCGAACTGGTGACCTCGTCCTTACCAAGGACGCGCTCTGCCGACTGAGCTACATCGGCGCGGGACTGTTGCTCGGGCAGCCTCGCTGCCCACACCGTATCAATGACTCCGAACCGACACCAAGAAATGAACTCATATCTGGCTTGCCAGACGAAGCTCGCGAGAGCGTCTCGGCTGCCCGCCTTCGCGTTCGGCCCAGTTCCATGCCGAACGCTACGGCGACTGGCTTGCCGAGCCGTAGCTCGGGAAGCCTCTGGACCAGCCCGCCTACGCGGCGCGAAGCGCCGCTACGGCGCGGCAGCCTTCGCGCGATCCCGAGCGAAGGCTGGAGCGGGAGACGGGGATCGAACCCGCGACCAACAGCTTGGAAGGCTGTGACTCTACCACTGAGTTACTCCCGCCCGCTGAACCGTCCCCGACGCCGCGAGATTCCCGCAAACGTACCGTCCGCCTTCGTCCTCCGGACTACGGCGTGACAGCCTTCGCTCCCTCGTTGCAGAAGGCTGGCTTGCCCAGCCGAAGCTCGCGCGCCCGTTCGCACGCCGCGAGCGAAGTCTGGTGGCGAGGGGAGGATTCGAACCTCCGAAGGCACTGGGCCGACAGATTTACAGTCTGTTGCATTTGACCGCTCTGCAACCTCGCCAAACCTCCTGCCAGTCTCGTCCGGCCGGTGCTGCAGGCGGGCACCTTCCCCGAGGGACGGCGCCGCCTCCGGCGCCAGACCGATGGAGCTGGCGGAGGGATTTGAACCCCCGACCGGCTGATTACAAATCAGCTGCTCTACCGGACTGAGCTACGCCAGCCAGACGAAAGGATTAAGCGTAGCACATCCTGTGCCAAGTGACAAGGCGCCCAAACTACCTCAGCCGACGTTGTCTGACCGCTTCGAACAGGACGATCCCGGCCGCCACACTCACGTTCAAGCTGTCAACGTGGCCGAACATCGGAATCGCCGCCGTCCGATCGCACTTCTCACGGACGAGCCGCCGCAGGCCTTCGCCTTCGCTCCCGAGCACGAGCGCGGTCGGCAGCGTCAGGTCCAGATCGCTGTAACGCTCGGGCGCATCGGCGGCGAGCCCGATCGTCCAGACGTTGGCAGCCTTCAACTCCTCGATCGCGCGCGCAATGTTGACCACCGACGCTATGCGGACGTGCGCGAGCGCGCCGGCCGACGCCTTCGCCGCCACCCCGTCGGCCGCGGCGGAGCGGCGCGTCTGGCGCACCACGCCGTCGGCGCCGGCCGCGTCCGCCACGCGGAGGATCGCCCCGAAGTTGTGCGGGTCCTCGACGCCGTCGAGCACGACGATGAGCGGTGCCCCCGAGGCCGAGCGCACCAGATCGGCGACGTCGTAGTCGGGCGCATTCTCGACATCGGCCACCACGCCCTGGTGCAGCCCGCCCCGCGCCGCGCGATCCAACTCGCCCGAGTCCACCTGCTGCACCCGCACCCCGGCCGACGCCGCCAGCCGCAGCACCTCCTGGACGCGACGGTCCGACCGCGCCGATACGCGAAGACCGCGCACGCGCCGCGCGCGCAGCGCTTCCAGGACGGGGTTGAGGCCGTAGATGATCATCACGGTCAGCTGATAGCTGGTAGCTGGCAGCTGGCAGCTGGCAGTTGATCACGTGTGACCCGCTGTCGGCTGACCGCTGCCAGCTGACCGCTACGAGTTTCGCAACGCCTCGGCAAATGCTGCCGCCCGCTCGCGGCAACCGAGGACCGGCGCGATGCCGGCCCCAACTGGCAACTCGGCGCCGCGGTCGATCGCCGGCACCGCCAGATCCAGTTCGGGCCCGCCCGCCGAGCCCGTCAGCGCCACTCGAATCGGATGGAACAGCGGTTTCGCCTTCTGCCCCGTCTGCTGCTTCACCGCACCGACGACGGCACGGAACGCCTCGCGGCTCTCCAGCCGCGGAGTGCGTGACAGTTCGCGCGCGAGGCTCTCGATCACCTCGCGCGCCCCCTCGTGTGACAACACCTCCCGCACGTCCGGATCGCCGAGCGCAGCCGCCGGGTCGAACGAGACCAGGAAGCGGAGCCGAGAAGGAATCTCGTCGAGCCGATCGACCGACCCGGACGCCATCGGCGCCACCGCGGCGAGATAGTCGAGTCCGGCGGGGCTGGGATCACTCGCGAGCCCCTCGCGGCGGAAGTACTCGAGCGTCAGGCGCACGATCCGCGCCGGGTCGGCGATGCGGAGGTAGTGGCGATTCGCCCAGGCGAGTTTGCCCTCGTCGAACACGCCGGCGCTGTGCCCCACGGCGGCGATGTTGAACCGGCGCGCCAGCTCGGCGGCCGGCAACAGCTCATCGTCGGCTCCTGGCGACCAGCCAATCAGCGCGAGGCAGTTCACGAGCGCCTCGGGCAGGTACCCCTTGGCCCGGAACTCGGCGACCGACGTGGCTCCATGCCGCTTGGACAGCGGCGTGTGGTCCGGGCCCATCACGAGCGCGAGATGCGCGAACGCCGGAGGCGTGAAGCCGAGCGCTTCGTAGAACAGGATCTGGCGAGGCGTGTTCGGGATGTGATCCTCGCCGCGCACGACATGCGTCACCTGCATCAAGGCATCGTCTATCACCACCGCGAAGTTGTACGCGGGGCTGCCGTCCGAGCGGAGCAGCACCGGGTCACCGATCACGCTCGTGTGAAACGCCACGTCGCCGCGCACCAGGTCCCGGAAGACGACGGTGCGGTCCGACGGCACACGGAACCGGACGACGGCGCGCTCCCCGCCCGCGATCCGGCTGCGTGCCTCGTCGATCGAGAGATGCCGGCACGTTCCCGCGTAGCGAGGCGGCTGCCCCGCAGCGCGCGCGGCCTGCCGCTCGGCCTCGAGGCGCTCAGGCGAGCAGAAGCAGCGGTACGCCCGGCCAGCCGCGACGAGCGAGTCGGCGTGCGATCGGTAGAGGTGAAGCCGCTCGGACTGCCGGTAGGGGCCATGGGGCCCGCCGATGTCGGGCCCTTCATCCCACTGCAGACCGAGCCATCGCAGGTCCTCGAGGATCGCGGACTCCGACTCGCGCGTGGATCGCTCGACGTCGGTGTCCTCGATGCGCAGGATGAACGTCCCGCCCGCCCCGCGCGCCATCAGCCAGTTGAACAGGGCCGTGCGCGCGTTGCCGACGTGCAGGTGGCCGGTGGGGCTCGGGGCGAAGCGGACTCTCATCAACACAGCTCCCAGCTGGCAGCTCTCAGCTGGCAGCGGTCCTCTCTGTCTGCGCAGCGCGGCGCCTGACACCAGGCGCCACGGGTCACGAATGGTCCGTGTCCGCTGTCGGCTGGCCGCTGCCGGCTGCCCGCTGTTCGATGAGCGCCACCGCGTGGACCGCGATCGCCTCGCCGCGGCCGGCCGCATCGACGCCTTCGTTGGTCTTCGCCTTCACGCTGACGGAGGACGGCTCGACACCGAGGGCCGACGCCAGCCCGGATGCCATCGCGGCGCGAAACGGCCCGAGCGTCGGCCGCTCCGCGACGATCGTCGCGTCGACGTTCACGACCCTGTACCCGAGGCCCGCCACGATGGCCGCGGCCCGTCGAAGCAGATCGATGCTCGACGCGCCCCGCCAGCGCTCGTCGGAATCCGGAAAGTGCTGGCCGATGTCTCCCTGCGAGACGGCGCCGAGAAGAGCGTCCGTGACCGCGTGGCACAACGCGTCCGCGTCGGAGTGGCCAGCCAGCCCGCGATCGAACGGGATGGCCACGCCGCCCAGGATGAGCGGCCGGCCATCGACCAGCCGGTGCAGGTCGTAGCCCGAGCCGACGCGAATAGCCGGCAGGCCGCGATCGCCCGCCGAACGACGACCGGGTCCGCGCACCATCGCCTCCGCCATCGCCAGGTCCTCGGCCGTCGTCACCTTCATGTTCCGGGCCGGGCCGGCGACGATCCGCACGCGATAGCCGGCCTGCTCGGCGAGGGCGGCCTCGTCGGTCCCCTCCGCGCCCGCGCGGCCGAGCGCGATCGCTTCGGCCAGCACCTCGCGGCGGAAGGCCTGCGGGGTCTGGGCCAGGAACACCGACTCTCGCGCCATCGTCCGCTCCACGACCCGGTGAACGCGGGCGGCGGGCCCGCCCCCACCGACCGTGTCGTCGGCCGGTGACCATTTCACCGTGTCGCGAGCCTGGACGGCGACGACGGCCGCTCCAGACTCGGCCGCGGCGTCGATCGCACGGTTGATGGTCTCGGAATCGACGAACGGCCGGGCCGCGTCGTGGACCAGCACGATGTCGGTCGCCCCCAGCACGGCGTCGAAACCGTTCGCCACCGAGTCCTGGCGGCGGTCCCCGCCTGCGACCAGGCGAATCCCCTGACGGCGCAGGCACGGGGGCCGCGCGGCCACCCACTCCGGCGGACCAACGACGATGACGTCGCTGATGCGCTCGCACGCCAGGAACGCGTCGACACTCCACAGGAGCATCGGGCGGCCACCGAGGTCGAGCAACTGCTTGGGCACCGCGGCTCCGAGCCGCCGCCCGCGCCCTCCGGCAGCGATGATCGCGGTTGCGTGCATCAGCTGGTCCCTGCGGCTGGCCACGCAGGCCCACCGCGCACGTCCGGTTGCCGGACGCAACCTTTAATTATAGTGCCAGTCGTATGGTTTCGCGGCCGCCAGCGAATTCGACGACGCGGCTGGCCGTCAGGTCGAGCGCGTTCGCGCCCTCGAGCACTCCCGGCTCCCAGGGCTGGTAGATGACGATGAGAGCGGCCGCCGTGGCCGGGCTGATCATGGTGCGGGCTGAGTCCGAGGAAGGGTTGCCGAAGGGACCCAGACCGTCGGCCAGCGTCAGCCGGCCCTCGACGTGCACGACGTCTTTCCCGATGCCGGGGTACGCTTCGCCCGGACGGCCGAGCCGCAGTTCGACATCCCCGACAACATGAGCGAGGTCGTACACGCCGTACGGCAACTGCAACTCGAGGGAGCACCAGTTGCACACGTCGACGAGGACGTTGATCCGGGGCAGACTCCCGCCCCTGACGACGCGCCGGAGCAGCGCTTCAGAGGACGGCCGGCGCCTGGTGGGATCGAGGCCGACGGCCCGGTACATCGCCCGCACCCTGTCCCGTTCGACGGGCGGCGCCCGACGCGCCCTCCGCTCGGCCTCGGCGAGCGCCAGGTCGAGCCGAGGCTCGCGTTCGGCCGCCGTCAGGCCCTCGAACGCCAGCACGTTCAGGCACACGATCGGGTGGAGCGATTCGGCCACACTGAATCGCATACGTTCTCCCGGCGGCTGGTGGGTTCTGAGTTCTGAGTCTTGAGTCTTGAGTCTTGAGTTCTGAGTTCTGAGTTATGAGTTCTCAGTTCTGGACTCTGGTTCCCCCGGCTCGTCGACGTCGGCCCGGACCGCCTCGCGCACCTGCTGGGCGAGCCGGCGGGCGGACTCTGCGGTCGCTTCCAGGCCTTCGGTCGACACCGGGTCGTGCACCACCAGCCGCACGTGACCCGGACAGGTCATCAGCCGGTTCTTGAGCATCACATGCCGGCTACCGGCGACCGAGATCGGGACGATCGGCAGGCCGGCCTGAATGGCCAGGAGGAAGCTGCCACCCTTGAACCGGCCGACCGTCCCGTCCGCGCTTCGGGTACCCTCGGGGAACACGATCAGCGAGAGCCCCTTCGACACCAGACCCTTCCAGCGTTTCAGGATGCCGAGCGGATCGGGCTTCCTCCGATCGACGAGCAGGTGTCCCGTCCGGCTGAGATGCCAGCCGAGAAACGGGAACCGTCCGAGCGACGCCTTCGCGATGATGCGCAGCTGCCACGGGACGTTCCAGAAGATGATCGGGATGTCGTAGATGCTCTGGTGGTTGGAGATGAAGATGTAGGTCGTGCCGGGCGTGAGACGCCCGAGGCCGCGCACGTCGACGTGGACACCCGTCGTCTTGAGAATCAGCCACGACCAGGCGCGCGCGCACCGGTGGGCGAAGAACCCGCTCGGCTGGATGAAGCTCGACGCGATCGACAGCGTCCCCAGCACGATCGTGTAAACCGCGATCGCCGGGATCAGAAAGAAGACCGTCCGCCACCAGTGGAAGGGCGGGATCCTCACCGCGACCGCCGGTTGGCGTCGTCCTTGTCCCCCTGGCCTTGGGGTGCCGGCGGCGCGACGCCGTTCGGGATCGGCTGGGTTGGCGCGGGGCCGCCCGCCTGGGCCGGTGCCGGGGCGGGCGCGGGCGGCGCGGAAGACGGCGCGGACGCCGCCGCGGGCGTGGCCGGCGGCGAAGCGGGCGCCCCCGCCTCGATGTGGCGGCCGAAGATCATCTTGCCGGCGGTCGTCTGCAGGACGCTCGTCACGACGATGTCGATGGTCTTCGAGATCATCCGTCGCGCGTTGTCCACGACCACCATCGTGCCGTCGTCCAGGTAGGCGACGCCCTGGTTGTACTCCTTGCCTTCCTTGAGGATGAACACCTTCATGATCTCGCCGGGCAGCACGACCGGCTTCAGCGAGTTGGCGAGGAGGTTGATGTTCAGCACGTCGACGCCTCGCAGCTGGGCCACCTTGTTCAGGTTGAAGTCGTTGGTGACGATCTTGCCCTGCAGCGACCGCGCCAGCTCGATCAGCTTGAGGTCGACCTCGCGGACCTCCGGGAAATCGACGTCGGAGATGACCACCTCGACGCCGGCCATCTTCTGGATCTTCTGGAGGATGTCGAGGCCGCGCCGCCCGCGGTTACGCTTGAGCGCGTCGGCCGAATCGGCGACCGCCTGCAGTTCCTTGAGCACGAACTGCGGGATGACGAGCGCGCCGTCGATGAACCCCGTCTCGCAGATGTCGGCGATGCGGCCGTCGATGATGACGCTCGTGTCGAGCACCTTGTATCGGCGCTGAGGCCCCGCCGCGCGGAACAGGCCGATCAGACGCGCGGGCTCCAGCCACTCGCCTTTCCGGGCACCGATGACCGTGCCGATGTAGGGCAGCACGAGCAGCACCACACTCCTCAGGAACACGACGCGAGGGTCGCGGCTGTCGTTCCAGGTCGCCGCCGTCTCGATGGTCCTCGCAATGACGAGGCCGGTCTGTACCGCCCAGCAGCGCGCCGAGCGCCGTCGTGGCCGCCACGTCCTTCAGCCAGTGCTCGAACACGATGACCAGCAGGGCCAGCGCGACGCCCATGAGCACGTTGAGAGCCGCACCGGCGGTGCCGTCGACACCGAACGACGACAGCGGCTGAAGCAGGCCGGCGGTGAACGCCACCACCGCCACGAACAACGCCCTGGCGAGTATGAACCAGTTCATTCGGGGGTCTCCCCGTCTCACGTAGGAATGAAGCGCGGCCGGCCCGGTCGGGACGCTCGGGCCCGGGATCGGAGCCGGTTACGCAAAGAGCGCGTCGAGTGCTTCCCCGACGCCCGTTGCACCGACGAGTTCGCACGCGTCGCCGGCTGGCAGGTCCCGGGGATCGATGTTGCCTCCAGGAAGGATACAGCGAGTGAACCCCATCTGCGCAGCTTCTCTCACCCGGCGGCCCGCCTGGGTGACCGCGCGGACTTCTCCTGCAAGCCCGATCTCGCCGAACACGACGGTCTTCGGCCGGACGGGACGGTTGCGCACCGAGGACGCGACCGCCGCCGCGACGGCCAGGTCGACGGCCGGCTCGTCGATCGACATCCCCCCCGCGACGTTGACGAACACGTCCTCGCCAACCAGGCTCAGTCCGGCACGCTTCTCCAGGACCGCGACGAGCAGCGACAGCCGGTTCTGATCGACGCCGATGGCCATGCGCCGCGGGTTCGCGTAGAGGCTGCCGCTGACCAGCGCCTGAACCTCGACCAGGATCGGGCGGGACCCTTCGATGCAACACACGACCGCCGACCCGGGCGACGCGACCGGGCGCTCGGCGAGGAAGAGCTGTGACGGGTTCGGCACCGGACGGAGGCCGGTTCCGGTCATCTCGAACACGCCCAGCTCGGACACCTCGCCGAACCGGTTCTTCACCGCGCGGATGATCCGGTGGATGTGATGCTGCTCCCCTTCGAAGTAGAGGACCGTGTCGACGATGTGCTCGAGCGACTTCGGGCCGGCCAGGCTGCCGTCCTTCGTCACGTGGCCGACGAGGAATGTCGGCAGGTTGTGCCCCTTCGCCGTGAACAGCAGCTGCGTCGCGGCCTCCCGGACCTGCCCGATGCTGCCGGGCGCCGACTGCAGCTTCAGGGAGAACACGGTCTGGATCGAATCGACGACCAGCAGCGCGGGCTTCAGCCGGGAGGCCTCTTCGAGAATCCGCTCGAGGCACGTCTCGGCCAGCAGGTAGACGGGCGCGTCGCCGACGCCAAGCCGCTCGCCGCGCGATTTGATCTGGTGCTCCGACTCCTCGCCCGAACTGTAGAGCACGGGCCCGACGGCGCGGGCGAACGCCGCGGCTGCCTGCAGCAGGAGCGTCGATTTCCCGATTCCCGGTTCGCCGCCGAGCAACACGAGCGAGCCCGGAACGACGCCCCCGCCGAGCACGCGGTCGAACTCCTCGATGCCGGTCCGCAGCCGCGGCGCGTCGGCCATCTGGATGTCCGCGTACAGGCGCGCACCCGCGCCGCCGCCCAGCGCGTAGCGCGGCGCCGCCGCGCCGGCCGGCGTCTGCGACGCCTCAGGCGGCCGCTCCTCGACCAGCGAGTTCCAGGCGCCGCAGTCCGCACACCGCCCCATCCACTTCGGGGCCTGCGACCCGCATTCCTGGCAGACGAAGACGCTCTTCGGTGATTTCATGCTCTCGAGCTGGCAGCTGGCAGCGGACCACGGGTACCCCAGCTGACAGCGGACTCCCTGTCGCTCACGCTTCGCTGGCCGCTCGGGCGTCCGTAATCCGCCGCCGGCCAGCCGGTGTTCCTCTCACCGCCCTGCCCCATCATAGACCCGTTCGATACGCGTCCCGATGCGGCACAGAATCTCGTACGGAATCGTGCCGATGGCCAGCGCCATCTCGGACGCCGTGATGCGCTCGCGCCCCTGCCCGCCGAGGAACACCACCTCGTCGCCGGGGTTGACCGGCATGCCGGTCACGTCGACGGCCAGCATGTCCATCGACACGGCGCCGACGATCGGCGCGCGGCGACCGCCGACGAGCACCTGCCCGCGTCCCCCGAGTCGCGTGTCGAGGCCGTCGGCGTAGCCGGCAGGCACGGTCGCCACGACGCGAGGCGTTGCCGGCGAGAAGGTGGCGCCGTAGCCGACCCCCTCACCCGCGCGCACATGCTTGACGGAGACGATGCGGCTGCGGAGCGACAGCACGGGCCCGAGCGGCAACGCCCCCGCGAACGCCGGCGGCGCGACGCCATAGAGCAGGATGCCCGGCCGGACGCCTTCAAACCACACGCGGGGGTCGCGCAGCAGCGCCGCACTGTTCGCGGCGTGCCGCGTTGGCACCGAAACGCCCATCGCGGCGATCCGGGCCAGCACCGCATCGAACCGCAGGCGCTGCGCCTCGAACGACGGGTGGGCGAGGTCGTCGGCCGCGGCGAAATGCGTGCAGACGGCCTCCAGGGCGAGGTTCGGGCTTGCGAGCAACTCGGGCAGCGTCCGCTCGACGTTGTCGTGGCGAAAGCCGAGGCGGTTGAGGCCGGTGTCGATCTTGAGGTGGTACCGCAGGCGGCGGCCCAGGGCGCCAGCCGCCGCTTGCAGCGCGCGTCCCGCCCCCGGCGTCGAGCACGTCGGGGTCAGGTCGAACTCGAAGAGTCCGGACAGATCGCTGACGCTCAGGGCGCCGAACACGAGGATGCGCCCCTTGACCCCCGCCTGGCGCAGCGCCACCCCTTCCTCGATGTCCGCACACGCGAGCGTGGCGGCGCCGGCCTCCTCGAGGGCGAGCGCCACGTGCCGCGCACCGTGGCCGTACGCATTCGCCTTCACGACGGCGATGATGCCGGGCGGCTTCTGCGAGGGCGGGGTCCGGGCGGCGAGCAGCGCCTCAATGGCGCGGTAGTTGGCCTTGAGCGCGTCCAGATCGACGTGGGCGACGGTGGTGCGGACCATGCGCGCCGCGGTTCAGCGCCCGCCGGGATCGTAGTTCTCGAAGCGGGTGCGCTCCTTGATGAACGCCAGCTTGAGCGTGCCAGTCGGGCCGTTGCGCTGCTTGGCGACGATGATCTCCGCGATCCCCTCGTTCTCGGCGTCGGGGTTGTACTTGTCTTCGCGGTAGATCAGGATGACGACGTCGGCGTCCTGCTCGAGCGCCCCCGACTCGCGCAGGTCGGAGAGCTGGGGGCGATGGTCCGAGCGCGCTTCCGGGCCCCGGCTCAGCTGCGACAGCACGACGACCGGAACGTTCAGCTCCTTGGCGAGCGCCTTGAGCGCCCGGGAGATCGACCCGAGTTCCTGCGTGCGGTTGTCGAACCGGCCGCGCCCCTGCATCAGCTGGATGTAGTCCACGATGATCAGGTGAAGGCCGCGCTGCTCGGCCGCCAGGCGCCGTGACTTCGCGCGCATCTCCAGCACGCCGATGCCCGGCGAGTCGTCGATGAAGACCTTCGCCTGCCCCAGAACGCCGAGCGCCTCGGTCAGCCGGCCCCAGTCGTCGGACTTGAGGTAGCCGGTGCGGAGGTGGTGGCCGTCGATCTGCGCCTCCGACGACAGCATGCGCAGGAAGAGCTGCTCCCGCGACATCTCGAGGCTGAACACGCCGACGGTCGACCCGGTCTTGGTGCCCACGTGCTGCGCGACGTTCAGCGCCAGCGACGTCTTCCCCATCGACGGCCGGGCGGCGACGATGATGAGGTCTCCGCGCTGGAACCCGGACGTCAGGCTGTCGAGGTCGCTGAACCCGGTGGGGACGCCGGTGATCAGCTTCTTCTCCTCGTGCGCCTTCTGAATCGCCTCGACACTCTCCTGCGCCAGTTCCTCCAGCGACACGAACCCGCGGCGGATGCCCCCCTCGGCGATCTGGAAGATCGAGTTCTCGGCGCGATCGAGGATCTCGGCTGCCTCTTGATCCGCCTGGTACGCGTCGAGGAGAATCGTGTTCGCAGCCGAAATCAGGCTTCGGAGAACCGACTTCTCCTTGACGATCTTCGCGTAGTACTCGACGTTGGTCGCCTTCGGCACGCCGTCGACCAGCGAGGCGACGTAGGCTGGCCCGCCCACCGTGTCGAGCTCTCCGGCCCGCCCCAGCTCGTCCTTCAGCGTGACGAAATCCACCGCCATCCGCCGCTCGGCCAGCGAGATGATCTTCTCGAAAATCCGGCGGTGGGCGTCCCGGTAGAAGTCCTCCGGGCGGAGCAGCTCCACCGCGACGTTGTACGAGTCGTTCTGGATCAGGATCGCGCCCAAGACCGAGCGCTCGGCCTCGAGATTGTGCGGCAGCGTCCGTTCGGCGGCGTTCGAGGTGTCAGCGAGAGCCATTCGACGCGCCTAGTGTAGCGCAACTCGCAGGCCTCCGTCGCCGGGCACGAGATGGCGTAACATGCGTCAGATGGCTCTCTGGCTGGCCGCCACGATCGCCCACTTCGGGTTGACCGTCCTCTGGATCCGGGCGTTCGGCCCGCGCCGGGTGGACCCGGACGACCTGGTCTTTCACTCCGCGGTGGTCGGGCTGGGCAGCCTGCAGGCGGTCCTGCACGTGGTAGCGTTCTCGGTCGGCCTGTCGCTCGGCCGCGGACTGGCCGGACTCGCGATCGGGCACCTCGTCGTCGCCGCCGTCCTGGCGATTCGCCGCCGCCGGGCGCCAGGCGTCCCGGCGGACCACGGCGAACCGCCGCCGACGGCCACGTTCGAGACGCGCGCGCTCTCGGCCGTCGGCGGCATCGTCCTGGCCGCGCTGGCCGCCCAGTGGGCGATCGCCTCCGCCTCGTCGCTTCGCGTCACCGGCGCCGACGCGGCCCACTATCACGTGCCGTACGCCGTGAACATCGCGCTCGGCGCAAGTCCCTTCGGCCTCCCGCCGACCTTACACCTCTACCCGATGGGCACGAGCGTGCTCGCTGCCTGGTTCATCCTGCCGGCCGATGGCCCGCTGCTCATCGATCTCGCGAACCTGCTGCCCTTCCTGCTCGCCTGGTGCGCCGTACTGCGGCTCGTCCGCGAAACGACGGGACAGTCGGGGCTCGCGTGGGGACCCTGGTGCGCGGTCGCGATGTTCTCGGCGCCCCTGTTTCGCCACAGCCTCCTGACATCGGCCGACCTGTTCTACACGGCGGCGTTCCTGGCGATCAACGCACTGCTCCTGAAGGCGGGCGTCAGGCTGCGCCTCGATCGGCTGGATGCCGTGTCGATAGGGCTCGCCGCGGGGATGCTCGTGTCCACGAAGGTGACGGGCGTGTTCTCCCTCGTCGTGCTCGGCGGGACGTACGGGGCCGTGGCGGCGGTCCGCATGCGGCTCGAACGAAAGCGATTCGCGCGGAACGGCGTGTCGGTCCCCGTTCTCGGCGGCGCCTTGCTGTTGGCTGTCGCGGCCGGCGGCGTCTGGCTGATCCGGAACTGGTGGAACTACGGCTCGCCGCTCGCGCCGTCCGGCCTCCACGTTCTCGGGTTCGAGGTCTTCCCAGGTGAGGAGTACGGGGCGGCGAAGTACTACCTGTCTGTGCTCAAGGACGTGCGGGACATCACCGACTATGGCCTGGCCTCGAGGACGTGGCACTGGGTCGGCGTGTGGCTGGGCGCGTGGCTCCCGGGTTCGGGCCTGCTGGCCGCCGTGCCCATCGCCGGAGCGTGTGTGGCGTGGGCCCGCGGGTGCGCACTCGACGAGGCGCTGCGAGCCAGGCTGATGTTCGCAGCGGGATCTGCCGTCGTGATCGGCGCGCACCTCGCCCTGCTGGCGGGCGTCCCCTGGTCGAGCCTCGAGTGGACGCTCGGTTTCTCGCTGCGGTACGCGCTGCCGTGCGCGGCGCTCCTGTGGCTGGTGGGGTACACGTCCGTCCTGCCGCTGCTGGTCGCACCCGGACGGCTGCGATGGGGCGTCGGCGTCGTGACCGTGCTCGTCTCAGTCGCCTGGTACATCGGCCACCAGGGTGTGCCGGACGCGCCGAAGGAAGAGGCACTGGCCCAACTGACGATCACCACGGCGCTGCTCGGGCTCTCGTTGTGGGTGCTGGGCGGCGCGGCAGCCCGACTCCCCCGGACGTCGCTCAGGGCTGCGGCAAGCGTGCTGCTGGTCGCAGGGGTCGCCACGACCTTTGCGGCCCGGACCGTGCGCCTGGATGCGCAGCTCACTCGGTCGGCCCAGGCGGAACTCGACCGCCGCGTCTCGTGCGCCACCTGCAATGGCGTCGAGGTGAGCGACTACCGCAGGGCCTACTTCGGGCTGCTCAACGACGAACGGTCCCGCGGGGCGAATTGCCCGGGCAGGCGCGTGTTCATGACGTCGCGCTGGGACTATCCCCTCGAACTGCAGTCGGCCCGCTTCGAGAACCTGCTGCTCGACGTTCGCGGCCCGGCGCTCACCCCTCGCCTCGTCGAACGCGCCCGCCCCGGCACCCTGCCCTGCGACTACGTGATCGCCGCCCGGTCGGCGCTCGGCACCGCCAATGGGGTGCCCCTCGTCAACAGGCTCAACGCCGAGGGTCGGCTGAGGCTGGCCGCCGAGGCCGGACGGTTCGCCGTCTTCGCCGCGCGCTGAAGGACCCTCTCGGTCGCGTCGTCAGCGGCCGCGCCGGCTCCGAAACGACAGCGCCCAGGACGCCACCATGTAGTAGGCCGGAAACGCCAGCGATCCCACGACGAGCCACCGCGGTGACGCCCCCCACAACCACAGGATGGCGAGCAGCGACACGAGCCACGCCGAGCCGAACAGACTGGTGGGAAGGGCCCAGCGACCGGCTCGCGACGGGTACAGGTAGCGCGTGGGCACGAACGTCAGCACGGACAGGGCCAGGATCAGCGTCAGCGCCGCGGCCGCCGGGGCGCGCAGCACGTAAAGGTAGAAGGCGACGATGTTCCAGTAGGACGGGAACCCGAGGAAGTAGTGGTCATCCGTCTTCGCGTGCACCTGGCAGAAGCCGTAGGCGCTGGCGACCAGCGGCGCCAGCAGCCAGAGCTGCCACGGCCCGGGCAGCACGTCAGCCCGCCAGAGGAGCGCAAGCGGGAGGCACGTGTAGGTCTGGAAATCGATCAGGTCGTCGAGCCGCCGCCCGTCGAAACCGGGCAGCACGTCGCTCACCCGCGCCCGGCGGGCCAGCCAGCCGTCAGTGGCGTCGATCACCGTCGCGATCACCATGAGGAGGAAGGCCAGGCGAAACGCGTCATCGCCGCCTTCGACCACCAGCCAGAGAATCGCCGCTGCGCAGATCAGGCCGAGCGCCGTGTACCCGTGCGCCAGCCACGCCAACGTCCTCGCGCCCATCAGCGTCGACGCTCCCCGTCGTTGCCGCCGATGGCGGCCGTTCGAGCGCCTTCCTCGCCGGCGTGGATGTTCCGAAGCGGACGCGGCGGGTCCAGGCGAGCCGTCAGGCGCGACACGACCGGCACGGTGATGGCGCCGGCCAGCGCGGCGAACGTCTTGTAAGGGAACAGCATCGCGCCGGCGGCATCGTACCAGCTCCCGGGCGTTCCAGGGAGCACGGCGGCGAACAACTCGGGATACGGGATGCTCGGCGCGATCCCGAACAGCGGTTCGCCGCCGCCGAGCCGCAGGACCAGCGCCAGCGCGAACCCCGCCACCGAGCCCACCCGGTTCACCCTCCGGTCGAACAGTGCGAACGCGAGTTGGGGGAACAGCAGGACGAAGATCAGGTCGCTCGTGAAGAACCAGAGCGCCTGCACGCTCTGGACCTCCAGCGCCATCACCGCGGCCGCTGCGCCGAGCGCCACGATGGCGGTGCGAATCACCCGGGTCAGCCGGCGCGGGTCCAGGCCGGGCCGGACGATCCGGTAGACGCCGTTCCACGCGAGCATCGACCCGGCCGAGAGGATCGATGCGCTGAAGCTCGAGGTGACCGCGCCGATGATCGCGCCGAGACCGAGCACCGTGACCCACCCGGGCGCCAGGTACTGGAACACCATCGGCAGCGCCTGGGCCGGACGAGCCGCGAGTTCGGCGGCCTGGTCAGCCGGCCAGTCGTGCGAGACCGCGGCGATGCCGAGCAGCAGTGGCGGGATCGTGAACAGGATGGTGAGCAGGCCCGCGAGAATCGAGTGCCACTGCGCCCTGGCCGGCGTCTGGCACGAGAGGACGCGCTGGAAGTAACAGTTCCAGGGGATCCCGCCCAGCATCAGCATCAGGCTGACGTCCCACCAGTTGACGATCGACGCGGTCGACCAGCCAGTCGCACCGGCCCGCAACGGCGGGAGGATCGTCGCTCCCCCGGGCCTCGCGTCGGCGTACGCGGCCCAGGCCGCACCGAGCCCGCCGACCGCCGCGAACACCGCGGGGAGCGCGACGACGAGGCCGAGTGCGACCATGCCGAGCTGAAACGCGTCGGTGTAGGCGACCGACCACATGCCGCCCAGTACCGTATATGCGGTCACCACGAGCGCGGACACCAGGATGGCCGTCGTCAGCGGCAGGCCCAGCATCACGCCGAAGGTCGAGCCGATCGCCACCAGCAACTCGGCGCTCCAGAACACCTCGCCGAGCACGGCGGGAGTCGCCAGCACGAACGCCCAGTGCCGCCCGAATCGAGCCTCGAAGGGATCGATGAGCGTGGTGAATTCGAACCGGCGCATGCGGCGGGCGAAGAACACGCCGCCGAGGATCAGGCTCAGGCCGAAGCAGAGGCCGCCCTGGACGCCGAGCGGGATGCCCGAGGTAAACGTGCCCTCGACCGTGCCCAGCAGGTAGCCGCCGTCGACCCAGGTGGCGGTCATGGTGAGGACCGCCAGCCAGAGAGGCATCGCGCGGCCGGCAACGAGCAACTCCCGCCAGCCGCCCGCAGACGCCTTGCGCGCCCCGGCGATGCCGATGCCGAGAAACACGGCGTACAGGACGAGAACGGCGAGCAGGCTCATGGACGGGAGGACCGCCAGGGGGACACCCGCCGCGCGCCGCGGGGCACGCGACGGGATCCGTCTTCCATCGGCCGTTCAAGAGGTCTACGGCGCCGGGGTTTCGGGCGCCACGGTGGCCTCGCCCGCGGGCCGCGCGGTGCCGAGCGGGACGACCTTCACCGTGATCTGTCCCTGCACGTCGTGGTGGATCTTGACGGTCACCGCGAACTCGCCGATCTGCTTGATCGGTTCGGCGAGCACGATCTTCCGTTTCTCGACGTGGAATCCCTGGCCAGCCAGCGCCTCGGCGATGTCGGCCGAGGTGACCGAGCCGTAGAGCGTGTCGTGCTCGCCCACGCGCCGGGCCATGACCAGTTCGGTCGCGGCCAGCTTGATGGCGACCGCCTCGGCGTCCTGACGCTCCTGCAGCTCGCGCGCGTCCGCCACCTTCCGCTCGCGCTCGATCTGCCGGCGGTTCTGATCGTTCACGAGCAGCGCCAGCTTGCGCGGCAGCAGGTAGTTCCTGGCGTACCCGGCAGCCACCTTGACGACCTCGCCGCGACGGCCGAGGTTCTCGACGTGTTCACGCAGAATGACTTCCATGGTCCGTCACCTCTCAGTCCACCACGTAGGGCACGAGGGCCAGCTGACGGGCCCGCTTGATGGCGGTCTGCAGGGCGCGCTGGTGCGGCGCACACACGCCCGAGATCCGGCGCGGCAGGATCTTGCCGCGATCGGGCACGAACGGCATCAGCATCCGCACGTCCTTGTAGTCGATGTAGTCGATCTTCTCCGCGCAGAACTTGCACACCTTCCGCCGCCGGAAGAGTGTCCGCCGCTGCCCGGGCCCCTTCTCCGCGCTCGCGCCTCTCGCCCCGCCGCGTCCGCCGCGCGCGCCCCCCCCGCCTCGTCGTTCGTCTGCCATGGCTATGCCTCCGACTCGTAGCGGTCGTCGCCGCTGTCGCTGTCCATTCCGCTCCGATCGCCCTCGCCGGCCGGCGGGCCGGTCCGCACCTTGCGGCGCGACCGGGTGCGCTCGGCAGCCCGCAGCTCCTCGTCCACGCGGACGACGAGATAGCGGAGGATCTTCTCGCTGACCCGCAGCCGCCGCTCGAGCTCCTTCATCAGCTCGCCGTTGCCGTTGATCAGCTCGAGGACGTAGTGGCCTTCCTTGTGCGGTCCGATCTCGTAGGCCATCTTGCGGCGGCCCCAGTTCTCGGACTTCACCAGTTCGCCCCCGATGCGGGCAATGACGGCCTCGACCTGCGCGTGCAGATCGGTGACCTCCTGCTCGCTCGCGTCGGGCGAGACGATGTAGACGAGTTCGTACTGTCGGGACGTACTCATGACTCTCCTTCTGGACGTCGTGGTTCAACGGCCACCAGCGCCCTTCGACGGGCTCAGGCCCCTCGAGCGACGTCGAGGGGGCGGCGGTGGCAAGGAGCCGAATTGTCAAATCCGCGCAGATTGACCGGTCGGCTGGGTCCTTCTCTCCAATCGCGGGTCCGAAGACCCGCGCTACTCCTGGTCCGCTGTCGCCTCGGGGCCATTGAAGCGGTTCATCACCCGAACGATCCCCTCGACGACGAACAACTCGCTCGCGTCTGCGGCGTGCGCAATCGCGTCGTCCACGACCGCCCGCTCGTCGGCATCGAAGCCGCTGAGCACGTGGTCGGCCAGGTCGCGCCGCGGATCGCCTCGGCCCACGCCCACCCGCAGCCGGGCGAAGTCGGTCGTGCCCAGCTGTTCGATGATCGACCGGAACCCGTTGTGGCCCCCAGCCGACCCCGATGGGCGCGCCCGCAGCCGCCCGAGCACCAGGTTCACGTCGTCGGCGACGACCAGGATGTCGCCGAGCGCGATGCGAAAGTACCGCGCGACCTCGGAGACCGCATAGCCGCTCAGGTTCATCATCGTGAGCGGCTTCAGCACCAGTGCGCCATCCGGGCCGAGCGTCCTGACCCTGGCCATCAGTCCGTCGGCCGGCGCCGACTCGAAGTCGACCGCGCCGCGCCGCGCCAATTCGTCGGCCACCGCGAACCCGACGTTGTGCCGCGTTTCGCGGTACTTGCGCCCGGGGTTCCCGAGGCCAACGATGAGCTTCATCAAGCAGCTGGCCGCTGACAGCCGGCAGCTGGCAGCCGCCCCTCCGGTTACTTCTTGCCCTTGGTCTCGCCTTCGCTCTCGTCTTCCTTGTCGACCTTGCCCTTCTTGATGACCTCGGGCTCGGCCGGCGTCGCGGCGGCCTCGGCCTCGGCCGCCACCGGCTCGGCCTCGGCCTTCTGCGGCACCACGTGCACGAGCATGAGGTCGGCCTCGGAGATCGGCGTCCACTTCATGGTGCCGAGAATGTCCCGCAGGCGGATGCTCTGGTTCAGCATCAGCTCGGAAACGTCGACGTCGATGTGCTCCGGGATATCGGCCGGAAGGCACTCGATGTCGATCTCGCGGTGCACGAAGTCGAGCAGCCCGCCCTGCTGCTTCACGCCTGGCGCCTCGCCCCGGAGCATGATCGGCACGGTGACGGTGATCGGCTTGTCCATCGCCACGCGGTAGAAGTCGGCGTGGAGCAGGTGCCGCGACACCGGGTCGAGCTGGTATTCCTTCAGCATCACCTTCGGCGATTCGCTGCCGAGCGCGAGCGTGATGATCGTGTTCGCCCCGGACTGCGAATGCAGGATTCGCAGCAGCGCCTTGGGATCGACCGTAATCGGCAACGCCTCGGGCGCGCCGCCGTCGCCCGTCACGCCGCCGTATAGCACCGACGGCACCCGGCCTTCGCGGCGCAGGCGCCCCGCCTCATTCTTCCCGAACCGGGTCCGCGTGGTGGCTTCAAGTACTGTTTCCATGACTCTCTCGTGTCCTTCCAGGTCCCCGGCGGGCGATCCGCAACGCTCGGGGTTTCTCGATTGCTACACGAACAGCGACGACACCGAACTCTCCTCGTGGATGCTGCGGATCGCCTGCGCCAGCAGGCGCGCGACCGACAGCACCACCAGCTTCTGGCAGCGCGAGCGCTTGTCGTCGAGCCGGATCGTGTTGGTCACAATCAGCTTCTCGATCGGCGACTGATCGATCCGCTCGAGCGCCGGCCCCGACAGCACCCCGTGGACGGCACACGCCAGAACGCGCTTGGCGCCGTTGGCCATCAGCGCCGTCGCGGCCTTCTGCATCGTGCCCGCCGTGTCGACGATGTCGTCCTGGAGAATGCAGATGCGCCCCTCGACATCACCGATCACGTTCATCACTTCCGCCGCACCCGTCTCCTGCGACCGGCGTTTGTCCACCACCGCGAGCCCGGCCCCCAGCCGCTTCGCATACGCGCGGGCGCGCTCGGCGCCCCCGGCGTCCGGCGCGACGATGGTGGTGTCCGGCAGACGCTGGCGCGCAAGATAGTCGATGATCACCGGCGCCGCGAACAGGTGGTCCACCGGGATGTCGAAAAAACCCTGGATCTGCGCCTTGTGCAGGTCCATGGTCAGCACACGGTTCGCCCCGGCCGCGCTCAGGACGTTCGCCACGAGCTTGGCCGAGATCGGCACCCGCGGCTTGTCCTTCCGGTCCTGCCGCGCGTAGCCGTAGTACGGAATCACCGCCGTGATGCGCGCCGCCGACGAGCGGCGGAACGCGTCGACCATGATCAGCAGCTCGACAAGGTGCTCGTCGACCGGCGTGCAGGTCGGCTGCACGACGAACACGTCCGTGCCGCGAATGTTCTCGTCGATCTGGAACGACACCTCGGTGTCGGCAAACCGACTCAGTCGAGCCTGGCCGAGCGGGATGCCCAGGTGCCCGGCGATCTCGCCGGCCAAGTCCGGATGCGCGCTTCCGGAGAACACCTTCAGTTCGGCGAAGCCCACCCTCATGCCGGCACCCTCGCGCGCTGCATGCCGTCGTCCTCCTCGAGGTCGTTTGCGCCGCAGTTGGCTGGGGCGGAAGGATTCGAACCTTCGAATACGGGATCCAAATTCCCGTGCCTTACCACTTGGCCACGCCCCATCCCGGGAGTGTTTCAACGCCGCAAGGCACAGCCCGACTACCGTGGCGCAAACAGTTAGTCTATACGAGAGCGGCCGATCCAGACAAGGGGACCCTCGCGCGCACTCGCCGACCCGAGAAGACCGGGCGCTGCAGTCCTTCGACGCGATCGCGGCCGTCCCGAGCGGCGTGGAGAGACCGCGGGCCGGGGCGGGCGGCCATGCTATCCGACGAGCAGGCCGGCCTGGAGGCGTGTGGCTGTCCGGGTCACAATCGTCCGCCACCCGGCCGACGTGAGGCGGTCGGATGCCGCGCGAGCCGCGAGCCTGGTGCGGAAGAGCCCGAAGACCGTGGAGCCGCTGCCAGTCATCGCGGCGGCCTCCGCGCCTGCCCCCTCCAGTGCCCGGCGGATCTCGGCCAGTTCACGGTGGCGGCGAGAAACGGGGGCTTCGAGGTCGTTGAACACCGCCGGCCTGTCGGCTTGCGGCCCTTCGACGTCGCTCAGGGCCGGCCCGAGCCCGCCGAGGGCCGGCTCGTGGCTCGCGGCTCGCGGCATCGTGGGCGCGACGCCTGACGGAGCTGCCTGCCGCCAGCCGTCAACCGCCAGTCTCCCGTGATCCTCATCCCACCAACGAAACGCTTCGGGCGTCGACACGCCGAACGGGGGAAAGACGAGCACGACCCACTTCGACGGGGCGTCGTCCAACGGGTGGATCTCGTCCCCCCTTTCGAGACCGAGGGCCGTGCCGGCCCACAGGAAGAACGGCACGTCTGCGCCAAGCTCTCGCGCCAGAGCGCGCAGGCGCCCGATCGGGAGCCTCGCCCCCCAAAGCCGGTCCCACCCGACCAGCGCGGCGGCGCCGTCGGCGCTCCCGCCGCCAAGACCGCCCTGCGCCGGGATCCGCTTGGTGAGGCGCACGCGCCCGCGCGGCTCGCCGCGTCGGCCGGCCGCTGCCCAGACCAGGCGCGCGGCTTTCCAGACGAGGTTCCGCTCGTCGAGCGGCACGCCCGGGGCCGAGCACGCGATCGCCAGCCCCTCATCCGCCTCGAAGAACCGGAGCGTGTCGTGCAGCGCCAGCGACTGGAAGACCGTCCGGAGCCGGTGGTAGCCGTCCGGGCGAACGCCGTCCACGGCCAGGCTGAGGTTGATCTTGGCGTGCGCGTGCAGGGTCATCGTTTCTCTCCGATGGGCCCCGCGCTGCGCAGGTCGGCCAGCGTGATCGACGTCGCGTCCCGAGGCACCTTCACGGCAAACACCTCGGGGCCGAGCTGCGGATTCAGGTCCACCTGCGACAGACCGACGCGGACGTCCGACGCCGGCGCCCGGCCGCCCGCCGCGACCTGTAGCCGCACGCGCGCGAGGCCCCCGCCGCCGGCGCGCTCGTACTCGATCGCAAGGCCCGGCCTCACGCCGGCTCGAATCGCCCACCGCGGCCCGTCCTGCACCAGATACGCGCTGGCTCCATCCGCGAGATCGACCCGCGCCCAGCCGCCGGGGTACCGTCGGCCTGCGAACGCCTCAGGGGATGCCACCACGCACCCGCTCAAGATCACGAGCAGGTCGTCCGGCCCGAGTTCCAGGCCGACGAGCGCGCCGAGAATCGCGGAGGCCGACTCACCGGTGAGCACGCGGTTGTCGCGCGGCAGCAGGAGCGTGGCGTTCGTCCCGCTGGCCGCAAGAATGAACACCGGCGGCCCGAACGGCGCGACCGCCTCGAGCCGGAGCCGCCCCGGCGCGGCGATCCCCGCCAGAACCCTGCCCCGGAGCTTCTCGCCGCCCGTATGGCCGGAGATCGAAAGTTCGGCCGACAACGATCGCACGCCGCGGCACGCCCGCGAGGCGTCGTCGAAGGCGCGCTGATACTCGGGGAAGGCCTCGCCGCCGCCTGACGGCAGCTGCAGCCCGCGCGGAGCGCACCCGCCGGCGCCGGCGGCCAGCAGCAGGATGAACGCGAGCAGGCGACGCATCAGTGCTTCTGCAGTTTCTCTCGCGCCAGACGCAGCTTCTTGTCGATCGCGCCGCGGTCGATCTGCTCGCCGTCCCCGTCGAGCGCCCGCTGCCATGCCGACGCGGCGTCCTGGTAGCGGTTCAGCTTGAACAGGAGGTCGCCGTAGTGGTCCTGGATCGCCGAATCGCGGCCGCGCTGCGCCGCGGCCTTCGACAGATTCTCCTCAGCCAGATCGAGCTTGTTCTGGCGGAAGTAGGCCCACCCGAGGCTGTCGAGGTAGGCGGCGTTGTGCGGGTCCACCGCGAGGGCGCGCTTGATGTAGCCGACGGACTCGTCGAACCGCTCCCCCCGGTCGGCCAGCATGTAGCCGAGGTAGTTGAGCGTCGGGGCGTGCAGCGGGTCCTTCGCCAGCACGTCCCGGAACTTCCGCTCGGCATCCGCGAACCGCTTCTGCCGTTCGTAGACGGACCCCGCGACGAAGCTCACGGTGAGGTCACCCGGGAACTTCTCAGCAGCCCGCGCGAGGACGGCCAGGGCGGCGTCGTACCGCGCGCGCGCCGCTTCGAATTCGGCAAGGGCGGTGTAGCTGGTCACCTCGTCGGGCCGTCTGGCGAGCGCGTCGACGAGCAGCGCCGCCCCTTCGTCCGCCTTGCCGTCCTGACGCAGCGCCTCGGCTTCGAGGCGCAGGAGGTGCTGGTTGCCCGGCTGGCCGCTTCGCGCCTTGCGCGCCAGCGCCGCCGCCTCCGCGTATCGCTTCGCCGCCAGCTGCGCCTCGATGAGATAGAGCTCGACGGTCGGATTGCCTGGCGACATCTTCTGCGCACGTTCGAAGGTGGAGCGCGCGCGATCGGCATCACCGAGCTCGAGGTACGCAAAGCCGAGCTGCAGCAGTGCCGGAAGGAGGTCGCCTCCGGTGTCCGACGCCGGGGCCGGGGCCGACGCTCCGACGATCGGCTCGAGCGTCTCCACGACTCCGCGGTACTGCTGCTTCTGCCCGAGCACGGCGCCCAGCACGTAGGCCCCCGTGGGCCAACCCGGCGCTACGCCCAGCAACTGGCGAGCGGTCGCTTCAGCATCGTCGAGTTTGCCCGCCTCGCGCTGCGCCTGCGCCAGCAGGTAGAGCACTCGCCGGTCTGCGGGGCTCTCACGACGGATCTGCTGCAGCAGATCGAGCGCCCGGCCGACCTGCGCATCGCCGCCGTCCGACAGCAGCACCGCCGCGAGGCGCGTTCGCAACTCGAGGTTCCTCGGCATCCGCTCGACCGCGCGTTCATAGGCCCCGGCGGCGTCGGCCCACCGGCGCTGCCGCTCGTAGAGCTCGGCGAGCATCGGGAGGAACTGGGGTTGCAGGCCCGCCACGGCCTCGAGCAGGCCGGCCGCGTCGGCCGTGCGCCCCGCCTGCAGATAGGCCTGCAACAGCAGGTTGACCGGCTCGGGCTGGCCCGGCTGGTCGACGACGAGCTGGCTCAGAACGGGAATCGCCTTGTCGCTCGCACCGCTTCGGATGTAGATGCGGCCCAGGACCATGTCGACGGCGGGGTCGGGCGTCTCGAGGTTCCGTCGAGCAATCTCGAGATACCCGGCCGCCCGGGCGGCGCTGGCGCCGGCCCCGGCGCCGAACGCCGCCATGCTCTCCTCGACCTGGGCCGCGTCGGCATGGATGAAGCCGAGCAGCCGGTTGGCGCCGGCGTTGCGGGGGTCGAGCTTCAGCGCCGCCTCGGCCATCGCCGTCGCCTCGACGAGCCTGTTCTCGCGTGCGTGCAGCGACGCGATTTCGACGCGAATCTCCGCTGACGCCGGGTCGAGCCGCGCCGCCTCGCTGTAGGCCGTCATCGCGCCCGCCGCGTTCCCTTCGGACTCCAGATGCCGTCCGAGCAGGAACTGGTAGTAGGCCTCGGCCTCGCGGGTCGGGCTCTGGGGTGCGCCGCCCTTCCCCTGTGACGGCTTCGCCGTCGGCTGGCGTTGCGAAGGCGGCGGTGCCGATTGCGGCGCCTGGGAGTGAGCAGGCGCAACCTGCAGCACCCCGAGCAGGAGGCAGCAGCCAGCGAGCATCTGAAGCGTCATCGAAGCGATTGTTCCACAAAAGGGGAGGCGCGGATACTCGCAGCACCTTTGATATAGTTCGGTGAGACAACCAAGGAGGCGGCCGTGCCTGTCGACCCTGAACTGCTCGAGATTCTCGTCTGCCCAGCATGCCACGAGCCGGTGGCCTCCGTCCATGACGGCAAGGGGCTGAAGTGCCCGACGTGCCGCAGGGTCTATCCGGTCGGAGACGACAACATCCCGGTAATGCTGCTCGATGAGGCGACAGTCGAGGACTAGAGGTCCGTGAACGTCCTCCTGGTCCGCCTTCGTCTGATCGGCGACGTCGTCTTCACGACGCCGATCCTCCGGGCGCTTCGGCGGCGGTATCCCGACGCCCGCCTGGCCTACGTGGTCGAACCGCCGGCGGCGCCCGTCGTCGTGGGGAGTCCCCACCTCGATGAGGTCATCGTCACCGCGCGGCCCGATGCCGCGGGCCGGCTCGCCGCCGACCTCCGGCTGGCGCGGCGCCTGCGGGCCGATCGCTACGACGTGGTGCTGGACCTGCACGGCGGTCCGCGAAGCGCACTGCTCGCGTGGGCGAGCGGCGCTCCGCGGCGCATCGGTTACGACGTGCCGGGCCGCGGCTGGATGTACACTGAGCGAGTGCCGCGGGACCGGCGCCTGCGGCCGCGCCACTCCGTCGTGAACCAGTGGGACCTGTTGACGCCGCTTGGCTTCGACGCCCCGGACGCCGAGCGAGACGCGACGGAGATGGCGGTCGTGCCAGCCGCGGCGGCGTCCGTCGCCGCCAAACTGGCCGCCGCGGGCGTCGACGTCACGCGCCACCGGGTGATCGTGCTCCACGTCAGCGCCGGCAACCCGTTTCGGCGGTGGCCGGCCGCGTCGTTCGTCGGCCTGATTGCGGCGCTCGTCGGCGGGGAGCCCGGCCGGCGGGTTGTGGTGGTGTCCGGCCCGTCCGAGCGCGAGGCCGCACGGCTCATCGGCGGAGAGGCGCGGGCCGCGCTCGGCGCCCGGGCGGACGGGGTGATCGACGGCGTCGATGTCGATCTGGCGGAACTGCGCGCGCTGCTGGACGGCGCGGCGCTGTTCATCGGCGGCGACAGCGGACCGCTCCACATCGCCGGCACGACCGGAGTGCCGATCGTCGGCCTCTACGGACCGACGCTGGCCGCGCGGTCGGCGCCGTGGAGGCCGGCTCGCTTCGTCACCGAGTCGCTCGAGGTGCCCGACCTCCCCTGCCGTCCGTGCGATCAACGGCGCTGCGGGCCGGGCGACTTCCGCTGCCTCGGTTTGATCGCGCCGGCACAGGTGGCCGAAGCGGCCGGCCGTGCGCTGGCGCGAACACGGTAGCTCCCTATGGCGAATGCACAGGCGGCGCAACGCGTCCCCCTCTGGCTGGACCGGCTGATGGCGGGCGGGCTGGTCCTCGCGGCCGGGGCGATTCACTTCTCGATCGTCGTCGGCGAGGCCGCGCTGGTGGTCGCGCTCGCCGCCTGGGCGCTCTCGCTCGTGCTCACGCGCGAGCGGCCCGAGGTGCCGCCGTGGTTCTGGCCGCTGCTGGCCTACGCGGGCCTGACGCTGGTTGCCGCCGCCTTCTCGCTCGATCGGATGCGCAGCCTCGGCCCCGTCAGACAGCTGTTCCTCTACCTGGCCGTGCCGGCGGTCTGCTCGATCGCGAGGGGAAGGCGGGCGCACACGCTGATGAACGTGATCATCACGGTGGGAGCCATCAGCGCGATCGTCGGCGTGATCGAATACGGCGTGCTGAACTTCGACTCGCTTCACCAACGGCCGCGGGGCACGCTGGGCCACTACATGACCTACGCCGGGCTGCTGATGGTCGTCATCTGCGCGACCGCGGCGCGGCTGCTCTACGCGCGGCGGGACTGGATCTGGCCCGCCCTGGTCATACCCGCGCTCGTCGTCGCGCTGGCGCTCACCTTCACGCGCAACGCCTGGGTGGGGGCCTGCGTCGGCGTGGGACTCCTGCTCCTCATGCGCGATTTCCGGCTGCTCGGGCTGCTGCCGGTCGGTGCGGCGCTGTTCATCGCGCTGGCGCCGCCGGCGATTACGGAGCGGGCGTATTCGATGTTCAACCTGAACGACCCGACCAATCGTGATCGGCTCGCGATGGTCCAGGCCGGCACGGCGATCATCAAGCGCTACCCGCTGACGGGCGTGGGGCCGAACGTCATGCCCGAAATCTACCCGACCTTCCGCTCCGCGGCGGCGGTCGAGCCGATCCAGCCGCACCTGCACAACGTGCCGCTGCAGATCGCGGCCGAGCGCGGGCTCCCCGCGCTTGCGGTGTGGGGCTGGTTCGTCGTGACGGCAGCCGTGACGCTGTGGCGGAAGTTCCGCATCGATCGGGCCCGCTACCTGTCAGCTGCGGCTCTCGGCGCGCTCGCCGCCGCGCTGTCCGCCGGGCTCTTCGAGTACAATTTCGGGGATTCGGAGTTCCTGCTCACCCTGCTCATCGTGCTGACGCTCCCGTGGGCAGCCGCCCGTGAGTCGTCCGCCCCGGCACCGGCATCGTAGCTATGTCCTCGACCCTCGACCGCCTTCATCGTTCGATCGACGCCTTCTCGTCGGCCACGGTACTGATCGTGGGCGACGTCATGCTCGATCAGTTCGTCATCGGCCGCGTGCACCGAATGTCGCCGGAGGCGCCCGTCCCGGTCATCGAGTACGACCACGACGACTTCCGTGCGGGCGGCGCCGCCAACGTCGCCAACAACGTGCGGGCGCTCGGAGGGAAGATCGAACTGGTCGGCCTCACCGGGTCCGACGCCGCCGGTCTGCGGCTCCGTCACCTGTTGACGGCCTGCGGCATCGGCACCTCGGGGCTCGTCGAGGACCCGACGAGGCGGACCACGACGAAGCTCCGGATCGTGACGACAAGGAACCAGCAGGTGGCGCGGGTCGACTACGAGAGCGATCACGAGGTGGCCGGCGACTCGCAGGAGGCGCTGGCGGCGCACGTGGATCGCCTCGCGCACCAGGCCAACGTCATCCTCGTGTCCGACTACCTCAAGGGGACCATCACCCGGGAGGTGATGGCGCGCGCGGTCGCCGCCGGGCGCGCGCGGGGGATTCCGGTGCTCGTGGATTCCGAAGATCCCGCACATCAACTACTACGCGGGCGCCAGTCTCGTCACGCCGAACCACCACGAAGCCGAGGTCGCCACCCACCATCGCATCCGGACGGCAGAGGACGCCGTCGCCGCCGCGCATCTCTTCAGAGAACGCGCCGGTTGCCTCGACGTGCTCATCACCCGTGGCGAGCACGGCATGTGCCTGCTGTCCGGCCCGGACGCGGTGCAGTACACGTCGGCGGCCCAGGAGGTCTCGGACGTCACCGGCGCCGGCGACACGGTGATTGCGACGGTCGCGCTCGCGCTGGCCGCCGGCGCGCCGCTGAAGGACGCCTGCGGGCTCGCGAACCAGGCGGCAGGCGTGGTCGTGGCGAAATTCGGCCCGGCCACGCTGACCCAGGCGGAGCTCTTCAAGACACTCGAGCGAGCGGAGATCGTGTAGGGCTCAAGGCCCAAGGCTCAAGGCCCAGGCACGGGACGACGGAGGAGACTCAGCCTGGGCCCAGAGCCCTGAGCCTGGGCCATCAGTGCCGGAAGTGGCGCCGGCCCGTGAACACCATCGCGAGGCCGTGCTCGTCGGCCGCCGCTATCACCTCGGCATCCCGAGCCGATCCGCCGGGCTGCACGACGGCCGTCGCGCCCGCTTGAGCCACCGCGTCGAGACCGTCGCGGAACGGAAAGAACGCGTCGGAGGCGGCCACCGACCCGCCCAGCGGGCGCGCGCCCCCGCCCGCCCCGTCGCGGTCGCCCGCCTTCATGATCGCGACCTTCACCGCATCCACGCGGCTCATCTGACCGCCGCCCACGGCGAGCGTCTGCTCGGCGTTGGTGAAGATGACCGCATTCGACTTCACGTGGGAGCAGATGCGCCAGGCGAAGCGGAGCCCCCGCCACTCGTCAGGGGTCGGCGGCCGCTTCGTCACCACGCGCGTGCCCGTTTCGCCCGTCCCGAGATCGGCCGGCGGCCAGGGGGCGGTCGCCTCCTCGGCCGCGTCCCGCTCCTGCACCAGCAGGCCGTCGAACAGCGACCGCACATCCGCGTGAGCGGTGCCCCGCCCGAGCGCCCGCGCAAGATCCGCGACGACGACGCGCAGGCTCTGCTTCGAAGCCAGTACCGCCAGTGCCTCGTCGTCGATCCCGGGCGCAATCACCGCTTCGATGAACGTCGCCGCGATCGCCCGCGCCGTGTCGACGTCGATCGCACGGTTCAGGCCGACGATGCCGCCGAAGGCCGAGAGCGCGTCCGCGTCCCGCGCGCGGACGTACGCTTCCGCCAGCGACAAGCCGGTGGCGGCGCCGCACGGGTTGGTGTGCTTGATGACGACGGCCGCCGCCTCGTCGAACTCCCAGACGATGCGAGCGGCCGAGTCGATGTCCAGCAGGTTGGTGAACGACAGGGCCTTGCCCTGCAGCACCTCGAACCGGCCCTGGTTCGCCGTGCGGTACCACGCGGCCGCCTGGTGCGGGTTCTCGCCGTAGCGCAGGTCGAGGGCCTTGCGCGCCGAGATGAGCAGGCGGCCGGGCATCGTGGACGCGCGCGCAACCCGCTCGATGACCCCGTCGGCGGTCCGGACCCGTTCGAGCTCCGCCGCGATCGCCGCGTCGTACTCGGCGGTGTGCGCGAACGCCTTCTGCGCGAGCGAGAACCGGAACTCGAGCGACGGCCCCCCCTGGCGATCGAGCTGCTCGACGACTCCGCGATAGTCGGCCGGGGACACGACCACGAGAACGTCGCGGAAGTTCTTCGCGGCCGCCCGGACGAGGCTCGGTCCGCCGATGTCGATTTCCTCCACCAGCGCGTCGAACGGCGTCGCCGGATCCGCCGCCGCGCGCGCGAACGGGTACAGGTTCACGACCACGAGGTCGATCGGGTGGATGCCGTGCCGGTCGATCGCGGCGAGATCGTCGGCGCGCGACCGGCGCGCGAGGATGCCGCCGAAGACGGCCGGGTGCAGCGTCTTCACGCGGCCGTCGAGCATCTCGGGAAATCCGGTGACCTCCGACACGTTCAGCACGCGGAGCCCGTGCTCCGCGAGGGCCCTGGCCGTCCCCCCCGTAGAGACGAGTTCGACACCACGCGCCGCGAGCTCCGCGGCAAAGGCCGCCAGCCCGTCCTTGTTCGACACACTCAGCAGTGCTCGAGCCATCTTCACTCCACTCGCGGCAGGTGGCGGCTGTCAGCTTGACACCCGTCCGAGGCCCCCGCTATCATGCCAGTTGGCACCGGAACTGTTCGGGCCCTGGCGTCGAGCCGCAACCCTGCGGCTTTTTTTGTTCCCCCATCGCCGCCTCGCGACGCCGGGGGGGTGAGTAAGTCGAGCGGCGCACAGCGCCGCACCACTGCAAGGCAGGGAAAGAATGCGCATCACAGGCAAGGTCAAGTGGTTCAACAACGCGAAGGGTTACGGGTTCATCGAACGGGACGGCGGCAGCGACGTCTTCGTACACTACTCGGCGATCCAGAGTGACGGCGGCTTCCGCTCGCTCGAGGAGGGCCAGGCTGTCGAGTTCGAGATCGTCGACGGTCCGAAGGGCCCGCAGGCCGGCAACGTCGTCAAGGTGTAGCACCGACTCACCCGGGGCGCCCGGTCATCCCGGGCGCCTGTTCCTCCCACCCTTCACCCCCCTGTCGATTCCTTGACCCCTCGCGCCGTGAACGCGACCTTGCCGCCCTTCACCGAGACGCAGAACGCCACCTCCCGGCTCCCGGCCTGCTGCAACTGCGACACCTGCCCCTTGACGATCTCCGCGAAGCGCTCGAAGGGAAGCCGCTCCTCGAGACCCACGGACCGACGGGCGGCGAGCAGGGACTCGTACAGCGCCTCGACGGCCTGACGATCGCGGTCGACGTCGGAGACAACGACGGTGCCCATCGCCTGCTCGGCTGGCGGCTGCGCGGGCTGCGGCGCCACGGCGGCCGTGCGACCCGCTCTCGAGAACGGACCGGGCCGCCCTTCCTCGCGCGCGCGCATCGCCCGGTCCCACAGTTCCGCGAAGGTCGAGAACCGCGACTGCAGGGTGTTCAGCCGGAACCGATCGACCGCATTCTGAATGTACGCCCGATCGAACCTCCGCAGGAGCGCCTCGACCCTGCGCCGCGACTCCCATGGCGGCCTCGGCAGCTGGCCGCCGAAGAACATGTTGTATTCGTTCTCGAGCCTGCGGAGCGCGGCCTCGAGGCCGTTCAAGTCCCGTTCGAGTTCGGTCAATTCTGGCACGACGCTCCGATGGATCCGTGGCGAAGGAACGAGGCAGGGGCAAGAGACCCGGTGATGGTATCCTAAGAACGCCGCGAGCGGCAACTGCGACGAGCGGCGCGAGCGGCCACCGCCATGACCGGCTTCAGGATCATCCCGTCGATCGAACAGCTCCGCCAGCGTCACGGAGTTCGCGCGCTCGAAGCCGAGTTCGGCCGCGAGGCGATCGTCGAGGCGCTGCGCGGGGCAGCCGCCGACCTCAGGTCGACGCTGGCCCGGACGCGTGAGGAGCAGGGAGCCCCCACGCCGGCCGACACCGAAGCCGCGGCGATCGCCATCGAGCAGGCGGCGCGCCGGACGCTGTCGGCCGCCGTGCAGCCGTCGCTCAGACGCACCGTCAACGCCACCGGCGTGGTCATCCACACCAATCTCGGCCGCGCCCCGCTCTCGGCCGCGGCCATCGAGCGCCTGGGCGTGATGGCCGGGTCGTATTCCAACCTCGAGTTCGATCTCGAAGCCGGACGGCGCGGCCGGCGGGATCTCCATGCCGAGGCGCTCCTCCAGCGGCTGCTCGGCGTCGAGGCCGCGGTGGTGGTCAACAACAACGCGGCGGCGACGCTCCTGATGCTGGCCGCCCTCGCCGCGGGCCGCGAGGTTGTCGTCTCCCGCGGGGAGCTGGTGGAAATCGGCGGCGGCTTCCGCGTCCCGGACGTGATGGTGCAATCGGGCGCTCGGCTGCGCGAAGTCGGCACGACGAACCGGACGCGCATCGACGACTACCGCAACGCGATCGGCCCAGACACCGCGCTGCTGCTGCGGGTGCACCGGTCGAACTTCAGAATCGAGGGCTTCACCGAGCAGCCCTCGCTCGACGAACTCGTCCGGCTGGGCAGAGAGCGCGGCATCCCGGTCGCCGAGGACATCGGAAGCGGCTATCTCGGACTCGTCGGGGAAGACGACGCCGGGCGTCTCGATGACCTGCTGGCCGGCGAGCCGCGCGTGCAGGCGAGCGTCGAGGCGGGGCTCGACGTCGTCTGCTTCAGCGGCGACAAGCTGCTCGGCGGACCGCAGGCCGGCATCATCGCAGGGCGGCGCGACCTTGTCGCGACGATCAGGCGGCATCCGCTCATGCGCGCGCTCCGCGTGGACAAACTGACCTACGCGGCGCTCGAGGCGACCCTCGGAGAATACGCGGCGGGACGGGCGAGCCGGACGATTCCGGTCCTGCGGATGATCCTCTCGACTCCGGAGGCCATCAGGGAACGTGCGGCGCGCGTGGCGGCCGCTGCGCGCGGAGGCGGCCTCGATGTGGAGGTCCTGCCCGGACGGTCAGCGGTCGGCGGCGGTACCACTCCGGGCCTCGAGTTGCCGACGTGGGCCATCGCGCTGCGGCATGCGACCAGGAGCGCGGACTGGCTGGACGGCTGGCTGCGGCGGCAGGAGATCCCTGTCGTCGGCAGAATCGAAGACGACCGTCTGCTGCTCGATCTCAGGACGGCGCTGCCCGAGGAGGACGAACGGGTGGCCGAGATGCTCGCGCGAGTTCCATAGCGGATCGAGAATCTTGCGATCTTGCGAACTTGCGAAGTGGGAAGGCCGCGGCGAGGCATGCTACTCGCCGTCCACGATCTCTACGACCATAGTCTCCGGAACCTCCACGAGGTCCTCGCAGGTCGCGGGTCGATCCGTCGGTGGGACTCTCTGCCCGGGCGGTATCACTCGCCCTAGAACAGGCTGCCGATCGAACGCGCCGCCAGGTCGAGGAGGGACGTTGGCAGGATCCCCAGGTAGAACGTGACGATCACCGTCGCCGCCAGCGTGAACGCCGCGACGCGCGACGGCTCCGGGGAGCGCGGCAGGTCGGCGGGCTCTGCCATGTACATCATCACGATGACGCGGAGGTAGAAGAAGATCGACACGACGCTCGTCAGCACGCCGATGATCGCGAGCAGGTAGTCGCCCGAGCGCACGGCGGCGCTGAAGATGTACCACTTCCCCACGAAGCCGGCCGTGGGCGGGATCCCGCCCAGCGACAGCAGCAGCACCGAGAACACAGCCGCCAGCGCCGGGTGACGGTTCGACAGGCCGGCCATGCTGGCCAGGTCGTCGTTGGCGCGGTCGCGCGTCGCCAGCAGACCGATGACGGCGAAGGCCGCGAGGTTCGTGACCCCGTACCCGAGCAGGTAGAAGAGAATCGCCCCCCGACCGACGTCGTTCGCTGCCGTCAGGCCGACCAGCAGGTAGCCGGCGTGGGCGATGCTGGAGTACGCCAGCATCCGCTTCAGGTTCGTCTGCGCGACGCCGACCACGGTGCCCAGAATCATGGTGACCGCCGCCAGCCCCCAGAACACGGGGTACCAGGTCGCCTGCAGCGGGTGGAACGCTGTCGCCATCACGCGGACGAAGGCCGCGAACGCGGCGGCCTTCACGCCGGTCGACATGAAGCCAGACACGATGGTCGGCGCCCCCTCGTACGCATCCGGCGCCCACATGTGGAACGGCACGGCCGACACCTTGAATCCGAAGCCGACGAGCAGCAGGCCGAGCGCCACCAACGCGAGCACGGGATGCCCCCCGGCCTCTCCCGCCACCACCTGGCCGACACCCTCGAGTCTGGTCGTCTGCGTCAGGCCGTACACGAACGCGATGCCGTAGAGGAAGAACGCGCTCGAGAAGCCTCCCAGAATGAAGTACTTGAATGCGCCCTCGACCGAGGCCGCTGTGTTCCGCTTGAGCGCGGTCAGCACGTACACCGCCAGCGACATCACCTCGAGCGCGAGGAAGATCACGAGCAGGTCGGTGGCCATCGCCATCAGCATCATGCCGGCCAGCGCGAACAGCGTCAGCGCGTAGTACTCCCCGCCCGGCAGCTCGTCCCGTTCCACCAGCCTCGGCGACAGCAGCATCGTCATCACGCCGATGATGACGAGGATCATGACGAAGAAGAGACCGAACGTGTCGGCCGCGACGACGCCGAAGCCGGTCTGGTGGCGCCCCCACAGCAGCGCGGTGCCGATGCCGGCGCCCGCGAGGCCCACCAGGCCCAGGCCGGCTATCGGCACCCGCTCGCCGGGCTCGCGGAACGCCTCGGCCAGCATCGCGGCGATGCCGGCCGCGGTCACGCACAGGATGGGAACGATCGCGGTGATGGATGACAGCATGTCAGTTCTTCACCCCGGCGGAACCTGGCGCCGCGGCCTGCCGCTCGGCCACCGTGCCCGCCGGCGGCTGGCCGGCTGGAGACGACCGGGCGACGGTTTCCCGGCTGACGCGCTGGAGCAGCCGGTCCACGGATGGCTGCATCGGCCTGAGGAACACGCCCGGGAAGACGCCCATGAAGACCGCCACGGCGACGGCCGGGATGATGACCCACCGCTCGCGAACCGTGAGATCCGGCAGCTTCAGGTTCTCATCGTGGGTCACCGGCCCGTAGTTCACGCGCTGGAACATCCACAGCATGTAGACAGCCGACAGGATGACGCCGGACGCCGCGAACGCCGCGAACCGCGGATCCCACCGGAACGCGCCGAGCAGGATCAGGAACTCGCCGACGAAGCCGTTCAGCCCCGGCAGGCCGATCGACGACAGCGTGATCAGCAGGAACACGGCCACCAGGCGCGGCATGACGGCCTTCAGGCCGCCGAACGCCGCGATCTGCCGCGTGTGGCGACGCTCCGAGAGCATGCCGACGATCAGGAAGAGGCCGCCCGTGCTGACGCCGTGGTTCAGCATCTGGTACACCGCCCCCTGCATTCCCTGCATGTTCAGCGCGCAGATACCGAGCACGACGAAGCCGAGGTGGCTGACGCTCGAGTAGGCCACCAGCTTCTTCATGTCGGGCTGGACCATGGCCACCAGCGCGCCGTAGATGATGCCGACGACGGCCAGCGTCGCGAGCGCGGGCGCGAAGTACGCCGCGGCGGACGGAAACAGCGGGAACGCGAACCGCACGAGTCCGTACGTGCCCATCTTCAGGAGCACGCCGGCCAGGATGACCGACCCGGCCGTGGGCGCCTCGACGTGCGCGTCCGGCAGCCAGGTGTGGAACGGGAAGAGCGGAACCTTGATCGCAAACGCGAGCGTGAACGCCAGGAAGAACCAGAACTCCATGTGGCGCGGGAGTTGGAGGTCGTAGATCTTGAGCAGGTCGAAGCTGTAGCCGGTGCCCGTGAGCGAGTGGTGCATCCAGGCCAGGCCGACGATCGCGACGAGCATCAGCACGCTGCCCGCGGCGGTGTAGAGGATGAACTTGACGGCCGCGTAGATGCGCCGCTCGTACCCCCAGACGCCGATCAGGAAGTACATCGGAACGAGCATCGCGTCCCAGAACATGTAGAACAGGAACAGGTCGAGCGAAACGAACACGCCGAGCATCGCGCTCTCGAGCAGGAGCACGAAGGCGGCGAACTCCTTCACCTTCTTGCGCACCGATTCCCACGACGACAGTAGGGCCAGCGGGGTGAGGAAGCCGGTGAGCACGAGCAGGAACAGGCTGATGCCGTCCACGCCGACGTGGTACTGGATCCCGAACGCCGGAATCCATTCGCGGCGCTCGACGAACTGGAACTCGGCGCTCGCCGGGTCGAAGCGGCTCCAGAGGAGCAGGGTCGCCGCGAACACGATCAGCGACACGGCGAAGGCCGTCCACCGGACGACCGCGTCCCGCCGGCCGTCGCTGTTCCCGACGAGCAGCAGCAGCAGGGCGCCCGCCAGCGGCAAGAAGACAATGGTTGTCAGCACGTCGTTCAGCTCTGTCTGCCTACGATCGCCACAGGAAGTAGGCGAGGATCGCCACCGCCCCGATCATCAGCGACGCGGCGTAGGCGCGAATCGACCCGGTCTGCAGCAGCCGCAGCCGGCCGCTGAGGCGCTGCACGGTCACGCCGGCGCCGTTCACCGCGCCGTCGATGACGGTCGCGTCCACACCCTTCCACAACACCTGCTCCGACACGATGCGCACCGGCTGGACAATGGAGGCGTCGTAGACTTCGTCCACGTAGTACTTGTTCAGGAGCAGCCGGTGAAGGCCACGGAACCGGGACGCCGCCGCGTCGGCGAGATCACGCCGCTTCAGGAAGAACAGCCACGCGAGGCCGATGCCGGTGAACGCCACCAGCGTCGAGACGAGCATCAGGCGCCCCTCGAGCGCCGCGTGTCCGTCCCCGGGCTCCGCGCCCGCCGCGCCGGCCGCCGGAGCCGCGTGTTCCGCCGCGCCGGCCGCGTCGGCGGTCTGGATCGTGAAGCTCGGCTCGAGGAAGTGTTCGATCCGGTTCGAGCCGCCGAGCACAGCCGGCACCCCGACATATCCCGCCAGAATGGCGCCGATCGCCAGCACGACGAGGACGATGGCCATCGGGCGGGGCGCGTCGTGGAGGTGGCCGCCGGGCGCCCCGTGACCGCCGTGCGCCGGGCCGTGGCCGGCCGCCCGCGCCTCATCCGCCCGCTTCCCATGGAACGTCAGGAAGAACAGCCGGAACATGTAGCAGGCGGTCAGGAGCGACGCCACGCTGGCGAAGAACCAGAGATACGGGTGCCCGTTCGCGAACGCCCGATACAGCAGTTCGTCCTTGCTGTAGAAGCCCGAGAGGAAGGGAACCCCGGCGATCGCCAGCGTCCCCGCCAGGAACGTCCAATAGGTGATCGGCAGATCCTTCCTCAGCCCGCCCATCCGACGCAGGTCCTGCTCGCCGGCGAGCGCGTGGATCACCGCCCCCGATCCGAGGAACAGGAGCGCCTTGAAGAACGCGTGCGTGTAGAGGTGGAAGATGCCGGCCGCGTAGGCGCCGACGCCCATCGCCACGAACATCAGGCCGAGCTGCGACACGGTCGAGTACGCGAGCACCCGCTTGATGTCGTTCTGCACGAGGCCGATGGTGGCGGACACGACCGCCGTCGCCACGCCGATGATCCCGACCAACTCCAGCACGCCCGGCGCCTGCGAGTACAGCACGGCGTTCCGCCCGATCATGTACACGCCAGCCGTCACCATCGTCGCGGCATGGATCAGAGCCGACACCGGCGTCGGGCCTTCCATGGCGTCCGGCAGCCAGACATAGAGGGGGATCTGCGCCGACTTGCCGGCCGCGCCGACGAAGAGCAGGAGAGCGGCGATCGAGAGCGTTCCGAACGCGGCCGTCTCCGGCGCGTAGGCCGACACCGCTTCCGCCACCGCGCGGAAGTCCAGCGTCCCGAATCGCGAGAAGATCAGCAGGACGCCGAGCAGGAACCCGAAGTCGCCGATCCGGTTGACGATGAACGCCTTCTTGCCCGCATCCGCCGCCGCCTTCTTGTGATACCAGAACCCGATCAGCAGGTAGGAGCAGAGGCCCACGCCCTCCCACCCGACGAACATGACCGGGAAGTTGGGCGCCAGCACGAGGACGAGCATGAAGGCCGCAAACAGGTTCAGATAGGAGAAGTAGCGCGCGTACTCGCTGCCGCGCTCCTCGTGCATGTACGCCGTCGAGTAGAGGTGGATGAGAGCGCCGATCCCGGACACGACGAGAATCATCACCATCGAAAGCGGGTCGAGGCGCAGCGCGAACGGCACCTGCAGGTCGCCGGAGGGGATCCACGTGAAGAGCACCTCGTCGATCACGCGGCCCGAGGCTGGCATCGACACGAGCGACCACGACGCCCACACCGACACGGCGAACGAGGCGAACATGACCACGACCGCCACGCCGCCCGACGCCGCCTTCGACAGCCGCCGGCCGAGCGAGGCGTTCACCAGGAAGCCGACAAACGGAAGGAGCGGGATGAGGAGCAGCATGCCGTTCGTCACCACCTCAGCGACGTGAACACGTCCGGATCGAGCGACTCCCGCAGCCGGAAGAGCGCGATGACGATCGCCAGGCCGACGGCGGCCTCGGCCGCCGCGACGGTCACCACGAAGAAGACGATGATCTGCCCGTCCACGGTGCCGAAGTGGCGACCGAACGCCACCAGCGTCAGGTTCGCCGCGTTCAGCATGATCTCGATCGACAGCAGCACGGTGATCATGTTCCGCCGCAGGAACACGCCCGTCGAGCCGATCGCGAACAGGATCACGGACAGCGCGAGATAGTGGTTCAAGGTCACCATACGGTTTCAACGATCCCAGCTGGCAGCTGGCAGCTGGCGGCTGACGGCTGGCCGCGGATGCCGACGACACCCGGCGATCCGCCGCCGGCTGTCAGCTGCCGGCTACCCGCTGACCCTACACGTGTCTCTTCGCCAACACCACCGCCCCGACCATCGCCACGAGGATCAGCACCGACGTCACCTCGAACGCGAACGCGTAGTCGGTGAAGAGCACCTGGCCAATCGACCGCACCGGTTCGATCGCCTCGGTCGGCGGCACGCCGGCGGCCCCGACCGGCTCGCGCAGCGAGGCGACGCGCCAGATGGCCCAGATCAGCTCGACGCCGAATACGGCGCCCAGCGCGGCGCCCATCCGCCGCGGCCCGGCGGCCAGCCGCGGCCGTTTCCCGCGGACCTCTGTCGGTGCACTCAGCAGCATCACCACGAACAGGAACAGCACCAGGATGGCGCCGGCGTAGATGATGATCTGGATGACCGCCACGAAGGGGGCGTCGAGCAGGACGTAGAGCCCGGCCAGCGCCACGAACGACCCGATCAGCAGCATGACGCTGTAGATCGGACTCCGCTGCGCGATGACCAGCACCGAGGACGCCGCCGCGACGGCGGCGAACAGGTAGAAGAGCGGGAGATCAAAGGCCAAGGAACAGCACCCCCGCGGCCGTCACCAGCAGGTTCAGCACGGCCAGCGGCAGCAGGATCTTCCACCCGAACTGCATGAGCTGGTCGTAGCGATACCGCGGCAGCGTCCACCGCATCCAGATGTAGAAGAACAACAGCGCCGAGGTCTTGACCAGGAACCAGATCCAGCCGAGCGAGGCGGGCAGGAACGGCCCGTGCCACCCCCCCAGGAACAGGTTCGTGGCCACCGCCGACACGGTGACCATGTTGATGTACTCGGCCAGGAAGAACATGGCGAACGCCATGCTCGAATACTCGGTGTGGTACCCGGCGACCAGTTCCTGCTCCGCCTCCGGGAAGTCGAACGGCGCGCGGTTGGTCTCGGCCACCCCCGCGGTCATGAAGATCAGGAACCCGACCGGCTGCAGGAAGACGAACCACTTCGGGATGAACCCGAACCAGTACCCCGCCTGGGCATCGACGATCCTGGTCAGCGACAGCGAGTTGGCGAGCACCAGCACGGACGCCAGGGCCAGGCCGTACGGCAGCTCGTAGCTGATCATCTGCGAGGCCGACCGCAGGCCTCCGAGCAGGGAGTACTTGCTGTTCGAGCTCCACCCGGCGAGGACGATGCCGTAGACGCTCATCGAGGTGATGGCGAACACCACCAGCACGGCGACGTTGACGTCGGCCACCTGCAGCTTGAGCGGCGCCTCGAGCAGGCCGAAGAACGTCGTCTCGGCGCCGAACGGCACCACCGCAAACGCCGCGAAGGCGGCGGCCGCCGAAATCACCGGCGCCAGCAGGAAGAGCACCGTGTCGGCCCCGCCGGGCCGCAGCTCCTCCTTGAACATGAGCTTGATGACGTCGGCAAACGGCTGCAGCAGCCCCAGCGGCCCGACGCGGTTCGGCCCGTGGCGCTGCTGAATGAGGGCGGCGATCTTCCGCTCGGCGTACACCATCGCGGCCGACGCCAGCAGCAGCAGGACGAAGACCGCAAGGACGAGGCCGAGTTGGACGAGAACGGTCACAGATGGCACAGCAGTGTTCGCCTACAGTCGAAGAACCAGGTCACTCCGCGGGCCGGCAGCCGCCGGCCGCCAGCCTGTCAGTGTCCCCCCATCACCCGCCAGTCCGCCGGGCAGGTACAGCGGCCCTCGCGGACATGCGCTTCGGTACTCGGCCCGGAAGTGCTGGATGGTGCTCAGCACCGGCGCCACCGCCGCGTCGCCGAACGGGCAGAGCGTCTTGCCGTTGATGTTGTTCGCGACGTCGTTCAGCAGATCGATGTCGCGCATCGACCCTTCGCCGCGCTCGATGCGGCTCAGGATCTTCAGCATCCAGTCGGTGCCTTCGCGGCACGGCGTGCACTTCCCGCACGACTCGTGGCGGTAGAAGTGCAGCAGGTTCTCGGCGGCCCAGACCATGCAGGTCGTGTCGTCCATCACGATGATGGCCGCCGATCCGAGCATCGACCCGGCCTGCACGAGGCCGTCGAAGCTCGCCTGCGCGTCGATCTGGTCGGGCAGGATGACCGGCGTCGACGACCCGCCCGGGATGATCGCCTTCAGGGCCCGCCCGCCGCGGATCCCGCCCGCGAAACCGTACACCAGTTCGCGCATCGTGACGTGCATCGACGCTTCGTACACACCCGGCTTCTCGACGTGGCCGCTGATGCAGTAGAGCTTCGGCCCGCTGTTCTTCTCCGGCCCGAGCGACGCGAACCACTCCGGGCCCTTCGTCATGATCAGCGGGACGCTGCAGAGCGTCTCGACGTTGTTGATGATGGTCGGGCACCCGTAGAGGCCGACGACGGCTGGAAACGGCGGTCGCAGGCGCGGCTGCGCGCGCTTGCCCTCGAGCGACTCGAGCAGCGCGCTCTCCTCGCCCGCTTCGTAGGCGCCGGCGCCCGGATGCACGAAGATCTCGCAGTCGAACCCCGATCCGAGTATGTCCTTCCCGAGATACCCGGCGCCCCGCGCCGCCTCGATTTCGGCTTCGAGCACGCGCATGACGTGCCGAAACTCGCCGCGGATGTAAATGTAGGCCACCTTCGCCCCGATGGCATGGCACGCAATCAAGCACCCCTCGAACAGCAGGTGCGGGTTCCGCTCCATCAGGACGTGGTCCTTGAACGTGCCCGGCTCGCTCTCGTCGGCGTTGCAGCAGAGGTACTTCGGTTTGGGCGAGTCCTTCGGCACGAACTGCCACTTCAGCCCGGCCGGGAAGCCGGCGCCGCCGCGGCCCCGGAGCCCCGAGGCCTTCACCATGTCGATGACCTGGCCGGGGGCGAGGCCGAGCGCCTTGCGAAGCCCTTCGTAGCCGCCGCGCGCCAGATAGGCGCCCAGCGTGTGGCCGTTCGGCTCCCGCACGTGTGAGGTGAGGACTGGTTCCATCGGTTCGCGAGGGGCGAGGAACGAGGATCGGGGGGCGAGGGTCTCGTCCCCCTCGTCCCTGGCGCCTCGTCCCTCGTCCCTATCCCTCTTTCTTCAGATGGCACCCGCTCAGCGCCGCTTCGCCCTCTGCCTTCAGCGCCTCGAGCAGCCTCGCGGCATCCTCCGGCGACTGGCACTCGTGCCAGTGGTCGTTGTTCACCATCACCACCGGCGCGCGGTCGCACGCACCGAGGCACTCCATCTCCATCAGCGTGAACGTGCCGTCCGGGTCGGTCTGTCCCACCTTGATGCCGAGCGTCCGCTCCAGCTCCGCCGTCACGCGCTCGGCGCCTCGCAGCGCGCACGACAGCGTCCGGCAGACCTGTACCACGTACTTCCCAACCGGCTCGCGGAAGAACATCGCATAGTAGGTGACGACGTCGTCGACCTCCGCGGGCGTGCAGCCGATGACCTCGGCCACGTGCCGGATCGCGGACGCCGTGATGTGCCCCTGCTGCTCCTGGACGATGTAGAGCGCCGGGATGACGGCCGATCGGCGGTGCTCCGGCGGATAGTGCGCGGCCACCTGCTCGAGGCGTTGGCGGTTGGCGGGCGTGAAGGCGAACGGCTCCCCCTCCTGCCGCACCTGGCGCTGCGACACGTGCAGCCCCGACTCGTAGCGCATCTCCGGGTGGAAGCTCACCGGTCCACGTCTCCCAGCACGACATCGATCGAACCGATGACGGCGATCACGTCGGCGATCATCCCGCCGACGATCAGCTGCGGCAGAGCCTGGCACGCCATCAGCGACGGCGAGCGCATCTTGACGCGCCACGGACGGTTCGATCCGTCCGACACCACGTAGCACCCGTGCTCGCCCCGAGGCCCCTCGACCGGCACGTAGGCCTCACCGGCCGGAACCAGGAACCCCTGCGAGTAGATCAGGAAGTGCTGGATCAGCGCTTCCATCTCGGTGTAGACCTTGTCCTTCGGCGGGGGAACCACGCGCGGGTCGTCAGCCGCCCATGCGCCGGACGGCGTGATGCGCCCGAGGGCCTGGTGGCAGATCCGCAGCGACTGGTACATCTCTTCCATACGGACGAGATACCGGTCGTAGACATCGCCGTTGGCCCCGACCGGCACGTCGAAGTCGAACGTCTCATAGCCGGAGTACGGGAACGCCTTGCGGACGTCGTAGGTCGAACCGGCCGCGCGCGCGATCGGCCCGACCAGCCCCATCCCGAGCGCGTTGTCGAGCGAGATCGCGCCGACGCCGCGGGTGCGCTTGATGTAGACCTGGTTGTGCGTCAGCAGGTCCTCGGTACTCGGCGAGCTTGGCCGGCATCCGGTCGAGCAGCTCCCGCACCGTCTGATGGAAGCCCGTCGGGAGGTCCTCCCGCAGGCCGCCGACCCGGATGAAGCTCGGGAACATCCGGAACCCACCGATCAGCTCGTTGATGTTCAGGAACAGCTCCCGCTCGCGGAAGCAGTAGAGCATCACCGTGACGGCGCCGAGTTCCATCCCGTGCGTCGCGAGCCAGACCAGATGGCTGTTGAGCCGCTGCAGCTCGGCGATCAGCACGCGAATCCACTTCACCCGGTCCGGGATGTCGATACCCAGCAGGTGCTCGACCGAGAGCGCGTAGGCGAGGCTGTTGGACTGGGCGCTCAGGTAGTCCATCCGCTCGACGAGCGGGATGACCTGCTGGAACTTCTTCTGCTCGCAGGTCTTCTCGATCCCGGTGTGCAGGTAGCCGACCGTCGAGTCCGCCGACACGACGTTCTCGCCGTCGAGGCGGAGCACGATGCGCAGCACGCCGTGCGTGCTGGGGTGCTGCGGCCCCATGTTGACGGTCATCGTCTCGGTGCGGAGCTCAGGCATCGGCGTCCACCAGTTCCCGCTCGACGAGGTCGCACAGCACGTGGAGGAGCGTGATATGGACCTCCTGGGTCCGGGCGGCCGACGGCGACGGCACGTTCAGGTGGACATCCACGGCGCGCCCCAGCGCGCCGCCGTCCCGCCCCGTCAACCCGATCGTCACCAGCCCGCGCGCCTTAGCCGTTTCCACCGCGGCCAGGACGTTGGGCGACGCGCCGCTCGTCGAAATGCCGACCAGCACGTCGCCCGGATTCCCGTGCGCCTCGACCTGGCGGGCGAACACGCGGTCGAACCCGAAGTCGTTGCCGATCGCCGTCAGCGCGCTGGAGTCGGTCGTCAACGCCAGCGCCGGCCACGCGCGCCGCTCGCGGGTGAACCGCCCGACCAGCTCCGCGGCGAAGTGCTGAGCGTCGGCCGCGCTGCCGCCGTTGCCGCAGACCAGCACCGTCCGGCCAGCGCGGAGCGCCTGCCGCAAGGCGTCGGCCGCCGCCGAGATCGCCGCCTGGCCCTCGCGCTGCACGCGCTGATGCAGCGCGATCGTGTCGGCAAAGGCGTCGTTCACGACACGGTCGCGGTCGGTCCTGGTCATGTCGTGTCAGCGTTCCTGACGGTGCTGATCGCCTCGCGCGTCCCGGTCGGCCACAATGTTCGCCTGGAACTCCTGCTCGGTCATCTGCAGCGGCTCGTACACCTTGGGCTTCATCGAGATCTGCACAGGGTAGTCCTTGCGCAGCGGATGCCCCTCCCAATCCTCGGGCATCAGAATGCGGCGCAGGTCGCCGTGCTCCTCGAAGACCACGCCGAACAGATCCCACACCTCGCGCTCGAGCCAGTTGGCCGACGGCCACACCGCCTGCACCGACGTCACGCGGGGATCGTCTCCGGCCAGGACGACCTTCAGTCGCAGCTTCTCGGGGCCGCTCGTCGCCACGAGGTGGTACACGATCTCGAATCGGGGCTCGGCCGGCCACCGGTCGACACCGGTCACCTCCACCAGCACGTCGAAGCGCGGCGACACCCGCTCGCGAAGCGCCCTCGCGATCGCGAGCAGGTGCTCCCGCGGCACGATGACGGTCGGTCGATCGGTGGCGGACCCGGGCTGCAACTCGACGCCTGGCACGGCGGGGGTGAGTGCGGCGATGATCGAACGGGCGTCCACGATGTCTACCCCGCCTTCACGAATACCTTCGACTGGCCGATCTTCTTCTGGAGCTGGATGATGCCGTAGATGAGCGACTCGGGGCGCGGCGGGCAGCCGGGCACGAACACGTCCACCGGCACGATCTGATCGACGCCCTGCACGATCGCGTAATTGTCGAACACCCCGCCCACCGAGGCGCACGCGCCCATCGAGATCACCCACTTCGGCTCGGGCATCTGGTCGTAGATGCGCCGCAGCGCCGGCGCCATCTTCCGCGAGAGCCGCCCGGCGACGATCATCAGGTCGGACTGCCGGGGCGATCCGCGGAAGACCTCCGCGCCGAACCGGGCGATGTCGTAGCGCGACGCGCTCATCGACATCATCTCGATGGCGCAGCAGGCGAGGCCGAAGGTCACCGGCCAGATCGATCCCTGCCGCGCCCAGTTCACCATCTTCTCGACGGTGGTCGTCAGAACCGGAATCTCGACGTCAAGAGCCATGAGAGGGGCCGCCTTCTTGGTTCACACCCGGCGCATCCGATGGCGCTCGGTGCGCGCCGCTACGGCTTGTCCCACGTCAGGGCGCCCTTCTTCCAGACGTAGGCGTAGCCGGCAATCAGAATCGCGAAGAACACCAGGATCTGCGCCAGTCCCGGCCAGGCCAGGTCGCGCAGCGCCATCGCCCACGGATACAGGAACGCCACTTCGATGTCGAAGAGCAGGAAGATCATCGCAATCAGGTAAAACTTGATCGGATGACGTTCCCGCGCGTCCGACACGGCCGGCATGCCGCACTCGTACGGCGCGCGCTTCTCGGGCGACGGCTTGCGCGGCCCGAGGATCGTCGACATGACAATCGACCCGGCGCCGAAGGCCGCGCCGAGGATCAGCAACAGGAGAATCGAAAACCAGCCCTGCATGTAAGCGAATTCTCGAGGCGGAACGGCGCGCCGCCCGCCTGACGCGTCGTTGGCGCAAGATCAGGAAACGCCACGATCCTATCGGACCCATCGGGGCAAGTCAACGAGCCGAACACCCTCGCCCACGCCCAGTTTCCGGCGAGCCTGAGGCCGTGTCCCGACTGAAGGACCCCGGGTGCGGTCGGGCAGGGACTGGCCTCTGACGCGCAAGTGTGGGAGTACGCACATGCATGGCGTGCGACAGGTCCGCTGAGGAATCGGCGGATCGCGGGGCGCGGCGTGAGCAGCGGCCTATGGGCTGGGTGTGATGAGAACCTTCGCCGCGTCGGGATGAGCTGCGACGGAAAAGGGAGGCCGTGCTCGCCACGGCGGCAATCGTGGCGTGCGCAGGCCGGTGCAGTTGCGTCAGAAGCCGCCTGAGGCGCTCGCATCGGGCGGTGAGGTCGGTCCCTGAGATCCTAGGTGCGAGCCGTTGCTACAATCGCCGCTCCTCTTTCACCGGCGAGAACACACCGTCACCGTCAGGCTTCCGGCATTGTCCCACAGCAGGTACCAGTTGTCGTTCGGCGCCAGATACAGCGTCCCAGTCTTCGTGACCGGAATCTCCTGTCCACTCTGCACCAGGAACGGCGTCCCGGTCTCCCCGATGCGTGCCACCAACGCCAGCAGCGGCGCGCCCGACAACGAACAGTCCGAGCCGGTCACCACCCGGCTCCCGTCACCGGCCGCCGTCAGCGCTTGACTCCCAGTGCGCCACGTCCCCGCCGCCGTGATCCGGAGGTCATCCCCGGCCTGGACGGTCATCCCCATGTCCTGCCACATCGCCACCGCTGGGTGCACCCCCGCCCGCGCCGCCGGCGCGGCCATGACCGTCCGCGGCGTGCAGGCGTAGTCCGACACCGCAATCGTCCCCGTCCGTGGCGCCACCGCCGCACCGTCCACCGTCGCCGACAGGGTCCACGTGTAGCTCTGGACCGCGTAATAGGTGTGCGACGCGGTCCCGTCCGGGCTCGACGTTCCGTCGCCAAACGCCCACTCGTAAGTCACCGCCCCGACGCAACCGGCCGGGCTGGGCTGGGCCGTGAACGCCACCGGGCTCCCCATCGCTCCCGTCGCCGGTGCCATCGCCGTCACACCCGTGCACGCCACCGGCTCTGGCGCTCGCACGCAAATCGTCACCGCCAGGCTTCCGGCGTTGTCCCACAGCTGGTACCAGTTGTCGTTCGGCGCCAGATACAGCGTCCCCGTCGTCGCGACCGGAATCGCCTGTCCACTCTGCACCAGGAACGGCGTTCCGGTCTCCCCGATGCGCGCCACCAACGCCAACAGCGGCGCCCCCGACAGGGAACAGTTCGAGCCGGTCGCCACCTCGCTCCCATCACCGGCCGCCGTCAGCATTCGATCCCCATTGCGCCATGTCCCTGCCGCCGTGATCCGGAGGTCATCCCCGGCCTGGACAGTCATCCCCATGTCCTGCCACATCGCCAGCGATGGGTGCACCCCCGGCCGCGCCGCCGGCGCGGCCACGACCGTCCGCGGCGTGCAGGCGTAGTTCGACACCGCAATCGTCCCCGTCTGCGGCGCCACCGCCGCATTGTCTACCGTCGCCGACAGGGTCCACGTGTAGCTCTGGGCCGCATAATAGGTGTGCGACGCGGTCCGCTCCGGACTCGACGTCCCATCGCCAAACGCCCACTCGTACGTCACCGCCCCGATGCAACCAGCCGGGCTGGGATGGGCCGTGAACGCCGCCGGGCTCCCCACCGCTCCCGCCGCCGGTGCCGTCGCCGTCACACCCGTGCACGCCACCGGCTCTGGCGCTCGCACGCAAATCGACACCGCCAGGCTGCCGGCGTTGTCCCACAAAAGGTACCAGTCGTCGTTCGGCGCCAGATACAGCGTCCCCGTCGTCGTGACCGGAATCGCCTGTCCACTCTGCACCAGGAACGGCGTCCCGGTCTCCCCGATGCGCGCCACCAACGCCAGCAGTGGCGCGCCCGACAGGGAACAGTTCGAGCCGGTGACCACCTGGCTCCCGTCGCCGGCCGCCGTCAGCACTTGACTCCCGGTGCGCCATGTCCCTGCCGCAGTGATCAGAACGTCATCCCCGGCCTGGACAGTCATCCCCATGTCCTGCCACATCGCCGCGGATGGGTGCACCCCCGGCCGCGCCGCCGGCGCGGCCATGACCGTCCGCGGCGTGCAGGCGTAGTTCGACACCGTAATCGTCCCCGTCTGCGGCGCCACCGCAACGCCGTTCACCCTCGCCGCCAGCGTCCAGGTGTAGCTCCGCGCCGCAGAGTAGGCATGCGACACGGTCCCCAGTGTGCTCGACGTTCCATCGCCAAGCGCCCACTGGTAGGTCACCGTCCCCGTGCAGCCGGCCGGGCCGGGCTGGGCCGTAAACGCCAACGGGCTCCCCACCGCTCCCGTCGCCGGTGCCGTCGCCGTCACACTCGTGCACGGCCCGTTTGCCACCGCAATCGTGCCCGTCCGTGACGCCACCGCAACGCCGTTCACCCTCGCCGCCAGCGTCCAGGTGTAGCTCCGCGCCGCAGAGTAGGCATGCGACACGGACCCCAGCGTGCTCGACGTTCCGTCGCCAAGCGCCCACTGGTAGGTCACCGTCCCCGTGCAGCCGGCCGGGCTGGGCTGGGCCGTGAACGCCACCGGGCTCCCCATCACTCCCGTCGCCGGTGCCGTCGCCGTCACACCCGTGCACGGCCCGTTCGACACCGCAATCGTGCCCGTCCGTGACGCCACCGCCGCGCCGTTCACCATCGCCGCCAGCGTCCAGGTGTAGCTCCGCGCGGCAGAGTAGGCATGCGACACGGTCCCCAGCGTGCTCGACGTTCCGTCGCCAAGCGCCCACTGGTAGGTCACAGTCCCCGTGCAACCGGCCGGGCTGGGCTGCACCGTGAACGCCACCGGGCTCCCGACCACTCCCGTCGCCGGTGCCGTCACCGTCACACCCGTGCACGCTGTGGTGCCAAGGGCCACTACTCCTGGCACTTCCAGCGAAGGCGGGCTAATCAGGCCATCGGCGTTCACGGCCTGAACCGCAAAGTAGTAGATTCGCCCCTCGGTGAGGTTGTCCGCCGTCCACGTCGTGACGTTGCCCACCGGCTGGTTGAACGTGTAGACACCAGACTGGGTGCCGTACAGAACCCTGTAGCCAACAACGTCCGGCTCAGGGTTCCGGTCCCAGGTGATGGTAAGCGACCCGGCGTAGGCCGGAGCCGTCAAGAGTGCGAGCAGCGCCAGAAGGACCGGGATGCGTCTGATCTTGGACATGGTGCCTTCCGCTCGAGGGAATAACATGACGGTCGCCAAGGCAAGCCGGGTACCACCCCGACGAGGGCAGCTCAGGCGCCTAGAACCGACCTATTTGCTGAGCAGTTCGAGCTGGCGACCGGGGTTGGGGGGGGATGTCCGTGCCTTCGGCTTACATTTTGGTAATCGGAATATCACAACCGTTGCGCAGAGGCGGGATAGAAGGTGGCTGATGCTGGCTGGGGAGGCCGTTACTCGTCGCGACTCGTCGGAGCGGTGGACAGCGTGTGGCCGGCGTCGTATTCGCCGGCGCGGCTCCCGCCGGCGCTCACGCGCGAGGTCAGTTCGTGCACGACCCTGAACGACGCCCGGCCGGCAACCAGCAACCCGAACGTCAGCGCGCTGCAGATTGCGAAGACGGCGCGCGAGTACCCCTCGAACCGAAAGAAGTAGGAGATCGCCGCCACGGAACCGACGGCGGCCAGCGCCGTTCCCTTCAGCACTGACAGCGCGTCCTGCACGCCGAAGTGGCGCCAGACGCCTCTGTAGCCACCGGTCCACCAGAGCGACGTGATCGAGACGGCGACGACAATCGGCAGCGACCTGAGGAAGAGCGGGAAGAAGTGGACGAAGCCGGCGTCATCGAACCGGATGCGATAGGCCGTGTAGTAGGCGAGCGTCACCACACAGATGTCGATCAGCACGTCGAGCACCCGGGTTCGCGACTTGACCGCCTCGAACGCGAGCGCCACGGCCCGGCGGTGTTCCGGGACCGCGGCGTCGACGTCGTACACGCGGACCTGCGCCAGATGCGCGCCGAACAGCGTGAGTCCGCCGGCGAACAGCCCGGCCACGATACTCCCGTGGCCGAGGTCGAGGAAGAAGATCGAGACCCCGACCATCGCCGCCAGGAGGGCGGACACCCACAGCACGAGGACGGCGCGGCCTTCGGGCAGTCCGAGCGCCACGAGCCGGTGCGAGGAATGGTCGCGGCCGCCCGTGGAGACCCGCCGGCCTGTCAGGCTCCTCATGAAGGTCACGAGCGTCGTGTCGAAGATCGGCACAGAGAAGATCGCGAGCGGAATCACGACTGAGGACGTGCCACCGGCGCTGAGCCCCGCCCCGGAGCGGACGGCCAGCAGCGCGAGGGTGAAGCCGAGGAACAGGCTTCCAGCGTCGCCCATGAAGATGCTGGCGGGATGGACGTTGAAGACGAGGAACCCGCACGTCGCGCCGACATAGGCGGCCAGCATGAGAACGTCGGCCGGGGTGCCCGAGGCCAGGGCGAGGGTCAGGTACGCCGCCGCGCCGATGCCCGCGACGCCGGCCGCCAGGCCGTCCATGTTGTCGAGCAGGTTGAACGCGTTCGCCAGGCCGACGAGCCAGAGCAGCGTGAGCAGCGAATCCAGGGTGAGGGACCCGGTCCACCCGAGGCGATAGCCGAGGAAGAGGGCGCCGGCGGCCGCGGTCGCCTCGAATGTCAGCTTGGTGGCCGGACTGAGGTGGCGCAGATCGTCGATGAGGCCGAGCGCCGCGACGAAGAGCGCAAGCGCCACGACGGGGCCGACCTCATGCCAGGCGCCCATCACGAGCACGGGGGCGGAGAAGCCGACGGCGATACCGACGCCGCCGAGGAGCGCGGTCGGACGCCGGTGCCAGCGGTCGTCGCGGGGCTGGGCGACCAGCGCGAACCGGCGGGCCGCCACCCTCAGGAGCCCGGTGAGCGCCAGGCTCAGCGCGGCCGAGGCCGCAAACGCCGAAAGGGCGATATCCCTCATTCCCTCGAGACCTGAAGCGCCGGTGCCGGGCGACCCACACTGTCCCTGAGAGCTTCGTCGGTGGATTGTACTCCGAGATGGCGCCGCCAGCCGGCGTCCGCGGCGGCGGCTTCAGGAGAGCAGCGTCGTATAGAGCCGATCGATGTCGGCCAGGAGCCGATCGATTCCAAACCGCTCGAACGCATCGTCGCGGGCCGCGGCCGCCATCGCCGCGCGCCGCCCGGCGTCGGCGCGGAGCATCTCCTCCATCGACGCGGAGAGCGCAGCCGGATCGTCCGGCTTGACGAGCAGGCCCGTCTCGCCGTGGCGGACGACGTCGGGCACGCCGCCGGCTGCCGTCGCGACGACGTTCCTGCCGGAGGCCATCGCTTCGATCAGGGCGATCGGCGACCCTTCATTCCGCGACGAGAGCACCACGAGGTCGAGGTCCGCGTAAACGCGCTCGACATCGCTCCGCCAGCCGAGGAACGCGAGGCACGCCCCGAGGCCGAGGTCGGACGCGAGCGCTTCGAGCGGCGCACGCATCTCGCCGTCGCCGATGACCACGAATCGCACGTCCGGCATCCGCTCTCTCAGCGCGGCGGCCGCGCGAAGAAAGACGTCGTGGGCCTTGACCGGGACGAGTCTGGCAACGATGCCGACCAGGGGGACCTTGCCCAGGCCGAGTTCCGCGCGAAGCTCGCCTCGCCTGGCGTCGACCGATCGGAATCGCTCGAGGTCGAGGCCAAGCGGCATCACCTCGAAACGGTTCCTCGAGCCGATGCCGAGGGCGAGCAGGTCGGCGCGCACCTGGTTGCTGACAGCCAGCAGGCAGGAGCTGTGGCGAGCCAGGCGGCGCTCGATGCCGACGAAGACCCGGGTGGGCGCCGGGGAGAAGTACCCGTGCAGCACGTGGCCGTGATAGACGTGGACAATCACCGGCACCCTGCAGACGGCAGCCGCCACCCGCCCGATGACGCCAGCCTTCGCAGTGTGGGTCTCGACGATATCCGGCCGGAAGCGTCTGATCTGTCGAACCACGTCGGCCAGCGCCTTCGCATCGCGCCACGGCCGGATCTCCCGTCCGAGCGACGGCAGAATCGTGATGCCGTCCTGCACGCCCCGATGCAGCGCCAGGTAACTGCCCTCCGACGACTCCTCGATGCCCACCACCATGCGCGACTCGTACCGGCCACCTGCCGTGTGCTCGTGCAGGTGGAGGACATGCACCGCCGGCCCGCCGATGTTCAAGCGGGTGATGACGCGAAGAATGCGGACTGGTCGGGTCATCGGCTTTCGATCACCGCCCACGATCGCGCCGCCAGGCCTTGCGCCGCGAGTGGGACACCGGCAGCGCGTGCAGAGAGAACCGGCCGACGGCTGTCAGCAGCGCCCGGACCACGCCGGGGTAGAACCGGCCGTGCCGTCGAACGAGCAGGAACGCCTCGCGCGCGGCACGCCAGCGCCGGGCGCGCGTCGAAACGCTCGCGGAGAGGCGATACCGGACTGAGACATGCTCCAGATTGGCGAGGGTCCCCAGTCGCCCGAGCTTCAGCCACAGGTCGTGATCCTCGCTGTGATGCAGGCGTTCGTCGTAGCCTCCCACGGCCAGCGCGCCGTCCCGGCGAAACATCACACTCGAATGCACGAAGGGATTCCAGGCGAGCATCACCTGCCGGATCGCCGCATCCTGGCACGGCGACCGCCGCTCGTAGCCGCCGGGCCGATCCGAGTCGACCATCCAGGCGCCGGTGCCCACCAGCTGCAGCGCCGGATCCGCGCCGAACGCCCGTACCTGGTCGGCGATCTTCTCGCGACGCGTCCAGACGTCATCGTCGTCGATCCGCGCGACCAGCGGGCCTCGCGCCTCGCGCAGGCCGTGGTTCAGCGCGCGCTGCAGCCCGAGGGAGCGATCGTGCCTGATCACGCGCACCCTCGGATCGGCCGCCGCGATGGCCGCGAGGCGTTCCTCGGTGGAATCGGTCGAACCGTCGTCTATCACGAGGCAGTCGAGGCGCGCGTACGTCTGGCCGAGAACGCTGTCAAGGGCGTCGCCGACCGTTCCGGCGCCATTCCGCGTGGGCAGCACGACCGTCACCACCGGCCCGACGTCGACTCCGCTTCCGGCGCTGACCGATTCCGTGGACACCGCGCCTCACCTTCAGCCGGTCGCGCGATCACGCGCAGCCGGCCGGGCATGCCCGCTTCGATTCGCCGACACGATACCACAGTCGCAGGGCGGCGTCGGTGACGGGCCGCGAGCGGATCGGCGGCTGCTAGCCGGTCCGAACGGGTGCGCGGCGGCGCCTGATGAGCGCCAGGCGTATCCTCGACGGTGACCCGCAGGCCGATCTCGAGCGCCCGCTCCGCCAGCACGAGGGCTTTCTCGAGTGCCGTGTGGCGGAACGGCGCCTCGCGCACGTCGGCGGGACCCTTGGTCGCGGTGACATTCAGACTCACCGGCCCGAACGGGCGATTCGAGAACGAGCCGTCGCGGACTCCGAATTCCTCTGTCGGCGGCACTGCCGTGACGGACGCGAATCCGGCCGCTCGCAGGAGCCCGTCGAGATACCGGAAGTTGAAGCCGCTCTTGTGGAAGTCGAAGTCGTTCACCTGGCCGCCGTACAGGATGCCGAGCCAGGGATTGTGAGGTGGCGCGAACCAGTCGATATGTTCCACGTAGAGACGGCAAATGCGGTCGAGGTCGGGTACGGAAATCCGGATCGTTCCGCCCCGACGCAGGATGCGATGCAGGCCGGCGAGCACGCCGGGCACCCGGGCGTACGGAACGTGCTCGAGGACGTGAGAGAGATAGATCTCGTCGAACTCGTCCTCGGCAAACTGCGAGAGATCCTCGACACCGCCCGTCACGTCCAGCCCGGGTATCGAGGCGTCGGCGTCCATGTTGACGAAGCCCGGGATGAGCTCGACGCCACACCCGACGTGGAGGCGTCGTTTCGGCCGTTCCTGGTGCGCGGTCATCTGGTTCACCCATCCGGCTGGCGCGGCGTAGCGTGTTCAGGCCGAGAGCAACCGTGCGTACTCGCGTTCGTAGCTGAGCGCGATCGACTCCCAGGTGTGCCGGTCGCGCCAGAGCTGCCATCCCCGGTCGGCCATTTCCCGCCGTCGGCCGGCATCGCCCAGGAGGCCGGCCATCGCCCGGGTCGCTCCCTCCACGGCGTCCACGATCTCGACCAGTCCCTGGTAGTCGGGTACGTTGCCGACCGGCGTCGAGATCACCGGTAGCCTGGAGGCGAACGCCTCGTAGATCACGAGAGGCGCGCACTCGATCCGGGAGCCGAAGACGAACAGGTCAGCCTCCTTGAGCGCGGAGACGACCCACTCGCGGGGAAGGTCAGGAAACAGCCGCACCCGGCGGTCTCGGAGCGCCGCGAGCCGGCACGCGGTCCCGCACCCGCGCAGTGGGTTCCGCGGCATCCGGCCGACGATCGCCAGGGTGACGTCCGCACGCCCCAGCCGGCGGAACGCGTCGATGACGAACGCGTGCCCCTTGCTCGTGTAATGATTGGCGACGGTGATCACGAGGTAGCGTGTGTCGATCCCTGCCCACTGCCGGAAACCGGCGGCGGGCCGATCGAACTCGCGCTCGTCCGCGCCGTTGGGATCACCACGCTCCGGCCGATGCCGTGCTGCTCGCCGAACACCGCGTCGCGGTAGCCGGGCGAGAGGTAGATGATGCGATCGTATCGGCGCAGGTACTCCGGCAGCGCCGCGAAGTAGCGCGCATACCGCGCGTCGGTGAGGCCCGAGTAGCCACAGGGGACGAGGACCTTCCGGGCCGGTACCCGGTCGAGGATCGGCAGGACCAGATCGGTCGCCCACGTCTGCGCGGCGTAGTTGAGGACGACGTCGAACCCTCCGTCCAGGATGAAGCGCTGGTAGCCGCCGGCGTCGCCTCGGACGCCCAGCGCGGCATTGCCCGACAGGTCGAATTCCTCGACCGTCACGCCGTTGATGTGCCGATCCCGTCGCTGCGGGTGCCTCGCTGTCGCGACGGTGACGTCGTGCCCGCGGGCCGCGAGCCGTTCCGACACCTGGCGCACGCCTTCCTCGCTGCCGCCGACGACGGGCGAGTAGAACTGCACCGTGTGGAGGATCTTCACCGCTCGCTCATGCCGATGGCGCGGAAGATGTCGTTGAACCGACGCTCGGTACGTGTGGTCGCGAAGCGTGCGCGCCAGCCCGCGGGCCGCCACCTCCTCGCGCTCGGCGTCATGGGACAGATAGTACCTGATCCGCTCGACCAGGTCGTCGGTCGTCGAGGCGCAGACGATCTCGCGGTCGAACTCGAGGTACCGCTCGAGGTCGTCGGCCGGCTGCGTCAGGAGGAACCCGCCGCATCCGGGCACCTCGAAGTTGCGCCCCTTGATCTGGTCGCGGCGGCGGCGCCAGCGGCGCCACCACGGATTGGAGGCATTCGACAGGTTCAGGTTGATGCGCGATCGCGAGAACACCTCGATCATCTCGTCCTGCGACGCGCGGCCCGCGGGCCACCCGTATCCCCGGCAATAGACGCGGATGCCGGCCCGACCGAGCGCAGCGATAAGCCGAGCCCGCGTGCCGTGCGGCTGACCGACGAAGCTGACGTCCCAGCGTGGCCCGCCCGGCCGGGGCTGATACAGGAAGTGATTGCACGCCCACTGCGTCTCGATGACGTTGGTGTAGCCGAGCGCTGCGTACTTCGCGACGGCCTGGGAGTCGGTCGTGGAGACCCAGCGGAACTCAGGTGCCCAGTGCCGCGAGTAGCCGTCGAACCGCCAGTGGTCGTCGCAGAACCAGTTGAAGGTGACCGTCTCGCCTCGGTCGGAAATCGACCGAATCGTGCCGCGATCGAACTGGTCGGTGAAGAGGACGACGAACAGCAGATCCGGCTTGTCGGCGGCCACCACCTCGCGTAGCCGACGGTTCATCCCCGACCGCCCGAACCGCGCGGTCAGCTCCATGTAGTCGAACGCGGCGACGTCGAACCCCATGTGGAGCAGCGTGTCGTACAGGTTGGTGTGCTCGAAGCTCAGGCCCCGGCCCGGGTCGCCGTAGTCGTATTTCATGCCGCAGTAGAGGACCTTCATGCCCGGCCTCCGCCACGGAGCTTCGTCGGTTCGCCGGCCCCGGCTGCGTGGCTGGCCCGAGAGACGGTGAGCGGGAGGCGAAGGAGCCGCGGCTGCCGGAGCAGCATCCGCCCTCTCAGCGACTTCACGACGACGCGCGAGACGACCCGCGGCACCCGTACTGCCGACCGGTAGTCGGCCGACACCCGGCGTGCGTGCGCCTGCATCTGGTCGGTCTCCGTGGCACCCATGCTGCCGGCGTGCAGGCGGATGGCGTGGAGCACGGCAGGGATATTCGCAAGGTGATGCCCACGCGCGAGGGCCCGCGCGAAGAAGTCGTAGTCGTCGCAGCCGCCGTATTCCGGACGGAACGGTCCGACGTCATCGAGCATCGATCGCCGGATGAGCGTTGCGCTGATGGCCATCGAGTTGAGGTCGGCGTAGGTCCGCCTGATCAGCCACGGGCGCCATTCGAGCGCGGGCCATCCCAGGATGCGGCCGTCTGCGTCGACGTACCGGCAGAAACCCCTGCCGCCGACCACGACGGCCTTCGGTCGAGGGCCGAGACCAGGCGCTCGAGTTTTTGCGGGTCGACAAATCGTCACCGTCGTGGTTCATCATGTACGGTGCCCGGGGTCGGCCACGCGCCAGCCGGTGTTGCGGGCGGCGGACAGCCCCAGGTTCGTCGCGTGTCTGACGAGCCTGACGCGGGAAACCGGGGCGGCCAGGCGGCGGCCACTTCCGCGGTGTCGTCGGCGGACCCGTCGTCGACGACCACGAGCTCGAAATCCCGGAACGTCTGTCCGAGCAGCGACTCAATCGGCTGCGGCAGGAACCGCGCACCGTTGAAAACCGGCATGAACACCGAGAGACGGATCACGACTCCACGCCCCAGGCGGTGTGACCGGCCAGTCGTCACGCTTCAGCCAGCTCTCCCAGACGAACGGAACCGGTACCGCGCGATGCGTCACCGAGAGCCGCCGCTGGATGTCCGCCATCCGCTCGTCCGCCCGGTCGACGAAATCGTGGAACTGGATCTGGAAGGCACGGACCCGATCGGCCAGCCCGTCGCGCAGCGCGTCCAACAGGTCGTATCGCCGCCCTCGATGTTGATCTCCATGAGGTCGATGCGCGGCAGCGGGTGGCCGGCCAGAAACTCTCCGACGCCGACGACGTCTATCTCGCGGATCTCGCCGTCCGACCGGAGCGTGGAAGAGCGGTCGCTCGCCAGCGCGACAGCCGCCCGCCCCGTCGTGCCTGCCAGGCCGAACGCGTGGACTTCGATGTCCGGGTTCCGTGCGAAGCGCGCCCGGATCCGGTCGGCGAACTCCGGACGGGTTCGAACACGTGAACGCGGCACCGGTAGCGCGCGTAGATGTCATCGCCCACTGGCCCTGGTAGCCGCCGACGTCGAGCACGACGCTCGCCCGGCCGAACTGGTACTCCACTCGCAGGGTCTCGTCGCCGCGCGCCCGCAGCCACGGCTGTAGTCGCCGCTCCGCCGGGGACTCGTAGACCCGGCCTGCCAGTCGCCGCAGGGCGCCGGCCGCGAGTTCCAGGCTGCGGCGGACTTCCGCTTTCATGCGTCGGGCACCTCAAGAGGCGGGAGGGACGCCGGAGGCCGTCATCCGATGGAGCATCCGCGAGTTGGCACGGGCGACCGACACCGCGTAGATCCCGCCCACGAGCCAGCTGGCTGCCGCCACGCCCACCAGGCCGAACGCCCAGGCCGCCGCCATATTCGATGCGACCGCAAGGCCCCCGGCGACAAGTTTCGGGGTCAGGTAGCTGCGCGGCGTGTTCAGCGACGCACCCAGCAGACACAGCGCCTGGCCAACGTAGAAGAGACCGGTACCGACGCAGACCATCGGGAGCAGGTACCGTATGCCGCGAACTGCGGGGTGTGAGCCAGGCGACCGCCATCCGGCCGAACAGCATCGTCCCGAGCCCGGAACCGCGGTCAGCGCCACGACGCCATCACAAAGACGCGAATAATCCGGAGACCCTCACCGACGCGCGGTCCGTCGCCGAGATCGTGCAGACGCCGATAGGCCGCCGGTGTGAACAACTGTGCGAGCACCCCGTAGGGAAACGCGATCAGCACGTTGGCAATCGTCAACATCATGGCGAACACACCAACGCCAGAGGTCGTCAGCAGCGCGCCAATCACGAGCGCTCGCTGTTCGACTGCAGCCAGCCGGCGAGCCCCCAGACCGCGAACGGGGCGCCAAACAACGCGACCGACCGCACGGCCTCGCCACGGCCAGCGCCTCGGCCGGCGACGTCCATCGGCCCGTCGGGTGGCACGGCCCGCGAACCGACCACGCCCGCACCAGGGAGACGACCACGAGGCCCAGCGTTCCGGCCACGAGCGCAGTGGGGACGCCGAGTTACCCGCGGCGGTCGAGCGACCACAACGCCACCACGACGCGGCACGCTCGATCACCTGGAGGATCGCGTTCACCGCCCTCGCCCAGCAGGTTGAGCATCCCGGTCAGAGGCGTCGCGCCCGCAGACGCAATCGCAAAGGCGCCGCCGCAAAAACATCGGGGCAAGACCCGCATCCGGGCCCTCCAAGGCCCACGCGGCGACAAGGCCGGTCACGTGCCGAACGCCGCCATCGCCGGAGGAGGCCTCGATAGAGAACCCCAAGGTAGGTCCGCGACGTCCCGCGCTCGGCCGCAGGGAAGTAGAAGCGAAGGAAGCCCTGCTCGGCCGGCCCAAAAACGAGGGCGCCGAGCAGCGCTGCCACGGTCAGCGCCAGCGCGTAGCGGCCGTAGGCGTCCATGCCCATCGAGGTGAGCAGCTTGATGGAGATGACGCCGAGGACGAGCGCGCCCGCCTGCCCAATCACGAGCCAGGACAGATCGCTGGCATGCCTGCGCGAGAGGCTGGTCCTGGCGACTTCGCGGAAGGCCGTCAGCGCCAGCGACTTCGTCGACGCGAGGACCCCCGGCAACCTGGGGCGCCGTCGCTCAGAGACGCGTTCATCCGGCACGGAGATCTTGACCGTCATGGCGCGCCCCGGAGCGCTCGCCTCCGAACGGGCACACCACCAGCACAGCGCTGAGGAGGAACGCGAAGATGATGTCCGAGACGGGGTCGAGCAGCGAGAAGCCGAAAAGCCCGCCGACGAGGAAGGCCGCCCAGACCGAGGAGACCGCCAGCGCGCCGCTCGCCCAGCCGGAGGGACCGAATCCGGATGCCAGCTGGCGCACAACGAGGAACAGGAGCACGAGCAGCAGTACCAGACCGACCAGGCCCAGCGTCGCCAGCATCGTGAGGTAGAAGCCGTGGGCGTCGAACACCTCGGTAACGCCGAGACGGAACATCGACTTGTAGTACGGATCGCCGTACAGCAGGGGTCTGAAATTGAGCGGGCCCGCCCCGAACACAGGATACCGCACCGCCATGTCGACCGCGATGCGTGCCAGGATCAGCCGCTGGGCTACGCTGAAGCTGCCCGTCGGCGCCGGGGCTGGCGGTGATGGCGACGCGGGGGCGGGCGCGGCTGCGGCGGGAGGCGCAGACGGCACGGCGGCCGGCATGGCGGCTGCGGGCGCCGGAGAAGGCGGCACAGTGGCCGCGGCCGCCGCTGAGGGGGACGCCTCAGCGGCCGGCGGTGGCTCCGTCGGTGCGACTCTCGGCGGCGCCGACTCGACGCGTTCGAGTTCCGCCAACCCGTAGCGCGTCGAGTTGAACTTGCCGGCGACGACCTTCACGCTCTCCGGGTCGACCGCCAGGATCACGGCGGCGACGGCGGCTGTGGCGAACGCCGTGGCCCACGGAATCCGACGTCGGGCCCGGGTCGCCAGGAGCAGACCGGCTGCGACCCCGGTCGCCAGCTGGAGGACAGCGGACCGCGAGTAGGTGAACCACGTGGCGCTGGCGATCAGCCAGAACGACACCAGCAACAGCCAGGTACGGCCTCGACTCCGGCGTCCCGGCCGGTCGAGCGCCTCGGCGACCGCGCCGAACAGGAGCGTCGCAAGCAGCGCGAACAGCGTCGACGACCCGACGGTGGACTGGAGAATCCGCCGCGTGCCGTAGTAGTTGTGGAGCGGCAGCAGGATGTCGGGGCCGTTGCCCACCATGTCGCCGGCGATGAGCTGGGGCCGGAACAGCATGAAGAACTGGTCCCAGGAGTTGTAGGTGTGAATCTCGACGAAGCCGAGCACCGACAGCACGCACGCGAGCGCGGCAAACGCCCCGACGAGGATCCCGATGCGCCCTCGCGTAGTAACCGTCGCGACGACGACCAGGTGGAGCGCGAACGCCAGCACGAGCCAAATCAGGTTCTTGAAGTTCAGGACCAGGTTCCCGGTCTCGTTGAAGGCGGCGCTGGTGAGCGCCCATGCGATCAGCACCCCGAACGCCCCGGTCACCGGGTTCAGCCATCGCCTTCGCGCCCGGCGATCGAACGCCAGTGCCGCAACCACCGGAACCAGCAGTGGCAGCAGGATCTTGTTCGGCGTCAGCGCCTGGAACCCGGGGACGCGGTAACGCAGGGGGACGTAGACCGGAAACGCCAGGGCGAGGACGATCACGACGACGAGCGAGAAGCCCAGCCACTCCGCGACGCGGACGCCAGGCGCCCGAGCGGCGCCGTCGCCCGCAGTGCCCGTTCGACATCTCCATGAACACCCTCTGGAAGCCGGCCGAAGCCGCGCTGCCCGTCGCTAGGCCCGCCCGCCCGTCTCGACCGAGGAGGTCGCGCTCCCCCTGCCGCCGGTCGACCCGGCAAGCCGCGCGAGATCCGCGTCCACCATCATCTCGATCAGCCCCTTGAAGTCCACGCTCGGGCGCCAGCCCAGCACGGTCTTCGCCTTCGTGGGGTCGCCGATCAGGTGATCCACTTCGGCCGGCCTCAGGAAGGCGGGATCCACCCGGACGTACTTCTGCCAGTCGAGCCCCACCCGTGCGAAGGCCACCTCCACCAGGTCGCGCACCGAGTGCGCGATGCCGGTGGCCACGACGTAGTCGTCCGGCTGGTCCTGCTGGAGCATCATCCACATCGCCCGCACGTAGTCACCCGCAAATCCCCAGTCGCGGCACGCGTCCAGGTTGCCGAGAGCCAGCGAGTCGGCCAGGCCCAGCTTCACACGCGCCACACCGTCGGTGACCTTCCGCGTCACGAACTCGAGGCCGCGGCGCGGCGACTCATGGTTGAACAGGATCCCCGAGCAGGCGAACAGGCCGTAACTCTCGCGGTAGTTGACGGTGATGTAGTGGCCGAACGCCTTCGAGACCCCGTAGGGGCTCCTCGGGTAGAACGGCGTGAGCTCGGTCTGCGGAATCTCGCGCACCTTGCCGAACATCTCGCTGGACGACGCCTGGTAGAGCTTCACTTTCGGGTCCACCTGGCGAATCGCCTCGAGCACCCGCGTCACGCCCTGCGAGTTGAACTCGCCGGTGAGCATGGGCTGGTCCCAGCTGGCCGGCACGAACGACATCGCCGCGAGGTTGTAGAATTCCATCGGGCGGACATCGTCAATCACACGCATCAGCGACAACTGGTCGAGCAGGTCGGCAGGCCGCAGGGTGAGGCGGCCCAGCAGGTGCTCGATGCGCCAGAGGTTGGGCGCGCTCGCCCGCCGGACGATCCCGGTGACCTCGTATCCCTGCTCGAGCAGCAGTTCGGCGAGATACGACCCGTCCTGGCCCGTGATTCCGCTGATGATGGCGCGCTTCGACATGAGCCTCCCGCCCCGCTGAAGTGGTCGCGTGGGACGTCGAATTGTACGGTTCGCCGAGCGGAGCGGTCAAGGACGGGCGGATTGCCCGAGCCGGTCCCGCAGGTACCGCCCCAGCGCGTCCTGCCAGTTCGGCATCGTGACGCCCGCCCCGGCCAGCTTCGCGTTCGCGAGCGCGCAGTAGCGCGGCCGCTCGGCCCGCAGCCTGGTGTCCGCCATCCGGACCGGAGCCAGCCGCGGCTCGACATTCAGCTGGCGGGCTGCCTCGCGTGCCAGTTCCTCCCACGTGCACGATCCCGAGTTGACGCAGTGATAGAGCCCCGAGGGAGCACGACGCTCGACGAGCACCTGCGTCGCCCGCGCGACGTCCGTGCTGTAGCTGGGCGACACGGTCCGGTCGGCGAACACACGCGCCTCCCGGCCCTCCAGGATCGCGTCCAGGATCCGGTCGACGCTGGTCCGTCGAGAGCTCGACGCGGGGGCGAGCGAGCCGAAGACGCTCTCGACGCGCAGGACGTAATGGCGGCCCGCCTCGCGCGCGAACCACTCGCCGATCAGCTTCGAGCACGCATACGTGTTGCGGGGATTCGGCTCGTCGTCCTCGGTGTACGGATGGTCGGCGGTGCCGTCGAAGACGAAATCCGTGCTGTAGTGCACGAACACGGCGCCGGCGGCGCCGGCGGCCGCGGCCAGCCGCTTCACCGCGAAGGCGTTGACCTCGAGCGCCTCGGCCGGCTCGTCCTCGGCGCGATCGACGTCGGTGTAGGCCGAGCAGTTGATCACGACGTCAGGGCGCGCCCGCTTCACCGTCGACTCGACGGCCCGGGGTTCGCGGACGTCGAGGTCCGCCCGCGTCGTCGCCGTCACGTCGGCGGACGCGGCGAGGTGCCGCGCCACGGTGGACCCGAGGTGTCCGGCGGCACCGACGACCAGGACCCTCATCTCAGGCCGCCCGCTGCTTCATGAATTCGCGCATCTGCCGGTCGTCGAACACGCCCTCCCACCGGGCCACGACCGCCGTCGCGATGCAGTTGCCCATCACGTTCACGGCGGTCCGTCCCATGTCCATGATCTGGTCGATCGCCAGAAGGATGGCCGCGCCCTCGAGCGGCAGCTTGAACTGCGCCAGCGTCGCGGTGAGCACGACGAGCGCGGCCCGCGGCACCCCGGCGACCCCCTTGCTGGTGAGCATCAGCGTCAGCATCATGATGAGCTGCTGGCCGAGGGTCATCGGGACGCCGAACAGCTGCGCGACGAACACGCTGGCGAGCGACAGGTAGAGCGTCGTGCCGTCGAGGTTGAAGCTGTAGCCGGTCGGCAGGACGAGCCCGACGATGTTCTTCGGGCAGCCGAAGCGCTCCATCACTTCCAGAGCCTTCGGCAGCGCCGCCTCGCTGCTCGCGGTCGTGAACGCGATGAGGAACGGTTCCTTGATCGCGCGCAGGAACGGCAGGAACGGCACGCGGATGATCAGCGACACGCCGCCGACGACGACAAGAGCGAAGACGAGCAGCCCGCCGTACATCAGCAGGACGAGCTTGCCGAGCGTGATCAGGATCCCGAGCCCCATCTTCCCAACCGTGGCGGCGATGGCGGCCATCACGCCGAACGGCGCGAACATCATCACGTAGCCGGTGAACTTGAACATCACCTGCGCGACGCCCTCGAGGAACTCCAGCACCGGGCGGCCCTTCTCGCCGATCGCGGCGAGGCCGATGCCGAAGAAGATCGAGAAGACGACCAGCTGGAGGATATCGCCCCGGGCCATCGCGTCGAACACGCTCGTCGGAAACAGCGTGACCAGCATGTCCCAGCCGGTGTGAGCCTTGATCTCCTGGATGGCCTTGAGCGAATCGGTCGCGGCCAGCGGGATCTGGACGCCCGAGCCCGGCTGGAACACGTTCACGATCCCGAGGCCGAGGAACAGCGCGATGGTCGTCGCCACCTCGAAGTAGATGATCGCCTTCAGCCCGATCCGGCCCATCGCCTTCAGATCGCCCGTGCCGGCGATGCCGACCACGAGTGTCGAGAAGAGCAGCGGCGCGATGATCATCTTGATCATCCGGAGGAAGGTGTCGGCAATCGGCTTGATGCTCTCGGCCGCCCCCGCCACGTGGACGCCGTTCACGTCGGACGAGGGCCACAGATAGCCGATGAGAATGCCGGCCAGAAGGCCGATGAAGATCTGCGTCGTGGTGCTGGGCACACGCGAGCGTTTCGCGGGAGCCGGGGCCGGAGCGTCGCTGGGTCGTAGAGCCATATGGTGTGTGGTCCTAGATCGCCTGCGCGATCGAGTCGACAACGTAGCGCTGCTCGGCCTCGGTCAGCTCGCCGAAGATCGGCAGCGCCAGGGTGTGGTCAGCGGCAGCCTCCGCCGCCGGGAAGTCGCCCGACGAATGGCCGAGGAAGGCGAAGCACTCCTGCAGGTGGAACGGCACCGGGTAGTAGATCTCGGTGCCGACGCGGCGGGCGTCGAGCGCGGCGCGCACGCGGTCCCGCTCGGCCAGGCGGATCACGAACTGGTTGTAGATGTGGTAGATCCCTTCCGGCTCGACCGGCAGCACCACCTTGCCGGCCGCGGCCAGCGGCCCGAGCATATCGCGGTAGCGGTCCGCGTTGCGGCGGCGCGCCTCGGTCCACGACGCCAGGTGCGGCAGCTTCACGCGGAGCACGGCCGCCTGCAGCGCGTCGAGGCGGAAGTTCGCGCCGACGAACTTGTGGAAGTACTTCGGCTCCGCCCCGTGATTGCGCACCAGGCGCAAGCGGTGCGCCAGCGCGGCGTCGCTTGTTGTGACGAATCCGCCGTCGCCGAACGCGCCCAGGTTCTTGCTCGGGAAGAACGAGAAACAGCCGATCGTGCCCAGGCCGCCCACCGGCCGGCCATGGTACCGCGTGCCGATGGCCTGTGCCGCGTCTTCGATCACCGCGACACCGGCCTTCGCCGCGACATCCAGGATGGGCGCCATGTCCGCGCTGCAGCCGTAGAGGTGTACGGGATGATCGCTTTGGTCCGCGGCGTGATTGCGGTCGCCGCGGCCGCCGGATCGATGTTGTAGGTCACCGGATCGATGTCGACGAGCACCGGCGTCGCCCCAAGCCTGACGACGCAGCCGGCAGTGGCGAAGAACGAGTAGGTGCTGGTGACCACCTCGTCGCCGGGACCGACGTTCAGCGCCATCATGGCCGCCAGCAGCGCGTCCGTGCCCGACGAGACGCCGACCGCCTCCTTCACCTCGAGCATCAGCGCCAGCTCGCGCTCGAGCGCCTCGACTTCGGGCCCCATGATGAAGCGCTGGCTGTCGCAGACGCGCGTGATCGCGGCCAGAACCTCTTCGCGAATCGGCTGGTATTGGGCCACCAGGTTGAGCAGCGGAACCGACGTCACCTGCGACGACATGCCAGGGCACCCTCCGGGGCGGTTGAGAAACGGCGCTCAGCGGCCGCCGACCAGCGTCGGCGCGCACCAGAGCGCGAGGTCGTTGCGAAAGTCGGCCGGCCGGCCGGGAACGCTCGCGTTCGTGCTCAGAATCAGGTTAATCTCGCGCCCGGCCCACGCCGAAAGGTCGATCGCCACCGGCACCCATCGCCGCTCCGACTTATGGGCGGCGGGATCGAGGCGCTGATTCAGCAGCTCCTCGTAGCCCATCCCGCCGCCGCTCACGCCGAGCCGGAACAGCACGCCGTCGCCCTCCGAGTCCCAGACCGACGGGTCCACGGCCAGCGACGCGGTGAACCACGCGGACGGCGGCGGCGTGAGGCGGAAGGTGATGCGGCCGACCGCCCGTTCGAGGATACACGGCTTCGGCTCGCCGGCGATCGCCACGGTCACGACCCTAATCGCCTGCTCGACCGGCTCCGGAGCCGACCGGCGCTCCGCCTGAGGCAGGAGTTGGATGAGGTCGACTGACGCCGGCGCGACGCGGCCGGAGTCCGGGCGCGAACCACACGCGACGAGCCCGGCCGCAACGACCGCGCCGATCAGCATCACCCAGCGGTTTCGAAACACGTCTCGCCTTCCTGCCGAACGTCCGAGTGTATCCCACGATGGTGAGATCGCGATTACCGAATTGTAACGAAAACACCGGGGCGTGCCTGCCGAGGCCTGCAAGCCGGGCCGAAATGCCCGCAGAAACCGCTCGGCCACCGGGTGGGGCCGCTCGCCAGGGATGGTATCCCGCTTGCGTTTACGTCGGGCGTTCTGGTGCGACGCCTGTTGAATCAGGCGCGCGGAAGCCGCGCTGGGCGGTGGGGCGCCCGGCACGGCTGTCGTCGGGCAAGCGGGGCTGGTCGGGGACGAGTGAGGACCCCGCCAGCCCCATCGTCGTTCTATCGAAGCGGGCCTCGGCCCGCCAAGCATGCCCGGCGACGACGCCCTCCTTGCTAGAACCAGAAACGCTGCTGGCTCGTCCCGCGCGAGCGCGGGGCTCCAGACGTCTAGCGCCCGCGAAACGGCACCGACACGACGGCGGCGGCCGCCAGAAGCAGCACGACCCACTCCCCGGCGTGGAGTCGGGACGGTCCCCCGGGCCGGGGCGCCTCCCCGTCGGCCATCACAAGCGCCGCCACCGCCCCCAGGACAAGCCAGAACGCCGTTGCCACCTCGAAGATGAGCAGCGGGTGCCCCGCCATCCACGTCATGATGAACGCCACCAGCCCTGCCGACCCGCCCACGGCGGCAGCAGGCAACCGCCCCGCTCGCCATGATCGGACAACCGACCAGGCGACGGCACCGATCACCCCCACGAACGGCACGAACCCGACGAGGCCGAGTTCGGCCAGCACCTGAAGGAAGTTGTTGTGGGCGTTTTCGCGCGGGGAGATCTCGCGGAATGCTGGCGTGACGTATTCGGCGGAACGCTGGAAGAAGGCCCCGATGCCGACGCCGAACACCGGGTGGGACGCAATCATCCGGCCGGACGCCCGCGCCATCTCGACGCGGATGCCGAAGGCCCGAGGCAGCGCACGGCCCGTGGCCTCCGGCGGGCTCAGCCGTCCGGCCGCGAACGGCAGCAGCGCGACCAGCGCAAGGACCACGGCGAGCGTGGCGCTCCGAACGAACCCTCTCGAAGCGCGGAGCGCCAGCGGAACGAGCAGGGCCGAAGCCGCGACAACCGCCGCGAGGGCGGCACGCGATCCTGTCAGCCAGAGTCCGCTCGCGATGGCGGGAATCGCCGCGAGCCACAGCAGGTCCAGCCGCCGTCCCCAGCCGGCCCGGTCCGCCCCCGGCGGCTCGATCCAGGGCCCGACGCCCACGCCCACGGCGACCAGTAGGCCCATCGCGAGGTACGACCCCGCGGCGTTGGGGTCCGGAAACGCCGCGCTGATTCGAATCGTCTCGATGTGCTGCGCGAGCGCCGCCCATGGGTCGGCCTGTCTCAGCGACACCGTCATGAGGCGGAGGATGCTGAAGGCGCCGACGCCCGCGGCACCGATCGACACCATCCCCATGAGCCGGGTGCCGAAGCCCCTGACGCGGACGCCGGTGACGGCGGCCGCGGCGAACAGCCCCAGCCCTTCCAGGAAGAGCGCGGCGGCCGGGATGGCGCCAACCGCCGGACGGTTGCGGAAGTAATCGCTGATGATGAAGTCAAGCGCCGTGGCCGCAGCGGGGCCGGAACGGACGATGTCGGCCTGGGCGGCGTCGAACTGAACCACGACCGACGCGGTTACGACCACGGCGAGCGCGATCGCGGGCGCGAGGCCCCCGCGTCGTGGGACTCCGGCCGTCGGGCCGGGCGCCGCTGACATCCTCAGCAGCCAGCCGACGAGGAATGCGAGGACGAGCGGCTCGCCAATCGAGAACGGCGCCTCCGATCCCAGGAGCGCGGAGAGGGGCCCGGTCAGCGGCAGCAAGCCCGCGCAGACGAGCAGGCCCGACGCGGGCGCGGCGGCAGCGAGCGCGGCCATGGCGGCGACCAGCACCCTGGCCGCCAGCACCGTCTCCACGCCGAAGAACGACCAGAGCGGAAGGGCTGCCAGGACGGCGAGCGCGAGCGCGGCGACGGACCGGCCCGCGCCGAGGACGCCGCTAGCGCTGTCGTTCCTTGACGGCTGCACGGGTCTCCCGCTCGGTTTCGCGCTTCTTGATCGTCTCGCGACGGTCGTAGTCCTTCTTGCCTTTCGCGAGGCCGATGGCCATCTTCACGCGGCCGTTCCTGAAGTAGAGGCGCAGCGGCACGAGCGTCATGCCGCGCTCGGTCGTCTTGCCGACGAGCTTCCTGATTTCCTGCTTGTGGAGGAGCAGCTTGCGCCGCCTCGTCGGTTCATGGTCGGCGTACCCGCGGTGGCTGTAGGGGCTGATGTGGACGTTCATCACGTGCACCTCGCCCGCGTCCACGCGCGCGAAGCTGTCGCGCAGGTTGACGCGCCCCTCCCGGATCGCCTTCACCTCGGTGCCGAGCAGCGCGATGCCGGCCTCGAAGGTCTCCAGGATGTGATAGTCGTGGAACGCCTTCCGGTTCTCGGCGACGTGCTTCTCCGCTTTCTGACGTTCGGTCTTCTCGGCCATCGTACCCACGCTTGCTCGCGTCACGGTCGCCGCGGCGCCTCGGCGTCCCGGTGCGAGGCCGACAGCCTCGCGGCCAGCAGCACGGCTTCGATGAGGCTGCCGGGGTCGGCCACGCCACGCCCCGCGAGGTCGAACGCGGTCCCATGATCGACCGACGTCCTGATAATGGGCAGGCCCAGCGTCACGTTGACCGCATGGCCAAACGCCGCCATCTTCATCGGCACGAGGCCCTGATCATGGTAGCAGGCGATCACCGCGTCGAATTCGCCGCGCATCGCGCGCACGAACAGCGTATCAGCGGGCAGCGGCCCTTCCACCAGGATGCCGTCGGCCCGGCACGCCTCGACCGCGGGCCTCAGCACCTGCTCCTCCTCGACGCCGATGACGCCGTGCTCGCCCGCATGAGGATTGAGGCCGGCCAGCGCCAGCCTGGGTGCAGGGTAGCCGAACCGCGGCAGTTCGCGGGCGGTCAGGCCGATCACGTCTACCAGCCGCTCGTGCGTGACCAGTCGCGGGACATCGGCCAGCGCGACGTGCACGGTCGCCAGCACCACCCGCAACTCGCGGGAGTAGAACATCATGGCCGTGGGAGACGCGCCCGTCAGGTGGGCGAGCAGATCGGTGTGGCCGCGCCAGGGCAAGCCAGCCAATGCCCAGGCCTCCTTGTTCACCGGCGCCGTCGCCACCGCGTCCACCCGCCCGGCCAGGGCGTCTGCGACGGCCCGCTCGAGCGCGTGGTAGGCGGCCAGGCCGGCGTCACGCGACAGCACGCCGGGCGCGAAGCGGTCGCTTGGTGGCGGCCCGTAGCGCACTGGCTCGCACGCGGCCAGCACGGCGGGGTTCTGCATGGCCTTCTCGACCAGCTCCGGGCCGACGCCGGCCGGATCGCCCACGGTGAGCGCGATGCGGGGTGGCAACGCCATGAATGCCCGGGCTACAGCGAGTGGCCGCCGAGATCGGCCAGCGACTCGTCGCGAACGTCCGGCTTCCGCGGCAGCTTTCCTTCCGGAAGCTCGTAGCGGAGGCAGCACTTGAGGCGGCAGCACAGGCCCGAGAGTTTCGACGGATTGAGGCTCAGGTCCTGTTGCTTGGCCATCTTGATCGACACCGGCTCGAACGACTGGAGCCACGCGCTGCAGCAGAGCAGCCGGCCGCACGAGCCGTAGCCGCCCAGGAGCCGCGCTTCGTCTCGAACGCCGATCTGCCGCATCTCGATGCGGCTCCGGAAATCCGTGGCCAGTTCGCGAACGAGCTCGCGGAAATCCACGCGGCCCTCTGCCGTGAAGTAGAACACCAGCCGTGAGCCGTCGTAGAGCTGTTCGACCCGCGTCAGCTTCATCGCGAGTCCCCGCTCGCGGATCTTCAACAGACCGACGCGGAACGCCTCGCGCTCGCGCCCCTGCTGCCGCCGGCGGATGGCGATGTCCTCCTCGGTCGCGATCCGGATCAGCCTGGCCGGCTCCCCGGAGCGCAATCCGTTCCTGCCGTCAATCGCCAACACGAACCCGACGACGCGGCCGAACGCGACTCCTGACTCGGTGTCGACCACGACCGACATGCCGGAGCGCAGCGGCTTCTGGAGCGTACCCCTGGCCACGAGGCAGGGGTCTGGCCTTCCGCCGCAACCGAGCCTCACCAGGACGATCGTGTCGGATTTCTGAGGGTCCATCGGGTCTCGAGCTCTCCCGGCTCAGGGCTCAGGGGCCAAGCCAGGCATGACGCGTGCCTGGACCCTGGGCCTTGAGTCTTGAGCCCCGCTACAACTGCACGGCCAGCCACGCGGCCACGATCTTCGGGCTGGCGTTCCGGCGGAGCGCCGCCAGCGCGCGGTCGGCCGCGACGAACGCCCGCGACGCGCGCCGATCGTCGAACGAACTCCCAAGCGTCCTGAGGTCGTCGGCCAGGTCGGCGTTCGCGAGCGCCTCGCCCCGTACCCCGTGGGCCACCAGGGCGAGGTCCCGGAGCAGCGCCGAGAGCATCGTGATACGCGTCGCCAGTTCGTCCCGCTCGCCGGCTGACGAGGGTTTCCCCGCCATCAGGCCCGCGGCGGCCTGGAGCCGCGCCCTGGGAGACGACGCCGCGCTCACCGCGCGAAGCGCCGACAGCGCCGCCGTGCGGCCGTCCCGGTAGGCGCGCGTCCCGGCCTCCAGCGCCCGGCCCGGGCTCCCGTCGGCCACCGCCGCCACGGCGTGCGCCTCCTCCGCTTCCATGCCCTGCCGTTCGACGAGGAACCGCGCCACGTCGCTCGCCGAGAGCCGCCCGAACCGCAGCTGGGAGCAGCGGGAGCGGATCGTGGGCAGCAACACCTCGGGCCGCGCCGTCACCAGGATGAACACGGTGCCCGCAGGCGGTTCCTCCAGGCTCTTCAGCAGCGCGTTCGCCGCGTCCTCGGTCAGCCGATCGGCCTCGTTGACGATGACGACCCGGCAGCGGCCTTCGAACGGCCGGTAGGCGGCGGCGGCGATGGCCGGCCGGACGACGTCGATCTTCGTCGCACCGACCTCGGGCGGCTCGATGGCCAGGACGTCGGGATGCGATCCTCTGGCGATCCTCCGGCACGCCGCGCACGAACCGCACGCGTCCCGGCCCTGGAACGACAGGCAGTTGAGCGCCTCGGCCACCGCCTGCGCGGCCAGCCGCTTGCCGACGCCCTCCGGGCCGGTGAACAGAAGGCTCGGGGGCAGCGTTCCCCTGGCGATGGATCCGGCCAGCAGGCCGAGCGGGCGCGAGTGGCCGAACACCCGGGCGAACGACATAGGACGACACTAGCATACCGTGCGCGGGCGCGATCTTGTGATCTTGCAAACTGGTGATCGCGCGAAGGGACGATCTGGCGACGTGGCGACATGCAGATCTGGCGACGTGCGCGAGGGCCGCTGTCGGCCGGCCTGCCCGGTGCGGCCCTGTCGCTTGACCGCTCCCGGACCGGCGTCCGATAATCGCAACTCGTCGGCCCGGTTCGGCGTTTGCCTGATGTGATCCGCTCCTTCCACGTTCCTGCTGCGGCCTTCGCCGCGACGCTCGCGGTCGCGGCGACGCTGCTGTGCGCCGCCACCCGGGCGCACGCCGCAGACACCGCCGTCCTGCACGGCACCGTGACCGCCCGGCTCGGCGACGTCCGGCTGCCGGGAGTCGAGGTCTCGCTGAGCGAGGCGGGCACCGCGCGCGTCGTGAGGACCGCCTTCTCAGACGGGAACGGGCGGTACCGGCTGGACGGACTCCCGCCTGGTTCCTACGATCTCATCGCCCGCCTCTCAGGATTCCTGGACAGGAAGATACCTGCGCTGACACTGGCGCCAGGGGAGAAGCGCGAGGTGAGGCTGGCTCTGGAGCTGGCACCGGTGTCGGAGACGGTCAGCGTGAAGGGTGACGCAGGCATGGCCCGGCCGGGCGAACCGGAGTCCACGGCGTCGCTGAGTGGGCGGATGCTCGACGTCATGCCGGTCGACTCGAACAGCTATCGGGCGCTGCTGCCGATGCTGCCCGGGGTCGTCCGCCAGCCCGACGGCCGCATCTCCATGAAAGGGTCCCGGCCGACCCAGGGCGCCCTGAACGTCGGCGCCGGGAGCGGCGTTGACCCGTCGACCGGCAACTTCGGCATCGAGTTGCCGTCGGACGCCGTCGAGACGGTGGAAATCGTGCCCAACCCGTATGCCGCCGAGGACGGCCGGTTCAGCGCCGGACTGGTCCGCGTCGATACCCGTGCCGGCACGGGAACCTGGCGGGCGACGGCGAATTCGTTCGTTCCCATGCCGTGCCTCACGCTGTGCGACGGATACAGCTGGGGCGTACGTAACTACAACCCGCGCGTGTGGTTCGGCGGGCCGCTCGTCAAGGATAAGGTCTTCATCTCGCAGGCGATCGAGTACCGTCTGACCCATGCCAGGATCCCGAGCCTGCCGGATCCGGACAACCAGCAGCGGTCGGACAGCTTCGACGTGTTCACGCGGGTGGACATCCACCCCGCCGCGGGGCACGCGCTCACGGCAACGGTCGCGTTTTTCCCCCGCCAGTTGCGCAACGCGACCATCAACACGTTCACGCCTCAGGAGGTCAGTCCCGATCTCAAGTCCTGGGGCTACAACGTGGCGCTGTCGGAGTCGGCGACGCTCTCCCCGAGGGCCGTGCTCGCCTCGTTCTTCAGCGCCAGCCTGTACGACGCGAGCGTCGAGTCGCACAACGACCGCGACATGGAACTGACGGTGGACGGCAGCCGGGGCGGCTACTTCAACCTCCAGCACCGTCGCACGCACGCCTACCAATGGTCCGAATCCCTGACGCTGTCGCGGTCGTCGCGGGGCGGCGAACACCTGCTCAAGGTCGGGTTCGACCTCCTGCGTTCGTCCTACACGGGCGAGAGCGCCACGCGTCCGGTCGTCGTCCGCCGCGCGGATGGCACGGTCAGCTGGCGGCAGGACTTCGGCGTCCCGACTTCGCAGCAGGCGGCCGGAACCGACGTGGCGGTGTACGCGCAGGATCGCTGGCGGGTGACTCCGCGGCTCCTCGTCGAACCCGGCGTGCGCGCCGATTACGACGGCGTGGTGGGTCGAACGTCCGTGTCCCCGCGAGTGGGACTGGTGGCGGGCGTCTTCCCGCCGGATGTCGGCATTCTCCGCGGCGGCGTGGGCCTCTTCTTCGAGCGCACGCCGCTCAACGTCGCGGCGTTCCAGTCGTTCGAGGCCGCGACGATCACGAACTTCGAGGCCGACGGCACGACCCCAAGCGCACCGCCCGTCACCTGGCCCCACCGCGCGCTGGCGCTCGACACGCCGCGCGCCCTGGTCTGGAACCTCGAGTACACCCACCGGATCGGATCGAGTGTGTTCGTCAAGGTCAACCATCTCGAACGCACGGGCTCGCGTGAGTTCATTGTCGATCCGGTGACGACGGCCTCCGGCCACGAACTGCAGCTCGATTCACGCGGCCGCTCGGAGTTCCGGGAAACGGAGGTGACGGTGCGGGTCGGCCAGTCCGACGACCGACAGGTCACGACCAGCTACGTCAGGTCGCACGGGGCCGCCGACCTGAACGCCTACGATCTGTACTTCGGCACGATCCGTCAACCGGTCATCCAGGCGAACGAGTTCTCGGTCACGCCGGTCGAGGTGCCGAACCGCCTGTTGGTGCGAGCCACCATCCCGGTGGTCCGGAAATGGTCAGCCGGAGCGCTGCTCGAGGTCCGGGACGGGTTTCCGTACTCGCTGATCAACGAGGACCAGGCGTTCGTCGGCGCGCGCAACACCGGTGGGCGGCTCCCCGCGCTGTGCACGCTGGACGTGAGCCTGCTTCGACCTGGGCGGATCCTGGGCCGCGAGGTGCGCTACGGCATCAAGGTGTTCCACGTGCTCGGGACGTTCGAACCCCGCGATGTCCAGAACAACGTCGACTCGGCCGCGTTCGGCAGCCTCTACAACGGCCTGCTGACGCGCGTGATGCTCACGCTGCAACTCACCGCCAAATAGAAGAGCCGGGCCACCGGTCTGCGGCGCAGCCCGTCTCTCCGCCGCCAGCCGCCGGCCGCCAGGCTAGAAGTCGCTCCAGAGATACTGGTTCGTAACCTCGTGATGGAACTGCACCTCCGAGGTCTTGATCTGCGCGCCCAGCGCCTTCGGGCAGCGGTCGGCCTGCATCTGCTTCACTTCGGCGAACTTCTCCTGCACCGATTCGCCCACCAGCTCGCCGGCGAACCGGCTGGACTTGAACAGCCGGATGGCGTCGTAGATGTTGTCGGGGAGGAAACGTGTCCGCGACTGCCGGAAGTCCTTGTCGGTCTCCTTCGGCAGCGGCCCCTCGAGACCCGTCTTGATGAGCGTGTAGATGGCCAGGTACGGGTTCGAGTCCGGAGCCATCGAACGAACCTCGACGCGAGCCGACTTCTCGTTGGCCAGCGGGATCCGGACCATCGCGCCGCGGTTGATAGCCGAAGCCTTGATCTGGTTCGGCGCCTCGAAGTGTGGGTCGAGCCGCCGATACGCGTTGACGCTCGAGTTGAGAATCAGGCAGATGTCGTTGGCGCTCGTGAGCAGCCGGTCGATGAACGACCAGCCGAGCGCCGACAGGTTGTCTTCCCCCGCCGCGTCCCAGAACAGGTTCCGGCCGTCGCGCATCATCGACAGATTCGTGTGCATGCCGCTCCCGTTCACACCCGTTACCGGCTTCGGGAGGAACGACGCCGTCATGTCCATCGACTGCGCGACCTGGCGGCAAATCAGCTTGTAGAGCTGAACCTGGTCGGCCGCCACGCAGGCCTCCGTGTAGGAGTAGTTCATCTCGAACTGCGACGGCGCCACTTCCGGATGGTCCTTCTCGTTGGCGAACCCGAGCGCGCGCTGCACTTCGGCGGAGCTGTCAATGAACCGACGGAGCGCGTCGCCCGGCAGTGAGTGGTAGTACCCACCGGTGGACAGGAACTCGAACTGCCGGTTCACGTGGTACTGACGCTCGGCGTCCCGGCCCTTGAACAGGAACCCTTCGATCTCGTTCGACGCGTGGACGATCGTGCCGTCGCGAGCCTGGAGACCGTCGGCGTAGATCTTCAGCTTCGTCCGCATGTCCGCGTGGTACGGCGTCCCGTCCCGCTCCTCGACAAAGCCGAACACCAACACCTTGCCCGGGCCGAAGACGTCGGCCGGCAGCCAGTAGAACGCGGTCCAGTCCACCGCCAGCCGGAGGTCCGATTCGGCCTGCTGCGAGAACCCCCGAATCGACGACCCGTCGAAGGTGAGGCAGTCGGCGGCCGACAAGAGGAACTTCTTGTCGTAGTCGAGCATGTGGAAGCGGCCCTCGAGGTCGGTGAAACAGACCGTGACCGCCTTGATCCGCTTCTCGTCCCTGAGGTACTTCTCGCGCTCCTCTCGAATCTGGCCGGGCGGCACCCGGCTCAGCCGCTGGCGCTTGGCCTCCAGGTTCATCTCCTCGAGCCGGTCGTACGGGATCTCCAGGAAGTCGCGCAGCGGCGTTCTGTCCATGTCGGCCTCTCCTCCTCCAGCCCATTCAGTGCTAGACTGTGCATCAATAAAGCCTTCGTTAGCCAAAATAAGGCTTCACAATGCCAAAATTGTTCCTGATACTGGCACACATAGATCTCAAATGCAAGTGTTCAGCTGGTTGAGGGCCACCAGCCTGGAGCCGGGAGCCGAAGGCCCTGAGCCCTGGGCCCTGAGCCTACTCGTACCTGAGCGCCTCGACCGGGTCGAGCGCGGCCGCCTGTCGCGCCGGCCAGTAACCGGCGACGATCCCGACGCTCGACGAGGCCAGCAGGCCCGAGACCACGGCCCACAAGGGAGGCACGGCGGAGAAGCCGCTGAGGAACAGGCCCACAATCAGGCCGATGGCAAGCGCAATCAGCACACCCGCCAGGCCTCCGGCGGTCGACAGGATCACCGCCTCGAACAGGAACTGGGCGAGCACGTCCCGGCGGGGCGCGCCGATCGCGAGGCGGACGCCGATTTCGCGCGTCCGCTCACGCGCGCTGATGATCTGCACGTTGGCAATCCCGATGCCGCCGATGAAGAGACTGACAGCGGCGAGCAGCACCGTCACGAGGCCGACCTGCGCGGTGACGCCGTCGAACGACCGGATGATCTGATCGGCGGTCGACAGGTTGAAGTCGTTGTCCTCCGCCGGCGCCAGACGCCGCAGCCGTCGCAGGCTGGCCTCGACCTCCAGCTTCGCCTGGTCGCGCAGGCCCGGCATGGCGCGCGCATACAGCACCACGTTCTCGGCCTCGGCGAATCGGCGCTTCGCGGTTCCCACGGGGATCGACATGACGCTGTCCTGCCGGTTCTCGCCGAAGAACCCCCCCTTGCGCGGTGCCATCTCTCCGACGACGAAGTAGGTGTCACCCGACAGCGTGAGGGACTTCCCGACGGCTCGCTGGGATCCGAAGAGCGCGCGGGCCAGGCTCGAGCCGATCACTGCCACCTGGGCGCCCCGCCGATCCTCGACCTCGGTGAACGGCCGCCCCGCCGCGAACTCGGCCCCGACCACGTCGAAGAAGTTCGGTGACGCGCCTTCGAGCAGCACTGTGTCCGATTCGCGGGTGCCGGCGCGCGCGGTCAGCGCCCGCCCGCTGACGATCGTGGGCACCAGGACCTGGATCCCGACGTCGCGGACCGACCGGGCGTCGCGCGCGATGTCCACGGCGAACTCCGCCTCGAGCGGCTTGCGCCGCGCCTCCGCTTCAGACGGCGGCTGATAGGGATCGCCCGTCAGGTGGAACGCGAACACGTTGTCCGAGCCGAGCTCGCGAAACAGGAGCGCCACCTGGTTTCGCAGGTTCGCCAGCACGGAGGCGACGAGCACGACGGTGACGATGCCGATGACGATACCCGCGATGGCGAGAAACGAACGCGCCGGCTGCGTCCGCACCGAATCCACCGCGAGCGAGGCCGACTCGCGGAGGGCGGCTGACCAGTGACGAGGCGCGCGCGTCGTCTTCACATCCGCCTCATTCCTGTCGGATCGCGACAATCGGATCGATGCGCGCCGCGCGCCGCGCCGGGTACCAGCCGGCCACGATGCCGCTGGCTGCCGCCGCCCCCAGACTCCACGCCATCGTCGACGCCCGGACCGGTAGAGCGAGGTCGAGCGGGCCTGACGCCAGGGCGAGCAGCGCCTGGGCTCCGGCCAGGCCGACGGCGCCGCCGACGACCGCGATCAGGCTCGACTCGGCCAGCACCTCGATGACGATGTGGCTCCGGGCCGCGCCCAGCGCGCGCCGCACGCCGATCTCGCGGGTACGCTGCGTGACCGACACGAGCGTCGTGTTGGTGATGACCACGATAGCCGCCAGCAGGGCCATGATCGAAATTGGGGCGGCCGCGGCGCCGATCCGCTCCGACAGCCGCTGCACGAAGCCGCGCGCGGCTTCGGGCGTGAGGATGTCGAAAGTGTCGCGCTCGCCCGGGCGAAGCTGCCGCCGCGCCCTCATCGTCGTGCGTGTCCGGTCCTCCGCAACCCTGGTCAGGCCGACCGTCGGGGCCCGCGCGAACACCTGCAGGCTCGCGGGCGCGCCGAACACCCGCTCGAACGCCTGGAGCGGCATCCACACGAAGCGATCGAGCGAGACGCCGCCGCTCGAGCCCTGCCGCTCCTGCGTGCCGATCACGGTGAACCCGCGCCCCCCGATGCGCACGACACGGCCGATCGGATCGAGTCCAGGGTACAGAGCCTCCGCCACGTCCATTCCGATCACGGCCACCTGGGCCGCACGATCCTCTTCGTCCTTGCGGAGGAACCGTCCGCTGGCGATGCCGAGGTCGCGGATGTCGAACAGCGTCGCCGCCGTACCGCTCACCGACGCGTTCTCGAACTTCCGCCCGCCGGCCGTCACGTCCGCGCGCGTCTGCGCCAGGGGCGCGTAGAGCACCTGCCCGTCCGCGTGGCGGTCCAGGAAACGGACGTCGTTGCGCCTCACCGGCAAGTTGCGCGCCAGCTGGTCCGCCAGTTCCTTGCGGCTGACCTCGGACGTGGCCACGCGGGCGAGCACAAAGGTGTCGCTGCCGAAGGCACGCGCCGACGCGCGTTGCGCGTAGCGCGCGAACCCGTCAAGTCCCGTCACGACGACGGCCATCGTCCCGACCGCGACGGCGATCGCCAGCGCACCGAGACCCGATCGCAGCGGGTTGGCCACACATCCGCGCGCGGCTTCGACCAGCATCGACCGGGCGATCCTGGAGGGTGAGCGTCCGGTCATCGAACCTGCCCTGCGCTCGCGGTGCGAATCGGCGCGCCGTCCGCGAGGTCACGCAGCACCTGGAAGGGCCCCACGATGACCGGCGTCCCTTCGGACAGACCTTCGATCTGCATGTCGAGCCCGCCGATGATGCCGGCCTTCACCGGCAGGAACATCGCCTTCCCGTCCTTCGGTTGAAAAACCCCCGTGAGGTCCTTTCCATCCGGACCTGCCCGCAGGACGACGGACTGGAGGGGGACGGTCAACGCGCCCTTGCGTTCCGCGGTGAGCACTTCCGCGTCGCACGTGAGGCCGGGCCGCAGTCCCGGGTCCGGCTGGTCGAGGCGGACGACGACCTTGAACTCGCGCACGGCGGCGCCCGAGCCGACAATCGGCAGGGCGCTGGCGCCCACCTCGACGACACGGCCAGTGAACTCGCGGCCCGAGACCGCTTCCAGTGTCACGCGTGCCGTCTGGCCCAGGGCGACGCGCAGGAAGTCGGCCTCCGCCACCTTGATCTCGGCGTTGATCGAGCTCAGGTCGGAAATCGTCATGAGCGTGGTGCCGGGCTGATTCTGAATCCCGATGACCACCATCTCCCCGAGCCTGACCTGCAGCCGGCTCACGACGCCGTCGATCGGCGCGACGATCTCGGTCTTCGAGAGGATGTCCCGTGTCCTCGTCACGCCGGCCTTCGCCTGCGCCACGCGCCGGCCGGCCGCGGTGAGGATCTGCCGGGAGCGGTCGAGGTCGGCCTTCGCCGCGGTCACCAGCGCGGCCGCCGCATCGGCGCCCGCCTGGGCGCTGTCGAGATCCGACTGCGGGTTGAGGCCGTCCGCGTGCAGTTTCACGGCGCGCGCGAGAATCTGACCGGCCTCGCGGGCACGGGCCTCCGCCTGCGCCACCGAGGCCGTCGCCGACTGAACCTGCCGACGGGCCGCCTCCTCCTCAGACTCGAGCGCCTTCACCAGTTCGCCAGCCGCGTCGCTGTCGCTCCGCGCCTGCACCGGGTCGATTCGGGCCAGGATCTGGCCGGTCCGCACACGGTCGCCTTCGGCCACGTTGAGCGCGACGATCTTGCCCATCACGCTCGAGCCGATGTCGGCGAATCTCGTCGCGACGATTTCGCCCGAGGCGGTGACATAGGATCGGAAGACGTCGCGCTTCGCCACGCTCCCGACGTCGACGGCGGTGGAGCTTCCATTCCGGCGGGCGATCACGACCCAGCCCACGGCGATGGCAGCCAGCAGGACGGCGAGGAGCAACGCGGTACGTCGTTTCATAGCGCTCTCGTCACAGAACCCCCCAGCCGGCTCCGGTATTCCGGCATGGCCGCTTGGAGCCGCCTCCGGGGCCGGCAGAGGTCCGGGCGTTCTGTGCTAGGCTAACAGGTTTGGGAGGATTCCATGCAGCAGTTCGATCGCCTCGACGCCGGGGATCTCGACCTGATCCTCAAGACGCTGAGGGAATTCGCCGGCCGTGAGGCCTCGCTCGACAAGCGCCTGAAGTGGGACGAAGACGACGTGTGCCCCGAGGACGTCGTGCGGGCGATGCTCAGCCCGGAGGTCGGCCTCCACCTGGTGTTCCTGCCGGCCGAGTACGACGGCATGGGCGGCGGCGCCTACGACGTGTACCGGCTGTCCACCGAGTTCGCGAAGATCGATCTCGGCCTGGCGACCGCCATGCTCGCCGTGGCGCTCGGCACGGACCCGATCCGGGTCGGCTGCACGCACGAGCAGAAGGCGAAGTGGGTCACCCGAATCGCCAACGAAGGGCTCATCGTGGCCTACGGCGTGACCGAGCCCGAGGCCGGGTCGAACGTGCAGAACCTCAAGACCACGGCCGAGCGGATCACCGACGCCGACGGCCGCGTCACGCACTACAAGCTGAACGGCGTCAAGCAGTTCATCTCGAACGGGTCGATCGCCGACCTCTACACCATCCTCGCCAAGGCGCCCGACGGCCCCACCTTCTTCGTGGTGGAACGCCAGACGCCGGGCCTCACGCCGGGCAAGCACGAGATCAAGCACGGCATCCGCCTCTCCGACACGGCGCAGGTGCTCCTCCAGGACGTCGTCATCCCCGTCGGCAACATCGTCGGCGAGAAGGAAGGCGAGGGGCTGAAGCAGGCGAACGAGGTGTTCGGCTACACGCGGCTGATGGTGGCCGCCTTCGGCCTCGGCGCCGGCCTCGTGTCGCTCGAGAAGGCGATCGCGTTCTCGAAGGAGCGGAAGCAGTTCGGCACCTTCCTGTACGAGAAGCAGGGCTACACGCACAAGCTGCTGGTGCCGAACAGCGTCAGGCTGGCGGCTGCGCAGGCGTACATCGAATACGTCGCCGACCTGCTCGACTCGGGCACCGAGGACCGGCAGATCGAAGGGTCGGTCGCCAAGCTGTTTGCCACGGAAGCCGGCAACACCGCGGCAGACGACGCGGTGCAGGCGCTGGGCGGGTACGGCTACTGCGTGGACTACGAGGTGGAGAAGATCCGGCGCGACGCCCGCATCCTGAAGATCTACGAGGGCACGTCGGAGATCCAGCAGAACATCATCGGCGTCTTCCGCATGCGCGAGAACGTCCGGAGCAAGGGCCGGTTCTACGCCGGGATGGCTGCTGAGGCAGAAGCGTGGGCGGATGCCGGCGGGCCGATCGTGGCGCGTGTGGCCCGGTTCCTGTCGGAGGCGACGATCGCCGCCTTCCGGGCGAAGCTGACCCATCAACAGCACGCGGTGTTCGAGTTCGCGACCTCGATGACCGAGGTCGAGACCGCGGTGGCGCTGGCCCGCGCGGCAACGAAGAGCGGGAACGCGCTGACGCTGGCGCAGGCGAGGGTCTGGTCGAGCGACGTCGCGTTGAGCGTGCCGGCGCGCCTGCTCAAGGTGATGGCCCAAGCCGGCAGCATCGAGGCGGCCGAGTTCGCCCGGCTGGCCGAACTGGGAAGCCTCGCGCAGGCCATCGGCGACCAGGCCGGCCGTCTGGCGGACATGGACTTCATTGCGAAGACGATCACGGCGAAGTAGCGGGACTCGACCAGCCAGGACACCTATGAACCTCGAACCGCATCGAACTCGGCACGTGTTGATGCTCGCCATCGCGGCCGGCGCGCTGGCCATCTCGGTCGCCCTGCCGCAGGCGCAGCAGACGTCCGCGGACACGCGGGACCCCGGGCAGCTCCAGGACGAGGCCTTCGCGAAAGTGTACAAGGAGTGGACGGGAGACGCCCGGTACGGCAGTCCGCTGGTCGATCATCTGCCGGTCGTCAAGGGGATCCCGACGCCGAAGGACGTGCTGGGCTACCACGTCGGGGCGCCGCGGAAGCTGACGTACTGCGCGGACATCCTCAAGTACTACCGGGCGCTCGCCGCCGCCACGCCGCGCGTGCAAATCGAGTCGGTCGGCAAGACGGACGAGGGGCGAGAGCTGGTCGTCGTGTGGGTGTCGTCCGAACTGAACATGAAGGGACTGCGGGCGAACCGCGACCGGCTGGCAAGAATCGCAGACCCGCGCGGTCGGCCCGACGCCGAGATCCGCCAGTTGATCGCGGCCACCAAGCCGAACTACCACGTCATCGGCGGGCTCCATAGCGGCGAAACCGGGCCGCCCGAGATGCTGATGGAGCTGGTCTACCGCGTGGCCACCGAAAGCTCGCCCATCATCTCGGGCATCCGGAGCAACGTCTACCTGTCGGTGACGCCAGTGGCCGACCCCGACGGGCGAGACCGCTACGTCGACTGGTTCTACAAGGGGCTCGAGGCGGCCGACGCGACGGCGGCCACGCCGGGCCAGGCGCCCGCGGCCGCTCAAACGGCTGCGGCGGCACCGGCGCAGGCCGCTCCGCCCGCCGGTCAGCGCGGCGCGCAGGCCCAGGGTCAGGCCGGCAGCGGCCAGCGCGGCGATGCACAGGCCCAGGGCGAGGCCGGCGGCGGCCAGCGGGGCGGAGCCGGCGCCACGATGGGTGTCCCCTACACCAGCAAGTACGTCGGCCACGACAACAACCGCGACATCAACCTGTCGCTCGTGCAGGTCCGCGCGCTCACCGAGTGGTTCTACACGGCTCACCCGCCGATCATGCACGACCTGCACGAATCGCTTCCGCTGATGTACACCTACAGCGGAGGGCCGCCGCAGAATCCGAACCTGGATCCTCTGCTCTTCGCCGAGCTCCCGTGGTTCTCGAACTGGGAGATGGCGCAGATGACGAAGTGGGGGATGCCCGGCGTCTACACCCACGCCTTCATGGACGGCTGGTCGCCGGGCTACTACGCGTCGGTTGCCTACAATCACAACGCGCTGATGAAGATGTACGAGACCCAGTCGGGCCGCGACCCGGTGACGCCGCCCGCGGCGGAGGCTCCCCGTGCCGGCGCACCGGCCGAGGCCCCGCGCGGAGGAGCGCCGGCGGAGGCCCCGCGCGGAGGAGCGCCGACGGAGGCCCCGCGTGGAGGAGCGCCGACGGAGGCCCCGCGTGGAGGAGCGCCGGCGGATGCCCCGCGAGGGGGCGCACCCGGCGAGGCGCAGCGCGGCGGGCCGCAGCCGCCGGCGGCGCCGCGCGGCGGCGCGGCGGCCATCCCCACCGGACGCGGCGGCGCGCAGGACCGCGAGTGGTATCGCGGCATCCCGGTTCCCCCGAACGCGGCCGCCTCGTTCAGCCGCCGCGCCAACGTCAACTACATGCAGACCGGCGTGCTCTCCTCCCTGCAGCTCACCGCGCAGTTCCCGGCCACCATCGTCGAGAACTTCTACGTGAAGTCGCGCAACGCCATCGAGGACGGCCGGACCAAGGCTCCGTTCGGCTTCGTCATCCCGGTCCAGCGCGACATGACGCGCGTCGCGGAACTCCTTCGCATCCTCCGCGTCCAGGGGATCGAGATCGGCCAGGCCGCCGCCGAGTTCAAGCTGGGCGAGGCAACCTATCCGGCCGGGTCGTACGTGATCAAGCGCGATCAGCCCTACGGGCGGCTGGCCAAGAACCTGCTGGAGAAGCAGGTCTTCCCCGATACGCGGCTCACCACCTACGACGACAGCGGGTGGACGATGGGGCTGCTGATGGCGGTCGACGTCAAGGAGATTGCCGACGCCGCCGTCCTGAAGGTGCCGACGACGCCGGTGACGACGGTCGTCGCGCGCGGGAAGGTCGCGGGGAGCGGTTCGGCGGGCCTCGCCGTGGCGCACCACGGCTCGAACAACATGATCGTGTTCCGCTACAAGCTGCGCTCGGCTGGGATGAAGATCGTCGAGAAGAGCTTCGCGGCGGAGGGCGTGGAGTTCCCCGCCGGGTCGTTCGTGATCGCGGGGCCGCCGACGGCGGCCGCCCGCGAGGCCGTCGAGCAACTGGGGCTGACGGCGGCGGCGCTGTCGGCCGTGCCGACGGTGCCGATGCACGACGCGCCCGCGCCGAGAATCGCAATCTACTCGCAGTGGACCGGCACGCAGGACCTCGGGTGGTACCGCCTCACGTTCGACAACTTCGGCATCCCCTACGACCTGATCTACAAGGAGCGGGTGGTGAAGGGCGACCTGCGGAGCCAGTACGACGTGATCCTGATGGCGGCGCAGAACATCAACCGCCAGGCGGTGCTGCAGGCGCCGTCGGCCCGGCCGCAACCGTATCAGAAGAGCGAGAAGTACAAGTCGCTCGGGATGTACGGCGAGACGCCCGACATGTCTGGCGGGTTCGGGCAGCCCGGCGTCGACGCCTTCGCGAAGTTCCTCGAGGGCGGCGGCACCCTGATCGCGGCTGGCGCAGCGGTCCGGTTCCCGATCGAGTTCGGATGGGCGCGCACGGTGGACGCCGAACCGATCACCGGCGTGACCGCGCAGCGCCCCGTCGTCCAGGGAGACCTGGTGCGGCCGGAGCACCCGGCGTTCTACGGCTACACGGAGAAGACGGTCCCGGTCAAGTACGTGGGCGGCGTGACGCTGCGCGTGGGGGTCGCCGACCAGGCGAACCTGCTCGCGCGCTACGTCGGAGGCGACTCGTCCGTGCTGACCGGGTCGATGGTCGGCGCCGACCAGCTGCGGCAGAAGGCGTTCGCGGTGGACCTCCCGGCCGCGCACCACGGCAAGGGCCGGGTGATGCTCTTCGCGAACAATCCGATCTACCGCTGGCAGAACCACGGCGAGTTCAACATGGTGTTCAACTCGCTGCTGAACTGGAGCTACGTGCCGGCGGCAGGACGATAGGGGATCGCGAATCTTGCGATCTTGCGATCTTGCGATCTTGCGATCTTGCGAAGTGGCGATCGTGCGAAGTGGCGATCGTGCGGGGTAACGACCCTCGATGCCTGCCCGCTTCACACGACGCGCCTGGGCAGCAGCGGGTTCAGGTGCATCGTGAGGTCGTAGACCGACGCGCCGCACGCGGCGGCAACGTCCTCCGGGCGCCCGCCCTCGGTCCATCCGAAGAAGGTCGCGACGTCCCCGGTCGCCACCTCGGGACGGTCGCCGATCTCGACGATGGTGTGGCTGGCGGATACCGTGGCCACCACCGGGTACAAGCTGCCGTTGATGGCGACGCGGGCTCCCTTCGCCGCCACGCGAGGCCAGCCGTCGGCGTGCCCGACAGGGAGCGTCGCCACCCAGACGTCACGCTTCGCGATGTAGGCGCGGTTGTAACCGGCGCTGTCGCCGCGACCGAGCCGCTTCACGTACGCGACCCTCGCCTTCAGCGCAAGCGCCGGCCGCAGGTCCAGCACGCCGAGCTTCCTGAACTCGGGTTCCGGGTAGACGCCGAAGAGCGCCATCCCCGGACGGACGGCGTCGAGGAACCCGTCCGGGCGCTGGAAGAGCCCGAAGCTCGAGGCGGCGTGCCGCAGGCCCGGGCCTACTCCGTCCCGCGCGAGCCCTGATACGAGCGTGTTGAACCGCGCAAGCTGTTCCGCATCGAACGCCGGATCCTCGCTGAAGGTCATCATCGTCCCCGCGATTGCAACCGAGCGGCGGCCCGCCAGATCGCGAACCAGCGGCCCGGCTTCACGAAAGGGGACGCCCACGCGGCCGATGCCGGTGTCGATGCAGATGTGAATCGCCACAGGCCGCTGGCGCCTGGCAGCGATGCGGTCGAGTGCCGGGCCGGCCGGGGTGTAGACCATCGGCGCGATACCGCGCTCGACCGCCTCCTCGAGAATCGCGCTCGTCGAGCGTCCCCATCAACAGGATCGGCTTCGCGATGCCGGCCTCCCGGAGGACGAGCGCCTCGTGCAGCTTGACGACCGCCAGCGCGGCGACCGCCGGCATGCTCTCGAGAATCCGTCCCACCGTCACCGCGCCGGCACCGTAGCCGTTGTTCTTGATGACGGCGATGATCGGGCGCCCCCCGACGTGGCGCCGTACGGCGGCCACGTTGTGGGCGAAGTGGTCGGCGCGGACTTCGACCCAGGGGTCGAAGGAGGAATCACGGACGGAAGAGGCGCCACCGCCAGACTGCCGCGCTGGAACGGCGATAGAATGGGCTGGGACCGCCGCAGCCGCTGCGGCAACGGCCATTGCTCGAAGCGCCCGACGTCGGGTGGTCATGATTCGTCCTCCCGCCAGGACTATAGCCCATCGGCCGGCGGCACTCCGAATCGGACATGCAGGGACAGCGATGATCTCGACGACCGCGTAACCCGAATGTCCCCGAAGCGTATTCCCTGCAGCGATGGATGCGATTGAGACGCTCTACCGGCAGCACGCATCGGCGGTGTTCCGCTTCGCGTGGGGCCTGTGCGGCGACCGACAGGTTGCGGAGGACGTGGTCTCGGAGACCTTTGTCCGCGTCCTGACGAAAGCCCCCCGAATCGAAACCCGCACGGCGCTCGCCTACCTGCTGGCGATTGCCAGGAACGTCTGCATCTCGGGGTGGCGACGGCGGCGGCGCGAAGCGCCGCTGCACACCGCGGAGGTGTCCGCGGCGCCTTACACAGATCACGTCGGTCGGCTCGACGGCCAGGCGAGGCTGGCAGCGGTCATCGACGCGCTCGGAAAGCTGCCCGAGGGCGAACGCGCCGCCCTGCTGCTGCGGGCGGATCACGATCTGACCTACGAGGACATCGCCGACGCGCTCGGCATCAGCGTGAGCGCCGCCAAAGTCAGGGTGCATCGGGCGCGGCTGCGCCTGACCGCAGCCGTCGCTCCCGCAGGAACAGGAGATCGGCCATGAGATACGAGGTGACGCGCGACGTGGTCAACGACCTCTGGCCGCTGTGCCAGGCAGGGGAAGCGAGCCCCGACAGCCGTGCGCTGGTCGACGCCTTCCTGGCGCAGGATGCCGGGTTCGCGACGGCCTTGAAGGCGGGCGACGACGTGCGCCGCGTGGTGCCGCCGCACGTCCGGCTGTCGCCCGACGCGGAGTTGCGCGTGCTGCAGGAGGCCCAGCGCACGGCCAGGACCCGGCTGCTCATCATCGGCGGCGCCGTGGCGGTGGCCGGCACGGTGGCCCTGCTGAGCCTCCTGGGCGTACTGTTCGTCTTCCTCCGGGCCGGCCGGTGAACCGGACCCGCCCTTCAGGTGCAGCACCCCGAGGTTATCGGGTCTTCCCCACGTGGGTGCGGAACGACCGTAGCGTCTCTCGGCTCACGTGGTGCTCGATCCCCTCGGCGTCCGACTCCGCCACGGCGTGGGGGACGCCGAGCGCGACGAGGAACCGGACCACCAGGTCGTGGCGCTCGCGCGACTCGACGGCGAGTCGGCGCCCGGCAGCCGTCAGGAAGATGGCGCGGTACGGCTGCATCGAGACGAGCCCCGCGCGCTGCAGCCGCTTGATCGTGCGGTTCACCGTGACGTGGGTGACGCCGAGCCGCCTGGCCAGGTCGACCACCCGCGCTTCGCCGTGCCGCTCGATGAGATCGAAGATCAGTTCGGCGTAGTCCTGGGCCAGCTCCTGAGCGTGGTCCCGCCTCGTCCTCGCGCCATGCCCCCGCGTATCCAGCCGGACCGGCGTGTCTCGCTTCGCCGCGCGGCTGCCGCCGCGCGTGTCGGGCCGCACCGCCCCCTCGGTCTCGCGTCGCTGTCCCATGGCATTGCAGTACAGCAGAATCCGCGCCGGTTGACAAACGCCTGCGGGTGATGTAGCTTGTACTACATCATGACTGCCTGGCTACATCACCGGACCAGGGGACGCGCGTCGGCGATCCTCGGGGCCGTCGCGAGCCTCGCCCTCGCCGCCCGGGTCGAGGCGGCCCAGCCGCCCGCCGGGCCGCAGGGCCCCGGCCCGGCGGCTGAACCCGTGCAGGGGAGGAAGGACGGGTTCACCCTGTTCAACCCGACGCCGCGGGAGTGGGTGCGCGAGATGGCGACGGACCGGCCCGATCAGACCGAGTCGCCGTACACCGTCGATGCGGGCAGGCTGCAGCTCGAAATGGACTTCCTCCAGATGACCCTCGATCGCTCCGGAGGCGGAGCCACGCGGGTCGCGTCGTGGAGCGCGGCGCCGTTCAACCTGAAGCTCGGCCTGTTGAAGAACGTCGACCTCCAGCTCGTGGTGAATCCCTACGCGCACCTCCGCGTCGAGGGCGCGGGGGCGCCAGAGGCCAGGATGGCCTCCGGGTTCGGGAACGTCGCGACGCGGGTCAAGGTGAACTTCTGGGGCAACGACGGCGGCAGGACGGCGTTTGGCATGATGGCCTTCGTCGCCTGGCCGCTTCCTGCCTCTGAGCTCCGCAGCGGCCGCACCGACTGGGGGCTGATCTTCCCGTTCGCCCTCAGCATCCGCGACGGCTGGAGCCTGGGCGCGATGACCCGGATCGACGTCGTCGCGGACCCGGAAGGCGGTCGGGAAACCCTCCTCGTCAACTCGATCACCGTGGGTCATGATCTCACGAGGAGGCTCGGCATGTACGTGGAAGTGATCGCGGCCCGGGGCTTCGCCGACCCTCGGTGGCTGGGACAGCTCGACGTGGGGTGGACGTACGCGCTCGGCGACACGATCCAGCTCGACTGGGGAACGAACTTCGGCCTGGTCGGCGCCGCGCCGGCCTTCCAGCCGTTCGCCGGGCTCAGCGTGAGGTTCTGACGCCGTGATGGCGGCCGCGCGCGCGGCTGCCGTGGTGAGCGACAATGCTACCGATGAACACCTTCCCCGACCCCGCGACGGCACTGCTGGTCTTCGCCGCGCTCACGCTCTCCGCCGCCATCGCGTTCTGGCCGCGCCGCGGGATTGTCCCGCGCATCCGGCGCGCGGCCGAGCTTTCCGAACGCGTGCGGCTCGAGGACGGGATCAGGTACATCTTCAACGGCACCTCGGGCGGCCGGCCCGCGTCCGTGGACGGACTCGCCGGCGCGATTGGCATTTCGAGCGACCGCGCCGTCGATGTACTTCGGCACCTCGAGCGCCTTGGCCTCGCCCGTCTCGAGGGGGGCGACATCACCCTCACCGGGGACGGCCGGGCCCATGCCTTGCGACTCGTGAGGACTCACCGGATCTGGGAGCGGTACCTGGCCGATCGCACGGGCATCGCCTCCGGCGAGTGGCATGCCGTGGCGGACCGCCTCGAGCACGGGCTCCCGGCAGACGAAGTCGATCGGATCGCCGCGAGCATGGGCGACCCGCTGTACGACCCTCACGGGGATCCCATCCCGACCGCATCCGGCGCCCTTCCCCCTGCCCGCGGAGTCCCGCTCGCCGGCATCGCCGTCGGGACCGCCGCCCGCGTCGTACACGTCGAAGACGAGCCCCACGAGGTGTACCGGTCGCTCCTCGCCGCCGGCATCGGTGCCGGATGCCGCCTGCGACTGGATGGAGTCGATTCGACCGGCTATCACCTGACCGTCGAGGGCCGTCGGGTGGCGATCGACGCCGTGGCCGCGCTGAATCTGAGCGTGGAGCCAGCGGGCGAGGCCGTCGCGGACGAAGGGCTCGAACGCCTGGACGCCCTCCGTCCCGGGGAGGAGGGGGTCGTCGTTGCGGTCGGGGCGCAGATTCAGGGCTCACAGCGACGGCGGCTGCTCGACCTCGGTGTCGTTCCGGGCACGGTGATACGGGCAGAGCTGAGCAGCCTCTCGGGCGACCCGACGGCGTATCGAATCCGCGGAGCGGTGATCGCGCTCCGCCGGGCGCAGGCGGATCAGATTCTCATCCGCCGGCGGGCGTCGAAGGCGGCGGCATGAACCCCCTTGCCCCCACGTCAGCGTGTGCCGGCTGCGCCAATCGCGAGGAGAGCCACGGCCCCGGCGACGGCCTGATCCAGGTGCAGGTCGCGCCCGGATCCTGGGACCACGTGGTGGCGCTCGCCGGCAATCCGAACACGGGAAAGAGCACCGTCTTCAACGCGCTCACCGGCCTGCGCCAGCATACCGGCAACTGGCCGGGCAAGACGGTGAGCAGGGCCGAGGGAACGTTTCGCCACGCCGGCAAGTCGATCAACGTGGTCGACCTCCCGGGCACGTACTCGCTGCAGGCGGCGAGCGCGGACGAGGAAGTGGCTCGGGACTTCCTGCTGTTCGGGCGCCCGGACGTGACGGTGATCGTGATCGACGCCACGCGCCTGGAACGCAACCTCAATCTGACGCTCCAGGTGCTGGAGATCACCGACCGCGTCGTGGTGGTCCTCAACCTCATGGACGAGGCGCGCCGCCACGGCATCGGCGTGAGCCCCGAGGCGCTCTCCCGGGAGCTCGGCGTCCCGGTCATTCCCGCCGCCGCGCGGCAGGGAACCGGGATCGCCGCGCTTCGCGAAGCGATCGTCCAGGTCGCCACCGGCGCCGTGCAGCCGCGACCGCGCCGCCTGCGCGAGCTTCCCCCCGTCATCGAGTCGGCGATCGCGGAGGTGCTGCCCGCAGTCGATGCCGCCTGGCCCGGTCAGTCCAACAGGCGCTGGGTGGCGCTCCGGCTCCTCAGCGGCGACGAGCGCGTGCTGCAGGCAGTCCCTTCCGGCGAGCTCGCCGAGAAGGTGACCGCGACCCGCTGGCGCCTCCCGGCCGATTTCCACGACAGCCTGTCGAGCGCCCTCTTCGCCGAGGCCGAGCAGATCGCCCGCGCCTCTGAAGTCGCGGGGCTCCGCCGGATGCGCGTCGACCTCGACAAGCACCTCGATCGTCTGCTGACGAGCCCGTGGACGGGCATTCCCCTCATGGTGATCCTGCTGGCCCTCGTGTTCTGGCTCACCATCGCCGGCGCGAACGTGCCGTCATCGATGCTGGCCGCGCTGCTCATCGACGGCGTCCACCCGGCCCTCAAGGGATTCGGCGCCGCGCTCGGGATGCCCTGGTGGCTGAACGGCTTCCTCTTCGACGGGATGTACCTCGCCACCGCGTGGGTCGTGGCCGTCATGCTGCCGCCGATGGCGATCTTCTTCCCGGTCTTCACGCTGCTCGAGGACTTCGGCTACCTGCCGAGGGTCGCCTTCAACATGGACAGGATCTTCCAGCGGGTGGGCGCGCACGGCAAGCAGGCGCTCACGATGTGCATGGGGTTCGGGTGCAACGCGGCCGGGGTCGTGGCCGCACGTGTCATCGACTCGCCGCGCGAGCGGCTGGTCGCCATCATCACCAACAACTTCTCGCTGTGCAACGGGCGCTGGCCCACGCAGATCCTGATCGCCACCATCTTCCTCGGGACGCTCGCGCCCGCGCACCTTGCCGGCATGGTCGCCGCCGGCGCCGTCGTCGGGATCGCGCTCCTCGGGGTGTTCTTCATGCTGGTGGTCTCGTGGGCCCTCACCCGCACGGTCCTCCGAGGCGAAGCCACCACGTTCTCTCTCGAGCTGCCCCCATACCGGCCGCCGCGGGTGCTGCAGACCTTGTACACCTCGCTGATCGACCGCACGGCCATCGTGCTGTGGCGCGCCGTCGTCTTCGCGATGCCCGCAGGCGCGGCCATCTGGCTCATCTCGAACATCGACCTCGGCGGCGCGAGCATCGCGGTCCACCTGGTCCGGGGGCTGAACCCGGCGGGCGTACTGATCGGCCTGAGCGGCGTGATCCTCCTGGCCTACGTCGTGGCGATCCCGGCGAACGAAATCGTCGTTCCCACAATCCTGATGCTCACCGTGCACACGCTCGGCCTGGCCGGCGTGGGTGGCGGCGCCGGGGTGATGTTCGAGCTGGACGATGCCGGGGCGGTGCGGCAGCTGCTGACGGCGGCGGGGTGGACGACCCTCACTGGCGTCAACCTGATGCTCTTCAGCCTGCTCCACAACCCGTGTTCCACGACGATCTACACGATCTACCGCGAGACGGGCAGTGCCCGGTGGACCGCCGCGGCCACCCTGCTGCCGCTGGCGCTCGGCGCGGTGGTGTGCTTCCTGGTGGCGCAGGCGTGGCGCCTGATCGCGTAGGTACGCCGGGTCGATCGCCCGAACCAGTCGCCGGAGGCGCCCGCCGAGGCGTGGCAGCGTGGCGTTGCCCATCGCGGCTACAATGACCGTCGAAACGAGGTGGCGCCCAGGACTACGAAGTCGTCAGGTCCACCGGTGACCACGGCTTCCTGTTCTCCTTCCGGCAGAGCGCGGCGCAGGCGTTCGCTCCGCCCAAGGACAACGAACTCTCGACGTGGCAGGCACTGCCGGTTCCCTGGGGGTTCAACTTCGCCCTCGCGCTCCACGAGAACGGGGAGGCCGAGGTCATCTACACGTCCGGCCGCAAGGGCTCGCCGGTGAAGGCGACCGTGGGGCTCGTCTCTGCCGACGGCAAGGCGGTGATGGCCGAGGGCCCACGCTTAGACTTCCCCAGCGTCGGCTACGGCGGTGAAGACGACGTGAGTATCCGATTCAAGCCCGTCGTGAAGAAGTGAACAGCTACTTCTGGATCTTCGCGTAGAGTTCCTCGAACCAGTTCACGGTCACGCTGATGGGCGTCACCGGCGGACGTGGCGTGAACGGCGCCCGCTACCGGCGCCGCTCGTACGGATTGCTGTGCTGCACGTAGCGCAGCGCCCGGCCGTCCGGACCCATCTCGAACGTGATGGTCTCACCGAGCACATCGTCCTTCCGGACGCGGCGGAACGTGTGGTCGCCGACCTTCCGGATCCTCACCAGCGCCGCCACCGGATCCGTCGTCGGCAGCGGAAGCATGGCGAGCCCGTCCTCCCACAGCACGACGGCTGTCTCGGTACCGCTGAAGGCGCTCGAGTACGAGCCGACGTAGACCGACAGCGACGGGTCGGGCAGCTTCGGCTTCGCCTCCTTGTCCTTCTCCTTCGCCGCCGCCGCGACATGGGGAGCGACGATGTCGTAGAGACGCTGGGTGTACTGGCTGGCGTTCACGCCCTGCGCGTTGGCCATGAACACCGTGGCGAGCTTCTCGTCGGGCTTGAGCAGCAGGTGCGAGCGGAAGCCCGGGCACGAGCCGCCGTGGCCGACGAACGTCTTGTCGCCGCTGCGCCAGACGGCGAACCCGAGCCCGTAGGAGTTCGTGAAGTCCGTGTCGATCCAGTGGACGCGATGCATCTCGCGCAGAGTGGTCGCGGCCAGCACCTCCGTGCCGCCTTTCGCGAGCAGCCGGAACTGCCACGAGGCGAAGCGGGCCAGGTCTTCGACCGTCGAGGCGTAGCCGGCGGCCGGCGCGATGCCGTTGGTCGTGAAGAAGGGGACCGGCTGGCGCGCGCCTTCGCGCCCCAGGCCGCTGTAGCCGGTGGCCAGGCGCTTGCCGCGTTCACCAGCGGGCATCTCGGGCGTGGTGCTGCGGAGGCCGAGCGGCTCGAGGATGGACTGCCGGACCAGCTCGGGGTAGGGCTTCGCCGCCGCGGCGGCTGCGACCTCGCCCGCGAGCGTCAGGCCGAGGTTGGAGTACTGCCAGAACGTCTCGGCGGGATAGAGCATCTGCTGGCTCGTGATGCGCTCGACGATCTGCTCGCGCGTCGGGAAGGGAAAGCCGGCGCCGGTCCAGTACGGGAAATCGGATTCGCGCGGCAGCCCAGACGCGTGGGTGAGCAGGCCCTCGACGGTGACCTCGGCCGATTCGCCCTCAAGCGGCCTGACGCGGAACCAGGCCAGGTGGCGGCTGACCGGATCGTCGAGGCGCAGCCTGCCCGCATCGCGCTGCTGCATCACTGCGACGCTCGTGAAGAGCTTGGAGATCGAGCAGATGCTGTAGATCGTGTCGGGCGCCGCCCGGCGCTTCGCGGCCACGTCGGCCACGCCGTAGCCGCCGGTCCACAGCACCTGCTGGTCGTAGACGATGGCGGCCGAGATGCCCGGGATCTGGTCGTACGCGCGCTGAGCTTCGAGCCACACGCGCGCCAACTCGAGCGCCTGCGCGATGCGCGGATGCTGCGGCACGACCTGCGCGGAGGCAGTCCAGCCAAGGGCGGCGGCGACGAGGAGGGCGATGACGACTGCGCGGATGAGTCGCATGACGGGCTCCTTGGGATATCCCCGGTTCATGGCTGCTTCAGATTCTCACGGATCACGCTCCGTCCGGTTCGGCGCACCGGTCCGGTGTGAGCTTGATGTTGGCCCGCTTCAGGTCGCGGTGGATGATCCCCCGCTCGTGCGCACACTCCAGCGCCTGGGCCAACTGCTGCGCGATCGGCGGCGCCTCGTCGACGGGAAGCCCCTGAGCCCTGAGCCGTGAGCCATGAGCCGAGAGTCCGCCCTGAGCCTTGAGCCATCCCGATCCGCTCCGCCAGCGTCCGGCCCTCCACCAGCTCCATCACGATCGCCCGCACTCCGGCCTGCTCGACGACACCGTAGATCTGCGCGATGTGCGGGTGATTGAGGGCGGCGAGCAACTCCGCTTCGCGCTGGAAACGCGCCAGCCGCTCGGTGTCCGCAGACACGTCAGCGGGCAGCACCTTGAGCGCCACGTCGCGCTTGAGCTGCGTGTCGCGGGCGCGGTACACCTCGCCCATTCCGCCTACGCCGAGCGAGCCGAGTGATCTCGTAGTGCCCGATGCGTGCGCCGGAATCCAGAGGCATGGCGACCTCCGATGTCGCGAGCGACCGGCTGCCGGAGAAGTTCAGTCCGGCTGAACCGTGCGCATTCTACATCGAGAAGAGGATCCGACGCCCCCCGGCGCGACGGGCGCCGAAACCGGGAATATGGCGGGATAGAAGACTGTTATCAAATCAAAGACCTCCCGGTGCCCGCTGGCGTCATACCGGGTAGGACACGCCGGGCGAGGGCAAGGCCCGACCCGGCATCTAGAAGGAGGCCCCCAATGTCGGCTCGTAGAACTGCCAACCGGATTGCTGCCGCAGCCATCGGGCTGCTGCTGGCCGTGCCGGCGGCTCCTGGCCAGGCCGCCGAGGAACTGAGGCTGCCGCTGAAATTGACGTCGTTCGCCGTGAATCTCGATGCTCCCATCGGGGCGGCGAGCAGCGGCCGGCTGGACATCACCATCAACCGCTGGTCCACCGACGGCGAGCGCGACCGATTGCTCCAGGCGCTGCAGGAGAAGGGCACCGACCGGCTCCTCGCAGCGCTCCAGAAGGTGTCGCCGCCGGTCGGCTACATCCGCAGCGAGGGCTCGCTCGCCTGGGACCTGTCGTACGCGCGGATTCACCCCGGCGAAGACGGTGGATACCGCCTGGTGTTCGCCACGGACCGGCCCATCAGCTTCGCGGAAGCGGCAGGGCGGACGCGTTCGAGCGAGTACGAGTTCATGCTCAGCGAGATCCACCTGGACCGCAGCGGCCAGGGCCAGGGCAAGCTGGCGGTAAGGGCGAAGGTGACGTGGGACGAGAAGACGAAGACGATCGAAATCGAGAACTACGACATCGAACCGCTCCGCCTGACGAAGGTACAGGAACTGCGGTAGGCCGGGTAGGGACCGGAACAGCCCAGTCCCCTGCCGGGGTCACATCTTGCGCTGACGCGTTTCGCAGGATGTGACCCCGAGGCAGGGTGCCGCTTCCCTTGTCGCCTGCGTCAACGGGGTTCGCCGCCGGGGGCCTCGAAAGTGTCGCTTCACACGCGGGGCGGTCACCGTCGCCGGCGCTGCTCGAGCAGCCAGGTCACGACGTCGGGCAGCGCGGCGGGAACCGTCAGCAGGTGCCCCTGGTTGGCGAGCGAGCGGTAGTCGACCGTGACCCCTGCCGACACGGCGGCGCGGACGGCTGCCTCGAGGCGCGCCGGCGGCGCAAGCGGGTCGAGTGCGCCGCCAACCACCCGGATGGGCGGCACGCCATCCGGTCCTGCGTCGGCCGGCCACGAGAACCCGTTGAAGCAGGCCGCTGCGGCGAACGTCCGGCCCGCCGAGCGCGACAGCCCCGCAGCCGCGCCGGCGCCCATCGAGTGGCCGATGAGGTAGATACGATCGGAATCGACCGAATAGGTCGCGCGAAGAACGTCCAGCAGCGCTGCAAGCGCCGCCGGGCCGCCCGGGCCGGCGAGGCCCGTGGTGAGCGGTGACGCGACGAGGAACCCACGCTCGTCGGCCAGGCGCTTGATCAGCCCGCCCCCATACGCGTCCATGAACATGTTCTCGTCGCCCCCGGCCCCGTGCAGCGCGACGACCAGCGGCAGCGGCCGCCCGGAAGGCGGACCGGCCGGGCGGTAGACCCGCAATGGGAGGCTGCCCGTTGCGGTCTTCACCACGCGCCAGTAGTCGCCGCGGCGGTCCACGAACGGGTCCCTGCCCTTCTCGAGCGCCGAGAGCTCCGCGTCGAGCGCGGTCGCCAGTTCCTCCGGTCCGAGCAGCAATTGCGTCGTGTTGCTCAGGTCGGGCGCGTCGGCCAGCAGCGCGTTGCGCGCGGCGACGGCGGCAGCGGCCTGGGCGAGTTCCGGCCGATCAGGAAGCGCGGCCAGGCGCGAGGCGTTGGCTGCTTTGCGGACCGACGGAAACGCCGAGACCACCGACCACGCGCTGGCGGGCAGGAAGCGCCCGCCGACGACGAAGCCGACATCGTAGCGGCCCGGGCCCGCCTTCTTGAGCGCGGCGAGGTTACGAACCGTCGCTGACACCTGCCCATCGGCGCGCGCCTCAGCCTGAATCGTGAGGTCGATGGGTGACGCCGTGCCGGCGGGGCGCAGGCGGACGATCGTCGGCAGCGCGGCGGGCGGCGATGCGGGCTCGTAGAGGCGGTCGATCCGGAGCGTGGGAACCGTCGAGCCCTCGACCGCCACAGGAGGTTCGAGGCGCGGGCAGAACGCGGCCACGCCGGGCGAGACTCCGATCGGGCCTTTCGGATCCAGTGAGGCGGTGAGCGCGTCGAGCTGCGAGACGGCCTGGCCGAACTGACGGCCGAAGAACAGCAGCGTCAGCGCGTCGAATGCCCGATTCGCGCGCGCGGTCTCCGCATCGTCCAGCCTCGCTGAGAGGTACGCCATCTCGAATCGGAGGTAGGCGACCGCCAGGTCAGCTCGCGTGACGGACGCGGCCCCGGCCAAGGGCGCCTGAGCCGTCGCCTGGGCGGGCGGCCGGGCCGCTGGCTGCGAGAAGGAGGCCAGCGCGAGAGCGACTGCGAGGAGCTGAATCCTGGAGTGCATGGGTGCATTGTCGCCGCCGTCAGCGAGGAAGCCAACCGGAAACGGCGACCGACGTCGCGACCTGCCCGGTTCGGTCGCCTTCAGAATCTCGAGGAAGTCCAAGCCAGCCGGTCGGCGTCGGCAGCGAGCGCGGCGGCGGGGCTGTTCAGCGCCTCGCGTGCCGCGAGGCTCGATCGAATCGAAGCCGTCATGCGAGGCAGCCTAGGAACGGCATAGGAACGCGCAGACACGCTCCTGCATATCGGCGCCATGCGTCGGCCCGTCCACCGCGGGGAACGACAGGTCGAGGACGTCCACGAATTCCGGGGCCTTCGCCGACGCGGGCCCGTACCGTACCCACGCGGGTCTGAAGACCCTCTCTGCGCTACGACTGCCCTACTTCCCTACTTCGCACGATTCCGACTTCGCGAAATCGCCCATTTCCCTCGTCCCCCGTCCCTCGTCCCTACTTGATGACGTCAACGATCACCCGCGGCGCTCCCTTCATCGCCTCGTTGATGGCGGCGACATCCTTGGTGATGAAGCCGTTGACCGCGGCCTCGGCCTTGGAGACCTCGCCGGTGAGGTCCTTGAGCCGCGTCATCTCGCCCTCGTTCGGCGCACGGACGCCGCGGTTGAAGTAGCCGACCAGCGACGACACGTCCTCCCGGAGACGCGGATACTGTCGGTAGCCCAGGCCTGCGATCGGTCGCGCCAGCTGGTCGTCGCGGTACGCCTTCACCGCGGCCAGCGTCTTCGCCACCTGCGCGCGATACCCCGGCACCGGCTGCTGCCGCGCCAGCTGGGCGTCGATCGCCGTCAGTTGCGTGACGATCGAATCGACGCGTTCCATCACCGCGTTCATCCGTGTCTGCAGCGCCAGCGCGGCAAGCGCGCCCTGGAGCTGCGCGTCGAGATCCGCCGGCGACGCCTTGACACCCGGGTCGAGTTGGACTGCCACGGTCCCGGTCAGCTCCCGCCCGCCCACGGCCACCTTCACCGCGTACTCGCCCGGGTTGACGGCCGGCCCCTGCGCCCCGCCGCCTCCCCTGCCGCCTCCCCCACCGCCGCCGGCCGGCACGTCGCCCCGCGCGCCCGGTTCAGCCGCGCGCTGGCCCGGCACATCGTGCCGCAGGTTCCACACGAACCGGTTCAGGCCCGCCTCGGCGCGCGCCCGAATCGTCCGCACGATCTTCCCGGTCTTGTCGGCGATCGTGATCGTCACCGGCCCGCTCGGCGCGGTCCGCAGGTACACGTTGATCCACGCGCCCGGCGTCGGGTTGGGCGCGATCCAGTCGCGCGGGTTGTTCCGGAACGACCCGCTCCCGCCCGCCCACCGGATGGCCGGGCGGATCTGGAACAGGTACGCGTCGCTCTTCACGGCCGTCGCCAGCTGCTGCAGCGGCGCGGCGTCGTCCAGGATGTAGATCCCCCGCCCGTGCGTGGCGACGATGATGTCGTTGTCGCGCGGGTGGACGGCGATGTCGCGCACCGCCGTCGCCGGGATGTTGTTGCGAATCGACACCCATGACGCGCCGGCGTCCCACGACGCGTAGAGTCCGAACTCGGTGCCCGCGTACAGCAGGTCCTTCACCTTCGGATCCTCGCGGATGACGTGCGACCAGCCGCGCGCCGGGAGGCCGCCCGTGATCTTCGTCCACGTCCTGCCGTAGTCGGCCGTCTTGTAGAAGTACGGCGCGTAGTCGCCGTCCTGCCAGTGGCTGGCCGACACGTACGCCCTGCCCGCGTCGAAGCGCGACGCTTCCACCTTGTTGATCCATGCGTTCGGCGCGAGCCCGACGAGCGCCTTCGCCGTGTTGGTCCAGGTCTTCCCGCCGTCGCGCGTCACCTGCACGTTCCCGTCGTCGGTCCCTACCCAGAGGACGTTCGGATCGACGGGCGACGGGCCGATCGAGATGATCGTGCAGTGGAACTCGGCCGCGGTGTTGTCGGTGACGATCTTCCCGCCCGACGACTGCTGCTTCGCCTTGTCGTTGGTGGTCAGGTCGGGGCTGATGATCTCCCACGAGTGCCCGTAGTTCCTCGTCCTGAAAAGCACGTTGCCGCCGTAATAGACCGTCTTCGGATCCTGCGGCGCGAGCACGATCGGCGCGTTCCAGTTGAACCGGTACTTCTGCGGCGCCATCCACTGCCCGCTCGACCCGATGCCGCCCGGGTAGGGATTGATGCCCCACGACGCGCCCGTCCGGCGATCGGTGAGGCTGATCACGCCGCCCTGCAGGTCGCTGTAGACCAGGTGGGGGTCCTTCAGGTCGGGAACGCCGAAAAAGCCGTCGCCGCCGCCCACGTTCTGCCACTCGCTCTTCGCTGTCCCCGGCGCTCCCGGCGTCTGGCTCGGCCCGCACCAGGTCCCGTTGTCCTGGAGTCCGCCGCAGAGGTGATAGGGCGTCTGCAGGTCATAGGCGACGTTGTAGAACTGCGTGAACGGGATGTTGTTGAGGATGTCGAACGTCAGGCCCGCGTCGTACGAGATCTGGAACCCCCCGTCGTCGCCGAGCAGGATCCGGTTCGGGTTGGTCGGATCGATCCACATCCCCTGGTGGTCGCCGTGCGTCCCGCCGCCGATGCGCGCGAAGTTGCGCCCGCCGTCCTCCGACTTGTAGAGGCTCCCGGCCAGGGCGTAGACGGTGTTCGGGTGCTGGGGATCCACACGGATGTCGGCATAGTAGAACGGCCGGAAGTTGATGTTCCGGTCCACGCTCACCATCCGCCACGTCGCACCCGCATCGTCGGTTCTCCACAGCTCGCCTTCGTCGGTGGTTTCACTGACGACGTAGACGACGTTCGGGCTGCTGCGGGCGACGGCCACGCCGATGCGGTCCATCGGCCCTCGGGGCAGCCCGCGGTTCGCGCCGGGACCCGAGAGGCGCGTCCAGGAGGCGCCGCCGTCGAACGACTTGTAGACGGCCGTTTCGCCGCCGCCCGATTCGGTGTACCAGGCCCAGCGGCGGAACGTCCACATCCCGGCATAGACGATGTTGGCGTTGGTCGGGTCGATGTCGACGTCCGAGCAGCCGGTCAGGTCGTTCTTGTAGAGAATCTTCTTCCAGCTCCTGCCGCCGTCGATCGTCTTGAAGAGGCCGCGCTCCTCGTTCGGCCCCCACTCGCGTCCCAGCGCGCAGGCGTAGACGACGTCGGCGTTCCGGGGATCGACGACGATCCGCGCGATCTTCTCCGAGTCGGGAAGCCCGATGTGGGTCCAGTGTTCGCCGGCGTCGATCGACTTGTACATGCCGTCGCCAATCGAGGCGTCGTTGCGCGGATTGCCTTCTCCGGTGCCGACGTAGATGACGTTCGGGTCGGTCGGGGCGATAGCCATCGCGCCGATCGAGGTGACGGGCTTGTCGTCGAAGATCGCCCCCCACGTGACACCGCCGTTGGTCGACTTGAAGATGCCGCCGACGGCGCCGGTAACATAGAGCGTGTTGATGTCGCCGGGCAGGCCGACGAACACCGGGACGCGTCCTGCCTGCGCGGTGGGACCGATGTTGCGCCACGCGAGGCGCCCCAGAACGTCGGCCGGAGGCGCGCCCGCGCCGGCCCCGGACTGAGCCTCCGGTTGCGCAACGATCGCCGCCAGCACGAGAGCCAGACACCCGACGAATGCGATCACGACACGCGGTGCTTTCATACTCACCTCGAACTGAGGAACATGCCGCCCTGAGCCTTGAGCCTTTAGCCCTGAGCCGTCCGTGCGGCCGGAGTCTAGCACGGTGGGCCGGTTCCCCGGCCTCTACACCGTGATCACGGTCCTCACGTGATCGCCGTAGCGATCGAGTTCATCCAGCACGCCGTCGACGATCGCGGCGTCGAGCGGCACCCGACGGGTGATGACCTTCTCGAGGTTCAGTCTGCCGCGCACGGCGAACTCCAGGAGTTGGGGCATCTCGCGGGCCAGATGGTCGGCCACCCCGATGACCTCGGCCTCCCTCCCCAGAAGCTCCGTGTAGGATGCGAGTTCGAACGTCCGGTCGCTCAGCCCCGCGATGGCCGCACGCCCCTGAACCGCCAGCGCCTGCACCGCCTGCCTCATCGTCACCGGCAGACCGACCACTTCGACCGACACATCCACGCCCCTGCCGCCCGTCCGCCGGCGGATTTCCCCGACCGGGTCGCCCTCGGTCGCATTGATCGGCACCGCGCCGAAGCTCTCGGCGAGCGCCAGCTTCACCGGGTTGGTATCCACGGCGAACACCTCCATGGCCCCCATCGCCATCGCCAGCTGCAGCGCCGAGGCGCCGAGGCCGCCGATGCCGAACACCGCGACGGTGTCTCCGCCCCGGAGACGGGCCTTCTTCAACGCGTGCAGCGACGTGGACGAGGAGCACATCATCACCGCGCCCTGTTCCAGGCTGATCTCCGGCGGCAGGTGAAACAGGCTGCGCTCGGGCATCGAGATGTAGTCGGCAAACCCTCCGTCGCGGTGCTTGCCGATCATCTGGGCCGTGCCGCAGAACTGCTCGGAGCCGCGGCTGCAGTGATGGCAGTCGCCGCACGAGGTCAGGTAGTGGACCGCGACCCGGTCGCCGGCCTTGAATCGGGCCACCTCCGTCCCGACCTCTTCCACGACCCCGGCCACCTCGTGCCCCAGCGTGACGGGGAGGGGCCCGGTCTTGGTGACCCCCGAACGGTAATGGGCGTCCGAATGGCAGATTCCCGCGGCTTTCACTCGGACCAGCACATCCTCCCGTCCGAGCCGCGGAACGTCGATCTCCTGCATGACCACCGGCTTCCTCTGTCCGACCAGTCGAATGGCGCGCATGACGTGGTGTCCCCTCCTCGGAACATTCTTCCTGCCGGCGTGCGAGGCCGACAACCCGCGTACGTTACCCTATCTGGGCCTCATGATCGCCTTCTCTCGCATCAGCAAGCAGTACGGGCGGCAGGTACTGTTCGTCGACGCCTCCTTCCAGCTCAACCCGGGGGAGCGCGTCGGCCTCGTCGGTCCGAATGGATCCGGCAAGACGACGCTCTTTCGGATGATCGTCCGCGAGGAGTCGCCCGACGAAGGCGAGGTGTCGGTCCCGAAGCGGCTGAGGATCGGCTACTTCCGGCAGGATGTCGAGGAAATGTCGGGGCGGTCGGTGCTGGACGAGACGATTGCCGGATGCGGCCGCGTGGGCGAACTCCACCACGAACTCGAGGCGCTGCAGCACGAGATGTCGGAGCCCGAGCGCGACGGCAGGAGCCTCGACGCGATCCTCGCGCGGTTCGGCGAAGTCCAGGAGGAATACGACCACCTTGGCGGCTACGCCCTGGAGGCCCAGGCGCGTGAGGTGCTGCACGGCCTGGGGTTCGACGACGAGCGGATCGACGGCGACGTCGGGGCCCTCTCGGGCGGCTGGAAGATGAGAGTGGCAATGGCGCGGGTGCTGCTCGGCAAGCCGGATGTGCTGCTGATGGACGAGCCGACCAACCACCTGGACATCGAGTCGATCATCTGGCTGGAGACGTACCTGAAGTCTGTACCAGGGAGCCCTGCTCATGACCTCGCACGATCGCGAGTTCATGAACCGGGTGGTCACGAGGATCGCGGAAATCGACGACGGCGAGATCATCGCCTACTCGGGAAACTACGACTTCTACGAGCGCGAGCGGACCATTCGCGAGGCGAACCGCGAGGCGGCCTACACGCGCCAGCAGGCGATGCTGACCAAGGAGCGGCGGTTCATCGAGCGGTTCGCCGCGCATGCCGCCAAGGCCGCTCAGGTGCAGAGCCGGGTGAAGGCGCTCGACAAGATCGAGAAGATCGAACTGCCCAAGAAGCGGCGCGTGGTGCGCTTCGACTTCCGTCCGCCGGCCCGGTCGGGCGACCTCGTCGCAGCGCTCGAGGACGTGTCGAAGGCGTACGGCCGCCGCGTCGTCCACGATCGGCTGAATCTGACCATCAGACGCGGCGAGCGGTGGGCGGTGATGGGGCGAAACGGCGCGGGAAAAACCACGCTGCTCCGGATGGTGGCGGGAGTCCTCCCTCCCGATTCCGGCGCGGTGCGCCTCGGCGCAAGCCTGCAGATGGGCTACTTCGCCCAGCAGGCGCTCGACCTGCTCGATCCGGACCTGACGATCGAAGACCAGTTGCAGTACGACTTCCCCCACGAGTCCGTGGGCGTGCTGCGCAACCTCGCTGGCGCGTTCCAGTTCTCCGGGGACGAGGTGGACAAGAAGATCCGGTCGCTGTCGGGGGGCGAGAAGACGCGGCTCGTGATGGCGAGGATGCTGCTCAACCCGCCGAACTTCCTGGTGCTCGACGAGCCGACGAACCACCTGGACCTGGCGACCAAGGAGATGCTGGTCGAGGCGCTCTCGAGCTTCGACGGCACGATGCTGTTCGTCTCGCACGACCGGATGTTTCTGCGAGGCCTGAGCAACCGGGTCCTCGAACTGGGCGGCGAGAGCGGCCACGACGCGCAGCCGCACGCCTACCCCGGCTCGTACGTAGAATACGTGCAGCGGACGGGCCATGAGGCGCCCGGCGTGCACTCGTAGCGCGGGAAGCGAAAGCAGGGAACCACAGAGAACACGAAGATCACAGAGGCTCCTACGCTGAGGCTTCGACCGAGGCGGGCCTCTGGCCCGGAGCGCTGCGCGATGCGAGGCGCGCACGAGCCCCGTCCGACACACGCTGGGCTCGCGCACGCCGCGCATCGCACAGCCGCCGCGCCCCGACAGTGTCGGGGCGCGCCCGGTCGAAGCCCGGTCCGCCGGTGCGCCGGCACGCGCGTGATCCGGTTCTTCTCCGTGTTCTTTGTGTGCTCTGTGGTTGAACCGTGGAAAGACGACAGCCGGCGCGACACTCCAGTGGAGGATGCTGTGAACCGAGGATGGCGAGTGCTCATCGCTGCGGCGGCCATCGCGGGTGTCGTGCTGCTCGAGGCCGCGGCGGCGCGGCAGGGACAACCGGCGTCCGGGCAGAAGCCCGCGCAGACCGCGTCGCCCGGCAAGCCGGCGCCCGAGCATCTGCTCGCCGCGACGGCCAAGGAGTTGGTCGTGCGCGAGGGGCTTGCCGTCGGCCTGGTCGGCAGCTACGCGCGGAGCGCGGTCCCGACCGACCTGCTGGCGTGGCAGCTCGCGACCGGCGCATTCGCCGAACCGCGCGAGGGCGCCCTCCTCAACCCGGGCGACAAGACGCGCCCGCAGGCGTGGGCGCGGGTCGAAGCCGGTGCCGACGGCTGGATCCAGCACCGGGCGCTCAGCGGCGGCTCGCTCTTCGTCGTGGTGAATTCGGAGCGCGCCCGGACGATGGTACTCGACGCCTCGGGCTACTACGTCGTCCGGGTCAACGGGGAGCCGCGAGGCGGCGAGAAGTACGGCATGGACTGGGTCCGCCACCCGGTCCGCCTGAACAAGGGCCGCAATACGCTGCTGTTCCAGGGCGAGCGCGGCCGCATCCGCGCGCGGCTCTTCGACCCGCCGGCGCCGGTCTTCTTCGTCGACAACGACCAGACGCTGCCCGACATCGTCATCGGCGAGAACCGCGTGCTGTGGGCGGGCGTCCGCGCGGTGAACAGCACCGATGAGGTCATCGACGCCGTCGAGGTCGCCTACACCGTCGGCGAGCGCCGCGGGTCGACCGTCGTCATGGCGACGATTCCGCCGCTCACGACGCGCAAGCTTCCGATATCGCTCGAAGTGCCGGCCGTCTCATCCGAAGGGCCGGTGGCGCTCACCCTGAATGGCCGCGTGCGCGCTGGCGGGAAGACCGTCGATCTCCCGCCGTTCACGACGCAACTGAAGAGCGTCCGGCCGTCCGCCCACCACGTGCGGACATTCGTCAGCGAGAGCGACGGGAGCGTCCAGTACCTACGGCGTGGCGCCGTACGTCGGCCCGGCCGGCGGCGCCCGCCCGGCGCTCGTCGTTTCACTGCACGGCGCGGGCGTCGAAGGCGCCGGCCAGGCTCGCGCCTACAAGCCCAAGGACTGGGCCGTGATTGTCGCGCCTACCAACCGGCGCCCTTACGGCTTCGACTGGGAGGACTGGGGACGGCTCGACGCGCTCGAAGTTCTCGCCGACGCCTCCCGCGCGTTCGGCACCGACCCGGCGCGAACCTACCTCACCGGACACTCGATGGGCGGCCACGGGACCTGGTCGATCGGCGCCAACGTCCCCGACCCGTGGGCGGCGATCGCGCCAAGCGCCGGCTGGCGGAGCTTCTCGACCTACGGCGGCGGGCCGGTCTACAAGGACCCGACGCCGACCGAAACGATGCTGACGCGTGCGAATCACCCGGGCGAGACCGCCGAACTCGGCGAGGAACTTCCTGCACTACGGCGTGTACGTGCTGCACGGAGACCGGGACGACAACGTCCCGGTGGCCCAGGCGCGATTCATGCGCGCGCTGCTCGGCACGTTCCACCCCGACTTCGCCTACTACGAGCGCCCGGGCGCCGGCCACTGGTGGGGCGACGAGTGCGTGGACTGGCCGCCGCTGTTCGCATTCCTCGCGCAGCACGTGCGGCCGCCGGATGGCGCCGCCACCCGTGTCGAGTTCCTCACGGCGAATCCCGGAATCGCGTCGACGTCGCGGTGGCTGACGGTCGTCGCGCAGGAGCACCCGCTCGACTACAGCAAGGGCACAATCGACCGCGACGCCAAGACCGGCGCGTTCACGGGCACGACGTCCAACGTCGCGCGGATGGCGCTGACGCCGGCCGCCTCCACCGCTGCCGGCGCCGCGGTTCGCGTCGAGCTGGACGGGGCGAAGCTGGAGGCGACGCCGGCCGCCGATGGCCGGCTCCACCTCGCGCGCGACGCGTCCGGCTGGAAGACGGCGGACCCGCCCGACCCGAGGTTCAAAGGCCCGGCCCGTGCGGGCGGGTTCAAGGACGCCTTCCGTCACCGCGTCGTCCTCGTCTACGGCACGGGCGGCACGCCCGACGAGCGGGCGCGCGCGTTCAACAAGGCGCGATTCGACGCCGAGACGTTCTGGTATCGCGGCAACGGCAGCGTGGACGTCGTGTCGGACAAGGCGTTCGACCCAGCGAAGGATCGCGATCGGAACGTGGTGCTCTATGGGAACGCCGACACCAACGCGCTGTGGGGGAAGCTCCTCGGCGGGGGTCCGGTCGACGTGCGCACGGCGAGAGTCCGCGTCGGCGACCGCGAGTTCCCGGGCCTGGATCTCGGCATCTACTTCGTCCGGCCCAGGGAAGGCAGCGCGACGGCGTCGGTCGGCGCGGTCGCCTGGACGGGGGCCGCGGGGTGGGTGGCCGTACAGCCGGTGCAGTACTTCGTGTCCGGCGCAGGCTTCCCCGACCTGATGCTGCTGTCGGCTGACACGCTGAGGGTCGGCACGGCGGGCGTCAGGGCGATCGGGTGGTTTGGCAACGACTGGAGCGTCGAGCGCGGCGACTTCGCGTGGAGCGCCGCCGCGGCCGCTCAGCGCTGACGTGTCACCGACGCATCCAGGACGGTGCCGTCCTCTCGGCTCACCGTCGTCGTGAGGGCCGCCGCGGCGACATCGACCCGAATCAGTGTGTCCGGCGCGCCGACGATCAGCCGGTAGCCGTTCTGGCCCGCCGCCGGGTCGAGGCGCGCGAACCGGTGGGTGTGGCCCGAGAACCAGAGGTCCACTTTCCCGGCGTTGGCCGCCGCCTCCCACTGCGTCCGCACCTGCTCGATCGAGTACCCGTTCGCCCCGCGCGGCGGGATGTGCGAGATGATCACGCGGAAGCGCGCCCGCCGTGCCGCCTCGCTGCGCAGGTCCTGCTCGAGCCACGCCGCCTGCTCCTTCCGGTAGTCGTCGAACGCCACCAGCCCGTTGTAGTACTCGTGCGTGTCCACCTTGTCCTCGCCCGCGTCGAGCACGATGACGTGAACCCCGCCATGGTCGAACGAGTAGTACGCCTTCCCGTCGAGCGTCGGGAAGTAGTCGGAGAGCCGGCGGGCGTGGCGGCCGCGGACGTCGTGGTTGCCTCGGGTGTAGACGAACGGAATCCGACGGGCGAACCGCGCGACGCTCGCGTCGACGAATCCCGTGAACGGCTGGTCCGGGCTCATGAAGTCGTTCACCATGTCGCCGTTGAAGATCACGAAGGGAACCGACGCCCAGTCCAGCCGCGAGAGCAGCGCGTCGAGCCGGGCGGCGTTCTCGTGGATGTCCGACACGACCGCGAAGGTATAGGCGCCGGCGGCCCGGTCCAGCGTCCGGAACGAGAGCGTCTCGCCGGTGACCGTCTCCCCCCACCTTACGATGTGCTGTTTCTCGTAGCCGACGAACTCGCGGGTCACGACGCGGTACTCGTAGGCCGTCCCCGGTTTGAGGCCGGTGAGCCGTACGACGTGGCTCGTACGGTCGTTGTCGACGAGGCCGTGGCGGCTGCTAGCCGCCTGCTGGCCCAGCGCAGAAGGAGGGCCGTACTCGACCTTCGACACGCCCGGGCGATTCGTATGCCACACCACCGTGATGGCTTCCTCGGTCGCCAGTTGCAGATACGGGCCGTGCACGATGGCGAAGGGCGCCTGCTGGTCCTGTCCGGTCGCCGCCGCCAGCACCGACAGTCCAACGAGCGTGATCAGTGTGATGCCGAGAATCGTCCGCGCGCGCATACGTGCTCCGTCGTGTCCGCTGCCAGCCCTTCGACTCGCCTCGCTCGCTCAGGGCAAGCTGCCAGCTGCCAGCTGTCTACTTCTTGCCGGCCCCTGCAGGAGCCGTGAACCTGACCTTGATCTCCACGAGCGCGCTGACCAGGCCCGGCTGCACGACGGCGGGTCGGGTCGCGGACGCGGCGCCGGGGAACGACGCACTGAACGTCGCCGGGCCGGATCCCGGTTTCAGCCCCTGGTCCACCACCTGCATGTTCCGGATCGTCGGCCGCCGGCCGAGCTGGTAGTGCCGGCCGTCGATCAGGCCGTTCACCGTCTGCTCGACGAGGGCTCCCCTGGACGCCATGTTCTGCGGCGTCTCGGGCTCCTCGACGAGTTCCTCGAGATTCTGCAGCAGGTCGTACCCGGCGAAGATGTAGATGGTGTCGAGGCCCGCCTGCGGATCGACCGTCAGCCAGCCGGACTCGACGGGCGCGCGGTAGACGCGTCCCGCCCGGACGCGGCTGGCTCCCTTCAACGCCTCCGCGGGGAAGAGCACCGACACGCGGCCGCGCGTGTCCTTCGCAATGACGTACGCATACCCGTCGGCGCTCGGACTGAACGTCACGGCGAGGTGATCGCCGCCGGCCAGCGACACGCCGTCCACGAGCGGAAAGCCCGCCGCCCCGCTCGCGTCCGCCCGCTGGCCGAAGCCCGCCCAGTAGAGCGCGAACGGCGCGACCGGCGGCAGCGGCTTCGGCTTCATCAGCCTCTTCACGAGGAGGGGCACGATCTGCAGCGACGCGGCCGCGACGACGAAGATCGCCGCGCCGATGAACAGCCGCCTCGTCCGCCGCATCAGGTGGCGGTCGGTGATGGTGGCGTCGCTCGACAGACTGTGCTGGATGATGGACAGCGACTCCGCCAGCCGGTCCGGATTGTAGGCGAGCGGCTTCCGGGCGCGGAGCGATGAGAGCGTCGACGGAAACGCCCCGGCCGGAGGGGCCGGCGCGCCGGACGGCGCCACCAGGACGACGTTTCTCGCCGTCCCGAGCGCGCGCTCGATCTCGGCGCGCACGCCGCGGCCGGCCTCGCCCATGACCTCGACCGTCGCGGGCGTCAGCAGCAGGAGGAAGTCGGGCACCGTTTCCGCGAGGGCCAGACGGCGCTCGTCGGGCGCGTCGGCCGGCGGCCGATCCTCGAGGTACACCCGGAACCCCCGCCGCCGCAGGTACGCGGCAACCGTCGCCACGACGTCATCGCCCGGCGGGTCGGCGCAACAGAGGAATACGTCGAACGCCGATTCCGCTTGGTGCTCGCTCACGGCTTCGGATTGTACATCGCCGGCCCACAGCGGCCGACCGCGTTATGATGTGCCTTCGCTCATGTTGGTCAACGGCACACTCGGGAAGGCGGTCATCATGCGGAAGGTATCGACAACGGTTGCGGTGTTGGCGGCGCTGGCGGCGGGAGCGTGCGGCGGGTCGGGAGGATCTCAACAGTCTGTGCAGGCCCGCCCGCCTTCGGCATCGGCCGTCGAAACGCGGTGGCTGAGGGGACTCTGGGCGAACGACATCCGGGAGACGCTCGGCCCGATCGGGCTGACCTGCAAAGGCCCGGTGATGGAGAACCGGACCAACGTCTGGACGTGCGAAGCCGGAACGCCGCTGGTGAGCTACAAGGTGCGCTTCTTCGGGATCGCGCCCGGCAAGATCGACTACATCAACGCGGTGGTCGCCCAGAGCGGGCCGGCCAAGGATGCGCTGCCGCTCAGGCTGTTCGAGGCGTTGGCCGGCCTCCGATTCGAAGAGGCCGACCAGGCGAAGGCTCGTGAATGGATGCGGGCGTCGATCGCCACTGGGGGCACCACGGCCATCGGCCCCGCGAGGTACAAGCTGTCGGGCGACGCCAACCGCCGCGTCCTCGACCTCAAGTCGGCGGATTCGGAGTGGTAGGCTCGACCAACGGGCAGCGATCGGCTGGCAGCTCTCAGCTGGCGGCTGACAGCGGACTCCGATGATCCGCTGCCGGCTGCCAGCTGCCCGCTGTAGGCCGCCTACTGCGGAATCGTCACGACCCTGAAGCTCTGCGTCGGCCCGATCGGGGTCACCTTGTCGCCGACCAGCTTGCCGAGCGTTGCCGTGTAGCGCCCGGCCGGGGCGAGCGCCGCTGCGCCGCCAGCCCCGCGCTGCCCCTGCGCCGCCCCGGCCGCACCCGCCGCAGGCGTTCCGCGCAGGTCCCACGCCACGCGCTTCACACCCGGCGCATTGTCGAGGCCGATCTGCCGCACCTGCCGTCCGGCTTCGTCCGCGATGTTCAGCACGAGCTTCGCGTCACCCGTCACCGCCTGCTTGACGTTGTAGGTGAACACCGCGCCAGTCGGCGGGTTGGGCGCGATCCAGTTGCCGCCCAGAGGACCGAGACCCGCGGTGCCGGCCGGGGCCAGCCCCGTCGGGCTGTACGAGTAGGCGTCGCGCAGCGGGAAGAGCCGCGCCTCCTCGGCGAGCGCCTGCGGCGTCAACTCGCGCAGCGCGCTGTAGTCGTCCAGAATGTAGAAGCCGCGCCCGAAGGTCGCCATCACCAGGTCGTTCTCGCGGCGCTGGACGGTCATGTCGCGCACCTGGATGGACGGCATCCCGCCCTTCAGCTGCACCCAGTTCCTCCCGCCGTCGACCGTGAAGAACAGCCCGAACTCCGTTCCGGCGAACAGCAGGTCGCCGTTCAGGTGGTCCTGGATCACCGAATACACGTCGTGGCGGTCGGGGAGGTTCCCGGTGATGTTCGTCCACGTCCGGCCGCGGTCGGCGCTCTTGACGATGTAGGGCTTGTAGTCGCCGCGCTGCCAGTTGTTGAGCGTGACGAACACGGTGTTGGCGTCGCGCGGCGAAGCGAACACGTCGCTCACGTAGGTGTACTGCGGCACGCCGGGGAACTGCTCGATCTTCCGCCAGTTCTTGCCGCCGTCCTCGGTCACCTGCACCAGGCCGTCGTCGGTGCCGACCCAGATGAGCCCCTCGAGCAGGGGCGACTCGTCGAGCGACACGATGTTGCTGAGAGCCGTCGTCGAGGCGTTCAGCGCCACCGAGCCGGCCGGCCACACCTTGCCCATGATCGGGATCTCTTCGCGCTTCAGGTTTCGCGACAGGTCGCCGCTGATCACCGTCCAGGTGTCGCCCCGGTCGTCGGTGCGATAGAGCCTGTTGCTCGCCCAGTAGAGGCGCGTCGGCGAGTGCGGGCTGATGATGTAGGGCGCGTCCCAGTTCGCGCGGTCGTCGCCGGTCGCCGCGGCGGCGCCGCCTGCAGCGCCGGCAGCTCCGCGCTGGCCGCCCGCCTGGGCGCCCGCGGCACCCTGCGCGCCGGCTCCCGCCTGCGCTCCCGCGGCTCCCGGGCCGCCGCCCATCGCATCGTCACCGCCGCCGCCCCGCGCCCCGCGCGACTGCGGCGGGCGGATCGACCGCGATTGCCCGGTCTTGGTGTCGAACCGCGAGACGTTGCCGTCCTGCGACGACGCGTAGATGATCGTCGGGTCGTTCGGGTCGTTCCTCGTCTGGAAGCCGTCGCCGCCGGCCACGATGAACCAGTCGCTGGTCCGCACGCCCCAGCGGTTCAGCGAGCGCGACGGCCCGCAGTGCGACCAGTTGTCCTGGGTGCCGCCGCAGACGTTGTAGAACGGCTTCGCGTTGTCCACCGAGACGCGGTAGTACTGCGTGACCGGCAGGTTCGCAAAGTACCGCCACGTCGCACCATCGTCGTACGACTCGTAGAGGCCGCCGTCGTTGCCGAGCAGCAGGTGGTTCCGGTCGGACGGGTCCCACTCGAGTTCGTGATGATCCACATGGACGCCCATGCCGGGTCCCTCCCAGTTGGTGCGCCCCCAGGTTTTGCCGCCGTCGGTGCTGCGTTCGACGTTGACGTTCATCGACAAGATCGTGTCCGGCTTCCACGGATCCACGAAGATCTCGTGGTAGTAGGCCGCGCCGCCGCCGCGGTACCAGGCTTCGGTTGGCGCCGCTGGCTGGGCGGCGGCCCCCGCCTGTGCCCGCTGCCCTCCGGCCGCCCCGGCCTGCGCCCGCTGTCCGCCTCCGGCCGCCCCGGCCCGGGCTGCGCCCTCCTGCCCACGCTGTCCGGCCGCCGCCGCAGCCGCGCCGCCGGCTCGCTGACCGGCGCCTGCTGCCATCTTGCCGATACGCGCCCAGGTGGCGCCGGCATCGTCGGAACGGTAGAACCCGGCCTCATGGGCGGTCGCGTCGATGAGCGCGAACACCGTCGCGGGCGTCTTCCGGCCGTCAATCGCCAGGCCCGCACGGCCCACGTCGCCCTTCGGCAGGCCGCCCGCCAGCTTCTTCCAGGTCTTGCCGCCATCGGTCGTCTTGTGGATGCCGCCCTCCGGCCCGCCGCCGATCATCTGCCCCACGGCGCGGCGCCGCTGGTAGGCCGAGGCGTAGAGCACGAGCGGGTTCTTCGGGTCCATCACCACGTCGCTGATGCCCGTGTCATCGCTGATCTTCAGGATCTGCTGCCAGGTGGCGCCGCCGTCGGTCGTCTTGAACAGGCCGCGCTCGCCGCCGGCCGACCACAGCGGACCCTGCGACGCCACGTACACCGTGTTCGTGTTCACCGGGTGGATTACGATCTTCCCGATGTGCTCGGACGCCGCCAGGCCGACGCGCTTCCAGGTCTTGCCGGCGTCGGTCGACTTGTAGACGCCGTCGCCGAAGTGCGCACTGCGCTGGCTGGCGTTCTCGCCGGTTCCCAGCCAGACGACGTTCGAGTCCTTCGGATCGATAACGACGCAGCAGAGGGTGAACGAGGGACCCTCGTCGAAGATCGGCATGAAGGTGACGCCGCGGTTGACCGTCTTCCACAGCCCGCCGAACGCCGAGGCGACGTACCACACGCTCGGGTTCTTCGCATCGATCGCGACGTCGACGATGCGCCCGCTGCTGATCGTCGGGCCGATGCTCCGCAGCTGGATGGCCTTGAGCGCGTCCGCGGTCATGGCGCCTCCGCCGCTCTGCGACTGGTCGCCTGCGATGAGCGCGGTCATCGCCAGCGCGACCACCATTGCCGTCAGGAGAATTCTCTTCATGCGCGACACTCCGTTCAGGAGAACTGCGAACCGGGAAAGGTGGCCAGCTCTGCCGCCGGAGGCGGGCCGGCTGGGTCCGAGGATTGTAGCGCAAGGGAGGACGCCGCGGCAGACGAACGCATCGGACGAAGGCGAGAGGCGGTGTAGAATCCCCCCGGGGTGACCGCATGCGCATCGACCTCACGCTCGAACCCGTCTCGCTGACCACGAAGATCGACCGGCTCTGGGACGTCTCGGCGACGAAGATCCGCGCGATCGAACGGCGGCACCGTGGGCCGCGCGACACGCTGGTGTATACCGTCGGCGGGCGGTACACGTCGCGCGGGTGGACCGAATGGACGCTGGGCTTCAGGTACGGGTCGGCGCTCCTTCAGTTCGACGCGACCGGCGACCAGCGCTTCCTCGATCTCGGCCGGCGCGGAACGCTCGAGTCGATGGGGTCGCACCTCACGGACACCGGTGTCCATGACCACGGGTTCACGATCGTCAGCACCTACGGTGCGCTGCTGCGGCTGCTGCGCGAAGGCCGCCTCACGGGCGACGCCTGGGAAGGCCGCTGCTACGAGACGGCGCTGAAGTGCTCCGCCGCCGTGCAGGCGCGCCGGTGGACGGCGCTCGGCGATGGCGAGGGGTTCATCCACTCGTTCAACGGCCCGCAGTCGCTGTTCGTCGACACGATTCGAACCCTCCGGTCGCTCGCCATCGGCCACCGCCTCGGCCAGCTGCTGCTCGACGAGGGCGGGCGCCGCGTCTCCCTGCTCGACCGCCTCGTCACTCACGCCAGGGCCACGGCGAAGCACCTGGTATCGGACGGAAGCGGACGCGACGTGTACGCCGTCCGCGGGCGGACGACGCACGAGGCGATCTTCAGCGTCGCCGATCGCAGCTTCCGGTGCCTCAGCACCCAGCAGGGCTACTCGCCGTTCACCGCGTGGATGCGGGGCCTGGCCTGGGCGATGTGCGGTTTCGCCGAGCAGCTGGAGTTCCTGGAGACGGTCGACGATCGGGAACTGAAGGCGCTCGGCGGCCGGAAGGCCGTCGAGGGGATGATGCGGCGCGCCGCGTGCGACGCATCCGACTTCTACATCGCGCACACGGCGGCGGACGGGATCCCGTACTGGGACGCGGGCGCGCCGAATCTCCATCGCCTGGGCGACTACCGGGCGAAGCCGGCGGACCCGTTCAACCCGTTCGAGCCGGTCGACAGCTCGGCTGCGGCGATTGCGGCGCAGGGCCTGCTGCGCCTGGGGCACTACCTCCGGAAGCGAGACGCCCGCAGTGCCCGGCGCTACGCCGCCGCCGGGATGACGGTGCTCGCCACGCTGCTCGACGAGCCGTACCTGTCGGTCGGCCGAGGGCACGAGGGGCTGCTGCTCCACTCCGTCTATCACCGCCCCAACGGCTGGGACTCGGTGCCCGCAGGCCGTGCGGTGCCGTGCGGGGAGTCGAGCATGTGGGGCGACTATCACCTGCGCGAGGCTGCGCTCTACGTCCAGCGCCTGGCCAGGCACGAGCCGTACCTGGCATTCTGGGGGCCGGCATGACCACGGTCGACCTGAACACGACGCCCGGCCGTCGCTTCCCGGCCGGGAGGGTGACCAGACACATCGTCGGCGGGCTGTCGCCGCTCCAGTGCGCGCACTTCGCGCTGGGCCTAGTGACGCTCGACCCGGACGGCGGCCAGGTGCCGTGGCACAACCAGGAGCAGGACGAAGCGTACTTCGTCCTCGAAGGCTCCGGCGAAATGTGCCTCGGTGACGAACGGATGGTGTTGACGGCTGGGCAGGCGGTGGCGATTCCGCCCCGCGTGTTTCACCAGATCACCAACGTTGGCGCGACGCCGCTGCGGTTGATCTACTGCTACGGGCCGGCGGGGGACGTGGCGCACTGGCGGCAGGAGCTCGCCGGCACGCTGCCGCGCGCCGGCGAAGACGCGCCGCCGCTTCCACCTGGCGCGCGCGCGCAGAAGGCGTAGGGAGACAGGAGGGACCGTACGGACTCGGCTGACGTGCCGGCCGCGCGGCGCCAGGCTCGCATGTGTGGCGCGGGGCTTCAGCCCCGCGATCGTGGAGGCGACTGACTCGTGACGACCCGTCGCATCGGCATCATCATGAACGGCGTCACCGGACGCATGGGCGCCAACCAGCACCTGCTGCGCTCGATCGCCGCGATCCGCTCGGACGGCGGCCTCCGGTTGCCCGACGGCGTCCGGCTCGTGCCCGACCCGCTGCTCGTCGGACGCGACCCGCAGAAGCTCGAGGAGCTGGCCGCCCGCGCCGGCGTCACCCGCTGGACGACCGACCTCGACATCGCCCTCGCCGACCCCGCGTACGAGATCTACTTCGACGCTCAGACGACGAGCCGGCGGGCCGACGCGGTGCGCCGCGCCATCGCTGCGGGCAAACACGTCTACTGCGAGAAGCCGTCGGCCGCCACGATGGATGAGGCGCTCGACCTCTACCGCCGCGCGAGCGCGGCCGGCGTCAGGCACGGCGTCGTCCAGGACAAGCTGTGGCTGCCGGGCATCCGCGCGCTGAAAGACCTGGTGGCGCGCGGGTTCTTCGGCCGCATCCTGTCGATCCGCGGCGAATTCGGCTACTGGGTGTTCGAGGGCGACACCGTGCCCGCGCAGCGTCCGTCCTGGAACTACCGCGCCGAGGATGGCGGCGGCATCGTCGCCGACATGTTCGCCCACTGGCGCTACGTGCTCGACGAGGTCTTCGGGCGCGTCACCGCTGTCTCGTGCCTCGGCGCCCGGCACATCGACCGACGCTGGGACGAGGCCGGACGGCCGTATGCCGCGACGGCGGACGATGCGGCGTACGCGACGTTCGAACTCGAGGGCGGGATTGTGGCGCAGTTCAACTCGTCGTGGTGCGTGCGGGTGCGCCGCGATGACCTGCTGACGATTCAGGTCGACGGCACGAACGGGTCGGCGGTGGCCGGACTGCGCGACTGCTGGATCCAGACGGCGGCGGCGACGCCGCGCCCGGTCTGGAACCCGGACGTCGCGTCGGGCGCCGACTACCGCGCCGACTGGGAGCGGGTCCCCGAGCCGGCGGCGCCGACGAACGCGTTTCGCGCGGAGTGGGAGCTGTTCCTCCGCCACGTGGTCTGCGGCGACGCGTTCCCGTGGAACCTGCTGGCGGGCGCCAAGGGCGTGCAGCTGGCCGAACTGGGCCTCGAATCGTGGCGGACGAGGGCGTGGGTGCCCGTCCCCCCGCTCGAGGGATGAGTGTCCGCAACGACTCCGAATCGGACTGCCGGACGTCGTGCGAGGGATGTTATGACGAAGCGACGCGTGGCGCTGGTGACCGGCGGGGCGAGAGGCATCGGGCTGGCGATTGCCAGCCACCTGGCTCGCGACGAGTTCGACCTCGCGGTATGTGGGACGAGGAGCGGCGACGCGGCAGCCGATGCCGTCAAGTCGCTGCGCGAGCACGGAGGCGAGGTGCTCTACGTGCCGTGCGACGTGGGCGACCAGGCGGCACGCGCCGAACTGGTCGAGAGCGTGCGCAAGCGGTTCGGGCGCCTCCACGTGCTGGTCAACAACGCCGGCGTGGCGCCCCTCCAGCGCCGCGATCTGCTCGACGCCACCGAGGAGTCGTTCGAACGCGTCGTCCGGATCAACCTCCAGGGGCCGTACTTCCTCACCCAGGCGGTCGCGCGGTGGATGATCGAGCAGCGGCGCGCCGATCGCGCCTACCGGGCGGCGGTCGTCAACATCTCGTCGGTCTCCGCCGCGTGCGCCTCGGTTCAGCGGGGCGAGTACTGCGTGTCGAAGGCGGGCCTCAGTATGGCGACGCAACTCTGGGCCGTCCGGCTCGGCGAATGGGACATTCCCGTCTACGAGGTGCGGCCCGGGATCGTGCACACCGACATGACGGCGCCGGCCAAGGCGAAGTACGACCGGATGATCGCCGAGGGGCTGCTCGTGCAGCCGCGGTGGGGCGAGCCCGAGGACGTTGGCCGCGCGGTCGCGGTTTTGGCGCGCGGAGAACTGCCGGTACTCGACCGGCCAGGTGCTGATGGTGGACGGCGGCCTCGGCCTGCGGCGGCTATAGGACTCGTGGTGCGGCGCGGGGCTTTCGAAGTCTCGCCGAAGCCCGCGAGGGCGAAGGCGGGAGACCCGCGATCGGTGGAGACTCCACATGCTCAAGAAGCGATTCGCCATTGGCGCGCACGTCGCGTTCGTCGTCCTCGCCCTGCTGTCGTCAACCGGCTCGGCGGTCGCGCAGCATGAAGACGAGCGGTACGTGCGCGAGACGGATCCTCAGGTCCTCGCCCGACTCGAGCAGTGGCAGGACCTGAAGTTCGGCCTGCTCATGCACTGGGGCCCGTACAGCCAGTGGGGCATCGTCGAATCGTGGTCGATCTGCGCCGAGGACGAAGGCTGGTGCCGGCGGAGCCTGTCGGACTACATCGAGTACAAGCGGCGCTACGAAGCGCTGAAGACGACCTTCAACCCGGTAAGGTTCGACCCGGCGCCGTGGGCGAAAGCCGCCCGCGAGGCCGGCATGAAGTACGTCGTATTCACGACGAAGCACCATGACGGCTTCTCGATGTTCGATTCCAGGTTCACCGACTACAAAGTGACCGCTCCCGACTGCCCCTTCAGCGCCAACCCGCGGGCCAACATCGCGAAGGCGGTCTTCGACGCCTTCCGCAAGGAAGCACTCTGGGTCGGCGCCTACTTCTCGAAGCCGGACTGGCACAACGAGAATTACTGGTGGCCGAACTTCGCCACGCCCGACCGCAACGTCAACTACGACCCGGCCGTGTACCCGGAGCGCTGGAAGGCGTTCACCGACTTCACCCACAACCAGGTGATGGAGTTGATGAGCGACTACGGGCGGATCGACATCCTGTGGCTCGACGGCGGGTGGGTGCGCAAGCGGCCGAAGGAGGAGACCGAGCGCACCTACGCCGAGCTGATCCGCGAGAGCAAGACCGGCTTCCTCAAGGCGCGCATCGTCGATCAGGACATCCGCATGGACGACCTGGTGGCCAAGGCCCGCCAGAAACAACCGGGCCTCATCGTCGTCGATCGAGCGGTCTATGGGAAGAACCAGAACTACCTGACGCCGGAGAACCGCGTGCCCGAGAAGGCGCTGCCCTACCCGTGGGAATCGTGCATCATCTCGGGGGGGGGATGGTCGTTCACGCCCGACGCGAAGTACATGAGCGGCCGCGACGGCGTGCACCTGCTGGTCGACATCGTGGCGAAGGGGGGCAATCTGCTTCTGAACGTCGCGCCCGGTCCCGACGGCACCTGGCAGCAGGGGGCGTACGATCTGCTGGCGCAAATCGGCGCGTGGATGAAGGTGAACGGAGAGGCGATCTACGGATCGCGCGCCATGGAGCCGTACGCGGAGGGTCGCGTGCGGATGACGCGCCAGAAAAGCGGGACGACCTACTTCATCTACCTGCCCGAAAAGGGCGAGACGGCGATGCCCGCGGAGATTCGCGTCGCGTCCCACCAGCCCGCGCCGGGCGCGACCGTCACGCTGCTCGGCAGCGCTGCGGCACTCCCCTGGCGGCCCGAAGGCGCCGGCTTCGTGGTGACGATCCCGGCGCCGGTCCGGTCCGCCCCGCCCTGCCAGCACGCGTGGGCGATCAAGGTGAGCGCGATCAAGCCCTGACCTCCACCGCCCGGGACACGGTATGATCGGCCCAGCGAGGTACTCGTCGATGGCTTGGCACAGGATCGCGGACATCCTCGGCGGCGCGGTGGCGCCCGGAACGGACGTCACCGTCAAGGGCTGGGTGCGCACCCGCCGCGACTCGAAGGCCGGGCTTTCGTTCCTGCACGTGCACGACGGGTCGTGCTTCGACCCGATCCAGGTCGTCGCGCCGAGCGCGCTCGCCAACTACCAGGCCGACGTCCTGCGCCTCACCACCGGCTGCGCGGTCGAGATCGGCGGTACGCTCGTACCGTCTGAAGGCAAGGGCCAGCGCTTCGAGATCAAGGCGGCCTCGGTCCGCGTCGTCGGCTGGGTGGAGGACCCGGACACCTATCCGATTTCGCCCAAGCGCCACACGTACCAGTACCTCCGCGAGGTCGCGCACCTCAGGCCGCGGACGAACACGTTCGGCGCCGTGGCGCGCGTCCGCCACACGCTGGCGCAGGCGATCCACCGCTTCTACCACGAGCGCGGCTACTACTGGGTGCACACGCCGATCATCACCGCGAGCGACACCGAGGGGGCGGGCGAGCTGTTCCGGGTATCCACGCTCGATTTCGTGAACCTGCCGCGGACCGGGGACGGCCAGATCGACTTCACGCAGGACTTCTTCGGCAAGCAGTCGTTCCTGACCGTGTCGGGTCAGCTGAACGTGGAGTCGTACTGCCTGGCGCTCACCCGCGTGTACACGTTCGGCCCGACCTTCCGCGCCGAGAACTCGAACACCAGCCGGCACCTCGCCGAGTTCTGGATGATCGAGCCGGAGATCGCCTTCGCGGATCTGAACGACAACGCGACCCTCGCGGAGGACTTCCTCCGGTACATCTTCCGCGCCGTGCTGACGGAGCGCGCCGACGACATGGCGTTCTTCGCCGAGCGCGTGGACAAGACGTGCGTCGCGCGCCTCGAGAAGTTCCTCGCGTCGAGCTTCGAGCGGATGACGTACACCGAGGCGATCACCGCGCTCGAGAAGTCGGGGCGCGCCTTCGAGTACCCCGTGCGCTGGGGCATCGACCTGCAGTCGGAGCACGAGCGCTACCTCACGGAGGACCTGGTGGGCCGGCCGGTCGTCGTCACCGACTACCCGAAGGCGATCAAGGCGTTCTACATGCGCCTGAACGACGACGGCCGCACGGTGGCGGCGATGGACGTGCTCGCGCCGGGCATCGGGGAAATCATCGGCGGCAGCCAGCGCGAGGAACGCCTCGACGTGCTGGACGCCCGCATCGACGAGATGGGCCTCGACAGGGGGACCTACTGGTGGTACCGCGACCTGCGGCGCTACGGCACCGTCCCGCACGCCGGCTTCGGCCTCGGCTTCGAGCGCGCGATGAACTACGTGACCGGCCTCGGGAACATCCGCGACGTCATCCCGTTCCCGCGCGCCCCGAAGAGCGCGGAGTTCTGACGCCTCTCCGGCTGGCGCACCCGCGATCTCAACCACGGAGCACAGTTGAAACACGGAGGCGGGTCTCCGTCACGCGAGCCGGCGTGACCGCTGACCGGGCTTCGACCGGGTGCTCCCCGGCAGCTGGGAATCGGCGGCGCGCGTCTGGCTCGCGCGCGCGGTCGTCGATCTGCAGCGGGTCCTCGAGACCGGCGCGGGCCCCTCGCGCGGCCGCACTCGCGCAGCGGCGCATCGTTCGCACGCTCTGTTGGGGGCCGATTCAACTGTAGGCTTAATCGAGGAAAGACCGAGCGCCGAAAGCTGCGTGGAATCGTCTATTCGAGTGGTCGCACGTTGAGCCCGTGCGGCCGTTCTTCTCCCTCCACGCCCGGGTGCGCGCCCAAGACCGCGCATCCGGGCCCTCTTTCAGCCGCGCCGCCCCGCTGCAACGAGCCGCTCTGCACCTACTCCGCCGTGCCCCAGTTGCGGCGGTCGACGAACATCCGCGGCTCGAGCCGCCGCCCCTCCGGGAACCGCCGGTGGTCCCGGCGCGACGCCCACAGCGCCACCGGACCCGCGACGTGGTTGACGAGGCGGGAGACAACGCCCAGTTCCCGCTCGACCTCCTTCCGCAGTTCCCGGATCCGCTCGGACACCTGCCGGTTCGTGTCGCGCAGGTACTTCTCCATCGCCCACAGCGCCGCGCCGTAGCTCGTGCGCAGCTGCTTGGCCTCGAGCCACGCCCGCGCCCGCACGAGCGGATCCGGGTCGTTCCGGTACCGCTTCCAGCCGTCGAACATCGTCCGCATCAGCCGGAACAAGCTGGGGCCGTTCCGCTGGTAGTCGAGGTCGAACGCCCAGTCGAGCAGCGTCTTCGAGTCGTCGCGCGCGATCGCCTCGTGCTGGAAGTTGAACTTCCACTGGCCGTGGATGTCGGCGAGGTCCACGTCGAGCAGCCGGCCCTGCGCCTCGACGTCCTGATAGAGCGGCGTGCCGGGTATCGGTGTGTACAGCATGAACTGGTGGCAGTCGGCGTCGTGCGCCACCGCGGCCTCGATCTCCGCCGCGATGTTGTCGGGCGTGTGGTGCTCGAGGCCGATGATCGTGGAGCCGAGGACTTTGATCCCGTGGCTTTGAAGCTCTCTCACCAGCTCGCGCGTATCGGTGCCCTTCAGCTTCGAGTAGGTGCTGCGGGGCGACTCGAGGCCGAGCCAGATCCAGCTCACCCCGAGCTCGATCAACTCGCGCATCGAGTACTTCGCAATCGCGTTCGCCGACGAGAACACGTACATCGTCCACGCCTTGCTCCCCCGCTTCATGCAGTCGAGCAGCTGGAGCGCGCGCGGCCGGTCGAGCAGGAAGTTCTCGTCCATCACGAAGAACGACTGCACGCCCAGCGCGGCCTCGGCCTCGCACATCGCGCGGTAGATGTCCTCCCCGCGCTCCAGGAAGGTGATGCTCTTCCCCTTCCCGCCGAAGAACGACGAGGTCGTGCAGAAGCTGCAGCCGATCGGACAGCCGACCGAGGGGATGATCGTCGCCGCAGGATTGCCGGCGCCGTCGGCGCTCCGCATCCCCATCACCCGCATGCCGAACGACGACCGCAGCGCCGGGTGCACGATCGGCGCCTCCGGTTCCACGCCGAGATACTCGCGGAACCACCGGACGCCCTCGCCCTTCACGATCTCGTCGGCGTCGATCATGTGCCCAAGCCCGGGGATGGCGGCCACGTGTCCGCCCACGACGACCGTCGATCCCGGCGAGTGCTCGCGCACCAGCCGGCACATCTCGCGGATCTTGCCGACGTTCACGATGATCCCCGACAGGCCGACGATGTCGTAGCGGCCCTGCTGGAGTTCGCGGACGAACGCCTCACGCGTCGGAAAGTCGAGCACCGTGGACGGCGCCGGGATGTTGTGCTGGATGAGCATGATGCCCCACGACCGGTGGAACATCCGCAGCGAGAAGGGGCCCTGCGCCCGCGTCACCTGGTTCTGGTAGAGCTCCATCGGGTTGATGGTGCGGCTGCCGAATTCGTCGTCCTGGGCGAACGGGCCGAAGACGGACGAGAGGAGGACTCGTGCGCGGGAGCCTTTCGGATGTGCCATGGCGTTCTGGTCTTTCGAGCGGGCGTTCCTGCGAGGGCGATGGCCCTTCAAGAGACGGCGGGATGAACGGACGGCGAGTGCTCGAACGGGCGACGCGCGTGGGTTGGACGCGGTACAGGCATTATAGCGCCGGTCGGGCGGCGGCGTACAGGGGAAGCCTGAGGGCCGCTCGCACGACCCTCGCACGGTTGAGCCGGAGCGGAATTGCGCCCGGCTCAAAACGCGATGGTCTTGCGGGCCGGGCTCGTGCCGCGCGACGACGGAGGGCCGCTGCCAGCGGCCGCCGTGCCGTTTCGCTGGCCGGGAAGGTCCCACGGCAGGACGGGCCTCTCGAGCAGCGTCAGATCGATCGCGCCCGGCTTGCCGTCCCTGACGACGGTCATCGCCAACCGGCTGCCAACCTCGAGTCCGCTGAGAAGCGTCGCCAGCGCCCTCGGGTCGCTGAGCACCGTGCCGTTGACCTGGGTGATGATGTCGCCGCCGAGCAGGATCGGCTGGCCTTCGATCGTCAGCTCGAACATCCCGCCCTGCAGGCCAGCCTGCTCGGCCGGGCTGCCAGGCTCGACCGCCTCGATCAGGAACCCGTCGACCAGCGGCACCTTCAGCAGCTGTTTCAGCTGCGGCACCACGAACTGACCCTGCACACCCAGCCACGGGCGCACGACCCGACCCTTGCTGAGCAACCGCGGGATGACGTCCTTGATGAGATCGACCGGCACCGCGAATCCGATGTTCTGGGCGCCCGGCATGATCGCCGTCGTGATCCCGATGACCTGCCCGCACGGATCGAGCAGGGGGCCGCCGGAATTCCCCGGGTTGATCGACGCGTCGGTCTGGATCATCGGTTCGGCCAGGGACCACGCCGCGCCCGGCACCATCCGGTTCACGGCCGAGACGATCCCGCGCGTCAGCGTCTGGTCCAGGCCCAGCGGGTTGCCGATCGCATACACCTCCACTCCCACCGCCAGCCGGGACGAGTCGCCGAGCGTGGCGACAGGTAGTGACCCTTTCGTCGGCGGCGGGATCTTGATGAGCGCCACGTCGAAGATCGGATCGGCGCCGATGAGCTTCGCGGGCAGGTTGGTCCCGTCGTCGAGCGTCACCGTGATGACCTGGCGGCCGAACACGACGTGCGAGTTGGTCAGGATCAGTCCCGAGGATTCGATGATGACCCCGGAGCCCGCCACCCGCTCGATCCGCCGGTCGATGTTGTAAGGGTTGATCGAGATCGCCCCGATCGACACGACGGACTGCGACACCTGGTTGAAGAGCGCGGGCAGCGATTGCGGACAGCCGGGCACCGAGGTCGGTTGCGGGGGCTGCGCCTGCGCGGCGGCCGGCCCGGCGACCACGCCGAGGGCGAGCGCGATACCCGGGACGGCTCGGAGGGCAGCTCGCAGGAGATGGCGGCATCCTCCATCGGTCGGTCGGCTGACGATCATGACTCCCCTCCTCCCATGCCAGGCGCGGCAGGGCGAACGTCCCAGCGTAGCACGCGGCGGCCGTTGCCGCGCCGATGGCTGGTTGTCGGCGAGTCGTGGTAAGGTGGCGCCGTGAACACCCGTCGCTTCTCGGTCGTCGTCGCTGCGATGCTGATACTGGGAGTTGGCGCCGGCGCCAGGCAGCAATCGGCTCCCGCGCCCCGGGCTGCCCTTCGCGATCGCGTCCAGGCCTACCTGGACGAATGGCGCGCGTCGGCCTCCTTCCCGGGCGTGTCGGTCGGCGTCGTCCTGCCGGACGGCACGGCGTTCGGCGTCGTCTCGGGCGTGTCGGACCGTGCGGCCGGCCCCTCGCTGAAGGTCGAGGATCTCTTTCTCGCCGGCAGCACGGGCAAGACGTTCTTCGCGGCGGTGGCGGTGCAGTTGATCGAGCGGGGCTCGCTCGATCTCGACGCGCCCGTCTCGAAGTACCTCGCCGCACGGCCGTGGTTTGCGCGGCTGCCGAACGCGAAGGACGTCACCGTCCGCCACCTGATGACGCACACGAGCGGCATCGTGCGGTACGAGATGGACCCGAAGTTCACTGCCGATCTGCGCGCGCAGCCCAACAAGGTGTGGAAGCCGGAGGAGCAGATCGCGTACCAGCTCGACGCCAAGCCGCCGTTCGCAGCGGGACAGGGCTGGGATTACTCCGACACCAACTACATCGTGCTTGGCATGATCGTGGAGGGCATCACCGGGAAGCCGCTCTACGACGAAATCAGGACGCGCTTTCTCGCGCCGCTGAAGCTGACACACGTGGTGCCGTCCACCAGCCGGCACATCCCGGGCCTGATTCCAGGCTACGCAGGGCCTCGCGATCCACTCGGGCTGCCGGACGAGATGATGGTGAAGGGCGAGTTGGTGATCAACCCGCAGTTCGAGTGGGCCGGCGGCGGCTTCGCGACCAGCCCGCTCGACCTGGCGCGATGGGGGCGGGAGCTCTACGCGGGGCGGGCGCTCTCGCCCGCCGCCCGGAAGATCATGCTGGACGCGGCGGTGCCGGCGAGGCTCGGGCCGGAGACCAAGTACGGCCTCGGCGTCATCGTGCGGCCGGCGACGCCGGTCGGCCTCGCGTGGGGGCACAGCGGGTTCTTTCCCGGGTACCAGACGGAACTGATCTACCTGCCCGAACTCGGCCTGTCGCTGGCGATTCAGATCAACACGTCCGCGCCGCGTGCGACCGGCAACCGGAGCCTGTTGCGCGCGCTGTACCACATCGCGGCGATGACAAGACCGCCGGCCCGCTGACCGGTGCCAACCCAGGATAGCCGCATGAAACGGCTGGGAGAATGACGATGTGGAAGTGCGCCGGGTGTGGTGAAGAGGTCGAGGACGATTTCAACGTGTGCTGGAACTGCCAGCGGGCCCAGGACGGCACGCCACCTCCCGCCCCGGAGAAGGCCGCGACGGGTGCGCTGATCGAGACGTCGCTGCCGGATGGCAGCGTCGAGGTGAGCGCCGCGGGCAAGCCGCTCGTGTGCCCGGTGTGCGGGAACGCGACGTTCCACGAGCGCAATTCGCTGCTGAACACGCGCTTTGCCACCTTCATGAACGTCGATTGGGCGAATGCGCAGGCGGTGAACTACATCTGCAACCGCTGCGGCTACATCTTCTGGTTCTGGGCGGAGTAGCCGGTCGCTCAGTGCTGCTTGGGAATGACGATCCTGGCCGACGTCTCGAATCGCTTGAAGTCCGAGTAGGTGGCCACGTTGGTCGCGCGGCCGAGGACCGCACTCGGCGCGAGGCCGGCCGAGATGGCGCCCTCGTAGAACTCCGTCATCTTCGCCGGCAGCCACATCCCCAGGCGCGGATGGCGATGGTAGGTCACCTCGACTTCGGCGCTGCTTTCCAGTCGTCGCGGCGAGTCCGTGCCCGCCAGGGTGGCCTGGGGGCTCAGGCCCTGCGGCAGCGGTGGGGTCGAATCGCGCGTGACCGTGCCTCCTCCCGACGACGCCGGGGCCTTTCCGGTCGTCGTCCCTCCCGACGGGGCCGGTGGGTTCTGTGAGGCGGGCGGCGTAGGCGGCGTGGGCGCTGGAGCCGTGGGTGGTGGAGCCGTGGGTGGTGGAGCCGCGGGCGCCGTCGGTGTGACTGGGACCTGATACGTCCCCGAGCTGCCGAGGGGCGACCCCTCCGTCCTCGCCTGTCCTTGACCTGCCGGTACTGGGCTGGGCGAACGCTGTCCGATCGGCGAAGCCCCGGAAACCCACCTGCGTCCGCACGATCGTGCCGTCCTCGGGCAGGACCCACAGCATCCCTTCGGCCGGGACGTCCTTGCCGGCCCTGGTCATCACCATCGTGGGACGTTTCGTCTCGACAAACTGGATAGCGACCGTCTCGACACCGTCGATCGTCCTGATGCCCTTGCGCTTGAACGAGAACCGCGACAGGTTGGCCGGGCGGAAGAAGAACAGCGTGGCGGTGGGGACGTTGAAGTTGCGGCTGACGGGGCCGATGTTGTACCGGGCGCTCTCGTCCGAGATGCGCCTCGCCTCGCTGGCGTCGCCGTTGACGTCGGCGAGCAGCCGCTGCAGCCGGTCGCCACGGTTGGCGACGGCCTGGCCGTTCACGTCGATGACGTCCCGGAACCCGACCCAGCCAATCGAGTCGGCGACTTTCACGATCGCGAACTCGGCGGTCAGGTTCCGGGGCGGGTAGGCCCGGCCGTCATCGGCCGTCACCCACTGCGTGTATTTCTCCGATGCGACGATGAGGGCGGCCTGCTCGCCGTAGGCCGCGACGTAGCGCCCGACACGCTGCAGGATCTCCGCGAGCGGGGGCTCGCGCGGCTTCTCCTGCCCGAACGCCGCGGCACACGACAGGCACCAGGTCACCAGGAACAAGACCGCCGTTCCCGAACCCCGTCGACCGCGAGGCGCCACTCGATTCATTCGGGGTCCCCTCCCCCTCGAACAACGGTGGGCCCATCGTAGCACGTCGGCGGGAGCATCGCCAGAACCGCCAGGCCGGCGAAGACCGTGGCCGCAGCGGTTGGAAAGTCAGTGAATGGAATGAGTTGACGCTGCATGCATGCACTGTGCATAATGCATGCATGAGCGTCAAGACCATCTCGCTGAAGACCGAGGCCTACGAACGCCTCCGAGCGGCGCGACGCTATCCGACCGAGTCGTTCAGCGCGGTCGTCCTGCGCGCGGGCTGGCCGGAGGACACGATCACGGCCAGGCAGTTCCTCGACCTGCGCCGCACGCGCACGCGCAGCTTCACCGATGAAGAACTCGACCGAATCGACGCACTCAAGCGGCGGGACGCGCCCCCGGAGGACAAGTGGGCCAGTCGCTGATTCTCGAAACCACGTTCCTCGTCGACTACGAGCGCGAGAGCAACAGGGGCACGCCTGGTCCTGCGATCGAGTTCCTCGAGACGCACGAAGACGCGCGGCTCTACGTCACGTTCACGGTCGCCGGAGAACTGGCGGCGGGAGCCTCGCAGGGAGAGCGGGCCCGCTGGGAGGAGTTCCTCGCGCCGTTCTTCGTGCTGGCCAGCAATCCAGATGTCAGCTGGCACTACGGCCACGCCTACCGCTACCTGCAGGAGAACGGGCTGCTGATTGGCGCGAATGACTTGTGGATCGCGGCGACCGGCCTCGCGTATCGCATGCCGGTCGTGACTCGAAACGTCCAGTATTTCCGCCGCGTTCCCGGCCTGCGAGTTGAAGGGTACTGAATGACAGCCGAGATGATGTCCGGTGGCGGCAGGCGACCACGGTGGACCTGGCCGGCGATCGCCGCCGGCGCCATCGCCGTACAGGGCCTTGCGCTCTGGGCGATGGGCAGGGTTCCGATCTGCGCGTGCGGGTACGTCAAGCTCTGGCACGGCATCGTGCTCAGCGCGGAGAACTCCCAACACGTCTTCGACTGGTATTCCTTCTCGCACGTCATCCACGGGTTCATCTTCTACTGGATTCTCGCGAAGCTCGCGCCGCGGCTGCGGCCGGAGGTACGGCTCGCGCTCGCCATCATCGTCGAGGCGGCGTGGGAGATTCTCGAGAACAGTCCGATCATCATCGATCGGTACCGTGCGGCGACCATCTCGCTCGACTACTACGGCGACAGCATCGTCAACTCCGTGAGCGATGCGCTCTGCTGCGTGGCAGGCTTCCTGCTGGCGCGCCGGCTGCCCGTGGCCCTCATCGTCGGGCTGGCCATCGCGATGGAACTGTTCGTGCTGTATTTCGTCCGGGACAACCTGACGCTGAACGTGCTCATGCTGCTTTACCCGATCGATGCGGTCAGACAGTGGCAGGCGGCTGTGATCAGGTAGCGAACGGACGCATCGGCGGCGTCGATTCAGCGTCGCGGACTGAGACCCATGCCGCGTCGCAGGGATCTGCCCGGAGCAACGCTGTTCTTGGGGCCCCGCGGCGGCTTCCGCCGTGGGGTGCGTTGCGGAGCGGCAGACCCGAGACGAGGCGTGCAGGAACGGAGGCGACGGCAGCAGACTCCCGGAGGACGCGATGACACGCTCGACGATGGCGTTGGCAAGCGCGGTGGTCGTGATGATGGCGGCGGCCGGCGTGACCGCGCCGATGGCGCTCCTCTTGGCAGCCCAGCCGCCCGCCCAGCCTTTGTCATCCCTGGCCAGGCCGACGCCCCAGCAGGTCGCCTGGCATGACCTGGAGCTGGGCATGTTCATCCACATGGGGCCCCAGACCTGGCAGGACTCCGAGAGCGACAAGATGACGGTGGAACCGGCCGCCATGAACCCGGCGAAGCTCGATACCGATCAGTGGGTTCGGACCGCGGAGGCGATGGGCGCCAGGTACATCGTGTTCGTCGCCAAGCACGAGGGGGGCTTCTGCTGGTGGCAGACCGAGACGACCGACTTCGGCGTGCGCAACTCCTCCTGGCGCGGGGGGAAGGGTGACGTGCTGGCGGATCTTGCGGCGTCGTGCCGGAAGCGCGGGATCCAGCTCGGCGTCTACCTCTCGCCCGCAGACAGAAAGCACGACGTCGGCGTCGGCGGGCGCGCGGCCGATCCGGCGCGGCAGGCGGACTACGAGAAGCTCTTCCGGCAGCAGCTCACCGAAGTCCTCAGCCGCTACGGCGAGATGACCGAGGTCTGGTTCGACGGAAGCCTGGTCTTCGACGTCGGCGACCTGCTGAGCCGCTACGCACCGAGGGCGGTCGTCTTCCAGGGTCCCCAGGCGTCGATCCGATGGGTGGGCACCGAGGACGGCGTCGCCCCGTACCCGGCGTGGAACGCTGTCGCGTTCCCGAAGCCCGGGAAGAAGTGGGGCGAGTACACGGCGGCCGACGGCGATCCCAACGGCAACCGGTGGCTGCCGAACGAGTGCGACGCGCGAATCCGCTCGACCTGGTTCTGGCGCACCGACAACGCGAACACGCTGAAGAGCGTGGAGCAGCTGATGGACATGTACTACAAGTCGGTCGGCCACGGCGCCGTGCTGCTGCTGAACCAGACGCCCGATCGAAGCGGCCTCATCCCGGGCGCCGACGCGCGCCGCGCCGCCGAGTTCGGCGCCGAGATCACGCGCCGGCTGGGAACGCCGCGGGCGGAAACGCTGGCGATCGGCGCCGAGGTGACGCTCGACATCAAGGCCGGCGGCCCCATCGATCACATCGTCATCATGGAGAACATCGCCGTCGGCGAGCGCGTGCGCTCCTACGTCGTCGAAGGCATGGCAAACGGGGCGTGGCAGCAGCTCGCGTCCGGCACGGCCGTCGGCCACAAGAAGATCGATCGAATCGCGCCGGTCACCGTGACTCGAGCGCGCCTGCGCGTGCTCGAGACCGTGGGTACGCCGGAGATCAAGCGCTTCGCCGTGTACGGACCGCGGTGAGTCAGAGTCGGGGTCACCGCCCGAACCAGTAGGCCATCTTCACCATGAAGACGTTGTCGCCGGGCGCGCTCCCCATCGCGCTGAAGTCGCGCGCCAGGCTGAAGTCGGCCGTCGCGTAGTCCTGGCGCTGCTGGGTCCAGACTGCGTAAAGCGTCGACCCGAGCCGCCACTCCCACCTGAAGACGGCGTTCACGCGAAGCGACCGGTAGTTGAAGCTCGGCTCCCGGACCCGGAACGAATCGGCCGGGCCCTCGGCGTCCGGGTCGATCGTGTACGTCTGCACCGCCTCGTCGTAGGTGATCGTGCCTGCATCCACGCCGTAGCGCGTGAAGTCGAACGTGCGCGGCGCCGCCAGCTCCTTGTATCCCCAGTACTGCCCGGACGACACGAGCGGCTGCAGGTAGATCTCGAACGACATCTTCGGCGTGAAGATGACGTTGAGGCGCGACACCAGCGAAACCTCGGTCCGGTCGATTTCGGAGAACACGGTGCGCCGGCCGAACGTCTCGGTCGCCGTCGGGTCGACGACGCCGGTCACGTACTGGGCGACGGAGTACCGACCGCACCAGCGCGGGACCCGCCGACACGCTGAAGGCCGACGAGGGCCGGTAAACGAGCGAGGGGTTGGCCCGAAGCGCCCAGCCGCCCACCGTGTTCCGCTCGTACGAGCCCGAGGCGTCAAACCGGATCTTCTTGCGCGCGTCGCTGCTGAGGAACAGGCTGGACGACCAGGCGGGCACGCGCTTCATCGCCGGGCCGCCGCGCGTGTCGCGGTCGTCGATGCGCGCCGGGCTCCCGCTCACGCTCCCGCTGAGCGACCAGTAGTTCTTCATCGTGGCCGAGAGCTGCCCGACGTACGCGGAACCGACCAGGTCGCCGCCCATGTTCCAAACCCAGTAGGTGATGAGCGTGGCGGAGCGGTCTCGTGTCCACCGGTCGGGCGTCGTCTTCTGCCAGATCCACCCGGTGTGGGCGCCGACGCGATCGGCCGCCGGCGAATAGCCCGCGTCGTTCGATTCGAAGCCGGGGCTGATCGCCCACAGCGCGCCGTCCACGAGCAGGTTGCCCCGCGTGCGGTTGACGTTCACCTGGCCGGTCCAGCCCGACATCGACTTCGACGTCGGGTCGTACCGCAGGTGAGCCGCGTCCGGCCGCTGGAAGTAGCGCGCGGAGGAGCGCTGCAGCGTCGCCATCACCGCCTCGTCGCCCCACACGTGGCTGGCGGCGAACGAGCCCGACACGACCCAGCTCTTCTGGCTGTCGAGGAACCAGTTGCCGTCAACGCCGCCGGTGTAGGCGCCGCCGGGAGTCGTCCGCTGGAGCGCCTCGGTCTGCAGGCTGCGGTTGACGCCGGTCGCGATCACGCCGAACGCGCCGCGCCCGGCCACGTCGCGGCTGGCCCGCAGCGCCGCGTAGTTGCTCAGCGGCTCCACCTCCATCGTCGATCGCGTGTCGCCGACGGCAACCTGCGCCATCTCCCGGGCGGTGACGGCATCGACGACCGACATGTTCCACCCGCCGGCCGTTCGGCCCGTGACCTTCGCCGCCCCGAGAATCGTCGTGGCGGTGGGCTGGTCGACGAACTCGCCGCTCGCGTTGAGCCGTGGCGATCGCCCGACGCGGCGCGAGTACCAGAGGTTCGGGTACGTGCTGCCGAACCGGCCGTAGAGCGGCAGGCCGTTGCGCCCGAACGTGTTGAACTGCTGGGAACCCTCGATGAAGAACGGCCGCTTCTCCTGGTAGAACGTCTCGAACGCGGTGAGGTTCACCACCGCGGGATCGAGTTCGACCTGGCCGAAGTCGGGATTGACCGTGCCGTCCATCGTGAAGCTGCTCGACATGCCCCACTTGAGATCCAGTCCGAGGCCGCCGGCCGGCTTGTTCGTCTGGGCGAACGGGTCGCCGGCCACGGTCGTCCCTGCGCGCTCGACACCGACGGTCGCGTACGGAAGCAGCTCGAGCCGCTGCCTGGGGCGGATGTTCTCGAGCCCTTCGAGATGCCCGAACCCTGACACCAGCCGCGAATCGGTCTTGGGCACGAGCACCCACCAGTCCTCTTCGTTCTTCCGCTGGACGAAGCGGCTGACGTTGAGGCCCCAGGTCTGGATGGCGCCAGGCGGGAAGCGGAGCTGGGAGAACGGCACGCGCATTTCCACCGTCCAGCCAAGGTCGTCGACGGTCACCGCCGCATCCCACACGCCGTCCCACGACGTGTCGCGCTCGAAGTCGTTCGAAAGCCATGCGTCGGCCAGCGACCCGGCAGCCGACACGGTCAGCATCACGCCGGTCTTGTGGTCGTGGTGCGGGTCGAGGTAGACGCGCAGATGATCGGACGCCGAGGTGACGTCGCGCCGTGACCTCTGCCGGACGAGCCGCTTCGGCTCGCTGTCGAAGAGACGTGCGCCGATGTACAGCGCCTTGTCGTCGTAGGCCACGCGGATCTCGGTACGTTCGGTGGCCGGCTTGCCCTCCTCCGGGTCCCGCTGCAGCAGGCCGGTGACGATGGGAGCCGAGGCCCACGTTTCCTCGCTGAGGCGGCCGTCGATGCGGACCGCCTCGCGCGTCGCGACGACCGTCGCCGATCTCGGCGCGGGTGCCGGCGGGTTGGTGGGATTCGCCATGCCGAAGGAAGGCAGGGCGGCAAGAATGCTGACGGCAGCGGCGAGGCCGCGCATGACAGTCTGCATCGACGATCTCCCGGGTGGGCGGGGCGCTCATGGGAGTAGACGCCGTTTCGTGGGCCGGGGTTTGCCGGGGGCCGCCGTGTTCCCCGCGATTATTCCTACATCAGGCCTCGGCCCCGCGGGCGCGCAGGATTACGTATCTGTCATCGAAACGGGCGGGCGCCGAAGCAACCGTCCCGACCTCTTGATCGCGAGCGCGAAGTCCACCGCGGCCTCGGCGTGGATCGCCAGCGTGTCGAAGAGCGGCAGGTCGCAGTCCTCCGGCCGGACCAGCAGGGGAATCTCGGTGCAGCCGAGCACCACGCCCTCGGCGCCCCTCGCGCGCAGCTCGGCGATGACGTCGAGGAACGCGCGCTTCGTGACCGGGGTGAAACGTCCCTGCACCAGCTCCCCGAAGATGGCGTCGTGGACGAGCGCGCGCGCCGGTTCGTCGGGCACGATCACCTCGATCCCCATCGCCTCGAGCCGCTGCCGATAGAAGCGCCGCTCCATCGTCGGACGCGTGCCGAGCAGCCCGACGCGGATGAGCCCGGCGGCGCGAATCCGGTTCCCGGTCGCCATGGCGATGTGGACCAGCGGCAGCGGCACGGCGCGCTCGACGGCGTCCGCGAACCAGTGCAGCGTGTTGGCGCAGAGCACGAGCCCTTCGGCCCCGGCCGCGGCCAGGCGCGCGGCAGCGTCGTTGACCATCGGCCGCACCCGGTGCTGTTCAGCGTCGCCCTCCTTCGCCCGCATCACGTCGCCGAAGTTGAGCGAATAGACGATGCACCGCGCCGCGTCGTAGCCGCCCAGGCGCCTGTTCACGCCTTCGTTGATCAGGCGGTAGGTACTCGAGCGTGGACACCCACCCCGTGCCGCCGACCAGACCGAGCGTCCTCATCCGTGCCCTCCCGACCGCTTGTCAGCGATGTCCAGCACGCGCCTCAGCCCTTCACGTAGTAGCGGAGCAGGCATGAGGGCTTCCCTTCCACGCAGCCGGGAACGACTCCGGACAGAAACCCGCGCCGATTACAGCGCCGAACGACCACATACCCTCCCTGATCGTGGATGCGAGCGCACGTCCCGATCCCATCTGGGATCGACGTAGAACCTCGCCCGTAGGTTGCCAGGAGGCGAGACCGGGCGGCCCCCCTACCACACGAACGGCACAAGCCGGTGCCGCACCCGTCTTTGGTACTCCTGGTAGCCGGCCAACTCGCGGGCAAGCACCGCCTCTTCATTGAGAATTCGCGGGATGAAGATCAGCGTGAACGCAAGCGCCGGCGGCACCGCCCACCACGACCCGAGCGCGACCGGCGTCGCGACGTAGAGGACGCACGAGCAGGCGTACATCGGATGCCGCACGACGGCGTACGGGCCCGTCGAAATCACCTCCTGGCCCTTGAACGTCTCGACCGTTCGCCCGGCCCAGCGGTTTTCGAGGAAGACCAGGAGGATCCCCAGGTAGCCGGCCAGCGCCGCCACGAGTCCCACGACGATGACGCCGCTGGACGGGCTCGACCAGCCGAAGCGATGGTCGAGGCCTGGGATCACGAACGACGCCAGCCACAACGGGAGGCCGATCGCCAGCACCCAGCGCTGCGCCCGCTCCTTCTCGCGCATCGTGGAGCGACGCGCGATGAAGTCGGGGTCATGCCGGAGCTGGTAGGCGAGGAACGCCGTCATCGGCACCAGAAGGATGGCGCAGTAGGCCCAGGCGTTCCACCACGCCAGGTCCCCGCCGGTGGCGAGGAAGAACAGCGGCAGGAGGATCCAGGCGGCCGCCACCTTGCCGGCAGCGGCCCTGGCCACAGCGGGGCTGTCGTGCGTGTTCATGCCGCCTCCCCGAGAGGCACTACTTGCCCTTTTTCAGCTCGAGAAAGAACCAGCCCGCCTCGTTCCGGCGCGAGACGACGTCGAATCCCGTCGTCGCGGCCAGCGAGGCGAAGTGCTCGGCGCCCTGTCCGTCGCGGAAGGGCACGCCGTACCCGGTGTTGATCTGCTTGGTCGGCAGCCGGACCTGAATCGGAAAGGCGATGCCGCGCTTCGAAGAGTCGTGGGTCGCCGGGAAGATCGGATCCCAGACGAGCACCCGCCCTCCGGGACGCAGCACCCGGTGCAGTTCGCGAAAGACCTTCTCGTGGTCTCCAGGAGCGATGTACATGAAGGTGAAGAAGACCGTCGCCGTGGAGAAACTCGCGTCGGTGAACTTGAGCTCGCGCGCATCCATCACGATCTTGAGCAGCGGCTGGCCGGGCGCTTCATCGAGCTCCTGCTTGAGGAGGTCGATCGCGACCACCTGCTGGCCCTTGAGCTGCCCGATCACCCCTTCGCCGCCGCCGCCGATGTCGAGGATCAGCCCGTCAGCCGGGAAGTCCGGGAGTACGACCTCCAGCTTGGGGTGGGTGGCGAAGGCCTGTGGTTTGGCCTGCGGCGGTTGGGTCGCTGGCGCCTGAGCGTCGCCCGTCCGGGTTAGCGACACGGGGCCCGACATCCCGCCGAGCGCCCACTCGCCCTCGATTCGGCCCCCCTTCACCTGGGCCTTGATGCTGCCGGGCGAACCGGTCATGTCGAGCGTCAGGGCGATCTGGTCGCCAGCCAGAACGGAGCCAGTGATGGCAATGGGACCATCGCCGGAGTCGAGACTGCCGGTCAGTCTGCCGTCGGAAAGCCAGAGGTCCGCGGTGACCGCCACGGTGCCCTGGGGAGAGGTGGCGGTTCCTCGATAGTGGCCGGCGAGGCTCTGCAGGGTCAAGGGTGGTGCGGCCTGGAACGCCTGCGCGACCGAGGTGATCGAAAGCAGAATCGCCGTCAGCAAGATGGCATGGCGCGTCATGCAGTATTTGACGGGCGCGCGAATTCCACGGTTCAGTTCTCGCCCCTCGGCCCTGCCTCGATCCCTCGGACGCCCGCAGCCCCGCGACTCGAGGGTCAGCAACGCCTGGCATCGGGGTCACCTCGTCCTACTCGACAGCCAGCACGACCCGCGGAATGTCGGTCTTGTCGAAGTCGTCGCCTTTGAAGAGGAGCGGCTCGCCTGAAGCAGCGGCGAGGGCGTAGGAGAAGCAGTCGCCGAAGTTCAGGTTTGCCCGATGGCGGCCCTTGCCAAACCGCCGCCAGGAGTCGCGGGCGGCCTCCACCTGCTCCGCCGTCACCGCGACGATCTCGATGCCGGCTTTGTGCACGAGGAGGTCGAGCTCGCGCCCTCCTGGCTCGCCCAGGCGGGATTCGACGACGATGGCGGTTTCGAGGTGGGAGGCGGCTGACATCAGGCGCACGGGGTCGGCGTCGATCGCCATCTCGATCTCATCGGCCTCCGGCTCGTCGAAGAGAATGGCCAGCACGGCCGAAGTGTCGATCACCATCAGCGCGGCACCCCCCGCTCGTCGTATCCGATGATCTCGTCGGCGGCTCGCGTGTCGTGAACGGGCAGACTCGCACATCGACGTCTGATCGCTCGAAGGTCCTCGCGCAAGCGGCGGCCCGTCACCTGGCCGCGCTGGCGCCGCAGCCGCTCCTTGAGGGCGTTGATGATCGCGTCCGTGAGGCTCTCGCCGGTAGTGGCCGAGAGCTCGCGCGCCAGCCGGTCGGCCTCGGGGTGCTTGATGCTGAGTGCCATATAGAATCTATCTCTTGGTATAGATTCTACCACATCGAGCGCATGGAGCCGAGGACGCACGAAATACGTCCATTCCCGTATGAACACACGCGTGCCGATTTCTTACGCCCTCGCCCTCACGGTCGCCCTCGGAGCGTCAGTTCTCCTTGGACAGCAGGCGTCGATCCACGACGCCGCCCGGGCCGGGGATCTGGCCGCGGTCCGGGCCCTCATCGAGAAGAGCGCCGAGCTCGCCTCGGTGAAGGACTCGTCGGGCAGGACGCCGCTGCAAGCGGCCGCCGGCGCGGGCCGCGACGCGGTGGTCGGCTACCTCCTGTCTGCCGGCGCCGACGTCAACGCCGCCGACAACACCGGGGCCACGCCGTTGCACAACGCCGCCTGGATGGGCTTCGACACCGTCGCCCGGCTGCTGCTCGAGGCCAAGGCAAACGCCGACGCCAGGGACTCGGGCGCCGAGACACCGCTCTCGAAGGCCGCGGCGAGGGGCCGGACTGGCGTCGCCGCCCGGCTGCTGGAGGTCGGCGTGACGGTGGATCCGGCTAACGCCTACGGCCGGACGCCGCTCTCCCTCGTTGCGCGCGAGTCCGGCAACGTCGACCTCGCCCGGATGCTGCTCGACCGGAAGGCCGACGTCAACACCCGCGACAAGTTTGGCGACACGCCGCTGCAGCTGGCCGCCTGGCGTGGCTTTCGACCCGTCGTCGATCTGCTGCTCGAACGCGGCGCTGCAATTCCGAGCGAGCCCAGGGCCAGGGGACAACTGCTCAGTCAGGCCGCGCAGAACGGGCTCGACGCGCTGTTCACCAGGCTGATCGACGCCGGCGTGAGCCCGCCCGTCGCCGTGCCGGGCCGCCGCTCACTGTTGCACGACTCCGCAGCCGGCGGGTCCGTCCGCATCTTGGAACGCCTCTTGGCCGCAACGCCCGACGTCAACCAGGCTGACGGCGACGGCTGGACGCCGCTTCACGACGCCGCGTTCATGGCGCGCCAGGAGGCCATCGGCTTCCTGCTCGACAAGGGCGCCGACCCGAACCGCCGGAACCGTGCCGGCCAGAGCCCCTGGAACATCGCGGTCGAGCACAAGCGCGCGGGTATCCCCGAGTTCCTGGCATCGCGGGGCGCCGACCAATCGGCGCCGGCTTTCCCCGCCCTCACCGGGGATTACCTGGGCCAAGCGCCGCCCGGGGCCAACCCGCAGATCTTCGCCCCCGGGATCGTCGGCGGCCATTTCCAGCTGCACAGCTCGATCGCCTTCTCGCCGGACGGGAGTGAAGCGTACTGGTCGGAGATGATCCCGCCGACGTCGCCGGGCTACGGCACCGGCCGAACGATGGTAAGCCGTCGCGTGAACGGCCGGTGGACGTACCCCGAGCGAGCGATGCTCGGAGGCGTTCCGATGGACGACGTGCCGCTGGTATCAGGCGACGGCAGGCGCCTCTACGACATGTCTCGCCGCCCGCTGCCCGAGACGAAGGCGGCATCGGGCAAGGAGAACATCTGGGTGGCCGACCGGGCGGGCACCGGCTGGGGCGAGCCACGGCCGCTCGACCAGACGGTGAACGCGCTGCCGCAGCATTGGCAGTTCGCGGTGGACAAGGACGGCGGCGTCTACTTCAGCTCGGACTGGAAAGGCGCGCGGGGCCTCTTCTACGCGCCGTGGGCGAACGGCCGGCACGCAGACGCCGTGCCCCTCGGCGCCCCCACCAACGCGAACGGCAGCGAGGGCATGCCGTTCATCCCGAAGGACGGCAGCTACCTGCTGTTCAGCCGCAACATGGACATCTGGGTCAGCTTCCGCGGCCCGGACGGCGCGTGGAAGGCTCCCGTCAGGCTGCCGTCTCCAATCAACACCGAAGACACCGAGATCTGCCCGACCGTCTCGCCCGACGGCCGCTACCTGTTCTTCCTGCGCGGCGAGCTGATGTGGGTCGACGCCGGCGTGATCGAGGAACTGAGGGCCGGCAGGGGCGTCGAGTCCGCGGCGCAGACCCTGGGCGAGTCGATCGCGGCGCGCGGGTGGGAGGCCGCGACGGCGGAGTTCCGGAAGACGGTTGCCGGCAACCCGCGCTACAGCGTCGTCGAGCGCGAGTTCATCACGCTTGGCTACCGCCACCTGCAGGCAGGCCGACTCCGTGAGGCGATTGCCGTCTTCGAGATCGCCACCGAGGCGCTGCCGCAGGCGTGGAACGCGTGGGACAGCCTCGGCGAGGCGTGCCTTCATGCAAGCGAAAGCGGAGAAGGCCCGAGCCGCGACGAGTGGCGGGAGAAGGCCGAGGCTTCCTACACGAAGTCCGTGGCGCTCAATCCGGGCAACGACAACGGCCGGATGGTGCTGAGCCGGATGCGCGGCACGAAGCTCGACGCGGCACGGGAGACGAAGGCGACGCTTCGCTTCCCGCCCGGCTCGAGGACAAGACTCACCGGCCCGTACCTGGGCCAGAAGCCGCCGGGCCTGACGCCCGAGATCTTCGCGCCGGGCATCGTGTCGGCCGCCGGCCATTTCGACTTCGCGATCACGTTCACGCCGGACGGCAGGGAGTTCTACTTCACGCAGCGGAAAGAGGGCGGCCGAAATGCGCTCATGGTGTCCCGGATGGCCGCCGACGGCTGGACCGCGCCGGAGGAGGCTGGTTTCGCGAAGGGCTACCCCGCCTGCGAACCTCACATCACGCCCGACGGCCGCAAGCTGTACTTCGGAAGCCGGCGGCCGCGGACCAGCGGCGCCGAGGCGGAGTACGGGCTATGGGTCGTCGACCGGACCGCGAGCGCCGGCTGGAGCGAGCCGCGCTACCACGGCCCTGGCATGTACGTGTCGGCGGCGCGCAATGGCAACCTCTACATGACCGACATCACGAACACCGCCGGGGCTGGCCCCGGCAACGCGATCGTGTACCCGTGGGCAGAGGGACGATACGGCCCGCCGCGGCGGCTGGGCGGCGGGGTGAACGCGCCCCGCGTTGCCGACCACTCCTTCATCGCACCAGACGAGAGCTATATCCTGTTCGACTCGACGAGGATCGGCGGCCAGGGCGGCGAGGGCAATCTGTACGTCTGCTTCAGGAGGCCGGATGGCTCGTGGAGCGAGGCGATGAACCTGGGCGACGCGGTGAATACGAACGGCATCACGTTCTGCCCGTCGGTGTCGCCCGACGGTCAGTACATCTTCTATACCGCCAACCTCGACATCTACTGGGTGAGCGCGAAGATCCTCGAGCCGCTCAGGGCGGAGGCGCTCGCACGAGCGCCCGCGCTTGGAGCGCCACCGCGTTCCCGCTGATCCTGTTCAGCGTGAGGCCGGCATGCGAGCGGCTACTTCTTCGCCGCAGGCGGGAAGGCCGCCTGGAGGTCCTTGAACAGCTTCGCCACCTGCTCCCCGACGGTTGGGGGGCTGACACTGAAGACCACCATCTTGCCGGGCGTCGGCACCTCGCCGACACTCGCACTCCATGCAACGCACGGCTTGTCATCCTTGCATCGGAGAAGGACGTTCGCCTCGGCGTCCGGCGCATCGACCGCAATCGCGCCGATGTCCTGGAGCTTGAAGGTCATCGTCGCGCCGTTCGCGTCCTTCCGCACGATCGTGCCATCAGCGGCCAGCGTCAGCGTCGGCTGATTCGCGCACGCCGTGGCCAGCACCGCGGAGAGTTCGTTCATCGTGGCGGCCGGGCCCTTCTGTCCAGCGGCGCACACGACCCACCCGGTCACGAACAGCACGGTCAGCACATTGGCAGCACCACGGTTCATCGGCAACCTCCACTCCGGTTCAGTTCGTCGGCCTGGCTCTTCACACTTCGACACCGGTGCTCGGAAATCGGCCGCGTCGACGGGCCACCCATCGAGGGGTCAGGTCTGAGTTCGCGGCAGTCTGCTCACTTCGCAGACCTGACCCCGGGTACGCGGACCGCGAACATCAGGTTCGATCGCCCGGGCTTCGAGTAGCCGGTCTTGAACGGCAGCGGCTCGAGCGAGCCAGCGGCGGCGAAGGCCGCCTTCAAATCCTCCTGGGTCACCCACTCGAAGTGCTCGATCCAGACGGCCGGGTCGTAGATGCCGAAGAACGTCAGGTCCCACGCGTCCCGCTTGAACCACCGGAATGGGACCCCAGAGTCGTCCTGGAGGATCGAGGCGCAGCGCGCGAGCAGGTAGTCGCGCGTCGCCGCGAACCGGTTGTCGTGCAGGATGAACGACGCCGCCTTCAGATAGGCGTTCGGGACGGGAAGCGCGTTCATGAAGCGGAAGAAGCCGGGCTTCTTTGCGAGCGGGCCCGCCTCGAGATCGACGCTGAAGTAGTAGAGCGTCTGCGGCGCCTGCCCCTCGTCGCCCTGGAACACGATCCTGACGCCCGGCACGCCGTCCGGCGGCAAGCCCCCCGCCGCGTCCTGCGCCTGGCCGGCGTTATCGAGGTATATCGTCGTGCTCTCGATCAGGCGATGCCCCGTTCGCGCCAGAAACAGGTAGAGCACCGGGATCACCCCGCACAGTTCCGTCCGGCTGAGATCGCGCCCCATGTACGAGGTGATGAAGTAGCCTCGGGTCGGCAGGGCGTCGGTCGACGAGCGCAGATTGTCGAGCCCCGCCCCGAGCGCCGCTGGAGTCAGCGTCTCGAGCGGGGGCACCCGGCCGATCGGCTCCAGCCCCGTCAGGACGTACACCGGCGCGGCCGGGAACATGGCGTGCGCCATCAGGATGTCCGGACCGCCGAAGATGTAGACGAGCGGAGCGGACGCATCGATCCTGGGGTCGACCTGCTTCCCGGCCCAGGCGCGCATCTTCCCGAGCATCTGGTCGTCGAGAAGCTTCCACGTCCGCGAGAGGCCCGCGGCGTGGCGCGCCAGTGCGGGAGTTGCCTGCAGCGCCGCCAGCGGCGACTCCGCGGCGACGGGCAAGCCCGCCAGCAGCCGCGCCCGGTCATCCGGGGTGGATGGACCGCCAGCCTCTGGCGCCTGCCGCCCGGCAGTGGGCGAGGCCAGGAAGACGAGCACGGTCAGGGCGAGTGCGACTTCACGACGTCTCATACGGCGATGCTCCAATCGGCCCCGGCGCACCGAGGTGCTTCAAGGTGATTGGACTCCGCGCGCCCGGAATCGCTCCCACCCCGGTATTGGCCGACTCCTACGAACTTCCTCGATCGGCATAGACAAGCTGCATGCCGAATCGAAGCGAAAACGAGCGTTCGCTGGCCGCGGCGCCGGTGTCCAAGACGATATGCGCCGATGCCAACTCCTCGCCGCCGTGCTGCTCGCAACGTCTCTCGCTTCCCCGCTGGCCGCGCGGCGGCAGGGGCCCGACGGGGACGTCTTCGCCCTCCTTCGCGCGATCGATGACGCGGCCGCCCGCCAGGCATGGCCAGGCTTCCGCCTGTCCGATTGGCCGATCGCCGTCTACGACGGCACGCGGACGCTGCTCCTCCGTCACCCCGCTCCCCCGCAGGAGTTCAGACCGCTCGACGGCCACCCCGGCGTGCTGGCTGCGGCCGGGCGCTACCCGGCGGTCGTGAGCAACTCGACGATCGACCTCGCCGGCACGAGAACCGCCACTGTCATCGCTACGCCGGGGGCGAACCGCGAGAGCACGCTCCTCGCCTATGCCGAGGAGGTCTTCCACGTCTACTGGCTCCGCCGCCACACCAACTTCCGGCCGAACGAGATGGCGCGCTACGGCTACCCCATGAAGGACGCGCGCAACCTGCGGCTCGTGCTGGCCGAGGACGAAGCCCTCGCTCGGGCGCTGGAGGCACCGGACTCGACGCGGGCGGCCTCCTGGGCCGCGACGATGATCCAGGCGCGGCGGGAGCGCGAGCCGCTGCTGACGCCGGACGACCGCGCCTTCGAAACCGGCCTGGAGATGATGGAGGGGACGGCCAACGCGGTGGCGAGGGTCGTGGTCGGGCTCGCGCCGTCGGAGACGGCCAGGCGCCTGCGCGCCGACCGGCCGGCCGATCAGCTGCGGTGGCGCTACTACGACTCGGGGGCCGCGATCTGCCTGCTGCTCGACCGGCTCGAAAACGCCGCCAGCCAGCCAGCACGCCGGGCCCAGCCTGCAGAACCGCTCGCGGCGGCACCCGGGGTCGGCTGGAAGACCCGGATCGACGCCGAGCCGACCATGACCACGCTGGCCTTGCTGGATGAGGCCGTCACGCGTGCCGCCGCGCGACCGAGCGGCTTCACCGCCGCCGAGTCGGCGCGCTTCGACGAACGGGCGGCCACCGCCATCGCGGAGCTGTCAGCGCGCCAGGCGAGGACGCGCGACGATCTGCGGGCGCGCGCCGGCGCGCGCATCGTTGTCGAGATCGCAGCGGGCCGCGAAGGGCTCCGGGCCGCGCGGTTCGATCCCGTGAATCTGGTCATCCTCGATGCCGGCGAGATGGTGCACCCTCGCTACCTGACGCTGTCGGGCGCCGCCGGCACGATCGAAGTGACGAACCCGGGGTTCGCGCGAGGCTCCTTCGGCGGCACCGTGGCGATCACGCGCCCGGCCGGCCGCCATCCGCTGGCCGAGGGTGTGCGAAGCGTGACCATCGTCGGCGTGCGCGGCACGCCGCAGGTCGCCTCTCGCGACGGCCGCGTCACCCTGGAGTTCGAGGGTGGCCGCATGACGCTCGACGGGGCGGAGGTCCGTACGGAGGGAGAGACGATTCGGGTCACAGTGGGCCGGCCGAAACCGCCGTCCTTCGCATCCTGAGCCGGGCTGACGACCCGATTACTTGGTGGCTCCCTTCATGCTCGCCTTGGCGGCGTCCCGCCTTTCCCGCTCCTCCACGATCAGCCTGTAGGCGATGTAGTACTTGTAGATGTTGCTGACGTAGGTGACGGTTTCCCGCCCGATCCGCTCCGACGCGATCTGCTCCACGTTGCCGAACCAGACGTTCGGGTCGAGCCCGCGCTTCTCTGCCTCCCTGCGCAACTGGCGGACCCGCCCGGGCCCCGCGTTGTAGGACGCGAACGCGAACAGGCCCTTGTTCAGCTGGTCCATGGGCTCGTCCTTGAAGTACTGGTCGATCATGAACCGCATGTACTTCACGCCGGCATGGATGTTGGGCTCGGTCTGCGTGATGTCGCCGACCTTCATGTCCTCGCCCGTCGCCGGCATGATCTGCATGACGCCGATCGCCCCGACCTGGCTCTTCGCGTCCTGGTTGAGCTGCGACTCCTGGTAGCCCTGCGCCGCCATGAGCAGGTAGTCCAGGTTGTATTGATCGCTGTACTTCCTGAAGAAACGGACGAGCGCCTCCAGCTTCTTCCGCTCGGCCTCCGACGCGGCCTGCTTCGCGAACTTCGTGCTCACGAGATACCGCTTCTCCATCATGTTGCCGAACGCCGTCCCGATGCCGAACTTCGCCTGGAACGCGTTGAGTTCGGCCTTGAGCTGCGGGCTGTTCTTGCGGATGGGCACCGCCAGAGTCGCGCCGGACCGGACCGTCACCGTGTCGTGCACCCTGATGTTCGTGAACACCTTCTTCCAGAATCCCGCCAGGAAGTCGTCGACAACCGTGATGGGAATGAGGTCCGCGTTGACCATCTCCAGCACGTCGTCGTCTTCGAGGTTCCCCGGCACTTCACGGATGACGGCGGGCGGCTTGCCCTGGGCGGCGAGCCTGCCGTTCAACGCGACCAGGCTCGCATAGTCCTTGCCGTCCTTGCGGGCGTAGACGTCCTTTCCTGACAAGTCGTCGACCGAGGCGATCGGCGGGGCGCTCGGCGACGTGACGACGACCTCGCTGACGTTGGTGCGGGTGGGATTCGTGAAGTCGGCCAGCTCCTGCACCTCAGGCCTGATCGTGACCTGCGCCATGACCAGATCGACCGTGCCCTCCTTGAGCGCCGCGGGCAGGCGTGGGCGCGGCAGCGGCACGAAGACGACGTTGACCTTCTCGGCAAGGCCCGTCTTGAGCTTCTTGTTCAGCTCGTCTTCGAAGGCCTTCCCGAACTCGTACGCCATGCCTCGCTGCACGCCGTGGTCCACGAAGTAGAACGTGCGGTTGAACGTCACGCCCACGCGGATCATCCGGCGCGCCACCATCTGGTCGAGGTCTCCGGTGAACGTCTTGCCGAGCATGGCTCGCACGCCTTCAGGAAGGGCGGTCTCGAACGCGGGCGGCGGCAACGACGCATCCGGATCACCGGCAGGAGGGGCCGCCGGCGTCTTCGCGGCATCGGCCGGCGTGCTCGTTGAGCTGCCGCCGCACGCAGCGGCCATCATCGCCGCCGCAAGAAGCGTCATCGTCGTCAACCACGTCCGGGTTGATCGCGATCCAGGTTGATTCGGCACGGTCGTCCTCCTGACTTGGAGTGGCATCCCTGGGCCGCGGCAGTGTACTACAGTCCCTCGCGTTCGATCGTCGGGCCTGACCCCGAGAACGCGCAGAAGGCGGCCCGCGAGGCGATCAAGAAGTGAGAGCGCCGCGCGAGAACGGGGCGGACGGCTACTCCGCGCGCAGCGCCGCGATCGGGTCCACCCGACCAGCCCGGCGCGCCGGCAGCCAGCACGCCGCGGCAGCCACGAGGGCAAAGAGCGCGATGGCGGAGGCGAGCGTCGGCGCGTCCGTCGGTGGCAGGCCGTACAGCAGGCCCGAGATCAGGCGCCCGACGGCCAACGCCCCGGCGACACCGAGCGCGATCCCGATCCCCACGAGCCGCGCTCCGGCGGTCAGAACGGAGGCCATGAGGCGACGCGGCGTCGCGCCGAGCGCCACGCGGACACCAAGCTCCCGCGTGCGGCTGGCCACCGAATAGGCAATGACGCCGTACACGCCTACCAGGGCCAGCAGCACGGCGACGAGGGCGAACGACGCAATCAGCACGAGGTTGAAGCGCGGGCTGACCAGGTTCCTGGACAACCGCTCGTCGATCGTGACGAAGGACGAAAGCTGGATGCCCGGGTTGACCGAGGCGACGCGCGCGCGGATCGCCTTCTCGACACCGGTCGCGCCGGGGGCCGTCCGCACCAGGATGTACGCCGCCCCGCGGCGGTACTGATCGTTCGGCCAGTAGACTTGAGGCAGAGTCGGCTCGTCCGGGCGCAGCGGCCTCACGTCGGCGACCACGCCGATCACCTCGGCGGCGTGGTTCTGGACCGTAAGACGCTGCCCGATCGGATCCTCGCCGGCGAAGAAGCGGCGCGCCAAGGTGTCGTTGATGACCGCAACGGCCGGCGCGCTCGCGGTGTCGGCCGACGTGAACCGGCGGCCGCGCAGGAGCCGCACGCCCAGCGTGTCGAAGTAGGTCGCGCCCACGTTGAACCACTGGACCGTCGGCATGGCCGACGGGGCGAATGCGGGCCGGCCGGCGATTGCGATGCCCCCGGTCTCGACGCCGCCAAACAGCGGTCCGCCGGACCCGAGCGCGGCCGCGGCCACTCCGGGAAGCGCGGCCACTTCCTCCCGCACGCGCTCCATCAGCGCAACCGTCGTCGTCCCCGGCTCGGCGTTGCGCGGCGGCAGCATCCAGGTGGTGACGAGCCCCGCCCAATCGAAGCCCGGGTCCCACGCGATCAGCCGGACGAAGCTCCGCGCCACCAGACCCGCGCCGATCAGCAGCATCAACGCGAGCGCGAGTTCGGCCACGACCAGCGTCGATCGCGCGCGGTTCGCCGCGCCCGCCGCCGTGCGATGGCCCTTGAGCGCGCCGCTCAACGCGGCCCTCCACGCCTGCCGCGCCGGCGCGGATCCGAAGATCCCGGCAACGGCCACCGACAGGGCGAACGTGAAGGCGACCACTCGGCCGTCGATCGACACCTCATCCAGGCGCGGGATGCTCGCCGGAGCGATCGCGACGAACGCCCTGGTGGCCCCGCCGGCGAGCAGCAGGCCGATGGCGGCGCCCAGCAGCGACAGGACGAAGCTCTCGGTGACCAGCTGCTGCAGGAGCCGGCTGCGGCCGGCCCCGAGCGACGCTCGCAGCGCGAACTCCGATTCGCGACCGCTCGCGCGCACGAGAAGCAGGCTGGCCACGTTCGCGCACGCGATGAGCAGCACGAAGCCCACGATGCCAAGAAACGTCCACAGCGTTCCGCTCACGTCACCGACCACCGCGGTGCGGAGCGCGACGATGCGCAGGCCCCAGTCCTTGTTGTCCGCGGGATAGGCCGCTGCGAGCTGAGCCCGGACCGTCTGGAGTTCCGCGACGAGCGAGTCCGGCGTGGCGCCGCCGGCGAGCCGGCCGATCGCCGTGAAGCCCCGCCACGCCCGCCTGTCCACGTTGTCCACACTCGCGGTCAGAGGTTTCCACACCTCGGCCTCGGCAAGATGGGACAGCGGGATGTACGCGTCCTGAGGCAGCACGCCGATCACCGTGAACGCCTCGCCGTCGAGGACGATCGGCCGGCCGACAATGCCCGGATCCGCTCCGAGCCGCTGCTGCCAGAACGCGTGGCCGACCACCGCGACCCGATTGGCGCCGCGCGCCATGTCACGGTCCTCGAGCAGCCTGCCGAGCGCTGGCTGCTGCCGGAGCACGCGGAAGAACCCCGGAGACGCGATGCCGCCGCGAACCTGGTACGTCCCGCTCGCGTCGCGGCCGATGAACGGCTCGCTGCGCGCGACGCCGGCGCTGTCGAGCGCGCGGACCGTCCTCGCCCAGTCGGCGACGTTCGCCGGCGACGCCCCGCAGTGATCGCCGACGCTCGCGTTCGTCTCGCACAGCATCAGCGCGCGCGCCGACTCGGGGAACGGCAGCGGCCGCAGCACCACGGCGTTCACGACGGTGAAGATCGCGGACGTCGCGCCCACCGCGAGCGCGATGGTGGCGACGACGGCCACTGTGAACGTGGGGGTGCGCGCGAGCGTCCGAACCGCGTAGCGGATGTCCTGGGCCACGTCGCTGGCGAAGCGCAAGGCTGTCATGTCGGGTTCCTCACCGTCTCCAGGTTCGAGACGTTCTCGAGGAGATCGAGATCGCCATCATAGCTGACGTCCGCGAGCAGGGAGAGGTTGGGTTCACCGATAATCCCCAACCGCCCGGGTACTTCGGCCATCTACACGGGCAGTGCCCGGCAACCCTGCCTCGAGGCGAGGGCAGGCCGACGGCAGGATTCCCCATGACGACGATCCGACATCATCTGCGACAAGCGCTCAGGACCTGGCGATCCACCCCGGGCCTCGCCATCACCGCAATCCTGACCATTGCCCTGGGCATCGGCGTCAACGCCACCGTCCTGGGCCTCGTGGAAGCGCTCGTCCTCCGGCCGCTGCCGGCGGTCTCCGACGCCGCCCGCATCGTCACCACGACCCGCAATCCGTTCTCCTATCCGGCCTATCGCGTGTTCGCGAGCCGCCAACGGATGTTCGAGCGGATGGCGGTCTGGCAGCAACTGAGCCTCAATCTCGTGGCGGACGGCCGCGCCGAGCGCGCCCGCGGCCTCGTCGTCAGCGGCTCCTACTTCGAAACGCTTGGCGTTCGCGCTTCCAAGGGCCGCGTGCTGATGGCCGCCGACGATGCGCTGAGCGACGGGATACCGGCGGTTCTGTCGACGAGCCTCTGGCGCGCGCGGTTCGATGCCCGCGAGGACATCGTCGGGCGCCAGATCAGCCTGAACCGCCAACTCGTCACCGTGGTGGGCATCGCACCGGAGGGCTTCGCGGGCACGGATCTCGGCTATCCCGCCGACGTGTTCGTACCCATCACGGCGCACGACGTGCTGGCGCGCGCCGCCGGCGGCCGTCCCGCGCTTGCCAGTCCCGGTGATGGCTGGCTCCGCGCAACGGGTCGCTTGCGTGCCCAAGGCTCGGTCGCCGCGGCGCAGGCCGGGGCCGATCGCCTCCTGGCGGAGATGGTCCGCGAGATGCCGGCATTCAGAACGACGGAGTTGGTCTTCGTTCCACTGAACGAGGCGGCGTTTCCCGGCGGCAGCCGCCGAACGGCGACCACCGGACTCCTGGCCGTGCTGGCGCTGGCGGCCTGCGTCCTCCTGGTGGCGTGCGCGAACGTTGCCAACCTGCTCCTGGCCCGAGGCGAGACCCGCCGGCAGGAATTCGGCGTCCGCCTGGCGCTCGGCTCCGGACGATGGCGGCTGATCGCACAACTGCTCACCGAAACCCTGGTACTCGTCGCGTGCGCGACTGGCACCGCGGTGCTGATCGCCCAGTGGGCGCTGGCGGCATTGGCCACCACCCGCCTCACGGCGCACACCCCGATCAGCCTGTCGGGAGTGATCGACCTGCGGGTAATGGCCGCCGTAGCTCTGCTGGCTCTGACGGCCACCGCGGCCTGCGGCGTCGTGCCGGCCATCCACGCGGGGCGCACGAACCTGCAGCCGCTGCTCGGACGCGCCGCAGACGTCCCCGCCCGGCGACGATTCGGCATCCGAGAGGCCCTCATCGCCATCCAGGTTGGCGCGTCGGTGGCGCTGATGGCCGGGGCCGTGCTGTTCCTCGCCACGCTGCGAAACCAGGAGGCGTTGTCTCCGGGCTTCCAGGCCCAGGGCGTGGCCTTCGCACGTCTGCATGTCGGACTGGCCGGGCACGCGAGGGCGAGCGGTGAGGACGTCTTCCGTCGTCTCGTGGAACGCCTCGAGTCCCACCCGGCTGTCGTGACGGCGAGTCGCGCCATCAACACCCCGCTCGGTGCCGTGGCCTACGTGCGCGCGATGGCCAGGCCGGGCGATAGCGAGGCGCTTCGCGTCCAGAACAACGTGGTGGCGCCCGGGTACTTCCGCACACTCGGCGTCTCGCTCGTCGAGGGGAGCGACTTCGGCCCGGCCTCGCCGGCCGGCTCGGTCATTGTCAGCGAGACGCTCGCGCGCCTGCTGTGGCCGGGCGGCAGCGCCGTCGGTCAGCCCGTGGAGGCCAGGGACCGCGGCTCCCGCATGAGCCGTGTCGTCGGCGTGGTGAAGGACACCAAGTCGGAGACGCTGCACGATGGACGCGTCCCGTTCGTCTACACGCACCTGGCCGACGACTACGAGGCACGCCAGGTGGTCCTGGTCCGCGGCCGCGGCGATGCGACTCCGCTCATGGCCGTGCTGCGGGAGGCGGCACAGCAAACTGACCCGACCGTCCCGGTGATCGACCTCACCTCGATGAGCGACCACGTGGCATCGACGCTGGCGCAGCCGCGGGCGGTGGCCAGGCTCGTCACCGTGCTGGCCGGACTGGCTGCCGTTCTGGCTGCCGTGGGCCTGTACGGCGTGCTCGCCTTCACCGTCTCGACACGCCGCCGCGACCTCGCGATTCGCATCGCGCTCGGCGCGGGGCGGGTCGAAGTCGTGGTCGCCGCGGTCAGCCGCGCGTCGGTGGCGATGGTCGTCGGCCTCGCGGGTGGCGTGGCGGCAGCGGCCGGCCTGGGCGGATTCGCGGCGAGCCTGCTCTTCGGCGTGCGTCCGGCGGATCCGTGGGTGCTGGCCACGGCGGTGCTGATGGCGCTCGGGTCCTGGAATCGCCGCCGGAGTTGGCCCGGCCATGCGCGCGATGAAGACCCCGCCCGCGATGGCCCTGCGCGAGTAGCCGGGAATGCCGACGTCGCATCCAGACGATCGGGTAGCGGATCGCGCGAGGGGGACGGGAGGTCAAAGCGGGCCGGAAGACCCTCCGCGTGGCGGGGCTACGGCAGGTAACGCTGGACGAGCTTCAGGTTCTCCATCCTCTCGAAGTCAGCGTCGAGCGACCAGAGGAGGGCGCCGAGCTGAGTGGCGAGGGCGCCGATCAGCAGGTCGCCGAGGCCAAAGCGATGCCCTCGCCGCCCCGCCCGCTCGACCCACTCGTCGATGAGCCCCCACGTGTCGTCTGAGGGATAGACGACCGGCAGTGCGGCTAGCGCCTTCCGCAAGCGCGCGCGATCCCTGTTGGAGGCGCCTGACAGCAGCTCGACCCTGACCGGTGCTGCCAGCAACACCTGGTCGGCGTCGAGGAGCTCTCGCAGCGCCAGGGCCTCCCGCGCCCCGCCGTGCCTGAAGCTCACGATCCAGACCGACGTATCGACGACGATCACCGCGGGCGGCTCCCGAACCGGCGGCGCGACGCCGGCAGGTCGATGTCGAGTTTCACGCGGCCGAGAAGGTCCTTCAGGTCGTCCAGGCGCCGGCGCCGCACCAGTTCGCGAAGCGCCAGCACGACGGTGTCAGTCTTGGACTTGAAGCCAAGCGCGGTCCGCGCTTCCTCCACGAGTTCGACCGGCAGGTCCAACGTTGTGCGCATACGAATCATCTTCAATCGTATGCCTGCTGATGTCAACTGGTGAAGATCTCAGGTGCACCGAGAACCCACGGACAATCGCCAGGGCCCCCGTTACGACCGGGCGGCGGCCGCACTTTCCAGATGCTTGACGAGGAACTCCGCGAGGCGATCGAGGTACGTCACGCCCCTCTCGGCGCGCGCGCCGCGCGGATCGCCGAGGACGCCGTTCGCGGTGAGGTCCGGCATGCCCCGCTCGAGGATTCGCTTCACCTCCGCCGCCCCGAGCGGTCCGAGGTACCCCGGTTCGAACCGTCCGCTCAGGACGAACTCGGGCTCGAGGGCGAGCATCATCGACGTCTCGCTCTCACCGGCGTGGGCGCCGGACGCTTCCGCGGTGACGCCATGCTCTTCTGACAGGCGGTTGAGGAACCCGGCGAACCCGAGCAGATCGGTGTACCCGCCAATGTGGACGCCCGGATGGGCCTGCCGGGCGGCGTCAATCGCCTCCTGCACCGTCGGGAAGTTGCCGCCGTGCGTCGGCACGAACACGATGCGGCGGAAGCCGGATCGCACCAGGCTGGCAGTGTAGTCGCGCAGAACGGCCGCCAGTGTCTCCGGCCGCAGCGACAGCGTGCCCCCGAACGCGAGGTGGTGTTCGGAGATGCCGACATCGATCGTGCGGGCGACCAGGGCTTCGCCCAGCTTGCGCGCGACCAGTTCGCCGAGCGCGTCTCCGATCCTCGCGTCCGTCATCGTCGGCAGGTGCGGCCCGTGCTGTTCCGTGGCGCCGACGGCGACAACCGCCGTGGTGTAGCCCGCGCCGATGGCGTCGCGGATCGCCGGCCACGTCATCTCTTCCATGCGGATCGTCTTCATGGTCGTCTTGCCTCGGTGGCCCCGGCGCTCAGGCTCACCTGTGGATCCAGTAGTTCCGGAAGGCCCTGAGCCACGGAGGCGACTCAAGGTCTCGCCGCCCTTCCCAGGGCCTCCGCTGTTCGAGGTCTGAGGCCGCAACGCGGCGATCACCCCCGCATCCACCCAGAAGATGTCGTCCTGGCCTTCGCGGCCGCTGGTGAAGAACAGGTACTTCCCGTCGGGCGAGAGCATCGGCGTGTAGTCGGAGGCTGGCGAGTTGACGCCAGGCCCCATGTTCTTCGGTTCGCCCCATGCACCGTTCCGCTCACGGAAGCTGACGTAGAGGTCGGCGCCGCCAAGGCCGCCGGGCCGGGTGGACGCGAAGATCACGTAGCTCTCGTCGGGCGCGATGAATGGGTCGAACTCCCGGAACTCGGAGCTGACGGGCCGCCCCAGGTTCTCCGGCGCCGTCCACTGCCCGTTGAGACGCCGCGCGCGGTAGACGTCGTTCTCGCCGAATCCGCCGGGGCGGTTCGAGGAGAAGTAGAGCGTCCCCTCGCGCGTCAGCGTCGGGTAGTAGTCCTCCAGTCCCGGAGGTGATGACGGGCCCGAGCCAGGCTGGATCGCCCCAGCCGGTGGCCGTTCGCGCGACCACCCACATGGCGGACCTCGGCGGCGGCGGAGGCGGAGGAGGAGTCCCGCCGGCGGGCGGTGCAACGGCGTTCTGGACGGGCGGCGTCGTCCCTGGCAGTTGGCGATCCGAACAGAAGTAGATTCTGGTTGCCGTCCGCCGAGACGAACATGTCCACGTCGCTGTGACCGCCCCGCGAGAACGGCACCGGCTCGGGTCGCGTCCAGCGGCCGCCGTCGCTGGTGGTCATCATGATGACGGTGCCGCGGGCGCCGCGATCGCGCGAGAAGAAGGCCGCGCGGCCGTCCGGCACCCAGGCGAGGTTCAGCTCCCGGCGCTCGGTCGAGACGATTGAAGGTGCGAAGAGCTTCGCCGTCATGCCCGGCGGCTGCTGTCCCAGGTACGGTCCGGAGGACGCCGCGGCCGGCTTCGCTCGACGCCGCCCTGCGTTCGAGGAATGCCGCCAGGCTGCCGTGCCCTTCGCGGCGGGCGACGTCCAGCGCCGTGTCACCGCGCGCGTTCGCGCCGGTCACGCTGCCCTTTCTGGCCACCAACAGGCGCACGACCGGTTCGTGGCCGTAGGAGGCCGCCATCAGCAGGGCACTGTTGCCCATCCGGTCCGTGGCGCCAGCCGACGCACCCGCGTCCAGCAGCGCTTCCACGAGCGCCGCGCTTCCCCGCTGGGCCGCCAGGACCAGCGGAGGCCTGCCCGCCGGTCCGCCGGCGTTCGGGTCCAGGCCCGCGGCGACGAGCAGCCGCACCACCTCCGGCCGAGCCCCGGAGACCGCGCCGTGGAGCGCCGTTCCGAACTGACACGTCGATAGCGGGTCGGCCCCGCGCGCCAGGAGCAGCTCGATGGCGGCCTTCTGACCGTAGAAGCCGGCCCAGAAGAGCGGCGGCACGCCCTGCGGATCGGGCTTGTTCGCGAGCTGCGGGTCCTTGTCGAGGGCCGCCGCCAGCGTCGCGACATCGCCCTTCCTGATCCAGTCCGCGGGCTGGGCCGGCCGATCCTGCGCCAGCAGCGGCACGGCCGCCACAGCCACGAGGGCGACGAGATGTTTCGCGACCACCTGTGCCTCCTGACTCCCTCTGGCCTTCTCGGCACAACGGACGAGTGCGCCGGGGGCAATGCGCCTACATCCGTCCTCGATCTCGCCTACATCGGGCACGGCGCACAACCCGTCAGGCGAATGCCACCGTCCAATAGCGCAGGGTGGTGTGGGCTGTTGTCCATACATGTGGGAGTCATACCTATGGGCCTCACACGGCTGAATCGGGAAGCACGCAAGGGAAGCGCCGAACTGCTGATCCTCGCGCTCGTCGAGGAACGGCCGCGCCACGGCTACGAACTGGGATCGCTCATCAACAGGCGCTCGCACGGGGTGCTGTCGTTTCACATCGCGTCGCTCTACCCCACGCTGTACCGCCTCGAGAAGCGCGGACTCATCGTCGGGCGCTGGCTCGAGCAGCCGGGACAGCGGCGCCGCCGCTACTACCGCATCACGCCGGCCGGGCGGCGCATGCTCGCAGAGCAGCGGGGGATCTGGGGCGCATTCTTGCTGGCGCTGGTCCGGGTGGCTGGTGTCACGGCGACCCAGGAAGGGTGAGGTGGCAGCGATGGGTGACTGGACTTCGTTCGTCCGAGAGCACCTGCGCCACGCGGCCGATGACCCCGCGCGGGAGCACGACATCATCGAGGAGCTTGCGCAGCACCTCGCGCAGCGCGAGGCGGAACTGGTCGCCGGCGGCCTCGAGCCCGACACGGCGCACCGGCGCGTGGTCGCTGAACTCCCCGAATGGCAGCGCCTGGCGCGCGAGATCCGCCGCGCCGACCGCGCGAGGCCATCAGCGCCGCCACCACCCCCACCCGCCGCGGGGACCTCTTCGCCGCGCTGTGGCGCGACGTCGCCTACGCCGCCCGCACCCTCCGCAATTCGCCCACCTATACCGTTGTCGCGCTGACCGTCCTCGCGCTCGGCATCGGCTCGGCCACCGCCATCTTCTCGATCGTCGACGCCGTCGTCCTGCGCGGCCTGCCCTTCGACGGGCACGACCGGCTCGTGGTTGTCCTCGAGCATCCGAAAGGCGGAGTCCCGGGACGCAACCCGTTCGGCGAGGGCACGACAACCCCCCAGACATATCTCGACTGGCGAGCGCAGCAGGAGTCCTTCGAGACACTGGCCGCCGTGACGAGCGCTTCGTTCGGCCTGCGGGACGCCGAGGGTCATCCCCAGACCGTTCGCGCCATCAGTGCCACGACCGACTTCTTCGGCGTCCTGCGTGTGTCCCCGATGCTGGGCCGCGCGTTCACAGCGGCCGAGGAAACGTTCGGACGGCACAGAGTCGCGATCCTGAGCCACGGCCTCTGGCAGCGGCGGTTTGGCGGCAGCCGGGACGTCATCGGGAGGACCATCACGCTCGACGACGCGTCGTTCGAAGTGGTCGGGGTCATGCCGCCAGGCTTCGCCTATCCCGTGGCCAGCGCCATCCCAACGGACCTCTACGTGCCGCTGTCATTCCCCGACCAAGCTCGTGTGCGGGGTGGCGTGCACAACAACTGGTACACGGCCATCGGCCGGCTGAAGCCGGGCGTGTCCATGGCACAGGCTTCTGACCAGATGAACCGGGTGGCGGCTGCGCTCGATGCACAGTACCCGGAATGGGAGCCCGGCCTGCGCGTGCGCCTCGAGAGGCTTCACGAGCACCTCGTCGGCAGGGTGAGCTCGTGGATGGGGATGCTGCTGGGTGCAGTGGCCCTGCTGCTGCTGATCGCGTGCGGGAACGCCGCGAACCTGATGCTCGCCCGCGCGACGGCGCGCGGCGCCGAGATCGCCGTCCGCTCAGCCCTCGGTGCATCGCGCGCGGCCATCGTGCGCGGTCTGCTGGTCGAGTCCGTCCTGCTGTCGCTCGGCGGCGCGGCGCTCGGCATCCTGCTCGCGTGGGCCGGCGTGCGGGCCACCATCCCCTGGCTGCCCGCCGGCCTCCCTCGGGTGGCCGACGTGGGCATGGACCTGCGCGTCCTCGGCGCGGCCGTTGGCGCGGCCCTCCTCAACGGCATCGGCTTCGGGCTCGTCTCGGCCCTCCGGACGTCACAACCGGACCTGTCCACCGCACTGAAGGACGGCGGCCGCTCCAGCACGAGCGGCCGGGGCAGCCATCGGATGCGCCACGCGCTTGTCGTCACGGAAGTGGCGCTGGCCGTGACGCTGGTCGTGGGAGCCGGCCTCTTCACAGGCAGCTTCGCGAAGCTGATGCGCGTCGATCCGGGCTTCGACTACCGTCGCGTGCTGGTCGTCCGAGTTGGCGCGACGTGGTGGCCGGGGCTGGACGTGCGGGAGGCCCGGCGGCGGTGTGCGTCCGAGACGGTGCGGATGCTCGAGGCTGTCAAGCGCCTGCCCGGTGTGCAAGCCAGCGCGGCAGTGTCGGACGCGCTGCCCCTCGAAGGAACGTCCAGCACCTCCGGAATCCGAGTTCCCGGCCGCAGTGTGCCGACCGGCGACGACCGCTACATCCACTACCGCATCGTGACGCCTGGCTATCTCGAGTTGCTGCGCATCCCGCTCTTGCGCGGGCGCCACTTCACCGATGAGGACCGCGCCGACGGACAGCGGGTAGTGATCGTCAATCACGCGGCGGTGCAGAAGTACTGGCAGGGCGCGGACGCGCTCGGGCAGCAGGTCCGGCTTCAAGGAAAGGAATGGGTAGTCGTCGGCATCGTCGGCGACGTTCGTCACGGGGGGCCGGAAACGGCCCCCACGCCGGAATGCTACTTCCCACTCGCCCAGAACGAGCCGTGGAACGCGACGCTGGTCGTGCGCACGACGGGAGACCCCTTACGGGTGCTGCCAGCGGTCAAAGCTGCCGTCTGGTCGGTCTCGCTGAATCAGCGCATCGACGGCGACATCTTCACGCTCGAAGGCTACATGGATCGGCTCATCGCGCAGCGGCGGTTCACGATGACCCTCTTTGCGTTGCTCGGCGTCCTGGGCCTCGCCATCTCCGCGGTCGGGATCTACGGCGTCATGGCGTACCTCGTGGCGCAGCGCACGAACGAAATCGGGGTGCGCATCGCCCTTGGCGCCACGCCGGGCGGCGTCGTGACGATGGTGCTGCGGCGCGCCGGCGCCCTCATCGGCATCGGCCTCGCGATCGGCACCGGCGTGGCGCTGTACGCCAGCCGATTCGCCAAGGCCTTCCTGTTCCAGCTCGAGCCGAACGATCCGCGCATCTTCGCCGCCGCGCTCGCCGTGCTCGCGCTCGCGGGCCTCGGGGCGAGCGTGGTGCCCGCCCGCCGCGCCGCCGCGGTGGACCCGATCGTGGCGTTGCGGCGGGAGTGATCGTGTACGGACGATCGTCCACGTCGATCCCCGTGCCGACGACGTCCAGGCTGCCCGCGCAGGGCTCGGCTCGCCGGCGACGACTTGCAACGAGCGGCTCTCTGACACAGGCGCTCAGTAGAGCACGTTGTTCTCGAGGCGCTTGAAGGGCGTCTCGAGGCGCTCCCGGGCGTAGGGGCTGAGGCTGTACTTCAAGCCGTACTGAGAGTGCATCTGGGTGTCAGACAGGCCCATCTCGGCGGCCTTCCGGTAGCGCTCGAGCGCCTCGGGTCTTCTCCCCATGAGGTCGAGCACGTGCCCCTGCCAGATGAGGGCGACGGCCTTCGCCTGAGGCCTGTCCCCGAACTTCGCTTCGCCCCGCTCGAAGACGCCCAGGGCGTCGGCGTAACGCTCGACGTCGTAGAGAGCGAAACCCGTCCGCAGGTAGTGCGTCCATCGGCTGAACGTCTCCAGCCACTCCGGAGAGTACTTTCCCGCGATCTCCCGGCTGGCCCTCGCGCCCCAGCTCGTGGTGTCGATGACGATGTCCGGCCGGGCCTTCATGGCGGCGACCCAGCCGCCGAGGAACGTCCGGTAGCGCGAAAGGGCCGCCGTGTCCACCGGCTCCAGGCCTTCGAGGAAGTCCCTCAAGCCACGGAAAAACCCGTCGGGGTCCTCGTCGTAGATGCCGTGGGCCGCGTTCTCGAAGACGGCCATCCGGCCGTTCGGGTGGTTCGCCTTGAGGACGTCCCTCTTTTTCTCGGACCAGGTCAGATCGTAGCGGCCCTCGAGGATGAGGGTCGGGATGGGATTGCCTTCGAAGGCCCCGGTGAAGTCCCATCCGCCCTGCGACTGGCCGAGGATGCCATTGAGATTCTCGTCGTGGGCCCATTCGTAGAGGGCGCCCTGGGCCAGCCGGTCCGGCGACGGCCTGTAGAAGTGCTGCCGTTTCCAGTCCCCATTGAGGAAGTTGTTGTAGATCGAGAGTTCCACGATCCTCTGCCGGGTGAGCTCGTTCGCCTCGGCGTACGCGTTGAGCTCCTTGCGGAGTTCGGCCAGGCGTTTCTTCTCCGCCTGGGCGATGTAGTCCCCCTGCCGCGACGGACCAACGTCGGCCTTCATCCCCGGCGACGCGCCGAGCAGGACGAGGCCGGCGACGCGCTCGGGATGGAGGACGGTGTAGAGCTGGGCCAGGAAGCCGCCGTAGCTGTAGCCGAGGACGACCCACTTGTCGAAGCCGAGCGCGCGGCGGATCGCTTCGAGGTCATCGGCGGCTTGTTCGACGGAGTAGCCCATGTCGCCGGGCTCGAAGTCCGACAGGCCGCAGCCGCGCTGGTCGTAGTACACCACGCGGGCGTTCTTCTTCAATCGCGAGAACCAGGGATGGAAGTAATGGTGGGTCCCGCCGGGCCCGCCGTTGATCAGGACGAGGGGAGTCCCTTCCCCTTCAACCTCGACGTAGAGCTCCGCCCCGCCGACGTCGATCCGCCGCTTGTCGAGCCAGGGGAGCCGGTCGCACCAGCGAAAGGCCTTGGGTATCGAAGTGACGAGGGCCGGCTCGATGTGCTCGACCCGGTCGAGGATGGACTCGCCGTGCCCCGGCTCCACGATGACCGGCCCCTCGACACAGGAGAGCATCGGCGCGGCCAGGACGAGCGTAATGAGTGATGCCGTTCGGATGAGGGAATTGCCTTTCATGGCACTCTCCGCCGACAAAGCGCATCGACGACCGTTGTGTCGCGCTTGAACGTCTGGTAGTTGACGCACGCGGTCGGACCGGCGCGCCCCCTCATTCCGACCGCTTGCGCAATCGGTCCCGCAGAGCCCGCAGAAGGGGAAGCGCCACCCGGTCCTTGTCGCGTCCGGCAGCCTCCTTCGATCGAATGATGTCGTCGAGGGCCGCGATGCGGACAGGAACGTCGAGCACCACGAGATCCGTGGCGTGTCGGTTCCACTCGGCGTACGAGTCGATGCCGGCCGGGCGCATCGCGATATCCAGATCTCCAGCCCGCGTGGTCAGGTTCAGCACCGTCATGCCGGCAAGGCTCCGCGCGTCGTGGTCGAACGGCAATCCGCCGGCGATGCCCTCCACGCGGATACGCGCTTCGAGGGCGCGAAGGGCTGCAGAGAGACGGCGCAAGTTCTCCAGCCTGCCGTCCGGGATGATGTCGACGTCAAAGGTCGGATGGGCGGAGCCATGCAGAACAGCGGCGAGGCCTCCAATGAGCACGAAGCGGACGCGATGCTCGTTCAGGACCCGGATGATCTCGTCTGGGCGGAAATCGCTCATCGTGCGCGCATCGCTTTCCGGCCGGCCCTCACGAACCGGACATAGTCGACGAGGCGCTTCAGGCGCTCATCCGGGGTCAACCCCAGCGTTGTGTCGAGCAGCGACAGGTCGTGAGGATCCGCCTCGGGCTCCCTCAGCACATCGGCCAGTTTCAGGTCGCACGCCTCAACGGCCCGGGCGACCGCGGCGAACCCCGGTTCAACCTGCCCGTTCTCCCACCTCGAGAGCACGGAGGCCGGGGTATTGAGCCGCCGTGCGAGCTCGGTTTGTGCCAACCGCGCCATCCGGCGCGCCTTGTGAATGACCTCGCCGCCCCTCATTCGAGCATATTAGCATAAATGCTAATTCGTCTGCAGCCCGAGCGCGCGTTTCGCCTGGACCGCCGCAGGTCGGCGTGCGAGCGAGCGGGGATCGAAGTCCGATGTAGGGAACGCGTCGGGCGCCGGGCTCGTCGTATTCTTCACGAATCGGTGTCGCAGGCGAGGCGCTTGTGTTCTACCGTCGAGACGCCGGCATGGAGAGACGTCTATGAACGGCGGCACGTGGAACGGCCGCCGGATCGCCTCCGACGCCTGGGTCAGAGAGAATGAGGCAGCGGATGAGCCTGCGGACGCGCGTTCGGGCACTCCCCAAGATCGAGCTCCACGTCCATCTCGAGGGCGCGATCCCGCTGCCGGCGCTCTGGGAGCTCGTGCGGAAGTACGGCCCCCCCGCCGACGTCCTCACGCCGGGCGACCTCGAACGCCGCTTCGTCTACCGCGATTTCCCGCATTTTCTCCACACCTGGACGTGGAAGAACGGTTACCTTCGCGAGTACGACGACTTCACCTTCGTCGCGTCCCGCGTCGCCGCCGACCTGGCCTCGCAGGGCATCGTGTACGTCGAAGCGTTCTTCTCCCCCGGCGACTTCGCGGGGCACGGCCTTCGCCCGCAGCGCCTGGCCGAGGCCATCCGCAAGGGCCTCGACGAGCACGCGGGGTCGATCACGGTCAACCTGGTGGCGGATCTCGTGCGCGACTTCGGGCCGGAGCGAGGCCTCGCGTGGCTGCGCGAGCTGGCCGAGGTTCGGCAGCTCGGCATCGTCGGCATCGGCATCGGCGGGTCCGAGCACGCATGTCCGCCGGAACCCTACGCGGCGGTCTACGAGGAGGCGCGATCCCTGGGATTCAGGACGAGTGCTCACGCGGGCGAGGCGGCCGGGCCCGAGAGCGTCTGGGGCGCCGTGCGCGTCCTCCGCGTCGATCGGATCGGTCACGGCACGCGCGCAGTCGAGGACCCTTCGCTCGTGGCGTGGCTGGCCGAACACCGCGTGCCGATCGAGATGTGCCCGATCTCGAACGTGCGGACCGGCGTCGTGCCGGGTCTGGCCGTTCACCCTATCCGCGCGTTCTTCGACGCCGGCCTCCCCGTCACGGTGAACAGCGACGACCCGAAGATGTTCAACACGAGCCTCGAGGACGAATACGAGGGGCTCGCGGCGCACTTGGGCTTCACGTGGGGCGAGGCGCAGGCGCTGAACCGGAACGCGCTGGCCGCAGCCTGGTGCGATGACCACGAGAGGCGCCGGCTCGCCTCGCTCGTCGGCGCCTGACGGCCCGGCGCGTCCAGGGGCTCGAGGCGTACCGATCTGCCGGTGGTCGGCAGTCAGGGATTGCCGGTCGATGGCCGCCGGCCGGCCGTCGCAGGAGCACAGATGACACACTCGAAACCGCTGTTGGCTCTCGCCTGTCTCTTCGCCGTCATCCTGGCGTCTGACCGCCCGTGCGCGCAGCGCCCGAGGATTCTGACAGCCGACGACAAGGCGTCCTTCGTCGACGCCGCGTCCCGGCTGCTCAACGCCAACTACGTCTTTCCCGACGTGGCGCGGCGAATCGAAGCGCACCTCAAGTCCCGGCTGAGAGAGGGTGCCTTCGACACGGTGTCGACCCTGCAGGACTTCGCCGCCATGCTGACCACCGAGATGCAGTCGGTCAGCAAGGACAAGCACATGCGTTGCGGACCGACGGCTCGAGGTCCGGGTGTCGCGGCTCCCGCCAGGCCCGACGTCGTCATCGCGGGGTTGAAGGAGGAACGCACGTTCGGCTTTGCCCGTGCCGGCCATCTGGACGCGAATGTCGGCTACCTGGAGCTCTTCAACTTCCCCTCGCTCGAGCGCGCCAAGGCCCCTGTCGACGAAGCCATGAAGCACCTCGCCGGGTCGAAGGCGCTCATCATCGACCTCCGAAGAAACGGCGGGGGCAGCCCCGATTCGATTCGGTACATCTGCAGCTACCTCTTCGACAAACCGACCCACATCAACAGCATCTACTGGCGTTCCTCGAACACGACCATCGACTTCGTCACTGCCGATCGGGTGGATGGCCCGAAGATGGGCGGGGTCCCGATCTTCGTGCTGACCAGCCACTACACGTTCTCCGGCGGAGAGGAGTTCGCCTACGACATTCAGACACAGCGACGGGGATTGCTGATCGGGGAGACGACCGGCGGGGGCGCCAACCCCGGGGGCTCCTTTCCGATCGGTGATGAGTTGCGCCTGTTCATTCCGACCGGGAGGGCCATCAACCCGATCACCAAGACCAACTGGGAGGGGGTTGGCGTGGTACCGGATGTCAGGGTCGACGCGACGAACGCGTTCGAGATTGCGCTCGCCAGAGCGCGGCAGGCGGCGGCAGGTGGTCCATCGCCAGGGAGGAAGTAGTCGAGACGTGGACGCCCGCCCCGCACGTCGGCGCTCGGAGCGCGACCCGGGCGTCACCCCTCCCAGGCCCCTCCTCGGTTCCTGCGCCACCCGCTGTCGGCTGGAGGTCTCACCGGTCCATCACGCACCGCACGGAAGCCGCGTCGCGGGGATGGATGTTCCCTGACCCAACTGCGGCCGTGTCGTGGTCGAGGAATCGCGCGCGCATGCCGCTCGCCGTCCGGAAGAAGGCGCGGGTGCCCAGACCTTCGTAGGCGCCCGTGAAGTCGTGCCAGCCGGCCGGCAGCGCGCTGAAGCCGGTCTCGTCGGTCGCGCCGGCATTCGGGCTCGCCCAGGCGGCCGTCCCCCTCGCCTTCAGCTTGCCGCCAGCCACCGCCGCGCCACCCAACGCGTCGACGAGCTGCTGCCACTCGGCGTCGCTTGGCAGATGCCATCCGCACGGACAGACCCCGCGAACGCCGCTCGGGTTGGCGGTGCTGGACGCCTCGCCGTTCAGGACTGCGGCCTGCGTGTGGAGCCGGCCGTAGGTCGCCACAGCATCCCCGCTGCGCGGGTTCACGTCGTGCTCGATCGGCGTGCCCTCGCAGGTCCGCGTGCTCCGGAGGTTCTCCGCCATCCAGACCTGCCCCCCGATGGTAACGGCCCGGTAGCTGTTGCCGTCACCGCCTTGAATGGCAGCGCTGGTCTGGACGGCGGGTTTCGTGCTCTGCTCGGTTCGGCCCGCGGCGCGGGTCCATTTCGCCGGCGGCAGCACCAGCTCGGCCCACTTCTCGGTGCTGCTGAAGCCGTGTCCCTTCGGGAAGGCGGCGTTGGCTCTCATGGTCATGTTCACGACGCCCATGCCGCCCGCGAACCGCACGGTCCCGCCGGGCAGCCTCGCGCGGCTGATTCTTGAACTCCTTGCCCTGGACGCCGGCGACGCTTCTCGGCATGGCGTTCGATTCCCACCACGCGGCGCGGCTCGCGCCCACCGGCGCGACAATCTTGAACGTCGTGCGCCCGCCCGGAAGCGGAAGATTGTTCACCCCTTCGCCGAGCGAGCCCGAGGAGTGGAGGTTGACGAACTGTTTGTCGCTCGTCGCCACGTACACCTCGCTCAGAAAATCAGCCTGGACATCCTTCAGGTACTTGAAGCCCACGCAGAGGTAGTCGGCGTCGGCCATGAGATACACCTCGAAGTCGTCTCCGAGCGGCTGACGAAACGCGCCCTCCCACTCCCCCGGCGAGAACTTGCCGTCCACCACGACCGGGACGGCTTTCACGGCCGGCACCACGATGCGCGGGCCGGGCGCGTTCGGTTGTGCCTGGAGGCGCTCGACCGACGACGCGGCATGAAGACCCGCACACAGCACGACCGCAACCATCGACACCATCACTGTCCTCACATGGCCTTTGGCCCGAGTCTCATCACCCACATCGCGCCGATTCCGGGACCGCTATCGTCCGGATGAGCTGCAATCGCCCGTCCGTACCTGCCGCTTGCAGATCCAGATGATCTGAGTAGGGAGAAAGTCCAGAGTCTTCACCACCTCGAAGTCGGCGTCTGTGAGCTGTCGGAGAGTCTGGCGAAGAGCGGACTTGGCGTCTTGCTCGGCCATCTCCGGATACAACTTCGTGGGGTCCCAGTCGATGACCACGAGCCGGCCGTCCGGTTTCAAGCCCTTGGCCAGCTGGCCCAGGAAGCTCTCGGCGTTCCCGAGAGCGGACAGGACGTTCACCATCAGCGCCAGGTCCACCGTCCCTGCGGGGAGCTTCGGGTCCTCCACTTCTCCCACAAGGACCGACACATTGGACACGTTCCCCAGGGCACACCTCTCGCGCACCGCCTGCAAGGCCTGGGCGTCGATGTCCTCGGCAATCACCCGGCCCGAGGAGCCCACTCGTTCCGCCAGGTAGAGGGTGAACCAGCCGTCACCGGCTCCCACATCCGCCACGGTCATTCCGGGCCGGACGCCGATCTCGTCCATCACTCGGATTGGCTTCTGCCACTGTTCGCGGGACGCGAACTGGGTGAAGGGACCGTTCTGGCGCGCCTTGGGTCTCTTCACCGCCTCCTGGGTCCCCATGGAGTCCGGCTTGACTTGGGCGCCGGAGGAAGCGGCGCACGACGCCCAAACGAGCAGTGCCCCAAGGGCGAACCGCGGACGACGAAGCGTGGTCGTGAACATGACATCCTCCGAGTCAGCGGTCACAAGGCTCCGTGATTGGGCCGTCGCGTTCAGCGTCAGCGCCGCGCCGGGAGAACAGCAGTCGGCCGATCCCACCCGAAGCACAGGCGCTGCTTGCCCCTGGCGAGGTCGGGAGCGGACGCCGAAGGGAAGCCCGCCCTACTCGTTGCGCAGCACGATCGCCGGATCGATGCGCGCCGCGCGGCGCGCGGGCAGCCAGCCCGCGAGAAGCGCGACCGCGGCCAGCACTACCGCCGCTCCCACGAACGTCGCCGGGTCTCTCGGCTCCAGTCCGAACAGCAGCGCGGCCACCAGCCGCGACGTCCAGAAGCTCACGGCGCCCCCGATGGCCAGGCCGAGCCCCATGAGGATCACGACGCGTTGGAGCACCGTGCGCACGACGTCCCCGGTCGATGCGCCGAGCGCAATCCGCACGCCGAATTCAGCGCGACGCCGGCTCACCGCGTAGGCGGTGACGCCGAAGATGCCGACGCCCGCCAGCACGAGCGCCAGCGAGCCGAACAGGCCGGCCAGGATTGCCGCAAGCCGTTCGGTGATCAGCGTCCCGTCGATGTAGTCCGCCATCGTCCTCATGCGGACCCTGAGGTCGGGTTCCACGCTGCCGACGGCGGCCGCGATCCCTCGCGTCACAGCGGCCGAACATCGGGCCGGTCAGGCGCACGCCGATGCGAACCTCCGCCGGCGGCGTGAAGTTGACGATGGAAGGGTTCATCTGCGAGATGCACAGATAGACGGTGGGGGGAACGCCCTCCCTCAACCCGAAGTAGGTGGCCGAGCCGGCGTCCCGAGCCAGTCCGACGATCTGGAACGGTGGGCTGGACGTCGCCCGAGGTCCGAAGGCGAGCGTCTCACCGACCGGGTTGTGACTGCCGAGAAACAGACGAGCGAACGTCTCGTTCACCACGGCCACCAGCGGCGCGCCCTGGATGTCGCGGTCGCCGAAACCTCGTCCCGCGAGAATCGGCGCGCCGAAAGTCGCGAAGTACCCGGGGCTGACGGCGTTCAGGAACGGGCCCCTCGTCGCGGCCTCCGCCGGCGGCTCCCGTCCCGCGACCCGCACGTCCTGCACCCAGTGATCGGGGCTGACCGGAGCCGTGCGCAGCGAACGGCGTCAGCCACGCCGGGAACTGACGCCACCGCCTGCCGCAGGCGCTCGTAGAGAGCGACCCGCGCTGGTGGCGGAACCCGCGCATCCTGCAGATTGAGACCGACGATCACGGTGCGAGTCCGGTCGAATCCGAGGTCCATGGTCGCCATGGTGGCGAACGTCCTGACGAAGAGGCCGGCCGCCACGACCAGAACCACCGACAGGCCCACCTGCCCCACGATCAGCGCCTGGTTCGCCCCCCACCGCTGATCCCCGACGCGCGTCCGACCGCCCTCCTTGAGCGCGTCGTGCGGCTGCACGCGCGCCGCGCGCAACGCCGGCACGACGCCGAACAGCAGCGCGGTGCAGACGGAGATGCCGGCCGTGAACGCGAGCACCCGCCAGTCGAGCGACAGATCGAGCGAGGCCGGATTCGTCGTCGTCGAGATCTGGCGAACGAGGAACGGGCAGAACACCTGGGCGAACGCCAGACCCAGCCCGGCGCCGACGCCCGATAGCAGCAGGCTCTCCACGAGCACCTGGCGCGCCAGCCTCGCGCGCGAGGCGCCGAGCGCGCGGCGCACGCTCAGTTCGTGCCGCCGTGCCGTGGCGCGGGCCAGGACCAGGTTGGCGACGTTGCCGCAGGCGACGAGCACCACCAGCCCCGCCAGCAGCAGCATCGCCAGCAGTGGCCGTTGGAACCGGTCGCTCAGGGGCGTGGCCGTCCCCGTCGCCGCTGACGTGGCCGACAACGGCTGCGTGAGCCAGCGGCTCGCCTGGAAGCCAGCCGCGACGGCGGCGGGGAGCGTCGCCTCCCGAATCTGCGGCTGCACGGCGCGCAGCGCGGCGGTGGCAGACTCGGGAGTCTGGCCCGGTGCGAGTCGGCCGAGGACATACCCAGTACCCCAAGCCGCCAGCGGCACCGCACGTCAGGGCCACGTCGAAAGAACGACCGGCCATCGGACCGAAGAAGCGCGGCGGCGTGACACCGACGATCGTGTAGGACACCCGGTTCACCGTCAGCGAGCGGCCAACCGCGTCAGCGGCGCCGCCAAAGCGCCTCTGCCAATATCGATGGCTGATTACGGCCACCGGGCCGGCTGGTCCTCCTCCCTGCCGGTCGTCGGCCGCCGTGAACGTGCGCCCCAGAATGGCCGGAACGCCAAGCGTCTCGAAGAACCGCCCGCTGACCCCGATTCCCTCGACCAGATCGGCCTCGCCCCTCTCGGCGAGATTGAGAAGCGCCGGCATCCAGGAGCACACACTCTGGAACAACTGGGTACGTTCGCCGATCTGCTCCCGGACGGTCGTGGCCAGGAACGGAATCGGGCGCTGCGGATCGACCTCGCGCACGGCCACGAGCCGGTCCGGCTCGTGAACCGGCAGCGGCCGGAGCAGGAAGCCGTTGACCAGGGTGAAGATGGCCGTCGTCGCGCCGATGCCCAAGGCGAGCGTCAGGATGGCCGCGGCCGAGTAGCCTCGAGATTTCGCGAGCACGCGCGCCGCGTAGCGCACATCCTGGAGGAGCGACTCGACGAGGGCGACGCCGCGGGCGTCGCGGCACGCTTCCTTGGTCTGCTCCTGGCCGCCGAGCGCCAGCCGGGCGTGCCGCCGCGCCTCGTCCGGCTGGACTCCGCGCTCGATGGCCGCCTCCGCCTCGCGCTCGACGTGCAAACGGATCTCCTCGTCGAGGTCCGCCTCCATGCGGCGGCGGCTTAAGAGGGCACGCAGGCGGTAGATGAGGTCGGTGAACATATCCGTGTTGCCCCTGCCGGGCCGGAAGGCCCGGCGCTATGGCGGGGCTTAAGCCCCGCCCTACGCCGCCCTACGCGCTCTCCAGTACCTGCGCAACCGCGGCGGCGAGCGCCTGCCAGTTGGTCGTCTCCTGCTCCAGCTGCTTCTGCCCCGCGCGCGTCAACTCGTAGAACTTCGCGCGGCGGTTGTTGTCGGTCGTCGCCCAGCGGCTCCTGATCCAGCCGCGGCGTTCCAGCCGGTGGAGCGCCGGATAGAGCGTCCCCTGCTGGATGTTGAGCGCGTCCGAAGAGACCTGCCGGATCCGGTTCGACAACGCCCAGCCGTGCTGCGGCTCCAGCGCGAGTGTCCTGAGGATGAGGAGGTCGAGCGTGCCTTGAGGCAGGTCGAGGTGTGGTTCGCCCATGCGCGTGCGCTCCCTTTCCGCTTCTACAGAAGTGCAGACGTCGCTCGCGCCGGGCGAATCCTACAGAGGTCCTCGAATCGTCCTACATCCATTCGCACTGCTCCCGGAGCCAGTCGCCTGCAACCGGCGGGAGCGTAGGAGACGTCTACGAGGTACCGGCGCACAACGACAGGAGCTGACGGAATGAAGAAGACACTGACGGCGACCCTGGTGGTCGCAGGGCTGCTTGCGGGCTCGGCCGCGCAGGCGCAGGACAAGAACGTCTTCCAGGTGACGAAGCTCACCGACACCCTGTACGAGCTGACCAGAATGACGTCCGGCGGGTATCCGGAGAAGGTGGTGGCATCGGTGGGTCCGGATGGCCTGTTGATTGTCGATACCGGATCCGCAAGCGCCGGGTCGGCCCTCGTCGAGACGCTGAAGGCGTTCGGCAAGGGCATGCCGAAGATCGTCGTCAACACGCATTCTCACATCGAGCACCTCGCGGCCAACCCGGTCGTCGCAGAGGGCGCGGTGATCATCGGCCATCGGAACCTGCGGGAACGGTACCTGCGCGGCCTCTACTACTTCGGCGATTTCCCGCCCGAGTTCCTTCCCAACCTGACCTTCAGCGACACGCTCACCCTGCACTTCAACGGCGAGGAGATCCGGCTGGCGTCGTTCATCGGCGCGCACGATGACAGCGACATCGCCGTCCACTTCACGAAATCGAAGGTGGCGGTGGTCAGCGCGCTCTGCATGGGCAGCCACTTTCCGTCGATCGACGGCGATACGTCCGACATCCGGAAGTACCCTGAGATGACCGCGAAGCTCCTGGCCTGGCTGCCCGAGGACGTGCGGCTGGTGCCCGGCCATGCCGAGGATTGCGACATGGCGCAGGCGCGACGCTTTCTCGACATGCTGCGGAAGACCGGCGAGATCGTGCGGGCGGAGGTGGCGAAGGGCAAGGACCTGGCGCGGCTGCAGGCCGACGACGTGCTGAAGGACTATGCATCGTGGGAGAGCAGCTACGTCAAGCGCACGTATTGGCTGCAGTGCTGGTACGAGGCGTACACGAACCCGAACCCCGGCAAGCCCAGGCCGTTCGCACCCGTGATTGCCGCGCTTCAGGAGAAGGGCGCCGACGCTGCGGTGGACACCTACGGAGAACTGCGGCGCACCCGCCCCACCGACTACTGGTTCGAGGACCAGGCGCTGATGTGGATGGGCCGCCGGCTGTACCGGGCGAAACGCCTCGATGACGCCAAGGTGTTCCTGCAGCGCTGCATCAAGGAGTACCCAGCGTCCGAGGGCGCGTCGGCCAGCCACTCGGTGCTCGCCTCGATCTTCGAACAGCAGAAGGACCTCGAGGGGGCGCGGGCGCACCTGGCCGCGTACCTCGAGAGGCACGCAGAGGATGCGGCGGCACGCAAGAAACTGGCGGAGATCGAGGCCGCGTTGAAGAAGCAGAGTCGGTGACGGGGTGGGAGCGCGCGCCAACGACAGCCGTGCCTCCTGGCAGTGCGCGGCGCCCACGCCGAAGAGGTCGGGGTGGTTCAGCGACTCAGACGGCGGGCTTGAACAGGGCGACGAGCACCTTCGCCGCGATGAGATCCGAGTCCGGAGCACCTCCTCGAATCCTGGTCTGCCTCGGATTCCACGGGTCGATGCGGCGGCCTCGGGAGTCGTCATAGTTGGAGGGCACCGGCCCGACGTTCCGTGGAGGCTCCGGGCGCGAGATGAGACGTCTTCGTCAGCAACCGGTCGTCCCGGAATCACGGCCTCTGGTTCAACCTGCTGGCGGAACGCCGGGGCCGGCGATGACGGCGCAGGCTGGGACGGCGGCTCCGGAATGAGTGAGGGTCAAATGAAGCAATTCGTGGGAGTGCGCTACGAAGACGTGCTGGATTCGAAGACGAAGGAGTTGGTGCTGCTGTCCGCATCCGCCGTGTCCGGCTGCGGCCCTTGAACGCAACACCACTTCGCGGCCGCGAAGACGCACGGAGCCACGACACACGAACTCCAGCAGACGATCGCGCTGGCCATGATGGTGCGCGCGGCGGGCGTCAAGAACTTCGTCAAGGGGTGCGTGCCCGAGTTCGCCGTCGAGGACGCGAAGGTGTGAGGCGGGCATCGATTGCCACCGGCGCCTCGTCAAACGGGACATGAGAAACATCGGCAATCTCGGTCTTGCGCTCGACCTTCGTCAGGGTCTGCGCCAATGCGCGCGCACGCCGGCATTCGCGGTCACCGTCGTCCTCCTGCTGGCGCTCGGCATCGGCATCAATGCCGCCACCTACGTCGTCGTTCGAAACGTGCTCCTCGAACCGCTCCCCTTCGCGTCGCCCGAACAACTGACCGTCGTCTGGTGGGTGGACAAGGGCACGCCGGCGGGGTACCTGGGTTCGTCGCCGGTGTCGGGACCGAACTTCCTCGATTGGCGGCGAGAAAGCCGTTCGTTCAGCCACCTGGTGGCGATGAGGCCGGCGCCGCTCGCACTGACCGGGTCGGGCCAGGCGGAGCGCCTGGCCGGAACGCTGACGACGCCTGGATTATTCGAGATGCTGCGTGTGCAGCCGTCACTCGGGCGCACGTTCCGCGCCGACGAGGAGCGCCCGGGTCGAACGGGTGTGGCGATCATCAGCGATGCGTTCTGGCGGACCCACCTTGCGGCAGATCCGCGCGTCCTCGGGCGAACGCTGACCCTCGACGGCGAGCCGCGAACGGTGGTGGGCGTCATGCCTCGCGGCTTCCAGCACCCATCCCCGTGGTCGATCGGCAAGCCGACCGATGTCTGGATACCGATTCCGCTCACCGTCCTGCAGACCGGCCGGGACCGGAACAGCTGGGTCGTCCTCGGGCGCCTCAAGCCGGAGGTCACGCGTTCGGCAGCGCAGGGCGAAATGGGCGCGCTCGCGCGCCGCCTCACCCGCCTCTACCCCGAGGTCGACCAGGCGTCGGAACCGCTGCTGGTACCGCTTCGCTACGTCCTGGTTGGCCGGCTGTCCGGAAAGCTCTGGCTGCTGCTCGGCGCTTCGACGATGGTGCTGCTGGTGGTCTGCCTCAACGTCGCCGGACTCTTCGAGGCGCGTAACGCTCAGGCGACAGCGGGAGATCGCGATCCGCGCGGGGCTGGGCGCCAACCGCGCCCGGCTCGTGCGGCAGTTCGTTGTCGAGCAGATGCCGCTGTGCATCGTCGGCGGGGGCGCGAGCCTGGCTGTCGCCGTGGCAGCGACGCGCGTCCTGCGCGCGCTGATGCCGCCGACCATCCCGAGGATCGACGAGATCACGATCGACCTGCCGATTCTCGCGGTCACTGCCGGACTCTCCGCGCTGGTTGCCACGCTCGCCGCACTCGTTCCGGCGGTGTCCGCCTCCCGGCGTTCGCTCGCCGGCGGCCTGCAGCACGCCCGCGGCGCGGCCGGATCCCGGACCGGCCTGAGCCGGCGAGTTCTGGTGATCGCTCAGTTCGCGATGACGCTCGTGCTCGCGCATGGTGCGGCGCTCGCGCTGCGCAGTTACTGGAGCGTACGCACAGTCGACACGGGGTTCAGCACCGATAACGTCCTCACGCTGGCCCTCGATGCCTCGGGGCCGCGGTACGACGACCCGCAGAAGGTCGCCGCCTTCTTCGACGAAGCCGTCGCGCGGGTCGGCGCGATCCCCGGCGTCGCGCGCGCGGCGGCCATCAACCGCCTCCCGCTCGAGGGCGGCAGCAACAGCACGGCGACGGTCGACGGGCGCGACGTGAGCCTGGGTCCCGGACCCGACGTGGAGAACCGGGTGATCACGCAGGACTACTTCGACGCGATGGGCATTCGTGTGCTCTCCGGACGCGCGTTCGACGCAACCGACCGCGGCCCGAACAGCCTGCGTGTTGCGGTCATCAACCAGACGATGGCACGGGTCTTCTGGCCTCGATCTTCTGCGCTCGGCGGACGGTTCCGCTTCGACGAAGGGCCGTGGCTGACGGTCGTGGGCGTCGTCGCGGACACCCGGCAGTGGGGTCTCGAGCGGCCGCCGCGGCCCGAGGTGTACGAACTCGGCACGTCCACCGTCGCGGGTATCCGGCCGAGGCTCCTCGTGGTGCGCGCTGCGTCGGATCCGCTGGCGCTGGTCGGCGGGATCCGGCGTCACATCGCCGCGATCGACCAGGGCGTGTCCGTTGCAGACGTGCGGACGATGGCTGACGTCGTGGACCAGGCGACCGCCGAGCGGCGTTTCGGGGCGCTGCTGATCGGCCTCTTCGCGTTGACGGCGATCCTCCTGGTGTCGGCTGCCGTCTACGCGCTGATGTCGTCCTTCGTCGCGCGGAGAACCCCGGAGATCGGCGTGCGGATGGCGTTCGGGGCGACGCCGGTTGCGGTATTGCGGCTGGTGATGCGCAGTGCCCTTTCGGTCACCGGTGCGGGAGCCGCCGCCGGCCTCGTCGGTGCCGTGCTCTCGGCAAAGGCGATGCGGGCCGTGGTCTACGGCTTCAGTCCCGACGATCCCCTGATGTTGATGCTCGGCGCCGTGGGCCTCGTGGCGATTGGCCTTGCGGGAGCCCTCGTGCCGGCGTTGAGAGCGACGAGAGTGGACCCGATCACCGCCCTGCGCGCCGAGTGAGTCGATCACTCGGCGCGCCTCGGCGCGCCACGTGTGGAGACCCCGACTCCAGGCTCAGAAGGGCGTGAGCGCCAGGTGCCTCGCCTGCAGCACGTCGGCACCCAGGCGGAGCGGCACGGGACGGGCGCCCCGGACCCCGGCCATGCGATCGGCGGGCACGACGAGGATCACTTTGCGCGGTTCGAACGCCTCGCCGACAGGCTCGACCTTGTGTCCTTCTGCAATGAGGCGGTCGGCCTCCTCCGGCGGAATCTCGAACGCCGCACGAGCGTCCGCCAGCGCCCGGCGGAGCCTGAACCATGCGCCGCGGGCGTGATGGCGCTGCCGGTATTCCCACGAGCGCACCGTCACGCGGCGCCGCAGCGCTTCGACGCGTCGTTCGAGTGCACGGGTCACGGCGCGTCCCCCTCCAGGGCGTCGAGGCGACGGAGGAGTCCCGCCACCAGGGCACGCTGCGCGCGAGGATCTGGCATCCCCGCACGCGCGTCGAGCAGCGACAGCACCGTCAGGTTGGAGCGAACGGCGTGGCGGAGTTCCGGATCGAGCCGCCGGTAATCGCGAGCGAACTCGTCGAGATCGGCCGGCCGTGCCGTCATCAGCAATCCCAGCGCGACGAGCAGGTCGCGATCACCCTTCTCTCCCGTTCGATCCGTCACCAGCTTCTCGAGGATCAGGCCCGAAGGACGGGGGAGGCGCACGCGGGTGGCCGCAAGCGTGACTTCCTCACCAGCGGTGACGAGCGAGAGGGCGCCGAACACGAGGAGCGGCAGCTGGTCATCGTCGAGCACGTAGGCGTCGAGCGGGCCGCGGGCGGGATCGATCCCGACGAAGTTCACCTCGAGCAACTCCGGAACGCGCGGCGTCCAGACGGACGGTTCCTCGGGCGAGGGCGCGAAATCGACCAGGAGCCGAGGAAGCCTCTGCTTGACGTCGTCGTGGCGGCTCACCGGCACGGCGATGTCGAGGTCCTGCGACACCACGAGCGTGGAGGCGGCGTCCGGCTGCAGCAGGTTCGGCACCTCGGAGCCGACCACGAGGACACCGGGCGCCTCCAGCACCGGGCGCGCCGCGGCGATCGTCGCCATCAGTCGATCGCGGAACGTCATCGAGTTACGAGTATAGGGTTCCCGTCGCATCCGGTCCAGCCGGTGCGACGGCCGCGAACCGATCGTCGTCCCGCTGTCGGCCGCCGTCTTGAGACTCCTGGTGGCTGAATCTACGGCGTGCGCACGCTCGAACCGGCCGTATTCGCAACGACTTCGCTGATGCTGGACGCAGCCATGCTCCTGGCGTGCTACGCGCCAGTCCCCCGCGCGACGGTGGTGCCGCCGTTGACGGCGCTGCCCGCCGATTCGTCCCCGTCACCGCTCTCGTCCGGAGTCCCGAAGCGTGCCTGTCCGGCCCGGACACCCGCCCAGGCTGTCAGGACGAGCGTCACGACGAAGACGATTCTCAACGTGCGGTGCATCTTCTTCTCCCTTGGGGGCGAGGCGTGTGCCCTGTCGGTCTTCCCGTACGCCCGTCACTCGCTCCTCAGGACGACGGCCGGATCGGCGCGCGCGGCGCGGCGTGCGGGCACGTACGCCGCGGCGAGCGTCAGGAGAGCCAGGAGGACAATCGCTCCGCCGATGGTGGCCGGGTCCACGGCGGACAGGTCGTACAGCTCCGATCGCAGGTACCGGCTGGAAGCGAGGTACAGCCCCGCGCCGGCGATCGCGCCCGCGGCGGACAGCCACACCACGTCGCGCATCACCAGTCGGATCGCATGGCTTCGCGAACACCCGAGCGCGAGACGAACGCCGATCTCGTGCTTCCGCCGCGTCGCCAGGTAGCCGGTCAGGCCAAGCACCCCCATGGCCGACAGCGCGGCGGCCAGCGCGCCAAACGCCGACGACAGCGCCGCCAGCAGCCGCTCGCGGGCAAGCCCGGCGGCCATTACGTCGTCGAGGGGCGCGTAGTCGCGCACGGCGAAGGACGGGTCGACCCGGCGCACCACGTACTCGACCTCCTGCTGTGTCGGCAACCTCCCCCTCGTGCGGAGCAGGATGGTGCACAGCGTCGCGGAGGGCACCTGCGCCTGGGGCCGGTAGATGGTCATGACCGGGTTGGCACGCAGGGAATGGGATCGCGCGTCCCTGGCGACGCCAACGATCTCGATATCGAACACGGCATTGCGGTTCGCCCACGTGACCGCCGTGTCCGTGGCATCGGCGCGTGAGAAAGTGACTCGCCGGCCGACCGCCGGACGCGCGCCGAACAGCTGGCGCGCAAGCTCCTCGCTGAGCACCGCCACGTTCTGGCCTCCCGCGCGATCGGACGTCGTGAACTCGCGGCCGGCGACGATGGGAAGCCGAAGCGTGTCGAAGTACGCGGCGCCCACCTGCACCGTGTCCACGACGACCGGAGCGGTGCGATCCATGCCCGGTTCGTCGGCGATGAGCCATCGCCGCTCGGCGCCGCCGGACAGCGGCAGGTGGCTGCTCGCGCTGGCCGACACGACCCCCGGAAGCGCGCCGGCCTGCGCCACCAGGTCCGCGATCACCGCGCGCGCTCGATCGGCCTCGTACGCCTGCCCGCCGCGCGTCACGGTCAGGGCGGCGAGGCCGCGCGCGTCGAAGCCGGGATCGATCGCCATCAACCCGACCAGCGAGCGCGTCAGCAGGGCTGCGCCGCACAGGAGCGCGGCCGACAGCGTCAACTGCGCGACCACGACGGCCCGGCGGAGCACGAGGCGGCCTCCTCCGCTGTGCGCCTGCGACGAGCCGCCAGGCGACGGCAGGCTCGCGCGTCGCGTCACCTGGACAGCTGACACCCCCCAGACGAGGACGCCGGTCGCGGCGGACACGACGGCGGTGAAGACGGCGACACGCCAGTCGGGCGCCGCGGAGACACCGGGAGGCAGCTCGCTCAAGCCGAGCACCGCAGGAAGCAGTGCCGTCAGCCACGACGACACCAGGAAGCCGACGCCGCCCGACAGCAGCGCCAGCACGAGCGCTTCGACCAGGCGCGCGCGCAGCAGGCGCCAGCGCGTGGCGCCGAGCACCAGGCGGATGGTGGTCTCCCTGGCGCGCGCGGATCCGCGCGCCACCAGCAGATTCGCGACGTTCCCCGCGGCGACGAGCAGCACCAGGACGACCATCGCCATGAGCAGCGACAGCACCGTGTCGAGCGCGCGCGCCGTCCCCAGCTGTTGGCTGCCCGCCACGCCGGCCGGCAGCAGCGTCAGGCGAGCGTTCGCGATCTTCTTCCGCAGCGCCTCGGACACCTTCGCCACGCCTCGTTGCTCGTAGCGAAACCGATCGGCGTCTTCCTCCACCTTGATGCGGTCATAGACGACCGTGGCCAGCTTCTCGGCCTCCTGCCGCGACACGCCGGTCGCCAGGCGTGCGAGCGCCGTCAGTGTGCGAAGCCCGGGCGAGTCCCAGCGAAGGATGATCCCGTGCCGCGCCAGGTCCCGAATAAAGGGCTCCTGAAACACCTCAGCCATCTGCAGCGGAACGAACGCGTCAACGCGCGCGCCGGACACCGTGCCCGTGAAGCCCGCCGGTCCAATCCCCACGACGGTGAAGGATGCATCGTTCAGGCGGATGCTGCGATTGAGGACGCCGGGATCGCCGCCGAACTGCCTCTGCCAGAAGCCGTGGGACAGCACCGCGGCCGCAAATCCCTCCGGAGTCCGTTCGCCGGTCGCGTCAGGAAATCGGCCGAGCGTTGGACGAACGCCGAGTGCGCGGAAGTAGTTTCCCGTGACCAACAGCGCGTTCACCTCGATCGCGCGGTCGCCCGCAGGCATCGTGGCGCGCACCGCGGAGAAGGCCAGCACGTCTCGAAATGCCCCCACCTGCTCGCCGAACCGGACGACGGTCTCGTAGTTCAGCCCCGGCACGTTGACCTGCTCGCCGTTCTCTCCCCGCACGGTCGTCTTGGCGCTGAGGCTCGCGGGCCCATCACGGCGGCCGAAGAGCATCGGGGCGTTGATCATGACGAGTTCGGCCGGCGCCTCGACGGGCAGCGGCCGGAACACCACCTGGTCCACCAGCGTGAAGACGGACGTGTTGGCGCCAATGGCCAGGCCGAGCGTCGCAATGACCGACAGCGCGAACCCGGGAGTTCGCAGCAGGGAACGAAGCGTCTCGCGAACGTCGCTCATCTCGACAGCCCTCCGTATTCGACTGGCCCTTGCCTGTTTCGACACCCGATATCCCGGGATGCCTTCGCCGTCGTCCTCGTTCTTTCCTACAATCCCTCTCCGAACCCCTCTCATCGGATCGCAGGGACCCCGCAGAGAAATCACTCCCGGAGTGGTTTCTTCCGTGCAGAGAAATCACTCCCGGAGTGATTCCTTCCACATCGAGCAGAGATCGAGGACGCCGGGGCGGCCGGAGCCGCGTCCCGACTCGTCATTCCTGGAGAGGATCGGCGCAGGCGCGCCATCCCACGGAGGAAGGAGCCGAGTCGATGCGCGGAGTGAGTAGAGCGCTGGTGCTGGCGACGCTGCTGGTGGCCGTCGTCAACGCGCAGTCGCCGTCGGAGACCCCGCGTCTACGGCAGTACGCGTCCGACGAGGGCGGGCTGCCCGCGCAGAAGGTGATGGATGCGATAGGGCTGAGGCCCGGCATGAAGGTCGGCGAGGCCGGAGCGGGCTGGGGCTATTTCACGTTTGCGTTCGCCCGGCGCGTCGGTCCGCAGGGCGTCGTCTACGCCAACGACATCGACCGGGCGAGCCTCGCGGAGTTGGAGGCGTACCGACAGAAACAGGGCGACACCAACGTGCACACCGTCGTCGGAGCAGTCGACGATCCCCTCTTCCCCGCCACGGACCTCGATCTCTTGGTGATCGTCAACGCCTTCCACGACTTCGAGAAGCCGGTACAGTGGCTGGTGACTGCGAGGAAGTACCTCAAGCCGGGCGGTCGGCTGGCGATGATCGAGATCGACCCGTCGAAGTTCCCGCCGGATCGGCCCTACAACCACGCGTGGTCGCGCGAGAAGATCGTTGGCTGCGCCGCCGAGGCCGGCTACGCGCTCGTCGCCGCGACCAACGACTACAAGATGCACCAGATACTGGTCTTCCGTTCCGTCGATCCCGGGGCGGCCGCGACCCGGCCCGCTCCGGACACCGGCCGGCCGGCGCTCTCGCTGCACTACGTCGCGAACGCCGGCGTCCTCGTCGAGGCGGGCACAGCCAAGGTTCTGATCGACGCCCTCTTCGATCGGCCGAACCCGGCCTACCGCGCGCCGTCCGCCGACACGGTCGAGAAGATGGTGGCCGGCACCGCGCCCTTCGACGGCGTGGGCCTCGCGCTTGTCACGCACAACCACCCCGACCACTTCGACGCGCGCGTGGCGCTCCGCTTTCTCGAGAGCCGCCGCGAGGCGGTCCTGGTGGCGCCGGCCGACGCTGTCGAAACGATGCGCAGCGCGGCAACGGACTGGGCCCGGGTGGCGGCGCGCGTCGTCCCGATCGACGGTCCGGCCGGATCCCGGGTGGCCAGGCAGATGCAGGGCGTCAGCCTCACCGCGATGCGGACCCGCCACGGCAGCAGCGAAACGCCGCCGAACGTGATGTACCTGGTCGAAGCCGGCGGCTGGCGGTTCTTCCACGAGGGCGACTCGCCGGGCGACGTCGAGGAGTACCGGCGCTTCGGCCTGGGCGGCGCGCCGGTCGATCTGGCGCTCGTCCACTTCTGGTTTCCCTTCGAGCCGAACTGCGCGCGCTTTCTCGAAGAGATCCTGCGGCCCGACTACGTCGCCCTCACCCACCTGCCGATCGAGCGGGAGGGCGATTTCCCGGCAAAGGTGGAAGCCGTCCGCAAGCGGTACAAGGACCTCATCCTGCTGCTGCCCGGCATGGCGACGAGGACGTTCGCAGGCGGCAGCTCCCACTGAACTCCTGGTGGCGCCCGGCCGCCGGTCGCCGCGGTGACCGGCGCCGCACTACAACGACCTCATCACCGTCGTCGGATCGACTCGCGCAGCGCGCCAGGCAGGGATGGCGCCTGCCACCATGCCGACGAGCGCCAACACGATGGCCGCGGTCGTGAATGTCACCGGGTCCCTCGGCTCGATGCCGAAGAGCAGCGACCCGACCAGGCGAGAGGCCCAGAAGCTGGCCGCGCCGCCCAGCGCGATGCCAAGCGCGATCAGCACCGCCACACGACCGAGCACGAGCCGCATCACGCCGCCCGACGACGCGCCGAGCGCGATTCGCAGACCGATCTCGGCCTGCCGGCGGTGCGCGCCGTAGGTCGTCACGCCGAAGACGCCGATCGCCGCGAGCAGCAACGCAAGGGCGCCAAAGAAGCCCGACAGCATCGCGACAATCCGGTCTTTGGCGACCGCCGCGTTGGCGTAATCACTCACGGGCCGAGCCGTCAACGACAACGCGGGGTCCAGGTTCGCGATCGCCGACATGATGCCCGGAGCCAGTGCGGCTGCCGCGCCACGAGCGGAGCGAATCACGAGGTTCGTCCCCTCGGTCGTTGTGGGGTTCGCATGATACATCGTCGGCCGCGTTGCGGCGCGCAGATCGTTGTAGAGCGCGTCTTCCACCACGCCCACCACTTCGGCCCTGGAACCACGCCCGAGGATCGTGCGCCCCAACGCATTCCCGTCGCCGAAGAAGCGCCTGGCAAGCGCCCGGTTCACGACGACGGCCGGCACCGAGCGGTCGGAGTCGCTGGGCGAGAAGTCTCGGCCGGAGACGATCGGAATGCCGATCGTGGCGAACCACCCGGGCCCGACGAAGTTCACGAGAACGGTGCGGTCCTCGCCCGTCAGCGCCGGCCCCCCGGGAGTCTCTATCTCCGTCGCCGCGTGCCCGCCGGCGAGGGGAACCATGGAACAGAACGAGACGCGCTCGACGCCCGGAAGCGCCGACACCGCGTCCATGATGGCGCGTGACGACACCGGCCGGATGGCGCCGCCGGCGGCTCCCTGACGAGCCGTCACGCTGACCGCGAGCACGCGATCGACCTCGAGCCCGGTATGGCGAGTGGCGAGGGCGGTGAAAGACCGCAGAAACAGGCCTGCGGCGACGACGAGCACGAGCGACAGACCGACCTGCACCACGACGAAGGCATGGTTGACGGTGTGGCGGCCCGACCCGAGCGGACCGCGCCCGTTCTGGAGGGCATCGTGAACGCCGGCGCGCGAGGCGCGGAACGCCGGCACGGTTCCGAAGGACACGACGGTCACAGCGCTGACCGAGGTCACGAACGCGAGTAGCCGCCGGTCGATGCCCAGATCGAGGAAGACCCTGGAGACTGACGTGGACAACTGCGCCGCCAGGAGGTCGCTGCCCCAGATGGCGAGGAGCAGACCGAGGGCCGCCCCGGCGGCTGCCAGCAGCAGGCTCTCGGCCAGCAGTTGCCGGGCCAGGCTCAACCGCGAGGCACCGAGCGCGCGCCGAACGGCGATTTCGTGCCGCCGTGCCGCCACTCGGGCCAGTTGGAGATTGGCGACATTCGCACAGGCGACGGCGAGAACCAGCGCGACGATGACCATGAGCGCCACGAGCGGCCGTTGATAGGTGGCGCGCAGCGGGGACACGCCGGTTGCGGCAGGTTGCAGCGTGAATGGCCACCGCAAGTAGCGGCTGACTTGCTCGGCATTCCAGCCGGCGGGCGCGGTCGCCTCGCGGATAGCCGTCTGGACGCCCCGCAGCGCCGCCGTCGCGGCCTCCGCTGACCGACCGCGCTCGAGGCGAGCGATCAGCTGCAACCAGCTGCTCGAACTCCTGTCGAGGAGCCGCGATCCCGGGGAAAGCACGAGGATGCTGCTCAGAGGCAGCGCCACGTCGAAACTGCGGCCGACCTGCAGCCCGCTGAAACCGGGCGCCGTCACGCCGACGATCCGGAACGGCGTGTCGATCCGGTTCAGCGTAAGCGGCTTGCCCAGGACGTCCGGCGCGCTTCCGAAGTGCCGCTGCCAGAACGCGTGACTGATCACCGCGACCGGGCCGTCTGGCCCTCCGCCGCGTCGATCGTCCGCCTCGCCGAGCGTGCGGCCCAGGGCTGCATGCACGCCGAGCACGTCGAAGAACCGGCCGGTCACGAGCAGACCGTTCACCATCTCCGTCTCGCCGGTCCTGGCTATGTCGAAACGCCGCGAGTTCCACGCGCAGAACTCGGCCTGACGGGCCCGCCGCCGGATCTCCTCGAAGACGGGGTATGACCAGGTGTCGACCAGCTCGCGGTTCTCACCCGCGGACAACAGCACCAACCGCGCCGGATCGCGCACCGGCAGGGCGCGCAGCACGAGACTGTCGAGGAGCGAGAAGATGGCCGTGTTGGCGCCGATGCCGAGCGCGAGCGTGACGATCGCGGCCAGCGCGTAGACGCGGTTGTGCAGCAGTCCCCGGAACGCGTACTGGACGTCGCGCGCGAGGCGCTCGAGCCAGCCCCACCCCCACTGGTCGCGCGTAACCTCGCGCACCAGACCGACGTTGCCGAACTCGCGGCGAGCCGCGGCGGCCGCCTCGCCGGGCGCCTCGCCACGCTCCACGCGATCCTGGGTCGCCATGCGGAGATGGCTCTGCAGTTCCTCGTCGAGGTCTTCGTCGCGGCGAGGACCACGCCAGTGCGGGATGTTCATACTCGTTTCCCGTCGCGCCGCTTCAACGCTCCTGATTCCCGATTCCCGGTTTCTGACTCCTCGCCTACTGCGTCCGCATCACCGCCGTCGGATCGATCCGGGAGGCCCGCCAGGCGGGAATGGCGCCGGCCACGACGCCGACGAGCAACAGAACGATAGCTGCCCCGATGAACGTCGCCGGGTCCCTGGGCTCGATGCCGAAGAGCAGGGCCGTGACGAGGCGCGACGCCCAGAAGCTGGCCGCACCACCCGCGAGGATGCCAAGCGCGATCAGCACCGTCACACGACCGAGCACCAGCCGCATCACGCCGCCCGATGACGCGCCGAGCGCGAGCCGCAGGCCGATCTCGGCGCGGCGGACCTGCACGCCGTGGGCTGTCACGCCAAGGACACCGATCCCCGCGAGCACCAGCGCGAGGAGGCCAAAGCAGCCCGAAAGGGCCGCGATGAGACGGTCCTGGGTCACCGCAGCGGACACGTGGTCGCGCATGGATCGAACGGTCAGTGCCAGGCCCGGGTCGAGTTTCGCGATCGCGGAGGTGATGCGCGGTCCCAGGGCGGCGTGAGCGCCACGCGCGGACCGGGCGAAGAGATACGCGCCCGACGGCGTCCCTGCCTGGGCAAAGGCCTGATACAGGGTCGGCGGCGCGGGCGCGCGCACGTTCCGATAGACGCTGTCCTCGACGACGCCCACGATCTCCGCCTCTCGTTGGACGATCCGCTGTCCCTCGATGGCACCGAATCGGACGGTCCGGCCGACCGGGCTCTGGCCTGTGAAGAACCGCTGCGCAAGCGCCTCGTTCACGACAACCACGAGCGGCGCCCCCGCGCGGTCGCCAGCCGAGAAGTCGCGCCCGGTGAGGACCCGCGCACCGACGGTGGCGAACCACCCGGGGCTGACGTTGTTCGCGTAGACGCTGCGCTCCTCCGGGCTCATCGGGTTCGATCCTGGAACCTCGATACCTGTCCCGATGTCGTCGTCGGTAACGGGAGCGATGCTGGCCAGCGAGGCGCGCTCGACTCCAGCGACCGACGCCGCTGCCTCTCGCACGGCGTCGAGAAACGCCTGCCGCTTGGCTGGCGGCACGGCTCCGGCGCCGCGCACCTCGACGACCAGCACGCGGTCGGTGTCGATGCCGAGATCGAGCGTGGCAAGCGCGGCAAACGATCGCAGGAACAGCCCTGCGCCGATCACGAGAACCAGCGACAGGCCAACCTGCGCCACCACGAGCGCGCCGCCCGCCACGTTCCGGCGGACGCCGACGCGGCCGCGCGGGTCACGAAGCGCCTCGCCAGCGTCGGTGCGCGCCGCGGACAGCGCCGGTACGGCGCCGAAGACGACGGCGGTGGCCGCAGCCGCCACGGTGGCGAACCCCAGCAGGCGCCAGTCGAATCGCAGATCGAGAACGGCGGCAGAGGCCCACGTGGACAACTGACTGACGAGCAGCCGGCTGACCCACCGCGCGACGACCAGGCCGAGCGCGGCGCCTCCGACCGAAAGGAGCAGGCTCTCCAGCAGCGTCTGCCGGGCAAGCCTCGCCCGCGAGGCGCCAAGCGCGCGCCTGACGCTCAGTTCGTGGCGGCGCGCCGCGCCGCGCGCCAACTGCAGATTCGCCACGTTCGCGCACGCCACGAGCAGGACGAGGCCGACGATGGCCATCAAGGCGGCAAGCGGTCGCGCGTACTGCGCGCGCAGCGCAGAGATGCCCGTCGCAGCTGGGAGCAGCGAGAACGGTGAGCGGAGGTGCCGGGAGTAGTCCTTGGGCTGATACGCCTCCGGCATCGTCGCGACCCTTATCGGCGCTTGCACGCGGCGGAACGTCGCTGTCGCGGACTCGATCGTCTGATCGGGCCGGAGTCGGGCGATGATCTTCAGCCACCACGACAGGCGCGCATCGAGCAGGCTCGGGCGCCGGCCGGATAGCGCCTCGATCGCGCCGATGGGAAGCGCAAGATCGAAGCTGCGGCCAACCTCGGGACCAAGGAAGCCTGGCGCGGCGACGCCGACAATACGCACGGGGACGCCGGCCCGATCGACCGTCACGGTCTTTCCGACGACGTCCGCCGCCCCGCCGAACCTCCGCTGCCAGAATCCGTGGCTGATCACCGCGACGGGTCCCTCCGGCCCGCCGCCGCGCCGGTCGTCCGATTCCGTCAACGTCCGACCGAGCACGACCCGCACCCCGAGCACCTCGAAGAACCGCCCGCTCACCCAGAGGCCATCCGCCATCTCGGTCGGACCCATGCGGGCCAGGTCGAACCGGGTCGCGCTGAACGCGCAGGCGCCCTCGAAGAGTTCGGGCCGGCGGCGGATTTCGTCCCACGTCGGGTAGGTCCAGTTGTGATTCGGCCGCCCGGAGAGCAGGACCAGGCGGTCGGGTTCCCGCACCGGCAGTGCGCGCAGCATGAGACTATCGAGAATCGAGAAGATCGCGGTGTTCGCGCCGATGCCGAGCGCGAGCGTGACGATCGCGGCCAGCGCGTAGACGCGGTTGTGCAGCAGTCCCCTGAACGCGTACTGGAGGTCTCGCGCGAGGCGCTCGAGCCAGCCCCAGCCCCACTGGTCGCGCGTGACCTCGCGCACCAGGCCGACGTTGCCGAACTCGCGGCGCGCCGCGGCGGCCGCCTCGTCGGGCGCCTCGCCACGCTCCACGCGATCCTGGATCGCCATGCGGAGGTGGCTCTGCAGTTCCTCGTCGAGGTCCTCGTCGCGCCGACGACCAGCCAGTGCGGGATGTTCATGACGCTTCCTCCGACGGCGCCGGGGCGAGAACGCCGGCAATGGCTGCCGACAGCTGGTCCCACCGCGAGCGTTCCGACACCAGCTGCCGCTTCCCGCCGGGGGTCAGTCGATACACCCGCACGCGCTGGTTGTTGGCCGACACGCTCCACTCCGCGGTGATGAGCCGGGCTCGCTCCAGCCGGTGCAGCGCCGGGTACAGCGACCCGGTATCCACCTGCAGGAGGTCGCCCGAGCGGGTCCCGATCGCCTGGGTGATCCCGTACCCGTGGCGCGGGCCCCACTGCAGCGTCTGGAGGATGAGGAGATCGAGCGTCCCCTGCAGCAGCTCGATGCGGTTCTGGTAGCGGTCCTTCTTGCCCATGTCGTGCTCCTGGCGTTCTCGGTTGCGCGTTGCCGTGGCAGCGAGCCCCGGGGCGCTCTCCGTGGGTGTAGGCCGTCTACCTCCTTTGACGTGCGAGACCTCGACAGCGATAGCCCTGTAGGAAGAACCGAGGAACACGCGAGGAACTTCAGGGGAGCACCTGAGGCGTAATCGCGTCCAATCCTTCGACACGAGTCTCCTGCCCCGCCGCGCACCCATGACGAGTCGGCGCTCACACGCGCCGAGGAGAGCCCGATGGTGAAAATGATGGTCCGTGCCGCCGCTGTCTCTTGCGTGGTGGGAGGTTTGGCCGCGACGGCCCTGGCACAGAAGACAGCCGGAACGCTGAAAGAGCTGAACGAGCTGCTGGCCAGTTCCTGCTTCAACAAACCCGTCCTGACGCTCGACGCCAGCGGCGTCGTCCTCCGGACGGGTCGCAACGGTGCCACCCATAGGTTCAAGCTGAGCGAGATCGGCGAGATCGCGAGCGAACGCCCCGACGCGCAAGCCCACATCGTGCTGCGTTGCAAGGACCAGAAGCCGTGCGTGGAGGTCGTGGCGATCCCAGGCGGGCCGACATCTCGAGGCGGCTTCACCGTCTTCTCGATCACCCCCGAACGCCCACGGGCGAACGGGTCTTGAAGCTGTTCACTGATCTACGCGCCGCTGCCGGCGCTTCCGGGAGATAGCATGCTGCAGCCCAGTGTCCGGGCCGCGGCGTGGTTCGACGCCCTGGCGCAGGACGTCCGGCTGGCGTTGCGCTCGTTCCGGCTCGATCCGACGTTCGCCATCGCGGCGGCGGCGACGCTCGCGCTGGGCATCGCCGCGTCCACCAGCGTCATGAGCATCGTCGATGCCACGCTGCTCCGGCCACTGCCCTTCCCCTCGCCCGACCGCGTGGTCTACGTCACCGGCGTGAATCCCGTTCGCACCGCGCCTTCCGCATCCGACCGCAGCGGTCGTCGGCCGTCGGCGCGGTGGGCCGGGGCGGGCATCCCGCGCACGCTGTCGGACGCGCTGCGCGGCAGCCCGGCGTTCGAGTCGGTGTCGGAGTTCGCATCCTGGGTATCGCAGCCCTATACGCTGGCCTGGGCCGACGGAACACGTGTCGTCAACGGCGTGAACGTGTCGCCGGACTTCTTCACGGTGTTCCGGGTGCGGCCCGCCCGCGGACGGGTCTTCACCGCAGCGGACGAACGCGTCGCCACGCCGGAGGTCTGCATCCTCACCACCACCGGCGTGCGGCGGCTGTTCAACGGGCAGCGCGACGTCATCGGCAAGACCGTGTCATTTGTCGAGGGCCAGGTGACGGTCGTAGGTGTGATGAGCGAGGAGTTCTGGTACCCGATGCCCCCCGACATCACGATGGGCCAGGGTGAGACCGCACCCGACCTCCTCGTCCCCTGGGCGAGGTTCAGCGAGCGCGAGCGCCCTGGCCAGGGGCGCGGGTACGGCGTGGCCGCGCGCCTGCAGCCGGGCGCCACGGTAGTGCAGGCGCAGCGTGAGGCGACGGAGTTGGCGCTCCGATACGGCGAGCCGAGTCGGGACGGCGGCCGGGACACCGCCCGGGTGCGCCTGCTCCAGGAGGAACTGGCGCTCGACGCGCGATCGACGCTCCTGGTCCTGTTCGGCCTTATCGGCTGCCTGCTCGTCGTGTGCTGCGTCAACATCGGCAATCTGCTGGTGTCGAGATCGCAGTCGCGCATTCGGGAACTGGCCGTGCGCGCCACGCTCGGCGCCACGCGGACGCGGCTGTTTCGACAGTTGCTGACGGAATACTGCGTGCTGGCGGCCGCCAGCGGAGCAATCGGCCTGTTGCTGAGCGCGGCGGCGCTGAACACGTTCGTCAGTCTGTTGCCGGCGGGACTGTTGCTCGTCCCGGCGATCCGCGTCGACCTTCGGATGGTCGGCATCGCCGGGATCGTCACCGCGTTCACGGCCCTGCTGTCTGGACTTGGGCCCGCCGTGCTGGCCACGCGCGCCGACGTGTCGAGCGCGCTGAAGGCTGGCGGTCAGTCGGTCGCGCGAGCGCCTCGCTGGCGCAGGTTCGCCGGCACGATGGTCGTCGTCGAGACATCGGTGCTGCTCGTCGTTCTCATCGGCGGCGCGTTGCTGGTCAACTCCCTCCTGCGCCTGACCACCATCGACCTCGGCTTCGCACCGGACCGCGTCTGGACCGTCGATTTCGTCGCGCCACGTTCGCTCTACCCGCAACGCGAACAGGTCGGGCCGCTGGCCGCGCGGATGGCCGACGCGCTACGGCGGATTCCGGGGGCGGTCTCGGTTGGTGCATCCGACTGGGGACCGCTTCGCGGAGTCATTGATGACATTCGCATGACGATCGACGGCCGGTCGGAGACGCTGCGTTCGGAGGTGCGCCACGTGTCGGCCGACTACTTCCAGGCAGTGGGCATATCGGTGCGCAGCGGCCGCCTCTGGACGGCGGCGGACGAGGATACCGCGCCCAAAGTCGCCGTGATCAATGAAACGGCCGCTCGGCGCTACTGGCCGGGAGAGGATCCGATCGGCCGCCGGATCACCGTGAGCCCGGGCCGAACCTGGCGGTTGGAGATCGTGGGCGTCGTCAGCGACCTGCGCGAGGCGACCGAACGGCGCGCGCCGGCGCCCTCGGTCTATGTGCCCATGAACCCGTCTTCGTGCCTCTTCTACAACTTCCGGACTCTGGTCATTCGAACGAGCCAGCCCCGGACCGGCGTGGGTCGAGACGCCGCCAGGGCGATGGCAGCCGTGGACTCACGGTTGCCGGTGACCGCGACGCGGGCTGACGAGGCGCTCGCGAACGGTCGACGCGGCCCGCGGTTCTATGCCGTGTTCGTCGGCATGGCCGGCGCCTTCGGGCTGCTGCTGGTCGCGGTCGGGATTGCCGGCGTCACCGCGCACGGCGTGACGCGCCGCACGCGCGAGATTGGGGTGCGGCTGGCGCTGGGTGCGAACCCCGTCGCCGTCGTCGGCATGGTCGTCCGGCAGGTCGTGGCTCCCGTCCTGGTCGGCCTCGGGGTGGGGCTTTCGGCCGGGCTGGCGGTTTCGCGTGTGCTGACGTCGTTCCTCTACGAGATTACTCCGCAGGATCCGGTCACGCACGTTGCCGCCTCGAGCCTGCTGCTCGCCGTCGCGCTGCTTGCCTCGTGGCTTCCCGCGCGGCGGGCCGCCCGCGTCAGGCCCGCGGACGCGCTCCGCGCCGAGTAGCGTGGACGAGGCTCACGACTCGCCTCGCAGCGCCTGCACCGGGTCGATGCGCGTCGCACGCGTCGCGGACCATGCGCTCGCGACGAAGGCGACCGCGGCCAGGCTGAGGCTCGCGCCGGCATAGCTGGCGGCATCCGTCGGTTGAATCTGGTAGAGGAACCGCGTCATCACCCGGCCGAGCGCGAGCGACGCCAACAGCCCGACCGCGAGCCCCGGTCCCACCATCAACGCGCTGCGCGAGAGCACCTGCCGCAGAATGGCCCCGGGGTCGGCGCCAAGCGCGATGCGGATGCCAATCTCCTGGCGGCGCTGCGTGACGTAGAAGGCGAGCACGCCGTACAGGCCGAGGGCCGCCAGCCCGAGCGCGACACCGGAAAAGGCGCTGAGGGTCACGGCCATCACGCGCCTGGACACCAGCGTCTCGTCCACGACGTCGGCCATGGCGACGACCGGGTCGATCGGAATGTCAGGGTGCTTCGCGGCCATCAGTGTGCGGATGGTCCTGGTGAGCGTAGCCGCCGAGAGTGACGTCCGCAGCAAGACGCTGACCCGGCCCATCCCGAACTGGTGCGACGACACGTACGCCGTCGCCTGCACGTCGCCCGCCACGCTGTTGAGCCGCGCGCTGCCCACGACGCCGACGACCTCGAAGTCCCTCGGGGCGACGTCGCCCACCACCATGCCCGTCGCCATCACGTGCTGGCCGATGGGGTTCTGGCCCGGGAAGAACTCGCGGGCCATGTGCTCGTCGATGACCATCACTTGTGCGCTGCCCAGCCGGTCGGCCGCGGTCAGGTCGCGCCCGGAGATCAGTGGAATACCGATCGTCTTGAAGTACCCGGGCGCCACGATCCGGGCGAGCACCGGGGACTGCGCCGACGCATCATCCGCAGAACGACTGGCCGGCCACATCGGCGGGTCCCCGAACGGATGCCGGATCGGGACGTGGCTCGTCAACGTCGCCTGGACCCCTGGAATCGCGGCCAGTTCGTCGAACACGAGGGACTGGAACTGGATGCGCATGGCCCGATCCCGGAACGGCTGGTCGATCGACACGGCGAAGAGGCCGTCGGTCTTGAATCCGAGGTCCGTTGCCGCGAGACGGCTGAAGCTCCTCAACAGCAGGCCCGCGCCGACGAGCAGGACCAGCGAGAGCGCGACTTGCCCGACGACGAGCAGGCTGCGCAGCCGCGCGCCGCCCCTCGACTCGGTGGCGCGCGAGCCCGGCGCCAGGCTCGCGATCAGGTTCAGCGACGAGGCGCGGACGGCGGGCGCGACCCCACTCAGCACGCCGGTGACGAGCGACGCCGCCAGGGCGAACAGCAGGACGGGCGTCTCGACGCCGCGCGCCACGATGCCCGAACCGGCCAGGCCCGCGGCCACCGGCAGCAGGCGTTGCAGCCAGATGGCCAGCATCAGGGCGGCCAGGCCCGACAACCCGGCCAGCACCACGCTCTCGGTCACCAGTTGCGCCGCAATCCGTCGGCGCGAGGCGCCGAGCGACGCGCGCACCGCCAGTTCCGACCGCCGGGCGACGCCGCGCGCAATCAGGAGGCCGGCGACGTTCGCGCACGCGACGAGGAGCACCAACGCCACGGCGCCCATCAAGGTCAGCAGCATGGGGGTCTGCGACCCGATCAGGGCGCTCTGGAGCGGCTCCAGCCGCATCGCCTTGTTCCGGTTCGTCACCGGATACTCTTGCTGCAGCCGCCTGGTGACGACGTCAACCTGTCGCTGTACCGTGTCGATTGACGACCCGGCCCTGAGCCTGCCGACGAGCACCCAGTTGTGGAATCGGCGCGTCTCCGGCCCGTCGTTGTCACCGCGGCGGGCGAGTACCCAGAGGTCAGCCTGTTCGAGAAAGCGATACGAGGCGGGCATCACGCCGACGATAGTCGATGCGACTCTCGTTCCCGAGAATGTCAGCGTCTGGCCGATCGCCAGCCGGCGCTGCCGAAGCGGCGACGCGCGAGCCCCTCGCTGACCATGACCACGTCCGGGCCACCGACGCGGCCTTCCTCCGAGGTGAACCACCGCCCCGCGACCGGCTTGACGCCCAGAGTCGGAAACAGGTCGTAGGACACCTCCATTGCGGGAACGTGCTCGGGACCGCTGCCTCCGGTGACGGTGGCCTGACCTGCTCCTCCCCTCGAGGCGGCCAGTGACTCGAACCCGGGCGTCTGCTCGCGGTAGTCGTAGTAGTCCGGCGCCGAGTGCAGCATCCGCGGCGCGCCGCCGACAGTCCTCCGGGCGAGCACGAGCCGGTCGGGCTCGTGGTAGGGCAGTGGCTCGAGCAGAGCCGCGTGGATGAGCGAGAACATGGCGGTGTTGGCGCCGATGCCCAGCGCCAGCGTCCCCACCACCACCGCCGTGAACGCGGGTTGACGCCGCATCGATCGGCACGCCAGTCGAATGTCAGACAGCAGGGCGGACAGCATCAGAATCCCTCTCGCCGTCGGCGCGCGGCGTTTACGCTGGGTTGGACGAGGCGATCGGGGTAGAGGTGCGCCGGGCCAGCGCTGCGAGGAAAGATGTAGGGGGGTGTCCCTACCAGAAACGCCATCGGCCCAGAAAAGGACTCCCTATGGCATACCGGGGGCGCCGGCAGGCGGATCCCAGAACCCCTGCCGAGCGGTGCTGGTCACGTCTGCGACGGGGGCTTCCCACGGCGGCGCCCCAGGTGCTTCGCCACCGTCGTTTGTGCGATCTCGATGCCCTGCTTCAGCAGTTCGCCGTGGACGCGCGGCGCGCCCCACAGCGGGTGGGCCGCGTGCATGCTGCGGCCAACAGTATCAGCGTCGGCCCGCAACGGCGACGAACACACGAGGTGCCGAGCTTCTGATAGGGATGGGGCGTTCAGTCAATCGGGATTTCGATCTCAGCGACACTGCCTGGCGCCGCTGCGGCAACCGCTGCGGAAATGATCGGAAGCCTGTTCCTGATCAGACGCCATCGGCCATTGCCAAGAACGATGATGGCGATCTTCCGACCCGCCAGGTTCTGCTGGTAGCGGAGGTTCCGGTCCGTCGTCACGAACACGTCGAACCTGGCAGCTTCGGCGGCGTCGAGCAGTTCGCCGTTTCGAAGGGTGTCCCACCCGTAGGCGCGAGCTTCCTCGACAAGGTGGTCCATCAAGGCCGCGCCGACGCCCCTCGGCGTCCCGTTGTCGAAGAGAACCCGCATCAGCGTGCCGAGACGGGCGCGTCGAGGCTGCGGGCGGCAAACTCCAGCACGGCCTTGACGTGGCTCCGCGAAACCGGGAACTGCTCGATGACCTCGTCGATCGTCATGCCGTCCTCCATGTTCTCGAAGACGACGGCGACGGGCGTGCGTGTGCCCCGGAACACCCAGGCGCCACTCACCTTGCCAGGGATGCTCTCAACGACGGGGCATTGCGACCAGTCAAGCCAAGCCATTGACCGCCTCCTTCAGGCCTCCAGTTTACGAGATATCGGCCGGGCCGTCACATCCGCGTATCCGCAGCGTGTTCTCTGCCGTCAGAACCGTGGCCTGCGCGAGCGCGAACGGGATGAGCACCCGGTGAGCACGGGCCGACGGAATCCTACCGCCCTCCTCGAATCGTCCCACATCGGATGCCACTCCGGGATGACAGGCCGACGGAAGGGAACGCTCGGTGAAGCTGCATCGCGGGTGCTGCGTTCACATCCCCGAAACGGATTCTCGGAAGAGGTGAATCATCAAGAAACGAGCCACCCACACGGTCATCACGGTTCTCATCCTGGTTGCGGTGTCAGCGTGGTTGTCGGCGGGCCAGCAGCAGCCCGCGGCGGCGGACGTCCGCGCGATCGAGTGCGGCCTCGCCTACCAGGGACGGTCGACCCGGCTGCTGTCGAAACGCTCAGCCGAGCTGATGCTGACGAAAGCGGCCGAGTTCAACGCGGGATTCGGCGTTCCTTTGGGCCAGGGGCTCGGCGTGATGCTCCTCGGCGAGGGAGGGACGCTGCACTTCCTGCACCCGGGCGGCAACGACCCGGGAGCGAACTGCTGGGTGATCATGTCGCCGGTCGCCGGGAAGGGCGCGGTGATCATGACCAACGCGGCCGCGGGCGAGGCGCTGATGCTGGAAATCCTGGCGTCGATCGCGCACCATGGCGCGTGGCCGGACCTCTCGCGGCGGTAGTGGTCCTCGCCTCGCTAGAGCAGGGCGATCCGATACGCCATGTCGATCTCGATCGGAGCCGGGCCGGCGTGGGCCCGGGCCCGGCTCACCGCCGGCTCGCCCTGCGAACGCACCTTCTCCAACAGGGCGTCGCCGTTGTCGAACCGCTGCAGCCCCTGGTGCGCCTGCTCGCGCCTGATCCCGGCTCGTTCACAGGCTGCCCAACTTCGGGCAGCCTTCTCGGTCTCCGCCACGTACCACGCCCACTTCGATTCGGGGGCGTGGTCGATGACCACCGTCGCGGGCGCCAGTTCCCGCGCGTGGCGCAGCACGGCGTCTGGCTCGTCCATCTCGTGGAGGCAGAACTCGAAGAACACAACGTCGGCCCGGTCGGAGACCGCCTCAAATGGCTCCTCCCGGAACGCGAAGATCTCGCCGAGCCCGGCGGCTTCGACGGCGAGCTTCAGGCGCGCCATCGCCGCGGGATCGGCATCGACCGCCACAACCCCCCGCGCCCTTTCGACGCTGCGAACGAACTGGCCTCCTCCTGCGCCAACGTGAATGACGGTCTTTCCCCCGAAATCGCAGAACTGCGTCAGGTTCGCAAGCACCAGTCCGATGTCGGTGGCCATGTCTTCCCCTATCCTCCTTCGATTGGCCTAGCGGCGCCGCGGCACCGCGAAGTGGTCGCCGCCGTACTCCGGACAGTGGATCGGCGTCGTGATCCCGGCCTTCGACGCGTCGCGAGCGAACTCGAGGAAGACGTCCTCCCGGGCGGCGACGTGCCCCGGGAACACCGCGACGGCCGAGAGCTGCTTCATCGCGTAGTGCACCCCCTGGTTCATCTCCTGGTCACCAGTCACCGAGATCGGCATGAACAGGAGGTCGGCGCGCAGGCCTCGGCCCGCCAGGAAGTCGATCTCCAGCTCGAAGCTCTCATCATCGGCCCTCGGCGGAGTGATCGCCGGAATGGAAGATCGTGACGCCGTCCACCTTCACGAAGAACCCCACCCCCTCGTCGTTGGCCATCGTCGTCGTGATATCCAGACCGCCCAGCGCCTTCGTCTCCCTGGGCGCCATGGACACGTAGCCCTCTTTCCCCTCGGGCTTGAATCCGGCGACGTAGGTGATGTCCTTGACCGTCTTCTTCCAGTCGAACACGGCTGGCGCGTAATGATCGGTGTGACGGTGCGTGATGAAGACCGTTGTCGAGAGGTCCCTGATCTCGTTCGGATCGATCGACCCGTTGGCCAGCGACGGCTCGTCCGGCGGGACTCCCCGGCCGTCGTAGTCGAAGACCATGAAGTGGTTGGCGGTCCTGACGGCCCATCCCATGTGCCCCAGGTACCAGACGACGGCTTCCCCCATCTTTGGCGCCTGGCCCAGCGTCACGGGTGTCGCCCGTGACGAAGCCGATGCGGTTGCGGAAGCGCTTCGCAGCGCGTCGGCCACCCGGCGGTTGCCGTAGCGGACGGCCAGGTCCAGCGGCGTTCGTCCCTGACTGTCGCGCGCGCCGCAATCGGCGCCGGCTGCAAGCAGCATCTTCGTGATGTCCAGCCAGCCCCTGGCGGCGGCGTGGTGAAGCGCCGTTCGCTTGTCGGAGGTCGCGGACCCAGTCGGCTTGGCGCCGGCGTGGAGCAACCGTTTCAGGATCTCCGGGTGGCCGACGCGCACCGCCGCCTCCACCGGCGTCCAGCCGGCCGCGTCGCGCGTGTTGGGATCGGCTCCCCGGTCGAGCAGCGCGGCCGCCATGGTGTCGTTTCCGACGATGCACGCGATGAGCAGCGGCGTCTGGCCGTTCTTCGCCGCCCCGTTCACGTCAACTCCCCTGCCGACCAGGAGCGCCACGGACTCCGGCGGCCCGACCCGGACGGCCATGTGGAGAAGCGTCTGGCCGTTCGGCAGCGTGTCGCGGACGTCCGCACCCTTGTCGAGAAGCGCCTGCATCGAGCCCAGTCGGCCGAATGCCGTCGCCATCCACAGGGGCGTGGCCGCCGTTCGAGGTCTTCGCGTTCGGATTGGCGCCGCGCGCGAGCAGCAGGTTGACGACGGCGGGATCCGGGAGGCCGGCGGCATAGTGCAACGGCGTCTCGCCGGCGATGTTCGGCCGGTTCACGTCCGCGCCCTTGTCGAGCAGGAACGCCACCACCTCGGTGCGCCCGTTCTGCGCGGCGTAGTGCAGCGCGGTCTTCTTGTTCGGCGGCTTCTCGGCGTCCACCACGGCCGGGTCCGCAGCAATCGCCGCCTTCACCGCCTGCAGGTCGCCCCTGGTCGCGGCGTCATGGATGGTCGTCGAGGTTGCCGCGGACGGCGGCGGCGACTGGGCGCCCGTCGAAACCGCTGACGTCAGTGCAACCGCGAGAGCGTTTGTAAGCAGCCACAGTCTGCAGATCATCGTCGTGGTCCTCAATCGCTGATTAGATCCCGCGACCCGGATCGAGCATTGTTCATCGGCGCGTCTTCTCGCGAAGCTGGTTGAACCACAATCCGCTGTTTCCTTTCGGATTCAGGAAATTGGCGATGAAGACGTCCAGGTCCCCGTCCCCGTCGAAGTCCGCGAGCGCGAAGCCGTGGCACGCGCCGCTCTCGTCGAGGCGGGCGCCCGAATCGAAGAACCTGCCTTTTCCGTCGTTCAGCCAGATCTGGGCCGGGCGCAGGCGGTCGGCGAAGAGAAGATCGACGAAGCCGTCTCCGTTCAGGTCCCCGGTGCCGATCCGGCCGGTTTCCACCCGGGCCAGGATCTGTCCGCTCTCGGAGAGCTGACCCTTGCCGTCGTTCCACAAGATCCCGGAAGGCCGGATCTCCCCTTCGCCATTCGAGTAGATGACATCGTTGTCCCCATCGGCGTCGAGATCCGCGAGGGCATGGAAGCGGCTGATGAGATCCGGCTTGGGAAAGAGGCCCGGCTCTGGGAAATTCCCTTTGCGGTCGTTGAGGGAGACTTCGAACCCCTTTCCGCCGCGGCTCACGAGCCAGTCAGCGAATCCGTCCCCGTTCAAGTCGCCGAAGCCGGCATAGCCGGGGATGAGCGTACCGCTGCGGGTGAAGTGGGCTTTCCCGTCATTGAGGTAGATCGAGTTGCCCCCGCTTCTCTCCAGCACGACATCCAGGTCCCCGTCTTTCTCGAGGTCGATCAGGAAGACGGCGATACCGGAACCGAGCGCGCTCCCTCCGCCCTCTACGAAACGGCCGCGGCCGTCGTTGATGTAGACCGGGCTGGCCTGTTCGGAATGGACCGCGGCGAAGACGAGGTCCGGGTCGCCGTCCCCGTCCAGGTCGCCGATGGCGACGCCGTGAAGCGCGGGGCGAAAGGCCTGCCCCGAGTCGCGGAAAGCGCCCTTGCCGTCGTTGAGGAACACATGCGACGGACCCGGAGTGCCCGAGAAGACCGCGTCCTGATCGCCGTCGCCGTCGAGATCGGCCGCCGCGATTTGGAAGGTGCCGCCGGGAAACACTTGGGAACTCTTGGCGAAGGCCGGCAGGCCGGTCCTCCCGCCCGCAGGATTCACCTGCCCGACGCCGTCCGCCCGGATCGAGAACAGAAAGGCAAGTCCCACCGTCAGGAGTATCGTTTTTCGGTTCATTGTCGCGTCCGTCTTCGTCAACGTGTGTCCCATCCTTCGCGTCAGCTTCATTCCTGCCGCGGCTTCAGGGGTTGCGCCCTGGCGGCGGCGACCTGGCGCATGCACGGCCCGGCCACCTATCTCCGAACCATGTGAGGGCGCTACCTGGTCCCTGCCGCGGGAGCATCCACGTCCAGCCGCAGGATGATAAGGTCGTCCAGCTTCTCGACGGGCAGCAGCTTGCCGCCCGCGCCGGTGCGGTAGATCTGCGTGTTGGCCATGTAGTAGAAGGACCTGCCCGCCATCGCCCCCGTCGTCGGAAGCTCGAAGCTGGGATGGCGGTTCTCGAGAACCGCCGTCCGCTTCATCGCGTCACCCGTACGGTTGAGGAAGAGACGGACGATCTTCGAGCCCCAGGTACTCCCGAGGTAGAAGGCGCCGTCTTTCGGATCGTAGGCAATCCCTTCCGGTGTGAGGTCCCGCTCGGCAAGCGTGAACGCAACCCGGCTCGTCCCGACCGGTCGGCGTGACCGCTGGATCGGAGCGGCGGTCTTCGGCGTGGCGGCCTGCGCGCCGAGGGTCGCGAAGGCGTCGTCCAGCTTCTCGCCGAAGTCGTGCCCGAGGGCCAGCGCCCTCTCCAACTCGTCGGCGGCTCGCGCGGGCTGGCCCGTCAGCGCGCTCAGCCGCGCGATCTGGTAGTGGAAGCCCGGATGGTACGGCGCCTCGCGGATCAGGCGCTCGTATGCGGCCAGCGCCGCCGCATGGTCGCGCCCCGCGACGGCCGCCCGAGCCTGCTGGAGATCCCGGGCGTAGCGATCCGCGCGCGTGTCGCCCGCCGGCATCGGCCGGCCCGCCGTGCCCGAGGCGCCGGCTGGCGCGGGATCCCGCCGGCTCGCGTTCAGCCACACGTCCGCCGGATGCGCGACGAGTGACCGGTCGGGCGGCAGCGTCCTGTCGTTCGTGAAACTCACGACGAACACGTCCGGCAGCCGGTCGCCGTTGACGTCGCCGACCGCCAACTGCCAGCTCCAGGCCGTGCCGAGCCGCAGCGTGCTGTCGGTGAACAACCCGCGGCCGTCGTTCAGCCACACCTCGTCCGGCCCGATGCACGCCAGGAAGACGTCGAGGTCGCCATCGCCATCGAAATCCGCCAGCGCCACGTTCTCAATACTGGTCGTGCCGATGCGCGGGCCCGAGGTGAACCGCCCCTTGCCGTCGTTCAGATACACGTGCCCGCCAGGTGGCGTTCCCTGGGCGACGATCATCACGTCCAGATCGCGGTCGCCGTCGAAATCGCCCAGCGCGAGGCCGTGCGAGTGGCGAAGCTCCTCGTCGAGCTGCTGGCCGGTGTCGGTGAGGCGCCCCTTGCCGTCGTTCAGCAGGACGCGATTCGGGCAATCGTCCTTCGCCTCGTTCCGCCAGCCGCTCACCACCACGTCCGGCGTGCCGTTTCCGTCGAGGTCGCCGATGCCAACCGCGCTCGTGATGCCGGGCAGTGGCGTCTGACCGGCCGCACGGAAGCGTCCCTTGCCGTCGTTCAGATAGAGCCTGATGCCGGCGGCCCCCCCAGGGCCCGGCATCACCGGCGCCAGCAGATCGACCGCGCCGTCGCCGTTCAGGTCGGCCAGCCTCGCGTCTCGGACCCTCGCGCCGTCGGCATCGTCGAGGACGGAGGGCCCGGCTGTGAAGCGGCCTTTCCCGTCGTTCACCCAGGTCACCCGGCCGACGAGGACGTCCTTCGTGCCGTTGCCGTCCACGTCGAGAACGAGCGGCTGGTCGGCGGGGCCGGGAGCCGTCAGCCGCTGTGCGCTGTCGGCGAACTGGCCGCGGCCATCACCCAGGTAGACCCGGGCGTCGTGGCTCTCCCAGGTGACCTGGTTCACCACGAACGCGTCCAGAGCACCGTCGCCGTTGAAGTCGGCCAGCGCGACGCCGCGGCCGATGAGGTTGTTGAGCTGTTGCCCGTTCGCCGACAGGGCGATCTGCGCGGCTTCAACCGTGCCGCCGTAGGGCGCGGCTTCAGCCGTGCCGGCGCTGACGATCAGAACGAGCGGAACGGCGCGGCACGCGCGTGCCAGCGGTCGGACGAACGTCATGCGGCGGCCTCCTCCACGGTCATAGACGAGTGCCCATGACCCATGGGTCGTACGCCGGCATCCTGTCGCTCCGGCGCCGGCGCGGCGTCGCCGTCCTGCGCCCTGTCAGCGCGCGGGGACGGCCACGCAGACCAGGCGGAACCCCAGCCGGTGAATCGGGTCGTACGGACCTCGCAGCGCCGCGCGGATGAAGAAGGCGGGCAGGTCCCAGCCCCCTCCGCGCAGCGTGTGGCGGGCGGCGGGATCGCCCTTGCGCGCGCTGCCGTCGACCGGTGCCCCGTCGTAGCCGTGGAAGTACGTGTCCTCGCACCACTCCGAGACGTTGCCAAACATGTCGTGGAGGCCGAAAGCGTTCGGGCGCTTCTGACCAACCGGGTGGGTGGTCCCGCCGGAGTTCTCCTGGATCCAGGCGATGTCCTCCGGACGGCCGTAGGGGTCCGGTCCGCCACCCCCTTTGCACGCCCACTCCCACTCGGCCTCACTCGGCAGCCGGTAGCGCCGGTCGGCTTCGCGGGCGTTCAGTTTCCGGATGAACTCCTGCACGTCGTTCCAGGTGACCATCTCCACCGGCGCATCGGGGCCTGCTTGCTTGAAGTGGGACGGATTGCTCCCCATGACCGCCTGCCACTGCGCCTGCGTCACCTCGGTCACGCCCATCCAGAATCGGCCGACCGACACGCGGTGCACCGGCCCTTCCCCCGGCCCGATCGTGGATCCCATGTCGAAGCTGCCAGCCGGGATCTCGACGAAGCGCATGCCGAGGCTGTTGCGGCTGAGTCGTTCCATCTGCCGGTCTGCCGAGATCCCGGCGCCAACGGGACTCGACACGATGCGAGCATGGCCGACCGCGCGCGCTGCATGGCGACCGTCGCCGGATCGAGAGGTCGAAGTGCCGCGGTCGGCGGCAGACACCGACAGGCACGTCAGCACGGCAACGAGCGCAACGGGAACCGCCTTCGGTGGACGCATGGGAGGCGCTCTGTTTCTTCTACCGTGTGTCGATCAGATTGACGCGGGAAAGCCCCGACGCAATCCTCGGTTCTTCCTCGATTTGCGGCCGGCGACGCCGGTCAGCTGTCGCCCGGGACCGAGGACGCCCGGTCCGGAGCCGTTACATCCCCGCCAGGCTCACGATCTGCCACCGGTCGTCGGCTTTGTAGAGCTGGAACGTCGTGTAGTTGCGGCTGGTGGAGCCGGCCCGCGGGATCTCGACCAGCATCGTCACGGTCGCCACGGCGCGCTCCTGCTTGAAGTCCACGACCGTCCGCTTCTCGCCGGGCGCCGGCCGCGCGGCAGGGCGACGATTTCCTGACTTCATCAGTTCGATGCTCTTGTCGAATGTCACAAACTGCAGAACGCCCTCGTGCACGAACCAGCTCCGCGCGCCCGGCGCCAGGACCTTTTCGAACAGCGTCGCCTCATCGACATCGTGCCCCCTCCACCAGGTGTCCACAGCCGCCAGCACCGCCGCCCGCTCGGACCCGGAAGCCGGCGGAACCCAGGGCGTGCTGGTCACCTTCACGGCCGGCGCCGGCCCGCCGCCCTTCAGGCGCAGGATGAAGATGTTGTCGCGCGGAAGCGAGGCGTTGATTTCCACCAGCTCGTAGCCCGCCTCCGCGGCCTCGGCCTCAACCCGCTCGCGCGTCGTCGGCCGATCCGAGTCCTTGTCGCCCGTCCGGTCGTAGGCCGGATCGACGATCACGAGCGTCGCGCCCGGCTTCAGCGACGACGCCAGGTTCCGAAGCAGCGCGACCGGCTGCTCGAGGTGGTGATAGACGATGGCGGTGATGGCCAGGTCGAGGGCGCCCTTCGGGAACATCGGGTCGTCCACCTTGCCGGTAATCGTCTCGACGTTCTTCACACCGCGGCGCTCGCACGTCGTGACGAGCTGTGCCAGCGGCTTCGGGTCGATGTCGTTGGCGTAGACCCTGCCGCGGTCGCCGACTCGGCGGGCGAGCGCCAGGGTGATCCGGCCGTCGCGCGCGCCGATCTCGCCAATCGTCATCCCCGGCCGGATGCCCATCGCGTCCAGCGTGCTGTCGGCCGTCTCCCCGGCATACTGGTCTGCGTGGCTCACGACGCTGGCGATGGTCCAGCCCGTCCCCGACTTGTAGAGCTGGAGCGCGTACTCGATGGGCACGCCGGCTCCCCTCGTCGGGGGCAGGTACTGCATGTGCACCCAGGCCGTGGCCATCCCGCCGTGGACGAACAGCTCCGTGAGCGTCCGCTCGGCCTTGACGGCTGGCGGTTTGCGGTTCGCGGGTGCTTTCCGGAGCTGCTCGAACATCCGCGAGTAGGGCGCCAGTTCGATCATCGGTTGCCCCACGCCTCCCCCGGTCGTCGCGTCGGCGTGGAGTACCTGCGACATCGCGTCGGCGTTCATCGCGTCGAACCCCCGGAAGTACTGCTCGAGGGTGGCGGCGATCGCCGCCTGGTCGGGCATCGCCCGCCCCTGGACCGAAGACGCGACGGCCAGCAGCGGCGTCGCCGGCGGTTGTCCTGCGGTGGCAGCGGGGTCCTGCGCAATCGCAGGTGCGGCCACGAGCAGCGCGAGAACGACGAGACAGAAGCGTGTCAGCATCATGATGTGCTCCTCTTCACGCTTGGGAGACGAACCGGCGCGACCGGTCGATCGCCGAGACGATGCGAGCGGCATCCCGCGTGATGCGAGCGGCGCCGGACCCGCTTGCGGCGCGGAGCGTTCGGTGTTCGAATAGGCCTCCGAGGGGGATGGACGTGGCGATGGCCGAGCGAGCCAGCACTCGAATTCGGTGGCCGGTCTGGCTGTCTGGCCTCGCGCTGTTCTACACCGGCGTCGCGCTGGTCCTGGCCACGCAGGACTACCTGCTCGCCCCGAAGCGCGGGCTGTCCGTTCCGTGGCTCGGGTGGGTGGGCTACCGGTTCACGCAGTGGTTCGTCTGGACCGGCTGGACGCCGTTCGTGGTGTGGCTCGGCGGCCGCTACCGTCTGGACCGCGAACCGCGGCTCCGCAACCGCCTCGTGCACGTGGCAGCCATGATCGTCATGGTGCCGGTCGTCTTCATCTCCGACATCCTGCTGTCGGAACTCCTGACGCTCCCGGGCTCCGGCCGCACGCTCGCCGACAAGTTCTTCGAGAACTTCCGCGTCCCGGCGCCGCTACTCCTCGGTTGGCTCCTCATCGCGGCCCTCACATGGATCGCGGTGCTCACGCTCTCTTACGCGTGGCGGTACCGGAGGGAGGCGCTCGAGGCGAGCCGGCTGCAGGCGGAACTCGCCGAAGCGCAGCTCCACGCGCTCAAGAGCCAGTTGCACCCGCATTTCCTCTTCAACGCCCTCAACGCCGTGGTCACGCTGACGACGACCGACCCGCCCGCGGCGAAGCGCGTGGTGATCCTGCTCTCCGATCTCCTTCGCCGCGCACTCGCCGACTCAGGGGTGCAGGAGGTCGTGCTCGCCCGGGAGATCGAGTTCGCCCGCTCGTACCTGGCAATCGAGCAGGTCCGCTTTCCGAACCGCCTGTCGGTCGAGGTGTCGGTCGATCCGCGTGCAGACCAGGCGCTCGTGCCCCACCTCGTCTTGCAGCCTCTCGTCGAGAACGCCGTACGGCACGGGATCGGCCCGAAGGCCGGCCCTGGCACGGTCCGGATTGAAGCCGGCCTCGACGGTGACGCCGTCAGGCTGTCGGTCCTCGACGACGGGGTGGGACCGTCGGCCGACGCCAGGAGCCGCGGGGCGGGCGTCGGGCTGGCGAACGTGCGCGCCCGGCTCTCGCGCCTCTATGGCGACCGCGCGAGCCTCGAGTCCGGCGCGCGGACCGCCGGCGGGTTCCAGGTGTTGGTCCGGCTGCCGTTGCGGACCGAAGAGCCCGGGGCGGGCGACGGCGCGGCGCCCGGGAGGGTCGCATGATCCGCACCCTGCTGGTGGACGACGAGCCGCTGGCCATCGAAGGCCTGCGCGACCTGCTCGCCGGAGAGCCCGATGTCGAGGTCTCCCGCGCGTGCTTCAACGGGCAGGAGGCGGTGAGCGCGATTCGGGCGCTTCGGCCGGACCTCGTGCTGCTCGACGTGCAGATGCCCGTGCTCGACGGGTTCGAGGTGCTCGAGGAACTCGAACCGGACGAGGTACCGCTCGTCATCTTCGTCACGGCATACGACCAGTACTCGGTCAGGGCGTTCGCCGTGCACGCCGTGGACTTCCTGCTGAAGCCTATCGATCCGGAACGGTTCAGGGACGCCCTTCGCCACGCGCGAGGCGTGCTGGCCGCCCGGCAGGAACGCGAGTCGAACCGGCGGCTGCTCGCGCTGCTCGGCGCGATCGAAGAGCAGCGTCCGACGCTCGATCGGTTCGTCGTCCGGGATCGGGATCGAATCCGGTTCATCAAGGCGCAGGAGGTCGAGGCGATCGAGGCGGCGGGCGTCTACGCCGTGCTTCATCGCGGCCAGGACGTGTTCGTCCTGCGCGAGGCACTGTCATCCCTCGAGGGCCGCCTCGGCCAGAGCCGGTTCCTCCGCGTCCACCGGTCCTGGCTCGTCAACGTCAGCCGGGTCGCCGAGATCCGCGGCGCGGCCGGAGCGCCGGCGGAGCTGCTGCTGACGAGCGGTCTCGTCGTGCCGGTCAGCCGCCGCCACCGGTCGGCCGTCGTCGCGCGCCTGCGCGGGTAGGAGCGCCGCGATTCGGGATCGAGCCAGCAGGGTCGGGATGCATCGCGAGCGGGCCTTCGGAGCAGGCCGTCAGGTCCGGATAGGGAACGCGACGAGCGGATGCCGTGATTTCCCGGGCGCAGCGCGTGCGGTCGAGCCAGCGCGAATAGCGCCAGCCCGACGCACGAATCCGGAAATCGCGGCACCGCGAGGACGCGTTCCCGGCCTGCGGAGCGGCCCGCGAGAGATGCGCCCGGACCTGTTGGCGACTCGGAATCGCGGTCTCTTACTCAGCCGGCCGGCCGGCGGGCAATCGCCAGCATCAGGTTCGACCGCCCCGGCTTGGAGGAGCCGGACTTGAAGGGCAGCGGCTCGAGCGGTCTCGCGCGGCGCCCCCGCCTCATCTCCCGAGGTCCAGCGAGAGGATCACGGGCGGCCTGAGTTCCCCTGGCGTCACGAGGCCCTCGTCCGTCAGGCGGTCGAGCTGCGAGTTCGCGATGTAGAAGAACTGGCGGCCGGCGACCGCGCCGGTGGTCGGGATCTGGTACAGCGGGTGGCGCCGCTCGAGCACCTCCAGGCGGTCGAGACGGTCCCCGCCGCGGGCGAGTCGCAATCGAACCACCCGCGGAAACATCGCGGCGTTCTGGATCGCAATCAGGTCTCCGCGGTACGCGTACAGGCCGTCGATCCCCGCCAGCGTGATGTTCGGCGCGTGCGCCAGGGGGCGCGCGCTCGGCGCCTCGAGGCTGACCACCATGATGCCGCCTGGCCAGGCCGCGACATACAGCGCACGCTCGTCGTCGCTGAGCGCGAGGCCGTTCGCGTAGTCGAACTTCGTCCCAGGCAGAAACTCCGCGATCGCCCCGGTGGCGTGCGAAATCCAGTAGAGCGACGCGGCATTGCTGTCGGTGAAATAGACGTCGCCGGCGGACGACACGACGAGATCGTTGAACAGGTGGTTCCCCTCGAGGACGTACTTCCTCAGCAGGCGGCCGGTCTGCAGGTCGAAGCGAAACAGACCCGATTGCCCTTTGCTCGACGATGCGGCCCAGAGCGTTCTCGTCTTCGAATCCACCTTCAGTCCCAGGACCTGGTCCAGGCCGTCCTGCCCCGACGTCACGAAGTCACGCGCCGTCCCGTCGGGTGCGATCTCGACGATCTTCTTCCGGTGCATGCTGCCGATGTACAGCCGCCGCGTGGCCGGGTCCCAGGCGAGGCCCTCGGGGATCAGCTCCCGGTCCGCGAGCGTGACGGCGGTGCGGCTGCGGAGGATGGGCGGGTTGTCGGCGTCTGCCCGTGCGGCAAGACGCTGGAACTCCGGGTCTCCACGGAACCGCTCTGCCAGGCGAGTCTGCCGCGGGTCGAATCCCGTGTTCAACCCGACGCTCTCGCGCAGCCAGCGCAGGGCCCGGTCGGGCGCGCCCTCCTCGGCCGAGGACGCGCCGGCCAGGACGAGCAGCGCGATGACGCGGTCGGGGGCCGAACCGAGCTGCTGTTCGAGCAGCGCGCTGCGGCCGGGCGTCTGCGCCACCAGGGACGCTCCCATCACGAGCAAGAAGACACAGAATCGCATCGGAGTCCTCGTCGCGACGCCAGCCTGCTCGCCATATCACCGCCCGGGCAGCGCGGCGATGTTCTCGGCAAACCAGTTCAGCATGAGATTCTCGAAGAGCACGCGCCGCTTCGTCTCGGTATCGACCGGCGTGTGACCGCACCGCGGGATGACGGCCACCGCGAAGGCGGTGTTCTGGCTCATCGCCATGTAGCGAAGGATGTTCTTCACGCTGGCGTCGGTCGGCACCGTGCGGTCCACCGCGCCGAACATCGCGAACCAGGGCTTCAGAAATCGAGCCATCTCGGTCATGTAGTCGCTCGACAGCGACCGCCACGTCGGCCGGATTCGCTGGAGTTCGGGACGAGACTCCAACTCCCCGGTCGTGAACGGCAGGATGCTGAAGGGGTACCGCGCGCGCCAGTCCACGATTTCGCGGTCGACCTGGGCGAGCGCGCGCCGGTCCCCGCTGGCCCAGGCCGCCAGCGACTTCTCCCAGATCGGCGTGATTTCGCCGATGACCTGCGGGCTGGCCGCGCCGCGGTCTGCGAGGCCGTTCAGCTGCGCGTAGAGCCGGTCGTCGAGCATGCTAACCACCGTGCCGGCGAGGCTGATGGCAAAGCCGACTTGCGGGTAGCGGCTCGCCACCAGCACGGCGATCCGCCCGCCCTCGCTCGCGCCCATCGCGCCGACGAGCGCCGGATCGACCCTGGGGTGCTTCGACAGAGCGACGGCCGCGTTGCCGGCGTCGCGGATGTAGTCGTCGTAGGTCGTGTCCCGGTAGACGCCCTGCGACTCTCCAGTCCCCCTTTTGTCGTGGACGAACGCCGCGATGCCGCAATGCGCCAGCACCGGCGCCATGAAGTCCGAGAACGATCGGATCGATTTGACGTTGTCGCCGCCGCCGTTGATCAGCACGACGAGGGGACGCCTGCCGGCGTGCCGCGGCAGATAGAGCCAGCCGCCGATCTGCAGCCTGTCGCTCTGGATCGTCGTCGGCTCGACCGCGTAGGTCGGCTCCGGCGTCTGGCCCGGCGGCGCGTCGAGGCGGCGCAGCGGGCCGGCCTGGGCCGGCCGGTAGCCTTCGAGACACGAAGGCGTACGAAAGAGCCGATCCAACTGGTCGCTGGTCAGCACGGTGCCGCTGTAGTCCGGCCGGGACAGTCGCCCCCCCTGTTCCGCCGCGAGGACGTGCACCGCAAGGATCGACAGCAACCATACGGCCAGCAGCCTGGCTCGTGCAGTTGTCTGACGGTTCGACAGCGGTTTCGGGTGGAGACATGACATGGCCGGACCCTCTGGCCCATTAGACCCCGCAGCCCGGGACGGGCTTCGCTCCCGAGATCCTCGAATCTTCCTCGATGTGCCGCCCGCGGTGCCGAGCCGGTGTCCGCCCGCTCATCCAGGATTCATGTCTGGTGTTACCGGCAAGACGGCGCAACGCGGCGGCGTCTGGGCCGGTGGGGAGGCTGACATGAACCCGTGCCGCTGCCGTCCGTTCGTTCTCGCGTTCGTCGCGCTCGTCGTGCTCGTCGTGTTCGCCCCGAGCGCCGCTGCCCAGGCGCGGCTCGATCTGGGCACCATTTCGGCGGCTGCGCGTGAGCCTGCGCGTTCCGGCGCAAGCGCCTGCAACCACCCGCGTTCTGAATACGTCATGAGTACAGGGACGGGCGCTATGTCGGCGCGCCGCATCCCGGTTTCCGGTGGAGACAGACGATGACATCACCGATGAGAGGACTCCGGCGGGCCGTCGACGGTCTGGGCACGGACGTCAGGTTATCGATCCGAAGTCTGGCGCGAACGCGTGGATTCACCGTCGTGGCGATGCTGTCCCTGGCGCTGGGCATCGGGGCCAATGCGGCGTTGTTCTCGGTCGTGCACGCGGCGTTCATGCGTCCGGTCCCCGGTGTGGCCGAACCCGACCGCGTCGTCGAGATGCTGGTGACATCGCGCGGCCGCACCATGACCGAATGGAGCTACCCCGACCTGGAGGACGTCCGGGCAGCCGGCACGCCGATCCAGACGGTCGCCGGCTGGAAGATGCGTGATGGAGCGCTCGTGGTCGGCGACGCCTCCCAGCGCGTCCGCGCCATGTACGCCTCGTCCGGCTACTTCACCGTGCTCGGAGTCCGGCCCGCTCTCGGTCGCCCGTTCCAGGCGTCGGAGGACATCGGCGCCGGCCAGCACCCCGTCGCCGTCGTCAGCCACAAGCTGTGGCGGAACGCTCTCGGAGGCCGGGTGGACATCCTGGGAACCGTCATCACGCTCGACCGCACGCCCTACACGGTGGTCGGCGTCGCGCCCGAGACGTTCCGGCATCATCGTGTCGGGGAGCCCGCGCCGGATCTCTGGGTGCCGCTGGTGCAGTATCCAGGGTTTTCGGGAGCGGAGAGCTGGGCTGCCAATCGCAACGCGTCCTGGGTGGAAGCGCTCGGCCGGCTCCGGCCGGGCGCGACCGTCGGCGAGGCGAGCGCGGCGGTGGCGACGGTGTTCGAAGGGCTGGCAAAGGCGTACCCGGACACCAACCGTGAGCGCAGCGCAATTGTTGCGTCGTTCGGCCCGCTGCCCGCCAGCTACCGAACGGAGATTTCAGTTGGCCTCGCCGCGCTTCTGGCAGCCGGTGCCCTCGTGCTGTTCATCATCTGCACGAACCTCGCGGGCATGATGCTCGCGCGCGGCGCCGCCGGGCAGCGTGATCTCGCAGTCCGCGCGGCGATGGGTGCCAGCCGCGGGCGCCTCGTCAGGCGCGTCCTCGTCGAATCCGCCACCCTCGCGGTCGGGGGCGGTGCGCTCGGCGGGCTGGCCGCGTGGTGGGCGACGAGGCTCGCGGCGTCCTCCGCCCTCCTGGGGCTCCCGGACGTGGATTTCACACCTGACGCCAGGGCACTCGCCTTCTCGTGCCTGCTGGTGCTCGCCACGTCGCTCGCGATCGGCCTGCTGCCGGCGTTGCGCCTCACCCGCGCCGGGGCGATCGGCTCGCTCAGGGACGAGATTGGGGCCGGAGGCCGTCGTGCGGGCCGGTTCCACCGAGTGGCCGTGTCCGCCCAGGTGGGCG
>CAVORY010000009.1:0-341402 GCA_963698725.1 uncultured Acidobacteriota bacterium
ACTCCTCTCCTACGTGGAGGCCGGCGTCTTCCCCGGGCTGGACAACGCCCGGCTGCGGAGCCTCGGCGGCCGCCTGCGCCCCAGCCCGGGGATCCCCGAGTTCCTCGAAGCCACCCGGCCGGGTCACCGCCCACCCTGCCTACGCCGCCGCGGGCATCACCGTGGAGCACTACGCCATCTCCACCGGCCTGCGGCCCATGGTGGAGGGCAGCCCCATCGCCCCCTATCTCGACGGGATCTGGGCCAACACCTTCGTGGAGCACACCGCGCCCCCCGGGTACCTGGGCCTCCCCGGCGCCGCCCCGGGCGCCGGGCGCATCATCCGCCAGGGCTACGTGATCGACAACACCACCAAGACCCGGGCCGTGTTCGAGATCAACAAGGGGTCCAACCGCAACCCGGCCATCGACGTCAACGCCCGCATGACGCCCGAGCAGCGCCGGGTGCCCTTCGGCCGGATGGTCTACATCGCCGACGGGCCCAGCGACGTCCCGGTCTTCTCGCGTGCTCAACCAGAGGGGCGGCCGCACCCTCGGGGTGTACCAGACCGAGCCGCGCAGCAACTTCCGCCTGGTGAAGGATCTGCAGGAGCAGGGCCGCATCCAGGGCATGGCCGAAGCCGACTTCCGCCCCGGCGAGGCCGCCTACCTGTGGCTCATGGACTGCCTGGAGCAGATCGCCGGAGAGATCGGGGGCCCGGCGGCAGGCCCTGGCCGCCATCCCCCCTCCGCCCGGGCCACGCCTGACTCAGGAGCCTTCAGGGGGCCGGGTAGGGCTGCCGATAGCACGGCGAGCATCTAGCCGGAGGTCTGCCACGCGGAGCCGTTACTTCGTCGTTCGCCGCCTGGCTGTTGCCGCGCCTGGAACCGGCGGTGGTGGCCGGCCTCACCGCTCATGCCGGTGTGGTCTGGGCCTCCGCCGACCCCGGGGTATGGGTGTGGTCGGGCACCGGGATCCTCGGTATGCTGGGACTGCTTGCCCTCAGCCGGCCTGCTCAATCCGCAGGGGCAGTGGTGGACGCTGGTGCGGGGCGGCCTGGCGCTGTCGGTGCTGCTGCTCGTGGGCCAACTCACCGGGTCGGTCCCCGGCCGCTGGAGGTCTGGTTCGTCCTGCTGGCCTTCGTCTACCCCCTCGTGCTGCCCGCCGGCCGGGCCCCGGTGGTTCCCCCCGTGGTAGCCGGCGCCTACTTCGGCGCCGTCTTGTTCGCCGAGACCCCCCTGGCCACCCCCGCGGCCTCGATCCGCAGCCTGGTGGTCTTCGCGGTGGGGGCGGCGGCCTGCCTGCTGGGGGTGCTGACCCGCCGCTGGCGCCGCGAGCAGGACCGCACGGAGGGCCGCCTACGCGAGGCCGAGGGGGTGCTGCAGGCCGCCTTCCAGGGGGCCTCGAGCGGCATGGCCGTCCTGGACCTCGAGGGCAACCTGGTCCAGGTGAACCAGGCGCTCTGTGATCTGCTCGGACGGGCCCCCGACGAAGCCTGGTGGGCACTGCCTGGTCGGCCTGCCTCCACCCCGACGACGCCGTCCAGCACGCCGCCGCCGTCGAGCTCCTGGTGGCGGGAGAGGCGTGGAGCATCCAGAAGGAGGTGCGGCTGCGGCCGAAGGAGCGGCGGCCCGCTTGGGGCCTGGTGGGGATGTCGCTGATCCACGACGCGGCCGCCCGGCCCCGCTACCTCTTCCTCCACGTAACCAACTTCACCGACCGGGTGCGGGCCGAGGCCCGGCTTCGCCAGAGCGAAGCCCACTTCCGCAACCTCTTCGAGATGTCGCCCATCCCGCTGTGGGAGGTGGATCTGTCCGAGGTGGTGGCGCTGTTCGAGCGCTGGCACGCCGAGGGAGCGACCCAGCTGGGCTCCTTCCTTGCCTCCCGGCCCGAGCAGGCGCACCTGGCGGTAGCGGGGGTGGCGGTGCGCCGGGTGAACGAGGCCGCCCAGGCCCTCTTCCGGGCGGCCGGCCCGGAGAGTTTCGCCCAGGCGGCGGCCGCCGGCGCCCTGGGGCCCGGGTATCACGAGGCGCTGATCGCCCAGGTCGACGCCCTCTGGTGGGGCCAGGCCCACCATGAGATCGGGGTTGAGCTCACCGACGCCGAAGGCATCGGGCATACCGGCACCCTGCGGGTGGTGGTTCCCACGGTGGAGGGGCAGCCCGACCCCTCGTCGGCGGTCGTGTCCTTCACCGATCTCACCGAGCACCTGCGGGCCCGCGACCAGCTGCGCCGGGTGGAGGACCGGCTGCGCACCGTGATGGCCGGTGCTCCCATCGTGGTGTTCGCCGTCGACGAGCACGGGGTCTTCACCTTCTCCGAGGGTCAGGGGCTGCGGCACTGGGCTGACTGCCGGGGGAGGCAGTGGGCCGCTCGATCTTCGAGATGTACCGCGGCTCGCCGGGGCTGGTGCAGGCCATGCGCCGGTCCCTGGGCGGCGAGGTCTTCCGCGGACCCTGGCCGTCGGCGACCTGGTCTTCGACACCCACTTCTCCCCCATGTGGGAAGAGGGCCGGGTGGTCGGCGTCATCGGCGTGTCGCACGACGTCACCGAGCAGGCCCGCGCCGCCGACCGCCTGCGCCAGCTGGTGCGCTCCAAGGACGAGTTCGTCGCCACCGTCAGCCACGAGTTGCGCACCCCGCTCACCGCGGTGGTGGGCTTCTCCCACGAGCTGCGGGACCGGCTGGATCGCCTCGATCCCGGAGGAGGTGCGCGACCTTCATCCACCTCATCGGGGACCAGGCCACCGAGGTCGCCGACCTGGTCGAGGACCTGCTGGTGGCCTCCGCCTCGACCTCGACGAGGTGGCGGTCACCCGGGATGCCATCCATCTGTGGGACCAGGTGGATGCGGTGCTGGTGGCGCGGCGCATCGGCAAGGAGGTGACCACCGTGCGCCACGAGCGGGAGGCCAAGGTCTTCGCCGACCCGGTGCGGGTGCGCCAGATCTTCCGCAACCTGCTGGCCAACGCCGACCGTTACGGCGGGCCCCACATCACGGTGCGGGTGGACCGCCTCGGCGAGGTCTTCGCCCTGTCGGTCATCGACGACGGCGCCGGCATCCCCGAGACCCAGCGGGAGCGGGTGTTCGACCCTTACTGCCGGGCCCACAAGGAGGTGGGGCGGACCGAGTCGGTGGGCCTGGGGCTCACCGTGTCCCGCCAGTTGGCCCGGCTCATGAACGGTGACCTGAGCTACGACTATCGCAGCGGGCACTCCATCTTCACCGTGACCCTGCCCGCGGTCTGAGCGGCCCGGCGGCTCAGTAGTACGGGTTCTCGCCGGAGGCGTGGTCGGTGAGGTCGAGCACCGCCCCGATCTCCGGCACCCAGTGGCGCAGCCCCACTTCGATCCCGTGGCGCAGGGTCACCTGGGCCATGCCGCAGCCCTGGCAGCCGCCCCCGAGGCTCAGGTACACGGAGTTGCCCTCCACCTCGACCAATTGCGCCCAGCCGCCGTGGCCGGCGATCGAGGGGTTGATCTCGTTGTCGAGGACGGCGGCCACCCGGGCCTCCAGCGGGGCCTCGTCCCCCGGCCACCACGGCTCGGCCGGCGGCCGGTTGGGGTTGTCGAGGGCCAGGCCCTCCCCGTCCAGGCGCAGCCCCGCTCCCTGCAGGAGGGCGATGCTGGTGGCCGGGACGACTACCGGCAGGTCGCCGTAGCGGCCGACGGCGTCGCCGTCCCCGGCGTCCGTCAGAGGGACCAGGGCGAGCCCGTATTCCCAGCCCCGGCCCCGGGGCCCGGCCACCGTGAGGCTGAGGGCCAGGTCGGCGGCGTCGTCCTCGTCGGCGCGTACCTCGAGGACGCGGCGCAGCGCCTCTTCGGTGATGGTGATGACGCGCTGGTCGAGGGGCATGGCCGGGGCGATCGTACCGGGGGCGGGCCGCTACCCGGCCCGGGGGGGCCGGGGCGGCTGGGGGTCGGCCGGGTCCGGCGGCAGGTCGGGATCGAGGGGGTCGCCGATGCGGCGGGCCCGCTCGCGCAGCCAGGTGAGCCCCCGGCGCAGGGCCGGGCCGATGCCGCCGGCGGCCGCCGGGGACCGGAGCAGTCGGGCACCTGCTGGATCCACCCCACAGAGCGCAGCGACCCGTAGAGGATCCCGCCGGTGAGCCCGACGATGCCCACTCCGGCCAGCAGCACCACCAGGCGGGGCAGGTCGAGCTCGAAGAACTCCCGCCACCCCGGGCTGGCCAGCACGATGAGGAAGATCCCCGCCATGGCGCCGATCAGCAGGCGACGCCACGGGGTGAGGGGCCGGGCGTTGATGATGAGGGCGAAGAGGCCGATGGAGACCAGCACCAGGGCGGCCAGGGTGCGGGCCTTGATGAGGCCGATGTCTTCGAAGATGGCCAGCTCGTAGGCGCAGTAGGTCGCCGCCGCGGCCAGGCCCCCCACGGGCAGGGCGAAGCTGACCACCCGGCGCACGAACCCGGGCCGGGCCCGGTTGGCCGAGGGGGCCAGCGCCAGGAAGAAGGCGGGGATGCCGATGGTCAGCGAGCCCACCAGCGTCAGGTGGCGGGGCACGAAGGGGAAGGGGCGGCGAGAAGACCCCCACCAGGATGGCGAGCAGGAAGGCGTAGACCGTCTTGGTCAGGAACAGGTTGGCCACCCGCTCGATGTTGGAGATCACCCGGCGCCCCTCGGCGACCACGGAGGGCAGGGTGGCGAAGGAGCCGTCGAGCAGCACCAGTTGGGCCACGGCACGTGAGGCCGCCGCCCCCGACCCCATGGCGATGCCGATGTCGGCATCCTTGAGGGCCAGGGCGTCGTTGACCCCGTCGCCGGTCATGGCCACGACGTGCCCCCGCGACTGGAGGGCGGCGACCATGGCCCGCTTCTGGTGGGGGGTGACCCTCCCGAAGACGGTGCCCTGCTCCATGGCGTCGGCCAGGGCCTCCCCTTCCTCGGGCAGGGTGCGGGCGTCCACCACCCGGTCGGCCCCGGGAAGGCCCACTTGCGCGGCGATGGCGGCCACGGTCTGGGGATGGTCGCCCGAGATCACCTTGGCGGCCACCCCCTGGGCGGCGAAGTAGCGCAGGGTCTGGGCGGCGTCGGGCGGATGCGGTCGGTCAGGCCGATCAGGGCCACCGGCTCCAGGCCGGCGGGCAGTTCGTCGCCATCGAGTTCCCCGGCGGCCCGGGCCAGCAGCAGCACCCGGCTGGCCCCGGGAGGCGGCCGCCTCCACGGAGGCGATCACCATGGGGCTCGTCGGGCAGCACCATCTCCGGGGCGCCGAGCACCCAGGAACCGGCGCTGCCGAAAGAGGCGCCGGCGGACGTATGTCATCGCGACTGGCAAGGCCCGACTGGTCGAGCCCAGCGCGGAGGTTCGCTAGGATTCTCCGGGCGATTGGTGGTGAAGGGGTACGGTACGTACTTGTAGCGTCGAGGCCCAGATGGCCTTCGACCTGGGCCGAGCGGCCGCTTCACGAAGCGCCGTGAAGCGAGACCGCTGAGCTGCACACCATCGATGACGCGCTGCACACCGAGCGGAGCAGCAACTGTGGCTTGCGTGTCTCGCCTCGCCAAGATACTGGATGGTCGTTGGAGGAGGTTTGTGACTAGCCAGCGCAAACCACCCAACACTCGGGGAAGGCTTGTCACGAGGGGCGGTCCACAGTGGTCAGGGTCCGGCTCGCATTCCGGCGGCGCCGGGTCTCCATAGTACGTCCCGGCCGACGCTTTGAACACCTCTAAACCGTAAGTGGCCTCGTAGGCGTAGTTAAAGCCAACTTGGCTGGGGACAGTGCCGATCAGGCCTCGCCAAGCGTCCACGGTCGCGTATCGCTCCGGGCCTTGAAGGGGATCATGATAGTAGATGTAGTTGGCAAACGGCTGATCGGTAGGGAGCTTCTCCCAGAACCCGGCGTACGTGACGACTGCATGGTTGTAGTTGATCGTTGCTATGGTGGGTTCGCCATGAACGATTGCCGCCGCCTGGGCTGATATTGCCTTGTCGGGACCGTCGGACTGCTGGTCGCCATAATAGGTGTACACGTTCACGACTGGATCTTGCCAGGAGATGTCCGTGTCGAACACAAACCAGTTAACGGCGTCAGCCAGTGGCCGGAGATCGTTCAGACCTTGCTCGTCTTCAACCCACGGTGGCCCCCACCGACCGAGCATCCAGGCCCACATGTAGTCTTGGTTCCCCGGCGAATAGGTATTCGGGGTCGGTAGTCCTTTGTAGGCGCGCCACATCTGCGCGCCCGCAACCGTGCAGTAGTAATCCGTCTCCTGAGACTTGTATGGCACTGCGATGGCGTGATTCGGAGAGGGTGGCGCAATGTAGGTTGAAGTCGGATCGTAGGTGGGCTCCTCGGGCGGCCGCTTGCAGGCGGCCAGCGGAATGGACATCGCCACCATCAACCCGGCCAGCAGCACGAACGGACTGCGGCGCGTCGCACCTCGCGTGGTTAGCATGGAACTGCTCCCTGTCGTTCTCTGGCATTGCTGGCAAGGATGGTCGGATGACTCTTGAACGGACTCGATGCCCGAGCTTCCGTCGGCTGGCAGACCAGCAGAGCGCTGGCCACGCAATCGGCGCACTAAGGAGTCCGGCCGTAGGTACCCGAGACTGCCGGTGATCTCCTTGACTGAATGAACGCCACCGGCCGACTGACGCAGGGTCTTAAGGCGCAGCCGAAGCTGTCTCTCCTGCAGGGCCCTGAACGACAGACGGCAGTGGGCCGACAACGCCCGGCGCACGGCGTGTCGTCCGACGCTGAGCCTCTCGGAAATCAACTCCAAGGACGTGAGCGGCTGATCGGCAAGTGTCGTGCAGATCCTCATGGCGATCAGGCTGTAGCAGTAGGCCATCTACCCCGTCCTCGCTTTCTGTCTGCCCAAGGAGCAACCGCGCTCAATGATCACCAGGACTCCGAAGCGTCCGGTCGCAATTACTGTCACTGCGCTGTCTGCCGGGCTCGGTTGATCCATTGGGCCGCGTCTCGATCACGTCGACTACAGTCGTGTGGCGTGGGCGCGTGCCGGCCGAGCACACGGTGGACCTGGTGTCTCGCTCCGCTTCATCGCCGAGCGACTGGTTTCCTCTCTGTCCCGTGTCAGGGCGAATGCCATCGTCTGCTGACGGCGCCTTCGAACGAAAGCGCTCGAGGGTCCGGGCCACGGGGCGTGAAGTCCGTCGTTTCATCTCGACACCGGCATTCGCGTCTCGGACTCGCCGAGATCACGCGGCGCCAAGCACGGGCGTCAGGCATGCTGCAGGTTCGGGATTGCGTTCCGGTTCCGGTCCGCGGCCTTTCCCGGCGGAATGCACCAGATTCCGAACTCGCCGTAGTGGCTCCGCGGCCGCCAGTCGTTGCCGTCGGACGCGCGCGCGGCATGCTTGGCCTCGATGACCAGCACGCCGTCCTCGCGCGCGAATTGCGCGGCCAGCCGGCCCAACGCGGCGGCCTTCGCGAGCACGTTCAACCGGTCCCGCGCCCACATTCGGGGCCTCTCCTTCGTCAGCGTGATCAGGAAGCGCTCGCGGTAGCGCTCCCGCCAGAAGTGCGCGGCCTCGGGGCTGACCCTCAGCTCCCCAATTTCCTGGCCCAGTCTGATGAAGCACTCGGTGAGGATGTACTCCACCTCGTCGTCCGGCTGCATGTGTCCTCCTCGGCGGCCCTGACCTTCAGAGCCCTCTACTTCTAATAACGTCATCGAGGGGCAAAACCGGACACGCTACGCGGCCGGACGGACGGCGAGGAGTCCTAGCAGGCGGTTTCGGAAGTCGACAGAGGAGGAAGGCCGCCGGTGTGGCGACGTGGAGAGCGCTGCGCCCAGGAACTCCGCCAGCGGAGCCGGGCACAGGGGTGAATAGCGGCGGACGTCTGGCACCTCTGGCCGCCGCACGGAACCGCCCGTCCCCGGCTGGCCGTCACCGAGGAGCGGATTCCGCCCGGCGACGCACTCGTAGAGGACGAGCGCCAGGCTCCAAAGGTCCCACGCCGGGGTTGGCGCAGCGCCTGACGAGGCCTCCGGAGGCAAGTAGCCGGGTGTACCGAAGCGCGCCGACCGCAGCGGGTCGGATGCCGACCCGGCGGACGCGGCTGGCGCGCAACTCAAGTTGGTCAGCATCTCGGCGACCCCGAAATCCAACAGTTTCGGGGTGCCATCCTCCGCGAAGCCGATGTTACTCGGCTTGACGTCCCGGTGGAGCAATCCGGCGCGATGCAAATCGTCGAGGGTGCCGGCGAGCACGACGCCGAGGTCGAGGATCCACTCCGTTGGCGGGGGGCCCGACGCCAGCCTGTCCGCGAGCGTCCCGCCGGCGAGGTGCTCGGCGACAATCACCGGAATCCCACGCCACGTCTCGAGGGCGAGGATCTGCGCGATGTTCGGATGCGAGACCTTCGCCATCGCGCGAGCCTCCCGGCGAAGCCGGACCACCGCCGCCGTCGTGGTACGGGGTAACGTCTTGATGGCAACGCGGCGGTCGAGGCTCTGGTCCCAGGCGCTGTAGACGACCCCCATCCCGCCACGCCCGATGCGCCGCTCGACCAGGAACTTACCGGCAAGGAGGAGCGGCACCGGCGCCGGGTCGAGCGCTCCGCCGCATGCGCACGAAGAGGCAGGACCTGAGACAGCGCCGCACCGCTGGCATTCGACAGCGCCTTCATCGGGAGTCGGATTCGCGGCGAGGCCCGGCGATGTCGCGCTCCTGGAGTCGAAGAGCGATCCCACCGAGGTCAACAACCGTTTGATGAACCGCCGGTCCGCCACCGTATACGGGAGTTGGCTCCGCTTGGGACCGAGAACCAGCAGCGCCGGCTGCTTCTCGCCGGCCAACCACGAGGCGACGACTCGGCCGTCAGCGTCCATCAACCACTCCCGGTCGGACTCCGGCAGGAGGGCCGCTACCGAACCGCCGGCCTCGAGGTCGAGGAGGACCGGGAACGCCGTCGCCGCAGCAATGGCGACGATGGCGCTTCCCTGTGGCAGCGGACGAATCGAGGACCGCCCCGACCCAACGTAGGTCAGCGTTCGTGAATCGAGGGCGAGCACGTGGGCTCGCGCGCAGTTCAGACAGCCCTCGATCTCCACTCGGACTGCCTCCAGCAGCTCCGAAACGCCGGCCGCGTCGCGCGAAGCCGCGAGTATGGTGTTCAGACTTCGGAACGCGTCCCTCCTCTCGTTGAGGAACCACCGCCCGAACCGCTCGGTCAGTGCGGCTCGAAATCGAATGAGAAGCGCTCCCCCGATCAAGCCGCTGGCGAGCGCAGGCGAGACCGACGCCGACACGGCGTGCGCCAGGGTGTCGTCGCGCGTCAGGTACAGGCGCGCGGCCAGAACAGCGAACGGCGCGGAGGCCACGACCGCTATCGTCCACTGACTCGCAAGGTACGGAATCAGGCAGCGCACGGCGGGCCCGAATTCGACGACGTGCTCCGCGCCCAGGAGGTACGCAGCCGATACGGGAATCGTAAGCAGTGCGGCGTAAATCACGTAGCCCACTCCGGTGCGGTGGGCCGTCATCCACGCCTGGAGCGACCATTCGAAACTGGTGAGGAACACGGCAAGCGCCATAGGGAACGCACCTACGGCGACCGCGGTCAACAGCCAGCGAGTACGGTTCCCTTCGTCATCGTGCGACCGCCGGGCTTTCCACCACGCCATGCCAAGGCCGACTATCAATAGGGTGCAGACAATCGTCCAGTCCCACCCGTAGACGGGTTGGTACCGGTCGAGCGCGGCGAAGGAGAGATGCTGCGGCCGGCAGGGCAGTCTCGACGGAGGGGATGTTCGCCAACCAGAGCACGGTCCCTGCTATCCATGCGACGGGTACGAGGCGTCGGGTGATAACTTGCGGCCGGATGAACTCCGGAACGCGTGGGAACTCTGCCACGAAGGAGAGCAGCAGCGCGGGCAGGAAGGCGTCGGTGGCGAGCGATGCCGCAGCAATGGCAACGTCGGCGCCTACGCCCGGGTGAAGTCGCGCCCACGGTCGCACCAGGGCGTCCGCAAACGCCGTGGCCACCACCAGGAGAAAGTCCGCGAACCCGGTAAGAGAGCGATCTCGTCGGCGACCCAGGAGCAGGAGCGCGCCGGGAATGAAGAAGGCGCACGCCAACAGGGCCTGCGCAGCCAGTGGCGCGATGTCGGGCGGCCGAGCGACAGCGACCGACGCCGCGGCGACAATGCCCACCAGAGCTTGGCAGGCGGCGACCACGCGAAGGACCCTGCGGGCGACCGTCACGACGCTGCGGGAGCTGTCCTGAACGACGATTGTTGTCGGGACTGTCGCCGGCGCTCGGCTCAACCTCCGGAGTTGACGAACGACGTCTCTTGCGGGCGCTTCACACCTCGCCTCGAGTTCGTTCCAGTCGACGGGTCGTCCATCCGCGACTGCGGCAACAACAGCGCCGAGCTCATCGTTGCCCACCGGCACGTGCCAGCTCCTCTGCAAAGTGACCGGTCGCGCGAACGACGACCTTCCGCGCGGCTTCTGGGGTGCGTCCGAGAAGGAATCCGATCTGTTCGTAGCTGAAGTCCTGGTCGTAGCGCGCGATCAACGCCATTTGGTCCGTCGCTCCGAGACTGTCGACAGCGGTGCGAATGCGCTCGGCCTCTTCGGAGGCGAGCAGCGTAGCTAGTGGAGATGGCGCCGGCGAAAGAACTTGAGCGGCGAGGCAGACATTCACGTTGAGCGGATGGCGTCGTGCCGTCCGAACGAGATCGGCGATCCGGTTCCGGACTACAGTCACGAGATACGAGCGCAAGGCCGCGGAATCGCGAAGCTCCAACCGAAGAGCGCGAGGGAACCCGAAGACCAGAGCGCCTTGAACGATGTCTCGGGTATCGACGCCGTCTCGGGCGAATGGCGGCAGCCGGCCGCTCGCCCATCGTTCAAGCCAGTTGCGGTACCGAGTGAAGAGCGTGCGGAAGGCCGTTGTGTCGCCAGCGCTGATCGCGTCAAGCAACTGAGTGGTGGAGTCGTGGCGCATTGATGTCGCCCCCCCCCCGGTCAAATGACCAAATATCAGCGCAAGAGATCCCGTACGCTGCCGGCGATTCTACGCGAACCGGCTGATTCACTCAAGGGCCCGCGACCAAGCCATCGACCAAGCCACGACCAATCGACGAACCCAAAGCCCCTGGACCAGAGCCCTAGCTGTGCCGCCGACCTCCCGGACCGCGCCTCCGTCGGCTGGTCCGCGAAACCGGACGAGCGCTGCATGGTTGTCCGGTTTTGGCATCTGATGACGTTATTACAGATGAGGGGTGAACTGGGCGGCGACCACCGATTGCTCCTGCGAACGACGACATGTACCTGGGCACGACCGACGATGTTGGCTCGCCATGCGCAAGTGGTTGTCGAGGTTTCGGGTCCGTAGGCCTGGTTGCACTCATGGGCGTCGCGCCCGCGGTGATTCTGGCGTAGGTGGCCACGCTCCGGGCCGGCACCCACTGTGCCCGTTCCGCACTTGGTTATGAGCTCGATCCCTTCGCCCTACTTGCGGAGATGTCAGCCACTGGAGCGCGGCCCTCCGCTCGGCTGCACATGTCCCACTCGGCGGCCATTGGTGTTCGGGCCCTCACAACGGTACCCGCGGGTGGTCAGAACGTGCAGCATCGACAGAAAGGTGGGACAGATGTCAACAAAGACGCGACGATCGCTCATTCTCTTCGCAGTGGTGGCAGCGGTTTCAGTCCCCGCCGACATTCTGGTTCTGGATATCCTCCGATACGACGGCCCGAACGGAGTCGCGAATGCATGGGCCGACCGCGTGGCCGCGTCTGACCTTGAACGTGTCACCAAGGATTTTCGTAGCTACCCTGCCGCTTACCAGGCGGCGGCCCTGTCGAAGATGACGCCGGGTGCGCGTGCAGCGCTGTGGCGAGAAGTGCTGTCCGAGTACCTGCGCGACCATCCGAAGGCGAGCCAACCCCAAAGAGAGGTGGTGACGGAGGCCATTGCGCTCGCCCGCCCTGAGCTATTCGTGATGTCAGCCGACCCCGCGCTCCGCTTCGCGGCAAGGAGCACCGGCGAACGAGTGGCCGCCCTGCTTGGCGAGGACGCGCGGCCCTTCTTTGTGGGCGCCAGCAAGAGAGCGGGCTCGACAGTCAACCTGCCCATTCGTGTTCGCCTCGAACAGTTCATCGTGGACCACTTCGTCGTCCAGGCTGCCAACGACTGCGACTGCAGCCGCGACTCTTGGTTCTCGTGTTCTTTTGGTATGCACTGCAGCGAACTCCAAGGCTGCACCGTCCGTTACCCCGGGTGCGGGTTCATGGGAGCTTGGCCCTGTGACGGGTTGTGTGTACTCGGCAGTGGTGGGGATGACCGCTAGACGACCGACATCAGAGAGGCTGGGGCCGGCATAGGGCTACGCGCGTAGACCAAAGAACGTCGAAGCACGGTGTCTGGCCCCAGCTGCGATTGAGTCGGGGAGACAACCTCCTGCCGTGAACCCCAACCGACACAGCAGGCCGCTCCAATGACCGCCATGATGAGGAGGCCATCCGCCGTGAATCACAAAGTGGCAAGCCTACTCGCGCGAACGGCAACTGTGGCGACTGTTCTGGCCTTCATGGCCACGGGCGCCATGGTTGGTACTCCTCCGATCAACCGAACTCCGGCGTGTCGTCGATGTTCCCGCCCGTTTCGGGCGCCATTATGTGGTAGGCAGCCGTTTCGATGTTCCGCCCTCAGCGATCGGAGCGGCTGGGCTAACTGCGATTCTGTTCGCGCGAAGCACTTGTCCCGCCTGTCAGGCTTCGAAGACAGTCTTCGCGCAGGTTTCTGAGATGCTCCACGAACGGCCTAGCTCACGAATGCTGATGGTCGCTGTCGGCGGTATCTCCGAAACGGAACTGGCGTTCGCTCACGATATCGGAGTTGCTCGAGGTGAGGTAATCGTCTGGCCAGTCGAGCGCACTCGGCTGACGGTGGTGCCAACGCTTGTCGTAGTCGATGCCGAGGGGACGATACTCTTCGTGCACGAAGGTGCCCAGACGGATAACGTCGGGCTGGACAAGATCCGAGACATCCTTAACGGTCACCCGATTCGGCCGTTCTGAGCGACGTGGGCTGCGTATCGGCGAATGCGTGCGGCCGGGAAGGTGGTACCAGACACGCAACCGCGAAGGGATCCGTTGTCCGAAAACGGATGGAGCACGCAAGCAGCGGTGCGCTGTGGGAGTTGCCTTGCTGCGCCCGAGGGAGAACCTGATGAACGGGCTGTGGGGAGAACTGAGACTGACCGTTCGACGTATGTGGGCGGCGCCCCTGTTCGTCCTCTTCGCTGTGGCATCACTCGGGCTCGGACTGGGCGTCACGACCGCAGTGTACTCGCTCGTCGACTCTCTTCTCTGGAAAGCGCCTCCGGTTCGCGACGCAGGCCGTCTGATGGTCTTGACCACAGGGGAGTCGTCCCCCCTGTCGCTGATATCGCGGCCGGACTTCGAGCACCTGCGATCCGCGCAAGAGAGTTTCGCCGTGCTTGCAGCGGCCATGCGTATCGAGACCAGTCTCGTCAGTGAGCACGCCTCTGAATTCGTGACCGCCGAGGCGGTCACGGGCAACTACTTCGCGACGATCGGCGTCGGTTGCGTGTTCGGGCGGACGATCCAACCCGCCGATGACCAGCATCGCGCGAGTGTGCTGGTGCTGAGCGAACGGCTGTGGCGCGCGCGGTTCGGAGCCGACCCCCGGGTGATCGGACGCTCGGTGCGATTCGGAGGACAGCCGTTCGAGGTCATCGGCGTTGCCAGGATCTCCTTCGATGGCCTTGGACCCACTTCGGCAGGTGGCACCTCTGCGTGGATCCCTCTTGAGTCCGTCCCGACCATCGATGCTCGAGCGGCGTCCGATGCCATCGACGGGACGCGGCGGCGACTTTCAATTGTGGGTCGACTTTTGCCGGGTGTCACGGCGCAACACGCAGCCGCGGAACTCATGACTATCGGAGGGCGGATCGACGTTTCCGGTGGACGTACCGATGCCCGGACGCTCGGCACCGCCAATCGGATTGGACGACACGCGTGGTCGGCCCGGCTACTCACGGATCGCGAGCTCGGCACGCTGGAATCAAGGACCGGCCTCTTCATCTTGGCCGTCGTCGGCTTGGTGCTGGTCGTCGCCTGCACGAACCTGGCGGGCCTGATGCTCGCGCGCGGCATCGGTCGCCAGCAGGACATGGCCATCCGTCGAGCGCTCGGCGCCTCGCGCTGGCGTCTGATCCGGGACGGCTGCCTAGAAAGCGCGATCATCGCCTTCCTCGGCGGACTCGTGGGGTTGGCGGTTGCGCGTTCGCTCCTGGCCGCGTTTGCGCTCGAGGTGCCGACGGCGCGCGGCGCGTTCTTCCTCCGTCCAGACCTGAACTTGTCCGCTCTCCTCTTTACCTGCGGCGCGTTGGTGCTTTCGCTCCTCGTGTTCGGGCTGGAACCGGCGCTGCAACTCGCGCGATCCGCGGCCGAGGTCAACTCAGGACGCCGAGCCATCACGTCTGCGATGAGGACGAGGCGGCACCACGCGTTGCTCCGGTGGCAGGTCGCCATCTCCGTGTCCTTCCTGCTCGTCGCCGCCCTGTTCGGACGGGTGGTTGCGGCAGACGCACGCCGCGACTCAGGTATCGCCTTGGACAGTCTAGCGCTGGCAACACTTCACTTTGGCGCGCAACGGTGGGACGAGCCGCGAGCTCGACAGACACTGGATGCAGTTCTGGAGAACGCGCGGCACACTCCGGGAATCCAAGCGGTGGCCGTTTCCTCTGGAGCGCCGTTTGGGATGACGCTGACTGCATGGGCAGACGTCAGCTCGGAGAATGGGCGGCGGCAGACGGACCAGGAGCGACAAAGGACGGATCTTCTCGCGGCCTCGCCCTCCGTCTTCGACACCCTGGGCGTTGGCATCACTCGAGGTCGGGCCTTTGATGTTCGCGATCAACTGTCCTCTCCGCCTGTAGCAGTAGCGAGTGAGCACGCCGCCCACGCCTTCTTCGGAACGACCGACGCGGTCGGCAGACAAGTAACGCTGCAGGTTTGGGGGCGGGCGCCGGCAGCGACGTTCACCATCGTCGGGATAGCGAAGGACACTGACGGCGGCCCGATGCGCTCTCGAACGGGCAACACACTGTACGTGCCGTTCGCCCAGCACTACGAGCCGAACCTGGTGATCATCGCCAGGACATCCGGCCCCCCCGATGTTGCCGCGCAGGCGGTACGGGCGGCCATTCGACGGGCAGACCCTGACCTGAGTATCGGGATGTCAGGTGCGGCCTCGCTGTTGCTCGCGGGCCCGCTCGTCATGGCCCGCCTACTTGCTGCGGCGACGGCCGGGCTCGGGGGCCTGACGCTCCTGCTGGCCATGGTCGGCCTCTACGGGGTCCTGTCCCAGGCGGTGGCGCAACGAACCCAGGAGATCGGGGTGCGCATCTCACTCGGGGCAACGGCCGGTCAGATCGAATGGCTGGTGTTCCGTCAGGGACTCGGTCCGGTCATCGTGGGTCTTGCGATCGGTGTGCTCTTCGGGGTGGCAGGACGACTCGCTGTCAGAGCCATCCTTGTAACGCCAATCGACTCGTTTGATCCGCTCGCCGTGGCGATGGTATCGGTTCCGTTATGCGCCGTCACACTCCTGGCCTGCTGCCTGCCGGCCAGACGAGCTGCGAGTGTTGACCCCAATGCCGTTCTGCGCCAGCTTTAGCTCGTCGGAGGGAGGCCGTCCATCGGGATATTCATCGACACCACGCGCCGCAGTTCGGCGCGTGGGGCCACGTATGGGTCCGTGGAGTTCGGCGTCAATCTGTCCTTCGACGCAGCGGCGTCGCGTTGGCAATCAGGCTGCAGTCTTGCGGGGACGCCCGCCGCGCGCGCCGTTGGCGCGCGACGTTGCGGCTTTCGCGGCGCTTGTCCTGCGGCCCAGCAGCGCTGCCACTCCCACCAGCGACACCCGTTCCCTCGCCGCGCCAATCCGAACTCGAGCGACGGCGACCTCAGCGCGCCGCAGTGGGAGCTGCCAGCCGCGGGCTCGCATCGCATCCAGGTACCCCTCGAGCGCCTCCCTGATGCCCCGACGCGCTCCGGCATCCGTGTCGGCGGCTGCGTAGACGCCAGGCAGGGCCGGCAGGTAGGCGCTGACGGTCCCGTTGTCCTCGTGCTGAAACACGACGGCGAAGTGCTGACGGATGCTCATGGCTCGATTCCCGCGTCCTTCAGGATCTGCCGGGTCAGACCGGTGCCGACGTCCTTCTTCGTATGCCGGCTGACCCAAATCACTGCGTGATGCTCCGGGTGCGTGAGGAGAAGATGGCTGCCCTTGCCGGTTCGCGTCTCACGCCATCCGTGCGCCTTCAGGAGCCGAATCAACTCGCCCCACGTCATGCCCAAGAATATAACCTATCGTTAGGTTATAGTCAACGACCACACCAACACGACCGCCAAGTGATCCGCTGGCGCGGCCCGACGGCGTGCAAGAGTTCACCTTCTGCGACGAGCAGCAACCGAGTTGGCCGGGTGGCCAAGCGGTTGAGGGTTCCGTTCGGCTGTCGCTGGTCGGCCAAGATAGGCGCTCGACGGGGTCTATCTCAGTAGCAGCGTCGCTGATTCTGCCAGAACGTCCCTCACTGCTGCATGTCGTTGCCGTTCGTTCCTGTTCGCGCCGCTACAGCCGCGGCTTCGCTATTCATGCAAACGCGCCGGGACCTGGGCACGCAGCTCGCAATTCAGGCGAGCGGGCCACGACGAAGTCACGCGATTGGACATCGACCGCTACGACCGCAGGCGGGAAGAGGAGGACGACCGCCACGCGCACCGATAGCTCCGCGACGACGCCGTGCGGGACCAGGCCCGTCGATCGGCTGTCATCCCACGATGACGGTGTCTCGTCACACCGTCTCGCGATTCCATCATGGGTGGAGCGGAACGCAGCGCGGCTTCCTCGGAGCGATCTCCGCCAGAACGTGGCCGCTCGTTGCTGTTCGTTTCCGTTCATTGCCTGCTGTTCCATCCAGCGACCACCCCGAGATTCCGTGCAATTCCACCCATCCGCGGCGCGGCTTTCGCAACGTGCTCGCACAGGGTACGACGGGCTACTCGGATGGGACGACGTTCCGTCGGATCGTCGCACGTTTCCTGTGCAACGGGGCTGAACTGGGCGCGGCGCTCGGTCGTATCCCAGATCGGGCACGCTGATGTCACGGGGATTGGACGACGACCGTGGAGACACGCGGGCCGACGGCTGGAGCCGCGCGCCTTCGCGCGAACCGGACACGCGCGATCCCGACCACCGATCGTGGAGCCTGCCGGACGGCCGCTTCTCGCTGCCTTCAGGTGTGGACCGACAATCAGTCTGGGGCCGCGACCGCAGCTATCGCCTGCGCGATAGCGAAAGTCACACCCTCGAGACGATCGGCACGTTTCATGTCGTCTTCGACCGGGACCTGCGCGAAGGCCGCTACCGGGGCGATCTCGACCGTCTGGAAGACGACCTCAAGGGTCTCACCGCGCAAGGCCTCGTCGAATCGCGCACGCTGCACTCCGGCCATCACGGGCACAGTATGCGCGTGCTGGCGTTGACCGAGGCCGGCCGGGATCTGCTGGACGACCACCGAACGATCTCCTCCGGGCGTGACCGCGACCGTGAGGACACCGTGCACGCCGGGTTCAGAAAGCGCTCGGACCTGATCCACAACGCGTCGCTCTACCGGATGTATCAGGTCGAAGCGGCGGCCATCGAGCGTCGCGGCGGCACGATTCGTCGGGTGGACCTCGAGGACGATCTCAAGCGCGAGGTCTATCACCGGGCCCACCTGACTCGTGGTCTCTCCGAGGATCTTCGTGAGGAACGCCTCGTCGAAGCCGCCCGCGCATGCCACATCCCGGTCGTCAACGGGCATCTGGAATTCCCCGACGTGCGCGTGGAATACGACATGCCGGGCGGACGTGGCGGACGCGTCGACCTGGAGCTCGTGACCGCGGCCTACCGCGGCGGCGCGATCGCGGCCAAGGCGTCCGCGGGCTTCACCATGTATAGCGCGGGCGGCTCTGCGTCCCGTGGCATTCACTCGCTCGGCGGATCGGACGGCGGCCGCGGCACGGCCTCCAACGAACGCTGGATCTCCGGCCTGCTCTCCCTATGACCCATCTCGAACGCGTCGCCGCGCTGGAACACCGAGGGTATCCGCCGCGTCACGCCGCCTTCCTCGAGCTCGTCATGCTGCACGGCGGGTACTTCATGCGCCGCCAGGTGGTGACCTTCCTCCGGCGCCGCGACGGCGGGGTGACGTCGGATTTCCTGTGGCACCTGGTGCGCCGTCACGCGGTGCGGGTCGGCGTCGGGCGACGCCGCGCGCACCTGTATCAGGTGTTCCCGAAGCCGCTGTATGCCGCCATCGGCGAGGCCGAGAACCGGAACCGACGGCTGGTGATGCCGCCCATGGTCATCCGCAAACTCATGACGCTGGACCTGGTCCTGGGTGGCCCGTCGCTGACGTGGCTGGCCACGGAGGAGGAGAAGATCCGCCATCTCACCGAGGTCTGCCACGTGCCGCGCTCCGCGCTGCCGGGGACGTGGTACCCCGGTCGTGCCCCGTTCGTCGGCACAGTCCGGTACTTCGTTGACAAGGTTCCGATGTCCGTGCGGGAAGACGGTGAGGTCGCCTTCGCCTACGTCCAAGGCCTCGATCACAGCCTGGTTGGCCTCCGAGGGTTCCTCGATCGCTACGTCGGCGTGCTGTCGGCCCTGCCCAAAGCCCGGGTCGTCTGGGTGGTGAGCCGAGGCGTCCCGTTCGACCGGTTCGAGGCCGTCATGACCGGGTGGCGCGACCGGATCGAGTCGCGTCGGTCGATGCGGGCGTCGCAACTTCGTGACGACCTGTACGCCTACTGCGTGTGCCGCCAGCGTCTCGAAACCGGGCAGTCCACGAACCCCGACAGCGACCGCCGCATCGTGCGCGAGCGGCAGATCCGGGTCGTCGGACCGCGCTTCCCGGACGTGTACGACGCGTTCCGCGCGTCCGGCATGGCGGCAATCGAGGCGTGCGTGTCCGCCGATCGCCCCCTGAATGTCGCCCATGTCCGCTACAGCATGGCGGTGCTCCCGCACCCCTACGGGCTATTCGGCAGCGCGTTCGAACCCGCGTCATCAGCCGCGTCACGGTGCGCCAATCGGCGAGGAGAACGGCCGATGACCTCGCGCCTTGCGTCTCGCCCTGCGTCTCCCCCTCGGCCTCCACGTCGTGGCCGAGGGTCGTCATGCATAACCTCTGGTCGGCGCGCGGTTTGTGCGCGCCGGTCGCATCTCTCGCCCCCCTGCGCGGCGTCGCTGTCCGAGGTCACGCTGCGAGGGGGTGCGAGGGTGGGAGCGACCCCGCCCCTGGCCTCCCCGGCCCCGGCCATTCTGGCCGGGCCGGTCGGCCCGAATGTCGACGGGGTCGCTCCCACCCTCGCCTGTCGGTGTCAGCAGGCAGAAGCGAGCGCGGCCAGAGCGGCCGATGACAAGTCGACTTGTTGGTTCAAGGGAGTTGGGCACGTGACCAACCCAATGCAGTCTCCATCCGTCCTGCCTGTGGATCCTGCCGGACCTGCGGCAATCCGCCTCCGCGCTTCGCGCTTCGGCGAGACCCGCAAGGTCCTTGAGAAACGCCGGGGGACCGACCGCGTTTCTCACGAGGATCCACAGGCCATCATCATCATTGTCTGGACCGTCACAAGCTGGCTGGCCAACTTGAAGTCGACGATGCGAGAATGGAACCGCACCGAGACACTCTCCGGCGCGGGGGTCCGGCGGACCCCGCTGCCGCTCACCTTCTTGGTGCGCTTCCCCAGCAGTTCTTGTCGTAGACGGCGCGCGCCGTCGCAACGTAACCCGTTCCGCTGTTGGAGGAACCATGGACACTGCGACACCTTGGCTTCGGATTCAGGACGCGGCCTCGTACGCCCGGTGCGGCCGCAAGCTTCTCTATCGGGAGATCGCGGCCGGCCGCCTGCGCGCAGCTCGCGTTGGCGGCCGACGCGAGCTGCGGCTGCGGCGGGAGTGGCTGGACGCCTGGCTCGAGAGCCACCGTTCGGGTTGTCGAACAGCCGACTGGGAGGCCGAGGCTGCTGTTCGATAGGAATGGCGAGCATAGGAAGGAGGAGGCAACGATGTCTGACAAAGGAAGGCGGCGACTGAATAACGGACGAGAGGTGGTCGTCCACGCCAATCAGGGCGTGCGCAAGGTCTGCGGATGTCCGTGGCGGAACTGGTCGAGGTGCCCTCACGCCTGGCACTTCAGCTACTCGTGGCGAGGCCGTCACTACCGGTTCTCGCTGTCCAGGTATCTCGGGCGCGAGGTGATGGGTCGAACGGAGGCTCAGGCGGCGGCCGACAAGATCCGACGGCGATCAGAGACGGCGCGTTCTCGATCGCCAAGGCGCCGGAAACCGGCGGTCCGGGAGCTGAAGGAGGCAGCGGTGGACTCACGTTCGAGGCATACGGTGAGTTGTTCATGAAGGGCTACGGCAGGGACCGGGGAAAGGCGTCGTGGGAGGGATGACCGGTATCTGGTTCGACGCGTGATGGGTTTCCAGGATGGCCGGCCGCAGGCTCGGCGACCGTCCGCTGGCCGATGTCACCGAACACGATCTCGAGGAGTTCATCAGGGATCTCATCGGGAAAGGCAGAGCCGTGTCGACGCGGAACCACTACGTCCAACTTGTAAAGCCATGAGCCGGTGGGCCGTTCGCAAGGGGTACCGCGCGCGGCCTTTCGTCACCGGCGAATCGGATGTCATCCGTCGGCGGAAGGAGGCGTCCAGGCGGCGGCGACTTCATCCGGGCGAGGAGGAGCGCTTGGTCGCCGCGGCCGGCCCGCACATTCAGCGGCTGATCATCGCTGCCCTTGAGACCTGCTGCCGCGAGGGCGAGCTGCTCAGCCTGCAATGGTGCGACGTGTCGCTGGATCGCGGAGAACTGACGCTGCGCGCGGCGAAGACCAAGGACCGTGAGGACCGAGTCATTCCAATCTCGCGGCGCCTGCGAGGTGTGCTGGAAATGGTCCAGTTCGACCCGGCCGGAGAGCCGATGCCGCCCGCCGCGTATCCGTTCGGTGACGAGCTGGGGCGACGGGCCGGGGAACAAAGCGCGCCTGGCAGACGACCGTCCTGAAGGCGAACGGACGCACCCCGGGGTGGATCTGGCGGCGGAAGGGACTTCCGAACGAGAAAGGCACCACGAAGCTCTCACCGGAATCGCAGGCCGCCTACCGGGCCGTCAACCTGCACTTCCACGATCTTCGTCATGAAGCCGGTTCCAGGCTACTCGAAGCGGGCTGGCCGGTCCACCACGTGCAGCACATGCTCGGGCACGCCAGCCTGCAGCAGACGAGCACGTACCTGAATATCACGACGCAGGGGCTGCACGAATCGATGCGGAAACTGGAGGAAGCTCGGGCGGCTTGCAAAGACGTTGCAAGACCGGCGTCCCGCGCCCGCCGGCCTGTTGGCAAGCAGGCTCCCGCTGATTCCGGCAACCTGTTGATGTGATTGGGCTTGAAGTGGCGGGGTCGACGGGACTCGAACCCGCGACCTCCGGCGTGACAGGCCGGCGTTCTAACCAACTGAACTACGACCCCGCACCTGGGTGCATCATCGGCGGCCGGGTCTTCCGCACGGCGTCTGTCCACGCCGCCACCGCCCGCCGACACCGATCGGACCGCAAGCACGGAGGCTTGCGCAACAGGACCCGCACGACCCTGGTGGGCGGTGCAGGATTCGAACCTGCGACAGCCGGCGTGTAAAGCCGGTGCTCTACCACTGAGCTAACCGCCCGCTGCCGGCAGAGCCTCTAATTATAACAGGAGCCACGTCTTCAGCGCGAGCAGAATCATCACGCCGGCGACGCCCGCCACCGCCCGGTGCTCGCGATTGCGAATCGCCCGCTCCAGGCTGAACCGCCGCGCCTGCCCCGCCCCGCGTCCGGCGCGATACTCACCGTACTCGCGCGCGAACTTCGCCCGCAGGCCGGCCTCTTCGCTGTGAATCGCGGCGCCAAGCGTCAGCACGAGGTACAGCCCCGCCATCACGCCAACGATGAGGCTGTTCGACGCCACCGCGAACCCCGCCCCGAGCAGCGTCGACCCGAGATAGAGCGGATGTCCGGTGAATCGATACGGCCCAGACGAAGTGACCTCTCTCCCCTTCTCCAGGTGGCCAGCCGCCCAGAAGCGGACCGCCTCGCCAGCAACCGCCAGCGCGAGGCCCCACGCCATCGACATCCACGTCGGGCGGGCAAGCACAAGGGCCGCGACGCTCGCGGCGAATCCGATCGGCACACGCACACGCGCCAGGCGGGCATAGACCTCAGGCATGCGACTCGGCGGCGGCAAGACGTCTGTCGATGGCTCCACGCACATCCTCGACGGTGAGATCCTCGATGCAGCCGCAGCTGCGGCGGCACCGCCTCTGATAGTGACACACGCAGTCGGCGAAACGCGAGAGGCTGACGTCGGCCGCGTCCCACGGGCCGTTGCGCGCCGGGTCGGTCGGCCCGAACAGCGCGACGACGGGAGCGCCGACCGCAGCCGCCAGGTGCAGCGGCCCCGTGTCGCCCGACACCATCAACCGCGCCCCACGCGCGAGCGCCAGGAGATCGCCGATCCCCGTCGGCGGAGCAGCCATCGCCGTTCCACTCGACGCCTCGACCACACCGGCCGCGATCGCCTGTTCCCCCGGCCCCCACAAGACGACCGGCAGCAGCGCGTGTCTCGTGGCCAGCGACGAAGCGACCTCGCCGAATCGTGCCGGCGGCCACTGCTTGTTCGGCCATGCCGCGCCTGGATTGAAGAGCGCGTAGCCACGCATGCCGGCCCGCCGGACGCGCTCGCCAACCGGCTCGCTCGCAGCCGACTCGGGTACCGCGATCGGGAACCGCCGCCGCCTCTCCGCCATGTCGAACAGTCCGAGCACCGAGAGGTTCTTGTCGACAACGTGCCTGATGTCTCCCGGGTCGCACACCTCCGAGTAGAACCCGGCCGCAAGGCGCTCCCGAAGGTGGGCCGACGCGAACCCGATCACGCGCGCCGCCCCGGACAACCGCGCGAACGCGGCCGACTTGACCAGGCCCTGCAGGTCCACTGCCGCGTCGTAGCGCTCGCGCCGCAGCGCGCGGACGGCGCCGAACGACGCGCCCCACCGCCGGCCGTCCACCGCCACCCGCCGGCTGATCACCGGCACGAAGTCGAGAACGGCCGCGTGCCGGCGGTCCACGAGCCAGTCGATCTGCGCATCCGGGTACTTCTCGCGCAGCGCCGCCGCGACGGGCAGCCCGTGCACGATGTCTCCGAGGGCGCCGAGACGGACGATCAGGATCTTGGGGCTCAAGGCTCAGGGCTCAAGGCTCAGGGCTCTCGGCGGCGTCCACTGCCAGCTGGCAGCTGACAACTAGCTCCGCACCCGGTTCAGCAACTCCGTCGTCGAGTGAACCTTTCGGTCGCCGACAATCGCGATGCGGCCGCCGTACGCCCGGACAGTCTCGCGCTCCGGGACCGAATCGACGGTGTAGTCGGTCCCCTTGCAGTGCACGTCCGGGCGGTACCGCTCGAGCAGCCGCGCGACGGTGGCGTCAGGGAACACGACGACGTAGTCCACGCCCCGAAGCGCCGCCACCAGTTCCGCCCGCGCGGCCGCCGGCAGGACAGGCCGCCCGCTCCCCTTCAGTGTCGCCACCGCCCCATCGTCGTTCACGGCAACGATCAGGCGATCGGCCTCCGCGGCAGCGCCCGCGAGGTAACGCACGTGCCCGACGTGCAGCACATCGAAGCAGCCGTTGGCGAAGGCGATGCTCCGCCCGACCGCGCGGTCGGCGGCCACCAGGGCATCCAGTTCATCCTCGGTGACAACAGACATGGACAATCTTGCGATCTTGCGATCATTCGAACTTGCGATCTGGTTCCCGTCATCGGGCTCGCACGACCCGCTTCGAAAGACACCCGGGTCGCCCGATCGCAAGATTCACGCCGAGGCACCGTCCGACAGAATCGCCTGCCGGAGTTCGCCCCCCGACACGGTGGCGGTGCCACGCTTCATCACGACGATACCGCCGGCGTAATTGGCCAGGCGCGCCGCTTCGTAGAACGTGGCGCCCGCCGCCAGCGCCAGCGCCAGCGTCGCCATGACGGTGTCGCCCGCGCCGGTGACGTCCGCAATCTCGTCGCTCCCGAAGATCGGGATGTGGACCGTGGGCAGCTTCGGCTCGAACAGCGACATGCCGTGGCTGCCGCGCGTGACCAGCACCGCGTTCATCCGCAGCCGCCGCAGCAGCGTCCGGCCGGCCCGCTCGAGCACGTCCATGTCGTCGTTGATGCGGACGCCGAGCAACTGCTCCACCTCCGGTTGATTCGGCGTGCAGGCGGTCACGTCGCTGAACGCGCCCAGGTTGTACCGGGAGTCGACGAGAACCGGCACCGGCCGCCGCCGGGTCGTCGAGGCGAGGCGGTGGACGATGGCCTCGGCGAGCAGCGGCGTGACGACGCCGTAGCCGTAGTCGGAGAGCAGCACCGCGTCGGCGTGATCGATGGCGGCCAGCACCTTCTCGGTGAAGGCCTGGAGCACGGGCGCCGGCGGCGGGTCCGACGGCTCGCGGTCGATGCGCACGATTTGCTGCTTCGCGGAGTGGATGCCCCCGGCCAGCACACGCGTCTTCGTCGGCGTGCGGAACCCTTCGGGACGCATGACGCCGGACAGCCTCACGGTGCGCGGAAACGCCTTGGCCACCGCGCGTCCGGCTTCATCCGCCCCCACCAGGCCGTAGAGGTCGACGTGGCCGCCGAGCGCTGCGACGTTGTTCGCCGCGTTTCCGCCGCCGCCCGGGACGATCGTCGTCGAGTGGTAGCGGAGGATCAGGACGGGCGCCTCGCGGGACACCCGCGAGATCTGGCCGGTCAGGAACTCGTCGGCAACCACGTCGCCGACGACCGCGACGCGGCGCTGCGCGAACGTGTCGACCAGCGCAAGCAGGCGGGCCGGCTGATCGGGCCTCCCGGGCTGGGGATTGGCGGCGGTACGGGGTGTCTGCATAGTCACTGCCTGCGCCCTGGGCCTTGAGCCCTGAGCCTCCGTAGGATCCACGACGCCGCGTCCATGAGGTTGTCGGCCACATAGTCGGCGGTCATCTGGTCGTCGGGCCGGCGCTCCTCGTTCTGGCCGTAGCCGGTCCGCACGAGCACCGCCCCCGTGCCGGCCGCGCGACCCATCTCGATGTCCAGCCACCGGTCGCCCACGACGAACGAGCCCGCGACATCGATCCCCAGGTCGCGCGCCGCCCGGTGGATCATCCCCGGCTTCGGTTTTCGGCAGTCACACGCCTGCCGCAGCGACTCGACGACGCCCTGCGGATGATGCGGACAGTAGTAGTACGCGTCCACTCGCGCTCGACCGGCAGCGAGGCGCCGGTCGATGAGGGCGTGGGTATCCCGCACCAGCGCCTCGTCGAAGTAGCCTCGGGCCACGCCCGCCTGGTTGGTGGTGACGACGACGAGCAGCCCGGCCTCGTTCAGCACGCGGATCGCGTCCACGCTCCACGGGAAGAAGGCCACGCGGTCGAGACGGTTGAGATACCCCACCTCTTCGATCACGGTCCCGTCACGGTCGAGAAAGACAGCGCGCTTCACACGCCTCCACTCGGTGGTCGGCCGCCCAGCTGCCGCTCGACGGCGGCGCACACCCGCTCGGGCTCGATCCGCTTCATGCAGCGATGGTCGATCGGACACTCGCGCAGCATGCACGGCCGGCAGAACACGTCGCAGGTGAGTATCTCATGAGGCGGGGCCGACGGAGAGGTGGGCCCCAGCGGCGCGGTGGCCCGCTCGTCGGTCGCGCCGAAGAGGGCCGTGACCGGCAGCCCGACGGCCGCGGCCATGTGCATCGCGCCCGAGTCGTTCGAAACGAAGGCGCTGGAGCGCGCCATCACGCCCGCCAGCACCGGCAGATCGGTCTGCCCGATGAGGTCCACGACGTGCGGGCCGGGGGCGATCCGATCGCCGGTCGCCCGGTCCGCCCTCGAACCGACCAGCACCGACACGACCCCGCGATGCTCGTGCAGCAGCCGCGCCAGCCGCCCGAACCGCTCCGGCGGCCACTGTTTCGCCCCCCCGTACGCGGCGCCCGGAGCCATGCCGACGAGCGCCGCATCGTCGGCGACGCCGTGCCGCGCCAGCAGTTCCGACGCGCGGCGGCACGCCCCCTCTGGCACAGCGATGCGCGGAGGCTCCCCGGTGGGGGTCATGCCGAGGGCCGACACGAGTGCGCGGTAGTACTCGGACTGGTGCATCCGCCCGCGCGGCTTGCGGACCGCCTTCGTCAGCAACGGTCTCCGGAAGTCGGACGCGAATCCCCAGCGCTCGGGAATGCCGGCGCGGCGCACGGCCCACGCGCTGCCGAAGGAGTTGGGGAACAGGAGCGCGACGCCGGCCCCGATCTGCGCGAGGGCCTCGGCGTCCTCCCGCCGGGACGATGCGTCGAGCGGAAGGACACGGTCGACGCCCGGGACCATGCGAAACAGCGCGGCGGTCGAGGCCCGCGCGGCCACGACCAGCGTGTCGGCTCCGTGATGACGCCGCACCGCCGCCACCGCAGGCAGCGCCATCACGGCGTCGCCCAGCCAGTTCGGCGTCAGCACCACGATCGTCTGAGGCATCGGTCACGCGCTCCGCATCACCCGAAGGCTACGGTTCGATCCGGTCGTCCGCCGGCTCACCGTCGAAACCGCCCGCCGGAAACAGGTCGTGCGCCAGTTCGCCTGATGTCGCCGCGTCACGCCAGCGACGATGCATCCAGAGCCACAGCTCGGGGTAGCGCCGGACGTACATCTCGAGCACGTCGGTACAGCGCTGGGTGAACTCGCGAATCGGATCGGCCGCGTCCGCCGGCGGCACGTCCACCGCGCGCTCGTAGATCATGCGGTAGCGGCCGGGAGCGGTCGGCACCGCGAACAGCGGAATCACCTGGGCGCCCGTGCGCAGCGCCAGGGCCGCGAGCGCGGTCGTGGTGGCCGCCGGCCGGCCGAAGAAGTCGACGGAGGTGGCATCGGAACCGTGGATGTGCTGGTCGATCAACATGCCGACGCCCTGGCCCGACTCAATCGCGCGCAGGGTCCGGCGGATGCCGCCCTTCCGGTAGATGACGAAATTGCCGGTGCACTGGCGCGCCCGCTCCAGCAGGACGTGCAGTAGCGGATTGTCGAGCGGCCGCGCCATGACGCCCATCGGCGCGAGGCGCAGGCTGTGCACCAACCCGTGAGTCTCCCAGCAGCCGAAGTGCGCCGTCAGGAAGAAGACGCCGCGGCCCGCGGCGTACGCCTGCCGCGCGTGCTCTTCGCCTTCGAACTCGACGCGCGCCAGCATCTCGTCGGGCGCGAGCGCGCTGAACTTCAGCCACTCGAACAGCATCCGCCCGAAGTGGCGGAAGACGCCCCGGGCGATACGCCGGCGTTCCGCGCCGGGGCGCCCGGGGAAGGCGCGCGCCAGGTTGTCGAGTGCCACCCGCCGGCGTTTTGCGTTGAGCGCGTAAAAGACGAACCCCAACGCGCCACCCGACACGCTGACCACCCGCCACGGCAGGTGCCGGACGCAGAAGGCCACGGAAGCCACGATCAGGTATTCGAGACGGTGTCTCACGCCGAATCCAGACAGGCGGAAGGCGGAGGGCGGAGGGCGCCGCGCTCGTCCCGGTTCCCCGCCTCCCCGCCTCCCCGCCTGACACCCAGAAGCCCGGCCAGCCACGCCGCGAACTCGGCCTCCGGCTCGACCCGGACGCTGAGCGGCAGCCACACGACGGGCACCGGCAGCGGGCGCAGCGACAACATCCGCACCACGTCCTTCTCCGTTGTCACGACCAGCGACGCGCCGGCGCCGCGCATGGCCGCCGCCATGGTGGCGAGGTCGCGTCGCGTGTAGCGGTGGTGGTCGCGATACGCCAGCGTGCCCGCCACAGTCCAGCCGTGCCGGCTGACGTCCGCAAAGAACCGCTCCGGCCGCGCGAGGCCGGCCACCGCCAGGACGCCCGTGCCGGCCGCGGGCGGCTCGAATCGATCGCCCTCATCGATTGGCCGCGGCGAACCTGACTCGCGGACGAGCCGGAACGTGACCTCGACACCGAACGCACCCAGAGCTCTGACCGCCGCTTCATCCTCCCCCGGTTCGACATCCGCCAGGATGACCGCCGACGCGTCGCGAAGAACGTCGAGCGGTTCTCGGAGCCGCCCGGACGGCAGGGTCGCGGGCCGCACGAGGTCGGCGCCCGACACGACGACCAGGTCCACGTCGCGGTCCAGCTGGAAGTGCTGGAAACCGTCGTCGAGCAGGTGCACCGAAGAACCGAATCGGCGCTCGGCGAGCCGGCCCGACAGATGCCTGTCGCTGGACACGAGCACCGGAATGCCCGGCAGCCGGCGCGCGAGCATCAGCGGCTCGTCACCCGCACGATCGAGGTCGGCCAGGACGCGCTCGCCGTCGCTCACCACCGTCACGCCGTCCGACGGGCTCGCCCGCGCATAGCCACGGGTGAGGATGGCCGGGCGGTGCCCGGCGTCCCGGAGCAGGCTGGCCACGTACGCGACGACCGGCGTCTTCCCGGTGCCGCCGACCGCCACGTTGCCGACGCTGACGACCGGCCGGTCCAGCCTGCGCCGGCGGTCCGGACGGCGCGCGTACCACCGGCGTCGTTCACGGGCGACGGCGGCGTAGATCTGGCTCAACACGATCGGCTCAGGGCTCACGGCTCAGGGCTCACGGCTACCTCACTACCCGGAACGGCCGGACTTTCGGCGCGCCGCCGAGGGGCAGCAGCGCCGCGATGGCGTCCAGCGTCCGCTCGCGCGCGCCGTGATTCCCCTCCACGATCGCCTGCGCCGCGCGGCCGAGCTCTCTGCGCCGGGCCGCGTCGTGCAACAGTTCCCGCAGGGCCGTCTCGAGCTCCCACTCGTCGCGAACCTCGATCGCGGCGCCGCGATCGAGGAACGTCGCGGCAATCTCCTGGAAGTTCTGCATGTGCGGGCCGAACAGGACCGCGCGGCCGAACGCCGCCGGCTCGAGGATGTTATGGCCGCCCGTCGGCACGAGGCTGCCGCCGACGAAGACGACGGTGGCCGCGCGATAGAGCTGCGCCAGCTCACCGATCGTGTCGAGGATGACCACGTCGGCGGCCGGGTCCTCGTCGATGGTCAACTGCGTGCGGCGTGCCGTCCTGAATCCCTCGTTGCGCGCCAGTTGCTCGACCTCGTTGAAGCGCTCGGGATGGCGGGGCGCGACGACGAGCAGGGCCCGCGGCGCGCCGGCCCGCATCCGCTCGAACGCCTTCAGCACGAACAGTTCCTCGCCGCGCATCGTCGATCCGGCGATGATCACCGGGCGGTCGGCCGGCACGTCGAAGAAGCGGAGCACCCGGGGCTTGGCGCGATCCGAGCCGGGGGCGGCGCCGGCCGCCCTGATCGAGTCGAACTTCAGGTTGCCGGTGACGCTGACGCGCGCCGGGTCGGCACCAAGGGCGATCAGCCGCTCGGCCGACTCACCCGACTGCATGCAGAAGCGGTCGACATCTGCCAGGACCCGCTTGAAGAGCGGCCGCACGAGGCGATACCGCGGATAGGAGCGCGCCGAGATCCGCCCGTTCACGACGACCGTCTTCACGCCGGCGCGGCGGCAGGCCCGCAGCAGGTTCGGCCAGATTTCGGTCTCCATCATGATGAACAGCCGCGGGTTCACGAGCCGCAGCGTCCGCTTCACGATGTACGGGAAGTCGAGGGGGAAGTAGAAGACGGCGTCCGCCTCGCCAATCTCGCGCGACGCCACCTGCTGGCCGGTCACCGTCGTCGTCGAGATGAACAGCCGCAACGACGGGTACCGCTTCTTCAGCTCGACCGCCAGCGCCCGCGCCGCCAGCGCCTCCCCCACCGAGACCGCATGGATCCAGATCGACGCCTCTGCGTCGACGTTGAACGACACGGGAAGGTAGCCGAGCCGCTGGCGCAGGCTGGTGACGTACTTCCGGTAGCGCAGCGCCTGGTAAACGAAGCGCGGCAGCAGGAGGACGAACAGGGCGAGGCTGACGGCGGTGTAGAGGGCGTACATCGAGCCGAGCTGCGACGGCCGGCGGGCGCACGCATGGCGGCCCGGAAACAATCGAGTATAGCCCGCGCTTCCCGCGACCGGCAAGCCGCGCCATTGGCTATAATGTGAGAACTTGGAGGGGAGATCATGGCAATCAAGGTTGGCATCAACGGCTTCGGCCGCATCGGCCGGAACATCCTGCGGGCGTCGCTCGGCCACGACGACATCGACTTCGTCGCGGTCAACGACATCACGAGCGCCGAGACGCTCGCGCACCTGCTGAAGTACGACTCGGTGCTCGGCAATCTCAAGGCCGACGTCAAGGCCGGCGACGGCTCCATCAGCGTGGACGGCGACACGTTCAAGGTCCTGTCGGTCAAGGACCCGGCCGAGCTGCCCTGGAAGACGCTGGGCGTCGACGTCGTCTTCGAGTCGACCGGCAAGTTCACCAAGCGCGACGACGCGGCAAAGCACCTGGCGGCGGGGGCGAAGAAGGTCATCATCACCGCGCCGGCCAAGGGCCCCGACGTCTCGCTCGTCATGGGCGTCAACGACGAGGTCTACGTCCCGGCGACGCACCACATCATCTCGAACGCGTCGTGCACGACCAACTGCCTCGCGCCGGTCGCCAAGGTCCTCCAGGAGCAGTTCGGCATCGTCAAGGGCTGGATGACGACCATCCACTCCTACACCAACGATCAGAACCTGCTCGACCTGCCGCACAAGGACATCAGGCGGGCGCGCGCCGCCGCGATGTCGATGATCCCGACGACGACCGGAGCCGCCTCGGCGCTGGGCGAGGTCATTCCCTCGCTGAAGGGCAAGCTGGACGGCTTCGCGATGCGCGTCCCGACGCCGAACGTGTCGGTCGTCGACCTCGTCGTGCTGCTCGGGAAGAAGACGACGGCCGAAGAGGTCAATGCGGCGTTCAAGGCGGCCGCGGACGGCCCGCTGAAGGGGATTCTCGAGTACGTCACCGCGCCGCTCGTCTCGATCGACTTCCGCGGCAACTCGCACTCGTCGATGCTCGACGCGGCCTACACCAAGGTGATGGACGGCGACTTCGCCAAGGTCCTCTCGTGGTACGACAACGAGTGGGGCTACTCGTGCCGCTGCATCGACCTGCTGCGCCTGATCGAGAAGAAAGGGCTGTAGCAGGGGTCAGGGCTCAGGGCTTAAGGCTCACGGCTCAAGGCTCACGGCTTAAGGCTCACGGCTTAAGGCTCACGGCTTACGGCTCACGGCTCGAGGGAGGGGAGGTGCGCATGCCCAAGCTGTCAATCAGAGACCTGCAACTTGCGGGCAAACGCGTGTTCATGCGCGTGGACTTCAACGTCCCGATCAAGGGCGGCCAGATCAAGGACGACACGCGGGTGCGCGCCTCGCTCCCCACGATTCAGTACGCGCTCGAGCGCGGCGCGACGGTGATCCTCGCCTCGCACCTGGGCCGGCCGAAGGGCACGGTGAACCTCGAGTACACCATCCAGCCGGTCGCCGCTCGTCTCGCGGACCTGATGGGCCGCACGGTCGAGTTCGCGGACGACTGCGTGGGGCCCTCGGCGAAGGCGGCGGTGGACCGCGCTGCCGCCGGCGGAAGGGTCGTCCTGCTCGAGAACCTGCGCTTCCACGCAGAGGAAGAGAAGAACGACCCGGCGTTCGCTGCGGAGCTGGCGGCTCTGGCCACCTCGTACGTGAACGATGCGTTCGGCTCGAGCCACCGGGCGCACGCGTCGGTGGAGGCGATTACGAAACTCGTGCCGCGGCCGGCCGCCGGCCTGCTGATGGAGAAGGAAGTCCAGTACCTCGGCCACGCCCTCGGCGCGCCCGAGCGCCCCTTCGTGGCCATCCTTGGCGGCGCGAAGGTGTCGGACAAGATCGAGGTCATCGAGAACCTGCTCGGCAAGGTGGATGCGCTGGCCATCGGCGGAGCGATGGCCTACACGTTCCTCAAGTCCAGGGGACTCCCCGTCGGCAACTCCCTGGTCGAGGACGACAAGCTCGAGGCGGCGCGGACGATCACCGCGCACGCGCACGAGCGCGGCGTCACGCTGGCGCTGCCGGTGGATCACGTCGTCGTGGAGAAGCTGGCCTCCGGCGCGCCCCACGAATCGATGCCGGTGGACAGCGCCGCGATCGGCGACCGGATGGGCGTGGACATCGGCCCGAAGACGGTGGTGCTCTTCCAGGGGCTGGTGTCCAGCGCGAAGACGGTCGTCTGGAACGGACCGATGGGCGTGTTCGAGATGCCGCCGTTCGACGCGGGTACAAATGCGCTTGCGCGGTCCGTGGCGGCCGTGAAGGGCACCACCATCGTCGGCGGGGGCGACTCGGTGTCGGCCGTCTCCAAGGCGGGAGTGGCGGATCAGATCACCCACATCTCCACCGGCGGCGGCGCGTCGCTGGAGTTCCTCGCCGGTCGGGTCCTGCCGGGGGTGGCGGCGCTGGCGGACAAGTCGTAGAACGGCTCAAGGCACAGGGCTCGAGGCCCAGGCCTGAGCCCTGAGCTCCAACCCCTGCGCCCTGAGCCCTAAGCCCTGAGCCCTGAGCCTTTTCTATGCGCACACCCCTCGTCGCCGCCAACTGGAAGATGTACAAGACCATCGCGGAGACGCAGGCGTTCTTCCGCGAGTTCGCCCCGATCGCAGCGGGCGTCGATGACGTCGAGATCGTGGTGGCGCCGCCGTTTCTGGCCGTGCCGGCGGCGGTTGATGCGGCGTGCGGCACCCGGGTCGGCATCGCGGGCCAGGATCTCTACTGGGAGCGCGAAGGCGCGTTCACGGGCGCGGTCAGCGCGGGGATGCTGAAGGCAGCCGGCGCCGGCTACGTCATCATCGGGCACTCTGAACGACGGACGAAGTTCGGCGAAACCGACGAGCACGTGAACAGGAAGGTGATTGCGGCACTCGCTGGCGGCCTGACGCCGATCGTCTGCATCGGCGAAACGCTCGAGGAGCGCGAGCGGGAGCAGACGATGGCGGTGCTCGATCGGCAGTTGTCGCTCGGGCTGGCGGCCGTGTCGGCCGACGCCGTCGCCGCGCTGGCGATCGCCTACGAGCCGGTCTGGGCGATTGGCACCGGGCGGAACGCCACCGCGGCCCAGGCGCAGGAGGCGCACGCGCACATCCGCGGCCGGCTTCGGGAGTCGGCTGGCGCCGAGGCGGCGGACGCATGCCGTATTCTGTATGGCGGAAGCGTGAAGCCGGCCAACACCAGGGAACTGGTCAGCCAGGCCGATGTGGACGGGGCGCTGGTGGGCGGCGCGAGTCTGGAACCGAAGGGGTTTGGGGAAATCGTGGCGGCGAGCAGGCCAGGCAGGATATAATTAGAGGTTCTTCGGCTCAGGGCTCAGGGCTCAGGGCTCAGGGCTCAGGGCTCAGGGCTCAGGGCTCAGGGCTCAGGGCTCAGGGCGTGGCGCGGGTGTTTGTCGGTATAGCGCGGGGGCTCAAACCCCGCGGGATGTGGCGCGGGGCTTCAGCCCCGCGGGATGTGGCGCGGGGCTTCAGCCCCGCGATCAGGTGATCTGCCGTGGTTCTTCAATACTTGATGACGTTCGCTTACGTGGTCGTGTGCCTGGTGCTGTTGATGGCGATCCTGCTCCAGCAGGGGAAGGGTGGCGACATCGCCGCCGCGTTTGGCGGCAGCGGCAGCCAGACGGCGTTCGGCGCGCGGGCGGGCGCGACGCTGTTGACCAGGATTACCACCGTCGCGGCGGTGCTGTTCATGATCGGGTCGATCGGCCTCGGCATTCTTTGGCAGCGCGGCGGCTCGTCGTCGGTAGTGAGCGGGAAGAAGGCGCCGGTCAGCGCGCCGGCGACGCCGGCCCCGGCTGCGCCAGTGAAGAAGTAGGCTCGGGGCTGAGGGCTCAGGGCCTAGGGCTCGAGGCTTCGGGCTTAGGGCTCAAGGCCAAGCGTCACGCGGGCGGTTGTTCACCGGCCGCCAGGTCTGATACGATTTCGGTTCTCGCGAACGTGACCCTCCAGAGCGCGGAAGTGGCGAAACTGGCAGACGCACCAGCTTGAGGGGCTGGCGCCCGCAAGGGCGTGGGGGTTCGAATCCCCCCTTCCGCACCAGTTCTCAAAGTTCAGGAAACTAACGACTTAGGCTGGTTCAGTCGGGCTGGTTCACCGCTCGATTGCGTGGCCGAATTGTCGTCCGTGTGCAACGTTTGTGCAACGGCCGGCGTCGGCGCGCGCATCCTGTTGTTCTTCGCGTTCGCCGTCTCCGCATCGTTTTTCTCCGCTTCAGCCTGCTCCGCCTTCTGCTGCCGCGCCGCTTCGAATCGCTCCATCGCCCAGTGCAGGCCGCGCCTGGTGCTGTTCAGATACCGTGTGGTTGTCGAGAGATTCGCGTGTCCGAGGAACTGGCTGACGTAGAGCGTAGGCACGCCGAACTCCTCGAACCTCGATGCCGCCTCATGTCGCAGGTCCGCGAGATGGAATCCCTGGAGACCCACCCTGTCCCTGACTCGTTCCCACTCCTTTCTGACCGACTTCGCTTGCCGCCCCACCTCGTCCCCGAAGACGTAGGCGTCACCCGGCAGTCGAGCGCCGGCCGCGTCGCACTGCCGCATCTCGAGAACGCCTCGGAGTCTGGCGGAGATCGGAAGGACGCGTTCGGTTCGTGTCTTCGACTTCTCTGCCCGAATGCTCAGCTCGCCCCGGTCCAGATTGACGTCGCGCCATTGGAGCGACAAGAGCTCCCCGGGCCGGCACGCTGTCTCGAGCATCGCGACAATGACGGCGTGGAGGAGCGGAGGCGCGGCCTGAAGAAGACGCTCCTCGACCGCGTCGGACTCGAACCGCTTGCTCCTCGGAATCTCGCGCTCCAGGCTGATAGTGGTCACCGGCCCCCGCTTGAACGGCGTCTGCTCGAGATACCCGAAGCGGATTCCCCAGTTGAACATCTTCCGCAGCAACTTCAGGTCGTGGTTGATCGTAACGGCCGACAGGCGCTGCTTCTTCCGCGCCGCACGGTACGATTCGATGTCTCCGACGGTGATTGCGGCGGCGAGCTTCTGTCCGAATGTCACCGGCGGGTCCGTGCCTGGCAGCACGAATCGCTCGATGAACGCCAAACGGTAGCCGTTGTCGCGGGCACGAACGAGGTACTGCCCGTTGCCTTCGTGCCAGAGTTTGGCAAACTGGGAGAACGTCAACTCCCCGCGAACCTGGGACTCGTCCTGTGCGGGCACCAATGTGCCGGCGCGAACAGCGGACCGGATGCGGTCTCTTTCGATCCGGGCGTCGGCCCTGGATCGAATCTGCTTTCCCGATTCGCGGTCCAGGCTCAGGCGGTAGTGCTTCCCCTTCCACTTGAAGTTCACGTGCCACGGGTGGGCGCAGTCGCCCCACCGGCGGCGCGGACAGCCGCATCGCTTGCGGAGTCCGTCGTTTCTCTGTCGCACGACCATGTCTACCTCCTTCCAACGAGCCGGAGCGCGCTGGCTCCGGCCGCTTCCCTGGCGCCGGGCTGACTCGACCCGGCGTCGATGTTGCGAGCGACCTCCTCCCTGGCTGCGGCCATCAGCCACTCGTCGATCCACATGTCGGAGAAGAGCAACGAGCGTCCCGCTCCGATGCGCGCGGCTTTGAGCTTCCCGGCCGCGACGGCCTTGTAGAGGATCTTCCTGCCAACGCCGCCCGCGTACTTCCGCGCGGCTTCCACCTTCATCCATGCCATGGCGTCCTCCCTGCCGCCACTCCCCTATCGTCATCGTCGGCGGCGAGAATGCAAGTTCAAAGTCGCTGACACCCGACCGCTGGCGCTATGAGCTGTCTTTGCCCGAGCGCAGCCGGAGTCAAGGCTCGCGGTGCACGACGCCTTGACGCCGGCGAGCACGGGCTAGAATCGAAAAGCGCCAGCGGGCGCGCGGTCCTGACGTGTGTCCATCGATGGGTGAAACTGCTGCGATCGTCATCGGCTTGGTCACGTGCCCAACTCCCTCGAGTCAACAAGTCGACTTCTCGTCGGCGCGCCCTGGCCGCACTCACACATTCCTCCTCCCGACACCCACACGGCGAGGATGGGAGCGACCCCGGCCGTGCGGCCATTGCCGGGGTCGCTCCCATCCTCGCGACCCGCATGATCGCGACCGTCACCGCGCACCTGGCCAGGGCTCGCTCCGGGCGCCGATCGACGCGATCTGGGCGCAAAAGACGCGCCCAGGCTCAATCCCGGGCCGAGGTGGTCCTGGCGACCAGGGGGGCTCGCCCGCGCGCGGAGTGGATCGGGCGTGCGGGCCACCTACCGGTCAGTATCTTGGCGCGCAGACTCTCCGCCACGAGCGTGCCGAAACAGTCGTAGCGGTGCGGAATCTCGTGCACCAGGAGCTCGACGTGCGCAACGGCGATCGCCTCGGGACCCGTCCTCACGCGGGGGAACGCCGCGTCACCATGGAGCTTCCACCGCTCATAGGTGTCGTCGTATGCGCTGCCAGCGAACGCCCGCCTGGCCCGATCCAGGGCCGCTCTCAGTCTCGGCGGCACGTCCCAGGACACCATCCACTCCACCTGCCGGCGGAGTTCGAAGTACCGCCGAAGTGCTGTCCGGCGCGCCCTCGCGCGCGCCTGCACCTTGGCTTGCGGATCCGTCCGCCAGCGCGCGAAGGCCTTTTCCACCGACGCGCGGAAGCCCTCCGGGTCCACTGTGGCGAACACGACGCGCGCCCGCGGGAGGTAAGACAAGAGCGGCGCGTACAGTCTCGAGAAAGGTCATCCAACCGGCCAGGCTGCTCCCCGGTCCCTGCACGTACACGATCGACACGCGGTCGTCCGGAGGTTCGACGAGGATGGGCGTGCGGTCCGGAAACACGCGCTGTAGGCAGCGTGGGCCGTGCCGTCCGCACCGGTCCCACCGCATCGGGAACAGACCTTCGTACAGCCGTCGCTCGGCGCCGAAGTCACTCCCGCTTCTCCTCGGCCGTGGCCAGCGCTCGCGCCTCCGGAAACGCCAGGACCGTGTCGAGCGTCATGAGCCGACGCACGATCGTCCGCAGGTCCGCGCGGCGTCGGCACGGGCTGTTGGCGTCCCCGATGGTTTCGTAGAAATACCAGTCTCGCAGGTGATAGAGCCGCGTGCGGCGCCCGTAGACGCCTCGGTCGGCATAGCCGCGGGCCACCAGCCTGCGGAGGAACTTCGTCGCCACGCCGCCGTCCGGTTGCTGCGTCGCCGCGAGGAGTTGACGCCGCAGGAAGTACCCGCCGCATGCCAGTACGTGCGCGAGGAACGCCGCGTGACGGCGGCGGTAGCCGCTGCGCTGGAGCTCGGCGACGCTGTCGAGGAGGTTCATAGCGAGAGCAGACTCGAAAGGTACCGTTCGTGGCCGGGCACGCCGCCGCCCCCGCCACCGCCCAACGAGTGGATGCCGCGACCGGCTGACCCGCCGGCGCTGTAGAGGGTGAAGCCGGCGGCCTGTTTGCCCGCGAGGTGGCCGCCGTGGTACGCGCTGGTGACGAGTTCGAGATCGACGCGGCCGCGCTCGCCGGCCGCGGTCTGGTACTCGATCCGCAGGTCCGGGAACTCGACGTGGCCCTCGATGATGGGCAGGTAACACACGCGCGCCGCGGCGGCGAGCGCGTCCTGTCGCTCGTCGTCCGAATCGAAGCGGGACCGGTTGGCGCGGGCGTAGACGTCGCGCTTCAGCTCGTCGTCCAGCACGACGCGATCGATGCGGCCGCCGCGGTCTTCGATGGCCGCGGCCTCCACTTGGAACATCCGATAGAGCGACGCGTCGTGAATCACCTCGGCGGGCTTGTGCCAGCCGCTGTAGACGGCCTGTGCCGGGCCGTCGTCGGGGTCCCGGTACCGCCGCGCTTCGAGCACCGCCCGGCCGCGCTCGGTGAGCGCCAGAACACCCATCGAGTGCCCGCGGTCGTCCACGGCGAGCGTGCGCCTGTCGAGCAGGCCCTGGGCACGAAGGGCTTTGACGTCCTGCGCGAGGCGTTTCGTGTCGCCGCCATACACGCCGTCGCGCAGGTCGCGCTCGAACACCATGCGAAAGGCACCCGCCGCCACGAGCGTGCGGCCTTCGGTGTCGCGAAGTCGACAGCCCGGCGCGCGCAGGTGCACGGTCTCCCGATCGCGGCCGTCGGGCAAGGCGAAGTCGCGCGACGGCAGCTGCTCGGATCGGCGGTCCGGGTCCCGCGCGTCATCGTCGCGGAGCAACCGGTGCGCGCCGCGCGCCTCCTTCGCGCGGCGTTCGTCCTCCTCTTCGCGTGCGCGCTCGTCGTCGCGGTCGAGATCCAGACCTCGTGACATCGTGTGGCCAGGAGTTGGGCCTTGCGAGATTCATGCCTGAATGACCGCGACGTTGCACGGAATCTGCGACGGCGACGACACGGGGAATGGACGGCACCATCCGCAACAACCGGCGACGACCTGAAACAACTGGCCGCAGTCGGCCGCGGACCGACGTGAGCACGCCGGCACAGCCCGCGGCGACGTCGAAGGTGGATGCTGGCCAAGAAATAGGCCAGACCGGGCAAAGGGCTGGCCGCTAGAGTGGACGGTGGGAGTAAGCGCCGAAGCGGCAATGTTCCACCGTCGAGCAGGAGTTGGCGGAACGGGCGACCATCGAGGAATTAGCGCGTTCTGTGTCGTTGGTAATCACACTCGGCCTCTCACATGCTAGATTCTTGGGAGTTGACGCGCGCTGGAAGCGACACGAACGCGGTTGGCGTCCTCTGCCCGTGTTGTCGGTCCAATGACGCCCCGCCAGAGCTACCCGAATTCGATGCAGCGCAGAGACGCCCTGCTGAGCTCTACGGCCGGGGACAAGTTGCGCCGCTCGGTCCGACGAGGTCAAGCATGATGAGGCTAGCCGGATGCAAGAGCGCGCGGGGACGGCCCCCGCCGCAGACCGCCGTTCGGATTCCTGCCCTCGAGGGCTTGCTCTCTTGCCTTCCCGTAGGTTGTGAGTGTGTGGAACAAACTAATGGAGAAGTGTATGAACCGCGCGCGACTGTGGGCCACGCTCTCTCTAGGATTGCTGCTCATTGCGACCGGGCTGTCGTTTTCGGTCCAGGCTCTCTACCAGAAGCCTCGTCCTCGACCCACGTTCATCGGACCGCCGCTCCCAATAAGCAGCCTCCAACAGCTATGGAGTAGGACACCGGTTGTCGTTCTAGCCACGGCGTTTGAAACGATGCCCGCGCAACTTCACGGTGGGATAGCCGTCCAGCCGCAGTTTTTCGAGGTTGACGAGGTGCTGAAAGACCCTTCGGAAGCCCTGAAGGGGAAGAGGATCAGGGTTCACCACCTCAGTGGTTCAGTAGTGGCGGGTGGCGAAGAGCACGTAACGAAGTCTGATGCGGCTCGGCCGCCGGCCGCCGGACAACAAGCGGTGCTGTTCTTGGCTCCTGAGACAGGCAATGCCTTTGTCATTCCATACGGGAACGGTGGATTGTTCGCTGTGACCGACAAGGCGACGGAGACCATCGCGATAACCGGTCATGCTCTGGCCTTTCCAGAGTTCTCGGGTCGCCCGACCATCGCCAAAGCCGACCTACTGCAGTTGCTCCGCGCCCTAGCAGTTTCTCGATAGAGCCAACACTTCATCACGCTGGAGGATTAGATGCTTAGGCAAGCTAAGCTAGTGGGGGTGGGTGTCGGCTTCGTAGGAATCGTCGCGACGTTCGTCGCTGTCGGTCCCTTCCAATTGCAGGGTATTGCGCAGGCGCCGTGCAGCGGCTGTAGGCCGGTGCGCTTGAATACCGCCAGCCCTGCCGGCAACTACCAGGTCTGTTTCCAGGGAGCCGACCCAGATGCCCCGGGAGAGCGCGAGTTCACCAACGACGAGATCGCCGCGGCGGGAAGCGCAATAACGGTGGCATGGGCAGACCCTCTGCGCGCTAGAAACAGCGGGATCAACATCCAGATCAGGCAGGGGTCCAACAACTGCCAGCCTGGAGACATCAAGGTACTGAGGGATCCGGCACGAAACGCGGTAGGCCGCGCCGGGGCCACCGTGACGAGCAACTCGCACGACGCGGTCATAAGAATACCGACCGTCGGTTATACGATAGGAGGCGCCAACCCGACGCTAACCGAAGACCAATGGAAATGGATGCTCGCGCACGAAATGGGCCACGTTCTCGACTACGATGACGCCTACCAGGGGTTGAACCAGGCCCCACCGGAGTGCCAGGACCAGACCTACATGGGCGACAGCTGGAACTGGAGCGCTACCAAGTGCGGGGACATGGCGGCGCTTAATGACCGATTTGGCCCTCCCACTGGCGACCCTGGTGGCGGTGGCGACCCTGGCGAGGGTGATCCGAACGATCCACCAGACACGCCACCCGACTGCTCAGGCTTCGACGAATGTGTCATACCCGCATTCAGTGAAGACGACTGCCGCGTTGCGGACCCGATGGAGGACACCTTGTTCTTCGACCAACTATGTCAGTGCTGCAAGTCGGTGACGACGCCTCTCCTGTTGAGTCTCCGCGGCCCCGTCGCACTGAGTGACCGCGCCGGAGGCGTGCTATTCGACATTCGTGGCGGCGGGACGCCGGTGTTGGTGCCATGGCCGCTCCGCAACACTGAGGGTTGGCTGGTACTGGACAAGAACGGCAGCGGCTCCATCGACAGCGGAAGAGAGTTGTTCGGCAACTATACGATCATGACTGACGGCCACAGAGCACGCGACGGCTTTGAAGCGCTGAGAGAACTGGACACGAACGGCGACATGGTCTTCAGCGTCGAGGACCAATCGTTCTCGGAGGTCAGACTGTGGTTTGACGGTAACCGTGACGGCGTCTCGCAACCTGACGAGCTAGTGACGCTTCAATCGATAGGCTTGGAGTCGATCGATCTCGCCTTCAGAGTGAGCAATCGGCGAGACCGTAGCGGAAACCTCCTGCGTCTGCGGGCTCCCGCCAACTTTGCCGACGGTTCCACCAAGTTCATCTACGATGTTTACCTCGCAGCGAAGGACGGAAAGGGCTGCGGTGCTCGGTAGTCTGTGATGTTGCGAGCGACCTCCCGCTGCCTTGTGCTCTGCTTGAAGCGCGGCGGGAGGCGCTCTCGTCTCGGCCGGACTGGAAGGGGTCCCGAATCGTCAATACCCGCTCCGTACACACCTCCGGGCTCGGGTCGCTCAGATGTCGCACGATTGTTGCACGCCGCCGCGCGGGCCGACCGATGCTCAGCAGTTATTGAACACGGACGCCTCGGAGCCTCGATTTCTCTCAGCACAATCTGCGGTTCGCTAGCCCCGTGGAGCTAGTCGCGCGCCGTCAGGGCCGCATTTGGTCCGAGAAAGCCCAATGTTCGTGCGGCGCGGCCACAAGCCGTTCGCCGAATCGCCAGCGCGTGTGCAATATTCGTGCAACGGAGGTCGTCGTATGGTGGGTTTTGGAGGGGTCTGGTGTCCCCGACCCTGCGAAAACAGGCCAGGAAACCCCTCCAGGGGTCTCCCGGCCTCAGGTCTTTCTCCACTCAGGAGCTAGCCGACATCGAACTGCTGGAACGCCACCCGAACGATCCCCGCTAGCCGCCACCAACGCCGCGCGGCGTGTCAGCCCGGAATCCCGGACAGGAGGCGGCGCACAGTGTCCACTCGCGGCCGCAAGTCGTGCTGGATAGCGTCGCAGATCGCTGCAGGACGAAGGTCCCAGTGGGCGTGCACGGAAGAGTCTTGGACCCCGAACGCCCGGTCTCTACATCGCAGAGACTGGTTCGCGCAGAATCTTGTCTCTCAGCGCCGGCTTGACGGCGTCGCGCAACACGAGATCGACGCGCGGCACGCCGAGAACGGTCTCAAGGCAGTGCTGGGTGCGGGACAAGTGGAAGAGCCCGATCGGACGCCCGTCGAACTCCACCAGCAACTCCACATCGCTGGCGGATGTCGCTTCGTCTCGAACTACGGACCCGAAAAGAGCCAAGGACGCCACGCCGAACTCGCTCGCGAGCTCCGCGCGGTGGTCAGCGAGGATCTGGAGCACCCGGCTGCGATTCATGGCGTCCTTGGGAAAGGCACTGGGCCCGTGCCGTCCGCTCCCGACTACCCGGGCCACGGCGGCACGCCCCATCATAGCGCGGCCGCAGACCATGAGGCCACGGGAACTCGCCCGTCGACCAGATCCCTCACCAGTCCTGCGCGGCCGGTGGGCGCGCCGGCGGTCGTTTCTCCGCAGGCTGACCGACCCGATGGGAGAAACGGTGGGACTCTCTCCGGAATCGACCTACTCAACGGACGGAATGCCGAGATCTAGCAAGTGGTCACGCATCGGCGCCGACGAAACAGGTGACCGGGTCGCGTTTTCTGGATCGCCGGGCGGCCCAAGGATCACATCCCTTGTCGGACTCGGGTGAACAGAACGAGATAGGCGTTCAGGGGGAACATCCGGTGTTCGGGAGTGCCGATCTTGTACCAGCAGTCGCCTCGGATGCCGTGATGGCTCCGGTGGTCGCCCGTGAACTGCAGGTCGGCATCCCACGTCACGCAGACCGAGTCCAATAGGATTGACAGGCAGCGGAGCAGGTGGTAGAAATCCAGCTCATGTAGCTCGCGCAGAGTGCCGAGACCCGGCACATCGAGCACCTGCGTGCTCCCGTCGCCGTCCATGTTCTCGACCAGGAGTGCCCGCATGCGACGCTGGCTGCTCACCCTCCTCGCGCTCGGCGCCTTCCCTGCACTGGCGGCGACTCAGACCACGACCCAGGTGGTGGAGTACTACCACACCGACGCCCTGGGGTCGGTCCGCGCAGTGACGAAGCAGGTCAACGGCGTGTGGACTGTCGTCTCCCGTCACGACTTCATGCCCTTCGGTGAAGAAGTCCAGCCCACGGTCGCGCCGCCCTACAACCGACTGTTCACCGGGAAAGAACGCGATAACGAGACCGGTCTGGACTATTTCGAGGCGAGGTACCCGCGCACGGCCAATGGCAGGTTCACAAGCGTTGATCCTCACAGCATCATCGCGGAAGCAACGAGCCCGGAAGAGTTCTACACTTTCTTGTCACGTCCGCAGAACTGGAATCGATACGCCTACGTCACGAATAGCCCTCTCTCGACGACGGACCCGGACGGCAGGTGTCCGACTTGCCTGATCTGGCTTCAGCAGCTTGCAGTGCGCGCTGCCCCGTACGCCGATAGGGCAGCCCAGGTGGCCTCGCGCTGGGGGAATCAAGCCGCGCAGGCGACGAGCCGGTATGGCCAGCAAGCCTACGTGTGGGCAACTCAGTTCTTCAATTCCCCCACCGGGCAGGAGGTCGTCCAGACGGCTGCGGAACTGGCGACGGGGGCCAGTGCCGGACCAGTATCAGCATTGCCGTTCCGTTCAGGGGACGTGATAACACGGGAGTTCTCGACCGGCGTTGGAACGGTGTCGATGATGGCCGAAGCCGTGGTGTCTGGCCAGAGGCTGCATCTCAAAGACATCGCCGTGTACCCGAAGGATGCGAAGGTGCTCGAGGTGGGGACCAAAGGGATGCTGGACCTTGTCAACCAGCTGAAAGCACAAGCGCGCGAATTGGGTTTCACGGAACTGCGCATTACCGGTCTACGCTTGAGTGGTGCGAAGCCTGGGAAGAAGGTCGATCTCTTGCTCGACCTGACGGAGAACAAGTGGCCTCACTGAAGCGTCGGTGTCAGGAGAGCCTGCGGACAGGAGCTGGCGTTGATAACGCGCTGGTGATCATGAGGCGCGCGGGGCAATCCCAGATAGCGTCCATCAGCCTCCTGATGGAACTCACCGGCATGTCGCTTGCGGACGCAAAGCGGGCGGTGCATACCAGTCCGGCCTGGGCAGATCTTCGGGGACCCGCCGAGAACCTCCAAGAGCAGCTGGAGCAAACGGCGAAGCAGCAGAGCAAGAGAGACCGGGCGGGTCGATAGGAGCCATCCTGACGAGCGACCCGGCCACCGCGCACGGTGGACGGGTCCTCGGCTCGCCGCACTGATAGACAATAGCAGCATTGGCGGCGTTGGCGCTGCCCGGTTAGGCGAGCACCTGCCCAGCGACCTCGCCTATCCCACCGATGCGCTGCATGTAGCCGGGTTGACAGGATCTCCCGAAGCCGCCCTCGCCAGATCCCGAGATCGGTAGCGGCAGGCTGGTCGCGACACGGCGGTGGAAGGAATGATGCCGGGAGCGACACGCACGAAACGCTTCGGCGACTCAAAACCGGGTCGCTTGCCCCCACGCCTTGGTGGTCCTTGGCTTGCCGGCATCAGCGGCTCAACAGACGATGTACGTCGGTGAAGGAGGTTGCCGTTTTCCCCCGGTCCACGTCGATGCCGGCGCGGCCACGCGAGAGCAGGTCACCGCCCTTGCCGCCCGGCACGGACGCGTGGAACGGTTTCGTGCGGAGATTCCCGGATGACGCTCGTTGATGAGTTGCTTTCGCGCCAAGCTCAGTGGCAGCGATCGCGCCGGAATCTGTCTTGGCCGGAGAAGATCCGGCAGGCCGAACGCCTGCGGCCGTCGCTGGAAGCCTCCCGTCAGATGCGAATGAACCGCGGTGTGCGCCCGACCGGGCAGATGCAGGAGAGGACGGTTGCGCCCGCCGCACATGACAGCGGCCATCGCGGACCACACGTCTCGGACGACGAATAGCGCCGCGGTGTGCAACTTCTTGTGCAACGATTGCCGGTCCGGGCGGGTCTTGGAGGGGTCTGCTGTCACCCGCCGGCACAGAAAGGCCCGGAGAATCCCTCGGAGACTCTCCGGGCTTCACTCCTGAAACGCTTGAGGGGCTGGCGCCCGCAAGGGCGTGGGGGTTCGAATCCCCCCTTCCGCACCATTCGACTCGGTCGCTCGGCCCGCATCCAACAGCCTCGCTCCCTCGCTCATGGTGGGCCTTTGGCCCACCCAGAAACCGCGGCGTCTCAGCCGAATCCCGTCGGGCGACCGAGTCGAATGGTGCGTCCTGAGCGAGCGCACCATCGAGCGAGCCGAAGGGCGCACCGCCAACCTGCAGTTTGTCGGGCTGCGACGTCGCTGGCAGAGGCACCAGCTTAGCCGCCGGTCGCGTCGGATTGTGTTTGATTTGTATCGCATAGTCGTAGGGACACTACGACTTGCGTGAAGATCTCAAACACTCCCCGGCAGACTGCGCCAGGCAGGCCCCTCCGGCAGTTGCCCCTGAACGTGCCTTGTCACGCTAGCAGTGGTTCGAGCGGCTCGGGGCCGACGAGACGGAACTCCTGATCCTGCAACCAGAGCCTCGCGCGGGTTGGGAGTCTCAGGTAGATCCCTCGAGCCACCCCCAGCGTATCGTCGGCGTGGCTGACCCATCCCGAGTCGCCGGCGACGTCATCCAAGGCGGCTTCGTACTCTGTGTTCCGACGTCGCCATCTCAGAAGATGTGGTCGAGCAGCGAGGAAGTCGCGTTTCCAGCGGTTGCACCGTTCGTCGGCAACAACAAGGTTGTGGACACCGTTGTCCGGGTACCTCGACCAGGGAATGAAGTGGTCCACGTGCCCGGAGCGCCCGACTGATCGTCCGCAGTAGAAGCACGTTCCTCGTTGGATCTCAAGGAGGGGCTGTCGAATAGCCGCGAGCGCCGACCGATTCACTCCAAAGAGGAAAGCCTCCAGCCGGGACTCGTGGAGGCCGTTCAGTTGGGCCACCATCGCGCTCCACGCCCGGTGAACGAGCGGCCGGAGCAGTCCATTGAGGGCGACGAGATGGTCTCCGACACCTGGCAACAGCCGGATGTTGTTGTCGAACGCGCCAAGGCCGCCGGATTGATAGTCGGTAACGGCGCGTTTCCCCGTCGAAATCTCAACGCCCCAGCCGATGTCGTACAGCAGGCGGTCAGGTTCGCCGCCCACCACCTGCAATCGAGGCAGCGGCATAAGGATCAGGGTCCACTCGACCCTGCGCACGAGTCTCTCGAATCGTGCCGCGGCACCCAGCCGCGCCTGGTGTAGCGTAACTGACGGATCGTTCAGCGTGGCCCTGAACTGGCAGATGTCTCTGATGACTCGAGCCTGTGCCCCGGCGTTCTGACGCAGCGTTCTCCCGGCGAACTCCGCAGTCTGCGGCCAGTAGAGTTCAACGACTTTCTCCGCCAGTTGTCGGGTCGTGACGGACTCGGGAGCGCTCCCATCCCGCCGCGTCTTCTCGAGGCAAAGGTCCATCAGCGCGAGGAGGACTGCGTACTTGTAGGTCGCCACGAACGAGCCCTGGTCCAGAAGGGCCAGCACCCTCTCGCCGAACTCCACAAGATGGTCCTTCTCCGGCATCTAGCCCTTCCGGCGCGGAATCCGTCCGGGACGTCGGTAGTCACCCCGTTCAGGAATCACAAACCGCACGCCCCCGCTCGGGTCGTCGACGTCGCCGGCGAACCTCGGTATCACGTGGACGTGCAGGTGCATCACGGTTTGTCCTGCCGCGTCCCCGACATTGATGCCGATGTTGTAGCCGGCCGGCGCGAGTCCATGGTCAAGATCGGATTTCGTCAGGTCGATGAGCTCGAGAATGGCCGCCCGCTCCTCTGCCGACGCGTCGAACCACGATGCGACATGGCGGCGTGGGATCACGAGCGTATGGCCGGGACTCACCGGGAACGCATCGCGAACTGCAATAGCCCAAGCGTTCTCGGCCACCAGCCGCGAGGCCGGAGGTTCGCAGAACGGACAGGCCATTGAAACCGTTGGCATTTCCACCATGGCAACAGCACACCTGCAGCCTGCAGCAAGTCGAGACACCTCTATGAGGCCCTGCGAAACATGTCGTATCGCTCCTCAAGGAACTCCAGCCTCGGCCTGAGCGACACCGCGTGGGGCGTCCAAATGCGTTGGTCCTGAAAGCGCTGCAGCCCTTCCTTGGGAACTGTCTCAAGCTGCGGCCGGAGTGTCAAGGAACCCGTCGACGTGCTTGGCGAACGCAAACCGCGGGCCGGACTGTGCTATCGCCTCGTCCTGGTGCCGAGGAGTGCCTCCAGCCTTCGCGCCACCAGGGTCCGTCGTCGAACCGGAGCGATTCGTTGGACCATGGCGCGAGCCGTCGACACTCGGAACCTCTTCGGCCAGTCGAGTTCGGGCAGGGCGCGAAACAGCTTGGACCGTGCGGGCGTGAGGTACAGGAAGTCGACGAGGGCCTTCTCCGGCGTCGCGAGCCGGGCGCCGGGCATCGCCGATGATCCTCGAAGCCGAAGAAGAAGCGACGGCTGAACGTGATGGAGGGACACGACGCCGAGCGGCGTGACGTAGCGCCTCGTTCTCGCCAGCGTCACGGCGTAGGTCACCACCGGCATCTGCGAGATCATCCCGTGCAGATAGAGCGCGCTCTGCAACGAGACATACGCAGGGAACGGAGCGGTGAGGAGTTCCGGCAGCGCCAACGGGTCGACGCCACTAGGCGCCGCCCATACGCCGCGACGCAGCCGCACCAGATGGCCGGCCGCGGCCAGGCGCGCGAGCAGCACGCTGGCGTGCGCATTCGGCACCCGCAGGCGCGTCGCGGCCTGCCGCGTCGTGAATGCCCGCGTATCCATGGAACCGAGCGTCGTGAGGACGTCGACGAGCCTCATCGCCGGCCTCCCCGAAGCGCGTCCACCACTTCGAGGACGATCGTGTCCCAGGCGGAAGCCGAGTCGAAGCGCGCCTGGTCGTCGGGCTCCAGGAAAGCAAGCACCTGGCTCTTGAACGTCGCGAAATCGATGGCCATCGCGTTTGCGGACGCCCGCTCCACGAGGCGCTCGTCGAGGCCGAGCGCGGCAATGCCCGCGGCGCCGCTGCCGACCAGGTGGTGGGCGTCGAACACGTCGCGCGCCTGCGTCTCGCGGCGTCCGGCGAGCGCACCGATCTTCTGTCGCAGCGCGGCTGCCGCGTCGTAGTGGCTGACTCATGAGCGGCGGCAGCTGGTAGTCCCGAGCGATGCGTGGATCGACGCTGCCGAACGCCACCCCGGCGTCCAGGCCGCGGCGCGAACACTCGATCTTCGTCGGCAGCGTTGCGCTGGCACTTCGTCAGCCGGAGCCCGAACTTCCACCGCTGCGTCGTCTCGGTCTGCTTCGGCGCGGACACGCGCTCGATCGCGATCCCCCTCGCCTCGAGGATCTGCGCGAACGGCCTCGCGGCGAGAACATCGCCCACCTTGTCTCGGAACACCTGGGCACCAATCTCGCCCAGGTCGAGGTCCATGTCCTCCGAGTACCGGATGCTCCCATGAAAGAAGCGGAGGTTGCAGCCGCCCTTGAGCACGAACAGGGAGGGGTTCAGTCGGCGACCGAGCTGGGCGAGGAAGAGCAGGTGGAACTGCTCGACGAATCGGATCGAGCTGACGGATGCCATGACCGCCCTCCGAACTCAATGATATTACTCATATTCAACACATGTGTCAATTATGCGTATTACGATACCAGACAACGCCCCCCTGGCTGGCTCGCGTCGACGGTGGGAGAAACGGTGGGAGTCTGGCGGGCACGGACGAGGAAACACGAGGAAATTCGGGCATTCCTGAGAACGTCTCCGAGCCGCGCGCGACCGACGCGACTGCAGAATTTCCTAGGAAACCGTGCGATTCCCGTTTCGGCTCGGTCCCTTGAGGGGCTGGCGCCCGCAAGGGCGTGGGGGTTCGAATCCCCCCTTCCGCACCATTCGACTCGGCCGCTCGGATTCCTTGAGCAATTTCACTCCCTCGCTCATGGTGCGCCCTTGGCGCACCCCACCGTGACGGTGTCCCTGCCACTCGCACAGCATCGAGACGGGCTGGCGTTCGTAGCGAAGCCGCGTTCCGGTTCGCCCTTCCATGGCAACCGGTTGCGGCCGACCGGTGGGACTCCGAGCTGGTGAGGCGGTGGGAAAAACGGTGGGACTCCCGCCCGCTCACGCACGGGCCGCGAACGACATGGGGCAGCCGCCTGGCATCCGCCAGGGAGGTCCCCAGTCCGAGTCCCGACGCCCCGATTGTCCTTCCCGTCTCGTTGTGCAACGGGAGCAGGAACCGGCCAGCATCTGCATTGGCCACCTTCATGTGCGGCCACGCCTCGGGGCGTGACGGAGAGTTCCCGCCCGGACACGACGGGAGGGCTATAATCGACCGCACACCGCGTGCACGCGCTCGGCCCCACGGCTGCGGAGGGGACCATGCCGAACATCGGGCAGACCCTGTCGCACTACCGGATCGTCGACAAGCTTGGCGAAGGCGGCCCGGCCTTCGCTCGCTGTCATCCAGCGCGCGAGCTTCGGCGAGGCCTCGCCGAAGCCAAGCTGGGGAGCCGTCGTCCATGATCGGGACAACGGTTGGCCACTTCCGCGTGATCGAGAAGCTCGGCGAAGGCGGAATGGGGGTCGTCTACAAGGCCGACGACACCCGGCTGGGCCGGGCGGTGGCGCTGAAGTTCCTGCCCGAGGGCTTGGCCCGAGATCGCCAAGCACTCGAACGCTTCCAGCGGGAAGCGCGCGCGGCGTCCGCGCTCAATCATCCGCACATCTGCACCATCTACGACGTCGGCGAGGCTGAGGGCCAGACCTTCATCGCGATGGAACTCCTCGAGGGCGAGACGCTGCGGCAGCGTCTGACTCGCGGCGCCTTCAAGACCGACGAACTCCTCGAACTCGCCATCCAAGTCGCCGACGCGCTGGAGGCGGCGCACGCCAAGGGCATCATCCACCGCGACATCAAGCCCGCCAACATCTTCCTGACCGCGCGCGGGCAGGCGAAGATTCTGGACTTCGGCCTGGCGAAGCTCCCGGCCGCGCACCGGGAGGAGTCGGAGACCGCGGCGACCACCGAGGCGCTGCTCACCGGCCCGGGGAGCGCGGTGGGCACCATCGCCTACATGTCGCCCGAGCAGGCCCGCGGCGAGGCGCTCGACGCCCGCTCGGACCTGTTCTCGTTCGGCGTCGTCCTCTACGAGATGGCCACGGGGCAGCAGGCGTTCGCGGGCAGCACATCGGCGGTGGTCTTCAATGCGATCCTATCGAAGACTCCGGCGTCGCCCACGCGTGTGAATCCGGAGATTCCGGCCGAGTTGGAGCGCATCATCACCAAGGCGCTCGAAAAGGACCGCCAACTCCGGTGCCTGAGCGCGGCCGAACTGCGCACCGACTTGCAGCGCCTGAAGCGCGATCGCGAATCGGGCCGAAAGGTAGTCGCGGCCGCCGCGGATCCGACCCGCCCCAAATCGCTCGCCGTGCTGCCGTTCGCCAATCTCAGCGCGGACAAGGAGAACGAGTATTTCAGCGACGGGCTCGCCGAAGACATCATCGACGCGCTCACGCGGCTGCCCGGCCTCCGGGTCATCGCGCGCACCTCGTCGTTCTCGTTCCGGGGCAAGGAGGCGGACGTCCGCGAGATCGGCGCGAAGCTCAATGTGGAGCACATCCTGGAAGGGAGCGTGCGCAAGGCCGGCAACCGGATCCGCGTGACCGCGCAGCTCGTAAGCGCAGCCGACGGCTCGCACCACTGGTCGGAGCGCTACGACCGCGAGATGACGGACGTCTTCGCCATCCAGGACGAGATCTGCCAGGCGATCGTCGACAAGCTGCGCGTCCAGCTGGCGCCGGCCAGCCGCTGGTCAAGCGTCACACCGAGAATCTCGAGGCCTACGATCTCTGCCTGAAGGCTCGCTATCACCTCTACAAGGACACGCCAGAAGGTCACGAGAAATGCCGGGAGTACTGTGAGCAGGCCATCGGGTTGGACCCGGGCTATGCGCTGGCGTATGTGCGGCTGACGGAATACTACTGGGTCGGCATGATCTTCGGGTTCGTTGATCCGCGGGAGGCCTTTCCGCGGGCCAAGTCGGCGGCCCTCGAAGCGGTCAAGCTCGACGAGATGCTGGCCGAGGCTCACAGCGCATTGGGATTGGCCCTGGGAAGCTTCGATTTCGATTGGGCAGGAGCGGATCGCGAATTCCGGCGGGCCCTGGAGTTGAATCCCGCCTCCCCCGAAGTGCGCTTTCATGCTCACTTCTGCCTCATGGCAACCGGGCGACTCGAAGAGGCCCTGACCGAAATGCGGCAGGCCCTGGAGCAGGACCCGCTGTCCCCGTTGTTCAACGCACATCTCGGGCTGCTCTACCATGAAACGCGGCAGCCTGAACGGGCGGTCGCACACTGCCGGCTTGCGATCGAGTTGGACCCACACTGCTGGCTGGCGCAGTGGTGGCTTGCACTCACGTATTTCGGGCTGGGGCGCCTCGATGAAGCAATCACCATAGCCGAGAGAGCAATCGAGCACTTCGGGCGCTATCCCCTATTGCTCATGGGCGCGGGGTCGCTCTACGCTGGCGCGGGCCGAACCGCTGAAGCGCGGCGACTGCTGGAGGAATTGGAAGCACGAGGTCGAACCGGCTATGTGTCTTCATTCGCCATCGGGACCATGCATCTCGGCCTCGGTGAGATCGATCGCGGTCTGGAATGGCTTGCGCGGGCTGTTGAAGAGCGGGACGTGCTGGCGGTTCTTGCCCTCAAGGGCAGCGTTCTATGAACCCCTGCGTCCCCACCCGGCTTTCCAGGCCCTGCTGCGCAGGATGAACCTGGCGCCGTGACCGGCCAGCCGCCGCGGACGAGAGCTTCCGCCATTACACGGATACGTGTAAACTGGTGCGGTGAAGCGCCGCGACCTCGAGAAGCGACTGCGCGAACTGGGATGGCTGCTCGTTCGGCACGGGGCACGCCACGACGTCTGGGCGCGCGGCGAACACGAACTCGTCGTCCCGAGGCACGTCGAGATCAACGAATACACCGCCAAGGCCATCCTGAGGGAGGCCGGAGGGAAACGGTAATGCGCTTCGAAGGCCGCGTGTTCAAGGTCGGCCGCTCCTGGGCCGTCGAGGTTCCGATCCTCGGAGTCGTGTCGCAGGGGCGGACGCGCCGTGCCGCCCTGGAGATGATCGCCGACGCCGTCGAATCCCTCGTCAACCAGAAGGGATTCGAGGTCGCTGTGTTCGCCGGAGGCGGTTCGCACTTCGAGATCGGTGCGTCGGACCAGGCCGCGCTCACGGCCCTGCTCCTTCGCCGTGCGCGGCTCAAGGCCGGGCTCAGTCTGGCCGAGGTCTCCGCCAGGCTCGGTGCCAGGTCCCTCAACGCATACGCTCGTTACGAGCAGGGACGAACGACGCCAAGTGTGCAGAAGCTATCTGAACTCCTGTCAGCGGTCGTTCCTGACCGAGACTTCGTCTTGGTGGAGAGCCGGGCCCACGCCTGAACGCTTCAATCGACCGGCCTGGTGCGCGCGCTCGCCTCGGAAGAGTGTCACGCAGATTCCCCGTCCGCCACGCGGCGGGAGCGCTATAATCGACCGCGCACCGCGTACAAGCCACCGGACCCACGGCTGCGGAGGGGACTATGCCGAACATCGGGCAGACCCTGTCGCACTACCGAATCGTCGGCAAGCTCGGCGAAGGTGGAATGGGGGTCGTCTACAGGGCCGACGACACCCGCCTGGGCCGGGCGGTCGCGCTGAAGTTCCTGCCCGAGGGCTTGGCCCGAGATCGCCAGGCACTCGAACGCTTCCAGCGGGAAGCCCGCGCGGCGTCCGCGCTCAATCATCCGCACATCTGCACCATCCACGACATCGACGAGTTCGAAGGCCAGACCTTCATCGCGATGGAACTGCTCGAGGGCGAGACGCTCAGGCAGCGTCTGACTCGCGGCGCCTTCAAGACTGACGAACTCCTCGAACTCGCTATCCAACTCGCCGACGCGCTCGAGGCCGCCCACGCCAAGGGCATCATTCATCGCGACATCAAGCCCGCCAACATCTTCCTGACCGCGCGCGGGCAGGCGAAGATCCTGGACTTCGGCCTAGCGAAGCTCCCGGCCGCACACCGGGAGGAGTCGGAGACCGCGGCGGCCACCGAAGCGCTGCTCACCAGCCCGGGGAGCGCGGTCGGCACAATCGCCTACATGTCGCCCGAGCAGGCCCGCGGCGAGGCGCTCGACGCTCGCACGGACCTGTTCTCGTTCGGCGTCGTTCTCTACGAGATGGCCACGGGGCAGCAGGCCTTCACGGGCAGCACGTCGGCGGTCGTCTTCGATGCCATTCTCCACAGTGCTCCGCCCTCGCTGCTGCGCGTGAATCCAGAGCTCCCCGTCGAGCTGGAGCACATCATCACCAAGGCGCTCGAAAAGGACCGCCAACTCCGCTGCCTGAGCGCGGCCGAACTGCGCACCGACCTGCAGCGCCTGAAGCGCGACCGCGAGTCGGGACGCAAGAGCCTGGCGGCCGCATCGGATCCCGCCCGCCCCAAATCGCTTGCCGTGCTGCCGTTTGCCAATCTCAGCGCGGACAAGGAGAACGAGTATTTCAGCGACGGGCTCGCTGAAGACATCATCGACGCGCTGACGCGGCTGCCGGGCCTCCGGGTCATCGCGCGGACCTCGTCGTTCTCGTTTCGCGGCAAGGAGGCGGATGTCCGCCAGATCGGCGCAACACTGAACGTCGGGCATATCCTGGAAGGGAGCGTGCGCAAGGCCGGGAACCGGATCCGCGTGACCGCGCAGCTCGTCAGCGCGGCCGACGGCTCGCACCACTGGTCGGAGCGCTACGACCGCGAGATGACCGACGTCTTCGCCATCCAGGACGACATCTGCCAGGCCATCGTCGGCAAGCTGCGCGTCGAGCTGGCACCCGACCACACGCTGGTCAAGCGCTACACGGAGAATCTCGAGGCCTACAACTTGTACTTGAAGGGGCGCTATCAGCTCTTCAAGTTCACCGCGGAGGGTTTCGCGAAAGCCAAGGAACATTACGACCAGGCTATTGCTTCGGATCCGAACTATGCCCTGGCCTGGCAGGGGCTGGCCGATTTCTACCATCACCTGGGCTTCTTCGGGTACATGCCGCCGAAAGCAGCCCATGCGCAGGCCGAGCAGGCTGCACGGAAGGCGCTGGAACTCGATGCCCTGCTGGCGGAAGCCCATGCCACGATGGGCGTGCTCCGAGCCTGCGAGTATGACTGGAAAGGGGCCGGGCTCGCGTTCGGCCGGGCGCTGCAACTCGATCCCACATCTGGGCACGTGTGGGCATGGTACGACTACTACTACCTGGTGCCCATGCGACGTCTGGATGAGGCGGTCGCAGCGTCCGAAAGGGCTGCGGAACTGGATCCGCTGTCCGCGTTTTCGCAGTGGCGGCTCGGTTATCGGTATTACCTGACGCGGCAGTGGGACCGCGCTATCGCGCAGTGCCGCCACGTGCTCGAGCTTGACCCGCATTACGCTTGGGCCCACGGCTTCCTTGCCTTTACGCTACATGCACACAGGAAAATGTGACGAGGCGATTCGAGCGATGGAAACATGCACGCAGCTTACTGGGGCGCAACACGATTGCGTTGGGATTACTCGGCTCAATGTGTACGCTCAGGCAGGCCGGACCGACGAAGCCCGGAAACTCCTCGAAGAACTGCAGAATCTTGGTCAGTCGGGACCACATGTCGGCATTTGGTCTTGGAACACTCTACCGAGGCCTCGGCGAGATCGAGAGATGCTACGACTGGTTCGAGAAAGCGGTCGACGACCACGAAGCCCATGATGCTCCATTTCCACATCGAGCCAGGCTTCGATCCGTTGCGCTCCCACCCCCGCTACGCGGCCCTCCTGCGCAAGATGAACCTGGCGCCCTGATCCCCGGCCCTTCAGAACTGCATCCGCAGTTCGCCGGTGACCTGCCGCCTCAGGATGTCGCCCCACACGTGGTTCTGGGTCGGTCGGTTGGCCAGGTTGGCCACCTTCAGCGTGGTGAGGTACGTGCTGCGGCCAGACCACGAACGGTGGGAATAACGGTGGGAGTCAGGCGGGCACGGACGAGGAAACACGAGGAAATTCGGGCATACCTGAGAACGTCTCCGGGCGCGCACCGAGCACGCACACTGGCCGAGATTTCCTAGGAAAACGTGGCTATCCTGCGATTCGACGCGGTCCCTTGAGGGGCTGGCGCCCGCAAAGGCGTGGGGGTTCGAGTCCCCACTTCCGCCCCCACTCGACTCAGTCACTTCGCTCCTTCGCTCGTGGCAAGCCATGCGACTGAGTCGAGTGGTGCCGTGAGCGAACCTTCGTCAGTGAGTGAGTCGAAGGGCATCTGGCCTCGCTCATGGCAGGCTGCAAGGTTGCTGGTAGAGACACCAGCCTGACGGCCAGCGGTGTCGGCACATGTGTGACCCCTCGCTGCCCCCGGATGGGCCGATGGACCTGGCGTTTCCGTGCCCAAGTAGCCACCTTCAGTAGAGTCGGCGAATGCGCAATCAGAGGGCATTCGTGGCCTGCCTCTGGCTTCAGGTTCCCCGACGGTTCCACGGCGCAGCCTGTCTGCGCGCCTCATTCAAGGAGAGACAACGACGAACGTGCTTCTCGTGCTGACGATGCTCCTCGCCCAGTCATTCTCAACCGGGCCGGCTCCAAACGCCGGCGACGGAGTCTCCGATGGCAGCGGCATCACCAGGGTCGTCAATGGCAGGACGGTCGTCATCCCCGTGCCGGCACCCGACTCCGGAGACGGGCTTCCTGACCGAAGCGGATTCGAGACGCCTTCGCGTACGCCCCGGGGTCGATTGTTCGCTCGACAGGGCGTCGCTCTTCGTGATCCCCTCAGCCGGGACGGCGATCGGCCGGTCGCCCGTCCCGATGGAGGGGCGCTCCCGGCCAATCGAGCCTCGCCGCGGCGGGGACCGCCGCACGCAACGACGCCCTCCAGCGACCGTCCGTACAGCGCCTGCCTACTTTCGCCGGTCGTGCGGGACGAAGACCGCGGTCGCGGCTCCGAGCGATCTGTTGCCCGCCCTGTCGGTGCACGCCACGCCTATCGTGTAGGTCCGACCGGCGTTCTTGCCGAGCCGCTCCGCACGCAGGCTCAGCGTCAGCATTCCGTTGACCAGCCAGTCGGCGGAGGTCGCCCCGTCGTTTCCGCTCACGCCGGTGATGCGGCACGTCGGCGTCGGGTCGGCCTCGTCGGTGACCGCCACCGAGATCGTCACCGGCACCATCTTGTGGTTTGGCGCCCACAACGTCGCCGGGTCGGCTGAGACCGCCGCGATGACCGGCGGCGTCGTGTCGATGTCGGGCAATTCGAAGTAGCCGACTACCGGATCGTGATCCGACAGCCGCTCGGGGCGCGTCGCGTCGCCGCGGAAGCTCTCGGGGAAATCAGCGTTCATCCTGGCGTACCCGACTCCCGTCGGAACCACAGCACCCGATGCGAGGACGTGATCCAGTTCCTGAGCATTCCCGCCGAACACGAACGAATACCGTTCGTTCGCCGCTGCGAGGTCGGCGAGATTGCGCAGCAGCGGCGCTACCGGGCTTGGGGCGTAGAGCGCGACTTCACCTTCGGCAGCCGGGGCTCCCCTCAGCACTCCCATGACGTCAACGTAGCCGTCGTTGAAGTCGAACGCGTTGTAGTCGCCAACCGAGACGACGTTCCTGCCGGCAGACTGGAGGTCCTGCAGGAACTGGGCGAGTTCGAGCGCCTGCGCCAGACGCTTCTCTCTGACGCGTGCCGACGTCTCGATGTCGGACAGCGACCGCAGGTGATTGACGACGACCGTCACGGGGTACGGGTCGTACGGCGCGTTCAGGACTTCGATGTGCAGGACCAGCGACGGCCGGTCGTTGAGGTACGAGCCGTCGGTGAACAACGTCTCGTAGCCAACCTGTTCTGGCGGCCCCGCCACGGCCACCGTGTCGCGGCGGACCAGGAACCCGACGTCAATCCCGCCGACGTCGTGCCCTTCCATCAGGTAGGCGTCGTAGCGGACCGAGCCGTCGGCATGGACCCTGTCGGCGAGAGCCTGAAGCGTCGAGATGTTCTCAACCTCCTGGACGCCGATGATGTCGGGCGCGAGCATCACCTCGCGAATGGCCAGCGAGGCCTTCGCCAGACGCATCTCGAACGCCGCCGGCGTGAGGACCACGTCGCTCACTCCCGGTTCGTTCGTCGTGTCGAAGAACCGGGCGAGGTTCATCGACGCGACCGTGAATTCATCCCCCGTCCGGGCCCGGACCGGCCTGACCGTCCGGTTGTCGGACCCGACCACCGGCAGGTTCCAGCCCTCGGCGTCGATGATGTAGGAACGGAACGCATAGTCGAGCGGCCCGGTGATCCCGCTGACGGTCACGCCTGTCGTCACCTCGAGTGTCGCCCCGGCGGGCGGCGGGTACACCGCGGCCGTCACCGGGTTCAGGAAGACGGAGTAGGTATCGATGCCGATCCGCTCAGGGTTGGCATCGAAGACTGGCGGCGTGATGCCTGGCGGGACCGGCAGGGGGGTTTCGATGCCCGGCTCGCGGAACGGCCGGGAGAGGCCGGGCAACACGGCGAAGAACAGGCCGCTCGAGATCGACGTCGCGTCCTTCTCGGCTACGCTTCCGTCGGTCGGGCTTACCGAAACCGCTTCGTCAACGTGGACCCGCATCCCCTCGTACTTCTCGAGCTTGAAGACGCCCGGGAGATCGCTGAGATCGGCCGCGGTCAGCGTCACGGCGAGAGGCAGTGGGTTGCCCGACGACAAGAGCGTCGTTGCCGGGTTCGTCAGTTCGGTCATCGAGAGACCGTCGGGATCGGCTGACGTGTTCTTGTATTCGGCAACCGCCGCCGTCACCTCCACGAGGTTTCCCACGACGGCAACCGCCGGCGGGCCGGGGGTCGAACTCGTGAACACGAAGATGCCTTGCGAGGTCGCGGAGTCCGCATCGGCCGCGGCATCCGGCGTCTGGATGAAGAAGCCGTTGTACTTGACGCCCGTCACAATCCCGCTGGTGACGACGTTCTGGCCGACGAGCGGGGACATCGCGCCGGCGCCCTGGATCTCCTGGATGGCCCTCGGCACCGGTGGAGGGGGCGGAGTGGAGTTGCGTGGATTCGGTGCGCCGACGGTGAAATCCGCCGAGTTGTTGTCGGTGTCCTGCGCCCCGCTCTGTTTGCGAAGCGCGGCAGTTGTGTTCGACAACAGGGGAGTTGGCGCTCCCTCGAAGCACGTCGTCGCCGGGCCGTAACCGACGAAGTCTTCGACTCCGACAGGACAGGCGCCCGTGAGCGGTGTCGCGCTTGCCACCAGCGCCACCTTGCCGGCCGTTGCCGACATCGGGATCGTGCCGATGGCATTCGGTGTCGGCAGGGACACGGTTCCGCCGGCGCCCTGCGCTTCCTGCACGAGGTAGTACTCTCCCGGAGCGAGAATCCCGGCCAGCGAGGTCCTCTGCCAGGTGGAGCCCGTGCTGGATGCGTACTGAACGGTCCACCCCGCAAGGTCAACCGCGCTCGCTCCGGCGTTGTACAGTTCGATGAAGTCGTTCTTGTAGGTCGCGCCGCTGTTGCCGCCGCCGCCGTAGATCTGGCTGATGACGATGCCGCTCGCGGACGCGCGAAGGGGCCGGCCGCCGCCGATGTGGAGCGCCGCCGCCACGACAAGCAGGCCGACGATGAGGAGACGGATGTTTCTCGACATGAGTGATCTCCAGGAATGGTCCAGGGATGGTAATCATACTACTGGGAGTTCGAAAGATCAGGCCGGTGTCGTGCCATTTCTTCGTTCATGTTCATCGCTCGCGTTGCGTCACCAGCTGGCCGTCCTCCGCCAACGAGCTCCCGGACGCCTCCGTCTGGGCCGCACCGAGCGGCTCGCCTTGGTGCTGCTCTCTTGCCCCTGGCGCGGGGAGCAGGGGCGGTTGGGGCCAGGAAGACGGCCAAGGAGCCGATAAGGAGGAACGACAGGTCAACAGGGCCGGAGACGAGGAACACGATGGGGATGCGAACCGGGATCGTGTGCGTGCTGCCCGTGATCCTTCTTGCCGGCTGCAGGGGCTACGTAGACCTCGGCGCGCACTTGCCGGTGCCGGCGATTCTGAACGCTGACGAGTACCGGTCGGAGATCACCGCGATCGACCGGCTCGTCTTCGAACAGAGCCAGTTCACCGAAACGCGGCGAGCCGCGCTCGCCACCGGGATCGACCAGCTGGCTGCTCGCATCAGGAAGTCCTCGACGTCGCGCTTCATTGCCATCGAGGCGTTCGAGCTGAAGGCGCTGGCCGGGAGGTATCGACGCGCGGCCCCAGGCACATTCACCGTGGCGCTCTCGAACGAGTGGATCAGAATCCGCTCCAATCTCTTCGAGGATTGCGCCTGGTTCGCGAGAAGCGCGGCCGATCTCGAGCCGCCGCAGCGCGGGATGCCCGCGCAGCCCGTCACGCCGCTGTCGGTCGCGCCGCCGCAGCCGCCCCCGGCGGCCCCGGCCGTGCCAGACGCTGTTGCGCGCCTGATGGAGGGCCTGAAGGCGGTTCGGCCCCCATACCCCGGGCTCGCGGAGGTGCTGTCGATCGGCGAGCGCCTCGTCGCGCATGGCGCGGCCGCGAAGCCGGCCGCGCTGCCGCTTGCGAACTGGCTGCGCTTCTACAGCGACGAGACGTACGAGCAGGATCCGAACGGCCTGCGCCAGCGTCTTGCGAGGATCATCACCACGCTCGATCCAGAGGGCGGCTACTACAGCGACGCGCGGCTGCGCTACGACCGCCGCCAATCTGGGCAGGACCGGTCCCGGGCTGTGATGCTCCTCCGCTACCTGTCGCTGCCGGGCGAGCGGGCCGTGCCGATTCTCCGTTCGGCGATGGACGACCCCGACGAGTGGGTGAGGGACATCGCGGCCGCCGGCCTCGCCGCCTACGGCGAGCCGGTGCCCCCGGATCCGAGATCGCTGACCGAGCGCCTGCTGGCGGGCTCGCCCCGCGTCAGCGGGCAGGCGCTTGCGGAGTTCCGGGCGCTGGGCGGGCCGGCGAAGTCGGCGCGCGTTGGCGCGATGCTCGCGAGCGGTGAGCCTCGAGACGCCTATGCGGTCGGCGTCCTGGTCTATCGCCTGAAGGACCCTCGCGTTCAGGCGACCGTCCTGGATGCCATCGACGATCCAGCGACACGAAAGGGCGCGCTGGTCGCCTTCGGCTACGAGCTTCCGCTGCCACGCGACCGCGTCACCTCGCTCATCACCGCGATGGGCGACCCCAGGCCCGAGGTGCGCGACGAAGCGCGCGGGATCCTGCTTCGCAAGTGCCCGAACCGGCGGGAGCTGGTTCCGATGCTGATTGCCGCCGTCGCGAGCGGGCCGCCCGCCCGGAGGGAGACCGCGGCCGCCGCGCTCGCGGAAATCACCGGTCGCGCCTACGGGACCAACGCCGAAATGTGGCGCCTGTGGCGCGACGCGAAGATCGACGGCGAACCGCCGGAGCTCCTCCTGCCGGGAGAGCGCCACGGCAGCGAGGTGCCCCTGAATGCCGACGGCCCGTGGTGGGCCATCTGCAGCGCGGGCGCCCGGCGCGAGCTGAAGCGAGTGACGGTCAGCGTCAGCACCGTCTTCGATGCGATGATCGACCAGGAGGGGCAGCCGACCGGGGCCCGGCTGGAAATCCGCGGCTGCGATGCCCCCCTCGCCCTGCTGCGGAACGTCCCGCGCCTGGCCGCGCGCAGCCTGCCCGAGGGCACCGCCTCACCGGTCCGGAGCGGCGCCGTGGACCTCAGGTTCGGAGGGAAGCCGTTCGCCATCCGGCAGATGGCGCAGGGCGGGAGCGGCTATCGGCTCGAGTACTCGACCGGCGGGCGCGCGCAGACGCTGTACGCGACCGACGAGGTGAGCGCTGACCTTCCCGCGACGGATCTCTGGAGCGTTGCCTGGATCGGCGATCTGGACGACGATGGGAAACCGGACCTGCTCCTCAACGCGACCAACCACTACAACGTGAGCCAGGTGTCCCTGTTCCTGTCCGGCGCCGCGCCGCCCGGCAGCCTTCTGAAGCTGGTGGCGTCGTTCACAACCGTCGGCGGCTGACGGGGACCGGGCGCAGTCACTCCTGGTCGCCCCGGACAACAGGCGGCATCGGCGTCCCTCGCGGTGCGGCTCCGTGCCGCCTCTCAACAGAAGGCCCGTTGGACACCAGCCGGCTTTCCGCCAGGTGTACGAGGCGTCTCGTTCGTCAGCCCGATGCGCCCTTCTCCTTCCGGATGCGCTGGAGCTCCGCCTCCAGCGACCAGGCATAACGCTCCGCCTCCTCCCGCATGGCCCGGAGGGTCTGCAGGTGCTGTAACAGACTCTCGGCATGGCGCACGGACTCCCCCGCCGTCGCCCGCAGAAGGCGAATCTCATCCTTCAGGCCTCCCACGAACGGCAGGGCTTCCTCCCCGTCCTCGGGCTCGCCGAAGACGATTGGAAAGCGGTCGCCCGTGAGAGTGCTCAGCGTGCGACCGTCCATGTAGCAGGCGGTGAAGGCCCGGTGCGGGGAGTCGGTCTCATTGACGCCGCTGCGGCGGACCACCCAGCTGTGGAGAAGAAGGGCCTCTCCTGCCTCGATCTCCAGATGAACGATCGCCTCTTCAGGACAGCGGCTGCGTGCAATCTCGGCGCTCAGAGTGCTCCGGGTCCTGCTGAGCAACCCCAGCCGATGAGTCCCTGGTATGACCTGCAGGCACCCGGTCTCGCGCGTCGCCGGGTCGAGAGCCACCCAGATCGTCACGAGCGGGTCGCGGTCGAGTCCCCACACATCCCCGCCGTCCTGATGCCAAGGTATGTGCATACCCTGGCCCGCCGGCCTGTTCACGACCATCGCGCGGAAGACAGAAGCCGATGCATGGGCCCCGTAGTGTCGACGACAGATCTCACGGAACAGATTGCCGCGGAGCAGTGACAAGAAGAGCGGGTCTCCCTCGAGACCCTGGACCGTGCGACACGCGAGGCTCGGCTTGACCAGACTCGCCACGGGATCGGGCGGTTCGTCAAACGCTCCCCCCGTGTCGAACTGCGGCGCCAGAGAAGGGAGTCGGACCTCGCCGAGCGTGATGGCGTCGATCCGTTGCCGCAGCGCCGCCAGCTCGCGCTCGCCCAGGACGCGGCCCAGACGCACGTACCCCCGATTCGCATAGTCCCGCCACTGGTCCTCACCAAGAAGGTCGCGTGGCGTTTGCCTGGCCGCGGCCGTCGTTCCTCCTGACCCGTTGGCGGGCTGCCGGGTCCTGGCCTCGATCGCAGCGGCCGAGACCCTTTCGCTGCCGAGGCCCAGCGCCTCTCCGATCCGCTCCCATCGCGATTGCTCCAGCCCCACAGCCCTTTCGCGCAGCGCCGCGAGGCGGCGGCGGACCTCCTCGCGAACATGCCAGAGCTCGGCGCCCGCAGTCAGCAGGTTGCCCCTGGCCGCCGCGTCCAGGTCGATGGCCCAGCCAGCGAGATCGGCATGAGCCAGGGCCCCTCTCAGTTTCGCACGCGTGTAACGATCGCTGTGGACGCCGAGCGCCGGCACACCGGCTGCAGTCGCGAAGACGATCCCATGGTAGCGCGTCGAGACCACAAGGGCGGCGTGGCCCGTCAGCCAACGGACCTCTCCCGGCTCCCACGAGTCGATCGTTCGGAGGGGGGTTCTGAGCAGAGCGGACAAACGACGCCCGATCCGCAGGTCGTCTGTACTCTCTTCCGCCGCCTCCGTCCGCCCGACGTGCGGAACGAACACGAGATCGGCGTCGAGGACGCTCGCCAGCGCGTCGAGCTGCGCCGAGAGCTTCTCGAGGCGCTGTGCGTTCTCAGCGCTTTCGAGCGATGGATCGAGACTCACGAGGATGAAGCGCCGCGCCGCCTCGAGCCATCGGGCAGAGTCGCCGCTCTTCGGCCGCGGCTCGAGGAAGAACGCGTCGTCGACCTGCATGCACACGTTCTGGAGCCCGAGTGATCGCGCAAGATCGAAGGATGCGCTCTCCCGGACTCCGACCATCCGGGCCCGCCCGAGCGCGGCGCCGAGCAGCGCCGACAGCCGCGGTGTCAGCTCGGGACCGAGGGTCTGGCCCACCACGATCGCCGGCTTCCCGAGATCGGCGGCACAGTGGAGCAGGGCAGCGCGCTCGAGCAGCTTCTCGGGCCACGTGGCGCAGAGGTTGCCGCCGCCGGAAACGATCAGCCCGTCGACCTCGCGGACAGCCTCGACGGTCGCTTCATCCAGAAGCCAGCCCGTGCGCTCCCGCAAGTCGGCGTCGCTGTCCCAGTCCAGCTCCGGCAAGGCGATGGGTGACAGCGAGCACGAGCGTATGGCACGAACCGAGTAGCGCGTCGCGGTGAATGACGGATCCCGGGAGCTGGCCACGAATCGGATGTCGGGGTACCTACGACGCAAGGCATCGAGGTTCGCCTCCAGCATCGCCTCGTCGCCCAGATGGAAGCCCTCGGGACCGCCCACATCCGCGACGATGAAGAACGTGCGCATGTCCCCGCCCTACTCTTCGGAGGAGCGAACGGAGTCGAGAACTTCCTGCGTCGCCCTCAGATGGTGCCCGTGGATCCGGGCGGAGAACTGCGTGTAGGGACGGAGCAGCCGAAGGACAACAGTGCGAGCGACTCGTCCCGGCCACCCGAAACGTGAGGGTGTTCCATACGTGATGCCGTCGGCGAGCAGCTTCTGCGCCTCGAGCACCTCCCGTTCGGCCCCGGCCAGCGGTCGCGGTGCCGGCTGCGCCGCCTGCCGCTCGCGTGTGATGTCGGCGAGCCTCTCGCGCAGGAACGCCGCCGTGCGAGCGCCGGAGAGCTGGGTCCGCACGTCGACCGCTGCCCGGCGCCCGCGCTCCTCGGCCAGCGCGCGGTTCTCATACACCGTTCGCATCAGCCCCGAGGCCGCATCGAGATCGGGTTCGGCCCAACGGTGGCCCGCGGGGTACGGCTCACATCCCGGCGGTACGAACGCCGGTCGCCACGGAACGAGGAAGCTGTTCTCCGGGGTCATGAACGCCATGTTGCCGGAGTACGCAGTCGCGATCGTCGGTTTCGCCTGGGCCATGGCCTCGGCCAGGGTGAGGCCGAACCCCTCCGAACGGTGGAGGGAGACGTAGCAGTCGCAGTGCCCGACAAGGGCATCGCGCTCTGCCGCGGAGACGTAACGGTCCAGGACGACGATGTCCCCTCGACCTCGCGCCGCCTCTCGGACGGACTCGAGGGCGGCGCGTCGGAGGTGTCCGTTGATCGACTTGATGACGAGGCTCGGCCCCTCGCCCGAGCGGAACGCACGGCGAAAGGCCTCGATCAGACCGACGGCGTTCTTTCGCTCGGCTATACTCAGAAAGTCGAAGACGAAGAGGAAGACGTAGCCGTTCGGCAGCCCGAGATCCTCCCTCGATGCCGCCGCCGGTCGGGGTTCAGCGAGAGGCAACGGGCAGACCCGAACGGGCTTCGAGATCAGTTTGCGGACTGCAGCGGCCACGTACTCACTTGCCGTCCAGACCTCGTCGACAAGGTCGGCTGAGGCTCGATAGACAGCGGGCAGCTCCTCCGTCTCCCAGAACCAGAATCCGATGCGATAGCCCTGGCGGGCTTCGATGGGCAGCGCGTCGATGGCACTCGGAGTCTCGTCAGCGTTCGCGCAGACCACCGTCACGTCATAGGGCCGGTCCGCATCGAGCGCAAACGACGCCAACTGCCGACTCGGGCTGTGGCTGTTGAGGAGGGCCAGGCAGGGGAGCTGATCACGCTGGGCCGCATCCGCCAGCAAGCGCGCGACCTCGCCGGTTCCCGACTCGGCCCGCAGGTACCCGGCGATGTTGATCCCGCCCTCTCGAGCGAGGACCGGCGCGGCGCTGAAAACAGGCGGTTCTCTCAGCTGAGCCGGAATGGACTGTGCGGCCCACGGGTCCATTTGGACCCACTGCACATAGGCCTGCGCTGCCTCCCCAAGAAGGGAGGGAAACGCTGCGCGCAGATCCGGCCTGCTCCGGTGGAGTGCCCAGAGGTAACGCGACACTCGGGGCGCTTCACGCGAGGGGGAGTTGAACCAGGAGAGGATGTCCTCCGCGAACGGCAACGGCGGCAGGGCGTCGCCGGACCGCTCCGCCTCGAGGACGGCCTCGCGGTACAGCCGCCTCATCGTGAGATCGATGGGCGATCCGTCCGGCAACATCGAGTAGCCATAGGCTCCCGGGACCGGCTGCAGGCCGCATCGATGCAGGCGCGAGATGTAGTCGTCGCAGATCTCGCGGACGAGCGGGCGCTCGCTCAGGAGAATGCGCGGGTTCCGGCCCTGGTGCCTGCTCAGAAGATGTGGAGAGAAAGGATCCAGCCCGCTGAAATGGAAGAACCGGAGTGCCTCTCCGTTCGCTTCGAGGCGGCCGTCCCTGCGGCTCACGTCCCTCTCGTGCAGGTTCCAGTAGGCGACGTTGCAGCCGGGGTCCCGCACGATGGCGTGTCGCGGAAAGAGGCTGGGCACGAAATCGATCCACTTCTGATCGACGAAGATGCCGGCCTCCGGCGCGGACACGCAGTGTCTTCGCAGCCGCCCGGCCCACCAGTCGAGAAAGGCCTCCGCCCCCGCGCCCAGGCCCAGAAAGCCGAGATTGAACTGCCCGGACTGCGCGATGCAGAGATCGCTGACTCCGAAACCGTCGTCCGGGATCGGCGAGAGCAGATGGGGCGTCAACACGATGTCGCGATCTCGCGCCAGCGTCCACAGGTCGGCGACCGAATCGAACACCTGGATGTCCGGATCGAAGTAGAGAACGGACTCGGCTCCCTCCTTCAGGAGGTGTCGCATGAGGAGCGGCTTCACCGCGGTGGAGAGCTCGGTGACGTCGTATATGAACGCGAGCCTCTGACGCTCCGCCGCGTCAGCGACGACGTCTTCGAAGCTCAGCGTTCGAAACAGACCGGAGTCCGACGGGGCCTCGGGAGCATCGAGCACGAGAACCGTGAGGCGACTGTCCGCATGAACCTGACGCAGAGTCTGAGCAAGCACGCGGGCGAACGGCAGGTAGTTGCGCGCGATAATCGTGCACGCCTCTCGGAAAACCATGACCGACCTTTCCGTGCCTCCGGCGTCGGCCCTTCCGCGTGCTGGACGAGGAGGCGCCTTCGGGCCGTACCGTGAGACCTGGCAAATTGTGCCGCGACCCCAGGCTCTAGCTCGCCACCCTCTCCTGGTTTGCCCGCCCGGGGGCGGGCACGCGCGCCTTCAGCTTCTCCTCGCGGGCCGTCTTGGCGATCCCCTGAGCGTCGAGGTCCGTCTGCGCGGCCGCCTGGAGGGCGTCGGGATTCAGCGCGAGCGAGTGCCGCAGCGCGGTCAGCGGCACGAAGTGGTCGCCGGCGTAGATCCGGTGCCGACCGTGTTTCTCGTAGTACTGGGCCACGGTCGCCTGCATGTGCTTCTTCTCGATGATCTGCCGCCAGCCGATCCCCGTGTTGTAGGCGCAGAACGAGATCTCGCCTTCTTCCGTGCCGTAGGGGATGATGCACATCTCCGTGCGGCGGAAGTCGTACGTCCAGAGGTCCTGGAACCACATGCCGGCGATGAAGATGAAGGCCCACTTGTCGCTGCGCCGCCTCTCGATGTCCGACATCGTGCGGTCGCCCGACACCTTGCCGTAGTCCTTCTTCGTGGCACCGAACGCCTTGTCGAACTTCTCCCAGATGTCCTTCAGCCTGAAGCGGGACGGGGCGCCGAACGGGTCGTAGTTGCGCAGCAGCGCGACAGCGGCGCCGGCCACCGCCCATGTCTTGCCGAGGGCCGCGTCGTTGACCAGGGCGATGTCCTTGGTGAACTGCTCGACGTCGAGGAACGCCGTCACCGGCGCGACCTCGTGCGTCTCCTTGTCGATCACCAGCGCCATGGCCGCGCCGCAGTCCGGGTGGCAGCGGCACCCGAGCTGGCCGAACTCCGCGTGCGGGCCCTTGGTGATGTCCGACCACTCGGCAAACGTGCTGATCATCGAGATCGGGAACCAGTCGCGCTCGGGCTCGCCAAATCCCATTTGCGCCTTCACGTCGTGTGCCAGGTGGGCCAGCGTGTAACGCTGCGCGGCCCGCCGCTCGTCGGACACCTCCTCGTCGCGGCCGGTGAACGACACCGGCTGGAACGACAGGAAGGAGAGCTTCTTCGGGTTGTCGACGGCGAACTCGATGATCCGGCCCACCTGCTCGTTGTTGACGCCGTTGATAATCGTCACGACCGGCACGATATCCACGCCGGCCGAGTGCAGGTTCTCGATGGCCTGCAGCTTGACGTCGAACAGGTTGCCCACGTGCCTGTGCGCGTTGGGTGCATTGCCGATGCCGTCGAACTGCAGATAGGCGTACCGGAGGCCGGCCTCGGCCGCCTCGCGGCAGAACTCCGGGCGCAGGGCGAACTCGATGCCGTTGGTGGCCGCCTGCACGCTGTTGTAGCCGAGCATTCGCGCGTAGCGGATCGCCTCGAGGAAGTGCGGGGAGAGCGTCGGCTCGCCGCCCGAGAACTGCACGGACATCTGCCGCCTGGGCTTGATCGACGCCGCGTTGTCGAGGATCGTCTTGATCTGGTCCCAGCTGAGCTCGTGGACGTAGCCCACCTGGTTGGCGTCCGTGAAGCACGGATCGCACATCATGTTGCAGCGGTTCGTCAGGTCGATGGTGAGCACCGCCCCGCGCCCGTGCAGGATCGTGCTGCTGCCGTGGTTGTGCGACTTCGAGTCGGCGTGCGCGCGAATGTCGCGGCCCAGGAACATCTGCTCGATGTGCCGCGTGAACGCCGGATCGATCGACAGCACGTCCTCGAAGTGCCCGTGTTTCGGGCAGTCCTTGACCATCAGCACCTTGCCGTCCCGCTCCAGGATCGTCGCCTTGATCTCGCCGACTCTCTCGGTCAGCAGGACGCTGGCGTCCCTCCTGCCGTCAACGATGTCCCGGCGGAGTTCACGCGTGCAGACCGGGCAGAGCGAGTCGGTCTCGCGGGGCCAGCCGAACGTCGGCTTCGTCTTCTCCCACGATTTCAGGATCGGCTCGTCCGACCACCTGGGTGTGAACGACGGATTCCGGCGGAGGCGGTACCCAACCGCATCACGCCCCACATCGCGCCCGCGGCAAGGGCCAGCGCTTTCTCCGCGTACTTGACGGGTCTATGCATCCTCGCGTCTCCGCAACAAGTTGTCGCCGACAACCGGCGCGCGGTTGCCGGGCGGGAACCGGACAGACGGCGAACGGCGGACGCCGAACCGGGACGAGGGTCCCCCCCAAGGTCTTCAGAGGCCCAGACGGACTTCAGCAGCATACACGGCAATGCCCATCGAGCGGAAGAGCTTCGACCGCGTCGGCGTGAGGCGGGCAGAGCGACCGCCAGCCTGAAGGGGGGATGAGCCTCGCTGCCGGCACCCGTCCTGCACAGAACGAAGTGAGGTTCGGCAGGGGCACCGGCCGCGATCAGCCGGCCGTCTACTTCGATGACGGCGCCGCCGGGCCAAGCGGCGGCACCTTCCCCTGGGACGCGACGACGCGCTTGGCGATCAGGTTCTGGATCACCGCGTCGTTGCGCAGGCTGTTGACGTAGGCCGTCCGCAGCACCTGCTCACGGCGATTCTTCACCGCCTGGGTGATCGCCTCCTTCACGCCCGGCGTGCCGAGGTCCTTCTGGCCCGCGGCGTCCTTTCCGAGCACGAGGACGATGACGAATCCGTTGCCGTCGCCGATCGCCTTCGCCGACCCCGGCTTGGCACTGAGCACCGCGTCACGGAGCTGCGGCGGGTACTTCTGAACGACCGACAGCGGGATGAAACCCAGATCCCCCCCGCGGGGCGCGGTCCGCGGATCCTCCGAGAAGTCCGCGGCGACGTCACTGAACTGGGCGCCCCCCTTCAGCTTGTCCATGACCATCCGGATCTTGTTCACCGCCTCCACCGGCGTCGCCGCGTCGCTGCCCGTGCGGTTGGTCACCTGCTCCTCTTTCACGGGCGTCACGACGATCTGCGCGACGCGGTACGCCTCCTCGGTCCGGTTGAACTGCGACTTGTTCGCCTCGTAGACCGCCGCGATCTCCTGATCGGTCACCGAGATCTTCGACGACACCTCGCGCTCGAAGAGCTTCTGCACCAACATCTCGCGACGCAGCCCGTCGCGCACGTCGGCCGCCGTCAGGTACCGCTTCGAGAGCTCCTGCTGGAACGCTTCCTCCGGGATGTTCTTGCGCACCTCGGTGTACGCCGTGTCGAGCTCGGACTCGGGGACGTCGATCTTGAGCTCTCGCGCCTTCTCCAGGAACACCTCCTGGGCGATCAGGTCGTCGAGCAGGCTGAGCTTGGCCGCGAACGCTTCCTCTTCGCCGCGCGGCTGGGCGTTCTGGTCGGCTCGCCGGAAAGCCTTGTCCACGTCATCGCTGGTGATCGCGCGACCGTTCACCACGGCCCACGTACTCGCGGAAACGGGCGGGGCGGCCGGCTTGGACTGGCACCCGGCCGACAGGCCGGCGAGCGCGAGGGTGAGGGCCACGAACCGGCGAGCACTGGCCGCCCGGACTTGGAGGTGATTGGTCATCCTCATATTGTATGTGCAGGAGGCCAGATTTTCGAGGTCATCGGCAATTCCGACATGCCTCGTCGCGTGACGAGGGACCGGCTACCGGACCGACCCTTCCTTCTTCGGACGCGGCGCCCGCAGGTCGGCGAAGAACTTGATCACCGCCGGGTCTTCCATGAAGTCATAGCGGTAGTTGGGGCCGTAGTCGACCCAGAGCTCTTCACCCGCGGCGATGTCCTTCAGCGCCATGATCTTCACGAACGGCGGCTCACAGATCTTCTCGAACTTCACGTTCTGGAACTCTGCCGGCGCGTAGTTCATCCGCGTGAAGACGTTGCCGTCGATGCCGTCGATGGTCAGAAGGCCTCCGGTGTGCGGCTTTGCGCAGTCCAGCAGGCCCATCATGTACTGCCACCGGTTTGCGCCGTGCCGTCGCCAGTACTCCTGCTCCGTGATGAACTCCCCCGTGTAGGCGCCGAGATAGGCCCCCTTCGGGATGGCCACCTTCGTGTAGACGCCGTTTCCCGCGTGCGGAATCTTCGACGTCCTGATCTCGAGGCTCTTCTCGTAGGTGGACTGGCCGCTGGAAAGCGCGACGGCCGCCGCGACCGCGATGGCCGGAAGAAGGAATCGGACCCTGGCTCGCAACATCTCCGCTCCCTGTCGCCGGCCGGCGCCGGCGGTCCGAGGCGTCGCCACGGCAGAGGCGTGGCCGCGGCGGCCGGACACACGACGAGTCTAGCACGCGCGCGACGGGGGAGAAGGGTTACAGTAGTCAACATGGGTGCGACAAGAGCGACGATCCCCAGGCTCCTCGGCCTCTGTCTGGGCGTCGCGGCGGCGATTGGGGTGTCCGCCGCGCTGGCGCGGTCGGCCGACCTGGCGGTGTCGCATCGGGCCCGTTCCCTTCAGCCGGGCGAAGTCGTGCTGCTGAAGGTCGAGAGCGCCCGGCCGCTCCGCGAGGTGCGGGCCCGCGCCTTCGGCTCCTTGTTCCCCTGTTTCCAGGCCGCGGACCCGACGAGGTGGTCCGGGCTCGTCGGAATCGACCTCGACACGAAGCCGGGCGCCTACGTCGTCAACGTCACGGGACTGGACGCCGAGGGGAAGGCGGTGGCCGTCGATTACCCCGTCACCGTTGCGCCCAAGGTGTTCGCCACGCGGAAGCTGACCGTGGACCCGAAGTTCGTGTCGCCGCCGCCGGAGGCGCTTCCCCGCATTCGGCGGGAATCGGAGAGGGTGCGCGCGATCCTCGAAGTCGTCTCGCCCGAGCGGCACTGGGACGGACCGTTTCTTCTGCCCGTTCCCGGCAAGGTCATCAGCGAGTTTGGCAAGCGCAGCGTCTACAACGGACAGCCGCGCAGCCCGCACACGGGGACGGACTTCGCCGGGGCCACGGGCACGCCGATCAAGGCCCCCAGTGCGGGGAGGGTCATGCTGGCAGCCAGCCTCTACTACTCGGGGAACACCGTCATCCTGGACCACGGGCGCGGCCTGTATTCCTACTACGGCCACCTCTCGGCCATCTCGGCGCGCGAGGGAGACACGCTTGCCGCCGGCGACCTGGTGGGCGAGGTGGGAGCCACGGGGCTCGTCACCGGCCCGCACCTCCACTGGTCGGTGCGGCTGGCAGGAGCCCGGGTCGACCCGCTGTCGCTGGTTGACGTCCTGACACCGCGCAAGTGAGTCCGCCTCGGCCGAAGGCCGCCCAGACGCGACGGCTCACCGCGCGATCCGGAACGCCGCCATCTCGCGCTCGTTGCGGACGAGCAGCACGCCCCCGGCCAGCGCCGGCACGTTCCACGTCTTCCCCTCGATCGCGGCGACGCGCGCCACTTCGTCGAACCGGTCCGGCGTCGCCTTGAGGAGCGCGATCTCGCCGTCCTCGGTGGTCACCACGAGGCGGTCGCCCGAAAGCAGCACCTGGCCGTAGCCGTACCGGCCGCCCTTCCACCGCCGCTCGCCGGTCCTGGCGTCGACGCACGCGAAGATGCCCTCGTCGAAGCCGTAGAGGGCACCCTGGTACAACACCGAGCTCGAGAAGCGGTTCTTCATCGCCTTGTTCTTCCAGACCTCCCGGGCGCGGAAGGCGCCGCCCTCGCGCGTCACTTCCACGAGCGCCGCGCCATGGTCGTACCCGGCTGAGACGAAGACGTGCGCGTCGTCGATCGCCACCGGCTGCGCGGCGTTGACGTCGTACTGGGTGGTCCAGGGGTAGTCCCAGAGCAGCGCGCCGTCTTCGATCGAGAGCCCCATCATCCGCTCGGCGCTCACGATCAGCAGGTGCCTCAGGCCGGCCAGCGCGACCACCATCGGCGAGGTGTAGGCCTGCCGGTCGCTCTGCGACTTCCAGACGGGAGCGCCCGTCGCCGCGTCGTAGGCCACCACCGACGCCTCGCGCCCGCCGGGCAGGACCACGACCTTGCCGTCGACGACCAGCGGCGAGGCCGCCATCGCCCACTGGACGTTCCGTGCGCCGTTGTCGTCGAGGATGTTCGTGCGCCAGACGGTCCGCCCGCTGGAGGCATCGAGGCAACGGAATTCGCCGAGAGCGCCGAGCGCGTAGAGCCGGCCGGCATGCCACGTCGGCGTCGCGCGCGGGCCGTCGCCGCCCAGCGGCTCGCTGAAGTGCCCTGGCCAGACGCTGGTCCACAACTCGCGGCCCGACTGCATGTCGTAGGCGGCGACGACTTCGTTCGACCGGCGCTGCTCGATCGTGAACGCGCGCCCCTCGGCCACGACGAACGACGCGTAGCCGCCGCCGATCGGCTGGCGCCACAGCAGGGGCGGACCGGCCTCCGGCCACGAGGCGAGGATCGGCAGCTCCCGGTAGACCCCGTCGCGATTCGGCCCGCGGAAGTCGGTCCAGTACGCGGCGGCAGCGCGAGGCGCGGCTGCGGGCACTGCTGCGTCGCTCGACGCCGAGACGACGGCTGCCGCGGCAGGGCCGGGCGGGACTGCCGGAGCCGCGACCGGAGCGGCGGTCCCTGCGGCCGGTTCTGCCGCGACCCCCATCGGCGAGGGATGCCGCTCGGCGGCGCGATGACGCTCGAGCGCGTCGGCGTCGGCCGACCGGCTGCCGAAGCTCAGGATCGGCCGCATGCCGCTGCCGTCCATCTCCGCGCGCAGGCCGTAGAACAGGAACAGATGGGCGAGGCCCGCGAGGGCGACGCCGATTGTCGCGAGCGGCCGGAGGAGCGCGCTCCTCCACCCCCGCCAGGGCCTGATCCACAGCAGCACGAGCCCGACGGGCGGAAAGACGATGGCGGCGAGCGCGACGGCCCACCAGCGGGTGTGCCAGGGCGCCGGACGAAGGGTCGATGTCATCGGATCTCTCCCGCTGGTAAGCGACACTGTGCGGCGCGATCGCGCGCCCGGGAAACGGCGACGGAATCGAGACAGCACGTGCGTCAAGCATAGCAGCCGGGCCGGGCCGGCCGCACCAGGAGACCGCCGCGAGGCGTCCTGCGAGCCGCGTGGTTCCGCCGGCTGTGGCCCTGCCGTGCCTGCCGAGGCTACAATCGGCTCGTGAAACCTCTCACCGCCTTCGCCGTTCTCCTGGCCGGCCTGTCCGCGTTCGTCGGCGCGCAGGGCGGCCGGCCCGACGCCGCCGCCGTGGCGGCCCAGGTCCGCGATTTCCGCCGGGCGCACGAGGCGGCCATCGTCCGCGAGTTGACGGACCTGCTGGCCATCCCGAACATCGCCAGCGACACGCCGAATATCCGCCGCAACGCCGCGCTGCTCGAGCAGATGCTCACGCGCCGCGGCTTTCGCGTCACGCCGCTGCCCGTGCCCGAACGAGGGCCGGTGATTGTCGCGGAACTGCCGGCGGCCGGCGCCACGCGGACGGTCCTCTTCTACGCCCACTACGACGGCCAGCCGGTGGATCCCGCCGCCTGGACCGACACCGAACCGTTCACGCCCGCATTGCGAACCGAGTCGATTGTCGCCGGCGGCCGTCTCATCCCCCACCCGCCGGCCGGAACGCCGTACCAGGACGCGTGGCGCATCTACGCCCGCTCGGCCTCCGACGACAAGTCACCGATCGTCGCGCTGCTGACCGCCATCGACGCCCTCGAGGCGCGCCGAATCCCGCGGGCCGTGAACGTGAAGCTGGTGCTCGACGGCGAGGAGGAGGCCGGATCGCCGGGCCTCCAGAAGGCACTCCAGTCGAGTCCCGATCTCGTCGCGGGCGACCTCCTGGTGAGCTGCGACGGCCCGGTCCATCAATCGGGCCGTCCCCTGGTATCGTTCGGCAATCGAGGCATCCTGGACGTGGACCTCAAGGTCTACGGACCGGTGCGCGGGCTCCACAGCGGGCACTACGGCAACTGGGCGCCGAACCCCGCGATGCGCCTGGCCCAGCTGCTCGCGTCGATGAAGAACGCCGACGGCCGCGTGCTGATCGACGGATTCTACGACGACGTGGTGCCGCTCACCGAACGGGAGAAGCAGGCGGTCGCTGCGCTGCCGGCCATCGATGCCGAGTTGATGCGCGAGCTGCAGTTCGGGCGTCCGGAGGGAGGCGGCGCGTCGCTCGCCGAGCTGCTCGGTCAACCTTCGCTCAACGTGCGCGGCCTGCGAAGCGCGTACGTCGGCAGCGAGGCGCAGAACGTAGTGCCCGAGGAGGCCGAGGCTTCAGTTGACATCCGGCTCGTGAAAGACGTCCGGCCCGAGAGGCAGTTCCGCCGGCTCGTCGCGCACGTCATGAAACAGGGCTATTTCGTCGTCGAGGGGCGTGAGCCGACGCCGGAGGAGCGCCGCTCGCACCCGGCGGTGGCGCGCGTGGACTACGGCGGCGGCTACCCCGCCACCAGGTTCTCGATGGATCTGCCGGTCTCGGTGGCCGTGGCGCAGGTGCTGGACCGCGCCACCGGCGGCGGCCTCGTGAAGGCGCCAACGCTCGGCGGCAGCGTGCCGATGTACATCTTCGAGCGCCTCGGGCTCCCGGTGATTGGGGTCCCGATCGTGAACTACGACAACAGCCAGCATTCGCACAACGAGAACCTGAGGCTCGGCGAATTCTGGCGCGGGATCGAGGTCTACGCGGCGCTGATGGCGAGCCTCGGCTGGTGACGCCGCAGCCTATGCGCTCGTCCTGGGACACGGCGAACTCCGTCTCGCGCAGCGTCCGCTCCAGCCCGGGAAAGCGGAACTCGTGAACCAGCCTGGCCGGCCGGCCTCGCCACCAACTACTCCCGTTCTGGCGTGTAATGTGAGGAGTGGAACACGCCGAGGCTTCGCCGCTCTCTGCCCGCGCGCCTGGCGCCGACGGGTCATCGACTGAAGGCCATCGGGAACGTGTGCGAGGTCCGGCTCGCGACCCGATCACGCTCGTCAAGGCCATTCCCAGGCCCGACAGACGTCGATTCGCGCGCCTCGTCACCGCCTGGCCGGCCGGCCGTCCGGAGTAGAGGACCTCAACGCCTTCGGCCGTAGATGTGGTCGCCGTTGCGCCGTATGCGGGCCATCCTGTCGGGGCCGAGCGGGCCCGTGTCGAGAACCGGCAGGTCCTCGCGCATCCGTACCGTCGACCGCCCGCCGACCGTGCACACGTCCACCGTCGGATGACCGAGCGCACAACGGAGAGCGTCGGCCGGCGGCGGCGGCGTTTCGCCGGGAGGCATCGTCCGCGGATCAGCCAGCTTGCCCCACGCGGCCGCGGATGATCGTGCGCCACGTGAGGTGGTTGCACCCGCGGTAATAGGCCAGTTCGATGGCGTCGGCCGGCGCTCAGTGGCCGGACGCGATGCCGAGGCGCCCCACCTTCAACCCGGCCCGCCCGGGCGTGGTCTGTTGGGTGAAGTCCATGCGTCGGCCTCCCGACGCGCCGGCATCAGCGCGAAAGCGGCCCTGCGGACGGCCTTGGCGCCCCCCTCACATCGACCGCGCCGATCCCCTCAATGCCTTCGATCAGGAAGACGCCGTCCTTGAATCCCACCACGACGGCCCGGTCGCTGCCCCGGTATCTCAGCAGCAGGATGTACCCTCCGCCCGGGTTGCTTCCCTTGAACCGTTCGCCGAAAGCCGCGCGCGTCAAGTTGTCCTCGATGTGCTGAACCCTGGCGTCTCTCCGGTCGCCCCGCAGATGCCAGCCGTTGTAGAGCACGAGGACGCTCGAGACGTTGGGCCAGTCGAGGTACGCGGCGACCGGCCCCTGCAGCTTGCCAACTGGTCCGTGCTGGGCCCACGCGTCGAAGAGGTCGCGGTCCTTCATCGCGAAGATCCACTCGATCGTGGAGAATCCCGCCCCGGTGATCGGCTTCGCGGCATCCTGCGCGTTCACCGGCACCGCCAGAACAATCAGCGCTGTCACGATCCACGCGCGCATGACATCCTCCCCTTCCCGATCCGGTGCGTCACCCCAGCAGGACACCCCCGGCCAGACACGCCCTCATCTCGATCGCGCTCAACTCTGGAGCCGCGCCGGCAGCACGACGCCCTGGCACTCCCCGAAGCCGATGGGCGCCGCGCCAGGGCGTCGGCACGTGCCGCGGAGGATCACCTCGTCTCCGTCCTCCAGGAACCGGCGTTCCTCGCCGGACGGCAGCGTGAACGGCTCGGCGCCCCGCCACGTCAGCTCGAGCAGGCAGCCGCGAGCGTCTTTCGACGCACCCGAGACGGTGCCGCTCGCCAGCAGGTCGCCCGGACGCAGGTTGCAGCCGTTGCTCGCGTGGTGCGCCGCCATCTGGCCCATGGTCCAGTACAGATCCTGGAGGTTGCTCGCACTCAGCCGCTGAGGCGGCAGCGCTTGCTCACGCATCCTCGCCGTGCTGATCAGCACCTCGAGCGAGACGTCGAACGCGCCGCGCGCGCGGTCCTCCGCACCGACGAGGTAGGGCAGCGGCGCCGGATCCCCATCCGGCCGCGCAGCCGGTGCCACCCGGAACGGCTCCAGCGCCTCCATCGTCACCACCCACGGCGAGAGCGTCGTGCCGAAGTTCTTCGCCAGGAACGGACCCAGCGGCTGGTACTCCCAGGCCTGCACGTCGCGCGCGGACCAGTCGTTGACCAGGCACAGGCCGAAGAGATGATCGTCGATGGCGTCGATCGGAATCGGGACGCCGAGATCGTTTCCGGGGCCGATGAAGACGCCGACCTCCAGCTCGTAGTCCAGCCGTCGGCTCGGTCCGAACACCGGCGCGTCCGCGCCGTCCGGCTTCGTCTGGCCCCACGGTCGCCGCACCGGTGTTCCGCTGATGACGAGCGACGATGCCCGGCCGTGATAGCCGATCGGCACGTGCTTGTAGTTGGGCAGCAGCGGATTGTCGGGACGCATCATCCGGCCGACGTTGGTGGCGTGGTGCACGGATGCGTAGAAGTCCGTGTAGTCGCCAACCGCCGCAGGGAGGTCCATCTCGGCATCCGTCTGCGGGACCAGAAACGGCGCGACGCGATCCTGAGCTTCGTCCGCGCCGGGTGCGTCTGCGTCGAGCAGGGCGAACACCGCGTGCCGCAGCGCGATCCAGTCGGCCCGCCCTCGCGCCATCAGCGCGTTGAGCGACTCGGCCCCGCAGTCGCGCGCGGCCGCGGCGGCGGCGCCCGTGATCAGGCCCGCGGCCTCGCAGGCAGCGATATCCAGAATCAGGTCGCCGATTGCGACGCCGACACGCGGCCGATCGCCGCTGCCGCGCCGCGCGAACACGCCAAACGGCAGGTTCTGGATCGGGAAGTCGGTGCCGGCCTCGGACGCCGAGGCCACCCAGCTCACGGCGTCGGGATTGTGGGTGTGATCAATCATGTGAGTCTCGCGGGGCTGAAGCCCCGCGCCACAGCGTCAACGCCCCGCGCCACCAGACCGGCTCGAGAAAGACGGGCGCGGACCGGATCGGCGCGAAGGGCGACTCGAGGTCTGCCGAGCGGAGCCGGGCCTGCCCCGCCGAAGCTGCGGAGCAGCGAAGGCGGGAGCCGACGAACCGGGCCACGACCGGCGTCTCGACGGCCGGCCGCTGATCGCGGGGCTGAAGCCCCGCGCCACAGCGAGCCCCGCGCCACCGCGTCAAAGCCCCGCGCCAGGTCAACTCCGCGGCAGCCAGCCGAGCGCCTGCAGGTCGATCATCGGCCCTTCGAACGAGCAGGACCCGAACGATCGCGCCAGCGCGCCCCTCGCGCGGGCAATGTCCGCTGCCGGGATGACGACGCGTCGCCAGCGAATCGCGCCAGCCTCCGCAATGAACGCCGACGCGTCGCGCTCCTCGAGAATGCCGGCAACCGCAGCCGGCGGTTCGACGGCGCTCCACGCCGCCTCGTCGTACAACAGCGCCCACGCCGCAGCCGCAGCCAGGAACACGTTGACGAATCCGTGCATGACGGCGCGAGGGCTGTCCGGCGCGTACGTCAGCCGCTGTTCCGCGCGCACCGGATGGTGCAAACCGGCCGTCGCCTTGAACGCCACGCCGGCGCGCGCGCAGTCCCAGATGAACCCGGCGACCTCACTCGTCGGCGGGATCGCCTCCGCCGTCACGCCCCCGGTGCGCAGCTTGGCCATCCGACCCGCGGCCTTCACCGCCGCCAGAACGGCCTCGCGCTCCTCCCTGGCGAGCGATGGCGGGATCTCGAAGGCCACCCCGACGGCTTCCGGCACCGCCGCCGAAATCCGTTCGACCGTCTCCGCCGACTGGACCTTCGCTTCAATCGACACGACCTGAAGGCCGGGGCCGGGACCGGCTGGCCGTTCGAACCCGAGCGCCCGTTCGATGTCGGCATCCGCCGGTTCGCCCGCGAGGACGCTGACAGGCCATGGCGGTTCGCCCGCCTTGACTCCGCCAACGCCGGCCACCTCGCCTGCGAACTCGTCCAGCCTCGTCGCCGGAACGACGAACGCGCCAAGATAGCCGGCGTTCGGGCCGGACCGGTACCCGGCATAGGCACGAACCGCCGACGCCATGTCCATGGCCGCCGGAGGGAACAGTCCCGCGAAATCGACGAGGCCGGTGAGCAGTTCGGTCAGCGCGGGCGTCGGCATCGCGTCAGCTCGATGGCCCGTCCTGTTCGACCCAGGACCGGTAGTAGTCGGCGTCTTCAATCGCCAGAGCGTCCTTCGCCACGCGCAGCGGCCGGAACGTGTCGAGCATCACGGCCAGCTCGTTCGTCTCCTTCGCTCCGAGCGACGCCTCGGTGCGGCCAGGATGCGGCCCGTGGGCCAGACCGTCCGGGTGCAGCGTGACCGACCCGTACTCAATCCCCTTTCGGCTCATGAACTCCGACGTCGCGTAGTAGAGCACTTCGTCGGACATCACGTTCTCGTGCACGTACGGCACCGGCACCGCGTTCGGATCGAAATCGTACGGCCTCGGGCAGAACGAGCAGACGACGAAGCCGTCGCCCTCGAACGTCTGGTGGACCGGCGGCGCCAGATGCACCCGGCCGACCCTAGGCTCGAAGTCGTTGATGTTGAACGCCCACGGGTAGTAGTAGCCGTCCCAGCCGACGACGTCGAAGGGGTGGTGGTCGACGACGACGCGCGTCAGCCGGCCGTCCTTCTTGACGACGATCGGGAACTCGCCCTTCCGGTCGATGGTCTCCAGGTCCGCCGGGCGCCGGATGTCGCGCTCGCTGAACGGCGCGTTCTCCGTCAGCTGGCCGAACTCGTTGCGATAGCGGCGGGGCGTCCGGACGAAACCGGTGCTCTCGATGACCAGCAGCCGCGCGGGACGCTCGGTGAGCCGGCAGCGGTGCACGATGCCGCGCGGCACCACGAGGTAGTCGCCCCTGCCGAACACGAGGTTCCCGAGGGGCGACTCGAGCACGCCCGCTCCGTCGCTGACGTACACGATCTCGTCGCCCTGCGCGTTCCGGTAGAACGCCTCGTCGTCTTCGGTCGGCTGCACGAAGGACAGCGCCACGTCCTTGTTGAAGAGCAGCGGAATGCGATCCGCCGTCGCGCTCCGAGTCGGCGACAGCCGCGCCGTGCGGAAGTGGCGGTTGCGGAGCGTCGACGCCCCGTCAGCGGCCCACGCGAGCTCCTTGACCGGCTCGATCCGCAGCACCTGGGTCGGCTGATGCACGTGGTAGATGAGCGACGCGGGCCCCGTGAAGCCCATGTTGCCCACCAGTTCCTCCGTGTACAGCCGGCCGGACGGCTGCCGGAAGACGATGTGCCTCTTGCGCGGCGTGGTTCCGAGCGAATGGTAGATCGGCATCGTGACGCCTTCCCATGCACGAGACCGCGATTCGGAGTCGCCTTCGGCGACTCGGCCTGGGGGCCCTGCCCGCGAGCAGCCCCACCCGTCCTCGGCGCCAAGGGCGCTGCTCACAGGTGACGCGCCTGCGCGGCGGGCGGGGCGCCCCGCTCGCGGTCACCCTCCAGGCGGCTCGTTCCTCGATCCCGAATCGCGGTCTCCTATCTAGAGGTTGCCGCGGAGCGCCTGCTCGCGCTCGATCGACTCGAACAGCGCCTTGAAGTTGCCCTTTCCGAACCCGCGGCTGCCCTTTCGCTGGATGATCTCGAAGAACAGCGTCGGGCGGTCCTCCACCGGCTTGGTGAACAGCTGCAGGAGATATCCCTCTTCGTCTCGGTCCACCAGCAGCCCGAGATGGCGGATGGTGTCGACCGGCTCGTCGATCTTCCCGACGCGCGCCTCGAGCGCATCGTAGTAGCTGGCCGGCACCGACAGGAACTCGACGCCGTTCGCCCGCAGCGTCGCCACCGAGCTGATGATATCGGTGGTCAGGAGCGCGATATGCTGGACGCCGGGCCCACGGTAGAAATCGAGATACTCCTCGATCTGGCTCTTCTTCCGACCGGGGGCGGGCTCGTTGATCGGGAACTTGATCGCGAACGACTCGTCGGCCACGACGACAGACTGCAGCGCGCTGAACTCGGTGGAGATGTCCTTGTCGTCGAATGTGATGTAGCGGGAGAAGCCCAGCACCCGGCCGTACCAGTCGGCCCAGTGGTCCATCCGGCCGAGTTCGACGTTGCCCACCATGTGGTCGATGCGGAGCAGACCCGCGTCGCGGCCGGGCGCGGGCTTCTCGACGTAGCCGGGCAGGAACGGCCCCTGGTAGTCCTTGTACGACATGAACGAGTGGATGGTGTGCCCGTAGGTCGCGATGGCCGCGTGGCGGATCGCTCCGTGGGCATCGGCGCGATCCCCGGGCGGGCTGACGGGTTCCGCGCCGCGCGCCACCGCCTCCGCGAACGCCGCGTCCGCGTCGTCCACGTGGAAGCAGATGTCGCGGACGCCGTCCCCGTGGAGCCGGATGTGGTCGTTGATCGGGTCCTCGGGGCCGTAAGGCGTCGTCAGAACGAGTCGCGCCTTGCCCTGCTGCAGCGCGTACGAGGCCGCGTCGCGCCGGCCGGTCTCGAGGCCTGCGTACGCGAACTGCGAGAACCCGAAGGCGTGGCGGTAGTAGTACGCCGCCTGGCGGGCGTTGCCCACCCACAGCTCGACGTGGTGGATGCTCTTCAGCCGGAGGGGGTCGGCGGCCATCCGTTGCGCTCCTGTCTGCCCTGCCGACAGGTTCGCACACTCGGACGGCGCCGGCAAGCGCGCGGCGGCTTGCCCTTCCCCAGTTTCGCGCTCGATGTCCGGCCGTGTCTGAAGGGGGGCGCCAAGCGAGCCGTGGACATTCGCCATCGATAGGGCCCCGAGAACCGCCAGCCGGCCAACAATGGCGCGGTTGGGGATGGGGGCCACAGGCCCGGCGTGCGCCCCAACCGCAGGACGAAGGGACGGTGAGCCGGCGCAGCGGTTCTTCGCCAGGGGAGGGATCGCCTGCGCCACCCTCCAGGCGCGGCCGTTCGCGCCCGCCTTCGAAACTGGGGGCGGGCAAGCCGGAGGAGGCTACAGCTCCCCGCGCTATACTTCCTGGACCTGGAGTTCAAACCGCGCAGGAGGAGAAGACCGATGCAGCGCTCGATGGCCACGCCGTGCGATCACCGTCGCCGCCACGTTGTTCGTTCTCGGGTTCTGGGCCGGAGACCGGCCCAGCGCCCAGCAAACCGGAAGCGCCGCGCCATACCCGGAGGCGATGTTCGGCGGGCTGAGATGGCGGAGCGTCGGCCCCGACCGCGGGGGACGCTCAATCGCGGTGGCGGGCAGCGCGGCTCGGCCGCTCGAGTACCTACTTCGGCGCGACGGGCGGTGGCCTCTGGAAGACGATCGACGGCGGCACCACGTGGAACCCGGCCGCCGACAAGTCCCTGAAGACCTCATCAGTCGGCGCCGTGGCGGTTGCGGAGTCGAACCCCGACGTCGTGTACGTCGGAATGGGCGAAGTCCAGCTGCGCGGCAACATCATCCAGGGCGATGGTGTCTACCGGACGTCTGACGGCGGCAGGACGTGGACCCACGTGGGACTCGCCGACTCGATGGCCGTTGCGCGGATTCGCGTCCATCCGAAGAACGCGGATCTCGTCTATGCGGCGGTGCTCGGGAACCCGTATGCGGCCACGGAGCAGCGAGGCGTCTTCCGCTCGCGCGATGGCGGCAAGACCTGGGAGCGGGTGCTCTTCCGCGACGCGAAGACGGGCGCCGTCGATCTTTCGATGGACCCCAACGCCCCGGACACTCTGTACGCGGGCCTCTGGGAGGTGTACCGCACTCCGCATTCCCTCTCCAGCGGCGGGCCCGGAAGCGGCCTGTTCAAGTCGACCGACGGCGGCGCCACATGGACGGAGCTGACGAAGAACCCCGGGCTGCCCTCCGGCCTCTGGGGCAAAGTGGGCGTCGCCGTCTCGCCGGTGGACGCGAATCGCGTCTACGCCATTGTCGAGAACGAGAACGGCGGCGTGTTCGTTTCAGACGACTCGGGGGCGACGTGGAAGCAGATGAACGACGAGCGGCGGCTGCGCCAGCGCGCGTTCTACTACACCCGCATCTTCGCCGACACGAAGGAGCGCGACACCGTCTACGTGCTGAACACCGGATTCTACAAGTCGACCGACGCCGGCAAGACGTACCGGTCGTACCGGGTCCCGCACGGTGACAACCACGATCTGTGGATCGCGCCGAACGACCCGAAGCGGATGATCAACGGGAACGACGGCGGTGGGAACGTGTCGGTCAACGGCGCGGAGAGCTGGACCGACCAGGACTTCGCCACCGCGCAGTTCTACAACGTGTTCGTCACGACCCACGTGCCGTACCACGTGTGCGGCGCGCAGCAGGACAACAGCACCGCGTGCGTCTCGAGCGCTGGCGACCGCCGGCTGTACGACGTTGGCGGCGGCGAGAGCGGCTATATCGCGCCCGACCCGCGCAATCCGGACGTGTTCTATGCCGGGAGCTACGGCGGGCACCTGACGCGCTACGACCGCCGGACCGGCGCAACGCGCAGCATCAACGTCTGGCCCGACAACCCGATGGGCTACTCGGCGAAGGACATCGCCGAGCGGTTCCAGTGGACGTTCCCGATCGTCTTCTCGCCGACCGACCCGCGGGTGCTCTACGTCGGGTCGCAGCGCGTGTGGAAGACGACGAACGAGGGGCGGAGCTGGCAGCCGATCAGCCCGGACCTGACGCGGCACGACCCGGCAACGATGGGGCCGTCGGGAGGCCCGATCACGCTCGACCAGACGGGCGTCGAGACCTACGCGACCGTGTTCACGATCGCGCCGTCGCCGCACGACGGCCAGACGATCTGGGCGGGATCGGACGACGGCGTGATTCATGTCACGCGAGACGGCGGCAAGGCATGGGACAACGTCACGCCCAGGGATCTGCCGGAGTTCGCGCGCATCAGCCTGATCGAGGCGTCGCCGCACAAGCCGGGCACGGCGTTCGTCGCGGCGAACCGGTACCAGCGCGCGGACCGGGCGCCGTACGTCTACCGGACCGAGGACTACGGCAGGTCGTGGGTGAAGATCGTGGGAGGCCTGCCCGGGTCGGATTTCGCCCGCACGATCCGTGAGGACCGGAAGAAGCCCGGCCTGCTCTACCTCGGCACCGAGCAGACCGTCTACGTGTCGTTCGACAACGGCGGCGCGTGGCAGTCGCTCCGGCTCGACCTGCCGGTCACGCCGGTGCACGGAATCGTGTCGACCGAGAAGGACCTCGTCATCGGCACGCACGGGCGGTCGTTCTACATCCTCGACAACGCGGCGATCCTCCGGCAGTTCACCCCGGCTGTCGCGTCGGAGCCGGTTCACCTCTTCGACCCCCCGGACGCCCTGCGCTCGATCGACAGGGGCCTCCCGATGGACTACTTCCTGCGGGCCGACGCCGAGCAGGTGACGATCGAGATTGTCGACGCGCAAGGGCAGGTGGTGAACGCCTTCGCGGGCACGCCGCTGAAGGAAGGGGCGAAGCCGGCCGGCCAGACGTCTGACGAGGAGGCGTTCCGCGCACCGGCAGCGCGAGTGCCCGTGAAGGCCGGCATGAACCGGTTCGTGTGGGACATGCGCTACGCGAGCGCGAAGGAGTTCCCGAACCTGATCATGTGGGCGGCGAGCACGCGCGGACCTCTGGCGCCGCCGGGAACCTACGAGGTGCGCCTCACCGTCGCGGGGGCGACGAAGACGCAGTCGTTCACGATCTCGCGGAACCCGAATCTGCCGGGGGTGACGGACGCCGATCTGGCCGAGCAGTTTCGGCTGGCGCTCCAGATCCGCGACAAGGTCAGCCAGGCCAACGACGCGGTGATCCGAATCCGGTCGCTGAAGGACCAGATCACGGACCGGCTGAAGCAGTGGGCGGCGACGCAGAAGGACAAGAAGGTGCCGCGGGCGGCCACGCTGGGCGACGCCCTCGCCGTCAGGCTGACCGCCATCGAAGGCGAGATCTACCAGTACCGCAACCGGAGCAGCCAGGATCCGCTCAACTACCCGATCAAGCTGAACAACAAGCTGGCGGCGCTCCAGGGCATCGTCGAGGGGGGCGACGGCCGGCCGACCGAACAGTCGTACACGGTGTTCAAGGAGCTGTCGTCGAGGCTGGACGCGGAGCTGGCGAAGCTCGACGCCGCGCTGAAGACGGACCTCCCGGCGTTCAACAAGGAGATTGCGGCGAAGAAGCTGAAGCCGGTGCTGTAAGCCTCGTCACTTCCTGCGCGGCTCGAGGGCGCCGCGGAGCTTGTCGGCCAGCGAGCCGAAGCCCCCAGACGACTCGGAACCGGCGCGCGCCTGGTAGTCTCGCAGCTCCTGGTCCGGCGAGGGTGCGCCCGCGCCTGCGGGCGCGCCCTCGAGCACGAGCGCGACGCCGATCCGCTTCTTCTCGAGGTCGAGGGTGAGGATCTCGAACCCGCCCGTCATGCCGACCGACACGGTGCGAGCCCAGTCGCCCGGCCGCGCCGTCGGGGGGAACGTGGACACGTGCGCCAGCGCCTCCACGCCCGGCTCCAGTTCGACGAACGCCCCGAACTCCGCAAGCCGCGTGATGCGGCCGGGACGAACCTGACCGACCTCATACCTGGCCGGCACCGTCGACCACGGATCGGTCAGGAGCTGCTTCAGCCCGAGCGCGATCCGCTGCGGCTGGTCCTCCACGCGCAGCACCTTGACGGTGATCTCCTGGCCTGTCGTCACGACCTCCGACGCGTGCGCCACGCGCGACCACGCCATTTCGGACACGTGGAGCAGGCCCTGGATCCCGGCCCCCAGATCGACGAACGCGCCGAAGTCGAGCACCGAAGCGATCCGCCCGGTCACGATCGCGCCGGGCACGATCGACTGGCGGAGTTCGGCGGCCCGAACCTGTTGCTCCTCCTCCTGCAGCGCGCGCCGCGACACGACGAGGTTCCGGCCGCCCTCCTTGTACTCGATGATGCGGAACGTGTAGACGTGCCCCTCGTGGTCCGCAGGGTTCGTGTTCCGCGCGATGTCGATCTGCGAGGCCGGGCAGAAGGCGCGCTGGCGGGCGATGCGCACCTCGTAGCCGCCCTTCACGGCCCGTTCGACCCTGCCCTCGACCGGCAGCCGCGCGTGGTAGGCGTCTTCGAGCTGCCGCGCCGTCGCCGCGCTGCGCGCGAGCTTCCGCGACAGCGTGAGCCCCCCGTCGGTCGACACCACCACCGCGTGAATGCGCTCGCCGACGGCGACCTCGAGGACGCCGTCCTCGTTCTTCAGCTCGTCGAGTTCGATGACGGCTTCGCCCTTGCCGCCGACGTTGACGAACGCCGCGTCCGGCCCGATGGCGACAATCGTCCCTTCGATCGTGTCCCCGCGCTCGAAACGCTTCGCCTTGATCGACGCCTCGAACAGGGCGGCAAAGTCATCCTCGGGATCGGTCACAGTCACGGTACGCTCCTCATCTGCGGTCCGCTTCGATTATACGGTGAAGAGCGGGCACACCCCCGGCTTCGGTATAATTCAGAGACGCGCCTGGATTGCCAGCACGAGGGGGGAACGATGAAGCCTGAGATGACCGAAAAGCGCCGGCAGACGCTCGAAGACATGTTCTTCTACGAGCAGGACCGCCGAATCATCGAGCAACGCGAGAAGCTCCACCAGCTCAAGCAGACCAAGGCGAATCTCGCCAAGGTCTCGGGCATTCACGACGATGCCCTCCTGGAGAAACTGATCGAGCTGGAGATCGGCGCGGAAACGCTGGCCACATTGATCGGCGTCCCGCTCATCGAAGTCGCCTGGGCCGACGGCGCGATGGACGACAAGGAGCGGAAGAAGCTCTTCGAGTACGCCGAGAAGGCGGGCCTCCGGCAGAAGGGGCTCGACCCGAAGGTCATGTCGGTGCTGCTCACGAAGAAGCCCGACCCCGCCCTGTTCAAGGCCTGGAAGCACTACATCCAGACGCTCTGCAAGGAGCTCGGCGCCCACGAGCGCAAGGCGCTCGAGGACGAGGTGATGGCCGATGCCCGTGCGATCGCCGAGGCGGCCGGCGGCGTCCTCGGGCTCGCCAAGATCTCCGCCGAGGAGAAGGCCATGCTGAAGGCGATCGAAGCGGCCTTCCGGCCCTAGACGGGAGGCCGCGCCCGGACGCGTCAGGGCCGCTTGGCGTCGGGCGCGATGACCATCGCCTTGCTCTCCTTCGTCCGGTACCGCTCGAACCACGCCATCAGGTAGAGCTGCTGCAGCAGCTGGTGCGTCGGCCGGCGCCACCCGTGGAACTCCTCGGGCATCCGCACCATCAGCGTGTCCGCCTTGCGCACCATCTTCAGCGCCCGGTAGAACTCCTCGGTCTGCGCGATGGGCGTCCGCAGGTCGGCCTCGCCCGTCATGACCATCGTGGGCGTGGTGACGTTCGCCACGTAGTTCAGCGGCGACCGCGCGATGTGGTCGGTCGCATCTTCCCACGGGTATTTCTGGAACTGCCGATACCAGCTCGGGCCGTCGGTGGTCCCGACAAACGAGTACCAGTCGATCACGGGCCGCATCGAGACGGCGGCTCGGAAGCGGGTCGTGTGGCCGACGATCCACGCCGTCAGCAGGCCGCCGCCCGACCCGCCGCAGACGAACATGTTGTCCTTGTCGATCCAGCCCTTCGCCAGCGCGGCATCGACACCGGCCATCAGGTCGTCGTAGTCCTTGCCGGGGTACGAGAACTGGATGCCGTTCACGAATGCCTGCCCGTAGCCGGTCGATCCCCGCGGGTTGGTCCACAGCACGGCGTAGCCGTTCGCGGCCCAGTTCTGGAACGCCCAGCTCCAGCCGATGCTGTACATGCTCCACGGGCCGCCGTGGATCCACAACACCATCGGGTATTTCTTCGCCGGGTCGAAGCTGGCGGGCTTCATCAGCCAGCCCTGGACCTTCAGGCCGTCACTCGACGCGTACCACAGCTCCTCGGCCGACGCGAGCGTCACGCCCTGGAGGACGTCGGCGTTGACGTCCACGAGCGTCTTCATCTCGGACGGCTTCGCGACCGAGAACGTCACCAGCACGCCGGGCTGGGTCGTGGTGGAGCGGACGGCCGCCACCTGTCCGTTTCGTGCGAACGACAGCGCCGTGAGCATGTGCGCCCCGGTCGTCACTCTCTTTGGCGCGCTGCCGGCGGCGAGCGCGAGGAAGTACTCGTTCGACTCGCCGCGCTCCTCCATCGCGAAGTAGACTCCGGAGCCGTCTGGTGCCCACTCGACGCCGCCTGGCGAGCTGGGCAGGCCGCCGGCCCATAGCCGCTTGGCGCTGCCGGTCGAGTCCATCAGATGGAGGCTGGCGAGCGCGCTGGTTTCGTTCTTGTCGTCCGACCCGGTATAGGCGATCCATTTCCCGTCCGGCGAGACGGTCGGGTTGCCGTCCGGACCTTTGCGATCGGTCAGCGGGGTCACGTTCAACGTCGCCAGGTCGACGGCGTAGATCTCGGAATCGCCTCGCAGGTACTCGGCGTCGGGCTTCCGAATCCCAGAGACGTAGATCGTCCGGCCGTCCGCCGACCATTCGGGAGCGCCGTGGTTGTAGGAGCCGGATGTGATCTGTCGCGGCGTGCCGCCGACGGTCGCGTCGACGACGAAGACCTGCGTGAAGGTCTTGGTGGTTGGGCCGACGCCGTCGGATCCCCACGACAGCCGGTCGACGATCACGGCGCCCCTGGCCAGCTGCGCGCCGCGCGGCGTCGCCGGCAGTTTCACCGGAAGCAACGGGGTCTCGTCGGGGAGACTGGTCGTGAACAGCAGCCACTTGCCGTCGGGCGACCACTTCAGGCCGGCCGGCGGGCGGTCGGTGCGTGTGAGTTGCAGCGTCTCGCGGGTGTCCGCCCACATCACGTGCGCCTGCATGCTGCCGGACCGATCCGACAGGAACGCGATCCGCCTGCCGTCTGGCGACCAGACCGGCGCCGAGTCGCGCCAGGTGCCTTCGGTCAGCTGACGCAGCCTCTCCCCTTTCGCGTCGATCACCCAGAGGTTCGATGCGCCCTGGTCCCTGGTGATCTCGACGAACCCCCGGGAGAACACGATCTGCGATCCGTCCGGCGAAATCTGCGGACCGGACACCGTCTCCATCTGGAAGAACGTGTCCTTGTCGAGAAGTCTCGGTTTCGACGGCTGGGCTGCGGCCGGCGCCACGATGGCCGTCACGAGCGTGACGGCGAGCAAGCAACGGTTGAAAGCGCTCATGTCCTCGCTCCTTGGCAGAATGAACGACCGGTGTTGCGGTGCCATCATGCCACAGAAGCGCCGGGATCTGCCCGCGTTCGACACGCTCCCCGAGGCCGCCACCGCCGGACCGCAGGTCCCTGCGATCGACTTTCGCAGGATCTCCCGTGTATCCTGCCGGCGTCCGCTCCGGTCCAATGGTCATCAGGGAGACTGCATGCGCTGTCGTCCAACCGCTCTGCTCGTCGTCGCCGCCTGCGTGACGCTCGCGACGGTGCCCGGCGCCGTGTGGCTGACCGCTCAGGAGCGCGCCCCCGGCACCATCCGCGTCCGCATCACCCTCGTGCCGATCAACGTCGTCGTGACCGACCAGAGCGACCGGCCGGTTACCGACTTGAAGGCCTCGGACTTCACGATCCTGGAAGACGGCGTGCGGCAGCAGGTCTCGCACTTCGCACTCCAGACGCTGGCGGCGACGACCGACGCGCCGGCCCGGCCCGCGACGGCCCTCCTGCGCAGGATCGCGACGGCCGAACTCACGCCCGAGACGCGCCGTACGTTCCTGATCGTCCTCGGAAGGGGCCGGCTGCAGCAGCCCTCCAAGGGGATTGACGGACTGCTGCAGTTCGTCCGCACGCGGCTGCTACCGCAGGATGTCGTGGCCGTGTTCGCGTACAACCGGGCGACCGACTTCACGACGGACCACGAGCGGGTGGCGCAGGTACTCGAGCAATTCAAGAAGTACCACGAGGGCATCGAGTTGAAGATGGCGCTGCACTTCAGCGGCCTCGCCGCCATCTACGGCAGCTCCGAGATCCCGAAGGGGATCCAGGGCGAGATCGCGAAGATCTTCGACGTGCCGGGCGCGATCGGCGCCCGGGAGGTGCCGCCAGGAAGCGTCACGGGCGAGCAGCGGATGCGCGACGACGCCCGGGAGGTCATCGACACGATGCAGCGGGCGGCCGTCGCCGAGGCGGCGGGCGCGGCGCTGAACCCCCTCGACACGCTCCGCGCCGACTCGCTGACCGACCTGCCATTCGACGACTTCGTCTCGTCGAACCGCCAGACGATGCAGGACGTGCAGAACCTGTACACGGCGGTCGAGTACCTGCGGTACGTGGAAGGCGAGAAGCACCTGCTCTTCTTCACGGAGAACGGCCTGTTCCTGCCCCGCCTCGAGCACGACGCCAGCCTGGCTGCGATGGCCAACGACGCCCGGGTGACCGTCGACACGTTGCAGACGGGCGGCGTGGCGCTTCCCCCGGACAGCGCGGGATTCAGCGCGGCGGCGCCGACGGGAAGAGGCGCGGCTGGCGCCGCTGGCGCACGCGGGGGAGGCGGCGGGCGTGGCGGCGGGCGCGGCGGGTCGTTCAGCCAGATGTTCGCGCTGACCAGCCTGCGGAACATCTCGCGGCTGACCGGCGGCCGGACCTCGATCCACGCGAGCGTTCCCGAGGCGCTCGCGCGCCTCGACGAACAGACCCGGTCCGGCTACCTGCTGGGTTACTACCCGAAGAACGGCGACTGGAACGGGAAGTACCGTCGGGTAGTCGTGCGGGTGAACCGCCCCGATCTGAAGCTCTCCTACCGCCATGGCTACTACGCGCGCGAGTCGGTGCAGCCGTTCGATCGCAAAGCGTTCCTCAGCTACAGCCGCATCTCTGCCGCGGCGTCGTACGCGCAGGAAGTGAAGGACATCGGCGTGAAGGCGGCCGTCAAGGCCGTCCCTGCAGCCTCCGGCGGCGGCCAGGAGGCACAGGTGGACTTGGTTATCCAGGTGTCGAAGGTGCCCTTCGCGAGCCAGGACGGCCGCCACAAGGCGGCGCTGCAAGTCACGACGTTCTACGGTGACGCGCGCGGACGCTCGCTCGGCGACTTGTGGCAGACGCTGGATCTGAATCTGCGCGAAGAGACCTGGCAGAAGGCTCTGAAGGACGGGATCCCGTTCTCCACGCGTGTGCCGCTGCAGGCGGCCGGGCAGACGTTCAAGGTCGTGGTGTACAGCTACGACGCCGACAAGGTGGGAAGCGTCACGGCAAAGCTGAAATAGGCCGCACGAACGACCACTCGAGACGAACGGCGGCGCCGCCCACAGACGGCGTCGCCACTTCCTTCCGCAGCGCCTCGATGTCCACGTCGCGGAGGTAGTTGATGAGGCCGCGATAGTACCAGCGGAAGCCGTAGCCGCCCTTCCGCATCTCTTCGATCGCCTTCTCGCGGTCCCACCCCTGGAAGACCATCCGGTAGAGGGCGCAGATCATGCCGGCGCGTTCCGCGCCACGCCGGCAGTGGAAGAGCGTCGGCCCACGGCCGGGCTCGCCAAGGACCCGGAGGATGCGTACGTTCGCCGAGGGTCTGACGCGCAGCGCGCTGAGCGCGATGTGCTCCGGGCGGAATCCCACCTCGATCGAGGCCCGGGCATCGTCGTCGCCGCCGCGCAGGTTGACGACCGTCCGGATCCCGAGCGTCTTGAGGTTCTCGAAGCCCTCGAGCGTGGGCTGGCCGCTCCGGTAGAGATCGGGGGTGATACGGTGCAGGTTCGGGACGCCCTCGAGCCGGACCGGCTCGGCCCACTCGGCAGGCCGCACCTTCTCGGCCGCAAACGGGCTCGAGAGAAACAGGAGCGCCAGTGCCAGTGTCAAGCCAGCCCGCGCGTGGCTTCGAGGGTTCGTGCTCATAGGAGTCGGTGGCCGCTTCTTCAGGAGCCCGGTTCGTTCCGGGTCTTCCGGCTAGCTGACCCCCGCCAGCGCGATGATCGCCCGGAGCAGTTTGAATCCCTCGATGTAGTCGGCCGACGTGAACGAGACGCCGCGGGGATTCCCGCGCTTCACGTTCGGCAGCAGCGACGGCAGCTCGGCCTGGCCGGCGTTGTGGAACTCGACCTCGAACGTGTATGGCCCGGCGAGCCGGAACGGCTCGATCCGGCTCCGCTTCGCCAGCGCCTCGCGCGCCGCGTCCTTCAACCGCCGGCGCGCTTCCTCGACCGGCACCATCCTGGCGGCGGTCCGACTGATTCCGTCCTTCACCGCTGCGGTGACGACCGCGTCGCCGAGCAGCGCGCTCGCCATCCGGCAGGTTTCGCTGTCGCCCGTCAGCAGGATCACGGGCACCTTGTAGTAGGCGGCAATGGCGGCGTTGATGCCCATCTCGGGCATCTCCTGACCGTTGATGCGAATCGCCCGGACCGTGGCGCTCGAGATGGTGTGGTCGAGAATCGACGCGGTCGTGCCCGCCCTTGCGTGGTAGCCGACGAACACCACGGCGTCGAAGCTCGAGTCGATCCCCTGCATCATCGACAGGGGCTTCGGCGACCCGCTGATCAGCGACGCCTTCGGGTTCAGCGCGTCCGCCACGATGTTGCGCATGCTGCCGTGCGAGTCGTTGACGACGATCTCGCCGGCGCCGGCCTCGAACAGGCCGGCGATGACCGCGTTCACGTCCTCCGCCATCCAGCGCCTCGCCGCCGTGTACTCGGATGAGGTGCTGTTTACCTGCTCGGAGGCGACCACGCCCCAGATCCCCTCCATGTCGACGGAGACGAAGACCTTCGGCGGCTTCTGCGCCGCCGCGGGCGACGCGAGCAGCCACGACAGCGCGCACGCGGCGATCAGGCATCTCTTCATCGGTTCCTCCGCCAGGCGCCTACTTGCACTTCCGTTCGAACGTGGTCTTCCCCATCACCGTCGTCCCGCCCTTCCCGGGCGACGACCCCATCACCGTGGCGCCGGGTCCGGCACTGGCCACCCGGGCGGTGCACGCCACCGTCACCTCCGACTTGGCCATGACGGTGACGTTCTTCTCGAAGCAGTACCAGCCCTTCGGGTTCATCAGGTGGAAGGTGAGCTTGCCCATGACGTTGACCCCGGGCCGGACCAGCACCAACTGCGGCTGGTTCGTCTCGGCGTCGTCGCTGATGTCGGCGCCGATGCCGAAGACCTTGACGCTGGTTTCGAGCACGCGGAACCGGAGATTCGAGTCGTCCTTGAACGGGTGCGCGTCGCCCCAGGCCTCCAGGCAGGCCTCGACCGCCGGCCAGTACTCGGAGCCCTTCCCGGCGGAATACTGCGGGCCGTCAGGGACCACGGCGCCCGAGAAGGCGGTCAGCCCCGCCGCGAGCGCGGTGGCGAACAGGCTGGCCAGCAGTGCCCTTCTCACAGTCATGGAAACCTCCTGAGACACGGGAATCACCCCCGGAGTGATTATTCTACGCCGGCCTGCCCGAGCTGCGGGTGATCCGTGTGGAACAGTCCGCGCACGAATTCATGCGTTGCGCGCGTGTTCCGCGACGCTGTCCGAAGCAGCTTCATGAATGCCCTGGGTGTGATTCTACCAGTCCGGCGAATCACACGCGGCGGGAACCCGGCGAACGGTCCTGAGGCGCGCTGGACGGGCCGCTGCTGGCGTTGAACGGACCGCCGCCTGTTTCTTCGGCTCGGCGAACAGCATCCGCGCCAGCTCCGCGAGCTCCGCGGCCGGGATCTTCGCGACCCGCCGGTCGTAGGTCAGCAGCCCGTTCACCTCGCCCTCGACATCGGTGGTCTGCGTGTAGACACCCGCCGCGATCCCCTGCCGGCGCAGGTCGTTCAGCATCCGAATCGACGTCGCGTACCGCGCCTTGTACTCCGCCTCGGTTTTCGGCAGGTCGCCGTAACCCCAAGCGCGAGTGAAAGGCCGAATGCGGTGTGCTGTCGGGTCATGGTGCGCCTCGTTCATGCCCCGGGGCTGAGAGCCTCGAGGACCTGATTGGTCAGGGTTCGTGCATCACTCTCGGTCGGCGCTTCGGCCGCCAGGCGGATCACCGCCTCGCTGGTGGCCGGCCGCGCCAGGAGCCAGCGGTCGGCCCACTCGACCTTGACGCCGTCGGTGAGATCGAACCGCTCGCCCCGGAACAGGCCCTTGATCAGGCGGAGCGAGGGCGCGACGTCCCGCGCCGCGCAGTGGAGCCGCTCGGTCACCATCGCGTAGCGCGGGATCCGGCTCCGAAGACTCCCAATCGAGTCGCCCGAGAGGGCCATCGCCTCGAGGATCACCGCCGCGGCGGCGAAACTGTCGCGGCACGGATTGACCGGCGCGACGATCACGCCGCCGCCCGCTTCGCCGCCCACCTGGGCGCCGTCGTCGCTCATGGCCTCCAGCACGAAGGCCTCCCCCACGCGGGAACGGTGGACTGCGCACCCGAACCTCGCCGCCACATCGTCCACCGCACGGCTCACCGCCACGTTCACGACGACGGGACCCGGCGCGCGCTCGAGCCAGCGCTGGACAACGAGAGCGACGGCCGCGTCCGCGCCGAGCGGCTCGCCCTGCTCGTCGACCGCCGCGAGCCGGTCCGCGTCGGCGTCCTGGGCGAAGCCGACGGCGGCGCCCGAACGGCGGACGAGGTCGCCGAGTTCGGCCAGGTCCTCGTCGGCCAGCTCGGGGCTGTCGCGATACGCGCCGCCGGCTTCGCCGCCCACCGCCACCAGATCGCAGCCCAGCGCCTCGAGCAGGCGGCGCATCGAGGCCCGCGTCGATCCGCTCGCGGCATCGACCGCCACCGTGAATCGTTTCGCGCGGATGCGGTCGGCGTCGACGGCGCTCGTGATCGCGCGCACGTGGCGGTCGACGGCCGTCGGGTCCACGCGCGTCTCGGACATCTCGCGGGCGCCCACCCGTGGGAAGACACCCTGGTGATAAAGGTCGGCGAGTTCCGCCGCCTGGGTGGCGCGCAGCGCCAGGCCGCCGGAACCGATGAACCTGAGCGCATTCCAGTCGGGCGCGCCATGGCCGCCGCTCACCGAAATGCCGCCGACCGCGCCGACCTCGCGGACGTGCAGCATCAGCGTCGGAACCGCCACGACACCGACGTCGACCGGCGAGCAGCCGACGCTGAGGAGGCCCGCGATTGCCGCGTGCTTCAGCATCTCGCCGGACGGCCGTGTGTCGGTGCCGATCACGATGGGCCCCGCCCCGCAGTAGGTGCCGAACGCGGCGGAGAAACTCGTCACGAGCTGCGGTGTGAGCGACTCGCCGATGACGCCGCGAACGCCTGACGGCCCGACCTTCAGCGACACGGGATGTGCCATCGGCTCACGTCCCTTCGTGCCCGGAGGTGATCCTCCTGGCGAAGACCGTCGCCTCTTCCACGAGCGTTTCGGCACGCACCCGGTCCGGCGACTCGGCGATGATGCGGAGGAGCGGTTCCGTGCCCGAGGCGCGAACGTGCAGCCAGGTGTCGCCCCAGGCCAGGCGCACGCCGTCGGCGCAGTCCGGGTCGTCTCCCGCGTGGTGGCTCCGGAAGCGGTCGAGCACCCGGTAGACGAGATTCGGCGGGCACGGCAGTTCGCGCTTGCGCATGACGAGGCTCGGGAGGCCGGCGGCGAGTTCCGTCAGCGTCCGGCCGCTCGTCGCCATCTCCTCGAGCACGAGGCCGAGCGTCAGGAGGCCGTCGTAGGCGACGTTGAGCGGCAGCACCGCGACGCCGCCGCTGCCCTCGCCCGCGATGACGGCGGCCTCGGCGAGGCCGAGGTCCACGATCTGGCTTTCCCCGACCGGACCCCGGACGACGCGCTGGCCGTGGGCTCGAGCGAGCGCGTCCACCATGCCGGATGTCGAGTAGCTCGTCACGACCGTGCCCGGGCGGCGCCGCAGCCGCGCCGTCGCCGCGAGCGGGAGCGAGTACTCCTCCGACAGCGCGTCGCCCTCGGCGGTGACGAACCCGACGCGGTCGCCGTCCACGTTCAGCGCGGCGCCCAGGTCGGCGTGGGAGCATCGGGCGAGGGTGGCCAGCTGGCCCATGTTGGCAGCCGTCGGCGCCGGCGGGTGGGCGAACTCCCCGGTCGGCTCGGCGTTCACCGGGAGCGGCGTGCAGCGCAGCCGCTCCAGGAAGCGCGACGCGACGAGGCCGCACGCGCCGTTGTTGAAGTCGATGGCGACGCGGAAACCACGGTCCCGGATCGGGTCGACGTCGAGCGCGCTCTCGAGGTGGTCGAGGTAGCGCTCCTCGACCGCCGGCATCTCTTCAACGGGCAGGAGCCGGTCGCAGGATGCCAGGTCGTAGGCGGCGCCGTGGTAGACGTCGAGCAGTTCCCCGTTCTTCGCGGGATTGAGCTGCGCGCCGTCGGGCCCGAAGAACTTGAGGGCGTTCCAGCTGGCGTCGTTGTGGCTGCCGGTGATGGCGATTCCCCCGGACGCGCCGAACTCGCGAATCGTGAACGAGAGGAGCGGGCTGGGGGTCACGCCCAGATCGATCACGCGGCAGCCGGTCGCCAGGAGCCCGGACGTGACCGCCGAGCGGAAGGCCATGCTCGACCTGCGTGTGTCGCGGCCGATCACCACGGGCCCCGCGCCGCACCACGTGCCGAAGGCGCAGGCGAAGTTCACGACCAGTTCCGGCGTGAGCGCGTCTCCGACGACGCCGCGGACGCCGGAGGCGCCGATCTTGAGTTCGCGGACCACCTTGTTCACGCCGCTCCCTTCGCCAGGAACTCGGCCCGCAGGTCGTCGACGAGCCGGCGGGTCTCGTCCCGGCACTCCCGCAATCTGAGAAAGAGCGTGAGCTGGGCCATTGCCCGCGCCCGGTTGAGGTCGGGCGGATCGGCTGGCCCGAGCTTGAAGTAGCTGTCGCCGCGCAGGTAATCGGCGAGGAACCTGAGGCCCAGCTCGAGGGCGATGATCGGCGGCGCGTCGGCCATGAGGTCGACCTCCTCCGGCGTCACCTCGCGCGCCGACGACAGGAAGCCGCGCGCCACGGCACGGTAGACGTCCGTGTCGACGCGCACCCGGGAGAGATCGCGCTCCTTCTCGCCGGCGACGTTGACGAGCGACCGCACCATGTCGCCCCAGTCGGCCAGCCAGGTGTGCGGCATGATCGTGTCGAGATCGACCAGGGCCTTCGCCCGGCCGGTTCGAGTCGAGAACAGGAAGTTGTCGAGCTTCGTGTCGCCGTGGATCGCGAGGCGGCGGATGCGGCCCGATTCCATCCCCTCCAGGAGGGAGATGCCGTACGCTTCCTCCGCGCGCACGAGGTCGATCCAGGACCGAAGCCCGGGATCGTTCAGCCGGCGGTGATATTCGGCCTCTTCGAGGTGGACCAGGAAATGCTCCCCGGCGCTGTGGAGGACCACCGGGTCGGTCGGGAGCAGGTCGGCGGCATCCGCGAGCGTCCGGTGTCCGGACAGCACCGACCGGAGCTGGTCGAAGTACAGGCGCGTGTCGCGGTAGCCGGGCAGCGGGTTCTCGAGGCCTTCGGTGGCCATGCGGCAGGTGAGGTCGCCGTAGATGGCGAGGCCGCGCCCCGCTTCGCCCGCAATGCGCAGCCGCTCGGCCGGGTCGGCTATCTCGCCGAGGCTCTTGTAGGTCCGCGACTCCGGAATCTTCACCATCAGGCGCCAGCAGCCGGGCCCGCGGTGGTTCTCGACGTCCAGATACGGCAGGCCGCCGGTCGTGTCGACGAGCGCGATCGGCTCCCACTCGTCGCCGGCCGGGAGGCGGCGATCGGCGATCGAGGCGCGCTGAGCCTCAATCGAGGCGATCATCGCGCGCATGACCGACCGGGGGCGCGTGAACACCCGGTCGTTGATCCGCTGGAGCAGATACTCACGCGGCGTTCGCGGGCCGGCGCACACGACGAACGTGTGCTGGTTGATGTTCCCCTTCTCCGGGAAGTCGTGGACCTCGACGGGGTGCGCCAGCCGGAAGCGCGAGGCGAGCCGGCTCGCCTGCGCGAGCGGGTGCTCTTCGCTCGGCGTGAGGATGCGCGTGACCCGCCTCGGATTCCTGGTGCCCATTCCGATTCCAGATCCGTTATCGTAATCGAAACCAGCGGCGGAGATCCCACGACTCCGCCTGGAGGACCCGATGAAACCAGCCTTCCGCCGCCTGTCGATCGTCGTCCCGGTCGTCCTGGTCGCCCTCGCTGTCGGTGTTTTCGCCCGGCAGAAGCCGAGCCCGATCTACTGGGCCGACGCCGTACCGCCTGCCTGGAACGGCACGTGGCCGCCCCACCTGCAGACGGTCCCCGAGAAGACGAAGTTCACCCGGACGACCACCGTTCTGCAGCTCCACGAGTTCATCGACGTGCTGAAGTGGAACAGCGAGCACGTCCACGCCCTGAGCGTCTTCACCAGCGCTCTGCGTCTCGTCGCGCCGGCGGTCGTCCTGGCCAACCCGCGGGTGACGACGCCCGAGGAGGCGCGGAAGTCGAACAAGCCGGTGGTGCTGCTGATGGGGAACATCCACCCGGGCGAGTCGGAGGGTTCCGAGGCGCTGCAGATGCTGATGCGGGACATCCTGCTCGGCAAGCGGCGGCACCTGCTCGACAACCAGATCCTGATCGTCATGCCGATCTTCAACGTGGACGGGACGCAGACGATCAGCACCCGCGACGGCAATCCGCACCTGGCCGGGGCGCGAACCAACGCCGGCGACTTCGACCTGAACCGCGACGGCGTCAAGCTGGAAACGGTCGAGGTCACGAGCCTGTACCGAAACATCCTGAACCGGTGGGACCCGGTTCTGCTCTACGATTCGCACCGCATGGGCAGCGGCAACTTCGCCTACGGCAACGCCTACGCCACGTCCACTGTGCCCGCCGCCCACCCCGCCCCGCGCGGCTACGTCTGGGACACGCTGTTCCCCGCGGTGCGCGAGATGGCCCGCCGCGACTTCGGCGTCGAGACCTACACCCACGCGATGTTCGACAACGCGTGGCCGCCGACGCTCTACAGCCACGACAACACGATCTGGAGCACCGAGGCCAAGTTCGTCGTGAGCAACTACGGCCTGCGCAACCGGATGTCGATTCTCACCGAGACACCGGGCCGCGCCGCGTTCGAGCGGCAGATCTACGGCCAGTACACGTACATCGCGTCGCTGCTCGAATACACGAACACGCACGGCCGCGAGATGCAGAAGGTCTGCGCAGACGCCGACGCGGACACCATCGCGAAGGTGAAGGCCGGTGCCGAGGCCGGCTCGCTCAAGAACTGGCTCGAAGGCAAGTACGTGTCGCGCGGCAAGATCGACGTGCTCGGCTATCCGCCCTCCGAGCCGGTGTACCTCCCCGGCACCAGCGTGCGCGCGCCGAAGCCCGTCACCGGCCCTCCCCAACTGCTGCGCGGGATCGAGGACTTCACCAAGCCGGTGGGAATCCGGGACGCGACGGTCCCGCGTGCGTACCTCATACCCGCCGAGCTGGAGTGGCTCGCGACGAAGCTCCGGAACCACAACATCCGCGTCGAGCCGCTCACGCAGCCGCTGCGGGCGGTCGGCGAGCAGTTCGTGGTGGACCGGCTGGTCAAGGCCAGCCGCGGCGGCTACAGCATGACGACGCTCGAAGGCGCCTTCACGCAGCCGACGGCGCGGCAGTTCCCGGCCGGCACGTACTTCCTCGACATGGCGCAGCCGATGGCGAACGCGGCGTTCTACTACCTGGAGCCGCAGGCGTCCGACGGGTTCGTCGGGTGGGGCGTGCTCGACGCCACGCTCCGCGCGCTGGGCGTCGAGCGCCATCCGGTCGTCTACCCGATCTTCAAGTTCCGGAAGGAGGACGCGACCAGTCGATGACGTAAGCCCTCGTGATCCTGCCCCCGGCGGGCGTGCCGGCCTGGCGCCTCACCATCTGGAGTTCCCGCCGGAGGATGGAGGCACTCCCCCGCCCAGACCACGGGGGACTTCGTGATACGCTGTGCCCGCTTTCTCGCGGGGAACGCTCATGCGCGTGCTCAGAACTGTCGTCGGATGCGGCCGGTGTACGTCGATCCTCCAGGCCGCCGCGGTGATGGTCGCGGTGGCCGCCGCGGGCACGAGTCCCCTCCGGGGCCGCGGCACGCCTGGGCGAGCAGTTCCACAGCGGACGTCGATCGTGGCGGCCGGGCAGCCGGGGGAGCTGTCCGTGCGCGCATCCGGCGAGCGCAGCGTCCGTATCACACTGAGACCGCTCGCCCTCGCCGGCGACCTCCCGGCGAATCCTGCGCTCGCCGCCCATGCCTACCCACCCGCCGCGATCAGCGTCCGCTCCCTGGACGGGCCGGTTCGGAAGCGGATCGGCCGACTCGAGGTCGAGGTCCGGCCGGCTCCCTTGACGGTGCGCGTGACCAACGAGCGCCGCCGGTTCCTTCAGGAGGTGGTGTTCGAAGACGACGGCCGGCTGACCATCGCGCTCGACGCCCATCCCGTCCTGGGCATGGGCGAAGGAGGCCCGAGACCCGAGAAGGGCCGGCCCTGGCGCCAGCAGCCGGTGCAGTTCGATCGCCGAGGTGCTCTCGACACGATGGAGCCCCGCTGGCAGAGCGACATGTACGGCTCCCGGAACCCGGTCCCCATGCTGCTCGGCACGCGGGGCTGGGGGTTGTTCGTTGCATCCCCCTGGGTGGAGGTCGATCTGCGGGACCCGAACCGGGGCGTTCTCCGCCCGTGGCGGCCCGACGCCGCGGCCGGCAAGCCGCAGAACGAGCGGGACCAGCAGAAGAGCCTCGGCAAGGGTCTGCCGCCCGCCGGCTCCGTCGTGCCGGGGCTGTACGACCTGTTCGTCTTCGACGCCCACGATCCGATCGAAGCGCTCCGAGACTTCTCCGCCATCACCGGCCCCGCCGTGATGCCGCCGAAGTGGGCGCTCGGCTACATGCAGTCGCATCGCACGCTCGAAGACGATTCTCAGATCCTGAACATCGTCGACACGTTCCGCGCGAAGGAACTTCCGCTGGACGCGGTCATCTACCTCGGCACGGGCTTCTGCCCGCGGGGGTGGAACACCCGGCAGCCGTCGTTCGAATTCAACCCCGAGGTGTTCACGCGCGACCCGACACTGGTGATCGCCGACCTGCACGCGCGCCATGTCAAGGTGATCGTCCACATGGTGCCCTGGGATCGCGACAGGCTGCCGACGCTGTCAGGCACGATCCCGCCCAGACCAGGCGAGTTGGTGGACGCGTCGCACATCGCCCGCTATTGGCAGGAGCACGTCGGCCTGATGAAGGCCGGTGTGGATGCGTTCTGGCCGGACGAAGGCGACTGGTTCAACCTGTTCGAGCGGATCACCCGTCATCGGCTCTACTACCAGGGACCGCTGTCGACGCGCCCGGGTGTTCGCCCGTGGAGTCTGCAGCGAAACGGCTACCCAGGCATCGCGCAGTGGGGCGGCTGGGTATGGTCCGGCGACACCGAATCGTCCTGGAAGACGCTGGAGGCGCAGATCGCCGTCGGACTCAACTACTCGCTGAGCATCGGTCCCTACTGGGGCTCAGACATCGGCGGCTTCTATGCGAACAGCGAGCTGACGGGAGAGCTGTACGCCCGCTGGTTTCAATTCGCGGCGTTCTGCGGGTCGTTCCGCTCGCACGGGCGGACCTGGTGGACGCGCCTTCCGTGGGGATGGGGCGGGGCCGACGTGGGGCCGCGCGAATACGACAACCGGAATGCGCCCATCCCGCCGGACGACCCGCGAAACATCCTCCGGTCCGAGTTGAACAACCCGGCGATCGAGCCGGTCGCGAAGCGATACGCGGAGTTGCGCTACCAGTTGCTGCCCTACACCTACACGCTCGCGCGGGAAGCGCGCGAACAGGGGCTGCCGCTGATGCGCGCGATGTGGCTGCACTACCCCGACGACGAGCGTGCCCGCGGGCTCGGCGATCAGTTCCTCTGGGGACGCGACATCCTCGTCGCGCCGGTGTACACGAAGGGGGCCACGTCTCGCCAGGTCTACCTTCCTCGCGGGAACTGGTACGACTGGTGGACGAATGCGCGGGTCGCCGGAGGCCAAGTGGTCAGCCGCGCGGTCGACCTGGCCACGATGCCCATCTACGTCCGCGCCGGCGCCGTCATTCCCGTCGATCCCGTCCGGCACTACGTCGACGAACCGGTCGACGCCCCGACGACGCTGCGCGTCTACCGCGGCGCCGATGGCCAGTTCACGCTGTACGAGGACGACGGCATCAGCCAGGATTACCTGGCGGGCCGGGGAAGCTGGACCAGGGCGACGTGGGACGACGCCGCGAACAGGCTGACGATCGAGTCCGGCGCCCCGATGGGCGCGACAGCCGTGCTCGCTCCACGCCGGTTCAAGGTTCTCGTCCTTCCGGACGGGGCATCGAAGGACATGGTCTACTCGGGTTCCCGCATCGTCGCCGCGTTCCCACCCACGGGGCGCTGAGGGCACTCGAAGTCTCGAACACGACGCGCATCACCGTGCGCGGCGGTCCACGACGTGGGCCTTCGAAATCGCGCCGACGGCGGCGGTGCCGGCCTGGCGCATCACCATCTGGAGTTCCCGCCTGAGGATCGCCAGGACCGCCTCGACGCCCTCCTGCCCGAAGGCTGCCAGGCCCCAGAGGTAGGGGCGCCCGACGCCCACCCCGGTGGCACCGAGCGCGAGCGCCTTGAAGATGTCGGTGCCGCGGCGGAACCCGCTGTCCACGAGCACGGGCACGCGTCCCGCCACGCCGGCCGCCACCTCCGGGATGCACTCGACCGTCGACCTCAGGCTGTTCTCCGCGCGCCCGCCGTGGTTCGAGACGAAGACGACGTCCACGCCCCGCGCCACCGCGATTTCGGCGTCCTCCCGTGTCACGATCCCCTTCAGCGCCACCTTCATCGGCGTGGCGTCCTTCAGACGATCGACGAACTCCCACGTCGCCTGCCCGACCCCCGGCGCCGGCGGCGCCGGCTTGAGGTCCGCGATCATCGGCTTTCGGCTGTTGTCGTTGAATCCCTTCGGGTGGCACGACACGCAGGACTCGGTGTCGCGCCGTCGGGCGCGGGTTCCGGTCAGGCGGTTGCTGCCGCCGAGCAGGTCGATCGTGAAGACCAGCGCCGGGCAGCCCGCTGCCTCCGCTCGCTTGATCATCTGGCGCGTCTGGTTCCAGTCGTCGCGCGGATAGAGCTGGAACCACCCGGGCTCGCCCCGCGCCGCATGGACCTCTTCGATGGATGTCGTCGCCGGCGTCGCGAGCATGAACAGGTGGCGCCCGGCCTTCGCGCCCCGGGCCACCGCGATCTCGCCGTCCTCGTGAAAGGCGCGGTGGCTCGCGATGGGGCAGAGGAAGATCGGCGTGTCCCATCTCGCGCCCAGCAGCCGCACCGAGGTGTCGATCGTCCGGATGTCGACGAGCCGGCGCACGCGCAACCCGTAGCGCGTGAAGCCCTCTCGATTCGCCCGAACCGTCCCGTCGTCGTCGGTGCCGGTCTCGAGGTAGCCGAAATGAGCCGGCAGCAGGCTCTTCCGGGCGACCGGCTCGAAGTCGAACACGTCGAGCGCGTCCTTCGCGGCGGTGATGAGATCGGATTGCCTGGCGTGGGCGCTCAACCACCCCCGCGGCAGATCGAGGCCGGCCAGGATTGGGCTGGCGGCGAGGAAGCGGAGGAACGCGCGACGACCATCGGGCCGAGTCGAGCCGGTGCGCATGGCGGCACTCCCTTCGGGGCGAGGTGATTATACGCCGCCGACAGGGCTTGACTGGACGCCGCCGGCGACGAACAATGCGACCGCGGCCCGAGCCTTGGCTGCGCCGGTGATGAAACTGCGACCCACGCTCGTGATTGGCGTTCTCGCGCTGGCCTTCTCGTTCAGGCTGGCATACGGGCTGACGTCCATCTTCTGGACGGAGGATGAGCGACAGATCTACCTCATCGGCCTGCGGTCGTTCGCGCGCGGCGAGTGGCCTGTACTTCGGGGCCGACATCGTCTGGACCGGCAGCGCCCTGCCCGGGGCGATGCAGGGACTGCTGATTCGATGGCCGCTCGGCGTGTGGCCGGCGCCGGAAGCGCCGTTCGTCCTGCTGAACGCGCTGTCGTTCGGCGCGATCGCGGTGTTCGCCTGGTACCTGTGCCGCCGGACGCCGCTCGTCCCCCGGTGGATCGTCTGGGGGGCGCTCCTGACGCTGCCCTGGACGCTCAACTTCTCCACGCACGTCGTCAACGTGTCGTACGTCCTGCCCGGAGCGTTGATCTTCTTCGCCGGGTTCCTGGAGGCGGCGCCGTCGTTCAGAATCGGCGCCATCCCGTTCGGCCTTTCGTGGCTGATGATGGGCGCGGCGATTCCGTGGGTGGCGCAGTTTCACATGTCGTGGGTGCTGCTGCCGGCGTACGCGGTGGTCGCGGCGCTGGATCAGGCCCGCCGCGGCGCGAGGGTACTCGTGCCGGCCGCGGCGGCGTTCGCCGCAGGCGCCCTGCTCACGGGGAGCGCGATCCTGCCGACCGCTCTTCGGTACGGCCTGGGTGCCGGCAGCGTGGAGCGAACGGTGCAGTTCCACGCACAGGGGATCTGGGAGCTTCTTACCATCGTCGCACGCTTCCTCTCGTTCGCGGCGCACGAGACGAATCGGTTCCTGGGCCTCGACCTCGCCGACCGGCTGATGTTCCTCTGGCGGCAGCCGTGGGTCGTGCCGTTCGCCCTCGTGGCGACCGCCGTCGGCATCCTCCAGCCAGTCGTCATGGCTGCGGCCTGGTTCGAGCGGGCGCCCGGCGATCGCGGGTGGGCTCGGGTGAAGTGGCTGGCGGCCGGAACCGTCCTCTGGGTGTACGCGAGCTTCTTCTTCTCGTTGCGGGGCCCGCAGGCCCATTCGTTCTACGTCGTCCTTCCCGTCGCGTTGGTCTACGCGGCACATTGCTGGCAGATGTTCGCCTCGTCAACGGCGGCCGGCGGGCACCGCCGCCTGCTCCCGTCAGCGCTCTGGGTCGAGCGGGTTGTCGCAATCGTGCTGATGAGCGGCGTATTGATGCACGCGGGGCTCGCAATCGACCGGGCGCCGCGCCAGTCGCTCTACCTCGATCGCCCGCTGGTGCGAGCCGCCATCAGCAGCCGCAACGACCGGTTCCTCGGGGAACGGCGCGACTCGCTGCTCGAAACGCAGGATCGTCGGGCGAGGCCGATCGATCCGGTCGAAGATGCGGCCGCGTACGACCGTGCCTCGGCCGGCGCCGATCTCGTGCTCGTCTCGGCCGACTGGTCACCGGCCGTGTTCGGGCGCGTGTCCCGGTTCAGCGTGTCGATTCGCAACTCGAGCGCGACGGCCGCGTACCTCGACATCCGGTACACCATGCGCTATCGAGACGCCTCGGGCACCGAGGTGGCGACTCGGCAAGGCGTCATCAAGGAGATCCTTCAGCCGGGCGCCTCGCGCCACTGGCGGGACCTCACGAACGGCCTGGTTCCGGATGGCGCGGTCACTGCATCGGCGTCGCTCGACGGAGCCGAGAAGGTGGTCCCGAAGGCACTCGGCCCCAGCTGAATGCTGACCGGGCCGAGCAGGCCGGACGTCGGCCGGCCGCGATAGCGCGTAGGGATCGTGCTGTAGTGGTTGGACAACGTGTTGTAGACGAGCACCTCGATCCGGTTGTCGCCTGCTTTCACCAGCGCCGAGATATCGAACCTCCACGGCGGTGCAACCCGGATGCCTGCCAGCCTGCCATTGATACGGACTTCAGCGGTCGCGACCACGTCCCCCAGATCCAACATGACATGTCTGGCAGAGGGCAGGCTGACCGTCTTGCGGTACCACGCACCTCCCGAGTAGCTGGCCAGCCCGTCGATTCGCGACCAGTCGCCGAGACCGATCCGTCCCGGGCCGCAATCGAGCAGGATCGGGCCCGCGAGCGCGGCTCCGCCGTACTCGCCGCGTGGCGGCCGGATTCGCGCGGCGACCACGACCGGCGACGCCGACGGCTGCGGGACGATGAACCTGCCGCCGGCCATCGGGCGGAGAGCCTTGCCGCCGGCCCATGCCTGGACCTGGCCGCGCGACGAAATCGAAAGGGCGCGGAGGCCAGGCGGCGACGTGAAGCGATACCAGCCGGCTGGCACCTCCGCCTGCGGCTGCGCGTCGAACGGCAGAAACCGGTCCTTGCCGTGCCACAGCATCGCGAGCGGACTCACCTTCACGACCGAGTCGTCGTCGGCGGCAGGCTCCGTCTGGCCGCCTGGTTGCGCGACATCCACCACCGCGTAGCCGCGGCCGACCTGGTCGTACCGCAGCAGGAGCGGATTGGCGCCGGCCCTGAGCTGTACGCCTGCCGCCGCGCCCGTCACGGGGTCGTGGTTGATCCAGGCGGCCGTCGGGAGATTCCCTCCGACGAGAAGTCGGGCCGAGACGGGTCGACTGGCGGCGACCGACGTCCACAGGAAGTAGCGCGAGCCGCCTTCCTCCTTCTCGTACGCCGAACCTGTGTCGGTGCGCCGATGGCGGCCCAGGGCGATGAACTCGTTCGGCACCTTCTCTTTCAGGCCGTGATACCCCTGGTGGCCGGGGTCGCCTTCAACGCCCCAGCGCCAGGAGAACTCGTACGGCTGCCACCGGTACTGCCGGCCGCGGAACTCGACGGCGTCGCCGGGCGCAACCATCGTGATGCCGACCAGCGCCCTCTCATCGAAGCCGTCGGGCAACGGCCCGAGTTTCCAGAACTTCGGCCCGAACGAGGCCGTGACCGTCTGCCAGCGCGTGTCATCGAGCGCCGCCACCTGCCACCCTGGATCGGGGACGGTCTCGGCAGCGTACCGAAACCTGCGCGCCTCGGGGCCAATCATCGCGGGCGACGGTGGCCAGTGGTAATCTCCCCAGCGGTTGTCGAGTACTGGCTTCAGCTCGAATTCCCAGTCGCCTTCGACAGTCAGTGACGTTGGCGGCACCGCCGGCGGCGCGTCGATCTCGGGCGAGCCGTCGCCGAAGACGATCACCTGCGGTTCCCGCTCCGAGAGCGGCAGTCGCAACCTCGTGCTTCCGGCAGCCTGTTCGAGCACCGGGAGCGGCCGTACCCGACCGGTCCACGGATCCCACAGTTCGACTTTGCCCGTCGCACGGAAGCGGCTCTCCGCGCCCCTGGGACCGCCGTAGACCAGGTAGACGTCGCGCCGGCCGACCCGCCGGTGGTTGACTGCGCCGGGACCGGAGTAGTCCCGTGGAAACGCGGACTCAAGCAGTGACTCGACCTGCTCCGGAGCGCCCGCCCGTGTCCGCAGCTCACCGACGAGGGCCGCGAGTTCGGCGTCACCGCGTCCAACCCGCTCACTCACTTCCGGAACGGCGCCGAGCACGATCACAAGCCCGCCGGCGCGTTGAAACTCGACCGCTTTCCGAATCGTCGAGAACCGGACCGCCTTCATGGCCGGCAGTGACCAATGCCCGATACACCTCTCCGCTGACCCGAAGCTCCTGGCCAACGACCGTCGCCCGGGCGAGTGACTCGAAGTCCATGTAGTCGAAGTCGATGCCCCGCGCGTACAGGCGCTCGCCGACGCCGAATGCCGCCTTCACCGACGCCGGGCCGTCCAGACCGGCCTCGAGCGGCGCGACCGGATACATGACCGCGACGTCGCATCGGTGGTCGCCCTGGCTGAGGAGGTAGCTGAGGCGCTGCACGGCCATCATGAACTCGCCCATGTGCGCCCAGTACGGCATGCGGAAGTGATTGTCGGGCGGCGCCCATTCCCACCAGCCGCCGTGCGTCGAGTAGTAGAGGCCGTGGAGCGTGAGCAGGTTGTAGCCCATCGCCATGTTCGCAAAGGTGGCGTCGGCCAGCTGCGCGCTGCTCGTCCCCCAGCCGCTGCTGTGAAAACCCTCGAGCCAGACGCGCGGCCGCTGGTACAGGTGGGCAATCGAGGCCGCAACCTTCGCTTTGATCACGTCCTTCGACAGGTTCGGCTGGTCGCTGCCAGGCCCCTGGTTCCAGCGCTGCGTGCGGAAGTAGTCGCCGAACTCGTCCACCTCGCGCCCGCGCCCGCCGTGGTCGCAGCCGTAGATCATGCCGCGGCGCTCATGCCACTCGAAGACCGGTTTGAAGAAGCCTTCCTCTTCGAGCGACACCATCACGTCGCGGTAGTCGAGCCTCACCTTCGGGGTGCGCGGGCCGACGTCCTCGAAGAGCGCGGGCAGCTCGGGCACGATGTCGTAGCCCTTGCGCTTCCGGAACTCATCCGGGAACCTCTCTGTCCACAGGTTGCCCGACACCCCGAAGCCAAGCTCGTCGGAGAAGAAGAAGTTCAGCCCCCTGCCCGCCTCGCCGGGATTGCGATCCTCCCATCGGCCGAAGAACGTCCGCACGTACTCGGCGCCCGACAGCGGGTTCATCGGATCGATCGACGACGCCACGCGCTCCGCCTGCACCGCGACGATGCGCCAGCGGCCGGCGGGCACCTGCCAGAGGAGCTGGCCGGCGGTCACGTGCGGACGAAGGTCGATTGCTGACCCGGACACGGCCTCGTATCCGGCCACCATCAGCGTGCCGGCCGGCAGGGTCCACTGCAGCTGCCCGGTGCCGGCCTCCCGGGTCTGGTGCCGCAGCACGCGCCCGGCCAGTTCGGGATGCTCCCGGAGGATCTCGTCCAGGCACCAGCCCTGGCCGATCCCGAGCGTGTAGTCGCTGAGGCTGACGGCCATCCCGCGGCGTTTCGCTTCCTTCAGGAACCAGCTGGCCAGATCCCACCAGGGCGGCGAGAACAGCGGCGGCTCACTCGGATACGTGAGGCCCCACGACTGGCCGCCCCGGTCGCTGTGGGCGTAGTTGATCTGGAGGCCCATCACGCCCTTGCCAGCGAGCTGATCGAGCTGCCACGCCAGCCGCTCTTTCGTGAGCGGGTCACCCATCCACCAGTAGAACGCCACCTCGCCGTAGCCGGGCGGCGGATTCTGGAATCCAGGAAGGACGTCGAGGTCCGGATGGCGGGAGGGGAATCCGATCGCGTGCGGAGGCGGCGCCGAGCACGGCCGCAGGGATCTCCGTGCCGCTGGCCACCTCCGACAGCGGCGACCAGCGACAGCGCCGAGGCTGCGACCACGACAGCTGCAGACGGCCTTGTCATCGCGGGACCTGCCGACCTGGCTATCGCCAGTCCTCGGCGGCAATCCACGGCAGCGCGGTCTCGTCGAGCGCGCTCGCGCCGGGCGCCGCAGACGGCGCCGCCGGCGGAACCAGCGAGCCCCAGGCCGGCGGTTCGATGCCCCGCAGGTAGCGCACGAAGAAGTCGAACCGCTTGTGGTCGCCGTACGCGCCGCCGCTCGTATGCCCCGCGTTCGGGATCGCCACCAGCTCGAAGTCCTTGTTGGCGAGAATCAGCTTGTTGGCAACCTGCATCGTCGACGAAGGGTCGACGTTCGTATCCATTTCGCCGACGATGAGCAGCAGCCTGCCCTGGAGCTTCGCCGCGTGCTCCATGTTGGACGACGCCGCGTACTCGGGGCCCGAGCGGCCACCCCATCCACTGCTCGTTCCACCAGATCTTGTCCATCCGGTTGTCGTGGCAGCCGGACGAAGCGGCCGCGGCCTTGTAGAACTCCGGGTGGAACAGGACGCCGCCCATCGCGTTCTGGCCTCCCGCCGACGTGCCGTAGATGCCGACGCGCGTGACGTCGTAGTACGGGTACTTCGCAGCCACCGCCTTGTGCCAGAGGATCCGGTCCGGGAAGCCGGCGTCGCCGAGGTTCTTCCACGCGACGTCGTGGAACGCCTTCGACCGGTTGGCCGTCCCCATTCCATCCATCTGCACGACGACGAATCCCAGTTCCGCGAGCGTCTGCATGCCGAGCTGATTGCTGAACGTCTTCGGCACGAACGAGCCCTGCGGCCCCGCGTAGATGTTCTCGATGACGGGGTACTTCTTCGTCGGGTCGAAGTTCATCGGCCGGATGATGACGCCCCAGATGTCGGTCGTGCCGTCGCGGCCCTTGGCGACGAACACCTCCGGCGCCTTCCAGCCGGTCGCCGTCAGCGCGGTGATGTCGGCGCGCTCCAGTTCCATCACCAGCGCCCCGTCGCTCGTCCGGTGGAGTTCCGACACGGGAGGCTGGTCCACGCGCGAGTAGCTGTCCACGAAGTAGTCCCGCTTCGGCGACCAGGTCACCGTGTGCATCGCGTCGGCGGTCGTGAATCGTGTCAGGCCGGTGCCGTCGAAGTTGATGCGGAACGCGTGGAGGAAATACGGATCCTTGCCCGCGTCCATGCCGTTGGCCGTGAACCAGATCTGCCGCGCCTCTTCGTCCACGCGCTCGACGAAGTGCACTCTCCAGCTGCCCTTCGTGATCTGGTTCTTCACGCGGCCGGTCGCGTCGTCGCAGAGATAGAGATGGCTCCAGCCGTCGCGCTCGGACATCCAGATGACTTCCTTGCCGTCGGCGACGTCGTAGCGGTACGTCCGGCTCGAGTCGCTCAGGCCGGCGGAGGGGCGCCGGTAGTCGACGAACGTGCTGCTCGTCTCTTCGATCACGGGGCGCGCCTTGCCGCTGGCCGCATCGACCTCGATGACGCGGTACACCTGGTGCCCGCGCTGGTTGTATTCGAACGTGAATGCCCGGCTGTCCTTGCGCCACTCGATCCGGCCGTTCGAATACGGGTTCGAGAAGAGCGTGTTGTCGATGACGACCGCGCGCCGGGCTGCAACATCGACGAGAACCGGCTGGTCGAGGTCTACCACATCGCCGGGCTTCTGGTAGTACCTCGAATCGAGCTTCGGCTGCAGCTGGTCGATCGGAGACGACTGCACGTAGTTGACCATCCGCCGATAGCCCGGCCGGCGCTTGTAGGCGGCGATCTTCTTCGAGTCGGGCGACCAGACGATGGAGTTGAAGGTGTAGGCGTCGCCTTCCGACCCGTCCCAGGTGAGCGGCGTGGCCACCGGCGCGGCCGGCGCGCCAGCCGGTGCAGGCCCCTGGGCCGCCGCGGGCGGAGTGACTGCAGAGCTGACCGGCCTGACGAAGATGTTGTAGTTCTGGATAAGGGCTTCGGACTTGCCGTCCGGCGACACGCGCACCGGAGGCGGTTCGGTCGCTGGTGCACCGGCAGCCGGTGTCGCGCCCCTCCCGCCACGACCCTGTCCCGCCGCCGCGCTCTCGGCCGGAGCCGGGCGCCTCGTGCACTCGTAGGTGGTCAGCGTGCAGCGCCACCGCGGCGGGGCCGGCGCCCCTGGCGCCGCCGCTCCACCGCCACCCGCGCCTCGCCCGCCTCCGCCGATCGTGAAATCGATGGCCTGCATGTCGTCGGAGAACGTGAACGTCGAGAACGGCAGGGTGACGGCGGTGTACTTGCCCTGGGCGGCCGTCGACAGCGCCGCGGCAAGCTTCTCGTGATCGAATGCCGGCGCTTTCGTCGCCGCCGCCGCGTCCGCCACGACGAATTGGTTTCCGCCCTTCACCGACTTCCGGTACCAAAACGTCGTCGTCGTCCCGACCCAGGTCGGCGCCTCTGCCACGTTGGTGATCGTGTTCTGCAGGCGGTCGCGAAGGCCCATCGCACGCTGGTAGTCGGCCTTGATGCCGGTCGCCGGCGAGGGCGCCGCCGCCGGCTTCTGGATGCCTTTCGCCTGCGGCGCCTTTCCCTGCTGCGCGACGCCCTGCGCGCCGAGCAGCGCCGACAGCACCAGGACCGCCAGACCCACGAGTGCCGCGCCGATCCGTTTACTGACGTTCATCGTCTCCTCCGTGGGCGGGATGATACCACCCGAGCGTCCCGATCCCGTGGTAGAGTGCGGCCGTTCGCGCTTCATCCATGGAGCCAGACATGAACGACCGGAAGCCGTCGTTCCTCCCCGGCGTCCACGACACCCTGTTGTCCATCGTCGGCCTGTGCGTCTGTCTTGGCCCGGAGGGATGCATCGGCGTCCAGGGTGGCGAAGCTACTCCGCGCACGGCCCCACGGTCGGGAGGCCCTTCGCCGACAAAGGACGGACGATGACGAATCTGAATTCGCAGGTCGCCCGCTCACAAACATGTCGCCGTCGGGCGGCGCACTGGCGGAGACCTCCCGACCTTGTGGTCATGGCGATGCTGCTCGTCGTCGCCGTGCCGCTCGCGGCGCGGAACTCCGCGCGCTTCGAATCGCCGCTCGCCCTGATCTCATCGGACGGGCAGCTGGTGGAGGCGTTCACGTGGGCGTCGCGACAGGCGTCGGCCTACGCCTTCGAGGGAGACGCAGTCGGCCCGTGGTTCGAAGCGGCCCTTCCAGGCCGCGAGGCGTTCTGCATGCGCGATGTCGCGCACCAGGCGATGGGCGGCCACGCGCTCGGCCTGCAGGCGCACGTGCGGAACATGATGGGACGCTTCGCCAGGAACATCAGCGACGCGCGCGACTGGTGCAGCTTCTGGGAGATCGACCGCCACGACCGGCCGGCTCACGCCGACTACCGGAACGACGCCGACTTCTGGTACAACCTGCCGGCCAACCTCGACATCGTCGACGCGTGCTACCGCATGTATGTGTGGTCGGGCGATCCGTCCTACATCACCGACCCGGTCCTGCTGCACTTCTACGACCGCACGGTCACCGACTACGTCGCCCGCTGGAGGCTGGGCATCGACGAGGTGATGACGCGGCCGCGCCTGATGAACCAGTCGCCCACCCCCGACCCGGATGCGAAGTTCGCGAGGTCGCGGGGCATCCCGGGCTACAACGAGGAAACCGACGACTTCGTGGCGGGCCTCGACCTGCTCGCGGCCGAGTACGCGGCCTTCCACGCCTACGCGCGCATCCAGGAGGCCCGCGGCCGGTTCGACGCGGCCCGGGTCTGGCTGGCGAAGGCCGCCGATGTGAAGGCGCTCGTCAACAGCCGGTGGTGGGACGAGAAGTCCGGCAGGTTCTTCGATCACGTGACCACGGCTCACGCGCTCGCGCACCGGAGCGACAACGCGTGGAACTCGGCGGAGCTCTACTGGCCCGCCGCCTCCGACGGCGCGCACCTCCGCGCGTCGCTCGAGCGGCTGGTCGCACAGATCGGCCGTTCGCCTTCGGGGCCGATTGAAGAGCAGTCGCACCATCCAGAGATTCTCTACCGCTACGGTGTGCCCGAGGTGGCCTACGACCAGATCATGGATCTGTCGCGGGCGGACCGCGCGCGGCGGGAGTACCCGGAGGTGCCCTACTCGGTCGTCGGTGCGGTGGTGACGGGCCTGATGGGCGTCGGCGTCGACCCCGTAGCGCCCGGCCGCGAAGCGGCGCTCGTCGATTACTTCGCGAGCCAGTTCGTCATGACGCTGCCGCAACTGACGTCGAAGACGGCGTGGGCGGAGCTGCGGCACCTTCCGGTCCGCGCCAACGACCTCACGATCCGGCACGACGGCGTGACCGGCACCGTCTTCACGAACAACCGCGGACCGGCCGTCGTGTGGCGCGCGGCGTTCCCGGGCCGGCTCGACGCTCTCGTCGTCAACGGCGTTCGCGTGAAGGCGACGCGCCTGCTGCTGCCACCGGGCCGCGAGCTCAGCGTCGCGCGTGTCGTGGTCGCGCCCGGAGTGAGCGCCAAGGTCGAGGTTCCGAAGGAGTAGGCCGACCCTTCAGGGTGGCCTGCGGCAGGGCTGAAGCCGCGCCCTACGAGATACGGGCCAGCCTCGCCAGCCCTTCGGCGAGACTGGCGCGATCGGTGGCGGCGCCGATCGAGATCCGGACCCCGTCCTTCGCCGCCGACCGGCCGGCGGCGAACACGCTCGCGGGGACGACCACCACGCCGGCAGCCAATGCGCGCTTGGTGAACGACTCTGAACCGCCTGGCGGCCCGGCGAGCCAGACGTGCGGGCAGCGCGGCGTGCCCCGCCAGTCGAAGCGGCCCAGATGGCGCGCGCACAGGCGATGCCTCGCGGCCAGTTCGCTGCGTTGCGCCAGCAGGCGCTTCCACGCCGTTCCGTCCTTCAGCCAGCGGCTCGCCAGCGCGGTCGAGAGGGGCGACACGTACCAGGTCGTATGGTGCTCGGTGTCGCGCAGGCGACCGCGCAGGTCCGGCGGGACGACGAGGTACCCGATTCGCAACCCCGGCGCGACGGTCTTGGACAGCCCTGTGAGGTAGATCACCCGCTCTGGCGCGAGCGCCGCCAGCGGCGGCGGGGAATCCTCAGCCAGCAGGCCGTACACGTCTTCCTCGACCATCGTCACGTTCCAGCGGCGGGCGATGGTCACCAACTGCCGCCGGCGCTCGAGGCTCATCGTCGTCGTCGTCGGATTGTGCAGGGTCGGCGACAGGACGGCCAGGCGAGCACCTCCCCGACAGGCCCGGGCGAAGGGCCCGGGCAGGAGGCCCTCGCCGTCCATCGGAATCGGATGCAGGCGGCGGCGCAGGTGACGCGCGACGGCGTTCAGCCCCGGGTAGACCAGGGCCTCGCACTGCACCTCCTCGAATTCCGCGCAGAGACCGAGGGCCGTGTCCATGGCGTGCTGCGCACCGGCGCACACCACGATGCCCTCGGGATCCGCCTCCACGCCGCGACGGCGGAGCCAGGCGGCAGCAGCCTCCCGATGAACCAGGGCGTCGCCCGGCCCAGGATAGTGCAGCAGGCGCGCCGCATCGCCCGGCGCGAACCGGGCGAAGGCCGTCGCCAGGTCTCGGTCGCGCGCCGACACCGGGGGCATGTTGGTCGACAGATCGATGACGCCGCCCTCCGGTCGCTGCTCGAGGGCGAAGATCGCCGCCTCTGACGCCGCCGCGAGCACGTACGTGCCGCGGCCCACCTCGCCGCCCACCAGGCGCCGCCGAGCGGCCTCCCGGTAAGCCCTCGTCACGGTGCTGACGTTGACGCCCAGCAGATCGGCCAGCAGCCGGTGCGTGGGCAGCAGTTCGCCGGGGCGCAGCTTGCCCACCCGGACGGCGTGGGCGATGGCGTCGGCAATCGCGAGATAGGCCGGCCGGTCCGAGGCCGACAGGTCCGGCAGCCACATTGTCATGCACACAATCTACCATTCCATGCATACACGATAGCGCCTGCAACTGGAGGTGCCATGGCCGCAACCGACCCGACGCACACTCATACCGACCTGCTGGACGCCGCCCGCTCGAAACTCATCTACCTCGACAACGGCGCCACATCGTTTCCGAAGCCTGAGATTGTCTACCAGACGATGGACCGGTTCTACCGGAGCTACGGCGTGAACCCGGGCCGGAGCGGATTCGACCTGTGCCTCGAGGCCGGGTCGATGGTGGACAAGACGCGCAAGCTGCTCAATGGGGTCTTCGGCGGCACCGATCCGAACCGCGTGGTGTTCGGCTACAACTCGACTGACGCGCTGAACCTCGCGATCTTCGGCCTCATCCACACGGGCGACCACGTCATCACGACGCACCTCGAGCACAACTCGACGCTGCGCCCGGTGTGGACCCTCGAGCACGAGCAGGGCGTCTCGGTCGACTGGATCGACTACGAGCCGTCCGGCTACGTCGACCCGGCGAAGGTCATCGCGAAGATGGGCCCGAAGACCCGGGCCGTCGTGATGAATCACGCCTCGAACGTCATCGGGACGGTCCAGGACGTCGCGGCCATCGGCCGCGCCTGCCGCGAGCGCGGCATCCACCTGATCCTGGACGTGAGCCAGAGCGCGGGCGTGGTTCCGGTGACGCTCGACGGCCTCGGCGCCGACGTCATCTGCTTCACCGGCCACAAGAGCCTGATGGGGCCGATGGGCATCGGCGGCATGTGCGTGAGGGAGGGGGTCGAGATCCAGCAGACACGGGCCGGCGGCACCGGCGTCAAGAGCGCCCAGCGCCATCACCTCTACGAGTACCCCTTCAGGATGGAGTACGGCACGCCGAACCTGCCCGGCATCGCTGGACTATTCGCTGGAACGACGTGGATCCTCGAGCAGGGGATCGAACCGATCCACTCGCAGGAGATGAAGCTCTGGCGGAAGCTCCGTGACGGCCTTCGGGAGATTCCGGGGATGATTCTCTACTGCGCCGACGACGTGCCGGGCAGGGATCGCGTCGCCGTGCTCTCGTTCAACCTGCAGGGCATCGAGGCGGCGGACGTGGGCACGATGCTCGACGTCGACCACAATATCGCGTGCCGCACCGGCCTGCACTGCGCGCCGATGGTCCACGAGCACCTGGGAACAGACTCGATCCACGGCGCGGTCCGGTTCGGCATCGGGCCGTTCAACACCGAGGCGCACATCGACGCGGCGATCGCCGGGGTGAAGGACATCGCGTCGGGCCGCGCGAAGAGGTAGAGGCTTCAGAACAGGCCGAAGCGGATCCCGACGCTGCCGAACGCGCCGTTCACGTGGCTGTCCCACCCGTAGTAGCTGTTGCCCGTCAGGCGGTAGCCGCCCGAGATGTCGAGCGACATCTGCCTGGCGAGCCGGATGGTCGCGTTCACCGCCGGCTCGAACACCAGGAAGTCCTGGAACACCCACGCCTGCTGCGTGGTTGCGCCGTAGCAGGTCCCGCGGTGGCAGTAGCCCGGGTCGGTCCACTGCTCGAACGTCTCGGAACTCCCCCAGCCGAAGAGGGCGCGAACGCCGACGCGCAACGCGCTGTTGATCGGTGCGCTCCACCCGGTGATGAAACCGCCGTAGGTCAACTGCTGGTCGTCAGCGCCGCCGACCAGCCCGTAGAAGCCGCCACCGAGGAAGAATGTGTCGTCGTAAAGCCAGCCGCCCGACACACCGATCTGCGTGCCCCACGAGTGGTTGAGCTCGGTGAACCGCACCTCCGGCATCAGGACGAAGCCGCTGCTGATCGGCTGGACCACCAACGGCCCCTGCCCGGGAGCGGGCGGCGGCTGCACGCCGCCCGCCTGGTCCTGCGCGACGGCCGACGCGGCGGCCGCGACGACCATCACCAGGCAGCCGGTCACCAGGCCAGTCGTCGATCTGGTGAATCTGTTCATCACGGAACGCCTCCGGCTATTCGCCCTTGATGGGCAGGCTCACGTTCAGCGGCACCGTCTCTCCCGACTTCACCTGGACGGTTGTGGTGAAAGGGACCGCCCCCTCCTTGCGTATCTCGACCCTGTGCGAGCCTGCCGGCACCTGGATGACCAGCCGCTCCGAGCCTTCGGGACCCTGCCAGCGGTCCCCGTTGATGAGGACCTCAGACCCGGCAGGCTGCACGCGGATGACCAGCGACCCGAAGCCCTGCGCTTCCATCGTCACCGCCGCCTCGGGCGGAACCCTCTGCGGCGCCTGGCGCGGCGGCGGCGCAGCCTGATCGTCGGCGTACGCTTCGGCGGGCGGCGGCGCCTTCGGCTGCGGCGGCGGTTCGGCCGTCTCTCCGGCGGCGAGCGGCGTCATCTGGAACTTGATCTTCGCCTCCTGCCGCTGCCCCAGCCGGACGTTCTGTCTCACCGTCTGGTAGCCTTCGAGATAGAGGACGAGCTCGTGGTCGCCCGGCTTGCAACGCAGGCGTTCGAAGGTGCCGTCGAAGTCGTCCACGATGCCGACGTAGTAGCCGTCGAGGTAGACCTGGGCCTGCTTCGGCTTGACTTCGAGTCGCAGCTCAGGGCCGATGTAGTAGCTGCCGCCCCAGGTACGGATAGGGGTATCCCCAGTACGGGCCGCCGTACCAGTAGGAGCCCCACGGCCCCCAGCCCCACCCGACGCCCATATACGGGTAGCCATAGTAGCCGCCACGAACGACGACCGTGCCTCCCCGGGGGTGTCCCCCCGGAGGCCGGACAGCGGCCGGCGGCGGGGCCCCACCCGGCGGACGCCCGCCCCGCTGAGCTTCGGCGGCGGCAGGAATCAAGGCCAGCGCCATCGGAATCATGGCGGTGAGGATCATGAATCGCAGTTTCCGTCGCATCGCGAAATGCCTCCGATCGAGACGGGTAGCAATCCCCAGGCCAGCGAAGGCCGGCCAAACTGCGCCCGAAAACGGCTGTTTCCCGTCACGGGCACACGCTGACCCGACCGTCCGCTGTCCCCCGGGAACGACAGGTGTCTGGCCGGAGGGACAGCTGCTCTGTCGCTAGAACCGGAGCCCGAACGAGTAGACCAGCGCGAACCCGTCGACGTTGACCGTGGTCTTGATGACCTGGCCGTTCTGCGCCGTGTAGACGTCGTAGAGCGGCGTCGTGCCAGCCTGGTAGTCGAAGCCGCCCGCAAAGAAGAACCGCCCCTTCTGCCCGCTCATCCCGACCGTGAAGCGCAGCAGGTTCGCCTGCTGGAACACCTCGTCGTCGTCACCCACCGGGGAGTTGTTCGTGGCGAACCCGCCGTGCAGCGTCAGCTTGCCGGCCTCGGAGAGCAGCAGACGCCCGCCGACGCGGATGTCCACCACCGATCGCTGGTCCACCTGGTAGCCGCGGAAGTCCGTCTCGACCGCCTGGGGCGTGCTGCTGCCCCCGGCGTCGACGATGCCGGTGACGGTCCGGTTGGGCGTGAAGAAGTCGTAAACGCCGCCGCCCTGGATGACGCGAACGTCGCCCTCCACCGTCATCCGCGGGACGTTGTAGGCCACGCCAGCCGCGAACTCGAACGGTATCTTGTAATTCATCGTCGGGCTGCCGTCGTAGTAGGACAGGTTGGTCGTCACGCCGCCCTTGTACAGCGTGGCATCCAGGCCGGCCGAGCCGCCGCTCGACATCGAAATGCCCGGCGTCTTGACCACGCCGCCGACGTAGAACTTCTCGGAGAAGTCGTACTGCATGCCGAACGTGGCCCGCAGGTGGGTAAACGCCGAGTTCGAGTACGACGCGACCAGGAGCGACGTCGCGCGCGGCGAGCCGAGAATGCGGTCGTTGACCGATTGCGCCTGCTCCATTCGCGTCAGCTCGACGTCGATACTGCCGCCGAAGCGCAGCTTCTTGTCCGGGGTGTAGCCGCCGCCGACGCTCGCGACGTAGCGTGTGAACTTCGACGATGCCGCGTAGGCGAACCGCTCAGGAGCCTGCGCGGTGCCGACCTGCAGCTCGGAGCTCAGAATCGTGCTCCCAGCTGTTGGTCGAGGAGAAGTTGAATGCCGCCGTCCAGCCCAGGTAGTCGAACGGCTCCTTCCACGCGACGCCGAGCTGCACGGGGAGGTGGTTCGCCGAGTAACCCTTGTTGGGAAACGCATTCGGCGACACCCACATCCACTGCACCGCGCCGGCACTGCCGGTCATGCTGGACGACTCGATTCTCGAGAGTCCGGCCGGGTTGTACCACGTCGCCGACGCGTCGTCGCCTCGCGCGACCAAGGCACCCACCTCGAGGCTCCCGGTCACGCCGGGCTGCTGACCGTTGAAATTCGGGAGGATGATGTTGGACGGAGCCAGGATGGTCGGCACCTGGGCCGCCGCCCCCGTCGCACAGAGCACGGCCAGCGCGAGGCATGCTGCAACTCGAAATCCAGGAAGTCTTCTCATTCGACGATTCTCCCTTGAGCGGCACCGCACGGCCGGGGCCATCACTCATGATACAGGCCGGTTGAGCCGGGCACAACGAAACCGTCTCGGAGCGGAGACCGAGGGCCGAGGGCGGGCGGCACCCGGATGGCCGTGGGGCCGAAGCCCGGGGCGGGGTGGAAAGGGATATAGTAGGGACGGACGGCATGCAGACTCCGGAACTTCTCTACCTGTCGGCGGCCGATGTGGCCAGCGTCGGGCTCGATCCCCGGACGATCATCGCCCTGCTGGAAACCGCGTTTCGCGAGAAGGGGCATGGGCGCGTCGAGATGCCGCCCAAGCCGGGCATCCACCCCAAGCCGGACGCGTTCATCCACGCCCTGCCGGCCTACATCCCGGTCATGCGGGCGGCCGGCGTGAAATGGGTGAGCGGCTTTCCGGAGAACCGTGGAGCCGGCCTGCCGTACATCAGCGGGCTGATCGTGCTCAACGACGTGGACACCGGCCTCCCCTACGCCGTGATGGACTGCACCTGGATCACGGCGTGGCGCACGGCCGCCGCCTCCGCGTTGTCGGCTCGGTACCTGGCGCGACCGGAAAGCGGGACCGTCGGCATTCTGGCGTGCGGCGTCCAGGGGCGCACGCACCTCGAGACGCTGGCGCAGGAGTTCCCGCTGAAGCGGGCGCTTGCCTATGACATCGCGCCCGACGTGCGACGCCGATTTGTCGAAGAGATGGGGCGAACGCTCGGAATCGAAGTCGCCGGCGTCGACGACCCGCGCACGGCCGTCGCCGAGAGCGACATCGTCGTCACGTCAGGCCCGATTCTCCGACAGCCGGTGCCCACCATCCACGAGGGGTGGCTGAGGCCCGGCGCATTCGCGAGCGCCGTGGACTTCGACAGCTACTGGTCGCCGGCCGCGCTGGCCGAGTTCGATCGGCTGACGACCGACGACCACGCGCAGTTCCAGGTACTACCGCCGGGTCGGGTACTTCCAGCAGACGCCCGATCCCGACGCCGATCTCGGCGAGTTGGTGGCGGGGACCAAGCCGGGGCGCACCGACGCCGCGGAGCGGACCATCGCCATCAACCTCGGCCTCGCGCTCGACGACATGGCTGTCGCCCCGGAGGTCTACCGCAGGGCGGCCGCGCGCGGCCTTGGCACGGCGCTGCCGCTGTAGGGTCGAGGGTTGTAAGTCAGGGGAGGTCTCTATGACCAACGACACGCCTGACACGCCGGCGTCACCCCTCGACGGCCCCGTGGAGTTCTGGTGCCGTGATCTCCTGGTGCGTTTCGATCTGGAGCTGCCGGGCACCGCGTCGGCCATCTCCCCGGCGGTCGAACGGGTGCTCGCCATCGTCAGCGAGAGTGGCTGCGCGCAGGGCAAGGAGTTCGAGGTCGAGACCTCCCTGCGCGAGGCGCTGGCCAACGCCGTACGCTACGGGTGCGAGCACAACCCGGGGAAGACGATCCAGGTGTCGGTAGCGTGCGATCAGGCGCGGGGCGTCCTGATCGTGGTGCGCGACCCGGGCCCAGGCTTCGACCCGGCGCAGGTGCCGAGTCCGGTTGAAGGGGAGTGTATCTTCGCCAGCCACGGCCGCGGCATCTACCTGATCAACCAGTTGATGGACCAGGTGGAGTTCGGACGGGGCGGAACCGAGATCCGGATGATCAAGAGATAGGCGCCTTCACCGGCAGCGGCACGGGCGCTTCCAGCGCCTGGGTCGTCCCGTCCCCGTAGTAGACCGTGAATCGACCGCCCTTGATCTCGAGCGCCGCGGCGCGCCCCTTGTACTCCTCCGGCAGCATACCGGTGTCTATCGCGAACACGCGATTGGCGAGCCACGCCGTCACGGTCGCCTTGGCCTGGACCGTGTGCCCGACCACCATGTACCGCGCGCCGAAGCGCGCGAGCAGCGCCTCCAGCCCCGCCGCGATGGCCGGCTCCGCCTCCTTGGTCAGGCCTCGATACCAGAGCGGCCCGTCAGAGGACGAGACCATCCACTGACGGTAGCCGAGCAGCTTCTGGATGTGCCCGGCGATGACCGGATCGGCGGGCTTGGCCTGCGCCTGCATCTGCTTCTGCTCTTCCTCGAGAAGCGCGATCGCCTCGCGCAGCGTCGTGTAGCGCCAGACGACCTTCGCGCGCGAGAGCGCCTGCCACGTCTCGTCGAATCCCTCGAGTTCGGCGCCTACCTGCGCCTCGAGCGCCCCCACCGTCTCGAACGGCAGCGCGGGATTCAGGCCCCCGTGCACGAACAGGCCGTCGCCGATCTGGACGATGGCCGGGCGGCGGCGGAGCCAGCGGCCGTACTTGCCGTTCGGGCCGACCGCATCCCGGTACTCGAAGAAGCCGAGCGGATGGGCGTCCATCCACTTCTTCCGGGTCGCCTCGTCTGACGGAACGAGCAGGCTGTGGACGTGGCCCACGTGAGCGGAGAGGAACTCGACGTAGTCCTGAAACGCCTTCGCGCGGATCTCCTCGGACCGGTCGGTCGCAAACGTCCGGTAGATCTCGGGCGTGACGTAGCGCAGGTCGCCCATCACGTTCATCGCCTCGTGGTTGCCGAGCAGCGGGATGAACGCGCCGCCTGCCTTCGCCGCCTGTTTCTCGAGTTCCATCACGAAGTCGAGCGTCTCGCGAACCCGTGCCCCTCGGTCCACGATGTCGCCGATCTGCACGAGCGTGGCCGTGCCCCCCATCCACCGGCGCTTGCCGTCGACGAGGCCGGTCCGCTGCAAGACCGTCACGAATTCGGGGAGGGCGCCGTGCACGTCGCCGACGGCGACGACACGCGGTGGCGCGGCGGCCGTGCCGGCCAGCGTGATCGCGCCAAGCAGGGCCGAGACGAGCAGGATCGACGCGAGGAGGGGGCGGCGCATCATGATCGGATGATACCATTCCGGCATCCCGTGTCCGGGGACTTCCCGATGCGCCCGACGCGCTGGACCGTTGCCGCCGTGCTGGTCGTCGCCTGTGGAGGTGTCGCTGCTCGGCAGCCTCCATCGTCTCCGACGCCGGCCCGGAGCGTCCGGGAACTCGTCACGCGGGCGGGGCGCTACGTCGTCGAATACGGCGAGAAGTTGTCCCTCGTGGTCGGCCTCGAGCGCTACACCCAGTCGCTGCGCGAAGCGGGCGCCGCGACGGCGCAGACGCGGACGCTCGTGTCCGAATACGCGCTGGTGCGGGTGACCGACGACTGGATGGGTTTCCGCGACGTGTTCGAGGTGGACGGCGTGGCGGTCCGCGATCGCCAGGACCGCCTCGTCACGCTCCTGATCGGACGCTCCAGCGAACGGCTGCTCCAGGGCCGTCGAATCGCCGACGAGAGCGCCCGCTACAACCTGGGCCCCGTCCGCCGCAACTTCAACACCCCGACCGCGGCCCTGTTCTTCCTGCAGCCGCAGAACCAGACTCGATTCCGATTCACGAAGGACGGCGAGGAAGCCGTCGGCCCCACCCGTGTCTGGCGAGTGAGGTACCGGGAGACCGACAGGCCGACGATCGTCCGGACCACCACCGGTCGCGACGCGCCAGTCTCGGGGATGGTCTGGATCGACCCGATCGACGGCCGGATCTTCCGAACCCGGCTCGAGATGCGGGCGGAGATCGAGCCGTCGGTCGAGACGAGCGACCGGAACGCCGGCGGCGGGCCGGTCCAGACGAGCGTCAGCATCACTGTCGACTACGAGCAGGACGCCCGGTTCGGTCTGCTGCTGCCCTCCGAGATGCGCGAGTCGTACGAGGCGGCGCCGGCGCGCCGCACCGGGAGCCAGAAACCGCTCACGACCATCACCTGCGTCGCGACCTACGGCGACTTCAGAACGTTCGAGACGTCCGGCAGGCTCATCGTGCGGTGACGCCGGCACGCAGCCAGGCTCGCGCTACTGCGACAACCTGCCAAGGTTGCCGCCGAACCGGGGCGCCGGCGGCGGCGGCATCTGCATCGGCCCGGACCGCGGCGGAGTCACGCCGACCATCGCGTAGATCTCGTCCTTCGTCCAGCCGTCCTTCACGAGCGCGAGGTACAGCTGTTGCTTCGCCGCGTCCAGCACCTTCTGGCGCGGTGACTGTTCGGTGTTGCCCATGGGTGTCGCGACCACCCGCTCCTGCGTCGTCAACACGAGATTGCCGGACCCGTTGAGCACCTTCTTCAGTTCCACGAGCCGCGCGGCCACGGCCTGCGGCGCCGCGGCGTCGAACTCGACGGCCAGGACGACGTTCCTGTCGCTGATCCGCTTCGCCAGCGCCGCATCCGGCGCCGTCGTCATGCCGGTGACGAGAAAGCCCTTCTTCGCGTTGTCGAGCATGCTGTCGAGCAGTTTCGCCGGCGGGTTCACCAGCTGGAGCACGATGCCGGCAGCCTCGAAGGTCTTCAGCGCCTCCTTGCCGCGGTCGGTCACGCCGTTCGGCCCAAACCAGGTGCCGTCGCCGCTGCCCATCACCTGGACACGCCCCACGCTGAGCGGCTTGGCCGCCGTGTCGATCATGGCCAGATTCCCGCCGAATGCCGACACGTCGATACTGAAGGCGAGCCGCGGCGCAGGCGGCCCCGGCGCCGCCTGGAACGAGGTCGGCCCGGTCATGATGTACATCTGCGCCCCCCCGGCAGACCGGACCGTGTCGAGGTTCAGGAGGCTCATCCGCATGCCGTTGTAGAGGTGCAGGCGATCCGGAATCAGGAGGTTGACCGTCGTCTCGTTCGCGACGTTGATCACCCCCTGCAGGACGAACTGCCCGTTCTTGCGCAGCATCTCGGCGTCGATCTTGGCGGTGTCGTCCCCGGCGTCGTGGTAGTCGGGATGGCCGACGCCGCCGGCGGTCATCAGCGCGAGCGCCTCGATGCCGAGCTCGATGAACGCCGCGTAGTCGCTGCCGCCAGGACCCGCCGTGGACGTCTCCAGGTTCTTGACAACGTCGGGCTCCTGGTTCCGCATGATCACTTCCCAAATCGTCGGGAAGTTGAGGCCGCCCGGCGCGCCGATCCGGTCGCCGAGGCCCACCATGTCGTTGTTGAAGTTGGCGACGACGTTCTCCATCTTCACGCCGTCGGTCGGGTTCTTCACCCAGTAGTTCGAGCCGACCAGGCCCATTTCCTCGGCGCACCAGAGCGCGAAGTAGATGGTCCGCTTCGGCTTGATGGTGGCGGCGTTGGCCGCAATCAGCCTGGCCATCTCCATCGTCGTGGCCGAGCCGGACGCATCGTCGTCGGCGCCGTTGAAGACGATGCCGTTCGACATCCCCGTGTGATCGAGGTGGCCGCCGATCACGATGACCTGCGATTTCAGCTTCGGGTCGGTGCCCTCGACCTTGGCGATCACGTTGTGCGAGATGTTGTTCTTGAGCTTCTCGCTGTAGACCGTTGCGGTCGCGTAGCCCTTCACGCTGCCCTTCAGTCCGGTGGCCGTCGAGTGAGGCTTCTTGTCGCGGATGTCGCGCCGCCACTGGTCCATCCGCGCGGTGAAGCCGCGGGACGACTCCTGCGGGTCGCGGTGCATCAGGTGGCGGAACACGCGGACGTCGATGTCGCTGACGACGATGAACGGCCGCGTGAAGATCAGGGGCTCGCCGGTCTGGCCGCCGCCCCCCCCCAGCATGGCCATGAGCTGGGCCTGGGTCACCATCTGGCCGGTCCCGGACGTCGTCGCGGGCGAGAGCTTCTCCGGCGCGAAGAGGATGATGGCGGCGGCGCCCTTTTCGTAGGCCGTCTTGACCTTGGCCTGGTCCTTCGACTCGTCGGTCCAGGGCTCGACGTCCTTCGGCTCGGCGACCGTCGCGCCGAACATGCCGCGCACGGCGGGCGCATCCTTGGGCGATCCCTTGAGCGCCACGACGATCTTGCCCTTGACCTCCAGGCCGCCGTACTCGTCGAGACCCTTGGCGGGCGCCGAGATGCCATAGCCGACGAAGACGACCTCGCCCGAGGCCTGCGTACCGGCGGTCGACCGTTGGTCGAGAGCGAAGTCGCCGTCCTTGACATAGAACGTCCGGCCATCCACGGTCAGTTCGGGGATGCCCGTCGTCCAGGTGAACCCTCCCGTGACCGGAACGCCCTGCAGGAACGTGCCGTTGTCGCCGGCCGGCTTCAGGCCCCACTCCTTGAACTTCCCGGCCGCCCACTCGGCGACCTTCTCGTAGCCAGGCGTCAGCGACCTGCGCCCTTCCTTGTCGTCGGACGCCATGTAGGCGATGTAGCTCTTGATGATGTTGCCGTCCACGCGAATCGTGGTCGGCCCGGATACGGCCTTGGCTTTCGACTGGGCTCCCAGCCCGGCCGACAACGTGACGGCGACGATGGCGGCGATAAGGACGATGCGTGTGCCGAATCGAACGTTCATGACCAGTTCCTTTCAGCCCGTCGTTTCCCGGCCTACCTGACTTCGAGCGCGTCCCGGCCGGGCAGCCTCGGGAACGCGGCGTGTGGTTCAGCCTGGTACCAGTAGGCGACCGACGCGATGTCGTCCTGGAGCGGCAGGTAACGGCCGTCGCCGCGCCACCCGAGCGCCTGGATCGTCACGCGAAGGTCGGTCTCGAACCGGATCGGATCGGGGATGTGCCAGCGGTACATGCCGAAGCGCTGCTGCGACTTGTAGACGCCGTCGGGCTTCAGCACTTGCGGCATTCCCGCGTAGGGCGTGGTGAAGACCTGGTACTGGCGGGTCTCGGGGTTCTCGAAGTTGTACGACCCGCAGAAGTAGTCCTCGGTGCCGGTGCCGCAGATGGTGGGAAACGCCGTGTCGCCGTCCATGAAGAACTTGATCTCGCCTTCGCCCCACCAGCCCGAGTTGTGGACGCCCCAGGCCAGGTACGTGCCGACGTAGTGGCCCCACCCCTTCACGCCGTCGAGGATCGTGTAGTCGGTCTTGTATGGCAGCGGGTTGGTGCGCCGGAACTGCGCGTGCAGGTAGGCCGCGTCGGGCGGAACCGTCGTCAGCGTGTAGTCAATCTGGTAGTAGAGCGTCATCTCGGCATCGGCGATGTTCTCCATGGTGATCTTCGCCGACTTGCGGAACGGCATCTGCCAGTAGCTGTTCAGGCCGCTGCCGGGATTCACGCAGATGGCGAGTGAGGCGAACGGCGCGAAGCCGCCCCAGCCGGACGCGAAGAAGTCGCCGACGGGGGTTTCGACGGACGGCTCGGTCTCGCCGTCCCAGTAGATGCGGAGGATGGAGTATCGCCAGTTGCCGGTTGGCGTCATCCAGATGTGCTGGATGGCGCCCGGGCCGACAATCTCACCGAGCACGAACGTCTGCTTGGGCTTGATCTTCACCGACGGCGAGATCTTCCAGCCCTGGCCGAGGTCGCGGGCGGCGTTCGCCCCGGTGCCCTCTACGGCCTTCCCGCCGCCGCCCTTCTCGCCGGTGAAGTTCTCCGGGCTGATCGACCGTGTCTTCGCGCGCGAGAGCCGGGTCAGATCGCCCATCCCGGTGCCCAGGCCGTCTGACCCCGCCGGCTTCTGAGCGGACACCTGAACCGCCAGCGCGCACGCCGCTAACGCGATGCCGAACCAGACTCGACGCTCGGTCATGGCTGCCTCCCTGGCAGCCGAGGATAGACCTTCGCCGCGCCGACCGCAACGGGAGTCTTGTCAGGCACGGCTGCCCGCCTTCGCGGAACGCTACGGCGGGTCCGCCGTAGCCGGGCGGAGGCGGAAAGCCGCGCCCTACGCTGCCTGTCAGGCACGGCTGAAGCCGCGCCCTACGCCGAGACCGCCCCGCGCGGTCTACTTCTTCGCTGCGACGAACATCACCGTCACCTCGATGTCGACCTCCACGGGTACGCCGTTGAGGCGCGTGGGCGAGAACCCCCACAAGCTGACGGCGTCCATGGCGGCCTTCGCGAGGTCGCCGTTCGACTCGGTAGCAGGCTGCAAGCTGCCGACCTGCCCATCGGTGCCGACCTTCCCTTTGAGGAGCACGGTGCCGGAGGTGCCGGCAGCGACAGCCCACGCCGGGTAGACCGGCTTCGCGTCGACGAGTTTCCGCGGGGGCGTCACACAGCCGCCCTCGGCTGACTGCGCGCACGGGTCGTCGGCCGGCGCCGAGCCGACGCGCCTGGCCTGCGGGGTGATGCTTCCGGCCGGCGTCGCGACGCCCGGCTGCGCGGCGCCGACGGCCGCCGGCCGTGCGCCGCCCTGCGCGCTGACAACGACTGTCTCGGCGAGCATGCCGAGTTGGAGCGTGACGCGGCTGGTCGTCAGCTGCCCCGGCATGAGCTTGAATTCGAGTGTCAGCGTCTTGAAGCCCGGGCGGCTGGCCCCGAGCCGATAGTCACCGGGCGCGAGGTTGGCCGCCCTGAACTCGCCGCTCTGGTCGGTTGCGCCCTCCTTGCCCTCTCCCGTAAGCGCGTTCGAGAGGACGACCTTCACGTTCGGCACGAGGCGCCCGGCCTGATCGGAGACGGCGACCATGAAGGTCGCCGGTGCGGCCGCCTGCGGGCTGGTCTCGGAAGGACTGCGGCGGCCGGCGGCACGCGGAACGGCGGCCACGGGAGCCGCCGGACCGCGCATGGCAGGCGGCGTCGCAGGCAGTAGAACGTCTGCCATACGCGGCGAAACACCGACGGGCGGCGTATCGCCACGGGCGGCGGACAGCGACAGCCCGGCGATCGGCACGGTCAGCGCGACGAGCGCCAGCAGTACGAGCCATCCCGACAGGCGACCGACAGGCGAGCGATCCATACGTTCGTTCAACATGACGCGGACTCTCCTCTCGAGATCGGACGGCCGGGCCATCGCCGGCGCGGGAAACAACGACCGGCGGCTGTGCCGGAACAGCCGCGCGAGGTCCAGGAGCTGGGTGGCGTAGTCGGGTGCCGCCACGCCCAGTCGCAGCACCGCGTCATCGCACGCGTGCTCGCTCTCCAGGCGGAGACGCCAGCAGGCGACCCAGGCGACCGGGTTGAACCAGTAGGCGCTCCGCACGCAATCCGCCAGCAGCTGCACGGCCCAGTCGCCGCGGCGGACGTGCGCCAGTTCGTGGCCGAGCACGATCCGGATTCGCTCGTCGGACCAGGTGGCGGCATCGCGCGGCAGGAGAATCTTCGGCTGGCGCCATCCCCAGGTGAACAGCAGCGTCGGATGGCCGGTCTGCAGGATGTCGGGCGCGCGTTTCAACCCGCAGCGCTCCGCGAGGACCCTCGCCGCGGTCACCCAGCGGCCGTCTACGATCGGGCGAGCACGAGAGGCCACGACAAGCAGACGCGCGATGCCGGCCGCCAGCAGCAGGAGGCTCAGGCCCGCGCCGAGCAGCCACGCAGCGCGGAGCACTGGGAAGACCGCCGGAGAGCTCGAGACGATGACCTGCGCGACGCCGGCGGCCGAGACCGACTCCCGGTCGGGCGCATTGCCAAGGGTCAGCGCCGGAGCGACTCGGGCGCTTTGCGCCGGCAGGATCGGCAGCCGCCAGGCGGGCGCGACGGCTTCGGCCAGCGGCATCAGCGCAGCGCAGGCGATCGCCCCCGCCAGCAGCCAGTGGCGGAGCGCCGCCGAGCGGCGACGGAGCATCATCGTCGCCGCGAGACCGAGCGCGAGGACGAGCGTGACCTTGATCACCGCCGCGACTCCTTCCTGGCCTTCGCGACGAGCGCCTCAATCCGATCGAGATCCTCGTCCGACAGCCCGGCCGCGTCGCCGCCTATCAGGGCGGCGACCACCTGTTCGGCCGAGCCGTCGAAGAACGTCTCGACCAGGTGCTTGAGCGCCGACCGGCGCGCCGAGCGGCGCGGCACGGCGGGCTCGTAGACGTAGCGGAGGCCCTGCTCCTCGTGCCGCACGTGCCCCTTCTCCTCGAGAACGCGGAGCTGGGTGCGCACGGTCGAGTAGTTGGGGCTTCCGGACATCTGCTCCATGACCTCGGCCGCGGTGGCGCGTCCGCGTCGGTACAGGATGTCCATGATCTGGCGTTCCCGGCGGGTGAGCGCGTGATGGATGGATGCGGGCATATGCTATTTCCGTAGCATGTCGGCTATAGAAATAGCATTACAGAGCCGGCCTGTCAAGATCGATTCCGGCCCACCGCTTGACGGATCGGCGCCGTTTCCACTAATCAATTCAATCATGACCGAACGACATCACTTCCAGGCCGAGATCCAGCAGCTGCTCGACATCGTCATCCACTCCCTATACACCGACCGCGACATCTTCGTCCGCGAGTTGATCTCCAACGCCGCCGACGCGTGCGAGCGGCTGCGGTTCCTGCAGTCGTCCGGCACCGAGAGCGCTCAGCCCGACACGCCGCCCGCCATTTCGATCACGACCGACGAGAAGGCCGGCACGATCACGATCGCCGACACCGGCGTCGGGATGACCCGGGACGAAATGGTGGAGAACCTGGGAACCATCGCGCATTCGGGCACCAGGGCGTTCCTCAAGCAGCTCGCGGAGGAGAAGAGGCCGGACGCCAGCCTGATCGGCCAGTTCGGCGTCGGGTTCTACTCGGCGTTCATGGTGGCGAGCCGGGTGACCGTGCTCAGCCGGTCCTACCGGCCCGACGAGCAGGGCTGGCGCTGGACGAGCGAGAACGCCGGCGGGTACGAGATTGAGCCCGCACCGCTCGTGCCGCGCGGCACCCAGGTCATCATCAACCTGAAAGACGACGCGCGCGACTTCGCCAAGGGAGAACACGTCCGGCGCCTGGTTCAGCGCTATTCGAGCTTCATCCAGTTCCCCATCGAGCTGAACGGATCGCGGCTCAACACGATCCAAGCGATCTGGAGCCGCAACAGGAGCGAAATCACCGACGCCGACTACAACGCGTTCTACCAGTACGTCGGTCACGACCACGAGGACCCGCTGCTCCGGCTGCACTTCACGGCCGACGCCCCGCTGGCGATCCAGGCCGTGCTCTTCGTCCCGAAGCACAACGTGGAGAATCTGGGGCTCGGGCGCATGGAGCCGGGCGTGAACCTCTACTGCCGAAAGGTCCTCATCCAGGACCACGCCGAGGGTCTCTTCCCCGAGTGGCTCCGCTTCCTGAAGGGCGTCGTCGACAGCGAGGACCTGCCGCTCAACATCTCGCGCGAGACGATGCAGGACAGCGCGCTGCTGAAGAAGCTGAATACCGCGCTGACCAGCCGCTTCCTGAAGTTCCTCGAGGAGACCGCCGAGAAGGACGCGCCGCTCTACGACACGTTCTACGCCGAGCACTCGCGTTTCATCAAGGAGGGCGTGGCAATCGATTTCGAGCACCGGGACGCGCTCGGCCGGCTGCTCCGCTACGAGTCGTCGGTGACCGACAAAGGCCGGCGAACGTCGCTGGCCGACTACGTGAAGCGGATGCCCGGCGACCAGAAGGAGATCTTCTATCTGCTCGCGCCGAACCGCGAGGCGGCCGAGAGCAGCCCGTACTTCGAGGTGTTCCAGTCGCGCGGCTACGAGGTCCTCTTCCTGGACGACCCCTGGGACGAGTTCGTGATGGATCACCTCCACCAGGCCGGCGGCAAGCCGCTCCGCGCCGCCGAGAAGGCCGACCTCGACATCGTCGCGCCACCGGCCGCGGAGGGAGCGCTCGGCGAGACCGAAGCCGGCGCGCTCGCCGCATGGTTCAAGGAGAAGCTGGGCGACCGCGTCGGCGCCGTCCGCGACGTCAAAGCGCCTCGTGACCAGCCCCGCCGTGGTGGTGGACGCGGACCGGATGATCACCGCCGGAATGCGGCGCGTCCTCAAGGCGGTGCAGAAGGACCGGGCGACGGTGCCGGACGCCACGCTCGATCTCGAGATCAACCCGCGGCACGCCGTCATTGTCCGGCTCGAGGCCACGAGGCGGACCGACGAAGCGCTGGCGGCGACGGTGGCCGAGCAGGTCCTCGACAACGCCCGCGTCGCGGCGGGGCTGCTCGACGACCCGAGGGCCATGCTGAGGCGGCTGAACGACCTGCTGGAGCAGGTGCTGAGAGCGAGAGAATCTGCGTGACCGGCGCGCGTCGCGCGGAGGCGTCCGGGGGCGCCGGGCTGACGATTCAGACGTACCGGCTGCTCAGCGGAACTCCATGTGGGAGAACAGGGGGCCGTAGACCTTGAGTTCGGCTTCGCCAAACTGGTGTTCGAGCGACGAACCGGTGAACGTGAAGCCGTTCCCGTTGTGCACGAACGCCACCAGGCGGAAGGTCCGCGACAGGCCGTCCTGCTTCGCGTTGTAGACGAAGTCGATCGCCTCCTTGTCGCGCTCCTTACCGATCTTGATTGTCTTCAGCCTGACCTTCTTGAATCCCTCGAGCTTGGCCTGCGGTGGGGTCGTCTCGAGAATGCCGAGGTAACCCTTCAGGTCGGTCTCGGTCACGTTGGGCGAGGACTTCGCCTCGACCGCGAGCTCCCTGATCTCCCCGAACCCGAGGCGCAGGAACTTCCCGCCGATCAGCGACGCCTTGAACGGTCCCGGGGCGTCCGGGGTGTAGATTCGCACGCCTCGCGGCGCGTCGAAGCGGATCTTCAGTTCCTCGCTGTCGAACACCGCCGGGGCGTCCGAGCGCTCCGTGCCGGCACCGGCGCCGCCACGCTGGGCGGCAGGGCCGGCGGACAGGACCACGACGGCAAGTACGAACAGGAAAACAGCACGTAAGAACGCTGACATGGCGACCTCCGCAGGACGTTGGTGGGGTCAGGCGCCGGCGCGGCCGGCGACCTCACGCGCATGGTAGCACGGCGCCGCCGGGGCCTCCAGGATCCGCGCCCTGGCGGCGCCGCAGTCCGGCATACACGGGCACACCGGCCAGCAGCAGCGCCGCGCCCCACAGCACCGCTTCCCGCCCCGCGCCCGCAAGCGCGCCGAGCGAGTAGATCGCGCCGGCGCAGCCGAGGATTCCCAGCGCGAGACCGGACCGCCGGCCGCTGGTCGTGCCGCGCGCCTGCAGGCGCACCAGCGCGAGCGAACTCGCCAGATAGGCGGCCAGTGACGCGGTCGTCGCCAGCAGGGCGAAAAAGGTGAAGACGCCGACGAGCGTGCGGTGCACGTTGAACAGAACGAGGACGGTCACGAGGCCGCTGGTCACAAGGAGGCCCGTCACGGGAGTGCCGCGCGCCGTCGTCCGGCCGAACGCCCGGAAGAACAGGCCGTCGGCCGCCATCGCGCGCGGCAGCTCGCCCTGGAGGAGAATCCACCCGTTCAGCGCCCCGAGTGCGCTCGTCGCCGCGAAGATGGATACGGCCGCGGCGGCGGTCGGCCCCCAGGCGGTGCCAATCAGCGTCGCGAACGGCGCGTTCGAGGCCGCGAGCTCCGAACCCGGCACGAGCAGGAGCACGGCCGCGCATCCAGCCGCGCTCAGGATCACGATGACCACCGTGCCGGCGATCGTCGCACGCTGCACCGTGACCGCCCCGCCCGCCACTTTGTCCGCGGGGATCGTCGCCGACTCGAAGCCGAGCATCGCCCACAGCGCCAGCGTCGCCACTGCCGCGCTGCCGCCGAGCGTGAAGCGCGGACGCCCAGCGAGGGCTGGGCCGAGCGACGGGACGCTCCACACGAGCAGGCCGATCGCCGCGACCAGCGGGAGGAGCTTGATCAGTGTGGTGACACCCTGCACCCAGCCCGCGGCACGGATCCCCGCGCAGTTCACCAGTGTCAGCGCCCAGACGAACCCGAGCGTTGACAGCGCGGTGTGGAGCGGCGTGGCCACCATCCAGGGGAAGAACTCTCCGGCGTAGCCGACGGCGGCCGTTCCGATCGCCGCGTTGCCGACCCAGGTCGATATCCAGTAACCCCACGCCACCGTGAAGCCGGCGAGATCGCCGAACGCCGCGCGGGTGTAGGCATACGGCCCGCCCGCGCCGGGCACCTGCCGGCTGAGCGAGGCAAAGACCAAGCCGAGCGCGATTCCGCCCGCGCCCGTGAGCAACCAGCCCGGGAGGTTGTCTGCCCCGAACGGCGCCAGCGCCGGCGGCAGCAGGAAGATCCCCGATCCGATCGCGTTGCCGACGACGAGCGCCGTCGCCATCCAGAAGCCGATCTGCGCGGCGCCGGGGGATGTCCGGTCGGGCGAGGCCATGCGCGATCCTACACTGCTTCCGGCCTGCCAGTTGCGGCTCGCACCTCAGATCCCCTGTCACCTGTGCTATTCTCGCGAACCTCGGGAACAGAACGCTTCAGACGGAGACTCCACGACATGAGAAGGACCCTCACCACCATCGTCCCTGGTGTGATCTTCGCGTGCACGTTCATAGCAGCGCTGCGGCCCGTGCCTTCCGCCGCGCAAACCGGCGCTGTACAAGCTCCGGCCGCGCAGGCCGCTGCGCAGGTCAAGCCTGCCGCCTCTGCGGCCCGCCCCCCCGCCTCAAAGTGGCCGCTGACGCGGCCCGAGACGACCAGCTACGCCGAGACGAGTTCGTACCAGGATGTCGTCTCGTACATGGAGGCCATGGCCGCCGCGTCGCCGCAGATTCACCTGACGACGTACGGCTACACGTACGAGGGACGGCCGTTGCCGCTCGCCGTCATCGGGGCGCCCGCCGCGACGGCCGAGGCGGTGCTCGCCACGAAGAAGACGCGGATCTACGTCCAGGGGAACATCCACGCCGGCGAAGTCGAGGGGAAGGAGGCGCTGCTCTGGCTGCTCCGCTCGATCGCCAAGGGCGAGCGCGCCGAGTGGTTCAAGTCGGTGGTCCTCCTCATCAACCCGATCTACAACGCCGACGGCAACGAGCGCGTCAGCGTGGTGAACCGCGGAAGCCAGTGGGGCCCGGTCGGCGGCATGGGTCAGCGAGCCAACGCGCAGAACCTCGACCTGAATCGCGACTGCACCAAGATGGAGACGGCCGAGGCGCGCTCGCTGGCCATGCTGCTCACCTCCTACGACCCGCATATGGCCATCGACCTTCACACGACCGACGGCAGCGCCGACAGCGGCTTCTACCTCACCTACGAGACGTCGCTCAATCCGAACGACTCGAAGGCGACCTCCGGCCTGCTGCGCGACGTCCTTCTGCCCCAGGTGACCAAGGCAGTCAAGGCGAGGCACGGCTGGGACTTCTTCTACTACGGCGGCATGATGCGCGGCGGCAGCGAGCGCGCCTGGTCGTCCGACGCCGAACTGGCCAAGCCGCGCTACACCTCGACCTACTTCGGCGTGCGGAACAAGCTCGGGATCCTGGTCGAAACCTACTCGTACGCGTCGTTCGAGGACCGGATCAAGGCGAACTACTGGTTCCTCGAAGAGGTGATCGGCTTCGCCGCGAAGAACGGCGACGCGGTGCGGAAGGCCGTCGCCGAGGCCGAGAGCGAGTCGATCGTCGGCAAGCCGCTCGCCGTTCGCCAGCAGCTCGTCAAAGCGCCGGACCCGGTGGCCGTCGTCACGGCGCAGACCGTGACGGAGCGGAATCCGTACGTGCCCGACCGGCCCTTCCGGAAGCGGGTGCCCGGGGGCGAGAAGACTGAGATGGTGGGACATTTCGCCACCACCTCGGCCACGGAAACCAGCCTGGCGCCTCGGTTCTACGTGATGCCGCTCGTCGCCTCGGCGCCGTCGGCCGCTGGCGCGCCCCCGGCTGCCGCCGCGCCCGCGGCTCCTCCTGCCGCGCCGAGGGGCGGACAGCAGGGCCCGCCGCCCGGAGCGCCCGGCCCCGGGATGGGAGGGGGCATGCGGGGTGGTATGGGCGGCAGCCCGTCGAGCCGCGCGATGGCGAGCGTCGTCGATCGCCTCGAAGCCCACGGCGTCAGGTTCTTCAAGACCGAGAAGGAGATGACGTTCAAGGGCGAGCGGTTCGTGATCGCCACCAACGCGCTGGCCGAGCGCGAGTACCAGGGCACCCACAAGATGCGCACGCTGACCGGCAAGTGGGAGGCGGTTGAGCAGACGATCCCGGCCGGATCGCTGGTGGTGCCGATGGATCAGCCGCTCGCGCGGCTCGCATTCATGCTGTTCGACCCGCGGTCGGACGACGGGCTCATGGCGTGGAATATCCTGGACCCGGTACTCGGCGCGACGCCGGCTCCGCCGTACTACCCGGTGCTGCGGACGATGGAGATGATCGCGAAGTAGGGGCGGGGTGTCGCTGTGGGGCGGGGCTTTCCGCCTCTGCCCGGCTACGGCGGACCCGCCGTAGCACGGAGTGCGAAGGAGGGCAGCCCCGCCTCCGGCCTACCACGCCACCCATCCGACCGTCTTCAGCAGCTCCAGGTAGCCGCGCACGGCATCGATCGGCACGTCCCGACCCGACTCGCCAACCACCGTGTCGCGGATCTTCTGGATCGACCGCCGGCCGTTGACGTAGTTCAGGATGCTCGTCGCCTGCTGCGGCGTCAGGCCCAGCGTCTTGAGCGCGTCCGGGTGTTCCTTCATGTACGCGCTGTACTTCGGCCACGCCTGAAGCGAGAACTCGAGGCCTTTGACGGTCGGGGAGAGGGCTGGGACAACGGCGGCTGCTGTGGGGCGGGGCTTCAGCCCCGCCTCGCGCCCGGGGCTGGGATTGGCGGGCTTGGGAGGTTCGGCGGGTTTGGCGGGGCTGAAGCCCCGCCCCACACCTGAGGGCGACAGTTGCGCCTGCCGCAGCCGCGCGAAGCCCGCCATCTGCTGCCTCAGCCCGGCGCGGTACAGCTCCCACTGCTGCACCTTGTTCTCGACGGCCCGCTTCGCAGCCTCCGAGCCGGTCGAGATCTCGTCGATCGTCCGCAGCGCGCCAATCTCGCGGTCGACGGCGAAATCGGCCACCAGCGCCGCTCGCGCCGCCGCCGCCTCGAGCCCCGCCGCATCGGCCTGCTCGATGATCGCCAGCGCGCGTGGCACGTCGCGCTCGGCGACGCGCGCGTAGCCGAACTCGGATACGACGGCCGCCAGCCCGGCGGCCACCTCGTCGGTCGCGTTCGCGCCGGCCCACGCCGTCGCCGCTCCGATGAACGCGACCCGCTTCATCTGCGTCGGATCCGACTTGTCGGGCGTGTCCGCGTCGGCGTGATACCACTGGTCGGGCCAGGTGAAGAACTCGACGCCGGGCACGGCCACCGACGGGTTGTTGAAGCAGATGTGGTCGCTGCCGCCCGTGGCCTTGTGAATGAAGAACCGGAACGCATCGTTCGACCCGTTCTTCTCGACCATCGGCTTCGGGAAGTTCTGCCCGCCGGGGCGCCCCCGCGGTGAATCCGGCAGGTACACGATGTCGTTCGTCCGCCAGACGTAGTTCATCACCGACTTCGCCAGGCCGTCGACGTAGCACGGCAGGTGGTCGGGGCACTCGCTCAGCGTCATCAGGCCGTTGTTCTTCCGCAGCGCCTCGCCCACCATGTCCATGTTGAGGTTCGCGGAAAACGTCTCGGCGATGCCCGGGTGGCGCTTGATGAAGTCGTAGGTGCCCGAGATCTCCTGGGGCCAGAGGAAGTGGATGGTGCGCCGCGGCCGGGGCAGCTGGCCGGACGCGATGAGCGTGTGAAGGGTGCGCAGGATCTCGAGCTGCACGACGCAGCCGCTCATGTTGTCGTTGGCGCCCCGCTTCGTGTAGCCCTCGAAGAGGTGCGCGGTGAAGATGATCCCCTTCGCGCCGGGCTCGGTCCCCGGAATCCAGCTGTAGACCGCCTCGAACTTGTCCTGCACCGACTCGACGCGCGTCTTCATCCGGACCACGACCTTCTGGCCGCGCTGAACGTCCTCGAGGAACTCCGACCACTGGCGCCACGACACCGTCATGCCGGCCTTGAGCGTCGGGTGCTTGTAGGAGCCGCTCGAGTAGAGCACCTGGTTCGGGTCGAGGTACCGGTCCTGGGAGCTGAACGAGATGACGCCCTGGATGCCGGCCGCGTCCAGGAGCTTGGCGAGCGGGTCGCGCGCGTGGTTCCACATCAGCACGACCTTGCCGCGGTACTTGTCACCCGCGGCCGACAGGATCCCCTTCAGCGCCTCCTCGTTGGAGGCCGGCGGCAGGTACGCCAGTTCGCCGGAGAAGTCAGCCGTCGACGAGCCGCCCGCGACCAGCGCCGCGTCGGCGCCGATCCGGGCGACGAGCCGCAACTCCGGCTCGGTCACCCACAACTGGCCTTCGACCGGGTAGTCCACCTTCCGCTCGCTCGGCGACCGCTCGATGCGCGTCGTCTCGATGCCGTAGCTGCGGACCAGGTCGTAGATCCGCTGCGTCTCGTACATCGTCCCGGCAAACTCCGACAGGTCGCGCACCCACGGCGCGCCGGCCAGCCGGACCCCGTTGTTGAACGCCATCTGGCCCGACACCTCGTTCGCCAGCAGCGTCAGCACCGGCTGCGGCAGAGGCGTCCTGATGGGCGACTGCGGCGCGGGACCCTGCGCGAGCAGCGCGGTGGCGAGGACGACGGCGAAACACGCGGTGGCGAAGGCGGATCGACTGGACATGGCAAGCCTCATCGACAATGGGACCGTTCACACCGAATCGGCGTCGCCGCAGGCCACCAAGTGGCCGATCGACTGCCGGAAGTAGTTGCGACGGATCGCGTCGGCGAACACCGGGGCCGCCGACAGCACCCGCAGCTTCGGGTGCCGCCGTTCGGGCGGCATGTAGACCGTGTCGGTGGTCACGATTTCGCGCACCTGCTCGATCGCGGCGATGCGCGGGAGCGCGTTCCGCACGAACACCCCGTGCGTGCACGCGACGCGAATGTCGCCGATACCCTCCTGGATCAGCCGGTCGCACAGCTCGACCACCGATCCGCCGGTCGCGATCTCGTCGTCGTAGACCAGCGCGCAGCGGAACTCGTCGAGCGGGGGGCCGACGATGCTCGTGACGCGGACCTGGGTGTCGGAAAGGCGTTCCTTGTTGCCGGCCGCGACGGGCAGGCCGAGATCCCTGGCGAAACGCGCCGCCGCCTTCGCGTGGCCCAGGTCTGGCGCGATGACCACCGCTCCCGTCAGGTCGCACGCCAGGAAGTAGCGGTTGAAGGCCTGCCGGCTGGCCAGCGGGTCGGTCGGGACGCCGAAGAAGCCGTGCACCTGCGGCGAGTGCAGCACCATCGTCATCACGTGGGTGGCACCGGCCGTCTCGAGGAGGTCGGCGACCAGCCGGGCGGTGATGCAGATCCGGGGGGCGTCCTTCTTGTCGGACCGGGCGAACGAGAAGTACGGGATGATGGCGTGGACCGCCTTCGCGCCGGCGCCGCGGGCGATGTCCAGCATCATCAGCAGTTCCATCAGGTGGTCGTTCACCGGCGGCGAGAGGGACTGCACGATGAACACCTCGCGGGAGCGGACGCTCCCGCCGAGCTGGATGTACAGGTTGTCGTTGCTGAACTTGCTGACGGCGACGCCGTCGAGCGGGACGCCGAGCAACTGGGCGATGTCGGCGGCGAGCGGGCCGTTCGAACTGCCCGCGAAGAAGCGCACCTCACCGGGGTCGATCGTCTCGGCACTCATGGTGGGGGAAGATATCAGAAAAGGCAGGATTCAGACAGAAATCAGAAGCCAGAATTCAGAATTCAGAATTCAGAAGAGAGAAGAGAGAAGATAGAAGATAGAAGATAGAAGCTATCGGACCTCTCCGATTCAAGGGCCGCGGCCAATATAATCGGCCGCAGGATCCCGAGCATGGCAGACTCCTTCACATCAGCCGCCGGGGACACGGGCGGCGGGCGAACGACGCTGTTCGGCACACTCGCGGCACACGTCGGCGCCAGGCGAGCGGCGTGGCTCGTCGCCGGCGGCCTCGCGCTTGTCGTCTTGTCGGCGTGGTTCAACCGGGGGTTCCTCGGCTACGACGAGCATTTCCAGATCCTCGAGTTCGCCTGGTACAAGCTCGGTCGTGCCCCGGCCGAGACGCTCGCGTGGGAGTTCCGGGAGCAGATGCGTCCCGGCCTGCAGCCCTTGGTGGCGACCTGGGCCGCCCGCGGGGTCGAGGCCGTCGGTGTACTCTCGCCCTTCATCCTGGCGTTTCTCCTGAGACTGGTGTCGGGCCTGCTGGGACTCTGGGTGTCGCTCGCGGTGGCGGTCCGGGTCCTGCCGGAGATTCGAAACGAAAGGCTGAAGATCGCGCTCGTCGCCGGCAGCCTGTTCCTGTGGTTCCTGCCCTTCGCGCACGTGCGATTCTCCGCGGACAACTGGGGCGGGATCCTGTTCTTCGCGGGGCTCTGCGTGTTGCTGGATGCCGTCGGCGGGGCTGGCGCGGAGCGATCGCGCGACGGTCGCCCGCGACGGCCGGCTCTGGCCGCCCGGACCGATCGCCGCGGCCGCGACGGCCGGACTGCTCTGGGGATTCTCGTTCTACTGCCGCTATCAGATTGGTTTCTCGATCGCGGGCGCCGGATGCTGGCTCCTGCTCGTCCGGCGTGCCCGGCCCCGCGTACTGGCGGCGTTGACGCTAGGGTTCCTGCTGGCGTGCGGCATCAGCGCGCTGGCGGACCGGTGGCTGTACGGAGCTTGGGTGTTCACGCCCTACGAGTACGCCCGTGCGAACCTGATTGAAGGCAAAGCCGCCAGCTTCGGCGTGGAGCCTTGGTGGTACTACGTCGGCCGGATGCTGCTGTTCCTCGTCCCTCCGTTCAGCGTCGCGCTCGTCGGCCTGCTCGCGGCCGCCGTCTGGTCTCACCGCCGGCACCACCTCGTGTGGGCCGCGCTGCCGTTCCTCATCGGCCACAGCCTGGTCGCGCACAAGGAAGACCGCTTCCTGATTCCGATCACGTACGCGGTGGTGCCGCTTCTGGTTCTGGCTGCGGACCGTCTCGCCTCCGAGGCCTCGTCCACACTCATGCGCTGGTCGCGTACCAGGGTCGGCCGATACGGGGCGCGCGCATTCGTGGTGGTGAACCTCGCCGCCCTGGCCGTCATGACGGTGAAGCCGTCCCACGAAACGGAGGTCCTGCTCCGATGGCTGTGGCACGCCAGCGAGGCGCAGCCGATCACGGTCTACACCGCAACGGATTCGCCCTACAGGTTCCTGTCGCTCGAGATCTGCTTCTACCGGCATCCCAACACCACGGTGCGGGAGTTCGAGACCCTCGAGGGCCTGCGGCAGGCGGCCGCAGCGGCGCCAGGCCGGGTCTTCTTCTTCCACCGTTCGTTCTCGCCGCCCGACTGGCTCGCGGCGAGCGGGCTCGAGGTGGCGCCGGTCGCTCGCACCCTGCCGTCGTGGGTCACCCGCGTGAACGTCAACAACTGGGTGTCGCGCATGAGGGTCTGGACGGTCTTCTCGATTCGCGCGCCCTCGTCGAATGGGGTCGGGTCGGATTACTGACGGAGCTCCTCGAGAATTACAGGATTGTGATCGCCGGCGCCGATCACAGAATCGTCATCGTCTTCTCGTCGGTCTCGTAATCCGACCCGACCCCTGCAGTACACTCCGCCACAGTTGGCCGAGCCCGCTTCGGGTGTCGGGCCCACACATGGAGCATTCGATGGTTCTCCACTTTCTGCCGCTCGTCCTAGCGATGAGCGGCCAGGCGCCGCCGCCGCAGCAGGCGCCGCCGCCACCGCCGCAGCAGAGCGTGCCGGCAACTCCGACGGCGCCAGCGCGCCCGCCGCAGGCTCCGCGCAAGATCTACAACGAGACCGCCGACGCGAAAGCGCTGATCGCCAACGCCGTCGCCGGAGCCGAGGAAAGCGACATCCGCGTCCTCATCAGCTGGGGCGCGAACGACGACGAGCGCTGCACGAAGTTCACGCAGGTGCAGCGATCGCCCGAGATCACCACGCCGCGGTTCTTCTCGGACGAGTACAAGGTCGCCTACGTGGACGTTGGCCACCTCGACAAGAACATGGACGTGGCCGCGACGTACGCCGCGAAGCCGGCGGCCGGTGCGCTGCCCTATTTCACGATCCTCGACGCCCACGGCAAGGTCCTGGCGAACGCGTCGGCGACGGAGATGGCGGGCGACGACCCGGCGACGGTCGATCCGAAGAAATTCGCCGCGTTTCTCGCGAAGCACCAGGCGCCGGCGCCGGACGCCGACCCGCCCTTCCAGGCCGCCCTGAGCCAGGCGAAGAAGGACGGCAAGTACGTCTTCCTCTGGTTCTCGGCCCCGTGGTGAACGTGGTGCCATAGGCTGGGCGCCTGGATGGCGTCCAAGGATGTCGCTCCGCTGCTCGCCAGGGAATTCGTCTCAGTGAAACTCGACTTCGACCGCGCGAAGGGTGCAAAGGAAATCCAGAAGCGCTACATCGACAAGGAACAGGGCCTGCCGTGGTTCGCGTTCCTCGACGGTGACGGAAAGGCGCTGATCCACAGCACGGGCCCGCAGGGGAACACGGGGTTCCCCGCTCAACCCGAGGAGATCGCCCACTTCAAGACGATGCTCCAGACGGTGAAGAAGAGGCTCACCGACGAGGAGATCGCGTTCCTCGTCACCTCGCTCGAAGAGGCCAACAAGAAGAAGTGAGGCTACGGGCGGCTGCCAGGCGTCTGGCGGCCGCCTCGCGCGGCGATGGCGCGAAGCATGCCGCGGAAGATGAAGGCGTGCGCGGGCAGCATCGACACCCAGTAGAGCAGGCCCAGCAGGCCTCGAGGGTCGAAGAGCGCGGTCTGGCGCAGGCGTGACGGTTCCCCGTCGTTCCCGGGCACCACATCGAGTTGCAGCCACGCCCGGCCGGGCATCTTCATTTCCGCATTGAGCGTCAGGCGCCGGTCCGGTTCGAACGCCACGACACGCCAGAAGTCCACGGCGTCGCCGACCATGCAGGTGTCCGGGTCGCGCCGGCCCTGCCGCATTCCGATTCCGCCGACCAGGCGGTCGAACCACGCGCGCAGCGTCCAGAGCGCGCTGCCGTAGTAGTAGCCGTTCGACCCGCCGATTGCCCTCACCGGATCGAACGCGCGCGCGGGGCTCACCTGCACGGCCGTCTCGCGGTGGTCCAGCAGGCAACCCGATGCCCTGAGCGCGGTCAGCGCAGCGTCAGCGACCGGGCCCGCCGCCTCCGCCAGGAGCGACTCGACGCGCTCGCCCCGCTGGCGAGTGGCCTCGGTGACCGCCTGCGCGAGCCCCCGCGGCTTCAGCCCGTAGCGACGCGCGGGCTCGGCATCCATGACGACCGTACGATTGCGCATGCCGTCGATCAACCAGCGGCCGACGCTCGCGTAGAGCGGCGTCACTAGGCGAAGCCACAGGCTCGACAGCCGCGGCGTCAGCAACGGAACGGGAATCAGCAGCCGCTTCAACCCGCGCTGCCGGGCGTACTCCCGCATGATGTCGCCATACGACACAACATCGGGGCCGCCGATTTCGCACACCACGCTCTCAGCCGCCTCGTCTTCGGCCGCCGCCGCGAGGTACGCCAGCACGTCATCCACCGCGATCGGCTGGGCCTTCACCGATACCCATTTGGGGCAGATCATCACCGGCAGCCGCTCGACGAGCGCCCGCACCATCTCGAATGACAAACTGCCGGCACCGATGACGATCGACGCCCGCAGTTCAATCACCGGCACGCCGGACTCGCGAAGCATCTCGCCCGTTTCACGCCGGCTCCGGAGGTGGGGCGACAGATCGTCGCGGCCGTCACCGAGGCCTCCCAGGTAAACGATGCGGCGCACGCCGGCCGCGGCAGCCGCGGCGCCGAAACGCCGCGCCGCTTCCCGGTCGGCCTGCTCGAACGACCCCGCCGAGCCCATCGAGTGCACCAGGTAGACCGCGACGTCGATGCCGGTCATCGCCGCTGAGAGCGACGCCGGATCCCGCACGTCACCTTCGACGATTTCCGTTGTGGGACGGGCTCGCTGCCGCAGGCGGTCAAGCCTTCGGGCGAGGCACCTGACGCGGTGGCCGCGAGATTCGAGCAGGGGAAGGAAGAGGCCACCGACGTAGCCGGTGGCCCCGGTCAACAGAATCGACAATGCGGGCATCACTGCCTCGCGCGTCGCCATTCGCTACTTGGCGGGCGGCAGCACAACCGAATCGATCACGTGGATGACGCCGTTGCTGGTCACGATGTCGGTCTTCACGACATGGGCATTGTCGACCATCACGCCACCACCCGTCACCGAGATCTTCAACGACGCGCCGTTCACCGTCTTGGCCGACTTCATTCCGGTCACCTGGCTGGCCATCACCTTGCCGGGTACGACGTGGTAGGTCAGGATCGCCACGAGCTTCGCCTTGTTCTCGGGCTTCAGCAGGTCGGCCAGCGTGGCCGCCGGAAGCTTGGCGAACGCCTCGTCCGTCGGGGCGAACACGGTGAACGGACCCTTGCTCTTCAGCGTCTGAATCAGGTCGCCTGCCGTGAGCGCCGCCGCGAGCGTCTTGAACGAGCCGGCCGCCACCGCCGTGTCGACGATGTCCTTCTCCTGCGCCCGGGCCGTCGTTCCCGCCAGAACCATCACCGCCACCGCCGCCGCCACCACCGCCGACTTCAGCATCTTTCTCATCGTCATTCTCCCCGCCGCGTTGCGGCGACCAACTGGTTGTTGCTCCGCCGGGCCGCTGTCGCGCGTCCCGTACGGCACTCGATGATTTGATTATGCTTCAATTAGGTTTTATTTCAAGTAAAATGGACGGTGTAGAGTGAAGTCGTTTTCCTACTGCTCACAGTCGCGGCAGTTTCTTTGACTGCTGCTCACATCTGAGGCGGAATATGTTGTCGGACACCCTGACGAACGGCCTGCGGTCCTACGGAATCGGCGAGAAGATGCGGGCGCTCCGGCTCCGGAAGAAGATGGGCCTGGTGGAACTCGGGCAGCACACCGGGCTCTCGCCGGCGCTGCTGTCAAAGATCGAGCGCGGCAAGATGTTCCCGACGCTGCCGACGCTGCTCAGGGTCTCGCTCGTGTTCAGCGTGGGCCTCGATTTCTTCTTCGGCGAAGGGCAGGGGCGTCCCGCGTTGGCCGTGGTGCGCGCGGCGGATCGGATCGCGTTCCCGAATCGCGCCGGAGCGCGACACCCGGCCTACCAGTTCGAATGCCTCGACTACCCCGTCACCGACCGACGGCTCAACGCGTACTTCGTCCGATTCGGAGGGGCCGGCGCGGAGCAAGCCGAACCGCACCAGCACGAAGGCGCTGAGATCGTCTTCGTCATCACCGGAACGCTGGCCGTGACGGTGGGCTCAGGCGAACACGTGCTGCAGGCGGGAGATTCAATCTACTTCGATCCGTCGCCCGCGCACAGCTACCGCCGGATGGGAAATCGGGCCTGTACGGCGGTGGTTGTCACGACCGCCTGATGACCGGCTCAGGGCTCAGGGCTCAGGGCTCAGGGCTCAGGGCTCAGGGCTCAAGGCTCAGGGCTCACGGCGTAGCCCTCTGGATTCTGGCTTCTGGATTCTATCTTCTATCTTCTATCTTCTATCTTCTGATGAACGTCCCATCCCGAAGCTCCCGCTGCGCCTGCAGCAGCTCCGCCTCGGTGTTCATCACAATCGGCCCGTACCAGGCGATCGGCTCTCCGATCGGGCGACCCGACACCAGCAGGAATCGAATGCCCTCTTCTCCCGCCTGGACGACGACCTCGTCGCCGCGGTCGAACAGGATCAACGTCCGGTTCGACGCCTCGTCCGCGGCGCCTGGCGCCGGTGCCGCTGCCCCGACTCTCTCGGTGGGAACGCTCCGCGGCGCCGACGCCTCGCGGAACGACCCCGAGCCCGCGAACACGTAGGCGAAGGCGAACTGCTCGACCTCGACGGCGAGCCGCTTGCGCAGCCCGGCCGGCACGGCCACGTCGAGATAGCGCGGGTCGGCCGCGATGCCTTCGACGGGCCCGGTCTTTCCGCCGAACTTCCCGCACAAGACGCGAATCGTCGTACCGTCGTCCTCGACGACGTCCGGGACATCGCGCGAGGGCACGTCCTGGTAGCGCGGCTTCGTCATCTTGAGTGACGAGGGCAGGTTGGCCCAGAGCTGGAACCCGTGCATGCGGCCCCGGGCGTCTCCCTGTGGCATCTCCTGGTGGAGGATGCCGCTGCCGGCGGTCATCCACTGAATGTCGCCGGGACCGAGCAGGCCTTTGTTGCCGAGGCTGTCCTGGTGCTCGACCGCCCCGGCGAGAACGTAGGAGATCGTCTCGATGCCGCGGTGGGGGTGCCACGGAAAACCGGCGCGGTAGTCCGCGGGGTCGTCGCTGCGGAAATCGTCGAGCAGGAGGAACGGATCGAACTCCGCCGGGTCGCCGAACGGGAATGCGCGGCGCAGACGCACGCCGGCGCCTTCGCGAGTAGGGACCGACTGGGACATGCGCGCGACGGGTCGAATCGACATGGGGGGCCTCCGTTCGCGGGTCTGAAAACCCACACTACTTCTCAGGCTAGCACAGCGACGATTACGTGCCCATGGTCCGCGCGATCACCTCGAGAAACCCCTTGCCGAAGCGGTCGAGCTTCGAGGGACCGATCCCGTAGATGCCTTCGAGCTCCCGCAGGGTCCGCGGCCTGAAAGCGGCCAGTTCGCGCAGCGTCCGGTCGCTGGCCACGACGTACGGCGGAGCACCGAGCGCCCGCGACACGTCCAGGCGGTGGCGGCGAAGCGCCTCGAACAGCTCCGCCTCTCCGGTGTCGGCGGCGTAGGCAGGCGCGGAGGCGGGTGAGACGGGGTGGCCGCCAGAGGATCCGCGCCGTCGGCGGCCCGGCACATGCGCGGCCATCGGCACGCGGTGGCGCGGGGGCAGCAGCACTCGAGCCGGCCGCTCGCCTTTCATCACCGCGCGGCCGGCTTCGGTCAACCTGACCACGGGCCGGTCGCCGGTCGAGAACTCGATCCAGCCGGCCGTGACCAGGCGGCGCAGCAGCCGCATCAGCCATTCGTCGCCGCACTCCCGCAAAGCGCCGAACGTCGTCGTCTGGTCGAGGCCCGACCGCACAAGACGATCGTCGGCAACACCCCTCACGAGCTGAACCGCCGCCGTCATGCCGAACCGTCCGTGGACTCGCGCCACGCCGCTCAACGCCTTGCGAACGATGAGCGCCGCCTCTTCCGGGTCCTGGCCTGATCGCGATTCCCCGAGCGCCTCGCACACGTCGCAGATGCCGCAGCCGGCGAGCGTTTCCGCCTCGTCACCGAAGTACCGGAGAATCGCGTCGTGGCGGCAGCTTCCCCCTTCCGCCCACCGGAGCAGTTCGAGGAACAGGTTCCACTTGTGCTCGAGGATCTCGGCAGTCGTCCCCTCGGCGCTTTCCAGCAAACGGCGGCGAAGCGCCATGTCGCCGGGCGACACTAGCAGCAGTCCCCACGCCGGCCGGCCGTCGCGACCCGCGCGGCCGACCTCCTGGTAGTACGCCTCGATCGACCCGGGCGGCGAAAGGTGAATCACGGCTCGAACGTCCGGGCGGTCAATCCCCATTCCGAAGGCCACCGTCGCGGCGACGACGTCGATGCCGCCGTCGCTGAACGCCGCCTGGGCGCGGGCTCTGACCTCACGCTCGAGTCCCGCGTGATAAGCGACAGTCCGCCATCCACTCGCCGCGAGACGACCTGCCTCCTGCTCGGCTCCCACTCTGGTCATCGAGTAGACGATAGCGACGCCGCGAGCGTGGCCGGGCCGGCCGAGCGACTCGAGCAGCTGGGCGTCCACGTGACGGGCGCGCTCGCGTGGGCCCGAGATCTCGGTTGCGCGAAGCACGAGGTTGGGACGGGCGAAGCCCTGCAGGATCTGCGGCGCGTCGGCACCGAGGCCCAGGCGGGCCAGGATCTCGTCGCGCACGACCGGCGTGGCGGTCGCGGTGCATGCGAGCATCCGCGAAGGGCCCACGTCGGCGAGCAGGTCGCCAATCTGCAGGTACTCCGGACGGAAGTCGTGCCCCCACTGGCTGATGCAGTGGGCTTCGTCCACGGCCACGAGGGGAATCTCGAGGTCAGCCAGCAGCGCCTTGAAGCCGGGGTAGGTCAAGCGCTCGGGCGCGACGTACAGCAATTTGTAGTCGCCGGCGGCCGCGCGGAGCATCCGGCGGCGCATCTCGCCCGACTCGAGCGTGGACGACAGAAACGTGACGGCCACGCCACGCTGCTGCAGCGACTGCGCCTGGTCCTGCATCAACGCAATGAGCGGGGAGATGACGATGGTCGTACCCGGAAGGAGCGTGGCGGGAAGCTGGTAGGTCAGGCTCTTGCCGCCGCCCGTCGGCGCGACGAGCAGGAGGCGGCCGGCCGAGAGCAGCGTTTCGATCGCCTCGCGTTGGCCGGGGCGGAACCGCTCGTAGCCGAGGCGAGCCAGGCCCGCGGCCAGATCCAGCTCCGCCGGCCCGCCGCCGCGTTCCACCGGTCTTCGGGTCCAGTCGGTCATCCGTGAGCGATTCGATTCGAGCGGCGCGTTCGCGGGTCTTCCGCCTCCGCGCTTCGCGCTACGGCGAGACTTCGAAAGACCCGCGCCACCCTCGCGGGTCTAAAGACCCGCGCTACTTCATGATCTTGGCCTTCTCGAGCATCAGCGGGTAGGCGTAGCCGGCGGTGAAGTCCTTGTCAAGGGCAACCGTTCCGGTGACGGTCACGACGTCGCCAACCTTCACCACGGCGTCGGTAGTCACCGTGAGGTCGTTCGTGCCGTCGGCCGCCTTGCCGCTGCCGTCCTGCAGGTGCAGCCAGTTGCGATCGAGAATGCCGCCGTTGAACTTGACGACGGTGCCGCGGACGGTCACCGTCTTCCCGGCGAGCTTCGTGCGGTTCGCCCAGACATCCGCGATGCTCGACCCGCCGGCCGGCGGCGCGTTCGGCTGGACCGTCACGGGAGCCTTCGGAGCCGGGGCCATCCCCGAAGCGCCGTGCGCGACAGCCATCGGCGGCGGCGCCGTCTCGCCCTGGCGCGAGATCCCCGAGACGAAGTAGATCAGCGGGAAGTCACGCTTGAGCGACGCGCTGTGGAAGTTCTCCATCGCCTGCTCGAGCGGCACGACCACCTTCTCCCCGACCTTTACCGGCGTCTTCGCGGTCGCCACCCACACCTCACCCTTGGCCGACTTCACGCGCAGGTAGGTGTAGTTCGAGGCGTCCATGGTCTCGGCCACTTCCCCGGAGATGGTCTCCACGGCGCCTTGAGCTCCCGTCGAAGGCATGCCGGCCGGCGCCGCGGCCTGAGAGGCGGGCGCCGCCGCAGGCGCGGCGTTCGGGGCCGAAGCGGGTGGTTCGGCCTCTTTCGAGCAGGCGGCCCCAGCGACGAGGGAGCCCGCGACGACGAGCGCAATGAACAGAACGGAGCGCGACTTGATCACACAACCCCCAACAAGGGCGCCGGCCCGGCACCCGGCACCGCGAACACTCCAAAGATGACCCTGTTGTTACGGTACCACAACACCGGCCACGGGGCCGTCTTCTTCGTGAACATCGTCATGGCTCACGGCTCAGGGCTCACGGCTCGCGGCTCAGAACTCAGAACTCAGAACTCAAAACTCCTGCCTCACGACTCAAAGCCCCGGCCCGGATCGGCGACGACTTGGCAGGCTCGATGGCGCCGGGGTACAATTCCCATTGGAATACCGCCGGGCCGGCACCTGTCGACACGTTCCCTCTGGGCAGGGCCGCGTGTGAGCCGGGTCGCCTTCCAGTTCGATTCCCGTTGTCATCCCGTTCCGGTTGACCGCTGATACGATCCCGCTATGCCTGAGCCCAGAATCATCGACGTCACCGAACTCATTCTGCGCGACGCCCACCAGAGCCTGATGGCGACGCGCATGGCCACCGAGGACATGGTCGCGGCGTGCGAGGACCTCGACAACGCCGGCTTCTGGTCGCTCGAGTGCTGGGGAGGCGCCACGTTCGACTCGTGCATCCGGTTTCTCAACGAGGACCCGTGGGAGCGCCTCCGCACGTTCAAGGCGCGGATGCCCAAGACTCCGCTCCAGATGCTGCTGCGCGGCCAGAACCTGGTGGGCTACCGCCACTACGAGGATGGCGTTGTCGATCGCTTCGTGCAGAAGGCTGCCGACAACGGCATCGACGTGTTCCGGGTCTTCGACGCGCTGAACGACATCCGCAACCTCGAACGCGCCATCCGGGCCGTGTGCCGCACCGGCAAGCACGCGCAGGGGACGATTTCGTACACCACGAGCCCGGTCCACACCATCGATGGTTTCGTGAAGCTCGCCGTCCAGCTGCGCGAACTGGGCGCCGATTCCATCTGCATCAAGGACATGGCGGCGCTGCTGAAGCCGCAGCCGGCCTACGACCTGGTGCGCGCCCTGAAGGTCGCGCTCGGCGAGGAAGTCCGCGTCCACGTCCACGTCCACGCAACGACGGGCGTGACGCTCGTCAGCCTCATGAAGGCGATCGAGGCCGGCGCCGAATGCGTGGACACCGCCATCAGTTCGATGAGCCTCGGGCCGGGGCACAACCCGACGGAGTCGCTGGTCGAGATGCTCGAGGGCACGCCGTACGCGACCGCGCTCGACAAGGCCAGGCTGCTGGCCATCAAGGACCACTTCGCGCGCATCCGGCCGCGCTACGCGGAGTTCCTGTCGAACATCACGGGCGTCGAGACCGAGATCTTCAACTCGCAGATCCCGGGCGGGATGATCTCGAACATGGAGAGCCAGCTGAAGCAGCAGGGGGCCGCGGAACGGATCAAGGAGGTGCTGGCCGAGGTTCCGCACGTCCGCCGCGACGCGGGCTTTCCGCCGCTCGTGACGCCGTCGAGCCAGATCGTCGGCACCCAGGCCGTGTTCAACGTGATGATGGGCCGCTACAAGGTCATGACGGGCGAGTTCGCCGACCTGATGCTCGGTTACTACGGCGACGCCATCGCGCCGCGAGACCCTGACGTCGTCGCTCTGGCGCACAAGCACGCCCGCAAGGAGCCGATCACGTGCCGACCGGCCAGCCTGCTCAAGCCCGAGTGGGACGAACTCCGGGCGCAGGCCATCGCCCTCGACGGCTGCGACGGGACGGACGAGGACGTCCTCACCTACGCGATGTTCCCGCAGGTGGCGACGAAGTTCTTCGCCCGGCGCCACGAGGGGCCGCAGAACGTCGGCAGCGTGTCGACGACGAAACCGGCCGCGAAAGGCGCGCCGCCCCCCTCGCCGACCGCGGATGACGGCCAGGGTCCGGTGCGGTCGGAGATCACCTACGACGTCAAGCTTGGCGGCCGCACGCACAAGGTGACGGTGACGCCGGCGTAGCAGGGCAGGGCTTCCGCCGTCGCCCGCGGCGGGCGTGCAGGCGGGCTATGGCGGACCCGCCGTAGCGCAAGGCGCGAAGGCGGGCACGGCTCGCGGCTCGAGGCTCAAGGCTCAGGGCGCAGGGCTCACCGCTCGATGGGCTCGGGGTGCCTGAGCGAGCGGGCGAGTCGAAGGGACGCTCACGGATCAAGGCTCAAGGAAAGACGATGACGAAGGCTGACACGAAGACGGCGGCGACGATGGAGGGGCGGCTGAAGGAGCTGGCGAAGAGGCGCGCCGACCTGATGCAGGGCGGCGGCCGCGAGCGGTTGGAGAAGCAGCACAAGGCCGGCAAGCTCGGTGCTCGCGAGCGTGTGAACGCGCTGGTCGATCCCGGGAGCTTCCAGGAATCGGGGCTGTTCGCGCGGCACCGCGCCACGCTGTTCGGGATGGCGGACAAGGAGTTCCAGGCCGACGGCGTCATCACGGGGTCGGCGGCGATCGCGGGCCGCCTCGTCCACCTCGCCAGCCAGGACTTCACGGTGGGCGGCGGTGCGGCCGGCGAGGTGCACTCCACAAAGATCGCCGACACGATGGAGATGTCGCTCAAGACCGGGTCGCCGTTCGTCTTCATCAACGACTCGGGCGGCGCGCGGGTCCAGGAAGGCATCGACAGCCTCTCGGGCTACGGCAAGGTGTTCTACACGAACACGAAGCTGTCGGGCGCGGTACCGCAGATTTCGCTCATCTGCGGCCCGTGCGCGGGAGGCGCCGCCTACAGCCCCGCGCTGACCGACTTCATCATCCAGACGCGGCAGGCGCAGATGTTCATCACCGGCCCGCAGGTGATAAAGCAGGTCACGGGCGAGGTGGTGACCGCCGAGCAGCTCGGCGGCCCGGACGCGCACATGACCCACTCTGGCGTCGTGCACCTGGTGGCGGCGGACGACCACGAAGCGGTGTTCCTCTGCCAGCGGCTCCTGAGCTTCATGCCGAACAACAACCTTGAGGACCCGCCGGTCCTCCCGTCCGACGGAAACGTCGATTCGAACCCGGAGCTTCGTGCGATTGTGCCGGCCGAGGGCAAACAGCCCTACGACGTCCGCCGCGTGATTGCCGCGGTCGTGGACATGGGCGACTTCCTGGAGATCCAGTCGGGCTTCGCCCCCAATATCGTCATCGGCTTCGCGCGGATCCTCGGCCGATCGGTCGGCATCGTGGCCAACCAGCCGAGCTACCTGGCCGGCGCCCTCGACATCAACGCGTCGAACAAGGCGTCGCGCTTCATCCGGTTCTGCAATGCCTTCAACACGCCGCTCGTCACGCTCGTTGACGTGCCGGGGTTCCTGCCGGGCGTCCAGCAGGAGTACGGCGGCATCATCCGGCACGGCGCCAAGATGCTGTTCGCGTACTCGGCCACCACGGTACCGAAGATCACCGTCATCCTGCGCAAGGCCTACGGGGGCGCCTACCTGGCGATGTGCGGTAAGGATCTCGGCGCCGACCGCGTCTACGCGTGGCCGACCGCGGAAGTCGCGGTGATGGGCGCGGAGGGGGCGGCCGAGATCGTGTTCCGGAACGAGATCGACAAGGCCGAGAACAAGTCGGCGAAGCGCAGGGAGCTGATCGAGGAGTATCGCAGCCACTTCGCCAACCCGTTCGTGGCGGCCGGACGCCGGCTGGTGGACGACATCATCGACCCGGCCGACACGCGGCGGCACCTGGCGCAGGCGCTCGAGGCGCTCCACACGAAGCGCGAACTGCGACCGCCGAAGAAGCACGGGTTGATGCCGCTGTAGGACGGCTGTCAGCTGGCAGCCTTCAGCTGGCAGCGGATGGCTCGCCTGCGGCGGTGTGGGGCGGGCCTTCAGGCCCGCCGGAGACGTAGACGGTATGGCGGAGAAGAACACGGGTACTCGGCACAACCGCCGCGACGCGACGGCGGACCTGCTCACGCGGATAGCGGAACTCGAGGAGCGGATCGCGAGGCTTGAAGCCGCGCGCGACGCCGCGGTCACGAACCTCGTGGCCGTGGCGCAGCCGCTGCCGCCGGTTCCGGCTGCTCCGGGGCCTCGAACGGCCGCTGCCCCTGCCGTCCCGCCCGAATCGCGCGAGGAAATCACCGAGGAGACACTGGCGGTGATCGCCGCCGCCGTGGCGGCATTCCTCGGTGAGCGGGCGCACATCCGGCAGGTCAGACTGGTGGCGTCCGGGGCGTGGGCCCAGCAGGGCCGGGTTTCGGTGATGGCATCTCATCGATGGGCGGTGCACCGATGACGACCCGTAGTGGCCAGTGGCCAGTCGTCAGTGGCCAGTCGTCAGTCGATCACGCGTGACAGACTGACCACTGCCGATCGACAACTGCGAACTGACCACAGACAGTGTGGCAAGCCGAGCGATACCAGGAGTTACCTGTGAGATTGAAGCTGACGGTGGACGGGAAGACCTACGAGGTCGACGTGGAGGTCGCGGCGCCCGAGCACCCGATCTACGGCGTCGGTGGCTACTTCCCGATGTCGCCGGCGCGCGTCCCCGCGCCGGCGCCCATGACGGTGGCGCCCCCCCCACCCGCGCCAGGCGCGGCGCCGCCTTCGCCTGTCAACGAGGAGAAGGCGGTCCGGAGTCCGATCTCCGGCATCGTGGTGAGGATGTCCGCCCACCCCGGCCAGCAGATCCAGGTGGGCGACGGAGTGCTCGTGCTCGAAGCGATGAAGATGGAGACCGACATCACCGCACCTGTCGCGGGCAAGGTGAGCAAGGTCAACGTGCAGGTCGGCGACAGCGTGAAGGGAGGACAGGTCCTTGTCGAATTCGAATGACGCCGATTGTGGGGCGACCCTTCAGGGCTGCCTGGGAGCGGGCTTCGTCTGCGTCGATCACATCGCGATCGCCGTGCGCGCGGGCGAACTGGAGTCGCAGGTCGGCGCCTACACGCTCCTCGGGTTCACCGAACTCCACCGCGAGGAGGTCCTCGGCGGCGACCAGGTCCGGGAGGTACTGCTGCGGATCGGCGAGGGTCCCAACCTCATTCAACTGCTGGAGCCGCTGCGGACCGATTCCCCGGTGCAGAAACTGATCGACCGCAACGGCGGTCGCGGCGGGTTCGCGCACGTGGCGTTCCGCGTGTCCGACATCCAGCGCGCCTTCGACGACCTGAAGGCGAAAGGGTTCAACATCATCGACAAGGCGCCGCGCAGAGGATCGCGCGGGACGACGGTGTTCTTCGTTCACCCGAAGTCGCGGGATGACGCGCCGTTCGGGTTCCTGGTCGAAATCGTGCAGGAGGCGTAGGCTCACGGCTTACGGCTCAGGGCTCAAGGCTCAGGGCTCAAGGAACAGGGCAATGGCTCAAGAACTCGGTCCGGCGGCAGGCTTTCCGCCGGTCAGCACCGCGGAGTGGGAAGCGCAGATCCTCAAGGATCTGAAGGGTGCCGACTACGAGAAGCGGCTGGTCTGGAAGACCGACGAAGGGATCGCGGTCAGGCCGTACTACCGGTCCGGGCAGCTCAACCCGCGCCCGCCGGCGGTGAACGCGGCCGGCACGTGGACCATGGTGCCGCCAGGCGCCGAGCCCGCCGCCGACGCCGGCGCGATCGACGCGCACGAACTCGGCGCCACCGCCGTCCAGGAAGTGGCGTACGCCCTCGCGCAGGGGGCGGACGCGCTGGCCGCCGGGCGGACGGTCGCGACGCTCGCCTTCGCCGTCGGGTCCAACCACTTCATGGAGATCGCGAAACTGCGGTCGGCCCGGCTGCTGTGGAGGGGCGTCGCGGAGGCCTTCGGAGCCGATGGCGACGTGCGGATCCACGCCCGGACGGCGGGCGAGAACAAGACGCTCTACGACCCGTACGTCAACATGCTGCGGGTCACGACCGAGGCGCTGTCGGCGATTGTCGGCGGCTGCGACTCGCTCACGATCACGCCGTGCGGGTTCGACGCGCACCTCGCCGAGAACGTGCAGCACGTCCTCCGGGAGGAGAGCCATCTCGACAAGGTGCAGGACCCGGGCGCCGGCTCGTACTACATCGAAGCGCTGACCGACGCCCTCGCGGCCGAGGCGTGGACTCTCTTCCAGTCGATCGAGTCGGCCGGTGGCTGGGCGGCCTATCACGCGTCGGGCTCGCTCGACGCCGCGCTGGCCGAGTCACGGGCGTCGAAGGAGCGGGCCGTCGCCGAGCGACGCCGCGTGCTGGTCGGAACCAACAACTACCCGAACCTGCTGGAGCACGAACTCGACGCGGCCGGAACGCCTGGGTCGGGCTGGCGCCTCGCCGAGCCCTTCGAGGCGATTCGGTTGCGCACCGAGCGCCACGCCGCCGCCACCGGGCGCGTGCCGCGCGTGCTGCTGCTCGAGCACGGCGACCTCAAGATGCGGAAGGCGCGCGCCGCGTTCTGCCTCAATTTCTTCGGCTGCGCCGGTTTCGACATCGCCCAGTCGGAGACACTGTCCGACGCGGACCTCGTGGTGCTCTGCGGCACCGACGCGGACTACCTCGATCTGGCGCGCGCCGTCATGCCGCAGGTCCGGGTACCGGTCGTCGTCGCCGGCCTGCCGAAGGACCAGGTGGACGCACTCACCGCCGCCGGCATCGCCGGCTTCGTTCACGTGCGGTCGAATGCGGTCGAGACGCTGAGGGAGTGGCAGGATCGGCTGGGGCTCACATAGTCGCTGGCAGCTGGCAGCGGACCACGGACACTCCAGCTGGCAGCGTACGGAGCGAGAACGATGATTCGGCCTGACTTCTCGAAGATGCCCTGCCCGACCAAGGGCGCCGCCGGTTCAGAAACCGCCGCGGCGGCCGCGCGGCGGGCCTGGACGACCCCGGAGCGCATCGAGGTGAAGCCGCTCTACACGGCCGCCGACCTCGCGGGACTCGATCACCTCGAATACGCGGCGGGGCTTCCCCCGTTCCTGCGCGGCCCGTACTCGACGATGTACGTCCTGCAGCCGTGGACGATCCGGCAGTATGCGGGGTTCTCAACGGCCGAGGAGTCGAACGCGTTCTACCGCCGCAACCTCGCCGGCGGCCAGAAGGGGCTGTCGGTCGCGTTCGATCTGGCCACGCACCGCGGCTATGACTCGGATCACGAGCGCGTGGCGGGCGACGTCGGGAAGGCGGGCGTCGCAATCGACTCGGTCCTCGACATGAGGATCCTGTTCGATCAGATCCCGCTCGACCAGATGTCCGTGTCGATGACGATGAACGGCGCCGTGCTGCCGGTGATGGCGTTCTACATCGTGGCGGCCGAAGAGCAGGGGGTCGGGCCGGAGAAGCTCAACGGGACCATCCAGAACGACATCCTCAAGGAGTTCATGGTCCGCAACACGTACATCTATCCTCCGGCGCCGTCGATGCGGATCGTCGGGGACATCTTCCGCTACTGCTCGCAGAAGATGCCGCGATTCAACTGCATCTCGATCAGCGGGTATCACATGCAGGAGGCGGGCGCCACCGCCGACCTCGAGCTGGCCTATACGCTGGCCGACGGCCTCGAGTACCTGCGGACCGGGGTTGCCGCCGGCCTGGACATCGACCGCTTCGCCCCGCGCCTGTCGTTCTTCTGGGGCGTCGGCATGAACTACTTCATGGAGGTCGCCAAGATGCGCGCCGCGCGCGTCCTGTGGGCGACGATCGTGAAGTCGTTCGCGCCGAAGAACCCGAAATCGATGGCGCTGCGGACGCACTCGCAGACCTCCGGCTGGAGCCTCGCCGCGCAGGACCCGTTCAACAACGTCACGCGGACGTGCGTCGAGGCGCTGGCGGCGGCAATGGGCCACACGCAGTCGCTGCACACCAACGCGCTGGACGAGGCGATCGCGCTGCCGAGCGACTTCTCCGCCCGGATCGCACGGAACACGCAGATCTACCTCCAGGAAGAGACGGGCATCACGCGCGTGGTCGACCCGTGGGGCGGGTCGTACTACGTGGAGTCGCTGACGCACGAGCTGATCGCCCGCGCGTCGGCGCTGATCGCCGAGGTCGAAGAGCTGGGCGGCATGACCAAGGCGATCGAGAGCGGCCTGCCGAAGATGAGGATCGAGGAAGCCGCGGCGCGCCGACAGGCGCGGATCGACTCGGGCAAGGAGACGATTGTCGGCGTCAACAAGTATCGGCGCGAGGAGGAGACACCGCTCGACGTCCTCGAGGTCGACAACGTCGAGGTGCGCCGCCGGCAACTGGCTCGCCTCGACGAGCTGAAGCGGACGCGCGACGCCGAGGCGGTCCGCGCGGCGCTCGACGCCCTGACGAGGTGCGCCGCCACCGGTGAAGGAAACCTGCTTGAACAGGCGGTTGCCGCGGCCCGCTCGCGCGCGACGCTGGGCGAGATCTCCGACGCGCTCGAGAAGGTGTTCGGCCGCTATCAGGCGACCAACCGCACCATCTCCGGGGTCTACTCGTCGGAGAGCGAGTCCGACGCGGTGTTCCAGAAGGCCCGGCAGATGGCCGCGGCCTTCGCCGCGCAGGAGGGGCGGCCGCTCCGGATTCTCGTCGCGAAGATGGGCCAGGACGGCCACGACCGCGGCGCCAAAGTCATCGCCACGGCGTTCGCGGACCTCGGGTTCGACGTCGACATCGGGCCGCTGTTCCAGACGCCGCGCGAGGTGGCGCGCCACGCGGTCGAGAACGACGTGCACGTCCTCGGCGTCTCGACGCTCGCCGGCGGGCACAAGACCCTGATCCCGGAGGTCATCCGCGAGCTGCGTGAGCTGGGCCGCGACGACATCCTCGTTGTCGTCGGCGGCGTCATCCCGCCGCAGGACTACGACTACCTCCACCAGGCCGGAACATCCGGCGTGTTCGGGCCCGGCACGGTGATCCCGCTGGCCGCGCAGAGGATCCTGGAGACGCTGCTGCCCGCCGACTAGCTGGGGTCGGAGCGGTCTGCTAGGCCGGCGGGAGGCCTTCTTCCCACTTGGCGGCGCGGAAGTAGATCAGCAGCAGCCCTGGCAGCGCGAGCGCGACGCAGAGGGCGTAGAAGTTCACCCATCCGAGGCCGTCCACGATGAAGCCGGCGCTCGCCGGGATGATCGTCCTCGGAATCCCCATGAAGCTGGTGAGCAGTGCGTACTGCGTGGCGCTGAACTTCCGGTTGCACAGCCGCAGCATGAACGCCGTGAGCGCCGAGGCCCCCATCCCCAGGCTCAGCGTCTCCACCGCCACGACGAACGCCAAGGCCAGCACGTTGGGCCCGGTGAAGACGAGGATCGCGAACGCCAGCGGCGTCACCCCCTGGAACACGCCGAACGCCATCAGGCACGCCCTGATGCTGTAGCGGGTGAGGATCGCGCCCCCGATCAGGCCGCCGCAGAAGGTCCCCCAGAACGACACGATCTTGTAGTAGACCGAGATCTCCGTCAGCGAGAAGCCCACCTTGATGTAGAACGGCGTCAGCAGCGCGCCGGCCAGGTTGTCACCGAGCTTGTAGAGGAGGATGAACAGGAGGATTTCGATCGCGCCGGGACGCTTGAGGTAGTCGAGGAACGGGCTGAACACGGCCTCGCGCAGGCTCTTCGGCACGTGGATCGCGTCTCGTGGCTCGCTCGCGATCAGCGTGCCGACCACGCCGATGACCACGAATCCGGCGAGGATGATGAACACCTGGCTCCACGGGAGGAAGTCGCCGAGAAAGAGGCCCAGCACCACGCCGATGTAGCGAAACCCGATCAGGTAACTGTTGACCGCGACGGCCGACCCGAACCCGAGTTCGGATTCGTCGAGGACGTCCCGCCGGTAGGCGTCGATGACGATGTCGTGGCTGGCCCCGGCGAACGAGATCAGGGTCGCCAGAGCGAGGATGGGGACGATGGCGCGCGCCGGGTCGAACTGGCCCATCGCGACGATCGACACGATCATCAGGACCTGCGAGACGAGCATCCATCCCCGGCGTCGTCCGAGAAAGGGCGGGACGAACCGGTCCATCAGGGGGGACCAGACGAACTTCCAGGTGTAGGGCATCGTGACGAGCACGGCCAGGCCCAGCGTCTTCAGGTCGACCCCCGATTTCGTCATCCACGCCTGGAGGACGGTGAGGACGATGCCGAGCGGGATTCCGGCCGCGATGCCGAGGCAGAAGATCGTCAGCATCTTCCGGGTGAGCATCTTCCTGAGCATGAGCGAGGTCCCCTGACAGCCGGCGGTTCCCCGGGAGTATACGGGAGCGAAGCCTCCGAGTGGAATGGCCGCCGCCGAGGCGCACAAGTTCCTGCGCGCATTCCCGCCCGTCCCGTCGTAGGATCGAATGGATGGCTCAGCCTTCGACAGCCACCCGCCGGCGTCAGCGGCTTCCGGCCGCCGAGTACGTCGCGGGAATCCGCGACGGCGACCGCGCCGTGCTCGCCCGCGCGATCACGCTGGTGGAAAGCGACCTGCCCTCCGACGTCGACCTGGCGTCCGAGGTCATCGAGGCGTGCCTGCCCCACTCGGGCCGGTCGCGCCGCGTCGGCATCACGGGCGTGCCCGGCGTCGGCAAGAGCACCTTCATCGAAGCGCTCGGCACCCGCCTGACGCGGGAACTCGGCGAAACCGTCGCGGTGCTCTCCATCGACCCGTCAAGCCCCGTCTCAGGCGGCAGCATCCTCGGCGACAAGACGCGAATGGAGCGACTGGCGACCGACGATCGGGCCTTCATCCGCCCGTCCCCGTCGCGCGGGCACCTGGGCGGCGTCGCGCGGCGCACACGGGAGGCGATGCTGCTCTGCGAGGCGGCCGGCTATCAGAACGTCTTCGTCGAAACGGTCGGCGTCGGGCAGTCCGAAACGACGGTCCGGTCGATGACCGACTTCTTCCTCCTGCTGATGCTCGCCGGAGCCGGCGACGAACTGCAGGGGATGAAGCGCGGCATCCTCGAGATGACCGACCTCATCGCGATCAACAAGGCCGACGGCGACAACCGCCGCCGCGCGGAGCGGGCCCGGCTCGACTACGAGAACGCGCTGCACCTGTTCCCCGCCTCCGCCGACGGATGGACGCCGCGCGTGGTCACCTGCTCGGCGCTGAACCGCGAGGGCGTGGCTGAGATCTGGAACCTCGTCCTCGAGCACCGCGCGCTCATAGAGTCGAACGGCTCTTTCGCGCGCCTCCGCGAGGAGCAGGCGATCGAGTGGATGCGCGAGGCGATTCTGCTCGGCCTCGAGCAGGAAATCCGGCGGGACCGCGTCGTCACCGACCATCTGGCGGCCATGCGAGACGAGGTCAGGAGCGGGCGCCTAAGCCCGTTTCGGGCGGCACGCAACGTGCTGACCGCGTTCCGCCAGCGCTGACACTCCCCCGCATGGCCACACCCCCGACGCCCCGGAGCTTCGATCGCAGCATCGTGGAGGGTCCCCTGCTCCCCGCGGTCTGGACACTCGCCTGGCCGACGATGCTGCAGAACCTGTTCGCCGGCCTGCAGGGGGTCGTCGACCACGCGCTGGTGGGGCACTTCGTCGGCTACACGGCGAATGCCGCCATCGGCGTCAGCTGGCAGATCATCCTCGTCGTCATCACGTTCATCGCGTCGCTCTACACGGGCACGGCGATCTTCGTCGCCCGGGCGGCGGGCGCCGGCGACGGCGACGGGGTGAACCGCGTCGTCTATCAGGCCTTCCTCGCGTCGCTCCTGCTCGCCGGCCTGGTGCTGGCGCCTCTCGGCTACGTGCTCGCACCCTACCTGCTCGACGTGGTGAACGCAGCGCCAGAGGTGAAGCACGAGGCGCTGCCGTTCCTGCGGATCATGCTGACGTGCAGCGTGGGCATGCTCGTCTTCTTCATGCTCGGCGGCGCGTTCCGGGCGGCCGGCGACGCGAAGACGCCGCTGCGGCTCGGCATCGCGGTCACGATCCTGAACGTCCTGCTCAACATCGTGCTGATTCGCGGCCTCGGGCCGATCCCGGCGCTCGGCACCGCGGGCGCGGCGATCGGCACGGTGACGGCGAATGCGATCGTCGGCGGCGCCGGACTGCTCTGGCTGTTCTCCGGACGGTCGGTGATCCGGTGGTCCAGGTCCATGGACTGGCGGATCGACTGGGCGCTCATCAGGTCGCTGTTCGCGTTCGGTCTTCCCGCGGGCTTTCAGGGGATCGCGATGAACGTCGCGGGCATGTTCCTGCTGCGGTTCATCGGGTCGCTCGGGCAGAGCGCGCAGGCCCAGGCGGCCTACGCGGTCGGCTACGGCGAGCTGTTCTCGCTGGTGACGTGGACGTCGGTCGGCCTGATGGGCGCGGCCTCGACGGTCGTGGGCCAGAACATGGGCGCCGGCCTCCCGGACAGGAGCGCGCGCGGCCCCGCGATGGCGTCGCGCATCGGGATCGCGGTGGCCGTGGTCGTCGGCCTGGCGTTCCTCGCGTTCCCACGCGCCCTGTTCGCCGTGTTCGGTCTGACCGACCCGATCGTCGTCGAGATCGGGTGCCAGCTGCTCCGCTTCCTGAGCGTGTCGGGCCTGTTCGTCACCGTGGCACTGACCTACACGGGCGCGCTCCAGGGCGGTGGCGACACCCGCAGCCCGTTCGTCATCTCGATCATCTCGCAGATCGTCGTGCCGCTCGGTCTATGCGCGGCGCTGCAGGCGACCGAACGCCTGACCGCTTCAGGCGTCTGGACGGCGATCCTGCTGGGGCACATCACGCGCGCATCGCTGAGCGTCCTCCGCTTCCGCCAGGGGAAGTGGAAGGCGATCCGCGTGCCCGTCACCTCTTCTCGATTGCCGCCAGGACGCGACTGAAGAAGCCGTCCAGGCCGCCTGACAGCCATCGCACGACCACCACGAGATCGTTGTCCCAGTCGATGTAGATGATGTTGGCGCCGTTGCCCTGGAATGTGACCGCCGACCGGGGCGCCGACGGCGCTGGCGCCGTCCAGGTGCCGTCGGTCCGTCGGGCCGGGGTGTTCAGGAACCAGTTCATGAACCCGTATTGGGCGTTGACGTGCCCCGGCGCGCGCGCCATGTCGATCCACGCCTGCGAGATCAGCTGGCGCCCCGCCCACCGGCCGTTGTTGAGGAACAGATACCCGAACCGGGCCATGTCCCAGGCGCTGATGAACATGCCCCCGCCGAAGTGCCCGCCGCCGGTGACCGACGGCATCTTCTTCCCGTCGATCGTCACCCAGGCGTTGTCGTACGCCTCCCAGTGCCAGGTGCTCGAGGCGCCGATCGGATCCATGATGTTCTGCTTCAGGACCTCCGGCAGCGGCCGCTTCATGACGTAGAGCGCAGCCAGGGCGAGCACGTTCACGCGCGTGTCGTTGTACTTGTAGACCGTGCCCGGTTCGTTCAGCGCGCGCTTCGGCCATTCCTCCACCGGCACGCCGCGCGGCGGCCGATCCGCCCAGTCGGGCTTCGTCCAGAGCGTCCCGGACCAGTCGCTGGTCTGCCGGAGCAGGTGGTTCCACGTGATCCCGGCGTTGTGCTCGGAGGCGAACAGGTCCACACCCGCCGGCATGTAGGGCGCCACGCGGTCGTGCACGCTGCGGATCAGGCCGCGGTCGTACGCGAGGCCGACCACGGTCGACAGGAACGACTTCGTGACGCTGAACGTCATGTCCGAGCGGGCCGTATCGCCCCACTCCGCAACGACGGCGCCCCGGCGGATGATGAGGCCGTTCGCCCCGGTGCGCTCCTGTGTCGGCCCGATCAGGTTGTTGTACGGGGCTTCGCTCCGAAACGTGTTCACGATGTCGGCGGCCAGGTCCCTGGTATTGGGGTTCTGGTTGGCCTCGTGATACGCGATGGCTTCGGCGAGCTTCGCCTTGTCCATGCCGACGGCGGCCGGCTCGCGACGCTGCCAGTCACCGCGCGGCGGGAAGTAGCGCGCAGGGGTCTGCGCGGCTGGGGAAGATCCCACGGCCGCCGCGGCACACAAGACGAGGAGAAGACCGCCCGCGCGCGCGCGACGAAGTCGTGTGAATTCGATCGATGGCCTGGTGACTGCTGTCATTGGCTTGCACTCCTGGCGGCATTCTAACCCCTGCCGGATCTCGCGGTGCCTCCTGCCTGCTGCCCGCTGCCAGCCGGCAGCTGCCCGCCGATCCCGGTCGCCTCGGCACCCGGTCGCCTCCCTCGCCAACCCCCAGTTTCGCGCTCGACCTCCGGCCGTGTCTGGAGGGGGGCGCCAAGCGAGCCGTGGACATTCGCCATCGCCAGGGCCCCGAGAACCGCAAGCCGGCCAACAATGGCGCGGTTGGGGATGGGCAACAGGCCCGGCGTGCGCCCCAACCGCAAGACAAAGGGACGCTGAGCCGGCGCCGCGGTTCTTCGCCAGGGGAGGGATCGCCTGCGCCGCCCTCCAGGCGCGGCCGTTGCCACTAGCCCTCGAAACTGGGGGTGGGCAAGGGTCGCCTCCGCAAGGGTCGCCTCCGCATTGCCCCCAGCCGCGCAACCCGCTACACTGCTGTCTTCACCGATAGGCCAGCCCGCAGGCGCCTCGGCCGGTTCCCGCCGCGACGGGCATCGAGGAGCGCCTGCTCATTGGAGGACGCCACGATGACGACGGTGCGCGACATGCTGAAGGCGAAAGGAAGCGCCGTCTATGCGGTTCGGCCGGACTCGTCGGTGTTCGAAGCGCTCACGCTCATGGCGGAACTGAACATCGGCGCCGTCATGGTGACCCGCGACGACGGCCGGCTCGTCGGCATCCTCTCTGAGCGCGACTACGCGCGAAAGGTCGTGCTGCGGGGCCAGACCTCCAGAGACACGCCGGTCTCCGCCATCATGACGGCCGACGTGGTGTCGGTTCCGTCGGACATCACCATCGAGCAGTGCATGGGGCTGATGACGATGCGGCACATCAGGCACCTCCCGGTGACCGACGGCGGACTGCCTATCGGAATGGTCTCCATCGGCGACCTCGGCAAGGCGATGATCGACAAGCAGGGGTTCGTCATCGAGCAACTCGAGAAGTACATCCACGGGGTGCGGTAGAGAGAAGGCTCACGGCTCAGGGCGCAGGGCTCAAGGCCAGGGCGCAGGGCTCAAGGCAGGGCGCAGGGCTCAGGCAGGGCTCAAGGCCAGGCTCGGGCCGGAGGATCACATCGTGGAGTACCGGTACCGACAACCCCACCCCGGAGGTGCGCAGGACGGACGACGAGTGGCGGGCGTCGCTGACGCCGGCCGAGTATCGCGTGCTGCGGGAACATGGCACGGAACCCGCCTGGTCGCATCCGTACAACACCGAGCACCGCGACGGCCAGTACGTCTGCGCCGGGTGCGGCACGCCGCTCTTCTCTGCCGAAGCCAAATTCGACAGCGGTTCGGGCTGGCCGAGCTACTTCGCCGTCATCGGCGACGCGATCGACACGACGGTCGACCGTAGCCACGGCATGGTTCGCACCGAGATGCACTGTCGCCGATGCGGCGGCCACCTCGGCCACGTCTTCGACGACGGTCCCGCACCATCCGGCCTCCGCTATTGCACGAACGGCACGTCGCTGCGGTTCGTCCCGCGGGGGCCCGGCGGGTGAACACCGCTCCCGCCGCGCAGGCCGATCAGTAGCGTTCGCCGTGCATGGCAGCCAGGAAGACGACCGCGCGGCGCCCGGCCCGAACGAAGTTCCACGCGAGCGCGAACGGGTTGACGCGCCAGAGCTCGACGCGTCGGAGCGTCTGGCGGGCGCGCCTCCAGTAGGCGGCGAGCGCCGGGTTGTGGTCGATTCGATCCAGCGATAGCGGGTTGACGCGCCGGAGCATCCGCCCGAGCCGGGATGACCCGGCGCGGGGACGACAGGGCGGGCAGCCTCAGGGCCGCCAGGGCGGCCTGCGCGTCGGTCTCCGCCTGGTGGTCCCGTCGACGGCCGCCGACGATGGCGAATCGTCGCGGACACCCGCCGGTCCCGTGGCGGCGGCCATCGACGTTCGCAGGGCCGCGGCGCGGTTCCCCAGCGCCTCGCGCACGATGTCGAGGCGCTCGGTCATCGTCGCGCTGAACCCGCTCACCTCCTCACCGACCCGGTCGTGCAGCAGAGCCAGCCTGTGGACGACGGCGGTGTGGATGCGGGCCCACGCCAGCTTCACCTCCCGGACGGACTGCGGTCCGAGGGCTTCCAGATCCCCGAGAAACGAGTAGTCGTCGCGTCGGATCCGCGTGCGCAGCCACAGCTCCTGCATCTCGAGGTAGAGCTTCAGGTACTCGCGCAGCAGCGTCGCGATCTCGGCGGCGCGGCGCTTGAAGAACGGCCACCGGCGCTCGAGCGGGAACGAGGGGCGCCGGGACGTCCTGTCCTTCAGGCGGAAGAGCCCGGTGACCATCGGGTGCGCCCGCTTCGATCATGCCGGCCCGGTACCACAACAAGGTCTTGAGCACCGGCCAGTAGGTGTGCGGGTTCTGGGCGAGCAGGATGCGCCGCATGTGCTCGAACGAGTAGAACGCCTTCCACGCGTCGCGGAAGGCCCGCGTCCACTCGTCGGCGCTCATCCGCGGGTGGGGGACGGTCGGGTGGAAGGCATCGTAGTTGTTGTAGTCCGGGTCCATGGCCAGGGCCGACTGGACGGCGGCCTGGTGGTCGCGCGACCCGGGAAGCGGCGTCAGCATGAAGAACGACGCCTGGTCGACGCGCATCGGTCTCGGCGAGGGTCCGCACGTCTTCCATCACCCGCTCGTAGGTGTCGTGCGGAAAGCCGATGATGACCCCCGCGTGGCAGACGACGCCGACCTCGTGCCACCGCGCAATCATGTCGCGGTAGTCGGCGACGCGGTTCTGGGGCTTGCCTCCGGCCGCGAGGTTGTCGGCGCGGATCGACTCGACGCCGATGAACACCTGCACGCAACCGGCTCGTGCGGCCTTCTCGGCGAATCCGGGGATCTTCGGGGCCTGGGTGTCCACCTGCATCATGAAGTCGATGTCGAGGCCCTCGGCGTCGCGCAGCCGGATGAGGCCGTCGAAGATCGGCTCCCACTGGGGATTGCGCGCGAAGTTGTCGTCCGTGAAGAAGTAGTGCCGGACGCCGCGCCGGCCGTTCAGCCAGTAGTTCCGGCGCACCTGCCCGATGATGTGCGCCGCGCTCCGGGCGCGCATCGTCCGGCCCTGGACGTTGATGATCGTGCAGAAGGAGCAGGCGAACGGACAGCCGCGGCCGGCGTCGATCGTCCCGTTCCGCGCCATGACGAACCGCCGCTGGGTGCGTCGCGAGGCCTGCGGCAGCGGCGCGTCTTCCAGGTCGGGCGGGGCGTGGAGGAAGTCGTAGATCGGCTCGAGTCGGCCGGCGAGCGCGTCCAGCAGGATGCCGGCCCACCGGCCCTCCACCTCGCCGAGCACCAGCGTGACGCCCGCGTCGAGCAGGGCCTGGCACTCGGGCGGGGTGGTCGGCGACATGGCCATCGCCCCGCTGACGTGGAAGCCGCCGATGATCACGGCGAAGCCCTCGGCCCTGAACTCGCGGGCCAGGTCATGCGCGCGAGCGAATCTGGTTGGTCTGGACGCCGACCAGCCCGGCCACGACCGTTGTGCCGTCGCGGCGGAAGCGCCGGCCGAGGGCGGCCGGGTCGACGCGCGAGACGGTCTCGTCGATCACCTCGACGCGCACCCGGATTCGGCCGAACGCACCCGAGCGCACCGCGTCTTCGGTGAGGCTGTTCAGGCAGCTGAGCGTATTGCTCGGAAGGGTGCCGCGCCAGTGGCGCACGACGTACCCGTCGTCATCGTACCGGGACGTCCGAATCAGGATGACGACGAGGCGCCGGGTCGGAACGGACATGCCGCGTCTCCTGCCGGGAGGCTACCTCCCGACCGCCGCTGCGTCTGTCCAAAACTGCACACGCTGCCGCGAGGGTCGGGTGTGCGCGATTTGAACAGACAGGTCGTCGTCGCGCCCGTAGGCTACGAAGCGGAGTGTTCAGGGCGTGGTTCCGCGGAGCAATGGGACGAAGGAGTGTGCCGCAATGCTGACAGAACGAATGAAGGTTGCGCCCGACACCGTCGCGTATGCCGACGGCGAGCATCACAAACTCATCGTGGAGTTCGCCATTCCAGGAGCGCCGACCGAGACCATCGACGTGAAGATCCTCGAAGACAGCGTCTATCTGTTGGCGCCAGCACGGGACATCGAGTACGTGTCGGCTCTGGCGCTCGGTTGGCCGGTGAAGCCTGCCAAGGCCGAGGCGACCTACACGAACGGGTTGCTGCGCATCGAGGTGCCCTTCAAGGACCCGATGGAAGACGCGGTGAAGGTGGCCATCAAGGCGGGGCCGGCGGAGGTGGCGCCAAAGAGTCTCGTGGGCTGATGGCCTCGAGAACCTCCTGCGCGTTGAGCGACTCCGCCATCAACAAGGCGCGGGCGAGGGCGTCCAGCTTGTGGCGGTTCTCCGCCAGCAGCCGGTCAGCCTCCCGAAGACACTCCTCGACGATGCGCCGGACCTCGGCGTCGATCACCTCGGAGGTGGCCTCGCTGTAGGGCTGGTGCTGAAAGGCCGGCGGAAGGCCTTCGTCCTGGGGCGTGACGAAGCTGACCGGCCCGAGCTTCTCGCTCATTCCCCACCGCAACACCATGCGACGGGCGACCTCGGTGACCTGCTGGAGGTCGCTCTCGGCTCCGGTCGTGGCCACGCCGTAGACGAGCTTCTCCGCCGCCCGACCGCCGAGCGCGCCGGTGATGCGCGTCCGCAGGTAGTCTTCGGCGTAGCTGGTCCGGTCGTCGACGGGCAGGAGGTAGGTCGCGCCGAGCGCCATGCCGCGCGGCACGATCGAGACGCGATGCACCGGATCGCTGCCCGGGCATCAAGCACCGCGAGAAGCGCGTGCCCCGCTTCGTGGTAGGCGGTGCGCTCGCGATCGGCCGGGATCAGCAGGATGTTGCGAGCCGGCCCCAGGGTGATCTTCTGCAGCGCCTCGGCGAAGTCCTCGGCGCCCACGGTGTTCCCGTCCTTTCGAGCCGCGAGCAGGGCCGCCTCGTTGACCAGGTTGCGCAATTCCGCGCCGACCAGCCCGGGAGTTTCCGCGGCGATGCGTTCGAGCGAGACGTCCGGCGCGAGCGGCACGTTCTTGGTGTGCACCGCGAGGATCGCGGCGCGACCCGGCGCGGTCCGGACGCTGAACCACGACGCGCCGGTCGAAGCGCCCCGGCCTCAGAAGCGCCTGGTCGAGCACGTCGGCCCGGTTGGTGGCGGCCAGGACGATGACGCCTTCGCGGGAATCGAAGCCGTCCATCTCGGTCAGGATCTGGTTCAAGGTCTGTTCGCGCTCGTCATGGCCGCCGAGCTGCGCGCCGCTGCCCGCGTGCGGCCGATCGCGTCCAGTTCGTCGATGAAGATGATCGCCGGCGCCGCCTCCCTGGCCTGCTTGAACAGGTCCCGCACGCGTGAGGCGCCGACGCCCACGATCATCTCGATGAACTCGGAGGCGCTGAGGCTGAAGAACGGAACGCCGGCCTGCCCGGCGATCGCCCGCGCCAGCAGCGTCTTGCCGGTGCCGGGCGCGCCGATGAGCAGCACGCCCTTCGGGACCATGCCGCCGAGCCGCTGGTACTTCGCGGGGTTCTTCAGGAAGTCGACGATCTCGATCAACTCGTTCTCGGCCTCGTCGATTCCCGCGACGTCCTCGAAGGTGACCTTCGGCTGGTCCTCGCTGTAGCGCTTGGCGCGACTCCGCCCGAGGGAGAAGAGCCCGCCACCGGCGGCGGCCGCCGCGCGGCGGCTGATCAGCACGAACGCGCCGATCAGCAGCAGGGTCGGACCGAAGCCGACCAGCAGCTTGAACCAGGAGGAGGCGTTCTCGTCGACGGCCTTGATGATCACGCCCTTCTCGTCGAGGCGCCGCTCGAGATCCTGGTCGGCGAAGGCGGGCCGCTGCGTCTTGAACTGCATCGACTCGCGAGCCTTGGGCTGGCCGGCGGCAGGCGACGCCGGTGCCGTGCCCGGTGCCCGGGAGGCACTGGCGGGGGATACGTCGTCTTGGTCTTGAAACTCCCCTCGATCGACGCGCCGACGCTGGTGACGTCCGCGACATTGCCGGCCTCGATCTGGCTCTTGAAGAACGTATAGGGAATGGTGATGGCGGTCGGCTCTGGAAAGAAGAACTGCATCCCCAGGTAGTTGGCGAGCAGGACCACGAGGAAGACCAGCCACCACGGCTGAGGGCGCTTCCGCGAACCCGCGGCCGCGCCTTTCGAAGCCGGGGCGGGGCCTCCGGCCCGCCCTGCCGTCCCGCTGTCAGATGGTAGGTTCGCCATGGTTCGCTCTTCCGTTGCTGCTCCCATGATAAAGGCGGCGCGGACGTCCAATCTGTGCAGAACTGCACAGACAACGGCACCGCATCGACCGTAGGATGCAAGCGGGTGGCCGTGTCGGCGCCAGGCGCGAGGAACTGTCGGCGCCGGGCTTGTCGGCAACCCCGGAAACGGAGCGAGGCACGATGTCCGCACTGAACGGCGACAAGGCGAGATTCCAGCTGCGAAGAAAGGCGGGCCTGAAGCGGCGCGAGCACTCGCGGCTGGCGGCTGCGGCCCTGGCGGCTTCACGCCGCCGCCGTCGTGGCGAGCGTCCCCGGCGCCGAGCCGGGCGGAAGTGGCAAGGCGGGCCGGCTCCATCCGCGGAAGAAAGGCGGAGGCTGTATGACCAGGTATGTGAACCGTTGGACGGGGCTGCTCGCGTGGGCGGCGCTCATGGGCATCGTGTGGGCCATCTTCGTACCGCGGGGACTGTCCGTCGGCACGTTCACGCTGCTCGGCCTCACCGGGCCGCTGGCGCTGCTGGCCGGACGGCCGTGTGGGCTGCGCACCGGCCCTCGCCGTCGGTCGGCCAGGCGCGCGCGGGGGCTGACGCGGCGGCCGAAGCGCCGCACGGTGCGTAAGTGATCCGCGTCGCGGTCGCCCGTCGGAGTCGCCGCGGTCCGCGAATCCGCCTCACGAGGCCGCGCCGCCCGGCGTCACGGCCCTCGTTACGCGGCTTCGCGACGCGGCGGACCGGATGGTGGCCTTCTCGGTCACGAAGACACTGCTTCGGGATGCGGCAACCACCATTGAACAGCTCGAAGGTCGCCTGGCAGCGCTGAGGCACTGATTCCCGTGCGGCTTCTGCTCGTCAACCCGTCGAACCCGCTCGTCAGCATCGTCAGGCTCGGGGAGAGCCGGTGGAACCGCTACCGCGTGTGGCAGCCCCTGAGCCTGATGGCGCTCGCCGGCCTGACGCCTCCCGAGTGGGAGGTGACGCTGGCCGACGAGAACATCCTGGTTCCGCGCTACGACGAGATGCCGCGTCCCGATCTGGTCGGCATCACCGCCTTCACCTCCCAGGCGCCGCGCGCCTACGAGATCGCGGCGCAGTTCAGCCGGCTCGGCGTCCCCGTCGTGATGGGGGGCATTCACGCGACGATGTGCGTCGACGAGGCCGCGCGGTACGTGGATTCGGTCGTCACCGGGGAGGCCGACGCGGTCTGGTCGCAGGTGCTCGCCGACGCGGCCGCGGGCCGCATGAAGGCGCGGTACGACGGAGGCCTGGCTGACATGGACGCGGTTCGGCCTGCGCGGCACGACCTGTTGACCGGCGACTACGCGTTCGGTGCCATCCAGACGACGCGCGGCTGTCCGATGAACTGCACGTTCTGCTGCGTCACGTCGTTCAACGGAGCGCGCTACCGGCAGCGGCCGATCCCCGACGTCGTGCGCGAGTTCGGGTCGATCAGGGAGAAGCGGGTCCTGGTCGTCGACGACAACCTGATCGGCACGCGGTCCGATCACGTCGCGCGCGCCAAGGACCTGTTCCGGGCGCTCGCAGCAGCGAAGCTCCGCAAGGAATGGGTGGCGCAGGCCACGATCAACTTCGCCGACGATGAGGAACTGCTCACGCTGGCCGCGCGAGCCGGGTGCCGGGGCGTCTTCATCGGGTTCGAGTCGCCGACGGCCGAGGGGCTCACCGAGGTCGGCAAACGGTTCAACCTGCGCAAGGGGCGGGACCTCGCCGCGTCGGTGGCCCGGATCCAGCGCCACCACATCCACGTCGTCGGCTCGTTCATCATCGGGCTGGACGCCGACACCCCGGCATCGGTCTCCGCACGGCAGAGGCCGCCCGCCGGTACGGCGTGGACAATCTCAACGCCCTGTTCCTGACGCCCCTGCCCGGCACGCAGTTGTGGGACCAGATGAAGGCCGAGGGCCGGATCATCCTCGACATGTTCCCGCACGACTGGCGGTACTACACCCTGACCTTCCCGGTCGCCCGATACGCGCACCTGTCGCAGGGTCAGGCCATCGAGGAGATGCGGGCGTGCGACCGCCATTTCTACGCATTGCCGCGCATCCTCGGCCGGGCCCTGAGGAGCGTCTGGCACCGCCGCCAGCCGCTGATCTCGCTGTTTGGCGGCCTCTCGTACCGGCGGAATCTCGCGCTCAACCAGGAGGCGTGCGCCAGCTTGAGCCGCCTGTGCGCGGAGCGCCAGGCAGCGCTGCGGGAGGACCACGCGATTCGGATTCCGGTGTCGCCCGCGGCCTGACCGCGTTCGACGGGGAACCGACGCGGCCCTGCTACTTCTTCTTCCCGACGACCAGGAGCCCCGCGCCAGCGACCGCCATCACGACTCCCGCCCAGAGCGGAACGTTGACACGTTCCTTCTCCTTGACGGAGAACTCCACGGGGCCCAGCTTGACGTCGTGGGTTTCCCGGGTGTAGCTGAACCCGCCGTACGCGAGAGCCAGGATCCCGACGGCCAGGACCACGATTCCGATCAGCCGCATACCAACCTCCCATCCGCCCGTGTCACGTTCGCCACCGACCGGTCCCGAGCGCAGGCGATCGCCTATCGTCTCGACACCAGGTGAATGATCGCCACGAAGATCGCCGCGCCGATGATCGACCACAGCACCGGGAACGGGTGTCCGCCTATCTGGACCATGAGAGGTTCGGACAGGCTGAGCTTGCCGGCCACCCACGGCCCGATGGCCGCGCCGATGAACCCGAGCGCGGTGGACACGATGAGCCCGCCGCGGACCCCGCCGGCGATCGCCTTCCCGATGGCGCCGCAGACGGCCGCGATGACGATGAGGAGCAGGAGTCCCGGCAATGTGATGGTCATGACGAATCGTCCTTTCGGCTGACGAGTGAACGCTCCCACCTTGACAGACGGGGGGCGGGGCGTCTGTTCAGAAGCGCACAGCCGTCGCTGAGGGTGGCGCAGTGAGCGTGTTCAAGACAGGACAGACGCGCGGTCTCGTCTGCGGCATGCTGGAACGCGTGTGGAGTTCAGGGCATGCGAACCGCGTGCCGTCAGGTCAGCTATGACCACCTCGCAACACGTCCATGCAAGGCTCGACCCAGGCGACCGGCACGGAGGCCGGCCCGAACACGACGCCTGCGCCGCCGCTCGAGACCGCCGCGACCGAGCCAGAGCGTGCGCCCGACGCTGATCACGGACGACAGATGCACGGCGATCGCGGGCGCCGAATGCGCGCGCTGATGGCCCATCTCCGTGCCGTCCGGCGAGCGGCCGCCCGGTTGACCGCCACGCGCCGGCGCCGCGCCGCGATTCTCGCCGCCGTGCTCGTGCCCGCGGCGCTGTTCCTCGTCCCGGCGGTCTGGCTGGTCCACCACGTGTACTTCGATCGGTCCGACCTGCCCGACCTGTCGGCGTTCATCCGCTTCGAGCCTCCCACGACCGGCGTCGTCCGTGACGCGCACGGCACGGTCCTGATCGAACTGGCACGCGAGTACCGCCACGTCGTGACCTACGACGAGGTGCCCACCATCCTGCGGCAGGCCATCCTGGCGGCCGAGGACAAGAGCTTCTTCACCCACTCCGGCGTGGACTACCGGGCGCTGCCGCGGGTGGTCCAGAAGATGACGGCGCGCTCGACCAGTGAATGGTGGAAGGGCGGCCACGGGTTCCGGCTGCTCCTGCCGCAGGGAGGATCGACGCTCACGCAGCAGCTGGTCCGCGGCTACTTCCTGCAGGGCATGACGAGTCGCGCTGACGGAGACGCCGTCTTCCATGCCGGCATGGCTCCGCCCCGGCTCCTCTCTGCTCTCCTCGGGGCCTCCGCCGCGAACAAGCTCCTTCGGAAAGCGGAGGAGGTCCGCCTGACGATCTGGCTCGAAAAGGAGATGCGCCGACGGTATGGATCGCAGGAGCGCGCCAAGCAGGAGATCTTCGCCCGCTACGCCAGCTTCATCTACCTCGGCAACGGCCGCTACGGCTATGCCGCGGCATCCGAGTACTACTTCGGCAAGCCGTTGTCGAGCTACACGATCGACGATGCGGGGAACGCCGCCTCGCTGGCGGCGATCAGCAAATCGCCGCAGGAGTATGCGCCGGCGCCCGGCAACCGGCGGGCGCTCGCCCGCCGCAACCAGATACTGGCCCTGATGGCGCGCAACGGATACATCCCCGCCAGTCTGGCCACGCGGTGCCAGCGTGAACCGGTCCAGATTGCGGCCCTCAACCCGATCAAGACCGACGCGCCGGCGGCGATCGAGCACGTCCTCGACGAACTCGCCCGAAACGGCAAGGGTCGTTTCGGAGTCGAGGACCTGTTCCAGGGTCGGATTGTCGTCCGTTCGACGATCGACGCGCGGGTGCAGACGATCGTCAACGACGCCCTCGAGCACGGCCTGGCCCAGTACCAGAAGCGGCACCCCAAGGTCGAAGGGCGCCATCCAGGGGTCGGTCGTCGTGCTCGGCAACGGCGACGCGGCGATTCTGGCCGAGGCCGGCGGGCGCCGGATCTTCCGGGATCGTGATGCGCGCTACTCGGACTACAACCGCGTCACCGGCTCGCTGCGCCAGCCGGGTTCCGCGATGAAGCCGCTGGTGTACCTGGCCGCGTTCGAATCGGGCCTCGACCTCGACACCACGGTGCCGGACGAGCCCATCGAGGTCCCGCTGGGAGGCGGCGGAGGCACCAAGCAGATCGCCAACTACGACAATCAGTTCAAGGGTCCGATCCCCGTGCGCCAGGCCCTGGCCGAATCGCGCAACGCGGTGGCCGTGTGGATCACGCGGGAAATCGGCGTGGACACGGTGATCCGAACCGCGCACACGATGGGGATCCGGTCCCCGCTGCAGCCCTACCTGTCCACGGCGCTCGGAGCATCGGAGGTTCGGCTGCTGGAATTGGCGGACGCGTATCGCGCCATCGCGTCCGGCGTGCTGGCGGAACCGCACGTCGTCGATCGCGTGACCAGTCGCGACGGGCGAACGCGCTGTACGAGAATCCGCGAACCGTTCGGGATGTCCGCACCGCGGCGCTGCGCGCGATCCAGGAAGGACTCCGGGGCGTGGTCCGTCTCCCCGACGGCACCGCCCACAGCCTGGATGGCGGGGGCTTTCCCGGTGCCGGTGATGGGCAAGACCGGGACGACGAGCGACTTTCGAGATGCGCTCTTCGTCGGGTCGACCTACGGGACACGAGGGATCACCGTGGCGGTCCGGATCGGCTTCGATGACAACCGTCCGCTGGGATCGAACGAAACCGGCGGGCGAACGGCGCTGCCGATCTTCCGCGAAATCATGCTCCGCGTCTACAAGGACCAGCTCGTCGGGCCGGGCGCCGCGCTTCCCCCGCGAGATCGAGGACGGGATCGACCAGTACCTGGCAATGCGGGCGGCGGCGACGGGGAGCCGCCCCGACGCCGGTCCCGAGGCGACCTCCCGTCGTGAGGCGCGGCCCGGCTATCGCAGCCCCCTGATATTGCCCCTCGGGCGGTAGTTGCAGACCCAGACCTGGCCGAGGGTCGGACAGACGGCCATGCCGCAGCCGACTTGCCTGGTGGTCGCCCACACGATCTGCGTATAGTGACCGCAGTGACGATTCGGCGCGCAGGTGTCGCTCTCGGCCGAGTAGTCGGCGGCCTCGGCGCCCCACGCGTCGATGATCCAGGTGGCCGTGACGACGGACAGGAAGTCGTCCCGTGGTTCTCAGCCCGCGCGGTGCTTCTGACGCGTCGCTTCCACAGCCGACAGAATCCCGAGCCCCAGCAGAACGCTGACTCCAACCACAATCCAATGGTAGGTACGTGCGGCAAATAGGCGGCGTACGTCAGGCCGCCGATCACGATTGCGAACCCGATTGAGTACACGCTGAACGACAGGGCACCTCCTTATTGTGGCAGTCCCGGTTGTGACAGCGCGTGCCTCCCCGTCTGTCCCCGATGAGACACCGGCTGCCTCACGGCACTGGTCAGCCCTCTTCGTCTCCTGGCCAGTGTGCAATCGGGCACAGACACCTGTGTGCCTCGCCTCTACAGTGAAAGGTACCGTGATGCCAGCCACTGCCTCGTCGACTGCCGTCGTCGTGCCCGCGCCCGCGATCCCGTCTGGGGTCCGGCTCGCTCTGCCGGCGGTCGCCGGTTCGCCGTTCCGTGGCCTCGGCCTCGGCCGCGTGCTCCGGATGCTCGGCGGCTTCGGCGAGGTGCTCATCGTTGCCTACGCCTGTCCCCTGGCCATCCTCGCCGTCGGTATTCCCATCGCACTGTTCGTCCGGCTGATGGCGGAGACCGGGCGAGCGCTCTGGCCGCTGTGAGGGATGGCGCGCCGGTCGCCGCGGCCGGATTTCGGGGAGGGCCAAGTGCGTTCGTTCCTCGCGAGACTGTTGCTCCGCTCGGCGATCGTGACCGTCGCCGCGTGCGGCGCTCTGTCCGGTGTCGGTCTCCGCCCCGTCGTTCGCGCGGACCAGCCGATCTCCCCGGCCGCGCAGATCATGGCGGGCCTCGAGGCTACCTCGTCACGGGACGCCCGCTTGGTTGGGTCGTTCACCACGAGCAGGACGTTCACGGTCGAGCACGACGGACGGACCGACGCGCGGGTGCTCGCCGCCATGAGTTTCGCGGCGCCCGACGTGAAGGTGTTCACGATCATCGAGAGTCGAGGCTCATCTCTCATCCGCACGCGCGTCATCAAGAGGATGATCGCGGCGGAAATCGAGGCCGCGCGGGCTGGCGCTCGCCGCAAGGTCGCATTCACGTCCGCCAACTACGAGTTCACGTCGGTTCGCGATGACGGCGACGCCTACGTCATCACCATGAAGCCCAGGCGGCGGGATGGACTCCTGTTCACGGGACGGGTGTGGATCACCAAGGACGGATTCCACCTCAAACGCATCGAAGGCGAGCCGGCGAAGAACCCGTCGTTCTGGACCACACGCATCTCCTTCGTCTCCGACTTCGAGCCGGTCAAGGGTGTCTGGTTACACGCGCGGACGATCGCGCGCGTGACGATCCGCTGGAAGGGTGAGTACGACATCCGGTCGGAGTGCGGCCCGTACCAGTTGCTGCTCGCCACGCCCACGCCGACCACTCGGTTCTGACGCGTCCTGGGGATCGGCTCGCCCACACGAGCATGGTCATAGGCGCCCGGCCGTCGGGTGTGATGTTCCGTTTTGAACAGCCACGCGAACGACGACCCGCCATCATGGGTCATGAGCCCGAAACGGCCACGCCCGTTCGACCCGGAGGCACTGTTCGCGGCGACTGCCGTCCCGAAGACGGTGGTGTCGTACGCAAAGGGCGACCCCATCTACTCCCAGGGTGGCCCCTGCGACAGCGTGCTGTTCGTCAGGACCGGCGAGGTGAGGCTGTCGGTGATTTCGAAGATGGGCAAAGAGGCGATCGTCGCGATCCTCGGCGAGGGGACCTTCTTCGGGGAGGGGGCCCTGGCCGGTCAGGCGCTCCGCCTCGGGAATGCGTCCGCACACACGGCGAGCACCATCGTCGAAATCGGGAAGGCCGACATGCACCGGCTGCTGCACGAGGAGCACGAGTTGTCGGACGGGTTCATCGCTCACCTGCTCATCCGGAACATCCGCACCGAAGAGGACCTCATCGACCAGCTGTTCAACTCGGCCGAGAAGAGGCTGGCCCGCACCCTGCTGCTGCTCGCCCACTACGGCGGGGAGACCGTGCCGCAGCGCGTCATTCCGAAGATCTCGCAGGAGACGCTCGCGGAAATGGTGGGCACCACCCGGTCCCGCGTGAACTACTTCATGAATCGGTTCAAGAAGCTGGGGTTCATCACGGTCAACGGCGGGTTGACCGTGAACAACTCGCTCCTGAGCGTCGTCCTGCATGACTGATCAGCCGGTGTGCAATCCGGGACAGCAGCGTCGCATCGAGAACGGTACCATCGCGGCGGCGTCCAGGGTCGAGCGTCTGTTTGCGGAGGGAACATCATGAATCGTCAGGACTGGCACGCGAAGCCGCCGCCGATCGAGATACCGGTCGAGCTGCTGGCCGAGATCAAGCCCATCGCGCCGAAGCACGTCATCCCCAAGCCGCGTCACGCCAAGGCCCTGGCGCCTGTCCCGCCGAAGCGGGGCCTGCTCACGTAGCGCGAACGCCCCGAGGCTGCACGGCCCCCCTCCTCTGCCAGACGGACTCGCTCGATCATCGCGGAAGCGCTCCAAATGCGCCGGCTCTGTGCAGTGTGGGACAGCGCGGTGCGCGCGCGTACGCGACACTGGGTGCGTTCACCGGAGACGGCTGACACGAAGGGCGTCACGCCCGTCCGGCCCCGCCGACGTGGCACGGACGCAGAGGAGAACCAGGTATGAACGGACCAGAGACGCAGGGTCGCGACTATCGGTTTCTGATTGGACTCGCAGTGGGCGGCCTCGCTGGCGCCGGTCTGGCGATGTGGCTGGCTCCGCGGGCAGCGGCGGAGATCAAGGCGCGGGCGGTCGACTCGGCGAAGCACTTCGGCGACGCGGTGTCCGAGCGCTATCGGGGAGCCCGGCTTCGCGTCACCCAGACGGCCGACGGGCTGTCCCGCAAGGGACAGGGATTGCGTGATGACGCGTGCGACACGGTGGTCCGCGCTGCGCAGGAGGTCGAAGCGGGCGCGCGCACCGTGCAGCACTACGCGACCGACGCCAAGACGAAGATCGGCTAAGAAGATGTGCAGAAGTGAACAGCGTCCGATCTTGCCGGCTTTCTAAGATGGACGAGGTTGTCGCGGTCTGCGCCATCATGCCGGAAAGGACGTCTGTCGCGTGGGACTCAGCCAGAAGGCCGTCCGTGCCCCGCTGCACTCGCTGCGCGACGCCGTCAGCCGCCGGCGCGACCTCTCGGCGGCCTTTGCCGGCGAACAGCCGCCGCTGCGCGCAGAGCTCTTCAGCCGCGAACAGATGGCCCAGCACGGGAAAATCCTCGCCGGCCTGCACCGGCTGAGCGCGCGGCGCGCACCCAATCGGCTCCTGACTCGGCTGGCAGAGAACGAGGCCCTGCTCGTTGCCGTCAGGGTCCTGTTGACGGAGGCTGTGAACGCCGGCCGCCGGATCACGCCGGCCGGAGAGTGGCTGCTCGACAACTTCTACCTGATCGAGGAGCAGGTCCGGACGGCGCGGCGGCACCTCCCGGCGGGATACAGCCGTGAACTGCCCCGCTTGGCTGACGGCCCGTCGGCCGGATTGCCTCGCGTCTACGACATCGCGCTCGAGACGATTTCGCATGGCGATGGCCGGCTGGATGTCGGCGGCCTCGGCGGCTTCGTGTCCGCCTACCAGACCGTGACCCCGCTCGGTATCGGCGAGTTGTGGGCGATTCCGATCATGCTGCGGCTCGCCCTGCTGGAGAACCTCCGCCGTGTGGCGGCGCGTGTCGGCGCCGATCGCGTGGACCGGAACCGGGCGGACTACTGGGCCGATCAAATGATGGCGATCGCCGAGGCGGACCCGAAGAGCCTCATTCTCGTGATCGCGGACATGGCGAGGTCGGGTCCCCCGATGGTCGGTTCGTTCGTCGCAGAGTTCGCCCGCCGCCTGCAGGGCAAGAGCCCGGCGCTGGCCCTGCCGCTGACGTGGATCGAACAGCGGCTGTCGGAGGACGGCCTGACGATCGAGCACCTGATCCAGTCGGAGAACCAGCAGCAGGCGGCCGATCAGGTCTCGATCAGCAACAGCATCAGCAGCTTGAGGTTCCTCGGAGCCGCCGACTGGCGCGACTTCGTGGAGACGAGGAGCGTCGTCGAAAGGACCCTGCGGGAGGACCCGGCTGGCGTGTACGCGCTGATGGACTTCGCCACGCGGGACCGCTACCGCCACGTCGTGGAGACGACAGCCCGGCGGAGCGAGCGAACCGAAGAAGAGGTGGCCCACCTGGCCGTCGGATTGGCCCGGGAGACCGCTGACACCGCGGGCCCCGACGCGCGGGCGGCGCACGTCGGCTTCTACCTCGTCGGCCAGGGACTGTCGCAGGTCGAACAGGCCGTGCACGTGCGCGTCACCGTCGCCGAGGCCGCGAGGCGCGCGTGCCACCGCCACCCGCTGCTGTTCTATCTCGGGGGCATCGCCGCCCTTACGGTACTGCCGACGGCGGCGCTGACAGTCGAGGTCCAAGGGGAAGGCGCGCCGGGCTGGCTCCTCGGCCTCTTCGGAGTCCTCCTGCTGCTCTGCGCGAGTCAGGTGGCGGTCGCCTTCGTCAACGTCGTCGTTCCCTGGCTGGCGAAACCGAAAGCCCTGCCGAAGATGGACCTGTCGGGCGGCATTCCGGCCGCTTCCCGGACGCTCGTCGTCGTACCGACCCTGATCACGAGCGCCCACAACGTGGAGCGCCTGGCCGAAGCGCTGGAGGTGCGGTTTCTCGGCAATCGGGACAAACTCGTCTCGTTCGGCTTGCTGACGGACCTCGCGGATGCCACCCAGGAGACCCTGCCGGAGGATGAGGCTCTCGAGCGTCTCGCCGAGCGCCTGATCGTCGACCTGAACAGGAAGTACCCGCCAGGGGCGTTCTTCCTCTTCCACCGGCCGCGGCGCTGGAACCCCGAGGAGGGCGTGTGGATGGGGTACGAGCGCAAGCGAGGCAAGCTGGGCGATTTGAACGCGCTGCTACGCGGCCGGTCCAGCGGCCAGTTCTCTCGCGTCGTCGGGGACACGAGGATGCTCGGCCAGGTGAAGTACGTCATCACGCTCGACGCGGACACGCAGCTGCCGCGCGACGCCGCGCGCCTGCTGGTCGGCGCCATGACGCACCCGCTCAACCGCGCCCGGCTCGACGGGCAGCAGCGTGTGACCGAGGGATACGGCATCCTGCAGCCCCGCGTCGCGGTCAGTCTTCCGGCCGCAAACCGCTCGTGGTATGCACGGCTCTGGGCCAGCGAGCCTGGTATCGACCCCTATACCCGTGTCGTGTCGGACGTCTACCAGGACCTGTTCGGCGAAGGCTCCTTCATCGGCAAGGGGATCTACGACGTGGACGCATTCGACGCGTCTGTCGGCGAACGCTTCCCGGAGAACCGGATCCTCAGCCACGACCTGCTTGAAGGCTGCTACGCGCGGGCCGGGTTGCTGACCGACGTACAGGTGTACGAGGAATATCCGGCCCGCTACGAGGAGGACGTGCGGCGGCGCTACCGGTGGATCCGCGGCGACTGGCAGCTGTGGCGCTGGTTGCTTCCCTGGCCTCCAGGCCGCGACGGGCGCCGCAGCAGAAACCCGCTGTCCCTGCTCTGCCGATGGAAGTTGTTCGACAACCTCCGGCGCAGTCTCACGCCTGCGGCACTGGTTGGCCTGCTCCTGATCGCATGGGCGGCGCTGTCACCAGCCTGGGGGTGGACGCTCGCCGGCGTGGGCTGCCTGGTGGTTCCCGCCATGACCGCCTGGCTGCCGGGTCTCGTGCGTAAGCCTGCCGATGTGGGACTCGCGCGGCATCTCGAGGGGAGTGGGCGCTCTCTCGGACGCCAGTTGGCGCAAGCGCTGCAGACGCTCGCCTGTCTCCCGCACGAAGCGTACTTCAGCCTGGCCGCCGTCGTCCGCACCGCCGTGCGCCTGGTCGTCACCCGCCGGAGGCTCCTGGAGTGGACGCCATCGGGCGACCACGGGCTCCTGGCCGGGCAGAGCCTGGCCGCCGCGTGGGCGAGGATGTGGGTCGCTCCATCGCTTGCGGTCGCCACCGGCGCCTACCTGTCAATGGTCCGGCCGGAGAGCCTCGCCCCGGCCGCTCCGATCCTGCTGCTCTGGTTCACGGCGCCGATGGCCGCCTGGCGAATCAGCCGTCCGCTGTCGCGGCGTGCCGCACGGCTGACGGGCCGCCAGCTCCGGTTCCTGAGCGGCGTCGCCCGCAGGACGTGGGGCTTCTTCGACACCTATGTCGGTCCAGGCGATCACTGGCTGCCGCCGGACAACTACCAGGAGGCGCCAGCCGCCGGCGTGGCGCATCGCACGTCGCCAACCAACATGGGGCTGGCGCTGCTGGCCAATCTCTCGGCCTGCGACTTCGGCTACATCTCGGCGGGCCGGCTCCTGGATCGCACCGAGCGGGCGTTCCAGGCGATGTTCGAGATGGAGCGCCATCGGGGCCATTTCTACAACTGGTACAACACGCAGTCGCTCGCGCCCCTCGAGCCGCGCTTCATCTCATCGGTGGACAGCGGCAATCTGGCAGGCGACCTGATAACGCTGCGCCAGGGGTTGCTCGAGGTCGCAGGCGAGCCGATCCTGCCCGCACGGGCATTCCCGGGCCTTCGGGACACCTTCGACCTCGTGGCCGACAGCATCCAGGGCGCGCCGCCGACCGCCGTGACGCGGCTGCAGACGACGCTCGGCGCGGCGTGCGACAAGCCGCCAACCACCGTGACCGAGGGCCGGCTGGTGCTCGAACGCCTGGCCGCCGAGAGTGGCGCGCTGGCCGCTGCGCTGGCCACGACCACCGACCGTGAAGCGAGCGGCTGGGCAGCGGCGCTGTCGGGCCAATGCCGCGACGTGATCGACGATCTCGCGCACCTGGCCCCGTGGACGTCGCTGCCGGCCTCGGCGAGGCCGCAGGCCCACCTGCCCGGATTCACGTCAATCCCTTCGCTCGGCGAGCTGGCTGCGCTCGACGACGAGCGGGCCGGCCCGGCCCGGGCCAGGATCGCCCTGCTGAATCGCCTCGCCGCGCAGTCGACCGATCTGGCGGACATGGACTGGGCCTTTCTGTTCGACGGCACCCGCCACCTCCTGTCGATCGGGTACCACGTCGCCGATCGCCGTCGCGACTCCAGCTACTACGACCTGCTCGCCTCCGAGGCGCGCTTCTGCACCTTCGTGGCGATCGCGCAGGGGCACCTCCCGCAGGAGAGCTGGTTCGCGCTCGGGCGCCTGCTGACGACCGCGGCGGGGGAGCCGGTCCTGCTGTCGTGGAGCGGCTCGATGTTCGAGTACCTGATGCCGCTCATCGTCATGCCTGGCTACGACGACACCCTGCTCGGCCAGACCTGCAAGGCGGCGGTCAGGTGTCAGATCGAGTACGCGAAGCGCCGCGGCGTGCCGTGGGGGATCTCCGAGTCGGGCTACAACATGCTGGACGCGCGGCTCACGTAACCAGTACCGCGCGTTCGGCGTGCCAGGCCTCGGCCTCCAGCGCGGCCTCGCCGACGACCTGGTCATCGCGCCGTACGCGTCGGCCCTCGCCCTGATGGTCTCTCCCGAGGAGGCGTGCGCGAACCTGCAGCGGCTTGCGGCCGAGGGGTTCGCGGGGGACCTCGGCTTCTACGAAGCGATTGACTACACGCCGGCGCGCCTCCCCAGGGGACAGGCCCACGCACTGGTCCGGTCCTATATGGCGCATCACCAGGGGATGACGCTCCTGTCGCTGGCGCAGGTGCTCTTGAACGGCCGAATGCAGGCGCGCTTCGCGTCCGACCCGGCGTGCCAGGCGACGACGCTGCTGTTGCAGGAGCGGATTCCGCGCGCGACCGCGTTGTACCTGCCGCCCACCCCTGCGGCGGACGCCCGCACCGCCCAGGCCGACTCCGGGAGCCCGATGCGATCGTTCAGCGGGCCCGACACGCCCAAACCGGAGGTGCAGCTGCTGTCGAACGGGCGGTATCACCTCGTCGTCACCAACGCAGGGGGCGGATACAGCCGGTGGAAGGACCTGGCCCTCACACGCTGGCGCGAGGACACGACGTCGGACAACTGGGGAACGTTCTGCTACCTCCGCGACGTCGCCACGGGGGCGTTCTGGTCGACGGCGTACCAGCCGACACGCCAACCAGCCGATCGGTTCGAAACCGTCTTCTCGGAGGCCCGCGTCGAGTTCCGGAGCCGAACCAACCTGATCGAGAGCTACACCGAAATCGCCGTCTCGCCCGAGGACGACGTGGAACTCCGCCGACTGCGCCTGACCAATTGCAGCCGCACGCGCAGGACGATCGAGGTCACCAGCTACGCCGAAGTGGCGCTCGCCCCCCCCGCCGCCGACGCCCTGCACCCGGCGTTCAGCAATCTCTTCGTCCAGACGGAAATCGTCGAGGACCAGCGCGCGATCCTCTGCACGAGGCGCCCGCGCTCGCGCGGCGAGGCGTCGCCCTGGATGTTTCACCTCATGGCGGCGCATGGTGGCGCGGCCGGTCGTGCCCTCTCCTACGAAACCGACCGCCTGCGATTCCTCGGCCGCGGGCGGACGCCCGCCGAGCCGCGCGTGATGCGCGAGAACGGTCCGCTTGGGGGGAGCGACGGGTCGGTGCTCGATCCGATCGTCGCGATCCGCGGCCGGTTCGCGATCGAACCGGACGAGACGATCACGATCGACGTGGTCTCCGGCGTGGCCGAGACACGCGGGGCCAGCCTCAGCCTCGTGGGCAAGTACCAGGACCGCCGGCTGGCCAACCGCGTCTTTGCGCTGGCCGCGACCCACGCCCAGATCGTCCTGAGGCAGCTGGATACCAGCGAGGCGGACGCGCCGCTGTACAACCGTCTCGCCGGGGCCATCATCTACGCGAACGCGTCTCTGCGCGCCGATCCAGCCATCGTCGCCAAGAACCGGCGCGGGCAGTCCGGCTTGTGGGGCTACTCGGTGTCCGGCGACCTGCCCATCGTGCTGCTGCAAATCGGCGATGCGGCGAACATCGAGCTGGTGCGTCAGCTGGTCCAGGCGCACGCCTATTGGCGCCTGAAGGGACTGGCGGTGGATCTGGTGATCTGGAACGAGGACCGCGCCGGCTACCGGCAGATCCTCCAGGAGCAGATCATCGGCCTCATCGCGGCCGGGGTCGAGGCGCGTGCATCGGATCGCCCGGGCGGGATCTTCGTCCGCCCCGCCGAGCAGATCTCCGTCGAAGACCGAATCCTGTTCCAGTCGGTGGCGCGGGTCATCATCACGGACACTCGGGGCTCGCTGGCGGACCAGATTGACGGTCGGCCTGCCGACACGCTCCCCGCGCGCCTGACGCCTGCGCGGGCGGCAGGGGCGCTGGCTCCGGCGCCGTCGCCGCCTCCGCCTCGCGTCGAGCTGTCGTTCTTCAACGGGTTGGGTGGGTTCACGCCGGACGGTCACGAGTACATCATCACGACCGGACCAGGCGTCGCGACGCCCGCCCCGTGGGTCAACGTGCTGGCGAACCCCCATTTCGGCACCGTGATCTCCGAAAGCGGTTCCGCGTACAGCTGGACCGAGAATGCGCACGAGTTCCGCCTCACGCCGTGGAGCAACGACGCGGTCACCGATTCCTGCGGAGAGGCGTTCTACCTTCGGGACGAGGAGACCGGACGATTCTGGTCGCCGACGCCGCTGCCGGCCGGAAGCGGACAGTCGTACACGACCCGCCACGGATTCGGGTACAGCGTCTTCGAACACACCGTCGACGGGATCTCGTCGGAACTGTGGGTCTATGCTGACGCGAACGCGCCGGTGAAGTGGTCGGTCCTGAAGGTCCGCAACGCCTCGGGCCGGTTCCGCCGGATGTCCGCGACCGGCTACGTGGAGTGGGTTCTGGGTGACTTGCGCGAGAGGACGGCCCTGCATGTGGTCACCTCGATCGACCCCGTCACGGGTGCCGTCGTCGCCCAGAACGCATACAACGCCGAGTTCGCTGGTCGAGCGGCCTTCTTCCACGTGGACGATGCCAGCCGCCGCGTGACAGGCGACCGCACCGAGTTCCTCGGTCGCAACGGCACGTTGAGGCAGCCGGACGCGATGACGCGGTCCACGCTCTCCGGCCGCGTGGGAGGCGCCCTCGACCCGTGCGCTGCGATCCAGGTGCCTTTCGACCTGGAGGACGGACAGCAACGCGACATCGTCTTCAGGCTCGGCGCAGGCCGGGACAGCGAAGGCGCAGCAGCGCTGCTGGGCCGAATCCTGGGCGTCGCGGCGGCGCGGACCGCGCTCGAGGCCGTCTGGCAGTATTGGAACCACACCCTCGGCGCTATCAACATCGACACGCCTGACGCGACGCTCAACACGCTGGCCAACGGCTGGCTGGTCTATCAGACGATCACGTGCCGCCTGTGGGGGCGGAGCGGCGCGTACCAGTCCGGCGGCGCGTTCGGGTTCCGGGATCAGCTCCAGGATGTGATGGCGCTCGTCCACGCCGAGCCGGCGCTTGTCCGGCGACACCTGCTTCTGTGCGCGTCGCGGCAGTTTCCGGAGGGCGACGTGCAGCACTGGTGGCATCCGCCGGCTGGCCGAGGCGTCCGCACTCACTGTTCGGACGACTCCCTGTGGCTGCCACTCGCCACGTGCCGCTATGTGACCGCCACCGGCGACACCGGTGTCCTCGATGAGACCGTCCAGTTCATCGAGGGCCGGGCTGTGAACCCGGAGGAGGATTCCTACTACGACCTTCCCGGCACGTCCGAGGAGGCCGCCAGCCTGTACGGACACTGCGTGCGTGCGATCGTCCGCAGCCTGAAGTTCGGCGACCACGGCCTGCCCCTGATCGGGTCCGGGGACTGGAACGACGGCATGAACCTCGTCGGCGCGGCGGGGCGCGGAGAGAGCGTCTGGCTCGGGTTCTTCCTCTACGCGCTCCTGGTGCCATTTGCAGGCGTCGCCAGGCGTCACGGCGATACTGCGTTCTCTGATCGATGCCTTGCAGAAGCGGCGGCGTTGCGGGTCCGCCTCGAGACAGCGGGGTGGGACGGGTCGTGGTACCGCCGCGCCTACTTCGACGACGGGTCGCCGCTCGGCTCCTCAACCAACGCGGAGTGCCAGATCGACTCGATTGCGCAAAGCTGGTCGGTCCTCTCCGGGGCCGCCGATCCGGCCCGTGCGCGCCTTGCGATGGACGCCGTGGACGCACGGCTCGTCCGCCGCGATGACCGCCTCATTCGACTGCTGGACCCGCCGTTCGACACGTCCGCGCTGGATCCCGGGTACATCAAGGGATACGTCCCGGGTGTGAGAGAGAACGGAGGGCAGTACACGCATGCGGCGATCTGGGCCGCCATGGCGTTTGCCGAACTCGGCGATGCCGGGCGAGCGTGGGAGCTGTGGAATCTCATCAACCCGATTACCCACGGCGCGTCACAGGCCGCGATCGACACCTACAAGGTGGAGCCCTACGTCGTGGCGGCCGACGTCTACGCCGTGGCGCCGCACGTCGGCCGCGGCGGGTGGACCTGGTATACCGGCTCTGCCGCTTGGATGTACCGTCTCATTGTCGAATCGCTGCTCGGCTTCAGGCTGGAGGGCGAACGGCTGCGCATCGAACCGTGCCTGCCTGCAGACTGGCAGGGGTTCACGATGCACTACCGTTTTCGCGAGACGGTCTATCACTTCGACGTGCGCCAGACGCCGCACGCAACCGGCGCTCAGCGTCTCAGCCTTGACGGCCAGGCCCTCCCGGGCATGGCCGTTCCCCTGGTGGACGACCGCGTCGAGCACCGGGTCGACGTGTGGGTGCGCTCGAGAGGCTGACGGGCCGGCCCAGGTCGCCGAGAAGCGCTGGCGTGCGTCAGACAGCGGCTCTCCTTCGAGCGGATGGCGCGGTGAACGACCAGCGCGTCAGTCGTGCAGGACGATGGTGAGCAAGGCGTGGTTGATCTTGAGGCCGCCGTTGTACTCGATGTAGCCGAGCTTCCGGAACTTGTTCATGAAGAAGTTCACGCGCGAGCGCGTCGTCCCGACCATTTCGGCGAGCGTTTCCTGCGAGAACTTCGGCAGCACGTGGTCGGGGCCGTCGTGCCGACCGTAGCGGGCCAGGAGGAGCAGCGTGCGGGCCAGCCGCTTTTCGCTGGAGTTGAACAGCTGATCCACCAAGTCGGCTTCGACGCGGGAGTTCCGCTTCAGCAGGTGGGCGAGAAACCGATCCGACAGCGCGTGCTGCTCGTGCAGCAGCTGGGTCATCCGCTCCTTCTCCACGACGAGCAGGGTGCTCGCGCAGGTGGCGGTTGCGGTGGCCAGGCGGCGCGGCTGGCCCGACAGCGCCCCTTCGCCAAAGAAGTCGCCGGGCCCGAAGATCGCGACGACCGCTTCCTTGCCCGAGGGGGACAACACCGCCAGCTTAATCTCCCCATTCTGGACATAGAACACTGAATCGCAGGGTTCGCCCTGCGAGTAGACGACCTCTCCCACCCGATGCCGGACGACTCTCGCGGACACGCCTCCCGACTCGAGGAACTCCTTGAGATCGAACGCAGATTCAGCCGGAAGACGCAACCGCCCTTCGTGGTTGGGCATGTCGGACTCGTGATCGTATCTAGTTACACCTTCCAGCCGCCCCTGACAAGACCCAGTCGCGCAGATCAGCCGCGCAACCCTCGGCGGTGACCGGCGTTGCGGCGAACGGAGGCCGACGCCAGTCGCGGATCCGGGCGCGGGGTCGAGCGAGGCGCCATACGGTGATTACCTCGCCCGTCGGCAACCCGATGCTGGGTTCGCAGCCGGGTGGGGCGCGGGACCGCGGTCCGCTTCCGGGTCACGGCGTCAGCCCGGCGGACGGAAAGCGGTCCTTCGACAACTCGCGGAACAGGTAGACGGCGCTGTAGGGCATGACCCTGATCAGTTCCTCGAGATTCGTTCGCCCCGCCGCCAACCGTTCGAGGACGTCCTGGGCCATCGAAATGGTGCTCCGGCGTGCGCTCTCCCGCAGCTCGTCGGAGTTCGCGCCCTTGCTGATGAGAATGACGTCCTGCTGGCTCGGCACCCACAATTCGGCGATGCTGGTCCGGCCGCGATACCCCGTGTAGTTGCAGGCCGCGCAACCCGCGCCCTGGTAGAACTCCAGGCCTGCGGGCACTTCGGCGAAGAACTCCCGGACGAGCTCGGGCGCCGGCTGATACGGCCGCCTGCACTCGGTGCATACGGTGCGCGCGAGACGCTGTCCGAGCACGCCGAGAAGCGACGACGCCAGCAGGTTCGAATCGACCTTCATGTCGAGCAGCCGCGTCACGGTCGACACCGCGTCGTTCGTATGGAGGGTGCTGAGCAGCAGGTGCCCGGTCTGCGCAGCGCGGAAGGCCATCTCGGCGGTCTCCTCGTCGCGGATCTCCCCGATCATGATCACCTCGGGGTCGTGACGCAGGAACGCGCGCAGGTACCGCGCGAACGTGTTGCCAATCCGGTCGTTCACCTCCGACTGGCTGAACTGCTCGTACACGTACTCGATCGGATCTTCGGCGGTGAGCACCCGGATTTCGGGCCGGTACGCCGTCACCAGCGCCGAGTAGAGCGTGGTGGACTTGCCGGACCCGGTGGGCCCGGTCACCAGGATGACCCCGGTCGTCCGCTTCATGAGAAGTCGGAGCCGTGACGAGATCTCCACGGAGAACCCGAGCTGGTCGATCGTCGTCGGCGCGTTCTTCTTGTCCAGGATACGGAGGACGCAGCTCTCGCCGTAATAGCTCGGGAGGATCGAGACGCGGAAGTCGATGCTGTGCGTCTCGCCGTCCCGCTCCAGCCTCACGCGAAAGGACCCGTCCTGCGGGCGACGCCTCTCGGAGATGTCGAGCTTGCCGAGCACCTTGACCCGGGAGATGATCTCGCGCGAGCTGGCGTCGGCGATCTGCTGCAGCGGCCCGAGGTCGAGTTCCTGCAGCACGCCGTCGACCCGGAACCGGATGTGCAGGCGACCCGACAGCGTCTCGAGGTGAATGTCGCTCGACCGGCGTTCCACCGCGATGGCAATCAACTGCCTGACCGCCTCGTCGGCCTTTCTGTCCTGGAAGTACTCGTCGACGTAGCGACTCTTCGGCCCGGTACGGGAGTCGCCTTCGGGATAGCCGTCGACCGCAATCGTCTCGATCTGGACCCCGCCCCCCCCCAGTTTCCCCGGGTCGAGCGGCTGGTCGTAGAGCCGCTTGAACGCTCGCTTGATGGCGGCGTGCGACGAGGTGACGACGTTCACGACAAAGCCCGTCAGCTGCGACAACTCCTCGACGGTGACGGTCTTCGTCGGGTCGTCCATCGACACCGTCAGCGCGTGCCCCATGAGGGCAACGGGCACGAGCCAGTGGCGCCGGGCGTAGTTGAGATTGATGAGCCGCGTCAGCGACTTGTCGAGCATCATCGCGTCAAGGTCGACGTACGGCACGCCCAACTGCAGGCACAACGCCTGCCGCATCGTCTCCTCGGTCACATAACCCAGCTTCATCAGCACTTCGCCGAGCGGGCGCCTGACGCGACGCTGCTCCTGCAGGGCGAACTCCAGCTGCTCCTCGTTGATCGATCCGTTCCGACGCAGGACCTCGCCGAGCTTCAGCCGCTTGTCGCTCCGCTCGAGAACGAGCGCGAGCTGGCGGGCGGTGATGACCTTCCTGTCCACCAGCATGCGCCCCAGCGGCACGTACGCGCTGCCGGCCGGCTGCTCGGCGACGGCCTCCGCGATCTGCCGCTCGGAGACGAGCCCCTCTGCGATCAGCAACCTGCCCAGCTGGACTTCGGCGGCATTCCTCACAGCGGTGCTCCGCGAACCTACCTGACCAGTTTCCGGTACTTGATGCGGTGCGGGCGGTCGGCCTCCGCCCCGAGGCGGCGGCGGCGGTCGGCTTCGTAGTCCTGGTAGTTCCCCTGGAACCACACCACGCGGCTGTCCCCCTCGAACGCCAGCATGTGCGTGGCGATCCGATCGAGGAACCAGCGGTCGTGGCTGACGACCAGCGCGCACCCGGCGAACTCCACGAGCGCGTCCTCGAGCGAACGCAGCGTGTCGACGTCGAGGTCGTTTGTCGGCTCGTCGAGCAGCAGCAAGTTGCACCCGCCGCGCAGCAGCCGGGCCAGGTGCAGGCGGTTCCGCTCCCCGCCCGACAACGCGCCCACCGGGCGCTGCTGGTCGCGCCCCTTGAAGTTGAACCAGGACGCGTAGGCCCGCGACGGCACCGCCCGCTTGCCGATCAGGATCTCGTCGAGGCCGCCCGAGATTTCCTCCCACACCGTCTTGGCCGGGTCCAGCGAGTCGCGGCTCTGATCGACGTAGCCGACCTTCACCGTTTCGCCGATCCTGAGCGTGCCGGCGTCCGGCGCCTCCTGCCCGGTCAGCAGCCGGAACAGCGTCGTCTTCCCCGCGCCGTTCGGCCCGATGATGCCGACGATGCCGCCGCGCGGCAGCCGGAACGTCACGTCGTCCATCAACAGGTTGCCGCCGTAGCCCTTCTGCAGGCCTTCGGCCTCGACCACGATGTCGCCCAGGCGCGGGCCGGGCGCGATGTAGATCTCGCCGCGCTCGATCCGCGGCATCGAGTCCTGCGACAGCATCTCCTCGTAGGCATTGAGGCGGGCCTTGCCCTTCGCCTGGCGCGCGCGCGGCGACATCCGAATCCACTCCAGCTCACGCGCCAGCGTCCGCTGCCGTCTGGCCTCCTGCTTCTCCTCCTGCGCGAGCCGCTGCTCCTTCTGCTCGAGCCACGACGAGTAGTTGCCCTGCCAGGGAATTCCGTGTCCGCGGTCGAGCTCGAGGATCCAGCCGGCCACGTTGTCCAGGAAGTAGCGGTCGTGCGTGACGGCGACCACCGTGCCCGGGTAGTCGTGGAGGAAGCGCTCGAGCCAGGCCACCGATTCGGCGTCGAGGTGATTGGTCGGCTCGTCGAGCAGCAGCAGGTCGGGCGAACGCAGGAGCAGCCGGCAGAGCGCGACCCGCCGCCGCTCGCCGCCCGACAGCGTCCGGACGTCGGCGTCGCCCGGCGGCACGCGCAGCGCGTCCATTGCCAGCTCGACGCGCGAGTCGAGGTCCCACGCCGATGCCGCGTCGATCCTGTCCTGGAGTTTCCCCTGCTGCTCGAGGACCTTCTCCATCTCCCCGGCCGACAAATCCTCGCCCAGGCGCTCGCTCAGCCGCTCGTACTCGGCGAGCAGGGCGCGCGTCTCGGCCACCCCCTCTTCGATGTTGCCGAGGACGCTCTTCTCCTGGTCGAGCGCGGGTTCCTGCGGCAGGAAGCCGACGGACACGCCGTCGGCCGCAAACGCTTCGCCGCCGAAATCACGGTCGAGGCCGGCCATGATCCGAAGCAGCGTGCTCTTGCCGGCGCCGTTCGCCCCGAGCACGCCGATCTTGGCGCCCGGCAGGAACGCCAGCCAGATGTCCCTGAGGACGGTCTTATCCGGAGGATGGACCTTGCTCAGGCCCTTCATCGTGAAGATGTACTGGTAGGACGCCACAGTGCTCCCGTCGAGAAGAGGTTCGCCTATTCTGGCACAGGTGGGCGACGGCCTCCCACCGCCCCGCCGGCGTGCCGGCGCGGTCCGGGCAGGTGCGCCTCCGATCGAAAAGGGAGTAATATGGTTGGGTTCCCATCAGCGCGACGCTGGAGCTGCGAAAGATCGCACGATGACCGACGGACCGACAGGCCCCCTCTCTCCCCTCGGAACGCCGGAGCGGCCGGACGGCGTCGCCGTCCGCCAGGACGCCGTCGTGGAGACGGAAGTGGCCAGACGGCTGGCGGAGGCGCGCGCCCGGCTCGAGCGCCGCGTGCACGTCGCCACGCCGCCGACGACTCACTATCGGAGGGCGGCCGAGCGCCCCTTCACCGCCGAGGAGCGCGACCGGGTCACGATCCTGATCGGCGGCCTGACCGCCCGCCACGAGCAGTTGATCAAGGCGATTCTCGGAGCGTGCGGGCACCGGTGCGAGCCGGTCCCGCAGCCGGACCTCGACGCGTGCCGGACGGGGAAGCAGTACCGGGAACAACGGCCTGTGCAACCCGGCGTACTTCACCGTCGGCGCGCTGGTCAAGTACCTCCAGTCGCTCGAAGCGGCGGGAGCGTCGCGGCAGGACATCGTCGACCGCTACGTCTTCTTCACGGCAGGCGGGTGCGGCCCGTGCCGTTTCGGGATGTACGAGGGCGAGTACCGGCTGGCGCTGCGCAACGCGGGGTTCGAGGGGTTCCGGATCCTGACGTTCCAGCAGGGCGAGGGCGTCAAGGCGAACACGGGCGAAGCCGGGTTGAAGCTGTCGTTGCTGCTCGGGCTCGGCGCCCTCAACGCGTTCCAGGCCGCGGACGTGCTGAACGACGTGTCGTACGCCATTCGGCCGTTCGAGGTGGTGCCGGGATCGACCGATCGCCAGCTGGACGAGGCGGTGGCCATCCTGGCCGAGGACTTCCGGACGCGCAAGCGCGTGGATCCCGGCACGCGGTTGCCGGCGTGGCTGTGGAAGCGCTTGTCGTCCCGCAGCACGCCACGGATCACCACCGACGTGGTGATGAACGTGCGCGAGCACCTCTACGGGCCGGCGTTGGCCGACGCCTTTCGGCGGTGCCGCGAGCGCCTCGATCTCATCGAAGTCGATCGGCTGCGGGTGAAGCCGGTCGTCAAGATCACGGGCGAGTTCTGGGCCCAGTCCACCGAGGGCGACGGCAACTTCAGGATGTTCGAGTTCCTGGAGCGCGAAGGCGCCCAGGTCATCGTCGATCCGCTGAGCACGTGGCTGATGTACATGCTCCGGCAGCAGCACGCGAAGGTCGTCAGCCGCCGCGGCCTGAACGTGCCCCGCACCGGGCCGCTCGCGGCGCGGCTGAAGGCCCGAGTGAAGGACGATCTGGCGACGCTGTCGAAGCTGGCGGGGTACTCGCTGGGCAATGCGATCTACAGCCACCGGTACCACAGGCTGTGCCGCGCGCTCGGGGACCTGCCGCACCATCTGGTCGATCAGGAAGCGCTGGCGAAGGCGGCGCACCCGTTCTACCACAGCCTGGCGCGCGGCGGGGAGGGGCACCTCGAGGTCGGCAAGAACATCCTCTACTCGGTGAACCGCGGCGCCCACATGGTGCTGAGCCTGAAGCCCTTCGGCTGCATGCCGTCCACACAGTCCGACGGCGTGCAATCGACGGTCGCCGCGAGGGTGAAGAACGTCCTGTTCCTGCCGATCGAAACGGCGGCCGAGGGCGAGTTGCACGCGCACAGCCGCGTGCAGATGGTGCTGGTCGAGGCGCGGCAGCGGGCCGAGCAGGAATTCGACCAGGCGCTGGCGTCGACCGGAAGGAAGCTGATAGAGATCCGCCGCTACGTCGACGAGCACGCGGAACTGCGCAGCCCCTTCCATCCGGTGCCGGCGAGCCCCGGCGTGGCCGGCGTGGCCGCGAACTTCGTGCTCCACGTCAGCCGCCTGATCGATCGCGACGGCGCCTGGCGATCCAGCCGCACCGTCGCCCGGCGCGGCCTGCGGTCGTCGGCCCACCAGCAGGTGCCATGACCGATTCCGAACCGAGATTCCTCCTCGGCCTCGACGCGGGGTCCACCACCGTCAAGGCTGTGGCCGTCGATACTCGCACAGACGAGATCGTCTGGCGGGACTATCAGCGGCACGAGAGCCGGCCGGCCGAGATGCTGGTGGACATGCTGACCCGGATCGAGCGGGAGGCGGGCATCGGTCGCGGCGGCGCGCGGGCGTTCATCACCGGCTCGTCTGGCGCCGCCTACGCGGAGCTCGTCGGCGCCCACTACGTGCAGGAGGTGGCCGCCGTGGCGCTGGCGGTCGAGCGCCGGCACCCCGAGACCCGCACGGTCATCGAGCTGGGTGGCCAGGACGCCAAGATCGTCATCTTCGAGGAGGAGACCGACGGCCCGTCCCGCAAGACGGTGTCGATGAACGACAAGTGTGCGGGCGGCACCGGGTCGGTCATCGACAAGATCTCGGCGAAGCTGAAGATCCCGCCCGACGCGCTGTGCGAGTCGCCCTACGGCGGCCTGCACGTCTACCCGATTGCCGGCAAGTGCGGCGTCTTCGCCGAGACGGACATCAATGGCCTGCAGAAGCGCGGGGTCGCGGCCGCAGAGCTGATGGCCTCGCTCTTCGACGCCATCGTCGTGCAGAACCTGACGGTGCTGGCGCGCGGCCACGCGCTGCCCCCGAACGTGCTCCTGGTGGGCGGGCCGCACGCGTTCCTTCGCGGGCTGCGCGAGGCGTGGCAGGCCCACGTCCCCGAGCGCTGGAAGGAGAGGGGCATCCGGCTCCCCGAGGGCGTGCAGCCGAACGACGTGATCGTCACGCCCCCGCTGGCCGAGTACTTCGCCGCGCTCGGCGCCGTCGAGTTCGCGCGCCGCGAGCGCGACTCGGCCACCGAGTACCTCGGCGCGGCCAGGCTCGCGGCGGCGATCGCGCGCGGGCCGGAGGTCGGACGGCGGGGCACGGCGGCGGTCGGCGCCTCCGGCATGGACCTGGCCGAGTTCCGGGCGATGTACGAGCGGCCGGCGTGGACGCCGCCCGCCCTCGAGCCCGGCGCGAGGGTGCGCGGGTTCATCGGCCTCGACGCCGGGTCCACGTCCACCAAGGCCGTGCTGCTCGACGAGGCCGGCCAGGTGCTCGCCAAAGCCTATCAGCTGTCGCGCGGCAACCCCATCGAGGATGCGATCGAGATGTTCGCATCGCTCGGCCGGCAGGTGGAGTCTCACGGCGCGAGCGTCGAGGTGTCCGGGCTGGTCACGACCGGGTACGCGAAGGACGTCCTCAAGGACGTGTTCGCAGGCGACGCCGCGCTGGTCGAGACCGTGGCGCACGCCAACTCGGCGCAGCACATCTACCGGGATCCGCACGTCATCGTGGACGTCGGCGGCCAGGACATCAAGATCATCGTGATGCACGACGGGCGCGTGAAGGACTTCCGCCTGAACACCGCGTGCTCGGCCGGCAACGGGTACTTCCTGCAGTCCATCGCGCAGAGCTTCGGGTACCCGGTCGAGGAGTTCGCCCAGACCGCCTTCAAGGCGCGCGAGATGCCGGTCTTCGGCCAGGGCTGCGTGGTGTTCCTGCAGTCGGAGATCGCGAACGTGCAGCGGTACGGGTGGAAGCCGCCGGAGATCCTGGCCGGGCTCGCCGCCGTGCTGCCGCGGAACGTGTTCCTCTACGTCGCGAAGGCGCCGAACCTCTCGCGTTTCGGGTGGCGGTTCGTGCTGCAGGGCGGCACGCAGCGCAACCTCGCGGCGGTCAAAGCGCAGGTCGACTTCATCCGCGACAACTTCAAGGGGCAGTCGCGCCAGCCGGATATCGTGCTGCACGAACACTGCGGCGAGGCGGGCGCGATCGGCGCGGGCCTCGAGGCCGTCCGCCTCTGGCGGACCGGTCGCCAGACGACGTTCATCGGCCTCGACGCCGCCACGCGGGTCGCCTTCGACACGCGGTGCGACGACGACACGCGCTGTCACTTCTGCAAGAACGAGTGCATTCGCACGTTCATCGACGTGTCGGTGGGTGAAAAGTCGGCGGTCGGCGCCCGCGTGGCCGCCGACGTCGAGCGTGCCTCCCACCGCCGCTTCATCGTCGCCGGGTGCGAGAAGGGCTCGGCCGAGGACGTCTCCGGCATGCGGGACATCCAGACGGCCGAAGACGCCGTGAAGAAGCGGACGCCGAACCTGGTGGCGCTCGCCTCGCGGGAAGTGTGGAAGCTCCGCCACCCGGCCAGCGTGGCCGACGAGCTGCCGCCGAAGGGCTGGACCGCGGCCTCGCGTGCGCGCCGGGCGCGTTACGAGAAGCGCCGGCGCTTCCGCGTCGGGATTCCGCGCGTCTTCAACATGTACGCGCTCGCCCCGTTCTACACCGGCTATCTCGAAAGCCTCGGCGTGGATCCGAAGAACATCGTGTTCTCGGACTTCACGAGCAACGAGATGTTCAGGACCGGCGCGACGCGGGGCGCCATCGACCCGTGCTTCCCGTCGAAGGTCGCTCTGGCGCACGTCCACAACCTGCTGTTCGTCAAGCACAAGCGCGCGCCGCTCGACTGCATCTTCTTCCCGATGGTCGACGTGCTGCCGTCGAGGTTCTTCGGCACACCGGGGAGCAACGCCTGCCCCACGGTCACGCTGACGCCGCAGACCGTGCGGGCCGCGTTCACCAAGGACGGCGACCTGTTCGCCGAGGCCGGCATCACCTACCTCGATACCCTCCTCGACATGGAGGACAAGCCGCTCTTCCGTCGCCAGATGTTCGAGATGTGGGACGGGTTGCTCGGCCTGTCGTGGGAGGAGAACGAGCGCGCCATCCAGGCCGGGCGCGAGACGCTCGCCGACTACGAGAAGGCCGTGCGGACGGCGGCACGCGCCGCGCTCGAGGGGTTGGAGCGCGAGAACAAGCTGGGCATCCTCCTGCTCGGTCGGCCGTACCACCACGACCCGGGCCTGAACCACGGGATTCCAGAGGAACTGCAGAAGCTCGGCTACGCCGTGTTCTCGCAGAGCACGCTGCCGCTCGACGACGACCTGCTGGACCGGCTGTTCGGCGAGGAGACGCGCCAGGGGCTCATCAGGCACCCGATGGACATCTCGGACGTCTGGAAGAACGCGTTTGCGGCCAGCAGCAACCTGAAGATCTGGGCGGCGAAGTTCGCGGCGCGCCACCCGAACCTGGTGGCCGTCGAATTGTCGAACTTCAAGTGCGGCCACGACGCGCCGATCTACGCGACGATCGAGGAGATCATCGAGAAGTCGGGCACGCCGTATTTCGGCTTCAAGGACATCGACGAGAACAAGCCGGCCGGCGCCATCAAGCTGCGGCTCGAGACGATCGACTATTCGCTGAAGCGGGCGCGGGAATCGCTGTTGGCGCGCGGTCGCCGGGCGGAGCGGGTCGAGAAGTGGCTGGCGTCCTACGAGCGCCGCCTGCGGCGTCAACTGGAGGCGCCGCCGCCGGACGATCGCGCGAGCGGGGCCATCCCGCTCGACCCCGTGCCGTAGGCGCAGCCCCCCCGTTTGGTCGTCTCGGCACCTCGTGGCCTCAGCCTGGAGCCTGGAACCATGAACCGTTCACGCCGGATCACCGGCGGCGTCCCGCGCCTTCGACCTCTGGCCGGGCCGACTCAGCTTAGTAAATAACTGCGCCATAAGGACTTGACACAACTGAACCAATATTGTCCACTATTGGCATCTTCTTTGCTGGTGAACAGGCGTTTGGCCTCCGACTGCTAGCGAAGCCTCACCTCAATCCGCCGAGGCTCGCTTCGCTAGCCTACGGCGTTTCTGGACGACGCCTTCGGCGTCGTCATCGACATCTTCCAGGGGCGAGCGCAAGGCGGAGAACTTGCTTCATCCGTCTCGATCTGGCCCCTGGAAGATGTCTAGTTCGAGAAGAGGGAAGGCACCCAGTGCAAGTTGCGGCTCGGCTGTCGTGTTCCATCGATCCGGCGCGCGCCGCGGGTCGCGCGCTGTTCATCGCGCTCGCGCTGATTCTGTCGGCGTCCGCCACCGTCGCGCAGGAGCCGAAGCCGATGCCGGGGCCGCTCTCGAAGGCGCATGCAGCGCTGGGAGTGGCGGGACAGTGCCAGAAGTGCCATGTCTCGGAGGGGAAGGTCGATGCCCGGCGGTGCCTGGCGTGCCATGAGCCGATCTCGAAGCGAATGGCCGGCCGGAAGGGCGTCCACCGGGAAGTGACCGGCGACTGCGAGGCCTGCCACGCCGAACACCTGGGCGCCGACGCGGACATCCGCCCGCTCGATCCTGCCTCGTTCGAGCATCAGGCCGAAACGGGCTTCGCCCTGACAGGCGGACACCTGCCGCTCGCCAGACAATGCGCCCGATGCCACACCACGCGCACGTTCCTCCAACTGACGCCCCAGTGCGGTTCGTGCCACCGCGACGGGCACGACGGCGGACTCGGCACCGACTGCCTGAAGTGCCACACGGCGGGCGTGTCCTTCCAGAACGCGTCGCGGGCGTTTCACAAAGCCGGGCGCTTTCCGCTGGAGGGGCGTCACCTGGCCGTGCGGTGCGCGTCGTGCCATCTGAACGGCGTCATATCGGGCACGCCGACCCGCTGCTACGACTGTCACTGGATTCGGCGCCAGGACGACCGATACCGCACGCAGCTTGGCATCGATTGCCAGACCTGCCATCGCCCCACCGCCTGGACCGCCGTCCGCTGGAATCACGGAGCATCCACGGGCGTGGCCCTGAATGCGAGCCACCGGACGCTCGCCTGCGAGTCGTGCCACGCCGGCCAGACGTTCAAGGGCACCGCCCCCGCCTGTGTGAGCTGCCACCAGGCTGACTACCAGCGCGCCGCCAATCCGAATCACCAGGCGTCCGGCTTCCCGACCACGTGCAACAACTGCCACCTGCCGTCCCACTCGGCGTGGTCGCAGGCGGCGTTCGGCCACCAGACCGTGTTCACGCTCGTCGGTGTGCACGCCCTCCAGCCATGCTCGGCGTGCCACAAGAACAACGTCTACCGGGGGACGCCGCGCGAGTGCGTCGGCTGTCACCTGGCCGACTACCAGAAGACCACGGCGCCGAACCACCAGGCTGCAGGCTTCTCGACCGCGTGCAATTCGTGCCATCGGCCGACCGATGCGAGTTTCAAGGGGACGGCGGTCAACCACTCGAGCTTCCTGCTGGTCGGCGTACATGCGACGCAGGCCTGCAGCGCGTGCCACAAGAACAACGTCTACAAGGGCACCCCGCGCAACTGCGTCGGCTGTCACCTGGCCGACTACCAGAGGACCACGGCGCCGAACCACCAGGCCGCAGGCTTCCCGACCGCCTGCGATTCCTGCCACCGGCCGACCGATGCCAGCTGGCGCCAGGCGGTCTTCAACCACACGTGGTTCCCGATCACCTCGGGCAGGCACGCGGGCCGCCTGTGCGTCGACTGTCACAAGGACCCGTCGAACTTCAAGGTGTTCACGTGCCTGACGTGCCACACGCTGTCGTCGATCCAGGGGGAGCACTCGGGCAATCCGGCGTTCCGCTACGACTCGCAGGCCTGCTACAGCTGCCATCCACAGGGGCGCGGGTGATGCGGCGCTCGACATTCGCGGGCAGGCGGCGGCGAGCGGAGGGTGACATGGACCGAACGCGACGATACACGCGGCCGTCACGAATCGTCGCCGGCCGCGTGGCGATGGCTGGCCTCGCCACCCTCGCCACCCTGCACGCGGCGCCGGCGGCCGCGCAGGTCTCCGGCGTCTGGGGCCGCGTGTCGTTTGCGGCATCGGCCAGCTCGGCCCACGACGGCGATGCCGACCGCGCCTACACCGAGCTGCTGACGACCTTCACGCTCGCCTCTCGCGCGGCCGAAACCGGCGGCAGCGAGTTTGGCGTCGACGTCCGCCTGGCGGGTTACACGGGAACCTACGAGCGACCGCGGCGGGAGTCGATCTACGAGGCGTATTTCGGCCAGCGGTTCGCCGGCGGCCGCCTCGGCGTCCGCGGCGGGCAGATGTGGCTGAACGACCTGGGCGCGCTCGGATTGGTGGGCGGCGTGCACGTCGAGTACCGCCAGCCACAGGCGGCTCGCCGGTTCCGCCTGCGGGTCGGAGCGTTCGGCGGCTACGAACCGAAGATCCTCGATGCCGGCTACGTGCCGGATGTCAAGAAGTACGGCGCCTACGCAGCCCTCGACGGCGGCGGCGCGTGGCGCCACGTCGTCGGCTTCGTCACGGTGCGCAACCAGGACCTGACCGAGCGCGAGGTGCTGACGTTCACGAACTTCCTGCCAATCGGGAAGAGCGTCTTCGTCTACCAGGCCGGCGAGTACCATCTCTCCGGTCCGGCCGGCAACGGGGAAGGAGGACTGAACTACTTCTTCATCAACGGCCGGGCAACGGCGACGAAGTTCCTGGAGGTCCAGGCCGACTACCACCGCGGTCGGTCTGTGGACGCCAGGACGATCACGCTCGATGTCATCAACGGGCGGCCCGTATCCACGCAGTCGCTCCAGGGGATGCTCTACGAGAGCGCCGGCGCGCGGGTGACGGCCAACATCACGCCCCAGTACCGGGTCTACGCCAGCTACTACCGCGACCGGGTCAGCCAAGACGATCGAACGAGCGACCGTGTGGGCGGGGGCTTCTTCACGCCGAATCTCGTCAAGACCGGGATCGACCTCGGCGTGTCCGGCTACCACTACACCACGGCCACGTCGTCGTTCGATTCGTGGGACGTCACGGCCGGGCGGAGCTTCGGCAGTCGCGTCTATGCCTCCGGGGGCTTCACATCGTCGCTGTCGGTTCTCAAAGTGGTGACGACCGGCGAGTACATCGTCGAGAACCGCCCGCGAACCAGCCGCTACTTCGGTTCCGGGACGTTCTACTTGACGCGCCGGTTCGCACTGCTGGCGACCGCGGAGTATCTGAAGGACGGCACGTTCACCGACACGCGGTGGATGACGCACCTGAGCTACAGGTTCTAGGGAGGCGGGCCTCGGACCGCCAAGCAGGCCCGGCGACGACGCCCGCCTCGCCAGAACGGGAAACGCGGATCAGCCCAGAAAGACAACGGGCGCGGAAGCCGTGGCTCCCGCGCCCGTTCGAACCCGCCAACCGCAGCGTCGTGGCGCCTACCGGAAGATGTAGCGCACGCCGGCCCAGAACTGGTAGTTGTTCGCGATGTCGTCCAGCTGGTCGAGGAACAGGCGGCCGCTGCCGACGAAGTGCATCTCGTTTCCGCCCGGCCCGGCCGACCACAGACGCGTGCCGAACTGGAGGCCTGCTGTCGGAGCCACCATATCGGAATGGGTGAAGTCCCACACGCCGACGTTGAACCCGAAGTAGCCCTTGCGGTCGAACCACTTGTTGAACTCGACCTCGGCGAACAGGCTCGAGTTGCCAGAATGCTCCGTGTTCACCGCGAAACCGGCACCCGGCGCGATCCGCCAGCTGTCGGAAACCTTGAGGTCGACGCCGAACTTGAATCCGACCAGCGGCTGGCAGTACCCGCCGGAGGTCTCGACAGGAGCGGCGGTCGAGTCCTCGGCCAGGCGGACCCGCCGCTCCTTGCCGAAGTCGCCTTCGAGGAAGAAGTCGACCTTGTCGTCGGCGACCACGTCGAACGTGCTCTGGCAGCTGGTCTTCTCGGCCTTCGCGTTCGCCGCTGTCGAGGCAACCTTCACCGTGTACGTGCCGGGAATCGGCTTCTTGAGCAGGACCGTCGCCTTGAAGGGAGCCGTCAACGACAGCTCGGTGACCGCCTTCCCCTGCTGGTACATGCTGACCGGCTTGCCGTCGGGCCCGACGATCGTGGCGACGAGCGTCGCGGCGGGCGAACGACCGGACGCCGACTCGGCGCCGTCAATCGTCACGTCCCAGCCGCCGCTTCCCTTCACCGCAGTTGCCGACACGCCGCACGATGCGGGCGCCGGAGGCGGCGGAGGAGGCGGGGGGGCGGCGGCGGCGGAACGGCCTTCTTCGCGGCCTCGGCGCGAAGCCTCTCTTCCTCGGCCGCTCGACGGGCCCGCTCGGCCTCGATTGCCTTCGGGCTCCGCTCGCTCGACGCGAGGGCCAGGTTCCCGCACGCCTTCGGCAGGATGAAGTGATACAGCGTCTCGCCGTCGTCGATGTCGAAGAACCACGTGTCGAACGGCTTGGCGCCGCTCCAGCGCACGTTGCGGATGACGTCCGCCTTGCCGGCGTTCTTCAGGCCCATCCAGACCCAGGTATTGCCGACCTCGAACTTGCCGTCCTTCATCTGGGACGCGTCCGCGGCCACGAGGGTCTTCAGGATTTCGTCCTTGACCGCGGCGCTCAGGCCGGCGGCATCCATCGCGCTCTCGACGTTCTTCCGGACGGCGGGTCTCGTGATGGCCCGCTTCAGGGCAGCCAGGTCCTTCAACGGGCCGATAAGGCTCCGCGGCCCGCCAAGCATGGTCGCGTGGCGGTAGCCGTCCGCCGCCGGCTTCGCCCCCTGGTCCGCCGCCACAGCGACGCCCGCGCCAACCAGGGCGGCGATCGCCGCAATCGCCGCCAGCCGCACCACGGCGCGCATCGTATTCGCTCTCATGGTCACCCCGCTTGAATCGTTGCTGAAAGGATCAGGCCTCAGCCTGCAGCGCCTCGCCAAACTCAGGGCGCACGCAGGCGCGGACGCCATGATACCTCACGCGGCCCGAGATGGGAAGGGCCATTCATCTCTGCGTCTACCGCCCGCCAGCCCCTGCCGGCGAGCAGCCGAGGGACCACGCGACCGAGCCTACCGGACGTAGCCGAGGCTGCGGAGCCTGTCCAGCACGTCGCGGTCGAGGGGCGCTGCGCCCGGCGACCGCGGCGCGAGGGTACGCGAACCGTAGCTGTCGATCCAGCGGACCGGCACGCGTGCGGCGAACGACGCTTCGATGAGGTCGGTCCGCGGACGACCGGGAAGTTCCCGGCTCGCTGGAACGCCCAGCAGATACAGAAGGGTGGGCGCCAACTCCGCGGCCGTGCCGACCAGAACCAGGCCGGTCCGGACGCCCGGCCCCGTCAGCGCCAGCAGGCCGCGGCCGCCCGTCGCCGACCGTCCGGGGTCGGCCACCAGCGCGACGACATGACCGGCCGTCGGACCGGCGACGAGAGGTGCGAGGAGACCATCCAGGAACACGTAGTACTGCTCCAACGCTTCGACGCGAGCGGCAAGCGCGGACGCGGGCAGGCCGGCGCCGGCAGCGCTCCCGACCAGGTTGTGCTGGGCGATGTCCAGCCCTGGCAGGTAGATCGCCCGCAGGTCCTGCTCCGCGGCGAACGCCCGTGCGGCCAGGGCGGCCGGCAACGCGTCCTGCTCCGCCGCGCGCTGCAGGACCTGCCGATCCGCATCGCCGGTGCCCTCGAACGCTGCGACCACCCGCCGCCTGGCGTCGTCTCGAAGAGCCGGCCAGACAGGCATGAGGTTCGAGTACAAGGACGGCGGGGCGATCTCGGCGTCCTGCTGGTCGCCCCGCTCGAGGCGCAGCGTGGCCCGGTCGCTCAGCACGATGCCCGCTCCCGACGGCGCCGGCCACGTCGCCCACCAGTTCACGACCGCCGTCTGAAGGCCGTAGTCGGCGGCCACTTCCCAGAACGTCTTCGAGCGCCGCTGGAGGCCGGTGGTCAATGTCGGCCTCGTCAGGCGGACGAGGTCGGTGGCGGCGGCGATGGCTCCAGCGAGCGGCGATCCCGAAGTCGGCACCGTACCCGCGATGCCGCTCACCGAGCGCGCTTCGATGCCGGTGACGCCGTGCACGTCGGCGGGCTGGCCGGTCGCAAGCGACGTCCACGTGCGCGCCGGATCCCGCGCATCGGACGCCGGAATCGTCAGGCGGGCGCCGGCGGCCGTCAGCCTTGCGAGAGCAGGCGTTCGGCCCACTGCCGCCAGTCGCTCGAGAAACGCGAGGTCGAGGCCGTCCACGGCAACGACGGTGACGTGAAGACCGGTCTGCACACGTGCGAGCGACGCCGGTGGCGCAGGCGCCGGCCCCTCGCCGCGCGTCGTGAGAAACAGCATCGTCGCGCCGCCGAGGAAGATCAGCGCGCCGGTGCCCACGGTGACCAGCCACGATCGCGAATGGAGGCGAAGCGCGGGCCGCGGGGCGGCGGTGCCGCGGGCGGCATACGCCAGGGTAGACACGGTGACCGCGTGGCCGAGGAGCATGCTGATGGCGGTCGACAGGCCGAGCACGGGCCAGGTCCATGCTCCGGCGCTCCAGACCGTGCCGGCAGGATTCACCGTGCGCCACCAGAGGACGAGGTAGGCGAAGCAGGCCACCGCAACGACCCCGCCGGCCAGTCGCGCCAACCGCGGCCCCATCCGCTCGATAACCGCGTCGTCGCCGCGCGGGCGTGAGGCCAGCCAGCCGAGCAGGAGGCTCGCGCCGAGTGAAAGCAGGGCGACGGCGGCGCCGAAGAGCGCGCCGAGGTAGACCGCCAGGACGGCCGCATCCCGCGCACCCGTCACCAGACCCGGCAGACGCACACCGAGCGCGAGGGCCGCGGACGGTCCGATCAGCAGGGCGGCGAGCACGCCGATGCGCACGCTCGACCGCCACGCCACGCTCCACAGCGCGCGTCCCCTGCGAACGGGCGCCAGCACGAAGCGATTGACGCCCGCATCGAGGTAGCCCAGCTCGCGCAGCCGCGCGCGCAACGAATCGACGTCTGGTTTCGGGTCTGCCATCGTGTCACCGGGAGGCCGGTCCTACGCGCTCCGGCTCGCGACGAATCCCGCCAGCTCGCGGAGCGCGCTGCCGCGGGGCCCGAAGATCCCGAGCGCCCCGGCGGCCGTCTCGCACAGTTCGCGAGCGAGCGACCTCGCCCCTTCGACTCCGCTGAACGAAACGAAGGTCGTCTTGCGCGCGTCGGCCAGCCGCGGCTTGCCGGTTTCCGCCGGATCTCCTTCCACGTCGAGCAGATCGTCGACGATCTGGAACGCGAGGCCGAGGTTCTTGGCGTAGGCGGAGAGCGCGGTGACCTGGTCCGGTCGCGCGCCGGCTGTCAGCGCGCCGGCCACCGCTGCGGCGACGAACAATGCGCCGGTCTTCCACCGGTGGATCAGTTCGAGCGCCTCGAACGAGATGGTCGACTCGGTGGCCAGCAGGTCCTCCACCTCGCCGCCGGTCAACCCTTCGGATCCCGCGGCGTCGGTGACGAGCGCGGTCAGCTGCCTGGCAAGCGGCGGGTCGTACGCGCGCGCGAGTGTCGCAAACGCCAGGTTGAAGAGGCCGAACGCCGCCATCAGCGCCATCGCCTCGCCGTGCGCCACGTGGTTCGACGGCCGGCCGCGCCTGATCGCGGCGTTGTCGAGCGCCGGCAGGTCGTCGAGGATGAGCGACGCGGCATGCACCAGTTCGACGGAGGCTGCGGCAGACAGCGCGCGCTCCGCGCCGCCGCAGACGTCGGCCGACAACAGCACGAGCACGGCGCGGACGCGCTTGGACGGCGCCATCAGCGTATAGCGCATCGCCCGGTGCAGCGCCTGCGGCTGGGCGGACTCGGGCGGCGTGACGCGATCGAGCTCCCGCTCGATCGCGTCGATGTGGCTGGAGATGAACGCCGGCAGCTTCATGGCCCGCCCATCTTACCGCGTGCCCGCCACGAGAACCCCTAGAACTCCAGGAGCGACTCGTGCGCGCCCTTGTGCATCTCGTACCAGAAGTCGAGCGCCGCCTCGCGCCGGTCCGCCTCGAACTTCGCAATCCAGGTGTCGAGCCCGGGCCGGTTCGTGCCCGCCACGTCGCGGTGCCTCTTCAGAAACTCGTAGACGAGGTCGGCGTTGCGCCCGGCCTCCCAGAACACCGAGGAGTTCCGGCTGTTGATCCGGCCCGCCGTCATCTTCACCTTCTCCACGAACTCGCGGCCGAGGCCGTAGATCGCCTGCACGATCTCGGCGCCCATGTCCTCGGCCCACCCGCGGTGGAAGCGGCAGATGCCCAGGTTGTCGAGCAGCAGCTCCTGAACCATCCGGTCCGCGTTCAGGCGGCCGAGCTGCCGCGGTTCGAGGAAGTCGGGGCCGTAATACATGTAGTACTTGCCCATGATGGGCATCGGCGCCAGCGCCCCCGGCGTCCAGTACTGGTTCGGCACCATCCACCCCTTGCGCGCGAACGCGGTATGGACGAAGAGGTCCAGTACCTGGCGCCCCTTCACCCTCGCCAGGCGGCGCGCGCGGCGCCGCGGGCCGTTCACCAGGTTGAACCGCTTCTCCACGATCGCGTTCAGCATCGCCACGCCCAGATCCGCGTTGTGCGTCGAGTCTTCGACGACGCGGAACGCATCCGGCGTGAAGACGGGCGTTGCCTCGACGCCGACGTCGGACGGGGACAGCACTCCCTCGTGCAGGCACTCCATCAGCCACGACAGGACGCCGCCGACCGAGATCGCGTCGAAACCGAGCGCGTCGGCGTGGTGCGCCAGCGTTTCGGCGGCCCGCTGATCGAAGATCCCGCACTGCGGCCCCATCGTCTCGTACGGCTCGTAGTCCTTCTTGAACTCGCCGCGCATCTTCTTGCACACGGCCGCGCACGGCTCTCCGCAGGTGTGTTGCTGTTTGGTGGCGATCGTTTCCTCGTTGAACTGCCTGAGGTAGTGGTCGACGACGAGCGACCGATGGAGCGCCACGCGGTCGGACTCGCTCATGTAGATGCTGCGGTAGTTGAACGACAGCATGGCGCCGCCGAGCGTGCTGAAGTTGACGCCCAGCGTGCCACCGGTCGCCAGCTTCGGATCGAAGCGGTACTTCGTCGTCGCCTCGAAGTCCTTCGCGGCCAGCCGCTTCTGGAACCGCACCTGGAACCACTCGTCGGCCACCTTGCGGTCGCGGAAGTCCTCGTCGACGACGGTGCCGCCGTAGATGACGGCGGCGATGTTGTGGTCGCGCAGCAGCCGGGTCCCGAAACCGCCCCGCCCGGCCCAGGTGTCGACGTGCGTCAGCGCGCCATTGCCGTCGATCGGCACCGAGACGATGCCTCCGAAGTCGGTGGACTCGGCCGCCGGGCCGACGGCGAGAATCCGCGGCGTCTCCGAGAAGCGGGATGTGTATCTGGCGTGCACCTCGTCGAGCACCGCGTAGACACCGTGCCGGCCGGACGCCCACACGCGCGAGAGGTCGATCGGCATCAGCGAGACGTCGACCTCCTCGCCGTGCTGCCGGTTCAGCACCAGCACCGACGGCGTCGCCGCCGACCCGACGATCGACAGCATGTTGATGCCGAGGTTGTCGAACACGAGGCCGGCGCCGCCCATCGACGAGACGTAGAAACCGCCCCAGCAGGGTGAGAATCCGGTCACGACGAGACGGTTCGAGCCTGGGAGGATCGACCCGGCGAGCAGGCCGACGCCGATGTTGAGGCTGTTGAACCGCCCGGCCAGGTGGAGGCCGAGGTCGACCGGGCCGAAGAAGTCGCCGACCGGGTACTTGCCGACGCGGTAGTAGCCCGTCCGCGCGTCCACGAAGAGCACCTTCTGCCTCACGTCCATGGCCCGCCTCCCGGCCGATTATGGCGTACAGGCGGCCGCCCGGCGTATCCTTCAAGAAGGGAGAAGACAGAAGATAGAAGACAGAAGATAGAAGACAGAAGATAGAAGATAGAAGACAGAAGGTAGAAGACAGAAGACGGAAGACGAGCGGGAAGGAACGCAAATCATGGTTCGACGTCAGCTTGGCAGGGCGGCCGGCGTGCTGCTGGCCCTCGCGTGCGCCGTGCCCGCGTTCGCGCAACCCTCGGTCGCCGGACGATGGGAAGGGGCCATCTCGGTCATGGGCCAGGATTTCGGCATTGTCGTCGTGTTCACGGACGTGGGCGCGGCGATGACGGCCAGCATCGACATCCCGCAGCAGGGGGTGAGGGGCATCCCGCTTCGCAACGTGCGCGCCACGGCCGGCCGCGTCCGCTTCGAACTGCCTGCGGGCCCGGGCCTCGGGGTGTTCGAAGGTACTGTCGCGGGCGACGTCATGTCGGGCAGCTTCACGCAGGGCTCCGCGAAAGGCACCTTCGAGATCAGGCGCGGCGCCGCGCCCAAGCCGGAGCCGCCTCCGCCCTACCGGCAGGAAGAGGTGACGATCCAGAACGGCCCGATCGTTCTGGCCGGCACGCTGACAGCGCCGGCGACCCCCGGCGCGCATCCGGCGGTCGTGCTCATCACCGGCAGCGGGCCGCAGAACCGAGACGAGGAGGTGTTCGGCGTCAAGCCGTTCCGGATGATTGCCGACCACCTGACGCGGGCGGGCGTCGCCGTGCTGCGCTGCGACGACCGCGGCGTGGGCGGCTCGACGGGCAGCGTCCCGAAGTCGACGACCGCCGATTTCGCAGAGGACGTGCTCGCCCAGGTGCGGTACCTCGAGGCCCGTCCGGACATCGACAAGGCGCACATCGGCCTGCTCGGCCACAGCGAAGGCGGGCTGGTGGCGCCGATGGCCGCGGCGGCGTCGAAGTCGGTCGCGTTCATCATCCTGATGTCGGGCCCGGCGCTGACCGGCGAGAAGATCATGCTGGCGCAGGCCGAGCTGATCGCCGCCGCCGAAGGTATCCCAGCGGAGCAGGCCCGCGCCAACGCCGACCTGCAGCGGATGACGTTCGCAGCCGTCCGATCGGGCACCGGCTGGGAGGCGGTGTCCGAGGCGGGCGAGAAGCTGACGCTGGCGGCCATCGCGCGCCTGCCGGAGGAACAGCGGAAGATGATGGGCGATCCGCGGACCGTCGCGCGCCAGCAGATCGCCGCGCAGGTGACCTCGATGCGCTCTCCCTGGTTCAAGTTCTTCCTCGACTACGACCCGGCGCCGACGCTCGCGAAGGTCCAGGTCCCGGTGCTGGCGCTCTTCGGCGGGAAGGACCTGCAGGTTCCGGCCGAACCGAACCGACGCACCATGGAGGAGGTGTTCGCCAAGAGCGGGCTCAAGGACTACCGCCTCGTGGTCATGCCGGGCGCGAACCACCTGTATCAGGAGGCCAACACGGGCAGCGTGAGCGAGTACGCCAAGCTCAAGAAGGAGTTCCTCCCTGGGTTCCTCGACCTGCTCACCTCGTGGATCCGCGAACGGGCGGGGCTGGCGGTGAAGAAGTAGGCGCACCAGGCCCCCCCGACTGTTGCCGCCGGCCGGCGCTCAGGCTATCGTAACCATTGCGATGACCCATCACGACACCATTGCCGTCGTCGATTTCGGAGGGCAGTACGCGCACCTGATTGCGACCAAGGTGCGGCGCCTGCGCGTCCTGGCGGAGATCCGACAGCCCGACGATCCTCTCGAGATGTTCGCGGGCTATCAGGGGATCATCCTCTCGGGCAGCCCGAGCTTCTCGGCATTCGGCGAGGACTCGGGCTACACGAAGGCGATCTACGACCTCGACATCCCCATCCTCGGCTTCTGCTTCGGCCATCAGGAAATCGCCAAACACTACGGAGGCGAGGTGGTCCACGGCGGTCGCGAGTGGGGCCGCGCGAGCCTGCACATCGTCCGTGATCACCCGCTGTTTGCCGGGCTGGCGCCGGTCGAGCAGGTCTTCATGAGCCACTTCGACTCGGTGGTGAGCGTCGGCGAGGGGTTCGAGGAACTCGGCTACACGGCGCTCGGCGAGAGCGAGGGAGGCGGGCACCGGTTCGCGGCGATCGGGTCGGATCGGTTCCGCCGGTACGGCTTCCAGTTTCACCCGGAGGTGGACGACACGACGCACGGACACGAGATGATCGCCAATTTCGTGCTCGGCATCTGCGGCTGCGCGCCGTCGTGGACCATGGAGCGGTACCTCGAGGAGCAGGTGGAGCGCGTGCGGGCGCAGGTGGGCGATCGCTCCGTGTTCCTGCTGGCGTCGGGCGGCGTCGACTCGACGGTGGCAGCCAGGCTGTTCGGCCTGGCGATCGGTTCCGACCGGCTGCACCTGCTGCACGTCGACAACGGCCTGATGCGCAAGGGCGAGAGCCGCTCGGTCATCGAGCTGCTGGGCGGGCTCGGGCTGGGCGAGCACCTGCATTTCGTGGACGCGAGCGACACGTTCCTGTCGGCGCTGGCCGGCGTCAACGAGCCGGAGCGGAAGCGGCAGATCATCGGCGGCACGTTCGTCGAGGTGTTCGAGCGCGAAGCGCGGCGGCTGGGCATCGAGGATCACCTGCTGGGACAGGGGACCATCTACCCCGACACGATCGAGACGGGCGGCACGAAGCGGGCCGACACGATCAAGACGCACCACAACCGCGTGCCGGTGATCGAGCGGATGATTGAAGCGGGCCGCGTGGTGGAGCCGCTCGCCGAACTCTACAAGGTGGAGGTCCGGGAGCTGGGCGAACAGCTGGGCATCCCGCACGACATGATCTGGCGGCATCCGTTCCCGGGCCCCGGCCTCGGCGTCCGCCTGCTCTGCTCGAACGGCATCGAAGATCGCGAGGGCTTCGGGGACATCGAACCGCCGCTCGCGGCTCTCGCCGCACGGTACGGGCTGCAGGCGCTGGCGCTGCCGATCCGGTCGGTCGGCGTGAAGGCCGACCTCCGGTCCTACGAGCATCCGGTCATGCTCCAGGGCGACCTCCCGTGGGATCGGCTGCTCGAAGCCGTCGGGATGATCCTGAAGCAGGTCCCCGGCCTGAACCGCTGTATCCGGAATCTCGGGCCGCGGATGCCGGCTTCAGCGCGCCCCGTCGCCGCGTCGATGACGCGCGATCGGCTCGACCTGCTCCGTGAGGCCGACGCGATGGTGATGGACGGTCTCCGGCGGCACGGACTGTACGACGAGATCTGGCAGTGCCCGACGGTGCTCGTGCCGCTGGAGCTGGACGGCACCGGGCGCGAACTCGTCATCGTCAGGCCGATCCACTCGGAGCGGGCGATGACGGCCACGCCGGCCTCGCTGCCGGCGCCGCTCGTGGCCGAACTGCGCCAGGGCATCCTGGCGCTGCCGGGCGTGAGCGGCCTGGCCCTGGACGTCACGTCGAAGCCACCGGGCACGATTGAATGGGAGTAGTCGCCAGATGAGCTCAGAACACGACGGACCGGCCGCCGCGCGGTCGGGGATGAAGCTGGTGGTCATCGCCGGTGTCGTGGTCGCGCTGTTCGGCGCGGCTGCGCTGCTCGGACTCTGGCTCGGGGGCCGACAGACGCCCGAGCCGACCGCCGCCGTCGAGCCGGCGCCTGCAAAGGTCGCCGCGCCGCCGCCCCGGGTCGAAACGCCGACGACGATTGAGGCCTCGCGCGACCCCGCGCCCCGCCCGAAGAAGAAGGTCGGACCCGCGGCGCCCCCGCCTCCGGCTGAGCCGGCTGCGCCCACCGCGGGCGAGCTCCACATCGACAGCGACGTACCGGGCGCGATGGTCTTCCTTGACCGCAAGTTCATCGGCCACGCGCCGGTCACGGTGAAGGACGTGACCCCGGGCGCGCACCGGCTGAACGTCACCGCCGAGGGATACGAGGGCTACGCCGAACCGATCGAGGTCGCCGTCGGCCCGGCCGACATCGTAGTGAAGTTCAAGGAAATCAGGCTGAAGGAAACCGTCGACGTGGTGCACAAGCACGGGATGGGCTCGTGCGAAGGGAAGCTGCTGGCCGACCCTCAGGGCGTGCGCTACGACACCGCGAACAAGGATGACGCGTTCTTCATGAAGTTCTCGGAGATCGAGGCGTTCGAGGTGGACTACCTGAAGAAGAACCTGCGCCTCAAGAAGCGCGGCGGCAAGCAGTACAACTTCACCACGAAGGCCGAGAACGCGGACCCGCTGTTCGTGTTCCACCGCAACGTCGACAAGGTCCGCCAACAGGTGGCCGGCCCGCCGCCGGGCGGGAAGTAGCCCCGCCGCAGCGGCTATGACCTGCGTCATAACCGCGCACGGGCGGCGGTCGCGATCATCGTAGGAGCGGATTCATCGCATTCTGGAGGCATGATGTCGGAACAATGGTCTGACTTGCTGATGCTCGATCATCAGACGACCGAGCAGGTGTTCGAGGCCGTGGAGAGGGCGCTGGCGGGCCCCGCCGAGCCGGCCCAGGGCCTGCTCCGGGACGCCGGGCGGTACTTCGCGGAATACGTGGACGGCTGCCACAACAAGAAGGAGGAGAACCATCTCTTCCCGCTGATCGAGCAGCGCGGCATCCCGCGCCACGGCGGGCCGCTCGCCGTCATGCTGGCGGAGCACGAGCAGAACCGCGTGCTACTCTCCAAGCTCACGCCTCTGATCGACGCGTATGTCGGCGGGGACATCGGCGTGCTCGGCCAGCTGCGCGCCGTGTTCGGCGAATACGCGACGTTGATGAAGAACCACTTCTGGAAGGAGAACGACATCCTCTACCCGATGGCCCGCCGCGTCATGAGTGCGGCGGACGGGCAGACCGTCGTCGCGGGCATCGAGGCGACGGAAGCCTCCGTCGGGCAGGGAACTCGCTCGAAGTACTACGCCCTGGCCGAGCAGATCATCCGCGGAGGCGGCGTCGAGGACCTGTCGTTCGGCGTCGAGCGCGACGTGATGGCGGCGATTCTCAACACGCTTCCGGTCGAGCTGTCCTTCGTGGACAAGGACGACAAGGTCCGCTACTTCTCGCACGAGAACGGCGAGAAGATCTTCCCGAGGACGCGAGGCGTCATCGGCATGGCCGTGCAGAACTGCCATCCCGAGAAGAGCGTGCACCTGGTCAACCGCATCCTCGCCGACTTCAAGGCCGGCACCCGCACGGTGGCGGAGTTCTGGATCGAGATGGGCGGCCGCTTCCTGCACATCCGGTACTACCCGGTGCGCGGCTCGGCGGGCGAGTACCTCGGCACGCTCGAGGTCGTTCAGGACGCCACGGGAATCCGCGCCCTCACTGGCGAGCGGCGGCTGCTGGCGGAGGAGTAGACGGCCCAGGGCTCAGGGCCCAGGGCTCAGGAACCTACGATTCCCGCAAGCGCTGCCTGCCACCGCTGGTACGCCTCGCGGTGACGGGGAGCGGTCGCCGTGTCAGGCTCGTACTTCGCAACGGCCCGCAGCCCCTGGAAGGCGTCGGCAGTCGTCGGGAAGATCCCCGCGCCGACGCCGGCCGCACGCGCCGCGCCCTGCGCACCGTCGGTCTCGAACAGCTCCACAACGGCGCCCGACGTGTCGGCGAACGCACTGGCGAACAGCGGGCTCAGGAACATGTTCGCGCGCCCGGCCCTGACGGCCTTCACGTCGACGCCCATCCCGCGCATGATGTCCATGCCGTGGTTCAGCGCGAACACGATCCCCTCCTGGGCCGCCCTGAGCAGGTGCGCGCGCGTGTGCCGGTTGAACGACAGGCCGACCACGGCGGCGCCCGGGTCACGGTTGGACAGCGTGCGCTCGGCGCCGTTCCCGTACGGCAGCACCACCACGCCGTCCGACCCGATCGGCGCCTCGAGCGCGAGGCGGTTCATCTCCTCGTAGGACAGCCTGTCCCCCATCACGTTCTTCAGCCAGCGATTGAGCGACCCTGTGCCGTTCACGCAGAGCAGCACGCCCAGGCGGGGCGCGTCCGGCGCGTGGCTTACGTGCAGGAAGGTGTTGACGCGCGACTCGTTGTCCCACGCGGCCTGGTCGCCAACGCCGTAGACGACACCCGACGTGCCGGCCGTGGCCGCGACCTCGCCGGGTTCGAGGACGTTCAGCGAGAACGCGTTGTTCGGCTGGTCGCCGGCGCGGTAGGCCACCGGGACGCCTGGGGCGATGCCCAGTTCGCTGGCGGCCCGCGGCGTCACGGCCCCCTGGTTGCCGAACGTCGGCACGACCTCTGGAATCAGGGATCGCGACAGGTCGTAGGCCGCCAGCACGTCTTCGGAAACGCGCCCATCGAGGTAGTCCCAGAGGATTCCCTCCGACAGCCCGGACGCGGTCGTTGCGGCGCGGCCGGTCAGGCGCATGGCGATGTAGTCGCCGGGGAGCATGAACGTGTCGATGGACGCGAACAGATCCGGCTCGTGCTCCTTGACCCAGCGGAGCTTCGAGGCGGTGAAGTTCCCCGGTGAATTCAGCAGCCGGGCCAGGCACGACAGGCGCCCGATCTCGTCGAACGCGCGCTCGCCGATCGCCACCGCCCGCCCGTCACACCAGATGATGGCCGGCCGCAGCACCCGCTGCGCGCGGTCCACCACAACGAGTCCGTGCATCTGGTAGGAGATGCCGATGGCCGCGACGGCCGTGCCCGGAAGGCCGCTCCTGGCGATCGCGGTGCGCGTGCTCGCGACGGCGTGCGTCCACCACTCCGCCGGGTCCTGTTCGGCCCAGCCGGGCCGCGGCGCCGAGATCGCCATCTCGCGATCCGGCGCAGACGCCTGCGCCACGAGCGAGCCGGTGTCCGCATCGACGAGCGCCGCCTTCACGAAGGAGCTGCCGATGTCGAGGCCGAGGAGGAGGCGCATGATGCGGCCATTGTAGCGCGCGCGGCGCGTGCCGGCCGTCGGGAGTGTCGGCCCGGAAGCGCGCGCCGGGCGGAAACCAGCCGTGAGCTGGCAGCGGTCAGCCGGCAGCGGACCACGGGAGTCTGCTGTCAGCCGCCGGCTACCGGCTGCCTGCTATTCCTGCCCCTTCTGGAGGAATCCGACAAACTGCGCGGGGTCACGCGTGAGGCCTGGAAAGTTCGCGACCGGGCTGCCGTCCGCGTTCTCGATGGCGTAGAACGGCAAAGCGACGGTCTTGTACTTCGCCTCCTGCAGCAGCTGCTGCGTCTGGTAGGGCTCGCCCTGGCGGTCGGTGTAGAGCTTGACCAGCACGTACTTGGCCAGCTGCTCGCGGACCTCCGGGCGCGGGAACATGTTGACCTCCATCCACCGGCAGTTCGTGCAGGTGTAGCCGGTGAAGTCCACGAAGACCCGCTTCCCGTCGCGCCTGGCGACGGCAAGCGCCTGCTGGTAGTCGTTGGTCAGCCAAGGCAGCTCGTTGGAGGCCGACGCGGTGGCCACTCCCGCCTTCGACGGCTCGGGCAGCGGCAGGAAGGCGTCGAGCTCCCCGAGCGGCTTGCCGTGAAGGCCCGTCATCAGCCAGAGGCCGATGGTGCCGCAGACGATCGACGTCGTGAGACGGGCGATGCCGACGTGCTTGACGGACGACTCGTGCGCGAAGCGGAAGAGGCCCAGCACGTAGATGGCCATCAGGACGAAGAGCACGACCCACGCTGCGAGCACGACATCGCGCGTGAAGATCCCCCAGCCCCAGACCTTGTCGACGTTGGCGACGAACTTCATCGCCGCCGCGATCACGAGGAACCCCATCAGCACCTTCACCGAGCTCATCCACCCCCCCGACTTGGGCAGTGACGCCACCAGCTGCGGCATGAGCGCGAGCACAAAGAACGGCGCCGCGAACACCGTGGAGTAGGCGATCATCCCGACCAGCGGCCACATCCAGTCGCCGCCGGCCGCCATGACCAGCAGCGTGCCGATGAACGGCGCCGTGCACGAGAAGGTGGTGAGCGTGAAGGTCAGCCCCATCAACAGCGTCGCCAGCGTCTGGTTGCCGCCCTGCTTCCGGGTGAGCGAGTCGAGCTTGTTGACCAGCGCCGGCGGCAGGCCGAAGTCGAACACGCCGAACAGGCTGAGAGCGAACGCCACGAAGATGCCGGTGATGAGCAGATTCACCCAGGGACTCGCGGCGAAGCGGCTGAGCCCGGTGGCCCCGACCAGCAGCGCCATCGCCATCCCCAGCGCGGTGAAGGTGAAAACGATGCCAGCGACGTAGGTGGCCGCCTGCCCGACGGCCTTGCCGCGGCCCCCTTCCGCGTGCTTGGTGAAGTACCAGACGGTAATGGGCACCATCGGGAATACGCACGGCGTCAGCAGCGAGAGCGCGCCCATGGTCATGGCCAGCCACACGAACGCCCAGAGCGAGCCCGCCCGATCGATCCCGCCCGTCTGCCCGGACGCCGCCGGCGAGGCGGGGGGCGCCGCCGTCGAACCGGAGGCGGACGCCGGTGAACCGGATGGCGGGACATCCGTGCCGGGAGTCGTCGGCGACGCCGCGGCGGGAGCCGTCGGCGGCGCCACACCTGGCGCCGCCGGCGGAGCCACGGCTGTGCTCCCGGCAGGGCCCGGAACAGGCCCGGCCGCCGCGGCGGCGGTCGACGCCGCCGTCACCGCCACGGGCGCGCCGGCGATGGTCAGCTCGACCTCCACCGACACGGTCTTCGGAGGCAGACAGAGCTGGTCGTTGCAGAGCTGGAAGTACGTATCGATCCGCAGCTTCCTCTTGCCGCCGGGCGCGTCGGCGGCCACCTTCACGGGCACCACGAACGTGGCGCTGTCCTCGTAGAACTCGGTGTCGATGCCGAAACTCTGATCGAAGGCCACGCGCGGCGCCGGCCCTTCGACGCTGCCGGCGAGGGCGAACGGCTGGCCGGCAGGAACAGTGATGCGCGTGGCGATGGGCGGCGGAGCCTGGGTGACCGAGTAAAGATGCCAGCCGTCACCGAGATCGGCCGTCACCTGAACCTCGAACGTGGAGCCGGGTTTCACGCTGGTCGCCTTGGTCGCGGCCGACCACTTGATCGCGTCGGCTTGCGCAAACGCGGAACTGACACACAAAGCGAGGCATCCCGCAACAAGCGCAGCGAGGAACGTCGAACGGTACAGTGTCTTCATAGAGTGACTGTCTTCTGAATTCGGCTTTCTCTTCTGTCTTCTGCCTTCTCTCTTCTGTCTTCTATCTTCTGTCTTCTGTTTTCTGTCTTCTGTCCATTATCTGAGTTCAACCGTTGAGTGTACATCAGATCCCCGGCCTCTCCTGATATGATGCCGGACGGCTCGACTGGAGACGCCTCGCATGAGAATCCGCCACTGCATCATCGCCGTCCTGTCGCTTTCAGCCCTGCTGGCATCGGCCCCGGAGGCGGCGACAGACGGGCGCCTCGCCGAACTGATCAGGGCGCAGGGCGTGTCTGGCTTCGAGCAGGACGTCCGCGAGTGCATCGCCAGGATGCTCCCGGGCTGGGCGAAGCCGAAGGTCGACGAAGCCGGAAACCTGCTCGTGACCATCGGCCAAGGCCGGCCGCACCTGCTGGCGGTGACGAGCGTCGACGAGGACGGCTACCTGGTGTCCGGAATGACCGACGACGGGTATCTGCGCCTGACGAGGGTCTCAGCGGGAGCGAGTTTCCGACTGTTCGACCAGTTCTTCTACGGGCAGCCCGTGGTGATCCGGACCTCCGGCGCCGGCGGCGCGCCGATCCGCTCCGTTCCGGGGGTGTCGGTGACGATGTCGAGCCACCTGCAGCGGGGCCGCGACGCGTCGACGGCCATCAAGGGGCTCGACGACATCTACGTCGATGTCGGCGCGGCCACGAAGGCCGACGTCGACGCGCTCGGCATCCGGCTGCTCGACACGGTCGGTCTCCGCGAGCGTGTCCAGACCCTCGCCGGCGGGCGGACGGCCGGCGTCGCGGCGCAGGCCCGGGCGAATGCGCTGGCGCTCATCACGCTCCTCGGAGGAACGGCGGCGGCGCAGCCGCAAGTGACGGGCACGATGACGATCGCGTGGGCCGCCCAGGGGTTGTTCGGCGACCGAGGGCTGGCGCGCCTGGCGCAGTCGGTCAAGCCCGATCGCGTGCTGCTGCTCACGCGGGGCTCGGCCTCGCGCGAGATGGACGCGCGGGGTACCGTCGGCCGACTCGGCGGCGGCCCCGTCATCCCGGAGGGGGATGCGGCGCTGGCGGAAGCGGCCAGGCAGGCGGGCGTGACGTTCCAGACCGCCGCCACGCTTCGCGGCTCCACGGCGTTCAGGCAGGCGCAGACGATCGCACTGCCGGCGCTGCTCTCGTCGACGCCGGTGGAAACCGTACAGGACGGCGATATCGACGCACTCGTCGCACTCCTCCGCGCGGTCACCGGACTGCGCGGGGTGGTGGCCGGACCCGTGACCGCCGGCCTTCCGGAACGGCCGACACCGCCGGCCGGTATCTTCGGCCTCCTCGCGCCGTTGGTCGAGGCGTACGGGGTCTCCGGCCGCGAAACGCCAGTCCGCGAGGCCGTCGTCAAGCGCCTCCCCGCCTGGGCGAAGCCCGAGGTCGATGCGAAGGGCAACCTGACCGTCACATTCGGCCAGGGCGGTCGCGAGATGGCGTTCGTCGCGCACACCGACGAGTTGGGCTACGAAATCACCGCCATTCGGGAGGACGGCACGGCCGCGGTGCGCAAACGTGGCGGGTTCTTCGACAGTCTGCTGGAGGCGCACCCCGTGCTGGTCCACACCAGCCGTGGTCAGGTGCCCGCCATCGTCGCGCCGCGTCCGAACTACCAGCGCGCATCCGAGTCGCAGCCGAAGGCCGACGAGGTGGCGATCGACTTCGGGACGACGAGCCGCCAGCAGACCGAGGGCCTCGGCGTCGCGACGGGCGATACCGCGACCGTGCGCAAGTCGTTCAGCAAGCTGGCCGGCACGCGCGGATCTGCGCGCGCGATCGACGACCGTGCCGGGTGCGCGGCGCTGCTCGCCGCGCTCGCGAAGGTCGACCCCGCCAAGGTCTCCAACCGCATCACGTTCGCGTGGGTCGTCGAGGAGGAAACCGGCCTCGCCGGCTCCGGAGCCCTGGCGGAGCGGCTGCACCCGGATTATGTCTTCGCGGTGGACACGTTCGTGTCGTCCGACTCCCCCGTCGACCCGCAGCGGATGGCGCATATCCCGCTGGGGACCGGCGCGGTGCTGCGGGCGGTGGACAACAGCAGCATCACGCCGCCCGAAACGGTGGCGAAGATCCGGGCGATGGCGGCCGCGCGGCGGATTCCGACCACGGTGGGCGTGACGAGCGGCGGGAACGATGGATCGCAGTTCAGCCGGTTCGGCAGCACGGTCGTCCCGATCTCGTGGCCTGGACGCTACTCGCACTCGCCGGTCGAGGTCATCGACAGCCGCGACCTCGACGCGCTGGTCAACCTGATCGTGATGCTCGTGAACGAGTTCCCGGGGAGGTAGTCGTCGGGTCGCGCCCATGACCACCAACGATCTCGTCCTCGTCGTCCCGTGCTACAACGAGGCCAGCCGCCTGCGACCGAACGAGTTCCTCGACCTCGTCGCGTGGCATCCATCCGTCCGGCTTCTCTTCGTGGACGACGGCAGCGCGGACGGAACGATGGCGGTCCTCGAGCGCATGGTGCAGGAGGCGCCGGCCGCCGTCGGCGCGATGCGCCTGGAGAAGAACCAGGGCAAAGCCGAAGCCGTGAGGCGCGGGCTCCTCGATGCGATGCGCGGAGGACCGGAGCTGGTCGGGTTCTGGGACGCCGATCTCTCGACGCCGCTCTCGGCGGTCGACGATTTCCTGCGCGTCGCCGCGAAGCTCCCTTCCGCCGAGCTGATCCTGGGCTCGCGGGTGCTGCTGATGGGCCGCGACGTCCGCCGCAAGGCCAGCCGGCACTACCTGGGCCGCGTCTTCGCCACGGCCGCCTCGCTGGCGCTCGCCCTCCCGGTCTACGACACGCAGTGCGGAGCGAAGGTCTTTCGCAGAACCGACGCGCTGCGCCGAGTGCTGGGGGCGCCGTTCCGGAGCCCCTGGATCTTCGATGTCGAGATCCTCGCCCGCTACCTCGCCCTGCCGGTGGACGACGGGGGCGGGCCACGGCGATCACGCATCTACGAACTGACTGTGCCGGCGTGGCACTACGTGCCGGGCTCCAAGCTCAAGGTCCTCGATTCTCTCCGCTCGATCGCCGAACTGGTCGCCATCTGGCGGGACCGGCGCTCCGGCCGCATCGCCGCGCTGCTGCCGCCGCCCGACCAGCCGGGCCGTGCAGGCTGACGTCGAGCGGCGCATTCCTGCGATGGCTGCCGATCGCCGCGGTCACGACGACCTTCTGCGCACGGCTGATCAGGGTTCGCCAGCCGCCGCCGCCGCGTCCTGCCGCACGCGGGTCTCCGCCACGAGCTGTTCGAGGGTTGCGGCCGCCAGCGTCTCCCGCAGACGCTCCTGCGCCACCCTCCACACCGGATGCACGGCGCATTGCCTGCTCCGGTCGCATCCGCCCGGCAGCAGGCACAGGTTCAGCTCCGGGACGCCGTCGATCGCCTGGAGGATCTCGAGCAGCGACGCGGCCCGCCCGCGACCCAGCAGTTCGAACCCGCCCTTCTTGCCCCGGCAGGAGATGATGAGCTTCGCGCGCACGAGGCGCTGGAGAACCTTCGACAGAAAGGCTGGCGGCACCTTCGCTGCGTCGGCCAGCTCAGACAGGCTTGCGCGCGCGTCGACGCCGGCGCTCGCCAGCTGGATCATCACGCGAACACCATAGTCGGCGGCACGGGTGAGCTGCATAGTCGGTCCTGACACTGAGACGGTCGAATGCTACACGAAGTTCGCCCCACTGCACCTGACTTCTCGGCGAAACCTCTCCCAGCCGCCGGCCTCCCGGAGGGATTCACGTCGCGTAGATCAGGACGACGAGGTAGTGGGCGATGCTGCCGGCGAGCACGAAGAGGTGCCAGACCCCGTGAAACACGGGGAGGCGGCGGTCCAGCGCGTAGAAGATGATGCCGGAGGTGTAGAAGAGGCCCCCGGCGATGAGCCCGGCGAATCCGGCCGGCCCGAGGGCGCGCGCGAGCGGGCCGAGCGCCACGACCGCCAGCCACCCCATCGTCAGGTAGATGACGACCGAGAGGACTCGTTCGCCCTTGACCTTCCTGAACTCCTGCACGGCACCGATGACGGCCAGCGACCATACCGCGACGAACAGCGCCCACCCCAGCCGCCCCCGAAGTACCACCAGCGTGAGGGGCGTGTAGCTGCCTGCGATGAGCAGGTAGATGGCGGTGTGGTCCAGGTGACGGAACACTCGCTTCGCCCGCCCCTTCAGGCTGTGATAGAGCGTGGAGAAGGTGTAGAGCGCCAGCAGCGACACGCCGTAGATGCTGAGGCTGACGATCTTCGTGGCGTCGCCGCGAAGGCTGGCGAGCACGATCAGCGCCACGGCGCCGACCAGGGCGAGGCACGCGCCGACCAGGTGCGAGATGCTGTTGAAGCGCTCACCAGGGTACATGGGGCTCAGGGCTCAGGGCCCACGGCTCAAGGCTCACGGCCCGCTGTGTCCACCCGGCGAGTCGCGGCGTGCGGCCTTCTCCGCTGCGAGCTGACCGCTGCCAGCTGCCGGCTTGTCCGATCCTACCAGAGATGCTCGACGAGGATCTTGACGCCGATGGCGATCAGGGCGACGCCGCCGACGACTTCCATCCGCGTGCCCACGGCGCGGCCGACGCGCTTGCCGAGCAGGATCGCGAGCGCAGAAAGCGATGCGGTCACCAGCCCGATGACGCCCGCGGCGAACCAGATGCTCCCGCCCAGCATCGCCAGCGTCAGCCCGATGGCGAGCGCGTCGATGCTCGTTGCGACCGAGAGCACCATCAGCGTGGTCCCTCGGCTCGGGTCGCGTCCCAGATCCTCCTCCGCGCCGGTGACCGCGGCCCGGATCATCCGTCCCCCGACCAGCGTGAGCAGCGCCCACGCCACCCAGTGATCGAACGACGCGATGTAGGGCGCCACCGTCGCTCCCAGGAACCAGCCGACGATGGGCATCATGAACTGGAACAGGCCGAAGTGGAACGACAGCCTGAACGTCGCACCCGCTCCGCGCACCCGGTTCGATGCGGCGGCCGCCAGCGACACGGCGGCGGCGTCCATCGAGAGGCCGACGGCGATGACGAGGATCTCCCAGAACGGCATCAGGCCGGGAGGGTTGACATCGACGCAGGATAGCAGGGAAAGGACGAACTTGCGATCTTGCGAAGTACGATCTTGCGAAGTTAGTGGGCGTCGCGAGGGTGAGGGCACTTCGCACGATCGCCAGATCGCACGATCGCAAGATGCACGATCGCTAGTCGTTGTGAGACTGTCCCTACTGGAGCGCCGCGATGAGCAGCGTCACCGTGACGGGGCTCGCGAGCGTCGACATCAGCACGCACGCCGTGACGAACGACGGCGCCAGGTCGAACTCGAGAGCGAGGATCGTGGTGAGCACCGCGCTCGGCATCCCCGACTGGACGATGGCGGCCTGCCGTGCGACACCGGTCAGGCCGAGCAGATGGCTGGCCCCGAACGCAAGAACCGGCGTGACGAGGAGCGCGAGCACCCCGGCGAGCGCCACGAGCCCGGGCCGTTCCGGCCACGCGCTCCGCTCCATTTGCATCCCCAGCACCAGCAGCATCGTCGGCAGCGCGGCGTCGCTCAGTAATTCGACCGGCCGCATGACCGCGGGCGGAAGATGGAGACCCAGCCCGAGCACAGCGCCGGCCGCCACGGCGCCCCAGACGGCCGGCACCCTGAGCACCCCGCGCGCCGCCTGCCCGACAGACCGGCGTCCGGCTGATGCCAGAAAGACGCCCAGCGAGTAGGTCGCCACCGCATTCGCCACGAAGTAGACGGTGGCGTGGGCCAGAGCCTCCTGGCCGAACGCGAACAGCACCACCGGCAGGCCGTAGTTGCCGCTGTTCGAGAACATGACCACGAGGAGGAACGCGCTCGTCATGGCGCGATCCAGCCGGAGCGGCAGCGTCACGAGGCGGCCCACCAGCCCGATGCCGAGGATGACCGCAACCGCCAGCGCCGTCATCCGCCCGAAGTCGGCCGCCGACAGCGACGAGGTCACGAGCATGTGGAAGACCAGGCAGGGCGACAGGGCGTTGAACGTCACGCGCGAGAACGCGCGCACGTCGGCCTTCAGCACGCGGGCGACGGCAAACCCCACGGCGGCGACGATGAAGATCGGCAGGACGTCGTTGGCGAAGATCGAAAGCAGAAGGACCACAGGAAGGTGATCATAGTGGTGGTCGGTGGTCAGTGGCTAGTGGTCGGTGTGTCACGCGTGATCCACGAACAACCGCCAAGTGGCCACGGACAGCCGATACCCGTCATCGCCACGGGACGCTTGCCGCGCGGCTCCGCCCTGGGGTCTCGACGTCAGACCGGCGGGAACGCCTTCCTATTCCCTCTGGTTCTGGTGTTTCTGATCCGGTCGGCGAGCTGAAACGATCGTCGGGTGGCGGTCGTCTATCATAGATGGGGCCACCCCGCGCGCGGCTGCCGGCCCGCGGTGCTTCACGCAGATGAGGATGACGGTATGACGCTTCGCTCCAGGCTGACGGCGGCGTTCTTCGCCATCTCGGTGGTGCCCCTCTCCGCGGTGACGCTGTTCTCGTACGTGTCCTCGGAACGCGCGCTCCGGCGCGCGGCCGAACAGCAGGCCGACGAGCTGGCGGGCGACCTGAGCCGCCGCATGCAGTGGGTGACGGCTGACATCGAGCGCCGACTCGACCGGGGGTGGCAGACCGCTATGCCGCCACCGCCCGGTACGCGCATGGCGACCAATCGAGGCTGGCCGACCGGCAGGCCGCCGCAGCCCGGAGAGCGCACGGCGACCGATCAACCGCAGCCCCCCGGACCGGGGAAGGCAACGGCCGGGATGCACCCGGCTGCGCCGGTCCCGACCGTGCAGACCGCAGGGCCCGACGAGATGGCCGGCCAACTGGCTGGCGTCTTCGGAGACATGGCTCTCCTGGTCGAGAAGATCGAGTTCACGCCCACGCCTCTGAAGGGCCCGGCCGCCGTTCCGGCCGCACCCGACCTCCACGAGAGGCCTGTCGGTCCGCCGCGGCCGCCGCGGGACCCGAACGCGGGCCCGAGCCCGGCTCCCGCCACTCAGGTGATGGCGGTCAAGACGGCCGAAGACGCTGCGGCAGCCGTCGCCAAGGCGAAGGGGCAGTATCAGGCCGTCAAGGCCCCGATCAGTCCCGAGGAAACCGCAGCCCCGAGGGAGAAACCCCAGGAGCCGAACGCGGGCCCGGGGCCGGCGCCCGTCACTCAGAAGATGACGATCAAGACGGCTGGAGACGCTGCGGCAGCCATCGCCAAGGCGATGGAGCAGTATCAGGCTGGCAAGGTCCCGTACAGCCCCGAGGAAGTCGCAGCCTGGAGGGAGAAACTCCAGCAGCAGATTCGCCTGGGAGTGGCTCAACTGCCGCCCCCGCAGCGCGGAGCGCGCTCCGGCGGCGGCCGCGGACCGGGCGTGCAGACGGTGACGGGCGGCGCGGGTGCCGCCCAGGGCGCTGGAGGATCGACCCACTCGGCGACCGCATTGAAGGGCAACGCGCTGCGCACGGAAGTGAAGCAGGACGGCCAGTCCGTGGGGCAGCTCAGCGCGCAGCTCAACACCGAGCTGCTCTTCGGCACGCTGCTGCGGATGACGCCCAGGGACCGCGAGGAGATCCCGTTCGCGGTCAGCGCCGACGGCCGGCTTCACGCGCCGCGCTCGACCGACCGCGCGACGGTCGAATCGCTGAAGCTGACGAGCGCCCTGCCCGCCGAGGGCACCGCCGTGCGGTCGGTCAACAACTGGGTCGTGGCCACGCGAAAGGACGCGTCCGGCGCGACGCTCGGCATTGCCCGCCCTCTCGGCGACGAACTCCGCGATCTGCGCCGGGTCTCCCTCCGCAACTTCGCCGCCGGGTTCGGTCTCATCGTCGTCGTCTTCGTCGCCAGTATCCCGCTCGCCGGCGGCATGACGCGCAACCTCCGCACGCTGATGGACGGCGTCCAGCGGCTGTCCTCCGGCGACCTGGCGGCGCGCGTCGAGGTCAAGTCGGGCGACGAGTTCGGCAGGCTCGGCACGGCGTTCAACCAGATGGCGGAGAACCTGGCGGCGCACGAGGCGGTCGTCGTCAGGCAGGAGCGCCTCCGGCGCGAACTGGAGCTGTGCCGGCTGATTCAGAACGAGATGCTGCCGCACCAGCCGCTGCGCCTCGGCCTCGCCGAGGTGAAGGGCGTGTCGATCCCGGCCCGGGAGGTCGGGGGCGACTTCTTCAACTACTTCGTCCTGCCCGACGGCGAGATTGCGGTGCTCGTGGGCGATGTGTCGGGCAAGGGCGTTGGCGCCGCGCTGCTGATGGCCAACATTCAGGCGACGCTGCGCGCGCGCCTGCCACTCGAGCAGGATCTCGCGAAGCTGGCCGACGGGCTCGATCGCGATCTCGAGGCGAACACCCCGATCGAGGTGTACTCGACGCTCTTCGTGGGCATCGTTGACACGACCCGCCGCGAGCTTCGCTACGTCAACGCCGGACACAACTCCCAGTTCGTCCTCCGCAAGCAGGGCGGGTTCGAACGCCTCGCCTCGACCGGGCGGCCTCTGGGCCTGATCGCCGGGGCTGGCTACGAGCAGGTGTCGCTGTCGCTCGAGGACGGCGACGTCCTGTTCTTCTACACCGACGGAATGCTCGAGGCGGAAAACGAGGCCGGGGAGTTCCTCGGCGCCGAGCGCCTCGAGTCGGCCCTCGCATCGAGTCCGGGTACCAACGTGGACACGATCCTCGCGCACGTCGAGGACGCGGTTCGGACCTTCCGGGGCTCGGCCGAACTGTCCGACGACGCGACGATGATGGCGCTGCGATTCGGCGCGAACCTGCCGTCCCAGGCTCTCGTCTAATCGGGCATGCCGACGATCCGCCTGCCTCACGCCGTCCGCGCCCTGCTGCGGACACCGCTCGTCTCCGCGATCGCCATCCTGTCGCTGGCGCTCGGCATCGGCGCGAACGCGGCGATCTTCTCGCTGTTCGACGAGATGCTGCTGCGCCCCCTGCCGGTCGCCGATCCGGACCAGCTCGTCAACCTGGGCGCTCCCGGTCCGAAGCCCGGCTCGCAATCGTGCGGCCAGGCTGGCGACTGCGACGCGGTCTTCAGCTACCCGATGATCCTCGACCTGCAGCGGGTCCAGACGACGTTCACGGGTATTGCGGCGCACCGCGCGTTCGGCGTCAACCTCGCCTATCGCGGGCAGACGCTCAACGGCGACGGCGTGCTGGTCACGGGTACTATTTCCCCGTGCTCGGCCTCACGCCCGCGCTCGGCCGCCTGCTGAATCAGGGTGACGACGGCACGGCCGGCGAGCCGCACGTCGTGGTCCTGAGCTACGAGGTACTGGCGCACGCGGTTCGGCGAACGCCGGGACGTCCTGAACCAGCCCCTCGTCGTGAACGGGCACCCGTTGACGATCGTCGGCGTCGCACCGCGCGGATTCAAGGGCACGACGCTCGGCAGCGAGCCTCACGTCTTCGTCCCGATGACGCTGCGCGACTCGATGGAGTCGATGTTCGGCAAGAGCCTGGGGGCCCGTCGCTCGTACTGGGCGTACGCATTCGCGCGCCTGAAGCCCGGCGTGAGCGAGGCGCAGGCGGCCGCCTCGATCAACGTGCCCTACGCCGCGATCATCAACGACGTCGAGGCGCCGCTGCAGCGAGGGATGAGCGATCAGACCATGAAGCAGTTCCGCGCACGCCGGCTGACCGTCGAGGCCGACCCGCGCGGCCAGAGCCAGCTGCTCAGGGAAGCGAAGACGCCCCTGGTGCTGCTGCTGTCGGTCACCGGGCTCGTCCTGCTGATCGCCTGCGCCAACATCGCGAACCTGCTGCTGGCGAGGGCGGCCGGCCGGTCCGCGGAGATGGCCGTGCGGCTGTCGATCGGCGCGAGCCGTTGGAGGCTCGTGCGGCAGCTGCTGGCCGAGGCCGGCCTGCTGGCGACGCTTGGCGGCGCGCTGGGCCTCCTCGTCGCGCGCTGGACGCTCGACTTCATCATCTCGATGATGCCGGCCGAAGCGGTCGGTTCCGTGTCCGGGTCGATCAACGGACGGATCGTCCTGTTCGCCGCGGTGGTCACCGCGGCGACGGCGCTGCTGTTCGGGCTCTTCCCCGCGCTGCACAGCACGAGGCCGAGTCTCGTCAACGCGCTCAAGGGACAGCAGGGCCAGCCGTCGGGCGCGCGTTCGGCGGCCTGGTTCCGCAGCGGCCTGGTGACGACGCAGGTGGCCCTGTCGATGCTCCTGCTGGCCGGCGCAGGGCTGTTCGTCAAGAGCCTCTTCAACGTGAGCCGCGTGGAGCTGGGGGTCAAAACGGACCACATCGCCATGTTCGGCGTCTCCCCGCAGCTGAACGGCTACACGGCCGCGCGGTCGCTCGAGCTGTTCGAACGTCTCGAGGACGAGCTCGGTGCGGTGCCGGGCGTGACGAACGTCACCGCCTCGATGGTCCCGCTGCTCGGCGGGAGCAGCTGGGGCAACAGCCTGCTGGTCGAGGGATTCCCGTCTGGTCCCGATACCGACACCAATGCCAGGTTCAACAAGATCGGCCCCGGCTACTTCCGGACGCTGGGGGTGCCGCTGATCGTCGGCCGCGAGTTCACTCGCGAGGACGCCGCAAACGGAGCCCCGGTCACGGTGGTGAACGAGCAGTTCACCAGGAAGTTCAATCTCGGCCGGAACGCCCTCGGCAAGCACATCCAGCAGGGCGGGCGGGACTCACCGCAGATCGAAATCGTCGGCGTCGTGGCCGACGCCAAGTACAGCGAGGTGAAGGACGCGCCGCCGCCGCAGTTCTTCACGCCGTACCGCCAGGGTGAGACGATCGGCTTCCTGTACTTCTACGTGAAGACGTCGCTCCCGCCGGAACAGATCCTGCCGACGATCGGGAAGGTCGTGGCGCGCCTCGACCCGAGTCTCCCGGTGGAGCGTCTTCGCACGCTCGAGGATCAGGTGCGGGAGAGCGTCTTCGTCGATCGACTGCTGATGGTGCTGTCGGTGTCGTTCGCGGCGCTGGCAACGCTGCTCGCGGCGGTGGGCCTCTATGGAGTCCTGGCCTATACCGTCGCGCTCCGCACCCGCGAGATCGGGCTGCGGATGGCGCTCGGCGCGGCGCCCGACCGCGTGCGGCGGATGGTGATGCGGCAGATGGGCGTCATGACCGCCGTCGGCACGGCGGTCGGCCTGGGCCTGGCCGCACTGGCCGGCCGCGGAGCCCAGTCGCTGCTCTTCGAGCTGAAGGGCTACGACCCGACCGTGTTCGTGGCGTCGGCGGTGCTGCTGGCGCTAATCGCCGTCGGCGCGGGATTCGTGCCTGCCCTGCGCGCCTCGCGCGTGGACCCGATGACGGCGCTTCGCTACGAATAACAGCTGGTAGCTGGTAGCTGGCGGCTGGCAGCGGACTGAATGGCACGGGTCACGTCCGATCCGCTGACGGCTGCCGGCTGACCGCTGCCAGCCGGCGGCCGGTGTCTCTGTCCCTTGCGTTCCCCCCTCCCGCCGCAGTACCATGCGCCGCCCCCGTTTGCGTTCACACGAGGAGGCTGAAATGGCGAGATGCGGCACGTGCGCTCCGGCGAAGAAGAAGACGGCGACCCCGAAGAAGAAGGCAGCGAAGTAGGGTACGTGAAGCGGGCAGCAGGCAAGCGGGAGGCTCCGTTCATCCGCTGCCAGCTACCCGCTGCCAGCCACCAACCCGCAGTCGACGTCAAGAGTTCGTATGCCCGATCTGCTGTCACCGCTGGACGTCCAGGGTCTGACGCTTCGGAACCGCATCGTGATGCCGCCGATGTGGTCGGGTCAGGCGGGGCTCGACGGTTTCGTCACACCGAACATCGTCGAGTACCACCGCCTGCGCGCCGCGGCGGGGTGCGGCCTGATCATCGTGGAGCACGCGTTCGTGCATCCGCGCGGCCGCCACACGCCGACGCAGATCGGCGTCCACAACGACGCGACGGTGGAAGGCCTGGGCCGCCTGGCCTCCGCCATCAGGCGCGAGGGGGCCGTGGCCTGTCTCCAGATCTCTCACGCCGGCTCGCGGACCTCGTCCCGCGTTCTCGGGATGCGGCCGCTGGCGCCGTCGGCCGTGCGACACCCCTACGAACCCGAGGGCGACACGCCTGAGGCGATCGACCAGGCGATGATCCCGGGCATCGTGGCAGCGTTCGGCGACGCCGCGGAACGGGCGCGGACGGCCGGATTCCAGGCCGTCGAGGTGCACGCGGCGCACGGGTTCCTGCTCAGCCAGTTCCTGTCGCCTTTGACTAACCTGCGCGATGACGAGTATGGCGGCCCCGTTGAGAACCGAGGCCGGCTCCACCTGGCGGTGTTGCGCGAGGTCGTGGCGCGCGTGGGTGCCGACTGCCCGGTGTTCGTGCGTCTCGGCGCGCACGACGAGACCCCGGGCGGCCTCGAACTGGCCGACTCCTGCCAGGCGGCCAGTTGGCTCGCCGAGGCCGGCGCCTCCTTGATCGATGTGTCTGGTGGCCTCCAGGGGTCCCGCGGTGTCGGCAAGGGCGCGGCGTACTTCGTACCCTATGCGCAGGCGATCAAGGCGGCGGTCCGCGTGCCGGTGCTGGTGACGGGAGGAATCGCGGAACCCGATCTGGCCGACCGCGCGGTGCGGGAACAGTGGGCCGACCTGGTCGGCATCGGGCGCGCCATGCTGAACGACCCCGACTGGGCGCGCAAGGCGATCGCACATCTGTCCCGCGCCCGGCGGCTGCCGTAGCCGCTCTCGACGTCGCGCGGCACGGTCACTTCGTGAGTATCGTGGCGATGTCCTGCTCGAGCGTGGTGACGGCCCGCTCGACGACGCGGCCGATTTCCTTCTCTCCCCGGAAGAAGACGAAGGTCGGAACCCTCAGGATGCCGTACGTGACGGTGAGTCCCTCGGCGTCCTTCTTCGACCGATCCACCCCGATCATGGTTACCCGGCCCGCACCGATCCCGGCCTGGTCGTAGATCTTGAAGAAGCGCGGCACCTCGCGCTTGCTGTCCGGGCACCACGTGGCGACGATGACGAGGACCCGAACGTCCTTGCCGCGCTCGGCGATCGTCCTGACGGCCGCGGGGTCCGGCGTGTAGTCCTGCGCGCGCAGCGTCGTCCAGGTCTCGTAGTTTTCGAGCGCGGTGCGCGTCACGGGTCCAATCAGAGGGTCCGGAGCGGGTTGACGTGCGGGAGCAGGCGGGTTCGGCGCAGCCGCGGCCACCAAGGCGTCCGCAGGGACTTGCTGCGGGTTCGCGGGCGGTAACGGTTGCACCCGGCCGGTCTGGCCGCCTGTGGGCGGGACGGCGGCTGGCGGCGTCGTTCGGCCGGGCGGGATCACCCCCGGATGCTTCGGGGGCTCCGGCGTGGCGGCGGGCGCCCTCGCAGCGCTGCAACCGGCGGCCCACCCGCCTGCGGAGACGAGGCAGACCAGGACGGCACCCGCGCGCACGAGCCTCATTTTCTTCATGGAGAATGCCTCCGGCTGCGAAGACGACGGCCGGCGGCGGGCGAACCCCGGCGGCCACGTCGAAGGGTAGCCGGCTTGCGACCTCGCCGCAAGGAGAAAGCCGCCCTCGCGGCGGGATTCAATTGCGGCCCGCGTTCCAGTAAGATGGTGGAATTAGCCTCAAAGGAGAACCGATGACCAGGCACCAAGGCCTTGCCGAATGGGTGAACCATGTTTCCGCGCTCTGCCAGCCCGACCAGGTTCACTGGTGCGACGGCTCGCCGGAGGAATATCAGCTGATGCTCCGCCTCATGGTGCAGGCCGGAACCGCCATTCCGATGGACCCGGTGCGGCCCAACAGCATCTTCGTCCGGTCGGACCCGGCCGACGTGGCGCGGGTGGAGGACCGCACGTACATCTGCTCGGCGAGGAAGGAAGACGCGGGCCCGACCAACAACTGGGCCGACCCGGCCGAGATGAAGGCCACACTGACGAGGCTCTTCACCGGTTCGATGAAGGGTCGGACGCTGTACGTGATCCCGTACAGCATGGGGCCGGTGGGTTCGCCAATCGCGAAGGTCGGCGTCGAGCTGACCGACTCGCCCTACGTCGTCGCCAACATGATCATCATGACCCGCGTCGGCACGAAGGTCATGGACGTGCTGGGCACCGACGGTGAGTTCGTGAAGGCCATGCACTCGGTGGGTGCGCCGATCGAAGGCGCCGCCGCCGACGTACCGTGGCCGTGCAACGCCACCAACAAGTACATCTGTCACTTCCCGGAAACGCGGGAGATCTGGTCGTTCGGATCGGGCTACGGAGGCAACGCGCTGCTCGGCAAGAAGTGCCACGCATTGCGCATTGCGTCGGTGCAGGCGCGCGACGAGGGCTGGCTGGCCGAGCACATGCTCATCCTCAAGCTGACGAGCCCGGCCGGAGAGGTGCGCTACGTCACGGGCGCCTTCCCGTCCGCGTGCGGAAAGACCAATCTCGCGATGCTGGTGCCGACGGTGCCCGGGTGGAAGGTGGAGACGATCGGCGACGACATCGCCTGGATGAAGTTCGGCCCGGACGGCCGGCTCTACGCGATCAACCCCGAGTCGGGGTTCTTCGGCGTGGCGCCCGGCACGAGCATGAAGTCGAACCCGAACGCGCTGCTCTCGCTGAACGCCAACTCGATCTTCACCAACTGCGCGATGGCTCCCGACGGCGACGTCTGGTGGGAGTACATGACGGACAAGGAGCCGCCGGAGTTGATGGACTGGCTGCGCCGGCCGTGGAAGCCGGGCGTCGGGCGGAAGGCGGCGAACCCGAACGCGCGGTTCACGGCACCCGCCAGGCAGTGCCCGGTCATCGCTCCCGAATGGGAGGATCCCAAGGGCGTGCCGATCTCCGCGATGCTCTTCGGCGGGCGCCGCGCGACGGTCGTGCCGCTCGTCACCGAGGCATTCAGCTGGCAGCACGGCACGTTCCTCGGCTCGATCATGGGGAGCGAGACGACGGCGGCGGCCGCGGGCAAAGTCGGCCAGCTGCGGCGCGACCCGTTCGCCATGCTGCCGTTCTGCGGCTATCACATGGGCGACTACTTCGCGCACTGGCTGAAGGTGGGCGCCAGCGCGAAGCCGGAGAACCTCCCGCGGCTCTACTACGTGAACTGGTTCCGGCAGGACGACAAGGGCCAGTTCCTGTGGCCTGGCTACGGCGAGAACAGCCGCGTGCTCAAGTGGGTGTTCGAGCGCGTGACCGGCGGCGGGAAGGCCGTCGAGACGCCGATCGGCAACCTGCCGGCGGCCGGCGCGCTCGACGTCAACGGCCTCGACGTCGCGCCGGGCGCGCTCGACGTGCTGCTGAAAGTCGACGCGCAGGGCTGGCTCGACGAGCTGCCGCTCGTGAAGCAGCACTACGAGTCGTTCGGCGACCGGCTGCCGAAGGGACTCTGGACCGAGCTGGCCGCGCTCGAGAAGCGGCTGCTCGCGGCGAGGGCGTAGGGAAACGAGTCGTAGGCGGTAGGCGGTGGGCGGCAGGCGGTGGACCACGCGTGACACACTGCCAACTGATCACTGGCAACTGATCACTGCTTGCTGCCTACCGCTGCCTGCCCAGCCAGACAGGCTTCTTTCAACCCGCGATAGTCGGTCTTCCCCGTCCCCAGCACCGGGATGCTGTCCACCTGGATGACCTGACGGACGTTATAGAGCGCGCTCAGGCCCGCCTCGCGCACGATTCGGTTGACCTCCTCGCGCATCGTCGGCTTGACCGCAAACAACACTATCTCCGGGCTCTCCGACGACCCCATGGTCTCCACCGCGAGAGGCGGCCCCTCGTCGGCCTCGGACGAGAAGTGCGGCAACAGCACCGCCTCGATCGCGGGCAGCGAGATCATCTCCCCGCCGAGTTTGACGAAGCGCTTGAGCCGCCCTTCGAACGTCAGCCAGCCGTCGGCGTCCTGCTGGACGAGGTCGCCCGTCCGGTACCACTGCTTCCCGCCCCAGTCGAGGAACGGCGACTCGCCGCTGTAGTGGAGATACCCGCCGAAGATGCTCGGCCCGCGAACGTAGAGCATGCCCGGCTCGCCGGGCGCGACCGGCGCGTGGGTCTCGAGGCCGAGCACGACGCACTCCACCGAGTTCAGCGGCTTTCCGATGGTGCCGGGAATCGATTTCTCCATCCGGGTCGCCGACACGATCGGCGAGCATTCCGTGATGCCGTAGCCCTCGAGGATCGTCGCGTTCGGACACGCGCGGCTGAGCGCCTGGTACACGGCCTCCGAGCACTTCTCTGCACCGGTCACCGCGAGACGCAGCGAGTCGAGCTGCCCCGGTTGCGCCACGCGCACGATGCCGTTCAGGAAGGTCGGCGTGCCGACCAGCACCGTCACGCGGTGTCCCGCGATCACGCGCGCGAGCACCGCCGCCTCCGTCGGATTCGGGTGGTAGACGGTGCGGAAGCCCGAGCAGAGCGGGAGGATTGTCGTCACCACGATGCCGAAGGAATGGAACGGCGGCAGCATGCCGATCAGCACGTCGCGGTCCAGCAACTCGACCGCCGCGAAGGTGTCGCGGACGTTCGTGAGGATGTTGGCGTGAGTGAGCGGAACGGCCTTTGGCAGGCTCTCCGAGCCGCTCGTGAACAGCACGACGGCTTCGCCGGCCGGCCTGACGCCGCGCAGCGCCCTCCAGCTCAGGCGGCTCCGAACGAGGGCGGACAACTTCTGGCCGGTTGTGAACGACGCGCGCAGTTCCTCGGCGATGACGAAGCGCCCGGCCAACGCCGAGAGTTCGATCCCCATGCCCTCGAGCTTCGTCACCAGCGCCCTTGCCGTCAGCACGCGCTCCACGCCGAGCAGGTCGAGGGCGTGCACCAGGTTGCGCGACCCCGTCGTCCAGTTGATCATCACCGGCGTCTTGCCCGCGAAGAGAGCGGCCAGATAGAAGAGCCCCGCCCCCACCGACGCCGGGAGCATGATGCCGACGTAGCGGCCAGGCAGCTCCCGGATCTTCGGCACCATCAGCAGCAGTCCGAGCACGAGGCGCCGATAGGTGACCTCCCCGCTCGCCTGGTCTGCCAGGATGACCTGCCCGGCGCGGCGCGACGCCTGGCGGAGAAACACCTCCGTGATCGTGTCGCCCTCCGGAACGCTGAGCGCACTGCCGGTGCGATCCGCCGTCCAGGCGGCGCTGGCGCTCCGCAGAACCGACTCGATCGCCGAGATCCCTTTCCCCGAGGCCGCCAGCACGACGTCGCCGACGGTCGTGAGACTCTCCGGCGTGCCGACGGAGAATCCGAACTCACGTTCGATCCAGATCACCAGTTCCGCCGAGGCGAGGCTGTCGAGCCCGAGGTCCTGTGCCAGCCGGTCTGTGAGCTGCACGTCGCCGCGGCCGGTTAGTCGCGCCAGTTCGTCGAGCACGATCCGCCGGGTGGCCTCCGGCGCTTCCGTCGGGTCTCCGGCGACGTGGCGGACCTCCGGATCCGGCAGCTCGCGAACACCGCCGCGTTCCCAGAACCCATAGGGCACGTAGGTGTTCCGCGGCGCGCGCATGTTGTAGAACGTCTCGAGATAGCGATTGATGACCATCCGCGGCTGGTCGCGCGGAAAGTCGTCGGGCTCGACGAACTCGATCAGGACGTCGCGGCGGGGCATGAAGAACGCGCCGTTCAACAGAAGGTACTTCAGTCCGCGCCACGCCCGGGAGGCCGCGTTCGGCATCCTGCCGTCGAACGCCAGGCTGAAGCTGCTGCCCCAGAGACCGGTCTGCCGGACCAGCACCACGCGCGCCTCCGGAACGGCCTTCACCAGGATGTCCGCGCCGCTCGCGGCGCGGATCTCTTCGAGATGCCGCTGCCGCAGCCGCCCCGCTGGATAGAAGAGCAGGTTCTCGCCGGCCCGAACACCCTCGATGGTCTCGGAGAGGGCCTGCCGCGTCGCATCCATCACCGAGAGCCCCGACCGCTCCATGTTTGGCAGCGCGCGCACGCCGTAGATCCGCGCCAGCCACCCGACGACGGGCCGGGAGATCTGGTATTCGTCGCCCAGGGCGCGCGGCATGAACCAGCGGTCCAGCAGCACCGTGAGGATGGCGGGGTCGATCAGGGCGAGGTGGCTCGGCAGGAACACGACGCGGCTCGTTCCGCGCGCGCGGATCTCCTCGAGGCCACGCACCTCGACCCGGTACCTGAGCGACAGGAGCAGACGGCCGATCCACGAGAGCAGCCGCCGAAGGCTGTTTCGACGCATGGGCACCACCAGCCTCTTCTGAAGCGGTTATGGGGAGAGATTACACGACCTTCGCGGCAACTAATCACTCCGGGAGTGATTTCGCGTCTCGACGCGCCGAAATCACGTCCGGAGTGATTCGTTCAGCGGACGCGCTTGTACAGCAGCAACTCGGAGGCGCCGTCGATGACGTAGTCATCGAACTGCCCCACCTGGCGATAGCCGTGGCGCGCGTAGAACGCCTGCGCCCTGGTGTTGAACGAGGACACACACAGGAAGAAGTGGCGGGAGGTGAGTGCAGCGTGCCGCTCGCAACAGGCGAGCAGCGCCGCGCCGGTGCCGCGGCTCCGCCAGGCGGGGGCGACGGCCAGTGAAGCGAGGTACGGCGACCCCGACACGCCCCGCGGGTTCACCAACGCGAAGCCGCACCGTTCGGCGCCCGCGCGCGCCACGAGCAGGACGCACTCCGGCCGCTGGCAGGCAGCGCGGCAGTGATCGAGGCCTCGTCCCAGCGTGATCCAGGGGTCGGAGGCGGCCATCAGGCGCGCGGCCCACTCGCCGTCGTCGCCCTCGGCCGCCGCGATCTGGACCGCAACCGCCGCCGTCACTCCACCTTCTTCCCCCGGGGTCTCGCGGGCGCCGTCCGCGGCTTCTTCGGCGCAGCCGGCTTCTTCGCGCCGCCGGCGCCACGCTTGCGCTTCGGCTTCGCGTCTGCTGGCGCGTCGGCCGCAGCGGCGGCGCCGGCCGCGTCTACCGCGTCGACGATCGGCGGAACGGCGCTGTCGGGGGGCTCGGCTGGCGCCTGGGCCTCCCCGGCCGCCGAGTCGAACGCGGCAGCCGGCTCGCCCGCCGTCGCCTCCGGCGCCGCGCCGGCCTCCTCGACCCTCGTATCCTGCAGCGGCGGCACCGTCGCGGGCCGCTGCAGCTCGGCTCCCTGGAACACGCGCAGGACGCCCTGGCGGTCTCGCTCGAGCCGCAGGATGCCGTCCCTCTGCGACGCCCGCAGCAGATCGAGAATGCCGCCGAACCCGTAACGCCGCTCGTCGAAGGCAGAATCCGCCGCCCGCAGCAACTGCTTCACGTTCCGCACGTACATCGGCCAGCGCAGCGGCATCGTGGCGTTCTCAATGACGCGCCGGAGCATCGCGATCGCCTCGGCCTGCTGGACCGCCAGCGCCTCGCCGGGCGCTGGAATCCGCGACGCCTCGGGTGCCGCAACCGCCGCTTCCGCCGCCGGCGGCTGGTCGGGCGCGGCCTCGCGCTCCTGCGGCGGCGCGCCGCCGCCGCGCTGCCCATGACGCCGGTCGCGGCGGTGGCGGTCGTGTGGCTGACGGTCGGACGGCTGCGCCGCGGCAGCAGGCTGGGCGTCGTGCCCCTCGTCCGCTGGCCCCGGCTCTTCGTCCTTGATGTCCACCAGGAGGTTGCGTCCGGACTGGTTGAGACGGATCAGTCCCGCCTGCGCCAGCTTCTCAGCGAAGTCCCTGAACGACCCGGCGCCGTAGCTCTTCTCCGAGAAGGTGGAGTCGAGCTGCAGCAGCGTGCTCTTGAGCAGCCCGAGCTGCGGCGTGACCTCGCGCTCCGACAGCACCTTCATCGCACGCCGGACCAGCGGGAACGCCGCCGTCACCGACTGCGTGCCCGACGTCCGCCCGCGCTCCGGCTGCCGCCGATCGCTGCGGCCGACGTTCACCAGGTTCTCGTAGGCGATGAACTCGTGGCAGTTGCGCTGCAGGATCACGCTCGTGAACGCGCGCCCGCCGACGACGATGACCGTCTTGTCGTACTGCTTGAGCTTCTCGACCAGGCTCAGGAAGTCGCTGTCTCCGCCGACGATCACGTAGGCATTGATGTGATCGTGAGTCAGCGCCATTTCCAGCGCATCGAGCGCCAGGTTGATGTCCGCGCCGTTCTTATCGCCTCCCGGCGTCAGGTTGCGCTGGACCATCTTGATGGCGTGCTGGGTGAGGAGCCGGCTGTAGTCGCCGGCGCGCGTCCAGTCGCCATAGGCAATCTTGGTGACCACCTCGCCGCGCTCCTTGATCGCCTCGAGGATGGTCCCCACGTCGAACGCCACGTTCAGCGTCGTCTTGACGCCGATCTCGATGTTGTCGAAGTCGACGAACACCGCAATCTTCAGTTTCTCTTCCGTCACAATCGTTCCTCGCCGGCTTCGCGGCTCCTGGGGCGGACGGTCGCGGCCCGCGCCGACCCTGCGGGCGGGCGCGACTCCCAAACTCGGGACCGTCCGACGCTGGACGCGCCGGCCTGTTTCGTGCTCCTTCCGCACGCTCGGGGGAAAGGGGCAGCGGGTTTCGCCGGAACGACGCGTCCCGGCGTACGTGTCGATGCGAACGGGCCGACCATCGGGCGCGGAACGGCCTGGTCGCGTGCGGTCGGACCGACGATCGGCCCGGCCAGGATCTTAGTCCTGTCCGTCCTCCTCGGTCGCCGGCGCGCTGGTGGCGACGTCGTCGACGTCCTCGATCGCCGCCGTGCTGGTGGCGACGTTGTCGATCTCCTCGGCATCGCCTTCCAAGTCGTCGACATCGAAGACGCGGCCGGTGTTGCGTTCACGGATGGGCCCCTTCGGGCGAGTCTCCGTCTTGGTCGGCCGCCGGGCCGGCCCGGTCTGCCGGCGAGGCGCGGGGGGGCCGAAGCTGCGGGCTGGCCGGTCGCCCGACCCAGGGGCCGGACCGTCCGACATCATTCCCGCCGGGCGGTACGGCGCCGACGGGCGGGCACCCATCGGGCGATCTTCCCTCGCCCTGGCCTCGCTGACCGCCAAGCTGCGCCCCTTGAATGGCTGCGCGTTGAAGCGCCGGATCACCTCTTCGGCGACCGCCCGATCGGTGAACTCGACGAACGCAAACCCCCGGGGTCTTCCCGTCTCCCGATCGATCGGCAGCACGACCTCGGAGGGCGGCGTGATGACGCCCAGATGGGCGCGAAGCTCCGCGTCGGTCGTGTCGTAGGGAAGGTTGCCAATGAACAAACGGACTGCCAAGAGTTCCTCTCGCGTTGAAGCAGCGATGACAAGCGCGCGCCGCGCACACGGCGCAGACGGCGTCCTTTCGGACGCAGGACCGACCCGCCAGGGCGGACCACCCCGGCAGTCATCTTCGCAGAACTAGCCCATGCTATTCAAGTCCTTCAGTGGCAAGGCCTGCGCCGGCCAGGGCTCGCCCGGTCCACGATCCTCCGGCGGCGACCTCGGAAGGCGTCCCCACCGCCATCACCCGCCCGCCGCCTTCCCCGCCTTCCGGCCCGAGGTCGATCACCCAGTCGGCCGCCCGGACCACCTCGAGGTTGTGCTCCGCAACGACCACCGTGTGGCCCGCCTCGATCAGCCCGTCGAACACCTGGAGCAGCCTCGCCACGTCGTCGAAGTGCAGGCCGGTCGTCGGCTCGTCGAACAGGAACAGCGCCGTGCCGGACTGGCCACGGATCAGCTCGGTCGCCAGCAGCAGGCGCTGGCGCTCGCCTCCTGAGAGCGTGTCGGCGCCCTGGCCGAGCTTGAGGTAGCCGAGGCCGAGGTCGACCAGCGTCGCAAGCGGGCGTGCGACCGACACCGTCGCGGCGAACGCCTCGAGCCCCTGGGCGACGGTCAGCGCCAGCACGTCTGCAATCGACCGGCCGTCGAGGGGGCAGTCGAGCACGCCCGAGTGGAACCGGCGGCCGCGGCATTCGTCGCACGGCACCCAGACGTCGGGCAGGAAGTCCATGCTGACCTTCACGCGCCCGATCCCCTCGCAGGTCTCGCAGCGCCCCCCGGGCGTGTTCGTCGAGAAGTGGCGCTTGGACAGGCCCGCCCGCCGTGCCTCGTCGGTGCCGGCGAACCGCTCCCGAATGGCGTCGAAGACGCCGACGATCGTAACCGGCATGCTCGATGCGCCACCGGCGGCGTGTTCCCGATCCGCGGCGATGACGCGCGCGAACGGCTCTCGCGCGACAACGGCGAACTCCGGCCCGCCGGACGGTAGACGGCGCCCGTCGAGGGCCGGGGCGACGACGTCGAACAGCAGCGTCGACTTGCCGCTGCCCGAGACGCCGGTAACGGCAACGAGCCCCCCGGCGGGGATCTCGACGCTCAGGTCACGCAGGTTGCGCCGGCAAGCGTGCGCGACGCTGACGCCGGGGCGAAGTCGCCGGCCGCGCGTACCGGGCCGCGCGCCCGCCTCGCGGCGGAGGTATCGGCCCGTCACCGATACGTGGCTGTCGGCGATCGCCTCGGGCGGACCCGACGCGACGACGTGCCCGCCGGCATCCCCGGCGCCGGGCCCCAGGTCCAGGACGTGATCCGCCGCTCGGATCACGTCCTCGTCGTGTTCGACCACCACGACCGTGTTTCCCGCATCGCGCAGGCTCCTCAGCAAACCGAGCAGCCGGGCGGTATCCCTCGGGTGAAGTCCTGCGGTCGGCTCGTCGAGCACGTAGGTGATCCCGGCCAGTCCGCTGCCGATTTCGGTCGCGAGGCGGATGCGCTGCGCCTCACCGGACGAGAGCGAGGCCGCAGGCCTGTCGAGCGACAGGTAGCCGAGGCCGGCGTCGCGAAGGCGCTCGAGCCGGATGACGACGTCGCGGCGGAGATCCGCGGTCGCGTCGGCGCGCCAGCCCCTCTCCTGCCGGCCCTCGAGGCCCGCGAAGAACGCGAGACTCCCGCTGACGGTGAGGCCGAGGAGTTCCGCGATGGTCCGCTCCGCCACGCGCACGGCGAGCGCTTCCGGCCTGAGGCGCGCGCCGCCGCAGGCGCCGCAGGGGACCGACCGGAGCAGCGGCTCCAGCGCCGCGCCGCGCCTGTCAGCGTGCTTCCGTTCGTATTCCTCCAGCACCAGCCTCGCGAGCCCGATCCACTTCGTCTGGAATCGGTGGACGCCGGTCCGCGTCCCGCGGCGGTAGCGCCACTCGACGTCGAGTTCGCGGTCGCCGAGGCCGTTGAGCGCCACGTCGCGCGCGGACGGGTCGAGGTCGCGCCACGGGACGCTGAAATCGATGCCGGCGTCCGCACCCCCGGCTCGGAGCGTCGCCACGTACCGCCCATCCGGGTCGCCGTAGAACCGGCCGGTCTTGTGGCCGTCCATCGCGCCGGCGAGCAGCGAGCGGTCCGGATGCGTGATCAGCGCAGCCGGATCGCACTCTCGGACCGTGCCGAGGCCCTTGCACGCCGGGCAGGCGCCCTGCTCCGCGTTTGGCGAGAAAAACGTCGACGTCAGCGGTCCGGGCGTCGGCGCCCCCTCCCCCACGCGCGCAAACAGGAGCCGGTAGTAGTCCGCAATCTCGGTCATCGTGCCGACGGTCGAGCGCGGATTGCGCGACGCCGTCCGCTGGCGGATGGCGACGGCGGGCGTCAGTCCGGAAACCGAGTCGAACTCCGCGTCGCCGGTCTTCTCCAGGAACCGGCGCGCGTAGGCCGAGAAGCTCTCCGTGAACCGGTTCCGACCCTCCGCGTAGAGCGTGTCGAAGGCGAACGACGACTTCCCGCTGCCCGACACGCCCGTGACGACGGTCAGCCGGTTGGCGGGAATCTCGACGTCGATGTGCTTCAGGTTGTGGGTCGAGACGCCTCGGAATCGAATGCAGTCAGTCGGTGACGACGGGGCGTCAGTCGGACCCGACGGCATGTCAGTCGGTGACGACGGGGCGTCAGTCGGACCCGACGGCAGGTCAGTCCAGCCGCGCAGAGCGGCCCCTGTCGCGGAGGATTCGCACCGCGCCACCTCCTCCGGTGTGCCGGTGACCACGACTTTCCCGCCGCGGCGCCCTCCGCCCGGCCCGAGGTCGATGACACGATCGGCAGCGCGGATGATGTCGAGGTGGTGCTCGACGACGATCACCGTGTGCCCGGCGCCGGCGAGCCGGTCGATCGCCCGCAGCAGCACGACGACATCGGCTCGATGCAGGCCCGTGGTCGGCTCGTCCAGCACGTAGAGCGTATGGCCGCGTCCCGGCCGTGCGAGCTCCGCCGCGAGTTTCACCCGCTGCGCCTCTCCGCCCGAGAGTGTCGTCGACGGCTGCCCGAGCCGCAGGTAGCCGAGTCCCAGTTCGCCGAGCGCGCCCAGGATGCGCGTCGCCCTCGGCTCGCCGTCGAGCAGCGACGCCGCCTCCTCCAGCGTCGTCTCGAGAAGGTCGTGAATCGTCCTCCCGCGGTACTCGATGGACAGCGTCTCGTCGTTGAAGCGCCGGCCGCCGCACGTCTCGCAGACGACGTCCACCTGCCCGAGGAAGTGCATGCCGACCTGCTGGACGCCGGCGCCCTGGCACGCTTCGCATCGACCGCCCGCGACGTTGAACGAGAATCGCCCTTTCCCGAACCCTCGCGCGCGCGACTCCGGCAACGCCGCGAACAGATCGCGGACGACGTCGGAGAGGCCGGTGTACGTCGCCGGATTCGACCGGGGCGTCCGGCCGATCGGCGACTGATCCACGTGGATGATCCTGCCGACCCGGCCTCCGTCAGGCGCGTGCCCGAGCCGGTCGACGAGTTCCTCCACCAGGCTCGACTTCCCCGCTCCCGACACGCCCGTGATCACGTTGAGCGCGCCGAGCAGGAACTCGACGTCGACCCGATCGAGATTGTGCCGCGTCGCCCGCTCCAGGCGGAGCACGCCGGCGCCCGGGCGGCGCGTCGCCGGCACGTCCACGCGCTCGTCGCCCGCCATGAACGCGCGCGTCCGGCTGCGGCGGTCGGCCCGGGCGACGAGTCCCGTGACCGGCCCGCTGTAGAGAAGCTCGCCGCCGTGCGTCCCCGCGCCCGGGCCGACGTCGACCAGCCAGTCGGCCCGCCTCATCGTCTGGTCGTCGTGCTCGACCACCAGCACCGTGTTGCCGCGATCGCGAAGCGTGGCGAGGACGTCCAGCAGGCGCGCCTGCTCCACCGGATGCAGTCCGATGGACGGCTCGTCGAACACGTACAGCACGCCGCCGAGGTCGGCGCCCACCTGGGACGCCAGGCGCAGGCGCTGCGCTTCGCCGCCGGAGAGTGTGGCGGACGGGCGGTCGAGCGTCAGATGATCGAGGCCGAGCCGCGTCAACAGATCGACGCGCCCCCGCATCTCCGAGCGAACGGGTTCGCCGACCGGCGCCTCGGCGGGGGTGAACTCGAGCGTCGCCAGGAAGCCGGCGAACGCCTCGATCGGCCACGCGGACAGATCGCCGATGTGCCGCCCGCGGAAGAGGACGGACCGCGCCTCGGGCCGCAGGCGCGTGCCTCCGCACGCCCGGCACGGCAGGCTGCGAACGAATCGGAGGATGTTGCGGTTCCGGCTCCGGCCGAGGATCTGCTCCATCACCGGGAGGATGCCCCGGTAGACGCCTTCCTCCCTGGGCCGGGCGGTGATGCCGCTCCAGCGGAGGCGCGACGACAGGGGGTGCTTCCCGTACGGAATCCGAATCCGATCCGACCCGTTGAGCACGACGTCGCGCTGCTCGTCGGTGAGCGACCGCCACGGCGTGTCGACGTCGAAGCCGTGCGCCCGGCACACCTGGTCCAGGACGTCGATCGTCACCTGCGAGTAGATGACGTAGCCGGTCGGCGTCGTGATGACGAGCGCGCCCTGCCGGATGGTCCGGTCCGGGTCGGCGACGAGCCGCTGCGGGTCGAGCCGGTCCTCGACGCCGAGGCCCTGGCAGGCCGGGCAGGCGCCGTGCGGCGAATTGAACGAGAAGAGGCGCCGCTCGACGCGGAGACCCGCCGGCGCCGTGCCGAGGCGGGCGTAGAGCAGGCGCAGGTCGTCGTGCAGGCCCGTCAGCGTGCCGACCGTGGATCGCGGGTTGCGCGTGGTCGTCCGCTGATCGACGGCGATGGCCGGCGAGAGGCCGTCGATGGAGCGCACCGCCGGGCGCGCCATGCGCCCGAGGAACTGCCTGGCGTACGACGAGAAGGTCTCGAGATAGCGGCGCTGCGCCTCGCGGCAGATCGTGTCGAACGCCAGCGACGACTTGCCGGATCCCGACACGCCCGATACGACCGTGATCGCCCGCCGGGGGATCTCGACGTCGATCGCCTTGAGGTTGTGCTCGCGTGCGCCGCGCACCGAGAGCCAGGTCGCCACGGCGGCATTGTACCGCCCCTATGCTATCCTTCGCCGAAATGCCCTCGCTCTCACCTGAAGGACCCTATGCATCCTCCCTCGACTCGACGCCACGCCGTGCTGGTCGTCCTCGTACTGGCCGCCGCCATGGGCGTCGCCCTCGTCGGCCAGTCGCCCCAGTCCGCGACGGTCGCCGACATCGTCAGCCGCGTGAAGAGCCAGTTCGCGCCGGACGCGCGCATCGCCGTGTTCACCGTGCAGGTGGAGGTCAAGGAGAACGGCACCGAACTGGTGGGCGACGTCGAGCAGCCGGCCGCGAAGGAGGCGCTGCTCAAGGCGTTCAAGGATGCTGGCCTCGCGAACGTCGTGGACAGGATCGCCGTGCTGCCGGATCCCGCGATGGCGGCCAGGCCTTTCGGCATCGTGACGGTCAGCGTCGCCGTGATGAAGACGAAGCCGTCGCATGCGTCCGAACTGGGTAATCAGCTCATCATGGGCATGGTCGTCAAGATGCTGAAGAGCGAGTCGGGCTGGTACTTCGTGCAGTCGCTCGACGATCGGTATCTCGGGTGGATGGAGCCCGGCCACCTCGCGCTGATGACGAAGGACAAGGCGGACAGCTTCGCGCGAGGGCCGCGCGCGGTCGTGACCTCGCTCTTCGCGTTCGTCAGGGAGCGGCCGTCGCCGGACGGCGCCGCCGTCTGCGATCTCGTGGTGGGGGACGTGTTGAGCACGACCGGACGGAGCGCGGGATGGGTCGCGGTGGAGCTGCCGGACGGGCGCAAGGGGTTCGTCGCTGACGCGGACGCGACCGATTACCAGGCCTGGAAGGCGAGCCGCAAGATCACGCCGGAAACCGTCGAGCAGACCGCGCGGCGCTTCATGGGCGTGCCGTACCTGTGGGGCGGTACATCGGCGAAGGGGTTCGACTGCTCGGGCTATCTGAAGACCGTGTTTCGCCTCAACGGCCTCGAGCTGCAGCGCGACACCGACCAGCAGGCCAACGAAGGCGTGGCCGTGCCGACCGACAACGACTTCGCCGAGGTGAAGAAGGGCGACGCGCTCTTTTTCGGCCCCCGCGCGGGCGTGACCCGGATCACGCACACCGGCATCTACCTCGGCGGGAAGCTGTTCATCCACTGTGCGGGAATGGTGAAGCTGAACAGCCTCGACCCAGCGTCGCCCCTTTACAGCGAGAACCTGCTGAAGCGGCTCGTGAAGGTCCGGCGCTACGCAACGCCTTAGGGACTGTGACGAAATGACTGATTGATATTTCGTTGAGAGTGGTGGAGCGCCAGGGCGTGGATCGCCAAACCCGGCGGCGCAAGTACCGCGCACTGCGGCCCATGTTGACCGAGCGATCGCGGCGGATCTGGGCCGCGACTGAAGCGGCGGCGTTGGGCCAGGGCGGCATCGGGCTGGTCGAGGCGGCGACCGGGGTATCCCGGTCGACGATCAGGCGAGGCCTCCGGGAACTGGATCGCCAAGACCGCCTGGGCTCCGAGCGGACGCGCCGCCGTGGCGGCGGACGCAAGCGCACGGTCGACATCAAGCGACACTCTCGTCGGTGCCCAGCCCGGTCATAATCGAGCATCCGCTATGCCTCAGAATTCACAGGCTGCGGTCGTTGTCGTCTGCGGGTTGTTTTCGTTCGTGCTCCTCTCACCTTCAGCAGGGCCGGCACCTGCACACGCGGTTGTCGAGCAGCATGGCTCTCGGGCGGCCGAACTCATCCAGGGTGTAGAACGCGATTTGCGCGTTCTTCTGAAACAGGACTTGGCAGGGGATGAGCGGAAGCTGCGTGACCACGCAAAATCCCTCGCGGAGCGTGCCCGCCAGACGCTGCGGAGCGCGGGCGAGGCGGAGGCGCTACCGATGGCGATGGCCGCCTCGCGCGAGGTGGGAGGCCTGGTCGCACGCCACTTGAGGCTCGACGAATTGCTATCCCTTGCCAAACGATACCGGATTGGTGGTGTAGCCGGTCAGGCTGCGCCCGGGTGGATGGCAACCGATCTGGATGCGCCGGTGCGGTACATCGAGGACAACCGCGACCGGTTCGGTGCCGAAGGAACGGCCCTCGCGGACTTCAGCGATACCACGCTCGCCGCGCTCTGTCTTCTCGAAAGCGAGGTGGCGTTCCAGGGCGGGGACGACGCGGCTGAACGCTTGCGCTATGCACGCCGGCTGCTGAATGCCGCCAACCGCGCGCAGCTACCTTCGCGGTTCGCCGAGCGCTGGTACGTCGCGGTGGCTGGGTATCTGCAGGGGTACTTTCGGACGGCCGAGGCGCTCGGTCACGTGGAGGACGGGGTCGGTCGGTTCCCGAATGACGCAGCCATCCTCGTGACAGCCGGAATCTTCTACGAGTTGGTGGCGTCCCCGAGCTACCAGTTACCCCCGCCGGATATGCAGAAGCCGGCCTACACCCAGAACAGACCAGGCGAACGCGTGTCTGGGCTGAACTTGTCCACTCCGAATGATGATTACGAACGGCTGAGAGCCGCCAAGAAGATTGGCCTCGGCCGTGCAGAGGAGTTGTACCGCAAAGCACTTGGGCTGGATCCGCGCAACGCCGAGGCGCACCTCCGCCTGGGTCGCGTCTTGTTCTTGACGTCGCGGTCGGATGCCGCGCTTTCCGAAATACGCCTGGCGGCGAGCGACCCCGCGCCTCGTGTCCAGTACCTCGCTTCGATGTTCGAGGCCGCCGTGCACGAACGGGCCTCGCACTGGGACACTGCGCTTGCCTGCTACGAGAAGGCGGTGCGTGCGTGCCCAAACTGTCTGTCTGGCGGCATCGCGCTCAGCTGGTCGCAGCGACGAACGGGACGTCCTGACCTGGCTGTCCAGACGCTCGACGCTGCGACCGCACGCCGCACGTTCTCCGATTACTGGTGGGACTACCCGCTGGGTGAGTTCTGGCGCCACGATCAGGTGATCGCGCAACTTCGTGGGGACGTGCAATGACGCGGGCACTCATTCCGTCGTTCGCTCTCCCGCTATTCGTCATATCGGTCCTCGCACAGCAGCCCACGTTCAAGTCGAGTGTCGACCTCGTATCCGTTGACGTCCTTGTCGCGGCGGGTGACAGGCCGATCGCAGGCCTCACCGCATCCGACTTCCAGATTCTCGACAACAACGTGCCGCAGAGCGTCGCGAGCATCAGTGTCGGCGAGATTCCCCTCGACGTCGTGTTGATCTTGGACGTGAGCGGAAGCATGGCTGGCAACAAGCTCACCAATCTCGTCGATGCCAGCAAGAACGTACTTGCGCTCCTGCGTCCCGGCGACCGCGTGGCGCTCGTGACGTTCTCGCAACGAACCGTCGTTCGACGGCCTCTCTCATCGGATATTGCGGTTGTCATGCAAGAGGTCGAAGGCCTTGTGGCCGCCGGACAGACGTCGCTGTTCGACGCGCTCTACACGGGACTGTCCCTGCGGCGGACAGCCGACACCCGACAGATGGTGCTGCTCTTTTCCGATGGCCGCGACAACACCAGCTGGTTGAGCGGCAAGCAGATTGAGCAGATCGTGCGAGAGTCCGATGTGGTCGTGTACGCGGTTGGCCTCGACAACGGCTTCAAGGGCGACCTGCAGGAGATTGTCCAAATCGCTGGCGGGACAGTCATCGTCGCGCGGTCCCCGAACGACCTGAAACCGCTCTTCGTGCGAATCGTGCGAGAAATGCAAGCCCGCTACGTCCTCACCTATTACCCGACAGGCGTCGCGCAGGGTGGGTGGCACTCGATCGAGGTGCGAGTGCCGGAACGGCGCGCGAATATCGTGTCGCGGCGGGGATATTGGCGCCGCTGAACGCCCGTGTGTGCGTGGCGTGGTCGGCCAAGACGATGACAAGATCAGTTGCCGGAGGACTTAGCCGGCGGAGAAGCTGCCGTTCGGGAGTCGGTGCACGGCACGCCTCGTGTCGGGCTCCCGGTCACGACGCCCGCTCCCCGCCGTACCAGAGGATTTTCCCGTCGGCGATCTCGAGCGCCCCCTGCTGCTCCATCGCCTTGACGGTGCGCACGACCGTCTCGACGCGCAGCCCGGTCATGTCCGCCAGCTGCTGGCGCGTGAACGGCACGCGGTAGGGCTCGGCCGCACCGGCCGCGTCCGTCGACCGGAGGTACCCGATGAGCGTCGCGAGCCGATGCTCGGCCTCCTCGACCGCGATCTCGGCCAGCATCATCGACTTGTAGACGAGCCGTCCGCTCAGCACCTTCGTCAGCTCGAGGTGGACGGCCGGGTGCTCGGCGAGCAGGCGAAGGAACCCCTCGCGACCGCAGCGCCAGACCTCGCTCTCCGCCACCGCGACGGCGGCCGCCGGGTAGGGCACGTCGTTGAAGAACGGAGGCTCACCGAAGGTCTGCCCTTCGGTGAACATGCCCTGCACGAACTCGCGCCCCTGCTCGTTGTAGCTGACCATCTTGACGCGGCCGCTCTTCACCTGGTGAAAGCTGGTGGCCGTCGTGCCCTGGTCGAAGAGTGTCTCGCCTCTCGCCAGGCGCACCACTCGGGCGCCGTAGCGCTGCCAGAGCGCGTCGGGAATCATCGGTGTGGACATGAGTGTAGGCCCGCCGGATCGAGCGTGTTCATGACGTGCGTCACAAGAGCAATCGCGGTACCAGATTACACGGTCGCGAGCCGCTTCAGCGCCCTTCGTTGTGGGCGGCCGCTCGCCTGACGTAAGATCGCACCCCGTGTTCGCACTCATCCTCTGTCTTGCGCTGAATCAACAGGCTGCGCCGCCGGCGGCGCAGCCGTCCACCCCGGCCGTTGACGGCAAAGGCTCGCCGACGATCACGATTCCCCGGATCGAGGCGTCGGTGACCGTCGACGGCCGGCTCGACGAAGACGCGTGGGCGCGCGCGGCGCGCCTCGGCGGGTTCTCCCAGTACCAGCCGGTCGATGGCCGGCCGGCGGAAGAGCAGACCGAGGTGCTCGTGTGGTACTCGCCGACGGCGATTCACTTCGGCATCGTCGCCCGCGATCGCGACGCCGGATCGGTCCGCGCGACAGTGGCCGACCGCGACAACCTCGACCGCGACGACACGGTTTCGATCTACCTCGATACGTTCAACGACCGGCGGCGCGCCTTCGTCTTCACCGTCAACGCGCTCGGCATCCAGCAGGACGGCGTCCTGTCGGAAACCGGGTTCAACGCGGGCATGGCGTTCGGCGGGATGACGGGCGGCGGGTCGATCGACAAGAACCCCGACTATCAGTGGGACTCGCGCGGACTCGTCACGAGCGAGGGCTTTGTCGTCGAGGTGCGCATTCCTTTCAAGAGCCTGCGCTACCCTGGCAGCGGCCCGCAGAAGTGGGGCCTGAATGTGTTGCGCAAGGTGCAGCGGACCGGCTACGTCGACACGTGGACCGACGTGCGCCGCGCCAGCTCGAGCTTCCTGGGCCAGGCCGGCGCCATCGACGGGATCCACGAGATGAAGCGGGGCGTCGTGACCGAGCTGCAGCCGTTCGTCACGACGGCGAGCAACGGCACCGTGGCGGCTTCGGGCCGGTACGAGCGCGACGACATCGAGGTGAACCCGGGCGCGAACCTGCGGTTCGGCTTCACAAACCTCTCGATCGACGCCACGATCAACCCCGATTTCAGCCAGGTGGAGTCGGACGCCGGCCAGGTGACGGTCAATGAGCGGTTCGCCCTGTTCTATCCCGAGAAGCGTCCGTTCTTCCTCGAGGGAATCGAGCTGTTCTCGACGCCGAACCAGCTGGTCTACACGCGGCAGATGGCCGAGCCGATCGCGGGCGGCAAGCTGACCGGCAAGCTCGGCCGCACGACCGTCGCGTACCTCACGGCGAAAGACAGGAGCAGCGCCGGCGGCGCGCTGTTCAACGTCGGGCGGGTGCGTGCCGACTTCGGGCAGAACTCCACGATTGGCGCCACGTTCACCGACCGCAGCGCCGCCGACGGGTTCAACCGGGTGGCGGCGGTGGATTCGCGGCTCGTGTTCGCGAAGCTCTACTACGTCCAGGGCCAGTTCGGACGGTCGTGGACCGGGCAGTCGGGCGGCCGGCAGGATGCACCGATCTGGCTCGCGGAGTTCGACCGGACCGGGCGCGCGTGGGGCTTCAACTACAGGCTGACCGGGATCGGCGAGAACTTCCGGGCCCAGGCCGGCTACGTACCCCGCAGCGACATCGTCCAGTTCCACGCGTCGAACCGCCTGTCGTGGTACGGTGCGCGCGGCGCCGTCGTCGAGCAGTTCACCACCTTCTTCGGGCCGTCGCTCATCTGGCGCTACGCGGACTTCGCCCATGCGTCGCCGATCGAGGGGAACCAGGACGTCAACCTGATGTTCAACCTGCGGGGCGGGTGGAGCCTGCGCGGCTCGCTCGGCCTCGACTTCGTGCGATTCGATGACGACGACTACACGACCTACGAGGTGCTGACGCCGGGCGGGCCGGTCCCGTTTGCCGTCCCGGACGGCCTCTCCAACCTGTTCGGCACGAGCATCTCGCTCACGACGCCGACCTTCAAGCGGTTCAACGCGTCGGTCGACGCCCGCTCGAACGCGGTGGCGATCTTTGCGGAAGCGTCGGAGGGACAGGAATCGCGAGTCAGCGGCAGCGTGGCCGTCAGGCCGACGGAGTCGATTCGCCTGGACGCCAGCACGACGTTCTCGCGCATCAGCAGGGCCAGCGACGGCAGCGAGTTCGCGCGGACGATCATCCCGCGGCTCAAGCTGGAGTACCAGCCGACGCGCGCGCTCTTCTTCCGGGCCGTGGCGGAATACCGTTCGGAGCGGCAGGCGGCGCTCGTCGACCCGACGACGGGGCTGCCGCTGATGAGATACGGCCGGCCGGCCGACGCGATGCGCTTCGACGGCGTTCGGGTCGATTTCCTCGTGTCGTTCGAGCCCAGGCCTGGAACGGTCGCGTTCTTCGGCTACGGCAGTTCGCTCGAGTCGGGTCGTGTGCTGAGCCTCGAGGATCTGACGCGCCAGACCGACGGGTTCTTCGTGAAGCTGGCGTACCTGTTCAGGCGGTAGCCGCGGCTACTTCGACACCATCGACAGGGCGATGAGCGGGTTGCGGCCGCTCCGCTCCAGCGTGTACGTGACGCCGCGCGGAACCACCGCGAACGAGCCGGCCGTCAGACCGTACGTGCGCCCCTTCGCCCGGAGCACGCCCTCGCCCGCAATCACGTACAGCATCTCGTCCGCGTCGCCGCGGACCCGGTCCTTGATCGGGTCGCGGACCTGCACGACACGCGCCGTCGCGCCGGGCGCGCGTCCGACGACGGTCTCGCGCTGCGGATCGCTCCGGCCGATCAGGTTTCTTTCGATCCAATCGGGCAGCGCGAGCAGATCGACGGTGGCGTTCGGGTTCAGGGGGAGCGGTGCCGGCTCGGCGGGTGCCGCCTCGACAGGAACCAGCGGCGGTGGCGGCGTTGTTGGCTTCTCGGGCACGCGCGAGAGGGTGACCTCGACTTCGACGAGGGGGCCAGCCTTCACGGTGACCTCACGCTCGAAGGTGACGAAGTCCGGCGACTCGAGGCGGAGCCGATAGGTGCCGACCCTGAGCGTCTGGAAGCGCACGAGGCCGTCTCGCGTGGTCGTGCCCTCGCGGGCAACCGGGCCGTTGAGCGCCACGCGCACCCCGGCGGCGGCTTCCCCGGCGAGGTCGGTCACGGCGACGGCCATCGAGACACGCCCGGCCGCCGCCGTCTGCGAAGGCGTCTGCGGCCTGGGCCCGGCGGGCGGCTGGGCCTTCGCGGGTGCCGTCGTCGTGGTCGCGGGCGGCACGGTTTGCGCTGGCGGCAGGTGTGGTGGTTCTGCGGCGGCGTCTGGGTCTGCGCCCGGGCGGTCGCGACCATCGCCAGGGTCAGAGCGGTGAGGGTGAGCAGGATACGCGTTCTCATGATGGTTCCTCCGGGCGCGTTCGTCTCCCCCGATTGTAGCCCCACTTCGCGCGAGGTCCAGTGCCGATCCGGTCCGCACCTGCCCGTCGCGGACGGCCCGTGCAGCCGATGAGACGGCAGTCGTGGCCCGGTTCGTCGGCTCCGCGCTCCGCTCGGCGGACCTCGCAAGTCGCGCTTCGCGCCGACCCGGTCCGCGCCTGCCCCTCGCGAACGGCCCTGGGGCCGGTGGGACCGCAGGTGACACGGCCGACGGACGTCGCGGCATAGCCGCGCCTTGACACGATCCTGCCGCTCATCGCACGATGCGGGTCGATGTCCTCCCACGTCCGCGTGTTCGCACCAGCCAGCGCCAGCAACCTCGGGCCCGGCTTCGACGTCCTCGGACTGGCCCTGGGGAGCCCGGGCGACGTGGTGGATGCGGAATTCGCCGGCGGAGAGGGTGTCGAGATCGCAGAGGTCACGGGCGACGGCGGGTTGCTGACCACGGACCCAAGCGAGAACGTCGCGGGTGTGGCGGCGCGGTCGGTACTGTCGGATCTCGCTGCCCGCGGCCTTTACGGGCCAGCCGGCTCGCGCGGCGTCCGGCTCCGCGTTCACAAGCAGATGCCGCTGGCGAGCGGCCTCGGCAGCTCGGCCGCCAGCAGCGTTGCCGGCGCCATGGCGGTGAACGAGCTGTTCGACAAACCGCTCTCGAAGCGCGATCTGCTCCCGCACGCGCTGGCCGGCGAGCGGGCAGCGTCGGGGTCGGCGCACGCCGACAATGCGGCGCCGAGCCTGCTTGGCGGGTTCGTCCTGATCCGAGGCTGCGACCCGCTGGACGTCATCGACCTGCCGGTGCCCGCCGCGCTGCGCGTCGCGGTCGTGCACCCGCAGTGCCGCGTCGAGACGGCTGCGGCGCGGGCGCTGCTTCGCGGCCATCTCTTTTCGATCGAGCAGGCCGTCTCCAATCTCGGTAACCTCGGCGCGCTGGTGACCGGCCTCTTCCGGAACGACCTCGAACTGGTCGGCCGGAGCATCGAGGACGCGCTGGCCGCGCCGCTGCGCGCGCGGCTCATTCCCGGATACGCGGCCGTGCGGGACGCGGCACGCCGGGCGGGCGCGCTGGGATGCTCGATCTCCGGATCGGGGCCGTCGCTGTTCGCGTTCGCCGACAGCGATGTGGCGGCTGCCCGCATCGCCGCCGCAATGCGGGACGCGTTCCGGGACGCGGCAGGCCTCGAGAGCGAGAGCTTCGTGGGACCCGTGAACACGGCTGGCGCCTGCCGAGTGGATCAGCCGTCATGATCCTCGTCAGCACCACGCGCATCGCTCCGCCTGTGACGTTCGAGGAGGCGCTCCTTCGCGGCCTCGCGCCAGACGGCGGGCTCTACCTCCCGACCGTCATCCCGGGAGTCGAACCGGAGGTGCTGGCGTCGTGGCGCGGCCTCCCGATCGGCGAGGTCGCCGTCCGCGTCGTGTCGCACCTGGTCGGCGACGAGTTCGACCGCGACACGCTCGAGCGCCTCACGCGTGAGGCGTTCGACTTCCCGGCCCCCACCGTGCCGATCGCGGACGGCCTCTCCGTCCTCGAGCTGTTCCACGGACCGACGCTGGCCTTCAAGGACTTCGGCGCACGGTTCCTCGCCCGTGTGTTCGGCAGCTTGCTCGGAGAACGGGGCGGCCACGCCACGATCCTCGTCGCGACCTCGGGTGACACCGGAAGCGCCGTCGCCCAGGGATTCCACGGCGTGCCGCGCGTCCGCGTCGTCGTCCTCTACCCGGCCGGAAAGGTGTCGCCGTTCCAGGAGGCGCAGATGGCGACGCTCGGCGGGAACGTCACCGCCGTCCGTGTCCCCGGAACGTTCGACGATTGCCAGCGGCTGGTGAAGCAGGCCTTCCTCGACGAGAGGCTCGCGGGTCTGGGGCTCTCGTCGGCGAATTCCATCAACATCGGCCGGCTGCTGCCGCAGGCCGTGTACTACGTCGCGAGCTGGCTGGCGGCGGGCGGCGACGAGGCGGGCGACGTGGTGTTCGCGGTGCCGAGCGGAAATCTCGGCAACCTCACGGCGGGGGTGATCGCGCAGCGGCTCGGCGTCCCTGTCGGCCGGTTCATCGCTGCCACCAACGTGAATGCCGTGCTACCGGACTACCTGCAAACCGGCACGTACTCTGCCCGCGCCGCGCGGCCGACCCTCTCCAACGCGATGGACGTCGGCGACCCCAGCAACTTCCCGCGCCTGTCGCAGATTCACGCCGAGGCGCTCGATGCGCTGCGCGCCAACGTGGTCGGGATCTCGATCGGCGAGGACGAGACGCGGCGGACGATTCGCGAGGTCTACGGGGAGTCTGGCTATCTGCTGGACCCGCACTCCGCGGTCGGCGTCGCTGCGGCCAGGCGCGCGCGAGCCGAAATGGGGGAGCGCCGTCCCCTCATCGCGCTGGCGACGGCACACCCTGCGAAATTCGGCGACGTGATCCGCCAGGAACTGGGATTCGATCCCGAGATGCCGGAGGCCTGGCGCGACTGGCGGACGCGCGAGGTTCGCGCCGTGGACCTGCCGGACCTTACCTATCCTGGGTTTCGCGCGAGTCTGACTGGAATGGCGGAGTAGGGCCGGAGATTCTCGGACCGCGCCTGCCTGTCCGAACGGTTCGCTATGCCGGCGGCTTCTCGTTGTGGACGGCGGTCACCTGGTACTGCAGCGTCGCGTCCTCGGCCAGCCTGTTCAAGTCCCGCAACTCGATGCAGACCCGGGAGTCGATGGAGGCCGTTCCGAGCAGCTCCGAGCCGGGCGCGCCGACCAGCGTCTCCAACACCACCTGGCAGCTGAGGCCGTCCCACATTCCAATGCCCATGTAAATCAGTGGGGCGCCAGCCGCCGGGTCGACCGAAACCAGCGTCACCTTCACCAGGCCGGGCATCGTGTGAAACGGGTGGATGTTCGAGCCGCCGGAGACCAGCGTGCCGCTGAACGTGTCGGTGACCGCAACGAGTCCCTCCGTCGGCGACGGCGGTGTGGTGTCCGTCGGCTCGGTGGGCGTGCCGCAGGCTGACACCAGCGCGGCCGCCACCGGCAACACGAGCGCGAGGACACGGAAGGCTCGTCGGGACATCCCTCTCTCCATCCAGTTCAGACGCCGGCCGGCGACAGAAGGCCGGCAACCTTACAAGCGTAGCAGATCCGGCGGCTTCTTTGGCACATTCACCTGCGCTCGTAGACGATCTTCCCCGCGGCCAGTGTCATCGCCACATTCAGTCCGGCAATCGCCTCGGGCGCGACTCGGAACGGGTCTCCGGACAGGACCACGATGTCGGCCAGCTTGCCCACGCTGATCGATCCCTTGTTTCCCTCCTCGAACTCCGCGTACGCGGCGCCCATCGTGCAGGCCTCGATCGCCTGCGCCACGCTCACCTTCTGCTCGGGCACCCAGCCTCCCGGACGCTTCCCGTCGAGCGTTGCCCGCGTCACCGCCGCGTAGATCGTCTGCAGCGGGTCGAGCGGCGCCACGGGCCAGTCGGTGCCGAAGGCGACGCGGACCTGGTTGTCGAAGAACGAGCGAAACGCGTAGGTCGTCTTCGCCCGCTCGGCTCCAATCCGCTTCTCCGCCCACTTCCCGTCGTCGATCGCGTGGTATGGCTGTACCGAGGCGATCGCGCCGAGCTGCGCGTAGCGCACGAAGTCCTTCGGCGCCAGGTGCTGCGAGTGCTCGATCCGCGGCCGGCGGTCGCGCGGGCCGTTGGCGCGCTGCACGTCCTCGAACAGGTCGAGGACCATCGAGATGGCCCTGTCCCCGATCGCATGGATGCACAGCTGCTCGCCCGCCTTGTCGATGGCCGCCAGTCGCGCCCGCATGCCGTCGAGCGGCTGCATCTCGTCGGCCAGCAGGCCGCGCGACGCCTGGTCGTCGGTGTACGGCTCGAAGAAGAACGCCGTCGTCGAGCCCAGCGACCCGTCGGCGAACCCCTTCGCCCCGGTCACGTGGAGGAACGCCGAGGGGTGGTGGCGGACAGGCCCGGACGCGAGGCGAGCAGCCAGCGGCACCTCCGCCGGCACGGCCCTGATACGCGCGGTCAGTTCGCCCCGGCTCGCGAACGCTTCGTAGATCGCCACGTCGTCTGGATCGGGGCCCATGTCCTGGACGCTCGTCACGCCGAGTGACGCCATGTGGCCGAGCGCACGCCGGAGCGTGTGAGCGCGCCGTTCAGCGGTGGGCGACGGAATGACCTTGAAGACGTAGGCCTGCGCCGCGTCCTTCAGGATCCCGGTCGGATTCCCCTTCGCGTCGCGGACGATCACGCCGCCGGGCGGATCGGGCGTGACTGCGGTCACGCCGGCCAGGCGCAGCGCGACCGAGTTGGCCAGCGACATGTGCTCGTCGTAGCGGGTCACGAAGACAGGGGTGTCCGGCGTCACGCCGTCCACGAGCGCGCGCGTCGGGAACGGCGCGCCGGGCCAGCCCTGCTCGTCCCAGTTGCCGCCGAGGATCCACTCGCCCTTCCCGGCGCTCGTCGCGCGAACGCCGATGCGGCGCACGAACTCCTCCGGCGTGGCGGCGTCCTTCAGGTCGACCCTGTCGAGCTGGGCGCCCCCAGTCATCAGGTGGATGTGGGCGTCGTTGAAGCCGGGCATGACGAACCGGCCGCCGGCGTCCACGACGCGCGTGTTCGGCCCGCGCCGCTTTTCGACGTCTGCACGCGCGCCGACCGCGACGATGCGATCGCCGACGACGGCCACCGCTTCGGCCTCCGGCCGGGAGGGGTCCACCGTCCAGACGCGGCCGTTCACGATGATGACGTCCGCAGGCTGGCCGCCGGACGCGCCACCGAACACGCTGCCGAATGACCACGCACCGATGCCCCCGCTTCCGCTTGCACCGTTGCACGAGGCTCCCGCCGCCGCACACAACATGCCCGCCACCCCGGCCATGGTTCGCGCCTTTCGTCCGAAAGCTCCGGTTGTGAACATCGCCCCGGATTATAATCCTCGTCCGGAGGAACGGATGAAAACCCGAGTCGTCGTCGTCGTCGTGGCCCTGATGCTCGCCGCCATCGCGGGCCCCGTCTTCGCCCAGTCGCAGCCTGCCCGCGCGCGCGGCGCAATGGTCGTCTCCCAGAACGCGGTCGCTTCCGAGATCGGCGCCCAGGCCCTGCGGGACGGCGGCACGGCGATCGACGCGGCCGTCGCCACCGCGTTCGCGCTCGCGGTCACCCACCCGACGGCGGGCAACATCGGAGGCGGCGGGTTCATCGTGTTCCGGCCGGCTGCCGGCGCGCCGCAGGCGTACGACTTCCGCGAGATGGCGCCGGCGAAGGCGACGCCGACGATGTTCCTCAAGGATGGGACGTACAGTTCCGACGTGCACCACAACAGCTACCTTTCGGTCGGCGTGCCCGGGACCGTCGCCGGCCTGCACCTGGCGTGGAAGGACCACGGGAAGCTGCCCTGGAAACGGCTGGTCGAGCCATCCATCGCCCTCGCGCGCGACGGCTTCACGGTGACCGAGGGGCTGTCGCGGTCGCTGCGCGGAGTCCTGAAGTCGATGGCGCCCTACCCCGCATCCGTCGCGCAGTTCTCGAAGAACGGCACGCCCTACGAGCCGGGCGACATCCTGAAGCAGCCCGACCTGGCCCGGACGCTGCAGCGCGTGGCCGACCTGGGACCTGCGGGCTTCTATGAGGGCGAAACAGCGGCGCTGATCGAGAAGGACATGGCGGCCCACGGGGGTCTCATCACGCGGGCCGATCTCAAGGCCTATCAACCGAAGAAACGCACACCGCTCACGGGGACCTACCGCGGGTACGACATTCTGGCGATGCCGCCGATCAGCTCCGGCGGCGTCGGCCTCATCGAGCAGCTCAACATCCTCGAGGGGTACGACCTGAAGGCGCTGGGATTCCGCTCGGCGGCGAGCACGCACCTCATCATCGAGGCCGCCCGACGCTCGTTCGCCGACCGCGCGCGTCACCTGGGTGACCCCGACTTCGTGCCGGACATGCCGGTCGCGAAGCTGACGTCGAAGGCCTACGCCGAAACGCTCCGGAAGGGCATCTCCGCGACGCGCGCGTCGGTCTCGTCGCCGACGACCTTCGAGTGGCCGGGCGAGAGCGAGGAGACGACGCATCTGTCGATCGTCGACCGCGACCGGAACGCCGTGTCGCTCACCTACACGCTCGAGGCCGGCTACGGATCGAAGATCGTCGTCACCGGCGGCGGCTTCCTCCTGAACAACGAGATGGGCGACTTCAACGCCGGGCCGGGCCTGACCACAGCCGAGGGGCTGATCGGGACGCCGCCGAACCTGGCCGCGCCGGGAAAGCGGATGCTGTCGAGCATGACGCCGGTCATCCTCTCGAAGGACGGCAAGCTGTTCATGGTGACCGGCAGCCCTGGCGGCCGCACGATCATCAACACCGTCGTCCAGACGGTGCTCAACGTGATCGACTACGGGATGAACGCGCAGGAGGCGGTGGACGCGCCGCGGATGCACCACCAGTGGCTGCCTGACCGGACCGACTACGAGCAGACGGGGCTCTCGCCGGACACCGTGAAGCTGCTCCGTGAGATGGGCCACACGCTGCGGCCGATTACCGCGCAGGGCGTCGCCGAAGTGATCGTCGTCGATCCGCGCGACGGGACGCTGCAGGGCGGATCGGACCGGCGCGCGGCGGACGGCGGGGCGGTCGGGGTTCGGTAGACCGGTGTCCGCCGCTACCGTGTCAGTTTCACGATCTCCGCAGTCGCGACCCCGTTCGCGATGGTCAGCCGCGCCACGCTCGGCACCAGGTCGAAGCGCCGCGGGCCGGCCGACCCCGGGTTCACGACCAGGCGCCGGCCTGACCGGACGACCAGCGCCTGGTGGGTGTGGCCGAAGACGATGACGTCGGCGTCGTAGCGCTGAAGCAGGCGGGGCGGCGACAGCACCCCGATTTCGTGGCCGTGACTGACGTGCACGGTCAGGCCGCCGACCGGTTCGGTGAAGTGGACGAAGAGCCGCGGGTCGTCGCGGACGTCGGTATTGCCCAGCACCGCCTGGACCGGCGCGATTCGCGCCAGGACGGCCAGCACCTCCGAACCGCCGACATCCCCGGCATGGAAGATGAAGTCGACGCCCTCGAAGGCGGCGAAGACCTCCGGGCGGATCAGTCCGTGGGTGTCGGAAATGAGGCCGACGACGTGTGCGCGCGCGGACCGGGGCATGCGGAGCCCCGATCCTAGCACGCGCGGCACCGACACTACTTCTTGGCCGGGCCGGCCGGTGGCTGCGTCAGCGCTACGTCGAGGTAGATCTTCACCTCGTCGCTCACCACGACGCCGCCCGTTTCAAGGGCGGCGTTCCAGGTCAAGCCGAACTCCTTCCGATTGATGGTGGCCGTGGCCGACGCGCCGACGCGCTGGCTGCCGCGATTGTCCCTAATCGCCTGCGTCGGGCCCTCGACGTCGAACACCACCGGCCGGGTGACGCCCCGAATCGTGAGATTCCCCGTCATCCGGATCCTGCCAGGGGCGACCGGTTCGACCTTGGTCGACTTGAACGTGAGCGTCGGGAACTTCTCCACCTCGAAGAAGTCGGCGCTCCGCAGGTGCGCGTCGCGCTTGGGTTCGCGTGTATTGATCGTGGCGGCGTCGATCGTCGCGTCCACGACGGCGGTCGCCAAGTCCTTGCCGTCCCACTGCACGGTCCCCTTCGTGTTCGCGAACTCGCCGCGCACGGTGGCCACCATCATGTGCCGCACCGAGAACTGCGCCGACGAGTGCGCCGTGTCGATGGTCCAGGTAGCCTGCTGGGCCAGCGCTGGACCCGAGAACAACGCCGCCGCGACGACCGCGGCGGCCCGGAATGCGTTCTGCCTCATCGTCCGATCCTCCATCGCCGGGCGATCGCCCGGATGTACTCTGTCGCCGCACCTGTCGTTCTCACGTCCATCCCTGCCCGGGTGCCCGGCGGCGGCGGCGAGGCCGCTGCCGGCTGGCTTGCCGCGCCTTCTCGAGCAGGCCCACCAGCCGGGTCAGCGAGCGATCGCCAAGGTGCGACAGCTGCCGGGCGTGCAACTGCTGCACCGGATCGTCCAGCTGCCCCAGCAGGTGCGACCCTTCGCCCGTGATCGTGGTCGTCACGACGCGCCGGTCGCGGCCGTCGCGGACCCGTTCCACGAGTCCCCGGCGCGCCAGGCGGTCGAGGAGACGGGTGATGTCGGGGTCGCGGGTGACCATGCGCTCCGCAATCTCGCCGCACGCCAGGCCGGCCGGCCCGGCACCCCGCAGGATCCGGAGCACGTTGTACTGGGTGGGAGACAAATCCGCGCCCTCGAGCAGCTCGGCCATGCCGCGCATCAGGGCGTCGGCGGTGTGCTCGATGTTCAGGAACGCTTCGGCCTCGAGCGACCGGAACGGCTTGCGCTGCCCGATCGCCTTCTTTAGCCGACCAACCATGACTGAATAATATCTGTTTCAACGACTATTGTCAACACGTATTTCTCTGGCCGTCCTGCCGACCCGCTCAGTGGTGCCCGAGCACCGCGTGCGGGACGTAGGGCTCCTCGAGGAGACGACGTTCTTCGTCTGACAGCTGGATGTCCAGGGCCGCCGCGGCGTCGTCCAGGTGCTGGAGGCGCGACGCGCCGACGATCGGCGACGTGACACCGGGCTGTGCGAGGACCCACGCCAGCGCGATCTGGATCGGCTTCACGCCGCGGGCAGCCGCCACCTCCGCCACGCGGGCGGCAACCGCGAAGTCCGCGTCCGAGTAGTAGAGGCGCTGGCCGTAGTCGTCGGTCTTCGCGCGTGCGGTGTCGCCCCAGTCCTCCCGCCGTCTGTTGCCGGCCAGGAATCCGCGCGCCAGCGGGCTCCACGGAATCACCCCGACCCCTTCGAACCGGCAGAGCGGCAGCATCTCCCGCTCCTCCTCCCGATAGATCAGGTTGTAGTGATTCTGCATCGACACGAACCGCGTCCAGCCGTGGCGGTCGGCCAGGTGGAGCGCACGCGCGAATTGCCAGGCGTACATGCTCGACGCGCCGATGTACCGGGCCTTCCCGGCCTTGACGATGTCGTGAAGCGCTTCGAGAGTCTCCTCGATTGGCGTCTCGGGGTCCCACCGGTGGATCTGGTAGAGGTCGACGTAGTCGACTCCCAGGCGGCGGAGCGAGCCGTCGATCGCGTCGAGCAGGTGCCTGCGTGAGAGCCCCCGGTCGTTGGGGCCGTCCCCCATCGGGAAGAACGCCTTCGTGGCGATGACGACCTGGTCGCGCGTGGCGAAGTCGCGCAGCGCGCGGCCGACAATCTCTTCGCTGACGCCCTGCGAATACATGTCGGCGGTGTCGAAGAAGGCGATGCCGAGTTCCAGCGCCCGCCGGATGAACGGCCGGCTGTCGTCCTCGCTCAGCACCCACGGGCGCCAGGCCGGCGATCCGTACGTCATCGTGCCGAGGCACAGCCGCGAGACCTTCAGACCCGATCGTCCGAGAGCGAGGTGCTGCATGGTGTCTAGGGCAGGCTGGCGACGGCGTCGATCTCCACGCGGAGGCCGGCGTGGGGCAGCGACGACACGGCGACGGTGGTTCGCGCGGGCCGGTGATCGCCGAACCGGCGCGCGTAGACCGCGTTCATCGCGGCGAAATCGCGCATGTCCACCAGGAAGACGCCGCACCGGATCACATGGCGAAGATCTGTGCCGGCTGCGGCCAGGATGGCCTCGAGATTGTCGAACACCTGCCCGGTCTGCGACTCGATGTCCAGGCCGGCCAGAAGGCCGGTGGCCGGGTCGATCGCACCCTGCCCGGACACGAACACGAGGCGGTCGAACACGACGGCCGGCGAGTACGGGCCGACCGGCGTCGGCAGCCCCTCCGCCTGCACCGGCCGCTGAGTGGGCGTCTTCTCCATCGACGGCTCCAGACACGCGAGCAGCCCGGAGTCAGGCGCGCCTGAATCCAGGCTCCCCGCAGGAACGACGCGCGAGGCCCGGTCGGGGTGCTCGCTAGAAACGGACCGACATCGACAACCCCAACAGGTGTGCCTGGAAGCTGTAGATGCCGTTGTTGTCGGCGACGGTGGGCGCAGCTGGGTTCGCGCCGGCGCTGGTGCGGCCGGCACGGTCCGGCTGATATCTGTACATGTACGAGAAGTCGAGCCCGAACGCCTTGGAGAACCTCGCCCCGAACCCGAGCGTCAGTTCCTGACGCGATGCCTCCGGCAGGAACGGCGTCACCGTTTGATCGGGCGCGGCCGGCCCGTGGACGTTGAATCCGGCGCGGAACTGGCTCTTCTCGCCGAGACCGATTTCCGTCCCGATGCGAAAGCCGTTGACGTTCCGATAGTCCTCGGGAATCTCGTTGTCGAGATACTGGCCGTCGATCTTCAGCGTGTCGAACGCGCTCCAGCTGGTGAACTGGTAGTCGAAGAACAGCTTCACCGTCCGGCTCGCCTTGATCGCGACGCCGGCGACGAACTGGGCCGGCAGCGGAATCATCGTCGTGGCGGTCTGGTCGCTCAGCCGACCGCCGCTCGCAAACTGTGGCGCCACCAGCGTGTCCATCGGCGTGCCGGCCGGAATCCCGGGGAGCGCGATCGGCGTGGTGTACGGCGTGCCGTCCGGCTTGACGGCCGAAATCTGCGTGGTGTTGATCGTACCCTCCGTGACGTCCCCCGTCTGGCCGCCGAGGTAGCGCATGCCGAAGGAGAACCGGTCGTGCAGCTTGAAGATGGCCCCGATGTGATAGCCATAGCTCATCGTGTGGCCCGCGAACTGGATGTCGGCGAAGTCGGTGCCCTGGGCCACGCCGAGCGCGGCGAAGCTCGAACCGTTCGGCAGCAGCTGGGTCGAGAGGTCCGCGCGCTGGTTCAGCTCGGCGTTCAGATAGGTCACGTCGACACCGACGCCGACCGACACGTTCTGGTGCAGCTTCACGGCGAACGTCGGCTGGACGTAGAACCCCTGAAGGACGCTCCTGTAGCTGACGTACCGGCCCTGGGAGTTCACGGGCCAGTCGGTCGTCAGGCCGTACGGCGCGGAGACGCCCACGCCGAATGCATACCTCTTCGCGAACGGCAGCGACATGTAGATGTTCGGCACCGGGTAGTACTTGTCGTTCATCGTGCTGAGGGTGCCCCTCATCGACGTCTTGGAGGTATCGGTGAAACTGCCGGTCGGATCGATGATCACGCCGCCCAAGGTGATGACCTTGGGACCGAGCGACAACGCCGCCGGGTTGAAGAAGAGCCCGGAGCCGTCCTGGCACGGGTCGGCGACGCCGGCGCCGCCGCGGCCCATCATGCAGACGCCCTGTTCGTAGACCCCGAACCCCTGCGCCGAGACGGTCCCGGCACTGGCGAGGCCCAGCACGACAACGTGCAGACTCACACGGAGAAACCGACCCATCGCTGCGCTTCCTCCAACGCCGGGGGCCAGGACACCCCGACCGACTCGCCGGATCACCGAAGATCCGAGCGCACAGGCTAGCATGCCTGCTTCCAAATCATGACGAAAAATGATCGCGGCCGCGATCTGACCTCCAGGGCCGACGACCGGTTCCGGCTCCGACGGCGAGACGCGCAGTGATCAGCGCCTCGCGCCGGGCCCTCGGAGCGCCTTCCCGGGGCGCTCGCTCGTGATCGTCCCGTCCGAGACGACGGCGCGGCCGTTCACCAGCACGTGGCGCACGCCGACCGAGTAGTGCATCGGGTCTTCGAATGTCGAGACGTCGCGGATCGTCGCGGGGTCGAAGACCGTGATGTCGGCCGCCATACCCGGCCGCAGGATGCCCCGGTCCTGCAGCTGCACGCGAGCCGCCGGCTGGGAGGTCATCTTCCGGACGGCCTCCTCGAGCCGCAGCACCTTCTCGTCGCGGACGTACTTTCCGAGAATGCGGGCGAAGGTGCCGAATGCGCGCGGGTGTGATCTCGACTCGGAAAGTGGGCCGTCTTCGGCCACGGCGGCGGAATCGGTGTCGAAGCTGACCAGCGGATGCCTGAGGGCGGCCACGACGTCGGCCTCCTGCATGATCGAGATCACGACGCCGGTGTTCGCGCGATCGGCGATCACCAGATCCATCACCGCATCGCGCGGGTCCTTGCCCATCTGCTTCCCGATCGCCGTCAGCGTCATCCCCTCGTACTTCCGGAGGCCCGGGTCGAGCACGCCCGAGATCATGACGCCGTCGCCGCCGCCTGCGCCGAACCACTGGTTCTCCCAGCCAGGCGAGGCCGGGTCGGCCATCTCCCTCTTGATTCGCTCGCGATCCGCCGGCGTCTGCAGCCTGGCGAGCATGCGCGTCGTGCCTCCCTCCCTCGCCCACAACGGGAGGCAGGCGTCGAGGCCGTTCGCCGCGCGCGTGTACGGGTACTGATTAGCTGTGATGTCGAGCCCGCGCGCGCGGGCCGCCTCGATTCGCGCCAGCACGTCCGGCATCCGGCCCCAGTTCGCCTTGTAGGCGGTCTTCAAATGCCAGATCTCGACGGGGATCTTCGCCCGCTCGGCGACGGCGAACGCCTCGTCCAGCGCCTCCATGATGCGCCCGCTCTCCGAGCGCAGGTGCGTGAAGTAGACACCGCCGTAGCGGGCTGCCACGCTCGCCAGTTCAACGAGTTCGTCGGTCGACGCGAACCGGTCCGGCATGTACTGCAGAGAGGAGCTCACGCCGAGGGCGCCGTCCTCCATCGCCGCCGCGACGAGCGCCTTCATCTGGTCGAGCTCGGCGCGCGTCGCCGGCCGGTCGTCCTTGCCGACAACGTAGGTCCGCAGGCCGCCGGCCCCGACGAAGGTGGCGAGGTTGATCGCCGGCCGCGTCCGCTCCTCGAGGCGCTTGAAGTACTCGCCGAGCGTGTGCCAGTCCATCGCGACGTTGAAGTGCTTGTAGAGATCGGCCTGGTCGGCAAACAGCCGCTCGTTCATCGGGACGATCGACGTCCCCTCGCCCGTGACCTCCGTGGTCACGCCCTGCATGATCTTGCTCCCGGCCCGGTTGTCGACGAGCAGGTTGAACTCCGACTGGCCGAGCAGGTCGATGAACCCCGGCGACACCACCAGTCCTGTCGCGTTGATGCGCTTCGTCGCGGCGGCGCCGCTCAGATCGCCCATCGCGGCGATCCGGTCGCCCCTCACGCCGACATCGCCGCGAAACCACGGTGCGCCCGTGCCGTCCACGATGCGTCCGCCGGAGATGATCAGGTCGAACGGTCCGGCGCTGGACTGCGGTGATCGCGCCGCGGCAGCGACGGAGAGGGCGGCGACGAGCCCGGCGAGGGCGAGCCAGGCGAGGAGGCGAGCGCGTGTGAAGGCCATATCGGAATGCTACACCAGAGCCGGCCTGCGGCCTGCCGTGATACCCTGACAGCCGCATGCATCAGACCGATAACCGCTCCGGGAGTGATTTCCCCGATAATCACTCCGGGAGTGATTCCCGTCGGCCCGCCATCCCCCGGTGGGCGGTTGGCGCCTCGGACGGCCTCTGGGACGGCGGCTGCCGGGAGGTCGTCTACGTCCCCGACAATCCACTCTCCCACATCCTGGCGGCGCTCGAGCGGGACCACCCCAAGGTGCGCGCGACGCTCGCCACTCGCGAGGAGGAAGCCGTCGGCATCGCCGCCGGCCTCTACCTGGGCGGCGCGAAGCCGGCGCTGCTGATGCAGTCGAGCGGCCTCGGGAACACGCTCAACGCGGTCGGTTCGCTGCTCATCGCGTTCCAAATCCCGGTGGTTATGGTGATCAGCATGCGGGGCGATCCGGGCGAGTGGAACTCGGCCCAGGTGCCGATGGGGCGAGCCGTGCGGCCGGTCCTCGATGCGCTCGGCGTGTCCCACCTGTCCGTCGATCGCGAGGAGGAAGCGCGCGACGTGGTGGTCTCCCTGGCCCAGCTGGCATTCGGCACGCGGCTGCCGGTGGCCTGCCTGCTGCCGCGTCGGCTGACCGTCCCCGCCGGAGGAGAACGGTCATGACGCGCTTCGATGCCATCGACCTCGCCCATCGCACGCTGACCGACGAACCGGTCGTGGTGAACCTGGGGCACGCCGCCTACGAACTGTTCGCCGCAGGCGATCGGCCCCTCAACTTCTACACCTGGGGCAGCATGGGCCTGGCCAGTTCGATCGCCCTCGGCCTGGCGCTGGCCCGGTCCGACAGACGGGTCGTCGCGCTCGACGGCGACGGCTCGCTGTTGATGAACCTCGGCAGCCTGGCGACGATCGCCGTCTGCGCACCGGCGAACCTGCTCCTCCTCGTTCTCGACAACGGACAGTACGGGACGACGGGCGGGCAGGCGACGCCGACGGCCGGCGCTGCCGACCTGGAAGCGGCAGCGCGCGCGATGGGTCTGCGGCACGCGACGACGGTTCGCGACGCTCAGCAGCTCGAGCGCGCGCTCGAGGCCAGCCGGGCGATCCCGGGGCCGTGGGTGATCGTGGCGAAGGTGGATGAATCGGCACCGACGGCGAAGCCGCCGCTCGACTGCGTGCTGATCAAGAACCGGTTCATGGACGCGCTGGCAGCTGACAGCGGTTCACGGACGCGGTAGCTGGCGACGGAACGGCCAATCCGCTGCCAGCCGGCGGCAGCCAGCCGACGGCCGACAGAGGTCGGCTACCGCCTGCTTCCCACCACCGCCCGCAGCGCCCTCAGCCGGATGTCCAGCTCCTCGGGCGTCATCGACGCGTACTTGGCGGGCAGCAGGCGACGGCTGGACGACTCGAAGACCGCCAGCAGTTCCATGTACTCCAGCAGCTCCTGGTCCCGGCTCGGGAAGTAGTCGGCTGCCGCGTGCAGCAGGTGCTCCGCCGTCACGGCGGCATCCCCGCCGTCCGCCCGCGCCGCGTCGTCGTTCGCCATCAGGATGACCGCCTCGACGTCGGCGTTGCTGTACCCGACGAGCTTCGTCGAGAACCCGTCGCGGAGGCCGGCGAAATCGACGGCGGTCTTGATCCGGTTCTTGCGCACCAGGGCGCGCGCCACCTGCTCGACCTCCTCCGGGGCCTGCGAGTAGAGGAACGGGATCTTCCGGTCGAGCCGCCCGGCGCGCTTCAGATCGACGTCGAGCTTGTCGGGCCGGTTCGTCATCACCAGGAACAGGATGCGTCCCCGGTTGGACGTGTCCGACATGAACTCCTTGATGCGGGCGATGACGCGCGACGAGGTTCCGCCGTCGCCCTCGCTCTCGGTATTGCCGAACGCGCGGTCGCCCTCGTCCACGATCACGACGACCTGCCCGATCGCCTTGATGACGGTGAGGATCTTCTCGAGGTTGCCCTCGGTCGCGCCAACCCACTTCGACCGGAAGTTCTTCAGTTTGATCGTCGTCAGACCGCACTCCCGGGCGAACGCCTCGGCCACGAACGTCTTCCCGGTGCCCATCGGTCCGGTGAAGAGGATGCCCATCGGCACACGGCTGGCCCGCCCCTCGCGGATGTTCTCGGCGACGACGAGCAGGTCCTTCTTCACTTCCTCCATGCCGCCGACGACCTCGAAGCCGTGCGCCGGCTCGACGAACTCCACCAGGCCGAAGCACTCGCGCTCGAGAATCTCCCGCTTCCGGCGGGCGATCAGCCGGTCGGCCTCGGCGCGGGCGCGGTCGGCCGCGCTGCCCGCGGCGACCATCGGGTCGGGCGCCCCGGGGGCCAGCAGTTTCCTGATCTCGTCGTGCGACAGACCGACGGTGAGCGCGCCGAGCTTGCGCGCGCGGGATTCGGCATCCGCGGTCCCGGCCAGGATGCCGGCGATAAAGGCTTCGCGGTCGCGCGCGTCGCCCTCGGAAGCCGGAGGCGGCGCCAGGATCGATGCGATCTGGATCGCCTTCAGGCCCGCCGTGACCTCCGCGTAGCGATCGACGTCCTTGTCCGGCAGTTTCGGATCGGCCAGGCGGATCGCCGAGCGCCTGGCATCGAAGTCCGGCATCGGGACCTCGACGACTCCGACTTTCGGGTTCGACACGAGCTTCGGCGACAACTCGCTCAGGTTCTCGGCGATCAGGAGCACGAGGTTGTCGGAGCGGTCGACCTCCGGCAGGAACGACCAGCGCTGGAGCGTGATGATCGCCGCGCGGTCCGAGTCGGCCTGGAACGCCGGGTCGCCGGCCGGCGCAATCGCCTCGGCGTACTCGAGGATGACGGCGACCTTCGATGCCCCCACGAGCGCGCGCTCGAGCGCCGCCAGCGCCTTTGGCTTCTCGGTCGCGAGCAGCGCGTCCTCGAACGACGGGCCGCCTGCCTCGCGGCGAACGAACCGCACGCCGGTCGCCAGGTTGTAGACGGCGACCGTTTGACGCGAGTCCTTCAGAAGGACGTCGGTCAGGAAGCTGGTGATCGTCAGCGTCCGCTGCTGGTGGACGACGGCGTCGAACACGTTGCCGTGCAGCACGAACATCGACGCTTCGCCGCGCAGGTAGCGCCGGCGGAGATCGTCGGCCCAGGGGGGAAGGAGTTTGGGTTCACTCATATGGGGCTCAAGGCTCAGGGCTCGAGGCTCAAGGCTCAGGCCCTCCCGCCTACGCGAGCGTGCCGATCATCGCGTCGGTTTCGACTGCGGTCTGGCGGATCGACTCGACGCCGTCGAGCAGTTCGTTCAGCTGGCCCGACAGCTCCTGCGGCGACTGCATCGTCACGATGTTGTCGGCGATGAGCTGGAAGGAGTTCTCGATGAGATCCAGCTGGCCGCGGGCCACGTCGAGATAGCGGCGGATCTCCCGCATCTTCTCGAGGCGCTTCAGGATGATCGCCAGGTTCTTCTTCGACAGGTCGACCTGCGGGTCTCCGGCCGCACCGGACTCGATCTCGCGCTCGAGCCGCTCGCGGTCGGCGTCGATCGCATCGACGTCCACCGAGCCGAGGTAGGCGTCGTAGCGCGCCGAGGTGACCGCCATGTCGATGAACGCGTCGACCAGCCGCTCGGTCTTCGTCAGCTCGCTGCGGAGCAGTTCGCCGGTGAACGACGGGTTCTGCGACGCCAGCCGGTGGATCTGCGCCTGGCGAGCCATCAGCGTGTCGACGCGACGGCGCTCCGGCGGCGCGAGCACCGCGAGACGCTCGCGGCGCTCCTCGGCCAGCAGCGCCTGGCGGACCTGGTCGAACCGCGGATCCCAGAGCAGGTGCTTCAGCCTCTTCGAATCGGGCGCGTAGAGCAGCCACAGCGACTCGAGCCCGACGGCCAGAATCGCCAGGAACGGGTTCAGCGTGAGACCCGCGGCCGCCAGCATCCCCCCGAACAGCGTCAGATTGTAGGGGTTCGCAAACGCGTACTTCAGGTAGGGGCGCTTCTCGAGCACCGACGCCCTGGCCACGTCCTTGAGGGAGCCGACGATGGCTGACGCCAGCGGGGGCGGAGGCGGCGGCCCCTGCGGCGCGGGCGGCGGCTGAGCGGCCCGAATCACGGGCGGCGGCACCGGGGTGCCGGTCCCCCGCCGCGGCTGCGGGGGCAGGGGCGGGACGGCGACGGGCTTCGCGGGGGGCGCCTTCGGCCGGTCGGGAGCCATTCGCACATTCTACGCGGGCTTGGGCACCGGGGCGTAGAGCATCTCGAGGAGCCGCTTCTCGATCGCCCGGAACTCGGAGGACGACTTCAGCTTGATGTCGCGCGTCTCGAAGAACGGGACGTCCACGCGGTGGCGGACGGACGCGGGCCGGCTGGACAGCACGTAGACCGTGTCGGCCAGGTAGACGGCCTCCGACACGTCGTGCGTCACGAACAGGATCGTGTTGTCCTCGGTTCGCGACACGTCGAGCAGCAGCCCCTGCATCTCCCACCGCGTGTACGGGTCGAGCGCGCCAAACGGCTCGTCCATGAGGACCACGCGCGGCTTGTTGATCAGGGTCCGGGCAATGGCCACGCGCTGCTTCATCCCGCCGGAGAGGTCCTTCGGGTAGTGATCCGCGAAGTCGTCGAGGCCGACCGCCTTCAGGTACCGGTTCGCGCGCTCGCGGCGCTCCGCCTTCGGCACGCCCTGCCGCTTGAGGCCGTATTCCACGTTGTGGCGCACGGTGAGCCAGCCGAACGACGTGTAGGCCTGGAACACCATGCCCCGGTCCCGGCCGACGGTCTCGATCCTCTTCCCTTCCAGCCGGATTTCGCCGGTCGTGGGCCGAAGCAGGCCCGCCACGGACTTCAGGATGGTGGACTTCCCGCACCCCGACGGCCCGAGGAATACGACGACCTCACCATGGCCCGGCTTGTCGAGGATCTCGAGCGAGACCTCGCGCACCGCCTCGGTGCGGCGCCCGTCCCGCCCCACGTAGGTGACGCCGAGGTTCCTGATCTCGAGCTTCGGGACCGGCTCGCTCATGCGCCCTTCTCCCTCCACCGGAAGAGCACCGCCGAGCAGGCCCGGATGAGCGCGTCGGTGAGGAGACCGATGCCGCCGATGACCAGGAGCCCCGCGAAGGACCACGACGCCTTCTGGTGGGTGCGGGCCAGCTCCACCATGTAGCCGAGACCGCGCTCCGGGTTCACCGCCTCGGCGAGGATGACGTAGGTCCAGGAAATCGCGTTCATCACGCGGAACGAGTCGAAGATCTCCGGAAGCGCCGCCGGCACCAGCACCGTCGTCACCGCCTGCCATCGCGAGACGCCCAGCGTGAGCGCCGTCTGCACGAGTTCCTCGGGCACCGCCCGAATCGCCGTGACGACGACCGGCAGCAGATACACGAAGACGCCGAGGAACAGGAACGCGATCTTCTGCGACTCGTAGATGCCGAACCAGAGGATCAGCAGCGGGATGAACGCCGAGATCGGCATGTACCGCAGCGGCGCCATGATCGGCTCGAAGATCCGGTTGATCGGTTCGAACGCGCCCATGAGTACGCCGAGCGGCAGCGCGATGGCCGAAGCGAGGCCGAAGGCGATCAGGATCCGCCGGGTCGAGACCCAGATCGCCATCCCCAGGTCGTGCTGGATGAACAGCTGCAGCGTGCCGCGCACGACCTCGGTCGGCGACGGCAGGAAGTCGGCCGGCGCGAGGCCGCCGTAGGAGATGATGCACCAGGCCGCGAGGACGACCGTCGGCGCGACGAAGCCCAGCGCCAGCGACATCGTCCGCGGCAGCGGCGCGCGGAGGGAGAACCAGTCAGTCTTCATAGAGGGACTAGGAACCAGGGACGAGGAACTAGGGGCGAGGAGCGAGGGCCAGGACCGACCCCGAAGTCAAGGCCGTTTCCCCCGTCCCTCGTCCCTCAATCCTCGTCCCTGCGGTCAGCTACTGCGACGCGAGCACCACCTTGATGTCCGTGCGCCGATTCAGTTGGCGGCCCGCCTCGGTGGTGTTGTCGGCCACGGGGTTCGCCTGGCCGCGCCCGATGGTCTGGAAGCGCGCGGCCTGGATGTTCGGGAAGTTCTTGAGCACGTAGTTCTTCACCGCCAGCGCCCGCCGCTCGGACAGCGTCATGTTCGCGGTCGGGGACCCCGTTGAGTCGGTGTTCCCCTCAACCCGGAGGTACGTGTTCCCGAACGACGTCATCGTCTCGCCCAGCGCATCGAGCACGAAGTACGACCCGGCCATGATTTCGTCCGAGCCAGGTGTGAAGTGAATCTGGATCTGCTTGTTGATGATCGCCCGGTCCTGCGCACTGGCGGGGCGCGCGGCCAACCGCGGTTCCTCGACCGTCTGGCCCGGATAGGCCGAGGCCAGGGCCGAGATGAACCGGGTATCCACCCAGTCCCTGGCGGTGACGGGCCGCGTCACGAGCCCCTTCTTGCGCCAGATCACGAACGCCGTGTCGAACAACGTCTCGAAGTGCGCCTTGCCGCCCGTCAGCCCGTAGAACTGGGCGTTGTCGGCATAGGGCGTGAGCTTCAGGCCCGACAGCATCCCCGACACCGTGTCGGCGTCCAGCTTGAGGGCCCGGCCCACCAGCGCGTACGACGAGGCCGGGTCGCGCTTGATCATCTCGATCCCCTCGAACCAGCCCTGCACGAAGTCGCGCACGGTCCCCGGCGCGTTGTCGATCAGCTGCTGCCGCGCGACCAGCGTGTCGGCGATGATGTTGGTCGCGGCGGTCGTCGACACCAGGATGTGCGCCTCGTCGCCCCGAGCGGTCACGGAGGCCGAGAGGTCCGGCTCCCACGTCACCGCGGCATCCACCTGGCGCGCCTTGAACATGGCGGCCGCCGCCGGCGCGTCCTGGGTCATGATGATGCTCTTCTCGAGAGCGGCCCGGTCCTCCGGCGACAGGCCCGACTGCGCCAGGAGGTAGAGCAGCAGGAAGTGCGACGGCGTGAACTGCGTGCAGGCGATTCTGCGGCCCTTCAGGTCCTCGATCGTCTTGATCGACGCGAGCGACACGATCCCATCGCCGCCCCGCGACCAGTCCTGCATCAGGATCGACTTGGCCTTGGCGCCGTTCTCCTCGAGGACCGATGCCTCTCGCGCCCAGTTGTCGACGGTGTTCCACATGATGTCGATGTCGCCCTTGCGGAACACGGCGAGCTTGTTGGCGGGGTCTTCGAGCAGCACGAACTTCACGTCGAGGCCGTACTTCTTCTTGTAATTCGACGCGGCATTCGGCTCCATGCCGCCGTTGAACACGACCCCGGGGGCGTGCCCGGCCCACGTGTTGATCCCGACGACCAGCGTCCGGGAGAGCTTGCCGCCCGACGCGAGGCTGGTGGCCGAGACTCCCGTCGAGCCGATTCCCCGCTCCGGGTCTGGCGGCGCGTTCTTCAGCGCGTCGAAGTCGTTCACGCCAGGCGCCTCCGTCGTCTGCCCGGCCGGCTTGTCGCCGACCGCCCACTGGCGGAGTTCCGCGCCGCGGTAGTGCCAGAAGGCATACCCGAGCACGGCGATGACAACCACGGTGATGAACAGCTTGGCAACGGGGGTGAGTTTCATAGATACCGGCTTTCGGCTGGCGGCTTTCGGCAGCGCCCTCGCGTCTCCTGTCTTCCGTCTTCTATCTTCTGTCTTCTATCTTCTATCTTCTATCTTCTATCTTCTATCTTCTGTCTTCTGTCTTCTGGCTTCTGTCTTCTGGCTTCTGGATTCTTCCCTACATCGTCTTCGATCCCTGTGCGGCCTGCGCGGCGGCGCGCTTGGCCTTCAGTTCGGCGAGCTGCTGCTTGGCCTGCACTTCGCCCACCTGCGAGCGCACGGCGGCGAGCTTCGCGTCGAGCGACGACTCGGAGAGTTCCTTGCCGAGGTTCGCCTCGGCGATCGTGTTCTTGATGTGCTCGCGGACGTTCTCCAGCGCCTTCACCTCGGCATCCACCGAGAGGCCGTCCAGCTGGCCCTGGATCTTGATGCGCGCCTGGGCCGACTGCATCTTCGCCAGCATCGAGTCGCGTTCGGCCTGCAGCTTGCGAATCTCCCCCTGCACGCTGATCAGCGAGGTCTTGGCGCTGTCGGCGTCCTTCTGCGCGCCTTCCATCTCCGCCCGCAGGTCGGCCACTTCGGCCGTCAGCTGGTTCTTCTTCTGCAGCAGGATCAGCGCCACGTCGTCCTGGTTGGTGTCCATCGCGACGCCCAGCTCGGCGTCGGTCTGCACCAGCTCCCTGGTGGCTTTCTGGTAACGCTCGCTGGTGTCCTCGCGCCGGCGGATGATCGCCGCGGTGGCGGACTTCAGCTTCGAGTACTTCTCCACCATCGAATTGATGGCGTTCTCGTACGCGATTTCCGGATGCTCCTTCTCCACGTCCGAAATCCAAATCGAGAGGAACCCGCGCCACAGGTTCCCGAGGCGCTTGAAGAATCCGACTTCAGCCACGTCAGCCCCCTTCGAGAATCGCGAACCGATTACCACGTACTACGGAACTCGTACCGCCGGGTTCCCGCCCCGCGCCCGGTCACGCTCCGCCGGCCGGAACCGACGGATCGTGAAGCCGCGGCGATGCCTGGACGACACGTGCCACGGCTTCCTGCCCGAAGAACTCGAGCACCCGCTGGACGTCCAGCTTCCTGGCATTGCAGGCCGCCGCAACCGCCTGCTGCTCCTGGGTTTGCCGTTCCATGACGCCCCGGAGCTTCCGGACTTCGTCCTCGAACTGCGCGATGCGGCGGTTCGCCTCCTCGAGCAGCTGCTGGGTGTCGCTGGCGCTCTTGCGGATGTACACCTCGAGCGCCTGGATCTCCGCGACGCCAGTCTCGATGATGTTGTCGATCGGAACGCCGAACGCCTTGAGCGACGCCTCGACAATCTGCTTCTTCACGGCAGTCGGCGTCTCCGCGGGCAGGCTGCCGAGGAGCTGCTGCGCCTTGCTCACGCGCTCGCGCTCGTCGGCGTCGATTCCCGCGGCGCCGAACACCTCGTCGAACGGCACCTGGCCGCCGGATGGCGACGGCGGCTCCTGCTGGAAGACAGGCGGCGACGATTGTGCGGCAGCGGCGATGACCGCCGCATCGGCGTCCACGGCAGGCGACGCGGCGACCGCCGACGCCGGGTCGTCGTCCTGGACAATGAACCAGCCGAGCACGGTCGAACCCCAGGATTTCTTCTCGGTCATCAGAGGCCTCGCGACGGGAACGACGGAAGTGGGCCGGTTGTCGCCGGCATCATAGCACGCCGCTCAGAACACCTGGCGCTCGTCGAGCACCATCTCGGCCTTGAACCACCATCGGGGCTGGTACGTCAGGAACACCGGTATCTCGGCCAGCGGGCCGTCGAGGCCGCAGACGATGGTGAAGCTCTCGCTCCACGACTCGGCTCGCGCGCGCACCTGGAAGTCGGACTTGAGCAGCGAAGGATACACGACGCCGCCGTAGGTGACGTTCCGCTCGATGTTGGACGACACGCGGGTGAGGTCGGTACTGTTTCGCGTAGTACACGTAGCCCAGCCCCTTCCGCCCCGGCGCCTTGCCCACCCGCTTCACCGACTCCACGCCGTCGTGCAGCAGCTCGGTAATCGCGCTGAGCAGGCCCGTCCGCCCGCCCGGCGGCACGGGCGTCTTCTGGATCTTCGGCGGCGCCGTCTCCTTCATGAGAATGTCGACGATCGCGTCGAACTCGCGGTAGGAGTAGTCGCGAGGCACGGTGGAGACGGTGACCCTCGACACCGCCTCGGTCTGGCTCACGGCAGAGTCGATCATCTTGAAGACGACGCTGCCCTTCGCCTCGGCGGCCACCCGCGATGTCGCCTCGTCGAGCGTCTGCTCGTCGCCGCTCTTCATGATTCCGACGATCCTGGCGCCGGCCGGACCGGTCTCCTCCGAGATGAAGCCCCATCGGTTGATCTTCCGAGGGGCACGCGCCGGGTCCGACCCGATCAGCGCGTCGCAGCCGCGGGCGTCGCCGTCGCCCTTCCGCCACCGAATGCGGGCGCCGCCCACGTCGTCCTTGCCGATCCAGAACAGCAGCAGCGGGCGGATCTTGGCCGCGATGCGGTAGCGGTGCTCGGCGACCACCGGGAGGGTGCCGAGCGCCTGCGGCTGCGCCTGCAACGCCAGCGGCCCGGCAATGGGCGCCGGCCCGGCGCCGCCGACCCGGCCGGCCAGCGCGGTCAGGCAGGCGGCCGCCGCGACGCCAGCCATGGCGATGCGTCTCCGGACGAGATGCCGGGCCATTGGCGGCGATTATACCCGACGCGGCTTGCCTCCCGCGGTCCGATGGGCTAGCATCGCAAGGACGCTCGGCCGCCCCGGGTCGAGCCGCCCCCAGGCTCGAGGCCATCCGCAGTGAGATCCGCCCGATTCCGCATGGCGTCCCGCGTCTTCGCGACCCTGCTGCTCGCGTGGACCACGGCCGACCTCTGCGGTCACGGGGTGTGCGTCCACGACCGCGAGCCGCTGGTCCCCGCCGCACCGGCGGCGCCTGGACAGCCCGAGACCGTCTCGGCGCCAGACGGTGGACAGGCCGAGGCGCATGCCTGCAACGGGCCGGACGACTGCTTCTGCTGCTGCCGCTGCGTGGAAGTGCAGGCGCGCTTTCAGATCCCGGTGGCCTACACCGTAGTGTCTGCCCTGTTCTTCGAACACCGATCTCTGCCCCACCCCGCGCCGTCTCCGCTCTATCACCCGCCGCTCGCGTGAACTCCGTCGATTGAATGGCTCAGGGCTTAGGGCTCAGGGCTCAGGACACTGTCACGCGTGATCTCCGTCCTCGAGCCTTGAGCCTTGAGCCCTGAGCCTTGAGCCTGTATCTCTTACTGCGGATCCACCATGCGCCCGACCATTCCTCTTCTCGTCGTTGTCTCCGGTTGGCTCGCCTGCGGCACCGCACGTGCCCAGACCGACGCCATTCCGGCCCGCCTGTCGCTGGCCGAAGCGGTCCGGATTGCCGAGCAGCACAACCCGACGCTCGACGTGGCACGCCAGCAGGCGCTGGTCGCCGACACGGAGACGGCCGCCGCGAAGCGATGGCCAAACCCGGTGGCGAGCGTGGAGTCCAGCGGCTACAACGGCAAGTCGACGCCGTTCGGCTTCTGGGACCGGCAGGAACTCACAATCCAGGTGGAGCAGGAGTTCGAGCTGGCAGGCCGTCGACGCCTGCGCGGGGAGGCGGCCGGCTCCGCGGCAGTTGCGGCCAGAGCCGCCCTCGAGAACCACCTGCGCCAGCTGCGCATCGAGGTTCAGCGCGTCTACTTCGAGCTGGTGCTGGCTCGACTCGACGCCGAGCAGGCCCGCGCTTCGCTGTCCGAGATCGACCAGGTCATCGCCGTGAGTCGGTCCCGGTACCGGCAGGGAGAGGTGTCCGGCGGCGAACTGCGGCGCCTCGAGGTCGAGCGCCTCAAGTTCAGCGAGGACGCGCTCCAGGCGGAACTGGCGACCCGGCACTCGCGCAGTTCGCTCCTCGCGCTGCTCGGCGCGCAGAGGCTCGATCAGGGGCTGGAGCCGACTGAAGCGTTGGCGGCGCCGGGAGGACGGGCGGAAGGGGTCACGGCGCCAGGCCCGCCCGAGCAGGGTACAGCCTCGAGCGCCGCCGCGCTGACCAGCCAAGCCCTGGCCGCCCGCGCCGACATCGCCGCGGCCCGCCAGGAGCTGGCTCGGGCGCAGGCGGAGGTCGGTCTGCAGCGGGCGCTCCGCACGCCCAACCTCTCCGTTACAGGCGGCTACCGCCGGGACTTCGGCGCCAACGGCCTCGTGCTGGGCGTGGCCATCCCGCTCCCGGTTCTCGACCGCAACGCGTCGGGTATCTCCCGGGCCGAGGCCGGGCAGCGACTGGCCGGAAGCCTGCTGAAGGAACGGGAGGTGGCGGTGTCGCTCGACGTTCAGCAGGCGGTGGACCAGGTCGAGATCAACCGCGAGCGCGTGGCGTCAATCGAGCGCGACTACCTCCAGAAGGCGCGCGAGGCGCGCGATGCCGTTCTGGCGGCCTACCGCGCCGGCGAAAGCGACCTGCTGGACTACCTCGACGCGCAACGCGCCTATCGAGACGTGCAGCGCGCCTACAACCGGGCCCTTTTCGATCACCGATTGAGCCTCCTCCAGCTGGACGCCTCCGTGGGCGCCGGTTCCAAAGGACTGCTGCCATGACACGCCATCTCGTCTGCCTGACGACGTTGCTCCTGCTCATCGGCTGCGGGCAGCGGCCGACGCCGCCCGCCTCGGAGGCAGCGCCGACCTCACCCGCCGCGCCGGGGACGCCCAGGGAGATTCGCGTCCCGCCGGAGATGCAGAAGAAGTGGGGGCTCGTCACCGCTCCCGTCGAGCGCCTGACCATCACCGGCACCGTCACGCTGCCGGGCGTCATCGCGCTCAACCAGCAGCGCACGGCGCTCGTCACGTCGCTGATCGAGGGGCGCGTGACATCGATCGGCGCCGATCTCGGCGACCAGGTCCGTGCGGGCCAGGTGCTGGTGGTGCTCCACTCCCCCGCCCTGGCCCAGGCGCAAACGGCCTTCCTGCAGGCCAACGCCCGGCGGGCTGTTGCGCGCCGCGAGCTCGAACGCGCGCGGGAACTGCTCAAGGACGAGGCGATCCAGCAGAAGGAGGTCCTTCGGCGGCAGGCGGAATTCGACGCGGCCACGACCGAGTTCGGCCTCGCTGAATCGTCGCTGCACTCGCTCGGCTGGGACCACCCGCAGCTCGACGTGCTCCTCCGGAAGGCGTCGAGTGCGGGCCCCGACATGTCGGACGTCGTCGACCCCACCCTGGCGATTCGAGCCTCCATCGACGGCCGTGTCATCACGCGCGACGTGGTCGCCGGCGAGCACGTGCACCCCGACAAGCTCCTCTTCACCGTCTCCGATCTCTCGACCGCCTGGGCCCTGCTGGACGCGCGCGAGAAGGACCTCCCCGGCCTGACCGTGGGAGGCCGCGTGGCCATCACGAGCGAAGTCTACGGCGGCCGCAGCTTCGAGGGCCGGCTGACGCGCATCGGCGACGTCGTGGACGAGAAGCTCAGGACAATCAAGCTCCGCGTGGAGCTGCCGAACCCGGGGCTGGCGTTGAAGCCGAACATGTTCGTGCAGGGCTCCCTGGCGTTGGGGGGGGGCCGCGCGAGGCCCTCGGCGTGCCCGAGGATGCGATCCAGACCATCCAGGGCGAGCCGGTCGTGTTCGTGCTCGGCCCGGGCGGCGGGTTCTCGGTCAATCCGGTTGCGATCGGCGAACGAATCGGGACCAGGCGGGTGGTCACCGGAGGCCTGGACGGCCGGGCGGTCGTCGTCGTGGCCGGCGCGTTCAACCTGAAGGCGGAGCTGCTCAAGAGCTCGTTCGCCGGAGAGTAGGCACCAGCCATGCTCGAACGATTGATGGCGGGATCGCTCCGCAACCGGCTGCTCGTGGGACTCGGGCTGGTGCTGGTGGTCGCGATTGGCACCTGGTCGGTCGCGACGATCCCGATCGACGCGTTTCCCGACGTGACGAACATCCAGGTCGAGGTGATCAGCACCGCGCCCGGACTCTCGCCGCTCGAGATCGAGCGCGTGGTCACCTACCCGCTCGAAACGGCGATGCGGGGACTCCCGGGCCTGGTCACGATGCGGTCCGCCACGAAGTACGGCATCGCGGTCGTGACCGTCGTGTTCCGTGACGACACCGACATCTACTTCGCCAGGCAGCAGGTGCACGAGCGCGTGAGCGACGTGAGCCGAAGCCTGCCAGACGGCGTGGAAACGGTGATGGGGCCGATCGCCACCGCCATGGGGGAGATCTACCAGTACACCCTGGAGCCGGGGACCGGGAAGGAGCCGGCAGCCGTCGACGATCGGTCGCCGGAAGGAGTGCGCCGGCTCATGCGGCTCCGCACGCTCCAGGACTGGGTGGTCTCGCCAATGCTGAAGGGCGTCCCCGGCGTCACCGAGGTGAACTCGTTCGGCGGTTACATCCAGCAGTTCGAAGTCCTGGTCGACCCCGACAGGCTCTTGAAGTACGACCTGTCGGTCGAGGGCGTGAGCCAGGCGATCCGGCGCAACAACGCGAACGTTGGCGGCAGCATCGTCACCCGGGGATCGGAGGAGTACATCATCCGCGGCGTCGGCATGATCCAGTCGGAAGGCGACATCCGGTCGATTGTGCTGAAATCGCAGGCCGGAACGGCGGTCACGATCGGCGACGTGGCCGACGTGCGAACCGGCCATGCCGTGCGCCAGGGCGCCTCGCTCAAGGACGGCCGCGGCGAATCGGTCGGGGGCATCGTCCTGATGCTGCGCGGCGAGAACAGCCGGAAGGTCGTCGCCGCGCTCGAGGAGAAGGTCGGCGAGATCAACGCGAGCCGCGTCCTGCCCGACAAGCTCCGCCTCGTGCCGTTCTACCGCCGGTCGCCCATCGTCGAGGCCTCCACGCGCACGGTCCTGAAGGCGCTGGCCGAGGGGGCCGTGCTCGTGGTCGTCGTGCTGCTGCTGCTGCTCCGCAGCGCGCGCGGCGCGTTCGTGGTCATCGTGGCGCTGCCGCTGTCCATCCTCCTCACGTTCACGGTCCTCAAGGTCGCGCGAATCGACGCGAACCTGATGTCGCTCGGCGGCCTCGCCATCTCGATCGGCATGATCATCGACGCGACGATCATCCAGGTGGAGAACATCCAGCGGCGGCTGGGGCAGAAGGGCGGAAACGGCGGGAACGGCAGTCTGAAGGAGCGGATGGCGACCGTGCTGGCGGCCGCCGTGGAGGTGCGGCAGCCGAGCATCCTGGGCGAGCTGATCATCGCCCTCACCTTCGTGCCCATCATCACCCTGCAGGGGCTCGAGGGGAAGATGTTCTCGCCGCTGGCCTTCACCGTAGCGCTCGCGCTGCTGGCGTCGTTGCTCCTGTCGATCTTCGTCATCCCGGTCCTGTGCCTGGCCCTGCTGAAGCCTGAGACCAGGGAGAGCGCGGTCCTGCGGGCGATCCGGCGCCTGTACCTCCCGTCGCTCCGGTGGACGCTCGGCCACCGGGTGGCCGTCGTCGTCACGGGCGGCGTCCTGGTGTCCGGCGCGCTCGCGCTGGTGCCGCGCCTCGGCACCGAGTTCCTGCCGATCATGGACGAGGGCGCCTTCGACATGGACGTGCAGTTGCTGCCCGGGGTGTCGCTGGACAAGGCGCTCGAGACGACGCTGGAGGTCGAGAAGCGGCTGATGAAGTTCCCCGAGCTCCAGACCGTCGTGTCGCGCACGGGACAGACCGGCGTCGCGATCGAAGCCAGGGGCGTGGACAAGACCGGGTTCGTCGGGGCGCTGAAACCCCGAAGCGAGTGGACCAGCGCGGGCACGCGCGAGGAACTGGCCGACAAGATGCGCGAAGCCGTCGCCGACATCCCCGGGATGGTGGCCAGCTTCAGCCAGCCGATCCAGTGCCGGATCGACGAACTGGTCGCCGGCACCCGCGCCCAGGTGATTGTGAAGCTGTTCGGCGACGACCTTCGCGTGCTCAAGCAGAAGGCGGGCGAGATGGCCCGCGTGCTGGCAGAGGTGCGTGGGGTCGAGGACCTCTCCGAGGAGAAGGTGGCCGGCCAGCCCTACCTGACCGTCTCGGTAGATCGCGAGCGGATCGCCCGCTACGGCGTGAACGCGTCGGACGTGCTCGACCTGATCGAGACGGCGGTCGGCGGGAAGACCGTGTCGCAGGTCTACCTGCAGAACCAGGTGGCCGACGTGGCGATCCGGCTCTCGGACCGGCACCGCGGCTCCGTCGAGGCGCTGTCCGGCCTGCTCGTGGACGCTCCGGGGGGCGCCAGACTGCCGCTGTCGCAGCTGGCGCGGGTGGAAGCGCAGGAGGGGCCGGCGCAAATCAGCCGCGAGGACGGCCGGCGGCGGATCGGCGTCGAGATGAACGTCGCCGGCCGCGACATCGGCAGCTTCGTCGCCGAGGCGCAGTCGCGCCTCCGGGCCGAAGTCGCCCTGCCGGCCGGTTACTACCTCACGTGGGGCGGGCAGTTCGAGAATCAGCAGCAGGCCATGCGGAGGCTCGGCCTCATCGCACCGGCCGTCGCCGTGCTGATCTTCGTGCTGCTGCTCGTCACGTTCGGCAGCCTGCGCGCGGCCGGCCTCGTCATCTTCAACCTGCCGTTCGCGCTGGCGGGCGGCGTCTTCGCGCTCTGGCTGTCCGGTCTCTACCTCTCGGTGCCCGCGTCGGTCGGATTCATCGTCCTGTTCGGCGTCGCCGTGCTGAACGGCGTCGTGCTGATTTCGGCGATTGCCCAACTCCGGGCCGCCGGGATGCCGACGGCCGACGCCGTGGTGAGCGGCTGCGACTCGCGGCTGCGCCCTGTCCTGATGACGGCGGCCATCGCGGTCTTCAGCCTGCTGCCGATGGTGGTCGCGACCGGACCGGGCGCCGAGGTCCAGCGCCCACTCGCCGTGGTCGTCGTCGGCGGGTTGATCACGTCGACGGTCCTGACGCTGCTCGTGCTGCCTGTGCTCTACAGGTGGGTGGAACGGGACTGAGAAGGCTGGCGGCTGATAGCGGATCCCTGGTGGTCTGCTGCGGATGTACCACCCGACGCCCCGCTCCATCGAAGTGTGGCCATCGAAGTGTGATGACGAGGCGGGCGGAAACGAAGATAATCAGCGCGACGCCAATCGGATCAGGGAGAGCCGTACATGGCCATGCCTCCGCCGAACGAACCGCGATCGCCGCAGCCACCAGGCAGCCCCGGCCCAGCCGCCGCCCCGCAGCGCCTCAGGGAGGTTCCCCCGACCTGGCTGCCGTGCCTCGAGGTGGTCGAGGGAGACGCAACCGCGCGATCGGTGCCCTTGGGCGCCGGGCCGGTCCGCATCGGCCGTGCGCCGTCGAACGAGCTGGTACTGGCCGATGACAAGGCTTCGCGCACCCATGCCCAGGTCGTGCGCGACGGTTGGGAATACGCGATTGAAGACCTGCACTCGACCAACGGAGTCACCGTCAACGGCGCCAAGGTCGAGCGGGCGGTGCTCGCGCCCGGCTCCCGCATCGGGATTGGCCGAACGTCGATCGTCTTCCGCCAGCCGGCGCCCGATGTCCCGAGGGATGCCAGGCGATCGCTCTTCGCGTCGAACGAACTGCTGCAGTCGCTCGCTGCCGAAACCTGCAGTGAGATCGCCGACCGGCTCCCGGCCCGGGTCGTACCCGCCGGCACCGTCGTCGTGCGCGCGGGCCAGCCGCTCTCGGGGATGCTCCTCGTCTATCTCGGCCGCTTCCGGCTGGTCTCAATCAACGACGCTGGCGCCGAGCGGGTCGTGGCCCATTTCGGGTCGGGGGCCTCGTTCGGAGAGTCGGCGCTCATCGGCGGCCGCAACGCCGATCACACGCTGATCGCCGAGGAACATGCGTGCGTCTTCGAGCTGCCGAAGTCGGAACTCACCGGCCTGCTCGCAAAGAAGCCCGCCGAGGGGCGGCGCGTGGTGGAAACCGTGCTGGGGATGATGCTCCCCACGGCCAGGCCCAGGACCGAGGCAGGGCCGGTCCGCCCGGGGATCCCGGCCCCAGCCCCGGTCGCTGCCGCCACCGTGATCATCGGGAACGACCCGAAGATCGCCCGCGCGAAGAAGGCGACCGAGACGCTGGCGAAGGACGACAAGCCGATCCTCGTCGTGGGCCCGACCGGAAGCGGCAAGAAGACGTTCGCCCGCCACTTCCACCGGTCGGGCGCCCACGCGTCCGCAGGCTACAACGAACTGTCGATTGCCGGCATGGACCCGGCGCGCATCCTCCCGGCCATCGTCGGCACCGAAGGCGGCGCGGCCGCGGGCGGCGGGGCCGGGGACATGGGGCTGCTGGAGCTCATGGGAAGCGGGACGCTGGCGATCTGCCACGCGGAGCGGCTCGATGCCCACCAGCAGCACGTGCTGGCCGACTACGCGCAGACGGGCTGGTTCCATCGCGATCGCGGCAGGACGGCGGTCCAGAGCCGGGTGCGCATCGTGTTCGTCGCCACCGGGGCCGAGCAGGAGGTGCTCGCCGGACTCGCGCCGTCGCTCCGGGCGCTCCTCGAAGGGCGCGTCGTCTCGCTGCCGGCCCTCGCCCAGCGCGCCAAGGACATCCAGCCGCTCGCTGAGCACTTCCTCCAGCTCCACTCGGTGAAGGCGGGCAAGCGCGGCCTCACCCTGCCGCGTGAGGCTGTGGACCGACTGGTCCCGTACGCGTGGCCGGGCAATGTGAGCGAGCTCGAGTTCGTCATGCAGCGCGCGGCGATCCTCGCGCCGGATGGGTCCGAGGTCTCGGCGGGCCTCATCTTCGTCGTCCCGCCAGAGGAAGAGACGCTCAAGATCAACCTGCTGCGCGACGAGAAGGTCCGCGCCACCCTGAGGAACCCCTGGCTCGTGCCCGCGCTGACCTGGATCTGCATGGGGTTCATCGCGCTGGTCGTCTTCTTGACGCTCCGCGGCGCGCTGGCGCCCGAAGGGGACCCCCTGGCCGTCACCGAGACCAACCCGGCGATGATGGTGACCTGGTTCATCTGGTTTCCGATCCTGCCGCTCGTCACGGCGTCGGTCGGCCGCGTCTGGTGCGCCGTATGCCCCATCGCAGGGTTCGGAGACCTCTTCGCGAAGCTCGGACGGTTCAACCTCCCGGCGCCGCGCCTGCTGAAACGGCTCGACTTCTGGACGCTCATCGCCGCCTACATCCTGATCGAATTCGGAGAGGGACTCTTCGGCGTCGACTCGAGCCCCGGCATGACGCTGGCGTTCCTCGCGGGTCTCCTCTTCGTGGCGGCCCTGATGACGGTGCTCTACGAACGCCGAGCGTTCTGCCGTTACCTCTGCCCGCTGGCCGGTTGGCTCGGGGCGTACTCGGCCCTTTCGCCGCTTGAGATCCGGGGCAACAAGAAGGTCTGCCAGACCCAGTGCGGCGAGCACAGCTGCTACAAGGGCACTGAGGCCGTCCCCGGCTGTCCGATGTTCCTCTACCCCGCGGCGATGAACTCGAACACGGAGTGCCTGCTCTGCACCAACTGCGTGAAGAGCTGCGAGAACCGGGGGGTTCAGCTGAACCTGCGCCCGCCTCTCGTCGAACTCTGGCGGAACGCCGCGCCGTCCATTGCGCTCTCGGTGTTCGCGTTCGTGCTCCTGGGGGTGATGTACCTCGCACTGGATCACGAAGCTGCCGTTCTGGAAGGCGTTGAAGACGGCGCCGCCCCTGCCGCTCACGTTCCTCGAGCTGTCGCTCTTCTTCGGCTGCATCATCGCCGGCGTGATCTGCCTGACGGCGGCCTCGACGCTGTCGGCGGCGGCATCGCGCGAGAAACTGTCGGCGAACATGGCGCGTTACGGGGCAGCGTTCATCCCGCTCGCGTTCGCGTCGCACGCGTCGCTGATGATCAAGGGGCTGCTGAGCACCGACCTGACGACGATGTGGGCCTGGGTCAGCGGTCTCGTCTTCACGTCTGCTGCGGCCGCGCCGCCGGGCGATCTCTTCGATCCTGCCGTCGTATCCTTCGTCCAGGGACTGACGATTCTCGGCGGCCTGGCGGGGAGCGTCATCGCGATCGTCTTCGTCGCGAGGCGCGCGGACAAGTCGGCCGTCATGGCGCGGGCGCTGCCACACCTGCTGATGGCTCTCGTCCTCGGCTTCGGCCTGATGTACATTCTGCTCGGGCGTGCGGTGAAGCCGGCAACCCCGGCCGGGATGTCGGCTCCGGCGGCGATCACCCAGCCGGCCGGAGCTCCGGCCACGCCTGCCAGGCCGGCTGCGCAACCGCCCGCGAAGTGAGGACCCGAAATCACTCCGGGAGTGATTTCTAGAACACGAACGCCACGTTCGCGTAGATGTTGCGACCCGGCTCGTAGACCTTCGCGTCCGTCAGTAGCGGTCCAGGTCCTTCGCGATGACCACCCGCCCGTTGTAGCCAGCCTCGCGGATGTTCTGGAGGATCTCCGCGTCGGTGCCGCCCAGGCGCAGCACGTGATTCAGCACGAGCAGGCCGGGCTTCACCTCCGACGCGATGCGGGACAGTTCGGCGTCCGACGTGTGATAGGTGCGCAGATACTCCGGCCAGAACTCACCGCCGGGCCGCGCCTCGGGCGCGACCCGCCTCCCGTTGTACACCTCGTGCACGAGGATGTCCGTGCCTCGCGCCGCCTTCACCAGCGCGGGACTCGGCGCGGTGTCGCCGCTGAAGGTCATCGACCGGCCCGGCAGGTCGAAGCGGTACGCGAACGCCTGCCAGCCGCCGTGCGGTACGGGGATCGCCGTCACCTTCACTCCGCCTCGGTCGTAGACGACGCCCGGTTGGATTTCGGTGGCGTCCACGCGCAGCCAGTCGCGCGTCTCGCGCTCCAGCCCCTTCACGCGCACGTCCACGTCGTCGCGCCAAGCGTCCAGGATCGCGTTCGTCATCCGGCGCAGGCCCGGAGGACCGTACACTGCGAGCGGCTGCCGACGCCCCATGACCCAGGTGGTGAAGATGAGGTCCGGGTAGCCGAGCGTATGGTCCGAATGCAGGTGGGTGAGGAAGGCCGCCTCGACCTGCTTGATGCGCGGAAAGCCGGCGGCCGCAAGTCGCCTGGTGAGCCCTGCGCCGGCATCGACCACGAAGAGCCGTTCGCCGGCGACAACCGCGCACGCCGGTCCCCACGCCGAGGGGTCGGGCAGCGGTGTGCCGGTGCCGAGCATGATCAGCGCCGGCTCCGCTGACCCGCGGTGCGGCGATTCCTGGGCGAGCCCCGGCGTACGGAGCAGACCGCCGGCCAGGCTGGCGGCGACGGCGGCGATGACGATGAACGAGGGTCGAGGCGGGAACATCGGACCGATTATCCCGCATGCTGGCGCGAGTTGTACGACCCGGGAACCGAACGGCGGGAGACGGAATCACTCCCGGAGTGATTTCGCCCCCCGGGAGTGGTTTCGTCCTTCGGGTCACTGCGTCGGCGGTATGGACGCCACCCGGGTGGCCTGCCACGAGACGACCTGCCAGCGCCCGCCGCGCGGGACGAACACGCCGGAGTTGCGGAACGAGGTGTCGGGCTGCCCGGGCGTGCGCTGCACGAGCCTGAAGTTCAGCACGACGGTCTCGCCGAACTGACGCACGACCAGGTCCTCCGCCGAATACCCGCCGGCCGGCGCAGCGGGCGCCGCCGCCCCACCACCGCCTCCCGCCGGCTTTGACGGCTCCTCGGCTTTCATACCTTTCAGAATGTCGGCCTTCGTCCGGACAACGCCGGCGTTGCTGACGTAGATGACGTCGTCGGCCCAGAAGCGCCGGTGCATCGCGGGCGAGGTGACCTTGCCGAGGAACTCGTGGAGCAGGGCGGTGACCTCCGCCTTCGCGTCGTGCGGCGGCGCAGGGGAGGGCCGAGCCGTCTGCGCGAATCCCGGGCCGACAGCCAGCAGGGCCACCAGAATGACCGCGCCTGTCGTGAGGCGCCTGCGGCAGGCTTCGTCCGTTGTCATATGACCTCTACGTACATGCGTACCGGTGGGCGTCCGGCGCTTCGGATTCCGCCGCTTCACGATCAGTCGACCCAGAGGTCGGCCAGCGCGATTTCGATCTCCGCAAAGGGCTCGGCGCGCACCGTAACGTCTCCCGCGTGCGTGGAGACGATGACCCACCGTCCAGCCTCGAGGCGCAGGACTTCCAGCGTACGTGCGATCGGATCGATCAGCCAGGCGTGGCCGACCTGCTCGCGAGCGTAGATGCCGACCTTCCGGGCGCGATCGAGCGCGGCCGTCGAGGGAGAGATGATCTCGCACACCCAGTCGGGGGCGAGCGGGAAGTGGGCGGTGTCTGGAACGGACGGCATGCGCGCCCGCCGCCAGCCCGCGTAATCGGGGACCAGGACATCCGCACGGAGATGGAGTTCTGGTTCGGGAAGTATCCACCAGCCGCCTGGACCGCCGCGCCCGAAGTGGAATGGCGGCGCGATGAGCGCTCCGATGGCCCCTTCGGCCGTCGCATGACGCGGAGCGGGCCGGGGGGAGGCGTGCAGTTCGCCACCCACGATCTCGGCCACCATGTTGTCGGGGAGGGCCACGAGAATCATCGTAGGTCGCGGGACGATCGAACGGCGGAACGCGGGGCACGGCGCGCATTGTACATCGTCGTCTTTGCACACGGCGTGCCGGGGCGCGGGGGACCTGAATCACGCCCGCTTCAGGCAATCTCGATTCGGCGGGGCTGCAGGTGGTTGCAGTTTCTGCGACGCGGGACAGGTCCGGTTTGGCGGAATCCGCCACGGAGCCGAATGCGGCGGTGGGTCTGGCAGGGCCGGAGCCGAGTCTCAGCCCTCCCGACTGACAGTGGACGCCGACTGACAGGGGTCTCCGACTGACGCGATTCCCCGACTGAAGATGCTCTCCGACTATCTTGCCGCGAACAGTCCGTCGAACCACCGTTCGAACCGGGCGTCGAGGCAGTCGAGCCCACCGGTCGCCACCGGCGTGACGACGGGCGCCGTCGCCGCGCCGTTCAGCGCCGTCGGCTTCATCGGTGACCGACTCGCGTCCCAGATCGCATCCGACCCCTGGCTGCCCACGTCGACGTAACGGTAGATCGGCGCGACGCGGCGGATCTCTTCGAAGATCTGCGAGGGCGCGGCGTAGTTCATCTTGAACTTCAGTCCCATCCTCGCCGCCAGCTCCGTCAGCAGCTGCCAGGTCTCGAGACCTGCCCGCGCCGGAATGGCCCGGGCGAGGCTCTGGACGCGCCGCTCGGAGTTGGTCATCGTGCCCGCGGTCTCGGGCGTGCTGCTCGCGGGCAGCACGACGTGCGCCGCCTGCGTGGTTTTCGTGGCGAACAGGTCGGCGACGACCAGGAAGTCCGCCGCCTCGAGGCCGGCCTTGAGCTCCGCGGGCAGGCCCTCGGCACCGAGCGGATCTTCGCCGAGCACCAGCGCGACCTTGATCTTCTTCCCGGCCAGCAGCTGCGCGATGTCAGCCCCGGCGGTGTCGAGGTCGCGCAGCGACACGCTCCACGCCTTCTCGAGATCGTCGATCGTCGCCGGGTCGGTCACGGGCCGGTAGCCCGGATACCACGCGGGGTTCGCGCCCATGTCGAGCAGCCCCTGCGCGTTCGACTTCTCGTGGAGCGGCAGCACGCCGCAACCGAGCGCCGCGCCGGCCGCCGCGAGCCACCGCACGTCGGCCTCGCGCCGCACGCCGCGGTAGTCGCGGTTGAACACCATCACCTTGCGCGGGCTGCCCGCGAGAATCGCGGCCGCTTCGGCAATCCCGGCCGGGTCGATCCCCGTCTTCTTCGCGATCTTCGCCGGCGTCAGGCCCGCAATCCCGGCTACCAGCTCGGGCGCCGGCTCCTGGCCCGTCAGCCTGGCGGCCTCGGCGACGATCGCCTGCACGACCATCGTCTCGGCTTCCGGCCGGCATTCCAGGAACAGCTCGGCGAACCGCGCGGTTCGGTTCTCCTCCGGTCCGACGAACACCATCCTGGCGCCGTTCCGAATGGCCCGCTTCGCAATCAGATCCGCGACGAAGTGCTCTTCGTCGAGCGTCGACTGGACGACCAGGATCGCCTGCGCCTGCGCGAGGTCCGGGTAGGTCGCCGTCGCGACGACGTCCGGCGCAAACAGCCCCCGGTTGACCAGGTGGCTGAACGACGTGACGTTGTGGGTGCGGAGCGCGACCCTGGCGAACTTCTGCGCCAGGTAGATCTCCTCGTTGGTGAGCCTCGGCGACACGAACACCGCGATCTCGCTGCCCGAGTGCTTACTCGCCAGCTCCTTCAGCCGCGCCGCCGCGCGGGTGATCGCCTCGTCAACCGGGGCGTCGACCAAGGTGTCGCCGACCCGCACGCGACCGGTCAGCAGCCGGTCCTGCGCATGCACGAAGTTGAACCCGAAGCGCCCCTTGCGGCAGTGGTTGCCGAACGTGACCTCGTTCGCCTCGTTGCGCGACACCTTCACCAGCGTGTCGCCGAACCGGTCGTAGTTGATCCGGCATCCGACGCCGCAGTAGTGGCAGACGCTCTCGGCCGACTCGGTCCTCCACGGGCCCGGCTTGGCGAGTGGCAGGTGCTGCGAAATGGCGCCGGTCGGGCAGGTGCCGATGCACAGACCGCACGACACGCACTCGGTGTCGAGCAGCGATCCGCCGAGCGCGGGCGCCACGACGGTGCCGAAGCCGCGGTTGATGAATCCGTAGGCCGACACGCCGACGACGTCGCTGCAGATGCGGACGCAGCGGCCGCACAGGATGCACTTGTTGGCGTCGAGCTCGATGAGCGGGTGCGAGATGTCGCGCTCGTGCTGCCGCGCCTCGCCGAGGAAGTGCTTCACGTCGGCGCCGTACTCGGTCGCGTACTTGCGAAGGTCGCAGTCGAACAGCGCCGTGCAGCCGCACTCGAGGCACCGGGTGGCTTCCTCGCGCAAGTCGGCCGCCGAGTAACCCAGCTCGACCTCGACGAAGCTGTTCACGCGCTGGTCCACCGGAAGCATCGGGATATGGCGCTTCGGCTTGTGTTCCTGGCCTCGCAGGTCCTTCATGCCGACTTTGGCGAACACGTCCTTGCGGCTGATGAACTCCTCGGGCTCCGGCCGAACGACACCCTCCCGGATGTAACTGTCGATGGCGTAGGCGGCCTTTCGCCCGGCCGCGATCGCCTCGATGGCGGTGGCCGCGCCCGTCACGACGTCGCCGCCCGAGAACACCCCCTCGACCGACGTCTCGAACGTCTTCTCGTTCACCTGCACCGTCTGCCACCGCGTGAGGGCCAGCGCCTCGCCGGGCGGCAGCATGTCGGGGACCTTCCCGTCCACCAGGTCGGCCACCGTCGTGCTCTGCCCGATCGCCGAGATGACGAAGTCGCACGGCTCGAGGTACTCGGACCCCCGGATCGGCTTCGGGCTCCTCCGGCCCGAGGCGTCGGGTTCGCCCAGCTCGCAGCGCTGGCACTCGATCCCCTTCAGTGTCCCGTCCTCGCCGGTCACGACCTTGGTTGGCGCGATCAGGAACTGCATGTTCACGCCTTCCTCGATCGCGTCCTTGATCTCGGAGTCGTTGGCCGGCATCTCGGCGCGGGTCCGGCGGTAGAGCACCTTCACCTCGTTGACGCCGAGCCGCAACGCCGTGCGCGCGCAGTCGATGGCGGTGTTTCCGCCGCCGACGACCGCCACCGTGCCGCTGATGTCCATCGGCCGGCGCAGGCCGAACTGCTTGAGGAACTCGATCCCCGAGATGACGCCCGCGGCGTTCTCGTTCTGCACGCGCATGAGCGAACTGCGCCACGCGCCGATGCCCATGAAGACGGCGTTGTATCCCTGCTGCTTCAGGCTCGCAATGGTGAAGTCCTTGCCGAGGACGGCGTTGGTCTTCAGCTTCGGCCCGAGGCCCAGGATCTGCGAGATCTCGAGGTCGAGCACGTCCTTGGGAAGGCGGTACTCGGGGATGCCGTAGCGGAGCATGCCTCCGGGGTCGGGCTGGCCCTCGAGAATGTCCACCTCGTACCCCTTGATCGCGAGGTAATAGGCGGCCGAGAGCCCGGCGGGCCCCGCGCCGACCACCGCGACCTTCTTCCCGTTGGGCGGGGCGACCTTGGGCCGCCAGACGTCCGCGCTGTTCAGGTCGAGGTCGCTGATGTAGCGCTTGATGTAGTCGATCCCGACCGCCTCGTCCAGCATCGTCCGGCGGCAGCCCTTGACCTCGCACGGCCTGGTGCAGACGCGCCCGCAGACGGAGGGCAGCGGGTTGTTCTCCTTGATGAGCGCGATCGCATCCTTGTACTTCCCGATCGCCGCCAGCGCGATGTAGCCCTGGATGTCGATACCGGCCGGGCACGAGATCTGGCACGGCCCGACGCAGTCGGCGTAGTGGTCCGAGAGCAGCAACTCGAGCGCCGCCTTGCGCGACTGCCGTACCTCGGCCGAGTTGGTTTCGACGACCATCCCGTTGAGGATCCTCGTCGAGCAGGCGGGCATGAGCGACCGCGCCCCCTTCACTTTCACCACGCAGACGAAGCAGGACGCGAACGGCTCGAGCTGCGCATCGTCGCACAGCGTGGGAATCGTATGGATGCCGTGCTGGCGGGCCACCTGCAGGATCGTCTGGCTGCCGTCGGCCGTCACCCGCCTGCCGTCGATCTCGACTTTGACAAGGGCCATTGGAATGTCCTTCACAGGAGCGAGGAGCGAGGAGCGGGGAGCGGGGGCCGAGGAGGCGTCCCTCATCCCTCGTTCCTCATTCCTCGTCCCTCGTGGCTAGTCCTTATGAACCGCACCCAGGTTGCACACCTTGTAGCACTCGCCGCAGACGGTGCACTTCGACTGGTCGATGACGTGCAGTTTCTTGCGCTCGCCGGTAATCGCACCCACCGCGCAGGCCTTGATGCACAGCATGCAGCCGCTGCAATCGTCGGTGATCGTGTAGGTCAGCAGCTTCTGGCAATGGTGCGACGGGCACTTCTTGTTGGTGATGTGCGCCTCGGTACTCGGACCGGAAGTACTTCAGCGTCGTCAGCACCGGATTCGGCGCCGTCTGGCCGAGGCCGCAGAGCGACGAGTTCTTGACCCGCGCCGCGAGGTCCTCGAGCAGCTCGAGGTCGCCGTCCTGACCCTGGCCCTCGGTGATGCGCGTCAGCACCTCGAGCATCCGCTTGGTGCCGACGCGGCAGAACGTGCACTTCCCGCACGACTCGCGCTGGGTGAACTCGAGGAAGAACCGGGCGACGTCCACCATGCACGTCGTCTCGTCCATGACGACGAGGCCGCCCGACCCCATGATGGCGCCCGTCTTGTTGATCGACTCGTAGTCGATCACGGTCTCCTGCAGCTCGGCCGGGATGCACCCGCCCGACGGTCCGCCCATCTGGACCGCCTTGAACTTCCGGTCGTCGCGGATGCCGCCGCAGATGTCGTAGACGATCTCGCGGATCGAAATGCCCATCGGCACCTCGACCAGGCCGCCGTGGCGGATCTTCCCCGCCATCGCGAAGACCTTCGTCCCCTTGCTGTTCTGGGTGCCGAGCGAGTTGAACGCCTTCGCGCCGTTCATCACGATCCACGGCACGTTTGCGAACGTCTCGACGTTGTTGATGGAGGTCGGCTTCTCCCACAGCCCCTTCGTGGCCGGGAACGGCGGGCGGACGCGCGGCATCCCGCGCTTCCCCTCGATCGACATCATCAGCGCGGTTTCCTCGCCGCACACGAACGCGCCGGCCCCCTCCTTCAGCTTGATGTGGAACGCGTGCGCGCTCCCGAGGATGCCGTCGCCGAGGAAACCTCGCTCCTGGCACTGTGCGATCGCGATGTTCAACCGGTCGATCGCCTTCGGGTACTCGGCGCGGACGTAGATGTAACCGTGATCGGAGCCGATCGCGTAGCCGGCAATGATCATCCCCTCGATGACCGAGTGCGGGTCGCTCTCCAGCACCGAGCGGTCCATGAACGCGCCCGGGTCGCCCTCGTCCGCGTTGCAGATGATGTACTTCTCGCGGCCCGGAGCCTGGCGCGTGAACCGCCACTTCATGCCGGTGAGGAAGCCCGCGCCGCCGCGGCCGCGCAGCCCCGACTCGATCATCACGTTGATCAGGCCGTCCGGGTCCTTGGCCTCGAGCACCTTCTGGAGGGCGAGGTAGCCGCCGGTTCCGATGTAGTCGTCGATCGACTCGGGGTCGATGTTCCCGCAGTTCCTGAGGACGATCCGGTGCTGGCGCGAGAGGTAGGCGGTGTCGGTCCCCTTGCCGGCGCTGGTCCAGACCAGCCAGTCGGCCACCGGCTCGCCCTTGCCGATGTGTTCCTCGACCAGGCGCGCCACCTTGTCGGGGCTGACGTGGCCGTAGAGATACCGGACGCCGTCGCCATTGCTGATCTCGACCAGCGGCTCCTGGTAGCACATGCCCACGCAGCCGGTGCGCGACAGATCAGGCGCCTCGGACAACGCCGCCAGTTTCGCCTCGAGCGCCTTGTAGGTGTCCTCCGCGCCCGCGGCAATCCCGCACGTGGAGTAGCCAACGGTGACCCGCGTCATGACCGCTCCCCCTTCTGGTACTTCTTCACAACCTTCACCGCGGCCGACGGGCTGAGGTTGCCGAAGGTCGCCGCGTTGATCATAATCGCCGGCGCGAGCGAACAACACCCGAGGCACGACACCGTCTCGATGCTGAACAGCCGATCCGGCGTCGTCTCGCCGTTCGGAATGCCGAGGTGCTTCTCGACCGACTGGCTCAGTTCGACGGCCCCGCTCACGTGGCACGCCGTGCCGTGACAGACGCGGAGCAGGTACTTCCCGACCGGCTTCAGCCGGAACTGCGCGTAGAAGGTGGCGACGCCGTAGATGTTCGCAATCGGAATCCCCGACTGCTCGTGAATCTCCTTCAGCCGCTCGGGGCGCAGGTAGCCGTCTTCCGCCTGGACCTGCTGGAGGAGCGGAATGAGCCGCCCTTCCTCGCCCACGAAGTGCTGGTTCTTGAAGCTGTACCGCCGATGGGTGTGCATAAGGACTCCGGATTGGCTCCCGGCCTGGACTCAGTCGTGCGGAATCTTGAACATCCGGTTCAGCAGGTCGGTCATCTCGTCGACCTCGCCGTAGCCGCCCAGGACCCGGCCCCGGCATCCCGAGCGGCCGCAGAACTCCATCGCTTCGCCCGTCGGCAGGTTGACCGACGCCAGCGACGCGCCGCAGAACTTGCAGGGCGCCTCCACCGTCAGGCTGCGCTCGCACGACGGACAGGCGTAAGCGAGCACGGCGCCCTCGGCAATCGCGAGATCGGTCTCCACGGCGGAATCGCCGAACAACGCGCTCAGCCGAATCTCGCCTTCCTGGTCGGTCGAAGCGACGCGAGCTCGGAGGACCACCTGTCGACCGTTGGTCAGTGGCGCCTGGCAACCGGGACAGTACATTTCAAGCAACAGAAGTGGATTGCTCATAGGAAATCCGGAGAATCCGGCGGGCACAGAAAGTCTACCCACAAACGCCGGCCAGCGACAAGCCATGCCGTAGCGATTGCTTAAGTATCAGCTCCGCCCATCCCTCAGCCGCCTCTACCGTTCCTTCTTCAAGCGTTCGATCGTCTTCTTGAGCGACTCGAGCTTGAGGCCAGCCTCCCCGAGTTTGCCCTCCGCCGTCAGGCGCTGGTAGTCGGCCAGATCGCGCGCCGCCTGATCGATCAGCGCCTGGGCCGCCGGCGTGAGCGTTACGGCTCCCGCGGCCGCGCCGCCGGACTGCGGGACCGTCTGCCCGGGAGCCGTCGGCGCAGCGGCAGTCCCGGGCGGCCCGGCGCCGGCGGGAGCTGTTGCGGCGCGACCCGCTTCCTCGCCGAACAGGCTCGACATCGCCGCCTCGAACGTCGGCCCGTAGCCCAGCGCCTCCTGGAGCGCCAGGATGACGAGCCGCAGCTGGGGCATCGGGCTGCGCTCGGCCTGCAGGTAGATCGGCTTGGCGAACAGCAGCGCACGCCCGACCGGAATCACCAGGAGACTACCCCGTCGGACGCGGGAACCCTGCTGGTTCCAGAGCGTCAGCTGCGAGGAGAGCGTCGGGTCCTGGTCGATCCGGGCCTCGACCTGGAGCGGGCCGTCCACAAGCCGCGATTTCGGGAAGTCGAACACGATCGCCTTTCCGTAATCTGGGCCGTCGGATCGGCCGGCGATCCACCCGATGAGGTTGTTCCGGTTGGCCGGGGTGAAGGGCAGGATCTCGACGAACTCGAGCGACGTTTCACCCGGCAGTCGCATGAGCACGAAGTTCGGCTCAATCGTCCGCGTGACCTGTTCGCGGTCCTCGCCCAGCGTCACCTCGCTCGCCACGCTCCACAGATCCTCGCGGTTGTAGAACAACTCGGTGTCGCGCATGTGGTAGAGCCCGAACGCGGCGGCCTGGATCTCCAGCAGCAGCTCCGGGTAGCGCACGTGCGCGCGGACGTCCGCGGGCATCTGGCTGCCGTCCACGAACAGCGTCGGGAAGAGGTTCCGGTAGGCCGCGATGAGCGGGTCGTCCGGATCGAACACGTAGAACGTCGCGGTGCCGTCGTACGCGTCCACGGTCACCTTCACGCTGTTGCGGGCGTAATTGACCCGCAGGTCGCCCAGCCGGTAGTGCCGGGCGTACGGATACATGTTCGACATCGTGAAGCCGTCGATCATCCAGTACAGCCGCCCCTCCGCGCTCACGACGATGTACGGGTCGGCGTCCAACTGGAGGAACGGCGCCAGCGTGCGGACGCGCTCGCTGATGTTCCGGCGCATCAACAGCCGGCTGCTGGATGTGATGTCGTCGCTGAACGGCAGCTTCGAGAGGTCGCTGCCGCCGCGGCTCGCCGCCAGCAGCACTCTGCGGCCGAACGACCCGATCGGAATTCCGCCCTTCCCCTCGTACGACGCGTAGGTGTTGCTCTCGCCCTGCGGGTAGTCGAACTCCTGCTGCCGGGTGTTCACGTAGACGTCCGTATTGGTCAGCTGGCCGAAGTAGATCTCGGGCCGTGTGACCTTGACGTCGGGCGCCGTGCTCCTCACCGGCATGTCGCTCAGGATGAGTTCAGGCAGGCCGTCGGCCGTGAAGCTGTTCACCGCGTTCATCGTCACGCCGAAGCCGTGGGTGTAGATCAGCTTCTCGTTGATCCAGTTCCGGCTGCTCTCCGGCAGCCGCTCGACGTTCAGCTCGCGGGCCGCCACCATCACCTGGCGCACCCGCCCGCCGATCGTGTAGCGGTCGAGGTCGATGTCGGGGAAATCGTAGTAGCTCCTGATCGCCTGGATCTGGCGCAGCGTGTCCTGCAGGGCGCGCCAGTCCCACAGCCTGATGTTGTCGATCGTGTCGCGGTTCGCCGACAGCTCGACCGCCGCGGTGCCGGGGTCAGCCGGAAACGCGCGCCGCTGGACGCGATCGAGGTCGAAGGCCCGGCGCGTGGACTCGATGTTGTGCGCGATGTACGGCCGCTCCCGCGCCAGCTGGTTGGGCTTGACGACGAATCCGCCGACGTACCAGGACACGACGGTGACGCCGATGAAGACGACTACGACCGGCGCGAGCGCGACGAGCAGCGTGGCGAGCTTCCGCGGGCCGATGCCGTTGTAGATCGCGATGGCGGCGCCGGCGACCAGCGCGATCGCGACCAGGAGGAAGCCGGGGATGATGACATGCGCCTCGGTGTAGCCGACGCCGGAGAAGACGGTGTGATCCTGGAACAGGCGGTCGTAGCGCGCGAGGACGAAGCGGGCCGCCGCGACCAGCATCAGCAGCGCGAGGGCGAACGACACGCCGCGGTAGCCCGCGCGCCGCTCGTGCACACCGGCGAACACCAGCGGGTTGTCGGCGTTCGTCAGCAGCAGCACCAGCACGGCCGCCGCGAGGATGATCAAGGCGACGGTGGTCAGCCAGGTGCCCAGGAGCTGCCAGACGGGCAGCGTGAAGAGGTAGAAGGCCAGCGGCCGCCCGAAGATAGGGTCGGCCTGCGCGGCTTCCCCCGCCGCGGCGGGCGCGTGCAGGTACAGGCCGAAGGTGGTCCACTCGGACATCATGCCGGAGCCGGCGCCGAGAGCGACGACCAGCGCCACGGCCCACGTGACGAACCTGATGATGGGGCCGAGCGACAGCGCCACGGGCTGCCCGTTGACGTAGAGCACGCGGTCGACGGGCGCGTCCAGCTGAGGCGGCTTCAGCAGGCGCAGCGCGGCATAGACGAACAGGAAGGTGACGAGGGTGAACCCGCTGAAGACCGTGGACTTCAGCTTCAGCGTCGTCCAGAAGACCTGGGAGTAGCCAAGCGAGTCGAACCACTCGGCGTCAATGTACCAGGCCAGCAGGCTGCTCGCACCCAGCGCCAGACCGACGACGAGCGCCAGCACCACGAACCTGGCTCGGCGCGGGCGCCCTCCGCCGAGGGCCCGGCCGGTCGCATCACCGCCTCGATCTCCAAAGGGCATGACTCCTCCCGAGCGAGGAGTTTAGCACCCTTCCCGCTTCTTGGCAGGAGCCGGCTTCTTGCCTCCGGACGGCGGGAGTCTCGGCACGCCGGGCGCGGCCTGTGCGACTCCGGGCGCGGCCATGGCCGCAGGCGCGTCAGCGTCTCCTCCGACCCGCGGCGCGCCCCCGAAGTGCGCGCTGACGGCGGCGAGCCTGGACCGCGTGGACACGTCCGCACCGTCCACGCGGGGGTAGACCACCTGATCCCGCCAGGCCGCCAGCCCGCCGTCCACGACCGAGGCGCCACTGTACCCCGATGCCTCGAGCAGCAGCCACGCCTGCGCCACCGCCACCTGGTCGTCACCCACGAGGAGAATCTTCTCGCCGCGGTCCAGACCCGCATCGAAGAGCGCATCCAGCGGGATGTTCTCGGCGGTCGGAATCCGAGGGCCGGCGGCGAACGCCTCCGGGGTCCGAATGTCGACGAGCCGGAAGTCGGATCGCCCCTGGATGATCCAGTCGGCCAGCGCCCGTGCGGCCACGCAATCCGAGCCGCTCGCGGCACGCCGCGCCATGTCGCCAGAGTCGAACGTCACACGACCGCCTCGCGCCGGCGCGGCGGCGATGGCCACCAGACCGAGCACGAAGGCGAGGAGGGCCAGGCGTTGGTTCAGGGTCAGGGTCGTCAGGTATTTCAACATCGAGACACCTCGAAGCTGTCAGCTGGCAGCTGCTAGCTGGCAGCGGACGCAACCGATCCGCTGTCAGCTGCCGGCTGCCCGCTGCCGGCCATCTTCTTCTCCACCCACCCCGCCCCGGCGAAGCCGCCGATCGCCATCAGGACGACCGCGAAGACCACCACGCCGTAGGGCAGGCTGAAGTACTGCGGGATCGTCACCTGACCCATCGGCGTCGCGGTGTGCAGCGGCTTGAATACGGGGTACAGCTCGGCGAACAGGAACGTGCCGGCGTAGAGGCCCAACCCGTAGACGATCGCGTCCAGGCGGCCCGTCGCGGTGGCCGCGAGGGCCGTCCCCGGGCAGTAGCCGCCGATGACGAAGCCGGCGCCGAGGATCAACCCGCCGACCACCTGCGGCAGCAGGAAGGTCGGCACGAGGTAGACGAGCGACAGGTTGAGGACGCCGATCCACGACAGGTACGTGACGCCGAGCATCGCCGTGATGATGGCCGTGAACATCACCTTGAACACGGCCAGGTCGTTCAGGTAGAACTGCGACACCAGCTTGCGCGCGCTGCCGAAGCCGGCCCGCTCGAGGGCGAATCCGAAGCCGAGGCCGATGAGGAAGGCCACGACCAGGCTCGCCTCGCTGCCGAAGACGCCGTACTTGAGGAATGGAGCCATCATCGCCACTGCCACCTCATGAACGCCGCGACCGCGTACGCGCCCGCGAACACCATCAGCATGAACGCCCAGCTCCCCAGGTTCAGGAGCGCGCCGCCGGTCAGCGCCTGACCGCTCGTGCAGCCGAGCGCGAACGCCGCGCCGATACTCATGAGCGCGCCGCCCGCGAACGCCCCGGCCATGCGGCCGCGCGTCGACACCCGCGGACCCTTCTCGACCATGATCACCGCGCGACGCGCGAGCAGGCCCGAGATCAGGGCGCCCAGGAGCACGCCCACGCCCTCGAACACCAGCCAGTCCTTGAGCGGCCGCTCGCCGGCAGCCAGCCGCCCGGACAGCCATTCGAGCGATTGCGCGTGGTCGGGCGCGACCGCCTGGAGGCCGGCGGTCACGACGGCGCTGACCGCACCCGACGCACCAAGCCCCCGGCCCACGAACACGAAGGCCGCGAGGAGCACGAGACCAAGGCCGATGCCGGCGAGATACGGGTTCGAGTACGGGGCCGGCGCCCGCGATGACGGCGTGTGCGACATATGCGGCTTACCCCCTTGTCCAGTGACTGACCTGCCCGGCGGCCACGACGACGAAACGCAGCGCCAGCCCGCCGGCCATCACCAGCAGCGGCCCGACCGGCGTGTGCTGGATCCGGTGCGACACGGCCAGCATCTGGATGATCAGCGGAATCACGATCCCCACGCCAACGACCAGCACCCAGAACGCCCCTGTGAACGGCCCGCCGAGCACGAGCCGGGCCGCGTTCACGTGCGCCTGAGATGCCCCGAGCAGCCCGATGAGAAAGAGCGCGATCACGAGGAATTCGATCACGAGGAACACGTTGTCGCTCTTCGCCAGCAACTCCCGCTCCTCGACGTGCCTCGCGACCAGGTGGGTGAAGGCGGCCGCCGACGACAGGCCCGACACAAGGAACAGCGGCCCGAGGATCGCGCTGCTCCAGAAGGGGCGGGCGCCGAGCGCGCTCAGGAGGATGCCCGTGTAGATCCCGAGCGACACGCCGAGCACGATGTTCGTCGCCGCGACCACACGGACAACCCGCGGGGCCCCGAGGCGGTCCGTCAGGCGGTCGAAGCCCGTCCAGATTCCGCGCAGGATCTCGGGTGGCCGAAGGACGAAGACCGCCGCGAGCGTCGGGTAGACGAGCACGAGGATCCAGGCGCCCCAGGACATCGGCGAGGTGACCTCGAACGTCGTGTAGAGGCGCCAGACGTACCGCTTGTGCTCCAGATCGAGGAAGAGCGCCCCCATCCCGAGGCTCAGCACGAACAGGCTGAGCGCCGGGAGCACCGCGCAGACGCAAGTGTCCTCCCGATGGCGGCCCCGCAGCAGGAAGTAGCCGACGATGATCATCATCCCGGCCACCCAGCCGCCCAGGAAGAGGTAGACGGGGATCTCCCAGCCCCATACGCGGACCAGGGGATCGATCAGCTCGTTGTGACGCGTCAGAACCAGATCGGTCATCGTGAGCTCCGGCCATCCGCCGACAGCTGGCAGCTGGCAGCTGGCAGCTGACTACGTCAGATAGAAGATCCTCGGCTCCGTCCCCGCCGCCGGAATCAGCGCGTGATGCGGCCTGGCCGCCAGCTCGCGGCTCACCGCGCTGTTCGGATCATCCAGGTCGCCGAACATCATGCAGTGCGTCGGGCAGACCGCGACGCAGGCCGGATCCTTGCCGTCCTTCACCCGGTGGATGCAGAACGTGCACTTGTCCGCGTACCCCTCCGGGTGGACGAAGCGCGCGTCGTACGGGCACGACGCATGGCACGCCTTGCACCCGATACAGAGCTCGTGGGTGACGAGCACGACGGCGCCGAACGGCTCCACGTGGCTCGCGCCGGTCGGGCAGCACGTGACGCACGGCGGGTTGTCGCAGTGGTTGCAGCGCTCCGTACGAATCTCGAGGTGCAGCGTCGGAAAGCGGCCCGTCGTCTCGGTGGCGATCCAGTCGCGGTTCAGCCCCTCGGGCACGTCGTTCTCGGTCTTGCAGGCGACGACGCAGTCGGTGCAGCCGACGCACCGGCGGGTGTCGATGACCATGCCGAATCGCGCCATCGCCCTACGCCTCCGCCTCGATGGTGACGAAATTGACGTTCATCCCGGTGCCCCCCATGAGCGGGTCGGTGGCCGAGCGGGTCATCAGCTGCGCGTCGCTGGCGCCCTTCCCGAGCGCGCGCGTGAGCCGCTTCGCCGTGTGGCCGAAGCCGTGCACCATGTAGACGCAGTCGGGACGGATGCGCTCGGTGGCCTTCACCAGGATCCGGTTGCTGACCACCCCGTCCTGGTTCCGCAGGCGCACGTACTGGCCGCTGGCGAGCCCCTGCCGGCGCGCGACGTCGGCGTTCACCCACACCTCGTTCTCCGGCATCCCGTCGTGGAGGATCGGGTTGGTCTGCGTGCGGCCGAACGAGTGCATCGGCGCGCGGCCGAACAGCAGGCGGAACGACCCGTCCGGCGGGGGTCCCGGTCGCGTGAACTTCGGGACCGGATCGAAGCCGGCCTCGCGCAGCGTGGTCGAGTAGAAGTCGATCTTGCCCGACGCCGTAGGGAACTCCGGCTCGACGCCTTCGTCGAAGAAGACCGGCTGTTTCTCGCCGAGGATGATCCCCTGCTGCTCGATCGTCTCGAAACTCAGGCCGGCCTTCGTGATCCGGTGCTCGAGGTACTCCTTGATCGTCGTCCAGGGATAGTACGCCCCGAGGCCGAGCTTCAGCGCCAGTTCCCTGGCGATCCACCAGTTCGGCTTCTGCGCGTGCGGCGCCTGGACGACGGGCTGGCGCAGCGCGACGAACGGCTCGCGGAACCACTCGACGTTCAGGTCGTCGTAGCGCTCGAGGTAGGTGGCCTCCGGCAGCACCACGTCAGCCCAGCCGGCAATCTCGCTGGGGACGACATCGACGACCACCAGGAGGTCGAGCGCCTGGATCGCGCGGATGGTCTCCTGTTGTTCGGGCATCGCGTACAGCAGGTTGGTCGCGTAGACGAACCAGCCTTTCACCGGGTACGGGTGGCCGGTGATCGTCGCTTCGCGGATGCCGGTGGTGATCGCTTCGTGCGCGAACGGGTACTTCCGGTTCGGATTGTCGGCCGGCTCCTTCGACGGCTTCGGGTAGTCCGGATAGGGATAGCCCGGAACGGTCATGTGGGCGGGCTTCCAGAATCCGCCCTTCCGGCCCCAGCTCCCGAGCAGCGCGTTGAGCAGCGCCATCGCGCGGCTTCGCTGCGCATCGTCGCCATACCAGGCGGCGCGGCGCCCGGGGTGCACGAGCGTCGCCGGCTTGTGGCGGGCCATCTCGCGCGCGGTCTCGCGAATGACGGCTGGCTCGATGCCGGTTTCCGGGTACGCCCACTCCGGCGTGGCAGCCGCAATCTCCGCCGTGAACGCGTCGAACCCGAAGCCGTGCGCCGCGACGTACTCCTTGTCGTAGAGCCCCTCGGCGACCAGCACGTTCATCCAGGCGAGCAGCAGCGCGAGGTCGGTGCCGGGCTTGATCGGCAGGTAGTGCTTCGCCTTGCCGGCGGCCACCGAGAAGCGCGGATCGACGACGATCACCGAGGCGCCGGCGCCGACCGCCTCGGCGAATTCCTGGGCCTGGGTGTTGTGCATGTTCTCGCCCAGGTGGGAGCCGATCAGCACGAGGCACCGGCTGTTGCGGATATCGGTCCGCTCGGGCGACCCGATCTCCTCGCCGAAGGTCAGCGCGAAGCCGACGTCGCGCGGCCCCCGGCACTGGGCGAACGACGGGGCCGCGACGTTCGGCGTCCCGTACGCCCGGAGCGTGTGCTTGAGGAAGTTGCCGCCGAGACCGTGCGAGAAGAGCGCGACCGATTCGGGGCCGTGCTCGGCCTTGATCCTCTGCAGCTTCTCGGCGACCGCGGTGAGCGCCTCGTCCCAGGTGACCTCGGCCCACTCGTCCTGCCCGCGCTTCTGCCGGCGCACGAGAGGAGCCCTGAGACGATCGGGATCGAAATGCGCGCCCACGCCGCCGGTGCCGCGCGGGCACAGGCGCCCGCGGCTGAGCGGGTCGATTGGATTCCCCTCGATCTTCCAGAGGCGGCCGTCCCGAACGTGCGCGATCGCGCCGCACTTCCAGAAGCAGACATCGCAGAACGTCGGGACCGTCCGGATCCCCTTCTCCGTGGCCGCCTCCGAGCTCACGCCGCGCGCGAGGCCGCCGGCCATCGAGCCGGCGGCGGCCACACCGGCCGTCGCGCCGGTGATCTGGAGGAAGCGTCGCCTGGAAACCGTGTTCATGATGAGCAACCCGACCGTCCGGCCGCCGCAGCGGGCCGGACGCCCGCTTGTGAGCGAACGCACAAACACCGGCGGACCGGCCGCCGGCAGGGTCTGTCAGGATCGGAGATTCACACCGGTGGTGATTGGTGACGCCCGTCCCCGAAAACCCACCGGTCGATGGCGGCCGCCACCCCGCCGCTGTCGTTGTCAAGCGTGACCGGCCAGCCCAGCCCTTTCAGCTCCTCGACGGCGTTCCCCATCACCACCGGAACGCCGGCGTACTCCAGCATCTCGCGGTCGTTGAAGTTGTCGCCGACCGCCATCACCTCGGCGCGGGCCACTCCCTGGCGGGCGGCCCACGCCGAGAGCGTCGCCCCCTTCGTACAGCCCGCACGGTTCACGTCCACCAGCGAGAAGTCCCGCGTCGCGTATTCGGTGAGAGCGACGGCGATGTCCGGCGACACGGCCAGACCGCGGATCGTCGCCACCAGCTCGCGCATCCTCGAAACGCCTCCGGAGAACATCACCTGGATCGGATCCTCGACGAGCGCAGCCTCGAGCGGCACAACTTCGATGATGAAGTCGCGGTTGCGCTGGAAGTACGTGCGGCGGTGGACATCCCGGATGTCGAGCCGCTCGTGGACGACCTGGCCGGACAGCGGCCGGTCGAACACGAGAGCCGTCGCGTCCCGGAAATCGCGGGTCGCCTCCAGGACCGCCCGTGCCGTGGCGGCCGGCAGGAGGTGGCGGATCAGCGTCCGGCCGTCTCGCTGCTTGACCAGCGCGCCGCCACTGACGATGAGCGTGAGCGGCCCGTCCAGCTGGTCGATGACCGGCCGGGCGAAGTCGAACCGGCGTCCCGTCACGAGCGCCACCTCGATACCGGCGTCGGTCACCCGGCGAATGGCGTCGCGGTTCGCCGCCGGCACCTGCCAGCGGCTGTCGAGGAGCGTGCCGTCGATATCCAGGGCGATCAGACGGATCATAGGGAACTGACGCTGTCGGTCGGAACTGACGGTGAGTGGTCGGGTCTGACGGTGAATGGTCGGTTCTAACGATGAATGGTCGGTTCTGACGATGAATGGTCGGTTCTGACGACGAATGGTCGGTTCTGACGGTGAGTGGTCGGGGACGACTCCTCATCGTTCGCTCCGACCCTCCGGCGTAGGTTCCGACCCTCCGGCGTAGGTTCCGACCCTTCAGCGAGAGTTCCGACCCTTCGGCGAAGTCCCCGACCGACAAGCGTCGCCGTTGGATTATACCGCCCGCGGCGGACCGGATGACCAGCGTAGAATCACCCTGTGGAATCGCCCCGGGTTCGTCGCATCGTGCACGTCGACATGGACGCGTTCTACGCGTCGATCGAGCAGCGCGACGACCCGTCGCTGCGCGGGCGCCCGGTCGCCGTCGGGCGCGAGCCGTCCGAGCGCGGGGTGGTCGCCGCCGCCAGCTACGAGGCGCGGCGGTTCGGCGTGCACTCGGCCATGGCCAGCGCGGTCGCGGTCAGGCTCTGCCCCGAACTCGTGTTGGTTCGCCCCGACTTCGGAAAGTACCGGGCCGTCTCGCAGCAGGTCTTCGAGATTTTCCGCTCCGTCACACCGCTGGTCGAGCCGCTATCGCTCGACGAAGCCTACCTCGACGTGACCGAGAACGCCTGGCGCGAACCGCTCGGTATGGTCGTGGCCCGGCGCATCAAGGCCGCCATCTGCGAAGCGACGGGCCTCACGGCCTCGGCGGGCGTGGCGCCGAACAAGTTCCTCGCCAAGATCGCGTCGGGGTGGAAGAAGCCGGACGGCCTGACGGTGGTCGCGCCGGAACGAGTGGAGGCGTTCCTGCGCCATCTCCCCGTCGCCGCGCTCTCGGGCGTCGGGCCGGTCACGGCCCGTCGTCTAGGCGCGGTCGGCGTCACCAGGGCGGTGGACCTGAGGAGCGTCGACCGGGCAGCGCTCGAGGAAGCCGTGGGTGGCTCGGCCGGCTGGCTCGTTCAGCTCGCGCACGGAATCGACGACCGGCCGGTCGAACCCGAGCGGCCGGCGAAGTCGTCGGGAACCGAGAGCACCTACGCGCGGGATCTGACCGACACCGCGCGCATCCGGGACGAGATCGGGCAGATGGCCGCGGACGCCGCCGAGTGGCTCGAACGGCACGAGCGATTCGCCCGCACGGTGACGATCAAGGTGCGGTACGCCGACTTCACCACAATCACGCGCAGCCATTCGGTCACGCCGGGCACACGCGATCGCGACGACCTCGTCGGACGGGCGCTGGCGCTGCTGGAGCGGACCGATGCGGGCCGGCGGCCGGTACGCCTGCTGGGCGTGTCGGTCCACAACCTCGCCGACGTCCCGGGCGAAGGCCGTCCCCGTCGTCGCCCGACACCCCTGCCGCTGTTCGACGACGGCGAGCTGGTGTGAACGAGTCCGAGGGAACCACCGAGGACGCAGAGGGGCACAGAGGGTTGCAGCGTCACGCGTGACCGCGGTCTCGGTGGGCGCGCTTCAACCGGGGCCGGGCCGACGGCCCGGAGCGCCGAGCGGGCGTGCCGCGCACACGAACCCCGAGCACCGCGCAGTCGGGCTCGTGTGCGTGGCACCCCGCTCAGCCGCCAGGCGCCACCATTCAGTGGCGCCTGCCCGGTTGAAGCCCACCGGCAGCGGCAGCGCCTCCGTGCATCTCTGTGCGCTCCGTGGTGGTCTTCCGTGGACACCAGGGCCCACCGGGATCTCAGCGAACGGGCCCGGTCACGCGCGCCCGGAGGATCGCGATCGCCTGGGGCGTATAATGCCGGCGGCTGCCGCCTGCCGGGAGCGGCCGTGGCGATGAATACATCAGCGTCGACGCCAACGAGTCGCTACCAAGATGCCACCGCGCGGCACGGCGCGGAACGCGACCGCCACCAGCGCCAGTCGCGGTGGCTGTCTCACGCCAGGCTGATCGTGTTCCTGGCGGCCGCCGCGTGCCTCCTGTCGCTGTTCCCGGGACCGGTATCACATGCCACGCTGCGGGTGGGAGCCGGCCTCGCGGGCTTCGTCACGTTCTTCGTCCTGGTCGGGTGGCACAGCCGCGTGGAGGAACGGGAGCGCTGGCACGCGATGCTCGCGCGGGTGAACGAGGAGGCGGCCGCGCGCGTCGGACGCAACTGGAACGCCCTGCCGCCGGCGGTCGAGCGCGGTCCCGGGCATGACCACCCCTACGCGGACGACCTCGACATCTTCGGCCACGCGTCGGTGTGGCAGCTGCTCGGGTCTGTGGGCACGGATGCCGGAAGGGCCACGCTGGCCGGCTGGCTGACCAGGGGCGCTCCGCCAGACGCCATCCGCCTCCGTCAGCAGGCGGTCGCCGAGCTGGCGCCGCTCGAACGCGAGCGCGAGGAGTTCGCCGCGCTGGGCCGGATCATCGAGCCCGCGCGGCACGCACTCGACGGCCTCTACGAGTGGGCAGAGACCGGCCCGTGGTTCATCAGGCGGACGTGGGCGCCGTGGGCGATTCGCCTGGCTGCCGGCGTACTGATCGGCCTGCTCGCCGCACACATCGCCGGCGCGATCGACCGCCCGCTGTGGCTCTATCCGCTGGCCGCGTCCGTCGCCCTGACAGCCGTCTTCGGCAAGCGCATCGCCGCGACGTATACGCGCGTCTTCTCCCGCAGCCGCCTGGTCAGTCACCATGCGGCGCTGTTTGCGCGCATCGGCGAGGCGACGTTCACGTCCCCGCGGCTGAAGGCGTTGCAGGAGGACCTTCGCCGTTCCGGCCTGACCGCCGCGCGCGAGATGGAGAGACTCTCCCTGATCGAGCAGTTCGCCGACCTCCGGCTGGTTGCCCTGCTCTACCCGTTGATCACGCTGCTCACGCTCTGGGACTTCCATGTGTTCGTGGCACTCGAGCGGTGGCAGGCGTGCGCGGCGCCACACCTTCGGCGCTGGTTCGCCGCGCTGGGTGAGTTCGACGCGCTCGCGGCGCTCGCATGGCTCGCGCACGACAACCCGGAGTGGGCGTTCCCCGACTTCGACGAAGCCTCGTCACGGCTCGAGGCGCGGCAACTCGGCCATCCGCTCATCCCCGGCGACCGGCGGGTGCCGAACGACGTCACGCTGGGGCCGCCCGGCGGGTTCCTGATGGTCACCGGGTCGAACATGTCGGGCAAGAGCACGCTGCTGCGCGCCATCGGCGTCAACGTGGTGCTCGCGCAGGCCGGCGCGCCGGTGTGCGCCCGGCGAATGACGCTGCCGCCGCTGGCGGTCTTCACCAGCATGCGGGTGCAGGACTCGCTGGAGGAAGGCGTGTCGTACTTCATGGCCGCCCTCCAACGCCTGAAGCGCGTCGTCTCCGCGGCGCGCGCCATCGGCCCCGGCGAACCGATGCTGCTCTACCTGCTCGACGAGGTTCTCCAGGGCACCAACACCGCCGAGCGCCAGGTGGCGGTGCGGCGGGTCGTCCGCCACCTGCTGACGCTCCGGGTGATCGGTGCCGTGACCACCCACGATCTCGAACTCGCGGCCTCCGAGGATCTGGCCGCGGTCTGCCACGCTGTGCACTTCACCGAAGGCGTCGAACACGAAGGCGAAGGGCTGCGCCTGTCGTTCGACTACACGCTGGTGCCGGGAGTCGCGACGTCCCGCAACGCGCTGGCACTGCTGAAATCAGTCGGCCTCGAATGAGGGCGTGCGGCGGGGCACGCGCGCGCCGGCGGCGCGGGTGATCTGGCGCCTCTGGCTCGTCGCGACGGGATCCGGTCACCGCTGGTCGTCTGAGGGGGCCTGCGGTCTTCGATTATTCACAATCGGGGTGGCCATTCAGAACAATATTCGGCGAAATCGGCCACTAGACGTCTTGAACGGCCGACGTCGTTGCGAATGAGTCAAGTCCTGTCGACGTCTCGCTGCCCGTTCAAGACGTCTACGCCCCGCGCTCGCGCGGGGCCAGCCAACAGCGTTTCTGGCCTAGCGAGGCGGGCGTCGTCGCCGGGCATGCTTGGCGGTCCGAGGCCCGCCTCGCTAGGCTGTGGCATCCGCCTTGCGATATAATCCCATCGTCACGGTTCGCCGTTTGTGTCCCGGCCACCTGCGGATGGGGGCCCGCAGGCGCTGAGCGCGAGCGGCGAGCCTGACGTTCCCCATCGGCCTTCCCGACTTCAATCGACGATGAACAGCTTGGCGCCGCCCGCGGTGCGCGACCGGTGCGGCATCGCGTCGTCCGCCACCTGGTAGCTCTGGCCGGCGCGCAGCACGTGCGACGAACCGTCCTTCAGTTCGGTGACGAGCTCGCCCTCGAGCACGAGCAGGACGTGCCCTCGCGAGCACCAGTGGTCGGCCAGGTAGCCGGACGAGTACTCGACCATCCGCACGCGGATGTTGCCGGCCTCGAGGGTGCGCCACCACGCGACGCCGGTCTCGCCCCTGTGCTCGGTCGTCGGAACCGCGGCCCAGTCTGTGACGCCAAACGGGACGGCCTCGATGCGCATCAGACGCCTGCCTTCAGCTGCCGCGCGAGCGCGGCGATGTGCGCGGGCGTCGTGCCGCAGCAGCCGCCCACGACGTTGGCGCCGGCCGCTGCGACGCCCTTCATGCCGGCGGCAAACGCCTCGGGCGCCAGCCGGTAGACGGCGCGGCCGTCGACCAGTTCGGGGCTGCCGGCGTTCGACTGAATCATGATCGGCTGGCTGGTGGCCTGCCGGAACGCCGCCGTGACGCGCTCGAAATCGGCGGCCGTCATGTGCGTCCCGCAGTTCGCCCCGACGAGGTCGGCGCCCTCGTCGAGGGCGGCCTGGGCCGCCTGCTCCGGCGACACGCCCATCATCGTGCGGACGTTGCCGTTCGGGACGCGATCGAATGCCATCGAGGCGACGACGAACGGCGCCTTGGCGGCGCGCGCCGCCCGGATCGCGATGCGAAGCTCGTCGAGCGCGCTCATCGTCTCGATGATGATCCCGTCCGCTCCCCCTTCGAGCAGCGCGCCGGCCTGCGCGGTGAATTCGGCCTCGAGTTCGCCGGGATCGACGTCGCCCAGCGGACGGATGAACCCTCCACACGGGCCGATGTCGCCGAGCACGCACACGGATTCGCCGGCCGCCCGCCTGGCGGCAATCGCCGCCGCGCGGTTCACCGCCACCACGCGATCGGCCAGACCGTAGCGGCCCAGCACCCAGCGATTCGAGCCGAACGAGTTCGTGATGATGGCCTGGCTGCCGGCCGCGATGTAGGCCTCGTGGATCGCGAGGATGCGGCCGGGTTGCTCGAGGTTCCAACGGTCGCCGCATTCGCCGACCGCGAGGCCTGCGCGCTGGAGTTCTGTGCCCATCGCGCCGTCGCCGGTCACACGGCCGGCCGCGCAGAGATCGAGGAGGTTCATCGATTACCACCTTTCGGAGGGTGCGGAGAGGGGAAGGCCAGCGCGGCCATGAAGGCAGCCTGGTAACCGGGGTGGGGGGCCAGATCGACGTACTCGGCGCGCGCCGCGAGCTCGCGCCCGCGCTGCAGCACCTCGTGGTCGACCAGCGCGAGCCGCGCTCCCACACCCGCGGCGTTCCCCACGAAGCGGATCCGCTCGGAGTCGATCGGCGGGAGCAGGCCAACTCGGATCGCGCTCGATTTCCTGATGAAGTTCCCGAAGGCGCCGGCGACGAGCACGTCGCCCAGCGCCGAAGGGTCGAGCCCGGCGTGCCGGCACAGCAGCGTGGCGGCGGCGACGATCGAGCCCTTCGCGAGCTGCACCTCGCGGATGTCGCGCGCCGTGATTACCACCGGATCGGGGCCGCCCTCGTCGATTGCGGCGGCGAGGAGCGCAAAGGCCTGCTGCCCATCGACCGGCCCGAGCCTGGCGGCGAGCGGCGGGCAGCTGGCGATCTCGTCCGACCGCCGCAGGTAGCCGGACGAGGTGACGACACCCGCGGCGAGCAGCTCGGCGACGGCATCGATCAGGCCCGATCCGCAGATCCCGTGCGCGGGCACGCTGCCGATCGCATGGACGGCGACGTGGCCGCTCGCGGAAATCGAGACGACGTCGATGGCGCCAGGCGCCGCGCGCATCCCGTTCCGGATCGACACGCCCTCGAACGCGGGGCCGGCCGCTGCCGACGTGGCGACGAGCCGGCCGTCGTGCACGAGGAGCAGCTCGGTGTTCGTGCCGAGATCGACGAGCAGGCGCGACGGGCCGCCTCGGGCGCCCAGGCCCTTGTCGAGATCGCAGGCGACCGCAGCCGCCACCGCGTCGCCGCCGACGTGGCTGCGGACCAGCGGGAACACCATCACGTTCGCGTTCGGGTGGATGGGCAGGCCGACGGCGGCCGCCTTCACCGTCAGCGCGTCGGTCCAGAGCGCGGCATACGGCGCGCGCCCGAGGCTTCCAATCGGCACGCCCAGCCACGCGTGCGTCATCGTGGGGTTGCCGGCCACTGCGGCGACGAGGATGTCGTCGGGGCTGCAGCCGGCTTCGTCGGCCAGGCCGCCCGTCAGCATCGCGAGCCCGTCGCGTACGGCTCTGGTCAGGTGCGCGCCGCCGTCCGGAACGTCGAGCGTGTGCCTGATCCGCGAGATGACGTCGGCGCCGAACGCCACCTGCGGGTTGAGCGACGAGGCCGACACGACAACCAATCCGTCGTCGAGGGACACGAGCGCGGCGGCGAGCGAGGTCGTGCCAAGGTCGATGGCGAGCCCGAGGAGCCTTGCGCGGCTCCCGGCCCGTGCGAGCACCAGCTCGCGACCGTGAATGGCGACGGTCAGCGTGTCCGCGAGCGCGTCGGCGGACGCCAGAATCCGACAGGGCGGCGGGCGTCGCCGTCAGCGCCCTGTCTACGAGGCCGGCCGACGTCCCCAGGGCATCGAGCATCGAGGATGCGGTCGTCTCGCCGGCGAGGAGCGGCGCGCGCACCGTCCCGACGTGGACGAGGGGCCGCGCGAGTGCGGGCGCCGGGAGTTCGCCGCCGAACGACTTCCCCGCGAGCGACCTCGTCACGCCCGGGATCTCGACGACGGCCGGCGCGGAGAGACGCAGCTGGCACGAAAGCCGCCACCCGGCGGCGAGCTCCTCGGAGGTGAGCTGTTCATGTTCAGCATCGGTGGGCGCGGGCGCGCCCTCGACGACCCGCACGCGGCATCGCCCGCAGGTGCCCTGCGAGCCGCACGGCTGTTCCAGGAGGATGCCGGAAGCGGAGGCGGCCAGGTACAGGTCGACCGCCGCGTCGGCCTCGTACACCCGGTCATCGGGCAGGAAGCGGATGGGGAACGGGGTCGGAGCCACTGCGCAGGAGTGTAATGGGGATCGGAGCGGTTTGGCCAGATCCCCACCGTCGAGCACATGCCAGTCGACTCTCACGACCGTCAGTCGATTCTGACGACCGTCAGTCGACTCTGACGACCGTCAGTCGATTCTGACGATCGTCAGTCGATTCTGACGATCGTCAGTCGGTGATGAACGTCAGTCATCCCAGCCGGCCGAGCCCGGACCGCTGGCGGCGGCTGCGGGTCGGTGTAAGATGAGCTGAGTTGCCCGGTTCAGGCGGGCTTTCCCCGACGACATTGCGCATCCGGAGGACACGAGCGATGACCGACATCACCCGTCGTGAATTCGTCAAGGTCGGCGCAGCGGGCGCGGCGGCGCTCGCCATCGGCGCCACCGGCGCGGAAAGCGCCACGCCGATGCCCGAGCGGCCGCTCGGCAAGACCGGCTTCAAGGTCCGCATTTTCAGCCTCGGCGGCCAGGCGGCAATCGAGACGGCCGGCATGCACGACGAGTCGATTGCCATCATCAACCGGGCAATCGACCTCGGCGTGAACTACATCGACACGGCGGCCGCGTATGGCCGCCCCCGCGACGTGACCCCGCGCTGGGAAGCCAACGGCATCAGCCAGACCTTCATCGGCGAGGTCATGAAGACGCGCCGCAAGGAGGTCTTCCTCGCGAGCAAGACCGACGACCGGACCCGCGACGGCTCGTTGAAACTCCTCGAGCAGAGCCTGAAGCTGCTCAACACCGATCACCTCGACCTCTGGCAGCTGCACAACATCATGCGCGACGAGCAGCTCGACCAGATCTTCGGCAAGGACGGCGCCATCGAGGCGATGCAGCGGGCGCGCGACCAGAAGATGGTCCGCTTCCTCGGCATCACGGGGCACTTCGACCCGGCGGTGCTGATGAAGGGCATCGAGCGCTTCCCGTTCGACGCGATCCTGCTGGCGCTCAACCCGGCCGACAAGCACCACCTGCCGTTCGCGTCCACCGTGCTCGCGCTGGCGAACAAGAAGCAGATGGGCGTCATCGGGATGAAGATCCCGGCCCGCGACCGGCTGTTCAAGCCCGACGGCATCACCTCGATCAAGGGGCCGATGAACTACGTGCTGTCGCTGCCGGTGAGCACGGTGATCATCGGCTGCAAGACGGTGAAGCAGCTCGAAGAGAACATCGAGATCGCGAAGGGCTTCACGCCGATGCCTGCCGCGGAGATGGCGAAGCTGGAGGCGGCAACCGCAGGCATTGTCCCCGACGCGCTCTGGTTCCGCAAAGACGCCGCGGGCGTCGGCAAGGGCGTGGAGAACGACCAGAACACGGACTGACGGCTGACGCGTGCCCGAGCCTTGAGCCCCTGAGCCTTGAGCCCTGAGCCTTGAGCCCTGAGCCTTGGGCCTCTGAAATGCACGAACTGTCGATCGCCCAGTCGATCGTCGATTCGGCGCGCGAGCACGCCGCGCTGAACGGCGGGCGCCGCGTGCTGCGGATCGGGGTCCGTGTCGGCGAGATCTCGGGAGTGGCCGTCGAAGCGCTGGAGTTCTGCTTCGGAATGACGGTGAAGGACACCGACCTGGACGGGGCGGCGCTCGACCTCGAGCACATCCCCGTCCGGTACCGGTGCGGCTCCTGCGCGCACGAGTTCCATCCGGTCGAGTTCCTGGCCGACTGCCCTGCCTGCGGGCACGCAGGCGCGGCGATGGTGGCCGGCGACGAACTGGGGCTCTCGTTCCTCGAACTGGAGTAGGACCGTGGCCGAGCGCGTCGAAGTCCGCGAGGGGGTGCTGAAGGAGAACGACCGGATCGCCGCAGAGCTGCGCAACCAGCTCGCGGAGAGCCAGACGCTCTGCCTGAATCTGATCTCCTCGCCCGGAGCCGGCAAGACGAGCATCCTCGAGGGAACGCTCGACGCGCTGCGCGCGACGCCGGTCAGGGCCGCGGTGCTCACCGGCGACATCCAGACCGAGCGCGACGCCGACCGACTGAGGCGCTACGGGTTCCCGGCGCTGCAAATCACGACCGGCGGAACCTGCCACCTGGACGCGAGCATGGTTCGGCGATCGCTCACGAGCCTTCCACAGGGCGATCTCGACATCCTCTTCATCGAGAACGTCGGCAATCTGGTGTGCCCGGCCTCGTACGACCTGGGAGAGGATGCGAAGGTCGTGGTGCTGAGCGTCGCGGAGGGGGACGACAAGCCGCTGAAGTACCCGGGGATCTTCAGGCGCGCGCGCCTGATGCTGCTCCACAAGATCGACCTGCTGCCTCACACCCGGTTCAGCCGCGACGCGGCCGTGGCCGACGCGCGCCGCGTGAACCCGCAGATTGAAGTGGTGGAGACGAGCTGCCTCGCGGAGCCTGGCCTGGGCGCCTGGCTCCGGTGGCTCGAGATGCAACTGGCGGTCAAACGACAGGCGGGCCGACCGGCCCGCGCCTAGAACCGTCAACCACCGCCGCCGCCCGATCCGCATCCGCTCGAGGACCGGCCGCCAGACCACGCGCCGACGCCTGCGAACCCCAGAGGGGATATCCGCTTCTCGAGGTCCTGGCTCTTGCACTTCGGGCACGCAGGGGTGCGCGACCCCACCACAAGCGCCTCGAACAGCTGCCCGCACTTCCTGCATTCGTATTCGAACAACGGCATGATGCCTCCGAGACTGGATCCCAGAGGGGTGTCCCTCCGGGACCGGCCCTCATAACAGTGATTCAGAACCGTCGGACCGGGTTACACGACGGGCTCAGGGCTCAAGGCCCAGGGCTCGGGTCCCGCTCTATTGCTGACCAGCCAGCAGCTTCGCCGCCGTCGTGAACGTCGGCTCGATGTCCACCGGCACGTCCGTGAGCCTGTCCAGCACCTTCCTGACCTCCGGCCGGACGACGGCGAGGCGCGCCAGCATGTCCTTCGCCTTCGCGTAGTCTCCCGCCGCCTGAAGCGCCATGATCTCGCCCGTCAGGGCCTTCACGCCGTCCTTGATCTTCGCCGGGTTCACCGCGAACGCGCCGTCCTTGTCCACGGTGAACCCACCGTAATCGAGCAGCCAGTTGAGCTGGAGCGCAATGCCCCGGCCGTGCGCCTCGTTCACGCCGAACCGGATCGATCGAAACGCCGACGCCAGGAACGTGTCGTACATCGTCTCCGCCATCGCCTTGTCGAGGACGCCCTTGTCGATCAGCAACTGCAGCGCGAAGAGGCCGGAGATGTCCGCCTTCGCCTCCTCCATCGCGCTGTAGGTCTCCTTGAGCTGGGCGCGCACGGTCGTGTCCTTGCCGCCCACTCTAATTTGATGCGGCCCGAGGCCGTGCATCAGCTCGTGCATGACGATGTGCGTGAAGAAGGCGTCGAACCTGACGTTCCTCTGCTGCGCCGGGTTGAGCACCTTCGCCGCGATCGGCGCAAGCACGAGCTTGAACTTCGCCTCCTGGATGTTCCGCAGCATGACGCGCTTGGCGCCCTTCTCCCTCACCACCCGCTCGTCGTTCGGCAGGTTGAAGGCGGCCGTCTGGACGCCGCGATTGCCGTCGCCGGCGGCCAGGACGACGTTGACGACGCGGATCGGCGCCATGCCGCCGAGCTTCGGATTGCGCAGCGTCGCGTCGATCGGCAGACTGTCCTCGATGCCCTGCAGTTCGGCGCCGAGTTTGGCCAGCTTGGCGGTTTCCTCGTCGTCGCGCACCGCGATGAACGCCTCGAAGCCGGCCTTCGCGTTGAACCACTCGTCCTCGTAGACCTCGTACGGCCCGATCGTCGGCTCGATGCTCGCGTCCAGCTCCATCCACGCCACGTCGCTCGCGTAGTAGTCGTTGCTCAGGAATGCGTCCGCGCGGCTCGTGAGGAACGCCCTCAGTGTCGGTTGCGCCGTCAGCGCGGCCGCCTCGCGGAGCAGTACGGCGGCGCGCGCCAGCTCCCCCTGGTACTCGACGCTGTAGGGCACGATCTCGAATCCGGCCTTGCCGCCCTTCGCCGCCACCGGCCGCCTGATGGTCGTGAAGAAGCCGGTCGCCCTGGCGCGCTCCGATTCCGGCAGCGACTTCAGCCACGCCTCGACGTCGGCCTTCGTCGCGCCGGCGGGATAGAAGTTCGCGCCCTCAGGCTTCGCCGGCACGCCGGCGATGAACGGCTCGTTGTGGGCGAGGCGGTCCCAGGGCCCCTTGTTGAGCAGGAAGTAGTGCGTGCGGGCCTGGCCGAGCGGTGAGCGGTCGGTCAGCAGGTTCAGCAGCATCCCTTCGTTGCCGGCCCAGGCCTGCCGCAGGAACAGCCCGTCCATGATCCAGCCGGCCTGCACCAGCTTCGCGAGCGCCTGCTGCTCGTTCGCGGGGAGCTTCGACAGATCGGCGCCGATCTCGGTCGGGGCGTACTGCGCGGCAGCGGCCTGGAGTTTCGCCAGTTCGGGCACCACAACCTCCTTGGCTGGCTCGGGCGCCGGCGTCGGCGATGAACACGCGGCCAGGGCCAGGACGACGATCGAGGCGAACGCGATGAGCGGTTTCATGTGAGGCCTTTCGGGAATGAACGGCGACCGGGCGCCGGTGCGGCCTATTCTACTCCGGGCTTACGGCTCGCGGCTCACGGCTCTCGGCTCTCGGCGTACGGCTCACGGCTCACGGCCGCCTACCGTCTTCCGCCTCCCGCCTCCCGGCTTCCTGCTTCCGGCCGGAGGCCGCTGTTGGCGAGCGCCACGGCGAGGTTCCGGCGGAGACCCGACACGCCCGCCCTCGACATCGCAGACCCGTGGATCAGAACCGCCAGTTCTTCATCGCTCATGCCCCAAAGATCTCGCAGGGACGGCCGGTCCAGGGCCGGCCGGGGCTGCCAGGCGGGGTCGTCGCTCCTGGCAGCGGACTGGTTCCACGGACACACGTCCTGGCAGATGTCGCATCCGAAGATCCGGTTGCCGACCGCGGCGCGAAGTAGCTCGGGAATCGCTCGCCGCAGCTCGATCGTCAGATAGGAGATGCACCGTGTGGCGTCGAGCACGCGCGGCTCGACGATCGCGCCGGTCGGGCACGCCTCGACGCAGACGGTGCACGTCCCGCAGCGGTCGAGGACCGGCTCGGCGGGCGCGAGTGGCAGGCTGCAGGCGATGGCAGAGAGGAAGAGCCAGGAACCGAGATCGGGGCTGATAAGGCAGCCGTGCTTTCCGATCCACCCGAGGCCTGCGCGCTCGGCGTGCGCCCGCTCGTGAATCGGACCGGTATCCACGAACGCGCGCGCCTCGAAGGGCGCCCCATGCTCGGCGCGCATCCAGTCCAGGAGGCCGTCCAGCCGCCGGCCGATGACCTCGTGGTAGTCCTCGCCCCACGCGTAGCGCGAGACGAGCGCACGGGAGGGATCCGTCGTTTCGACGGAATAGGGCCGGTCGGTGTTGTACACCGTGCCGGTGACGATCACCGACCGGGCGGACGGCAGGACGCGCCGGACGTCCTCGCGCAGGCGCGCCGTCCGCGGGAGGTACCCCATGTCCCCGGCGTAGCCGCGCGCGAGCCACTCGCGGATGCGGTCGGCCTCCGGCAGCGCCTCGGCGGGCGCCACCCCGCACAGGTCGAAACCGAGCGTCCGTGCGCGCTGCCCGACCGACTCGGCGGTGAGCATTACGCGGGGCCGGCCCCCACGAACTGCCGCAGCACGTAGGGGAGGATCCCGCCAGCCTTGAATGCCCCGAGTTCCTCCGGGGTGTCGATTCGCGCGGTCACGGTGAACGACACGACACGGCCCTCGTCCCCGCGCGCCTCGACGCGGATCGCCGCCATCGGCGCGAGCCCCGACGCGATCCCTGTCAACTCGTACGACTCGGTCCCCGTGAGCCCGAGGCTCGACGCCGACTCGCCCGCCGCGAACTGGAGCGGCAGCACGCCCATGTTCACGAGGTTGCTGCGGTGAATCCGCTCGAAGCTCTCGGCGATCACGGCGCGGACGCCGAGCAGCAGGGTGCCCTTGGCCGCCCAGTCGCGCGAGGAGCCCGACCCGTATTCCTTGCCGGCGATGACCAGCAGCGGCGTCCCCTCTTCGCGGTACCGCACCGACGCGTCGTAGATCGCCATCGTCTCGCCGTCGGGCAGGTGGCGCGTCCAGCCTCCCTCGGTGCCCGGCGCCACGAGGTTGCGCAGGCGGATGTTGGCGAACGTGCCGCGCATCATCACCTCGTGGTTCCCCCGGCGCGCCCCGTACCAGTTGAACGCGAACTGAGGCACGCCGTGAGCGACGAGGTACTTCCCGGCCGGGCTGTCGGGCTGAATCGACCCGGCCGGCGAGATGTGGTCGGTCGTCACGCTGTCGCCAAGCAGCGCCAGCACCCGAGCGCCGCGGATGTCGGCGGGCGGCGCAGACGAGGACGACAGCCCGTCGAAAAACGGCGGGTTGCGGATGTAGGTCGACTCCTCGTCCCACACGAACCGGTCGCCTGTCGGCACCTGAAGAGCCTGCCACCGCTGGTCGCCGCCGAATACGTCTGCGTACGCGGCTCGGAAGGACTCGGCCGTGACCGCACCGAGCATCGCGGTCTCGATCTCCTTCGCGCTCGGCCAGACGTCCTTCAGGTAGACATCGGCGCCCGACGGGTCCTTGCCGAGCGGCTGCGACGTCAGGTCGATGCGCATCGTACCGGCCAGCGCGTAGGCCACGACAAGCGGAGGCGACGCCAGGTAGTTGGCGCGCACCTGCTGCTGGATGCGCCCTTCGAAGTTGCGGTTGCCGCTGAGCACCGACGCCACGACCAGATCGCGCGCCTTCACGTCGGCGGCCACGTCCGACGGCAGCGGCCCGCTGTTGCCGATGCAGGTCGTGCACCCGTACCCCACCAGGTGGAAGCCCAGGCGATCGAGGTACTCCGAGAGCCCCGCCTGGTCGAGGTACTGCGTCACCGCCTTCGACCCCGGCGCCAGGCTCGTCTTCACCCACGGCTTCACGCGCAGGCCCCGCTCCACCGCCTTCTTCGCCAGGAGCCCGGCGCCGATCATGACGCTCGGATTCGACGTGTTCGTGCAGCTCGTGATGGCCGCGATCACGACCGCCCCGTGATCCAGGCCGTCGACGCCCGGCTGCGCCGCGGCCCGCGGCGGTTGGCCTGCCTTCTCGCGATCGGCCATCGTCTTCGCCAGCGCGGCGTCGAACGACGCGGCGGTCTGGCTGAGCGTGACGCGATCCTGCGGGCGGCGCGGCCCGGCCAGGCACGGCTCGATCGACCCGAGCTCGACCTCGATCCGCTCGGCGTAGTCGGCCTCCGCCGCGCCCGGCGTCCGGAACAGCCCCTGCGCCTTCGCATACGCTTCGACCAGCGCGATGCGCCGCTCGTCCCTTCCGGTCAGCCGCAAGTAATCGAGCGTCATCCGGTCAATCGGAAAGACCGCGACCGTCGCGCCGTACTCCGGGCACATGTTGCTGAGCGTGGCGCGGTCGGCGATGGACAGATGCTCGAGTCCGGGCCCGTAGAACTCGACGAACTTGCCGACGACACCGTGCTTCCGAAGCCGCTCGGTGATGGTCAGCACGAGGTCGGTCGCCGTCGCGCCGCCAGGCAGACTGCCGGTCAGCTTCACGCCCAGCACGTCCGGCACCAGCATCGAAACGGGTTGGCCGAGCATGCACGCCTCCGCCTCGATCCCGCCGACGCCCCAGCCCACCACGCCCAGTCCGTTCACCATTGTCGTGTGCGAGTCGGTGCCGACCAGCGTGTCGGGGTACGCCACCGGCTTGCCGTCGCGTGTCTCCTCGAACACGACGCGGGCCAGGTACTCCAGATTGACTTGGTGGACAATCCCGGTGTCGGGCGGGACGACGCGGAAGTTGGCGAAAGCGTCCTGCCCCCACCGCAGGAAGACGTAGCGCTCCCGGTTCCGCGTGAACTCGAGGTCCGCGTTCAGCTCGAAGGCGTCCGGCCGCCCGTGGGCATCGACCTGGACGGAGTGGTCGATGACGAGTTCGACGGGCTGAAGCGGGTTGATGCGCGCCGGATCGCCTCCGAGGCGAACCACCGCGTCGCGCATGGCCGCCAGATCGACGACGCACGGCACCCCGGTGAAGTCCTGGAGCAGGACCCTGGCCGGCGTAAAGGCGATCTCCTTGCGTACGCCGGCGGACGGGTCCCAGTCGGCCAGGGCGGCGATGTCGGAGGCGCGCACGAACTTCCCGTCCTCGTGCCGCAGCAGGTTCTCGAGGAGGATCTTCAGCGCAAACGGCAGCCGCGCCACGCGCGGGTGTCCGGCCCGCTCGAGCGCCGCGAGGCTGAAGATGCGCGTGGGCGTTCCGTTGACGACGATGTCGGTGGCCGTCGAGAAGGTGTCAAGGGTTGCCATGTCCTTTCATTGTAGGCGGGAAGGCGGGAGGCGGGAAGGCAGGGGAGGGGAATCTTGCGATCGTGCGAAGTGGCGATCTTGCGAAGCGGTGATCGTGCGAAGTGGCGATCTTGCGAAGTGGGAATCGGGCGATCTGAGCCAGCCCCGTGCCTGAGCCGTGAGCCATGAGCCCTGAGCCCGCAGCCCGGCCGTTCCCAGGCGCGTATACTGGGCGGCGACAACGACTCGGCTCCTGAGAGGCACACGCCGATGACGCTCGCTGACAGCCACGGCCCCACCCTGATCCTGGCCCTCGTGCTCGCCGGCGTAGCCGCCGTTCTCGCAGCCGCGATCGACAGGCCACGCGCCCGCGACCTCGGCCTGGCGCCCGGCGTCTTTCCGCCAGGGCCGCTCAACGCGATCACCGACGTTGCCGGGGTGCGCGTCGGCCACACGACCATCGTCGAAGGGGACGCGGTCCGGACGGGCGTCACCGCCATCCTGCCGCACGGCGGCAACCTGTTCCAGGACAAAGTGGCGGGGGCGGTGTTCGTCGGCAACGCGTTCGGCAAGCTGGCCGGGTCCACGCAGGTCGAGGAACTGGGCACCATCGAGACGCCGGTCGTCCTCACCAACACGTTGTCAGTCGGCACGGCGATCGAGGCGGTCGTCCGCTACACGATCGCCCAGCCCGGCAACGAGCGAGTGCAGTCGGTGAACGCCCTGGTGGGCGAGACGAACGACGGCGGGCTGAACGACATCCGCGGCCTTCACGTGACGCGCGATCACGTGATCGCCGCGATCAACGCCGCCGCCGCAGGCGCGGTTGCCGAGGGCTCTGTGGGCGCCGGCACCGGCACGCAGTGCTACGGCTGGAAGGGGGGCATCGGCACCTCGTCCCGTGTCCTGCCGGCCCGCTACGGCGGCTACACGCTCGGCGTGCTGGTCCAGACCAACTTCGGCGGCGTGCTGACGATGGGCGGGGCGCCGGTGGGGAAGGAACTCGGGCGCTACTCGTTTGGGCCGCCACGGACGGACAAGTCCGACAGTGAGGCCAGCCCGGACGGCTCCTGCATGATCGTGGTGGCGACCGACGCGGCGATCGACGCGCGGGATCTCGAGCGGCTGGCCGCCCGCGCCATTTTCGGCCTCGCCCGCACGGGCTCGTCCTACAGCAACGGGAGCGGCGACTTCGCAATCGCATTTACCACGTCGCCGGAGATGCGAACGAAGTTCGGCGAATCGCAGCCGAGGCAGCGGACCGTGCTCCCCCCCGACGGCGTATCTCCCCTCTTCCAGGCCGCGCTCGAGGCTACCGAAGAGGCGGTCTACAACTCGCTGCTCCGCGCGACGCCGATCACGTCGCGGGGCCGGACCGCCGAGGCCATTCCGATCGACAAGGTGACGGAGTTACTGAAGAGGTACCGCGGTGGACAGTAGGGGAGGTCGCGGGAACACCGCGCCGCACGCGGACGCCTCAGTGCGATTTCAGGATGCCTGCAGCCGCCGCCAGGCGAGGCCGTCGATCGCGGAGAAGTGATCGTCGAACGACAGCAGTTCGGCGCCAGACTCCATCGCCTGCGCGGCAATCCAGATGTCGTTGGTCGGGATCGGCTTGCCCCGCGCGCGGAGCGCCGCCGCGATCCTGGCGAACCGGTCGGCCGTCGTCATCGTCACCGGAACGACCCTGACGAACGCATTGGCGGCGAACTCCTCGAGCTCCTCGAGGTTGCGGGCGAATCGGCTCCCGCACCTGAACCCGTAGAGAAGCTCCCCCGCCACGACGGTCGACAGCAGCACCTCCTGACTGCGCCGGACGAGTTCGGCCAGTTCGGGGTGGCCTCGCCTGAGCGCCGAATAGGCATTCGTGTCGAGCAGGGCCCTCATCGCCACAAATCCTCATCGACGCGCTCGAAGACGCGCACCGCCTCACGAACGGCCTTCTCGTCTTCCACAGACCACGTGCCGATCAGGTGATCGAGACTCGCGCCGACGCCCGGTGCGGGCGAGGCCTGATCCAGGCCGGCGCCGCGGCGCATCAGCTTCAGCGCTGCGCGATTCAGGGACGACCCTGCGGCCCTCGCCTCATCGCGCAGGCGCCGCTCGAGCGGCTTGTCGAATCCTCTGATCGTCAACTGCCTGAGTGCCACCGGGCGCCCCCTTCCGATTCACTTGTGAGTCATTATGACTCAGACTGTGAGTCACAGGCAAGTACGGCGGACGCGCGAGCGCCTGTCGGGGGCGGGCCGTAAGCCGCCCCTCGGCCCCGCTCAGGGCGGCCCTGAGCCAAGTCGAAGGGCCGTAGGCCGGGAGCCGCCAGGCGCATGCCGCGAGCCTGACTCAGTCCTCCGGCCGGCCCTCGTAGAGCGAGGCCGACGTCACGATCTGCGGGCCGTTCTCGGTGCAAACCGCGTAGCGCGACGGGTAGAAGCCGGCACCCCCGTGCTCGCCCTTCGCGTTCAGCGCGTAGAAGTCCATCCCGAAGTTGGGCCGCCCGCGCGAGTCCAGCAGTCGCTTCTCGACCGTGTTTGCGACGATGCGCCTGAGCGCCTCGAGGCAGGCGTCCTTCGGGTGCAGGCCCCGCCGCATGTTCTCGACGATGACGTACGAGGAGAGGTTGAAGAGGTTGGCCTCGCCGCGGCCGGTCGATCCCGCCGAGCCGACGTCCCCATCGGTGTAGAGTCCGGCGCCGAGAATCGGCGAGTCGCCGACCCGCCCCGGGATCTTCCATGACATGCCGCTCGTCGTGGTCACGCCGCAGATGTCACCCTTCGGCCCGAGGCCGTTGCAGTTGATGGTGCCGTAGTAGTGCTCCGGACCGACGCCGAACTGCCGCATGATGTCGAGGCTGATCTTCCTGATCTCGATGGCGCGGTCCTCGGGCTTCAGGTAGTGGAGAGGGTCGGTCCGCCGCTTCCACTCGAACCAGGCCTTGCGGGACGCGTCGGTGTTGAGGTCGGGCAGGATCTCGAACCCGAGCTTGCGGGCGAAGTCCTGCGCCCCCTGCCCGACGAGCAGGTGGTGGTCGGTCCGGTCGGCGACGGCCCGCGCCACGAGGGACGGCGTCTTGACCCCCTCGATGCCGGCCACGCCTCCGGCGCGCTTCAACGGCCCGTGCATGCAGCACGCGTCGAGCTGAAGGACGCCGTCGGCGTTGGGGAACGCGCCGAAGCCGACGCTCATCTCGCGCGGGTCCAGCTCGTTGATGTTCACGCCCGCGATCAGCGCGTCGAGGACGTCGGCCCCGGACGCGATCATCGCGAATGCCTTCTCGACGCAGGTCTGAGTCCCGCCGTTCCTGAACTGGTGCCCGTTCGCGGAGGAGACCACCAGGGGTTTCGCGCTCTTTGGCGCGACGACCGTCGGCGCCTGGCCGAAGGCGGAGGACGGCGAGACGGAGGCAGCCGCCACGGCGGCGCCTGCCTGCACGAACTGACGACGGTTGATCTTGGTCATCAGGAACCTCGGGGACGGATGCGCGGCCGGCGGCCGGCGGCGCCGGAACAGCATACCACCGCACGTCGGCTGCACCCGCGAGCCGTCGGGAAGTTGTCAGACCATTGACGCCCCAGGCGGCGCGCGGCTAGGATGCGAGGTGCTCCCGTTCGAATTCATCAACACGGTCACGACTCCATGGAACGCTATCCCGGTTCGACTCCCATCCCCGAGCGCATCGGCCGACTCGAGGAACTCGCCCGCGATCTGTGGTGGAGCTGGCACTACCGCGCGCGCGACGTGTTCAGACGGCTCGACTACGCCCTGTGGCGTGAGACGGCCCACAACCCGGTGCGGATGCTGCGACAGATCAATCCCGCCCGTCTGGCGAGCGCCGCCGAGAATCGCGGCTTCCTCGCGATGTACGACAGCGTCATGCACGACCTCGACCTGGCGCGCTCGGCGAAGCACACGTGGTGGTCCGAGCGCTACGGGCCAATCGCGAAGGACACGACGATCGCCTATTTCTCAGCCGAGTTCGCCCTGCACCAGTCGCTGCCCCTCTACGCGGGCGGCCTCGGCGTCCTCGCGGGCGACACCTGCAAGGAGGCGAGCGACCTCGGGGTGCCCCTCGTCGGCGTCGGGTTCATGTATCCGCAGGGGTACTTCCACCAACAGGTCTCGGCCGACGGGTGGCAGCAGGAGGTGTACGAGCGGCTCGACTGGCTCGACGCGCCGATCGAGCCGGCGATCCGCTCCGACGGCACGCCATGCGTCGTCGCCGTGCCGCTGGGCGACCGGACGGTCCTCGCCCTCGTGTGGATCGTCAACGCGGGCCGGGTCAAGCTGCTCCTGCTCGACACCGACCTGCCCGAAAACGCCCCCTGGGACCGCGAACTGTCGGCTCGACTGTACGGCGGGAACCAGGAGACGCGCATCCAGCAGGAAATCGTGCTGGGGTTCGGCGGGGTGCGGGCGCTCCACGCGCTCGACGTCGCGCCGGCGGTATGGCACCTCAACGAGGGCCACGCCGCGTTCGTGGTGCTCCAGCGTATTCGCGACGCGGTCGAACAGGGCGTTTCGTTCGAGCAGGCCGTGGCGGAGGTCCGCCGGACGACGGTGTTCACCACCCACACGCCAGTCCCGGCCGGGCACGACGCGTTCCCGTTCCACATGGTCGAGCGGTTCGTCTCAGGGGCGTGGGGCAGCCTGGGGGAGCTGCGCGATCAGTTCCTCGCGCTCGGCGCCTTCGACAACGGCGGCGGCCAGATGTTCAACATGACGGCCCTCGCCCTGCGCTCGGCCGGCACGGTGAACGCGGTCAGCCGCCTGCACCGGGGCGTGACCTGCCAGATGTGGAGCCCCCTCTGGGCCGGCGAGGCCGGCGGCGAACCGGCGGCCGCCTGCCCCGCTCAAGCCATCACCAACGGCGTCCACGTGCCGACGTGGATCGCCGCGGAGCTGTCGAAGCTGTTCGAAGCCCACATCGCCCCCGACTGGCGGCAGCGGCACGATGACGAGCCGATGTGGGACGCCATCGAGGCGATCCCCGACGACGAACTCTGGAACGTGAGGCAGACGCTGCGCAACTACCTGTTTGCCTTCGTCCGGGAGCGCGCCAGGCTGCGCTGGACCGACGAGCGCGTCGGCCCGGGCCAGATCGTCGCCGCGGGGACGCTGCTCAACCCCGACGCGCTGACGATCGGGTTCGCGCGGCGGTTCACCGCCTACAAGCGCCCGGAACTCCTGTTCCACGATCCCGACCGACTCGGCCGCATCCTCTCGGCGGCCCGACGGCCGGTCCAGGTCGTGTACGCGGGCAAGTCGCACCCGGCCGACGACTCCGGGAAGCACCACCTGCAGCAGATCTACAGGCGCGCGATGGACCACGGGTTCGGCGGACGCATCGCATTCATCGACGACTACGACCTGCACGTCGCGCACTTCCTGGTCCAGGGGTGCGACCTGTGGCTCAATACGCCGCGCAAGCCAATGGAGGCGAGCGGCACCAGCGGCATGAAGGCCGCGGTCAACGGCGTGCCCAACCTGAGCATCGGCGACGGATGGTGGGCCGAAGGGTACAACGGCGCCAACGGCTGGCTGATCGACGGGAAGTGCGAGAGCTGCGACCAGGCGGAGGTGGACGCCGCGGACGCCGACGCGCTCTACCGCCTGCTCGAGAACGCGGTCGTCCCGACGTTCTACGACCGCGATGCTCACGGCCGGCCGGCAGCCTGGCTGCGCATCGTGCGTGAGTCGATCCGCACGGTGATGCCGCGCTTCAGCGCGCGGCGAATGGTCAAGCAGTACGTCAAGTCGATGTACGGGCCGGTTTTCGGCGGGCAGTGATAGGATTGCGGCATGTCTCGCAAAGCGGTCGCCAAGTCGCGGTGCGCGCTCTGCGGCGCGAAGGAGATCTCCGAGCCTCGCGGCGAGGAGCGGTACTGCCGCGACTGCTGGGACAAGAAGATCGCGGTCGAGGAGATCGTCGCCCGCGAGTTCGTTCTGAAGCGCTACATCCGCGCCCACAGCGCCGAGAAGTACCTCGTCTACCACTCCACCACCAAGCGGCCCTGCGGGCAGCTGATCGTCATCGACGACGGGTACGATCTGTTCCTGACGATGACGCTCTACCCCAACTTCTCGTGGGACGAGCCGGCCTACCACCTGGAGGGCGACCCCGAGGGGCGGTCCTTCGCCGAAATCCTCGTGGATGTCGTGGCGACGGAGGTCATCGAGCCCTGGGGGGGCGGCAAATGGCACCTGGAGATCTTCCGGTCGGCGACGGCTGAGCCGGAGGACTGGAACGGCGAGATGTAACGCTCTATAATCGTGCCCGACCGGGGGTACTGTGCCCCCGGATTCATCCACACGCTGTCTGGAGGAGTCGATGTTCCGCCATTATCGCGCGCCGCTGGCGCTGACGTTCGCCCTCGTCGTGTTCGCGGGCATTCCCGCTGCGGTTGCGCAGCAGGCCCAACCCGCCGCGCAGACGCCGCCTGCGACCGTCTGGATCAACCCGGTCAAGGGACTGGCCGAGATCCAATACACCAGACCCGTCATCAAACGCGACAAGGACACGATCGTCACGACGATGACGGTCAAGAGCGTATCGACCGCTCCCATCGCCCGCCTGACGATCGAGGAGTTCTGGTACGACGGCGCTGGGAACCCGGTCACCGGCGACAAGTTCATCGTGAAGAAGGCGCTCATGCCCGGCGAGATGGCCAACGTGGTGCTCAGGACCCCGGTCAAGGAGAACATGAAGAGCAACCAGCTCAAGTTCTCCCACCAGTACGGCACCGTCAAGCCGAAAGCCGTCGCGAAATTCGGCGCGGAAGTGACCAAGTAGCCGCGATCGTCCGCCTACCCCACGATCCTGAACTGCACCTGCCGGGACGCGGCGAAGCCTTTGCCGAGCCGCGTCCGGGCCTCCACCGTCAGGACGTACAGCCCGGGCGCCATCCCCGTCAGCGGTATCTTGGCCTGGTGGCCGTAGCCGCCGACGCTCCCCCCGAGTTCCTTGTTCGACCGCTGATCCTCGTGCGAGTACACCACCCGCCCATCGTCGGACTGCAGTGACGTCGTAATGTCCACCGTGTGCGGCGTTTTCGGATCGTTGTCGTAGACCTCCGCCACGAGCGCCAGCTCCTCGCCCACCCGGAATTCACGGGATACGGTGGGCGGCCCCGGGAGCGCCTTGCGGATCAGGTCATCCGGGGTCGCAGCGGCCGTTCTGACCTGTGAGGCGAGCGCCGACGTCAGGACGACTCCGCTCATCACCAGCGGGGCGGCCGTGAAGTCGGGCACATCCAGGTCGTAGTGCACCGAACCGACGCGCTGGCTGGCCGTGTCGGCCGCGCCGATCCGCAGCTGGTACTGTCCCGGCGGCAGATCGAGCCGGGCCGTGACCCGGACGCCGGTCGCCACGACCTGCCGGCGCCCGGACTCCTGGACCGGCATCTTCAGCGAGAAGTGGGTGCCGCCCGCCGACTTCCCGCTCCGCCCCTCGACCGCGACCACCGCGAGATCCAGTGCCCCTTCGAACGTGTCGTCCTTCTTCGCGAACGTCAGGTCACGCCCGTCCGCCTGGACGACGAGCCGAATCATCGCAGCCTTCCCGGTGCCCTTGAACGGCGCAGCCGTCGCCGTCAGCCGGAGCCCCGGAATCGGCAGCGGGCTCTCCAGGAGTTCGCGCAGAATGGGCGGCGCGCCGCCCGCGACATCCGCCGCCCGGCTCCGCGCGGGTTTCCCGCTCGGCGCGGCGTAGCCCTTCCGGTAGCGAACCTCGACGCCCGGCCGGCTCACTTTGACTTCGATCTTCCGGAATCGGCCGTCCCGACGCTCGTTGGCCGGGTAGTAGCCGAGCACGTAGTAGGAGCTGTTGTCGTGCTGGATCCGGTCGAACGCCCCGGTGAAATCGTTGGAGTTGAGCGACGCGAAACCGCCGGTCTCTTCGGAGATGACGCGGAGGCTGTCGTGCTGCAGCCGCACCTCGTCCTGCATGCCCACGGGGCCGAGCCTGAGGCTCGGATCGGCGTCGATCGGCGGGCCGGGCGTCGCGGCGTCCATGCCGGCGAACGACGACAGCCCGCGCGGATCGACGGCGTACACGTTGACGTTGGCGCGGGTCGCCGCCGCGATGGCCGCCCGTGAATCCTGGATGACCCGCGTCGCGTTCGGGTTGTTGAAGACGTCGGTGATGTCGTAGTCGATCCCCTCGCTGAAGAGGATCATCGCCTTGCGCCGGCCCCGAACGCCTGACATGAACTCGGCGAGCTGGCGGATCGACTCGAGCGTCGACGACGCGTCGTGGGCCCTGAGGGCGTCTTCCGGGTCCGCCACTCTGCCCGTCACGCCGCCCGGCTGCTGGCGCTGGAGGTTGTACTGCTCGATCCTGTTGAGCGTCGCCGACTGCAGCGAGGTGCCCATGAACCTGTCCACCGCCGAGAGGAGCAGCCGCTTGTTGCTGGTGAAGTCCTGGCTGGCCTGGCCCCGAGTCGTGACGACGGCCGCGACGTCGTTGGCGCCCATGGACGTTTCGATGAACTTCTTGGCGGCGGCCCGGACCCAGGGCGTGTGCAGCGCGCTCGTGTGCAGCCCGTCCAGGACAATCAGGTAGACGCGCCCGTCGAAAGGCCTGATGTTGCTCTGCACGTCCGGCTCGATCGGCTGCTTGACGAACAGGGGCGCCTCGGGCCGCTCGCGGGGGATCCGCACCAGGCCGAACGACCTGATCGCCTGCAGCTTCCCGTCCTCGAGAACCTGGAAGTCGGCCTGCTGGAGGTCGCCGACGAACTCGCCCCGCTTGTCGACGGCGATGGCGTCGACCTCGACGTAATTGATCTCGACGCGAAAGGTCAGCGGCATCTGGCGGTCGGCCTGGGCGCCGGGCGGCGGTGCCGCCTGAGCGCCGAGGAGCGCCGCCCCGAGAGCGGCCGCCAACAGCAGTGACCAGAAGACAGCGGGTGGACGTCGGGGCGAACGCACGCTTGGCATGGCACAGAACCTGATGGGGTGGCAGTCGCGGCTACCTCGATTATAGACTCCCAACCCCGGCCGCCGGCCTGGATGGCGCGTCAAACCAGAGAGCCGGTGCCCGGGCGCCGACTCGACGCGGTATACTGAGAGCAACCCTGGTTTGGCCCGGAATCAGTCGGAGGATTGCAATGTCGACCCGCAGGATCACGTTGGTCTATACCGTGCTGGTCGCGGTGGCGTCGCTCGCGGTGGGCATGGTGCTCGCCTCCCGCCTCGACCTGGCGCCGCGCTCGGACGCCCAGTCGCTGGCGGTGCCGCCCGCCAACAGCGCCCCGCTCGCCGGCCCGGTCGACGCCACGACCTTCAGGAACATCGCCAAGGCGGCCTCGCCGTTCGTCGTCAACATCAGGACGGAATCGAAGCAGCGTGCCCAGAGCATGTCGGAGTTCTTCGGCGGGGGCGACACGTTCGATCGCTTCTTCGGAAATCCGCAGGGTCGGGGCGGCGGGCGCCAACGCGAGCAGATCGTCCAGTCGGCGGGCACCGGGTTCATCATCAGCAAGGAAGGCCTGATCCTCACCAACAGCCACGTCGTGGAGAACGCGACGGCCATCTACGTGGCGTTCGGCGAGGGCCTGGACGACGGCCAGGAGTACAAGGCCAGGCTGGTCGGACGCGACCAACTGACCGACAGCGCGCTGATCCAGCTGGAGGACAAGCCGAGCACGCCGCTCGTCGAGGCGAAGTTCGGCGATTCGAGCCAGATGCAGACGGGCGACTGGGTGATGGCGATCGGCAACCCGTTCGGGCTCGGCCATACCGTAACCGTCGGCGTCATCAGTGCAACGAAACGGCCGTTCCGCGTCGCCGAACTGCGGTCGCAGGACGTGCTGCAGACCGACGCGGCGATCAACCCCGGAAACTCCGGCGGGCCGCTGCTGAACATCCGCGGCGAGGTGGTCGGCATCAACACGGCCATCGTGGCGAACGGCCAGAACGAGGGGAACATCGGCATCGGTTTCGCGATTCCAATCAACCTCGTGCGGGACCTGCTTCCGCAGCTCCGCGCGGGCAAGGTCGTCCGCGGACGGATCGGCGTGACCGTCGCCGACGTGCCGAACGTGCCGAAGGACTTCTACGTCGAACTCGGCCTGAAGACCAGGACGGGAGCGGCGGTCAATTCGGTGTCGAAGGACGGCCCGGCCGCCAAGGCCGGCATCGAGCCCGGCGACGTGATCACCGAATTCAACGGGAGGCCGGTGACCAGCCGGGACGAGCTGATCAAGATCGTCGCCGGTACCAAGCCCGGCGCGACGGTGCCGATGAAGGTCATGCGCGACAAGAAGGAGAAGAGCGTGACCGTCACCGTGGAGGAGCTGGATCTCGAGTCGGAGAGCGGCGCGGCAGGGCGCGCGCCGACCGCGGAGGAAGACGCCAGTGCCGGCTTCGGCCTCTCGCTGGGCAACATCACCCCGAACATCGCCCGGCAGTTGCGTCTGCCGGCCGGGACGACCGGCGCGGTCGTCATGGATGTCGACCCGGGCGGCGCGGCGGACAACGGCGGCCTGGCGCAGTACGACGTCATCCTCAAGGTCAACGGTGTGGCCGTCACCAGCGCCGCCGACGCGAGCCGGCTGCTGCAGAAGATCCCCGCCGGCGGCCGCGCGGCCCTGCTGGTCTGGAAGTCGCGCCAGGGCGAGCAGCAGTGGTTGACGATCAGGAAGGAATAGCCGGCAGCTGGCAGCTGGCAGCGGATTGCGTGTCACGCGTGACCCGCTGCGGGCTGCCGGCCGTCCCGCGTCGGCGGCCGGGTCCTTTCGAAAGTCCGCTGACAGCTGCCGGCTGTCAGCTGCCAGCTGTCGAAGATGCCCTCCACCCTCACCCCCCTCCTCCTCCAACGCATCCGGGACAACGGCCCACTGACGGTCGCCGAGTTCGTCGAGGCGGCCCTGTACCACGAGACGCTCGGCTACTACGCGCGGTGCGGCCAGCGGTCCGGGCGCGAGGGCGACTTCTTCACCAGCGTCGACCTCGGGCCGCTGTTCGGCGAGCTGCTCGCCAGCCAGTTCTTCGAGATGTGGGAGGCGCTGACGCAGCCCGGGGCATCGGGCCATCCCGGGGCGGACGCGCCCCGGTTCGATCTGGTCGAAGCCGGCGCCGGCAATGGGCGGCTGGCGCGCGACGTGCTCGACGCTGCCGCGCGGCACCACCCCGACTTCCATCGCCGGGTGCGGCTGCACCTCGTGGAAAGAAGTCCGCAGGCGCGGGCCGCACAGGTGGCCGCCCTGGGGACGCATGCTGGCGCGCTCGCATCGTCGACGGCGCGCCTGCCGGAAGCGGTGACCGGCGTCATTTACGCCAATGAACTGCTCGACGCCCTGCCGCCGCACCTGGTCGTGATGCGCGAGCAGGGACTCCGCGAGGTGTTCGTCGACGCCGACGGCGACCGGCTGGCCACACGCGAAGGGCCGCCGTCCTCCCCACGGCTGGCCGAGTACCTCGCGGCCGTCGGCGCGCGGCTCGAGCCCGGGTGGTTCGCCGAGGTCAACCTCGCCGCCGCCGACTGGGTTCGCCAGGCCGGTCGCCGCCTCGAACGTGGCTACCTCGTCATCATCGACTACGGCCACGACGCCGCCACGCTCTACTCCGCCTCCCACGCGACCGGAACGTTGACGACCTACCGGGGGCACGCCGCCGAGCGGCGCGAGGACGGGCCCGGCTGGCTGCTGGAGCCAGGCGACCGCGACATCACCTCTCACGTGGACCTCACCGGCATCACGTTTGCCGGACGCAATGCCGGCCTGCGCCCGCTCGGCGTGGTCGACCAGGCGTACTTCCTGCTCGGGCTCGGCCTCGCCGAACGCCTGACCGACGACGACAGCGGGTCACCGCGTGCGCTGGCGCGACGCCTGGCGCTGAAAACGCTCGTGATGCCGGGGGGCCTCGGCAGCACCCTCAAGGTCATGGTCTTTGCGAAATCGGTCGACGGCCGACCACTTCGAGGACTATCCTTCGGCGGTCGCGTCACGTAGTCCCCGGCGACGAGGAGCCATCATGGGCACCAGTTCACTCGAGCGGGAAATCAAGCTGCGGTTCCAGAGCCCAGCCGAGGCGCGGGAGGCTATCGTCGGAATCGGGGCGACGCCGCTCCGGGGACGACGGCTGCAGGAGGACTGCCTGCTCGACACCGCCGATGAGCGGCTGCGTGCCGACCGGTCGGTGCTGCGGATCCGGATGGACCAGGGCCGGAGTCTCCTCACCTACAAGGGGCCGGTCCAGCCCTCGCCATGGAAGCTCCGCGAAGAGCGCGAGACGGTCGTCTCGGATGGCGAGACCATCCTGTACATCCTCGGGCGGCTGGGCTTTTCGGTCTGGTTCCGCTACCAGAAGTACCGCGAGGAGTTCGGCGCCTCCGACGCCATCATCGCGCTCGACGAAACGCCCATCGGCACGTTCATCGAAATCGAGGGCAGCGAGAAGGCGATCACCGAGACTGCCACGGCGCTCGGACGCGGCGAACGCGACTACATCGTGGATTCCTACCGCGGCTTGTACCTGCAGTACTGCGAGAAGGCCGGGAGAGTCGTTGGGGACATGATGTTCGATGAGTAGTGGGAAGAATCCAGAAGACAGAATACAGAAGACAGAAGTTAGAAGGCAGAAGGAAGAACGGCCAAGAGGAGGCGAGATGGCTCGGTCGCCTGCGGAGCGATTCGAGGATCTGCTGGTATGGCAGAAGAGCCACGCGCTCGCGCTCCGCGTGTACCAGGCCACACGGAAGTTCCCACGGGAAGAGATCTACGGCCTGACGGCTCAGTGTCGACGAGCGGCCGTGTCGGTTCCGGCGAATATCGCGGAGGGTTTCAAGAAGCGCGGGAGGGCCGACAAGGCCCGATTCATGAACATGGCGGAAGCGTCGCTCGAGGAAGCCCGGTACTACTTCGTGCTCGCGAAAGACCTGGGCTACCCTACCGATCCGACGCTGGCGGCCGAATTCGATGAGGTGGCCCGGATGCTGTCAGCGTATGCCGCCTCCATCTTGCGGTCAATGCACCCATCCATGTGATCTGGTCGCGCATTCTGACTTCTGTGTTCTGACTTCTGACTTCTGACTTCTGTCTTCTGTCTTCTGTCTTCTGTCTTCTGACTTCTGGATTCTGTTTTCTGCCCATGCTCCCTGCCCTCCTCCTGACCGCCGGCCTGGGCACGCGGCTCCGTCCGCTGTCGTGCGTGCGCGCGAAGCCGGCGCTGCCGGTGGCCGGCGTCGCGCTGGTCCGTCGGGTCCTCGGCTGGCTGGCGGCGAGCGGCGTCACCGACGTCGTGCTGAACCTGCACCACCGTCCCGAGACGATCTGCGCGGCGGTCGGCGACGGGTCCGACCTCGGCGTCCGCGCCCGCTACTCGTGGGAGAACCCCGTTCTGGGGTCGGCGGGCGGGCCGCGCCGGGCGCTGCCGCTGCTCGACGCACGCCGCTTCTTCATCGTGAACGGCGACACCCTCACCGATCTGGACCCGACGGCACTTGCGGCGGCGCATCACGCGTCGGGCGCGCTGGTGACGATGGCGGTCGTGCCGAATGCCGAGCCGGAGCGCTACGGCGGAGTCCTGATGGAGTCCGATGGCGAGGTGACGGGGTTCGTCGGCCGCGGGAGCGCGAGGCCGTCCTGGCATTTCATCGGCGTACAGGTGACCGAGCGTGAAGCGTTCGCGGGCCTCACGGACAACGAGCCCGCCGAATCGGTCGGGACGGTCTACCCGGCGCTGATCAGGGAGCGCCCTGGCGGCGTTCGAGCCGTGGCCGTCGACGCGACGTTCTCCGACATCGGTACGCCGGCCGGCTACCTGGCCACGTCGCTGGCGTTCGCGGGCGCCGAGACCGAGCCCGCGCTGTGGCTTCCGTCCATTCTCGCCGGAGCGCGCGCGACCATTGCACCGTCGGCACGCATCGTTCGGACGATCCTGTGGGACGATGTGGAGGTTGGCGAGGACGCGTCGCTGTGCGAGTGCGTCTTGGCCGATGGCGTTCGGGTGCCGCCGGGCGTTCGATGGACCCGCCTGGCGGTCGTCCCGGCCGCGTGTTGCGCGCCGGGCCCCGGCGATCGACGCGCCGGCGATCTCCTGCTGAGTCCACTCGACCGGTAGCACCGACATGAGCCTGACTGCCCACCCCGCCGCCGTCCCGGTTCCCGACCAGATTGGCGAGTACCTCGCGCGCCGCGGCGCCGGCAGCCCGGCGGCCCGAGCCGTTCCGCTGACCGGCGACGCCTCGGATCGACGCTACTTCAGGCTGATCGAGGCCGACGGCTCCACGTCGGTCCTCGCGCTTCATGCCGCCCCATTCACCTACGACACGCTGCCGTTCGTGAACGTCGCCGGCCTGCTGCAGCAGGTGCCGCTGCCGGTGCCGGCCATCCTCGGCTACGCGCAGGACCTCGGCATCCTGCGGCTGCAGGACCTCGGGGACGTCACGATGCAGGCGCACCTGGGCGCCGCCTCACCCGGCGAACATGCGGCGCTCTACCGGCAGGCGGTCGGGTTCATCGAGGTCCTGCAGCGGCGCGGCCGCGAACTGGCCTCCCCCACCTATACGCCGTACTCGCTGGCCTTCGACACGCAGAAACTGACGTGGGAGTTGGAGTTCTTCGTGAAGCACTTCATCGAGGCCTACCGGGGCATCGAGGTGCCCGTCGCCACGCGCGACGCGATCCGCGAGGAATGGCAGGTCATCGTCGACGAGCTGGCCGCCGAGCCGAGGGTGCTCTGCCACCGCGACTATCACAGCCGCAACCTGATGCCCAACCGCGGCGTGCTCTACATCATCGACTTCCAGGACGCACGCCTCGGCCCGGACACGTACGACCTGGCCTCGCTGCTGCGCGATTCGTACGTCGACTTCACCGAGGAGGCGGTGGACGAGTTGGTCGCCTTCTTCCTCGCGCTGCGGGGCCAGGGGGCGGGCCAGGGCGACGGCGGCGCGCTGGCGACCTACCAGGCCGACTTTCGGCGCCGTTTCGACCTGATGTCGCTGCAACGGAACCTGAAGGCCCTGGGCACGTTCGGGTACCAGACGACCACGCGGCAGAACCCGGTCTACATCCAGTACATGCCGCGGACGATTCGCCACGTGCGCCGAAACCTCCAGCGGTACCCACGGTTCGGCCGGCTCCAGGATTTGCTGGCGACCTTCATCGACGGCCTGCGCTGACCTTCCGGCGGCCTCTCCGCGGCGATCGCTTCCACAGCGGACAACCACGGAGGACACGGAGGGCACGGAGGCCGATCCGAGTCACGCATGCCGGCGTGACGGCTCACCGGGCTTCGACGCCGGGCCCGCAGGCCCGGGCGAGAGGCCGGGCGGAGCGTGCGCGAGCCCGATGGCGCGCAGGTCGGGTTCGTGCGCGCACCGCCCGGCCTCTCGCCGGACGCCCCGGCGAAGCCGGGGCGTCGTCGAAGCCCTCCGCGTAGGAGCCTCTGTGCGCTTTGTGGGCTCTGTGGTTGAGGAGATTTGCCTTAGAATGGTCCAACCATGCGTTTCGGCATTTCGACGCATCTCTACCACGACCGGCCGCTGGCGCCCGAACACCTGAAGGAGCTGGCCGAATTCGGCTTCCGCGAGGTCGAGTTGTTCGCCACGATCGGCCACTTCGACTACCGCGATCAGGCCGCAATCGACGCGCTCGCCGGCTGGCTGAAGGACGCGGACCTTCACCTGCACTCGGTCCACGCCCCGATCGTCGAACACCGCTGGCACGGCAGATGGGGCTCAGCGCTCTCCACGGCGTCCTCGGATGACGGGGCTCGCGAGCGCGCCGTCAAGGAGTGCCTGGCGGCGCTGGAAATCGCGCGAACGATTCCATTCCGTTACCTGGTCGTCCACCTCGGCGTCCCGGACGACTTCGACCCGCCGGCCGGGACCAACGCCCGCCTGGCCGCGCGGCGCAGCGTCGAGGAACTCGCGGCAGCCGCTCTGCCCCTCGGCGTCCGGATCGCCGTTGAGCTGATCCCGAACACGTTGTCGGCCGCCACCGCCCTCGTGCGCCTCGTGGAGGACGACCTCGAGCTGCCCCCGCCCGGCGTGGGTATCTGCCTCGACACGGGGCACGCCGTCCTGCAGGGTGACCTGCCCGACGCCATCGAGACTGTCAGCGGCGAGCTGGTGACGACGCACGTGCACGACAACCGGGGGACCGCCGACGACCACCTCGTGCCCTTCGACGGGACCATCGACTGGCCGGCGGCCTTGATGTCGCTTCAGAAGGTGGGCTACGAGGGCGTCATCATGTTCGAGCTGGACAACACCAGCACGGCGCGCGGGATCCTCGAGAAGACCGTCGCGGTCCGAGAGCGATTCGAAGCGATCGTCGCCCCCTGAGCCATGCGCCCTGACCCTGAGCCTTGAGCCCTGAGCCTCTGATGAAGATCGGCTTCGTCTCCCTCGGCTGCCCCAAGAACCTGGTGGATTCGGAGGTCATGCTCGGCCTGGCCGAGCGGGCCGGCCATACGCTCACCGCAGACGCCGCCGACGCGGACATCCTCGTCGTCAACACCTGCTCCTTCATCGAATCGGCCCGGCAGGAGTCGATCGACGCGGTCCTCGAGATGGCCGCGCACAAGACGGGCGGCCGGTGTCGGCGACTCGTCGTGACGGGCTGCCTGGCGGAGCGGTACCGCGACGAATTGCGGAGGGAGATCCCGGAGATCGACGTGGTGCTCGGCACAAGCGAGGTGCCGGCGATCGTCGGGGCGCTGGAGCCGCCGACGCAGCCCGGGCCGCGCCCGGCGCCGGCGGTGCCGCTGCCCGTCTATCTCTACGACGACCGGACCCCTCGTCGCCTCACCACACCGTCCCACTACGCCTACGTGAAGATTGCGGAAGGCTGCAACTACAGGTGCGCCTTCTGCATCATCCCGCGCCTGCGGGGCCGCTACCGGAGCCGGACGGCCGCCTCGATCGTGCGCGAAGCTCGAGCGCTCGCGGCGCGAGGCGTCAAGGAGCTGCTGCTCGTCTCGCAGGATACCACCTACTTCGGGCACGACCGGGGCGAGCGCGGGGCCCTCGCGCGGCTGCTCGGTCGGCTCAACGAGGTGGACGGCCTCGAGTGGATCCGCCTGCTCTACCTGTACCCCACGACGATCACGGCCGACACGCTCCGCGCGATCGCCGACTGCGACAAAGTGTGCAAGTACGTCGACCTGCCGCTGCAGCACGCCTCGAATGCGGTCCTGAGGCGGATGCGCCGGCCCGGCACGCGCCAGAGCTACACCCGACTCGTGCAGAAGATCCGTTCGACCATCCCGGGCGTCACGCTGCGCACCACGTTCATCGTGGGGTTCCCCGGCGAGACGGATCGCGAATTCGACGAGCTCCGTCAGTTCGTCCGGGAGATGGCGTTCGATCACGTCGGCGTGTTCACCTATTCGCACGAGGACGGGACCGCGGCGGGGCGCCTCAACGACGACGTGCCACGCCGCCTGAAGCTGGCCCGGCAGCGGGCGCTCATGACGCTGCAGAAGCGACTCGTCGCCGCCGCGGGCCGGCGGCGGGTCGGGGACCGCGTGCGCGTGCTGGTGGACGGCCCGTCGCCCGAGCACCCGCTCGTGCTCCGCGGTCGCACGTCCGGCCAAGCGCCGGATATCGACTCGGTGGTGTATCTGTCGGAGGCGGACCCGGAGGCCTGCCGCCCCGGCATGCTGCTGGACGCCGAGGTGGTGGGCGCGAGGGGCTACGACCTGGTAGCCCGCCCGCTGTCGCCCGCATCCGAATCGGACGGGCTTCAGGGAGGCCTCGCCGAGGCGCTACCCGCGAAGGCGGGTCCGTTGCCGGCCGAGAAGGCACCGTGATATACTGAACCGCTTCTGTTCCCTAGGGGGAGGCAACTGAAGTGGGCTCGTGCCCACTTTTTGTTTTTGGGGTGATTGTGGAGCGCCTCGACGAGGTCCGCGCGCTCGCCGAGCGCGTGGCCGGAACGTACGGGCTCGAGATCTTCGACGTGCAGTTCCGCCGGGAGGCGGCCGGCTGGGTGCTGCGTGTGACGATCGATCGCCCCGGACTCGCCGACACGCAGGCGAAGCCGGGGGCGCCGGCCGACGCGGTGGGAGTCGACGACTGCCGCCACGTCAGCCACGATTTGAGCGCGCTGCTCGACGTCGAGGAGCCGATCGAGCGGGCGTACACCCTCGAGGTGACGTCGCCGGGCCTGGATCGCCCGCTGCGCCACGCGGCCGACTACGACCGCTTTCGCGGTCGGCTGGCCCAGGTGGTAACGGGTGAGCCGGTGGACGGGCAGACGCACTTCCGCGGTCGGCTCCAGGGGCTCGACGGGGGTGACCTCGTCCTGAGTTACGAGAGCGGCCGGCAGGTGCGCATCCCGCTGGCTGCCGTGTCGCGCGCCAGGCTTGAAGTGGAGTTCTGACGCGCCTCGGTTGTACGAGAGTTATGAGCAATCCTACACTGCAGCAGACCATCGAGGCCCTCGCCAAGGAGAAGGGGATCGAACCCGAGGTCATCGTGTCCGCGATCGAGGAGGCGGTGAAGACCGCGTCGCGGCGGTACTACAAGACCAGCGAGGACCTGCACGCGCGGTTCAATCTCGAGACCGGCCAGGTGGAGTTGTTCGCAGTCAAGCAGATCGTGGACGAGGTGACCGACGCCGCCACCCAGGTGGCGCTCGCCGAAGCGCAGCAGCTCTACGGCGAAGAGGCCGAGGTCGGGATGGAAATCGAATTCCCGAAATCGACCGAGGTCCTCGGGCGGATCGCGGCGCAGACGGCCAAGCAGGTCATCTTCCAGAAGGTGCGAGAGGCCGAGCGCGAGAACGTCTTCGCCGAGTACAACGATCGAATTGGCGAGGTGGTGAGCGGCACCATCAAGCGCTTCGAGAATGGCGACATCATCCTCGAGCTGGGGCGCATCGAGGCGGTGCTGCCCCGCAAGGAACAGTCGCGCGCGGAGAGCTACGCACCGGGCGACCGGATTCGCGCCGTCATCCGCCTCGTCAACCGGAGCGCGAAGGGGCCGCAGATCGTCCTGTCACGGACCGACGCCGCCCTGCTCGTCAAGTTGTTCGAGCAGGAAGTGCCCGAAATCTATGACGGAACGGTCGTCATCAAGGGTGCCGTGCGCGAGGCGGGCGACCGTGCCAAGGTGGCCGTCTTCTCCCGCGAGCGCGACGTCGACCCGGTTGGCGCCTGCGTCGGGATGAAGGGCACCCGCGTCCAGGCGATCATCCGCGAGCTCCGCGGCGAGAAGATCGACATCGTCGAGTGGTCGGACGACCCGACCGGGTTCGTGACCAACGCGCTCAGCCCGGCCAAGGTCCAGCGCGTGTCAATCGTCGACGACGTGGAGCGCGTGATGGAAGTGGTGGTCGAGGACAAGCAGCTGTCGCTCGCCATCGGCAAGAAGGGCCAGAACGTCCGCCTGGCGGCCAAGCTCAGCGGGTGGCGCATCGACATCAAGAGCGAGGAAGAGAAGCGCAAGGAGGTCGAGGCGCAGCTGGAAGGCCTCGAGATGCCGGGCGAGGACGTCGAGGCGGGCGAGGCGGCGGCGCCGGTGCTGGTCCTGCCGGACATCCACGACGAGATCGTGGCGAGCCTGCTCGATGCCGGCTACGAGTCGGCCGAGATGGTGGCGGCCGCGTCAATCGAGGCGCTGATGGAAGTGCCGGGCATCGACCAGGGCACGGCGGAAAGCGTGCTCGCCGCTGCGCAGGCCGAGGTCGAGGCGGCGGCCGCCCGCGCGCAGGAAGCGGCGGTTGAGGTCGAGGCGCCTGGCGACGCCGGTGCGGTCGAGGAGGCCGGGGCCGAGGGCGGGACTGATGAAGCCGGCGACCCGCCGGCGGCAGACGACGAAGGCGCGAAGCGCGAGTAACACGCAACTCGAGGTATCCGTTGGCCACTGTCCGGATCTATTCAGTCGCGGAGCTGCTGGGAACGACCAGCCAGGAAGTCGTCGCACTGCTCAGGCGCGATCACGGGATCGAGGTGAAGAGCGCGTCGAGCACGATCGAGGAGGTCGTCGCCAGGCAGTTCGTCGAGCGGATGGCGCGGCAGCGCGGAGTGAAGCTGCCCAGCGGCGACCTGTTCGCCGAAACGCCGGTCCACAAGCCCAAGAAGGCGGAGGGCGCGCGAAAGGCCGAACCCGCCAAGAAGCCCGAGCCGCCCAAGCCGGCCGCGCCGGCGCTCCCGCCACCGAGGCTCGTGAAGACGATCCGGCCGAAGTCTGCCGAGGACGAGGCGCTCGCTGCGGAACCGCCCGCCGACAGGCTGGAGGACGAAGCGCCCCAGGCGGCTCCGGTACCGGCCGCCGCGCCGGCTCCCCCGGTCGCCGCGAAGCCGGCGACGCCGGCCAGGGTCGTGCCCTCGAGAACGCGGCTCGTGGTCGAGGAGAGCCGCCCAGTCGAGACACCCGCGGTTCCGACCCGGGCCGAACCGCAGGTCCAGGCGAAGCCAGCAGTCGCGGAGGCCGCGCACGCGGCGCCGGCGGCTGAAACCGTCCCGGCGGAACCGCCGGCACCTCCCGCGCCTCCCGCGCCGAAGCCGCCGGCCGCCGCTCCGGTCGCCGGACCGGTCGCCGCCAAGCCCGCGGCTGCGTCAGGCCCGGGCGCCCCGCGCCTCGTGCATCATCCGGCGCCGGCCAAGCCCGCGGCGCCCCCGACGGCGCCGGCGCCCGTACCGCCGGCGCCCGCGGTTGTGGCCCCGCGGCCAGTCATGCCGCCGGTCGGCCGCCACGTGCCGCCCCAAATGCGGCTCCGCGTCGAAGACACGCCGCCGCCGCCCGCTCCTCGGCTCACGCCGAAGACCGTGCCGCCGCCCGCCTACAAGCCTGCCGGCCAGCCGGCCGGGCCGATTGGCCAGGTCGGCCGTCCAGCTGCGCGACCGGGAACGCTGCCGCCGGGTGCCGGGGCGCGTCCGCCGTCTGGCGCGGCCAGGCCTGGAACCCTGCCGCCACGCCCGGGTTCCGCGGCGGGTGGCCCCCGCCCGCTGCCCTCGCAGCCGGTTCGCCCGTCGATTCCGCCGCGGCCGGGCGCCCCGGCACCGCCGGGAGCCAGGCCTCTCCCGCCGCGCCCCCCGATGGGCGGCCGGCCGCCGGCGCGCACCGATCACCGGCGTGAAGCGCCGCGCGTGCCCTTCGTCGCGATGCCGGCGGCCCCGCCGCCGATCACGCGCACGATCACGCTCGCCGAAGGCATGACCGTCAAGGATCTCGCCGAGAAGCTCGAACTCCGCACGAAGGATGTCCTGAAGAAGCTCCTCGACAAGCGGATCATGATGACGATCAACACGACGCTGAACGTCGACACCGCGACGATGATCGCGCGCGAATTCGGCGCCGAGGTCCAGCTTCGCAGCTTCGAAGAGGAACTCCTCGAGGTCGAAACCGTCGACATCCATGCCGAGGATCGCGTGACGCGCGCCCCGGTCGTCACCGTCATGGGGCACGTCGACCATGGCAAGACCACGCTGCTCGACGGCATCCGGGAGACCCGCGTCGCCGAACGCGAGGCCGGCGGAATCACGCAGCACATCGGCGCGTACCACGTCCAGGTCAACAACCGCAGCGTGGTCTTCCTCGACACTCCGGGCCACGAAGCGTTCACCCTGATGCGCGCCCGCGGCGCGAGGGTCACCGACATCGTCATCCTCGTGGTCGCGGCCGACGACGGCGTCATGCCCCAGACGCGCGAGGCGATCGACCACGCCAAGGCCGCCGGCGTGCCGATCATCGTCGCCATCAACAAGGTGGACAAGCCCGACGCGAACGCCGAGCGGGTGAAGCGCGAGCTGTCCGATCTCGGATTGATGCCGGAGGAGTGGGGCGGCCAGACCGTCATGGTCGAGGTCTCCGCCAAGAAGCGGCAGAACCTCAGCCTGCTGCTCGAGATGATCCTGCTCGTGGCGGACATCGGCGACCTCAAGGCGAACCCGAAGCGGGCGGCGATCGGGACCGTGCTCGAGGCCGAGCTCGACAGGGGGCGCGGGCCGGTCGCCACGATCCTCGTCCAGGAGGGCACGCTGCACATCGGCGACACCGTCATCGCCGGTCCGATCCTCGGCAAGGTCCGTGCGCTCATCGACGACCGCGGCCGCCACGTCAAGTTGGCCGGCCCGTCGATCCCGGTCGAGGTGCTCGGGCTCGCGGCGCTCCCGCAGCCGGGCGACTCGTTCCAGGCGATCAACGACGCCGCCAAGGCGCGCCAGGTCGCGCTGTTCCGGCAGAGCCAGGTGAAGGAGAAGGCCGCGACCGTGAAGTCGTCGCGCCTCACCCTCGAATCGCTCCAGCAGCAGATCGCGGAAGGCGAGACCAAGGAACTGCCGATCATCATCAAGGCCGACGTCCAGGGCTCGGCCGAGGTGCTCGCCGACACGCTCACCAAGCTCTCGGACGACAAGGTCAAGCTCCGGATCATCCACTCGGGCGTCGGCGCCATCAACGAGTCGGACGTCCTGCTGGCCTCGGCGTCGAACGCCATCATCATCGGCTTCAGCGTGCGGCCCGACCGGAACGCCGGCGGCGTGGCCGAGCGGGAGCGCGTCGACATCCGCCTGCACTCGATCATCTACAACGTCATCGACGAGATGAAGAAGGCGATGGCGGGGCTGCTCGAACCGACGTTCAAGGAAGTGCGGCTGGGCATGGCCGAGGTGCGCGAGGTCTTCCGCGTGCCGAAGGTCGGGGCGATCGCGGGCTGTCTCGTCTCGGAAGGCGCGATCAAGCGCAGCGGCGACGCGCAGGCCCGGCTGCTCCGCGACCACGTGGTCGTGTTCGAAGGGAAGATCGCCTCGCTGCGCCGGTTCAAGGACGACGTCTCCGAGGTCAAGTCGGGCTTCGAGTGCGGCATCGGCCTCGAGCGGTTCAACGACATCAAGGCCGGCGACGTCATCGAGGTCTTCGTCGTCCAGCGCGTGATCCTGCCGGCGGCCGAGTAGCGACGGCGTGTCACGCGGAGTGTCCGCCCGATGGTGGTTGCGCTCCTCTCGGTCGAGCTCTTCCTGCCCGGCGCCGGGTCGCTGAAGGCCAAGCGAATGGTCCTGCGCCGCGTCAAGGACCGCCTGACGAAATTTAACGTGGCGGTGTCGGAAGTCGAGCACCACGATCTCTGGCAGCGCGCCGGCCTGGGCATCGTCACGGTCAGCACGGCGAGGGCGCACGCCGAGCAGGAACTGGCCGCCGTCGCCGACGAGATCGAGCGCCTGGAACCTGGTGCGATCACCCGGACGGAGATTGAGTTCCTCGCGTAGACAGCTGACAGCTGGCAGCCGGCAGCTGACAGCGGATCGCGAATGGCCCCTGAGCCTTGAGCCCTGAGCCTTGAGCCCAGAGCCAGTGGCCGGCTGGTTTCAGTGAGCTATGCCCCAAGGCTACCGCCCCAATCGTGTGGCCGACCAGATTCGAGCCGAGATCAGCCAGATGCTGGCGCGCGAGGTCCACGACCCCGGCATCGGGTTCATCACGGTCACCCGCGTCGAGGTGTCGCCCGACCTCCAGCTGGCGCGTGTCTACTACACCACGATTGGAACGGAGAGCCAGCGCAAGGCCACGGTCAAGGCGCTGCGGCGGGCCCTTCCGTTCCTCCACTACCAAATCGGCAAGCGTCTGCGCTTGAGGCGCGTTCCCGTTCTCGAGTTCTTCTTCGACAAGTCGGTCGAGCACCAGGCGCGCGTGGAAGAGCTCATCCGGGAGATCCACGAAGCCGATGCCGAGCGGATCGACACGAACCATGACGCAGAACCCAGCCAGGACTGACCACGAGCCGCTCCGCCGCATCCGCGACGAGATCCTGGCTCGACACCGGTTCCTGATCACCTCGCACCTCAAGCCGGACGGCGACTCGATCGGATCGCAGGTGGCGCTGGCGTACGCGCTCCGTGCGCTCGGCAAGGAGGTGCGCCTCGTCAACTGCGACCCCGCGCCGCCCGGGCTCCTGCCGTTCCCGGGCGTGTCCGACATCGAGATCGCGAGCCGGGCGGACGGCGAGTTCGATGCGGTGATCGTCCTCGAGTGCAGCGAACTGGCGCGCACCGGCGTCGCCGGGCTCGAGCGGTTCTTCATCATCAACATCGACCACCACGCCGGCAACGCGATGTTCGGGGCGGTCAACTGGTTCGACGGCGGCGCCGCGGCGTGCGGCGAGATGATGTTCGACGTCATCCGCAGCCTGGACGTCCCGCTGACGAGGGAGATGGCCGTGCACGTCTACGTGGCCATTCTCACCGACACCGGATCGTTCCACTTCTCGAGCCTCTCGTCGCGGACGTTCGACATCTGCCGGCAGGCGCTCGAGGCTGGCGCGGATCCGGTCTGGATTGCCCGGACGGTGTACGACAGCAACAGCATCGGCCGCATCAGGCTGTCCAGCGCCATCCTCTCCACCCTGGAGGTCGATCCGTCGGGCCGCCTCGCAACCATCCGCCTGGACAGGGAGATGGCGCGCGCGACGGGCGGAAGCTACGACGACCTCGAGGGGCTCATCAACGAACCGCTCACCGTCAAGTCGGTCCTCGCCGTCGCCTTCTTCAAGGAGTGGGAGCCCGGCGTCTACCGCGTGAGCCTCCGCTCGAAGGGCGAGATCGACGTCAGGAGCGTCGCGCAGCAATTCGGCGGCGGCGGCCACAAGAACGCCGCGGGGTGCACCGTCGCCGGCGACCTGGCTGCGGTATGCGCGCAGATCGTGCCGCCGCTCCTCGTGGCCATCGGGCGCCCGGCGCAGACGAACGGCTGATGGACGGCGTCCTCGTCGTTGACAAGCCCGCAGGGCCGACCTCCCACGACGTGGTCGCCCGCTGCCGCCGCGCCCTCCGGATGACCGCCATCGGTCACCTGGGCACGCTGGATCCGTTGGCCACCGGCGTCCTGGTCCTCGTCGTCGGCCGCGCCACCCGGCTCGCGCAGTTCCTCTCGGGCCAGCCGAAGTCCTACGACGCCACCTTCCGCCTGGGCCTGACGACCGATACGTGGGACAGGACGGGGACCGCGCTCACGCCCCCCCCGGAGCCTTCGACAAGGCCGGAGCCGGCCGCCGTGGCGGCCGTCCTGAGCGGCTTCCTGGGCCGCCAGCCGCAGATGCCGCCGCCCTTCTCAGCGAAGATGATCGAGGGCGTCAGGGCCCACGAACTCGCCCGGCGCGGCAAGTTGGTCGCGGTTCGGCCGGCCATGGTCGAGCTGTTGGAATGTGAACTCCTGGAGATGGACTATCCGCTGGGCCGCCTCCGGCTCCGATCGTCTGCTGGCTACTACGTCCGGTCGCTCGTTCATGACCTCGGGCAGGCGCTGGGATGCGGCGCGTGCCTGGAGGAGTTGAGGCGCACGGCGAGCGGCCCGTTCACCCTGGCGGACGCCCTCCCGCTCGCGGCGGCGGAAGAGGACCCGGGCGGGGCTCTGGCGCGAGCGGTGCCGATGGAGCGCCTCCTGGCCGACCTGCCGGCCGTCCGGCTGGACGCCGAGGGTGCCCGCCGGGCCGGCCACGGAAACGAGATTCCTGTGCCGGCGGGGTTCGAATGGCCGGACGAGGCTGACGTCCGGACCGTGCGTCTGTTCGCCCCGGATGGCAGTCTGCTCGGGGTGGCCAGGCCGTCTGGCCGGGCCGGTTTTTTGCATCCAGCGGTGGTCCTGAAGTAAGATCAATGATCTGTCGGATTGACGACAGAGCGTGTCTGTAGGCAGCAGGCAGTGGTCGTCAGGCCTAGGCGCGGGTGGCGCCGGCAGGCCTGCCGTCCACTGTCTACTGCTTACCGTGTGGGATGAACGGCGGTCTGGTCCCGGCAATCCTGCCGATCTGGCCCGTCCGTGGAGGCAATCAACCGTGGCACTGAACAAGGAACGCAAGACTGAACTGATCGGCAGCTACAAGACGCACGAGGGTGATACCGGTTCGCCGGAGGTGCAGGTCGCCATTCTGAGCGAGCGCATCAACTACCTGACCGAGCACTTCAAGGTACACGCGAAGGACCATCATTCGCGCCGCGGCCTGCTGCAGCTCGTCGGCCAGCGGCGTCGGCTGCTGGACTACCTCAAGCAGAAGGACACCGAGCGGTACGCGGATCTGATCCGCCGCCTCGGCATCCGCAAGTAGCACGTACCGATCTGCCGCCGCCCCGGCCCCGGCCGGGTGCGGCAGCCAGACGCCCGGGCGTTCCTGTTCGTGCCCGATGATTACCGCTCGACCGTCCGCGCGGCCATGGCGGTAGCCCGCCGCGGCCCCGCTGCCATTACGGTCCTCCCCACACGCGTACCAGAAGGGGCTCGAGAGCCCCGTCATCGAGGCCAGATTCATGTACAAGCGAGAAATCACCATCGGCCAGAACGTCCTGTCGATTGAGACGGGCAAGCTGGCCAAGCAGGCCAACGCCTCGGTCGTCGTCCGCTACGGCGACACCGTCGTCCTGGTGACCGCCTGCTACGAAGCCACCGAGCGCAAGGGGATCGATTTCCTTCCCCTGACCGTGGACTACCGGGAGAATACCTACGCGTCGGGCCGCATCCCAGGCGGCTTCTTCAAGCGCGAGGGCAAGCCGACCGAGAAGGAAGTGCTGACGAGCCGGGCCATCGACCGGCCGTTGCGCCCGTTGTTCCCGTCCGGCTGGCATCGCGAGACCCAGGTCGTCGCCCTGGTGCTCTCGGCCGACGTCGAGAACGACTCGGACGTGCTGGCCATCACGGGCGCCGGGGCGGCGCTGGCGCTGTCGGAGATTCCGGGTGAGAAGACCATCGCGGCGGTGC
>CAVORY010000010.1:0-280919 GCA_963698725.1 uncultured Acidobacteriota bacterium
GGTGAGCCGCCCGATAGTCCCAGTCGCCATTGGGATAGCAGAACGCTCGCGGTGTGTACCCAGTCGCGCCTCGATAAACGCGCGGCGCGAGCCCATCGCCTCTGCCTCCTGCTCCTCGTCGCTCAACTGGCTCATCAGCCTGTCGGACACACCGTGCGCACCAAATACGATCCCCGCCGCCGCCATCTCGCGGGCCATCTCCCAGGACATGAACCCGTCGCCAGCCGGATGCCGGACGAAGCCGTCACCGAGCGCATCACGAAGACGGTCGAGGATCTCGTGGGCCGCCCGCTCCCCTCGAGACTTCAACGACTGAACCGCGTCCCGCACGCTCTCCTCGGCCGCGCGCGGCGAGACGTCCAGCAGTCCGCCGCGGCCGAAGGCGTCCCGTGCCAAGGCGCAGGCAGGAAGCCGAGATCCCGCGTCGGTGGACGACCGCCGCCAAGCGACCCGCAACAGTTGAACCGCCTGCTCCTGCCAGAATACGCGGTCGGTGCCAACGAAACCGACCAGCAGGAACACGACGGCCGGGATCCCGTCCTGTCGGAGCAACGGCCACGCTTCCCTGTATGTATCCACCCATCCATCGTCGAAGGTCACCAGGCAGCTGGGCGGCGAGAAGCGAAGACCGCGGGTGAGGGTGCGCTCGAACTCCTCGAGGGTGAGGACGCGGAACCGGCGCCGCAGCAGGCGCAGATGGCGCTCGAAGGTGGGGCGTCTCACGACAATCGCGGGGTGCGATGCGGTCGCAGCGAAGTCCCGTTCTTCGAGCACGCGGTGGTACCATCGGCACCGCCGCGCGCCCGCGTAGCCGGAGCTGAACGCGCACTGGGAGGAGCCAGGGATTCCAGAAGACGCGCACCGCCAAGGAACGACCCGCCCACCTCAGGCGGAGTGCGTCAAACCGCGCATGGAGATCCTGTCAGGTCTCGGATGGCCGTTCCCAGCCCGGGTGCCACCGAGAGCTTGATTAGGGGTGCTAGTATACTGCACGCAGGCAAGCCGAAGAGGAGTCCGTTGAGGCGTCGCGTATTGTCCCCTCGGACGCGCGACCGAAAACCGAACCCAATCGCAACAACGCCGCTTCCAACCGATCGAGGTCCTGCACCTAATCGACACGTATCGCGTTGGGGGACCGGGCAAGACGATCCTGAACAGTGCCCGGTTCATCGACCCCCGCCGGTTCCGGGTCCACGCCGGCTCGTTCGTGCCGACGAACCGGTAACCAGGAGTTCGCCGATGCCCGCAAAGCGAAGTGGTATCCCTTTCCTGGGCCTCACTGAACGGAGGGGCGTCGGCAGCCTTCACATCCGAGACGTCCGCAACTACGTGCGGCGCCACCAGATTGCCATCCTCCACACGCACGGGTACCGGACCGACGTCGTGGGCTTCCTTGCCGCGATCGGCTTGCCCGTGGCAACAGTCACTACGCATCACGGCTGGATCCGGAACGACGGACGCCGGGAGTTGGAGGCCGTCTGGCGCTCCAGTTGTGCCGGGCCTTCGACGGCGTAGAGCTGGTCTCAGAGAAGCTACGGGACGAACTGCCGGCATCGCTCGCTCGCAATCCACGCGTCGGGGTGGTGCGCAACGCGATCGTGCTCGAAGACTACACGCCGCCGCGCCGCCAGCAGCAGACCCGCGCGGCACTCCACGTCGAGCCTGCCGCGCCGCTAATCGGCATCGTCGGACGACTTAGCCCTGAGAAGGGGTGCCTCGATGCCCTGGAGGCGTTCTCGCGGATCGCGGCTCAGGAACCGGACGCCAGGCTCGTGTAAGTGGGCGAAGGACCGATGGGACAGCAGATCGCCGACCGCGCCCGGGCCCTCGGCCTGGAGAGGGCCGTGCGGATGGCTGGCTACTGGCAGGACGTGCGCCCCTGCTTCGAGGCGTTCGACTTGTTCCTGTCACCGTCCCGAACTGAAGGGCTCTCCAACGTACTCCTCGAGGCAATGGCGTTTCGCCTGCCCGTCGTGGCGACGCGGGTAGGCGGCAACGCGGAAATCATCGAGGACCGGGTATCGGGCATCCTGGTAGACCCAGAGCAGCCGCGCGCCCTCGCGGGCGCTCTCTAAGCCTGCTACGGGATCCCGCCCAGCGCGCCCGTCTCGGGGATACTGGACGCGCGCGTGTCGCGTCGTTCTTCAGCTTTCCGTCGCGGATGCGCGCGGAGGAAGCCCTCTATCTGCGCGCCCTCAAGCGAAAGCGCGGCGAGGATCTCGACCAGAACGGGCGATGATCGGCCGCGCAACCCGAAGAGGTACGGACGTGCCGGCAACACATTCCGACTCTACAGGACGCGCGGCCGTCTGGCTCGAGGCACTGGCGCTCGCTGCCGGAATCGCCTGCTACCTGTTCGCGCTCCAGGCGGACGCCCCGAACGGCGACGGTCGAGTCTACATGCGTCAGATCGAGTCGGGAGCCGTCGTGTGGAACCCGAATCACCTGCTGATGCAGCCGGCGGGCGCGTGGCTAGCCCGCGCGGCGGGCATGTTGTGTCCAGGCGCGACGCTCTTTGCCGTCCTGAAGCTCATCTCGGGCGCCAGCGCGGTGCTCTCGATCGTGCTGTTCCACCGAGTGCTTCTCGCACTCGACGTCCGATCTGGTGCTGTGCGGATCCTTGCGGCGCTGGGCCTCTTCTTTTCGGCGCACTTCGTCTCTATGGCGATCGCCGAGGAGTTCTACATGCTCCAGATGCCGTTCCTGGCGGCGGTGCTGCTCATGGCTGCCCGATGGACGCGTCGGTGTGAGCCGCACGCGCTAGGCCTGCTCGCTGGCGCTGGGGTGATGCTCGGCCTGGCGACGACGATCTCGATCAACAATCTGACGGTGTTGCTGACGATGGGCCTGGCGGTCGGGCTCGCCGAGACCGACTCGGCGGACCGCTGGTCGAGAGCGAGGCGGGTCGTGTGGCTGTGCGGCCCGGCTGCCTCCGTCGCGTTAGCGGTATACTTGGCCGCGTACCTCGCCGCCTCGCCGGACCGAGGGTTCGTTTCCTGGATGACGGCCTACCAAGGACAATCGGGAAACGCGCTCGGAAGGCTGTACGGGCTCGAGGCGACGCCGCGCGGGGTGGTCGTCAGCCTCGCGACGCTAGGGTACGGCTTCGTGTCGAGCCTGTCACCGCTCGGCGACCTCGGCGTGGCGGCAGAGTCGCTGGTGCGGGGGCGACCGCTTGAGTTCCAGCCGGATGTCGTGCTCCTCGGGGCGACGTCGCTGGTCTTCGCCGCCGCCACGTTGCTGGCCGTCCCGCTGGCGTGCTGGGCGGCCCGGCGGGTCTGGCGCGACGCATGGCTCGTGGTGGCGACAGCGTGGATCGCCGGGTACCTCGCGTTCAACTTCCTGTGGGTCGACACCTCCGATCAGTTCTGGTTCCAGATACTCCCGGCGCTCTGGACGCTGCTTGCGTTCTTCTTCCAGGAGCACGCCGGCGCGGCCTTGGGAAGGCAGGCGCAGGATCACCCGCTCCTGATCGCCGTGGTTGCCGGGCTGCTTGCGGTGGTCAACACGGGCGCCACTGTCGCCCCGCGGGCATTCACCAGGTCCGACAGAAGCGGGCGCAGGTGGCGCGGTTGCTGCGGCCCGGCGACCTGTTGATCACGACCGGGTGGGACCGGTACGCGTGGATCGGTGTGCCGGGCGGCGCGAGGTACGAACAGATCCTGCTGATGGAGTTGGCGCTGCAGAGCACCGGTTCTCCGGGCGGCCTCGAGGCGCTTCCAGCGCGTATCGCCAGCCAGATCGCAGGGGGTGGGAGGGTCATCGTGGCGCGGGTCTTCGACCGGGACCGCGAGGCGAGACCCTGGGAGCAGATCGCCAAGCTCGGATGGTCGCGGCGGCAGCTCCAGGAACTGCTGTCGGGCTTCCGGGCCCGGGAGATCGGCCGGGTGGACGGCGTTGTCTTTCGCGAACTCACGGTTGAGAGATAGGCCGGCAGACGGGACGATGCGCTCGCGGTGATGGAGCACCACGACAGTTCGCGAGCCGCGCTCCGCGGAATCACCGCGGTTGACTGCTTCGCAGGTGGAGGCGCGGTCGAGGGAACGATGGAATCGCATACGACAGTGACGCTGGTTGTGCCGTGCTACAACGAGGCCGCAAGGCTGCGCACGGACGCCTTTCACGAGGCGCTACGGCGGTACCGAGGCTGCGTCTCCTTGTGGTCGACGACGGGAGCACTGACGGTACCGGGCAGGTGGTTACCGACCTCGCCCGCTCGAGCGGTGGCCACGCGGGAGCGTTGCTGCTGACGCCGAACAGGGGAAAGGCCGAAGCCGTCCGTCAGGGCATGCTCGCGGCGCTGGAATCGGGTGCCGACTACGTAGGGTTCTGGGACGCCGACCTGGCGACCCCTTTCGACGCCCTGGCGGACTTCCTCGCACTGGCGAAGATCCGTCCTGACCTCGACATCATCATGGGCTCCCGTGTCCAGTTGCTCGGGCGCCGCATCGACCGTACCGCGCCGCGTCACTACGTCGGCCGAGTGTTCGCCACGCTGGCCTCGCTCGTCCTTAGCCTTCCGGTGTACGATACGCAGTGCGGCGCCAAGCTCTTCCGCGCAGGCCGTCGGCTCGGTCGGATCCTCCGGCAGCCTTTCGTGTCAGGGTGGATCTTCGATGTCGAACTGCTCGCGCGGTACCTCGACGACGTGCCGGAGGACGACCGCGAACCGCCGCCCTCTTCGGCGCGCATCTACGAGTTGGCGCTGCGCGCGTGGGCCGATGAGCCGGGCTCGAAGGTGAAGTCCTGGGACGGCTTCCGTGCCGCGGTCGACCTCTACCGCATCGCTCGCCGCCGACGGCGCGCCGCCTGACCCCGGAGGGCAGCAGGCTGCACGTCGCGCTTCGAAGTCGCTCGAAGCGCCTTGGTGTCGGCGGGGGGCTGGACGACGCCGCTCGGCCCGGTCGGCCCCGGGGATGACCCTTCCCGGGCGCTGGCTGCGCGCTCGTAGGCGGCGACCAGTTCGCGGGCGGCCGTCTCACGAGGACACGCGCTCGGCCAGACTCCTGGCGTGGAGCGCGCGCGGGCCATCGGAAGGGCTCGCCGTCCCGCCATGACTGCGAACGAGCGCGAGGTTGGTTTCACGGCGGTAAGATGTAGCCCCGCGGGCGCGCTGTCTGATCTCCAACACGAGCCGCTCAAGCGAGGCCGGTGTCAGCCGCCCGCCTTTCTGCGCGCCGCCCGCCGTCGAGCACGTCGGCGTAGAGCGACAGGGTGCTCGAGACGTTCCTAACGATGTGGAAGCACCGAACTAGGCGGGAATAGCCAGCCGCCCCAAACGCGCGCGCCTTCGCCGGCTGCTCGAGCAGGTCGACGAGGGACTCCGCGAGCGCGTCCGGGTCTTCGGGGGGAACGGTGTAGCCGGTCACACCGTGATCGACGATCTCCGGCACCGCGCCGCGCGGCTGCCAACCACCGGCTTCCTCATCGCCATCGCCTCGAGCAGCACGCGGCCGAATGGCTCCGGCAGGATCGAGGCGTGGATCGGAACCTCCATCACATTCACGGAGTCGGCGACGTGCTCGCGGTACCGGTGAAGACGCACATGCGTCTCGAGCCCGAGGCGCGAAATCAGGTCGCGCAGCTCGCCTCGTAGCGCGCGATCCGGCTCCGAGGCCGCACCCGACGAACAGGCAGACGACCTCGGGCACCCTGGCGACGATGCGCGGGAGCGCGCGAACGACAACTTCCTGTCCTTTCCACTCCTTGATGTTGCCGACCAGCCCGATCACGCGGCTGCGCTCGTCGATGCCCAGCGCTTCGACGGACGTCTTCCGGAGGCTGCGAGGGAGGACCTGCGCCGGGTCCAGTCCGTTGTCGATGACGCGCAGGTTGGCCTGTCCGAACGCGGTGTTCCAGCAGGTTGGCACGGACGGCCTCCGAGATGCAGATGACGGCCGACAGCCGAGGCGCCAGCCACCTGGCCAGGAACGAGAACCGCTCGTTGATCCCGCGTTCGTGGACGACACACGGCGTGCTCGTCAGCAGAGCCGCCAGCATCCACTCGTGGCCCGGGTGACCGAGTTGTTCAGGTGCAGCAGCGCGATCCGCAGCTTCTCAAGAAGCCGGCGTATTCGCAGACGGTCGCGAGGAACCGCGTGAAGTTCAGCGCCCGCTGGAGGAGCCGGACCGGCGCGGCCACGACCGGGTGGCGCCGTCGCGAACGCCGAATCGACGGCGCGGAAGTGAACCGGGGGCCGCTTCTCCAGGACCAGGACGTCGGCGCCAGCCTCGGCGAACCTGGGCTGCAGCGGATTGGCCCGGTGGAACACCACGCACGGCTTGTATCGAGTGCCCTTCAGCCCCTGGATGAGGTACAGGAGGCTGAAGTACGACCCGCCAATGGTCCCATCCGTGTTGCCCTCGCAATACAGGACCCTGACCTCCGCCGGCGACGGAACTGCCGCCGCGTTCACGGGATGCTCCTCGCGATAAGCGGTCCCAGGCGCTCGGTGAGCCCGGCCGGCATCCGCTGCCAGGCTCGAATCGCCAGCCGGTAGCGGGGATTGTCCACGTTCAGCGCCGGCATCGCGCGCCGGGTTCCCAGGATGTACTGCCAGTAGAGCTGCGTGGGATACGCGTTCCACTTCCGCTTGAACATCTCGCCGCCGGAATCGCTCGTCGAACGCCCGAGGTGGAAGCGCGTCGAAGCCCCGCTCGCACGCGTCCTTGATGAGCTCCCAGTAGAGCGCGTAGCCGGCCATCTGGCTCCGGTACTTCGCCCGTATCGCCCGAGCCACATGCCCTCGACCGTCCCTCCGTGCAGTCCGTCGAAGGCGCCGCGGCCGGCGGCTCCCCGCCGGCGAGCACCACGGAGATGCGGCAGCCTCCGGAAACGTCGTCGAGGACCCGCGAGAAGTGGCGCTTCCGGTAGAAGGGAGTGCCAAGCTGATGCCAGCTCTCGGCCGAGCACGGCGTAGAACGCGTCGAGCAGGTCCGCTCCGCCGACGCGGGCGCTCAGGCCGTTCTTGTACGCCCGTCTGATGTCCTTCCGGTGATCGGTCTTGAAGGCCTTCCAGAGCGTCTCCGGGTCCGGGGCCAGGTCCACGGTCATGCTGACCTTGTGCTCCGACGTCGGCAGGTCTGCGCCAAGCCGTCGCCGGTTCCGCATCTCGAGATAGGCGACCCGCTCACGCGCCGACGAAGCGCGCCGCCTCTTCGAGGAGCGCCGCCTCCGCGGCCTCGGTGTCGCCGCACCGGCCCTCCGAAGTTCACGAACGGCATCGAGCACGCGAGGTTGCCGAACAGACGGCTCTTGACCAGGACGATCGGGAACACGCCGACGATGCGCCCGTCTTCGGTCGCAGCCAGGTAGACGGACCGGTGGCCGAATTCCTCGGCGTTGATCCCGCGCCAGCCGTACAGGTGGTAGAAGGAGGCGGCCGGCGACGCGTGAACGTACGCATCCCAGGCGTCTCGATGGCTGTCGTCGCACTCGATGACGTTCATCCCTCGGGCTCCATCAGCTGCCGGAGCGCCTCGTGCATCTTCGCGGCGAGGTCGCGAAGCGCGTCGATCTGGCTCTCCTCGGTTCGATCCGGAACCCGGTCGGCCAGGAGCACCACCAGGAAGCCGTTGCCTCGACGGTGCACGATGCTGTTCCAGACCGTCAGCACCTTGGCGGGGTATTTCCCGGCGACCACCCGGCCGTCGATTTCGTACCAGAACAGGCCGATCTGCTCGCGCCCCCGCGCCGCGGAGCCTGACCAGGTTCACCTGGCCGGTCCCGGTGCCGTCGAACACGAGGTCCAGGCGCGTCGCGGCGTGGTGGAGCGCGTCTGCACGGTAGCTCACCAGCTTGTTGCCCTGCCGCTGGCTGGCGAAATACGCGACGGACACATCCACCGGCATGTTGCGGCCGGAGGTGTACGTCCGGCGCAACTCGCTGTCCGCACCCGTCCACCAGGTCGGGTCGTCGGAGAAACTCGGTTCGCCAGCTCCAGCCGTCGAGCCGAGAAGGAATGTCGTCGAGTGGGCGAGCCAGGGGAACCGGCTTCACCGGGATCAGGCTCGGCAGCACGCCAGCCGCCAGGAAGAGCCCCGACGAGCACCGCGGCGGCGCGCAGGCTGAACGATCGCCAGGGAGGAGACGTCGCGGCGGACAAGGCGACTGCCGATCGACGCTGGCAGCCGCCGTGCGGGAAGGAGTGAGCAGCCGAAGTCCGACGAAGAGCACGACGTAGCCGATGCCCGAAACGAACAACCCGTGCAGCACGTGGAACGGACCGTGCAACGGCGATCCGATCTCCCAGTAGGACAGCAGGCCGATCAGCGCAACGCGCAGGCTGTTGGAAACCGCCGCGATCGACGACGGCGCTCAGAATCAGCGCGACTCGCCGCCACAGTCCTGGCAGGTACAGGTAGGCGAGCGGCGACGCCGAGGGCGAGCACCGCCACCAGGTAGTTGACGCCGCTGCAGGCGCGAGCCACCTCGAGCGTGATGTTCGGGAGATACAGCATCACGCCCTCGTGGTAGGCGGGAATGCCGACAACCCGGAGCATCTGGACGCCGAGATCGGCCGAGAACCTCTGAAACGGCAGATGCAGCGGCTCGGTGAAAGCGTCCCAGAACGGGACCATCAGGAGCAGATAGGCCAGCGCCATCCACGATCGCCTGAAGAACCGTGCGCCGAACAGGATCAAGGACCGCACCGCACAGCGCGACCAGGAACGCGAACTGCTCGGCAACCTGGATGCCGCCCAGGTAGCCGCCAAGGAGAAGCCCAGACCGAGGGCCACCACGGGCACACCGATGCTCAGGGCGGGTTGCGGGCTGATGCGCGCCAGCGCGTCCCGTCGGCTCCAGAGGAGATAGGCGCTGACGAACGGCACGATGTACCCGAACGAGTACATCGGAGTGGCGTCCCACATGCCGACCATCGCCCGAAGCGCGGTTCGATGGGCGAACACGACAGCCGCCAGCAGAGCCGCGAGCGCGAGAGCATGCACGGCGGACGCTGGAGACCACCGTGCGGCTGTGACGCGTTGCGTGCCACCTACGTCGTCCTCGAGAAGGGGGCCTGCCGGCGCAGGGCCTTCGGGTCCGCGTTGCGGGCGGGCGCCGGAATCGCTCGGGCGACGGTGTCGAACGTGAATTCGGAAAGCAGCTGCCGCAGTCGTGTCTCGGTTCGATGGAGGTTCCGGTAGTGCCGCAGCCGGCTCAGCCAGCGGCCGGCAAGACGAGGCTGCTCCGGGTCTGATCTCCCAGGGATGCAGGTAGAACACCGCCGGCCTCCCCTCGGCCGCGTTCAGCCGGCGGATCCCCCAGCGGGTCCACGCGTAGGGGAGCAGCCGGAAGTACCCGCCGCCTCCGACCGGGAGATTGACTCCGGCGACTCTGGACGGTCGAAGCCGGGATCTCGAGGAGGCCGTTCTCCATGACGTGGGGGTGTCGCGGCGCCGACGGAATCCCGTAGCGGTCGTGCCGGATCGGGAAGATGCTGGCGTCCCACGCGAATCCCTCTTCGGCCAGCACGTCGAGAGCCCACAGAGACCGGTTCGTGATCGAGAAACTCGGGGCGCGATAGCCGAGCACGGGCTGGCCGCTCGCCTGCTCCAGGACGTCCTTCGAGCGGCGGACGTCCAGGCGGAACTCGTCGGGCGTCTGGTCGTAGACCAGCCGATGGCCGTAGCCGTGCGACGCGATTCGTGGCCGGCCGCCGCGATGCGCCGGACGAGCGACGGGTCGCGCTCGGCCACCCAGCCGAGGACGAAGAAGGTGGCGTGCACGCCCGCCTCCGCAAACAGGTCCAGCAGGCGGTCGGTGTTCGCGGCCACCCGGCTCTCGTAGTCGCCCCAGCGGTCGCGAGACACGACCCCGTCGAACGCGGAGACCTGGAAGTAGTCCTCCACGTCCACGGTCATCGCGTTCACGATCGGGTGAGCGATGTTCTCGGGCATCAGATCCGCGGGCCCAAAGGCCCGCGCCACACAACTATCGCATCGAACGCGGGGCTGAAGCCCCGCGCCACACCGACTAGGAGCCGCGCCGCATCAGGACGGTCTTGACGGTCTCGAGGATGATGTAGGTGTCCAACGCCAGCGACAGGTTCTTGATGTAGAAGAGGTCGTACTGCAGCTTCTCCATCGCGTCTTCGACGCTGGCGCCGTAGGTGTATCGGACCTGCGCCCAGCCCGTGACGCCTGGCTTCAGCACGTGGCGCTGACCATAGAACGGGATCTGCCTCGTCAGGTCTCCCACGAATTCCGGCCGCTCGGGCCGCGGTCCGACGAAGCTCATGTTCCCGATCAGGACGTTCCACAACTGCGGCATCTCGTCGAGGCGCGTCCGGCGCAGCACCCTCCCGATCGCCGTCACCCGCGGATCGCCGCTGGCTCTGGCCCAGACGGCGCCCGTCCCGGCCTCGGCGTCGTGGCGCATCGACCGGAACTTGTGCACCGTGAACACCCTCCCGTGCTGGCCGACGCGACGCTGGTGGTAGAGCACCGGGCCGGGAGACGTCACCTTGATTGCCGCGGCGATGATCGCCGACAGCGGAATTGCGAGGACCAGTCCCACAGTGGCGGCGACGAGGTCCGTGGCCCGCTTGGCGGCCACCAGCCACGCGGTCTTACGGAAGCCCTCCGAGAAGATCAGCCAGCTCGGACGCAGGTTCTCCACCGCGATCTTGCCGGTATACTCCTCGTACACCGTCGCCAGGTGGTCGAACTGCACGCCGTCGGTGAGCTTCATGTCGAGGAGGCGCTCCATCGGCAGCTTGCCGCGCGCGTCCGCCAGGCTGACGACCACGCGGTCCACGTCCGACTCGCGGACGATTCTCGGGATGTCGTCGATCGTCCCGACGATGCCCGGGTTCAGCAGCGACTTCCCCACCTGGCCGGCCTCGGTGTCCACGAATCCGACGATCTCGACGCCGAGTTCCTGCCGGCGTTCGTGCAGCTCGGTGGCCAGGCCGACAGCCGCCTCGCTCGTGCCCACGAGGAGCAGCCTCTCTGCCGGGCGCGCCCACCGCAACAACCACTCGAACGCCACGCGCCAGCCGATGATGATGCCGACCGCCAGCGCCGCGGCAATGAAGAACACGCCGCGGCCGAGGATGAGGTCGGGGAACAGGTAGTAGAGAACTGCCAGCACCATCGACGCCGCGCCAAGCGCCTGGAGCGCCCGGACGAAGAGCTCCCGCCGGTCCGAGACGATGCGGAGGTCGTAGAGGTCGGCGTAGTAGAGGCAGACCTGGCAGACGGCGGCGACCAGGGCAGCCTTCCACCAGCCGCCCTCGTTCGTCATCAGCACCCACGCGGCATCCTGGAGGCGCAGCCACGCCGCGAACACCACGGCCTCCACGATCAGCGCGCTTTCGCACGCGACCATCAGGATGAGCCGGCCGGAGATGTGTTGGCGAAGGAGTCGGGCCATTGAGAATGGCGGGGCTGAAGCCCCGCCCTACACCTGGCGGGTCTAAAGACCCGCCCTACTTTTTCCGTAGCCGTCGTAGTACGTGTAGTAGCCGTAGGAGCCGTCCAGGCCTTCTTCGGTGCGGTTCAGGACCACGCCAAGGATCCGGTCGCGGCCGAGGGTCGCAACGGCGCGCTGAACGAGCGCGTACGGGGTCTTCCCGGCCCGAACGACGAAGAGCGTCGAGTCCGCCATCTGCGCCAGGATCTTCGCGTCGGGCAGCAGGCCGACCGGCGGCGTGTCGACGATCACCCAGTCGAACCTGGCCGTGGCCTCCTCGATCACCCGGCGCATCCGGTCGGACGACAGGCCGCTCATCGGGTCTGGGTCCGGCCGGCCCGCGGTCAGCAGCGTCAGCTTCGGCGACACCTGCACGAGCGACAGCTTCTGCTCCCGGTCTGCCCGCAGTCCGTCGCCCAACCCCACGACGTTCGGCACCTGGAAGATCTCGTGCAGCGTCGGCCTCCGCAGGTCCGCGTCGATCAGGAGCACGGAGCGACGGAACGACTCGCTGAGCGTGAGCGCCAGGTTGGTGGAGGTCAGCGTCTTGCCCTCCCCCGCCAGCGCGCTCGTGACGACGACGACCTTGAGCTTCCCCTCGAGCTGCGCGTGGTGGAGGATTCCGGCGAGCTTCCGGTATTGCTCCGCGAAGACAGGGCGGATCTCCGGCGTCGAGACGACCTTCTCGACGACCGACGGGTTGAGCCCCTGGAAGAGCACCATCCCGTGGCCGCCCCCCGAATCCGGCGCAGGGACCGCCTGGTCCGAAGCGGCCGCGTCCGGGCGCCTCGGGGCCTTGCCGGGCGTCGCTCGGGCGGGCTCGGCGAACAGGGCATCCCAGACGTCGGGAGGGTGCGAAACGGCCGCACGATCCGACGAAGCGACCTCGGGGGGCGCTGCGGCCGGGGCGCCGGGAGTTGCCTCCGCCGAGAACGACCATGGTTCCTGGAAAGCGTCGGCTCGGGGGTTCTCCGGGCTCGAAGCATCGGGGATGCCAGACCGGGCGCGCTTCAGTGCCTCGTCAATTCGACTCATCGGTGGACTCAGAAGAACCGGAAACGCTTCGGCTTGGTGTAACTGGTGAACATGCCAGCGTCGCGCAAGACACGCGGCCGGTGGTTTGACGGGCTGTGCGGTGTCGGCGGGGCTTCCGCCTTCGCCCTGCACGGGCTTCGGCGCGACTTCGAAAGCCCCGCCCTGCGGTACTCGCGGGGCTTCCGCCTCCGCCCTCACGGGCTTCGGCGCGACTCGAAGCCCCGCCCTGCGGTACCGCGGGCTAAAGCCTCAGCGCCCCGCGCCACACGCGGAGGCCTGCCCCACGGCGGCCTCCTGTCCCGAGAACAGCACGCCCGGCGCGGCGGCTTCCTTGGCGGGTGACAGCCGGAAGTCGCGGCAGACCTCGAGGACGACGTTCGAGCCGACCGGGCGGACGCCGGCGGCAAACCCGGTCACCAGGGCGTTGTCGCAGATCACGCTGATCGTGCGCGGGATTCCCCGCGACCGATCGAAGATCGTCTGGACCGCCTCGCGCGTGAAGATGTGCGCGCACTCCCCGCCGGCGATCTTCAGGCGGCCGGCGATGTAGGCCGCCGTCTCGCGGATGTCCAGCGGCTCGAGGTCGCACCGGAGCGCCACCCGCTGCTTCAACTGCCGGAGGTCCTCGTGCTCCAGCCGCTCGGCCAGCTCCGGCTGGCCTGCGAGGACTACGGGCAGCAGCTTCTCGGTGGCGGTCTCCACGTTGGCCAGGAGCCGGACCTCCTCGATCAGGTCGTGCGGGAGGCTCTGCGCCTCGTCGATGATCAGCGCGGTCACGCCACCGGCGGCATGCCTCGCCAGCACGGTCCGCTCGAGGTCGAGCAGGAACCGGGCCTTCGACTGGCCGGCATGTGACTCGAAGCCGAACCTCTCGGCGAGGAACTCGTAGAACTCGGCCCGGCTCAACACCGGGTTGCTCAGGTAGACCAGGTAGGTGGAGGGGCCCGCCACCGCCTCCAGGGCCGCCCTCACGATCGTCGTCTTCCCGGTGCCGGCCTCGCCGATGAGCAGCGTCACGCCGCGCCGCCTCGTGATCCCGTACTGGAGGCTGCTCAACGCCTCGCGGTGGCCGTCCGTGAGGTACAGGAAGCGCGGGTTCGGCGTGAGGTCGAACGGGCGCTCGGAGAGGCCGTAGAACGGTTCGTACATCGCTACCGCAGCCTCCACCAGAACCACCACAAGGCGCCGGCGACCGACGCGAGGAACACGAACGTCGCGGCGCCTGCGACGAGCACGGCGCGCCGGCGCAACGCCTGACGCTCGGCACGGCTCAGCATCACCGGGATCATCGCAACCACAGGGAGCGACAGGATCCGCACCACCTCTTCGTCGGTGTGGAAGCTGCTGTCGCGGTATTCGAGGAGCGCCACCAGGCCGAGGCCGATCGCAAGGCCTGCCGCCGCGCCCGCAAGGTCGATCATGCGGGCGGTTCGGCCACGACCGGCTGCTCGGGCAGCCGCGGCTGATCCGACCATCCGAAGCTGCTCGCCGATTTGCCGCCGCTCCAGGTTGGCCGCGATCCTCGAATCTCCCTGCTTGGTCAGCAGGTTCGAGTAGTGCTGCTGGACCGTCGCGTAGTCCCGCAGGATGCCGGTCAACTCGGTTTCGCGCGACGGGGTGGCCTCCACGCGACGCTGATACTCCGCGATCTTCGCCCGAAGGACCTTGTCTTCCTGCTGTTTGCTCGCGATCAGCCTGTCGATTCCCTCGATCTCCAGACGCAGGTCGCGCATCCTGGCCTGCCGCTGCTGCTCGGCCGGCGTCGCCGGGCGTGCGGGCGCGGCCTCGGGGGAGAGCGGACGCTGGAGCGCCTCCTGCTGCGCCTTGATCTCGAGTTCGGCAACGTTCTTGGTGACACGGACCACGTCGGGATGGTCGGCCTTGTAGCGAAGCTGGAGGGCCCGAAGCTGGGCGCGAGCCGCCTGCAGCTGCTCGGCCGCCGTCTGGCCCGCCACCGCGCTCGGGTCGCCCGGGTTGGCGGGGTTCGCCGGCACCGGCGCCACCGGTGCCGCGGACACTTCCGCCGACATCTCCGTCAGCGTCCGCTCGAGGAGGTAGCGGCGATCGCGGTCGCGGTTCACCGACTCTGCGAGCGTCTGGAGCTGGCTCTGGGTGGCGGCGAGCACCGTGAGGTTCGCGGCCTGTTCGGTCGGCAGCTCGCCGGCGTGACGCCTCCGGTAGTCGGCCACCCTCGTCTCAATCTCCTGGAGGTTCCGTCGCGCCTCATCGAGCTGCGTCTCGAGGAAGCTGGTCGTGGACTCGGCGAAGAGCGTCCGGTCCTGGTTGCTCTCGTCGATGAAAGCGGCGGCCAGCCGGTTCACGACTTCGAGCGCCAGGCGGCGGTCCTCGTACGTGAAGCTCACCGTGAACGAGTCACTGCCCCGAACGGCCTGAACCTGCAGGTCGCTGCTCATCTTCTCGACGACGTCCTCGATGAGGCCGACCCTCCGCTCCCTCGGGTAGAGGTTCAGCTCGGTGATGACCGCTCGAGGCGCGTGCGCGATGAGAATCTGCTGCTTGAGGGTCTCGACCCGCTGCGGCCCCTCCTGCGCCGCATTCCGCCCGTCGGGCTCGCTGACGGTGGACCGGACGTAGGCTTCGGGCACGCGCTGAGGGACGATGAGGATCAGGGCGTCACAGCGGTAGCGCTCGGGCAGCCGCCAGGCGACCAGCGCGGTCAGGACCGAGATCGTCACGAACGGCGCGAGAATCAGCCACTTCCTGCGCCACAGGATGCGGGCGATGTCCTCGGGAGTGAATTTCTTGCCTGGAAGCACGGAGCACCTCTCAATGGGCTCAAGGCTCAGGGCTCAGAGGCCCAGGGCCGAGTCACACTACCTGAGCAACGGGGCCCACAGGTTCACGCCGACGCTGATGCTGTTGCGGTCCTGGCCGCGGGCGAGCGCCTCCTGCAGCGGGACCGACTCGTCGAACAGGTAGTGGTAGTAGCCGTAGTTCACGAACACCGCCGCCCATCGCGTCAACGTGTATTGATAGCTGGCGTTCGCCGTCGCGGTGTCGTAGCCGCGGCCGGCAACCCCCACGCCCACGCTGCCGGTGTTGTAGCCCGCGCTGAGCGTCGCGCGGGAACGGTCCGAGACGAATCCGCTGGCGGCGACCGTGACGTAGTCGGAGAAGAACGGGTCGGTGAACCCCTGCGTGTACTGGACGCCGCGGGAGTAGTTCACCCCCAGGCTCCAGCTTCGCGCAATCTGAGTGTTCACGGACGCGCTGCCCGCCACCGGGTAGCGGGTCACCTTCTCGCCGGCCGCGTCGGGCGTCTCCGCCGGAACGTAGCTCCGATAGATGGACGGGCCGACGCTGAAGCCGCAGAGTCATCGTCCGAGACGGCGACAGCCGTTTGGCATACGTGAGACCAAACTGGATGTCCTGCGTGTCGATCGGCTCGTTCCCCTGGTACAGCCCCGAGACGCCGCGGCGATAGCGGTAGGTCGAGGTGAAGCCGGCGCGCGTGCTCAGGCGGTAGTTGTAAGCCGCCGCCCGCAGCCCAGTTCTGGTACGGCAGATCGCGGTTGCTGTAGTCGGTGTAGTTGATGTTGTAGTCGGCCGACAGCGACGACCGGGGCGTCAGCCTCTGCGTGACGGACGCCGACGAGGAGACGTTGAACGTCCGCTCCTCTGCGAGGGGGTTGTCCGGGTTGTTCGGAACGATGTCGCCGGGCGCGGGCGGCCTGATGCCGGCAACCGGTGTGAACGAGTAGTAGGGCGTGTAGTTGCCGGTCGCGGACAGCCGCAAGTCGGTCTTCGACGTCAGCTGCGCCGACATTCCGATGCTGAGGAACGAGTTGAAGCCGTTCAACTCCTCGGCCGTCCGGTAGTAGCGGTAGCCGGTGCCGCCGCTGAAATCGAACGTCGCGCGGCCGGCCCGCTTGGTGTAGTCGAGCGAGATGGTGCCGGAGCCGTAGCCGCCGCTCTGCTGAAACCGAGGGTCGGGGGTGCCCTGGGGGGTCGTCGCGAGGACGTTGTCGTCGTAGGCGCCGAACAGCGACAGGTTCACGTCGAGCTGCTGGGTGCTGGCCGGGTTCGCGCCGTTGCCGCCGAACAGCCCGCGGTAGGGACGGTCGGGGCGGGGGCGTTGGGCGAGGCAGCGGAGCGGCACAGCACACGTGACGAGGACGAGCGGCGCGAGCGACGAGCCACGACCGCTGGGACTGATGACAGCTGGTAGTTGCTGGCCGTGAGTTCGAGATCGCAGTCACGCAGCTTCCGCTCGATCGCTGAGTGGGCTAACGAGCCTGCCCAGCGCTACGACCGCGACACCTACGGAACGATGACTGTATCGCCAGGCTTCAGCTCGATGTTCTGCTTCAGGTTCTTGCCCTTCGCGACGTCCTTGTAGTTGAACGGGAAGCGCAGCTGCTTGCCGCCCTCGACGCGCATCACCGAGATGTCCTTCTGCTTGGCAAACTCGGTCAGGCCGCCGGCCATCGAGATCAGTTGAAGCACGGTCGTCGGTGCTGTCAGCAGGTAGGGCCCCGGCCGCGTCACCTGGCCGGTGATGAACGCCTTCCGGCTGTTGATCGTCCGGACGGTCACAGTGACGTTCGGATCCTCGAGGAAGTACTTGCTCGTCGCCAACTCGGTGATCCTGACGCGAAGCTGCTCTGGCGTAAGGCCCGAGGCCGCCACGTCGTTGAGCAGCGGCAGCGTGATCATCCCGTCGGGGCGGACGGTCACCTCCGCCGACACGTTGGTCTCGCGCCAGTACTGCACTGACAGAACGTCCTCGGGCCCGATCACGTAGCCGGGCGGCGGAGGCACCGGAGGGGCGACGGGGGTCGGGGGCTTCTGGCCCGCCTTCGCCGGCGGAGTCTGCTTCGCCTGGTCCGCCGGCTTCGGCGAGGCCGCTTGCGCGGGTCTTGTCTGAGTCCCTTGGTTCTGGGCAGTTTGCGCCCAGGCGCTCGACGTCGCCAGGAACAACCCGACAGCCAGGATGACGATTGAAGTTCGTCTCATCATTGTGTCATCCATCATACCGCTCCCGTCGTGCGTAGACAGCCTTCGGCCCCGTCAGTTACACGACAGACCCCGGCCGCACGACCGCCACCTCATGTATCGGCCGAAGCAGTGTGCGGCTTTGATACATATTCGGCACGGCTGAAGCCGCGCCCTACCGGTACTCTTTGAACGGCAGCTGGCAATCGTGCTTGCGGAGGAAGTTGAGGAACTTCTTGTAGTCGCGCGTGTCCATGTTGAACAGCCGCGTGACGATCTTGTAGTTGCCGCGCGCCTCTTCCAGCCCCTTCCGCACGAGATCCCGCACGTTCGAGCGCGTGATCTCGCGCTGCATGTAGAGCGGGTAGACCGCCGTCCAGAACGACTCGTGCCCGTCCACCAGGCGCTTGAAGAGATCGTCGGCCACCGTCCGCCGGCGCTCGCGCTTGGGGCGGATCATCACGCTCTGCCGCGTCCGGATCTCCAGCGGGAGGTCATCCGGCGCGATGACCTCGTTCTGTCCCGTCACCACCAGCCGCTCGATGACGTTCTCGAGTTCCCGGACGTTGCCCGGCCAGCTGTGCTCCATGAGCGCGCCGATCGCCTCGGGCGACAGCGTCTTGGTCGGGTACATCCCGTTGCGGGTGAAGTGACGCAGGAAGTGCTCCGCCAGCACCGGAATGTCGTCCTTGCGCTCGCGCAGCGGCGGGACGATCAGGTGAATGACGTTCAGCCGGTAGTAGAGGTCCTCGCGGAACGTGCCCTGCGCGATCATCTCGGGCAGGTTGCGGTTGGTCGCCGCAATCACGCGGACGTTCACGGAGGCCAGCGCGTGGTCGGCGCCGACCTTCTGCAGCTCCCCCGTCTCGAGGAACCGCAGCAGCAGCCCCTGCAGCCTCGGCGTCATCTCGCCGATCTCGTCGAGGAACACGGTGCCGCGGTCGGCCGCCTCGAGCTTGCCCTGCTTGTCGCGGTAGGCGCCCGTGAAGCTGCCCTTCACGTGGCCGAACAGCTCCGACTCGAGAAGGGTCTCGGGCAGCCCGGCGCAGTTGACGGCGACGAACGGCTTGTCGGCGCGGGCGCTCTCGACGTGAATGGCGAGGGCGACGAGCTCCTTGCCCGTCCCGCTCTCGCCGGTCACCAGGACCTTCGCGTCGGAGCGGGCGATGCGCTCGATCTCGGCCTTCAGGTCCAGCACGGGAAGGCTGGTGCCGATCAGTTGCGCCTGCCCATTTCGTCTCATCGCGTATCTGCCTCTGTCAAACCGTTCGCCCGACGCGCTCGCTCGTCCTCCAAAGCCGAACCCTACTGAATGTCTCCGCTCAGAAAGTGAGTCACGCTGCGCATCGCCGCATCGTCAAGCGCAGTGAACACCGCCCCCAGCCGATAGCGGCCGTGGCCGTTGCCCTCCAGGCTGCCATCCGCCACGCGCCGCACCTCGATCTCGGCGTTGAACGGGTCGGCGCCGAGCGTCGTGCGGAGCCGGGCCCGCTGGCCGATGTTCATCTTCTGCGACGAGGAGATCAGCACGCCGCCGGCGCTGATGTCCACCAGGCGGACGGTCAGCGCCGTCGGGAGGCCGACCTTCTGGTCGTCCCTCATCGGCACCCTTGGTTCGCGGCGCCGCTCGAGATGGGCCTGAGGAGACATGGGCTACGCCTCTGAAGCAGGATTCGTCTCGGCCAGGCGCGCCGCGACGACACGGTCAATCTGCGCGAGCGCCGCGGCGCCCGGTTCGATGAACTCCAGGCCCACGAGGTATCGCTCGCCGTCCGGCACGCTTTCGGACGTCACGTGGCGCACCTTGACCTGAATGTCATGGCTGGTCCCGTTGAACGCGAACCGCGCGGCCCGGACCGCCTCCGGGTTCGGCCGCGTGCGGGTCTCGATCAGGGCCCCGCCGCGCGCGAGGTTGAGGAGCGAGTGCGACTCGACGGTCTCGAGCGACCCCCACAGCTGCCCGATGATCTCGAAGCGCAGATCCCCGCGCCTGTCACCCAGCCGTTCCTTGAAGGGCATTGGACAATCCTCGCTACGCTCGGAATCGCTGGCAGCTGGCAGCTGGCAGCGGACTACTCCAACCCAGTCGTCACGGTTATCGGCACCGCGGCTGAACAACTTCAGCCGGACGACGGACTAGCTGAAGTCCAGCCCCGCCTCTTTGCTCTAGGCGAGCAAGCTCATCACCGCAGACAGCCGTGAGGCGCAGCTCCAGCGGAGGCCGGCACACTGCTTCTGGACCCCGACCGTGCAAGTAGCCGGCCACGAATCCGAGGAGGTGCGCGGTTTCGACTTCTCGCTTGCAAGTTCTATTTGGTCAGTGACTTACTGGCATTGACCGGATGGAACGAAGCCTGCTGGCGGGGCCTTTGTCCGCGGATGGGCAGACAAAAGTCTACGCGGACGCGCGTGGCGGCAAGCAGAAACGGTCGGCCTGCTACCGACCGATGGCGACCCGAACGCCGAAGGCGTAGCCGCCGACCGAGTTCTCGCCGTAGACCTGAGACACGCCGGCGGAACCGAGAACGCCGTTGACGACTCGGTAGCGGAACTCCCCGCCCACACGCAGCCATCGCGATACGGTGTATCGGCGCCGCCGAGCAATACGAACCCGCTGGCTGTTCCGCTCACGCCTTCACCGCTCGCCGGATCGGAACTGGACTCCTTGTACATCACCATGCAGAGTCCCCCGCCGACGAACGGGACAAAACGCGGCGCAGTGGACTGCGGCTGCGCCGCCTTCGCCGGCGGCTGTTTCTGCGGCGGCTGCGGCACCTTTCGTCTGCGCCAGGCTCTTCTTCGTTGGAGGCTTCTGACCGGGCTTCGGGGGGGCGGGTTTCGGCCTCCTGAAAGTGAAGCGCCACCCGCCGACGACATCCAGAGAGTTCACGCTCGTCGTGACCGGAATCCCCGACGGCTCCGCCGATCCCCCATCAACGAAGACCTGCTCCCCGTCGAGGCTCAGCGGGGAATAGGCGGCGCCTGCGAACAGGCCCTTCCAGAGGTTCACCACCTCCGCGCCGACGCCGAACGTCGTCTTCGTGTGCTGGCCGGCGACGGCGTCGAAGCTCTGGGCCGACGTGAGGCTGGTCTGACCGAACGACAGTACGGCGTGGACACCCACGCGCGGCCTGACCTGCCCTGTCGCCGTCCCGGAAGCGGAAGTCGAGGTGCCCGTGATGAGTTCGACATCGGCTGCCAGAACGAACCCCTCCTGCTGGACGCCGGGCACCCGCACACGAAGCCACTCGCGTTCACTGCCCAGGACTTGAACGATTGTCCCGGCCTTCACGGTCGTGATCGTGCGGGCGGAGCTTGTCGCAGCCGTCAACAGGCGGGCGCCAGCGCTCTTCACGCGGGCGGACTTCGCAGCCGCCGGCTGGAGTCTGGGTTTTCGACGTTTCGACCGTTGGAGGCTGCGGGAACCCGGGGCTGGCCGCCACGACGCTGAAGAGGCAAGTCACGGCAAGGACGTTGAGCTTCATCGAGTCTCCTTTGGCGTTCCGGGACGGGCCACGCTCACTTCGTTGTGAGAACGAACGTGAGCTTCTGCCCGTTGCGCAGGACCGTCACCTTCACCCGAGGCAGGTTCTGGATCTGGCCGAATAGCCGCATCACGGTGGCCATGCCTGGGACGCGCCGCCGGCGAGCCACACGACGGCCCAGGCCGAGAGACGGACGGCGAGTACCGGGGAGAGAAACATGCTTGGTTCTTCGACTCGCGATGACGGCCACGAACGGCTTCAAGCGCGTGTGGCCGGCTGCCATCTTCCGGCGCCCTGCGCGACTGTCACAAGTCACCACCATTGTCGCTCATGACGGACGCGGCGGGCTGGCGGAAGTTGCGTTATCATGGCCGCAGCAATGAACTCGCGCCTGGCGCCCCTCGTGCTCCTCCTGGCCGGCGGTCTGTACGCCTGCGGATCTCAAACCACGCCCTCGCCGTCTTCAGGCGAGACACAGCAGATCAACGGGACCGAGCGCCTCGCGTGGTACCAGTCGGCGGCAAGCCGCGACGAGTTGGCGACACTGCGGTTCTTCGCCCTGGTGGACGGAAAGCGCGCCGAACTTCCTGCGGCTCAGTGTCGTCCGGCAGCCGCCTCGGTGGCAGCCAACTACACCGAATTGCTCGAGCAGTCTTCCGTCGATGTCTGCAGGGCAGCACTCCATCCAGTTGGTCGCGTTCAACTCCGCCGGCGAGAGCCCGCCCTCCACCCCTCCGCTGTCGGTGAACCTCGCGGCGACATCTGTCTCGAGCGGCACCTCCGGTGTCTCGAGCGGCACCTCCGGCGCCGGGGCAGACAACTCTTCCAGCTCTGGAACGAGCGACTCCTCGACGCCGATGGCAACCGCCGACGGCGTCACCCTGCGGGCCGAGACGATCGCGACCGGACTGAACGACGTGACCGACGTCGCGCTGGCATCCGACGCCTGGATCCTCGTGGCAGAGCGCGCCGGCCGAATTCGGGTCTACCGGGACGGCACGCTCCATACGGACCCCGCCGCGACACTCGCCGAAACGCTCACGGCGCGCGGGGAACTGCTGGCCGTAGCGGTCGATCCTCAATTCGCCGCCAATCGCTGGGTCTATGTGGCCCATACCGCGGCCGCGCGACCGGAGTCTGAACGGCCGCTCGAGTTCCGCATCAGCAGGTTACAGGAGACCGGCGGCGCCCTGGTCAACCAGGTGACGCTCCTCGCCGGCATCCCCGCCTCCTCCGATCGCGCGGCGGCCGCTCTTCGATTCGGGCCCGACGGCAAGCTCTACGCGGCTTTCGACGATGGGGGGAACGAGCGGGCGCAGGGCGACCTGGCGTCGTTCAACGGAAAAGTGATGCGGCTGAATCCCGACGGGACTACGCCGGCCGATCAGGCCGGGGCGACGCCGGTCCTCGCGACCGACTTCCGGTCCCCGCGCGGTCTGAGTTGGTCCCCGGACGGCGGCGTCCTCTGGGTCTGCGATGCGCGGGCAGACGGTTCTGAGCGATTGACGCCGGTCGCTGTCACCGGAACCCGGCCGATGCGAGCCCGGTCGCGCGCCCCCTTCGGCCTGCCGGCGCCATTCGGAATCGGCGGCGCCGCCGTTTACCCGACGTCTGGTGCGCGCCAGTTCGAGGGCAATCTGTTCGTCGGAGCCGAGGCTGGACGCTACCTCCTCCGCGTGCGGATCGATCCGGCGGACCCGCTGACCGTGATCTCGACGGAGCGCCTGCTCGAAGACCGCGTCGGAGGAATCCGCGCCGTCACCGTCGGCGCCAACGGCGCCATCTACTTCTCGACCTCGGACACGCTCACCCGGATCGTGCCGTCGCTGTCAGTCGGACCTCGCGGACGTCAGTCTGGGCTTACGATCGTCAGTCGGGACTGACGCGACATCAGTCGGGGCTTACGGCCGTCAGTCGGGGCTGACGATGTAGGTCGGTTCTGACGCTGAAGGGTCGGTTCTGACGAGGGGGGTCGGTTCTGACGATGTAGGGTCGGGCTCGCGGACGTCAGTCGGACCCTTCGGACGGCTGGGCGGGGCGGGGTGCCAGGTCGACAGCACTTATCAATATGCTGTATAATCGTTCTCCATGCGAACGAATATACAGCATTATCGAATCGCTACCGCAAGGCTTCCTGACCCGACGAGCCATCGGCTGGTGATCCTCACCGGCGCCAGACAGACGGGCAAGACGACGCTCGCCAGGCATCGATATCCGGACCTCCGCTACGTGAATCTCGACAGCGCGGAGGAACGGGAATCCCTCCGCGACCTGAGGACCGCCGCGTGGGGCCGGACGGTGGGGCCGGCGGTTCTCGACGAGGCACAGAAGGAACCGTCCGTTTTCGAGAAGGTGAAGTGGGCCTTCGATGCGGGCGACGTCCCGTTCACGGTCCTCCTTGGATCGTCCCGCCTGGCGTTGATGCGCCGCGTCCGTGAGACACTCGCGGGGCGCGCGTTCATGTTCGAGCTGTGGCCGCTCTGCGCGCTCGAACTCCGTCACGCCGCGGACGAAGCGCGTCCGCCTCGGCCGGTCGCCTACGACTTGGCGACGGGGGCCGGGCCGATCGACGAGCGACTCCGCGAAGAGCCGCCGGTGCTCCTCGGGCCCGACGAGGACGTCCGGAGAGAGGCGATCGACCACCTCCTGGCCTGGGGCGGCATGCCGGCGCTGATGCCGCTGTCCGACGACGACCGGCGGGACTGGCTGCGGTCGTACCAGCAGACGTTCCTCGAGCGCGACCTCGCGGACCTCGGACGCCTCGACGACCTGCACGCGTTCCGCCGCCTCGAACGGCTCTGCATGCTTCGCTCGGGCGGGCTCCTGTCCTACGCCGACCTCGCGCGCGACGCCGGCATCGCGCCCGCGACCGCTCGCCGCTACCTCGGGTACCTCGAAGCGTCATGCCAGGTGATTCAGTTGCCGCCGTACTCACGCAACCTCACGAGCACCGTGGTGAAGGCGCCGAAGGTGTACTGGATGGACATGGGCCTCCTGAGGCACGGCACACACCAGTTCGGCCAGCCGGATGGCGCCCTGTTCGAGACGATGGTCGTCGCGGAGTTGAGAAAGTGGTCGAGCGCTGCCGGGGTGGACGCCGAGCTGTTCTTCTACCGCACGCGGTCGGGCCTCGAAGTGGACGTCCTGCTCGAGACGCCGAACGGCGTCATCGGCCTGGAGATCAAGCACCGCCCGACTGCCGTGCGCTCCGACGCCCGCGGGCTGCTCGCGGTCGCCGCGGCGCTCGGTGCCCGCTGGCGCGGGGGCATCGTCGTCACTTCCGGGGGCCAGCTCGAGCTCTGGTGCCGGAACGATCGATCTGGGCGGTGCCCATCCATCGGCTGGTATAGAAGTCGGGACTTACGAACGTCAGTCGATTCTGACGCTGACGGGTCGGGTCTGACGCTGACGGGGCGGAGCTGACGCTGAAGGGTCGGTTCTGACGCTGAAGGGTCGGTTCTGACGATGAGGGGTCGGTTCTGACGATGAGGGGTCGGAGTTGACATCTGATGCGTGATGCGCGATGATCCGGCCATGCGCACCACACTCGATATCGCGGATGACGTGCTGCAGGCCGCCAAGGAGATTGCCGCGGTCCGAGGTCGCACGGCCGGCGCCGTCATCTCCGACCTCGTGCGCCTCGCGCTCGCGCCGTCCCGCTCAGCGCGGGTGAGAAACGGTGTGCCGGTCCTGCCGCGGCGCGCGCCCGGTGCGAAGCGCCCGACGATGAAACTCGTCGAGGACTTGCGGGACGAAGGATGAGAGGGCCGGCGCTGCTCGACATCAACCTGTTGGTGGCCCTGTTCGACCCGGACCACGTGCACCACGAACTCGCCCACGACTGGTTCGCCGACAACCGCTCGCGGGGATGGGCGACGTGCCCCATCACGGAGAACGGGTTCGTGCGGGTGCTGTCGAATCCCGGCTATGGCGGTCCCATCACCCGGGTGACGGAGCTGACCGCGCGTCTGCGACGGTTCTGCGCCAGCGGCTTTCATCTGTTCTGGCCAGACGAGGTGTCGATCCGAGACGAGGCGACCTTCCGCCCCGAGCTGATCGCCGGCCACCGCCAGTTGACCGACATCTACCTGCTCGGTCTGGCCTGGCGTCACAAAGGCACTCTGGCCACCTTCGATCACAAACTGTCCGAGAAGGCGATCGCAGCGCCAGCCGGCTCGGTGCTCGAAGTGATTGCGCCGCTCGACGCTGACAGGCGACGAATGTGATAACATGTTGTCATGTTGTGCTGTGATGGAGGCATAGCGTGATCAGAACACAGGTGCAGCTGACTGACAGGCAGGCGACGGAGCTGAAGCAGATGTCCGCCGCGCGCGGACGGTCCATCTCCGCCCTCGTCCGGGAGGGCGTAGACCAACTGCTCCAGTCCGGGGAGTCTGTCAGCCGGGGCGAACGCATGCGTCGCGCGGCGTCGGTTTTCGGGAAGTTCCGCTCAGGCCGGCCGGATTTGGCAGACCGCCACGATGACCATTTCGCCGACGCCGTGGAACACCGGCGATGAGCGTCTTCGTCGACACCTCCGCCCTGCTCGCCCTGCTCGACCACGACGACGAGCACCATCGATCGGCGGTGTCAGGCTGGGCGACGCTGGCCGACGAGGAGGCCACCCTCGTGACCAGCAACTACGTTGTCCTCGAGACGATCGCCGTCGCTCAGCACCGCCTCGGCCTGGACGCCGTTCGTGCGCTGGTCCGCGACCTGCTCCCGTCCATCGACGTCGTCTTCATCGACGAACCCGTCCAGGGCGCCGCGCTCTCGGCACTCCTGGCCGCCGGTCGTCGCCGCCTGAGCCTGGTTGACTGCGTGAGCTTCGAAGTCATGCGCGGCCGTCAGAATCCGCCGCGCCTTTGCATTCGACCCGCACTTCGCCGAACAGGGTTTCGAGAACGCCGTGGGGTGAGGGAACGCGGTCAGTCGACGCCCGTGCGCGATGAGCCATTCTTGCGTATAGATTACGAATAGCGTAATGTTAAAGCACGAATGCAAAGCCTCACAGAGGCCGTCTTCAAGCTCGCACCGCCGGGCGGCCTGTTCGACGAGACGGTCGTCTCGAACCTGTTTCCGGACGCCAGCGCAGGCGCCCGCGCGCTGCTGGTGCACCGGGCATGTCGAGCGCGCGAGATCCTCCGTCTGAGGCCCGGGCTTTTCGTCCTTGGCTCGGCCTGGCGGAAGTCAGAGCCGCACCCGTTCGTGGTGGCCGGCGTCCTGCACTCCCCTTCCCACGTGAGCCTGGAATCGGCACTGGCCTTTCACGGTTGGATTCCGGAGGCGGTCTACCAGGTGAGCAGCGTCACGGTCGCGCGCAGCAGGACGATCTCCACGCCGCTCGGCGTCTTCGGCTTCCGTCGCGTGCCTGCGCTCGCGCCGCGAGCGGGAGTCGAGGCGGTGGCCATCGCGCGCGACGGGTGGGCGTTCATCGCGTCGCCGCTGCGCGCGATTGCAGACATGGTCTACCTTCGGAGGAACATCACCTGGAGCCGGGATGGCCTGGCCTACCTGACCGAGGGGCTGCGAGTGGAGCAGGATGACCTGTCCGCACTGTCGTTCGACGCGGCGGATGAGATCCTCGACGCCGTCCGCAGCCGTCGGGTCCGCGAGTACATCCGAGGACTGAAGGGAGCCGTCTACCATGCTGCATAGAGCGCTGAGCGCGAGGCTTCGGGAGTACGCGCCGGCCAACGCGCTCGAGCAGGAGAACGCGCTCCAGGAGCTGCTGCAGCACTACGTCCTCGCCAGCCTGTCTCGCGCGGGCCTTTTCCGGCACGCTATCTTCCACGGCGGCACCTGCCTTCGCATCGTCCACGCGATGAGCCGGTTCTCGGAAGACCTGGACTTCCTGCTCAAGCGGCCGGACCCCGACTTCCGGTGGCGCGACTACCTGGAGTCCGTGCGGCAGGACTGCGCGCGGGAGGGCATCCCCTTCGAAGCGGTGGACAGGTCCCGGGCGGGCACCGCCGTCCAGAAGGCGTTCCTGAAGGCCGACTCGGTCGACGGCGGGCTGGAGTTGGAACTTCCGTTCGAACGCCGCCGGCCCAGGAAGATCAGCATCAAGCTGGAGATCGACGTCAACCCTCCTGCGGGTTCGACCTTCACTACCAGCTACATCACCTTCCCGGTGACGGTCCCATTGACCACTCAGTCGCTCGAATCCAGCTTCGCGCTGAAGCTGGCCGCGCTCCTCTGCCGCCCATATGTGAAGGGCCGCGACTGGTACGACTTCGTCTGGTACGTCACGCGAAAGACCCGGCCCGATCTGGATCTGTTGGGGAATGCCGTGCGCCAGCACGGGCCGTGGGCTGGACAAGCGCTCGTCGCAGACGCTGCGTGGGTTCGCGGTCGGCTGGACGAAGCTATCCGCCGGATCGACTGGGCGGCGGCGGCCGACGATGTTCAGCGATTCCTGCCGCTCCGCGAACAGGCTGGTCTTCGCTCGTGGAGCACGGAGTTCTTCCTCTACCACCTCGCGAGGATGGAACAGGATAGTCGGCACTGACGCTGTCAGTCGGGTCTGACGATGAAGGGTCGGGACTGACGTGGGTCAGTCGGGACTTGCGGTAGTCAGTCGGAATCCTGGGCCTATTGGGTATCTGCGCTCAGGAAACGGGTGACGCTGCGCGTCGCCGCCTCATCGAGCGACGTGAAGATCGCCCCGACGCGGCAACGGCCGCGGCCATTGCCGTCGAGGCTCCCGTCCGCCACGCGCCGCACTTCGATCTCGACGTTGAACGGGTTGGTGCCGAGCGTGGCGCGGAGCCGGGCGCGCTGGCCGACGTTCAGCTCTTGCGACGAGGACAGCAGTACCCCGCCGGCGCTGAGATCCACCAGCCTGACCTTCAGCGCCATCGGCGGGCCGAGGATCTGGTCCCCCGCCGCGGTCGCTCCCGGGTCGCCGCGTCGTTCGAGACTCGACTCGACGGTCTCGAGCGACCCCCACAGCTGGCCGATGATCTCGAAGCGCAGGTCGGTGCGCCTGTCTCCAAGCCGTTCCTTGAAGGGCATTGGTTCTTCCTAGCTGAACACCAGCCCCGCCCCTTTCCTGGCCCGCTCAACCAGCACCGCAGGCGATTCCCCGACACCGCCGGCATACAGCGCGTGCCCGACGACGGCCGCCGGCAGCTTCCGCGCCCGCGCGAGCTCGTCGAGCCTGAGGCGGATCCGGTCCGCCGCCTTCGCCACGCCCTCCGAGCCTGTACGCACCAGCACAGCGGCGATCTCGCCGCCGGCCAACTGCCCCATCAGGTCCGCCGATCTCAACTCGGCGCGCACGGTCCGAATCAGGACCGACGTCACCCGCGGGTCTGGAGGGGCCGCCCCCGGCACGCTCGCCACCACCACCCCGCCGCTCAGGCTCAGGCGCCCCGCCTTGTCCAGCTCCTTGCGCATCGCCTCTTCGAACGGCGGCCCCTCGGGCGCCGGATGGAGAGCGCCGGCCGGCGTCCGCACGACGCCGAGCGACATGCCGGCCAGCCAGACGGCGAGCACGTCCGCCCCGACCGCGGCCGCCTCCGCACGCTCGACGGTGAACGGGTGGGCCGGCGGCGCCAGGAGTTCGACGGCTCCGGCGGTGTCTGTTCGAAGCGCGAACCCGATCGCAATCCGCCGGCTGCTCAGCTCGATGGCGCCCGGCGCGAGCCGCGGCATCTCCTCGCCCGTCCACGTCTGGCCGGCCGTCGAGTAGAGCGGCACGGCCGGCAGGCCCGTTCGCGTGACGACGACGCGGGCCGCCGCGGCCTGGACGATGCCGACGTACTCGTCGACGACCGCCTGTACGGAGGGAGCGAATCCGCTGGACGCCGCCGCGATGCGCCGCGCCAGACGGTCGCGGACTTCGTACCCGCGCTTCTCGGCCAGTTGCTCCAGGACGGCACCCGCCGACCTGCAGACCACGGTCATCGTCGCTTCGATCTCGCGCTCCACGGCGCCCGTTATGACGAGGACCCGACGCACCAGGCTCGCGGCGGCTATCGGCAGCAGGAGCACCTCGCCCTGGACCGACCGCCACCCGTGCTGCTCCAGGTCGTTGATCGACGAGATGCGCGTCGCCCCGTCGGGCGTGAGCACGCCGTCCAGATCGATCTCGCGAGGGTCGTTCGTCACGTCCGCGCCCGGGAGCCACGCCTCGAGGCTGAACCGGCCGTTCAGCTCGCGCCGATAGATCCTGGCGTCGAGATCGTACCAGACCGCGCCGGCCTGGATCAGGGAGAGAATCAGCTCGCGCTCGTCGGCGCTCCCGCGCATGTGGCCCAGGAAGCGCATCACGGCGGACAAGCGGCGGAAACGGTCTCCTTCGTCCTTTTCCAATTGCGCGTGCACAGACCCTCCGGTTGCTCGCTCACCGAACGATGCTCGGACACCCCCGCCTCAATAGACGAGGGTCAGCCAGTTGAAGGCGAGACGTGCAAACCGACGGCCACGAGGAGCAGGGGTTTGACCTTTCACGGTTCAATCTCGTAAACGTCTTATTAACAACGCGTTACGGCCTTCGAAAATGTGAAATGAGGGCTGCATCGGCCGGCCTTGTCCGAGCCCTGGCAGACAAAAGTCGGCGCTTGGTCTCGGGCCTGGAAAACGAGTGCGGCCGGCTTGACGGGGGGGGCGAGTTCGATTGATCATGGCTCACTCGCCGGCTCAGGGCTTGCGGCTCACGGCTCGCGGCTCAGCGGCTTGCGGCTTATGGCTTGCGGCTTGGGGCCATGAGCCGTGAGCCATGAGCCCTGCGCCTTGAGCCGTGGGCCTTGAGCCTTGAGCCGTGGGCCTTGAGCCCTTCCACTGGAGCACCCATGCGCCGTCTGCTTACTGCGTCCGTCCTCGCCCTGTCCGTCTCCGCGGTCGCCATGCTCCTGGCCGCCCCGCCGGCCGCGCAGGCACCTCCGCAGCGGGCCGCCCCGCCAGCCGCGCAGTCATCTCCGCAGCGGGCCGCGCCGCGCCCCACGCCGCGCCGCGCCCCGAAGCTCGTCGTGCTGCTCGTCGTCGACCAGCTGCGCGCCGACTACGTGGAGAAGTTCGGCCACAACTGGACCGGCGGCCTGCGGCGGCTGATGGACGAGGGGGCCTGGTTCCGCGAGTCGGCCTACCGCCACATGTCCACGGTCACCTGCGTCGGCCACTCCTCCATCGTCACCGGCAGCCTCCCCCGCACCCACGGCATCGTCAACAACGACCTGTGGGACCGCGAGGCCGGCAAGGGCGGGAACTGCGTGGCCGACCCCGAGACGACGCTGGTCAGCTACGGGGCGCCGGCGAAGGGGACCGCCACGAGCACGAAGAACCTGCGGGTGCCGACGATCGCCGACGAGATGCGCGCGCAACTCGGCGGGCCGACGCGCATCGTGTCGCTCTCGCTGAAGGACTACACGGCGACGTCGATGGCCGGCCGGCGGGCGGATGCGGTGGTCTGGATGAGCGTCTCCAACATGGCGTTCATGTCCTCGTCGGCCTACGGCGCGGCGCCGGTGCCGTGGCTGGCGGAGTTCATCAAGGCGCACCCGGTCGAGGCCGACCTCGGCAAGAGCTGGACGAAGCTGCTCCCGGAATCGGCCTACCTGTATGCGGACGATGCCGAGGGGGAACTGACGCCATTCGGGTGGACCCGAGCGTTCCCGCACGCGATCAAGGGCGAGGCCGCCGCGGCGGACAAGACGTTCTACAACGCGTGGGACACGAGCCCCTACTCGGACGCCTATCTGGTCCGCATGGCCGAGGCGTCGATCGACGCGCTGAAGCTCGGGCAGGGCGCAGGTACCGACTTCCTGGCGATCAGCTTCTCGGCGCTCGACCTGGTCGGCCACGCGTACGGCCCGCGCAGCCACGAGGTGCAGGACGTGCTGGCGCGGCTCGACGTCGGCCTCACGTCGCTGCTCGCGAAGCTCGACAAGGTGGTGGGGCGGGGCAACTACGTGCTCGCGGCGACGGGCGACCACGGCATCTCGCCGATTCCGGAACAGATGGCGGCGCTCGGCCTGGGCGGCGGGCGGGTGCTGACGGGCGACCTCTTCGCCAGAATCGAGAAGGCGCTGGAGCCGTTCCTTGGGCCGGGGAAGAAGGTGGCCCGGCTGTCGTACAACGATCTGTTCTTCGAGCGGGGCGTCTACGACAAGATGCGCGCGAACCCCGAGGCGATGCGCGCGGCGCTCGAGGCGGCGCGGGCGGTGCCAGGCGTGGCGCGGGTGTTCAGCGCCGACGACCTGGCGGACGCGCACGGCGCGTCAGGCGACGAGATCGAGGCGGCGGCGGTCGCCAACTTCTTCCCGTCGAGGAGCGGCGACTTCGCCATCGTCCTGCGACCCTACTACCAGTTCACGTCGAGCGGGACGACGAAGGGCGGAAGCACGCACGGCTCGCCGTATTGGTACGACCGCCGGGTGCCGATCTTCCTGCTCGGGCAGGGGATCAAGCGGGGGCAGTACCTGGGCGACGCCGCGCCGACCGACATCGCGCCGACGCTGGCGTTCCTCATGGGCATCACGCTGCCCGCCGCCGACGGGCGGGTCCTCGGCGAGGCGTTAGTCGGGGCTGACGCGGTCAGTCGGCGCTGACGAACTTCAGTCGGGACTGACGAACTTCAGTCGGGGCTGACGAACTTCAGTCGGGACTGACGAACGTCAGTCGGGGCTGACGAACTTCAGTCGGGCTGACGAACTTCAGTCGACTGACGACCGTCAGTCGACGCTCACGACCGTAGTCGATCCGGATAGTCACTCCGGGAGTGATTATCTGGTCTGGTCCCGCCGCCGCATGAATCACTCCCAGAGTGATTACCTTCCTGCAAGGTCGGCAGCCGTCGCGGTCGCAGATTCTGCGACCGTTTTTCGGGCCAGCGGACCGCTTCGCCTCGATTCTCAGTCAATTCCACCGACTACTGCATCGGCCAGCGGCTTGCAGAGGAACACGGTACGGCCTGCCGGTGGTAGAATCCACCACATGGGCAGGCCGGATGATATGCAGCCCGCGCGCGCCGAGCCGATCCGCTACACATACGAGGACTACCTCACCTTCCCGGATGACGGCCGACGGCACGAGTTGATCGACGGAGAGCACTTCGTGACGCCAGCGCCTCTTCGGCGACATCAGCGACTGTCCATGCGCCTCGCATTCGGGCTCGAAGCGTGGCTTCGAGAACACCCCGTCGGCGAGGTCTACGCCGCCCCTCTCGACGTCATCCTCTCCGACGTCGATGTGGTCGAACCCGATCTGCTGTTCGTCTCGAACGAGCGCGCGGAGATCCTGGGCAAGTGGGTCCACGGCGCGCCGGATCTCGTCGTCGAGATCCTCTCGCCGGGTACGAGACGCGTGGACGAAGTCACGAAGCGCCGGCTGTATGAGCGCGTCGGCGTTCGCGAGTATTGGATTGTGGATGGCGAGATCGACGTCGTGAAGATCTACCGCCGCCAGCACGACGGCAACTTCCCGCGTGTCGCCGACCTGTCGCGCGAGGAAGGCCACTCGCTCGACACGCCGCTCCTGCCGGGGTTTTCGCTTTCGCTTGCCGAGTTGTTCGCCTGAGAGACAGCGCAGTCCGATGGTCACGCGCGGTCGCGCGGCCGGCGTTCAGCGCCAGACAATGCCGAAAGCCACGAGCCCAGAGCCGAAAGCCCGACTGTTCAAGGCCGCCGTCCTCGCCGCCACTCGTCGCATTCCACCCGGGCGGGTGGCGACCTACGGAGACGTCGCGTCGATGGCCGGGCGGCCTCGGGCGGCGCGCGCCGTCGGGAACATCATGCGGGAGTGTCGCGAGGCTGGCGTCCCGTGCCATCGGGTCGTCGGTGCCGGCGGGGCGCTGGGCGGCTACGGAGGCAATCTCGAGTTGAAACGCGCCCTGCTCCGGGCCGAAGGGGTCGCGGTCTTCGGCCGCCGGATACGCGCGTTCGCCAGCGCCCGCTGGTGCCGCGCAGCCCGGCCGACGAAACGGGGCGGGTAGTTGCCGCGACGTCAGGGAATCAACCCCGGAGGATTTCCGAAGGCGGACGGGAAGGCAGTCCGAGAGTAATTTCCGATCAGCGGGCCGCCGCGAAGCGAGTCGGCTCGGCCACCATCGGCTGGTGATGCCTCTGGACCGCGGGGATGAACGGCCTCACCACCGACGAGCGATCGACGGCCCGCGGCATCGGGACCTCTCGGGGTTTCCGGCGACGACGATCGGCACCCTCCGTCGAGCGAAGCTCCTGATTGCGACGGGTCTCGTACTGCTGGACGATGAGATCCTGGAGGCGTCGCGTCACCAGGCCGATCTCCCGGTTCACCAGATGGATGTGGCTGTTGAAGCCCGACGGCAGGGCCTCTTCGCGAAGGAGTTCGCGAACGAGACGGTCATATTGAGCCACAACGTGTTCCAGCCGCCCGCCGAGATCCCGAACCTGCACCAGCATGTCGGTTCCCGGAACTGCGTTCCGAGCATGTTGTTCTGCAATCATGAGTAGCACGCCCCGCCATCCACAGCTCGATGCCGGCCCGATCTCCTGAGTCGCCCTCGTGCCTGAATGGATGCTGCTGAGAGTTATAGATGCCAGCCAGGAATCGGCGTCCACGTCGGTAGACGTCGACGCAGCGTGCGCTGCAAGTTGTAGGCCAGAGCGTCGGCGACTACTACTTGTTGTGTTTTCTGAGGTTTCTTGGACGCGCCGCTCTCGTCGCCTTCGAGTCTGCCGCTGCGGGACATTGTTGGGAATGTATTTCTTACATCATTGCACTGCCCAGATCTGACTAAGTCACGCTGGGTGAGACGAATGGCGACGCGCCATCCGTCGTCAGCAGGCACTGGTTTCGTGTCAGATGCGCGACTTTCAGCTCTCTTAGGTCGAGTGATAGAAAGAAGACCGCCGGAACCTCGACCGATCCTCAGCCGTCTATCTCCCTGAGGCTTGAGGTTTGGGGCTTGAGGTTTGAGTTATGAGTTCTGAGTTCAGGCCCTGAGCCGTGAGCCCTGGGCCCTGAGTCCTGAGCCGTGAGCCCTGGGCCGTGAGCCCTGGGCCGTGAGTCCTGAGCCGCGAGCCCTGAGCCCTAAGCCTTGAGCCCTGAGCCCTTGGTCTTCTGCCAGGCAACGCAACGGGGCGGAGTTCCCGTCTAACGATATGACCGAGATTGGGATTGGCGACCGGGAGCTGGCGGCCAGGTGCCTCGCGGGCGACCGCGACGCCTTCGAAGGCCTCTACCGGCAGCACGCCAACCGGCTCTACAATCTCGTCTATCGGATGGCCGGGAGCGGCGAGGCGGACGACCTCCTTCAGGACGTCTTCCTCCAGGCGTACCGGAAGTTGGGCAGCTACAAGGGCGAATCGTCGCTGGGAACCTGGCTCTACCGGCTCGCCACCAACCTGTGCCTCGATCACCTGCGGAGCAAGCAGGGGCGGATGGCGGGCGTGACCGATTCGCTGGACGAGGAAGACGCGGCCCCGGCAGCGTCGCCCGAGCGGCCGGCCGAGGCGCACGCCGTGCGGATGGACCTGGAGCAGGCCATCGAGGCGCTGCCGCCGAGCTACAAGGCGGCGTTCGTGCTGCACGACGTCGAGGGCTACCAGCACGACGAGGTGGCCAAGCTGCTCGGAATTGCGGAGGGCAGCTCGAAGTCGCTGCTGCACAAGGCGAGGATGAGGTTGAGGGCGCAACTGGGCTGAGGGTGGTGGTCGGCGGACGGGTCTGCGAAGGGTCTCCGGGTGGCCCTGCTTCGCAGATCGCGACATCGCAAGTCGCAAGATGACCTATGTCGTGCCGTGAATTCGCTCCATCGCTGTCCGAACTCGTCGACGGCGGCCTGCCGCGCGACGCGAGGGCGAAGATCGAGGCGCACCTCGAGGCGTGCGCCGGGTGCCGCGCGCTTCTGGCCGACCTGAAGCGGGTGAAGGCCGCCGCCCGCGCGCTGCCGAAGATGACGGCCCCCGAGTCGGTCTGGCAGAACGTGCGGGCCGGCCTGGACGCGGAGGCCCGTCACTCTGGCGACCGGCGCTCGGCCACCGTCATCCCGTTCGCCCCGTGGCGGTGGCGGGGCCTCGCCGGCCTGGCCGCCGCCGCCGTCGCCGTGCTCGCGGTGACAACCGGGATGTACTACATGACGCGGCCCGCGACGCAAGTGACGCCGGCTCCCCCAGCCGCAGCGCACGAAAGCGCGTCGGCCGCCGTCCAATCGATTGAAGCCGAGATCGAACTGGCCGACCGCCACTACCAGAACGCCATCGAGGGCCTCGAGGCGGTGGCGAAGGAAGGTCGGGCAACGCTGGACCCGCAGATGGCCGAGGTGCTGCAGAAGAACATCGGCGTGACGGACCAGGCGATTGCGGAGAGCCGCGCGGCGATTCGGGCGCAGCCGACGAGCGAAGTGGCGCAGACGAGCCTGTTCGAGGCGCTCCAGCGGAAGGTGAGCCTGCTGCGCGACACGATCGCCCTCATCAACGAGATGCGCAAGGGCGACCAGGCCGGCGCGGCCAAGATCGCGGGAAGTTTGTCGAAGAGTTAGCAGCTGGCAGCTGGCCGGACACCCATGGCGGGGCTGAAGCCCCGCCCCACGGCGAGAGAACGACCATGACGCGCTTACTGATTCGCCTCATCGCACTGGCCATCGTGGCGTCGCTGCCGATCCCGCTGCACGCGCAGAAGCCCGCGCCGATCACCGAGAAGATCTCGAAGAGCTTCAAGGTGGGCCCGAGCGGCTCGCTGGACGTCGCCAACACGTCGGGCGACGTGATCGTAACCGAGGGTGGCACCGACACGATCGTGATCGACGCCGTCAAGAAGTTCCGCGGGCCCGCCGCCGAGGCGAAGGACCAGTTCGCCCGCGTGACGATCGAGATGGTGGAGCGCGGCGGCCGCGTCGAGGCGAAGACGACCTACGCGGCTCGCAACACGAAGGTGTCGGTCGACTACACCGTCACGGCCCCTGCCGGCACCAGCGTCTCCGCGCACACCATGTCGGGCGACGTGAAGGTGACGAACATCAAGGGCGAGGTGCGCATCGACACGGTGAGCGGCGACGTCACGGCCACCGGAACGCCGGCAGCCACGCTGCTCCGCACCATGTCCGGCGACGCCACAGCGAGCGGCATCGATCACCAGAGCGAGCTGCGCGTCTCGACCCTCAGCGGCACCGTCATCATCCGCTCCGCGCGGGCCCGCGCGGTCGACGCCGACTCGACCAGCGGCGACGTCTCGCTCGCCGACGTCATCTGCGACCGCGCGCTGGTGAAGGCGTTCAGCGGCGACATCACCTACAGCGGCTCGCTGGCGAAGGCCGGACGCTACGAGTTCAAGTCGCAGTCGGGCGACATCAGGATCACCCTCGCCGGCGCGCCGGGGTTCGAGCTCGACGCCAGCACGTTCAGCGGCAGCGTCCGCTCCGACTTCCCCGTGACGGTGCCCCCGGGCCAGCCGATCGGTGGCCAGGGCGCGCGCAAGAGCCTCCGCGGCGTCGTCGGCCCAGGCGGCGCGATGCTCGCCATCAGGGCGTTCAGCGGGGACATTCTGATACTGAAGAAGTAGGGACGAGGATTGAGGATTGAGGATTGAGGATTGAGGATTGAGGGTTGCGAGGATTGAGGGGCGAGGATTGAGGGGCGAGGATTGAGGGGCGAGGGGGCCCCCCCTCGTTCCTCGCTCCTCGCTCCTCGTCCCTGTCACAGCGCCATCACATCGAACTGCTCGTGATGGAGCAGGGCGTCGGGCTTGAGTGTGATGGCCTTCCCCAGCGTGCTCCGCAGCTCCTTCAGCACGCCGGCTTCCTCTTCCTTCAGCGACCGCGCAATCTCGGGGTTCACGCGCAGCACCAGGCCCGGTCCGTCGATCTCCTCGCCGAGCTTCCGCACCTGGTCGAGGATCTCGTAGCAGATCGTCGAGTTCGACTTGATGACGCCGCTGCCCGAGCAGTACGGGCACGGGTCGGTGAGCACCCGCTCGAGGCTCTGCTTCACGCGCTTGCGCGTGATGATGATCAGGCCGAAGTCGGCGACCTGCAGCGCCTTCGACGGCGACCGGTCGCGCTTCAGCTCGAGCTCCATCGCCTGGAACACCTTCTGGCGGTTCTTCTTCTCCTCCATGTCGATGAAGTCGAGAACGATGATGCCGCCCAGATCGCGCAGACGCACCTGCCGCACGATCTCCTTCACCGCCTCGATGTTCGTCTTGACAATCGTGTCCTCGAGCCGGCCGTTCTTCTTGCCGACGTAGCGCCCGGTGTTCACGTCGATGGCGACGAGCGCCTCGGTCTGGTTGATGACGATGTAGCCGCCCGACTTCAGCCAGACCTTGCTCTTCAGCGCCTTCTCGATCTCGTCCTGGACGCCGTACTCCTCGAAGATGGGGAACGGCTTGTCGTAGAGCGTCACGCGCGGGCCGAGCGCCGGCATCACCCGCCCCACCATCTCGACGACCCGCTGGTGCTCCTCCTGATCGTCGATCCGGATCGCGACGAAGTCCTCGGTGAGCAGGTCGCGCAGGAGCTTGGTCACCAGCCCCTGCTCGCGGTAGATCACGGCCGGCGGACGCACCTTCTCGGCGCGCTGGCGCACCTCGCCCCAGATCTTCTGGAAGGAGGTGAGGTCGTCCACCAGGTCCTGCTCGGGGCGGCCCTCGGTGGCGGTGCGGATGATGACGCCGCCGGTGAAGCCGTTCGTCTCGCGGAAGCTGCGGACGATGCCGCGCAGGCGCGCGCGCTCCTCGCGCGACTCGATCTTGCGCGAGACGCCGATGTGGTCCACCGTCGGCATGAACACCAGGAAGCGCCCGGCCATGGTGACGTGGCAGGTGATGCGGGCGCCCTTGGTGCCGAGCGGCTCCTTCGCCACCTGGACGATGACCTCCTGCCCCTCGCGCAGCAGCTCCTCGATCTTCGCCTCGCTGGCGCGGGCGCGCTCCTCCCCGTCCTCCCCTTCCTCCTCGTCCTCGCCCGACTCGAGGCGGTCGAACTCCTCGATGGTGTCGACGACGTCGGAGACGTAGAGGAAGCCGTCGCGCTCGAGGCCGATGTCGACGAACGCCGACTGCATCCCCGGCAGCACCTTCGACACGCGTCCCTTGTAGACGTTGCCGACGACGCCCCGCTGGCGCTCGCGCTCGATGAAGACCTCCGACACCAGGTCATCCTCGAGGATGGCCACCATCGTCTGGTGCCCGTTCGAGGTGACGATCATTTCTTTGTTCATGAGCCCCTTGTCCCTGAGCCTTGAGCCCTGAGCCTTGAGCCTAATTCGTGAAGCGGCGCATTCTCACATTCAGTATCAGTCCAAACCCCGCGAGCGTCGCGATGATCGACGACCCGCCGGAACTCATGAGCGGCAGCGTCAGCCCCTTCACCGGCAGCAGGCCGGCCGACATCGTGATGTTGTACATCACCTGGAACATGAACGCCGACAGGACGCCGAAGACGAGGAGCGCGCCCAGGCGGTCCTTGGCGATCCTCGCCGTCTCGAGCGCGCGCACGATGACGAACAGGTACAGGCCGAGGGCGACGATGACGCCCACCAGCCCCTGCTCTTCCGCGTACGCCGAAAAGACGAAGTCGTTCCACGCCATCGGCACGAACCGGAGCTGCCCCTGCGTCCCCTTCAGGAACCCTTTGCCCACGACCCCGCCCGACCCGACGCTGATGCGCGCCTGGATCTGCTGATACCCGGCGCCGCGCGCGGCCGACTCCGGGTCGATGAACGTGGTCACGCGGCTCTTCTGGTAGTCGGTCAACACGTAACGCCAGGCGACCGGCGCGGTCACGATCGCGACGAGCAGCAGGATCCACAGCAGGCGCAGGCGCAGGCCGGCCACGAAGGCGATGCCCAGCAGGATCGCCAGGAGCGTGATCGACGCGCCCAGGTCGGGCTCCCGGATGATCAGCAGGAACGGGACGGCGGTGATGGCGCCGCCGATGGCCAGGTCGGTCGCGGACGGGCTGCCGCGCCGGCTGTCGTCGAAGAACTTGGCCAGCACGAGCGCCACGCTCAATTTGGCGAACTCCGACGGCTGCAGCGCGAAGTACGGCAGCGGAATCCACCGTCGGGCCCCTCCGCCCGTCGTCCCGAATGCGAGGACGCCGATGAGCAGCGCGACGGCCGCCAGGTAGAGGACGACCGCGTTGTCGGCCAGACGCCGGTAGTCGATGGCCAGGCAGACGGCGAACGCCACCACGCCGACGCCGATCGCGTAGATCTGCTTCACCCACAGCCCGGCGTTTGCGCCGGCGTGCGTCGTGGCGTAGATCATCGCCACGCCGATCGCGCACAGCGCGCCCAGCGCGACGATGGTCGGCCAGTCGATGTGGAAGAAGAGGCGTCGTCTCGAACATCGCTCTCCGAGCTGTCAGCGGATGGCTTCCGATCCTGGCTGGCAGCTGTCAGCGGATCGCTGTGTCACGCGTATCCGCCATCCGCTGCCGGCTGCCAGCTACCCGCTGATCCGCTGCCGGCTGCCAGCTGCCGGCTGCCAGCTACCCGCTGGTCCGCTACCGGCTGCCAGCTACCCGCTGATCCGCTGCCAGCTGCCGGCTGCCGGCTGCCAGCTGCCTATTGTCCCTGTCTCTGTCCGACTGGCGCCGGCGGCGCCGGCGGCGTGAAGACCGGCAGCGCCCGCCCTTCCTTCTTCGCGAAGAACGTCTCGAGAATGTGGCGCGTGATCAGCGCGGCGCTGCTGCCGTGCTCGCCGTGCTCGGCGAACACGACGCCCGCAATCTGCGGGTTGTCGCGCGGCGCGAAGAACACGAACCAGGCGTTGTCGCGCAGGTCCAGTGTCGTCCGGCCCTGGAACTTCTTCGCCCCCTCGAGCGAGATGACCTGCGCCGTCCCGGTCTTGCCGGAGACGTCGCGGCCCGCGAGCCTCGCGTTGCCGCCCGTGCCGCCGGCGTTCACGACCATCCAGAGGCCGTCGTGAATCGCCGCGACCGTTTCAGGCCGGAGGCCCGCATCGCCCTGTGCAGGCGGCGTCGGCACGGACTTCCAGCCGCCCCCGTCGTCCACCCCCTTGAGCACGTGCGGCGTCACCACGCGGCCGCCGTTGGCAAGCGCTGCCATGTACACGGCCATCGAGATGGGCGTCACCGACACCTGGCCCTGGCCGATCGCCACCGAGATCGTCTCGCCCGGGTACCACGGCTGCTTGAGCCTCAGCCGCTTCCACTCAGACGAAGGGACGAGGCCGGTCACCTCGTTCGGCAGGTCGATGCCGCTCCGGACGCCGAGGCCGAGGCGCGTCGCCCACTTGTTGATCAGATCGACGCCCACCATCTTCCCGAGCGTATAGAAGTAGACGTCGCACGACTGCTCGATGGCGTGGCGGAGGTCGACCGCGCCGTGGCCGTTCTTGTTCCAGCACTTGAACACGCGGCCGTAGAAGTCCTTCCCGCCGGCGCAGCTCACGGTGAAGTCGGGCGTGATGATCCCCTCTTCGAGCGCCGCCACCGCCACCGCCATCTTGAACGTCGATCCGGGGAGTACTTCCCCTGGATGGCGCGGTCCTGGAGCGGCTTGAGGTCGTCGCTGTTGAGCGCCGCCCACGCGGCCCGGCCGATGCCGGCCGCGAACGCGTTCGGGTCGTAGCCGGGCAGGCTCGTGTAGGCCAGCACTTCGCCCGTGTTCGGGTCGAGCACGACCGCCGCGCCGGCGTAGCCCATCCCCTTGAGCGCGGTCTCGGCGGCGCGCTGGAGGTCGGAGTCGATCGTCATCTGCACGCGGCGGCCGCCGATCGGCTGCACCTCCTCGAGCTTCCGGATTTCGCGGCCGACGCTGTCCACCACCACCCGGCGCACGCCGTCGCGCCCCATCAGCAGCGGGTTGTAGATCCGCTCGAACCCGGCCTGGCCCACCACGTCGCCGGCCCGCAGCCCGTCCTTCTCCAGCTGCGCCTCGGTCGCCTCGCTCACATAGCCGAACACGTGCGCGGCCATCGCGTCGGCCGGATAGCGCCGCGCCGGCACGCGCTCCACCAGCACACCCGGCATGTCGAACCGCCGCGCGGTCACGGCCGCCACCTGCGCCAGCGTCGCATCGTCCACGATCGGGACCGGGCGGAAGAGCGGCTCGCTGCGGTGCTTGCGGATCGCGTCGCGGATCGCAGACTGCTCCACGCCGACGACGCGCGCCAGCAGGGTGATGGTCTGATCGAGGTCCTTGGTGTGCTCGCGCACCAGTGAGATGACGAACGAGTCGCGGTTCTCGACCAGCACCTTGTTGTCGCGGTCGAAGATGACCCCGCGGGGCGCGCGCAGGCCGAGCTGCCGCTGGTGGTTGTTCTCGGCCATCTCGCGGAACTTCTCGTGCTGGACGACCTGGAAGTACCAGAACGCCGCGGCGAGCGCCACGAAGCCGGCAATCACCAGATACTGAACGACCACCAGCCGCTGGGCGAGCCTGCGGCGATCGTCGGGAAGGGAGACGGCAGTGTCGGAGGACGAAAGACCTAGCATGTGCCGGGCACCTGGGTAGCTGTCAGCTGGCAGCGGCCAGCCGGCAGCGGATCGGCGGATCACGCGTGACATCATGATCCGCTGTCAGCTGCCAGCCAGGATCGGAAGCGATCCGCTCCCAGCTTCTTCTGTCTTCTATCTTCTGTCTTCTATCTTCTGTCTTCTATCTTCTGTCTTCTATCTTCTGTCTTCTATCTTCTGTCTTCGATGTTCTGTCGCCTGCCCTGTCCCTGCCTTTCCAGGATCCGCGGCCGCGTCTCCGTCAGCTGGAACAGCACGATGCCGACGAGCGCGTTGCCGACGGCCTGCGCGATGATCGCGCCGGCCCGCACGGCCGCCGGCCCGGGAGTGACGACGGCGCGGAGGCCCGTGATCAACGTCATCTCGAGGAGCGTCGCCGCGAAGAACACCAGGAAGCGCGGCACGGGCTGCGTCACGATGAACGCGCGGCCCGCGACCCCCGCCAGGTAGCCGACCAGCGTCTTGCCCAGGCTCCCGATGCCGACGATCCCCGTCGTCAGGGAATCCTGCATCAGGCCCGCCGCGGTGCCGGTCAGCATGCCGACCGTCGGCCCCGCCTTCAGGCTCACGTAGAGGACGACGACCAGCACGAGGTCCACGCCGACCGACCCGCGAACCAGGTACCGCGCCAGCGTCGTCTGCAGCACGAGCGCCGCGAAGACGAATGCGACCAGGCGGACCGCGCTCATTTCCTCGCCCCCGCCGCCCCTGCCTCGACGGAGCCGCGGCGCTGGCCTCCGGCGGAGTCGGACGGTCTGGGTCCGACGGAGGCGGGGGCCGTCACCACCAGCACGTGCTCGAGCGCCGAGAAGTCCACGGCCGGCCGGACGCTGACCGATCGGAACAGGCCGCCCGCCCGGTCGATCTGCTCGACGCGCCCGACGACGAATCCTTCGGGGTAGATGCCGTCGATCCCGGAGGTGACGACGGCGTCGCCCATCTGGATCGTGGCCGTCCCGCTCAGGTATTCGAGGCTCAGCAGGCTCTGGCCGGTGCCTCTCGCGATGGCCTGTGCCCGGGTCTCCCCCACCATCACGGCCGCCGCCGCGTCCCGATCGATCAGGAGCTGCACCCTGGCCGCGTGCCGCGACGGGATCACGACACGGCCGACGGCTCCGGCCGGGGAGACGACCGCCATGTCGATCTGCACGCCGTCGCTCGTGCCGCGGTCGATGATGACGCTCCGGAAGTCGGCGGTCGGGCTCGTCCCGATCACTTCGGCGGCGAGCGTCGGCATCTGGCTGCGGTCGCGCAAGTCGAGCAGCCGCCGGAGGCTCTCGGCCTCCCCCGCCAGTGCGCGCTCGCGCTGAATGGCCACCTGCAGTTCGCGGACCTGCTGCTTCAGCGCCAGGTTGTCGGCGTGCACGTACCTCAGCGCGGCGTACTCGCCCCACGTGCGGCGCACGCCCCCGAAGACCGCCGCCGTCCCGCGCTGCACCTCGGCGAACACGCCGAAGACGAACGCCTGCAGCACCGGCACGCCCGACCGCGTGTTGACCTGCGCGGAGATCAGGACGATGTGGCCGGCCGCGAGCGCCAGGAGCAGCAAGCCGCTCCGCCGCCGGATATCGGGGATGGGCATCGGACAGTGACTTTGCAGGGGCGAGGAATGAGGAACGAGGAACGAGGGGTGCGCGTCCCGCGCGTCAGGCGTTCCCTCGCTCCTCGCTCCTCGCTCCTCTTCCCTAGTCGATGGAGATCTTCCTCAGGAGATTGAAGTCCGACAGCATCTTGCCGGCGCCGAGCACGACCGACGACAGCGGATCCTCGGCCATCGCCACCGGGAGGCCGGTCTCCTCCCGCAGGCGCTTGTCGAGGTTCTTCAGCATCGCCCCGCCGCCGGTCATCACGATCCCGCGATCGACGATGTCGGCCGAGAGCTCCGGCGGCGTCCGCTCGAGCGCCACGCGCACGGCGTCCACGATGACGTTCACGGTTTCGGCCAGGGCCTCCAGGATCTCCTCGTCGGTGATGGTGATCGTCTTCGGCACCCCTTCGATCAGGTGCCGCCCCTTGATCTCCATCGTCAGCCGCTCGTCGAGAGGGAACGCGGAGCCAATCTCGATCTTGATCTGCTCGGCGGTCCGCTCGCCGATGAGCAGGTTGTACGTCTTCTTGATGAACTGGATGATCGCCTCGTCCATCTCGTTGCCCGCCACCCGCACCGCCTTGCTGTAGACGATGCCCGCGAGCGAGATGACGGCGATGTCGGTGGTGCCGCCGCCGACGTCGACGATCATGTTGCCGGCCGGCTCGGTGATCGGCATGCCGGCGCCGATCGCCGCCGCCATCGCCTCCTCGACCAGGTGCACCTCGCTGGCCTTGGCGCGGTAGGCGCTGTCCTTGACGGCGCGCTTCTCCACCTGCGTGATCTCGGACGGCACGCCGATGACGATGCGCGGGCGGACCCACATGTTGCGGTTGTGCGCCTTCTTGATGAAGTAGGTGAGCATCTTCTCGGTGACTTCGAAGTCAGCGATGACGCCGTCCTTCATCGGCTTGATGGCCACGATGTTGCCGGGCGTGCGGCCCAGCATCTCCTTGGCCTCCCTGCCCACCGCCTCGACCCGGCCGTTGACCTTGTTGATGGCCACAATCGAGGGCTCGTTGACGACGATCCCCTTCCCCCGCGCGTAGACGCAGGTGTTGGCCGTGCCGAGGTCGATGGCGAGGTCGCTGGAGAAGAGCGAGAAGATCGAGCGCAGGCTCAACGCGGACTCCAATCACACCGTGGACGGCGGCGGGGGCTCCGCCATCTCGATTCCATCCTTGCCGCGGCCCTTGACGCGGTACATCGCCGCGTCGGCGGCGGCCAGCAGCTCTTCGGGGGTGCTGATCGCAGCCGACAGGACTGCCGCGCCCACCGACGCGGTCAGCCGATAGTTGATCCCGTCGCCCGCCAGGAACGGGTGGGTGGCCACCCGCTCGCGGACGCGCCGCGCGACGAGCATCGCCCCGTCGGCCGGAGTGTCCGGCAGCACGAGGGCGAACTCGTCGCCGCCGAAACGCGCGACGACGTCGGTCTCGCGGGCGCCGGAGCGGATGCGCTCCCCCGCCTCCACCAGCGCCCGGCTGCCGTTCAGGTGGCCGTAGCGATCGTTGATCCCCTTGAACCCGTCGAGGTCCACGAACAGCAGCGACAGCGGGCGGCCGCCGCGAATCGCCCTCTTCACCTCGCGTCGCAGCGCGCCGGAGAGGAAGCGGGCGCTGTACAGGCCGGTCAGGTCGTCGACCGACGACAGCATGTTCGCGCGCTCCAGGCGGATCGCCGAATCGAGCGGCCCCCCGATCGCGGCCGCCAGCGCCACGAGCGGCGCGAGGCGCCAGTCGTCCGGCTCGGCCTCGATCGCGACGGCCACGCCCGGCGCGTCCAACCCGACCAGCGCCGCGACCACCCGCCCGTGGCTCTTCATCGGAATCGCGACGGCGTCACGCGCCCAGGCGATGCGCCCGTTGCGCACCCCATGCTCGGCCAACTCTGTCATCGCCGCACGCCGGTCCCGCTGCACGCCTGAATCGGCCAGCCAATGCAGGTCGCCGTCCGGTCGCGCCGACAGAACGGCCCAGCCGTCGCCCCCGATCCGGTCCTGCGCCAGACGAACGACGTTCTCGGCCATCCGCTCGGGCACACGCGTCGAGCTGACGGCGTCGAGCACGGCCTGCAGCACTTCGGCCCGGCGCCCGGCCCGCGAGAGACCCCGCACGAAACCGGCGAGCCTCGACGGCATGCCGGGGGCCGGCCTCGACGAGGCCGTCTGGCGCTTCGACCCGCGGGACGTGCCCGGGGTCGTGCGCGACGTGCGCTTCTGGCGGCTCCGCGACGAAGTCGTCATCGGGTACGGGACCGAGCCGCCGACAATCCTGTCGGCGATTGTACGGCGCGGGTCGATCCGCCTCGACGCATGCGCATCGGCGGGACTGAAGGACCCGCAGGTTAAGTCCTTCTCTGGCATGCAAATATACCACACGGGCGAGGGCCGTCCGCGCGCCCGTTCGAAGGATTTGTGCAAATCTCCTGCCGGCGGGTATCATTGGAGGTTCTGTGACAGCTGGCAGCTGTTAGCGGACCACGGATGCCGAAGCTGGCAGCGGATCCGCTGGCAGCTGATCCGCCGGCAGCCGATCCGCTGGCAGCTGCCCGCTGGAGCGTCCGTGAACCGCTGGCGGCTGGCCCGACCACTCCTTCGAATGAGGCAGGCTGAATCATGACCATGCTGGACCGGATGCGACGACACAAGAGCTGGCTCAAATGGAGCCTCGCGCTCGTGGTGTTTGCATTCATCATCTTCTACATTCCCGCGTTCCTCGGCCAGGACGATGACGGGTCGGGCGGCGCCGCCTCCGACATGGTGGCCCGCGTGGACGGCCGCACGATCACGCTGATCGATTTCCAGCGCGCCTACCAGGCCCAGATCCAGATGTACCGCGGCGCGTACGGCGGGAACATCAGCGAGCAGATGCTGAAGCAGCTCGGGATCGACCAGCAGATCCTCCAGCAGATGGTCGACGAGGAAGCGTCGCTGGCGGAAGCGGAGCGCCGCGGCATCGGCGTGTCCGACGCGGAACTCGAGCAGCGCATCCTCGCCATGCCGGCGTTCAACGAGAACGGCCAGTTCATCGGCCAGGCGCGATACGCCGCGCTCCTCCGGATGCAGCGCCCGCCGCTCACGATCGACCAGTTCGAGCGGAGCATGCGAAAGAGCCTGACCGTCGACAAGCTCCGATCGGCCGTCACCGGCTGGGTGAGCGTCGCCGAGAAGGACGTCGACCAGGAGTTCGTCCGCCGCAACGACAAGGTGAAGCTCGAGATGGTGACCTTCGCCGCCGACAAGTTCCGGCCCGAGGTGAAGGTGGCGGATGCCGACCTGCCGCCTTACTTCGACGCGCACAAGGAGCAGTACCGCATCGGCGAGAAGCGGAAGATCCGCTACGTGCTGGTGGACGTCGACGCGCTACGTGCTGCGTCGCGCCCGACAGCGCGCGAGATCGAGCGCGCCTACAACGACAGCATCGAGCTGTACTCGACGCCCGAGCAGGTGCGCGCCAGCCACATCCTCCTGAAGACCGAGGGCAAGAAGGAGGACGAGGTGAAGGCGAAGATCGAACAGATCCTCAAGGACGTGAAGGCGGGCGGCGACTTCGCGGCGCTGGCCAAGAAGCACTCGGAAGACGAAGGATCGGCAAAGCAGGGCGGTGACCTCGACTACTTCGGCAAGGGCCGGATGGACCCCGCGTTCGAAGAGGCGGCGTTCCGGATCCAGCCCGGAGAGATCAGCGACGTCGTGAAGTCGCAGTACGGCTTCCACATCATCAAGGTCGCCGACAAGAAGGCCGCGTCCACGCGGTCGCTCGACGAGGTGCGGCCGCAGATCGAGGACCAGCTGTCGTACGAGAAGGCGGGCGGGAAGGCGTCCGACCTGGCGGCGGCGATCGAGAAGGAGATCTCGAAGCCGGCCGACCTGGACAAGGTGGCCAGGGCGAACGGCCTCCAGGTGCAGGAGTCGGGCTTCTTCACGCGCGAGGAGCCGATCCTCGGCCTCGGGCCGTCGCCGCAGGCGGCCGCCGAGGCGTTCGCGCTTGCGTCGGGCGCCGTGAGCGGCGCGGTGCGCGTCTCGCGCGGCTGGGCGTTCCTGACCGTCACCGGCACGCAAGCGCCGCGCCTGCCGACGTTGGACGAGGCGAAGGACAAGGTCAGGGAAGACGTGACGAAGCAGAAGGCGAAGGACCTGGCGCTGCAGAAGGCGACGGCGGCCGCGGCCACGCTGAAGGGCGCGGCCGACTGGACGAAGGCGGCCAAGGCGGCCGGGGTCGAGGTGAAGACGACCGAACTCCTGGCCCGTGAGTCACCGCTGCCGGAGATCGGCGTCAGCGCGGCGGTGGACGCGGCGGCGTTCGCGCTCGGCGCCGGCGCCGTGAGCGAGCCGATCGTGACCGACAACGCGGTGGTGGTGGTGAAGGTCGTCGAGCGCAAGCAGCCGACGCCGGCCGAGGTCTCCGCCGGGCGCAGCCTGCTGCGCGAGGAGATGCTGAACGACCGCCGCGGCCGCTTCTTCGCCGCCTACATGCAGAAGGCGAAAGCGAAGATGCAGATCGAAGTGAATCGGGAGAATGTGCGGAGGGTGATCGGGTAGGGGCGAGGATTGAGGATTGAGGGACGAGGATTGAGGGACGAGGATTGAGGGACGAGGATTGAGGGACGAGGGCGGCGTGACACCCGTGCCACGAGACCCTTGTCCCTAGTTCCTCGTTCCTCGTTCCTCGTCCCTGACTAGCGAAGCACCCCGAATGGCATGAGGGCGAGTGCTTCGCCACTCTTGAACAGCGTCCACGGCGCGGCGGCGAGGCCCACGGCGCGCCGCTCGGTGGGCCGGAGAAAGACGGCCAGGCCCAGCCGCTCGTCCGACCCGCCGAACTGTGACGTGAGCGCCTCGTACAGCGTCTTCTTCGGCGGATACACCACCAGCTCGACGTCCGCGCTCGTGATCTTCGCCTTCTGCTTGACGAGCGCCACGGCCTTCTCGAGGCCGCCGATCGCGTCCACCAGGCCGATCTCCTTCGCCTGCTTCCCCGTCCACACGCGGCCCTGTGCGATCCGATCCACCTGCTCGGGCGTCATCTTGCGCGCGGCCGCCACGCGCTCGACGAACTGGTCGTAGAACGTCTGCAGCTGTCTGGCCAGCGCCGCGCGCTCCGCGTCGTTGTACTTGCGCGTCGGCGAGTTCATGTCGGCGTTCTTTCCCTGACTGACCCCTTCGATGTTCGCGCCGAGCTTCGCGAACAGGCCGCCGGTCACGATCTTGCCGCCGAAGATGCCGATCGACCCGGTCAGCGTCCCCGGCTCGGCGACGATCTGCGGCGCGGCCATCGCGATGTAGTAGCCGCCCGAGGCCGCCAGATCGGACATCGACACGACGAGCGGCTTCTCCGGCTTCGCGTCGCGCAGCGCCACCAGCTCTCGCCAGACCACGTCTGACGCCACCGCGGACCCGCCCGGGCTGTCGATGCGCAGCACGACGCCGCGGATATCCGACGCCTCGCGGACCTTGCGGATCGACTCGACCAGCGTGTCCGACCCGAGCACCGGGCCGTTCAGCGGGTCGTAGCCGCTGCGGCCCGACACGATCGTCCCGGACGCGTGGATGACGGCGATGCGGGGCCCGCGCCCGAGGCCGACCGAGCCCTGGCTGACGCGATCGTAGTCGGCCAGATCGATCCGCTTGCCGCGGCCGAGCGGCACCTTGGCGAGATCGCCGACTTCGTCTTCGTACGCGACCCCGTCGACCAGGCCGACGCGCCTGGCGTCTTCCGCGAGGAACGGCCCTTCGTCGACGAGCGCGCGGACATCCGCGTCGCTCTTCTTCCGGCCCGCGGCGATCGCGGCCACCAGCTGCTCGTAGCCGTCCGCGTTCAGCGACTGCTCCATCTCGCGATGAGCCGGCGTGAACGTCTTTTCGGTGAGCTGGTTGGGTGCGGCCTTGTAGGCGCCGATGTGGAGCATGTCCGGGTACGCGCCGATCGCGTCGAGCGTGCCGCGGAGGAAGAGCGAGTAGCTCGCCATCCCGGTGAGTTGGAGCGGACTCGACGGGGCGAGGTAGATCCGGTCGCACGCGGTCGCCAGGTAGTACTCGGTCTGCCCCCCGGCCTCGAGGTAGGCGATGGCGGGTTTCCCGGAGCGCTTGAAGTCGAGGATCGCGTCGCGAAGTTCCTGGACCTTCGCGAGGTACGGCGAGGTCAGGCCGGCGGGCCGGACGAGCAGCGCCGCGACACGCCGGTCGGCCCTGGCCTTGCGGACGTTCTCGACGAGCGCCCTGATGCTCCGCGCCCGCTGGACCGGCAGCAGCTGGCTGAACGCGTCGTCCGGGCCGCCTTCGATCGGGTCGGCGTCGATGCGCAGCACGAGCGTGGCGCGCGAGGGCACGGACGGCTCGGCACCGACGAAGAGCCACATCGCGACGAGCCCGGCGATCGACATGGCGACGGCGAAGACCAGGAGAGAGATGACGCAACCGACACCGGTTCGCACAGCCACGGGGTACCTCCAGGGGGTGACTCAGGGCTCACGGCTCAGGGCTCGCGGCTCAGGGCTCGCAGCTCGCGGCTCACGGCGAATCCGTCGGGCGAGCTCCACCAACTTCGGTCGAAGGCCGGTAGAATGGAGTATATCTCGGCTCTGGGCTCTTGGCTCTTGGCCGCCCTTCGATGAACTAGGGCGGCCGGAGGTCGAGGGGGCGAGAGGCGGTTACTGGGTGTACTTGACCGTGATTTCGTAGGAGAGCGTACTCTCGAGAGCGAACGAGCCCGGGTCGTACATCCTCACGCACAGCGTGGTCAGGCCCGTGGCGGTGCCGACCAGCTGGCTGCCGACGCGGGCGGTTGGATTCTCCATCACGGCGGTGCAGGCGATCTGGTTCAGGACGCCAATCGACATCCCGACCGTCGCCGACGAATCGGGGCCAATCGCCGTCATCGTCAGGGTGACGGTCCCGACCCTGGCGTTGACGACGTGGAAGGACGCGCCGCCCTGCCCGACGGTCCCGCTGAAGCTCTCGGTCACCTCGATGGGCGTCGGGATGGTGATCGGATCGGTGGTGTCGCCGCAGCCGGAGACCGCGACCGCCAGCGGCACGATCAGCACCAGCGTCCGGAGCAGCGACGCGCTCGAGCCACCCTTCATAACCACTAATGATACCACTCCGCGTCTCGATTCGCCTCCGCAGGCTCGGCCGGCGCCACGAGCCCCGATGGCCGGGACCGCCATGCTGTTGAGACGACCGGAACCGGTGGATGGCCGGCGATGCGCTTTGCCCACCCCCAGTTTCGCGCGCGACATCCGGCCGTGTCTGGAGGGGGGCGCCAAGCGAGCCGTGGACATTCGCCATCGGCAGGGCCCCGAGAACCGCCAGCCGGCCAACAATGGCGCGGTTGGGGATGGACTTCCCATGAGTTGTCAACTCAGTGTTTCCGCCGTTCGGCGACTCATGTCATACAGCTGTCCGCTCCGCAGCATGGACACGAGCACGCCCAGCAGTCGGTCGACAACCCCTCGAAGAGCCCGAGCGTGGCCGTGGCCGCGAGCCCGGAGGGCGTCGTAGTGCGCTCGAGTATGGGGGTCCCTCCTGAGGCTGTTCATGCCGAAGCAGTAGAGCGCTTGGCGGAGTCGCCCGGAGCAGGCATACCGCATCCGGACGAACCCGTGCTTTCCACTCCGCTTCGTGACCGGCGCGGTGCCGCCCAAGACGCGGAGGGCATGGTAATCTCGGTTGTGCAGCAGTCCGGCTGCTTCCGCGAACATCGTGGCCACGACCCGGACCCCAATGCCTGGCAGCGATTGGAGGATCGTGGCGTCATGATGTTCGCGGCCCTGCTCCGCCGGCGTGTCCTCAACGACCGCGGTGAGGAGCGTCTGCAGGCGGGCCGCGGCGTGGCGGCGCTGCGCGCTCACGATGCGCAGTTGCGCGATGAGGTCCAGCAGCCGGGGCGTGACGCCTTCTCGCACGCCCGGCGCCACGTGCACCGATGGCGTCCGCAGGACCTGCGCCACCTGGGCGGCGGTAACCCGTCGAATACGGTGCTCGCGGAGCACGTGGCTGACCCGCGCCGGGCGCACGGTTGCGCCTATGGCGGGCGTAGGCGCCAACTCGAGCAGGCTCCAGAACCACGGGTCGTCGGCAGCGGGACAGAGGGCAAGCAGCTCGGGCCAGATCCGGAGCAGGTGATCCCGGAGGCGATTCGCCAGTCGCTGCGAGTCTTCCAGCAGATCCGCATCGTGCCGCGAGGCTTCCCGCAACTGGATCGTGGCCGCATTGGCGACGTGTACCTGGCGCAGCGCCACGCGGTCCGTTCGTACGGCGCTGCTCAACACGCGGCTGTCGCGGCGGTCGTCCTTGGCCCCGGAGGGCGAGAAGCGGTCGCGGAAGCGGTCGAGCTGCCGGGGGTTGATCGCGAAGACGTGGCACCCGCGGTCCAGCAGCGTGTCGACAATGGGCCCGTGTGGGACTTCCAGCGCTACAGCCACGGCGCTTGGGTCACCATCGGCCAATCCAACCAGCCAGTCCGCCAATTCGCGCAATGCCTCGCCCGTATGACACACCTGCCGTTCCCCCAGCAAACGGCCGGCTGCGTCCGCCGCCCAGACTTCGTGCATCGTGGTCGCCCAGTCGATGCCGACACACACGCGGTACTCGGTGGTCTCCTCCATTGGCTGCCTCCTCGCAGAATTCCGGCTCACCGTGCTGGCCCGCGCCCCTGTACTGGCGCTTTTCGCGCGACTTCCCATTGGCGGTTGGCACGGCTCACCCTCCCGAGACGCAGGTCCATCCCAGGTGCTTCGGAGCACGCGGGGCAACAAGGCGTTCTCGGGAGAGGGCCGGCGTGTCACCAGGATATCGTCCATTCGGAACAGGCGGCCTGCGCACAGGGGGGGCGCCTCCGCGCCTGCTGGCGCTCCGGCGCTCTCCCCAAGCAGGAGAAGAGGGCGTAGCCCCCTTCGACCTTGGTGAAATGGTACAGGGGGCGACAGGCCCGGCGTGTGCCCCAACCGCAAGACGAAGGGACGGTGAGCCGGCGCCGCGGTTCTTCGCCAGGGGAGGGATCGCCTGCGCCACCCTCCAGGTGCGGTCGTCGCTGCCCGCCCACGAAACTGGGGGTGGGCAGGTGGCAATCAGCCTGGATTTCCACGGACGAGAGTTTGCCTAAGACGACGCCGGGTCGGTCGGGCCATTGTAAGTCGTGAGCCGGAGTCGGCGCCCGCCCCACCACGGGACGGCGACCGGGTGGTCGATGAGCCCCGAGGCCAGAATGATCGGCAGGTGTGAGCGTCGGTGGAAGCTGACCTCCACCTCGTCCTCCGTGATCGTGATCGTCGCCGGCATGGCCACGAGGTCGCGAAAGATCTGGCGCGCCTGGGCATCACCGTAGCCGCGCATGCGTCCGGCGAGCAGGCGGTAGAGCCCGCTGGCGACGACGAGCAGGGTCATGTCGAAGTCGACCTTGAAGCCGACCGCGGAGGACAAGGCGTCCATGTGGAAGAAGCGGACGGCATCGGACAGGGCGTTCTCGATGAGCATGCGCTGCGCGTAGCGGGTGATCAGCGCTTTGGGTGAGGTCCGGGCCTCGTTGGTCAGCAAGATCGTGGGTTCGTCGTGGCCGAGGTCCTGCACATACAGCTGACGAAAGCGCCGTCCGGCGAGCGTGACGCGCTGCTCGACGTAGCGCGGCGTGCGGTACTTGCGGGTCGGCACGTCCAGTTCGACGGTGCGCCAGGCCGATCGCGGCAGCAGGACGATCTCCTTGAGCAGCGTGGACGAGCGCCGTCGGAGCGTGATGAAGGGGATCGACAGATCGTCGATCCGCGCCAGCCCGCGATGGGTCGTGAGCTTCGAATCAAACACCAGGTGCGGCGGCAGGGTGCCGTGCGTGCGTTTCCAGAAGTCGATGAAGCGAAAGACCTCATCGGGCTCCTCGCCCTTCCGGAGATCGGCATTCGCGTAGCAGAACGCGTGGGTGTCGGCGTCCTGGGCGAGGAAGACGAGCACGCTCGGCTGACGCCGGCTGCGCATGGACACGTAGTGCTTCTGGACGCCCGGATGCTCTCCGTAGTAGGGCACCGAGTGGAAATCCAGATTGAAGGACTGCCCAGGAAAGATCGATTCGCCGCGGACGTGGGCATGCCAGGCGGCCAGCAGCCGCATCGTCTTCGTGGGGTCGATGCGACTGGAGTACTCGGAGAGAAAGCTCTTCTTCGGAAAGACGTTGAGGCCGGCGAAGAGACCAAACCCGTCGTCGGCGAGGAGGGCCATGACGTGGCTCTTGCGTTCGATCGACCAGAGCTTCAAGGCCAGCGCGGCCCGCGCGGCATGCCCGGCGGGGATCATCTTCGAGCCCGGCAGCCGCGCGTCCTGGATCGCGCCGTCGAGCTGGAGCCGGACCAGATCCGGCACGAACAGGAAGAGGCCGCCGCAGGCCGTCGTAAACCGACGCGGCGCGAGCGAGAAGCCCCGGACGTCGGCGACCGGCTCGACGGTGGGCCGCGGCCGCATCGGGCGCTCGTCGTCCAAGCGTCGCGGGCAGCGCGGCAAACCCTTCGGCCTTCAGGACCTCGCGGACGGCCGTCGGACTCAACGGGCAGCTGCTGCGCCTTGAGGTGCTCGCTGATTTCGTAGACGGAGTAGTTCCGCTTGCGCAGATCGACGATCAGGTCCCGCGCGGCCGACTTCTTCGGCTGCGACTGCGGGCCCCGGCGTGGCGTCACGAAGAAGACGGGGTCGGCCTGCCGACGGAAGTGGTGACACAAGACGTGGAACGCGGACACCGAGTAGCCGAACGCACGGGCCGCCGCGTGGGAGGGCCGCCCCTCGACGAAGTAGGCGCGGAGCGCCTCGTACTGCCGTTGCTTCGGCGACCGCGGCTCGAGGAAGAAGCGGCGAACGGTGCTTATGTCTTTCGGTGTTCCGTTGTGCACATGATACACGGTATCACCTACCACTTCTGGCGTCAAGCCCCGTATCCGTACACCACCGCGTGTGGCGCCGAATCCTTTACCAGAGGCTGCTGACGCGGACTCGCTGGCTCAGCGGCATGCCGAGCCACCGGCATCGTATAATCGTGCAGATGTCTATATCAGACGACCATTATGGTAAGTACGCCGCGCGCATCGAGGGCCGCCGCGACGGGTCCGGCGGCGAAATCAGCGGCTCACGCAGGCAGCACGAGGCCCGACCGGTCGGGCTCCGGTTAGGCAAATAGTGGTCCGTGGAAATCCAGGCTAGGTGCTCGACCGGCCGCCGCGTTTTTCGGTATACTAGCTGTTCCTGCCGGCGGTTTTCTCTCCCACTGTGCGGAAGTGGCGGAACTGGCAGACGCGCTAGCCTCAGGAGCTAGTGGGCGCAAGCCCATCGGGGTTCAAATCCCCGCTTCCGCACCAGAAACACAAAGGCCCCGAAAACCGGGGCCTTTTCGCTGTACGGGCCGAGAGTAGCTAACGGATAGCTAACATTCAGATCCGGCTCGACGACGGCGCACCGGCCGCGTACAATCGGCACCTGCAACGACCTTCGGAGACACTGTCACTCTCAAGGAGGATGCGATGTCGTTCGAGGAGAACCGTCAGAAGCTGAACCGTTACTTGAAGGCGATTGACCACGGGGACGAAGCGGAGGTCTTCGCCCTGATCGAGAGCCTCTTTCCCGAGGACTACGTTCTGCACACCGGCGGCTCAACGCTTTCCGACCCCGCCGACGTGGTGGGCCGTGAGGCTCTGCGAGAACATACGCGGGCGGCGTTCCGGACCTTCGCCAACATGCAGCACATCATCGAGGATGAGTTCGGAGATGACGAAAAGCTCGCGACCCGAGTCCGCTTCCTTGCCGTCCTGAAAGGCGAGTTTCTTGGCGTCGCCGCCGCTGGCCGCGAGATCGACTGCCCGATCATCTACCTGCATCGATTTCATGGCGGTAAGATTCAGGAGTGCTGGTTGAATTGGGACGCCCTACTGACCGTATCGGCGAGACTGACAGCGGCCTCGCACTGTAGTTCCCTTCCGCACCAGAAACACAAAGGCCCCGAGAACCGGGGCCTTTTGTTGTAAGCCCGAGGATAGCTAACGGAAGGCTAACGAGGCGATTCCTCCTCGCGCTAGCCATGGCTAGACACCCTTCGCGATGCGCCGCGGCGCCAAACGCTCGAATTGTGGCACCATGTCCGGAGTCGGATGAGGTGAAACCGTGAGCGATGGATGGATCGTAACGAACGTCGAGATCTTGGGCGGGAAGCCGTGCGTCAAGGGGACACGGCTGAGCGTCGAGTTCCTGCTGGAACTTGCCGCCACCGGTGCCACCTCTGCTGAGATCCTGACGCGCTACCCCCAACTCACCGCCGAGGGCCTATCCGCCGCGTTTCTCTTTGCCGCGCGGCGGCTGAGCGGCGATCGTAGCTGGGATCTCCCGATCTCCGCATGAACCCGCTCGATTTCGCGCTCGTGGCGGACGAGAACATCGCAGTGATCTTCCTCAGGCCCGGCCACATCAAGACCTCGTTCAGCCTCGAGGCGCTCGACACCCTGCGCTTTGCGGCTGTCGATGTGGATCCTCCGTTCCTCATCGTCGTCGAACGCAAGCAGAACCGGATCCTCATCCGGCTTCGCCGCGAGCCGTAGACAGCTTCTGTCTCGCGCTCCGCCCGCAAGCCAGTGACCGGGTTGCCGGCCCGTGTGCAATACTCGTGCAACGGAACTCGCGGCAAGTACCGAAGCGAATTCCAGGTCTACGTACCCAGAATCCGCCTGAGCGCGCGCAGACCTCCGGCGATCGGATCCGCCGCATCGCCGAAGACCAGGTCGAGCACATCCGGCCCGCGGCCGGTGCCGGAAGCGTCGGCGAACGCGCGCTCGGCCCGAAGGCGCTCCATCGCCAGGCGCATCGGAAGCGTCGGATCGACGCTCTTCGCCTCGGCTGCCTTCTGCAGCTCGCCCACGGCCTTTCGCAACTGATCCGGGTCCAGAATGGCGACCGGCGTCCTGCAGAACGAGCAGGCCGAACCCCGCTCGACATCGATCGGCGCGCCGCAGTTGGCGCAGTTCACCTGGCGGATGTGGCGCCGCAGCTCGGCGACTTCCCCGGCGTCGAGCGGGCGGACGAAGTTGCGCGCGCGCAGGAACTGGTAGAAGGTGAGGAACCGTCCGTCGCCGCGCGGGCACCGGAAGTACGAGAAGCGCGTGTTGCGCTGCTGGTCCGCCACTTCGGCCAGGCGCATGGCGCAGCGCGGGCACTCGAGCCGCGCGGGCAGCGGGTGTCTGGCCCCGCCGGGGACGTCCGAGACAATGCTGAGCAGCGCCAGCACGGCACCCGGCGTCAACTGCAGCAGTTCCTGGCCGTCGAACCAGATTCCCTGGCACGCATTGCAGATGTCGAGCGTCAACGTCTGGCTGTAGAAGCGCTCGAAAACGCGCGAGTCCATCGCGCCGCGACATCCCGGGCAGGCAGCCACCTCCGCACCTCCGAGACGGAAGGATACCATCCCGGTCGGGTTGTTCGAATGGTCGGCCGTGTCTGGAGGGTGGCGCCCAGGCGAGCCGTGGACATTCGGCATCGACAGGGCACGTCATGCATACCCCTTGCGGGCGGACAGGTCCCTCCGCTACGATCGCGCGGGCCCTCCCGCCCCGGCGACGGCCACAACCGGCGCGTGAGACCCCGAGTTCTTCGAGCACGATCGCCAGCCGCCCGTCGACGCGCCGTTGGATTTCCGCGAGGCATCACATGACCGAAACAACACGACAGAAGGTGACGCTCGGCACGCTCTACGACAGGATGCGACGCGGCGAGCCGATCACGATGATCACCTGCTACGACTACCCGATGGCGTACCTCGTCGAGCACGCCGGCGTGGACATCGTGCTCGTCGGCGATTCGCTCGGGATGACGATTCTGGGGTACGACTCGACCCTGCCCGTGACGCAGGACATCATGATGCCGCACGTGCAGGCGGTGCGGCGCGGGACGCCGAACGCGTGGCTCGTCGGCGACATGCCGTACATGACGTACCAGCCGTCGGTCGAAACCGCGATTCGCTGCGCGGGGCGCTTCATGGCCGAGGGGGCGTGCGACTCGGTGAAACTGGAAGGCGGCATCGAGATGGCGGACCGCGTCGCGGGCATCGTGAGATCCGGAATCCCGTGCATGGGGCATCTCGGCCTGACGCCGCAGAGCGTCGCCGCGCTCGGCGGCTACAAGGTGCAGGGCAAGGGCGCCGCGCAGGCGAAGAAGATCGTGGACGACGCGCGCGCGCTGGAAGACGCGGGCTGCTTCGCGATCCTGCTCGAACTGGTGCCCGACCGCGTCTGCGAGCTCATCACCAGGCGCGCGAGCGTCCCGATCATCGCGCTCGGTTCGGGCCCGCACGCGCACGGGCAGCTGCTCATCTTCCACGACATGTTCGGCTTGTATCCGAAGTTCAAGCCGAAGATGGCGAAGGTGTTCGGCGACGCCGGGGCGGTCATCGGCAACGGGTTGAAGCAGTACGTCGCCGAGATCGCATCGAGGCAGTTCCCGCAGCCCGAGAACTGGTTCGGCATCAAGGACGATGAGTATGCCGAGTTGGTGAGGATGCTGGGCGCCTGAATCCCCGAAGGAGAAGGTCATGAACGACACGCTGCGCAAACGACTGAAGCTTCCCGCGCGCAACCTCGCGGCCATCAACGCGTTGTTGCTCGATCCCAAGAGCCGGCTGGTCAACGATGTGCTGAAGGTGATCGCCAGGCACGGGACGATTGACGAGATCAACCGCCGGTCGGAGGAGGCGCGCACGCTGCCGAGCCTGATGCGCCGCTTGCGGAAGATGAACTCGCCGTACCTGCCCGACCTGGAATGGCTGATCGCGCAGCGCGACGCGGGCGCGTTCGTCAGCATGGCCGACTATCGGCGCAAGGTGCTGGGGCGCAAGGCCGCCGGGATGAAGTTCAGGAAGTCGCACGCGGTCACGCTCGAGATCAGCGCGTTCCAGTACTTCCCCTGGCTCATCGCGGAAGCCCGACAGGCGATCGAGAAGCGCGAGCTGATGCCGGGTCGTTTCATCCGCGTGCGCTACATGAAGGAATCGGAAGCGGATCAAGGCGATTTGCTCGCGGGGATGGCCGCGATGCAGGCGATTGGCGCGTCGTACGTGGACACGCTCGACACGAAGGGCACCGACGGCTCGAACGTGCACCTCGGCGGGCCGGACACGATCACGGGCTACTTCGGCGGCATCGGTCAGCCGAACGAGTACGCGCTCAAGTGGCTCGACGAGTTCCTGTACTACTACACCAACTACGGCATCTACCAGGTGCTGAACATCAACGCGGGGACGATTCTCATCGGCTACCTGATCCACCGGCTCGGCATCAACAACGAGTTCAAGATCTCGGTGTTCGTCGGGAACGACAACCCGTACTTCATCGCGTGGACGTTGACGATGGCGAAGCTGTTCGCGCGTCCCGACGGCACGACGCCGCTCATCGGTTTCAACCTGAGCAACTCGGTGAACAACGCGACCATCGAAGCCGCGGCGGACATTCGCAAGCGCCTCGGGTTCGAGGACGTCGTGCGCATCGAGCATCACATCACCGAGACGTACAAGCACATCGTGCGTCAGCCGTACAATCGCCGGGCCGAGTTGCTGGACCTGGCCGACCACGTCAGGAACATCTCGGCGAAGCACGAGGGAGGCGACCCGGAAGTGGAGATGACGCGCGAGCATCCATCGGACATCCTGGAGTACTTCCTGCCGAAGGCGGACGTGGAAGCGAAGGGAATGATGCCGACCTTGCTCCAGAACTACATGGACAAGCACGCCGCGCTCAATCACACGGCGGAGGAATTGACGCGGCGCGGATTCGCGTGTCTGGCGGCGCGGAACCTGCACAGGTGAGCGGCGGCCTACTTCACGATGGTCGCCGTGGCCGTCGCCGATCTGGCCGGGTCGCCCTCGGATACGGCTCTGAGCGTCACCTTGGCCGATGAGGCGCTTCCGGCCTCGCTGGACACATAGACCGCCACCTGGCGCGAACCGCCGAACTCGGACGCGGCGAGGCCGTTGAGAAGCTGCACCGTCCATCCCTTGCCTTCCACGGTGGCCGACAGCCGGTAGATATCGGATTTCAAGAACGCGTTGGCGTCCGCCGGGTGGATGGCCGGGTCGGTGGCGGACGCGGCGCCAGTGTTCCTGAGCGTGAAGACCACCGGGGCGTTCGGCCGCGACGCCTTCTGGCCGGCCCTGGCCTCGAGCGCCACCCCCCGCTTCTGCGGTCCCGAACCGTCGAGCGATCGAACCGCCAGGACGTACGAGAGGATCCCGGCCTTGTCCTTCTCGAGATCGACCACGTAGAAGTGCAGCCGGTTCGGCGCGTCTTCCCACTCGTACGAGCTTCCCGAACCGAGCCCGGCGTGGAACAGCGCGTCGTTGAGCTGCCGATAGTCGGCGATGGTGCGCATCACTTTCTCGCCGCTTGGCTTGACGTAATCCACGACGTTGATGTCCTCGGGATGGGCGTCGATGACCCAGATGTAGCTGTTGAAGCCGTTGGGGCCGCCGTTCTGGCCTTTCAGCGTGTCCTTGTTCCTGGCGATGAGGACGCCGTTGTCCGGCGTGAACGAGTCGTATCCGATCCGCTGGACGACCTCCATCGTGTACGAGCCGTAGTTCGGCGTCCCGGCCGACAGCGGGTTCGTCGCCGGATCGTCGGCCGGCGTCCGGTCGACCGGCGAAGGGCCATCCAGCTTGACGAAGATGCCGGCGAACGTGCCGGGAAGCGGATCGACGGCCCGGGCGGTGACCTTCGCCACGGCGAGGCCCGACCTGGCCAGGCCGTCCCGGTTCAACTGCAGCAGCTGGGACGGGCTGATGAACTTCGTCTCCAGCCGGTTGCGAACCATCAACCCTGCGGGCATCGCCGCGCCGTGCGTCGGCGGCACCACCCAGCGCCTGTGCGGCCCGCCCGGCCCGTTGAAGCTGCCGCGATCCATCATGTCCCAGGGGCCTGCCGCGACGCGCCGGTACGGCATCACATACGGGTTGTTGTTGAGGTCGGGCAGGCGGAACACGAGATGCCCGATCTCGTGCGTGATGGTCCCGGAGTTCTCTCCCTGCCGCATGGAGGAGAGGCCCCACTGCTGCGCGCCCGCCAGCCAGCTGGTCCAGGGGACATAGCGGGTGGGTATCCAGCGCGGCTTCTCCGGATTCGGATTGCCCCACTGCGCAGGGATGTCCTCCTTCGAGGCGAACTTCATCTCGCCGAATTCCTGCCAGACGCCGGTTTCGTCGTAGGACGCGTACAGCCTGAGAATCCCGTCGAATTCCTTGCGGACGTCCTTCCCGATCGCGGCGCTCCAGATCGCGTCGCAGTCCGGCTCCATCCTCGCGGACGCCTTGCTCCCGTCGGGGGTCGAGTCGTTCTGTCCGTACTCGTTGAGGCCGTAGGCCCACAGCGGCTTCGGCATGCGGTACGGCCCGAACGCGACGACCTCCGTGATGCCGGCCTTGCCCCTCGACTGCTCCATCAGGTACCCGGTGATGGTCTGGCCGTGATTGACCGCGCTCGGCTTGGTGAAGAAGTCGGCGTAGAACTGCGCGACCTGTTCGCGCGGCACCGGGTCGATCTGCGGATTGCCGAAGGGGTCCGAACCCTTGGGGAGCGTGATCACGAACGGCTGGTCGGGGAAGTCGATCGCGACGACGGCGAGGCGGAACGGGCGGTCGGGCTTCAGCGACGGGTCGGCCCAGTTCCTGCCCGGAATCGGGCGATAGTCGTCCCAGGTCATCGCGTCCTGATCCTGCACCTTCTGCGGGTCGATCGGCGGCAGGGGCTTCGTCCCGGTCTGGCCGGTGATCCCGACGGCGGCGCACAGAAGGAACGCGCCGAGGCTCGCGAGGCTACGGTTCATCATGATGCTATCCTGCGAATGCGCCGCGTCGAAATCGCGGCCCGCTCACACTACGGCGGCCGGCAGCCACTTGTCAATGTGGCCGCGAAGGCGATTGCGGCTATCCTAGACACACGGCCGCGACGCCGGATCGCCGCAGGCTGGCGGGCCCTTTCCGGACGAGCCGCTTCGGAGCAGCCCGTCCCGTTCGCGCGGAAACCGAATATGCGTTCACTTTGGGCTCAGCCCGGCTTCTCGGCGGTCGTCATCCTGACGCTGGCGCTGGCGATCGGCATCAACACGGCGATCTTCAGCCTGGTGAACGGCGTGCTGCTGCGCCCGCTCGACTACGCGGACCCCGACCGGCTCGTCGTGCTCTGGGAGAGCAACCCGCAGGCCGGGCAGCCGCAATCGGAGACGTCGGGCGCGACCTACCTGGATTGGCGACAGCAGACGCGAACGCTCTCCAGCGTGGCCGCGTTCCGTCATCGCGGATTCACGCTGACCGGCGCCGGCGAACCCGAGCGGATCGCGAGCGTCGAGGCGTCGCCTGCGCTCTTCAGTGTGCTCGGTGTGCCGCCTATTGCCGGCCGGGTGTTCACGGACGAGGAAGAGGCGCCGGGCCACGAACGGCTCGCGATCCTGAGCTACGGCGCCTGGCAGCGCCGTTTCGGTGGCCGCCCGGACGCGGTTGGGCAGACGCTTCAGCTCGACGGCCAGGCCTTCGAAGTCGTCGGCGTAATGCCGGGCGGATTCCAATTCCCCCCGGGTGACCGCGAGGTCGAACTCTGGTCGCCGCTCACGCTGGACGTTCGGTCGCTCCTGTCGCGCCCGCATCGGATGTACCGGGCCATCGGTCGGCTCGCGCCGGGCACGACGCTGACGCAGGCGCAGTCCGAGATGGACACGGTCGCGCAGAACCTCGCGCGGCAGCACCCCGACACCAACGCGGGCTGGGGCGTCCGGCTGGTGCCGGCGCACGACCAGGTGGTCGGCGGCATCGGCCGCACGCTGTGGGTGCTCCTGGGCGCGGTCGCGCTCGTGCTGCTCATCGCCTGCGCCAACGTCTCGAATCTCATGCTCGCGCGGTCCGCGCGCGCGTCGAGGGACTTCTCGATCCGCGCGGCGCTCGGCGCCGGCCGCCTCGCGCTGGTGCGTCGGTCGCTCGTCGAGAGCGGGCTTCTCGCGGCCTCGGGGGCCGCGGTCGGCCTCGGCCTCGCGTGGGCTGGCGTCCGCGTGCTGCGCCGGCTGATCCCGGCGACCGTGCCGCGAGCCGACCAGATTGGGCTCGACCTGCCGGTCCTGGCGTTCACCGCGGCGATCGCCGTCGCGTCGGGCCTGCTCGTCGGGCTGGTGCCGGCGTGGCGCGCGATGCGGCCCAACCTCACGGACGTGCTCCAGGAGGCTGGCCGCGGGGCGACGACGAGCCGCCGCGCGCGGCGCCTGGCCGACGTGATGGTCGCGTCCGAGGTGGCGCTGGCGCTGATGTTGCTCGTCGGCGCCGGCCTGCTGATTCGCAGCTTCGCCAACCTCGCGTCGGTGGACCCCGGCTTCCGAACGTCGCGCGTCGTTTCCATGCAGATCGTGCTGCCGGACACTCGGTATGCCGGAGGTGCCCCCAAGCGGCAGTTCTACGCCGACCTGATCGAGCGCGTCTCCGCGCAGCCGGGCACGACGCACGCGGGCGCGGTGTCGGCGCTCCCGCTCAGCCCGCTCGGCACGCAGTTCGACGTGCCGTTCGTCATCGACGGCGTCACCGACCTGTCCTCGTCGGACCGGCCTCGCGCGGCATACCGCGCGGTGCTGGCCGGCTACTTCGAAACGATGGCGATTCCGCTCGTCAAGGGAAGGCTGTTCGACCGGTTCGACGGCCGCGACAAGGGGCCGCGCGTCGCGATCGTCAACGAGACGGTCGCCAAGCGGTACTTCTCCACCACCGATCCGCTGAACAAGGTGGTGAAGATCCCGATGGCCGGCGACCTCACCATCGTCGGAGTCGTCGGGGACGTGAAGCACGACGGGCTTCAGCTCGCCGCCAGGGCGGAGGTCTACGTGCCCTACTACCAGCTCGCGCTGGGCGAGATGCAGTTGGTGGTGGAATCGGGTGACAGCACCGAGGCCGTCGTCTCCCGCGTCAAGCAGGTGCTCCGCGGCCTGGATCCGGCGCTGCCGATCTCCAAGGTGTCGAGGATCGAAGACCTGCTCTCGACCTCCGTCGCGCAGCCCCGGTTCAACATGGCGCTGCTCATCGGCCTGGCGTGCTGCGCCGCGCTGCTCGCGGCCGTCGGCGTCTACGGCGTGGTCAGCTACTCGGTGGCGCGCCGGACGTCGGAGATCGGCCTGCGCATGGCGCTCGGCGCCGGCGCCCGGGAGACGTTCCGCCTGGTGGTCGTCGGCGCGCTGCGCGTCACAATAGTGGGCGTGGCGCTGGGCGTGCTGGGCGCCGGCGTGCTGGGCAGGGCGATCGCCAGCCTGCTGTTCGGCGTCCCGCCGCTGGACGCCGCAACATTTGCGGCGGCCGGCCTCGGCCTCGTAGCGGTCGGCGTCCTCTCGGCCAGTCTACCGGCCGCGCGAGCGGCGCGCATCGACCCGGTGAAAGCGCTCCGGCAGGAGTAGACGGCCGCGTCTGGCCCTCCGGCGGGAGCCGCACATGCTATCCTCGGCCGCATCCTGGCCACGGAGTTCGCGTCATGAGAACCCGACCGCGACCGCTCGCCGCAACCCTCGTCCTCGGCGGCTGCCTGTTGGTCACCCAGATGGCGCTGGCGGCCGGCGCGGGCCACGGCTTCACCGACGCCGCCGACTTCGGGTTCTCGCCGACCGCGACCGGCGTGCTGAACACCAAGGCGCTGCAGCGTGCGGTGGACCGCGCCGGCACCATCGTCGTCAGCCGGCCGGGAACCTACAAGCTGGCCGGCACGGTCTATCTCGGCAGCAACACGTCCCTGCTCTTCGGCAACAACGTGTTCGTCAAGAAGGTCGCCGAGCAGGAAGCGTTCACCCACGTCCTCCTCAACAAGGGCGCGTTGACGAAGACCTGGGACGAGCACATTACGGTGTCCGGGCTGCAACTCATCGTCAATGGCGTCGACGTCCGCAATTGGAAGGTCTTCGGCCTGCACGGGCAGGTCGCGTTCTTCTACGTGAAGGACCTCCGCATCGAGCACTTCCGGTGCCTGGACGGGGGGAGGCTGCAGTACGCCATCCACGTCTGCACGTTCGAGGACATCACGATCGAAGACATCCTGATTCGCGGCGACAAGGACGGCGTCCACCTGGGCCGCGGCCGGCGCTTCACCATCCGCGACGGCACGTTCGAAACGGGCGACGATGCGATCGCGCTGAACGCGCACGACTACTCGGTCGGCAACCCGGAGCTGGGCTGGATCGAGGACGGCGTCGTCGAGAACATGCGCGACCTGGCCAACCCGAAGCGGCAGATCGGCTACTTCTGCCGGATCCTGGCCGGAGCGTGGATCGACTGGCGGCCCGGGATGGAGGTGCAGCAGTCGGATACCGTCGTCTCCGAGGGGCGGCTCTACCGCGTCCAGGCGAACCCGGACGGGACGGTGTACAAGTCGATGACGCGCCCGACGCACAAGACCGCCGCGATGGTGCTCGACGGCATCAACTGGGGCGTGGTGCAGGACGATGTGACCTACACGGCGGGCGTGCGGAACGTGGTGTTCCGCGACATCTTCCTGGAGAAGCCGCGGGTGGCGTTCTCCATCCACTTCGACAACGACCGATACAGCCGCTCGTACTATCCGGGCGCCGCCGTTCCGCGGCAGGAGAACCTCTCGTTCGAGAACGTCCGCGTGCTGTACGACTCCCCCGCCGACTTTTTTCAGATCAGAACGCCCGTGAACGTGCTGAGCGTCGCCAACTCGAGCCTACGGAACAACCGCGTCTCGTTTCTCAGCAACAAGGCGATGACCGACTACGGCAAGACGCACGTGAGCTTCACCGGGTGCGTCTTCGGTCATCCGGGGAAGCTGCCGCTCGTTGTCAACGCCGTGCCCGGCAAGATGATCGCGCTGAAGACGACGTCGAGCGTCGAGCTGTCGCCCGACTTCTCGGCGTCGGTCATTGCCGGTGAGGGGACGATTGCCGTCGACTCGGACCTGACCGGACTTCGAAAGGAGCAGCACTCAGGACGTCTTGAGCGCGATCAGCGTCTTGGCGCGCTCGAGGTCGGCTTTCGTCCGGAAGGTGATCGTGATGCCGCGGAGCTTGCCCGGGCCGGCGTCTTCGAGGAACGGCTTCTTCAGTTCGGCGGGCAGCGTGCTGCTGCGGATCGCATCCCCCGCCTTGTCCGTGAAGTAGCCGGTGATCCGGAAGGTCTTGCTCGTGAGGGACAGCCAGAAGATCGTCTTCTTCCTGCGGGACGCGTTCAGGAGCCAGCTGTTGCCGTCGTTGTAATAGCGCCACTCCGTCGTGGAGCCGGGGCACTCGGCGCGGAGGTGCGCGAACAGCGCGTCCCACAGGGCCCGCCGCCGGCCGAGATGCGCATAGACGATCTCGTCGGTCGGAAACCGGTTCCTGTCGGTGAGAACTGCCTTCTCCATTCGGTACCCTCGGCTAGTGCACCAGCGCTTTCTCGATCGCCGCGCGCAACTCCGGGGCGTCCGGCGTCACACGGCTCGGAAAGAACGCTATCACCTTCCCGTCCCTGTTGACGACGTATTTGCTGAAATTCCAGGCCGGCAGGCTTCCGCCCTGCCCGAGGAACGCGTACGCCGGCGACTGGCCGGCCCCGGCTTTCGTGACGACCTTCTCGAACAGCGGGAACGTCACGTCGTAGGTGAGCCGGCAGAACTGCTGGATTTCCTCGACCGCTCCCGGTTCCTGGCCGCCGAAGTCGTTGCTCGGGAACCCGAGGACCACGACGCCCTTCGGCGCCATCTCGCGCCAGAGCTTCTCGAGGTCCGCGTACTGCGGCGTGTAGCCGCACCGGCTGGCCACGTTCACGACCAGCGCCACCCTGCCGCGGTACGCGCCGAGGTCCGCCGGCTGGCCGGCCAGGGTCTTCACCTGGAGATCGTAGAACGACCCGGGTCCGACCGGGTCCGCATACATGACGGACGGCGCGAAGAACATCGACCGCGCCCACCATCCTGCGGCGAGCAGCACGAGGACCGCACCGGCCAGCAGCACCACCCCCATCGTCAGCCTTCCTCCTGTCAGCGTCATACTGGATATGACGCGGCAGCGGTGCCCGGGGATCCGGCGCCGACGCGCGGGGTCGGGAATGGTCAGAGAATCTCGAGCCCGAGAGCCGACAGCGCCAGCTCGGTCGCCAGGATCGCCGTCGAGTTCCGCACGTCGAGGACCGGGTTCACTTCGACGAGATCGAGCGCCGCGAGCTGACGGCTCTCGGCCACGAGTTCCATCAGCGTGTGCGCCTCCCGGTAGTCGAGGCCGCCCCTGACCGGCGTCCCGACGCCGGGCGCGACGAGCGGGTCGCATGCGTCGACGTCGAACGAGACGTGCACGCGCGCGTGTCCCGTGCCGGCGATGCTCAGCGCGCGGTCGGCCACGGCCGCAATCCCCAGCCGGTCGACGTCCTTCATCGTGAAGACATGGACGCCGGACGCCTTCACGATCTCCTTCTCCCTCACGTCCAGGTTGCGGATGCCGATGAGGACGGTGCGCTCGGGCGGGACCATGGGTGAGCCGGCGCAGAGCCGCGCGAGTTCCGCCGGCTCGTGCCCGAGGATGGCCGAGAGCGGCATCCCGTGGACGTTGCCGCTCGTCGGTACTGGCCGGCGTGTTCATGTCGCCGTGCGCGTCGACCCAGATGAGGCCGAGCGGCACGCCGAGGCGGCGGGCGCAGGCCGACGACGCGGCGACGCTGCCAGCCGCGACGCTGTGGTCGCCCCCGAGCACCACGGGGATGGCCCCCTCGTCCTGGCTCGCGAGCGCCGCCGAGCAGAGCGCCTGGCAGACGGCCGCAATCTCGCGGATGTACTTCTTCGAGGGATCGCCCGGAAGCCGCGTCTCCTGAATGGGCGCCTCGATGTCGCCCTTGTCGGTGACGCGGAAGCCGAGGCGCGCGATCTTCTCGTCGATGCCGGCGATGCGGAGCGCCGACGGCCCCATGTCGACGCCGCGCCGACCGGCGCCGAGGTCGAGCGGAACGCCAAAGATGTGCACGGCCGGCATGACGCCCATCGGACTCAGCTCCTTGCGTATCTCGCCGGGTCGGCGAAGATCACGTTGAACATCGTCGCGCCGCGGATCTCGTACCCCTTCGACGCCAGGAGGTCCGGAATCGGCCCGCTCGGCCTGGTCTCGGCGATGATGGCCGCCGGCCGGTACTTCTCGAAGTCGAGCGTCTCGAGGATCGCGAAGTCCAGCCCCTCGACGTCGGTCGAGAGCAGGTCGGGCGCGACGCCCAGCTTCTCGGCGATCAGCCGGTTGAGCGCGATGAGCGGCATCTGGATGACCCGCTCCACGACCTCGCGGCCGGCGCGCTTGCGCAGGTACTCGACGTCTTCCTTCGAGAAGGTGTTGCGCATCGGCGCGTCGCGGATGACGTAGTAGTCGGCCGACGCTTCGTCCGTGATGCCGACGCCGGCCTCGACAATCACGTCGTTAGGCCGGTAGCGGCGGAGCCGGGCCTGGTAGGCCGGGTTCGGATCGACGAGCACGCCGTGGCCGCCGGTCTCGTGCAGGAGGTAGGTGTTGCTGGCCTGCACCGGATCCGCGGCGCCGATGTCCACGTAGGTCGGGCGGTGGATCTTCATCCCGTCGTGGAGCAGGTGGTAGAGCACGAGGTCCTCGCCCATCTGCGAGTACGACTCGCGGCTGTGCAGGTTCTGGGCGCGCCGCCAGCCGTTCACCCCAAGCCCCGCCGCGCCAACGCCCGCCGCCCCGACCAGTGACCCCGCCAGGAAACCGCGCCGATCAATCACGCTCACCCCCGCCTGCATTGTATGCCGGCCCCGTCATCGGGGTCGGGTCGAATTGCAGAAACTGCCACGGTTGGATCGCAGATTCCGAAATCCGACCCGACCCCGGCGAGCCCGGTTATACTCCGCCAGCATGAGGGAGGGACTCCTGTGAAGCACCGCGCGTGGCTCAGCGCCACACTGCTCATCGCTGTCGTCGTCATTGCCCGGCCGGTTGCGCACGGCCAGCCCGCTCGACCCGGCGCCGCCGCCCAATCTGGCGCCGCCGCCCAGCCTGGCGCCGCCGCCACGGCCCTGACAGCCGAAGACCTGCTCAAGGTCACCACCGCCTCAGCACTCGACATCTCGGACGACGGGCGCAGCGTGGCCTACACGACGCGGCGAGCCTTCGACAACGCGACCACCGACCACTACCGCTACGGCGACCCGACCTATACCACGCCGTCGGCGGTTCGCCTCTTCGTCGTCGACACGGCGACGGGCGTCAGCAGGCCGGTCCTGCCCGATCTGGCCGACGTCCGCCAGGCCGCCTGGTCGCACAGCGGGTCGCAGCTGGCGTTCCTCCAGGTGCTTCCCGGGACCGCCGCCGCGGGCCCGGCGGTGCGCCTGCGCCTCTGGGACGCGGCCAGGAACACCGTGCGCGACATCCCCCTCAAGGGCGACGCCCGCATCGCCGTCAACTCGAGTCTCGCCTGGTCCGCCGACGACGCGCGCATCATCCTCGCGCTCCGATCGCGCGAGCGCGACGACGAGGCCCGGAAGCGGTTCAAGGCGCTCACCGAGGGCCCCATCATCGTGCACTCGTCGAAAGAGCCGTTCCTCGAGTGGGACGACCTGGGCCGCGTCACGCGCTGGCGCTCGGTCGCCGAGATCGACCTGGCCACCGGGCAGCCGCGCATCGTCCTGCCCGAGAAGAAGCTGTCGTCCTATACCGTCGCGCGCGATCGCACCTTCATCGCGTTCCAGGAGGACGTGACGGCGAAGACGGACTACGACGTCATCGGCGGAACCGAGAACGCGCTGCGGATGGTGCCGATCGCCGGCGGCGAGGTGGTCACCATCGCCGAGGCGAAGGAGCTGAAGGGGCTGACGCTGCGCTGGTCGGACGACGGCCGGACATTCGCCTACGCCAAGAAGGGCGAGGTGTTCGTGCAGCGGATTGACGAGAAGAAGCCGCGCAGCCTGACTCCCCCGCCGCCGAAGAAGGAGGGCGAGAAGGCGGAGGCCGAGGCCGCGAAGGACGCGCCGGCCGATGCCGCGAAGGACGCGAAGCCGAAGGACGAGCCCGAGAGCTTCTCGCCTGGGCCGATCGACCGCGACGGGAAGCGCATGCTCGTCACCAGCAGGAAGGGCTGGTACATCGTCGACATCGCGAGCGCCGCGCGCGAGATGGTGCTGGCGCTGAAGGAAGGCGAAGACGCGAACCCGCGGATGGAGGCGCTGGACTGGAGCCCCGACGGACAGGCGATCTACCTGACCTGGTCGGAGCGCGATCGCTGGGAGCGCGGCCTGGTTCGCCTGGACGCGTCAACCAAGGCGATGACGCCGCTCGTCAAGGACGCCGGGCTCTACTCCGGCTTCCGCCAGACGCGCGATGGCCGGCTGTTCGTGTTCACGCTCTCGGACGGCGATCGGCCGGGCGATCTCCAGGCCGCATCGGCCGACTTCGCCAGCGTCAAGCGGCTGACCGAGCTCAACGCGTGGATGTCGGACAAGGCGGTGCCGCGGTCCGAACTGGTGTCGTATCGCGACGCCGACGGCAAGGTGCTCTACGGCGTGCTCCGCTACCCGGTCGGCTACGAGAAGGGAAAGCGCTATCCGACCGTGTTCGAGATCTACGAGACGTTCTTCGACAACGGTTTCAACGGCCGGGCGGCGTTCCTCGCGAACCACGGCTACGCGGTCTTCCACCCGTCGGTGAACCTCGTGGTGGGCCGGCCGGGCGAATCGTGGGAGAAGGGAGTCACCGCGGCGGCCAACCGGCTCATCGACATGGGCGTGGCCGACCCCGACCGGCTCGGCGTGCACGGCACGAGCTACGGCGGGTACGCGACGGTGCTGCTGCTGACGCAGACGACGCGGTTCAAGGCCGCCATCAACGTCTCGGGCAAGGTGAACATGGTGAGCTTCTACACCGACAGCCCGCGGCTGGGCGTGCGGAACACTCACGCCGCCGAGAAGAGCCAGGACCGGATCGGCGGGACGCTGTGGGACTATCCCGAGCGGTATCTCGAGCACTCGGCGGTGCTGCGGGCGGACCGGATCACGACGCCGCTGCTCTGCATCACCGGCGACCAGGACCCGAACGTGCCGGCCAGCCAGTCGCGCGAGATCTACTACGCGCTGCGCCGCCTTGGAAAAGAGGTGGAGTGGGTGCGCTACGTGAATGGCGCGCACCGGCCGCCGAACAGCGTGGCGGAGAGCGTCGACTTCGAGCAGCGCATCCTGGCGTGGTACGACAAGTACTTGAAGGCGGAAAAGGACAAGAAGCCCGGATCCTAGCGAACCCGGGCGGGGGTAGAATGGCGCCATGCCCGAGCATTACCGTCGCCGTCGATTCGGACTGGCCGTCCTCCTGTCGATGCTGACGGCGCTCGCCGTCGCCGCCGTCGCCCAGCAGACGCCCGCGCAATTCGGCGGCGCCTACTCGGGGCTCGGCCAGCGCCGGCAGCACCTGGTCGACAACTGGGTCACCCGCTTCAACCAGGTGACCGGCCTGAAGGTCGAGCCGGGGCCGTTCTACGACGACTACATCAAGTTCTCGATGAAGACGACGTTCGACGCGGTCACGCACGCGTTGATGACGACGCCGCTGACGGACGCGTCGGGACAGGCGCTCGGCGACGCGCTGGACATCGTGGAGCGGATCGACTCGGTGCGCGGGCAGGTCCCGGGGGCGGGAGGCGATCGGCAGTTCCGGATCTACGTGACGCTGAAGCCAGGCGCCCGCGATCTGCTCGAACGCTCGCAGCAGTTCAAGCGCGGCCCCGACAACACGGTCTATCACAAGGGCTTCCCGATCAGCTACCGCGTCCAGAACGGGCCGCCGTCCATCCAGGTGTCGATAGCGGCCGACGGGCGGCGGGCCGACGTCGATGTCGACTACCGTTCCTCGTCGTTCCCGGCGGCGCTCTTCAACGGCCACCTGACGTCGGCGAACTCGGACGTGCGAGCGGGCAACAACTACGACCGCCACGCGGCCCGCTGGACCGGCCTCGAGAACTGGTGGCGAAGCTTCTTCGGCATCCGCCTCGAGAAGGCCCCGGACGACACGCCGAAGAACTCCACGCTGTTCCTGCCGGACAAGCCGCGCGCCGGGTCGCAGCCGGTCGAAGCGATGATCGCCGACTTCCTGAAGGCCTGGCTGGTGGAGGGCGACATCGTGGCGTCGATGGGCTACGTCGCGGAACGCAGCTACGCGTGCATCGAAGCGAACGAAGGCCCGGACTCGTTCGATCGGGGCATGGCGCCATTCCTCTTGATGAACCGGATGAAGCTGGCCCGCGAGGCGCTGGGCACCAGGTCGTCGCTCGAGGGCACGACGGTCGGCGTTCGTCTGACGACGCCGGGGCTGAAGGCGGTGACGCAGCCGAACCACGCGCAGTTTGTCGTCTACGCCGTGCCCGACGACATCGCAGCGCGGTTCGACTGCGCCAGCCGCCTGGCGCCCGGACAGTCGAAGAAGCCGACGCGGGTCTACGGCAACTACTATGGGGCCGCGTTCTACGTCGCCGGCACGGCGCGCCCGTCGGTCGCGCTGCTCTGGGCCAAGGACAAGGGGTACTGGAAGGTCGTGTCGTGGCAGGTGGAGGTCGAGGACGCGAACGAGAAGGTGATGCCGGCTGACGCCCTGCCGGAAGTGGCCATCGTCAAGGTCAAGGCCGATCCGACGCTGGTCCAGACGGCGAAGGGTTTCCTCGAGAGTTGGTTGATCCGCAAGGACTACGACACGGCGTTCCGGTATCTCTCGCCGGACGCGTACGGCTGCTACAACGAGACCAAGGCTGCCGACGCGCCGGTCGCCGCCTCCCTCGCGGAGGCCGGCCGGTTCATCCGCGCCAACATCGAACGCGGCGGCAACGCGGCCGGCAAGGTGACCCGCCTCGACCAACTCGTCACCGCCGCGGAGCCGGTCCACCCGGCCATCCGCCTGGCCGAGCACGCGTACTCGCAGACGTTCACGCTGGTCAGCTATCCGAACGACTTCGGCGAGCTGGCCGGCTGCGCCCCGCAGGTCGACCGGGCGTCGCTGGCCGAGACCGCCGCCCGAGAGTATGGCAAGGCGTTCGGGATGAACATCCGCTTCCTGACCGAGGCCGGCGAGGGCCCGATCATGCGCACCTTGTGGGCCAGGGACGCCAGCGGCTGGCACATCACCGCCTACCGCGTCGAATACCCGTAAGAACCGGTGTAGTGCTCGCCGGTTCGGGCCGATACCCATGGGAAGAGTGCGATGGGTGCCATGTCCCTGGTCCCTCAGCCCGACGCCGACGACGAGGTGGAGCGGCTCCGCCTGCTGATCGAACGCCAGCCGACGTGCCTCCTGCGCGTCGGCCTGGACGGCGTCATCCTGGCGGCCAACCACGCGGCGCTCAGACAGCTTGGCGTCAGCAGGCTCGACCAGGCCATCGGACATCGATTCACCCGGTGGATGATCCCCAATCACCGTGACCGATGGCTCGACCTGGCGCGGCGCGCGTACGAGAACGGCGCGGCGTCGATCGAGTGCGAGTTGCTCGATCTGGCCGAGCGGCGGCACGCGGTGCAGATCCAGGCCGTCAAGCAGCCGCCGCATCCGGACGGCAAGGAGTCGATGACGCTGGCCAGCCGCGAGGTTTCCTGGATGAGCCGCCTCGAGCAGGCGCTGCTGGACCAGGAAGCCGCGGGCCTGGCGCTCGCGAACGCGCGGAAACGCCTCGAGGCTCACGGGAAGGCCAGGGCTGCGGGTTCCGAGGAACGCGCGCGGCTCCAGCGGGAACTCGACGAAGCCCGCGCAGAGATCGAGCGGCTCGCGGCGCGGCTGGCCGAGGGAGTAGGGTGATGACGATGTCCGTGTTGGCCGACCCGTCGGTGGACGGGGGTGCTCGGCAGTCCGTCGGCCCGCCTGGGGGCGAGACGCCTGCGCCGCGGTTGCCCGCCGCGCTCGTCCCCGCCATAACGGGCGCCCGCATTTCGCCGGGCGGCGCCCTCGCCCGGCTGGTCAACATCTCCCGGAGCGGCGCGCTCGTCGAATGCGATTTGCGGCTCACGCCGGGCGCCGAGGTGACGGTTCATTTCGCCGGCACGTTCCAGCCGGCTCAGGTCCCGAGCCGGGTGGCTCGCGTGAACGTGTCCGGGATCGGACCGAACGGCGCCCTGACGTACCAGATCGGCCTCGCGTTCGCGACGCCGGTCACGCTCCCCGAGCCGCCGGCGATCCGCCCGGAGAAGGCACCGGCCGCTGGGCCCGAGCTGCCGGCCACCTGCTCACAGCCCGGGCCGGTTCTGCGCAACCGTTGGTAGGCAGACAAGGGATTTCGACTATCGGATCAGGTGCAGCGCCGTCTGGCGCCGGTCCAGGAAGGACGCACCGGTCTTGATCAACATCGCGTCCTGCTCCAGGGCGATTCGCACTTCCTGATTCCCCCATTCCGGCACATCGGCGCGGTTGTTGAGCTCGATGGAGTGCACGGTACCCGCGAAGAACGGGTATCCCCTTCGCCCGGCACGCCGTCCTGTTTGTCGGTGAGGCCGACCGGCGCGCCCGCCGCATGGCCGTGCACGCCGAGCGGGTGCGAGTAGATCTGAGGCCGAAGCCCCTCGGCTTTCGCCCGCGCGAGCGCGGCCGCCAGCACCTGGTTCCCCGTACGCCCCACGCGGAGCTCCTCCATGTGAATGTCCTGCAGCCGATTGCCCAACGCCAGCGCCCGCTTCAGCCCGGCCGGCGCGTCGGTCTCGCCTTCCTTCAGCACGTACGCCTGCTGCTGCGTGTCCGTGCACAGGTTCAGGTAGACGATGCCGAAGTCGCAGTGGAGGAGGTCGCCGCGCTGAATAGCGCGCGTGTCCTTGAACGGGCTGCCCTTCGGGCGCTGGATCGACACCGACGGCTGGAACCAGTTGACAAACCCGAGCTGGAGCGAGCGCTGGCGCATCCACCAGACCACATCGTCGGTCGTCGTGACGCCCGGCGTGATCACCTGGTTCGAGAACGCCTCGGCGATGATCGCGTGCGCGATGGCCGCGATCTGGTGGTAGAGCGTCAGTTCGTCGGACGTCCGGCGCTCCAGCACGCGCACGGCCACGCGCTCGGCCGACTTCAGTCGCTTGGCGTACTCGGGGCCAATCGCCTTGACCAGCTGCGCCTTCAGCGAGGCCGTGAGGCCGTCGCCGTAGTTGTCCTCTTCAGACTCGTTGATGCCGATCACCTTCGGGTTCCGCTCGCGGATCACGTCGGCCAGCTTCGCCCACTGGTCCATCTTCGACGGCTCCCAGACGCTCTTGTACCACTCGCCCATCTGGCGGAAGTTCACCGAGAAGCGCTCGAAGCCGGCGGCGCCGCGATCGTGGAACACGAGGATCTGAAGCCGGCTCGCGTAGAGCGTGGTGAACGGAACGAGCGAACGGTAGACCGGGTCCTCGTTGTTCTCGCGGCAGATCACGAGCCAGAGATCGATGCCTTCCTCGCGCATGATCTCCGGCACGATCTGCTCGAGGCGGACCTTGAGCGACGCGTTGTAAAACGTATTCTGCTCGCGCAGGGTGAGGATGTGGGGAATCTGGCCGCCGTCGTCGGCCGCAAGGCCGGTGGTCGCCGGGCCGGACACCATCAGGGACACGCACGCCACAAGGAAGATTCGCAGATGAGATCGCATCAGGGGTCCTCCAGCCGGAAATGACACAGCGCCGAGTATACCTCCGCTCCTGACTCAGTGGGCTATGATGGCGACAAGGAATGATGCGGAGATGCGCAAGACGGCTGACGCGGTGATCATCGGCGGCGGCTGCATGGGCGCGAGCGTCGCCTACCACCTCGCCCGGCTCGGCGTCACCCGCAGCGTCCTCCTCGAGCGCGAGACCGCGCTCGGCACCGGGTCGACCGGCCGCAACGCCGGCGGCGTGCGGCACCAGTTCTCCAGCGAAGCGAACGTCCGCCTGTCCATCGAGTCGATCCGGCTGATTCGACACTTCGCCGAGGATGTTGGCGGCGACGTGGACTTCCACCCGCACGGCTATCTCTTCCTGCTCGCCACACCCGAAAGCGTCGCGCGGTTCACAACGCAGGCCGCGATGCAGCGACGCCTGGGGGTGCCGACCGAACTGCTGTCGCCGGCGGAGGCCGCAGGGCTTGCGCCCGGGCTGAACACAGACGGCGTCCTCGCGGCAAGCTACTGCGCCGAGGACGGCATCGCCGACCCGCACGGCGTGACGCAGGGATTCGCGAGTGCGGCGCGGAGGATGGGCGTCGAGATTCGCTGCGGCGTCGAAGCGACGGGAATCGATGTCGAGCGCGGCCGTGTGACGGCGGTCCGCACCACGGCCGGCACCATCGCCGCGCCGGTCGTCGTCAACGCCGCAGGCCCGCACGCGGGCCGGGTGGGGGCGATGGCCCGCCTGGACGTGCCCGTGACGCCGCAGCGCCGGCACATCTTCATCGCGGAGCCGGCCGAGCGAGGCGCCTGGGAGCGGCCGCCGCTGCAGGTGCCCGCCTCGCGCATCCTGGTCATCGACGTCGAAACGACGTTCTACTTCCACCGCGAGGGCGCCGGCGTGCTGTTCGGCATGGCGGATCCGGAGGAACGCGCCGGCTTCGACCTCACGGTGAACTGGCCGGTGCTCGAACGGATCTACGACGTCGCGCTTCGCCGCCTCCCGGCGCTTGGCGACGCCGGCATCGCGCACGCCTGGGCGGGCCTCTACGAGATGTCGCCGGACGGGATGCCGTTCATCGGGCCGGATCCCCGCCTGCCCGGCTTCTATCTGATCGCCGGATTCAGCGGCCACGGTTTCCAGCACTCGCCCGCAGCCGGCCGGGTCCTCGCAGACCTCATCACGGGCCGCGACCCCGGGCTGGACGTCGCGCCATTCTCGATCGAACGGCTGGAGCGCGCGGGCGCGCCGGGCGAACGGAACGTGATCTGAACCGGCACCTACCGCTTCGTGGGCATCGGAACCGGCCCCGTGTGCCCTGGCATCGCCGGGTAGTCGGGCCGCCCGACGTTGCGAACCAGGTCCGCGATCCGGACCGGCTGGCCCGTGGTGAAGCACCGGTTGGCGGCGATGCCGACCAGCACCGAGTAGGCGCCGGCCCGCTGGTCCGCGGCGCGCAGGTACTTGTCCGACACGGGCTCCGGCGAAAACAGCTCCTTGAGCATGAGGGCGTCGCCGCCGCCGTGGCCACCCTCGCCGGTCCACACCTTCACCTCGTAGGCGGGCTGGCGGAGCGGGAAGACGCGGATGTATGTGCCGTCTCCCTTGATCGCCCCCGGCACCGACCCGTCGCCGCTGATCGAGATCTGCTCCTCGACCTTGTGCTCGAGCCGCCCTGCGGTGCCGTTGAAGACCACCTGGTAGCCCTCCCAGGCGTTGAACGCGTTGAGCGAGTACGACAGCGTCACGTTGCTGTCGTAGGTCACAATCACATTCATCGTGTCTTCGATGTCGATGTCCTGGCGGAACACGCACCTGTCGCGGAAGTAGCCGTCGTGCTGCTCGTTGTCGAGGTACAGCGCCTTGAGGCTGGCGTTGGCGGCGAGGTCGAGCTCGAACCCGCACGTCTGCTTCTCGGGGCACGTCCGGCAGCGCTCGTGCGGCCCCGCGAGCCCCAGCCGCTTCGCCATGGCCGGCGTGTAGAACTCGCGCTTGCCGTTCGCGTAGACCGACACCGGGACGGCCGACAGCCACCAGTTGACGAGATCGAAGTGGTGCGTGGCCTTGTGCACCATCAGGCCGCCGGACATCTTCTTGGAGGAGTGCCAGCGGCGGAAGTAGTCGGCACCGTGCTGCGTGTTGAGCATCCAGTGGAAGTCGACCGACAGGACGTCGCCGATGACGCCGCTCATCAACAGGTCCTTCACCTGCGTGCGAGGCGGCGAGTACCGGTAGTTGAACGCGATGCGGCAGGCGCGGCCGGTGCGGCGCTGGGTGTCGACGACCCGCTGGCTGGTCTCGGCGTCCACGGTCATCGCCTTCTCGCTGATGACGTCCACGCCCAGTTCGATCGCCCGGCAGATGTACTGGTGATGGGTCCCGCACGGCGTCGTCACGATGACGAACGCCGGTTTCGCCTCCCCGACCATCCGGTCGAAATCGGCCGCGGCGTGGAGCGCGGGCGCCGGCCGTCCCGCCGCCTGGGCGGCGCGCTTCGCCATCTCGAGACGTCCGGGGTTGACGTCGCAGCACGCCACCAGTTCGGCGAACTCTGCGAAGGTCTGGTTGATCGCGCGCTGGTACATCTGCGACCGGCTGCCGACGCCCACGATCGCGTAGCGGGTCCGCCCGGGCTTGCCCCCCTGGAACCATCCGCCCGCCGCGCTCGGCAGCATCGCGCCGAGGCCGGCGACGGCGCTCGTCTTCGCGAACTCACGACGGGAGACTTCGTTTGCCATGTTCGCTCCTCTGGTCTGTCGTCCGTCGCCCTCAACCGGCTACTTGCCAGACGGGACGCCTCCGCACACGACGTTGAAGGCCGCGGCGGTGGCAGCCGTCGCGGTGCCGCGACGGCCGTCGGCGGGTTGAACCGCCGCCTCGAACCTGACCTCGCCGACTCTGGACGCCGGGAACTTGACGTCCTTCGAGATCGTCGCCGACCCCGCGGCGTTGATCCGGATGGTCCCGAGCGCGCCGCCCAGGTACTCGAGGCCAAGGACGTTGGTGTGGAATCGGTACCAGACGGTCGCCGGCCCGTCGACGGTCACCGTCGCCTTCGCCTGGAGTTTGCGCCCGCACGGCGCCGGGCCGGGAAGCTCCTTGACCTCGACGGCGGCGGCCGTAACCGCGACGGCCGCCTTCGCGGGGGGTGCCTTGGGTGGTGCGGGCGCGACGGTTGCGCCGCGACGTCCGGAAGGTTCGGCCAGGTTGACTTCTGCGGTCGCCTTCGCGCCAATCTCCGCCTCGGCGTGCGCGCGCATCATGCCGCTGTCGTCCATCGCGGAGTTGGTCGCCTGGCACCCGGCGGGCGGCGAGAACAGCCTGGCCGGGGGCCTGTCCTTCAGGAACTGCTTCACTTCCATGACCGTGAACGGCTTGCCGCCCGGCTTCGCCCCCTCCATCTTCAGGATGATGCCGTCGGGATCGGAAAGCCAGACGCGGGTGGGTCGCACCTCGTCCTTCGGCGAGGCGCCGGGAGGCACGACAATCTCCTCGAGCCTCGCCGGAATCCCGTTCACCGCCTCCTGTCTCACGAACTTCCGACGCGTGCCCTTCGGAAGGCCGGCCAGGGTCTGAGCTGAGCCGGTCACCGGGTCCTCGCCGATCGGCGCGCGCGCCGACTCGTAGCGGCCGAACGTGCACGTCTCCTGCGGACCGCCGATCATGATCCAGTAGACCTTGTGCGCCTCGAAGTCGTAGAGGCTGGTCAGCCTGGCCTGCGCGCCTTGGATCGCCATCTCGGTGCGCGCCTTCGAGCCATCGCGGTAGACCGTGAGCGTCGCCCGCGCGTCTTCCTGGCCCAGCTCGATGGAGAGCGTGTAGGCCTGTGGCGAAGAGCCTGGAAGCGCCGGAGGCTGTGCCCCGGGAGTCGCGACGAGACCGATCAGAGCGACAGACAGAAACAGCAGTGCGATTCTCATGCAGGATCTCCGGTGACTGGCCGCAGTGGTCGCGGGCCGAGCGATGGGCCTCATCATGGGTCACCCCGCCGCTCGCGTCAAGCAACGGAGCAGCCTTGCCCACCCCCGGTTTCGCGCCCGATGTCCGGCCGTGTCTGGAGGGCGGCGCCAAGCGAGCCGTGGACATTCGCCATCGACAGGGTATCGAGAACCGCCAGCCGGCCAACAATGGCGCGGTTGGGGATGGACTTCCCATGAGTTGTCAACTCAGTGTTTCCGCCGTTCGGCGACTCATGTCATACAGCTGTCCGCTCCGCAGCATGGACACGAGCACGCCCAGCAGTCGGTCGACAACCCCTCGAAGAGCCCGAGCGTGGCCGTGGCCGCGAGCCCGGAGGGCGTCGTAGTGCGCTCGAGTATGGGGGTCCCTCCTGAGGCTGTTCATGCCGAAGCAGTAGAGCGCTTGGCGGAGTCGCCCGGAGCAGGCATACCGCATCCGGACGAACCCGTGCTTTCCACTCCGCTTCGTGACCGGCGCGGTGCCGCCCAAGACGCGGAGGGCATGGTAATCTCGGTTGTGCAGCAGTCCGGCTGCTTCCGCGAACATCGTGGCCACGACCCGGACCCCAATGCCTGGCAGCGATTGGAGGATCGTGGTGTCATGATGTTCGCGGCCCTGCTCCGCCGGCGTGTCCTCAACGACCGCGGTGAGGAGCGTCTGCAGGCGGGCCGCGGCGTGGCGGCGCTGCGCGCTCACGATGCGCAGTTGCGCGATGAGGTCCAGCAGCCGGGGCGTGACGCCTTCTCGCACGCCCGGCGCCACGTGCACCGATGGCGTCCGCAGGACCTGCGCCACCTGGGCGGCGGTAACCCGTCGAATACGGTGCTCGCGGAGCACGTGGCTGACCCGCGCCGGGCGCACGGTTGCGCCTATGGCGGGCGTAGGCGCCAACTCGAGCAGGCTCCAGAACCACGGGTCGTCGGCAGCGGGACAGAGGGCAAGCAGCTCGGGCCAGATCCGGAGCAGGTGATCCCGGAGGCGATTCGCCAGTCGCTGCGAGTCTTCCAGCAGATCCGCATCGTGCCGCGAGGCTTCCCGCAACTGGATCGTGGCCGCATTGGCGACGTGTACCTGGCGCAGCGCCACGCGGTCCGTTCGGTACGGCGCTGCTCAACACGCGGCTGTCGCGGCGGTCGTCCTTGGCCCCGGAGGGCGAGAAGCGGTCGCGGAAGCGGTCGAGCTGCCGGGGGTTGATCGCGAAGACGTGGCACCCGCGGTCCAGCAGCGTGTCGACAATGGGCCCGTGTGGGACTTCCAGCGCTACAGCCACGGCGCTTGGGTCACCATCGGCCAATCCAACCAGCCAGTCCGCCAATTCGCGCAATGCCTCGCCCGTATGACACACCTGCCGTTCCCCCAGCAAACGGCCGGCTGCGTCCGCCGCCCAGACTTCGTGCATCGTGGTCGCCCAGTCGATGCCGACACACACGCGGTACTCGGTGGTCTCCTCCATTGGCTGCCTCCTCGCAGAATTCCGGCTCACCGTGCTGGCCCGCGCCCCTGTACTGGCGCTTTTCGCGCGACTTCCCATTGGCGGTTGGCACGGCTCACCCTCCCGAGACGCAGGTCCATCCCAGGTGCTTCGGAGCACGCGGGGCAACAAGGCGTTCTCGGGAGAGGGCCGGCGTGTCACCAGGATATCGTCCATTCGGAACAGGCGGCCTGCGCACAGGGGGGGCGCCTCCGCGCCTGCTGGCGCTCCGGCGCTCTCCCCAAGCAGGAGAAGAGGGCGTAGCCCCCTTCGACCTTGGTGAAATGGTACAGGGGGCGACAGGCCCGGCGTGTGCCCCAACCGCGAGACGAAGAAACGGTGAGCCGGCGCCGCGGTTCTTCACAAGGGGAGGGATCGCCTGTGCCGCCCTCCAGGCGCGGTCGTTGCTGCCGGGCCTCACAACTGGGGGTGGGCGGGGCGAGGCAACCGCAGAGCAGCCGCGGCACGGATGACGCGGAACGGCCGAGCGGAACCCTCGAGGCACTTCGATGTAGAATGCCCGGCCAGCAGGCACGCGGGCGGCAGATGGATGCCGGCCTCGCGCACCCCGGGGGTTACGACATGCGACGACATCTGACAGCGACCGGCCTCGCGCTGGTGCTCACGGCATTTGCCGTTCACGCGGCCGTGCCGCAGGCCAAGCCGAGTCAACCGCCGGGCTCGGTGGTCAGCCCGCAGCAGACGCAGCCGCAGGCGCGTCCCGAGACACCGGCACGCCCGCAGGCGCCCACGCTCCCCGCATCGGAAGGCCCGCCGGAGTACGGCCCCGCAAAGGGCACACTCGTCATCGTCGGCGGCGGCGGCACCGAGGGCACCGGCATCGTCGAACGCTTCATCGAGCTGGCTGGCGGCCTCGAGAAGAAATTCATCGTCGTGCCCACCGCGGGCGGCAACAGGACCGCCGACGGCACGGTGCGGGAGTACAGGGAGGAGCAGGTGGTCGCCGGGTGGCTGAAGCGCGGCGTGAAGAACGTGAAGATGCTCCACACGCACGACCCGAAGGTGGCCGACACGGAGGCGTTCGTGAAGGACCTGCGCGAGGCCGATGCGGTGTGGTTCGACGGCGGCCGCCAATGGAACATCGTCGATTCGTACGCGAACACACTCACGCTGAAGGAGTTCCACAACGTGCTCGAGCGGGGCGGCGTGATTGGCGGCAGTTCGGCCGGCGCCACGATTCAGGGCGACTACCTGGTGCGCGGCGCGGTGGCGGGCGCCAACATCATGATGACGCCGGAGAAGGAGCACGAAAAGGGGTTCGCGTTCCTGAGGCGGTCGGCCATCGACCAGCATATCAACGCGCGGATGCGCTGGGACGACCTGATTCCGGTCATCCAGAAGATGCCGACGCTGCTCGGCATCGGATTGTCGGAAGGCACCGCGATCATCGTCAAGGGCGACGCGTTCGAAGTGATGGGCAAGTGGAAGGTGGCCATCCACGACAACACGCGGCTCTACCAGCCGTGGGAGAAGCCGTACTACGTGCTGTCGGCCGGGGACGTCTACGACATGAAGGCGCGGCGAGTCATCAAGCACGGCACGGGCGCGACGCCCCAGCCGCAGCGGCAGAAGTAGGGGTCACAGACGGCGGTGTGAGATGAACATCTTTGTCCCCGGGCGGGTATGCCTTCTCGGCGAGCATTCGGACTGGGCCGGCGGCTACCGGCGCATCAACGCGGACATCGAGAAGGGCTACACCCTCATCTGCGGCACGAATCAGGGGATCTACGCGCGGGTCGAGCCCCACCCGACGGCGCTCGTCGTGACCTCGACGATGCCTGACGGCGAGACGGTCGGCCCGCGAGAGATCCCGCTCGAGCCGAAGGCGCTGCTCGACGAAGCCCAGCAGGGCGGCTTCTTCAGCTACGCCGCAGGCGTCGCCTACCAGGTGCTGACGCACTACCGGGTCCGCGGCCTGCGGATCACCAACACGCGGACGGATCTGCCCGTCAGGAGAGGGCTGTCGTCGAGCGCGGCCATCTCGGTGCTGACCGCGCGCGCCTTCAATCGCGTGTACGACCTGAAGCTGACGGTCCGCGGCGAGATGGAGCTGGCCTACCAGGGCGAGATCACGACGCCTTCGCGGTGCGGCCGCATGGACCAGGGCTGCGCGTTCGGGGACCGCGCGGTGCTGATGGAATTCGACGGCGAGCGACTGACCACCGAGGAGGTCCGGCCGGCCAGCGACCTGTTCTTCGTCATCGTGAACCTGAACGCGGGCAAGGACACGCTCGAGATCCTGAAGCGGCTGAACAAGTCGTACCCGTTCGCCGACGGACCGATCGATCGGGGCGTGCAGGATCTGTTCGGGCCGATCAACAAGCGGATTGTCGGCGAGGCGCGGGAGGCGCTCGAGCACGGAAATGCCGAGCGGCTCGGGACGCTGATGTCCGAGGCGCAGACGTTCTTCGACCGCTACGCGGGCCCGGCGTGCCCGGAACAGCTGACCGCGCCCGTCCTGCATCGCGTCCTCTCGCACGAGGCGCTTCGCCCGCACATCTGGGGCGGAAAAGGCGTGGGCTCGCAGGGCGACGGGGCGGCGCAGTTCGTCGCGCGCAGCGCGAGCGATCAACAGGCGGTGGTGGAAATCCTCGAGCGCGATCTCGGGCTGACGGGGCTCCCGCTGACGCTCGGCACGGGACCGAAGGTACGCCGCGCGCTGGTGCCGGCCGCCGGGTTTGGCACCCGGCTGTTCCCGGCAAGCAAGGCGACGAAGAAGGAGCTGTTCCCGATCATCGATCGTGACGGCGTCGCCAAGCCCGCCATCCTCCTGGTCGTCGAGGAGGCGCTCGACGCCGGGATCGAGGAGGTGGTGGTCGTCGTCCAGGACAACGACCTCGAGGAGTTCCGGTCGTTCTTCACCGCGCAGGTCTCCGTCGAGAACTACAACAAGCTCTCGCCGGCCTCACAGGCCTACGCCAGGCGCATCCTGGAGATCGGGCGCCACGTGCGGTTCGTGACGCAGACCGCGCAGGAAGGGTTCGGCCACGCCGTCTACTGCGCGCGCGCCGCGCTCGGCGACGAGCCGTTCCTGCTGATGCTGGGCGATCACATCTACCGGTCGACCGGCGGCGTCTCGTGCGCCCGTCAGGTGATCGACGCCTACCAGCAATCGGGCACGAGCGTGGTGGGGCTGAGGCCGACGCCCGAGTCGGAGATCGCGAGCTTCGGGGTCGCGACCGGCGTCTGGGTGGAGCCCGGGCGCAGGCTGACCATCTCGCAGTTCGCCGAGAAGCCGACCATCGACTACGCCCGCGAGCACCTTCGCGTCGCGGACCTGGCCCAGGGCGAGTACCTCACGGTGTTCGGGCAGTACGTCATCAAGCCGCTGCTGTTCGACTATCTCGAAGAGCATATCCGGCACAACGTGCGCGAACGCGGCGAGTTCCAGCTCACATCGGCGCTCGACCGGCTACGCCAGGAGGATGGATTCCTGGGACTGATCGTGGAGGGCCGACGCTTCGACATCGGGCTCCCCCACTCGTACATCGACACGCTGGCGGCCTTCAGCAAGGCGTGAGGGCCGCCGCCGGCGCGCTGACGGGATAGCAGAGAATCGTCTCGGCCGGGCTGGTCGCGGCCGGGTCCCCCTCGGTACGCCGCCGTGACGTCGGTCGAAAGCACCCGGCGGATCTCGGGCAGACGTGCGAGGAACGCCTCGGTGAATCCGTCGGCCCGCTCGTCGCACTCCGGACACTGCGCCGGGTCGCGGGAGCCGCAGCCAAGGCAGTACGCTCGCCGCATCTGGTCGCCGAGGACCCGCGCCGCTCGGTGCAGCGTCGTTTCGATGTGGAACGAGAGCGCCTCGCTGCTGAGGACCGAGAGCGTTCCGAAGTAGCCCGGGAACAGCACCGTCAGCAGGTCGCCAACCATGGCAGCCACGGCGTCGCGTGACGGCAGGTGCGTATACCCGCCGGTCACGTACGGTCGGGCCAGGCCGTCCTCGGCGTCACACAGCTGCCGCGAAACCGCTTCCACTGCCGTCGTCAACCGACCGTCGCGGGCGATCGGCACGAACGACAGCGGCCGCTCCACAGGGGGCGTCATACCGCCTCCTCGAAGAGCCACGTCGTGAGATACCGCTCGCCGGTGTCGGGCAGGACGACCACAATCAGCTTGCCCCGGCTGTCCTCCCGACGGGCCACCTCGAGCGCGGCCCACATCGCGCCGCCGCACGAGATCCCGGACAGGATGCCTTCCTCCTTCGCCAGCCTGCGCGCTACCGCGCCCGAGTCCTCGTTGGTCACCGTGATGATCTCGTCGATCAGCTCGGTGCGCAGCACCCGGGGCACGAACCCCGGGCCCCATCCCTGGATCTTGTGCGGTCCGGGCTTGCCGCCCGAGAGCACCGGCGATGCCGCCGGCTCGGCGGCGACGACCCGGAACGACGGCTTGCGCGCCTTGATGACCTCCGCGACGCCGGTCAGCGTTCCGCCCGTCCCGACGCCCGAAACCAGGATGTCCACCTGCCCGTCGGTGTCCCTCCAGATCTCCTCGGCCGTCGTCCGCCGGTGGACGTCGGGGTTGGCCGGATTGAGAACTGCTGGAGCATGAGGTAGCGGCGGTCGGAGGCGGCCAGTTCCTCGGCACGCCTGATCGCCCCGGGCATCCCCTCCGGGCCGGGCGTCAGCACCAGCTCCGCACCAAAGGCGGTGAGGATCTTCCGCCGTTCCACGCTCATCGTCTCCGGCATGAAGAGGACGAGCCGGTAGCCGCGCTGCGCGGCCACGAAGGCGAGGCCGATGCCGGTATTGCCGCTGGTCGGCTCGAGCAGAACGGTGTCGGACGTGATGCGGCCCTCGCGCTCGGCCGCCTCGATCATCGAGAGCCCGATCCGGTCCTTCACGCTCGAACACGGGTTGAAGCTCTCCAGTTTGGCGACGATCCGACCCGGCAAACCGGCACCAGACGGTTGATCGATACGAGGGGCGTCCGCCCGACCAGTTCGGTGATGTTGCGTGCGATGGCTGCCATCGTGGACCTCCGTCGACGGCGGACACGTCGGCCGGCCCGCCAGACAATTCGTGGTGTTGGTGAACCCTGATTCCAGGACCGTCGTGTCCGGCTACCTCGAGACCACCACCTTGGTCATCAACCGGTAGCGCACGGGCTTCCCGTCCTTGGAGGCCGGGCGATAGCGCCAGTCCGTCACGGCCCTGGCCACGAGCGCTCCGAACATCGCGTCGGGAGACTGACGCACGGTCACCGATTCGACGGTGCCGGCAACGGAGACAATCAGTTCGACGACGACGTCGCCGGTCGGAAGCGCCCATCTGAGTGAGTCTGGGATTCGTACCTCCGTCCGCTCGGGCACCGGGGGAGTCACGTCCTTCGACGCGCCGTCGTAGAGCGGGTCTGTCGGGGCGCCTCCGCGGGCGTCGGCGGCGGGGGGCGCTCCGGCCGGTGGCGTCGCTCCCCCGGCCCCGGCGGTGCCGGCGGGAACGGGAGCAGCCGGCGGCGGAGAGACGGGCGGCGGTGCCGCAGCCGCCTTGGCCAGATCCTCGAACGCCTTCGCAACGAGCCGCATGTCCGCCCGCGGGCCCGCGTCCAGCACCAGGTCGGGATCGTCGAGCAACGCGATCACCTGGCCGAACCCGGCGACGGCCTCGTCGTAGGCTTTGCGCTCGTAGGCCTGCTTGGCGCGCGCGTACACCTCCTGCAGCACGCCGGCGAGCGCCCGGCGCCTCACCTCGCTGAACACCGCCCGGATCTTGGGCGGCGTGTCGTCCTCTGCGGGCTTGAAAAACGGATCGAGGCGGAGCGTGGCCTCGATGGCCTGCTGAGCGTCAGCGCTGCGACCGAGGGCCAGCAGACACAGCGCCCTCCCCTGCTCGATGACGAGCGCGGTCCGCGGCGGCTGGCCGCCGGCAGCCTTCAGCGCGTCGAACGCCTTGAGCGCTTCCTCGTAGCGCGCGTCCGCGTAGAGCGCCTGCGCCGCCGACAACGCGTCCTGGGCGCCGACGGGGGCGGCCAGGCACCACACGGCGAGCAGCGCAGCGATCGTTCTCATTGGCGAAGGTCAACCCCGACGCGAAGCGGCGCCGTCAGCGTCACGACGACGGTCCGGCGCTGCTCGGCGAACTTCGGGTTTCTCAGCACGATTTCATGGGAGCCGGGCAGCACCGCGTAGTTGGCAATCGGCGTTTCGCCGATTACCTTGCCGTCGAGCAGCACTTCAGCCCAAGGCACGGCGTTCACCGACAGCGAGCCGTTCGGGACGGGCACCGTCACTCTCGACGTGCCGCCTGCGTCGACGACAACGTCCGGGATCACGCGCTCGAAGCCGAGCGCCGGGTTCGCCACCCTGAGCGTGCGACGGCCGGGCATGAGCATGATGCGCGGGTTGCGGCTGCTGCCGATGAGCAAGTCGCCCTCGAACACCTGGAGTTCGATCGGCGCCGCGATGGTCACGAATCCCACCGCTCCGGCCGGGTTCGCCGGCCGCGTCACCGGAACCAGCAGCGTCGTCGTCTTGCCCGCCGCCACGGCGACCTGCTCGGTGACGGTGAAGGTGCCGGCGGTCACCGACACCACGTGATTCCCGGGCGCGAGGCCGGAAACCTCCACCGGCGAAACGCCGCGGTCGACGCCGTCGACCTGCACCATCGCCCCGGGAGGCGACGTGGCGATGCTCAACGCTCCGGTGAATGACGCGCGCGGGAGGTCCAGGTGGTGGACCACCTCCACACCGGCCGTCAGGACAACGTCCAGCGGGCGAGTCTCCGCCCCGCTCCGGAGCGCGAGCGCGTGCCTTCCAGGTGACAGGGACCCGCGGAACGGAGTGGTGCCCAGAGTCCGGGCCCCTTCGACCACCTCCCACCCCGGAGGTGTTGTCTCGATGACGAGTACGGCCGCAGCCGAAGGCCTGAGGAGCCCGACGACGCGGCGGGTCTGCTCGCTGAATCCCGGCACCAGTTGCCACGCGACGACCGCCGCGACGGCGGCGACGCCCGCCACGACCAGAAGGATCGCGGTCCTGCTTCCGGTGCGAGCGATGCGGGCGACGATGGTCGCGCCGGAACGGGCGCCAGGCGCGAACCGGCGTGTGGCGGTCCTGGTCCGCCGGCGGGCCTCGCGGTCGGCCGCCTCGGCGGCCGCCGCAATCCGCGCGGCCTCCGCAACCTTGACGGCCTCTGCAACCTCCGCCTCCGTCGGGAACGCGTCGAGCGGATCGGAACCAGCCGCGCGCGGCTCGGGGGCGCGTTCGGTCGGCGCGGGCGGTTCGGGAAGCGTGTTCTCGGGCATGAAGGCGGATTCCTACTCTACTTCTTCGCCGCCCCGGTCACCACCTTGTCCTTGTGGGCGCCCTTGGTGAGGTGGACGAGATACCCCTCCCGCGCCGACAGCCAGACCTCGGCCACCACGTAGATGGTGAAGTACTCGGTGTAGGACGGCTCGAATGCCCCCGTCTCGTCGAAGACGATGCGTGGCTCGGCTGCCGGAGGCACCGCCGGCTTCAGCGCCTCGGTGAACGGCAGCACCGTCTCCTTGCCGGTCGACACCTGCCGGAACGTCAGTTGCGCCTCCCCGGTCTTGCTGACGACGTAGTCGCCGGCCGGGAACTTCTTCCCGCCCGATTCGAACTTGAACGGGATCGTGAAGGTCGCCTGCGCCTGCGCCGGCGGCGCGGCGGCGACCATCGCCGCGAGGACGAACACCCCGATTCCAATCGAGAGGACGGCCCTGTGTCTCATCGCGCTTCTCCCGCTGACCTCACATCGTCACTTCCGCCGGATAGCCCGGGATCGGGTCGGGCGAGTCGGGAATCCCGTTCTTGGCCGCCTCCGCCATCGCCTCGGCGAAGGTGTCGACCTCCTCGAGCGTCGTGTAGACGTTCGGCGACACGCGGAGCGCCTGATAGTCGAACACCGAGTTCGGAGGCGCGCCGCCAACGAGCGGCACCACCACGATTCGATACGTGTTCATCATCCATCGGGCGAGCTGGCGGACGTCGATGCCGTCGATGGTGACCGCCGCGACGCCCCAGCACTGCGCCGGCTCGCTGAGGTCGCTGAGGACCTTGATGCGCGGGATCGCCTTGAGCGCGTTGGCCCATCGCAGCGTCAGGTAGCGCAGGCGGGCGGCCTTGCGTTCCGCCCCGATCGCCTGGTGGAACGCGAGCGACTCGCCGAGCGCGGCGCGAATCGCCCACGGGTGCGTGCCGATCGACTCGAACTTGCGGATGTCGTGATCCTGCTGCTCGGGCGCGGCCTGCAGCGGCCAGAACTTCGGGATCATGTCGCGGCGGACGTAGAGGCAGCCGTTGCCGAGCGGGGCCAGCAGCCACTTGTGGAGGCTGACGCCGTACGCGTCGCACTCGAGGTCGCGCAGCTTGAACGGGAACTGGCCGAGCGCGTGGGCGCCGTCCACGATCGTCACGATCCCCTTCGAGCGGGCGAGGCGCGAGAGGCGCGCCACCGGGAAGAGCTGCGCAGTCAGGTTGGTGATGTGGGTGAAGTGGAAGACCTTCGTGCGCGGCGTGATCGCCTTCTCGAACATGCCGTAGAGGAAGTCCTGGGTCGTCGGCACCGGGAACTGGAGGCGCGTCACCTTGATGCCCTCGCGGCGCATCCGCTGGTCCCACGTCGTCAGCATGCGCGGGTAGTCCTGCTCGGTGGTGACGACCTCGTCGCCCGGCTTGAGGTCGATGCCGTTCTGGGCGATCTGCAGCGCCTCGCTGGCGCCGCGCGTCAGCGCCATCTCCTCGGGGTCGCAGCCGAACTCGTTCGCCATGCGCCGTCGGATGGTCTGGACGTTCGACGCCACCATGCCCTGGTAGTGCACGGGCAGCATGTTGATCATGTCCATGTAGCGCGCGACCGATTCCAGCGACACGCGAGGCATGGGCGACGTGAAACCGTTGTTCATGTTGATGAGCGTGCGATCCAGCTTGAAGGCCAGCTGGATTTCGCGCCAGTAGAACTCGTCCCTGGCCACTTCCTGAGGCGTCTTGTCGGCCATCGACTGGCCGGCCGCCAGAACGCGCTCGAGCGCGCCCGCGCCGAACAGCGTCGTCGCCGTGGCCGCACCTCCCGCCAGGTGCAGGAACGCTCGCCTGTCCAACTCGTTGGGCTTCATTTCGCTCTCCTCTGTCCTCTGAGGTCGGGAGGTCTCCCGCCGGATGCCGTCGGGCGATGACGAGAGTGTAATCGAATCGCGGGTCGAGGGTATCAACTAACAGATCTAGAATCGCCCGGGGCCGTTTGGCCAGGGACCTCCCGACCTCGGCTAACGCAGTGTGACCAGCCACAGATCCGCTTCGGTGACGCGGCGGGAATAGTACATCGCGGAGCCGTCGCGGGCCAGCCGCGGCGGGCCGAGGACGTCGCGCGTCACCGAGTAGACCCTCTTCGGCGGCTCCTTCGTCTTCGTGTCCAGGACGTAGAAGGCCTTTCCGCCGGCGACAAAGAGTACGTGGCGGTCGTCCGGGAGGAACACGGGCCACTCCCCGAAATCCGCCAGCCGCTCGAACGCGCGCGTTGCCACTGTATACATCAGAAGGCCGCCGACCGGCCCCTGCACCTCGCCCAGGATGCGGGTGCCGTCGCGCGACCAGGAGTTGACGAAGAACCGCTCCTCCGGATCGCCGAGCACAGGGGTCACCAGTTCGGGCTTCTGCGCCTTCCACGGACGGTTCGGGTCGAAGATCCAGAAGCCGTAGGCGCCCGGCTTGCTGCGGAACGTGGTGATCCGCGAACCGTCCGGCGACCAGGCGAAGTACCGATCCGCCTTCGTCGGTCAACTGCTGCAGACCGCTGCCGTCCGGCCTGATCTTCCAGAGTTCCGCCTGCCCGGACCGCGTCGAGAAGCAGGCGATCCACTGGCCGTCCGGTGACCAGCGCGGGACGCGGTCGACCGCGGCGTCGCCGGTGAGCCGGTTCTGGCCGGTGCCGTCGGGGTGCGCCACGTAGAGGTCGCCCTCCGGTCTCTCGAGCGAATAGAATGCAACCCACTGCCCGTCCGGCGATGGGTCGGGCGACGACCACCGCCGGGAACCGGTGGTGACCCACGATGGCTCACCTTTGACCTCGCCGGCGATCGGGTCGAATCCGATGCTCTGGATGTTGGCCGTGATCAGAGCCGACGTGTACACCAGCCGGCGCCCGTCCGCTGTGAGACTGGCGTGCGCCGCCACGGCGGCGGGCGCCGTGAGCGGTTCGGGCTCGCCCAGGCGCCGCCCGGAGGACTCGTCGACCCGAACCCGCCACAGGTTCATGCTGCCGCCGCGGTCGCTCGAGAAGTAGAGGTGGCGCCCGTCCGGCGACCACGTCGGGCTCCAGTCGTTCTCGATGTCGTCCGTCACGCGCGCGGGCGGGCCCCCCTCCACGGGTATCGTCCAGATGTCGAGGTGCTGGAAATTGGCCCCTTCCATCCGGCCCGTGTACGCGATGCGCCGGTTGTTCGGCGACCAGCTCGGCATCACCGCGTCCAGCTTGGAAAGGAGACGGGCGGCGCCGGTCTGGACATCCACCGTCCAGAGTTCGCTCGACCGGGCGGCGTTCTGCGGGTTCAGCTCGACGTTCTCGATCGTGAAGGCCAGCTGCTTTCCGTCGGGCGACCAGGCGGGCCTGTAGCCGGCGCGCGACACCCGCCGGACCTCCTCGCCCGTCATCCCCATCACGAACAGGCCGCCGCCGTCTCGGCTCGACCGGAAGGCGATGCGTTTGCCGTCCGGGGAAAACGCCGGCTGGTCGTCGTCGGCCGTCGATTCTGCCCCGCTGATGTCCTGCGGGTTCTGGCCGCCGACTCGCTGCAGGAAGAGGTGACGGCGGGCGCCGGTCTCGCCGGCGTAGACCACCCACTCCCCGTCCGGGGAGATGCTCGGGAACCACTCCACGCCAGGCTGGGTCGTCAGCTGCGTGAAGTCGAAGTGCGACGGCGCGGGGCTCGCGCCGCGGAACCACGAGGGGCGCCAGGACACCGCGGCCGCCGCGCCGGCCGCCACCAGGATGACCGCGGCGATGGCCGCGAACCGCCAGCGTGGCCGCAGCCACCTCGTCGCGCGCCGCCGCCAGGAGCCCGTGCGCCGCACCGACAGCCCCTGCCCGGAGTCGATCTGCCGCTGCAGGTCCTCGAGGTCATTCCGGAGATCCAACGCGGTCTGGTACCGCCCGTCCGGCTCCTTGGCGAGGCAGCGCGTGATGGCACGATCCAGTTCGACGGGAACCAAGCGGTTGACGTCGGACGGGGGCGGCGGCGTGTCGCGCACGATGGCGGACATCACGGCCACGACCGAATCGCCGACGAACGGTCGCACGCCGGCCGCCATCTCGTACAACACGACGCCGAGCGAGAAGATGTCGGACCGCACGTCCACCGGCCGGCCCTGCGCCTGCTCGGGCGACATGTAGGCGGCGGTGCCGACCACCTGGAACTGCGCCGTCAACTGGGTCGCGGTCGCGGCCTCCGAGTCGGACCGCGCGTCGGAGCTGCGGACGTTCTTCGCCAGGCCGAAGTCCAGCACCTTCACCCGACCCTCGGCGTTGACCATCACGTTGGCGGGCTTCAAGTCCCGGTGGACGACCCCGCGTTCGTGGGCGGCCCGCACCGCGTCGGCCAGCGGAACGGCAATCTCGAGCAGCTTCGTCAGCGGCAGGCCGCCGGGCGGGATGAGGTCGCCGAGCGTCCGGCCCTCGACGAGTTCCATCGTGAGGAAGTGAACCCCGTCCGCCTCCTCGACGCCGTAGAGCGTGACGATGTTCGGGTGGTTGAGGGCGGCGACGGCCTGGGCCTCGCGCCGGAAGCGATGGAGCCGGTCGGGATCGGACGCGGTCTCCGGCGGGAGCGTCTTCAGCGCCACCATGCGGCGCAACTGAAGGTCCTCGGCGGCGTAGACGTCCCCCATGCCGCCGTGGCCGAGGGTCCGCACGATGCGATAGTGCTTCAGCGTGGTCCCAAGCATGGTCGCACGCAGGGGGTCGGGAGGTCCTTCGCCGAACGCCGCTGGATGCTGACGAGAGTGTAATCGAATCGCGGACCGAAGGCACCGACTTATGCCCTCCCACCGGCCCGCCTGGTCATCGCCCCTCCCGACCCGGTACAATCCCCAACGGTCATGGCCCCGGACCTCTTTGTCGTCATCGCGGCGGGTTTCTGCGGCGGCGTGATCGCGCGCCTTCTCCGGCAGCCCCTCGTGCTCGGCTACCTCGTGGCCGGCATCGTCGTCGGGCCCCATACAGGCTTGATTACGGTCGGCGATCCCCAGAACCTCGAGCGCCTGGCCGAAATCGGCGTGACGCTCCTGCTCTTCGGCCTTGGGCTCGAGGTGTCGCTCTCCGACCTGTGGCCCGTGCGCCGCGTGGCGGTGATCGGCACGCCGATTCAGATCGCGGTCACGGTCCTTCTCATCCTCCCCTTCGGGCGGTGGCTCGGATTCGGCTGGACCGAGTCGATCTGGCTCGGCGCGCTGGTATCGCTGTCGAGCACGCTGGTGGTGCTGAAGGCCCTCCAGGCCCAGGGGCGCGTGGGCACGCTCTCGAGCCGGGTGATGATCGGGATGCTGGTCGCACAGGACCTGGCCTTCATCCCGTTGATGGTCCTGCTCCCGCGCCTGGGCACCGCCGACGGCGGGTCGGCCGGGGCCCTGCTGGCGACGGGAAAGGCCGCCGCGTTGCTGGCGCTGCTGCTGCTGGGCGGCACACGCCTGATTCCCCGGCTCGTGGGATGGGTGGCCCGATCCGGGTCGCGGGAGCTGTTCCTGCTGGTCACGATCGGGATTGCGCTCGGCATCGGCTACCTCGCGCACTCGTTCGGCGTGTCGTCGGCGGTCGGCGCGTTCATCGCCGGCCTCGTGCTGAGCGAGTCGGACTACAGCCACCAGGCGCTCAGCGACATCATCCCGCTGCGCGACGTCTTCAGCCTGTTGTTCTTCGCCTCGGTGGGCATGCTGCTGGATCCGTCGCACGTGCTCGGGCAGTGGCGGGCAGTGGCGCTGGCCGTCGTGCTGGTCAGCCTCGTGAAGGGCGGCGTGTTCTGGGGCGTCACGTTGGCGTTCGGCTATCGGAACGTGGTGCCGCTCGCCAGCGCGCTGGCGCTCTTCCAGATCGGCGAGTTCTCGTTCGTGCTCGCGCGGGCGGGTCGGGCCACCGGCGCGATCTCCGTCGAGCTGTACTCGCTGGTCCTCAACGCGGCGGTCATCACGATGGTGCTCACGCCGGTGGTCTCGGGGCTGACGACCCCGCTCTACGCCTGGATGAGCCGCCGGCGCGAGCGCGAGCCGGTCCAGACCATCAACCTCGGAGAGGCGCCGCTGTCCGGCCACGTCATCGTGGCCGGCGCCGGCCGGGTCGGATGCGGCATCGCCAGCGTGCTGCGCCGCCTGGACCTCCCTGTCGTGCTGATCGAACTCGACCACGGGCGCATCGATCAGGCGCGCGCCGACGGCCGGCCCGTCGTCTTCGGCGATGCGACCCAGCCCGCCGTGCTGGAGGCGGCGGGCATCGACGCGGGCGAGTCTGCTGCTGGTCACCGTCCCGGTCCTCGGCGTGGCCGAGATCGGTGGTCGAGAACGCCCGCGCGCTGAACCGCGAGATCGCCGTGGTGGCGCGCGCCGAGAATGCCGAGGCGATGAAGGCGCTGCACGCCATGAACATCGCCGAGGTCGTGCAGCCGGAGACCGAAGCCAGTCTCGAGATGACCCGCCAGGCGCTGCGGCACCTGCGGATGCCCGCGCTCGACATCCTCCGCCTGACCGACGGGCTGCGCGACAACCGATACGCGCCCGCGCTCGAGCGTCGCGGCGAGGACCACCCCACGCTCAGCCGCCTGGCCGGCGCCACCCGGCTTCTGGATCTGCGGTGGGTCCGGATCGTCGAGAGCAGCCCGATGGTCGGCAGGACGATTGGTGAACTGGCCGTCCGCGCCGTCACGGGCGTGTCGGTTGCCGCCGTGCTGCGGCACGACGCGTTCACCGCCAGCCCGGGTCCGGACGCGCGCCTGGAAGTCGGCGACCTCGTGGCCGTCGTCGGGGACCGGGGCCAAATCGACCGTTTCGAGCAGGCGGCGGCCAGCCCGCGCGTGTAGCCCCGCGCCGCGCCTATAATGCGGCCCATGTCAACCGCGGACCGAGCCTTCTCGAGGCGATCGTTCCTCTCGCTCGCCGGTGCCGGCGCGGCGTCGGCGGCGCTCACGCCATTGACGCCGCTTGCCGGGGCCGCGCAGCGAGGCGCCACGGCGTCTGCCGCCGGCGCCCGCCGCCCGAATGTTCTGCTCATCTACTCGGACGACCAGGGCGCCATCGACTTGAACTGCTACGGCGCGCGCGATCTCGTCACGCCGAATCTGGACGGGCTGGCGGGCCGGGGCGTCAGGTTCACGCAGTTCTACTCGGCCGCGCCGCTCTGCTCGGCGTCGCGCGCCGCGCTGCTGAGCGGCATGTACCCGCAGCGCGCCGGCGTGCCCGGCAACGTCTCGCCCGGCGCCGAAGGAATGCCGTCGAGCCGCGTCACCATAGCAGAGATGCTGAAGTCGGCCGGGTACGCCACGGCTCACGTCGGCAAGTGGCACCTCGGGCACCATGCGGAGACCGTCCCGAATGCCCAGGGATTCGACCACTCGTTCGGCCACCTGGGCGGCTGCATCGACAACTACAGCCACTTCTTCTACTGGGACGGCCCGAACCGGCACGACCTCCAGCGCAACGGCCGGGAGGTCTTCTACGAAGGCCGGTTCTTCGGCGACCTGATGACGGAGGAGATCGACCGGTTCGTCACCGCCCATCGCCGCGACCCGTGGTTCTGCTACTGGGCCATCAACATGCCCCACTACCCGTACCAGGGGCGGGCCGCGTGGCTCGAGCGCTACCGGGATCTTCCCTATCCGCGAAACCTCTACGCCGCGTTCATGTCGACGCTGGACGAGCTGGTCGGCACGATCGTGGCGCGGTTGCGCGCTCTCGGCCTCGATCGGGACACGATCGTCATCTTCCAGGCCGACCAGGGGCACTCGGTGGAAGTGCGCGCCCACTCGGGCGGCGGCAGCGCGGGCCCGTATCGCGGCGCGAAGTTCAGCCTGTTCGAGGGTGGGATTCGCGTGCCGGCCATCGTCTCGTGGCCGGGCCGCCTGCCGGGAGGCGGCGTGCGCGGGCAGTTCTGCACCGCGTGCGACTGGCTGCCGACGATCGCGGAATGGACCGGCTCCGCCCGGCCGGCCGCGACGCTCGATGGTCACAGCCTGGCGGACATCGCGCGCGGGGACGATGTCGGGTCTCACCACGCCGCGTTCCACTGGCGGAGCGGCGGGACGGCGGCGAAGCCGCAGTGGGCGGTCCGCGAAGGCGACTGGAAGCTGATCGGGAATCCGGACGACACGTCGAAGAAGGCGCCGCTCACGGAGGCCGACGCCCTGTTCCTCTCGAACCCGCCGGCGGATCCGAGCGAGATGACCAACCTGGCCGCGCGACACCCCGACATCGTCGCGCGGCTGGCTCGCCTTCACGAGGAGTGGGCGGCGGAGATGGGCCGCTCGCGCTAACGACTCTCCTGCTGCAGCGCCTCGTCCAGCAGCCGCTGGAGGCGCTCGTAGTGGGTGCCCTTCCAGTAGATGCGTCCGCAGCCCGTGCATCGCCGGTAGTCGTCGTGGCGCCGGCGGCTGCGCGGCGGCACGCGGTCGGCGACCTCCTCGAGAGTCGCGGCGGTCATCGTGCCGTTGCAGACCGTGCAGCGGGAGAAAGGGCGGGCCGTCCGCGCGAGGTCGAACCGCCCGACGACCTCGGCGAGTTGCTCCGCCGGGTCGGTCGATCGAACCCAGTAGCCGTGGGTGACGATCCGCCGCTTGAGCAGAGCCTGATCGCGCGACAGCAGGATGCGCTTCGTCGAGGCCGAGATGTCCGCCAGCTCCGCGTCCTCCAGGTCCCGGCGGTAGAGCGCGTCGAAGCCCGCGAGCCGCAGGAGGGCGGCCAGTCGTCCAAGGTGAACGTCGAGCACGAACCGCGTCTGGCGCAGGGGCTCGGGTCTGACTTTCGTCTCCGACGCGATGTCGAACGACTCGAAGACCGGGTACGCGGCAACCCGATCGCCGTCCTCGACGAGCCGGTCAAAGCCGCACGACTCGCCATTGACGAGGAGCAGGTCCACCTCGCCGTGCGGCACGCCCAGGCCCTCGAGCAGGTCCTTGACCGACACGCGCCCGTCCCACGCGTGCGCGAACGCCACCTGCCGCCGTTCGCGCGGCAGGAAGTCGTTCAGCTCGGCGTAGCAGCGGATCGTGGCGCGCACCGGTCGAGTGTAGCACCGGCGCTGGACTCGCCGGCGCGGCTCGTCTCACCGAAGCTGCCTGGCAGCCGGCACGGCTTGCCTCGCCGAAGCTGCCTGGCAGCGAAGGCGGGAGGCCGGCATCACAAGGGTCCCCCGTGCTACGATCCGCCGCGACCCGCACCCCGAAGGAGGCGCGATGAGATCGACCTGGCTGCTCGCCATCACGGCCGTCATTCTGCTGGCCAGTCTGCCCGCGGCGCAGGCGCCGCGGCCGCCTATCGTGCCGCCCGTCGTCACCGCGCCCTCGGGCTCCGCGGCGGTCGAACAAACCAGGCAGGGCGAGCGGCCGGCCGCCACGATCGTGGCCAGCTTCGACGGCCTCGGCGTCGGCTTCGAAGGGCCGCACGGCATGCCGATGGTCCGCAATCCGTCCGACAACGCGCTCGCGGTCGGCCCCGACCACGTCGTTCAGATCGTCAACACGCGAATGGCGATCTTCACGAAGAAGGGGAAACGGTTCGACACCACCGGCCGGGTCCTGTGGGGCGCCGCGCCGACCAACCTCCTGTTCAAGGGGTTCGGCGGCATGTGCGAGACGACGAACAACGGCGACGCGGTGGCGCGCTACGACCAACTGGCCAACCGGTGGCTGATCGTGATGCCGATCTTCCGCCGGGGCGCGGCGCGACCCGACCAGCCTCCCGTGTGGACCGCGAGCCCGACGGCGTACCTGAGCCCTGCCGGCCGGCCGGGCCAGCCTGGCGAGGCGGTGCGGCTGCCCGACCCGCCGTCAGCGCCGCCAACGCCCGCTGCCGCCGCCCCCGCTGCCCCGGCGCCACCCGCGCCCGCGGCGCCGCAGGCACCGCGTCCGGCGCAGCGCGAGGCGCCAACGGGCCCGTACTCCATGTGCTACGCGGTCAGCACCGGCCCCGACCCGATGGGCCCGTACTACCGGTACGAGTTCCTCCGCCCGCTCTTCCCCGACTACCCGCGGCCGGCCATCTGGACCGACGGCTACTACGTCCCGACGAGCACCGGCGACGACCCGATCTCGGAGACGATTGCCACGCAGAAGCACGCCTGCGTCGCGGACCGCACGAAGATGCTGCGCGGCGAGCCGGCCACCGAGCAGTGCGTCATCCTGAACGACGTCGGCTTCCTGAACAACGCCGACATCGATGGGACAGCGCTCCCGCCCGCGGGCGCGCCGAACATCATGATGGCCGCCGGCGGCGTGCAGCTTCGGAAGCAATTCGAGTCGGACCGGATCGACGTCTGGAAGTTCACGGTGAACTGGGCGAATCCCGCCGCCACGCGGCTCACGACGCAGAAACCGATCGCGGTCGCACCGTATCACTACCTCTGCGACGGCCAGCTCTCGCACTGTGTGCCGCAGCCGGGAACCGAATCTCGGCTCGACGCGCAGGGCGACAAGATCATGTCGAGGCTGGTGTACCGGAAGATCGGGCGGCAGGAATCGGTCGTCGCCGTGCACTCGGTCAACACGACGGCAGGAGGCGGCGGCGTGCGCTGGTACGAATTCAGGGTCGGCGCCGGCCGCGACGTGCGCCTGCACCAGCAAGGCACCTACGCGCCCAACGGGTCGTTCCGGTGGATGGCGAGCCCCGCCATCGACAGGAAGGGGAACATCGCCATCGGCTACTCGTTCGGAGGCGCGCCGCACTTTGCGGGGCAGCGATTCGCCGGCCGCCTGGCGGGCGACCGGCTCGGCCTGCTCACGCTGCGCGAAGCGGTCCTCGTCGAGGGCGAGGGCGCGCAGACCGCCATGCGCTGGGAGGACTACACGACGACGGCGATGGACCCGGGCGACGATTGCACGATCTGGTACGTCGGCGACTACATCAAGAAGGGCGCCGCGAGCTACTCCACCCGCATCGGGGCATTCAGGCTGCCGGGGTGCGGGAAGTAACTACTTCACGATCACGCCGCAGGCGATCCGGTCGCCGGCGTTGCCGGCCGGGTCGGTCTTCATGTCGTCCGGCTTCGCGTGAATGACGAGCGACGTGCCGCCGTCCAGGAACAACGAGTTCGGGCCCTCCCCGAGCGTCACCTGCGGGTTGAGGATCACCACTTTGACGGTGCCGTCAGCCCCGACGGTGATGTTCTTCATGTCGCCGGCGTGCGAGCCGCCGGGGTTCTCGAGCCCGTGCTTCTTCGCCGCAGGGTTGAAATGCGGTCCGGCCGTCGCGAACGGCGGCTCGCACTTCGCCACCTGGTGGACGTGGAAGGCGTGTTCGCCGGGCGCGAGGTTCCTGAGATCGAGCGCGATCGCCACGCCGCCGCCTCTCGCCGGCGACAGGATGGCCGTACCGATGGACGCGCCCTGCAGGTCCTTGATCTCGACCTTCACCTGCTTCTGCTGCGCCGCGAGCGTCGCTCCGGCAACCGCACATGCCACGACGAAGCTGGCAAATACTCGGTTCATCTTTGTCCTCCGCAAACCCTATGTCCTGGGTCTCGAGCCCTGCCCTTCGACTCGGTCGCTTCGCGCCCTCGCTCAGGGCACCCAGAGCGAAGTCGAGGGGTGAGCCTTGAGCCCTGAGCCTTGAGCCCTGAGCCTGTTCACTGTCTCCTCCCCGTGAACGTCCCTTTCTCTGTCTCGAGTGTCAGCGTGCCGCCGTCGCCGAACGTGAACCGCACGAGCGCGGGAGCGCGATAGCTGTAGTAGACCCAGCTCGCCGGCGACTCGGCGACGAGCGCGACCGGCGCCTGCGGCAGGCCGCGGAATCCGGCCAGCCGGCGCGGCCCCCAGATGAGCTGGAGGATCGGTCCGCCGCGTTCGAAGCGCAGCCGCACCGTCACCGCCGGGTCGCCCTGGGCCATTCCGGTCCCCAGCAGCTCCAGCCGCTGGAACTCGCCGAACTGGGCCCGCCACCCGGCCCAGAACTTCCGCTGGTTCCCCTGCACCGTCTCGAACGGCCGGTCGTCGTTGAACGCCTCGAAGATCGGCCGGAAATTGTCCTTCGCCCCCTGCTCCAGGATCGCGAGCGTCCGCGACTCGAAGTCGGCGAACCGGCCGCCCGGCTCGGTCATGATACCGAGGCCGCCGAGCAGTGCCGGGTCGTCCGACTCGGCCTCGAGGCCGGCGGCCGTCGCCCGAACGGTCACCGTCGCGCGCGCGTCTCCGGCGGCCGCGGCCAGCGCGTAGCGCCCGGCCCGCGCCTCCCGCACTGCCTTCGCCACCTCCACGGGCACGGGCGGCATCACGACCTCGGCATCACTGAACACCAGCGACTCGAGCTGGCGGGGCGCCAGCCGCGTGGCTGGAACCGTAGGCTGGTTGCTCATCGCGATGATGACCACCTTCTCGTCGAGGTACCGCCTGACATCGCTGAACATGAACCCGTTCCCGCCGTTGTGGGTCACCACCTTCGTGCCACGCCGCGTGGTCTGCACCCCCCAGCCGTAGCCGTATCGCTCGGCTCCCGTCGATGCCACGTGGCCGGTCTGGAACCTCTGCACGGCGTCGGCCGACAGCACCTTGCCGGCCTCGAGCGCAAGGTGCCATCGGTACAGGTCGGCGAGGGTCGACTGAATGCCGCCGTTCCCGCGCAGATACCAGCCCGGACCGTCGGGCAGCCAGCCGTTCTTGTAGACCCGCCCCCACGGACGCCCGTCGGGCGTATAGCCGATCGGCAGGCGGGCGAGCGGCCAGCCCGGCGCCTGATAGCCCGTGTCCGTCAAGCCGGCGGGCAGCAGAATGCGCTCGCGCAGGTACGCCTCGTACCCGGTCCCCGACACCCGTTCGACGATGGCGGCCGCGAGGCTGTAGCCCTCGTTCGAGTACTCGAATCGCTCCCCGGGTCTGGAGGCGAGCGGCGCGCCCAGTACCTTCGCGACGAGCGCGTCGCGCCCGATCGGTTCCTCGTCGCTGCCACCCTGGTCACCCGCGAATCCGGCCGTGTGGGTGAGCAGGTGATGGATGGTGATGCCCGTCTTGTCTGGCGGCACGCCCGGCAGGTACTTCGAAATCGGGTCTGTGGTGGCCAGCTTCCCGTCCATCTCGAGCTTCAGGATGGCGGCCGCCGTGAACTGCTTGGTCACCGACCCGATGCACGACACCATGTCGGCGGTATATGGCACCTTGTTCTCGCGATCGGCCAGGCCGTAGCCCTTCTCGAGAATCACCTGCCCGTCCTTCGCGACCAGCACGGCGCCCGAGAACCCGTACGGCACGAGCCGCGTGAGATACGCGTCCACCCGCGCGGCGGCCTCGCCGCGCACCACTTGCGCTGAACTCGTCGCTGCGGCGGACGCGATCATCATCGCCAGTGCGGTCAGGGCGACTCGCCTGCGAGTTGCCAGCCCTCGTCCCTCGTCCCTCATCCCTCGTCCCTCGTCCCTACTTCCTGAGCGGAAACAGCGCCGACTCCGTCCGTCCCGTCCTGAAGATCTCCTCGATGCGAGCGACGACGTCCGGGTGCGCCGACGCCACGTTCGCTTTTTCGCTCGGGTCGGCCGCGAGGTCGTACAGCTCCGTGGCGGTGGCCTTCCGCAGCCGGACGCCCTTCCAGTCGCCCATCCGGACAGCCTGGTGCCCGGCGAACTCCCAGTAGAGATAGGGACGCGCCCGCTGCGCGTTCGGCCGCCCCTCGAGCGTCGGCACGAGCGACACGCCGTCGATCCCCTTCGGCGTCGCGGCGCCGGCCAGTTCTGCGAACGTCGGCATCATGTCCCAGAAGGCGGATGGCAGGTTGGAAACGCGGCCGGCGGGGACGCGGCCCGGCCAGCGCGCGGCGAACGGCACGCGGATCCCGCCCTCGTACACGTCCTGCTTCAAGCCGCGCAGCCCGCCTGCGCTCTCGAAGAAGACCGAGTCGGTCCCCCCGTTGAACGTCGGGCCGTTGTCGCTCGTGAACATCACGATCGTGTCGCCGTCGAGGTTCAACTCGCGAAGGAGCGCCATCACCCGTCCGATGTAGCCGTCGAACCTGGTCACCATCGCGGCGTAGGCCGCGCGCGGCGCACGGTGCGGCAGGTAGCCCTTCTCGCCCTTGTAGGGCGTCTCGGGAAACGCCCCGAGGTACTCGGCCAGCGAGTCCTCCGGAACCTGCAGCGCCGCATGCGGAATGGGGAAGGTGAGACTCAGGAAGAACGGCCGCTCCAGGTTTCGCCGGATGAAGGCGAGCGCCTCGTCCGCCATCAGGTCAGGCGCGTACTGCCTGCCGACCCACGCCGCGTACGACTTCACGTCGAGCGGATCGACGCCCGCCGGCAGCTTCTGGTGCGGGTGGAAGTAGGCGTTCTCGAGCGGCACCTTCTCGCGGTTGCGCCAGAGGTAGCTCGGGTAGTAGTTGTGCGCGATCCGCTGGCACAGATAACCGTAGAAATGGTCGAACCCCATCCGGTTCGGCTCGCCGGTGGACCCGGGTCCGCCCAGCCCCCATTTACCGATGAGGCCGGTGGCGTACCCCGCCTGCTTCAGCATCGTCGCCGTGGTGACGGTGCCCGCCTCGAGAGGCCGCTGCCCCTCGAGGCTCAGGTCGCGCCAGACGTCGCCGCGCGAGCTCATCTCGTCGTTGTCGCGGATGTAGGCGTGGCCGGTGTGGAGGCCGGTCAGCAGCGAGCAGCGCGACGGCGCGCAGACGGGGCTGCCCGAGTAGTGGTTCGTCAGACGCACGCCCTCGGCCGCCAGGCGATCGATGTTCGGCGTGCGGATCTTCTTCTGCCCGAAGCAGCCGACCTCAGCGTACCCGAGGTCGTCGGCCAGGATGTGGACGATATTCGGCCGGCGGGCCGCGCTCGCCGCGCCTGGCCGCAACCGGGCCGCCAGCAGAGAGGCCGCAGCCCCGGCACCCACGGTACGCACGAACTCGCGACGATCGACGGGTCGGGACATGCCCAAAGGATATCGGCTCAGGGCTCAGGGCTCAAGACCCAGGGCCTTGCATCAGACCCGCTCCGCCGCGCGCTCCTCCGCGTCCTCCGGCTCCTCGATGCGATGGACGCGCGGGTGCGTCGTCAGGTGCATGTCCATCTCCTCCGGCTCGGACGGGGCCGCGAGTCTCATGGAGTACCAGAGCGCGAACAGGAGCACGGCAATCGCGGTCAGCCCGAGGAGCAGGGCGAGCGAAGTGGCCTGCGTCCGCACGGTGGCGAACAGCTCGTCCTCTCCCTGCGAGACGGCGACGAGCCAGCTGGCACGCGGGAAGCTGGCCCTCAGCTGGCTGATCGCGACGCCCACCAGCCGGGCCGACCCATTCGTGGTCCTGGCCCCGAAATGGAGCGGCGTCTGCGGCTCGCCCTGCTTGGCGGCCGCCAGGCGTTCGCGCAGCAGGTCGGTGGCGAAGAACCGGCCGTTCGGATCCACGCCCGTCTGTGTGAAAACGAACGAACCGTCCTCGCGCAGCAGCGCCGCGTCCCCGGTAGCGCCCATGCGGACTCCGCCGAGCACGGCGCCAATCTCCCGCACGTCGACGACGGTCCGAAGGACGCCCACGACCGGTCCGTCGGCGGCAACCGCGACCGGTGCGGTAATCTCCATTCCGAACACGCGCGCACGGGGATCGAAGCGCACGTCGCTCACCACGAGCTGGCCGCGCGAGCCGTCGCCGAACGCTTCTCTCCACCACGCCGCGTCGCCGTAGAGGTACCCGTTGGCGTGGCCGGACGTCGCGACCACGCGGCCGTGTCGATCGGTCAGCAACAGCTCCCGGTAGATGGGGTTCTGCCGCGTGACCTCGGCCAGGAACGTCGACACCTTGTTGGTCGACACGTCCTTCACGGCCGCGGGAGGCCCGGTCTGCTGCCATTCGCGATCGATGGCGGTGGCCGCCTGCCGGTCGAACGGGCGCTCGCTGGCGGTGGCCGCCAACTCCCCGACTCCCGGCACGCGCGACAGCACCGACGCGTCGATCACCAGCCGGAACACGTAGGTGTCCACGGCGGCCGCCGCCTGGTCGGCGACCTGCCGCAGGTGCTCGCCCCACGAGTTGCGAAGCCCGGCTTGACCGATGCCGACGACGAAGTAGCCGGCCGCGATCAGCATCACCAACCCGACGATGAGGAATGCGGAGAAGACACGGACGTTCAACCGGAAAGAGGCAGGGCGCATCGTCGTCCCTCCTTGTTGGAGCACTCAGGAACGGGACCGAGCGACTGGCGAGAAGTCCAGTGTCTGCCTCGGCCGGCCGGGTGTCAAGCGGTACGGCGCCCTCGTGTACGGCGCCCTCGTGTACGGCGCCGCCCGGCGCCCGCTTCGTCGGACGCCACGGCGTGGCGCGCCGCTGCCACGGCGCCTGGCCAACGGGGCGGCTGGGAGGTGCGATTCCTGCCAGTAGAAACCCGAAGCACATGGCAGGATCTGCATCTTCTTCGCACCGGATTGACGGTTTCGGCCGAAAACGGGCGGGTACGCTGGTTGCAGGAAATTCGGGAATGCTGAACGAGGCAGTTGACATGTTACACACATGCGAGCATGCTAGTAGCATGTCACGCATGATCCAGCTTCGAAATGTCCCTGACGACCTGCACCAGGTGCTGAAAGCGAGGGCGGCGATGGCGGGGATGACGTTGTCGGACTACTTGATTGCCGAGGTGCGTCGCGCCGCCGAGCGTCCGACGCCGAGGGAAATGCGCGAGCGATTGCTGTCCAGGTCGGCTGTCACGCCGACGATCTCGCCGGCGGCGGTGATCCGCGCGGAGCGCGATTCGCGATGATCGTCGTCGACGCGTCGGTCGTCGTCGAGGTGCTGCTGGGGACGGCGGCCGGCCGCGCGGCGGCCGACCGCCTGTTTGCGCGGGGCGAGAGCCTGCACGCGCCGGAGCTGGTCGACGTCGAGGTGGCGCAGGCCATCCGGCGCTACGCGGCAATCGGGGAGTTGAAAGCGTCACGCGCCCGTGAGGCGATCCGCGACCTCGAGGATCTTCCGATCACCCGCTACCCGCATGCGGGTCTGCTGCCGCGGATCTGGGAACTTCGGCACAACCTCACGACGTACGACGCTGCCTACCTCGCGCTGGCCGAGGCGCTGCGGGCCACGCTGCTCACGCGCGATGGCGGTCTCGCCAGCGTGCGCGGCCGGACGACCATCGAGCTGATCTGAAGCCGGGCGTTGCCGGTCTCTGGCCATCGGCCGGCCGCTTCCCTACCCGAGCCAGGCGGCCCAGGCGCGCAGGCCCGTCACCACAGCCCCGAACAGCAGGGCCGCGGACGCCACGCGGAGCGCCGCGCCGCCTCGCCACGCCCAGACGGCGCCGCGCGCGGCCAGCAGGACCGCCGCCGGCAGCGTGGCGTGCTCCACGCGGCCGATGAACTCCAGCGCGTCCTGCTGGTAGGTACGGCTCCCGGGCGAGACCACGCTGACCGCGACGAGGGCGACGCCCACGAGTCCCCACGCGCCGACCGCGAGGCCGAGCCGGTCGCGGCCGCCTTCGACCATCAGCCTCCAGAGCCCGACGAGGGCGAGCAGAACGATCGGCCAGCCGAAATTGCCGACCGTCTGGTCCAGCGCCTGGATGGCGCGCGTCGGCAGGGACCGGGCGGTCGGCACGCGAGCCGGAGCGGCGCGCGGCGTGCCGACGGCGGACGGATCGGCCGGCACGACCGGCTGTTCTGCGGGCGCGGCGGCAGTCGCGGGAGCCCGCAGGCGCTCGAACTGGCGCGCATAGACGTCGCCGAAATGCCCCCAGTAGACGACCGTGGCCACCACGGCGGCCGCGACGGTCGCGAGCAGGATCCTGCTGGAAGCCGACCGCAGCGGCTCCGCGCCGTACCGGTGGTAGAGCGCGGCGATCGCCACCAGCGTCGTCGGGAGCAGGACGAGGGTGCTGACGTGGCAGATCAGGCTGAACGCGACCAGCAGCACCACGCCGGCGAACGGTGCGGTCCCACGCAGCTGTTCTGCCGACAGCACGACCACCGCGACGGCGGCGACCGACACCGCCTGGCCGAACACGGTCGTCAGGTTCGCGTTTCCGACCAGGACGTAGGTGAGCGGCGCCAGGCTGAACAGCGCCACCGACACGGCGCCGACGAGCCGATTCCCCCAGCTGCGGACCACCATCAGGTACAACAGCGCGCCGGCCACGATCTCGGCGGCCGAGACCACGACCCGCAGCAGTGCCACGTGGTTGTCGGCGAGGAGCGCCCACGGCGCGGCGAACAGATACAGCCCGATCGCGTACGGGAACGGCGTGGCGCTCGTGGAGAGTTGCGTGAAGTAGAAGTTCCCGGCCATCACCTCGTCGAACCGGTGTGCGTGGAACAGCGCGTCGACGACGGCCTTCGACGGGTGGAGGAGCGCCAGCAACTGGAGATACAGCGTCCCGGCCGAACAGGTGACGACGAATTTCGCCGTGTTGCGGAGCGGCTCCCGTCGCAGCAGGCCGAGCACCGCTGACAGGCCGGCCATCACCAGTGCGATCCAGAACGCGAGGCCGATCACCGTGGTCGGGTACGGCCCGAACTGGGCGCCAACCCGCGTGACGATGTGCGCCTGGCCGGCCGCCATGAGTACAGCGGCGCCGATGGCGGTGGCAGCCGTGATGCCCGTGAGCGCGAACCCCGCACCGAGCAGGGCAGCGGACGCGGCGGCGGCCCACAGGGCGGCACGCGGGGGCACGGCGACGCCCGATGCGGGCGTGCACGACAGGCGATCGACCTGGACGCCGAGCGTTCTCGTATCCGCGCCGCCAGGGACGAACGTCTCGGTGCTCGTCAGCGTGAGCCTCAGCCCCGGAGTGGCGGGCGAGATCGGCACCGCCACCTCGGCGACGCGATACTCGTTCGACGCGCGCCACGATCCGGCATCGGCGCCGTCGATTGCCACGACGACATCCGGCTGACGCGCGCCGGCTGCGCGCGCGCCGCGAAACCGCGCCGAACAGACCCACCGCACGCGGCGATCGAGGCCCGCGAGCGTGATCTCCGCGCGTGCCGATGTCCACGCGAACCAGTCCTGGCCGTGGCGCTCGGGCGGATGGAATCCGCTGGCGTATGCCGGCATCGCCCGGTCCATCTCGAACGTCACGCCGGGACTCCAGGCCGACGCGCCGACCAGGCAGGCAGCGCCGGCCAGGGCGCCAAGCGCAGCGGCCCCGAGGGCGCGTGGGATCAGGTGCAGCATGGCTATCGCTCCAGGGGATTCTGCCACATGTAGGGACGCGATGCGCAGAGTGATACGATGCGGGTCATGTCGATATCGCGCGCCCGGTTCGTCCTGATTGCGGTCACCACCGTCGCGGCCGGCCACTTCGCCGGTGCCGCCCCGCGGCCGCTGCCGCAGACGGTCGTGTCCGAGACGATTGACGCCGAGTCGGTGCGGGCAGCCGGGCCGCTCGACCGGCTGCTGCCGAGGCAGGCTGACACGACCTACCGCGCTCTGGCAGCGCGTTTCCAGCCGGCGCAGGCGATGGAGATCGTCACGTTCATGGATCGGTACTGGAGGCTGGCGGGCAACACCGGGTTCAACGCGTCGATCGACCGCCTGAAGTCCGGGCTGGCCGCGGCCGGGTTCCAGGAGGGCCGGGCCGATACCGCGCCCGGAGGGGCGCGAGGGGCGCGGCTCTGGGTGGAGGAATACCCGAACGGCGGCAACGGGTGGGAACCGGTGCGTGCCGAGATGACGATCGTCGAGGCGATGGCCGGCGAGACGCCCGCACCCGTCTTCGATCCGGTCGTGGACTACATCGCCCTGGGCATCAACTCGTTCTCGACGCCGGCCGATGGCGTCACGACCCCTCTGGTCTACGTCGGGACCGGCACCGATGCGGCGAGCTACGAGTCGGTCAACGTGAAGGGTGCGGTCGTGCTGGCTGACGGATCGATGCGCGCGGTGTGGGCGCAGGCGGTTCGCCAGCGCGGCGCCGCGGGTGTCATCTCCGCGGCGCCACCGGCCTCGTACACGCGGCCCGACGTCACGCCCGAGGTCTTTCAATGGGGAGGCGTGCCGTACGACGAAGCCTCGAAGGCGTTCGGCTTCATGGCGAGCCGCCGCGTGGCCGAGCGGTTGAAGGAGCGGTTGCGTGCCGGGCCGGTCACGGTGAAGACGGTCGTCGAAACCCGCTTCAGACCCGCGTCGCCTGGGCGGCTGCTCGTCGCCGAGATCCCCGGCCGCGTCCGGCCCGAGGAGCACGTGGTGCTGGTCGCGCACGTCCAGGAACCCGGCGCGAACGACAACGCGAGCGGGTGCGGCGCGCTCTACGAACTGGCGCGCACCCTCGCCGCCGCCGTGGCCGCACACGCCATCCCGCCGCCCGCGCGGACAATCACGTTCGTCTGGGGCGACGAGATGCGCGCCGGACGCGAGTGGCTGCGCGCCGACGCCGCCCGCGCGAAGAACACGCGGTACATGGTGGCGCTCGACATGACGGGCGAGGACACGTCGAAGACCGGCGGTTCCTTCCTGATCGAAAAGGAGCCCGATCCCTCGGCGGTCTGGCCTCGGCCGTCCGACCCGCACACCGAGTGGTCCGGCGGGCGCAGCTCCTCGAAAGCCGAATCGCTCAGGGGCAGTCTGCTCAACGACCTGATGCTGGCCGTGTGCCTGCGCCGGGCCCGCGACACCAGGTGGAACGTTCAGACGAACCCGTACGAGGGCGGCAGCGATCACAGCGTGTTCCTGCAGTCTGGCATCCCGGCGCTGCTCACCTGGCACAGCACCGACCGCTTCTACCACACGAACCTCGATCGTCCCGACAAGACGAGCCCGGCCGAAATGGCGAACGTCGGGATCGCCGTGGGCACAACCGTCGCGCTGCTGGCCTCCGCCAGTCAGGAGGAAGCGGTGGCGGTGGCCGACCTCGTCGCGACGGCAGCGGAACGGCGCCTGGCCCTCGAGGCGAAGCAGTCCGCCGCCATCCTCGACAAGGCGGCAGACCGGGCCGCCGCGGAAGCCGCCGAGCGGACGATCCTCGAGGCGTGGAAGACGTGGTACACACGCGCGCTGGAGAGCGTACTGGCGCTGCCGGCCGAACCGGCAGGGGAGAAGCTGCAGGGACGCGTCAGGGCGGCGGTGGACCGGATCAGCGGGGGGACGGCGAAGTAGCGTCGGCTCAAGGCTCAGGGCTCAGGGGCGGCGCGCAGACGCGACAGAGCAGAAAGGGCCGGGACATCGTGAGACATCCCGGCCCCTCCTTCTATCTTCTGTCTTCTATCTTCTGTCTTCTATCTTCTGTCTTCTGTCTTCTATCTTCTGTCTTCTGTCTTCTGTTTTGTCTTCTGGCTTCTGTCCAGTTACTTCTTCTTCGCCGCTCCGGCGATCTCGTTGACCAGCGCGTCGGCCTTGTAGACCTTGCGAAGCGCCTCCATGATCAGCCGCGAATCGACCGAGATGCAGCGGTTCGTGCCCTCGTAGTAAGTGTAGTACCCGGCCAGCATCGGCGGGTTCCCGTCGAATACCAGCCCGACGATCTCCCCCTTCTTGTTGACCATGGCCGACCCGCTGTTGCCGCCGACGATGTCGTTGGTGGTGACCATGTTGAACGGCGTCTTCGGATCCAGGGCGGTCCTGGCGGCGATCCAGCTCGGAGCGAGATCGTACGGCTTCTCGTTGTTGTGCTGCGCTGAACGCTCGTAGAGGCCCGGGATGTACGTGTAGGGCGGGACCTTCTTCCCGGCTTCCAGATAGCTCTTGACCGTCCCGTGCGACAGCCGAAGCGTCCCGGTCGCGTCCGATGACACCGTCGCGCCGTCCACGGCCATCACCGCCGCGCCGACCGCCGGGTAGGCAGCCGCCTGCACCGTGGTCACCTCGTCGGCGTACCTCTTATCGACCTCCTGCGCCTTGGGCTCGAGCGTGCGAGCGAGGACGATCATCGGGTCGGTCGCCACGTCAACCGCGGCCTTGCCGCCAGCGCGCAGCAGGGCGTTGATCTCCGGATCGGTGATGCGGGTCTTCTCGATGAGCTCGGTCGCGCGCGCCTCGGGTGTCTTGTCGCCGAGAATGAGCTTCACGATCTCGTGGTTCGGCCCGAGGAACTTCCGCATGAAGGCGAGCGACTCGGTGAGGTTGATCTTCTCGCGCTGGGGGTTCGCCTGGTCGGCCCCGGCGCTGCCGCGCTGCCCGCCGCCCTGCGCCGCCGGCGCCCCGCCGCGCTGCCCGCCGCGCTGCCCGGCGCGCGCGCCTTCGGCCGGCGGGTTGTACGCCGCGCGCACGATGGCCCGCGCCTGCGTGAACAGCGTCGAGTTCAGGCCTGCCGCGTTCGCGATGAAGTTCCGCGCGGCGTCGAGCTGCCGCGCCGTCTCGAGCGACTTCTCGATCGTCGCCAGCGCGTCCGCGTACGCCTTCTGCTTCGCGGGGTCCTTCGCCAGCGCCGCCAGGATCCGCTTCTCGTCGGCTTCCTTCTTCGCCATCACGGCTGAATCCTGCAGCCCCGCGAGCTGGCCGCGCTGGTTCTTGAGGCTGTTCTGAATGCCGAACAGGTCGCTCGTCGACTGGCGCTCGTTCTCGGCGCTCAGGGCCATCCACTTCCTCGTCGCGGCCTCCCGCATCTCGTTGCTCGCAACCGAGAACGCGAGCGTGGAGTCGCGACGGTACTTGAAGTGCGCCAGGGTGTACAGGCGGTAGGTCGTCCCGGGATGCCCCGTCGTGAACACGAGGTCGCCTTCCTTGGTCCCAGCCGGCGACCACTTCAGGTAGTTCGGTGTCGAGGCGGGCTTGTCGTTCTCGTAGAGGCGGAACATCGCCACGTCCATGCAGTAGCGCGGGTAGCCGAAGTTGTCCGGATCGCCGCCGAAGAAGCCGGTCTGGTACTCCACGATGAACACGAAGCGGACGTCGCTGTAGACCTTGTAGGTGTAGAGGTGGTAGGCCGCCCCGGCGTAGAGCGACACGACCTGCTTCGAGGTGCCGGCCTGCGCTCCGCCCTGGATCGCCGTGATCGTCTTCTGGCGGGCGGCCACCACGTCCTGGGCGGTCATCGAGGCGGTGATGCCCGCATTGACCTTGGCTGTGACGTCCTCGATGCTCTGGAGGACGCTGAGCGACATGCCAGCCACTTTCAGCTCCTCGGCGCGCGTCGCGGCGTAGAAGCCGTTCTTGACGAGGTCCTTCTCCGGCGTGCTCAGCCGCTGCGCCGTCCCCAGCCCGATGTGGTGGTTCGTCAGCACCAGGCCGTCGGGCGAAACGATCGAGCCGGTGCCGCCGCCGAACCGCACGGTGGCCAGCTGCAGGTGGCTGAGCCACGCGTCGGTCACGTCGAACTTGTACTTCGCCTTGATGGCGGCCTTCGGGATGCTGTTGTACGGCCAGAACCCCTCGTCGGCCAACGGCGCCACGGCGAATATGGCGACGACGAGGATCAGCGCGAGGAGCGGAATGCGGAGTGTTCTCGTGTTCATGCCCCAACCCTTCGAAATGAACGAGTAAGCTGAGAAATGCGCCGACCGGTCGCGCCGAAGCCCGGAGGGCGAAGGCGGATCGCGGGCAGCCTTCGACTCTAGTGGTCAGTCGGCCCGATTGTCAACACGGATGCCGTTGCGGACACGCCCGCGCAACCCTCCCCCACGCCCGGTTGCCTTGGCCGGTCCGTTGCTGCGAACATAGGGCGCGAGCAGGGTGGAGGGTCCTGAGCATGACCGCACCGGGTTTCCTGGTTGACGCGGCCCAGGGGTGGGCGCGCGTGTATGCCGACCACACGCCGATTGCCGCCGGCGTCATGTTCGTCCACCTCGCCGGGCTGCTGCTTGGAGGCGGGGCGGCAGTCGCGGCCGACCGCGGGACTCTGCGGGCTGCCCGCGAGCCGGAACCGGCCCGGACGGACCACCTGGCCTTCCTCCGTACGGTCCACGGAATCGCGATCACCGGACTCGCCATGCTCGCGGTGTCCGGCGCCGCGATGCTCCTGGCCGACCTGGAGACGTTCTGGACGGCCACCGCGTTCTGGGTGAAGATGTGCCTCGTGGCCCTGCTGCTCGGCAACGGCCTGCTGATGCGATTGGCGGAGCGTCGGGCCCGCACGCGTTCGGACGATGGGTGGAGGCCGTTGAAGGCCACGGCGACGGCGAGCCTGCTGTTGTGGCTGGCTATCGTCCTGGTCAGCACGATTCTGGCCAACGGCTGATCGGGAGAGGAGGAGCGAAATGGGCGCACGTGAACGTCACGCGCCGTGCGAGGCGTGTGCCGGCGCGGACGGCCGGCGGGACTTCCTGAAACACGCGGCCGCCCTCGTAGCGGGCGCGCTGGCCGGCGTCGGGGGCGGCGCGGCGCAGGCTTCCGCGCTGGCCGTCACCGCGGGACAGGCGATCAGCAAGGCCGGCACCGAACTTACCTACACGCTTCCGGCGGGGGACGGCGCAACCGTCGACCGCGACAACCGCGTCGTCATCGCGCGTGTTCAGAACACCGTCGTGGCCCTCAGCCTCAAGTGCCCGCACACCGGCGGCGAGCTGCGGTGGAAGCCGCCCGTGAACCGGTACGAATGCAGCCGGCACGACTCGATGTTCGAGCCGCCCGGCGCCTACATCTCGGGGAAGGCGAAGCGGAACATGGACCGGTTCGGCCTGAAGCGGAACGGCGAGACCGTCGTCGTGAACACGGCGCAGCCCATCAGGTCCGACACCCAGCGGGCCCAGTGGGACGCCGCCACGCTGACCGTCTGACCACCGGCGAGGTCGGGCGGTCCTCCGCTCCCTCGGCGCCAGACGCCGCGGCCTGGCAGGCGCGGCTCGGCGAGTGGAACAGCCAGCGGTTCCTGGGGCTGGCGGTCGTGCCGCCGACGCCGCCGTCGATCGCGAGCACGGGCAAGGCGAGGTGTTTCGGAGCGCGCTGAACGGCGCGGCGGGTCCGTCCATGTTCAAGTCCACCGCAGTCGTCTTTCTGGCAGCGCTCGCGGTTGCGCACACGGCCGGCGCACCGCCCGCGACGCCGGCGCCGCCCGCCGTGGGCACGGCCGGGATGGTCAGCACCGCGCATCCGCTCGCCACCGACACGGGCGTGGCCATTCTCAGCGCCGGGGGGAACGCATTCGATGCCGCGGTCGCCATCGCGGCGGCACTGAACGTCGTCGAGCCCGAGAACTCGGGGCTCGGCGGATACGGAACGATCGTCATCTACGACGCGCGGAAGCGCGAGGCGCGCTTCCTCAACCCGAGCGGCCGAATCCCGATCGCCGTGGATTCGGACGCGTTCCGGCCGCCGACGCCCGACTACCTGGCCAATCGACGGGGCGCCAAGGCCGTGTCGACACCGGGGAATCTGCACGCCTGGGAGGCGCTGTCGAAGACGTACGGCAACCTCCCGTGGGCGCGCCTTCTCGAGCCGGCTGTCGCCCTGGCCGACCGGGGCTTCGAACTCGACAGGGGCGGCGCCGCGGCGATTGCGAGCGCCTACTCCTCCTTTCCGCCAGCCGCACAGCGTTTCTACGGGCGCGGTGGGCAGCCGCTCCCGGCCGGCGCGCGCCTCGTCCAGGCCGACCTCGCGCGCACACTCCGGGCTGTGGCCAGCGAAGGGCCCGACGTCTTCTACCGCGGCCCCATCGGCCGCGCGATCGACGCGGCCATGCGCGAATCGGGCGGGTTCCTCGCCTTGGCCGATCTCGAAGCCGACCGCGCCGAGTGGTATCCGACGATCAGCATCGCCTACCGGGGGCGACAGATTGTCACCGCGCCGCCGCCCGCCAATACGTTTGACTACCTCGTGCGCCTGGGCCTGATGAGCCGTTTCGACGGCCGGGCGCTCGGCCACAACAGCGCGGGCTACCTGCACAGGTTCGCGGAAGTCTCCAAGTTCGGATTCCGGGTGCGCCTCGAGTACGCGGGCGATCCCGACGTGGCTCCCCCGCCGCTCGGCCGTCTGCTGTCGGAAGCCTACTGGCGGGACGAGGCGGCGAAGATCGATCTCGCGCGCGCCAGCCGGTTCGTGCCGCCGTCGCGAGCGCCAGAGCCCGACCGGCACACCACGCACTTCGTCGTCGCTGACCGGTGGGGCAACGTCGTGTCGGCGACGCAGACGCTCGGCAACAGCTTCGGCAGCCGCATCATGCCTGAGGACACCGGCGTGTGGCTGAACAACTCGCTCGCCTATTGCACGTTCGAGCCGAAGGGGAACCCGATGGACGCCCACGCCGGCCGGCGCAAGCTCTCGGGCGACTGCCCGACCATCGTCATGCGCGATGGCCGGCCCTGGGTGGCGATCGGCACGCCGGGTGGCCACACCATCGGACAGACCGTGCCGCAGATGGTGATGAACCTGATCGACTTCGACATGGACGTCGCCGCGGCCATCGCCGCGCCGCGCATCAGCTTCGTGGAGCCGGACCGCCTGGACGTCGAGCAGGGCGTGAGCGCCGATGTGCGCGCCGCGCTCGCCGCGATGGGGCACAGGGTCCAGATTGTCCGGGGGCTCGGCAACGCCCACGGGCTGACGATCGAGTACCGCGACGGACAGCCGGTACGATTCACCGGGGCCGCGGACCCGCGCGGGCGGGGCACGGCCGCCGGAGTGACGAAGTAGGAGCGAAAGGACTCTCACATGTCGAGAACGCACTCCCGGACGATCGCCTCGTTTGCCGGCCTGTGTCTCCTGCTATCGGCCGCGCTGGCGCTGAGCGCGCCCGGGCCCGCTGCAGCGCAGGCGGCGCCCGGAACGAAGACCATCACCTTCCAGGACCTGATGAAGTTCCGCGCGATCGGGGGGCCGGTGATTTCCGAGGATGGGACGGTCGTCGCCTATGGACTGCAGCCCGATCGTGGCGACGGCGGGGGTGTGGTCCACGAGCTCGCCACGAACCGCACGATCAGGGTCGCGCTCGGCGGTTCGCCGGTCATCTCGAAGAACAGCCGCTTCGTGGCGATGGTCCTGAAGGTGGCGTTCGCCGACAGCGAGAAGACGGGCAAGGAGAGACCGAAGCCCGGCATGGCGATCGTGAACGTCAGCACGGGAAACGTGACGACGATCTCCAACGTCGATCGGTTCGCCTTTTCGGACGACTCGCGCTGGCTCGCCTACCAGCTGCCAGCGCCCGAACCGCCGAAGCCCGCCGCGGGCACGGAGAAGGCCGGTGCGGCCCCGCCAGGCGCTGCCGCAACTCCGGTCGCCAAGCCGGGTGCACCGCTGAAGCTGCTGGACCTGTCGAGCTGGGCCGAGCAGGAGATTCCCGCGGTCGCGTCGTTCGCCTTCGCGCCCTCGTCTGCCTACCTGGCGTACGTCGTGTCGGGCGCCGAGGGCAAGGGCAACGGCGTCTTCCTGAAGCCGCTGGCCGATGCGGCGGCGTCGCCGCTGGCCGCTTCCGCTGCCGACAAGGGACGCTACGAGTCGCTGGCGTGGACGAGGGACGGCGCCGCGCTGGCCTTCCTCGCCGGCCTCGAGAAGCCCGCCGCCGCGGCTGCGTTATGGACGTGGGATGCGGCCACGAGGCGGTCGAAACAGGTCGCTTCGCCGGAGCAGGCTCCGAAAGGGTGGTCGCTGCCGCTGAAGAACGACCTCGTGTGGAGCCGTGACGGGAAGCGCCTCTACTTCGGGTTCAAGCCGACCGACCCGGCGGCGCCGGCCGGGGCCGCGGCTGCCAAGGACGTGCTGCCCGATCCGTACGACTTCGACAGGATCCTCCCCAAGGCAGAAGGCGACGTGTGGCACTGGAACGACCCGCGCATCGTCCCTCAGCAGAAGGTCCAATGGGAGCGGGAGAAGGACCGCACGTATCGCGCGGTGGTGCATGCGGACACCGGCAAGGTGGTGTCGCTGGGCGATCTCGACCTTCCCGACGTCCAGGTCCCGGAGAACGCGCGCGTCGCGCTGGCGACTTCCGACGTCCCGTACCAGAAGCAGTCCACCTGGGGCGAGTCGGCCCGAGACGTCTTCGTCGTCGATCTTGAGACCGGCGCGCGGACGCCGGTGGCGCAGCGGCTGCGCGGCCAGGCGTCGCTCTCGCCGGATGGCCGTTTCGTGGCGTACTTCGACAACACGAACTGGCGGCTGTTCGATACGACGGCCCGGACCGAGCGAACCGTGACAGCGACGCTGGGGGTCACGCTGCTCAACGAGGCGCACGACACGCCGGACACCCCGCCAGCCTACGGGCTCGGCGGCTGGGTGGACCAGGGCGCCGGCCTGCTCGTCTACGACCGGTATGACATCTGGTCGATTCCGACTGCCGGCGGCGAGCCGACGATCCTCACCGGCAAGGCGGGGCGGACGCGAGGCGTCACGTTCCGCGTGGTCACGCTCGACCCGGACGCGCGCGGCCTCTCGAGCCGCGAGCCAGTGTTGCTGACGGCCTACCACAACGCAGAGAAGAACTGGGGCTTCTACTCGACCTCGTTCGTCAAGCCCGGCGTCCAGGTGAGAGTGGACGACAGGAAGCTGTTCACGTTCGTCGCGAAGGCGAAGCGGGCCGACACGCTGATCTACACCCGCGAGGACTACCGGGAGTTCCCGGACGTGTGGGTGAGCGATCTCGCCTTCACGAAGCCGCGAAAGCTGTCGGACGCGAACCCGCAGCTCGCCGACTTCGCGTGGGGCGCGGCGGAACTGGTCGAGTACCCGCAGCATGGACGGAGTGCCGCTCCAGGGCGTGCTGATCAAGCCGGCGAACTACGAGGCGGGCAAGCGCTACCCGGTCATCACGTACTTCTACGAGCGGCAGTCTCAGCGGCTCTACGAGTTCAACGAACCGGTGGTCAACCACCGCCCGTCGTTCGCCATTTACGCCGGCGCCGGCTACGCGGTCTTCCTCCCCGACATTGTCTTCACGGTGGGCCACCCGGGCCAGTCGATGCTGCGCTGCCTGGTGCCCGGCGTGCAGAGGCTCGTCGACATGGGAGTCGCCGACCCGAAGCGGCTCGGGCTGCACGGGCACTCGTGGGGCGGTTACGGCACGGCGTACATGGTGACGCAGACCGACATGTTCGCGGCGGCCGTCACGGGGGCGCCGGTGGCGAACATGACGAGCGCCTACGGCGGCATCCGGTGGGAGTCGGGCGTCGCGCGGCTCTTCCAGTACGAGAAGACGCAGAGCCGGATCGGCGGGACGCTCTGGGAGAAGCGCGACTTGTACATCGAGAACTCGGCGCTGTTCTTCGCCGACCGGGTCAAGACGCCGCTGCTCATCCAGCACGGCGACGAGGACGGCGCCGTGCCGTGGTACCAGGCGATCGAGCTCTATCTGGCGCTGCGCCGGCTGGGCAAGGACTGCATCTTCCTCCAGTACCGGGGCGAACCGCATCACTTGCGCAAGTACCCGAACAAGCTCGACTACTCGATCAAGATGAAGCAGTACTTCGACCACTACCTGAAGGGGGAGCCGGCTGCCGAGTGGATCACGAAAGGCGCGCCCTACAGGGGGAAGTGAGGGCTTGCCTCGCCGAAGCCCGGAGGGCGAAGGCGGGCAGGGTACAATGAGCCACACTCATGTTGATTGAAACCATTGGCTCGCCTGCCCTGTGGATCGGCTTCCTCGCGTTCGTCTTCGCGATGCTGGCGCTCGACCTGGGCGTCTTCCACCGCCAGTCGCGAGCAGTGTCCGCTCGTGAGGCGCTCGCGTGGTCGCTGGTCTGGATCAGCCTCGCCCTGGCGTTCAACGGCGCGGTCTACTACTGGTTCGGCCCGGCGCGCGCACTGGAGTTCCTCACCGGGTACCTGATCGAGAAGGCGCTGTCGGTCGACAACCTGTTCGTTTTCGTCGTGATCTTCACGTACTTCAGCGTGAAGCCCGCGCAGCAGCACCGGGTCCTTTTCTGGGGAATCCTTGGCGCCCTCGTCATGCGCGCGGTCTTCATCGTCGCGGGAGGCGCGCTGCTCCAGGCGTTCCACTGGACGATCTACCTGTTCGGCGGCCTGCTCCTCGTCACCGGCGTCAAACTGCTGCGGCAGAAAGAGGGCGACATCCACCCTGAGCGGAATCCGGTGGTGCGGCTGATCGCGCGCGCGTTCCCGGTAAGCACTGGGACGACTGGCGATCGCTTCTTCGTGCGCGACGCCGGCCGGTGGACCATCACGCCGCTGTTCCTGGCGCTCGTGACGGTGGAGATGTCGGACCTGGTGTTCGCGGTCGACTCGATCCCGGCGATCTTCGCGATCACGACCGACCCGTTCATCGTCTTCACGTCGAACATCTTCGCGATTCTCGGGCTGCGATCGCTCTACTTCCTGCTGGCGGGCATGCTCGGCCGGTTCCGATATCTCAACATCGGCCTGGCGGCGGTGCTCATCTTCGTCGGCGCGAAGATGATGCTGATCGAGTGGGTCAGGATCCCGATCGTGCTTTCGCTGGGCGTCGTGGCGGGTCTGCTGACGATCTCCATCGTCGCATCCCTCCTGAGGTCGGGAGGTTCCTCGGAGGACGTGCCCCGACGATGACCGTTCTGTCATCGTCTGAGCGCACCGCCGATAATTCGTCCCGATCCCGGTTTCGTCAGAGCTGCGAGTACGCCGTCGGGCGCAGGAAGACGACCGTCGTCGCCGACACCGTGTTGGCGTAAGCCGGGTTCGAGCTCAGCGCCTTCCAATCGGGCGAGTTGCGGAAGACCTCCCACGTCTTCTCACGCGCCGCCATGTCCTGGTGCACGGTCATGTAGACCAGGTTCGGCTGGCGGCGGCCGACGAGCGTCTGGCCGAAGAAGACCGACCGAAGCCCGACGCGGTCGAAGATCGCTATCTCCCCGCCCTCGTTGAACATCTCGACCTTCTTCAGCGCCGCCGTCTCGCCGTGGCTCTCGTAGATGCGCAACTCGAACAGGCGCGGCTGGTTGCCCGCCGTCTCCGCGGGCACTCGCACCTTCGGCATCTGCTTGAAGGCCCACAGGAGCGTCGACTCGTAGCGGGTGTAGGCCGGGTTGTCGATGGATGCCGACAGATAGGCCGCGGCGGCCTTCTGATACTCCGCGTCGGCGGCCAGTCTCGCTGGGGCCGACAGGAACTGTTCGAGGCTCGGATACGGGATCAGGACGAACAGATTGAGCGCGTTGCTGCCCGCAACAACGGTGAAGACACCGACCGGCTTGATGCCCACGCGATTCATGGCCGGGAGGCAGGCCTTGTCGAGGTACTCGTGGAGGACCGCCTTGCGATTGCCCGTCGGCATCTCGTAGGTCCTCAACTCGTAGAACTCGCGCGATGAATCCTGGGCCAGGGCGTTCCCGCCGGCCCACGACGAGAGCACGGCTCCGCCGGCCATGGACGATGTGATCAGAAACTGGCGACGCTCCACAGAGCACCTCCTGGGGTCGGGAGGTGGCCCTCCCGACCTCGCCGACGTTGGCTACCGCCTGGGCAGGCCGGGCCCCCAGATTCTCCCGTGAAGCGCGTGGCACGACGCGCAGTTGGCGGCCAGCTTCCCGTAGACCTCGGTCTTCGTCGGGACGTCGGTCGCGGCGGCAGCCTGGTCCGCGAGCGCGTGCACGGCCGCCTCGGCTGCGAGCCGTTCCTTGGTGAGCAGCGGGTCCTGTGGCAGCTTCGCGCCGGCAAGAGGCATCCCCTTCAGCGCTTTCGCGCCGTCAGCCCACGCCCGGGCTGACGGGCCGATGAGCCCGTGGTACAGGAGATCGAGGGCCTGCTGGTGCTCGATCATGTGAGCGCCAGCCTCGTTCCTGGCGGCCACCGGCGCGACCTGCTGGAACTTCGGCATGGCGCCGCTCGCGGCATGGCACTGACCGCATGCGACGGCCATCGCTGCCGCCCCCTGCGCAGCGGCGGCGACGTCAGCGGCCTCCGCGATCTGCCGCGCCCCCTTCCTCATCTGTTCGATGGCAGGACCTGCGGCCGCCGGCAGCCCAGCCACCTCCTGGTGCTCCGCGATCCACTTGGCCGGTTCCTTCGCGGCCTCGAGGTCACCGCGGAGCAGCGCGTTGTGCGCTTCGGCGGCCTTGCCGAAATGGTCGTCCATGTGCGCCGAGACGTTCGGCGGCGACGCCGGTACCGCAGCCGCAGGGGCGGCTGTCTCGGCTGGCTTGTCCGCCGGCGCTGAGCCGCCGCACGCGGAGGCGAAGACGACAACGGCGAGGGCGAGCGTTCCGAAAAGGACGCGATGAATGCGCACGGACACACCTCCTGTTGACGAATGGCGTCATTGTCGTCCCGCTCCCGGACTTCGTCAAGCGCCCGGGGGACCTCGGCCCCCAGTTTCCCAGTCGATGTCCGGCCGTGACTGGAGGGGGGCGCCAAGCGAGCCGTGGACATTCGCCATCGCCAGGGCCCCGAGAACCGCCAGCCGGCCAACAATAGCGCGGTTGGGGATGGGGGCGACGGGCCCGGCGTGTGCCCCAACCGCAAGACGAAGGGACGGTGAGCCGGCGCCGCGGTTCTTCGCAAGGGAAGGGATCGCCTGCGCCGCCCTCCAGGCGCGGTCGTTGCCGCCGGCCATGGAAACTGGGGCTGGGCGAGCCAGAGGGACACGGCGATGGAAACCGGGGCTATACTCCGCCCATGACAGCACGCGCTCGACCCAGGGACCTGGCCCGTCGAATCGAAGCCGCCCTGAGGGCGCACGCCTGCCCGGCTCACGCGCAGGGGGCGAAAGCGTATCTCAAGAGCGACTGGGAGTTCATCGGCGTCCGGACGCCGGCGTTCCGGCGGGCCATCAAGGCGGAACTCGCGGCCAGCCCGCCGCTCGACCGTGCCGCTTTGCTGGCCACCGTGTCGGCCCTGTGGGGTCACGAGGTGTTCGAGTTGCGCGCGGCGTCGGTCGAGTTGCTCGACACGCATGGCGCGCTGCTCCGGCCGCGCGATCTGGCGCTCGTCGAGCGCCTCGTCCGCGAGTCTCAGACGTGGGCCCTCGTCGACGGGCTGGCTGCGCACGTGGCCGGCGCGCTCGTGGAGCGGCACCCCGCACTCGGCCGGACTCTGGACCGCTGGGCGCGCGACCCCGACTTCTGGATCCGCCGCTCGCGCGATGCTCGCGCTGCTCGTACCGCTTCGGCGCGGCGGCGGCGACTTCGAGCGCTTCTCGCGCTACGCCGACGCGATGCTCCACGAGCGGGAGTTCTTCATTCGCAAAGCGATCGGGTGGGTGCTGCGGGACACGTCGAAGAAACGGCCGTCGATGATCGCCGAGTGGCTGGCGCCGCGGATGCACCGGGCGTCCGGTGTCACGCTGCGGGAGGCGCTCAAGTACCTCGACGCCCCGCCGGAAGCGACGGCTGCCCCGTCGCCGACGGGACGAGCGCGGCCCCGCAATCCCGCGGCGGCGCGCTCACGCCGCCGGCTCGCCGGGTGAGTCCTCGCTCCACAGGGCACCGGGCCGGTAGGTCCCGAAGTACCAGAGGTGCCCCTCGGGGTCCTTGGCGAAGTAGCCGCGGGCGCCGTACTCCTCGTCCTGGACGTCCCTCAGAATGACCGCACCCGCCAACCTGGCCCGCCGGCAGTGCGCGTCGGGATCGTCGACGTGGATCGACAGCGCGTGACTCACGCCGCCGAGCGAACGCGGGCTGAGCCGCCCCAGTTCCGGCCTCGGGGACGACACCATCAGCACCGCCGCCCCGAACGCCAGCTCGGAGTGCTCGACGCGGTCGTGCGGCCCGTGGACGACGAGCCGCTGCTCGAACCCGAACGCCCGGCACAGCCAGTCGATCGCGGCCTGCGCGTCGTCGTATGTCAGGCTCGGGTAGACGTCTCCGAATGGATTCAAGGACGTCACGGAAGCCTCCCTCTCGCATCACGGGATGTCCGGACCGCCTGAGATGTGTCGGTGCTCTCGAAGATCTTGTCGGCGCTGGCGGCCTCGAACCCTTCGCGCCGATGCTCGCGGCGAACCTGGTCGCGCGGCAGGCCGACGAACGGATCGAGCACGCGGCGCTCGGCGAACTCCACGTAGGACCCGGGAATGCGGTGCGTCTCGACGCCGCCCCGGCCGTCCGAGAACGACGCGTCGACCATCGCGGCCACCGTCGAGCTCTGGAGCAACTTCCCGTCCGCGCTCGTCTTGATCGTCCCTCCCGCGTCGTTGAGCGTGAACCCGCGCCCCTCGAGAAACGCGTTGAACCGGTCGAGGCGGTCGTGCGGCTCGGGAAGGCCGTGGACCGACACCGTGAAGTGATTCAGGTAGTAGCGGTTGTAGATGACCCACGCCGCGAACTCGCTCTCGTCGCGGAGCCGCTCGTATTCCGCCCACGTCGGCGTCGGCCACAGCGGCTCGTGCAGGAACCGCACGACCGCGTGCCCGTCGTCCAGGGCGATCGCATCGACCGGATCGCCGACGACGCGGTCCGTGTAGCGATGGATGATGGCCTGTGCCTCGGCCGACAACTCGTGCACCCGCAGCTGGCTGATGAAGATGCGAGGGTGGCGCTCCTCGGGCGGGTGATACCAGCGGGCGGTCACCTTCTTCGCCGGGAAATCGAACCAGTCTCGGGGCGTGTAGCCGTAGCTGAGGAACACCCGCTCGAGCGACGCGATGCCGAGATGCGGCGCGCCGAGCGTGCGGAACGCGATGTGGTCGTTCTCCACGTCCGCGGGCCGGCCGATCATGCGTTCGGCCACCATCGCGCGAAGAATCGCGTCGACATCAGGGACGTGGGCCTTGTAGCGGTCGAGCAGGCCGGCGAGGACGATGTCGAGGGTGGAAGCCTTCGGATGGGCCATGCCAACAGGGTAACGCAAGCTCGCCCGTTCGCAAGCTCGGAAGACCGAGCAGGCGCTGCGGGAGAAGGACGCCGTGGACCGGACCTTCCCCGCCGCGCGGTTGGCCCGCCGGCCCGGGCAGGCCGGCGGGAACCAGGGTCGCTACGCCGCCTTGGAGGGGGGGCCTTCGAACACGCCTTTGTACAGGGCGCCGCCGACGATCGCGCCGACGATTGGCGCGACCCAGAACAGCCACAGCTGCGAGATCGCCCAGCCGCCGACGAAGACCGCAACGCCGGTGCTCCGCGCCGGGTTCACCGACGTCCCGGTGACCGGGATGCTGACGAGGTGGATCAGCGTCAGCCCAAGGCCGATGGCGATCGGCCCGAAACCCTGCGGCGCGCGCCTGTCGGTGGCGCCGAGGATGATGACGAGGAACATCATCGTCATCACGATCTCGATGACGAGGGCGGCGACGAGCGAGTAGCCTCCCGGCGAATGGGCTCCGTAGCCATTCGCGCCAAAGCCGGCCGAAACGTCGAAGCCGGCCTTGCCGGAGGCGATGACGAAGAGGACGGCGCCCGCGAGCAGACCGCCGAGCACCTGTGACACCACGTACGGGACGAGGTCCTTTGCAGGAAACCGCCCGCCGGCCCACAACCCGACCGACACGGCCGGGTTCAGGTGGCAGCCGGAGATGTGCCCGATGGCGAACGCCATCGTCAACACGGTGAGCCCGAAGGCGAGGGATACGCCCAGGATCCCTATTCCGTATTCGGGGAATTTCAGCGCGAGCACCGCGCTTCCGCAGCCGCCAAGAACCAGCCAGAACGTGCCGATGAACTCCGCCGCGCATTTCCGCGTCATCGTCTGCTCCTCTCAGTGAGCGTCCAGATTGAAACAATGTCGATGTTCCCTGCGCCGGACGGCTCGCCGCACCTCGCAACGACGCCAGGAACGACAGCACGCAGCCGCGAGGCACGAGTATAAATCCGAACGGTTGAATCCGGTCGCGCCTGCTACTCCTGGGACATGCTGGTCCGGCTTCCCCACTCGCGAGCTGCCGAGAGGAGTGCCGCGCCGTCGGACCACCGGTCTCCCGACTCGGCCGACCAGCCCAGCGCAGCCGAGTAGCCGGCAGCGTGAGCGGTCTCGAGAATCTCGGCAGTCGTGCGGGACGACCCCGCCGTCGGGAACTCCCCGAGCCAGAGCGGGCGGTCGAGCGTCTCGGCAATCGGGGCTTCCAGCGGGACGCGCCACTTGTGTCGGTCGTACCAGTGCACCTGGTAGACGTCGAGGCCGAGATCCTGCACCAGCTTCAGCCCGCGCCACGAAGCCAAGCCGACCGTCGCCGCCTGACCGGTGTGCTCATGCACCAAAGCCAAGCACCGTCCGACGAAGTCGCGCATGGCGGACGGCAGGACGCCGGACAGCGGGTTCGCGGTGCCGTACCCGAGCGTCACCCATTCCGGTTCGTTGACGATGTCCCACGCGGCGATGGCCGGCTCGCCGGCGCAACGGGCGAGGATCGGCGCCACGACCCGGTCGCTGAGCGCGTCGCGCCTGGAGCCGCGCGTCGTCGTGCGCCGGTGGCCGCCGCACGCCACGCCGGCCGCCCGTCGGCGCCGCCGCCACCACCAGAAGTCGAAGAGCACGAATGCCACCGTCAACCGATGCCGCCGGACCGCCTCGACACCGGCCTCGAGGTCGCGCCAGAAGCAGTCGTCCAGGCCGACCGGGGTCCCGTCTTGCGTGAACCGGACGCCAGACCGGCCGTCGCAGAGGAGGAACCAGCGGACGATCGAGAGGCCGTTGTCCGCCAGTCGCGCGAGCGCCCGGTCGAGGCGCTCGCGGCGCTCGAGACACGCCACTCCCCCACCGGGCTGCCACGCATTCGCGCCGAAATCGCAGCCGTATTGCAGCCAGGGGAGATTGGCGCCGACAATGAAGGGAGGGTCTGGGCTTCGAATCATGGGAGCTTCCAGGCGTAACGTAGCCGGGCTCGCGTTGGATTAGAATAGACTGTCTATTGTTCAGCCGTCTCAGGCTCAGGATGCCATCATGAACGTATTCGTCCTCAACTGCGGCAGTTCTTCCCTCAAGTTCCAGATCATCGAAACGGATGCCGATCGGATCGAGCACGATGCCGACAAGCAGCTCGCCAGGGGGCTGGTCGAGCGGATCGGCAGCGAGGCGATCATCACCTACCAGGTCGGTGATCAGCCGCCATTCAAGAGCGCGGCGCCGCTGCGCGACCACAAGGCCGCGCTCGCGCACGTGATCGCGTGGGTGATGGCGCCCGAGACCAAGATCGAGGGGATCGCCACCCTGTCCGACATCCACGCCATCGGCCATCGCGTCGTGCACGGCGCGGAGCGGTTCAAGGGCTCACAGCTGATCAGCAAGGCGGTCATCGCGGGCGTCCAGGAGTGCATCGACCTGGCGCCGCTCCACAACCCGGCCAACCTGAAGGGCATCCATGCGGCCACCGACCTGTTCGGTCCGACGGTGCCGCAGGTGGCGGTGTTCGACACGGCGTTCCACTCGACGCTGCCGGAAACGGCGTACCTGTATGCGATTCCGTACCAGCTGTACCGGCGGTTCAAGATCCGCAAGTACGGCTTCCACGGCACGTCGCACCGGTACATCGCGTTCCGCTACCGCAAGCTCTCGGGCAGGGAGCGCGGCGACACGAACATCATCACGCTCCACCTGGGCAACGGCTGCTCGGCGTGCGCGATCAAGGCCGGCAAGTCGATCGACACGTCGATGGGCATGACGCCGCTCGAAGGACTGATGATGGGCACCCGCAGCGGCGACGTCGACCCGACGGTGATCGAATACCTCATGGACAAGGAAGGGACGAGCGCCGACGAGGTCTTCTCGACGCTGAACAAGCGCTCGGGCCTGCTCGGGATTTCGGGGCTCACCAACGACATGCGCGACCTCGAGAGTGAGGCCGCGGAGCACCAGGACCGCCGCGCCATCCTCGCCATCGACATGTTCAGCTACCGCGTGAAGAAGTACATCGGGGCGTACATCGCCGCGATGAACGGCACCGACGCCGTCTGCTTCACGGGCGGCATCGGCGAGAACGGCGTGGGCATCCGCAAGAAGATTCTGGCCAACCTCGAGTGGCTTGGCATCGAGGTCGATGATGCGAGGAACGCGCAGGCGGTGCGCGGCCGCGAGATGCTGATCAGCTCAGACAAGAGCCGGGTGCCGGTCTACGTGATCCCGACGAACGAGGAACTGATCCTGGCCCGGGACACCGTCCGCGCGGTCAAGTCGCTTCCGTTTCCGTGTTGATCCGGCTGACGGCAGCCGGCTGGCGGGTCGCGCCTGCCGGCTGCCGGCTGCCAGCTGGCGGCCGTCTGTCTTCTTTCTGTCTTCTGTCTTCTGTCTTCTGTCTTCTGAATTCTGCCCCATGAACCCATTCATCGACACCGTCCGTGCCAACGCGGCGACCCGCCGCCTGAAGGTGGCGTTCCCGGACGCTGAAGACGTCCGCGTGCTGAAGGCGGCCGTCGTGGTCCGCGATCAGCGCATCGCGCAGCCGATTCTCGTCGGCGCCGGGCCGGCCATCCGGGCTCTCGCCGCCGGCCAGCAGGTCGACCTCGCCGGCGTCGAGGTCGTCGACCCCGCGTCGAGCCCGTGGCTCGAGGAGTTCACCGGCCTGCTCTTCGAAAAGCGCAAGGCCAAGGGGATGACGCGCGAGCAGGCGGCCGACCTGGTACGGCAGCCGCTCTACTTCGCCGGCCTCATGCTCGACACCGATCGCGTCAAGCTGATTGTCGGCGGCAACATCTCGTCGACGGGCGACGTCATCCGCGCGGCGATCTACACGGTCGGCGTGGCGCCGGGCATCTCGATCGTCAGCAGCTACTTCATCATGGTGCTGACCGACGGCCGCATGCTGTGCTTCGCCGACTGCGCGGTGAACCCCGACCCGAACGAGTCGCAGCTCGCCGATATCGCCATCAGTTCCGCCCGGAACTTCCAGGCGGTGACCGGCATCGAGCCCCGGGTGGCGATGCTGTCGTTCTCGACCAAGGGCAGCGCGACGCACCCGCTGGTCGAGAAGGTGCAGAAGGCAACCGCCATCCTGAAGGAGAAGGCGCCCGACCTGATGGTGGACGGCGAGATGCAGGCCGATGCCGCGCTGGTGGCGTCGATCGGCGAACGCAAGTGCAAGGGATCGCCGGTGGCGGGCAAGGCGAACGTGCTGGTGTTCCCGGACCTGAACGCCGGCAACATCGGCTACAAACTGGTGGAGCGGATCGGGGGCGCGGAGGCGGTCGGCCCGATCGTGCAGGGGCTCAGGAAGCCCTACTGCGATCTCTCCCGCGGCTGCAGCGTGGACGACATCGTCAACGTCGCGGCGATCTGCAGTTTGATGGCGTAGCACCGGCTGACGGCCCGCGGCTTGCGGCTCGTGGCCACACACGCACGTAATAGTTGGGGTCGGAGCGGTTTTTCCGAGACCGCACGTTGCGCTTGCAGGATTGTCACGGGCGGCGCTCGGTTCGACATGACATTCAATTTTGTGATCAGAGGCTCGGCTCCTCGGAATACCGCTCCGACCCCGTTCGCTGTGGCGGCCGTCCTCGCGCTTCTCGGGGCGATCGCCGCCGCGGGGTGCGGCGACTCGGGCGGCTCGACGCCGACGACGCCGACGCCAACGCCGACCGTGACGCTGCCGCCGATGTCGGTCATGCTGGCCGAGAAGTCGCTCGGCAGCGCGACGGCGCCGGTGACGATGACCGAGTACTCCTCGCTCGATTGCTCGCACTGCGGCGACTTCCACGCCGCCACCCTTCCGGCGCTCAAGGCCAACTACGTCGACACCGGACGGATGCGCCTGGTCTACCGGGACTACCCGCGTAGCAATGCCGCCATCGCAGGCGCGATGGTGGCCCGCTGTTCGGGCGACAACTACTTCGCCACGCTCGACGCGCTCTACAAGGCGCAGTCGTCCTGGGCGTATGCCTCGAACTACACGGCCGCCATCAAGACGGTCGCGGCGCCGCTGGGGATGACGTCGGCCGACGTCGATGCGTGCCTCGCGTCGACGGAGCTGCGAAGCGGCGTGCTCGCCATTCAGCAGGCCGGTCAGAGCACCTACGGCATCTCGGGCACGCCCACCTTCATCATCAACGGACAGAAGGTCACCGGCGCCTATCCGTACACGTACTTCGCGGGGATTATCGATTCGTTCTAGGAAGGCTCAAGGCTCAGGGCTCACGGCTGGGCTCAGGGGGCACGAAGGTCTTTCGGAACGGTCTTCCCACTTCGCAAGATCGCAAGATCCCCAGATCGCACGATTACACTTTGGCCCCTGCCCGGCTCACTGCTTCACGCCCTTCTTGATCGACCCCAGCGTCCCCTCGACCGACTCGCGCGCGATGCCATCGACGATGCCGCCGAGGATCCAGCCGAAGCCGAGGGGGATGTCCCGACTCAGGCTGATCGACTCGCACTCGACCGTCACACCGTCGCCCGTCTCCACGAACCGCCAGTAGGAGTTGAGGCGCCAGAGGTAGCCGGAGTCGTGGCCGACGGGCTTCTCCCGCTCCGAGGGCGTGCCCGCGTCCTCCAGCTCGGCAATCCGCTCCGTGACGCTGCGACTCGCGGCGTGGGTCGAGCCCAGCCTCCGGTAGACCACGCGGTGCGAGGTGTTGTAGAAGACGGTGACGACCTTCTGGCGCCTGAGCTTCAGGAACACCTCGAACTCGTCTCCGTTGCGCTGCACGAGCTTCGACGCGATGGCGTCCTTGAAGAAGCGCGGACTTTCGTCGTAGCGCTGGACGAAAACCAGCACGTCGTTCACGCGAACGCCAGGGATCTGCACGACGCCGAGCCAGTGGTGCACCAGGCCGTCCGGGATCTTCGGCTTCGGGCCGCGGAGTTCCGGGCCGGGTACCTGTGTGATGAACACCGCGCCAGATTTCAGGCTGGCGGCCGCCTTCTGCTGCTCGGCCTGCGGGAGCCGCTCCAGCACGAGGAACGGCTTCGTCGTCTGGAGTTCTCTCTCCACGCGGGTCTCGACCGCGCGTACGTAGTCGTCCCAGGCCTGGACGGTCGGCGGTTTGAGGTCGGCCGACACCAGGTCGGACACCGGTGCGGTCGGGCTCAGACTGATGACAGCCAGCGCGAACGGAAGGAATGGGCGCATCTCTGAGGTAAATGCGAAATCGGCGGCGGAACCGGCTCACCTCGGAGGGTACCACAACCCGCCGTCCCGTCTGATATGCTGTCCGGCGGTCGGGTGGACTGGACGTCTGGAGGCGCGATGGGCGGCATTTCGGTGGTCATCGGCGTGGCGGGCGGCTCGGGCTCGGGCAAGACGACGGTCGTGCGGCGGATCGTCGAGAGCATGGGCGACGACCACGTCATCGTCCTCGAGCACGACCGCTACTATCACGATCATCCCGAACTGCGGCTCGAGGAGCGCGCGGCGCTCAACTACGACCACCCCGACTCGCTCGAAACCGACCTGATGGTGCGGCACGTCAACCAACTGCGGGCCGGGCGTCCGGTCGAACTGCCGGCCTACGACTTCGCCCGCCACGCCCGGCGCCAGACGACCGACGCGATGCAGCCGCGCCCGATCATCATCGTCGAAGGCATCCTGATCTTCGCCGACGCCCACCTCCGGGACCTGATGGACGTGAAGGTGTTCGTGGACACCGACGACGACACTCGATTCATCCGACGGCTGCAGCGCGACGTGGCCGAGCGCGGCCGGACGATGGACTCGGTGATCGAGCAGTACCTCAACACCGTGAAGCCGATGCACCTGGAGTTCGTCGAGCCGAGCAAGCGCTACGCGGACATCATCATCCCGCGCGGCGGGCACAACGCGGTGGCGATCGACATGCTCCTGACGCTCATCCGGAGCCTGGGCACGAGGTAGCGGCCCGCCTATCTGTCCTTCGGCAGCATCTCGACGGCGACGGCGATGCCCTCCAGGCCGGCCGCCAGCGGCGCCTCTCCGGCTGCAGGCAGACGGTGCGTCAGGTAGATCTGCAGACCGGCCGCTTGCGGGCCGCAGCTGATAGACCCCTTCAAGTCGTCCCGGTACGTGATGAACTGGACCTTGTCGAAGGACGGCACGGCGAAACGGTGGGTCCCTGCCGTGTCACTGGCCACGATGACGACACCGGAACGCGGGCACTCGATCGAGACGAGAGTGCCTTCGAACCGGCGTTCTCCGTCGAGCGTCTTGCGATAGAGGGGAACGAGGTTCCCCGGGCCGGTGGTGGGCTGCCCGGTGGCTGTCGGCGGTCCGGGCGACGACGGCGGAGGCGGGGGCGCCCCCAGAGACCCGACGATCCCCGCGGTGGCCGCCGCGTTCTTCATCGCGGCGAGCTGGCCGAGCAGTTCCCGCGCCTGACCGCTCTGTGTCGCGTCGGGGGACGCGGCGATCGGCCCGAGAAGCGCCTGCGCCTGCTCGAACTGCTGGCCGCGCATGTAGACCTGCGCCAGGTTGAACCGGTAGTCCTCTCGCCCGGGAATCAGCCTGATCGCCGCCTTCAGGTGCTTCTCCGCATCGTCGAGACTGCCGCCGGTCGCCAATTCGGTGAACCCCAGGAACGACAGCGCGTCCGGGAACTCCGGAAGCAGTTCGACCGACCGCTGGAACGCCCGCCGCGCGGCTTCGTGGCCGACCTGCTTCGCCTCGCACTCCGCCGATCGGCACCTGAACGCGGCGAGCCCGAGCGAGTAGTGGGCCAACACGCTGTCGGGACCGTTCTCCACGCCCTTGCGAAGCGCGGGCAGGGCCTCGAGGGCCCGGCCCTGGTTCAGTTCGATCAACCCCATCCCGGTGTGCGCCGACGAGGCCTTCGGGTCGAGCTTCAGCGCGGCCGCGAAGCGGGACTGGGCTTCGGCGGAGCGGTCCTGGCGGAGCAGCAGGTGGCCCAGCGCGCACTCGACGTCGGCCCGGGCCATCTTCGCAGCCGCGGCCGACCGGTCCTCGGTCACCTTCTCCCTGAACTTGTATTCGAGATAGGGGAACGCGAGGCTCGACACGTAGTGCGCCAACTCCGCCTCTAGTTTGTCGGAACCCGGGATTGTCGCCTTGAAGGCCTCCGCCGCCGGAACTCCCGCCGCCACCTGGTTGACGTACTGGTTGAACTGCCCCTTGCGGGCGGGATTGCCGAGCAGGAGGTAGTGCACGAGAGCCCAGGACTGGGTGTAGAAGCGGCTTCGGTCCTTGCTGACGTTGTAGAGTTCCGAATCGTGCCCGGCGGAGAGGAGATCTGACATCGGAATCAGGTTGCGGCCCTGCAGCTGCGAGATTTCATAGTCCGACAGCCTCCTTCCGACTCGCGCCGTCTTGCCGTCGTCCGACAGTTCGAACGTCCTGTAGTACTCGGCGAGGCCCTCGGAGGCCCAGACCGGCAGGTGTGGAACCGCGTTGCCGACCAGCAGATGCCCGTACTCGTGGTAGATGATCGGGTAGGCCTGTTCGCCGTACTCGAGGCAGATCGCGATCGACGTGCCTACCGGGCTGGCCAGCGCGTAGCCGGCCGCCTCGATCGGCTTGCCGTTGAACAGCGGGAGCACCTGCTTGAAGTCCCGGCGGGAGGCGAAGACCACGACTGAGAGCGGTGTCGGTGTGACGAGGCTGGCGTTCGGCAGCAGGCGGTTGAGCACCTCCCTGAATTGCTCGAACCGCAGCGCCACGGCGCGCAGGTCGCGCTCCGGCACATTGCCTTCGAGTGTGAAGTTGGACGAGCGGAGGCGGATCCAGTCTGGCCCCGCGATGGCGTCAGTCGCCTGGCCGGCAAGGCCGAGAAGGGCCAGCGCGACCGCGGCGAAGCGGGTGGTTGAGGCGGACCCCGCATCCATCGCGTCCTCCGATCACTGAATCCGGCCGACGGCGGCATCCTACCGCATCCGCGCCGGGCATTCCACCACTCCCTCGAAGTGTGCGAAGATGCCGGGCGGGAGGTGCGATGCCTGCCTTTCGTCGTCCTGTCGCCGTTCGCTTCGAAGAGGCCGATGCCCGCGGCATCCTGTTCTACGGCCGCCTGCAGGCGCTGGCGCACCGCGTGTTCGAGGAGTTCGTCGTCGCCGAACTGGTCGACCGCTGGGAGGACTGGTTCGAGAGCCGCGAGTTCGTCGCGCCCATCAAGCACGCGGAAGCCACGTACCACCGCCCGCTCCGGCCCGGTCACCACTACGTGGCGGAGTTGACTATCGGCAAGGTCGGCGAGTCGTCGCTGGAAGTGGTGACGCGGTTCCTGGACGAGTCGGGGCCCGAGCCGGTCCTCTGTGCGGAGGCCCGCGTGGTGATTGTGCTGGCGGATCCGATTGCCTGGAAGAAGATCCCGATCCCGGCGGGGATCAGGGAGCGGCTGCTGAGACACGCCGCCCTGGAATAGCCGCTGCCCGTCAGGCCCGCGTCGGGGGAAGGGGCTGAAGCCCCTCGCCGACCTCCCTGCACAGCAGCGCGCGCTGCACCTTGCCGAGCGCGGTCCTGGGGATCGCGTCCACCCACGCGACGCGGTGGATGCGCTCGAACGGCAGCAGCCCCTCGCGGCAGCAGGCGTCCAGCGAAGCGGCGAGCGCCTCGCGCCTGGCCGGGCTCGCGTCGAGGCCGATCGCCAGCGCTGCGACGAGTTCCACTCCAAGCCGCGGGTGCGGGATCCCGGCGACGCCCAGATCGAATCCGCCGACGCCGCGCAGGCCCTCCCGCTCGGCCCAGCGCCAAAGGTGATCCTCGACGCGCTGGAGCGACACCTTCTCGCCGAGCACTTTCACGAACTCCGACATCCGGCCCAGCACCTCGACGCCGCCGTCGGACACGCGTCCGGTGTCGTCGGTCTCGAACCAACCGTCGCGCTTCGGGTCCCACACGCGGACGTCGTCGCCATCGAACTCCGCACAGCAGGTGAGCAGCGACGCGGTGCGGATCGACAACCGGCCGTCCTCGCCGACTCGAACCTCCGCGTGAGACAGCACGGGCAACTCGGCTGGGTACTCGGACGCCTGAAGTGACGACAGTGCGGCGGTTGCCACCTGGGAACAGGTCTCCGTGAGGCCGTAACTCGGCAGGCACGGCCAGCCAAGGCTGCGGGCGGCGGTCCAGAGGGCGGGCTCCAGCCGCGCGCCCCCGACGACGACCGCGCGAAGCGACGGTGGGGAATGCAGGCCGGCGGCGACCAGGTCGTGCACCTGGGATGGAACGAGCGCGGTGAGCGTCGCGCGCGACTGGGCGACGACAGTGTGGAACTCCGCCGCGCGCCATCGCTCCGACACGGTCGCCACCACGTGCGACCCCGACAGCCGCGCCCGCACGAGGACGCCGAGACCGCCGACGTGGAACACGGGCAGCGCGTGCGCCCAGACGTCCGACGCCGCAGCCGACAGGTGCTCGTTGACCGCGCGCGCCGACGCGAAGAAGGCCTCCTTCGACAGCGCGACCCATCGCAACCGGCCAGGCGCATCTCCACTCGTACCGGATGTCGAAACCCAGACGTGGGCCTCGAGTGCCGGGAGGCATCGCATGGCCTCTGCGAGGCCGCCGGCCTGACGTTGGACCCACTCGGGGTTGGCGAGGATCACCGGCTCGCGCTTCTCCCAGTCGACCGGCGGAACGCCAGGCTGGAAGTGGGACGTGTTGGTCATCCCAGCACCAGGCCGAACGCGGCCAGGGCGCAGAACAGGAGCTGCAGCAGCGCCGTCTGCGCGAGTAAGCGGTTGAATGCACGGCTCGGCGGCTCGCGCCACACGCCGCGCACGAGGCGGACGGCGAGGGGCAGCGTGGCCAGCGGCAGCAGCGCGGCCCACGGCCGCCCGCCGGCGACCCAGGCCGTGCCGAGCAGGTACGGCACGGCCACGAGCGCCGCGATCTCGATGCGGGCAAACCGCAGGCCGAACCGGGCGGCCAGCGTCCGCTTCCCCACCCGGCGATCGCCCTCGATGTCGCGACAGTTGTTCACCGCCAGCAGCGCGGAACTCTGCAGGCCGACCTGCAGCGCCGCCACCTCGGCCCAGGGCCACAGTCCCTGCCCGGTCAGCACGTATGCCATGCCCTTCACGGCCGCGACACCGAAGAAGAGCATCACGAACACCTCGCCGAGCCCGAGATACGCGAGCGGGAACGGCCCAGCGGTGTACGCGTAGCCCGCGACGAGCGACAGGGCGCCGATGACGAGAATCGGGATGCCGCCGGCGATGATGAGCGGGATTCCGAGCAGCGTCGCGGCGAGGAAGAAGGCGCCGGCGCCGAGCATCACGTGGCGGCCGCGAAGCAGCCCGCTCTGCGTGACGCGCGTCGGGCCGAGCCGCTCGGCCGTGTCGGCGCCCTTCTCGAAGTCCTGGGCGTCGTTGACGAGATTGGTCCCCACCTGGATGCAGAGCGCCGACGCCAGCGCGAGCGCGGCGAGGTGGAGCGGCACCGGCTCCGGCGAGAAACTCGCCGCCAGCCCCGTGCCGAACAGAACCGGCGACAGGCTCGCCGTCAGCGTCTTTGGCCGCGCGGCCAGCAGCCACCTCGCAATTGGGGTCGGAGCGGTTTTCCCGGGCGACAGAATCGTCATACAGATCTGTAAGTGATAAAAACCGCTCCGACCCCAATTACTGTTAGGGGAGTCTCTGGAACTTCTTGAAGTTCGGCTTGCGCTTCTCGAGGTATGCCTTCTTCCCTTCCTGGGCCTCCTCGCTCATGTAGTACAGCAGCGTCGCGTTTCCGGCCAGGTCGAGCAGCCCAATCTGCCCGTCGCAATCGGCGTTCAGCGCCGCCTTCAGGCAGCGGAGCGCAAGCGGAGAATGCGCCATCATCTCGCGCGCCCACTCGAGGGTCACCTTCTCCAGGTCGGCCAGCGGCACCACCGCGTTGACCAGCCCCATCTCGAGCGCCTGCCGGGCGTTGTACTGCCGGCACAGGTACCAGATCTCGCGCGCCTTCTTCTGCCCGACGATTCTCGCGAGGTAGCTCGAGCCCAGGCCGCCGTCGAACGACCCGACCTTCGGCCCGGTCTGACCGAAGATCGCGTTGTCGGCCGCGATGGTCAGGTCGCACACGACGTGCAGCACGTGCCCGCCGCCAATCGCGTAGCCAGCCACCATCGCGATCACCGGCTTCGGCAACCCGCGGATCTGCTTCTGCAGATCGAGGACGTTCAACCGCGGCACGCCGCCGTCATCCACGTACCCCTGATCGCCGCGGATCTTCTGATCGCCGCCCGAGCAGAACGCCTTGTCACCAGCGCCCGTCAGGATGACGACACCGATCGCGGGGTCCTCGCGACAGATCGCGAAGGCGTCGATCAGCTCGGTCACCGTCTTCGGCCGGAACGCGTTGCGTCGGGCCGGGCGGTTGATCACGATCTTCGCAACCCCATCGTCGGTCCTGAAGAACAGGATGTCCTCGTACCCCTTGACGGTCTGCCACGAATCGGAAGCTGGCGTCATGGTGCGGTCTCCATCACGGTCGTGACCCAGGCCCGGAGCGCGCTCGCGAAGGCCGACGGGTTGTCCCACGGGGCCCGATGCCCCGCATCTTCGCAGGTGACGAACGCGGCCGGCACGCCGGAGTCTGACAGCTCACGGGCGATTGCCGCGAACTTCACGTCCCGAGCGCCCGTCACCCAGAGCAGCGGCCCGCCCCACGCGCGCAGTCGCGGGCGAAAGTCGGGCTGACCAGACAGGGAAAACCGCGTCAGCGCCCTCGCCAGCGTCTCGCGCGAGGCCGGAAGGCCATCCCGCGGCGTCGCCTGGCCGGGGCCGGCCAGCACCGGCTGCGCGTCCCACGCGCTCCAGATCTCGGACTCGGGCCACGTCAGAATCCGCCGGGCCCAGACTTCGTCGGTCGCGCGCCGCTCGTCGCGCGCCGAGACGTCATCCTCGGCGAGGCCCGGATTGCAGGACACCAGGCACACCCCGCGAAGCCCCCGCCCGCCCGACGAAAGCCGCGCGCTCGACAACGCCAGGCGCGCGCCGAACGAATACGCGACGACGAACGCCGGCCGGCGGTCGTCCGCGCCGAGTACGCCGGCGAGCGTCGCGTCCAGCGCCGTCGACATCGACCGCCAGTCGGTCACCTCCGGCCGATCCAGCATCGCCCAGAGGTCGATCGCCGCGACCGCCGCGTCGGGAAACAACGCGGCCAGTCCGTTCCAGTCAGACGATCGTCCCAGGAACCCGTGCAGGGCCAGCAGGCGGACGCCGGCGGTCACCGGCGTTCCTCCGCGTCGAGCCCGGCCCAGAACGCGTCGGTCTCCGCCTCGCTCGGCACGAGTTCGACAACGGCCGCCCGCCCGACCGAACCCGGCGGAAGCTGCTCGTAGTGCTGCGCCCCCCACATCTCCGCCCACGCTCCGAACGTGATCGCGTGCCGGTTCTGGAACCGCGGGTTCCGGAACATCCGATGGAAGATCCGCCCGCCGCCGTTGTTGATGACGACGATGCGGAGGCAGAGGTCGTCGAGGTGGCGGAGCACCCAGAGCGCGGAGAGATCGTAGAGCGCGGTGAGGTCGCCGAGGACAGCCCAGTTCTCGACACCCGGCCTGGCCCACCCGAGGAAGCTCGACACCTGCCCGTCGATGCCGTTCGCCCCGCGGCTCTCGCCGATCACGAACCCGCGATCCGAAAAGGTCGCGAAGCGATTCCACTCGCGTATCGGCAGGCTGTTGCCGAGATAGACGAATGAACCGCGCGGGATCAGTTCCGACAGCCGCCGGACGAGTGCCGGCTCGCTGGCCGGCAGCGCCGCGACGAGCCGGTCGGTCGACGCCATGAACCGGCGGTCCCACTCGATCAGCCCCTGGACGTCGCGATTGGCCGCGACGCCGGGGACGGCGGGAAGCGGCAGCGCCGTCCCCTCCGGCACGCGAATGTGCGTCCCCCGCGTGAGCCCGCGCCACGGCTTCCGCGACACCGACAGGACCGGCACCGGCCGTGCCGCGTCGAGATCGCGCCACGTCCTCCACGACGGCACGTCTCCGATGCGAACGACCGAATCGAACACGTGGTGCTCGAACCCGCGCCGCGCCGCCGCATCCCCCGAGCGGAGCAGCCGCAGGCCGTCCGCGCACCGCAGGCCGGAGCTGGCCTCGGCCATGACCGGCGCGCCAATCGCCTGGCAGAAGGACGCGACGCGGCTGTGGTCGTCGGGCTCCTCGAGGCCGCCGACGATGACGAGCGGTGCGCGGACGTCGGCCAGGAACGCTTCGACTCGAGCGGAGCCGTCGAAGGGCGCGTCGGGGCGCGTGTCGGACGAAGGAGTGCGCTCGGCTGCCGGCACCGGTGCGGACTCCGGCGCGGCCGCCCAGCCGGCTAGGAGGGGCTCGGCGAAGCAGACGTTGATGTGCGACGGACCACCGACGGTCAGCGTGTCCGGAAGCTCCTCGGGTGTCTCGACATCGACCGACGGTGCCGCGTAGACCCCGAACAACCCGGCCTGCTCGATCGCCTGCGGGGCGCCCGACCCACGGTACGGCCGCGGACGATCGGCGGTCACGGCCATGAGCGGCACCGACGAGTAGTGCGCTTCGACCATCGGCGGCAGCAGTTCCGCCGCGGCCGTTCCCGACGTGGTGACGACCGCCACGGGTCTGCCGTCGCGGCGGGCGCGCCCCAGCGCGAAGAAGCCGGCGCTCCGCTCGTCGAAGAACGACAGGATGGTCACCAGCCCGGCCGGCAGCCCGTCGATCGCTTCGACGAGCGGCGCGTTGCGGCCGCCGGGACACACGCAGAACGTCCGCACGCCGGACGCCCGCAGCCGTTCAACGACGGACACGGCGAGCGCCTGGTTGGCGCTCAGACGCCCCACAGCGCCCTCACGGCGTGCATCTTGTCGAGCACCTCCTGCCATTCCTCGTCGTAGCGGCTCTGCGGCACGACGCCGCATCCCGCCCAGATCTCGAGCCGGCCGTCGCGATACTGGAGGTTGCGGATGGCGACGAGGCATCGGCCGTCGCCCGACGGCCAGCGCAGGCCGAACGGCGCCCCGAACCGCTTCCGGTCGCCGTGCGGGTCGATGCCCGCCAGCCAGTCCGCCCCTTCGCGGCTCCGCGGGTAGACGCCGAGCGCCGGCGTCGGGTGCAGCCGTCGCGCGACCGCTTCGAAGTCGAGCGCACGGTCCGCGTCGAGGCGGATATCCACGGCCAGGTGCTCGAGCTCGCCAAACGACCGCACTTCCATGGCGGACGCCGCCGGCCGTCCCCACTCCGACAGCTGCCCCATCAGGTCGTCGACGACCGTCTGGTGCTCGTCGCGGTCCTTCGCGCTCCGGTCGAGGCTGACGGCGCTGCCGCCGGCGCGGCGGGTGCCCGCCACGGCCATCGTCGTCAGCCGCCGGGCCCCTTCGACGTTGAAGAGCATCTCCGGCGTGGCGCCGATGAGGAACTCGGGCGAGCCGGTGCCGGTCTCGGAGGCGGGCCGGAAGAAGCCGTACGCGCTCAGGCTGCGAGGGAGCGTCGCGACGCGGCCGAGCAGATACCCGAAGAGCGTCGGCGCATCGTCGGCATCGATCGGAGCGGTCATCACCGTGATCGGCACGCCCTTGCGCAGGCCGCCCTGTTCGAGCCGTTCCGACAGCGTCCGGAATCCGGCCGCGAACCGCTCCTCGTCGGGCGGCTGCCACGAGAGGCCCGCCGCGCCGGCAGGGCCCGGCGGACACCGCTCGCGCCACTCCGCCCGCGAGAGGGTCACGGGCGACAACGGGTCGGCTTCGTACCACCAGGGGTCGTCGTCGGCCATCGAGAACGGCGGCGCGAAGAAGGCCGGTGCGCCGGCCCGCGGGAAGGCCACGGGAACGAGCGGCCCGGCGGCCGACACCAGGGCGTCATCGCCGATTTCGACGAAGGCGAGCGCAGTTCGCATCGATGCCAGTCGATTATATCGTTCCTGCCGCCGCCGGCCGGCTGCCATTTGATCCATCATCCGCCGTCGGCTGGGCCGCGCTCGTCCGCCTGCGGCCAGCGTGTCACGGTGCGATCGGACCAACAACGGACAACCACGGAGGGCACTGAGACCACGGAGGCCCCACGCCGAAGGCCTCGACCGGCTGCGGGCCTCTGGCCCGTAGCGCCGTGCGTTACGTGGCGTGCGCGAACCCGCCAAGTCTGAGTCCGGGCTCGCGCGCGCCACGCAACGCACGGTCGCCCGCGCCCCGACCAAGTCGAGGCGCGTCCGGTCGAAGCCAGTTCGGTCGTCACGCGGGCATGCGTGACGTGAGCACTCCTCCGTGCCCTTTGTGTCCTCTGTGGTTGAGTGGCGGGCGTCAGAATGCGATCACGAGGCCGCCGCCGGCGACGAAGGTGCCGGTGGTGCCGCCATCGAACGAGAAGCCGCCGTTCCTGATGTAGTAGCGGGCATCGAAGCGAAGCCCGTAGCCGGTGACCGGCCCGGACTTCGTCCGCCGCAGCGCGTATCGCGCGCCCCCGCCCACGTGGTAGACCTGACCCGAGTCGGTCGCGTAGTAGCCGGACAGCGCGCTCCCCTGCTGGTGGTACTGCCGGAGGAGCCCGGCTCCCGCCCCGGCGAACGGCTGCAGCCGGCCGCCGGCCAGGCCGCGCGACGACAGGTAGACCACCAGGCTCGCGTCGACGAACAGCTGCGACATCGGCTCGCCCGGCGCGGTGAAGGTCGTCGGATTCTCGACGTCGTTCGTGATCGTGTAGGTGATGCCGGGGCGGCTGAAGGTCGCGCCCCCTTCGATCGCCAGCCGCTTCGTGAGACGGTAGCCGGCGCGCACCTCCACGCCTGCGGCGTTCTCGAATTCGCCGCTCGCCGTGAACAGACGGTAGGGCGATCCGGCCGGATTATTCGACGTCAGATTCGCGTCCCGCGCCCCGAGCGACGATGGCGCGAACCAGAGCGCGGACGCGGTCAGTTCGAAAGCGTGCGGCCGTCCGGGCTCGCGCGAAGGGGCCGGCTTCTTCGAGGCCGGCGCAGACGTCGCGGGCGCCTGCGCAGCCGATGACTGCGCGGACGCCACCGGGGTCGGCTGCGCCGCAGCCCTGCCACCCGACAGCACCAGCGTCGCCGCGACGATCGTGCAGCCGACCAGCGGCTTCACCGGAGCCTCCCGTCGTACGCCATCTGTCCGCCGGTCACTTCGCGATCACCTTCACCTCGAACGGCTTCGAGGCCCCGCCCTTCGGCACTACCACCAAGCTCTGCGCGTACGCCACTCGGAAGTTGATGTCGACCCGCGGGACGGCGCTGAGGTCGAAGAAGCTGTCGAGGTCGGCATCGTCGACCGGCTCGACGCGAACGATATAGGGCCCGGGTAAGAGGCCGGTGATGGTGACGTTCCCCTGGGCATCGGTGGTGAAGTTTCCCACCATCACGCCGGTGGCCGGGTTCAGCGCGACCACGTGCGCGCCGAACAGCCCCTGCCCGTTCTTGGTCACGCGGCCGGTCAGGCCGCCCGTTTCGTTCGAGGCGGACTGACTCGGGTAGATCTCCGACAAGCCGGCGACGTCGTCGGCCCGCGGTGTGCGGTTCGCGACGATGCCGGGCGAGAACGCGATCGGAAACATCACCGCTTCGGCGGCAATCACGCGGCGGCCGCCGGCGGCGACGAGTTCCGTTTCGCCGAGCGACGAGTGGCCGAGGCCGAAGAGATGCCCGGTCTCGTGAAGGATGATCGACTCGAGGTCGAACCTGCCCGATTCGCCCGACGCCGAAACCGACCATGGAAAGGCCGAGTTGAAGAAGATGTCGGTTTCCAGGATGTCGCCCGTGGTGTCGTCGATGAAGTAGCTGGTCGAGGCGAGCACGCGCGCAAGGTCGGGGCGCGAGTCGAAGCCCAGCGTGTTCTGGTTGTCCTCGTCGTCCGGCTCGGCGCTGGTGAAGCCGGCGAAGGTCGCCGACACCGAGGCCGAGGCCACGCCCTGCCAGCTTCCGAAGGCCCGCGCGGCGGCATCGCGAAACTGGGTGGCCGTCACGCCGGCGGCGCCGCGGTCGGTGACGAAGTACCTGACGGGGAGGCGATTCCACTTCACCTGGACGACACGGTCGCCGACCTTGACGCCGAACGTCTGGTAGGCGGACGCCGGCCCCGCCTGGCCGAGCGCGAGCCATGCGGCAAGAACCAACGTGGCGTGGCGTCTGACGATCGTCGGAGGGCGCATGAGGCTCCTGGCTACTCGGGGTTCTTGATTACCTTGTCCCTGTCGCGGACCAGATCGCGGTCGACGGCGCGCGGCGACGTTCGCGGGTCCCTGACTGCCGTGGACAGCGCGCGGCGGACGGCGTCGGCGAACTGCTGCACGCTCATCGCGCGGCGCGACGGGTCGCCCCGCACCACGCGCACGCTGCGCGCCGGCCCGGCGAGCAGCGCGGGAGGCGTCACCGACGTCGCACCCGTCCGCGCGTCCCGCTGGACGCGGAATACGCCCTGCCCGAGGCCGATCAGGTACGGCAGCGCGGGCGCCTCGGCGCCGAGGAACAGCACGACCTCCTCGCCCTGTCGGAACGACGGCGCGCCGATGGTGACGCTCCGGTACCGGCCGAGCACGCCGCCCGGCACCTTCACGCTGACCAGGCCTCGCATGTCACCTTTGAGCGACTCGCTGACGCGCAGGGTGACGATCGTCTCGACGCGGCGGCGGCGGTCCGCCCACTCGCTGCGCACCTCCACCACGGTCCCTCGGACGATCGCCGATGCGGCGCGGGCGATGTCGCCCAGATCGGCGGGCAACAGCACCGTCGCCCACACCGGGGGCGCGAGCGCCGCCACGAGCGCGACGCTGGCGATCACGTGCAGGTATCGCATGAGCAGACTATAGCACGCGCGGATCGGCCGCACTCCGCTGGAACCTGTCCCAGAATCACCACGGAGGACACAGAGCGCACGGAGGCAGGCCGGCGTCACGCCCACGCGCGTCACCGCTGCACGGGCTTCGGCCGGGCGCCGGGCCGAACGGCCCGGCGCACTGAGCGTGGCGCCGCGGGAACGAGCCCCCTGTGGAGCGGGGGCGGGCTCGTTCCCGCGGTGCCGCGCTCAGGCGCAGGCCCGCTGCTACGCTGTGGGCCGCCCGGTCGAAGCCCTCGACGTGGAATCTCTGTGGTCTCTGTGTTCTCTGTGGTTCACGTCCGGCGGTCACTCGATCGTCCGGCCGCGGGTCTCGGGGATCCAGATCCAGGCGACGGCGGCGAGGACGAACGCCACGGCGGCGGTGGCGAAGGCCGCCGGGAAGCCGCGCGAGTCCGCCAGCGTCCCGACGGTCCAGGGCGCCGCCGCGCTGGCAATCCGCCCGATGTTGTAGGTGAACCCCTGCGCGGTGGCGCGGATGCTGGTCGGATAGATCTCGGCGGTGACCGCGCCGAAGCCGCTGAAGTAACCCGCGCCGAAGAACCCGACGAACGGGCCGAGCGCGAGCAGCGCCATCGGCGTGCGGAACGACGCGTACGCCAGCACGAAGAACGCCGCCGCGAGCACGTAGGTGATGTAGGTGCGCTTGCGGCCAAGCCGGTCACTGACCAGGCCGAAGGTGACGTACCCGAACCACATCCCGACGTTCATCGCCACCACGAGCAGCGTCTTGTACCAGCCGAGCCCGAGGCCGCCGCGCGCCGGCGACAGCTCGAGGTACGCCGGCACCCACTGCGTGAACGCCCAGTAGGCGTACAGCGTGCAGGCGTTCATCAGCGTGACGAACACCGTGAGCTTCAGCATCGGTCCGCTGAAGATCTCGGCCAGGCGCCCGGCGGCCGACCGGCCTGGCGCGGCGGCGTGCGCCTTCTGCCACACCGCCGGCTCCTTGACGCTTCGCCGCACCCAGGCGGCCGCCAGGGCGGGCAGGATGCCGACGAAGAACGCGGCTCGCCAGCCCCAGATCGGCAGCACCAGCTGCGTGACGATGGCCGCGGCCGCGAAGCCGACCGCCCAGGAACTCTGCACGATCCCGAGCGCCTTGCCGCGGTGTTCCGCGGGCCAGGTTTCGGATACGAGCGCGGCCCCGCACGCCCACTCCCCGCCCATGCCGATCCCCAGCAGCGCGCGGAAGGCCATCAGGTGCCACGCCGTCTGCGCGAGACCGCAGGCGCCGGTGAAGATCGAGTAGACGAGGATGCTGCCGATCAGCGCGCGGGTGCGGCCGTAGCGGTCGGCAATCATGCCGAAGAGGATCCCGCCGAACGCCGACGCGACGAGCGTGGACGACCCGATCAGTCCCGCCATCCCCTTGCCGAACCCGAGATCCGCCATTACGGATGCCAGCACCAGCGCGTAGAGGTTCACGTCGAACGAGTCGAGCATCCAGCCCAGGCAGGCGGCTCCGAGCGCGCGCCGCGCCTCCGGCGTGGACTCGCGGTACCAGGCGAACGGTCTGGCGGTCGTCATGCCCGTAGATGATACCCGAGTCCCGATGGTATCCTCGTCGCCATGCGCCTGCTGATCACGGACCTGACGTTTCGAGACGGCCCCCAGTCGCTGCTCGCCACCCGCGTCCGCACCGACGATCTCGCCGCCATCGCGCCAGACATGAACGCGGTCGGCTTCTGGTCGATGGAGGTCTGGGGCGGCGCCACCTTCGACGTCATGACCCGGTTCCTCAACGAGGACCCGTGGGAGCGCATCCGCACCTTCAAGCGCCTGATGCCGGACGTCCGGCTCCAGATGCTGCTGCGCGGCCAGAACCTGGTCGGCTACCGCCACTACGCCGACGACGTCGTGCGCGCGTTCGTCGCGCACGCCGCCGAGTGCGGCATCGACGTGTTCCGTGTCTTCGACGCGCTCAACGACGAGCGGAACTTCGCCACGGCCTTCCAGGCGATCCACGCCGCCGGCAAGCACATCCAGGGCGCGATCAGCTACTCGCTCACCGAGCGCTCGCTGGGCGGCCCGGTCTTCACGCTCGACTACTTCGTCGACAAGGCGCGCACGCTCGAGCGGATGGGCGCAGACAGCCTCTGCATCAAGGACATGGCGGGCCTGCTGTCGCCCGACGACGCGGCGGCGCTCGTCGGCCGGTTGAAGCGGGAGTTGTCGATCCCGGTCGGCCTGCACACGCATTTCACGAGCGGCATGGCGTACATGTCGCTGCTGCGCGCCATCGACGCCGGCGTCGACGTCATCGACACGTGCCTGGCGCCGTTCGCGCTGCGCACGTCCCACGCCGCGCTGGAGCCGATCGTCGCGGCGTTCGCCGGCCGCCCGCGCGACACCGGGCTGGACGTCGCGCGCCTGCTGAAGCTCGGCGAGCACTTCGAGACGATCGCGCCGAAGTACCGCGAGTTCCTGGACGACACCAAGATGTCGACGATCGACACCGGGGTGCTGTCGCATCAGATCCCGGGCGGGATGTTCAGCAACATGGTGGCGCAGCTGCGCCAGGCCGACGCGCTGAACCGGCTGCCGGAGGTCTACGAGGAGTTGCCGCGCACAAGGCGCGAGCTGGGCTACCCCCCGCTCGTCACGCCGACGAGCCAGATCGTGGGCACGCAGGCGGTGCTCAACGTCCTGTTCGGCCGCTACAAGATGATCTCGAACGAGATCAAGGACTACGCCTACGGGCTCTACGGAAAGCCGCCGGCCGCCATCGATCCGGAGGTTCAGAAGCTGGCGCTGGCGGGCTATCCCCGCGGCAGCGAGCCGTTCACCGGACGCGCGGCGGACCTGCTGGCGCCGGAACTGGCAAAGGCGGAGGAGGACACGAAGGGGCTCGCGCGCGACATCGGCGACGTCCTGTGCTACGCCCTCTATCCGACGACCGGGCTGCGGTTCCTGAAGTGGAAATACGGCATCGAGGCGCCGCCGCCCGAAACCAGGCCGAAGACGCTGGAGGACGTGCGCCTGGAGGACGGGCGGGTCGCTACCGCGCGAAAGGGACTGCCGGCGGACCCGGCGCCGGCCGGCGCCGTTCCGCCCGCGTCGCCCGCGCCGCGGCAGTTCACGGTGAAGGTGGGGGGCGAGACGTTCCAGGTGGAGGTGAGCGCGGGTGCGGCCGATGCGGCGACGCCCGCTGCGGCGACGGTCGATTCGGCGGCCGGCGCGTCACCCGACTCCGTGGTCACCGCCCCGATGCCCGGCCTGGTGCTTCGCTACCTGGTCGCCGTCGGCGACCTCGTGCGCGCCGGGGACCCGGTCGTCCTGGTCGAGGCGATGAAGATGCAGAACAACCTGCCGGCGCCCCGAGACGGGCGCATCGCCAGGCTGATGTTCAACGCGGGCGACAACGTCAACCGCGGGGACGTGTTGCTGACGATGGAGTAGCTGGCAGCTGGCGGCTGGTAGCTGGCAGCGGACGGTGTTGGGTCGGCGCGAAGACGGCTGCCCGCTCGCGGCTGGCGGTCTGATCCGCATTGCGGCCGGCATCCGAGAGGCGGGCGCGGACCGGGTCGGCACGAAGGGCGACTGTGAGGTCTGCCGAACCGGAGCCCGGAGAGACGAACCGGGCCACGACCGACGTCTCAAGCCCGGCCGCTGCATCGCGGGGCTGAAGCCCCGCGCTACGCCCTCAGGCGCCAAGCCGGCCTACACCAGCAGCCGCTGCGCGATGACGCTCCAGAGCGCGTAGGACAGCCGCCGCCGCGAGTGGCGGGCGAACTCGCCGGTCCAGAAGCCCCCCTCGACGACCTGGCACGTCGCCGGCATGTCCCCGATCTCGAGCGGGTGCTTGTATTCGGCTGCGTAGCGTTCGAGCATCTCGGCCGACGGCATCTTGGTGTTCACGACCACGACGTCAACCGGTCGGCCAATCGCCTCGCCGATGGCGCGCGCCTCGTCGGCGGCCGTGAAGCCGTTCATGCCGCGCCCCTCGGTCAGCAGGTTGGCGATGAGGATGATCGGCCCATCGATCGCCCGGAGCGCCTCGGGCATGCCTCCGACCAGCAGCGGCGGCATCAGGCTGGTGTAGAAGCTGCCGGGGCCGATGATGGCCACCTGGAACGTGCGGATCGCCTCGGCCACCTGCCCGTACAGGTTCGTCGGCGGGTCCAGCCAGAGTCGCGTGACCTGCCTGCCGGCGCGCTGGAGGGCATCCACTTCCACCTCGCCAGACGTCCGCGTGCCGTCCGAGTACTCCGCGCAAATCGAGGAGTGATCGACGCTGGCTGGCCACACCCGGCCTTCGCAGCCGAGCAGCGCCCGCAGCCCGTCGATGGCGGCGAGGAAATCACCGGTGTACCGCTCCATCATCGACAGGAGCAAATTGCCGCCCGTGTGCCCCGCCAGGCGCTCGTGCTCGAGCGTCGGCATCCGGGAGAGCAGGACACGTCGCGCCTCGGATTCGTTCCGGGCCAGCGCAAGGGCGCACTTGAGGATGTCACCGGGCGGCAGCACGCCCAGCTGATCGCGCAGCATGCCCGAGCTGCCGCCGCTGTCGAACATCGTGACGACGGCGTTGACCTCGAGCCAGGGGTTTGTCTTGAGGCCGCCCAGCAGACTGGGGAGTCCCGTTCCTCCGCCGATGCATCCGACCTTGATTTCGCGAAGACGCATACCGCGACTGCTGTATCGGCCGATCTCGGCCCGCTCACCAGTGGATGCGCGAGAGGTTCGGCTGGCCACGAGGCTTCATCGGAACGTGTCAGATCCCCATTCCGTCCTATACTGACAAGTGGGGTGTGGCCCGCAGCCGGACCACGCGGTCGCCGGCGCGGCGTCCGGGCGCACAACAGGAGGATGGACACCATGGGCAAGTGGATTGGCATCGGCATCGTCGTGCTCGGTACTGGTCGCCGCCGCGTCTGGCGTCTCGACGTACAACTCTCTGGTCTCGCTGGATCAGAGCGTGCAGGCCCAGTGGGCGCAGGTGGAGAACGTGTATCAGCGCCGCGCCGATCTGATCCCCAACCTGGTGGAAACCGTGAAGGGGGCGGCGGCCTTCGAGACGGACACCTTCACGGCCGTCACAGAGGCTCGCGCCAAGGTCGGCCAGGTGAACGCGGCCGGCATTGCGAACAATCCCGAGGCATTCGCCAAGTTCCAGCAGGCTCAGGACGGCCTCTCGGCCGCGCTGTCTCGGCTCATGGTGGTCGTGGAGAAATACCCCGACCTGAAGGCCACTCAGAATTTCCGGGACCTCCAGGCCCAGCTGGAGAGCACGGAGAATCGGATCGCGGTGGAGCGCATGCGTTTCACCAGGGCTGCTCAGGAGTTCAACACGAAGCGCATGAGCTTCCCCACGGTGCTCGTCGCGGGGTTCTTCGGCAGCCGCTTCAACGAGAAACCGTACTTCAAAGCTCAGGCTGGAGCCGAAACCGCTCCCAAGGTCAATTTCAAGTAGATGAGGCGAGTTCTCCTCGTCTGTGCGCTCGTGTGCCTGCCGCTGGTCGGCGCGCACGCCGCCGAAGTCCCGATCCCGCCTCCGCCCACGCGGTGGGCGACGGACACGGCAGGGTTCATGAGCCCGCAGGCCCTCAGGGTCGTGGACGGCGTGCTCGAGAACTTCGAGCGGGCGACCGGGAACCAGGTGCTGGTCTGGATCGGCGACACCACCGGTGACGCGGTTCTGGAAGACTGGACGGTCCGGGCATTCGAGCGCTGGAAGGTGGGGCGAAAGGGGCTGGACAACGGACTGGTCCTGTTCGTGTTCGCCAAGGACCGTCGCGCGCGGATAGAAGTGGGCTACGGGGTCGAGGACAAGGTTCCAGACGTCATCGCGTCGCGGATCCTCAACGACGTCGTCATTCCCAGGATTGTCGCGGGTGACCGGGATGGGGCCGTCCAGGCCGGAGTGGACGCCCTGCTCACCGCCATTTCTGGAGGCGCGGGCGGGATCGCCGGGGAACGGACGCCGCTCGAACAGAGGGGCGAGTCACCCCAGGCCGACGCGAGAGACCGCCCCATGAGCTACCTCCAACTGGTGTTCGTGGGCCTTCTCATCGTCGGGTTCCTGATCCTGCTGGTCACCAACCCCAGCCTTGCCCTGTACCTGCTCTTCAGCATCCTGTCAGGGGGGAGGGGCGGTGGAGGGGGCGGCGGCGGCGGGTTCTCGGGCGGCGGCGGGTCCTCTGGGGGCGGGGGCGCCTCTGGGAGATGGTAGAAGCGCATTGGAATCACGGTGCGGGAACGGGGACCCCATGTTCAGGCGGACACTGAAGCGACTGGTTGACGCCGAGGCGGTGGAGCGGGCCATCGAGCAGGCGGAGCGTTGCACGTCGGGCGAGATCCGCGTGTCGGTGTCCACCTTCTTCTGGGGCAACGTCCGGCGCACGGCTGAGCGGGCGTTTGCGCGCATGGGCATGGACCGGACCGCACAGCGCAACAGCGTTCTCTTCTTCGTGGTTCCGTCCCGCCGGACCTTCGTGGTTCTGGGAGACCAGGGCATCCACGCGGTGGTGGGTCAGAGTTTCTGGGATTCGGTGGCGGCGGCGATGTCGGCGCGGTTCAAGGACCGCGACTTCACGGGCGGCCTCGTCCTCGGCATCACCGAGGCGGGCAGCCAGCTCGCAGAGCATTTTCCCCACCAGGGCTCTGGCGATCTGAACGAGCTCCCGGACCACGTGGATTTCGGGGACGATTCCGGAAAATAGGGCGGGCGCACGCGGGCCGCGGCCGGTGGCGGACCGCTGTCGGGGCGGGCGGCGCGGCTCACCGCGGGTCTGAAGCCCCGCGCTACGTGACCCGCGCTACGTGACCCGCGCCACGCAGCCCGAGCTACCGCTGGCGGTCCGTGAACTGCGGCGGCCGCCAGCCGCTGTCGAGCAGTCTGCGCATGAAGTCTACCGAGCGCGCGATCAGCTCCGACGGGTCCTCGAACCGCTCGGTCTGCTCCGCGCCGTCGGGGCCGGTCGTCGCGAATTCGTAGGTACTGCCCGTCGACGTCGCGGCGAATCTCGCACCGCTGGGTGGCGCCTTCTCGTTCGAACGACCAGATCATGATGCCGCCAATTCTAGCAGATTCGCGGCAGCTGCTCGCCGCTGAGCATGTCGAGCACGCGCGTCGCGCCGAGTGGCGTGCGCACGCTGACCAGGCCTGGCGCCCCCTCCGTGACCCGTCCGATGACGCCGGCCGCGCGGCTCACCGGGTGGCGGCGGAGCAGTTCGACCGCGCGGGCGGCATGCCCCTCGGGCACGAACGCGACGAACCTGCCCTCGTTCGCGACGTACATCGGGTCGAAACCCAGGATCTCGCACGCGCCCCGCACGTCCTCCCGGACGGCCACGGCCCGTTCGTCGACGGTGATGCCGACGCGGGCGCCGGCGGCGATCTCGTTGAGCGCGCTGGCCAGCCCGCCGCGCGTCAGGTCGCGCAGGCAGTGCACCTCCGCCCCTGACGAGACCAGGTCCAGGACCGGCACGCCCAGCGGCGCGCAGTCGCTCTCGATGGCGCTCTCGAACGGCAGGTTCTCCCGGACCGCCATGATCGCCATGCCGTGGCGTCCGATGTCGCCGCTCAGAATTACCGCGTCGCCAGGCCGGACGCTCGCCGGCGCGATCCGGAGGGCGTGCTCGACCAGGCCGACGCCGGCCGTGTTGATGAACACGCCGTCGCCCTTCCCCCGGTCCACGACTTTCGTGTCGCCCGTCACGATCGGCACGCCGGCGTCCCGCGCCGCGTCCCGCATCGACGCCACCACGCGCTCGAGCGTCTCGACCGCCAGTCCCTCCTCGATGATGAAGCCGGCGCTCAGCGCGATCGGGCGGGCGCCGGCCATCGCGAGGTCGTTGACGGTCCCGTTCACGGCCAGTGTGCCAATCGAGCCTCCAGGGAAGAACAGCGGATGGACGACGTAGGAGTCGGTCGTGAACGCGATGCGCGCGCCGCCGACGTCGACCACCGCCGCGTCGTGGCCGGTGTCGAGCGCCGGGTTGCTGAACGCCGCGAGGAACACGCGCTCGAGCAACTGGTGCATCAGCCGGCCGCCGCCGCCGTGGGCCAGCAGCACCCGCTCGTACTGAGCGAACGGCACCGGGCACGACGGCGAGAAGTCGTTCGGCCGGCTCATCGAGCGCTCCCCTGCCCGGCCGCGATCCGGCGGTGCCTGTAGTACGCGGCGCACGCCCCCTCCGGCGACACCATCGTGGCTCCCAGGGGGTGCTCGGGCGTGCACCGGCCCGCGAAGGCCTCGCACTCAGGGGGCTTCCTGAGCCCCTGCAGGACCAGGCCCGCGATGCACTCGGCGGGCTCCGGACGCGGCCCGACGGCGCTCAGGTCGAACCGCTGTTCGGCGTCGAAGGCCGCGAACGCTTCGGTCAGACCGAGGCCGCTGCGCGGGATTTCGCCGATCCCGCGCCACGCCCGGTTCACCACCTCGAAGACCTCGGCCACCAGGGCCTGCGCCGGCCGGTTCCCCTGCTCGGTGACGACCCTCGAGTACTGGTTCTCGACTTCGGCGCGGCCTTCCTCGAGTTGCCTGAGGCAGAGGTGGACGCCCTGCAGGATGTCGAGCGGCTCGAAGCCGGTGACGACAATCGGCACGTGGTACCGGGCCGCAATGGGGACGTACTCGGTGTAGCCCATCACGGCGCAGACGTGGCCGGCGGCCAGGAACCCCTGGACGCGGCAGTCGGGCGACCCGAGAACCGCCTCGAGCGCCGGCGGGACCAGCACGTGCGACACCAGCACGCTGAAGTTCTCGATGCCGCCGCGCTTGGCCTGAAACACGGCCATCGCGTTGCCCGGCGCTGTGGTCTCGAAGCCCACCGCAAAGAAGACGACCTGCCGGGCGGGGTTCTCGGCGGCAATCCTGAGCGCGTCGAGCGGCGAATAGACGATCCGGACGTCGCCGCCGGCGGCCTTGACGGACAGGAGGTCGCCGTCGGTGCCGGGGACCCGCAGCATGTCGCCGAAGGAACAGAAGGTCACGTCGGGCCGGGAGGCCAGCGCCACCGCGCGGTCGATCTTCTCGAGCGGCGTGACGCAGACCGGGCAGCCGGGGCCGTGCAGCAGCGTGACGCCGGCGGGCAGCAGCTCGTCGATGCCGTACTTGAGGATGGCGTGCGTCTGGCCGCCGCACACCTCCATGATCGTCCAGGGCCTGGTGACCAAGCCGCGGATGGCGCCGAGCAGTTTCTCGGCCGCGGCGGAATCCCGGTACTCGTCGACGAACTTCATGCGGCCGGCTCTCCGCCCTCCTCGAGGTCCGGAGCGAGCCGGCTCAACTCCTCGAAGATCAGCGCCGCCTCGGCCTCGTCGATCTGGCTTAGCGCGAACCCGGCGTGGACGATGACGTAGTCGTCCACCTGCACGTCGGGCAGGTAGGCGAGACTCACGTCCACCAGGACGCCGCCGAAGCTGACCTTCGCCGTGCGGGTCCACGGGTCGTCACCCGCGATGCTCGTGATTCTGCCAGGCACCGCCAAGCACATGCTGCCTCCCGCTGCCGCCAGTTCGTCCCCCGGCCCCGCACATTACGCCGCCCCGGGAATCACTCCGGGAGTGATTCCACCCTGCGAACTCACTTCCGGAGTGATTTCGGCGCCGGCGGCGGCTACTTCTTCTTCCGGGTGTACTTGAAGACGGCCGCGCCCGGACCGGCCGAGTGGGTCCACTCCTCGACGTGGTGATCGGCGTCGGTGAAGGTGAAGACGACGCCCTTCATGTAGCCCTCGCCCGGGCCGATGTTCGTCCCGTCCACGAACTGGAAGGCGATCTGGTTCGGCGCCTTCGCCGGCACCATCGCCATCCGCGGCTGATTGTGCGCGGCACAGTAGTGCGTCGCCAGCAGCCGCTTCCCGTCCGGGTGGATCATCGTCACCATCTCGTACTGTGTGTCCTTGCCCATCACGTGCATGATCGCGGAGCCGTCGCCCGTCATGCGCACCTCGAGCGCCGCCGGCGTCTGCTTGCCGCCGTCTTCGATGACCCCTTCCCACTGACCGACCAGCGACGTGAGCTTCTTCCACTCCACCGTCTGCGGCACCACCGACTTCTTGCCCTCGTCCTGCCCTGCGGCGATGGCGGCCGCCGCGACGAACCCGCCGACCGCCAGCACCACGCAGAATCGGATCGACCGTGTCATGACTCGCTCCTCTTGACCATCTGAATCTCGAACAGCTTCGGGTACCACTTTCCGGTGACGAACAGGCGGTCTCCCTCTCGATCCCACGCGATGCCGTTCAGCACGTCCACGCCGGCACGGTCTTCGAACGGCAGCAGGCCGGTCAGATCGATCCGGCCCACGACGCGGCCGTCCGACGGCTCGATGATGACGATCTGGTCGCTCTGCCAGACGTTGGCGAAGATCTGACCGTTCACCACCTCGAGCTCGTTCAGGTTCGAGATCGGCCGGCCCTGCTCGGTCACCTGCAGGCGCCCCGCCTCGCGGAGCGACGCGGGGTCGATGAAGCGGAGCGTCGCCGTCCCGTCGCTCATGATCAGCCGCTTCGCGTCGCTGGCGAGGCCCCAACCCTCACCGGCATAACTGAAGGTGCGCTGCGGCTTGAAGTCGCGCAGGCCATAGACGAAGCCGACCTGCGACCGCCACGTCAGCTGGAAGAGCCTATCGCCGAAGTCGGCCAGTCCCTCGGCGAAGTGCCGGGCATCGACGACGCGCCGATCCACCACCTCGCCCGTTTCGAGCCTCACCTTTCGCAGTTCCGACTTCCCTTCGAGGCCGATGCTCTCGTAGAGGAACCCATCCCTGAAGATCAGCCCCTGCGTGAATGCCCGGGGGTCGTGCGGGAAGACTTGAACGACGCGGTAGCCGTAACGGGTCACCTGTGCGGCGTCTGCCGTTGCCGTCGGCTCCTTGCGGTTGGCCGCGACCACCACGGCAACGATGAGGGCGGCCGCCGCGGCTAGCGGCAGGAACAACCGGGCGCGCGAGAACGGCCGGGCAGCCCGTTGCCCAGGCCTGCCCGGCCGCTGGTGACGCTCTCGCCTGCCTGGTTTGGACATCCTCGACGCCTCGATCCGTAAGCCGCCAGCCGTGAGCCCTGAGCCCTGAGCCCTGAGCCGTCCCTACATCCCCACAGCCTTGTTACACTTGTCGACGAAGGCGCGCTTCGCCCTGCCGGGGTTGGAGGCCGTCGAGAAGAACTCGTCGAGGTAATCCCGCGCATCCTTCTGCCGAGCCGGCTTCATGTCGGGGTTCTGATCGATCAGCGCCAGCACCTCGTCCTTCTTCGCCGTGAACCGCTCCAGGTACGGCGCCAGCTCCTGCATCGTCTTGCAGGGCCCGCGGTACAGGCGCTCGCGCACCGACGAAATCCCGAGCGTCTTGGCCGCGACTCCGTATCCGGTGTTGACCAGCCCCGAGTAGTCGAAATCGTACGGCACCGCGTAGATGGCCAGGGACTTCGTCTGCACCAGCTTGACATTGTGCAGCGCCATGATCGAAAAGTCGGTGTTGCCGATCATGTACTGCAGCAGCATCATCATCATCAGCGATTCGGGCTCGATGAAGTTGAAGTGCCGGTTGGGAACCGCGTAGTTCCTCCCTTCCATCCGCCGCGCCACGTCTTCGTCGTTCTCGAGGAGGATCCCGTAGCGGGACGCGGGCACCTTGTCCCGCTTCGGATCGACGTAGGTCACCTTCACGAGGCGGACGCGGAACGACTGCGGTGCGAGCAGGTTGAAGATCTTGTAGGTGAGGTACTCGCCGAGCACGTTCTGCTCGCCGTCGCTGCTGTTCTCGCAGTGCGTCACCAGCTTGAGGTCCTTCTGGCCCTCGAACACCGTGCCCGCCACGTCCTTCTTGGCGAAATCGAGCCGAATCGGAATGACCGAGCAGACGCGCGGGTTCCGCCTCGAGTGGCCGCGGCCGCTCACCTCGACCGGGATCGGCTGGACGCCCCCGTCGCCCGGCACCTGGATCGTGCCCGGAAACACCTTGGTGCTGTTCGGATCGCGGTCCCTGTTGATCGCCCCGATGTCTGCCGTGAGCGTGAACGAGAGCGTATCCTGGCTCTTGAAGAGCGGCAGACCCTCGGCGTCCGCGCGGCGATCGGCCAGCTGCTTCGCGTCCGGCCACGGCTCTTGGGCCTTGGCGATCGGGTCCTTCTTCGCCGGCTTCTGCTGCGCCTGCGCCTGTGGCCAGCCATGGACACTCGCGACCGCAATGGATACGACCGCCGCACACACGAGTCCGGCGACGGTGCGCCGGGTCAGCTCGAATCGTCCCGTCATCATGGCACCTCCGCGAATCCGGTGAATGCACAACACCGTACGCCTCCCCGGCCGCCAAAGTCAATCGGTCGGGGCAGCCGCCGGCAACCCCGCGCGAAGTCGAGGGGCGGCTTGGGCTACAATACACCGACCTTCGGACGACGCTGAAGGCGTCGTCCAGAGACAGAGTGCCGGCGCCCAGTGAAGCTGCTCAACACGGCAGTTTGGCGGTTCGGAGTGCACCTTCACTGAGCGCCTGCAGGAGTTGCGATGACCGCCACGCCGGCCCGGACGCCTCTGACGCGCGTTACGAAGCAGAAGATGCCCGCCCTGCTGGCGGAGCGCGAAGCGAACCGCGGGCTGCTCATCGCGTTCGAAGGTGCCGACGGATCCGGCAAGACGACGCAGCGGAAGTTGTTCACGCGCTGGCTCGAGAGCCAGGGGCACCGCGTCGTCACCACCAAGTGGGCGTCGTCGCCCCTCGTCAAGCCGCTGCTCAAGGCGCGGAAGAAGGTGCACGCGCTCAGCCCGGAGGAACTCTGCCTGCTGCAGGCCGCGGACTTGCGCCATCGGCTCGATCAGGAGATCCTGCCGGCGCTGTGGGACGGCGCCATGGTCGTCGCCGACCGGTACCTGTTCACGAGCCTCGCGCGCGACGCCGCCCGGGGGCTCGACCTCGACTGGATGCTCCACGCGTACTCGCCGCTGTTCTGGCCCGATCTCGTGCTGAACTTCACCGTCTCGCTCGACACCTCCACGAGCCGCGTGGCGTCGAAGCACACGCCGAAGTTCTACGACGCCGGCCAGGACGTGACGAACCTGGACGATCCGATCAGCAGCTACCGCGCCTTCGAGTCCCGGGTCATCCGGGAGTACGAGAACCTCTCGATCATCTTCCGGTTCGTGAACGTCGACGGAGAACGGCCCATCTACGAGCAGCACAAGAGGATCCGGCTGCTCTTCCAGGAGGGGCGCCGTGCAGCCTGGGGCGAGTGGAACGTCGAGGCGCTGACCGACTGGATCGAGTGGACCGGCGTGCCGGAGGTGGGCGATGGCGACTAGGGCCGAGCGTCGGACTCAGCTGATCGCCCTGGACGGCACGCGCCATGCCGACCTGCGGGAGGCGGCCCGGTCACTCCGCAAGCGCCTCGCGTCGTCCAAGATCAGGTCCGGCGTCAGTTGGTGGGACGCGTCCGGCGTGTTCTTCGAAGTCGGGCTTGGCAAGCGGAAGCACCGCGCCGCGTCGCCGCGCACGCTGCTGCTGCTCTATGCCGCCGACCTGGCGTTCCGGCTCCGGTGGGAGATCCGCCCGGCGCTCGCCGAAGGCCAGACGGTCATTGCGTCACCCTATCTCGACACGGCGTTCGCCTTCGGCGCCGCCTGCGGGTTGTCGCGCGAGTGGCTGGCATCGCTGTTCGAGTTCGCGCCCGCAGCGGATGCGCACTACGTGACGAAGGAGCGCGGCAAGACTGGCGGGCGCGCGGCGGCAGGGAAGCAAGGCTTCGTCGAGTTCGCGGGCGCGGTCGTGGCGGAGTCGACACCGTCGTTCGTCCCGACCGAGGCGCGACGCAAGATGATCGCGTTCCTCGAGGCAGCCGCTCGCCGTCGCAGAAGCCGAATGGTCACCTGACCGGTTTGCCAGGACTGGCCGGCGTCCGTGAGGCCAGGCCTTCGAACACCCGCCTCGTCTTCCCGACCAGCGCCCGGTCGCGCACGACGACCGCCACTTCCCTCCTGAAGTCGAGGCTCAGCGCCGACAGCGACATGCTGCCGATAACGGCGACCGCGTCGTCGACGATGAGCATCTTGCCATGCGGCGTGAGGACGCCGACGCGCTCGCGGCCCAGCACTGTCACCGCGATGCCCTCTTTCCTTCTGACCTTCAGCAGGTCGAGAATCGCCGGGTCCGTGAGTTTCGGGTCCACGATCGCGATGCTGCGCCGCGCCTGTTCCAGCAGCCGCGTGAACTCGCGCCTCGCATGCTCGGGGCCAACGATGAGCCTGCGCCCGAAGCTGGCCGCACGCGCGGGTTCCGGCCTCCTGGAGTCGGCGAGGAAGAGCCGCCGGAGCCCACCCACCACGACCGGATCTCCGGTCGTCAGGACGAAGTCGACCGTGCTGGTGAAGCACTTGCGCGTAAAGTTCAGCGACGCGACGAGCGCTGGACCGTCGTCGGCCACGATGTACTTCGCGTGGTACTTGACGACGGGGTCGGCGGACCGGTAGAGCTTCGCACCCATGCCCTCGAGGACGCCCCACAATTCGCGGAGGCGCTTGGTCCAGCCCTTCGCGCGAGACGTCACCAGGACTTCCACCTTCACGCCCCGCTGCAGCGCCGCGGCGAGCGCGTCGAGGATGTCGAAGTCGTCGCACCGGAAGAGCGACAGGAGCAGCCTCTTGCGCGCCGAGCCGATGACGGCAAGGACGGCTGGAAGCCGATCCTCCGGCGCGAAGACGAACCGGTCGGTGGAACGCCTGGCCTTCCCGCGGGGCCTGCTGGCACCTTGAGTCATGAAGGTACGCCTTCGCCTATTTCTCCTTCGGCAGATCCGGCTTCGTGAAGTCGGGGAGCGGATCGCCGAAGATGTAGTGGTTGAACCACCCCAGATTGTGCAGCATCACGGCGCGCGCCGCCTTCGGCTTGGTCACGCCGTGCCCGAATCCCTTGTAGACCACCATCTCCACCGTGACACCGCGGTCCTCGAGGCCCTGGCGCAACTCGTAGGCATTGGGAATCGGGACGCGGCGGTCCAGTTCGCCGTGCTGGATCAGCGTCGGCGTCTTCGCCTGCTTGATGTAGGTCATCGGCGAGGTCTTCGCGTAGATCTCCGGGTCGGCGGCCGGATCCGCTCCGAGGTACTGGATCGTGAACGGCGTGATGTCGGTATTGTAGTAGTAGGTGGCCCAGTTCGAAATCCCGGCGCCCACCGAGATCGCCGCAAACGCCGTGCTCGTCGTCGTCAGGAACGCGGAGATGTAGCCGCCCTGGCTCCACCCCATGCAGCCGACCCGCTTGGGATCGACCCATCCGAGCTTCACCAGGTGCTCGACACCAGACAGGACGTCCCACGCGTCGCCGACGCCGAGGTTGCGCACGTTGAGCTGACGGAACTTCTCGCCGTAGCCGGCGCTGCCGCGATAGTTGACCTTGAGGATCAACGCGCCGCGCGCGGTCCAGATGTCCGCCGGATAGGTGCGCTGGTCGATCATCGTCGGCCGGTCGACACCCGTCGGCCCGCCGTGGATGATGCAGAGCAGCGCGTACTTCTTCGTCGGATCGAAGTCGGCCGGCTTGGTGAGCACGCCCTCGATGTCGGTCCCATCCTTGCTCTTCCAGGTGATGATCTCGCGGCGGCCCAGCCGGTAGCCCGCCACCTGGTCGGTCATCGACGTCAGCTTCCGGGGTGCGAACGGCTGGACCGCGCTCACGTAGATCTCGCCGAGCGAAGACGGGGAGGGCGCGGTGAACGCGAACGACCGGCCGTCGTGCGTGAAGCTGGGGCCGCCGAGCATGAGCGCATCGGGCTGGCTGATGCGCGTGATCCGGCCAGTAGCCGGATCCACGCGGAACAGGTGCGACGAGGTCTTCTGCGACCCGCCGAAGTAGACCCCATCCGGCAGCCAGGCGACCAGGTTGGGTTGTTCGTCGAACGCGTCGGTGATCGACCGGGGCGTGCCCCCGTCCACGGGAACGACCGCGAGCCGGTTGTTGGCGTGGAAGTTCTTCGGGTTGCCCATGGCCGACGAGAAGATCAGCAGCTTGCCGTCGGGCGACCAGCGCGGCGAGTTGTCGGGGCCGGGCGAGTCCACCAGCTTCCTGACGGCGTTGGTGCTGAGGTCCAGCAGGTAGATGTCGGACGTGCGGCCCTGTATCAGATCGGGGTTGACGGTTGCGCTGAACGCGATCCGCGTATTGTCGGGCGACCAGGAGAAGGACGACACCGAGAACTCCTTGCCCTTCTGTACGCTCCGTTCCCGCCGCCGGCGCCTTCAGCGCCGCCGCCACGTCGATCGTCCGCAGGTGCTGGTGGGTGTACTCCCGGCGGACCACCTCGAAGTCGCCCACGTGATCGCGGCGCGCCTTGACGTCCTTCTCCTTGAGGTCGCTCAACGTGAAGGCGATCTGCTTCCCGTCGGGCGACCACGCGTAGCCGCCGACGCCGTTCTCGGCGCTGGTGAGCTGCACGGCCTCGCCGCCGTCCGGGCGGATGACGAAGATCTGGTTCTTGTCGCCGACGCGCGAACTGGTGAACGCGAGCCACCCGCCGTCGGGCGCCCACGCAGGACTCGAGCAGGACTTGTCGCCACGCGTCACCTGGAAGTTCCGACCCGACGGCACGTGGACCAGCCAGACCTGCGTGACGAAGGCGTCCTGCTTCCAGTCGGTGGACGAAACGGTGTAGGCCACCCAGTTCCCGTCGGGAGCGATCTGCGCGCCGCCGATAGTCTGGAGGTTCAGGAGATCGTCGACCGTCGGCACCCTGGCCGACGCGGACTGCCCACGTGCGAGACCGGGCACCAATAGCACGGATACGAGCGCCAGCGCGAGCAGTGTCTTCTTTGGCATAATCACTCCGGACATAATCACTCCGGGAGTGATTATAGCCGCGGGTCTGAAGCGGTGCGGCCTTTCTCTGTCGGCCTCCCCCCCATGCTATCCTCGGGGCGATGTTTCGCACCGGCCGGGCGGTGAGACGCGGCGGTCACGCCGGCTTCCTCTGGCAGGTCCTCCTGGTCGTGCCGCCGGTCATCGTACTCTCGGCCGTCTCGCTCTACTCGCTCCGGCAGGATCGCGCCGCGATCGAACAGGACGCCCGAACGAACGCGGCCGTGCTCGCGCCGGATCTGGCGCGCCGCTGGGGAGCCAGGGCCCAGGTGGACCTGGAGGCGCTCGTCACCTCGGCGTGCGCGGCGGCCGGCCGGCAGGCGGCGCCGGCGAGCCCCGACCGGCCCGATTCGGCCGACACACCGATCTGCGGCCTGGTCGTCAACGGCCGGGTCCGGGTCCCGCTCGACTACCCGCCGCTGCCGACACCCCCGCCCTGGGTGTCGGATAGGACGCCTGTCCCGGTGCGCCTGAACGCCGAGTGGACGCAGCTGCGCGCGGACGTCCAGCGGGGCGCGGCCCAGGACGCCGCGGCCAGCCTCTTCGGCTTCGCGCAGCGCGCGGAGGGCATCGAGACGGAGTCGGGCGCGCCGCTCTCGGATCTCGCGCTGCTGCTGGCGCTCCAGCATCCGCCCGCCGGCGGCTTCACCGATTCCCAATTGCAGGATCTCGAGCGCCACGTCGTCGAGCGCCCGTCGTTCCTGAGCGGGACGCTGATCGAGGAAGCGTCTCGTCGTCTGCCCGGGAACGCGACGACGGCCAGGATGGGGGCACGGTGGGCGGCGAACGAGCGATCCCTCACGCTGCTGCGGGCGCTGCGCGTCGATCGGATGGACGCCCCGTCCGCGGTCTGGCTGGATGCCGACGCCGGAGCCTGGGTCGCGTTCGTGCACCCGATCGGGACGACGGGCTCGGCGACGGTCGCCACGCCCCGCACGGCGCTCCACGTGACGCTCGTTCCCGGCCGCGCGATCGAGCGCGTCTTCCGGTCGGCTCCGGAGGGCCAGGACGTTCCCGCCTACGCCGCCGCCACCGTGGCGATCGGCGGTCGGACGATCCGCGCAGGCCGGCCGCTTGCTGCTGCCGCCCCCGCAGCGGAACTCGCGTCCGGCTCCGGCCAGCTCGACCTCCCGCTGACCCTGCCGTCCGACGCCGTCCCGAGGTTCGCCGGCGAACTCCTCCGCATGGCGCCCGACGCGATGCCGCTCCAGCAGCCGTCAGCTGCGGGCATCGTCCGGCTGGTGGGCGTGCCGGGCGCGCACGCGTTCACGCTCAGGCTCGAGCTGGCGGATCCGGACGCGCTCTACGCGAGTTACCGGCGACGGCTGTACCTGGCGGCGGGCCTGGTCCTCGTCGCCACCCTCGCCGCGCTTGGCGGCCTGGCGGGTGCCTGGCGCGCCTTCGAACGGCAGCGGCGACTGGGAGAGATGAAGTCGAACTTCGTCGCCAGCGTCTCGCACGAGCTGCGGGCGCCGATCGGGGCGATGCGGCTCATGACCGAGAGCCTCGAGCGCGGCACGGTGGCCGACGCCGGCCGCCGCCAGGAGTACTTCCGCATCATCGGCCAGGAATGCCGCCGGCTCTCGTCGCTCGTCGAGAACGTCCTCGACTTCTCGCGAATCGACCGCGGAAGCCGGGAGTACGTGTTCGAGCCGGCCGATCTCGACGCGCTCGTCGCGCGGACCGTCGAGATCATGAAGCCCTATGCCGCCGAGCGACAGGTCACGCTCGCGCCCGCGACGTTCGCGGCCGACAGGCCAGCCGGCCTCCGGCGAATCGACGAGGCGGCCATCCAGCAGGCGCTGACGAACCTCGTGGACAACGCGATCAAGCACTCCCCCGCCGGCGCCACGGTCACCGTCGAACTCCAGGCCGACGCGCCATCGGCCAGGATCTTCGTCGAAGACAACGGTTCCGGCATCCCCGAAGAGGAACAGGAGCGGATCTTCGAACCGTTCTACCGCCTGGGCTCGGAACTGCGCCGCGAAACCCAGGGCGTCGGCATCGGCCTCAGCATCGCGAAACACATCGCCGAAGCGCACGGCGGACGGGTCACGGTCGAGAGCAGGCCCGGGACCGGCAGCCGTTTCACGATCGTCCTGCCGGTTGCGGAGGAGCCAGCGTCGTGAACACGCCGACCAGCCACGCCTCTCCCGGCCCGCGCATCCTGGTCGTCGAGGACGAGGCGCCGATGCGGATGGCGCTCGAAGACATCCTCAAGGCCGACGGCTATCGCGTGCTCACGGCGGCCGATGGGCAGACGGGCCTGGAGGCGGCCATCTCCGAGCAGCCTGATCTCATTCTCCTCGACGTCATGCTGCCGAAGGTCGACGGCCTGACCATCTGCGCGGAGTTGCGAAACCGGAACGCGGGCGTGCCGGTGCTGATGCTCACGGCGCGCGGCCAGGTGTCGGACCGGGTGGCCGGCCTCGACACCGGCGCCGACGACTACCTGGTGAAGCCGTTCAGCACCGACGAACTGCTCGCGCGGGTGCGGGCGCTCCTGCGACGCCGGCAGCAAACAGGCGAACCTCCTCCCCCGCTTCAACTCGGCGACGTCGTCATCGACTTCGCCGCGCAGACGGCCCGCCGAGGGGCGGACCCGCTCCACCTGACGGCCCGCGAGTTCGCGATGCTGCGCCTGCTGGCCGAATGCGGCGGCGCGCCGGTCACCCGCGAGCGCTTCCTGGACGTCGTCTGGGGCTACACGGCGTTTCCGACCACGCGGACCGTTGACACGCACATGGCCACGCTGCGGGGGAAGATCGAGCCCGAGCCCGACAACCCGAGGTGGATCAAGACGGTGCACGGGGTGGGGTACCGACTGGAGTAGGCTCAGGGCTCAAGGCTCAGGGCTCAGGGCTTAGGGCCCAGGGCTTAGGAAGCGAGGGGTCGGGACGCCGGGTGCGTCCCAACCCCGGCTACTCACTATCGACCCGCGGGCGGCGAGAACCGCCACACGTCGTTGTCAACGCGCAGGTAGTTCGTCGGGTCGGTGAAGTTGAACGTCTCGCGGTCGCCGCCGAACGTGTAGATGGATGGACGATTGCCGCCCGCCCCGCCCTGCACCACGAGGACGTCGAAGTCGTACTTGATGTCGTCGGGTGAGGCGGCGTTCCAGGGTGATTCGCTCACGAGCTGCCAGAGCGCACCGTCCTTGCTGACCCACACGTCCATCGGGTTGGCGGAGGGACCGAAGGGCGATGGCGGCAGCCCGAACCCGCCGAAGCAGACGATCGTGTTGAGCAGCACGGCGCACTGATGGCCCGGGCGCGGCGACCATCCGGCCTCGGGGGTCACGAGTTCCCAGTTCGCGCCGTCGCGCGAGCGCCAGACGTCGTTGAGGTACGGCGGACACGGCTTCGTGGGGTCGTCACACGTGAAGCCCTCCTCGCCGCCGAGCAGGTAGATCCAGCCGTTCTTCTCCACGACCACGGCGCCGGCGCGCGGGGCCCAAGGGGCGGCAGCGGTGAGCAACTCCCACTCGCGGCCGTCGCGTGACTTCCACACGTCGTTGAAGTAGACCCGCGCAGGCGGGCCGCCAATGATCGAGGAGTCGTCGTTCTTCGAACCGCCCATGACATAGATCTCGTTCCTGAAGACGATCGCGCTCAGGCCGGCGCGGCCTTCCCAACCGGCATTGCCGGTCATCTGCTCCCACCTGACGCCATCGCGGCTGCGCCAGACGTCGTTGAAGAACTCCGATTTCGACACGAAGGGAGGACAGCCAGGCACGCCCGGCGGGCACGGGTTCGGCTCGACCTCGAAGTTCTGGCCCCCGAGCACGTACATCTCGTTGGCCCGTGTGACTGCCTGGAAATACGCGCGCCGCGGCCAGTAGCCCGCTGCCTCCGCGTCGGCCAGCAGTCGCCTCCAGGTCGCGCCGTGATCGCGGCTCGTCCAGACGTCGCCCCAGATCGTGCTCGCGCCGGGCACGGGCGAGATCGCGGGGTCGATCGGCGTGCGTCCGCCCATGAGGAAGAACCGTCCGTGAAGTTCCACGACCTGGAGCCCAGCGCGCGGCGTCCATTGGGCGTCGGCAGTGATCTCGGTCCAATTGTAGCTACCGAAGTTCAGGCCCCTCGCCACGCCCTGGGCGAATGAGGCCCCGGCGGCGCGAACGCCCGGATGCGACGCGACGACTAACGTCAACACAACGCCTGCGAACGGCAGGCCGAACCTTCTTGAAAGCATCGTGAGCTCCTTCTTCAGTAGGACGCCGGAAGCGACAAGAAGATTCATCAGACGCGTCGACCGGACCCGGACGACATCACGCCCCTGCTGCGGAGGGCCTGTCCGGCGCTGACCCGACGCGACGACGACCACGCGGGACTACATCACGGCGGTTCGACCAGTCAGGGAACCGATCAGAGCGGGAGCACACAGGAGGAGCCACCTTCGAGCCGCCTGCCGTTCCCGACCGCGGCTCACCTGCCGGTCGCGCAGATCATGGAGCAAGCGGGCGTCAGCCCCTCGAACGCGAGCGAAATCCTGGATATCGTCGACCTCCTCGAGACTTGCGGCGTCATCGAAGCAGGAGAGTGAGCCCACTGTCGCTTTCTCATCTGCGGCGGCGGGCTGCGCGAGCGTCACCGGCCCAGCAGGTCGAGCGCGGAGCGCACGGTCAGGTAGATCGAAACGACGAGCATCACGCCAAGCGCTGAGTTGCGCGCCCAGCCGTTGCGATGCGCGCCCATGATCGTTTTGTCGTTGGCGAGCCGCATCAGCGCCGCTCCCAGGATCGGGATCAGGACGACGACGAGCGACCGGACGGTGAGCGCCAGCGCGATCGGCTCCACCTTCACGAAGACGATGTAGAACGGCGAGAGGCCGAGCAGCGCCACGGCGAAGCGGTAGACGGGATCCGTACGGCTCGGGGACGCGGCCTTCTCCGCGGACGCCAGGCGGGGCACGTACCGGCGGCAGATGTCCCTGACGATCAGGGCGTAGCCGGTGGTTCCGCTGACGAAGTTGCTGTAGCAGACCGCCCAGAGACCCAGCGCGAAGCTGAGGCTGCCGAGCGTTCCCAGTGTCGTGGTGAAGATCCGCATCAGGTCCTCGGCGTCCCCGGGCTTCACGCCGAGCGGCTTCAGCGTGCCGGCGGCCGCGATCTGGAGCAGCCCTCCCATCAGGAACCGGAAACCGAAGCTCGCAGCGAGGTCCACCCGCTGGCGCCCAAGGTCGGATGCGCCGTGCCAGCCCTTCTCGCCCACGAAGTACGCGTAGCTCAGGTTGCTGAGCGTGCCCACCTGCGCGCCAATCAGCGCGGTCAGCACGACCGCCGCGCTGAACGCTCCCTGGCCCTCCGGCAGCCAGGGGACCAGGCTTCCCCAGAGGATCGCGGCGGGCTTCGGGTGGGAGAGCGCGGCTGCCACGAACATCGTGCCGACCATCAGGCCGACCAGGAGTCGCACGCCCCGCTCGACGGCCGGGTAGCCGCCCCAGAACATCATCGCGAACCCGGCCATGCCGAAGACCAGGGTCCAGACGGCGCCACCGCCCTCGATGGGGAGCGGCACCAGCAGCTGCACGACGTTTCCCATCAGGAGAATCGTGTACAGGTTGGTTGAGTGGCGGACGAGGACTGCGGCCGCGAGCACCGTCCAGACCAGCCACCGCCCGACCCGCGCGTAGCCCTGCAGCAGGCTCTCGCCGCTCACGAGCACGTAGCGGGCGGAGGTGTCCACCCAGACGTAGCGGAAGACCAGCGCCACCGCCAGAGCCCACAGCAGGTCGTACCCGTAACTGGCGCCGGCGACGGCGTTGGAAACGAGAGAGCCGGGGCCGGTCATCGCCGCGAGGAACGCGAGGCCGGGGCCAAGCGCGCCGCTCGCGGGCGGCCACGTGCGCACGTTCGCCGCGGGTGCTCGGACGTCAGTTGTCCCCACCCTGGCCTCTCAGAACGTGCAGGGGCAGCAGCTTCATCGCGCCCGTCACGACCGGCTCGCGGCGGACGACGCGCAGCGTGCCGGCGTCGCGCCAGATGCCGGTCATGAGCCCTCCCCCGGGCACCGCTGCGAGCGCCCGATACACTGCCGCCGTCACCTCGTCGCATGAGACCGGGCCGACCGAAGGGCTGACGAGCAGGCTCACCACGGGCATCCCGTTGTCCTCGCTCTCGACGAACTGGTAGTCGACCGCCGTCCCGCCGAACTTGCCGGGCAGCAGCTCCTCGACCAGCGCGATCAGGTCTGCGCCGAGGAACGTGATTCCCGCGCTGGTCAGCTTCTCGTAGCTGCGCACGTCGTAGGCGTGGAGGTGGAACCCGAGACGGTCCAGCAGGCAGCCGCAGTGGCGCTCCTCGACGACGGCGTGGTCCCCGAGGTCCACGTTCACCATCAGCTTCGAGCAGGACGGAAGGAGCGCCGTGAGCATGACGGCATTCACGCTGGCGGCGCCGACGCCGACCCGCCGCTGGACGAGCGCCACCTTGTCGGTCATCACGTGCACGTCGTCTACGTGGGAAGGCGCGCCGCAGGCCAGACCGATGTACCCGATCTCGGAGGCCGCATAGAAACTGGCCGCGCGGCAGCCCGCGGCCTCGACGAGGCGCGCCCGGGCGGGGGTATAGGGCTCGGCGCTGAGTCTGAAGCAGGAGCCCGCGATGTCGAGATTCGCCTGGACGGCCGCCAGGCAAATCCGGGCGCCGGTACTCGCGTTGGTATCCATCAGGGCCGGCGTGCCCCGCCGCTTCACGTCCGCCATCCAGCGCGCGATGCGCACGGCCTGGCCGGGCGGCACGTGCTCGGGTACGGGCATCGGGGCGCCCAGCGCACGGCCGAGGCCGCGGCTGATGAGCGTGAACGCGTGGAACGTGACGTCCTCCAGGCGCCCGATCGGCTTCCGCTGCGTGAACCACTTCTCGATCCGCCGCCCGAGCTTGGCGTGCCGCAGCCAGTTCTTGATGCCCACCATGCCCGGGGGAAGCTCGCGCCACATGCCGGCAGGCGCCTGCGCCAGGCCGAACTCGGCCAGGAACAGGCCGGTTTCGGCCGCTTCATGCGCCAGCAGTTCGAGATCGACCGGGATGCGGACGCGGGGCCCTCTGGACCCGCCGGTCCTCGACTCGTAGTGGACGCGATTGAGCGGGTTGTCGAAGTCGGACGGCGCGGCCAGAAACTCGAGTCCGGGCCGCCGGATCGGCTGGCGCGACTTGAACTCGTCGAGCGTGACGTAGACGCCGCGCTCCATGAGTTCGAGGAGGGCTCCTTCGACCCCGAGCGACGCGACGAGCCGCTCGATGTCGGCGAAGGCGAGGCCGGCGTGGTCGAACAGTCGTCTGTACGGGCTCAGCGGGTTGCCGAAGACAGCGTGGCGGAGGAGGTGGACGAAGGCGGCGCTCCGCTCGCTCAGCCGGTCGCGGACCATCCGCGCGCAGTCGTCGTCGTCGAGCGTCTCCGCCAGGAACGCCCTCAGCCCGGACGCATAGCGCCATACCATCCTGGTCGAATCGAGCACGCGACGGGTTCCCCTTCGGGCGGCAATCGCCGGCGCCGGGCCGGGGGCGTGCCGAGGAGCTCCTTGCCGACAGCTTCTTCCGCGCCTTGTCGCCCATCTTACCAGCTGTAGCCGTCGCTCGGGTCACAGGACGGACGAGGGCAGTCTCCGCTCGCATTCCGCTCAGGGCCCGAAGGGCGGCCGGCTTCGTGAGCACACAGGTCGGCGTGGCAACATTCGCTTTGCTGCAGATGCGAAAACGACTACAGTCAGTTTCGTGGCCGCGTAATGGACCGGCAACGGGCCATGTCCACGACGCGGTCGCGGACGTGCCTCAGAGGAGGTGCCATGCGCCGCGCCACCATCTCGATCGCGTGTCTCGCACTCGTCGTCGGACTGGCCGCCCCGGCCCACGCCGACCTCGACGCGTTCCTGGCAAGTCTGAACGTGCAGGCCAAGGCCGACATGCGAGGCTTCTCGCTCAAGCTCGCCGCACAATTCGCCGTGGGTGAAGCCGAGGTGCAAGCGGTCATTCGGTCGGTCGAGGCCCCAGTTGACGCGTTCATGTGCTTCCAGCTGGGCGAGATGGCCCACAAACAGTCCGGCGTCGTGCTCGAGGCGATCAAGTCCGGCAAGGGCAAAGGGTGGGGTGCCGTCGCCCAGCGGTTGGGAATCGCGCCGGGTTCGGCGGAGTTCAAGGCACTCAAAGAGGGGAACTTCGCCCTGACCGGGCAGCCCAAGGCCAAGTCCGACAACGCAAAGGGCAAAGGCCCCAAGAAGTAGTCCACCGCAATCGAAGAGAGGCAGCTCATGAACCACCGCATCCGGATCGCCTCAATCTGCGCGACGCTGCTCGCCGCGGCCGCCTGCGGCGGTAACCCGCCGACGTCACCGTCGGGGACGGGCGCCACGACGGTGTCGGGGACGGGCGCCAGGATTACCGGCACCGTGGTATGGGTCGCGGCCACTCCTTCGTCAGCAGTCACGGTCGGCGTGGCTGGCACCGGGCTGTCGTCGCCGGTTGACGCCGCCGGCGCCTTCCAGCTCGAACGTGTGCCGACTGGCAACGTGCAGCTGGTCTTCGGCGGTTCCGCCGCGGGGTCCACGGTGTCCCTGCCGAATGTCGTCGACCAGGAAGTGATCGAACTGCAGGTCGCCCTCACCGCGGGCGCGGCGACGGTGCAGAGTGTGGTGCGCGGAGCGAGCCCGGGAAAGCAGGTAATGTGCCACCGGGCCGACGACGGCGGGTATCACCCGATCGATGTGAGCGTGAGCGCCGAACCGGCGCATCGGGCCCACGGTGACGCGAGGCCGGGCGAGCCGGTTCCGGCCGATCCCTCCAAGGTGTTCGACAGCGCCTGCCGTCTGATCTCGCCCGTGCACATCGAGAAGCGCACCAACGGTCAGCGAGCCGACCAGGCGCCAGGGCCGACGATTCCGGTCGGCAGTCCGGTCATCTGGACCTACGTGGTCACCAACCGGAGCGCGCTCACGTTCACCAGCCTCTCAGTGACAGACGACCAAGGGGTCGCCGTGGCGTGTCCGAAGATGCTGCCGGAGCCGGGCGCCTCGTTGACCTGCACGGGATCGGGCACGGCGGAGGCGGGACAGTACCGCAACGTCGGAACGGTCACCGTCACGGCCAACGGCCGCCAGTACACCGCCTCGGACACGAGCCACTACTTCGGGGGCCTGGCCTTGGGCGTCACGATGGAGAAGTATGTGAACGGTCAGCGCGCCGACCAGGCGCCAGGGCCGACGATTCCGGTCGGCAGTCCGGTCACCTGGACCTACGTGGTCACCAACCGGACCACGCAGACGTTCGACAGCCTGTCGGTGACAGACGACCGTGGGGTCACCGTGGCGTGTCCGAAGACGTTGCCAGGGCCGGGCGCGTCGGTGACCTGCACGGGATCGGGCACGGCGGTGGCGGGGCAGTACCGCAACGTCGGATCGGTGGTCGCTGCCGCCGGCGGCATGCTCTATACGGCCTCGGATACCAGCCATTACTTCGGAGGGGACGCCGGCGAGCGGAAAGTGCAGCTCTGCCATCGCACCGGCAACGGCAGCTATCATCTGATTGAGGTGAGCGTCAGCGCGGAGCCGGCGCACAGGGCGCATGGGGACGCAGCACCAGGCGAGCCCGTGCCGGGAAGCCCCTCCCTCAGGTTCACGGCGTCGTGCGGCGTGCGGTAGACCGGAACTCTGTCTCCGCCGGTGAAAAGTGGCGTCCCTCGGCCGGTTCCTGGCGCGGTACGTGCGGGCCGGAACTGGAGCAGTCTCGACTCGCCTACCGCTCGGCACGTTGACGAGAGGCTCGTTACCGGACAGCGGGGGCCGTTCGGAAGAGCCGCTGGCATCCTCGCACATTGGACGGTCTGAAGAGCCGGAAAGACGTAGGAACAGCGATGTCGGGCCGCTGCTTGCGCCGCCAGCGCGACTACTGCCGACCCGACATGTCTCGCACCGCGACCATCACGGGCGAAACAGCGCCGGTCATGATGGCCCCCCGGTCTTCGCCGCGCCGCGCGTCAACAGAGCGAAGGCGATTCCGCGAACACGGCCCGCGTCGAGCACCAGCCCGGTGACGTCCCGCCCTTCGCCGCGGGTGAATCGGAGCGTGGCCGACTGGGCGCGGAACTCGTCCGGGCCAACGGCCTGGAGCGCGATGGCCTGCTTCTCCACCCCTCGCCGCAACGTCAAGCCCGTCGCGTCGAGCGCGATGCGATAGGTCGTCTCGAGTTCGTCGCTGCCGTAGATGCCGGTGAACGCGATCAACTCCCCGGGAGTATAGGCCGGCCCGGCTGGCCGCTTCGCGGTACTGGCGGGCGAGACAGGCGGCGCGGCGGGGACCGCCCCCTTGAAGCGGCCCTCGAGGCAGATGTCAGCGACGCGGCGGCTGAGTTCCGTGGGGTTGGCGGCGCTCAGGTTGCAGAGCACGGCGACCGAGAAGTGCTGCTCGCGCACGCGGAACGTCTGGGCGCGGTATCCGCCGAGAGCACCGCTGTGTTCGATCACCGGGACGCCGCGGTAGGTCGTGGCCTGCAGCCCCCACGCGTATCGGGTGACGGCGCCGCTACTCAGCCGGCCCGGCGTCTCGAGTTGCGCGATGATATCGGCCCCCCCCACGCGGCCCGTGTAGAAATTCTCGTCCCACAGCAGCAGTTCCCGAACGCTGGTGTAGAGTCCGCCGGCGCCGGCCCGTTCGTTCTGAGGCGTGTTGAGCCGCGGCCCGCCGGCGACCGGCAGATCGTACGCGTAGGCGCGGTTGCGCACGAGACGCCCGAGGTCGGTGTGGAAGTGGGTGACGGTCATCCCGAGCGGCGTGAAGATCCGGGCGTCCGCATACGCCGCGAACGACGTCTTCGAGGCGCGTTCGATCATCAGCGCCAGCACCGCATAGCCGGAGTTCGAGTAGAGATGCTCGGCGCCCGGTGTGAAGTTCAGCGCCCGCTGCCGGGCGAGGACCCGAAGGACGGCGTCATTGTCGAACGCCATGTCGTCCCTCCGACCGGCAACGGCGACGAGGGTGTTGATGTCGCGGAGGCCGCTCGTGTGGTGAACGAGGTGCCGCACCCGAATCGGCGCGTCGTAGGCCGGCAGTTCCGGCACCAGCTTCGTCACGTCGTCGTCGAGCGCGAACAGTCCCTCTTTGATCGCCAGGGCGGCCGCCATCGCCGTGAACTGCTTGGAAACCGACCCGGCGTAGAAGACCGTGTCCGGCGTGATCGGCACGTCGTGCTCGAGGTCGGCGGATCCGTAACCCCGCCCGTAGACCATCCGCCCGTCCTTGAAGACGCCAAGCGCGCACCCGGGCGTATCGGGACGGTCGAAGGAGGCGAACAGCCTGTCGACCCGGTCGGCCCAGGCGGGACGATCGGCCTGGGGCGACGCTCCGCCGGGCGAGGCGATGGCGACGGCCAGGCCGGCGGTCAGAACGGCCAGCCACGCCGACGTGATCAAGCGATGTCCCGGGTTCCGCACGCAGGTCCTCCTTCCGTGGTTCCCTTCCGGAGGAATCGCACAGGATTCACTCGATCGTCCAGAGCGCCAGTGTGGCGGCGTCCTTGATCAGCAGCCGGCGCCCGACCAGCAATGGGTGCGCCCAGGTCTGGCTGTCGGCCGCCCTGTACTTCCGCACCGTCTCGAGCCCTCCTGAACCGACCTTCGCCACGATCAGATCCGCATCGCTGGTCAGGCTGACGGTGAACGTTCCGGCCAGCAGCATCGCGGCGTTGTCCCCTTGCCGGGCCTCGCCCGTCCAAACCGTCCTGCCGGAACGGGCCTCCAGACAGAAGAACTGTCCCTTGTTCTTGTGCGACAGGCCGAACAGCAGGTCGCCGGACAGAACCGGCGAGCTCATGTACATCCCGACGTCGGTGTTCCGCCACACGGTTTCCGGGACCCACGCGTCGCCCTTCTTCACGGCACGGACAGCCCTGACGCCCTGGTCGAGGCCCGAGAAGATCAGCAAATCCGAGTAGACGAGCGGCGTGACGATGTTCTGCACGTAAGGTGTCGTGAACGGGAGGCTCCACAGCAGCTTCCCGCTGTCGGCCGCCACCGAGACGATGTTCGACTGCGACTGCGTGACGATCTGGCGCGTGCCACCCATGTCCACGGCGATTGGTGACGCGTACCCGGGTCCGTCGCCCGCCCAACGCCACTTCACCTCGCCGCTCGCCGCGTCGAAGGCGGTCAGGGCGCCCTGGCCTGCGGTGCCGACGTGCACGATCAGGAGGCCGCGGTCGACCAGCGGTGACGCTGCCGTCCCGAAGTCCGGCGACGTGCTCCGGAACTGGTCGGCAAAGCTCTTTCGCCACGCGAGCTTGCCGGAGCTGACGTCGTAGCACGACAGAATCTCCGTGATGCCGAGCGTGTAGACCTTCCCGTTGGCGGCGACCGGTGTGGACTTGGGCCCCGGGCCGTGCCCCCGCGCAGCGGGATTCACGCTGTAGGGCGCTTCGTACCGGTCCTGCCAGAGGACCTTGCCGGAGGCCAGGTCCACGCACAGGACAACCTCGCGTTCCTCCTGCCGGGCGAAGACGATGACCCGGTTGCCGACGACAATCGGCGAGGAGTGGCCAACGCCGACGTTCACCTTCCAGCCCGGCTTCAATGCCTCGGGCCAACTCGCCGGCGCGGAGGCCGACGCCACGACGCCGTCGCGGTTCGGCCCACGCCACTGGTTCCAGTCCTGGGCCGCGGCAGGCGGCGCGAGCACGGCGAACGCGGCGAGCAGGATGGTCGGGCGCGATGCACCTTTGATCATGTGAGTGCCCTTCGTGAGGACTACCCCGCTATCCTACAGCGATCAGGCCGTGTCTGGCGCGTGGCGCCCAAGCGAGCCATGGACGGTCGCCTCGACCCGGTCTGTCGGAGGTCGATGTCCCGGCAACGCGCAGTGTCCGCTCGCCTTCCGCTCGGCGGGTTGACGGGAAGCTCGCTATCGCACAGCCGGGGGTGCGTCGGAAGGGCCACCTCCGAGACGCCCGCCGTCCGGATGTGACCCGGCGACGGAGGTTTTGCACAAGTGTGACAATTCGGGGGCGGCGGGGGCGGCACACTGGACTCGGTGGGGGTGGCATGGTAGCCCACCGGGGAGGCACATCATGAGAACGCTGTTGACGGTAGTCATGATTGCGGGCGCGGCTGGGCTGGTCGGCGCGCAGGGCCGTCCGGCCGAACAGTTGAAGAAGGCCGTCGTCCAGGAAGAGACCGGCCAGAATCCCGAGAAGGCCATCGAGGCGTACCGGGCGATCGTGGCGCAGTACCGACGAGGACCGGAGAGTGGCGGCGACGGCGCTCTACCGGCTCGCCGAGACCTGCCGCAAGGCCGGCATGCGCACTGAGGCCCAGGCGGCCTACCAGCGGGTGGTCCGCGAGTTCTCCGACCAGACGGCGCTCGCCGACCCAAGCCGCAGGCAGTTGATGGACACCTTCGGCGTGTCCGAGTCGCGCACGACGCGGGAGAGCCAGGACATGCTCCGGATGCAGCGCGACCTGGCCGCCGCCCGAGAAGAGCTAGAAAGGTCACGGGCGCGTGAGAGCCAGGACGCGCTGCGGATGGAGCGCGATCTGAGCGCCGCTCGAGCAGAACTGGAACGGTCCAGGACGCGCGATCTGGCCGGAACCAGGGAGTTGGCGGGCTCGCGGGAATCGATCCGCATCTCCGAGTTCTCGGCAAACCAGATCGCCATCGAAGACGCCAGGCGCGAGTTGGCAATGCTCGAGAAGCGGATGACCGACGTCAGGGCGCGGATTGAGATCGGCACGGCGGCGCCCGGCGACCTGAGGGAGCTTCGGGCGCAGTACCGACTCCGCCCGGGCACGATTCGATCAGCTCATGAAGGAGCGGGACCACCTGGAGCGTTCCCGGGAGGCCGGGCTGGCGCTCAACTACAACACCCTCAAGAGCATCGAGGCGGAGATCGCGCTGGTCGAGAAACAGGTCCAGGCCATGCAGCAGAAGTCCAACGTCGGGCTGATCTCCCCTGCCGATCCGCAGCTGCTGCAGCTCCAGCGCGACCTGCTGGCCCTGCAGCGAAAAGCCGACGAGGTCAAAGCGGCCATCGCCGCGAACTCGATCAAGTAGCACAGGCTCGCGGCGGCGGGCCTGAAGCCCGGAGCCGTGAGCCTTGAGCCCTGAGCCCTGAGCCCTACTTCTTCTTCCTCTCCGCCGGCAGACTCCGCCACGCCGGCCGCTTCGGCGTTGCCGGCGGGTTCTTCTCCAGTTCCTGCAGGACCACCTGGATCGCGCGCTCGAGTTGCGGGTCCTTCCCCGCCATCACGTCGGCCGGGTTCTGCTCGACCTCGATATCGGGCGGCACGCCGATGTTCTCCACCACCCAGCCTTCCTCGGTCCAGATCGCCAGATTCGGCGCGGTGACGCTGCCGCCGTCCATCAGTACCGGGAACCCGAGCACGCCGACCAGGCCGCCCCACGTGCGCTTGCCGACGATCGGCCCCATCTTGAACTTGCGCCACATCCACGGGAACAGGTCGCCGCCTGACCCGGCGGTCTCGTCGACGATTAACACCTTCGGCCCCAGGATCGACGCCGTCGGCGTCCTGATGTCGGCGCCGTAGCGTGTCGCCCAGTACGCGCCCATCGGCCGGCGCAGCAGGTCGGTGTAGTAGTCGGCGACAGAGCCGCCGCCGTTGAATCTCTCGTCGACGATGATCGCCTCGCGGTGCGCCTGTGGGTAGAAGTAGCGCTTGAAGTACGTATGGCCGGCCGTGCTCGTGTTCGGTACGTACACGTAGGCCACTCGCCCCTTGGTGGCCTCGGTCACCCGCTTCAGGTTGCCCTCCACCCAGTCGCGGTTCCTCAGGGCCGACTCGCTGGCGATCGGCACCGCCTGAACCGTCCTCGATCCGCTGCCGTCGGCATTCGGTCCCACCGTGATCTCCACGATCCGCCCAGAGGTGTTCTCGAACGGCGCGTAGAGGTTGGCCGGCGGCCTGAGGTCCTTGCCGCCGACGGCCAGCAGGTACTCGCCCGCCTTCACGTCCACGCCCGGCTCTGTCAGCGGCGACCGCAGCTCGGGGTTCCAGTTGAGGCCGCCATAGACCTTCTTGAACCGGTAGCGGCCGTTCTCGATCGCGTAGTCGGCGCCCAGCAGGCCACCGGGCACGGCGGTGAACTCCGTCCGCTGATCGCCCCCGCCGACGCGGTGGTGGCCGACGCCGACCTCGCTGCACATCCACTGGATGACGCGGTTCAGATCGTCCCGCACCGCGAGGTCGGGCAGGAACACCGCGTACTTCTTCCGCATCGCCGGCCAGTCGATGCCGTGCATCGTCGGGTCGTAGAAGTAGTCGCGATTGATGCGCCAGGCCTCGTCGAAGATCTGAGGCCACTCGGCGCGCGGCTCGATCCTCACATCGATGGCGTCGATATTCACGCGACCCTGCCCCGGTTCGATCCGGCCTTTCGACGCGCCAATCGCCCACGCCGCGCCGCTGCGGTAGAGGATCTTCTTGCCGTCGGCCGACACCGCGTAGCCGGCCACCTCGGGCAGCAGCGTCTCGACCTTGCGCGTCGACAGGTCGTAGTGGTTCAGCGCCGCCCGTCCGTCGACCGTTCGTGTGAAGTAGAAGTGGTTCGCCTCGCCCGCCTGCAGGTCACCGAGGTCGCCCGCCGGCAGCGGGAGCGCGAGGATCCGGTTCGACAGGCCGTCGAAGTCGATCGACACCGTGACGCCCGCGGCCGCCGACTTCTCGGCCGGCTTGTCGGCCGGTTTCTCTCCCGGCTTGTCGGCGGGCTTCTCCCCCGGCTTGTCGGCGGGCTTGTCGCCCTTCTTCTCCTCGTCGCTCTCTTTGGCCAGCGGCGACGGCGTGTCCTTGCGGAGTACCGCCAGGTAGATGGCGCTCGTTGCGCGCATGTCCGCGTTCGACATCGCGAACCAGTCGCGCACCGGACCCGCGTCGGTGGATCCGAAGAAGTAGAGGTACTTGCCGTTCGCGTCGAACACCGGGTCGGACACATCGCTCAGCCCGTCGGTGACCGGGAACGACTTGTCCTGGTCCAGCGAGTAGACGTGAACCTGCTGGATGTAGTTGCGCGTCCCGAGCGTATACGCCACCCACTTCGAGTCGGGCGCCCACGTCGGCGCCAGCACCCCGATGGGGCCGTAGACCGGCTCCGACGCGATCTTCTTCGACGCGGCCGTCGCCAGGTCGATCCAGAACAGCGCCCACGAATTGTCCGTGTATGCGATCTTCTTGCTGTCGGGCGACCAGGCCGGGCGGCTGTAGAAGCCGGCGCCGGTCATCTTGTAGCTTCTGGGCTCGCCTTTCCCGTCCTGCGGCTCGACAACGAGCTGGTATTCGCCGCCTGCGTCCGAGAAGTACGCGATCGACCGCCCGTCGGGCGACCACACCGGAGACCGTTCGTGGACGCCGGGCGTCGAGGTGATGTTGCGCGGATCGCCCTTCTCGGCCGGCACCGTCACGATTTCGCCTCGGAACTCGACCACGACGCGCGCTCCCGTCGGGGAGAGCGACGCGGCGCGCACGAAGCGGGCGCCCTTCGCAAACCGGGGCCTCGTGTCCGGCAGATCGGCCGTCACGCCAACCGTCAGCCTCGCGCGCCTCCCATTCGACGGGTCGTAGACGTGCAGGTAGCCCGCCTGCTCGTAGATGATCTTCCCGCCGCCGCTGGACGCCCACAGAACCGGGAAGTCCTCGTGGTCGGTCAGCCGTCTGACGGACTTCGACCGTCCGTCGAACGAGTACAGGTTGAACTCGCCGTCCCTGTCCGACAGGAAGTAGACGGTGTCCCCAATCCACATCGGATAGACGTCGTTCGGCCGGTCCGGCGGCTGCGGCACCGCTTCCACCGCCTTGGTCGTCCGCGTATAGAGCCAGATCACCGAGTGGGTGCCGCCGCGGTAGTGCTTCCACTGCGTGAACGCGTCGTACAGCGGGTTGTAGGCGACCCGCTTCCCGTCCGGCGAGATGGCGCCCCGGAACGCGTACGGCAGCTCGATCTGCGTCGGAAAGCCACCCGTCACCGGCACCGTGAACATCTGCGTGTAGCGGCCGCTGAACACCGAGCGCGACGAGGTGAAGACCACCGCCGCCCCGTCCGGTGTGAAGCCCTGCACGACGTCGCGCCCCGGGTGGTAGGTGAGCCGCACCGGCACGCCGCCCGCAACCGGGACGACGTAGACGTCGCCGTTCCCCTCGTACTGCGCGGTGAAGGCCAGCATCGTCCCGTCGGGCGAAAACGCCGGGTTGCTGACGCCCTGGCCGCTCGTGAGCCGGCGCACGTTCTTTCCGTCCGTACCGGCGATCCACAGATCCCCGGCATAGACGAACGCGATGCTCGACTTGCTGATGGCCGGCTGACTGAGCAACCGGGTGTCCGTCGTGTCGATCGCGCCGGCTGAGCCGGCGAGGGCGACGGCGAGGAAAACCGCCACGCAAACGATGCGAACGAGTCGTGTCATCTCAGTCCCTCCCAATACGCCTCTCGCAGGGGCACGGGCTTCCCTGGCCCGAGCGGAGTCGAGGGCAGCCCCGCGATCGGCCGCGGTGTCCTACTTCGCCATACGCGCAGCGGTGATCTTGTCGCACAGTTCCAGCCGATCGACGACGTCCATGCCGCGGATGACGCCGCCGAGCGCGGTGAAGTCGCCCTCGTTGTGCGGCTGCGGCGTGCTGCCCAGCGTGTAGCCCGGCCGGCCGGTGTCGAGGCCGGACGAGGCCCAGCTGAGATTGCCCCTCGTCAGGCCGCGCCGGCTCACCTCGTCGCGCAGCGTGCCTTCGTTTCGAATCGGCCGCTGCTGCGCCACGAAGTTCGGGACGACCCGGCCGAACTCGGTCCCCACGATCTCGCCCGACTCGACGACGGCCGCCAGGTACTCGAGGCCCAGGGGCGCATCGCCGGCATACAACTCGATCTCAATTTCGCCGCGCGCGGTCGTCAGCACGACGCGCGGCTTCGGCGCGCCGTTGTAGTCGGGCACGACCCAGCGCTCGACGATTCGCCGGTAGTCGGCCTCGGCGAGCGCGGGTTTCTCGGTCTTCGGCGGACGGGCCGAGGGCGCCGGCGCCACGATGTCCCTCGTGGCCGGGTCGGCCGACAACCGGGCCAGCTTCGCGGCGCCAGCTTCGCCCAACCGCCGGAGCGCCTGAAGCGCCGCGCTGCGCGCGGTGACGCTCGGGTCGCGAACGAGGGCGGCGGCTGCCTCCACGGCGGCCTCGGGCGACAGCGCGGCGAGCGGCGTCAGCGCGGTCACTCGAAGTGATGTCGGCTTGCCGGCCGCCGTCGCGGCCACCAGGCGCGGCACGACAGCGTCAGCCCGGCCCTTGAACCGGCCCATGCCCTCCGCGGCCGAAACGGACAGCCAGGTATCCGGCGAATCGAGCGCCGAGAGCGACGCGGTGAACGACGCATCATCGTCGTACTGGACCAGGGCGCGAAGCGCCTCCGTCCGCACGCGACGGTCCGAATCGCCCAGCCCTTTCCTGAGACGTGCGGAGGCCACCGAAGGTTCGACGGTCGAGCTGGTGACGACAGCCGGCGCCAGTCCGCGCATCGCCCAGAACCTGACCTCGGCGGACGCGTCGTCGCAGAGCTTCAGCAGGTGCGGCGCCGCCGCGGGATCGCGCGGCCGGAACAGCGCCCACGCCGCCGGCCAGCGGACATTCACGTCGGAGGCCGTCGTCCAGCGCACGATGGGCGCGAGGTCCTCCCGCGTCGTGAACCGGCCAACCGCGAGCAGCGCCTCACCGACGACGGGCGCGGCGGCGGGGGTGGCCGGCGCGGCGGTCAGGTAGGCGGCCAGCGCGGTCCGGGCCTCCGGCGTCCGAATCTTCCCGAGGGCGCACGCGGCTTCCTTCGCGACGGCGGGCGCGGTCTTGGGCGAGGCGAGGATCTCGGACAGCCATGCGACCGAGTCGGCGTCCTTCAGTTGGCCGCTCGCGAACGCGACGGTGGCGACGACCTCGGGGTCCGCATCGCCTCGCGCCGCGGCCAGCAGCGTACGCCCTTCCGGCTTCGCGATCCGCCCGATCGACCGGACCGCCCAGCGCCTCACCTCCGGGTGCGTTGACTTGATCAGCGCGGCCAGCGTCGGCTCGTCGAAGCGGCGTGTGTCCTCGAGCGCGACGAGCGTGACAATCGCGTCGATGTCGGCCGGCGACAACGGCTGCCGCGTCGGCTGCCGCTGGGCGGCCGCAGGGACGACCAGGGATGCGAGCAGGAAGGCGACGAGCGTGCGGAGGCGTGCATCAGACATAGCAGGGATTCTACTTCCTGGGCCCCATCGGCGGGAGTGTCGATCGGCCCGCCGGTCCGACCGTCGTGCCGAAGCGGACGAAGAGGGCGCTCACGTCCTCTCCCAGCGACTCGCTGATCGACAGGACGTACTCGTCCATCGTCAGCAGCCGCCTCGGCTCGTTGAACTTCTTGTGAACGTGCGACAGCCACTGTGGGTACCACGCCGGGCCGTGGCGCGCGTCGAGGATAGACCACAGGAACCACGCCTTGTCCCACGCCAGCCGCATCTGGTCCTCGGCGAGGTTCGCCAGGTCCACCGCGCCGAGCGTCGGGTCGAGATTGGCGAGCGCGCGCGGCCAGTAGGGCCACTTCTCGCCGAAGCCCATCTCGCGGATCACCTTGCGCTGGAACCAGCCCGCGTGCGCCTCGCTCCACCACGCCGGCATCCGGCATCCCGGTGTGCCGTCGATCGCCTCCGGGCCGTACATCGTGTGGGCCAGCTCGTGCGCCAGCACCGACAGGATGCCGTCCGGTTTGGTCGAGATCGTCCCGGCCATCTTCGGCGTGACCGCGTTCTCGGCCCATCCGCCGCCGTCGCCCGCCGCCAGGTTGATGTAGTAGGCGTCGCCGGGGTTCGGCGGGGTCGGGAGCATCTTCTGGAGCAGCGCCATCACCTCCGGGAATCGGGTCTTCGCGAGCGCGATCGTCTCGGCGAGCTGGTTGTCCGAGTAGAGGACCCTGACGCCGCCGACGTCGATCTGGTTATCGGGATAGAAGGCGCCGCCGAGCCCCTCGGGTTCCCACGGCACGCGGCGCTGGTCGGTCCGGGGCTTCGCCGCGCCGGCGGCCTTGGCGACGGCCCATGCCAGCAGTTCCCTGTTCGGCCGCTCCTTCGCGTCGATCTTCAGGCGGAGCAACTGCTGGTCGGCGAGCAGCACGACGACTCCGTCACCGACGCGGCGCGTCGCGACGGTGGCACGGTTCGGGCCGGCGCCGACTACCGGCTGCCAGTCGGACGAGAGCTCCGCCGCGCGCCTCGGCCCGGTCCACGCGGCCGGGTTCGCGCCGGGAATGGACTGCCCCGCGAGCAGGGCGACCTCCACCGCATCGGCCCGGAGCCGGACACCGTACTCCTCGAGGAGCGAGGCGAGCGGGCTGCCGGGAGCGGAGGCATCCACGACCGCCCCGCCGCCGGCCTCCAGGAACCGACGCAGCGCGGCCTTTTCCTCGGGCAGGTAGGGCTGGACGATGGCGTGCTGGTAGAGGAAGGCGACGTCGTAGGCCGGCGCCGGCAGCGTCGTGAAGGCGCGCTGGATGTTCCAGGCGTGCGTGGCCTGATCGCGCACACGCATCTGGGTCCCGGGCGCGAGCGCCCGATGCAGCGATGCCTGGTTGCCGGTCACGCGATAGCCGGCCTGCCGCAGGGCGGCCTGGCACTGCCAGTGGTGGAAGAAGGTGAACTGGTGGCTCGAATCGAAGAGAACGTTGATCCCGGTGTCCTTCGCCCCGCCCGGCAGCGGCTGCGGCTCGACCTGGGCGAACGTGGCGGTCGCGGCGCCGAGCGCCACCGCGAGCGCGAGCGATGCACAGCGAATGGTCATCCTCATCCTTGTCCTCATCGCGACTTCCGCGCCCTGTCCCCCACGCGGTGAGCCGTAAGCTCCTGGCCGTAAGCCGTAGGCCGTGAGCCCTGAGCCGCTAGCCGGATACTACCCCAACTCCCCGCCGTGATACCGCCCCGTGTTAGGCTACAGGGCGCCATGACTCCCGTCTTCCGTCACCTCCTCGTCATCGGCCGGCCGGCCTGCGGCAAGTCCGAGTTCATCGACTTCCTGAAGCACGCGGATCCGGATGTGCGGCGGCGGCGACTGCGCATCGGACTCTTCGAAGAAGTGGACGATTTCCCATGGCTCTGGGAGAAGTTCCAGGAGGACGCCATCTGGGAACGCGCCGGCTACGAGCGGCTCTACACCCAGGAGTACATGCCCGGCAATCCCGGGATGGCCCCGAAGGGCGCGAAGCTGTTCGACTGGTGCATGCACAAGTTCAACGATGTCATCTCCGGCCAGTATCTGAACCGACCCGAGTTCGGAGAGGACGCCACGCTGCTCATCGAGTTCTCGCGCGGCGGCGCGAACGGGTTCGGCCGGGCGCTCGGGATCCTGGCGCCCGAGATCCTGGCGCCTGCGGCGATCTTCTACATCAAGGTGTCGCGCGAGGAGTCGTGGCGGCGCAACGTTGCGCGCTACCAGGAGAAGCTGAAGCACTCGATTCTCGCGCACATGGTGCCGCGAGAGACCTACGACTTCTTCTACGACACCAACGACTGGGACGACCTGACCGGCGGCCGACCGTCCGGCTGGCTGGACATCAACGGTGCCCGGGTGCCCTTCGTCTCGATGAACAACGAACCCGAGTCGACCGACGCGGCCGTGCTTGAGGAGCGCTACGCGACGGCGCTCGGCGAGCTGTGGTCGCTGCGGAGCTCCCGGTGACGACCTCCGATCCGCCGGCCGTCTTCCAGCACCTGTTCGTGCTCGGCCGGCCGGCCGGCGGCAAGAGCGAGTTCATCGACTTCATGAAGAAGCTGCCGGCCGACCAACGGGCGGCCGGCTTCGGCATCGGCCGTTTCGAGGAAGTGGACGACTTCCCGTGGCTCTGGCAGGCGTGCGAAGAGGACGATGCGCGCGAGGCGAGAGGCGACCCGCGCATCGTGTCGGCGCGGACGCCCGAGGGCTACAACATCACGCGGCCGAAGTTCCGCGGCTCGCTCGTCGACCGCTTCAACGAGAAGATCGCCGCCGAGTACCTGGCGCGCCCCGCCTTCTACGACGAGGGGACGCTCCTGATCGAGTTCGCGCGCGGCGTGGGCGACGGGTTCCGCGAGAGTCTGGAGCGGTTCCGCCCCGACATCCTCTCGCGGGCCGCGATCCTCTACATCAACGTGTCCTTCGAGGAGTCGTTCCGCCGCAACTCGGCGCGCTACAAGCCCGGGCAGGAGGAGAGCATCCTCTTCCACAAAGTCCCCGACCGCGACATGCTCGGCTTCTTCCGCGACAACGACTGGGCCGAAATCACGGCCGGCGCGCCCGACGGCTGGCTCACGCTGGCCGGCATCCGCGTCCCCTTCGTCTCGATGAACAACGAGCCGGAGTCCACCGATCCCGTGGTCCTCGGCGACCGCTACGGGCGGGCGCTGGGCCGACTGCGCGAGCTCTACCATGGCGCGCGCCAGCCGCCATGCTGACCATCGAACTCCACCGCCACTTCGAGGCGGGCATTCGTCCCGAGACAATCGCCCGACTCGCCGCCCGCCACGGACTGACCGACGTGCGCTCGCGGTCGGGCCAGATCGTCCCCGGTGCCGACCCGCAGGATCCCGCGTCCATCCGCCGCTACTACGAGTCGGTTGCCGCCGGCTTCGGCGCGCCCGACGGCTTCCCGCGGTTCACCGACTCGTTCGGACTCCCCCTGTCGGCGCTCCGCTCGCTCGAGGATCTGGAGGACGCGGTCGTCGATCAGCTGGTCGATTGTGCCGAGAGCGGCAGTCTTCACACGGAACTGCGCGGCTCGCCGTTCACCTACCAGGAGCACATCGACGCGCCAGCCGAGGAGATCGCCGTCGCGCTGGTGCGGGGCGTGGACCGAGCCTGGGCGGAACGCGGGGTGAGCGGCACGTTCATCCTGGCGTTCAGCCGCCAGAAGGGCCTCGGCCCGCCGGACGCGCCGCCCGCCCAGCGCCAGGCGGCCGTCGTCGCGCGGCTGGCCGCGGAGCTGCACCGCAGCGATCGCCCGGTCGGCCTCGACATCGCGGGATTCCCGGAGACGGCCTACCCGCCGCGCGCATTCGAGGATGCGTTGGTGCCCGCGCGCGAGGCGGGCGTGCCGCTGACCGTGCATGCGGGCGAGCAGGGCCGGCCGCCCGATTTCGCGGATGCGCCGCCGGCGCTGATCGTCGAGGCGGTAAGGCGGCTCGGCGCGAGGCGCATCGGCCACGGCACGTCGCTGGCGGCGTCGGCCGAAGCGCGCCAGTTCCTGCGCGAGCGCGGCGTGGCCGTCGAGTGCTGCCCGATCTCGAACGCGAAGATGGGATTCATGGCAGTGGCCGATCACCCGCTGCCGCTCCTCCTCCGCGAAGGACTGAACGTGTCGCTCGCGACCGACGATCCGCTGATGTTCGGCCCCTTCACGGTCGCCGAGACGTTCGAGGCGATTGCCGGCCCGCTTGGCCTCGATGCGGCCGACCTCCTCACGCTCACCCGCTACGGGATAGAATCGGCGTTCGTCACGGACCAACGGCGGGTTTGGCTGAGAGACCGGCTGGCGGCTGGGGCGACGGCACCAAGCCGAATCCCGCGCCGTTCTCCATGAGCACCGCCGGCTGCGGAGCGTTCCGGAACACGGAGGACCAGCTGCGATGAACGTCGTCTGGCTGTTGCTGATTGGCGCCGCGGTGATCACCGCGGTCTTCAAGGGAACCATGCCGGCGGTGTCGAACGCGACGTTCACCGCCGCGGGCACGGCCGTGGAACTGGCCATCGGGCTGGTGGGCGGCATGACGCTGTTCCTGGGGCTCATGCGCGTGGCGCAGGACAGCGGCCTGGTGCAGCTGCTGGCGAGGGCGCTGCGCCCGATCTTCCGCTACCTGTTCCCGGACGTGCCGAAAGGCCATCCCGCGCTCGGCGCGATGGCGATGAACTTCGGGGCGAACATCCTCGGTCTCGGCGACGCCGCGACGCCGTTCGGCATCAAGGCGATGGAGGACCTGCAGTCGCTCAACCAGGACAAGGAGACCGCCTCGGATGCGATGTGCATGTTCGTGACGCTGCACTCGAGTTCGCTGCAGCTGATCCCCGTGATGGTCATCAGCCTGCGGGCGGCGGCCGGCTCCCGGAACCCGTCCGAGATCATCGTCGGCACCATCTTCGCCACGCTGGCCTCGATGCTCGTGGCCGTGGCGACGTCGAAGCTGTTCGCCCGCTGGCAGCGGCGGGCGCGGGGAGGTGCCGCGTGAAGGACCTGATCAACGCCGCGTCCAGCTGGATCGTCCCGCTGCTCATCCTGGGCATCCCGCTGTATGCCTTCGCGGCCAGGCGGATCCGGGTCTACGAGAGCTTCATCGAGGGCGCCAAGGAGGGGTTCCAGATCGGCATCCGGATCATCCCCTATCTGGTGGCGATCCTGGTGGCGATCGGCATGTTCCGGGCGAGCGGCGCGATGGACTGGCTGGTCTGGATCCTCCAGCCCGTGACCTCGTGGGTCGGCTTTCCGGCCGAAGCGCTGCCCTCGTCTCTGATGCGGTCCCTGTCCGGCTCGGCGGCCTTCGCCCTCAGCTCGGACATCTTCAAGACCTACGGCCCCGACTCGTTCATCGGCCGCCTGGTCAGCGTGATCCAGGGCAGCACCGAGACCACGTTCTACATCATGGCCGTCTACTTCGGCGCGGTTGCGGTTCGCAAGACGCGCTACACGCTCGCGGCCAGCCTGATCACCGATCTGTCGGGCATCGTCGCGGCGTACATCATCTGCCGGCTGCTGTTCTGGCCATGAGAACCTCGCTGATCTTCCCGCCCCGCCTGGTCCCCGGCGACAGGGTCGCGCTGATCTCGCCCGCCTCGCCGCCCGAGGACAGGCCTCTCCTGCGTCTCGGGAAGGCTCGACTCGAGCAGCTCGGCCTCGAGGTCGTGCCCGGCAGGCACGTCTTGGCGCAGCGTGGCTATCTGGCCGGCTCCGATGCCCAGCGCCGCCAGGATCTCGAGGCTGCGTTTCGCGACCCCTCCGTCAAGGCGATCTTCTGCGCGCGCGGCGGCTACGGCGTCGCCCGAGTGCTGGCCGGGTTCGATCCGGCGGTCGCGCGGCGCCACCCCAAGGCGCTTGTTGGCTTCTCGGACATCACGGTCCTGCACCTCGCCCTGCAGAAGGCCGGCGTCGTGTCGTTCTGGGGGCCGATGCCGTGCACCGGCCTCGGGTGGAGCGGGTTCTGCGTGCGGGGCCTGAAGCGGGTGCTGATGTCGGCGGCGCCGGCGGGCCGCCTGCCGTTCTCAAGGGCACGGCGTCCGCTGGCGCTGCGCGCCGGCAGGGCGGAGGGGCCTCTGACCGGCGGCACACTGAGCCTGATCGCCTCCAGCCTGGGGACACGCTACGAGGTCGAAACGCGAGGCCGGATCGTGTTCATGGAAGATGTGGGCGAGGAGCCGTACCGCGTAGATCGAATGCTGGTCCAGCTGATCGCCGCGGGAAAGCTGTCGGACGCCGCCGGCTTCGCGGTCGGGAACTTCACGGGCGCGGACGTACGGCACTGCCCGGCGAAGAGGAGCCTCACGATGAAGCAGGTCTTCGCCGATCACCTGCTGCCGTTGAAGCGGCCGATCCTGGCGAACGTCGCGGTGGGACACGTCCCCGACCAGGTGACGCTGCCCTACGGGGCGACGGCGCGAATCGACGCCGGCGCGGGGACGCTGGAGATCCTGCAGTCTGGCGTGAGCTGAGTGCGCTATCCTCTCCCCCATGCGCGCCTTCCACCCTCTCCGAGCGGCCGCGGCCGCGGTCCTGGTCGTCGTGTGCGTGACGGCGGTCGGCCGCCTGCTGGCGTCACAGAACCCGGCGTTCGATCTCCTCATCCTCGGCGGCACCGTCGTTGACGGCACAGGCGCGCGCGGCGTGCGCGCCGATGTCGGGATTACGGCCGGGGTAATCGCGCGGATCGGGAACTTGCGCGGCGTGGCGGCCGCCCAGACCATCGACGCCACCGGCCGCGTCGTCGCGCCGGGCTTCATCGACGTCCACACGCACGCCGACGATCCCGCCGGCACACCGCTCCTGGAGAACTTCGTCCGGATGGGCGTGACGGCGGTGGTGGCGGGTAACTGCGGATCGTCGGCCGACAGCATCGAGGCCGAGCTCGACGCCGTTCGGCGCACGGGTCTCACGGTGAACTTCGCGACGCTGGTCGGCCACAATACCGTCCGCGAGGCCGTGCTCGGCTCCGCGCAGCGCGCGCCGTCGCCCGAAGAACTCGAGCGGATGAAGGCGCTGGTGGCGAAGGCCATGGAGGATGGCGCCGTCGGCTTCTCCACCGGGCTGCAGTACGTGCCAGGGTCGTACGCCGATCGCGCGGAGATCGTCGAGCTCGCGAAGGTGGCCGGCCGGGCCGGCGGCATCTACGCCAGCCACATGCGCAACGAGGGGACGCGCGTGGCAGAGGCGGTGGCCGAGACGATTGCGGTCGGCGAGGCCGCCAGGTGCCCGGTCCAGATCTCGCACCTCAAGATCGACAGCCCGAACCGATGGGGCACCAGCAGCGCGCTGCTCGACACCATCGCCGCCGCCCGGCGCCGCGGCGTGGACGTGCGCGCGGATCAGTACGCCTACACGGCCGGCGCCTCGAGCCTGTCGATCCGCTTCCCCGGCTGGGCGCTGGAGGGCGGCCGCGAGAAGATCGCGGAGCGGCTGAACGACCCGGCGACGTGGGAGCGCATCAAGGCCGAGGTCAAGGGGCTGCTGGCCGAGCGCGGCTTCACCGACCTCTCCTGGGCCGTGATCGCATCCTACCGCGACGACCCGTCGCTCAACGGCCTGTCGATCAAGCAGAGTGCCGCCCGCATGCTCGGCCGTGACGACGCCGACGCGCAGATCGAGACCGCGCGCCGGATGCTGGCGAAGTCGAACCCGTCGATGGTCTACCACTTCATGTCCGAGGAGGACGTGAAGCGGATCATGCAGGACCCCGGCGTGATGGTGGCGTCCGACAGCGGCGTGCTGACGCCGGGCCGGGGCGCCCCGCACCCGCGCGGCTACGGCAACAACGCGCGCGTGCTGGGACATTACGTGCGTGAGGCGCGCGCGCTCAGGCTCGAGGAGGCCGTACGGAAGATGACGTCGCTGCCGGCCCGGCACTTCGGCTTCGCGCGGCGGGGCGAACTGCGAGCGGGATTCGCCGCCGACGTGACGGTTTTCGATCCCCGCACAGTGGCCGACGCGGCCACCTACGAGAAGCCCCATCAGTACGCGGTCGGCTTCGGCGACGTGGTCGTCAACGGCGTGCCGGTGATCCGGAACGGCGTGTTGACAGGCGCGAAGCCGGGGCGGGTGCTCGAGCGGACGGCCGCACCGGCGTCCCCGCCGACCGGCGTGTTGCCTCGACCGGACGCGCGCTGAAGACGCCGTGACCGCCTGACGTCGTAGAATGCCATGGTCGCGACAGGTCGCGGCCTTTCTGAAAGAGGATGCAGACTCATGACCGAACGTCTCGCGTCGAGGTGCGCCGACAACATCCGAGTCCTGGCGGCGGCGATGGTGGAAAAGGCGAAGTCCGGCCACCCGGGCGGGGCCATGGGCGGAGCGGAGTTCATCCACGTGCTCTTCTCCGATTTCCTGGTCTACGACCCGGACGACATGGCCTGGCCCAACCGCGATCGCTTCTTCCTGGACCCCGGCCACATGTCGCCGCTGCTCTACTCCATCCTCCACCTCACGGGCCGCTACAGCACCGACGACCTCAAGTCGTTCCGGCAGTGGGAGAGCCCGACGCCGGGCCACCCCGAGCGCGACGTCCTGCGGGGCGTCGAGAACACGTCCGGGCCGCTGGGTCAGGGGCACGCGATGGCAGTGGGCGCGGCGATCGTGGAGCGCTTCCTGGCGGCGCGGTTCGGCGAGTGGCTCGCGCACAAGACGTTCGTCTACGTGTCGGACGGTGCCATCCAGGAGGAGATCTCCCAGGCGACCGGCCGCATCGCCGGCCATCTCGGCCTCGCCAGCGTGGTCATGTTCTACGACTCGAACGGGATCCAGCTGTCCACCTCGTGCAGCGACGTCACGAGCGAGGACACTGCGCGGAAGTACGAGGCGTGGGGCTGGCGCACCGAGACGATCCCCGGCAACGATCCGGCGGCGATCCGCGCCGCCCTCACCCGGGCGGTCGCCGAGCGCGAGAAGCCAACGCTGATCATCGGCACCACGATGATGGGCAAGGGGGCGGTCACCGACGCCGGCGAACCGTACCAGGGCAAGTGCTCGACGCACGGCATGCCGCTCAGCGAGGCGGGCGCGTCGTTCGCCGGGACCGTGCGCAATCTCGGCGGGGATCCCGACGACCCGTTTGCCGTCTTCGCCGAGGTCGCCGCGCACTACGCCCAGGTGACGAGCGCGAAGCGCGCGCTGGCGGCCGAGCGCAAGTCGCGGGAGGCGGCGTGGGAGGCCGGGAACCCCGCGGCCGCCCGGACACTCCGCGAGTTCCTGTCCGGCTCGATCCCGCCGATCGACTACGAGGCGCTGGCGGCGTCGATGCCGGCCAACGGCTCCACGCGCAACGCCTCGGCGAAGGTGCTGGCCGAGTATGCGAAGCGCATCGACAACATGATCGTCGCCTCGGCAGACCTCTCCAACAGCGACAAGACCGACGGGTTCCTCAAGGGCACCACGATCTTCAGGAAGGGGGATTTCTCCGGCAGGTTCCTGCAGGCGGGCGTCTCGGAGCTGACAATGGCGGCGCTGGCCAACGGAATGGCGCTCCACGGCGGCGTGATCCCCGTGTGCGCGACTTTCTTCGTCTTCTCCGACTACATGAAGCCGGCCGTGCGCCTGTCGGCGCTGATGGAGCTGCCCGTCAAGTTCGTCTGGTCGCACGACGCGTTCAGGGTGGGCGAGGACGGCCCGACCCACCAGCCGGTCGAGCAGGAAGCGCAGATCCGGCTGCTCGAGAAGATGGACAACCTGGCCGGCCACCCCAGCCTGCTGGCGCTTCGCCCGGCCGACAGCGCGGAGACGGTGGTCGCGTGGAAGATGGCCCTCGAGAACCAGTCCACGCCGACCGCGCTGATCTTCTCGCGCCAGAATATCGCCGACGTGCCGGCCCGGGGAGCCTCGCGCTACGCCGATGCGTGCGGCGCCACCCGCGGCGCCTACATCGCCGTGGACGGCGGCGGCAGGCCGGACCTGGTGCTCGTCGCCAACGGGTCCGAGGTGTCCACGCTCGTCGAAGCCCGGCAGGTGCTGGCCTCCGAGGACCAGCTCAACGTGCGAATCGTGTCGGTGATCTCCGACGCCCTGTTTGCCGCGCAGCCGCAGGCCTACCGGGAGTCGGTCCTGCCGTTCGGTGTGCCGACCTTCGGGTTGACGGCCGGCCTTCCGGCGGCCCTGGCTGGCGTGGTCGGTCCGCTCGGGACGGTCGCAGGGCTGTCGCGGTTCGGAGCGTCCGCGCCCTACAAGGTGCTCGACGAGAAGTTCGGCTATACCAGGGCGAGTGTCGTCGCCCGGGTGCGCGCGTACCTGAAGGGGTACCCGGCGCTGGTCGCCAGGTTCAAAGCGCTCTGACCGATCGCCAGCTCGGTCGGGCCTGGCGACCGTCAGTCCCGACCGACGAGCTCAGAACTTGAAGACGACCCCCACGATCAGCGACAGATCGTTCTTCTTCAGCGTCGTGTCCTGCGGCTTGTTCTTGTAGGTGTCCAGCAGCTGCACCTTGAGCTGGGCCTGCTTGCTGATGGCCACCGCGAAGTTGGCGCCGAACGTATAGAGCACGTCATCGAAGTCTTTCGTCTTCCACAACGCCAGGAAGCTCTGTCCGATCGTGGCATTCGCGGTCAGCTTGTAGGTGAGCTTCTCGTCGAACGTCAGCGCCCCGCTGGACGTGAGATCGAAGCCGTAGTCCTTCTCCCAGACGCCGCCACCGCCAATCGACACGGCAATCATGGTCGCCGGCATGTCGATCAGCGTGTAGCCGATGCCGCCGGTCGGCGCCAGCAGGTAGTTGATTCCCTTGAACCGGTCGTGCAGGTAGCGGAAGTCGCCGAACACGAACGTGCGACGATTGAGCGCGTACTCGTCACGAACGTTGAGCCCCCACTGCTCGGCTGTCACCTCGCCCTCGGTCTCGCCGTACAGAAACAGGCCGACCGTCTTCAGCACGTTCTTCGTCTTCGGGTCGTACTTGACGTCGAAGCCGCCGTTGGCGTTCAGCGAGTCGTTGTTTCCGGTCGTCAGCGCGAGTCCGACGTTGATGCTGCTCGTCCAGACGGGCGGCGGCGGCGCAGGAGCCGGAGCCGCGGCCTGTGGCTGGGCCAGGACCGGAGCGGCCGCGGCGATCAGCATGGCCGCGGCAACGGTGATCCCGACAATGGTGTCCCTGCGCGTCAGGCAAAACATCCCAGTCTCCTCTGTTCCGACGTGGGCGGCAGCGCGGCCCGCCCCACGCGTCTCACACCCATGGCGCCTTCAGGCCAAGCGTGGAGAGCTTCTCCTCGAATTCGGCGCGCTCGAGGTTCGTCTTGAGCTGGCCCTGGTCGTTGCGCGGCAGCCAGCCCTCGTCTTCGGCACGTTGCATCGCTGCCGGCGCGCTCCCAGACGCGATGGCCGCGATGATCGCCGCCTCCGCGTGCGAGAGCCGGGTCGCCCGACGCTGATAGTCGACGAACGCCTCCCAGGCCATCGGCACCCACTTCCCGACAATCTGCTCGCCGATCGCGGTGGCGTACGCGCGAATCTCCTGCTGCGCGTGGACGTCCATCCGCAGGTGCAGGAAATGCAGCAGGTTGCGGAGGTCGATCTTCCAGTACGCCTCGGTGAACGTCGAGAGCGGCAGGTCCTTCCGCGCCTGCTCCCGGGCGACGCCGGCCGCCAGCCTCGCGTCGTACATCGCGCGCGCACGGTCCTGGAACTCGCGTTCCTCGGCGGAGAGTCTGGCGCCCACGTCCTCCGGCAGCGAGCCCGCGCTGCCCTGTCGGTTGACCGACGATTGCGTGCGCCATGCGCCGGGCTCGGTGCGCTGCGCCGCGCCGATCGCTTCCGAATACCGCGTCGAGTACCTCGTTGACGTTCGCGGTCCGGTGGCGGACCCACTGGCGCCAGATGTCCATCGGCACGCGGACGTGCAGCTTGATCTCGCACATCTCGAACGGCGTGGTGTGATCGTGGCGCATCAGGTACCGGAGGAGCGCCCGATCCTCGTGCCGACGCCGCGTGCCTTTCCCGTACGACACGCGCGCCGCCTGCACGATGGCCGCGTCGTCCCCCATGTAGTCCACCACTCGCACGAACCCCTCGTCCAGCACCCGTATCGGCTCGCCGAGGATCGCCTCGAGGGCGGGCACGACCGGGCGGACGATCGGCTCGAACGTCCGCGTCTCCTCCGTCACCGTTCCCTCCCGGAAAGACTCATTCTACTCCGGCTCAAGGCGCAGGGCGCAGGGCTCAGGGCTCAGGCCTTCTGTTTTCTTCTGTCTTCTATCTTCTGTCTTCTATCTTCTGTCTTCTATCTTCTGTCTTCTATCTTCTGTCTTCTTACTTCTTCTTCTGCGGCACCATCTTCCCGAACGTCTCGTCATCCGTCTTGAAGTCGCGCGCGGCCTGGCCGACCCGCGTGATCCGAATGCTGCGAACCGGATCGCCCTTCTTGATCTCGGACAACTGGCTGAAACCGCCGACGGCCTTGCCCAGCGCGGTGTACTTCTTGTCGAGGCCCGTGGCCTTCTGGAGCGTGATGTAGAACTGGTTGGGCCCGGACACGCCGAGGATGCCGGCAACGTCGTGCGTGACCGCCGCGTTCCTCGTCATCGGCAGCTTGGGAATTGCCACCGACTTCTGCGTGTCGGACGCTACCAGCGCGGTGACCAGGCCGCCCTTGACGTCCGTGATGCTGCCGATGGGAGGCGCCGCCGGCGCACCGCCCCGCCCGCCGGGTCCGCCGGCTCCGCCGCGAGCGGCGGCTGGCGCCGCTTTGCCTTCGACGATGCGGATGAAGTTGGCCGTCTGGGCCGGGGCGTTCACGAAGTCGAGGCTGAACATCAGCTGTTTCGGCGCCTCGGCCGAGCCGACGGTGATGGCGGCGTACATGCCGTCCGCGAGATACACCCCTTCACGCGGCAGCGGCTTGTCGAGGTTCGCGACCCCGTAGGCCATCACGGCATGGACCACGGCCGACTGTTGCTGATGTTCGGTGTAGGGCACCAGTTCACTGTACAGGTCGTTCAGCGTGTGCCACGCATAGCTGTAAACGTAGTCGGTCTGCGTGGCGAAGGAGAGCGTCGGAACCGCCAGCATCTCGAACGACGAGGAGTCGGAGCCGCCCGGCGAGGTGGCGTGCGCCCGGGGCAGCAACTTCTCCAGCCTGAAGGGCCACTTCGGGAACGCCGTCGCAAGCGGCGCCGCGATGGTCTGAAAATCCTGGTACCACGTCTCGGGCACGCGCACGCCGGTCAGGGCCATGGGCGAGCCGTCTCGGTTGATCATCATCACGATCTTGGGTGCGATGCCCGGGCGCTTCCTCAGCCACGCTTGCGAGCCCACGAGGCCCTGCTCCTCCGCCGCGAACAGGATGACGACGACCGAGCGCTTCGGCCTGCCGCCCCCGGCCTTGATGAGGCGAAGCGCCTCCATGCTCGGCGAGAAGCCGTTGCCGTCGTCCACGCCGCCGGTGGCGCCGCTGAAACAGTCGAAGTGGCCGCCCATGACGATGTACTCGTCCGGGTACTGCGACCCGCGGATGGTGGCCACGACGTTGTGGTACTTGACCGGCCCCATCTTGAACCAGTTGCGGATGTCGAACTCCAGTTCCACCGGCTGGCCCTTTTCGGCGAGCGCCTTGATTTCGTCGGTACTGGGTGTCGAGCAGTTTGATGTCCGGCAGCACGGGCAGTTTGTCCCAGGACGGCACGAAACCGTCGAGGATGCTGATCGGCGGCCAGCTCTGGCCGGCCATGGTCGGTGATGTGTTCGTCGTCGGCGGTTTGGCGGACTGGATGGTGCCGAGCGCCCCGGCGTCCACGAGCGCCTTGGTCAGCGGCGGAATCGCCTCGGCATCCAGGTACTCGGGGCTGCCGTCGGCGAGCTTCGTGCCCTTGCGTCCGTCACGGGCGAAGCCGCTGCTGGCGCCCGGAATGAGCACCCACTTGCCCTTGAACGCCGCCTTGCTGGCGTTGATCTCGGCGATGGCCGCCTGCACGGCTGCCCGCTTCCGGTCGACGTTCTCCTTGGGGACGGGCTGGCCGCCCGTCGCGCGACCCTGGATCGAGAAGGGATCGGCCTTCAGGATGACGACGCCGCCCTTCTGTACGCCCTTGGTGCCGGCCGTGAACGACGGCGTGCCGAAGCGCAACTCCTTCGCGGCCGGCTTCAGCATTCGGCCGAACCAGGGGCCGCGGTTGAACCCGACCGGCACCTCGCCCGCCTCGTCGAGTTCGGCGTCGATGCCCCACTGCTTGAACTGCCACACCGCCCACGCGGTCGCGTCGTTGTACGCATTCGTACCCGTCTCGCGTCCGCCGAAGCGGTTGCTGGCGTAGTCATTCCAGGTCATCACCTGGTTGTCGGTGGTGCCGAGTTGGATGATCTTCGCCACGACCGGGTCGTTCTGCGCGTGCACGAAGACCTGGAAGCTGACGACCAGGGCCGCGAGCGCGATGGCCGTCGCCGTAGCCCACGAAGCAACCGTTCGATTCCTCACCATGGTTCCTCCCGTGGAGGGTGATTCTACATGGAAACGGCGGAGCGTGTCCGGTCTGATATGCTGCTGAGGGCGCCCGGGCCATTCGCCCTGCCGGCGTACTCAGCATGATCCCCGTTGCCGTCCCTCTTCTCACCTCCGCTGAACGACTCGACGCCAGGCGACTCATCGAATCGCAGGGCCTCGCGTTCGAGGACGGCTGGGACGAGCTGGTTGGAATCTATGACACTGGCCGCTTTGTCGCCGCGGCCGCACGAGCGGGCTACGTGCTGAAGATGTTTGCGTTGGACGACTCGTGCCAGGGTGGCGAGGCGCTCGGCGCGCTCGTGACGACGCTGACCTCGCTCGGCCGGGCGGCAGGTCATGACGCGCTGCTCGTCTTCTCCCGACCCGAGCACGCCGGGAGCTTCGAGTACCGCGGCTTCCGCCTGCTCGTGGCGACGGGCGCGGTGGCCCTGCTCGAGCGCGGCGGAGGCTTGGAGCGCTACCTCGACGCCCACCGGCACCTGCGAAGGAACGGGACCAACGGCGCGGTCGTCATCAATGGGAACCCGTTCACCCGCGGCCATCAGTACCTGGTCGAAACCGCCGCGGCGCAGGTGGACACGCTCTACCTGTTTATCGTCCGGGAGGACCGGTCCGTGTTCCCATTCGCGGCCCGTTTCCGACTGGCCGACGATGCCACGAGCCACCTGCCGAACGTCGTCCTGCTCGACACGTCCCGCTACGCGGTCAGCGCCGGGACGTTCCCGTCGTATTTCCTGCGGCGGAACGACGAGAAGGCGCGGCTGCAGATGGAGGTGGACGTCCGGCTGTTCGCGACGCACCTGGCGCCGGCCTTCGGCATCACGAAGCGGTTCGCGGGTCACGAACCGTATTGCGACACGACGGCCGGCTACAACCGGACGATGAACGACGTATTGCCGCAGTGCGGCGTCGACCTCGTCGAGGTCGAGCGGACCGCCCGGGACGGCCGTTTCATCAGCGCCACCGACGTGCGCGCGGCGCTCGCGGCGGGCAACTTCGCGGCGCTCGAGGGCCGGGTGCCGCCGACGACGCTGGCGTTCCTCCAGTCGCCCGAGGGGACGAACATCGCTGCGCGCTTGTCCGCCGAAGCCCGAAGGGCGAAGGCGGAAGCCATAAGCCCTGAGCCCTGAGCCATGAATATCACCAGAATGTCCACCGCCGGAACGATGCAGTCGAGCGACCTCATGGTGCACGTCGAGCCGGCCGAACATCTCGAGGTCCAGGTCGAGTCGACCGTGAAGAAGCAGTTCGAGCACCTGATCCGCGAGCGGATCCAGGCCGTGCTGAGCCGGCACGCGGTGACGCGCGCGATCGTGAGGGTGAGCGACCGCGGCGCCCTCGACTACGCGATCGAGGCGCGGGTGGAAACGGCCCTCCGGCGGGCCGCGGAAGTCTGACATGGACAAGCTCTCATACCGTGAAATCAAGCAGGGGCGGAGGTTCATGATCCGGGTGCTGCCCGGAACGAAGCTCGTGGACGAACTGCTGCAGTTCGCGAGGATGGTGAACCTGCACCACGGCGCCATCGTGTCGGCAGTCGGCTCGGTCCGCGACGTGGAGTTCAGCGACATCCAGGCGGGCGCCCGCCTGCCGATCACGGAGCCTCGGATGCCCGTGCACCGCGTGGAGGGGCCGCTCGACCTGCTGGGCCTCGAGGGCAATCTCGTACCGGACGAAGATGGCCGCGTGAACGCGCACCTGCACATCTTCGCCGCGAAGTCGTCGGGAGAGGCGATTGGCGGCCACCTGCTGGAGGCGGAGGTCTTCGCGACGTGCGAGATCATTCTCGGCGAGTACATCGTCGAGGGCGTCGAGCGCCAGCACTCGACCCGCGGCGGCGTCGATACGCTCTTCTTCGAGGAACACTGATCATGGACAGACGCCAGCGGCTCCGCCGTTCGCTGCTCTACGTGCCGGGCAACATGCCCGGGATGCTGCAGAACATCCCGGTGTTCAACGCCGACGGTGTGATGATCGACCTCGAAGACGCGGTGCCGCTCGCCGAGAAGGACGCGGCCCGCTCGCTCGCCCGCCACTTCCTCGCGGCGTTTCCTGACCGCAGCAAGGAGGTCTTCGTCCGCATTAACGGGCTCGACACGAAGTACACCCTCGAGGACCTGAAGGCGATCCTGCCGGCCAGGCCCGACGGCATCCGGCTGCCGAAGGCGGACGACCCCGAGGTCGTCGAGCGGCTCGACACGCTGCTGACGGAGTACGAAGAGAAGCTCGATCTGGAGATCGGCCACTTCTCGATCCTGCCGTCGATCGAGAGTGCGGTCGGCGTGCTGAACTGCGTCAAGACGGCGCAGGCCTCCCGACGGATCGTCGCGCTTGCATTCGGCGCGGAAGACTACACCGCGTCGCTCGAGATCCAGCGCACCAGGTCGGGCGAGGAACTGCTGGGCGCGCGGATGCAGATCGTGTGGGCGGCCAAGGCGGCCGGCCTGCAGGCGATCGACAGCGTGTTCGCGGACGCGAACGACATCGATGGCCTGCGCGCGGACACCGAACTCGTCAAGCGGCTCGGTTTCACCGGCAAGTCGCTCGTCAACCCCAGGCAGATCGAGGTCGTGCACGAGGTGTTCTGCCCCAAGCAGGACGAGATCGACCACGCGCTCGAGGTCATGGAGGCGATCAGGAAGGCCCGCGAGATGGGCACGGGCGTCATCTCGCTGCGCGGCAAGATGGTGGACGCCCCGGTGGTGAAGCGCGCCGCGCGGACGATCCGCACCGCCGTGGCGTTCGGCCTGATCGACTACGAGCTGTCCGACGAGGTGATCCATGGCCAGGAATAGCCTGGGGCGCGAGGTCCCGGAGACCTGGAACGGCCGGCGCTACGCGCCGTACCGGGACCCGTTCTCCCGGATGCCGACCATGGACCGGGCGACGCGGCCGCTGGTGCGGAGGAACCCGGGGGAGAGCAAGATTCTGCCGTCGCTCCGCGCCGCGATCGAGCAGTCGGGCCTGCGCGACGGGATGTCAATCGCCACGCACCACCACCTCCGCAACGGCGACGTCCTGTTGAACCTCGTCGTCCGGGAACTCGACGCCATGGGGTTCCGCGACATCTGCATCGCGTCGAGCTCGGTGCACCCGGTGCACGCCGACATGATTCCGGCCATCCGCAAGGGTGTCGTGACGCGGTGCGAAACCGGCGTCAACGGTCTCATCGGCGAACTGGTCACCACGGGCGAACTCGATTTCCCCATCGTCGTCCGGTCGCACGGCGGCCGCGCGCGCATGCTCGTGACCGATGAGGTTCCGGTGGACGTCGCGTTCATCGCCGCGCCGTGCTGCGACGAGACGGGGAACTTGAACGGCGTCCTCGGGCCGTCGGCATGCGGCAGTCTCGGCTACGCGTTCACCGACGCGCGCTATGCCAGGAAGGTGATCGCGGTCACCGACAATCTCGTGCCCTACCCGGCGTCGCCGGTCAGCATCTCGCAGAGCGACGTCGACTACGTCGTGGCGGTTGACTCGCTCGGCGATCCCGGGAAGATCGTGTCGACGACGACCCGGGTGACCCGCGACCCGGCGGGCCTCCTGATCGCGCGCTACGCCGCGGAGGTGATCGAAGCGGCGGGTCTACTGAAGGACGGCTTCTCGTTCCAGACGGGCGCCGGCGGCACGTCGCTCGCCGTCGCGGACGCCGTGAAGCGGAAGATGCTGGCGCAGAAGGTGCGCGGCAGCTTCGGCTGCGGCGGCATCACGGGCTACTTCGTCGACATGCTCGAGGAGGGGTACTTCCGGACGCTCTTCGACGTGCAGTGCTTCGACCTGCGCGCGGTCGAGTCGATCGGCAGGAACCTGATGCACCGCGAGATCTCGGCGGATCTCTACGCCAACCCGTTCAACCGCGGTTCGGTGGTGAACATGCTGGACGCGGTGATCCTCGGCGCCACCGAGGTGGACGTCCACTTCAACGTGAACGTCAACACCGAATCGAACGGCTACCTGCTCCACAACACGGGCGGGCATTCGGACACGGCGGCCGGCGCCAGGCTCGCGATCGTCGTCGCGCCCTCGATCCGCGGGCGCCTCCCGATCGTGCGCGACGAGGTGACGACGATTACCACCCCCGGCGAGACGATCGACGTGGTGGTGACCGAGCGCGGCATCTGCGTCGCCGACCGGCACCCGGACCTCGAGAAGGAGCTGCGGCGCCGGCGCCTCCCGGTGAAGGACATTCGCCAGCTCCAGGCGGAGATCAACGCGCTGACGGGCAACCCCCGCCCGCTCGAATTCGAGGACAAGATCGTCGCGCTCATCGAGTATCGCGACGGATCGATTATCGACGTCGTGAGACAGGTCAGGGGATGACGGCTTTCGGCTCTCGGCTCTGGGCCATCGGCCATGGGCCGTGCCCGGCTCCCGGCCGGGAGCCACACGGCATCGAGCGTCGAGAGCCGGGAGCCACGAGCCGTGAGTGACCTGCCAGCCCTTCGTCAGCGGCTCCTCGAGGCCAGGGAGGCCCGCCAGTCGGCGGTGGCGCAGGCGTGCTGCGCCGGGCACAGCATCATCACCGTGGGCGTCAACATCCCCGGGCCCGAGAAAAGCCCTCCGGGTGCCCGCCGCCTCTTGCGCCTCGCCGGCGACGCGGCCGAGCGGGGGCTTCCGGCCCGGCCCCTAGCCCGCGGGATCGACGCGCTCGGGCCGTGGGCGATCTTCGTCTCTCCGGTGGCGCCGGCGGTCATCAAACGCGCGGCCGTCGACATCGAAACCACGCTCCCGGCCGGGCGGCTCCTCGATCTCGACGTGTACGATTCCGGCGGAGGCCAAACCGACCGAGCCTCGCTCGGCATCTCCGCGCGGCCGTGCCTCGTGTGCCCCCGCCCTGCGGTCGAATGCATCCGCGTCGGACGGCACGCCGCCGACGAGGTCGGCGGCGCAGCCAGGCGTCTGCTGCTCCGCGTCCTCGCGTCGGCGCTCGTCGACGGCGCGCGCACCGAACTCGACCTGACGCCCAAGCCCGGCCTCGTCGATCGGCTCGACAACGGGTCGCATCCCGACCTGTCGTTCGACGACATGTCGCGGTCGATCGACCTGCTGCCGGCCTATTTCGACGGACTGCTTGCCCTCGACAACCCGCTCGACCTCGGCGCGGCGGTGGCAGCGGGCCGGCGGGCCGAGCGGCGGATGCTCGACGCCATCGGGTCGAACGCCCACAAGGGGTACATCTTTCTGGCCGGCCTCGTTCTGCTCGCGGCCAGAACCGCGGCCGATCACGGCGGCCTGCGATCGAGCGTCTCGACGCTGGCGCGACGGATCTTCGACAGGCGGCCCCGCCCCGGCCCGGGCGACCGCCCCCCGTCGAACGGAGAGCGCGTGCGAGCCGACCACGGCCTCGGAGGCATTGTCGGGGAGGCGCTTCAGGGACTGCCGGCGGTGTTCGAGCGCGGCCTTCCGGCGCTGGCCGCATCCCGGGGCCCCGAAACCCGGCACCTCCTCATGGCCGTCCTGATGCAGTCGGTCGATGACACGACCACCGTCCACCGATGCGGGCCGGAAGGGCTCGTCCGGATCCGGGCCGACGGCCTCCGGCTCGAGCGGATGATCGAATCCGGGGAGAACTGGCTGCCGTGGCTCGCCGCCCTCAACGACGAGTACCGGCGCCTCAACCTCACGATGGGCGGCGTGGCCGATTGCCTGGCGCTGTCGTTCGCGCTCGACGAGTGGCTCGCGCCTTCGCGGAGTCTGTCCGTCCTCTCGGCGGATCGGAGTGAGCGCGAGACACGGTCATGACCTCTTGCGCATCACGAAGAACAGCGAGCTTCCCCAGGGTTTCTTCTCGAACACGGCATTCTCGAAACAGACAACTCGGAACAGCAGTTGATTGATCAACCGGGGGGGAAGGTCGATGTCCGACTCGATCTCCAGATTCCGGTCGAAGCGGATTCTGACCCGCTGCCAGAGCCGGGCGGCGAACACGACCGGGGACAGGAAGAACGGCCAGTAGCGCATCGACACGACCTCGAACTGCTCCGGCCCTGCCAGTTCCATGAACTCGCGCCGGGCATACCGCTTTCGAATGCCGACGCTGATGTCGTGAATCCCGGCGAACGCGTTGAACGCCGGCAGGTTGCCCATGAACAGCCCGCCGGGTTTCAGAACGGCATGGATCTTCAGCAGCGTGGAGCGCACCCGCGCCTCGTCCAGACAGCAGAGCACGTCGTTCGATATCACGACGTCACACGTCTCGCGCCACACCCGGTCAATCTCCGTGATGTCGCCCTTCCGGGCGTCCAGCCCCCTTTCGCGACATATCTCGATCGCGTCGGTCGAAAGGTCAAATCCCTTGATGTTCCGATACCCGCGCTTCAGCAGCGTTTGCATCAGGCCGCCCGTTCCGCATCCGGCATCGAGGATGGCCGACTCCGCGGGACAGCCGCATCGCGACAGCGTATCCACCACGAGGGCGTGGAGACTCCTGTACCACCACAGCGCGTCCTCGACCGACGCCATCTTCAGGTATTCGATCCTGCGATCGATCATCCGGACACTCCCTCCATCTGGCCAGGCGGGAACCGGCCGCCGACGACGCGGTCCGCCTGGGCCCAGCTACAATCTACCTGGATCTTCGGCGATCGGGACGAGAAACGCGACAGCCGCTCGCCCCTTCCGCCTTCGCCCTGCGGGCTTCGGCGAGACAAGCGTCCCTGATCTATGATGGGAGTGCTTTGGTCGTTTCCCCCTCCCGCCTCATCATCGCGGGCGCGCTGCTGGCCCTGGCCATCGCGACGGCCGGCGCCCGGCAGGGCCCGGCACCTCGTGCCGCGCTGCCGTTCAGCGTCATCTCGGCCGACGCGCGCCGGCCGCTGGCGGCGTCGTTCGTCGGCGAGACCGTGATGGTGTCGCTCGACGATCTCGCGGCGCTCTTCCATCTGGCCGTCCGGGAAGACGCACTGGCCGGCGGCGTTACGGTCGGCTACAAGGGACGGACCGTCATCCTCACGGCGGGCCAGGCGCTGGCGTCGGCCGGCGGCCGCCTCGTGTCGCTCCCGGCCCCGCCGGTGAGGGACGGCCGTCGATGGCTGGTGCCGGTCGAGTTCGTGAGCCGCGCGCTCGGCCCGGTCTACGACGCCAGGCTGGACGTGAGGAAGAACTCGCGGCTGGTGCTCGTCGGCGACGTCCGCGTGCCGCGCGTCGCCGTGCGCCAGGAGCCGCACGGCGCGCAGACGCGCGTCATCATCGCGCTCAACCCCAAGGCCCCCTACAGCGTCTCGCAGGAACCCGGCCGCGTGCTGGTTCGCTTCGATGCCGACGCGCTCGACGCCGTGCTGCCGGCGTTCTCGCCGCTCCCGCTGCTGCAGTCCATCCACCTCTCGGAGTCGGGGCAGACAATCGCGCTCGACGTCGGCCCGCGCTTCGGTTCGTTTCGCACATCGCTCGCGGTCCCGGACGAGGGCGGCGTGCAGGTGATCGTAGACCTGCTGCCCGCCGCGGCCGAACAGGCGCCGCAGGCCCCGCCGCGCGGAGGGCCCCCGCCGCTGCCCGTTCCGCCGCCGCCGGACCTCCAGCCGCCGCTCGCGGAGCCGACAGCCGGAACGCTCCGCACAGTCGTGATCGACGCCGGCCACGGCGGCGACGACAGCGGCGCCCGCGGCCCGACCGGCGTCCTGGAGAAGGACGTCACGCTGGCGCTGGCGTGGCGGTTGAAGGGCGCGCTCGAGAGCCGGATCGGCGTGCGCGTGCTCCTGACCCGCGACGCCGATCAGGCGGTCCCCCTCGACGACCGGGCGGCGGTTGCGAACAACAGCAAGGCCGACCTGTTCGTGAGCCTCCACGCGAATGCGTCCGCGCGCCAGACGGTCAGCGGCGCCCAGATCTACTTCTTCTCCACCGACCACGCCGCCGATGACGGTCGGAAGCCCGTCCTGCCGCCGCAGACCCTGCCCACGCTGGGCGGCGGGTCGCGCGTGATCGAGATGATCCCCTGGGAGATGGCTCAACTGCGCCACCTGGGCGAGTCGGCCCTGCTGGCCGGCGCTGTCGAGGATCGGTGCCGCGACCGCGTCAGGATGAATCCCCACCCGGTCCTCCAGGCGCCGCTCCGGGTGCTCGCCGGTGCCAACATGCCGGCGATCGTGGTCGAAGTCGGTTTCCTCACGAACCCGGACGACGAGCAGCAGATCGTGTCGGAGGCGTTCCAGAACAGCCTGACTCAGGCGCTCGTCGACGGTTTCCTTCGCTATCGCGACGCGGCGGGCCAGACGCGATCTCCTCAGGCCGCGGCGCCGGCACCACGTCGGGAGCCAATCAGGAGGCGCCCGTGACGAGGGGACGCGCGATCGCGCTCGTCGGGCTCACGCTCCTGCTCGGCGCGGCCTTCGCGGTGGCGTTCGTTGTGCTGCCGCAGTGGTACCTGGAATCGGCCGGCACCCCGGCACGCGTCGAGCCTGCTGCGGCGCCCGCGACGCCGAAGATCAAGGCGCGGCTCTTCTACGTGTCCGAGGACGGCCACCACCTGGTCGCGGTGGAGCGGGAGATCCCGTTCGGCGAAGGCTCGCTCACGCAGGCGCGCCGCATCGTCGAGGCGCAACTCGAGCGCCCGGCGCCGCCGCTCGTCTCCGCCATCCCCGAACGCACGAAGCTGCGCGCGATCCATCTGGGAGGGACGGGAGAGGCGTTCGTCGACCTGAGCCGCGAGGCATCGTCGGCGCACCCGGGCGGCACGTTCGACGAGATACTCACGGTATACTCCATCGTCAACGCCGTGACCGAGAACCTGCCGGCCATCCGATCGGTCCAGATTCTCGTGGACGGCCGCGAGGTGGACACGCTGGCCGGCCACGTCGATCTCCGGCGGCCGCTGCACCGGGATGCGGCGTGGATCCAGCCGCCGCCACCCGTTCCCACGCGTCAGGACTGAGAGAACACGATGCCTCGCTTCGACAACCGCCCCGCCAACGCGCTCCGCCTCACCCGGCTCACGCCGCACTACGTGAAGCACCCCGAGGGATCGGTCCTCATCGAGGCCGGCGACACGCGGGTGATCTGCACGGCCAGCGTCGAGGACCGCGTGCCGCCGTTCCGGCGCAACTCGGGAAAAGGGTGGGTGACGGCCGAGTACGGCATGCTGCCCCGATCGACGACCACCCGGAACCAGCGCGAGGCGTCGGCCGGCAAGGTGGGCGGGCGGACCCAGGAGATCCAGCGGCTGATCGGGCGTTCGCTTCGCGCGGTCACCCGCCTCGAGGAGATCGGCGAACGGACGATCTGGGTGGACTGCGACGTCATCCAGGCCGACGGCGGTACCCGCACCGCGGCGATCACTGGCGGCTTCGTCGCGCTCGTGCTGGCGCTGCAGAAGATGCGCGCGCAGAACCAGATTTCGACGATGCCCGTGCGCGACTTCGTCGCCGCCACGAGCGTCGGCATCGTGGACGGGCAGCCGCTGCTGGATCTCGCGTACGAGGAGGACTCGCGCGCCGACGTCGACATGAACATCGTCCAGACAGGCGACGGGCGGTTCATCGAAGTGCAGGGCACGGCGGAGGCCGCGCCGTTCGGCCGCGACGCGCTGCTGGCGCTGCTCGACCTCGCCCAGGAGGGGATCCGCCAGCTGAACGCGCTGCAGCGGGAGGTCGTCGGAGACCTGCGGTGACGGAACTCCTGCTGGCGACGACGAATGCCGGCAAGCTGCGGGAGATCCGCGCCGTGCTGGCCGGACTGGCGATCGAGGTTCGCGCCCTCGCCGACTTCCCTGCCGTTCAGGAGCCGGACGAAACCGGTCGAACCTTCGAAGAGAACGCGCGACAGAAGGCGCTCTACTACGCGGCGGCCACCGGCCTGCAGGTGGTCGCCGAGGATTCCGGCCTCGAGATCGACGCGCTCGACCGCGCGCCTGGCATCTACTCCGCGCGGTTCGGCGGAAACGAGGCGCCCGCCTACCCCGAGAAGTTCGCGTTGATCTACCGGATGCTCGCCGAGCGCGATGCGCCCGAGAGCACGGCGCGATTCGTGTGCGCGCTCGCGCTCGCCCGTCCCGGCGAGGTACTCTTCGAGGCGCGCGGCGCAGTCGAGGGCCACATCACGTCGCCGCCGCGCGGCTCGGGCGGCTTCGGCTACGACCCGATCTTCTTCTACCCGCCGTTCGACTGCACCCTCGCCGAGCTGCCCGCCGAGCGGAAGTCGTCGGTGAGCCACCGAGGGAAGGCGTTCAGGAAGCTCAGGACCTATCTGGAGGAACGAGGAACGAGGAACGAGGGACGAGGGACGTAGGGCGAGGCTTCAGCCTTGCCTGGTTCACGTAGGGCGGGGCTTCCGAAGTCTCGCCGCGGCGCGAAGCGCGGAGGCTGAAGCCCCGCCGGATTGCATGACGATCCCATCCGACAGTCGCAATCGGATCCCCGCACCGCCGGCCGACGTTCGGTTGGATGTCTGGCTCGACGTGGCGTGCCTCTACAAGACGCGCTCGGAAGCGCAGAAGGCGTGCAACGGCGGGAAGGTGGAGCTCAACGGCCGCTCGGCCAAGCCGCATCGACCCGTGCACGCGGGCGACGAACTCCGCATCACGAGAACGCAGGGGCGCCGGCAGGTGGTGGCCGTCCTCGCACTCGCGGACCGGCACCTTCCGAAGGCCGACGCGCGAGCCCTCTACGAGGACCGCACCCCGCCGCCGACGCCCGAAGAACTGGAGCAGCGGGCGCTCCAGCGCGCGTTCCGCCAGTCGTTCGGCGCGCCTCGGCCTGCGCGGGCGCCCGACAAGCGCGAGCGCCGCGCGCTGCGGAAGCTCAAGGAGTTCTAGCGAGGCGGGGCTCGGACCGCCAAGCAGGCCCGGCGACCACGCCCGCCTCGCTAGAACCAGGAACGCTGCTGGCTGGCCCCGCGCGAGCGCGGGGCTTCAGACGTCTTGAACGGGCGCGTGGACGTCGCCAGAACGTGACTCATTAGCAACGACGTCGGCCGTTCAAGACGTCTGATTACTCTGCTCGAAGCGCCACGAGGGGATCCACCCGTGTCGCGCGCCACGCCGGCACCAGGCACGCGGCGAGGGCCGCAACCGCCAGGCACCCGACCGCTCCGACGAACGTCGGAATGTCAGTCGGCGGCACAGCGAACAGCTCACTTCGCAGCCAGCGGCCGGCCCAGAACGCGCCGCCGAGCCCCAGCACGATGCCGATCGCGACCGGGGGGAGGCCACGAGCCATCACCCAGGTCAGCACGCTCCCGCGTGATGCGCCGACCACGATGCGGAGACCGATCTCCTGCCGCCGCCGGTTCACCGTGAAGGCCAGCACGCCGTAGACGCCGAGCATCGCGAGCAGGAGCGTCGCGCCGCCGAACAGGAGGACCGCGCCTGCCCTCAGGCTGAACCCCTCCAGCGAAGCCGCGATGACCCCATCCATCGTCTCGATGTCGGTGAGCACCAGGCCGCGATCGCGCCGGGCCAGCGCGGCCCGCAACGCGGGCCCGAGCGACGCCGGGGCGCCCGACGTGCGCACGACCAGGCGCATCGTGGGCGAGGCCGCCAGCTGATAGTGCGTGTACATCGCCAGCGTGTAGTCGCTGCGGAGCGAGTTCATCCGCACATCACCGACCACGCCCACCACTTCGGCCACCACCTGCCCGGCGCCGGTGAAGATCCCCATCCGCTTCCCCAGCGGGTTGACACCCGGGAAGAGCTTCGCGGCCAGCGACCGGCTGATGACCATCACCGGCGGGCGGGTCTCAACCTGCGCCTCGGTGGCTGACATGCCACGCCCCGCCACCAGCACGCCCGTGTCGTCCCTGGACAGGTCCCGTCCCGCCACCAGCGGGATGCCCATCGTTGCGAAGTAGCCAGGGAACGAGAATCGAACGCACGCGAGCGGCGCATCGCTCTGCTGAGCCGGCGGGTGATCGGCGTCCCACACCGGGATGTTCCCGGCCTTGTCGAGAATTGGCACCGAGTTGACCACATTCGCGCTCTCGACACCGGGCAGGCCGCGAATCTCGTCGAGGAACCCGTCGAAGAATCGCACGCGCGCCGCCGCGTCAGCGTAGGCCGAGGCCGGGAGTTGTACGCGGGCCGTCAGCATATTCCCGGTCCGGAAGCCCGGGTCCACCGACTTGAGATTTAACAGGCTTCTGCCAAGCAGCGCCGCCGCGACAATCAGGATCACCGACATCGCCACCTGGAGAGCCACGAGGCCCTGCCGGAACAGCGCACGGGAAGCGGCCTCCGTCGTCCGCGACCCGGCCCTGAGCGTCGTGCCGGCGTTCGATCGCGCGCCGAACCACGCGGGCACGAGACCGACGATGAGGCTGGTGAGGAGGGTGACGCCGAGCGCGAAGGCAAGAACGGGCAGGCCGAGCGGGAGCGAGGTGACGCCGAGCGAATCGAGCGGCACGAAGCGGAGGACGAGGCCGCGAAGCCAGACGGCCAGCAGCACGCCGAGCGCACCGGCGGCGACGGCCACAAGGAGGCTCTCGGCGAGCAGCTGAGCGCCCAGTCGCCCGCGCGTCGCGCCAAGGGCCGAGCGAACGGCCATCTCCGACTCGCGCGCGGCGCCGCGCGAGAGCAGCAGGCCGGCCACGTCCGCGCACGCCACCAGCAGCAGCACTCCAACCGCGGCCATCAGGATGAGGATGTTCGGGCGGTCACCCTCGGCCAACGCCTCCTGGAGCGGCGTCAGCAGCAGCGCCTTGTTCCGGTTGCTGTCGGGATAGTCCTTCTGCAGCTGAGCGCTGATGGCGTCGACCTGCCGCTGTGCGGCGCCGAGTTCGACGCCCGGCTTCAACCGACCGAGCAGCATCCAGTTGTGAAACCGCCGCACGTCCGCCCCCTGGGCGTTCCGCTGCATCGGGATCCAGACGTCGACGTCGTAGGCGAATCGAAAGCCGGGCGGCATCACCCCGACGACCGTGACCGTGCCGGGACTGCCGCCGACGCCGATGGGCAGCGTGCGGCCGATGACGTCTGGCGCCCCTCCCAGCGAGCGCTTCCAGTAGCCGTCGCTGACCATAGCCACCGCGGGTCCGCCGCGCTCGCCCTCGGCCGCCTGGAACTCTCGCCCGACGGCCGGGCTCACGCCGAGCGTTCTGAACAGGTCCCACGACACCTGAGTGAGGAGCACCGACTCCGCGCCGTCGCCCTGCCGAACCGTGACCCGTCGGGCATCTGGCAAGTAGGCGGACAGCGACGCCAGAAGCGGGGCGCGCTCGCGATAGTCGTAGAAATCCGGCGCGGCAACCCAGGGGTTGATGTCACCGCCGAACGTGGCCCGCCCCATCACGAGACGGTCGGGCTCCTGGTACGGCAGCGGATTGAAGAGCGCGACGTACAACGCGCTGAAGATGGCGGTGCTGGCGCCGATGCCGACGGCCATTGTGAGCACCGGCACCGCCATCGCGGCGGGTCTCCGGCGCATGGCCGCGAGCGCGTTTCCGACCTCCGCCAACAGTGTCCCGAGCATGCGCCCCCCTTTCGTCCTTCATCTTCAGACGAGAGAACGATGGCGGGAGTTGCCGAATCGAGGAGGATTCTCCGCGCAATCGACCGGCGACCCAGGGAGAGGAATGGTCGCGCCGTGGTCCCCCCGCCCCAGTTTCAGGGCTGGTGGCATCGGCCGCGCCGTGGTCCTTGACGATGGCGGGCGGCGGTGCCATTGTCATTCGGATGACGACAGCGCTCTGGGTGATGGCGGCTGTGCTCGTGCTCGTCGGCATTGCGGGGACGTTTCTGCCCGTGCTTCCGGGCACGCTGCTCGTCTTCGCCGGGCTGTTCCTCGCGGCCTGGGCGGATGGGTTCGCCCGTGTCGGGTGGCCGGCTCTCCTGCTGCTCGGCGTGCTCACCGTCCTCTCCTACGGCGTCGATCTGGTGGCGGCCGGACTGGGCGCGCGCACCTTCGGCGCCTCTCGGCGCGCCGCCGTCGGAGCCGTTCTTGGGACGCTGCTCGGGCTCGCGTTCGGCATCCCGGGGCTCATCGTCGGCCCGTTCGTCGGCGCACTGATCGGCGAAATCTGGGCGCGGAAGGGCGTCGAAGGCGCCGCCCGCGCCGGCTTCGGCGCCTGGCTGGGCTTCGCCATCGGCGCCGCCCTGAAACTCGCGATCGTGTTCGGGATGGTCGGGTTGTTCGTCCTGGCCCTGTTCCTCTGACGGCGGCGTCCGGCACGACGGTCTGCGCCGGCGCGGGTGCGGACGCGGCCAGGGCGGCCGGCGGGGGGGCCGGACCAGGAGCGGCACCCGCCGGAGGTCTCCCCGGGCGAAGCTTGTGAAAGAAGTCGTCGACGTCGCGATCCCCGTCGTCACCCTGCTGCTGCTGACCGCGGTCGGCCTGGATCTCGCGCGGGAGGACTTCCGCCGGGTCCGGCGGGAGCCGCGCCCGCTGGCTATCGGACTTCTGGTGCCACTGGTTGCGCTGCCGCTCGTGGCTTTCGCGCTGATCCTCGTGTTCGCTCCGCCGCCGGCCGTTGAAGCGGGCCTGCTCCTGGTGGCCGTCTGTCCGATTGGCGGCATCTCGAACACCTACAGCTACCTTGCGCGCGCGGCGACGGCGCTGTCGGTGACGCTGACGGCTCTCTCGTGCCTGCTTGCCGTTGCGACCGTCCCGCTCCTGACGCGCTGCTTCGAGACCGTGCTCGGTCGCACGCTGGGATTCGATGTCACGCCGGGGCTGCTGCTGGCCCAGCTGGTGTTCATGCTCGCCCTTCCGGTCGGCCTGGGGATGTGGATTCGGAGCCGGTGGCCCGGATTCGCCGCCGCGCGCCGGCCGGCCATCCAGCGGTTCGGCTTCGCCGCGCTGGGGCTGCTGGTCGTCTTCGTGACGTGGGCCGAGTTCGACGCGTTCCTGTCCGGACTCCCGAGCGCGGTGCCCCTCTCAGCGGCGTTCGTCGCGGTGTCGTTCGCGATCGGCTGGACGGCGGCCGTGGCGGGCCGCGCGGACCGAAGGGTTCGCTTCACCCTGGCGGCTGAGTTCGCCACACGGAACGTCGCGATTGCGACGGCCGTCGCGGTGACACTGCTGCACCGCGTCGACTTCGCCGTATTCGCGACCACGTACTTCCTGGTCGAACTGCCGCTGATGCTGACAGCGGTCGCGCTGTTCCGCGCGCGAGCGACCGCGGCGAACGCTTACTGAGAAGAGGCAGGCCGGCAAGACGATCGCTACGCTGGCGCTCGATGCGCGGGGTGCGGATGGTCTTGTGGTTCCGAGACGCAGTCGGTGATAACCTACCCTGGCTAGTCTGAGCGTGCCCGTTTCCCAAGGGAATCGCTTTGGATATCGGAGCGCTTGCCGATGAGCGAAGATGACCGACGGCAGTCACGCCGGGTGAGCTACTTCATTGAGGCTCGACTCGAGGGAATCGATGTCGGTCGGAGCAACGTCCGGATTGCCGACCTGAGTGCCGATGGCGCATTTGTGGACGCGCGTACCGTGCTGCCGGCTGGCACAATCGCGCGTCTGCTATTTGCCATCGACTCCATCGAGGTGTCAGTGCTCGTGGAAGTGCGGTACAGCATGGTGGGCTTCGGCATGGGCGTGCGATTCATCGATGTCGATGACGCCACACGGCTGGTGTTGAATTCAGCGATCGCCCACAGGACCGGAAGCTAGCCGCGCCCGACGATTCAGAACGCTGTTCTCGCGGTGGTGAACCGTCGAGTATGATGGAGACACGTCGCCGAACCTGGCAACGCCCATGGGAGGCGCGGCGACGGAAACCGCTAACGGAGAGCGATCGACCCTCCTCTTCCTGTCATATGTCGGGGCGTAGCGCAGCCTGGTAGCGCGCCTGCCTTGGGCGCAGGAGGTCCCGGGTCCGAATCCCGGCGCCCCGACCACTCACGACAATTGGCTCACGGCTCACGGCTTGCGGCGCCGCTCCCCTGCCGGACCGGCCTGCGCCCTATCGCAGGCGCGCTACATCGCCACACGCCAGCCTTGGGCCAGGATGGAGGGTTCCCGCTTCGCACTTGGACGAGCCGCAGGCGACGGCCAAGTGCGCATGCCGACGCGACCCGAAGTCGCGTCGGCCGCGGGACCCCGGGTCCGAATCCCGGCGCCCCGACCACTCACGACAATTGGCTCACGGCTCACGGCTCACGGCTTGCGGCGCCGCTCCGCCGCCGGACCGGCCTGCGCCCTCGCGCAGGCGCGCTGCCTCACCACACGCCTGCCTTGGGCCAGGATGGAGGGTTCCCGCTTCGCACTTGGACGAGCCGCAGGCGACGGCCAAGTGCGCACGCCGACGCGACCCGAAGTCGCGTCGGCCGCGGGACCCCGGGTCCGAATCCCGGCGCCCCGACCACTCCAAGACCAACGCAGACTGGCAGATACTCGAGCGGCCCGGCAAACCACCGCCGGGCCGGTTCGTTGGCCGCGATGATCAGGACGCGCGCTTGGTCACCTGCGGTGTCTTCGGCGGCAGCGTGACGACGGTGCGACCACTCTCGGCTTGCCGCCGTCGGGCGGCTTCGACGATCTTCTCAATGTCGTCACCCGACTCCCTGGCGAGTGCCTCGCGTACCGCACGGACTTCGTCGATGATCGGATTCGAAGGCTCCATCACCCATCCTCCCGCACCAACTCAAGGGGCGTGCAAATGATGGGCGGGTCGAAGCCGGCGCTACGGCAGATCGCTTCGAGTCGTCCGCGCATCGTCGCGTTTGCGATGTGAGTGCAATTCCAAGTCACCAGGTAGTCCATGCCATGCACCGCCGCCACGGCCACATGGAGCGCGTCGATCCTGGCCTTGGCGGGAATGCCGCCGGCGCGGACGAACTCGGCCGCGAGGAGCGTTGCGTCCCGAGTCAGGTCGAGGACTGGCAGACCGCGAAGCGCTTCCGCCCGACGCGCGGCCGCCGCCGCATCGCCAGCCGACGCTTCATCCAACACGAACTGCGAGACGTACAATGCGAATGCGGCGCGAGCACTCCACCACTCTCGCGTCACCTGCTGGTGGGCCGCCAGGACAAGGTCGCGGCTTGGAAGCGCCGCAAGGTAGCTGATGACCGTCGTCTCAATGTACGCTGTTGGCTTCATCCTGTCCCATTCCCCCGTACCAGGGCTTCGCCTGTCAACGTCTTTGAATAGACCCCTGCACAACGATGAGGATTCTCTTCCCTGCCCTGGTCAGGGCACCCGGCTCTGGGGATTGTACGGCCGCTGGAGTCAGGCGGTGCGGGGTTCTTGATCCGGCCGACTCCCGTCCGACTGCCATCCGCGGTCCTGCCCGGAGTCTCCGTCAGGGTCTCCGCCCTTCCGTCTCCAACGCCGCGATGCCCGAGAGGACGACCGGGTCCTGGTTCGGAAACTCGGCCACGAGCGACAGCCGCCCGCCCAGGGCCTCGACGTAGCCCCGGAGCGTCGAGATAAGGAGATCGCTCCGTTGTTCAAGGCGGGACACGCTGTCCTGACCGACGCCCAGCACCTCCGCCATCCGCTTCTGCGTGAGCTTGTGTGCTTGCCGGAGTTCCTGCAGGGACTTCTCCTCGGCAACAAGCGTTGCCGCGCGCGCTGCGATCCTCCGTCGCCGGGCCGCGGGAAGCTGTTCTCGGATGCGACCCAGGTTCTTCATGTTCGTCGCTTCGGTGTGGAATTCAACGTCCCAGGTCATCGCGCTTGCCTACACAGAATGGCTCGGAACACATATGGAGTCAAGTCCATATTCAACCCCAGCGCAGCCGAAGGAACTACGCGGGATGAAGCTGTGGTTCTCCCTGAAGCCGGAGATTGGGCCAGGATGGAGGGTTCCCGCTGGACCGTGGCGCCCCGTTCGGGTAGCGTGATGCCATGAGCAAGTCAGGAAGGCGCAGGCGGACGGCAAAGCCGGCTCCTCAGGCGGTCAAGTCGCGGCGGCCCGTCCTGCTGGCCGCCGCCGTCCTGCTCGCGATCGCCGTCGTGGCGGCCGGCGGTTACTGGTGGAGCCAGGCGAGGCAGTCGGCCCCGCTCCAGGCGTTTCAGCGACTCCAGGGGCGCTGGCAGCGCACCGACGGCGGCTACATCATCGACATCAGGAGTGTGGACGCGGCCGGGAAGATGCTCGCGGCCTACTACAATCCGGGGCCGATCAACGTCGCCAAGGCCGAGGCCTCGCTCGACGGCGAACAGGTGAAGGTCTTCCTCGAGCTTCGCGACGTCAACTATCCGGGGTCGACCTACACCCTGACCTACGACCCGGCCGGCGACCAACTCGCCGGCGCCTACTTCCAGGCCGTCGAGGGAGCCACGTTCGAAGTGTCCTTCGCGAGAATGGCGGCCGGCGCACGCTAAGGCCGCCGAACCAGCTCCCATGGATGGCCCCACGCAATTGCCTACGAAATCGCGGCGGAACGTGACGCAGATCATCAAACATGGATTGCGATGGTCGCACAATGCTCAGTACCGGGGGGTGCACCGTGAGCCAATCCAATCTGCGTTGCCCGGGCCAGGACTTGACGTTCTACAAACCCGAGGATATCTACGACGTCCAGTGCCCAGGCTGCGGAAAACCGGTGGAGTTCTGGAAAGACGACGCCAGGCGCGCATGCGAATGCGGACACCGGTTCTCCAACCCGAAACGGGATGTTGGTTGCCTGAAGTACTGCCAACACGCCGAAGACTGCATGCCGGAGATGTTCGAGGGCGAGAATCTCCACGCCCTCTACCGCGACCGGCTCATCGCGGCCATCAGCGCCCGACTGAATCCCGGCCCGGAGCTCCTGGGACGGCTGTCCCGCACTGCAGAAGCATGTGAAGAATCTCTAGCCGAATCGGGCGGCGACGCGAAGACCGCGATCGCTGCCGCCCTTCTTGCGGTCCTGGCCGGGTCGGACGGCGTATGGCTGGACGAGGAGAAGGCCCACGAGATTCTCTGGAAGGTCGGAACAGAGCCGGAAGTGGTCGAAAGGGTCTGCAGCAGGATCTTCAGGTCCTGACCTTCGTCGCGCGGCCGGGTTGCCGAACAGCCGCCACAGCCGACTGCCGCGGTCGCGGCCCACACACGCCGATCATCCGGTCGTTCGGCCGCGACGCTCCCGCGATCCCGCCGGGCCGCTTGCGGGTTCGAGCCCGGCGGTCTACGATAGGTTGGTGGGCGCGTCCGCTCAGGGCGCTCGGGATCGGGAAACGACCATCAGAGGTGCTCCATGAAGAAACTGCTCTATCTCGCGACCGCGTTCCTCCTCATCGCCTCGTTCGCGTCCGCCCAGGACGTGTCGTACAACTACGACCAGAAGGCCGACTTCACGAAGTTCAAGACCTACAAGTGGGTGACCATCCCGGGCGGTGAGCAGCCCGATGAGTTGACGGCCAAGATGATCGTGCAGGCGATCGAGACCCAGTTGACGGCGAAGGGCCTGAAGAAGGTCGAGGGCGGTGAAGCCGATCTGCTGGTCGGCTACCAGGTGGCCGTCACCAAGGAGAAGGAAGTGACGTCGTACGGCACCGGCTACGGGTACGGCCCCGGCTGGGGCGGGCGCTACTACGGCGGCTACGGCGGCGGAGTGACCTCCACGACGACCGCGACGATCTTCATCGGGTCGCTGGCGCTCGACATGTACGACGCCGCAGCGAAGACGCTCGCCTGGCGCGGCCTCGCGTCGAAGCAGATCGACACCAAGGCGAGCCCGGAAAAGCGCCAGAAGAACCTGGACAAGGGCATGCAGAAGCTCCTGAAGAACTTCCCGCCCAAGGTGAAGAAGTAGCGTCCGATTTCGTCGCAGCCATGACGTCCGGGTACGACGGGGCTTATCGCGCCTTCCAGCAGGCCTTCGCCGGCTACTCGGACGGATCGCGCCTCGATCACCTGCGGGCGACCGACTACGAGCGGCTGGACCGGCTCGGCCACGTGTACCTCGACTACACTGGCGGGTCGCTCCACGCCGCGTCGCAGGTGCGGCGCCACGCGGAACTGCTGCAGAACACCGTCCTCGGCAACCCGCACTCGAACAACCCCTCATCGCTCGACGCCTCGAGGCTGGTGGACCGGGCGCGCGCGTCGGTGCTCACGTTCTTCAACGCGGACCCGGCCGAGTACGACGTCATCTTCACGCCGAACGCGACGGGGGCGCTGAAGCTCGTCGGCGAAGCGTACCCGTTCGAGCCTGGCGGACGCCTCGTCCTGACCTACGACAATCACAACTCGGTGAACGGGCTTCGCGAGTTCGCCCGCAGGCGAGGCGCGCAGGTGACCTACCTGCCCGTCCTCACGCCCGACCTGCGGGTGGACGGCGACGCGGTCGTCGCGGAGCTTGGACAGATCACTCGCGGCAAGCCCCACCTCTTCGCGTTCCCGGCGCAGTCGAACTTCAGCGGCGTGCAGCACCCGCTCGCCTGGATCGAGCGGGCGCAGCAGGCCGGCTGGCAGGTGATCCTCGACGCCGCCGCCTACGTACCGACGAATCGCTTCGATCTCTCGACGGTGCACCCGGACTTCGTGTCGGTGTCCTTCTACAAGATGTTCGGCTACCCGTCGGGTCTCGGCGCGCTGATCGCCAGGCACGATGCGCTCGGGACCCTCCGCCGCCCCTGGTTCGCGGGCGGGACCATCACGGTGGCGTCGGTCCAGGACGAACGGTGGCACCATCTGGCTTCGGGCCACGCCGGGTTCGAGGATGGCACGGTCGACTATCTCGGCCTGCCCGCCATCGAGATCGGCCTCGATCACCTGTCCTCGATCGGCATCGACGCGATCCACGACCGCGTCATGGCGCTCACGGGCTGGCTGCTGGCCCGCCTGACGTCCGCGACGCACTCGAACCGCGCGCCCATGGCTCGCGTGTTCGGTCCGACCGGCCTCGACCGCCGGGGCGCCACGGTGGCCTTCCACCTGATGGCCCCGGACGGCACGCCGTACGATGTGGGCGCCGTCGAGGATCGCGCGAACGCCGCGCGCATCTCGCTGCGAACGGGGTGCTTCTGCAACCCGGGCGATGGCGAGGTCGCGCACGGCATCTCGAGAGATGCGATGGCCCAGTGCTTCGCCGGGCCGTCGGTCCCGGTCAGCTTCCTCGACTGCGCGGAAACGCTGCGCGCCGCCATCGGCCGGGCGCCCAACACGCTGCGCGCCTCGCTCGGCATCGCCTCGAACTTCGCGGACGTCCACACGTTCGTGGCGTTCGTGGAGGCATTCCGGGATCTCGCATTTGGATCGATGCTGCCCCGATGAGTGTCGCGAGCACGCACGACAAGGCTCTCCGCATCAACCTCGACCCTCGCCTGTACGGCGCCCTCGCCGAAATCGGCGCCGGCCAGGAGGTCGCCCGCTGGTTCTTCATCGTCGGCGGCGCCGCCGGCACCGTGGCCAAGACGATGTCCGCCTACGACATGGGCGTGTCCGACGCCGTGTACGGCGGGGCGCAGCGGTACGTGAGCCGGCAGCGGCTGCAGGCGATGCTCGATCACGAATGGCAGCTGCTCGTCCAGCGGCTGGACGCCTCGCGCGGCGCCTCGACCCAGTTCTTCGTATTCGCCGACACCGTGGCGGCCAAGAGCTTCTCGCGCAAGGAGGAGGGTCACGGCTGGCTCGGTGTCAGGTTCCAGACCGCGCCGCACGCCGAGCCGTCGGAGATCCTCGTCCACGCCCGGATGTGGGACCTCGAGAACGCCCGGCAGCAGGAGGCGCTGGGCATCCTCGGCGTGAACCTGCTCCACGGCGCGTTCTACGACTCGGCCAACCCCGGCGCGCTCGTCGGCTCGCTGATGGACAACCTGACGCGGGACCGGATGGAAGTGGACATGGTCAAGTTCTCCGGGCCGGCGTTCGCCGGCGTGGACAACCGGATCATGTGCCTCGCGCTCGTCCAGCAGCGCCTGACGAACGCCGTGCTGTTCTCTCCGGATGGCGACGTGCTCGAACCGGCCGAACTGCTCTACCGCGCGCCGGTCCTGATCGAGCGCGGCAGCTTCCAGCCTGTGACGACCGTCACGCTGGACATGCTGACCCGCGCGCTGGAACACATGTCGCGTGAGCCGGACATGCGCGGCCGGGAGCCGGTCGTGCTGATGGAGATGACGGTCCGCAACCTCGAGACGCTCGGCGCGCAGGTGGTGCACGCCGACTTCCTGGCTCGCGTGGACCTCCTCCGCACCCTCGGCCGGACGGTGATGGTAACCAACTACTCGCGGTTCCACAACGTCACGACGTACCTCCGCCGGTACACCGGCGAGCGTATCGGTCTCGTCGTGGGCGTGCCGACGCTCGTGCGGATGCTCGAAGAGCGCCACTACGAGGACCTCTCGGGGGGGCTGCTGGAGGCGCTCGGCCGGCTGCTGGCCGGGCCGGTCAGGATCTACGTCTATCCCTGGCGCAACCCCGCCACGGGCGAAGTCGTGAGCGCGGAGAGCTTCGCGGTGCCTCAGGCGCTGAGCCATCTCTACGCCTACCTGCGCGAGAACGGCTTCGTCGAAGCGCTGGAGGCGCCTCCCGACATCGACCTCTCGGTGATGCCGCAGCAGGTGCTGGCGATGATCCAGGCGGGCGACCCGGCATGGGAGCGCTTCGTGCCCGCGGAGGTGGTCGGCGTGATCAAGGAGAAGCGGCTATTCGGGCTGCCGGCGTGATATCGTAATCGGCTGGATTGGTCGGATTCATAGTCGAGGTTTCGGATGAACACAGGTCTCGTAATCGGCATGGCTGGCTCGGGCGGCGACGGCGTCGTCTCGGCCGGCGACTCCCTGATGACGGCGCTGGCGCTGGCCGGCTACCACGCGATGCTCACGAAGAGCTTCGGACCGCAGATCCGCGGCGGCGAATCCTCGTTCCGCCTGCGCGTCTCGACCGGTCCGGTCCTCGGGCCGGGCGGCGCGCTCGACGTGGCGGTGGCGCTCAACTGGGAGGATTTCCTGAGGTTCGGCGCGGAGCTGCAGGTGGACGGCCACTCGGTCGTCATCTACGACTCCAACACGCGCGTGGCGCCCGACCAGATTCCGCTGGCCGGCGTGAAGCCCGCCGAGGTCGTGTCGGTGGCGATCGAGGCGATGGCCAAGGAGACGGCCGGGTCGGAGAAGGCGAAGAACACGGTGGTCCTCGGCCTGATGGCCGGGTGGTTCAGCCTGGCGCCGCAGCACATCCGCGCCGGCCTTCGGAAGCGCTTCGCCAAGAAGGGCGAGGACATCATGGCGCGCAACGAGCGCGCCTTCGAGGCGGGCCTCGCCTGGGCGCAGGCCAACCCCCTGCGCATCGACCGCACCCTCGCGCCGGTGGCGGAGGGGACGACGGCCAAGATGGTGGCCGACGGCAACGACCTCTGCGCCGCCGCGTCGATCTTCGCCGGGTGCCAGTTCTTCGGCGGCTACCCGATCACGCCTTCATCGGAGGTCATGCAGTTCCTGAACCGGGAGATCTGGAAGTACGGCGGGACGATGCTGCAGTGCGAGGACGAGATTGCCGGCATCGGCGCGTGCGTGGGCGCGAGCTTCGCGGGCAAGAAGGCGCTGACGGCGACCAGCGGCCCCGGGATGTCGCTCAAGACCGAGATGATCGGCCTGGCGACGATCAGCGAGCTGCCGCTCGTCATCGTCAACGTGCAGCGCGGCGGCCCATCCACCGGCATCCCGACCAAGAGCGAGCAGTCGGATCTGTTCCAGGCCGCCTTCTCATCGCACGGCGACGCCCCGCGACCGGTCCTGGCGCCGATGAACGTGGCCGACACCTTCCCGATCACCGTGGAGGCGTTCAATATCGCCGAGCGCTACCAGACGCCGGTGATCATCCTGTCGGAGCAGGAAATCGCACAGCGCAAGGAGGCGATCGATCGGCCGGTCACGGACGGTGTCGTCATCGAGGAGCGCCGCAGGCCGAACGAGCACGAGCTCGAGCACTACGTGCGCTTCCGCCTGACCGAGTCGGGCGTGAGCCCGATCAGCCACCCCGGAATGCCGGGCGGAAACTACCTGGCGTCTGGCATCGAGCACACCGAGTCCGGCGCGCCGACGGCGACCGGGTCGATTCACGCGAAGATGAACGAGAAGCGGCTGCGCAAGCTGACGCCGCTCAAGGCGCGCGCGGACCTGTTCGTGAAGGCCGGACCGGCCAACGCGCCGCTGGGCATCATCGCCTGGGGATCGTTGTCCGGGCTCGCGCTCGAGGCGCTCGAGCTGGCCGAGCGGGCCGGGCTCCAGGTGAAGGCGCTCGTCCCGCGCCTGCTCTACCCGGTGGCCGAAGAGGTCTACCGCGAGTTCTTCGCATCGATCAAGCGCGGGCTCGTCGTCGAGCAGTCCCACCAGGGGCAGCTCCACCGCATCATCCGGATGTACGTCAACGTCCCGAGGGGCCTCGAGTCGTTCGCCCGCAGCGGGTCGAACCCGATCAGCCCGGCGGAAATCGTCGAGCGGCTGCGCAAGCAGGCGCGGGCGATCGTCGAGGAACGCGAGCCGATCAGCCAGGCAGAGTGAGCCAACGCAGAAACTGAAATCCCTCCCGAAGGAATTGGATATGGCGACAACGACGCTGCCAGCGAACGCCTCCGTGTACCAGGCGAAAGACTACAAGAGCGACCTCAAGCCGATCTGGTGCCCGGGGTGCGGCGACTTCGGCGTGGTGCAGGCCATCTACCGCGCGCTCTCCGCCGTCGGCCGCCCGCCGCACGACATCGCGTTCGTGTCGGGCATCGGCTGCTCGAGCCGCATTCCCGGTTACACCACCGCCTACGGCTTCAACTCGGTGCACGGCCGGGCGCTGCCGATCGCGCAGGGCATCAAGCTCGCCAACCCCGACCTGCTGGTGCTCGTCGCCGGCGGCGACGGCGACGGGTTCTCGATTGGCGGCGGCCACGTGGCGCACGCGATCCGCCGCAATATCGACATCACCTACATCGTCATGGACAACCAGATCTACGGCCTGACGAAGGGGCAGCTGTCCCCGACCTCGCCGCGCGGCCTGCGCACGGTGTCCAGCTCGATGGGCTCGATGGAGGATCCGGTCAACCCGCTGCTCTACGTGCTCGGCTACGGCTGCCGGTTCGTCGCGCAGGGAACCCCCGCCGACATGGGGCAGCTCGCCGCGCTGATCGAGGAGGGGATTCGGTTCCCGGGGTTCGCCTTCATCAACGTGCAGTCGCCCTGCATCACTTACGGCGAAGAGGACACGCAGCTGAAGGCGCTGAAGCAGAAGATGAAGACGCTGGAGTCGGTCGGTCACGACCCGGCTGACCGGATCAAGGCGATGGACCTGGCCCAGCACTACGGGATCGACATCTACACCGGCGTCTTCTACCGCGACCCGGCGCCGACGCCGGCCTACGGCCACTACGTGGCGGAGCGGCACGCCGCCATGGGCCCTGCGCCGTCGCGCGCGAGCATCCTCGACGTCTTCAAGCCGGCCGAGTGAGCAAGAGACCGGGGTCCGTCAGCGCAGCTTCTTCGCGTTGCGGTCGATCGGGTAGAGCGTCCTCGGCGCGAACTTGTACGGGATGGTGGACACGTCGGCCGGCCCGAGGCCGGGCGCGTCCACCTGGAACACCGCCTTCGCCAGCCCGTCTTCGACGAACCCACGCCAGAAGTGCACCCGCGACTTCAGCACGACGATGTCGAGCTTCGCGAGGTCGATCCCGAGCGGCCTGAAAATGCCGGGGTCGGTCACCTGGTGGAGGACCGGCGTCAGGATTACCCGATTGTTGTCGCCGAACCGGATGACCGCCACCTGTTCCATCTGCCCGTACCTGCCGATCCACTCGAGCGTGCCGGCGATCTTCACGGGCTTCCCCGAGGTTTGCTCGGCCCAGCCGCCCATGTCCAGGGAGACGGCCTCGCCGACCTTCTTGCCTTTCAGCTCACCCAGCGCGCGCTCGTCGGTCAGCGTGGTGATGCAGAAGTTCCTCCCGCCCTGCCTGATGAGTTCGGCGAGGATCCACGTGGAGTTGCCGGTCCGGTCGGAGTGATCCGCGACCACCACCGGCACCTTGCCCGCCTTCGCCGCCGCGATCGCCAGCCGCACGCCCTCCTCGGTCTTCGGCAGCGTCTTGCCGGCGAACTCCTCGCGCTTCTTCCAGATGAACTCCGACATGTCGTCGGCGATCCGGTCGGCCAGCGTCTGGTCGTTGTTCGTGACGACCATCACCGTCGCGCCGATGTCCGCCACGTCGGCGTACGCGAAGCCGTACGCCACCGACACGTAGGCGTCCCTCGTCCGCTCCTCCCAGATGCGCGCCCGCTCCATGATCTCCATCGACGGCGAGGTGCCCGTGCCCTGAAAGACGCTCGGCGTCAGCACGCCGGGCTTCCGCGTCGCCATCGTGGGCCTGAACGTGCCCTTGATGGTCCGCAACATCAGACGCAGCGCGCGCTCGCCCTGCAGGGCGGCGTCGTAGTGCGGGTACCGCTTGATGATCAGCACGCCACTCGCCGCGTCCGACAGTTCGTGATCGTCGTTCGCGTGCAGATCGAGCGTGACGTAGATCGGCACCCTGGGGCCGACGACGGCTCGTACGCGCCGCACCAGCTCCGCTTCCGGCTTCGGCACGCCGGTCACGGCCATCGCCCCGTGGAGCGCCAGGAAGACGCCGTCATACGGGCCGGTCTGTCTGATGTCGGCGGCAATCCCGTTCGAGGTACTTGTCGAACGCCTCCCGGGTGATCCAGCTTCCCGACGATCCGCCTTTCGCGTCGCGAGGCGAGAGGATGCCGGTCAGTTCAACGTTGTCGTACTCCTGCGCGGCCCGGACGAATCCGCCGATGTAGGCGCCGTTCCTCAGCACCGCCTCGCCACGCTCGGGCGGGCCGTAGAACTCCCATTCCTCGATGCCGGTCGGATCCGGGCAGAAGGTGCACGTCTCGTGGGAGAACGTCGCCACCGCGAGGCGGATCGGCTTGGACGTCGCGGCCCCGGTCTGCGCCGCAGGCTGGGCGCACGCGACCGCGCAGAGGATTCCGGCACACGCGAACGCGACGAACGTGGGCTTCATTCGTGACTCCTCGCGGATGAAACGGGGGTCCCGCCGTTACGACTTCTTGCGCCGCTTGTGGCTTGCCGGCGACAGGTCGATCGAGAGCGCGACAATCACGCCGACGATGGGCCAGAACGTCCACTGGCCGCCGAACCAGTGGTGGACGGCCGTATACCAGAGCAATGTCGTCGGCAGGAAGAAGAAGCCGAGGACCGGCCAGAGCCCGGTGCTGAAGATCCCTTTGAACCAGCCGGAGAACAGCCACAGAACGACCACCACGAACCGCGGCGTAGCCAGCGCGAGCAGCACGAACAGGCACGGCATGACGGCACCTCCCGGCACCGATCCTACTACTCGCCGGCCCGGCGCGCGAAGTGTCATCGTGGCATGCATCCTGCATCCGGCTCCCCGAGACGGTCTCGCCGAAGCCCGGCGCGAGGCGCTTCGACAGACGGCGCCGACGGTTTCGGCCTGGAAATCGACTTATTCGGCCCCAGAGCGGCGGATTACGAATCTGAAATGCCGCATACCGAATCGCGACACGGGAGGGCGGGGAGATGACTTACGGCGCGTTGAGCGAACAGCCTCACGACCTGGCCACGAGGGACAGTTCCGACTTCGAGGAGGCGCAGCGGGTCATCTTCGCGATCGACCGCGGAGACACGCTTCATGGCCTCATCGCTCTCGAATGCTCTCCTCAGCTTCGCAGCCTCCCGACCGTGGAGTCCTATCTCGGATACTGCATCGCCAAGGAGCGAGGCGGGCTCAGGGAAGCCGTTCGACTGTGCAAATCGGCGCTGAACGCGGAGCCAGACAACCCCGCCCACTATCTCAACCTGGGTCGCGTGTTTCTGATCGCCAACGACAAGGGCCAGGCGATTGCCACGTTCTGGAAGGGAATCTCGAAGGCGCCCGGCGCGGAAATGGGCGTGCTGGCCAAGCGCGCCCAGCGCGGCCACGCCAGAGAGCACAACCTGATGCTCGAGGAGTTGCGGCGCCTGGGTATCCGCAAGAAGGCGCCATTCCCCTCGCTCCACCGCGGGCATCCGCTGAACCGCGCGGCGGGCAAGGTGCTGGCAACGCTCGGCTTGAGGTAAAGACCTACCGCTCGACCGGCCGGATGACCGTCTCCCCGGCGAACGCCTTCGCCACGCCGTCCGCGTCGTCTCTGGATCCGATGATGTCGCCCCAGTGCATCGGGATGAGAATGCCCGGCTTGAACACGTTGGCGGCAGCGGCCGCCTCCGCGGCGGTCATCGTGTAGGTGCCGCCGCACGGCATCAGCGCGACGTCGGCCTGGACCGCCTTCATCTCCGGCGTCACGTCGCTGTCGCCGGTGTGGTAGATCCGCTGGCCGGTCGAGAGCGTCACCACGTAGCCCACCCACCCGTTGCCCTTCGGATGGAAGTCCTTGTTGGTGTTGTAAGCCGCCACGGCTGCCACCTTCACGGGGCCCGCCTGATACGCTCCGCCGGGAATGGCCGTCACGACGGGCTTGCCGGTCAGCATCGGCGCCACGTCTGAGGGCGCGACGAAGACCGTGGTCGGCTTCTCGATCTTGGCGATGTCCTCCGCCGAGTAGTGATCGAAATGGCCGTGAGTGATGAGAACGACGTCGGCCTTGGGCGCGCCCGCGGGCAACTTCCACGGGTCGATGTAGATCACCGCCGTGCCGTCGTCGATACGAAACGTCGCGTGCCCGAGCCAGTGGATGTGGTCAACGGTCATCGGTACCTCCCCCTCTATTATCTTGCGATCTTGCGATCTTGCGATGTGGCGATCTTGCGATGTGGCGATCTTGCGATGTGGCGATCTTGCGATCTTGCGATCTTGCGATGTGGCGATCTTGCGATGTGGCGATCTTGCGAAGTGGCGATCAGTTCGCAAGATCCCTACTTCACAAGATCGCAAGATTCAATGGTCGCAAGTCCCTGTATGATCGCCACCGTCGGGAGGGTTGTCTATGTCGTTTCTGGCCTGTCGGGTGTTTCGGGAGACCGAGGGCGTCGTCGCCCGCATCACAGAGGTTGCCGCTGACGACCTCACGCCCGGCGCCGTCGTCATCCGGGCCGAGTGGTCGGGGATCAACTTCAAGGACGCGCTGGGCGTCACCGGGCGTGCGCCGATCTACAAGCGCTTCCCGCTGAACGCGGGCATCGACGTCGCGGGACGCGTCGAGTCGTCCTCCGACCGGCGATTCAAGGCGGGCGACGCCGTGCTGGTAAACGGCATGGGCCTTGGCGAAACGAACGACGGCGGCTTCGCGCAAGTGGCGCGCGTGCCGGCCGATTGGGTGGTGCCGCTCCCGCCGGGGCTCGACCTCCGGGAGTCGATGGTGCTCGGGACGGCTGGTTTCACCGCCGCACTCGCGCTGCACCGGATGGAAGTGAATGGCCAGACGCCGGCAATGGGTCCGATCGTCGTGACCGGCGCGACGGGCGGCGTGGGGTCGGCCGCCGCGTCCATGCTGAAGAAGCGAGGCTACGCGGTGATTGCCGTGTCCGGCCGCCCCGAGCACGAGGCCTATCTGAGGGAGTTGGGCGCGGACGACGTGACGACGCCAGATGCGCTGGGCGTCGGGACGCGTCCGCTGGAGGCAACCCGCTTCGGCGGCGTCATCGACAACGTGGGCGGTCCGCTGCTCGCCGGGCTCATTCGCCACGTCGGATTGTGGGGGAGCGTGGCGGCGGTGGGGAACGCGGCCGCGCCCGCATTCGACGCGACCGTCTTTCCGTTCATCCTGCGCGGGGTCAGCCTGCTCGGCGCCAGTTCGGCGAACTGCCCGATGGCGTTGCGCACGGCGATCTGGCAGCGGCTGGGCGCGGACCTCAAACCGCCGGCGCTCGAGCGGATCGTGTCGCGGACCGTCCCGCTCGCAGGCGTCATCCCGGCCTGCGCCACGCTCATGAACCGGACAGCGCTTGGGCGGGTGCTGGTCGACTGCCGTTGAGGCCCCTCACTCCGTGAAGTCCCACATCGCGTCGAAGTTCGACACGCCGTAGAACACCGAGGCTTCCACACCGCCTCCGGCGTACGGAATGTCGAAAATGAACACGTTCGGCTCTCCATTGGGATCGATCCCGATGAAGTCCTTCATCGTCTTTGCCGTCTTGATCAGTTCCACCCACTTGTCCGGATGGGCCTTCAAAACCGACTTGAGACCGCCGGGGGTCTTCGCTCCGATCTTCGCGAAGGCCTCGATCAATGGCTGGAGTCTCTTGACCTTGCCAGCCGTCTGCGCCACCTTTCCCCAGTTCCCTCCGAGGGACAGGTTGAAATCGACGTCGCCTTGCTGAAAGCCGTTCACCTGGCCGGGGCTGCTGACGCCGGTGATGAAGATGAAGCACGCCCCGCCCGTCGCGCCCACACCCAGGCCGAGGCGGTTGATGGACGCGCCGATGGCCATCCCCTTTCCGAGGTCGTCCAGCGAGGCGACGTACCCGACCAGCGTCTCGATGCCGACGACGGCGAACATGGTGCCGGCCTTGCCTCCAACGCCAAACCAGGCATTGGTGCGCGCTTCCGTCCGTGTGGGAGGAAACTCGTTCACCGGCGGCGGCAATCCGGCCTTGGGAAGATACACGACGCCCGGTGTGATGCCGGCCGTGAACATGTAGTTCTTCCCGTCGCGGGTGGTCGTCCGGCACCCGACCTTGTTGTAGAGGTACCAGTTGATCTCCGCCGGCAGACGCGTTTTGAAGTTGAAGTAGCACAGGTCGTTGGCCGACAGGCCGGCGGCCTTCACTTCGGCCCGCTCGGCAAGCGTGAACCAACTGTCCTGGGAGCCGACGGTGTACTTGGTGCTGTCGGCCGGCACGTAGTCCAACGGGGACGGAAGCGGTTTCGGTTCCGTGACGATGGCCATGGCTCGGAGTCTCCCTTCCGCGCGGGTGTCGATGCACCGCCCGGTGACCCGCTCACGGGGGTCGGCGGCTCTTGATCGGGCTATGCAATGGATTCTACACCCCGGGCGGCCGACCGGGCACAAGAAGCCCGCGCCCTCTCCGTCATCGTCAACTCAACGGGACCCCGGGGATTGGCGCAGCCGCTCGACCTTGAGGATCTTCACGGGCGGCTCCAGCGTCTCCCCTTTCGCGGGGGACTGGTGGATCTTGCGGACCACGTCCATGCCCGCGACGACGCGGCCGAAGGCGGCGAAGCCCTGGCCGTCGGCATTGCGGGCGCCGCCGAAGTCGAGCGACGGCTGGTCACCGACGCAGATGAAGAAGCTCGAGGTCGCGCTGTCCGGCCCCGAGCGCGCCATCGAGAGGGTGCCGTCCTTGTGCGTCAGTCCGGTCGCGCTCGTCCGCTCCAGCGGGATGGCGGGAAAGGACTCCTTCGACCGCTCGCGGTTGATGCTGGCCTGGACGACCTCGATCTTCACCGGCCGCTCGGCCTGCGTCTCGAGCCGCGCCGACCGGTGGAACTGGCCGCCGTCGAAGAAAGCGCCGTCCACGTACTTGAGGAAGTTGGCGGAAGTCACCGGGGCGTGCGCCTGATCGACCTCGACATCGATGACGCCGAGGTCGGTCGTGATCCGAAGCCGTGCCGGCGACGGCGACTGGGTCGGGGCGGGCGCCTGGGCGGCGGCGCCGACCGCGACGGCGAGGCAGAACACGAACGACAGGGCCCTGATGATGGCGTGTGACATGGCGGGATGCTACCGCGGCATGCCCGAAGCGCTCAAGGCCGAACCACTGGAACCACCTGATCCGCTATTTCTTCTCCCGATCCCGTTTCCTGATGGCAATCATGATCGAGGGGGACTGAGTCTTGCCCGTCGGATCGGGCTTCGTCATCAGTCCGAGCCGATAGTCTCCGGTGCCAGACGCCGCGAGTTCCCTGAGGCCGGCCTCGAGCGACCGCCCACTCAGGTCAATCGTCATCCGCTGCATGGCCGGGTCGGTGCTCGTCAGCGCAACCGTCGTTCCGAGGGCCTCGCTGATGCGCGTGCTGACCTGATCGATCGGCGTGTTCTCGAACTTCATGCCGGCCGGCAGCGGCTGCTTGAGCAGCTTCAGCAGGTTGGAGGCCTGCTCCGATGACGAGACGACGTTCCCGGCCCTGTCCCGTGCCACGAATCCTCTGCCGGCGCCGCGCTCCCCGGCACGCGCGGGCTTGATCGACAGGGTGCCCGCCGTCACGCTCCACTCGCACCCGATGCTCTCGCACATCGTCGTGAGCGCGGTGCGGGCAGAGACGTTGCGGACGACGATGTCGACCGGTGCGGTCACGGTCGAGTCGACGACGGCCTTCAGCCCGACTGAACTGGCCAGAGTCTCGAAGGCATCGACCGGCGCCATCGCCTTCAGGTCGAGCGACACGCGCTTGGCGAGCGGGTCCTCGGCCGCGCGCGCCACGGGCTTGACGGTCGAACTCTGCGCCGCGACCGACGCCACCAGAGCAACTGCGATTGCGCAGGCCATCACGAGGCGGGTCCGGGACTTCATCTGCTGCCTCCTTCGACCAGAACGATGCCAACTCCATCTGGCGGCCGTTCGTCGCTGCGGTCCGGGCCGAGGATTGACGTCGACCCGTCCGGCCACGTCAGGACGAGGACGCCGTCGGTGAGCGATCCCAACACGACCGACTCGGCGGGCGCCGGGACGATCGGGGCGCGCGGCCACCAGAGAACCGCCGCCGACAGCGCCAGCACGCCGGCCGTCGCCGCCACGGCCGTCCGGAGCGCCCAGGCGCGTCGCGGCGCGATGGCCGACGCGGCCTGCGCCGCCTCGAGGACGCGTCGAATCGCCGCCGGCTCGACCCGGTAACTCTCTCGGATTCGCCGGTCGAGCTCATCCGGTTCCTGTGGTGTCATGCCCTTCCTCGAGCAGCGCGGCCAGCCTGGCGCGCGCCCTGTGCACGCGCATCTTGGCCGCGGAAACCGAGATGCCAAGAGCCGACGCCGCCTCGGCCATGCCCATTTCCCCCGCCGCGACCAGCAGAATCGCTTCGCGGTCGACTGGTGCCAGCTTCGCGAGCGCCGAGCGGACGCGCGCTTCCTCGCCGCGAGCAACCGCTCGTGACTCGGGCGACGGGCGACCGTCGCGGAAGCCCACCGCCTGCTCGATCGGGGCCCACAGGCGCCGGCGCCAGACCGCGCGTCCCATCCGCCGACGCGCGACGGCGAAGACGAACGCCTCCGCCGATTCGGGCGCCCCTCCGTTCCGCCAGCAGCGGACCAGGGCGGTCAGACTCTCCTGGGCGATCTCTTCAGCGAGACTGGTGTCGCCGAGGCGAGCCACCAGGTACCGGAGCACCCGCGGCGCCAGATCACTGAGCGTCCCGTCCAGGTCCACGATCACAGGAGAACCCTGGCCCGTCATCTGGTCACAGGGTACAGCGCGAGGTCACTCCAGCGGAAATCGCGCCCGGAGTGGTCTTCGTTCAGGCTGCGGTGGGGAGGGGTTGCGACGGGGGAGGGGGAATCTGTCAGGCGAGGCGGCGCGACCGGCGGTCCGGTCGCGCCCGCACCTCTGGAGCAGCACGTCAGGGCTAGACGAGCTTGACGCCCTCTGCACGGGGACCCTTGGGCCCCTGACCCTTCGTAAACGTCACCGCCTGGCCCTCGCGCAGGCTCGAGAACGAGCCCTGTGCGAATGCCGACTGGTGGAAGAAGTACTCCTGGCCGTCATCCGCGAGGATGAAGCCGAAGCCCTTGTCGCCTACGAGCCGCTTGATCGTGCCGTTCAGTGTCGATGCCATCTCGTGTCCTTGTTGCGGAGCGCGTGGTCGAGTCGCCGGGCGCCTGTGTCAGGCCACCCGACGGAGTGAGTGCGAACAGCCACCAGCGACCGCGCCTCGACATCGAATGGCGGCCGTTTCGCAGTTGGGTAAGAGTTCACCCACCACTAGTCTACCACGGCACGCAATGCCGAGCTGGATTCGCCCGAAATCGCCTACCCGCCCGACGCCTTGATAGTGACCTTCCTGGTGTCGGTCCCGCCGAACTTCGACTCCGTCTTCAGCTCGACCCAGCCCTCGGCGCCGGTCATCCGCACCAGGGCGCGGAACTTCACCGAGTCCCGCCCGCGCAGCCGGAACTCCACCGTCTTCGACGCCATCGCCGTCGTGGCCGACTGATCGTTGAGCGGGTCGAGCCGGACGAGGCCGGCCGGCACCTCCACGAACGTGACGCTCGGCGAGAAGGACAGCGTCAGGCGGTCCTTCACCGACCTCTTCAACTGCACCGAGCAATCCGAGGACGTCGGGTAGAGACGGTCGTTCTTCACCGCCACGTCAACCCAGTAGAGATCGCCCGTCGCCGGCGTCAGCGTGACCCGGTCGATCTCCACATTCGGGAACTGGCTGGCCGAGTAGAGCACGAAGAGCGTGTTCCGGTGCGCCTCCTGCTCCATGTACGGCGCGGGCGGCGTTCGGCCCGTGTGCTTGCGCGCCGACCCGCCGATCCAGATCTCGCCGAGGTCAGGGTGCTTCACCGCCTTCGGGTCGATCCAGCCTCCGCCCGTCAGGTCGGTCGCCATCCAGCCCTGCACTTCCTCTTCGTCGACGCTGCCGTCGTTGTTGCGGTCGGCTTCCACCAGCGGCGGCCGCCCCCACAACTCGATCAGATACGCGAATGCCCCGAGGACGTTGTACGACGCCGCTTGCGCCTGGCCGGACAAGCCGCTGAAGGTCGGCGTGTAGTCCTTCAGGATGTGCGCGCCCTCGGTCACGATCGCCAGCTGGCTGTCCATGTCGTTCTGCATGTCGGGCGCGACCACGCGCGGGAAGAGCTGCGCGTAGCGGTCGGTCTTCCGCATCTCGGCCAGCTGCGCCGCGACGCGCGCCTCCTGCGCCGTCCGCTGCTCCGTCGTCATCGTCGTCAGCCGGGTGTCGGGCGGCGCCGTGAACATGATGAGGCGGCCGGTGTTGTGGAAGTGGAAGCTCGCGAAGATGTTCGGATGCTTCAGCTGGAACTCGAACACGTTCCGGGTTTCGTTCTCCGACATCGGGTACGGCCAGCCGTCCTGGAGCGACCAGCCGAACGGATAGTTGCGGTTCGGGTCCGGACCGCCGATGTCGTCCTCGTTGATGCGGCCGTCGCCGTCGTTGTCGAACCCCTCGGCGCCGAGGCGGCGGAAACGCGGCGCGGCATCGCTCGCGTCGGTCACGCGGACGAAGCGGCGCTTGTCGGCCGACAGCTTGAAGTCGCCGGCCGGGTCCGCGATCCACATCACCGAGAGTTCGCCGTCGCCGTCCACGTCTTCCGTCTGGTCCTCGTCGTACAGCCCGTCGCCGTCGTCATCCGCCGGCCGGTACGGCTCGCGGGGGTTGTTCTCGGTGTTCGGCTCCAGCACGTACGAGTCGTTGGCATCCACGTTGAGGCCCGGCAGGATGTAGAACGTCTGCCGGTTCACCAGGTTGTGGACGTACGGGTCGTAGTCATACCTCGTGAGCAGGTACCAGGCGAGGTAGAGCGAACACGTCACGCCGTTCACCTCGTTCCCGTGAATCGCGCCGTCCACCCACATCGCGGGCTTCGCGTCCGGGGCACCCGTGGCCTTCGAGGTGATGGTCAGCATCCACTGGTCACGCCCCATCCGGCTCTTGCCGATCGACGAGAGGTCCGCGAGGTGGCTGTACTGCTTCTGAAGCCCCTGCATGATCTTCAGCTTCTCGGCGGTGCTGTAGTACCTGCTTCCAGCTGATCGGGAAGTCCATCTCGCCGTGGCTGAGGCCGGGGCTCAACTGGACCTTCTTCTGGGCGCCGACCGGCGCCATCCAGAGGCTCGCGGCCGCGACCGCCAGGGCCAGCATGAGCAGGCGCCGACAGAGTGTCTTGGTATGCATCGGTTGCTCTCCTTGCCCTACTGGATGACGAGGTCCTTGACCGTGGTGCCGCCCCGCTGCGACGTCAGCGCGAGCTTCAGCGGCGCATCGCCTTCGACGGCGATCAGCCACGAGACGACCCGCCTGTTGCCCGTCTGCCGGGGTTCGGGGGTGTCGGTTCGCTGCACGCGCAGCTGCGACAGTGGGGGCGCCGCGCCGGCCTGCCCGCCGCCCCGCTGGCCACCGCCGCCGCCTCGGGCGCCGGCCAGCGCCTCGCGGGCCGCGGAAGCCGGCAGCGTCATCGTTCCCTCGAGTACCCCCAGGCGCACCCAGCGCGCGCCCTGCAGGAACGTGACCTTCTTGCCGTCACCGAGCAGCCACACGACATCTTCGCGATTGCCGCGCAGCGTCGCCCCTTGCGCGATCTGCGTGGGCAGGCTGCCGCCGTTGGTGAGCGTGGCGGTCACCTGCACCACCTTGTACTTGCCCGGCGCGCCCGACTTCTTGACCGCGACCGTGTCGCCCTCGGCCGTCGCCACAGCCTTGGCGGCCTGGTTCGTGGTGTAGAGCACCTTCGCCGTCGCGTCGGCGATCGCGAGGCGCGGCATCAGCGACGCCTTGAAGCGCTCGAATTGCCAGTGCGCCTCGCAGATCTTCGCCAGCGCCTCGCCCGGCACCCCCTGCGTCTCGCGCTGGCTGTCCCAGGCCTGCGTGCTCACGGCGTACGCGCCGAACTGGCCGTAGGCCCAGTCGTAGAACACGCCGAAGCCGCCGGGCGCCTGTCGGTCAGGGTTGTACGCCGGCCGCCATGCTTCCGAGGCGGGTGGCGACGCCCGCCGCGCCTGAGGCTCCGCCCCGGCCGCCGCGCCCGGCGCTCCCGGCGCGCCGCCGGCCGCGCCTCGCCGCCCGGCCTGTGCAGCAGGTACCGCAGCCGCTCGCTCGCCGGCCGCAGCCGCTGGTGCCGCAAGCGGCGCGTTCCACGCCGCGGGCACGGTCTCGCCGACCAGCTCGAGGTACTTCTTCCCCAGCACCCGGTCGAACACCGCCGCGTCGCGCGGGTCGACCCGGTTCTCGGGCCACCGCGCGTACGGGCGGACCGTCCTCCCGCCGCCCGCGTGGAACGACTGGACGAACAGGATGTTCGTGTGGTTCGCGAAGAACTCGAGCACCGCGCGGGCCTCGGGCGACGACGACGGGTACGTCCCGGTCCCGCCCGCCGTGTCGTCGTCTTTCCACCAGCCCTCGGGGTAGTTGCCGTTCACGCTCGTCGCCGTCTCCGCGCGCGGCGCCGGCTTTCCGGCTTCGATGCCGCCGTCGGCGAACACCATCGGGCAGACGTAGAACGCGTTGTCGTCGATCAGGCGCGTCACGTCGGCGTCGGCACCGTAGCCGGACACCAGCTTGTCGATGACGTAGAGGCAGACCTCGGTGCCGGCCAGCACCGCGCCGTGCGTCCCGCCGTCGATCCAGAGCGCCGGCTTCCCCTGGTAGGGCTTCATCGGCGTGACGTTGTTCACGGCCGGCTTGCGCGGGTTCTGCAGTGGCACGAGCGCGTCCAGCACGGCGCCGGTCTTCATGTTCGACACGACGAGCACGAAGATCGGACGGTTGCCTGCGCTGCGCCCGATTTCGACGAGTTCCGTGATCGCGGGATACGCCGCCGCGACTTTCTTCAGATAGTCCGCTGTGGCCGCGTAGCCGTGGAACTCGCCGGTCGACAGCACGACTTTCTGCGGGGGCTTCGCGGCGGCCGCCTGCGGCCCTGCCGCCGGGGCGGATGCCGTGAGCGCTGCGCCGAACAGGGCGCAGAGTACGGCGACGATGGCGAGAATGGGGCCGGCGGTGAGGCTGGGCCCCGGACCGACCCGGGTGGACCGTTCTGGTCTTCTCATGCGGACAGCTCCAGGGATGACATGAAGACAGGCACGGGGCTGGTTGCCGGCCCGTCGTGGACCGGCGCGCGAAGGATAGCACGAGCACCATTCTTGGTGTAATCTCCTTGCACGTCGAACGACGGAGGAATCATGAAGAGACTGTTGACGATTCTCGCGGTCCTGGCTTTCGCCACCGCAGCGTTCTCCCAGGAATCTCCGAAGAAGGAGCAGGAGGCGAAGACGCCTCCGGCTGCGGCCAAACAAGAGACCGCTCCTCCCGCCAAGCCCGACCAGGCGGAGCCCAAACCCTACGACAAGGTCGTGACGAGCGACTTCAAGACACAAACCGGCATCTTCAAGGTCCACACCTCCAAGGGGAAACTCCTTCTCGAGATCCCCCCGGCCGAACTGGGCAAGGACTTCCTCCTCGTCGTCCAGATCAAGAAGAGCCCCAGCGCGGCCAGCTATCCGGGCCAGGGAGTCGAGGACCTGGTCGTCCGCTGGGAGCTCCGGGAGAACAAGGTCCTCCTCCGGGCGGTCTCCTACGCCAACATCGCCGACCCCAACGACCCGATCGTCCGAGCCGTGGAGGCGATGAACACGGCCACGATTGTCATGGCCTTCAACGTCGAGGCCCTCGCCGCCGACGGCGGGCCGGTCATCGACGCGACCAGGCTCTTCACCAGCGACGTGAACGAAATCCCGGTCAAGAAGGCCCTCCAGGCCCAGAGCCTGGACGCCAGTCGCAGCTTTCTCGACAGAGTCAGAGTCTTCCCCATCAACCTGAATGTCGAAGCGATCCAGACCTTCAATCCGAAGCCGCCCACCCCGCCGGCCGGTTTCCCACCGCAGATGGTCGATCAGCTGCCTTCCCCCCCGAGCCCGACCGCGGTCGTCCACTACTCGTTCGTGAAGTTGCCGGACAAGCCGATGATGGGCCGTCTCGTCGACACCCGGGTCGGGTACTTCACCCACAGTCACACGGACTACAGCCTCCCCGACCACGAAACCAAGCGGCGCGACTTCATCGCCCGCTGGCGCCTGGAGAAGAAAGACCCCAAGGCGGCCAAGAGCGAGCCGGTCAAGCCGATCGTTTTCTACGTTGACCCGGCCACGCCCAGGAAGTGGGTGCCTTACGTCATCAAGGGCGTCGAAGCCTGGCAGCCCGCCTTCGAGGAAGCCGGCTTCCTGAGGGCCATCCAGGCCAAGGTCGCCCCGACTCCCCAGGAAGATCCCGACTGGTCGGCCGACGACGCCCGCATCTCCGTGATCCGCTGGGTTCCGTCGACCGTGGCCAACGCCATGGGCCCTCACGTCTCCGACCCGCGGAGCGGCGAGATCCTCGAGGCTGACGTCGAGATCTACCACAACGTCCAGCAGCTCGCCCGCGATTGGTACTGGACCCAGTCAGGCCCGCTCGATCCGCGGAGCAGGATCCTGCCCCTCTCGGACGAGGTCATGGGCGACATCCTTCTCTACATCGTCACCCACGAAGTCGGCCATTCTCTCGGCCTTCCCCATAATTTCAAAGCCAGCGCCACTTATCCCATCGAGAAGATCCGGGACAAGAACTGGGTCAAGAAGAACAGCCACGTCCCGACCCTCATGGACTACGCGCGCTTCAACTACGTGGCGCAGCCCGAGGACGGCCTCGATCCGAAGGACTTGATCCCCAAGATCGGCCCCTACGACGTCTTCTGCATCAAGTGGGGTTACTCGCCGATCCCGGGGGCCAGGATTCCCGACGATGAGAAGCCGACCCTGAACGAATGGTGCAAGGTCCAGGAGACGACGCCGTGGCTGCGATTCAGCACGGCGGGCACGCGCGGATCCGACCCGGGCGAAGAGACCGAGGCCGTCGGCGACATCGACGCGGTGGCAGCCACAACCCTCGGCTTCAAGAACCTCCGGCGGGTCATGGACATGCTGCCCAAGGCCGTCCTCAAGGCCGGCGAGGATTACGACGACCTCGAGCACATGTACCAGGCGGTCTGGAACCAGGCGCGTCTTGAAGTCGGCCACGTGGCCAACGTCATCGGCGGCTATGAGAGCGAGCCGAAGGTCGGATTGGCGGCGGGAGTGCGGTTCACGCCGCTGTCGAAAGCCCGCCAGCAGGAAGCCGTGGCGTTTCTGAACGATAACGTCTTCAAGACGCCGGCCTGGCTGCTCCCGGCCGACATCCTGCGCAAGGTCGAGCCGACGAGCGGTCAATCGCGGGTATTGAGCCTGCAGCAAGCCGCCCTGAACAGCACGCTGAGCGCTGCCCGACTGACTCGCCTCCAGGAGCACGAGGCGATCGTGGGCGACCAGGCCTATACCATCGCCCAGATTCTCGCGGACGTCCGAGGCGGCATCTTCGCTGAACTCGGGGGCGACGGGGCTTTCAAGATCGATCCGTACCGCCGCAACCTGCAGAGGGTGTTCGTCGAACTGCTCGGCGGCCGTCTGACGGCGGCGCCTCCTGCGGCCGGGGCGGCGGCCGCGCCCGCGGCGGCTCCGGCGCTGAGGGACGACAGCCGCGGGGCGATCCGGGCGGAACTGAAGGCGCTCCGCACCCTCATCGAGTCGAGGATGAATGGAGGGGGCGACACGGCGACGAAGAACCACCTCGCCGATCTCGCCGATCAGATCGCGTTGATTCTCGAGCCCAGGAAATAGCGAATCCGGGGGCACATGGCCTGTTGCCGAGCTGAGCCATGTGCCCCCGAATTGTCGTTCCGACTGACGCCGGGCTTGCGGCTGGCAAGCGCCCTGTTATTTCGTTCGCGGTGCTGACGCTCACCGCGGCTACCCCTGCCACGCGTTGACCGTGCCTGGATTCTGAACAGCGCGATCGAAGGTCAGGCGTCAGCAGACGCACGGCCCGCTCTACCTGTAGCCTCGATCCTGACGGGATCGCCGCGAGACGGCCGTGTCTCGCGGCGGTCCTCGACTCACGCCGCGGCGAAGCGGCCGCTACCGGTGCACGTAGTCGCTCGCGAGCGCGGGCGTGGTGGCCGGCGGACGGCGCAGCCGCGTGGCTTGCTCGTAGGCGTAGGCCAGCCCAATCAGGCGCGGCTCGCTGAACGCCCGACCCGTGAACGTGACACCGGCTGGGAACGGCTCGAGGATGGTCGCGGTAGGCGGCAGGAAGCCGCCGGGCACGACGATGCTGGGGTAGCCCGCCTTCCCTGGCGCGGCGGCGCCGCGATTCTGCGGGAAGAGAATCGCGTCGAAGTCGTCCGCCGTCCCGGCGACGCCGTCCGGGCCGTTGAACACGGCGTCGAGGCCGGTGCGCGTGAGCAGGAGATCCTTCTCGCGATCCGCCTGGTAGCGCGCCGTGTCCGCGCTCCCCGGGCTCACGTCGAGCTGATCGGCCGCGAGGAAGATCGCCTGGCCGTACTTCAACGCAATCGCTGGATCGGGGTACGCCGCATTGAAGTTGATGATGTCGGTCAGCGTGTGGACCGGCGCGGCCGGGCGTCGGAGCAGGTACGCGTTCAGGTCGTACTTCTGGCCGTACATCAGCACGCTGGAGCAGGTCGCAGGCGGCGGATAGCTGGTGCAGATGCCGAACGCGCTGATGTCGGCCTGGTTCGGGATCTCATACGGGTCGGCGACGTACGCACCGGCGCCGCGAAGCGCTGCGATGGCGTCGTTCATCAGCTGCGTCTGGGCCGCGGTGAAGCCGTTCCAGTACGGCACGTGGGGCACGGCGATGCGCGCCTTCTTCAGCGCGTTCTTGTTGAGGTACTTCGTGTAGTCGCTGAAGCACGTGCCGGGCGTCAGGCACGCGGCCGTCGCGGGATCGTCAGCGTCGTACCCGGCGATGACGCCGAGCAGCGCCGCGGCGTCGGCGACCGTGCGGGCGATCGGACCCGCCGTATCCTGGTCAGCGGTGATCGGCAAGATCCCCGTGCGGCTGACCAGGCCCACCGTCGTCTTGATCCCGACCACGCCGTTTGCAGATGCCGGACTAAGAATCGAGCCGGACGTCTCCGTCCCGACCGCCACAGTGACGAGGCTGGCGTTGACGCCGATGGCCGAGCCGGAGCTGGAGCCGCCGGTCTGCAGCGCAGGCCGGCCGTCGTTGAACGGAGGCGTCGTGCGAGGGTCGACGACCGGGTAGTACGGGTTGAACCCGAACCTCCCGAGCGAGCTGTAGCCGGTGGGCATCCCGTTCGCGATGAAGTTCGCGAACTCCGTCAGTGTCGCCTTGCCGAGGATGATCGCACCCGCCGCGCGGAGCTTCGCGGTGATGAACGCATCGTGCGGCGGGATCGAGCCTTCGAGCGCGACCGACCCTGCGGTCGTCGGCATGTCGTGCGTGTCGATGTTGTCCTTGAGGAGGACCGGAATGCCGTACAGCGGGCCCATCGGCACGCCGCGTTTCCGCCGGGCATCCAGGGCGCGCGTCTCCTCGAGCGCGTTCGGGTTGAGATGGATGAACGCATTCACCAGCGGCTCGTACGCGTCAATCCGAGCGAGGTACATCTGCACGAGCTGCTCCGACGTCACCAGCCCGGTGCGAAGCGCGTGCTGCAGCTCGTAGACGGTCGCTTCCACCAGCTGCACCTCACTCCGAGGCTGGTCGGCCGGCTGTTGGGCCACGAGCGGCAGCGAAAAGATCGTGCCGGCAAGGAGGACGAGCGACAGGCGCTTCGACATAGGTGCTTCTCCTTTCGAACGACTCGGGTTTCGTGTGCGCGGCGCTACGGATGATAACGCCACTCGTGCTGCCCAGACAATGCTCGCAGCGAGGTGACTGTCAAACAGATTCCAGCCCGGGCTCGGCAGGCCCCCTCTCTGCGCCTGTCCTGGCAGATGCTCTGGGAAGTCTCACAAGTTAGGTGACGAACTTGTATCCTCAGGACTTGGTGCTGAACGAGTGTTGTGACCGGTTGCCGAGAAGAAGTATGCAACCCTAATCGCAAGTCGAAGCAGGAAGCGGGGACAGGGTCCGTTGTCACCGCGGCGCTCGCGGTTGGCAAGGTCCGTTAGCAGTTCCACCACGGCCGTTCCTGTTGCCCCAAGACATCGAACGGGACGTCTCCGAAAGGACTGCACGGCGATCGCGGCGGGAGAACCAGCCAGAAGCATCGACAACGCCATCGAGAACAGCGCGTAGGGCTCGGGACGGCGAAGTCCTTCGGCACCTGATCTTGCCATCGTCTCGGCCGACCACGCCACGCACACACGGAGGTTCAGCGCCGCCAGTATCCCCGCCGCGCGACGATATTCACGCGCCGTCCCGGCACCCGCACCTCAATCGCGTGCCACCCACCGTGCGCGACGTCAGTCGGGTAGTAGGTGAGGGCGTAGCGGGCTTGCATTTCGCGCATGATTCGCACGAAGAGCGGTTTCAGGTCGTTCGGGGACCGCGCGACGAAGACCGTCCCGCCGGAGTCTTGGGCAATCTTCTGCAGGTCGCCTTTGATGCCGTCGTCGAGGCCAACAGCGTGCACGACCACATCGGACTCTCGCACGACTTGCCCAACCTGCTCGCCGCTCAACCAACTGGTGTTGTCGCGGCCATCGGAAAAGAGCAGCACCATCTGTCGCGTGTGCGCGGTCCGCCGCAGGGACAGTCCCGTGTAGAGGGCGTCGAACAGCGACGTCTGTCCGGCGGCGACAAGGCCTTCGACCTCCTGCGTGACAGCGCCGACATCCGATGAGAGGGGCCGCCGAACGACGGTTCGCTGCGAAAACGTCACGAGCGCCACGCGGTCGCCGGGACGCAGTAGCGCGAGTACGTCCTTGCTGGCATCGACGAGATTGGTGAGCTTGTTGCCAGCCATGCTCCCGCTCACGTCCAAAACCAACACGACATCGAGGGGAATCTCGCCGACACTGATGCTCGCGACCGTCTGCGGCACGTTGTTGTCGGCGATCTGGAAGTCGGATGCCGTGAGGCCTGAGATCGGCCTGTCACCCGCCGCGACGAGGACGTCAACGGATACAACGTCGACATTCGACTTGAACGTGGCCTGCTGTGCGAGAACCGACACGGCGAGTAGAGGCAGTGCGAACGACGGAATGAGTGCTCGCCTCATCGCACCTCCCCACGAAGTTGCGCGATCACCAGATCGTAGCGCCAGAACTCGCCCAGCGGATAGTCCCACCAGTAATCGGTAAACGTGCGGCGTGCGGTCGCAGCGTCGAGCGTCCGGACAGCCAGGTCGGGACGTCCCATGCGTCGTTGCGAGAAGCTGAGCGCGATGCCGCCAGAAAGACAGTCAGGGCACACCCGCACGGCCTTCTCGTAGCAGGCCAGCGCCTTGTCCCACTGCGAGGTCCCTTCGTGCACGGCGGCCTCGAACATCGAAGCGAGGTACTGGACACGAGGGGCGGGGTCGCTGGCCGCGAGGCGCATCTCGGGAAGCGCAGCATCCGGCCGCGACGTCAGGAACAGGACGCGACCCAGGCGGAGGTGCGCCTCCGCGTGGCGCGGAGCCAGCCCAAGTGCCTTGCGGTACAGTTCTTCGGCGCGGTGGAGCCCGGTCTTCTTGGCGGCTCTCAGCCGCTCGTATTCATCATTCGGGGTGGCCAGGTCAAGCCCAGAGACGCGCTCGCCTGGTTTGTTCTGGGTGTAGCCCGGCTTCCGCGTTTCCGGAGGGGGCAACTGGTAACTCGGGGACGCCGCCAACTCGTAAAACATTCCGGCTGCCACGAGGATGTCTGCGTCATTCGGGAACCGACCGACCCCGTCCTCCACGTGATCGAGTGCCTCGGCCATCCGAAAGTACCCCTGTAGATGCCCAGCCACCGCGACGTACCAGCGCTCGGCGAACCGCGAAGGTAGCTGCGCACGGTTGGCGGCGTTCAGCAGCCGGTGTGCATGGCGCAAGCGCTGAGCCGCGTCGTACCCGTCCTGAAACGCCACTTCGCTCTCGAGGAGGCAGAGCGCGGCGAGCGTCGTATCGTTGAGGTCCGCGAGGGCCGTTGCTTTGGCACCGAGCCGGTCGCGGTTGCCTTCGATGTACCGCACCGCCGCATCCAGATCGGCTGCGAGCCACCCGGACGCAGCCTGGCCGAGCTCACCGCCAATCCGATATCGTTGGGCGAGGGAGAGCAATTCGTCGAGCCTCAAGTGACGTGCGACCAGGCCCCCCACCTCGCGGGAGGCGGCCATCGCCATCGGCAGCGCCTCCGCCGCGCCCGCGCTCCGTAGCGTCTGCCGGGCACGCTCCGCGAGGGACTTCGCGTGGTCACGCTGCTTCCGCTGATCCGCTGGCAAGTCCCGATTCTGAAGAAAGCGCAAATCGCGCTCTACACCTTGGAGGAGTTCGGCTGCACGAGATCCATGCTGCTCGACAACCGCGTGTGCCTGTGCCGTCCCTGCCCGAGGTGAGAGGAGCAAGAGCGAACACAATCCGCAGACCACAACGACCGCAGCCTGTGAATCATGAGCCATAACGGATGCCCGATTATGGGAGGGCAGGGCGCCAACGAGTGTAGCACCATGTCGGCGCGGCGACGCGCAACGTGCGCCTGGCCGCCATCCGCGCCTTCTTCCGGTTCTTGCAGCACCGCGAGCCGGCCGCCCTTGATCAGATTCGCCGCGTCCTCGCGATTCCGTTCAAGCGACGCGACACGCGGCTGGTGCCGTTCCTCACGCTGGAGGAAGTACAGGCGCTCGTGAATGCCCCTACGCCGACGACGCGCCAGGGTCTCCGTGACCGCGCGATGCTGCATCTTACTATCTGCGCCGGGCTCCGGGTCTCCGAGCTCGCTGGGTTACGGCTTGAGGACGTGGCCGCGCAGGTCAGTACCGGGGCTGGGATGACCAGAACCCACGTCCACGCCGACTGGCGCTAAGATAGCGCGGAGAAACGGGAGGCGATGATGCGTTACAGAGCCGCAATAGCAGTGCTCGTGTTGCTGATGCCGCTGTCGACGATCGGGATCGCGCAAGAGCGCTACGTGGATGTCAAGACCGTCCTGGACGTCCTGGAAAGAGGCGGCTTGGCAGAGCGGGAAGCCACGATGGGGAGAGTGGTGGAGGTGAAGGCCATTACGAAGTCCGCCGCGCTGGCGAAAGCTATCGGCGCTGAACTGGTCCGGATGAACGCGGTAGTCATTGAGCGCCAGCGCAGGATCGCGGCCGGCGTCACCGACCCCGCGGCGCCGGACATCGGGGAGTATCTGGGGCTGCTCATCCAAGCCTGCGCGCAATCTGCCGATCCCTCGGTGATCGACGGCCTGGTGGGCGCAATCGACACGGGATACGGGGCGATGCGAGCACTCGCGCGGTTCGGGCCCACGGCTTTTGAGCGAGTTCTGACAGTGGCCAGCAGTGATGTTGAGCCGATGAAGGTGAGCGGAGCGCTCACGACGCTCGAATTGATGAATCAGGCGGGCACGCTGTCGCCCGAGCAGCGAGCGCGTTCGGCGAATGTCATTCGGGCCAGGTTGTCAGGGCAACAGTCATTCATCGTATTCTCCGCAGCGATCCACGCGGCGGCGGCGTCTGAGGTGGCGGATCTGCGCGTACGCGTGGAGGCCATCGCGTCAGGGGCAGTAGTTCTGAATATCGCGGATCATCGGGACATGACTGCCCAGCTACAGCGCAGAGCACAGGACGCGCTCAAGAAGAAGCGCATGTAACGAGAATGGTATCGAGTTAGCGGGAGTCGGCGGGGTGATTCCACAGCGACACGCTGGTGAGGGCGAGCGGCACGATTGGCTCGGGCGCTCGGAGGATCTCGCTGAGGAGCGCGGCGGCAGGTGTGGAGCACCGACATCACGTACGTCCGGCTGCGCCACGGCTTCGTCTACCTGATGGCGATCGCGGACTGGCATAGCCGGTACCTAGCGGGCGGTCGCCAGGGCGTTCGCGTGACGGGCCGACGTGTCGGCCTTCGTGCCGTGCCACTGACCGACACCCCGAGGCGCGGACTCGCCGGAAGTGTGCCCGCCCGTCGCCCGAGTCGCTTCGTCTGTGGACGTCTTCCGTGTTCCGTCGACCAAAACGGCGATCATCAGCCCTGTGTCTGAGGGGGCGCGACCGCGGCACGATGCGCGGCGGCTTCTGATAGCGGGCGTGACCTTCACCAACGCAGCGCAGATCCTGTGCCTAGGCAGGGCGGCTCTTCTGAACGGCGCCAGCGGTCTGCGGTAGCTGGTCCATCAACCTGACGACCACAGGTCCCTCCGATCCGGCCGGCTCCCCTGGTGCCGGGCCGGCTCGGCCGTGCGAGTTCCCTTCCTCGCTGGTGTCTCGGGAAACACAGGAATACTCGAAACTGACCGTCCAAGCGACGGTCAGGATGTCCACGCGGGGTTCGTCTGGGCACGTCTCCGTGCCGGTCGCGTCGCCAGCTATTGCGTCACCGGCGTGATTGTGCCGCGCGCACCGCCCCCGCTCCATCCATCCTCAACGCGCCGACCGACCAGACCCTGGAAGCGCTTCGGGCGTTGATCGCCGAGACAGCGCCACCCGCACCTAGCGCTTCACGGGCGCCTGCGGCTTCAGCGCCCGGTCGAGGTGCTTCACCGCCGCGTCCAGCACCTCGTCGCGCCCCTCGCTGATGCCCTTGGCCGTTGGCTCGACCTTGATGTGCGGTTGGATGCCGACACGCTGCAGTTGGCGGCCGTCGGCGTGCCGGACGTCGTGGCCCGTGAAGCTGACGTAGATGCCCCCGGGCAGCACCAGGCTGGTCACGTCGCCGTTGGCGCCATTCGTCGGGCCGCCGATGAAGGTGACGTCGGTTGCCGCTTCGAAGAAGAGGCACGTGTGTTCCGACTGGCTGATCGCGAACTCGTTGATGAGCATCACGACCTTGCCCTTGTAGATGGCGCCTTGGGGAGGGGGCAGCTTCTGTTCGAAGGCGTAGTCCGGCGCGCCGCCGCCCAGGTCCTCGCTGTCGACATCCGTGGCGACCCGCAGCGGGCGCCGGAAAAGGGCCGCCGTGACGTTCTTCTTCTCCCCGAGCCGAGGCGCGATGGCCCACGCAGTTCCCTGTGGGTAGCCACGCATGTCGAAGATGACGGCCGGCGCCTTGAGCACGGTGTCCAGCGCCTTCTGCGCGTCTGCGAGCGGCAGTCGTTCCAGATCGATGTAGCCGTACCCGTTGGCCATCACGTGATAGATCGGCGACTTGCGCGGAGCCTGCCACGAGACCGTGCCCATCGGCAGCGTTCGCACCAGCTCCACGTCGTGGCTTGGCCCTTCCCCGGATTCCACGCGAACAGTGACCTTGCTGTTCTGAGCACCACGCAATGCAGACGGATAGACGGAGGCGTAGGCCGCCTGGGGCGTGGACAACGCCCTGAACTTACTCAGCCCCGCAAGCCGTTGAGCCACCGGCTCTCCGTCAACCGCGACGATGACGTCGCCGAGCTTGATTCCCGCCGCCCGGGCGGCCTCCATCACCTCGACCACCACGAGCTTCCCGCCCGCCGACGCAAGCCGCACCGGCGGGGCGAAGGTGCCCAGGTGCGCGTTGAGGTCGCGCAGGCCGCTCGCGACCCCGTGCGAATCCTGCATCCGTGCGACCATCTCGGCCACGGTCATCTGATAATCGAGCGCCGACTTGTTCTCCAGAATCCGCGGAATGAAGTCGGTGAGCACGGCATTCCAGGGGGCGTCGGTCAGGTGCTTGTAGGGGTAGAAGAAGTTGATGACGTTCCAATACCGGAAGAGCGCCAGCAGGCGGTATTCCTGGGCCGGGAACGACATCTGCGGATAAGCGCGGTCTGCCTGCTCTTGGACCATCACCGCGGCTGCCTTCGGTTCCACAGGCGCTCTCGCGGACGCGGGTGCATCCAAGGCCGTGATCGCGGCGGCGATTGCGGCGTTGCCGACGGCGGCTTCGACGGTGAGTTCCACGTCGGGTTGGAACCCATGGTTCCCGGAAGGGTGGACGAACTCCGTCACGCGCACTCTCGCACGAACGCCGTCGGGCAGGGTCATCTGATGGACCTGCCCGCCAGAACTGTCGGACCGTTGGCCGATCGAGACGATCTTCGCCCCGATTGCCTGCAGGCCGCTCAACACGGGCAGCAGGTCCGTTGTCTTCTCGTCAATCAGCACCGCCAGGGAGTGCTTCTCCTTCGACGCGCCGGCGATGGCGTCAGGTGTCCTGGTGAGGAAGGCGGACCAGTAGCCGCCCGATGAACCTCCGCGTTGCGTCGGGTATCCGTTGTGCAACCGATACCGTTCCGTGCCCAGGACCACCGACCCCTGCACCAGACGTTGAAGCGCGTCAGCCAGGTACACGCTCAAGTAGTAGGAATCCATCATGGTCACGGGAAGCTCCCCGAAGCGGCAATCGAGCACGACCCCCTTTCCCCGGGCAATCTCCTCCCACATCGCCTTCGCCCTGGCGGGCGCCTCGTTGTCGTTGCCCGTCATCGCCCGGGCCCAGTCCACCGCGTCGACCACCACGTAGCCGTCAACGATGCGGAAGTAGGTTGGCGGCTGCGCTGCGGCGACCGGGGAGGCCGGCTTCGGACTGGCAATCGTCGCGAGATTGGCCCGCGTGGCAGGGTCGTTCAGCGCGCGCAACATGACGTTGACGGCGTCTCGGGTCCTCCTGGGGCGTCCGCGCGGCTTTGACCGCCGGGATGGCGTTGACGAGCGCTGCGTCCCAGTCAATCGCGCTGTGGGCCAGCAACGGGTGGAAGAACTTGGCCGCGCCCCAGAGACGGCCGAGGCCGGCCAGATGCTCGGTCGTGGACTCCGCCTCGGTCTGGAAGCCATCCAGTCGGATGGCGTAGCGGCCAGGCGCTGCGGACACGTCGAGCGCGCGGACCTCGACCCGGTACGCCCCACCGCTGCGCGCCGCCACCGTTGCCGACTCAGCCCCGGCCGCGCCGGTCGGGCTGTCGACGTCGAACAGCCTGGCGCCGTCGGGTGCGACGATGGACAGCACGAGGTCGACGCCCTTCTGCTCGGCAACGACGCGCGCAATCTGGTTCGCGGCGAGGGTGAGTGTGTAGACGTGTGTCTGGCCCCCAGCCAGTTCGCGCTCCACGGGTTTGCTCATCACGAGCGACACCGGGGGCGCCTGGGCACCGACGGTCGCGAGGCAGAGGCCGAGACCGACCAGCAGCCTGCCGACAATCACTCGAAGCATGATCCCCTCCGAATGGGTGGTGGACGACGAACTGCGGCGACGGCGGGCCATCGGCGGTGCCGTGGCTGACCCGGTGATTCTACTGGAAAGGCCTGAGCTGGCGGGTTCAGAATCCCCTCGGCCAGCAAAGGCGAAGACCCGCGTCTGTACCTATGTGGTCTGAACGCGGAGAACGTGTCACGCGAAAGCGCCTGGGCGCCCGGGGAGGTTCGACGCACGGTATCCGCCCACCTTCCCGGACCCGGTTGCGTGCGCGGCATCGGCGACTTCGAGTTCGAGGACCCTGGCTGCGGCACCCTTCGGTACGTCCTGCATGGTCGACCCGCGAAGGTCAAGTAACGCTGGACGCGGCGGGTGCGCCTGAAGCGCACGCCGGGACAAGGCTCAGGGCTCACGGCTCAGGGCTTACGCTTGCCGAACGCGTCCGCGAACGCGTTGGAGAATGGAGTATCGCGGGGCTTCCGACTAAGACCCTGCGGGCTTCGACGGGACTCTGGAGGCCCCGCGCTCACACCTGAGGGCGGCGTCACGCGCTCCGCGGGGCTTCCGCCTTCGCCCTTGCGGGCTTCGGCGGGACTTCGGAAGCCCCGCGCCACAGCTGCGGGCTTTGCACCGGTCTTCATCGTCAGCGCGATGCGCCGGCGCGGGAGATCGACCTCCAGCACGGTCACGGCCACCTTCTGCTGGACCTTCACGACCTCCGCGGGGTCCTTGACGAAGCGGTCCGCCAGCTGACTGATGTGCACCAGGCCGTCCTGGTGCACGCCGATGTCCACGAACGCGCCGAACGCGGTCACGTTGGTGACAATCCCGGGCAGCTTCATGCCCGGCTGGAGGTCCTCGATCTTCTCGACGCCGTCCGCGAAGCTGAACGCCTCGAATGCCTGGCGCGGGTCGCGCCCAGGCTTCGCCAGTTCCGCCAGAATGTCGGTGAGCGTGGGCAGGCCGACGGTGTCGGTCACGTACTTCTCGGGCACGATGCGCGCGCGCAGCGATGCGTCGGAGAGCAGGTCGCCCACCTGGCGCCCGAGGTCGCGCGCCATGCGGTCCACGATCGCGTAGCTCTCCGGATGCACCGCGCTCGCGTCGAGCGGATGGTCGCCGCCGCGGATGCGCAGGAACCCCGCGCACTGCTCGAACGCCTTCGGCCCGAGCCGCGGCACGCGCAGCAGGTCCCTCCGCGACCGGTACGGGCCCTGCTCGTTCCGTTGCGCCACGATCTTCGCCGCCAGCGTCGGCCCGAGGCCAGATACGTAGCTGAGCAGCTGCTTGCTCGCCGTGTTCAGCTCCACGCCCACGCCGTTCACGCACGACACCACCACGTCGTCCAGTCCGCGCTTCAGCGACCCCTGGTCCACGTCGTGCTGGTACTGGCCGACGCCGATCGACTTCGGGTCGAGCTTCACCAGCTCGGAAAGCGGGTCGGCCAGGCGCCGGCCGATGCTTACCGCGCCCCGCACGGTGACATCCTGGTCCGGGAACTCCTCGCGCGCCACCTCGCTCGCCGAGTAGATGGAGGCGCCGCTCTCGTTCACGGACGCGATGACGATGGACGGCGGGAGGCCGAGGCCGCGCACGAACTGCTCGGTCTCGCGGCTGGCCGTGCCGTTCCCAATGGCGATCGCCTCGATCTTGAAGCGGTGCGCGAGCGCGAGGATCGTGTCGCCCGCAGCCTTCACCTGCGCCGGCGATGCGGCCGTCGGGTAGACCACGTCGTGGTGCAGGAGCCGTCCCTGGGGGTCGAGGCACGCCACTTTGCAGCCGGTGCGGAATCCGGGGTCGATCGCGAGCACGCTCCGCTGCCCGAGCGGCGGCGCGAGCAGCAGCTGGCGCAGGTTGTCGGCGAACACGCGAATCGCCTCGGCGTCGGCCTTCTTCTTGGACTCGGCGCGGATCTCGCTTTCGATGCCGGGCCCGAGCAGGCGCCCGTAGCTGTCATGGGCGGCCAGGCGGACCTGCTCGCCGCCGCGCGTCCCCGGCGATTGCACGAACAGGCGCTCGAGTATCCGCAACGCGGCATCCTCGGGCGGGGCGATGTACACGCGCAGGATTCCTTCGGCCTCTCCCCGGCGAATGGCCAGCAGTCGGTGACTCGGAATGCTCGAGATCGGCTCGGTCCAGTCGAAGTAGTCCTTGAACTTGGCGCCTTCGACTTCCTTGCCGGCCACGAGAACCGATTTCACGGCGCCCTGCGCCCAGCAGAGCTGCCTGAGCGACGCCCGCGCTGCCGCATCGTCGCTGAACCGCTCGGCGAGGATGTCGCGGGCGCCGGCAAGCGCCGCCTCGGCGTCGGGCACGTTCCGCTCGGCGCTCACGAACGCCGCCGCCTCGGCGACGGGGTTGACGGTCTGCTGATTCCCGACGATCAGATCCGCGAGCGGCTCGAGGCCGGCTTCTCGCGCGATGGTCGCTCGCGTGCGGCGCTTCGGACGATACGGCGCGTAGACGTCCTCGAGCGCCGTCATCGTCTCGGCCGCGGCCACGGCGGCCGACAACTCGTCGGTGAGGAGTCCCCGCTCCTCGAGCGACCGGACGATGGCCGCACGCCGGTCGTCGAGATCGGCCAGTTGCGCCAGCCGGTCGCGGATGGCGGCGACCGCCACCTCGTCCAGGCTCCCGGTGGCCTCCTTGCGGTACCTCGCGATGAAGGGCACCGTGGCGCCCTCGGAGAGCAGGGCCGCGGCCGCCGCGACCTGGCGCGGCGCCGCTTTCAGTTCCCCCGCGATCATGGCAACGTGGGACTCGTTCACCCTGGCTCCGTAAATGGACTCCCATTGTCGCATCGAACCGCGCGTCGGGCTATCATCGAGAGCGGATCTGTGGTCGATTCGCCGCGCCAGCCACGACCAAGAGCGACCTGATGAACGGAATCCTCCGACAGCACAAGCAGTACCTCCTGACAGGCGTGTCCTACGTCATCCCGATGATCGCGTGCGGCGGCATCCTCATCGCCACCGCGATCGCGCTCCTCACGATGCTCCACCCGGGGTCGATGACGCCATCGGGCGGCCCCGACTTCTCGAACGCGCCGACGCTCAAGCTGGTGCTCGACATCGGCGACGCCGCGTTCAAGATGGCGCTGCCGGTGCTGGCCGGGTTCATCGCCTACGGGATGGCGAGCAAGCCGGGCCTCGTGCCGGGCCTGCTGGGCGGCTACCTGGCGGGGACGACCAACGCCGGCTTCCTCGGCGCGCTGCTGGCCGGCCTGCTGGCCGGGCACGTGGTGAACCTGCTGAAGAAGCTGCCGGTGAACAGGTACGTCCGGCCGATCATGCCGATCCTGATCATCCCGATCGTCAGCGGCCTGGTCGTCGGCACGGTGATGCTGAAGGTGGTCGGCGTGCCGATCGCGCAGTTCATGACGTTCATGGGCGCCTGGCTGCAGTCGATGAGCGGCGGGAACGCGGTGGTGCTGGCGATGATCCTCGGCGCGATGATCGCCTTCGACATGGGCGGGCCGGTGAACAAGGCGGCGTTCTTCTTCGGCGCGGCGATGATCAAGGAAGGGAACTTCGCGATCATGGGTGCGTGCGCCGCGGCGATCTGCACGCCGCCGCTCGGCCTGGCGCTGGCGACGTTCCTCGGCCGGCGGCTGTGGACCGACGAGCAGAAGGAGTCGGGCATCGCCGCGCTGGGGATGGGCATGGTCGGCATCACCGAGGGCGCCATCCCGTTCGCGGCCGGCGACCCGGTGCGCGTCATCCCGTCGATCATGCTGGGCTCGATGGTGGCCTCCGTCGTTGCGATGCTGGGCGGAGTGGGCGATCATGCTCCTCACGGGGGGCCGATCGTCCTGCCGGTGGTGGACAACCGCCTCGTGTACGTGATCGCCATCGTGGCCGGCAGCCTCGTCACGGCGCTGACGGTCAACGCGGTCAAGCGCTTGACGGAGAAGACGGAGCCGTAGGCTCAGGGCTCACGGCTCAGGGCTCAGGGCTTGGTACGCTGTCCGCTGTCAGCTGCCAGCCGTCAGCCAGGAGGAACATGAGGATCGTCGCAGTGACCGCGTGCCCGACCGGCATCGCGCACACCTACATGGCCGCCGAGCAGCTCGAGAAGACCGCGAAGAAGCTCGGCCACACCATCAAGGTCGAAACGCAGGGCGCCATGGGGATCGAGCACGAGCTGTCCCAGGCGGACGTGGACGCGGCCGACGTGGCCATCATCGCCGCCGACATCGCCCTGGAGCGGCCGGAGCGGTTCGACCGGATCCGCAAGGTCGAGGTGCCGGTGCAGCAGGTCATCAAGAGCCCCGACGCGGTGTTCGGCAGGCTCTGACGGGCGGACCGATGCCGTTTGACTATCGCTTCACCTGCCCGCTCCCTAACGGGATGCACGCGCGCCCGGCCAGCGCGCTCGAGCACGTCGCGCGGAGGTTCGCGGCCGACCTCTCGCTGACCAACGAGCGCACCGGCCGACCCGCGAACGCGAAGAGCGTCCTGGGCATCGTCAGCCTCGACATCCGGCACGGCGACGGGTGCCTGATTGCCGCAGCCGGCCGGGATGCCGCGTGGGCGATCGAGTCGCTCCGGGTCTTCGTCGAGCGCACGCTGCCAACTGTCGACGACGTGGTCGCGTTGCCGCCGACGCCCGCCGGGGAGGCGAGGCTCCCGCCCGCGCTGAAGCACGCTGGCGCGACGGTGACGACTGGGCTCGCGGTCGTGTCAGGTATTGGCATCGGCCGCGCTCTGGCGATCGGCCGGCTCGCGCTCCCTGACTCGATCGCGCTGACCGGTGTCGCGGATGCCGACGCGGAGATCGAGGAGATCGAACGGGCGCTCGGCCGGCTGCTTGGCCGGTACGACGAGCGGCTGGACGCGCGTGCCGAAGGGGTCGAATCCGATTTGCTCCGGGCGCACCGGTCGGTCGCTCGAGACCCGGAATTCGGCCGCGCCATCGTGCGGGCCGTCAGGGAACGCCGGCTGACGGCGGCCGGCGCTGTCGCCGAGGCCGAAGCCGGGTTCAGCTCGATGCTGGCGGCCACGGGCAGCGCCCTGCTGCTCGAGCGGGCGCTGGACATCCGCGACGTCTGCCGCGCCCTGCTCGGCGAGGTGTACGGGGAGGCACTACCGTCAGAGGAGGTCGCGCTCGCCGCCGACTCCGTATGCGTGGCGGACACGATGACGCCGGGGCAGCTGCTCGCGCTCGACCGCCGGTTCGTCAAGGGCCTGGTCCTCGCGCACGGCGGCACCACGTCGCACACCGTCATCCTCGCCCGATTCGAGCGGCATCCCGACGGTGGTCGGCGTGGCCGGCCTCGATGCCGCCGCGATTGCCGGACAGCACGTCGTCGTCGACGGAGACCTCGGAGTGGTGGTCACCGGGCTGACCGATGCCGCGCGGCGCTACTACGACATGGAGCGGAGCCGGCTGGATCAGCGCCGTGCCCGCGTGCATCGCTTCTCCGCCCGCCCCGCGATGACCGAGGATGGCCGGTCGATCGAGATCGGCGCCAACGTCGGCTCGGCGGCGGACGTCGCGGAGGCGGTGGCCGGCGGCGCCGACGGCATCGGCCTCTTCCGAACCGAGATGCTGTTCCTCGCCAGGAAGAACCCGCCGTCCGAGGACGAGCAGTTCGCCCAGTACTCGCGCGCGGTGGCCGCGGCCGACGGACGGCCGGTCATCGTCCGGACGCTCGACGTCGGCGGCGACAAGCCCCTCCCCTACCTCCCGCTGCCCAAGGAGGCGAACCCGTTCCTCGGATACCGCGCGGTGCGCGTCTACCGCGAGATCGAGGGGCTCTTCCGCTCGCAGATCCGCGCGCTCGTCCGCGCGTCCGCGCTCGGGCGGCTGAAGGTGATGATCCCGATGGTCTCCTGCCTGGACGAGGTGACCTGGGTGCGCGAGGTGATCGCAGACGAGCAGGCCCGCCTGGCCGGGGCCGGCGTGGTGTTCGACCCCGGCATGCCGGTGGGCGCCATGATCGAGGTGCCGTCGGCCGCGTTCCTGCTCGGGCCGCTGGCGGGCGCGCTGGACTTCTTCAGCGTGGGGACGAACGACCTCCTGCAGTACTTCCTGGCCTGCGACAGGGGCAACCCGCGGCTGGCACCGCTCGCGAATCCTTTCGAGCCGTCCTTCCTCCGTCTCCTCGATCGCATCGTCTCGGAGGCCCACGCCCGCGGGCGCTGGGTGGGGCTCTGCGGCGACATCGGAGGGCGGGCCCGCTTCCTGCCGGTGCTGGTCGGTCTCGGCTTCGACGAGCTCAGCGTGCCGCCACCGGAGATTCCGGCGACGAAGGCCCTGCTCAGCGGGCTGTCGGCCGCCGCGTGCCGGTCCCTGGTGGAGCGCGCCCTTGACGCGCCGACGGCCCGCGACGTCGAGCAGTTGGTCGACCAGCGCGCGCATTGGCGCCCACTGCCTCTGACCGACCCCGAACTGGTGCGCGTCCGCGCGGACTGCCGCACGAAGGAAGAGGCGATCAAGACCGCGGTCGACCTTCTCTACGGCGCCGGACGGACCGACCGGCCGCGCGACGTGGAGGAGGCGGTCTGGCGCCGCGAGGCGGACTACTCGACCGGCTTCGGGAACGGATTCGCCATCCCGCACTGCAAGACCGACGCGGTGGACGCCAACTCGATCGCCGTCGTGAAGCTGCAGCACGGCGTGGAGTGGGGCTCGCTCGACGGAGAAGCGGTACGCACGGTCGTCCTGCTGGCCATCCGCGAGTCCGACGCGGCCGCCACCCACATGCAGGTGCTGGCATCGCTTGCGCGTCACCTGATGCACGAGGAGTTCCGGGTCGCGTTGGAACAGGAGCAGGACCCGGCGGCGCTCTGCCGGCTGCTGCACGACACGATGATCAACTAGGCTCAGGGCTCACGGCTCAGGGCTCAGGGCTCACGGCTCAGGGGCGTCCGCGCACAGCCGCTCCTCCCCGTCGCCGGGCCGAGGCCGAGGTCGGGCAGGCGATTGGCGCCGATGACGAAGCGGTCGAACTCGTCGTCCACCAGCCCGCCGTAGACGCTCGAGAACAGCGTCCGCAGTTCCTCGGTGGTCAGCCCCTCGCGCGGGCTGGTGACGACGCGGCGCACCGCATCTTCCAGGTACCGGCCGGAGGCGCGGAGGCGCCGATCGACGAGCACCCAGAAGAGCGCGCCCTTGCTGTAGACCAGGCGGGTGGCGGCGGGATCGAGCGACGCGTCTCGGAGGCTCCTGGGCGCGGCCTCCTCGAGAAGCCGCATCTCGCCGTTGAGATCGGCCAGGCATGCGGCTTCGGCCTCCGACGTCGTGGCGCCCGCCTCGCGCGCCACGCGAATGCCGTAGTACTCGGTCAACCCCTCCCTGAACCACATTGCGTCGGCGGCCGTCAGCCTCGAGTCGTTCCACCAGTGGAACACCTCGTGCGCGAGCACCTGCGGCGCGGACGACTGGACGATGGTCTGCTCTCCGGCAGCGCCGCCGTGCATGAACGAATCGGGGACGACCGCCGCCACGAACGGGCCGGGCCGCTTGAGCGGAGCCGCGACGAGTTCCAGCTCGCGCGCAACGATCGCTTCGATGGGAAACGTCCCGCTCCTGAGCAAGGCGGGCGTCGCGACGTGGATCACCGAAGAGCCGACGGCAACATCCCGCGTCTCGAACGGCCCCACCGGCAGGTACTCCACCGCCGCCGCCAGGTGAGCGGGCACCAGCACCCGACCGTCGGCGGACGGCCACGGCGTCACCGCAATCCACCCCCGGGGAAGATCGAACTCGACGCCGAGCCGCGCGCCCGCGACGTCGAACCGCGGGAACAGGCTCGACGACCGGATGATCGCGAGGTCGGCCGTGATCCGGCTGCGCGAGTCGGCCGGCTCCGCCCGGTCACTGCCCGGCGGGAAGAAGGTCGGGTCGATGGTGTAGCTGATGGACAGGTCGCGCGCGCCATCCGCGAGCGGCACGAAGTAGACGAGCGCCCCGCGAACGTCCTCGGGCCGGACCTCGACGTCGCGCCCGTCGAGGCGGGCCGAGAACGCGCGCACCATCCGAGACGACCCGCGGACGTCGCCGAACGCCAGGATCAGGTGTCTCCGGTGGCGCAGGGCGTCCTGGTCGAAATCGAGGCGCACGTCCGCGAGACCGCTCGCCGGGTCGGCGATGGTCACCCGGCATGGCACGACCGGCAGCGGCCCCGGCTGCGGCGGATGCGCCACCCGCCGGGCGACGAGGCCCGCCAGGATGATGACGCCGGCGAGCAGCGCTATCGCGATCTTGCGAGAACGCATAGCAGCTCGAACAGCAGGTTGGCGGCCAGGAGCGACGTGATCTGTCCGGGTCCGTCGAACGGCGGCGACACTTCGACAATATCGCCGCCGACGACTCGCAGGCCGGCCAGGCCGCGCACGAGCACCTGGGCGTCGCGGCTGCTCAGGCCACCGACCTCAGGCGTCCCGGTGCCGGGCGCGTAGGCCGGGTCGACGGCATCGATGTCGAACGTAACGTAGACCGGTCCCGCGCCGACCACCTCCCGGACGCGCGCCTGCACGTCTTCCAGGCCGAGACGGAAGACCTCGTCGATGTCCAGCGCTGTGATGCCGCGTTCGCGGTGGAAGGCGAAATCGCCAGGCCCGTACATCGGCCCCCGGAGGCCGATCTGCACGAACCGGCGCGGGTCCACCAGACCCTCCGTCACGGCGTAGTAGAACGGGGACCCATGAAACAGCTTCGACCCGAAATCCTCGTCCCAGGTGTCGATGTGGGCGTCGAACTGCACGAGTCCGAGCGGGCCGTGCGCCCTCGCCAGCGCGCGCAGAACGGGCAGCGAGATGCTGTGGTCGCCGCCGACAGCCAGCGGCACGGCGCCCGCGCCCAGAATGGCGCCGACGCGGGCCTCGATGGCCGCGTGCGCGTTCTCCAGGCTCACTGGCGACGCGTCGACGTCGCCGGCGTCCACCACGGTGAGGCGCTCGAAGGGCGCCACCTGCTGAGAATGGTTGAAGGGGCGGATGAGCGACGACTGCGATCGAATCTCGCGCGGCCCCAGGCGCGTGCCGGGCCGGTATGTCGTTCCGCTGTCGAACGGAATCCCGATCAACGCGACGTCCACGCCCTCGAGATCGGTGCGGTACGGAAGCCGCATGAAGGTGGGCGGCTGGGAGAATCGAGGGGACTTGAACGCGTCCCGCGGCTGCGAGTCCGACACGGCGCCTCCCTCCTCTTCCTAATCCTTCATCACTCGGTGATGCCGGAGCGAGTAGTGGCGGTACTTCCCCGACATGTGAGAGCCGATGCCGGCGACGGCCACGACGGCGAACAGGATCGGCACGCGCGCCGACCAGGCGAACGGAATCGCGCACAGCAGCGCGAGTTTCAGCAGGACAGCCAGCCCGCCCAACTCCGCCAGGTAGTCGAGCGACGAGTAGAGTTCGACCGCGAGCATCACCGCCCCGCTGGCCATGGCCACGTACAGCCACGGGAGCAGCGCTTCGGCCTCGGCGCCGAAGAAGTGACCGCCCAGCAGCACGCCGGTCGCCGCGAGGTGCACGGTCCTCGCGCCGACGTTCCACGCCCGCGCGTGCGGCAGGCGCCGCCGGGGTTCGGGCAGAAGAAGGGTCCGCAGATCCATTCGGGCAAGTGTAGCGTATGATGGGCGCTCGCACCCACGTCGCATGACCAGACACCGCGGGGCCACGCCCCGCTCCTTGCCCGGCTGGCGGTCCTGCTGCTCGCGGCGCACGTCTCGGCGCTGTGCGCATCGGCGTCGCAGCCGCCCTCCGGCGTCGCGGCCCGATCGACCGCCGCGCAGACGGCCGCGCCGCGCCCCCTTCTGCGCTGGGGCGGCGACGCGGAGGGCGGCGCACCGTTCGTCGAATCCGATCCCAACGACCCCACCGTCCTCCGCGGGTTCGATGTCGAGGTGGCGGCGATCATCGCCGAGGGGCTGGGCCGGACGCCGCAGTTCGTCCAGGTGGCGTGGGCGTCGATCGACGCGTCGGTGCGGCGCGGCGATTTCGACATCGGCATGAGCGGTGTGGAGGACACGCCCGCGCGCCGGTCGCAGCTCGCCGTCACCATCCCGTACTTCGAGTTCCGCGAGGTGCTCACCGTCCGGCGCGCCGACGCGGGAAAGTACCGCTCGCTCGCCGACCTCAAGGGCCGGCGGGTCGGGACGCTGGGCGGCACCCAGGCGTACGAGCTGCTGCTCGACGCCGCGCGCACGCACGGCGTCGTCGCCGTCTCCTACGACGACGACGTGCATCCGTACACGGACGTCGCGGACGGCCGGCTGGACGCCGTGCTGCTGGACAACATCATCGCGGCCAGAGCCGAGCGTCGCACGGCGGGCCTGTTCACCGAGCCGACGGTCGTCGCGGTCGGCCGCTACGTCGTCGTCCTGGCGCCCGGCCAGGAGGCGCTGCGCGACCGCGTGAACGAGATTCTGCGCGACGCCATGCGCGACGGCCGCCTCGAGCGGATCTACCGCCGGTGGGAGATCTGGGATGACGGCCAGGCGGAGTTTCTGCGGACCGCCGGTGCCGTGGACGGTCCACCGGGCTCCGGCACGGGCGACGGGGCTGGCGCCGCGCGCCCGCCAGGGCTGCTGGACGCCACGCTCCGCTACCTGCCCGCCGTGCTCAGGGCCGCGGTCATCAGCATCGTGCTCTCGTGCCTGTCGATGGCCCTGGCCGTGTTCGTCGGCGTGCTCGTGGCCAGCGGACGGCTCTACGGCAGCCGCTGGCTCCGGTGGCTGCTGACCGTCTACGTCGAGGTCACGCGCGGCACGCCAGTGCTGCTGCAGCTGTTCGTCATCTACTATGGCCTGGCTTCCGTCGTTCGGCTGCCCGCGTTCGTCGCCGCGTGGATCGGCCTCGGCCTCAACTACGCGGCCTACGAGAGCGAAATCTACCGCGGCGCCCTGCTCGCCGTGCCCGGCGGCCAGCTCGAAGCGGCACGCACGCTCGGATTCACCGAGCCGCAGATCCTGCGCCTGATTCGGGGCCCCCAGGCGTTCCGCCTGGCACTGGCGCCGATGACCAACGATTTCGTGGCGCTGCTCAAGGACTCGTCGCTCGTCTCGGTCATCACCGTCATCGAACTGACCAAGCAGACGCAGATCTTCGCCGCCAACATCGGCAGCTGGGTGCTGCCCGGCGCGCTGTGCGCCGCGCTGTACCTGGCGATGTCGCTCCCGCTCTCCCGGCTCGCCCGACGCCTGGAGAAGGCCTGGCAGGTGCCGCAGTCGTGAGCGACGCCGTCCTCTCCATCGGCGACCTCCGACTGTCACGCGGCAGCCAGGCCGTGCTGCGCGACGTCGGTCTCGAGGTGCGCAGGGGCGAGCGGGTGGCCCTGATGGGGCTCTCGGGGGGAGGCAAGACGACCGTCCTCCGCGCCGTCTGCGCGCTCGACCCGTTTCAGGCGGGGACGATCGTCGTGGACGGATTCGCGCTGAAAGCCGGACCCGTTCCCAGGGAATCGCAGCTGCGCGACCTGCGGCGGCGAGTCGGAATGGTGTTCCAGTTCCACCACCTGTTCGCGCACCTCAGCGTGATCGAGAACGTATCGCTGGCCCAGGTGCACGTTCACCGGGTCCCCAGGCGGGACGCGGACGCGAAGTCGCAGTCGTGGCTGGAGTCGCTTGGGATTGGCGCCAGAAGCGGCGCACGCCCGTCAGAGCTGTCGGGGGGAGAAGCGCAGCGGGCCGCCATCGCCCGCGCGCTGGCGACCGACCCGCCACTGCTGCTGATGGACGAGCCGACCGCGTCGCTCGACCCGGCCAGGCGGGGCGAGCTGGCGGCCACGCTGATCTCGCTCGCCGCCGCCGGACGCACGCTGCTCATCGCCACGCACGACGTGCCGTTCGCGCTGAGCCTGGCGACACGCGTTGTGGTGCTGGCGAACGGAAGTGTCGTGGAGGACGGACCGGCTGGCGACGTGTTGACAAGGCCCTCGCATCCGGCGACGAGGGCCTTGCTGCAGGGTACTCCGTAGAGCGGCTTCGGGCTTAGGGCTTCAGGCTCTGGCCGCGGCCGCGATTCTGATCCGCTGCCCGCTGCCCGCTACTGCGTCCGTGATCCGCTGCCTGCTGCAGAACGCTGCCTATCCCTGGTGGGACAGGTAGGCTTCGACCATGATGAGCGACCGCTCGCCGGCGGCCTGGACGATCTTGAGCAGGTTCTCCATGTTGCCCATCTCCTCCACCTGCTCGGTCACGAACCACCGCAGGAAGTCCTGCGCCGCGTAGTCCTTCTCGGCGATCGCCATCGTCATGAGATCGTTCACGCGGTCGGTGACCTCTCCCTCCCACTTCAGCGCGAGCTTGACAACGTCCTCGACCGACTTGAAGGTCGCCGGCGGCGCGTCGATCGCCGGAATCTTCACCGTTCCGCCGACCTCGTTCAGGTACTTGAAGAACTTGAGCGCGTGCATGCGCTCCTCGTCGGCCTGCTTGGCGAACATCGCGGCCAGCTTCTTCAGCGGGTACGCCTCGAAGTAGGCCGCCATACTCAGGTACAGATTCGACGCGAACAGTTCGAGGCCGATTTCGTCGTTGATCGCGGCATTGAGCTTCTTGCTGATCAGCATGACCCTCTCCGTGTGAAATGTGGTTCAGTCGAGCCCTGTCATGATACCCCAATCGCGAAGAACCTGTGCAGCGCCACGCCGGTCGCCGTCGCCACGTTCAGCGAGTCGACGCCCGGAGCCATCGGAATCCTCAGCGCGACGTCGGCGTGGGCGAGCGCTTCGAGCGTCAGGCCGGTGCCCTCGGAGCCGGCCACCAACGCGAGCCTGGAGCCGGGCGGGAAGGCGGTAGCGTAGCGGGAAACGTCTTCGGCGCCGTCGCCGGTCACCAGAGCGGCGACGGTGAAACCGGCCGCGCGCAGGCGCTCGAGGTCCGCGCCCCAATCGCCGGCGTGACCGAACGGCACCCGCATCGCCGTGCCCATCGACACGCGAATCGCCTTTCGGTACAGCGGGTCGCAGCAGCCGGGCCCGAGCACGACGGCGTCGGCGCCAAACGCGGCGGCGTTGCGGAAGATCCCGCCCATGTTGTCGGCGTTCGCGATCCGCTCGAGGACGACGAGGCGGCGGGCGGCGGGCAGGCGCGTCAGCAGCGCGTCGACGGTGATCCGGGGCGGACGCTCCCCTATGGCAAGGCAGCCGCGGTGGATGTTGAAGCCGGTCAGCGCCTCGATCGTGCCCGGTTCGACGAGGAAGACGGAGAGGTTCGCGAGCCGCGGCTCGATGACGTCGGCCAGCGCTTGAAACGCGTTCTCCGTCAGCAGCACCGATCGGGCTTGGAACGGCGAGGACCCGAGCAGCGCGCGGACGACCAGGCGCCCTTCCGCGACGAATACGTCGCCGCGCCGGAGCAGTTCCGGATCCGGCACGTTTCGGTAGTCGGCCAGCCTGGGGTCGTCCAGGCTCTCGACGCGGGCGAGGGGCATTGGGGAATGATAACCGCTCAGCCAGTAGCTCGTAGCTGGCAGCTGGCAGCTGGCAGCGGACGACGGTGGGCCGGCGCCTGTCTCCCTCGTGCCGGCCGCACGTGGCCGGCCCCAAACAGAAACGGGGAGACATGCTGGCGTCGGGCACATACGGCCCGACGGAACATGCCTCCCCGGTTCAGAGAGCGATTGTGTCGACCCTTACCAGCGCGGTTCCGACCGGCGCCGGCTTCCGCCGCCGCCGCCGCCGAACCCGCCCGAGCGCTCCGGCTTCGGACGCGCCTCGTTGACGGTGAGGTTGCGGCCGCCCATCGAGTGCTCGTTGAACTGGCTGATCGCCTTCTGCGCCTCGTCGTCGGTGCTCATTTCGACGAACGCGAAGCCGCGCGCGCGGCCGGTCGCCATGTCGCGCATGACGTTCACGGTCTCGACCGTCCCTGCTGCTGCGAACAGCGTCTGGAGGTCCGATTCACCGACTTCGTACGGAAGGTTGCCGACGTAGAGTTTTCTGCCCATTGGCCTGAGTCTCCTGCCCGCTTCTCGCGGGAAGAAATGATGGCGGACCGTCAACGTCCGTTCATCGCTAGCGATCGTTCGGGATTCAGGATTGAATTCCGAGCGGGATGGAGAAAGGCCCTTCCGAGAGTGGAAATGCGCTATCCAACCTGACCCGAGTAGTCTACCACACTTCGCCGCCCATTTCGGTCCGATTTCTCGCGACCTTGGGAATACCCATTCTGGTTTCCGTGTTCTTCTAACAAAGATCAACCAATCACGCCAAGAGGAGACTCGACCCATGGCTGCAAAGAAAGTCATCGCCGTTGTCGGTGCGACCGGTGCGCAGGGCGGAGGCCTGGTGCGCGCCATTCTGAACGATCCGTCGGGCCAGTTCGCGGCGCGCGCGATCACCCGCGACGCCAGTTCCCCGAAAGCGCAGGAACTGGCGCGCCTGGGCGCCGAGGTCGTGAGCGCGAACGTCGACGACGCGGACAGTCTGCAGCGCGCGTTCTCGGGCGCCTACGGCGCCTTCTGCGTCACGTTTTTCTGGGAGCATTTCTCCGCCGAGAAGGAAATCGCCGAAGCGCGCAATATGGCGCAGGCGGCGAAGGCTGCAGGCGTTGAGCACGTCATCTGGTCCACCCTCGAGGACACACGGAGGTGGATGGCGCTCAGCGACGAGCGGATGCCGACCCTCCACGGCAAGTACAAGGTGCCGCACTTCGACGGGAAGGGAGAGGCCAACGGGATCTTCGTCGGCCTCGGTCTCCCGGTGACGCTGCTCAACACCTCGTTCTACTGGGACAACTTCATCTACTTCGGCGCCGGGCCAAAGCCAGGACCTGACGGCGTCCTGGCGCTGACGTTGCCGATGGGCGACCAGCGCCTGCCAGGCATCGCGGCGGCCGACATCGGGAAGTGCGCGCTGGGGATCTTCAAGGCGAAGGGCGAGTACGTCGGCAGGTCGGTGGGCATCGCGGGCGAACACCTCACCGGCGCCCAGATGGCGGCGAAGCTGTCGAAGGCGCTCGGTCGCGAGGTGCGGTACAACGACGTGCCGCCCGACGTCTACCGGAGCTTCGGATTCCCCGGCGCCGATGACATGGGCAACATGTACCAGTTCAAGCGCGACTTCAACGCGGACTTCGTCGGGGCGCGGAGCCTCGAGGTCTCCCGCCGCCTGAACCCCGGCCTCCAGGACTTCGACGCGTGGCTCTCCGCCAACGCCTCGAAGATCCCGCTCGAGTAGCGGACAGGCTCAGGGCTCAGGGCTCAGGGCTCAGGGCTCAGGGCTTTGGACTCAGGCCGGTCGTGCCTGAGCCATGAGCCTTGGGCCCTTTGAGCCTACCTGTGCGCCGGCTTCCACGCCGCCACCAGCCAGATGGCGGCCGACAGCGCGACGAAGCCGGGCATGATCAGGACGGCGTTCGAGAGGCCGACGCGGTCGGACACGGCGCCGATGACCAGCGGCGCCGCCGCGTCGCCCAGCAGGTGAATCACGAAGATGCTGACGGCCATCGCCGTCGCGCGGATGGCCACCGGCACCACGCTCACCAGGACGACGTTGATCGGCCCGGTGCTGAGAAACACCAGGAACTCGGCCGCGAGCAACGCGGCGGTGAACGTCGTGGTGTCGCGCGTCGAGAAGGCGAGCCACGCGAACGGGACCGCCAGCACCATCGACACGCCGGACACCCAGAGATGCGCGCCGCGGATGCGGCGGGCCAGGGCATCCGCGATGTAGCCGCCGAGGAACGTCCCGCCGATGCCGGCGACCACCGTCACCAGGCCCAGGGTGTAGTTCGCCTGGCTCAGCGACATCCCGCGCTCGCGGTTCAGGTACACGGGCACCCAGAACGACATCCCGCCGACCGCGAACGTGTAGGCCGCGTACCCGGCCACGGCCATCACGTAGTCGCGGTTGCGGGCCAGCAGTCCCAGCGAGTGCAGGTAGCTGCCCGCCGGCTCCCGCGACGCCGCCGGAGGGTCGTTGACGCCGCGGGGCGGGTCGGCCGCCGTCAGCGCGAGCAGCGCCAGTAGAAGACCGGGCAGCCCGACGGCGAAGAACGCGGCGCGCCAGCCGAAGTGCGACTCGATGGCGCCGCCGAGCAGATACCCGACGGCGCTGCCGACCGGAATGGCCAGGTAGAAGATGGCGAACACCCGTCCGCGGCGCTCGGGCGGGTAGTAGTCGGACAGGAGCGCCGGGGAGATGGCGGCGTACGACGCCTCGCCGACGCCCACCGCACCGCGCGCGAACAACATCTGCCCGAGGTTTCGGGCCAGGCCTCCGCCGGCGGTGGCCAGGCTCCAGACGGCCACGCCAGCCGCCATCAGCTTCGTGCGCGAGAACCGGTCGCCCAGCCAGCCGAAGATCGGCGATGTCAGGAAGTACGAGAACAGGAACGCGCTGCCGAGGAACCCGAGTTCCGTGTCGGTCAGCGACAGCGCGTCCTTGATGCGAGGCGCGACGGCCGGCAGCACGTACCGGTCGATGTAGTTGACGAAGTTGAGCAGCGTCATCACGCCCAGGCCGTAGGCGGCCGCCTGGCGCGTGAGGCCCGACTTCCCGGTCACTGGTTCACTGCCCATGCTGTTCCTTGAATCGCGGTTCGTTCAAGGTTACAGCATCCCTCACTGCAGCACGACGGTCTTCGTCGCCTTCCCTGCTTTCTGCGACTGGTACGCCACGGTCACCTCGCCCTTCCCGGAGACGAGGAACTCGAATTCGACCTTGCCGTCTCCGGGCACCTGCAGGAACTGCAGTTCGGGCCGGTTGGACTTGTAAGCGATCGTCTCGATCGGCACGCCGCTGACGCGGCCGCTCGCCACCACCTTCGCAGCCGGGCCTGAGACCTTCAGCGTGTCCTGCGGGTGGATCTTCCGCTGGATGGCCGTGTAGGTCAGCGTCGGAATCGAGCCGCCGTTGACGAGGCGCACGCGCACTCTGTAGAGCTCCGCGCCCGCCTTCTGCGGCGGCAGCACGTCGAGCGTGATCGATGGCGTCTGCGCGGCCGCAAACAGCACGGCCGAGGCGTTGCGGTGCGCGAGGTCCGGCAGCATGAACGGGTGCGGCAGCCGCGAGCTCATCTTCACCCACCCGCCGATCTCGATCTCCCCGAACTGCGGGTGCTTGAACGCCTTCCACGGCTTGTACAGATCCCCTTGCGTCACGTTGTCGTTGAACTTCAGGCGCTCGCGCTCCTGGTCGTTGCCCCCGCCCAGGATGTTGGTGACATCCGGCGGTGGGGCGCCGGCCGCGCCCGGCTTGGGCGGCGGCCGGTAGGTCTCGGATGCGACGATGAACAGCTCGCCGACGAAGCCGTAGGATCCGACGACGTTGTCGGTGAAATCGGTGAAGTCGCCGTAGGTCGCGTACAGGTCCTTCCACGAGACGAGATAGCGGTAGCCCGGCACGATCTTCTCGATGTTCGTGCCGAGAATGTCGTAGACGGCGACGTCGGACGGGTTCATCGGCTCGCCCGCCTTCGTGCTCGGCCCCCTGAGGTACATCCCCGCGGCGTTGTGGTAGGCGAACACGACGATGATGTTCGGGCGATCCATCAGGAACTTCGCGATGGCGCGCGTGCCGGCGGCCTCGAACGGATAGTCGCCCGAGCCGTTCTGCACGTAGGGCGGCGCCCAGTTGCTGCCCCAGTTCCGGTTGCCGTCCACGTACCCCTCGCCGTCCTCGCCGAGGCGGCCGTCGCCGTCGTTGTCGATCCCCTCGTCGCCAAGCAGTGTCCACTCGCCCTTCTCACCCGGCTTCACCCGGATCATGAGCCTCGGGTCCTCGGGGTCGGTGCGGTACGCCCCGAACGGGTCTTTCCGGCGCATCGAGCAGATGTTGCCGTCGCCGTCCAGGTCGTCGTCGCCATCCTCGTCGATCAGCCCGTCGCGGTCGTCGTCTTTCGGGATCCGAATACTCCGCCCGGAACTCGGGGTGTTCGCTTCCTTGAAGAAGCGGTAGCGGCCGTCGACGTTGACGACCGGGATCACGTAGTAGGCGTTGCGGTCGACCAGCTTCGTGATCTGCTCGTTCTGGCCGTAGCCGGTGAGCAGGCGGTTCAGGACGGCGAGGCAGACCTCGCCCGCCTGGATCTCGTTGCCGTGGATGTTCCCGTCCACGTAGACACCCGGCTTGTCGAGCGCCGCCCCCGTCTTGGGGTTGTTGACGGTCATCGCCCAGATGTCCCGCCCCTCTTCGCTCTTCCCGACGACGTCGATCGTCGTCAGCTGCGGGTAGGCGGCGTTCAGCGCGCGCAGCGCCTCGCCGACCTGTTCGTAGGTGTAGTAGCGGTCGAACCGCAGCGGGACCGTGACCGGCTGCGACGAGGTTGCCGGCGCGGCGATCTTCGTTCCGGCGGCCGGCTTTGATGGCGCCTGCGCCTGGCCCGCCTGCCCGTGGATGACCAGCGACGATCCCGCGACGAGCGCCGCGAGCGCGGCCGTTGCGACCCAGTTCTGCGTCTTCATTTCACACCTCCCTGCGCGGAACCGAGCGCAATCCGACTGGTGTCGCCCCCCGCGTTCGCCGACTCGAGCGTCACGTCGATGCCGGCCACCGTCGGCGGCACCTGCACGAGCCACTCGAGCTTCACGTTCTTGAGGCCGTCCACCGCGTTGATGGTCGTCCGCGAACGGCCCTGCAGGAACGTCACGTCCTTGCCCGCCAGCGTCACGACGGCCGGCGGCACGTGCAGGTTCTTCCGGCCCATGCCCGTCGGGAACGGCAGGTACCCGGTGTTCTCCACCCACAGCGTGATCGCGTAGACGCCGGCACCCTTCGCCTTGGCCTCGGACTTGAGCACCTTCAGCTGCGGCAGCTTCTCGGAGAGCGTGATCACCCACGGCACCTGCCCGTCCAGGAGCGATTTCACCATCGTCGCGGGCGGTGTGGTGTCGGTGAACGGCACCATCCCGCCGATCTCCACGTCGCCGAGCGTCGGGTGCTTGAACGGGGTCCAGGCGACGTAGCCCTTGCCTTGCAGTTCCTTGTCATTGAACGCGAGCAGCGCCTTCTGCTTCGGGTCGGCGCCGGAGGCGTCCTTCGGTTTCGGCATCTGCTTCAGCATGCCGGCCATCTGCTTCGGCGTCATCTTTCCCGACTTCACCCCTTCGAGCAGCATCGCGGGCTTGATGGTGTCGGGCGCGCCCACCTCTTTCAGAAACGCGGTGATCTTCGCCTCGCCGAGGGCCACGAACGCGTCCGGTGTCATCCCCTCCAGCGACTCCGCGGTGATCCCCGACTTCTCCTTCTCCTCGGCCTTCACCTCGGGCAGCGTCCACAGGTCCATGCTGAAGGTCGGCACGCCGAGGTGGTAGTACGACCACAGCTCGAACGAGCCGTCCTTGGGCTGCGGCGGGTCCAGCCGCCTGGCGTCGAGCTTGTTCGCCTTCAGGAACTCCTTGTACTTCTCCGACAGCTCCTTGTAAAACTTGAGGTCCTCCTCGAGCGGGTTCACGACGGCGCCGAGCCCGAGGAACGACGCGATGATGCTCTCGGTGATCTCGAACCCCGGCGGCGCCAGCGGCCGAACCAGCTCGATGATCTCCTTCATCGAGTAGGTGCGGCTGGCGTCCGCGCCCAGGCGCCCCGCCATCGCCTCGGGAATCTTTATGGCGTTGGCGTCGAAGCTCCCCTGTCGGCCGCCGGCCGGCGGCTGGAGGCACATGTTCGTGGATCCGAACGCGAAGGTCATCGCGATCTCCGGGTGGTCGATCGCGAACTTCATGACGGCGAACGTCTCGGGCTCGCTGCCCGGCCAGCGCCCGCCCGTCGCGGTGAAGGGACGGAACAGGTGCGGGAACGTGATGCCGATGTTCGCGCCGCCCGCCGGGTCCTCGTTGAAGTCGCCGTCGCCGTCGTTGTCGATCCCCTCGACGTAGAGCTTGTAGATCCCCTTCTCCCCCTTCGTGGGGTCGGCCTTGCGCATCAGCCGCGGCTCGCCCTCCACCGGAATCCACTCGCCCGCCGGGTCCTTCACGCGCATTTCGGTGATGAAGCCGTTGCCGTCCAGGTCGTCCGGGCCGTCCTCGTCGGCCTGGTCGTCCATGTCGTCGTTCCACCGGCTCGCGTTGCGCTCGTCGGCGACGAGCGGCTTCTTGAGGTAGCGCCCCGCGGCATCCGGGTTGCCGTTCGGCAGGATGAACCAGGTGCGGTTCTTCGTCGCGCTGCCCGACGAAGAGAGCCGCTCGGCGAGCGACAGCGCCGCTTCGGCGGCGATCGGCGCCACCCCCTCCATGTTGCCGACGACGAAGACCGCAGGCGTCTTTCGGACCTTCTTGCCGACATCCGGACCGATCTCGAGGACCACGAGATTCGTGCCGCCGGGACTGGTGGCGATCGTGTGCAGGGCCGTCTGCGCCGGGTTGGCCTTGTTGAAGGCCAGAAGCGACGCGTTGACTTCCTGCGGCGTGCGATACCGTTCGAAGCCGCCCGCCGGTTTCGCCGGGTCGGCCGGCTTCGCCGCGGCAGGCTGTGCGGGTGGCGTCGCGGGCTTCTGGGCCTCGACGCCCAGGCCGGTGCCGACGACCGCGGCTGCCAGCATCACCAGCACGCCGCGGGAGGAGAGGATGGTCATGGGAACTCCGTTCGGGACAGGAGACAGAAGACAGAAGACAGAAGATAGAAGACAGAAGATAGAAGATAGAAGATAGAAGATAGAAGATAGAAGATAGAAGATAGAATCCAGAATCCAGAAGCCAGAATCCAGAAGACGGAACAAGAGATCCGCTGCCGGCTGCCAGCTGCCGGCTGCCCGCTGCCCGCTGCCAGCTGCCCGCTATCAGCTGCCAGCTGTCCGTGTTAGGTACCGCGACCGTCTCGACGTGCTCCGTGTGCGGGAACATGTCGATCGGCTGCACGCGATCGAGATGGTACCCGTTCCGGCCACCCGCGCCAGGTCGCGGGCGAGCGCTTCAGGGTCGCATGAGACGTAGACGATCCGGACGGGCCGGATGTTTCGAAATACCCAGTCCAGCACGCGCGGCGGACACCCCTGCCGGGGCGGGTCGAGCACTACCGCGTCCCATCCGTCGCCCGGCGCACCCTTCGCGCCCCGAAGCCGCGGCCCGGCTCCGGACGCGGGCGGCCGGATCATCGCGTCCTCGACCCGCGACGCGACCAGGCGGCATGCGGCCGGATCGATACCGTTCAGCCTGAGCGCGTCGGCGGTGCCGGTCACCGCCTCACGGTTCTCCTCGATCGCCGAAACGATGCGCCCGGCCTTCGCCAGCGGGAGCGCGAACAGGCCGGCGCCGGCATAGAGATCGAGAATGCGGCGCAGGCTGGGGTCGGCAAGCGCGTCGAGGACAACGCCGACGAGGACCTCGGCGGCGCTGACGCTGGTCTGGAAGAACGCCGTGGGCGAGATCAGGTAGGACACGCCCGCCACCTGTTCGCGCAGGCCGCCGAGACCGAACAGCCGCCTCGTCTCGCGGCCGAACAGATACGGATCCGGGCGGTCGTGCACGTTGAGGTGGAAGCCGATCCGCGCCCGCCGCCAGGACGAGTCGGCCGCCGCGAGCCTCGTCTCGAGGTCGGTGGTCACCCGCCGCAGCGCCTTGACGTTCTCGGTCACCACCAGCGTCCCGACCAGTTCTCCGGTGCGCGCCGACGCGCGGACGACGACGTGCCGCGCTACACCCCGTTCGGCGTCAACCGTCGCGCCCGGGATGCCGGCGCGGCGGAGCGCGTCGCGCACCTCGAACGCGAACCGATTGGCAGCCTCAGCGTGGACCGGACACTCCTCGACGGGCAGGATGGTGCGGGAACCGCGGCGGTAGTGGCCCATGACCAGCGTCTGGCCCCTCACGCCGGGCCCGAACACGAAGCTCGCCTTGTCGCGGAATCCCCACGGCGCGCCGCCGTCAGGCGACGGCGTGGGCAGCGTCGGCAGAACGACGGTGTGGCGCGGGGCGGCTATCAACTCCTGCACCCTCTCCCGCTTGATCCTCAGCTGCTCCGCGTACTCGATGTGCTGCCAGGAGCATCCTCCGCAGTCACCGAAGTGGCGGCACCGCGGCGTGACCAGGTGAGCCGGCGCGACGTCGTCCATATGCGTGATCCTACTCCGAAGCGGTCAACCACAGAGGACACGAAGATCACAGAGGCGCCACCACGGAGGCTTCGACCGGGGCCGGCCCGAAAGGCCAGGCCGGCCGGGCGCTGCCCGGCGGGCATGAGCCGGACACGTGTCGTGCTGGCTCATGCCCGCGGCGCAACGCCCGGCCGCCAGGCGCCGCCGCTTCGCGGTGGCGCCACCCGGTCGAAGCCGGATGAGCGCCACGTCGGCCTGGCCCGCCAGGCGGGGTCCTTGCTGCGGCCTGTGTGATCGCGTTCTGGCCTTCCCTCCGTGTTCTCTGTGTCCTCCGTGGTTGTCCGTACGTCGACTCACCTCGCTGTGAATCGCAGCGGGTTGCTGCGCGCGCCGAATGATACACTCTCGGGCCATGCGGACCAGCGAAGCTCCGCCTCGGACCGTTGCGGCTCGCCTCGCTGGTCTACGGCGTTTCTGGACGACGCCTTCGGCGTCGTCATCGACATCTCCCGGGGCGAGCGCGAGGCGGAGAAGCTGCGTCAATCGAACCGTCCTGTCCCGGGAAGATGTCTGGCGCGGGCCGAGCGGGCCCGGCCCGAACGTCGCCGTCGTGCGCACCGTGTGCCCGCGCAACTGCTACTGCACGTGCGGCATGGTGGTGACGATCGAGGACGGCCGCATCACGCGCATCGACGGCGACCCGCACAACGCCGCCACGCGCGGCCACGTCTGTCTGAAGGGGATCAGCTACGCGCGACGGGTCACGACCGGAGACCGCCTGCTCCATCCGCTGAAGCGGATGCCGGACGGTTCGTTCGAGCGGGTCTCGTGGGAGGACGCGCTGACGGACATCGCCGAGCGCCTGGACACGGTGCGGCGCGCGCATGGCCCGGAGTCGGTCCTGTACTACGAAGCGTCGGGCAGCCACGGCGCGCTCGGCCGCCTGGCCATGGCGTTCTGGCACCAGTTCGGCGGCTGCACGCTGACGTACGGCGATCTGTGCTGGCCAGCCGGCCTCGAGGCCACGCGGCTGACCTACGGCGCGGTGCTCCACAGCCACCCGCGCCACACGGTCGACAGCCGCTTCATCCTGCTCTGGGGCCACAACCCGGCTGAAACCAACGTCCACCAGATGCGGTGGATTCACGAGGCCCAGGAGCGCGGCGCCATCGTCGCGCTCATCGACCCGCGCAGCACCGACACGACCGACTCGGCCGACATCCACCTCCAGCCGAGGCCCGGCACGGACGCGGCGCTCGCGCTCGGCATGGCGCGGGTGATCGTCGACGCGCGGCTGCACGACGAAGCGTTCCCCGAGCGGCACGCGCACGGATTCGAGCGCTACCTGGAACGCCTGCGCGACTACCCGATCGAGCGCGTGGCGGCCATCACCGGCGTCCCGGCCATCGCCATCGACCGACTCGCTCGAGACTACGCGCGCTGTCGGCCGGCGCTGATCATCGCGGGGTTCGGCCTGCAGCGCCATCACAGGGCGGGCCAGACGATGAGGGCGGTGGCGCTGCTCGCGGCGCTGACCGGCAACGTCGGGGTGGCAGGCGGCGGATGGCAGTACGCCAACCTCAACAGCCACTGCCTGCGGGACCCGCCGCTGCCGCCCGAGCCGGCGGGGGTTCGCCGCGGCATTCCGGTGTCGCGCCTCGGGCCGGCGCTTGATGAGATCAGCGGCCCGCGCGTCGCGGCGGCGTGGGTCGAGAAGGGGAACCCGGCCAGTCAGAATCCCCACTCGCGGGCGGTCAGGAAGGCGTTCGCGCAGCTGGATCTCCTCGTCGTCGTCGACCAGTTCATGACCGACACCGCGAGGCTGGCGCACTACGTCCTCCCGGCCAAGACGATGTTCGAGCAGGAGGATCTCGTCACTGCCTATTGGCACCCGTACCTGCAGCTCCGGACGAAGTTGTGGGCTCCGCCGGGCGAGGTGAAGACGGAATCGGAGATCTGGCGGCTGCTGTCGGAGCGGCTCGGCTTCGACACGCGCTACTTCCCGCGCGACGACGCCGAAACCAGCGGACTGCTGCGCGCCATGCTGCCGGCAGCCCCGACGGGCGTGACGGACTTCTACTCTCTCCTCGCCAGCCAGCCTGTCGACCCCACAGGCGAGGGTGATGTGGCGTTCGCCGCACTGACGTTCCAGACCCCGTCCGGGCGGATCGAATTCGCCTCGGAGGAAGCCGCCCGCCTGTGGGGCGTCGATCCGGTCCCCGACTACATCGCACTCGACGAGGGGCACGAGTCGCCGGTCGCTTCGCGTTATCCGCTGCAGCTGCTGTCGTGCAAGACGCGCGACAGGATCCACTCGCAGTTCGGGAACCTCGACTGGGTCAGGGACGTCGAGCGGCCGCACCGGCTCGACATGCACCCGAAGGACGCGGCCGCGCGCCGCCTCGACGAGGGAGACGCGGCGGAGGTCTGGAACGACCGCGGCCGCATGACGCTGCAGGTACGGCTGGACGAAGGGCTTCGGCCGGGAGTCGTGCACGTGCTCGAGGGGCGCTGCCATGAGGGCGACCCGGACGTCAACGTGCTGACCGACGCCGGCGTGACGGACATGAACCACGGGGCGACGTTCTACGAGTGCCTCGTCGAGGTGGCGCGGTCAGTCGGGACTAACGAACGTCAGTCGGACCACAGGCGGTCAGTCGGCACCCGCGTGACACGGCCCATGGCCGCCAGCCGCCAGCCGCCAACCGTCAGCCGCCAGCCGCCAGCCGGCGGCTTCGTGCTGGACCTTGGCCGCTGCGTCGGCTGCGGGGCGTGCGTGCTGGCGTGCCGCCTCGAGAACGGCTGGTCGTCCGAGAACCCGTGGCGCCGCGTGCTGCCGCTCAACCTCAGGCGGCGGCCTGGCGGCCCGACATACTTCCTGTCGGTGGCGTGCCATCACTGCGAGCAGCCGGCGTGCGTCGCGGCGTGCCCGTCGCGCGCCTACGAGAAGCGGGCGGACGGCGTGGTGATCCACCACGAGGCGAGGTGCGTCGGGTGCCGATACTGCGAGATGGCGTGCCCGTTCGGCGCGCCGAGGTACGACGCGTCCGCTGGCGTGATGACGAAGTGCGATTTCTGCCGGCACGAGAGCACCGGACGCGCGGACCGGCTCAGCCTGGCGCCAGCAGCGGCGGGAACGCCTTCGCACACGCCGGCGTGCATCGCGGCGTGCCCGACCGAGGCGCTTCGCACGCCGTCGCCCGAGGACGGCACGCGCGAGTGGCTGGACGAAGCTCCCGGCTTCACGGACCCGGCCGGCTGCGGGCCGAGCATCCGGTTCGTCAAGCCGCGGGGAGCCCGGCGCTCGGCGCTGCTGAATGCGCTCAACGAGCGGCTTGGACGGCGGTGAAGATGCGTGCCAGACATGTCAGGCAGCCGGCGATGAGACGTCAGTCCGTGGCCCGGTTCGTCGGCTCCGGGCTCCGGTTCGGCGGACCTCACAGTCGCCCTTCGCGCCGACCCGGTCCGCGCCTGCCTTTCTCGTGCCGGCCGCCAGACGCGTCTGCCGACGGGCGTCGAGGGATGCCTGCGCGAGCGAGCATGCGAGCAGTGCCGACGGTCGAGTGCGCCAACCAGGAGCCGCAGGCTCGGACTTGCCCGGAGGCGCGCTGAACGATGCCGACTGGCTCACGCGAAATCGACCGGCCGAGGCGACTGGTTCGGCACTGTCGAGCGCGAGCGAGCGCGGGCGCCCGCGATGACCGGCGGCAGACGGCCACCCAGCGACGTGACAGACATGCGAGGTCCGTGGCGGCGCACGGCTTCGGTCAGGGTCGTCGGCACAATCATGCGGCGGAAGCAGGTGCGATGACGACCACATCCTCTCACCCCAGCGCGGGCGCTTTTCACGAGTGGCCGCTCGTCGTCTTCACGACGCTGGCGATCATGGGGGCGGGGCTGCTGACAACGCCGGTCGTCGCGTGGTTCGCGGCGGGCGCCACGAACCCGGCCGCCGGCGCCGTCCGACTGGGCGTGCTGCTGCTCGGCGCGGGCCTCGCGGTGTCGACCGCGCACCTCGGCCGGCCGTTCCGCGCGCCGCTGGCAGCGGTCGGAATCGGCCGAAGCCGGCTGAGTGCGGAGATCGTCGTCGCCGGCCTCGCCCTTGTGCTGGGCATAGCCACCGCCCTGCTCCCGGACGCGACGCCCGTGCTCGGGATAGCAACGTCTGCCGCCGCGCTCGCGTTCCTCGTCACGCTCGGCCTCGTCTACGCCCTGCCCGGCCAGCAGACCTGGCGCGGCGCGGTCGTCTGGATGCCGCTCAGTGGTGGCCTGCTCTTCTCGCCCGTCGCACTGGCGGCCACTTCGGAAGGAATCCGCACGGCGCTCGACGCCGCCACCGCGGTCCTGCTGGCGTGTGACATCGCCCTGCTCGTCCTGCGCTACCGATCGCTGGCGGGGCCCGAAGCGCCCCTTGCGCCGCGATACCCGACGTTCTTCGCACGCCGCGATCCGATCCTCGTCTCGCGCCTTGCGCTGGTCGACATCCTCCCGGCCGGCTGCCTGCTGGCCGGACTGCCGTCTGTCGCCGCCGGCCTGCTGGCCCTCGGCATCCTCGTCGATCGCATCGCCTTCTACGGCTTCGCCTCGCAGCACACGACGGAGGCGGAGGTGGGGCGGGTGGAGCAGGTCATTGCATCGTGACGACAGGCAGGGACGAGGAACGAGGGACGAGGGATGAGGAACGAGGGACGAGGGATCGGTAGCCAGCGATCAGCGTGAAACGCGTGAGTTCTTGCCCTCGCCCCAAATCCCTCGTTCCTCGTCCCTAATCCCCTGCTTGACTGTCCTACCTGTCCTAGTATAGTATAGTACACCGTGCTGCCATTCAGCGTGAGCTTCAAGCCGGGTCTGTCGGTCCACGAACAAGTGGTCTTCGCCGTGAAGAAGGCCTGCGTGACCGGCCAGCTCCGCCCGGGCGACGCCTTCCCCTCCGTCCGCGTTCTCAGCCAGGACCTGCGCATCAACCCGAACACGGCACACAAGGTGGTCGGGACGCTCGTCGCCGAGGGGCTGCTCGAGGTCCGCCCGGGCATCGGCACCGTTGTTTCGCGAGCGCCCGCCGCCACGCGCGGCCAGCGCCGCACGCTGCTTCGCGAGGAGACCGAACGCCTGGTCGTCGAAGCGCGCAAGCTGTCGCTCGACCTGGAGGAAGTCGTCGGGGCCGTGAAAGACCAATGGGAACGCCTCGACCGTCGACGAGCCTGACTGAGCCTTGAGCCCTGAGCCCTTTATGACCTCAATCATCCAGACCGAATCGCTCAGCAGACGCTTCGGACGCACCGAGGCCGTCCACGACCTCACCCTCTCGGTGCCCGAGGGCAGCATCTTCGCGTTCGTCGGCCCGAACGGCGCGGGCAAGACGACGACGATCAAGACGATGATGAACATCCTGGAGCCGTCGGCCGGGACGGCGACGGTGCTGGGCGCGGATTCCCGGCGCCTCGGTCCTGCGCAGTTCCAGCAGATCGGCTACGTCTCCGAGAACCAGGAACTGCCCGGCTGGATGACGCTCCGCGAGTTGCTCGACTACTGCGCGCCGTTCTACCCGACGTGGGACGCGGCCTTCGCCGAGGACCTGCGGCGGCGGCTCGACCTCCCGCTCAACCGCAGGATCAATGCGTTCTCTCGCGGCATGCGGATGAAGGCGGCTTTGCTCTCGTCGCTCGCGTACCGCCCGAAGCTCCTTGTCCTGGACGAACCGTTCGCGGGCCTCGATGCGCTCGTGCGAGACGAGTTCATCCAGGGCATCCTCGAACTGGCCGAAGAGGCGAGGTGGAGCGTCTTCATCTCGTCGCACGACATCGACGAGGTCGAACGACTGGCCGACTGGATTGGCGTGATCAACGAGGGACGGCTGTACCTCTCCGAGCCCGTGGCTGGTCTGGTGGCGCGATTCCGGAAGATCGAGGCCACGTTCGAGGCGGCGGCGACGGCCCCCTCTCCGTTGCCTCCCGATTGGCTCGCGCCGGAGGTCTCCGGCCACACACTCCGCGTCATCGACGGGAAGGCGGGTGACCCGGGCGGCGAGGATCGGGTGCGGGAGGTGCTGCGCGGCGCCGCCCGGGTGGACGTGTCGCCGATGCCGCTCAAGGCGATTTTCATGGCGCTCGCGCGCACCTTCCGCTCCGCCAGCCGCGGGGAGGACGGCCAATGACAGCCGGCGCCCGCCACATCGCCTGGAAGGACCTGCGACAGCACCGTCTCTGGATTGCCGCGTATCTCGCCGTCGTCGTCATTCGGGCCGTGCTCGTCGGCTCCGGCGTCGATGCCGCTCTACGCGACCAGCGTGCCCTGGCCTCGCTCGGCATGGCCTACGTGGTGCTGAGCGTCCTGCACCTGGCGCTGCTCGTGACCACGGCCGTGCAGCTGGTGCAGGGCGACAGGCTGGTGGGCACGACCGCGTTCTGGCTGACGCGGCCCGTGTCGCGCGGCGCGCTGCTCGCGTCGAAGGCGGGGGTGGCGCTGGCGCTGCTGGTCGCCGTGCCGGTGGTTCTGGACGGGTTCGTCGTCGCGTGCCGGGTCGCCCCACTCGACGCGCTCGGCGCCGTCGCGGAGGGCGTGATCATCCGGCTGGCAGTGGTGCTGCCGATCATGACGCTCGCCGCAGTGACCGGCGACCTTGCCGTATTCGTCGTGGCGGCCATCGCCACGGTGTTCGGCACGCTCGCCCTGCAGGTGTTGCTGCAGTGGCTGAAGCTCGCCGCCTGGAAGAGCAACGATCTCGTGAGCTCGCTGATCATCCTCGTCGCCATCTTCGCGGCCGTCGGCTCGCTGACAGCACTGGTGTACCAGGTCTTCACCCGGCGGACGCGCCGCACGGTGCTCATCATCGTCGCGTGCATCGTCCTCGCCCTGTCGGCGGTGAACCGCCTCGATCGGCCGTTCGTGACGGCGTCGCGCGCGCTGGAGCCCGGCTGGATCGACCTGGCGCGGGTCTCGGTCGCGCTGACGGCGGCGGCGCCTGCCCCGTTGCCGGGTCCGTTGAACGCGGAGCGCCCCTGGCAGTTGATGGCCCGCTACGAGGTGAGGGGCTCAACGCCGAATCTCGTGCTGCGGCCGTTCGGGTTCCGCACGACGGTCACCCTGGCGGACGGCCAGGTCGAGCGAACCGACGCGGTTCAACAGCTGGGCTGGGAGGTTCGCGGACTCGGATCGCGCCTGGTCCACAAGGACCTGGTGGAACATCTGCTCGGCGACGTCCAGCTGCTCGACGCGCGGAACGTCACCGAGGGCATTTCCGAGCGGGCGGTCGCGAAGCTGACGCCCGGCGCGTACCGCGTCTACTCGGAGCGCGGCGGCCGTGTGGAGACAGACGTCACGCTCGGCGCGTTGGCCTACCAGGCGTGCAGGGATCTCCCGCTCGCAGCGGGCGCGCGGGGCCACTGCGGCGACCGGCAGATTCTCATGCTCTCGGCCGACTACCGCGACGGCCAGTGCCTCGTCTCGCTCCGCGACGTGATGGCGAACTTCATGGTCGATCTTCGACGCCGATCGACCGTGACCTACGTGCTGGTGAACCGGGTGACGCGGCAGGCGCTGACCGTTGGCGCCCGCGACTACGCCAGCAGTTACGCGGTCTTTGGCCGGGCCGCGTCCCCGCTGCTCGCAGAACACGTGGCGACGATGCGCCGCAACCTTGCGTATGAGTTCCCGACGGACGCGCCGGGACAACTCGACCGCAACTGGCTGAAGGACGCGGTGGTCGTGCCGCTGCAGATCCGCGACATCGGGCAGTTCACGGTCAAGGCACAGGTGCGCCAATAGCCGGCTGACAGCGAGCGAAGCGATGAACCTGCTGCTCCACAACGCCCTCAAAGACCTCCGCGCCGTGCGCGGGCCGCTCGGGCTCTGGCTCGGCGTGCTGCTGGCCGACTGCACGGCTCAGGCGCTGAGGCTGGATCGGTTCATTCCACCGGAGCACGTCGATAGCGTGTGGTCCGCCGCGGTAGCCGTCGGGCTGGCGGTGGTGGCCTTCGGCTGGGTGCTCGCCGCGATGGTCGTCCAGGCCGACGCGCTCGACAGCCCCTCTGCCTTCTGGCTGACGCGGCCGCTCTCGCCGGGCGCTCTGCTCGCCGGCAAGCTGCTGGTGATCCTGCCGCTCTTCCTGTTGCTGCCCGTAGCTGCCGCCACCATCGTCGTCGCCGCCAACGGCGTGCGCGGCCCGCTGCTCGTGCGGTTCGCGCTGGAGCGCCTGGCGGTCGATTCCGCCCTGCTGATGCCCGTGTTGCTGGCGGCGTCGGTTGCCCACAACCTTGCGCGCATGATCCTGGTGCTCACAGTCGGCGGGCTGATCTACGCCACCGTCCACAGTCTGGCGGTGATGCAGTGGTTGTTGCTGCCCGGGCTCGCGCCTGGACGCGACTACGCGCTTGTCCGTTCGTCGGCTGTGCTCGTCGCGATGGCGCTCTCGGTTGTGGGCAGCCTGGCACTGATCACACACCAGTACCTCACGCGGTCCACGCGTCGCACATTGTGGCTGGGAGCGGTCTCGCTGGCGTTCGTGGTCTCGGTCGGCGACTTCTGGCCGTGGAACCTGCTCCCCGACCCGCTGCCGGCTCGCGTCGACACCGCGGTCTTCGACCCGACCGGCGTCCGCCTGTCGCTCGACGCCGACGGCCTGCGCCGAGGCGACGCGAGACCTGGTGGCGCTCGCGTGGTATCGGCCGGGGACAGGGGCCGCGTCGTCCAAGGCAGCCCGCAGATCGACACGCGCGGGTTCCTTCGGGCCGACGGCGTCCCGCCCGGGTGGGTCGTGCGGGTCCTGAAGGGCACCGGCGAAACCCGATTGGGCGGCCGGACGATCACGAGCGCGCCATACGGCGTCTATTCCGGCGAGACGCCGTACGAGCGGCAGGGCCCTGGGGCGGGCCTGTCCGGCGACGTGAAGCTGGCCTTCGAGCAGGCACTCCGCGCGCGCATCGTCAACAACGCGCGGGTGATCGAGGGGATCTCCGTGCATCTCTTCCACCTGGACGAGGCGGTGTTCCAGGCAGAGCAGGGCGTGAGAGGGTCCCTGCGGGCCACGCTGGTGATGGAAGCCCAGCGAGTGGTCGCCGGCGCTCCCATTCCCTTGGTGCCCGGCGCCTCCGGACAGGTCGACGGTGAAGGCGTCACGGTCATCGATGCCCCGCGCGACCCGAACGGCCGTCTGTTGACGGTTCGGCTGGCCAGGGCGCAGGTCCGCACGGCGGGTGAACCTCGCACGCACCTGCTGCTTCGCAACCGGCGCACCGGGGAAGCGTTCTTCCCCTGGCCTGAGAAAGGGGGAACCGGGCCATTCGGCCTGCTGCCCAACGACATGCGGGTCGCGAGGCGAGAGCTTGCGCTGCCAGGCACGACGGTCCCGATCGACGCCCGCTGGCTGGCCGATGCGGAGCTGGTGATCGCGGTCATCGAGACGCTGGGCACGTTCGAGAAGGCGCTGACACTCGAGGGTTTCGTGCTGCCTCGGATGTCCTCCTACAAGTAGTCGGTGGCTTCGCTGAGGGGTCTATGAAGCTGATCCTGCACCACGCCCTGAAGGACCTGCGCGCGCAGAGATGGCTCGTCGCGGCCTGGGCGGTCGTGCTGGGCGCGACGTGCGTCCTCGAATCGCTCGAGCTTGACGTCGTGTCTGCCGGCACGGCGCCACTCCGCAGCCTTTGGAGGGCCCAGACGACGGTGCCGACGTCGTCGTTCGTCTATTTGCTGTTCGCGCTCGCCCTGACGCGCGTGGTGCTGGCGTGGGTGCTCGCCATCCGCTTCGTGCACACCGACCCGGCCGAAGGCACCGACGCGTTCTGGCTCACCCGCCCGCTGTCGCGCCCGACCATGCTTGCCGCCAAGGCCCTGCTAATCGGCGGACTGCTCCTGCTCGTGCCCGGCGTCGCTGCCGTGGGAGTGTTCGTCATGAACGGCGTGCCGTGGGCCGCGGTGCCTGCAGCCGTGCTGCAGTGGATGCTGCTCGATGCGCTGTTCCTGCTCCCGCTGACACTGGTGGCGACGATGACGCGCGACCTCGCGCGCATGGTGCTGTCCGTACTCGTGGCCGCCGGAGCCTGGGCCGGTTCGCAGTTCTACGGCGCGTACTGGCACGTCATGCCGCTCGAGAACGTCTACTTCCGAATCACCGACCGCGCCGCCACCTCGGCCGCGGCAGTGCTGGTGATTGCCGGGGCGGCGGTCTTAATGGCGTCGGCTCTCGCGACACAGCAGTACCTCACACGTCGCACGACCCGGACGGTGATGGCGAGCGTGGCGGGCCTGCTCGTGATACTTGGCGTCGCCGCGGCGTGGCCCCTCCGCGCCGTGCTCGGGCGCGTCCCAAGCTCAGTGGTGGAATGGACCGGAGGTGCCAGGCTCTCCGCGGCGGTACCCGCCGAGAGCGTGCGGGTGGCCTCGTTTTCGTACCACCGGCCGACTGGCGGGACCGACCGTCGCTACCTTGTCACCGGCGATCTCCTGATGGGCGGCCTGGACCAGGATCTCCTGGTTCATGTCGTTCGCGGAAAGGCGAGCCTGCAAGCGCCCGGAGCGGAGAAGCCCCTCACCGACGAAAACGTCTACGCGTCCGGGTTCGGCTTCTTCGCAGGCGACCTGGCCGAAAGGTTCACCCAACGGAACTTCGAGCGCGCCATCGGCGCCAGGCTCGTGGCGCAACAGTCTCGGTTCGGACCCTGGCTCCAGCTGCTGGGGATCGCCACCTCGGCTGCCTACGGCGCGTACGAAGGAAGGGCGGGCGCCTACGAGGCACGGCTGACGCTCGAGGCCTTGCGGATCGGGCGGGTGGTCAGCGTGCCGCTGCGGCCCGGGGCGTCCGCGGAGTTGAACGGCGTGGAGACAACGGTCCTCGCCATCCGGCAGACCAGCGCCCGCCCGGGCGCGAGCCGTTCGGTCTCCGTCATCGATCTCCGGCGAGCGACGCCTCGGTCCTGGCTGGCGCGGCCGGCCGACCGCGTGGAATTCGCGCTGCGCAACCGCCGTCGCGGCGAGGCCGTCATCGTCGGGCACGGAGGCGGGTTCGGCCAGGAGAGTCTCTGCCACACCTTCGTGGTCCTCTCGCGTGGCCGCGCACTGTACTACGACGGCGGCGGCCACATCGACGACGCCTGGCTCGCCGACGCGGAACTGGTGATGGTGTCGCTCCAGTCGCTCGGACAGTTCGAAAGAACGATCAGGATCGAGAACTTCGCCCTGCCGAAGGCCGAAGACTCAGAGGGCGAGCGTCTGCAGCCGGCGAAAGGCACAGGCAAGTAGCAGCGGCGTCACTGCCGGTCCCGCGGCGTCACGGCGACGGTCGTCCGTTCCGCGCCGCGGAGGAGCGTCACCGGCAGCTGCTGGCCAATCCGCTCGCCGGTGAGCAGCCGGTGGAGGTCGTCGGCGCCCCCCACCGGTTCCCCGCCGAACTCGACAATGGTGTCGCCCTCGCGGATGCCCGCGCGCGCCGCCGGGCCGTCGGGCTCCACCGAGACCACGAGGACCCCGGTCTCCGACGGCAGGTGAAAGAACCGCACGACGCGGCGCAGCAGCGGCACGTCCTGCACGCCGATACCGAGATAGCTGCGGCGGACCCGACCCTCGCGAAGGAGCGCCGGAATGATCAGGCGCGCGCTGTTGATCGGCACGGCGAAACTCAGTCCCTGCCCACCCAGGATCATCGCGGTGTTGACACCGACCACGTCGCCGTCGGTCGTCACCAGGGGCCCGCCGGAGTTGCCGGGGTTGAGCGCCGCATCCGTCTGGATGACGTTGTCGATCAGCCGTCCCGACGTCGAGCGCAGCGACCTCCCGAGTGCGCTCACGACGCCGGCCGTCACGGTGTGCTGCAAGCCGTACGGGTTCCCGACCGCAACGACGAGCTGGCCCGGCCTGAGCCGCGACGAGTCTCCGAGCCGCGCGACGTGCAAGTTCGTCGACGAGATCCTGAGCACCGCGAGATCGGAGTCCGGATCGTGGCCCACGAGGTCCGCGTCGGAGCGCCGGCCGTCCGGGAGGGCGACCGTCAGCGCCGTGGCATCGGCCACGACATGGCTGTTGGTCAGGATCAGCCCGTCATCCGCGAAGACGAAGCCGGACCCGCTGCCGTTCTCGCGTTCGCCGCGTCCCCGGCCTGCCGGCCCGTTGGTTCCCTTTCGCGTGACGTCCACCTTCACCACGGCCGGGCCGACGACTTCGACCGCGCGCACCACCGCGCGCGAGTAGGCGTCCAGCGCCTCATTGTCCGTGTTCGTCACCGTCATACCGTCACCAGGCCGCGGCGAATCCACCGCCGAACCGCCTCCGCGCGATTGTGGGCGCCGAGGTTCGCCAGCACCGACGCGACGTGGAACTTGGCCGTGTGCTCGCTGATGCCAAGGCGCATCCCGATGTGCTCGTTCGACAGGCCGAGGCCGAGCAGATCGAGCACCTGCTGCTCGCACCCGGGCACGCGCAGGACGGCGAGGTCGGTCGCCGGGTCCATGCCCGCGAGTTCCGCCGCCAGCGGCGCCCTATCGGCCGGCCGAACCGTCAGCCCGTTTCGATGGTCGAGCGCGTGGGCTACTATTACGACGCGCTCCGGGGCGAACACGGTTCCGGTGGAAGGCCTGGCATGCCGACCCCTTACCTGGACGACCGATGCGGCGGTTTCGTCCACGAGCGACGCGAGCTGGTTCGATAGATCACTGAGCAGGTGTCCTGATTCCATTCTGGCTCTCCCTTCCCTCCCCCACTGTAGCCGGCGGCCGACGGCGGCACATCAGCCGATCGGGCAGGACAGGAACGGTCCTCGGCTCTGGGCTCTGGGCTCTTGGCTTTGGGCTCTGGGCGGCGGGCGGCCGGCGGGCCGTCCCTGAGCCTTGAGCCCTGAGCCCTTGAGCCTCACAAAGTGATTGTCACGACCGCAGTCGTCCGCTAGACTGCGAGTGAACGGGTTGTCTCCTCGAAACCCGTGTGGATGGTGCCCGTGAAAGGCGACATGGAACCCCCAAGTTGCAGTGAGTGTCCGATTGACCCGGCCCGCGCCCCGCGCACGTTCGCGCCCGGCGACCGCTCGGATAGAGCCCTGAGACTGCGACCCTAGGTCCTGCCTCCAGGCACATTCCGAGCCGGGCCACAGCCTGGCAGAAGGGAATGTGCCGAATGATCCCGTCGATCTTCCAGCACACGACCGCCCTGATCCGGCCGGCCGCCAGTCGCCTGCCGCGGAGCTGAGGCAGAGGACCGCGCGATGTTCTGGATCAGCAAGTTCATCCACTACCTGAACCGGTTCCGGCGGCGGCTGATCGTTTTCTTCGCCGTCCTCGGCCCCGGGATCATGGTGATGGTGGCCGACAACGACGCCGGCGGCATCTCCACGTACGCCGTGACGGGGTCGAAGTACGGCTTCTCGCTGCTCTGGATCTTCATCCTCCTCGTGCCGATGGCGTTCTACGTGCAGGAGATGACCGTGCGGCTCGGCGCGGTCACCAAGCGCGGCCACGCGGAGGCGATCTTCGAGGGCTTCGGACCGTTCTGGGGCTGGTTCTCGATCGCCGACCTCGCCGTCGTGAACTGGCTGACGCTCATCACCGAGTACATCGGGATGACGGCGGCCATGAGCCTCTTCGGCGTGCCGCCCTGGATCACGGTGCTGGTGGTCACCGGCGTCCTCTTCGCCATCGTCCTGACCGGTCGAGTACTGGACGTTCGAGAAGATCACGCTCCTCTTCTGCCTGTTCAACCTGGTCTACATCCCTGCCGCGTTCTGGGCGATGGCGACGCCGACCGCCCCCGGCGTGGACCAAGGTCGCGGAAGGCTTCTTCCGGCCGCACGACCTGGGCTTCTCGCCCGAGCTGCTGTTCATCGTCCTCGCCAACATCGGAACGACGATCGCGCCGTGGCAGATCTTCTTCCAGCAGAGCGCGGTGGTGGACAAGGGGCTGGACGTCAAGGACATCGCGTTCGGCAAGTGGGACACGATGGCCGGGGCGATCCTGACGTGCGGCGTCGCGGTATTCATCATCATCGCGACGGGCGCGGCGTTCTTCTACCACCGGCCGCCGATCGTCATCGAGGACGCGCGCCAGACGGCCGAGGCGCTGGCCCCGCTGCTGCCGCACGCCGAGGGCGTCTGGGCGAGGCGCCTCTTCGCCATCGGCCTGTTCGACGCCGGGTTCCTCGGCGCGCTGTGCGTCTCGCTGTCCACGTCGTGGGCCATCGGCGAGGTGTTCGGCTGGGCGCACTCGCTCAACAACAGCGTGCGCGACGCCCCCTGGTTCTACCTCCTCTACCTGTTGATGCTGCTGACGGCAGGCGCGGTCGTCCTCATCCCGGACGCGCCGCTGGTCACCATCACGATGTTCGTGCAGGTGGTGGCGGTGACGCTGCTGCCGTCGCTGCTCGTCTTCCTCATGCTCCTGCTGAACGACGAGGGGCAGATGGGCGAGCACGTCAACACGCGCTGGCAGAACCTCGCGAACGGCACCATCGTGGTGCTCGTCATCCTGATGTCCTCCGTGCTGGGCATCACCACCCTGTTCCCGAAGCTGCTGGAATAGGAGGGGACCATGGTCAGCCTGCCCAAGAACCCGCCGCGCCAGAACGACCCGCCCGGCGCCGCGCCCGCGCACGGCGGCGGCGCCGCCATGCACTTCCTGCACTTCTCGCAGCTGCTCAAGCGGCCAGTGGTCGCCGGATCGATCAGCGACCGGATCGGCAGGGTGACCGACCTCGTCTTCACGCAGATGGAGCCGTTCCCCGAAGCGGCCGGGATCTTCCTCGACCACGGCTGGGGCAAGCCGACCGAGTTCGTCCCGTGGGACAAGGTGATGAAGATCGAGGACGATGCGGTGTTCGTGCAGCCGGCGCCGGGAGGGGCGTACCAGCCGTTCGTGGACCAGCCCGGCTGGATCATGGTGGACAAGCACCTGATGGGCCGGACGATCCTCGACATCGACGGGCGCCGGATCGAGGTGGTCAACGACGTCCGCTTCCTCGAGTCGCACGGCCGGCTGCTCCTGGTCGACGTCGACCTGTCGTTCAACGGCTTCCTCCGCCGGTGGGGCCTCTGGCGGGTGACGAAGGCCAGCGACCGGCTCGTGTCGTGGAAGTACGTGCAGCCGCTGTCGCTCGAAGACGCGATTCCAACCGACCGGCTGAAGCTGTCGGTGACGCGCAGCCAGCTTCAGGACCTGCCGGGCGAAGACCTGGCCGACGCGCTCGAGGAACTGTCGGGCACCGAGCAGCAGGCGCTGTTCTCGGCCCTCGATCCCGAGAAGGCGGCCGAGACGTTGAGCGAGGCCGAGCCGCGCGCCCAGCGCCAGATCATCGAAGACCTCACGTCCGACCAGGGGCGCGCCATCTTCAACCGGATGACCGTGCTGCAGCTGGCCAACCTGTTCGCGTCGCTGCCGCAGGAGAAGATGCGCGAGGTGAGCAGCTGGCTCGGTCCGGTCCGCGCCAAGGCGGTGCAGAACCTCCTGACCGAGCGCGAGGCGACGGCGCGCGACATGGTGTCGGCGAGCTTCGTGGCCAAGCCGGCCTCGGCGCGCGTCGCCGACGTGCTGAGTGAGATCCGCCGTTCGCGCCACGAGCCGCGAAGCCTGTCGTATCTCTATGTCGTGGCCGAGGAGGCGCCCGTGCTCCAGGGCGTCGTCGATCTGCGCGACCTCGTGCTGGCGTCCGACGAGACGCCGCTGTCGGAGATCATGGCGTCGCCGGTCGTCGCCGCGCAGGACAGCGACCTGCGCGACGACCTGGAGAAGATGTTCGAGAAGTACGCCTTCGGGATGATCCCGGTCGTGGACAGCCAGGACCAGCTGGTCGGGGTCATCCGCTACAACGACATCATGAAGGGGCCGGAGCTCAATACGTAGGGCTCAAGGCTCAGGGCTCAAGGCTCAGGGCTCAGGGCTCAGGAGGGCGAGGGACGGGTGTAGCGCGGGCCTTCCTTGGCCGCCGAAGCCGCGGCGGCGAAGGCGGCAGACCCGCGATCGTGGAGGCGACATGCCGCGGGTGAAGCTGTCGAAGACAACGAAGACGCTGCTGATCGTGATGCAGTTCTACATCGTGGCGCTGTTCGTGCTGATCATCGTGCGGTTCCTCAGACTGTTCTGACCGTCCGGCCCCGGGCTGCGTCAACCCCGCGCGCGGACCCGCCTCCGGTTGACGACCTTCAGCAGTTCGAACCAGAGGATACTCCCCAGGCCCACGACGAGACACAGCAACACCTCGGGCGCGCTCAGCTGCGAGAAGTGGAAAACCCGCCTGAGGACGGGAAGGAACAGCGCCGCCGCCAGGAACGCCGCCGCGCCGCCGGCCACCCACCAGAGCGCCCGGTTCGAGTACCCGAATCTCGCCCAGATCGTCTGCGACCAGGACCGGTTGGCGAGGATCAGACCGATGTTGGCGACGATCAGCGTCGTGAACGCGAGCGCCCTGGCCTCATCCTCGCCGGATCCGCGCGCCAGCGCCCCGCCGTACATGAGCGCCACCATCGCCAGCACCGCCACGCCCTGCGCAAGGCTCAGCCCGAGCGTCATCGCGCCGAAGAGCCGCTCGCGGGGATCGCGCGGCCGGCGGCGCATCACGTCCGCCTCCTCGCCCTCCGCCTCGAACACCACCGAGCACGCCGGGTCGATGATCAGCTCGAGAAAGACGATGTGCACCGGCAGGAGCGCGAGCGGCCAGCCGAACAGCACGGGCAGCAGCGACATGCCCGCGATCGGCACGTGGATCGCGAAGATGTAGGCCATCGCCTTCTTGAGGTTGTCGAAGATCCGGCGGCCGAGCCGCACCGCCTGCACAATCGACGTGAAGTCGTCGTTCAGCAGGACCAGCGACGCGGCCTCGCGCGCCACGTCGGTGCCGCGTCCGCCCATCGCGATGCCGATGTGCGCCGCCTTCAGCGCCGGCGCATCGTTCACGCCGTCGCCGGTCATCGCCACCACTTCGCCGTTGGCCTTGAGCGCCGCGACGAGACGGAGCTTCTGCTCGGGCACGACCCGCGCGAAGATGCCGGTCGTCTTCACGCAGGCGCGCAGCTCGGCGTCGGACATCGCGTCGAGGTCGGCGCCGGTGACCGCCGCCTCCGCCCGGAGGCCGACCTGGCGCCCGATGTTGAGCGCCGTGCCGGGGTAGTCGCCCGTGATCATCACGACGCGGATCCCGGCGGCGTCGCACTCGCGCACCGCCTCGACGGCGGTGGGCCGGACCGGGTCCTCGAGGCCGACCAGGCCGAGCATCTCGAACGTGAAGTCGTGCTGTTCGCCGGGCAGCGCCTCGGGTCGGAACGTGGCGCGCGCGACCCCGATCATTCGAAGGCCGTCCGCCGCCATCGCCGCGACGTCGGCCGACAGCGCCTGACTCTGCCGGCCGTCCAGGTGGCAGAGGTCGGCGATTGCCTCGGGCGCGCCTTTCGCGGCGATGACGTAGTCCTCGGTCTCGCGCGATTTCCAGACCTGCGACATCGCCAGCAGCCGGTCCGAGAGCGGGTATTCGCGCACCAGCGTCCAGTCGTCGTGCAGGTGCTCGGACTGGGCAAGATAGCGCTCGCCCAGCTGCCGGAACGCCTTCTCCATCGGGTCGAACGGATCGCGGTGACTCGCGAGGATCGCGAACTCCACCGTCTCGTGGAACGGCTCGGGCAGGTCCTGCCGATCGGCGCGGACCTCGTGCGACTGGCCGGACGCCAGGATGCGGCGCACCGTCATCTGGTTGAGCGTGAGCGTACCGGTCTTGTCCACGCAGAGCACCGTGGCGGCGCCAAGCGTCTCGATGGCGGGGACCCGGCGCGTGAGCACCTGGCGCTGCGAGAGCCGCCACGCGCCGAGCGCGAGGAAGATCGTCAGCACCACCGGGAACTCCTCCGGCAGCGTCGCCATCGCGAGGGTGAGGCCCGCGAGCAGGCCGTGCAGCCAGTCGCCGCGCGTCAGGCCGTAGACCACCACGACGAGCGCGCAGAGCACGGCGCCGAAGATGGCCAAGCCGCGCACCAGGCGCCCCGTCTCGCGCTGGATCGCCGTGTCCTCGGGCTCGAGCGTCTGGAGCGCGCGCCCGATCTTCCCCAGCTCGGTGCCGGCGCCGGTCGCCCGCACGCACGCGACGCCCTGGCCCTGGACGACGAGGGTTCCGGAGAAGACGAACGGGAGGGGCAGGCCCGCTTCGGCACCGCCGGCTTCGGCAAGGCTGGGCGGCGCTTCGGCGAGGTTCTCCGCGAAGGCCTGGCCCCGCATCGCCAGTTCGCGCAGATCGTCGGCGAGCACCGACGTGGCCCGCTTCCGCACGGGGACCGACTCGCCGGTCAGCAGCGACTCGTCGACGGCGAGGCCGGTCGAATCGAGGAGCACGGCGTCGGCAGGCACGCGGTCGCCCTCGGCCAGCATCACGAGGTCGCCGCGGACGACCTCGCGTCCGGGGATTCGCTTCCGCCCGCCGTTTCGGATCACGAGGGCGCGCGGGCTGGACAGGTCGCGCAGCGCCTCGAGCGCCCGCTCGGTCTTTCGCTGCTGGTAGAGCGTGATGCCCATCACGACGACCACGAAGGCGAGGAGGAGCAGGCCTTCGGTCAGGTCGCCGAGGACCAGGTAGAGGGAGCCGCTCGCCACCAGCAGCAGGAACATCGGCTCGCGGACGACCTCGAGGGCGATGGCGATGAGGCTGCGAGGTTTGGACGAGGGCAGCTCGTTGTGGCCGTCCCTGGCCAGACGGCTGGCGGCCTCGTCCTCCGACAAGCCGACGGCGGTGGCGAGGTCGAAGGTGGACGCGTAGGGCTCAGGGCTCAAGGCTCAGGGCTCAGGGCTCACCCCTCGACTTCGCTCGGGGTGCCGTGAGC
>CAVORY010000011.1:0-591877 GCA_963698725.1 uncultured Acidobacteriota bacterium
CCCACCCAGAACGGCGTACCCCCAGCTGCTGGCTCAGCTCCTGCGCCTCAGGCGCTGACTCGGTGTCGCACCACAGCTTGGCCGGCCGCAGCACCGCCAGCTGCTGGTCCAGCACCACCATCCCATGCTGCTGCCCGCTGACGCCAGCTGCTAGGACTTTGGAGCCGGGCGGCGCTGCCTGCACGGCCTGCTGTGTGGCTGCGACCACCGCCTGGATGGGATACGGGAGGAAGTGGTGTGTGAGCGACAAAATGGACACAAACAGGTGGTCACAGAGTGTTGTTCATGGCGCATGGCAGGGTGAAGATGTCAATGTGCAGCTGCCAGGGTGGGAGGGGTGCTGCTGCCTGAACCTGCTCATGTAACTGCAGCTGCTGGATCGCGGCCCCGGAACCATGAATTAGTACTGCACGTGCCCGATGTGCGCCTGTTGCAAGCACCGCTCGTCGCCCCGCGAGATCCAACACACCTTGATCCAGGTGTCCGGGTGCTGCTCTGCGCGGCCTGGCGCATCGCTGGGAATGATATCGTACGATAAGGATCCACGTGATACAATGGACCGCGTTTCGTGACAGTACAGCACCGCTTGGACCGCGTGCCCACGTCAAGGCCCAGGTATAGCCCCGTCATGCTGCAACAATGCTCTGCTGTACAACAGATTTGGATACCTGACCTCAACCACTTGCAAAGCAAATCAAGGCACAAACTGCCAGGGTCACCCCGGTAACCTCCCACTTGGTGTGCTGATCAGTGTGGACTCACAGTCACTGAAAGCTCATAAACAGTGTGGACCGCACAATACATAAGTACACACCACAACTCAAGGGAGCATGCCAGATGGCACCACGCAGCCAACACTGCATCACCAGAGGGCGCATCTTGTGGAGCCCTGGCAACAGGCTCAGTACGTAGGTCCATGTGCACCCTTTGCTTTGTGCTGCTTGCTGCTCCTGGGTGTGCCCACAGAGCCACATGCAGTCAGCATATGGTGCCAGGAGCACCTCCACATGCAGCTGCAGCTGCTGGATGGCTGCCCCTGCAACATGATATGATGCATCGCAGTTCAAGGCTAAGGCTTGTGGGACACCTCATGCGGTGACTAACAGTCCTAACTGTGCTCCAAGTCGTTGTCTGGGTGCCTATAGGTCGCCTGTGATCAGCTGGACATGTTGTCCTGGAAGCATCTAGCTCAGCTGCAGGCAGCTGTTTTCTGGCTGCCAGCACCTCTCGTGAGCAGAAACATGAAGCAAACGCTTTACGGCATGCTGTCAGCGCTGACCCCTTCATGCACCGTACATTGTTGGCTGGTGTGCTTTGCACAGCGGGCGCATGTCAGCATGCTGTTGGCTGCACCGTGAACAGCAGTGGTCGGATGCTTGAGCAGTGCGTGCTCCCCTACCAGCGAGGGTTCCTGCTTGCGCCGCACATGACTTATCTTTTCATGAATGAATGAATGATGTTTACAGTGTGGCTGGGATACAAGTCCCTGCTGGCGTCGTACATACCCCACGCCCCGGGGCGGGGGACCGGTTCGTCGAGATCGGCCGGTCGCGGCGCGATGACGCTCGCGCTGGCCGTCGCGTGGAACGCTGGTGGCCGTCGAAATCGATCGCGACCTCGCCTCCGCCCTCTCGGCGGGTGTCCCCGACAACGTTAGCATGGTCACCGCGGACTTCCTCCAGGCCGACGTGGACGGGCGCTCGGCCCGGCCGGCGGGTCCGGGTTGCGGGCAACCTGCCGTACAACATCTCCACGCCGATCCTGTTAGGACGCTCGCGCTGGCGGAGGACGGCCGGCGAATCCGCGACGCCACGGTGATGCTCAGCGCGAAGTCGCCGCACGGCTCGCGGCTCGCCCCGGTAGTGGCGAGTGGGGCGTGCTGTCGACCTGCCAGCAGTTAAGCGCCGGGTGGAAGACCAGACTCGCGCTGCCGCCCGGAGCTTTTCGCCCTGTGCCGCGCGTCCACTCGGCCGTCGTCCGCGTCACCTACCAGGCCCCCGACCCGCGGTCGGACGTCGAGATCTTCGACGCGCTGGTCCGTCGATTTTCATCCAGCGGCGCAAGATGCTGTCGAACGCGGTGGCGACGTACGCCGCCTCCAGGGGCAGCGAAGCGGGGTCCGCGCTCGCGGCAGCCGGCATCGACGCCCGCCGCCGGCCCGAAACGCTGGCGGTCGCGGAACTGGTCCGCCTCAGCGATCTTTTCGCTTCAGCCTAAATCCCGCTTGTGCTATAGTTTCGCGAGACTTCAGGGGCTCCGCGGTCATCCCAGCGACCGCGGAGAGACACGAGCCAGTCGGCGCCCGCCGACAGGCTCTGTCGCGTGTGTGTTTGCGCCGCCATCAACAGGCGGCTCGGTGTCGCGGTCTATGCGGTCGCGGCACGTTCATCGGCTGGGTTCACGATCATCGTGACCTCCGGGTCGGCAACTATGACGTACGCAGGGCCGCCGGATTCGGGCATGCCCGCGCTCGAGATCGTCCCGCTCGGCGGTCTCGGCGAGTTCGGCATGAACATGACCGCGGTGTCGTGGGGCGAAACGCTCGTCCTCGTCGACGCCGGCCTGATGTTCCCGGACCCCGAGATGCTGGGCGTCGACCTGGTGATCCCGGACCTCACGTACCTCGAGCGGCGCCCCGCGAAGGCGTCGGCGCTGGTGCTCACGCACGGCCACGAAGATCACATTGGCGCCGTTGCCCACGTGTTCCCCCACGTGGACGGGCCCATCTACGGCTCGCCGCTGACGCTGGCGCTGGCCGGGGCGAAGCTCGAGCGGCACGGCATCGATGCGGCCGACCGGCTGGTGCCGGTGAAGCCGCGCGAGCAGGTCACGGTTGGGGCTCTGACGATCGAGTTCATCCGGGTGACCCACAGCATCCCGGACGCGCTCGCGGTGGCGATCGGGTCGCCGGTCGGAACCGTGATCCACTCGGGCGACTTCAAGATCGACCAGACGCCGCTCGACGGAGAGCACTTCGATCTTCATCGGTTCGCCGAGCTGGGGGCGCGCGGCGTGCTGGCGCTGCTGGCCGACAGCACGAACATCGAGCGGCCCGGCTTCACCGGATCCGAATACAGCATCGTCGCCGCGTTCGAGGAGCTGTTCGCGAGCACGAAGGGCAGGCTCGTCGTCACCGCGTTCGCGTCGAGCATCTACCGGATGCAGATCCTGGCGAACCTCGCGGTGGAGTTCGGCCGGAAGCTGGCGTTCGTCGGGCGTGGGATGATCGAGCAGTCGCAGATCGCCCAGCAGCTGGGCCACCTGACGGTGCCGCCCGGCCTGCTGATCAAGGAGTCCGACGTCCGCAGCTACCCGGCGCGGCAGGTGCTGTGTGTCACCACGGGCAGCCAGGGCGAACCGCTCGCCGCGCTCTCGCGGATTGCGGTGTCGGATCACCGGCACGTCGGCATCGAGCCGGGTGACACGGTGGTGTTCTCGGCCCGGGCGATTCCCGGGAACGAGAAGGCGATCGACAGGGTCGTCAACCACCTCGCGCGCCGCGGCGCCGACGTCGTCACCTCCGCGACCAGGCACGTGCACGTCTCCGGGCACGGGAGCGAGGAGGAGTTGAAACTGCTGCTGTCGCTGGTGCGGCCCCGCTACTTCGTACCGATCCACGGCGAGTTCCGTCAGCGTTCGCGGTATGCGCGCGTGGCCGAGCGGCTGGCGACGGGGGCGTCCGCCCCCACGACCACGCTGATGGCCGAGAACGGCGACGTCCTGCGGTTCGACGGTTCGTCGGGATGATCGCGGGCCGCGTGCCTGCCGGCCGCGTGCTCATCGACGGCCCGGGAGTCGGCGAAGTGGCGGACGAGGTGCTGCGCGATCGGCGGCACCTGGCGGAGGACGGGCTCGTGGTGCCGGTGCTCGCGATCAACAAGCAGACCGGCGTCGTCGACGGCCTGCCGGACGTCATCACGCGAGGCCTGGTCCTCGAGCCCGACCCCGAGGAACTCCTGCGCGAGGCGAGCCGGCTCATTCTCGATGCGCTCGGCGGTATCAGCGCCGAGGAACGCACGGATCGCGGGCTGGTCACCGAGAAGGTCCGCGCCGAGATGCGCCGCTTCTTTCGGAAACGGTCCGGCCGGCGGCCGCTGGTGCTGCCGGTCATCATGGAGATTTGAGCCTTGGCTGCTGGTTCGACGCTGTCCCGACGCGTCAGCGAATTCCTGGGCGTGGTGCTGTTCGCCACCGCCCTCATCTGGCTGATTGCGCTCGTCACGTCCGACCCGTCCGACCCGACGTGGTTCTTCAACTCCGGGCCGGCGGGCCCGCCGGCGAACTTCATCGGCCGCGTCGGTGCCTTCCTGGCGGAACTCGTCTTTCAGCTGTTCGGCTACGCGGCCTACCTGGTGCCGGTCCTGCTGGGCGTCGCCGGGTGGAATCTGTTCTGGTGCCGTGCGATCGATGCGATCTACACGAAGCTGGTGGGCGCCGCGCTGCTCTTCGCCTGCACGAGCGCGCTGCTGGCGCTGGCGCTCGGCAACGTCGGCCTGTCGAACGGCGCCGGCGGATACCTGGGCCTCGTCCTCGCGAGCCTGCTCTCCGACTCCCTCAACCGGACCGGATCGATCATCGTCATCCTGACGCTCCTCATCGCGTCGTTGATCCTCGCCACGCAGTTCTCGTTCGGCCGCGCCTTCTCCGCCGCTGTTCACGCCATCGTCGGCGCGTGGTCCCGCGCGCTGGGACGCATCCGGGATCGATTCGAGGCGAAGCGCCGCGAGAAGCAACGCCGGGAGATCGTGAAGAAGCACACGGCGAAGAACCCGGAAGACGTGAAGGCGGCGCAGACCAGGGCCGCGGAGCGCCCGCCGGCTCCCGCTGCGGCTCCGCCGCCGGCCCCGGCATTCGCCCCCGCGCCGCCTCCGACGCGGTCGTGGCCGCCCGAGGCCAAAGCCGAAGGCCCCAGATCCGCGCCGTCGATTGCCGCGCCCGCGCCCGCCGCCAGGCGCGGGGAGAAAGCCGGCGCTGCGCCGTCATTGCCCGACTTCGAACCGAGGACACCAATCGAGAAGCGCCGCGACGGTTTCACGCTTCCGCCGCTCACGCTGCTCGACGCAGCCAAGAGCGAGCAGAAGATCGACGAGCGCGAACTGATGGAATCCGCCCGCCTCCTCGAGGAGAAGTGCCGCGAGTTCGCGGTCGCCGGCTCCGTGGTCCAGATTCACCCGGGCCCGGTCGTCACGACGTACGAGTTCAAGCCCGACGCCGGGGTCAAGTACACGAAGGTCACGAGCCTCGCCGACGACCTGTCGCTGGCGCTCAAGGCGGAGTCGGTCCTCATCGAGCGGATCCCGGGCAAGTCGACCGTCGGCATCCAGATCCCGAACACGAACCGCGAGCAGATCTCGCTGCGCGACGTCCTCGAATCGGACGTCTACAACCGGTCGGGATCGAAGCTCACGCTGGCGATGGGCAAGACGATCCACGGCGAGCCGTACATCGCCGACCTGGCCACGATGCCGCACCTGCTCGTCGCCGGCTCCACCGGCACCGGCAAGTCGGTCGCGATCAACAGCATGCTCACGAGCATCCTGTACCGCGCGACGCCCGACGACGTCCGGCTGATCATGATCGATCCCAAGCGGCTCGAACTCGGGATGTACAAGGACATTCCCCACCTGCTCACGCCGGTGGTCGTCGACCCCAAGCAGGCGGCGAACGCGCTGGCGTGGGCCGTGCACGAGATGGAGGAACGGTACAAGACGCTGGCGGCCGAGGGGGTGCGGAACATCGATCAGTACAACCGCAACATCCGCCACGCCCTCGAGCAGAAGCGGGAGCCGGAAGACGGCGAGGAGTTCCGCACGCTGCCGTACATCGTCGTCGTCATCGACGAACTCGCGGATCTGATGATGGTGGCGAGCAGCGAGGTCGAGGAGTCGATCGCGCGCCTGGCGCAGATGGCGCGCGCCGTCGGCATCCACCTGATCCTGGCGACCCAGAGGCCGTCGGTCGACGTCGTCACGGGCCTCATCAAGGCCAATCTGCCGGCTCGCGTGTCGTTCCGGCTGATGTCGAAGGTCGACTCGCGGACCATCCTCGACGGCAATGGCGCGGAGCAGCTGCTGGGGCGCGGCGACATGCTGTTCCTGCCGCCGGCCTCGTCGCGGCTGATCCGCCTCCATGGACCGTACATTTCCGAACACGAGAGTGCACGGCTGGCCGCGTTCCTCCGCAAGCAGGCCAAGCCGGTCTACGACGAGACGATCACCTCGGAGGCGAAGGGCGCCGACGCGGTCGCGTTCGAAAAGGACGACCTGTACGACGAAGCGGCGCGCATCGTCGTCGGGTCCGGGCAGGCCTCGATTTCGTATATCCAGCGCCGCCTGCGCGTCGGCTTCAGCCGTGCGGCCAGGCTCGTGGACATGATGGAAGCCGACGGGCTCGTCTCCCCCGCCGCCGGCAGCAAACCGCGCGAGGTGCTCGTCGACAGGGGCTACTTCGACGAAGTGGACAAGCAACTGAGGTGAGACCGAACCTCCGCACGACCGTGCTCCTGGCCCTTCTCGTGGCCCCGGCGAGCCACGCCGGCCAGCGTGCGGCCGCGAGCGCGGGCGACCTCTACTCGGCCGCCGCGAGTCGAGAGCAGGCGTTGCGCGCTGCCGCTGACAGGGGGGCCGCGCCGCTCAAGGACTACCGCGCGGTGGTGAACGCCTTCGAGAACGTGGTGCGGAGATCCCGACGTCCGGCTACGTGGACAACGCGCTGTGGCGCGGCGCCGCCGTCGCGCGCGAGGCGTTCCAGCGGTTCGGCGACGATCGCGATCGCGCCACGGCCCGGCGGTTGCTGGCCCTGCTCGTCAGCGACTATCCACTGAGCCCGTACGTGCCGAGGGCCAGAGAGGTCGTGAATGTCCTCGACGCGGGACCTGCGACCCCTGAGAAGACCGGCTCGCGGCGCCCCAGGTCTCGCCTCCCGCGCCGGCGCCCAAACCGGCTCCGGCCGCCGTCCCGCCGCCACCACCCGCGCGCGGGCCGGTGTCCCTGGCCCGCCAGCTCGGCCTCGGCGCGGCGAAAATCGTCATCGACCCCGGGCACGGCGGCCACGACCCCGGAGCCCTCGGCGACGGGGTTTCCGAGGCCGCAGTTGTCCTCGACGTCGCGCTCCGCCTCGAGGCGCTGCTGACGACCGCCGGCGTCGACGTCGTGCTGACGCGCCGCAGCGACGAGTTCATCCCGCTCGACAAGCGGACGGCCATCGCCACCCGGGAACAGGCCGACCTGTTCCTGTCGATCCACGCCAACGCCAGCCGGACGAAGTCCGCCCGCGGCGTCGAGACCTACGTGCTGAACTTCGCAAGCGACTCGAACGCCGCAGCGGTGGCGGCCAGGGAAAACGCGTCGACGGACCAGACGATCAGCAACCTGCCCGACATCGTCCGCGCGATCACACTGCACAGCAAGCTCGACGAGTCGAAGAGTCTCGCCCGGCTCGTGCAGCGGACGATGGTGACGAGGCTGAAGCCGGCCAACCGGGGACTCGTGGACCACGGCGTCAAGCAGGCGCCGTTCGTGGTGCTCGTCGGCGCGGAGATGCCCAGCGTCCTGGCGGAAGTGGCGTTCATCACCAATCCGCAGGAGGCGCGCCTGCTGAAGACCGAAGCCTACCGCCAGCGGATCGCCCAGGCGCTGTTCGACGCGGTTCGCGGCTATCAGCACTCGCTCAAGAGCGCCGCCCTTCTCCCCGGCCGATAGCCGCGTGACGGCCGTGGTACAATCTGGCCGTGTTCGCGGGTCAACCCAACCAGCCGTTCGTGCCCGTCATCGTGAAGGTGGTTGAGGCGCCGACGAAGGAAATCAGCCCAGCCGACGTCCTCCTCGGTTCGATCGGGATCACCGGGCTGTTCCTGCTCGGTGCGGTCGTGTTCGGCTTCGCGCTCGGCGGCGGGCTGATCCTGTTCAAGCGCTGGCAGGCGGCGCACCAGACCGACGAGCAGGACAGCGCAGTCTTCCACCTCACCCAGCCGCCGCGGCCGCAGGTGTAATCAAGACGCCCGTCAGAGCGCAGCCGGGGTTCCCGGGAACGGGTCGGACGACAGGTCCGGCATCGGCGGCACGGCGGTCGTGAGCGGCCCGCGGCGGCCGAACCGGGTCAGCAGCGCGCCGCCCAGCCCCACCGTCCACGCGGCGTACTCGATCACGAAGCCGGTGAGCACGACAACGGCCCCGATGCTTGCGAGCGGGCCTCCGCCAAGGCTCACGAGCCGTCCGAGCACCGTAATCCCCCAGATCAGCGCGAACCCGAGGGCCAGCAGACCGATGGCCGTGGGTGCTGACACGGACGAGCGGCCCTGAACGAGACGCGCGAGGCCAGACGCCGCGCCGGTGAACCCGAGCAGCAGCGCCACGAAGAACGCCAGGACGCCGAACGGGACGAGCACGAGCAGCGGAATCCCGATGATCGACACGGCCAGGACGACGACCGTCAGCACCAGTACCGGCACGAAGAACAGCTGGGCGAGCAGGCCGACCAGCGCCGACTTCCAGAACTGCGTCGTCACCGCGAGCTGGACGCGCTGAACCGCTTTCGGGGCGAGCAGCAGAATGAGCGTCGCCAACAGCGCGAAGAGGACCATCCGAACGAGGCTGGCAAAGAGCCGGAACAGCCGCCACTCCCCGGAGTCGAACCACGGGAACGACCAGGCGTTCCAGTTCGGCCGGATGCGCAGGCCTGGAATCAGTGATCCCCACCTCGCTCACCTTGCCTCGAACGACGGCGCCCGGTTCGCGGTCGATCGTGCCGCCCACGACCACCACGTCGCCTCTCACCTCCGCCCGCCGGCCCAGATGGACGTTCCCACCTACCGCGACGACGTCCTCGTTGACGCGGCCGTTGACGGTCACCGAGCCGGCCACCGCCACCACGGGGCCGGTCACCTGTTCGTCTTCGGCCACCGTGATGCTCCCGCCGATGCGCACACGCGCTTCCATTTCACGGTTGAAGCGGCAATCCGGGAATTCCCGGTACCTGGACGGCGTCTCAGGCATGTCGGGAACCTCCGGCAGGTCCGGGGTCCGCGGCGTTTCCACGCCGGGGATTGTCGGAGGCCGGGGCGGTTCGACTGGCCTGGGAGCAGGCGGGGCGGCAGTCGGCAGGAGGATCCGCTGCTGAGCGGCAAGCGTAAGGTACGACAGCTCCAGCACCACGTCGGCACCCCGCCCGAGGCGCTCGCGGACCTCTCCGCCCGTCACCACGCGGCCGTTGATCGCGATCGTCCCGTCGCGCAGTTCAATGTTGTCCACCGACCCGATTCGCGACAGGGGGACGAGGATGATCCCGTTCTGCACGGGAAGCACCCGGTACTGCGCCAGGACCGCGTCCCGGACCCGTCGCTCCGATGCGGACGCCGGGCCTGATGGTGCGGCCTCCTGGGGCGCCGCGACGGCCCCTGCCGCCAGACCGGCCGCCACCGCGAACACCAGGACACGGACTGCGAACGAGGATGCGCGCGACATCACGAGAACTCCTCTCGGGGAGACAGAAGCCGGAACAGCCCAAGAAACGCGAGGGACGCGACGAGCAGGTTGGCGGCGATGAGGGCTGGCGCAGCGCCCGAGCCGGCCACCACCGTCGCGGCGCGGCCCAGATCGACGAGCAGCGCCAGCGTGGCGCCGCAGACCCCGGCAACAACGGTGAGCGCCGCCAGCGTTCCGGCCGCGGCCCGCGCCAGCGCCTCCACCGACCAGGACGAAAACGCGACCAGCCGGTCGAGCGACATCGTCGCGAACGCGACGCCCAGCACGGCCACCGCGGCCGCCACGGTCGCGTGCGCCCAGCGCGAGGCACCCAGGTTCAGGAGCGTTGCGAGCCAGCCAGCGGCCTTTCGGCGCGGCAGACGAAGCCATGATCGCCGCGGAGAGCCCCGCCGGCTCCTCGAGCGGCGGCAGGTGACGCCTGGCGACCGCGGAAAACAGCGCATCGGCCTCGTCGAGGGCTCCAGCCTGCTCCGCAGCCAGCCAGCGATCCAGCTCGTCCATGTGGCGGTCAGTCATACCGGCTTCCTATCCGTTCCTACGGGCGCCCTGGGCGCCGGGTTGCACGAACCCTCGTTCTGTCAGGAACGCGGCCATTTCCGCCCGCGCCCGATGAAGGTGGCTCTTCACGGTGCCGACCGGATCCCCGGTGATCGCCGCGATCTCGTCGTAGCCGAGGTCCTGCTGATAGCGGAGAACGACCATCCTCCGGTACTCGGGGCGGAGCCGGTCCAGGGCAGCTCCCAGGACCCTGGACAGGTCACCCCGCTCGATCCGCCGCTCCGCTTCGTCGCTGCGGGGATCGACCAGCGTCTCTTCAATGGGCCTCTGCCCGCCCGACTCCACCTCGTCGGTCGACACGACCTGCGGCCCGCGCAGCCGCAGAACGTCGATCGCTGTGTTATGCGCGATCCGGAGAATCCAGTTCGCGAACTTGAATTCCGGCTTGAAGCTGCGGAGGTGCGTGTACGCCTTGAGGAAGCTCTCCTGGGCCAGTTCCTCGGCCAGCGCGGGATTGCGAAGCATCCGGGCCAGCAGGTTGTAGACGCTGCGCTGGTGGCGTGCAACCAGCGCGGCGAAGGCGTCCTCCGACCCGGCCAGCGTGCGTTCGACCAACTGGGAGTCGGTCACAGGGAAGAAATCAGAGTCCAGAAGTCAGAAGACAGAAGATAGAAGACAGAAAACGGAAGACCGGAGACGAAACACGGCGTCTCGCCGCCGATCGCGTCACGCGGAATGGCCGGACTCAGAACCGCGCCGGTTCGCCCTCGACGATCAGTTCCGCGGCGGTGGCCTTCCTCACTGCCTCCACGGTCGTGTCCGACGCGATCTCCTGGAGCACCAGGCCATTCGGAGTCACCTTGATCACCGCCAGTTCCGTGATGATGCTGTCAACCACGCGCCGGCCTGTGAGCGGCAGCCCGCAGGCGGGCAGGATCTTCGGCCCGCCATCCTTCGTCGTATGCTCCATCGCGACGATCACCCGCTTGACGCCGGCGACAAGGTCCATCGCCCCGCCCATGCCCTTGACCATCTTGCCCGGGATCATCCAGTTGGCCAGATTCCCCTCCTGGTCGACCTCGAGGGCGCCCAGCACGGTGAGGTCGATATGGCCGCCGCGGACCATCGCGAACGACTCCGCGCCGTTGAAGTAGGCGCAACCCTTCGTCTCGGAGATCGTCTCCTTTCCGGCATTGATCAAGTCGGGGTCGACCTCTGCCTCGAGGGGAAACGGCCCGACACCGAGCATGCCGTTCTCCGAGTGCAGCGTGATGTGGATGCCAGCCGGCACGTGGTTCGCCACGAGCGTCGGCAGCCCGATACCGAGATTGACGTAGTCGCCGTCCCGCAGTTCCCTGGCCACCCGTTGCACGATCCGGTCACGCTTGTCCACGCCAGGCCTCCTATTCCTGCCCTGCCGACGGCTCCCGCCAGCCGGCCGGTTCCGGCGCCCGCACCACGCGACGCTCGATCCGCTTCTCGTAGTTCCGCCCCTGCAGGATGTACTTCACGAAGATGCCGGGAGTGACCACCGACTCCGGATCGATCGCCCCGGGCTCGACCAGCTCCTCGACCTCCGCGATCGTGACGGCCGCGGCAGTGGCCATCATCGGGTTGAAGTTGCGCGCGGTCCGCCGGTAGATCAGGTTGCCGAGCGTGTCACCCCGGAACGCCTTCACGAACGCGTAGTCGGCCTTCAGCGGCGCCTCGAGCACGTAGTGCCGCCCGGCGATCAGTCGCGTCTCCTTGCCCTCGGCCACGATGGTGCCGTAGCCGGTCGGTGTGAAGAACCCGCCGATCCCGGCGCCGCCCGCGCGAATCCTCTCGGCGAAGGTGCCCTGCGGCACGAGTTCGAGGTCGAGCTCCCCGCTCAGGCACTGGCGCTCGAACTCGCGGTTCTCGCCGACGTAGGTCGAGATCATCTTCTTCACCTGCCGCGTCGTGAGCAGCGTGCCGATCCCGAATCCGTCCACGCCGGCGTTGTTGCTGATGACCGTGAGGTTCCGCGTCCCGCGGGCGCGGAGCGCCGCGATCAGGTTCTCCGGAATGCCGCAGAGCCCGAAACCGCCCATCATGATGGTGGCGCCGTCCGGGATGCGGGACACCGCCTCGTCTGCACTCGAAAGCACTTTGTCCATGGTCGATCCCCTCCTCGACGGTCAGGCCTGTTCCGAACCGCCATCCTCGCCGGCGGACGGCAGCGAACGAAGAAACGACACCAGGCGGTCGTGGTCGGCGACCGACGCCACCGTCACGGGCGTGGCGCCCAGCCCTTCGACAAACGCCACCAGTTTCGCGGTCATGTCGGGACGCGCGCGGGTCTCGTCCACGAGCAGCCACGGTCGGCCCGCGAAGAGATCCGGGCTGGCTGCGTCGAAGCCGCCGCCCGCGCCTCCCGCCAACGGATGGCCGCCGACGAACGGGAGCCGAGGCGGCAGCACACGGGCCGCACTGACGACCTCTCCTTTGGCGCTGGCGATGTCGGTGACGACGGCGTCGGCCGCCAGCGTGCGATCCAGCGCCGGCATGAGGTCCAGCGTCACCTCGACCGGCGTCGCGAGAATCACCAGGTCGGCGTCGGAGATGATCATCAGATCCTCGGACGCGACGTCAACCGCGTGCCGTGTCATCGCGCGCTCGAGCACCGCGTTCCGATCGACGCCGATCACCAGCGAGGCGGGCCATGTTCTCCGCGCCGCGAGCGCGATCGACCCGCCGATCAAACCGAGGCCCACCACGGCGACGCGCTCGAAGACCGGCGGAACGGCCGGCGGGCGGTCCTGAGCCACCGGCAGCAGCCGTGACATCACCGCGCCCATCCTCGCCTCGCGACCGGCTCCACGCAGATGCTCCGCCCGATCGCGGGTGCGATGATGCGCAACTCGGCCATCAGCCGGTCGAACTGCGCCGGGAACAGCGACTGGGCGCCGTCGCTCAACGCGTGATCGGGGTCGCAGTGCACTTCGATGATCAGGCCGTCGGCGCCGGCCGCGACGGCCGCGCGCGCCATCGGTGCCACCTTGTCGCGACGCCCGGTCCCGTGGCTGGGGTCCGCGATGATCGGCAGGTGGCTGAGCTTCTTGACGATCGGGATCGCCGAGATGTCCATCGTGTTGCGCGTGTAGCTCTCGAACGTCCGGATGCCGCGCTCGCACAGAATGACGTCCGGGTTGCCGCCGGCCAGCAGGTACTCCGCCGACAGCAGCCACTCCTCCAGCGTGGCGGCGATGCCACGTTTGAGCAGCACGGGCTTCTTCACCCGACCCAGCTCGCGGAGCAGGGAGAAGTTCTGCATGTTGCGCGCGCCCACCTGCAGGATGTCGGCGTAGCGGGACAGCAGGTCGACCTGCGACACGTCCATCACCTCCGAGACGACCGCGAGGTGCTGCTCGTCGGCCGCCCACCGGAGGAGGCGCAGCCCGTCCTCGCCGAGCCCCTGGAAGCTGTACGGCGAACTGCGCGGCTTGAACGCGCCCCCGCGCAGGATCTTCGCTCCAGCCCGTTTCACCGCCGCCGCCGCCGCGCGAACCTGCGGTTCCGATTCAGCCGAGCACGGCCCGGCCATCACGATCACTTCGTCGCCGCCGATTCGCACGTCGCCGACGGTGACGACGGTCCCCTCGGGCCGGAAGCGGCGGCTGGCCAGCTTGTACGGTTCGGTGATCCGAACGACCTCGCCGACCCCGTCGAGCAGCTCGATCAGCGCCGGCTGGGCCTGCTCGTTGCCGCCCACGGCGCCGAGGATGACCCGGCCGGCGCCCGTCGATCGGTGGACGTCGAAGCCCATCGCGATCAATCGCGCGGCGACCTCCTCGACCTGCGCGCCGGTCGCGCCCTCCGCCATCACCACCAGCACGATACCCTCCCTACCGCTCCCCGCCCGGCGCCCGCTCCCACGGCGCGTCGCCGTTCCCGGCCTCACCCTTCAGCCAGCGCACGTACCGCTCGACCTTCTCAGCGAGGTCGGGCCGATCCGCGGCCTCCTCGACGACGCTCACCAGCGCGCTGCCGACGACCGCCGCGTCGGCCCAGCCGCCCGCCTGTCGCACGTGCTCGGGCCTCGACAGGCCGAAGCCGACGGCAATCGGCAGTGCCGTCCGCGATCTGACGCGCGCCACGAGCGCCGGCGCGTCCTCCGGGAGCGTATCACGGGCCCCGGTGACGCCGAGCCGCGAGATCACGTACAGGAAGCCACGGCCGAGCGATGCAGCCGCGTCGATCCGTTGGTCGGTCGTGGTCGGGCTCAGCAGGAAGATCAGGTCGATGCCGACGGCGGCCGCCATCGTCCTGAACGTCTCCGCCTCCTCGACCGGCAGGTCGAGGATGAGCACGCCGTCGACGCCGGCCTCGGCGGCCCGCTCGCAGAACCGTCGCTCCCCCATCGCCAGAAGCGGGTTGACGTAGCTGAACAGGACCAGCGGCGCCCGGATCGAACTGCGAAGGCCGCCCACCAGGTCGAGCGTCGACGCCAGCGTGCCGCCCGCGGCCCGGGCGCGCGCCCCGGCGCGCTCGATGACCGGCCCGTCGGCGACCGGATCGGAGAACGGCACGCCCACCTCGATGACATCAGCGCCGCCCCGATCGAGCGCGCGCAACACCTCCGCCGATCGCCGGAGGTCGGGGTCTCCGGCGGTCACGTAGGCGATGAGCCCGGTCTCCCCGCGGGCGCGGAGTCCGGCGAACGCGTCGTCAAGGCGCGACATCGTGATCGTGCTCAAGCATGGTGCCCAGATCCTTGTCGCCCCGACCCGACAGATTCACGACGACGACGCCGGCCGGCCCGGCCTCGGCGCCCAGCCGGCGCGCCGCGGCCACCGCATGCGACGACTCCAGCGCCGGGAGGATGCCCTCGAGCCTGGCGAGTTCCCGGAACGCCTCCGCCGCCTCGTCGTCGCTCACGTGGACGTACTCGGTGCGGCCCCGGTCGCGGAGCCACGCGTGCTCCGGACCGACCGCGGCGTAGTCCATCCCGGCCGAGATCGAGTGCGTCGCCCCGATGTTGCCATCCGAGTCCTGCAGGATGAACGTCCGCGTGCCCTGCAGCACGCCGGCCGAGCCGCTGGCGAAGCGGGCCGCGTGGCGTCCCGCCTCGAGCCCGGTGCCGCCGGCCTCGACGCCGACCAGCCGGACCGACGCATCGTCCAGGAACGCGTCGAAGATGCCTATGGCGTTGCTGCCCCCCCCGACGCAGGCGATGACCGCGTCGGGAAGCCGGCCGGTCGCTGCCAAGGTCTGACGGCGGGCCTCGGCGCCGATGACCGTCTGGAATTCGCGAACCATCAGCGGGTACGGATGGGGGCCGAGCGCCGAGCCGAGCAGGTAGTACGTGTCGCTGACGTTGGCCACCCAGTCGCGCATCGCCTCGTTGATAGCGTCCTTGAGCGTGCGCGAGCCGCCGTCGACGCATCGCACGCGCGCGCCGAGCCACTCCATGCGCGCCACGTTGGGCGCCTGGCGCCGCATGTCCTCCGCGCCCATGTAGACTTCGCAGCGCAGCCCGAGCAGCGCGCACGCCGTGGCCGTCGCGACGCCGTGCTGGCCGGCCCCGGTCTCGGCAATCACTCGCGACTTCCCCATCCGCACGGCGAGCAGCGCCTGCCCGAGCGCATTGTTGATCTTGTGCGCGCCGGTGTGCGTCAGATCCTCCCGCTTGAGGAAGACGCGCGCGCTGCCGGCCGCGCTCGAGAACCGCCTCGCCTCGCTGAGCGGAGTCGGCCGGCCGGCGTAGTTCCCCAGCAGCTTCGACAGCGCAACGGCGAACTCCGGATCGGCACGCGCGTCGAGGAAGGCTCGCTCGAGCTGCTCGACGGGCGCGACGAGCGTCTCAGGAACGAAGCGCCCCCCGTACGGACCGAAGTAGCCGCGCGCATCCGGGTCGCGCCTGCCGAAGGCCGGCAGCCCCCCGCCCGTCTCCAGCCGGACGGCTTCGAAGAACCGGCGCATCTCGGCGTGATCCTTCATGCCCGGCGACTGCTCCACGCCCGACGACACGTCCACGCCGATCGGCCGCACCGCGCGGATCGCCTGCGCCACGCTGCCAGCCGACAGGCCTCCGGCGAGGACCAGCGGCCGTCGAGCCGCTATCGCCGCCGCGACGGCCCAGTCGGCCCTGGTGCCCGTGCCTCCCTTCCGCACGTCATCGGCAGCGTCGACGAGCAGCGTCACCGCATCCGGCCAGTCGGCGAGCCGGGCGAGCGACGCCTCATTTGCGGGCACCGCCTTGATCGCCCGCAGCCCCAGACCCCCGACGTAGTCGGGTGTCTCCGCGCCGTGAAGCTGCACGACCGACAGGCCCACGTGCCGTGCCGTCGCCTGCACGCGCTCGGGCGCCTCGTCGACGAACACGCCAACCGCCGCCACGAAGGGCGGGAGGGTGGAGACGATGGCCCGCGCGGCCTCCGGGGGAATGAAGCGGGGGCTCTCCGGCCAGAACACGAAGCCGATTGCCGACGCACCCAGCTCGACCGCGATTCGAGCGTCTTCGCCGCGAGTGATTCCGCAGATCTTCACGAACATCGCAGCAGCTCAGCGAGCGCCTGCCCGGGCTCGGGCGACGAGACGAGACGCTCCCCAATCAGAAACGCGTCGAAACCGCCGTCGCGGAAGCGGCGCAGATCCTCGTGGCAGGTCAGTCCGCTCTCCGCTACCGCCACCACCTCGTCTGGAATCGCGTCGACGAGGTCGAGCGCCCCGGCGGGATCGACGCGAAGCGTCCTCAGGTTCCGGCTGTTGACGCCGACCAACTCGGGCGACAGCACCAGCGCGCGGTCCAGATCTTCCCTCGTATGCACCTCCACGAGCGCCGCCAGGCCCAGCGCGCGCGCGCCGTCGTGCAACGCGCGCAGCCGCCCGTTGTCGAGCGCCGCAGCGATCAGGAGGACGGCGTCGGCGCCGGCCGCGCGCGCCTCGACGAGCTGGTACTCGTCGATCACGAAGTCCTTGCGGAGGACGGGCAGGCTCACGCGCCGCCGGACGTCTTCCAGGTCGTCGAGCGAGCCGTCGAAGAACGTCGGCTCGGTCAGGACCGAAATCGCCGCAGCGCCGCTGGCCTCATAGCGCCCGGCGATGGCCGCGGCATCGTAATCGGCGCGAAGCACGCCGCGGCTCGGCGAGCGTCGCTTGCACTCCGCGATGACGTTCAGCGACCCTGGCCTGGCCAGCCGCTCGATCATCCGCCGGCTGTCGGGACTTCGCTCCGCGGCCGCGGCCGCGAGCCGATCGATGGGGCACGCGACCTTGCGCGTTTCGACAACCGTCCGCGTCGCTGCCAGGATCGCCGCGAGCACGTCCGGTATGCGCTCGGACGTCACGACGCGCCCCCCGCGATGGCGGCCAACTTCGCCAGCACGCCCCGCGCGCGGCCCGAGTCGATCGCGTCTCCCGCCATGTCGATGCCGTCGCGCACCGTCGGCGCGCGGCCGGCCACGAGCAGCGCGGCGCCCGCGTTGAGCAGCACGATATCGCGGGGCGGCCCGGCCGCCCCGCCCAGCACCGATCGCGCGATGGCGGCGTTGGCCGCCACGTCGCCGCCCGCGAGCGACACGGCGGCCGCACGAACCAGGCCGTAGTCTGCCGGGTGCAGGTAGAATGTGTTCACGGTTCCACGGCGGCATTCCGACACCTTGGTGTAGCCGACGGTGGAGATCTCGTCGAGACCATCGGCGCCATGCACGACCCAGGCGCGCTCCGACCCGAGGAGCATCAGCGCGCGGGCGATCATCTCCGTCAACTCGGGCCGCGGAACGCCCACGATCTGCCAGCGCGGCCTCACCGGGTTGGTCAGCGGACCCAGCAGGTTGAACGCGGTGCGCAGGCCGAGCGCCTGCCGCGCCGCGGCGGCGTGACGCATCGACGGGTGGAAGACCCGGGCGAAGAGGAACGCCATCCCGGCCTCGTCCAGCATCCGCTCGACGAGCTCCGGCGTCGCCGCCGCAGGCACGCCGAGCGCGTCGAAGAGATCGGCGCTCCCGCACCGGCTCGACACCGACCGGTTGCCGTGCTTGGCCACCAGCACGCCGCACGCGGCCACCACGATCGCCGCGACCGACGACACGTTGAACGTGCCCGATCGATCGCCGCCGGTGCCACAGAGATCCACGGCGTCGGGGTACGCCTTCGACAACGGCACCGCCCGCTCGCGCATCGTCCTCGCCAGGCCGACGATCTCGGCCGGCTGCTCGCCTTTCATGGCGAGGGCGGTCAGGAAGCCGGCCAGCGCGGCGTCGCTCACCGTGCCGTCCATGATGGCGGCCATCGCGTCGGCGGACTCCTCCGAGCTGAGGTCCTCCCGACGCGCGAGCTTCTCGAGCAATGCCTGGAACATGTCGTCTCAACCGGCCAGGAACGCCATCAGGATCTGCCGGCCCGGGCCGGTCAGAATCGACTCCGGGTGGAATTGAAGGCCATGGATCGGCCATTCGCGGTGCCGGACGCCCATGACCAAACGGTCACCGCGCGTCCAGGCGCACGCCACGAGTTCGTCGGGCCACGCGGTCGACGACACGACGAGCGAGTGGTACCGGCCGGCCTCGAACGGCGATGCGACACCGCGGAAGAGGCCGCCGCCGTCGTGTTCCACGGCAGAGGTCTTGCCGTGCACCGGCTTCGGCGCCCGCACCACCGCGGCGCCGAACGCGAGGCCGATCGCCTGGTGTCCCAGGCAGACGCCCAGCGTCGGAATGCGCGGCCCGAACCGTCGGACCGCCTCTACGATGATGCCGGCCGCTGCGGGGTGCCCCGGCCCCGGCGACAGCACGATGCGCTCCGGCGCGACCTCGGCAATCCCGTCGAGGGTTACCTGGTCGTTCCGCTTCACGACCACCGCCCCTCCCAACTCCCCCAGGTACTGCACGAGGTTGAAGGTGAACGAGTCGTAGTTGTCGATGACCAGAACCCGCATCGGCTACAGCCCCTCCGATGCGAGTTCGAGCGCGCGCATCAGCGCCTTGGCCTTGTCGCACGACTCGTCGTATTCCGCCGACGGGATCGAGTCCATCACGATGCCCGCGCCGGCCTGCACGCTGGCGGAGTGGCCCTCCATCACGATCGTCCGAATCGCGATGCAGAAATCGAGATTCCCCGCGAAGTCAAGGTAGCCGATGGCGCCCGCGTAGACTCCGCGGCGGTCGCGCTCGAGGTCGGCGATGATCTGCATCGCCCTGATCTTGGGGGCTCCCGACACGGTCCCGGCCGGGAAGCACGAGACCAGCGCGTCGAGGCGGTCGCAGTCCGCGGCCAGCCGGCCCTCGACGATCGACACCAGGTGCATGACGTGCGAGTACCGCTCCAGGCCCATGAACTGCGGCACCCGCACGGTACCGTAGTCCGACACGCGCCCGATGTCGTTGCGGCCGAGGTCGACGAGCATGACGTGCTCGGCGCGCTCCTTCTCGTCCGCCTTCAGCGCCTCGCCCAGGCGGACGTCCTCGGCCTCGTCGCGGCCGCGGGGCCTGGTCCCCGCGATCGGGTGCGTTTCGATCCGGGCCCCCTCCACGCGAACCAGCATCTCCGGCGACGAGCCGAGGATCGACCGTTGCCCCATGCGCACGAAGAACATGTAGGGCGACGGGTTGACGTGGCGCAGGGCCCGGTAAACCGTGAACGGATCGGCCTCGACCTCGGCGTCGAACCGCTGGGAGAGCACGACCTGGTAGATGTCGCCGGCGGCGATGTGCTCCTGCGCCGCTCGTACGGCCGCCTCGAACTGATCGCGCGACATGTTCGAGCGCATCGACAGCCCCGCGCCCGGCTGCTTCGCCGGCTGCGACAGGCTGGCCTGCAGCTCCCGCTCAAGGAAGCCGATCTTGGTGCACGCGAACTGGTAGAGCGCCTCGAGGTCGTCGTGCTCGCCGACGCGGGCGTTCGAGATGATCAGGATGCGATGCCGGACGTGGTCGAACGCCAGCACGGTGTCGAACACCATGAAGCCCGCCGCGGGGTGTGATCCGCCAGAGCCGGCGCCGGCCGCCAGCGGCACGGGTTCGAACCACGCCGCGGCGTCGTACCCGAGGAAGCCCACCGCGCCACCGGTGAACCGAGGCAGATCGGGCACCGCGGGCGCCCGGTAGTCGGCCATCAGGCGCCGAAGCGCCGACACCAGCGGCTCGTCGAGCGCCGTCGTCACACCACCCTGCTCCACGGTCGCAAGGCCGTCGATGTCCGCGCGCAGAACCAGGAACGGGTCCTTGCCGAGGAAGGAGTACCGGCCGACCTGTTCGCCCCCTTCCACGCTTTCGAGCAGAAACGCGTAGTCGGCGTGCCCGGCGATCTTCAGAAAGGCCGAGACCGGCGTCAGCAGGTCGGCCATGATCTCCTTGCACACCGGCACGAACGTGCCCCGGGCCGCCAGCGCCTTGAATTCCTCGAACGAGGTCAGTCTCATGCCTCACCAGCCATCCGCTGCAACCGCTCGACAGCCGCCGCGCGCATGACCTCGCGCGGCGCCGCCATCCCGGTCCACCACTCGAACTGCCTCGCCGCCTGCGCCGTCAACATCTCCAGGCCCGAGATCGCGAGGCAGCCGGCCGCCGCCGCCCGCCGGAGCAGTGCCGTGCCGTGGGGGTTGTAGACGAGATCATAGACGATGCCTCCACCGGAGAGCACCGCGGGCTCCACGAGCGCGTCCTCCACCGCGGGCCACATCCCAACCGGCGTGGCGTTGACGAGCAACTCGAAGGAGCCGGCGCTCGGAGCCCCCACACGCGCCACCCCGCCGTCGGTGAGGCCGGCCACCTGCTTCGCCCCCTCCTCGCGACGTCCGTAGACCGTCACGAGGGCTCCGCGCTGCGCCAGCGCGACGACCACCGCGCGGGCCGCGCCGCCAGTCCCCACGACCGCGCAGCGCATGCCTCGGAGCGCTATTCCACGGGCATCGATCGGATCGAGAAACCCGTCGACGTCTGTATTGCGCGCCGTCCAGCGGCCCCCGGCCATCAACAGCGTGTTCGCGGCTCCGCACCGGCGAGCGGGCTCGTCCGCCTCTGCGGCCTCGCGGAGGGCGTCTGGCTTGAACGGCGCGGTCACGCTCGCGCCGGCCACGCCCATCGCGTCCGCGAACGCCCTGAAATCCGCCACGTCCCGCGCTGCGAGCGGCAGGTAGACGGCATCCACGCCTGTCGCGTCGAACGCCGCGTTGTGCATCGCCGGCGACACCGAATGTCCGACCGGGCGCCCCACCAGCCCGAAGATGCGAGTCGTGGCCGCGATGCTCCGGAAGCGGAACTCGGACACCATCCGCTCCGGCGTCACCTGGCCCGGCGCGACGGCGTCGCCCGAGTACGCCCAGCACGAACCGAACCGCGCGGCGAGAACCCTGCTCGGCAGACCCGCGTCACCCATCGCGACGAGCGCCACGCGGCCGTGGCCGACGGATTCCCGGCCAAGTGCCAGGAGCGGCAGGTTGTCGGCGAGCCCGCGCGCCGTCACGGCGATCTTCACGACCTCGGCCCCTGCGGTTCGCATGGCTGCGAGCCGGGCCCGGAGATCCGCCGGGACGCCGTGGAAATCGTGCGACGACACGATGACGCCACGTCCCCGTCGCCGCGCCACCAACGGCGCGTGTACGGAATCCCATTCGATATCGACGTATTCCGCGCCCAGCGCAGCCGCCCGATCCAGGATACCGAGTCGCTCGTCCTCCGCCCCGTCGAATCGTCCCCCCTCGCGCAAGGGCCGACAGGTCACGATCACGGGGCCCTGTCGCCCCGCGAGCGCGCCGTGCACGTCGAGATCCTGCACGCCGTCGAGGCGCAGTTCGACCAGGTCGGCCAGACCAAAGGCGCGGTCTCGCGCCTCGATCAGTCCGGCCAGCCCCGCCGCCGTCACGGTGGCGCAAAGAAGCGAGGTGCTCATCGGCTGGATGCAATGGTATCAGGTCGCACCCGCACGGCCCACCGGGGGGCGCAGGCGTGCCGGGCTATAATGAGGGCGGTCCCGAGCCCGCTCATGAAGCGATCCACCTTCGCCGCGATCGTCGCCGTCGCGCTCGCCATCGCCGCCTGGCCTGAGGCGGCATCCCGGTACATGTCGGTGGACGAGGTGCGCCCCGGAATGGTCGGCGTCGGCCGCACGGTCTTCGAGGGCGATCGCGTCGAGGAGTTCACGGTTCGCGTTCTCGGCGTTCTTCGGAATACGGCCGCCCCTCGTCGCAGCCTCGTCATTGCGCGCCTGGAAGGCGGCCCGCTGGCGGCCACGGGCGTCATCGCGGGGATGAGCGGAAGCCCCGTGTACATCGACGGGCGTCTGCTCGGCGCCGTCGCGTACTCGCTCGGGCAGTTTCCGAAGGAGCCGATCGCCGGCATCACGCCGATCGAGGAGATGATCGAGGCGGCGGCCCCGGCGCCGCGACGGGCTCCCGGCGGGAACGCGGCCGGGCTCGATCTCCCCCTCACGACGGAGAAGGTCGCGGCCGCGCTGCGGCAGGCGTTCTCGAGGTTCCGCCAGCCGTTCGCGAGCAGCCCGGCGGATGTGCGGCTCGAAGGCCTCGGACCGGCGGACGAGCCGCGCGGCGCGCAACTCGGCGTCCTGATGCGGCCCATCGCCACACCGCTCGCGCTGGGCGGGTTCTCGGGCCCGCTGCGCGAGGTTGTCTCGGGTGCCTTCGGGCAGGCCGGCTTCATCCCGATGCCCGACGCGCCCACCGGCGCCGGTGCGCGGCCGACCGGCGGTCAGGAGCCGTCCGGCGCCGCCCCGCTCAAGCCGGGAGACCCCGTCGGCGTGAACCTGATCACGGGCGATATCGTGATGGGCGCCACCGGCACGGTCACCGAGGTCGACGGCAGTACCGGTCTACGCCTTCGGCCACTCGTTCTACAACCTCGGGACCACCGAGTTCCCGATGACTCGAGCCTCCGTGTTCGCGCTCCTGCCCAGCCTCCAGTCTTCGATGAGGATCGCCGCCACCGGCGAGACAATCGGGACGTTCCGGCAGGATCGCGACACCGCCGTCGCCGGCACCCTCGGCAGAGGGCCGGGCCTGATTCCGGTCCGGATTTCGCTCGACACCGAGCGCGGCCTGCGCAAGTCGTTCGAATTCCAACTCGTCGACGACCAGCTCTTCACGCCGCTGCTCGCCCAGCTCGTGGTCCTGAACACACTGTCGTCCTACGAGCGGGAGTTCGGCGTCGCGACATTCGTGGTGAAGGGATCGGTGGCGGTGCGCGGCCGCGATCCAGTGGCGATCGACGACGTGTTCGCCGGCGAGTCGCCGGCGACCGGCGCGGCCATGGCAGTGGCGGCGCCCCTGGCCGTCCTGATGGGCAACGACGTCGAGCGGGCGGCTTTCGATGGCGTCGAATTGCGCGTCGCCACCAGCGAGCGGCCGCGCTCGTCGACCATCGAGCGGGCCTGGGTCGATGCCCCAATCGTCCGGCCGGGCTCGACCGTCACGCTCAAGGTGCTCCTGCGAACCTACCGGGGTGACGAGGTCGTCCGCACGATGCCGATCGAGATCCCGGCCAACGCCAGCGGGTCGCTGTCGGTGCTGGTGTCGGATGGCGTCCGGCTCGCCCAGATGGAACAGCGCGACGCGCGGACCGCGCGCCCGCAGACGCTCGACCAGATGGTGCGGCTGTTGAACAGGGCCAGGAGGAGCAATCGCCTCTACGTCCGCCTGCTGCGCCAGGAGAGCGGCGCGGTCATCAACGGCGAGGCGCTCGCGGGGCTGCCCCCATCGGTGCTCGCCGTCATGGAGTCGGACCGCAACGGCGGCAGCGTCTCGCCCCTGCGGAACGCCATGGCCGGCGAGTGGGAGCTGGCCGTCGACGGCGCCGTTTCCGGATCGCGCACCCTGACGATCACGATCCAGAGCTACTAGCATGCGCCACCTTCACGCTCGAACCGCACTGGCGGCGGCCTTCGCGTCGATCGCCGCCGCCCTCCTCTCGGCCTCGACACCGACCTTCTGGCAGGTGTCCACTCGAGCCGATTTCCTGAAGGGAGAGGTGGACAACCTGTCGGTCGACAACGACGGCCGGTTGTCGCTCGGGCCTCCGATGGCGCTCCTCTACGATTCGGCTGCCCCGTTCCTCTGGACCGTGGTCGAAGGAGCCGGCGGCTCGGCCCTGGTCGGAAGCGGCAATGACGGCAAGGTCTTCCGCGTGGACAAGGACGGCAGGGGCACGACACTCTTCGACGCGACCGAACTCGAGGTCCACGCGCTGGCACCGGCGCCGGACGGCAGCCTCTACGCCGCCACGTCGCCCGACGGCCGGGTCTACAGGATCGACGCCGCCGGAGCGGCAACGCCGTTCTTCAAGCCGGACGAGAAGTACATCTGGTCGCTGGCGGTGGACACATCCGGGCGTGTTTACGCCGGCACGGGCGGGAAGGGCATCATCTACCGGATCGCCGCCGACGGCAATGGAGAGGCGTTCTACAACACGCGCTCGGCGAACGTCGTCGCGCTGACGTTCGATGCGGCCGGCAACCTGCTGGCCGGCACCGAGTCGCCAGGCCGCGTCTTTCGCATCGATCGTCAGGGCAAGGCCTTCGTGCTCCTCGAGTCGGCCTTCCGCGAGATCCACTCGCTCAGAGTCGGCGGCGACGGCGCCATTTACGCGGTCGCCGTCGCGGCGAAGGGCGGAGGCACCACCGACGAGCGGCCACCCGACACGGCCGCCCCGGAACCCGTCCGGCCCACTGTGTCCGCCTCGGTGTCGGCCGAGATCACCGGGTTCTCCGTGATCGACGTGGGCGGCGGCGCCGCAGACCAGAAGCCGACGGCTGCCAAGGCGGGTCCGCGCGGCTCCCGGGGCGCGGTGTACCGCATTCAACCCGATGGCCTGTGGGACATCGTGTGGGAATCGGCCGACGACACGCCCTACGACGTCGCGTTCGCCCAGGGCGGCGGCCTGCTCGTCGCGACAGGCCCCAAGGGGAAGATCTTCAGCGTGACCGGAGACCTGCCACAGGCCGCGCTCGTCGGTCGGGCTCCCGCCCAGCAGGTCACCCGCTTCCTGAGCAGGCCGAACGGCGAGACCCTGCTCGTAACGTCGAACCCCGGCAAGCTGCTGAAGCTCTCTCCCGGTCGCGCCGAGCGAGGCGCCTACGAGTCGGACGTCCGCGACACGCAGACCGTGTCGACCTGGGGCGCCATTTCCTGGCGGGGCTCGACCCCGCCCGGCAGCCGGATCGAAATCAGGACGCGCTCGGGCAACAGCCAGACTCCTGACGACACGTGGAGCGCGTGGTCCGACGCGTATCGCAGCGCCGACGGTCAGCCGATCCAGAGCCCCAAGGCCCGCTTCCTCCAATGGCAGGCGGTGCTCGTCGGCAAGGAGGCCTCGCCGGTCCTGACGTCGGTCACCGCCGCCTACCTCCAGCGCAACCTCCGGCCCCGGGTGACGGGAATCACCGTGCACCCGCCCGGCCACGTGTTCCAGAAGCCGTATTCGACCGGCGACGCGGAGATCGCCGGCTTCGACGAAGGTTGGCCCGACACGCGGCCATCACCCACGGCGCTCGCCGCGGGGAGCCAGGGCGGCGCCGGCGGAAGCCCCCTCGGGCGCCGGATCTACATGAAGGGGCTCCAGGCGTTCTCCTGGAAGGCCGAGGACGACAACGACGACAAGCTGCAGTTCGACGTGCTCTTCAGGCGCGAGGGCGAGACCGGCTGGAAAGCGGTGAAGCGGGGCCTCACCGACCCGCTGTTCGTATGGGACACGGTGTCGGTGCCCGACGGCACCTACGTCGTGAGGATTGTGGCCAGCGACGGGTTGTCGAACGCGCAGACACTAGCCCTCTCGGGACAGGCGGAGAGCCTGGCGTTCGACATCGACAACACGCCGCCGTCCATCCGCGTCACCGGCGCTAGGCGCGACGGGGCGAGAACCGTGATCGCGTTCGAGGCCGCCGACGCCCAGTCCCCGATTCAGCGCGTCGACTTCTCGGTTGAAGCGGGCCAGTGGCGGCCCGCCGGTCCGGCCGACGGCATCTGCGACTCACGCCTGGAGCGGTTCGAGATCGTCGTGGAGGGCACGCCGTCAGCCGTCGTCCGCGTCCTCGACGCGATGGGCAACGTGACGACCGCCCGCGCGGACGTGCCGGGCAAGATCTAGATCAGTCGGGCAGACAACGACGCCGCGGCCATGCGCATGGACATTCCCGATCGGGACGGCCGCTTCTCGAGTTGAAGCTCCGGCATCTTCCCTTTCACGGTGAGGCTCGCGTAGAGCCAGACCATGTTCACCGCGACCGGCACCGGGGAGCCGGCGTAGCGGGCGGGCTGGAACCTCGTCTTCGCCAGAACGTCGAGCAGCGCAAGCACCGCCTCCCGCTCTTCCTTCGTCGGTTCCTTCAACGCGTCGTCAGGCTCGATCAGATCGAGCCTGGCGATGCGCCCGTCGCTGGTCACCACCGTGTCGAGCAGCAGGACCAGTCCGCCTTCGTCGACCAACGGCTCCGCTGGGAGCGGCGTGTTCAGCGATGCGGTCGGCATGTTCATCGTTGCGGTCGGCACCGCCGGGTTCTTGTTGTACCCCGCCGGCGGCAGGATGGCGAACCAGGAGATCAGGTAGATGACAGCCACGCACGCCACGGTGGCGCCCGTGGCGCCGAGCCCCGCCCAGAGGAGGTGCAGGTCCTCGAAGAGCCGACCCGTGCGTCCACTGATCGACTCGGCGTCCTCGGCCTTCATGCGGCTGACGACCGTCGAGGGCAGGCCCTCCAACTCCTCCGGCTGGAACTCCGCCGCCAAGGCTCCGGCACGCAGACAGGAGCTGAGCGCAGCCAACTCGCGCATCTCCGTCGCGCACGCCGGGCATTCCCTGACGTGCGCCTGGACGGCGGCTCGTTCGCCGACAGCCAGTTCGCCGTCGTGGAACGCGGGCAACTGGCGCCGAACCCTCCGACACGCCTGCGCCATCATGACCTGTCAGCCTCTCTCAGCTGGCTCCGCAGCACCGCGCGCGCCCGGGTCAAGCGCGACTTCACGGTGCCGACGGCAACATCCAGCGAAAACGCGATCTCGTCGTAGCTCAAACCGTCGATCTCCCGCAGAACCACCACTGTGCGCTGATCGAACGGCAGCCGGCCCAACGCGGCCCAGATCCGGCTGGCCAGTTCTTTCTGCCCGAACAGCCGATGGGGATCGTCCGCTTCGCCCGCCGGCGGCAAATTGCCTCCGGCCTCGAGCCGCTCGTCCAGCGACACCTGCTCGGACCGGTGGCGGCGCTTCCACCAGCGCTGCCGGTTCCGCGCCTGGTTGATGACGATGCGGTAAATCCAGGTCTTGAGGGCGGACTGGCCGCGGAATCGCCCGATCGTCCGAAAAACGTTGAGGAAGACCTCTTGGGACAGGTCGAGGGCTTCGTCGTGGTCGCCGAGCATGTGGAGGGCCAGGTGGTACACCATCCGCTGGTGTTCGGCCACGAGCTCCGTACAGGCCACTTCGTCACCGGCTGCGCACCGGTTGACCAGCGCCGCCTCGCGGCTTCCGACCTCGGACCAGCCGATCGCCGGTACTCGTTTCACCGTCAGTTCCCCGTCCACCTGGGTGGCTCCTCCCACTATAGCAGTTTCGCCACGGGCTCTCAGGAAAACTTCGGCGGGCCACCGACACCCGCCGCCGGCTCAGACCCTTGGTACATTGGACCCCGTTCAAGGCCAAAGGTTCCATTCTCCCCGGGGTTGCGCGGGAACTGCTGCTACCATAGCAGACATGAAGCGGACGGCCGTCATCGCCCTGACCATGTCGGTGGCCCTGTTCGCCATCCTCGCGTGGCAGGCGGTCGGGCGCCAGCGCGAGTACACCCGCCTGGTCGCCGACGGCGACCGCGCGCTGGCCAGGGAGGAGACGTCGCTCGCGATCGAGGCGTTCAGCGGCGCCATCACCCTCCACCCGGACTCGATGCTCGCCTACCTGAAGCGCGGGGAGGCCTACAGGCGCTGGGGCGATGCGCGCAACGCGCTCCGGGACCTGCGGAGGGCCGCCGAGATCGACCCGACGGCCACCAGGCCGCACGAACTGCTGGGCGACCTCAATGTCGACCTGGAGCGCCTGGCTCGGGCCCAGGAAAGCTACGAGACCTACGTCCGTCTGGACGATCGGTCACCGCGGGTCCTCTACAAGCTGGCGCTGACGAGGTACCGGCAGGGGCAGGCTCAGCCAGCCGTCGCACCGCTGCGGCAGGCGCTGGCGATCGACGACCGCTTCGCCCCGGCTCACTACCTGCTGGGGCTGTGCCTGGCGGCCAACGACCAGGCCGCCGAAGCCACGACCTCGTTCGAGCGCGCGGTTCGGCTCGATCCCGGTCTCGTCGCAGCGAGGGAGAAGCTGGCCGACGCCTACCTGGCGGCCCACCGAAGCAAGGAGGCCATTGCCGAACTGGAGGCGCTCGCCGCGCTCGAACCGAGCCGCAAGGAACGCCTGGTGGCGCTCGGACTGGCCTATGGCCGCATGGGTCGGTCCGACCTCGCCGTCATCACGCTCCGCAGGGTTCTCGAAGACCATCCTGGCGATACTGATGTCTACGCGGCAATCGGGCGTGCGTGGCTGATGGCGGCGGAAGCCCAGCCTGACGCGATCGCGGTCAACAAGGCGACCGAGGCGCTCGAGGCGGCGGTCAGCCGGGAGGTTCCGACCAGCGAGACGCTGTTCCTCCTGGGTCGCGCTCGGCTGCTCGCGGGCAACCTGACGGCCGCCGAACAGACGTTCAAGCAGGCCACGGCACGATTCCCGATCGAGTCGGCGGCCTTCCTGCAACTCGCGGACGTCGCCGAACGGCAGGCGCACTTCGCCACCGCCCGCGATGCGCTGGTCCGCTACACCGCCATTACCGGCGACGGGGTTCCGCCGCCTGACCGCACGCTGAGGCTGGGCGAACTGTCGATGCGGCTCAACGAACCGGCGGCGGCAGTCGCCTGGTTCACAAGGGCGGCGCAGGGCCCAACCGCAACCGTCACCGTGATCGCACGACTGGCCGAGGCGCAGTTTCGGGCTGGCGACCCTGCAGGCGCCCTGGCCTCCGTCAACCGGGGCCTCCAGCGCGATCCGGGCAATGCCGCGCTGATTGCCATCGAGCGCCGCATACGCGCGGCTGCGCAAGCGAAGCGCTGACCTGTCCTACTCGATTCCAAGCCGCGCCATCAGTTTCGCCAGCCCCTGGCGGGTCAACCCGAGATCGCCGGCCGCCTGCGCGCGTCGGCCGCCGGCGCGCGCCAGCGCCGCGCGCACGAATCGAGCCTCGAACGTCCGCCTCGCCTCGTCCAGGCTTTGCGCGTTTCCGCCGGGTGACTGGCCAGCGATCACGGCGGGCAGATGCCCGGGGCCGACGCACCCCCGGCTGCCGACGGCGGCCGCGAGCGCCGCCATCACGTTCTGCAACTCCCTGACGTTTCCTGGCCAATCGTACCGCGCCAGGACGGCCATGGTCTCCGGCGCGAGGGTGCAGCGGCTGTGAACGCGCGCGGTGAACTGCCGCCAGAAGTGAGCGGCAATGACCGGGATGTCATCCGGTCGTGATCGCAGGGGCGGCACGAGGATGCGAATCACCTCGAGCCGGTAGAGCAGGTCTCGACGGAACGCGCCGGCCTCAACCGCCGCCCTGAGGGGGCGATTGGTCGCCGCGACGATTCTCACGTCCACCGTGCGCGTGAAGTTCTCGCCGACCCGTCGCACCTCCCCCTCCTGGATCGCCCGAAGCACCTTGGCCTGCGCCCGCGCCGACAGTTCACCGACTTCGTCCAGCACGAGGATGCCTCCGTCGGCTTCCTCGAACAGCCCTTTGCGTTCGGCGACGGCTCCCGTGAAGGCGCCCCTGGTATGCCCGAACAGCTCTGCCTCGATGAGGTCGTCGGCGAGCGCCGCGCAGTTGAGCGCGCAGAGCGGCGCGTGTCGCCGCGGCCCCTGCCGGTGGATCGCCCGCGCCACCAACTCCTTGCCGCTGCCGCTCTCGCCCTCGATCACCACGTGGAACGGGGCGCGGGCTGCGCGCCCTATCGCGTGTCGCAGTCCCTGAATCGATTCGCTGACGCCTACGAGTTCCGACGAACCCCCGTCGGCTGGCGCGCTCGGTGCGGTGCGCCGGTCGACCTCCGACCGGACGCACGGCGCAACCGCCGCGCTCGCTGCGGCCAGAACGGCGCCGGCCACGGCCCAGTCGGGAGGAACGTCGGCCGCCCACCGACAGCCAATGGCGCCTACGCATGCGCCCGCGAAGCGCACCGGTACCGCCGCCTCGAGGCCCGACGTCGTGGACGTCGGCGCGATCGGGATCCCGGCGTCACAGGCGCGCCGCGCCGCCTCGTCGGCCTTCGCCCGACTCCCGTCTGACGCGAGCGCCATCAACGACTCCCGGTCCCGCCCATAGCACGTGACGCAGATCGCGCGCACGCGCTCACGCAGAATCGCCGTCACCCGCTGGAGCACGCCGGCTTCATCGTCCGCTGCCTGGCAGACGTCGAGCACTTCGACAACGGCGTCGGCGACGGCACCTCGATCGACGGCGGCCGGCGCCCGCAACGTGACGACGGGAGCCGCGTCGGACCGCCCCGACCGAGTGCAGGTTCGAGACGACGTCTCACCGTGACCTCCGTGAATCGCGCGCTCGATCTGCAGCCCCACGATCTTCGGAACCCGGGCGCGATCGATCCGCGCCAGTCTCGCCACGAGCGTCGCGGCCTCCGCGCTCCTGCCGACTCGCTGAAGCGTCTCTGCCAGCGCGATCCGCAGCCGAAGCGCCCGGAGCGGCGCGTGCGCCGAGCGCGCCGCGTCCAGGCCTTCGTCCACGACGGAACGGACGGACGCCACGTCCGCCAAGGCGCCGAACACCAGTGCCCGCACGAGGCACGCGGCGGCCCGTTCCGTCGGGTTCCCCGACCGCGCCGCCCGTTCGCGCGCCTCCGCGGCGGCCCTCCCGGCGCCCGCCAGGTCGCCAGCCGCGAGCGCGATTCTCGACGCCAGGCACTCGCGCGCCAGTTCGAGGCTGATGGCGCCCGGTGCCCACGCCCCGGTCAGCACGGCGACATCCGAGGGAGGCCGCTGCGCCCCCTGGAGCCGCTCCCTCGCACACGTCGCACGTCCGAGCTGGGCCCACTCGGTGGCCAGCGGATCCGCGGCAGCGTCGGGAGCGCCGCCGCAGGCCGCGCGAGACGGACCCAGGCAATCCCGGGCCTCCCCCAGCCGGTTCTGCCAGTACAGGCAGCGTGCGAGCGCGAGACCCGCGAACTGGTCCAGCAGCGGCTGCGCCAGCTCGACGGCGGCAATCCTCGTGGCTCGGAGCGCGGCCTCCGCCTCCCGAAGCCGGCCATCGTCGGTCCACGCAAGGCCGGCGAACACCGCGGCATACACGGCGCCGGTCGCCGCGCGCGCCCGGTTGAAGTGCTCACGGGCACGCTCGATGATCCGGGACGCCTCTGCGACCTGCCCCCGCACCAGCAGCAGCCGACCCAGCACCAGCGCGGACTCCCCGGCCGCCCCTTCGTCGCGGCGTCGCGCACAGGCCCCCAGCGCGTCGCGAAGCATCCGTTCGGCCTGGGCATGTCGGCCCGCACCCGCTGCTTCTGCAATCGCAGCCTCGCGGTCGCGAAGCCCGCTTCGAGCGATGGCGGCGCACGACGGCCATGCCCGCTCGCCCGCGGGCGCGACGGACGTCCCGCTGACATACTCCGCAGACTGCTCGCGGACGACGGTGCCCCGGTGTGCCGCGGCCCGGCGGCTCCCGGCGTTCACCTGGAGCAGGACATGGGGCCGGTCGCTCGACAGCCCCAGTTCCAGGAAATAGAGCGCCGCGTCGTCCCCTTCGACCGACCGGCACCCGACCTGAAGGACCAGCACGTGCCGACCGCTGACGGCGTCGCGCCACCCGGTGAACCCGTGGGAACTCGCGCCCTCGAGCCGGAGCATCGGCGTTCCGATCGGGATGTAGCCGTGCAGTCGCGCCGCCCGCGCGAATGCCCATGTCAGAAGCCGGCCGGGCTTCCGCCCTCGGGTGTCGAGTCGAACGGTGCGCGGACGGCCCGACACGCCCGCGTCGAGCACATCGGTCAACCGGCCCACACACGCCACCGTGACGTCGTCCGAGAGTTCGACGCCAGGGTGGTACGCCGGCGCGGGTTCGACCCGAGCAGGGTGATGCCCCAGGGCACCGTCCTGTACCGGCTCGACCGGCCGCCCAATCTCCTCACCCGGAAGCAGGGCAGGGCGACCGTCCAGGTCGATGACAGCACGCCGGGCCGGACGCCCGGTCGACAGCGCGCGCGACGAGAGGAATTCAACGGCGGCGGCCAGAGCGCCCGCGGCCGCCTCGTCGCGGCGCTTCCAGCGTCCGGCGCCGCGCGGGCAGGCCCAGGCCTCGAAGAAACCGTCGCGCCCGACCGCGCCGTAGTCGGCCAGCGGGACGACGTTCGGGTGCCGGAAGGCCGACAGCGCGGCGCAGCGACTGAGCCAGGCGGCGACCTGGACGCGGCCCCCGGGCGAAACGCGCCGCAGCCAGACCGCTTCACCCGTCGCCAGGTCGACGGCCTTGCCCGAGGGCGCGACGAAGAACCGGTCGGCGAAGACAGCCGGCGGCATGACGCCGGTCTCTTTTGCAAGATCGTCGCCGACGGCGGGGATTGCGCAGAAACCCGCGCAATCCAGCTCGGCGGCCGGTCGGGGCCCCCGCGATTCGGCCCGAAAGTGTGCAAGAACTTCGGCTAGAATGATGCGGACATGCTGCGCTTTCTGACAGCCGGCGAATCCCACGGCGAAGCGCTCGTCGCAATCCTGGAGGGGCTCCCTGCGGGCCTGCCGCTCTCCGCCGAACTGCTCGATCGGCAGCTTCGCCGGCGGCAGCGCGGCTACGGACGCGGCCATCGCATGGCGATCGAGTCGGATCGGGTCGAAATTCTCTCGGGTGTCCGCCGCGGGCTCACGCTGGGGTCGCCGGTCGCCCTTCTGGTCCGGAACGCTGACTGGGTCAACTGGCAGTGGACGATGACCGTTGGCGCGTCGCCGGCGCCGGACTCGGCTGGCGCCCACCGGCCGGCGGTCACCCGCCCGCGCCCCGGGCATGCCGATCTCGCCGGCGCGCTCAAGTACGGCCACCGCGACATCCGCGACGTGCTCGAGCGCGCCAGCGCGCGGGAAACTGCGGCGCGCGTGGCTGTCGGCGCGTGTGCGCGCGCGCTGCTCGGTCGCTTCGGAATCGCGATCGCCTCGCACGTGCGGGCCATCGGCCCGGTTCACCTGGATGACGACCTGTCGCCGCCGTTCGACCAGGTGGCCGCGCTCGACGAGGACGATCCCATCCGCTGCATCGACGCCACGACGCGGGCGCGGATGATCGCCGCGATAGACGCGGCGAGGACGGCCGGCGACACCCTGGGCGGACGCGTCGAGATCGTCGCGGCCGGCGTGCCGGCGGGTCTCGGCAGCTACGCGCAGTGGGACCGTCGCCTCGACGGCAGACTGGCGCAGGCGCTGATGTCCATTCCCGCGATCAAGGCGATCGAAATCGGCGCCGGCCTCGCCGCCGCAGCGCGTCCCGGCTCCCAGGTTCACGACGCGATCCTGCCCGCCGTCGACCCGGCGCATCCGGAGCGGCTGTTGCGGCCGACGAACCGCGCGGGTGGCATCGAAGGCGGCGTGTCGAACGGCGAGGACATCCGCGTCACCGCCTGCATGAAGCCGATTGCCACGCTGATGACTCCTCTGCCGTCGGTAGACCTGACGACCGGACTGGCGGCGCCGGCCGCGGTTGAGCGCAGCGACGTCTGCGCCGTCCCGGCGGCGGCCGTGATCGGCGAAGCCGTCGTGGCGCTGGTCCTCGCCGAGGCGTTTCTCGAGACGTTCGGCGGCGACTCGGTGGCCGACATCGCGTGCACGTTCGACGCCTGGCGCGACGCGCGCGCGGAGCAGTTCGCCCCCCCGCGCGCGGATTCCGGAAAGGACTCGCCAACGGCATGATTCGCCCGATCGTCAAGTTCGGCGGCGACACGCTGCACCGCCCGGCCGAAGCGATTCAGACGATTACTGCGGACATCGCGGCGCTCGCCCGGGACATGATCGATACGATGTATGCCGCACCCGGGATTGGCCTGGCTGCTCCGCAGCTTGGCATGCCCATCCGGTTGTTCGTCATCGATCTCTCGCTCGGGCACAACCCGCAGGAGTTGATCGCCCTTGTCAACCCCGAATTCGTCGAACGGGAAGGGATGCAGCTCGAGGAAGAGGGCTGCCTGAGCCTGCCCGGATTCAACGCGACGGTGGCCCGACCCGAGCGGGCGACGGTCAGAGGCCTGGACCTCGAGGGGCGCGAGCACATCTACTCGGGCGACGGCCTGCTCGCACGTGCGTTCCAACACGAGATGGACCACCTCGACGGCCGCGTGTTCGTCGACCGGCTCCGCGCCGTCCAGCGGAGCCTGATTCTCCACCGCATCAGGAAGCGGATGCGCAAGGGCGCCTGGTAGTCGCATGAGCCCGCTGCGGATCATCTTCTTCGGCACACCCGCGTTCGCCGTCCCGGCGTTGCGGGAGATCCGCGTGGCCGGCCACGACGTGGCCGCGGTCGTGACCCAGCCCGACCGGCCTCGCGGCCGCGGGCAGAACCCCAGTCCGGGGCCCGTCAAGGTGTTCGCGGAGGCGCACCGTCTGCGCGTCCTCCAGCCGGACCGGCTGCGGGACGAGGGGTTCCTCGCGCTCCTGGCGGTACTGGCGCCCGACCTCGGAGTGGTCTCGGCCTATGGCAGGATCCTGCCCGCCGCCGTCCTCGCCATCCCGCGGCTGGGTCTGATCAACGTCCACGCTTCGCTTCTGCCGAGATGGCGCGGCGCGTCGCCAGTCCACCGGGCTGTGATGGCCGGCGACATCGAAACCGGCGTATCGATCATGCGCGTCGTGCAGACGCTCGACGCCGGCGGCGTCTTCGCCCGGGCGCGGCGCCCGATCGGCCCGGACGAGACCAGCGAAGACGTCGAGCGCGATCTCGCGGAGCTGGGGGCCCGGCTCACGCCGCCGGTCATCGACGCCCTCGCTGCGGGCTCGGCTACCGAGGCGCCTCAGGACGAATCGCTCGTCACCTACGCCCCGCCGCTGACGCGCGGCGACGGCGTGATCGCGTGGACCGAGCCCGCGGCGGCCATCCACAACCTGGTGCGCGGCCTGCACCCGTGGCCCCACGCCGTCACCACGCTTCAGGGCGCGCGCGTCATCGTGCTGCGGACGTCGCTTGCGCCAACGCTCCCTCTGTCCACTGGCACGGCTCAGCCCGGAGAGGTGCTCGCCGTCGGCCGCGACGGCCTGGTCGTCCAGGCGGGAGACCGGCGCCCCATTGGGTTGCTGCAGCTGCAGGCCGAGGGCCGACGCGCGCTGGCCGCCCGCGACTTCGCGGCCGGTGCGCGGATCCAGCCAGGCGCGCGGTTCGGTGCATGACGCGGGCGGCGCCGGCACGCCGGGTGGCCTACGCCGCGCTGCGGTCGGTGACGTCGAACCGCGCGGACCTTCCAGACGCCCTGGCACGCGCCCGCGAGCGGCTCCACGACGCGCGCGACCAGGCGCTGGCTGCCGACATCGCGACTGGTGCCCTGCGGTGGATGGGCGCGATCGACGCGGTCGTCGAGGCCTTCGGCGGGAGGCCGGTCTCGCGATTCGATCCCGAGGTCCTCGACATTCTCCGGCTGAGCATCTACCAGCTCGAGCATCACGACCGCGTCCCCGCTCGGGCTGTCGTCGACGACGCGGTGGAACTGGCGCGCGAGGCGAAGAAGACGAGCGCCGCCGGCCTCGTGAATGCCATCCTCAGGCGCGTCGGCCGAGAGCGGGACTGCCTGCCGCGACCGGGGCGGCCCGACGCCGCCGACGCGGCCGGTGCGCTCGACTATCTCTCCGTCACCCTCTCGCACCCTCGGTGGCTGGCGGCGCGCTGGATCGCGCGCCTGGGGTTCGAACACGCCGAAGCCTGGGCCCGGTTCAACAATGCGCCGGCTCCGCTGACGCTGCGCGCCAACCGCAGCATCGTCACGAGAGATGAACTGGCGCAACGCCTCGCCGCTTGCGGCGTCACCACCGCCCAGACGGCTTTCGCTCCCGACGGACTCGTGGTCGTCGACGGCCACCCGTTCGGCACGCCGCCCGATGAAGACGGCGCGTTCCTCGTGCAGGATGAGGCGTCGCAGCTTGTCGCGACGGTCGCGGGTGCCGGTACGGGCGACCGGGTACTGGACGCCTGCGCCTCCCCGGGCGGCAAGACAGTCGCCCTGGCCGCCGCGGCTGGTCGCGCCGGATTCGTCGTGGCCGGCGATGTCCGGCCCCGCCGCATCGACCTCCTCGCGCGGACCCTCGCGCGCTGCGGTGCGGAGTCGGTCCGCATCGTTCGTCTGGACGCCTCGGCGCTCCCCTTCGGACCGGTATTCGATCTCGTGCTCCTCGACGCGCCCTGTTCCGGCCTCGGCACGATTCGACGGGACCCGGACATCCGGTGGCGGCGGACGGAGGCGGACCTGCCCGTGTTCGCCGCCAGGCAGCGCTCGATGCTGGAGCGGGCGGCGCGAACCGTGAAGCCGGGAGGCCGGGTAGTCTTTGCCACCTGCTCGAGCGAACCCGACGAAGGCGAGGACGTCGTTTCGGATTTCCTCCGAGACCACTCCCCGTTCGTCGTCGAAGACCCGCGCGATCGTCCTGGGCCGCTCGCCGCGTTCCCCGGCCTCTTCTCGACGGCAGGCTTCCTCCGCACCTGGCCCCACACGCACGGGCTCGAGTCGTTCTTCGCAGCGGTCCTGAGACGTCGCCGCTAAGTTGTGAAGCCAAAGCACTTGTAGTACATTTCTCTCTCTGATGGCCCTGACGACCCGCATCTGGAGCGCCGGCCGGCTGATCGTAATCGGCTGCGCGCTCGTGGCGACCTATGCCGGGTCGGCGGCGCTATCGGCTCGCCTCGCGCTGCGCCTGCGCGAGGTGAAGGTGCCTGCTCTCGTTGGCGAGCCGCTGAGCAGCGCCAGCGCGGCCGTGGGAGACGTCGGGCTCACGTTGAAGGTGGATGAGACCCGCCGCGCCGACGGCAGGATCGCCGTCGGTCGGATCGCCCAGCAGGACCCCGCGGCCGGATCGACCGCCCGGCGAGGCCGCACCGTCAGGGTGTGGCTGAGCACCGGCGGGCGCGTCGCCGCCATTCCGAGTCTCGCCGGTGAAACCGAGCGCACCGCACAGTTGCGGCTGCAGCAGGACGGCCTGGCGGTCCTGGTGATGTCCGAAATCCGGTCGAACGACTTCCCGGCCGACGTGGTCGTCGCGCAGGACCCGCCCGCGGGAGGTCGCGCCGCCGCGGTGTCTCTTCTCGTCAATCGCCGGGACCGGGCCGCGAGCTACGTCATGCCCGATTTGATCGGCGTGAACGGCGCCCGGGCGGCCGACCTCCTGCGGACCGGCGGTTTTCGCGCGGCGGTCGTCGCGCAGCATCCCTATCCTGGCGTGCCCGCCGGCGTCGTCCTTCGCCAGGCGCCGCAGGCCGGTTTTCAGCTGACGCCCGGTGATACGGTTTCTCTCGAGGTGAGCCGGTGACACTCCGCCTGGCGCCGTCGATTCTCGCCGCCGACTTCGCCGCGCTCGGCGCCGCCATCGAGGCGGCCGAGCGGGGCGGCGCGGACCTCATCCACGTCGACGTCATGGACGGCCATTTCGTCCCGAACCTCACCGTCGGCCCTCCCGTCGTCCGCTCGCTCAAACGGGTGGCACGGGTGCCACTGGACGTCCACCTCATGATCACCGACCCCGATCGCTATGCGGAGGCGTTCGTCGCCGCGGGCGCGTCGATGGTGTCGGTGCACGCCGAGGTGCTGCCCCACCTCAACCGCACGCTCGCGTACATCAAGGGACTGGGCGTCAAGGCCGGCGTCGCCCTCAATCCGTCGACGCCGATCGGGGCGCTGGAGGAGGTGGCGGCGGAGGTCGACTTCGTCCTCGTGATGACCGTGAATCCGGGCTTCGGCGGGCAGTCTTTTCTGCCACGTGCCGCGTCCAAAGTGAAGCGACTCCGAGCGATGCTCGACCGGGCAGGGAATTCAGCGCCGATCGAGGTCGATGGGGGCATCGATCTCCAGACCGTCGGGCACGTGGTCCGGGCCGGCGCCGAGATCCTGGTGGCCGGGTCGGCGATCTTCCACGCGGCCGACATCCCCGCGGCCGCCCGGGCCCTGCGATCCGCCGCCGAGGCCGCGCTGCCTTCCGGCGAGGCCCGTCAGCGATGACGTTTCCGGTGACCAGCCCGCGCGAGTCTGCGGCACGGGTGCGCGTGCGGTATGCCGAAACGGACCAGATGGGCGTCGCCTACTACGCGAACTACCTGGTCTGGTTCGAGGTGGGCCGCTGCGAGTGGCTGCGGGCGACGGGGTACAGCTATCGGCAACTCGAGACGGACGGTACGGTTCTGCCGGTGATCCAGGCGCAGTGCGAGTACCGCCGCCCTGTCCGCTACGACGACGAGGTCGAGATCCGGGCGAAGGCGACGCTGCTCTCCCCCGCCCGAGTGCGGTTCGACTACCACGTGGTGCTCAGCGGCGCCGAGGAGCCGTCCGCGATCGGCTGGACCGAGCACTGCGGCGTCGATCCGACGGGGCGGCCCAGGCGCCTTCCCCCAGCACTGCGGAGGCTGTTCGAATGAACGCACTGGTCACCGGCGTCGCAGGCTTCATCGGTTCGACCCTCGCCGGGCGGCTGCTCGACCAGGGCGCGCGAGTGACGGGCATCGATTGCTTCACCGATTACTACCCGCGACCCGTCAAGGAGGCGAATCTCGCGACGCTGCTCGGCCGGCCAGGGTTCCACTTCGTGGAGTCGACCATCCAGGCGGCCGACCTCGGGCGCCTGGTGTCGGGCGCGACGCACGTGTTCCACCTCGCGGCGCAGGCCGGGGTCCGGAAGAGCTGGGGCCGCGACTTCGACGTCTACACGACGAACAACATCGAGGCGACGCAGGTCCTGCTCGAAGCGTGCGTCGGCGGGACGATCGAGCGGCTCGTGTATGCGTCCAGCTCGTCGGTGTACGGCGATGACACCCCGCTGCCGATGCGCGAGACGGCGGTGCCCGCGCCTCTGTCGCCCTACGGCGTGACGAAGCTGGCGGCCGAACACCTGTGCGCCCTGTACCACGCCAACCACGGGGTGCCGTGCGTTTCATTGCGCTACTTCACGGTCTACGGCCCCCGGCAGCGCCCCGACATGGCGTTTCACCGGTTTCTGCGGGCCGCACTCGCGTCGCAGCCGATCGTGCTGTATGGCGACGGCGAACAGACGCGTGACTTCACGTTCGTCGACGACGCCGCCACGGCCACGGCCAGCGCCGCGACGCGCGGAGTCCCCGGGCGCGTGTACAATATTGGAGGCGGGTCTCGCGTCTCGGTGAACCGGGTCCTCGACATCGTCGGGCGGCTCGTCGGGCGGCCGCTGGACGTTCGGCGCGAGGAGGTCCAGAAGGGGGACATGCGCGATACCTACGCCGACACGAGCCGCGCCAGGGCGGATCTCGGGTTCGCGCCGACGGTGACGATCGAAGAAGGCCTGGCCGCCGAACACGAGTGGATGAAGGCGGCGCTGGGCCGCGCGTGACGGAATGCTCATGCTCTTGAATCGACTCCCGCGCGCCCGCATCGTCGCGGGCGCCGCGCTCATCACGATCGTGGCGCTCTCGGGCGGCTGCGGCTCGAAGAACAAGAACACCGCGGTCACTGCCGGAGTGGACGCGGACAAGTACTTGTTCGACCAGGGCCAGGCGGCGCTCAAGAAGAAGAGCTGGATGAAGGGCCGCGAGTACTTCCGGACGATCGTGGACAACTACCCGCAGAGCCGCTACCGACCTGAGGCGAAGCTCGGGCTCGGCGACACCTACCTGGGCGAGAACTCGATCGAGTCGCTGATCCTGGGCGCGAACGAGTACCGCGAGTTCCTGACGTTCTTCCCGACTCACGAGAAGGCCTACTACGCACAGTACCAGCTGGCGCGGACGCACTACGAGCAGATGCTGGCGCCGCAGCGCGACCAGACCGAGACGATCGCTGCGGTTCTCGAGTTCGAGGCGTTCCTCGAGCGGTACCCGGACAGCCCGCTCGTCGCCGAGGGGCGAAAGGCGCTGCAGGAATGCCGCGACCGGCTGAGCGAGGCGGACTACCAGGTCGGCTATTTCTACTACCGCGCGCGGTGGTACCCGGGCGCGCTGTCCAGGTTCCGCGCGGTGCTGAAGGAGAACCCGACCTACACGAACCGCGACGCGCTCTACTACTACCTGGCGGACACCTACGTCATGATGGGCGCGGCTCCCGAGGCGCTCCCGCTGCTCGAGCGACTGACCAAGGAGTTCGAGAAGAGCGACTATCTGCTGCGCGGCCAGCGGCTCATGGCCCGAGTCAAGGATGGCACGGCCGCAGAAGAGGTCGCGCGCGAGGCCCAGAAACGGGTCGAGCAGGCCAAGAAGGCCGAATCCGAAGCGAAGAAGAAGAAAGAAGAGCCGCCCAAGAAAGGGCCGCGGCCGTAGCCGCGGCCCTGCCGCGCGTCACCCTCGCCGATGCCGTCCCCACAGCAGATCTCCTGCGCCGAGCCGGCGAGCGAGGCCGGCGTAGCGTCGCCTACTTCCGAATCACCTCATCGTCGGCCGGCCGGCCGCCGCGACGTTCGCCCCGCTGCGCCTGCTCCCGGGTCACCTCCACCATGTCGGCGTCGTCACGCGCTTCGCCCAACAGGTGCTTGCAGAAGTACTCCGCGCGCGTCCAGTTCCACCAGTCGCCCGAGATGCCGTGCCGCGAGCCCGGCACGACGATCATGTCGAAGCGCTTGTTGGCCTTGATGAGCGCGTCCACCAGGCGGAACGTGTTGGCCGGGTGCACGTTGTTGTCGATGTCGCCGTGCACCAGCAGCAGCTTGCCCTTCAGGTTCTTCGCGATCTCCGAGTTCTTGTCGATGCTGTACTCGAACTTGACCTTGCCGTCCTTGTCCACCGTCTCCTTGATCCCGTGGTGCTTCTCGCTCCAGGTGTCGTTGTAGATGTTGTTCTCGTGGTTGCCAGCGCTCGACACCGCCACCCGGAAGAAGTCGGGGTAGACCAGCACCGCGGCCGTGGACATGAACCCGCCGCCCGAGTGGCCGTAGATGCCGACCTTGTTCACGTCGACGTAGCTGTACTTCCGCGCGAGCTGCTCGATCGCCGTCTTCTTGTCCGCCAGGCCGTAGTCGCGCAGGTTGCCGTACCCGAAATTGTGGTACCACTTGCTACGCGCCGGCGTGCCGCCGCGGTTGCCCACCTCGATGACGATGAAGCCGAACTGGGCGAGCCACTGCGTGTACGGCATCGCGCTGAACGTCTTGCTCACCGACTCGGTCTGCGGACCCGGGTAGACGTAGGCGATGATCGGGTACTTCTTCTTCGGGTCGAAGTCGTGCGGCCGGTACATCACGCCCGCCAGGTCGGTCACGCCGTCGTCGGCCTTCACGATGAAGGGCTCCGGGTACTTGTAGCCCTGCTCGAGGAGCAGGGTCATGTCGGTCGCCTCGAGGTCGAGGACCAGGTTGCCCAGGCTGTCGCGCAGCGCCGACTTGGGGGCCTCGTCCACGCGGCTCGTGGTGTCCACGAACAGGCGGGTGTGCTCGGGCATCGACGCACTGTGGTTCGCGTTGCCCGGGTTCAGGAGCTTCAGGCCGCTGCCGTCGAGGCCGACACGGTACAGGTGGTCGTAGTAGGGATCCTCGCCCGCCTCCCGGTAGTTGGCGTTGAAGTACAGCGTCCGCATCTTCTCGTCCACGCCGGCGAGATTGCCGCAGACGAACTCGCCCCTGGTCACCTGGTTCTTGAGCGTCCCGTCGATGGCGAAGAGGTACCAGTGGCCCCACCCGTCGCGCTCGGACCACCACAGGAACTCCTTCTCGCCCTCGAGGAAGCGGATCGGCCTGGTCTCGATGTAGGTGTTGAGCCGCTCCTCCATCAACGTCTTCGTCTCGCCGGTCTTCGCGTCCACGCGGGTGATGTCGAGGCGCTTCAGGTCGCGGCTCTGGCGGATCATGATGAAGGCGTCCGAGCCGGCCAGCGCCCACTGGGGCGACACCATCGGGTTGGGGAGCTCCGCGCGCTCGCGCCGCTCCTTCTCGGTGATCCGGCGCGTCGGGATCGTGTACCGCTGGTCGGGGAACGCGTCGGCCTTGACCTTGAGCTTCGACTTCGAAGCCACGTCGAAGATCAGGACCTCCTCGAGCTCGATGTCTTCGCCGGGCATCGAATACCGGTAGGTCTCGAGCTTGGGGCGGGGCTGCGCCAGGGCGTCGATGACCCACAGGTCCTTCACCTTCCGCGAATCCACCCGCTCCACCGAGAACTTCTTCGAGTCCTGGCTCCAGAACAGGCCTGACGGCGGCACGCGCGGCTCGAAGGTGTCCTTCTCCTCCTTGGCGCCCTTCTTAAGCTCGGCCTTCTTCTCCTCGGCCTGTTTCTGCTCGCCCGTCTTGTCTCCGGTCTTGTCGCCCGTCTTCTCGTCCTTCTTCTCCTCCTTCTTCTGCTCTTTGCGGAGCCGGTCCTTGTCGTCCTCGGTCTGGTGCCGGCTGTACTGGTAGTACTCCTCGCCGTCCTCGGTCAGCCGCGTCTCCACGATGCTCGGGTCGCGCGGATCCTTGATGGCCTTGAGCAGGTTCGCCATGTCCATCATGTAGAGGTCGTACTTGCGGGCGAACACGGCGATCTTCTCGTCGGGCGACACGCTGGCCCACGTCGGCCACTTCACTTCCTTGTCCTTCTCTTCCTTCGCCTTCACCTCGTCGGGGTGGACGAGGGTCACCTTCGTCGTCGCCAGCTCGTACTCGAAGCGGAGCGTGCGGCTGTTCGGGTCGGCCGGGGGAGGGCCTCCCGGGCCGCCGCCGCGCTGTCCCTCGGTCCGGGTCGTCGTTTCGGTGTCCTTCTTCTCCTCCGCCGCCTTCTCCTTCAGCCCCGGGATCTTCGTGTCCTTGGGGACGGAGAGCTCGAACTGGAGGACCGTGTCCTTCTTGATCAACTTCACGTTGAGAAGGGGCAGGTGGGCACTGTCGAACGGGATCCGGACGATGTTGGTGAGCTGCGCCGCCATGTAGGCCGGGTCGAACAGGGGGACCTTCGTCTTCTTGATGGCGTCCACCAGCATCCAGCGCTGCCCCTTGCTGGTCTGGAAGGCGTACCAGAAGCGGTCGCCGCTCTCGAACCAGTTGGGCGTCACCGAGACGGTGAAGATCAGCTTGCTGTTGACCTTCGACGCCGTCCAGCGCGAGGCCAGGTCGTAGTTGGGCCGGACTCTTGAGACGTCCTGGCCATCGCGGGCGCGAAGCAGTGCTGGTGCGGCCATTGTTGACGCGACGACAAGGGCGGCGACGATGAGTCCTGGTCTTCGAGGCATTGGGGTTCTCCTATCAGGGTGATTGAAGGCGCGCGGGGAAGCTCCCGGGGGTTGCCGCGAACGATAGCGGCCTGACGTGCGTGTGTCAAGCGGCGGGACCGGCCGCGTTCAGCCCTTGAGCCTGACCTCGCCGCCCTGGCCGCGCACGAACTTGCGGTAGTAGTCGATGGCGGAGACGACGGCCGTGACGACGGCCACCCAGAGCGCCAGCGGGGCGAGCACGTAGAGCCGGCCGAGCCGCTCCGGGCCCAGGATCATTCCGAGGATGGCCACGACTTCGGCGACCATCTTCACCTTGCCCATCGGCGACGCCGCGATGGTCACGCCGCGGGAATAGGCGATGCTCCGGAGCGCCGTGATGGCCAGTTCGCGGCCGATGATGACCGCCACCATCCAGGCCTTGGCCACTTCCATCTGGACGAGCGCGATGAACACGGCCGACGTCAGCAGCTTGTCGGCCAGCGGGTCCATCATCTGGCCGAGCGGGGTGATCTGCCTTCGTCGCCGTGCCAGGTAGCCGTCGAGCCAGTCGGTCAGCGACGCGAGGCCGAAGATGGCTGCCGCCACGAGGTCCTTGTCGACCCCCAGCACCAGCCGCCCCTCGAACTTCGTCAGAAGCACCACGACGAGGAGCGGCACGAGGAAGATACGCGACAGCGTCAGCGTGTTCGGGAGGTTCATCGCCAGGAACCAGACCGCCGAGTGAGCCGGTGCCATTGTATCCCGCCACCCGCCGGCACCCAAAACGCCTCTGCCGGCGCCCGAAGTGGGATATGATCCCGGGTTGTCATGAAAGCGATCCTCCTCGCCGGCGGCAAGGGCACCCGACTGCGCCCGCTCACCATCCACACGCCGAAGCCGATCGTCCCGATCTTCGGCCGGCCGTTCCTCAATTACCAGATCGACCTCGTGAAGAAGCTCCCGGAGATCGACGAGGTCGTCCTGAGCCTGAACTACCAGCCGCGGCGCATCGAGGAGATGTTCGGCAGCGGCGACGGTCTCGGCGTGAAGATCTCCTACGTCGTCGAGCCGGCGCCGCTCGGCACGGGCGGCGCCGTGAAATACGCGTGTGGCGACGCCGACGAGACAGTCGTGGTGTTCAACGGAGACGTGATGACGCAGGTCGACCTGGCGGCGGTCCTGCGCCTCCACCGCGAACGGAAGGCCAAGGCGACGATCGTCCTGACGCCGGTCGACAACCCGACTGCCTACGGTCTGGTCGAGACCGACGCCGACGGCAACGTCCGCCGATTCCTCGAGAAGCCGAAGGCCGAGGAGATCACCTGCGATACCATCAACGCGGGCATCTACATCCTCGAACCGGACACCTTCGACCGGATCCCCAAGGACACCGTCTCGTCGATCGAGCGCAGCTACTTCCCGTCGCTCGTCGAGCGCGGCGAGACGTTCGTCGCCTACGTGTATCGCGGCTACTGGATCGACATCGGCATGCCCGAGAAGTACGCCCAGGTGCACCGGGACATCATGGACCACCGGTTCTCGGCGCCCCCGTTCGAGGGTTCGCCGCAGCGCTTCGCGCTGGTGTCTCCGGGCGCCCGCATCGAGGACGGCGCGAGGGTGGAAGGACCGTGCTTCATCGACGAGGGCACCATCGTGAAGGCGGGCGCCCACATCGCCCCCTACACGGTCCTCGGGCGGCAGTGCCACATCGAGGAGGACGCCCGAATCGAAGCCTCGATCGTGTGGGCGAACTGTCGCGTCGGCCGCGACGCGATCATCCGGCAGTCAATCCTCGGCCGTCACTGCCACGTCGGCCGCAACTCGATTCTCGACGCCGGCGTCGTCCTCGGCGACAAGTCGGCAGTCACCGATTACAGCAGGCTGTAGCGCGGGTCTTCGGACCCGCGAGCGTCAGAAACCCGCGAGGAGTCCCGCATGTCCAGACCGGTCAACCCAGACATCTTCAAGGCCTACGACGTCCGGGGCGTCTATCCCGATCAGATTGACGAGTCGATCGCACGCGACATCGGCCGCGGCTTCGTCGGCTATCTCGGCGCCAGGCGGATTGCGGTCAGCCGCGACATGCGCGTGTCGTCGCCGTCGATCGCGGCGGCCTTCATCGACGGCGCGACCAGCCAGGGCGCCGACGTCGTCGACTACGGCCTGGCCGGAACCGACATGCTCTACTACGCCGTCGCGGCGGGCGGCTTCGAGGGCGGCGCGCAGATCACCGCGTCCCACAACCCGAAGCAGTACAACGGCGTGAAGCTGGTCCGCGAGGGTGCGTTCCCGCTGAGCGGCGACGCCGGCATCTCGGACATCAGGGACATGATCATCGGGGGCACGCTCCCGGCGCCCGCTGCTGCGCGCGGGACCGCCGCGAAGGCAGAGATCCTGGAGCCCTACGTGAACCACGTGATGGGCTTCATCGACCCGGCCGTCGTCAAGCCGTTCAACGTCGTGCTGGACGCCGGCTGCGGCATCGGCGGCCTGGTGGCGCCGAGGTTGTTCGAGCGCCTCCCCTGCCGGACGACGGAGTTGTGCTTCACCATCGACGGCACATTCCCGACGCACGAGGCCAACCCGTTGATCGAGGAGAACCGCCGCGACATCGTCGCGGAGGTGATCCGGCAGAACGCCGACATCGGGATCGCCTGGGACGGCGACGCCGACCGCTGCTTCTTCATCGACGGCCAGGGCGAATTCGTACCGGGCGACTTCATCACGGCACTCCTCGCGGAGGCCTTCTTGATCAAGCACCCCGGCTCCACGATCATCTACGACCTGCGCGCCAGCTACGCCGTGAAGGACATCGTCGCCCGATACGGCGGCACCGCGCTGATGAACCGGGTCGGTCACGCGTTCATCAAGCGCCGGATGCGCGAGGACAACGCCATCTTCGGCGGCGAGGTCACGGGGCACTACTACTTCCGCGACAACTTCTACGCCGACAACGGGTTCATCCCGGCACTGCTGCTGCTCGAGCTGATGTCGCGGAAGGGTCAGACGCTGGCCCAACTGCTGGCGCCGCTGCGGGAGAAGTATTTCATTTCGGGCGAGATCAACACCAAGGTCAGCAGCATGAGTACCTGCGACGAGAAGATCGCGGGACTGGCGATGAAGTACGCGGACGGGAACGTCTACCAGATCGACGGCGTGTCGGTCGAGTACCCGGACTGGCACTTCAACGTCCGGCCCTCGAACACCGAACCGCTCCTGCGTCTCAACCTCGAGGGGACGACACCGGAGTTGATGGAGCGGAAGAGGGACGAGGTGCTGGGATACATCAGAGGCTGAGCATCTCGCGATCGTGCGATGTGGCGATCTTGCGATCTGGGAGCTGTGGCACTTGGAGACGGACCGATAGTTCGCAAGATCCCAAGTTCGCAAGATCGCAAGATTGCATTAGAATGAGTATTCCGCCGTCCGCGAGCGGGGTTGGCCTATTGGTTGGGCAAGGGCTTCCCAAGCCCTCTAAACGGGTTCGATTCCCGTACCCCGCTCCATCTCACCAAGACGAACGGCTCAAGGCTCAGGGCTCAAGGCTCAGGCAGGCCTGCCCCGCGACCTTGTAAGCACTGAAGACAATCCCGGACGGAAATGCTCTCGTGCTGACGAGCTCGAATGCGCGTGCCGGGGTTCCCTCCGCAAAGAAGCGCTTCCCCGTGCCCAACAGGACCGGATAGCCGACCAGCAGGACTTCATCCTCGAGCCCATGTTCGAGCAGTGTCGATGTCAGCGTGGAGCTACCCGACAGGATGAGGTCCGGGCCGTCCTGCAACTTGATGCGGCGAATGTCCCCGACGATGTCCGGTCCAAGGGCGTGGAACGGCCCCCATTCAAGACTGTCCGGACGGTGGGTCGCGACCCACTTCGTTGCGGTATTGAGGACGTCCGCCATCGGACTACTCGGCGCCTTTGGCCAGAAGCCCGACCAGATATCGTAGGTACGACGGCCAAGCAGCAGATCGAAGCTCCCGCCATACGCCGCGAGGATGGCATCCCGGCCAGCCGGGGTCCGATACGGCGCGGTCCAGTCGCTGTAGGGAAAACCGCCGTCATCGGCGGAATGCTGGATCACGCCGTCCAGCGAGATGTGCTCGATGATTGTGAGCTTCCTCATTGGAGGCTCCGTGTTCTGGGATGTCAACACCCCGGTCTCGACATCATGTATTGTGTGTCGCCTGCCAAACGTGAGCGCTCACCCGCCGGCGCTCACGATGCCGCCGGCGCAGGTCTCGTGCAGCGCGTGGTTGGCTGTGACAGGGCCTCTGCCGACCTCATCGGCAGCAACAATCGGTTCACCGATGGAAGTTCGGCAACTCCAAGGCCCGCCACTGCTCGATCAGCCTTGAGAAGCTCGGCGCCGACAAAAGATTCATCGCAAGCATCGTCACGCCATCCGGAGCCTGCGACGAGGCCGGCCGCCGTTGCGCGAGGGCTCTGATCGCGACTGTCGGATCCTGCCCGTTGGCCTCGGCATTCTTGACGACTCCGAGGACATACTCGACGGCAGCCTTCTTCGTCCGTATGGCATCGACCGTCCCCAATTCGTCGGGACCCACGACCAGACCATCCTCGAAGATCACCACGTCGAGCCGGGCCGTCGCCGCGGAGGACACGAACAACTCCGGGTGCCACGAAGTACCGCCGTCCCCCGTGTCGCTGTAGTGCATGCCGGGCGCCACCACGACGCTCTCGCCTGGGCGAAGACCTTTCGACATGCTGGAGGCACTATCGCCAATGAGCCTCGCGCCTCCCAGGTCCAGCCGCTCCCATGATGCGCTGACGCCACCGCCGGCCACACCAAAGAGGAGACTCAGCAACCGCTGGATGAGGACGCGTGGCCCTTCGTTCGTCGTCATCGTCCAGCGCAGTGCGACCGCTGCGATGGTCGATTCCGTGCCGTTCGTCAGCTTGAGGGCGAACTGACGCACCATCCGTCCATTCGCCGATTCGAAGTGGCGTGCGTATGTGGACGCTGAGGCCTCATCCAGTGGCACGAGTTGCACGCGGGAATCGCCTTGCCACGGCTCGACCCGCAGAATCGGTGGGGCCTGCGCCGCTGGAGTGCCCCCCGACACGGCACACAGAGCCACAGCACCGTAGGTCCACGCAATGACGCTGCGCATCGGTCCCCCTTTGGGAGCGGCGGCGGGCCCAGTAGTTCGACACGGCCCGCCGCTCAGGCCGCTCGGCCAGGCACGCCCACTCCATCTTGCCGTGTGATTCGGGCCGCCGTTCAGTATGTGGCATTCCAGACAGGCCCGTGCCGACCTCGTCGGCAGCAACAGTCGATTCACCGATGGAAGTTCGGCAGCTCTAGCGCCCGCCATTGCTCGACCAGCTTCGAGAAGCTCGGCGCCGACAGGAGACTCTCGGCAAGCAACGCTACGCCGTCCGGTTCCTGTTGCGAGGCCGGCCGCCGTTGCGCGAGGGCTCTGATCGCGACTGTCGGATCCTGCCCGTTGGCCTCGGCATTCTTGACGACTCCAAGGACATACTCGACGGCAGCCTTCCTCGTCCGTATGGCATCGACCGTCCCCAACTCGTCGGGACCCACGACCAGACCATCCTCGAAGATCACCACGTCGAGCCGGGCCGTCGCCGCGGAGGATACGAACAACACGGAGCTCGACGAGCCACCGCCGCCCTGGTTCTCGCTGTAGTACATGCCGGGCGTCACTACGACGCACTCGCCTCGACGAATGCCTTTCGACATGCCGGAGGCGACATCGCCAACGAGCCTCGCGCCTCCCAAGTCCAGCCGCTCCCATGATGCGCTGACGCCACCGGCGGCCACACCACGGAAGAGACTCAGCAACCGATGGATGAGGACGCGAGGCCCTTCGTTCGTCGTCATGGTCCAGCGCAGTGCGACCGCTGCGATGGTCGATTCCGTGCCGTTCGTCAGCTTGAGGGCGAACTGACGCACCATCCGTCCATTCGCCGATTCGAAGTGGCGTGCGTATGTGGACGCTGAGGCCTCATCCAGTGGCACGAGTTGCACGTGGGAATCGCCTTCCCACGGCTCGACCCGCAGAATCGGCGGGGCCTGCGCCGCTGGAGTGCCCCCCGACACGGCACACAGAGCCACAGCACAGTAGGTCCACGCAATGACGCTGCGCATCATAACCCCCTTCGGACTCCCTGAGGTCGACACAGCCTGAACCGCGACGGCGGCATTCCAGTCTCAGCACCCCCAAGGGCTGCTGCCCTCCACCCTCCCCACGGCTCGCGGCGGGCTCAGTAGCTCGACACGGCCCACGCCGTCGGTCCAGGCAGGCCCATTCCGTCCATTCGCGTGAGTCCGTCCAGCCAACGGCCCGGCTTCACCCGCGGCGCTTCACGATCGCACCGCGCGCCGTATATCTCGGAGGGCTTGGCCAGTTCCGTCGAGGCACCCGACCCCCGGATCGTGCTGTCGGCCGCAGATGACACAGTAGCTCATTCGATCTTCCCGTTCCCAAGTCAACAGTCGGCGCGTGTCTGCGAGCCAGTTCGGGAATCCTGTGCTGCCCACGACCGCACCACGGTCTTCACAGCGAACTATCCGGTCTTCAAAGGCCCGGCGACCTTGTAAGTACTGAAGACGATGCCGGACGGAAATGCTCTCGTGCTGACGAGCTCGAATGAGCGTGCCGGGGTTCCCTCCGCAAAGAAGCGCTTCCCCGTGCCCAGCAGGACCGGATAGACGACCAGCAGGACTTCATCCGCGAGCCGATGTTCGAGCAGCGTCGATGTCAGCGTGGAGCTACCCGAGAGGATGAGGTCCGGGCCGTCCTGCGACTTGATGCGGCGAATGTCCCCGACGATGTCCGGTCCAAGGGCGTGGAACGGGCCCCATTCAAGACTGTCCGGACGATGGGTTGCGACACACTTCGTTGCGGCATTGAGGACGTCCGCCATCGGACTGCTCGGCGCCTTTGGCCAGAAGCCCGACCAGATATCGTAGGTGCGACGGCCAAGCAGCAGATCGAAGCTCCCGCCATACGCCGCGAGCATTGCATCCCGGCCAGCGGGGGTCCGATAGGGCGCGGTCCAGTCGCTGTAGGGAAAATCGCCGTCATCGGCGGAATGCTGGATCACGCCGTCCAGCGAGATGTGCTCGATGATTCTGAGCGTTCTCATCTGAGTCTCCAGACGCCATTCCTCGCCCTGAGGACCATAACGGCGAACAGCGCCACCCAGAGCAGCATGCTGTAGATGTTCAGGCGCTCGAATACACCGAGGCCTGGAGTCGGCAGATGGGCCTCGATCCGGGGGATCTGGAGGCCGGAGAGAATGGCACCCGCCAGGATGACTGCCACTGTGAGGACCGAGTACGGGCGAAAGGCCTTTCCGCTCCCTGCGGCGGCGAAGCCGATGAACAGGAACATGAGCACGACGAGCAGAACGGTGACACCCATGTGCATGGCCGCGCCCGCACCTTCGGCTTCGTAGTCCAACGGGAAGAGGAACAGGCCCAGAATGCTCACGAGCCCATACGCAACCAACCACGCTCCAGCCACGCGTCGCGCGCGGTTCCCGCCTCTCAGCCAGACGCCGATGCCGAACGCAGGGACCAGCAGGTTGTACACCGTCATCGGCACGACAATGAACGACCTGGTGGGCGCCGAAACCGCCATGAGGTCGCTGACCATCCGCGCGGTCCAGTCGTAGCCCTCCCACCTCGACGAGGCCAGCATGTCGGTGGCCACGTAGACCAGCGAGGAGGCGGCGCCGCAGGCTAGCAGCAGGGTGACCAGCAGTGACTTCTGCATGCATCCGCCTCTCGCTGGCGTCTCGGTCGACCGCCCGATGGATTCCCAACCCCCCTCACGGTTCGCCGGGTCACGGCCACGCGACGAGGAAGCCGGCCGTGACGACCGCTCCCGCGATCATGAGTGCGTAGCCGATTCTGTAGGCAATTCGATGACGCGGAGTCATGTGGGCCGTGCCGAAAGACACCCAGCGCTTCTGCCGAAGGAGTGACGCCTTCGCCACCGCGAACAGGCAGAAGCCGGACGCGATGAGCACGCCTGCCGCTGCGAGCAGCCCGAGCGGCGCCTGACGAGCCAGGTGGGCGGCAGCGAGGAGGCAGAGCGAGAGCACTGGCAGCGCCATGTGCATCCCCGCGTTCCAAGCTGAACTTCGCTGGCTCACAAGCACCTGGCGTTTCGTCTTCGCGCTCGTGGCTGGCTAGCCCATTGCCGCTCAGCCGCGAGAGGCGCCGTCCGCCACAGCCGGTGGCTATGCGTCATGGGCGTTGCCTCTCGGCGAACCACCCATCTGGGTTCGCCAAGGATGTACCCAAGCACGTAAGGCAGTGCCTGCACCGGATGGTAGTTGTCGGCAAAGGCACTCACACCACTCCACGCTGGCTGAGGCGACACCTGGGCGACGACCAGCATTGCCACCGGCCCGGAGAGCACAGCGCCCACGAGTACGAGTGCCCCTGACGTTCTCAGGGCCTGGGTGTCGGAGAGAAGCGCCGTCATGGGTGGAGTCCTCGATCCGGTCCGTTCCAGCGTGACTGAACGAGACGTGCGCCTGCGTGAACGCACCACGTTGGTTTCCGCTGCGCACTCTCCAGCACAATGCGGGCGACCAGCAGCCGCTCTGGTGGAGCGGCCGTCGGCAGTACGCTTCGCGATGTTGCGCGTGTCATCTAGTCAGCCCTCCGGGTCAGCCGTTCGGCTCGGTCCTTGATGCCTCTCAGGACCCGGCGCATCATCGGGAAGTCTCCGAACTCCAGGAGCACGAGCGTGAAGAGCGCCATCCCCGGGGACTCCCATTGGTAACGCTGCTTGAGTCGCGTGATGAGGCGAGTCCCACCGCCGGGCAGGGCAACGAGCTTCCATGCCCATGTGCTGTCAGGTTTCCCCCACAGCAGCCACGATTCGGTCTCGAATCCCTTGACTTTGAAGGCAGTCGTCTCATTCACGACGCTGGCCATCGGCATCCAGTCGCCGACCTGAGGGTGCTGATACTGTTGGAGGATCTCGCTGGCGCTCTCGTACCCTGCGTTGTCGAGTAGCGCGTATGTGTAGAATCCCGCGCGCCGGTAGCCCATCTGCACGATCCACGGCCAGACCAGCGCCGGCGGCGCGTCAATGGTGATGGCGCGGGTGGCGCTGAAAGAGGCCCTCGTCACCGCATCGTCGCCTGGCATCAGCTCGCGCAGCTCGCTGTCGGTCGAGCCCCAGCGCAGATGCCAACGTCGGTAGAGCGGTGCGGTGAGGAAGAGCGGCAATCCAGCCAGCGCATCAGCGATGCCGCGCGCAATCGGTCGCCTGCCTGTCACGCGCATCTCCTCCGGCTCCCGCAACGGCGTCCGTCCACATGGCGTCCAATAGGTAGTGGCGCAGCTTGCGGCGGGAATGCGGGGGATCGGCCGCACCTCACCCGCAATACGCACCCATCCTGGGACATTGTGCTGGGCGTCCGGGCGGGATGCAAGGTCTTCCGCATGCGCAGGATACGCCGCCGTGCGACGCGGCGGCTGCGACAGCGAGCCGGCGGCCCAGCGCGGGAGTCCCCTGATTGAGAGGCAGTCGCGAGTCGCGGGATCGCGGTCGAACCGGGGGACCGATAGCTACGTCTTCGGCCGCCGACTCGCCGCAGCGGTCGCCACCAGTCCGCTCAGGCCCACCAGGCCGACGACGTTGGGAAACACCTGCAGGCCGTTCATCAGGTCGCCCCACGCCCAGACGGTTTCGACCTTCGCCGTCGCGCCGAAGACGATCAGCACGCAATAGATCCAGCGATATGGCTTGGTCACGCGGCCGCCCAGGATGTACTCGAAGAACTGCTCTCCGTAGTACGCCCAGCCGATGAGCGTCGTGTAGCCGAACAGAAAGGCGCACAGCGCCACGACCCAGCCGCCGACCACCGGGATCGCGGTGTTGAAGGCGCCGGCCACGGCGGCCGTGCTGTTGAGGCCCGACGTCCACACCCCGGTCACGAGAATCGTCAACGCACTGATGGACGAGGTGAGGAACGACACGGTGAACACTTCGATGACCGCGTTCAGCCCCTGTTGCGCCGGATAGTCGCTTCGCGCCGTTCCATACGCCACCGCAGCCGTGCCGTAACCGGCTTCGTTCGCGTAGACCCCTCTCGCGAGGCCGTAGCGCATCCCCACCATCAGCGCCATGCCCGCCGCGGTTCCTGTCGCCGCACGAAGGGAGAAGGCCTCGAGGAAGATCGACGCGAACACCTCCGGCAGCCGCGCGGCGTTCACGATGATCACGAACAGCCCTCCGGCCAGGTAGAGGCCCACCTTGAGCGGCGACAGCTTCTCGACCGCGCGCCCGATCGACGTCACGCCGCCGATGATCACGAGCCAGGTCAGCACGGCGATCGCGACGCCGGAGACCCACGGATTGATCGAGAACTCGGACTGCAGGGCCACGGCAATCGAGTTGGGCTGCGTGAAGGGCGTCGTCGTGAGCGCGGCCACTCCGGCGATCAACGCGTAGGCCCACGCCAGGCGGGGCGACTTCAGACCGTCCCGGAGGTAGTACATCGGCCCGGAGAGCACGGTGCCGTCGCGCGTGCCCCGGAACGACATCCCCAGGACCGCCTCGGCGAACTTGACGGCCGTCGCGAAGAAGCCGTAGCACCAGATCCAGAACACCGCACCCGGACCGCCGGCCACGACAGCCGTCGCGACGCCCGCGATGTTGCCGGTGCCGATCGACGCCGCGAGCGCCGTCATGAACGCCTGGAAGGGGCTCAGCACCCCGCGCGAGCCCGACTGCTTCGGGATGATCGTGCAGACGGCCTCCGGGAAGCGGCGGACCTGCACGAAGCGGAACCGCAGCGTCAGGAACACCCCGACGCCCATCAGCAGAACGACGAGCGGGCCCGGTACCGGGCCGATCGGCGGGCCGAGGTTCCACGGACCCCAGACGGCATCGCTGGCCCAGGTGATGGCGGTGGTGAGGAAGGACATGGGGGACAGAGTCCAGAAGACAGAAGACAGAAGATAGAAGATAGAAGACAGAATTCAGAAGCCAGAAGACAGAAGGTGGAAGGTGTCACGCGTGTCACACCGCCTACCGTCTACTGCCTCCTGCCTCCTGCAAACCGTGTGCGTCCGCCGAGCGCTGCCAGCTGCCGGCGACCGGCTGCCAGCCGTCTCAGTCCGTGCACACATCGTCGACGATGCCGACGATGACGGATTTGACGGGACCGTTGGCCGAGCCCATGACCTGCCGGCCGCCCGTGCCCTCGTCGAGGACGAGGACGCGCTGCCCTACACCGGCGCCGACGGTGTCAACGGCCAGGATGTAGGCACCCGTGCGCCCGCCGGCGGCGTCTTCCCTCTCGACGAGCAGCAGCGCCTTGGCCCGATAGAACGGGTGGCCGATCGTCGAGTAGACCTGGCCGGTCACGGTCCCGATGATCATCGCGGCTCCCGCACGACATCGTCCACGATGCCGATGATGGCGTGATCCACCGGGACGAACCACGGCTCGAGCGCGAGCGCCGCCTCGCGGCCACCCTCGTAGTAGACCAGTTCGCCCGGGCCAGCCATCCGGGTCGCGTCGGCCGCCACGAGCGTGCGACCCTCCGGCTGCCCCGTGCGGTCCAGCGGCTGCACGAGCAGCATCGGGACGCCGGTGAGGCCGTCGTAGACGACGGCGGGAACCACGGTGCCCACGACACGTCCGAGGAGCACTAGACGACCTCCCCGTCGAGATCGAGCAGGGCGGCCGACGCGAACGACGTCCCGCTGCCCAGCTGGCGGACGAGGGCCTCGTGCGGCGACGAGATGATCGTGTGCCGGACGCCGCCGCCGGCCTGCCGCATGTAGCCCAGCACGATGTCCACGGCCGCCTCGATGTCCGGCAGTTCGCCCTGGTAGATGCTCACGCCCTTGCCCGACAGACCCGCGTCGGCCAGCCGCAGCTCGACGAGTTCCACCGACGTGCCCTTCAGCGCCAGTTCGGCGGCGCGCACGCTGGACGCCACCGTGTCGGTCTCGATGATCGCCAGCGCGCCAATCCCCGACGCCCGCCGTCCTCCGAGAATCGCCTCGTAGACCCGCGGATGCACGTCGGCCAGCAGCAGGTGATCCAGCACGCTCTGACCCGCACGGCGCTGGGCCTCAGCGAGCGACTCCTCCACGGCTGCGGTGCTGCCGCCGATCAGCGTCAGGAAACGGCCGCGCGTGATCGTGCCCGCCTTGACGAATGCGATCGGCGCCTTCTTCAGCATCGCGTCGGTCGCGTCGACGCCGGCGGGGATGTCGCTGAACTCGATGACGGCCAGCGCGGGAGCCTTCTTCATCACGTGATCCTGAAATGGTCGACCATGACGCAGCGGCGCCACCGCGAGAACGACCGCGGGCCGGTCAGGCCCTCGCCGGTCGGGCTCGCAATCGTGAACGACGCGAAGCCCTCGCCGTCGAGGCCGAGGCCCGCCTGCGACCGCCCGTTCTTCACGAAGATGCTGCAGTCGCACTCCCTCGCCATGCGGCTGAGGCTGTCGATGTTGGTCGAGTGCATCACGGCCGTATGCCGGTTCCCGCCCTCCACCTGCACGGCGAGGTCAATGGCGGCGTCGACATGCGCCACCCGGCAGACCGGCAGGACGGGCATCATCTGCTCGGTCCACAGCAGTGGATGGCCCTCGTCCACCTCCACCACGGCCAGCCGCAGCGACTCGGGCACGTTCATCCCGAGCCGCCGCAGGATGACGCCCGCGTTCTTGCCGATCAGGTCCTTGTTGACGTGCGCCGGGCGGCGCGGTCCCTCGGTGCTGCTGAAGATGAGCTGCTCGAGGGCCGGCAGCTGGCTCTTCTCGAGCCGCACGGCTCCGGCCGCCGCCATCGCGCCGATGAGCGCGTCGGCCACGCTCGCCACGACGAGCACTTCCTTCTCGTCCGTGCAGATGATGTTGTTGTCGGTCGACGCGCCGAGCACGATGTCCCGGCCCGCCTTGTCGATGTGGGCCGTCTCGTCCACCACGACCGGCGGGTTGCCGGGGCCGGCGCAGATCGCACGCTTGCCGCTGGCCATCGCCGCTTTCACCACCGCGCCGCCGCCGGTGACGACCAGCAGCCGGATCCCGCGATGCCGCATCGTCTCCTGGGCGGTCTCGATCGATGGGTGGCCGACGCAGGTCACGACGTCCTGCGGGCCGCCTGCCGCCCGAATCGCGACGTTGAGCAGCGTCACGGTCTGGATCGAACATCGACGCGCCGTCGGATGCACGTTGAAGACGACGGCATTCCCCGCCGACAGCATCCCGATCGCGTTGCAGATGATCGTGGACGTCGGGTTCGTGACCGGCGTGATCGCGCCGATGACCCCGAACGGGGCGGGCTCGATGAGCGACAGGCCGTGGTCGCCCGTCACCGCCGCGGGGTACAGGTCCTCGAGGCCGGGCGTCTTCTCGGTGACGAGGAGGTTCTTCACCACCTTGTCCTCGACGCGCCCGAGGCCGGTCTCTTCGTGGGCAGCCTTCGCCAGCGATGCCGCGTGCTCGATCATCGTCCGGCGGATCTCCGCGATGATCCGCGCCCGCGTCTTCAGCGGGAGCCTGGCAAACGCTGGTTGCGCTCGCCGGGCGGCCTGCACGGCTTCGTCGACGGTCGCGTACACGCCCGTCCCGGCGGCGAATGGCGGCTCCGCGGAGGTCGGATCGGCCCGCGCATCGGACTCGCTGCCAATGTCGGCGACGATCCGCCGCGCGATGGCCTCGATCTCGCGCTCGGTCAGGCTGGCCATACCGCTACTTCTTGTACTTGACGGCGTCGCCGACGCTCCAACTGTCGACGATCGCCATGACGACCGCATCCACGGGACGCTTGTCGGTCAACTGGGTCTGACGCGCGGAACTGCCCGAGGCGACCAGGACCATCTCGTCCGGCCCCGCACCCACGGCGTCCGCCGCGGCCAGCGGCGTTCCGACTTCCTGTCCCTCGTCGTTCACCGGGCGCACGAGCAGCAGCTTGAGCCCGTCCAGGCTCGGCTCCTTGCGCGTGGCGACAACGGTGCCGACCACCTTCGCCAGCAACATAGGCCGGTACTCCGGGCCGGCGGGCGGCCGGCCCCTGGATGGCTACTTCTTCGCGGCCTTGGCCTCGGCCGCGCGGCCGAGCGGCATGACCTGGTCCACGTTCACGTGCGGGCGCGCGATGATGTGCACGGCGACGACCTCACCCACGCGGCCGGCGGCCACCTGGGCAGCGTCGCACGCGGCCTTCACCGCCGCCACGTCCCCTCGGACCACGACGGACACGTAGCCGCCCCCCGTCTTCTCGTACGACACCAGCTCCACCCGTGCGGCCTTGACCGCAGCATCCGCCGCCTCCACGACGGCCGGAAACGACCGCGTTTCAATCATGCCAAGTGCGTCGGTCATGCTCAGACTCCTATCAGTCGATGATCCCCGCCAGTCGATGACCCATGTCAGTCGGTGACCCGTGTCAGTCGATGACCCATGTCAGTCGACGACACATGTCAGTCGACGATTCCAGTCAGTCCTCCCCTGTCCCTCGTCCCCCGTCCCTACTCCCTCGTCCCTAGACCCGCCCCTTCCGGCCCGTCACGTCTGCGATCGCCTGCTCCGCGGCCCGATGCCCGACGTCGATGTCGCGCTCGTCGCCGCCCAGGTACACCCGGCCGAAGCTGCCGAACGCCCGCACCTCGAGAATGTTGATGTGGGCCGCCTTCTCGGCCTCGTTCGCGGCGAGCGCCGCGTAGCCGGCCGGCGCCACCTCCATCACGTACAGCGTCTGGCCCGGCAGGATCATGTCGCCATGCCGCGATCGGTTGATCAGCTGCGTGTGATAGTCGGTGATATTGCGGATCACCTGGCTCGACACGATTTCCGGCTTGATCCGGTCGTCTTCCTTCAGGTTCAGAGCGTCCAGAATCGCGCGGCCCGCCTGGCGCACATCGGCCTGCGATTCGGAGTGGATCTCGAGCATCCCGTACAGCCGTTCGATGATCAGCATCCCCGGTTTCACGTCCGTCGCCTTCAAGGCGACGTCGGTCACGTGCATGATGTCCATGCCCGGCGCAATCTCGACGAAGAGCGACGCCTGGCCGGGCACGGGGAGGAAGCCCTGGGACACCGACCCGAGGAACGAGGCGTACTGCGGCTGCAGGCTATCGAGGAAGATGTAACAGCGGAGTTCGGCCATCCTGGGCTCCCTTCTGACCCGCCTACGTCGCGGCGCCCGCCGCCTGGGCCTCTTCGAGGATCTTGACGCTGCTGCTGCTGCCGACCCGCGTGGCCCCGGCCTCGACCATCTTCACGAGGTCGGCGTAGCTCCGGATCCCGCCGGCGGCCTTCACGCCGAGCTTCTTTGCGGCCACGGTGCGAGCCATCAACGCCACGTCCGCCACCGTCGCCCCACCGGGCCCGAAGCCGGTCGAGGTCTTCACGTACTCCGCCCCGGCCTTCATGCTCAGTTCGCAGCCACGGATCTTCTCTTCATCGATGAGCAGGGCCGTCTCCAGAATCACCTTGCAGATGGCGCGGCCGTCCTTGCAGGCCTCCACCACCGACCTGATGTCCTTGAGCACGACGCCGTCCTCACGCCCCTTCAGGGCGCCGATGTTGACGACCATATCGATCTCGCGCGCACCCTCCCGGATCGCGCGGCGCGCCTCCAGCGCCTTGGCCTCGGGCGGCTGCGCGCCGAGCGGGAAGCCCACCACGCAGCAGACCTTCACCGAGCTGCCCCGCAGCAGCGTCGCCGCCTGCCGGACGTAGCTGGGATTCACGCAGACCGAGAAGAAGCCGTGCCGGCGCGCCTCGTCGCACAGCCGCTGGATGTCGGCCACCGTCGCCTCTGGCTTGAGCAGGGTGTGGTCGATCAGGCTCGCCACCCGCCCCAGCGACATCGGCGCCGGGCCGCCGGCGTGCCCGCCCTGCTCCTGCAGCAGCTGCCTCACCCGCTCGGCGATACGGGTGACGTCCTCCGCGGACAGCGCGGGCCCACCCGGAGAAGGAGTGCTCATGCGATCTCGCTCCATGTCCCGAATCATCTGCACACGCGCCCGGTGGCGATCGGCCGTGCAGACCGTCGACAGGAAGACGTCGACGATGCCGATGGCGGCGTCGGGCGGCGTCTGGCCCGCCCCGAGCGTGAGCACGTTGGCGTCATTGTGCTCGCGGCTGTTCCGCGCCAGCGTCTCGTTGTAGCAGGCCGCCGCCAGCACGCCAGGCACCTTGTTGGCCGCCATCGCCGAGCCGATCCCGGCCCCGTCCACCATCACGCCGAACCGGCAGTCACCCGAGGCGACGAGCAGGGCGACGGCGCGCGCGATATCCGGATAATCGACGGCGTCCTTCCCGTGGGTCCCGCAATCCTGGACGACGTGCCCCCTGGCCCGCAGGTGGTCCGTGATGCGCGCTTTCAGCTCAACCCCGCCGTGGTCGGCCCCGACGGCAATCCTGAACGCCTGGCTCATGGCTCGGTCCCGAGGAATGGAGCATATCACGACCGTACCGCGCTTTTTCCCGGACCCGGAAATGTGCTAGTCTGCGGCCTCACCCCGAGGGAGCCCGTTGCCGATGCCCGATATCACGCCGACGGTCATGCTGAGTGCCGAGGAGATCCAGGCCCGCATCGCGGGCCTCGCCGCCGAGATCTCCCGCGACTACCCGGACGACGAAGAGATCCACCTGGTGGCCATCCTCAAGGGGGCGTTTCTCTTCCTGGGCGACCTCATCCGCGCGATGCCGCGCACGGTGACGGTCGATTTCATGGCGGTGTCCAGCTACGGCAAGGGAACGTCGTCGTCCGGCGAGGTGCGGATGATCAAGGACCTCGACACGGGTCTCGAGGCGCGGAACGTGGTCATCGTCGAAGACATCGTGGACACCGGCCTCACGCTGTCCTACCTCCAGGAGATCCTGCGCGCGCGCAACCCGAAGACGCTGCGGACGGCGTGCCTGCTCAGCAAGCCCTCCCGGAGGAAGATCGACGTGGAGGTGGAGTACATCGGGTTCAGCATCGAGGACCGGTTCGTCGTGGGCTACGGCCTCGACTACGCGGAGAAGTACCGGAACCTCCCGTACATCGGCGTGCTCAACGGGTAACGGCGACCGCGTCGCGCACTTTCGCGGCCAGCGAACGGGCGTCCGCGAGGACCACCCGTTCGTCGAGCGTGCGCATTCGGCGGTCCCGCATCAGCACCTTCCCGTTGACCACCGTGGTCCGGACGTCGTCCCCTCGCGCGACGTAGACCAGGTGCGAGATCGGGTTGTACATCGGCGTCTGCCGCGCGCCGTCCATCGCGACGACAATCACGTCGGCACGCTTCCCCGCCTCAATCGAGCCGATCGCCTTGTCGAGGCCGAGGGCTCGAGCCCCGAGAATGGTCGCCATCTCGAGGGCCGCGATGGCGGGAACGGCCTGCGGATCGCGCGAGGCGTGCTTGTGCAGGAGCGCGGCCTGCCGCATCGCCTCGAACATGTCCAGGTCGTTGTTGCTCGCGGCGCCGTCGGTGCCAAGGCCCACCGGCACCCCCGCCTTCAGGTACTTCGGGACCGGCGCCGCGCCGCTCGCCAGTTTCATGTTGCTCTCGGGATTGTGCGAGACGGACGCGCCCGTGCGCTTCAGGATGGCGACGTCCGCGTCGGTCAGCCAGACGCCGTGGGCCGCCAACACGTTGGGCCCCAGCAGGCCGATCGAGTCGAGCCACCCGGCCGGCGTCATCGCGTGCCGCTCCCTCACAATTGCCACCTCGTCTTCGGTTTCGGCCAGGTGGATGAGGATCGGCGCGTGGTATCGCGCCGCGAGAACACGCACCGCCCGCAGCGTCGGCTCGTCCACCGTGTAGGGCGAATGCGGTGCGGGCGCCGGCGTGATGAGGTCGTCGGACGCAAACGCCCTGATGAACGCCTCCGCCCGCGCGAGACCGTCCGCAGTGGTCTTCGCATCAGCCACCGGGAAGCCGATGATCGACTGGCCGAGGACGGCGCGCAGGCCGGCCGCCTTCGTCGCCCGGGCGATCTCGTCCTCGAAGTAGTACATGTCCGCGAACGTCGTCGTCCCCGACTGGATCATCTCCAGCGCCGCGAGCCGGGTGCCGACGCGCACCATCTCGGGCGACACGGTCTTCGCCTCCGCCGGAAAGATGTACTTCTGCAGCCAGTCCATCAGCGCCAGGTCGTCTGCCAGGCCGCGATACATGACCATCGGCGCATGGGTGTGGGTATTGACGAGCCCCGGCAGAACGAGGGCGCCGGACGCGTCGATCACTTCGGCCGCCGAGAAGCGTCCTGCGATCGCCTCCGGCGTTCCGACCGCGACGATGTCGCGGCCGTCGATCGCGACGGCGCCGGGCCACAGGACCCGGCGCTCAGGGTCCATCGTCACGACGATGCCGCCGGTGACCACGAGCGCCACCGGGCGCCGGTCCGGGTGGCCGCACGACGCGACCGCCACGAGGCTCGCGAACAGCAGGGTGCGACCGGAGATGGCCGCACGGCGACAGGGCTGGTTCATTCGAGGGATCTTACCGCGAAACCTCCCGGCATCGCGCGCGCCGGACGCGCCCGAGAGGCCTGGCGCCCGCGTTGTCCGGCCCGAAGCCTATCGTGTATAGTGTGTCCCGTGTCCGTTCATCTCGTGGAGCATCCGCTCGTCCAGGACACCCTGCTGATCCTGCGCAACCAGGACACCGAGGCGGCGGTGTTTCGCCGGATGGCGACGCGGATCAGCGTGCTGCTCGCCGCTGAGGCCCTCCGCGACCTGCCTACCGAGCGGGCCGTCGTCACGACGCCGATGGGAGCCGCCGAGGGGCGCCGGATCGGCGCCGACGTCGTGGTGGTGCCCGTCCTCCGGTCGGGACTTGGGATGCTCGACGCCGTTCTGGAGCTCATCCCCTCGGCGCGCGTCGGGCACATCGGCCTTCAGCGGGACGAACTGACGGCCGTCGCCTCCCAGGTACTACGCCAAGCTGCCGCACGGCCTGGATCGGAGTTACGTGCTGGTGATCGACCCGATGCTGGCCACCGGCGGGAGCGCGGTGGCGGCGCTCGATCTGCTGGCGCGCGCGGGCGCGCGGGACATCCGGATCCTCTGCATCGTGGCCGCGCCCGAGGGCGTCGCGCTGGTCCAGGAGCGCTTCCCCGACGTCCGCATCTTCACGCCGGTGATCGACCGCGGGCTGAACGACCGCAAGTTCATCGTCCCCGGGCTCGGGGACTTCGGCGATCGCCTGTACGGAACGCTGTAGGGAACGACCCTGTTCTGCCCTCGAGGCGGTGGAGGCGCACATGGCCGCTCGTCGCACCACGTCCACGGCAACCCGCCACACGCGCCCGAAGCCGTCCGCCATCGACACGGACGAGTCGACGTGGCACACCGCGATCACCCGGATCCAGCCGAACGAGATCCTGATTCGAGGCTATCCCGTCGACGAGTTGATGGGTCGCCTGTCGTTCGCCGAGTCGATCTACCTCACGCTGCGCGGCGAGCTGCCGACGCCGACGATTGGCAAGCTGTTCGGCGCCGCGCTCGTCGCGTCCATCGACCACGGCGTGACGCCGCCGTCGACGATCGCCGCCCGCAACGTGGCGACGACGGGTGCGCGGATCCGCGTCAGCGTGGCCGCCGGGGTGCTGGGCTTCGCGACGTATCACGGGGGCGACATTGAGAGTTGCATGCGGTTCCTGCAGGGCTGCCTCGCCAGGGTCCGGGAGGGGGCGACGTTCCGGACCGCTGCGGAGGAAGCGGTCCGCGCGTGCGTCGACGCAGGGACGCGGCCGCCAGGGTTCGGCCACCGGATTCACACGAGCGACCCGCGAGCGACGCGGCTGCTGCAGATGGCGCACGAGCTCGAGCTCGACGGCGAGCACGTGCAGATGGTCAGGACGATCGACCGCGTGGTCGCCGCGCGGCCGGACGCGGCCGAGCGCCCGTGGCCGCTCAACCTCGACGGCGCGATTGCCGCGGTCTGCGGCGACATGGGGTTCGAACCCGAGCTGGGCAACGCGTTGTTCCTGATCGCGAGGGTGCCAGGCCTGGTGGCGCACGCCAACGAGGAGCGGTCGCGCCAGCAGCCGATGCGGCAGATCGATCCGCGGAAGGCGGTCTACGACGGGCCTCCGCCCCGCAGGCTCCCGGAGACCCGCAAGTAGAGGCCGCTCGTCGAATTCGCGGGTTGTCGCGGACGGCCCGGTTGGACTACACTGACAGTTCGGCCGCGGGCTGGGCACTTAGATCAGCGGTTAGATCGCCTGCTTCACACGCAGGAGGTCGTAGGTTCGAATCCTACAGTGCCCACCATTCCCCGCTACAATCTCTTCGCCTGCGCGATGAGGGCGGTCAGCGCCTTCGCATACGCGGCGTCGGCGTCGGCAAACGCCTTCCGGTAGTCCTCTTCACTGGCGAACTTCTGCTTCTTCCACTCGCCGTCGAAGACCCAGCTCTTGGTCCCGCTGTCGCACGTGTCGAAACGACCGTCGTCCTTCGTCGGCTTGAGGCCGTCGCCCAGCGAGTCCATCACGAGTGTCCTGGAGCCTTCGATCCCCGCGCTGCTGAGGTCGGTGTAGACCTCCATGAACTCCTTCTTGGCGATCTTCTCCACGAGGATCGGCGGCACCAGGTAGCGGGCGGACACGACCATCAGCTGGCTACCCGGGTAGTACAAGGCGCCGACGAAGAGATCCGGCGCCGACGGGTCCTTCGCGCTGATGGCCTCGAGCTTCTTGGCGTCGAGCAGTTGGGTCAGCTCCTTCGCCAGTGCTGTCGACTTCGACTCCTGCCCCTGAACGGCCGTCGGCAGGACGGCGAACAGAAAGCAGGCGACCACGAGGACCACCGAACTGGCGACCACCGTTTTCATAACGACTCCCCCCGAATGAAAGCAGGCCGGAACGCACGACGACGCGAGTGTGTTCTACCACCTGCGGCGCCGCCCGTCAAATCCCTTCCCGCGCGCAACGCCCCCTGCGACCGCTCCGTGGGCTCAGCCGATGAACAGCGGGTCGTCGTCGGCGGACAGCGGCTCCTGCCGGGGGAGCCTCATGTCGCGCATCGCACCCAGCGCCGCGCCGACGGCCGCCAGCAGGGCACGCCCTTCTCTGAGCGGTGCGAGCAGCGTCGACTGGACCTGCCGCGCCGCGTCATCGACGCGATGAGCGAGGTCGCCAAACAGCCGGTCCACGCGGTGGATCTGCGCGACGGCCAGCTCCGTGACCCGCACGACGTTTTCCGAGGCGGTGCTGAGATTGAGGATCAACGGCCGCATCTCTCGGTCGAGAGCGGTCCGCAGGTCCTGCACCTGCCTGGTCAGGCGCACGGCGACGATCACCAGCCCGACCTGGACCGCGGCCATCACGAGCGTGGCGACGGCGATGAGGCCGAGCAGCACCTCCGCCGTCGTGTTCACGCGCTCTCCTTGTCGCGGGCCTCACGGTAGGCGTCGCGGCCGCGCTCGATGGCGGAACTGAGCGTCTCGCGCTGCCGCGCGAGCACTTCGCGGGCCTGGCGGGCCGCCTCGGCTGCCTTCTCCCGTCCCTCGCGCGCCTTCTCCGTCAGGAATTCGCGCGTGTCCTTGCCCGCGGCCGGCGCGAACAGCAGCGCCACCGCCGCACCGACCGCCGCGCCGAAGACGAATGCCGTCAGGATCTTGCCCGCATTGCCGCTGTCGTCGCTCATCGCGCCCTCCTCCTGGGAAGCCAGGCCGCTCGACGATGACCTGACAATGCCATGTTCTCACATCCGCCGCACGGTTGCAGCAACTCTCAGGCGCCCGATCTCGACTCCCGGCGCTCCGCCGCGCTCGCCGACGAACCCGTCGGCGGCGCGATCCCCAGTTCGCGCCGCTTGAGCCCCCTGGCGCGGTCCCGCAGGGTCGCGGCGCGCTCGAAATCGAGATTCGCGGCCGCTTCCCGCATTTGGCGTTCGAGCGCCGCCACGTGCGCGTCCAGCTCCGCCTGGGTCCGAAAGCCCGGCGCGGGTTCTGGCGCCGGAACCGCCAGGTAGTCGCGCTCGTACACGCTCGACAGCACCTGGTCGATGTCCTTCACGATCGACGTGGGCGTGATGCCGTGCTCGGCGTTGTACGCCTCCTGCGCGCGCCGCCGACGATCGGTCTCGGCGATGGCCACCCGCATCGACTCGGTCTCCTCGTCCGCGTACATCAGCACGCGCCCGTTCACGTTCCTCGCGGCGCGGCCCGAGGTCTGGATGAGCGCGCCGGCCGACCGCAGGAACCCCTCCTTGTCGGCGTCCAGGATCGCGACCAGCGACACCTCCGGCAGGTCGAGGCCCTCCCTGAGCAGGTTGATGCCGATGAGGACGTCGAACTCGCCGCGTCTGAGATCGCGGAGGATCTCGACCCGCTCGAGCGTGTCGATGTCGGAGTGGAGGTACCGTACGCGGACGCCGAGTTCCTGGTAGTACTGCGTGAGGTCCTCGGCCATCCGCTTGGTCAGCGTCGTCACGAGCACGCGCTCGCTGCGGCCGGCGCGCGCGCGAATCTCGCCGAGCAGGTCGTCGATCTGGCCCCTGACCGGCCGGATCTCAACGGGCGGGTCTGTCAGACCCGTCGGCCGGATGATCTGCTCGACGACGACGCCGCCGGACGCGCGGAGCTCGAAGGGGCCTGGCGTGGCCGAGACGAAGACCACCTGGTGGGCACGCGCCTGCCACTCGTCGAAGTTGAGCGGGCGATTGTCCAGCGCCGACGGCAGCCGGAAGCCGGTACTCGACCAGGACGGTCTTGCGCGACCGGTCGCCGTGGTACATCCCCCGGATCTGCGGCACCGTCTGATGGCTCTCGTCCACGAACACGAGAGCGTCCGGGGGCAGGTAGTCGAGCAGCGTCGGCGGCGGCTCGCCCGGGGCTCGGCCGTTCAGGTGCCGGGCGTAGTTCTCGATGCCGTGGCAATAGCCGATCTCCCGGATCATCTCCAGATCGAACATCGTGCGCTGGCCGAGCCGCTGGGCTTCGAGGAGCTTACCTTCGGCCTCCAGCGCGGCGCGCCGCTCGACCAGCTCCGCCTTGATCCCATCCATCGCACGCCGCGTGCGCTCGCGTGGCGCGACGAAGTGGGACCGGGGAAAGAGCGTGACCCGCTCGCGGCGGTTGACGGTGCGGCCCGTCAGCGGATCGAACGTGAGCAGCTCGTCGATCTCGTCACCGAACAGGCCGATCCGGATCGCCTGCTCGTCGTACGACGGGTACACCTCGACGATGTCGCCGCGCACGCGGAACGTGCCGCGCCCGAACTCCACGTCGTTCCGCTCGTATTGAATCTCCACCAGCCGCCGCAGGATCTGTTCGCGCTCGATCCGCTGCCCGAGCTCGAGCGGCATCAGCATGCCGTAGTACGACTCCGGCGACCCGAGGCCGTAGATGCACGACACACTGGCCACGACGACGACGTCCCGGCGCTCGAAGATCGACCGCGTCGCGGATAGCCGCATCCGGTCGATCTCGTCGTTGATCGTCGCTTCCTTCTCGATGTAGGTATCGCTGGCGGGTACGTACGCCTCGGGCTGGTAGTAGTCGTAGTAGCTGACGAAGTACTCGACGGCGTTCGACGGAAAGAACCGACGGAACTCCTGGTAGAGCTGCGCCGCCAGGGTCTTGTTGTGGACCATCACCAGCGCCGGCCGGTTCAACCGCGCGATGACCTGCGCCATCGTGAAGGTCTTGCCGGACCCGGTGACCCCGAGCAGGACCTGGTGACGGTCGCCCCGGTCCAGCCCCTCGGTGAGCTCGGCGATGGCGCGCTGCTGATCGCCGCGCAGGTCGAAGTCCGAAACGAGCTGGAACCGGTCCTCCACAGACCCCTACTTCTTGTACGGCTTCAGGGGAGCGAAGTACCCCTGCCGGGCACGCACCTTCACGCCGTTCAGGTCCGGGCGCACCACGCGAATCTCGACCTTCCGCCAGGCCCCGTCGGTCTTCACCGACGAAGACACGTAGCCCATCGAGTACTGGGCGTCGATCTCCGCCGCGATCTTCGCGTAGACGCCGTCGAGGTCCTTCACCGAGACCGGGAAGAAGGCCTGGCCGCCCGTGGTCTCGGCCATCCGCCGGAGCTTGCTCTGATTCTCCCACCGGTCCCGCGCCGACTGATGCTCCAGGAACCCGATCGCGTGCACCGTCACGTCGGATGCTTTCAGGAGGTCGAGCAGATCGCCGAAGGTGATGCTGCTCCCGTTGTCGCCGCCGTCGGTGTAGAGGACCAGGATCTTCCGCCCGTCCTGGTCGGCAGCGCCGTCCAGATAGACGCCGGTGGCGTCCCACAGGGCGGTCATCCGACCTTCCGCCTTTCGGCTCCGAATCCGCTCGATCAGGCGGCTGAATTCCCACTGGCTGTAGCGCGCGACGCGCACCTGGGTGTCGAATTCGACGAGCGTGAAATCCCGAGCGTCGTGGAGGGCGTCGAGGAACCGGATGGCCGCCGTGCGGGACAGGTGGATGTCGGCCTCCATGCTCCCGCTGATGTCGAACAACGCACCCAGGTGCAGTTCCGCCCCGGGCGCCGATCGGCCGCCCCCGGCCGCCCCCGCGTCGCACGGGATGAAGAACCGAAGCGCCTGTTTCTGCCCGTCTTCGTAGACCTCGAAGTCCTTCTCCTCCAGGTTCGTCAGGAAGCTGCCCTTTCTGTCCACGACCGTCACGCCCAGGTTCACCATGTCGACGCCGCTTCGAAACGTCGGCTGACGGTCCTGCCCGGACACGACGGCGAGTGCCGCGCAGGCGAGCGCGGCTGCAGCAGCCGTTTTCACGCTGGGCTCCCTTCCCCCGGCCGCCTGAGCGGGGCGGCCCTGGCATCGTGGCGTATTGAGTATAATAACAATCTGGCGCCGATGGACCGTCATCTCTCCGTCATTTCGAGAACGCCGGGCGCGCGATGAGGTGCCTGGCTGTCTGTCAGACCGAGCTCGCCGTGCGGATGCTGGAAACCGCACTGGCGCCGAGCCTCCAGACCCAGTTCCTCGTCGAGAGCCGCCTGCTGGCGCGGCGGCTCCACGAAGACGGCATCGACGTCTCGCCCGGCGATCCGAACCGCACCGACACCTACCTCAAGGCTGACCTCAGCCCGACGACCTGCGTCATCGTCGAGGACAACCACCGGCCCGGGCTGAAGAAGACCCTGACGGCCATCAGCGATGCCGGGGCGACGCTCGTCTACGTGCTCGGGCTCGGCAAGGGCGCCGGGAGCCGGCGCGAGGACGAGTTGAAGGCCGCCTTCCCCGAGCTGTTCTACCTGACCATGTCGGAGCTGTTCGGCGGCCCCCTGCTCACCCAGATCAGCCGGTCGCTGACCCGCGCCCGGGTGCAGCAGTACCAGCGCTATTTCGCGGACGCGGACCGCGTGCTGATTCTTCTGCACAACGATCCGGACCCCGACGCCATGGCGAGCGGACTCGCGCTTCGAAACATCCTGCGCCGCACCAAGGCCACGGCCATCCTCGGCACGCTTCAGGGAGTCACGCGGCCCGAGAACCTCCGAATGGCCAACCTGCTGGACATCCAGGTCGAGGCCGTGACACCGGCGGCGCTTGGCGAGTTCGAGCGGATCGCGATGGTGGACGTGCAGCCGCACTACTTCGGCGAACTGCTGCCAAGCGTTGACCTGGTGGTCGACCATCACCCGCCCCAGCCCGGCTACAACACGGTGTTCAAGGACATCCGCGCCGACTACGGGTCGACGTCCACGATTCTCACCGAGCACCTGCGCGCGGTGGACGTGAACATCTCAGAGCGGACGGCCACCGCGCTGCTCTACGCGATCAAGTCGGACACGCTCTTCTTCAGCCGGCAGGCGAACCGCGTCGATCTCGAGGCGTTCTCGTTCCTGTACCCGCTCTCCGACGCCACGCTCATCCGGAAGATGGAAGGGTCCGAGGTCACCCACGAGCGGCTGGAGTTCGTGATACGGGCGTTCCAGGCCGGCCGGCAGCACGACCAGGTGTTCTGCGCCTTCATGGACCTGACGCCGCGCGAGGACCTGATCGCCTACGTCGCCGACTTCTTCCTGCAGCTCGAAGACATCAAGTGGACCGTGATCGGCGGCGTCGTCAACCAGATGCTGGTGCTGTCGATGAGGAACCTCGGCTACTCCCGGAACGCCGGGGAGTTCTCGCGGAAGTACTTCGCGTCGCTCGGCAGCGCGGGCGGCCACCGGTCGATGGCCAAGGCCGTGGTGCCGGTGGCGGCGTTCCGCGAGAAGTTCGGCGCCCTGGCGGGGCCCGGCTTGAGCGACCGGCTCCTGGAGATGGTCCTGGAATTCCTCGGCGAGCACCAGGCGGGGGACAAGAAGAAGGACGGGGCCAGGGCGTAGCGGATCAGGCCTGCGGCTGGCGGCACGCGGCGGGCGGTTCGCGACCGGCGGCTGGCCTCGACGCCACGGGCACCGGCGCACGCCGCGGGCCGGACGCCGCTCGGCGCAAGCCCCTGGGCCGCAAGCCGTACGCCGCAAGCCGCAAGCCGGAGCAGCGCTACCCCAGCGCCTGATCCAGGTCCTCGATCAGGTCCGCTTCGTCCTCGAGCCCCAGCGACACCCGCAGCATGCCCGCGGTCACTCCTGCGCGCCGCAGGTCCTCGTCGCTGTAGTTGTAGTGCGACGTCAGCACGGGCAGGCTGACCAGACTGTCCACGCCGCCCAGGCTCGTCGCGCGACGAATCAACCGAAGTCGGTCGAACACGCGCGAGGCGCCGTCGAGGCCGCCCGGCACCTCGAACGTCACCATGCCGCCGAAACCCGACATCTGCGCCTTCGCGATGACATGGTCGGGGTGCGACTCGAGGCCCGGGTAGTAGACCCGCTCCACGCGCCGGTCGCGTTCGAGGAAACGCGCCACATTCCCGGCGGTCTCGTTCTGACGGGCAATTCGGACCGGCAGCGTCTTCAGCCCTCGGGCCAGCGCGAACGCGGCCATCGGGTCGAGCACGCCGCCGAGGTACCGCCGCATCAGATCCACCTTCTGGAGCAGTGCCCGTGGGCCGGAGACCACGCCCGCCGTCACGTCCGCATGGCCGTTCAGGTACTTGGTGGCGCTCTGCATCGCCAGATCGACGCCGAGCGCCAGCGGCTGCTGGTTGATCGGGCTCGCGAAGGTGTTGTCCAGGACCGCCAGCACACCGGCATCCCGGCAGGCCTTCCCGACACGCGCCACGTCGAGACAGCGCAGAGTCGGGTTGATGGGCGATTCGACCCAGCACATCCGCGTCTTCGGGCCGAGGAGCGACGCCGGCCGTTCGAACTCGTCGAGCGTGGCGAACCGGACGCCGATCTGGAGCGGCGCCAGCACGTCGTGGATCAGGTGGAACGTGCCGCCGTAAATCGCCGCGGCGCACAGGAGTTCGTCGCCCGGCTTCAGGAACGTCAGCATCAGTGTCGACACGGCCGCCATGCCCGACGCGAACACCAGAGCCGACTCGGTGCGGTCCAGCGCGGCCAGCTTCTGCTCGGTGACGACCACCGTCGGGTTGGCGTAGCGCGAGTAGAGATACTTGCTCACCTTCCCTTCCTGATAGCGGCGCACCTCGTCGGCGTTCTCGAAGAGGAAGGTCGTCGTCTCGTAGATCGGAACGCCGACAGCATCGGCGCGCACCGGCACGTCCTCGCCGCCGTGGATCAACTCGGTGGATAGTCCCCTGGGCTTCATCTGTCGATCTCCCCTCTCAATTCGAACGTTCGCCAGGCGGCGCCTGCCCGGGCGCGGCCTTGCCCGGCGCATCCGGCGTCGGCGCGGCCCGTCGCGCGCGGCGCGCCCCACCGGTCTCCAGCCGCTCTCCGCTGGCGCCGACCACCGGATCGATGAACTGCCGGTAGGCGTCCTGGTATCCCCGGTCCATCAGTTCGGCGAGCGTCACGGTACAATCCGAGCGCTCGTCATAGCAACCGGCCATGTCGAGCGGCCCAACCGGGTTGTATTCCGGGCATACCACGAAGAGGCACCGGAACGGCCCGGGCGAAGCCACGGCCGACCGAAGCGCCGCAGCCTCGGCGCCGGCCAGGTAGTCGCTCACCCGCCCGCGCCAGTCGCCGCGCGGCACGGCCAGGCGGTGAGGCCCTTCGACCTCCGGGAACGGCGACACGACCACGACCTGTTCGACGCCCGCCATCCGCAGCTCGTCGAGCAGCCGGTCGAGGGCACCGGGTCGTGCGGCAGCCCGGTGGCGCTCGCCGCACCAGAAGCTCTCGGCCGGGAATCCGATCAGCGGCACATCCGTGGCGACCGGCAGGCTGATGCCTGCCAGCACGGCGTCGAGCAGCCGGTCCCGGCTGGCGCCGCAGAGGTCGAACGTCTCGGCCACCCGACGGTCGCCCCGGGCGCCGTTGCTCGCCCTGAAGAAGTCGCGGCGATGCCGCTCGCCGAGCAGCGCGAAAACGAAATCGCGCCGCACGTCGATGTCGTGAACCGTGACGAGCAGCTCCCGAAAGCCCGGCTGTCCAAGGTTGTCCCGCAGCAGTTCCGAATACGCCCGGCTGACATCGACCGGACTCGGCCGCCGCGCTCCGGCCGCACCGCCCAGGAGCTGCCAGAGGCCCCTGAAAACGGCCCGCGCAGCTCCCGCCGACGTCAGGGGGGTCCCGACGATCCGCCACCAGACCGGCGCCGCGTCACGCCGGCCCGCGCGGCCCGCGGCCAGCGCAGCGAGCCCGATCACGCCAAGCGTCCCGGCCACCAGCGCCACCGAAATCAGGAACGCGCGCGGAAGCGCGGCGGGAAGGAAGGCCGGGTCGAACGCCGTCTCGATGACCGAGGTGTAGGCGCGGGAGACCCACGCCGCCGATGACACGCCGGCGACACGCAGCAGGAAGCCGAGCGGGTAGACGAGGAGGCCTGCCACGAGGGCGAGTACGGGCAGCAGAACCACCGACAGCGACCCGGCGAAGGCCCAGGCGGCCGCCCGAAGCGCGGGACGCACTCGGTAGTACCGCCGCGTCGCCGCCGACCGCCAGAACCCGTCCGGCTCCCATAACTGGGCGCCGCCGTCGATCGCCGCGAACACGGCGGAAGCGACGCCCATGCCTGCCCCAGCGACGACGTCCAGCTTGACGCCGGCCTCCTGGAAGGCCCGCAGCACACCAGCGTGGTAGGCCCCGGCCGTTCCGCTGCCGGTCAGCACCAGGGCGGTCCGGGACTGCGGCGAGTACGCGTCGCGGCTGGAGTGCGCCGGGCTGGTCACGGGAGGACTCCCCCGCCCGTCAAAGCAGGGCGTCGTGGATCGTGGTGAGCTTGACGATCTCGAGGCGGCGAACGCCGTTGGGCGCCTGCACGGTCACCTCGTCGCCAGGCTCCTTGTTCAGCAGGGCTCGCCCGATCGGCGAACTGGGGGAGATCAGTCCCTTCGAAGGGTCCGCCTCCTCGGGCATCACCAGGCGGTAGACCGTGGTGTCGCCGCCGGAGTCGGTCACGTGCACGATCGAGCCCAGGCCGACCCTGTCCAGGGGCAGCTTGTCGAGATTCACCAGCGAGATCTCGCCCACCCGCTTCTTGAGCATCCCGATTCGGGCTTCGACGAGCCGCTGGCGCTCCTTCGCGGCCTGGTACTCCGCGTTCTCGCTCAGATCGCCCAGTTCGCGCGCCCGCCGGATCTCCTGCGGCAGCTCCGTCCGCAGCTCGCGCTCGAGCCCCTGGATCTCGTCTTCGAACTTCTTGATCAGCTGATCCTTGATCGCCATCAGGCCACAGTCCGTTCTCCAGGCCGCAAATCTCCGGGGCGGGCCGACCCCGCCTGAGCGCCCATCCACGCCTGCGCAGCACGATTCCTGGCGATTCTAGCACACGGGCTTCCGTCTCCGTTTATGATGTCTGGACGCATGACGCGAGTCACGAGCCGGCGCCACCCCATCGTCACAATGTGCCGGAACATCGGCCGCCACCGGACGGAGCCGGGCGGACCGATGCTCCTGGACGGCGTGCACCTGGTGTCGGAGGCGCTCGCCCTCGGGATCCCGCTCCGCCACGTGGCGTTCACCGCGCGCGCGAGAGAGTCCGACGAGGGCGCTCGGCTGGCCGCGGCCCTTGCTGGGCACGGCTCGTCCATCCTGGACGTGACCGACTCGGTGATGGAGGCCATGAGTCCGGTCGCCAGTCCGGCGGGCGTGATCGCCATCGCCGATCGACCCGCCTCGTCGCTGGAGAGCGCGCTCGAGCATCCCCCCCAGTTGGTCGTCGCGGTCGTCGACGTGCAGGAACCCGGCAACGTCGGAGCCGTGGTTCGCGCCGCCGAGGCGTGCTGGGCGACGGGCGTCGTCTGCTGCGGAACGAGCGCCGATCCGTTCGGTCCGAAGGCCCTTCGGGGTTCGATGGGAAGCGCGCTCCGGCTCCCCGTGGCCTCGGGGGTGCCGGCGGTCGATGCCTTTGCGGCCATGCGAGCGCAGGGCCTTCGCCTGGTCGCCACCGTTCCGTCGGGCGGCGCGCGGCCGGACACGCTCGACCTCCGCCAGCCGACGGTTCTCCTGTTCGGCGCCGAAGGGCCCGGCCTGACCGGGGACGCCCTGGACGCGGCGGACGCGGTCGTCTCGATCCCGATGCGCGCGCCGGTCGAATCGCTGAACGTCGCGGTGGCCGTCGCGCTGCTCACGTGCGAAGCCGCGCGCCAGCGCGGGACGCTCTGACGGGCCTGAGCATGAACACTGGCGATCTGTTCGCATCACCCGGTGCCGAAACGCCTGCCGGCGTGCAGGTTCCGCTCGCCGAACGCATGCGTCCCCGGACGCTGGAGGAACTCGTCGGCCAGGACGCGCTCCTGGGGCCTGGACGTCCCCTTCGCGTGGCGATCGAACGCGACCTGCTGCAGTCCATCGTTCTCTGGGGCCCGCCCGGGACCGGCAAGACGACGCTCGCCCGGCTCATCGCCCAGGTCACGCGGGCGCATTTCATCTCGTTCAGCGCCGTCCTGGCCGGCATCAAGGAGATCAAGGCGGTAATGGCCGAGGCCGAGCGGGCCCGGCGTCAGATGGCGCGCCGCACGATCCTCTTCGTCGACGAGATTCACCGCTTCAACAAGGCGCAGCAGGACGCGTTCCTCCCGCGCGTCGAGGCGGGCGACATCGTGCTGATCGGCGCGACGACGGAGAACCCGTCGTTCGAGGTGATCTCCGCGCTGCTCTCACGGTCGCAGGTGTACGTGCTCGCGCCGCTGGCGGAGGTGGACGTCCTGGGGATTCTCCAGCGTGCGCTGGCGGACCGCGAGCGCGGACTCGGGCGCGAAGAGGTGGACGTCGCGGCGGACGCCCTCGCGGCGATCGCGCGGCTGGCCAACGGGGACGCGCGCACGGCGCTCAACCTGCTCGAGGCCGCCGTGCTCGCGGCGCCCGCCGGGCCCAGCCCCGAGCGGCGTCAGGTCGACACCGGCTTCGTGGAGCAGGTGGCCCAGCGCCGCATGCTCCTCTACGACAAGAACGGCGAGGAGCACTACAACCTCATTTCGGCGCTTCACAAGTCGATGCGGAACAGCGACCCCGACGCCGCGATGTACTGGCTGGCCAGGATGGTCGAATCGGGAGAGGATGCGCTGTACATCGCCCGCCGCCTGGTGCGCTTCGCGTCCGAGGACGTCGGCGTCGCCGATCCGCAGGCCCTGACGGTCGCCATGGCGGCGCGGGACGCGGTGCATTTCATCGGGATGCCCGAGGGGAACACGGCGCTGGCGCAGGCGGCCGTCTATCTGGCGACCGCGCCGAAGAGCAACGCGCTCTACGCCGGCTACCAGCAGGCCGCCGCGGACGCCCTCAAGGACGTGGCCGAACCCGTGCCCCTGCACCTGCGCAATGCGCCGACCCGGCTCATGAAGGATCTGCGCTACGGCGAGGGCTACCGGTACGCGCACGAGGAGCACGACGGGATCGCCGCCATGGACTGCCTTCCCAACAGCCTGCAGGGCCGCCGCTACTACCGCCCGACTGAGCGCGGGTTCGAGAAGGAGATCAAGCGCCGCCTCGACGCGTGGGAGCGGATCAAGGCGAAGCGGCGCAGTGAAGCTGGCAGCTGACAGCTGTCAGCTCGCAGCGGGTTCCGTGCGCGGACGACACGAGGTGCGAACGCCGGCCGGGCGTTGATCCGCTGCCAGCCGCCAGCTTCCCGCTGCCTGCGGCTCAGATCCGCTGGAAGTTCTTCTCGATCTCCCTCCGCGTGAGGCGGAGCATGACCGGGCGGCCGTGCGGGCAGACGGTCGAGTACGCCGTTCGCCGCAGTTCCTCGAGGATGTGCGCCATCTTCTCGTAGGTCAGCGGCGCGTTCGCTTTGACGGCCGCATGGCACGCCGTCAACGCGGCGATGCGCTTGAGCGCCTCTTCGACCGTGGCGCCTCGATCGAACCCGTCCAGATCCTGAGCCAGGGCCCGGACCGTCTCGACGATCTCGCCCTGCACGAGCAGCGCCGGAACCGCGGCCAGCCGGACGCTGTTGCCGCCGAACTCCGAGATCTCGAAGCCGAACCGCTCCAGTTCCGCCGCCCGCTGCAGCAGTACCTGGCAGCCGCTGACCGACAGTTCGACGACCAGGGGCTCGAGCAGGAGCTGGCTCTCCAGGCGCCCCTCGGTCAGTCGCTGCATCACCCGTTCGAACAGGACGCGCTCGTGCGCCACGTGCTGGTCGATGATCGCCACCCCCTCGTCATCGATCGCGATGATGAACGTGTCGCGGAACTGCCCGAGCGGGATCATCGGCCGAACGCCCAGCGCGCCGACAGGGCCGTCGAGGGGATGAGAGGACGTGGCAGAAGCCGAAATGCCCCCCGAAGGAACCTCGGTGCCGGCCGGAACGGGTGACCAGCGGTTCGGGTAGATGCCGCCAAGCAGGCCGGGAAACGACTGCGCGACCGGCTGGGGGGCCGGAAGCACGCCGCCCCGCAGCTGGAGTTCCGGCGCCGGCCCCTGGCCGAGCGCGGCGCCGAGAGCGCGGCGCACGGCCTCGTGCACCCCCGACTGATTGCGGAATCGGACCTCGGCCTTCGTCGGGTGGACGTTGACGTCCACCTGGTCCGGTTCCAACTCGATGAAGAGATGCACCTCCGGGCTGCGCTCCTTGACAGACGCGACGCTGTACGCCTCGATGATGGCGTGGGCGATCGTCTTGTCCTTCACGATCCGTCGGTTCACGAAGATGTTCTGTGGGCCCCGCTTCGGGCCCTGCTCCGCCAGCGCCGCCACGAGGCCGAATACGCGGACCCCCGACGCCTCCTTCCCCACTTCCACCAGGTCCTCGCGATTCCCGTAGAGCTGGTAGAACCGTTCGGGCAGTGTCCTGACGGGCGGGCACTCGACCACCGTGCGGCCCGCGCTGGTCAATGTGAACCCGACGTCCGGGTACGCCAGCGCCAGCTGGGTCACCATCCGGGAGATCTGCGCCGACTCGGCCGCGTCCGACTTCAGGAACTTCCGCCGCGCCGGCAGGTTGTAGAAGAGATCCCAGACTTCGATGCTGGTCCCAATCGGGGCGCCGACCTCCCGGACCGACGACACGGTGCCCCCGTTCACCCGGATCTCCGTCCCGCTGGAGGCGGCTTCCGGCCGCGTCCGAAGGACCATCCGCGACACCGACGCGATGCTCGGCAGCGCCTCGCCGCGGAACCCGAGGGTCACGATGGCGGCGAGATCGTCCGCCGTGGAGATCTTGCTCGTCGCATGCCGGTCGAGAGCCAGCTGGGCGTCCTCCGCCTCCATGCCGATCCCATCGTCCTCAACTCTCACCAGCTTCTTGCCGCCCAGCTCGCAGGTGACCGACACGCGCGTCGCGGCCGCGTCGATGGCGTTCTCGACCAGCTCCTTGACCACCGATGCGGGCCGCTCGACGACCTCGCCGGCGGCGATCTGATTCGCAAGTTCCGGCGAGAGGCGATGAATCTTGCCCATTGGTCAGACTTCGTTAATGCCGGCTGGCGGCTTGCGGCTTGCGGCCTGGCCACGCCGGCACGCTGAGTTGATCATGCCAGAAAAGGCCGAAGGCCGAGAAACGGGTTGCCCCGCCCCCCGGCCTTCAATCACTGTGGTTCCGGCCCTGAGCCTTGAGCCCTGGCCCTGAGCCCTGAGCCCTGAGCCTTGAGCCCTGAGCCCCCTTAGTCTCCGACCTTGACCGACAACGCCGCGTGCGCCGCCGCCAGGCGCGCCACCGGGACGCGGAACGGCGAGCAGCTCACGTAGTTCAGGCCGACCTTCTGGAAGAAGTGGATCGACGACGGGTCGCCGCCGTGCTCGCCGCACACGCCGAGCTTGAGGTCCGGCCGCGCCTTCCGGCCGAGCGTGCACGCCATCGCCACCAGCTTCCCGACGCCGACGGTGTCGAGGCTGGCAAACGGGTCCGCATCCAGGATGCGCTTCTCCTGATACGCCTTGAGGAACTTGCCGATGTCGTCACGCGAGAACCCGCAGGCCATCTGCGTCAGGTCGTTCGTCCCGAATGAGAAGAACTGCGCTTCGGCGGCGATCTCATCGGCCGTCACGGCACCGCGCGGCACCTCGATCATCGTGCCGATCAGGTACTTGATCTTGATCCCCTGCTCCTTCATGACCTCCTGGCACACGCGCTCGGCGATCGCCTTCTGATCGGTGAACTCCTTCACGAAGCCGACCAGCGGGATCATGATCTCGGGCACGACCTTCAGCCCTTCCGCGTTGAGCTGGCAGGCCGCTTCCATGATCGCCCGCGTCTGCATCTCCGTGATCTCGGGATAGGTGATGCCGAGCCGGCAGCCGCGGTGGCCGAGCATCGGGTTGAATTCGTGGAGTTGTTCGACACGCGCGAGCAGCGTCTTCTTCTCCTCGAGCTCCTTCTTGTTCCCGTTGGTCGCTTCGAGCTTCGCGATCTCCACCATGAGGTCCTCGCGCTTCGGGAGGAACTCGTGGAGCGGCGGGTCGATCGTCCGGACCGTCACCGGGCAGCCGTGCATCGCCTTGAACACGCCATAGAAGTCGGCCCGCTGCATCGGCTCCAGCTCGTCAACGGCGCGCTTCCGGTCGGCCTCGTTGTCGGCGAGGATCATCCGCCGCACGATCGGCAGCCGGTCCTCCGCGAAGAACATGTGCTCGGTGCGGCACAACCCGATACCGCGCGCGCCGAACGCGTACGCGATCTCGGCCTGGTCCGGCAGGTCGGCGTTGGCTCGGATCCCCATCGTCCGGACCTTGTCGGCCCAGCCGAGCAGCCTCGCGAACCGCTGGTAGATGTCCGACTCCTCCGGCTTCATGGAGCCGTTGATCACCTGGAGGATCTCGCTCGGCTTGGTGGCCACCTTCTCCACCTTCACCTCGCCCGACAGACCGTCGAACGCGATGTAGTCGCCCTCGTGGAGCTCCTTGCCATCGATGTGCAGGACCTTGTTGTCCTCGTCCACCCGCAGATCGGACGCGCCGACGATAGCCGGCTTGCCCATCTGGCGGCCGACGACGGCGGCGTGCGACGTCATGCCGCCGGTGGCCGTGAGCACACCCTGCGACACGAACATCCCGTGGATGTCGTCCGGGACGGTCTCCTTGCGGACGAGCACGACCTTCTTCCCCTGCTCGGTCCACGCGACCGCCTCGTCGGCGGTGAAGACCAGCTGTCCGGACGCCGCGCCGGGGGACGCCGGCAGGCCCTTGGTCGCCACCGGAATCGCCTTCCACTCCTTCGGGTCGAACACCGGCGACAGCAGCTGCGACAGCGACGACGGGTCGACGAGCAGCAGCCCTTCGCTCGGCTTCAGCAGCTTCTCGGCCACCAGGTCGGTCGCGATGACGACCGCGGCGTAGCCGGTGCGCTTCCCCGACCGGGTCTGCAGCATGAAGAGCTTCTCGTTCTCGATGGTGAACTCGAAGTCCTGGATGTCCTTGTAGTGCTTCTCGAGCAGGGTGGTGTGGCGCCGAAGTTCCTTGTAGGCGGCCGGCATGACCCGCTCGAGCTCGGTGATCGGCATCGGCGTCCGGACGCCCGACACGACGTCCTCGCCCTGCGCGTTGATCAGGAACTCGCCGTAGAACTCCTTCTTCCCATTGGCCGGGTTGCGGGTGAACCCGACGCCCGTGGCCGACCGGTCTCCGCTGTTGCCGAACACCATCAGCTGCACGTTGACGGCCGTACCGATGTGGTCCGGGATGTCGTAGATCCGCCGGTACTCCTTCGCCCGGGCGTTGTTCCACGAGCGGAACACGGCGTTGCGCGCCCCGCGCAGCTGCTCCATCGGATCGCTGGGGAACGCCTTGCCCGTCTTGTGCTTCACGACGCCTTTGTAGCGCTTCACGACCTCGCGCAGCGCCTGCTCGTCGAGGTCCGTGTCGAGCTTCGCGCCCTTCAAGTGCTTGACGGCGTCGAACTCCTTCTCAAATGCTTCCTTGGGAATCTCGAGGACGACGTTGCCGAACATCTGCATGAAGCGGCGGTAGCTGTCGTAGGCGAACCGGCCGTTCCCGGTCCGGGCCTTCAGCCCCTCCACGGCCTCGTCATTCAGGCCGAGGTTCAGGATGGTGTCCATCATCCCCGGCATCGAGAACTTCGCGCCCGAGCGGACGGACACGAGCAGCGGGTTCGTCGTGGAGCCGAACTGCTGCCCCGCCACCTTTTCGAGCCTCCGCAGGTTCTCTTCCATCTGCGACTCGACCACGGCCGGCACCTTGCGTCCGAGCTCGTAGTAGAGATTGCACGCCGCCGTCGTCATGGTGAAACCGGGCGGAACCGGCAGCCCGGCGTTGGTCATCTCGGCCAGCCCAGACCCCTTGCCGCCGAGCAGGTCCTTCATCGTCCTGTCGCCGTCGGCCTTGCCGCCGCCGAAGAAGTAGACGTACTTGACGGTCTTCGGCTTCCTGACCGGGGCGCTCTTCTTCACTGCCGTCTTGCGTGTACTCTTCACTGCCGTCTTCTTGGCCATTGCCGTGTGACTCCAGTAAGTAGGGATGAATGGCGAGTTGATTCAGCGATTCAACTCGAGTTGAGGGACGATTTCCGAGATGTCGGCCAGGTCCAGGATCAGGTCGTGGAGGCGCCAGAGCAGCGTCAGGCGCTGGTCGCGGAGCGCGGCGTCGTCCACCATGACGAACACGTCCGTAAAGAAACGATCGACGGCCGGCCGAAAGAGCGACGCCTGGCGGAAGGCCTCCACGTAGTCGCGGCCGGCCACCGCCGCCCGAACGTGCTCGCCGCGGGCGCGGAACTCCTCGAGCAGCGCGGCCTCGGCCGGCTCGGTGAGCCGGTCCAGGCGCTCGACAGGCCCGGCCTTCAGCTCGCGGGACAGGTTCTTCACGCGCTTGAACGCGACCGCCAGCGCTTCGAAATCGGCCGACGCGCGAACGCGCTGGAGCGCCTCGAGACGCAGGCGCGCATCGTGGGGCACGGCCACGAAGCCGCGCCGGGAGCCGGCGATGGCATTCACCTCGTCATAGGCGAATCCCCGCTGCTGGAACAGGTAGCGCAGCCGTTCGCCGAGGAACGTCGACAGATCGTCGGATTCGGCCGCCGCCTGAGCCTGAAGCGCGACGCCAGGCTCCGCGCATGCGTCGAGCGCGGCCCGCGCTTCCCGCCGCAACGCCGACAGATCGACGGACGCGTCGAGGCCGGTCAGGTCCGGCAGATCCACGAGCGTCTTGAGCAGGCCGTGCGCCTGCCGGCGGAGTCCGAACGGGTCACGCGTCCCCGTCGGCCTCTCTCCGGCCGCGAACAGGGCGACGAGCGTGTCGACCTTGTCGGCGACCGAGACGGCGGCCCACGTGACGGCGGCCGCTCCGAGTTCCGTGCGCGACGGAGGCGCCGCGGCGTCCACGGCGACGGGCAGATAGTGATGATAGATGGCCCGCCAGATCGGCTCCGCCAGGCCTTCCTCGCGGGCGTAGATCCCGCCCATCGCTCCCTGGAGTTCGGTCAGCTCCCGAACCATGTCGGTGACGAGGTCGGCCTTGGCGAGCCGGCCGGCCGCGGCCGCGTCGTCGGCCGCGTCGGGTCGCCCGAACGCCTCGGCGGCGAGCCAGCGGGCCAGCCGCTCGAGTCGGAGCGCCTTCGCGCGATAGCTGCCCAGCTTCTTGTGGAACAGCACGGTCGAGAGCGCCGGCAGCCGGTCGTCGAGGCGCACCCGTCGGTCGGCGTCGAAGAAGAACCGGGCGTCGCGCAGCCTGGCCGTCAGCACCCGCTCGCAGTTGCGCGCGACCGAACGCGACGAATCGGGCTGGGTGTTGGTCACCGCCAGGAACGCCGGCATCAGCCGCCCGGACGGGTTCACCACCGGGAAGAAGTGCTGGTGGTGAATCATCGTCGTCGTCAGCACCTCTTCCGGGAGGGCGAGGAACTCGGTGCCGAAGGTGCCAGCCACCACCGCCGGGTACTCGACGAGGTCCGGCACTTCCTGCAGGAGTCCGGAGTGCGACCCGACCGCGCTGCTGACCCGCCCCCCGAGCCGCTGGGCGTTCGCGTCGAGCTCCCGCGCGATCTTGTCGTGGCGCTCGCCCCGCTCCAGGAGGACGAAGTTCTCGACGAGCTTCGTGCGGTACTCCTCGAACGACCTGACCTTGATGGCACGCCCGGCACGGCCGCTCGTGGCCAGGAACCGGTGACCGTAGGTCAGCGCCGCGGCACGCACCTCCTGGACCAACCCCGACTGGGCCGCGTCCGATCTGAGGATGGTGAACGGGACGACGCGGCCGCCGTACAGGAACAGGATCCAGCGGATCGGTCTTCCGAAGAGCAGTTCGCCGCGGCCGTCGTCGAGCCGCGCGTCCCAGCGCATGTGCCTGGGGAACGCCATGTCCCGCAGCACGCCGGCCAGCGCTTCGGGCAGCACGTCGACCGCCGCGCGGCCGCGCTGGAATCGGCGATAGGCGAGGTAGACGCCCTTCGGCGCGTCCAGGCGCTCCAGCGCCGCGACCTCCACGCCGTGCCTCTTCGCGAATCCGAGCGCCGCGGGGGTCGGTTCGCCCGTCGGCGTGAACGCGGCCGTGACGGGCGGCCCGCCGATCAACTCTTCGAGGTCCGCCTGCCGCTCGGGCAGCCGCGCGATGCGGGCGGTCAGTCGGCGCGGGGTGCTGAACGTCTCCACCGGCGCATCCGGCTGCAGTCGCAGCGCGCCGAGGCGCGCGGCCAAGTGGTCCCCGAGCTGCCCGGTCAGCGCCGGCAGCCACGAGGCGGGCAGTTCCTCGGTTCCGAGTTCGATCAGAAGCTCACGGTCCACAGTAGTCGGCGGTCCTGTCGCCGCAGCGGCGGGCTACCCGCCCGCCTGGTTGGTGTCCGAGTTCCCGCTCGTCGTCGCCGTCGTCGTTGCCGTCGTCGTCGCCTCGACGTAGGCCTGCGCCACGCCGACGGCCAGCTGCCGCACCTTCAACGTGTAGGCGGTCCGCTCGGTCACGCCAATCCCGCCTGACGAATCGAGCAGGTTGAACAGGTGCGAGCACTTCAGGCACTGCTCGTACGCCGGCAGCACGAGGTTCGACGCGAGCAGGGTCCGCGCGAACGCATGGTGGCGGTCGAACAGGTCGCGGTGAAAGGCGACGAAGGCATCGCGCGGCATGTCGACCTGCCCGAAGGCGTATTTCGACTGCTCGATTTCGTCGGCCAGGCGAACGTCTCCGTAACTCACGCCGTGCGCCCACTCCAGGTCGTACACGCTGTCCACCTTCTGCAGGAACATTGCGATCCGCTCGAGGCCGTAGGTCAGCTCAGCCGCAATCGGCGACAGATCGATGCCGCCAACCTGCTGGAAGTAGGTGAACTGCGTGATCTCCTGGCCGTCGAGCATCACCTGCCAGCCGATGCCCCAGGCCCCGAGCGTCGGCGACTCCCAGTTGTCTTCCTCGAACCGGATGTCGTGGTGTCGCGGTTCGATCCCGCACGCCTCGAGGCTGTCGAGGTAGATCTGCTGGACCTCGTCGGGAGCGGGCTTGAGGATGACCTGGAACTGATGGTGCTTGAACAGGCGATTCGGATTCTCGCCGAACCGGCCGTCGTCGGGCCGCCGCGACGGCTGAACGTAGGCGACGTTCCAGTGGCGGGGGCCAAGGACGCGGAGGAACGTCTCGACGTGGGACGTTCCCGCGCCAACCTCGAGATCGATCGGCTGCTGGAGCAGGCAACCCCGCGAAGCCCAGAACTCGGAGAGCTTGAGGATGAGATCTTGGAACGTCATGCCATCCGCCGAGACATCCGACTCCAACTACCGTCTCAGATCGCGCAGGACCCGCGTCGATCGGAGTTCCTTCTCCAGGTGCAGGCGCATCAGCGCCCGGTGAATCGCCTCCAACTCGCGGTCCACCCCCGAGGCCAGCGGCACCGCCCCGATACGCTGCGGCGGAACCCGCACCGCCATGGCCAGAAAGGACAGCGCGCCCGGCGACAACGACAGGCCCCCGCCGCCCTCCAGGGTCGCGCTTCGTGCGCACTCGTCGCACGTGAACACGTGGCTGCCCGCCTCCAGCGACGCGCCGCCGGGCTCTCCCTCCAGCGCGACGCCGCAGCGGTGGCACGCGACATGCGGCGGATACACCCCCTGCAGACGCAGCAGCCAGTACTCGAAGTAACGCGCGATCGCGGCCGTGGGCACCCCGTCGGCCAGCGCCTCCAGCGTGGAGACGCCGAGCCGATAGAGCCGCTCGTTCGGGTCGCCTTCCTGGGCCCACTCGTCGATCAGCTCGGCGAAGTACCCGACGTGGCTCAGGGCGTCCGGGCGCGACGCGAGCAACGGCGAGCACTGCGGCTCGGCGTAGCTCAGGCGCACCAGGTCGCGCTGTTCGCGCTCGTAGTAACCGACGCCGACCCGCGTAAGCGGCTCGAGCGCGCCTGCGAACGGCGACCGGGACCGACGGGCGCCGTTCGCGACGCCGCGCTTCTTGCCGCGATCGCGGGTCAGGAACACCACGATCCGGTCGGCTTCCCCCAGCTTGTACGTTCGCAGGATCAACGCCTCGGTCTGATAGAGAGGCATGGCTGCGCCGCAAACTCTTTACTGTATCTTACTTCCCCGGCATCCCCAACTCGTCGAGCAGGCGGCCGTCCTCGCGCCACTCGGACGCCACCTTGACCCTGAGATCCAGGTAGACGCGGGCTTCGAAGAACGTCTCGAGATCGCAACGGGCCGCGGTCCCGATCTGCTTGATCATCGCACCGCCGTGCCCGACGAGGATCGGCTTCTGCGACTCGCGCTCCACCAGGATCGAACAGTAGAAGCGCATGATCCCTCGATCGTCCGCCTCCTCGAACCGATCGACCACCACCGCCGTCGAAAACGGGATCTCCGCGTGGGTCAGCCCCAGGACTTTCTCCCGCACGGTCTCGGCAACGAAGAAGCGCTCGGGCTGGTCGGTCAGGTAGTCGGTCGGGTACCGCGGATCGCCCTCGGGCAGGTGCTCGAGGAGGACGCGTTCGAGGCGGTCGACGTTCTCACCCGACAAGGCGGACACGGGCACGATCTCGGTGAAGGCGTGCCGCTGCCGCCATCGGTCGATCAGGGGCAGCAGGCTCGGCCGGGGCACCAGATCGACCTTGTTGAGGACCAGCGCCACGGGCGCTGCGGTCCGCCGGAGGCGCTCGAGGATGAAGCGCTCGCGCCCGCCGGCGCGGGGATCGGTGGCGTCGGCCACCAGCGCCACGACGTCGGCCTGCTGGATCCCCTCGACGGCCGCATCGACCATCCGGACGTTCATCCGGTGCGTCGGCCGGTGGATCCCGGGCGTGTCGAGGAAGATGGCCTGGCCCCCCTGGTAGTTGCGGACGCCCGCGATCCGGTTCCGCGTGGTCTGCGGCTTGTCGGAAACGATCGCGAGCTTGGTGCCGACGAGCCGGTTCAACAACGTCGACTTGCCGACATTCGGCCGCCCGACCAGAGCCACGAAGCCGCAGCGCATCGGTCAGCCTTCCGCTTCTTCTGGTCCGGGCTCGCGCCTGCGGACCCTGACCTTGGTGACGCGCCGGCGCTCGGCCTCGAGGACCTCGACGCCCAGCCCGTCGACGTCGAGCGTTTCGCCCACCGCGGGCACGCGGCCGAGGCGCGCGAGCAGATAGCCGCCAACGGTCTCGAATCCCTCGCGGGCAATCGCGACACCCAGCCGGTCGGCCAGCTCGTCGATGTCGACCTTGCCGCTGAACGCGAACACGCCGCCGCCGAGGTCCACGATCGGCTCCGACTCCTCGTCGTACTCGTCGCGAATCTCGCCGACAATCTCCTCGAGCAGGTCCTCGAGGGTCACCAGGCCCGCCGTCCCCCCGTACTCGTCGACGACGATGGCGATCTGGACGCGCCGGTGCTGGAACTCGCGAAGCAGGTCAGGCACGGGCTTCGTTTCGGGCACGACGTGCGCGGGCCGCATGATCGCGGCAACCGTCCGCTCGTCCGCGTCGGTCAACTGCACCAGGTCCTTGACGAAGACGACGCCCAGGATGTTGTCGAGGCTCTCCTTGTAGACCGGCAGACGCGAATAGGTCTGCTCCCGCAGCAGCGCGCGCAAGTCCCCGAGCGTCGCCTCGGCCCGGATGGCCACGATGTCGGGGCGCGGCGTCATCACCTCGCGCACGCGCGTGTCTCCAAACTCGACAATCGACTGGATCAGGCGGCGTTCGTCGCCCTCGATCAGGCCGTCCGGCGCGCCCGCCTCGATGTACGTCTGTTGGGCCTGGCCCTGCGCCTCCTCGGCCTCGGGCGACGCCTGACCCGACGCCCGGTCGCGCCGGGGGGTACCGAGCCGGACGAACAGCCCGCTGAGCGGACGCAGCACGCGCGCGACCGGCGCGAAGGACGGCAGCAGCACATCAAGCGCCCGCTCGGGGTTGTCGCGCACGATCAGCGCCGGAATCAGATGGCCGCATACCACCGCGAGGCCGATCGCCGCCGCCACCACGCCGAGGGCCGGCCGAACGCCGTCGATACCGAGCAGTCCGACGAGCGAGACCACGATACCGACAGTCACGGCGCCGATCGCGAGCCGGACGGGCACGAACAGAAGCGACGGCTCGTCGAGGCACCGCCCCAGCCACTCGCCGCGGCCGTTGCGCTCGGCTACCAGGCGGAGCGACAGCCGCATCATCGCGCTGAACGCAGACTCGACCGTGCCGAGATAGACGAGCGCGCAGGCCAGCAGGAACAACACCAGGGGAATCATGCCCGCTCCGCCCTTTCGATGACGCCAGCCGTCACTCCGCCACGGCGCCGCAACCTCGCCTCGAGACGCGCCATCCTCCCGTCGTCGGTCTCATGGTCGTAGCCGAGCAGGTGCAGGAGGCCGTGCAGCGCGAGCACGCGGAGTTCCTGCGCGTAGGCGTGGCCGGCGACGCGCGCCTGCCGGCGGGCCACACCCGTGGCGATGACGATGTCGCCGAGATGTCGCCCCTCCGTGGGCGTGCCGGCCGAAGCCAGGGGGACACGGCTGTTGCGACCGACGCTCCGGGCCGCCTTCGCACGCCGTGTTCCGGCGGGCCAAACGGGCTTGCCCACCGAAGCCCCGGTGACACGCCGGACGTCACCCAGGGCGAAGGCGGGAAACGACAGCACGTCGGTCGCCGCATCCTTGCCGGCGTACGCCCTGTTCAGCCGGCGCATCGCGGCGTCGTCGACGAGCGCGATCGCGACCGCGCCCCGCGCGCGCACCGGAGCCACGCCGCGCAGCCAGCCGGCGAGGCCGCGCACCCGCACCGGCCGCCCGACCCGGTCCACGAGCGCGACGCGGAGGCCCCCCCTGTCGTCCTCAGTCATGATGATTCGAAAACCGCTCGTACGCCTTGACAATCTGCTGCACCAGCTTGTGGCGCACCACGTCCCGCTCATCGAAATACACGAACGAGATCCCCTCGATGTGCGACACCACCTTCATCGCCTCGATGAGGCCCGACGAGCGGCCTGCCGGCAGATCGATCTGCGTGATGTCACCGGTGACGACGGCCTTCGACCCGAAGCCAAGACGCGTCAGGAACATCTTCATCTGCTCGGACGTGGTGTTCTGGGCCTCGTCGAGGATCACGAAGGCGTCGTTCAGCGTCCGCCCGCGCATGAAAGCGAGCGGTGCGATCTCGATCGTGCTGCGCTCCAGCAGCCGCTCGACCCGTTCGGCATCCAGCATGTCATAGAGCGCGTCGTAGAGCGGGCGCAGGTACGGATTGACCTTCTCCTGCAGGTCGCCGGGCAGGAAGCCCAGCTTCTCGCCCGCCTCAACGGCGGGCCGCGCCAGAATGATCCTCGTCACCTTCTTCGCCAACAGGCTCGCCACCGCCTGGGCCATCGCCAGGTAGGTCTTCCCGGTTCCGGCCGGGCCGATGCCGAAGACGATGTCGAACTGATCGATCGCGTCCAGGTAGGTTCGCTGATTCACGCTCTTCGGGACGACCTGCCGACGGCCCGATACGCGCGCGGCCCCCCCTTTGACGAAGTAGTCCCGGAGTTCAACGTCCGGATGATCGGCGATCAGCCGCGCCGCGGTCTTCACGTCACCGTTCCCGAGGCGATACCCGTCGCGAGCCAGCGCGACCAGGGCCAGGACGATCCGCTCGACCGCCTTTGAACCCGCGTCATCCCCTTCGACCAGGAGGTCCTGCCCCTGGGTGCGGATCTGGACGTTCAGGAAGGACTCGAGAAAGCGCAGGTTTTCGTCGTAGGAGCCGAAGAGGGTTTCGATCCCTTCGCCAGGGACCTGGATCTTGATCATCGAGGGCCGCGTTGCGGTGAGTATCTCCTTTTCTTAGAGACACTTAAGCGAGTGATTCTACCACACGGGCGAGACGGGTGCAAATCAGTTGAGGCACTCGTGTGGTGGCCAGTGGCTAGTGATCAGTGGATCACGCGTGACAGACTGACCACCAGCCACTCCCCACCAGCCACTACGAATTACGGTCAACCGCCAACCGCAATTCCCGCAACTGCCGTTCGTCCACCTCCGTCGGCGCGCCGGTCATCTGGTCGACAGCCGCGGCGGTCTTCGGAAACGCAATCACCTCGCGGATCGACGACTCGCCCGCCAGGATCGCGACGATTCGGTCGAGACCGAGGGCGATGCCGCCGTGGGGCGGCGTGCCGAAGCGGAGCGCCTGCAGGAAGAATCCGAATCGATGAACCGCCTCGTCGTCCGACAGGCCTATCGCCTTGAAGACCCTGGCCTGAACCGAGGCGTCGTGAATTCGAATGCTCCCGCCGCCGATCTCGCTGCCGTTCAGCACGAGGTCGTACGCCTGGGCCCTCACGCAGGCCGGATCGGCCTCCAGGCGTTCGAGGTCGTCGGGCACCGGCGACGTGAACGGGTGGTGCATGGCGGCGAACCGGCCGGCCTCCGCGTCCCGTTCGAACATCGGGAAGTCGGTCACCCAGGTGAACGCGAACGCGTCGGGCCGGAGCAGGCCGGCGCCCTTGGCCGCGGTGAGTCGCAGCTGGCCGAGGGCCTTCGACGTCGCGTCGGCCTCGCCCGCGGCCATCAGCAGGAGGTCCGGCCGGCCGGCCCCGGCGCGCTCGAGGGCCTTCCGCAGCGCCGGTTCCCCCGCGCCTTTGAGCGCCGGGCTCTTCACGCCCTCGTCCGAGTCGCGCACCCACACCAGGCCGGCGGCGCCCGCCTGCCGCGCCTGCTCGGTCAGCGCGTCGAGTTGCTTCCGGCTGAAGGCCGCCCCGCCCGGCGCGACGAAGCCGCGCACGGCTCCGCCCGCGGCGAGCGCACTGCGGAACGGCGTGAATGCCGTGTCCGCGAACAGCGACGAGAGGTCCTGAATCTCGAGACCGCACCGCAGGTCCGGCTTGTCCGAACCGTAGCGGGCGATGGCCTCGGCGTACGGCATCCGGCCGAACGGCGTCTGGACCTCGACGCCGATCACGCGGAAGACCTCCTGCATCAGCGGCTCGATCAGCTCGAAGACGAGCGACGGACGGGCAAACGACATCTCGACGTCGATCTGCGTGAACTCGGGCTGCCGGTCGGCACGCAGGTCCTCGTCGCGGAAGCACTTGACGATCTGGAAGTACCGGTCGGTGCCGGCGATCATCAGTAGTTGCTTGAACAGCTGCGGCGACTGCGGCAGCGCGTAGAATTCGCCAGGGTGGACGCGGCTCGGCACCAGGTAGTCGCGGGCACCCTCGGGGGTCGACTTCCCGAGTACCGGCGTTTCGACTTCCCAGAATCCATGTGCGTCGAAATACCGTCGTACCGCCATCGTCACGCGGTGCCGGAGCCCGATGTTGGCCTGCAACGCCGGGCGCCGCAGGTCGAGGTACCGGTAGCGCAGCCGCAGGTCGTCGGAGGCGAGGGCGGGCTGGTCGGCAATCTGGAACGGCGGCACGTCGGCATCGTTCAGCACCCGGAACTCGGCGGCCGTCACTTCGACCTCGCCGGTGGGCATCCGCGGGTTCACCGCTTCGCCCGCACGAGCCCGTACCGCGCCCTTCACGCCGACGACGAACTCGGCCCGGAGGTGCTTGGCGGTGTCAAGAAACGCCTGCCCATCCTGAATGACGACCTGGGTCAGGCCGTAGCGGTCCCGCATGTCGATGAACACCAGCGCGCCAAGGTCCCGCACCCGATGCACCCAGCCGAGCAGTGTCACGTCGCGGCCGATATCGGACGACCGCAGCGACCCGCAGGTGTCCGTCCGCGTCCAATCGCCGAGCTGATCAAGCATGGCTGCCTCAGTGACGAACAGAAGCCAGAATCCAGAATCCAGAAGACAGAAGACAGAAGACAGAAGGCCCGGGCCGGGTCCCGGTTCCCAGCCCGGGGTTCCTGGCCCGCCCCCCTACCTGGCGCTCCTGACGAACTCGACGGCGCGGGCGAGGGGGACGGACTCCTGAGACGAGGCCGCCATCCGTCGAACGGTGACCTCGCCCCGCGCCAGTTCGTCCTCGCCGAGGATGAGAACGAGCGGCGCCTTCAGCCGGTCGGCCCGCTTCATCTGCGACTTGAGCGAGCGGCCCTCGGTACTCGATCTGCGCATTCAGCCCCGCCCGCCGGAGGTCGCGAAGCAGCGCCGGCACCGCGGCGCGCGCGGGCTCCCCGAGGGCGGCGACAAACACGTCTGGCCGCTTCTCCGGCAGCGCGAGCGTCTCCGGCAGCGCGAGGACGAGCCGTTCGATTCCCGCGGCGAATCCAATCCCCACGCGATCGGGACCGCCCAGGGACTTCACCAGGCCGTCGTACCGGCCGCCGCCGAGGAGCGCGTTCTGCGCGCCGATCCCACCGGCCAGCACCTCGAACGTCGTCCGCGTGTAGTAGTCGAGGCCGCGGACGAGCCGGTGGGAGACCACATACGGAATCCCGAAGACGTCGAGATAGGCCTTCACCGCCTCGAAGTGCGCCCGACATTCGGCGCACAGGTAGTCGACCGAGTGCGGCAGCGCGTCGATGACCGGCTGATCGGCGGGCACCTTGCAGTCGAAGATCCGCAGCGGATTGGCCACCGCCCGCCGCTGGCAATCGCCGCACAGGGTCCGGACGTCATCGCCCAGCGCCGCGACGAGCGCCGCGGAGAACGCCGGCCGGCACCCGGGGCAACCGACCGAGTTCAGGGCCAACTCGACGCCGGCGATACCGAGCTCCCGAATGAGCGTCCACGCGAGCTCGATGACCTCGCCGTCGATGGACGGGTCCTTCACGCCGAACACCTCGACGTCGAGCTGGTGGAACTGCCGGTAACGCCCCTTCTGCGGCCGCTCGCGCCGGAACATCGGGCCGATCGTGTAGATCTTCGGGACCGCCATGCCCTGCTCGAGCGCGTGCTCCGCGAACGCACGGGCCAGGCTGGGCGTCGCCTCGGGCCGGAGCGTGATCCGCTCGCCGTCCCTGTCGGTGAACGCGTACATCTCCTTCTGGACGATGTCCGTGGTCTCGCCGGTGCCCTTGGCGAACAACTCCTCGCGCTCGATGATCGGCGTCCGGATCTCGGTGTAGCCGTACTGCTCGAACACGCGGCACGCCGTCGATTCGACGAACTGCCAGCGTTCGACGATTCCCGGCAGGATGTCCTGCGTCCCGCGGATGGCGGCAATCATGATGTGGCGTCTCTCGGGTCAGCGGCGCAGCAGCGCGTACAGGATCGTGAGCACCACGCTCACCAGCACGCTCGTGGTCAGCGGGAAGTGGAACGAGAAGGCGCCCCGGCGAACGACGATGTCGCCGGGCAGGCGCCCGAGGGGGAAGCCCAGGTACGTCGCCACGCCGGCCGCCGCGATGGCCAGGCCGATCACGATCAGCAGCTTCGCCATGCCCCGCCCGCCGCCCCCGCCTGATCTCAGACGAGTTCCATGCCGCGGAAGAAATACCCGATCTCGAACGCCGCCGTCTCCGGCGCGTCCGACCCGTGCGTGGCATTCGAGCCGATCGAGGTGCCGAACTCGCGGCGCAGCGTTCCCTCCGCGGCCTTCGCCGGGTCGGTCGCCCCCATCAGATCGCGCCATTCTCTGATGGCCGCCGCCGACTCGAGGACCATCAGCACGACCGGCCCGGATGACATGAAGTCGGTCAGCTCGTCGAAGAACGGCTTCCCGCAGTGCACGGCGTAGAAGCCCTCCGCTTCCTTCTTGGTGAGCTGCGCCATGCGCAGCGCGAGGATCCCAAAGCCCGCCGCCTCGATCCGCGCGACGATCCGACCGACCAGCCGACGCCCGACGGCATCGGGCTTGATGATGGCGAGTGTGCGTTCCATGTGACTCCTGGCCTCTGAACCCGAATCCGAATCCCGCCCTCCCCGCTCACGGCCTAGGAGCGTGTCCATGGATTACTCGGACACGCTCCTAGCCGAGCGCGGACTTCACGGCCGCGCCGATCGCCGCCGGGCTCTTCACCACCGTCACGCCGGCGGCCTCGAGCGCGGCCATCTTCTCGGCCGCCGTGCCCTTCCCGCCGGCGATGATCGCGCCCGCGTGCCCCATTCGACGCCCGGGCGGGGCCGTCTGGCCCGCGATGAAGCTGACGACCGGCTTCCTGAACTCGCGCCGGATGAACTCGGCCGCCTCCTCCTCCGCGCTGCCGCCGATCTCCCCGATCATCACGACGGCCTCGGTGTCCGGGTCCGCGTTGAACAACCGCAGCGCGTCGATGAAGGTCGTACCGATGATCGGGTCGCCGCCGATCCCGATGCACGTGGTCTGCCCGTAGCCCAGCTGCGTGGTCTGCTGAATCGCCTCGTAGGTGAGCGTCCCGCTGCGCGAGACGATGCCGATGCGCCCTTCCAGGCAGATGTGGCCCGGAATGATGCCCGCCTTCGCCTTGCCCGGGGAGATCAGGCCCGGGCAGTTCGGCCCGACCAGCCTCGTCGGCTTGCCGCGCATGAAGGTCATGACGCGCATCATGTCGAGGGTCGGAATGCCCTCGGTGATGCACACGACCAGCCCGACGCCCGCGTCCACGGCTTCCATGATCGTGTCGGCCGCCGCCGGCGGCGGCACGAAGATGAGCGAGGCGTTCGCCCCCGTCGCCGCCACAGCCTCGTGCACCGTGTTGAAGACGGCCCAACCCTCGTGGGTCGTCCCGCCCTTGCCCGGCGTCACGCCGCCGACAATCGTCGTGCCGTAGGCCGCCGCCGCCTTCGCGTGAAAGGTGCCCTCACGGCCGGTGAGACCCTGGACGAGGAGACGCGTCGACGTGTCGAGCAGGACTGCCATTATCGCCCCCCCGCCAGCTTCACGACCGCGGCTGCCGCTTCGTCGACGGCCGCGGCCGTCGTGAAGTTCAGGCCGCTCTCCGCCAGCATCTGCTTGCCCTTCTCGACGTTCGTCCCCTCCATCCTGATGACGATGGGAAGCGTGACGTGCAGTTCGTTCACCGCCGCCAGGAGGCCCTCCGCCAGGATGTCGCATCGAAGGATGCCGCCGAAGATGTTGATGAAAACAGCGCGCACGTTGTGGTCGGACGTCAGGATCCGAACGGCATTCCGGATCTGATCCGTCGTCGCGCCACCCCCGACATCGAGAAAGTTCGCCGGCTCGCCGCCGGCCAGCTTGATGACGTCCATCGTCGCCATCGCCAGGCCGGCGCCGTTCACCATGCACCCGATGTTCCCGTCGAGGCGAATGTAGTTGAGCGAGTGCTTCGACGCGTCGATCTCGAGCGGGTCCTCCTCGTCGAAGTCGCGGAGTTCCTTGATGTCCGGATGGCGGAACAGGGCGCTGTCGTCGAAGTTCATCTTCGCATCGAGCGCGACCAGGTCGCCCGACGCGGTCACGATCAGCGGGTTGATCTCGACGAGCGACGCATCGGTGGCCATGAAGGCCTCGACAATCTGCCCCATGACCCTGGCCGCCTTGCCGACGGCTGCCCCTTCGAGGCCGAGACTGAACGCGAGGCTCCTCGCCTGGAACGGCAGCAGCCCGGTGGCCGGCTCGATGAACATCTTGAAGATGAGATGCGGCGTCTCGGCTGCCACCTTCTCGATCTCCATGCCACCTGCCGGACTGGCCATCAGGACGGGCCGCCCGGTCGCGCGGTCGATGACGAGGCCGAGATACAGTTCCCGCGCGATCTGCACGCCCGCCTCGACGAGAATGCGCTTGACGGTGCGACCCTCAGGGCCGGTCTGATGGGTCACCAGCGACATGCCAAACATCTCCGCGGCGATCCGCTCGGCCTCATCGGCCGACTTCGCGAGCTTGACGCCGCCCCCCTTGCCACGTCCGCCGGCGTGGATCTGCGCTTTCACCACGACCGCTCCGCCGATGCGCCGGGCGATCTCGCCAACCTCCGGCGGCGTGTGCGCCACCTCTCCGGCGGGCACGGGTACTCCATGCCGCGCGAGAATGGACTTGGCCTGGTACTCGTGGATCTTCACAGCTGGTCCTCGTATCGCGAAGAGATCGTCAGCCCGCCAACAGGATTCCGTCATGCTATCGCCCATCACCGATGGAACGCAACCTGCCGGACGGGAGCCGGCGATCGATTGCGGCGGCGCTGCGCGCGGAGCCACGGCGGCAATTCTCCACGTTAGGTCAGTTCCCCTTGGCCTCCATCGGGGCTTTCAACAGAAACTGTGGAAAAGCCTGTTGAAAACATCGGATGGGATCGCAGTTTCCGCAACGCTGACGCGCGTTTCTCCACTTTGCACCATCCCAGGGCAGCGGCACTCTCGACCCGCGCAGGCCGAACGGTTTGGGTGCAGTCGCCAAGAACGCCGACCGAGAACGCCGACCGAAAACGCCGACCGACTTGCAACGCGCCGACCGGGGAGATAGAATCCGGCCGCCGTTCTCTTTCTCCGGGTGCGACCTGCAAGGAGGTCCGGATGGCTCAGAGCCTGACCCACGACGTTCTCATTCTCGGTGCCGGACTCGCCGGCCTGCGCGCTGCCGTCGAGATCTGCTCGCGCCTTGATGGCCGCGTGGATGTCGGCATCGTGTCGAAAGTCCAGTTGATGCGCGCCCACTCGGTCTGCGCAGAGGGCGGCACCGCCGCGGTGCTGCGCACCGAGGAGGGCGATTCGATCGACCTGCACGCCTGGGACACCAACAAGGGGTCCGACTTCCTGGCTGACCAGGATGTCGTCCGGCGGTTCGTCAGCGTGATCCCGGACGAGATTCGCCGGCTGGACCACTGGGGCATCCCGTGGACGCGCGACGAGAACGGCCGGATCTCGCAGCGCCCCTTCGGGGGGCACTCGTACCCCCGCGCGACGCTGGCCGCCGACAAGACCGGCTTCTTCGAGATGCAGACGCTGTACGACCAGCTGCTGCGCTACAAGAGCTTCACCCGCTACGACGAGTTCTTCGTGACCGACCTGCTCGTCGAGGGCGGCCGCTTCGCGGGCCTGCTGGGCATTCACGCCCCGAGCGGCCAGACGGTGGTGCTGCGCGGAAAGGCGCTGCTGATCGCCACCGGTGGCGGGGGATGCCTCTACGGCTTCACGACGTACTCGGAAACGGTCACGGGCGACGGGATGGCGATGGCGTATCGGGCCGGCCTGCCGCTGGAGGACATGGAGTTCCTGCAATTCCATCCGACGGGCCTGGTCCCGAACGGCATCCTGATGACGGAGGCCTGTCGCGGCGAGGGCGGGTACCTGAGGAACGCCAGCGGCGAGCGCTTCATGGAGCGCTACGCGCCGAGCAAGATGGAGCTGGCGCCCCGCGACATGGTGTCGCGGGCCGAGCAGACCGAGATCGAGGCGGGGCGCGGCATCCCGGGCCTCGACGGGCAGCCCTGCATCCACCTCGACCTGACGCACCTCGGCGCCGATCGCATCAACTCGCGCCTGCCGTTGATCAGAGAGGTGTGCATCAAATTCATCGGCGTCGACCCGATTGACGCGCCGATTCCGATCCGCCCGGTCGCCCACTACTCGATGGGCGGCATCGAAACCGACATCGACGGGCTGACCCGGATTCCGGGAGTCTGGGCCGGAGGCGAGGCGGCGTGCGTGTCGCTGCATGGCGCGAACCGACTCGGGTCGAACTCCACGGGCGAGTGCCTGGTCTGGGGCGCCATCACGGGCGCCGAGATCGTCAAGGCGCTGCCCGCGCTCGGCCCGGCGGCGGCGGTCCCGGACAAGCTGGTCGGCGAGCGGACGGCCCATGTCAAGGACCTGCTGTCGCGGCAGGGCTCCGAGAACCTCTACGCGCTGCGCCGGGAACTCCGCGCGACGATGGACCGCGACGTCGGGGTCTTCCGCACGCCGGAGGAGCTCGCTCACGGGCTGTCGGTCGTTCGCGACATCCGGGAGCGGGCGAAGGCCGCACCGGTCAACGACAAGGGGGCGCTGTACAACTCGAATCTGTTCCACGCGCTCGAGCTCGAGAATCTGCTCGACCTGGCCGAGGTCACCATCGTCGGCGCGATCGCGCGCGAGGAGTCGCGCGGCGCCCATGCGCGGCGCGACTTCAAGGTGCGCGACGACGAGCGGTGGCTGAAGCACACGCTGGCCTGGTACACGGGCGGTGCACCCCGCCTCGACTACAAGCCGGTGGTCATCGACCAGTGGAAGCCGGAGGAGCGGAAGTACTAACGGCGGGCAGCTCGCAGCGGGCAGCCGTCAGCGGATCACCGGCGATCCGCTGCCAGCTGCCGGCTGTCTGCTGGGAAGTGAGGCGACCAATGATTGAGAACAAAGGACGTCCGAACCGCCTCGGGATCGTGGGCTGGCTGGCGGGCGGGCGATGGGGCTTCGAGCGCTACCTGTACACGCTGCACCGGGTCACGGGCCTCGGCCTGCTGGCGTACTTCCTGATCCACATCTTCGTGACCTCGGCGCGGGCGTTCGGTGAGGAGGCCTGGGCCGCGTCCATGACGAGCGTGACCGGCCCGCTGTTCAAGGCGGGCGAGTTCCTCGTCTTCGCCGCGTTCGCCTTCCACGCCCTGAACGGCATCCGGCTCGTGCTCGTGGAGCTGGGCTTCGCGATCGGCAAGCCGATCGAGCCCGTCTACCCGTACCGGACCTCGGTGGACGAACAGCGGCCGCTGGCCATCGGCGTGATGGTCCTGGCCGCAATCCTGACCATCGCCGGCGGCATCGGCTTCCTGGAGTAGGAGGAGACGTGCGCGACCAAGGACTGTGGACGTGGCATCTCGTGGCGGGGGTCGTGGTCCTGGCGCTCCTCGGCCTCCACATGACGATCATGCACCTCGACGAGATCGTCAGAGTGTTCAGCCCGACGCCGGGCGAGCCGATCGACTGGGCGAACGTGACCGCCCGCGGGAAGAGCGTGCTCTTCCTGGCGAACTACGTGCTGCTGCTGGGCGCGGCGTTGTTCCACGGCCTCTACGGCCTGAGGAACATCCTGTTCGAGCTGAACCCCGCCGCCGGCGTGAAGAAGGCGTTGAACGCCCTGTTCCTCGTCGCCGGCTTCGCCGTGTTCGTCTTCGGCAGCTGGGCGGCCTGGGCGGGATTCTCGGTGTCTCGCGGCGCGTAGCCGGGGGGAATGACATGGCCGACACGACGGTTCCGACCGAGGTTGTCTTTCGCATCCGGCGCTTCGACCCGACCACCGACGCCGAGCCGCGCTGGGAGGACTACCGGCTCCCGTGCCCTCCCGGCACGACGGTGCTCGAGGGGCTGAAGATCATCAAGGAGAGGCACTCCCCGACGCTGGCGTGGCGGTCGTCCTGCCGGATGGGGGTCTGCGGATCCTGCGGCATGTTCATCAACGGCAGCCCGATGCTCGCCTGCAATACGCAGGTCTCCGCACTCGGAGGCTCGCTGGTCACCGTGGCGCCGCTGCCCAATTTCAACATCATTCGCGATCTCGTGCCCGACCTGGTCCCGATGATCGAGGCCCACATCGAGACGCTGCCGTATCTCATCCGGAGCGACGTCGAGGAGATGAGGCAGCCGACGGGCGAGTACTGGCAGTCGCCGCACCAGCTCGAGCAGTACCTGGAGTTCTCCTACTGCATCAAGTGCGGCTGCTGCATGGCGGCCTGCCCGACCTACGCCACCGACCCGCACTACGCCGGTCCGATGCCGCTCGCGCAGGCGCACCGCTACAACTCGGACAGCCGCGACGGCGGGTTCGACCAGCGAAAGGCTCTGCTGTCGGGCAGCCGGGGGCCGTGGCGCTGCCACTTCGCGGGCGAGTGCTCGCGCGTCTGCCCGAAGGGGGTCGACCCGGCCCGAGCCATTCAGCTCATGAAGCGGCAGCTCGTGTTCGAGTATCTGCGGTTGTGGAAGCAGCCGTGTCCGGCCGCGCTGGCCAAGCCGCCCGCCGGCGTCAAGCGCCGCGACGGCATCCCCGAGGCACCGCCGCGCACTATTTGAGCACGAGGGAGAACTCGCCGCCTCCCTCGTCGTCTCTCAGGTGAACCGCGTCCGCCGCGATCCGGACGACCAGGAATCGCGAAAGGACGCGGTCGCCCTCCTTCGCGAAGATCACCTGCCCGGCCGCAGAAATCACCGCCGTCCTCACCGGGTGGCCATTCCCAGTCTCCTCGGCGATACCCGCCAGTTCCATCGGCGGTCGAGGCGTCGGCGGCGTAGCCCTGTCGGCCGCGTCGCCCGCGGCACGCGCGCCCGCGGCTGACGCGGCACCGAAGCCGAACGGGTTCCGCCGCACCGGAGCGGGCGGCGGCGGCGAAGCGAGGAACCGCCGCAGGGCTTCGGCACGCTCGGGAAGCCCGGCGTCGACGGGCGCGTCGCCGTAAGCCGCCGTCGCCGGAGCACGGCCCGGTTCCACCGGCGTGACGGGGCTGCGGTTCGCCACGATCAGGCCCAACGCGGCCAACAGGGCGGCGAGCAGGACGAGTTCGGCGAGCGTCCGCGTCACGCGCCAATTCTACATGCGTTCGGCCGGCCGGGCGAACCCGGGACGTATGCTATGATTCGCCGTGCACCCTGACAGAGGCCGCAGCCCCTTCAGTTCGCTGGCCGGCGCACGCCACGTGGCCGTCATCCCAGCGCGATACCACTCGACGCGCCTCCCGGGCAAGCCGCTGGCGGACATCGGCGGCCGCCCGATGATCGAACACGTCTACCGCCGGGCCGCCGCCTCGCCGGCGATCGATGCCGTGCTCGTCGCGACCGACGACGAGATGGTGCGCGACGCGGTCGAGGCCTTCGGGGGGCTTGCGGTGCTGACCCGGGCGGATCACCTCAGCGGCAGCGATCGCCTCGCGGAAGTGGCGGCCTCGCTCAGCTGCTCGCTGATCGTCAACGTGCAGGGCGACGAGCCGCTGCTGGCCAGCGAGATGATCGCCGAGGCCGTGGCGCCGCTGGCGGCCGACCCCTCGATCCCGATGGGCACGCTCTGCCGCCGCATCGACGACCGGGCCGACCTCGAGAACCCGAGCGTCGTGAAGGTCGTCACCGATCGGAACGGCTTCGCCCTCTACTTCTCGCGCGCGCCGGTCCCGTACACGCGCGGCGTGCAGGGGGGCCTCGACACGCATCGGGCCTTCAAGCACATCGGCCTCTACGTCTACCAGCGCCCTTTCCTTCTCAGGTTCGCGGCGCTCGAGCCGACGCCGCTCGAGCAGGCGGAGTCGCTCGAGCAGCTGCGTGCGCTCGAACACGGGTTCCGCATCCGGACCGTGGAAACCACCTACGATTCGATCGGGGTCGACACCCCGGCCGATCTCGAACGGGTCCGGCGCCTCATCGCGCCAGGACTCCCCCACTGACCAGCCATGCAGAACAAGGACGGCCGACCGGTCAAGTTCATCTTCGTCACCGGCGGCGTGGTGTCGTCGCTCGGCAAGGGGCTCGCCGCCGCCTCGATTGGCGCCCTGCTGGAAGGCCATGGCTATCGGGTGACGTTGCAGAAGTTCGATCCCTACATCAACGTCGACCCGGGCACGATGAGCCCGTACCAGCACGGCGAGGTCTACGTGACCGACGACGGGACGGAGACGGACCTGGACCTGGGCCACTACGAGCGATTCACCGATACGGTGACGACCCGCGCGCACAACTGGACGACGGGCAAGATCTACCTGTCGGTCATCCAGAAGGAGCGGCGCGGGGACTACCTGGGCCGAACCGTGCAGGTGATTCCGCACATCACGAACGAGATCAAGGAGAGCCTGCGCGCCACGGCCGCCGACGTCGACTTCGTCCTCGTGGAAATCGGCGGGACGGTCGGCGACATCGAGAGCCAGCCCTTCCTCGAGGCCATCCGCCAGTTCCGCCAGGACGTCGGCCGCGAGCACACGCTCTACGTCCACCTGACGCTGGTGCCGTTCATCGGCACGGCCGGCGAGCTGAAGACCAAGCCGACGCAGCACAGCGTCCGGGATCTGCGATCGATCGGCATCCAGCCCGACATCCTCCTCTGCCGGACGGATCGGTTCCTCCCGCAGGAGATCAAACGGAAGATCGCGCTGTTCTGCGATGTCGACGAGGAAGCGGTGATCACGGCGAAAGACGTCTCGTCGATCTACGAGGTGCCGCTGATGCTGGCGGCCGAGGGCGTGGATACGATCATCCTCAAGTACCTGCACCTGCCGCAGACCGAGGCCCGCCTCGAGACGTGGCAGCACCTGGTCGAGCGCATTCGCCATCCCGCTGACGACATCACCATCCACGTCGTCGGCAAGTACGTCGAGTACGAGGATTCCTACAAGAGTCTCAACGAGGCGATGACGCACGGCGGGTTCCCGCACGGCGTGAAGGTCAATTTCCGGTGGGTCGAAGCCGAGGCGCTCGAAGAGCCGGAGGGCGCCCGCCTGCTGGACGGCGCCGACGGCATCCTGGTCCCCGGCGGCTTCGGCAACCGCGGCACCCGCGGGATGATGCGCGCGGCCGAAATCGCGCGGACGCGGAAGATCCCGTTCTTCGGCATCTGCTACGGCTTTCAGTGGGCCGTCGTCGAATACGCACGCAGCGTCGCCGGGCTGGTCGATGCCGACTCGACCGAGTGCAACGAAGAGACGCCGCACAAGGTGATCTTCAAGCTGCGCGACCTGCTCGGCGTGGACGACCTCGGCGGCACGATGCGCCTGGGCCAGTACGCCTGCGACCTGGCGCCCGGCTCGCTCGCGCAGCGGGTGTACGGCACCAGCACCATCAGCGAGCGCCACCGGCACCGCTACGAGTTCAACCCCGCGTACGAGGCCGTGCTGACGGCGAATGGCCTGCGCATCTCGGGCCGGTCGCCGGACGGCAAGTTCATCGAAATCGCGGAAATCCCCGGCCACCCCTGGTTCATCGCGGTGCAGTTCCACCCCGAGTTCAAGTCGAAGCCGCTCCGCCCGCACCCGCTGTTCGCGGGCTTCGTCGGGGCGAGCCACCAGCACAAGCGGGCGAGGCTCGTGGCGCAGGGATAGCCGGGCCCGCTCCCTGTATAATGGCGGGCGTGAACACCGTCCAGATCGGGCCCATCCACCTCGGCGGCGGCCGCCCGCTCGTCCTGATTGCGGGGCCGTGCGTCATCGAGAGCGCGACGCACGCCGCGGACCTGGCACGGGGCATCCGGGAGATCGCAGCCGCGCGCGGCATGCCCTTCATCTTCAAGGCGTCGTACGACAAGGCCAACCGGACATCGGTCTCGTCCTACCGGGGGCCCGGACTCGTCGAAGGGCTGCGGATTCTCGCCAGCATCAAGGCCGAGTCGGGCGTGCCGATCCTGACCGACATCCACGAGGCGGCGCACGCGGACGCTGCGGCCGACGTCGCGGACGTGCTCCAGATTCCGGCGTTCCTGTGCCGGCAGACCGACCTGCTGCTGGCCGCCGCGGCGACCGGCCGCGCGGTGAACATCAAGAAGGGGCAGTTCCTCGCCCCGCGCGACATGCGGCACGCGCTCGCCAAGGTGACCGGAGCCGGCAACCCACGCGTGTTCGTCACCGAGCGCGGCACGTCGTTCGGCTACAACAACCTGGTCGTCGACATGCGCGCGTTCCCGGTGCTGGCCGAGCTGGGCTCTCCGGTGGTCTTCGACGTCACCCACAGCCTGCAGCTCCCGGGCGGCGGCGACGGGGTCACCGCGGGCCTCGCCCAGTACATCACGCCGCTCGCCTCCGCCGGCGTGGCGGCGGGCGTGGACGGCGTGTTCCTCGAGATCCACGACGAGCCGTCGCGGGCACGGAGCGACGCGCAGAACGCGCTCCGCCTCGACGCCCTGGATGCCCTGCTCGAGCGGCTGATGCGTCTCGATGCCATCGCGAAGTCGACGTCCGCCGTTCCGGCGGCGAGCGGGCTGTGAGGTGCGCGTGACCACCACCGACACCAGCGCCGAACTCGACCTCGCCCGGAAGGTCTTCCGCATCGAGGCCGACGCCATCCTCGGGTTGATCGATCGCCTTGGCGCCCCGTTCACCGCCGCCGTCGATCTGCTCGCCAGCTGCCGCGGCCGGGTGCTGCTGACTGGCATGGGCAAGTCGGGCATCATCGGCCGCAAGATCGCCGCCACGCTCTCGAGCACCGGCACGTCGGCGTTCTTCCTGCACCCGGCCGACGCCATTCACGGCGACCTCGGCGCGCTGCAGGCGGACGACGCCGTCATCACGCTGTCCTACGGCGGCGAGACGGCCGAGATTCTCCGGCTGCTCGAGACCATCCGCCGCGTGGGGGCGACGTTGATCGCCATGACCGGCTTCCCGGGCTCGACGCTCGGACAGGCCGCCGACGTCACGCTCGACTGCCGCGTGGACGAGGAAGCTTGCCCGCTCAACCTCGCGCCGACGGCCAGCACGACGGCGGCGCTGGCGCTCGGCGACGCGCTGGCGATGGCGCTGCTGGTGCGCAAGGGCTTCAGGCAGGAGGACTTCGCGAACCTGCATCCCGGCGGGAAGATCGGCAAACGCCTCATGCGGCTCGACCAGTTGATGCACGCCGGCGATCAGCTCCCGTCGGTCCGCGAGCACACGGCGATGCCGGACGTCATCTACGAGATGTCCCGGAAGGGCCTCGGCATGACCTGTGTCGTCGATCCCGAGGGCCGCCTGTCGGGTATCATCACGGACGGCGACCTCCGGCGTCACATGGTCGACCACGGTGTGCTCGAGCAGCGCGCCGACGCGGTGATGACGCGCACCCCCGTGACCGTCGGCCGCGCGATGCTGGCCGTCGAGGCGCTGAATCTCATGGAACGGCGGAAGATCACATCGGTCGTCGTCGTCTCGCCGGACCGGCGCGTGGAGGGTGTCGTCCACCTGCACGATCTCTGGCGCACCGAGATGTTCTGATGACGCTGAACGCCGAAGACCTCGCCCGGAGGGCCGCCGGCATCCGGCTCCTCCTGTTCGACGTGGACGGCGTGCTGACCGACGGCCGCATCCTGCTTCACGCGGACGGATCCGAGTCGAAGGCGTTCAGCATCCGTGACGGCACGGGCATCGTATGGGCGCAGCGCGCCGGCCTCGCGGTCGGGCTCCTCTCCGCCCGCCACTCCGGAGCGACGACCGCCCGCGCCGCCCAGCTCAGCATCCGGATCGTCCGCCAGCAGGCCGCTGACAAACTGCAGATGTACCGCGAGCTCCTGGCGGAGGAAGGCCTGAGTGACAGCGAGGTGGCCTTCATGGGCGATGACGTGCTGGACCTGCCGGTGCTGTCGCGGGTGGGGCTGTCCGCCGCGCCCGCAGACGCGGCGCCGGACGTCCTCGCCCGAGTGAACTGGGTCAGCCGCCGGGTGGGGGGTGACGGGGCCGCCCGGGAGCTGATCGAACTGCTGCTCCGCGAGCAGGGCGCGTGGGATGGCCTGCTCGACAGCTACACCCGCGGGGAACCTCGATGACGGGCGCCTACGCTCCCCTGCTGGCTGCCCTGATCGCCCTGCTGGTCGGGCTGACCGTCGGCAAGGCGTGGGAGCGCTACAAGCTGCGCGACGGCCGATGGTTCGACCGGCGGAAGGCCCGCGACACACCGCACTACATGCTCGGCCTGAACTTCCTCGTGTCGAACCAGCCCGACCTGGCGATCGAGGAGCTCACGAAGGCGGCGACGGTCGACTCGGACGCGCTCGAAATCGACCTGATCCTCGGGAACCTGTACCGCGAGAAGGGCCAGGTCGGCCGGGCGATCCACGTGCACCAGACCCTGCTGCAGCGGCCGAAGCTCAAGCGACTGGAGCACGCCTACGCACTCCTCTGCCTCGGGTTGGACTACAAGAGCGGCGGCTTCGTCGATCGGGCGTTCGAGGCGTTCAACGAGGTGCTGAGGCTCGATCCGGACAACGACTACGCGTTGCTCAACCTGGAGAAGCTGCACGAGGAGCAGCACCAGTGGCAGGACGCGTACATGCTCCGCCAGCGGCGGGCGCGGGCGGCCGGCAAGCCGAGCGGTCCGCGATCCAGCGAGACCCTGGCGTTCCTCGAGAACGAACTCGGCCTTCAGGCGCTCGCGCAGGGCGACCGCGCCGGCGCGGCCGCGCGATTCACTGCCGCGATCGATCTGGACGCCCGGGTGGTTCCTGCGTATCTCCACCTGGGTGACGTCCAGCTTCAGCTCGGCCGAGCGGCGGACGCGACGGCGACGTGGGAGCGCGCGATCACCGTGGCCCCCGACCGGGCGTACCTGGCGTTCGACCGGCTGGCATCCGCGTACGTCGCGCTGGGCGACCCGGGCCGCTTTCCCGCGCTCTGCCGGCGGCTCATCGCCGCGGCGCCCAAGGACTGGCGCGGCCGCGTCGCGCTGGCTCAGCACCTGACCGCGCGCGGCCAGGCAGCCGAAGCGCTCGACCTGCTCTTCGAAGCGCTGACGCACCACCCGCATGGCCTGGCCGTGCACCGGGCGGCCTGGCAGACGCTGCGCCAACTCGGCCTCGATCCGGCGCTCGTCGACCGCTACGTGGACCTGGCGGGCAAGGCCGTGTTCTACCTCGACCCGCACGTCTGCACGCGTTGCCGCTATCGCAGCACCGAACTGCTGTGGCATTGCCCGCACTGTCACGAATGGAACTCGTTCGTGGAAGAGCGAATGGCGGCCGCCAAGGACGGGGACGAGGCGGACAGCTAGTCGGCCGGGCGTTCGATGTCCCGACGGGACGCCCTCCCCAACTCGTCCAGCGCTGCGCAGACCGCATCGACCTGACGGTCGGAATCGGCGAGGCTGCTCGACGTATCGATCAGGTCGGTCGCACGCCTGGCCTTTTCCGCGATCGGCCATTGGGCGGCAATCCGGGCGCGCGCAGCGGAGTCGGGAAGGCCGTCGCGCGCGGCGACGCGCCGCAGCTGCTCCTCCGGTGAACAGGCCGCGACGATCACCCGGTCGAAATCGCCCTCGTGACCGGTCTCGAACAGGAGCGGGATCTCGGCCAGCGCCCAGCGGGCGCCGCGCACGGCCTGCGCCGACATCCACCGGACGATCCGGTCGTAGACGCGCGGATGCACGATGGCTTCGAGCGCCCGTCGCGCCTCCGCATCGTGGAACACGAGCGCGCCCAGCGCCCGGCGGTCGACGGCCCCGTCGCCCGCCACCATGTCGGGTCCGAACCGGCCCACGATGTCGCGAGTGGTCTCCGAGCCGGGCGCGAACAGCTCGTGAACAACCGCGTCGGCGTCGATCGTCGGCACCCCTCTGGACGCGATGCGGCCACGAACGTAACTCTTCCCCGTGGCGAGGCCGCCGGTCAGCGCAACCCTGAGCATCGCGCCTCTGCGGCGTTCACGGTGTTGGAGAGCCGCACGGCACTCGTGGCGGGATGGAGGCCGGCGACCGCCGACGACCCGCGCCGCGCGAATTCGGCACGCCGCTGGCTGTCCCCGGCGTCGGGCCCACCGGCCGTGGTCGTCGTCATTGCGCGGCCAACTCCAGGTCCCTCAGCTGCCCGGGCCGTCCCAGGACCACCAGTTCGTCCCCGGCCCGCATGACAGCGTCGTGCGGCGGGTTGAAGTCCATGTGGCCGCCCTCCCGCTGGATGGCCACGACGATGACGCCGAACCGCTGGCGGACGTTGGCCTCGAGGATCGTACGGCTGGCCAGCCCGGACCCGGCGCCGATGCTCACCTGCTCCATCGCGAGTTCGAGGTTCTCCGAGCTGGTGGCCAACTCCACGAAGTCGACGACGGCCGGCCGAAGGGCGGTCTGGGCCAGCCGAACCGCGCCGATCTGGTACGGCGACACCACCCGGCTCGCTCCCGCCTTCATCATCTTCCGTCCAGCGTCGTCCGAGTCGGCGCGCGCGATCACGAACAGACCCGGGCGAAGGCCGCGCGCGGTGAGAATCGTGTAGACGTTCTCGGCGTCGGTCCCCAGCGCCGCAATCAGACCGCGCGCCGACTCGATCCGGAGCTTCACGAGCACGTCCTCGCGGCTGGCGTCCGCCTCGATGCCCAGGTAGCCGCGCCGGAGGACCTCCTGGACCGCCGCCGGGTCGTGGTCGATGACGACGAACGGCACGCGCTGGCGCCCGAACTCCTCCGCGATGATGAGGCCGATCCGGCCGGCCCCGCAGAGGATGAAGTGGTCGGTGAGTTTGTCGATCATACGCGCCCGGCGTTTCTCCTGGATGCGGGGATGCAAGCGCGATTCGATGATGCCGGCGGCCACGAGCGTGAACGCGTAGAAGGCGGCGCCGACGCCGAAGATGAGCAGGGCGGAGGTGAAGACCTCGCCCGCTCGAGAGAGGGTGTGGACTTCGCGGTAGCCGGCGGTGGACACGCTGATGACGGTCATGTAGAACGCGTCCCACGCGCTCCACCCCTCGATCGCCATGTACCCGGTCGTGCCGGCCACGAAGACCACGCCGAGCAGGGCCAGCGCGAGCTGGAACTGCCGACTCCTCAGGCTGCCATCGCCCGTACTGATCATCGTCGTCGGCCCCGAGGCCTCTGCGGCCGCCGGCCCGGGAGCGCCGCGTTCGCAGGCGCGGCGCGGGCCCCTGGTCCTACACCGCCTCTGCCAGCGTTCTGGCCGCGGGCGGCACCATGAACCGATCCATGAAGCCCGTGCTCAGCGTCCCGCTGGCGAAGTCGGACTCGGCGAGGATCTTGAGATGGAGGGGCACGTTGGTCTTGATCCCCTCGATCACCGTCATTTCGAGGGTGCGGCGCATGCGCGCGATCGCCTCCTGCCGGTCCCGGCCGTGCACCATCACCTTGGCGATCATCGAGTCGTAGTACGGGGAAATGAAGCACTCCGAGTGCGCCGCCGTGTCGATGCGCACCCCCGGGCCCCCGGGCAGGGCGAAGACGTGGATCGTGCCGGGGGACGGCGCGAACGTGGTCGGGTCCTCGGCGTTGATCCGGCACTCCATCGCGTGGCCGGTGAAGGTCACCTCGCTCTGCCGGAACGACAGCCGCTCGCCCGCGGCGATCCGGATCTGCTCCTTGACGATGTCGATGCCCGTCACCATCTCGGTCACGCCGTGCTCCACCTGCAGCCTGGTGTTCACTTCCATGAAGTAGAAGTGGCCCTGCTCGTCGAGGAGGAACTCGAACGTCCCGGCGTTGGCGTACTGCACCGCCTTCGCCGCGTCGACGACGATCCCGCCCATCTTCCGCCGGAGCTTGTCGCTGAGCGCGGGCGACGGCGACTCCTCGATGAGCTTCTGGTGCCGCCGCTGGATCGAGCACTCGCGCTCGCCGAGGTGAACCACGCTCCCGTGGTGATCGCCGAGAATCTGGAACTCGATGTGGCGCGGGTTCCGGAGGTATTTCTCGATGTAGACGTCCTTCACGCCGAAGGCCGCCTCGGCCTCCCGCTGGGCCGTCCGGAAGGCCTGGCTGAACTCGGCCGGGTTCGCGGCTACGCGCATGCCCTTGCCGCCGCCACCGGCGGTGGCCTTGATGAGCACCGGATAGCCAATCTCCTTCGCGACCTTGAGCGCCTTCTCCTCGGTCTCGATCACGCCTTCGCTGCCGGGCAGCACGGGAACGCCCGCCTTCTTCATCGTGCGGCGAGCCCGCGCCTTGTCGCCCATCAGCCGGATGACGCGCGGGTCGGGGCCGATGAACTTCAGGTGGCAGGCCTCGCAGACCTCGGCCAGGTAGGCGCTCTCCGACAGGAAGCCGTAGCCCGGGTGGATGGCGTCGGCTCCCGTGATCTCGGCCGCGCTGATGATCGCCGGCACGCTCAGGTAGCTCTGCGCGGCCCTCGGCGGACCGATGCAGACATCCTCGTCGGCGAACCGGACGTGCAGGGAGTGCTGGTCGGCCTCCGAGTAGACGGCCACCGTCTTGATGCCCATCTCCCGGCATGCATGGATGACGCGGACGGCGATCTCGCCGCGGTTGGCGATCAGGATCTTCTTGAACACGGGCCCCGTCCCCCTATCGCTTGATGGCGAACAGCCGTTCGCCAAACTGCACCGGCTGGCCGTTCTCGACGAAGACCTTGACCACCGTGCCCTCGTATTCGGAGTCGATGTTGTTCATCATCTTCATCGCCTCGATGATGCACAGCGTCTGGCCCTTCTTGACGGCGTCGCCAGGCTGGACGAACGCCGGGGCGTTCGGGTCGGGAGCCCGGTAGAACGTGCCGACAATGGGCGAGGTCACGATCGCCAGTTCGGCGTCGACGTCCATCGACGGGACCGTCTGGCCGGCCTGCGTGGGGAACGCCGGGGGAACTGCCGTGGGCGGCGGGGGCGCCGCGGAGGCCGCCTGGACGTGGGACACGACCACCTGGCCTCCCTTCTTGAGCCGGATCTTGTATCCCTCGCTCTCGAGTTCGAGTTCGTCCAGTTCGTGGTCGCGCGCCAGGTCCAGGATCTGCCTGAGTTCGTCGATGTTGATCATCGGCTCTCCACCCGTCTCGCCATCCGGTAACGCTCCGGCCCAGTCGGAACGGGTAAGTATATCAAAACACGGGAGAAGATGCCTCTCGGCGAGCGGCAGCAACGCGGAAGGCGACATCATGCGAGCTTGCGAAGTGGCGATCGTGCGATGTGGCGATATGGCAATCGCCAGATCCCAAGATCGCAAGACCGCAAGATCGCAAGATTGCAGGATCGCAGAGTAGTGCCTGGGGGGCTATGTCCGGCTGTCCCGGTCGGCGAGGACGGTGTCCAGCCAGCGCTCGAGCGCTTCGATCTGCGCTGGTGTGCCAGGCGCGGCTGCCTCGAGGGGACGGGAGGCGGCCTCCCCGGCCGGTTCCGCGGCGGTCTCCAGCCCGACGGCGAAGTCGGGAGGCCCGGCCGGCGGGTCCTGGGGCGCCGAGGCGCGCGCCGCGAGATTTGCCGTCACGGCCCCAACCAGGTGTTCGAGTTCAGGGTCGTGCGGCGCCAGTTCGAGCGCCCGGTCGTAGAGCGCCAGGGACGCCTCGCAATCGCCGAGTCGGTGTCTGATGTCCGCGAGCCCCTTGATGGCGGCGAGGTTGTCTGGCGCGGCGGCGTGGACCCGGGACAGCGCTTCCGTGGCCGCCCCGAGGTCGCCCGTCTCGATCAGCGCCCGGCCGAGCGTGACGTAGGCCGAGAGATACCCCGGATGATAGGCCAGACCGGCGCGACACGTCTCGATCGCGTCCTCAAACCGGCCGGCCCGCCGGTATTCCTCGCCCAGTTGGGCGAAGGCGATCGACGCCGGGTCCTTCTGGATCCGGCGTCGAAGCTCTTCGATTCGCGAGAGGTCAACCACGGCGCTCACTCATTGCACGATGACCGTGACGGGCTTCGTGATCAAGGTCGTCACACCATTGCTGTCGGTGATCGCCAGCGTCACCAGGAAGGTCGTGGTCAGCGCGGGCGAGAAGTTGTGCCGCGTCGTGACGCCGCTGCCCACTCCGCCGTCGCCGAAGTCCCAGGAATAGGCCGTGATGACCGCTGGCGGGTCGACCCACGACAGGCCCGCGTCGAAGTTCACGGTCACCTCCGTCGCCGGCCGGACGAGGGTGGGCGTCGCGGGCGACCACGTGAAGTTCGCTTTCGGAGCCGCCACGGTCACATACTGGGAAGTCCACGCGGTCTGTCCCTTGCTGTCGGTGATCGTCAGCCGCACGGCGTAAGTTCCAGCCGTCGGGTACGAGTGCACGGCCAAGACGCCGTTGCCCGTCGTCCCATCGCCGAAGGACCATGCGTACGATGCGACGCCGACCGGGCTCTTCGAAGCGGACGCGTTGAAGGTGACCGGTGCGCCGACACCCGGCGCCGTCGGAGCGTAGCGGAAACTCGCCTCCAGGGCGCCCGGGGGAGGTACGAGGCCCGGCGGGACGAGCCTGATGTCCACCGCGCGCGGCTGGATGGCGGCGTAGTTGGTCCCGATGGGAGTGGCGAGCACGCTGACGGTTGTGGTCCGGAGCTCGGACGAGTTGGCGGGCGGCGCCGGCGCCGTATAGAGCGCCGAGGCTCGCCCGTCACCGGCGGTCGTGACCGTCTTCGCGGACAGCACCCCGTAGTCCTGAATCGTCCCGTCCTTCTCGACATCGAGGCGAATCGGCAGCCCAGCCACGGCCCTGCCGGCGGCGTCCCGCGCGAAGACCACGACGAGCGCCTGAGCGCTCCCGTCCTGGCTGATCGTGTCCGGCGTCGCCGCCAGGTTCAGCGAGAGCGCGAGTTCGGACGGCCCCGTCGGACTCGGCGCGGTGGTCTCCTCGACCGAACAGCCGGCCGCGAGGGCGACCGCCGCAAGAAGCGTCAGCGTGTGAAATGCTCGTGCCATATGTCTTGTCCCGGTCGGCGCCCTACTGGCCCTCGTCGGCCCAGTCCGCGAAGTTCACGCTGATCAGGCCGGTCACCGCCACGGTGTTTCCGGCCTGGTCGTACCCGTAGAAGGTCACGCTGGCGACGGTCATGATGGCGATCGCCCCGCCCCCGTTTCTCAGCGCTCGAAGCGGGGCTTCCAGCTTCCGCTGAACCGGCACGAGGGGGAACACCAACTCCGTCGGGGAGGTCGTGATCGTCCCGGTGACGGCACCGTCGACGCTGTACGGCACGTCGACGCCCTGAACGTTCCGGCCATCCGACCTGACGAAGTCGACGTGGTACCGGTTGACCGTGATCATGTTGTTCGCGGTCGGCTCGGTCCCGGTCGTGACCGTCACGTCCTTCATGGCGATGTGCAGGGTCACCCGTCCCGAGTCTTCGAACACGCCGCCGTTGGTCAGGACATCCGACTGCAGCATCGTGGAGAACGTCGTCGACGAGGAACCACCGGCCCCCGCCGCCAGCTGATCGACCACGAGGTACGACGACCCCTTGCCCTGCAGGACCTTGTCGCCGCACGCCGCCGCGGCCAGCGCGGCAACCGCCATGACCGCCAGCGCGGCCCGCCGTACGATGATGAATGAAAGAGTCCTCGTCACGGTCCGCCTCCTGCCGTTACTTGAGCCTGATCACGCGGGGCGTGATGAAGATCAACAGTTCCTCGTTCGCTTCCTTGATCGAGTCGCTCTTGAAGAGCCAGCGCAGGATCGGGATCTTGCCCAGTCCCGGCGTCCGGCTCTCCGTGCGATTCTCCTGCACCCCGTAGATCCCCCCGATGACCGTCGTCGCGCCGTTCTGGACGAGGACCTTCGTCTGGGCGCGCTGGGTGTTGATCGAGACGTTGCCGTTGGGCTGCGTCTCGCCCGGCGAGCCGTTGTCCACGTCCACGTCGAGCATGATCGTGTCGGCGTTCGTGATGCGCGGCGTGCACAGCAGGGTCAGGGCCGCGGTCTTGAACTGTACGGTCGGCATCGGCTGGATGACGTTGACGCCGGTGCCCGTCACCGGCGCCACGGTAGTCGTGTAGGGGATTTCCTGGCCCCGCGTGATCCTCGCCTGGACGTTGTTCTGCGTCACCACCCTCGGCTGGAGGAGCACCCGGACCTTGCCGTCCTTCTCCAGCGCGGTCAGCTCGGCATTCAGGTTGAACGAGCCGTTGACGCTGCCGAGCGCCAGCTTCGCGACGGTCGTCGCCGCCTGCACCGCCTGGTTGATCGTGGCCCCGCCGACGGCGCTGTTCGGGAACCCGACACCGCTCGTGTTGCCAATCTCCGGCGTGGCCTGGCCCAGGAAGCCCCACTTCACGCCGAGCTCGCGCGCGAACGCCTTCGACGTCGACACGATACGGGCCTCGATCTCAACCTGCCCCTCCGGCTGGTCGAGCGTCGCGAGCAGCGCCTCGGCTTTCGCGAGATACGGCGCCAGATCGTTGATGACGATGGTGTTCGTGCGCTTGTCGACGGCGGTCGTGCCCCGGCCCGACAGAGCGTTGCCCTTCAGCAGAGGCTCGAGTTCGAGGGCCTGGGCGTAGTTGAGCGTCTTGGTGATGACCTTCAACTCACCCGACAGCGCCTGCTCGTCGCTGAGCTTGCGGCGCGCCCCCTCCTCCTCCGACAGCACCACCAGTGGCGCCACGCGCACAATCGTGCCGTCGACGACGTAGCCGAGCTTGTTCGAGCGGAGGATGTGGTCGAGCGCCTGGTCCCAGGCGACGTCACGGAGCGCCACATCAACCGTCCCCTGGACGGTCGGATCGATCACGAGGTTGAGGCCGCTGATCTCCGAGAAGGTGCGAAGCACGGACCGCAAGTCGGCCCCCTGGAAGTCGAGGCTCACCGGGTGGCCGGAGTAGACCCGCCCTGGGGCGCCCGGCTGCTGAGGCGCCTGGGACACCACCGAAGCGGCAGCCTGCGCCTGCTTCGGAGCCGGCGCAGCGGCCTGCGCGGCCGGGGCTGCGGGAACCGGGGCCGGCGCGAGCCCCGCGCGCGGGAGCGCGTCGGGTGATTCGGCGGACGGCGACGGCGTCGCGAGCGTGCGATCGGCCGCCTGGTCTGTGCCCTCGACGAACGTGATCTTCAGCTCGTTGCCGGACGGCAGAATCGTGTAGGGCACGACGCGGGCGAGGTCAAAGACCACGCGCGTCACCTGAGGCTTCACGCTGAAGGATGCGACGCGGAGCCGCTCGATGGCGCCTTTCGCCACGGGCACGACGTTCGGCACGGACGGCGTCACCCCCGCGAAATCGAGAATCAGCTTGTGAGGCGGGGTCGCGGTCAGCTCGGTGTTCGTCGCGACGAGGACGCCGTTGCCGGCGAGCGTGACCTCGACGCCGCGTGCCCCCGCATTGGTCCGAACCGCCTCGAGCTTCGTCGCCGCACCGGCGACAGGCCCGGCCCCGGCCGGCGCCGCCCGCGGAGCCGGCGAGGTGCCGGACAGGCGGATCACGCCGGACGAGTCGTCGTCCGGCACGACGTCGACGTGGATGACGTTGCGTTCGCTGCGGACCTGGTGCTGGACGGGCGCAGCCAGCAAGACGCGCACGCGCGCCACCGGTGCGCCGTCGGCCCCGCGGGCGTCCTCGGTCATCACGGCGGCAATCGGGAACGCGGAGGATCCCGACACCCGGTTGGCGGCACCTGCCGCCGACACGTTGCGGAGGTCCACCACCACCGTCAGCGGATCCGGCCGGTGGGTCACGTAGGCCACCGGTTCGGACGCCTCGATGAGGACCGACGCACCTCGCACGCCCACCTTGGCCGAGACCGCGCTCAGGCGAGCCCGCGGTTCCGGGTCAACGGCCGCGTATCCGGCGATCACCATGCTGGCCGCCAGGGCCGCCGCCAGCCCCGCCCAGACGCCGGGGCTGGTCCCGGCCGTCGGGTGCGCGCGCTCCCCTGTCGCCCTTTCCCTGAGTGTCCAGTTGTACCGCATCTACTTGACCTCTTCGACGGCCCGCAACGTCTTACGGATTTCCCGCTGCTTCGTGAGCGACAGCGGGTCGTTCACTTCCTGGAGAATCAGCATGCTGTCGGCGGTGATCGCCTTCACCACGCCGTCCGCGAACCGATCGTTCGGGTGAACGACGTACTGGCGCTTCGCGTCGGGGCCCTGCACGAGTGCGAGGTACGTGCCCCGGCTCAGCAGAACTCCCCTCAACACGGCGTCGCCGGCCAGCATGCCGGCCACCCCTTCCGCCTTACCCTGGCGCGGGTCGGTGCCCCGGTGGAGCAGGCTCACGAACGGGTCGCGCCGGCCCTCGGCCCGATAGCTGTAACTGTCCGGCGGCAACGCGGGCGCAGGTCCCGCTGTGGCGGCCGGCGGCTTCTGCCCGGCCTGCGGCTGCGGTGCTGCCGCCGGCGTTGCGCTCCGCTGGGGGTCGGCCCAACTCGGCGCCGCCAGCAGCGCGAGGCCGATTCCCACGAGCGCGACGGTCAGCCCGATCGGGAGGTGTCGTGTCATTTCCGTGCTCCTGCGGGGGAGGCGTCCCTGGCCCTCACGCGTCCCGTCGGGGCGCCGGCCTTCTTGCTCTCGAGGAGCACGAACGTCGTCGCCACGCAGTCGGCGGTAATCGTCGAGTCCGGCTCCTGCCGGTCCTTGCCCTTGATCACGACCCCGCCGATGCGGATGAGGCGCGGGAACTTGGCCACCCGGTCGAAGAAGAGCGCGAGGTTGTGGTACGCGCCCTCGAGCTGCAGGTTGATCGGCCATTCGGCGTGCAGCTGCTTCGCGACGGGCGTCTCCACCGGCTTGAAGCCCCGGATCGTCAGGTTCGACTGCACGGCCAGCGTCTGCAGCCGGCGGAGCAGGTCGCCCATGTCCTTCTCCTCGGGGAGGACGTTCTTCAGGGTCTCGAGACGCATCTCGAGGTCGGCCACCTCGGCGCGGAACTGCGGCAGGCGTTGGGCGATCGCCTGGCTCTTGCGGATGTCCGACTGGAGGGCGTCGAGCTTGCGCTGGCGCTGAGCCATGTCCTCCTGCATCGGAGAGACGTGGAGGTAGAAGAACACGGCCACGCCGGCGGCGGACAGCGCCAGGAAGGCCCCGACCTGTCCGTACCACGGCAACTTGGTGAGTGTGCCAGCCACGTCTCGCCTTTCTCTCTTCGTCGTTACGAGCCCGGCGCGACAATCGTCGCCTTGATCGAAAACCGCGTCAGCCCGGCGGCCTTCGCCGACGGAGTGCTCTCGACCTGGCTGTCCAGGATTTCGACCGGCTTGAAGTACCCGCCCAGCTTCAGGTTGTCGACAAAGTCGGACAGGGCCGTCAGCGACGTGCAGCGGCCGATGATCGTCAGATCCGCCCCCTGCTGCTTGACCTCGGTGAGCCAGAGCATGTCGGGCAGGCTGCGGCTGATCTCATCGAGCATCCGGACGGCGCCCTCCCGCCCCCTGCGCAGCTCCTCGATCAGCCCCACGCGCTCCTGCAGCTGGGCCCGGCGCGCATCGTTGGTCTGCACCTGCTGGATCAGCGTGCGGAGCCGCGCGGTTTCCTTCTGGCTCGTGAGGATGTCGTCCTCGATCCGATCCGACTGGACCTTGAGCGACCAGTACCACCACCCGACTCCGAGCGCCGTCAGAACGAGGATGAGGCTGCACGCGAGCGTCACCCGCTGCTGCGTGGCCTGCGGCCCTGCGGGGCCAGCCGCGGGGCGGCGCTTGCCGCGGTCGCGGTCGCGGTCAACGGCGAGGAGGTTGATTCGAATCATCGGTCGCCCGCCCGTCTGAGCGCGAGCCCCACGGCCACCGCCGAGGTCGGAGCCACGTCCTCCGCGCGCTCGATCCCGAAGTGCTTCGCGTCGAATTGAATCTTCCGAAACGGGTCGAACAGCTCCACGGGCGTCCCGAAGCGCTCGGCCAGCCGATCGAAGAAGCCGTCGATCCGCGACGCCCCGCCGCTGACCAGCACGCGGTCGATGCGGTCGGACGCCGCCGTCGCCTTGAAGAAGTCGAACGTCTTCTGGATTTCGAGCAGCAGGTTCTCGGTCACGGTCCGCAGTATCGGCGCCACCTCGGCCGGATCGACCCCGTCCATCGGCTCGCGTTTCTTGACCCGCTCCGCGCCGTCGAAGGGCAGGCCCAGTTCCTTCTGGATCGCCTCGGTGAAGGCGTTCCCCCCAATCGAAATGTCGCGGGTGAACAGCGACTGGTCACCGGACACGATGTTGATGTTGACGCCGCTCGCGCCGACGTTGAGCAGCGCAACGACCGCGCCAGGCTCCGCGTCGTAGTTCGCCTCGTAGGCGTTCTGCAACGCGAACGCGTCGACGTCCACGACGACGGGCGTCCGTCCGGTCTTGTTGATGACGTCGGTATAGTCGGCGATCCTGTCCTTCTTGGCCGCGACGAGCAGCACTTCCATGCTGCCCTTCCCCTCCCCGGGACGGGTCGAGAGAATCTGGTAGTCGAGGTTGACGTCCTGGATGTCGAACGGGATGTACTGCTCGGCTTCCCAGTGAATCGACTCGGAGAGCTCGGCCTCGGTCATCACCGGCAGGTTGATCTTCTTGACGATCACGGCGTTGCCCGACAGCGAGGCGACGACGTCCTTCGTCTTGATGCGGCTGGCGTCGAGAGCCCGGCCGACGGCATCCGCCACCGCCGCGGCGTCGATGATGGCGCCATCAACGATGGTGTCGCCCGGCACCGGCTCCGTCCCGAAGCCGACCACCTTGAAGGACCGGCCCGACCGTCGGAGCTCCACGACCTTGACCGCGCTGGACCCGATGTCGAGTCCCACCGTTGGCTTGGTTTTGCGAAACACGCGATGTCCTCTCCTGCGACTCCAGCGCAATCTCGATGCCAACGCGGCCCCAGGTCCGACCCGGGGGTAATCCACTCGGAACATTGCGGAAACCGCGTTTCCCGCTTCTCTCGCTCGAGCCCGGCCCGACGACCCCGGCCCGGCCCGATCACGTTTCCGTCAGCCACCGACCCGTTTCGCATCCGTGTTATCGGACACTGATCGACGACAGAACAGGGGGGGGCCGCTTCCCCCAGGGCCGGGGACATTCAACGGCCGATCGGGACTGGGTGCGCGACGGCTCACGGCTCCGGGATGCCGGCTTCCGGCGCGCCAATCAGGTCACGGCGCGGGCCATCCTGCACGCGCGGGAGCGGTGGGCGCACGCCGGAAACCTCGGCGGGCACGGGGGCAGCGGGCTTGACAGTGCGGTTGGCCGCGGGTATGATTTGGGTTTGCCGTCGTTTCGGAAACACCCACAGGGAAACGGTGCGATGCGTACGTTGACGCCGAGTGCGGACAAGATTGAGCGGCAGTGGCACGTGATCGATGCCGGGGACATGGTCCTCGGGCGGGTCGCGACGGTGGCGGCGAAACTCCTCCAGGGCAAGCACAAACCGGTGTACACGCCCTTCCTGGATACCGGCGATCATGTCGTCGTGACCAACGCCGCGAAGGTGAAGCTGACCGGGCGCAAGGACGAGCAGAAGCTCTATCGCCAACACAGCGGATACGAGGGCGGGCTCCGTGAGGAGAGGGCGAAGGACGTTCGTCAGAAGAACCCGGTGCGGATAGTCGAACAGGCGATTCGGGGCATGCTGCCGAAGTCGAAGCTCGGCGACGCCATGTATCGCAAGCTCAAGGTCTACCGCGGCGCGGATCATCCGCACGCCGCGCAGAAGCCAACCCAGTTCAAGGTAGCGTAACGTGGCAGTCATCCAGTACTACGGCACCGGCCGCCGCAAGACGTCGGCCGCGCGCGTGTTCCTGCGGCCCGGACAGGGCGCCATCAACATCAACCGACGGAACTTCGAAGAGTTCTTCCCGACGGCTTCCCTGCGCGTGCAGGTCCGGCAGCCTCTTCTGCTGACCGAAACGGCCGACAAGTTCGACGTGCTCGCGACGGTGGTCGGCGGCGGCGTTGCTGGCCAGGCCGGGGCGATCCGCCTGGGCATCGCCCGCGCCCTCTGCGAATACAACGTGGAACTGCGCGGCCGGCTGAAGAAGGAAGGGCTCTTGACGCGCGACGCGCGCGCCAAGGAACGCAAGAAGTACGGCATGGCGGGCGCGCGGAAGCGCTTCCAGTTCAGCAAACGTTAACTGTTTCCTATTCGAACCGAACGTGGAGGGAGCTTGGCCGGGATCGCGATGAAGGAGTTGCTGGAGGCTGGAGTCCATTTCGGTCACCAGACCAGGCGGTGGAACCCGAAGATGAAGCCGTTCATCTTCGGTGAGCGGAATGGCATCTATATCATCGACCTCGGGAAGACGGCGAAGCTGTTCCGGGAGGCCGAGGATTTCGTCACCCGTCTCGCCTCGGAGGGCGGCACGGTCCTGTTCGTCGGCACCAAGCGGCAGGCGCAGGACGCGATTGCAGAGGAAGCGCAGCGCAGCGGCATGTTCTTCGTCAACCAGCGTTGGCTGGGCGGGCTGCTGACCAACTTCACGACCATCCAGAAGAGCCTCGGCCGGCTCCGCGAGTTGGAGGCGATGGCCACCGACGGCCGCTACGAGACGCTGTCGAAGAAGGAGATCGCCCGCATCGAGAAGGAGAAGAAGAAGCTCCAGAAGAACCTCGATGGCATCCGCCTGATGTCGAAGCTGCCCGACGCGGTCTTCGTGGTCGACACCCACAAGGAGAAGATTGCCGTCGACGAGGCGCGGAAGCTGAAGATCCCGGTCATCGGCGTGGTCGACACCAACTGCGACCCGGATGAAGTGGACTTCGCCATCCCCGGCAACGACGACGCCCTGCGCGCGATTCGCCTGTTCGCCTCCCGGCTTGCCGACGCCATCGTCAGCGGCCGCGGGGTGCGCGAGGCCGTCCGCGCCGACGCGCACGCCGAGACCGACGCGGCCGCCGACGGCCAGCGCGGCGCCCGGAACGTCCGCAGGCCGCGGCCCGACCGCGCCCCGGCCCCGGCCCCGGCGCAGGCGTAGGGCGGACCTTCGAGAGACACTCCGTGTAGGGGTGGGCTCGCCCGCCCCTGCACACTTTTTTTGTACGGAGACGACGTCATGGAAATCACGGCAACACAGGTCAAGGCCCTCCGCGACAAGACCGGTGCGGGCATGATGGAGTGCAAGGCGGCGCTGACCCAGACCAACGGCAACATCGAGGAGGCGATCACCGTCCTCCGCAAGCGGGGCCTGGCCAAGGCGGCCACGCGCGCCGGCCGCGCCACCAGGCAGGGCGCCGTCGGAACCTACGTGCACATGCCGGTGGCGGAGGGCTCCGGCCCGTTCGGCTTCGCCAAGCTCGGAGTGCTCGTCGAGGTCAACTGCGAATCGGACTTCGTGGCCAAGACCGAGGACTTCAAGGCCCTCGTGAGGGAGTTGGCGATGCAGGTCGCCGCCGCGGATCCCAAGTGGGTCAGCCGCGACCAGGTGCCCCCCGCCGAGATCGAGAAGGAGAAGGACATCTTCCGGGCACAGATGGCGAACGCCGGCAAGCCGGCCGCGGTGATCGAGAAGATCGTCGAGGGCAAGCTCGACAGCTTCTTCGAACGCATCTGCCTGCTCGATCAGGTGTCCGTTCGCGACGGCGCGAAGAAGGTCTCCCAGATGATCGGCGAGGCTGTCGCCAAGACCGGCGAGAACATCACGGTGGCGCGCTTCGCACGGTTCAAACTGGGAGAGGCCGGGGAGTAGGAGGGCTCAAGGCTCAAGGCTCAGGGCTCAAGGCCCAGGGCCGTGGCGCATAGATGCCGGGCGGTGGCTCCCCCACCATCCGGCAATTCTCATGTACGGCCCCCGAGGCCCACCTTCTATCTTCTTTTGTCTTCTGTCTTCTGTCTTCTGTCTTCTGTCTTCTGTCTTCTGTCTTCTGTCTTCTGTCTTCTGTCTTCTGTCTTCTGTCTTCTGTCTTCTGTTCTATAATCCCCAGCAACATGTCTTCCGCGCCGCCAACCCCCGTCTACCGCCGTGTCCTGCTCAAATTGTCCGGTGAAGCGCTCATGGGGGCGCAGCCGTTCGGCATCGATCCGGCCGTGGCCGCAGAAATCGGCAGGGCTATCGCAGAGGTGCGCGCGCTCGGCGTCGAAGTGGCCATCGTCATTGGTGGCGGCAACATCTTTCGGGGCGTCGCGGCAAGCGCCCGCGGGATGGACCGGGCCACTGCCGACTACATGGGCATGCTGGCCACCTGCATCAACGCGCTCGCGCTGCAGGACGCGCTCGAGCAGGAAGGGCTCGTGACGCGGACGGTGACCGCCATCGAGATGCGCGCCATCGCCGAGCCGTTCATCCGCCGGCGGGCGATGCGGCACCTCGAGAAGGGCCGGGTGGTGATCTTCGCGGCCGGCACCGGCAATCCCTACTTCACGACCGACACGGCCGCGGCGCTTCGGGCGATGGAGATCAAAGCCGACGTGCTCATGAAAGCCACGAAGGTCGACGGCATCTACACCGCCGATCCGGTGAAGGTGCCAGACGCCAGGCGGTTCGAGACCATCTCGTATCTCGACGTGGTGGTGCGCGGCCTCCAGGTGATGGACACCACGGCGATCTCGCTGTGCAAGGACAATCGGATGCCGATCATCGTGTTCAACCTGCGCACTCCGGGGCACCTGCGCCGGGCCGTGCTCGGCGAACGGGTCGGGTCCCTCGTGACCGCCGACTGATCGGCGGCCGTTTCCCTCCAACGCGGAGCTGATTCATGGAAGCCAACGATCTCAAGAGCCTGAGCGCGGACGTCAAGAAGCGGATGAGCGGAGCCATCGAACACCTGCGCCACGAGCTGGCTGGCGTGCGGACCGGCCGTGCCTCCACCGGCATCCTCGACCCCGTCCATGTCGACGCCTACGGCACCCGCATGCCGCTCAACCAGGTCGCCTCCCTCTCGGTCCCCGAACCCACCCTCATCGTCGCCCAGCCGTTCGACCCCACGCTCATGGCCGCCATCGAGAAAGCGATCCGCGCGTCGGACCTCGGACTGAACCCGAACAACGACGGGAAGGTCGTCCGAATCCCCGTGCCGGCGCTCACCGATGAGCGCCGCAAGGAACTCTCGCGCCACGTCCACAAGATGGCCGAGGAGACGCGCAACGCCGTCCGCACCATTCGCCGCGACGCCAACGACCGGCTGAAGAAGCTGCTGAAGGACAAGAAGGTGTCGGAGGACGAGGAGAAGCGGGGCCTCGACGAGATCCAGAAGATCACAGACCAGGAAATCAAGCAGATCGACGAACTGCAGAAGAAGAAGGACGCCGACCTGCTGACGCGGTAGGCTGCTCCTACTTGTTCGCCGCGCTCGCGAGCCGGTGCATCTCGGTGCCCGCCAGCAGGAACGCGCCCACGCCGTACACTTCCGTCGTGTCCGCGGTCGTGGCGCCCGGCTTGTCGCCGATGCGCTGAACCCAGCCGAGCATACCGTTCGGCTGCACCGCTCTGACCATCGCGGCCCACCCGCGTCGGACGACGGGTTCGAACGCCGCGCGATCCAGCACGCCGCGATTGACGCCCCACGCGAGCGCGTACACGAAGAACCCGGTCCCGCTGGTCTCCGCGTTCGGCAGCGTCACGGGGTCGAGCAGCGCCGACCGCCAGTAGCCGTCGGCACCCTGCACCGACGCGACCGTCGCCGCCATCTCGCGGTAGAGCGCGATGTACCTGCCGCGATCCGGGTAATTCTCCGGCATGTCGTCGAGCACGCGCACGAGGCCGGCAAGCACCCACCCGTTCCCGCGGCTCCAGAACACCTTCTTCCCGTTGGCCTCCCGCGATTCGAAGAACCGGCTGTCGCGGAAGTACAGGTGCTCCCCCTTGTCGTACAGATAGTCGGTCGTCTTCCACCAGAGCCGGTTCGCGAGATCCAGATACCGCGCGTCGCCGGTGGCCGCCGTCATCGCCGCCATCGCCGGCGGTCCCATGAACAGCGCGTCGCACCAGGCCAGTTCGCGCGTCTCGATCGCGTTCCCCCACAGGAGCGGCTCGTCGTATTTCCTGGATGCGAGGAAGTTGAACAGCGCCGTCGCCGGGCGCAGCATCTTCGGGTCGCGGTCGCGCTCGTAGAGCTGCGCATAGGTGGCGATCACCGCGTAGTCGTCCGCGTGCCCGGGGCGCAGCCCCGGCCGCCACTGGTTCTGCTCCCCCATCATTCGCATCGCCGCCAGGTACTTCCCGTCGTCGGTCACCGTGCCGAACGCCATCACGCCGGTGTAGAAGGCGGCCTGCGTCCAGTCGTAGGGGGCGTGTGTCGATGGATGGGCCAGCTGCCAGTCGGCAGCCGCGGCCATGACGCGGAGGATGGCGCGCGGTTCGACATCGGCACTGAACGGCGGCGCCGCGGACGGCCCCTGCGCGGTGCCGCCCTGCGCGAATACCGCCCCGGCGCCTGCGAGAGCCAGAACGATCCCGACGACGGCGAGCCGTGCGAACCGGGTCATGTCTCCTCCTACCGCTGAATCCTCGCCGAGCCGCCCCGCGCGAAGGCCCGCACCTGATCCACCGTCGCCATCGTCGTGTCGCCCGGGAACGTGGTCACCAGCGCGCCGTGCGCCCAGCCGAGCCGGACCGCCGTCTCGGGCGTCTCGCCGGTGAGCAGACCGTAGAAGAAGCCCGATGCGAAGCCGTCTCCCCCGCCGACCCGATCGAGCACGTCCAGTTCGCACGTCGGCGACGCGAACGTCTCCCCGTTCACCCAGGCCACGGCTCCCCAGCTGTGCCGGTTCGTCGAGTGGACCTCGCGCAGCGTCGTCGCCACGACCTTCACGCGCGGGTGCCTCGCCACGACGTTCTTGATCATCGCAAAGAACGCCGACGGGTCCAGCTTCGACGCAGCCGCGACTTCTGGACCAGGGATGCCCAACCCCTTCTGAAGGTCCTCTTCGTTCCCCACCAGCACGTCGACGTGCTCGACGATGCGCGCGACCACCTCGACGGCGCGCGCCTGTCCGCCCCAGATGTTCCAGAGCTTCTCGCGGAAGTTGAGGTCGAACGACACCACCGCTCCCGCCTCCCGGGCCGCCTTCATCGCCTCGATGATCAGCTCACCGGTCGTCTCGGAGAGCGCCGCGAAGATGCCGCCGCTGTGGAACCACCGCACGCCGCCCCCGAAGATCGCGGCCCAGTCGAAATCCCCCGGCTTGAGCCTGGCGGCCGCTTCGTTCGACCGGTTGTAGAACACCACCGGCGCCCGGACGCCGAACCCGCGGTCGCTGTATACCGCGGCCATGTTCGGGCCGTTCACGCCGTTGTGCGCGAAGCGCTTGTAGAACGGCCGGACGCCCATGGCCTTCACGCGTTCGGCGATCAGGTCCCCGACCGGGTAGTCCACCATCGCGGTCGCAATGCCCGTCTTCAGACCGAAGCAGTCCGCGAGGTTCGCCGCGGCGTTGAACTCGCCGCCGCTCACGTGAATGTCGCAGCCGGTCGCCTTGCGGAACGGCACGATGCCCGGGTCGAGGCGATGGACGAGCGCGCCGAGGGACACGAAGTCGAGGGCGCCGGTCGGACGGATGTCGAGGCCGTGCATGGAGGACTCCTTCTGAGCTCACCACTCGGTATGGAACACTCCGGGCTTGTCGACGCGGCGATAGGTGTGCGCGCCGAAATAGTCGCGCTGCGCCTGCGTCAGATTCGCAGGCAGGCGCTCGCTGCGATACGCGTCGAAATAGGCGAGCGAGGAACTCATCGCCAGCGTCGGGATGCCAAGGCCGACCGCCGTCTGCACGACGAACCGCCACGACGCCTGCCGGCGGTCGACCGCGTCGGCGAAGGCGCGATCCACGAGCAGGTTTCCGAGGCCGGGATCTCGTTCGTACGCCGACATGATGTCGCCGAGCAGGCTCGCGCGGATGATGCAGCCGGCACGCCAGATCCGCGCGATGCTCGCCGGCTTCAGGTCGTACTTGTACTCGGCCGACGCCACCCGCAGCAGGCCGAGCCCCTGTGCGTAGGAGGTGATCTTGCTGGCGTAGAGCGCGTCGCGGACCGCGTCGATGAGGCGCTGGCGGTCGCCCGTGTATTCGAGCGCCGGCCCGCGCAGCACCCGGCTCGCCGCCACCCGCTCGGTCTTCATCGCTGAGATAATCCGGCTTTCCACAGCGGCGTTGATCGTGGGAATCGCCGCGCCCACGTCAAGGGCGTTCTGGCTCATCCATTTCCCGGTCCCCTTCTGCTGGGCCTCGTCGAGAATCACGTCGACGAGCGCGCGCCCCGTGCCGGGGTCAACCGCCGCCAGCACCGCTGCGGTGATTTCGATCAGGTACGACTTCAACTCGCCCTGGTTCCACTCGCTGAAGATCTCGTGCAGTTCTTTCGCCGTGAGGCCAAGGCCGCGGGAGAGCAGGTCGTACGACTCGGCGATCAGCTGCATGTCGCCGTACTCGATCCCGTTGTGGACCATCTTCACGAAATGGCCGGCGCCGCCCGGCCCCATGTACTCGACGCACGGCGCGCCGTCCTCCGCCTTCGCCGCAATGGCGCGGAGAATCGGCGCCAGCGCCTCCCATGCCTCCACCTGGCCGCCCGGCATGATGCTCGGGCCCCACAGGGCGCCCTGCTCGCCGCCCGACACGCCCGTGCCGACGAAGTTCAGCCCCTTGGCCGCGAGCGCGACGCTGCGACGCTCGGTGTCGAGGAAGAACGAGTTGCCGCCGTCGATCAGGATGTCCGCGGGCTCCAGATGGCCCTCGAGGTGCGCGATGGCGCTGTCGACCGCCTTGCCCGCCGGCACCATGAGCAGGACCCGCCGGGGCTTCTGCAGAACCGCCATCAGGGCGTCGGGCGACCCGGCGAGTTCCACGTTCTTGCCTGCCGCCGCGCCCGTCGCAAACGCCTGCGCCTTCGCGGCGTCGAGGTCGTAGCCAGCCACGCGGAATCCGTGGCGCTCCATGTTGAGCGCCAGGTTGCTCCCCATGACGCCGAGGCCGACCACACCGATGTCACATCGCATGCTTATGCTCCTGCCGCCGCCTCAGCGGCGCTTTCGAGCGGCGGCGCCGGCGCCACGCGGTAGAGCATCTCTCCCGCGCGCGGGACCAGCAGCACGCCTTCCTGTTCGCGGTTCCGCCACTCGTCCAGCCTGACCGAGGCCGGATCCAGGTAGCCCAGGTTGATCCGGCGGCATCGCTCCTCGGGAATACCGGTCGCCAGCGTGACCCTGATGCGCGGAGTCTCCGTTCCTGTGGCGCGGTCGTAGGTGCCAAGCCCCTTGACGTGCGTCGAGTGCGCCAGCACCCCGCCCGGGTAGCGGCGGAACCGCTCCCACTGCGCGACGAAGTAGTCGCAGCAGTGATACCCGACTTCGTCGATGATTCGCCCGTGGGTGTAGCTCACCTCGGTGATGTGAGGAGCAAAGATGACGACCTCTCCCCCGTCGGCAACGGCCGGCTCCATCTTGTACATGCCCTTTGCCGCGGTCCAGAGATCGTCGTACATCTCCGGCATCACGGAGAGCACGCGCGTGAACGGCTCGCGGACATATACGATGTGAGTCTGGGTCGACAACGCCGACGCCGAACGCCAGGCGGCCTCGGGAGATCCGAAGTAGAGGCCCGCGACGTGGTCGTGCATGACGACGAGAGCCAGGCACGCCACCGGCCGGGGCACCAGTTTGGCCGCACGGTCGATGACGGCTCGCACCGGCGTGTAGCCGGCGCCGATCACGTGGTAGTTGCTGATCAGCGCGCCCAGCCAGTGCGTGAAGTCGATGATCTCAGCCCCCGCGATTCCCGGGAACAGGTACCTGTTCCCGCCCGAGAAGCCCACGACTTCGTGGGGAAACACCGGGCCGCAGATGAGCAGTTGGTCGTAGTCGAAGATCAGCCGGTTCAGCGACACCTCGACGTCCTGCTCCAGCCGGCCGCCGCTCAGGGTCTTGATCTCCGCCGCGGGGATCACGCCCAGCGTGGCGAACGACGCGGGATCGTCCCAGCGGTGGTTGAAGATCCGGCTCGCGCCGAACCGCCCGTCGACCACCGTCCGGCCGACGAGACGACTCAGCTGCCCGTCGGTCATCGGCTGGTGTGTGCCGAGCGCCACCAGGTAGTCCAGCGCCGCGACACGGGGGCGCGCCGCCGCTTCGATCGCCCCAATCATCATCGGCAGCGGCATCGTCCTGGTGCCGTCCGGGATGATGACGAGCAGGCGCCGCCCGTCGAGTTCGAGCGACGCCAGACCGCGAGAGACGATGTCGCGCAGGTCCACCTCGGACAGCGACCGGTCCGCGGCCCCGGCGCCAATGGTCGAAAGGTCGTGGCTCATACGCCGCTGAAGGCCGAGAACCCGCCGTCGACTGGGAGGACAATGCCTGTGACGAACGCCGAGGCCGGAGACAGGAGCCACATCACAGCGCCAAGCAGGTCGTCGGGCGTGCCGAAGCGCGCCATCGGCGTATGACTGAGAATCGACTGGCCCCTCGGCGTCAGGCCGCCGGTTTCCTTGTCGGTGAGGAGGAACTCGTTCTGGCGGGTCTTGAGGAATCCCGGCGCGATGGCGTTCACGCGGATCCGCGGCGAGTACTCCTGCGCCATGTGCACGGCGAGCCACTGCGTGAAGTTGCTGACCGCCGCCTTCGCCGCCGAGTAGCCCGCGATGCGCGTCAGCGGCCTGAAGGCGTTCATCGACGACACGTTCAGGATGACGCCCTCTCCACGATCGACCATGAACCGGCCGAAGACCTGCGACGGCAGGACGGTGCCCACCAGATTGAGGTCGACCACCGAACGAAACGCCGCGGGCGCCAGGTCGAAGAACGAACGCTGGGGGCCGGTCGTCGCCTCGGGCGCGTTTCCACCGGCGTTGTTGATCAGCGTGTCGGGAGGGCCGAAGGCCTCCAGCACGCGGTCGGCGGCCTTGCGCAGGCTGTCCGCGTCGAGCACGTCGCCGCCGACGGCGACCGCTCGCGCCGCCGCGTCCGGCCCCATCAGGTCGAGCAGGCCGCGCGCCGGGTCGAGGTTGCGGTCGAGCATCACGACGTTGGCGCCGCACCCGACGAGCGCGCAGGCGATTTCGCCGCCGATGACGCCCATCGCCCCGGTGAGGACGACAGTTCGGCCCGTGAAGTCGTAGAATCGGGCAAGGTCAGAGTGATTCATGGCAAGTAGACAGAAGACTCAAGTTGCCGCGTGGTAATACCACACTGTCGCCAGGAGCAGGACAGTGCTGTTCTTGGAGAGTCTACGCGGACCGATTCAAGCTGTCAACGAGATCGTTGAAATGGTTCACTCTTGGCCATTTTCCTCACGCGACGGTCGTGTGCCGGCTTGATGGATACGGCTCTACTGGCGTATGCGCTTCGCACAGATTGCCTATATTGGACGGACCAGTCGGCGATAGTCCGCGACCTTCCGGTCAGGCATCCGATGCTTTGGGTCGAGACCGCGCGGCCGCCGGCGGCGAAGCCGTGACACCAGACCGTGGATCCGGATACTCTCTTGTGCGGCCCGCGCCTAGGCCTTGAGCCTTGAGCCTTGGGCCCTGAGCCTTGAGCCCTTCCATGACCATCGACACGGCCGTCGTTCCCGTCGCTGGACTCGGCACCCGGCTGCTGCCGGCGACCAAATCGCAGCCGAAGGAGATGCTGCCGGTCGGCCGCAAGCCGGTCGTGCAGTACGTCGTCGAAGAACTGGCCCGCGTCGGCATGAACCGCGTGCTCTTCATCACGGGCCCCGGCAAGACGTCGATCGAGAATCACTTCGATCTGGACGGGGAGCTGATCCAGATCCTGCGCGAGTCCGGCAAGGAGGACCTGCTCGCTGAGCTCGAGTTCGAGCGGTCGGCGCTCCAGTACTTCTACACGCGTCAACGCCAGACGCTCGGCCTCGGCCACGCGGTGCTGTGCGCGCGATCGTTCGTCGGCCGCGAACCGTTCGTCGTGGCCCTCGGCGACTCCATCATCGGGCTGCATGCCCAGAGCGACGTCGTGCGGCGCATGACGGCCTGCTTCACCGAGCGCCGGGCCGCGGCGGTGATTGCGTTCGAGGACGTTCCGCGGGAAGAGGTCCGCCGCTACGGCATCGCAAAGCCCGCCGACGAGGGGGAGATTTTCGGGATCGAGGACCTGGTTGAGAAGCCGTCGGTGGAGGACGCGCCGAGCACGCTGGCGATCGCGGCGCGCTACGTGCTCGCCCCCGAGATCTTCGACGCGCTCGAGAAGACGCCGCCGGGCAAGGGGGGCGAGATCCAGCTGACCGACGCGATCCGCACGGTGATGCGGAACGGCGGCCGCGCGTACGGCGTGCGGCTCGACGCTGGCGAACGCCGGTACGACATCGGCAACTTCAACGCCTACTTCCGCGCCTTCGTCGAGTTCGCGCTCGCCGATCCCCGGTTCGGCGCGCCGCTGCGACGCTACCTCGAGGATCTCCTCCATGTATCTCGTCCGTAAGCGCGCCTACGCCCGGGCGGGACTGATCGGTAACCCATCCGACGGCTACCACGGCAAGACGATCTCGATCATCGTCCGCAACTTCTCGGCCGAGGTGGTTCTCTACGAATGGGACTCGGTCGACATCGTCCTTGCCGAGAACGACCGTGCGCGCTTCAGCTCTGTCTACGATCTCGCCCGAGACGTTCGTCTTCACGGCTACTACGGCGGGATCCGCCTGATCAAGGCGACCATCAAACGGTTCGTCGAGTACCTGCCAGGCGCGGGAATTCGCCCTCCACGAGCGCAACTTCTCCGTGCGATATCAGACGAACATCCCGCGGCAGGTGGGCCTGGCCGGCTCGAGCGCGATCATCGTCGCCACGCTTCGCTGCCTGATGGAGTTCTACGACGTCCGAATCCCCCTCGAGGCGCAGCCGACCTTCGTACTCGGGATCGAGCAGGAGGAACTCCGCATCACGGCAGGCCTGCAAGATCGAGTCATCCAGGTGTACGAGGGGATGGTCTACATGGACTTCGCGCGCGAGCGGCGCCGCCTGGTCGATGGCATTCCCTGCTACCACTACGAACGGCTGGACCCGTCGCTGCTCCCCCCGCTCTACCTCGCCTACCACGACGCGCTGAGCGAGCCGACCGAGGTGTTCCACAACAACATCCGCGAGCGCTTCGATCGGGGCGACGAGGCCGTGGTCTCCGCGATGCAGCATTTCGCGTCGCTCGCCGCCCGCGGGAGAGAGGCGCTCCTGGCGGGCGACGTCGAGACACTGGGCAGGCTCATCGACGAGAACTTCGACACGCGACGCCGCATCTACAGCCTCCCGGCCTGGCAAATCGAGATGGTGGAAACGGCGCGCCGGGCGGGCGCCACCGCCAAGTTTGCCGGATCGGGCGGGGCGATCATCGGCACCTGCCCGGACGAACAGACATTCGAGCGGCTGGCGTCGGGCCTCCTCGCCATCGGGGCGAAGACGCTGAGGCCGGAGACGCAGGAGAAGGAGACTCTGCCATGAAGTCGAGACGCGAGTTCCTGAAGAACGTGGCGGTCGGCACGGCGGGCATGGCCGTCGGCCTCAACGCCCGAAGCTACGCCCGCATCCTCGGCGCCAACGATCGCGTCAACTTCGCGATCATCGGCCTGCACGGCCGGGGCCAGGCGCACCTCGAGTGCATCAGGCAGACGACCAACAGCGCGGTCACCCACATCTGCGACGTGGACAGCCGCGAGTTCGCCAGGTTCTCGGCTGCGGCCGAGAAGGCATTCGGCAAGGCACCGGTTCAGGAGAAAGACGTCCGGAGACTCCTCGAGGCCAAGGACGTCGACGCCATCACGATCGCCACGCCCGAGCACTGGCATGCGCCGATGGCACTCCTCGGACTCCAGGCAGGCAAGCACGTCTACGTCGAGAAGCCGTCGAGCCACAACCCGTACGAGGGCGAATTGCTCCTCCAGGCACAGAAGAAGTACGGCAAGCTCGTCCAACTCGGCGATCAGCAACGGTCGTCGGCACACACCATCGAGGCGATGGCAAAGATCAAGGAGGGGCTGATCGGCCGCCCCTATTTCGGCAAGGCCTGGTACAGCAACACCCGCAAGGCCATCGGCGTCGGCAAGGTGGTGCCGGTGCCGCCCGAACTCGACTGGGATCTCTGGCAGGGCCCGGCGCCGCGCAAGCCTTACAAGGACAACATCCACCCGTACAACTGGCACTGGTTCTGGAACTGGGGCACGGGCGAAACGCTCAACAACGGCAGCCACGAAGTGGATCTCTGCCGCTGGGCCCTCGGCGTGGACTACCCGAAGCGCGTCAGCGCCCAGGGCGGCCGATACCACTTCAAGGACGACTGGGAGTTCTACGACACGCTGGTCACCAGCTTCGAGTACGACGACGCGATGATCACCTGGGAGGGGATGTGCTGCCAGGGCAAGCAGTACTACGGCCGGGGGCGCGGCGCCACGATCCACGGCACGAAGGGCACCCTGCTGATCGACCGCGGCGGTTACCAGGTGTACGACCTGAACGACAAGATGCTGACCGAGGTGAAGGCCGCCAAAGCGGCGACGACCCAGGATCTCAGAAGCATCGACGAGATGACGACGGCGCACTTCCAGAACTTCGTCAACGGGATCAGGTCGGGCGAACCGCTTCACTCCCCGATCAGCGATGGCCAGATCAGCGTGACGATCCTGCTGCTGTCGAACATCGCCTGGAAGTACAACCGGACGCTGACGCTCGACACGGCGAACGGCCACATCCTCAACGACGCCGAAGCGATGTCGATGTGGCGCCGCGAGTACGAGCGGGGGTGGGAGCCGAAGGTCTGACGCCGGCTTCAGCCTGACGGCTCCCGGCTGGCGGCTCCTGGCCTGTCACGCGGCCGCGGTGCCGGGGTTCACGGCGCCGTACGCCGCCGACCCCAGCGGGAAGCCGAAATAGTCGCGCGCGTTGAAGAAGCAGACACGAGCGACGATGGTCCCGAGAGCGCCGCGGTCGTCCGGGAGGCGGCCGCGGCGAACGTCTTCGCCGAGCAGGTTGCACAGCAGACGCCGGAAGTACTCGTGCCGCGAGTACCAGAGGAACGAGCGCGAGTCGGTGACCATGCCGACGAACCGCGACAGCAGGCCCATGTTCGACAGGGTGTCCATCTGGGCGGTCATTCCGTCCAGCTGATCCAGGAACCACCAGGCCGAACCGTATTGCATCTTCCCCGGCACGCTCCCGTCCTGGAAGTTCCCGATCATCGTCGCGAGCAGCGCGTTGTCGCGGGGATTCAGGTTGTACAGGATCGTCTTGGCGAGCTGATCGGTCTGGTCGAGGCGGTCGAGGAAGCGCGACAGCGGGCGGGCGATCTCGAAGTCGCCGATCGAGTCGAATCCGGTATCGGGGCCGAGCGCCCGGAGCAGCCGCGTGTTGTTGTTGCGCAGCGCCCCGACGTGGAACTGCTGCGCCCAGCCGCGCGCGTGGTCGAGCAGGGCGAGCCGATGCAGGAGCGCCGAGACGAGGCGGCGCGCGTCGCCGGCCTCGAGCGCCTTCCCTGAGCGCACGCGCTCGAACGCCCCCGCCACGTCCGCGTCCGACCATGGCTCCGCAACCACCGACTCCAGCCCGTGGTCGGAGGCTCGACACCCCATCTCGTGGAAGAACGTGTGCCGCCCCTCGAGCGCCTCGAGGAACCGGTCGAGGCTCCCGCCGATGGCCACGCCGGAAGCCGCTTCGAGGCGCGCCACCCACGCGTTGAACGCGTCGGGATCCGCCACGCCGAACGCCCGGTCGGGCCTCCACGTCGGATAGACGCGCGTCTCGGGATCCACGCGCTCGGCCAGCCGGCGATGGGCGTCGAGCGAGTCCACCGGATCGTCGGTCGTGCAGACCACCGCCACCTTGAACCCTCGCAGCAGGCCGAGCGTCGTGAAGCCGTCCTCCGCCAGCCGCTCGTTGCACCGGTCGAAGATCTCCCGCGCGGTTGTCGGGCGACAGCAGCGCCGTGACGCCGAACGGCCGGCGCAGCTCCATGTGGGTCCAGTGGTAGAGCGGGCTTCGCATGGCGTCCGGCACCGTGCGCGCCCACGCCTCGAACTTCTCCCAGTCCGCGGCGTCGCCCGTGCAGTACCGCTCCGGCACGCCGTTGGTCCGCATCGCCCGCCACTTGTAGTGGTCGCCGTCCAGCCAGATCTCGGTGATCGACCGGAAGCGGTGGTCGTTCGCGATCAGGTCCGGCGAGAGATGGCAGTGGTAGTCGATGATCGGCAGGTCTTTGGCGTAACAGTGGTAAAGGTCCTCTGCCACGTCGCTGTCGAGCAGGAAATTGTCGTCCAGGAACGGCTTCATGTTCGACTCCCCGTGAAGGTCACGCGGCAGCGGGTGGCCCGCCCCTGAGCATCGGCGTATGCCGCGTCCATCACGCCGTTTCGGCACGCGGCCGACACGTCGAAACGCCGAAGCGGCGGACCATCGCCCAGCGCCTCGAACACCATCTTCCCTTCGCCGCGCGACACGCTCGCCCGGCGCCCGTTGATGGCGACGGCGGATGCCTGCGCGCCGTCGGTGACGAGGAACGGGCAGGTCTGGCGCACGGCACGCACCTCGCCGACAACCGTGTGTTCGACGAGCACCCCGTCTCGCGCCACGACGACGCGCTCCCGCACGCTGGTGGCCCCGCCGCGGAGCGCCCCGCGGTAGATCAGCTCGGCCTCGACCCGGTCGCGCGAGCCGGCCACGACGCGAAACGCCGTCGGCTCCAGCACGTCGCGTCCGTGCTCGGCGAGCGCGTGCCAGTTCCCGTCGACGTCCTGCCACGCCGGCCCGAGCGCGAACGTACGCTGCGGCTTAGTCGGGACCTGGTAGCCGCACTGCGCAGTCACGCCGTCGGAGAATGTCTCCGGCGGAACGGCGGCGTGATGGATCCGAACGATGCCGGTCGGGTTGTAGTGCAGGTCGGCGCCGGTGTCGATCTCGACGAACGTGCCGGCGGCGCCCAGGAACGCCTTGCGAAACGCCGGCTGCACCTCGAACCCGAAGCCGGCCGTCTCCACCGGGCATGCCCCTTCGCGGATGCCATCGTCGGCCCTGAGCCACGCCAGCGCGAGCATCGCCGCCGTGAGCAGGTTGTACTGCGAGTGGAAGGAGTACCGACTCGTAGCCGTGTCGGAGGCCGGGGTCCATCCGGTTCTTCACCACCCACAGCTCGCCCGACGGCCTCACCCATCGTCCAATCGACCGCGCCGACAGCCGGGCGGCCCGCTTGAACGCCGCCGCGGCGCCCGCTTCGCCGCGCCGGGCGTAGTGCCGCGCGAACGTCTCGAAGGTCACCGCCTGCTCGGCCTCGTTCCACTGATGGTGGGCGCTGCGCCCGCCGCACGGCAGCTCGCCGTGTGGCGACTGCATGAAGAGCGACGCCCACGCCGCGCGCTCCAGCCACTCGCGGAAGCGGGCGGCCTGCGCGCCGGCGTACCCCTCCTCCACCAGGTCGAGCGCCCACAGGCGCGCGAAATGGTCGTAGGCCATCGGGTCGTTCGGGTCGCGGTACATTCCGGCCGGCGTGAAGTGCTCGGCCTGGCGCGCGAGCGACGCCTCGACCCACGCCTCGCTGCGGCCGTACCCCTCGCGGCAGCGGAGGTGCTCGCCCGCCGCCGCCACCAGGTTCCAGTTGTTCAACGGCCGGCCCGAGGCCGGCTGATTCGCGTACACCTGCTCCGGCACGACGGCGGCCAGGTGGCGCTGCCAGCCGGCCGATACCGACGCCGGCACGAGGCCGCGCAGCACGACATCGGCGTGGAGCAGCAGCACCGTGAAGAAGTCGGCGTGGCGATCGGCCGATTTGCCGCCGGCCAGGTCCGAACAGGCGGACTCCATCGCGCGAACGCCGGCAGGCAGCAGGCCTGGATTCCGCTTCGACGCGCAGAGGACCGCGGCCGACAGAGCGAAGGCTGGCGTGGAGTACCTGGCGCTCCCGCTTCTCGTACGGGTCGAGGATGGCGCCGCGCTCGTCCTGATGCGCGGCGAAGAAGGTCGCGATGCCGTCAATGAGCCTGATGTACTCGTCGCGGGAGAGTCCGGTCGCGCGAGGACGCGTCGGCGAGCGCTTCAGGCTTTCGAGGAAATCCGCCGCCAGCGTTGCCGGCGGGAAGGGCTCGCGGAGGTCAATCGGGCCCCCCCTGGGCGCGTCCTGGTTCCCCAGCGCCCAGCCACCGGGCGCCAGGGCAGTCGCCCCCACCGTGTCGAGGAACTGACGCCGGGTCCACAGCATTACGAAAACACTCCGCGAGTGGTTTCCGCTACTTCAGCGACAGCGGCTCCAGCTTCGGGACCAGCAGATGGTGGATGACGAACGCCACCAGGTACGCCGATGCGCAAATTCCGAACAGAATCGTGTAGCCGGCCGTCACATCGCCGGCCGCCTTGAACTGATCGATCAGCCTTCCCGTCACCCACGGAAAAAGGATGCCGCCGACTGAGCCAGCCATGCCACCCAGGCCCGTGACCGTGCCAACGTCCTTCTTCGGGAAGACGTCGGATGTGGTGGTGAAGAGGTTGGCCGACCACGCCTGATGCGCTGCGCCGGCGAGCCCAATCAGCAGTACCGCCGGCCAGTCGCCGGCCCGCGTCACCCACAGGATGGGCAGCACGCACAGCGCGAACAGGAACATGCCCGTCTTGCGAGCGCGGGTCACGCTCCATCCCCGGTTCTGGAAGGCACCCGTCAGCCATCCTCCGGCGATGCTGAGCACGGTCACGATGATGTAGATGGTGACGAGGTGAATCCAGCTCTTCTTGATATCCAGCCCTCGGGTTTGCAGGAAGTAGGCCGGCAGCCAGATCAGGAAGAACCACCACACCGGGTCCGTCAGGAACTTCGCGACGATGAAGCCCCAGGTCTGACGATAGCCGAGCGCGCGGCGCCAGCCGATCGGTGTGCCGCCGGATGCGGCCTCGTCCCGATCGCTGTGGATCAGGTCGAACTCGGCTTTCGACAGGCGCTTCGAGCGCTCCGGGACGTCGTAGAACGGGAACCACAGCATCAGCCACAGAAAGCCCGCAAGGCCGGCGAAGATGAAGGCCCAACGCCAGCCGAGCGTGAACGCGATGGCCGGAACGAGCGCCGGGGCGACAATCGCGCCGACGTTGGTGCCGGAGTTGAAGATCGCGGTGGCCAGCGCCCGCTCCCGCTTGGGGAACCACAGCGCCACGGCCTTGATGGCCGCCGGGAAGTTGCCGCCTTCGCTGAAGCCCAGAAACACCCGCGCGGAGAAGAACCCCCCGACCGACGCCACGAGCGCGTGCGTCAGCGCGGCCGCGCTCCAGAGCGTGATCGAGACCGCGTAGCCGATCTTCGTTCCGTAGCGGTCGATGAACCAGCCGAAGGCGAAAAGCCCCACCGCGTAAGCGGCCTGGAAGGCCGAGTTCACCAGGCCGAACTGCTCGTTGCTCCACCCGAGTTCCTTGTCGAGGAACTCCTTGATGAGCGCCAGAATCTGGCGGTCGACGTAGTTGACGGTCGTCGCCAGGAAGATGAGCGAGCAGATGACCCAACGATAGCTGCCGATCGCGCCACCACCGGAAGCGGCCAACGAGTCGGTTGCCGAGGATCCAGGACGGGCGGCATTGGCAGTCACGCGTTCTCCTCCTGTCGGTCGGGCCGGAGCGACGCGGCGTCGGCGCCCGTATCTTCCTGTGCCTGGGTCAGCGCCGCGCGGCGCAGGTGACTGGCCATCGCCTCGCGCGCCCGCTCGGGATCGCGCGCCCGGATGGCCTGGTAGATAACCCGGTGTTCTTCGGCCGCCTGCCGCTTGTCGGTCGCCGGGCCAATCGTGCGGCGCCGGAACTCGTAGAACATCTTCGAGACCATCTCGACGAGCGACCCGAGGATCGGGTTGTCCGACGCGGCGGCGACCGCCTGGTGGAACTTGATGTCGTGTTCGAGGAACGCGTCCGGCTCGTCGAGCGCCGCGAACATCTCCGTGGTCTCGTCGCTGATCGTCATCAACCGTTCGGGCTTCACGCGCTCGGCGGCCAGGCCCGCGACGGCGACCTCGAGCACGAGCCGCGCCTCGAACATCTGCGCGCGCGAGAACCCGTGCAGCGCCGCGAGGAAGCTGAGCGGCTCGCTCGCCAGCACCGGCGGCCCTGCCGTGATGAACGTGCCGGCACCCTGCCGGATCTGGACAATCCCCATCGCGGCAAGGCTCTTCAAGCCGGACCGCACGCTCGGCCGGCTCACACCGAGCTGGCGCGCCAGATCACGCTCGGGAGGCAGCCGGTCGCCCGACTGCACCGTCCCCTCGTCGATCAACGCCCGGACCCGCGCGACGACCACTTCCGCGGCGGTCACCTTCTTCATCGGCTCCCCATCCATCGAGGTCTGACCACTTATGTCTTCACCGCCCGCTCACGCGCCTGAGAGATACCACCGGGGCAGGCCGCTTGTCAACCGGAGAATGTCTGTCTTGCAAGGTCCAACGGCCTCCAACATCTCCGTCTCGCACGGCCAGACCCGCCAGGCGCTCGGCTCACCGGCTCCATGAAAATGAGGTCAGAGCACCCACTTGGTATGACCATTCATGTCGGCGGCGTCATCCACCAGCGACTATGGAGTTGCCAGCAGCCACCCAGATCGAGTACAAGCGTGCCGCACCGTATCGCACTCGGTCGCAAGGAGTCCCTGACGATGAACAGACGCCGTCACTCGCATCTGCTGGGCCGCACCGGTTTCGTGCTGCTCGCCGCGCTCGTCGTCCTGACCGCCGCCACCGCCGCGCAGGACCGCCTCAAGTCGATGCCCGGGTACGACCAGTACGCGAAGATGAGCAAGGAGATCACCGGCGCCGTCAAGCCGGGCTCCCTCTCCGTGACCTGGAAGGACCCGCTCACATTCGAATACACGAGGGACAACAAGATCTACCGATTCGATGTCGCGAAGAAGACAGCGACTGAAGTCGGCCCCGCGCCGGAGCAGCCTGGCGGCGGCATGCGCGGCGCAGGTGCGCGTGGCCAGGGCGGCGCCCCGGAGCGCGGGCGCCAGGTGGCCAGCACCACGTCGCCCGACGGGAAGCTCAAGGCGTTCTACCGCGACCGCAACCTCTGGATGAGCGACGTCGCGGGCGCGAACGAAGTGGCTCTCACCACCGACGGCAACGACAGGGACCGCATCAAGTACGGCACGGCAAGCTGGGTCTACGGCGAGGAGCTCGGGCAGACCACCGCCATGTGGTGGTCGCCCGACAGCACGAAGCTGGCCTACTTCCGGTTCGACGAGAAGCAGGTGGACGACTACTACCTGCAGCTCGATCAGACGAAGTTGTACAGCCGCATCGACACCGAGGCCTACCCGAAGGCCGGTCGGCCCAACCCGATCGTGGACCTCTACATCCACGACCCAGTGGCGAAGAAGACGGTGAAGGTGGACGTGCGCGACGGCAAGTCGTTCGACAACGCGGTGGTCGGACACTACGTCTACCGGATCGCCTGGTCACCCGACGGCACGGAACTGCTGCTCAACCGCACGAATCGACGGCAGAACATCCTCGAAGTGGTCGCGGCCAATCCGTCGACCGGCTCGTGCCGCGTGATCATCCGCGAGGAGTGGCCGACCGGCTGGATCGAGAACAGCCCCGGCATGACGTTCCTCAAGGACGGCAAGCGCTTCATCTGGGAATCGGAGCGAAACGGCTGGAAGAACTTCCACCTCTACGACCTGTCCGGGAAGCTGATCAATCCGATCACGGCGCACACGTCGTTCGAGGCCGGCTCGCTGGTCAAGGTGGATGAGGACGCGAAGCTGATCTTCTACACCGCGCGCGATGGCGACAACCACCTGAAGATGCAGCTGCACCGTGTCGGTCTGGATGGCAAGGGCGATGTCCGGCTCACCGACCCGGCGTTCACCCACTCGGTCGGGAGCTGCATGGCCCGCGGCGGCGGCGCTCGCGGCGGCCCGGGCGGCGCCGGTGCCGCGTCGTGCGGGATCTCGCCCGACAACAAGCACTTCGTCGATGTGTATCAGACGCACAACACCCCGCCCGCCACCCGTCTCGTGGACAACGCAGGAAAGGTCGTCGCGGAACTGGCCGCGAGCGATCTGACGAAGTTCACCCAGCTGGGCCTCAAGAAGGCCGAGCGATTCAGCTACAAGGCCGCCGACGGCAAGACGACGCTGTACGGGATGATCAGATTCCCGTCGAACTTCGATCCGTCGAAGAAGTACCCGGCGCTTGCCACCGTCTACGGCGGCCCGGCGTCCGCCGCCACGAGCGAGGCGTTCGTTCAGCCGAACGCGCTCACGGAGTACGGCTTCCTGGTGTTGAGCCTCGACTCGCGCGCCGCGCCAGGAATGGGAAAGCGCACGCTCGATGCGATCTACCTGAAGCTGGGCCAGGTCGAGATGGACGACATGGCGGAAGGCGTGAAGGCGCTCTGGAGCCGGCCGTACTTCGACAAGGAGCGGGTCGGGATCTTCGGGACGTCCTACGGCGGCTACTCGTCACTGATGTGCGTGCTTCGCCATCCCGACGTCTTCCGCGCCGGATCCGCCTCGTCGGCGGTGACCGCGTGGTATCACTACGACTCGATCTACACCGAGCGGTACATGTGGATCCCCGAGGAGAACAAGGAAGGCTACGAGATCGGCAACGCGATGGCCTACGCCGACAAGCTCAACGGGCGGCTCCTCGTCTACTACGGCACGGCGGACAACAACGTGCACCCGACCAATTCGATGCAGTTGATAGCGGCGCTGCGCAAGGCCGGCAAGAGCTTCGAAGTCCAGGTCGGCCCGGACGCCGGACACTCTGGCGTCTCCTCCGACCGGATGATGGAGTTCTTCATCGAGAACCTGGTGATCGCCAAGCCGCCGGCGGTCCCAACTGCACGGCATTGACGGGTGCGGACGCGTGTCAGCTGTCAGCTCTCAGCTGGCAGCTGACAGCGGATGCCGGCGGCGCCGGGCTACTTCACCGTGGCGAACCAGATGCTCCCTTCGTCGCGGTACAGGATGGCGTAGAGCGACCGGTCGTCGCGGGACACGGCCGGATCGACGAAGGCGCCGGCGGAAGGCCGGGAGATCTCCCGCGACTTCTTCGTTCGTGTGTCCAAGAGGTGCAGCGCGCCGTCGTGGGTGTAGACGAGGCGGCGGCTGTCGCTCAGCCAGCGCGGCTTCGCACCGACGCGGGACACTTCCTCGTGGGTGCCGGTCGCCACGTCGTACACGATCATTCCGGCGCCGCGCTCCGAGTAGGCCACGATGCGCCGGCCATCCGGCGACCACGACCAGGGACGATACCGGAGATCCAGCGGGACGGGCGGCGTCAACAGCGGCTTCAACGGCCCGGTCGGCCACGCCGCTTTCGAATCGATCACGTAGGTCTGCCCGCCGGCCGTGATGTAGGCCGTGAACGCGAGGCGGAGCCCGTCGGGCGACCAGATCGGGAAATGGACGGCGCTCGGCTGGTAGTACGTGTGCCGGCGAAGATCGCTACCGTCTGCGCGGATGGAGTGGATCTCGTAGCCTTCGCCGCCCTTGGTGGACGAGAAGGCAATCCGCGACCCGTCAGGCGACCATCGCGGGAAACGATCGTTGTTCTCGTCTGGCGCCAGCGCCGTGATGTTCGTGCCGTCCGGATTGCCGACGTAGATGTCTTCCTGGCGCCTCTGTGAGCGGAGGGCCAGCCGACCGTCAATCGACACGTCGAGGTCGGTCCAGATGCGCGTTCCCGACGTGATCGGAACCGGATCGCCGCGCACGACTTCCGCGACCGGATCGAACGGTATCCGCACGACATTGGTCAGCAGATCGGAGACCTCGTAGGCGAGTCGAGAGCCGTCGGCGGCGAGGCTCACGTGCATCGCGGCCGGCGCGGGAGCGGAGACCGGCTCCGGTTCGCCGAGCACGCGGCCGGTCTCCTCATCGATGCGGACCCGCCACAGGTTCGGGCTGCCGCTCCGGTCGCTGCAGAAGAACAGGTGCCGCCCGTCGTGGGACCAGGCCGGGCCCCAGTCGACGAACGCGTCCGACGTCACCGGCGTGGCCGCGCCGCCATCAGCCGGCCGCGTGAAGATGTCCCGATGTGAGACCTCCACCAGGGCCCAATACGCCAGGCGCCGGCCCGACGGCGACCACGCCGGCTCCATGCCGTCCTCCGTGCCCAGCTGGCGAGCCCGGCCGGACGTCACGTCGATGATGGACAGGCGGCTCGGACGCGGGCGATTGTACGGTGTGGCCATCTCGGTCGCGTAGGCGATTTCCTCTCCGTTGGGCCTCCAAGCCGGGCTGAACCCCTCGTCAGAGAGACGCCGCTTCCCGCCGCCCGTCGCCTCCATGAGCCAGATCCCGCCACGCGCGTCGGTTCCGTCGCCACGGGCGGAGAACGCGATTAGCCGGCCGTCTGGCGAGAACGCCGGCTCGCCGGCCTGCAGCGAGATGTCCCCCGTGAGGAGGACCGGGTTCTCCGTGCCAACCCGGCGGAGGAAGATATCTCCGGATGCCGCATAGGCGAGCCAGCTTCCGTCCCGCGACAAGCTCGGATGGGTCTCGGTGCCCTCCTCGGCTGTCACCTGCGCGACCTTGTCAAGCGTCGGGGGCGGCTCCTGGCGGGCCACCCTCCAGTCCGCGCCCAGCGATGCAGCCGCGACCGCCAGGCCGGCCGCGATCCAAGCCAAGCGCCGTGGCACCCTCGGGAGCCGCAGTGGCGCGGGCCGCCCGGCGTTGAGACGAACGGCTTCGAGCGCCGTGCGCAGCTCGTCTGCCGTCTGGTATCGATGCCCGGGGCTCTTCAGCAGGAGCCGTTCGATCGCGTCTCCAAGCGCCGGCGGGACACTGCGGTTACGGACAGTCACGGGGACGGGCGTGTCACGCACGATGGCGGACAGAATCGCCACGGTGGAGGACCCGGCGAACGGCCGCACGCCGGTGGCCGCCTCGTAAAGAAGCATCCCGAGCGAGAAGAGATCCGGGCGGCCGTCGACCGGATGTCCCTCCGCCTGCTCCGGCGACATGTAGGCCGGCGTGCCCATCAGCCTCCCGGCGACCGTCTCCATCGCGGTGGAGGCCTCGGTGTCGACGCTGTCCGGCGAGAGCCGAAGCTTGGCGAGGCCGAAGTCGAGCACCTTCACGTGCCCGTCGGTGCGGAGCATGATATTGGACGGCTTCAGGTCCCGGTGCACCACGCCGCTCGCGTGTGCGGCGGCGAGCGCACTGGCGAGTTCGAGCGCGATCTCGAGGAGGCGCGCGGGCGGAAATCCGCGCAACGGTATCGCGTTCGCGAGCGTCCGTCCCTCGACCAATTCCATCGCCAGCGCGGTGACCGCCTCTCCGTCCGGCGTGCATGCGTCGACGATGCCGTAGATGTGGGCGATGTTCGGGTGGTTGAGCGAGGCCAGCGCTTTCGCTTCCCGCTCGAACCGGGCGTGCCGCTCGTCGAACGCGCGCGGATCTGGGCTCGAGTCCCGGCCGGCGGGCGCCCCGCTCCCGACGCCGGGTGGCAGGACCTTCAGGGCGACATCCCGCCAGAGCCTCAGTTCCCTGGCGCGATACACTTCCCCCATCGCGCCGGCGCCGAGCGCCGCGACAATCTCATAGCCGCCGAGTCGCGTGCCTGCCGCGAGCGGCACTGTTTGGTCCTTCCGAGAAACGCAGACGAGGGCCGGGGCCTGGGTGAGTATACGCCGGCACAGCGCCCGGGTCTATTCAGACGGGCCCGTCAGACGGGCCCGTCTGACGGACCCGTCCTTCACCGAGAGCTTGGTGTTCAACAAGACGACGGGGTGACCCGGACGCGGCACTGACGGGTGCAGGCGGGTGCCAGCTGTCAGCTCTCAGCTGGCAGCGGATGGCAGGCTGCGGGCCATGGTGATCGAAGATCCGCTGTCAGCCCACGGCTGCCAGCTAGCTGCCCGCGCCCTGCTCCTCCCCGTCGATATACGCCGCGATCCGCTCGCGGCTCCACTGGTGGTCGTCGTTGAGGTGGATGATGAGCGTGTCCAGGAAGTGCTGCTTGATGCAGCCGGGCTCGGGGCACCGTCGGACACGGTCATCGAGGCAGGCGAAGAACTTGTAGATGCCCTTGGGCCGGATCCCGGTCGCGTCCGCCGGCAAGCGGTAGATGCCCTCGTATGCGGATCCGAACGCATCTGACCGGTCGGTCCCCTCGAAATAGGCCCCGAACAATTGCTCGCGCCGGTGCCGCGCGCCCGTCCGGATCGCGTCGGCCAGTTCGTGCTCGTCGGCTCGCACCGTGGTCGCCATACAGACCCTCCCGGGAGTGGTGGGTTGCGATTGGTACCATCCTGCCGAATCCCCCGCAAGTTGGCAAGCCCACGCGTCAGGCCCACGCGTCAGGCTGGCCCGGCACGCCGAACGGCAGAGTCGGCGTGGCCCCGCACGCCGGCACTTGTGATAGCCTCACCCACGCCACGTTGATGCAAGCCACGCTTGCGAATCGCAGGAGGACGCCGTGCCGAGACCGTCACGCAATGCTGCAGGGTGGATGCGCGTCGCCGCGCTGACAGCCGCCGTCGTCTGGCTGCTGCCGGCGATGGCGACCGCCGCCGACTTCTCGAAGTTCCACACCTACCAGGAACTCACCGCCGAACTGAAGGCCATCGTCGCAGCGAACCCGACCATCGCGAGGATCTCGTCGATCGGCAGGACTCGCGAAGGTCGCGAAATCTGGGCCGTCGAACTGGCAAATCTGGCGGGCACGCCCGTCGATCAGCGCCCCGGGTTGCTGGTGGCGGCCAACTTCGAAGGCGATCACCTGATCGGCAGCGAACTCGCGCTGTTCATGGTGGATGCGCTGACCAAGGGCTATGCCACGGATGCCGCCATCAAGCAGCGTCTCGACACCGGCGTGGTCTACGTCGTCCCGCGCGTGAACGCCGACGGCGCCGAGCTGATGTTCGCGCCGGTGAAAGCGCTGCGCCGCACCAACACCACCCCGTTCGACGCCGACAACGACGGACGAATCGACGAAGACGGCCCGGAGGATCTCAACAAGGACGGCTTCGTCACGCTGATGCGCGTCAGGGACCCCAAGGGCCCCTTCATGGTGAGCCCGGACGACACGCGTCTGATGAAGCGGGCCGACCCCGCGAAGGGCGAGTCGGGCGGCTGGGCGCTGGTACTGGGAGGGCCTCGACAAGGACAACGACGGCTTCATCGCCGAAGACGGTCCCGGCGGCGCCGACATCAATCGGAACTTCATGCATCAGTACCCGTACTACGAGCCCGACGCCGGCCGCTACATGGTGAGCGAGGCGGAAACGCGCGCGATGCTCGAGTTCGTGCTGAAGCACCGGAACATCGCGGCCATGCTCACGTTCGGCGAGAACGACAACCTCATCGCAACCCCCTCGCGGCGCGGCGATCTGGCGGCGGCCAACCCGATCAACCTGATCGACTTCGCCGGCCGGACGCTGGCCGACGCGCGCCGCGTCGGCATGTTCCAGGACATGGGCGGGCTCGGCGGGCGCGGCGGCCGCGGCGGCGGTGTGTTCATCATGATGGACGAGGGCGGCATGCCGGGCGGGCGCGGCGGCGCCACGGCACAGGCGGCCGGCGCTCGGGCGGGCGCCCCCTCGCCGCGTGCGAACACGACGATAGCGGCTGGAGACTACGAGTACTTCAGGGTGGTCAGCGAGAAGTACCGCGAACTGACCGGCCTGCGGGCCTCCGGGTACACACGTGCGCCGGCGGGAGCCTTCTTCGAATACGGCTACTACCAGTTCGGCGTGCCGTCGTTCTCGACGCCCGGCTGGGGCCTTCCTGGAGCCGGACGGCCGGCCGGCATGGGCGGGGGCGCCCCAGCGGGCGGCGCGATGCCGGCGGCTGCGGCGGCGGCCGGAGGGGGCCAGCGGGCCGGCGGCGCCCGGGGTGCCATGGGCGGCATGACGCTCGACGCGGGGGCGGCCGACACACCCGAAGGCATCGACCTTCGGCTCCTGCAGTGGATGGACGCGGAGAAGATCGACGGCTTCGTGAAGTGGACGGCGTTCAAGCACCCGACGCTCGGAGAGGTGGAGATTGGCGGCTTCAAGCCGTACGTCACGACCAATCCGCCCGCCGGCAAGATCGCCGAACTGGGCGCGGCGCACGCCAGGTTCGCCGTCTATCTGTCGTCGCTCTACGCCAAGGTGGCCATCGCCAAGACCGAAGTGACGGCGCTCGGCGCCGGCCTGTTCCGCATCAAGGCCGACATCGAGAACACCGGCTACCTCCCCACGGCGATGTCGCAGGGCGTCCAGGCCAGGGCCGTGAAGCCCGTCGTCGTGCAACTGGGCGTCGCCCCCGAGAGCATCATCACCGGCAACCAGAAGACGACGCAGGTCCCGACGCTCGCCGGTTCGGGCACGCGCCAGTCGTTCGAGTGGGTGATCAAGGGCGTCCCGGGATCCACGGTCACCCTCAAGGCCGTCTCGCAGAAGAGCGGCACCGACACCGCCACCCTGACGCTGCGGTAGGCGCCGCCTCAATCACGGAGAACGATGATGAACAATTTCTGCAGACTCACGACGGCCGCGACGGTGCTGCTCGCGGCGGCTGTCTTCAGCTCTCCGGACGTGTCCGGGCAGGCGGGCCAGGCGAAGCCGGCCGGCCAGGCTCAGGCCTCGGTCAAGCAGGCGCCGGCGGCCAAGCCGGTTCAGAAGGACTGGGCGCAGGCGCCAAGCTCCGAGCGTCCGTTCAAGGTCCGCCTCGATTTCAACCGGTGGCACGACGTGGCCGAACTCCAGGCTGACATGAAGACGCTCGAGAAGGCGTACCCGAAGTTCGTCAAATACGTCGTGCTCGGCAAGAGCTACGGCGGCCGCGACATCGCCGCGATGATCGTCAACAACCCCGACACCGGGCCTGACACGAGTAAGCCGGCGATGTACATCGAAGCGAACATCCACGGCAACGAGATCCAGGGGGGTGAGATCTGCACCTACACGGTCTGGTATCTCATGGAGAACTACCGGAAGATCGACCGGATCACCAAGCTGGTGGACGAGCGGGTGTTCTACATCGTCCCCACGGTGAACCCGGACGGCCGCGACTACTTCATGAAGGGCCCCGGCGGCAATGCGCGCACCGGCCACGTCCCCGTCGACGACGACAACGACTACCAGTTCGATGAGGACGGTCCGGAGGATCTGAACGGCAACGGGGTCATCGAACAGATTCGGAAGTACGTGCCCGGCCAGGGCAACTACAGGAAGAGCCGGACCGACCCCCGCGTCATGGAGCCTGTCGGAACCGGCGAGGTCGGCGACTACATCCTGCTCGGCCAGGAGGGTGTCGACCATGACGGCGACGGACGCGTCGGCGAGGATGGCCTGGGCAGCTACGATCCAAACCGTAACTACGCCGCCGACTGGCAGCCGAACTACATCCAGGGCGGCGCCATGGACTACCCGTTCCAGCTGCCCGAAGCGAAGGCGGTCAACGACTTCCTGCTGGCGCACCCGAACATCGCGGGGCTGCAGACCTACCACAACAGCGGCGGGATGATCCTGAGGAGCCCGGGTGCGGAAACGGCGGGTGAATACCCGGCGTCCGACGTTCGCGCCTACGACGAGCTGGGACGCAACGGCGAGCGCATCCTCCCCTTCTACCGCTACCTCGTGATCTGGAGCGGCCTCTACACGGTGCACGGCGGCGTGACCGACTGGGGCAACGACGGCCTCGGCATCCTGTCGTTCAGCAACGAGCTGTGGAACAACGGACAGTACTTCACGAGCCCTGAGTTGAAGGAGCAGCAGCGGGACCCGAACAGCCCGATCGCGCCGCGCGTCGCCAACTACTTCTTCAACGACTTCCTGGAGTTCGGCGACGAACTCACCGAGTGGAAGGAGTTCGACCATCCGCAGTTCGGTAAGGTCGAGATTGGCGGTGCGATGAAGAAGACGTTCGGCCGCCTTCCGCCGCGCTTCATGAACGAAGAGCTGTGCCACCGCAACATGGCGTTCACCCTGTACCAGGCCGACGAAATGCCCAAGGTGAAGATGGGCGAGACGAAGGTCGAGCGGCTGGGCGAAAACGTCTACAAGGTCTGGGTGGACCTGAGCAACCCGAAGGTGACCCCGACGGTCCTCGCGAAGGCGGCGATGAACGGCATCGTGCCGCCCGACCTGCTCACGGTCGAGGGAAAGGCGGTCGAGATCCTGTCGGCGAGCTGGGTCACCGACAAGTGGCGGCCGGCCATCGCGCAGGCGATCGACCAGAAGGACCTGAAACGCATCATGCTGCGCAACGGGCTGACCGGAAAGGCCACGAAGACCATCCAGTACCTGGTCAAGGGCACCGGTGCGATGACCGTGAAGTACGCCAGCGTCAAGGGCGGTACGGCGGAGAAGACGATCGCGTTGCAGTAGACAATGCCGGGGTCAGGTCTGCGTGGTCAGCAGAATGCTCCCTTCGCAGACCTGACGCCGTGTCAGCTACTTGACGATGGTCTGGTAGACCAGGTAGCGGAATTTATCCTGCAGGTCCAGGCCGCCCGCGGGAATCAGCTGGGTCAGGAACACCGCCACCAGCTTCTCCTTGGGGTCGACCCAGAACTTGGAGTAGTACGCGCTCCCCCACCCGAAGGCGCCGACCGAGTCCGGCCGGCCGGCCGCGCCTACGTCCTCGGTGACTTCGAACCCGAGGCCGAAGCCGACCCCGCCGCTCTCGCTGAACAACCGGCCGACCTGGTTCGACGTCATCATCTCGACGAACTTCGGGCCGAGCACGCGGACACCATCCAGCTCGCCGCCATTCAGCAGCATCTGCAGGAAGCGCGTGTAGTCGGAAGCGGTCGACAACAGGCCCGCGCCGCCGCCAAAGCACGCCCGCGGTCCGTCGACGTAGTCGCCCTGCCCCATCTTCGGTTCGGGCGCGCGCACGAGTTTGCCGTCCGAGCCCAGCGAGTAGACGGTCGCCAGTCGATCGCGTTTCTCCTTCGGGAGGAAGAACCCGGAGTCGGGCATCTTCAGCGGCTCAAAGATCCTCGTGCGGAAGAACTCGTCGAGCGGCAGGCCCGACGCCTTCTCGACGACGGCGCCCAGGATGTCCGTGTTGTAGCCGTAGACGTACCTCTCGCCAGGCTGCGCCGCGAACGGCAGGCCGGCGAGCCGCTCCATCAGCGTGCCGATCGGCTCGGGCCTGTCGGCCAGATACCATCCCAGCACCCCGGCGGCTTCGGTACTCCTTGGCCGCCGGACCGTCGCCATACGAGATGCCCGCCGTGTGGGTCAGCAGGTCCCTGACGGTGACCTCCCGCTTCGCCGGAACCGAGCCATAGCGCCCGCCCGGGCCGGGCACGAGGACGGTGGTCCGCTTGAACGCGGGCAGGTACTTCGAGACCGGGTCGGCCAGCCGCAGCTTGCCTTCCTCCATCAGGATCACCGCGGCCACCGACGTGACCGCCTTGCTCATCGACGCCATCCGGAAGATCGTGTCCTTCCTCATCGGCACGTTCTTCTCGATGTCCATCCGGCCGATCGGCTCGAAGACGGCGACCTTCCCCGCTCGCACGATGACGACCGTCACGCCGGCAATCTGGTTGCGGCTGACGTAGTCCTGCACGACCGACTTCAGCCGCTCCACTCGCGGCGTCGACAGGCCGACCGCCTCGGGCGAGGCCGGAGGGGCGACCTGCGCCCACGCCCCCGATGCGACAAGCCACGCCAGCAGAACGACGGTCAAGGTTCGAGTGTGTCTCATAGTCCCCTCTCCTGAAGCGGTCGCGCACATTCTACCCCCGTGGGGGCGCAGCCGGGGGCCGGCGAACTATCCGGAGCGCGCTCGGCGTCACCGCCAGGCCTCCCCGCGCGGTGCAGCGCAGTTCGGCCGGCAGCATCCGACCGACGGCGTAGACGGCATCAATCGTCTCGTCCAGGCCGATCGGGTTCTCGTACCCCCCCATCACGAGATCCGCACACACGAACGCGGATGAGGCGCCCGCGGCGTTTCGCGTGTGACACGGAATCTCGACCATGCCCTGCACCAGGTCGCACACCGAGCCCATCGTGTTCTGGAACGCGATGGCCGCGGCGTCGCAGGCCTGCCGCGCCGTGCCGCCCGCCGCGTCCACCACCGCGGCAGCCGCCATCGCGCCCGCCGCCCCGATCTCCACCTGGCATCCGGCGACCTCGGCCGCGAACGTCGCCCGGTGCGCCACGATGAGGCCGATTGCCGACGCGGCGAAGAGCGCGCTGACGGCCGTCTCGAGGTCAAGGCCTCGATCGTCCACGAGCGATACGAGAACGCCTGGCAGCACACCCGCGGAACCTCCGGTGGGCGCCGCGCAGACGACGCGCATCGCGCCGTTGGCGTGCATGACGGCCATGGCCCGCGCCGCGGCACGGGTGTGCAGCCCCCCGATTGCGAGACGGCCCGAGGCCTCAGCCTGCATGATCAGCCCGGCCGACGGGTTCAGCAGCTGCATGCCGGAGGTCGACATGGCAAGCCCCTCCTTGACCGAGGCGCGCATGATCTCGAACCGCCGCACCATCTCGGCGGTCAACGCGCCCTCCTCCAGGCCGAGCAGGTCCGCCTCGTAGGCCAGGCCGACGCGGCCGAGCGGCCAGCCTCTTTCCTCCGCGAGCGCGACCATCTCGCGGGCGGACGCGAACAGCGGGCCCCCTCGCTTGACGAACGCCACCGGCGGCGTCTCGCGCACCCACGCGACCTCGGGGAGCTCCCGCACGCCGCGCGCGAGGTCCGCACCGAGCGGCGCCGTCCGCGGTACGACGACCAGTCGAAGATCTCCGCGCTCCAGGTGTGCCGCGCCGGGAACCGCCTGACCGTCCGACTCGAGCGCCGCCCGGACAGCGTCGGCCGAACCCGCTCGAACCTCAGCCAGCGCGCAGTAGGTCTCGCCGGTCAGTCGAACCGGCCAGCCCTCCACCCGCGTCAGTTCCACGGCGCCCCCGCCGACCGACCTGGCACGCAGCCTGATGACCGTTCCATCGGACGACTCCAGTTCCATGTCGACGGTGTTCGGGTGGTCCGCGCCCTCCAGCGGCTCAACCGCGAACGACAGGGCCACCCCCGCAGCCGCCGCCTCGTCCAGCGCCGCGAAGAACCGGCCGTCGGTAAGCGGCCACCCGAGCAGGCCGAGGGCGTACGCGCGGTCGACGCCCTGCTGTCGGTAAACCTGCGCGTAGGAGCCGTTCGGGATCGAACGCGAACCGGGCGCGAACCGGCCGGGCGCCGAGCAGCGCTCCAGCCAGCCGGGCGATGTGAAACGAGCCGGCCGTGTGCGAGCTGGACGGCCCCCGCATCACGGGCCCGACGATGTCATTGAAGACGCTCGGAGCTTTCATGCTCACGGCTTGGCGCTCCTCGAAGACAGAAGTTAGAAGACAGAATACAGAAGATAGAATGCTGAGAAGAACGTCGCAACATCTTCGCGTCGGAATCGACTGGCGGCCGCGACTGTCCCAGCCCAGCCCTCTCCTGTCGAGTATCTTCTGCCTTCTGTCTTCTGTCTTCTATCTTCTATCTTCTATCTTCTGTCTTCTGTCTTCTGTCTTCTGTCTATGTTATCGTGTCGCGTCCCGGAGACCAGCCCCATGCATCTTCAGCTCATCGACTGGGTCATCGTTGTCGTTTCGCTGCTGATCTGCTTCGTCCCGGCGCTCTTCTTCGGCAAACGCGCGGGCAAGAACACGTCGGAGTTCTTCGCTTCGGGTCGCGCAGTCCCCTGGTGGCTGGCCGGTCTCTCGATGGTGGCGACGACCTTCAGCAGCGACACCCCGAACCTGGTGACCGACATCGTCCGGCGCAACGGCGTCGCGGGCAACTGGGTCTGGTGGGCATTCGTGCTGACCGGCGTCTCGACGGTGTTCTTCTATGCGCGCCTGTGGCGACGATCGGGCGTGATGACCGACCTCGAGTTCTACGAGATCCGGTACTCGGGGAAGGCGGCCGGCGTCGTCCGCGGCTTCCGTTCGGTGTACCTCGGGCTCCTCTTCAACTGCATGATCATGGCGACCGTGAACCTGGCCGCCTGCAAGATCGCCGGCATCCTCTTCGGGCTGCCGCGGTGGCAGACGCTGGCGCTCGTCGGCACCCTGAACGTCGTCTTCGCGACGCATTCAGGCCTCTGGGGCGTTCTCGTCATCGACATGGTGCAGTTCTTCATCAAGATGACGGCGGTCATCGCCGCCGCCTACTTCGCGCTGCAGGTGCCGGTGGTCGGCGGCCTCAGCGGCCTGATGACGAAGCTCTCCGTCGCGAAGGGACCCGAGGGCCTCAACTACCTGAACATCCTCCCCGATTTCACGAACAACTGGGACATGGCGGTCGCCGTCTTCGTGATGCCGATCGCAGTGCAGTGGTGGGCGGTCTGGTACCCCGGGGCCGAGCCAGGGGGCGGCAGCTATATCGCCCAACGGATGCTGGCCTCGAAGTCTGAGAAGGACGCGCTCGGCGCCGTGCTGTTCTTCAACGTGGCCCACTACGTACTGCGGCCGTGGCCGTGGATCATCGTCGCGCTCTGCTCGATTCTCGTCTATCCCGAGCTCTCGGACATTCAGACCGCGTTCCCGAACCTCGACCCGAGCCTGATCGGCCACGACATCGCGTTTCCGGCGATGCTCAAGTTCATGCCCGTCGGCTTCATCGGCCTGATGGTTGGCGGCCTGATCGCCGCCAACTCGTCGACGATTCTCACGCACCTGAACTGGGGCGCCTCGTACCTGGTCCACGACTTCTACCGACGGTTCCTGAAGAAGGACGCCAGCGAGAAGCACTACGTTGCCGCGGGCCGGATCGTCACCGTAATCCTCTTCTTCGCCTCGTCGGCGCTCGTGTTCGTCCTCGACTCGGCCAAGGACGCCTTCGACGTCATCCTGCAGGTGGGCGCGGGGACGGGCCTGCTCTACCTGGTCCGCTGGTTCTGGTGGCGGGTGAACGCGTGGTGCGAGGTCGTCGCGATGGTGAGTTCGTTCCTCGTGTCGCTGGTCATCCTCATCCTGGCGAAGAACGGACTCCACATGGGCACGCACGTCGCGCTGCTCGTGACCATCGCCGCGACGACCATCTGCTGGGTGATCACGGCGTTCGTCGGACCCGAGACTGACCGCGCGACGCTGGTCGCGTTCTACACGAAGGTCCGGCCATTCGGCCCGGGGTGGGAACGGATCCGCCGCGAGGCGGGCATCGGGCGAGACGAGCTGCGGACGCAGCGCGACAACATCCCGCTCGCGCTCATCGGATGGGTTTCGGGCTGCACCGTCATCTGGTCGGCGCTCTTCACCGTGGGGAACTTCCTCTACGGTCGTACGCCGCAGGCGCTGGGGCTGCTTGGCGTCTTCGCCGCGTCCGGGCTCGTGCTGCTGTACGTGGTTCAGAGGCTGTGGTCGGACAACGGGGTGGCGGACGCCTGAGCCCTTGGCCCTGAGCCTTGAGCCCTGAGCCCTGAGCCCTAGATCAGCCGCCCGTCCAGTTCGGGGTGGCGCAGGACGACGTCCTTGACGATGTCGATCCACGTGGCACGGCTGTCTTCTGGCAGCCGCTCGAACGGCACCTTCTTCTCGGCCAGCAGCGTGTCCACCAATTGGTCGATCTGCCGCATGAAGAACTCGTCGGTGTCCCGGACGCCGTCGGCGGCCGCCTGCCCGGAAATCGGCACCTTGAAAAGGAGCGTGTAGCTCTTCATCCAGTAGTCGACGAACCGCTCGATCGCCTTCTGCCGTCCGCAGGCGAACGACAGGTACGCGTAATTGTCGAGCACCGAACGGTCGCAGACCACGACCTCGTGATGCGCGGCCGAACGGATCTCCTCGGCGACTTGTGTCGTGAGGATCCAGGTCTGGGCGTCGAGCGACGTCTTCCTGTTGATCGGCAGCGGCGAGAGCCTGGCGACCTCCTTGACCATGTCGACGTTGATGCCCTGGCGCTTGAGGGCCGCGGCCAGGTCATAGCAGAGAGTGGTCTTGCCGACGCCGTGGGTCCCGATGAAGGCGAGTTTCATTCCGCCGGCAGACTATCGGCTCGCGGAGGGTGTGTCAAGCCGCGCGCGGCGCCTTGTCAACGCGCGCGGCGCCTTGTGCTGCTGCTTCCTGCGGTTTCCTGATGACGGGCGCGGGGCGGCTTGGTAGGATTGCGGGAGTTCGTCCTCGAAAGGGCTCATGATTTCGATCGCGCTTCGTTCCCTGTTCCTCGCGCTGGCATGCGGCGCGGCTGCCGCTGCTACCGGATTCGCTCAGGCACCGGGGACCGGCGCCGACCAGACGGTCACCGACACCGTGCGCGTCCTCGCGGGGCTGGCGCCGAGCCCAGGCAGCCGCCTCGCGGCGGTCTCGGCCAGACCGGAGTGGCAGGCCTGGCAGCGCGAGTTCGATCAGCAGTGGACCCGGGCCACGGCCGAGCGGTTCGCCAAGATCGCCGCCTGGCAGACGAACGAGCTCGCGCCCGCGACGGGCGCGTGCGGCACGCTGATGTACCCGTTCGCCGGGCCCGACATCCTGAACGCGCTGCTGTTCTTCCCCGATTGCAGACGCTACGTGATGTTCGGCCTCGAGCAGCCCGGGACGCTGCCGCCAGTCGATCAGCTCCCGCCGGAACGTCTCGCGCGGCTGCTCGACGAGACCCGACAGGCGCTGAACGACCTCCTGGAGAGGAACTACTTCATCACCAGCCACATGATGGCGGACACCTCTGCCGCCGAACTGCGAGGGGTGCTGCCGCTGATGGCCGTCATCCTCGTGAGGATGCAGGCGCAAATCGTCAGCGTGCGCGAACTGGAAATCAGCGACGCCGGCCAGCTGGTCGCGCGGCAGCCGCCCGCGAAGGATCGGCGGCCGGTCAACGCCCTGGAAGTGGTCTTCGCGAGGCCGAACCGCGATACGCAGACGGTCGTGTACTTCCGTGCGCGGGCCGAGGACGCGGCCATCGGCAGTCGGCCCGGCGTGCTGGCGTTCCTCAAGCAGGACGCGCCGTACCCCACGTTCCTGAAGTCGGCCTCCTACCTGCTGCACGGCAGGGACTTCTCGATCGTCAGGAAGATTCTCCTCACACAGTCGCGGCTCGTGCTCGAGGACGACTCCGGCATTCCGCTGCGCTTCTTCAAGGCGCCGGAGTGGGCCGTGACCTACTATGGGCGGTACGACAAGCCGGTCAAGGACTTCAACTACGGCTTCCAGGAGGACATGGCCAGAGTGTTCGCCGATCCAAAGGCGGTGAAGCCGCTTCCCTTCTCGTTCGGCTACCACTGGAAGGACGGAGCGTCGTCGGTCCTGCTGGCCGTGAGGCCGTCACCGGCACCCGCGCAGAAATGACCCGCCTGTTCCGGGCGCCATCCGCCCTCCTGCTCGTCGCGTTGGCCGGCTTGCTCTCCGCCGCTCCGGCAGGCCAGACGCCCGCCGCCGCCCCGACGCAGCCGGCGCCGACTGCCCAGGCGCTCGATCGTCTCGCCGATGAGGTCGCGCGCGAGGTCGAGCAGCTGCGCGGCTGGACGTTCAAGCGCCCCGTCAAGAAGGAGCGGATTTCGACGGCGCGCGCACAGCTCGACATACAGCGAATCGTCTTCGCCGCCGCGACGCCGGATCGGCGCGCCAGGCTCCAGGCCTTCCTGCGGGTGGCCGGGCTCATCCCGCACGACTGCAGCCTGCTGGCGACGAGCCTCGCCATCCTCGACCAGCAGGTTGCGGGGTACTACGAGCCTGCGACGCGGACGCTCAAGCTGGTCGATCGCCCTGACCCGATGCCGGCGTTCGTCGAGCGGATGGTGCTCGCGCACGAGTTGACGCACGCGCTCGACGACCAGACGATCGACCTGGCCAGTCTGATGAAGTCAGGGAGCGGCACGGAGGACACCGACTTCGTCGCCGCCGCCATCGGCGAGGGCTCGGCGACATCGCTGATGCTGCAGGCGATGCTGGCGGCCCAGAAGTCTGGCAGGTTCACGCTGGCCGACCTGTCGCAGTACGTCGCCAAGGAGTTGTCGCGGTCCCAGACGCTCGAGCAGCTGCCCCGCTATTTCTCGGCGATGTTCGCGTCCTACGTGGTCGGCGCCGCGTTCCTCGCCAAGGGTGACCTGGCGACGCTGATGGCAATGCCCGACAACCGGGCGATCGGCGAGGCGCTGCTGGCCGCGCGGCGCGCGCTGCCGCGCTCCAGCGAGCAGGTCCTCCACCCCGAGAAGTACTGGGACGCCCCGCGGGCCGACCAGCCGGTCGTGTTCGACGACCGCGCGGCTGCCGCCTGGCTCGGCAGGCCGGGCCGGCGCATCATCCACCGCGACACGCTTGGCGAACTGCTGACGGCGATCCTCACGGCGCCGCGCGACGAGACCCGGCGTCTGGCCGACCTCCAGTCGGCGTCCGCGTGGACGAACGTCGGTGCGGAGGGCTGGGGCGGCGACCGCTTCTATCTGCTGGGCAGCCGATCCGATTCGGATGCACTCAAGACGACCGCTGGGTTGCAGGGTGTGTGGATGACCGCGTGGGATACGCCGAAGGACCGCGACGAGTTCCTGGCGGCGCTCGAGAAGGGATCGCCGGCCCCCAACTCCGTGGCCGTGTCGATCGGCCGCCAACTCGCCGTCGTATTCATCGCCATCGAACAGGCCGAGCGCGAATCGCTGGTCCGCCGCCTCAACCTGCTGCCGGTGCCCATGACGCGCGGCGGCCAGGCCTGGAAACAATAGGGGGTCCACACGTGCGCAGGAACGGGTTGGTCGGTCTCGCCACCCTTGTGTTTGCGACGATCGTCGTCACGGGCCAAGCCCCGCCGCGCGCGCCTGCCGGTCCGACCGTGACCGAGTCGCTCGCCGCCGTGTTCGCCCTTGCCGGCGGTGCCGTCACCGATGTCAACGGCGACGGGCTGGCCGACAGCGTCATCGCGCGCATCGTCGTGCCGGCACGAGCGACGGCCGACGACATCGAGGCGGCGACCAACATCGCGGGACGGCTCGGCTACGAGACCACCTCGCTGACGCTCCCGCTCGTCCTGCGCGACACCGAGGTCGACCCGGCGAAGGTTTCCCTCCCCATCCTCGTCGGCCGCCAGAACGCGCTCGTCCTGAATCTCGCGGAGCGAGGAGCCATCGATCTCAAGGCGCTGACGCCCGGCCAGGGGCTGGTCGCCCTGGTCGCGTCGGCGATCGGCGGCCGCCCCGCGATCGTGGTGGCCGGCGGTGACGATGCCGGGACGCTGGCCGCAGGCACCCAGCTGGCCGCCCGCGTGCCCAGACTGTGGAACATGAGCGGCATGACGCTCGGCGGCATCGAGCAGCAGATTCCCGCCTACCTCGCCAGGCACGGCGTCGCGGGGGCGACGGCGCGGGTGGTGGCGCTCGTCGTGGACGCCGAACGCAGGGGCATCGCGTCGGTGCGCGTCCGTGCGTCGGTCCCGCCGGCGCAGGCCTCCCGGGCGCTCGCCGTCCTGACGGAACTCGACGCCGCCCACCGGCGTGGGCAGGAAGAGCGGACGCTGAACTTCGCTGAAGCGGCGGTCACGATCGTCGAGGTGGCCGCGGCAGGACGGATACAGGGCGAGGCGGTGGTGCGACGCTCCGGGCTGAACGCGCGCACCCTCACCCCGCCTGTGGACCCGGACGAGTACGCGCCCGAGCCGAATGCGGCCGGCATCGTCGAACCGAGGCTCGCCCCGGCCAAGCCATTCGACCTCACGACGGCGTACAGCATCGAAGGCTGGTTCGGTGATGCGTACCAGGACCTGATTCCGGACCGCACCGAGACCAGCATCATCATCGGCGAGGCGTCCGACGCGATCGGCGCGGCGCACATCGCCGCGCGGCTTGGCCTCGAGACCACCGGGATGAACCTGCCGATCGCCAGGCGCGACAGCAAGGTCAAGGAGCCCGGCGCCGAGGCCAGCCCCATCCTCGTCGGCCGGGCGAACACCCTGGTCCAGCAGCTCGTGAAGATCGGAAAGACCCGCCTCGACGACCTGCAACCGGGCCAGGGCGAAGTCCACGTCGTCCCGCGCGCGTTCGGCAATGCCACCGCGACTGTCGTCGCAGGGGCGGACGCGGCCGGTACACTCGCGGCCAGCAGCTACCTGGCCCGGCGGGCTCCGTACCTGTGGGACGTGGCGCGGGGCAGCCTGACGATCGAGGACCTCGCGACGGACGTCTCACGCTTCCTCACCGCCAGGAGCGGCGCGGGCCAGGCCGGGCAGGCGGTCCAGGAGCTGAAGGCCGTCCTCGACGAACTCCAGGGGAAGACGATTGAGTCGTTCGACGCGAAGCTGTTCATCGAGAAGGGCGACAAGGCGCTCGATTCGTTTCTGGCGTCGCGCATCAGGGCGGCGATCGGCGCGGCGGCGACCGCCACCGTCGTCAGCCAGGGCGTGACCGACGCCGCGACCGTCTTCGAAGAGAAGGTCGAGATCCCCTGGGAGGTTGACGACTTCAGAGCGAAGGTCCGATCCGACGTGATCCCGAAGGTGAAGCCGGGTGTGGCCGTCGAGGTCCTGGGCCGGCTGAGCGAGCCGCGCCAGATCAGGGACCAGGTCGCCGAGGAGATGCGCGCCGAACTGAGGAAGGCCGGAGCGGCCGACCCCCGCGTGCGGATTCTCTCCGCCTACAAGCAGGGCTTCTCGTGGCTCACCGAGGAGGTCATCCCCTCCCTGAAGGGCAGGAACGCGAAGGCGATTCGGATACGCGTGGCCGCGCACAGGCCGGATCTGACGAAGAAGTTCAAGTTCTACTCGGTCCCGACCCGCTGGCTTCACGAGCTCTACCCGGTCGACGAGCTGTTCCAGCGCGACCTCGGCATCCCGACCAGCGCGTTCCGGATGGAGCTGGTGGAGAACGCGTCGGACACGTATGCGCTCGAGGCGCTCGATGCGAGCGGGCGCGTCATCCTCCGCGCCGCGTTCAGTCCGAAGTCGGTCGACCGGGAGTATCTCGACAAGTTCCCAGGCTGGTCCCGCGTCGAGGTCACGACCGGATGGCTGACGGCGCGAGTCGGTGACCAGGTGGCGTTCGACGGCCGCATCCAGACCGACCCGGAACGGTGCTGGGATCACTACCAGGCGAAGATCCTCCCCAGGGTGTACGAGAACGTGATCAAGGTCACCGGCGGGAAGCCGACGGCCGACAAGCAGCCGTTCTTCCGGGACTTCGACCTCGAGGTCTGGATGAGCGAGCCCGACGAGCGGATCGGCGTCGACGAAGAGCTGGTGTCGTCGCTCGAGGCGCTGCACGAGGACCTGTACTTCGTCACGCTCGACTTCTTCGCGGCGATGGGGCGCACACTGACGAAGACCCGCCTCAACGCGCCGGGGAAGATCTTCCCGATCGTTCACCCCGCCAGGGCGGGCAAGCCGGGCGAGGCCAGGATTCTGTACGCGGGGAACGCGGCCACCAAGGCGAAGCTGGACGTCACCTACAAGGAAAAAGGAGCAGACAAGCCGACGACCGTCTCGCGCGAGCTGTCTCGCATCGACACGACGCCGCCGCTGGTGCTGCGCGCAGTCGTGCGCGACGATCGCGTCAGCGAACTCGAGCTGCAGGTGGAGGCGAAGGACGACAAGGAGGCCGCGCGCGCCGTCGACGCCCTCGACGGGTTGACTGCCCTGCACGCGGCAGGACTCTTCAAGACGGCGCTGTCGTACAGACCACGTCGATCAGGTGGCCGTCGCCGTGGTGCTGAAGGAGGCTCGGACCCGGCGTGTCGTGAAGCACACGGGCGTCTCGGCGCCATCGAACGTCAGGTCCGCGGGCGAGGCGTCGCCGGCAACGCGCGTCACCTGGGACCACGTCATCGGGCCGGACGAATCCGAGCGCATCGTCGCCGGCCTGGCGGCCCATCCCGAAGTCCGCAGCTTCAAGGTGGGCGAGTCCTACCGGGGCCGCGACATCTCGGCCATGGAGCTCACGCTACCCACCCGGGAGGAACTCGTGTCGGTCGCGAAGCTGACGGCGTACAAGCCCACCATCCTCATCATGGGCCGCCAGCATGCGAACGAGGTCTCGTCGACGAGCCACATCCTGCGGCTCGGCGAACTGCTCGCGACCGACCCGGCCTACAGGGCGATCCTGAAGAAGGTCAACGTCGTGCTGTGTCCGGTGATGAACCCGGACGGCGCGCAGATGGCCTACGACCTGCAGAAGCTGACACCGACGTGGATGCTGCACGCCGGGCGTTACAGCGCGCTCGGCATGGATGTCACGTCCAGGGCCGGCGGCCTCCTGCCGGAGGCCGAGGTCGAAGGGCGGCTGTGGAGGCGGTGGCTGCCCGACATCTACCTCAATCCGCATGGATATCCGTCGCACGAGTGGGTGCAGCCATTCTCGGGCTACGTGGCGCCTGGGTTCCGAGCCTACTGGAGTTCGCGCGGCTGGTACACGATGCTGAGCAGCCTGCGCGACCCGCGCGCGCCCGGACACGCCGAGGCCACCGCTGCGCTGCGCGAGGCGATCGTGCGCGAGATCAACAGCAACGACGACGTCCGCGCGATGAACCTCCGGCACCAGGACCGCTACCGGCGCTGGGCGACCGGCTTCGCGCCTCACCTGTTCGGCGTCGAGGTGTACAGGGACACGCTGATCTACTACTCCGATCCCGAAACGGGCGAACCGCGCGGGAGCCGCCGCGCGGCCGTGCCGCCGTCCGGAGCAGCCGGGCGTCGTGCCGGGATCGGCTCATGGCCGCAGGTGACCTTCATGAGCGGCATGACGGAGGCGCCTGACGAAACGGCGCAGGGGGAGTGGCTGAACCTGGTCACGCGCGCGGGCTTCTCGTTCCTGATGGCCCATGTGAAGTACCTGGAGCAGGGCCAGTACCGCGTCGAGCGGATCGAGGAAGGCGGCCAGCGCGACAGCGCGGTGCTGACGATGCTGCGCGTGCGGCCCGTGATGCCCGCTAGCCCGGCTCGATGACGTCCGCCAGGCCGCCCCAGGTTTCGGCGTCCTGTACCAGCAGTGTCTGGAAGTAGAGATCGACGTCTTCCTTCGGATAGGAGGCCCTGAGCGCGGCGGCCGCCGCCTTCAGCTGCCCGGGCTCAGGCGCCTTCGGCTCGTCGGCCTTCAGCACCCCGTTCTCGTGCGCGATGCCGAGCGCATCGAGAAATGCCCCGAGCATCGGCCGCTGGTGTGCGAGGTGGTAGGCGATCAGCACGCGCCCGGCGACCGAATCCGACAGACCGGGCAAAGACGCCAGGTAGCGCACCTTCTTCTCGAGCGGCAGCGTCCGTACGCTCTTCGTCCTGAACCGATAGTGCGACGCCACGGCCAGCAGAGCCTCGGCCTGCTGCTCGAGCGACTCGCTCTCGTCCTGCCAGAACGCAGCGGACGCCTCGAGCCTCCGCTCCTGGGGAATGCGCTTCCAGAGCTTGCCCGGACCGGCCGGGATGTCCTTGCGACCAGCGGCGGGCGACTGAAACGGATAGGCCATGGCGACTCCAGCTGAAATCCGGCGACTCGAAATCGTAGCACAGCCGCGGGCTCCGCTGCCGATTCGCCTCGGGTACGCTAAGATCCGCGCACGACTATGACACCGACTGCCTTCCGCCGCATCCTGCCGGTTCTGGCCCTGGTCTGCGTCGCGCTGGTGTCGGCTCTGGCGGCCCAGACCGGCACCCGCACCGTTGCGACGCCTGGCGCTCCAGCCATCCCCTACACGATCGGGACGTGGGACGCGAACGCGCTGGGCAACCACCGGGTGGTCCTCGAGGTCGATGCGCCTGCCGATGCCGTTCGCGCCCGGATCCCGTGGCGGAGGCGCGACCCGAACCCGGAGAAGAAGAACCTGCTGGTCTTCGACGCCCAGTCCGGCGCACGGGTGACCAACGTCGTCCGGGAACGGATCACGCGGGAGGATGGCGCCCTGGTGTTCCAGCCGACATCCGGGAAGGGCCGCTACTTCGTCTACTACCTCCCCAACGTCGGGTCCGGCCGCTCGAACTATCCGAAGGTCGTCTATCCCGAGCCTGAGAACACCGCCAGGCCCGAGTGGCTGTCGAAGCACGGCCTTCCCGCGGTCGGCGTCGGGCTGGGCCAGAAGCCCCCGTCGCTCCCGCTGGCACGCGTCGCCGAGTTCCAGGCCATCGACGACCTGAACTCGTTCTTTCCGATGGAGGTGATCGCAACGGCGAGCGAGACGAAGAGGCTGCTCGCCCGCAACTGGACCGTGTCGTATCTCGTCTTTCCGGAAGATCGCCGGTTCCCGATCAGGATGACCGACGACCTGCCGCAGCGATGGATCGCGGCAGGCGCCAACGCGCCGCTCAGGGGCACGGCAGACCTCGGCGAGTTCTTCGCCTTTCAGGTCGGCCTGTTCGCCGCGCGGAAGCCCATCGACGGTCTGGAGGTCAGCTTCGGCGATCTCCGCACGGCGGGTGGAGCGGTCATCCCTGCCACCGCCTTCCGCTGCTTCAACACGGGCGGGAGGGACTGGACCGGCCGGCCGATCAGGAAGACGGTGTCCGTCGCCCAGGGCAAGGTCCAGGCGCTGTGGATCGGCGTGCAGGTGCCGGAACAGACCGCCGCCGGGGACTACGCCGGCCAGGTCACGATTGCACCCGCCGGCCTGCCGCCAACCGCCGTCGCCCTCACGCTCAGGGTCTCCGCGCGGACGATTCCGGCCTCGGGCGACGACGACCCATGGCGCCATTCGCGACTTCGGTGGCTCGACTCGACCCTGGCGTTCGACGACGAGATCGTCGCCCCCTACACGCCGGTCGAAGTGGTCGACAACGCGGTCAGCGTGCTCGGCCGAGCCGTCGTGATCGGCCGCGACGGCCTCCCTCAGCACATCCAGAGCCGCTTCACGCAGGAGATGACGTCCATCGGCGACAAGGCCCGCGACGTGCTGCGCGGGCCGGTGCGGCTCGTCGTCGAGGGGGCCGGCGCCCCGCTCCCGGCGTGGACCTCGTCGGGCGTCCGGTTCATGAGACGCGCGGCTGGGTCCGTCAGCTGGGAGTCCAGCGGTTCGTCCGGGCCGATGTCGGTGAAGACGCGCGCGCAGATGGAGTTCGACGGCGCCCTGGAGTTCGAGATCGAGGTCCGCGCGTCCCAGTCGACCTCGCTCGACGACATCCGGCTCGAGATCCCGCTGGCGAAGGATGTCGCGAAGTACATGATGGGGATGGGCGTGAAAGGCGGGCGCCGTCCCCCGGCCTTCGAATGGAAGTGGGACGTTCAGAACAACCAGGACTCGGCGTGGCTCGGCGACGTGAACGCCGGCCTGCAGTTCACGCTGAAGGACGACCGGTACTCGCGTCCCCTCAACACGAACTTCTATCACTCCAAGCCGCTGGTGATGCCCGCGTCCTGGGCCAACGACGGCCGCGGCGGGTGCCGCATCACCGAGCAGGGAGACGCGGCGCTCGTCCAGTGCTTCAGCGGCGCGCGGGTGATGCAGAAGGACGAAGTCCAGCGCTACGACTTCCGCCTGCTGCTCACGCCGTTCCACACGCTCGACACCAAGGCGCAGTTCACCACGCGCTTCTTCCACGCTTTCAAGCCGATCCCCGAGGCCGCCGCCACCGGCGCCAACACGCTGAACATCCATCACGCCAACGAGATCAACCCGTACATCAACTACCCCTTCCTTCGTCCGGCGCAGATGAAGGCTTACATCGACGAAGGGCACGCGAGCGGCCTGAAGGTGAAGATCTACTACACCGTCCGCGAGCTCTCGAACAGGGCCCCGGAGATCTTCGCCCTGCGCAGCCTCGGCGACGAAATCCTGTCGAAGGGCCCCGGCGGCGGGTTCTCCTGGTTGCAGGAGCACCTCGGCTCCGACTACATCGCCGCGTGGTTCGTGCCCGATCTGAAGGACGCCGCCGTGATCAACACCGGCGTGTCGCGCTGGCACAACTACTACGTCGAGGGGCTCGCGTGGCTCACGAAGAACGTCGGCATCGACGGCCTCTACATCGACGACGTGGCGTTCGACCGGACGACAATGAAGCGCGTGCGGAAGGTGCTGGACCGCGGCCGGCCAGGCGCCCTGATCGATCTCCACTCGGCCAACCAGTACAACGTGCGCGACGGGTTCGCCAGCAGCGCGAACCTGTATCTCGAGCATTTCCCGTTCCTCAACCGCCTGTGGTTCGGCGAGTACTTCGACTACGACTCCCAGCCGGACTACTGGCTCGTCGAGGTGTCGGGCATCCCGTTCGGCCTGATGGGCGAGATGCTGGAGAAAGGCGGCAACCCGTGGCGCGGCATGGTCTACGGCATGACGGGGCGGCTCCCGTGGGCCGGCGACCCCCGTCCGCTGTGGAACGCGTGGGACGAGTTCGGCATCGCCGACAGCCGGATGATCGGGTTCTGGGTGGACGGCCGCCCGGTCAAGGTCGACCAGACCGACGTCCTCGCCACGAGTTACGTCCGGAATGGCCGCACGATGGTGGCGCTTGCCAGCTGGGCGAAGGAGCGCGTGGACATCAGGCTGTCGATTGACTGGAAGACGCTCGGCCTCGATCCGGCGACCGCGACGATCATCGCGCCGGCGATCGACAACTTCCAGGACGCGGCGACCTTCGCGATCGATCAGCCCATCCCGGTGGAGCCGGGGAGAGGATGGATCTTGGTGATCACTTCCCCGCCGCGTCCACCAGCTTCTTGACCTGCGGGGCGACCATCAGGAGCACGTCGGCCACTGGCGCGGAGGCCCTGGCCATCGCCTCGGTCTCCTCGGCCGTCAGCGCCAGCCTCCACTTCTTCTCGAGCGCCTCGACCGCACGCAGCCCGAACCCTGAAAGCGCCGAGACGCTGTGGACGAGCGGAACGGCCTCCTGCAGCAGCGGCGCGCCCATCGCCGGCTGGACGTCCCTGACGAGCACCTGCCACCGCCTCAGCGCCGCCACGATGGCGTCGCGCGCATCCTTGTCGGCGCGGCTGGCCAGGAAGCGGTCCACCAGCTGGCCGAACCCCCGCGCCTCGTCGCTCTCGGCGCGAGCCACGTCCACGATCCGATTGAGCGCCATCTGGCTCGTGAACTTCGCGCGCCGGCCGCGGTTGTAGTTCTTCACCGGTTCCACCAGGTCGACGATCCCCCGCAGCGCCTCCGTGGACCCGCCGTTCGCCAGCCGGTCCAGCATCGCGGCGTAGCCGGAGCGGTGGGTCACGCCGGTGGCGTCCAGGTGCCGGCTGACGGCGCCCAGGCGCCGGTACATGTCCGGCACGTCGGTCACCGTCGCAGGCGACCAGTACCGTTCGGCGATCGCCGCCGTGCGAGGCCAGATTCGCGAGTCGATCGTCTCCGACGTGACCCATTCGGACCACATGCAGGCCTCGCCGCCGAGGATGCGCTTCCGGACCTCGGCGGGGAGGCCTGCGGCGTCCTTCCCCATCGGGTCCACCGCGTAGTGCTGCGATGCGGGCCAGATGTAGTCCAGGTAGTACCCGTTCGAGAGGATGCCCTGATAGCCCTGCGATGCGGCGTCGGCGAGCGACTTCTGGCCCCGCCACGAATGCACGACGGTGTTCTTCGGGAGATCCGGGTGGAGGATCTCGTCCCAGCCGACCATCACCTTGCCGCGTTTGGCCAGCATCCGGGCCACACGGGTATTGAAGTACGCCTGCAGATCCTCGTTCGTCTTCATCCCGCGCTGTTTCCGGAACGCCACCACCGCCGGACTCGCGTCCCACTGCCTGCCGTTCACCTCGTCGCCGCCGATGTGGAAGTACGCGTCGGGAAACAGCGCCGTCATCTCACCGATCAACCGCTCGACGAACGCGTAGACCTTGTCGTTCGTCGGGTCGATCACCGGGTCGTAGACGCCCCAGATCCGGCCGATCTCGAACGGCCCCTTGCCGGACGACAGCCACGGGTAGCCGACCAGCCACGAGCCGGTGTGCCCCGGCATGTCGAACTCGGGCACGACGCGGATCCCCCGATCGGCCGCATACCGCACGACGTCCCGCACCTGCTCTTGTGTGTAGTACAGGCCGTCCGATCCCCTCTCGTGCAGGAGCGGATGGACCTTGCTCTCGACGCGGAACCCCTGGTCCTCGGACAGGTGCCAGTGCAGCACGTTCAGTTTCACCGCCGCCATGGCGTCGAGGTTCCGCTTGATGACGTCCGGCGGAATCCAATGGCGGCAGGCGTCGATCAGCAGCCCGCGCCACGGGAAACGCGGCTGGTCCTGGATCGTCGCGCCGCGGACGATGTAGCCGTTCGGCCCCTGCTCGATCAACTGGATGAAGGTCTCCATCCCGTGGAGCGCGCCGTAGGGCGTCGGCGCGATCAGCGTGGCTCCAGACGCGCCGACCTTCAGCGTGTAGCTCTCGTCGTCGGTCGCGGACGGCACCTGGCTCGCCGGCTTCGCGCAGCGGACGGTCAGCCGGACGGTTCCGCCCGAACGCACGATCGGCAAGCCGGTCAGCGTCGTGATGCGCAACAGCATCCGCTCGGCGGCGCGCGCGAGCATCGGGTCCCTGGCGCCCTCGAACGCGACGGCGAACGTCGCATCGATCGGCAGGCTGCCGCCCTCGAAGACGACTCGCGCCGGCACCGGCATCAGGTTGTGCGGTGCGACCGCCTGGGCTCGCGCGGGAGCCGTCGCGAACAGGCTGGCGGCCACCGCGATCCACGCCGCCATTCGTCGTTCCACGACCATGGTTCCTCTCCTCGTCAAGCGAGCCATTGTTCGACGCGGCCGCGAATCCTGAGCGCCAGGCTTCGCGCGGCTTCCTCGGTCGCCGCCTCGGCAACCACGCGCATGACCGGTTCGGTGTTCGAGCCGCGCAGCAGGAACCACGCGTCCGCCAGCGTCACCTTCACGCCGTCTCGGAGGTCCAGCGGGTGGTCCGCGAACTCGCGGCGGGCCTTCCGGAACACCTCGCCCAGCCGCTGCGACGGGAACGGAAACTGGGTCTTCACGATCTCGAGCCTCGGCAGCGCAGCCACGAGTGCCGACACGGTCTGGCCGGCCTCGGCCAGCCGGTGCAGAATCAGTCCCATTCCCACCAGGCTGTCGCGCGCGAAATTGATCCGCGGGTAGATGACGCCGCCATTGCCTTCCCCCCCGATCACGGCCCGATGCCGCAGCATTCCCTCGGTCACGTTCGCCTCGCCGACCGGCGTCCGATAGACCGTGCATCCGTAGCGCGCCGCCACCAGCTCGAGCGCGTGGGTGGTGGACAGGTTGGCGACCACGGGTCCCGGCGTCCGTCCGAGCACGTGCTCGACGGCCAGAACGAGCGTCCGCTCCTCACCGATCGGGTCGCCCAGCTCGGATACAATCGCCAGCCGGTCGGCGTCCATGTCCTGCGCGAATCCGATGTCCGCCCCGTGCTCCCGAACGGCGGCGCACAGCGCCTTCAGGTTCTCCGGCGTCGGCTCGGCCGGCCGCGGGAACCTGCCGTCCGGCGTGGTGTGGATGCCGACGACCTCCGCGCCGAGCGCCTCGAGCAGCCGCGGGCCGACGATCGCCCCCGCGCCATTGCACGCGTCCAGCACGACCTTCAACCGTCGTCCGCCGGCGGGAAGCCGTCCGACCGCCTCGAGGACCGCCGCCAGGTGCTGGTCCAGCGCGCCCGTCAGCGCCTCCACCGTGCGAATCCGCTGACTCCGCGCTTTCGTGTACTCGCCCTGATGGTAGATGTCGAGCAACTCGCGCCCGCGCGCGCCGCTCAGGAACAGCGCATCCGGACCGACGAACTTCAGCGCGTTCCACTCCGGCGGATTGTGGCTGGCCGTAATCGCGATTCCGCCCGCGGCGCGCAGCCTGCGCACCAGCAGCTGCACGGTCGGCGTCGGGCACACGCCGGCGTCGACGATGCGGCAGCCGGATGACAGCAGGCCCGACACGACCGCCTGCCGCACCATCTCGCCCGAGGTGCGGGTGTCGCGACCCACAACCACCCGGCCCGACCCGATGTAAGTACCGAAGGCCTGCGAGAACCGGGTCAGCAGGTCCGGAGTAAGGGAGTCCCCCACCACGCCCCTGACGCCGGAAATGCTGATCTTCAGCGTGGGAATCGCTTTCATACAACGGCTCTTGGCTCTCGGCCTCCCGGAATCCGCTGCCAGCTGCCGGCTGACAGCCCTTCGACAGGCTCAGGACTGCCCCGAGCCGAGTCGAGGGACAGCTGCCGGCTGGCCCGTCAGCGCCTCAACCGATCCCTCCCCCAGTCCATCAGCTCGTTCGCGCGCGCCTCGGTGTCGGATTCGACAATCACCCTGATCATCGATTCGGTGTTCGAAGCTCGCACGTGCACCCAGCCGTCCGGGAACGCGACCTTCACTCCGTCGGACAAGTCGACCGCCGCGCCCGCCTCGTCCTGCACCGCATCGCGGAACTCCTGCAGCGCCGAGAAGATGACGTTCGGCTCGATCGCCACGTGCGCCTTCAGCATCGTCAAGCGCGGCAGGGTCGCCGCGAGCGCCGAGAGCGACGCTCCGCTCTCGGCCATGTGGCACAGCAGCAGGCCCGTAGCGGCCGCGCTGTCGTGCGATGCCTGCACCCGCGGCACGGCGACCGAGCCGTTGCCCTCGCCTCCAATGACGGCGCCGTGCTCGAGGATCGCCTCCGAGATGTGCGCCTGGCCGACGGGCGTCCGCACGACGATCGCCCCGTACCTGGACGCAATCCGGTCGATCGCCATCGTGGTCGATACGTTCGTCACGACCGGCCCGACCCGGTGCTGGAGCGCGATGTCCGTCGCCAGCGCCAGCGTCGCCTCTTCGGACAGCGCCACGGCGTTCTCGTCGACCAGGCCCAGCCGCTCGCCGTCCGCGTCGTGGACCAGGCCGACGTCGGCCCGTCCGGCCTTGACCAGCGCCCGGACCTGGACCGCGGTGTCCGGCCTCGGCTCCGGCGTGTGCGGGAACGGGCTGGACGGGTCGTCGTTGATGGCCAGCACCTCGCACCCGAGCATGGCCAGCCACCGCGGCGCGAGCAGCGAGCAGGAGCCGTTGCAGCAGTCGACCGCCACCCTGAGGCGCCGGGCCCGAACGGCGGTCAGATTGAAACCCGCGCTCAGGACGTCGAGGTGGTGCGCGATCGCCTCGGCGGACTCGACGCGTGCCCGGATTTGGTCCCAGGCCGCCTTCTCGAACCGACCCTGGTGATAGATATCGAGCAGTTCCTCGACCTGGCCTGGCGTCAGGTAGAGGCCATCGCGACGGACGAACTTGAGGGCGTTCCACTGCGTCGGGTTGTGGCCGGCGGTGATGGAGATGCCGCCGTCGGCATTCAGCCAGCGGACCGCGAGCTGCAGGCTGGGCGTCGGACAGACGTCCAGGTCGACGACGTCACAGCCCGTGGACAGCAGCCCGGCCATCACGGCAGAGGCCACCATCGGCCCGGACGGCCGGGTGTCACGACAGACCAGGATGCGTCCCGGTCCGAGGTAGGTTCCAAAGGCCTGCGCGAATCCGACCACGAGCTCGGGGGTGAACGTCTCCCCGACCACGCCGCGCACGCCGCTCACGCCGATCTTCAGTGGCTTCATGACAGCCTTGACGCCGCCGGCCCGGCGCCCGTCACGAGAAAGGCCGGCGAGACCCGCGGAAACGCCGCCCGGTACCGGGCTTCCCACCGGGCTGCGAACGAGGCGGCGCGGGACTCTTCGACCAGCGCCCACACGCTGCCGCCGAATCCGGCGCCGAACGCCGACGCCGCCTCCGCGCCCAGCTCCCGGGCCAATCGTGCGAGCATCACCGTCTCGGGTACCTGGTTGCCGAGCAGGTCCTCGGCGAGGTACCTGCAATCGGTCGACCAGGTCCCCGAACATCGCAACGTCACCGTGGGCCAGCGCGTCGCCCGCCGCCGGAACGATGCTCGTGCTCTCCTCGACGAACTGGTCGAAGCGAGCCAGCAGGGCCGCCGCGGAGAACCCGTCGATGGCCGCCCGCTCGACGACCTCGCGGACAGGCGCAGCCCCGGCCCTGGCCACGGCCTCTGCCAGGGACGGGTCCGGCCGGCCGGATGCGGCACGCCACGCATCCAGGATCGCCCGCACCGCCAGCGACGCCCGGTTGTATGCGTCCTTGGCCGCGCCCGTCTTCTCCGCTCTGACGCCGCTCACCGCCACCACGAACCGATAGCCGGGGAGAAGCGCCACCTGCCGCTCGCGCCGGACCGGGCAGAACGAGTATTGACTCAACTCGCTGGCCCTGCAGCACAGCATGGCCGTGTGGTCCTCGCTTCCACCGAACGTCCCCACGCCGCTGTCACCGGTCAGCGCGCCGAAGCTCTGACCGTTCTCGACCGTGGCCAGATAGCCAGCCAGGTCCTCCGGCGTCGAAATGGCCCGGCGATAGGCCATGTCGTCCGACAGACGATTGACATCCGCTATGGCCAGGAAGACGGCCACCATGAACGCGCTCGAGCTGCTCATGCCGGACGCGGGCGGAAGGTCGCTCACGAAGGCCAGATCGGCGCCCTGACGGGCTCCGGGGAAGTTCCTGGCGACGCGCCTGCACACCGTGGCCGGATACCGCATCCAGGGCTCCGGAGGCGCAGCCAGGCCGGGGTCGAGGGCCAGGCCCACCTCCGACCCGTCGGCGACGTTCATGACACGAACGACGCCATCGGAGCGCAGACCCGCGACGACCACGAACCCCTGCTCGACGGCGCAGACCAGACTTCGCCCACCCGCATAGTCGGTGTGCTTTCCGAGAACCTCGATCCGACCGGGCACGCGCCAGGCGCACGACTCGGGCCCCGCGCCTCCCCGCGCGAGGGCCGCCCGCGCCGCCGACAGCAGGTCCGCCCTCACAGTCTCACCTCCACACCGGCGAGCCGCCTGGCCACCGACGGTATGTCGCCTCGCTGGGACAGGTCGAGCACGCCGGCCGCGACGGGGGTGACTTCGAAGCGCTCTCCCCGCCTGATGGCCTCACGGACGGCGTCGGCCAGCTCGTACTCGCCCCGCGGCGACGGGCCGATTCGGCGAATCGCCTCGAAGATCCGAGGGCCGAACCGCCAGCAGTTCATGCTGATCAGCGCGTCGGCGCCCGTGCGGGCCCAGGCCTCGGCGTCAGGCTTCTCGACGATGTCCTCGAGGGTGCCGTCGGCGGCGACCTGGAGCACCGCGTATCGGCTCACTCGCGCATCGTCGATGTTGCCCTCCGCCGAGAGCGCCGCCCGCACGAAACCCGCGAGGCCCGGGCCAGCCAGCCGACGGACCCGCTCGAGTACCGCCACCGGGTAGTAGTTGTCCGAGTTGATGACCAGGAACTCGTCCGCGCCCGCGAACGCCTCGGCGGCGGCCACCGCGTTGGCCGTGCCGAGGGGCCTCTCCTGAATCGCGAACGTGACGCGAACCCGTGAGAGGGCCGCTTCGCGCCCGTAGTGGTCCCGGATCGCATCGTGCTCGGGCCCGATGACCAGGCACACGTGCTGGAACCCGGCGTCGGCGAGGCCGCTGACAACATAATCCAGGAACGGCCGGCCAACCGGGATCATCCCCTTGACGCCGGTGTCCGCCGCGCGTGCCTGCGCCTCGTCGAGCATGGCCTCGTCAGCCGCCCTGCGCATCCTCGTCCCGAGGCCCCTGGCGAGAATCACCGCTTTGGTCACCGACACGGGCGGGAGCATAGCACAGCCCGGACTGTTCATCGCGATTGGCGGCGCAACAGATTGGCGGCGCACCGCACGGGAGTTGCGTTATAATCGCGCCGGCCATAGGGCCGAGCATGTCTTCGGCGTTGAAGGAGGCACAGATGGCGAAGAAGAAGGCGGCGAAGAAGAAGGCGGCAAAGAAGGCAGCCCGAAGAAGAAGGTCGTCCAAGAAAGCCGTGAAGAAGGGGCGGCGAAGAAGAAGGCGGCCCCGAAGAAGGTCGTCAAGAAGGTCGTGAAGAAGGTGGCGGCGAAGAAGGCCGCGGTCAAGAAGGTCGTCAAGAAGGCTGTGAAGAAGGTGGCGGCGAAGAAGGCCGCGGTCAAGAAGGTCGTCAAGAAGGTCGTCGCACCGGCCGCGCCGGTCGTCGTCGCAACGCCTGTCGCTCCGGCGGCGCCGGCGCCGGTCGCTGCGCCGGTTGTCCCGGCCGCGCCGACGGTCTAGGTTCCGTCTTCGCCAGTCAGATCGCCTATCCGGGAGGGCGGCCCGATCTGGACCGCCCCGCCGGGCAGAGTTCGTGTCTTCCGCCACTGATCTGCTCGTCTACTGCTGCCGAATCCGGTAGACTGCTCGCTGGTTCATGCCCGCACCCATCAACGACCTGGTCCGCGCCGCTCTCGACGCCGGCGCCGGCGCTGTGCGCCCCGCCGCCCGTCTGATGTCGTTGCTGGCCGACCAGCCGCACCGGCTGCCCGAGGTCTACCAGGCCGCGGCCGGTCTCGACGCGGACGCCACCGGCCGCCTGGCGCTCCCGCGGCTGCTCGTCGGCATCACCGGCGCCCCGGGCTCCGGCAAGAGCACGCTCACCGACGCTCTGATCAGGGACTACCGCCGGCGATATCCCGCGCGGCGGATTGGGGTCGTCGCCGTCGACCCGTCGTCTCCCTTCACGGGCGGCGCCGTGCTCGGAGACCGGGTGCGCATGATGCGACACGCCACCGACCCGCTGGTGTTCGTCCGGTCGATGGCGTCGCGCGGCCACCTCGGAGGCCTCGCGCTCGGCGTCAAGGGCGTCATCCGCGTGATGGGCCTCGTCGGCTGCGACGTCGTGTTCGTCGAGACGGTCGGCGTCGGCCAGAGCGAGGTGGAGGTGGCCGGGGTCGCCGACCTGGTCATGATCGTGCTGGCGCCGGGGCTGGGGGACAGCATTCAGCTCCTGAAGGCGGGGCTGATGGAAATCGGCGACCTGTTCGTGGTCAACAAGGCCGACCGCCCGGACGCGGAGCGGCTGCACGGAGAACTGCTCGCGATGCTGCGCGCGGTGCACGAGGACGACGGCGGCCACCACGGTCAGGCGGTCGTGGAGGATACGACCGACGATCTGGCGCCGTGGCTGTCCCGGCGGCCGGGCACGCTGATTGATCCGCGGACCTACCTGGTGAGCGGCGAGCACGGGACGGGCATCACCGCGCTGGTGGACGATCTCGAAGCGCTCGGCGCCGAGCATTCGTCCCGCTGGCAGGCCGACCGCCAGGCGTCGGTCGATCAGGACATGCGCGACGCCGTCCTCGAAGAGGCCGTGCGGCGGCTTCGCGACGCGCTCGAACGCGACCCGGCGCGCGACCGGCTGGCGTCAGCCGTGCGGTCGGGCGACGTGTCGGTCAACGACGCCGCCACGCGCCTGCTGCAGGAAACCGCCGGTCAGCCCCGCTAGACGTCCAGGGCCCCTTCGGCGGTTCGAGGCGCAGCGTCACTGGACCGCCCTCGCCATCAGCCGTTCGAGGGCGTCCACGACATAGGGGCGCAGGTCGGACGCCCTGATGATCCGATCGAGCGAGCCGACCGAGAGCGCGCGGTGCACGCTGTGGACCGCATCGAACTCGTCGGCGACCTGGCCCAGCTTCTCGGATCGCACGGTCCGGATCGCCTCGGAGAGCCTGGCGCGCAGCGCGGCCTTGCCGGCGTCGGACGCCTGATCCAGTTCCTTCTGGAGGCCCGCCACCCGCGGGTCCTTCCTCGTGCGCGCGTCGACCTCGCGGGCGAACACGACGGCCGCCGCCGGCGCGCCGCCGATGACCGAGGCGTAGGTGCCCTCCAGCGCCACGACCTCCATGTTCTCGTTCAGCACCTTCGAGAACACGACGAACGCGCCGCCGTGATAGCGCGAGATCACGACGAACACGATCGGGCCCTTGAAATTGACGACGGCGCGGCCGATCTCCGCGCCCCATTCGAGTTGCCTTCGGCGCATCGACTCGGGAGATCCGTCGAAGCCCGAGAGGTTGGCGAGAATGACGAGGGGCCGCACCCCGCTGGCGGTGTTGACGAACCGCGCCACCTTTTTCGACGCCATCGGGAACAGCGTGCCCGAGGTGAACTGATCGGGGCCGTCTGGCGGCACGATGCCGACGCGCGGCACGGCCCGCGACTCGAAACCGAGCATGGCGACCGGGTACCCGCCCACGTGCGCATCCCACGTCACGGCGTTCTCGGCGTCCCGCATGTGCGCCCACCGCTCGAGCGGCTGGTGATCCTGATCGCTGACGGCGCGCATCACCTTCCGAATGTCGAACGGCTTCTTTCGGCCCGGGTTCTTCTCGTCGGAGAACACGTCGCCGACGTAGTCGAAGCCGGTGACGAGATCCTGGCCGTGGGGGTACAGACAGACGTCGCGCGTGATCGGGTCGTGGGTCATGGCCCGGCGCGGGAACCGCTCGCCCGGCGCGACGTAGGTGTGGTCGTAGTGGCGGAGCAAAATGCCGCACGCCTCGCCCAGGTCCCGGGCCCAGGTCCTGCGCCTGCCCGTTCGGGCCCATGATGTGCTCGTAGCCGCCGATCCCCTGGTTGTCTTCCGCCGACACGGAGCCCGAGTAGTCGAGCGCGGTCTTGCCCGTCAGCACCATCGCGCCGTCCGGCGTCATCACGAGGATCCCCTTCGTGTGCAGGAGCATCGTCGCCTCGGCGTTCCAGTACGGCTGCCCTCCGACGTTGATGCCGATCACGATGATGTTGATTTCGAGCCCCGCCTGGGTGAACTCGATGAGCCGCCGCAGCACTTTGGCGATCCAGTCCATATTCTCGGTGCCGCTCTCCATCGCGATCTTCGCGCCCGCCGAGAGCGCGAACCACTCGAGCGGAACGCGCATCTGCTCCGCCAGGTCGAGCGCGGCCATGATGCGGGCACACTCGGGTTCGGCGAGCGATCCGACTTCCTTGCTCGGGTCGCCCAGGATGATGACGCGGGTCATCCCCTCCGGAAACTTCTCCGTCACGTTCCTGATGAGCCCCACCACGACGTTCGCGGAGTTGTGACCGTACGGACGGTCGACGGGCACGAGCCGGCCATCCGCGCCGAGATCGTGCTCGACGAACTCCCCGGGCGGCAGGTCGGCCTGCGTCACCTCGCCCGCCGGGGTGAGCATCTTGATGAGTTCGTACGGATACGTCAGTCCGCGCTGGCGCATCCGCACGACCTTCTGTGCGTAGTCGGTCAGCGGCCTGATCGGCTCGGGCGAGGGCGGGCCGAATTGCAGGGCCATGCCCTGCCCGGCTCCGACCGCGACGCGCAGCACCGTGTCGCGCAGCTGCCCGGTCTCGTCCGGAATGCCCGCCCGAACCACGACCTTCTGCAGTCCGAGTCCCTCCGCCTCCACGCCCATGGCCCGCGCGATCGCCTCGAGTTCGTCCTTCGGGAACGCGAGCGGCGGGCGGACATAGAGCAGCACGCGATTCCACTGCAGGCGGCTCCCGGCGGGCCGGCGGTACTGCTCCCGCCGGATCGCGGTCATCGTCTCGAGCAGCATCCGCTCGAGATGCGGGATCTGCACGAGCCGGCCGCTCCCGTCGCGGACGGCCGTGACGTCCCGCACCTCGGCGAGCGCGAACAGCCGCTCGTCCTTCGGGTTGTCCCGCGCGACGCCGTGGAACAGGTAGACGTCCTCGACTGACGGCAGCCGGTTGACATAGAAGTTGCGCAGGCGCCACAACTCGAGGCGCTTGGCCATCATCGGGTGCATCCCGCGATACAGCTTCTGCTCGCGGTAGCCCGTCGGCCCCGGACGGAACGTGAAGTGCTGCGTGTGCCCCGACGGCGACACGACACCTGGCCCCGACACCATCATCACGATGCGGCGCACAGGCCGCTCGAATCCGGCGTGATCGAGCAGCCGCCGCAGTTCGTCCGACGCGGCGTCGGCGTCGTCCAGCAGGCTCCGCGTCCACACGTGCAGGTCGACGATGATGTCATGCCCGGCGGGAAACGACCGCGAGACGGACCGCACCGAGTCGAGCGCGCGGCGGAGATTCGGCTCGCTCGCGTGCGTGGCGACGAGGTGGACCCGCCGGCCCTCGAGCGCGTAGTCCGTCTGCACGACGCTCCGGTCGTCGAGTTCGACGCTGGCGAACGGTCCCAGGTCGCGGATGCGGTAGAACCGGCGCGCCAGCACCTCGAGCATGACTTCGCGAACCGCGGGCGGGGCCTGCTCGAATCGTGGCGCGAACAGCTGTTTGAGCGGCTGCGGGCACGAGACGAGCGCCGCAATCCGCGCGCGGCGGTCGGCTCCGTAGGGGTCGCGCGAGAGGGTCGAGAGGTGCGCCTCCATCGTCGCGTAGACGGCGCGGCGGGACTGCTCGAAGCCGGGCCGATCGTAGGCGCGGTACCGGACGTCGCGCGCGAGGTCCCACGCCGCCTGGTAGCGGTTGCGCGCAACCGCGATCAGGCGGTCGAGGAGCGGCAGAAAACCCGGCGTGTCCGCCGCGTCGCCCCGGGCCAGCCGCCGATCGAGGATCGCGACCACCGCGTCCACCTGCTGGTCGGCCCGGCGTCTCGACTTGAACATCCAGAGCAGGCTCTCGCGAAGGGCCCGCGTCGGCTCGAGCGAATCGACGCCGTAGTGCGCCAGCGCCTGCTGGAGCTTCTCGATGAACCCGCGCGGCAGGTCACCGCCCTTCGCCTCCAGCGTCCGGAGGTAGGTGAACAGATACTCCTCGGCGCTCAACGCGCCGTCCGCCTCCCCGGCCTGCGGCGCCACATGCCGGCCGAACACGGCGGAGATGTCCGCGAAGATCTCCAGCAGGCGGTCTTCGTCACGCCGCCGCTCGGCGTCGACGTCATCCATCGCCTGCGACGTGCGGACGTAATCGCTGACCACGCGCCCCGCTTCAATCGGGTCCACGTCGAACCCGAGCATCAGCCGGCGCATGCTCTCGAGCACGACCGGGGCGCGATGGGCGGGCCCACGCGCGAGTTCGCCGATGCCCGCCTTCACGCCCCTCAGAATCGCCCGGGTCCTGGACACCCGCCGATCCGGCCGCGCCCTGATCAGCGAGATCCCCTCGAACGTCACCCGGAGTCCTTCCGCGTCGGCGTCGCCGTCCCGCGCCGGGTCAACGTGAACGAGCGGCGCACCCGCACCGACCTGCGCGTTCGCCATCACCAGCACCTGGCGCACCGTACCCGAGAAGGGGGCGGTGACCGCCAGTTCCATCTTCATCGACTCGAGGACCGCCAGGCGGTCGCCGGCCGCCACGTGCTCTCCCGCTTTCACGCTCAGGCCGACCACCATCGCCGGACCCGGCGCGCGGACAATGCCCGCGTCCGCGCGGGAAATCCGGTGCGACACGCCGTCCACCTCGACCAGGTGCGTGTATCCCTCGACGAACGAGAGCACGTGGTAGCGGTGCTCCCCGTGAGTGGTCCACCGTTCCGACGGTCCCCGCCGCTCAACCGAGAGGTCGATCCGCGCCCCCGCGACGTCGACCCGGTACTCCTGAAGCCCCTGCCGGTACACCTTGAACTGGTAGCGGTGGCCGAGGTAACCGACCTCGACCTGACGCCCGACATCCGGCCTGCACGTCGGCCGCATCTTCGCCGCCCCGGCGAAGAACTCCTCCAGTTCGGCCCCCGCCTCCGCGTCGTACACCTCGATGGCGGCCTGCAGCAGCGCGATCCCGGCGTGAGCCGCCGGTCCGACGGCCGGCCGGCGGCTGAGGCGATCGAGCCAGCCTACGTCCACTCGAGCCGCACGGACCTCATCGCGATCGAGCAGATCCAGCAGGAACGCCCGGTTGGTCGAACCGCCCTTGATCACGACCACGCTCTCCGCCAGCGCGCGCTTCAACCGGCCGAGCGCCTCCTCGCGCGTGTGGCCCACCGTGGAGAGCTTCGCGAACATCGACCCGAACTCCGGCGGGACGACGTCTCCCTCCGCGACTCCGGAATCGACCCGCAGCCCCGGCCCGGTGGGCAGCCTGAACAGCTCGATCTCGCCCGGGGACGCGGAGAACCCCGCATCCACGTTCTCGGCGTTGAGGCGGACTTCGATCGCGTGCCCGGACGTCGTCGGCGGGTCCCCCTCGAGCCGGCCGCCGCGCGCCACGTGGAGCGAGAGCTTCACCAGATCGACGCCGGTCGTGTGCTCGGTGACCGGGTGCTCGACCTGGAGGCGCGGGTTGACCTCCATGAAGAACACCTGGCGGGTGGACGGATCGAAGAGGAACTCGACGGTGGCCGTGTCCTGGTAGTCGGCGGCTCGGCACAACCGGATGGCCGCCTGCTTCAGCGCGTCTTCCTCGCGCGCCATCAGCGCGGGCGACGGCGCCTCGGCAATCAGTTTCTGGAACCGGCGCTGGATGGTGCAGTCGCGGATGCCGATCGCCCACAGCGTGCCGAAGTGGTCGCCCTGCACCTGCACCTCGACGTGGCGGACCCCTTCCAGCCAGCGTTCCACGAACACCGTCGCGTCGCCGAACGTCCGCCCCGCCTCCCGGCGGGCGCTGTCGAAAGCGGCCGCAAGCTCGGGCTCGCTCCAGGCCCGCCGAATGCCGCGGCCCCCGGCCCCGGCCGAGGCCTTCACGACCACCGGGTAGCCCATCCGCTGGGCGTGCTCCCACGCGACGTCCAGCGTGCCGGCCGCCTCGCCGCCCCACGGCGTCACCGGCAACCCGGCCTGTTCCGCGATCCGCTTGGCGGAGATCTTGTCGCCGAGACGCCGGAGCGCGTGGCTGCTCGGGCCGATGAACGTCACCCCCAGCCGGTCGCAGAGCTCGATGAAGTCGGCCCGCTCGGCGACGAATCCCCACCCCGGCATGACCGCGTCGGCCTGAACCGCGATGAGCGCCCGCTCGAGCCGCTCGTAGTCCAGATAGGAGGGTTTCCGCTGGCCGTCGGCGTCGTCCACGAAGGTGGCCGGCCCGAGGTTGTACGACTCGTCGGCCTCCCGAACGAACCGCGCCCGACGATCCGGCTCCGTGAACAGCGCGATCGCAGCGATGCCCGTGCCGCGCTCGAGATTGAACTCGCGGATCGCGTGGATGAGACGCATCGCCGGCTCGCCGCGGTTGACGATGGCAATGCGCTGGAAGTCTACGGACATGTGAACCTCGGAGGTCGACCAGGGAAACGGCCGCCGGAGTTCGGCTCCGGAACTGGAATGTTACCTCATGGCCAGCCGGGTCGCCGAATCGCCCCCCGAGGGACGCAGGAGCGACTACTCCTCGTCGCCCGGGGGCTGGGCCAGCGAGTCCATGACGACGGCGAGCTCCCGCAGGCGATCCTCGCTGACCGCGCCGTGCGCCAGCCAGCGGACGATGCCCTGCCGGTCAATCAGCACCAGATAGGCGTCGTCCGGGGCCGAGAAACCGACCCGCGCCTTCCAGTCGTCGTTCCCACCGTAGACCGTCATGACGCGGCCGTGAAGCTCCTTGGGCGTGTTCTTGCGCATCCCGCGGTCGATGAACACCCGTCCGAGGCGGGCTGCCGAGCCCATCATCGGCACCTCGAACAGCCCGACATCCGGGGCGGCGCCAAACTGCGCCTTGAACTTCTGGGCCCAGGCTTCCACCTGGAAGCGCGAATCGTAGCTGAACCCGAGGATGACGAGGGTGGTCTGGCCGGCCGCCTGGTCGGGCAGCACGCCGGGCTTTCCCGTCAGAAGGTCGCCCTTCAATAGGGGCATTCGCTGGCCCACCGCGAGGGGCGCCTTGCTGCCCTGCCCGCCGGCAGCCGAGGCGGTCGCGCCGGCGATGGCCAGGAAGGCGGCGAACGCTGTGAGGATCATCGGCTTCATGGTCGGCTCCTGAGGGTTAGGACGCGGCGCCAGCCCATCGGGATCCACCGGCCGGCGCCTTTCCCCTTCCCGCTTCACACCCGTCCGATCTAGTATCCATTGTCGCGCGTCACTTCCGCCGACCATCGCCATCCCATGGAGGGGTTTCCGCTTGAGCAAGCCCAATCGACTCGCTGCCGCCCTCGTCGTCGCGTTGCTGGCGCTCGCGCCGGCTGCGTTCGCCCAGACCGCCTCGTTGACCATTCTGCACACGAGCGACACGCATGGCCACCTTTTCCCGTTCAGCTACCCGGACGCGGCCGCCGCCGGACGGGAACTGCAGGGCATGCGCGTCTACCGGGACATCGGAGGGATCGCCCGCCGGGCGACGCTGGTCAAGCAGATCCGGCAGGAGCTCGGCAAACGCGGCACACCGGTGTGGCTGGTCGACGTGGGCGACTACTCCGACGGAACGCCGTTCTCGACCGAGTATCACGGGGAGGCGGATGTCGCGGCCATGAACGCCGTCGGGTACGACCTCGCCACGCTGGGCAACCACGAGCTCAACTACACCGCAGCGCAGGTTCGCAAGCTCATCGGGTTGACGAAGTCCGAACTGGTCTCGGCCAATCTCACCGACCGCGCGACGGGCAGGCCGGTTGTGAAACCCTACGTCATCCGTCGAGTCGGACCGGTCCGCGTCGCGGTGTTCGGGTTGATCACGAAGGAAGCCGCCACCTACGCGGCCGGCAAGGAGGCGTTCGACGTGGCCGAGGAAATCGCCGCCGCCCGGCAGACGGTGGCAGCGCTCAAGGGCCAGGCCGACATTCTCGTGCTGCTGTCGCACGCGGGTGAGAGCGTGGACAGGCGGCTTGCCGAGCAGGTCCCCGAAATCGACGTGATCGTTGGGGGCCACTCGCACTCTCGGCTGCCGTCTGGTGACATAGTCTGGCATTCGCAGGACTTGAAGGCATCCTCGGTGAACGGCACCGTGATCGTGCACGCCCATCAGTGGGGTGGGGAGCTGGGCCGCCTCGACCTGCTCTTCGCAAAGGACGAGGCCGGCCTGTGGCAGGTTGGTCGGTACCGTGCCAGGCTCATCCCGGTCGGGCCGGAGTTCCCAGAAGACCCGGGCGTCGCGGACGTGGTCAACCAGTTCTGGAAGCCGATTGCCGCGCAGTTCGGAGAGGTGGTCGGACAGGCTGGGGGCGAATTCGCGAGCCGGGGGGACGACCAGGCCGAGTACAACCTCGTGGCGGACGCCGTGCGCGAGACGTTCAACGCCGAGTTCGGCATGGAGAACATGGGGGGCGTCCGAGCGCCGCTGATTCGAGGCGCGATCACCAAGGCCGACCTGGTCACGCTCGACCCGTTCAACAACACGGTCATCAGTTTCACGGCGACGGGCAAGCAGATCCGCGACGTCCTGCAGCGGCATTCGCCTGCGGTGTCAGGGATACGCTACCGCCTCGAGAACAAGGAGCTGGTCGAGTGCACCATCGGCGGGCAGCCGGTCGATGATGCGCGCGTGTACCGCGGCGTGACGAACTCGTATTTCGCCGGCTTCGCCCTCAAGGGGCTGACGACACTGCAGGACACGGGGAAGGCCCGCCTGGACGTCCTGGTCAACTACATCCGTCAGAAAGGGACCGTGAAGCCGGCGTACGACGGCCGACGGGTCGTGTCCAGTAACCGGTAGCGACATGCCGGCCATCAGCCCTGATCCCAGCGCCCTGAGCCTTGAGCCCTGAGCCTTGAGCCCCAGAAGAGGAGCGATATGCCAGCAGCAACCACCGTGACCCCCCGACCGCGCAGCGGATTCCCCGCCACGTTCTGGGTCGCGAACGTGATGGAACTGTTCGAACGTGCGGCCTACTACGGGATGAACTCGGTGCTCGCCATCTACCTCACGAGCAGCGTAGAGAGCGGCGGGCTGGGCGTGAGCATCGAAGCGGACGGGTTCCTCCGCGGGATCATCTACGCGGCCACCTATGTGCTGCCGATCCTGGGTGGCGCGCTGGCGGACCGCTACGGCTACCGGCGGATGCTGATGGTGGCGTTCTCGTTCATGGCGTGCGGGTACTTCGCCGCCGGCTACATGTCGAACTACGCGCTGGTGTTTCTCGCGCTGGCGGTCATGGCCACCGGGTCCGGCCTGTTCAAGCCGATCATCTCGGGGACGATCGCCCGCACCACCGACGAGACGAACTCGGCCTTCGGGTTCGGGATCTACTACTGGATGATCAACCTCGGCGCCTTCCTGGCGCCGCTGATCGTCAGCGTCCTGCGCGGCTGGTCGTGGCGCTACGTGTTCGCGGCCTCGGCCCTCTACACCGGCCTCATGCTGCTGCCGACGATCTTCGTGTTCCGCGACCCGCCGGGCACCGGCAGCGGCAAGAAGCTGAAGGACACGCTGATGGGCGCGGCCGAGGTCCTCGGCGATTCGCGCTTCATGCTGATGATCGTCGTCTACTCCGGCTTCTGGATCCTCTACTTCCAGAACTTCGGCACCGTGCTCTACTACCTGCGCGATTTCGTCGACCGAGCGCCGGTGAGCCTGGCGCTGACCTCCGCGTTCCAGTCGGTGGGCCTGCCGTGGACGTTCACCTTCGACGCCGAACACGTCACCGTGATCAACGCCGGCACGATCATCCTGCTGCAGGTCGTCGTGAGCCGGATTGTGAAGAACCGGCCGGCGCTGGGCACGATGGTGACCGGCATGGGGATCGGCGCGCTCGGATTCCTGTGCCTGGCCGCCTCGCTCAACGCGTGGGTGTTCGTGGCCGGGATCGCGCTGTTCTCGATCGGGGAGATGACGGCGCACCCGAAGTACTACAGCTTCGTCGGCCTCGTCGCGCCGGCCGACCGCAAGGCCGTCTACATGGGGTACGCGTTTCTGTACGGCGTCTTCGGCTCGCTGCTCGGCGCCAACCTCGGGTCGTATTTCTACGCCAAGTACATGACGCCCGTGGTGGGCACGCCCGAGGCGGCGCAGGCCGCCCGGCTCTTCTGGGTGGGCTTCGCCATCCTCGACGTGGTCGCCGCGCTGCTGCTGATCGTCTTCTCGAAGCGGTTCGGCCAGGACACGCCGACGACACGACGGTCGGCCTGGCTCGTGATGTTCGGCGTCTACGCGATCATCGGTTCGCTCGGCGTCTACTTCCTGTACGACGCCTTCTCGGGTGCGACGCCGCAGTACCGGACCGCGGTCCAGGCGGCGATCTTCCTGGCGCTCGGTTCCGGCGGCCTGGTGATCAACACGCTCAGGCGACCGTAACGGTCCGGCCCAGTCATGACGCCAGGTATGGACACCGCGCTGCGCGCGATCGTCGGCGCCGATCACGTCCTGACCCGGCCGATCGATCTGGCAGCGTTCGCGTCGGACGCCAGCGTCTATCGGATCGTCCCGGCGGCGGTCGTGCGGCCGCAGTCGATCGAGCACGTGCGCGCGCTGTTCGCACACGCCCGCCGGGAGCGGGTCCCCCTGACGTTCCGGGCCGCGGGCACGAGCCTGTCCGGCCAGGCGGTCACCGGCGGTGTACTCGCCGACCTTTCCAGACACTGGCGCGCGATCGAAGTCCTCGATGCCGGCCGTCGGGTCCGTGTCGAACCCGCGGCCGTCGGAGCCGCCGTCAACGCGCGCCTCAGGCCGTCGGGCGCCAAGATCGGCCCGGACCCGGCCTCCATCCACGCGTGCATGATGGGGGGCATCCTCGCCAACAACTCGAGCGGAATGTGCTGCGGCGTCGCGCAGAACGCCTATCACACGCTGGAATCGCTCGTGCTCGTGCTGCCGTCCGGAACGGTGATCGACACCTCGAAAGGCGACGCGAACGAGGCGCTCCGGGCGGCCGAACCCGCGCTGTTCGACGGCCTCCTGACCCTCAAGCGGGACATCGAGGCGCAGCCGGACCTCGCGGCCCGGATTCGGCGCAAGTACCTGACGAAGAACACCACCGGCTACTCGCTCAACGCCTTCATCGACTTCGATCGGCCCGTCGATATCCTGTCGCATCTGGTCGTCGGCTCCGAGGGCACACTCGCCTTCATCGCGGAGGCGGTGCTGCGAACGGTGCCGGATCTGCCGTTGAAATACACGGGCCTGCTGCTCTTCCCCACCGTGCGCGACGCCTGCGACGGCATCGTTCCCATCCGCGACGCGGGCGCGGCCGCCCTCGAGCTGATGGACCGCGCCGCACTGCGCTCCGTCGAGCGCCAGGCCGGCATTCCGCCGTCAATCGCCCGGCTGCCGGAGGCGGCCGCGGGGCTGCTGGTCGAGTTTCAGGCCGATGGCGGCACCCCGGCAGCGTCGCTGGAGCATCGCGCGGCCTCGGCCGTGGGCGGCCTCAGACTGCTGGAGCCCGCGCACTTCACGCACGTGCCGGAGGAACAAGCCTCGCTCTGGAGGATCCGCCAGGGCCTGTTCCCGTCGGTCGGCGCCGCCCGCAGTCGCGGCACGACGGTGCTCATCGAGGACGTGGCGGTCCCGATCGAACGGCTGGCCGACGCCATCGCCGATCTGCGGCAACTCTTCGAGCGCCATCATTACGCCGACGCCATCGTGTTCGGCCACGCGAAGGACGGCAACCTGCACTTCGTCATCAGCCAGTCGTTCAACGACGAGGCCGCCGTCAGCCAGTACGCCCGGATGATGGACGACGTCGTCGACCTCGTGGTTCGCCGCTACGACGGGGCGCTGAAGGCCGAGCACGGCACCGGCCGCAACATCGCGCCGTTCGTCGAGACCGAGTGGGGCCCGGAGGCGTATCGATCATGCGGCGCGTCAAGTCGCTCGTCGATCCGGCGAACATCCTCAATCCCGGCGTGCTGATCTCGGACGACCCGCGAGCTCACCTCGCGCACCTCAAGACGCTGCCGGCCGTTGACGACGCCGTCGACCAGTGCATCGAGTGCGGGTATTGCGAGAGCCGGTGCCCGAGCCGGGACCTGACCCTCACGCCCCGCCAGCGCATCGTCGTGCGGAGGCAGATGGAGCGGCTGCGCGACGAGCGGGACGCGGGCGGAGCGCTCGAATCGATCGAGGCCGACTTCGACTTCGAGGGGCTGGACACTTGCGCCGCGGACGGGCTGTGCGCCACCGCGTGCCCGGTCGGCATCGACACCGGCGTGCTGGTCAAACGCCTGAGGACCGATCGCCGTCTGCCGTTCGCCCACCGCGTCGCCGATTGGGCGGCTCGCCGCTTCGCAACGGTCGAGACGCTGGTCAGGTTTGGACTTCGCGCAGGCGGACGAGCGGAACGCGTGCTGGGCGGCCGCGCGCTGACGGCCGTCAGCCGACTGCCTGGCCTCGTCCTCAGGCGGCGTACGCCTCTGTGGCTGTCACCGATGCCGGGCCCGGCGCCCCGACTTCCTCTCTCCGCCGATCGCGGCGGCGCGGCGGCCGTGTACTTCCCCTCGTGTGTGTCCCGGACGATGGGGCGGCTGCCGGGAGAACACGAGGGCCCGTCGCTGGCGTACACGTTGGTCGAGGTCGCCGCACGCGGCGGCAAGCCGGTGTGGATTCCCGGCGATGTCGAGGGACACTGCTGCGGCGTGCCGTTCTCGTCGAAGGGGTACACCGGGCGCACCGCACTGCCGTGAACTCGACCGTCGAGCGGTTCTGGGCCTGGTCGGACGGCGGACGCCTCCCCATCGTGATCGATACCAGTCCGTGCTCCTACGGCCTTCGCACCTGCCGCGACGCCCTCGACCGCGAGAACCAGGCACGGTTCGACGCGCTCACGATCGTCGACAGCGTGGAGTTCGCCGCGCGCAGTCTGCTGCCCGCCCTGACTTTCCGCCGGCGATTCAGCCGCGTCGTCGTTCACCCGGTGTGCGCCGTCGTCAAAATGGGCCTCTCGGGCGACCTCGAACGCATCGCACGCGCCTGCGCCGACGAAGTCGTGGTGCCCGAGAGTGCGGGCTGCTGCGGCTTCGCTGGCGACCGCGGATGGCTCGTGCCCGAACTCACCGCGAGCGCCACGAGGCTCGAAGCGGCAGCCGTCGCCAGGATGGAGGCCGACGGCTGCTACTCCAGCAGCCGCACGTGCGAGATCGGCCTCGCCCGCGCGACGGGACACGTCTACCGGTCGCACCTCTTCCTGCTCGAGTGGGCCACCCGGTCCGATTAGCCCGCTCAGGGGTCGCCTGCGCCACCCTCCAGGCGCGGTCGTTGCCGCCAGTCTTCGAAGACGGGGCGGGCACGCTGCACAACCGGATGGACACGGGTACCGGGAGCCACTACGATTGGGGTTTGGCGAAAGGAGCCGTTCGATGAAGATGTGGATGACCATCCTCGCGATTCTGCTGGCCGTCTCCGTGGCCGGCGCGGGCCAGACGACCAAACCAGGAGGAGCGATGGACGAGAAGATCGTGACGACGCCGTCGGGATTGAAGTACGTGGATCTCGTCGTGGGCACCGGGGCGGAGGCGCAGAAGGGACAGACGGTGGCCGTGCACTACACCGGCTGGCTGACGGACGGGAAGAAGTTCGATTCGTCGGTGGACCGGGGCCAGCCGTTCTCGTTCGCGCTCGGCGCCGGGCGCGTGATCAAGGGCTGGGACGAAGGCGTGGCCGGCATGAAGGTCGGCGGCAAGCGGAAGCTGATGATCCCACCGCAACTCGGCTACGGGGAGAGAGGCGCGGGCGGCGGCTTGATTCCTCCAAACGCCGAGCTGATCTTCGAAGTGCAGCTGCTCGAGATCGTGAAGTAAGAGGGCGATCGCATCCGGCCGGGTCACGCGGCAGTGACCGCGCAGCCTGGCCGGGCGCACGTCACGCTCACTTCACCTTGACCTTCACGTTCTTCGGTTGCGACGGGGAGGGCACTGACGACTGCGTCACTGTCAACACCTGCCCACCAGCCGTCAGCTGTCCGGTCCGCGTCGCACCCGTGGCATTGCGCGCCAAGCTGTAGCTGACCACGCCAGTCCCCGTCCCGCTGGCGGTGGCCACCGTGATCCAACTGGTGCCCGTGCTGGCCGACCATGCGCACGAACTGGCACTGGCGGTGAGCGCGACCGACGACGCCCCGCCGGGTCCGACCGCGGTGGCCGCTGATGGCGAGAGCGTGAACGTGCACGGCGGCGGCGCCGCAGCCTGCGACACCGTGTAGGTCTGCCCGCCCACTGTCACCGTCGCCGTCCGCGCCGCCCCGGTGTTGGCCGCCACCGTCACCGCCACCGTCCCCGTGCCCGTCCCGCTCGCCGGCGCCACCGTCGCCCACGCCGCGGTGCTCAATGCCGTCCAGCCGCACGTCGTGGCGCTCGCCGTCACGGGCACGCTCAACGTCCCCCCGGCCACCGCCACGCTCCCCGTCGACGACGACAGCGTGAACGTGCACGGCGGCGGCGCCGCAGCCTGCGACACCGTGTAGGTCTGCCCGCCCACCGTCACCGTCGCCGTCCGCGCCACCCCGGTATTGGCCGCCACCGTCACCGCCACAGTCCCCGTACCCGTCCCGCTCGCTGGCGCCACCGTCGCCCACCCCGCGGTGCTCAACGCCGTCCAGCCGCACGTCGTGGCGCTCGCCGTCACGGGCACGCTCAACGTCCCCCCGGTCACCGCCACGCTCCCCGTCGACGACGACAGCGTAAACGTGCACGGGGGCGGCACCGCAGCCTGCGACACCGTGTAGGTCTGCCCGCCCACCGTCACCGTCGCCGTCCGCGCCGCCCCGGTATTGGCCGCCACCGTCACCGCCACAGTCCCCGTACCCGTCCCGCTCGCCGGCGCCACCGTCGCCCACGCCGCGGTGCTCGACGCGGTCCAGCCGCACGTCGTGGCGCTCGCCGTCACGGGCACGCTCAACGTCCCCCCGGCCACCGCCACGCTCCCCGAAGACGACGACAGCGTGAACGTGCACGGCGGCGGCGCCGCGGCCTGCGACACCGTGTAGGTCTGCCCGCCCACCGTCACCGTCGCCGTCCGCGCCGCCCCGGTGTTGGCCGCCACCGTCACCGCCACAGTCCCCGTGCCCGTCCCGCTCGCCGGCGCCACCGTCGCCCACGCCGCGGTGCTCAATGCCGTCCAGCCGCACGTCGTGGCGCTCGCCGTCACGGGCACGCTCAACGTCCCCCCGGCCACCGCCACGCTCCCCGTCGACGACGACAGCGTGAACGTGCACGGCGGCGGCGCCGCGGCCTGCGACACCGTGTAGGTCTGCCCGCCCACTGTCACCGTCGCCGTCCGCGCCGCCCCGGTGTTGGCCGCCACCGTCACCGCCACCGTCCCCGTGCCCGTCCCGCTCGCCGGCGCCACCGTCGCCCACGCCGCGGTGCTCGATGCCGTCCAGCCGCACGTCGTGGCGCTCGCCGTCACGGGCACGCTCAACGTCCCCCCGGTCACCGCCACGCTCCCCGTCGACGACGACAGCGTGAACGTGCACGGCGGCGGCGCCGCGGCCTGCGACACCGTGTAGGTCTGCCCGCCCACCGTCACCGTCGCCGTCCGCGCCGCCCCGGTGTTGGCCGCCACCGTCACCGCCACCGTCCCCGTACCCGTCCCGCTCGCCGGCGCCACCGTCGCCCACGCCGCGGTGCTCGACGCCGTCCAGCCGCACGTCGTGGCGCTCGCCGTCACGGGCACGCTCAACGTCCCCCCGGTCACCGCCACGCTCCCCGTCGACGACGACAGCGCAAACGTGCACGGCGGCGGCGCCGCGGCCTGCGACACCGTGTAGGTCTGCCCGCCCACCGTCACCGTCGCCGCCCGCGTCGCCCCGGTGTTGGCCGCCACCGTCACCGCCACCGTCCCCGTACCCGTCCCGCTCGCCGGCGCCACCGTCGCCCACGCCGCGTTGCTCGACGCCGTCCAGCCGCACGTCGTGGCGCTCGCCGTCACGGGCACGCTCAACGTCCCCCCGGCCACCGCCACGCTCCCCGAAGACGAGGACAGCGTGAACGTGCACGGCGGCGGCGCCGCGGCCTGCGACACCGTGTAGGTCTGCCCGCCCACCGTCACCGTCGCCGTCCGCGCCGCCCCGGTGTTGGCCGCCACCGTCACCGCGACAGTCCCCGTACCCGTCCCGCTCGCCGGCGCCACCGTCGCCCACGCCGCGGTGCTCGACGCCGTCCAGCCGCACGTCGTGGCGCTCGCCGTCACGGGCACGCTCAACGTCCCCCCGGCCACCGCCACGCTCCCCGAAGAGGACGACAGCGTGAACGTGCACGGCGGCGGCGTCACGGTCTGAAACTCGAACAGGTTCGAGGGGCCGCTCAGTCCGACTCCCGTGGGCCCGACGGCTGACACGCGCGCTTCGTACGTGCCGGTGGCCAATGGCCAGCCGATCAGGACCGTTGAGAAGTCCACCCGGATCTTCCCGTCCACCGCCGGCGCCGGCTTCCCGAGACTGGCCGTCGTGATCGGCTGGGTGGCACCCTGCAGGAACACCTGCAGGTCGTAGCGCGAAACCAGCGGCTGGCCGTCGGCCGAGACGGCCGCATGGTCCGCCGATGGGTCGAATTCAACCACCCTGGGGTTGGTCACGGTGACCTGAGAGGCAGCAGTGATTGGCCAGAGCGCAGCGAGACACACGAGTAGCGCTGTACGGGTGGCTGTGTTTTTCACGGAAGGTCTCCCTCAAACAGTGGCGGTGGGGCGAGCCACTGGCCTACGTGAGGCAATCACCGTGCCGAGGGGCAAGAGCCCGACAAACCGCGAGAATCAGCCAGAGGATGGTTGCCGGTCGATGCATCGATCACATTCTCGTAACCCAAGCACCGATACTGTGGAGTTGTGCGCCCGGCATGGCCCGAGATACAGTTGTCGAGCTGGGCCCGCCGATGAAACGAGACGACCCCTATTCCCGCGTCGACTACCGCCGGCTCGTCGCGTGGCCGGAGCGGATCGAACGGGAATGGCCGTTTCTCGAGCGCGCGCTCGGCCCGGGCGGCCGCGTGCTCGATCTCGGCTCGGGAACCGGGGAGCACAGCCGCTTTCTGGCGTCGAAGGGGTACGAGGTCGTCGGTATCGACTCGTCGCCGGCGATGCTCGCCAAGGCCGGCGACACGCCGCTGCCGCCGAATCTGACGTTCGTCCAGGGCGACATCGCCGATGTCGAGCTGGTGACGTTGGGGACGTTCGACGGCGCGATCTGCCTCGGGAACACCCTCCCCCACCTTCGGGATCTCCCGGCGATGGACCGGTTCGCCGCGGGGCTCCGCCGACGCCTGCGGCCGGGCGCGGCGTTCCTGCTGCAGGTGCTGAACTACGACAAGGTGCTGGACAGCGGCCAGCGGTTTCTGCCGCTGAACTTCCGGAAGGACGAAGGCGAAGGCGAGATCGTGTTCCTGCGCCTGATGACGCCGCGGCCGGACGGCTCGGTGGTATTCACCCCGACGACCCTGCGCTATCGGCCGGACGGGAATCCACCGGTGGAGGTCGTCTCCGTGCGCAACGTACAGCTGAGGGGCTGGCGCCGGCACGAACTCGAGGCCGCGCTCGACGCGGCCGGCTTCGCACACCGGGAGGTGTTCGGCACGGTCGGTGACGTGGCGTTCGATCCCTCGCAGTCGCCCGACATCGTGATCGTCGCGCGGTAGGCGCTGCTACTCACCCTGCCGGGGCTTCGGGCGCTGGTTCGCCGCGAGGACCCTCTTCCTCAAGCGGATGCTCTTCGGCGTGACCTCGACGAGTTCGTCGTCCTTGATGAACTCGATCGCCTGCTCGAGGCCGAGCACGCGCGGCGGGACCAGGCGGATTGCCTCGTCGGCGGTCGAGGCGCGCATGTTCGTCTGCTTCTTCTCCTTGGTCACGTTGACGTCGAGGTCGCTGGCGCGCGCGTTCTCACCGATGATCATCCCCTCGTAGACCAAGGTGCCAGGGGCGATGAAGATCTCGCCCCGCTCCTGGAGGTTGTAGATCGCGTAGGCCGTCGCCGTTCCCGACCGGTCCGACACCAGCGCACCCGTCGCTCGCGAGGGAATCGGGCCGTGCCACGGCTCCCAGCCCGCGAACAGGTGGTTCATGATGCCGGTCCCCTTGGTGTCCGTCAGGAACTGCGAGCGCAGGCCGATCAGCCCGCGGGTCGGGATCCTGAACTCGAGGCGCACCCGCCCGCTGCCGTGATTCACCATCCGGGTCATCGCGCCCCGCCGGGTTCCGAGCTGCGCGATGACGACACCCTGGAACGCCTCGGGGACGTCGATCACAAGGTCCTCGACCGGCTCCATCTTCCGGCCGTCGGTTTCGCGCGTCACGATCTCTGGACGCGAGACCTGGAGTTCGTACCCCTCGCGTCGCATCATCTCGATCAGGATCGACAGCTGCAGCTCGCCCCGTCCGACGACCTTCATCTGCTCGGGGAATTCCGTCTCCTCGACGCGGATGGAGACGTTTCCGAGCAGTTCCTTCGCCAGCCGGTCTCGGATGTTGCGCGAGGTCACGTACTGGCCCTCCCGGCCTGCGGAAGGGGACGTGTTCACGCCGAATATCATCGACACCGTCGGTTCGTCGATCGCCGTCGGCGGGATCGCCAGCCGCTCCTCGGGGTCGGCTATCGTCTCGCCGATCGTGATGTCCTCGATGCCGGCGAGGCACACGATGTCGCCAGCCGAGGCGTGATCGATGTCCACGCGCTTCAACCCCTCGAAGGCGAACAGCTTGGTGACGCGCGTCTCCTGCGCGCGACCATCGAGCTTGCAGACCGCAACCGGGTCACCAATCCGGACCTGGCCGTTGAAGACCCGCCCGATGGCAATCCGTCCCAGGTAGTCGCTCGAATCGAGGTTGGCGACGAGGATCTGGAGCCTGGCGTCCCGGTCTCCCCGCGGCGGCGGCACGTGGCGGACGATGGCGTCGAACAGCGGCCGCAGGTCCGGCCCTTGCGAAGCGACGTCGGTACTCGCCGTGCCAGCGCGCGCGTTGGTGTAGAGCACCGGGAACTCCAGCAGGTCTTCGGTCGCATCCAGATCGATGAAGAGATCGTAGACCTCGTTGAGCACCGCGTCGGCCCGGGCGTCCTGCCGATCGATCTTGTTGATGACGACGATGGGCGGGAGACGCCGCTCGAGGGCCTTCCGCAGAACGAACCGCGTCTGCGGCAGGGGCCCCTCCGACGCGTCCACCAGGAGCAGCACGCCGTCTACCATCGACAGCGTCCGCTCCACCTCGCCCCCGAAATCGGCGTGGCCCGGCGTGTCGACGATGTTGATCAGGTAGTCGTGGTAGCGAACGGCGGTGTTCTTCGCGAGGATGGTGATCCCGCGTTCGCGCTCGAGGTCGGTGTTGTCCATCGCGCGCTCCGCCACCCGCTCGTTGGCGCGGAACACGCCGCTCTGACGGAGCAGACCGTCGACCAGCGTCGTCTTGCCGTGGTCGACGTGGGCGATGATGGCGACGTTGCGGATGAGCGGGTTGGCGACCGTAGACGCGGGCTTTCGGGATGCGGGCATCCCGCCAGTATAGCAGTCAGGACGTCTCCGCGATCAGGCGGTGCTCCGCGGCGGACAGCGCCTGCTCGATCGCCTCCGCGTCCTCGACGAGCCGGATCGCCGGCGACGCAGGCGCGGTGTCGAGCGCCGCGGCCTCGAGGCGATAGGGGTCGACCTGGAGCGCCTCGAGCCGCTGCGTCAGCGGCGGGTGACGGTCGGTCGGATGCCCCTGTTCCTGCGGCACGAGACCGCGCAGGCGTTCCGGACCCGCGTTCGACGACACGATCTCGTGGAAGAGTGCGCTCGCGTTCACGTACTGCGTGCGCGAGCGGACCGCGGACGCCATCGCCCCGACCACGGCCTCCCACGCCGGCGCGAACGCGTGGATCTTGACGAGCGCGGATGCCAGCGCGTCGGCCCCCGCGACGGCCGCGGCCGCCTGATCCGCGCGCTTCTCCCGGCCGCCTCCGGGCGTCTCGCCCTCCTCCACCGCGTTCAGAAAGAAGCCCAGGAGCGTCGCCGGCGGCGCGATGGCCAGGTGGCGCACGCCCCGAGCCTGCACCGAGAGACGCTCCAGGGCGCGCGAGACCGCCCCGTGGAACGGCGCCACCCTGCAAGCGTAGCCGGCTTCCTCGCGTGAGAAATGAGACAGCTCGTGCGCGAGGAGCGCGCGGAGTTCGTCAATCGAGAGAATCCGGCACAAGGGCAGCGAGAGGCACAGCGATCGGCCGGAGACGGCCCCGTCCAGCGTCGTCATTCTCACCTCGGAGACGGCAACCCACGGCACCAGGCACATCACGACCGCGTGCGGGGGGTCGGCTCCCACCGCCTCCGCCACCCGCCTCACCTCGTCCCCCAGTCGCGCCTGCGCCCTGGGCGCCACGCGATGCCCGACGAGGGTCAGCGCGGACCGCCGGATCAGGGAGAAGGCGATCGCGGAAGCTGCAATGGCCCACACGGCGGCCGCCGTGCCGGCGACCAGGACGAGAGACGCCGACATCCTGTCAACCGGACGGCCAACGACGAACGTGGCACCCACCACCACGCCGGCCACGGCGAGGAGTCCGTTCGCCACCGTCAGAATCGACGTCCCGGAGGCGGCGAACAGGAGCGACGGTCGGTAGAGCCGGCCGATGAGCCGCCGGTTGGTCCGGCAGAAATGCGCCGCCAGCAGCAGGCAGCCAAGAAAGGCGAATCCCGCGGCGCCGACCACCGCAGATGCCCGGATGAGCGCCGAATGGAAGAGATAGGTGCTGCACGGTGGAATGCGCGCCGCCGTGCGGCTGTCGGAGCACAGCGAGGCGAGCGAGTACTTCGCCAGCGCCCGGTCGTCCGGCCGTACGCGCTGAACCGTCAGCTGGCGAGCCAGGCTGGCGGTCCAGCGGGCTTCCCACCGACTTCGGGCGAGCATCCCCAGCGCCGTGACCAGGACCGGCACTGCCAGGACCATCACCAGCGGCTTGACGAGCGTGCGCATGCGGCTCAATCGACCAGGAGGCGGCCGTCCCCCATCACCTTCTGGTCGTCGAACCAGACCGTGGGCGACTTGACCAGGCCATCGAGATGGCTGGCGACGCGGACCGAGCCGCCCATCGATTTGTTGTCGCCGAAGGCGATGTGGATCGTGCCCATCACCTTCTCGTCTTCGAGAATGACGCCGGTGAGGATCGCCTTGTCGTTGGTGCCGATGCCAAACTCCGCGACCGTGCGGGCGTCCTTGCCGTGCGGCTCCAGCAGCGAGATGAGCTTCTGCGCTTCCGGGCCGCCGCTGATGTCCGTCGCGTAGCCGTTCTCGACCACGATCCGGAGCGGCTGGCTCATCATGCCCACGCCCGCCATCGAACCATCGACGACCACGACGCCGTTCGACAGGCCCTCGAGCGGCGCGAGGTACGCCTCTCCGGTCGGCAGGTTGCCCCACTGCCCCTTCTCGCGGAACAGGCCGGAGCTGGCGTGCGCCTCGCGTCCTGCGATCGGCATCGTGATGTCCGTGCCGGCCGGCGCCGTCACACGAACGGCCTTCGTCTTCTCCATCAGCGCGCACAGCCGATGGGTGCGCGCCGCGATCTCGTGGTAATCCGCGTTCATGCAGCGGACCATGATCGCCTCGGTCACACCGGGAAGCGTGGCCACGCGCGCGCCGGCGAGGCTTGCCGCCCGCCGCGAGTCGGTGTGCGTGAGCGACTTCGACGTCGGGCACAGGACCACGTCGAACTGCTTCATCAATTCGGCGACCTCGGGGGGCGCCTCTTCGCCGTTGCTCTTGCGCGGCAGCATGTCCACGAGCAGCACGTCGAGGCCCAGCTCGCGCGCGGCGCGGTGGAGCGCGAAACCGATGAGGCGCATCGGCTCGTCGGTGACGACCAGCACGCGTTCCCCCGGCTTCGCCCCCATGCAGTCGCGGACGGCGATGGCGGATGCGGACAACAGTTCTGCGCTGATTTCGAACATCTGACCATCCCTCGCGTTGATCGCGGGGCTGGAGCCCCGCGCCACGTTGCTTGCGCTCGCCCGCTCGTCCCTCGTCCCTCGTCCCTACGCGATCGCGAGCAGCGACTCGGTGATGATGCCTGCCAGCATCGGGACCTTGTACCCGTTCTTCTCGAGCGGCGTCGCGTCCCTGACTCCAGCCTCCGCGGCCGCCGCCACGACCTCCGTCGTCAGCGCCTTGCCGGTGATCGCCCGCTCCACCGCCTCCGAGCGCCACGGCACCGGCGCCACGCCCGAGCACACCACGCGGGCGCGTGCGACCGTGCTGCCCTTCATGAGCAGAGCCACTGCAACGCCCGCCAACGCAAAGTCCCACGCCCCCCGGCCCCGCACCTTGCGGTACGAACTCCTCAGGCCGGGCTCGACAGGCGGCAGGAGGACCTCCGTGACGATTTCGTTCTTCGAGAGAACCGTCTCCCTCGTGACGCTGACGGCGGGCCCCACGAAGAACGACGACAGCGGAACCACGCGACTCTGGCCGGGGCCGGCAATGCGCACCCTCGCGCCGAGCGCGATGAGCGCCGGAGCGGTGTCCGATGGATGAACGATGACGCAGGCACCGCCTCCGAAGATGGCGTGGGTCTGGTTCTCGCCGCCCACCGCGAAGCAGTGGTCGCCCCCCTTCCGGGCGCAGCGGAAGTCGCCGCGGAAGTACCAGCACCGCGGCCGCTGGCAGAGGTTCCCGCCGATGGTCCCCTGGCTACGAAGCTGCGGGCTGCCGACGGCCGCTGCGGCCTGCGCGAGCGCCCGGTACGACTGGTCGATCGCCTTGTCGGCGGCGACCTGACTGAGGGTCGTCATCGCGCCGATCCGCAGTCCACCGGTGGGCGGCGGAACGGCGGAGATCCCGGACAGTTCCTTCAGCCGGCCGGCGCTGACCAGCGACTGGGCCGCAAACACACCGTCACGCAGGCAGCCGAGCAGGTCGGTACCTCCGGCATGCAGTCTGGCACCCGGGGACGTCAGCTTGCTCACGGCATCGGCAACCGTCGTCGCGCGAACGTAGGTGAATCCCGGTAGCATGACTCATCCCCTCTTCTTCGCTGCGGCCAGCAGGTCCATGAGCCGCGCCGGGTTGACGGGCGTGTCAGGAGTCCTTACGCCACACGCGTGGTAGATGGCATTGGCGATGGCCGGCGCGACCGGAACCGTCGCCGGCTCCCCGAGCCCCTTCGCCGCCGCCGTGTTCGCCTGGTAGTCGTGCAGGTCGATCGGCACCACCGCCTGGTCCGCCGGCACGTCCATCGCGGTCGGGATCTTGTAGTCGTGCCAGTTGCGATTCACCATCTTGCCCGTCTGGTTGCGATCGAGGATCCGCCCCTCGGTCAGCGCCAGGCCGAGCCCCATGACGATGCCCCCCTGGGTCTGGTTCTCGTAGGTGAGCTCGTTCATGACGCGGCCGCTGTCCTGGGCCGCCACGTACCGCAGCACCTTCACCTCGCCGGTGCGCGTGTTGACCTCGACTTCGGCGAAGTGCGCGGCGAACGGGCAGGTCACCATGCCCTGGGGGTTGGGTCCTCGATACCCGACGCCGACGATGAGGCCGCGGCTGCGGAGCGCGCTGACGGCCGTCACCGCCACCTTCTTCGTCGGATCCGCCGTCGAAACGATCTCGCCGCCCTTGAGCACGAGTTCCTCGGCCCCCACCTTCAGCTGCGTCGCCGCCATGGCCAGCAGCTGCTGCCTGACGTCGAGCGCCGCCGCCCTCGCCGCCGGCGCCTCGGTCGGAACGGTCTTGCTGCCTCCGCTGGCGGTGGCGTATTGCGTCGTCCCCGTGTCGGCCCATTCCACCTGAATCCTGTCGAGCGGGACCCCCAGTTCCTCGGCGACGACCATGGACATGACCGTCTTCGTTCCGGTGCCGAGATCGCTGGCCCCCATGTTCAGGTTCGCGCTGCCGTCGGCGAACAGCTTCACGATGATCGTGGCCGGCGGCCCACCACTGCCCCCGCGCCACAGGCCCGCCGCCACACCAACGCCGCGCCGGACGGCGCCGTCGCCTGCCCGTTTGCTCCGCGCCTCCCGCCAGCCGAATCGCTTCGCGCCCTCAGCGAGGCACGCCGTAAGGCCCGTCGAACTGTAAGGCGGCGTGCCATTGGATCCCTGGCTGATTGACGGCGCATTCTTCGTGCGGAACTCGACCGGGTCCATCCCGATCTTCTCCGCCAGCTGGTCCATCATCAGCTCGAGCGCCCAGGCGCCCTGCGGGTGGCCCGGCGCGCGGAACGCACGAGCCTGCCCGGCGTTGATGAACACGTCGGTCAGCTCGGTTTTCACGTTCGGGCAGGTGTAGAGGTCGCGGACCACCCAGTCCACGCCGCCCACGCCGCCGCCTGGATACGCGCCGCCAGTGCCGAGCACGGTCATCTCCAGCGCCGTCAGCGTTCCGTCCTTCTTCACACCGGCCTTGATCGTCATCGTGTTTGGCGGCCGGTTGCCGACGGCGAGGAAACTCTCTTCACGTGTGAGGTGCAGCTTGACGGGCCGCGCCGTGATCCGGGCCAGCAGCGCGGCAATCACGGTGTGCTTGCTCACGCTGAGCTTCGAGCCGAATCCGCCACCCATGTAGCGGCCGATGACGCGGACGCTCGAGGCCGGCAGCTTCAGCGACTGCATGAGGCCCGACTGAATGGGAAACACCCCCTGCGTCGAGTCCCACACCGTCAGCCGGCTGCCCTCCCACCTGGCCACGGACGCATGCGTCTCGGTGGGCGCGTGTATCTCGCAGGCCGTCGAATAGGTCTGCTCGATGACCGCATCGGCGGCCGCGAAGCCCTTCTCCACGTCGCCCCTCGAGTAGCGCGTCACGTCGCCCGACCTGTTCCCGGCCTGATGGACGGCGACGGCGCCCGGCTTCAGCGCGTCTTCCATCGCTGCGACGAACGGCAGCACCTCGTACTCCACCGCGATCGCGCGCACCGCGTCCCACGCCTGGTAGGGCGTCTCCGCCGCGACGGCCGCGACCTCCTCGCCCTCGTAGCGGCACGTCGGGTCGAACAGGCGGCTGAGCGGGCCTGTGCGGGCGCTGAACCAGGGGATGTCGGCGCCGGGGGTCTTGTCCGTGATGACGGCCGCGACGCCAGGCATCTTCTCGGCCTTGCTCGTGTCGATCTTCTTCACTTTGGCGTGCGCGTGCGGCGAGCGGAGGATCGCGCCATAGAGCATGCCCGGCAGCAGCACGTCGGCCGTGTAGGTGGCCTCGCCGCTGACGCGCTCGTAGGCGTCGATTCGCGGCAGCCGCTTCCCGACGACCGTGGTCGTCGTCCACGGCGCCGGCTGATCGGCGGGCGCCGGCGTCTCCGGCGGATCGTCGGTGATGTAGTACCGGTCGTCCGACGTCATGAGCGGCCTCCTTCCTGCTTCTTCAGCTCAGCGGCCCGCTGCCCCGCCTTGAAGATGTGGGCGTACGCCCCGCACCGGCAGAGGTTGCCCGACACGCCGAGCCTGATGTCCTCGACGGTCGGACTCGGATTGGCGCGAAGCAGCCCCTCGACGGCCATGATCTGACCGGGAGTGCAGTAGCCGCACTGGAACGCGTCTTCCTGCACGAAGGCCTGCTGGACGACGCCCAGTTCCTCACCGCGCATCAGCCCTTCGAGCGTGACAATCGTCTTCCCCTCGGCCTCGACCGCCAGCATCATGCAGGAGTACGCGGGCTTGTCGTCGACCAGGACCGTGCAGACGCCGCACTCGCCGCGCTCGCAGCCGAGTTTGGCGGCCGTCAGCCCGAGGCGCTCGCGCAGCACGAAGAGCAGCGACCACCGCGGTTCGACCAGGAGGCGGTGAACGCGGCCGTTGATGGTCAAGCTGACGCGGACCATTTCGGCTGGATCCGACGCGGCATCCGGTGCCGCCTCCGCCGGGGTCGACCCGGCGACCGTCGCCGCGGCGACGGCGCCGGTGCCGATCGTCGCGATGAACCCTCGTCTCGTGAAGCCTGTCCCCTGGGTCTTCGGATCGTCCGGCGTGTCAGGCATGAGCACCTCTCGGATCTGGGCGGCCGGCCGGCCGCGTCGGGTAGTCGCACGTGAAGGCGCTGCGGGATTATAGCGCAGCGCGGCGGTCAGTATCTCAGCCGCAGGACGAGGGCCGGTCCGCCGGGCTTCGGCACCACCACGAACACGTTCCCGAAGTCGTCGTCGGCAATCGCGGGAATCGAGACGCCGTAGGCCTTCGCGATCTCCGGCACCGTGTTCGAGTGGCCGACCACGACGACCGTCTCCTGCGAGTGCCGGGCCTTGAGTTGTTCGACGAGCCGAGCAGTATCGGCCGCCGGGATCGGTTGAATCGGGAGCCGCAGCAGGTCGGCCAGCGGCTTCGCGGTCTCCGTCGTCCGCTGGTACTCGGTCGCGTAGACGGCGGCCGCCCCCGATTGCGCGAGCAGGGCGGCGAGGGCCCTGGCGCGCGCCTGCCCCGCTTCCGAAAGGTGCGGGTCCTTGCTCTGATCGACCTTCTCGGCGTGCCGGACGATGAAGAGGGCTTGCTGCGCGGCGACGGGTCCGGCCCATGCGAGGCTCCAGACGACGAGCATGCTGAGGCGAAAGAAGCTGTGCATTCGCCGATTCTACCTTGCCCGCGAGCTGTGCTTGCCCTTCGCGCCCGTCTTGACCTACGCTTTCGATGCTGCACGTTGAAAGTTCACCCTCACAGGAGACAGCCATGGCGAACGCAATCGACGGTCTCAAACCCGCACTCGTCTGGAAGTACTTCGCCGAGATCAGCCTGATCCCGCGCGGATCGAAGAACGAAACGGCCATCGCGAAGTACCTGGTGGCCACCGCGAAGACGCTCGGGCTCGAGGCCGTGCAGGACGCGGCGGGCAACGTGGTGGCGCGCAAGGCGGCGTCGCCGGGACGGGAAAAGGCGGCCGGCGTCTGCCTGCAAGGGCACATGGACATGGTCTGCGAGAAGAACAAGGACACGGCCCACGACTTCCTGAAAGACCCGATCAGGCTGGTGCGGAAGGACAACTTCCTCATGGCCAGCGGCACCACGCTCGGCGCCGACAACGGCATCGCCGTGGCCACCTGCCTCGCGATCATGGAGGACAAGACTCTCGAGCACGGACCGCTCGAGTTCCTCTTCACGGTGGACGAGGAAACCGGGCTGACCGGCGCGAACAACCTCCAGCCAGGCTTCCTGAAGAGCATGATCCTGCTCAACCTGGATTCCGAGGACGAGGGCGAACTCTACGTCGGATGCTCCGGCGGCCGCGACAACACCGGCACCTGGGCGGCCGCGTGGGACGACGCGCCGGCGGGGAGCGCGGGGCTGCTGGTCACGGTCAAGGGACTGAAGGGCGGGCACTCGGGCCTCGAGATCCACACCGGACGCGGCAACGCGCTCAAGATCATGACGCGCGTCCTCATCGGCCTCGGTGCGCTCGGCGCGCGTGTCTCCAAAATCGACGGCGGCAACAAGCGGAACGCCATCCCGCGCGAGGCGGAGGCCGTCATCACCCTCCCGAAAGCCAAGGCCGCTGAAGCCGCCGCCTACGTCGAGAAGATGAACGAGACGATCAGGGCCGAGGTGTCGACGGTCGAACCGATGCTGGTCATCGGCTGCCAGGCCCAGAAGGGTGTGCGGAAGGTCCTGAAGAAGGCGCTGCAGAAGAAGGTCCTGCTCACGCTGGCCGGCCTGCCGCACGGCGTCCTCAAGATGAGCGCGGACATCGCCGGCCTCGTGGAAACGTCCACGAACCTGGCGATCATCGAAACCGGCAAGAAGGAGATCAAGGTCCAGACGAGCCAGCGGAGCTCCGTCGCGTCGGAGATCGGGGAGGCCGCTCAAATGGTGCGGGCCGTGTTCGAGCTGGGCGGGGCGGCGACGACCGGCTCGGACGGGTACCCGGGCTGGAAGCCGAACATGGCGTCGCCCATTCTCAAGCTGGCGCAGTCGACCTACAAGTCGATGTTCGGCAAGGAGCCGCAGATCAAGGCAGTGCACGCCGGCCTCGAGTGCGGCATCATCGGCGAGAAGTACCCTGGCATGGACATGGTGTCGTTCGGTCCGACGATGCGCGAGGTGCATTCGCCGAACGAGCACCTCTACATCGACACGGTCGAGAAGTTCTATGCGTTCCTGCTGGGGATTCTCAGGAGCGTGAAGTAGACAGGCGCAAGGCTCACGGCGCAAGGCTCAGGGCTCATGGCTCGGAGCTCAGGGAGGATTCATGCATCGTCGACACTTGGCCAGGCTGTTCGCGCTGCTGGTACTCGGCCTTGTCGTGTTCCAGTGGGCGCTGGCGGCTCAGACCCCAGCCGGCCAGAAGCCGGCCGCGCAGAAACCCGCCGCTCAGAAGCCGGCCACGCAGGCACCGGCGGAGAAGCGCCCGCTCCCATACGACGTGGTTGACTACTGGCGGAGCATTCAGGGCACCCGCCTCTCGAACGATGGTCAGTGGCTCGCGTACGCGACGACGTCGCAGGCCGAGGACGGCGAACTGGTGGTCCGCAACGTCAAGACGGGCCAGGAGTTCAAGCACCCGCGAGGCACGGGGCCGACGTTCTCGTCCGACAACGCCTTCGTCGTCTTTACCATCGCGCGGAGCAAAGCCGACGAGGAGAAGGAGCGGCAGGCCGCCCAGGGCACCGAGACCCCTGCCGGCGGGCAGGGCACACGCGGCGAAGGCGCCGCCGCAGCGACGCCGCGAGAGCCGCCGACCGGACTCGGCATCATGGCGCTGCCCGGCGGGAAGGTGACGACAGTCGACAAGGTCGGCAGCTTCCGGATGGCCGAGGAGTCGGCGACGTGGCTGGCCTACTACAAGGGAGTCGGCGGCGCGGGGGGCGGCGGCGGCGCTCGAGGGGCCGGTGGAGGCGCCCGCGGTGCGGGCGGCGGCGCTCGCGGCGCGACACCGCCGGCAGCGGCAGGGGCCCAGACGGCGCAGCGCAGCGGCCGCGGCGCGCCGCGCGAGAAGCGCAAGGACCCGGGCTCGAATCTCATCCTCCGCAAACTGGCGACCGCGGAGGAAACCACCATCCCCGAGGTGTCCGAGTACACCATCGACACGAAGGGCATCTGGCTGGCGTACGCCACCTCGTCGGCCGACGCCGCCAAGGACGGGGCGTTCGCGCGCAGTCTTGCCGACGGCACGGTGAAGACGCTGGCGACCGGCCGCGGGCATTACAAGAGCCTGACGTTCAATGAAGCGGGCAGCCAGATTGCCTTCCTCAGCGACCAGGCCGAGTACGACAAACCGGTGTCTCCCGTACCGCCTCTACCTCTGGAAGGGCGGCGACGCACCCGCGGCAGAACTCGTCTCCTCCTCGACGCCCGGCGTCCTCAAGGGCCTCGTGGTCTCTGATTCGGCGCTTGTGGCGCCGCGGTTCTCGAAGGACGGCTCGATGATCTTCCTGGGCGTCGGACCGCCGCCGGCGCCCAATCCGGCGCCGACCCCAGACCCGAACGACAAGACGCCCGCGCCGCTCACCGTCGACCTCTGGTCGTACAAGGACCAGGTCATCCAGCCGATGCAGAAGGTGCAGGCGGAGGCCGAGCGGGCGCGCAGCGTATCGCGGCGTCGTGCATCTCTCCGACGGCCGATACGTTCAGCTCGCCACGCCCGACCTGCCCACCGTCAACCCGGGCGACCACTCGAAATGGGCAATCGGCACGCTCCAACCTGCCCTACCGTATGGAAGTCGTCGTGGGACCAGAGCTACAACGACGTCTACGTCGTCGATCTCCAGACCGGCAAGCCGACGAAGGTGCTCGAGCACTGGGGCAGCACCGCGCCACGAACGCTCACGCTGTCGCCCGGCGGCAAGTACGTCCTCTACTTCAGCGAGCAGACCGGCCACTGGTTGACCTACCGCATCGCCGATGGGGCGCGCATGAACCTCACCGAGAAGCTCCCGGTCCGGTTCCAGCAGGACTTCACGCACGCCCGACCTTCCCGGGCCGTACGGCACGGGCGGATGGACGGCGGACGAGCCAGTCGGTGCTGCTCTACGACGAGTTCGACATCTGGGAGGTCAGGCCTGACGGCTCGGGCGCCCGGATGATCACCAACGGCGAAGGGCGGAAGCAGTCGCTGATCTTCCGCTACCGGTCGCTCGATCCCGAGGAGCGAACGATCCCGACCACCAAGCCGATGCTGCTGGCGACGACGAACGAGCGGACGCGGGCGACCGGGTTCTACCGCACCGCGTTCAGCACCACCGCGGCGCCCGAGAAGCTCGTGATGCAGGACAAGGCGTTCGGCGGGCTCGCCAAGGCCGAAGAAGGCCGACACGCTCGTGTTCACGATGGCCCGGTTCGAGGAGTTCGGGGACCTCTGGCTTGCCGGCGACCTCACGTTCAAGGACATGCGGAAGGTGTCGAACGCCAACCCGCAGCAGGCGCAGTTCGTGTGGGGCAAGTCCGAGTTGATCGAGTACATCAACAGCCGACGGCAAGAAGCTCCGCGCGATCCTCACCAAGCCCGAGAACTTCGACCCGTCGAAGAAGTACCCGCTGATGGTCTACATCTACGAGGAGCTGACGCAGGGGCTGCACAGCTACTCGGCGCCCAACGTAAGCACGAGCATCAACGTAACGCGCTACGTCAGCAACGGCTACGTCCTGCTCCGGCCCGACATCGTCTACAGCACAGGGTTCCCGGGCGAGAGCGCCGAGAAGTGCGTCATCCCGGCGGTGAACACCGTCGTGGCCCAGGGCTACATCGACCCGAAGCGGATCGGCATTCAGGGGCATTCCTGGGGCGGCTATCAGATCACCCACCTGATCACGCGGACGAACCTCTTCGCGGCGGTCGAGGCGGGCGCGTCCGTAGCCAACATGGTCAGCGCCTACGGCGGCATCCGGTGGGGCTCGGGCATGGTGCGCCAGTTCCAGTACCAGAAGACGCAGAGCCGCATCGGCGCTCCGCCATGGGACGCGCCGCTGCTCTTCATCGAGAACTCGCCGATCTTCTGGGTCAAGAACATCCACACGCCGTACCTGACCATCCACAACGACGGTGACGATGCGGTGCCGTGGTATCAGGGGATCGAGTTCAACATGGCGTTGCGGAGGCTGGGCAAGGAAGCCTACATGTTCAACTACAACGGCGAACCCACGGCCTGCGCAACCGCGACAACATGAAGAACTGGACCGTGCACATGGACGAGTTCTTCGACCACTACCTGCTCGGCAAGCCGAGGCCCGAGTGGATGGACAAGGGCGTCAGCTACCTCGATCGTGGCAAGCGCGACGTCTCGGGGATGTTCAAGAAGAAGTAGCCGTCTTGACTTCGTGGGGGCCCACCGCCGATAGTGGAGGTGGGCCTCACACTCTGATTTCGCTCCGGGAGACGACATGCGCAACCCGTCGGTGCAGTGGATCATCGCCGTGCTGATTACGCTGACCTCCGCCGTCTGGCAGAGGATGAGCGGGCCGACGTACCCGCTGAAGGGCTCCGTCCAGCTGGCCGGCCAGGAGATCGCGCTTCGATCTGGAGCGCTCCTACTCGATCACCGCCCGCCAGCCCGTCACCGTCACGGTGGCCGACCCCGGAGTGACCGGAACGGTCGAGTGGCGCAGGTTTCCAACCAGCGACCCGTGGTCGACGCTGCAGATGACGCGGCAGGGCGACCGGTTGGAGACGGCCATCCCCCCGGCGCCCGAGCCATTGATGCCGATGGCCGGCAAGCTCGAGTACCGTGTGACGCTGACGAAGGGCACCGAGCAGGTGTCGTTCCCCGACAAGCCGGCCGTGACGCGGTTCAAGGGTGACGTGCCGGCGTGGGTTCTCGTCCCGCACGTCGCGGCGATGTTCTTCGGCATGCTGTTCGCGAGCCGCGCGGCGATGGCCGCGCTCTTCGGCGGCGACGCACGCTCGTCCGCCTTCCTGGCCTTCGGCCTCCTGGTGTTCGGAGGACTCGTTCTCGGCCCGGTCGTCCAGAAACTGGCGTTCGGGGAGTACTGGACCGGCGTGCCCTTCGGCTACGACCTGACCGACAACAAGACGCTGATCGCGACCGTGGCGTGGGTGCTGGCGGCCATCCAGATGAGGGGCGGCCGGCCGGCCCGGGTGGCGATCGTCATGGCGGCGGTCGTCACGATGGTCGTCTTCGCCATCCCGCACAGCGTGTGGGGATCCCAGGCGAAGTGGTAGGCATCGGTCGGACGAGGCGGTTCAGAACCCCGGCGAGATCGTGAACTGAAACGTCAGGCCCTTCCCCGGCCGCTGGAAGGGCCTGGAGAAATCGAACTCCGTGACCAGCAGGCCGAAGAGCCTGACCCGAACCGCCACGCCCGCGCTGGTCACGCCCTTCCGTTGACCGCCGGCGAATGCCGGTTTCTCGCCCTCGTTCCAGGCGACGCCGGCATCGAAATAGAACCCCACCTCGACCGGAACCGGCCCGTACATCCGTTGGGTCGCGCCGAACGGTCGCAGCAGCGGGAATCGGAGTTCGAGGCCGCCGACGAGGACCCGGCTCCCCAGGAGTTGATCGAACTCGGGGCAGGTGCTGTCCGGAGTCGGCCGGCATTCGCTCGGGTCGTAGCTGTAGATGTCGTAGCCGCGCACGAGCTCCGGGTACCCGAGATAGATCGGCGCCAGCAGCGGATGCTGGGCATCCCTCCCGTATCGTCCGAAGTGCACAGCGCGAGCGGCCAGCGTGTAGAACGGCACCGGCATCACGTAGCGCCGGAAGTCGGCGAGCACGCTGGTGAAGTTCAACGTGCCCGTCGTCGGGGCCAGCTGGATCCGGTAGCTCTGCCCCGCAATCGGACTGGTCGGACCGTAGATGGCGGTGTTGTAGACCAGCGCCGCGCTGAACTGGCCGAGAGTGAGCGGGTCGCCAGCCGGCACGACGTCCCGCTCGGTGCTGATCACGTTGCCGTTCGTCGGATCGAAGAGCGTGGTCTCCGTCTGCTGGTCGAAGCTGATGTTTGCGACGCCGCCGGAGACCTCGAATCGCTGAGCGGCGTTGAACGCGTACGAGGCGATGGCCGAACCTCGACGCTCGACCTGGCGCGACACCACGGTCCGCTGCACGCCGACGGTCTGGCCGTCGTGTTCGGCGAGGTCCGTGCTCACCGCGCCTGACAGGTACGGCAGTTGCCCGGCCGTCAGGCCGTAGTTCCACCGGTGCTTCCGGTTCTCGAAGCCGACCTGCCCGCCGATGCCGCGGGCGAAGTTGCCGAGCCCGCCGCTCAGGCTGCCGGCGATTTCGAGCGTGGTGCCCAGATTGTAATCTCCGAGCATGTCGCTCCAGTAGAACGCCATGCCGCCACCCGCGAATGCGCCGTACGACCCGATGCCGGCGAAGCCGTAGGGCTGTCCGATCAGGTCGAGGCTCAGGCGCGAGTCGTAGGGCTCGGTCTTCGCGCCAGCGGCGTTGGCCAGCCCGATCGCGGCGTCCTTCTGGAGCGCAGCGATCTCCTTCCCGGCGGCACCGCCAGACGGCAGCGCGGCCGGGTTCGGGCGGCGCTCGGTCGTCGACGGCTCGACACCGCCAAGCAGCCTGGCGTCCTCGATGGCGTAGATCCGGAACTTGCCGTTCTCGTAGACGCTGAACGCCAGCGTGCCGGCGCCCATCGCGTACGTGATGGGCGGGCTGAGCGCCGTGATGCCGCTCACGCCCGTCGCCAGGTCGGTCACCTGGGTCACCCGGCCGTCGGCGGCGCCCGCGCGGTAGATGTTGCTGATCCCGGTGCGGTCGGAGACGAACAGCAGGTCGCCGCCGCGTGTCCACTGGGGACCGATGTTCTTGCCCGCCGCCGCCCCTTCCACCAGGCGCACGTCGCCCGTCGCCAGGTCGAGCCGCGCAATCTGGAAGTTCCCGAAGACGAGCTTCTCGTGTTGGGAACTGAAACGATCGGTCACAAACGCGATCGCCTTCCCGTCCGCCGACCACGCCGGCTGGAGGTCGGCGAAGGCGTCGTCGGTCAGCCGGCGCGTGCGGTTCGCCCTGAGGTCGTGGACGAACAGGTGCGTCCATCCCCCCTGCAGCCCGGAGAATACGATCGAACGGCCGTCCGGAGACCAGGACGGGCAGTAGATCTCGCCGATGTCACGGAACTTGATCTCCTGTTCTATCACCCGCGAGACCGCGTCGAAGATGGCCAGGCCGGCCTTCCCGCCCTGAACGACGGGAAACGCGAAATGCCGGCTGTCGGGCGCCCAGGCGCCGGCGGAGTTGACGGTCTGCAGGCTGCTGAAGTGCGCGTCGAGCGCCGTGTTCACGACCTTGCGAAGAATCCTGCCGGTGCGGGCGTCGGCCAGGAACAGGTCGAGCGACAGCACGTCTCGCTGCGAGAGGAACATGAGCAGACGGCCGTCCGGGCTCAGCGCCGGCGACACGTCGTAGGTGACGAGTTCGTTGCGCCCCTCCTGGAGCACGCGGCCGTAGTTGCCCGGACGACGAGTGCTCGAGTTGACCGCCGTGGCCGCCTCGCGCAGCGCCTGGTGCCATTGGGCGGACAGTTCGTCCGGCCTCAGCCCGAGGTTGATGTCCAGGGCGATTTCGGCGTTGCCCGTCGCGCACGCCGTGCGGAGCAGCGCGCCCAGCGCGGCGTCACCCCATCGCCCGACGATGTAGGCCCACAGCGCCTGTCCCCAGCGGTACGGGAAGTACTTCGGGTTCGACAGGTCCCGAATCGTCGGCAGCGTCGGCTGGCTGGCGGCGTCGCGCATCCACATCGACGTGTTGGAGTCAATCGCGCCAACCGACAGGTACTCGGCCATCCCCTCGAGGAACCAGAGTGGAAGGCGGTCGATGCCCCGGTCGGCGATCACCAGCGAGTTCGGGTTGTAGGTGCCGATGTCGTACTGGAACGCGTGGACCAGTTCGTGGCCGATGACGTGGTCCGTCTCGGCTGGTGACGCGGACAATGGCAGCACGATCCGGCGTCGGAGCGACTCCGTGACGCCGCCCGTCGCTTCGCCGATCTCCCCTTCGATGACGTTGGTCTGCTCGAAGTCGGGGTGGCTCGCGTAGAGAATCAGCGGCTGGCGGCCGACCAGTTCGTGGGCGAAGATCTGCGCGAGCCGCGCATACCAGCGCTCCGCCATCTGCGCGGCCTGCGCGGCGGCAGCCCGCTTCTCGGCGTAGAAGTGGACGTCGAAGTGCCTGGTCTTCAGCACCTCGAACTTGAACGTGCGGTACTGGACCTTGTTGCGCCCGCCATACTGGGCGCCAGCCGGCTGAGCGACGCCGCAGGCGAGCGCGGCGAGGAGCGCGGCGGCCGGCCAGCGACGCATCGGCTACTCGGTCGGCGGAGCACCCAGCCGGTGTTCTGCGAAGAGGTGCTCGGCGACGGGGCGGCCGCCGATCAGGTGCTCCTGGATGATCCGCTCGAGAACGGGGGGATCGGCGTGGTGGTACCACGCGCCCTCGGGGTAGACGACGACGACCGGCCCACCCATGCAGATTCTCAGGCAGCCGACCTTCGATCGGAGCACGCCGCCCTGCTCCGAAAGGCCCAGTTCGGCCAGACGCCGCTTGAGATAGTCCCAGGCGGCCACGCTGCGCGGCAGATCACAGCACTTCGAGGCCAGCTCCTCGCAGCACATGAAGACATGCCGGCGCGCGACGGGGATGCCGATGGCCTTCGCCTTCGCGCGAAGCGGTTCGAGCTCAGGCTCGATCGTCGTCATTGGCTCAGGGCTCATGGCTCAGGGCTCAGGCACGAATCTAGATCCCGACCCCCTCGACGGCCTCGCGAAACGTCGAGCCGGGCGGGATGAACGCGTCGAGCCGCACCATCCGGCCAGTCGCCTCGTCCCAGTACTCCGCCTCTTCCACGGCGACCTTGATCAGCGCCACCGACGGGTCGTCCGGGCCCCCAGGCAGCCACTGGAGATAGCCGCCGTGCCAGAGCGCCTTGAGCCGCGCCGGGTCCTGGACAATCGACGCCGTGCCGGACGCCCAGACGTACCGGTTCTCCGACGGCGCGACGAAGGTCACGTGAACGGCCTGCCGGTTGCGGATTTCGCCGATCTTCCCCGCGGCGCGGGCCGTGACGAACCACAGCTCGCCCTCGAACGGCGCGCGTTGCGTCACCATCGGCCGGCTGCGCAGGCGGCCCAGGCCCGTGGTGGTGAGCATGGCCACCGGAATGCCCTTGATCATCTCCGCGAATGTCGCAATCGCCTGCTGTCGAGTGGGCGTGTCCGCCATGTCGTCGCTCCCCGGTCTAGAAGACCTCAGATGCCCCGTTCCCGTCAATCTCCTACGCCCGTGCGGGCGGCGGCTCGGACGAGCGATCGCGCCAGAACGTGATCTTCTCCATGATCGACCCGCCGATGAACTCCCGGAGGATCGAGTTGTCCGGCACCGGCCCCGGCGGCGCCGGTACGAACCACTGCAGGAACGACAGGAGCCGGGTGGCTTCCGTGTGCTCCGGCGTGTCGTGCCGCACCTGCAGGAGCAGCGGCTCGGCAAACGGCCGGAGGATCGCCAGTTCGTGGGTCAGCGCCGAGTTGAAGATGGCGTCGCTGTTCTCCTGGAACGGGAAGATGTGCAGCTTCTCGCCGCGCGTCACCATATCCCATCGGCGGAGCGTCTGCGTCGCGTTGTAGCCGCGCGTCGCCGCGTCGCGCACGATGCGCCTGAGCAGCCGGCAGTCGGTCGTGCTGACCCTGTTGTAGCGGTCCAGGTTGAGCTGCGTCAGCGCCGAGACGTAGATCCGGTAGATGCACCCCGGCGGCACGCTCGGCACCAGTGCCGGGTTCAGCCCGTGGATCCCCTCGACGACCAAGATGTGGTCGGGACTGAGCGTCACCGTCGCGCCTTTCTCGCGCCGCCCCGTCTTGAACGCGTAGCGCGCGAGCCCGGTCGTCCGGCCGGCCATGAGGCTCAGCAGCTGCTTGTTGAACAGCGCCACGTCCACCGCCTCGAGGCACTCGTAGTCGAACTGCCCGGACGCGTCCCTCGGCGTCCTCTCGCGATCCACGAAGTAGTCATCGAGCGCGATCGGAAACGGGCGGCGGCCGTTCGCCAGCAGCTGGACCGACAGCCGCTTCGAGAACGTCGTCTTTCCCGAAGACGAGGGTCCGGCGATCAGCACCAGCTTGACCCGGTCGCCCTGCGCCGCGATGTCGGACGCGATGTGCGCGATGCGCGACTCGTGGATCGCCTCGCCGACCAGCGACACCTCATCGAGCCGGCCGGAGGCGATGACATCGTTCAGCGCGCCTGCGCTCCGCACGCCGAGCCGGTCCAGCAGGTGGCTGGCCTCCTCGAACACGCTGAACAGCTTCGGGTACGGCACGACGGGCGCGATCTCGGTCGGCCGGCTCTGGTGCGGGAACTGCAGCAGGAACCCGGGCGGAAAGGCGCGCAGCCCGAAGTACTTCAGACAGCCGGTGGAGGGCACCATGTAGCCCTGGAAGTACTCCTGCCGCCCTCGGAGCGCGTGCAGGACGACCGTCTCCTTCTCCCGATGCGCCATCAGCCGCTCGCGCCTGAGTTCGCCGCGCTGGTGGAAGAGCGCCATCGCCTCGGCCACCGACATCGGATGCCTGACGATCGGCACGTCGGCCGCGACGATGTCGCGCATCCGCGCCTCGATCTTCACCAGGTCGTCCTGCGTGAACGGCTCGCGTCCCTGCACCTCGCAGAAGTAGCCGCCGACGGTCGACGCCGAATGCTCGATGCTCACCTGGGCACCCGGAAACACCTCTCCGGCCGCGACGACGAGCAGGAAGGACAGTGCGCGCCGGTAGATGCGCACGCCGTCGCCCTCTGCGGTCGTCACCGGCACGATCTCCACATCCTCGGTCAGCGCCGTCGTCAGCTCGCGCAGGCGCCCGTTCAGCATGACGGCGACCACCGGCGCGCCGCCGGCCGGCGCCGGCGTTCCCTGAACCGGCAGGGCACTCGGCGCCATCTCGCTCTGGGCGCGGACAACGTCGCCGACGAGCGTGCCGATCGGTGCCTCGAAGATGCGGCCGTCCGGGAACGTCGCCAGGACGCTGGTCCGCGGCAGGCCTGGACGAATACGCGACCCGTTGTGCGTCGACATAGGAGAGATCATACAGGCACGGGCGTATCTTGCGATCTCGCGAACTTGCGATCTTGCGAAAAGACGGGCTGCGGGCGGCTGGCCCCGTCTTCTGTCTTCTGTCTTCTATCTTCTATCTTCTGAATTCTGAATTCTGGCTTCTGGATTCCGAATTCTGATATCTTTCCCCCGCCCCCACGGAGGTGTCCCGATGAATGTGAAGATGATGCGGCGCCTGGCGGTGCTGCTGCCGCTGCTGGTGCTGATCCTGGCAGCCGGCGCGCTGGCCCAGGGCAAGATCACGACCCCCAAGGAGTTCCTGGGGTTCGACGCCGGCGACGACTACATGCTGGCGAACTACACCCAGCTCAAAGGCTACTGGGAGAAGCTGGCCCAGGAGACCAACCGGATGAAGCTGGTGGAGATTGGCAGGACGGCCGAGGGCCGGCCGATGATCATGGCCATCTTCACCTCTCCGGAGAACCAGAAGAACCTGGCACGCTACAAGGAGATCTCCCGGCGCCTGGCGCACGCCGAGGGTCTGACCGACGACCAGGCCCGCAAGCTCGCCGCCGAAGGCAAGGCGGTCATCTGGGTCGATGGCGGCCTGCACGCCACCGAGTCGGTGCCGGCGCAGCACCTGTTCCATCTCGCGCACCAGATGGCCAGCCGGACCGACGCCGAGACGATGCGGATCCTGAACGACGTGATCCTGCTCGTCGTACCGGCCAACCCGGACGGGATGGAACTCGTGTCGAACTGGTACATGCGCAACCCCGACCCGAAGGCACGGTCGATGAACATCCCGCGCCTCTACCAGAAGTACGTCGGGCACGACAACAACCGCGACTCGTACGCGAACAACCAGCCCGAGACCGCGGCGATCTCGCGCCAGCAGTTCATCGAGTGGTTCCCGCACGTCGTCTACAACCAGCACCAGACCGGTCCGGCCGGCACGGTGCTCTTCATGGCGCCGTTCCGCGACCCGTTCAACTACAACTTCGACCCACTGGTGCCGCAGGGGATCGAGCTGGTCGGCGCGGCGATCCACACGCGCTTCATCACCGAAGGGAAGCCGGGCGCGGTCATGCGCGGCGCCGCCTCCTACTCCACGTGGTTCAACGGCGGCGTTCGGACGACGACCTACTTCCACAATCAGATCGGCCTGCTCAGCGAGATCATCGGGAATCCGACACCGATCAGCATCCCGTTCATCCCCGCGCGGCAGCTCCCGAGCGGCGATCAGCCGTTCCCGATCCAGCCGCAGCAGGTGTGGCACCAGCGTCAGTCGATCGAGTACCTGCTCACGGCCGACCGCGCGATTCTGGACCTGGCATCCAAGGACCGCGAGGGCTTCCTCTACCGCGCCTACGTGATGGGGCGCAACTCGATCACCCGCGGCAGCCAGGACACCTGGACGATCACGCCGAAGAAGATCGCGGCGATCCAGGCGGCCATCGCCAGGGATGCCGGCGCAACGGCGCCGGCGCCGGGAGCCGGTGCGGCTCCGATGGGCGGCGGCGGGCAGCGAGGCGGCGGCGCGGCGGCGAAGTACTACGATCTGCTGCGAGAGCCGGCCAAGAAGGACCCGCGCGCGTTCATTCTGCCGTCCGACCAGCCCGACTTCCTCACGGCCGGGCGGTTCGTCAACGCCCTGCTCAAGTCTGGCGTCGCCGTTCACCGCGCGACGGCGCCCTTCAGCGCGGGCGGCAAGTCGTACCCCGCCGGTTCCTACGTGGTGAAGACCGCGCAGGCCTTCCGGCCGCACGTGATGGACATGTTCGAACCGCAGGATCATCCCGACGACATCCCGTATCCCGGCGGGCCGCCGCGGCCGCCGTACGACGCCACGGGGTGGACGCTCGCCTACCAGATGGGCGTGAAGTTCGACCGGATCCTCGACGGCGTCGACGGCCCGTTCGAGAAGATCCCCGACGTCTTCACCGCGGCGCCGGGCAAGGTGGCGCCGGCGAAGGCTGTCGCCGGCTATGTCATCAGCCACCAGCTGAACGACGCGTTCGTGGCGACCAACCGGCTGCTGGCGGCCAAGGAAGAGGTCTACTGGCTGAAGTCGCCGGTCAGCGCCGGCCCCGCCGCCTATCCCGCCGGGACGCTCTACGTGCCCGCGAAGCCGACCACCAGGGCGCTCGTCGAGAAGATCGCCGCGGAGCTTGGCATCAACATCGATGCGGTCGCAATGAAGCCCTCGGGTGAGGCGCTCAAGCTGAAGGCGACGCGCGTGGCCTTGTGGGATCGCTACGGCGGCTCGATGGATTCGGGCTGGATTCGCTGGATCCTCGAGCAGGCGTATCCCACCACGTTCGAGGTCGTCTACGCCCCCGCGCTCGATGCGGGTGATCTGAACGCGAAGTACGACGTCATCATCTTCCCGGGCGGCAGCATCCCGGCCGTTCCCGGGCAGGCGGCCGGGGGCCGGGGAGGCGGCGGAGGAGGCGGTCAGGCCGGGGTACCCGCCAACATCCCCGAGGAGTTCCGCGCCATGCAGGGCTCCGTCACGATCGACAAGACCATCCCGCAGCTGAAGAAGTTCGTCGAGAACGGCGGGACGATCATCGCGATCGGCGGCGGCACCTCGATCGCCGGCCACTTCAACCTGCCCGTCGGGAACCACCTGGCCGAGCGGCAGCCGAACGGCGCCGAGCGGCGACTGGGCAACGAGAAGTTCTACGCCCCGGGGTCGGTCATGCAGGTCGCCGTCGACGGCGCGAACCCGCTGGCGTGGGGAATCGGGGAGAGGGTGGACGTCTTCTTCGACAACAGCCCGACGTTCCGCCTGGAGCCGAATGCGGCGCTGAAGGGCGTGAAGGCCGTCGCGTGGTACGACTCCCCGACGCCGCTGCGCAGCGGGTGGGCGTGGGGCCAGAACTACCTCGAAGGCGGCGCGGCGATTGTCGAGGCCAGCGTCGGCAAGGGGAAGGTGTTCCTGTTCGGGCCCGAGGTGACGTTCCGCGGCCAGCCGCACGGGACGTTCAAGTTCGTGTTCAACGGGATCTACCTCGGGACGGCGACGACGGTGAATCTCGGAGTGGCCAGGAAGTAGGCTCAGGGCTCAGGGCTTAGGGCTCACGGCTTAGGGCTCACGGCTTAGGGCTCACGGCTCACGGCTAAGGGCGCATGGGGGCCGGGGGGAGCGACGATGCTCTCCCCGGCCTTCGTTGTCTCTGGCCGCCTTCCGCCTCCCCTTCGACTCGCCGCGCTCGCTCAGGGCAAGCCGCCCTCCGCCTTCCGCCCCCCCCGTCCATGCTGCTGTCGTTGCAGGGGGGGCCGGGCGGTTACGAAGGAACGGGTCACTGGCCTGCGAGGCGCGCGCGGATGAACTCCTGCGGGTTCACCCAGCCCTGCTTGCCCTCGGCCCAGCGCTCCGGGCTGACATAGCCGGTGATCCACAGGGAGTCCGGTCTCACCGGCATCCCTGGTGGTCGGTCCGGGTCTTCCGACCAGATCGGGGCGCCCGATGACTTGCTCTGCAGGTACGGCCCCCGGTGGATCCCGAAGTGCAAGTGCGCCGGGTAGCCGCCGTTCTCCCACGTGGCCGTTCGGCCGAGCGCGGCAATCCGCTGGCCTTTGCGGACCACCTGTCCCTGTCCGACGGAGATCGACGGCGCGAGGTGGGCATAGAGCGAGCAGTACGCGCCCTCGTGCCTCGGCAGGCGGTGCTCGACGATGACGATGAAGCCCCAGCTGTAGATGTGGTCCACGCGTCGCACGATGCCATCGGCGATGGCCACGACCGTGCCGTCATCCCGGTTCCAGCCCACGTCCTCCCCAGCATGGAAAGAGCCACGGAACGGGCCGCTCTTTCCGGTGTAGCCGCCGAAGCTCTTCCGGCCGGGATCGAAGTAGTCGCGGATTGGCGCCATGAACGTCGACGCCACCGGCACGTCCTCGTCACGGCTGGCGTTCTCGCCCGGGGGACGCTTGAGGAAGCCGAAGACGGCCGCCGTCATGTTGAACTGGTCACGGTATTGTTCGAGGGCCTCTCCATCCACGCGCATTCCGCTGTAGCGCAGCTTCGGCTCCGCGTCCCGGGCCGTTCGGTAGAGTTCGGCCACCTGCCGAAGGACGTCGCGGGTCGGGTTCGCGCGCAGCCGCGTCATCGCCTCCCGGCAGCTCGTGCCCGGCGGGAAGCGCTCCTCGGCGGTCGGCGGATTCGTCATCGCCTCCCATCCGGTTCGCGCCGCGATGAGGTCGAGCGCGCCGCGCTCGGCAGCCAGCACGAAGGGGTCCTGCTCCTTCGCCGCGGCCCCGGCAAGCACCGCGCGGTCGTCCGTGATGCCGTGCCACACGAAGTACTCGGCCGCCGCTTCCCGGATCTCGGCCGACGAACTGCCGAGGCGCGAGGCAATCCTGGCGCGTGTCGCACGATCGTCCGCGTTCTGGTGCAGGAGCGAGACAATCGCCGTTCGCTCCAGCGACCGGTCGCCGCTCTCGAGCAGCACGAGCGTGTCGCCCGTCACCTCCCTCGAGCGGTAGCGCGGCAGCATCTGCGGGAGGAAACGGTGGAACCGCGGCTCGGCCAGCACGCGCTTGATGTTCTCGAGCGCGGGCGCCCGGTCCTCATTCACCACGGCATCGAAGTCGCGCAGGATCGCGTCGAACGCCGGCTCGCCGCGGAGCGCCAGCATCCCGGGTTCCACGGTCAGCCGGGCGAGGTCGCTGAACCCGGCGTCTATCGCCTGTTTCACGCAGGCTGCAGCCTCCGCTTTCCGGCCGGTGAACACCAGGGCGTTGGCTTTGAAGAAGAGTGAATAGGAGTCACCGGGCCGAATCGCGAGGATCCGATCGTAGAGCTTGATGGCGTCCTGGTACTTCCTGGCCTCGAACGCGGTGTACGCGCGGCGGTAGAGTTCCTGGACCGACTCCTGACGCGCGCCGGCAGTCCCCTGACTGCGGGCCACGGCTGTGTCGGGCCTGATCCGACCATCACCACCCACGGATGGCATCGCACCGGTCGTGACAGAAGACGCCGCCACCAGAGTCGCGACCGCGAGCCGTCGTATCATCGAGGGCCCTCCTGGAACGCGCCGGGAACCGTCTACTCGTATCGTAGCGCGACAACGGCTCGACGCGCATCGCCGGCTGGGTCAGGGACCACGCAGGCGCCGAGCGCCACGATCACGAGCGGCAGCGAAACGGCCGCGAACGTCTACGACCACCTCCGCGCGGCGTAGGCGCCGCCGAGCATGAGCGGCACGACGACTGACCCAATCGAGCAGGCCATCGTCACGAACACCCACAGGTCAACCCACCCGGGGCCGCCCCAGCGCTGAACGAGGAACGGCAGGACGCCGAGCAGGCCGCCGACGATGCCGCCAATGGCGAAGGCGGCGGTGATGCGGCCGACGTTGCCGCGCCGGACGACCAGGCCGCCAACCAGCCCCATCGCGCCGAACGCGATGGCTGACGCGGCGATCGCGTAGGGGACGACAACCACCGGGTCCTCGAAGCCAGTCAGACCCTGAAGGTGCGGAGAGGTCAGAAGGAGCACCAGCCCGGCCGCACCGCCGCCGCAGCCGAACGCGATTGCGCCACGCGCTCCGACGGCGACCGCTTCCCCGCCGATGACGCCCGCGAGAACGAAGCCGCACATCGGGAGGAGCACCAGGGTGATTCCAGCCGGCCATCCCGACTGGAAGATGCTCGCCAGGGCACTACCGAGCGCGGGGGCGACGGCCAGGCACACGACCGCGATCAGGCCGCCCCTGAGGAAGCCGAGCGCCGCCCGATGCGCGGGAGAACTCATGTCAGTCGAGACTGTCGAACAGATCGTGGAGCGGCCTCCGTCCGAGCGGCGGGCCGATTGCCTGGCGAAACACTTCGCTGCTCAACAGCCGATCGCAATCCGGCTGGGAGAAGAAATTCCGGGCCGCGCTCTGATGCTGCGTGGCGTGCGCCCGCAAGGCGGCCGCCTTTCGTTCGCGCCACGCGCCCACGTCGATGATGAAGTCCACGCCGGGGCGGTCGGCCAGATCGGGCTCTCGCACCAGTCGCCACGGGCCTCTCCCCGTCGGCCACACGACCCGTCCGGTGGAATGAGGCGTCCCCGCCGACGGGAACCAGCGCGGGTCAGCAGCGGCGGAGACCGCGTCGGCGGTGAACCGGCTGATGGCCACGTGGTCGGGATGAGCGTTGCCGCCGTTGGGATCGAACGTCACGACCACAGACGGACGATGACGACGGATGAGCGCGACGAGCTGTTCCCGGATCTCGTCGGGAGGCGCGGCCGCGAGTTCGCGGTCGTGGTAACCGAGCAGGTGCACGTCGGCAATCCCGAGGATGGCGGTGGCCCGACGCAGTTCCTCTTCCCGCAGCGCAGGGAGCTCCTCGGGCGAGCACAGCGGCGGGTCCCCCGCCTTCCCCGACTCGCCCCGCGTCGCCGACACGAGTACGACTCGCACGCCCTCGTCAGCGTATTTGCACGCCACGCCCCCCGTCAGAAACGTCTCGTCGTCCGGGTGGGCGAACACCAGCAGCAGCGTCCGGGACATCGGAACATTGTATAGTCGGGACTGACGATGTCAGTCGGGACTGACGATGTCGGTCGGGACTGACGAACGTCGGTCGGGACTGACGAACGTCGGTCGGGACTGACGATGTCGGTCGGGACTGACGAACGTCAGTCGTCGACTGACACGGATCACCGACTGACTCAGATCATCGACTGACTCAGATCATCGACCGATGTTGCTCACGAAAATCCTGCCGACTCCGTTGGGCCCGATGCTGGCCGTCGCCTCTGACGAGGGGCTGTGCGGCCTCGAGTTCGATCTCCCCGAACGCGCGACGCGTCTCTGGAGCCGGCTTCGCCGGTGGCGCGCGGGGACCGAGGCCGCCGACGGGCACGCGCCGGTGTTCGACGCCGCGCGCGAGTGGCTGGACGCCTACTTCTCGTCGGCTGCCAGGCGCGGCCCGGCGGTGGCGCTGGACCTGCGCGGCACCGAGTTCGAGCGGGCGGTGTGGCGCGAGATCCTGGCGATTCCGGCCGGCCGGACGACGACCTACGGTGACATCGCCCAGACCCTCGACCGGCGCGATGCGTCGCGGGCCGTTGGCGCCGCCGTCGGGGCCAACCCGGTCTCGCTCATCGTCCCCTGCCATCGCGTGATCGGCCTGGACGGCGGCCTCACCGGCTACGGCGGCGGACTCCCCCGCAAGGAGTGGCTGCTCAGGCACGAGGGAGTGCTGCTCCTGTGAACGCCGCCGACATCGGGCCGGTCCCATCGTCCGATCGGCGCCAATCGGCGCTCGATCTCTTCCTCATCTTCGCCTGCGCGAATATCGTGGCCACGACGTTCCAGACGGGTGCGAGCCTGGTGCCCGCCTTCGGTCTCGGGTCGGCGCTGACGCTGGTCGCGGTCGGCAGCGTCGCCGGCTCGCTGCTGACTGCCCTCCTGTCGGCGGTCGGCCCGCGGTACGGCGTGCCGTCGGTCGTCGCCGCGCGCGCCGCGCTGGGCGTTCGCGGCGCCGGCCTGGTGGCGCTGCTGCTCTACACGACCAACTTCGCCTGGATTGCCGTCAACAATGTCATCGCCGCCTCGGCGTGCGCGCAGATCGCGGGCGGACCTGGTTCGCTGCGCGCTTGGGCGGTCGGCCTCGGCGTCCTCTCGACGCTGATCGTCGCCGGCGGACCGCGGCTGGTGGCGTGGGCCGATCGACTGGCCGTGCCGCTGCTGGCGATGGTCGGTGCGGCGCTGACCGTCGCATGTCTTCGGGTGTCCCCGGCGACGGTGTGGGCGCCGGGAGACGGCTCGCTCGCGTGGGTCGTCGGCCTCGACGTCGTGGTCGGCTACCAGGTGTCGTGGGTGCTGATGTTCGCCGACTACTCCCGCTACACGCCGTCCGGGAGGCGGGCCGGCGTCGCGGTGTTCATGGGACTCGCGCTCACCAGCCTGTGGCTGATGCCGCTGGGCGTCATCGCGGCGCGGGCGGCCGCCAGCAGCGACCCGGGCGCCATGCTGCAGGCGCTGAAGCTCGGGGTCTCCGGCGCCGTCCTGATGACGGTGGCGACGGTGACGACCAACTTCGTGAACATCTACATGTCGTCGCTGGCGCTGCGCAGCCTGGTACCGCGCGCCGGCGGTCAGCTGACGGTGTGGTCCACTGGCCTCATCGCCGCCGGGCTGAGCCTCTTCTCCGGCGCGTGGCTCGACCGCTACGCGAGTTTCATGATGGTGCTCGGAGGGGTCCTGGTGCCCGTTGGCGGGATCCTGCTGGCGCGGTTCTACCTGGTCCGCGCCGCGGTCACCACCGAATCGCTCTACGACCGCGCGGGCGAGCACAGCCGGTACCGGGGCTTCGACCCTGCCGGCCTGGCGGCGTGGGCGTGCGGCGGCGCGGTCTACTATCTGGCGGGGAGCGTCGGTAGAACCCTTCCAGCGCTGGTGGTGGCGGTGGGGGTGTATCTGCTGATGAAGCGGGTCGGGACGGGCTGGCAGCGGCCAGCGGGCAGCCGCTAGCGTGTTGCGTTCCGCTACCAGCTGCCCGCTGACAGCCTGCGGCGAAGCCGCTACAGCCCCCGCCGCGCCCGGTCCATCTTCTCGGCGACGCGAGTGCACGCGCGCTGGAACCGCGCGCTCAGCGTGCGAGAGGCCGAGTCGGGCACCGGACCGACCCTCCTCCACGCGGCCTGCGCCGCGCGAACCTGGTCGGCCACCGTCTTCCACCTGGCGGATTCGTCGGTGCGGCCCGCGATGGTATTGCTGGCCAGTGCCTCGCGAAGCTGGCGCGCGAGCGCCGCCGCCGGCGTCTGGTCCTCGGCCGAATCCGGTGGCGCGCTGGCCTCGGATTCAGGCCCGAGCAGTCGCTCGACCTGCAGGCACAGATCTTCCAGTATGCGCGCGTTGGCTTCGGGGTCGATGTCGGTTCCGGCGAAGCTGGCCGGCCACGTCTCGGTGACGCGCGCCAGCGTGTGCACGAACCGGTCGCCCATCCGGAGGGCCCGCTCGCGCGGCAGCGCGGCGATCTTCGCCGCCCAGCGCCTGCGAATGTCGGCCACGGTGTCGGCCAGCCCTTGCGGCGCCACCGGGATTTCGGCATCGGCCGCCGGCAGCAGCGCCTCGAGTTCGACGCATACGGCCTCGGCCTCGGCGATAACGGCCGCAGCCGCGGCCTGGTCGCGCTGCTGATATGCCTCGAAGAACTTGTCGCAGGCGGCCCGGAAGCGCTGCCACAGCTCGTCGGCGCGCGTCTTTCGCACCGGGCCGACGGTCTTCCACTCGGCCTGCAGCCGCTTGATGTCGTCAATCCCCTTCTGCCAGTCGGTCGTCTCGGCGATGGCCTCGGCCTGGGCGCAGAGCGCCTCCTTGCGCGCCAGGTTCGCGGCCCACGCCTGCTTCCGATGCTGGAGGTCCTCGCGTCTCCGGGTGAAGAAGCCGTCACACGCCGCGTGGAACCGCTCCCAGAGCCGTCTCTCTTCCGCCCGGGGCGCCGGTCCCACGGTCTTCCACTCGGTCTGGAGCGCCTTGATGGCGTCGGCCGTCCTGATCCAGTCGCTGGACAGGGCGAGCGCCTCGGCCTGGGCGCAGAGCGCTTCCTTGCGGGCGCGGTTGGCGGCCTGGGCCTCGGCCAGCCCGGCGAAGTACACGTCACACTTGGCGCGAACCGCGTCGGAGGCGGCCGTGAACCTGGCCCAGAGCGGCTGAGCCTGCTCGCGCGGTGCGCTGGCCACCTGCTTCCACCGCGCCTGCAGGTCGCGCAGCGCCTTGGCGGCCTCGGCGAGGTCGGTGACCTCCACGAGCTGCTCGACGCGGCGGCAGAGCTCCTCCTGCACGCCGGCGTTCGCCCACCGTTGCCAGTCGTCCAGGTCGCGCAGTTCGTGAACCCTTGGAGACAGCGCCTCCAGAACGGCCTTCAGCCGACCGTCGATGGCCACGCGGTCCTGCCTCGTCGGCAGCGGGCGCGCCTCGTCGATGGCCGTTCGCGCATCGCGAAGCGCTCGCTCCACCTGCTTGAGCGGCGGGGCCTCTGCCGCCGCGATACGCTCGAGGTCGGCGCAGAGCGCCTGAAGCCGCAGGTGATCCTGCTGCAGCGCCTGCGCATGCCGCTCGCGCGCGGCGGCTTCGAACTCGCGCAGCTTCGTGTCTGCGGCGTTGAACCGCTCGATGGTCGCGGCATCGTCGAATCCGGCGGCCGTCACCTGCCGCCACGCCTGTCGCAGCGCCTGTGCTTCTTCGCGGGACCCCGGGCCGCCGGGCCCGCCCTCCGCGAACCGCTCGGCGTCGGCGCACAGCCCGAGGGCTCTCTCCCGGATCTCGCGCTGCCGCAATACCGCGCGGTGGCGGTCCAGCGCCGCCGAACAGCTGGTTTCGAACCGCTGATTCCATCGATCGGTGTCCGCCGGCTGCGACAGCGGCGGCAGTGCCGTCCAGGCCGCGCGCGCGTCGGCCACGCCGGCCGGGATCCCGTCGCCGGAAGCCGCGTCCACCCGCTCGCAGAGCGACTTGCGGGATGCAGAGGCTTCGGCGTCAGCCTGCCGGGCGCGCGTTCGGTCGGCGGCGGCCGCCAGGTGCTCCGCGATCACCCGCTCGGCCCGCGACCGGGCCGCTTCGAACCGGACCGAGAGGCCCTCGTCGACGGTGTCGAGCGTGCCCCAGGCGCGCGCGATCTCCTCCAGCGCCGCGTCGCCCTCCTCCAACCCGCCGGCCGCCAGCGCCTCGACGCGTTCGCACAGCACCGTCGCGAACCGCTTCCGCCGGGCCTCGCCATCGACCGCGGGATCGACAGCCGCCGGCGAAGCCTCGGCCGCTCCGGCTCCGGGGTCCATCGCGCGCGCCAGGGCTCGAGCCCGCTTCGCGGCCGTCTTGTTCTTGGCGCGATCGGCCACCTGGATGAGGACGTCGAGCACCGACAGCCGCTCGACGGCCGCCAGCGCCACGTCCTTGAATTCCGAGCGGATCGCCACGGCGGCGACCTCCGCCTCCGCACTCAGCCGCCCCAGCGCCTCGAGGCGAATCGACGCCAGCGTCGCCTTCCGGGCGACGGCCGCTCGGGCGACGTCGTCACTCAGACGGTCCAGAGCCGCGCGGGCGACGGTCTCGTTCGCAGCCGCGCGGGCCACCGCGATGATGTGCTTCGGTTCGCTGAGCCCCGCCAGCGCCGCCAGGCATTCCTCCGGTTCCGTCGCCTCGAACGCTCCGGACGCCAGGTCGACCAGCAGCGTCACCGCCTCTTCCCGCACGCGTGCGTCCTTGTCGACCTTGCCAATCGACGCGATCGTCGCCGGGTCGATCACCTTCCGGAGGGCCGCCATCCGGACGGCCGGGTCGCGGTCCTCCCGGGCGACCGCCACCAGGGTGTCCTGCTGATCGAGCGGCAGTTCCTCGACGGCGGCGGCGCGAACGGCCGGGCTTCCGTTCTTCCATCTGGGTTGGACGCGAAACCGGTCGAGAAGTCCCATGACGTGTCGAGCTCCAGGATGAGGTCCGGGATGGTGTGGGGGTTGCAGCCGCACGCACGCGGCAGGAAACGATGTAGTTTACTATAGTTCCCGCCGCCCGGGCGCCGCGCGCGCCCGGCCTCGCAGCCGAAAGGACCTGAGACATGCACCGACGCCGCTCCGTTGCCGCTGCCGCACTGATTGCCGCCGCTCTGTTGGTTCCCCTCCAGGGGTCGCACGCGCAGGCCCCCGGGGCCGCCCCGATTATCAGCCCCGACGCGTTCGTAGGGTTCCCCGTGGGCGCGGACAACAAGCTCGTCCGCTACGACAAGATCGTGGAATACATGCGGCACCTCGCCGCCGGCTCGGCGCGGGTGCACGTTCGCGAGCTCGGCAAGACCACGCAGGGCAACCCGTTCATCGCCGTTGAAATCAGCGCGGCCGACACGATGGCCCGCCTCGACCGGTTCAGGCAGCTGCAGCGGAAGCTGTACTTCCAGGGCGGGCCGCCGAGCGCGGCCGAACGGGATGACATCTTCGCTTCGGGCAAGGCGGTCGTCGTCGTCACCTGCAACCTGCACTCGACCGAAATCGGCGCGTCGCAGATGGCGGTCGAGCTCGTGCACCGGCTCGCGACCGACAACTCGCCGGTCGTGAAGAGGATCCTCGACAACGTGATCCTGGTGCTCGTCCCGAGCGCCAACCCGGACGGCCAGATGATGGTGGTCGACTGGTTCAACAAGAACCTCGGCACCGAGTTCGAGGTCAGTTCGATGCCGTACCTCTACCACCCGTACGTCGGCCACGACAACAACCGCGACATGTACATGCTCACTCAGAAGGAGAGCCAGCTGACCGCGAAGCTGCTGTGGCACGACTGGTTCCCCTCCGTGTGGCTGGACGAGCACCAGATGGGCAACTCAGGCGCGCGCATCTTCGTCATGCCCGCCACCGACCCGATCAACCCGAACGTGCACCCGCTGATCTACCGGTGGAACGGCATCCTGGGCCAGGCGCAGGCCGCGGCCCTCGAGGCCGCCGGCAAGGAAGGGATCATCTACAACGCGACCTACACCAATTTCTGGCAGGGCGCGATGGCGTGGAGCGGCTGGTGGCACAACCAGGTCGGCATGTTGACCGAGGTCGCCAGTGTGCGGGTGGCCGCGCCCGTGGAGCAACGCCGCGCCGTGCCCGGCGCCCCGCCCGCGGCGGAGCCCGCGGGCACCGGAGGAGGCCGGCGAGGCGATACGTCCGGGCCCGCTGCCCCGCCTCGCGACATCACGCCGCGAACCGAGTACCCGCGCCCCTGGATGGGCGGCCGATGGACGCTCAGGGACATCGTCGATTACGAACTGATCGCGACGATGGGGATGCTCGAGGCGGTGGCCGACCAGCGCAGCGCGCTGCTCCGCCAGATTTACGAGGTGAACCGGTCGACGGTGGAGGATAGCGCGAAGAACGAGCCTGCGGCCATCATCATCCCGGTGCCCGGCCAGTTCGAGCCGCGTGCCGCCGTGCGGCTGGCCGAGAAGCTGCAGATGGCCGGCGTCGAGGTGTCGCGCGCGGGCGCCGCGTTCGACGCCGACGGCAAGAGCTATCCTGCGGGCACGCTCGTCGTGCCGATGAACCAGGTCTTCGCCCGCTACGCGAAAGATCTGCTCGAGAAGCAGACCTACCCCGAGGTGCGGCGATCGCCCTCGTCGCCCCCCGAACCGCCCTACGACGTCACCGCCTGGTCCCTCGGCATGCTGATGGGCGCCGACGTGGTGTTCGCGAGGAAGCCGCTGCCGGCCTCCGCCCAGCTCGCGAAGTTGACGGACGTGCCGACGCTCGCCGGCGCGGTGACCGGAGCCGGCCCGCGCTTCACGTTCGACTACAAGGGGGCCGACGCGGCCCTCGCGGTCAACCGGCTGCTGAAGGACGGCGCGAAGGTGGCGTTCGCACGGACGACGTCCGCGCAGTCGGTGATCGTCACCGGCGCTCCACGCAAACGGATGGAGGCACTGGCGGCTGAACTGGGCCTGGCGGTGAAGGCTGATGCGCCGAGGGCCGCTCCGGCCGGGACCGCCGTTCTGTCGATCAAAGCGCCGCGCGTCGGGCTCTACCAGTCGTGGTCGGCCAGCATGGACGAGGGCTGGACGCGCTGGGTGCTCGAGCAGTGGGAGTTCGCGCCGAAGACGCTGCACAACGCCGACGTGAAAGCCGGGAAGCTCCGCCAGCAATACGACGTGATCGTGCTCGCCGACCAGCAGCCGCGCGACATCCTGAACGGGAACGAATCGAGCTCTACCCGGCCTGAATACCGCGGCGGCATCGGCGAGGCGGGCCTGCAGGCGCTGAAGGCCTTCGTGGCCGACGGAGGCACGCTCGTGATGCTGGGCAACAGCACCGAACTCGCCATCCAGAAGTGGCCGATCCCGGTGCGCAACCTGAAGTCCGGATTCACGCGCGATCAGCATTTCGCCCCCGGCACCATCGTCCGCGTCCAGGTCGATACCGAGAGTCCGATCGGGTTCGGCCTGCCTTCTGAGACGTTCGGCTTCTACAACAACAGCCCCTTCTTCGACATCGGCGCCGGCTTCTCGTCGCAGAAGGTGTCGGTCATCGCCCGTTACCCCAGCACCGACATCGTCGGGTCGGGCTGGTTGAAGGGGGAGGAGCTCATGGCGGGACGCGCCGCCGTCGTGCAGGTGGACATGGGGGCCGGCCGGCTCGTCCTGTTCGGCCTCCGCCCGCAGCACCGCGCGCAGACGCAGGCGACTTTCCCCCTGCTGTTCAACGCGCTCTACCTGTCGACGATGCAGTGACTTGAGGAAGGGGCGAGGAGCGAGGAACGAGGAATGAGGGATGAGGAACGAGGAATGAGTGATGGGGGATGAGGGATCAGTGATCTGTCGATCACGCGTGACGCGCTGACAACCGGCCGCCGCCAGTTGCGCGCTGTCCTGCCCTCGCTCCTCGTCCCTCGCGCCTCGTCCCTCGTCCCTCGCGCCTCGTCCCTCGTCCCTCGCGCCTCGTCCCTCGTCCCTATGAGGTAAGCTGACCTATGCCCGACGAGAATCTGACCCTCAGCGTACAAGAGCGCTACGCGCCCAGGAGTATCTGCTTCGGCTGCGGGCCGGCCAACGCCCGGGGCCTCCACATCCGGAGCGTCCCGGACGCCGACGGCCTGGTCGCCGTGTGGACGCCCGAGCCGCATCATCAGGCGTTCGAGGGCGCCGTGGCAGGAGGCGTCCTCGGCGCGCTGTTCGACTGTCACTGCAACTGGACCGCGGCGTACCACCTGATGAAGACCAGCGGCGCAGCAGTGCCGCCGCCGACCGTGACCGCCGACTACGCAGTCCGGTTCAAACGGCCGACCGGCGCCGGCCGCCCGCTGACCTTCCGGGCGCGGGTCGTCGAGTCCGGCGTGGACCGCGCGACCGTCGAGGGCACCGTGGAGGCGGATGGCGTCGTCTGCGCCACCTGCCGCGGCACGTTCGTGGCCGTCAAACCAGGGCACCCGGCGTATCACAGGTGGGAGTAGGAGGGAAGCGCGGACGCAGGTATCTTGCGATCTGGCGAGCTGGAGATCTTGCGAATTGGGTGCCCCCTGAGCCTTGAGCCCTGAGCCCTGAGCCTTGAGCCCTGAGCCTTGAGCCCTGAGCCTTGCGCCCTGAGCCATGAGCCCTGAGCCATGAGCCCTGAGCCATGAGCCTATTCCCGGAGGAACCGTGGACAACCCGAATTGGATTGAAGGGCTGCCGGTGGCGGTCACCGTGACGGCCGTCGACGGAACGATCACGGCGATGAACGAGCGGTCGCGCGAGTCGTTCGCGAGCGACGGCGGCGGCGCGCTGGTTGGCCGGAGTGTCTTCGACTGCCATCCCGAACCGGCACTCACCAAGACCAGGCACCTGTACGAGGCGCAGCAGGCGAATCACTACACGATTCGCAAGAACGGCCAGAAGAAGATCATCCACCAGATGCCGTGGTTCGAGGGTGGAACGTTTGCCGGGTTCGTCGAGATTTCGGTCCCAATCCCGGACGACCTGCCGCACTTCGACAGGGATTGACCGCGGGGCTGAAGCCCCGCGCCACAACCAGACGGCCGGCTCGACGGCCGGCTCGAGAGAGGCGGGCGCGGACCGGGTCGGCGCGAAGGGCGACTTGAGGTCTGCCGAACGGAGCCCGGCTTGCCCGCCGTAGTTGCACCGCAACGAAGGCGGGAGCCGACGAACCGGGCCACGACCGGCGTCTCATGGCCGGCCGCTGATCGCGGGGCTGAAGCCCCGCGCCACAGCCAGACGGCCGGCTCGACGGCCGGCTCGAGAGAGGCGGGCGCGGACCGGGTCGGCGCGAAGGGCGACTTGAGGTCTGCCGAACGGAGCCCGGCTTGCCCGCCGTAGTTGCACCGCAACGAAGGCGGGAGCCGACGAACCGGGCCACGACCGGCGTCTCATGGCCGGCCGCTGACCGCGGGGCTGAAGCCCCGCGCTACATGGCCGGCCGCTGACCGCGGGGCTGAAGCCCCGCGCTACATGGCCGGCCGCTGATCGCGGGGCTGAAGCCCCGCGCCACAGCCAGACGGCCAGCTCGAGAGAGACGGGCGCGGACCGGCGCGGTCAGACGGCGGCTTCGAAGACGCCGGTCTGCCGGTTCTTGCGGACCTCGTTCCAGGGAAAGTAGCGCCCGTTCATCGCGATGTAGACACCTGGCGGCAGCACTTGCGCGAACGACAGTGCCGAGCCCAGGTTGAACATCCCATCGGAGCTCCCGAAGGCGTACGGGATCATCGCGCCCGTCAGCACGATCGTCTTCCCCTCGACGCCGCCCCCCGTGGCCAGCGCCGCCGCGGTCTCCACCATCGTGTCGGTGCCGTGGGTGATGACGACCTGCGTCTCCTCGCACTGCCGGCAGTTCTGGACGATGGCCTGACGGTCGGCGTCGCTCATGTCGAGGCTGTCGACCATCATGATCGTGCGCAGGTGCACGTCGGCGCGACAACGGCCGAGCCTCAGCATCTCGGCCACCTGCGACTCCCGGAAGACGAGCCGCGCGTTGATTTCGTCGTACTGCTTGTCGAACGTCCCGCCGGTGACGAGGATGCGGATGGCCATGACCCCCAGTGTACAATCAACACCGATGTCCGACTCAACGGCGCCGCTGCTCTCCGCCCTGCTTGCCCGTCGAATCCTCGTTCTGGACGGCGCGATGGGCACGATGGTGCAGCGGCGGGGCCTGACTGAGGCCGATTTCCGCGGCGAGAGGTTCGCGAGCCACCCGCACGACCTGAAGGGGGACAACGACGTCCTGGTTCTCACGCGCCCCGACGTCGTCTCCGCCATTCATGACGAGTACCTGGCGGCCGGCGCCGACATCATCGAAACCTGCACCTTCAACGCGACTGCGATCGCGCAGGCCGACTACGGCCTCGAGCCCCTCGTCCGCGAGATGAACGTTGTCGCCGCGCGCCTCGCGCGGCAGGCCGCCGACGCCTGGACGGCCAGGACGCCCCAGCGGCCGCGGTTCGTCGCGGGCGCCGTCGGCCCCACGAACAGGACGCTCTCGATATCGCCCGACGTCAACGACCCGTCGTTCCGCACGGTGACGTTCGACCAGGTGCGCGAGGCGTACGCCGAGCAGATTCGCAGCCTCGTCGAGGGCGGCTGCCACCTGCTCCTGATAGAGACGATCTTCGACACGCTGAACGCCAAGGCGGCCATCCTCGCCGCCGGAGACGTGTTCGAGGAGACCGGGACCAATCTACCGCTGATGCTCTCGGTGACCATCACCGACAAGAGCGGCCGCACGCTCTCGGGCCAGACGGTCGACGCCTTCTGGACGTCGGTCGCCCACGCTCGTCCCCTCTCCGTCGGCGTGAACTGCGCCCTCGGCGCTCGCGAGATGCGCCCGCACGTCGCGGAGCTGGCGCGCGAGGCGGACACCTTCGTCAGCTGCTACCCGAACGCCGGCCTGCCGAACGCGTTCGGCCAGTACGACGAGCAGCCCGATGAGACGGCCTCGCTCGTCCGAGAGTTCGCCGAGGCGGGCCTCGTGAACATCGTCGGCGGCTGCTGCGGAACGACGCCCGCCCACATCCGCGCAATCGTCGACGCCGTCGAAGGCGTGGCGCCGAGGGCCGTGCCCAGCCGGGCGGACGCGTTCACCCGGTATGCCGGCCTCGAAACGCTCACGATCCGGCCGGACAGCGTTTTCCAGATGGTGGGCGAGCGGACGAACATCACGGGCTCGGCGCGGTTCCGGCGCCTGATCAAGGCGGATGACTTCGCCGAGGGCGCCAACGTCGCCCTCGAGCAGGTGCGGGGCGGCGCCAACATCATCGACGTGAACATGGACGAGGGGATGCTCGACTCCGAGCGGGCGATGACGCGGTTCCTCAACTACATCGCCACCGAGCCGGAGATTGCGCGCCTGCCGATCATGATCGACAGCTCGAAATGGTCGGTCATCGAAGCGGGTCTGAAGTGCATCCAGGGCAAGCCCATCGTCAATTCGATCAGCCTCAAAGAGGGCGAGGAGGAGTTCCTCGCGCGGGCCAGTTCCATCCGCCGATACGGCGCCGCGGCAGTCGTGATGGCGTTCGACGAACAGGGCCAGGCGGAAACCGCCGACCGGAAGGTCGCCGTGCTCGAACGCGCGTACCGCCTCCTGACCGACCGCGCCGGCTATCGCCCGTCGGACATCGTCTTCGACCCGGCCGTGCTCGCCGTCGGCACCGGCATCGAGGAGCACAATCGCTATGCGATGGCCTTCATCGAGACCACGCGCCGCCTGAAAGCGGCGTTTCCCGAGACGAAGGTCAGCGGCGGCATCAGCAACCTCTCGTTCTCGTTCCGGGGCAACGACACGGTACGCGAGGCGATCCACTCGGCGTTCCTCTTCCACGCGATCCGTGCCGGCCTCGACATGGCCATCGTCAATGCCGGGCAGCTCGCGGTCTACGAGGACATCCCGCCCGACCTGCTCGAGCGGGTCGAGGATCTGCTGTTCGACCGCCGGCCCGACGCGACCGAGCGGCTCGTGCAGTTCGCCGGCCCCGCACAGGGCGAGGTCAGGAAGAAGGAAGCCGACCTCGCCTGGCGGAACGGTACGGTTGAAGCCAGGCTGTCCCACGCCCTCGTGCACGGCGTGCTGGACTTCGTCGAGGCCGACCTCGAGGAGGCGCGCAGCGCGCATGCCGATCCGCTCGCCATCATCGAAGGCCCCCTGATGGACGGAATGAAGGTGGTGGGAGAGCTGTTCGGATCCGGCCGTATGTTCCTGCCGCAGGTGGTGAAGAGCGCGCGGGCGATGAAGAAGGCGGTGTCCTTCCTTCAGCCGTACATGGAGGCCGAACGGAAGGCCGGAGGCCGGAGCGCGCAGGCCCGGATCCTCCTCGCCACGGTGAAGGGAGACGTTCACGACATCGGCAAGAACATCGTCGGCGTCGTGCTCGGCTGCAGCAGCTACGACGTGGTCGACCTGGGTGTGCAGGTGCCCGCCGCCCGCATTCTCCAGGAGGCCGTGGACCAGTCCGCGGACATCATCGGGCTGAGCGGGTTGATCACGCCGTCGCTCGACGAGATGTCGGCCATCGCCCGGGAGATGGAGCGCCGCGGTTTCAAGGTCCCGTTGCTCATCGGCGGCGCGACAACGAGCCGGCAGCACACCGCCGTCAAGATCGCGACGGAGTACAGCGGCCCGACGGCCTATGTGCCTGATGCCTCACAGGTGGCCGGAGTCGTGGCCCGCCTGCTCAACCCGGCGACGCGGGACGCATTCGAGCAGGAAAACCGCGCCGAACAGGAGGCGATTCGCCTGAAGTACGGCGGGCCGAAACTGCGCCGACTCCGGCCAATCGTCGACGCTCGCGCCAATGCGCCACGAATCGACTGGGCGGCCGGAGCGCCGCCGGTGCCGGCGTTCATCGGGCGCCGGGTTGTCGACGACTGCCCGCTCGAGCACCTGCTCCCGTTCATCGACTGGACGTTCTTCTTCGCGGCGTGGCAGGTGAAAGGACGCTTCCCCGCGGTCCTCGACGATCCCGCCCACGGCGCGGCGGCCCGCGATCTCTACGCCGACGGCCGGAGGTTGCTGGACGAAATTGTGGCCGGCCGCCTGCTGGTGGCCCGGGGCGTGTACGGGTTCTGGCCGGCCGCCAGCGACGGCGACGACATCGTGGTCTTCGAAACCGAGGAACGGCGGCAGGAACGCACGCGGTTTCCGATGCTGCGCCAGCAGGAGGAGCCGCACGACGCCGCCCCGCACCGCAGCCTCGCGGACTTCGTCGCGCCGGCGGGCGCCGGCGTCCCCGACTATCTCGGCGGCTTCGCGGTGACGGCCGGCCTCGGCGCGGGCGACCTGGTTGCGCGCTACGAGCGCGAGCACGACGACTACCGCGCGATCATGGTGAAGGCGCTGGCCGATCGCCTGGCCGAGGCATTCGCGGAATACCTTCACGCCGAGGCCCGTCGCGACTGGGGCTACGGCCGCGAGGAGCGCCTCGGCGCGGACGATCTTCGCGCCGAGCGGTACCGCGGCATCCGGCCCGCGTTCGGCTATCCCGCGTGCCCCGACCACCAGGAGAAACGCCGGCTCTTCGATCTGCTCGGGGCGGAATCGCTGGGCATCACGCTCACCGAGACGTATGCCATGTCGCCGGCGGCCAGCGTGAGCGGCCTCTATTTCAGCCACGCGGAGGCGCGGTACTTCGGCGTCGGTCGGATCGGCCAGGACCAGGTCGAGGACTACGCCCGTCGGAAAGGGATGACGGTCGCGGAGACCGAACGGTGGCTCAGACCCTCACTGGGGTACTGACTTACTTCCCCAGTCCCCTGCCCGTTGTGAGGTAGACCGCGAAACTCCCCAGCCAGTGGCCGCCTTCGTAGTGCTCGCCGGTCACGGCCCGCACGCCGGCCTCCCGGTGTCGCGCGGCAGCGGCGCGCAGGGCCGGCAGGCGCCGATCCTCTCTCGGAAGCCCGGACGCCATCCCCTCCAGCATCCACGCTCGACTCAGGTTCAGACCGTCGAGGTGCGCCAGCTTCGGGTCGCTCGGGTCGGTCACGACGGCTGGCGCCAGCCACGCAGCGCTGCCGTCGATCGGGATTCCCGGGAGGAACGTTGTCAGCCACGCGGAGAACTCGCCGGGAGGCAGCACACGGCGCATCAGGTCTGCCTCGGCAAGGCACGGCGACAGGAAGTCCTGGCCGGAGGGCTCCCAGGAGAACGGGCAACCGCGGTCCGCCAGGTAGAAGTCTCGAATGCGGCTCACCAGCAGGCCGGCTGTCGCGCGGTCGCCGGCCGTGCGCGCCCAGTCCAGAACCAGCCCGAACGCGAACGCCGTCTGGTCGTGCTCGCCAATGCGGACAGGCTTCGACAGCTTGGGTAGCCAGTCGGCGAGGCGCTTCACCGCGGCCTCCTCGAGCGGCGCAAGCGTCGCGGCCCATTGCCGCGCCTGCGGGTCGTCCCACTCGCGCAGCTCGGCGGACAACTGCAGCAGCCAGGCCAGGCCGTACGGCCGCTCGAAACTCGATCGCCCGGCACCCGCCAGGTACGTCACCTCGCCGGCGATGTGATCCGGCGTCAGGCTCTGCCCTACCGCCCGGCGGGCCCGATCCGCGAACGGCGCCTCCGGGAACGTCCGCGCGAGGCGCACCAGCAGCCAGTGGCCATGGACTGACGAGTGCCAGTCGTAGCACCCGTAGAAGGCCGGCGTCAGGTCGCGCGGGGCACGCACGTCCCGGTCGGACGAGAGCACGTGCGCGATCTTGTTCGGGTATTCCTTGTGGACGCAGTCGAGCGCCAGCGCGGCGAAGCGGGCCGCCGCCGCCGCGTCGACGCGCGCGGCCTCCTGCGCGAACGCGACCGCAGGCCGCGCCAGCAGCAGACACGACACGCCGACCAGCACGAGTGCTCTCATGGGATCCCTCCTCCGGCCCGGCCGCCGGCGAGCCGTCGCAAGGCCTTGGCGGGGCCTACTGGCGGAACGTGGCGCTCAGGCTGGCGGGCGCTGCCAGCGTGACGCGCACGGAGTAGCGCAACTCGCCGTACTTCGGATGGCGCAGGACAAACTCGTGCGGGCCCACCGGCAGCCGCAGGCTCGAAAGCGGGGTCTTGCCGACCTGCTTGCCGTCCACGAACACCTCGGCCGTCTCGTCAGCGTACACATTCGCGATGCCGGTGGGAAGCTCGAGCGGCACCGTCATGACCTGGCCCGGCGCCACATCGACAGACTGCCTGAGCTTGAGGCCGAGGTCCTTGTCGGCGAACTCGAGATTGTGCCGCCCGGGTCGCACCGCGACCGGGCCGCCGGCCGTGTTGCCGAGCATCCGGCCGTCCTCGAGCACGTTCAGGTCGAGCGGCGCGTTCACCGTCACCCACGACGCCGTCGGTACCGCCAGCCGCAGCACCGCGCCAGCCCGGGCCACGACGTCCTGCTCCTGGATGCCGAGTTTCGTCTCGACCGAGAGGGTATGGGTGCCCGGCGCAAGGTCGGTGATCACCAGCGGCGAGTCGCCGCGGTACTTCCCGTCGATGGCGATCCGCCCCGGCGAGGGATAGGTCGTAATGCGGAACCCGCCGCGCTCGCCGGCCTCGGGCAGAACGAACGTCTCCGTCGTGTCGGCCTGGGCCTGGACCGTGATGTTCTTCGACCGGGCGGACCCGCCGGCCTGAACCTCGACCAGGTGCTCGCCCGGCGGCAGTCTGAGCACCGCAGGCGTCTGCCCCCGAAGCTGACCGTCAACCGTGATGAGCGCGTCCGGCGGGTCGCTCTGGACCCGCACCCGGCCGTGCGGCCGCAGCCTCTCGGAGGCGAGTGCCCACAGCTGGGACGAGTACACCGCGCCGGTGGCGGCCAGCATGGCGAGCGTGCCGATGACCGCCAGCCGCACCCAGCGAACCTGGTCGGGCGGCCGTCGTATCCGGGGCCTCGCCGCGACGACGACATCGTCGACGGGCTGGGGTTCCATCTGGAGAGTGAGAGCCGGCTCGGAAACCGGCTGGATCGTCCGCAACTCGTCGTCGCTCTCGCGGTGACGGGCGTCGACCGGGCGGATCTCGGCTCGCGGCGGAACCGGCGGTTCCTCCTCGAATCTCGGCGAATCGGGATGGATCGGACTCGCCCCTACTGATGCCGGCGCTTCTGCCGCCGCTTCAGGCCGGCCGGCCCGCGGCGGCGCCGTCGGGTCGGCGACTGGCTTCGCGTGCGACACGTCGGCCTCGGACGGGCGGGCCGCCAGAAAGGTGTCGAACAGCGTCGCCGCACTGTCGGCGGGCACGGCGACGGGCCACGCGCCGAACGGGTCGGCGAGGAACTCGGCTGCGCCTGCATCGGGCGCCGCTGACACGGGCTCGACGACACCCGACACCGTCAGAGCGCTCGCCGCGCCAGACGCGGTTCCGGCCGGCTCCGGAAGCGTGACGACCAGCGGCACTCTCAACGCGGCCGTCTCACACATGCGGACGAACGTATCCCACTCCGCGGATGCGCCCGCGAATTCGGGCTCCTGCGCGATCTGAACGAGCGCCTTCTGCGAGTCGAGCAGCGTCGGATAGGAGTCGTCGTTCTGAAGCGAAAGGCCACGCTCGAACCAGGCGCGCAATTCTGGCCGCAGTGGCTTCTCCCTCCGACCCGCCTGGCGCTCGATCGCCCGAGCCAGAAGCCATCCGACCTGACCCGGGTAGTCGCCATCCTCCAGCGGCCGGCCGAGGCAGAGCGAGAGCCCGATGAGACCAATCTGCAGCACGTCCGCGCGCCGGCCGTCATACGCCGCGCCGGCGCCTGGCAGCGTGGCCAGTCTGAGTTCCCGCCATACCCGCCCGGGGCCCCAGGCCTCTGCCGCTCTTTCGACGACGGTCCCGAGGACGTGCTCCGCCAGCACGATCCTCCCGTCGCTCGGGAGGATGACGCGCTCGAGACCGAGCGCTCCGTGGAACCCATCCGGCGCGAAATCGTGCAGGAGGGCGGCGGCCGATATGACCTGCCGCGTCAGCGCCAGAACGGCTCCCGTCGTCGGCTTCAGATCGGCTCGCGCTGCGACGTCGAGCAGTTCGGCCAGGCGGCGGCCCGCGACGTGGGTCGAGACCAGCGCGATCGCACCGTCCCCTTCGGCAGCGCGCTGAACGCGCCGCACCCTGCAATAGGAGGCGTTGGAGAACCTCGAGAGCCGCGCCACCCGCGACCTTAGAGCCGCGGCGAAAAACGGTTCATCGGCAAGGGTTTGGCGGAACTGGAGGTACTCCAACTCACCGCCGGTTCGCTGCGCAACCGTGTGGCGGTCCCCCAGCCCGTCGCGGAAACCAGGCACGGGCGACCGCGAATCCGAAGGAGACGACTCCATACATCCTCTTTTCGGCCGATGCCCATGCCGTAATCACTCCGGGAGTGATTTCGCCGCCGGGAATCACTCCCGGTGTGATTACAATGGGCCTGGCAGGAGGCACTCGCATGGATGGCTTCGGAATTCTCTGCGCATCGGTTGGGCTCGTGCTGGTCGCGGTAATAGGGGCGCAGGCGCCGCCGGGGGCGGAATTGAAGCCGGGCGACCAGGCGCCGGCGTTCTCGTTGCCCGGTTCGGACGGCAAGACCTACAGCCTCTCCGATTTCAAGGGGAAGCAGGCGGTCGTGCTCGCGTGGTTCCCCAAGGCGTTCACCGGCGGTTGAACCGCTGAATGCAAGTCGCTCCGTGAGAGCGGCGCCGCGATCCGGGAGACAGGCGTGGCCTATTTCACCGCCAGCGTCGATCCCCCTGACGTGAACAAGAAGTTCGCCGAGTCGCTCGAGCTCGACTACCCGATCCTGAGCGATCCCGGGAAAGACGTGGCGACAGCCTACGGCGTCGTCACGGCTGCACGGGCCACCGCGTTTCGCTGGACGTTCTACATCGGGAAGGACGGGAAGATCCTCTACGTGGACAAGTCCGGAGCCACGTCGACCCAAGGGCAGGAGATCGTGAGTCGGCTGAAGGAGCTGGGGATCACGAAGAAGCCCTGAGCGATCGACCCACATCGGCGGGGACGGCTTTCCGCCTTCGCGAAGCTACGGCGGACCCGCCGAAGCGCCTAGCGCGAAGGCGGGCAGCCTTGCCGTACCATCTCCAGGAACTCCGCGAGCACCATCGCGGTGGCGCCCCAGACCTGTACACCGTCGATGGCGAAATACGGGACGTCCTGGAACAGGCCGTCCGCCAACCGGGGGAATCGCCGCACCGCGGCCGGGTCGAGCAGGCCGTCGAGGCTCGGCTCGAGGAGCTGTTCGACTTCGGTGCCTGCCAGCCTGAACTCAGGCCGCGCATCGGCGACCCCCACGACGGTGTTCAGGACGAAGCCGCTCACCGGGATGTGCAGCGGAGTCAGCCTCCCGAGCACGCGTACGGCTGCCTGATCGACGCCGGTTTCCTCGCTCGCCTCTCGGAGTGCTGCCTCCTCGAGACTCTCCCCCTCTTCGACCGCGCCGCCGGGCAACGACACCTGTCCCGCATGGCTGGGCAGTTGGCTCGACCGGACGGTGAGCAGCACGTGCGCCGGCGAGGCCGCAGGGAACACCAGCAGCAGCGCCGCAGCCGGCCGCGACTCTTCCGGCGACCTCCCGGGCAGCCATCCAGGCCGCGGGATGGGCGCCATGCGCCGCTGCGCCTCGACGCCTGGCAGCGTGCCGGCCAGCGCCAGCCGCAGCTGCCGTTCGAGATCGGCAAGCCTCGTCATCTCCATCTGTTGTACCATCGCTCCGGCCGTTCTGTCTCCCCTTCGTTCTCATCACACAGGAGCCGCCAGCATGCGACGTCCCAGTTCACTGGTTCTGCTCATCGCCGCCACCATCGGCCTCGCCGCGCCCGACGCCGCCCTCGCCGCGCCGGCCGATCCGAAGGGCCATCTGCTCATCGTCGGCGGCAACGGCACTACCCCCAGCATCGTTTCACGGGCCGTCGCGACAGCCGGCGGGAAGGCGGGTCGTGTCGTCGTCTTCCCGCAGGCGTCGGAACTGCCGGAAACGGGCGACAACGCCGTCAAGACGTGGACCGAGGCGGGCGTCGGAACCGCCGTCGTGGCGGATGTGAAGAAGCCGGCCGAGGCGATCGCCCTGGTCCGGCAGGCGACGTTCGTCTGGTTTCCGGGCGGCGACCAGACCAGGCTGATGAAGGCGTTGGAAGGAACGGGCATCCCCGAGGCCATCCGGTCCAGGTACGCGGAGGGCGCGCTCGTCGGCGGCACGAGCGCCGGCGCGGCCGTGATGTCGCGCGTGATGATCACCGGCGACGCCTTCGACCTGCAGAGCGTCACGGCGGCCAAGACGGACACCAAGCCCGGGCTCGGCCTGTTCCCCGAGGCGATCGTCGATCAGCACTTCCTCAAGCGCCAGCGGATGAACCGGCTGATCAGCGCCGTGCTGGACCACCCGGATCTCGTGGGGATCGGCATTGACGAGGCGACGGCCCTTTTCGTGACAGGACGCCGATTCGAGGTCCTCGGCAAGAGCAGCGTGGTGGTGATCGACGCGAGGAAGGCGGCTGTGGACAAGACCCCGGCCGATCAGCTGGCGACCGGCCGGAATCTCCGGCTGAGCGTGCTCAAGGAAGGGATGACCTTCAGCCTGAAATAGCCCCTACGCCTTGGCGATGGCCTGCTCGAGGTCGGCTATCAGGTCGGCCACGTCCTCGATTCCGACCGAGTAGCGCACGAGCCCGTCGGTGATGCCGCCCTCGAGCCGGTCCGCCTGGGACATACCCGCGTGCGTCATCGACGCGGGGTGCTCGATCAGCGTCTCCACGCCGCCGAGCGATACCGCCAGCGTCGCCAGGCGGACGTTGTCCATCAGATTCCGCCCCGCCTCGTAGCCGCCCTTCAGTTCGAAGCTGATCATCGACCCGAAGCCGGACATCTGGCGTTTCACGAGGCCGTGCTGCGGATGCGACGGCAGCCCCACGTACCGGGTCCACTCCACCTTCGGGTGCGCTTCGAGCCAGCGCGCGATCGTCATCGCGTTCTGCTGCGCCCGCTCGACGCGCAGCGACAGCGTCTTCACCCCCCTGTTAACGAGATAGGCCTGATGCGGGTCCATGTTCACGCCGAGCGTGACCATCATCGTGCGCAGCCGCGTGCCCAAGGCGGGGTCCTTCGCGACGATGATGCCGCCCACCACATCCGCGTGCCCGTTGATGAACTTCGTCACCGAGTGGAAGACGACGTCGGCGCCGAGATCGAGCGGCTGCTGCAGATAGGGGCTGGCGAACGTGTTGTCGACGACGACGAGCGCGCCGTGGCGATGGGCGACCTCGGACGCCGCGCGGATGTCGGTGACCAGCATCGCCGGGTTCGACGGCGACTCGAGGTAGACCATCTTCGTGTTCGGCCGGATCGATCTCCGAACGTTCTCGATGTCCGACGTGTCCACGTAGCTGGACTCGACGCCGAACCGGCTGAACTGCTTCTCGATGAGGCCGCGCGACGGACCGTAGACCGACCCGGTGCTGACCAGGTGCGCTCCCTGCGACAGCAGGGCCATGTAGATGACGCTCACCGCCCCCATTCCGGAAGCCGTCGCGATCCCCTCCGCGCCATTCTCCAGTTCCGCGACGTTCTTCTCGAGCGCCCGAATCGTCGGATTGCCGATGCGCGTGTAGATGAACCCGTCCGCACGGCCGGCGAACCGATCCGCGCCCATCTGGGCGTTGTCGAAGGCGAAGGTCGAGGTCTGGTAGATCGGCGTCACGGCGCTGCCGTGCTCGTCGTGGGCGTGGCCGGCGTGCACCATCTTCGTGTTGAACCCGAGGTCACTGGTCTTCATAGGGCTCCAACGGGAGTGGCGGCTGACGCGCCATGATAGCAGGTCGTTCAGCTGGGCTCCGAGGGCAGTTCCTCGCCCGGATTGACGAACCGGTCCTGCTCCAGCTGGTACTGCTTGTCGTGGAGCTGACGGTATCGGCCGTGAGCGGCGAGCAGCTCCCCGTGGGTCCCGCGCTCCACGATCTGCCCCGCCTCGATCACCAGGATCTGGTCGGCGCTCCGGATCGTCGAAAGCCGATGCGCGATCACGAACGTGGTGCGCCCCTTCCGCAGCGCGCGCAGGCCGTCCTGGATCATCGCTTCGCTCTCGCTGTCGAGGCTCGACGTCGCCTCGTCGAGGACCAGGATGCGCGGATCCGCGAGGATGGCGCGCGCGATGGCGACGCGCTGCCGCTGCCCGCCCGAGAGCTTGACGCCGCGCTCGCCGACGATCGTCTCGTACCCGTCGGGGAACGCCTTGATGAACGCCTCGCAGTGCGCGACCCGGCTGACCTCTTCGATCTCGGCGCGGCTCGCCCCTGGCCGGCCGAACGCGATGTTCTCGGCGACCGTGCCGTCGAACAGGAAGTTATCCTGCAGCACGACACCCAGAAACGACCGGTAATCGTGCAGCCGGACGTCGGACAGCGGCATGCCGTCGACGAACACCTCGCCGGACTTCGGCCGGTTGAACGCCATGACCAGGCTGATGAGCGTGCTCTTGCCCGAACCGCTCGACCCGACCAGCGCCGTCGTCGAACCGGCAGAGGACGCGAACGACACATCCGTCAGGACCGGCACGCCCGGCGTGTACTCGAACCCGACGGACTCGAACCGGACGTCGCCCCTGAGCGAATCGAACGCCTGCTTCGCCTGATCCTCCTCGCCCTCGGTCGCCATCGACCGGATCTCCCGAATCCGGTCGAGGCCGGCGAACGCCTCCGTCACCTGCGTCCCGATCGACGCGATCTGCACCAGAGGTGCGGCGACCAGGCCGACGAAGAACAGGTACATGACGAAATCGCCGAGTGTCATCGACCCCGACAGGATCGAGCGGCCGCCCATCACGATCATCACGACGCCGATCGCACCGACGATCACCGTCGAGAAGGCGGTGATGGCCGATACCCCCGTGATCGACTGCGCCACGTTCCGGAACAGCCGATGCGCGCCCTTGGTGAAGACGATCTCCTCCCGCTTCTCCGCGATGTACGACTTGACGATGCGGATGCCGCCGAGGCTCTCGCCGAGCCGGCCGGTGACGTCCGCGTTGATCTTGCTGCGCTCCCGGAAGAGCGGCCGGAGGCGCTTGAACGCGACGGCCATGCCGCCGCCGAACGTCAGCAGGATCACGAGCGTGATAGTGGTCAGCCGCCAGTTCAGGTAGAACAGGAGGCCGAGGGCGATGCTGGCCGTCACGAAGCCGCCAACGAACTGCACCAACCCGGTGCCGACGAGGTTACGGATGCCCTCGGCGTCGGTCATGATCCGCGAGATGAGCACGCCCGACTTGGTGGAATCGAAGTAATTGACCGGCAGCCTGAGGACGTGCGCCTGCACGTCGCGCCGCATGTTCGTGATCGCGCGCTGCGCCGCCACGCCGAGCACCTGCGAAATCGCGAACGACGTCGCGGCCTGGACCACCGTGGCGCCGCCGGCGGCCGCCGCCAGCCAGATCAGCAACTCCGCATTCCGCTTCCCCACCACGTCGTCTATCAGGTACTTCGAGGTGGCCGGCAGCACGAGTCCAGACAGCCGGTTGAGCAGCAGCAGCGCCAGACCGAGCGACAGGCGCCGGCGATGGGCCCAGACGAGGTCGCGGGCTTCGCGCCATACGACCGGCAGCGACAGGGGTTTCTTGGGGGACTCACCAGACATCCTCTAACTGTACCATGTCAGTCGGAGCTGACGATGTCAGTCGGGGCTGACGATGTCAGTCGGGGCTGACGATGTCAGTCGGGGCTGACGATGAGGGGTCGGTTCTGACGAACGTCAGTCGGCTCTGACGGTCGTCAGTCGGCTTGCCCGCCGAAGTCGCGGAGCGACGAAGGCGGGGGCTGACGATGTCAGTCGGAACTCGGGCGGGAGGGCCACCACTCGCGGCCCCGTGCCCTGGCAGGCCGTGGCCACCTGGCCGAGCGGCCGCTACGGTCGGATCCAGGCGCTGCCCCACTGGATGTAGAAGGCCGGTCCGTCCGGGCCGTACGCGAAATCCACGCCCACGTGAAGTCCGTACTTGCGCGCGAGTTCGTAGCGGAACCCGACGCCACCCGCGCCGGTCGACCTCGGATTCTGGGTCCGCTCGGAGTCTCTCCATGTCACGCCGCCGCCGCCGAAGCCCACCAGGCTGAGGCGCTTCCAGAACTGCCAGCGGAGTTCGACCTCGAGCTGTGCCATCTCCTCGCCCTGGTACCGCATGGCGGGCACGCCGCGCATCAAGACGAAGGGTCGCAGGTAGAACGGCGTGTCCTCCGAACTCGCCGCCACCTGCTCGCGTAAGCCGAGGAACAGCTTCCCGGGCAGTGGGGCATACTGCATGGCGATGATCTGCGCGCGCAGGAAGTCGTCGTCACTGCCGAGACTGTCGTCGAAAACGCCGACAGTCCCTTCGATGTAATGCCCGCGGGTCGGCGTGAACAGGGCGTCGCGCGAGTCGAAGGAGAAGCTCGGCGTGAACCCGCCCACCTTGGACGTGCTGTTGTAGTCGGGAAGGCCCGGCGTCGTGGCGGGCGCATCGAAGGCGACCTCGGTACCGAAATACGCATAGCTGATCCCGGCCCAGATCGGATGGGAGCCGAGACGGACCTTGACCTGCGCGACGCCGCCCGCCGGCTCGAGGTTGTAGCGCAGCGGGTTGTCGGCCAGGATGCTGTCATCGCCCAGACCGTAGAAATCCAGATTCACCGACGCATAGACCGCACCCACAAGCGTCTGCACCCGGCCATCGGCCCAGTAGCGCATGTCGCCGACCACTCCGCCCTTCGTCCCGTTCTCCGTGCCGAAGCCGCCGACTACGAAGACGTTCGGCCGCTTGCTGCCGCCCAGCGGCGCATCCATGAACGCCAGGCCGCCGCCCGCGCCGAGCCCAACCGCCGGCTCGGTGATCACGGTTCCGACGGGCAGGAACCCGAACCTCGTGTCCAGGTACCCGCCGAGATCGAACCACCCATCGTCTGCGGAGCGGAACTTCGATGGCTGAGCGGCCGTGGCAGGGGCGGCAGTCGCGGGCGGCGTCTGGGCTGCCGACGACGAACCGAAGAGCAGGAGGCCGGCTATCGCAGCCGCCAGCGTCAGGCTGGACGCAGCCGGGGGCCTTCCGCACAGTCCGTCCCGCTCCGATCCCGTTCCTCGAGTTGCAGTCACTTCGGTGCTCCCTTGAACAGAACCGGCCCTTACGCGTAACCCGACCCTTCAGCGTCAGTTCCGACTGACATCGTCAGTCAAGATGGAACGACCGGCCCCATGTCGCAAGACGTGGATTACGCTGTGAGCTTCTCGGTCCACACCGCAGAGCCACATGCGAAAGGAGCCGGTCATGAGCAAGGTACGCTGGATTGGATTGGATGTCCATGCGGAGACCATCGCGGTCGCGGTCGCCGATGCGGACGGCGACGTCCGGGCGCTCGGGGTGATTCCCAACGACGCGGATGCGATACGGCGCGTGGTGAAGAAACTCGGGCCGGCCGAGCAGTTGCGGGCCTGCTATGAGGCGGGCCCCACCGGGTACGTGCTCTACTGGCAGTTGACGGCTCTCGGCGTGGCCTGCGAGGTCGTCGCGCCCACGCTGGTGCCGGTCCGGACCGGCGACCGGGTCAAGACGGACCGGCGAGATGCCGTGAAGCTCGCGCGGAGCTACCGCGCGGGGGAGTTGACGGCGGTCTGGGTCCCGGATACGGCCCACGAGGCGCTGCGCGATCTGGTCCGCGCGCGCGAGGCGGCCAAGCGGGATCAGCTGCGAGCGCGGCATCGGCTGTCCAAATTCCTGCTCCGCCAGGGCCGGCGGCCGCCGACGGGCGTCCGGCCGTGGAGTGAGCGCTACCTGACCTGGGTGCGGCAGGACGTGCACTTCACGCCGCCCGCCCAGGAGGCGACGTTGCTGGACTATCTCCATGAGGTCGAGCACATGGGCGAGCGGATCGTGCGGCTGGATCAGGCGATCCACGCGGCGGCACAGGCGGCACCGCCCGCGATGCGGGCGGTGATCGTGGCGCTGCAAGCCTTGCGCGGCGTGGCGGAGACCTCCGCCGTGACCGTCGTGGCGGAAGTCGGTCCGCTCACGCGGTTTGCCACCGCCCGACAGCTGATGGGCTATAGCGGCGCCGTCCCGCGAGAGGATTCGAGCGGGCCCCGCACGCGACGCGGGGCAATTACCAAGACCGGCAATGCCCACCTCCGTCGCATCATCGTCGAGGCCGCCTGGTCCTACCGGTGTCGGCCCGCGGTCGGCCCTGGGTTACGCAAGCGCCAGGAGGGCGTCAGCGCGGAGGTCAAGGCGATCGCCTGGAAGGCCCAACACCGGTTGTGCTCCCGCTACCGGATGCTCACCGCGCGGGGGAAGTGCCGGCAGCAGGCGACGACCGCGATCGCGCGGGAGCTCCTCGGCTTCATCTGGGCGATCGGCGTGGTCGCCGAGCAGGCGGTGGACACTCGGCGCGCGGCCTAATCGTCGAGGACGGAGAGAAGACAGCACGCAGAGGCGGCGACGGTCGAGGCGGCACGGATCGGAGCATCCTCGACGGAACTATGCGACAGGCCCCCGGGCCGGACTCGCGGCGTCAGTCCGAGACAGCTCCCGACGAATCACGACCATGCGGCTCGACCCGCGAATATCAGAGTGATCAACCGTCGCACTGGCTGCCTCGACCGCCACCGACTCTGCGTGCACACGATCAACGGGAGACGAACGACGACGAACACACGCTGCCTCTAGTTGACAGGTCGTTCCATATCAGTTCCGACCCTTCATCGTCAGCCCCGACTACACGTCCAGCTCCTCCGCCTCCTCCGCCCGGTCCATGATAAACCGGAACCGGGCCGAGGCGTCGCGGCCCATCAGCTCATTGATCACGCGGTCGGTCACGATTTGATCTGCGATCTCGACCCGAAGCAGCCGGCGCGTCTTCGGGTTCAGCGTCGTCTCCCACAGGACCTTCGGCATCATCTCACCGAGCCCCTTGAACCGCGTGATCTCGGGCGTCGCCCGGCCCTGCCCGTGCTGGGCCAGGATCCGGTCGCGATGGGCGTCGTCGAGCGCCCAGTGCGTCTCGCGGCCGATGTCGATCCGGTAGAGCGGCGGCTGCGCGAGGTAGACGTGGCCGCGCTGGATCAGCTGCGGCATGTGGCGGTAGATGAAGGTGAGCAGCAGCGTCGCGATGTGGTTCCCGTCCGAGTCGGCGTCGGCCAGGATGATGACGCGGCCGTACCGCAGCCGGGTGATGTCGAAGTTCTTGCCGAGCCCGCACCCGAGGGCCGTGACCAGGTCCGACAGCTCCTTGTTCTCGAGCACCTTGCTGAGCGACGCGCTCTCGGTGTTCAGCACCTTGCCGCGCAGCGGCAGGATCGCCTGCTTCGTGCGGTCGCGCCCCTGCTTCGCCGATCCGCCGGCCGAGTCGCCCTCGACGACGAAGATCTCGCTCTCGGCGCGCGCAGAGGAGCTGCAGTCGCTCAGCTTGCCTGGCAGCGTCAGCCGGTGCGACGTGGCGCTCTTGCGGGTCACCTCCTGCTGCGCGGCGCGGCTGGCCTCGCGCGCCCGGGCGGCCAGAATGATCCGGCCGACGATCGCCTCGGCGACGCTGCGGTTCTCGTTCATCCACAGCTCGAGCGCCGGGCGGACCATCGAATCGACGGCCGAGAGCACATCGGGGTTGTTGAGCCGGTCCTTGGTCTGCCCCTGGAACTGCGGCTCCTCCATGAACACGCTCAGGATGCCGACCAGCCCTTCGCGGATGTCCTCGGCGGTGAGCGTGACACCCTTCGGCGAGAGGTTGTGGGTCTCGATGTAGTTGCGGACCGCTTTGCCGAGGCCGGCGCGCAGGCCGTTCTCATGCGTGCCGCCGGAGCCCGTGGGGATGCCGTTCACGTAGCTCTTCACCAGCTCGTCGGTCCCCTCGGTCCACTGCAGCACCAGTTCCGCCCGGAGGCCGTTCGCCTTGACGAGCGCGAACGGCGCGTCGTGCACCGGCTTGAGGCTGCGGCTGGCCAGGACCTTGCGCAGGAAGTCGACGATCCCTTCGGCGTGCTCGAAGGTCTCCTTGCTGCCGTTCGACTGGTCGTCGAACACGACCTTCAGCCCCTTGTGCAGGTAGCTGGCGACTTCGAGGCGCTCCCGGATGACCGCCGGCTCGAATTCGATGCGCGGGAAGACGGTCGGGTCGGGATGGAAGTAGACCGTCGTGCCCGTGCCGCGGGCCGAGCCGAGCCGCTTGAGCGGGCCGACCGGCTTCCCCTGCTTGAATCGCTGCTCCCACTGCGCGCCGTCGCGCTTCACGGTGGCGACGAGTTCCTTCGACAGCGCGTTGACCACGCTGGCGCCGACGCCGTGCAGGCCGCCCGCGGTCTTGTAGCTCCCTCCGCCGAACTTGCCGCCCGCGTGGAGCATCGTGAAGATCACTTCGAGCGCGCTCTTCTTCGTCTGCGGATGCCTGTCCACCGGGATGCCGCGCCCGTCGTCGGTCACCGAGATCGACGCGCCGTCGGCGTGCAGCGTGACGAATAGCGACGAGGCGTAACCGTTCATCGCCTCGTCGATCGCGTTGTCGATGATCTCCCAGGCGAGATGGTGGAGGCCGGCCGAGCCCACGCCGCCGATGTACATGCCGGGCCGCTTGCGGACCGGCTCCAGCCCCTCGAGAACGGTGATGTCTTTCGCGGTGTAGGAAGTGGTCATCGTGCGCACGAGCCGGGTCAACGCCCCGGCGCCGAATCGAACGGATTCCGCACCTTCAGGAAGTCGAATTTCCTGAAGTCCTTGTCGGTTGTGTAGAGCGTCGTTACGCCATGCTGGCGCAGCAGCGCGGCCAGCTGCGCGTCGGGCACGAGGTTGCCGCGAGTGGGCGTCGATCTGGCCACGTCGCTGTAGACCGGCCAGAAGCCCTCCTCCTCGCCGAGCGCGCGGACGTGCGGCAGGCGCAGCAGAGCCTCGACGTTTCCCATCGCCTCGTCCGGGGAGAGCGGATTCACGAAGATCGAGGGGTGGGTGGCGAGACGCAGGTAGCTCATCACGGTCGGCCAGGCCACGCACACGACCTCCGGACCGGCGGCGCACTCCGCGAGGAACTCTCTCGCCCGGGCGTTGTGCACGCTCGAGCGGTCCGAGGCGTAGAGCAAGACGTTCACGTCGACCGCGTAGCTCACGACGCCTGTCCCTCGAGGCGATCAGCGGCGTCCGAGGCGTCCAGCGCCGCGCGCACGGCGTCCTTGTCGGCGAGGTCCACCCGCGCGGCCATCGGACGCGACATCCACGCGAAGGTCGGCGCCGTCGGCGGCGCCGCCCGGCGCCGGCCGAGCGACTCCGCGAGCAGATCCGTCACGACCCGCCCCAGGGCCCTTCCCTCGCGCCGCGTCAGGCGCTTGAGTTCCTTCAGGACCGGCTCGTCGATGTCGACCGTGGTTCGCATGTCACCGTGATGATACCATACTGCGCATCAGATGCAATGTGTTTGTTCATCACATGACGTTCTTTGGCTGGGGCCTGCCGCTGCCGGCCTTCTGTGCTCTGTCTTCTGTCTTCTCTCTTCCTTCTGTCTTCTGTCTTCTGTCTTCTGTCTTCTATCTTCTGTCTTCTGTCTTCTGTCTTCTGTTTCTTCTTCTGTCTTCTGTCTTCTGTCTTCTATCTTCTGTCTCCTGTCTTCTGTCTTCTACTCTGCCCTGATGGCATCCCTGCCGACCAACTGCCCCGCCTCGGTCCACACCTCGACGGTCAGCCGTGTGCCCGACCGGACGCTGGTTGCCGGGGCGGAGGTCCACAAGCGGAAGCCCTCGGGGCGTCCCCCCTCTATCAGGTAGAAGGGCGAGGCGTAGACCAGGCGCCCGTCCTGGTACCACCGATGGCCAACCCGGTCGTGAAGGCCGAGGGGCGCGTAAATCGAGGTTACGCCATACACGCGGCCTGTCCAGCCGGCCGGCAGCGAGGCCATCGGGCTGGTCACCTCGAACCTGCGTCGGTCGATCCCCGTGCCGAACTCCGTCTGCAGCACGCGCAGGGGGGCCGGCGGGATCAGGGGACGGCCCAGCGCCACGAGCAGGGTCAGCGCGATCGCCGCGATGCCAATCTGCGTGCGAATGCCGCGACTCGCCAGTTCGCCTCCGCGGTACCGGATTGTGGCGAACGCGACCACCGCAAGCAGGACGCTCACGCGGAGGGCAACGCTGTTGCTGACGCTCCACAGCACGGGCAGCATCACGTTGATGCAGGCGAACAGGTTGAAGGCGAAGAACACCGCGGTCAGCCGGCGCCGGACCGACAGGTGTTGATCGAAGAAGACGTCGAATGTTGAGATGAACGCCGACGCCGCCAGGAGCGCGACGAAGCCCAGGTTCGCCGACCAGCCGGAGGCCGAGGCGTAGTAGATCGGCAGCAGGAAGAACAGCAGCTGCTGGTAGAAGTTCTTCGTGAAGTAGTTGATGACGAGCCGAAGCCGGCCGCGCCACTTCGTCGCCGCGCCCGGATGATCGACGAGCGCCGGCACGAACAGGCTCGCGATCCAGAGGAACGCGAGGTGGAAGAACGTTACGCGCAGCCAGGCATAGTTGCGCGCCCCCGCCCACATCACGACGATGCCGAGCGCCAACGCCCAGAGGCTGTGCAGGCCCCACAACAGGCGCTCGTGACGACTGAGAAACGACAGGGCGGTCAGTCGGCGATTCTCGTCAGTCGAAGACACGGGTCAGTCGGATACTGATCCTCGTCAGTCGGCGCCAAAACGAATGGTCGGCGCTTCGATGAATGGTCGGGACAGTCATGAATGGTCGGGGAAGCAGTGACTGGTCGGTGCAATCGCGAGTGGTCGGCGCTTCGATGAATGGTCGGGACCATCATGAATGGTCGGGACAGTCACGAAGGGTCGACGAGGCCAGCCCCTTCACCGTCAGTTCCGACCCCCCATCGTCAGAACCGACTGACGTTCGTCAGAACCGACCCCTCATCGTCAGAACCGACTGACGTTCGTCAGAACCGACCCCTCATCGTCAGCCCCGACTGACATCGTCAGAACCGACTGACCGCGTCAGTTCCGACCCTTCAGCGTCAGTTCCGACTACTCCCCCCCGATCTGCATCTCCCGAATCCTGAACATCGGCGCCGCGAGGGAGCTGTTCAGGTCCAGCTCCGACCCCACCAGGTCGATCCCGTTCAGAATCTCCGCGGCCGTTCCGGCGATGGTCAGGCCCTTGACGGGGAACGCCACCTGGCCGTTCTCGATCCAGAGCCCCGACGCGCCGCCGCTGAAGTTCCCGTTCACCGCGTTGATGCCGTAGCCCGTCACCCCCTTGAGCCACAGGCCGGTCTTCGTGGCCTTGACGATGTCGGCCGGCGACGTCGAGCCCGCTGACATCACCACGTTGTGCGGCCCGATGCCGGGCAGCGATGTGAACCCGCCGCGCGACGCGTTCCCGGTGCTCGCCACGCCGGCCCGCTTCGCCACCGCGGTGTTGTAGAGGAAGCCCTGCAGGACCCCCTTGTCCACCAGGACCCGCTTCATCGTCGCCACGCCCTCGCCGTCGAACGGCGCGCTCGCTGGCCCCTTGGGTCGGAGCCCGTCGTCGGTCAGCGTGAGCATCGGTGAGGCGATCGGCTTCCCCAGCATCGCGGCCAGGAAGCTGGCCCGCTGCAGGACGCTTTCGCCGTTGATCGCCGCGAGGATGCCGCCGAGGAACGACCGGGCGACGTCGGCGTCGACGATGATCGCCGCGCGCTGCGTCTTCACCATGCGCGGGTCGAGCAACTCGAGTGCCCGTTCGGACGCCTTGCCGGCGATCGCTTCAGGCGCCTCGAGGTCCGCGAAAAACCGCCGCGAGCACGACTTCCCACCCGGCGACTTCTGCTCACCCTTCTCGGCCACCACCGACACACCGATCGAGCACGACGACTGCCGGTAGCTCTTCGACACGCCGTTCGAATTGGCGAGGAAGATCTCGGCCTCGCCCTCGCCGTAGCCGGCGCCGCCGCTCTTGGTGATGCGCGGGTCCTTCATCGCCAGCGCCTCGAGGCGGATGGCCATCTCGATCTTCCGCTCCATCGGGACCTTCGCGATGCCCGGGTCGTAGAGCCCCTCGACCGCCGGCGTCGCCGCGTCGCCCGGCAGCACGTTGTTCGGATCCGCGGTCGTGGAGCGCGCGAATTCGATGGCGCGCCCCACCGCGTTGTCGAGGGAGGCCTGCGCGAGGTCGTTGCAGCTGGCGAAAGCCATCCGCCCGCCCACGAAGACACGCACGCCGACGCCGGCCGACGCGGCCTCCTCCACCGTCTCCACCGCTCCGTTGCGAACGTCGATCGAGAGCGTGCGCCCGGCCTGGAGGTAGGCTTCCGCCGCGTCCGCCCCGCGCGTCCGCGCCGACTTCACGATCTGTTCTGCGAGTGCCTTGTAGTCCATGTGCGCCTCCTCCTCACCCTCGCGCGCGCGAGCCGCCCACGTTGATGCCGCGCAGCCGAAGGGTCGGCTGCCCGCAGTCGACCTCGGCGCTCTGCCCCTTGCCGCACACGCCGGGGCCGTGATCCAGGTCGTTGCCCAGGGCGTCGATGTTCTGGATGATCTCCAGGCAGCTGCCGATCAGCGTCGCGCCCTTGATCGGGGTCGTCTTCTTCCCGTTCTCGATCAGGTAGGCCTCGCGGCAGGTGAAGTTGAAGACGCCCGACGTCGGATCGACGCTGCCGCCGCTGAGGCTCTGCACGTAGATGCCGCTCCTGGTCGAGGCGAGCACGTCCTCCGGCCTGTCCTTGCCGTTCTCGATGTACGTATTGGTCATCCTCGGGATCGGCAGGTAGCGGAAGCTCTCGCGGCGCCCGTTCCCGGTGCGCGGCAGCTTGAGCTGGCCGGCCGAGAGGACGTCGGTCATGTACATCTGCAGCACGCCCTCCTTGATCAGGACGGTCTTCTGCGCGGGCGTCCCCTCGTCGTCGAAGTTGATCGTGCCACGATGGTTCGGCATCGTCCCGTCGTCCACCATCGTGAACAGCGGGCTGGCCACCTTCTGCCCGAGCTTGCCCGTGAAGGCGCCGATTTTCCGCGCGATGTTGTCGGCCTCGAGCGGATGGCCGACGGCCTCGTGCACGAGGACCCCGCCCCACCCGTTCTGCATCACGACGTCCATCCGGCCGGCGGGCGCGTCCTTGGCCTCCAGCATCGCGATCGACTCGCGCGCGCACGCCCGGGCCACGTCCTCGGGCTTCACCTCGTCGAACATCTCGAAGCCGGAGTGTCGGCTCAGGCGTTCGCGCCCCATGTGGCGGGTGCCGTTGCCCTCGCTCAGCGTCTGGACGATGAAGAACAGGAGCGGCAGCTCGTCCGCCAGGTACGTGCCCTCGCTCGTGGCGATGACCCGGCCGCGAACCTCGTCGTAGTAGCTGATCGAGGCCATCTTGATGCGCGAGTCGTAGGCGAGCGCGGCGTCGTTGGCACGGCGCATCACGTCCAGGCGCTTCTGATCCGCGACGTCGTTCAACGGCAGCTTCACCATGACGAACGACGGTCTCTTCGCCTCCTTGACGTTGACCGGCGTCACCGGCTTTCCGTCCTTGGCGATGTAGGACGCAACCTCGGCCGCGCGGAGCAGCGTGGCCTCCGTCACCTCGTCGGTGTAGGCGTACCCGGTCTTGTCGCCGACGACGACTCGAACGCCGGCGCCGCGGCTGATGCCGACCCTGGCGCTCTTGAACCGTCCCTCCTCCATCAGGATGTCGCGGGAAAGCCGGTTTTCGACATAGACGTCGGCGAAGGTGCCGCCCTTGGCGAGCGCCCTGGCGAGCACGCGATTCAGCATCGCCTTGTCGACACTGGCCGGGGCGGCGTGGAGCGTGCCCGGGGCGAGCGTGGACAGAAGCGAGTCCATCAGCAGCGGCGACGCGGCCAGCGCCAGGCCGCCCTTCAGGCCCAGCTCGAGGAAGACGCGACGCGGAACGTCACGAACCGAATCGAATGGATGATGCATATCAATCCTCACTGCTTTGACTATCCCCAGTCGGTGATATCGCGAATGGTCGGCGCTTCGATGAGTGGTCGGGACCATCATGAATGGTCGGGACAGTCACGAGGGGTCGACGAGGCCAGACCCTTCACCGTCAGAACCGACCCCTCATCGTCAGCTCCGACCCTTCATCGTCAGCTCCGACCCTTCATCGTCAGAACCGACCCCTCATCGTCAGAACCGACCCCTCATCGTCAGAACCGACCCCTCATCGTCAGAACCGACCCCCCATCGTCAGCTCCGACCCTTCATCGTCAGAACCGACCCCCCATCGTCAGCTCCGACCCTTCATCGTCAGCTCCGACCCTTCATCGTCAGAACCGACCCCTCATCGTCAGAACCGACCCCTCATCGTCAGAACCGACCCCCCATCGTCAGCTCCGACCCTTCATCGTCAGAACCGACCAACGAGCGTCAGTACTTCGTCCAGCGACGGAATGGCCGCGATCGCCCCGACGCGCGTGCAGGCGACCGCTGCGGCGGCGTTCGCCAGGCGAAGCATACGATCGATCGGCCAGCCGTGCAGCAGGCCGTAGATGAATCCTGCGCGGAAGACGTCGCCCGAGCCGGTGGTGTCGACCGCGTTCACGGCGAACCCGGGCGATACCAGGAACCGGTCGCCATCGAGCGCGACGGCGCCCTCTCGCCCTACCGTGACGACCAGCAGACCGTCGTGGCGCGCCCTCAGCTTCCGCAGCGCCCGCTCGTGGTCCCGCTCGCCGGTGAGCTGCTCGGGCAGGCCGTCGGCGAAGATCGCGCACGACACTGCCATCACGAGTTCCTCGGTTCGGTCGGTCATCCGGTCGAGGTCGCTCGTCACCGGGATGCCGAGGCTGCGCGCGTGCCGGGCTGCCCGGATCGCCGCCTCCTGATCCACGTCGTCCACGTGGAGCAGGCGCGCCGAACCGATCACGTCGAACGGAACGTCCTCCGGCCGCAGGCGAAGCGCCTCGTCGCGGTCCCAGAGGACCGCGCGCTCACCCGTCTGCTCGTCAATCACGATGACGGCGTACTGGTTCCGCGCGTCCTGCTGCACGAGGCCAGAACTGTCGAGCCCGATGCCGTCGAGCGCTTCCCGGACACGCGCCCCGTTCTCGTCCCCGCCGATCGCGCCGATGTACTTCGCGCGGAGGCCGAACTTCGCGCACGCCGCCGTGGTCGTGGCCGCCTGGCCGCCCGGCGACACCAGGTGCCGCCGGATACGCATCTTCGAGTGCCACCCCTCGGGCCGCGGAAACGCAGGGACGACCGTCACAAAGTCGATGGAATTGGCCCCGATGCCGACGACGTCCCCAGGCCAATTCGCCGGAGGAGCGCCTGGAAGCGCGGGTCGGAGCGCAGGGGGGCGTAGAGGGGCTGACCCACATAAATCAGGTTGGGATCGCGCACCGCCTCGGCCTTTTCGAGCCAGTCGACGGCCCGGCTGTAGTCGCCGGCGGCGATGTACCGAAGAGCAATCCAGCTGGGCGCGTAGACCCTGGACGCTGCCGTGTTCGGGACTCCCCCCGCTTTCTCGTACCGTGCCACGAGCACGTCTCCGAGGCGACGCTGTGCACCTACGTACCCGCCTTCCGTGAGGCCCCGGTCGAGCGCGGCCACAAGTTCAGGGTCATTGGCGATGAGCTGCCGCTGTACGGCCAGGTGCTCGTCGCGTGCCCCCTTCGCGATGAATGTCCGCTCCAGACTACTCCAACCGAATTGGTCGTTGGTATCGATGGCCAGCGCGGCGCGCGCTGCGGCCATGGCTTCGTCGAAGCGTCGCTGGTACATGAGGACACGCGTGTACATCGTGTTGAACAGCGCGTTGAAGGGATCCAGTTCGAGCGCCCGCTTGCTGTGCTGAACGGCCTCGTCGGTGCGCCCCACGACCGCCAGAAGGTGCGCGTAGAATGCGTGGGCGGTCGCGCCGTTGGGGTTCAGCTCGAGCGCGCGCCTGTACTCCCGCTCGGCGCCGGCCCAGTCCCAGTCGGTCACCATGAGGACCACCGCCAGGGCCTCGTGCGCGCCCGCGTAACTGTCGTCCAGGGCGAGCGCCTTCCGGGCCGCCGCCTGGGCCTCGCGGCCGGCCACCTGCGGAAGGGTCATGCCCTGCTGCCCGCGGACCTCCCAGACCCACGCGAGACCTTCGTAGGCTGCGGTGTACGACGGGTCCTTCTCCAGCGCCAGCTCGAAGTAGCGCTGGGCGGTGTCGGCATCCGCCGGCTTCAGTTTCTTCCAGTGGTAGGAGCCCTTCTGATACGCCTCGTAGGCCTCGGGATTGACTGCGCGGGGGCTTGCGAGGCGCGCCTGCTCGGCCGGCAGCAGCTTCAGCGCCAGCGCCAACGCCACCTTCTGCGCCACGTCGCTCTGCAGCACCAGCATCCCCGAGAGTTCGCGGCTCGTAGCTGTCGGCCCAGACCTGCGTCTGGTCCGCCACCTTGATCAGCTCCGCCGAGATCCGGACCCGGCCCCCTTCCTGCTGTCGCGTTCCTCCCGAGCACGTAGTCCACATCCAGCTCGCGGCCGATCTGATCGACGGGCGTGTCACCCTTCTTGTAGCGCACCACCGACATCGCGCCCGATCACCTCCAGGCCCGCTGGGTGCAGGCGCCCAAGCTGGATCGATCATCTCATCTGTGAAGCCATCCGAGAGGTATTCCTGCTCGGGGTCGCCGGTGCGGTTCGCGAACGGCAGCACGGCCAGCCGGATGGGTCCCGCTCTTCCCATCACGCGCGACCGCACACCCCCCACATCAAATGCGACGATTGTCGCGGCGACAAGCAAAATCGCCAGCGCGCCTGCCGCGCCGGCCAGCAGCCGGCGACGGCGCCACGCCGCCATCCGCCACGTCGGCCAACGGGCGACGTCGCGCCCCGAGGCCACCGCCTCGAGCGCCGCCTTGACTTCACCGGCGCGCTGGTACCGTTCACCGGGCTCCTTGGCCAGGCAACGTTCCACGACGCCCGCCACCGGCTGCGGCACCGGCCCTGGCATCGGTGGCACCGGCTGGTTGAAGATCGCCGCCGTCAACTCGAAACCCGTCTGACCCTGAAACGGCCGTCGCCCCGCCGCCATCTCGTAGAGCACGACCCCCAGCGCCCAGATATCGCTCCGCGCGTCCGCCGGGCGCCCCCGCAACAGCTCCGGCGCCATGTACGCCAGTGTCCCGGCCACCATCCCCGGCGCCGTCAGCGACTGCGGCGCGACCGTCGTCACCTCCGCCAGCGCCTCCTCGGTCAGCCGCTTCGCCAGCCCGAAGTCCAGCACCTTGACCTGCCCCTCGGGCGTCACCACGACGTTCCCGCTCTTGAAGTCCCGATGGACCACCCCGCGCGCGTGCGCGTGCGCCAGCGCGTCGGCGAGCTGCTGGCCGTACCGGACGACCTGGTCGGTTGGCAGCGGTCCTTCGGCCACGCGCGCGCTGAGCGGCTGCCCCTCGACCAGCTCCATCGCGATGTAGGCCGATCGCGGTCCAGAGCCTGTCTCGGGCGTGCCGGCCGAATCCACGGAGACGTCGGTCTCCCCAACGTCGTAGATCGTGCAGATGTGAGGGTGATTGAGTCGGGAGGCCAGCCGCGCTTCACGCACCAGCCGCGCCCGCGCGGTCTCGTCGCCCAGCGTCGCGGCCGGCAGGACCTTCAGCGCAACGTCTCGCTCCAGCCGGCTGTCCCGCGCCCGGTAGACCTCGCCCATCCCGCCTGCCCCGATGGCCGACTGAATCTCGTACGGTCCGAGGCGCATTCCCGCGGAGAGGGTCGTGGGAACCTCCCGGTGTGCGTGGATGGCGCGCGGCGACGGCGCGTATTGTAGCACCGGATGGGGTGGCTCGACACGTATGAAGCGCCGTTCGGACCGGCCGGGACTCTATGACCGGCCGAGGAAGCAGGCCTACTGCAGCGGCGGCGGGATCTCGGGCGGCGGGACGATGACGCGGATGAACTGGCCGCGCTGGAGCAGCTCGCGGCCGCGCCCGCCGCGGCTGGTCACCTCGTACTTCGTCGTGCTCACGGTCTGCTCCGCGCCGCGGCTGGTCTCGACCGTCAGCAGGTCGCGGTCGCCCTTCGATGCGATGAAACCGAGCACGCGGTCCTCGCCCGGCTTGAGCTTGATGAGGATGACGCCCTTGCCCGGCCCCGAGAGGTAGTTCACCTCGGAGGCCGCGCACAGCATGGCTCTCGCCTGTTCGGTAACCGCGATGATCGTCTCGTCGCCCTGAACAATCGCCACCCCGGTCACCTCGGCGCCTCCCGCCGGCCTCGCGTAGCGCCGCCCCGCGCGCGTGCTCGCCTCGACGAACCCCTCGAGGCCGAACCGCAGGCTGAATCCGTCGCTCGTCACCGCCAGCGCGTGCGTCGGCGGGACGTCCCCTTCCTTCTCGGCGGCGATCCCCTTCGTCGCCCTCGGATCGAGACTGACGGCGCTGACGACCTTCTCGCCGTCGCGGAACTTGAAGAACCGCTGGATCGGCTCGCCGTAGCCGGTCGAGGCCGGCACGTCGATGATGCGGGCCGTGTAGGCGACGCCGAAGTTCGTGAAGAACACGACGGTCGCGCGTGTGCTGCCGGGCAGCACGGCCAGCACGCCGTCGCCCTCGCGGAGCCGGGTCGTCGTCAGGTCGCGCACCTCCTTCTGCCGCTTCACCCACCCGTCGCGCGACACGATGACGACGTTGTCCTCGTCGGTGATGAAGTCGTCGGCCGAGTACTCGACCTCCTCGCCGGCAGGTTCGAGCAGCGTCCGCCGCGGGTCGCTCTTCGGCGATCCATACTTCTGCTGCACCTCCACGAGTTCGTCGCGGACCACCCGCCAGCGCGCCTCTTCGTTGCCGAGCAGCGCACCAATCTGCCGGACGCGCGCCCGCTTCTCCTCCAGTTCCTTGCGGATGACGAGAATCTCCAGCCGCGCCAGTCGATACAGCTTGAGCTCGAGGATGGCGTCGGTCTGTTCGTCGTCGAGGCCGAAGCGCTTGATAATCTGCTTCGCGGCGTCCTGCTTCCCATCCGACTTCCGAATGATGCGGATGATCTCGTCCAGCGCGTCGAACACCTTGTCGAAGCCGTCGAGGACGTGAATCCGGCGGCGGAGGGCGGCCAGCTCGTGCTCGAGCCGCCGCGTGACGACGTCGAGCCGGAAGTGGAGGAAGTGCCAGAGCATCGACTTGAGATCGAGGCGCTCGGGCCGGCACACCTCCGGATTCTCAGTCGGGATCAGACACGTCAGGTTGACAGCGAAGTTGGTCTGGAGCGGCGTGTGCTTGAACAGGTACGCCAGGACCATCTTCTCGTCGGCGTCTCGCTTCATCTCGAGCGCGATGCGCACGTCGTCGGTCGAGAGGTCCTTCACGTCCACCAGGGCAGCGAGCTTCCGGCTGATGACGACCTCCGCCATCCGCTCCACGAGCTGCGCCTTGTTCACCGTGTACGGCACGCTCGTGATGTAGATCGTCTTCGCCGCCCGGGTCGTCGGTCCCTCCGTCCATGTCGCGCGCAGCCGGATCGATCCGCTGCCGGTCCGGTACATCTCCTTCAGCTCGTCCGCGGAGTTGAGGACCTGACCGCCGGTCGGAAAGTCCGGCCCTTTCACGTAGCGGCACAGTTGAGCGGTGCTGAGGTCGGGGTTGTCGAGCAGCTTGATCAGCGCGGCGCACACTTCGTTGAGGTTGTGCGGCGGAATGCTCGTCGCCATGCCGACCGCGATGCCCGTGGCGCCGTTCACCAGCAGGTTCGGGATCCGCGCCGGCAGCACCACGGGCTCCGTCTTCGTCCCGTCGTAGTTCGGCCGGAACGCCACCGTGTCGCGGTCGATCTCGACGAGCATCTCGTCGCTGATGCGCGCGAGACGGCACTCGGTGTAGCGCATGGCCGCCGCGGCGTCGCCGTCGAGCGAGCCGAAGTTCCCGGAGCCGTCCACCAGCGGGTAGCGCAGTGAGAAGGGCTGCGCCATCCGCACCAGTGTCTCGTAGAGGGCGGAGTCGCCGTGCGGGTGGTAGCTGCCCATCACGTCGCCCACGACCTTCGCGCACTTGCGGTGCTTGGCCGACGCGGTGAGATTCTGCTGCCACATTGTGTAGAGAATGCGGCGCTGCACGGGCTTCAGCCCGTCGCGCACGTCGGGCAGAGCCCGCGACGTGATGACCGAGAGGGCGTAGTTGAGGTATCGCGACTGCGCGGCCTCGTGCAGCGCCACGACGGTGCCGTCCGCCGTGACTCCGGTGCCGCCCGCCAGCGGCGGCCACTTCGCCGCCTGGCCCTCGGGGGGCTTCACGTATTCCTCGAGGTCGAACAGCGACCGCGGCGCCTTGTCCGTCTTGTCGTCGGTCAATCCGAGATTCCTCCAGACCGGTCGATCTTACCCTCAACCCCGCCGTTCGGCTCTGCCCCCCCCGGCGGAGTGAGCGCCTGCACGGCCGCCAGCCGTCCCTCAGAACAGTTCCTTCACCCGCGCCTTGATGACCTTGCCCATGGCGTTGCGCGGCAGATTGTCGACCAGGCGCATCCGCGTCGGACGCTTGTACTTCGCCAGGAGATCGGCGGCCCACTCGCGCAGGTCCTCGAGCGCGGGCCCGACGTCCGATCGCGGCACGATCGCGGCAGCCACCCGCTCGCCCCACTCGTCGTCGGGAATGCCGACGACGGCGCAGTCGCGGATGTCGGGGTGCTGCCGCAGGACCTCTTCGATCTCCAGTGCGGAGACCTTGTAGCCCCCCGTCTTGATGATGTCCACCGATTGGCGTCCGAGAATGCGGTAGGAGCCGGCCTCGACGACCGCGACATCTCCCGTCCGGAACCACCCGTCCCGAAACGCGTCGCGCGTCGCCTCGGGACGCGCCCAGGTACTCGCGGAAGACCGACTCGCCGCGCACCTCGATTTCGCCGGGAGTCCCGTCCGGCACCGGTGCCCCGCCTTCGTCCACCAGCCTCACGTCCACGCCTGGAAGCGGCCGGCCCACGAAACCGGCCCTGCGCTCGCCCGCCAGCGGGTTCGACAGCGCCATGCCGATCTCCGTCATGCCGTACCGCTCGAGCAGGACGTGGCCGGTCGCTCTGCGCCAGCTCTCGAGCAGCGGCACCGGCAACGCGGCGGACCCGGACACGGTCAGGCGCAGGCCGCGGGCGCCCTGAGACCATCGCGCGCGGACGTCCTCGTCGGCCGCCTCCCACGCGGCCAGCATCCGCGCATAGATGGTTGGCACGGCCATGAACAACGTGACGCCGCCACGCGCCATCCGGTCCCAGACCGCGGTCGGCTCGAACGGTGAGAGGAACTCGCAGACCGCGCCGGCCCACATCGCGCAACCCAGGATGTTCACGATGCCGTGGACGTGATTGAGCGGGAGAACGTGCAGGATGCGGTCGCCGGCCGTCCACCCCCAGGCGCCGGCCAGCGTGGCGTACTGCGCCTCGAGGTTGCAGTGCGTCGTCACGACTCCCTTCGGGCGGCTCGTCGTCCCGCTCGTGTACAAGATCATCGCCCGGCGATCGCGGTCGACGGCCGGCAGGGCCCGCTGCACGCGATCGGACTCGCCAAGCGACCCCGGATCGACGAACCGCGCGCCACGCGATTCCGCAATCTGCCGCAGCGGATGATCGGCGCCCTCCCCGATGACCACCGCCGCGCCCGTGTCTGCCACGACGTGGTCCCACTCGGCCGGGGCCTGCGACGCCGACAGCGGCACGGCAATCCCGCCGGCCCGCCAGATCGACCATTGGACCTCGACGTACCGGGGGCCCGGCGGCAGCAGAAAGACGACGCGCGCCTCCGCGAGGTCGGCACGCTCGGCGAGCAGCGTACGCGCACGGCGGTCCGACGCGTCGAGCAGCTGCCCGTAGGTTGCCGACCCGCCCGGCCCGTCGAAAGCCAGCCGCTCCGGCCACCCGGCCGCCCGCGCGAAGAGTGACGTCGTCCGCATGAACAGTCAGACCCCGGCTCGCGGCTTGCGGCGCGCGGCTTACGGCTCACGGCTTGCGGCTCGCGGCCCGCGGGTCGCGGCTCCGGACTCCGAACTCGGAACTCCGAACTCAGAACTCCGAACTTCTGCCTTCTATCTTCTGTCTTCTATCTTCTATCTTCTGTCTTCTATCTTCTGTCTTGTGGCTTCTGGCTTCTGTCTTCTGTCTTCTGTCTTCTATCTTCTGTCTTCTATCTTCTATCTTCTGTCTTCTATCTACTGTCTTCTGTCTTCTGTCCCCTGACCAGAATGCTCCCCGCCGCAAACCACCCGGTCACGTTCGCCAGCGTCCGGAACATGTCCGGGATCGTGTCGACGCCCATCAGGACGCCGATTCCCTCCGGCGGCACACCGGCGGCCGCGAGCACCGGCGCCATCGTGATGATCGCGCCGGCAGGAATGCCCGGGATGGTGAACGACGTGATGACGACGGTCACCATCACGGTCGCCAGTTGAGACGGGGCCAGGTCCACTCCGTAGAGCCGCGCCACGAACAGCACGGCCACCATCTGCGCGATCGCGCCGCCGACGCGGAACACCGACGCCGCCAGCGGAACGAAGAACGCCACCACTTCCTCGGGCCAGCCGAGCCGCTCCCGGACGCCCTCGACGGTCGCGGGGAGCGCCGCGAGCGACGACCGCGACGAGAACGCCACCGCCTGCGCCGGGCCTGCCGCACGCGCCAGGTCCCCGAGCGAGACCTTCCCGAGGAGCATCGCGGCCGGGTAGAGGACCACCAGGATGAATCCGACGCAGACCAGCGCCACGAGCACGATGTAGGAAGCGAGCGCTCCGGCTGCCGCGACGCCCATCCGCGCCCCGAGCGGCACAGCCAGTGCGAACACTCCGATTGGCGTCAGCTTCAGCACCCACCCGACCAGCGTCAGCATCGAGTCCGACACGCCCTGGAAGAAGCCGATGACCACGCGGCGCCGCTCCGCCTCGACCGCCGTGAGCGCGAGGCCGAAGACGAGCGAGAACACAACGAGCGGCAGAATGGCGCCGTCCGCGGCCGCCTTCAACGCGTTCACCGGGACGAGATCCACGAGCCACTGCGACCAGCCGGGCAGCTGCCGGGCCGACTCGGCCGCGGCCCGGCCTGCGCCCGCCGCGCTGGCGCGCAGGCTCTCGGCCACCGCCGGATCGATGCTCAGCTGCCCGAGCAGCGGGTAGGCCAGCGCCGCGCTGAAGATCGTCACGGCCGTCACAAAGGCGACGAACAGCCCGAGCGCCCGCACGCCCAGCCGGCCGACGTCGCGCGCGTCGCGCATCGACGCGACCCCGACGATCAGGCCGGAGGCGATGAGCGGGATCACCGTCATCCGGATCGCGTTGACGAACAGGAGGCCCAGCGGCTCGACGACGGCCGGGAAGCGCTGCCACCATCCGGGGCCGGCAACGGACACTCCGATGCCGGCGGCCAGTCCGGCGACGAGGCCGATGATCACGCGAAGGGTGAATGACATGGCGGTGCCCTACCGAATCAGCAACCGGACGCCAAGGCCGACGAGCAGCGTGCCGGTGAGCGCCTCGAGCCCCCTCCGCACGTGCGGGCGGGCCATCCGCTCGGCCAGCACGCCGAGGGCCGCCGCGTAGATCGACAACCACACGAGGCTCATCGACACGTGGGTGGCCGCCAGCACGAGGAACCGGCCGAAGAACGGGTCCTGCGGCCCGATGAACTGCGGCAGGAATGTCATGTAGAACAGGATGACCGGAGGGTTCAGCAGATTCGTGGTGACACCGCGGACGACAGCCGCGCGTCGGCTGATGTGTGCGGGCTGGGTGCCTGCCGGCCCGGCGGCGCCGGCCACCGGCCCCGCGCTCCGACGCCCCGGCCCGGCGCCCCTGCCCGCCGCCCGCGGCTTCCAGGCGAACCACAGTCCGCGCAGGCCGAGATAGGTCAGGTAGGCGGCGCCGGCCGCCTTGACCAGCGGCAGGGTCCACGGCCAGTGCATGAACACGAACGACATGCCCAGCGCCGACGACAGCGCCAGCGTCGAGTTCCCGAGGTTCACGCCGAGCACGGTGTACATCGCCGCGACGCGCCCCTCCCCGATGGCCGTCTCCATGACGACCGCCATGGTGGCGCCGGGGCTGATCACGAGCGCGGCGGAGATGGTGGCGTAGGCAAAGTAGCGCGCGTCGAACACGGTTCGTGAATTCTACCCGCGATTGACCCCGGGTGCTTCCGCCTATAAGATTCGCCGCATCTGCAGCGTCCGATCATCAACCTCCTGGAGCGAGTCATGCGACACACCATCCGGATCACGCTCGTCCTGGCCGTCTGCCTGCTCGTCGTCGCCGCCGCGGCGATCGCCGCCCCGGTCAAGTTCGTCCGCTATCCGCACGTCTCGAGCGGCAAGCTCGTCTTCGCCTACCACGGCGACCTGTGGATCGCCAACGCCGACGGTGCGCGCCCGGTGCGGCTGACCGCGCACGTCTCGCGGAACACGTTCCCGCGTCTCTCGCCTGACGGCCGGTGGGTCGCGTTCACCAGCAACCGGATGGGGAACAACGACGTCTGGGTCGTGCCGGCGGCTGGCGGCGAAGCCCGGCAACTCACGTTCCACAGCACCGCCGACACGGTGCTCTACTGGACGCCCGACGGCAAGCGGATCATCTTCACGAGCAACCGCAGCGGCCGCCAGTGGGGCAGCCCGCTCTACACGGTCGCCGTCGAAGGGGGCCTGCCCGAGCCGCTGCCGATGGACGTCGGCACGAGCGGCATGATCAAGCAGGACGGCTCGATGATCGCGTTCAACCGGGTCGCCGGCCCCCAATACTGGCGCAAGGGATACCAGGGCAATAACTCCGCCGACATCTACGTCCAGGACCTGAAGACGAAGGCGATCACCCAGCTGACCGGCACCAACCTCCAGGCCTTCCGTACCAAGCGTCAAAGCCTGAACCCGATGTGGGGCGCCGACGGGATGATCTACTTCTCCTCCGAGCGCGACGGCATCTTCAACATCTGGAAGATCTCGCCGTCGGGCGGCGAACCGACGCAGGTGACGTCCCACAAGCAGGACGGCGTCCAGTTTCCATCGATGAGCCCGGACGGCAAGACCATCGCCTACGAGAACGAGTTTGAGGTCTGGACGCTCGCCGTGCCCGGCGGCTCGCCGAAGAAGGTCGCCATCGACCTCGAGTTCGACCCGAAGGAGAATCTCGTTCAGTTCGTGAAGTCCAACGGGCGTATCGACGGCTTCTCGCCCTCCCCGGATGGCGACTACGCCGCGATCGACTTCCACGGCGAGATCTTCATCGTGCCCACCGACCCCGAGGTGGGCGAGCGCCGCCAGGTCACCTCGTCGTCGTGGCGCGACCGGCGCGAGATTGTCTCGCCGAACGGCCGCTACGTCGCGTACACCTCGGACGAATCGAAGGAAGAGGAGATCTGGTTGTTCGACAGGCAGACGGGAGGGCGAAGGAAGCTCACCACCCACGCCTCGTTCAAGACAGACCACGCCTGGTCCCCCGACTCGAAGCAACTGGCGTACGTGGCCGCCAACCGTCTGTTCATCGCCGACATCGAGGCCGCCAAGTCGGTCGAGGTGGCCTACAACATCGCCGGCGGGTACCAGGGCGTCTCGTTCTCCCCCGACGGCAAGTGGCTGGTCTACACGCGCGGCGACGAGGACCAGAACGCCGACGTCTACCTGTACAATCTCGCGGGAAAGAAGGAGTACCGACGTCACGCCGAACCCGTTCAGGGACTCTCGCGCCGCCTTCACACCCGACGGCAAGCGCCTGGTGTTCCTCTCCGACCGCGACGGCGGCGTCGCGCACCTCTTCGTCGTCACGCTCGACCGGGTGCGCGAGGATCCGGACGACCCGCTCGTGAAGGAGCGGCTGAAGAAGGCGCGGGCCGAGAAGAAGGAGAAGGAGGAGCCGGCGGCCGCAGGGGTGAAGGTCGACGTGGCCGGGATCGACCGGCGTGTCCTCCAGCTCACACGCGGCACCGAGGCCGACGGCGCCTTCTTCCTGTCGCCGGACGGCAAGCTCGTCTACTTCGTGAGTGCCGACGAGAGAGGCCGCGGCCTCTTCTCGGTGACGCTCGACGGCAAAGACCGGAAGCGGGTGTCCGACGGCGCGTTCGCGGGGCTCACGCCAACCGCCGACGCCAAGAAGGTCTTCTACACCCAGGACGGCGAACTCTACCAGATGGAACTCGCCGGCGAAAAGAAGAAGACGAAGATCAACACCGCCGTCACTGTCAGAGGTGGACAACCGAGTGGAGTGGCAGCAGATCTTCGATGAATGCTGGCGGGTGATGAAGTACCGGTTCTACGACGAGAAGATGCACGGCCGCGACTGGAACGCCATCAAGGCCGCCTACGAACCGCTGCTCAAGTACGTCGGTGAGAACCAGGACGTGTACGACATCGCCAACGAGATGATCGGCGAGCTGAACGCCTCGCACACCGGCGTGAGCGGCCCGCCCAGCCGCGAGATCCCGTCCGCCTATTCGACACGCGAGCCGGGGTTCGAACTCGAGGCCGATGCCGGCGCCTATCGGATCAGCCGGATCTTCCGGAAGGGGCCGGCCGACAAGGAGTGGCTGAACCTGAAGGTCGGCGACTACGTGCTCGCCTTCGACGGCAGGACCATCAAGGCGGGCGACAACTACTGGGCGTTACTGAACGACCCACTGAACGAATACGTGACGGTCAAGGTGGCGTCGACGCCGGCCGGCGCCGACGCCCGTGACGTCCGCATCAGGACCGTCGCGTCCCTCAACGCCGTGAAATACGAGGAGTGGGTCGAGCGGAACCGCGAGTTCGTCGACAAGGAGTCGAACGGGCAGATCGCGTACGTGCACATCCAGTCGATGAACCAGCCCTCGCTCAGGATCTTCCAGAACGAGATCGACCAGTTCTGGAACAAGAAGGGGCTGATCGTCGACATCCGCTACAACGGCGGCGGCAACATCGACCAGGAGCTGCTCGACATCCTCGAGCGGCGGCCCTACGAGTTCTGGAACAACCGCTGGGGCGCCCGCACGTGGGGACGCCGGCCGCGGCAGATGGTGGTGGGCCCCAAGGTCATGCTCATCAACTGGCGATCGGCCTCCGACAGCGAAGTGACGCCGATGGGCTTCCGCGACCTCGGCCTCGGGCGCATCGTCGGCAACCCGACCAACGCGTCGGTCATCGCGACCGGGTCGTACGGCCTGATCAACGGCGGGAGCATCCGGACACCGGGGTCGCTCGTCGTCACCTGGGATCCGACCAAGCCGAACAACTACGGCGTCAACCTCGAGAACTACGGCGTCGCGCCAGATGTGTTCGTCAAGAACACGCCCGAGGACGAGCTCAAGGGCTTCGACCGCGAGCTGAAGGCCGCCGTCGACGAGGCGCTGAAGATGCTGAAGGAGAAGGTCTGGAGGTACGAGAAGTAGCGGGCAGCGGGTAGCTGGCAGCGGATACCGGGCCGCCGACCACGGCGTCCCGCGTGATCCGCTGTCCGCTACCAGCTGCCAGCTAGCCGCTGCCGGCTGCCAGCTGCCAGCTGCCGGCTGTCTGCCCTACCGTCGAAACCCCGCCCCCGCCTTCCACTGCGGGAACGTGTCGGACTGCGCCAGGCGATAGCCCACCATCCAGTAGTACTGGAGGTCCTGCACCGCGCCGCTCAGGTCCCAATCCGGCTTCACCTTGTCGGACGGCTTGTGGTAGTCGTTCGCGATGTACTCGTCCGACCGCGCCTTGCCCCAGCCGGCGGGCTTCCCGACATAGTCGATGCCGCCGCCGCTCGCCAGCGCCGGCACGCCCCGCTGCGCGAACGGGAAGTGGTCCGAGCGGTAGAACCCGCCCTTCTCCGGCTCGGGGTCGGGCCGGATCACCCTGCCCTGCTCGGCGGCCACCTGCGTCGCCAGATCGTCCAGGTCGGAATTGCCCAGGCCGGTGATCGTGATGTCGTTCGTCCTCCCCAGCACGTTCAGCGCATCCATGTTGACGACACCGATCGTCTTCGCCAGCGGGTACAGCGGATTGGCGGCGTAGTGGGCCGACCCGAGCAACCCCTGCTCCTCCGCCGTCACGGCCAGCATCAGGATCGAGCGCTTCGGCGCGACCTTCATCGCCGCGAACGCGCGGCCCAGTTCGATCATCCCGCCAATGCCCGTCGCGTTGTCGATGGCGCCGCGGTACACCCGGTCGCCGTTCACCGGTACACCGATGCCGAAGTGATCCCAATGCGACGTGTAGATGACGTACTCGTCCTTCGCAGCGGGGTCGCTGCCCTGGATCTTTCCGACGACGTTCTGCGAGTCGATCGTGCGGATGGTGTTGCGCAGGGTCACCGACGCCGTCGCGCCGAGCGGCGTCGGCTTGAATGCCCTCGTCACCGCCGCAGCCTTCGCCGTCTCATAGTCCAGCCCGGCCATCGCAAACAGCCTCTTCGCCTGGTCGAGCGTGATCCAGCCCTCGACAGCCGCGCGGCTCATGTTCCGATCCGGCGCCACGATGCCGAACTGCTCCGCCGTCTTGCCCTGGACGACGGCAAACGGATACCCGGCCGGTCCCGTCTCGTGCACGATGAGCACTGCCGCAGCGCCGAGCTTCTGACCCATTTCGTACTTGTAGGTCCAGCGCCCGTAGTACGTCATCGCACGGCCGCCGAACACGCGGTCGTCGAGCTTCGTCGCGTCGGCCGGGTCGGGAACCGGCGGGTCGCCCACGAGCACCACCATCGTCTTGCCCTTCAGGTCGATCCCCTTGTAGTCGTCCCAGTCGAATTCAGGCGCCTGCACCCCGTACCCGACGAACACGACATCGGACTTCTCCACGCTCACCGCCTCCACGACCCGCTTGGTCCAGGCGACGAAATCGTCGCGCCACGCGAGCGTTTGCCGCTTCTCGCCGCGGCTGAACGACAGCACCGCCTTCTGATCCGTCACGATGCCGGCCATCGGGACCTTCTGGACGAACGTGCCGTCCGGATTCCCCGGTGTGAGACCAGCCGTCTTGAACTGGTCGATGATGTAGGCCACGGTGAGGTCTTCACCGCGGCTGCCGGGCATGCGCCCTTCGAACTCGTCCGATGCGAGCGTCTTCGTGTGCTCCAACACCCGGTTCCCGTCGATCGACGGGAACGCCACGGGGGCGTTCCCGGCTGGCGCCGGCTGGCCTCCGCAGGCTGTGAACAGGGCGGCAAACGAGATCGCGAAGAGTCTAAACGAGCGGGTCATGTGGCGGTTCTCCTCGATGAACGGTCGGCCTTGCATTCTACATCACGCGCACGAGGACCCGCGTCCCGGGTCTCTGCCCTGAGCCCTGAGCCTTGAGCCCTGAGCCTTGTCCCCGAGCCTTGTGCCATAAGCCTTGGGCCTGTCATAGTGCAGCCTGTGACGTTTCGCGACGAGTTGCGGTCGATGCTGAAGCTCGCGGGTCCGGTCGTCCTCGCCGAGATCGGGTGGGTGACGATGGGGCTGGTGGACACGGTCATCGTCGGACCGCTGGGTCCGGAAGCGATTGGCGCGGTCGGCATCGGCAGCATCCTGTTCCTCGCCCTGGCCATCTTCGGAATGGGCCTCCTGCTTGGCCTCGAGACGCTGGTGTCGCACGCGTACGGCGCCGGGCGGCTGGACGAGTGCCACCGCTGGCTGCTCCACGGCGTGACCCTGAGCCTCCTGGCGACGCCGGTGCTCGCTGCGGTCGCGGTGGCGCTGGTCCTGCTGCTGCCGTCATGGGGCCTGCAGCCGGAGGTGCTCGCGCTCACCGTTCCCTATCTCAAGGTGATCACCTGGAGCCTGCTGCCGCTGCTGCTCTACGCCTCGTTCCGCCGCTACCTCCAGGCGCTCGGCATCGTCGCCCCGATCGCCGTCGCGCTCGTCACGGCGAACGTCATCAACGCGGTGGCGGCCTGGGCGCTCGTGTACGGACACTTCGGCCTGCCCGCGATGGGCACGACCGGATCCGCCGTCGCGACCCTCTTGTCGCGCGTCTACCTCGCGGCCGCGCTGCTCGTCTCGATCGTCTCGTACGATCGGCGGCATCAGATCAGTCTGTTCAGCGTGGCCTGGAAGCCGAAGCGAAAGAGCCTGTGGCGGCTGATGCGGCTCGGCCTTCCCGCAGCGACGCAGGTGACGGTCGAACTGGGTGTGTTCGCGGCCGCCAGCGCGCTCGCCGGCCGGCTCGACGCGGTGTCGCTCGCCTCGCACCAGATCGCGCTGAACCTCGCCAGCCTGACGTTCATGGTGCCGCTGGGCATCGCGTCGGCCGGGGCGGTCCGCGTCGGCCACGCGGTCGGCCGGCGCGACGTGCCGGGGGCCGCTCTCGCCGGCCGCGCGGCGCTGCTGATTGGAGTGGCGTTCATGGCGACGGCCGCCCTGGCGTTCGTCCTCGTCCCGCGGCCCCTCATCGGCATGTTCACGTCGAGCGGGGCCGTGTTCGCGCTGGGCCGCCGACTGCTCATCGTCGCCGCGATGTTCCAGATCTTCGACGGACTCCAGGGCGTGTCGACCGGGCTTCTCCGCGGGCTCGGCGACACCCGAACACCCATGATCGGTAACCTCGCCGGACACTGGGGGCTGGGTCTGCCCATCGGCTACGCCCTCTGCTTCCGGTCGGGATGGGGCGTCGTCGGCCTCTGGGCAGGCTTATCCGCGGGCCTCATCGTCATAGGGATAGCGCTGGCGTTCACGTGGCACCGCAGGATCAGCGCGCTCGGAATCGGATCCGTTGAGGTAACATGAACAGACCCTGCCCGGACCGTGCGCGGGGGGAGGCGAGCATGAGGGTATTCCGGCGGTTGCTGCTCCTGACAGCCGCGTTGACCGTAGCCGTGGCTGCCGGGCAGGCGACCGCCCAGACCGTCGTCGTGACCAAGGCCCCGCCCGGAGCGGCCGTCGAACTGGGCCTCAACGCGGCGATGGTCGGGACGGCCACTGCGGACGCGGCCGGCGTCGCGACGCTGAAGCTCGATCTCGCGTCCCGCGGCAAGAAGCCCAGCGCCGACGTCCGCATCTTCGTGGATGTGTGCGAGAAGGCGCGACGCGTCACGCTCACCGAAACCGGGTGGGAGGCGCCGCCGCCAGCGGCCGGCTGCACCCGCCACGAGATCTTTGGCGTCTTCTACCTGCAGCAGATCACCACCCTCGTCGTCAACGCAAGCGAGGAGGCGCAGGCGGTGTGGTTGAAGCAGGGCCCCGCGCCGGACGCCTGGCTGCGCGACCCGCCGGCGGAGACGGAGAAGAAGACGGGCTCGGAGACCCAGATTCCAAAGGGCTTTCTGCTGTACGTCGGTGCCGGCCTTTCGTGGTACACAAACGCCTCGACGGTGTCCTGCGGCATCCAGACCTCGTGCGCGAGCGACGACACCCAGATCGCCTTCCGGGTCGGCGGCGACTACTGGATCCGGCCCTGGCTGGCCATCTCCGGTGGATTCCTGAAGCCGTTGGGCGCCACGGCGGAGGGCGGCGGCAGCAGCTATCGGTTCGAGACGTCGCTGACGCCGAACATCGTCACGATCACGGGCAAGGTCGGCGCGCCGTTCGGACGCTTCCGCATCTACGGCGAATCGGGCACCGCGTACAACTGGACGAGCCGCACCACCACCCAGACGATGAACGAGACGACCATTATCGTCGACGGCCTGCCCGTCGTCGTGCCGGGCGGCACGCAGGTCTTCGAGCTGAACACCGATGGGTGGAGTTGGATGTGGGGCGGCGGCGCCGAGTTCTGGCTGAGTCCCCTCATCGCGATCTGGGGTGAATTCTCGTGGATGAGGCTCGTGGGCAACGCCACGAACGGCGGCGAGGGGACCCTCGACGACACCCTGACGTCAGTGGTCGGGGGGATCCGCCTGAGCCTCGGCGGCAAGAAGTAGCCCGGCTCCTACTTCACATCGAGCAGATCGATGTCGAACACCAGGGTGGCATTCGGCGGGATCAGGCCGACGCGCCTCGGCCCGTAGGCCAGGGACGGCGGAAGCACGAGCCGTCGCTGGCCGCCCACCCTCATGCCCGGCACGCCCTGCTCCCAACCCTCGATGATGCCGCCGACGCCGAGTTGTACGATGAACGGCGCGCGACCGTACGAGGTGTCGAACTGCAGCCCCTTGCTGTCGACCTTCGAGGCGTCGTAGAACCAGCCGGTGTAGTTCACCGTCACCGTGCTGGTCGGGGTCGCCGCGACGCCGGTCCCGACCTTGACGTCGGTCTGGCTGTAGGCTGCTGACGACGGCGCGGTCGGCGAATCGCTGCACCCTGTGGCCAACAGCGACGCCACCACCGACACACCCACCAGCCGAATCGATTCAGATAGTCTCACGGACACTCCAGGGAACGGTCTTGCCGGCTTCGATTATCCCACGAGCGGCTTCGCCGTGACCAGCGGCCTAGGAATCTGACGCGCTGGCCAGACGGCGGATCTCACCCGACTGCCGGGAGACGAGCAAGATGAGCCAGACGCGGACCGGGAAGCGGGTTGGAAGCGGGACGGTGGTCATTCGCCCACCATCATAGCCGCAGCGCAGACTAGCGCAGGCGCTCTCCGTCCGAGGACGGCGGGCGGAAACCGCCCGCCTGGCGGCGGTCGCCCGACGGCTCCTGATGGGGCGCGTCGTCCAGGCAGGGGCCCGCGGGGTGGCAGCCGAAGCAGAGGCACTGGCCACAGGCCGGGCAGGGACCGAGCGTGCCCCAGGCCTGGCTGCGCTTACCGTTGACGGCGGATGGGCGGTCGCTCATCGTCGCTCCCTTCGCGGCGCCGGCAGGCTGCAATGGCCGGTGCGCGTGCTCTGAATAACTATACAGCCAGGCGCATACTCAGTCAAGCCACCGCCGGATCGGTCGTCCCGACGGCGTCGAGCCACGCCCGGACGTCGGCGAGCGCCGCGGCGACGGCCGCCGGGCCGGTCGACTGCGGCGTCCGCCGGGCCGCGACGGCCGCAGCCGGCGTGATCGCCTCGATCACGTCGGGCTGGAACCGCGGACTGAACGAGGCCCACTCGGCGGCCGACAGCGACGCGAACTCGCGCCCGTCGGCCACCAGGCGCCGCACCATCCCGCCAACGATCTCGTGCGCCTGGCGGAACGGGACGCCGCGGGCGACCAGGTACTCCGCCACGTCGGTGGCCAGCAGCAGCCCCGACGCCCACCGGCGGGTGCGGGCCGCGTCGAGCGTCAGTCCCGCGACCACCGCTTCCATCGCCGCCATGCACCGGCCAATCGTGGCCTCCGCGTCGAACACCGCCTCCTTGTCCTCCTGGAGGTCCTTGTTGTACCCGCTCGGCAGCCCCTTCATCGTCGCCAGCCAGCCGGCATGGCGCCCGATCACGCGCCCGGACTTCCCGCGCACGAGTTCCAGCGGATCCGGGTTCTTCTTCTGCGGCATCAGGCTGCTGCCCGTCGCCACCTCGTCGGACAGTTCGAAGAACCGGAACTCCTCGCCCGTGAAGATCACGAGATCCTCGGCGAGCCGGCTGAGATGCACCATCGCGAGCGCGCACGCGTGCAGGAAGACCGAGACGAAGTCGCGGTCGGACGAGGCGTCGATGCTGTTGGCGGCGATGCGCTTGAACCCGAGGTCGCGCGCGATCGCCGCGACATCGATCGGGTAGCTCGTGCCGGCGACCGCGCCGGATCCCAGCGGCAGGCTGTCGGCGACCTCGACGGCGAGGTCGAACAGACGGTGATCCCGGCGGGCGGCCGCCACGTGTGCCAGCCAGAAGTGCGCGACGAGCACGGGCTGCGCGCGCCGCAGATGGGTGTAGGCCGGCATCGGCACATCGGCGGCACGCTCGGCCTGGCCGGCGATCGCGGCGACGAGCCGCGCGATCGCGTGCTGGACGGCCGGTATGCGCCGCTTCAGGTACAGGCGCAAATCGACCGACACCTGCTCGTTCCGCGACCGGCCCGTGTGCAGACGCTTGCCGGCCTCGCCAATCCGCTCGACGAGTCTCCGCTCGACGAAGGCGTGCACGTCCTCGTCCGGGCCGTCCACGCACGACGGGTCCCGGCGAGCGTCGGCAAGGATGGCCCGCAGCCCTTCGGCGATCGCGACCGCATCGGCCGGCCCGATGGCACCGGCCGCGGCGATCGCGTCCACCCAGGCGAGGCTGCCGCGGATGTCGTCCTCGATCAGGCGGCGGTCGAACGGAAACGACCGCCCGAACTCGAAGACACCCGGGTCCGGCTCCCCCGCGAAGCGGCCTGACCAGAGGTTCGACATTCCGAGCCTACAGGCCGACCCGATCCGCGACAATGGCCGAACGCGCGTGCCCGGCTGTGACGGGCACCGGCGCCGGCGACCCGTTGACGCGGCCGGTCCCTGGCGCGCCGGCGCGCGCGGAGACGCGAGCCGACTGCCGCGCTACCATCTCGACCGGCAGCCCCCACAGCTTGATGAACCCCTCGGCGGCCGTGTGATCGAACGCGTCGCCCTTCTCGTAGGTGGCGAGCGCGTGGTCGTAGAGGGCGTAGGGTGACCTGCGGCCCGTCACCCGGCACTCGCCCTTGAACAGGCGCAGGCGGACCTGGCCGGTCACCTGCTGCCGGGTGGCCGCTGCGAACGCGTCGATCGCCTTCCGCGTCGGCGTGAACCAGAGGCCGTTGTAGACGAGGTCCGCGTATTTGACGCCGAGCTCGCGTTTGAGACGCAGGAGGTCGCGCGGCAGGACGAGCGACTCGAGCTCGCGATGCGCCGCGTGGAGCACGACGGCCGCCGGCGACTCGTACACTTCGCGCGACTTGATGCCCACCAGCCGGTTCTCGATCATGTCGATCCGGCCGACACCGTGGACGCCCGCAATCGTCCCGACGCTGTGAATCAGTTCGGCCAGCGGCATCGGCACGCCGTTGACCTCGACCGGCACGCCGGCGTCGAACGTCAATTCGAGCGAGGCCGCCTGCCCGGGGCACTCGGCTCCCGACCGGGTGAGCGCAAAGGCATCCTCGGGCGGCTCCGCCCACGGATCCTCGAGAATGCCGCATTCGATCGACCGGCCCCAGAGATTCTCGTCGATGCTGTAGGGGCTCTTCTTCGTGACCGGCACCGGAATGCCTCGCGCCCTCGCGTACTCGATCTCGTCGGCGCGCGTCATGCCCCACACTCTGGCCGGTGCGTAGACCTTGATGGCAGGGTCGAGCGCCCGGGCCGACACGTCGAGCCGCACCTGGTCGTTCCCCTTGCCCGTGCAGCCGTGGGCGATCGCCCCGGCCTTCTCGAGGTGAGCGACCTCGACCAGCTTCTTCGCGATCAGCGGACGCCCGAGCGCCGTGGCCAGCGGGTACCGATCCTCGTAGATCGCCCCGGCCTGCAGCGCCGGCAGGATGTACTCGCGCGCGAATTCCTCCTGGACGTCGACCACGTAGGCGTTCACGGCGCCGGTCGCCAGCGCGCGCTCACGCACAGCCTCGAGGTTCTCGCCCTGCCCCAGGTCCATGGTGACGGCGATGACCTCCGCTCCGTAGGTTTCAGCCAGCCAGGGAATCGCCACGGACGTGTCCAGCCCGCCGGAATACGCCAACACGACTCGCTCCATCTCGTCTCCTCGCTTCGCGTCCGATCACGCGGCCGAATATATATCCAGATGACTGCATAAGTATACACAGTGAGCCAGGTGCGAGCAAGGGCCAAAGACCGTCACGCGTGCGCTTCGCGCGCAAAAGGGCCAACCACGGAGAACACAGAGAACACGGAGGGCGGAAAGAGTCACGCGTGCCGGCGTGACGGCAGACCGGGCATCGACCGGGTGGCGCCGCTGCGAAGCGGTGGCGCCAGGCCGCGGGACGCTGCGCAGCGGGAATGAACCCCGCCCAGCGCATCCGGGCTCATTCCCGCTGCGCAGCGCCCCGCGGGCCGGGCCCTTCGGGCCGGCCCCGGTCGATGCCCTCGCCGTGGGAGCCTCCGTGCTCTCCGTGTGCTCTGTGGTTCAGTCCGGGGGCTCGATTCAGCGGGTCAGCTTCTCGAGGTGCTCGAGGAAGGCGGCCGCCTGCTTCGGCCCCTTGGCGATCACCAGGACGGTGTCGTCGCCGGCGATGGTCCCGGCCAGTTCAGGGAAGTCGGCGCGATCGATGGCGAGCGCCAGGTGCTGTGCCTCGCCGGGCGGCGTGCGCAGGACGACCAACTGCTCCACCTGCGCGGTGCGCGACAGCGAGCGGACCGCCACCCGCTGCAGGTTCGCCAGCATCGTCTCCGGGCTGGCCCCTTCCTGGCCCGGGCGGCCGTAGGCGCCGTCCCCGGCCCGCTTGACGAGACCCAACTCCTTCAGATCGCGCGAGATCGTGGCCTGCGTCGCGCTGACGCCCCGCGCCTTCAGCCGGCGCTGGAGCGTCTCCTGACTGGTGATGACCTCGTGGTCCACCAGTTCCAGAATCAGCGTCTGCCGGCGGGTCTTGGTCATCGCGCGCCTATTCTACCCGCCGCCGCCGGATTGGGCCAGCAGGCAGTCGCCGACGCGCTCGAGGCTGGCCAGCCCGTGGACGTCCGACTCGAACAGCGGCACCGTCACCCGCGGAACGGGCGGGAGGCGGCGGGCGATCTCGTCGAGGCGGATCCGCTCCTGCGCCTTCCGGGCCCGGAAGTAGTCCCCCGGCACCTCGTCCGGCAGCACCCGGTTCACGATCACCGCACCGAGCGACATTCCGGCCTCCGACAGTTCGCCGGCCGCCCGCACCGACTCCTCGATCGGCAGCCGCTCCGGGATCAGCACCAGCACGAACGCGACGCGGTCACCGCGCGTCAGTTCCTCCCGCACGGCGCGCAGGCGCGACATGCGCGCCTCGAGGATGCCGAGCACCGGGTCGGCGGTTGCGCCTTCCTCGCTCGCTCCCGCCGCAATGGCCTGAGCCTTCACCGCGTCCCTTCGCCGCCGCGCGAGCGCGTCGACCCACGACGCCATCAGTTCGGGCAGCCGCAGGAGCCGAAGGGCGTGGCCGGTCGGTGCCGTGTCGAACACCACGAGATCGTACGTGCCGGCGTGCGACACGATGAGGTCCGACATGCGGTCGAACACGGCGACGTCGGCCACACCCGGCATCGATGCGGTCAGCTCGATCTGGCGCGCCGCCTCCCGCACCACCGCCGGCCTGAACACGCCAGCCATCCGCGCCTTCGCCTCGTCGAGGTAACGACGGGTTTCGCGCGCGGCGTCCAGCTCGAGCCCGGTCAGCCCGGGCAGGATCTCCCGCTCGGACGAATCGAGCGGCGTCTCGAGAACGTCCGACGTCGAGTGGGCCGGGTCGGTGGACACGAGCAGGACCTTCTTCCCGGCCCGCCGCGCTGCCAGCGCGAGCGCCGCCGCGCACGTGGTCTTGCCCACACCCCCCTTGCCGCCCAGGAACAGGATCCGCCGGTCGAGCAGGTGTCGCACAGCGCCTCGGGATCAGCAGCAGGCAATCGTCGAGAGGGGCGAGCGATCCGCTCCCATGCGGCGATGCCAGAGGTGGAACTCCTCGACGAGGAACGGGTGAACGTCGATCAGATACAGCGCAGCGGGGTTCGGCAGGCCGAGGGCGTCCATGAAGCACATCAGCAGGAACAGGTCCTGGAGCTCAATGGCGTCCGACCGCGCCTGGCGGCGGTGGCCGGCCAGCGCCATACCCTCGAACACCTCAGCCAGGTTCCTCCAGAAGGTTGCGGAGTTCATGAAGCCGCCAGCTGACAGCCGCCCATCGACTCGCTTTGCTCGCTCAGGGCGGCCCTGAGCATCGCCGAAGGGCCGCAGGCCCGACTAGATCCGTCCAATGACCAGGTTCGTGCCGAAGGTCGTGTCCTTCCGGACGATGGCGCGGCAGCCAGCGTCGGTCATCCAGGTCCGGACCTCCGACTCGGTGTAGGTGTCGCCTTCGGGCGTCCCGACCAGCATGTTCAACGCGAACAGCGCCGGCAGCAGCGGGCCGTCGCGCTCCTCGTTCACAAGGAAGTCCTGAACGACGATCTGGCCGCCGGGGTTGAGCGCTTCGGCTGCCTTCCGCATGAGCAGGCGGTTGTCTTCGGCCGAGTTGCTGTGGATGACGGCCGACATGAACACCATGTCGTACCCGCCGCCGATCGACGCGCTCAGGTAGTCCCCTGTCGCCGTCGTCACCTCGGCCGCCAGCCCTTCCTGGGCGATGTAGAGTTTCGTCAACGGAACGACGTTCGGCAGGTCGAAGACGACGGCGGAAATGCCGCGCCCGGTTCGCGCGAACGCCATCGCGTAGGCGCCCGACCCGCCGCCGAGGTCGAGGAGCCTCGACACGCCGTCGAGATCCAGCAGGCCGACGACCTCGGCCGCGCTCTGTTTCGCTCGAAAGTGCATCGCCGCGATGAACGGCCGGAGCCAGTCGTCGCCCCTGTCGTTGATTTCGGCGGCACCGGCCGGCTGGCCGGTACGCACCACCTCCGTCAGCTGGCTCCACGTGTCCCACAGGTGATTGGTGTGCCCGAGACCGGCCATGTACTCCGGCCGCCCCTTCACGAGGTAGCGCTCGCCGAGCGCGGTGTTGCTGAATCGGCCGTCGCGCTTCTCGAGCAGGCCGAGCGCCGCCAGCGCGTTCATCAACCGATCGGTCGCTCGCGGATCGGCGCCCAGCGCGCCGGCGGTCTCCTCGGATGTCCGCGCTTCCGCGTTGAGTGTGGTGAAGAGACCCAGTTCGAAGGCGGTGAGCAGCGGCCGGCTGCGCTGGAACGCGGTCGCCAGCTCCATGATCGGCTTCGGTGTCAGCGGTTCGGTGCGGACCTGGTCCATGTGTCTCCCCTCGCGCCCATCATAGCGAATTGCGGCGCGGCACGGAAACGGACCGGAAGTCGGCCCGTCTGCGGTAGGATGGGCGGGTCCGACGACCAGAGGAGGCCCCGTGAAGGCGATCGTCATCCGAGAGTTCGGCGAGCCCGACGTGATGCGCGTCGAGGAGGTCCCAAACCCGGCACCGGGGCCGGGACAGGTGCTCGTTCGCGTCCGAGCGGTCGGCGTGAATCCGGTCGATACCTACGTCCGCAAGGGCGCCTACGCGCGAAAGCCGAAGCTGCCGTACACGCCTGGCGCCGACGCCGCCGGCATCGTCCAGGCCGTGGGGCACGGCGGAGTCCGTTTCGTCCCGGGGCAGCGGGTCTACATCACCGGAACCGTCGCGGGCGCCTACGGCGCGTGCGCGGAACTCGCGGTGTGCGACCCGACGCAGGTGTACCCGCTGCCCGACTCGGTCTCGTTCGAGCAGGGTGCGGCCGTCGGCGTTCCGTACGGGACGGCGTACCGCGCCATCTTCCAGCGCGCCGAGGCGCGGCCGGGCGAGACCGTCCTCGTGCACGGCGGCAGCGGCGGAGTGGGGACGGCCGCGATCCAGCTCGCCCGGGCCGCGGGGATGGTCGTGCTCGCCACGGCCGGCACGGAGCGGGGCCTCGCGCACCTGGCGGCGATGGGCGCCGCGCACGCCTTCAATCACAACACGCCGGACTACACCGATCGGATCATGAACGCGACCGCGGGTCTCGGCGTCGACGTCATCCTCGAGATGCTGGCGAACGTCAATCTGAACCGGGACCTTGGGATGCTCGCCCGGAAGGGCCGCGTCGTCGTGATCGGCAGCCGGGGTACCGTCGAGATCGACGCGCGGCAGGCGATGGCCAGGGACGCCGATATCCGCGGCATGATCCTGTTCAACACCTCGCCGGCAGACATGGCGGAGATTCACGCGGCGCTGGGCGCGGGACTCGCGAACGGCACGCTGCGGCCGGTGGTGGGCCGGGAGTTCGCACTGGAGGACGCGCCCCTGGCGCACGTCACCGTCATGTCACCAGGGGCGCACGGGAAGATCGTCCTGAAGATCTGACGCCCGAGCGGCCAGCAGGTAGCGGACCACGGATGCCCCGGCGGCTAGCGGATCATCTGTGCGTCGTCCGCTGCCAGCTTCGGTGTACGTGAACCGCTGCCAGCTCAGTTCCGATACCGCTCCCTGATCGTCGGGATCAGGTACTCGGTGAATGCGCGCTCGAAATCGTACGTCGGCGCGTAGCCCCAGTCCTTCCTCGCCGCGCAGTCGTCGACGTCGGCCGGCCACGAGTCCAGGATCCCCTGGCGCTGCTCGTGCACCTCATAGGTGATCTGCGCGCCCGGAAAGGCCTTCAGCACCACCTGCCGGACTTCCTCCGCCGACGGGTTGAACGCCCCGACGTTGTAGGCGGTCCGCCGCAGCCGTTCGCGCGGCGCCGCAGCCAGCTGCAGCAGCGCGTCCACGCCGTCCGGCATCGCCATGAACGGGATCCGCGCGTCGGGCCGCGCGAAGCACGCGTAGGCCTCGCCGCGCGCGGCCGCGTGGATCATCTCCGGCGCGAAGTCCGACGTGCCGCCCGACGGCACCGTCACGGCCGAGATCAGGCCCGGGAACCGGACGCCCCGGAAATCGACCTTGCGGCTCACCGAGTCCTTCGCCAGCTGCTTGTAGTGCTTCGTGTAGTAGTCACCCAGCTGCTCGCAGTAGAGCTTGTTGCAGCCGTACATCGTGCTCGGGTGGGTGTACTGGTCTTCCTTCACCTCGCCGGCCCGTTCCTTCGTCTCGAGGTCCGGCATCCCGTAGACGGCAATCGACGAGGGATACAGGAAGACGACCGGACGGCCGTGCGCCTCGCCCTGCTTCTGGGCGAACTCCAGCAGATTCAGCGTCCCCCCCACGTTGACCTCGTGGGCGGCCATCGGCGTGAATTCCGACCGGGTCGACAGGAGGGCCGCCAGGTGGAAGACCAGGTCCACCTCGTACTCGGCGACGATCCGGTCCAGCAGGCTGGTGTCGAGGATCGACCCCTGGAACTCGCGGCCCACCATCTTGCCCAGCGCCGGCTCGAGTGGGTTCACATCCAGCGTAATGACGGCGCGAGTGCCGTCCCGTGCCAGGCTGCTGATCAGGCCGTGGCCGATTTCGCCACCGGCGCCGGTGATGAGAACGACGGGCTTTCGCACGAAACAACCTCCCTCTCGACCTGACGGTGATTCTGGAATGACACGCTCAGTTGACGGCCTGCAACCGGCGACTCGCGCCGCCGCCCTCGAAAGCGAGCCGCGGGCCGGGTGTCAATTCTACCGGATCTCCCGGGCGCCAGGCGCGCCCCTTACGCTATGATTCAGGGATGTTCACCCGTCAGCGCACCGGGTCGGTCGTGTGTCCCTCGTGCGGGAACCTGGTCGGCGTCAACGACGAGAGCTGCTACACCTGCGGGAGGCGGAACCCCGGCATGTGGGGGTTCGCGCCGGCCCTGCGCCGCCTCGGCAACGACTTCGGCTTCTCGACCATCGTCATTGGCGCGAGTGTGACGCTCTATGCCCTCACGCTGCTCGCCTCCGTCCCGAATATCGGGATGAACGGGTTATCGTTCCTCGCCCCGGACTCGCGCGTGCTCCTGCTCTTCGGGTCGAGCGGGGCGGTTCCCGTGTTCGGCTACGGCCGCTGGTGGACCATCTTCACCGCCGGCTGGCTCCACGGCAGCGCCCTCCACATCCTCTTCAACATGATGTGGGTCCGCGACCTGGGACCGGCCACCGCGAACCTGTACGGCCCGAGCCGCCTCGTCATCATCTACACGATCGCCGGCGCGGTCGGATTCACGTGCAGCACGCTCGCCGGCGTGCTGCTGCCGGGCGTTCCGATCATCGGGGGTGCCGGCTACACCGTCGGCGCGTCCGCGGCGGTGTTCGGTCTTCTTGGCGCGCTGGTCCGGTACGGCCATCGCTCGGGAAGCAGCCTCGTTCGCGGCCAGGCATGGTCGTGGGCGCTCACGCTGTTCGTGTTCGGCCTGTTCATGCCCGGCATCGACAACTGGGCTCACGCCGGTGGGTTTGCAGGGGGTTATGTCGCCTCGATCTGGCTCGATCCGCTGAAGCGCGAGCACACCGACCACGTTGTCTTCGCCCTGCTGTGTCTCGGGATCACGTTCGCGGCCTTCATCGCCTCGCTCGCTCCGCTCCTCCGGCTAGTGCTGTAGGGCGGACACCATCTACGACTGCTTTGGTCGTATCGCGCGCCGATCTACCGGCTTCTCGGCACGGTCGCCGGGAAGTTGTCGAGGCGAATCGGAGTGTTATAAGATCTGAACAGAAGCGGGCCGGTCGGAAGCGGGATCGGCTCTTGCAGCAGGGTGTATATCGGCCGATTCCGGCCCCCAAAAACCAGCGAGGAGTTGAGACGATGGCGATGATGATCAAGGACGACTGCATCAGCTGCGGCGCGTGCGAGCCCGAGTGCCCGAACGAGTCGATCAGTCAGGGCGATACGATCTACGTGATCGATGCAGTGAAGTGCACCGAGTGCGTCGGCACCTACGATTCGCCGAAGTGCGTCGAGGTGTGCCCGGTTGACGACTGCATCGTGAAGCTCGAAGCGTAGTCGCGTCGGTTTCTCCGCGGCTCCACCGCCCGAACTCATACCTGTCAGGTCAACGAGGACGCGCCGTCGAAGGGGCAGGCGCCGTCTGCCCCGCCGGCTCCCCCATCCGGCGCCGGTCGGCCTCGTTGACAGCATTCCCACGCGGCTCCAATCTGATATCCTCCTCGCTCAGGGGTTCGCGGTTCCTCTCCAGTTGTGGGGGTTCGCCATGTCCAAGTACTCGCTCCTCGCGCTGACCGTCGCGCTGTTCGCGACGGCGTCGGCGGCCAACGCGCAGTCGGTCTTCTCCACGTTCTTCAACGAGGGGACCATGAGAGTCGACTACTTCCACACCGGCGGCGGCCGGGAACTGTTCTCACTCGACCGGATCGTCTCGGACGGGCCCTGGGCCGGCAGCCGGACGCGCCTGCTCGACGACACCAACCTGGGACCGTACTTCTTCGAAGTGATCGACCGGCGGACGAACCAGGCCATCTACTCCCGCGGGTTCGCGTCCCTCTACGGCGAGTGGGAGACCACGGCGGAACCGAAGCAGGGCGTGCACCGGTCCTTTCATGAGTCGCTGCGGTTCCCGTGGCCGAAGGCGCCGGTCCAGGTCGTGGTGAAGAAGCGCGACCGGGCCAACGCCTTCGTCGAGGTGTGGTCGACGACGGTCGATCCCGCCTCGCGCTTCGTGACGGCCGCCGACGCGGCGGCGGCGGGCAAGGTCTGGACCGTGTTCGAGAACGGTCCGGCGGCAACGAAGGTGGATCTCCTCATTCTCGGCGACGGCTACGCCGAGGCGGACCTGCCCAAGTTCCACGCCGACGTGAAGCGCCTGACCGAACGCCTGTTCGAGACCGAGCCGTTCAAGGGCCGGAGGTCGGATTTCAACGTCCGGGCGATCGACCTGCCTGCGCCGCGGAGCGGCGTGAACCGGCCGCGCACCCGCGACTTCCGCCGCACGCCGCTCGGCGTCTCCTACAACGTCTTCGATTCGGAACGGTATGCGCTGGCGCTCGACAATCGCTCGATGCGGGACGTCGCGTCGGCGGCGCCCTACGACGTCCTCGAGGTGCTCATCAACGAGGCGCAGTACGGCGGGGGCGGCATCTTCAACGATCATGCCGCCGCGGCCGTCGACACGGCATTCGCCGAGTACATCTTCGTCCACGAGTTCGGCCACCACTTCGCCGGGCTCGCCGACGAGTACTACACGTCGGACGTCGCCTACGACACCGGCGTCGCCGATCGCCCGGAGCCCTGGGAGCCGAACATCACCGCCCTCGGGGACCCGGCGGCGCTGAAGTGGAAGGATCTGGTGGCGCCGGGCACGCCGCTTCCGACGCCGTGGGACAAGGAGGCGTTCGAGAAGCGGAGCGCCGAGATCCAGGCCCGGCGGCGGGCACTGCGTGCACGCAACGCGCCGGAGAGCGAGATGAACCAGCTCTTCACCGAGGAGTTGAACTGGTCCACCCCGTTCCTGGCCGGCATGAAGTTCTCGCGAGCGGTCGGTGCGTTCGAAGGCGCGTCGTACGAGGCGAAGGGGCTGTTCCGCCCCGAGGCCGACTGCATCATGTTCACGCGCGACCGGGTCGGCTTCTGCCGCGTGTGCCAGCGCGCCATCTCGCGCGTCATCGACATGTACGCCAGGTAGGCCAGCGAAGCTCCGCCTCACACCGCCGAGGCTCGCTTCGCTGGCCTGCTCTGTTCCTGGAGAGACCCCGCTCCGGCTGGGCAGGAGGCTCCGCTCGCGGAGTTCGCGGTATGATGGGCCCATGACCGTCTCGGTGCAACCGCCCGCTTCCGTCGCGCCCATCCTGCTGCTCTCGATGCCGCAGCTCGACGACCCGAACTTCCGGCGGACGGTGATCCTGCTCTGCCAGCACACGCCCGACGGGGCGTGGGGGCTCGTCGTGAACCGGCCGACCGGCAACGCGGCCGCGCAGGCGGTCCGGCTCGACCCGCCCGTGGCGGTCGACAACGGCCTGGAGCTCTGGTTCGGCGGGCCCGTCGAGCCGGAACGCGGCTGCCTGCTGCTCGGCGACGACCCGAACGACATCGAGGCGATCCAGATCTGCCACGGCATCTACATCTCGGGGTCTGCCACGCTGCTGCGCCAGCTGCTCGAGCAGGAGCGGCGGCCGAAGACGCGGCTGCTCATGGGCTACGCGGGCTGGGGTCCGGGCCAGCTCGACGCGGAACTTCGCGAGTCTGCGTGGCTCATGATGCAGATCGAGCTCGATCTGATCTTCGACGTGGCGCCGGCCGACATGTGGGAGACGGCGATTCGGCGGCTCGGCGCGGAGCCGGGCACGCTGCAGATGAGCCCGGGCGTGCACTGAATACGAGGCCGCGATTCTGAGTCGCGGCAGGCCGCCGGCCCCTTCCCTCCCTCGCCGCCTCCGCAGCCCGGGAAACCGTCCTCGCTCTGGACCGGTTTCCGGATTTCACCGCCCGCCTCGCGCCAAAGCCCTGGCTTGAGCGGCCGCGCTTCGGCGGGGGAAGCCGGCCCATCCGCTCGTCGGTTTCCGAGTGGCGGGAACGGGCTGCTCCGAACCGGCTCGTCCGGAAAGGGCCCGCCAGCCCGCCGCGACCCAGCATCGCGGTCTCCCATTCAGAGAGGCGGCCGCGATTCGGGAACGAGCCAGCAGGGCCGGGATGCGTCGCGAGCGGGCCTTCGGAGCGGGCCGTCCCCCCGGCCTCGGAAAGCGACGAGCGCGTGCCGCGATTTCCCGGGCGCAGCGCGTGCGGTCGATCCAGCGCGGTTCGCGCGCGCCCGACGCCCCGGCGCTGGAAATCGCGGCAGCGCGAGGACGCTTTCCCGGCCTGCGGAGCGGCCCGCGAGCGATGCGCCCGGCCCTGGTGGCGACTCTGAATCGCGGTCTCCCATTCCGCGGCGGCTCCAGCCTTGCCTCACCGCCAGCGGAACACCCTCAGCGCGACCGCGAAGCACCCGGCGGCCCACGCGCCGAGGATGGCCAGTTCGTGGCCGATCGCGGCGGCAGAGGCGCCCTCCAGCATGACGGCGCGCAGGGCGTCGTTCAGCGCGGTCAGCGGCAGCGCGTGAATCGCCGGCTGGGTCGCCGCGGGGAAGTGCGCCGACGAGAAGAAGACCCCCGAGACCACCCACATCGGCAGCATCACGAAGTTCATCCACCCTGAGGCCGCCTCAATTGTCCGCGCGCGGCTGGCGACGAGCAGGCCGAGGCCGCTGAACGCCGACGCGCCGATCAGGAGCACGACCGTCAGGGTGACCAGCGAGCCCTTCACCGGAACCGAGAACACCAGCGCGGCGAACCCGAGCAGCCCCCCCGCTTCGACGGCGAGGAACACGAGCCGCGCGAGCATCTGCGCCAGCAGATAGTCCCGCCGGGCCATCGGCGTGGCGGCCAGGCGCTTCAGCACCCGCCGGGTTCTCGCGAACACCACGGAGAACCCGATGCTCCACATGCCGGTCCCCATGATGTTCATCCCGAGCAGGCCCGGGATGAGCCAGTCGATGTAGCGCGCACCGATGACATCCAGCCGCTGCTCCCCTGCCGCAAACACGTCGGCCCGCCCGGCCGCGCGCTGCAGCGCGGCGTCGACCGCCAGCCGGGCGAGCCGGCTCTCCGGCCGGGTGGCGTCGTAGCGATACGTCGGCGGTGCACCGGGCAGCACGATCACCTGCACGTCGCCGTCGCGCAGCGCGGCGTCAGCGCGGTCTGGCGGAACCACGCGCAGCGCGATGCCGATCGCCGGCGCCAGCGCCGCCCTGATCTCGGCGGCGCCCGCGCCATCGATCACGCCGACGTGGATCGGCTCGTCGGTCTTCGCCCGGAACGCGACGCCGAGGGCGAAGGCGAGCGCCAGCGGAAACACGACGACCCAGAACACGGCCTCGGGCTCTCGGAAGAACTCCAGGAGCCGGGCGAGCGTCAGCTCGATGAGCGGGTGAGACGGGCGTTCGCGTCTACTCATCTCGAAGATGCCGTCCCGTGTGCGCAACGAAGACGTCCTCGAGCGTCGCGTGATGGGTGGCGAACTGCGACAGGCCGAGGCCCTGGCGCTCCAGTTCGGCCAGCAGCGCCGGAATCACGACGTGAGGCTCCGTGACGCGCAGGTGAATCGCCGCCCCGTCCGCTCGCACGCCCCGGACACCGGGCAGCGAGGCCAGCGGCCCCGAGTCGACGGCGGCACCCGGCTCCACGGCGAACTCGACCACGTGGCCGGCGCCGAGAGAGGCGATCAGCTCGCGGGGCGCCCCGAGCGCAATCACCCGGCCGTGGTCGACGATGGCCACGCGGTCGCAGAGCGTCTCGGCCTCGTCCATGTAGTGCGTCGTCAGAACGATTGTACCGCCCCGACGGCGGTACGCATCGAGGAGCGACCACAGCTGGCGGCGCGACTGGGGATCGAGACCGGTCGTCGGCTCGTCGAGGAACAGCAGGTCCGGCTCGTTGACCAGCGCGCATGCCACGGCGAGGCGCTGCTTCTGCCCGCCGGAGAGCTTGCCCACATAGCTGCGCCGCTTCGTCTCGAGCTCCACCATCCCCAGCACCGCGGACACGGACGGTCCGCGATGGTAGAACGACGCGAACAACCGGACGATTTCCTCGACGCGGAGCTTCTCCTGGAGTTGCGTCTCCTGGAGTTGGATCCCGAGGCGCTGCCGCAACGCTCGGTCGTCGGCGCCCCAGCGCATGCCGAGGACTTCCACCGCGCCCGCGTCCGGCTCGAGCAGCCCTTCGAGGATCTCGATCGCCGTCGTCTTGCCGGCACCGTTCGGACCGAGCAGGCCGAAGCACTCCCCCGCGCGCACCTCGAGATCGAGGCCCGCGACGGCCACGACCTCCCCGTAGCGCTTGTGGAGTCCGCGGCACAGGACGGCCGGCTGGAGCGCTGCCTGCACGGTCACAGCAGCGATTGTGACACACCTCGCAGGGCCCGCGGTTCTGCTAGACTGAAGCCGATGGCAAAGGCAAAGGTCATTCTGATTGCGGCGCCTGAGCTGATTCCGGCGCTTCGCGAGCGCGTCGGCAGCGACGGCCCGGTGCTCACGTTCGCGGACTCGGACCCGGTCAGGGCCATGAAGACGATCGCGGCGGAGCGGCCGCCCGTCGTCGCGCTCGAGCGGCTGTTCGCGGCGAGCCCACGCGGCGCCGCGCTCATCACCCGCATCAAGGACGACCCGAGCCTCGACGCCGTGGAGATCCGCATCCTCTCGCACGACTCCGACTATCGGCGTGTCTCGCCACGCCGGCGCGAGGCCCCGCCGCGGAAGCCGGCGGCGAAACCTGCGAAGACGTTCGACATCGGCACGCGACGATGGCCGCGGGTCAAGGTGAAGGAGTCGGCGATCGCGACGGTCAACGGCCGGCCTGCCCGGCTGGTCGACCTCTCGCCCGGTGGCGCGCAACTCATCGGGCCGGAGTCGCTGCGCGCCCGCCAGCGGGCATCGGTGGGACTTGGACCGTCGGGCCGGGCGCTCGTGATCGCCGGCACGGTGGTGTGGGCGCGGGTCGAACTCTCGAGGAAGGGGCCGACCTCGAGGGTCGGCATCCAGTTCACCGACCCGGACACCGCCGCCCTCGCGGCGTTCCTGGACACGAACCGGCTGCGCTGAGCGCCGCGCGGGCTAGCGAGGCGGGCCTCGGACCGCCGAGCTCGCCCGGCGACGACGCCCGCCTCGCTAGCCCAGGAGACAGCGTTTCTGCGCCCCGCGCGTGCGCGGGGCTCTAGACGTCTCGTGCTTATCCGGTTGTTTCAGCACGCCACAAGCTGTAGTGTACGGGCATGGCGCGCCAGCCCTTTCCGAAGACCATACGCGAGTTCCAGCGGCAGTTTGCCACCGAGGAGGCATGTCAGGACTATTTGGCCACGTGTCGCTGGCCCGAGGGCTTCACCTGCCCGCGCTGTGGCCACCGGTCCGCGTATCACCTGGTGAAACAGCGACGGTGGCAATGTGCGGGCTGCCGCTACCAGGTCTCGCTGACCGCCGGCACCGTCCTGCACAACACGAAGACGCCGCTGGCGGTGTGGTTCTGGGCTGCCTATCTGGCCGTCACCGACAAACGCGGCATCTCGGCCCTCCTGCTCCAACGCCAGTTGGGGCTGCGGCGGTACGAAACCGCGTGGATGCTCTTGCACAAATTGCGGCGGGCGATGGTCAACACGGCGCGTGAGCCACTGCACGGCGACGTGGAAATTGACGACACGTGGGTCGGGGGGCCGCAGCCCGGTCTGCGGGGAAGCCGTCAGATGAAAGGGCGAAAGGCGGCCATTGTACTGGCGGCCGTGGAGAAACGTGGCGGCGCCTCGAATCGGATTCGGATGGCGGTGGTGCCGGACTTCAAACAGACCACGATGCTCGGGTTCGTCAAGCAATACGTCGCGCCGGGCTCGACGGTCTACACCGATGGGTTGGGAGGATTCGAGGGTCTGCAGGCCGCGGGCGTGAGGCACGTGGCGCGGACGCAACCGCTCAGGAGCGACCTGCGCCGAGGTGTTCCGTCCGTCGTCCCGCTGGCCGATCGCGCCATTGGGAATCTGAAGCAGTGGTTGATCGGAACCTATCATGGGGTCAGCAAGGCGCAGTTGCCCGTCTACCTGGACGAGTTCGTCTTCCGGTACAATCGTCGCCGGCAGCCGATGGCGGCCTTTCAGACGTTGCTCGGTCTCGGAACCGGACGCGCGCCGACACCCTACCGACGGATTCGAGGGGCTCGGGACGTCACGGTCACGACTGATTGACCGCAATATGTTGCGGTCTGCTGAAACAACCGGATAAGCACGAGACGTCTAGGACGGCCGTCCGAGCCACCTGGACGCGGCCGACCCCTCCCGGATAATCGTCTCGCTGCGATCCGACCCGGTCGAGATGATGGCCACCGACACGCCCGTGAGTTCCTCCAGGCGCGCAATGTACGACTTCGCTTCGGGCGGCAGATCCTCGTAGGCGCGGACCCCGTGCGTCGGCCGCGACCAGCCGGGCAGGCGCTCGTAGATCGGACGACAGGCGGCGAGGTGGCGAAGGTCGCCGGGGAACTCGGTCAGCGTGCGGTCGCCGTAGCGGTAGGCCGTGCACACGTCGATGTGCGGCAGGCCGTCGAGCACGTCCATCTTCGTGAGCGCCACCGCGTCGAGGCCGTTGACACGCGCGGAGTAGCGCACCGCCACCGCATCGTACCAGCCGCAGCGTCGCGGCCGCCCTGTCGTCGCGCCGTATTCCTGCCCGCCTTCGCGGAGCCGTTCGGCCATCGGGCCGGTCAGTTCGGTCGGAAGCGGGCCTTCGCCGACGCGCGTCGTGTACGCCTTCGCGACGCCGAGCACGCCGCCAATCGACCTCGGCCCGATGCCGAGGCCCGTGCACACGCCGCCCGCCGTCGAGTTCGACGAGGTCACGAACGGATACGTCCCGTGGTCGATGTCGAGGAAGGTGCCTTGCGCGCCTTCGAACAGGATGCGCTTGCCTCCGGCCTGCGCCTGGGCCAGCAGCAGCGACACGTCCTGGACCCAAGGCCGCATGCGCTCGCCATAGGTGAGCAGGTGCTGGAAGAGCGGTTGCCACTCGAGGGCCGCGTCACCCACGAGGCGGTTGCGCGCCATCACGTTCTCGCGCACCTGTTCGGCCAGCCCGGCCGGATCCGCGAGGTCGCAGACGCGTATCCCGCGCCGGCCGACCTTGTCCTCGTAGGCCGGGCCGATCCCGCGCGACGTCGTGCCGATCTTCTTCTCGCCGCGCCGGGCTTCGCTCAACAGGTCGAGGTCGCGGTGATACGGCAGGATCAGGTGCGCCTTGTCGCTGATCGCGAGCCGGTCGCCCACCTCGATGCCGTACTGCGCCAGCGTCTCGATCTCGAGGAACAGCGCCTCCGGATCGACGACGACGCCGTTGCCGATCACGCAGACGACGTCCGGGTGCAGGATGCCGGACGGCAGCAGGTGCAGCACGAACTTGGTGCCGCCGGCCCGCACCGTGTGGCCGGCGTTGTGCCCGCCCTGGTACCTGGCGACGATCGAGAAGTTCGGGGTCAGCAGGTCGACGATCTTGCCCTTGCCTTCATCGCCCCATTGCGCGCCAATCACAGCCAGGTTCATAGCCGTTCGCAGCCTCCGTCAACGGCGTCGATCGTAGCACAGGCGGCGCGCCGGCTGTCGCGCTCCGGCGGAATCCGTTACAATGTCACGTTCGCCGCCGGCCGCCCGCGACGGGTCCCCAGGCAGGATGCGGTTCGCCCCCATGATTGCGCTCGACGGACGCTCGCTCACGCTGGAACAGCTCATCGCCATTGCCGATGACGCCGCACCGGTCGCTCTGGGGCCGGACGTCCGCCCTCGCGTCTCGGCCTCGCGCGCCGTGGTCGACCGCATGGCGGACGGCGACGCGCCGGCCTACGGCATCAACACCGGGTTCGGGTCGTTCGCCGAAGTGAAGATCCCGCGCGGCGACCTCGCGCGCCTGCAGTTGAACCTGCTCCGGAGCCATGCGGCCGGAGTCGGGGAGCCGCTCCCGATTCGAACCGTCAGGGCGATGATGGCGCTGCGCGCCAACGTGCTCGCCCGCGGCTTCTCCGGCATCCGGCTCGAAACGCTGGAGGCGCTGCTCGAGGCGCTGAACCGGGGCGTGCACCCGGTCGTGCCGAGCCGCGGCTCCGTCGGCGCCAGCGGCGACCTCGCCCCGCTCGCCCATCTGGCGCTCGTCCTCGTGGGAGAGGGCCTCGCCTGGGACGGCGACCGGCACGTTCCAGGGCGCGTGGCCCTCGCGAACGCCGGCCTCTCCCCCGTCACCCTCGGGCCAAAGGAAGGGCTCGCGCTGATCAACGGGACCCAGGCCTCGACGGCGGTCCTCGCCCTCGCCCTCGCCGGCAGCGAGCGCCTGGCCCGCACCGCCGACATCGTGGCGGCGTTGACCATCGACGGACTCCGCGGCTCGGCCGGCCCCTTCGACCCGAGGATTCACGCCGAGCGCCCGTTCCGGGGCCAGGTGGCCTCCGCCGCCAACCTGGCTGCGCTGCTCGAGCCGAGCGCGATCCGCGCGTCGCACGCAGACTGCCGCCGCGTCCAGGACGCCTACTCCCTCCGCTGCACGGCGCAGGTTCACGGCTCGGCCCGCGAGGCGATCCGGTTCGTCGGCGAGATCGTCGCCGTCGAGTCCAACGCCGCCACCGACAACCCGATGGTCTTCGCCGAAGACGGCGACATCGTCTCGGGCGGGAACTTCCACGGCGCGCCGGTGGCCATGGCCGCGGATCTCCTGGCGATCGCCGTGACCCAGCTGGCGACGATCAGCGAGCGGCGCACCGAACGGCTGGTCAACCCGGCGCTGAGCGATCTCCCGGCGTTCCTCACGGCGCGCGGCGGCGTGCAGTCGGGGATGATGCTGGCCCAGGTAACGGCCGCCGCGCTCACCTCGGAGCTCAAAGGGCTGGCGCACCCGGCATCGGTGGACACGATCCCGACGTCGGCGAACAAGGAGGACCACGTCAGCATGAGCATGGGCGCCGCGCTGAAAGCGCAGCGCGCGCTGGAGCTGGCGCGCTACGTGCTCGCGGTCGAGGCGCTGTGCTCGGCGCTGGCCATCGACTTCCTGGCGCCGCTCGAAACCTCCGCGCCGCTCGCCCGTGTGCACGCCAGGTTGCGCGCCGCCGTCCCCCCGCTGGACGACGACCGCCCGCCGGCGCCCGACGTCGAAGCGGCGGCGGCCCTGATCGCGGCAGGCGCGCTCGAAACCGCCGCCGGGGTGCCTGTCAAGTGACTTCTCCGGAATCGCGCAGGTGACTTTTTTGCGTTGACATCCTCCTTCAGGGTCCATAACTTCTAGGTCGCACGGCCTGGAGCCACACCCGGGATCGCCGCATCATGACCAAGACCACCCGCCACATCCGGGCCCCAAGAGGCGCCACGATCACCTGCAAGGGCTGGCCGCAGGAAGCCGCCCTGCGCATGCTGATGAACAACCTGGATCCCGAGGTCGCCGAACGTCCGGACGAGTTGATCGTCTACGGCGGCTCCGGGAAGGCGGCGCGCAACTGGGCCTGTTACGACGCGATCGTCGGCTCGCTGCGCTCGCTCGAGCACGACGAGACGCTGCTGGTGCAGTCGGGGAAGCCGGTCGGCATCTTCCGCACCCATCCGGGCGCGCCCCGCGTGCTGATCGCCAACGCCATGCTCGTGCCGGCGTGGGCCACCTGGGAGACGTTCCGCGATCTCGAGCACAAGGGCCTGACGATGTTCGGCCAGATGACGGCAGGCAGCTGGATCTACATCGGCACGCAAGGCATCCTCCAGGGCACATTCGAGACGCTGGCGTCGGTGGCTGGCCGGAAGTTCGGCGGGAGCCTCGAGGGGCGCGTGTTCGTGTCGGCCGGCCTCGGCGGCATGGGTGGCGCCCAGCCGCTCGCGGCGGCGATGAACGGCGCGGCCGCGCTCGTCGTCGAGGTGGATCCGCACCGGATCGAGCGGCGCCTGCAGACGCGCTACGTGGACGAGTCGACCGGCTCGCTCGACGAGGCCATCGAGAAAGTCGAAATCTGGCGCCGGGAGAAGCGGGGGCGGTCGATCGCTCTGCTGGGCAACGCGGCCGACGTGCTGCCGGCGCTCGTCGCGCGCGGGTTCACGCCCGACGTGCTGACCGACCAGACATCGGCGCACGACGCGCTGAACGGGTACGTCCCGAACAACATGACGCTCGACGAGGCCGACGCCCTCCGTCGCAGCGACCCCGGCGAGTACGTCCGCCGCTCGGTGGCCGCGATGGGCAGGCACGTCGAGGCGATGCTCGCGCTGCAGCGGCGGGGCTCCGTGACGTTCGACTACGGCAACAACATCCGCGCGCACGCGGTCGAGGCGGGCGTCGCGAACGCGTTCGACATCCCGGGGTTCGTGCCCGAGTACATCCGGCCGCTGTTCTGCGAGGGCAAGGGGCCGTTCCGCTGGGCGGCGCTGTCGGGCGACCCGGCCGACATCCACGCGACCGACGACGCCGCGCTCGAGATGTTCCAGGAGGACGCCGCACTGTGCCGCTGGGTTCGGTTGGCGCGCGAGCGCGTGGCGTTCCAGGGGCTGCCCGCGCGCATCTTCTGGCTCGGGTACGGCGACCGCGCGCGGTTCGGCCTGCGGATCAACGAACTGGTCCGGTCGGGCCGGATCTCGGCGCCGATTGTGATCGGGCGCGATCACCTGGACACCGGGTCGGTGGCCTCCCCCTACCGCGAGACCGAGGCGATGCGCGACGGCAGCGACGCGATTGCCGACTGGCCGATCCTGAATGCGCTGCTGAATGTCGCGTCGGGCGCAACGTGGGTGTCGGTGCACCACGGCGGCGGCGTCGGCATCGGCTATTCGTTGCACGCAGGCATGGTCATCGTGGCCGACGGGAGCCGCGAGGCCGATGAGAAGCTGCAGCGCGTTCTGACGTGCGACCCCGGGACGGGGGTGGTTCGCCACGTCGACGCCGGCTACGAGGAAGCGATGGCGACCGCGGAAGCCAAGGGCGTGCGGATTCCGATGCGCGAATTCGGGCCCGGCCGCCCGACAGACGGGAGTCCCGTTCGGTGACCACGTTCCAGCCCCCCTCGATCGACCAGCACATCACGGCGATGCTCCGGGAGGATTCCGGCCGCATCCCCGTCGTGGTCGGTCTCTGCGGAACGGGGCGCACCAGCCTGCTCCACCGGCTGGCCGGGACGCTCGGACCACTCGAGGCCCAGTACGTCAACGTGGAGCGGACGGCCACGACGCCGGAGCGGTTCCTGGCGGCCCTGACCGTCTCGTCTCCGTTCGTGGATGCGGGGCAGGCGCCGCGCGCGCGCTCACCCCGCCAGGCATTCGACACGGTCCTGGCGTACTTCACGGGCGCCCGCCGCGCGGACGAGGGGCCGGTCACCTTCCTCCTCGACGAACTGCTCGAGTTCCGCACGTTCGAGAGTTTCCCGGGCCTCCGCCGCTCGATGCCCGAACTGCTGGCAGTCATCGCGGCATCGCCCAATCGATTCGTCCTGACGTCGCGCTACCCGACGCGAACCGCGCGGGCCCTGGCCGGCGCCCCGCCGCAGTACTCCGTCGTGCCGATGCCGACGCTGCCCACGACCGAGTTGTCGCGGATGCTGGCGGACGCCGTCGGCGCGCCCGCGCTTCGCGCGGCGGAGGACGCAGGCTCCGACATCGACGGCCTCGCCCGGCTCGTGGCCGCCGTGTCCGGCGGCCGGCCGTCGTACGCGCGCGCGATCGCCGGCGAGCTGGACGCGAACCCGTCCGGCGCCTCGGGCCGGGACCCAATGGCCGCGCTCGTCTCGGCGCTGGGCCCGGACGCCAGCCTGTGGTCGCAGTGCGCGTTCGACTACGAAATGCGCCTGCATCGGGCCCGCGGCTATGGCGCCCTCAAGGCGATCCTCGAGATCCTCTCGGAGCAGGAGCCGCTGACGCTTACCGACATCGCGCAGCGCATGGGCCGGACGCCGGGCTCGACAAAGGACTACCTGTCGTGGCTCGAGGACGTGGATCTGGTGGCCGTCCTTCGGAAGCGCTACCGGTTTCGCGATCCGCTGCTCCGGCTGTGGGTCAGGCTCCACTGCCACTCGGCGCCGCCCACCGGGGAGATGATCGATCGCGAGGTCCGGGAGTTCGCGGCCTCCAACATGCCGTAGCGAATCTTGAGATTTTGAGATCTTGCGATCTTGCGAAGTTTCCGAACTTGCGAACTTGCGAACTGAATTCGGCTGCACGTGACCGCCGGTCCCCAGTTCGCCAGATCCTCAGTTCGCCAGATCCTCAGTTCGCAAGATCCTTAGTTCGCAATATCCTCAGTTTCTGGGGGCCCCAGTTCGCAAGATCGCCACATCGCAAGATCGCAAGATTCACGTTTGAGAAAGTCGTTCGATGGCCTTCCGCGCGGCTTCCTGTTCGGCCGTCTTCTTGCTAGGGCCCCGTGCCGATCCGAACGACTCGCCCCGTATCCGCACCTCGACGTGAAACACCTTGCGGTGATCGGGGCCGCTCTCCGCGGCCACGGCGTACTCCGGCAGCGGCAGTTCGCGCGCCTGCACCAGTTCCTGGAGCGCCGACTTGTAGTCGCGCCCCCAGAACTCCGGGCTGCGCACGTCCTCGAGGTCTTCCGCGAACTGGCGGGACACGAAGTCACGGGCCTCGCCCACCCCGCCGTCGAGGTAGATGGCGGCGATGACCGCCTCGTAGCCGTCGGCCAGCAGCGCCTGCTTCGCCCGGCCGCCCGTCTTCTCCTCGCCGCGTCCCAGCGCCAGGAACTCGCCCAGCCCGATACCCCTCGCCAGGCGTCCGAGCGTTGAGGTGGACACCAGCGCCGCCTTGATTTTCGACTTCTGCCCCTCGTCGAACTGCGGGAAGTCGCGGAACAGGAGATCGGCCATCGCGAAACCAAGAACCGCGTCGCCGAGGAACTCGAGCGACTCGTTGTCGATCGTGCTTCCGGTCGCGTCCTCGTTCGCGCGCGACCGGTGCGTGAGGGCCCGGTCGAGGATCGCGGGCTCGCGGAACCGATATCCCAGCCGCTCCTCGAGCGCGGACAGGTCCCTGGTGTCGTCCATCACGTGCACGGCCTCGGCCGCCGGGGGGCGCTCGCTCTGCTCGCGGATGATCGCACGGGCCGCGTCGGCCTGCGACGCCGAGACCGAAATGCGCACCTCGCCGAGTCCATTGATGCTCAGCGGAAACACCGCGTGGGTGAGGTCCGAGGACGGGGCGGCAAGGATCCCGTGCGCCTCGAGCAGCCCGACGACGATGCTGGCCTCGATGTCGGAGTGGGTGCGGAAGACGACCGCGAGTGGCGCCGGATCGGTGCGCTCGTGTTCAGGCCTGGTCACGCCGGAACCCCGCTGCCACCGCCCCCGGGACGAACTCCTCGAACGTGATCAGGATCATGGTCATGTCGTCGTGCTGCGGCGCGCCCGCGACGAACGCGTCGATCTCCCGCAGGATCCGCTCGCGAAGCTCATCGGTCGGAAGGTGGCCGTGCTCGCCGACGAGGCGCGCCAGGCGAGCGTCGCCGAACAGCTCCGACTCCGCGTCCATCGCTTCGCTGATGCCGTCGGTGAACAGCAGCAGCGTGTCGCCCCGGTGAAGCGGAATCGTGATCTCGGTCAGCAGCCGCGCGAACGTCTGCCCCCCGTCGAGGCGCAGGCCCAGCACCAGGCCGTCCGGCGTCAGCACCTCCACCGACGGTTCGCCGTCGCCGCGCTCGCTGCGGTAGATGAGCGGCGTGTGGCCGGCCCGCGCGTAGACCATCGTCCGGGCCGCGAGGTCGACGACCGCGTACGCCATCGTGATGAAGCTGCGGCTGTCGAGGTGGTCCGAGATGATCTGGTTCGCGGTCAGCATCAGCTGCCGCGGCGACGGACAGGTCTGGCTGAGCGAGAGCATCAGCCCCTTCAGTTCGGCCATGTAGAGCGCCGCCGACGTCCCCTTCCCCGACACGTCCGCGATGAGCATGCCGAACCGGTCGTCGCCCAGCGGGAAGAAGTCGTAGTAGTCGCCGCCCACCTCGCGCGCCGGCACGCACAGCGCCGACACCGACACGCCAGGCATGGCGATCTGCCCCTGCGGCAGGAGCGACATCTGGATCACGCGCGCGATGCGCAGTTCTTCCTCCAGCCGCTTCTTCTCCTCCGCCTGGCGAAGCAGATCCTCGATGCTGCCAGTCATCTGGTTGAACGACTCGGCGAGGTCGCCCAGTTGGTCGCGCGTGGCCACCTGGATCCGGTGGCTGAAATCGCCCTTGCGGACATGCTCGGTGCCCTCGAACAGTTCGTGCACCGACCCGGTGATCGAGCGTGCCAGGGTCAGCCCCATCACGAGGGCGGCCGCCTCGATGAGCAGGAACAGCACGGCGACGAACAGCATGAGGAGCAGCAGCATCGAGCCGAAGTTGTACGAGCCGAGGTTGGCCGACGAGAGCCGATCGTAGATCTCCGCGATATTGACCTCGATATGCGCCGTGGTCTGCACCGGCCGACCGTCCGCCCACTCCGTGCCCTGCAGCATCGCCACCCAGGGGAGGCGCCGCTTCCCGCCCGTGGCCGCCGCCCCGGCCCTCCCGGTCGGGGCCTGGCGAGCCGCCGCGCCCGCCTGAGCGAGCCTGGCCCGCAGCCCGTCCGTGAGGACGATGCTGACGTCGCCCATCTTCACGCTCGTCTCGTCGCGCAGGTGTTCGTCGAGCGCGTCGTTCTTCGGGATGTCGACGATGACGGCGTAGGCGGGCCGCTGCGCATCGGGCAGCCCGACGCCGCGCACGGTCGCCCCGGCCGGGGCCTCCATCGCGGATGGTGGCCCGCCCGACGTCGCTCCTGCAGGCTCGACGACGATACCGCCGAACCCGGCGCAGCTGACCCACCTGGGCAGCGTCTTCGGGGGCTCGGCATGCTCCCACGGCCCGACGGCAAGGGGCGTCACCGCCGTGGGCCGCGCCGCCGCACGCGTCTCGGGTATCACCTCGCGCTCGGCGGCGACAATGTCCGGGACGCTGCCGCCGCGCAGGGCCGCTGCCGGACCGCCCACGCACGGTTCCCCGCTCTGGGTCGGGACGAGGGCGATCGACGCCCCGGGGTAGATCGAGGCCAGCGCCGACTCTCGCTGGGACAGGATGGCCGCTGCCGCGCCGGGGCCCGGCCCGCGCTGGATCTCGGTCGCGGTCAGACGCGCGACGTAGATCGCTTCGTTCTTGACGTTGTCGAAGCCGTTCGTCACCAGGTACGACGCGACGTTCAGGAACAGCACGAGGCCGGAGACGACGAAGAACGCAACGATCAGCAGGGCGGGGATGACGCCAATGAAGACGTAGGACAGGATGAGCTGCGCCCGGACGCGCCACAGCAGGTTGCGGCGCGCGCGCGGCGCCACGCGTACCACCAGGCAGCAGGCCGCGACGATCAGCGCCACGCTGCCCAGCGCGCCGGTGGCGCTCACCAGCACCGGTTCGGCGCCGACCGCCAGCCGCCCAGCCAGGTAGATCGCTTTCAGCACAACGCCAGCGAGGAAGGCCCGCCCGCCGAACGTGTGCAGCAACGCGTGACGCAGGGCAGGCCATCGCCCACCTGCGCGCGGCGCTCGGGGTTCCCGGTGTGGCTCGCCTGGGCTCGAGGTCATGCGAACAGCCGGATCATACAGGATTCGCTGTGGCGCGGGGCATCACCCTTTCGTACACTCCCCCACCCACGCCAGATAGGTCTCGCTCCCCCCCACCACCGGAATCACCAGCGCCTCTGGCACGTCGTACGGGTGGAGTTGCCTGAGACGCGCCATGAGCGCGTCGACACGAGTCCGGGTGGTCTTGATGATCATCTGGCGCTCGCGCTCGTGCTCCACGGCGTTCTTCCAGCGGTAGGTCGACTCCATCTCCGGCAGCAGGTTCACGCATGCGGCCAGGCGCTCCTCGACGAGCGTCGCGGCCGTCGGCCCGGCATCCTCGCCCGCGGGCCAGGTGGTGAGGACGATGACGACGTCGGGATGTGCCATCGTGACGCCTCCGTTCGAAGAAAATTCGCGGGTCGATGCCGATTTCCTGTTGAGTTCTCCCGGAAGTGCGGTAAAAAGATCAGGTACATCTTTCGCCGCGAAGGTCGGACCTCGGACATTATCGGTCATGCCGAGACGAATACGGGACGAGAAAACGCTGTGCGGCCCACCCGGCGGGCCCGGCGTCCCTGTCCGCCGCGTCCGGCTGCTCACCCTCGTCCTGCTGTTCTGCGCGCTCGCGCTGGTGATTGACGCCGTCGCCGGCGAGCGGGGCTGGATCGCCAACAGCCGCGACCGGCGTGAGATCGAGCAGGCGGAGCGGGATCTCGCTGCGAAGAAGCGCGAGAATGCCGAAACCGCCGATTATCGGGACCGGCTCAAGCGGCAGGACCCCGCCACCATCGAGGAGATCGCGCGCCGGGAACACGGCCTGATCCGGCCCGGCGAGAAATTGTTCATCATCAAGGATGCTCCGAAGACGGGCAAGTAGGGACGAGGGATTAGGGACGAGGGGCGAGGGACGATTGACGGGCGCCGCGTTTGAATGATACCTTTCTAACGCGGGGTGGAGCAGTCCGGTAGCTCGTTGGGCTCATAACCCAAAGGTCGCAGGTTCAAATCCTGCCCCCGCAACCACAAGGGCCGCCTGGGAAGACCGGGTGGCCCTTTCCATTTGTACGGCCACCTGGCCTTCCGTCTCGGCCCGAACGGTTGCGGCGGCAGGATTTGAACACCTTGCCTACCGCAACGCTCCCCCGCGGCAACTCACCGGAGTCGCGTTGCTTGGCCTGCTCCCGCAGCCACGCCGACTCGGTCTCGGATCTGAACACCCGGTCCGACGCAACGTGGCCTTCCCCGCCCGAGCCCTGGTCGGCCACGTTGCTCGGCCTGCTCCGTCACGGCGCTACTTGAAGAGCTAGACAGCGGTTTCGAAACGTCGGGACTTGCGCACAACTCCAGACGTTTCGTATCATCTACCAATGGCGCAAGTGTCGAGAAGTGAGGCTCTGGCCGTCATCAAGAAGATAGGCATCGCCCGTCCAGTCGAACTCGAGGAGCGTGGTGTCACCCGGGCGCAGCTGGCCCGCCTGGTGGAGGCTGGCATTGTCACTCGACAGTCTCGGGGCCTGTACACGGTGGCACGCCATGCGCCAACGGCCGAGCACACGCTCGCGCAAGTGGCCAAGCGTGTTCCGGAGGGTGTCCTCTGCCTTCTCACCGCTCTCCGGTTCCATGGCCTGACGACCCAATCCCCGGCGGAAGTCTGGCTCGCGCTCCCCGAGAAGGCGCGGCGCCCGCGACTCGACTATCCGCGCCTGCGGGTCGCGCGGTTCTCGGGCGACGCGCTGACCGAGGGAATCGAGGAACGCCGAGCGGAGGGAGTCACCCTGCGCATCTACTCGCCAGCGAAGACGGTCGCCGACTGTTTCAAGTACCGCCACAAGATCGGCATCGACGTAGCCGTGGAGGCGCTGCGCGACTTTGTCCGGAAGTACCGCGGCGGGGCCACCGACCTCGCGCATTTCGCGCGAGTCTGCAGGGTTCGGCGCATCATGCAGCCCTACCTGGACGCCATCGCGTGACCCGCCATCCCAACCTGGCCGCCTCAGTCGCTGCGCGGCTGCTCAACCGCGCCAAGGAAACCGGTGACGACTACCAGACGCCGATTCCGGACAACGTGCCCATCGCGCTCACGCGCGCCTATTGGGACAACCCTTCCCGACCGGCGCAGAAACGTCGCTCGGTGTTCCCCAGCGGCCCCTGCCACGTTACAGGGGGCAGGATTTGAACCTCGTTACTGGCCGGCCGCCGTTGCCGCTCTGAACGCTCCCACGCCGCCGACGACTGGAAGCCGCAGCGACGTTCCGGCGAGATCGAGGGTGAGTTCGGTGCCCGCCTTCGGCCACAGCGTGAAGTCGCGATCGCTCGAGAAGATCATCAGGCCGATGCGCCGGCCGGCCGGGATGACCTGGTCGTCGGGCTGCAGATCGAACGTCAGGCGGTAGAACCGGCCCGGCGTGAGCGCCTTCCCCGGCGCCATCGAGTGGTAGTCCCCGCCGCGCTCGAGGGCCCCGTAGTTCTGCGGATCCGCCCATCCGCGCGTGATCAGATTCGCGGGACTGATCGGGCCGTCGGTCCACGGCAGCGTCACCAGCCATACCGAGAGGTTCGCGGCCGGCTTGCTCGACGCGAGCCGAACGGTGACCCGGGCGGTGCCGGAGATGTGCAGCGGCGCCGTCAGCTCCTCGGTGGCATACAGCAGCCGGTTCGGCGACCGCACGGCCTTCGCCAGCGCGGCGCCGCTGAATTCGACGTTGTCGACCAGTGTCTCGGTGCCCGGCTTGCCCGCCACCTGCAGACCGAGACCGCCACGCCCGCCGCCGCCGGAGGCGAGTCGCAACGTCACGAATGACGCGGCAGGATTCGGGTAGTCTGCGTACGGCGTGGGCGGCGGCGTGGCCGCTCGCCCGCGTCCCTGACCCGCGGCCGCCGGCGTCGACGCCGGAGGCTGGGATGTCGGCGTGTCGGCGGCCGCCGCGGGGACGGGAGCCGCCTCACGAACGATCCACGCGCGCGGATCCTTCTCCACGCCGTTCTGCACGCCGTAGAGATAGCGCGTGAACCACCTGTTCATCATCTCCAGCGGAGGCGCTCCCCCGTGGCCGCCCTGGTGGAAGTACATCTGCAGCGGCACCCTCCCCTTCAGCGCCGCCGCGATCCGGACGCTGTGTTCAGGCACCACGTTCCAGTCGTTGAAGGCGTGGGCCATCAGGACCGCCGCCCTGATCTTCTTCACCTTCTTCAGCAGATCGCGATCGGCCCAGAATGCGTTGTAGTCGCCGCTCGCCCGATCGCGCCCGCGCGCGAACTCGCCGTCCCGGTACCGTGCGTTGCACGACTCGCGCCGGGCCGGGTCCCCGCTGTGGACGAAGTCGTAGAGGAAGTCGATATCCTCCCCGAGCCATCCGCCCGGGTGGCGAACCAGTCCATGGCTCCGGTAGTAGTGGTAGTACGAGCGTATTCGGGGCGATGGGAATGATCGCCTCGAGCCCTCGCACGCCGGTGGTGGCGGCGGCGACCGGGATCGTGCCGTTGTACGACGTGCCGGTCATGCCCACCTTGCCGGTCGACCACCGCGTCGCGACGACCTCTTCGGTCCCGTCAATCGTGGCGAATCCCCGTGCGCGGCCGTTCAGCCAGTCGATGACCGCCTTGGGCGCCAGTTCCTCCGGCGCGCCGCCCACAGTGGGACATCCCTGCGAAAGGCCCGTGCCCGGCGCGTCGGAATGGACGACGGCGAAGCCTCGCGGGACCCAGGTGTTCACCTGCGACGTCGAGACATTCGGCCGCGTCGGCTTGAACGCGATCGGCGGCTGTGACTTGCGGGGCGGCGACGCGGCGCCCACTTCCTGCTTCACGTCCCAGAGAAACTCGCGCGGCCCGGACGTGCCGGCGAAGTACGGCGACGACTCGTAGACGACCGGGACCTTCAACCCCTCGGTCTCGGTCTGCCGCGGACGTGTGACATCGACGAACACCCGATCGCGCCTGCCGTCGCCGTCCGAGTCGAATTCGGTTTCGACCCAGAGGGTCTCCCTGACCCACTGCGCGGCATCCTCGAACGCCGGTACGATCTGCGCCTGGCCGTTGACGAACACGGGACGCGCCGGTTGGGAAGCGGGCGCCTGCGCAAGCGTGATGGCCGCCATCGCCACCATCCCAGCCACGACGGTTCCGCCAAACAGAGGGAATCGCTTCATATGTCAGCCTCGATCATTGCCCCCCGGGCCCGCGGTCGCGTACCAGGGAGTCTCAACCCTGCATGTCGCCCGACAGCAGCACTTCGCGGCCTCGCGCCGCCGGCACCCGCGCGAGGAGCGCGCCGGCCACGTCGACCGCGGCGATGGCCCGGTAGTTGGCCGGGATGAGCGGCCGAATCAGCGCGCTCACGTAGAGTCCCACTTTCTCTCCCGTCCGCGCGGGCTGCCCCAGCGCCTCGCGGTCGCCCGCCAGCAAAGAGGGGCGCGCAATGACCAGCGCCTCGAACCCGAGCGCGCTCAGCGCCTCCTCGAGTTCCCCCTTCACTCGGCTGTAGAAGATCCGGGAGCGCGCATCCGCGCTCATGGCGCTGACCAGGCCGACCCGGCGCGCGCCGGCCGCCTTCGCCGCGCGAGCCACCGCGAGATTGGCGTCGAAGTCGATCGCTCGAAACGCCGCCGGGCTGCCCGCCACCTTGATGGTCGTGCCGAGCGCCAGGTAGGCCTCGTCGAGAGCCGGAAGCGTGGGAAGCGAGGCGAAATCCACGACGTGCGAGGTCAGCCGGGGATGCTGGAGGCCTGGCGGCCGCCGCCCGAGCGCGTGGACGGCTGCGACGGTCTCATCCGCGAGCAATCCCCGCAGGATCTCACGCCCAACGAGGCCGGTGGCTCCCGCCAGTGCCACCGTGCGTCCGGCAGATGCGCCGGCAACCTGCGGCGGTCTCGTCGATGCCGGTGCGGAGCGGCCCGCGATGCTCATTGGCGTCGATTCTCTCACAGCACCGTTCCTCGAGGCACCTTAGGACCCTGACCTGCGCCGGGTATCGTTCGCCCTCCGCCGATCGAGGCCGGACGGACGCGCGCCCCTCACGCGAGGGTGCCGAGGCGCAACATCCTGATGACGGGCTCGTCGGCCTCCCGCGATTTCGCCAGGTCGACCTCGGTACTCGGCCACCCAGTCGTTGGTCATCTCGGGATCGACCAGCATCTGCTGCACGCGCCATACCTCCCCGTCGTTCGACGGGGTGACGTAGGTGTGCCGCGTGTTCCTCGCCTCGGGATCGAGCCGCAGGCGCTGGTGGCCTGCGCGATATTCGTCGAACGCCGCGCGCAGCCGCTCCTCCGTCCACGCCTCGCCCGCGGCGTCGTTCGGCACGCCGAGCGCGCCGAGCGAGGCGCCGGGATCGCCTGTCGACCAGGCCCGCAGGAACGTAAAGACGCGGGTCCGGATGGCGGCCGTGAAGACCTTCGCGTCGCGCGTGATGTCGCGCGCCTCCGCCGCCTCCCCCGGTGGCCGCATGTCCATCGCGCGCGAGCCGGCCCCGACGAGCGGCTGGTAGTCGGGGTCGCGCATCCGCTCCCACTCCTCTTCCAGGCTCGAGTCGACCTGGCGCAGCAGCGTGCGGAGGTAGATCTCCATCTCGAGCACCTGGTCGCTCTTCACGCCGTCGGGGACGGTCTGACTCAGCACCTTGTAGACGCTGTTGAGGTGCCGCAGCAGCAGCCCCTCGGACCGCTCGAGGTCGTAGTCGAGCACGTACTCCGCGAACGACCGGAACTGCTCGAACATCTCGCGCGCGATCGATTTCGGCCGGATGTTCTCCTCGCCGACCCACGGGTGCCGGTCCGCGAACGCGTTGAAGGTCGTGTAGATGAACTCCTTCAGCGGCTTCGGGTATCCAGCTTCTCCATCTCCTCCATCCGCTGGTCGTATTCCATGCCGTCGGCCTTCCACTGCGCGATGGCGCGGTCCTTGATGCGGTCCAGCTGACGCCGCAGGATGATCTCCGGGTTCTCCAGGATCGACTCGACCAGTGTCAGCAGGTCGAGGCCGTACTCGGGCGAGTCCGGGTCGATCAGCGGGATGGTCTCGAGCAGGTAGAGCGACAGCGCCTGGTCCATCGAGAAGTCGTCCTGCAGGTCCACGTTCACCCGCAGCGTCGACCCGTCCTCTGTCTCCGGCACGAATTCGACGATGTGCCGGTCGACGAGCGAGCGGAAGAGCTGCCAGGCGCGCGTGCGGTGCGCCTTCTTCCCGCTCTCCGACTCGTGGCAGTCGCGAATCAGCCGGCGCATGGCGCCGCACCCGTCGCCCGGCCGGCTCAGGACGTTGAGCAGCATCCCGTGCGTCACCTGGAAGCGCGAGACCAGCTGCTCGGGCGACGCGCCGATCAGCCGCTTGAAGGTGCCCAGATCCCAGTTGACGAAATTGTGGTCCGGCGGCCTGCGCTTGGTGACCTTCTTCCCGTCGCGCGCGGCCTTCTCGCTCAGGCGGATGTTCTCGATGACGTGCTCCGGCGCCTGCACGACGACGAAGCCGCGGGTGTCGAAGCCCTTGCGGCCGGCACGTCCCGCGATCTGGTGGAAGTCGCGCGCGGACAGGTGCGCGGTCTTCCGCCCGTCGAACTTGCACAGCCGCGTGAACAGCACCGTCCGGATCGGCACGTTGATGCCGACGCCGAGCGTGTCGGTCCCGCAGATGATCTTCAGCAGACCGCGCTGTGCCAGCTGCTCGACGAGCACGCGGTACTTCGGCAGCAGTCCCGCGTGGTGGAGGCCGATGCCGTGTCTCAGCCACTTGCGGATCTCCGACCCGTACGGGCTGGTGAACTCGAAGCCGGCGACGATCTCCGCGAGCGCCGCCTTCTCCTCGCGCGTGCAGATCTTGAGGCTCGTGAAGTCCTGCGCGCTGCCCGCCGCGTCGGCCTGCGTGAAGTGGACGACGTAGGCGGGCGTCTTCCCTTCCTCGGCCAGCTTCTCGAGCGTGTGCGCGAGCGGAATCTCGGCGTAGGCGAATTCGAGCGGCACCGGCCGGTCGGCCGATCTGACGGTGGCGGTGGGCCTTCCATTGAGCGTCGTCAGCGCCTGCTCGAAGAACGCCGTGTCGCCGAGCGTCGCCGACATCAGCAGAAACCGTGTCTGCGGCAGCGTCAGGAGCGGCGTCTGCCAGGCCACTCCGCGGTCGCGGTCGGCATACCAGTGGAACTCGTCCATCACGACGTTGTCGACCCAGGCGTTCGCGCCTTCACGCAGCGCGATGTTGGCCAGGATCTCGGCGGTGCAGCACAGGATGGGGGCGTCGCGGTTCACGCTCGCGTCTCCCGTCGACAGCCCCACCTCGTCGGGGCCGAACTCGCGGCAGAGCGCCATCCACTTCTCGTTGACCAGCGCCTTGATCGGGCAGGTGTAGACGGCGCGCTGCCCCCTCGCGAGCGACGCGAAGAGCATCGCGGATGCGACCAGCGACTTGCCGGACCCGGTCGGGGTATTGAGGATGACGTTCTTCTCGTCGAGCAGTTCGAGGACCGCCTCCTCCTGCGCCGGGTAGAGCGACAGCCCCTTGTCGGCCGTGTAGTCCAGGAACCGTCCGAGCAGGGCGTCGCTGGACAGGTCCTCGTCGTCCGGCAGGAGGTCGCGGAGGGATGTGGCCATCGTCCCTAGTTGTACCTCGAATGCCGCCTCTGCTACCATCTCCCGGATGGACACGACCATTGAGGCATTGACCGCCGAGATTCGCGCGTTTCGCGACGCGCGCGACTGGCTTCAGTTCCACAATCCCAAGGAACTGGCTGTGGCCATTGCCGCGGAGGCCGGCGAGCTGCTGCAACACTTCGTCTGGCAGGATCACCGGCAATCCGAGCGCCGGCTGGTCGATCGGCGCGACGAGATCGCCTCCGAGATGGCCGACGTCGCCATCCTCCTCTTCGAACTCGCCGACAACTCGGGCATCGACCTGGCCGGCGCCATGCGCGCCAAGCTCGCGCGCAACGAGGAGCGCTACCCGGCTGACCGCGCCAGGGGCTCCAACGCCAAGTACGACGAGTTGTGACCGGCGATCCGTCCACTCCCCACCGTCGTCGTCCCCGGTATGCGGGGAAGCATCCCCGCCGGTTCGGCGAGAAGTACAAGGAGCACTCGCCCGCCCGGTATCCCGAGACCGTCGCGAAGGTGCTGGCCTCGGGGAAGACGCCGGCCGGCACCCACGTGCCGGTCATGGTCGAGGAGGTCCTTGAAGTCCTCCGCCCGCACCCGGGCGGCACGGCCGTGGACTGCACGCTCGGCTACGGCGGTCATGCGCGCGAACTGCTTCCACGCCTTCTACCGGGAGGATTCCTGATCGGCCTTGATGTCGATCCGCTGGAACTGCCAAGGACCGAGGCGCGGCTGCGCGGGCTCGGCTTCGAAGAGGATGTGTTCCGCGTGCGCCGCTCGAACTTCGCCGGCCTGCCGCAGGCGCTGGCCGCCGAGGGGCTGGGTGGCGCCGATTGCATCCTGGCCGACCTGGGCGTGTCGTCCATGCAACTCGACACGCCGGAGCGCGGGTTCTCGGCGAAAGCGGCCGGGCCCCTCGACATGCGCATGAACCAGAGCCGCGGTCAACCCGCGTCAGCGCTGCTCTCCAGGCTCACACCCGACAGACTCGCCAGGCTGCTGGCCGAGCATGCCGATGAGCCGCACGCGCCGGAGCTGGCAGAGGCGTTGGCCGGGCGGCTGTTCGAGGAGACCACCGCGCTGGCGGAAGCGGTCCGCAGCGCGCTTCCCCGCCTCGGCGACGAGGGGCGCGACGACGCGGTCCGTCGCGTCTTCCAGGCGCTCCGCATCGCCGTCAACGACGAGTTCGCCGCGCTCGACGCGCTGCTCCGTCACCTGCCGTCGTGCCTGAACCCAGGCGGCGTCGCGGCGGTCCTCACGTTCCATTCGGGCGAGGACCGTCGCGTGAAGCGGGCGTTCAGGTCCGGCCTGCGCGACGGCGCCTACGACGCGATCGCCGACGACGTGCTGAGGCCGTCACCCTCGGAATGCCGGGCCAACCCGCGCGCAAAGGCCGCGAAGCTCCGTTGGGCCTGTCGCCAGGGCGCCTCTACCCCTTCATCGCCGCCTTGACGCGCTCGGGCGTCATCGGCATCCGATCGAGGCGCGCGCCGACAGCATCGAAGATGGCGTTGGCGACGGCCGCCCCGAGCGGCACGATGGCCGGCTCGCCGCCGCCCTGCGCCGGGATCTCGGGCGCGTCGATCACGACGGCCTCGATCGTCGGCAGCCACGAAAACCGCGGCAGTTCGTACGCGCCGAGGCTGCGCTCCAGCACCTCGCCGCCTTTGAAGTGCACCTCTTCGCTCAGCGTGTAACCGAGCCCCATGGTGATGCACCCTTCGATCTGCTGGAGCGCCCCGTCCGGGTTGACGACGACGCCCATGTCCTGGGCGCAGACAACGCGCTTCACCTGGACCTTCCCGGTGGCCTTGTCGACGGCAACCTGAACCATCAGCGCCACGTACGTGCCCGCGTCGGTGCCGAGCGCCACGCCCACCCCGCGTCCGCTCGGCGCCGGCCTCGGCGTCCAGCCGAACTTCTTGACGGCCGCATTCAACGTGCGCAGCATCCGCGCGTCGCTCAGGTTCTTCAGCCTGAACTCCACCGGGTCGATCCCGGCCTTCGCCGCCAGGACGTCGATGTGCGACTCGCGCCCGAACGCGTTGCTGCTGGCGCCCGGCGCGCGCCACGGCCCCACGGCGAACGGGTGCAGGGCGCCCGAGTTGCCGCTCCACCCGCCAGACCACGCGGTCTTGTGGTGGGGGATGTTGTAGAAGTGGGCGGCACCGCGCTCGCCCGCGCAGTAGACCATGTAGTCCCAGAGCGCGATGGTCTTCGACGCGGTCAGGCCAGCGCGGATGCGCACGATCGACGCCGGGCGGAAGGTGTCGTAGAAGAACTCCTCCTGGCGGTTGAACACGACGCGCACGGGCCTGCCGGTCAACATCGCAAGCCGCGCGGCCTCGACCGCCTGCCGCGACGCCGACTTGCCCCCGAACCCGCCGCCAACGTAGGGCGTGATCACCCGAACCTTGTCGGCCGGCAGCTTCAGCGCCTGCATCAACTGGTTCTTCACCGGAAACGGCGTCTGCGTCCCCGCCCACACCGTCACCTTGCCGTTTTCCACGACCGCGGTGGCCGAGTGGGGTTCCATCGGCGCGTGTGCCACGTAGCTGTCGTAGTAGGTCCCCTCCACCACATCGGCAACGAGCTTCTCGCCCTCGGTGAGGTTGCCGCCCTGTCCCGCGATCGTCGCCGGGCCCGCCGTCTTCCTGAAATGGTCGTACATCGTCTTGTCGTCGACCGGCGGGTCGCGACGCGTCCACTCGGCCTTCACGAGCGCGAGCGCCCTGTCGGCCTCGTCCCAGTGCGCGTGAAGCACGGCGACGAGATCGCCGTCGCGCACCACCCTCACACCGGGCAGCTTCTCGGCCGCCGACGTGTCCACCTGCCCCATCGCCGCGCCGTGCGCCGGCGGACGCAGGATGCGCGCGTGCAACACGCCGCCAGGCGGCGCGACGTCCCCGGCGTACATCGCCTTGCCGGTCACCTTCTCGACGCCGTCGCGGCGCGCGGCCGACCGCCCGACGACGCCAAACGCCTTGACCGCCTTGAGCGGAGTCTTGCCGTCCACCTTCCGCTCGATGCGCTTCCCTTCCGTCAGCTGGCCGTAGGTCACCGCCTTCGTCGGATCGGCGGTGTCGGTCACGACGCCCGCCTTCACCGTCAGCCGATCGACCGGCGCCTGGAGACGCTCGGATGCCATGAGGAGCAGGACCGAGCGCGCGTCGGCCGCCGCCTGGCGAAGGACGGGACCGAACTGGCGCATGCTCAGCGACCCGAACGTGCCCATGTCCCAAGGGCAGAGATCCGTATCGCCCATGAGGATGCTGACCGACGAGAGCGGGACGTCCAGGTCCTCCGCCAGGAGCTGCGGCAGCGACGTCATCACGCCCTGCCCCAGTTCGACCTTCCCGACGAAGCAGGTGACCTTCCCGTCCGCGCCGATGTGGAGGTAGGCGTTGACGTCGGTCGGATAGCCCTGGCGCCCAGTCTGCGGCCGCGCGGTTTCCTGGCCGGCGCTGGCCGGGTCCACGGCGAACAGCACGAGCAGGCCGGTGGCGGTCAGCTTGACGAAGTCGCGGCGATCAATCTCCTGCGCCTTCATCGCGCGCCCCCTTTCATCGTCGCCGACGCGGACTCGACGGCCTTCAGAATGCGGACGTGGGCGCCGCACCGGCACAGGTGGTTGTCGAGCTCCTTGACGATGTCGGCGCGCGTGGCCTTCGGGTTCTTGAGGAGCAACGCGTAGGCGCCCATGATCATGCCCGGCGTGCAGTAGCCGCACTGGTAGGCCACGTGATCGACGAAGGCCTGCTGGATGGCGTGGAGCTTGTCGCCATTGGCCAAGCCCTCAATCGTGACGACGTTCCTCCCCTCGACGTCTCCGATCGGTGTCACGCACGATCTCGCCGCCTGGTTGTTGACGACGACCGTGCACGACCCGCAGACCGCCTCGCCGCACCCGAACTTGCTCCCGGTCAGGCCGAGGTCGTCCCGGAGGACCCAGAGCAGGGGCCGGGTCTCATCGACCGTCAGGCGCGTGGCCTTGCCGTTCAGCGTGAATGACACGAGTCGCATGGTGCCTTCTCCTGAGAGGCCGCCGGACCGGGCGGACGTCGAGGAAGTGTCGGACCGGTCTGCGGATTTGTCAAATCGAGGCAGGGCTCGAGGCAGGGCTCGGGGAAGCGCCCTGAAAAAAAGAGAGGACCCCGGCTCAGAGGGTCCTCAGGAAGGAGTAGAGGTCTCGGTCTCTGATCCATATGACGCCAGGGGGCGCCAAATGGTTGGGCCGGCCTCGAATATTGTGCCGATGGGCGGTCGGTGCTTCGCTATTTTTTCGTCTTCTTGCCGGCTACGGGCTTCGGCTCGAGCTTGGTGATCTCGATCGTACCGTTCTTCTGCAGCGTCTCGAGCGCTGCATAAACCAGGTCCAGGTCGACGTCGGGCGCGTCAGGCGACAGGAGATACGCGTACTTGGTGTCATTGTTGCCGATGACCAGGTTGCCGCACTCCGCCCGCACCGCGTTGTAGATGTCGAGCACGCTGCGCGTCCCGTCGATGAAGTTGTTGATCTCCGACGACGCCAGGCCCGGGAGCCGGCGCGGAGCGGGCGTCCCCGGCGCGCCACGCAAGCCGCCGCGGCCGCCTGCCCCCCCACCCGCCTGTGCCCTGCGGGTGCGGGCCTCCTCGGAGTAGACCTTGAAGAGCCTGCGCGGGATGAGGAGCGAGGTACTCGCGCTCCTTGTCGGTCAGCGTCACCGGCGCTGGCTTCACGCCCAGCGCCGCGGCCTTGTCGGCGTACCAGAACTCGAGCAGTTTCACATTGGTGTCGCGCGCGGCGTCGAGGGTGGCCGACAGCCGCTTCACCGTCGCCGCCACGCCGGCGTCCTTCGTCAGCCCCTGCACCGACTCCACGCCGCCCTTCGCGCGGTTTGCGGCACCGTTCACCTTGGTCTGCGCCGCCTTGAACTGGTCCGCGAGTTTCGACGCGTCGTCGCCAAGCAGCCGCACCGACTGCCGAGTCACCTCGGCTATCCACTTCTCGCCGTTCGCGGTCGCCTCGAACGCCAGGTCCCGCGCCTGGCCAGGACCCGCCGTTGCGAGGTAGTAGAACGCGGACGCGGCCATGAACCCCACCCGCTTGAGCTCGGTCGGGTCCACGTAGACGAACCGGTCCTCGCTGCTGTGATAGAAGTTGTCGGGCCAGTAGTTGAACTGCATGGCGGGGATGCCGCCGTCGTTGAACACCGAGTGATCGCTCCCGGAGGTGATGGCGGCCACGGGCGACAGCCGGTAGTTGAACTGCGCGTTCTGTCCCTGCTGCGATCGGACGTTCGTCTGGTCGACGAACTGGAGCAGGCTGGCGATGAGGTCGTTCAGGTAGCTCGGTCTCGAATCCGGCGTCATCTTCATCCGGAGGTACGAATCGGTCGTCTTCGGGTTCGCACCCGTCATGTCGAAATTCAGCGCGACGAGCAGCTTGTCCTGCAACTCGGGGTGCTTGAACATGTAGGCGCTCGAGCCGGAGATCTCGGGCACCCAGAGAAAGCGGATGGTGCGGACCGGCCTCGGCAGCGTGCCGTCCTTGATCAGCCGGGCGAGGGTCCGGCCGACCTCGAGGATCGTCGCCACCCCCGTGCAGTTGTCGTTCGCGCCGGGCGTCGCGATGGTCTCGAACGCGTGCGCCACGAGGATCAGCTCGCCCGCGTTCGGGTCGGTCCCGGGAATCGCGGCCGACACGACGTTCATCTTCCCCGGGTAGGTCCGCGTGCGGATGTGCGCCCGCATCACGACCTTCTGGCCACGCTCGAGCATCTCGCGCAGGTCGAGGAACTGCCGGAGTGACAGCGCCCAGCCGAATCCGTCGCGGTCCGCTCCCGGCGAAACGCTCGCCCATCCGATCTGGTCCATGGTGGCGCCGGCCGCGTCGCCGTTGATGCCGGGGCTGCCCGTGCCGAGCGCGCCCACGGCACCTCTCTGGATTGCGCCGCCGAAGGCCTGCGAGACCGACCCGGCGCCGAGCACGATCTTGCCCTTCACGTCCTTGCCGGCATAGTCGGCCTCGCGGCCGAGCCCGACGTAGACCACCTCGGCCTCGACGTCCGTTGACTTGCTGCCCTGCGCGAGGGCGGTCGGCACCATCGTGATGCTCGCGATCTTCTCCTTCCGCGGCTGCACGAGCCACAGGTCGCCCTCCTCGGCGTCCCACGCGTCGCGCGTCGGGAAGAAGTCGACCTGCACGTCCGACAGGCCGTATTGCTTCGCCATGTCTCGAATGTAGGTGGTCTCGAAGTACTGGTCCTGGTACTCCGCCGCCTGACGGTCGCGGTTCGCGGCCAGGAACTGGACGTGGAGCTGCGCCTGCTCTCCCGACACCTCGTTCAGGATCGGCTCGCGGATGGGTACGGGCACCAGGCAGCGATCGGCCGCGGCGCGCGCCTGCCCGCCGGGCCTCGCGGCGAACGGGACGGCGACGGCCAATACCAGCACAACGATGAACCAACGGGTCAGGACACGTTCGGACATGGAACTCCTCGTCGGAAACTGAGACTGGACCGAGATCTCATACCGAACCGGGGACCCAACGCAATAGCTATCTTCGCCTTGAGCCTTGCCCTTCGACTCGCTCCGCTCGCTCAGGGCACCCCGAGCGAAGTCGAGGGGTGAGCCCTAAGCCCTGAGCCTTGAGCCCTGAGCCTTGAGCCCTGAGCCCTGAGCCTGGATGGGATACACTGAGCCCGAGGTCGCCATCAGCCGCCGACTCAAGGTCATTGTCGCGTTCGCGCTCGTCTACGTGTTCTGGGGCTCCACCTACCTCGGGATCCGCCTGGCCGTCGAACGAGTGCCCCCGGTCCTCCTCGCAGGCGTGAGGTTCACAATCTCGGGCTCGCTGATGCTGGCCTGCTGCGCCCTGGCCGGCCGCTCGATCCGGGTCAGCCGGCGACAGCTCGCCGCGCTCGCCACGTTGGGCTTCATCCTGCTCGGCGTCTCGAACGCCGGGCTCGCCTGGTCCGAGCTGTACGTCCCGACCGGCCTCGCGGCGCTGATCGTCGCCGTTGTCCCCATCTGGTTCCTTCTCGTCGAACGCTGGCTCCTGCCGTCGCACGACCGGGCCACGCAGTCGGCCATCGGCGGCGTCGCGCTCGGCGCGGTCGGCGTGGCCGTGCTGTTCTGGCCGAAGGTGGCGGGCGCCGGTCAGTTCGGCTGGATGCAGCTGGTGGCCTGCATCACGCTACTCGGCTCGTCGTTCTGCTGGGCGTTCGGATCGGTGCTGTCGCGCCGGTGGAAGGTCGCCGTCGATCCGCTGGCGGCGGCCGGCTGGCAGATGCTGAGCGCCGGAGTCATCGACCTCGTTCTCGGCTTCGCGCTCGGCCAGCATCGGCGCGCGGTCTGGAACGCCACCGGCATCGCCGCGATAGCGTACCTGGTGGTGTTCGGATCGCTGGTCGGCTACACGGCCTACATCTGGCTGCTTCGCCACGTCCCGACCTCCAAGGTCGCCACCTACGCCTACGTGAACCCGGTTGTGGCGGTGCTGCTCGGCTGGTTCTTCCTGGGCGAGTCGATCGATCGCTACATCCTGGCCGGTGCAGCCATCATCGTTCCTGCGGTCGCGCTGGTCACACGCGCGGAAGACCCCGGCGACGACGCGGCGCCGGTGGGAGAAGCGGGGTAGGAAGGCTCAGGGCTCAGGGCTCAAGGCTCAGGGCTTCCGCCGTCGCCCGCGGGCACACCGAGCGGGCTATGGCGGACCCGCCGAAGCCCAAAGGGCGGAGGCGGGCAGGACTAACCACCAAACAGCTGCGTGGCGATGACGCTGCGTGGCGTCGCGACGATGCCGACGCCGATGACGCGGTAGTCGGGCGTCAGGATGTTCGCCCGGTGGCCCCGTGAGTTCATCCATCCCTTCACCATCGCGGACGCAAGGTCGGCCGGGCGGGCGGTCGCGTTCCTGACCATGTAGATGTTCTCGCCGGTCGCGTCGAAATCCAGTCCGCTCCGCGCAATCCGATCCGACGAGCGCAGCCCCTCGGGCGTGCAGTGGTCGAAGTAGCCCCGGTCCAGCATGTCCTGGCTGTGGCGTCGCGCGATGGTGGCGAGGGCGAACGACGGCTCGAGGGGCGCGAGGCGCCGCCCGGCGCGCGCGTCGTTGGTCAGCCGGAGGACGGCCTGCTCGATTGTCGCCGCGCGTTCGCGGTTGGCGTCCCCTGCGCGCGCCTCGCCCAGACGGACGAACGGCCACGGAGCCACGCAGGCGAGCAGGAACCGGCGCCGGGTCAGGGCCATCACCCGGTCTATCGGCGCCAGACAGCCGGGACTTTCGGGCGCCGTGCTACAGTGTCGGACCATGGCCGAGCTGCGCCGGAGCCTGACCCTGTTCGACATGACGATGATCGCCATCGGGGGCACCATCGGCTCCGGCATCTTCCTCACGCCTTCGCTGATTGCGCACGCCCTGCCCTCTCCCTGGCTGATCATGGCGGTGTGGGTGGTCGGCGGCCTCATGGCGATGGCCGGGGCCCTGACGTTCGCCGAACTCGCCGCGCTCATGCCGCGTGCCGGAGGCGAATACGTCTACCTGACCGAGGCCTACGGAGGCCTGACCGGCTTTCTTTTCGGGTGGGCCTATTTCCTCGTCGTCAACGCGGGCGGGCTGGGGGCCCTCAGCGTGGCCTTCGCCACCTACTTCGGGTTCTTCGTGCCGCTCGGCGCCGTCGGCGCGAAGGCGGTGGCCATCGCGGGCCTCCTGCTGCTGACGACGATCAACGTGCTTGGCGTGAAAGCCGGCGCGATCTTCTCGGACGTCTTCACGGTGCTGAAGATCGCGGGCATCGCGGCGCTGATCGCCGTCGGCTTCGCGCTCGGCTCTGGCAGCACGACGTCGTTCGCGTTCTCGGCCGGCGCGATCCCGGGAGGGCTGGGGACGGGGCTCGCCACGGCGATGGTCGGCGTGCTCTGGTCGACCGGCGGCTGGCAGCACGCCACGTACGCGTCGGGCGAGGTGGTGAACCCGAGGCGCACGCTTCCGCTTGCGATGGTCATCGGGACCGCGGCGGTGACGGCGATCTACCTCCTCGTCAATGTCGCCTACATGTTCCTGATGACGCCGGCCGAGATCGCCGCCTCGCCGCGCGTGGCGGCCGACGCGGTGTCGCGCGTGCTCGGCACCGCGGGCGGATCTGCGATTTCGCTCGCCATTTTCGTCTCGACGTTCGGGGTCGTCGGCATCTACACGCTGACCGCGCCGCGGATCTATTTCGCGATGGCGAACGACGGGCTGTTCTTCGCGCGGGTGGCCGAGGTGCACCCGCGGTTCCGCACGCCGGCATTCGCCATCGTCGCCCAGTCGCTCTGGGCCGTCGTGCTGATCCTCTTCTGGGGCACGTTCGAGAACCTGATTTCCTACGTCGTGTTCACCGACTGGATCTTCTTCGGGCTGGCCGCGGCGTCGGTGTTCGTATTCCGCCGCCGCCTGCCCGGCGCGGAACGCGCGGCGCGGGTGCCGCTCTACCCGATCACGCCGCTCTTCTTCGTCGCGATGTCCGCGTGGTTCGTCGCCGTGACGCTGGTCGAGCGGCCGGCGCAGGCGTGGGCCGGCCTCGCGTTCCTGGCGCTGGGCGTGCCCGTGTACTTCTATTGGAACCGTCAGAAGCAGGCGGCCGCCGCGGCGCGTACGCGCTGACGGCCGGAACCGCCACCGGGGCTCCGCATATGACGACCACGCTCCCCTGCGAACACCGCCTTCGGCAGGCCGTCCTCGACGGCAACGCCTCCGAGGCCGCGAGCCTCGCCGCCGAAGGGCTGGCATCAGGCGTCCCGCCGCTCACGCTGCTGGACGGAGGCCTCATCGCCGCCATGGGAGAGGCCGGCCGCCTCTTCGAGGCGGGCGAGTTCTTCGTGCCCGAACTGCTCGTCTCCGCCCGGGCCATGAAGGCCGCCATGGCCGTGCTCGAGCCCCGGCTGGCCGATCAGCCGCGCCAGTCGGCCGGGCGGATCGCCATCGGCACGGTCGCGGGAGACCTGCACGACATCGGCAAGAACCTCGTCGCCACGATGCTCCGCGGCGCGGGGTTCGACGTGGACGACCTCGGCGTCGACGTCACGCCGGGTCAGTTCGTGGCGGCCGCCAGGGCCGGCGCGGACGTGATCGGGATCTCCTCCCTGCTCACGACGACGATGATCTCCATGCGGGCGGTCGTCCAGGCGCTGGAGGAGGCGGGACTGCGCGGCAGGGTCAAGGTGATGGTGGGAGGCGCACCGGTCACGACGGAGTACGCCGACGCCATCGGGGCGGACGGCTTCAGCGACAATGCCGGCGGCGCAGTGACGCTCGCCCGACGGCTGACCGCCATGGCGAGGCCGTCATGACGAGCAGGGAACGCGTCCTCGCGGCCATGCGACACCAGCGGCCGGACCGGCCGCCATTCGACTTCTCGTGGGGCTTCGCGCCGGCGCAGCTCCAGCGCTTCCAGGACGCCACCGGGGCCCTGGATCCCGAGGAGCACTTCGACGCCGACACCCGGATGCTCCGGCCCTCCCCCACCCGCCTGGCCACCGACTACTCGCGCTACCTTGGCGACCTGCCCCCGGGCGCGCACGTCGACGAGTGGGGCATCGGCCGCCGTCCGACCGCCAGCACCGACGCGGCGCACGCGCATCTCGACGGGTTCATCTACTCGCTGCTGGGCGCAACCGGAGAAGGGGACGCGCTCGACTACCCGCTGCCCGACCTCGACGCCGACTACCGCTACGAGGACTTCGCGGCTCGCGTGGCCGCCGTCCAGGCGCGCGGGATTGCCGCGCTGGCGGCGATGGAGTGCACGATCTTCGAAGTCGCGTGGTACATGCGCAGCATGGAACGCCTCCTGCTCGACTTCGCCGATGGGAGTTCGTTCGCCGCCACGCTGCTCGATCGCATTACCGCGATCCGGGAGGTCCAGGCGCGCCGGTACGCCGAGTCTGGTGCCGACGTCATCTGCATGGGAGACGACGTCGGAACCCAGCGGGGCATGCTGATGAGCGTGCGGATGTGGCGCACGTGGCTGAGACCGAGGCTGGCGCGCGTCGTCGCCGCGGCGAAGTCGGCAAGGCCGGATGTCCTGGTCTTCTACCACAGCGACGGCGACGTCACCGCCATCGTCGAGGACCTGATCGAGATTGGGGTGGACATCCTCAACCCCGTCCAGCCGGAGTGCATGGACCCGCTGGCGCTGCGCCGGCGCTACGGGAAACGGCTTGGCCTCTGGGGCACGATTGGCACCCAATCCACCTTCCCGTTCGGAACGCCGGATGACGTGCGCCGTGAAGTGAGGGCGCGCATCGAGACGGTCGGCGCGGAAGGCGGGCTGTTCCTCGCGCCGACCCACATGATCGAGCCCGAGGTCCCGTTCGAGAACATCGTCGCGTTCGTGGACGCGGTCAAATCGTCCGCGTGAGACGAGGGAAGCCGGGTCCGGGCGGCGCTCCTCGCCGCCCGCCTCGCGAGCCCGGATGGCGGTCTGCACGTCAGCGGACGACCAGGTCCCCGAGCCTGTCGGTGTCGTGCGCGAGCATCGCGGCCACGAGATCGGCGACGGTCATCGGACCGCGAAGCGGGTCGATTCCCTTGCGATTCAGTTGATCGGCGGAGCAGGCGTCGAGCAGGCGCAGGGTCTCTGCCCGTTCGGCCTCAAAGGCTCGCCGGCAGGCATCGAACGAGTCTCCTCGCCCGTCGCCGGCAGGTGCGGATTCCGCACCCCCGTCACCCGGCAGGGTCTCCAGCGCAGGCCGCTCGCGAGTCAGCATCAGGGACAACGCGCGGCGGAACCGCGTCTCGGCTGCGAGCAGCCGACGCGCGACCTCGACGTGGACCGCGGCGGTCCCCCCCGCCTGTGACCCAGGCGACGCGGCGAACTCGGCCGCCCGCTGCGCCAGTCGCCGCGGCGTGTCGCCAAGCCCCTTGATCTGAATCAGGCATTCAAGAAGATCGGCCACGCTCTCCCCCATCCTCAGCCCGAGATCCCGAGCACGCGCGCGACCGCGTCGAGGCCGGCGGCGTCGTCGTCTGCCGACGGCGTGCGGCCGGGCGTCACGCTGTAACCGAGCACGACGGGCTCTGGGTCGCGGCTCGACCCGGAGACGATGACCAGGTCCTGCCGCAGCCGTCCGTGACAGACGCCGCTCCTGTGGCCGCTGGCCACTATCGCGCGGACGAAGGCAAACAGGCGCGCGCGCCCTGCCGCGTCCACCTGCTGCTCGTCGCAGTAGCGGTCGAGCCGCTGCCCTTTCACGTAGTGCGACACGACGCAGAAGTCGCCGGACGGGCTGATCTCCCCGCCGACCACGCGAGGCACGCCGGGATGTGACCACCGCATCAGCGACCGGAGCCGCGCGCGGCACTGGCGGAGTGCTTCGTCGCGCTCGTCCTGCGGCAGCCTGACGACGTCGAGCATCACGAGGCGGCGGGTCTCCAGATCCTCGGCCAGATAGGTGGTGCGGTCGTCCTCCGTCCACAGCACGGTCACGACCCGGCAGGGCGGGCCGGCGAGGTCAGACTCGTCGCCCATGTCGGCGTCCACGCCGGCGTCGAGCGCAAGCCCGAGCAGACAGGCCGGGCAGAGGCCAGCCGGTTCGCTACCGGTCGACCCCGACCCGCATTGCGGGCAGCGGTTCGGCTGCGTCACCGCGGGCTGCCTCCCTCGAGCGCCCTGAACAACTCGCGGATCTCATCGTCGACCTCGTTGGGATCGGACACCGTCTCGCTGATTTCCTCGCGCAGGAGGGCTCCGAACCGGCGGCGCAGCCGATGCATCGCCACCTTGATGGCCCCCTCGCTCATGCCCAGCCCGGCGCAGAGATCCGCGTAGGGCAGCGCCTCCTGGTCGCCGGTCAGATGGCCCTCGAGCCGCCCGAACAGCGCCTGCTTGCCGGCCGCCGTGTACTCGCGTCGAAGCCGGCCCAGCGTGCGCTCGAGCAGCGTCAATGCCCAGCGACGCTCGAAGATCGTCTCGGGCGTCTCGGTGTCGGCGGGCTCGCGGCTATAGCGTCCCTCCGCGTTCTCGAATTCGAGCGGCACCACCGTCGTGCGCCCGCCGCGCTTCGCCGCGCCGGCGCGGTCGCGCTCGTTCGACAGGAAGTGCTTCAGCGACGCAAGCAGGAACGAACGGAACCGGCCGCGCGCCGGGTCGGCCGCGCGGAGGTAGTGCTTCTCGAGCAGCGTGGCGAAGAACGCCTGGGTCAGATCCTGCGCCTGATCGGCGTCGTAACCCCAGCGCCTCACGTAGGCGTACAGCGGGTACCAGTACCGACTCGCACAACCGCGCGAGCGCGTCGCGTGAGTCGCCCGTGTGGGCCTGCCCGGCCGCCAGGACCTGGCTCCACCGCGTGGTCGCGAACCGCCGCCCGGCCGGCCGCGGGCCCGACGCCGGCGTGTCGTCCTCGTCGCTGCTCATGCCCGGTTCATCCCCTGCTCATCCGCTGCTCAACATCTGCTCGAGTTCGGCGAGGAGCGCTCCCGCGCTCGCCGGGCGCCCCGCCGATTCGACGGACAACCACCGCGCGAACGACTGCTGCCACGCGACCGGCACCGGCGTCGAGTCCCGAATCGCCATCGGCTGCGCCGTGGGAATCCCGGCACCCGTCAGGCCGATCGCCAGCGACGCGAAGGGATGATACCCCGTCAGCATCTCGTGGACGATCAACGCCAGCGCCCACAGGTCCCAGGACGGCTCGGGGCTCTCGCCCCGCAGTTGCTCGGGCGCCATGTACTGCCGCGTGCCGAGGACGACGCCCATGGTGGTCTGGTGATCGGCGTGACTATAGGAGCCCGAGAGCGCCTTCGCGATGCCGAAATCGAGTACCTTCGGGCTCTCTCCGCCGTCGCCCTGCGCGAGGAAGACGTTCTCCGGCTTCAAATCGCGGTGGATCAGCTGGCGGCGGTGGGCCGCGTCGACCGCCCCGCAGACGCCGCGCATGACGGCCAGCACCCGCGCCTGTTCGAGCGGTCCGCGGCTGATTTCGTCGCGGAGCGTCGTGCCCTCCAGGCGCTCCATCACGAGGAAGGCGCGGGAGTCGCCGATGACGCCGAAGTCGAAGACGGTCACGACGTTCGGATGCGAGAAGCTGGCCGCGATCCTCGCCTCGCGCTCGAACCGCGAGGCGCTCTCACGGTCGCCGACCAACTCCTCGCGCAGCACTTTGACCGCCACGCGGCGGTCGAGCGACAGGTCGGATGCGGCGTACACGACCCCCATGCCGCCGCGGCCGAGACGCTGCTCCAGGCGATATCGCCGGGAGAGGACGCGGGGCAGCGCCACGACGGTGAGCGGCGCCGCGTCCCCGCTGCACGTCGACGTGCCGGAGTCGTAGCACGTGCCGCAGGTCGGGCACTCCTGGAACGCCGAGTCGTGTGCGGCGCCGTTCCGGTCCCGCCGGTCGAGCACCGCCAGGCTCTCGGCAATCGTCCAGAGCAACTGCTGGTCCTCGCTGGCGTACGGCTCGTCGGACCGGCGGGCGCCGAGCGCCAGCACGGCGTCCGGCCGACCGGATCCGGTGTCGACCGGCACGAGCAACTCGAGGCCCGCCCGATCGACCAGCGCCGCCTCTTCCGGCGGCAGGCGATCGGCGATCCAGGCGGCGCCGGCCTTCGACAGGTCGAGCGGCTTGCCGAGCACGTGGGCCAGAGCGCACAGCTTCGCATCGGCCGGAAGCTCGCCGAGTCCGACCGATGGCGGCGCCGTCGCGATGGCCCGGTACGCGGCGAAGTCGGACGCCCGCACCAGCACGGTCACGAAACGCGGGTGCAGCGCGCGTTCGATCTGCTCCACGACCAGCGGAGCCGCCAGTTCGAGGCTTCCCGATCGCCGGACCTCTTCCACCACGCGGTGCAGCAGCGTCCGCGCGTCGTAGCGCTCGCGGAAGAACCGCCGGTCGAGCGCGTCGAGCCAGCGACGACGTTGCCGCGCCGCGACGAGGGCCAGCACGACGAGGCCGGCATAGAGCGGCGCACGCGCGCCGAACTGCTCGCCGATCGACCGATCGCGGTGCCAGTAGGCGTCGGCCGCCATCACGGCGAGAAGGATCGGCACGACCGACAGCAGCAGGCGGCGAGCGAGGGCGTACTGGACGCCCTGGCGGATGATGAAGCTGACGTCGAACACCCGGTGGCGCAGCGTCGCGTAGGCGAACGAGAGCGGCACGACCAGAAGGCCGAGCGTCGCAAGCCCGACGGCCTGGGAGGAGAACAGCGCGGTTTCCGATCCTCGCCAGTACGCCAGCGCGATCGGCCCTCCGGCGGCCGCGCCGATGCCTCCGCCAAGCAACAGCACGCCGAGGCGCCGGCGTGACACCGGGTCGGCGCGACGGTACTTGACCAGCGCCACCACGGCCGCCGCCGCGAGGTACCCGATCCACGTGCTCCACCGCAAGCCGAACCAGTCGGCGGGCGCGCGTTGAGCCGCCGGCTGGTAGACCAGGTCTGCGAGGGAACGGAGCCGGACCGCAGCGGTCATGATTGCCGGCGCCCAGATCGCAACCCACGCAGCCGGCGATCTGAGCATGCGCTGCGGGAAGCTGAGGAAGAACGAGAGGAGCAGCGCCGGCAGCACGAGCGTGCTCGCCTGCGGCATCCACAGCACCGCTCCAACCGCCGGGTGCAGCCCCCTCCAGACGTCCGCGATCCTAGACGGCAGGACGACGCAGAACACGCCGAACGTCGCAAGCAGCCACCCTCCCAGGCGGGCGCCCGCGTCGAACGGCCTCCGGAACACCACCACCAGGCCGAGCACGAGCGTAATGAACTGGACCAGGCGGGTGATCAGAAGGTCGACGCCCTCCCGTCGCAGCCAGTAGTCGGGCCCTGCCGGGGCCACCAGCCACTCGGCGCTGAAGGTGACCCCATCACGCGCGACCACGAGCGCCACCGGCCGACCGAACACGACGTTGGCCTGGACGGCCTCCCAGTCGCTCTTGGAGTTGACGACGCGAATGTCCGCGGAAAGTACCCGGTCACCCGCTCGGAGGCCAGCACGGGCGGCAGGCGAGCCAGGGCGGACATCGTTCACTAGGAGGCCGCGGCGGCCCGACTCGGCCTTGAGATCCATCCCCTCAGGAACCGGCCGCCTGATGTCGCAGTAGACGAGCAGGGCGAAGTAGCCGAGGAACGCCGCGGCGCACGGAATCACCCACCATGGCGCGAATGATCGTCGCATCAGCTATGACCCGCGCCATTATAGTCGCTCGACCAGCCCGGCGGTCGGCCATCAGTTATAATCGATCGTTTGGGCGTGCCCGCGAATTCGGACAGGAGCGTGCGGCGTGGAGTTGATCCAGGAGTTCTTCCGAACGGTGTACAACGTCCCCGAATTGATCCGGCTGGTGGGCCTCTACGGGTTGATCTTCATCATCTTCGCAGAGACCGGGCTGATGGTGGGCTTCTTCCTGCCTGGCGACTCGCTCCTGGTCACCGCTGGCCTGTTCGCTGCACGAGGCGACCTCGACGTCACGACGCTCCTCGTTACGCTGTCGCTTGCCGCCATCGTTGGCGATGCGACCGGCTACTACATCGGCAAGAAGGCCGGCCACACGTTGTACAGCCGACCGAACTCGTTCTTCTTCCGCAAGGAGCACCTTCTGCGGACGCGGCAGTTCTACGAGCGTCACGGCGGCAAGACGATCGTCCTCGCCCGGTTCATGCCCATCGCCCGGACGTTCGCGCCGGTCGTCGCGGGCGCCGCGGACATGACGTACCGCAGATTCGCCACCTACAACATCGCGGGCGGGATCCTGTGGATCGTGTCGATGACGCTCACCGGCTACTTCCTCGGCCGCGTCATTCCGGACATCGAGACCCGCATCCACATCGTCGTGGCGGTGGTGATCTTCCTCTCGCTGCTGCCGGCAATCATCGGCTGGCTGAAATCGACGCTTGCGAGCCGGGCCGCCCGGTAGGGCTGCCCGTCGGACGCCAGGCCACGTAGAGGCGGGCGGCCAGCACGACCGCGAAGACGATGGCGTAGATCCGGGGACGGGAGACGTCGGCCTTCACCAGCCACCAGTAGTGCACGACTCCCGCCAACGCCGCCAGGTAGGCCAGTCGATGCAGCCGCTTCCAGGCCCGCCCGCCGAGCCGCCGGATCATGCCCGCCGTCGATGTGACCGCAAGCGGCAGAAGGATGGCGAACCCCACCATGCCAGCGGTGATGAACGGCCTCTTGACGATGTCACGCGCGATCTCCGGCCACGCGAAAAACTTGTCCAGCCAGAGGTAGGTCAGCAGGTGCAGGGCAGCGTAGAAGAACGCGAAGAGGCCGAGCATCCGCTTGAACCGCGCGAATCCGCCCCACCCCGTCAGCACTCGCAACGGAGTCAGCGCGAGGGTGAGAAGCAGGAAGCGCAACGTCCAGTCGCCGGTCCCGTGCGTGACCGCCTCGATCGGGTTCGGGCCGAGGCTGCCGAACGCCGCACCGTGCGCCAGGTGCGCGAGCGGCCCCAGCGACGCGGCGAACACCAGGGGCTTGACAACGAACCGCACGGCGCGCGCGCCGGCCATCAGTAGTTCTTCCGGAGGTCCATGCCGGCATAGAGGCCGGCGACCTCATCGGCGTACCCGTTGAACATCAGTGTCTTTCGCTTGAAGAACTCGCCGATGCGCCGCTCGCTCGCCTGGCTCCACCTGGGGTGGTCCACTCCCGGGTTGACGTTCGAGTAGAAGCCGTATTCGCGAGCGTTCTGCTGCTGCCACGAGCCGACCGGCTGACGCTCCACGAAACGGATGCGGACGATCGACTTGATGCCCTTGAAGCCGTACTTCCACGGCACGACCAGCCGCAGCGGCGCGCCGTTCTGGTTGGGCATCACGACGCCGTAGAGCCCGACCGCGAGGATGGTCAACGGGTGCATCGCCTCGTCGAGGCGCAGGCCCTCACGGTATGGCCAGTCGAGCACGAGGCTCCTGAGGCCGGGCATCTGGCGGCTGTCGTTGAGCGTCGTGAACTCGACGTATTTCGCGCGCGGCGTCGGCTCGAACCGCTTGATGAGGTCGCCGAGCGGGATCCCCACCCATGGGATGACCATCGACCACCCCTCGACACATCGCATCCGGTAGACGCGTTCCTCGAGCGCGTGCGGCTTGACGAGGTCGTCGATGCCGTACGTCGCCGGGTTGTTGCATTCGCCGTCCACCTGCACCGTCCAGGGCCGCGTCCTGAGCGAACCAGCCGTCCGAGCGGGCGACTCCTTGTCAGTGCCGAACTCGTAGAAGTTGTTGTACGTCGTGACGCTCTCGTAGGGGGTGAGCGCCTCGGTCGTCCCAAACGGGCCCTTGACCACGCCCTCGAGCGCCGCAGGGCGCTTCGCAGCCTGCGCGTCGAGGTCCAGACCTCCCGCCGCCACGCCCGCCGCGGCCAGGCCCCAGGCCTTGAGGAACTCACGGCGCCTCACATAGAGCTTGTGGTCCGTGATCTCGGACCAGGGGATGTCGGCGGCTTTGCGAATCAGCATGTCAGGTTCCTTGAGGAGAGAACCCCCCGCTCGCCCCGGATATTCCTTCTGTATACTGGCACAATGACGCCACGAACGACGTTCTCGCCTGCCGCGTTGACGTTCCTGCGCGGCCTGAAGCGCCATAACGACCGCGCCTGGTTCGCCGCCCACAGGGAGGCCTACGAGCGCGATGTGAAGGCTCCCATGGTCGCCCTGGTCGAGCGCCTCGCGACCGACCTGCGGCGGTTCGCGCCCGATCTGGTGGCCTCCCCGAAGGCCTCGCTCTACCGCCTCCACCGGGACACGAGGTTCAGCGCCGACAAGTCGCCGTTCAAGACGCAGGTCGGCGCGGTCTTCCCGCACCGCGCCCTGCACCGCCACCAGGGCGCGGGCCTCTATCTGGAGATCGGCCCGGCGGGTACGATGATTGGAGGCGGCATCTACATGCCGGAGGCGGCCGAACTGCACGCGCTCCGGCGGCACCTGGCCTCGAATACCGGGCGATTCAGGTCACTCGTCGAGTCGCCTGTGTTCCGTCGCGTGGTCGGCCCCGTCTCCGGCTCGACACTCCAGCGGCTGCCCCGCGGCTTCCCGCCCGACCATCCGGCCGCCGAATACCTGAAGCTCAAGCAGTTCCTGTTCTGGCGGGACTACCCAGCCGCCATCGCCACCAGCCCGGGGTTCTACAGGCAGGTCGTCACGCTGTTCGAGCGCATGGCGCCGGTCGTCGCGTTCCTGAACGAACCGCTCGTCGCGCGCGTCGAGCACCAGGACCCGCTCCAGCCGCGCCTCGAGCAGCCCCGGCGACGCAGGTGAACGACGACTCTCTGGACTCAACCACCGAGCACACGGAGAACACAGAAAAGACCCGGGAGGCGTCACCGGCAACGAATTCGCCGGCTTCGACCGGCACCGGGCCGAACGGCCCGGAGCACTGAGCGTGGCACCGCGGGAACGAACCCGTTTGACGACAGAGCGGGCTCGTTCTCGCGGTGCCACGCTCAGGCGCAGGCCCGCTGCGGCGCAGCGGGCTGCCCGGTCGAAGCCGATCGCGTGAGGGCCTCTGTGCTCTCTGTGTCCTCTGTGGTTCCCTGTCGGCACGCCGAAGGTCCTTGCGCACGCATCGCCAGAGCGCGTAGATTCTCTGCGATGCGCATTGCGCCCGTCGTCGCGCTCGGGATCGCGATCGGCCTGGTGACGGCCCCGGCCCAGATCCGCCTTCTCGACGACACCGACCGAAGCGCATGCCGGGCGTGGCTGGTGGTATTGGCCGACGCGCAGTTCTACCGGCCGACGGTCGACGTCACCGATTGCGCCGGCCTGGTGCGGCACGCGCTGCGCGAGTCCCTGCGCGCCCATACCACCGAGTGGCTTCGGCAGTGGGCGGTGCCCGGGATGCCGGCCTACCCGGACGTGCGCCATCCTCCGCCGGCCCGCGACGGCAACTGGCCGCTGTTCCGCGTCGGCGACGATCGCTACGCCGAGTTCGCCGACGCGCGCACGATCATCAGGCACAACGCCAGCTTCGTCGCTCGCTCGATCGGTGCCGCCCGCCCGGGAGACCTGCTCTACTTCCACCAGGACGGCGGCGCCGCGCCCGATCACCTGATGGTCTTCGTCGGCCCGTCGGTCTTCGACCCGTCCGCACGCGATTGGATTGTCTATCACACCGGGCCGGACGGCGTGAGCACCGGCGAAATGCGAAAGGTCCGCGCGCGAGACCTCGAGCGCCACCCCGCACCCAGGTGGCGCCCCGTCCCCGACAACCCGGCATTCGTCGGCGTCTTCCGCCTGGCGTTCCTATGAACCCACCACGCCTCGCTCGCTGGACCGCTGCCCTCCTGATCGCCGCCGCCGCCGGCGCCTCGCCACGTCGCGCCGACGCACAGCCGCCGGATGCGACGGACACGCGGCCGGCCTTCTCCCTCGCCAGCAGCCATATCGCGACAACGAAGGAGCGGCCGGCGTTCACGCTGCTGTTTCGACGCGTGACCTCGCTCGACTTCCGCGTCTACCGCGTGGACGACCCGGTCAAGTTCTTCGCAGGCCTGCGCGACCCCCACGCCCTCGGCAGCGAGGAGCCCGTCGTGCCTCAGGAGCGGACGCTCCTCGAACGCATCGCCCGCTGGAAGGCAGGCCGGCGCGACGACGTGATCAGCTTCCTGCGCGGCCAGTTCAGCCACGACTACCGCCGGGCTCGCCGCGAGAGCGCCGCAAGAAGCCAGATCACGCTCCGGCGGCCGCTCGAGTACCGCCAGTTCGCCCAGGTGCCGCTGCTCAACGGCGAACGGCTCGTCGCCTCCTGGCGCGAGACGCTCCCCATGGTGCGCGACACGGAGGCTCGGCGGATCCCGCTCGAGTTGCCGGGCGAGGGCGTCTACGTCGTCGAGGCCGTGAGCGGTCCCTTCAAGGCGTACACCATCGCCATCGTCTCCGACCTCGGCCTCGTCACCAAGTCGTCGCCCGGCCAGATGGTGATGTTCGCGGCCAACCGGTTCACCGGAGAGCCGGCCTCAGGCTGCCCGACGGCCGTCATCGCCAACCGGGCGGTCGTCGCGACCGGATCGCTCGACTCGGACGGCGTCTACGAGGCGGCCATACCCGACACTCGTCCCGAGGACGTCGTCGCCGTCGTGCAGTGCAGCAGACAGGTGGCCGTAACCGATCCGGGCAGCTGGCTGTTCCAGCAGAGCACGAAGGGCCTGGCGGGCTACATCTACACCGACAAGCCGATCTACCGCCCGGGGCACACGGTGAATATCAAGGGGGTGTTCAGGTGGCGGGTCGCGGACAGGCTGGCGCCGTTCGACCGCAAGCAGGTCGAGGTGAGCGTCAGCGACCCGAACGACAAGGTGGTGCTCCGGCAGCAGGTCGCCGTGGACGAGTTCGGTTCGGCTCTCACCAGCCTCGCGCTGCCCCGGGGAGCGGCGCTCGGCCACTACGCCATCCGCGTCGCCACCGAAGGCGACGAAGCGATGGGCAGCTTCGAAGTCCAGGAGTATCGCAAGCCGGAGTTCGAGGTCCTCGCGAAGCCGTCCGCCCGTTTCGTGATCCAGGGCGCCGCGGCCGTCGCCGCCGTCAGCGCCCGCTACTACTTCGGACAGCCCGTCGCCAACGCCGTCGTGAAGTACGTCGTCCACAAGCAGCCCTACTACTCGCCGATCCGCTGGTCGGACGACGGCGAGGACGGGGCGGATCGCGAGTGGTGGTACGGCGGAGCGGAAACGCGCGAGGGCACGGCACGACTCGACGACAAAGGGATGGCGGAGATCAGCGTCCCGCTCGAGACCAACGAGGGGGGGCGCGACTACTCGGTGCGCATCGAGGCTCGCGTCACCGACGCCAGCAGCCGCGAGGTGTCCGGCAACACCATCATCCACGCCACCTACGGCAGGTTCATGCTGGTGGCCCGGACCGACAGCTACGCGTATCCTCCCGAAAGCCAGGCCACCGTGTCGGTCAGGGCGTTGGACTACGTCGGCGCGGTCCAGCCGAACGTGCGTGTGAACGCGGCGCTCGAGCGGCTCACGTACGACCAGGGTCGCTGGGACAAGCCTCGCGTCACGCCCGTCGCGAACGGCGTCGTGACGACCGACGCTGACGGGCGGGCCACCTGGACGGCGACGATCCCGAAGCAACCCGGGAGCTATCGCTTCCGGGTCGACACGTCATCCGATGGGCGCGTCGTGACCGACGAGGCCAGAGTGTGGGTGTACGGACGTGCGGCGGGCGAAGGGTGGGAAGCGGATCGGTCCGTCGAGCTGATCGCCGACAAGAGAACCTATCAGCCCGGCGAGACCGCGCGGTTCACGATCGCAGGCGACGCCGCGTCGGCCGCCATGCTCATCACGAAGGAAGGCAGGCAGGTGGGCTGGCGCCGCGTGCTCCGACCGGCCGGGCCGACCTTCGAGGTACCGATCGCCGAAGAGGACATCGGCGACGTCTTCGTCAACCTGGCGTTCCTGAAGGACGACCGGCTCTATCGCGCCGAGAAGCGGGTGTCGGTGCCGGCGGCCAGCCGCCAGCTCCAGGTGACGGTGGCGGCGGACCAGCCGATCGCCAAGCCCCGGCAGCCCGCGACGTTCACAGTCACCGTGCGCGATCAGGCCGGCAAGCCCGCGCGCGCACAGGTGAGCCTCGGCGTCGTCGACGAGGCCGTGTACGGCGTGAAACCGGACACGACCGCCGACCCGCTCCGGTTCTTCTACCGGCGCGAGTACAGCCGCGTCGGTACCGAATTCTCGCGCGACTACACGTTCGTCGGCTGGTCGGGCACGGAGCAGCTGCTGCTGGCGCAGCGGCGGCGGCCGACCGCGCTGGCCGATTTCAAGGGAGACCGGCCGGCGCAGCCGCAGGTGCGCAAGGAGTTCCCCGACGCGATCTACTGGATCGGAAACCTCATGACGGGCCCGGACGGCACGGCGAAGGTACAGCTCGCCTACCCGGACGCGCTCACCACCTGGCGTGTCACGGCGCGCGCGGTGACACCGGACACACTGGTCGGCACGACGGTGGCGCGGACGACGGTCACCAAGGATCTGATCGTGCGCGTGGTCACGCCGCGCTTCCTCACCGAGGGTGACGAGGTGGCCGTGCCGACCATCGTCCACAACTATCTGCCGGCGACCAAGACGGTGAACGTCGCGATGAAGGCGGATGGCGTGTCGCCGCCTCCTGGGCAGTCCGCGCCGCAACCGCAGCGCGTCGAGGTCGCGCAGGCCGGCGAGGCCAGGAACGACTGGCGGTTCTCGGCGGACCGCGTGGGCTCTGCCGTATTCACAGCGACCGCGGCGACCGACGCGGATTCGGATGCTGTCGAGCTGACGATCCCCGTCCTGCCGTTCGGCCTCAAGCGAACGGCGGGAGTCGCGGGCTCGATCGCGGGAGAGGGCGTCGGCAACGCCGAGCTGACGATCCCGGCGAACGCCAACCCGGCGGCGCGAACGATTCGTGTGTCTCTCGCGCCGTCGCTGGCCGGCCCGATGCTCGGCGCGCTCGACTTCCTGACGTCGTATCCGTACGGATGTACGGAGCAGACGCTCTCGAGCTTCCTCCCGAACCTGCTGGTCACTCGGGCGCTGGAGCAGCTGAAGATCGCGCCCGTCGAGAGGATGAAGGCGCTCGATCGCCAGGTATCGGAAGGCCTGAATCGCCTCTACGACTATCAGCACGAGGACGGCGGATGGGGGTGGTGGAAAACGGATCAGAACCAGCCGTTCATGACGGCCTACGCCCTCTACGGCCTGCTGGAGGCGCAGCGCGCCGGCTACCGCGTCGATCGGTGGCGCGTGAACGTCGGCACGCAGGCGCTCCAGAAGCTGTTCGACGAATACCCCAAAGCGGCTCCTGACCTGAAGGCTTACATGGCCTACGTGCTGACCCTTGCGCAGGCCGCCAGCGGCCAGGGAGAGCCCGCCGGGGCGGCCGGCCAGACGAGCGGAACGAAGGCTGTCGAGCAGGCCTGGGGCCGGCGCGACGCGATGACGCCGTACGGCCAGGCGGTGCTGCTGCTGGCGCTGGACGCGCTGAAGGACAAGCGGGGCGACGATCTGGCGCGGGCGCTGACATCGAGCGCCCAGAAGAAGGGTGATCTGGTCTGGTGGAGCGTCGCGAACGACCCGCTGCTCGACGATTTCGGCGATACCAGTATCGAGGCAACGGCGTTCGTGGTGAAGGCGCTGGCGGCGCGCGATCCGAGGAGCCCGCTCCTCGAACCCGCCGTGCGATGGCTGCTCCTCAACCGAAACTACGGCGGCTGGTGGTCGAGCACCAAGCAGACCGCGATGGCGCTCTACGGCCTGCTCGACTACATGCGCGCGCGGCAGGAGGGGGGCGCGGACGCCGGTGTCGAGGTGCTGGTGAACGGGACGCCAGCCGGTGCTCACACCTTCACGCCCGCGTCGCTCACCGCCCCTGATCCGGTCGTCGTCACCGCACCTGCAGCGGCCGGCAGGAACACGATCGAAGTCCGCAAGAAGGGCGGCGGCAACATCTACTGGTCGGCGGCGGCGGAGTACTACGACACGGCGGGGGCCTCCGAGCGGACCGGCTCGCGCAAGCTCGCGCTGGTCCGGAAGGTACTTCTCGCTCACGCCGGTCCGCGTCAAGGACCGCATCGTGTATCGGGAGACACCGTTCAACGGGACCGCGCAGCCGGGCGACCTGCTGCTGGTGCGCGTCGACGCGGCCGGGTCGGGCGACTGGCGGTATCTGGTGATCGAGGACCCGCTGCCTGCGGGCGCCGAGCCGATTCAGCAGCTCGGCCTCTACGAGCTCGAGAAGAGAACCGAGTTCTGGGACGGCAGCCGACGGGAGTACCGCGACGACCGCGTGGTGTTCTTCCAGGAGTCGTTCACGGCCGGGCACTACCAGTTCGTCTACCTGCTGAAGGTGACAACGCCAGGGGTGTTCAGGGCAATGCCGGCGCAGATCGCGGCGATGTATGTGCCGGATGCCACCGCTTCAAGTGACCCGCAGACCGTGACCGTCGGTGCCGCACCGCGGACGGGAGGGACGATCAAATGACGGCACGCCTTCTCGCGATTGCCGGCTGGCTGGCCGCCGGCCACGCGGTGCTCGCCGGCCTGTACTGGCTGCTGCTGGCGATTCCCGAGTCGAACATCGCCATGCTCGCCGCATCGGCGCTGACCGTGGTCACGTTGGTCCTCGCCTTCGGATGGATCGAAGCGGTCGGCCTGCTGGCGTGGCAGCCCGAGGAGCGCCGGCGCGATCTGCCGCGGCGAGGCATCGGCAAGGCGCCCGGCGTCTGGATTGGCGCCGTGCTCTTCGTCGCGGCGTGGTTCCTGGTCGCCCTCGCTCAAGCGCACTGGGACAGCTACCGCGGGGAGATCGATGCGTGGCTCATGGCGCAGTTCGGATGGACGACCACGGGCGGGCTGCATGACGCGGTTCGCTGGCTGCTCGCCTTCGTCAGATTCCTGGGCCTGTCGCTCGCCGTGTCGCTGGCGTGGGCGTTCGTGTCGAACGGGTTCGCCGGCATCCGCAGTATCCGGTGGGTTCGCGACGCGGTTTCTCCGCGGCGTCTGCTGGTCCTTGGCGGGATTCTGCTCGTCTTCGTGTGGCTGCCCTGGCGCAGCGTGAACTGGCGCCCAGCCTGGCTCGCGCCGAACTGGCAAGAATCAACGTTCGTCGTGCTGAAACTGGGGTCCCTCTATCTGCTGGCGAACCTCGGCTGGGCACTGGTGCTCGGGAGCGGAGCGAGGCGCATTCGGACCTCGCCCTGAGCGGCAGCGCCGTCCGCCGCAAGCCGTGAGCCTGCGCCGCGCCCGCCGCAAGCCGCAAGCCGCCAGCCGTAAGCCGGCCCTCACCTGACTTCGTCCCAGCGGCGCCCGGAGCTGCGTCTGCTCGACGAAGCACGCGGCGGCGCGTACGTATACCTTTTCCAGCGCTTCGGCAGTCCGGATGCCAGCCCATTCCGAATCGGACGGACACGAGAGCGGCGCCGACGAACCGGTGGCTTGCCCCCTGGCACCGGTGCCGCGTGCGGCCTGCCCTGCGGACGCGATTCGAGCGTCGCCACTGACATCCATCGCAACCGCCTCCTGAACCCAGATCGGCCGTCCCGCCAGCCTCTCGCGGGTGACGATGTGCGCGAGTTCGTGGCGGAGGGTTCGTTCGAGCAGCCCTCGGCCCCGCAGGACCGACAGCGGTACGAAGTCGATGCGGTTCCCGGTGGTAGCCCCAGCCGTCCACCACGGCTTTCCGCTCGCGCGCAGGTAGCTGTCGACGCTCGCATGAAACACGAGCCGCACGCGTGGCGGTGGCGGAACGCCCGTCTTCGACGAAAACTCCCCCAGGGCTGCCCGGCTCAGTCCCTCGACGCGCGCGCGCTCCCTCTCTTCGCCGACCGGCACGGCAATCTCGATCGCCGTCCGGTCTTGTGGATCCCGCTCCGGCGCTGCAGGCCGGATCTCGATCCCGGGGAAGTACCGCGCCAGGATCTCCGGCGCGGATCGACCCGACGCGGCCAGACGCGCCGACCCGAGCACGCACAGACCAACGCCGTGACCGCGCCCGCGGCCGCGAAACCGGTGGCCGGTCGCGTTCCGTTCGACGTCGAACAGCGTGCTCTTGAGCAGCTGCCAGCCGAGCGTCCGGCCCACCGCCATCCGGAAGTCCTCGCCGCTGATCTCGGACGGCTCGAAGCCCGCGACCAGCAGGCGGCTCACGCGGCCCGAACTGGTGCGGGCCCCGACGACGAGTTCGCGCAGGGATTGGCCGCGCCGCCCGGATGCGGTGAGCGCCCGCTGCAGGTCGGCCGCCGCGATGTCACTCTCCCACCCCTCGTCGCCTCGGCACTCCGGCTCGGGCCTCGCGGGAAGATGCCTGGGATCCGGAGCTCCCGGCCACACGGCCGATGGACGCTCGCTGTGACCGCCGCACGACGCGGTGTAGTAGACCTCGGCCGGACGCCCCTCCGCGAGCAATACCTGGCCGATCGTCGCCGCGGCGGCCTCGTCGCCGGCCCTCGTTCGAGCACCCACGACCTGGCAATGCGTCAGGTCGCAGAGGTCGAACCCCTCGCCGGAGTGCCGGCCCCGATTGCGAAGGGCAAACGTGCGCACGGCGATCGCCAGCGCCTTTCGCGCCTCGAGCCCGCTTCCTGCCGCGGCCTCCGCGCTCACCACGCGGCCGACGTACTCCTCCAGGCTCATCGTCTTCACGTCGTAGCCGCCTCGCGTCACCACCCCGACGCGGACGACGCCGCCGGCAGGGCGCAGCAGGTCGGCGGCGATTCTCGCAGCGTCGAAGCCGGCGCCGCCGGGGGCCATCACCACAACGGCCTTCGCCGGAGACTCCGCCGGCGTCACCGCGACCACCAGCCCTTCGAAGCCGCCGCCCGGCATCGCGGCCGTTCCGGTCTTGGCCAGCGCGGCGATGCCGCGTTCGCGGAACGCGGCCGCCGTCCCGTACTCGGCAGCGCCGCGCAGCCCGTCGAACACCACGCGCCGCGTCTCCGCGCCGAACCCCGGCGTCCCGGTCGTCAGCCGCACGAACGCGCTCAGCAGCCGATCTGCGGGAACTCGCTCGCCATCGATGCCAACGGCCGCGCTCGGCAGCGGCACTGACGGCGGCGTCCGCGGCAGGCCCAGCTGCACGAGCGCGCGGTCGAGCGCCTCGCGCCTCAACCGCCCCGCAACGGACGCGAAGTACCCGTTGCACGAGTGCGCGAGGGCTTCGGCGGGCCCGATCGGCCGCCGAAGGTCAGGGTGCGAACAGGGCACGCGCCGCCCGTCGATCACGACCTCTCGCGGACACAGCATCCGCGTGTCTGGTCCGATGACGCCGCTCTCGAGCGCCGCCACCAGCGTGGCGACCTTGATGATGGAGCCAGGGAGGACGGGCGTGCCGAGCAGGTCCTCTCGGCCCGCCGACAGCGTCCGGCCCGACGGAAGTTCGATGACGCGAAAAGCGGCTGATACGGGCGTTGGTGCGGGCTTCTGCCCGGTGAGCGCGGGCGCGCTCAGAAGCGCCGCCGCGACGACACACCCGGCCGCCGCGATGGACGACCGAGTCGGCATCGGCTACTTCCCTGGAATCCCGAAGAAGGCAGCGCTCTCGGTCCAGATCGTGTCGAGGTGCGCCTGCAGCCGGTGGTCGTCGGGCAGCATGCGAACCCGGACGTTCGCCCGCGGCGCCGCCCACTCCCCCACCCGCGTCGGGTTCACAACCGTGTCCTGGTCTCCCTGGAAGACGAGCGCCGGTGCGTCGAACCGAGCGGCGAACGCGTCGAACCCGCGGCCGTCCGCAAAGAAGCCGTAGTGCAAGGGAACGGTGCGGCCCAACGCGTGATGAAAGACCTCACGCCAGCCCGTCGTGCGCCACGCCTCCAGTTCGGCGGCCGTGAGCCATGCATCCCGCCCGGATGCGAAGTCCACGGCCGGCGCCAACAGCACCAGTCGCGCGATCGGATGGGCGGCGTCCGCGGCCTGCGAAGCGGCGGCGTGAATGGCGACGAATCCCCCGAGGCTCGACCCGACCAACCCGACTGGTCCGGGCGGAAGCGCCGCCACGGCGGCCCTCACCTGCCCCAGCATGCGGCTGACCGTCAGCTCGGAGAAGTCCGGCGCGTTGAAGTCCGGGGCGTGCAGCGGAATGCCGAGCGGCTCCAGCCGGGCGCGCAGGTAGTCCGCCTTGCCCGATTCCGGCGAAGACGCGAAGCCGTGCAGGTAGAAGTAGTGGATAATGCGCATGTCCTCGGGGATCGGCGTGGCGCGTCGTGCATTGTACCTGATGAGCCGAGGACCTGCTCCCGTGAGGTGCCCATGAGATTCGCTGCCCTGCTCGTCGCCGTTGCCGTCGGAGCGGCCCTGCCGGCCCTAGCAGTCCGTGGTGAAAGTCCCGCCGGCATTCGGCCGACGCTGCATCCCACCCGGCTGCGTGGCTCCTTCCTCGAATATTCCCCGATATTCTCGGTCGTCGCGCCTTGCCGGCTGGGCGCATCGTCGCCCTCGGTGCTGCGACGCGACTTCCACCACGGACTGCTCGCCGCGCCGCAGTCGCCTGCGCTGCCAGCGCCGTTCAGCCCCGTCGTCGCCGCCGGCGACCTCGTCTACCTCTCCGGCATGCTGCCCACCGACGCCTCCGGCGCCATTGTCCCCGGCGACGTACGCGTCCAGACCGCCCGCGCGCTCGACAATCTCTCCGCGCTGCTCGGCCGGAACGGCTCGCGGATGGCGCAGGTGGCCGCCGTCACGGTCTACCTGAAGAACCAGGCGGACTTCGCCGCGATGAACGAGGTCTACACCAGGTACTGGCCCAAGGACCCGCCCACGCGAACGACCGTGATCGTCAACCTCGTGGTGCCCGAGGCGCTCGTGGAAATCAGCATGGTCGCGCTGCGCGACGGCGTCGAACGGCGCGTCATCCACCCGGCCTCCTGGCTGCGCTCGCCCAGCCCGTACAGCTACGGAATTCAGAGCGGCAACACGCTCTTCCTCGCCGGCCTCGTCTCGCGCAGCGGCAAGGACAACACCGCCGTGCCGGGCGACATGAAGACACAAACGCAGACTGTCCTTCAGAACGCGACCGACATCCTCGCGGAGGCCGGAATGACGATGGCCGATGTGGTGTCGTCGCGCGTGTTCATCACCGACACCGCCATGTTCCAGGACATGAACGCCGTCTACCGCACGGCATTCGCGTCGTCGCCGCCGGTCCGTGCGACCGTCAAGGCGGCGCTCGTGGCGCCGCAGTATCTGGTCGAGATTACGATGCTCGCCGTCAAGGGCGGCCCGCGCGACGTCTTCACGACGCCGAATGCCGACGGCACGCCCGGAAAGCCCAATCCAATCCTGAGTTCGGCGATTCGCGCGGGGGACCGGCTGTATCTGGCCGGCATGCTCGGTTCGACCGCCGCCAACAAGGGCGACGCCACCGCTCAAACGCGAGAGACGCTCGCCCGCCTCGGACGCACGCTGAAGTCGGCCGGCTTCGACTGGAGCGACGTCGTCGACGCGGTGGTCTACCTGCCGAACATGAAGGACTTCGCCGCGATGAACACGGCGTACCGGGAGGTGTTTCCGAAGGGGTTTCCGGCCCGATCCACGGTCGAAGCGGGGCTCGTCTCGCCTGACGGACTCGTCGAGATCATGATGACGGCTGTGAAGAAGCGGTAGCGGAGCGGCCGTTTCCGGCCGGCCCGCCTACCGCAGGGTGTAGGTGAGCGACGAGATCAGCGAATAGCCGGCCGTCCGGTCGACGATCGGGCTGTCCTCGATCGGCTTGCCGAAGGCTTCGCGGCTGAACAGGGCGAACAGCGACCACTTGCTCTTGAGGCGAACCGTCGCGCCCAGCGTCAGATCCCAGTTCCAGCTGGCCGTCCCGACGTACGCCGGCCGCACGGGCGTGGCCTCCTCCGGACGTACGCCGTAGTTGTAGTCCACGCGGTTCGCGCTGACCCAGCGCGGTCCGATGCTGGCCAGCAGGAACCCCCGCGACCCGAGCGGCGCGCCAGTCACGGCCTGCACGCTGAACTCCTGGCCGTTGTTCTTGCCCAGCACGTCGGTCAGGACGTTCACCCGAAAGCCCACCGGACGCGCCCGGTACACGAGCTCGACGCCAGCGTCGGCCGAAATGGACCGCTTCTCCATCCCCTCGAGGAACGGGCTGTCTTCGGGATCGAGCCCCTCGAAGTTCGCCTGAAGGTAGACGTTCCCCGCGAGCTTCCCCTGGCGAAGGAACTGCGCGCCCCCGCGAATCCCTTCAGCGAACAGCCACTTGTAGCGGACGTTGACCGAGGGAACCGGGATGACCGCCTCGGATGCGCCGACGTACGGGCGCGGAGCCAACACGACGCCGACGCCCAACGCGAGATCCAGGTGGTCAGTGCCTGGGGCGACCGATGGAGGCGTCGCGGGCTTGGGGTCCTGCGGCGGCTGGGCCAGAGCAAGCGCCGGGGAGAACACAATACAACCGATTGCCACGAGATACGAAACGAGCAGCGGCCTGTTCCGGTGGAGCGCCATGCATCTAGAACAGCTGAACCGCCCGTGCTATTCCCGCGCCGCGTCGGCGCATCCGGCCGACGGCCTCAGAACTGGACGCGAATGCCGGCGACGGGCGTGATGCCCCACTGGTAGATGGGCAGAGCAGCCCTGGCGGCGTTCGACCAGTCGTACATCAGAATGTTGTCGCGGTTGTAGAGGTTGATCACCTCGCCGAACACCGTCACCATCGTCCGGCCCTTCACGAACAGACGTTCCGCCCGAACGTCCAGCCGATGGTAGTCGTCGTACGTCACGGCGTTCGTCTTGGTGCGATCGAGACGGCCGGCCCTGGCCTTGATCGACGCCGCCACGTCGTAGGGCGTGTACGGCCGCCCGGCGGCATAGCGCCAGAGCGCCGACGCCGTCCAGCGCCTGCCGCCGTGCCACACGGCCCAGATTCGGCCCTGGTGCCGGATGTCGTAGTCGGCCCTGATCCAGTTCTTCTCGAGGTTGTACTCGCTGACGTCCCAATACGAGTACCCCGCCGCGATGGTCAGCGAGCGGCCGATCCGTTGTGACAGGGACGCGTCCACGCCGTCCGCGTGGACGAGGCCTGAAGGCACGAGCTTGCCGACCAGCGGCGACTCGAAGTCGGCCCCCGCGCTGATCAGCACGCGCGACGGCACGCTCGGGTCGATCGGGTAGCCCTCGTAGCGCTTCGAGAACCCCTCGACCGACAGCTGGACGCCGCCCCAAGGGGCTCCCTCGAAGCCCGCCGTCCAGCCGAGACAGCGCACGGGATCGAGCACGCGGTTCTCGATATTCGACCCGATCCAGATCGTCGGAATGTCCTGCCTGTACTGGCCGACCGTGCCCATCAGCCGCCAGCGCGAGGCCGGACGGTATTCGGCGCGCGCCCGGGGGCTGGCGTACCACTCCGTCGTCGTACCCGCGCGGTCCGCCCGGACGCCTGCGTCGACGCGCACCGGGCCGATCTGCAGGATCGCCTCGGCGTAGGCCGCCGTGTCGGTCCAGGCGTCGGTCCACGACGACCGGATCGGAGGCACCAGAATGCCCCACTCGTTCCGGTACGCCCCCTCCTGAAGCGAGTAGTCGAGGTCGGACCGCTTCACCGCCGTGCCGGCCAGCAGCCTGACGGCCGGCGTCACCACGTGCCGCACTTCCGCCCGCGCACGCAAGAAGTGCTCGACCGAGTGGTTGGTGAAGCTGTTGATCGACTCCTCGACCTCGCTGAGCGTCAGTTCCGCCGACGACCACGCCGCCGACACCAGCGTCTCCGTCTTCGGCGTCCACGCGCTCCTGAGGCTGACGCCCACGAGGGCGACGTCCTGGTCGCCGTCCATGTCCTTCTCCCCCGAGGCCGACCAGGTCACGTCCAGGCCGTCCGAGGACCGCAGCCCGAGCACGTGAAGTCGATGCCGCCGCGACAGCGGCACGTGCACGTTGCCGATCAGTTCCACGTAGCTGGGCGTCGCCCGCGAATCGCCGTGGGAGAAGGCGACCTCGAGGAGGCTCCGGCGCGCCGACACGAGCCACGACCCCTGCTGCCCGCCGCCCCCTGACAGCCGGCCCTCGGCGAGCCCGAGCACGCCACCTGCGCCGGCCTCGGCCAGGCCCCGCACCCGCGACGTCGCCCCCTTCTTCGTATCGATGTCGAGCAGTGCCGACGCCCGTTCGCCGAACGCCACGGAGAACCCGCTGGACTCGACCGCAGCCCGGTCGACCACCGCCGACGGGATGAGGTTGAGCCCGCCGCCAGCGCCGCCGGGCCATGCGAAGTGGCTGGCCGTCGGCAGCTCGAACCCGTCCAGCCGCACCGCCGTCTCCATCGCGCCCCCACCCCGTACCATGACGTCGTTGCGGTTGTCTTGCGACGCGGCCACGCCCGGGCGCTGCTGCATCACGCGCAGGAGATCATCGAGGCCGCCCACCGCCGACGCGATCTGCAGCCCCGACAGCTCGGCCAGGCCGAGCGCGGTCGGCGGCGGCACGGCCGGCGGCGCCGGCGGCGTGCCGCGCACCTCGGTCGTCACGCCGAGACCGTACTCGATCTCCACGCGCGCGTCCGCGTCGGACTCGACGTCGACCTGCACAGGTGCCGACGGGGCGAATCCTTCGAGGATGGCGACGATGGAATGGCGCCCCGCGGGCACGTCGGCGAACTCGAACCCGCCGTCGGGGGCGGTCGTCGTCTCGGCCCGGCCGTCGTCCAGTCGAACACGGACCGCGCCGATGCCGGCGCGGGTCCTGCCGTCAATCACCCGACCGACGATGCGGGAAGGGGGGGCGAGTGGTCCGTTACGGGAGGCGGACAGCAGGCCGTGGCTGCCCGCAGTCAACGACACAGCCGCCACGAGACAGGCGACGGCGTGGAGCATGGCGTCGAATCAAGTCCGATCGATGCGCCTACTTCCCCGGCGCGCTGTTGCTGAACGAGAAGAAGCCGCTGAGGTTCTCGCCCAGCAGCTGGAAGAACGGCTTGTCGAGGCTCGACCGGATCGCGACGTAGCACTCGTCGCACGTGTTGCGCGCCGTGAACTCGCTGACCATCTTCGCCTGGTCGTGCAGGTCGTACCGCTTGAACTGCATCGAGCACGGCTGCAGCTTCCCGTCGCACGTCACCACCAGCCAGCGCAGGCCCGCCTTGCAGCCCGCCGCCCCGCCGGTCTCGAAATACCGCTGCGTCGCGTCAATCGTCGTCACCGAGTTGGTCACCCAGCGACTGTCGATCCGGGTCTTCAGGCGCGCGAGTTCACCACGCAGCGCCTCCATCTGCGCGGGCGTCGTCAGGAAGTAGTCGCGGCAGCCGGTGCGGCGCGCGGAGTAGGCGCTGTAGTTGATGTTGACGCCCCACTCCTTTGCCTTGTCCGCCGCGGCGTTGATGTACTCCACGTTCTCCGACGTGATGCAGTTGTTCAGGCAGATGTTGTCGTAGCCGAGCTTCGCGGCGGCCGGGACGATCTGGCTCAGGTGCTCGTAGAGCCCCGCGTGGCCGCGGAAGTCGTCGTGCCGCTCGTCGGGGAAGTCGAGACTCACGCTGAACTGGTCGACGCCGGCCTGGCACAGATCGACATATCGCTCCAGTGTCATGTGCGACCAGTTCGACACCAGGATGGTGAACGGCAGGCCGTTCGGCTGGCGAATCGCCCGAATCACGTCCGACAGGTCCTCGCGCATCAGGGGCTCGCCGCCCGACACCTGGACCACCACCGGCTTGAGTTCCTCCATGTAACGGCGGAAGTCGGCCGGCTTCATGTCGCGCGACGTGTCGCGCAGCCCGCCGTGGTCGCAGTGCTTGCAGAAGCACGTGCACGCGTCCGTGACTTCGAACGACACCACGATGGGACGCCCGGCTCGCCAATTCAAAGAGCCCTGACGGATAACCTGGAGCGACTGCCCCAGCGGGACCTTGCGCATAAGCAGAGAATCGTACCAGACAACGTCGTCTTTCGCAAGCCGGCCGTAGACGGTAAGCGCTCTGAAATCAATGGTTTCAGGGCACACTCTCGACCGTCCGCCCGTTCAGCCGGCGTCCCCGCCCATCCAGGCCGGCCAGCGCCCGTTCAGCCGCCCTGATGGCCCTGGACCGATGCGGTAAGATAGCCCATGCCATCCTTCGACGTCACCTCCACGGTCGATCTGCAGGAAGTGGACAACGCGGTGAACCAGGCCCGTAAGGAAGTCGGCCAGCGGTACGACTTCAAGGGCTCGAAGGCGGCCATCGACTTCGACCGCACCGCGGCCACTCTCACGCTGACGGCCGACAACGAGTTCAAGCTGCAGTCGCTGTGGGAGGTCGTCGAAACCCGGATGGTCCGGCGGAAGGTCCCGCTCAAGAATCTGAAGCGGGGGGAGATCGAGCGCGGCGCGAACGACACGGTGCGCCGCCTGATCACCCTGCAGCAGGGAATCCCGACCGAAGCGGCCCGTGAGATCGTCAAGTACATCAAGGACCGGAAGCTCAGGAAGGTGCAGCCGGCGATCCAGGCCGACCAGTTGCGGATTTCGTCGCCCTCGCGCGACGAGCTGCAGTCGGTGATAGCGCTGCTCAAGGAACAGGACTTCGGCGTCGAGCTGCAGTTCGGCAACTATCGGGAATAGCGTCACGCAACGGCTCAGGGCTCACGGCTCAGGGCTCACGGCCCAGACCTCGAGGTCTGGTAGAAATCGCCTGCTTCGATCTCGACGCCCGCCTCGCCGTAGACTGCGAGGAGAAGGCGGGCGCGCCGTAGCCTCGAGGGCGAAGGCGGGAGGGATCCATGACGAGCATCCAGAACCGGCGCGGTGTTGTGGCGCTGCTCCTCGCGCTCTCCTGGCTGGTGGTTGCGGCATCGGGCTCGCCGCCGGCCGAGATGAGCACGGGCTGGGCGAGGCTGGCCCGCGTGGAGCCGGGCACGGCCATCGTGGTGATCCTGACCGAAGGCCAGCGCCTGGAACGATTCATGGTCGGCACGACGGCGGACGCGCTGAACACCGTCGACCTCACGCTGGTGGCGCCCGGGGACAGGCGTAAGCAGATTCTCGACCTCGTCCGGAAGTTCCCACAGCGGTATGCGACGCCGGTGCTCGTGGAGCAGGACGGGGCGCGGATGCTAATCACGCAGTCCTTCGACCGGGCGACGATCGCCACGGTCTCGAAGCCGAAGTCGATCGTGTTCAAGCTCCCGACGCCGGTTGAATGGTTGTTGCACTACTCGGGCCCATGCCCGCACTGCGCCACCGCGCAGACGGCGTTCAGCCGCCAGACGCCGCTGCCATCCCCGCTCCCGGGCAAGGCAGACACCGACCCGTACCTGGGCGATGTGCTCTACCGCGCGCCAGTGCTCGCGGCCGCCAACGCGCTGGACGACCTGACGTGGGAGCAGCTTCGGCTGTTCCTCCCCGCGTCGTTTCGCGGCAAGTAGCCTGCCGCGCGGATTAGTAGAAATCCCTGGCCTCGATCTCGAGCCGCGCCCCTCCGACCCCTGTCATCCGCTCGGCGCGGACCGAGGTGACCCCGTCCTGGTTCTGCAGCATGCCCTCCACCAGCAGGAACGGCTCGTTGATGATGGTCAGCTTCTGCTCGGCGAACAGATCAGGGCGGATGATGATGTTGGCAATCCCGGTTTCGTCCTCGAGCGTGAGGAACACGAACCCCTTGGCCGTACCAGGCCGCTGTCGGGTGATGACGGCGCCGGCCACGCGCACGCGGCGGCCGTGGCGCTGGCGCGGGAGGTCGGACGCCCGCAGCGCGCCACGCAGGCGCATTTCGTCCCGGCGCATCGCCATCGGATGCGGCCCGATCGTCAGGCCGGTCCCCTCGTAGTCCGCCACGACGCGCTCGATCGCGGACATCGTCGGCAACGGACAGAGATCATCTTGCGATCCTGCGATCCTGCGACTTGCGAACTGCACGTGCGAAGTGCGATCTTGCGAACTGGGGTCGTGCGAACTGGGCTGGTGAACCGATCACTTCGCAAGATTCCAACTTCGCAAGATCGCCAGCTCCAGGCTTCGTCGCTCGACCCCCGCCCCTTCCTCGAATAGTTCCCCTGTGGGCCTGATGGCCCGCTCCACCTGCCACAGCGCCTCCCGCCGCGTGTGGCCAAACGCGCTGAGCGCGCCGATCTCGGCCAGCACCGCCAACTCCTCCCGGTTGACCCCGGTGCGCGCAATAAGCTCCTCGATGGAGCGAAAACGATCGGCGGGTCTAAAGACCCGCCCTACACCAGCCAGGCGAGTCGAAGGGCTGCCAGCTGTCAGCTGACAGCTGCCAGCTATCCGTTCCCCCACCTGCGCGCGGAGGCCGGCGACGAAGCGCAGCCCGAGCCGCACCGCGCCGTCCTCCTCGACCGCGCAGTCCCAGCCGGACCGCTGCACGTCCACCGGCGCGAAGCGCACGCCGCGTCGCTGGGCGTCCTTCACGAGCGTGGCCGGGTGATAGAACCCCATCGGCTGGTTATTGAGCAAGGCCACATAGAAGGCCGCCGGGTAGTGCGCCTTGAGGTACGCGCTCGCGTAGACGAGCAGCGCGAAGCTGGCCGAATGCGACTCGGGAAAACCGTAGAGCGCGAACGACGTGATCGACAGCACGATCTGGTCGGCCGCCGGCCCGGTAATGCCGTTGCGCGCCATCCCGGCACGCAGCTTGACCTCGATCTGCTTCATCCGTTCCCGCGACCGCTTGAAGCCGAGCGCGCGGCGCAGTTCCTCGGCCTGGCCTCCGGTGAACCCGGCCGCCACCATCGCGATCCTCAGCAGCTGTTCCTGGAACAGCGGGACGCCGAGCGTGCGCTTCAGGATCGGCTCGAGCGACGGGTGCGGATACACCACCGGTTCGCGACCCGCACGGCGGTTCAGGTACGGGTGCACCATCTGCCCGGTGATCGGCCCGGGACGGATGAGCGCCACCTCGACGACCAGGTCGTAGAAGCGCTCGGGCTTGAGGCGCGGCAGCGTCGCCATCTGCGCCCGCGACTCCACCTGGAACACGCCGATCGTGTCGGCGGCCTGCAGCATCCGGTACACGTCCGGGTCGTCCGGCGGCAGGTTCCACAGCCCCAGCGGCCCAGCAGCCCGTGGCGGACGCCGCAGGTTGATCACCGTCAGCGCGTCCTGCAGCGCCGCCATCATGCCGAGGCCCAGCAGGTCGATCTTCACGATGCCCATGTCGGCGCAGTCGTCCTTGTCCCACTGCACCACCACGCGCCCCGGCATGCTGGCGTTCTCGAGCGGCACGACGCCGTCCAGCCGCCCCTGGCAGATCACCATGCCGCCCGAGTGCTGCCCGAGATGCCGCGGCAGATCCTGGATCCGCTGCCACAGCTCCGCGAACAGCCGCATGCGCGGGGGCGTGGCATCGACACCCACCGCCTCGAGGTGCGCGGCCAGCGTCCCGTCCCCGTCCGATGGCAGCCAGTGGAAGTGCGGCAACACCTTCGCCAGCCGGTCGATCTGGTCCGCCTCGATGCCGAGCACTTTCCCCACTTCCCGCGCCGCGCTGCGGCCGCGATACGTGATGACGTTGGCGGTCATCGCCGCGCCGTGCTGACCGTACTTCTCGTAGACGTGCTGGATGACGCGCTCGCGCCGGTCGCCGCTCGGCAGGTCGAGATCGATGTCCGGCCACTCGCCGCGCTCCTCCGAGAGGAACCGCTCGAACAGCAGATCCATCCCCACCGGGTCCACCGCCGTGATGCCCAGGCTGTAGCACACGGCGCTGTTGGCCGCCGACCCGCGGCCCTGCACGAGAATCCCCTGCTGCCGGCAGAAGTTGACGATGTCCCAGACGATCAGGAAGTAGCCGGGGAGCGCGAGCTTCTCGATCAGATCCAGCTCGCGCGCGATCTGCGCCCGCGCGCGGTCGTGATACGGCCGATAGCGCTCGCGCGCGCCGACATCCGTCACCTTCCTCAGGAACGACGCCATCGTCTCGCCCGCCGGTACCGGATAGTCGGGAAAGCGATACCCGAGGTCGGCCATCGTGAAGCGCAGCCGATCGGCCAGCGCCGCCGCGCCGGACAACGCGTCCGGAATGTCGCGGAAGAGCTCCGCCATCTGCTCGCCCGGCTTGAGGAAGCGTTCGGCGTTCAGCGCCAGCTTCCGCCCCGCCGCCTCGAGCGTCGTCCTGTGGCGGATGCAGGTGAGCACGTCGTAGAGCGGGCGATCCTCCGGCGCCGCAAAGCGCACGCCGCCCGTGGCCACCACCGGGACGTGAAACGCGGACGCCAGCGCGATCAGCGCCTGGTTGTCGGACTCCTCGTCCCTGATGAAGTGCCGCTGCAGCTCCAGGTAGACGTTCGACCGGCCGAACAGGCCGACCAGGCGATCCACCAGGCCGCCCACGCCGTGGCGCCCGCCGCGAAGCGCCTCGCGCCCGACGAGCGCCACCATCCCGGCAGTGTGGCCGTCCAGCTCGTCGAGCGTCAGCGCCCCTTCCCCCTTCGGCGACCGGAGGTTCATGCGCGTCAACAGGCGGCAGAGGTTCTGATAGCCCGCGCGGGATTCGATGAGGACGGGGAGGCGGAAGCTGGCAGCTGGCGGCTGACAGCGGACCACGGTCGAAGGACGGGAGACGCTGGGGCTGGCAGCTGGCAGCTGGTAGCTGGTAGCGGGTCGTTGGTGATCCGCTGCCCGCTGCCCGCTACCCGCTGTCCGCTGATCCGCTGCCCGCTGCCCGCTGCCCGCTGTCCGCTGTTCGCTGCCAGCTGACCACTGGCCACTGTCGATCGTCAGTTCCGCCCCGACGATCGGCCGGATCCCGGCGGCCAGAGCGGCCTTGTGGAAGCGGGGCGCGCCGTGCACGCCGTTGCGATCGAGCAGCGCCACGGCCGGGTAGCCAAGCTCCGCCGCGCGATCGACGAGCGCCTCGGGCAGCGAAGCGGCCTCGAGAAAGCTGAAGGCGGACGCGGCGTGGAGTTCGATGTAGGACATGGATATCGACACGTGAGCTCTCAGCGGACCACGGTCGGAGGCCGGGATTCGGTTCAGCGGTCAGCGGATCTTCTGACCCGCTGCCGGCTGTACTGTCTCCTGTCCTTCCTCCGTGATCCGCAGCCAGCTGCCAGCTACGCGCAACTCAATCCACAATGCCGTCGATGAACCACTGATCCCGTGACCGATCGCGGTAGATGCGGTAGAGGCCGCCGTCGGCCAGCGCCACGTCCCACTCGTCGCGGTTCCAGCTCTCGGGCCCTCGCTCGCCCCCCACCTTCCACCATTCCCCCGACGTGCGCCATGGGCCGGCAGCCGACGCCACCGCTCCCCCGTCGAGGCCGCGCCGCCCGGTGGTCACCCGCACGGGCCGTCCCGCGTGAACCATCACCCTGGCCGGCACCGGAACGCGGAAGCGGCAGAGCGCGACGCGCGGTTCGCGCGGCGAACCGTCCCCGGGCCCGACGGCCGTCGAAGAGTCCTGCCCTGAGCGAGGCCTTCGACCGTGCTCAGGCCGAGTCGAAGGGTCCTGGTCGCTTCCCCCGGAAAATCGCGTCACCCGAAACGCGCCCGGCCGGTGGGAATCGACGAGGGCGGGGGCGCCGACCCGGTCCTCCCCGAGCAGGGCCGAAAGCCGCGCGAGCAGCGTGGCCATCTGCTCGGGAAACGGCCGCGCCCGCGCCAGCAGCGAGAACTGCGTGATGCGCGCCGGCGCGGTGTCCACGCGGAGCGTGAGGCGATCGACGCCGCCGGCAAGCGGGTGCGATTCGAGGTGCAGCAGAATCAAGGTCCGCAGCACCTTTGGATCGCGCATCGGCGCCGGCAGCTGCAGTTCGCGCGTCGCCGTCTCGCGCGAGACGAGGCGGCACGACAGGTGCAGCACCACGGCCGCCAGGTCCAGCGCGGCAAGCCGTTCGGCGATCGGCTCGCAGATCCTCGCGAGCACGAACGACAGCGGTTCGAGCCCCTCCACCGGCCACTCGAGGTCCAGCGCCTCCTCGATGGGCGTCTCGGGCTCGGTCGTGACGAGCGGCTGCAGGTCCTCCCCGCGGGCCAGACGCTGCCACATCACGCCGGCCTGCCCCAGCCGCTCCGACAGCGGCCGGGCGGGCAACCCCGCCAAATCGCCCAGCGTCTTCAGGCCCCAGCGCTGAAGCCGGTCGGCCACCGCCGATCCTGTCTCCGCTCCGGCACCGCCGGCGCCAGGCACATCGGGCCGGGGCGGAAGCCGCCGCAGGATGCCGAGCGGGATGGGCGCCACCGCCGCGCGTTCGCCGCCCGGCGGCACCACCGTGACGCCGGCCCGCGCCAGCGCCAGCAGCAGGGCGGCCGTCCGCGTCGGCGCCATGCCGATGTGGGGGTGCAGCCCGCGGTCCGCCGCCGCGCGCCGCAGTTCATCCCCGATCTCCGCGGGCGTGCCGAGCAGCCGGCCAAGGCCGCCGATGTCGAGCGACACCACGGAGCCCTGGTGGACCTGCACGCGCGGCGAAAACTCCCGCGCCAGCGCCTCGAGCGACGCGCCGGTGCGGCCGCACTCGCCCGGCCCCGACACGTCCACCGCGCGAGGCGCCGCCTCGAAGAGCCGTGGCTGACACGTTGGCTGGAAAAGGCAGGCAAACATAGGTTTGGCTCAGGGATCACGCCGAAAGCCCAGAGCCGTTCTTACGCCCACGTCCGACAACCACGGAGGACACAGAGCCCACAGAGAAAGGCCGGCCAGCGTCACGCGTGACGGCCGTTGTGGCTTCGACCGGGGCCGGCCCGAAGGGCCCGGCAGGCCGAGGGTTGCGCTGCGGAAATGAACCCACCGGTGTTCAATCGGGCTCATTCCCGCAGCGCAACCCTCGGCCATCTGGCGCCGCCGCTACGCGGCGTCGCCACCCGGTCGAAGCCTCCGGCGTGAACGTCTCTGTGTATCTCTGTGCTCTCCGTGGTTGACCTCGTGGACAAGAAACACCGTGCGCAATATCTGCTACGCCCGCGCCGCCAGGCGGCAGCGGCCGTCGTCCGCCACGCGGGCGCGCACGACCCGCGCCTGGATGTCCAGCCCCAGGAACATCTGCGCGCTCCAGGCGCCCTGGCGCGACGACGCCAGCTGGATGCTCACCCCGCCGGCGCTGCGCGCGATCGGCGCCGGCCCGAGCAGCAGGCACACCGTGCGGCTGCCCTCGATGACGCGCTGCAGGCGCGGCCACGTGGTGAACGGCAACCGGCGAATGGCATCCGGCGGCATCTCCGACAGGTCGAGTACGGCCAGATCGAACCCGCCGGCCTGCAGCACCAGGTTGACCGCCTTCAGCGCACGGTCCAGGAGCCGCTCCGACGGCCCTTTCTCCTTCTCCCGCGGCGGCAGCGCCCCCATCGTCGTGCCGTCTCCCCGAAGCCAGAGCACGCGGTCGAGCGCGACGCCGCAGGCGGCCGCGGAAGGCGGATCGAAGGTGTCGAGCGGATCGACCAGCGCCACCAGTTCACCCCGCCCCGTGGCCGCGGCCAGCGCCGCGCACATCACCGTGGCCCGCCCCGACGAACGTGGGCCGACCACTTCCGACATCTGGCCATGAGGCAGCCCCCCGCCCAGGCGCTCGTCGAGGAGCGCCAGACCGGTAGGCAACGCTTTCCCGGCAGGCAGCGATGCCCGGCCATGCTCCTCGTCGACACCGGGGTGCGCAAGCGTACCGTCGAGCTTTCGAGCCCGCAGCATCGCTTCGAGGTCGGTGCGGGCCAGTGCGTTCAGGGCCATAGTGACATCCCGCTTGTTTCGTTTTTTCTTCTCTGGAGAAAATATAGCGAAAGTCAATCACACAGTCAAGCAGGAACCGCGTGCTACCATGACACTTCGTTTCACACCATGCCCGATCCGCTCCGCCGTTTGGCCGCCGCCCTCACGTACCCCCAGTTCCGTAACCTCTGGCTCGGCGCCTGCACGTCGAGCATCGGCACCTGGATGCAGACCGTCGCCCAGAACTGGCTGGTGCTCACGCTGACCGGCTCGGCGTTCTACCTGGGGCTGGACGCGTTTCTCGGCCAGCTGCCGATCATGCTCTTCACGCTGATCGGCGGCGTCGTGGCGGATCGGCACGACCGGCGACGGGTACTGCTGGCGTCTCAATACATCCAGATGACGTCGGCGTTCACGCTCGCCACGCTGGTCTACTTCCAGGTGGTGCGGCCGGCGCACGAACTCCCCGGCCAGGCCGTCTCGATGACCGTCTGGTTCGTCCTCAGCCTCTCGTTCCTCACCGGCTGCGCGCAGGCGTTCGGCGGCCCGGCGCACCAGTCGCTCGTCCCGTCGCTCGTCGATCGGAAGGACCTGCCGAACGCGATCGCCCTCAACTCGGTCCAGTTCAACCTGGCGCGCGTGATCGGCCCGCTCCTGGCGGCGGCCGCGCTCGCGTCGTACGGCAGCGTCTTCTGCTTCACGGTGAACGGCCTGTCGTTCCTGGCCGTCATCGCGTCGCTGCTCGCGCTGACCGTGCCCGCACGGCAGCCGCTCCCCGTTCAGCGGATGCTCGACCAGTTCCGCGGCGGCCTGTCGCATGTCCGGCACGAAGGCCCTCTGTTCGGCCTCACCATCGTCGGATTCGTGACGACGTTCCTGGCCATCCCGCTGCTGACGCTCCTGCCGGTGTTCGTCCAGAAGGTGTTTCAGCTGGGCGTCGCCGAGTACGGCCGCATGATGGCATTCCAGGGCGCCGGCGCGGTCGTCGGCGCGCTCATCGTCGCGTGGGTGGGTCGGTTCAAAGGAATGGGCGCCGTCGCCCTCATGGTCCAGATCGGCCTCGGCGCGGTGATTGCGGCGTTCGCGCTCTCGTCGAACCCGACGCTCAGCTACGCGCTGCTGTTCGTGGCGGGAACCGCGCAGCTCGTCGTCTTCTCGCTGGCGAACTCGCTGGTGCAGCTGCTCGTGCCGAACGAGATGCGCGGGCGGGTGATGAGCATCTACATGCTGGCATTCAGGAGCGGCATGCCGCTCGGCAGCCTCGCGGCCGGCGCGCTCGCGAACCGCTTCTCGGCGCCGGCGGTGCTCGCGGTGGACGGCGCCCTGCTGATGGTGTTCGGGGCGGTGGTGCTCGCCACGTACAAGAAGATCAGGACGATCTGAACGGCTCAAGGCTTAGGGCTCAAGGCTCAGGGCTCTGGGCGGCTCTGGCTCTCGGCGCTTGGCTCTCGGCACCGTCTCGCTCTCCGCCGCCGGCCGGGCAGTGCCCAAAGCCGAAAGCCCAGAGCCGAAAGCCGAACTAGATCGCCGTCCTCATCCACCCCGCCGTGTTGTGGAAGTTGACCAGCGCGGTGCCGGGTGGGTTGATCGTGTCGCACGCGGCCCGCTGCTCGTCGGTCAGCGAGATTTCGAGCGCCGGCAACAGATCCGCGAACTGCTCGACCGTGCGCGGCCCGACGACTGGCGACGTGACCCCAGGCTGGTCCTTGCACCAGGCGAGCGCGAGCTGCCCGGGCGGCACGCCATGCTCGCGCGCCAGTGCCGCAAAGGCCTGGCCGGCTTCGATGCCGCGCGGCGTGATCCTCCGCGAGTAGATGCTGTCGGGCTGGCGCGCGGCCCTCGAGTCGGCGGGTAGCGCCGCGGCCTTCGGGTACCGCCCGGCCAACAGCCCCTGCGCGAGCGGCGCCCACGGCAGGATGGCCAGACCGTATCGCGTCGCCAGTGGGACCAGCTCGTTCTCGATCCGCCGGTCGAGCAGATTGTAGGGCGGCTGCTCGCTGACGTAGCGGGCCAGGCCGCGCCGCTCGCTCACCGCCAGCGCCTCCATCACCATCCACGCCGGATGCGTGGAGCAGCCGATGTAGCGAACTTTGCCGGCCCTCACCAGATCGGTGAGTGCGTCCAGCGTTTCCTCGACCGGGATCTCGGGACTCGGACGATGAACCTGGTAGAGGTCGATGTAGTCGGTCTGCAACCGCCGAAGCGACTGCTCGCAGGCGCGCAGGATGTGGAGCCGCGAGTTGCCCTCGTCATTGGGGCCGTCTCCCACCCGATAGTGGGCCTTCGTCGCCAGCACGACGCGATCACGGCGGCCGGCCAGTGCCTTTCCCACCGCCTCTTCGGATCGCCCGCCGTGATACATGTCCGCGGTGTCGACGAAGTTGATGCCCGCGTCGAGCGCGGCATCGACGATGCGGGCGGCCGCAGCGTCGGGTGTCGGCCCGCCGAAGTTCATCGTGCCAAGACAGAGCGGCGAGACGCGAACGCCGGTTCGGCCGAGGAGACGGTGGGTCATCGGGCGATTATGCAGGCTCAAGGCTCAAGGCTCAAGGCTCAAGGCTCAGGGCTCAAGGCTCAGGGCTCAAGGCTCAGGTCCGGATGCGCGAGCCGCAGGCGGCAAGCCGTGTATGATGTCCCACCAGGAGGAGCCATGAGAGCCAGCACCCGCCGCGCGATGGTCGCGGTCTTCAGCATTGCGATCACCGCCACCGCGTCTGCGCAGTCGGCGTTCACGACCGGCGGCGTCACCGCCCAGCCCGGCACGACGGTCTACGGGGAGTTGCAGGTCCCGGGTCGCGGAAGCGAGCCTTCCACGATCATCCCGATCTCGATCGTCCACGGCGCGAAACCCGGCCCCGTGCTGGCGCTCGTCGCCGGCGTACACGGCGCCGAGTATCCGCCCATCCTGGCCCTCCAGCGGCTGCGCGGCGCGATCGACCCGAAGAACCTGTCGGGCACGATTCTGATGGTGCACGTCGCGAACATGCCGGCGTACCTCGGCAGAACCATCTACTACACGCCTGGCGACAACAAGAACCTCAATCGCGTCTTCCCGGGCAAGGCCGACGGCACCATTTCTGAGCGGATTGCCTTCGTGATCACCCGCGAGATCATCGACCGGTCCGACGCGCTCATCGATCTGCACTGCGGCGACGCGAACGAATCGCTCCGCCCGTACCTCTACTGGACGCTCACCGCGCCGCCCGCGCTCGTCGAGCGCGGTCGCCAGCTCGCCCTCGCGTTCGGCCTGGATCACATCGTCCTCGACAATGCCCGGCCGACCGATCCGACGGCATCGATCTATCTGGCGAATACGGCCATCACCCGCGGCAAACCGGCGATGACGATCGAGTCGGGCGCGATGGGCCAGAGCGACGAGGAGTCGATCGTGCGCATCGAGCGCGGCGTGGCCGGCGTACTCAAGCACCTGAAGATGCGGGCAACAGGGCCCGACCCGCTTCAGCAGGCGGTGTTCCTCGGGCGGAACCAGGTGATCAACGAGCGGCTTCACCGGCATCTGGTATCCGCTGGTCGAGCGCGGCCACACGATTGCGCAGGGAGCGCTGATCGGCCGGGTGACGGACTTCCAGGGGCGGGTCCTCGAGGAGGTCCGGGCGCCGTTCGGCGGGGAGATTCTCTACGTCGTCGGCACGCCCCCAGTCAGCAAGGGCGAACCGCTCGCCTTCGTCGCGGCGCTGGCGACAGCGGCGGAGATGCCGAAACGGTAGGCTCAGGGCGAAGGCCGGGAGACGCTGGTACCGGGCTTGCAAGAGAACCGGCCGGCATGAGCCGCGACCACCGGAAACTGAGGGTGTTCCGCATCGCCGACCGACTGGTGTTGGCCGTGTATCGGGCGACCAGGCGGCTGCCCATCGAAGAGCGTTTCGGCCTGCAGGCTCAGATACGGCGCGCCGCCGTGTCAGCGGTGGCGAACATCGTTGAAGGATCTGCACGCCGCAGCCTTGCCGAGTACGTCAGTTTTCTCAACATTGCTGCGGGCTCAGCTGCCGAAGCCCGCTATCTGATCGACCTGTCCTCGCGGCTTGGATTCCTCCTGGAAGATGAGGCGAACCTGCTCGATGGTGGCTACCGAGAACTCTCTGCCAGTCTGTGCGCGCTCGTCGCCGCCCTCGGCCGTGAGCCGTGAGCCCTGCGCCCTAAGCCGTGAGCCCTGAGCCTTGAGCCCTGAGCCTTGAGCCCCCTAAGCCCTGATCGGTGCCGAACCGACCTCGTCAGCGCCGGCAGAGAGTCGCCTGCAGGGCCTTCGTCGCCGGCGCCTGCAGGTCGCGGCTGAAGCCCACGGCCTCGGCCAGCGTCAGCGCCGCCTCGAACTGCTCCGGCGTCACGTGCCCCTTGGGCTCGATGATGACCAGGCTTCCCCCGGGTCGCAGGGCCGCGTGGATCTGACGCAGGAAGCGATCCGTGTCCGGCACCTCATGGAGGACGTGGATGACCAGGGCCAGGTCGATCCGGCCCGCCCACTCCCCGATGCCGAGGTCGTCGGAGCCGCAGACCGCCGTCTCGATCCGGTCCAGCACTCCGGCCTTGCGCGCGCGGCGGCGAAGGCCGTCGATCATCCGCCGCTGCAGGTCCACGCAGACCACCCGGCCCTCGGCACCCACGATGCGCGCCAGCGGCAGGCTGAAGTACCCCATGCCGCAGCCCGGCTCGAGCACCGTCATGCCGGGCCTGACGTGCGGCCGGAGCATCTTCTCGGGATTCTCCAGGAGCCTCCGCAGCGGACTCGCGAGCAGGTAGCCCAGGTACCACGGGCAGACGCTGTGCGGACAAGGGGACGCTGCGACGCTGGAGCCAGTGTCTCGCCTGGTGTCTTTCATAGCTGTAGAGTCGGTTCAAGCGGCAGAGGCCGGCGCTCCCGTCATCGCCGCTGGAGCAGCTCCAGCAGGTACGGCGACGGGGGGACGCCGTTGATCAGCGTCTCGGCCCGCGACTGACACCACCATCCGCTCTCGAGGTACCCTCTGGTTCCCCGGAGCAGGTTGTCCACGATCGCCCGCGCCTTGTCCGGCGACTTCCCCGTCGCCGCAGCGAAGTGCGACGCGGACTGATCGACCATCTCCTCGATGCCGGCATCCGAGCCCCCGAGCGCCTCGATTCGCTCCTCGCCGATGCCCGTGACCCGCGCCACGTTGGCGACGAGCGCCTTCCGGGCTTCGGGGGTGATCTTGAGGACATGCTCCTTGAAGAACCGGCCGACGCCGAGCAGCCTCGCGACGTCAATCCCCGTATCGATGCCCATCGCCTCCAGCATCACGACGAAGTCCTCGGTGGCCACGATGCCGTTCCACAGGTGTGACTCGTGGTAGTAGGCGCCGGTGCCGCCGCTCGGGATCCCGTCCATCACGTTGGACGGCTGGCCGCCCGTCGAGCTGAGCGTGGTTTCGAACCTGACCACGCCGGCCTGGAGCGCCGCCAGATAGTTGGCCATACCCATGCCCCGGCCGCTGTGGAAGTGCGCGAGGTGGTAGCGAGGGTCCGCCCACTTCCCCATCCGGGCAGGGTCCAGGATCATCGTGAAGTACTCGAAGACCCGAAGCGGGTCGGCCGATCCGTCGTGATCCGCCTGCTCGACGTACGCGGCGCCCAGATCCAGGTACCGTTTCGAGAACTCGACGGCGGTCTCCAACGTGGTCTGCTGGTGGCCCTTGATCGGCGAGCCCCAGATGGTGCTCACCGTGCCGCACATGTCGACGCCAGCCTCGCGGGCGGTGCGCGCGCATCGCTCGGTCATGGCCCAGGTACTCGTCGAGCGACAGCCCCGAGTTGACCTTGTGGTGATGCGGGTCGGTGGAGACCATCTGCAGGAGGCAGTCCGGGCCACGGCCTCTCCGGACCCGGTACTCGAGGGCCCGATCGACCGCCCTCTCGTTGATCGTGACCGCCGTCACCGTGACGTCGCCGCCGTTCTGGCGCAGCCGGCCGCCGACGCGGGCCGAGTCGAAGAGGCGATCGAGCAGGTCCTCGCAGTCCTTGAACTGCGGCAGCGCGATCGGATTCCCGAAGTTCGTCACCTCGATGTGCCGGTACCCGGCGAGGACCAGATCCTCGGCGAGCCGGAGCTTCAACTCGACCGGCACGTAGTGCTCGAGAGCCTGCAGCCCGTCACGAACGGTGATGTCTCCAAGGTCGACTTGCGGCGGCAGCGTCATCGTCGTCGCCTTCGGCGTCATGATTCGGCGCACCTCCACCCGGCGCCTGCCCGTTGCCGGGTCCCTGGCCCATACTACACTGGCAGACGGCGGTCCGGCAGGGCTCTGAGCCGTGAGCCATGAGCCCTGAGCCGTGAGCCCTGAGCCGTGAGCCGTGAGCCCTGAGCCCTCTATTGATTGTCCAGCGCCGCCCACAGATACCACGACGCGATGGAGCGGTACGGTTTCCACCGCTCACCCATGCGCAGCACCTGCTTCTCCGACGGGCGGCGGCGCAGACCGTAGACGTTCTGAATCGAGCGGAGCACTCCCACGTCGTCCACCGGCAGGATGTCGGGCCGGCCAAGCTGGAAGATCAGAATCATCTCGGCGGTCCACCGGCCGACGCCCTTCACCTCGGTGAGCGCCGTCATCACCTCCTCATCGGACAGCCCGTCGAGCTCGTCGAGCCGCAACGTGCCGGCGACGATTCGCGCGCTGAGGTCGTGCAGGTAGGACGCCTTCTGCCGGCTCAGGCCGGCGCCGCGGAGCGTCTCCGGCGAAAGCTGGAGAACAGCCTCAGGGCGAGGGCAGACGTCGTCGCCCGGCAAGAGGGCCAGCACGCGAGAGAAGATGGTCGCCGCCGCCTTGACCGACAGCTGTTGTGAGACCAGCGCGCGCAACAACGATCTGAACCTCGGCTCGGTCCCTCGCTCCGCCAGCCCACATGCGCCCTTGTGCCTGATGATCGCACCGAGGATCGGGTCGGCACGCATCAGATGGCGCCTCGCCCGCGCGTAGTTCACTGCTGTCGACATCGGCGGAGTGTAGCACCACCGTCGGGCGGCCGTCTCGAGAGGCGGGGCCTGCCACGCCGAAGTTGCAGCGCAACGAAGGCGGGCGCGGACCGGGTCGGCGCAAAGGGCGACGTGAGGTCCGCCGAACGGCCGCCTTCGCGCGAAGCGCTTCGACGCGCCGCGCCGTAGCCCCGCGTGCATCCTGCGCGGGCGGAGGCGGGAGCCCGGGCCCGCCCCGCCGAAGCTGCGAAGCAGCGAAGGCGGGAGCCGACGAGCCGGGCCGCGACCCTTCGACTCGCTTCGCTCGCTCAGGGTCGTCCCGAGCGACGTCGAGGGACGACCGCCGCCTCATCGGCCGACCGCGCGTGTGCTATCCTTCATCTGCGGTGACCCCGAGTCGCGCCGCGTCCCGGCTCATGGGTCAGCCTGCAGCCGGCCGCTCAGCACCGCGAATCTCCTGTTTCCCATTCGGCATTCATCTTTCATTCGCGCGTCGTTAAGGAGTCATTCCTGTGCCCGATCACCGTATTCATGAGCATCCCATCCTCCCCGCAGCCGATCCGCCAGCCGTGACGTTTTCGTGGCGGAACCAGCCGCTCCTGGCCCGGCCGGGCGAGACCATCGCGTCCGCGCTCTTCGCCAGCGGCGTGCGGACGTTCGGCCACCATCCCAAGGACGGCGCGCCGCAGGGCATCTTCTGCGCCAACGGGCAGTGCGCCCAGTGCACCGTCGTCGCCGACGGCCTGCCGGTCAAGTCGTGCATGGTCAGCGTGCGCCCCGGCATGAACGTGCAGCCGCTCGACGGCCTGCCGGTGCTCCCGGACGCACAGAGTCAGCCCCGGAGTCACCCGATCGACACCGTCGGCACCGAGTGCCTGATCATCGGCGGCGGCCCGGCCGGCCTGACGGCGGCCATCGAGTTGGCCAAGGCCGGCGTCCGCGTGCTGCTCGTCGACGACAAGCACCGGCTCGGCGGCAAGCTCGTTCTCCAGACGCACAAGTTCTTCGGCTCGATCGAAGCGTGCCACGCCGGCACGCGCGGCATCGACATCGCCACGAAACTCGAGCAGGAGGTGCGCCGGTTCGAGAACGTCCGTATCTGGCTGGACTCCACCGTCCTCTCGGTCTTCTCGGACCGCCGTGTCGGCGTGCTTCGCGACAACCACCAGTACTTCGTCGTGCGGCCCGACATTCTGCTCGTCGCCGCCGGCGCGCGTGAGAAGTCGCTGGTCTTCCCCGGCAACACGCTCCCCGGCGTCTACGGCGCCGGTGCCTTCCAGACGCTCGTCAACCGCGACCTCGTCCGGCCGACCGAGAGGCTCTTCATCATCGGCGGCGGCAACGTCGGTCTGATCGCGGGCTACCACGCGCTGCAGGCCGGCATCGGCGTGGTCGGGCTCTGTGAAGCGATGCCCGAGTGCGGCGGCTACAAGGTCCACAAGGACAAACTCGTCCGCATGGGCGTTCCCGTCTACACGTCGCACACCGTCCTGCGCGCCGAAGGCCGGGATGAAGTGGAAGCGGTGACGATCGCCCGGATCGACAGGAAGTGGAAGCCTATTCCGGGGACCGAGAAGCGGTTCGAGTGCGACACGATCCTCGTGGCGGTCGGCCTCGACCCGGTGGACGAGTTCCTCCACAAGGCGCGCGAGTTCGGCCTGCCCGCGATGGCGGCCGGCGACTCCGAGGAGATTGCCGAAGCGTCGGCGGCGATGTTCACCGGGCGGATTCGGGGCCTTGAAATCGCCCGCCGCCTCGGTCGGGACGTCGGCGAGGTGCCGCCCGAGTGGCATCGCACGGCCCAGGTCCTGAAGTCGCGGCCCGGCATGACGATTCCGGAGGACCTGCCCGAGGAGAACACCGGCGTCTTCCCCGTGTTCCACTGCACGCAGGAGATTCCTTGCAACCCGTGCACCTCCATCTGCCCGCGGGGAGCCATCCGGATCAGTGGAGACGATGTGATGGGCGTGCCGGAGTTCGTGGGCCACGAATGCGACGGGTGCGAGAAGTGCGTGGCGATCTGCCCGGGCCTGGCCATTACGCTGCTGGACTACCGCAAGGACCAGGCCCGGCCGACCGTCGTCATTCCCTATGAGTTCTCGGCGAAGCGGATCAGGAAGGGCGACACCGTGACGGTGCTGGACAGCGAGGGCACCGTGCTCGGCAACGTCGAGGTGGCCCGCGTGCGCGCCCCGCGCGAGGCTGACCGGGCGCTGCTCGTGCGGGTCACCGCGCCAGCCGACATCGCCACCCGCATCGCGGGCATCCGCGTGCAGGAACCGTGGCAGGCGGAGGACGCCGAGCGGTTCGTGCGGTCGATCGGCGACGACGAGATCGTGTGCCGGTGCGAACGGGTGACCGCCAGGGAGCTGCGGGAGCTGATTCGGAGCGGGATCCGCGACATGAACCACCTGAAGGCGGTCACGCGGTGCGGCATGGGCGCGTGCGGCGGCAAGACGTGCCCGAACCTCGTCAAGAGGATATTCCGAGAGGAGGGAATCCCGCCGGAACAGGTCGCGGACCTGACGCGGCGGCCGCTGTTCATGGAGGTGCCGCTCGGCGCCTTCGCCGGCGTCGTCGCCGGCGAAGCGCCCATTCACGATGTGCCTCGGCGGCACGCGACCGCCGCTCACGAAGGAGGCATGTGATGAGCGCGCAGGTTCACGACGCGGTGATCATCGGGGCCGGGAGCGTGGGACTGCCGGCGGCGGTCTTCCTGGCCGAGGCGGGAGTGAAGACGCTGGTCGTCGATCAGTTCGCCGGGCCGGGCCAGGGCAGCAACAAGGCGGCCATCGGCGGCATTCGCGCGACGCACTCGTCGCCGGCGAAGATCCGCCTCTGCCTCGAGTCGCTCCGCATCTTCTCGACGTGGAAGGAGGCGCAGGGTGACGAAATCGAGTGGTTCCAGGGCGGCTACGTATTCGTCGCCTACCGCGAGCCGGAGGAGCGCTCGCTCAAGAAGCTGCTGAAGGTTCAGCAGCGCTACGGCCTCAACATCGGTTGGCTCGAGCGCGACGAGTTGATCGCACTCGTGCCCGACATCAACCGCGAGGGGCTGCGCGGCGGCACGTACTCGCCCGAGGACGGATCCGCGTCGCCGATGATGTCGTCCGCCGCGTTCTACCGGCGGGCGGTCGAGTTGGGCGTGCAGTTCAGGTTCGGCGAGCGCGCGACCGCGATTATCCACAGGAAGAACGGGGTCGTCGGTGTCCGGACCGACAAGGGCGGCTACGCCACCGAGACGGTGATCAACGCAGCAGGCGCCTGGGCGAAGCCCCTGGCGCAATCGGCCGGCCTCGACACACCCGTGGTGCCGGACAGCCACGAAGCCGGCATCACCGAGCCGGTGGCGAGGTTCTTCAACCCGATGCTGGTCGACATCCGGCCGACCGAAGGCGCGCGCAACTACTACTTCTACCAGCACAAGCCGGGCGGCCTCGTCTTCTGCATCACTCCCGACCCGCCGGTTGTCGGCACCGACCGGCGCGAGACGTCGGAGTACCTGCCGATGATCGCGAAACGGATGATCGGCCTGATGCCGAAGCTGACGAACATCAAGGTGCGGCGGACGTGGCGCGGCCTCTACCCGATGACGCCGGACGGCGCGCCGATCCTAGGCTGGTCGAAGGCGCTGGAAGGATACGTCCATGCCGAGGGCATGTGCGGCCAGGGCTACATGCTCGGCCCCGGCGTCGGCGCCCTCCTGGCGCGGCTCGTCCGTGGCGCAGACTCGGCCGAAGACAGACAGATACTGGAAGAGCTGCGACCGACGAGGGAGTTCGGCGCGGAGGAGACGCTGAAGTAGAATCCAGAAGTCAGAATCCAGAATTCAGAAGACAGAAGGCGCCTGAGCCCTGCCCTTCGACTCGCTTCGGCCCTCGACGGGCTCGGGCCGCCCTGAGTTCATCGAAGGGCGCTCGCTCAGGGCACCCCGAGCGAAGTCGAGGGGTGAGCCTTGAGCCCTGAGCCTGTCCTGAGAGGCGTGCCATGTCTCATCTGACTGTCCGTTCCGCGTACCGGGACCTCGTCGGCCGGATCAATCGGTTCCCCCAGGGCGCGCCGCCCGCCGATGTGCTGTACGCCATCCTGACACTGCTCTTCAGCGAACGCGAGGCGGGCCTGGTCGCGCAACTCCCCATCAAGCCGTGCACCGTGAAGGATGCCGCGGCACGGTGGAAGGTGCCCGAGGCCGAAGCGCGCAACGTGCTGGACGCCCTGGCCAGCCGCGCCATCCTGCTGGACACCGAGGCTCCCGACGGCCGACGCACCTACGTCCTGCCCCCGCCAATGGCCGGGTTCTTCGAGTTCTCGATGATGCGGCTGCGGAACGACATCGACCAGAAGGTGCTGGCCGAGCTGTTCTACCAGTACCTGAACGTCGAGGAGGAGTTCGTCCGCGACCTGTTCGCCACCGGGGAGACCCGGCTCGGACGCGTGTTCGTGAACGAGGCCGCGGTGCCGGCTGAACTCTCGCTGCACGTGCTCGACTACGAGCGCGCCAGCGAGGTGGTGAAGACGTCGAAGACGATCGGCGTCGGCCTCTGCTACTGCCGCCACAAGATGCAGCATGTCGGAAAGGCGTGCGACGCGCCGCTCGAGATCTGCATGATGCTCAACGCGGCCGCCGAATCGCTCGTGCGGCACGGCGTGGCGCGCCGAGTGGACGCGGCGGAAGGCCTCGACCTCCTGCAGCAGGCCCGCGACCGGCGCCTCGTCCAGTTCGGGGAGAACGCGCGCGAGCGCGTGTCGTACATCTGCAACTGCTGCGGCTGCTGCTGCGAGGCGCTGATCGCGGCGCGGCGGTTCGGGCTCCTGCACCCGCTCCACACGACCAACTTCATCCTCGCGATCGATCAGGCGGCCTGCAACGGCTGCGGGAAGTGCGTGGAGGCCTGCCCGGTGGAAGCCCTTTCGCTCGTCTCGGCCAACGACCCGAAGAAGCCGCGGAAGAAGGCGTCGCGGCTCGACGAGGGGGCATGCCTCGGCTGCGGCGTGTGCGTCGGCGCGTGCCCGGAGAACGGCCTGCGCCTGGCGTCGAGGCCCGAGCGCGTCATCACCCCGTTGAACTCGACGCACCGGTTCGTGCTCCAGGCGATCGAGCGCGGTCAGCTGCAGAACCTGATCTTCGACAACCGCGCGCTGGCCAGCCACCGGGCGATGGCCGCCATCCTGGGCGTCATCCTTCGCCTGCCGCCCATCAAGCAGGCGATGGCCAGCCAGCAGATGCGATCGCGCTACCTGGAGAAACTGATCGCGCGCGCGTCGTAGGAGGGCTCAGGGCTCAAGGCTCAAGGCTTAGGACGTGCCCGCCGTAGCGCAAAGCGCCAGGGGGCTACCCCGCCGCAGCGCGAAGCGCGGCGGGTTTACCCCGCCGAAGCCCGGAGGGCCGCGGGATTACTCCGGCGTGGCCCGGAGGGCGAAGGCGGGCCAGAGCCACGCGGCGCCGCGGACGCCGCTCGAATCGCCGTGGAGCGGCGGCACGAGGCGGGTGTCAACGCGGTCTGAGAACACGTAGCGCGACCAGCGGGCGGGGACCCTGGTGTAGAGGCGCCCGACGTTCGACATCCCGCCGCCGAGGACGATGACGTCGGGGTCGACGACGTTGATGATGCTGCCCAGCGCGCGCGCCATCCGATCCTCGTAGCGCTCGAGCGTGGAGATCGCTTCGGGGTCGCCCGCATCGGCCCGCCGCGCAATCTCCGCCGGCTCGAGCGCGAGGCCGGTGGTTTGCTGGTGGTCCCGCGCCAGGCCCGGCCCGGAAAGAAACGTCTCGATGCACCCGAAGCGGCCGCAGTAGCAGGCGGGCCCCGGCGACTCCCCCGGCAGCGGCGCCGGCAGCGGATTGTGGCCCCACTCCCCGCCAATCGCGTTGACGCCGGTCAGCACCTGGCCGTTCACGATGACGCCGCCGCCGGTGCCCGTGCCGACGATGACGCCGAACACGCAGGCCGCGCCCGCCGCCGCGCCGTCGCTGGCCTCGGACAGCGCGAAGCAGTTGGCGTCGTTCGCGAACCGCAGCGGCCGCTCGAGCAGCGTCGACAGGTCCTGGGACAGCGGCTGTCCGTTGAGCCACGTGGAATTCGCGTTCTTGACGAGCCCCGTCGCCCGAGACAGCGCTCCGGGCATGCCGATGCCGACGCTGACGCGCTGACCAATCCGCGCCTCGATGTCCGCCACCAGACCGGCGATCACCGAGAGCGTCGCCCGATAGTCCTGCCGCGGCGTGGCCACGCGAAGCCTGATCGGAATGCTCCCATCGTCGGCCAGGGCAATCGCTTCGATCTTCGTGCCGCCGAGATCAACGCCGATTCGGAACATGTGGGAGATTGTGCGTGGGAGCGGCCGGGAATGCAAACGGCGATCGGACCACCGGGACCGGCGATCCAGACCGCCGCGCGATGTCGAACGGGAGGACCCGGGCTACCGCTTCTCCGGCGTGTCGTCTCTCGGGCCCACTTCGCTCTTGAACCCGCGGATGGCCTGGCCCAACCCCTTCCCCAGGCCGGCGAGCCGGCTCGTGCCGAAGAGAAGCAAGATGATCGCGAGGATCAGCAGCAGTTCAGGAATGCCTAGTCTCATCGCCCACTCCTCCGTAGTCGACCGCGTTCTCCAACGATAGCACGAAGCGCGAACCTACTGCGGGATCTTACCGATGAGCTTCCAGATCCACCGGTGAATGCCGTGGAGCGGCCCGACCGGGTCGGCGAACATCAGGATGCACTGGCCGTGGACGACATCCAGGCCAAGCTCCTCGGCGGCCTTCAGCGCGGCGGGCGACTCGGCCCCTTGCTGCAGCCAGATCCGGCGAACACCGGCGGCGGCGGCGGCGCGAAGCACCGCCTCGGCCGCGTCGGGCTTCACGACCACCAGCGCGCGTTCGACCGGCTCCGGGAGCGCGGCGAAGCTCGGCCAGCAGCGGTCTCCGTGGACGGCCGACGCCGTCGGGTGGATTGCCATCACCCGGTAGCCCTTCTTCTTCAACTCGGTATAGGCGAAGGCCCCAAAGCCCTTGCCGGCCGCCGACGCGCCAACGACGGCAATCGTCTTCTCGGCCACGAACTGCCGAATCGACTCCCCTGTGACCACCATAATCCCCTCGTCCCTCGTCCCTCGTCCCTCGTCCCTCGTCCCTATTCCCACTCGAACACCATCGTCACCCGCACGTCCGGATGGAGGCTCTGCCGGACCGGACACGTGTCGGCGGCGCGCTCGAGCAGCGTCCTGTCGGGCGCCTCGGTGACCCGGCCGGCGGGAACGGAAATCGTCGCCGTCAGCGCCCCGATTCGCCTCATCGGCACCGACGTCATCTCCTTCACGACCCGAACGCGGGTCCCGGAGAGATCCCACCCGTGGCGCTTCGCGACGATCCCCATGATCGTGACCAGGCACGCGCCGAGGCCTGTCGCCGCGAGATCCGTCGGCGAAAAGGTCTCCCCCTTGCCGCCGTTGTCAACCGGAGCGTCGGTCACCAGGTGGTTGCCGGACGGCCCGTGCACCGCCTTGCAGTGCAGGTCTCCGACGTATTCGACGTCAATCGTCACTGCCACAGACACCTCACCCTCGGGCGGACCCCCGCCGAGGCCAGATCCTAGCACGCCGGACCGGTGTAGGATCGGCCCATGGTCTCCCGGCGGGCGTTCCTCGGTTCCACGGCTCGAGCGGCCTCCGCGACGGCGGGGCTTGCCGCGTTCCCGGCCGCCGCATGGGCCGAGTGGATGGCGGGCTCGAACCAGGATCTCCTGGCCACCGCCCCGAAAGCCCGCTACTGGACGACGGCGGCGCTCGCCGGCGCCGACTGCGGCGCGTGCCACACGACTCGTCCGCCGAACGCCAAGGTTCACGCTCACGCCCCGGCGACGATTCGGTGCCTCCTCTGCGCGCAGGGCTGTGACATCCCCGTCGGTCAGAGCGGGAAATGCCGTGCCCGAGCGAACGTCAACGGCGAACTGCGCAGCCTGGTGTACGGCCGCCCGGTCTCGGTCCACCTGGACCCGATCGAGAAGAAGCCCTTCTACCATTTCCTGCCAGGCAGCAGCGCGCTCTCGTTCGGTACATCGGGCTGTCCGCTCCGGTGCCGGTTCTGTCAGAACTGGGAGCTGTCGCAGTCGACGCCGGGCGACCTGGATGCGCCATTCACGTCGGCCTGGGACATGGTGGGACAGGCGACGGCGCGGCGCGCGCCGGTCATCGCCTTCACGTACAACGAGCCGACAGTGTTCGCCGAGTACCTGCTCGACGTCGCAGCGGCAGCCTCGGCGCGCGGCATCCGATCGGTGATGGTGAGCTGCGGCTTCGCCAGGGAGGCGCCGCTCGCCGACGTCTGCCGCGCGCTGGCGGCCGTCAAGATCGACCTCAAGGGCTACAGCGACGAGTTCTATCGCCGGGTGTGCGGCGCGGAGCTGCAGCCGGTTCTGCGGAGCATCAAGCAGGTGGCGAAGAGCGGGAAGCACCTCGAGATCGTCAACCTGGTCGTGCCAACCCTGAACGACTCGGAGAAGTCGCTACGGGAACTCGCCGCGTGGGTGGCCGGCGAACTGGGCCCGGACGTGCCGCTCCACTTCACCCGATTCCACCCCGACTACCAGCTGATGAACCTGCCACCGACGCCGGTGTCGACGCTCGAGCGGGCGCGGAACATCGCGATGGCCAGGGGTATCCGGTATGCCTACGTCGGCAACGTGCCGGGACATCCTGGTAACCACACCTACTGCCCGTCCTGCAAGAAGGCCGTCATTCTGCGCGAGAGTTTCTTCGTGAACGAAATGCACCTCAGGAACGGGGCCTGCGCGTACTGCGGACGGAAGATTGCGGGGATCTGGACATGACACGGCTCACGGCTCACGGCCCACGGCTCACGGCTCATGGCCCACGGCTCAGGGCTCAAGGCTCACGGCTCACGGCTCATGGCCCACGGCTCAGGGCTCACGGCCCACGGCCCAGGGCTCACGGCGCCCGCCTCCGCCCGCTTCATCGGGAGCAGCGGACTACGGCGCGGCTCGCCGCTCGGCGAGGCCGGACAGCGGCTCGGCTCTTGGCGGTGCTCCTGCTCGCGGTCGCGTGCCGAGGCGACGTTGACGCCGCCGGGCGGGGCGGCCAGAGTGTCCGAGAGCCGGCGGTCGCCGGCCAGTTCTACCCCGCCGACGCGCGCACGCTGAATGCGGTGCTCGACGCGGTCCTCAAGGACGCCGTGCCGCCGGGGCGCGAGGCGCCCATCGCAATCGTCGTGCCGCACGCCGGCTACGTCTATTCCGGCCAGATCGCTGCGGACGCGTGGCGCCAGGCATCTCCGCACCAGTACGACACGATCGTGATTCTGGGCGCGAACCACACGAGCGCGGGGTCTGGCCGCATCGGTGTGTTTCCGGGGAGCGGCATCAGGACGCCCCTCGGCGTGGCGAAGGTGGACCAGGCACTCTCGGCCGCCCTGATCAAGGACGACTCCGACTGCGTGGCTGACGCCGCCATGCACGCCGGCGAACACTCCCTCGAAGTACAGATCCCGTTCGCCCAGCGCCTCTTCCCCACCGCCTCGGTCGTCGCCGCGATCGTCGCGAGCGACGACGCGGCGGTGATCACGCGGCTCGGCCGAACGCTCAGCCGCCTACTGGCCGGCCGGCGCGCGCTCATTGTGGCCAGCTCCGACCTGTCGCACTACCCGTCCTGGAAGGACGCCGTCTTGGCCGACCGCAGGACGCTCGAGGCGATGGCCAGCCTCGACCCGGACCGCGTCAGGTCCGTGACCTCCGCGTCGCCGAGAAGCGTGCCCAATCTCGCGACGTGCGCGTGTGGCGACGCCCCGGTAATGGCAGCCATGGTGGCCGCTCGTGCGCTCGGAGCCACGCGGGGGCGCGTGGTGAGCTACGCCAACTCCGGCGACCTTCCGATCGGCGAGCCCGATCGCGTAGTGGGCTACGGCGCTGTGGTGTTCTCGGCGGGCGAACCGGGCGCCGACACCTCGCCCGTCGCGCCGCACGCGTCGGCGGCGGTCGCACTCCCGCCGACGTCCGCTGACAAGAGGCAGATGCTCGCGCTGGCTCGCGAGACGATCCGGCGCTACCTCGATACCGGCACCGTTCCGCTGGCGCGGGGCTTCTCCGCGTCGCTCGAAAGGCCGCAGGGCGTGTTCGTCACGCTCCGCAGACGCGGCGCGCTCCGCGGCTGTATCGGCGAGATGGAGCCCGACCGGCCGCTGCGCGTCCTGGTCGGGAGGATGGCCCTCGCCGCCGCCTTCGAAGATCCCCGGTTCGAGAAGGTCAAGCCGGGCGAGTTGAAGGAGATCGAAGTCGAGATCTCCATCCTCACGCCGTTCAGAGAGGTCGCAGGCCCGCAGGCGATCGTTGTCGGGCGCGACGGCGTCCTGCTGCAGAAAGACCGCCGCTCGGCGGTCTTCCTCCCGCAGGTCGCGACCGAGGAGCGATGGACGCGCGACGAACTGCTCGACAACCTGTGCCTGAAGGGCGGCCTGGCGGCCGGATGCTGGCGCTCCGGCGCCCGGCTGTCGACGTTCCAGGCCGACGTGTTCAAGGAAAGCGACGTCAAGTGATCTATATAGGAGACCGCGATTCCGAGTCGCCACCAGGGCCGGGCGCATCTCTCGCGGGCCGCTCCGCAGGCCGGGAACGCGTCCTCGCGGTGCCGCGATTTCCGGATTCCTGCGTCGGGCTGGCGCTAATCGCGCTGGCTCGACCGCACGCGCTGCGCCCGGGAAATCACGGCAGCCGCTCGTCGCGTTCCGTACCCGGGCCTGACGGCCTGCTCCGAAGGCCCGCTCGCGATGCATCCCGACCCTGCTGGCTCAATCCCGAATCGCGGCCTCCCATTTAGAGGTCGCCATGCGCCTCTTCCTCGTCGGACTGCTCGCACTCCTCTGCCAGGTCGTCCTGCTCCGCGAGCTGAACGTCGCCTTCTACGGAGTGGAACTGGTGTACGCCGTGGCGCTGGCGGCGTGGATGGCCGGCGGCGCCGCCGGCGCCGCGTGTCTGCCGCGCCGCTTCCGAGCGACGCCCGGCCGGCTGCAGTGGCTCCTCGCCGCCACCGCCGTCGCGCTGCCCGCCGAAGTGGCGGTGGTCCGCGTCAGTCGGCTCGCCCTTGGCGGCGTGCCCGGCGCCTACCTGCCATTCGAACATCAGGTCCTCGTGCTCCTGGCGGCGGTGCTGCCGGCGTCCGTGGCGCTCGGCGCGGCCTTCCGGTGGGCCGCCGAACTCGCGGCTGCGCGGGGACGATCGCTCTCCTGGGCCTACGGCGTCGAAAGCGCCGGCGCGGGCGTGGGCGCCGCTGGCGCCACCATCTCGTTCGCGCTGGGCGTCCCGACGTTCACGCTCGCGGTCCTCGTCGCAGGTCTGGCCCCGGCGGCGCTCATGGCTGGCGCACGACGCCGACTCGCGATCCTCGTCATCATCCTCACGGTCGCCGCAGTCTCGGTCGCTCCGCGCCTCGACCTCCAGATGACCAGGTGGTCGCACCCATCGGTCGTCGACTCTCGCGACTCGCCGTACGCACGAATCACCGCGACGTCCGCCGGCTCCCAAACCGCACTGTTCGTCGACGATGTGCTGGTGTACGAGAGCGAGACGGCGCGCCAGGAGGAGCTGGCGCACCTGGCCGCGCTCCAGCACCCGGCACCGCGCCGGATTCTGCTGCTCGGCGGGAGCGTCGAGCGGCTCGACCGCGAACTTCGCCAGCACCGGCCGGAACGACTCGACATCGTCGAGATGGATGCCGTGCTGGTCGACATCGGCGGCCGCCAGCGGTCGTCGGACTCGGCGGTGGTGATTGACGATCCCCGCGCCTTCCTCCGCCGGGCGGGCCAGTACCGACCTGATTGTGGTGGCGATGCCGCAGCCGACGTCTGGCCAGTCGAATCGCTTCTACACCACGCAGTTCTTCTCCGAATGCCGCGCACGGCTCGCCAGCGGCGGCATCGTCGCGTTCAAGCTCGACGTGCCCGAGAACGTCCTCACGCCACTCGTCTCGCTCCGAGCGGCCAGCATTCTCGCGGCAGTTGGGTCTGTCTTCCCGTTCGTGGAGATCCTGCCGGGCGCCAGCGCGGTGGTGACGGCCTCACGCGAGCCGCTGCCGACTGTCGCCACCGCTCTCGCCGACAGGTGGCGGGCTCGCGGACTTGCGACGCGGCTGGTCACGCCCTCGTACCTTCAGTACCTGTTCGAGAACGACCGTCGCGAGTCGCTCCGCCGCCTGGTGACCGACGGCGCCGCGCCCAACTCCGACGTGCGTCCGGTTGCCTACCAGATCGCGGCGGCGACCTGGCTGGCGAAGTTCTACCCGGGGTTGGTGGGAATGGTCGATCGCGGGTCTGCCGCCTTCGCGCCAGGCGCTTCGGCGCCCGAGGAAGACCCGCGCGTGGGTCGCGGGTCTAAAGACCCGCGCGTGGGTCGCGGGTCTAAAGACCCGCGCTACATCGCGTTGGCGGTGACCGTCGTCCTGTTCGCGCTGGCGCGGTGGAAGCGCGGCGTCCGGACCGCCCTGCTCGCGGGCGTGGCGGGATTCTCAGGGATGGTCCTCGAAACCGTGCTGCTGCTGGCCTACCAGGCCAGGAGCGGGGCGCTCTACGAACGGCTCGGCATCCTGCTGACGGCGTTCATGGCGGGACTCGCAGTCGGAGCATGGAGCCTCGATCGATTCCTGTCCGGCCCCCGCCACGAACGCCGGGTGCGCGTGGCCACTGCCGGGCTGCTCGCCGCGTCGGCGGTCGTCGGGACGCTGACCGTGGCGCTGCTGGCGGGCGGCGCCGCAATGGGGCTCGGCCTCTCGGGCGTGATGCTGTTCGGCGTCGGCGTAACGGTGGCTGGCGTGTTTGCGTGCGCGGGAGCCGCGGCCGGCGCCGACGGTCGCACGACGCCCGGCGGTCTCTACGGCGCCGACCTCGCCGGTGGCGCCCTGGGCTCGCTCATCGCCGGCCTGGCGCTGGTGCCGATGGCCGGCCTGGTGCCGACGACGTGGCTCGTCGTCGGTCTCGGCGTGGCCGCCCTGCTTCTCGCCTGAGGCCGTTCCGTCGTGTTACATCGAGTTTACGGGACGGAGACGGCACTGACACCGGCCGTGGCTATGGTGGATGGTGGGAGGATGCAACCATGGCCAGTCCGCCCGTCCAAGACGCCGCCCGAGCCATCCGTGACGAGGACCCTCGATCTGCCGGGCTTGAGCCTGACCCTGGAACAGATGCAGCGCCTGTTTCGCCTCGACGCGCTGACGTGCGAGTCGGTGACGGCGGCGCTGGTCGATCTCCGCTTTCTGGCACGGAACGACCAAGGGCGCTACCTGCGCCTGGACCGCCCGGTGATTCGGATGATGCGGAAGCCCACCGTCCGCCCCGTTCCGGATCGCCGGCGTGTGGCGAGGCCGGGCGCGGCCGGCCCGTCTACCTCGCGGTCGGCTGAGTGTCGCTGAACTCGACGAAGCGGTAGCCGAGGCCGACCATCGTTTCGATCTGCGCTCCTGCGGGTCCCAGCTTGCTCCGCAATCGACCGATGTGGACGTCGACCGACCGCGTCTCGACACTCCGGTCGTAGCCCCACACCCGCTCCAGCAGCCGGTCGCGAGAGAGGACGCGGTTCCGATTCTGCAGCAGGAACTTCAGAAGATCGGTATCCCGCCTCGTGAGCCGCACCGGCCGGCCGTCCACCGAGACCGCGGCGGCGTCGAAATCGGCGACAAGTCGCGTGCCCCGATAGACCGCCGACGGCGGACTGCCCTCGGTCGTCACGCTCCGCCGGAGGACGGCGTGGGCACGTGCTGCCAATTCCCTCGGACTGAAGGGCTTCGTCACGTAGTCGTCGGCGCCGAGTTCGAGCCCGGACACCCGGTCCGTTTCCGTCGCCCTGGCGGTCAGCATGATGATCGGCACGCGGGCCGTCGCCGGGCGGCTGCGCAGGATGCGGCAGACCTCGAAGCCGGTGAGCACCGGGAGGTTGAGATCGAGGACAATCAGCGAAGGGACTTCGGCGGCCACCCGCTCGAGCGCCTCAGGGCCGCTGCCCACGATCTCGACCGACAGGTCCCCGTCCCGTTCGAGCGTGTGCTTCACGAGGTTGGCGATGTCCGCCTCGTCCTCGACCACCAGTACGCGTGTGTTCATGACGCCTCTGGTGATCGAACGTACAACGGCGGTGTTGCGGCCCGTTCACCGGACCGTTAATTCTGGATATCGCGCCCGGCGCCCTCCCCTTCTACAGCAGATTCGCGGCGAGGGCCGCGAGGCGGGACCTCACGGTCGTCGTCATCGTGACGTGACCGAACTCCTCCTGTCCCTTGAACCGCTCCACGAGGTGGATCAGGCCGTTGGTGATCGAGCTGGAGTCGGGCAGGTCCACCTGGTCGGGGTCTCCCGTGAAGACGATCTTCGTGCCCTGACCCGATCGGGTGAGCAGCGTCTTCACCTCGTGGTGGTTCATGTTCTGCGCTTCGTCGGCGATGATGAACGCGTCGTGGATGCTGCGCCCGCGGAGGTGTGAAATCGGCGCGATCTGCACCACCTCGCGGGCCAGCAGATCCTGGATGTCGGTGTGGTGACGGGCGGCTTCGTCCTTCTTGCCCTCTCGGCCACCCTTTGCCCGTTCCTCGAATCCCGCCGCCATCCCGGTGCGCGTCTGGCCGCGCAGGACCAGCTCGAGGTTGTCGAACACGGGCCGCGTCCAGGGCGCGAACTTCTCCTCGAGCGAGCCCGGCAGATAGCCGAGTGACTGTCCGATCTCGATGTTGGGCCGGTAGATCATCAGGCGGCCGTAGCCTTCGCGCAGCTGGAGGTAGCCCGCGAGCAGCGCCATCAGCGTCTTGCCCGACCCAGCTTTGCCGACCAGGGTGACCAGCGGGATATCGGGGTCCGACAGGAGCGCGATCGCGAACTGCTGCTCGACGTTCATCGGCGCGATGCCGCGGTCGCCGTCCGGCTTCCGGACCAGCCTGAAGTAGGCCGGCTGACCCGCCTTGAAGATCGCGTGCACCTCCTTGCCCGTGGTCTCCGTCGCGATGGTGCAGCACTGGTTGGCCAGCAGCTGCGGGCTGGCGGCGACCTCGAACACGCGCGCCGCGTCGAGACGCGACTCCCGGTGGAGGGCGGTGAGCAGGCCGTGGTAGTCGTCCGGGATGGTGATCGTCGCGGTTCCCGGGTACAGCTCGTCAACCGACGAGATCTTCTTGTCGTCCCTGTAGTCCTCGGCGTTCACGCCGAGCGGGCGGGCCTTCACGCGCATCGCCACGTCGCGGGTCACCAGACTGACGCGGGCGTCCGGCCGCTGGCGGGTCCACTTGCGGGCGATGCCGATGATCCGGTCGTCGTTGTTCCGGGGATCGAACCCGTCCCACGTGTCTTCCTTCGGCACCAGGTTGTCGTCGAACACCAGGTGTCCGCCGTCGGGCATCGGGATCCCGCTCGCCATCACCGACGTCGGCCTGCCTTCCTGGAAGGTGTCGAGCAGGCGCGCGATGCGGCGGGCGGCCACGCCGACGCCGTTCAGGCTGTCCTTCAAGCCGTCGACTTCGCGGACGACGGGATACGGGACGACCACGGTGTTGCCGCGGGCGAGCTTGGTGAGCGAATCCGTGTCGTTGATCAGGACGTTGGTGTCGGCGAGGTAGACTCGAGGACCCTGCGGGCTGCCGTTATCCATTCCATTCCTTCCGGTGTCACGCGGCGCGCGTCCCGACCCGGACGCCGCCATGGAGTATGTCGCCAACCGGCCGAAGCACTCAGCCCTTCGAGGCACAGACGCAGGTGGCTTCCTGTGCCCTCACCCCTTCACTCCCACGAGCAGCTTCGGTGGAGCGAACCAGACGAGTTGCCCGGGCCCGGCCGGCGGGAGGCTGCTCACGTCGATCCGGCAGACGCCTCCCTTCTTGAATGCGAACGCCCCCTTCGCGCCGACCAGCCGCGCGGCGGCAATCCCGATTCCGGGCTCGTGACCGACCAGCGCCAGAGCCGACCGCTTCTCGTGGTTGGCGAGTTCGGCGATCAGATCGGCATGAGCGGCGCCCGGAATCAGGGCGTCCGTCTCGACCACTGGCGGCTTCCCGCGCAGCTGCTCGGAGAGGATGTCGGCCGTCTGCCTGGCGCGCACGAACGGGCTGGTCAGGATCAGATCGACTTCCACGCCGATCTCCACCAGGCCGCGCGCCGCCTTTCGAAACCGCGACATCCCATCTCCGGTCAACGGGCGCCTCGAATCGTCGGGATACTCGTCTCCGCGCTCGGCGGCAATCGCGTGCCGCACGAGGTAGAGGCTGCAACTATCGGCCATGACGTCTCCCCCCGACCGGCGGCGCTCGGGCGGACCTTCCGCCAGCCGCCGATCGATCTCACCTCGACACCTCGCGACGACGTCCATGAGCTGGCCCACGCCTCCGAGGTACTCCGCGTGCAGTTCCCTGGTTTCTCGAACCAGCACGTCCAGCAGGCGCTCGACCTCGGCTGCGAACCGGCCTTGCCCACCGCGACCCAGACGGCGCACGTACCCGGCGACGACTTCGAAGTCGTGCTGCCGGCCGAGGAGGTCCTGGAACCGTCGTAGAGCCGACACCTGCCTCCGGGTCGGCACCCTGCCGAATTCGTGAATCAGCTCGAGCGTGTACCGGAGCTGCTTCGCCGCGATCCGGACCATGTGCAGCCGATCGAACGCGTACAGGGCGCCGGCGGCCTCGATGGCCGCCTCCAGCCGATCGACCCGCCGCTCCAGTCGGCGTCGCAGCAAGGCCGACCGGGCCGCCACCGACTCGTGTCCGACCAACTCCTCGAGCGTCGCCGAATCGCCGGCGAGCGTCTCGGCCTGGATGTCCTGGAGTTGCCCCGCCATCTCTTCGCGGCGCGACTCGAGATGCTCCCCTATCTCCGCCCTGGCCGCTGAAACCACCTCGGTCAGGTCCGGATGCGCCTGCTCAATCTCGTCGAGGATCCCGAGCGCGACGTCGAGTTCCCTGACGCTTCCCAGCGCGCGGGTCACGCGCCGGACGCGCTTCTTCGGCTCCCCGACACCGCCCTCGGCACCCGCCATCGGTTCGAGCCCCAGCACCGGCAGAATCGCGCGCAGACGACGCGAAGCCACGCGGGAGCGGTGGAGCGCCCCGATGTCGTACTCGATCGCGCCGGGAAGTTCTCGTTCGAGAGCGCGGACTCGGCGCGCGAACGCACGCTTGACGGCCAGGGAGCGCATGATGGATATGTGAGCCGCCCGTCACCCGACACTGCGGCGCGCGCTCCTGTTTACGGTAACATATCGACCTCCGGAGCGTCACGCCGGCCCCGCGGGAGATTCGACGTCCATGCGCCTTGCCGCCATCGATATCGGCACGAACTCCATCCACATGGTCGTGGTCGAGGTGAAGGCCGACTTCTCCTTTGACGTGGTGGATCGCGAAAAGGACATGGTGCGCCTCGGCGCCGGCGGGTTGGGCGGCAGGGCCCTCGCTCCGGCGGCGGTCGAGGCGGCGCTGGAAACGCTCGTCCGCTTCAAGCAGCTCGCCACCTCGCGGCAGGTCGAGGAGATCCTCGCCGTCGCCACGAGCGCGGTTCGCGAAGCGCGGAACGGCGGCGAGTTCCTGGCGACCGTCGAGAAGCGGACCGGGATTCGGCCGCTCGTGGTGTCGGGCGTCGAAGAAGCCCGACTCATTCACAAGGCGGCCGTCTACGGCGTCGATGCCAGCAGCGGCACGACGGTCGTCATCGATATCGGCGGCGGATCGACGGAGGTCACGCTGGGGACCGCCACCGAGGTGCACCTGGCCCGCAGCTTCCCGCTCGGCGCGATCCGGCTGACCGATCGCTACGTGTCCAGCGACCCCCTGTCCAGGAGCGACGAACGCCGCCTGGTCAAGCACATTCGATCCGAATTCGCCTCGTTCGCCGAACAGCTGACCGCCGCCGGCTTCAACCGGGTCATCGCCACGTCCGGCACGAGCCTCAGCCTCGGTGAAGTGGCCATGTCCGGCCGCCGGCTGTTCGACGGCAACACCATCCACCACACGCGGGTCCCGGCGAAGGCGCTCCACCGCGCGCGCAGGCAGGTGGTCGACCTCGACATGCAGCGGCGGCTCCGCATGCCAGGCCTCGATTCACGCCGCGCCGATCTCATTGTCGCCGGCGCGGTCCTGCTCGACACCCTGGTGCGGCTGCTCGACGCCAAGGAGATCACCCTCTGCGACCTCGCGCTCCGCGAGGGGCTGATCCTGGACTTCGTCGACCGCAACCGGAAGCGGATTGCCGCGGCGGAGCGATACCCCGACATCCGGCGCCGCAGCGTCGTCGAACTCGGGGAGCGGTGCCGCTGGTACCGGACGCACTCCGAGCACGTGGAGCGGCTGGCGCTCTCGCTCTTCGACCAGACGCGGGGAATCCACCAGGTCGGCGATCGGGCTCGAGAGTGGCTCGAGTACGCCGCCCTCCTGCACGACATCGGCGGGCACATCTCGTACCCCGACCACCACAAGCACTCGTACCTACCTGATCCGCCACGGCGGGCTCCGCGGGTTCGAGCCGGAGGAGGTGGAGGCGATCGCCCTCATGGCGCGGTACCACCGCCGCGGCCGGCCGAAGAAGTCGAATCGCTCCCTGTCGTCGCTGTCGCCGGACGCGCGGCGCGCGGTGCGCGTCGGGTCGGCGATGCTGCGGATCGCCGAGAGCCTCGATCGCAGCCACGGCCAGGTGGTCGCGCAGGTCGAACTGCAGCCGATCGGCAACCGGTTCCGCCTCGTGCTCCGCGCGCACGGGCCCGCCGAGCTCGAGCGATGGGCGGCCTCGAGGCACGCCGCGCCGCTGGAGAAGATCCTCGGCAAGGCGCTGACCTTCCAAGCCGCGGACCTGGACCATGCTGAGCTCGCGGACAGCCCCGCACCAGTACGCCGAACGGCCAGCCGTCGTCGACGGTCGCGTCCGCCCGGGCAGGGCCGTGCAGCTCGGCGGCCGTAGCGCGGGTCTTCCCTGGGCGCCGAAGCGCCTGGCGCGAAGGCGGCGGACCCGCGTGTGAAGCGCGCTGCCTTTCACGATCGCCTGCGCCCGCCCGCGATGGGTCGGGTCGCCTACCAGAGCAGGCCCATCGGCTCACCGCTGCCAGGCTGGCTCGTCCGGTCATCCGGGTGCAGCGCGCCGGCCCGCCTGAACCCGGCCTGCAGGTTCCGGCGGACTTCCTCCGACATCCGGTTCAGCTTGACGTCGCTGCGGAAGCCGACCGCCTGCGCGGCGCCAATGACGAGACCGTATGCGACCTTGTTCGGAAGCCCCAGCTGATGCGCCAGGTCGAGGATGACGGCGCTCTCCGCGTCCATCAGCGCGCCGTCGGCCAGGGCGATGTCCGTGAGGCGAGACAGGACGAAGCTCTTGGCGTTTGCGTCCCCTTCGGTGTTGAGCACGGCAATCGACTCGGGCAACCGCGCCGATGCCACCGCCGGATCCGTGACGATCACCGACTCCGGCTCGTCGGTGAAGTACCGGTGCAGGATCTGGATCAGGATCTTGACCTCGTCATCGTTGACTTCGCTGTCCGCGCCGAGCAGCAGCGCCCCGCCCAGCGCGACCACCTCCATCATCGCCCGCTCGACCGGGCGGTACGGGAATCGCCGGGTCAGCCGGACGAGTTCGTCGATGGCGTCCTCGAGCTCGGGATCGGACAGGGCCGTGCCCGCCACCTCCACACCGTTGCGCCGCGCCTTGTCCGAACGCGAGAAGAGCTCGAGCGCCTTGAGGCGGATCGGCAGCAGCGGGTGCGAGGCGAACGCTTCGGCCATCAGCTCGGGGTGTCCCTTGATCTCGTCCACCTGGCCCACCAGCGCCTCGACGTCGAGGTTCAGGTTCTTCTCGCTGAGGCCGAACGTCGCCTTGAGCAGCGCGGTCGCCGAGGTGCGGAAGTCGCCGCCGGCCAGGAGGCCGGCCCGGTCGGAGCTGATTTCGGCCTTCTTCCGCCAGCGCAGGAACAGGCTCTCGCCGAGCGCGGGAAGCACCGTCAGGTCCGGGTTCTGCTGGTTGGTCGAGATGAGGCCGTCGAGACGGTTGTTCCCGAAGAGGATGTGCCCCATCTCGTGCCCGAGGATGAAGCGGAGTTCCGCGTCCTCGAGACGCTCGAGCGCGCTGGAGGTCACACCGATGAGCGAGTAGGTGCGCGACTCGCGGATGTCGATCGTCGCGAAGGCGTTGACCTCGGCGGCCGGCAGGCAGAACACCTCGGCCTTCGCCTCGACGCCGAATCGCGAGCAGATCTCGCCGAACAGGCGGTAGATGCGCGGCGAGATCCGCTCGCTCAGCCGGATGCCCTGCTTGATGAGCTTCTCGCGAATCCCCCGGTCCATCTGCCGGCGGTTCTCCTCGAAGGTGTCGAGGTAGTCCTCCAGCCGGTAGGTGCGGGTCAGCTCTTCGACGTCCTGCACGTCGCCGCGGTAGCGGACTTCGGTCCAGTTGACGGTCACGCGTCGCCTCCAATCCCGGCATGCGAGCCGACCGGGCGCCCCTGTCTCCTGGCAGCTGCGCCGGCCAAGCGGGATGATGGCACGCCCCGCCGCGTGTGGCAAACTCGCGGCGTGGGTTTCCTGGCGGCTCGCCGTCCACCGCTGCGCCGGCGGCGGGCACGGGCGCACCCGCACGCTGAATCCATGGAGCCCGCGGCGGCTTGGCTGGCCGGCCGCCAACCGATGGACGGAGGCACACGGAAGCGCGATAATGGCGAACGCGGAGGAGCGACGCGTGACCGAGCCCGGCGTGCTGTTCTGTGCCGGCTTCGCCTTCGCAGCGGCCGTCCAGCCTGGTCCGCTCCAGGCCTTTCTCTTCTCGCGTGCGGCGGCCGACGGCTGGAGGCGCACGCTGCCAGCCGCATTCGGTCCGTTGCTGAGCGACCTCTTGCCGGCGCTGCTCGCTCTGTTGGCGTTCGGTCGTCTGCCGGCCGCGGCGCAGCCGCTGCTGCGAACGGCGGGGGGGCTCCTGCTGCTCTACCTTGCCTGGACTGCCGCGCGCCGTCTGCAGCCGGGGGTCGCGCCGTTGGCCGCGAACCCTGGCTCCGCTCCTGCCACGCTGCTCCAGGCTGCGCTGGTGAACGTCCTCAATCCCAACCCCTATCTCGGCTGGGCTCTCGTCCTTGGTCCTGCCGTGGCTGCAGCCTGGCGTCGGCATCCGGGTAACGCGGTCGCGATGCTCGTGGCGTTCTACGGCACCATGGTCGCGACGCTGGCGGCCCTGATCTGCGTGTTCGGGTACCGCTCGCCTCTTGAGCGTCCGTGCCCAACGCGCGCTCCTCGCCGCGTCGGCGCTCATCCTCGCCGCGCTCGCAGTCTTCCAACTCGGTGTCGGCCTGGCTGGGCTTCTGCGCTGATGAAGTCGGCCAGTCCCGCCAGCCGGCCGTCGGCCACCACGGCGTCTTGGAGGTGGTTGAGAGAGCGTGACGATGGACACCGCCGCTCGGGTTCCTGGACCGGCGGCGAAGATGCGACCGGACGTCGCAGGCAGGTGACTACCGGTACTTGATGACGACCAGCGTCAGGTCGTCGGTCTGCGCAGCCGTGGCCTGACGGTCGCGGACGATCGCCTCGCAGATCAGTTGCGAGCTGTCGTGTTTCACCCGGGACACGACCTGCTCCAGCTGGGCCTGGGTGTAGGCGGACATGGGCTCGATAAGGCCGTCGGTGTAGAGCAGCAACACGTCGCCGTGGCCCATCAGGTTCAGGTTGTTGACCGTGTAGCGCTTCTTGTAGCCCAGCGCTCTCTCGTACCGCTTCGCATCGGCGTGGTCCTCGCCTGGCTGCAGGCCGATTGGGGAGTAGCTGACCAGCCGGTCCTGGCTCACCTCGACGAAACGGTCGAATTCGCGGGAGAACACCAGCGGCGGCGGATGGCCAGCGCTCACGAAGCTGAACCGGCCCGTGCCCGAGATCTCGCCGTAGATGAGCGTGATGTAGCTCGCCTCGTCCGGGTCAGGGGCCAGGTTGCGCAGGGTGGAGGACCGGCAGAAGCGGGTATTGATCTGTTCGAAGAGGCGCAGCGTGATCTGGCCGTTGAGGTCCATTTCGTAGAGCGCGCCCGTGTGGAAGGCTTGATGCAGCATCGCCGCCCTGGCGGCGTCGGTGAAGTTGTGGCCTGCGACGTCGGCAACGAGAATGCCGCCGGTGTGCTTGAGTTTCTGAAGCACTCGCGCCATGCCCTCCTGGCCGAGGCTGAGGGCCCGCCGGATGCGCGCATCCAGATCGAAGCGCTCTTGGAAGTCCACGTAGGTGAGGAGGTCGCCGCCGGCGACGCCATTCAACGGGAGCGTCACGCCGTGGATGTCGATCCCGGCGATGCGGGGGATGGCGCCGGCCGTCGGCGTCAGACGGTGGGCGAGGTACTGCGCCCCCTCGCGCAACTCTTCGTCGAGACGAGAATCCGGTTGCTCCACGATGGTCTCCAACGTTCAGCCACGATTGTAGCGGCAATCGAGCTGTACCCGTGCCGGCCGCGCACGTCACCCCGGGCTTCGCACCGCAGCCCACCACTCGATCGGAGACGTTACAGCATGTTGACCTGTCCGCCGCGCGGACGTTACATCCACCGGTCCATGGTGGTTGCGGCTCCTGGACCGCCGGCCCCTCGCCGGAGAGGTGCCCTGATGTACACTGCCGGGAGCGTGCCCGTCCCGGACGGCCGCGGAGGTGGTAAGCCATGACCCTGAAAAAGCCAGCGATCGGTTCGGCTCCGGTTGATGGGGGGGCGCAGATCGAGAGCCCTCCGCGGTGCGTGGCCGTGATCGACATCGGCGCGACGGCCATCCGCCTGGTCATCGCCGAGGTTGGCGCCCCTGGGGAGATCCGCCAGCTCGAGTCGCTCCACAAGGGCGTGCACCTGGGCAAGGACACGTTCACCAAGGGCCGAATCGAGCCGTCCACGATTCGGGAGTGCGTGGACATCCTCAAGGGGTTCCGGAAGGTCATGCAGGAGTACGGCATCACCGACCCGGCCCGCGTCAGCGCGATCGCGACCAGCGCGGTTCGCGAGGCGGAGAACGGGGAGAACTTCCGCGACCGGATCTCCATCGCCACAGGCATCAGCCTGCGGATCATCGACGAGGCCGAGGAGAGCCGCCTGACGTTCCTCGCGGCCGAAGGCGTGATGGAGAGGCAGCCCGAACTGGCCCAGGGCGACGCGCTCGTCGCCGAGCTGGGTGGCGGCAGCACCGAATTGCTCTTCATGCGCCAGGGCCACGTGGCGTTCTCCAATTCCTACCGCATGGGCGGCCTGCGCCTGCGCGAGACACTTCAGCACTACCGCGCGCCGAGCGAGCGGATCAGGACGTTCCTCGGCTATCACATCGCCCGCACGGTGGAGCAGATGCATCAGGACTGCCCCGACGCACAGTCGCCGGTCCTGGTCGCCATGTCTGCCGACGCCCGCATCGCGGCCGCCCAGCTCTGCCCGGACTGGGCGAGCACCACGCTCGCCTCTCTGGACTTCAAGGCCTTCTCCGCCCTGGCGGACAAGATGATCTCGCTCTCCGTGGCCAGGCTGGTCAGCCGGTATCAGTTGACTTACGAGGAGGCCGAGACCGTGGGACCGGCGCTGCTCGCCTACGTGCACATCGCGCGCGCGTTCAAGGCGGAGAAGATCGTCGTGCCGAAGATGACCTTTCGCGACGGCCTGCTCCGCGACCTGACCCTCCAGAGATCCTGGACCGAGACGTTCGCGGAGGAGGTGGTCCGCTCGGCAATCAAGCTCGGCGAGAAGTACCGCTTCGACGAGAAGCACGCCCGGCAGGTGACCGACGCGTGCATGACGATCTTCAAGGCGTTGGAGAAAGAGTACCGGCTCGAACCGCGGCTCGGGTTCCTGCTGAGAGTCGCGGGCCTGGTCCACGAAGTCGGCGGGTTCATCAGCAACCGGAGCCATCACAAGCACTCGATGTACCTGATCCTCAACAGCGACCTCTTCGGCCTGAGCCGCGAGGAGATGACGCTGGTCGCGCTGACCTCGCGCTACCACCGTCGGGCCCCGCCGAGCCCGGCGCACCCCGAGTACAACGTGCTGAGTCAGGAGGATCGTCTCGCCGTTTCCAAGATGGCGGCCATCCTCCGCGTGGCCGACGCGCTGGATCGGAACCACCTCCAGCAGGCACGGGATCTGTCCTGCCGGCTGGAAAAGGACCATTTCGTGATCACCGTGAACAACGTCGAGGACCTCACGGTCGAGCGTCTCGCCGTGAAGGAGAAGGGCGCGCTGTTCCGGGACATCTACGGCCTCCCGGTGGTACTCGAGGAGGGCCGCGTGACGATCGAAGGGGCGTCCAATGGCTGAGCGTGCGTCCGTCTTCCTCAACCGCGAGGTCAGTTGGCTGGCGTTCAACCGGCGCGTGCTGGAGGAGGCGCTCGACGCCCGCCTGCCTCTGCTCGAGCGGCTGAAGTTCCTGGCCATCGTCAGCTCGAACCTGGACGAGTTCTTCATGGTCCGCGTGGGCGGCCTCCAGCAGCTCGTCGAGCAGGGCAAGGCCAAGGCCGACATCGCAGGGCTCACGCCCACCGACCAGCTCAGGGAAATCGGTCGAATCGTGCGACGAATGACCGCGGACCAGTACAGGTGCCTGCTGGAGGAGCTGGAGCCGAGGCTGGCCGACGCGGGCATCCGCCGCCTTCGGATGAAGGATCTGACCCCCAAACAGATCGCCTACGTCGAACGCCACTTCGACCACGAGATCTTCCCCGTCGTGACGCCGATGTCGCTGGAGCCCGGCGACCCGTTTCCCCTTCTCCCCAACCTCGGGATGAGCGTTCTCGTCCGGCTCAAGCAGGACCCGGCGTCCGACCAGGACGGACGATTCGCGGTCGTGGCCGTGCCGAAGGGGCTTGCCCGTTTCATCACCCTCCCGACTGAAGAGGGGTACCACTACATCCTGATCGAGGACGTCCTCGTCGCCTGTCTCGCCCGGCTGTTCCCGGGCGAGCCGGTCCTCGAGGGGGTCCCCTTCCGAGTCACGCGCAATGCCGACATGAGCGTGCGCGAGGACAAGGCGGGCGACCTGCTCGAACAGATGAAGGAGGTGCTCACCGAGCGCAAGCAGAGCTCGTGCGTGCGGCTGGAGATCGGCTCGACGGCCTCGCCGGCGGCGTTCGACTACCTCTCCGAGGCGCTGGAAGTCCTGCCCGAACACGTCCACAGGATCCCGGGCCCAATCGATCTCTCAGCCTGGTTCCGCGTGGCGAACATGGCGGGCTTCAACGACCTGAAGATCGAGCCGTGGCCGCCCCAGCCCGTCCCGGAGTTCGCCGGGGACGAGAGCGTCTTCGACGTGATCGCCCGCGGGGACGTCCTGCTCGTGCATCCGTACGACAGCTTCGATCCGGTCCAGCGGCTGGTCGAGGCGGCGGCGGACGACCCGAACGTCCTGGCGATCAAGCAGGTCCTCTACCGAACCAGCGAGAACAGCCCGATCATCTCGGCCCTGATTCGCGCGGCCGAACGCGACAAACACGTCACGGCGCTGGTCGAGCTCAAGGCGCGCTTCGACGAAGCCCGCAACATCGAGCAGGCCACGGCCCTCGAACGCGCCGGCGCGCAGGTCATCTACGGACTGCGCAGGTTGAAGGCGCACGCGAAGATCTGCATCGTCGTCAGGCGCGAGGCGTCCGGTATCCGCCGCTACGTCCATTACGCCACCGGCAACTACAACGAGAAGACCGCTCGCCTCTACAGCGACATCGGGCTGCTGACGTGCGACGAGGACTTCGCCGCCGACGCGTCGACGTTCTTCAACACGGTCACCGGCTACTCCCAGCCCGTCCGCTTCCGGAAGCTCGAGTCGGCCCCGATCGGGCTCAAGCCGCGCCTGCTGGAGCTCATCGCGAACGAAACCGAACGCCGGAAGCAGGGACACGACGCCCGAATCATGGCCAAGGCCAACTCCCTGGCCGACACCGATATCATCCAGGCCCTGTACCAAGCCTCCCAGGCGGGCGTCGAAGTGCTCCTGAACATCCGGGGCATCTGCTGCCTGCGGCCCGGCGTCAAGGGCTTGAGCGAGAACATCACGGTCATCAGCATCGTGGACCGGTTCCTCGAGCACAGCCGCATCTTCTGCTTCCACAACGGCGGCGAGGCGCTGCTGTTCATCTCGAGCGCCGACTGGATGCCGCGCAATCTCGAGCGCCGCGTCGAACTGCTCGTCCCGGTCGAGGACGCCAGGTGCCGGGACCAGCTGATCGACATCCTCGGCACGTACTTCCAGGACAACGTCAAGGCGCGGCGGTTGTTGCCGGACGGATCGTACGCGCGGGTCGAGCCGGCGAGCCGCAAGCGGGTGCGCGCGCAGGAGGCCCTCTACAAGCGCGCGTGCGAGCTCTCGAAGACCGCGACGAAGGAAGCGAGGCGCGACTTCGAGCCCCGGCGGCCGTCGGGCGCGAAGGCGTAGTCGGGGGGACCTACCGGTACCGGTTCCCGAAGCCGGGCGGTGTGGCGGCGGCCCTACCCGTACCGTCCCTCGATGTAGTCTGCCGTCCGGGAGTCCCCGGGGGTGAGGAACATCTTCTCCGTGCGGGCCATTTCGACCAGCTCGCCGAGGAGCATGAACGCGCATTCCTGGCTGACGCGGCGTGCCTGGGCCATGTTGTGCGTCACGATCAGACATCGTGTACCGCCCCGCGAGCGTGGCCATCAACTCCTCGACGGCCAGCGTCGCCTCGGTGTCGAGCGCCGAGCACGGCTCGTCCATGAGGATGACCTCGGGCTTGAGCGGGAGGAGCCGCGCGATGCAGAGCTTCTGCTGCTGCTCGAGCTGGAGCGTCGTGGCGCGAACGTGAAGCCGGTCCTTCAGGTCGTCCCAGAGCGACACTTCCGTGAGCGCCTTCTCGACCGCCTCGTCCAGCACGGCCTTCGCCAACCGGCCGAATGGACTGTGCACCCGGAGGCCGAACACCACATTCTCATAGACGGAAATCGGCAACGGGTTCGGACGCTGGAACACCATCCCGACCGCCTTACGGAGTTCGACGAGCGAGACGTCCGGCGCGTAGATGTTCTGGCCGAGGATCCGGATCTCGCCCTTCGTCGTGACCGATCCGTAGCGCTCGTTGATCCGGTTGAAGCACCGCAGCAGCGTGGTCTTGCCGCAGCCGGACGGCCCGATCAAAGCGGTCACCTGGCCGTGCCGGACGTCCAGCGTCACGTCCTTCAGGGCCTGAAAGGCCCCGTACCAGAGGCTCACGTCCCGCGTCCGGATGCTGTAGTCGGCCGGCGTCTCGCTCATCCGAAGATCCCGTTGACGTAGTCGAAGGTCTTCCGGCTCGACGGCGCATTCGAGAAGATCACATCGGTCGCGCCGATCTCCACCAGTTCACCGTTGAACAGGAACGCCGTGCGGTCGGCGATCCGGCGCGCCTGCTGGACGAGGTTGGTCACCAGGATAATCGTGATCGTGGACCGCAACTCCTTCAGCACATCCTCGATGCGCATGGTCGTCACCGGGTCGATTGCGATCGAAAACTCGTCGAGACACAGGACGTCCGGGTCGTGCGACAACGCCCGCGCGATCGTCAGCCGCTGCTGCTGGCCGCCCGAGAGCTTGGTGCCGAGGTTGTCCAGGCGGTCCTTCACCTCGTCCCAGAGCGCGGCCTGCCGGAGGCAGCGCTCGACGCGTTCGTCGAGGTCGCGCCGGTCGCGGACACCGGCCATCCGCGGGGCGAACGCGACGTTGTCGTAGATCGTCAGCGGCAGCCCGACGGGAAGCGGCGCGACCATGCCGATCCGGCGGCGAAGCGCGAAGACGTCCCTGGTCTGGCGTACGTCGACGCCGTCGACCCGGATCGTCCCGGATACCGCGGCGCCCGGCGTGTCGTCGATCGTCCGGTTGATCGATCGGAGCAGCGTCGTCTTGCCCGACTGCGCCGGCCCGATGACGCCGAGCACCTCGTTCCGGCGGACGTCGAAGGTCACGCCCCTCAGCGCCTCGCGACGGCCGTACCGGACACGGAGGTCGATCACCTCCACCATCGCGTCCGGCATCACCACTTCCTCCTCGACCGCAGGCGGATGCGAACCACGATGGACAGTGCGTTGACGAGCAGGACCGTCGCCAGCAGCACGACGGCGATGCCGTACGGCAACGCCTTCGGCACATCCGGCACCGAGGTGGAGATCACGAACAGGTGCATCGACAGCGCCATGCACTGGTCGAACAGGCCGTACGCGAAGAGGTCGCCCTCCTGGATAGCCTTGAACAACACCGCGCCGGTGAACATGATCGGCGCCGTCTCGCCGGCCGCCCGCGAGACCTGGAGGATCACACCGGTCAGGATTCCGCTGACCGAATTCGGCAGCACGACGTGCCGGATCGTCTGCCAGCGCGACGCCCCCACGTTCCAGCACGCCTCGCGGAACGCCATCGGGACCGAGGCGAGCGCCTCCTTGGTGCTCGCGATGATCACCGGCAGCGTCATGATGGCCAGCGTCAGCGAGGCTGCCGCAACCGACTTGCCGAGGCCGGCGAAGAGCACGAACGCCCCCAGGCCGAACAGCGCGTGCACGATGCTCGGCACGCCCGCGAGGTTCACCACGGCGAGGTTCACGACCCGGGTGATCCAGTTGTCGCGCGCGTACTCGTTGAGGAACACGGCGGCCAGCACCCCGATCGGCGTCGCCACCGCCAGCGAGATCCCGACCAGATAGAGCGTGCCGAGGAAGGGCGACCAGATGCCCCCCGGCACGCAGCCCGTTCCGTGGATTCGTCAGAAGGAAGTCGACCGACAGAATCGGCCAGGCCTCCCGGAAGAGGTAGCCGACGATGAGCAGCAGCGGAACGACCATGGCCACCGTCATCGCCAGAAACACCATCTTGGCGACGAACTCGGCGCTCTGCTTGCGGCGGACGAACGAGGTGGCCTGGAACACAGGTGTGCTATCGCCCAGCTATCGGAAACGTCATCGCGATCGAATCCCGCGGACGACAAGGTCGGCCGTCAGGTTGACCACGAACGTGATGGTGAACAGCAGAATCCCGATGATGAACAATACCTGGTAGTGATCCGAGTGCACGGGCGCCTCGCCCAGTTCCGCAGCGATCGTCGCCGTCAGCGTCCGCACCGAGTCCATGACGCTCGTCGGGATCTTCACGGAGTGACCGGTGGCCATCAGCACGGCCATCGTCTCTCCGACCGCGCGGCCGACGCCGAGGAGCACCGCAGCCAGCAGCCCGTTCTTCGCCGCGGGCAGGAGCACGCGATACACCATCTGCCACCGCGTCACCCCCAGCGCGAGCGCCGCCTCGCGGTAGGAGTCGGGCACCGCCTTCAACGCATCCTCGCCGATCGACACGATGATCGGCACGCTCATCAGCGCGAGGATGATCCCGCCGTTGAGGACGTTGAGCCCGATCGGCACGTTGAAGACGCTCATGATGAGGGGGTTCATCACCGACAGGGCGATGAACCCCCAGACCACCGACGGGATGGCCGCCAGCAGCTCGATGACGACCTTGAGCGTCTCTTTGGTGCGCGACCCGCAGAACTCCGAGATGAAGATGGCCGCTCCGACGCCGAACGGGACCGCGATCGCCATGGCCAGCGCCGTGACGCTCGCCGTCCCCGCGATCAGCGCGAGCACGCCGTATCGCACGTGGCTCTGGGACGTCGGGTACCACTCGATGCTGCTGAAGAACTCCAGGGGGTTGAACCTGCTGAAGAGGAAGCCCGACCCCTCACGGAAGACGAAGAAGAAGATCCCGAACACGAACACGATCGCGCTGACCCCGCACGTACGGATCAGCGCCTCGATCCCCTTCTCGACGGCCACCTCCCACCCGCGACGATGCTGCACGGCGTTCGCCCCCTGAGCGCCCGCTACCGGGGCGTTGCCCCGCCCGCCGGAATCGGCACGTAGCCGCTCTTCGCCACGATCGCCTGGCCCGCCGGCGAGTGGACCCAGTCCATGTACTTCTTCGCCGCTCCGGTTGGTTCGCCCAGCGTGTAGAGGAACAGTTCGCGCGCGATGGGATAGGCGCGGCTGAGGGTGGCCTCCGCCGTCGGGGACACGTAGGTGTCGCCGGCCTTCTTCGCAACCCGGAGCATCTTCACCTCGGGCATCGCGTACCCCATGCCGCTGTAGCCGATCGCCTGCGGCGTCTTCGCCACCAGTTCGACGACGTCCTTCGATCCGTGCAGGTCGCGGGACCCGAGCTTGAAGTCGTGCCCCTTCCCGAGGATCGCCTCGCGGAAGTACGCATAGCTCCCGGAGTTCGACTGCCGGCTCACGCGGATGATCTCGTCCGCGCCGTCCGGCATCTTCACGCCAAGCTGCGACCACTTCGTGATGGTCCCTCCCTCGCCATAGATCTGCGGCCAGTTGGTCGAGCGTGATCTCCTGGATCGGGTTGCTCGTGCTCACGTAGACGGCGAGCGCGTCGTAGCCGACCAGGAACTCCCGCGGCTCCTTCCCGCGGAGCTTTCGGGCCTGTTCGATCTCCGACGGTTCGAATCTCCGGCTGCAGTTCGCAATCTCGATCGTCCCCTCGATGAGCGCGGCGATTCCCGTTCCGGAACCGCCGCCCGACACCTCGACGGAGACCGTCGGGTCCACCGTGGCGTACTCCTCGGCCCAGGCCTGGGCGAGGTTCACCATGGTGTCCGAACCGGTGTTCTGAATCACGGCCTTTGCCGGCTGCTTCGGGCCGCGGGAGCAGCCCGACAGGCCAACCGACAGCCCTGTCACCAGTGCCGCGCAGGCGAGGGCCGCGAAGCGGAAGCGATGTGCGTCATTTCTTTGTGGCTTCATCGGTCGGGTCATCCAGAATAGCCTGCACCAGGTCTCGAATGTGGTCGGTCAGCGAGTCGAACGCCGCCGCGTAGGCGGCGTGGATGTCGGCCGGCGTTCCCCGAACGGTCAACGGGTCGCGCACGTACCAGTCGATGCCGACGGTCTTGGACGGCCGCTGCGGGAACGCCCGCTGCGCATCCTTGTTGAGCGCGACGATCACCTGCACGTCCGCCAGGTCCGGGATCTGGCCGAGCGCCTTGGCCTGCTGATGGCTGGCGTCGATCCCTTTCGACGCGAGGAACTGAATCGTCTGGGGATCCACCACCCCCGCCTCGATGCCGGTGCCGGCGAACGAGAACCGCTTGGGCGCCATGTGGTTGGCGATCGCCTCGGCCATCTGACTCAGACAGCTGTTCAGCTCGTCTACGAACAGGACGCGGAATCCCTCGCGCACCCGGTGCCGCTGATACTCGCCGGTCGCGAAATACAGCGCCTCCTCGCAGATGTTCGTCGCCTGGTCCGACACCCGTTCGAACCGGCGCGCCACGGTGATCATCGGCGGCAGCGCCTCGAGCGGCAACCGGCCCGCCTGCCGCCATTCGACCAGCTGGTCGTTGATGGAGTCCCGCACGCGGTTGACACGCGGCTCGCTGGCCATCGTCGTCCGGGCGAGGTCGGGATTCCTGTCGAGGAACGCCTGCATCGCGTTGTGCAGCATCGGAACCGCGAGGTTCGCGATTTCGATGAACTGATCCATCGGCACGTCGTAGGGCAGCGCCGGCGCCAGCACCACCTGCCGGGCGATGCTCTCGGCATAGTCACCAATCCGCTCGAGGGCGCCGACGATCTTGCTGGACGAATAGACGAACCGGAGCAGGGCGGCCGCCGGCTGGTGCCGGACGATGAACTCGACGCAGAGCCGGTCCAGTTCGGTCTCGAACGCGTCCACATCCTGATCCCGCAGGATGACGGAGTAGGCCAGCTGCCGGTCGCCGGTCAGAAAGGCCTGGAGGGCCCGTGTGAGCGCCCGCTCATCGAGCGCCGCCATCTCCAGCAGTTTCCGACGGATCAGGTCCACATCGGACTGAAGTTGGGCTTCGAGATGGGGTGTGGCCGGTGTCGTCACAGTGAAATCCCCCGCCAATTCGCCGCGTCCTCCGGTCAAGACCCACCAGCGCTGCGGCCGGACGGCGAAGCGGCCGCCAGATATAGTAGCCGTGTAACGTCCGTGTAACAACAGCCGATTGGCGTTCGCCGAAAACGCCCACACCCCGCAAGGGCCCGCAGCCCGCGGCGCGGCGAGAAGTCACGTGTTTCGGCCGGATTTCGGCCAGGTCAAAAACGCGTAACGCGCACGAACGCCTGTTGACAGTGCACGATGGCGCTGCCACGATCGAAGCGAACGAACCGCCTTTGTGAGCCACATCCTCATCGTCGAAGACGATCGCGACATCGCAGAACTGGTCCGGCACTATCTGGTGCGGGCCGGGCACACTGTCGACGTCGCTGCTTCGGGCGCCGACGTGATGCCCCAGGTTCGCACCAGGCTTCCGGATCTCGTCATCCTGGATCTGATGCTCCCCGGCGTGCACGGCCTGGAGGTCTGCCGATCTCTGAGGACCCATGCGAGCACGGCCGACCTGCCGATCATCATGGTGACGGCCCGGGCCGAGGAGGCCGACCGGGTCGCCGGCCTCGAACTCGGCGCCGACGACTACCTCACCAAGCCGTTCAGCCCGAAGGAGCTGGTGGCGCGAGTGGGCGCGCTCCTGCGGCGAGCGTCGCGCGCGAATGCGCCTGTCGGCGGGGGCCTCCAGTACGGGCCGATCGTGCTGAACAGAGACCAGCACGAGGTCAAGGACGCCGAGCGTGAGATCACACTGACGGCCAAGGAGTTCCTGCTGCTCGAGTACTTCATGCAGCACCGGGGCCGGGTCCTGTCCAGGGACCGGCTGCTGACCGAGGTATGGGGCTATCAGTACACGGGCGGGACGCGGACCGTGGATGTGCACGTGCGCCGGCTGCGCGAGAAGCTGCCGCTGCTGACCGATGCGCTGATCACGGTCAAGCAGTTCGGCTACAAGCTGGCGGACTCGCCTGCCGCCGGCCCGGACGCCTAGATCGGCACGACCCGGGCAGTCGCGGGGCCCCGTCCGACGAATCGGGCACCGCGAGCACCAGGAGCGGAGGACCGCGCGCATGCACATCGGTTTCCGAGGACGGGCGTTCGTCGCGATCTTCGGCGTGGCCGCCGCCGCGCTTCTTCTGGTGGCCGCGCTGGCCTCGGTCACGCTGCCCAGGCGGACCGTCGAGCGGATCGAGGACACGCTGGCGAACGAGGCGAGGCTGGTGGCCGGCGACCTGCAGGCGTACCAGCCGCAACTGGATGGCGAAGGTCTCGCGGCACGAGCGCAGGATCTCGGCAAGACGCTGGGCGCCCGCGTCACGCTGATCGCCGCGGACGGCAAGGTCGTCGGCGACTCGATGGTCGCCGGGCAGTCACTCGCGGAACTCGACAACCATGCCACCCGCCTCGAGGTGGTGCAGGCGATTCGCGGCGGAACCGGCAGCGCGCGACGGTACAGCCAGACGCTGCAAACCGAGATGCTCTATGTCGCGGTGCGGTCGACGCATCCGGCCGTCTCTGTCGTCCGTCTGGCGCTGCCGCTGACCGAAGTGCAGAGCCAGGTCGCAGAGTTGCAGAGGCTGACGCTCGTCGCGCTGGCGATCGCCCTCGTGGGCGCGGTCGCTCTCTCCGCCGTCGCGTCGTCAGTCCTCAGCCGGCGCCTGAAGGCGATCGCCGAAGCCGCCAGGCGGTTCGCCGCCGGTGATCTGTCACACCCGGTTCGCGACTACGAGAAGGACGAGATCGGCCTCGTGGCGCAGACGCTCGACCGGACGGTGGGCGAACTGGCCCGGCGCGCGCAGGAACTGGCGCGCGACCGCGCGCGGGCGGACGCCATCCTGGCCGGCATGGTGGAGGGCGTGATGGTGGTGGACCGGGAAGGCCACGTCCAGCTGGTCAACCCCGCGGCCAGGTCGATCCTCGCGCTGGCCGACCCGGCGAGTCCCGGGCACTACCTGGAGGCGGTGCGCCATCCTGTCGTGGCGACGCTGCTGACGGCCGCGCTCGAGGGCCACGAGCCGTCGAGCGTCGAGTTCACGCCGTCCCACGCCGCCGACCGCAGGATCGTCGGGCGCTCGGCCCCGGTTTCGCTGGCTGGCGGCAGCGGCGCGGTGCTCGTGCTGCACGACATCACAGACCTGCGCCGAGCGGACCAGATGCGCCGTGACTTCGTGGCGAACGTGTCGCACGAACTGCGGACGCCGCTCACGGCAATCCGCGGCTATGTCGAAGCGCTCAGCGACGAGCCGGTCCAGCCCGACGAACGGGCGCGGTTCCTCGACGTCATCTCACGCCACGTGCAGCGAATGGAGCGGCTGGTCAAGGATTTGCTCCGACTGGCCGGCCTGGACGCGCGCCAGGAGTCGGCCGAGCTCTCCGACTGCCCCACCCAGGCGCTGGTCGCCGGCGCCGTGGCGGACCTCGCGCCCGTGATTGACGCCCGTGCGCAGCGCGTCGAGATCGAGGTCGATCCGTCGGCCGCCACGATCCGCACCGATCCCCCGAAGCTGCAGGACGTCCTTCGCAACCTCCTCGAGAACGCCGTCAACTACTCGCCACCGGGCACCCGGATCCGAATCATCGCGACCGCGGCCGACAGCCAGGTCGTGCTGACCGTGTCCGACGAAGGGCCCGGCGTGCCGGAAGAGGACCTCGGTCGGATCTTCGAGCGATTCTACCGGGTGGACAAGGGGCGATCGCGCGAGTCCGGCGGGACGGGCCTCGGCCTGTCCATCGTCAAGCACCTCGTGGACCTGCTGGGCGGACATGTCGCGGCCGCCAACCGGCCGGAAGGCGGCGCGATGTTCACGATCACCCTGCCGGGCCGGTGACCACCCATACGGTCCTTGCGGCGAGACGGAACTCGCCATAGGCTATCTGGTCATGAAGGACGTCCTCGCACTCATCCTCGGCGGCGGCCGGGGCACCCGGCTGTTCCCACTCACGCACCTCCGGTCGAAGCCGGCGGTCCCGATCGGCGGCAAGTACCGGCTGATCGACGTGCCGCTCAGCAACTGCCTGCACGCCGACATCCGGCGCATCTACGTCCTGACGCAGTTCAACTCGGCCTCGCTCAACCGCCACGTCGCCGAGACGTACCGCATGGACATGTTCTCGCGCGGTTTCGTCGACATCCTCGCCGCAGAGCAGACGCCCGACAACCCGCACTGGTTCCAGGGCACCGCCGACGCGGTCCGCCAGGCCGCGAGGCACTTCGCCCACCACGAGGCCGAGTACCTATCCGATCCTCGCCGGCGACCACCTGTACCGCATGGACTACGGGGCCATGATCGAGGAACACGTGGAGCGGCGGGCGGACATCACCATCGCCGCGCAGCCGGTCACGCCGGAGGATGCGCCATCGATGGGGATCTTCCGGTTCGACGCGGATGGCCAGATCGTCGGGTTCGAAGAGAAGCCCGACGCCGCCCGGCTGAACGCCATCGGCTCCAGCCTGCCGTCGGGGTCGCGCTTCCTCGCGCCATCGGCCGAGAAGCCGTTCATCGCCTCGATGGGCATCTACGTGTTCACCCGAGACGTGCTGCTCGAATCGCTCGACCGCCACCCCGGCGTGGACTTCGGCCACGAGATCATCCCCGCCGCGCTCGGCAGCCGCCGCGTGAACGCCCACCTGTTCCGCGACTACTGGCAGGACGTCGGCACCGTGGCGTCGTTCTACGACGCGAACATCATGCTCACGCGGCCCGGGGCGCCGTTCAATTTCTACGATCCCCGCCGGCCGGTCTTCACTCGGCCCCGCTTCCTGCCGGGATCGCGGCTGAACGCGTGCTCGGTGGACCAGGCGGTGATCGCGGAGGGGTGCTACGCGGACCACGCGACGATCTCGCAGTCGATCCTCGGCATTCGCACCCGGGTCGGTCGCGGAAGCCGGATTTCGCGCTCGGTGCTGCTCGGCGCCGACTTCTACGAAACCGACGACGACGCGCCGTCCGGCGGCCCCAACCCGGCCATGGGCATCGGAGAGGACTCGGTGCTCGACCGCGTGATCGTCGACAAGAACGCACGGATCGGCCGCGGCGTCAGGCTGACCAACGACACCGGCGTCGAGAACGCGGACGGTGACGGCTACTACATTCGCAACGGCATCGTCATCGTCCCCAAATGGGGCGTCGTGCCGGCGGGCACCGTCGCCTGAGGCGCCGCCTGCGGGTGGGGGAACCGCGGCCGGCCCTCCGCGACTGGCGGCGCTCGCAACGCGGATTTTACCCGGCCTTCACCAATCCGAAATAGCCGTGGACTATACTGCCGGTGTAGTCGCCGGCCGGACGCCACGCGCCCGGCGAATGCCGCAACAGACGCACCCGAGGGAGAGCCATGGAATCCGGCCCGCCGGTCGCCCGCCACTTCGAGGATGAACTCGCGAGGCTCAAGGAGCGCCTGCTCGTGATGGGCGGCCTGGCCGAAGAACGCGTCAGGGCTGCGGTGGCTGCGCTGGTGAATCGTGACGCAGCCGGCGTCGACGAGGTGCTCGCGGGCGACGAACCGATCAATCAGCTGCAGATCGAGATCGACAGCCGCGCCTTCACCCTCCTGGCGCTCCGGCAGCCGATCGCCACCGATTTGCGCACGATCGTCGCGGGCCTGAAGATCAACTCGGATCTCGAGCGCGTCGGAGACCTCGCGGTCAACATCGCGGAGGCGGCCCGGCGCTACCACGTGTTGCCCTCGGTGAAGCCGCTCATCGACCTCCCGAGGATGGCGGACATCGCCCAGGCCATGCTGCGGGACGCGCTGGACTCGTTCGTCCGGCGTGACGTCGCGCTGGCCGAGTCGGTGCTCAGCCGCGACGACAGGCTCGACGAACTCAAGACCCAGATCGCCCGGGAACTCCTGATCTACATGCTGGAGGATCCCACCAGGATCGAGGCGGCGCTGACCCTCATCCTGATCTCCAGGCACCTGGAGCGGATCGGCGACCACGCCACGAACATCGCCGAGGACGTGATCTTCGTGGTGTCGGCGAAGGACGTTCGACACTCCTTCGTGGCGGATCAGAAGTCGTAGGCCACGCCCGACCCCTGCCTACCCGAACCGGCCCGTGATGTAGTCCTCGGTGTGCTTCTCTTTGGGGTTCGTGAAGAGCTCGGCGGTCGGCGAGTACTCGATGAGGCGCCCGAGCCAGAAGAACGCCGTGCTGGTCGGACACCCGCGCCGCCTGCTGCAGGTTGTGGGTCACGATGACGATCGTGTACTGCGCCTTCAGCTGGTAGATCAGCTCCTCGATCTTCACCGTGGCGATCGGGTCGAGCGCCGAGCAGGGCTCGTCCATCAGGATGATCTCGGGCTCGATGGCGATCGCGCGCGCGATGCACAGGCGCTGCTGCTGGCCGCCCGAGAGGGACAGGCCGCTGGTGTCGAGCCGGTCCTTCACCTCGTCCCACAGCGCCGCGCCCCTCAACGATCGCTCGCAGGCCGCGTCCAGCGTCGCCCGGTCCTTGATGCCCGCGATGCGCAGGCCGTACACGACGTTCTCGTAGATCGACTTCGGCAGCGGGTTCGACTTCTGGAACACCATGCCGACGCGGCGGCGCACCTCGATGACGTCGGTGCCGGGCGCGTTGATGTCCTGGCCGTGGACCAGGAACTGCCCCGTCGATCCGCACGTTGTCGATCAGGTCGTTCATCCGGTTGAAGCAGCGCAGCAGCGTCGACTTGCCGCAGCCCGACGGGCCGATGAACGCGGTGACCTGCTTCTCGGGGATGTCCATGCGAGATGTCGAACAGCGCCTGGTTCGTGCCGTACCAGAGGTTGGCGTTTCGAATCACGATGGCCGCCGCGCCGGCTGGCCTCGGACGGCGGCGCGAACGCCGCCGCCGAGGTCGAGATGCGCAATCCGCGGTCCACGCCGACGCCCTCCGGCGACGTCCCCGTGGTTGTGCCTGTCATACGCCGCAGTCCCTCTGCCGGGGCGTTCCCCGACCCGTCTATGAAAACGCCGACGTCCGGTACTTCTTGCGCAGCCGGTTCCGGACGACGATCGCCGTCAGGTTCAGCAGCACCACGATGACCAGCAGCAGCACCGCCGTGGCGTACACCATCGGCTTGGCCGCCTCGACGTTCGGGCTCTGGAAGCCGACGTCGTAGATGTGGAACCCGAGGTGCATGAACTTGCGCTCGAGGTGCAGGAACGGGAACAGCCCGTCGAGCGGCAGGTCCGGGCGCGAGCTTGACGACGCCGGTGATCATCAGCGGCGCCACCTCGCCGGCGCCGCGCGCCATGGCCAGGATCAGCCCGGTCAGGATGCCCGGCGCGGCCGCCGGCAGCACCACCCGCAGGATCGTCTGGAACTTCGTCGCGCCGGTCGCCAGCGACGCCTCGCGCATCGAACGGGGCACGGCCGACAGCGCCTCCTCGGCGGCGACGATCACGACCGGCACGGTCAGCAGGCCCAGCGTCAGCGACGCCCAGAGGATGCCGCCGGTGCCGAACGTCGGCGTCGGCAGGCGCTCGGCGAAGAAGACCTGGTCGATCGTGCCGCCGACGAAGTAGACGAAGAACCCGAGGCCGAAGACGCCGAAGACGATCGACGGCACGCCGGCGAGGTTGTTGACGGCGATGCGCACGATGCGCACGAGCAGTGCCCTGCTTCGCGTACTCGCGCAGGTAGAGGGCCGCCAGCACGCCGAACGGCACCGCCACGATGCTCATGAGAGCACCATCATCACGGTGCCGAAGATGGCCGGGAAGATGCCGCCCTCGGTGTTCGACTCGCGGGGGTCGCCGGTGAGGAACTCCCACAGCCGGCTGGCGTAGACCCGCGCGCGCCCCCAGGTGCGTCAATCTGGTTCGGCCGGTACACCCGGAAGAGGTCGAGCGACCGGCAGCTCCTTCTCCGTGCCGTCGGCGGCCCGCAGCGTGACCCGAGCGCGCGACGCCGCCGTCGGTCGACCTGGGCGAGCCGCTGCTTCGAGCGCGCGCGTACTCGCGCCTTCAGGGCGGCCAGCGTCGCCTCGTCGCGCCGCCCGGCCGGCCGGCTGGTCGATCGCCGGGCTCGCGCCTGCGCCTCGAGATCCAGCTTCCGCCCGTGCAGCCGCGCCTGCTCGATCCGGTAGTTGACGCCGCCGATCTCGTCGCGCTCGAGGCTCGTGGATCGCGTCGCGGTCGCGCGCCGGCCTTCGCGACGCAGCGGCGGCAGCGCCGTCCAGGACGGCCTCGGCTCCCGACGCGCAATCTCGCGGTCGCCCTTCGGTCAGCTTCGCCGCGCGGCCGATGAACGGCCCGTACTCGCGCCGCTCGACGTAGACGGCGTCGGCCGGGTAGTCGCGTCCGGGCGATGTCGTCTCTCGTCGACCCACTTGAAGTCCACGCCGGTGAGATCGCGGTTGCCGAGCTTCAGCTGGAGCCGGCGGCGTTTGAGGTGCTCGGCCGTGCCCGGGCGCGGGAATCCCCTCGCGCGCGCGACGATCTCGCCCATCAGCACGCGTGCCGTCCTTGAGCGTGACCAGGGCCACCGGCCTCGGCCAGAAGAACCCGAGCCCGTTGGCCAGGATGAGCAGCGATCATGCCCGCGATCATCAGCAGGCAGATGCCCAGGCCGGTGCCGGCCAGCCAGATGGCGGGGTCGCCGCGACGGAGAAGCTCTCGCAGCGGCCGCCATCACACCGCCTTGTAGCGTTCGCGCAGCCGCTGCCGGATCAGCTCGGCGACGGTGTTGACGACGAACGTCATCACGAACAGCAGCGCGGCCGCCAGGAACAGCGTGCGGTAGAGCGTGCCGCCGTACGGCGCCTCGGGGATCTCGACCGCGATGTTGGCCGACAGCGTGCGGATGCCGTTGAAGATCGACCAGTCCATCACGGGCGTGTTGCCCGTGGCCATCAGCACGATCATCGTCTCGCCGACCGCGCGGCCGAAGCCGATCATGATGGCCGAGAACACGCCGGGGCTCGCCGTCGGCAGCACGACGCGCACGGCCGTCTGCCAGCGGCTCGCGCCGAGCGCCAGCGACGCGGCCGTCAGGCTGGACGGGCACGCTCGAGAACGCGTCCTCCGAGATCGTGAAGATGATCGGGATGACCGCGAACCCCATGGCGAGGCCGACGACGAGGCAGTTGCGCTGGTCGTAGGTCAGGCCCGAGCGCCGTCTGGAGCCAGGCCCGCGCGTCGCCGCCGAAGCAGCCAGCCCTCGACGATCGGGCCCGACCCGACAGCGCCAGCCAGCCGCCGAGCAGCAGCAGCGGGAGGATCAGCGGCGATCTCGGTGCCGGACTTCAGGCGCCGCGCGAACGCGCGCGGCAGCAGCGCGCCACAGCACGACGCCCGGCGGTGCCGAACAGCGGCATCGCGCAGCATCATCAGGAAGACCGCCACCAGGTTCCTCTCGACGACCGGCGGCCAGGTACAGCCCCGCCAGGAACCCGATGACGACGCTCGGCAGCGCCGCCATGATCTCGACCGTCGGCTTGATCTTCGCCTTGATGGTCGGGTGGACGAACTGCGACGTGTAGAGCGCCCCCAGCACCGCGAGCGGCACCGCGAACAGCATCGCGTAGAGCGTGCCCTTGATCGTGCCGAAGATCAGCGGGCACGAGGCTGAGCTTCGACTCGAAGTCGTCGGTGGCGCCCGTGGACTGCCAGACGTACTCGGGCTGCGCGTAGCCCTCGTACCAGACCTTGCCGAACAGCGTCCGCCAGCTGACCTCGGGATGGGGGTTGTCCAGGACGAAGGGCGTCAGCGAGCCGTCGGCCAGGCAGGTAGAGCGCGTCGGCCTTCGGCGCCATCGAGCATGACGCCGCGCCGCCGCAGCGCCCTCCAGCCGCGCGAGCGTGCGCTCGGACGTCTGGTGGCGGAGCACCAGCGAGCCGTCGGCGCCCGACGGCCGCGAAACTGCGCTCGCGGGGCGAGGCCGCGAACGCCGACGACGGCGCTGCCCTGCGGCTCGAACTCGTGCGCGCGGACCATGCGCCTCGCCGCCGTCGGGCATCGGCGCCCGGAACCAGCTCGTCACCTCGCCGCGCGCCGTGCCGACGACGACGGACGTGCCGCCGATGACGAACTCGAGCGCGGTGATCTCGTCGCTGCCGACACGCGCGACACGTCGGTCAGCTGCGGCGCGTCCTCGTCGAACAGCCAGTGGTAGAGCCGGCCCCGGTCCGTCGCCGCCACACGACGCCGTTGCGGCCCGACGCGGACGTGCGTGACCCGCTGCCCGTCGGCCACGCTCACCGTCGCCTGGACGCCCGCTCCCGGCTCGTCGCCGTCCGCCAGATCGCCACGTCGCGGTCGCCGACGATCGCCGCCACGTACTTGCGGCCCTCCTGCTCGTCGTAGCTGACCTCGCGCACCGGGCGGCCCTGCGGATCGATGCGGACGATGCCGCGCTCGCGAACGTCGATGTCGAGGCCGGCCAGCGCCTCGTTCTCGTAGCGCGGCGTGAACCTGACCTGCATCAGCGCGACGCGCCCGTCGTCGGTTCCGGCTGCCAGGAAGTTCGCCCAGCAGGCTGCGCGAGGACGACGATGACGGGGCGGCCAGGTTCGAGGCCGGGAACCGGGTACGCCTGAGCGTCTGCCGGCCGTCGGCGAGCGACCGGAACACGACGCGCCCGTCGGGCTCGATCCGTGAAGACGTAGCGGCGGTACTCGTCGACGCCGACCGCCCGCAGCCCCGGCCTGGCCTGTCGCCATCGCCGGTCGTCGACGCCGACGCGCCTCGCCGGGAGACAGGCGCGCCGACCGGAACAGGGGAACCGCCTCGGCGCCGATGAACAGGAGGATGCCGAGCACGCCGAGGACGACCGCGATGCCGCCGAGCGTGATGACGAACACCGCCGCGCGGTCGATCCGCTTGAGGCGGCCGATCCGCCGGCTGGCGGCCGCCATCTTCGCGCGAACGGATTGGGTCGTCCTGGTTCATGGGCTGAGCGCGGGCGTGGCCGGCGGCACATACGGCCGCCGGCCACGTGACGACGACCGCTACTTCAGGAGCTTCGCCAGCTCGGCCTGGGCCTGCGCGGCGGAGAGCGGCATGTAGCCGTCCTTCACCACGACTTCCTGGCCTTCCTTGCTGTAGATGCAGCTTCACGAACTCGGCCACCAGCGGATCGAGCGGCTTGCCGGGCGCCTTGTTCACGTAGATGTAGAGGAACCGCCACAGCGGGTACTTGCCGCTCTGCACGTCGGCGTAGCTGCCGTCGGAGAACGGCCGCCTTGTCGGTCTCGGCCAGCGGCACCGCCTTGACGCCCGACGTCTTGTAGCCGATGCCGCTGTAGCCGATGCCGAACCGGTCCTCGGTGACGCCCTGGACCACCGACGCCGACCCGGGCTGCTCCTTCACCGTGTTCTTGTAGTCGCCGTTCTTCAGGATGTGTTCCTTGAAGAAGCCGTAGGTGCCCGACGGCCGAGTTGCGGCCGTAGAGGCTGATCGGCCGGTTGGCCCAGTCGCCCGTCAGGCCGAGCTGGCCCCAGGTCTTGATGTCTTCCTTGTAGCCGCGCTTGCGGCTCTTCCAGAAGACGGCCTCGACCTGCGCCAGCGTCAGCTTCTCGATCGGGTTGTCCTTGTTGACGTAGACGGCCAGCGCGTCGTAGCTGGTCCTCAGCTCGGTCGGCTTGTAGCCGTACTTGCGCCTCGAACTGGTCGATTTCGGTGGCGCGCATCTCGCGCGACATCGGGCCGAACTGCGCCGTGCCGGCGATGAGCGCCGGCGGGGCCGTCGAGGAGCCCTTGCCTTCGACCTGCACCTTGACGTTCGGGTACATCTTGCGGAAGGTCTCGGCCCACAACGTCATCATGTTGTTCATCGTGTCCGACCCGATGCTGCTCAGGTTCCCGGACACGCCGCTGACCTTCTGATACGACGGCAGTCCGGGATCGACCTTGAGGGACTGCCCGCTGGCCACGGCCACGGCCGCGGCCGCGAGGATGGTCACAATCGTGCGCTTCATCTGACTTCCCTCCGCTCCGAGTGATCGCGCGTCATCGCCTGGTCACAGCTCGATGCTCGTGATCGCAGGACTCCGTCGCGTTACGCGCGTGTTAATTCCCTGTTACATCAGCGAGAATGAGCATTTCCTACCACGTCCAGAAGAACGTCGCCCTGTAGACGACGTCGTTGGGCGGCGTCGACACGCCGGCCGCCTCCGGCGTGCTGTACGTGACGTACTGCACGTTCGGGCTGAACCGAACGGACGGGATCAGGTAGACTTCCAGACCCGCCATCCCCAGCGTGAACGGCGTCACGCTCGAAATCGGCAGGTAGTCGATTCCCGAGCAGTCGGAGCACGCATCGGCGTAGCGATCGACGCGAAGGAACACCGATGCCTTGCTCGGCTTGAAGTCGAACACGCCGAATGCCGAGACGATGTCGAGGTTCAGATCCTCCGCAGTGGACCCGGCGGCAGCCTTGCGTTGCTGGTACGAGTACCTGGGCGCCCACCCGCACCTTCTTGGCTCGGTACCCGCCGAAGACCTGGGCCGTGAGCCGATCGGCGTCCTTGTCGCGCGCGAACTGGGCGAACATCCCCTCGACGAAGAACCCCTGGCTCGGCTCGTACCGGGCGGCGACACGCACGGCCTTGAACACGTCTGTTTCGGCATTGCTCCCGGACTCGTTGCCGTACTGCACCGCGTACTTCAGCGTGTTCGCCTCGTTCATCGGGCCGGACAGTGTGACACCGAAGTCGCGCGATGAATCCCACTTGTACAGGTCCAGCGGTGTCTTTTCGATGTGTCGCAGTCCCCAGACGCTCTCGACGAAATCGAAGCTCAGCGTCGGTTGGATACCGAGCATGACCTGCTGGCGGCCGTAGTACGTCCAGCGCAGGTAGGCATCCTTGACGTACGGCGTCAGCGCCCCGCCAGCGAACTTCCCGTTGCTGTTCATCTCGAGGCGCAGGCGGATGGCGAATTTCGGGCTGAGGGTGTGATCGTACGTGAAGTACGCCCGGCGGAGCCAGAACCCGTGCTGCCCCTCGACCTTGGCGTCGTGGTCCTCGGCGAAGTAGTAGTAGTCGCCGAACACGTAGCCGCTGATCCTCCAGCCGGGAGTGGGAGGAGGCGGAGCCGGCGGATCCTGCACAACTTCCGGGATGCCGTACTTGTAGAAGAAGAGCTGTAGCGCGCGCTCGTTGTCGCCGACGATGGTCTCGCCGTTCGGCCCGGCCCCGAGCTTGGTGATGGCCACTCCCATCTCGCCGCTTTTCTCGAATCGCTCGGCGTTGGCGGCGACGTTGAAGACGTAGATCCGGTCGTCCTTCCGGATCTCCCTGTAATAGAGCCCCTGCCCCGACGCGACGACCGCACCCGCGGCAAGCAGGGTGAGGGACGCGGTCGCCGCCACGGCGGCGCGCACGATACGGAATCCGAGAAACATGAGTTGATGCCTCCTGCGAGCGGCGTGGCCCGCGACACACAAGAGGAAACTACCAAGCCGATGTTATGTCTTCGTGCCGCCCGCGTTACATCGGCGTGAAATCACGGCGGGCGCGCCGAATCCGGCATCCTACCGCATAATGGTAGCGATGTTGATGAGAACGATGATCGGCTGTGTCGCCCTGGGCGCGCTGCTGGGAGCGGCGGCCCTCGCCGTCCTGACCGCCGCACAGGCGCCCGCGGGGTTCGACGGAGGCCGCGCCTTCGAACACCTGCGGCAGGTCGTGGCCTTCGGCCCGCGCCCGGCCGGCTCGGCGGCGCTCGCGTCGACACGCGGGTACATCAAGAAGCAGCTGGCCGACATCGGCATCCAGACAGTCGAGCAGGCCTTCGACGCCGAGACGCCGATCGGCCGGCTTCACATGGTGAACCTGATCGCCCGCATCCCCGGGGCCTCCGCCGATCGCATCGTCTTCGCCGGCCACTACGACACCAAGCTGTTCCGGGAGTTCCGGTTCGTCGGCGCGAACGACGCGGGCTCGAGCACGGCGTTCCTGATCGAGTGGGGCCGCGTGATGAAGGCGCGCAAGAACCCGTTCACCATCGACCTGGTGTTCTTCGACGGCGAGGAGGCCACGGTCGAATGGGGGGAACCGACCGCACCTACGGCAGCCGGCACTACGTCGAGGTCGCGCAGCGCGAGAAGACGCTGTCGAGCCTGCGCGCCCTGATCCTGGTGGACATGATCGCCGACCGTGACCTGACGATCCGGCGCGAGTCGGCATCGACGCCGTGGCTGACCGACGCGATCTGGGCGGCCGCGAAACGCCTGGGCCACACCAGAGCCTTCCTCGACTCGTCGCACGAGATCGAGGACGACCACCTCCCGTTCCTCCAGGCCGGCGTGCCGGCCATCGACATCATCGACGGCCCGGACGACTACCCGCCGTGGCACACGGCCGGCGACACGCTCGACAAGGTGAGCGCGCGCAGCCTGCAGACGGTGGGTGACGTGCTGCTGGAGGCGCTGCCGGCAATCGAGAAGCGGCTGTCTTCGCGGTCCGGCCGGTAGCCTATCGCCGGACGCCGGGAGCCGCCGGGCGCCGGAAGCCGGGCGCCGGTTACGTCTTCTGTCCGTACCGGACGACGACGGCCGTCAGGTCGTCGCTCTGGACCGTCCCTGCCGCGAAGGCCCTGACCGTGTGCACCAGACAGTCGAGGACCCTGGTCGGGTCTCCCTGGGCGTTCCGCTGCACGCACTCGAGAATCCTCGGGTCGCCGAACTCCTCGCCCGCCGCGTTCAGCGCCTCCGACACGCCGTCGCTGAACATCACGAGCACGTCGCCCGGCTGGAGCTGAACGGTCTCCTCCTCGTAGGTGGCCTGCACGAACAGCCCGCAGATCAGCCCGCCCGTCTCGAGGCGGCGCACCGTGGTCCCGCTCACCAGGAAGGGGGGATTGTGCCCGCCGTTGCAGAAGGTGAGCTTCCCCTCCCGCGAAATCGCCGCGAAGAAGATGGTGATGAACCGCGACGCCACCGCGCGGCGGATGAGGACTTCGTTGACGCGCGCCAGCGCGGCCGCGGGCCCGCCGCCGAACGAGGTCTGCGTCGCCAGCACGCCCTGCGTGACCGCCGTCAGCAGCGCCGCCGGCGCTCCCTTCCCCGACACGTCGGCGACCACGAAGCCGGCCGACCCGTCGACCATCGTCAGGTACTCGAAGAAGTCGCCGCCAATCGCTCGGCACGGCACCGTCGTGCCGATCGCGTCGAAGTAGTCGGACGACCAGGCGGGAGGCGGCAGGAGGCTCTGCTGGATCTCGGCGGCGATCTTCAACTCCTGCTCCATCTTCGCCTTCTCCATCGCCTCGCGGTAGAGGCGGGCGTTCTGGATGGCGACCGCCGCTTCGTTGGCCAGCGTCTCGAGACCGGCCTGCGTCGCCTGCGTCGCGAGAGCGCCCCGCTCCCGGCTGTCGAGATAGAGGACGCCGATCCGCTTCTCCTCTGGCGGGCTGTCGGCGCGCTCGATGAAGTGCACGAGCCGCAGCGGCACGCAGAACACGTGCCGGATGCCGAGGGCAATCGTCCCGACGTGGACCGCCGCCCCATCCCCGTCGAGCAGATCGAGCACCACCTTCGGCTTCCCCGTTCGGAAGACCTCCTCCGGGATCTTCACGCTGGTTTCGTACCAGACCTTCCCGCCGGTTTCGAACGACCGGCCCGACAGCGTCACCCGCCCCTTCGCCCTCGCCAGCTTGAACTCCAGGTGGCCGTCCGCGTCCGACAGCATGATGAACCCGCGCTCGGCGCCGCTCAACTCGGTCGCCGAGTCGATGACCAGCGCCAGCACGTCGTCGAGCACGCGGGCCGAGCCGAGGGCGCGAAGCCCCTCGAGCAGCATCGCCACGAGGCGGATGTCGCCGCCCGCGGAGGTCTGCATCTGCGGGTCGGAGGAGAGCCCCGACGCCCGCCGCACGAGCCCTTCGCCGGACAGGAAGACGATCTCCACGCCGCCGCTCTGGCCCAGGCGGACACGGTCACCGCTGCCGAGGACCTTCTCGGAAATCTGCGCGCCATTCACGAACGTCCCGAACCTCGACTTGCTGTCGCGGAGGACGTACTGGTCCCCGTTCCTGGCCACCACGGCGTGCTCGCGCGACACGTCGGCGCCGTCCAGCCGGAGGTCGTTGCCCGTGCGGCGTCCGATCGTGAAGGAGTCCTTCTCGATCGCCACCTGCCTCCGTTCCGTCCCCTCTATGACTTCGAACCAGGCGTCAGACATGGTGTCGCCCCCGCAGGAACCACCACACCAGCACGACCGCCGCCAGCCCTGCCACCGACCATGAAACGACGCGTGGCGCGTCGCCTGCGGCGGCCTGCGACATGAATACCGCGCCCAGGATCAGTACGAGCAGCCCCGCGACGGCCGGGATGGGACTCCGCCGCGGCCGCGCGGCCGGCGCGGGCCGCGCCGCGGACTCCGCCGTCGCCCGGCCGCAACGGTAGCAGACCAGCGCCTTGTCGGCAATCTCGGTTCCGCAGTGCTTGCAGGTCATAGGGCGTCTGGCAGCCCGCACGGCAGGCCTCGCGGCGGCCATCAGGGCCGGCACCGCTCCGAACGTGCCGGGGCGCATGCCTTGCCTCCGATCTCGAGTCCGAACCCGGATTATATGCCGCCGAGTCCGGACACCGCCAGACGGCCGGGCACAGACGGCCGGGCGCGGGCGCAGCCCGACGCGGATCTCGTATACTCACGGCATGATCCCGCTTCGAGACGTGATCCCCTCCCGGACCACCCCGTTCGTGACGATCGGGATCATCGCCGTCAGCGCCCTGGCGTTCTGGCTCGAACTCTCGCTGCCGGAGCCGTCGCTCCAGCGCTTCCTCCGCGAGTACGGCATCGTGCCGGCCGAGTTCGCCTGGCCGACGCTCTTCTCGTCGATGTTCCTCCACGGCGGCTGGCTCCACGCGATCGGCAACATGTGGTACCTGTGGATCTTCGGCGACAACGTCGAGGACCGCATGGGGCACGGCCGCTACCTGGTCTTCTACCTGTTGTGCGGCGCGCTGGCCGGCCTTGCGCAGACGCTGGTGAATCCGGCGTCGTACGTGCCGACCATCGGCGCCAGCGGCGCTATCGCCGGCGTCATGGGCGCGTACTTCGTGCTCTACCCGCACTCGCGCGTGCTCACGCTGATCCCGCTCTTCATCTTCATCGAGATCATCGAGATCCCGGCCATCTACTTCCTCGGCTTCTGGTTCCTGATGCAGCTGTTCAGCGGCGCGGGCTCGATCGCCCACACCGCTGGGAACCAGGGCGGGATCGCGTTCTGGGCGCACGTCGCCGGCTTCGTGGTCGGCCTGGCGGGCGTCTTCGTCTTCCGCCGGCGGGAGCGGGCGCGGGTGGATTGGTGGGACGGGCAGACGTGACAGCGTTCCGACGAGCCCTGAGCCCTGAGCCGCCGTGCGTCCGCCGGCCGTGAGACACCAGTCGTGGCCCGGTTCGTCGGCTCCGCGCTCCGCTCGGCGGACCTCGCAAGTCGCGCTTCGCGCCGACCCGGTCCGCGCCTGGTTCTCCAGCGCCGGCCCTGAGCCCTGAGCCTTGAGCCCTGAGCCTTGAGCCCTGAGCCTTGAGCCCTCTCTACCTCGGCCGCACGCGGTACAGCGACGCCTCGTGCGGCGACCCGCCGAGGCGGCGCACCAGCTCGACCCGGGGCTCCTGGTCGAGAAACTCGAATCGATTGCCAGTACTCCCAGTCCACGCAGTCGGCGCGGTTGAGCGCGATGAACTGGACGCCGCGCTCCTGCAGGAACGTCACCGAACGCGCAGTCGGCACGCCCCGCAGCGTCCTGACCGCCTGCCTGAAGGACTCGGGGAAGTAGCCGCTGCTGCCGGTGATCAGCGTCTGCCAGTGGAACGTCGAGTAGTAGAGGCGCCGCGAGTTGGCCGTCGCCCGCTCGAGGCTCTCGGGGAACGGGAGATCGACCAGCACCGATGCCGGGGCGCCTGCGAAGTAGTCGTAGATGAGCGGCGGCCGGACCGGCACCTCTGTCAGCTCGAGCTTCGGTACGTTCTCCGCGAGCAGTACCGCCGCGCACGCCACCGGCAGCGCCGTGCGCAGCCTGCCTCCCTTCATCCATGACGACTGGCGAAGCCGTCGAACACCGTAGCCTGCCAGCACCGACAGCGACAGCCCGACCAGGATGCTGAATCGCGCCGGCACGCGAAGGCCGCGGAACGGCAGGAGCGCGTCGCGCAACGTCGGGAAGACGATGCCGTTCAAGCCGAGCGAGCCGTCGAACGCCACCAGCGCGGCCACAGCGTAGGCGGTCCCGGCACGACTCCTCGTCAGGCGAGGCCAGGCCCCGACCAGCGCGAGCGCGACGATCGCGATGCCGGGGAACAGGCTGGCTTCCGGCATCCGTGGGCCGTCGAGCAGGTCGCCGTAGAACCGGCTCCTGACGTGCGCCACCGTGTAGCTCCGGGGCGTCGCGCTGTAGACCCGCGCCTCCCAGTCTGGCCGCTCGCCCAGTTGCCCCCGGTTCTGGAGGTAGGGCACGGCGATCGGGAGCATCAGCAGGACCAGGACGGCCGCGGCCGCGAGCCACGGTACGAGACGCGGTCCGCCCGGCCTCCGCGCCTCCGTCACCAGCCACACCACACCCATGACGACCAGCAGATACAGACCGCAGTAGAGCGACGACAACGTCTGCAGCGCCACCAGGAGACCCGTCACCGCGCCGTCGCGCGCACGCCCGGTCGTCATCGCGCGGTGCATCATCAGCAGCGCGAGCGGCATCCAGAAGGTCACCTGGAGCTCGAGGTGGCTGTAGTGCTCGAACCGGAACGGGTAGAAGGCGAACGCCACGCCGGCCACGAACGCCGCGGCCCGGTCGCCCGTGAGCGACCGGGCGAGCGCGTACATCGCGACGCCGGACGCGGCGAACGATACCAGCAGCACGATGTTGTAGACGAGAACCTGGTGCACGCCGAGCCAGAGCAGCGGCGCGGCCATCAGCGCCGTGGCCAGCATCGCGTCCGAATAGGCCAGCGTCCGTAACTCGGGATGGAAGATGTTCGCGTCGAACAGGCGCAGCGGGTCTCGCGGCAGCTGGTGCGCAACCCAGCTGAGGCGCCAGATCGAGAACAGCGGGTCCCCCGTGTCGCCCACCCCGAAGGGCGACGCCAGCTGCTGCCAGGTCATCAGCGCCGTGAGCGTGAGGAACAGCGCCGGCACCCAGACCCACTCTCCGCGCCAGGGCGGACAGGCCGCGCCCGCCGCGGTCGAGGGTGCCGCGTCCCGGCTCGCCAGCGCGACTCCGACCGGGGCGATCCATGGGTGGAGCGGCGCGCCGGGCGCCCGCCACCGCCGAACCAGCACCAGGAGTCCCGCCAGCAGGACCGCCCGGGATGGCGAGGTCATCGACACGCGCAGGCCGAACGGCTCCCAGCGGAACCCGCCGGTGGCGGCGACGGCGTAGGCAGCTGCGAGGAGGACGACGACCGTGAGGTCGATCGCCTCGGCGAATCGGCGGCGCTGCGGAGGGCCGACGTCTGGTGGCTCGCCCGATCTCATCCGCCTCATCGTAGAGCAAGAGGCCCGTTGCCGGCTACCGGCATTGGGCGATCGGCCTTCGGCACGGCTCACGGCTCACGGCTCACGGCTCAGGGCTCAAGACTCAGGGCTCAGGGCTCAGGGCTCAGGGCTCAGGGCTCAGGACTCAGGGCTCAGGGCTCAGGGCTCAGGGCTCAGGACTCAGGGCTCAGGGCTCAGGGCTCAGGGCTCAAGACTCAGGACTCACAACTCACAACTTCTGGATCCTGTCTTCTGTCTTCTGTCTTCTATCTTCTGTCTTCTGTCTTCTGTCTTCTGTCTTCTATCTTCTGTCTTCTGTCTTCTATCTTCTATCTTCTGTATCCTGTCCGCGATGAATCCCATCGTCTGGTACATCTCCGGTCACGGCTTCGGCCACGCGTCTCGTGAGATCGAGATCATCAACGCGCTCCGGAACCGCCGACCGGACATCCCGATCGTGGTCCGGACCGGCGCGAAGCGGTGGATCTTCGACCTGACCCTTCGGGCGCCGGTCGAATTCCAGCAGGCCGAGTGCGACACGGGCGTCGTCCAGATCGACAGTCTCCGGCTCGACGAGGCCGCCACGGTGCGGCAGGCCGCGACGTTCTATGCCGGGTTCGACGCACGGGTGGTGGCCGAACGCGACCTCCTCCGTTCGATCCGCCCGTCGCTGGTCGTGGGAGACGTGCCGCCGCTGGCGTTCGCGGCCGCCCGCGCGGCCGGAGTCCCATCGATCGCCATCGCCAATTTCACCTGGGACTGGATCTACGAGGGGTATGAGCCGGGGCGCTTCGGCGCCCCGGACCTGGCGCGGCAGATCAGGGAGGCCTGCGCCGAGGCCGACCTGTTCCTCCGGCTGCCGATGTGGGGCGGGTTCGCGATGGCGCCGCCGGAGATCACCCGCGACCTGCCGCTCGTCGCCCGGCGCTCCGCCCGCGACCCGCTCGACACGAGGAAGGCGCTCGGCCTGCCCGCCGACAGGACGCTGGTGCTGCTGTCGTTCGGCGGCCACGGGCTGAAGGGCCTCTCCCCCGCTGCGTTCGACACGTTCGGCAACAAGTTCGTGGCCGTCATCACCGGCCACCTGGAGATGTCGGAGGCGGCGCACCGGAGCCGGCGCGGCGTGATCGAGTTCGACGAGCAGGCGCTCTACGACGCGGGCTGGCGCTACGAGGACCTGGTGGCCGCCGTCGATGTGGTGGCCACCAAGCCGGGCTACGGCATCATCGCCGAGTGCGCAGCCCACCAGACCGCGGTCCTCTACACCTCTCGCGGCCGCTTCGTCGAATACGAAGTCCTGGTCCGGGAGATGCCCCGCTACGTCCGGTCCCAGTACATCCCGCAGGAGGCGCTGTTTGCCGGCGAGTGGCGGCCGTATCTCGAAGCGCTCCTGTCGCAGGGTGGGCCCGAGCCGGCCGACGTGACCGGCGCGGCGGCGGCGGCCGAGGCAATTCTCGAGCGCCTGGAACCGGCGCGCCAGGACGCTACTTGACGCAGATCACGAGCGACCAGATCCGCGGGAAGTTCACCTTCTCGATGGACACCGGCCGGACGCCCGCCTGCGCAAGGAACGCGGGCAGGTCGAGGTCGGCCTTGAACCCGATGTGGATGGTGAACGGCGAGATGAGGCGCTCGATGCGGGACAGGAGGAAGTTCGGGCTGCGGAAGTGGTTCAGGAAGATAATCCGCCCGCCCGGCCGGCAGACGCGTACCATCTCTGCCGCCACTCTGACCGGGTCCGGCACGACGCTGATCAGGTACGGCGCGTAGACGATGTCGAACGAGTCGTCGGCCAACGTCAGGTCGGCGGCGTCCATCTCGAACAGCCGGACGTTGCCCATTCCCTTCCTGGCGACCCGCTCTTCCGCCTTCGCCAGCATCGACGGGGAGAAATCGACGCCCGTGACGGCGCACTCGCGGGGATACAGCGCCAGATTGATACCGGTGCCGACGCCGACCTCCAGGATGCGGTCGGTCGGCGCGATCCCCATCCGCTCGATGGCCTGCAGCCGCCCGGGGTGCAGCGAGGGACCGAAGATCCAGTCGTACACGACCGCGAGCTTGCCGTAGACGCCCTCGACAAAAGCGTTCTCGACGACCGTGACCGACAGCGCCCGGGTGGCGACGTCGGACGAGGCGATGATCTCGTCCCCGTGGTCGTCTGGTGTCCGCTCGAATAGCGCCATTCGGTTCTCCCCAGCCATCCCGCCCCACCCGCCCGTCGGGTCGGCGTTCGGCCAGACCGCTCATTTTACGTCGTCTCGGTGCCGGTCCACAAGTGACGGTGCCAGAATCACTTACGCAAGCACGTCGAGCACTTGGAGGGCGACCGGGATACGGCCGGTGGCGTTCGAGAGCTGGACGCCCTGCACCCGGCCCTTCACCGCCGCCGCCATCTCGCGGGCGATCGCCACGCCTTCGGCCACCGCCGCCTCGCCCGGCTCGACGCTGCGCATCCTGCGCAGGAACTCGTCGGGCACCCGGACGCCGGGCAGCTCGTTGGCCAGGAACTCCGCGTTCAGCAGGCTGTCGAACGGCCACAGGCCGGCGATGATCGGCACACCGAGATGCTCGACACGCCTCAGGAACGCGTCGAAGGCGTCGAGGTCGAAGACGACCTGGGTGATCGCGAACTCGGCGCCGGCCTCCACCTTGAACTCGAAGCGCCGGACCTCATCGTCGAGGTTGAGCGCGGTCGGGTTGACGGCGACGCCGATGTGAAACGCGGTCTGGCGCGTCAGCGGCTCGCCGCCGATGTCCACGCCGTGGTTCAGCCGGTTGACGACGTTGGTCAGGCCGATCGCGTCCACGTCGTACACGCCGGTGGCGAACGCGTAGTCGCCCCGGCGCGGCGGGTCGCCGGTGATCAGCAGGACGTTCCGGATGCCCATCGCGTGGGCGCCGAGCAGGTCCGACTCCATCCCGAGGAGGTTCCGGTCCCTGCAAGCGTAGTGGAGCACGGTTTCGATGCCGGCCTGCTGCTCGATCAGCACCGCCGTCGACATGGCGCTCATGCGGGCCTCGGCCAGGGGCCCGTCCGGGATGTTGACCGCGTCGACCCCCCGGATCTTGAGGGCCCGCGCCTCCTCGAGCGTGGGCGCGAACTCGTGGCCCCTGGGCGGCGTCAACTCCACGAGGTGCACGAACGTGCCGCGCGCCATCGCGTGGGCCAGCCTCGACTTCCGATCGCGCGGAACCTGGGCGGTGCCCGCCTCGCCGGACCTGACGGCCCCGACGCGCACCGTCCCGGCGCGAGGCGCGACCGAGGCCGCGCCGACCGCCAGCTTGATCTGCCGGATGTGCTCGGGCGTCGTCCCGCAGCAGCCGCCCACCAGCCGCACGCCCCTCTCGCTGAACCGCCGGGCGTAGGACGCCATGTACTCGGGCGACGAGAGGTAGATCGTGCGCCCTTCGATGTGGCGGGGCTTGCCGGCGTTGGGCTGCGCCGAGAGCGGCACGTCCGCCGTCGCCGCAATCCGTTCCACCGTCTCGAGCATCGCGGCCGGGCCGACGCTGCAGTTGACACCGACCACGTGCGCCCCGTGCCTCACCAGTTCGGGCGCGAACCGCTCGGGAGGCGTCCCATCCAGCGTGTTCCCATGTTCCTCGATCGCCATCTGCGCGACGATCGGCAGATCGCACAGGCCGCGGACGGCGGCGATCGCCGCCCCCATCTCGTTCAGGTCTCGGAAGGTCTCGAGGATGAACAGGTCCACCGGCCCCTCGAGCAGCGCCGCGGCCTGGTCGCGGAAGATCGTCTCGGCCTCGTCCACCCCCATCCTGCCCCACGGCTCGATCCGGACCCCCAGCGGCCCGATCGCCCCCGCCACGTAGGCCTGGTCGCGGGCGGCATGACGGGCCACGCGGGCTCCGGCGATGTTGATCGCCCGGACCTTGTCGGCCAGCCCGAACGACGCGAGCTTCACGCGGTTGGCGCCGAACGTGTTCGTCTCGAGCACGTCCGCCCCCTCCCGCACGTAGTTCAGGTGCACCTCGGCCACCAGGTCGGGCTCCGTGAGATTGAGCGACTCGAAGCAGCGGTTCACGAACACGCCCTTCGCGTACAGCATCGTGCCCATCGCGCCGTCGCACACGAGCACGCGCCGACCAATCTCTTCGAGGAAGGGCCGAGGCATATCGGCGGTGGCCGCCCGTCAGCTGGCGGACACCAGCAGGTCGGTCTTGTCCCAGATGAAGTCGTTCTTGCTGTAGACGGCCAACTCGTAGTCCTTGCCCATGAAGATGGCCGACACCGGGCAGGCTTCCTCGCAGTAGCCGCAGAAGATGCACCGCGTCTTGTGGATCTGGTAGACGGACGCGTAGCGCGGTCCCGCCTGGACCGTGCCGTCGTTCTCGGCCGCCTCGAGGTAGATGGCGTCGGCCGGGCAGGCCACGGCGCACAGGCCGCACGCCACGCACTTCTCGAGCCCCGCCTCGTCCCGCATCAGCACCTGCTTCCCGCGGTACTTCGGGAACACCGGCACCTTCTGCTCCGGGTAGCTGACGGTCACCGGCTTGGTGAAGATGTACCGGAAGGTGGTCGCGAAGCCGACCATCAACGCCTTGATCATCCGGGGCCCTCCAGGCACATCATAGCACTAGCGAAACTTCGCCGCAGACCAGCGAGGCTCGCCTCGCCAGTGCTCTGTGCTTCTGGACGACGCCTCCGGCGTCGTCTTCGACGTCTTGAACGGCCGGACGAGCGCCGCTGGAATCTGGCTCATTCGCAACGCTGGTGGCCGTTCAGGACGTCGAGCGCCGATTGGTTTGACACGAGCCCGAGCCGTGACGCAAGCTAGGGAACTGGTGCCAGGGCAACCACGCGGCCTCAACCCTCAGCAGATTCTGGTGACGACGCTGGTCGTCAAGCTCGCGTTCAGCGGGCTGGTCGCCATCGTCCTCGTTCGCTCTCGCCGCTTCCGGGCGATCCTGCTGACCGAACGCCGGGTGTGGCACGACAGGCTCATCTTCGCCCTCGGCCTCGGCATCCCCGTGACCGCGGGCGTCGTGCTGCGGCTGCTGCGCCCCGATTCCTATCAGGCGGCCGATCTGACGCTGGAGGCCACGTTCCTGGCCGGCCTCATCGCCGGCCCGTACGCCGGCGCCCTGGTCGGCGTGATGTGCGGGGTGCCCCCGCTCTTCGCCGGCGAGTTCGGCGCCCTCCCCTTCGCCGTCGGCTGCGGTTTCGCCGGCGGGGGACTCCGCGAACTGTGCCCGAAGCCCGACATCTGGCACTTCTCGCCGTTCGTCTTCACCTCGCTGCACCGCCGCGTCTGGCGGACCATGCGCACGCTCCAGGTCGACTGGCAGGTCGTACTGGTCTTCGCGCCGATCGGTATGGAGGCGATTCGCCTGGCCATCGGTCACCGGTTCGGCGTCGACCGCCTCTTCTACCTGGAGCCCACGTCCGCCTGGACGACGGTCATCGTCATCGTTGCGACGGTCCTGGCCATCGCGATTCCGATCAAGATCTGGAACAGCGCGCGCATCGAGCACCAGCTGGTCGAGCAGGAGAAGCTGCTGATGGCGGCGCGCATCGAGGTCCTGTCGAGCCAGATCAGCCCGCACTTCCTGTTCAACACGCTCAACTCGATCTCGTCGCTGATCCGCTCCAAGCCTGAGACCGCCCGGATGCTGATCGGCAAGCTGTCGAACCTCATGCGACAGCGCCTGAGGAGCCGGAACCACTTCGTGTCGCTCCGCGAGGAACTCCACGCGATCGACCAGTACCTCGACATCGAGGTCATCCGGTTCGGCCCGCAGCTTCGAGTCAGGAAGGAAATCGGCCCCGACACGCTGGACCTCATCGTCCCCTCGATGATCCTGCAGCCGCTCATCGAGAACTCCATCAAGCACGGACTGACCGCCAAGCTCGGCGGCGGAACCGTCACGGTCCGCAGCTTTCGAAGCGGAGAATCGCTGATCATCGAGGTGGCCGACGACGGGTTCGGCATGTCGGCCGAGCAGCTCGGGAAGGCGATGAGTGCCGGCATCGGCCTGAGCAACGTGAACGAGCGGCTGATGGTGACCTACGGCGCCAACCACTCCCTCGCGCTCACGAGCACCGCGGATCAGGGGACGTGCGCGCGAATTGAGATTCCGCTCCACACCGCGATCGGGCGCACCGATCCCTGACACTATGGACCTTCGAACCCTGGTGGTCGACGATGAGCAGCTGGCGCGGGACGAACTGTGCTTCCAGCTCGAACAGTTGGGCGGCGTGGAGGTGGTCGGCCAGGCAGCCAACGGCGTCGAGGCGATCGAGGCGCTGGAGCGGCTCCGGCCCGACATCGTCTTCCTGGACATCCAGATGCCCGGCCTGACCGGATTCGAGGTGGCCCGTCACGTCCTCGGCGCGGGCCTGGCAACCCAGGTCGTGTTCGTGACGGCATTCGACCAGTACGCCGTCGAGGCGTTCGAGGTCAACGCGGTCGACTACCTGCTCAAGCCGGTCGAGAAGCCGCGGCTGGAACAGGCCGTCCAGCGCGTGCGCCGGCGGCAGGACGCCGGGGCCCCGATGAACGAACACCTCGAGAAGATCGTCAGAATAGTAGGTGACCGGCAGCAGCGCCGGGGGCAGGTGGCCGTCAAGGTCGGCGAACGGTTCCTGCTGGTTCAGACCGATGATGTGGTCTACGCCTCCCTGAATGGGGATACGATATCCATAGTGACCGGACAGGTGGCCGGAACGTCCAACTACCGGACACTGGACGAGCTGCAGGCGAGCCTCGATCCGGACGTCTTCTGGAGGGTGCATCGGTCGCATCTCGTCAACATCAACAAAATAAAGGAGATAGTCCCCTGGTTCAGCAGGAATTACATCCTCAGGATGAAGGACGGGAAGGGCTCGGAGATTCCGGTCAGCCGATCGCAGACCAAGCGGCTGCGGGATTACCTGAAACTGTAGGCGCGCCGGATGAGTCCGTCGGGACTCCGGCCGCGCTCCCGATCCAGCCGGAACCGTGGTTCCCGTGGGCGACGGCGCCTCAGGGGCCTGCCCCGGCGGCGGTGACGCCTGTCGGCGCCGGCCGCGCGGCGGGGCCCTCGGCACACTCGAGGCGTGGCGGCGGGCGCGCCATGCTCGCCCGGGCGCAGGAAGAGGTGTGGGCCTGGCTCAAGACCATCGCGTCGGCGGCGGTCTACGCGGTGCTCATCGTGACGTTCGGGTTCCAGGTGGCGCGCGTCGAAGGCATGAGCATGGCGCCGACGCTGGAGGACCAGGACCGGCTCATCGTCAACAAGCTGATCTACCGCCTCACCTCGCCCCACAAGGGCGACATCGTGATGCTGTACTATCCCAACAATCCGGACAAGTCGTTCGTCAAGCGGGTGATCGCGGAAGAGAACGACCTGGTTCGCATCGTGGACGGCAAGGTCTACGTCAACGACGCGCTCGTCGACGACGCCTACGTGCCGAACGAGTTCCGCAGCCACGACGACTGGGGTCCCTCGCTGATCGGGGAGGGCTACTACTTCGTCCTGGGCGACCACCGGAACAACAGCTCCGACAGCCGCCACTGGGGCCTGGTGCCGAAGAAGTACATCATCGGCAAGGTCCAGGTGCGGTGGTGGCCGATTCCGGAGGCAAGAGCTGTTCAGGTAGCGGTCAGCCGATAGCTCAAGGTCAAGGCTCAAGGCAGCGGAACAGGCGTGCCGAGTGATGGGGCCTGATTCAACGAGACAGGGGCTCGTACTCACGCGTAACAGCTGCCGGCTGACAGCTGCCAGCTACGAAGCATAAATGGTGTCGATGAGCGGCCGCCAGCGCTGCTCGACGACCTGCCGGCGGACCTTCATCGTCGGGGTGAGTTCTCCCCGCTCCATCGTGAACTCGGTGGGCACCAGCGCGAAGCGCTTGACCCGCTCGAACTGCGCCAGGCTGCCGTTCAGACGGTCCAGGACGTCCTGGTAGAGCCTCAGCACATCGGGGTGGCGGACGAGTTCCTCGCGCGACGCCGCCCGCAGCTTCATCGCCTCGATCCGCGCCTCGAGCCTGGCGAAGTCGGGAACCAGGAGCGCCGCCGGGAACTTGCGCTGCTCGCCGATCAGCACCGCCTCCGAGACCAGCGGGTCCATCTTCAGCAGGTTCTCGAGCGGCTGCGGCGCGATCTTCTTCCCGCCGGACGTGACGATCAGGTCCTTCTTGCGATCGGTAATCGTGAGGTAGCCCTCGTCGCTGAGCTCGCCGATGTCGCCGGTGTGGAGCCATCCGCCGGCCAGCGATTCGGCCGTCGATTCGGGCCGCCTGTAGTAGCCCTGCATGATGTTCGGGCCGCGGACCAGGATTTCGCCGTCCGTCCCGATGCGGACCTCGACGCCGGGGAGCGCCCTGCCGACGGTCCCGAGCCGCGGGGCGTCAATGGGGTTCCCGGAGATGCCGGGCGAGCTCTCGGTAAGGCCGTAGCCCTCGAGGATCGGAAGGTTGAGCGCGAAGAAGAACTCGCCGACCTTCGGCGAGAGCGGCGCGCTTCCCGAGACGAGGAACCGGATCCGGCCTCCGAGCCGCTCGCGGATCTTCGCGAAGACCAGGCGATCGGCGATCGCGCGCTTCAGCGTGAGCATCAGCGGGGGCGTTCCGCCAGTCAGCGCGAACCGCGCCGACTCGTGGCCGACGCCGATCGCCCAGTCGGCCAGCTTCCGGCGCGGCCCCTCGAGCTTGCCGAGCCCTTCCTGGATCGCTCCGTAGAACTTCTCCCAGGCCCGCGGCACCCCAGTCATCACGGTCGGCTTCACGCGCCGCAGGTCGCGCGCGACACTCGTCATCGTTTCCGCGAAGTAGATGCTGACGCCGTCGTAGAGGCACCGGAACAGGACGACGCGCTCGAAGACGTGGCTCAGCGGGAGAAACGAGAGGAGCCGGTCGGAGGGATCGAGGCCGATCCACCCCTGGGTCGCCACGACGTTCGAGACGATGTTCCCGTGGGTCAGCATGACGCCCTTGGGATCGCCCGTCGTGCCGGACGTGTAGACGATGGTGGCGAGCGCGTCGCGTGGGATCGCCTCCGCCTCGGCCCGATACCGGCCGGCCGCCTCGGGGTCGGTCGCCAGCACGCGCTCGCCGATTGCGATGACGTCGTCCATCGCCAGAACACGGAACGGGCCGCCGCCACCGGCGTCGCCCTCGATGACGACAATCGTCCGCAGTTCGTGCGCGCGCCCGTCGACCTCCCTGAGCTTCGCCACCTGGGCGGCGTTCGAGACGATGGCGACGCGCGCGGCGGTCTCGTCCAGGATGAACCACATCTGGGGCGCCGAGAGCGTTGGGTAGAGGGGCACCGTCACGGCGCCGGCGGCGATCACCGCCAGGTCGCCGATGACCCACTCCGGCCGGCTCTCGCTGGCCAGCGCCACGCGGTCGCCCGGCTCGAGGCCGAGGGCCCGCAACCCGAGGCTGAGCGCCCGAACCCGCTCGAAGAACTGCCGGCTGGACAGGCGCGCGCAACTCTGCTCCCCGCATCGGCAGAGCAGATCCGACTTGGGGGGCATCCCCAGACACCGGAAGGGCAGGTCAGCCAGCGTGAGCTGGTCGGCGGTTTTCACAGGAATGCGAATTCTACTCAGTACCCTGCTGCCTTGTCCACCAGGTTCGCCAGCGGCTCGCCGCGCTCGAACCGCCTCAGGTTCACGGCGAAGAGGTCGACGGCGAGCGCCCAGTAGTCATCGCGGAACGCCGACGTGTGCGGGGTGATGACGACGTTCGGGAGGTCCCACAGCGGACTCGACGCCGCCAGCGGCTCGTGCTCGAACACGTCGAGCGCGGCGCCGGCGATCGTGCCTCGGGCCAGTTCGGCCGCGAGTTCGTCCTCCCGCACGAGCCGCCCCCGCGCGACGTTGACGAGGATCGCGTCGGGCTTCATCCGCCGAATCTGCTCCGACCCGATCAACCCGCGCGTCTCGCCGGTCAGCGGGGCGGTGAGCACGAGGGCGTCGGCCCGGCCGAGCACCGCGTCGAGTTCCTCGGGCGGATGGACGGCGGACACGCAGGCGGGACGGGGAGCCGAGACGCTCCGGCGCACGGCGATGACGTCCGCGTCGAGCGCCGCCGCCCGCTCGGCCACGGCCGTGCCGATCGCCCCGAGTCCGACGACGCCCATCGTCCGGCCGCGGAGCGTCCGGAATCGCGCCAGGCCCTCTTTCGCCCATTCGCGGCCGACCTGGCGGCGGATCGCCAGGTGGATCTGGCGGAAGAGCACGATCGTCACGCCGATCACGTGCTCGGCCATCGCGTCGCCGTGGATGCCGCGCGTGTTGGTGAGCGTGACCTCGCTGTCGCGCAGCTCCGGGAACAGCAGGCCGGCGACGCCCGCCGCCGGGCTCTGGATCCACCTCAGGCGCGAGGCGGCCGCGAACTCGTCGGGCTTCAACTGCGACAGGAAGGCGACGTCGGCATCCGACAGTTCGCGGAGACGCGCCTCGCGGGACGGCGCGTCGACGATCGCCAGGTGAGGGAACGATTGCCGAAGCCGGTCGACTTCGGCGGGCGGCAGCGTCCAGATCGGGTCCGAATAGACGGACGTGACGACCTTCATCTGCCCCGCCGCCACTCGCCAGACCGGCCGCCCCGCTTCTCCATCAGGCGGATCTCGCCGATCACCATCGTCCGGTCGGCGGCCTTGACCATGTCGTAGATGGTGAGGGCGGCGACCGACACCGCGGTGAGCGCCTCCATCTCGACGCCGGTCTGCGCGCTGGTTCTGGCGACCGCCTCGATCTCGTATCCGTCCGGCGTCTCCGTCAGCGTCACGTCCACGTGCGCGAGCGGCAGCGCGTGGCACAGCGGGATCAGGTCGGCCGTCCTCTTGGCGGCCATGATGCCGGCGAGCCGGGCGGCCTGGAGCGGGTCGCCCTTCGCCAGACGCCCGGCGCGGATCAGCGCGAGCGCGCCGGGCGCGATCGATATGTGCCCGCGGGCCACCGCTTCCCGGGCGGTCGTGTCTTTCGCGCTGACGTCGACCATGCGGACGCGGCCGCCGTCGTCGACGTGAGACAGCCGCCTGACGGCGGGCCTACTTCGTCTGGCCATGGGATACGTTTGCGAGGTGGAAGGGCAGCTGGTCCAGGCTCCTGAGGTAGATGGCCGCGATTGTACGGAAGCGCTCGCCCGATCGTCAAGCGCATGCTAAGATTCGCCCTCATGACACAGCCATCTTCCGACCAGAAGGGCCAGGCCGAGTTCAAGCCGCTCGTGCCTGCCGACTCGACGATGAGTGAGTTCACGTTCCGGGCGCTCGTGCTCGGCCTCGTGATGTGTGTCGTGCTCGGCGCCGCCAACGCCTATCTCGGGCTGCGGGCGGGCATGACCATCGCCGCGACCTACCCGGCCGCCGTCATCGGGATGGCCGTGCTGCGGCTGTTCAGAGGCAGCGTCCTGGAGGAGAACTTCGCGCGAACCGTCGGCTCGATCGGCGAGTCGGTGGCCGCCGGAGCGATCTTCACGATTCCGGCATTCGTCATCCTCAATCTCTGGCAGTTCGACCCGGAGCACATGGTCGAGGAGTACCTGCTTTCGGCCGCCCTGATGATCCTGGGCGGCATTCTCGGGATCATGTTCGTGACGGTCCTCAGGCGGGTCATGGTCGAGGACCCGGGCTTGCCCTTCCCCGAGTCGGTCGCGGCGAGCGAGATTCACAAGGCCGGTCAGCGCGGCACCCAGGCCGCGACGCAGCTCTTCAAGGCGATGGGCGTCGGCGCGGTCATCAAGCTGCTCGACGGGTTCGGCATCTTCCGGGCCAGCAACGAGTTCGAGGTCGGCGTCGGCACGGTCAAGCAGAGCTTCGTGAAGCTGGGGCTGGCCGACACCTCGTCGAAGGTCACGGCGGGCGGCATCACGACCTTCTCGGCGCCGGACGTCACACCCGCCTACCTGGGCGTCGGCTACATCATCGGCCCGGAACTCGGCGCGTTGAACTTCGCCGGCGGCCTGCTGGCATGGGGCCTGTTCGTTCCGCTCCTCATCTTCTTCCTGGGACCGGGGCTGATTGACCAGTACATGGCCGCAGGCGGCGGCGACGAGACGAAGGCCTGGGCCGCGATGGTCGGCGACCTCTGGCGGTTCATCGTCCGGCCGATTGCGGTGGGAGGCATGCTGGTCGGCGCGTGCTTCACGCTCTACAAGATGCGGAAGAACCTGATCGGCGGCGTCAAGCGCAGCATCGCCGACGTGAAGCGGTCGGCGGCGGCCGCGGCGGCGACCAAGCGGACCGAGCAGGACTTGTCGCTCAAGGTGGTCGGCCTCGGCATCGCTGTCCTGTTCGTCCTGATCTCGACGCTCTACATGTACTTCACCGGCACGGTCGGCGCCGCCGTCGTCGCGGCCGTGGTCATCCTGGTCACCGGGTTCTTCTTCGCCGCCGTGTCGGGCAATCTCGTCGGGATGATCGGGTCCTCGAACAACCCCCTGTCGGGCCTCACGCTGGCGACGACGATCGTCGCGGCGCTGACGATGGTGCTGGTCGGCGCGAAGGGGACCGAGGGCGTGCTGGCCGTTCTGGGCGTGGCGGCCGTCGGCTGCGTGTCGGCTGCCGTGGCCGGCGAGATGCTGCAGGACCTGAAAGTCGGCCACATCCTGGGCGGCACCCCGTGGAAGATGCAGGTGGGCGATCTGATCGGCGTCGTCGCGGCAGGCCTGGTGATGTTCTTCCCGCTCTACATGATGCACACCTCCGACGTCGCGCAGTTCGGCGCGGCCGGCGGGTTCGGCGGCAAGACCTACGCGGCGCCGCAGGCCGGGCTGATGGCGGCGTTGTCGCAGGGGATCGTCGGGGGCGAGATGGCGTGGCCGCTGGTGTTCGTCGGGATCGCGATGGGCGTCTCGCTCATCCTGATCAAGGTCCGGAGCCCCATGCTGTTCTCCGTCGGGATGTACCTGCCGCTCGGGACGACGTTCGCGATCTTCTGCGGCGGGATGATCAGGGGCATCGTGGACAAGATCCGCACCAAGCGCGGCTACAACGACGCCCAGAAGGCGCGCGTGGAGAACGCGGGAGTGCTGGCCGCCTCGGGCCTCATCGCGGGCGAGGCGCTGCTCGGCCTGTTCATCGCGGCGGTGGTCGGCATACGCTCGGAGCACGCGTTCTGGTCCGTATCTGGTTTCGCGGACATCGCACCGTGGCTGGCGGTCCCGGTGTTCATCTTCCTGGGTTGGTACCTGGTGGCGATCCCGCTCGGCAAGGCGGGTGACGCCGACGAGCCGGCGCCGCCGACGGCGGTTATGTAGACAGAAGACAGAAGATAGAAGACAGAAGATAGAAGACAGAAGATAGAAGATAGAAGATAGAAGATAGAAGATAGAAGACAGAAGATAGAAGATAGAAGAAGGGCCGGCATGGGGCAAGCCCATGGCCGGCCCTTTGTATCTTCACTTCGCAAGATCGCCACTTCGCAAGATCGCAAGATACGCTAAGGAACGATCCGGAACGCGGCGAGGGCGCGCCGCGTTGCCGAGCCGGTGCCGACCGACACCTCCAGCAGGTAGTCGCCCACCGCCAGCGGCGCGAGGGCCGCTTCGCCCGACACGATCCGCGCCCCGCCCTCCTTTCGCTCGGAGGACACCATCGGAAGCGGCAGCGGACTGCCGGCCCGGTCCAGCAGACGCGCGGACGCCGGCCCCTCGGCGCCGACGATGGCCGTCTCGATCTTTGCGCGCTCCTGCCGGCGGAAGCGGAGGTCCGCGACCGGCACCCAGTCCGCGCCCGTGAACGGCCCTCGCCGGAACAGCGACGGCTGCCCCACCAGCGGCACCCCGCCGGATGTTGCGGGCGGCACCACGACCTGCAGGGTCTCCTTGCTGCCCGACGCGGCGCCGGCGGGCTTCGAGGTCAGCCGGACGTCGTAAGTGCCAGGGCCGACCGCGCCCGCAGCAGGCAACCGCACCACGAAGCTCCGCGATTCTCGCGTCAGCGTCTGGCGGATGGAGTCGACCAGGAGAACCGCCAGGCCCGGTCACTTCCACCGAGACGTCGGCCCCCGTATCCCACTGCTCGAGCCGAGCCACCGAGGCCACGTCGAACTCCCCCGCCACCCAGAGAGACGCCTGCGGTAGCGCCGTCCGCGCCGGTGCGCCAGGTGTAACCAGCCTGCGCCCGCACGACCGCTTCCCGGCGGATTCTCGCTAGCGCCGACAGCGCGTCGGTCACCTCGGAGGCCGGACTCGACGGGGACGGCGTCGGTCGTGGCCCGGAGGCCGGCGCCGCCGCGGCCGTCTCCTTCATCTCCTTCTGAGAGGCCGCCAGGTAGCCTCGTCGGGCTCGCACGCTCACGCCTGACCGCTTCACGGAGACCTTGATCGACCGGAACGTCCCGTCGGCCTTCGCGTTGCTCGAGTAGTAGCCGAGCAGATAGTAGCCGCGCATGTCCTCCATGCGCGCGGCGCATCCCGGTGACCAGGTCGTTGGTGTCGACAACGGCCACGCCGTCGGTGGCGCCGCTCAACGTCTTCAGCATCTCCTGGCCGACCGGGGCGCGGGCGTCAATCGGCGCCTTCATTCCGGGACCCTGGCCGCGCATACCCAGCCCGCCGAGATCCACCGAGTAGAACGTGGCGTTGTGGCGGTTCGCGAGGTCGAGCAGCCGCTGGAACTCGGCCTGGTGGTCCTCGCCGGCCAGCTTGATGCGCTTCTGGTCGCACATGCGCCGGTTCGAGCCACCCTGCTCGAACTCCGTGCCGCCGGCGCGGAGACGCCCGTCTGGGCCGACGCTGGGCTTCTTCATCCCGGGCGGCATGCCGTCGGACCAGTTGGCGAGCGCCGGATCGGCCCTGGTCGGCACCCAGCCGTCGCTCAGGAAGAAGATCGCTTTCCGCTCCTCGCGAATGCCGCCCACGAAGATCACGAGGTCCTTCAGCGCGTCGAGCGTCAGCGTCTCGTGGCGGCGGTCGATCATCGCCTCCGCCGGGTTGCCCGGTCCGTAGCAGCCGTAATAGAGGTTGTCCTCCTCGTCCACCGCCAGACTGTCCCGCGAGCGCGAGAGGGCGAAATGGCGCTGCAGGACCTCCTCGACGACCGACGTGCGGCGGCCGAAGGTCACCGACGCGGCCGACATCTCGGGCGTCATCACGCCGACCAGGTCGTGCTCACCCATCCCCTGCCCCAGCATCTCGACGAATGCGTGATGAGCCTGGTAGGAACTGGTCCAGTGGATGTGGTAGGTGTCGACGAAGATGATGAACAGCCGCGCGCGGGGATCGGCGGCGGCGGCGCGCGACTCCGCCACGGAGTTTGGCTCAACTCGAACGGCCTGCGGCGTGGGCGGCCCGGGATCGACGAAGCGGACGCTGTCGAGCTTCTGCGGCACGCCGTCTTCGCGCAGTTCGAAATCCTCGGGCCGCAGATCCCGCACGATCTGGCCGTTCGCGGTCGGATAGACGTCCGCGCGCACGTAGTTGACGCCCGTGCGGAACGTCGGCTGCTGCGCCGCAGGCGCGGCGAGGGGCTGTGGTTGGGAAGACAGGGACGCGGCGCCCACTGCCGTCAGCATCACGACCGCCGCCAGTCGAACCAGGGTTCGCATGCGACCTCCGCACGCCTCCGTGCCCTCCACTGTGCGCCGCAAGCCGTAGGCCCTAAGCCGTGAGCCCTGAGCCGTGAGCCATTCGTCAAGGGACGATCTTGAACGCCGTGAGCACTTTCTGCGTCGTAGCCCCCTGGACGATCGTCGTTTCGAGGACGTAGTCGCCGACGCTGAGCGGCGCGAGCACGACCTCACCCGACACCACCTTCGCCCCGTTCTCGTCTCGGGTGGCGGAAGCCACTGGCACGCCGAGCAGTTTGCCGACGCGGTCGAGCAGCCGAACCTCGCCGGAGGTCATCGGCCCCAGCACGCCGACTTCGACCTTCAGCCGCTCCTGCCGTCGGAACCGCAGGTCGGCGGCCGCCACGAACGTCGTCCCGGTGTACGGCCCGCGCCTGAACAACTGCGGCTGGCCGACCGCGATGGCGCCAGGCTTCGGCCAGACTGGCAGGCCGACGCGGAGCGTTTCGGTGGAACCGAGCGACACGCCGACCGGCTTCGTGGTGACCCGCACCGAATAGTCGCCCGCCGACTGGCCCGCCGGAACCGGGACGCGGAGCACGAAACCGCGCGTCTCTCTCGTCAGCGTCTGCTTCGAATTCTCGAGGCTGGCCTTGTCTGGCGCGGTCACGGCAATCGTAACGTCCGCCCCCGCCTTCCACTGCTCGTCGCGCGAAGCCACGGTCGCGTCCCATTCGCCGACGAGCCAGAGCACGGGTGTGACCAATCCGTCAGCGGCGGCCGCCCACGAGTAGCTGGCGCGCGCCTGCACCACGGCGTCGTTGCGAACGCGTCCGAGGCTCGCGACGGCGCTGGCCACAGGCGACGGCGGGCTGGACTTCGCCGCCGTCACGGAGGCGATCTCCGCGAGGTCCTCCTTGGTCGCGGCCCGATAGCCGCGCCGGTGGCGGACGTCCACGCCGGACCGCTTCACCCGCACCTTGATCGACCGGTATCCTCCGTCCGTCTTGGGATTGCTCGAGTAGTAGCCGAGCAGGTAGTACGAGCTGAGATCGTCCACCACGCGCCGGAGCCCCCGGTCGAGGTCGTTGCTGTTCACGATGGCCACGCCGTCGGTCGCATCCGCCATCGTTCTGAGCGAGTCGAGGCGGTTGCGCAGGCGCGCGGCGTCGGTCACGACGCTCACCGACTCTTCGCTGATCGGGGTGTCGAACACGACGAGTCCCCGCGGGTCCATCGGGTAGAAGCTCACGTTGGACCGGTTCGCGTCGTTCAGCATCCGGCGGAAGTCGAGGCCGTGGTCCTCCTGCGCGAGGATCGCGCGATCCGTCTCACAGCGCGACATCTCGGGGTTGAGCCGGCTGAGGCCGCCCATCGTCGGCATCGGCACCTGGCTGTCGCGACCGTAGAGGATCCAGCCCTCGCTGACGGCCAGCACCGCCTTCCGCTCCTCGCGGAGACCGCCGAGGTGGACCACGAGCCCCTGCAGCGCCTCGAGCGTCATGCGCTCCCGACGGCGCCGGATCATCTCGCGCGCAGTCGCCGAAATGCCCCCGCTGTCCCCGGGCCCAATCGGGTAGCAGCGGATGTACTGCTCTTCGATCGGGTCGTACTCCGTGAGGGTGCCGCGGCGGCTCCATTGCCAGAACCGGTCGAGCATCGCCTCGATACTCTCCGTCCGGCGGGCGAACGTCACCGAGCCCACCGGCAACTCCGGGGTCGTCACCGCGACGAGGTCGTCTGGGCCGAGCGCCTGATAGAGGAATCGGGTGAGGGCGGCGCGCGAATTCATCGCACCTTCGCGCGAGATGTGGTAGGTGTCGAGGAACAGCACAAAGAGCCGCGCCTTGGATTCGGCCACCATCTCGCGCGACTGCGCCACGGTGTTCGGCTCGGGCGCGCGGGCGCGGTCGAGCACGGTCGGCGCCTGGATGACGACGTGCTCGAAGGTGTCCACCTTCTGAAGCACGCCGTCCTCGGACACCTCGAAATCCGCCAGCGTCAGGTCCATGACCGCCTTGCCGCCGGCGGTCGGGTACGCGTCCACGCGCACGAAGTTCGCCCCGGCGCGGAACACCGGCGGCTGCTGGGCCGGCTGCTGGGCTTGCTGGCCCTGTCCCTGAGTGGCCGGCGGCTTCTGCGTCTGCGACGGCGGCTGCGCCTGGCCCTCGGCGAGCAACAGCGCCCCGCCGGACGCCAGGGCGACCGCGACGACAAGTTGGAGTGCCGTGACACCGAACGCGGACGAGCGAGCGAAGCGTGTGCGCATAAACGTCCTCGGCGGGCGACGCCCGCGCCGGGATCTCCATCAATTGTGCACGATCGGCGCCAATGAACAGCTGGCAGCTTTCAGCCGGCAGCTGGCCGCGAATCTCGGCCCTCGATCCGATGTCGGCGACCGGTCGGCGGCTACCTGCTGCGGGCTGTCGGCTGTCGGCTGTCCGCTGCCAGCTGACAGCTGGCAGCTATCAGCTGTCGGCTGCCCTCAACATGCCCTCGATTTGCGTTCGCGCGAGCGCGATCAGATGGTCGCGGTCGTCGAGCGTCATGCCCGCCGTGTCGATCGGCTCGCCCACTCGCACGTCCACCGTCACCGGCCGGATCAGTCGGCTCCCCTTCGTCATCGCCGCCCGGCCGCCGAGGATGGCCACGGGCACGAGCGGCGCCTGTGCCTTGATGGCCATGATGAAGCCGCCCTTCTTGAACGGCAGCAGCTCGCCCGTCCGGCTTCTCGTGCCTTCCGGGAAGACGAGGAACGAGCGGCCTCGGGCCACGGACTCGGCGGCCAGGTCGACCGCCTGCTGCGACTGCTCGTGATTCTGCCGCTCCACCGGAATGAAACCCGCGATGGGGGCGGCAGGGCCGAGAATCGGCATCTTGCCGAACTCCGCTTTGTAGAGCATGTGCAGCCGGGGGTGGAGCACGTGGAACAGGAGCGGAGCGTCGATGTTGCTGGTGTGATTCGCGCAGTAGACCGCCGCTCGACCCTCTGGTAGCCGCTCGACGCCCCACAGTCGCGACGTGATTCCCGAGAGCGCCAGGCCGAGTCCCACGCCACCGTGCGAGAGGACGAAGAGCAGGCCGGGCCACTTGAAGAGCCACGCGAGGAGCAGGCCGGGCGGGCCGACCAGGAGGACGTAGACCGAGATGGCGAGGTAGGTGGCGAGCGACCTGACCGCCGCCACGACGAGCGCGACGCCGCGAAGGGGCGGCACGGCGGGATGCGCCGAAGGGGCCGCGCAGTCCCGATCGTCGGCGGAAAAGGACATCGGTCGCATGATACACGAAAGGCCTGGACCGCTTGGCGATCCAGGCCTTTCGAACGCCTGGCGAAGTGGACGCGATCGCGCTTACGAGGCGCGCACGGCGCGGCGGGCCGCCGCCGGTGCCGGCAGGGGCAGGACCTTGGCGACCTTGGCCCTCTCGGACACGCGCGACTTGGTGACGAGCGAGCGGTCGAGCGCGCGATCGACGCGCGACTCGATGGCGACCTGGCCTTCCTGGAGCACTTCGGAAATCTCCGAGACCACGAGGAAACGGGCGCGGTCGAGCATCCGCTTCTCGCGGAACGACAGGTTCTTCGACTTGCTCAGGAGCGTCAGGCTCTTGAGCACGTCGGCCACGTCGTAGATCGACCCGCTACGCATCTTCTCCGAGTTGTCCTTGAATCGTCCTTTCCAGTTCTGCTGGCTGTCGATCTTGCCGTCGCCGAGGATTCGGAACAGGCGATCGACTTCGGTGTCACCAATCGCGCGGCGCAGTCCGACGCTGTCGGCGTTCCCGACGGGCACGAGCACCATCGTCTCGTTCGAGGCAATGCGGAGCGAATAGAATCCGCACGTCGTGCCGAGAATGGTCTTCTCTTCGATGCGCTCGATGATGCCGAGACCGTGATTCGGGTAGATGACCTTGTCACCGATCTGGAATGTCACGTGTCCCCCGTTCGAGGAAGGGTTAAGTCAGGAGGCGTGAGATTTCGACCTGCAACCAGTATACAGCAGGCCGTGAGAAATGCCAAGATATTCGGCCGCAAATCTTTCGGTTTCGCTTTTGCTTCGTCGTCGAAGGGTGGCCCGGCCGGCGCCGGCGGATGGCGCCTGACTGGCCTTCTCCTTTGCGGACATCGGTTTAGGGCGATATACTGATGTCCCTCTCCGAGTGCCGGAGTGGCGAAACTGGCAGACGCGCGGGACTCAAAATCCCGAGAGGCTTACGTCTCGTGTGGGTTCGATTCCCACCTCCGGCACCAAACTACTGAGCATTCCCGCCTGTCGTCACGGGACCGATCCGGCTCGGTCGGGCCGACCGTAGCCGAAAACGTAGCTAAATGCGACGGCCAGAAGTTATCTGCGCGGGCACGTTGAGCCGGCGTGAGACTGTGCTAGCCTGCCTTATACACCGCGATTCTCAATCGCGGGCGCAACCGCCGGATACGCACACTTAGGGCAGCCGGCGGATAGAGCACAAACGAAGCGGCTTCAGTCGTTCCCACCAGCCGGAGTGTTAAGGGAACGTTCGCGGCGTCTACGCCGCCGCTGGAGCTGCTGCCGTGCGAAAGACCTTCCCGCAATACGACTCCGCGCCGCTCGCCATCACGGCCCGGGAAGCCGGCCGCCGTCTCGGCCTGTCCTACTGGACCACCAGAGAGTTGATCCTGTCGGGTGCGATCCCGCGTCTCAAGTTCCCCGGCAAGCATGGCGAAATGCGCCGGCTGATGGTGTCGGCCGCTGACGTGGTGAGTTTCATCGAAAAGTCGCGGGTAGGTGCGTGATGCCGGCCGCTATCGAGCTGGAAGACGCCGCACGCGACACCGACGACGGTCTGTCGAAGCCGGGCACGAAGGCTCGCCGGCTCCAGGACATCTTGCTCGCCTGGCACCGGGCCCACGTCGAAGCCGGGACGCTGCCCACGGACGGCCGGTTCGCGTTCTATGAACTGGAGCAACAGGGTCTCGTGAGCAAGGTCCGCACGGGGAAGCGCCTGCCCGGGCAGGATCTCTCGCAGCAGCTCGCGCATCTCCGAGAACTTGGGCTGATCCCGTGGGAAGACATTGTGGACACGACAAGACGTGTGTCCTCCTGGCGGAGTGCCCCCACGGTCTTGGAGTACGCCCGGGACGCTGCGGAACGCGCCCGGATCGACCCGTGGCACAACGCCGACGTCCGCCCGTTCCTCATCACTGAGGCACGGACCATAGGAGGTGTACTAGAACGTCGGCTCTGTCCCGAGTACATCGTGTCGGTGACCGCGACCATCGGCCAGTGCAAAGGGCACCTCCTAAACGAAGTCGCGCCGCGCTTGGACCGGCGTGCCCACGTCGGCTACATCGGCGACCACGACTTGGCCGGCGGCGACATCGAACGGAACACCCGGGCGGTACTAGAACGCGCCGTGGGATTCCCGCTCCAATGGACCCGGATCGCCATCAGTGACGAACAGGTCGAAGAGCTGCGGGCGTTAGGTGTCGAACCCATCGAGAAGACGGACAACCGCTACGCGGACAAACGGCCACATGTGGCCTTCGAAGCGGAAGCGCTCGGGCAGGAACGTCTTGAGACGCTGGTCAGGGATTGGCTCGACACGTTCCTCCCTCAACCATTGGAGACGGTCCTAGAACGCGAAGAGCGGGAACGCGTCGCCGTGCTCGGGAAGCTAGAAGCGGCCGCCCCTGATGTCACCCCACAGGAGCGGCCGGAACCGCGTGTCAGTCACCCAGGAGGGAGGCGCGAGCATGGCAAACGCGCATCTCGATCTTAGCACCGCGGCCGCCGACGACAGCACGGCCGACGACACGCGGCCAGCAATTCGTGAGCATGTCTGGTACAACGACGAAGAAGCCCTAACGCTGCCCGGCCCGAGCTGGCAAGTCGCAGACCGATTGCCCTCGCGCTCGCTGACGGTGCTGTACGGGCCGCCGGGAGCCGGCAAGAGCACCGCGGCCGTTGACCTGGCCTGTAGTCTCCCGGTCGGGCTCCCGTGGCTTGGAGCGGCGATTGTGGAGCCCGGCCCCACGATGTACATCGCGGGCGAAGGGGTATCGGGTTACGTCGCCCGGTTGCGAGCGTGGAAAGCGCAGTACCAAGTGACCGAGCGCATCGGTGCCCACGTGTGGCCGGCGGCCGTGGCCCTGCCCGACTGCAATGAGGTTTACAAGTTCGTCGCGGAAGTGTCGCCGGTTGCCCCAAAGCTCGTCATCTTCGACACGTTGTCGCGGTGTCTCAACGGAGCTGACGAAAACTCGGCCGCTGACATGGGACTCGTGGTGAAGCGGTGCGACCTAATCCGAGACCGGCTCGGGTGCTCCATCATCCTGATTCACCACGTGGGCAAGGGCAAGAACGCAACGACCGAGCGCGGTAGCAGCGTGCTCCGGGCCGCGTGCGATGCCGTGTGGGCGTTGACGCCAGCGAAGCCGGCCCGCGACGGTCTGGTAATCCTCTCCTGCGAAAAGATGCGCGACGGCGAGTGGTTCAAGGACGTGAGAGTGAAGCTCACTCCGACGGCCGGCAGCGTCGTGATGGAGACACTCGACACGGCAACGCTCGCACCGTCCAATGCGGCCCGTCGCGTGCTTGCCCTGCTCGCCAGCTTCGGCCCCAACGGCGCGACGGCCGCCGACTGGCAGCACGCGACCGAAGCGGCCGGCGTGAAGGAAAGCACGTTCTGGACAGCCAAGCGGCAATTGCTCCAACAGGGCAAGGTGCAACAATCGGCAGGCAATTCGTCGGCGTCGGATAGCCGAGGTGCAAAAGGTGCAAACCGAGGTGCAAAGCGAAAGTGCAAGGTGCAGAACAGGTGCACGCGACAGCATCCACAACCGAACACCACGCGAAGGGCCGTCAGATAAGGGTTTCTATGGTTCAGGTGCAAAGGTGCAAAAGAGGTGCAAAGGCGAAGTGCAAACAACACACCCCCCCCTTAGGGGGTGTAGTTGCACCTGCACCTGTACCACGGCAGGACCGAAGGACGAAACAGGGAGAGGGGCAGGCCGACGCACTCTCGCACGCCCTCTCGCCGACAACGCGAAACGGCACACGTCACAACGAGGTCAACCACATGAAGCGAGCACGCACGTGAGAACGTACGCGAACAAGGACAACACCACGGGCACGCACTGCGAGTACACCAGCATCCGACACCGCGGAATCTAGTTACGTCGCGGCTACGGACATGCAAATAAGCATGTAAACATTGGTCCAATCGAGCATGCGCCGGATAGGGAATCCCGTGCGCGTGCCCGTTTCCGTCGGCCATCTCGCGCCTCTCATCACGGCAACAGCGAACACGGCCACAACGGAAGTCGTACGTGTCCGCGTGCGGCGTACTGCGGCACCCGAGTACGTGGGCGGTGCGAGTGCGGCAAGTGCGGGGCACGATTCTGCGCGAAGAAGATGTGTTGCGCCCTGCTTGATCCGTCGTCGCCCTTTCGCTGCAAGAAGTGCGGGTGCACGCAACGCGGCAATGCGTTCACCGTGGTGCACGGTGTGTACGCGAACCGCGAACACCCGGACCTGCCGACACTCGCCGAGATCCGGGCACAGGTTGCCGCGTTCGCAGAGTGTGATCTTGCAGAAAGGCGGGGCGACGAGATCACACCATCGAGGCCGGCTTCATTCGACAGCTTGCCGAAGTCGATTTCATCACGCGATGTTTCGCGCAACAGATCAAGCGTGACGACATCTTCACTCGCGAGTATCGCATTCAACGTACAAAGCATTCCTCGAAGCGGTCTCCACGTGGGACAAGCTGGCGCCAGTGTCGGGCTGAAGCGCGACACGCGACGTGTTCGCTGATATGTCGGTGGTCAAGTACACGGAGTACATGCAAAAAAAAGGTCGACGTGCTGGGTGCGGATGGAGGGACCGTCGAGCCGGATGAGCGCGTCCGCGCTCGAGCACGCGATCGAGCGATGGCGTGGGCGAGGTCTCGTCGTGAAGGACGCGGCCCCAGTCCGTCAAGCGCCTTGTTGGTGGTGAAGATCATCGACGCGCCGCCGGCGATGGCGATCGTTCACGACGTGAAAGAGCATGTTGGCCGCGTCGGTGCCGTAGGTCAGGTACCCGACTTCGTCGACGACGAGGACGGCCGGGTGCGTGTAGAGCGGCGAGGGCTTCGGCAAGTCGTCCTTCCGGAAGGCCGCGGAGAGGTCGTCGATGAGCTTCGGCCGCCGTGGTGAAGAAGCGCATCGAAGCCGTTCTGGATGGCGCGATAGGCGATGGCGACGGCGAGGTGCGTCTTCCCGCGTCCGGGCTTGCCCTTGAGGATGAGGCAGCGGCCGTCGGTCACGAAGTCGGGCGAGAGCGCCGAGCCCGAGCAGCGGCAGCCGGATGGTGCGACTGGTAGGTGAAGTTGAAGTCGTCGATCGTCTTGAGAAACGGGAAGCGGGCCCGGCGCGACAGGCGCCCGAGCCGGGTCTGCTGGCGCTGGGCGATCTCCTCGGCGACCAGCAGCGTCAAGAAGTCGCGGTAGGTCCACGCCTCCCGCTCGGCCCGCTGGACGACGTCGCGCCAGAGCGGCGGGCATTGGCCAAGTGCAGGCGCTTGAAGCAGCGCATCGAGTTGCTTCGCGTCGGCGGGCATCATGACCGGCCTCCGACTCGGCGCGGAGGTACGCCCCGTGCTCAGGCCGCGTCCAGGCGCGGCGCTCCGCGCCGCCCCTCCGGGCGCCGGCGGCGACCTGGACCCGGCCTCCGCGCGGGCGTCCCGGAGCCGGTATCGTCGGCGGCCGGTCGACGGCTCAAACGGCAAGGTCGGGACGGTCCGGCGTCCAGATAGTGCGCGATGTACTCCGCGCCGATCGCCTGCTCGGCGAGGCCGCGCGTGAAGGCCGCGCGCAACGCGGCCTCGCCATACGCCTGCAGCAGCTCGTGCAGCTGCTCGACATCGTGGATCCACGTCCGCGGCCGGCGATGCGTGAGCTCGGTCAGATACGCCAGGGCCTCGGCGCCGAGCGCGAGCAGATGCTGCCGCTGGAGGTAGCGCCGGGCCCGCTCGCCCGAGACGGCGGCGACGTGCTGGGCGCGGTGCTCCGGCAGCGTCGAGCCGGCGCCCGCGACCATTGCCGCGGACGTGCTCAGCCGCAAAGCGGCCGGCGACGATGCGCACGCGGTCGCGATAGAGGTAGAGGGTGCCGGCAATGCCGATCGCTTCCGGCGGCATCGAATACGGGTGCGTGTCGTGGAGGACCACCGCGGTCGGCCCGACGCTGACCGGGAACGCGGAGCGCCAGCTCCTCCGGCCGGACCTTGAGCGGGCGGAGCCGCGCGCGCTCCTCGGTCAGGCGCGTGGCCGGCGGATACGTCCGTGGCCCGCGAAGGGCGGAGCGTATTGACCTCGACCAGCCACTCGCGGAGCTGTCGCTCGGAGGTCCTCCCGATCCAGGAATCGACGCTGTTTGAAGAACGAGCCCTTGACCCAGCCGACCAGGTTTTCGACGGAGCCCTTCTGCTTGGGGGCTGATACGGCCAGCAGACCTCGACGCCGAGCCCCAAGTCGAGGGCGACGGCGGCGAAGTGGGATTCCACTCGGTGACGACGCCGTCGCGGTTCCACTGGAGCGCGACGGTCTTCGGCCGGTCGAAGACCGCGACCAGCGGAATGCCCCAAAGGCGGCGAGGTGCTCGACCAGCGTGCGCACCAGCGCTTCGACGCGCTGGTCCCGCACGATCGTGACCTCGACCCAGCGCGAGTATTTCAGCCGCGAGGCGAAGAAGTGGATCTTCTCCTCGGTTCCGTCCAGGTAGCGCACGAGGACCTCGCCAAAGTCGTGCTGCGAAAACTCGCCGGCCAACCCCTCGAAGCGCACCAGTGGCGTCACGTCGCGCGTCCGCAGCGTCTGGGCCAGCGCGTAGATGGCCTCTGCCCCGGTGTACCCGGCCAGCCGCGCTCGGTGCAGCAACTCCACCGACCGCAACGTCGGCTCGTCCCGCAGCGTTTCGCGCAGCACCTCGCGAAACGCCTCGGCTTTCGACGGACGGCCGATCGGACGCTTGGCGCGCTCCGCCCCGTTATCGACGGTCTCGACCGCGGCTTCCGCCTGGATGCGCCGTACGTCCCGACCGACACTCCGCTGAGCGCCGCCACCTCCATCACGTGTGGCCGGCTCGCCGGAGCACCTGCACTTCGTGTCGTTTGAGCATGTCGATCATCCTTTCCCTTGTCGGAGATAGCCTCCGACGATCGTCGAGCGCGAGTGGGCTAAGGAAAAGTGATCAGAATTTCCGGAAAAGGCGTGATCAGAATTTCCGGAACCCGCACGTGTCGAACGCGGCCGCGACGATGAACGCACGCACGACACACGCGACGACAGCAACGACCGCGAACGTATCGACGTACACGCCGAGCGACCGAGCGAGCGAAGCGAGGGCGAGCGAGAGAGCGACACTCACGAGTGAGACGGAGGTGCTATGCACGTAACAGACGAACACCCGAAGGTGGTCTGGTTGCGCGAGCATCCGGACCTGTGGCAGTCGTGGCCCGACGGCGTACCACCGTGTACGAAGATGCCTCGTCGGTGCCACGACGACGAACCCGACGTGCACCACATCAAGGCGAGGTGGCGACTGATCGTCGCGGGCATGAAGCGCGACGGCTTGATCTCGCCGCACACCTGGGCGGGTGACGTGCACATCTGCGGCCCGATCATGCGACTGCGCCGTACGACCGCGGCGACACCGTGCGACCTGTGCACCAAGCACAAGCACTGTTTCGTACGACACGTGCACGGCGTGCGCTCGCGGCGTGAGGGCACGCGGGCGGTGCGTGCCACGACGACACCACCTCGGCATCGACTCGGCACAGACCCGCACACGATTGGAGCACACGATGAGCAACGCACCGAAGACCCACGAAGACCGGATCGCTGCACTCGAAGCACTGGTACTCGCGCTCGCTGATGACATGCTCGCTGTCGTTCAGAAGACGCGACAGGTGGCCGGGCACACCTTGACGCTGCCCGAGTACCTCGCCGCATTGCGCGACCGCGGCGAATCGGCGACCAAGTGACGACACCCGGGGGCGGTCGCAGTGTCGGCCGCCCCTCGACCCGGCATCGACTCGGCTTCGACTCGGCATCGTAGACGGAGACACATCATGTCATTCGACGTAGCCCGCATCACTCGACAGCTCGACACCGACACCGCGGCCGTGACGCAACGGGCGCAGCCCGACGCGATGGAGACGGCAACGACCGAAACCCTGCGCCCGCTGTTCGAGGGGCCGGGCAAGGACCTGTCCATCGAGGAGAAGTTCAAGGCGAGGAAGAACGCGGAGACCGAGTACACCGAACAGACCGCCCGCAGTCTCGCCGACTTGGACCGACTGGTACGCGACGTGGAACCGGAACTGGCAGCGTCGATCCGGGACGCACAAGAACTGCCCGTGACGCCGCTCGCAAGGTGGCTGCAAACGAAGGGCCGCAGCGACCACTCGGCCGAAGAATGGTTGCTCAGTTCCATCCGCAGTGAAATGGTCCGCTCGCGGCTCGACTCCGAGCTGAAGACGGCCAGCGCTTCGACCGTCGCCCGTACCTACCTGGCCGCCATCGCTGAGGGCGACGTTGAAGTACTCGCCCACATCGAAGGCAAGGTGCTCGGCGGTTGGTCTCCGACGCCGAGCGAGGATGACAACGAGGTCAACGCGGCAACCGGTCTGCGGAAGGCGATTACCGCCGAGCGGGCCAATCGTGTACCCGCGGACTTGCGAGCGCTCGAAGCGGCAGTGACCAGCGCCCGGCGGACCCTGAGCAAGATCAAGACGTTGAAGCAGAGCGGCGCTGCTCGTGTGCGAGGGTAACCATGCGGGCCGCAACCGGTTCATGTCGCCACTACGCCCGGACGTTCTTCCGGTTGATGGATGGGTCGGGCGCCGTGGTGGCGCCCGCTCTCCATCCCGGCGATGACCGCGTGGTCACCGCCGTTGATACCCTCGTGTCGCCGGGCGTACGTCGGTGGCGCGAGTTCTTCGTCTGGTGGGCCCGCAAGGTCGGCAAGGACGAGCTGCTGGCCATGCTCGTGCTGTGGCACATCGTCGCCGATGCGCTTGCCGGGCGGCCCCGTCTGGCCGGCATCGTGGCCCGCGACGAAGCACAGTCGGACGTGACGGGCGCAGCCATTCGGGCACAGATCGCCCTACACCCGTGGCTCACCAAGCGGTGCCGGGTGCTCCGCAACGAAGTCGTGTTCACGGAAACCGTCACGGACCCGAACACGGGCGGCCGTCACAAGGTCGATCACCGGGCCTTGATTCTGCCGCACGATCCGAAGGGCTTGCACTCGTTTCGGTTCACGTTCATCGGCCGGAACGAATTGTGGTCGGACAGCGACAGCGAGCTATCAACCGCACTGGTGCCGAACCCGGCATGTCCGAATCCGCTGATTTGTTATGCGAGCTATTTTCCGCCTGCGGTGTACCTGCGGCCCGGGTATCCGTTCTATGACCTGTGGCAGCGGGCGAAGAACGCCGACCCGTCGCTGTTCGTCGATTACGTCGGCGGCGAAGGTGCATCGGCGAGCTGGAACATCGCGCCGTGGATTGGCCGGCAATGGGTCGAAGACCAACGGCGCATCCTGTCGGCGGTGCCGAGCAAGTTCCAACGGTCGATTCTGAACGTCGAGCCGTCGGGCGCCGATGGCGACGGCCTGATCGGCGTCGAAGAACTGCGGGCCGCGCTCGACAGTGACCTTGACCGAAGCGGAGCACGGAGCACCCGGCGTCGAGTACACCGGCGGCTTGGACCTCGGCTTGGTCGAAGACGCCACGGCGCTTGTCCTGACGCACCAAGATCACCGCGGACACGTCGTCGTCGATCTGGCGCAAACCTGGCGCGGAACACCGACCCGTCCGGTGGATCTCACGGGTGTCGAGCTGGCGGTGCTCGACATCGCGCATCGGTTCCGGCTCAAGGAACTGGCGTGCGACCCGTGGCAGGCACAGTTACTCGGGACCCGGCTTCAGCGGGCCGGGATCACCGTCCGCATGGTCCCGATGACACCCGGGTCCGTTGACCGTCTCGTGTCCGGGCTGAAGCTCGCATTCCAGAAACGTCTGATCCACGTGCCACCGTCGGCCGTGGATCTCGTGTCGCAGCTCGAATCACTGCGGGCCGCCGAAGCCGGCCGCAACCGCGACCTAATTCGACTGGCTCCGAGCGGTCGCGGTCCGGACCCGACTCGGCATGATGACTTGGCCGTTGCCCTCGCGTTGTGCGTCGATAGCGTACGTCTCACGTTGGGCCGGCTTGTACTGCCCGCGCAGTCGGCGTGCATGCGGCCGAATCCGCCGCGGTGCTTCTTGTTTGGCCGCAACCAATGGGACGGGGGCGACGGGGCCGACTGCCGGGAGCTGTGCCCGACTTTCCGCGTCGTACGGCTAGCTTGGCAGGCGGCCGGGCGCCCGGGCGACTTGCGGACCTGGGCCCACGATCAGGATTTCGAGCCGAACGGGATGATCACGCGGACCGCATTGGCGCGGTTCCAGAGCTGCCCGACGAACTACGTTTGAGGCGGGGAAAATAGCCGAAATATCGGGCCGGATCGGGTGTAGAATTCGAGGTGCCGGACGGTGTTATCAGCACCGCCCGGCCCTCTAAGCCCGGGGCAGCGTAACCTGCCGTCGGACCTGCCGGCCATTCTACCCGACAAGCCCGCACGGCCGATCCCAGACCTGAAAGGCGGCTGAGTTATGGGATGTATTTACAGTCGTGGCGACAGCGGTTTCCTGTGGATCAAGTACCGCGACTCGTCCGGCCGGATGCGAGCGGAGAGCGCGAAGACCACCTCGAAGGAATCGGCCAAGCGCACCTTGCGACTCCGGGAAGGTGACGCGACCCGCGGCGTATCTGTCGAGCCGGCCCTTCGCAAGCTGAAGTTCTCGGAAGCCTGCGAAGACGTAGAGCGCGACTACAAGGTGAACGGCAAGCGGTCGCTCGATCACGTCACCCGGCGGATCAAGCTGCACTTGCTGCCCGTCTTCGGCGTCCGGCTCATGTCCTCCATCACGACCACCGACATACGCCAGTTCATCGACACCCGGCAGCAAGCCGGCGCGAGCAACGGCGAAGTCAACAGGGAATTGGCCGTCATCCGGCGAGCGTTCAATCTCGCCGTCCAAGCGGGCACCGTCGCGACCCGCCCACACATACCGATGCTGCGCGAGGCGGCCGCCCGGGCCGGGTTCTTCGAGCCGGCCCAACTCGATGCCGTGGTACGTCACCTGCCCGCACCGCTTCAGCCGGCGGGACGGTTCGCCGCGCTCACCGGATGGCGCACCACCTCGGAAGTACTCCCGCTCGAATGGCGACAGGTGGACATGAAGGCCGGGGAAATCCGCCTGGATGCCGGCACCACCAAGAACCGCGACGGCCGCGTCATCGTCATGACGGCCGCGCTCCGTGCCCTGCTCGAAACCCAAGAGGCCGAGCGCGACGCGCTGAAACGCTCCCGGGGGCGAATCGTGCCCTACGTCTTCCACAGGGATGGAGAGCGCATCCGGTCGTTCCGCGGGTCGTGGCAAGCCGCCTGTGTGGCGGCCGGGTGCCCTGGACGGCTTGTGCACGACCTACGGCGTACGGCCGTGCGGAACTTCGTCCGGGCCGGCATTCCCGAGAGCGTGTGCATGCGGATGACGGGCCACAAGACGGCCAGTATTTTTCGTCGCTATGACATCGTGTCGGGCACCGACCTGCGCGACGCGGCGCACGCGCTCGACACCGCCGCGGGCACCTCGAAGCCGGCCGCACAGGCTGCGGGATAGAGTCGTCTGAGACTACGCCAGCTTGCGGGCGAGCTGCTCGTCGAGGATTTCGGGCACCGTGAGCGCGACCCTGGCAGGAACGAGCGCCCGACCACGCGAGCCGAACCCAACCGCAAGGTCTGGAACTGTTGTCCGGCCGCTAAGGTAGAATGCAGCCACAATGCTAAACGAAGGCATGCCGACAGTCCCAGTGACCCTCCACGGGGCGCACCCTCGGTCCTTCCTCCACAGGCTTGCCGTCGTTCTTGCGACCGTCGGGTGCCTGGCTCTCCCCGTGAGTGGTGCGGGTGGTGGACCGCTGGCGCAGCAACAGGCAACTCCGCAGAAGCCCATGACGGTGGACGAGGTCGAGGCGCTTCGGCAGAAGGCACAGCAAGGGGAGGCAACAGCGCAATTCAATTTGGGCGTCGTGCACGCCACAGGACAAGGCGTGCCGCAGGACTACGCTCAAGCGCTAGCATGGTATCGTGACGCTGCCAACCAAGGTGATTCGGACGCGCTATGTCAGTTGGCCACGATGTACGAGAGCGCGAAGGGAGTGCCGGAGGACCACGTCGAGGCATACAAGTGGGCCAGCCTCGCTCACACGCTGCGTCGCAACTTCCAGGTCACCTGCGGCTTCAACATCGACGACATGCAGAAGAAGTTGTCGGCTCGCCAACGCAAGGAGGCAAAGAGGCGAGAGGATGACTGGCGCGCGGCGGTTCGCTTCACTCCACCCACGCTGCTAACGGAGGTTCCGCCTGGATAACCCTGAGCGTCCGCTGAAGGCGAAGGTCCAGGGCAAGGTGACAGTTGGTGCGATTGTCGGGACCGATGGCACTGTCGGGGACTGTCGAATCGCTGGGTCGCTCGGCCCGGACCTCGACCAGGAGGCGATTAGGGTTGCGCGTCAGTGGCGCTTCGTGCCTGCAAAGATAGGTGACAAGCCGGTGCCAATGCACGTGATTATCGAGCTTAGCTTCAAGATTGAGCGCTGATGCTTCCGGCCCCGTGCCATGCCCCGACATTCGCGGGGCCTGACGGGGAGCGGCCGGGGCGGCACGCTTTCGCCGCCAGGGGTCACCGTAGCTGCGGACGTAACCACAGCCAGCCAAGAGCACCCAACAGCAGCCGAACCGGGCAACGCTCGCTGTGGCACTCTTGGCCGAAATCGGCAATTCTTCGCCTGTTTTTCGCTACTCGCGTCGTTCTCAAAATCCCGAGAGGCTTACGTCTCGTGTGGGTTCGATTCCCACCTCCGGCACCAGCCTTCGCTCGCCTGCGGTCTTCTGACGATCCTCCTCGGCGAGCTACGGCTGGCAAGCCACCCGACAGGCGAAGGCTGTCCCCCGAAGCGAGGCGAGGACCAGGACGCCGTCCGCAGCCTCGCGACGGGGGACACGGCTGGCAAGCCACCCGACAGGCGAAGGCTGGTGCCGCGCCGTAGCGGGGCGAGCAGCGCGGTCCCCGCGCAGCCTCGCGAAGGCGGGCAGAATCTGCGTGCTGGAGCGTGGCCGGGCCGGCGATTCCTGCAGTCCGGCACTTCGCCGTTGACGGCCCATAGCGAGTCCGATGGACACGACATGGCGGCCCGTGCCCAGCAGCGCACCCTGACCGCGCCTCGGCTACAATCGAGCCGCTCGCAGCCCGCCATCAGCAGAGCGCCGATGAGGACCAGGGGGCCGTGCCTTTCATCGTCCAGCCCCACCGCCAGCGTGGCCGCTCGCCATATGACTCCGACGCCCGGCCGCCCGGCCGGCCTATCTGATCAGCGCCTTCGCCATCGGCACCTCGAACCGGTTCAAGATCAGTTTGATCCGCGTGCCCCCGGGGAAGATCACGGAGCGGGTGGACCGTCAGCGTTCCAGATGTCGATCGCGATCCGCCACGCACCATCTTCATCACGGCGCAGGACGAAGAGACTCTTGCCGCATTCGGTCAACGGCGCGGCCGACCCGCGCACCGTGAAGGTCATCACGTAGGAACTCCGAAGAGTCGCCAGTGCCCCTTCGCCCTCAATCGCCACCGGACGGGCTGCAAACGCCTCAAGCGTGAGCCCGGAGTTGGCGAACCACGCGGCAATCGCGGCCGAGCCCACGACCAGCGGCGCGTTCGGCGGCATGAGCACCGCGTCCCTGGTGTACAAGCCGGCGAACGTGGCCCAGTCCTTTGCCAGGATCGCGTCCTGCCACCGCGTTGCGACGGCGTGCACGGCGGCTTCGTGACCCTCTGTCATCAACCATCTCCTCGTGAACCCGTTGATTCCCAAAACACTCTGCCACGCGCCTATCACTTCGCGGGCACCTTCGCCTTCAGTTCCTCGACCCAGTTCTGGATCAGGTTGATGTGCGTGATCTCGACGACGGGCCGTCGCCTCATCCGCGTGACCAGAAACCGGCGGCCGTTCCGGTCGAGATCGTAGCCTCGCCAAGGGCCACATAGGATGAACGCGAAGTCGAAGAGCGGCTGCGGTCGCCCCACCCACACGTCGGGCGAGAGCCGGAGATCGACCTTCATCATCTTCAGGGGAGGCAGTGACACGTAGAACAACTCCCGCCCGTCCGGAGACCATGCCGGCTCGCTTCCCCCTTGGTTGGAGACCAGGGTCTTCCGGCTGGCATCGGGAAACGACCGCAGGTACACCTCGCCACGACCGGTCTCGTTCGAAACATAGGCCAGCCAGCGTCCGTCCGGTGAGAACTCCGGATAGGTCTCATTCGAACGGGTCTGCAGAAACGGCCGGGTCTTCTGGTCCTGTGCGTCGTAGACAAGGATGTCCTGGCCGGTTTCGGCGGTAGAACCGACGAGCGCCAAGAAGCGGCCGTCCGGGCTCCAGGAGGAGGGCCACGCCTGCTCGGCGTCTGCCGCAAGAGGTTCGAGCTTGTCGCTGCCTTCAGCGACCGACACCTGCCAGGGCTTCATCGGACCGGCCGCGGACCACGCGAAGGTCAACCGACGCCCGTCCGGGTGCCACCGGGGCGCGCCCGCCAGACACTCGGGAGGAGACACCCGTGTGTAGGCCGCACGTTCCAGGTCGAACAGCCACAGCGGTCCGGCCTGCTGGACGAACGCCACCTGCCGGCCGTCGGGCGAGAGCCGCACCTGCATGTTCACGTCGCTCCTGTCAAAGCCGGCGAGCGTCTCGATCCGCCCATCGCGGCTCACCCAGACAAGCTCGTCGTCAAGAAGGTGATTGACGCCGCCCGCCGCATACGCAAGAGAGCCCGATCCCGACACACTGAATTGCCCCGCGCCCGAATGGTCGTTGCTGCGAGCGACATTCAGCGCCTGCTCGACACCCTGCACGATAGGAACTGCCGGACCGACAGCCAGCCGAGAGGGGTCAAACGGCGCCGCCATCAAGACGCCTTGCCGTATAAAGACGATGTGCCCGGTCGGAAGGTAGCGCGCGTCAGCGGCGTCCTCGACGACCACCTGCCTGGTTCCACCACCGATGGGTACAGCCTCAATACGTGCCCGATGGCCCCAGTCGTCGGGCGTCACCGTGAACAAGAGCGTCCTGGCATCAGGCAAGAGGAAGGGCAGCATGTGCCCTGTGTCCCGTTTCGGATCGACGCCCGTCAGCTCTTCAGCGGCGCCCCCATCAGCCGGGATCCTTCTGAGGCCCGATCCCACTCGTCCCAAGAGGACCGTCCCATTCTCAGTCCAGAACGCACCCTTGGGCGGATACTGACTTGCGAACAGATCCGTCGTGATTCCCCCACGCCTCTGGACTTTGCGCAGCTTCCCGCCGGCCCAGAAACCGATCCAATTCCCATCGGGGGAGAAGAACGGCTGTGTCGCCCCTTCCGTGCCCTTGATGGGTTCGGCGTCGTCCCTGTCGAGCGCTCGCAGGTACAACATGGCTCCCGCTGCGCTTCCATCCCGGCTCGCGCTGAACACCAGTTGACTTCCATCGGGAGAGAAGGCGAACTCGGTTCGGGTGGGAAAGACTGACCCTGTGAGCCGAGTGCCGGCTGGCAGTTCGATGGTCGAGCGTACGACAGTCGGCGTTGGCGACGGCCGAAGACGCCAGCCGACGAAGGTTGCCAGTATCGCGACGACGATCAGCCCACCGGTCCCGGCCAGGATCAGGCGGGCCCGTCGGCGGCGGGGAAAGGGCGTCGCTGCGAGCACTCCGCTCGTCTCCCGCATCCACCGGAGTTCGTCCGCCACGTCATGGGCCGAGTCCCACCTGTCGTTCGGGTCCTTCGCCAGACATCTGCGAACGAGCCGGTCCACACTCGGCGGCGTCAACGGCTGCAGCGTCGCCAGCGCCGGCGGCTGGCCGTTCATGATGTTGCCGATGAGGCTCGCGGCGCTGTCGCCCGAGAACGCCCGCTTGCCCGTCAGCATCTCGTACAGGATCGCGCCCAGCGCCCAGAGGTCCGTGCGCGCATCCGCGGGCTTGCCCTCGACCTGCTCGGGCGCCATGTATTGGAGTGTGCCGACGATCATTCCCTCGCCGGTCAGCGGCGTGGACCGGGTGGGCGCCGAGGCGAGGCTCGCGGCCTCAGGTCGTTCGGCGTGTCCGGCCAGCTTCGCCAGCCCGAAGTCGAGCAGCTTCGCGCCCGTCTTCGTCAGCATGACGTTGCCGGGTTTGAGGTCGCGGTGGATGACGCCCTGCCGATGGGCGGCCGACAGCGCGTCGGCGATCTCGGTCGCCACCGTGAGTGCCTGCTCCAGGGGTAGCGGCCCCTTGGCAAGCTTGTCGGCCAGGGTCTGGCCCTGCAGGTGCTCCATCACGAGGAAGGTGGAGCCGTCGTGTTCCCCGACGTCGTGCAGGGTACAGATGTGCGGATGGTTCAACCCGGCGACGGTCTTGGCCTCGCGTTCGAAGCGGGCGCGGCGATCCGGATCGGCGCTGAACTCGGGCGGCAGCACCTTGATGGCGACGCTGCGATCGAGGCGGGTGTCGCGGGCCTTGTAGACCTGGCCCATGCCGCCCTGACCGATGAGCGACTGGAGTTCGTAGGGTCCCAAACGCGTGCCGGCGACGAGGCTCATGGGAACCTCCAGCCAACGGGCGGGACGCGGCATGAACAGCGGGATTCTAGCACCGACCGACCCGGCGGTGTGTCGCTGAGGTGGCCACGGGCAGCTGCCGGCCGGTCCGCGGCGGCACTATACTGGCCGCCGTCGAAGCCGCTCAGCGCGAGTGTCCCTCCACTGACCTGCCGAACGAACCGAACTTCGCGCCGCTCGTCGCGCATTGGCTGACCGATAGCGGCAACTGGGAGTGGTTCCCGCCGCCGCCGCCCGAGAACATCATCGCGGCCATCTGCCGGCGGCTGGTCGCCAGCGCGAACTGTCGGCGCCCGCCTCTGGTGTTGACTCGGCTGCGCGTCCAGGCGTAGGTTCATTCCAGTACACGCACCGTTCCACCACTCGGCGCAGAGGGCTGCATCCACGTTGCGCCGCTGCCATCGCCGTCTTGACCTCGCCTCGCGATCATCGGACTGTCGGGCTGTCGATGACCCGGTAGGCACCCGCTCTTGGCATTCGAAGGTCACAACAGCAGTGGCATCCAACGCTGCCCGAAGGAGGCGCTCATGCGTCGCGTGGTGACGGCGGCGGCGACGGCGTTGCTCCAGTTGGGGGGGGCCTGCGGAGACGGCGTGGGCGCAGGAACCGGCAAAGCCGGCTACGCGCCGAGCAAGGTCGCCGACGAACCGAACCGACGGAGATTGCGCGCCCGTCGCCCGAGTCGCTTCCTCTGTGGACTTCTTCCTGTGGACTTCTTCCTTGTTCCGTCGACCAGAACGGCGATAATCAGCCCTGTGTCTGAGCCGGGCGCGACCGCAGCACGAGGCGCGGCGGCTTCTGATAGCGCAGCGGGGGTTACGTTAACTCGCGACCAGCAGACGAGCGGAAACCGCTCTGATGCTTCTTATCGTCGAGACAATGGGCCATGGTCGATCTCGCGGCTTGGGAGCAGTTAGGTTTGTTCGTCCGCCGGTCTGAGCCGATCGCCGGGGACACGCACGCCTACCACACAATGGACATTCCCGGCCGTGGGTTGGTGACCGGTGCCTGGGACCTCCGTGGCGGGCTGGATGTGTACCTCGGTCGCGTCGACTACGCCGGCCGTTCCGTGCTCGAGATCGGTCCGGCGACCGGGTTCGTCACGTTCTCCCTGGAACAGCGAGGCGCCACGGTCGTGGCCGTTGACCTGCCGGTCCACGGACGGTGCGACCTTTTCCCGGTTTCCGCGCAGGCCGTCGCCGGAAGGCGTCGCGGGGAGGCGCTGCACCGTCAGGCCGTACGCAACGTCTTCTGGCTTGCCCACCAGGCGTTCAACTCCCGTGCGAAGCTGATCGAGAGCAGCGTCGACGACCTGGAGCCGGTTGTCACGGGGTTCGACGTGGGCCTCGTCTGCAATGTTCTCCAGCACCGGAAGGATCCTGTCGGGATGCTGCTCAATGTGGCGGATCGCGTCCGGACCATCGTGGTGACGGAAGCGGACTGGTGCGATGGGGCGAACGACGATAATCCGGTACTGCAACTGCTCACGCCGAGCATCCGCGAGGGTCAGCTCTACTCGTGGTTCATGGCCTCTCCACGTTTGGTGGAGGATGTCCTTGGCCTCAAGGGATTCACGATCGTCGCGCGCGACACCCACCTTCAGCCCTTTGTCCCCGCACCGGGCGAGCCGGTGCAGCAGGTGCGTCACTACACCATCACGGCGACGAAGCTCACGCCCTAGCCGAGCGCATCAGCGACCTGTTTCGTGTCATCCCGCCGTCCCGACATCTCGGCTTCGAGGCGGCGGCAGCCAGGTCCGGCTGCGCCCGAGTGTCGCCTTCGCCGCCGCCGCAGACCGAGGCCCAGGTTGCGGCCATCCACCGGTACCTGGTCGCTGGCGAGAAGTGACCACGCCCTCGGGAGGACGAGACGGTCCACACTGCCCTCCCCCGTGCCCTGCCTGCCGCGGCCTGCCGCGTCGCTACAACCTGCCGCGTCGCTACAACCTGCCGCGTCGCACCTGCCGCGTCACACCTTGACTGCGTCGCGGCCCCGGCGTAGGGTGATGCCAATACACCCCCCCGCTCCACCACTCGGCGCTGAGGCCCATTTCCATGCCGCGCCGCAGCTGTCGCCGTCTTGACCTCGCCTTCCGGCCATCGAACTGCCGGGCGCTCGATGACCCTTCTGGCACCCGCCTTTCGCATTCGAAGATCAGAGCAGCAGTGGCACTGATAACTGACCGAAGGAGGCGCTCATGCGTGGAGCGGTGACGGCGGCGTTGGCGTTGCTCCTGTTGGGGGGAGGGCCTGCGGAGACGGCGTGGGCGCAGGAACCGGCGAAGCCGGCTCCCTCGGCCCCTGAGTACCTCTTCCTCAACCACCGATCGACAGGCGCTATGGCGAAGGAACTCGAGGCCGCCGGGCGGCAGGGCTTCGTCATCCACTCAGCCTCTTTCCAGTCGATGCTGATGAAGCGCGGTGAGCCCACGCCGAGGGTCTACAGGCTCGTGGCAACCACCCGCGAGAGCACGCTGACGAAGGAGCTCAACGCCCTCGGCGCACAGAGCTTCCGCATCGTGCCATTCAGCGTGATGCAGTTCGCGGACGAATGGGTGGTGGCGCTCGAGCAGCAGCCGCAGGGCGGCCGCTTCACGTACGACGTTGTGAAGGGTGACGATCAGCTCGAGGGCAAGCTCAACGCGCTGCGCCGGCAGGGCGGCATCCTCGTCGGCGTGGCGGGCAAGCTGCCGGGCCAGCTCAGCATGACGGCGCCCCCGCCGGTGCTGATCGTCGAGCGAGCCGAGGGTACTGCGCCGGAGGCCGCCGTGGCGGATCACCGGTACCGCGTCGCCTTGACGGCGACGAGCTCCGGTCTGCAGAAGGACGTGACCGCGCTCGCAGCCAAGGGCTACGAGCCGATCGGTTCAGGAAGCTACCTGACGATCGTGATGGAACACGCGCCTGAGGCGACACGGGGCGCGTACGACTGCCAGATGGTGGCGGCCAAGCGTCTGAAGACGGTCGAGCAGGAGTTGAACGACCTCGGGTCGACGGGCTACCGAGCCATCCCGAAGGCCATGCTGGCGTACGGGATCGAGCCGGTGATCTTCCTTGGCCGAACGCCCGGCGCGACCGATTCGTTCCATTACACCCTGCTCAAAGCGGACAGCAAGACTATCGACGCCGACCTTCGGCGGCAGGCCGCGGAAGGGTACGCGCCGGTGGGCCTGATTGGCGGAGGGCTGTTGATTCTGGAGCGGGCCGGAAGTCCGAAGATGTAAGGCGGCGTCTGACCGTTCCTGGAATCGGCGGACGAGGTGTGCGCTGGCGCAGCGTCGGTTGCGTGACCGGAGGCTGCGCGGCATCGACGAACAGGCGCACGCCGTGAGCCGACCGCTGGACGATGAGAAGCTCAGGCGTCGCCGTCCCCCCCGGCGTCTCCGCAGGACACTCCGCCGCTCCACCACTCGGCGCAGGGGCCCATTTCCATGCCGCGCCGCAGCCGTCGCCGTCTCGACCTCGCCTCCCGGTCATCGAACTGCCGGGCGCTCGATGACCCGGTTGGCACCGGGTTTTCGCATTCGAAGATCAGAACACCGGTGGCAGCTATCGCTGACCGAAGGAGGCGCTCGTGCGTGGAGCGATGACGGCGGCGGCGTTGTTCCTGTTGGCGAGGTGTCTTGCGGAGACGACGTGGGCGCAGGAACCCGCAACGCCCGTGGTCATCCCTCCGGCTCGTCCCGTGCGGTTCCTCGGGCTCGACGTCTTCGCGGGGGGAAGCCAGTTCCAGAACGTGCTGATTCCGGCGACCGACACCGAGCCAGCCAAGTACCCGCCCTGGGGCTGGGACATCGGCGCGACCGTCAGTGTCGGGGTGCGATGGCTGGGCATCACTGGCACCTTCGGTCGCCAGACTATCGATACGGCGCCGACCTATCAGGTGGCGGTCGGGCCGCGCCTCACGAGTCCCTGGTTGCCCGCTGGGGAACTGCCGATCCGGGGCTTCGCACACGCGCTCGTAGGATCTGTGAGCACAAGCGGCGTGACACCCTCACAGAGCAGTGCCGAATGGGTCATCGGCGGCGGGATTGACATCTTCCTCGTCAGGCTTCAGTTCGACAATGTCTGGCTGAAACTGAATGGGCTGAAGACGAGTAACTTCCGTTTGTTCCTCGGAGGGGTCGTTCCTCTGTGCTTGCGGGCATGCCGTGAATCGGACGCGTTCAACGTGTCAGGCCGCCCGGTTTCGAAGTGAGCTGTACGTTTGAGACCACGACGCTGGTCCCAGACTGGGTGTCGAGACGCCATGAGACGAGCGTCCACCTGTCGTTCGTGTGCCAGCCGACGGCGCGGTCATCGAAGGTGCAGGTGCGCCGCTACGGAGGGCCGATGTATTCAGCGTCTGCAGGACTTGCTCAGCAGTTTCCTGTCCAGGAGCCGACAACGGCGAACGCGCCGCGTGGGGATACCAGTCGGCGGAGACATCGGGTATTTCGTCACGAAGCACATCGGCTTGGGCGGCGGCGTGCGATATGCCGGGGCGACCGTGACGATTTCCGACACAGCGATGGATCGGTTCAGCAGCGGAGGGACACACGCAGGACGTGCGGGTGGGCGGCCCGTCGCTGGCCTTCGGACTGCGAGTGAGGTCTGATGTCCGGCCCGCGCCGGCGGCGCGGGTGGTTCGAGACGTTGGTCGTGAGTAACTGAGGGCACACAAGGAGGTTCAGATGACACCCAGTCGACTGGCGCTCATCGCCGGACTCTGCGGTCTGCTCGCGGGGATCGTTCTGACCGCAACCGTGTTCATGGCCGAACCGGTGCGAGCGCAGGAGAAGGCGGAAGGTCAGATCTGCGACTACACGTTCATCAATGACTCGATGCGCCCGGAGATCGGCCAGAACGGCGCGATCAAGTACAACGCCGCGTGGAAAGCCGTTGTCGAGGGCGGGTGGAAACTGAAAACGGCATCGGACGAGATGTACGTGTTCGAGAAGTGCCGCTAGACGTCTTGAACGGCCGAGGTCGTTGCGAATGAGTCACGCTCTGTCGACGTCCACGTGCCTGTTCAAGACGTCAAGAGCCCCGTGCACGCGCGGGGCGCAGAAACGCTGTCTCCTGGGCTAACGGTCGTCGTCGAACGCGGTGGCCGCGAGATGGACGGTCTCGGTGGTGACGTACGAGTCCGACCCGAGCCCGAAGTAGAGATGCGCGGGAACCGAGTTCCGGAGCATCGTCCGGAAGAAGGACAGCCTCAGCCGAACCAGGATGCCGACCTGGGACTCGGTGACGTTCTCCTGGCCCACCAGCACCAGCCATCGCCTGGGATCGCCCGGCACCCTGATCCTGTTCAGCTTCTTGGCCTCCGCCAGCGTGCGACGCACGTCGGGCGTCTCCATGTAGCCGTAGGTCGACTGGAGGCTCACGACCGTTCCGAAACCACGGTCGGACAGAAACGTGACCGCGTGGTCCCGGGAAGCCTCGGCGGTGTGCGCGTAGGGAACCGGGAGCTGGCGAACCGTCAGCATGACGATGTGCTTCGGGAGGCCGCCCAGGCGGGCCCAGAAGAGGTGCAGCGCCGGGGGAATCCGGTCGTCCAGACCCTGGACGGGCCTGGACGCCATCACCACGACTGACCGAGGAAGCTGCGGGATGGAGGGGATCGCGCTTGAGTTCGAGGAGCCGCCGGACGGTCTCGCACTTCGGCGAAAGGTCCGAGTAGACCCCCGCGATGCGCTGCCGACCCCACTGCCACGTCGTCATGACGCCGAAGACCAGGAGCCCGATGACCAGAGGCAGCCAGGCGCCGTGGAGGATCTTGAGGCTCGACGAGGAGAAGAAGACCGCTTCGATCGTGGCGAAGAACCCGAACAGTGGCACGGCCACGTACCACCGCCAGCCCCACACCCGAGTGGCGATGACGCTCATCGCGATCGAGGTGACGAGCATGACTCCGGAGACGGCGAATCCATACGCCGCAGCGAGTCGGGAACTCGAACCGAATCCCACGACCAGGAAGACGCAGGAGACGAGCAGGGCCCGGTTGACGATCGGCACGTAGATTTGGCCTTCATGGGTGCCGCTCGTGTGCACGATCTGGAGCCGAGGGAAGAGCCCGAAGGCGATAGCCTGTCTGGTGAGCGAGAACGCTCCCGAGATGAGGGCCTGGGAGGCGATGACGGTCGCGAACGTCGCGAGACCCACGAGGGGCAGGAGCGCCCAGCGCGGAACGAGCGCGTAGAAGAGATGCCCGCCTTCCACCGCTCCCCCGCCGAACGCATACGCTCCCTGCCCCAGGTAGTTCAGCAGCAGCGCTGGGTAGACCAGCGAGAACCAGGTGGCCCGTATCGGCCTGGGACCGAAGTGACCGAGGTCCGCGAACAGCGCCTCGCACCCGGTGACCGCGAGGAGAACCGACCCCAGGACGGCCACCGACCCGGGCAGGCCATTCAGCGCCAGGAAACGGATGGCGCTCCGCGGGTCGATCGCCCAGAGGACGCCGGGGTTGCGGGCGACGTGCACCACGCCGATGCCGGCGATCACGACGAACCAGATCGCGAGGGCGGGCCCAAAGACCGTTCCGAGCCGCGCGGTGCCATGGCGTTGGATCGAGAAGAGGGCGACGAGGATGGCGGCGGTGATCGGCACGACGAAGGGCTCGAAGGCGCTCGTGACGACGTTCAGGCCTTCGACCGCCGACAGCACCGAGATGGCCGGGGTGATGACCCCCTCGCCGTACAACAGGCCCGCAGCCAGCACCAGGGTGAACCCGAGCCCGCCAAGCAGCGGCGCCCCGGTCGGCCGCAGCCCCGGGGTTCGAGACGCGGCCATTCCTCGCTGGATCAGCGCGAGGAGCGCAAAGGTGCCGCCCTGCCCCTCGTGGTCGGCGCGAAGGACCAGAACGATGTACCTGACCGTGACCGAAAGGGTCAGAATCCAGAGCACGAGGCTCGTGGCGCCAACGGCGTTCTGGGGCGTGTAGGCAATCGGGTTCGGCCCGAAGAAGATCTGCGAGACCGTGTACAGAGGGCTCGTGCCGATGTCCCCGTACACGACCCCCAGGGCGGCCAGACAGAGTGCGGCGAAGGCGCGTCGGCCGCTCGTGGCGGTCTGTGGTGGCGGCAGCATGGACACACCGATTGTAAGGCCCACTCGGTCGCTCGCGCGAGGAATGTGAAAGAGAGGCTGACGCGCCAGCGACGATAGCCCCCCCTCGCAATCGAGGGCCGGACCATTTACAATCTCGAGGTGATGAAAGCCGTTCGGTTCACAGAACACGTCAGCGGGAGAAGCGCCTGCCGGGACACGACGCCGGCCATCGAGGCTCTGATCGCCGACGGGTGCCGCCCGCGAGGGCTGCTGGGAGTAGCGTCATGACGCCGGCCTCCGCCCACGTCAAAGGGGCGCTCGTCGATCCGCTCCTGTCGGTGGTCATGCCGGTCTACAACGAACGGGACACGATCGAGGAGATCATCCGTCGGGTCCTGGCGGTGCCGGTTCGAACGCAGCTCATCGTGGTGGACGACGGATCGAGGGACGGCACGCGGGACATCCTGGCGCGGCTGCATCAGGAGCTCGGCTTCGAGCTGGTGCTGCAGGAGCGCAACCAGGGCAAGGGGGCCGCCCTGCGGCGGGGCTTCCAGGAGATCCGGGGCGACATCGTGGTCATCCAGGATGCCGACCTCGAGTATTCGCCGGAGGAATACCCTGAGTTGATCCAGCTGATCTGCCAGGGGCGGGCGGACGTCGTCTACGGGTCGCGGTTCCTCGGCCGGCACCGCGTGTTCATGTTCTCGCACTACCTGGGCAATCAGGTCGTGACGTTGCTAACGAACATCCTGTACAACACGATGCTGACCGACATGGAGACCTGCTACAAGGTCATGCGGGCCGAGATCGTGCGGGGAATGAACCTGAAGTCCAACGGCTTCGGCATCGAGCCGGAGATGACGGCGAAGATCTTCAAAGGCGGCCACCGGGTGTACGAAATCCCGATCACCTACGATGGCCGCGGCTACGAGGAAGGCAAGAAGATCACCTGGCGCGACGGCTTCGTCGCGGTGTGGGTGCTGCTCAAGTACCGGGTTGTCGATTGATCCCCCTCCAGCGGCTGCTCAAATCCGCCCGGCCGTACCGGGGCCTCCTGGTGGCCGCGCTCTGCGGGCTCATGCTGTTCGCCCGCGTCTACAGCGAGTACCCGATCGTCCGCGTCAAACTGATCGAAAAGGCGCGGCTGGCAGACCTGGGCGCGCTCGCCATCGACATCCCGGCCCTTCCGCAGCTCGCCGCACCGCAGCGGCCCGTCGCCCTCATCGTGCGCCTCGAGAACCCGACGGCCAGCGACATCGACATCGGGGTGTCCTGGAACGCGACGACCGTCGGGGTCGCCAGAGTCCGCGCCTCTCGCACAACTCGCTTCGATTTCTCACTGCCCGAAGGCGCCGGGCCGCGCGGCGGGGACCGGCTGTGGTTCCGGGGCCCGAACGGACCGTGGCAGCTGGAATACCTGGAGGTGGCGAACGTTCACGGATCGTCGCGCGGCCTCCTGAACGCGGTGTTCGTGCCGGCCAGCGACGCGCGCGGGACCCGTGCTGGGGTGGCCCGTGGTGTTGCTGGTCACCGTCGTCCTGGCCCTGATCGCGCAACGCGCCGGTCCGCCGTGGCCGTGGAAGGTGGCGCGTGTCCTGCACGGCGTGTTGATTGCGGTGGTTATCGTGCTGTTCGGAGCGTCGTTGCTGTCCCCGGTCATGTCGCGCTTCAAGGTGCTCATCGCCTGGGATACGTTCTGGCTCTATTCGGCCCTGGTGTTGCTGCGGGGGCTGTGGCGCTCGGTCGTGGACCTTCGGAACGCCGTTGTGACGCGCTGGCCGGGATCGACGGCAGCGCTCGGCTCGGTCGTCATCGCGCTGCTCGTGGCTGGCTTCTACACCGTGCTGATGTTCAACCGGCTCGACGCCCGGTACGACGGGAACTACAGCGGATTCCTGCAACTGGACCGCACCCGAATCCAGAAGTCGCCGCTGCTCGTCGGTCGCGATGACATCAAGAAGTCGCTGAGTCTGACCGAGGGCGGCTACGACGGCATGTACATGTACTTCATGGCGTACGACCCGTTCCTGCTGGCGTTCAAGGACGATCCGGGCAGGTACATGCAGGTCGTCGACGGGCCGCCATATCGGTACACGCGCATCGGCTTCAGCGTGCTGACGAAGTTGTTCTCCTGGAACCGACCCGAGCGGTTCCCGCAGACGATGATGTGGCTGATCATCGTGTCGCACTTCGCGGCGGCGCTGGCACTCGGTGGAATCCTCCGGCACGGCGGAGCGCACCCGGCGTGGGCATTGCTCTACATGTTCGTTCCGGGCTTCATCCAGTCGCTGTACACGGGGCTGCCGGAATCGATCGCCGCGGCGGGCATTCTGGCGGCCGTGTGGCTGATGCTGAAGTCGCGCACGGCGCTCGCCGCGCTCTGCCTGGCGGCGTCGCTCCTGGTGCGCGAGACCGGCGCGATCTTCGTCGCGGTGACGGTGCTCTGGCTGTGGGGCGCGCGGCGTGAATGGCGCACCGGCTTCATCATCGGGCTGGCGGTGGCGCCGCTGATCGCCTGGCGGGCGTACGTCACCTGGCGGTTGTTCCCGGTATTCGGTTGGGACGGCTTCTTCTTCAGCCCGGGCAATATCGGCGTGCCGTTCAAGGGTATTGTCGACCTCTGGGCGACGATCGCCAGGGGCGAGTACTACGCGTGGCATCCGCCGCTGGCCGCCGCTGGCAAGCTCTACCCCCTCGTGCTCGTCGCGGCACTCATCGCGGCGCTGGTGCTCCTCTGGAAGCGGCGGGATGGCCTCGGCGCGGCGGCCGTGGCGTACTCGCTCCTGGCGCTGTCGCTCGACTACCCGCACGTCTGGCTGCACGTGGGGAGCGCCGAGCGGGTGTCGTTCGACGTGTTCGTGCTGCTGCTCGCGGGCTTTGCCGCCCTGGGGCGCGAGGCGCGGGCGCTGCGCGCGCTCCTGCTCGCGTTCTTCGCCTTCACGGTCGTCTATACCGTCATCTACTCGTTCGACGCGCAGTACGTGCGCGCGGCCTTCTACTCGCCACTCGCGCTTCTGTTCTGACGCGCGTGGCCGGCGAGGCTGCCCGCCGTCAGCGCTCGCCGACCAGACGCCACACCGTGACGTGACGCACCTTGCCAGCCAGTTCCCACCTGCCGGGGATTCGATCGAACACCTTCTGCTCCTCCACCTCGTACGGGAAGAGGACGGCGTAGAGCGGTCGGTTGGCGGCGAGCAGGTGGGACTCGAGCCGCCGAAGCGCTTCAGGCGGCGTCTGCCAATCGACCACCGGGAACTCCGTATAGAAGAACACCGCGCCGCCCACCTGCATGGCAAGCACCACGGCGTTGGACGGCAGGTGAGTCGGACAGCCACGACGTCGCCTCCAGGTACACGCGCTCGCCGTACCCGATGTCGAGCGCCCCGAGGCGCCGCACCCAGAAGGCGTTGTGGGCCATCAGCAGCAGGGCGAGCGTGACACACCGGCGACCGCCATGGCTCGCCGGCGTCGCGTGGCGGGAAGCCACCGTTGGACCGCGGCACTCCCGACCCACAGCGCGCCGACGATGAGCGGCGGGAACGCGGGAAGCAGGAACCGCAGGGACCACCAGGCCTCGTGCGTGAAGTAGTAGACGGCGTAGAACACGAGGAAGCCGGCGGCCCAGACGGTCAGGACTACTGCCATCCGCCCTGCGCGGCGTGCCAGCAGCGGCAGTCCGAGCGCCAGCACGCCGACGGGCGTCAGCAGCACAGGAAGCCACGTAATGTAGTTCCGCAGGCTCGGGAACCCGTTGCCCACCCGAAGAAGCGGCTCATGTCCCCGTAGCCTGTCGTCAGAGCGCTGCCATAGGCGGCGAGGTTGTAGGTGACGAGCAGCGCGGCGCCCGGAACGGCGCCGACGACAGCGCCAGCCAGCGTCGCCAGGCAAGACCCAGGCACACCGCGACCGGCGACAATCACCAGGACATTGGCGGGTCTCACGAGCACCGCCGCCGCCGTCGCGAGGCCGGCCGCCAACGCCCACGCCGGGATGATCGCGGCTCTTCCACGCCAGCAGCACCGCCGCCGTCGTCCAGACCAGCGCCGGCGTGTCGCTCATCAAAGTCAGGGACATGAAGAGGTAGAGCGGGCTCGTCGCCAGAAGCAGCGCCGCCAGCACGGCTGCGGCGGCCGGAAGCCCGCATGCCCGGGCGAGCCAAGCCACGAGGAAGAGTCCTGCCAGAGCGTGCAGCACCATCACGGCATCTGGACCAATCGTCCATCCCGCTACCCCGGCCGCGGCAGCGACCGCGAGGGGAAGGCCGATCGGATACGTCGCCACCATCGCATCGGGTCCCATGACTCCTGAATCCGATCGGTACCCATGCGCTCGGGAGGACGGTGTCGGCCGGTAGCCCAGCGACGGTCCGCAGCGGCGTGCTCACGCGCCATTGCGCCAGGAGACGCGCGCTATTGAAGTACCCGGAGGAATCCGAACCGCCGGCATACGCTCCCGACATGCAGCCAGAGCAGAACCGCATACGCGACGACGCCCCCCACGGGGGCGATCGCGCGCCACGGCAGCCCAAGGATGTAGCGGACCGCCCGCAGCGCCAGCGACGCAAGCGCTCGCAAGACCCGGACGGCCAGGTCGAGTCCCTGCGGAAGCCACATCACCGCGAGCCCGAGCACGAACGTCTTCACCGAGAGGACGACGCGGAACTGGGACACGAAGGGAGAAAGAGCGGCAGCGACGAACAGAAGCGCCGCCGGCGCCGAGAGCGCGGCGTGGGCCGCCCGTGCCGGGAACCACCAGCGGCGCGGGCGGGCCACGAAGACGAGCATCAGCGACCCGGCGCACACCGCCCACGACCACGGCGGCGGTCCCTCGAACCGCTGCCCGTCGGGCAGAACCAGGAATTCGACCGTGCCGACCGTGTAGCCATGCAGGTTGGCCAACTCCGCGTACTCGACGACCCAGGTCTGCGGACTGCCGTCCAGTTCCAGCATGTCGGTCGCGATCGGCGTCCGTGGACGTTCCCAGGACAGATCGAACCGCTTCGAGACACCAGGGGCGACCTGCACCTCGCCGAGCGCACGGTCGCCGACACGAACCGAAACCGTGACCGGGGCCGAGCCGGAGTTGCGCAGGCGGTAGACGAGAACAAGTCGGTCGCCGGGTGTGCGCACCGCCTCGGCGAGCGGCAGCACCACCCGCTGCCGCGGCGGAAGCGGGCTCTCCACCAGCTTGGTCCGCGCCCGGGGGAAGGAAACGAAGACATTGGCGGCGAGGACCCAGAGTGAGACCAGCACGGCGGCGACGTGCCATCGGCGTGACCACTTCATGACGCCGACCCCTGGCAGCTCGTGGTGAAAGTCCCGCACCAGAGGACACTAGCGCGCGGCGGATGGGCGGCGCAAGTGCTGAATGCTCCTCGCTTTCGAGGGTGAGGTGCGCCTCGCGAACAATGCTAGAATCTGCGCCTCGGTCGGCCTGGTTGTGAGAGGTGCGCCCATGGAGCCGTCGCTCGAGAGAGAGATCGTCAAGGATGTGTTCGGCCTCGGTGCCGTGCTCGTCTACTTCGGCACGATCGTCCTGGCCGCGTTCAGGTGGAGCGAAACGCCGCAGCCGCTTCGCGCGGCCGCGTCCGTCCCGCTGATGGTGTTCATCGCCGCCTACGTCTACAAGCGGTACTTCGCCGACACGAAGGGTGAGGGAAACGCCTGATATGGGCTTCCCGCTGCTCACCCTCCTCGTCCCGATGGCGATCGCCTGGCCGATGCAGATAGTCCACTGCGTGCTGGACCGAGGGGCCAGGGAGACGGTGAAGTGGTTCGGCTTCGCACTGCTCTATGCGGTGATCCGGGAACTCCTGATCGAGAACACCGCGCCGGTCTACGTGATGCCGGTCGGCATGGCGCTGCCGCAGTTCATCCCGGTGGCCGTCGGCTGGACGTTCGCCATCTACGTTGGGGAGATGGTGGGCGGCGCATTCACGAAGGGCCGCACGCGCGACAAGCTGCCGTTCATTCTGCCCGAGAGCATGAAGGCGAGCATCTCCGCCGCCGTCGTCACCTGCCTGGCATTCTCGATGGAAGCGGTCGCGGTGGGCGCGGGCTGGTGGTCGTGGGTCCCCGCGGTCGCCGAGAACAGGTGGATGCTCCACCTCGGCTTCACGGAGATGCCGCTGTTCGTCCTGCTCGGCTGGGCTGGAAACGGATTCGTCTACCCGTTCGTCTTCGACTTCCTCAACGACCCGAAGCGGAAAGAACGGTACGGCGCCTGGCGATTCCTCGTCCTCGGGCTGCCGGTCTTCCTGTTCACGATGATCGTCTGGGGCAACTGGCTGTTCACGACGTCATTGAAGGGACCGGCGCTCTAGGCCCGGAGCCCGCTTCTGTTGGCGACACGGAAGGTCAATCCGCCGCGGCTCGCCCCGGCAGCGTCAGCGAGTCGAACAGCTGCTCGATCTCGCGGCGGATGGCGGCCGGAAACGGAGGCCGGCCAAGCGCGGAGATCTCGCAGCATCCCTTGACAGCGTTCAGGAGCAGCAGCGGCAGGTCCCCTCCGGCCTCGATGGGCGCCTCTCGAACGGCCAGGTGTTCTCTGACGGCCCATTCGGTCGTCGACCAGACACGAGGCCGCCCGGCAGGCACCGCGACGATCCGGTGGCCGTCCCAGCCGACCACCGCAGCCACACAGGCCTCGTAGATCTCCAGCCCGCCCGGGTCGGTGAGCAGCGTCGCCGTTCCGATCCGCCTGACTGCATCGTAGGCGCAGGGCGGGCGCGGCTTTGGCGTCACCCCCGCCGGCGGGGCGAGTGGCGACGGCAGCTGGCGCGTCACGATGCCGTCGTACAGCCGCGACCCGTCCCGCGGCTCGGTGTGCCAGTGCCCTTCAGCGTCGGTCCAGACCGCCCAGACACCGGGAGTCAGGGCGGCGGCCACGCGGCGCCACACGGCTCGAGACGCGGGCGAATGGGTCATCCGCCGCTCGTGGTAGTCGCGGAGCACGATGCCGGCGGCCGTCACCTTCAGGAGCGTGTATCCCATGACAGCGCGCCGAGCTTGACGTGGAGCTCGTCGAACTCCGACTTCGCGTTCGAGTCGTAGACGATGCCGCCGCCCACGCCGTAGACCCATCTCTCCGGTTCGCGAACGGCCGTTCGGATCAACAGGGCGAAGGTGGAGGCATCCGCGTCGATCAGGCCGAGCGTCCCGCAGTACGCGTAGCGCGGCGTCGCCTCGAGCGCACGGATCTTCTCGAGGGCCGCCGCCTTCGGAGCGCCGGTGACCGAACCGCCCGGGTGGAGCGCGGCCAGGGCGTCGAGTGCGGTCATCCCCTCGTCTAGTTCGCCGACGATATCGCTCACCGTCTGCAGGGCGTACGGAAGCGGGATCACCCGCTGCTCGCACGCGACGGCCACCGAACGCGGCCGGCACACGCTCGTCAGGTCGTTACGCAGCAGATCGGTGATCATCGCCAGTTCCGCGCGGTCCTTCTCGCTGGATTCCAGGACGCCGACGGCGTCGGGGCGGGCGGTTCCCTTCATCGGTTCGGTGCGGATGCGACGGCCAAGTGTCTCGAAGAACAGCTCGGGCGACGCCGAGACGAACTCCTCTCCCCAGGGAAGGCGAACCCACGCGGCGAACCGGGGGGCGCCGTGGCGGCACATCAGTGAGAGGAGCCCGGCGCCATCGAGGCCACGAACGCTCGCCCTGACCGTATAGCAGACCTGGTAGACATCCCCCGCGGCAATCGCGTCCCGAATGGCGCCAACCGCGGCATCGTATCCCTCGGCGTGCAGCGAGACGCCGAACGGGGCAGCCGGCCGATCGAAGGATGGCTCGACGTCGACCACTTCCTCTGCGATCAGTCGGAACGGATCGCTGCCGGGCCGCTCGAACGGAGCGTAGACCAGGAACGGGCCGACGGCGTCGGGCCCGGCGGCACGCAGGCCTCGAAGCAGGCGCCAACTGCTGCCGCCGAATCCGGGACTGAGCAGCGCGAACGAATCGGCCTGTTCCAGGTCCTGCAGGTTCACGACACGGCCTCGAAGAACGCCTCGAGCATTCGCCGCCCGGCAGGAGTGCCGAACGAGTCCGGGTGGAACTGCAGGCCGGCCATCGGCAGCCACTCGTGCTCGATCGCCATCGGAATGCCGTCAGCGGTCGTCGCGACTACGCGAAGCGGCGGCACCACACCATCGAGCGAGAGCGAATGGTACCGCATGACAGAGTGCGGACCCACGATGCCGGGGAAGAGACGGGCGCGCTCGAACGTGATCAGCGCTCGCTTGCCGTGAACCGGATGGGTGCGGATCAGCCGCGCGCCGTGCGCCAGCCCAAGCGCCTGGTGTCCGAGGCAGATGCCGAGCAGAGGGAGTGCCATGGCCGCGGCCGCAGGGATGAGGTCCGCGATTCCGGCGCGGACCGGATCGGTCGGGCCGGGACCCACGACCACCGCGCCGACCCGATCGAGGCAGGTCGGATCGAGCGCCACCTCGCGGCCTGAGCGGATCAGAATCTCCGCCCTGGGCACCGGCAGGGCGTCGATCACGTTCCACGAGAACGAGTCGCCGTTCTCGATGAAGAGGACCGCGCGTGTCATAGCGACCGTCGGACGAGGCCGTCGTGTGGCGGCTGCCCGAGACCCGACGGCGGGAATCGCGGCATCGGCTCCATCATACATCGTCGTATCGCGCGGACGATGCCGGCGTACGGACCGCCCGTCGGCAGAATCTGCAGGTCGGCGGCTGCCGGACCTGGTGAACACCGCGCCCTTTTCAGTCGTCTATAGTCATGCGAGCGGACCTGCCGAGGGATGGACACCATGAACCTGATTCCGGGCGACCTGAAGTTCGGCGCAAGGCTCCTGTGGAGGAACAGGGGGTTCGCCGCCACTGCCGTGGCGACACTGGCCGTGTGCATCGCGGTCAACACCGCCATCTTCAGCGTGGTCGAGTCGGTGGTGCTGCGGCCGCTGCCGTTCCCCGAATCGGACCGGGTGCTGCTGATGTACAACAGCTACCCTGGCGCCGGGGTGGAGCGGGCCTCGAATGGTGTCCCCGACTACTACGACCGCCTCGCCGGGATGCCCGCGTTCGAGGAGCAGGCGCTCTTCAACACGCCGAACCTGACGATCGGCTCCGCTGGCTCGGTCCAGCAGGTCCCCGGCATGAGCGTGACCCCCTCGTTCTTCAGGCTGCTCCGGGCCAGGCCGCTCGTCGGACGGCTGTTCGTGGAAGAGGATGGAGAAATCGGCAAGCAGCGCAAGGCCGTCCTCAGCTATGCGCTCTGGCAGGAACTCTATGCCGGCGACAGGTCGGTCATCGGCAAGGACATCCGGATCTACGGAAATCCCTACACCATCGTCGGCGTCCTGCCCCGGGACTTCTCCTTCCTGGATCCGCGGGTCCGCGTGTACCGGCCGCTGGCCTTCACGCCGGAACAGAAGTCTGATGACGCCCGGCACAACAACAGCTGGGAGATGATCGGCCGGTTGAAACCGGCCGCCACACGGGAGCAGGCCCAGGCGCAGCTCGACGTCATCAACGCCGCCAACATGTCGCGGCTTCCGCATTTCAGGGAGATCCTCACCAACGCCCGGTTCTCTACCCGCGCAATGCCGCTCCAGGATGAAGTGGTGAAGCCGATTCGGAAGACACTCTTCCTGCTCTGGGGCGGCGCGGTGTTCGTGCTCCTGATCGGCGTGATCAACATCGCCAATCTCGCCGTCGCCCGCGGCAGCGTGCGGATGCGGGAACTGGCGACGCGCTCCGCCCTCGGGGCCGGGCGGTGGCGGATCGCGCGCCAGCTGCTGACCGAGAGCGTCCTGATGACAGCCGGCGGCACGGCGCTGGGGCTGCTGCTCGGATACTGGGGACTCGGCGTGCTGCGACTCCTGCACGTCGAGCGGATCCCGAGGGGCGCGGAGGTCGGCCTCAGCGGAACGGTCGTGCTCTACGTGCTGGGACTGTCGGTGGCGGCGGCGGTGGTCATCGGGGTGATCCCCGTCGTCCAGGCGCTGCGGGTGAGCCTGGTCTCGGTGCTGCGTGACGACACGAGGACGGGCACCGGCGGACGGGGCGGCCGGGTGCTCCGCCACGGGCTGGTGGTGGCGCAGGTGGCCTTCGCGCTGATCCTGCTGATGGGCGCGGGCCTGCTCACCGCCAGCTTCCGCCAGGTCCTGGCGATCCGTCCCGGCTTCGTCCCCGAACAGGTGGTGACCGGAACGGTGGGCCTTCCGGGGGCCCGATACCGGGACAATGCGGCGATGCGCTCGTTCACGGAACGGTCGCTGGAGAAGATCCGCGCGATCCCCGGCGTCCTCGAGGCCGGCGTCACCAACGCGATCCCGTTCGGCTCCGACTTCAGCGACAGCGTCATCATGGCCGAGGGCTACACGATGAAGCCCGGCGAGTCGCTCATTTCCGGCGACAACATGTCCGTCACGCCCCGGTATTTCGAGGCGCTGAAAGTGCCGCTCAAGGAAGGGCGCTTCTTCGACGAACGCGACACGCCCGACTCCCTGCGGGTCATCATCATCGACGAGAGGCTGGCGCGGAAGTTCTTCCCAGGCACGAACGCGGTCGGCAGACGGATGTGGCGCCCCACCAGCCCCGACGCGTTTCAGGACCCGTCCAAAGGGACCTACTACACGATCGTCGGCGTCGTCGGGGGGATCAAGCTGCGAGCCCTGGTGGACACCGACGAGCGCGTGGGCAGCTACTACTTTCCGTACTCGCAGAATCCGGATTCGGGGGTCACCTTCGCGGTCAGGTCGGCGGTGGAACCAGGGTCGCTCAAGGCCGCGATGCGGAAGGTGGTCACGGAGGTCGATCCCGAACTCCCCCTGTTCGACGTGCTGACGCTCCAGGAGCGGATTGACGACTCGCTGACGAGCCGCCGATCGCCGATGCTCCTGTCGCTGGGCTTCGGCGCGGTCGCGCTCTTCCTGGCCGCCGTCGGCATCTACGGCGTGCTGGCCTACCTCGTGGCCAGACGCGCGAGGGAGATCGGCATCCGCATGGCGCTCGGGAGCGACGGAAACCGGATCTTCAGGCTGGTGTTCACGGAAGGCGCGGTGATCGTCGCGGCCGGCGTCGGCCTGGGCGTGCTGGGATCCTGGGCGCTGGGCCGGTACCTCGAGAGCGCGCTGTTCGGGGTGCGGCCGCTGGATCCGGTGGTCATGGCGTCGACAGGAGTGACCTTGATCGTGGTCGCGCTGCTGGCGACGACGCTGCCGGCGTGGCGCGCGGCGAAGGTCGACCCGATCATCGCACTGCGGCAGGAGTAGGTTCAGGGGACCTCGTGGGGCAAGCCTCTGTGCTTGCCGGACACATCTACCGTCGATGAGGTCGTCGTCCGGCAGCGGCCCGTGAAGCGGTGACGCGGCGTTTGCCGGCGCCGGCAGCGCGGCGTCGGCTCACGCCGGCCGGCGTGCTCGAGGCTGCCTCGTCCTGCTCGCCGGTCCACAGGAGCGCCAGGTCCAGCGGCACCTCCGAGAACGGCTCTGCACGCACGACCTTCGCGCCGGCATGGGCCGCGGCAATCACCCACCGTCCCGCTTCGAGTTGGAGCGCCTCGAGGAGGCGCGCGGAAGGATCGATGATCCACGCGTGGCCCACCTTCGCGCGCGCGTAGATCTGGAGCTTCTTCGCCCGGTCGAGCATCGCCGTCGAGGGCGATGAGACCTCGCACACCCAGTCGGGCGCGAGTGTCAGGTACGGCGCGTCCGGCACGTGTGGGAGGCGGCTGCGGCGCCAGCCGGCCAGGTCCGGCACCAACACGTTCCGGCCGAAGTGAAGCTCGGGCTCGTAGAGGATCACCCAGCCGCCAGGGCCGCCGCGGCCCAGGTCGAACGGTCCCCCAATGAGCACGCCGAGGAGGGAATGGGTCTTCGCGTGCCGGAGCGCCGGGCGCGGCGACGCATGCAGTTCGCCGTCAACAATCTCCGCCACCATGATGTCCGGGACCTTCTTCAGGTCCTCATAGGTGGCCCGGCAATCGAAGGGTGGGACGCGCGGCATCGGCTCCATGATACATCGTCGTATCGCATGGAGGATGCCAACGCCAGGGAGTGGATTCCCGCACGTTTCGGCGTGATTGTATCGCCCGCGTTGCAGTTTCCTCGAGCCAAGGGCAATGCCCGAGTGCAGAATCTGCAGGCTCGCCGGCGGCCGGCCCCCGCGCTACTTCAGGCCGCGCGCCTTCAGCAGCGGCTCGATGCTCGGCTCGCGCCCGCGGAACGCCTTGTAGAGAGCCATCGCCTCCTCCGAGCCGCCCTTCTCGAGCAGCGTGCGGAACGCCGCGGCCGTCGGCTGGTCGAACAGCCCTTTCTCCTTGAACGCCTCGAACGCGTCCTTGTCGAGCACCTCGCTCCAGATGTAGCTGTAGTAGCCCGACGCGTACAATCCGCCCTCCCCGAAGATGTGGCTGAAGTACGGGCTCCGGTAGCGGACCACGATCTCCGGCAGCAGCCGGATCTTCTCCATCGCCGCCTTGTCGAACGCCGTCGCATCCTGCGGCGCCACGCTCGTCAGCGTGTGCCAGTCCATGTCGAGCAGGCACGCCGCCAGGTACTCGGACGTGATGAAGCCCTGGTTGAAGGTTCTGGCTTTCTTGATCTTCTCGACCAGAGCGACCGGAATCACCTCGCCCGTCTTGTAGTGCGTCGCGTACAGCTTCAGCACCTCGGGCTCGAGCGCCCAGTTCTCCATGATCTGCGACGGCAGCTCGACGAAGTCGGTCGGCACGTCGTTCAGGCTGCGATACCGCACGCGGCTGAAGAGCGAATGGAGCGCGTGCCCGAACTCGTGGAAGAGCGTCTGCACGTCTTCGAGGCCGATCTGCGCGGGCGCCCCGCCGACCGGTCGGGGGAAGTTGCACACCAGCGTCGCGAGCGGCCGGATGTCGCGCCCCTCCCTCACCCACTGCTTGCGGAAGATGTCGCTCCACGCCCCCGCGTTCTTCCCCGGCCGCGGATGGAAGTCGGCGTAGAGGATGCCGAGATGCGCGCCGTCCCGGTCCTTCACCTCGAACGTCGAGACGTCCGAGTGGTAGACCGGCAGGTCGGTCCGGCGGACGAATGTGAGGCCGTACAGCTTCCCGGCAAGCGCGAACGCGCCGTCGCGCACGCGGTCGAGCGAGAAGTACGGCCGCAGCATCTCTTCGTCCAGGTCGAAGCGCTCCTTGCGGATCTTCTCGGTGTAGTAGCGCCAGTCGGCCGCCTCGACCCTGAATCCCGCCTGCGACTTTGCGCCCATCTCCCGGAGCGACGCGGCTTCCTTGATCGCCATCTCGCGCGCGGGAATCCACAGCCGGTTCAGCAGATCGTAGACCGCCGCTGGCTTCCTCGCCATCGCCTCTTCCAGCGTGAAGTCGGCGTATGTCGTGTAGCCGAGCAGCGTCGACCGCTCGAGGCGCAGCGCGGCCTGACGCGCGGCGTTCTTCTTGTTGTCCCACTGGTCGCCGTGGTCGCAGCGGCTCGTGTAGGCCGCGAGGATCTGCCGGCGCAGATCGCGGTTGTCCGCGTACGACAGGAACGGCCAGATGCTCGGCGACTGCAGGCCGAAGACCCACTTGCCGGGGAGCTTCGCGGCCCCGGCCGCCTCGGCGGCGCCCTCCACGACGTCCGACGGGAGTCCCGCGAGGTCCTCCCGCCGCTCGATGACCAGACGATACGCGTTCGTGTCGTGGAGCTGGTTCTCGTCGAACGCGACGCCGAGCGACGACAGCTCCGCGTTGATCGCCCGCAGCCTGGTCTGCGCCGCCTCGCCGAGGTTCGCGCCGCTCCGGACGAAGTCCTTGTAGGTGTCGTCGAGCAGCTTGCGCTGCGGGCCCGCGAGGCCGAGCCGGTCGCGCTGCTCCCACACCGTTTTGATCCGCGCGAACAGCCGCCGGTTCATCCGCACGTCGTCCACGTGCGCCGCCAGCATCGGCGCCGCCTCGCGGTTGGCCGCCTGCAGTGCGTCGTTCGTCTCCGACGCCGCCAGGCTCCTGAACACGAGCCCCACCTTCTCGAGCAGGACGCCCGAGTTCTCCAGCGCCTCCACCGTGTTGGCGAACGTGGGCGATGCCGTGGCCGCGGCAATCGCCTCGACCTCGCGGCGCTGCTCCTCGATGCCCGCCTTGAAGGCCGGGATGAAGTGCCCGGGCCTGATCTCGGTGAACGGCGGAGCGCCGAACGGAGTGGCCCACTCCTTCAGCAGCGGATTGGCTTGGGACACGGACGCCTCCGGCTTCTGCGCGCCGACGAGGGCGCCGGCCAGGACCAGTACGAAGAGCGTGGCGGACAGTCTCGGCATGATGCCTACTCACACCTCAGCGACACCATCGGATCCACGCGCGCCGCGCGGCGCGCCGGTGCGTAGCACGCCGCCAGCGCGACGAGGAACAGAATCGCCGGTACCGTGACGAACGTCAGCGGGTCGCGCGCGCTGACGCCGAAGAGCAGGGCGCTCAGATACCGCGACAGCGCCAGCGCGCCCGCAAGGCCGACGCAAACGCCAGCGGCCGCGAGCCAGGCGCCGTGCCCGACGACCATGCCGAGCACGCGGCCGCGGCCCGCGCCGAGCGCCATCCGAATCCCAATCTCGCGCGTCCCCTGCCCAACCAGGTACGCCATGACGCCGTAGGTGCCGACGGCCGCCACGACGAGCGCCAGCAGCGCGAAGACCGTCAGCAGCAGCGCCGTGAATCGCTGCCGTGCCAGCGACAGGTCGATGTACTGCGCCATCTCACGAACCGAGTACAACGGCAGCGCCGGGTCTATGTCGGCCATGGCCCGGCGGATCGGGCCGGCCAGCGACGCGGGATCGACCGTCCCGCGCACGACGACGCTCAGCGTCCGGGTCGGGGCCTGCCCATGCGGCAGGTAGAGCGCAATCCTCGGATCGTCGTCCAGCGACTGGTGCTTCACGCGGCCGACCACGCCTGCGACGGTGAGCCATGGGTTCTTCGAATCGACGCCGCCGTGACGCACCCGCTTGCCGACGGCCTCGCCCTTCGGCCAGAACTCGCGCGCGAACCGCTCGTCGACAATGACCACTCCCGGGCCCGAGGCCACGTCGCGCTCGTCGAAGAACCGGCCGGCAACGAGCGGAATCTCCATCGCCTCGAAGTAGCGCCCCGCCACCACGCGCTCGTCGGTGTTGATGAACTGCTCCCCCGGCGGCGGCACCCGCCCCTCGATACTGATGGGGGTCCACGCAGGGCTGTCGGTCAGCGGGAGAGCCGAACACCCGCCCGTCGCCCTCACCCCCGGCACCCGGTCGAGGCGTTCCCAGATCCGTTTGTAGGTGCCGAGCACCGGCTGCGCGCCGGCGTACTGAGGCCCGGCCAGCTGCAGCGCGAACGAGAGGACGCCCCGGGGGTTGAACCCGGGCGCAACGCCCTGCAGGTTCGCGAAACTCCGGACCAGCAGGCCCGCGCCGATGAGCAGCAGCACCGCCAGGGCCAGCTCCCCGACGACCAGCGCGCGGCGCGTGCGGTGGCCCCGACCGGCCGCCACGTCGCTCGCGCCCCTCCCCGCCTGCTTCAGCGCCTCCGTCAGATCCGGCCGCGACGCGCGGATGGCCGGCACCAGGCCGAACAGCACGCCCGAAACGAGCGAAGCGGCGAACGCGAAGCCGAGCACGCGCCAGTCGACGTCCACCTCCGCGAGCCTCGGAATGGACCGCGGGCCGAACCCGCGCAGCCAGCCGACGCTCCACGTCGCGATCAGCACGCCCAGCGTGCCTCCGCCGAAGGCCAGCACGACGCTCTCGGCCAGCAGCTGTCTGACGATGCGGCCGCGGCCGGCTCCGAAGGCCGCGCGCACGGCGAACTCCTTGCGCCTCGACAGCGCGCGCGCCAGCATCAGATTCGCCACGTTGGCGCACGCCACCAGGAGTACGAACACGACGGCGCCCATCAGCACGTAGAGCCGGAGCCGCACGCCGCCCACCGCCTGCTCGAGCATCGGGACGATGCTGAAGGTCAATCCGCCGTTCGGCGGATAGACCTCCGGGTGGTCGCGCCGCAGCCGCGCCGTGATCGTGTCCATCTCGGCCTGCGCCTGCGCCGCCGACACGCCCGGCTTGAGCTTGCCGACGATGTTGTAGTCTTCACGGTTCCGCGTCCGCGGAGCCGCCTCGCTGAGCGGCAGGGGCAGCACGACCTCGGTTACCTCGCCGCCGTAGAGCAGCGGCAGGACGTCGCGCGGCAGCGAGAACGACGCCGGGAGCACGCCGACGACCTGGAACGGCTGCCCGTTCAGGGTGAGCGGCCTCCCCACGATGTCGGGCCGGCCGCCGTAGCGACGCGTCCACATGCCGTGCGTGAGAATCGCCGTCCCGCCGCGGCCCGGCTTGTCGTCGTCCGCCGTGAACAGACGCCCTTGCGCCGCCGATACGCCCAGCATCGGCAGGAGAGACGACGACACGCGAACGGCGCCGACCCGCTCCGGCTCGCCCTCGCCGGTCAGGTTCGCCATCGTCCCGATCGCGAGGCCGAGCTGCTCGAACCCGCGGTGCCCGTCCCTGATGTCGAAGTACTGCGCGGTCGAGAACCAGTCCTCGGCGATGCCGAGACCGGGCGAACGGTTCCAGAGCACTGTCAGCCGATCCGCGTCCGCGTACGGAACCGGCCTGAGCAGCAGGGCGTTCAGCACGCTGAAGATCGCGGTCGTGGCGCCCAGGCCGAGCGCCATCGAGAGAATCGCCGCGGCGGCAAAGCCGCGGTTCGCGGCCAGCGCGCGCACCGCTCGGTTGGCGTCCCCCGCTGCGTCGGCCAAGAAGGCGCGAAGGCGGCGCGTCACCGGGTCTTCACCATCTCCGCGATCAAGGCCACCAGACGGGACGGCTGAACGGGCTTGAGGAGAAAGGTCGCCCCCAAACGGGCGGCTTCGGCCACCAGCACCGGGTCCTCGTAGCCGCTGGTCACGATGACGGCGGGGGCGGGATCGAGGGTGCCGGCCTGCACGACCAGCTGCAGGCCGTTGTACTCGCCGAGGCGGATGTCGGTGACGAGAACGTCCGGCCTCACGAACGGCAGGAGCCGATGCGCCTCGGCAAAGCTCGACGCGGGCACCGCGCTGAAGCCGGCGTCGTGGACGTAGGCGGCCCACCCCGAAAGTGTGGCGGGGTCGTCCTCGGCGATCAGAACCACGTATGACACGCCTGGTGCTCCGGGACCATTGTCCCACATCTTCGCCCCGCTTGACTTCCGGCCGCCGATGACGATACTTGCGGAAACACTGAAGAAGCCGCCGGGCTGGGTTCTCACCCACTGTCGGATTCACTGATGCCATGTTCGTAACGTTGTTCCTGCTCACCGGCGCCGGCGGTATCGTGTTCTGGAACCTGATCGGCGGCCGGTTCGAAGGCGACCGGCCCCACCGATCGCTCCGGATCACGATCGGCCGCTTCAGCCTGCACGTTCACCACTGGCTCTACTGCCTCGGGCTGATGGCGCTGTTCCATTCCTGGGACGCCGCCGGCCCGGGCGTCACCGGGTTCCTGTCCGGGTCCGTCGTCCAGGGCCTCACCTATCGCGACTGGTATCTGCTGGTCTACGACAGGGACAAGGGCGAGGAGATCTACGCTCGATGGCGCCCGCAGCCCGATTGATCGCCGCCGCGGTCCTGGCCGCAGTTGTCGGATCGCCCGTCCCCGCCCTGGCGTTCCAGCCGGCGGACGGTCCCGGTCCGCTGGACCGCGTCTTTGCGCGGCTCTACAACTTCGACTTCGCCGGAGGCCTCGCCATTCTCGACGAGATGGAACGGGCGGAGCCGCAGAACCCGCTGGTGCCGTCCACTCGGGCGGCCGCCTTCCTCTTCATGGAACTCGACCGCATGAAGATCCTCGAGACGCGGTTCTTCATGAGCGACGACAACATGGTGGACGGCTCCTCCAGGAAGGTGCCGGACCCGGCGGTCCGCGTCAGGCTGGTCGCCTCGCTCGATCGCGCGCGGACCCTCGCCAAGGCCAGGCTGGCCGCGCTGCCGGACGACGTGGAAGGGCTGTTCGCGCTGTGCATGAGCGCGAGCGTCGAGACCGACTACACCGCCCTCGTCGAACGCCGGACGTGGAGGAGCACGAAGCTGGCATCGGCGGTGATCGAGCCTGCACGGAAGCTGCTCGCCCGCACGCCGCCGTTCTACGACGTCTACGTCAACTTCGGCGCCCTCGAGTACATCATGGGCGAGCTTCCGTTCTTCGTACGGTGGTTCGTGCACATCGACGGTGTGAAGGGGAACAAGAGGCAGGGCATCGACCAATTGAAGCTCGCGGCCTACCACGGCCGCTACTACGCGCCGTTCGCGCGAATCCTGCTGGTCGTGGTCTCGCTGCGCGAGAAGAAGCTCGCCGACGCGGAGGAGCTGCTGGCCGGCCTCGTCAGGGATTTCCCCGAGAACCCGGTCCTCCGCGACGAACTGGCCAACGTCAGGCAACGGGCACGCCGCGCGGTGAAATAGCGAGGCGGCGCCTCGGACCGCCCAGCATCCCCGTCGACGACGCCCTTCTCGCTAGAACGGTAGGCCGAGCGCCGACCTGATGAAGGCCGCGTCGAACGTCAGGAAGAAGACGTAGGCCGCCGCCGCACACCAGAACCCGACGAGTCCGGCGCGGACGGCCTGCGGGTAGGTTCGAAACGCCGCGGTGCTCAGCGCCAGCATCAGGAACAGCTCGAACGTCCCCCGCTGCCCATTGCCAACGTGCACCCAGATCGCCGCGAAGTTCAGGCAGATCCCGATGAGCGCGTAGACGAGCGCCGCCACGCTCGTCGCCGACGGCGCCACGAACGCCAGAACGACGCTCAGGAGGAAGCCGCCGGCCAGGAGCACGGGGAAGGCGATCGCTGCCCGGGTCAGCTCCGGCGCCCCCCCGTAGTAACGCCCCTCGGCGACGACGCGCCAGAGATCCGCGATGCCGGCGAACGGCCATCCGAGGTCCGGCGGGTGACTCAGAAGCGCCTGGATGCCCAGGTCCGGAAACAGCACCCACGCCACGTAGAGCCGCCAGATCGCCATCACGCCGATGGCGAACAGGCCAACGAGAAGGGCCTCGCGGCGCCGGTTCGAGAACATCCCGGCACCGGCCACGCACGCGACAGCGACGACACCGGTTTCCCTCACCAGCAGCGACACGGCGAAGAACGCCCCCGCGAGCACCCATCGGCCGCGTGAGAAGCTCAGGATCCCGGCCACGATTCCCGCAGCGGCGACGGCCTCGGGCAGACCGGACTGGAGCGACGGCCAGAATCCCGGGATGAGCACGATCAACAGGCCGAGCGCCGCCGGCGCGCCCCGGTCCTGTGCAAGCCTCGCCAGCGCGAATGCTGCCAGGGCCAGCGCCGCAAGGATCAACCACACCATCGTCGCCGGGTACCATTGCCAGCGGCCGCCCGACAGCGCCCGGGCCAGCAGGCTGAAACCGATCCGGCCGTAGCGGTACGCGGGCGAGTCCATCACCAGCCGGTAGGTGGCCGGTGTGTCCCCGAAGGCCCGCAGGAACGGGTCGAACGCGGCGAAGTACATGAACTGGCCGTCGTACCCACTGCCCTGCAGCAGGAGTGTGCCGCGGACGTCGTCGCGCGCGTTGAGCAGTGGGTTGGCGTCGAACGCACTTCGTGCGATCTGCAGGAAGCCGCTGTAGTTGCCCGAGTAGGAATCGCGCAGACGGGCGTTGACGATTCCGAGGAAGACCCCCAGCACCAGCGCACCCGCGAGGCCGGCCCGAACCAGCGCCGCCCGTCGATTCGCGGGTTCGGCCTCCCGCCGCACCAACCACCGCCCGGCCACCCAGAGCCGAGGTGCAAGGAGCACGGCCAGGCACGTCATGAACGTTCGGGTCGGGAGCACGACGCGGTAGGCCGAGATCCACTGCGAGCACTGGCTGATCGCCAGAAGCAGGATGAGCGCTCCAGCGATCGTCCGGTAGAAGATCCGGGCCCAACGTGACGCCAGACGCGGAGACGGGAGCGTGAGAATCGCCGCCAGCGCCATCCAGAGCACAAGGGTCCAGACGGCCGCAGGGCTCACGTAGCGGGTGGAATCCCACGGCAGCACGAACAGGGTCAGCGCGCCGCTCGTGTTGCCGTGGTGCGTCGCCAGTTCGAGATACTCGAGCGTCCACGGCGTCAACGGACCCGAAACGACCACCTCGCGGTCGGCCGCAGCCGCCTCGCCAGCCGTCACGGCGCAGTCCACACGCCGCGAGGCGCCGCCCTCGACGTCCCGTTCGCACGCCTGCGAGCCGTCGAACGAGACCCTCACGCGCTGGCTGCCGGCGGCCGCCGACTTGATCCTGGCAATCACCGCGAACGGCGGACGGAGGCCCTTCAATTGCGGAAAGCCGGCCGTCGTCACCCGCACGGTCCCGTCGACCGCCGGGACCGGCGCCTGCAAGACCTTCGCCCTGACCGGGCGGAACTCGACGAAGACGTGGGTGTGAAAGACCAGCGCGGCCAGGGCTGCAAGCGCCAGCGCGCGCAGGACTCGAAGGGGGCTGCTCACGGGAAGCCACTCTACCACAGCGGGACCGGCCTGCCGCCGGCACGGCCTGCCTCGCCGAAGCTGCCTGGCAGCGAACGGCCTGCCTCGCCGAAGCTGCCTGGCAGCGAACGGCCTGCCTCGCCGAAGCTGCCTGGCAGCGAACGGCTTGCCTCGCCGAAGCTGCCTGGCAGCGAACGGCCTGCCTCGCCGCAGCTGCCTGGCAGCGAAGGCGGGAGGCCGGCGCAAGAATCGGCGGGCTCCTCGTTCCAGGTGACAGAAGGAGGTCGCATGAACCGAGCCCGTCGCATCGCCGCCGCCATGTCCGCTCTGGCCGCACTGACAGTCGTTCCATCCGCTCTCAATGCCTCCCGCCCGCCCGTCACCGGCACCGTCGAAGTCGTCGTCGAGGGCCGGGCGCTCCCCGAGTACCGTGCGCACGGCACCCGCTACGTCGAGGCTTTCAAAGGCAAGGAATACGCCATCCGCCTGCACAACCCGTTCGACGTGCGGGTGGCTGTGGCGCTGTCGGTCGACGGCCTGAGCACGATCGACGCGCGGCACACGACGGCCGCCGCCGCGCGCAAGTGGGTCATCGGCCCCCACGAGACGATCACGATCTCTGGCTGGCAGACCTCGATGGCGCAGGCCCGGAGATTCTTCTTCACCACCGAGGACCAGTCATACGCCCAACGGCTCGGCCAGCCGGAGAACCAGGGGGTGATCAGCGCGGTGTTCTTCAAGGAGCGGGCGCCCGTCCACGTCGTGCCGCTCGCTCAGAACAGCGCGGCCGACGACTCGTCGCGCCAGCGGCCGGCGCCGGCTGGAGCTGCCGGAAAGGCCGAATCGCAGGCAGCCCGCGCCGCCGAAGAGTACGCCGCTACCGGCATCGGCGAACGGACAGATCATGCGGTCGAGATCGTGCACCTGAACCTCGAATCCAGGCCCGCGGCGACCATCGACATCCGCTACGAGTACCGTTCGCAACTGGTCCGGCTCGGCATTCTCCCGGACCGTCCGGCGGCGCCCGATCCCCTCTCGCGCCGCCAGAACGCCCACGGGTTCGACAAGGGCTTCTGCCCGGACATTCGGTAGGAAAGGGCTCAGGGCTCAAGGCTCAGGGCTCAGGGCTCAAGGCTTTGGGCTCAGGCACGCTAGCCGCACGCCTGGATCCAAATCGCCCGGTCCGTGATACCGTGTCTCTGCCCCGGCGAGCCCTCGCCGAAGCGCTTCGCGCGAAGGCGGGCGGCCCCGCGCGAAGGCTCACGTGTGGCGCGGGGCTTCAGCCCCGCGATTCCCGCGCGTGTACTGGGCGGTCATCAAGGAGATTGGCGATGCGGAGACGAGGCCTGTTCATGCTCGGGTTCATCCTGCTGGCGGTTGGCCTGATCGGCGCGGCAAGCTCGCAGGACGTGCAGAAACCGTCGGCCGTGCAGGGAGCCCTGCCCGACGAGTGGCTCGGCAAGAAGATCTGCGGCTACCCCCGCCCCGAGGGTGTGCCGGTTGAAGTCTGGGAGAACGCCTGCGAAGCGTGCACGTCGGTGCCCACCAGCCCCGAGACGTCCGCGGACGGCACGCTGACCAGCCATTCCTGCGACGGCGGCTACGAGATCCGGATCAAGGTCGTGCCCGGCAGGTCCTACCCGGCTGGCGCCAAGCGCGACATCATGAAGGGCGGCGGCCTCGGCGAAGAGAAGCCGCCGGAGCGCCAGGAGCGCAAGGTCGGGGACATGCCGCAGGTGGCGCAGACCTTCACCCGCTACGACGCGTCGTACCCGTTCATGAACGAGAAGGGCGTCATCATCGGCGAGACGACGATCGGCGGCCGCCGCGAACTCTACAACGACGAAGGCCTGATGGACATCATGGAGCTCGAGCGGATTGCGCTCGAGCGCGCGTCCACGGCCCGCGAGGCGATCGCCATCATGGGCGAGATGGCCGAGAAGTACGGCTACGGCGACAGCGGCGAGTGCCTGACGATCGGCGACGCCAAGGAGGTCTGGCAGTTCGAGATCTTCGGGCCGGGCCCGGCCGAACAGGGCGCCGTCTGGGCCGCCAAGCGGATCCCGCCGGGCGAAGTCGGCGTCTCGGCCAACCGCTCCCGCATCACGACGCTCACCAGCGACCCGAACTTCACGATGTACTCGAAGAACGTCTACACCGTGGCCGAATCGATGGGTTGGTGGAAGAAGGGCGACCCGTTCCTCTTCAACCGGATCTTCGGCATGTCCGGCGCGCCGACGCCGAACCGCCGCGAGTGGCGCGTGCTCAGCATCCTGGCCCCGTCGCTGAAGCTCGATCCATGGGCGGGTGAGCAGCCGTTCTCGGTGAAGCCCGACAAGAAGGTCACGGTCCGCGACCTGATGGCGATCCATCGCGACATCTACCAGGGGACCGAGTTCGACCAGACCAAGGGCCCGCTCGCCGGCCCGTTCGGCACGCCGAACCGCTGGTCGATGCCGCAGGGCTACCGGGGGACACCCGGCTACTCGGCGACCGAGCGGATGATCGCCGTCCACCAGTGCTCCTACGTGACCGTCCTGCAGGCGCGCGCCAACATGCCGCCATGGCTCGGGAGCCTGGCGTGGTTCGCGCCCGACGACGCGAAGACGTCGGTCTTCACGCCGCTCTACGCCGGCAATTTCAAGGTGCCCGCGGCGTACGAGATCGGCCGGCGCGACCGCTTCGATCGCAACTCGTTCTTCTGGGCCGCGAACTTCATCGGCAACTGGGCGAACCTGAACTGGAGCGGGATGATGCAGGACATCCGCGCCAGGCAGGCCGAGATCGAGAACAAGCTGTTCGCCGACCAGCCGGTGATCGAGAGACTCGCCCTCGAGATGTCCAAGACCGAGCCGGACCGCGCGCGCGTGTTCATCAGCGACTACTCGAACCGCGTGGCGCAGGAGAACTACATGAAGTGGTGGGAGCTGGCCGACAAGCTCGTCACCGACTATCAGGACGGCGGGTCGCGCACGTCCGGCGCCAAACGGTCGATCCCGGCCGACTGGCTCGAGAAGCAGGGGCCGTTCGGCACCAAGCTCCCGGAAACGCCGGCGAAGAAGGTCGAACAGCCCGTGAAGAAGTAGACGAGGCGGCTGTCCTGGCGGGCGCCACTCCGGCTCCCGCCAGGATTCCGCCGTCGCTCGACCGGCGGTAGCCGCACGACCGCCATGCCCGCGAACCTCACCCCGGAATACAAGCGCGCCGAGGAACGCTACCGGACCGCGAAGAGCCCGGAGGAGCGCCTCGACGCGCTCGAGGAAATGCTGCGCGTCGTCCCGAAACACAAGGGGACCGACGGGCTGCAGGGAGACCTCAAGGCCCGCATCTCGAAGCTCCGCAAGCAGCCGGCCAGCAAGACCGGCAGAAGCACGTTCAGCCACATGATCCCGCGCGAGGGCGCGGGGCAGGTGGCGCTGGTCGGCCCGCCGAACTCCGGCAAGTCGGCGCTGGTCGCCGCGCTGACCCGCGCCACGCCCGAGGTCGCCGACTATCCCTTCACGACGCGCGAGGCGACGCCCGGCATGATGCGCTTCGAACGGATCGCCATCCAGTTGCTCGACCTGCCGGCGTTGTCGCGCCAGCACGTGGAACCCTGGGTGTTCGACCTCGTCCGGCTGGCCGACCTGTGCTGGATCGTCGTGGACGGCCGGTGGCCGATCGAGGGGCTCGACGAAACGCTGGCGATCCTCGCAGACCGGCACATCGGGATTCGGCCCGCCGGCGACGATCTGTCGGTCCGCGATCTCGAGCGCGTCGTACGCCCCACCCTGCTCGTCGTCACCGGCGTCGACCGAGCGGAGGTTGGCGAATCGCTCGACACGCTCGACGAACTGCTGGAGCGCCGCTGGCCGATCTGCCCCGTCTCGGCCGTCACGCGCGCCGGCCTCGACGCGCTGCCGGCCCGGACGTTCGATGCGCTCGGTATCATCCGCATCTACACGAAGCAGCCAGGCAAGCCGGTCGACCCCAACGGCACGCCGTTCACGCTGCCGCGCGGCGCGACGGTCGAGGATCTCGCGGTGCGGATCCACAAGGACCTGCTGGCCAACATGACGTTCGCGCGCGCGTGGGGCGCCAACGTCTTCGACGGCCAGACGGTTCACCGCGACCACGTTCTCTCGGACGGCGACATCGTCGAGATTCACGAGTAGCGGTATGATCTGGGAGGAGGGCCCCATGCAGATCCAGGTGCACGCGGACAGCAGCGTCAAGGCTGGCCAGCACGTCGCCGGCGCGGCGGAAGCAGCCGTCGAAGGTGCCGTTCAGCGCTGGGTCCGGAGAATCACGCGCGTCGAGGTCCACCTCAGCGACGTCAACCGCCACAAGGGCGGGGCCCAGGACAAGCGCTGCGTCATGGAGGCGCGGCTCGGCGGCCTCGAACCGATCGTGGTCACCCATACGGCCGCAACGCTGTCCGACGCGATCGACGGCGCCGCCGCGAAACTGCAGAAGACGCTCCAGACCACGCTCGGCCGGCTGAGCGAGCGCTGACGTGCGCCGCCGAGACCGGATGCTATGATGGACGCGTGTTGAAGGCGCCGCTCGCGGCGATCGTTCTCCTGCTTGCCCTCGGCTCGGCGGCCTCGGCGCAGAACGACTCGGTCGTCGGCGTCGGCGGCGGTGTGGCGTTCCACGCCGCCACGGACCCGAACGTCGAGTCGCGGCCGGGTTGGGGCCTCGTCGGCCGGCTCCGCCGCGGCACGGGGCTCGGGTTCTCGCTCGGCATGGGCTGGTATACCTCCGACGTCCGCGCCGGCGTCGAAGGAGAGATCGTGCCGCTCGGCGCCGTCACCGTACGGCCGGTGATGGTCGGTGCCTCCTACACCCGGCAGTTCGCGCGCTTCGGGCTGACGGCCGGGCTCGTCGGCGGCTGGTCGTTCAATTCGGTGGAGCAGACGCCCGCCCAGCAGAAGGCCTACGGCGAAGCGATCGGCATGCCTGACGCGCGCCTGTCCGCCTCGAACGGCTGGGCGGCCAGGCCGTCGGTCACCTTCTGGTACGAGCTCGGCAACCACTTCGGGGCGTATGCCTCGGTTGGCTACGCGATGGTCCGGACGACGGTCACGGCCAGCGGCGCTGCCGGGCAGCGGGGCGACGCTGTCAATCTCAGCGGCGGTGTCGTGTCGTTCGGCCTTGCGTACGGAGTGTTCTAGCAGAGAGGAGTTCTTCGAATGGCGATCAAAGACGCCCTGTTGCCCGAGTTCGATCACGAGATGCAGGTGACGCGCAAGGTGCTCGCGCGCGTGCCCGACGAGAAGTTCGGCTGGAAGCCGCACGACAAGTCGATGACGCTCGGAAGGCTCGCCACTCATATCGCCCAGATCCCGGGCTGGGTCAAAGAGACGCTCGTCCAGGACAGTGTCGACATCGGCGCCGGTTTCAAGCCCACCGATCTCGCGACACGCGACGAGGTGCTCGCCAGGTTCGACGCGCTGGTGGCGTCCGGCCGGGCCATCATCGAGGGGACCACCGACGGGCAGTTCATGTCGCCGTGGACGCTGAAGGACAAGGGCCAGGAAGTCTTCACGATGCCCAAGGTCGCCGTCGTCAGGGCCTGGGTGTTCAACCACGCGGTTCACCACCGCGGCCAGATGAGCGTCTACCTTCGGCTGAACGACGTGCCCGTACCGTCGATCTACGGCCCGAGCGCCGACGAAGCGAACTGACCGGGTGCAGGGCCCCATCGTCTCCCCCACACGCGGCCCGTGGCGGGATGCTACACCTTTATCAGTCCGCAAGCCCGAGGCCTGTTGGATAATCCACCGACCCGATAAGCCGACAGAACGACTGAACAAGTCGACTGAACAAGTCGATTGACATCGGGCCGAGTCGGCCCCACACTACGCGTGGCGTCCCGGCCGACCGTCCTCGACGGGTGGGACGCTTCCGGGCGTTTGACACGAAGTCGGGTTCGTCGTCAGACCTCGTGCACGGCTAGACGGACTACGCGGGAACTTGACTCATTCGCGGCGGCTTCGACTGTTCGACACGTTCAGGGTCGAGGTGGAGTTTCGCGGCAAGCGGTTCCGGTTGGCGCGTGGCCTCATTCCAGTTTTTCGCATCAGGCCGGCCACTGCCGTCGCGCTCCTGCCTTCCGATCCTGCAAGCGGTCGCGTTCGTTGAGGAAGCGGTGTGTGCGCGGCCTGCCCACGGCCGCGAGGAGAACCGATCATGTTCGACGCCACCGGTCCCGTGCCTGACGGAACGATGCCGGAGGTCCAGCGGATGCGCATCGGCGTGTTCATCTGCCACTGCGGCGGCAACATCTCGGACGTGGTGGACGTCAAGCGGGTGGCCGAAGAAGCCTCGCGCATGCCGGACGTCGCGTTCGCGACGACGCACATGTTCAACTGCTCCGACCCGGGGCAGGCGCTGATCGAGCAGAAGATTCGCGAGCATGCGCTGACGCGCGTCATCGTCGCGGCCTGCTCGCCGACGCTTCATCAGATCACGTTCCGGCGGGCGATCGAACGCGCCGGCCTCAACCAGTACCTCTTCGAGCACGTCAACATCCGCGAGCACGTGTCGTGGGTCATCGAGGATGGCGAGGCGGCCACGGCGAAGGCGTCGCGCCTGGTGCGCGCGGCGGTCAACCGGGCTCGCCATCTCGTTCCGCTCGATCAGCGCCGCATCCCGATTCACCCGGCGGCCCTGGTCATCGGCGGCGGCGTGGCCGGGCTGATGGCGGCACGCGATCTGGCCGACCGCGGGATGAAGGTGACGCTCATCGAGAAGCGGCCGTTCCTCGGCGGCCGGATGGCCCAGCTGTGGAACCTGTTCCCGACCGGCGAGGAGGCGCGCCCGATGCTCCTCGAACTGGTTCACGACGTCGTGAGGCACCCGCTCGTCACGGTTCTCACCGGCGCGCACGTCACCGACTCGGAGGGCGTTGTCGGCGACTTCAAGACGAAGGTCACCATCGACCCGCGGGGCGTGGACGAGCGGCTGACCTACCCGGGCAACGCGATTGCGGCCTGCCCGGAGGAGACGATCAGCGAGTTCGACTTCGCGCTCAGCCGCCGCAAGGCGATCTATATGCCGTACCCGGGATGCTACCCGCCGATCCCGGCCATCGACTGGCACACGTGCACGAAATGCGGGAAGTGCGTGGCGGCGGTGGGCGGGAAAGGGATCAACCTCAACGCCCAGCCGCGCGAGCTGACGCTGCACTCCGGCGTCATCGTTCTGGCCACCGGCTACGACCCGTACGAGCCGCTGCTCGGCGAGTTCGGCTACGGGATCTTCCCCAAGGTGATCACCCTTCAGCAGCTGCACCGGATGCTCGACCCGGAGGGGCCGACGGCGGGCGCGCTCCCCGTGGACACCCAGAAGCCGGTCCGGATCGGATTCCTGCACTGCGTCGGCGCGCGGCAGATCGAAGGCGTGAACGCGCCGCAGCCGGACGGCAAGGTGAAGGACTACTGCGCGCGCACCTGCTGCACGGCGGCCATGCACGCGGCGGTCGCCATCAAGGAACGCCTGCCGAACGCGCAGATCACGTCGTTCTACCAGGACATGCGGACCTACGGCCGGGGGCACGAGGAGTACTACGAGAAGGCGTCGGAGAAGGGCGTGCTGTTCGTCCGGTACAGCCCGCGGCACCCGCCGCGCGTCGACAAGGACCGCTCGGGCCAGTGGCCGCTGGTCGTGCGCACGAAGGACCTGCTGACCGACAACCTGGCCATCGAAGTGCCGCTGGATCTGCTGGTGCTGGCGACGGGCGTCGTGCCGCACGACATCTCCGAGCTGGTGACGATGTACTCGTGCGCGGTCGGGTACGACAGTTTCCTGCTCGAGGTGCATCCCAAGCTGAGGCCGGTCGAACTGGCGGTGTCCGGCGTGTTCCTGGCCGGCTGCTGCCAGGGGCCGATGGACGTCACCGAGGCGTGTTCGGCCGCGTCGGCGGCCGCCTCGAAGGCGGCGGCGATGATCTCGCAGGGCCAGGTGGAGATGGACCCGTTCATCGCGAGCGTCGACGAGGCGGTGTGCACCGGGTGCGCCACCTGCCTGACGGTGTGCCCGTACGACGCGATCAGCCGCGACGAAGCGAGGGGGCTGGCGATGGTGAGCGAGGCGCTCTGCACCGGGTGCGGCACGTGCGCCGCCACCTGCCCGAGCGCGGCCATCCAGCAGGCCGGGTTCAACGACGACCAGGTGCGCGCGGAGCTCGAGGTGCTGCTGGCGGGGTAGGGACGGAGGGCGGCTCAGGGCTTAGGGCTTAGGGCTCAGGGCCTTGAGCCATGAGCCTTGAGCCATGAGCCTTGAGCCTTGAGCCTGGCGCCCGGGAGCGGCGGGGTCGTCCGGCGGAGGAGACAGAGCATATGACCGACACGGACATCGTGACCAGGCCGGACGAAACCGCCAAGCCGGGCGCCTGGGAGCCGCGCATCATCGCGTTCCTCTGTTACTGGTGCTCGTACACGGGCGCCGACAACGCGGGGACCGCTCGCCTGAAGTACCCGGCCAACATCGACATCATCCGCGTGATGTGCTCGGGACGCATCGACCCCGACCTCATCATGACCGCGTTCGCCAAGGGGGCGGACGGCGTGATGGTGTGCGGCTGCCACATCGGCGACTGCCACTACATCGCCGGCAACCACAAGACGATGGCGCGCATGCCGATGGTCGCGCGGGTGCTCGGGGACTTCGGCATCGAGCCGGAGCGATTCGTGCACGAGTGGGTCAGCGCCGCCGAGGGGGACAAGTTCGCGCGCCTGGTCCGCCAGGTCACCGAGCAGGTCCGGCAGGCGGGCCCGCTCAACTGGCCCGCGCGCATGCGGCAGCGCGGCGTGGGGCACGGCCAGGACCTGCATCCCTGGGGAGAAGAGGCATGACTGCAAGCATCCCGGCGGCCGAACGGCAGCCCGGCAAACTCCGGATCGGGATGTACTGGGCGTCGAGTTGCGGCGGGTGCGACATCTCGCTGCTCGAGATCGCCGAACACCTGCTCGAGCTGATCGAAGTCGCCGACGTCGTCCTGTGGCCGTGCGTGGCCGACTTCAAGTACCGCACCGTCGCCGACTACCCGGACGGGTACATCGACGTCTGCCTGTTCAACGGCGGCGTCCGCAGCTCGGAGCAGGAGGAGATCGCGCGGCTCGTCAGACGCAAGAGCCGGACGCTGGCCGCCTACGGCGCCTGCGCCATGGACGGCGGCATCCCCGCGCTCGCCAACCTGAAGTCGTCCGACGAGATCTACGACGCCGTCTATCGCACCAACCCGACGCTGTACAACCCAGGCAAGACGGAGCCGGTCGAGCGGTGGTCCACTCCCCAGGGCGACCTGACGCTCCCCCGGCTCTACCCGCAGGTTCTCCGCCTGGCGGATGTCGTCCACGTGGATTACCAGATCCCGGGGTGCCCGCCCGTCGGCGCCCAGGTCTGGAAGGTGCTGCAGGCGGTGGCGGCTGGCGAGGTGCCGGCCCGCGCCGACGCCGTCCGCATCGGCTGCGACAACCGGTCGGTGTGCGACGAGTGCCACCGCGAGAAGCGCAAGACCCGCGTGAAGGAGTTCAAGCGGCCGCACCTGGCGATCCCCGAGCCCAACTGGTGCCTGCTGGAGCAGGGATTCGTGTGCCTCGGCGCCGCCACCCGCAGCGGCTGCGGCGCGCTGTGCACGAAGGCGGAAATCACCTGCCGCGGCTGCTACGGCGCCTCGGGCCTGGCGGCCGACCAGGGAACGGCCATGCTCAGCGCGCTCGGCTCGGTCATCGACGCGACGACCGAGGACCGGGCCCGCGAGATCGTGGACGGGATCGCCGATCCGACCGGGACGTTCTATCGCTTCAGTCTGGCGTCGAGCACGCTCAAGGCCCGCCGGTGAAGCACGCGAGGAGCGAACGATGACGACCGCGCCGTCCACGACCACGCCGCCCTTCCGGCGGATCAGCATCGACCCGATCACCCGCCTCGAGGGGCACGGGAAGATCGACATCTTCCTCGACGCCGACGGCGAGGTGGCCGACTGCTTCTTCCAGGTGCCCGAGCTGCGCGGCTTCGAGAAGTTCTGCGAGGGCCGCCCGGTCGAGGAGATGCCCCGCATCACGCCCCGGATCTGCGGCGTCTGCCCCGAGGCGCACCTGATGGCGGCCGCCAAGGCGTGCGACGCCGTGTACAAGGTGTCGCTCCCGCTGACGGCCAAACTGATCCGCGAACTCCAGTACAACCTCTTCTACGTCACCGATCACGCGACGCACTTCTACGCGCTCGCCGCGCCCGATTTCGTCATGGGCCCCGCCAGCAACCCGGCCGAGCGGAACCTGATCGGCGTCATCCGGAAGCTCGGCGTCGAGGTCGGCCAGAAGGTCATCACGGCCAGGAAGTGGGGCCACGAGGCGGCGGCGATCTTCGGCGGCCGCCCGGTGAACCCCGAGAACGCCATCCCGGGAGGCGTGTCGAAGCCGATTTCCGCTTCCGAGCGCGAGCGCCTCGAGGAGATCACGCGCTACATGGTCGAGTTCGCGAAGTTCACGCTGGTCGTGCTGCGCGAGCAGGTGCTGGCGAACTCCGCGTACGTCGACCTCATTCTGAACGGACCCTACGTCCACCGGACGTACTCGATGGGCCTGGTCGACGAGAAGAACCGCACCAACTTCTACGACGGCAAGGTGCGCGTTGTCGACCCGGACGGCCACGAGCTGTGCAAGTACGCGCCGCGCGACTACGCCAAGCACATCGCCGAACGGGTCGAACCCTGGAGCTACCTCAAGTTTCCGTTCCTCACCCAGGTCGGGTGGAAGGGGTTCGTCGACGGCAAACAGTCGGGCGTCTACCGCGCCACACCGCAATCGCGCCTCAACGTCGCCGACGCGATGAGCACACCGCTCGCGCAGGAGGCCTACGAGGAGTACTTCGAGACGCTCACCGGCGACCGCACCGGCCATACCATGGTCCACCAGACGCTGGCGATCCACTGGGCGCGGGTCGTCGAGATGGTGAACGCCGCCGAACGCGCCGCGGAACTGGTGCGCCACCCGGAGCTCACGCACCCTGAGAACTACCGCGTGATCCCGCACGACACCCCCACCGAGGGCGTCGGCATCGTCGAAGCGCCGCGCGGCACGCTCGTGCACCACTACGTCACCGACGAGAACGGCATCGTCCGCAAAGCGAACCTCGTGGTGGGGACGACGAACAACCACGCGGCCATCTGCATGTCGATCAAGCAGGCGGCCCAGGGGCTCATCCGGAAGGGTGTCGAGGTCAACGAAGGCGTGCTGAACATGATCGAGATGGCGTTCCGCGCGTACGACCCGTGCTTCGGGTGCGCCACCCACAGCCTGCCGGGGAAGATGCCGATGGTGGTCAGGGTCAGGGAGGCGGATGGGACGGTGATTCAGGAGACGAGCAGGGCCTAAGGCTCAAGGCTCGAGGCTCAGGCCTAAGCCCTGAGCCCTGAGCCAGTCGAGGAGTGCACCAATGGCTGAGATGAGGGACCGGTACGACGCGCTCGTGATCGGCGGGGGCATCGCCGGCATGCAGGCAGCCCTCGACCTGGGCGAGCAGGGGTTCGAGGTGCTCCTGGTCGAGCGCACGCCGTCGATCGGCGGCGTGATGGTCGGGCTCAACAAGGTCTTCCCCACGCTCGACTGTTCGTCCTGCATCTGCACCCCCCGCATGGCGGAATCGGCGCACCACCCGCGCATCCGGCTGCAGACCTACACGGAGGTCCGGTCGGTCGAACCGGTCGGCACCGGCTTCAGCGTGGATCTCGAGTGCAAGCCGCGCTACCTCCACGAGGACACCTGCATCGGCTGCGACGAGTGCGAGCTGGCGTGCCCGATCGAGGTGCCGCACGAATTCGACTACGGCCTCGGCGCGCGGCGCGCCATCTATATTCCCCACGGGAACGCCATCCCCCAGAAGGCGGTGCTCGATCTCGAGCACTGCGTCTTCTGCGGCAAGTGCGAGAAGGTCTGCCCGACACACTGCATCGACTTCACCGCCGAGGCGAAGCACGCCCGCGTGGACGTCGGCGCCGTGATCGTGGCCACGGGCCTCGACATCCTGCCCATGGACAGGAAGCCGGAGTACGGCGGGACGCTGCCGAACGTCATGAGCCCGCTCGCCATGGAGCGTATCCAGTCGAGCAACGGGCCCTACGGGCGCGTGCTGCGGCCGGCGGACGGCAAGATCCCGCGGTCGATCGCTTACATCCAGTGCGCTGGCAGCCGCGACCGCTCGATCGGCGTGCCGTACTGCTCGCGGGTCTGCTGCATGTACGCGCTCAAGCAGGCCCTGCTGCTGCGCCACTACATCCACGACGTCGAAGTCGCCCTCTACTACATGGACATCCGCGCGTTCGGGAAGGGCTACGAGCAGTTCTACCGGCGGGCGGTGGCCGAGGGCGTCAACGTGATCAAGGGCAAGGTGGCCCGCGTCACCCAGACGGACAACTTCGACCTGATCCTGCGCGTGGAACTGCTCGACGAGGGGGGCCGCGTCGACGAGCACCGCTACGATCTGGTCGTGCTCAGCCAGGGTCTGATCGCCGCCTGGCACCCCGACGGCGTCATCGACATCGAAGATGCCGACGACGGGTTCATCCACACGCCGGAGATCAAGCTGAACCCGTCGTTCACCACGATGCCCGGCGTCTTCGTCGGGGGCGTGGCCGCCGGCCCGAAGGACATCCCGGACGCGATTGTCGAGGCGGGCGAGGCGGCGATGGCGGCGGCCAATTACCTGAAGCGGTACCGGTGGCGTTCGAGCAGGCCGGCGGTCGCCGTCGCGTAGGCGAGGCCGTGAGCCCTGAGCCGTGGGCCGGAAGTATGGAGTCGCGCTATGCCTGAACCAACCGCGGCGAAAGCCGACAAGCCGAAACGAGCGATCGAGGTCCTCCGCGAGCGGCACGGCGGCATGTCGAAAGAGCTCAAGGACTACTTCAACGAGCAGCAGAAGATCTACAAGGCGCTGCGCGCCGCGCTCAAGAACGGGCCGCGCACCGTCCCGCAGCTCGCCAAGGAGTGCGGCCTACCATCGCCCACCGTCATGTGGCACCTGATGGCGCTGCGCCGCTACGGCCAGGTGCTCGACGGCCCCGAAGAGAACGGCTACCTGCGCTACACGCTTCCGGGGGCATGATCATGCAGCACTACAGGGTGGACCCGACGCTCGGCACAGAACTCGCCGCCTTCGGCGGCCGGACGCTCGGCCGGTGTTTCAGTTGCGGGAACTGCACGGCGGTGTGCGGGCTCTCGAAGGGCGATACCGTCTTCCCCCGGAAGATCATCCGCTACCTCCAGGTGGGCCTCTCCGACCGGCTCCTGGAATCGCCCGAGCCATGGCTGTGCTACTACTGCGGCACCTGCTCGGAGACCTGCCCGCGCGATGCCGAGCCGGGCGAGCTGATGATGGCCGCCAGGCGGTGGCTCGTCAGCCGCTACGACTGGACCGGCTTGTCCAAGCGCCTCTACCTCTCCGAGGCCTGGGAGTTCGGCCTGCTCGGAGCGATAGCCCTCTTCGTGCTGGCGCTCTTCCTCGTCCCGGGCTGGCTCGGCCTGCCCTTCGGCTTCGCGAACATCAACGAGGCCGCCACCCAGCACGTCCGCCTCGACCTCTTCGCGCCCACGCACGTCATCCACTATGCCGACTGGGCGCTGGCGGCGCTGCTCGCCGGCCTGCTCGGCACCAACGCGGCGCGCATGATCATGTTCGTGAGAAGAGGAAGCGCGGGGCTGACGATCCCGCTCTCGATCTGGCTGGGCAAGGCGCACGAGTTCGTCGTGCACGGCCTCACCCAGAAGCGATGGCTCCAGTGCGACGCCGACGCGCGGTTCAAGTGGCTGAAGCACTTCGTGCTGGTGACCGGCTACGCCACCGTCCTGCTGCTCGTCGTCGTGTTCCTGCCGGCGTTCCAGCGCGAGGACGCCCAGTTCCACTGGACCTCACTCCTCGGCTACTACAGCACCGCCACGATCCTCGGCGTCACGGCGCTGGCCATGCGCAGCCGGCTGCAGAAGAAGGAGCAGTACCACAAGTTCTCGCACGCCAGCGACTGGACGTTCCTGGTGCTCCTCTTCCTCACCGCGCTCTCGGGCATCGTCCTCCACCTGTTCCGCCTGTTCGACATGCCCTGGCCGACCTACGTGCTCTACGTCGTCCACCTCATGATCGCCGTCCCGATGCTCATCATCGAGGTGCCGTTCGGCAAGTGGAACCACCTGGCGTTCCGCCCGCTGGCGCAGTACCTCGTCGAAGTGCGCGCGGCGGCGCAAGCGAAGCAGCCGGCGCCGACTCAGGCGGTCCGCCATACCCCCGCCCACGTGGGCGCACGATGACCTTGCCGGCGCGTGAACCGGGCACGACCATCGTCTTGGGTCTCGGAAACCCGGTCCGCTACGACGACGCGGTCGGGTTGCGCGTGGCGGAAGCGGTCGAGCGCCTGCTGGCCGCCGAGCCGCTGCCCGGCGTCCGCGTGGCGACGAGCACGCGGGCCGGCCTGGAGCTGATCGACCTCCTCTCGGGCGCCTCGCGCGCCGTGATCGTGGACTGCCTGGTCCGGCCGGACCCCGTGCCCGGCCGCGTCACCCGCCTCACGCTGGAGGATGTGGCCGGGTCGGCGCGGCTCGTCGGCGCGCACGACGTGACCGTCGACACCGCCTTCAGGTTCGCCCGCGCCGCCGGCGTGCCGATGCCTGGCACCGTGGACATCTACGCCGTCGAAGCCGCCGACATCGATCGGATCGAAGAGGGCCTGTCGCCTGCCGTGGCCTCGGCCGTCGACGAGGTGGCCCGCGAGATTCACCGCCGCCTGTCCTTCCCCTCCCCCTGCCGTTGCGCCGCGGTGTAACCTATCCTCCCCGGACATTCAGAACGCATCGCGAGATGTGAGACCGCGATTCGGGATCGAGCCGGCAGGGTCGGGATGCATCTGATTCTGGAAATCACGGCACCGCAAGGACGCGTTCCCGGCCTGCGAAGCGGCCCGCGAGAGATGCGCCCGGCCCTGTTGGCGACTCAGAATCGCGGCCTCCGATTCAGTAGCCGGAGGGCCGACATGACGACAACTCGGAACCGAGAGGAACCGACCGGGGACACCCGGCTCGGCGCGCAACGACGGGTGGATCAGATCAACGCCTTCACCCGCGAACTGGCGGAGCTCGAGCGCGAGGGGATCCTCGCGCTCGCGGCGGACCAGCGGGTCAACGTCGAGCGCCATCATGCGGGCGTGCTGGCGGAACTCGCGAAGCGGTTCGACGTGGACCGCACCGAAGGCCAGCGCCAGATGGCGCTCGGCATGCGCATCGCGTCGCTGCTCGGCGCCGTGACGCTGAGCGCCGCGGTCGTGCTGTTCTTCTATCGGGTGTGGGGGCTGCTGACCACCCCAATCCAGGTGGCGGCGCTCGTCGCCATGCCGCTCGTGATGCTGGCCGCCGTCGAGGTGGCGGCCCGGCTCGAACCGACGCGCTACATCGCGGCGGTGCTGTCGCTCATCGCCGCCGCCAGCTTCGCCCTGAACCTGTCCGGCGTCGGCGCCATCTTCAACATGGTCCCGTCCCCGATGATTCTGGCGGTGTGGGCGGCGTTCGCGTTGGCCGTCGCGTACGCCTACGGCCTCCAGCTCCTGCTGGCCGGCGGCGTGGCCGCCGCCATGGGCTACCTGATGTCGGCGGTGGCCGTCGCAAACGGGCTCGACTGGACCGTGTCGCTCGCCCGCCCGGAGCCGCTCCTCCTGCTCGGCGCCTGCGCGATCGCCGCGTCGTTCTGGCGGCGCGCCGTCCAGGCGGACGGGTTCGCTCGAACCTGGCGCCTGGTGGGCCTGGTCGCCCTCCTCCTGCCGCTGCTCTTCCTGTCGACCTGGCCCGAGATCTTCAGCTACGGTCTGCTGCCGATCGGCGCGCTGCACGCCGTCTACGACACGGCCGGGTTCGTCCTGCCGGCCCTGGCGGTGTGGGCCGGCATCCGCCGGCGGTGGCCCGAGGTGGCCAACTCGGCCGGCGCGTTCCTCGTGCTGTTCGTCTACGCGAAGTGCTTCGACTGGTGGTGGGAGGCAATGCCTCGCTACCTGTTCTTCCTGATGCTCGGCGGGCTCGCGATCGCGGCGATGATGGTGCTGGCGAAACTGCGTGGCCGGATGAGGGAGGTGTAGCGTGACGCGCAAGGAACTCTGGATCGCCGCCATCGTCGTCATCGTGTCGAACGCGTTCACGCTGTGGGCCGCGCGCGCGAACAGGGCCGCTGAGCCGGAGGCGGTGCTCGAACTGACCGAGCGCGAGTTGCGCCTGCCCGGAACGCGGGAGGCCGACAATACGGCGATGGCGCTGCGGCTCGAATGGACCGACCTGGAGCCGGCCTGGCGAGGCCCAGGGACCGAGCAGGTGCCGGCCTGGTTCGACGCGGCGAAACTGGCGTCCATCGGTTTCGACACCAGCCTGCCGGTGACCCGCGAGAACGCCGAGCGTTACCGCGGCATGGCGCCGCGAGCGGTGTACGCCGTGCTCGAGAACGACGGCGAGGCGTGGCGCCGCTACGTCGACGGCCTGCCGAGCGGCCAGGAGAAGGACACAGCGCTCGGCCAGACGCGCCTCGTGCTCATCGACGTCGGCACGGATCCGGGCGCCCTTCGCGTCAGGTACCCCGACCGCCGTCGGATGGCGGTCGTCCCGGCCACCGCCGGCCTCAGCTTCGTCCAGCCGCAGTCTGGCGAGCCGTTCCTGAAGGGGCGCATCAACACCGTGTACCCGATGGAACTCAACGTCCCAAAGGACCTCAGGCCCGCCCTGGAATCGCTCGGGCCCAGGACGATGGTGGGGCGGGTCCCACCAGGCGAGACGATGGTGCGGCAGGGCGAGACGAACGTTGTGCCCCGGGAGCGCGACCTGGCCTTCGCAGAAGGGCCTCGCTACCGTGTCACTGTGAAATGGGGCCGCTCGCTCGAGCCGTGGATCGTGGGGGTGGAGCGGATCAAGTAGCGGGCAGCTGATAGCTGGCAGCTGACAGCTCACAGCGGATCTTCTCCGATCCGCTGCCAGCTGCCAGCTTCGCCAGGGCCCGTCCGCCCTCCGTGGTCCGCTGCCAGCTGCCAGCTATCCGTCCACCTTCCGTGATCCGCCGCCAGCTGCCAGCTATCCGCCCACCTTCCGTGATCCGCCGCCAGCTGCCAGCTATCCGCCCACCTTCCGTGATCCGCCGCCAGCTGCCAGCTATCCGCCCACCTTCCGTGATCCGCCGCCAGCTGCCAGCTATCCGCTCACCTTCCGTGATCCGCCGCCAGCTGCCAGCGACGCCCGGGCCCGTCCACCTTCCGTGATCCGCCGCCAGCTGCCAGCGACGCCCGGGCCCGTCCGCCCTCCGTGGTCCGCTGCCAGCTACCCGCCACTTCGCAGGATCGCCACGTCGCAAGATCGCAAGTTACATCCCGTCTACGAGATGTCCGGCTTCGGCGTCGTCGCCGTGCTCTTCGGCAGTTCCGGCTTCTTGGTGTACTCGGGATCGATCTTCCCGGTCAGCACCTTCAGGAAGGTGATGATCTGCTGCGTCTCCGCGTCGGTCAGCTTCTTGCCGAGCTGGTACTCGGCCATGTCGCGAACCGCCTTGTCGAGGCTCGCGACCTTGCCGTCGTGGTAGTAGGGACCGGTCTTCTCGATGTTGCGCAGGCTGGGCACCTTGAAGACGCCCTTGTCGGATTCGCTCTTGGTCACCTTGAAGCGTCCCGGGTCCGCCATCTCCGGATAGGTCTTCACCAGGCCCAGCTTCTGGTACGACGTGCCGCCGAGCACGGCGCCGTTGTGGCACGCCTGGCAGCCCGTGTCGAGGAACGTCTTCAGGCCGACCAGTTCTTCGGGCGTAAGTGCCGACTGATCGCCGTTCAGCAGGGCGTCCCAGCGGGACGGCGTCATCAGATTCCGCTCGAACGCGCCGATCGCCTTGGCCATGTTGTCGTACGTGATCGGCTGCTTGTCGTTCGGGAACGCCTTCTTGAACAGGTCCAGGTATTCCGGCATCGACTTGAGCACGGCGACGACCTTCGCTTCGCCCGGCATGGCCATCTCCACCGGGTTCAGTACCGGGTCCCTTCGCCTGGGCCTCGACGTCGGCCGCCCGGCCGTCCCAGAACTGCGCGAAGTGCGCCGCGGCATTGTAGACGGTCGGCGAGTTGCGGTCGCCCACCTGGCCCTTGTGCCCATCGGAGGTCGGCTGGTTGTCCACGCCGTAGGTCGCCAGGTCGTGGCAGCTGTTGCACGAAATCGTCTGGCTCTTGGAGAGCCGCGGTTCGAAGTAGAGCATCCGGCCGAGCGTGATCGCGTCGGCATTCATCGCGCCCGACTGCGCCGGTACGGAGGCGGGCAGCGGCGCGAAGACCGACAGCCGGTCCTTCTCGATCGCCGGGGGCGGCGGAGTTGGGGCGGGCGCGGGTTGCGAGCTGCAGGCGGCAACGAACAACACGATCACCGCCGCGGCCGGCCATGCGAGAAACCTGAACCTGGTCATGAGTCCTCCCTTTTCAATCGAGCCGCAACCGCTCGACGCCGGCGACGGCGTCGAAGCCGACATCGAACGTCGCAATCCGCCGGATGTCGTGATTGAGCATCACGGCGGCGTGGATGGCATCGCGAACGCCGACACCGGTCCCACCGAGCAACAGGTCTCTCGCCCGGTCGGTGTCCGCGAGGGTCACCGGCAGGATCACGGGGCACAGCGCCGCGAACAGATTGTACACGTCCCGCGCCAGGTCGAGTCGCCTGAGAGCGGCGTACCGGTACAGGATCTCCTGGAGGACCTCCGTACTGCTGCAGACGTCCATCTCGCCGGTGCGCACGCGCTCGAAGAAGCGGAGCGCCGGTCCGCGCAGCGGGTGGTCCCGGCCGGCGACGTACATCGGGATGTTCGAATCGACGAAGATCATCGACCCCGCCCCGCCTCGATTTCCGCCAGCATCTGATCGATGTCGCCGGTGGGCGCGCCAAGGGCCGACAGCCGATCCAATGGATCGACCGGCTCCTTGTCGTCCGCGATCGCGCGCTCCATGGCACGCCGCACCCAGGCACCTTTCGACATCCGGGTGCGCTGAGCCGCCTTGCGGACCCGCGCATCGAGTCCCTCTGGCACGAGAATCTGCATTCGGATACTCATATGCACATGCTGTCATGAGTACACATCGTCGTCAAGGCCCCAGGCCGGGCTCGCCCACCCCGAGTTTCGAGGGCTGGAGGTCCGGCCGTGTCTGGAGGGGGGCTATCCGTTCCCGCCCGCGCGCCTGCGCAGCGCGCCCCAGGCTCTCGCCAGGCGCCCGCCCTGCGACTCACCGGCCTGCTCGAGCAGGTAGGTGTGCCAGTCGTCGCGGTCGCTCGCGACGCGCAGAGGTTTCAGCGCCAGCAGCCCGGTCGGGCCGATCGACCCTCGCAGGAAGCGCAGTTCCTGCAGCCGGGCTTTGACGTCGGGGTCGGGGGAGGTTTCCAGCCCCGCCTCGCGCGCCATCAGCATGCCCTTTGCGCGGATGGCCAGTTCGAGTTCGACCCGGAGCAGGCAGAACATGTCGGCCACCACCGGGCCCGGGAACCGCTCCTTGAGCTGGCCGAGGTACTTCCCGAGCCGCGTGCGCCCGAAGTCGGGGGACGTCACGAGGTTCAGCAGTTCCACATCGAGGTCGAGCCCCTCCCCGACCCACTCGCGCGTTGCGCGCTCGCTCCGCTCGAACACGTAGGTCACGACCGCAGGCACGAGCACCAGCAGGACGCACGTCGCGACGACCGGCGGCATCGGAAAGTGGTTGAACGCTGAATGGACGGCCACCGGAAGGGCCAGCGCGGCCGGGACGATGACCACTCCGCGCGCCGGGTACCGGTCGGACAGACTCTTGAGCAGGATCGCGAACAGCGCGGTCATCGCCCCGTGCAGGATCGCCGGCCCGAACCCGCGGACCAGCCACAGGATGAGACGCTCGTCCTCCACCGTGCGCAGGTACTCCAGGTTCTCCACCAGCGCGAACCCGGTCCCGACAGAGAAACCGACCAGCGCGGCGTCCACGAGGAACCCCAGCCGCCGCTGCCTCAGCACGATGACGACGTAGACCGCCTTGAGGATCTTCCTCCGTCACCGGACCGACGTAGCGGGTGAGCGCGCGCGTGGAGAGGCCCGTTTCGGCCAGCAGCCACGAATGGAGCGCCAGGGCGGCCAGCGCGCTCAGCGCCCCGGCGATCAGGGCCGCGGCGACGGCTCTGAAGGGCACCAGCTTGAAGCTGTCCATCAGGAGCAGGACAGCCAGGAAGACGAGCACCGGGAGCAGGGCCGCGACGATGCTGATCGCCACGGTCCGAATTCTACCTGAGGACCTTCAGCGACACCATCGCCTCGTGGCGAGGCCCGCGCCCCTGCTCGAACGCCACGCCTGCGCCCACCGACAGCGTCATGTCCAGGTTCGAGAGCACGGTGAAGCGGAAGTCCAGCTGGCCGCCCGCGGTTCCGACGACGTGGCGGATGTCCGAGGCGTCCATGTTCGTGGCGATGCCGCTCACGAACAGCGCGGGACGCACCCAGGTCAAGTACGCCCCCGGCGTCCCCGCCCTCGCGAACCGCCACGGCGGCAGGGTCCATTCGATCATCGTGCGGGCGAAATTGCGGCCGCCCAGCTCGTTCAGCTCCAGTCCGGGGAAGCTGAAGAACTCGCGGTACCGCTTCTCGTTGCGGTAGTCCACGTAGTTGTTGCCGAAGCCGCCGAAGTAGAAGTTCGCGAACAGGTTGTTGACGTCGTTCGGCGAGAATCCGGCCGCGTTGCGGAACCAGACGGACGAATGGGCGATCGGCAGCGGGAACCCGACGTCCAACGTGCCGAGCATCCCGAAAACCGCCGTGCCGTCCACGTAGTCGACCGCCGCTACGGCGCTCGCCTTGCGGCCCTTCTCGTCGTCCACGCGGCCCATCGAGCCGGTCGTGTTCGAGTACGTTCAGGCGCGCATCGAACGAAGCGAGGCGATCGACCGACACCTCGACGTTCTGGTACGCCGGCAGCCGGTCGAGGTTGCCCGAGTAACTGGCGCCGAAGGTGACGTCCACCTTCTTCGGCTCGTCGTAGACGAGGCTCCGCTTGTGCTCGACGCCGAAGACGTACCCCTTGCGCCCGGTCTTGGTCGGCCCGACGATGTCGTAGAAGTCGGCGTTGTTGTACATCGCCTTGAACTTCCAGTCGTAGCGCTCGTAGTCCATGCGTACGTGGAGCCTCTCGTTGGTCGCAATGTCCCCGTTCAACGAATAGGAGCCCGCCAGCGTGAAGCGGTTGAGTTCCAGCGGGTCGGAGAAGTTGAAGCGCATCCCGACGGCTTGCGTGTCCTTGTATCCCTGGACGATCGGGTAGAACGACTCGCCCTTCAGACCTCCGGTCAGGCCGTACTTGCCCTTCTTCTTGTCCAGCGTGTTGTAGTCCACCGGCGGTCTGGTCTCCGTGTTCCAGGTCTTCAGGACCGGATGCTTCTCGACCACCTCCGTCCCGAGGAACGTGATGTTGCCGAGGTCGTCGATAGGCGTCGCCGTGAGCCTCGTCAGCACGAACCCCTGGCCCGAGAACCGGAAGGCGAACAGGTCGTCTCCGCCGAGCGGCAGCGGCCGGAAGAACCCCGTCTCGGCGTTGGTCACCGCCTCGATCTTCTTCGTGGCCAGCTCGTAGCGGTAGATGTTCGACACGCCGGTGAGGTAGGAACTCCCGTAGAGAAACCGGCCGTCGGGCGAGAAGACGAAGTTGTTCGGCACGGCGGCCTCGCCGAAGTCGAATTCGGCGACCGGCGTGACGTCCTTCTTCAAGACCTTGGCGACGTCCATGACGCGCACGCTCTGGTGGCCGTTGACGAGGCCGAACGAGCACGCCAGGAGTGTGCCGTCCGGCGACACGTCCAGGTCGTATGGCACCTCGCCGTAAGCGAAGGTGTGTATCTGTTTCCAGTCGGTATAGGGGGGCACGATGCGCACCAGCGTCGCGAGGCCGTTCAGGTGCCGGATGCCCCACAGCGCCTTGTCGGCGCGGCTGAACGCCAGGTCGCCGATGCGCGCGTCCTTCTGCAGCATCTTCTTCCGGCCGGTCGCCGGATCGAGCGACATCAGGTCGCGATAGGCGCCGTTGTCCCGCGTGTAGAACAGCATGCGGCTGTCCGGGTCCCAGGCGAGCGCGGTCACCGTGTACATCGCCGGGTCCTTCACGTCTGTGATGTGAGCCCCCGACGCGCGCGCGAGGTCGAAGGCGCCGACGTGCGCGACGACACCGGGGTAGTTGAAGGCGGCGTAGATCTTCCCGGCCTTCTCGTCGTAGTAGGCGCGCGAGACCGAACCCAGCGCTCGCTTCGACAGGTCCTTGTAAGGCGTGATCGGGTATTTCCGGATCGCCTCGAGGTTCTTCTGCTGGAATCCCTTCTCGAACGCGATCCACTCGGCCCAGGCGTCCTCGATCGACCGGTTGAACACCTTCTTGAACTGCGACGAGTAGTAGGCCTTGCTGCCGGGCTTTCGCGACGTCCACTCCACGAGTTGCTCGGGCGAGTAGCGGTTCGCCAGCCAGGTCATGAAGCGCGTGCCGTAGAGGTAGGCGTTGATCTGGAGCTGAAAGTCGATCTTCGTGCCCTCGGACGCCAGGCCCAGAGGATCGTAGATGTGCGCGTTGTCCTTGACCATCGCGCGGAAGACCATCTCGTCCCACCCGCCCTGCGCACGGCCGATGCCGCCGTCCATCCACGTGTCGGCGAACACCGCGATCCCCTCGTGGAACCACCGTGGCGCGGCCACGCGCGGCGCGGTCAGGTACGCATAGATCGCGGTCTCGGGCTGCTCCTTGATCGTGGACACCTTGCCGCCGAAGAGGCTGCGGAACGCCTTGTCGGCGCCGGCCGGCTGCCCCATCGTCGCCACGTGCACCAGCTCGTGGTTCATGATGAGGATGATCCGGTCGTTGGCCGCGATCGTCTCGAACGCGTAGCCGAGCGGCGCAATCTGGATTGAGAGCCGGTTGCGCGGCGTCACCGACGCGCCGGCATCGGCGCCGTCCGAGAAGTCGGCGAGCAGGACGTACACCTGCTCGTTCGGGTCGAATCCGAACACCTGGCGCTGGAATTCAAGCGACCTGAGAAACGACTGCACCGCGTGCGGCACGAGGTACGACTCGGTGAAGTCGAAGTAGATGATCGCCAGCTGGCCGGTGTCGAGGCGCGCGAGCTGCGCGGGGGACGGCGAGGCGGCGAGTGCGGTGAGCAAGAAGACCAGGCTGAACGCGCGAACCGCCCGACCCGACGAGCCAGCGCGGACCATCGCTTTCGGAGACATCGGCCCTCCCGTGCGGTCGGAACGATGGACGAACACACGAAGGCCCGGCGGCTCCCGCCATGGAGTCGCCGGGCACCTGACCCTCCGGTGAACCGCGCGCCGAACGCTACCTCGTTTTGATGAGACTCGCCTGCAGGGCCGCCTGGTCCTTCAGGGCCGCCTCGAAGTCGGGGTTGCCGATCAGCGCCGCGAAGCTGGGATCCCGGAGCGCTGCCTGGAAGTCGGGGTCGCCCAGCAGGGCGGCGAACGACCTCAGGCCCGCCCGCGCTTTCAGCGCGGCGTCGGCAGCGTCGCCCTGCATCGCGGCCTGCCCCTTCACCGCGGCCTGCCCCCTGAGCGCGGCCTCGAACGCGTCGTCGCCGCACAGCTTCGCCATCCCCTTGATGTTGGCTTGGAACGCCTCGTCGGTGAGCAGCTTGCTGAGCAGGCCGTTCTGCGCCTTCAGCGCCGCCTCAAACGACTCGTCGGATATCATGGCCGCGAAGCGGTCGCCGTTCTTCAGCGCGGCCTGGACCGCGTCGTCGGCCAGCATCGCCGCGAACAGCTTGTTCCGAAGCGCGGCCTGGATCCCTGCCTGCTTCAGACTCGCCTGCTTCAGATTCGCCTCCTTGAGCGCCGCCTCGGCCTCGGCGAAGAGCTTCGCGAGCCCGACCTTGTTCCTCAACGCGGCCTGAACGTCATCGTCCATCAGGTACGCCTTGGCGGCGGGGTCCCTGAGCGCCGCCTCCATTGCCTCGCTCATGAGCGCCGCGTCGACGGCGTCGTCCATGAGCGCCGCCTCCACGTCGGCGTCGGCCAGCGCCGCGACGACATCCTGATCAGTGAGCGCCGCCTGCACGTCGTCGTCGGCCAGCGCCGCCAGCAGCTTCGCGTCCTTCAGGGCCGCATCGACGTCCCCGTCCTTCAGCGCCGCTTCCACCGCGTCGCTGGCGAGCAGCGCGCAGACCTCCGGATCCGCGAGCAGGCTGCGGATCTCCTTGTTCTTCATGATCTTGTCGAACGTGTCGCTCTGGAGGAACGCCTGCGCATTGCCTGGCTTGGCGCTGACACCCGACGGCTGGGCGCCGCGATACCGGTCGGCCGCCCCGATGGCGCCCTGGGCCCCCTGGTCCACCGTCCGGCCATTGAAGTACACGACGGCGAGAAGGACGACGACCGCGAGCCCGGCGACTCCCCACAACGCTTTCTTTGCCACGATCACACCTCCTCCGGCCATGCCGGCCTTGCGGAACGAATCCGAAGAATGGCTTCCCTGCTGAGAACGATGTGCGAACCAGGGAAATAGTTGGCGGCCGATCGCGGCCGGCAGCGACGCGAGGCGCCGGTGCCAGGCCGGACGCGGGGACCTGACGGCGGCAACCTCCGCCATCACCCGGTCCGAAAACCCACCGGGAGGCTCTTCCGGGCCGAGCCCGTCCACCGCGGCGGCCAGACGCGCCAGAAGCTCGGCGCGTGCGCCGAGGTCCCGGTCCGCTGCGAGGCGGGCGCGGAACTGCTCCGCCTCCCCGGGCGAGAGCGCGCCGTCCAGTGCGCGATGAATCAACTCGTCGTCTTCGGGCCGGATCATGACTCACGCTTCCAGTTCAGAAGGTCCTCGCCCAGTCGCTGCCGCGCCGAGTACAGCCTCGATTTCACGGTCTTCTCGGGCACGCCCAGCGCCTCGGCCATCTCAACGTAGGACATCCCCGCGTAGTGGCGCAGGACGACCACCTCGCGGTAGGCGGGCGTCAGACGCCTCAGCGCCAGCCGTACCCCCGTCCGCAACTCGGCCCGCTCGGCAATCCGGTGGGGGCTGTCCCCGGACGCCATGCTGGCATCGAGCGGCTCCATCAGGCGACGCGACCGCCTGACATTGAGGCACTCGTTCACCAGGATGCGGTAGAGCCAGCTGAAGAACTTGTGCCCGCTGTCGTACGTCTGGAGCTTCCGATAGGCGCTGACGAACGCGTCCTGGGCGGCGTCGGTGGCCGCGTCGGCGTCGCCAAGCATCCGGACGGCCACGGTGAACAGTACGCGCTGGTACCGTTCCACGAGCGTCCGGAACGCTGCCGTGTCGCCGCCGAGGCACCGCTCGACGATCACGCGGTCGTCGTCCTCGCCTACAGGAAAGGACACGCGACCTCCGGGGAAGTTGGCGCGGGGTGGCCGGACGACTGGTTCGAACCGCGTACCTTATACCACATCGCCGGTGGTATGATGACCGGGCTTCGAGCGCGCCATGGTCTCCGAGCCGCGGCTCACCGTCCGTGTGGCAGCCGGCCAGGACGGCCTTCGCTCGGCCGCGGGCGCCCTCGACCGGTTCGAGGCCGCCCACTCGCTGGAATCCGGAGGCGGCATGGCCGGTTCACGTCGCGCTCGACGAGGTCCTCTCCAACGTCGTCCGTCACGGGACCGCCGGTCGCCCGAACCCGGTCATCGAAGTCACGTTCACGCTGGCCGCCGGAAGCCTCGAGGTCACGGTGGTGGACGACGGTCCGGAGTGGGACCCGCTGGCGCTGCCGCCGCCCGACACGGCGACGCCGCTCGAAGCCAGGCGCCCCGGGGGGCTCGGCGTGCACCTGGTCCGGAACCTCATGGACCGCGTCACCTACAGTCGGCAGGATGATCGCAACCGGCTGGTGTTCGCGCGCCACTGCGAGGCAGCCGTTCGCGGGGCCCGTCTCAAGGAGTAGCCGCATGGAGATCTCGCAGGTCGCGATGGACGGCGCGCTGGTGGTGGCGCCGGCAGGGCGCGTCGACAGCACCACCAGCGAGGCGCTCGAGCGCGCGCTGGCCGCGGCGCTGGACGGCGGGGCGCGCCGGATGGTGGTCGACCTCTCCGGCGTCGCCTACATCAGCAGCGTCGGCCTTCGCGTGCTGCTCGTCGTCGCCAAGCGGATGCGGACCGAGCGGGGCACGCTGGTGCTGTGCGGCCTGGGGGACGCCGTCAGGCAGGTCTTCGACCTGGCGGGATTCCTGCCGCTGTTCGCCGTCGAACCGTCGCGCGAACTGGCCGTCAGGCGGGCCGCGAACTGAACGGGGAGCCGGCAGACCGGCTCAGGGCTCACGGCTCAGGGCTTACGGCTCACGGCGGCCGGCCCGGAGGCCGGCGCCGCAAGGGGCGGATTCTGGGGCGGATTGCGGTTGAACCACGGAGGGCACAAAGACCACAGAGATTCCAAGCTGAGGCTTCGACCGGGAGGCGCCACCGCGATGCGGCGGCGCCGGTCGCCCGGACGCGGCGCCGCGGGAACGAGCCCGCCAGTCGCTCTCGCGGGTTCGTTCCCGTTGCGCCGCGCCCGGCGGTCCGGGCCATTCGGCCCGGCCCCGGTCGAAGCCCGAACGGCCGTCACGCTGGCATACGTGACGCGGGCAAGCCTCCGTGCCCTCTGTGTTCTCTGTGGTTGAGGTCGGAGAATCGAGCAGACAGACGTGGCCACCCTCGTCCTCACCATCGAACGACCCGGCCGGCCGGCCGAGACCGCGACATTCGACGCGGAGGAGCTCTTCGTCGGTCGCCGTGAGGGCGTGGACATCGCCATCCCGGACACGAGCGTGTCGCGACGCCACGCCCGGATCTTCCGGCGCGGGGATGGCTGGTGGTCGAAGACCTGGCGTCGCGCAACGGCACGAAGCTGAACGGCATCCCCGATTTCCGGGCCAGCGCCATTCGCGGCGGGCGACTGCCGTGCGCATCGGCGACGCTACGCTGTGCATGCCGGCGCCGGGGGGCTCCGCGCCCCGCCCGGGCCCGTTCGCGAGCGCCTCCGACGACCACCTCACGACCTTCTCGGTCATCAAGCCGGCCGCCTCGCTGCTGGACGCGACCGGTGACCATGCGCAGGCCTCCTCCCGGCTGCGCATGCTGAACGAGGTGCATCGGGCCCTGGCGGCCCCGGTGTCGCGCGACGCGCTCCTGCAGATCGTCCTCGACCACGCGTTCGCCGCGTTGCGGCCGGAGTATGCCGCCGTGTTCCTCCTCGGCGCCGGAGGAGAACTCGTGCGAGCCGCCGAACGCCGCTCGTCGACGGCGTCGGCCACGCTGCTGATCTCGCGCCGCCTGGCCGAGGAGGTCACCGTCAAGGGGGCGGCGGCGCTGGTGCTGGACGCCCAGCTCGATGAGCGTTTCGCGTCCGAGAGCGTCATTCTCTCCGGCGTCCGCAGCATCGTCGCAGCGCCCCTCTCGGACGCCGAAGGCTGCCTGGGCATGATCGCCCTCTACTCGCACGCCGAGGCGAAGCGCTTCACCGAGGCCGACCTCGAGCTGCTGGTGTCGCTCGCGTCGGCGGCGGCGCTGCGCGTGCGCAATATCGCGCTGGTCGAGCAGGCGGCCGAACGCCGGGCGCTCGACCGCGAACTCGCGCTCGCGCGCGAAATCCAGGCGGGCATGCTTCGCCACCGGCTGCTGGAGCGGCCGGAGGTGTCCTTCGCCGCCCGCCAGATACCGGCTCACCTGGTCGGCGGCGACTTCTACGAGTTCCAGGCCGACCTCACCCGCCTCTGGTTCGTCATCGGCGACGTGGCCGGCAAGGGGATGGCGGCCGCCCTGATGATGGCAATGGCGCAGACCCTGTTTCGCGCGACCGCCAGCCTCGGCCGGCCGATCGACGAGGTCATGGCCCATCTGAACCGCGACCTGGCGCGCGACAACGACCGCGCGATGTTCGTCACCGCCCTCGGCGGCTGCCTCAATCTCGAAACGGGCCTGCTGCACCTGGTCAACGCCGGCCACAACCTCGCCTACCGCGTGCGATGCGACGGCTCGTTCGACGTCATCCGGGCCGCCAACGGCGTCGCGCTGGGGGTGGTCGAGGACGCGGTCTTCCCTGTCACCACGACCGCCCTCGAGCCGGGCGAGGCGCTGCTGGCCTACACGGACGGCGTGTGCGACGCCATCAGCCCGTCTGGCGCCGCCTTCGGCATCACGGGCCTCGAGCGCCACCTCGCCACGGTTGGCCGCCTCAGCGCCGACGCCGTCGTCGCCAGCGTGTTCGAGGTCGTGGAGCGGTTCGCCGAGGGCGCCCCTCAGGAGGACGACATCACCGTCGCCATGATCCGGTATCACGGGCCCGCGCGGGACGGCCCGCCGGCGCCGTGATAAAATAGCTGGTTGTTTGGGTGGTGGACGGTCGTGGCACTAATACCGCCTCCTTCGAGGCACATTCGCAGCAGAGAGGGGATCATCCAGTGAATCAGAAGGCATTCAATCCGTTCGAAATGGCGCAGGCCCAGTTCGACAAGGTCGCCGACGTCATCAACCTCGACGCGGCCACCAGGGAGCTGCTCCGCAACCCGATCCGCGAGTTCTCGTTCGCCATCCCGGTCCGCATGGACGACGGCTCCGTGAAGGTGTTCCGAGGGTTCCGCGTCCAGCACAACGACGCCCGCGGCCCGGCCAAGGGCGGCATCCGCTTCCACCCGCACGAGACGCTCGACACGGTCCGCGCCCTGGCCACCTGGATGACCTGGAAGTGCGCGGTGGTGGACATCCCGCTCGGCGGCGGGAAGGGCGGCGTGATTTGCGATCCGCACAACCTGAGCCAGCGCGAGCAGCAGTCGATCTGCCGAGGCTGGGTGCGGCAGATGGCCAGGAACGTCGGGCCGGTCAACGACGTGCCGGCGCCCGACGTGATGACCAACCCCCAGCACATGCTCTGGATGCTCGACGAGTTCGAGGCGATCCACGGCGGCCGGTACCCCGGCTTCATCACCGGCAAGCCGGTGGGCATGGGCGGCTCGCTCGGCCGCACCGAGGCCACCGGGTTCGGCCTGATCTTCACCGTTCGCGAGGCGCTGCGCGAGCTGGGCCTCAAGCCGGCCGACTGCACCGCGTCGGTCCAGGGCTTCGGCAACGTGTCGCAGTACGCCGTGCGCCTGTTCCGGCAGCTCGGGGGCAAAGTCACGTGCGTCTCGTGCTGGGACCAGGAAGATCAGGTGTCGTACTCCTTCCGCAAGCTGACCGGCATCGACCCCGACGAGCTGATGGCGATCACCGACCACTTCGGCGGCATCGACAAGGCCAAGGCGAAGAAGATCGGCTACGAGATCCTCCCCGGCGACGCCTGGATCGAGCAGGAAGTGGACGTGCTGCTCCCGTCGGCAATCGAGAATCAGGTCACCGCGGAGAACGTCCGCAAGATCCACCCGAAGGTCAAGCTGATCGGCGAGGGCGCCAACGGCCCGACGACGCCGGAAGCCGACAAGGTGATCCACGAGCGCGGCATCTTCATGATCCCCGACTTCCTGGCCAACGCCGGCGGCGTGACCTGCAGCTACTTCGAGCAGGTCCAGGGGAACATGAACTACTACTGGGAACGCGACGAGGTGCTGGGCAAGCTGGACGTCAAGATGACGGCCGCCTTCAACGCCGTCAGCGAACTGGCGCGCAAACAGAAGCTCTACATGCGCGATGCGGCCTACGTGATCGCGGTCAACCGCGTGGCGAAGGCGTGCAAGGACAGGGGTTGGGTGTAGACGGGCTCAGGGCTTAGGGCTCAAGGCTCAAGGCCTAAGGAACGAGGGGCGGTCGAGCAATCGGCCGCCCCTTTTCTTTTCCGCCTCCCCGCCCTCCGCCCTCCGCCCTCCGCCTCCCCGCCCTCCGCCTTCCCGCCCTCCGCCTTCCCGCCTTCCCGCCTATTCGAGTATCCTCATCTAGCGCGAGAGCGCGCCCGATGACCACCACCCTGACGCGTCCGGCGATCCCCGCGTTCGACCGGCATTTCTTCGACGGGACCGAGCAGTTCACCTGCATCGGCAGCGGCCCCTACGGCGGCAAGGCCCACGGCCTGCTGACGGTGAAGGACCTGCTGGCGACGGGGCTGGAAGCGGCGGCAGGCCGCGCCGTAGCCCGAGGGGCGAAGGCGGGGTCGAAGGCGTTCCTCCGCCACTTCGACGTGCAGGTGCCGACGCTCACGGTGGTGACGACCGACCTGTTCGAGACGTTCATGTCGTCGAACCGGCTGTGGGACGTGGTGAACGCCGGCGAGCCGGATCACCGGATCGCCCTCGCCTTCCTGGCCGCGGACCTGCCGGTCGAGCTGCTCGGGGATCTCTACGCCCTCACCCGCCAGGTTCACACGCCGCTGGCCATCCGGTCGTCCAGCCTGCTCGAGGACGCGCTGAACCAGCCGTTCGCCGGCGTCTACGCGACGAAGATGATCCCCAACAACCAGCACGACGTGGAGACGCGGTTCCACAAGCTGGTCGAGGCGGTGAAGTTCGTCTACGCGTCCACGTTCTTCCAGAACGCGCGTGACTACCGGCGCCTGACAGGCCACACGGGGGAGGACCGCATGGCGGTCATCCTTCAGGCGATCGTCGGCCGCCGTCACCGCGACCGGTTCTATCCGGAGCTGTCGGGCGTGGCCCGATCGTACAGCTTCTACCGCTCCGGGAACACGCGGCCCGAGGACGGCGTCATCAACCTCGCGTTCGGCCTGGGGAAGACGATCGTGGACGGCGGCGTCACGTGGAGCTGCTCGCCGGCGCAGCCCCGCGCGACGCCGCCGTATTCGTCGGTCCGCGACCTGCTGCGCCAGACGCAGGTGCAGTTCTGGGCGGTGAACATGGGCAAGCCGCCCGCCTACGACCCGGTCGAGGAGGCCGAGTACCTCGTGCAGTCGGCGGTGGCCGACGCCGAGGAGGACGGCACGCTGCGGCTGGTGGCCTCCACCTACGATGCCGGGTCGGACCGCCTGTCGATGGGCGTGGGCGTCCGCGGCCCGCGCGCGCTCAACTTCGCGCCGCTGCTGGTGCTCGAGGAGTATGCGCTGAACGACCTCCTCAAGGCGCTGATGACACTGTGCCAGGAGGCGCTGGGCGCGCCGGTCGAGATCGAGTTCGCGGTGACGTTCCCGCCCGAAGGCGAGGATGGCCCGGCAAAGTTCGGGTTCCTCCAGGTCCGGCCAATGTCGGTGTCGGACACGGTGGTGGACATCGACCTCCAGTCGCTCGATCGCGGCGCCCTGCTCCTCGCCTCGGAGCGGGTGATGGGCAACGGCCTCGTCCCGGACGTTCGCGACGTCGTCTACGTGAAGCCGGAGGTGTTCGAGGCCCGCCACACGCCGGCCATCGCGTCCGACATCGCGCGGATCAACGTGGGCCTGGTGGACCAGGGCATTCCGTACCTGCTGATCGGGTTCGGCCGCTGGGGAAGCTCGGATCCCTGGCTCGGCATCCCGGTCACCTGGCCGCAGATCGGGGGCGCCAAGGCCATCGTGGAGGCGACGCTGCCGGCGATGAACGTCGACCTGAGCCAGGGGTCGCACTTCTTCCACAACATCTCGAGCTTCAACGTCAGCTATTTCTCGGTCCCCTTCCACGGCGACTTCCCGATCGACTGGGACGGCCTCTCGCGTCAGCCGGCGCTGACCGAGACCGATTTCGTCCGCCATGTTCGCCTCGCCGCGCCGCTGCACATCGCCGTGGACGGGCGCCAGGGACACGGCGCCATCCTGTGGAGACAGGTTCCGTAACCGCCATGAACCCGATTAACCAGCCGGTCAACAACATCATCGAGCAGCTCCAGGAACGGGCGAAGGAGCTGCATACGCTCTACAAGGTCCACGAGCTGATCAACCAGCAGGACGCCCCGATCGACGAGGTCTGCCGGGCGCTGACGGAGGTGGTGCCGGCCGGCTGGCAGTACCCGAGCGTCTGCTGGGCGCGCATCACGCTCGACAACACGGTGTACCAGCCGCCGCGCGTGACCGAGACCCCGTGGGTGCAGCGCGCCGCCATCACCGCGCAGGGCGAGACGGTGGGATCGCTCGAGGTCTTCTACACCCGCCAGATGCCGCGCGCCGACGAGGGGCCGTTCCTCAAGGAGGAGCGGAAGCTCATCGACACCATCGCCGAGCGCCTGGGCCACTTCGTGATGCAGCGCCGGCTGCAGGCCACGCTCCGCAACTGGCAGTCGGCTATGGAGAACCTCGCGTCGCCGGAGCGGCGCGAGTGGTGGGTCATCATCGAGTTCCTGCGAAAGACCGACCAGCACCTGCTGATGCGGATCTCGCGCCGGATGCTGAACTACCTGTGCTGGAACGGCATCGACGAGGCGCAGCAGCTGCTGCAGCGGTTCGCCGCCGACTTCACGGCGCAGACCGAGGGGTTCGAGGACAACATCCCGCTGCGGCGCAAGAGCATGGAGGAGCTGCTGGCGCTGACCGAGGACGCGTTCCGCATCGCCGCCGCGCATCTGAGCGAGGGCGAGATCGTCAGCTGCATCCAGACCTGGATCAAGGACGACAAGTCGGGCTTCCTCGTGGAGGCGGTCGAGAACCAGTGCACCTCGCTCACCGACATCGGGCAGGCGCTGGAGCGCTATCACCAGCTCGCGGTGCAGGACGAGGAGCTGTCACGGTCGGTGCAGATCGGCCTGCGGGTCTCGCTGGCGCGGCGGTTCTTCACCGAGGATCTCGAGTTCATCAACACCGCGAAGAACTACATCGGGATTGCCGATTTCTACGAGCTGGTCAACCACATCATCAGCCCGCCCGCGAGCCACGGGAAGCTCGGCGGCAAGAGCGCCGGGATGCTGCTCGCCTCGCAGATCATCCGCCGGTCGGGCGAGCACGCCGACCTGCTGGCGAACGTCAAGGTGCCGAAGACCTGGTACATCGCGTCGGACGGCCTCATGAGCTTCGTCGAGTACAACCAGCTCGAGGACGTCTACAACCGGAAGTACCTCGAGATCGAGCAGATCCGCCGTGAGTACCCGCACATCGTCCAGGTGTTCAAGAACTCGCGGTTCGCGCCGGAAATCATGAAGGGGCTGTCGCTGGCCCTCGACGATCTCGAGGGCAGGCCGCTGATCGTCCGCAGCTCGAGCCTGCTCGAGGACCGGATGGGCGCCGCCTTCTCCGGCAAGTACAAGAGCCTTTTCCTCGCCAACGTCGGCACCAAGGGGGAGCGGCTGAGCGCGTTGATGGACGCGATTGCCGAGGTCTACGCGTCGCTGTTCAGCGCCGACCCGATCGAGTACCGCGCCGAGCGCAACCTGCTCGACCTCCACGAGGAGATGGGGATCATGATTCAGGAGGTGGTGGGCTCGCGCGTCGGCCCCTACTTCCTGCCGTCGTTCGCCGGCGTCGCGTTCAGCAACAACGAGTTCCGCTGGTCGCCGCGCATCAAGCGCGACGACGGGCTGGTGCGCCTCGTGCCGGGCCTCGGCACGCGCGCCGTCGACCGCGTCGGCGACGACTACCCGATTCTCGTCGCCCCCGGCCAGCCGGGCCTGCGGGTCAACGTCACGCCCGACGAGATCCTGCGCTACGCCCCGCGCAAGATCGACGTCATCAACATCGAGACGCGGCGCTTCGAGACGATCGATGCGTCGGAGCTGTTCCGCGATTACGGGCGGGAGCTGCCGGCGCTCGACCAGATCGCGTCGGTCTACGACAGCGAGGGGATCCACCGGCCCGTCGGTTTCGGCTGGGACCCGGCCGAATCGCAGACCGTCGTCACCTTCGACGGCCTGATCAGCGCCACGCCGTTCATGGCGAGGATGCGGACGCTGCTCAAGCTGCTGCGCGAGCGGATCGGATCGCCTGTGGACATCGAGTTCGCCTCGGACGGCCGCGACCTCTACCTGCTGCAGTGCCGGCCGCAGAGCTTCTCGCAGGACGCCGTGCCGTCGGCCATCCCGCGCGACCTGCCGTACGACCGCGTGCTGTTCGCGGCCAACCGCTACGTGTCGAACGGGCGCGTCCCGGACATCACCCACGTCGTCTACGTCGACCCGGGGGAGTACAGACCAGCTCGAAAGCCTCGCCGAGATGAAGGACGTCGGGCGCGCGATCGGGCGGCTCAACAAGATGCTGCCGAAACGGCAGTTCATCCTGATGGGCCCCGGGCGCTGGGGCAGCCGCGGCGACATCAAGCTGGGCGTCAGCGTCACCTACTCCGACATCAACAACACCGCGGTGCTGATGGAGATTGCGGCGAAGAAGGGAAACTACGTCCCCGACCTGTCGTTCGGCACCCACTTCTTCCAGGATCTCGTCGAGGCCGGCATCCGCTACCTGCCCCTCTTCCCGGGCGACGACGGGCAGAAGTGCAACGAGCTGTTCCTCCGACGATCGCCGAACATCCTCGCTGAGATCGTGCCGGAATACGCCCACCTCGCGCACGTGGTGCGCGTGATCGACGTGCCCAAGGCGACCGACGGCCTGATCCTCCAGGTGCTGATGAACGCCGACCTCGAGGAGGCGGTCGGGTACTTCGCGCCGACGACGGTGACGCAGGGGACGGCGCCGGAGCGGCGCCCCGACATCCACGCGGTCACCGAGGACCACTGGCGGTGGCGGCTGCGCATGGCCGAGCACATCGCGGCCGAGGTAGACCCGGTGCGGTTCGGCATCAAGGGGATGTACGTCTTCGGCAGCACGAAGAACGCGACGGCCGGCCCCGGCAGCGACATCGACCTGATCGTCCACGTCGACGCCGTCGAGCAGACGCGGCAGCAGCTGGAAGTGTGGCTCGAGGGGTGGAGCCTCTGTCTGAGCGAGATCAACTACCTGCGGACCGGCTACCGGACGGAAGGCCTGCTCGACGTGAAGATCGTCACCGACGCCGACTTCACGAACCACTCGAGCTTCGCGTCGAAGATCGGCGCTATCACCGACCCCGCCCGCGCGCTTCCGCTCCGTCGTGGCGCGGGGTAGCCGGCGCAGGTCGGACCCCTGGCCGGCCCGATGAGGCGCCGGTCGTGGCTGCCCGTCGCGAGGTCGTCCGGGTCTGGAGGGTCCCGCCGGGCAATCCCTCCCCTGGCAAAGAACCGCTGCGCCGGCTCACCGTCCCTTCGTCCTGCGGTTGGGGCACACGCCGGGCATGTCGCCCCCATCCCCAACCGCGCCATTGTTGGCCGGCTGGCGGTTCTCGCTGCCCTGTCGATGGCGAATGTCCACGGCTCGCTTGGGCGGAACCCTCCAGACCCGGCCGACCGTGACTTTCGCCGGTCTCGCGCGACATCCCGCACCCGTCCGCCGCGCTGATGTCTCGCGCGGGCGCCCGCGACACCCAGAAGCCGGTCGTTCCCAACAACAGGCCGCGATTCTGGATCGCGGCAGGCTGGCGGGCCGTTGCCGGACGAGCCGCTTCGGAGCAGCCCGTCATCGCGGGTCGGAAACCGACGAGCGGGTGGACCGGTTTCCCCCGCCGCCGCGCGGCCGCTCGAGCCAGGGCTTTAGCGCCAGGCGGGCACCGATGCCCGGAAACCGGTCCAGAGCAAGGATGGTTTCCCGGGCTGCGGAGGCGGCGAGGGAGGCAATGGGTCGACAGCCTGCCGCGACTCGCAATCGCGGCCTCTCGTCTAGATCAGTTCCCTTGTCGCAGAGGCCGGCTCGTCGGGATCGAAGCGCACGAGCGCCAGTTCGGGTCCGTCGTGGGCGGCGGAGAAGGCGTGCGTGTCGCCGAGCCGGGTGGACCAGTCGCCGGTGATCCGCGCCGACTCGTGCACGTGGCCGTGGAGCGTGACCCGAGGCTGCCGCGCCGAGATGAAACGCGCGATGGCGATGCTGCCGACATGGACGTCGATCGGCACGTAGTCGACCATGCGACCGTCGAGCGCGGCCCGATCGAGCGCGCTCTTGTACGGCGGGCTGTGGAACAGCATGATCGCGCGCTCCAGCGGCCGGTCCCCCACCAGCGCCTCGAGGTCCTGCTGGATCGTCCCGTAGCGGACCTCCGATTCGTTGACCGGCATCGTCCGCATCCCTTCCTCGGGCGACGAGCACCCCGGGTCCACGTACCGCGACACGTCGTAGCGCTCCCAGTCCTTCAAGCTGAACGGCGTCGGCGGGACGCACGCGTAGCCGAACACCGTGAAGCCCCGCCACTCGATTCGCCGGTCGTGCGCGTAGTGCCACAGCCCGCGCGTGGCGACGTCGAGCATCGCCGCTTCTTCGATGCGCGGATCGTCGTTGCCGAGGATGACGAAGACGTCCGGATAGGCGGGGCCGACGGCGCCCCGCACCCGCTCGAACGCAGGGGCGAGGAACCCGTTGATGAAGTCGATGTGGTCGGGGTCGACCGACCCCGCCAGGCCGAGGCCGGAGGGCAGCAGATCGCCGCCCAGGAACACCGCCGTCGGATGTTCGGCCTCGACCGCCCGCAGCAGCTTGCCGTACCGGTCCGTGCGCCCGTGCAGGTCGGACGCGAAGAAGCACAGCGGCATAATGAACAGCAGGGCTGCCCGCCGCCGCGCGGTGCGCTTCGGCGGGTCCGCCGTAGCCGGGCGGAGGCGGAAAGCACCGCTCCTACAGATCCCTCAGGCGCAGTACGCTGCGCTGCAGGTCGATCTCAACTTTGTACCTGCCGAGCAGGCTGTACCCCAGGATTCCGCCGATCTCGTAGCCGATCAGGACGCTGGGCGCCCGCAGGTTCAGGACGACGACTGGCTGGTTCGGCATGCTGAGCGGGCCGAGCGCCAGGTGGACGCCCGGCAGCAGGTACGCCTCAGGGTCGGCGCCCGAGGCGCCGTACACCTTCAGCCGGATCCGCCGGCGGTCGTCCGGCGTGAACAGTCCGCGCGCCGTGCTCGTGCTGATCGAAATCGCCTCGCCGCCGGTGTCGATGATGAAGTTCGTGGGCGTGCCGTTCACCACCCCCTGCACGGTCGGGAGGCGGTGGTAGCGCAGCGGCATCTCCCTCGCCAGCGAGGCGTCCGGCAGCGGTTCGCCGATGTACAGCTTCCGGTGCCGGTAGTCGATCGTCATCGACAGGCCGAGCGCGAGCGGCGAGAAGCCGTCCATCTGGTCGGTCGGCAGGTCGCGCATCGACGGCGTCTTGACCATGCACGGCAGGTTGAAGACCGTCATCGACCCGATCTCGAGCGACCGCAGCTTCCCGATCTTCAAACCCCGCAAGCCGGCCTCGCCGACGCCCGCCGTCAGCGTCTCGACCGTCGTCTGGATCTGGAACCGGCGCGCCGTCCGCTCGCTCAGGGCCGTGTGCTCGGCGCCGGTGTCGAGGGCGAAGTCGGCCGAGCGGCCGCCGTTGATCTTCCCCTTCACGATGACCTTGCCGTTCACCAGGCGGAAGTCGAGCACCTGGCGCTTCTCCCTTCCCTTCCACGCCATCTCGAACGGCACCAGGCCGTCGAACGATCGCAGGAACGCGATGTGGGTGCGGGCCCACTGCGATCGCTCGTACCGGTCGGCGCCCTTCAGCGTGTCGAGGTACTGGGTGTAGGCCGCCGCCGCGGCGTCATACCGGCGCATCCGCTCGTAGATGCTGCCGAGCGTGTGGCGAAGGTCGGACTCCCCAGGGGCGTCGCGCAACGCGGCGTGCAGTTCGTTCAGCGCCGGCTCGAACTGCCCCGTGGACGCCAGCGCCTTGGCGAGCCCGTGCCGCGCCCGCGCGTTGCCCGGCGAGAGCGACAGCGCGTCGCGGTAGGCCTTCTCGCCGTCATCGAACCGGCCCGACGCCCACAGCGCGTCGCCGGCCAGCGTCAGCGTGGCCGGGTCGATCGACCGGCTCCCTTCCAGCGACGCCAGGTGCGACGCAGCCACGCCGAACTCGGCCAGACGGAGCGCCGAGCGGACCACTCCCGCCCGCGCGCGATCGCGGATCGCCAGGTCCTCGCATCCCGTGGCGGCGAGGTACGTCCGGAGCGCCGTCCGATAGTCGGCGTGGTCGAACAGAATGTCGGCGAGCGAGATCTGCATCGTGGCGGTGGCCGCGCTCACCTGCCGGCTGGCGGTCGCGACCGGCAGCGAGAGGAGGCAGACACACGCGAGAGCGACGGCCAGACGGGGGCGAATGGTCATAGGAGCTCTCCGGGACGTTACCGCGCGTATGGTTCAATCGGAACGCCGTCGTACATCTCGTCGATGCGCATGATCTGCGACTCGCGGCCGTAGGTGCCCAGCTCGTAGTCCTCGCTCATGATCAGCGCCTTGACCGGCTTGGTCGGGCACGCCTCGGCGCACAGGCCGCAGAAGCTGCACCGCGAGAGATTGAAATCGAAATAGTCCAGCGTCTTCAGTTTCTGCCCGGGCTCTCGATGGCCTCCGAGCGAGATCAGATCGTCCGGGCACGCCTTCGCGCACTGATCACAGACGATACAAGTCTGCGCGCCGGTTCCAGGCTCGAGCTGGAGGCGGAGCAAGCCGCGGAACCGCGGCGCCGTCGGCCGCCGTTCCAGCGGGTACTGGAACGTGAACGCCGGCTCCGGAGTGTAGGTGAGCGTGAGCCACAGCCCCTTCAGGAGGTCCACGAGGAAGATCTTGCGCAGGAGTCTCGTCATCGCCCTACCCCTCCACCAGGACCGGCGTCGTCTCGCCGGACTTGATCACCCGAGACTTGCGCAACACCGTGCCCTCGCGGCGGATCTTGTCCTGCAGCCGCATCAGGCCGTACAACAGCGCCTCCGGGCGAGGGGGGCACCCGGAGATGTACACGTCGACCGGCACCACCTTGTCGACGCCCTGCAGCACGCTGTAGGTCGGGAACGGCCCGCCCGCGTTCGCGCAGCTCCCCATCGAGATCACCCAGCGCGGTTCGGGCATCTGGTCGTACAGCCGCCGCAGCACCGGCGCCATCTTCTTGGTGACCGTGCCCGCCACGATCATCAGATCGGCCTGCCGCGGCGACGCGCGGAACACTTCGGCGCCGAACCGCGCGATGTCGAAGCGGGGGCCGCCCGCCGCCATCATCTCGATGGCGCAGCACGCCAGGCCGAACCCCATCGGCCAGAGTGACGAGAGTCGTGCCCAGTTGAGGACCGCGTCGACGTTGGTAGTGATGATGTTGTCGGTGAATTGATGATCGATGAGACCCATTCTGCCTCTCCCCAGCCGGCAGCGGGCAGCTGACAGCCGTCAGCGGATTCGGAGTGATCCGCTGGCAGCTGCCAGCTGACAGCTGCCAGCTATTTCTTGTAGTACTCCGCGTTGATCTCGATGAAGCGCTTCCACTTCTCGGGCACCTCGTCGAGCGCGAAAATCGCCTCCACCGGGCACGCGGGGACGCACGCGCCGCAGTCGATGCACTCGTCCGGGTGGATGTAGAGCATCTCCGCCGCCTCGAACCCCTCCTCGTTCTTCCGAGGGTGGATGCAGTCCACCGGGCAGACGTCCACGCAGGCGGTGTCCTTCGTCTTGATGCACGGCTCGGTGATGATGTACGCCATGATGCCCTCCGCCCCGCCGGCCCTACCTCACGCCCATCGCCACGGCAGAGAGATACCCCAGCCGCATCGACACATGGCGGGCCAGCTCCCACGCGCCCCGGTTGTGCACGCCGGCCAGCGCCCTGTCGTCCACACCCTGGCCACACACGCCAATCCGCGCCACCTCGTGCCCGGCGTAGTCGAATACCGGCGCGCACGTGCAGCCCACGCGCGAGGGACTCGCCACCGCCTGATCACCTTCTGCACCGGCGCCGGCACGGCGCACCAGATCGAGCCCGCGTGTCACGTCGCGCGCGTCGGACAAGCGCAGGCAACTGACTGCGAGCGATGGCGGCCTGCCGTTCCCCTCCGCGTACCGCACGCAGTGCGACGGCATCTCGCGCCCGTAGTCCGCGCTCATCGCCACGTCGCCCGCCGTCGAACGCCGAACCGTCGTCACCTCGCCGGACGGCGGCACCGCCAGGAAGAGATCGCAGCCGGTCTGCGCCGCGTAGTCCCGCAGGACCGGATACGCGTGCATCCGAAGTTCCGAACGCCCCAGCATCCGGAAGGACAGGTCCAGCGTCTTCACGCCGAGGCTGTACCGCTGCGTTTCCGCGTCCTGGATGACGTAGCCGCGGCGCCTGAGTACCGCCAGCAGACGATGGACGCTCGGCCTGGGGAGTTTCAACGCCCGGCTCAGGTCGGATAGACTCATCCCGCCCGGCTCGAGCGACAGCGCCTCGCAGACGTCGAACGCCTTGTCGATCGACGTCACGGTGCCGGCGCCGCTATCGCGGTGGGCGTGGTCTGTCACGGCTGGAGAGTCCAGTATGCGGAATGGAGTTTCGTTCCTCAAACAGTATCCGCGAGGGCCACGGCTGTCAAGAACTTGCAGGGCGATCGCGCTCTCAGCGGCACTCCTGGCCTCGACCTCGCCCCGAATCGGGGACGCGGCGGTGGCCGCGGGCCAGAACGTCGACCCGCCCGGCACGCCGGCCCCGGCGCTCGTCAGGCTGTTCACGCCCCTGCAGGCGCCCGCCGGGGCCTACACCGTGACCGTGTTGACCGACGGCATAGAGGCGGCGCTGGCGCTGGTGAAGACGGCCCTGGCCCCGAACGCTGCGGCCGGCGACCCGCCCGGGTCGTGGCAGGTCCAGCGAATGGACCCGCTCGAGGCGTTCGGCACGGCCGGCGCTTACGACCGGTCGAAGGTCGCCCGCCTGTACACCGGCCGCCGCGTGTCGGTCGTCCGCGGCCCCGTCGAGCGCGGCGGCAAGGTGGTCGCCGCCGTCACGCTCATCTCGCCGTACCCAGACCCTGCGCTCTCGCGGTTGGAGAAGGGGACATTGCTGATCCTGCTCCGCGTGGCTGGCAGCTTGCCTTGAGCGAGCGCCCTTCGATGAACTCCGGGCGGCCCGAGCCTGTCGAGGGCCGAAGCGAGTCGCAGGGTAGGCAGTAGGCGGCGACTCCCGCCGCCATGCCCCGTGAGCCGCCGGCCGCCGCGTCGGCCCGGTGCGGGCGCCCCGCTCGCCGGACTCCGGGCGGCTGCGCGGCAAACCCGCTCTCCGGCCCTTGTCGGCCGCTCGCCGCGGGGGTCGCGCGGTCTGATCCGCGTGCGTGATCGCGCTCTACCCCGCTGGGGCCCACCGCCTGCGAGCGTGTTTGCGAACTGACGCCGAGGCGCTTGCCGCCAGTCGCCGGTCTCGCGAGGCATCCCGCACCCGCCCGCCGCGGCGGCCGTCGGCCGCTGCACCGCTCGGCGGCGAACGGTGGCGTCCGCCTGGACAGGACCCGAACAGCGGAAGCCCGGTCGGGTCCGGCACGGACCTCCCGCCACGGGCAGCCGCGCACACGACGAGCGGCCTCACGCCGCCATACCCCGTGAGCCCTGCCCTTCGACTCGGTCGCGTCGCGGCCTCGCTCAGGGCACCCCGAGCGAAGTCGAGGGGTGAGCCGTGAGCCCATAGCCCTCGGAGCCCCGCGTGCTATCATTTTGGTTTGCGGCCGAGCGCCGCTCAGAGCACATGGCGACCCCCATTCCCCTCGTCCGCAGGCCCGCCCAGAAGCCCGACTGGCTGAAGGTGAAGGCGCCCGGCTCGCCTCGCTACATCCAGCTCAAGCGGATGATCGGGGACCTCAGCCTCAACACCGTCTGCGAGGAGGCGCACTGCCCGAACATCGGCGAGTGCTGGCACCACGGTACCGCGACGTTCATGCTCCTGGGCGACGTCTGCACGCGTAACTGCCCCTTCTGCGCCGTCGCGCACGGCCGCCCCGACCCGCTCGACCCGGGCGAACCCGCCCGCGTGGCCGCCGCCGCCGAGCAGATGCAGCTGCGCTACGTCGTGCTCACGTCGGTCGATCGCGACGACCTGGCCGACGGCGGGGCGTCGGGCTTCGCCGCCACGATTACCGAGATCCGCCAGCGCCTGCCCTCGTGCCGGATCGAAGTCCTGATCCCCGACTTCCAGGGGAAAGAGGCGCCGCTCCACGCCGTGCTCGACGCCGGCCCCGACATCCTGAACCACAACACCGAGACCGTCCCGCGCCTCTACCGCACGGCGCGCCCGGGCGGCCGCTACCCGCGCACGCTCGAACTGCTCGACCGCGCGCGCACCTACGCCCCGAACATCCCGACCAAGTCCGGCCTGATGGTCGGCATCGGCGAGGAATGGGACGAACTGGTGGCGACACTGGCCGATCTCCGATCGGTCGGCTGCGGCATCCTCACCATCGGGCAGTACCTGAGCCCCTCGGCCTCCCACCTGCCCGTGGCGCGCTACTATCATCCCGACGAGTTCGAGGCGCTGAAGGCCACCGCGCTCAGCATGGGCTTCGGGCACGTCGAGTCGGGCCCGCTGGTCCGGTCCTCCTATCACGCGCACCAGCAGGCCGACGCCTACGACGAATCCACAGGGGTTGCGCACGCATGAACGATCCACTCGCCCCGCTGTCGCATGAGGCGCAGGTCGGACTCCTCCGGAAGATGCTCCTCGGCCGCCGGTTCGAAGAGCGCTGCGCCGAGATGTACGCGATGCAGAAGATCGGCGGGTTCTGCCACCTGGCGATCGGCCAGGAGGCGATCTCGGTCGGCGCGTTGTCGACGCTCGAGCCCGGCGATGCGATTTTCTGCTCGTATCGCGACCACGTGCACGCCCTCACCAAGGGCGCCGACCCCGGGCGGGTGATGGCCGAGCTCTTCGGCCGAGACACCGGCCTCTCGCGCGGCAAGGGCGGGTCGATGCACCTGTTCGACAAGGAGCACGGCATGCTCGGCGGCCACGCGATCGTGGGCGGCCACATCCCGCTCGCGACCGGCGTCGCGTTCGCGGCCAAGTACGAAGGGCGCCCGCAGGTGGTGCTGTGCTTCTTCGGCGAGGCGGCCGTCAACATCGGCGCGTTCCACGAGTCGCTGAACATGGCGGCCCTCTGGAAGCTCCCCTGCATCTACATCGTCGAGAACAACCGGTACGGGATGGGGACCGCCATCGAGCGCGCGTCGGCCCTCTACGACATCGCGGCGCGCGCGTGCGCGTACGACATGGCCAGCGAAACGGTGGACGGCATGGACGTCCTGGCCGTGCGCGAGGTCGTCGGCCGCGCCGTCGCCCTCGCGCGGCGCGAAAGCGCGCCGACGCTGATCGACGCCCGGTGCTACCGATTCATGGGCCATTCGATGTCCGACCCGGTGCACGGCCACTACCGCACGCGGGAGGAAGTCGAGGCGCAGAAGACGAAGGACCCGGTGCGGACCTACTACCAGCGACTCGTCGACCAGGGGCTCCTCGACCCGGCCGGCCTGGAGCGGATGGACGCGGACGTGCGCACGATCGTCGACGCGGCGGTCGAGTTCGCCGAGGCGAGCCCCGAACCGGCCGACAGCGCGCTGTTCGAGGATGTCTACAGCCAGCCGTACGGACCGTATACGAGGAGCCAGCCTTAGCTGGCAGCTGTTAGCTGGCAGCTGGCAGCGGACTAACGCGTGACTCCGTCCCAGGCCATGAGCCGTGAGCCGTGAGCGGGCGCCGATTCGAAGTCGAAGACATCTATGGCACTGATAACCTACCGCGAGGCGCTGACCCAGGCGCTGGCCGAGGAGATGCGGCGCGACCCAAAGGTCTTCCTCATGGGCGAGGAGGTCGGCGTTTACCAGGGCGCGTACAAGGTCAGCCGCGGCCTGCTGCAGGAGTTCGGCCCGCGCCGCGTCATCGACACGCCCATCACCGAGGAAGGCTTCGCCGGCGTCGGCGTCGGTGCCGCGATGGTCGGGCTGCGGCCCGTCATCGAGATGATGACGTGGAACTTCTCGATGCTGGCGATGGACCAGATCATCAACGGCGCCGCGAAGATGCTCTACATGTCGGGCGGCCAGTTCACGATCCCGATCGTCGTGCGCGGGCCGGGCGGCGCGGCGCACCAGCTGGCAGCCCAGCACTCGCAGGCGCTCGAGTCGTGGTACGCGCACGTCCCGGGCCTGAAGGTCGTCGCTCCCGCGACGCCGTACGACGCCAAGGGCCTGCTGAAGGCGGCCATCCGAGACGACGACCCGGTGATCTTCTGCGAGGGCGAGACGCTCTACGGGTCGAAGGGCGAGGTGCCCGAAGGCGATTATGTCGTCCCGATCGGCGTGGCCGACGTCAAGCGCGAGGGCACCGACGTCACCATCGTCGCCTGGTCGAAGATGGTGAACGTGGCGCTGAAGGCGGCCGATGCTCTGGCCGCCGAAGGCGTGTCGTGCGAGATCGTGGATCTGCGCACGCTGCGCCCGCTCGACGAGGAGCCGATCCTCGCCTCGGTGCGCAAGACCAACCGCTGCGTCGTCGTCGAGGAAGGGTGGGAGTACGCCGGCGTCGGCGCGCAGCTGGCGTATCTGATTCACCGCGACGCGTTCGGCGACCTCGATGCCCCGGTGACGCGGGTGACCGGCGCCGATGTCCCGATGCCCTACGCGAAGAACCTGGAGCACCTGGCGATGCCCTCCGCCGCGCGCGTCGTGGCGGCGGTCAAAGAGGTGCTGTATATCGAATAGGGAAGAGGATTGAGGAGCGAGGGGCGAGGGCCTATCCCGTCCCTCGTTCCTCGTTCCTCATCCCTCGTCCCTATTGTGAGGAACGACCTATGGCTTCCCGCGTCGTGATGCCGAAGTTGAGCGACACCATGGAGGAGGGCAAGATCCTCCGCTGGTTGAAACAGGAAGGCGACCGGGTCGAAACCGGCCAGACGCTCGCCGAGGTGGAAACCGACAAGGCCACCGTCGAGATGGAGGCCTACACCAACGGCGTCATCAGGAAGATCGTGGCAGCGCCGGGCGACACGGTGAAGATCGGCGCGCTCATCGCGGTCATCGGCGCTCCGGACGAGGATGTCTCGGCGCTTCTCGAGACGCCGGCTCCGGCACCATCACGTGTGACACCGCCGCAGGCCGCAAGCCGCCAGCCCGCCTCCGCCTTTGAGGCTACGGCGGGCAAGCCGCAAGCCACACCCCGCGAGCCCGCCTCCGCCTTCGAGGCTACGGCGGGCAAGCCGCAAGCCGCAGGAGGCCGCGCCCTTCGCGCTTCGCCGCTCGCGCTTCGAATGGCCGCCGAATCGGGCATCAACCTCGGCGCGCTCCAGGGCACGGGGCCGCAGGGCCGCGTCATCAAGCGCGACATCGAAGCCGCGCTCGCCGCCGCTGCCGCGCCGGCGCCGCCGGCCGCACAACCGGTCGGCGACGTGCAGGAGTTCGAGCTGTCGTCGATGCGGCGGACCATTGCGAAACGCCTGGTCCAGAGCAAGGCGCCGGTTCCCCACTTCTACCTGACGGTGGACGCCGCGGTCGATCGCCTGTGGGAGGCCTACCGCGCCCTTCGCGAGGAGAACTACCCGATCTCGCTCAACGACGTCATCATCAAGGCCGCGGCCGTGGCGCTGCGCAGGCACCCCGAGATGAACGCGTCGTTTGCCGGCGATCACGTCAAGCAGTATTCGCACGTGCACATCGGTGTCGCCGTGGCGATTGACGATGGTCTGATCACGCCGGTGATTCGCGACGCCGACACGAAGTCGCTGGCCGACATCGCGTCGGAGGCCAAGGCGCTGGCCGAGCGCGCCCGCAGCCGCCGCCTGCAGCCGAACGAGTACACCGGCGCGACGTTCTCGATCTCCAACCTCGGCATGATGGGCATCGACGAGTTCTCGGCCATCATCAACCCGCCCGAGGCGGCGATCCTCGCCGTCGGCGCGGTACGCGAAGTGCCGGTGGTCGAGGGGGGACAGGTGAAGGCCGGCCGCCGCATGAAGCTCACGCTGTCGGTCGATCACCGCGTCGCCGACGGCGCCCAGGCCGCGCGCTTCCTCGGCACGCTCCGCCGAATGCTCGAAAATCCGCTGCTGCTGGGCTGACCGCTCGAAGCGCGAGACGGCGCCTGCCCCTCGCGCCCGGCCCCGCGGCCGATGAGACGGCAGTCGTGGCCCCGCCGCCGACCGGTGCAGCGGCCGACGGGCGCCGGGGGATGCCTGCTCGAGCGAACATGCGACCGCCTTCGCGCGAGGCTTCGGCGGTCCGCCGATAGCCTGGGCGGAGGCGGAGCCTGCCGTCGGTCGAATGCACAGCCCGGCACCGCAGGTTCAGACTTGCCCGGAGGCTGTCTGACCGATGCCGACTGGCTCACGAGAGACCCACCGACCGAGGATGCCGGGCTCGGCGCTGTCGAGCGTTCGCGAGAGCGGGCGCCCACGACGACCGGCGGCTCACGACCGGGCGACCGCAAGCCGGCTCGAGTGCCGGCCTGACCGTCGACGCGTCGGCCCGGTGCGGGCGCCCCGCTCGCCGGACTCCGGGCGGCTGCGCGGCAAACCCGCTCTCCGGCCGTCGTCGGCCGCTGGCCGCGGGGGTCGCGCGGTCTGATCCGCGTGCGTGATCGCGCTCTACCCCGCTGGATCCCATCACCTGCGAGCGTGTTTGCGAACTGACGCCGAAGCGCTTGCCGCCAGTCGCCGGTCTCGCGAGGCATCCCGCACCCGCCCGCCGCGGCGTCTGGGCAATGCCGGCCCTGGACGCAGGGGGGAACGCCGACGCGCTCGGGCCGCGCCGCCGGTGCTGAGGCGGTCCGCTGCCAGCTACCAGCTGCCAGCTGCCAGCTTTCTCGGGGTCGTGTAAGATATCCCCGCCATCGTACCTTCCCGTCCGTGTCGCATCGATCAATGGAGAGTGCGGATGAACACCCGAAGAGCATGTCACGCCTGGTTCTTCCTGCCCCTGGTCCTCTTCGCCCTCGCGGCGCCTGCCGCCGCGCAGCCGGCAGCGCCCGACCTCGTTCGTGACCTCAAGTGGCGCAACATCGGCCCGGCCAACATGAGCGGCCGCATCTCGGACATCGAAGCGCTCGACGCCGACTTCAGCAAAGTCCTCGTCGCCACCGCCTCGGGCGGCGTGTTCAAGTCGGTCAACGCCGGCACCACCTGGGAGCCGATCTTCGACAAGTACTCCAGCGCGTCCATCGGCGACGTCGCCTGGTTCCAGAAGAACCCGGACATCATCTGGGTCGGCACCGGAGAAGAGTGCGTCCGCAACAGCGTGGCCTGGGGCGACGGCATCTACAAGTCGACCGACGGCGGCAAGACCTTCGCCCACATGGGCCTCAAGGACACCGGCAGCATCGGCAAGGTCCTCCTCCACCCGGCCGACCCCAACATCGTCTACGTGGCGGCCAGCGGCCACACGTGGGGCTACACCGGCGACCGCGGCCTGTTCAAGACGATCGACGGCGGCAAGACCTGGCAGAAGCTCGCCGGGGGCCTGCCGAGCGACGGCAAGACGGGCGCCATCGACATGGTGATGCACCCGACGAATCCGAACGTCCTCTACGTCACCTTCTGGCAGCGCCTCCGCCAGCCCTACCGCTTCGACTCCGGCGGCCCGAACGGCGGCATCTTCCAGTCGACCGACGCCGGCAAGACCTGGAAGAAGCTGACGACAGGCCTCCCGACCGGCGACCTCGGCCGCATCGGCATCACCATCAGCCGCTCGAAACCGAACGTCCTGATGGCCATCGTCGAGCACAGCTTCCAGCCGGCCGCGCAGGCCGCGGGCAAGCCGAATCCCGACTTCGCCGACATGACCAAGCTCGGATCGGGCATCTACCGCTCGGAAGACGGCGGCAAGACGTGGAAGTACCTGAGCCGCATGAACAGCCGGCCGTTCTACTACAGCCACATCATCCTCAATCCGGTGGACGACCAGCGGGTGTACTACCTGACCGCCAGCTTCATGAAGTCGGAGGACGGCGGCAAGACCTGGCAGAACGTGCCCGGCCTGCACCCCGACTACCACGCGATGTGGCTGGACCCGATGCACAAGGACCGCTTCTACAACGGCCAGGACGCCGGCGCGGCGCTCACGCACGACCACGGCAGGACGTTCATCTATTTCGACAACATCTGCGCCGGCCAGTTCTACGCGGTGAGCGCCGACATGCGCGACCCGTACCACGTCTACGGCGGCCTGCAGGACAACGGCACGTGGGGCGGGCCGTCGATGCACCGCGAGGGGGCCATCCTCACCGACTTCTGGTTCAATATCGGCGGCGGCGACGGCTTCCATACGCAGAACGACCCGACCGACTGGCGCATCGTTTACGGCGAGAGCCAGGGCGGCTCCGTGTCGCGAACCAACGTCGAGACGCGCGAGTCGCGCAGCATCCGGCCGACGCCGCAGAACATCGTGAACTACCGGGACTACTACCCGACGCCTCCGCCGGCCCCGGCCGCGCCGGCGCCGGGCCAGCCGCCGCAGCAGCCCGCCTCGCCGCTCCGCTTCAACTGGAGCACGCCGATCTACCTCTCGCCGCACAACCCGAGCACCGTCTACTTCGGCGGCAACCACCTGTTCAAGTCGGTCGATCGCGGCGACCGCTGGCAGATGGTCAGCCCCGATCTGACGACCAACGACAAGTCGAAGCTCGGGCCGCGGCAGGGCGGCACGATGACGCCGACCGGCGGCATGACGACCGACGATACGGGCGCCGAGACCCACTGCACGATCATCACCATCTCCGAGTCGACGCTCCGGCCCGGTGTCATCTGGGTCGGCACCGACGATGGCAACGTGCAGGTGACGCGTGACGGCGGCGCGACCTGGGCCAACGTGCGGGCCGCGGTGCCCGGCGTGCCGAAGGGCACCTGGGTGAGCCGCGTCGAGGCGTCGCGCACCGCGGAAGGTGCGGCCTACCTGACGTTCGACGGTCACCGCAGCGACGACTTCAAGCCGTACGTCTTCGTGACGAAGGACTTCGGGAAGACCTGGACGAGCCTGTCGGCCGGCATCCCGGACGGCCAGCCCGTCTACGTCATCCGCGAGGACCCGAAGAACGCGAACCTGCTGTTCCTCGGCACCGAATTCGGCGTGTTCTTCTCGATCGACGCGGGCAAGCAGTGGCACAGCCTGAAGCTGAACATGCCGACGGTGTCGTTCCACGACCTCCTGATCCACCCGCGCGACAACGACCTCATCGCCGCCACGCACGGCCGCGGCATCTGGATCCTCGACGACATCTCGGCGCTGCAGCAGGCGACGCCGACGGTGCTGGCCGAAGACGCCAGGCTGTTCACGACAACCCGCCCGGCCACGCGGTGGCTGCGCATCCAGCGCGGCGGGTACGGGCGCGGCGACCTGTACTTCCAAGGCGAGAACCCGCCGGCCGGCGGGTTGCTCCACGTCTACAGGAAGACCGGCGTGCCGGCGACCGTCGAGATCACCGACGGCGACCAGCTCAAGGCGACGTTCATCGTCGACGACGCGAAGGCCGGCATCAACCGGATCGCGTGGGACCTGCGGTGGGATCCGTCGGCGGTGGTGGTGGAAAACACGGCGAACAGCGCCAAGTCGCAGATCGAGACGGCGCTCAAGCGGACCGACCTCAAGCCCGAGCAGAAGGCGGCGCTCGAAAAGGGCCTGGCGGCGGTCGCGAAGTACGCGAAGAACTACCGGAAGCTGATCGAGATCACGCAGGAGCTGGCCGATCTGATTCGGCCGCCCGGCATGGGGATGGGACAGCGCGGCGGCGGCATGCGCGGCGGGTTCGGCGGCGGCGGGCAGGCCGAGCCCGGCACCTACTTCGTGAAGATGACGGTGAACGGAAAGACGACGACGAGCAGGATCGTCGTGCGGCCGGATCCGATCCAGGCGGCCGCGGGACGATAGGGGCCGGCTCACGGCCCACGGCTCAGGGCTTAGGGCTCAAGGCTTAGGGCTGGATCACGCTGCCACGCTGTGGGACAGTTTGATCCGGCCGCAAGCCGTAAGCCGTAGGCCGTAAGCCGCAAGCCGTAAGCCGTGAGCCCTGAGCCCTAAGCCCTGAGCCTTGAGCCTTGAGCCTGCGAAGCCCGCGCTATTTCTTCCGCGCGGGCTTCGCCGGCGCCGGCTCCGGAATCTCCACCAGCCCGGCCGCCTTCAGGATCTCCAGGTAGTTGAGGACGTGCTGCAGGTCGGCGACGCGGCCCTGGGCCTGCGCGTCCAGCGCCTTCTTGATGTCGAGCGCGCTGTTCTTCCCGTTGCACAGCCGTGACAGCTCCAGCGTGTCGCCCGCCCGGTCGACCGGGAACTTCGTCCGGACGTCGGCCGGCACCGCGGTGATGAACTCGCGGTAGCCCTGATAGCCGTTCGCCGTCACCTTCGCCGTCGGCTTCGGGACGATCTTCGACGCCTTCGCCTCGAGCTCGGTCGGCTGCAGGACCACCGGCGCCACGCTCAGCCTCCGCGCCGCCGCTTTCATGTGCACATCGAGCGCGGCCAGGTGGGACGCGCCGACCTGGTCGATCGTCTTCTGCAGGCCGGTCACCTGGTCGCCGATCGCCTTCTTGTCCACCGCCAGCTCGTTCACCGTCTCGAGCGTCGCCTTCTCGTTGACGACGGCCGCCTCGATGTAGGCGCGGCCCAGCGTGTAGGCGTCCGTCAGGTTCGCCGAGGTCGCGTTGTTCAGCTCCTCGAAGCCGCGCACCAGCTGGTGCGCCAGCCGGCCGGCGCCGTTGCTGGCCGTTTCGGCTGCGATCTTCGCCGCCGTCACGTCATCCGCGTTCGCAATCGTGTAGGCGGCCGCGGCGCCGATGATCGTCACGCGCTTGAGCTGCGTCGGATCCGTCTTGTCCACGTGGTCGCCCGACGTGTGGTACCAGCGGTCGGGCCAGTCGATCATCATGATGCCCGGCACCTGGACGCCCCAGTCGTTGAACACCTCGTGGTCGGACGCGCCGTAGTGCGTCTCGATCGAGTAGAAGAACGGCTCGTCGGCGCCGGTCGGGGCGACGATCCGCTGCGGCACCGGGTAGAAGTTGCTGCGGTTCTGGATCCGCTCCCGGTTCCCCTCGCCGATGAACCGGTAGTAGTTCTCCATCACGTCGTTGATGTAGTGCGGGTTGCCGTAGGTCGTCCGGATCATGCACATGAACGACTGGCTCTTGCTGAGCAGCAGCCCGACCATGTCGAGGTTGATGTTGCAGAGCGTCTTCTCCATCAGCGCCTTGTTCGCCTTCACCCACGGGCCGGTGCCGGAGAACTCGGGGCCGATGATGAAGCGGATGGTGCGCTTCGGACGCGGCAGCCGCCCCTCGTCGATGAGCGTCTTGAGCGTGCGCGCGGTTTCGACCAGCGTGGCACAGCCCGAGATGTCGTCGTTGCCGCCCATCTTCACGAAGCCCTCGAAGAGGTGCGCCGAAAAGATGACCTCGCCCGCCGACGGGTCGGTGCCGGGGATGGCCCAGACGAGGTCCTGCAGCGTGGTCGGCCGGGTTTCGGCGATCACCTTGGCCTCGACCGTGATCTTCTGGTTGGCCATCAGCCGGCGCTTCAGGTACTCGCCGTCGCGCGGCGGGATCTGGAACGCGAAGGTCCCCGGCTTGAGCGTCGTCGGCGGCGCGGCGGCCGCGCCGCCTCTGCCTCCGCCGCCGACGTTGGCCCAGCCGATCTGCAGCGGGTCGAAGAACGGGCGCGTGCCCTGGATGGAGATGACGCCCGCCGCGCCCATCTGGCGGACCGCCGCCTGGTGGACCGTCCCGGCCGAGCCTTCGGTGACGACGATCTTGCCGGCGAGGTCCTTGCCCTTGAGGTCGTCGGGGCGGCCGAGGCCCACCCAGACCAGTTCACCCCTGGCCTCGCCCGTCACGCTGCCCGTTGCCAGCATCGCGGCCATGTCGCGATACGACGCCAGCTTCTGGCGGATGGGCGTGACCTCCCACAGTTCGCCCTTCGCGGCGTCCCAGGAGGTGCCGCCGGGGTACTTGGCGAGTTCGACGTCCTTGAACCCGTATTCCTTCAGGCGATCGTTGAAGAACTTGACCTCGTAGAACAGGTCGGCGAACTCGGCGGCCGAGCGGTCCTTGTCGTAGCCGCCCGTCTCCATGATCATCTTCCACGCGTTCTCGCCGGACGCTTCGCCGACGATCTCGCTCATCTGCGCCTTCGGCAGCAGCGTCCACTGCAGCCAGGGCGTCATCTGGGCGCCGGCGGTGACGCCGAGCGCCAGCACGGCAAGACAGGCAATCAGTGCGCGTTTCTTCACAAGTCCTCCTCGTCCGGCAACGTCGGGCAGGCCGATTGGCCGCGATGGTCCGAGAGTATACAACGGACGGCTTTCCGACTTTCGGCTTTCGGCTGTCGGCCCTCGGCGGTGCCCGGAACCGAGAGGCCAGAACCGGGAGTCGCGAGGCCGGCGCGGTGAGCACACCGGTGGCCGCGCCTCACCGTGCGCGGCGAGGGCACGGCGAGATAGCCAGAAGGCAGAACCCTGCTCCGTTGATATTGGAGTCTTTTGTGTGACAGAAAGCAGACTTCTGTCTTCCAGATAATCAGCCGCACGACATCGACGTAACTCAATCTCTTTATTTTCAGTTCTTTATAGTCACTACGCAGGTTCAGAGCTCGCCCCGCAACAACGGCACGATTCTGGCCTCTGGGTGGGTCGTGCCGAGTCTGATTGGATCGTTCGTCGAAGTCGACTGAGGAAAACCTTGAAATCCACAATCACCGTCGTGGCGGTCATCCTGGTTCTCATCGCTGACGTGGCGTCGGCTGATACGATTGGTATCACGAGGGGAAACCCCGACTGGAGTCCATTCGAGACGCCGTCCACCGATGGCAGCGCTTTCTGGAACACCTGGAGCCTCGACGGCAACCACCAGGCCAATATCGGCTACTGGCTGCGCGGCACGGGTGACTTCGCGGCGATGGGGCGGTCGCTCCCGGCGACGGGCCCGATAGAGACGCCGAGCTACCTTGGCGACGCGACCACTGGCTTCAGTTTCACCAAGGCGGCCGGAACCCGGTCGGTGACGGTCACCCTCCTGCTGCAATGGACGGCGTACCATGACGAGTTCGGCTGGTTCGACACCAGCAACGCGTCCGCGCTGAACCCCCTGTTCCTGGGCGTCGGCGACCTCGGAGAGGCGGCGACATTTGTCCCGTCGGACTCGTATGGGTTCTATCTGAGATCGCCTGAGGGGACCTACCTGAGTACGGGGGCTGGTGACAACGTGACACATTTCGCACTGTTCCAGCCGTCGGTCGACGGTCGCTTTCTGATGGGCGCCGAAGACATGTGGTCGTACTCGGACCGTGACTTCAACGACATGGTGTTCGACGTGCAGGTGTCGAGTGTTCCCGAGCCGGCGTCGATCGTGCTGCTCGGGACCGGGCTCGCGGGCCTGGCCGCCGCGGAGCGCCGCCGCCGCGCCCGCAAGCAGTAGGCCGCCTTCACCCGTCGCCGTGCTCGCGGCGCCAGGCGGCGACGAGGGGCACGGCGATGTCCGGGCGGTCGGTGATGATCGCCTGGACGCCCCAGTCGAGCAGGCGCCGCATCTCCTCGGCCCTGTCCACGATCCACACCTGAACCGGCACGCCTGCGCGACGCGCGGCTCGCACGAAGCGGGGCGTGACCACCCGGAGGCATTTACGCCGTTCCGGCACCTGCAGCGCCTGGTAGCGGCGGCGAGGCGGGAGGAAGCCGAAGCGCCCGGCGGACATCGCACGCAGCACTTCGCCGCTCGACGCGCTCGTCGCGATCTCGGGGCCGTCGCGGCGCGCGTGCCGCATCACGGCGTTCGGAAAGGCCCCGAGGCACACCCGGTCGGCCGCCCCTGCCGCCCTCACGACGTCCACGGTGGCCTCCGCCATCGCCCGCGTATTGTCTTTCATCTCAACGATGACCGGGTGGCGCGGATGGCGCGCGAGCACCTCGGCCAGCGTGGGCACGCCGAAGCCGCGCCAGCGGAACGGGTACGAGAGGTCGCCGGTCGTGAACCAGTAGCCGGCATCGACGCGCGCCAGTTCGCTCGCTGTCATGTCTGCAACCGCGCCGGCGGTGTTCGAGGTGCGGTCGACGCGCGCGTCGTGGCACACCACCACCTGGCCGTCCTTCGACAGCCGGACGTCGAGTTCCAGGCCGTCCACGCCTTCGGCGACGGCCCGGTCGAACGCGGCGATCGTGTTCTCGGGCGCCAGGCGGCTCCCGCCGCGGTGCGCGAACACGAGCGGCCGGTCGGTCGGTATCCATCCCACGTTGTCCATAGTATGAGAGGGCTCGCGATTCAGGACGCTCGTTGTGCACGCCTCGTCTCGGGTCTGCCGCTCCGCAACGCACCCCACGGCGGAAGCCGCCGCGGGGCCCCAACTACAGCGTTGCTACGGGCAGATCCCTGCGACGCGGCATGGGTCCGGTTTCGCAGGTTTGGAATCGCAGGCTGTCGATGAACCGATGTCGCATCCGAACCGCGCGAGCGCTTCACGCGCCGCCGCCATCCGCGTCGGCTCGCCGACGCGGCGCGCGCGCCACAGCAGATTGTGCGGCGTGACGGTCGCGCCGACCAGCTCCACCACCTCCGTTTCGTAGCCCGCCGCCTCCAGCCGCCACGTGCGTTCCGCGTCGACCATCGCCTGGATGAACCGCCGGCGGACCGGCGCGTGCCGCGGGATGCCGAACGCCCCGGCAGAGGCTTCCGCCCGCACGGCGGCGTCAACACCGCGGCTCGTGCAGCACGGCACGAGGAGCAGCTGGCGCGCGCGCGTCGCGATCGCGCGGTCGATGATCGCGTCGGCCGCCGGGCCGCACGCGTGGAGCGCCGTCACGATCGACGGCGCCGCCGGCCAAGCCTCCGCCTCGCCCACCTCGCCCGCCCGGCATTCGATCGGGATGGACGTGCCGAGCCGCGCAGCCGCCGCGCGCGCGATCGCCGCCCTCCCCGCGTCGCGCTCGATCGTGATGACCGTGGCCGCGACTCCCATCGGCTCGAACACCAGCCTGGCCGCGAGCAGGCCGACGTACGACTTCCCCGCAGCCGCATCGACCAGCAGCAGCGGCGCCCGCCTGGAGAACCGCCGCGCCGCCCGCTCGACCTCGTCGAGCATGGCCGCCACCTCGACCGCTTTCTTCCGGTCCTCGTCCCTGAGGCTGGCGGCCTCGGCGTCGATGTAGAGCCGGTCGAGCCACTGTTCGACGTCAGTCAGCTGCACGCCCCATTCTAGATGAGACGGCGATGCCGAGTCGCGGCAAGCCGACGGCCCATTGCCTCCCTCGCCGCCTCCGCAGCCCGGGAAACCGTCCTCGCTCTGGCCCGGTATCCGGACTTCGTTGCCCGCCTGGCGCCAAAGCCATGGCTCGAGCGGCCGCGCGGCGGCGGGGGATACCGGGCCACCCGCTCGTCGGTTTCCGAGCGGAAGTAACGGGCTGCTCCGAAGCGGCTCGTCCGGCAACGGCCCGCCGACTCGCCGCGACGCCGAGTCGCGGCAAGCCGTGTCCTCTGCCCGGCGTCCGTCGGCGTCCCGAACCGGCCGGCACTCGAGGAGCGGGCGCGGCCACCCCCCGACGACCGTCGGCCGCTGAGGTCGCACTTCTGTCTTCTGTCTTCTGTCTTCTGAATTCTCAATTCCGAATTCGGACCGTTCTTGTCGCCTGTCCCAGTCACCGCCCCTCCTGCCCATTCACCGAGCCTGGCGCCCGAACGCCGGAATGTTCGATTCCAGGCGCCAATCGACCGGTAGAATGCCGGGGTCATCCAACTCGAGGGAGAACTGCATGCATTCGCCGGTCAAGTACGCCGAAAAGGGAGTCGCGCTCGCCGCCAAGGGCATCTGGAGCGTCCTCCAGCTGGCATACCGGATCAATCAGAATCCGTCCTTCACGCCGAAGTGGTCCGATCAGCCGCTGCTGAAGTCGTGGGAGAAGACCAAGCCGACGCTGGGCTGGCCGCGCGAGACCGACTCGCTCTGCCCGAAGTGCGTCCGCGAGGCGCGCCAGGAGATCGTCGACGGGAAGAAGGACGTGTCGATTCTCCTCACCGAGAAGGTCGGCGAGATCAAGGCCACCATCCTCGAGCGCGACGGGAAGATCATGATGGTCAAGGACTGCCCGGTCCACGGGCACTTCGAGGACGTCATGTCGACCGACGCGGCGTTCTACCGGCACCTCGAGGAGTCGTTCCCCGGCCGCGACATCCGCGCCCACAACGACGCGAAGCTGCACAACCACGGCAGCAGCACGGTGCTGCACGGCCGCGGCGCGGTCCTCACGGTCGACCTCACCAACCGCTGCAACATGATGTGCGACCCGTGCTTCACCGACGCGAACCAGGTCGGCTTCGTGCACGAGATGGGCTGGGAGGAGATCAAGCAGGTCCTCGACAACGCGATCACCGTCAAGCCGAAGCGGCAGATGTCGGTGCAGTTCTCGGGCGGCGAGCCGACGCTCTCCCCGTATTTCCTCGACGCGGTCCGCTACTGCAAGCAGGTGGGCTTCAACAGCGTCCAGGCGGCGACCAACGGCATCGAGTTCGCCAAGAGCCCCGAGTTCTGCCGCGAAGCGGCGGCGGCGGGCCTGCGCTACGTGTACCTGCAGTTCGACGGGATCGGCAACGCGCCGAACTCGCACCGCCACGTCGGCAACCTGTTCGACGTCAAGCTGCGCGCCATCGAGAACCTCTACGCCGCCGGCGTGGACATCGTCCTCGTCATCACGCTGATCAACGGCGTGAACAACGAGCAGGTGGGCCGCATCATCGAGTTCGCGCTCGACAACCCGAAGAAGATCTCGTTCCTCTCGTTCCAGCCGGTTTCGTTCACCGGCCGCGACGAGTTGATCTCGGACGAGCGGCGGGCCGCGCAGCGCTACACGCTGGCGAACCTGGCGCACGACGTAAAGGACCAGACCGGCATCGGCGAGCCCCTGCGCGACTGGTTCCCGATTTCGCTGATGGGCACCTTCTCGGACTGGGCGGACCTGATCCACGGGCCGACCCGCGAGTGGGGCGCGCTGTCGTGCGGCTGCCACCCGAATTGCGGCACCGGCATGGCCGTGATGATCGACAAGGAAACGCGCGAGGCGGCGCCGATTACCGCGTTCCTGAATGCCGACCGGCTGCCGAAGGACGTCGCGCTCATCAACGACGCGGCGCGAGGCAAGTTCCTGTCGATCCTCGGCATGACCGTGGCGCTCCTGCGCAACTACGACCCGTTCAAAGCGCCGTCGCAGTTCCGGATCTTCGACCTGCTGAAGAAGTTCGACAAGACGTTCGACGCGACCGGCCGCGACTACGGCAAGGTGGCCGGCGACACGCGGCTGCAGGACGTCGAGAAGCGCCGATCCGACCGCTGGAACTTCCTGTTCATCGCGGGCATGTGGTTCCAGGACCTGTTCAACTACGACTTCCGCCGCACCGAGATGTGCATCATCCCCTACGGCACGCAGGAAGGGGAGATCTCGTTCTGCGCCTACAACACCGGGATCGGCTGGCGGCAGATCGTCGAGAAGATGCACATGACGGCGACGCTCGCGAAGTGGTACGAGGAGCGCGGCCGCCATCACATCTACGCCGGCAACAAGAACGTGCCGCTCGAAAGCGTGCAGCACTCGCTGCTGCTGAACCCGGACGCCGTGGCCGCCGCCGCGCAGACCGATCTCGACGAAGCCGGCATCGCCAAGACGGCCCGGGAGGAGAAGCTGGCCGCCCGCACGAAGGCGAAGGACGGCGCGGCCTACGACGAGCAGATGGAGAAGCTCTACCGGCAGCACATCCTGCGGGAGCAGCCGGCCGAGCCGGTCATCCAGATCAAGGGCCTGAAGCGCACGGGCGCCGAGACGCCGCAGCAGCCCGCCACGCCGGCGAGCATTCACTAGTCGGCACTGACGTTGACGGGTCGGCGCTGACGCTGACGGGTCGGCGCTGACGCTGACGGGTCGGCGCTGACGCTGACGGGTCGGCGCTGACGCTGACGGGTCGGCGCTGACGCTGACGGGTCGGCACGCGCTGAGGGTCGCCTGACGCAGGTCGGCGCTGACGCTGACGGGTCGGCGCTGACGCTGACGGGTCGGCACTGACGCTGACGGGTCGGCACTGACGCTGACGGGTCGGCCGTTTGGTCGGCGCTACCTGAGTTTCGACCCTCTGTGTTTGTCCTCGACCATTCACCGTAAGACCCGACCATTCACCGTCAGTTCCGACTGTTGTACACTGTCAGAATGCAGGACCTGGTCCGCCAGTTGTTGGTGGCGCTCGGCGAAGATCCGTCCCGCGAGGGGCTCGCGCAGACGCCGAAGCGCGTTGAGGACTCGTTGAGGTTCCTGACGAGCGGCTATCAGGCCGACGTGGACAAGGTGCTGAACGGCGCGCTGTTCACCGTCGGCTACAGCGAGATGGTGATCGTCAAGGACATCGACTTCTTCAGCATGTGCGAGCACCACCTGCTGCCGTTCTTCGGCAAGTGCCACGTCGCCTACATCCCCAGCACGCGCGTCATCGGCCTCAGCAAGATCCCGCGCCTGGTGGACGTGTTCAGCCGGCGCTTCCAGGTGCAGGAGCGGCTGACCAACCAGATTGCGCAGACGATTGCGGAGAAGATCGAACCGCTCGGCGTCGCCGTCGTGATGGAAGCCACGCACCTCTGCATGGCGATGCGCGGCGTGGAGAAACAGCGCTCCTACGCCGTCACCAGCGCCATGCTGGGGTTGTTCCGCAGCAGCTCGCGCACGCGGATGGAGTTCCTCGAGCTCATCAACCACCGCGGGGCGATCACCGGCAACATGCCGGTCACCAACTTCCGCGCCGGCGAGGAGTAACAGGCGTGAGGCTGGCGCTCCCGATGCTCGCGGCGGTCCTGCTCTCCACGGGCACGGCGACCTCCCAGACGAGTGCGGCGAAACCGCCCGCCGCGAAGACCGCGCCGAAACCGACCACCGCCAAGCCGACAGCGAAGGCGGCGGCCAAGCCGGCGCCGCTTCCGCCGCGCGTCGCCGAGCCCGCGAAGGTCACCTGCCCTCACGTGCTCGGGACCGGTGTGAGCAGCCGCCTCCAGTTCTGCGACGTCCTGACCGGCCGCAACCCCGCCGAGGGGATCCTCATCAGGCTCCCGGCGCACAAGGGGCCGCTCACGCTCACCTTCGACCTGCACAACCGCCACACCTACTCGGAAGACCAGGTGAAGGCGGGCAAGGGGTACGCGAACTACACCGCCACGATCGGCGTGCTCGCGATGGATGGGACGCTGCTCGCGCGGGGCGTGGTGCGGAGCGAGTTCCGGACGGCGAAGGACCTCCACGAGCGGATCGGCGGCGGTGCGGGCCCGAAGGGAATGAAGGCCCTGGCGCCGGTCGGCGTCGAGCGCATCTCCATCGACGTGCCGGAGGAGGTGAACGAGGTGAGCTTGCTCGGCGAGAAGATGACCGTGCTGAGCCAGAACGGCACCGAGACGTTCACCTCGCTCCAGCGTCCCATCGCCGTCGTCAGCAACCTCAACGTCGACTACCAGCCGCCGCCCAAGCCGCCCGCGAAACCGGCTGCCAAGCCGCCTGCGAAGAAGAAGTAGCGAAGTCGAGGGGCGACTGTCGCACTTCTGACCATATGTCGCGCCCGGAGCGTGGCAATATCGTCCACTTTCATGAAGCCGGATGGCGCCACTGGCCGGTGCCTCGGGGGAAATGCACCTGAAATCAGGCCGTATCCAGCGAACAGGCCTACGGCGCGCTTCTTGCAGCAGAACCGGGCAGAAGAGGTCCATCATGTTAACCGGAACCAGCGCACTCACCGCACCGTGGGCACGCCGGGCCACCCAGAAAGTGGTGGTGGTCAATGGCAGCCGCGAGCTGCTGCAGCGGCTCGAGTTCCTGCTGGATGCCGGGCACTACGACATCGTCTTCGCCGCAAACCTCGATCACGCCTACTCGGAGATCAAGAAGACCCGGCCGGACCTCGTCATCCTGTGCCTGGCGCTCGACGACCCCATCGCCTTCCAGGTGCTCTCGATGCTCAAGCTCGACGCAGACACCGCGAGCATCCCGCTGCTGACCTGCACGGCCGACGACCAGTTCGGACGCCCCGACGCCGAGGCGGAAGACGAAGGGCCCGAGTCCGAACTCCCCGCCTCCCCGCTCGCGGTCAGGCTCAATTAGTCGGTTCTTACGCTGACGGGTCGCTTCCTTCGCAGAAGGGTCGGCGCGTGCGCAGAAGGGTCGGTTCTTACGCTGACGGGTCGCTTCCTGCGCAGAAGAGTCGGCGCTTGCGCAGAGGGGTCGGCGCTTACCGACCCTTCAGCGTCAGTCCCGACCACTCAGCGTCAGTCCCGACTATGCTATATTCTGCCGATATGGCCGTGGTGGATTCGACAAGGCGTCGCGCCGAGCGGCTCGAGATCATGGGCGACCTGCACGGCGAGGTGATGATCTACCAGCCGATGGTCCTCACCCAGGTCAGCCGCCGCGGCGCGGAAGTGGAGACCACGTTTCCGCTGCAGATCGACTCGCTCCACGACTTCCGCTTCGTGCTCGGCGACCGCTCGGTTGTGGTGAAGGGGCGCGTCGCCCACGCGCGCGTGTCGAACGTGGAGAACGAAGCGACCGTCTACCGTTCGGGCATCGAGTTCGTCGACCCGGCAGAGCGGGTCGTCGAAGCGATCGGCGATTTCCTGGACGAGGTCGAGGCCGCGAAGGGACGCAGTTGAATCTTGCGATCTTGCGACTTGGCGATCTTGCGAAGTGACGGCCTCGAGCCCTGAGCCTTGAGCCCCTTGGCCCGCCGAAGCCCATCGGGCGAAGGCGGCTGAGCCCTCTTATCTCACCTTGAGATACTCGAGATAATCCCCCGACGCGATCCGCTCCGCGCGGCCGAGCGGCGCGTTGTACAGGTAGACCCACGCCGTGTCGGTCGTGTCGTCCTCGTACACGACCGGCACTTCGAGCCGGGTGTAGAGGCTGGCCTCGGGCATCGTCGGACTGTGGCCCTCGATCTCGTCGAGCCCCGCCAGCACCTTGTCGATGTCCTGCGTGCGGTACACCTCGCCCCACACGATGCCGTCCGGGTCCGGTATGGCCGCCGGGTAGATGCCGAGGTCGAACAGCGCCGCCCGAATGTAGCCGCGACCGACACGCACCAGCATCGGGTCGATCCCCGCGCGCCGGCGCCGGTCGAACCCCGTCATGAGCGTGCCGTAGAAGAACACCCGGTCAGTCATTGGTGACCATCCTTGCCCGCCCGCGCCGTTCGCTGCCTGTCGCGCCACTCCTGCTCGAGGACGACGAACAGGTTCTGGTCGTGGTAGACGCCGTCCTTGAAGAACGACTCGCGCAGCACGCCCTCGCTTCGCGCACCGAGCCGCTCGAACGCCCGGCGCGACCGGTGATTGCCGAGCGCGATCCTCGCCTCGATCCGGTGCAGCCCCAGCAGGCCGAACGAGAAGTCGAGCAGCAGCTGCTTGGCCTCGTCGTTCGCCCCCGAGCCCCAGTGCTCCTGCCCCAGCCAGGTCCCGATCTGCGCCGTGCGCATCGGCTGATCGAGATGGCGGAGGCCGATGACGCCGACCGGGTGATCGCTGGCCGCGTCCGCGACGACGTACATGTACTCGCGGTCCTGAATCCGAAGCTCGCGGCACTTCGCGATGAAGTGGCGCGTGTCTTCTGGACTCGCAGGCGGCGCGAACGCCAGAAACCGCGTGACACCAGGGTCCGACGCGTACTCGAACAGCGGCACCGCATCGTCCTCGCGCGGCTCCCTGAGCACCACACGACGCCCCATCAGGACTGGCAGCGGGTCCTGCATGATACAGTTCGAGAACCGACAGGGGGCGTTCCGCAAACTCGTTGTATGCAGATGAGTCTAGGAGAGGCTGACTTCAGAGTCAAGGCCGGTCGGCGTCCGGTCGGCGTCCGGTCGGCTTCCCCGCAAAGCGCCGTACGTGACAAGAGGCGCATCCACGCGCCCCTTGACACCCGACACGATTTCAGGACCGCCCGATCGCGGCTACTTCAGCTGCGTTTCTGGCTTCGGCTCCGGGGCCGGCTTCGGCTCCTTGTGCACGATCCCGCTCGCGCTCTTCAGCGCTTCGATGGCGGCCGACGGCACTGTGAACGACACCGACACCGTCGTCCCAGGATCGGCGTTCAGGTTGATCGACTGCACCAGCGCGGCGAACTCCGGCTTGGAGGCGGCCTGCATCTTCGCCAGGCCGATGAACCCGCCCACCACGGCGCGGAGGTTCTTCGCGGCTTCCTCGTCGGTCGCCACGACCGTGACCGTGCCGGCCACTCCGCCGTTCACGTGCCCTGTCGCGCTGAACCAGGTCATCTGCGGCATCTGGCCCGCCACCGCCGGCGGCAGGTTGGCCTGCTTGCTGAGCACGTCCATCCGGCCCACGACCCACGCATTCCCAGACGCCACGCCGTCGATCATCTTCATCACGTCGCCGTTGGTCCGAACCCCGGGCGCCGCGCCGGTCTGGACGTCGATGGCTTTCTGAAGGCCAGTCGCGGTGCCGAGCGCCACCACGTTGTCCGTGATGAAGGTGATCGCCATCTCGTCGGTCGTGCCGTCGGCGAGGTGGACCTCCCCGCCCTGGTGCACGAACATCGTCCGGTCCTTGTACTGCCGCTCGATGCCGCCCTTCCCGCGGATGAAGGCTTCGATGCGCGGCCGGTCGAACGTCCCGCGCGCCACGACGTAGCCGTTCTTGGCGCGGCCGCCGTCAATCGTCGGCGAGGCGAGCATGCACGCCACGACATACTGGATGTCGCTCTCGATGTCGATCCCCAGCGTGTTCTTCAGCTCGGCTTGACCCTGCTCCTGATCGGCAGGCTCGAGGGCTTTGATCTGCTGCCGGAACTGGGACCCCATCAGGTCCTTGACGTTGGCGTAGGCGACCACCGCCGCGTCTGCGGCGACGTAGTTCAGCTCGTCCGGCCCGGCCGGCTCCGCGAAGCCGCGGATGCCGCCGTAGTAGGCCGCCAGCCCAACCGTAAGCCCCACCGCCATGAACCCGACCGAACCCATCACGAAGTATCGAGTGCGTTTGGTCATAGAGCCCTCGCCTTTTGACACTATATACGGTATCGGTTCCAGTTTGTTCCCAGCCCCGGCCGGGGGGCAGTTTTGAGTTTTGAGTTCTGAGTTCTGAGCCCTGAGCCGCGGGCCGCAAGCCATAAGCCGCAAGCCGTGAGCCCTAAGCCCTAAGCCCTGAGCCTTGAGCCCTAAGCCCTGAGCCTTGAGCCTTGAGCCCGCTATTGCTCCAGCACGTACTCCCGCCGCGATACGGTCCAGGCGGCCAGCGCCAGGAAGCTCAGCCATATCGCCACGAGCCAGAACACCGACATCGGGGCCGACAGCGAATCCCGCGACACCACCTGGAGGATGCTCAGCGCCGAATCCTGGGGCATCGCGTGCGGCACCAGCCCCTGGATGTAGTAGGAAATCGTCAGCCGCTTCAAGTAGCCCGGGACCAGCATGATCCCCTGTTCCCACCCGAATGCGAACACCAGGCCGGTAATCAGCGGGTACTTGAACTGGGCCCCGACCCACGCAAACAGCGCGCCGTAGACCGCCAGGCCGACGCCGAGCAGCACCAGGTCCTTCAGCAGAACGGGGAATCCAGCCGCCAGCGACCCGCCCCCGGTCGGCACCAGCAGGAAGAACAGCACGATCACTGCGGGCAGCACCACCAGGACCGTCGCCACGAGATACGCCAGGTACTTTCCGATGACGATGGCGCCGCGGGAGATTGGCCGGGTGAACAGGTAGGTGATCGTCTTGTCCTCCACCTCGTCGGCCACCAGGGAGATCCCGTAGAACACCCCCAGGACCGGGATGATGAAGCGGAGGAACAGCAGCCAGATGAACAGGCCGAACACCGACGGTCCGGACACGATCGGCCCGCCGCCCAGGCGCACCGAGCCGCCGATCCCGGCCGACGTCAGGACGCGGATAATGACTCCCAGGATGACCGGCGCGCTGACGACCAGCGCGAGGAAGATCGTCCGGCGCGACCACAGCATCTGGCCGAGGCTCAGGTCGAAGACGCGGAACGCCGCGGCCGCGAACGACGGAGGCTTCAAGGGGGTGCTTGCCACGTCACTTCACCAGGTATTGGAAGACGGCCTGCAGGTTGTCGTCGGGCGAGGTGACCTCGGCAATCTCGCCCCCCTCACCCGACGCGGCCAGTTCGGTCAGCCGCGCGTAGAACCCGTCGGGCGCGGCCGTCTGCACCACCACCGCCCCCTCCTCGAACGTCAGGCTGATCACATCGTCGTGCGCCAGGAACCGCCGCGCGAGGCCGCGCGGGTCGGCGGCGCGGATGTGGACCGTGTGCGGGTGCGTGTCGATCAGGTCGCGGATCTGGTGGACGTTCCCTTCGGCCAGGATCCGCCCGTTGTTGATCAACAGGATGTTCGACGTCATCGACTCGATCTCGTGCAGGATGTGGCTCGAGACGATGATCGTCTTGCCGGCGCGCGCCCACTCCTTGACGAGGCGAATCGTCTTGCGGCGGCCGAGCGGGTCCATGCCCGACAGCGGCTCGTCGAGAATCAGCAGCTCCGGGTCGTGGACGATCGCCTGGGCCAGCTTCACGCGCTGGCGCATCCCCTTGCTGTAGGCGCCGATCCTGCGGTTCGCGGCGTCGAGCAGGTCCACCGTCTCGAGCGCCGTCCGCGCCGCCTCGTTCGACTGCGCCTCCGAGTACCCGTTGAGCCGGACGAGCGCGGCCACCCACTCGAGGCCCGTCATCCGGTCGTAGAAGGCGTCCTGGTCGGGGCAGTATCCGATCCGGAAGTAGAGCGACGGGTTGCCCCAGATCGGCTCGCCGAGCACCTTGATCGCGCCCTTGCTCGGCCTGAGCTGGCCCGTCATCAGCTTCATGAAGGTGGACTTGCCGGCGCCGTTCGGCCCCAGCAGCCCGGTGATGCCGGGCGGGACGCTCACCGTCACGTCGTTCAGGCCGATCACCTGGCCGTACCACTTCGAGAGCTTGGCGGATTCGACTGCTGCGGGGCGCGGGATGTCGCCGATCATGACACCACCTCCACGCCGCGGATCCGCCGCTCCAGCACCCAGATTGACACGCCGATGACCGCCGCCATCGCCAGCGCCGAGACGACGGCCGGCGTCGAGTAGCGCGGCTGCAGGCGGAAGATGAGGTCGCCCAGCTGGTTCAGGTTGCCGGGCAGCGAGATCCACGACAGCTTCGTGCTGCCGGTGATGGCGTAGATGACGCCGTACACCGCGTGGCTGAACCAGTAGGCGCCCGCGTAGAGGATGGCGACGTAGCGGCTGCTCTTGCTGAGCGAGGAGAGCGCCAGCATCGTGAACGCGGCCAGCAGCACCTGCAGGCACGCGAACACCGTCACCGCCGGGAAGAGATACAGATTCTCCCGCAGGAACGAGAAGCTGCCGCTGAAGGCCACCTGCAGGAACAGCAGCATGATGGCCGGCACCCAGGTGACCAGCAGCAGGAACGTACCGAGAATCACCAGCTTGCCGACGATGTACTCGGCGCGGGTGAGCGGCTTCGACAGGTAGATCTGAAGCGCGTTGGCGCGCTTGTCGTTGGCCACCAGCCCGGCGCCCACCCACACGGTGATGAAGAACACGAAGACGTCCTGGAAACCGAGGAAGTCGCGGAACCGCTGCGCGGTGATCGCCAGCAGCGTGAACTGCGGGAAGTTCGCGTTCAGGTACACCATCACGGCGCCGACGACGAACGGGATCCAGGCGGCAACGAGCAGGCCGAGGAACAGGCGCTTGCGGAGGATGGTGGCCATGCCGTTGCGGGCAATCACCATCCAGGCCTGTCCCGCCAGGTCCCGCCTTCCCCCGTACCGCCGGTAACTTTGATCATGTATCGGCATCGTCTATCTCGGCTCAGGGCTCAGGGCTCAAGGCTCAGGGCTCAAGGCTCAAGGCTCAGGGCTCACGGCTCAAGGCTCAGGGCCTTGACTTCGCAAGATCGCAAGCTCGCACGATCGCAAGATGCGCCTTCCCCTCGTCCCTCGTCCCCCGTCCCTCGTCCCTACTCCTCCCCCACCGCCTTTGCGAAGACGTCCTCGAGCGTCGGGACGCTCGGCCGGAGGTGGCGGACCTGGACCTTCTCACGGTCGGCCACCGCAAACAGCGCCCGCGCGCCCTGATCGGCCCCGACCAGCACGCGCATCACGTCCTCGTCGGTCTCGTGGCACTCGCAGCCGGCCTCGGCCAGCTTCAGTGCGAAGGCGTGGCGGTCGCCCTTGATCCGCAGCTCGAACACCTGGCGCCGCTCCCCCTTCAGCGTGTCGATCGAGCCCTGCGCGACCACCCGGCCCTTGTCGAGGACGACGACGCGGTCGCAGGTGTATTCGACGTCGGGAAGGAGGTGCGACGAGAGAATCAGGTGGATCTTTTTGTTGTGGGCCAGGTCGCGGACCAGTTCCAGCATCTCCTCGCGCCCCTTCGGGTCCATCCCGTTGGTCGGCTCGTCGAGGAAGAGGAGGTCGGGGTCGTGCACGAGCGCCTGCGCGAGCTTGATGCGTTGCTTCATCCCCGTCGAGTACGTCTCGAGGTTCCGGTAGCGCGCCTCGCCGAGGCCGACGTAGTAGAGCACCTCGTGCGCCCGCTGCATCGAGTCGGAGGCGGGCAGCCCCGCCAGCTGGCCGCAGTAGCCGACGAACGACACCGCGTTCATGCCGGGGATGTGGCCGTCCGACTCGGGCATGTAGCCGATGCGGCCGCGGATCTCGAGGGCCGATTTCGCGACGTCGAGGTCGAGCACCTTCATCCGGCCGGAGGTTGGGACGAGGAAGCCGAGCAGCGCCTTGAGGAGCGTGCTCTTGCCGGCGCCGTTCGGCCCCAGCAGGCCCGTGGCGCCCGCGGAGAAGGCCGCCGACACGTCCAGGAGCGCCGCGCTCTTGCCGTAGGCGACGCTCACCGAGTCGAGGGCGACGACAGTGGAGATGTCCGGCTCAGCCATCTTGGTTTACTGATACGAACGTACCTTGCCGTTGGTTCGGGCTCACGGCTCGGTGCTTACGGCTCACGGCTCACGGCTCAGGGCTCACGGCTCACGGCTCAGGGCTCAGGGCTCACGGCTCACGGCTCAGGCCTCAGGGCCCAGGGCCCACGGCTCAGGGCTCACGGCTCAGGGCTCAGTCCGCGATCCGCTGCCCGCTGCCAGCTGCCCGCTGCCAGCTACAACGTCCCCTTCAACCCCAACTCCCCCGCCCTCTCCCTCATCCCCGCGATCACGTTGGTGATGTGGTCGGCGAGCGGCAGGCTCAGTTCCTCGGCCCCCTTCCGGAGGTCGTCGCGGTTGACGGCGCGGGCGAACGCCTTGTCCTTCATCCGCTTCACGACCGACGAAGCCTCGAGGTCGAGAACACTCTTCGACGGCCGCACCAGCGACGCCGCCGTCACGAAGCCGGCCATCTCGTCGCAGGCGAACAAGGTGTGTTCGAGGCGCGTCTCGCGCGGCGTGTTCGTGTGATCGGCGTGCGACAGCACCGCGTGGACCACCCACTCGGGCCACCCCTGCTCGCGAAGGAACTCGGCCCCGCGGAACGGGTGGTTCTCGAGCGTTGGGTAGCGCTCGTAGTCGAAGTCGTGCAGCAGCGCGACAACGCTCCACTCCTCGACGTTCTCGCCGAAGAGGCGGGCGTAGTAGGCGACCGCCGCCTCCACCGCCAGCGCGTGCTTCCGAAGCGCGTCGCTCTGCGTCCACTCGCACAACAGGTTCCAGGCGGTTTCTCGCGTGATCATCAGCTCGCTCATTGGCTCAGGGCTCACGGCTCAGGGCTCAGGGCTCACGGCTCAGGGCTCACGGCTCAAGGCTCACGGCTCAGGGCTCACGGCTCAGGGCCCACGGCAAAGGGCTCACGGCTCACGGCTCACGGCCCAGGGCTCAAGGCTCACGGCCCAGGGCTCAAGGCTCACGGCTCAGGGCTCACGGCAAAGGGCTCACGGCTCACGGCCCAGGGCTCAAGGCTCACGGCTCAGGGCTACCGCTGCCCGCTGCCGGCTGCCCGCTGCCGGCTGCCCGCTGCCAGCTGGCGGCCTTCATGTTATATTCGCGGACCAGTTCCCGCCAACCGGTACTTCGGGCCGGGCTGGCCACGCGTCAATACCCGTTTCAGGCGGAGGGACACTCGTGATCAACGTCCTGTTCATCGCGCTCGCGGTTCTCACGCTGGGATTCGTGGTCGTGTGGGTGGTGGAGGCCCGGAAGTCCTCCGACACGCCCGACCCCGGCGCGCCGGACGCCGAGCGGATTGCCGTCGGCTTCTTCGCCAACTTCTTCGACGCGCTGGGCATCGGGAGCTTCGCCACCAGCACCACGTACTTCCGGCTGCGGAAGATGGTCCGTGACGAGTTGATCCCGGGCTCGCTGAACGTCGGCTACTGCCTGCCGACGATCACCCAGGCCTTCATCGGGATCGCGGTCATCGCGGTCGCGCCCACCATGCTCGTCCTCATGATTGCCACCGCCGTGGCGGGGGGCTGGGTGGGAGCCAGCGTCGTGTCGAAGCTGCCCCGCCGCGCCATCCAGGTCGGCATGGGGGTCGCGCTGCTGGTCGCGGCGGCGTTCCTGTTCGCCAAGGTCACGCGCCTCATGCCGGCCGACGAGGTGAAGGTGGGACCGCAGGCGGTCGAGTTGCGCTCCGGGGCGTCGGCCGGCTCGCCGGCGGTGGCGCAGCTCGCGGCAGGCACGCCGCTCGAACTGGTGAGTGCCGGTCACGAGTGGTCCGAGGTCAAGGTCCCCGGCACGGCGCAGGGAGGCTACGTCGAGACGGCCCGGGCCGAGGGGATCGTCCTCGGCGTGACCGGCGCGAAGCTGGCGGCTGGCCTCTTCGGGAGCTTCCTGCTGGGCCTCATCATGCCGCTCGGCATCGGCTACTACGCGCCGTGCATGGTGCTCATCGCCCTGCTCGGCATGACGCCGAGCGCGGCATTCCCGATCATGATGGGCGCCTGCGCGTTCCTCATGCCGGTGGCGAGCGCCCAGTTCGTGCGCAAGAAGAAGTACAGCCTTCGGACCACGATCGGGATGGCGCTCGGCGGCGTCTTCGGCTCGGCGCTGGCGTTGCTGGTCGTGAAGTCGCTGCCTCTCTATTACGTGATGTGGCTCGTGACCGTCGTCGTCATCTACACCGGCATCTCGCTGCTGCGCTCGGCGGCGAGGGAGGGCAAGGCGGCGGCGTAGCTGGCAGCTGACGGCGGATCACGGTCGGAGGACGGGAACCGGCGTAGCTGGCAGCTGACGGCGGATCACGGTCGGAGGACGGGAACCGGCGTAGCTGGCAGCTGACGGCGGATCACGGTCGGAGGACGGGAACCGGAGTAGCTCGCAGCGGACGGCGGATCACGGTCGGAGGACGGGAACCGGAGTAGCTCGCAGCGGACGGCGGATCACGGTCGGAGGACGGGAACCGGAGTAGCTCGCAGCGGACGGCGGATCACGGTCGGAGGACGGGAACCGGAGTAGCTCGCAGCGGACGGCGGATCACGATCGGAGGACGGGAACCGGAGTAGCTCGCAGCTGACGGCGGATCACGGTCGGAGGACGGGAACCGGAGTAGCTGGCAGCGGACGGCGGATCACGGTCGGAGGACGGGAACCGGAGTAGCTGGCAGCGGACGGCGGATCACGGTCGGAGGACGGGAACCGGAGTAGCTGCGCAGCGGACGGCGGATCACGGTCGGAGGACGGGAACCAGAGTAGCTCGCAGCGGACGGCGGATCACGGTCGGAGGACGGGAACCAGAGTAGCTCGCAGCGGACTGTGGGAGTGTCAGTCGTCCGCTGACAGCTACGTGATCTTCGTGGTCCGCTGCCCGCTGCCCGCTTCGCTATCCGTGGTCCGCTGCCCGCTTCGCTGTCCGTGGTCCGCTGCCCGCTGCCAGCTGACCGCTAGCTCACTCTCCCAGCACTTTCGACCACCACCCTCTTCTTCCGCCTCCCGTCGAACTCGGCGTAGAAGACCTGCTCCCAGGGACCGAGGTCGAGTTTGCCGTTCGTGATCGGCAGGATCACCTGGTGGCCGATCAGTGTGCGCTTGAGGTGCGCGTCGGCGTTGTCCTCGCCGGTCTGGTGGTGGCGGTACGCCCGGCCGGCCGGCGCGAGCTTCTCGAGCCAGTCGCCGAAGTCCTCGATGAGGCCGTCCTCCCAGTCGTTGACATAGACGCCGGCGGTGATGTGCATCGCCGAGACGAGCACCATCCCCTCGCGGACGCCGCTCCGGCCGACGATGTCCGCCACCTTGTCGGTGATGCGCACCATCTCCCGCCGCTCGGGAGTGTTGAAGAACAGGTAGTCGGTCAATGTCTTCATATGGGTGTGGCGCGGGGCTTCAGCCCCGCGATCTCCGGCCGGCCGATGAGGCGCCAGTCGTGGTCCGGCTCGTCGGCTCCGGGCTCCGCTCGGCAGACCTCACAAGTCGCCCTTCGCGCCGACCCGGTCCGCGCCTGGCTCTCCAGCGCCGGCGTGAAGACGTGGCGCGGGACCGCTGTGGCGTTTCAGCCCTGCGCCCTGAGCCCTGCGCCTTGAGCCCTGAGCCCACTACAGTTTCAGCCCCGCGTCGGCGTTGAGGTCCCAGCCGGCTGTGATCCCCTGGCGGAACCGACGCAGGCCGGCGGCAGCGATCATCGCCGCGTTGTCGGTCGTCAGGGCCAGCGACGGCACGAACACCGGCAGGCCCAGCTGCTCCCCGCGCGCGGCCGCGTCCTTCCTCAGCCGCGAGTTTGCCGACACGCCGCCCGCAATCCCCACGCTCTTCGCGCCGTTCCGCCACGCCGCCTCGAACAGCCGATCCACCAGCGCCTCCACCACCACGCGCTGAAAGCTGGCGCAGATGTCCGCGATTTCGGCGGGACTGAAGTCTGGCCCTGAGCCGTGAGCCCTAAGCCCTGAGCCGTGAGCCCCCCGTCCCTCGTCCCTCGTCCCTCGCCCCTCGTCCCTCGCCCCTCGCCCCTTCACATGCCGCGCCACCGCCGTCTTGATCCCGCTGAACGAGAAATCGAGCCGGCCCGCCTCGCCCGGCGCGTTGCGGTCGCGGTGCGTGATGCGCGTCATCGGGAACGGAATCGCCCGGTCGTTGCCATCGCCGGCCAGCCTGTCGATGATCGGCCCGCCCGGATACCCGAGGCCCAGCAGCTTCGCCACCTTGTCGTAGGCCTCCCCCGCCGCATCGTCTCTCGTGCGGGCGATGAGCCGGTAGACGCCGCGTTCGGGAACGAGATAGAGGCTCGTGTGCCCGCCGGACACCACGAGAACGACGGACGGGAGCGGGAGCGGACCGTTGTGCAGGAAGAGCGACTCGATGTGCCCGGCGAGGTGGTGAACCGGGATGAGCGGCGTGCCCAGGGACGCGGCCAGCGACTTCGCGAACTGCAGGCCGACCAGGAGCGACCCCACCAGCCCGGGCCCCTGCGTCACAGCGATGGCGTCGATGAAGTTGGAGGTGTGGGGCGGGGCGGCGCTGTGTGGCGGCCCGTCCCTGTGGGGCGCGGCAGCGCTGTGGGCGGCCCTTCAGCGCCGCCAGCGAGCGAAGGCAGCGCGATCCCCGCCTCCCCCAGCGCCCTCTCCACGACCCCGCAGATGTCCCTGATGTGCTGCCGCGACGCCAGCTCCGGGACGACGCCGCCCCACTCGCGGTGGATTTCCACCTGCGACGCGATGACGCTCGACCGGATCTGCCACGGGCGCGCAGGGTCGTCCGTCTCGGCCACGACCGCCGCCGCCGTCTCGTCGCACGAGCTCTCTATCCCAAGCACCACCATAGGTACGGTCGCAACTTACGCAGAAGGGTCGGTTCTCACGACGAAGGGTCGGGACCTTCGCAGAAGGGTCGGAACTGCCGCTGAGTGGTCAGAACCGACCATTCATCGTCAGAACCGACCATTCATCGTCAGAGCCGACCATTCACCGTCAGAGCCGACCATTCATCGTCAGAGCCGACCATTCATCGTCAGAGCCGACCATTCATCGTCAGAGCCGACCATTCACCGTCAGACCCGACTACGCGAGCGCCTCGCGAAGCGCCTGCTCGTACGGCGCCCGCCAGACGCCGCGCTCCGTGATGATCGCCGTGACGTAGCGCGCCGGCGTGACGTCGAACGCCGGGTTCCTTACCTTCGCCAGCGCCGGCGTCAGCCGCGTCGTCCCCACGTGCGTCACCTCGCGGTCGGGCCGCTCCTCGATCGGGATGCCCGCGCCGCTCGACGTGGCCGCATCCAGCGTCGAACTCGGCGCCGCCACGTAGAACGGAATCCCGTGTTCCTTCGCCAGCACCGCGACGCCGTACGTCCCCACCTTGTTGGCCACGTCGCCGTTCGCGGCGATCCGATCGGCGCCGACGACCACCAGATCGATCATCCCCTGGCGCATGAACGTCGCCGCCATGTTGTCGGTGATCACCGTCGTGTCGATGCCGTCGTGCGTCAGCTCCCACGCCGTCAGCCGCGCGCCCTGCAGGAACGGCCGCGTCTCGTCGGCGAACACGCTCACCTGCTTCCCCTGCTCCACGGCGCCGCGGATGACGCCGAGCGCCGTGCCGTAGCCTGCGGTGGCCAGCGCGCCCGCGTTGCAGTGCGTGAGGATCCGCGCCTTGTCCGGCACGAGGTCCGCGCCGAACCGGCCCATCGCCCGGCACGCCGCGACGTCTTCGTCGTGAATCGCGCGCGATTCGGCCTCCAGCCGCTGCTTGATGTCGTCCACCGACGCCCCCGCCTGCGCGGCGGCGCCGAAGCAGCGCTTCATCCGGCCGATCGCCCAGAACAGGTTCACCGCCGTCGGCCGCGTGGCCGCCAGCAGGTCGCATGTCTTCTGGAACTCGGCGGCGAACTTCGCCGTGCCCGTCGCCTTGCTCTTCTTCATCCCCAGCGCGACGCCCATCGCCGCCGACACGCCAATCGCCGGCGCCCCTCGAATCACCATCGTCTTGATCGCGCGCGCCACCTCGGCCGCGGTCTTGCACGTGACATAGACCTCGACGTTCGGCAGCTTCCGCTGATCGATCATCACGACGGTATCGTCTTTCCAGTCAACAGTAGGAAGCATAGGAGATGATCATAGCAGGGACGAGGAACGAGGAGCGAGGAACGAGGAGCGAGGGACGAGGAGCGAGGGACGGGGGACGAGGGACAGGGGATCGGACCATCTTGCGATCGTGCGATCGTGCGATCTTGCGAAGTGGCCCCTGAGCCGTGAGCCTTGTGCCTTGAGCCCTATTTGTTGAGCAGCCTCGCGTCGAACGGGAGCGGGAGGAGCTCGCTCAGGCGGTAGCGGCCTTTCTCCTCGCGGAGGTTGGCGAGGATGACTTCGATGTCGCCGGCGAACTCCCAGAGGATCTGGCGGCAGGGGCCGCAGGGCGGAGTGGGGTCCTCGGTGTCGGCGACGACGGCGATGCGGCGGAATGAGTCGAGGCCGTCCGATATCGCCTTGAAGATGGCGACGCGCTCGGCGCACAGGGTCAGGCCGTACGTGGCGTTCTCGATGTTGCAGCCGGTGATCACGCGGCCGTCGGTCGTCTCGAGCGCCGCGCCGACCTTGAAGTGCGAGAACGTGGCCCGGGCCCTCTCCCGTGCCTCACGAGCAAGGATGACCAGTGGGTCAGTCATACGCAGATCCCCTCCCGCCCCTTCATCGTCAGCGCCGACTGACGTTCGTCAGAGCCGACTGACGTTCGTCAGAACCGACTGACGTTCGTCAGAGCCGACTGACGTTCGTAAGTCCCGACTACAGTGTCTGTACCGTCCCCTCGAGCAGCGCAATGAACTGGTCCTTGACCCGTGCCGCGGTGTCCATGACTTCGGAGTGGTTCAGCGGCTGGTCGAGGACGCCCGCGGCCATGTTCGTGATGCACGAGATGGCCAGGACTTCGATGCCCATGTGGCGGGCGGCGATCGTCTCGGGCACCGTAGACATGCCCACCGCGTCGGCGCCGATCGCGCGCAGGAAGCGGATCTCCGCCGGCGTCTCGTAGCTCGGCCCATGGAGCCCGACGTAGATGCCGTGCGCGAGGGCGATCCCCCGTGCCGCGGCGACCTGGTCCACCAGGCCCCGAAGACGCTTCGAGTAGGCGTCGGTCATGTCGGGGAAGCGCGGGCCGAAGCGCTCGTCGTTCGGGCCGATGAGCGGGTTGGTGCCGAACAGGTTGATGTGGTCGTCGATCGCCATCAGCGCGCCCGACTCGAACGACGTGTTGATGCCGCCCGCGGCGTTCGTCAGGATGATAGTCTTCACGCCGAGCAGGCCCAACGCGCGGATGCCGAACGTCGAGCGCGTGAGGTCGTGCCCCTCGTAGTAGTGGGCGCGGCCGGACAGCACCGCGACGTACTTGCCGCACAGCTCGCCGAGCACCAGCTTGCCGGCGTGGCCGATGACGCCCGACGGCGGCCAGTGCGGGATGTCGGCGTAGGGAATGACGCGCGCATTCGCCACCCGCCCCGCAAGTTCGCCCAGCCCCGAGCCGAGGACGACGGCGACATCCGGGACGCGGACCATCCTTCCGCGCAGGAACTCAGCGGCGTCGGAAACCTGATCGTAGTAGCTCGACATGGGTTCCCCTCGTGCCTCGCCCCTCGCTCCCTGAGCCTCGAGCGGGCTGAAGCCCTCGTCGCCTACAACAGAAACCCCGCAATCGTCGCCGTGATGAAGTTCGCCAGCGTCCCGGCCAGCATCGCGCGGAACCCGAGCCGCGCCAGGTCGTGGCGCCGGTTGGGGGCCAGCGCGCCGATGCCGCCGATCTGGATCCCGATCGAGCTGAAGTTGGCGAAGCCGCACAGCGCGAACGTTGCGATGGTGAACGACTTCGGGTCGATCTGGCCGAACAGCGGGCCGGCCGCGCCGGTCGCCGTCTGGGCCGCGTACTTCCCGAGCTCCGAGTACGCCACGAACTCGTTCAGCACCATCCGCGTCCCGAGCAGGTTGCCGATGATCTGCGAGTCCTTCCACGGCACGCCCATCGCCCACGCCACCGGCGAGAACGCCCACCCGAGAATCTGCTGCAGGCTCAGGCCGGCCAGGCCGAGAATCGCGTTGACCAGCGCCACCAGCGCGAGGAACGAGATCAGCATCGCGCCGACGTTCAGCGCCAGGTGCAGCCCTTCCCCCGTCCCGCGCCCCGCCGCGTCGATCACGTTGACGTCGGTTTTCGGCACGTCCAGCTTCACCGTCCCCATCGTCTTGGGCGACTCGGTCTCGGGGACGAACATCTTCGCCATCATCAGCGTGCCCGGCGCGGTCATGATGACGGCCGTCAGCAGGTGCTTCGCCTCGACGCCGAAGAGGATGTAGGCCGCCATGATGCCGCCCGAGATGTGCGCCATGCCCGACGTCATCACCGTCATCAGCTCCGATTCGGTCATGTCGGGCAGGTAGGGCCGGATGGTCAGCGGCGCCTCGGTCTGGCCCATGAAGATGCTGGCCGCCACGTTCAGCGACTCCGCGCCGCTCGCCTTCATGACGCGCCGCATCGCCCAGGCGAACGCGCGCACGACCAGCTGCATGATGCCGAAGTAGTAGAGGATGGCGAACAGCGCCGCGATGAAGATGATGGTGGGCAGGACCTGGAAGGCGAAGATCATGCTGTACTGCGCGCCTCCCTCGCCGAGCACGGTCGTCATGATCTTCGGCCAGGCCTGCTTGTTGCCGAGCGGGCCGAACACGAACGACGACCCGACGTCGGCAAACGACAGCAGCTTCGTGATGCCGTCGCTGGCCTTCTGGAAGACGATCTGCCCGGTGTCGGTCTTGAGGACCAGCAGGGCGAAGACGATCTGCAGGCCGAGGCCCCAGGCCACCGTGGTGACGTCGATCGCCCGGCGGTTGGTGGACATCAGGTAGGCGATCCCGAGGATCACCACCAGGCCGACCAGCGCCTGCGCCCGCGGCACGCCGCCGTACTGCGCCAGCAGCGCGGCCGCGAGGGCGACCAGCGCCGCCCCGCCGACAATCATCAACTCCGTCCGGCCCACGCCGCCGAACATCGACTGCTTCGATGCGCTCTCGGTCACTCTTGTTCTCCCTGGCCGCCTCTGGCTGCCGCGTTATGGCGCGGAGATTGAGTCCCGCGGTCACTGCGCGCCGGCCCGTGGCGGGCGCGTCGCAGGCCACGACCGGTCTTCGCCCCCCGGGTGTCCAGGCGGACGCCACATTGGCGCCCGGTCAGGCATGCCGGCCCGGCGCGGTGATGCGATCCGCGGTCGCTCCGCGTCTGCCCGTGGCGGGCGCCTTGTGGGCCACGACCGGTCTTCGCCCCCCGGGTCCTGTCCAGGCGGACGCCACATTGGCGCCCGGGCAGGCATGCGATTCGCCCTCTGCAGTGCGCCGTCGACGCGCGGGCGAGGCTCGCCAGGAGCCTCTGCTCCACTCCAGAGAGGCGCTCGGACTCGCCGTTGACTCCCGCTTGCGCCGGCTACCCGCCCGGCTCGCCAAGTGTCGCCCGCCTGGCCACCCGCAGACGGTCGTGCCCCGACGTCATCCCGCCACCGGTCGATATGGTCGCCCGTCGGCCTAGTGGATAGCCGGCCGCGCCCAGACGCCGCGGCGGACGGGTGCGGGATGCCTCGCGAGACCGGCGACTGTCGACAAGCGCCTCGGCGTCAGTTCGCAAACACGCTCGCAGGCGCTGGGAGCCAGCGGGGTTGAGCGCGATCACGCACACGGATCAGACCGCGCGACCCCCGCGGCCAGCGGCCGACCCCGGCCGGAGAGCGGGTTTGCCGCGCAGTCGACCGGAGTCCGGCGAGCGGGGCGCCCGCACCGGGCCGTCGCGTCGCCGGCACCGAAACGCAGGCGCCCACGACGACCGCCGGCTCATGTCCGGCATGCCTGCCGACGGGCGCCGGGGGATGCCCTTCGGCATCCGCTGCCAGCTGACAGCTGCCCGCTGCCAGCCCCCTACGACACCTCTTCGACGATCAGCGGGAGCAACACCGGCGGCTCGTCGGCGATCTCGATGGCGCGCCGGACCAGCTCCAGCGCCGCCGCCAGGTCGCTCTCGCGCCGGTAGTGCAGCTCGACGACCGGGTCGCCCGCGCGCACGCGGTCCCCCGGATGCGCCAGCACCATCGCCCCAACCGCCGGGTCCACCTCGTCGTCTACCTTGTTGCGCCCCGCGCCCAGCGCCAGCGTGGCGCGCCCCACCAACTCGGCGTGCAGCACGGACAGAAAACCGCTCCGACCCGCCGTGACCACGTGCCGCGTCGACACAGACGGCATCAGCCCGTAGTCGTCCACCGTGCGCGGGTCGCCGCCCTGCTGCGCGACGATCTCGCGCCACTTCTCGACACCCGCCCCCGACGCCAGCGCCCTCCGCACCTTCGCGTCCGCATCGGCGTGGTCCGCCGCCAGGCCCGCCGCCAGCACCATCCGCGCGGCCAGCACCACCGACAGCTCCTCCAGGTCCTTCGGCCCGCGCCCCTTCAGGGTCTCGACGCACTCCACCACTTCCATCGCGTTGCCGACCGCGCGGCCGAGCGGCGCGTCCATCGCCGTAATCAGCGCTTCCGTCCGCACGCCCGATCGGTTCCCCGTATCCACCAGCGACCGCGCGAGCCGCCGCGAATCCTCCACCGTCTTCATGAACGCGCCGCGCCCCGTCTTCACGTCGAGCACCAGCGCGTCGATCCCCTCGGCGATCTTCTTGCTCATGATCGACGCGGTGATGAGCGGAATGCTCTCCACCGTGCCGGTCACGTCGCGCAGCGCGTAGAGCGTCTTGTCGGCCGGCGCAATCTGCTTCGTCTGGCCGAGCATCGCCACGCCCGTCTTCTCGAGCGCCGCAACCATCTCCTTCAGCGAGAGATCCACTCGGAACCCGGCGATCGACTGCAGCTTGTCGAGCGTGCCGCCGGTGTGCCCGAGGCCGCGGCCCGACATCATCGGCACCTTCACGCCGCACGCCGCCGCCAGGGGCGCCAGGACGAGCGATGCCTTGTCGCCCACACCGCCCGTGGAGTGCTTGTCCACTTTCACGCCTGGGATGGCCGACAGGTCCACCTTGATCCCCGATCGCACCATCGCCGACGTCAACCACGCCGTCTCGTCCGTCGTCATCCCCTTGAGGACGATGGCCATGAGGAGGGCGGAGGCCTGGTAGTCGGGGAAGGAGCCGTCGGTGACGCCGGCCACGAAGAACTCGATCGCCTCGCGCGACAGCGCCTCGCCGTCACGTTTAGCCCGGATGATGTCGGTCGCACGCATCAGGGCGAAGTATAGCGTAGTCGGGACTGGCTTTCCCTGAGCCTTGAGCCCTGAGCCTTGAGCCCTCTCCGGCCGATAGAAAGAGTGCGTAGTGTCGCCCCGATGCCAGAGGCTCAGCCGACTCCCCTGTCGCCGGACGCCGCCGCCCGCCTGACGGCATTCGCGCGCGCCTGCAAAGGCGCGACGCGCATCCTCTCGCTCTACCCGCCGGAGCACCCCGCCATCGGAGAAGCGATGGAGCGCCTGGCGCGCGCCGCAGCCTCCGCCACCGAGCCAGGCCCCCTCTCGCTGATGGTCCTGCCCAACAACCTGCTTATCGGCGGCCGGGCGACCGCGCGGCCCGATGCCGCCATCGCGGAACTCGCTGCGCTCCTTCACGACCACCTGGTCGGTGAGATCACCATCCAGAGCCGCGTGGAGATGGCCGCGTGGCGGACGCTGCTCGGCCTGCTCGGCACCGACCCCGAAGACATGCGCGCCCGCGGCGGCCTGGCCCGCGCGCTCACCACCGCCGGCGGCCTCGGCATCGAGATCGCCGAACTGGACTACGCGGGCCTCATCAAGGACGGCGCCTCGGGGAGCGAGGCCTCGTGGGAAGACGTCATCACGGCGTGCCTGCAGAAGGACGCGATCGACCTCGACGAGAAGACGCTCAGGATCCTCGACGAAATCGCCAGCGACCCGGCCCGCCTGGCGGAGTTCTACGAGCGGACCGAGGGGCAGGAGAGCCCATCCTCGACGCGCGACCGCACGGAAGGCCTGCTCCGTGCCCTGCAGGGTGTCGCCGGGTTCGTCAAGCGCGAGCACGCTGAGCGGCTCGACGGCCTCCTCGATAACATGGCAGAGGCTGTCTCCAGGCTGTCGCCCGACTTCGTCATGGACCTGCTGGAGGTCACCCGCGACCCGGCCTCGCAACACGCGAGCCTGATGGGCGAGGTGACGCGGCGGATCACCGACAAGACGGTGGCGAAGTTCGTCGCGCGCACGGTGGCGAGCGAGGGCGCCTGCACGGCGCGCCTGGTCGACGCCTTCCGCGCCCTGGCGCCCGATCCCCGGCGCCAGGAAGCGGCGACCGCGCTCGCCCGCGAGGAGTTGCAGCGCACGCCGATGGCCGACGAGCCGAACTTCGGGAGCCTCTGGTCCCAGGTCGAGGGCCTGCTGCTCTCCTATTCCGACCAGCGCTACATCTCGCAGGACTACGACCGCGAGATGGCCGCCGCCCAGTCGAACGCCGCCGACGGCGATCAGATCACCGACGACCCGCCCGAGCGCATCGTCTCGTGGCTGACCACCGTCAGCGACACGTCGATTCGTGCGCTCGACCTGCAGCTGCTGGCCGACCTGCTGCTGGTGTCCGACAGCGCGCAGCGCCAGGAGCTGCTCCAGCTGGTCGTGTCGCAGGTGGACGACGTGGTCGCGCTCGGCGACTTCGACGCGGCGCACCGCCTGGTGGAGTCCATGGCCGCGCTCGCCGCGAGGCCGGGGGCGCCGGACGCGGCCGAGCAGGTGGCGCGCGCCGTCGGCCAGATCGTCGACGGCTCGTTCATGTCGCAGACGGCGGTCCACCTGAACTCGGTGCACGACGACGAGTTCGAGCACGTCAAGAAGCTGTGCCGAGTCATCGGCCCCGCGCTCGTGCCGAAGCTGGCCGATGCGCTGTCGTCCGAAACCCGCAACCGCGCCCGCCAGCGGCTCACCGACGTCTTGATCGACTTCGGCGCGCACAGTCGCGACTCGGTGGACAAGCTCCGGCAGTCGTCGAATCCCAGCGTTCGCCGCACGGCCGTGCAGCTGCTGCGCGCCTTCGGCGGGCCCGAGGCGCTGCCGGAACTCGAGCAGCTGACCAACGACACCGAGCCCGCGGTCCGGCGCGACGCGGCGCGCGCAATCATCGGCTTCGGCTTCGACGAGTCGTTCCAGTTGCTGAAGCGGATCCTCGACACCGAGAAGCACCTCGGGCGCGCGGCCGTCATCAATGAACTGGGTTCGACGCGGGACCAGAAGGCGGCGCCGCTCTTCTGCTTCCTCGTGCGCAATCTCGAGCCCCGGGGAACGCTCCGCGCGACCTACCTCGAGTCGATCGAGCGGCTCGGCGTGCTGGGCGGGGCCGAAGCGGTCCAGGCGCTCGTCGAGGCGATGCAGAAGGGCCGCTGGTGGACGCCGTTCCGCACGTACGAAGTGAGGACGGAGGCGGCCGCCGCGCTGGCGCAGATGCGCCTGCCGGCCGCGCGCGAAGCGCTGGAGGACCTGGCGGTCAACGGCTCGTTCGGTGTGCGGTCGATCGCGAAGAAGATCGTGAGAGCAACATGACGAAGGGCAACCACAGAGCACACGAAGAACACAGAGACCGGATCGTCACGCGCGACGCGGGATTCGGGCTGCGACCGAGATCGAGCCGAAGGCCCTCTGGCGCCGGGAGACGCGCGGTGCACACGAACCCGCGCCGGCACTCGACGGGCTCGTGCGCGCCGTGCGTCACCCGGCGGCCGGCGCCCAGGCAAGCCTGGGCGCGCTCGGCCGCAGCCCTCGGCGTGGGCGCCTCCGTGCTCTCTGTGGCCTCCGTGGTTGAACCGTGGGCCGTGGGGTGCTGAGATGACCGAACGTCCACATCGCCGCCAGTCGCAGATCGAGGAGTTGCTCCGGCGCTTCGGCGCCGCGCTGCGCGCGGCGCAGCTCTACGCGCCCGGCCACCCGCTCGTCGCGCGCAACGTCCTCGCCTTCACCGACGTCGTCAACCGCATGTTCGAGGAGATGCCAACCATCTCGATTGCGCTCGTCGCCGACGAGGTGGTCGTGGGCGACGTCCCGATGATGCGCGGGGCGGCCCTGCTCGGCGACCTCGTTGCCAAGCTCAAATCGCGCGGCGTCGAGCGCGTGTCGATCGACAAGGGCGCCACCGTCGACGAACTGGTCGCCGTCATCGACGCGCTCTGTCGGCGGCTCCACTCGACCGCCGACCCCAACGACACCTCGTGGCCCGACTTCCCGCACGTCCGCGTCGGCCTCGTGCGCGTGGAGCAGCGCACCCAGACCACGCTCGCCGACATGGCCACCATCCGCAAGCTGTACTCGCAGGCCTCGGCCACGATGAGAACCGTGTGGGAGAACGCGGCGCGCGAGGGGGTGGCGAGGGCGGCCGAGGTGAAGTCCGTCGTGGACGAACTGGCGCAGGCCGTCGGCCAGAACCGCGACGCGCTGCTGGCCCTGACCTCCATGCGGACCTCCGACGAGTACACGTTCACGCACATGGTGAACGTGTCGATTCTCGTCATGGTGCAGGCGCGCGGCCTCGGCATCGACGGAACGCTCCTGCGCGAGTTCGGCATCGCCGGCCTGATGCACGACATCGGCAAGACCCGGACGCCGCTCGAGGTCCTCCAGAAGCCGGGGCGCCTGGACGACGCGGAAATCACGATCATGCGTCGCCACACCGTGGACGGCGCCGAGATCCTGCGCAAGACGCGCGACCTCACGCCGCTCGCCGCCGTCGTCGCCTTCGAGCACCACCGCCGCCTGGACGGCACCGGATACCCCGCCGGCATCGCGCGCCCGACGCTGAACCTCGCCACCATGCTGTGCGCGATTGCGGACGTCTACGACGCGATGCGGTCGAAGCGGCAGTACCAGGGGGCGTTCGCGGCCGATCGGGTCCTGGCGGTGCTCAAGCACGGGGAAGGCCAGGAGTTCGAGCAGAACCTCGTGCGGCGATTCGTGCAGCTGATGGGGATCTACCCCGTCGGGTCGCTCGTCAAGCTGAACACCGGCGCCCTGGCGGTCGTCACGCACCCCTGCGTCGCCGACCCGAAGCGGCCGCGCGTGCGCGTCGTCTTCGACGCGGACGGCCAGCGCCTCGTGTCGCCCTACGACGTCAATCTCTGGGAAGTGGAGCCGACCCCGCAGCGGTCGTCGTCTGTCGCGGGCCCTGCCGACGCGCCCGACGCTGCCTTCGATCCGCTCAGCGTGATGTAGGGACAGTCGGAACCCACGCTGAGGGGTCGGTTCTTACGCCGAAGGGTCGGAACCCACGCTGAAGGGTCGGTTCTCACGCTGAAGGGTCGGCTTCTTCGCAGACAGGTCGGACTGACGTTGAAGGGTCGGAGTGACCATTCAGCGTGACCACCGACGATTCATCGTCAGAACCGACCATTCATCGTCAGAACCGACCACTCATCGTCAGCCCCGACTGACATCGTCAGTCCCGACTGCCAGCGGCGCTATCGATAGACGTTCTTGCGGTGCCTCGAACGGATTCGGGTGATTCCGATCTCGCCTCGGATTGCCAGGCTCAGCACGGAGCTGGACTTCAAGGCGGATCCGGCGGACGAGATCATCGCCGCCACCAGCCTGGCGGAGGGGATTCCGCTCCTGACACGGGACCGCAGCATCCGGCGTTCGAAGATCGTGCCGCTGCTGCGGACAAGGTCCGCCAGGTCGGCCGAGTAGCAGGCACTCGAAGGCCTCACGCCAGATGGCCAATCACTCAGCCCAGAAGTCGGTCAACGCGAACTCGATCGCGTCGAACGGCTCCGCGCGGACGACTTCGTCGCCGGCGTGCGTGGCGACGATCGTCCATCGGCTCTCGGCGAGGCGCAGGACCTCGAGCGTGCGGGCCAGCGGGTCGAGCAGCCAGGCATGGCTGACACCTTCGCGCGCGTAGACGGCGAGCTTCTGCGCTCGATCGAGCCTCGCCGTTGACGGCGAGATGATCTCGCAGAGCCAATCGGGCGCGAGAGGAAAGTACGCGGTGTCTGGAACATGCGGCATCCGGGTACGCCGCCACCCGGCGAGATCGGGCACCAGCACGTCCGCGCCGAGGTGAAGTTCAGGCTCGGCGAGGATCCACCAGCCGCCGGGCCCTGAGCGCCCGGAGTCGAAGGCCGGCTCGAGCAGCCCCATCGCCCTCGCGTATGCCACGGCGTGCGGCGGCGCCGGCCGTGGCGAGGCGTGCAGCTCTCCGCCGACAATCTCCGCCACGACATGGTCCGGCAGCTTGACGAGATCGTCGTAGCTGGCCGGCCGGTCGAATGGTGGGACGCGCGCCACGAGCGGCATTGTAGCATCGTCCTGCAGGAGCGATGCCGACGTCGGGCCGTCGAGCGGAAACGCGCCGTTTCACGTGAAGAACGGGTAGGAGTCATCGCGGGGCGGAGGGCGATCATCGCAGGAACCGCGCAGAAACTGCGCGTCCGCCGGCCAGCACGTATTGCAGGAAGATCGTACAGACTAGTGGCCGTCAGTCCCGACCCTTCATCGTCAGTCCCGACCCTTCATCGTCAGTCCCGACCCTTCATCGTCAGTCCCGACCCTTCATCGTCAGTCCCGACCCTTCATCGTCAGTCCCGACCCTTCATCGTCAGTCCCGACCCTTCATCGTCAGTCCCGACCCTTCATCGTCAGTCCCGACCCTTCATCGTCAGTCCCGACCCTTCATCGTCAGCCCCGACCGACATCGTCAGTCCCGACTGACAATGCTCTCTGTACCGCCTCGATGAGAATCGCCCGCGGCACCGGCTTCACGAGGAAGCTCGCGCCGGCGCGCGTCGCTTCGTCGCGCAGCGTCGGATCCTCGTAGCCGGTGAGGACGATGACGGGGAGGCCGGGGTGGCGCTCGCGCGCGAAGATGGCGAGTTGCAGGCCGTTGTAGGCGCCCAGTCGGAGGTCGGTGAGGAGCAGGTCGGGGCGCGACGTAGCGAGCATCCCCTTCGCATCCAGGAACCGCTCGCACGACACCGTGTCGAATCCGGCCTCCTGCAGAAGCTCCGTCAAGTACTTCAGCACCTGCCGGTCGTCGTCTACCACGAGGATGCGCTCGAGAGGGCTCATGCCTCGATCCGGCGGCGGCCGTTCTGCGCCTCGGCGCCGTCGGCGGCGGCGCCCGGCTCGAGGCGGGCCGGCAGGCTGCGGAACCGCTGGAACGGCATCTGGCAGTCGTGCTTGCGGAGGAAGTTCAGGAACCGCTTGTAGTCGGCCTCGGGCATGTTGAACATCTGCACGAGGATCCGGTAACTGCCGCGCGTCTGCTCGAGGCCGCGGCCGACGAGGGCGCGCAGGTCGTCGCGCGTCATGTCGCGCGACATGAACGGCTCGTACACCACCGTCCAGAACGCCTCGCGGCCGTTCACCATCCGCGCCCACATCCGGTCGATGGCCGCGCCGCGCACCGGCTCCCGCACCGGCTCCTGCGGCGGCGGGATGATCTCCATCGGGAGATCGGCGGTGGTGATGACGCCGCTGCGCGCGCGCAGCACGAGGCGCTCGACGAAGTTGCGGAGTTCGCGCACGTTGCCGGGCCAGTTGTAGTCCACCAGGTGCGTGAGCGCCTCGGGTGACAGCTGGGGCACGGGCAGCGCGTGCCGGTCGCTGTAGTACGCGATGAAGTGATCGAGCAGCTCCGGCACGTCCTCGCGGCGCTCGCGCAGCGGGGGCATCGTCAGGTGGATGACGTTGATGCGGTAGTAGAGGTCCTCGCGGAACTCCTTCGTCGCAATTCGATCGGTGAGGTTCCGGTTGGTGGCCGCGATCACGCGCACGTTGACGTGCGCCTGCGCGCGCTCGGCGCCGACGCGCTGGATCTCGCCGCTCTCGAGGAACCGGAGGAGCAGCGCCTGCATCCGCAGGCTCATCTCCCCCACTTCGTCCATGAAGATCGTGCCGTTGTTCGCCGTCTCGAGCAGGCCCGGCTTGTCGCGGTAGGCGCCGGTGAACGAGCCGCGCACGTGGCCGAAGAGCTCCGATTCGAGGAGCGAGTCGGGGAGGCCGGCGCAATTGATCGTGACGAGCTGGTTGCGCGCCCGGCTGCTCTGCCGGTGGATCAGACGTGCGAGCACTTCCTTGCCGACGCCGCTCTCGCCGGTAACGAGGATCTTTGCGTCAGACTTGGCGGCGTACCCCAGTTCCTCCCGGAGTTCGCTGATGGCTGGGCTTCGCCCGATGAGTTGTTCGCCGTTCTCGCGCATGGGCCTTGGACCCTGCCTGGAGGCCCCCCTGGGGCCGGTGGCTGGTCTTTTCAACCTATCGGTCGAAAATAGTCAGCCCAGCAGGGGTATAGAGAATAGCGCGGAACCGGCGACACGTCAAATCGAAGCAGAATGGATGGAAGCAGAATAGAGCGGAATGGAGGCAGAAGGCAACCCAGGGGAAGACGAGAGCAGGGAGCACCGCCGTCCAGCCACGCCCGCGCGTCGGGCAGGGAACCGGGGGTGGGCCAGGCACGTCGAACGTCGGCGTCAGGCGGCCAGGCGCCCGGTCGCCGACATCCTGAATGGCGCGTTTGCCTCGAATCGCGCAGGGCTGCTCACGCGCAACCCCGCCGACTTCCGCACGGCCCGTCCGTCGCTGGTGATTGCGAGGCCGGGCCCGTAGGAGGAGCTCTTCAACTCTCCAACGCTCATCAACGATTGTCACACGCCCAACCTCCCGCTGGAGGTGTCGGCGTAGGGGACACTGTCAAAGCGACCTACTGCTCTCAAGCGGCCAGCCTCACGCAGTTCTTTCCGGCGGCCTTCGCGGCGTAGAGAGCGCGGTCGGCGCGCGCGATGAGGTCGTGCGCGGAGCTGTCGCCGGTGAGCACGGCCACACCCACGCTGATCGTCTGGCGCCTCCCGGGCGGGATGACGCGCCGGTCGAACTGATACTCCTCGACGCGCTGCCGGATGCGCTCGGCGCTCTGCACCGCGCTCGCCGCGCTGCTGCCCGGCATCAGGATCGCGAACTCCTCGCCGCCGAACCGGGTGCAGACGTCGAAGGCGCGCACCGACCGCCGCAGCGTGTCTGACATCGCCCGCAGGACGCGGTCGCCCGCCAGGTGCCCGAGCGCGTCGTTCAGCGCCTTGAAGTTGTCCGCGTCGATCATCAGGAGCGCCAGGTCGAGGCCGTGGCGGCGCGCGCGCTGGATTTCCTCGTCGATGCGGGTTTCGAAGTAGCGCCGGTTGAAGAGCGACGTCAGCGGATCGACGGCCGCCGCGTGCGCCAGTTGCTTCGCCTGGCCCGCGAGCCTGGCCGCCGACAGGCCGAGCGCGGCCGGCGCGGACATCGCCCGCGCCAGCGTGAGGTCGCCGCGCGTGAACGGCTGCAGGTCGGCTCGGTCGGCCAGCGTCAGCACGCCAAGGCCCTGGCCATCGGTGAGGAGCGGCAGCGCCATGAACGAGCCGGTGCGATAGCGCCGGCGACGCGGCTGGTAGTGGCGCTCGCGGTCCGCGTCGGACACGAGCAGTGGCTGGCGCGAGGCGAACACCTCGCCGATCACGCCGCTGCCCGGCGCGATGCGCAGGTCTTCCACCAGAACCGACGGGTAGCCGCGGGTGGCGACGATGGCCAGGCGGCCCTGGACTTCGTCGTACAAGGCCAGCGCCGCCTGCTGCGCGTCCACACGGCCGGCGATGGTCTCGAGGATCAACTGCGAGAGCGGACCGAGCTCGTTGACCTGACCGATGCGGCGCGAGAAGGCGTAGAGGTCCGCCATCAGGCGCTCGCAGCGCCGCTGGCCGGACAGCCAGCCGGCCGCACGGCCGACCACCATCTCCGCCGCCCCCCGCTCGTCGGAGACGGTCTGGAGGTCGGGCCACAGCTCGCCAAGGCGCCGGAGGTCGGATTCCGTCAGTTCGACGTGCTGCACTGGAGTCAATTCGGGTCCTGCGGGCGCACAGAGCCTTCCGCCCCAGCAGCCGTTCGCATCATCTGTACCAGTTCCGCCGCGAGGCGATTTCCACGAGAAAACGGTCAGGCGGCTGAACGCTCACTCGCAGAAGTCATCCGCGAGGGAGTCTTTAGGCTGCATCTCGCAACGAGGGCAGTCTGGCGCCTTTGCCGGAATGCGGAGTTTATTCAGCCCAGATAGTGACTTGCAGACGGGTGCGACAGGCAGACTCTTCAGATTTCTTCAGTGTTCTGCGATCTTGGCCTTCGGAATGCCGTTTGCATGACTATGGAGCGGCAGAGTCCCCCTGACGCGTCGAGGACGCCAATGGAAATCCACCTTGTCTCGACGATGACGCCGGACGATGAGAGCCGGCTGGCGCCGAGAGTGTTGGCGGCAATCGGGGAAGTTGCTGGAGCGGCTGCCCGTGTCGTACTCGCTCAGGATCGAAACGGCCCTCGGCAACGCCATCCACCACCACCACACGGCGGGGATGCGCGAAGTAGCCGGGCGGCCAGCGTCCCCCGAGTGCGCCATCCCCTGATTCCGTTCGCTCTCGGCCGCGCCCGTCGCGGCCGTGGCGCTCAGCGGCGCCAGCCCCAGGCTTCCCTGGCCCTCCCCTTCCGTTCGTCCGAGAATTCAGGAGATGAGACGTACTCTCCCGCTCGCTGCACTCGCGCTCTTCGCGCTCGCCTCCGCCGCAACCGCCCAGTCGGGCGACAACGTGCTCCTGGTCGTCAACGAGTCGTCTGCCGAGTCAGGGCGCGTCGCGGAGCACTATGCGAGAGCGCGCGGCGTGCCGAAGGAACAGGTCCTCCGCATCAAGGTCGACGCGGCAGCTGACGAAGTCGAGAGAAGAGTGTTCGAGGAACAGATCCAGACGCCGATCTCCGATTGGCTGCGCGCGAACTCCGCCCAGGACCGCATCCTCTTCATCGTCCTCACCAAGGGCATCCCGCTGCGCGTGCAGGGGACAGCGGGCCGGGGCGGCACGGTGGCGAGCGTAGATTCAGAGCTGACGCTGCTCTACCGCCGACTGGCCGGCAGCGAGGTGACGCTCGTCGGCTCGATTCCCAACCCGTACTACGTCGCGGACGGGGCGGTAGCCCGGGCGAAGCCGTTCAGTCACCAGACCCATGACATCTACCTGGTCACGCGCCTCGACGGGTTCACGGAAGGCGACGTGCTGAGGCTGATCGACCGGGGAGCCGCGCCCGCGCGCGGGGGGAAGATACTCCTCGACCAGAAGGGCGGATTCGGCGACGCCGGCGGCGACGCGTGGCTGAAGGCCGCCGCGGACTGGATGACGGCGAACGGATTCGGCGACCGGGCGGTGCTCGAAACGACGAGCCGGCCGGTCGGCAAGGAGACGGGCGTTCTCGGCTACTACTCGTGGGGCTCGAGCGACCCGGCGGTCACGAGCCGGCACGTCGAACTCGGCTTCGAGCCAGGGGCGATCGCGGCGATGTTCGTCAGTTCGGACGCGCGCACGTTCAAGGAGCCGCCGGCCGACTGGAAGATCGGGTCGTGGACCGACCGGGCGAAGTTCTTCGCCGGCTCGCCGCAGTCGCTCTCGGGCGACTTGATTCGCGACGGCGTCACCGGCGTGGCCGGCCACGTGGCCGAGCCGTACCTGGACGCGACCATCCGGCCCGACGTCCTGTTCCCGGCCTACCTTTCGGGCTTCAACCTCGCGGAGTCGTACTACCTCGCCATGCCCTATCTGAGCTGGCAGACGGTCGTCGTGGGCGACCCGTTGTGCGCTTCGTCTCCCCGCAAGGCGCTGCAGCCGTCCGACATCGACAAGGGCATCGACGCCGCCACGGAACTGCCGGCGCTGATCTCGCTCAGAAGGCTCAAGGCGCTGACGGCGTCCGGCACCGCGATCGAGGCCGCGCGGCTGCTGCTGCGCGCCGACGCGCGCAAGGCGAAAGGCGACACGGTCGGTGCGCAGAAAGCGCTCGAGGAAGCCACGGCGCTCGACACGCGGCTGACCGCCGCGCACCTGCAACTGGCAGAGACCTACGAGTCGAACAAGGAGTACGACAAGGCGATCGAGCGGTACCGGAAAGCGCTTGCGGTTGCGCCGTCCAACATGATCGCGCTGAACAACCTGGCCTATTGCCTCGCCGTGCGCAAGGGTCAGCCGGCCGAGGCGATCGGCTACGCGGAGCGCGCCTACACGCTGTCGCGGAACGCGCCGGCCGCCGCCGACACGCTCGGCTGGATTCAACACCTGCTGGGGCGCGACCGGGAGGCCGCCCAGCTTCTCGCGCAGGCGGCCGCGGGACTACCGGCGAATGCCGAGGTGAGGTTGCACGCGGCGGTCGTCTATGCGGCCGTCGGCATGCCGGATGCCGCAGCCCGCGAGCTGGCGGAGGCGGTGCGGCTCGATCCCTCTCTGGAGAAGACCCCCGAGGTGGTGGCGCTCCGGGCGAAGCTGAAGGGGCCGGGGAAGGCGCCGACGGCATCCCCCGGCACCTGGCACCTGCACGATGGAACGCCTGCGGGAGGGAGCACGTTCAGCCAAGGGGCCGCGGCGTCGACATCACGCCCTTGAGCCGTGACCTGGCTTCCCGCAGCAGTCGTCGCGTCGTCGCCCAGTCGATGCACGGGTCCGTCACGGACACGTCGGGCCGCAGCGTCGCCCCGCTCCCCGAGACCGGCTGGGCGCCCGCTTCGAGGTTGCTCTCGAGCATCACCCCGACGATGGAGCGGTTTCCCGTTTCCAACTGCCGGACGACGTCCAGGAAGACCCCGGCCTGCAGCGTCTCGTTCCTGCCCGAGTTCCCATGGCTGCAGTCGATGACGATGTTCTGCGGCAGGCCCGCCGCGGCCAGCGCCGCCTCGCATCGGGCCACCGACGCCCGGTCGTAGTTCGGCTGGCGTCCGCCGCGCAGGATGACGTGCCCGTAGGGATTGCCCCGCGTCCGGAACACGGCGCATCGACCGAGCCGATCGATCCCCAGGAACGCGTGGGCGTGAGACGCGGCCCTCAGGGCAGCCAGGGCCACATCCAGCCCGCCGTCCGTTCCGTTCTTGAAGCCCACCGGAGCCGACAGCCCGCTGGCCATTTCGCGGTGCGTCTGCGACTCGGTCGTTCTCGCGCCGACGGCATACCACGTGATCAAGTCGCCGAGGTACTGGGCGTGATCGGGTCCAGCGCCTCTGTCGCGGCTGGCACGCCGATCCGCGCGAGATCGATCAGCAGGCGTCTGGCGAGGCGCAGCCCTTCCTCGATCCGGAACGAGTCGTCCATGTAGGGGTCGTTGATGAACCCCTTCCAGCCGGTCGTGGTCCGGGGCTTCTCGAAGTAGACGCGCATCAGCGGGACCAGCGTGTCGCCGACCTCGTCGCCGAGCGCCCGCAGCCGCCGCGCGTACTCCCGCGCCGCGTCGACATCGTGGATCGAGCATGGTCCGACAATGACCAGCAGGCGCGGGTCCGAACGATCGAGCACCGCCTGCACCGTGCGCCGGCTCCGCAGGACGCTGGCCGACGCGACCGGCCCCAGGGGAAGGCTCCGGGCCAACCGCAAGGGGGACGCCAGAGTCTCCTGCGACGCCACGTTCACATTCGTCAGCGGCCCCTTGCGCACCCTGCCTCCCATCCGATGTCGTCACTGCGTCCGGACTCCGCAGCCGCGCGCGCAGATGCAGACGCCTCTTCGCGCGGCGGAGCGGACCACTACGCTAACATGTCTCGGCTGATGTCTCGATCCTCTGGAGAAGGAAACCGATGAACCTCGACGAACTCCGCGACCATCTGACCAGCGTGGACGACGAAATACTGCGGCTGGTCGGCGAGCGGCAGCGCCTCGCTTCCGCCATCGGCGGCGTCAAGCGGAAGTCGGGCAGCCCCACGCGGGACTGGCAGCGCGAGAAGCAGGTGTTGGACCACGCGCGCGCCACCGCGGCCCGTGTCGGCGTCGCGCCCGAGGTGGCGGAGGCGTTGCTGCACACGCTGATACGGTCGTCGCTGGCCCGACAGGAGCGCGAGGGCGTCGCGGCGGAGGACCTCGGGGGAGGGCGGACCGCCCTGGTTCTGGGCGGAGCGGGGCGCATAGGGCGCTGGATGTCGGCGTTCCTGGCCTCTCAGGGCTTCAGGGTGACCATCGCCGACCCGGCGGGACCGATTGCCGGCTTCGACTTCGCTCCGGACGGGTTGGCGGCAGCGGATGACGCGGACGTCGTCGTCGTGGCGGCGCCTCTGGCGGCCACTGCGGGCCTGCTCCTCGACCTGGCTGCCCGGCGGCCGCGCGGCCTCGTCTTCGACGTGGGCTCGCTGAAGGGGCCGCTGCGGGAGGGGCTCGCGGCGCTGCGGCAGGCCGGATGCCGCGTCACGTCGATCCATCCGATGTTCGGGCCGGACACCGACCTGCTGTCGGGGCGCCACGTCGTGCTCGTGGACGTCGGTGTGCCCGAGGCGACCGACAGGGTTCGCGAGATCTTCGCCTCGACGATGGCCACGCTGGTCGAGATGAGTCTGGACGAGCACGACCGTTTGATGGGCTGGGTCCTGGGTTTGTCTCACGCGGTGAGCATCGCCTTCTTCCGCGCCCTGGCCGAGGGGGGCGAGCCGGCGGAGCGGCTGGCCCGGATCTCATCGACGACCTTCCAATCGCAGCTGGAGGTGTCCCGACGCGTCGCGGCCGAGAACCCTCACCTGTACTTCGAGATCCAGCAACGAAACCCCGCCGGCCTGCCACCGCTGGAGGCGCTGTTGCGCGCCGTGACGGACCTGGTGCGCCAGGTGCGCGAGGGAGACGAGGCGGGCTTCGTGGCGACGATGGCCCGAGGGGCCGAGTACCTGGCGGGGCTCCGAAACCCGGCGTCCGGCGATCCGATCGTGAAAGGTCGGGTGACAGACCGGTAGAGGGCGCCCGCGCGCCCGATCGGCGGCGCTGGATTCCGTGACAAGTCCGGCGAAGACCGGCCCCGGCAGAAAGAAGTCTTCCGAATGAGCCACCTTCCGCCACGGTGGCTGCAGTGCGATTGTGGCTACAAACTGTTTACAATGAACATCTTGCATGGATTGACGCCGTTCAGGCTCATCCGGCACAACCATTGCTTCCTAGCCGGCCAAGTGACTCGTGTAGCCATGCGCGGCTCCGAGGACTCGGGTGGCCGCGAAGGAGGCCCCAAAGCATGAAGAAACTCTTGATTGTGTTGGCGGCTCTGGCCCTGTTGCCAGCTGCGGCCAGTGCGACACGCTGATTCTCGTGCAGCCACGTCAGACTGGATCGGCGACCGCCGGCCATGGCACGGTCGGCGGATGGCAGCTACGATTCGGGTCAACGGTCAACGGAGCAGTCGGTCCAGATTGGGACGTACTGCGTGGACGATGGGACGCACGATCAATGTCCCGGCATGCCAGACGCTGACACACGCTACACGAATGCGACATGACAACCGGACTCGTCGCACGGCCGGCCTGATCGAATCGCAACGCGGCGCTGGAGCGATCGCCTGGCTGGTCAACAGCTACGCCGTCAGGGGGATGGGAGCCGCCTGCAGGCCGCCTTGCAGGCCGCAATCTGGAGTCCACCATCTACGGCGCAACGTGGGCACCCACGAGACACCGCTGTGCGTGCGCAGATCGACGCCACTCTACATGACGAACGTCGGGATGGCGTCACTCGACAGCGTCAGTTGGCTGAGCCCGGGAACGCTGGACAGCACCGCACGTTCGCCAGGGCCTGCATCACGATGTCAGCAGCGTTCCCGAGCCCAGCTCGATGCTGATGCTCGGCGCCGGTCTCATCGGTCTGGGGATGGTCGTGCGCCGCAAGGCGCGCAAGTAGCCGTCCGCTGCTGTTCGAGGCTTCCCTGCCCCCGGCGACCTTCGCGGTCGCCGGGGGCTTTTCTGTCTCGGGCAGCGCCGAATCCGCGTCACCCGCCCTGCAGACCGTTCCAACCCACGCCGAAACACACAGGCGACGGGATCCGTATGCCCGCGGGTCCCGGAGGACATATACTTGCCGCTGCCGTCCGGCCCACACATGGACACCGTGATTGAAAGGCCCGCCGCCATGTCTCGAGATCAGGTTCATCGTCATTCTGGCAATCGTAGGCCTGTCCGCGACGGCCTGCTGCGAAGAACGCCCGCGAGTACTACGACAGCGGCAACAGGTACTTCGATCAGCAGAAGTTCAGAGAGGCGGTGCTCGAGTACAAGAACGCGACCCAGAGGGAGCCGAAGTTCGGCGAGGCGCACTTCAAGCTGGCAGAAGCCTGCTACGCGCCTGGCGGACGTGCGCTGCGCCCTCCGCGGGTACGTGGACGCGGCCGACCTCATGCCCGACAACCGCGAGGCGCAGCTCAAGGCCGGCACCATGCTCTTCCTGGCGCGGCGCTTCGAGGACGCGAGAACGCGCGCCGACAAGGTGCTCGCGAAAGACGCCAGGAACCTCGAAGCGCAGCTGCTGCGGGCGAACGCCACGGCCGGGATGAACGACCTCGACGGGGCGATCCGGCAACTCGAGGAGGCCATCGCCCTGGCGCCGCAGGCCAGCGGGACCTACTCGAACCTCGGCGCCATCCAGCAGCAGAAGGGCGACGCCGCGGCGGCCGAGAAGTCGTTCCGCCAGGCGGTGGACATCGATCCGAAATCGGCGAACGCCCACCTGGCGCTTGCCACGTTCCTCCTCGGCGCGGGGAGGGCGGCCGACGCGGAGATCTCTTTCAGGCAGGCCCACGAGATCGACCCGAAGAACCCGACGGCGGCCAGGGCGCTCGCCGTGTTCTACGTGGCATCCAACCGGGCTGCCGAGGCCGAGCCGTACTTGAAGTCGGTGGCCGACAATTCGAAGGAGCCCGGCCCGACCCTTGCGCTCGCCGACTACTACGCCGCGATGAGGCGGCTGCCGGAGGCCACGGCTCTGCTCGAGAAACTGGCCGCCGGCAACAAGGAAGTCTACGCGGAGGCGAAGACCCGGTTGGCGGGCATTCAGTACACCGAAGGCAAGACGGCCGACGCGCACAAGACGATCGACGAGGTGCTGACCCGCAGCCCGAAAGCGGCGCCGGCGCTGCTCGTCAAGGCTCGATTCCTCCTTCAGGAGAAGAAGCTCGACGCAGCCCTCGCGAAGGCGAAGGAGGCGGCCGCGGCCGAACCGCGCGCCGCGAACGCCCACTTTCTCCTCGGCACGATCTACCGCGCCAAGAACAACCCAGACGAGGCGATCAAGGCGTTCAACGAGGTGCTGAAGCTGAACCCCCGCGCCGTCGCCGCGCAGCTCGAGCTGTCGCGCCTCGAGGTCGGCCGGGGAGCCCCGGGCGCCGCCGTCCAGTTCGCCGAGCAGGCCGTGAACACACAGCCCGGCAATCCCGTGGCCCGACTGACGCTGGCGCGGACCCTGATGGTGAAGGGCGACCTGGCGCGCGCCGAACTGGAGTTGAAGGGCCTCCTCGCGAGCTACCCGGACGCCGCGCCGGTCAACGCGGGGATGGGCTCGCTCAAGATGCTCAAGAACGACCCGGCCGGCGCGCGGCTGTCGTTCGAGAAGGCGATGAAGCTCGACCCGGACTCGCTGGAGGCGCTGGTGGGCCTGGTGTCCCTCGATGTGGCGGCGAAGAAGATGCCCGACGCGCGCGCGCGCGTGGAGGCGCGCGTGGCCCGGACGCCGAACGACCCGAACGTCCTGGTGTTCGCCGCGCGAACCTACGCGACGGGCGGCGACCTGGCCAGGGCCGAGCAGACGCTGCTCAAGGCCCTCGAAGTCGCGCCCGACAATCTCCAGGCCTACGGCATCCTCGGCCAGCTGTACCTGAGCCAGAAGAAGCTGGACGAGGCGCGCCAGAAGTTCTCGGAGCTGGCCGCCCGTCAGCCGAAGCCCGTCGCGGCCGAGACGATGGTCGGGATGATCCTGCAGATGCAGGGCAAGAACGCCGAGGCGCAGAAGCAGTACGAGAAGGTGCTGGCCATCGACTCGCGCGCCCCCGTGGCCGCCAACAACCTGGCCTGGATGTACGCCGAGTCGGGCGGGAACCTGGAGATCGCGCTTCAACTGGCGCAGACCGCCAAGGCCGGCCTGCCGGATTCGCCCGAGGTGAACGACACGCTGGGCTGGATCTGCTACAAGAAGAACCTCCCCGGCCTCGCGTTCGGGCCGCTGCAGCAGGCGATTGACAAGGCGCCCAAGGAACCGAGCTACCACTACCACATGGGCATGCTCTACGCGAAGACCGGCGACACCGCGAAGGCGCGGGAGGCGCTCGAGAAGGCGCTCGCGCTCAACCCGAACTTCGACGGTGCCGACGACGCCAGGAAGACGCTGGCGACACTGAAGTAGGCGCAGGGCCTCAAGGCTCAGCGGCTCAGGGTCGAGCGACGGAGGCTGAGGACTCGAGGCGCGGCAACGACGGGACGCATGCGATGAAGTACCGCGGTTCACTGGTCATCGTCACGGTGTCTCTCCTGCTGCTGTCGGCAGCCTGCAGCAGCGATCCCGAAGTCGAGAAGCAGCGCGCGCTCGAGCGCGGCAACGCCTACTTCGCCCAGCGGAAGTACGCCGAGGCGATCATCGAGTACAAGAAGTCCATCCAGCAGGACATCCGGTTCGGCGAGGCGCACTACCGCCTGGGCCTCGCGCACGAGCAGCTGGGCCAGCGCGCCGACGCGCTCCGCGAATTCGCGGCGGCGGCGGAGCTGGTGCCCGACCGCAAGGACATGCAGATGAAGGCCGGCCAGTATTCCCTCTTCGCCGGCCGCTACGAGGACGCCCGCAAGATCGCCGAGAGGATGCTCGATCGGGACGTGCGAAACGTCGACGCCCAGCTGCTCCTCGCCAACGCGCTCGCCGGCCTCGACGATCTGGACGCGGCGGCCAGGCAGGTGGAAGAGTCGATCCGGGTGGAGCCGTCGAACGCGACGAACTACACGAACCTGGCCGCGGTGGAACTGGCTCGCGACAACCCGGCCAAAGCGGAACAGGCGTTCCGCAACGCCCTCGTCATCGCGCCATCGTCCATCGACGCCCGGGTCGGCCTGGCCAATCTGTACATCGCCACCGGCAGGATGGCGGATGCCGAGAAGCTGCTGAAGGAGGCGGCGGCCATCGACCCGCGCCACATGCTGGCGAACAGGACACTGGCGGCGCTCTATCTCGTGTCGGGCAGGCCCGCGCTGGCCGAGGCGCCCTTGAAGGCCGTGGCCGCCGGGAACCCGGATTTCCTGGCGCCCCAGCTCGCGCTCGCCGACTACTACCTGGCCGTCAAGCGAACCGACGAGGGCCTGCGCCTGCTCGACGCCGTCTCGAAGCGGAAGGACGGCTACTCGCCCGCCATGCTGCGGACCGCGCGGCACGAGTTCGCGATCGGGAAGCGGCCGGAGGCCTATGCGCGGGTCGAGAAGGTGGTCGCCGCCGATGCGAAGAACCCGCAGCCGCTCCTCGTGAAGGCCGGGTTCCTGCTCACCGAGGGCCTGGCGGACCAGGCGCTGGCGGCGGCGAAGGCGGCCGTCGCGATCGCGCCGAGGCTGGGGCGGGCGCACTTCGCCGTCGGGAGCATCGAGCTGGCGCGCGGCCAGCTCGCCAGCGCCCGCGTCGCGTTCCAGGAGGCGCTGAAGGTCAGCCCCGGCTTCGGGCCGTCGGCGCTCGAGATTGCCCGAATCGACCTGTCGCAGGGGCAGGTGGACACGGCGGTGCAGTTTGCCGACGAGGCGGTGAGGAAGCTGCCGCAGAGCGCGGATGCCCGCTACGTGCTCGTCCGCGCGCTGCTGGCGCGCGGCGACCGCGAGCGCGCACGTCTCGAGATGAAGCCGCTCCAGACCCACTATGCGGCCGTGCCCCGCGTGCAGACGCTGGTCGGCCGGCTGGCGCTGTCGCAGCAGGACCGGGAGACGGCGCGCCGCGCGTTCGAGCAGGCGCTCGAGGCGGGTCCGACGGATGAAGATGCGCTGGCGGGCCTCATCGAGCTGGACGTGCAGGCTGGCCGCAAGGCGGAGGCGCTCCGGCGGATGGAGGCGAGGCTGAAGCTGACGCCGAAGGACCCGGCCGCGCTGACCATGGCCGGCCGGCTGTTCATGACGCTGGGGCTTCAGGCCAGAGCCGAGGAGGCGTGGAAGGCGGTGGCCGCCATCGATTCCGGGAACCTCGAGGCGTACGCGGCCTTGGGGAGCATCTACTACCAGCAGAAGCGGCTCGACCAGGCGCTGGCCGAGGCGGAGCGGCTGGTGCGCCAGGAGCCGAAGTCCGCGATGGCGCACACGCTCGTCGGATTCCTGCTCGAGGCCCAGGGCCGGACCGCCGAGGCGCAGAAGAGCTACCAGGCGGCGCTCGAGGCGGACCCGCGGTCGCCCGCCGCCGCGAACAACCTCGCGTGGCTCCTCGCGACGTCGGGCGGGAACCTCGAGGAGGCGCTCCGACTGGCGCAGCTGGCCAAGGCGGCGATGCCGAATTCGCCCGAGGTCAACGACACGCTCGGTTGGGTGTACTACAAGAAGGGGATGCGCGGGATGGCGATTGGCCCGCTCGAGCAGGCGGTGCGGGCGGTGCCTGGGAGGGCCACCTATCGCTTCCACGTGGGGATGGCCTACCTTGCGGCGAACGAGTGGGTCCGTGCGCGCGCGGCGCTGCAGGAGGCGCTCAGGCTCGACCCGAACTTCGACGGGGCCGCGGAGGCGCGGAAGGCGTTGGCCTCGATCCAGTGAGTCTGCCGGGCGGATCGAAGCGACGACTAAAGTCCTCGTCTAGGCCGACTTTCGGAAGCCGCACGGCGCCAGAGCTGGGCGGCTGAAGTCCATAAGGCTCTCATCGTCAACATCTTAGCTTGGTCGCACAGGAATCCTGGCGATCGTCCGCTCGCGGCACGGCTCCTGCTCTGTGATGGGATGGAGTTCGCGTCGAATTCCTGCAAGGGGGGGCTGTGAAACACCGAGTGTTCGTCCTGGCTTCGATGGTCGCGCTCGTCGCATCCCACGCGTCGGCGGATTCGCTGAACGTCGTGGGGGCGTGGCATCCGTTCCAGACGCCGAGTACGGTCCAGGTGGCCAACGACGGGTGGGGCCCGGCCCGGAACATCGTACCGGGCACGGCTTTCTGGAACAACTGGAGCATCGACGGCGGGCCGAATCACGAGTGCAACATCGGCTTCTGGGTGAGCGGCACCGGCGGGTGCTCGTCGACCGACCCGGTCAGCGGCGCGCCCTTCCTGACCGGCAGCCCGCAGCAGACCCCGCCCTACCTTGGTGACGGCACGACCGCCTTCGGTTTCTTGGCTTCGCCCGGGAGCGTCTCGGTGGACGTGACGCTCAAGGTTCAGGTGTCGGCGCACTCGGCGCAGGGGACCAACGAAATCGGATGGTTCAACCTGGCGACGCCGTCGGTGCTGAACCCCCTGTTCGGAGGGACGCTGGCGGCGCCGGCGGTCAGCCCCACCGGATCGGTCGCCACGTTCGTTCCGTCCGGCGACTACGGCTTCTACCTGAGGTCGCCGACCGGCACGTATCTCTCGACGGGGGCTGGCGACACCAGGTCGCACTTCGCCGTCTTTGACCTCGCAGGCGACGACCACTACCTGTTGGGCCTCGAGGACATGACCGACGCTATCCTGGCTGATTGGGACTTCAACGACAGCGCGATCGAGCTCAAGATCAACTCGGTCCCGGAGCCTGGCTCGCTGCTCCTGGTTGGGACCGGTCTCTTCGGTCTGCTCGCCTCGGCGCGGCGGCGCCGCAGCCGGTAGAAGAAGGGGGAGCCGCACGGCAGTTCGTCCTGTCTTGCGGCTCTTCGTCTGTACGGCAGAGAAGTCGGCGCGACTGCGCGTCGAGCCGAAAATAGTCTGCCAGCGGGCGGACTCTGCAGAACTCCTTCGAACCGTCGATCTGAGCCAGTATCTCGTTGATTCAGAATGGCTTGTCGCCAGCGGCCTCGCAATCGCCGCGCGACGTTTCGACGGCACGAGATCTGCACAATCGCAGACGCCTGCCGCGTCAGGCGATGGCATCCATGTTCAAGTCATTGCTTCCCCCCGCCTTGCTGCTGGTGGTCGCGCAACGAACTGCGTCCCTCCAACTGCCTGAGGTTGTGGAGATGGCGCTCGTCGGCGTGGCCCTCCTCGGCGTGGCCGCCCTGCTCCGCCGTCCGCGACGGGTACGCCCGCAGAACGCTTCCGCTGCTGATCGTCGCGCACTCGACCCGTCGTCTGCACGGCGGCGGGCCGCGGGGCGCGGGCCGCGCGGCCGCCTGAAGCCTCTCACGCCTTCAAGAGCCTGCCCTTCGCTCCGTCAGGTAGCATCGCGTGGCGCCCCGGTGCCGATCACTGCGCCGACCCGCTGCCGGCGTACGCGGCGCCACAGCGCGCCCGCGACATCCTGACAGGCGCCAATCACGCCGGGCGCGGTGACTGGGTACACGGCCAGCGTCTCATACCGCCTCGCCTCTGGCCGCCACTCTTCCTGCCAGGCAGCCGCGCTGCCGAGGAACTCATACGCGTCCAGCCCTCGCTCGAACGTCGATCGGATAGACGACTCCGTCAGATGCAGCCCCGGGTAGAACGGCGCGAGTTGTTCGTGATAGCCGATCTTGAGCTGCCACATGCGCGCGTAAGCCTCGAGCGACAGTTCCACAGCGGCGACGTGCGATCCGAACGAGAGTCTGGAAACCCGGAGCCGACTCTTCTCGGCGGCGCGGTGGCAATAGCGGCGGAAGAACTCGCGGAGGTCGGCCCGCGACCCGAGTGCCGAGCCCCGGCGCCCCTTCCACCCCGAGCCTTCCACGGCGATCACCAACTCGAGGAGCTCGTCTACCTCCGACGGTCTCGGGTCGAGCTGCTCAACGGTCACCGGACCAAGCGCCTTCTCGGCCTTCTTCCGGACACGAGGCAGGTTCGAGGTGATCCGGGACGAAAGGCTCGTGTAGTAGACATCCAACGAACCTCGTGCCGCCACGGCCAGAGAAGCCGCAGTCGAACGAACCACGGTCACGGCACGATAGCGTGGGAGCGCCGTGAGCGCGGCGCGGGTCACTGACTCAGCCGGAATGCGCTGCAGGATCATGGGCTGGCCAAGGGCAAGCGCCCGGTCCACGAGCTCCGAGAGGGCCCTCTCGGAGGAGAACAACCAGCCGCACGGTTCGTACAGCCTCGATACGCCGAGCAGCATCAAGCGTCTGCCCGCCGAAGCGCGTTCGTGAACCAACGGTGCCGCGCCCGACAGCGACGACCCGTCCCGGATCGTGAGAATCCTTAGGTCCTCGTCCCGGTGGAAGGCCTCCGCGCACGACACGAACCAGTCGTGATCGAGGAGGGGCAACCTGAAGCGCGCCGACAACGCATCCCACTCGTCGCCAAGCGCCTTCAGCTGCTGGACTGACCGGACCATACGTCGCCTTGTCGATCGCTCGGACCGGAATGCAAACGCGATCGAGTTGCATTCCACTCACCCCGCATCAAGGGGCACACAGCTTGCGAGGATCCACGTACTTCACCCCATTGGCGTGCCTTCCCCGCCTGAGCAAACCGCGTAGCGCGATCAGGGCACGATTGAGAAGCGCGTTCGGTGTCCTGTTGAACAAGCAGAATCGACGTGTGCCACCGCAATTGGCCAGTCCACTGCTCTTCCCATTGATAGGGCTCGGCGGGAAAGTCGAGGCTTCGAACATTCTCGTCGATCAAGGTCTCGAATCAGACGGGCGCGCAGCACGGTCGCGGGACTCGCGGTTCGAAACTCCTCGTCGAAACTCGTCTTGAGGTAGGAATAGCAATCGAGATGCCGCAGCCCGAGGTTGTAGGCGATCGGCCGAGCCCCAGGTACATGAGCATCAAGTGCAGCCTCCCACGCCGCAGCGCGCCTTCGCAGAGCGAGCGGTAGTAAGAGCGTTGGCTGCCGATAGCCGAGATCGCCGTCCCATGCGTGTGCTTCCAGCTGCGCTCGTCAACCGCCAACAGGTCCCGGTAGGCGTCGCCAAGCGCCAATTCACGGCCTGCTCGGAGGACCGTGACCTGTCCCATTTCGTCGAGTTGGCGCGTCTTCCTCTTCAGGTGATTCCGGAACTTGCTGCTGCGCGAGTTGAGGTACTGTTCGTAGCTGGAGCCCAGTTCGAGAAAGAACGACGGCTGCTCGCGACGCACGCGATGCTTCCGACCGGATCGTCTGAGGTATACTCGACCATGTCCGCAGTGAGCTGGCTCTGTGTCCAACAGACGGCTTACCCGGAAAAGGTCCCAGCGGAACGGCAGGGCCACGAAGGCATCGAACAGCGCCGGAACGATAGCTGGGTCGTTGGAGGCCCGCAGGATGTCGCTATGCGTGTTGTTCAGCTCCGACACAAAGGACAGTGTTGCGACATCGAGCGATCCGATCAGCTTCTCGCGGCGGATGAGCGCAGGCACGATCGCCACGACCTGGCCACCTTCTCGCAGCACGACACTGAAGACGACGTCGCTGACTGTTACATGCGTCTCCAGCAGCGCGCTCGTCCACTCGAGTGACGTGCTGGGCTCGCAGCGACTCCTGCTGTAGAGGCTATCCCACTCCGCCGCGAGCGGCTCGATCGCGCGCGCGCCCCACAGAACTTCGGTGGCAATCAAGGGTCCGCTCGTCTCGGCAGACGACGCCGCATGTTCGTGACCAGCGACTCGACTTTGATCAGCACACGACGGACAGTTCGCGGCATGTAGGAACTCAACCACAATAGCCGATGCGGTCGCCCGGCCTTCGCAGCCCCACGCAGGTACGCCCTCGCCCGGCGGGGGAAGTACGCCTGCTGGTGCGGCGAACCGCGATCGTAGGCAAGGAGGAGGACCGCGACGACGCGGCATAGTCGCGATACCTGTCGATCGATTACTTCCTTGTGGGCTCGATAGTACGCGCGGTCTCGGACACCATGCTCCTTCAGTATGCGGAGCAGGTCCTGCTGCTTCCTGATCGAGATCCAGGCCGCACGCTCCCCCACGGTGGTTGAGATCTGGTCCGGATGGTATCGAATCTGATACACGGGCACATCGAGAAAGGCGACGCGATGGTCCCTGCAGATCCGCAATGCGAATTCCATGTCATGGAAGAACGCAAAACGCGGGTTCTGCATTCCAATGGCGTCGAGGATCTTGCGGCGAAACATCATCGAGTTCGTGAATACGACGATGTTAGTCAGGTATCTGATCGAAAGATGCGGCCGATGTATAGATAGCGTCCATTCCAACCTCGAGTCACTTGGAATGGCCGCAGTCGCCGTGTCTATCTGGCTGATTGCCATCTTGCTGTCGAACAGGTTGTTGTAGGTGACTCCTCCTCGCCGGTACGCGGTTTCGTGATAGGTGCGGAGGTGGAAGTCCAGCCACAAGCCATGATCGTCGAAGGCGGAGCATTCCGTCCAGACCATTCCCAGATCCGGATACGCATCGAGAATCGCGGACTGCAACGCCAACTTCGCCGGGTGGAAGAGATCGTCGGAGTCCAGCCAGCAGACATAGTCCCCGCGAGACAACGCCATCCCCACATTTCGGGCGCGCGCTGGTCCGCCGTTCTCAGTCCGCACGTAACGGATCCGGTCGCGATATGGAGCGAGCGCCTCAATCGTATCGTCAGTTGAGCCGTCGTCCACGACGATCAGTTCGAAGTCCTTCATTGTCTGGCACAGGACACTGTCGATGGCCTGCCGGACATAGGACGCACGATTGTAGGTCGTGATGACGACTGAGACCTTTCTCGCGGGTGACGGACTTGCGGACATCATCAGTTGACCTGTCAGACAACGCCAGGTCCAATTCGATCTTGCGCCGACTGTAATCAGACGCGGCCGCGCAATCGATACCACCAGAGACCCAAGTGCTCGTGCACCGCCAGATCCGAGCATTCCAGGTGAAACACGGAGAGGCCCCATTTTGCCTGGGCCACGTTCTTTGGCAACTGGTGGTCGGTGGGCGCGGGCAGGGGCTGCATGCCGGCCCGGGCAAACGCCGCCATGGACCGCGGCATGTGTCCAGCCGACGTCACCAGATAGCAAGGGACATCGCCGAGCATGCGACGCATATTGACGCGCTTGCGCCGGTGCTGTCGGCGTCGTTGTCCAGCTGCACCCGCGCCCGAGGCACGCCCAACGCGACGAGCAACTCTGCCATCACATTGGTGGTGGGCGAGCGGCCCGTGACGACCACGGCGCAATCCTGGCAGCGCCGCCACAGGAGCGCGCCTTCAACGACGCGAAAGAGGCCGGAACTGTTGGGCCGAGCGCTCAGTGGCATGTTCGGATCGTCTGCGGCGTACGCTGCGAGCACGACGATCGCGCGCGCGGGTGTCGCTTGGTCCGGCACGCGCGGGTACCCATACTCCAGCGGGCTGAGGAGCAGCGTTGCGGTCTTTCCGGACGAGAAGACCACCAACAGAAATCCGGCGCATGCAAGAGCGACCGTGGCCAGTCGCCGAGTTCGCCGGTGCACGCAGAGCACCAAGCCTGACGACGCCAGCAGGAAGCAGAGATTGGAGGGGAGAACGAGGCCTTTGAGAATGTCGATCATGGCCGTTCACCGAAGCCACAGCACGCAGCGCCGGAAGGGCACTTGTCATCGTCGTCGCCCATTACCGCCGTTTCTGGCGAGTCGTTTGAGTGACGGAAACTGCCTGGCGACGCGAGCCATCAGGCGAACCGACCGCGCAAGCGCGAGGCGGACCGGGTCCCTGAAGATCCGCAGCCGAACCGTTGCGAAGCTGGCATTGGTGAACCGCTTCTTGAACGGCTCGTCGCCCACCGTGAAGTCGAACTCGCGGCGTCCGTGGTCCATCGCGTATTCAATCAGGCCGCGCACCATGACCAGGCCGGGCGACCGTGACGCGTAGGCGAGGCTGAACGACGGCTTGTACCACAGCACGGCCCCGTCGTAGTCGAAGCCGTAGTGAAAGGCGACCGGCTCGCCGTTGAACTCGACGACAGAGAAGAGTATCCAGCCCTTCCCGGCGAGGCTTGCCGCCAGCTCACGATAGAACACCCGATTCCGTTCATCCAGGAACAGGCTCGGGCTGCTGCTGCCCGCCCACCGCTCCACGTGCTGGTCGAAGAACACCTCGAGATAGGGTTCGATTTCAGTCATCGTCTTGAGGTGCCGAAACACCAGGCTGCCGTCTCGGGCGAAACGGTTGACTGCGCGGCGCAGGCTGGGTTTGTTGGCAATCCGACGAGCGACGTGCTCGTGGCCGGCAACGAGCAGCGTTGGACAGGGGTGTTGATGTTCGGCCAGAGTGCTGTACCCCATGCGCCTGCAGATGTCCTGCACCATCTGCACGCTGCGCGATCGTGCCGGCAGGTTGCCCAACTCGACCACGTCCCACGGAACGGCTTCGAGTGCGGCGGACAGCAGGCTGGACAGGGCCTTGGCCTTGTTCCCTCCCGTCAGGAAGTCGCAGTAATCGGCCCGGCCATCCCCAAGAAAGCGTAAGACCCGGCGTCGCTGCGAAGAGCGTCGGACAACCAGCGGCGCGATTCCAGCAACGCTTCCAGGGCCGAACGCCGTGACGAACACGGCCTCGTGCTCATCGCCGTAGGCGGCCAGCCAGCTCCGGGTCCACTGGTACGTCTGGAAGATCGAACGGGTGTCGCCCCTGGCGGCAAGCGCGTTCCAGCGGCACTCATCGAGACCCGTGTCGCCAAGCGTCGAGAAGACCCTCGCCTCCATCAGTGCCTTCTGCGCCGGCTCGACTGAACCGCCGCAATACGCCTCACGCCTTCACGAGCCTTCCGCTCGCCCCATCAGGGAGCCTGACCGCGTTTCTCGTGTCAACGACCAGCGACACCTTCGAATACAGCGACGGGTCCCGGAACTGCTTGTGGCCGGTGGAGAGGACCAGGGCGTCGTACCCGGAAAACGCCTCGGCCGTGCATGGAACGGACCGCAGCTGGATGTCGTGCTTTCGGCCCGGGCGCGCGACCGGGAAGAACGGATCGCAGTAGCTCACCTCCGCGCCCTTCTCCCGCAGCAGCTCGATGATCTCGTACGACGGCGACTCGCGGTCGTCGTCTATGTCTTCCTTGTAGGAGAGGCCGAGCACCAGGATCCTCGCTCCCTTGATGCTCTTGCCGTCCTCGTTCAGCGCGGCCACAGTCTTCTCGACGACGAAGTGCGGCATGTGGGTGTTGATTTCGCCGGCCAGCTCGATGAAGCGCGTCCAGATGCCGAATTCCGCCGCCTTCCACGACAGGTAGAACGGGTCGAGCGGGATGCAGTGCCCGCCGAGGCCCGGCCCCGGGTAGAACGGCTTGAAGCCGAACGGCTTCGTCTTGGCGGCCTCGATCACCTCCCAGATGTCGATGCCCATCCGGTCGAACGTCATCTTCAGCTCGTTGACCAGGGCGATGTTGATCGACCGGAAGATGTTCTCGAGGAGCTTCGACGACTCGGCCACGCGGGCGGACGACACGGGGACGACGGTGTCGATGGCCGCGGCATAGAGCGCGACTGCGGCGTCGGTGGACTCCTTGTTCACGCCGCCGACGACCTTCGGGATCGTTTTCGTGTGGAAGTCGGGGTTGCCCGGGTCCTCGCGCTCGGGCGAGAAGGCCAGGAGGAAGTCGGCCGGCGTCCTGAGCCCCGTCGCCTCGAGGATCGGTTTCACGTCCTCGTCGGTCGTCCCCGGATAGGTGGTGGACTCGAGCACGACGAGCTGGCCCGCGTGCAGGCGCTTCGCCACTTCGCTGGAGCTGTTGACGACGAACGACAGGTCCGGCTCGCGGTGGTCGCCGAGCGGTGTCGGCACGCAGATCAGGACGGCGTCGCAGCCGGCGAGCTCGTCGAAATCCGTGGACGCGCGAAAGCGGCCCGTCTTGACCGCGGTAGCCACCCGATCGGCGCCGATGTGCTTGATGTAGGATTCGCCCTTGTTGAGGGACGTGACCTTCTTCGGGTCGGAGTCCAGGCCGACCACCGGGAACCCGGCCTCGGTGAACACCAGCGCCAGCGGAAGGCCGACGTAGCCCTGGCCGACGATGCCGACGGTGGCCTTGCGAGTGCGAATGCGATCCAGAAGCTGGGTGATCATCGAAGTCCTCGTTGCACCGCCGTGATGGTGCAGCTTATCATGCGGGTCGGCGCAGTTCTCTCGCCGTGTCTCCTGTTGTTTTCGGCCGATTCCATCGTCTCCGGTAGTGATGTTCACATTCGAAGTGGTGCTGGAATGGACGTATGGGTCGGTCTGGGTGGAGCCACCCGCAACGCCTGTGCCGCAGTCTGTTCGACGGACGCGGTCCTTGGCGTGTGCAAACAGGAACGCGCTCACCCGCGTATTGGCGGCCGGATTCAACCCGACCGGGCTGCCGGACGAGGCCATCGACGAGTTGTTGCGCGGGATGCGGCCGAACCCGGCGAGACGTGACCCAGTACGTGTTGGGTGAGGCCCTCGAGCCCCCCACCGCCAATGCCGGCGTCGTGCGCATCGACCACCACTTCGCCCATGCCTCCTCGGCATTCCTGACGTCGCCGTTCGAGGCCGCCACAATCGTCGTGTGCGATGACGAATCCCCTGAAGTCAGTGTGTGGGAGGGACGGGGCACGACCGTGGAGAAGGTCGAGTGGCCGTGGCACGGACCCGGGTTCGCAACGCTGTACTCGGCGTTCGCCCAGATTCTGGGGTTCGCTTCGGGGAACCACGACCAACGGATGGAAGCCCTTGCGCGGCTCGAGCCGAGTGCCGGGGGCCACGCGCTCGAGCCGCTCGTCGATCTCGCGCCTGACCGGCTGGTCCTCCCGCCCGGGTGGCAATCTGGCGTCGACGCGTGGATCGGTACCGAGGCTCGGACGCTCGGCAGTCGGGAATCCGCGGCGGCGGCGGCGGCGCTTCAATCGAGGATCGGCGATCTCCTCATCGAGTTCCTGACGGAAGTGAGGCGGCGCTCTCCGACAGCAGAGAGGCTGTGCGTCGGGGGCAGTCTCTTCTACAACAGCTACTTCAACTCACGGGTCAAGTCGTCTGGCGTCTTCACTGACGTCTTCGTCCCGATTGACCCTGGCAACGCCGGCCTGGCCGTAGGGAACGGCCTCTACGCAAGTGGGAATACGCGGCGATCGGTGACTCCATTCCTCGGCCCGGTCTACGGAGACGAGGATACGCTGGCCACACTCAACAACTGCAAGCTCAACTACACCTGGATGTCCGAAACCGAGGCGATCTCCGCCTCGGTGGAGGCGCTCATGCGAGGCCGGATGGTGGGCTGGTTCGACGGCCCGATGGAATGGGGGGCGAGAGCGCTCGGGGCGAGGTCGATCGTCGCCAGCCCTTTCAGCCCTTACGTGCTGGAGAACCTGAACCGGTTCCTCAAGCACCGTGCGCCCTGGCGGGGCTACGCCCTGAGTGGCCCCGAGGAGGCGGTTCGGCGGCACTTCGACGGCCCGGACAGGTCGCCGTTCATGGAATGCGACTACCTGCCGAAAGACCGCGACCGGTTCCGCCACGTGTTACCCGGTCCGAATGCGGCGATACGGGTGCATACGGTCGGCGACGAGGGCCCGCCGCGCTTTCCGAACTGCTGCGCGCGTTCGGCGAGGCCTCGGGCGCCCCATTCCTCGTGAATACGTCGTTCAACGGCTTCCGGGAGCCAATCGTGTGCAGCCCGCGTGACGCCGTGCGCGTGTTCTACGGTACGGGCATCGACATGATGGTGCTGGGCTCGTTCGTGCTCACCAAAGAGTGAACAAGAAGCTGACTTTTGTCTGCTTTTCTTGGCGTCTGTGGGCGAGTCGGCCGAAAACTCAAGATCCTTGGCCTGTTTCAGGCCTCCGTGGCCGCAGCGAGTGTGGCACGGCAATGGCATCTCGTGCCGATGCCGGCGCGGCGCGAGACGTGTTGACTAGCGAGGCCGGCCTCGAACCGGGAGCAGCCTGGCACCGCGCATCGCTGACGCGTGAGAGAACAGGTTCTGGATCAACGGCCGGCGGTAAACCAGGGCCGAGTCTCAGGAACGATCTCTGCGTCTGCTCCTCGGCCGGCACTCCTCGAGCACGACGGTTGTCGAGAACATTGCCCCGGCGCTGAGACGTCAGGAGCTTGCGATGAAAGGTCTTATCCTCAGCGGGGGCAAGGGCACCCGTCTTCGCCCGCTCACCTACACGAGCGCGAAGCAGTTGGTACCAGTCGCGAACAAGCCCGTCTTGTTCTACGGGATTGAGGCGATGGTCGAAGCGGGAATCCGCGAAATCGGCATCGTTGTCGGCGACACTGCGGCCGAGATCCGCGCTGCGGTCGGCGACGGCGACCGGTGGGGCGTCCAGGTCACGTAACGTCCCACAGGACGCGCCGCGCGGGCTCGCTCACGCGGTGCTTATCAGCGAGGCCTATCTCGCTGGTGAGCCGTTCGTCATGTATCTCGGCGACAACCTCCTGAACAAGGGTATCAAGCCCTTCGTCGAACGGTTCTGCCAGAACCGGCCGGCTGCCCAGATCCTGCCGACGCGGGTCTCCGATCCCCAGATGTTCGGTGTCGCTGAACTGATGGCCGGCGTGTCGTCGGCTCGTCGAGAAGCCCAGAGAGCCGAAGAGTGACTTGGCCCTCGTCGGCGTCTACATGTTCGGACCGGAGATCTTCGCTTCGGCCAGACGGATCAAGCGAAGTGGACGCAACGAGTTGGAGATTACCGACGCGATCCAGGACCTGATCGACCGCGGCCTCGTCGTCACCCCCGACATCGTCGATGGCTGGTGGAAGGACACCGGCAAACTCGAGGACATGCTGGAAGCCAATCGCCTCATCCTCGATACGCTCGAACGCCGCGTCGAGGGAACCGTCGATGCCGCATCGAGGGTCGAGGGGAAGGTGGTCCTTGAAGCGGGCGCTGTGGTCGAGCGCTCCGTCGTTCGTGGCCCTGCGATCATCGGCGCTAGGGCACGAATTACGAACGCGTATGTTGGGCCATTTACCTCCATCATGAACGACGTCGTGATTTGCGACGCGGAGATCGAACACAGCATCGTACTCGAAGGCAGCCAAGTCTGCGGTCTGGCCAACCGGGTCGAGGACAGCTTGATCGGCAAGAACGTCCGCATCTATCGGGAACCCGTCAAGCCGTCGGTGTACAGGTTCATGCTGGGCGACAACTCCGAAGTCGGGATCCGCTGGTAGACGGCGGTCAAGGAGGGCCAATGCAAGATCCGAAGGCATTTGCGAACGCACCCAAGCACCCGAGAATCCACGACGTTCGGACTCGGCCGCTCCGGCTGATCCCAGACGAGCGAGGGTTTCTCATGGAGATCTTGCGCCGTGACGATGCCGAGTTCTTCCGCGGGTTCGGGCAGGTGTACGTCTCCGCCACCTACCCCGGAGTCGTGAAGGCCTGGCACTATCACAAGGAGCAGGTGGACCATTTCGCATGCGTGGCCGGGATGGTCAAGCTCGTACTCGTCGACACCAGGGAGGACTCGCCCACCGCGGGCGCGGTGAACGAGTTCTTCGTGGGCAGCCTGAACCCGATGCTCGTTCAGGTGCCCAACCTCGTCTACCACGGGTGGAAGTGCATCAGCGGCGAGATAGCGCTCGTGGTCAACGTTCCCACCGAGCCCTACAACTACTCCGATCCCGACGAATTCAGGCTGGAGCCGCACGGGACGCTGCCCTATGACTGGAGCCGGCGTGATGGTTGAAGTCCTCGCGACTGGAGGGGCTGGCTTCATCGGGAGCAACTACGTCAGGCACGCGCTCGAGGCCCATCCCGGACTGGCGCGTCACGACGCTGGACAAGCTGACGTACGCCGGCCGCCTTGAGAACCTCCACGGTGTACTCGATGACCCGCGGCACACCTTCGTTCGAGGTGACATCGCCGACCCCGATGTCGCCGGGCCCCTCGTACGAGCAGCCCAGATCGTGGTGCACTTCGCGGCGGAGACTCACGTCGACCGGTCGATTGCTGGCGCCGGCGAGTTCATCCTGTACGGACGTGATGGGTACTTTCGTCCTGCTGAGGCTGCCCGGGAGGCCTCACATTTGAGCCGGTTCGTCCAGATCTCGACTGACGAGGTGTACGGGAGCGTTCCCCTGGGCGCGAGCTGCGAGACTGACGAACTCCGGCCACGGAACCCCTACGCCGCCAGCAAAGCCGGCGCCGACCGCTTGGCCTACAGCTACTGGGCCACCTACGGCGTGTCGGTCGTGATTACGCGCGCATCGAACAACTACGGGCCGAACCAGTTCCCGGAGAAGGTCATCCCTCTCTTCATCACGAACCTGATCGACGGGCAGCCAGTGCCGCTCTACGGCGATGGTTTGAATGTTCGCGACTGGCTGCACGTCGCCGACCACTGCCGCGGCGTTGACGTCGTGATCGACAAGGGCTGCCCTGGGCGAAGGCGTACAACATCGGCGGTGGCAACGAAGTAGCGAATGTCGACCTCACACGGCGGCTTCTGGCCCTGGTGGGCCGCTCCGAGTCGTTGATCCGTCAGGTGGCCGATCGGCCGGGCCACGACAGACGCTACTGCTTGGATACGACGAAGCTGAGGGCCCTCGGGTGGGCGCCGCAGGTGGACTTCGAATCGGGACTGCGCCAAACGGTTGAGTCGGTACCGCTCCAACCCGTCATGGTGGCGCTCCATCAAGTACGGCGACCCAGCATTCAGGACGTTCTACGAGCGCCAGTACCGCGAACGGGCGGAGAACTCGAGCCCTGGGTCATGACGGAAGGCGCCGGCCGGGTACTTGTTCTGGGCGCCGACGGACAACTCGGGTCGGAGTTCCGGCGGCGGCTCGCCTTGAATGCCGAGGTATTCGCGGTCGACCGCGCCGATGTCGACATTGTCAGCGCATCGGCACTGTCCGGGCTCGTCCGCGAATGCGCCCCGTCGCTCATCGTCAACTGCGCGGCATTCAACGATGTGGATTCGCGCCGAGTGGCAGCCGCTCGAGGCGCTGTACACGAACGCCTTCGCGGTCGGGACTCTGGCGAACCTCGCGCGGGAGTTTGGTTCGACGTTGGTACACTTCAGCAGCGATTTTGTCTTCGATGGCGAAGCGTCGGTACCCTACACCGAGGAGGATGAGACGCATCCGCTCTCGGTGTACGGCATGTCGAAATGCCTCGGCGAGATAGCTGCGACAATCGCTCCGCACCACTACGTCCTGCGGCTCTCGAGCCTCTACGGCGGCGCCCAACGCAGGAGCTTCATCGACCGGATCGCCACGGCGCTGCAGTCGATTCAGCCGCTTTCGGTCTTCACCGACCGCTACGTGTCGCCTTCGTTTGCACCCGACGTTGTCTCCGCGACGCTGGCGCTCCTCGACGCGGGGGCGCCCGCAGGGGTGTACCACTGTGGATCGGCGAACTACTGCAGTTGGTGCGAAGTTGCATTGGAAGTGGCGCGGCTGCTTGGCACTTCTGCGGCGTGTCTTCGCTGGGTCCACTTCGTCACCGGTGGCCAGGGGGCGCACCGGCCTCGGTTCTGCGCGCTGTCCGCGGCGAAGCTCTCGAGAATTGGTGGGAATCCACGCCCGTGGAAGGACGCGTTGGCTGAGCACCTGGGTCGCCACTACCCAGCGATGCCCCCCTCGTCCAGATAGGCGGAAGCGACGGAAGGCCGAACTGGCCCGGTTGGCGGGTCAGGGGAGCGATTGGTACATGACCCTTTCCGGCCAGGACGACCTCGTAGCGCCGATCCGTCTCCAACGTCGGAGTTGGGCGCTCCTTTGGACGGTGTTTCCGTGAGCGCACAGAAGACGCTCCAAACGTTGAGTTTTGTCTGCTTTTCGGACCATACTCGTTTGCGTTGGCTGAGAGCACTGATCCTCCGCCTGTTATTCTCCGCCGCCGGCGCGACAGGAGTTGGCACGGCTATGGCACATCGTGGATCCGCCGATACAGACTGTGTCGGGATAGGTGTCCACCAGCGACGCCGACCGTGTACTCCGAGCAGTCCGGCGCCGCGATGACTGAGGTGTGCGCGAACATGTTTTCGACTCAAGTGCTGGCCGTTGACCCGGCTGGCGTCTCAGAGGCCATCGTCGAGGCGATCCGGACCCAGGTTCTCGGTACTCTTCGCCGCCGCGGCGCCATCGTCGGCCTCTCCGGCGGCATCGACAGCTCGGTCGTCGCGACACTGTGCACCCGCGCGCTGGGCCCCGAGCGGGTCGTCGGCCTCCTGATGCCCGAGCGCGACTCGTCGCCCGAAGCGTTGAACCTGGGTCAGCTCCTCGGCCGGCACCTGGGGATCACGACGATTGTCGAGGACATCGCACCGGCCCTCGCCGGCGCCCGCTGCTACGAACGGCAGGACGAGGCCATTCGCTCGGTCTTCCCGGAGTACGGCGCCTGGCTACAAGTGCAAGATCACCCTTCCGTCAATCCTCGAGGGCAATCGCTTCAACCTCTCGGAGCTGACCATCGAGAACCCTTCGGGCGCGCGGAAGACGGCCCGCATGCCCCTCCAGGCGTACCTGCAGCTGGTGGCTGCGACGAACTTCAAGCAGCGCGACGCGCGCGATGCTGGAGTACTACCACGCGGACCGGCTGAACTACGCCGTGGCCGGCACGCCCAACCGCCTCGAGTACGACCAGGGCTTCTTCGTGAAGCACGGCGACGGCGCGGCGGATCTCAAGCCGATCGCGCACCTCTACAAGACCCAGGTGTACGCGCTCGCCGCTCACCTCGGCGTGCCGGAGGAGATCCGCCGCCGGCCGCCGACAACCGACACGTTCTCGATGCCGCAGTCGCAGGAGGAGTTCTACTTCTCGCTGCCCTACCAGGGGATGGACCTCTGCCTGTACGGCCGCAACCACGGTGTTGCCGCCGGTGAGGTGGCCGGGGCGCTCGGCCTCACTGCCGAGCAGGTCGAACGCGTCTATCGCGACATCGACCAGAAGCGCCGGACGACGGCGTACCTGCACATGAAGCCGCTGCTGGTCGAACCCGTGACGGAGGTCGGCGGCTGATGTGCGGCATCGCCGGCATCGTCGCGCTCCGGGACGGCCTCGAGCCGCCGACGGTCGAGCAGCTCGCCGCGATGGCCGGCGCGCTTCGGCACCGCGGCCCAGACGAGGCGGGCGTCTACCGCGACGAGCGCGCCGGCTTCAGCCACGCGCGCCTCTCGATCATCGACCTGACGACCGGACAGCAGCCGCTGTCGAACGAGGACGGCACGCTCTGGATCACCTTCAACGGCGAGATCTTCAACTACGTGGAGTTGCGGGAGGAACTGGTCGGCCTCGGGCATCGTTTCAGAACGCGCAGCGACACCGAGGTGATCGTCCACGCCTACGAGGCGTGGGGCGAGAAGGCCTTCGACCGCTTCAACGGCCAGTGGGCGGTCGGCCTCTGGAACGCCCGCGAACCGGACGCTCGTCCTCGCCCGCGACCCGTTCGGCGTCAGGCCGCTCTACGTCTGCGAGCACGGCGGCCGCCTGTACTTCGCCAGCGAAGTCAAGGCGATCTTCGCCGCGTCGCCCGGCATCCCTCGGGCGTTCGATCCGGTCGGCCTCGAGCAGCTGTTCACGTTCTGGACGACGGTGCCGCCGCAGGGGATCTTCCGGGGCCTCTCGGAACTGGAGCCTGGCCACGTGCGCACCTACGCGGGCGGCATCAGTCCGCGAGCACGTGTCGTGGGCCCGCCGGTATCCGGTCGAGGGAGACGGCGAATTCCAGGGCACGCTCGAGGACGCGACCGAAGCCGTGCGCGCCGAGCCTCGAGAAGGCGACGAGCCTTCGCATGCTGCGCGCCGACGTCCCGGTCGGCAGCTACCTTTCCGGCGGTCTGGACAGTTCGCTCGTCGCCGCGCTGGGCCTCCGCGCGAAGGGCGACCGCTTCTCCACCTTCTCGCTGCGCTTCGAGGACGCGGAGTACGACGAGACGCCGTACCAGCGCCTGATGGCCGGAGCACCTCGGCTCCGACCACCACGAGGTGGTCGTGTCGCGGCGCGACATCGCCGACGTCTTCCCGGAGGTCGTTGCGCACACCGAGCGGCCGATTCTCAGGACGGCTCCGGCCCCGCTCTTCCTGCTCTCGAAGCTCGTCCGGAACGCCGGCATCAAGGTCGTCCTCACCGGCGAAGGCGCCGACGAGATGTTCGCCGGCTACGACCTGTTCCGCGAGGCGAAGGTGCGGCGCTTCTGGGCGCGGCAGCCGGACTCGAAGTGGCGGCCGCTGCTGCTCGAGCGCCTCTACCCGTACCTCGAGCGCTCGCCGGTTTCGCAGCGCGCGGTGACCCGGCAGTTCTTCGGCCAGAACCTCGACGCCTGGCGATCGCCCGGTTTCGGTCACGACATGCGCTGGCGCGGCACCGCGGCCCTGCGGCGGCTGTTCTCGGCCGACCTCCGCGCTGCGACCCGTGGCGCCGCGACGTCGTTGGCGACCTGGTGGTCGGCCTGCCCGCAGGAGTTCGCCGCGGTGGTCGCCCCTCGCGCAGGATCAGTACATCGAGGTCCGGACCCTGCTTGTCGGGCTATCTCCTGTCGTCGCAGGGCGACCGGATGCTGATGGCCAACTCCGTGGAGGGGCGGTTCCCGTTCCTCGACCTGGAGCTGGCCGCGCTCGCCGATTCGCTGCCGCCGTCGTACAAGCTGCACGCGCTCGACGAGAAGCACGTGCTGAAGCGCGTCGGCGCCGGCGTATTGCCCGCGCGAGATCCTCGAGCGCAAGAAGCAGCCCTACCGGGCGCCTGACGCGATGGCGTTCGCCGGGCCGGATCAGCCCGCCTGGCTGCCCGAGGTGACGAGCGAACGGGCGCTGGCGGACGCGGGCGTCTTCGACCCGGCCGGCGGCCCGGCAGGTGCTCGGCAAGTGCCTCGCGCGCGGGGCGGCAAGCCAGTTCTCGAACGCCGACAACATGGCGGTGGTGGGCATCCTGTCGACGCAGCTCTTGCACGACGCGCTGATTCGCAGACCTCCGACGGTCGAGTACCGGCCGATACTCGCAACCCTCGTGGACCGTGTTGCGCCCGCCGGGCGCGGTTGAAGGGCAGCCATGCTTGTACACGACTTCCTCCGCAGATCCGTCAATCGGACCCCGGACGCGGTCGCAGTCATCGAGCCTGCGGCAACGGCAACCTACTACCAGGTCTACCGGCTGGCGAACCGTACTGCGAATGCCGTGATCGCCGCCGGCGTGAAGCGTGGCGACCGGGTCGTCCTGGCCATCGACGACGGCATCGAGTCGGTGGCGTCCTACTTCGGGGTGATGAAGGCCGGCGCCGTCGCGGTGCCGCTCCCGCACGGCCCCCACAACGACCGCTTCGCGCGCGCCGTCGAGGACTGCACACCCGCGGCGGCCATCGTCAACCCCCCGACGGCCGGCGACCCCGCTGCGGCAGCCGCGCTTCGACGCCTGCCTGCCGTCTTCGTCACGAAGGGCCTTCCCGGCGGCGCGAAACCCGCGCAGGAGTACCCATTTCCGGCCTGGCAGGACGCCGTCCGAGCGGCCGATGACGGAGACCCGTCCGTTCGGCTGATCGATCTCGACCTGGCGGCAATCATCTACACGTCGGGCAGCACCGGTGAGCCTCGCGGCGCGATGCTGACGCACCTGAACATCCGGGCGAATACCGAGTCGATCGTCGAGTACCTGCACCTGACGTCCAGAGACCGCGTCATGTGCGTGCTTCCCTTCTACTACGTCTACGGCCTGTCGCTGCTCCACACGCACATGGCCGTTGGCGGATCGATCATCGTGGACCCGCGCTTCGCCTTCCCGAATGTCGTCCTGAAGGCGATGCAGGATCATTGCGCCACCGGTTTCGCCGGCGTACCCTCCACGTTCGCTCTCCTGATGCACCGGTCGAACCTGGTCCGCATGCAGTTTCCAGACCTGCGATACGTGACGCAGGCTGGCGGCGGCATGCCCCCGGCGCGAATCCGCGAGTGGCTGGAGAAGGGGCCGAAGGCCGCGTTCTACGTGATGTACGGCGCCACCGAGGCGTCGGCCCGCCTCACGTACCTCGAACCCGCGGATCTCGAACGGAAGCTCGGATCGATCGGTCGCGGCATCCCGAACGTGGAGATGCGGGTGATCAACGAGAGCGGCCAGGTGGCTGCCCCGGGCGAAGTCGGTGAGCTGGTCGCCCGCGGATCGAACATCTCGTGCGGGTACTGGAACAGCCCCGAGGAGACCGCGGAGCGTTTCGGCCCGCTCGGCTACCGGACCGGCGACCTCGGCTACGCGGACGAGGAGGGATTCCTGTTCCTCGTCGGCCGCAAGCACGACATGATCAAGGTCGGCGCGCACCGCGTCGGCGCGAAGGAGATCGAGGACGTCCTGAACGAGCATCCCTCGATTTCCGAGGCGGCCGTGGTGCCCGTCGCCCACGCGCTGCTCGGCGAAGCGCCGATGGCGTTCATCGCGACACGACAGGGGGTCGCTCCGGACGTGGCGGACATCGTGTCGTTCTGCCGGGCGCGCCTTACGGGCCACAAGGTCCCGATCGAATTCGTCACCCTGCCTGCGATCCCCAAGAGCGGGATCGGGAAGATCGACAAGCAGTCGCTGCGGCGGATGGCCAGCGAGCGAACTGCCAGCTCCCAGGGGACTGGCTCATGACCAACGGTCGGCATCATGTGAAGCGGCTTCTCGTGGTCGGAACGGCGTTGGCGTTCGCGAGCGCGTGCGGAGGACCGGTGAAGGAGGTGCGAAGACCCGTGCGAACCCTGGTGGAATTGTCAGAGGGCGCCAGGGCCGCCCTGGCCGGCAAGCGCATCTTCTTCGGCCACCAGTCGGTGGGCGGGAATATCATGCGGGGCGTGGCCGACCTCACCGCGCCGATCCAGCGCTCCGGCTTCGACTGGTGGAGCCCGGTGAGCCGTGGCCAGTGTCCGAAGGCTTCTTCGCACATGGCCCGGTGGGCAAGAACGGCGACCCTGCGTCGAAGACCGACGACTTCGTCGGGCAGCTCTCCGGAGGCCTCGGCTCCCGCGTGGATGTCGCGTTTCACAGAGTACTGCTACATCGACATCCTCCAGGGCACCGACCCGTCGAAGGTGTTCGGACACTACCGAAGCGCCATGGCGCGCCTGCGTGAGCTGTATCCGGCTGTGACCTTCGTGCACGTCACCGTGCCCGTGACCGTCGTGCAGACGGGCCCGAAGGTGGTTGTCAAGACGGGCGCTCGGGAAGGCGCCGGGCGGCTATGCGGACAACATCCGGCGGGAGCAGTTCAACGAACTGATGCGACGGGAATATACGGGTCGGGAGCCGATCTTCGACCTCGCCGCCGTCGAGTCCACTGCCCCGGATGGAGCGCGGCAGACGTTCGAGTTCCAGGGGCAGCGCGGCCTCGCGCTGTTCCCGCCATACGCCAGCGACGGCCGACATCTCGGCGAGGCCGGGCGTCGTCGAGTCGCGGAAGAACTGCTCGTCCTGCTGGCCTCCCTCGGCGCCGAGGGCGCACGGTGACGGGCACGGTGTCCGACTGCCGTCCCGAGCCGTCGTCGGCGCCAGCGCGCCTTCTGCAGCACTACCTTCGCGACTCGGCGCGCCGCCTGCCCGACAAGGTGGCGGTGGTGAGCGAGGAACGGCGCTGGACGTACGCGGAGATCGAACGCCAGTCCAACGCGCTCGCCCGATTCCTTCGTGGACGCGGCGTCCGGCGGGGCGACCGGGTCGTGCTGTTCCTCGACAACACGATCGAGGCGGTCGTCGCTTTCTGGGCCGTCCTCAAGGCCGACGCCGTCGTATCCATCATCAACCCGCAGACGAAGACCGAGAAGCTGGTTCGTCTGCTCGCCGACTGCCGGCCATCCGCGTTCCTGACGCAGGCGTGGCACGAGCCGGTCTTCCGGGGGGCAGTCGCCGCTCAGCCGTCACTGCTCGTGGTGGTGGTGACCAGGGTGCCGAATCTGGGCACCTCTGGCGGCCGGCCGGAGTTCGTTGCGTGGGAAGAGGCTCTCGCTGCCTCCTCGGGCGACTGCCCGCCCGAGTGCCAGAACATCGACGTCGACCTGGCTGCCCTCATCTACACGTCGGGAAGCACCGGCGAACCGAAAGGCGTGATGCTGACGCACCGGAACATGCTGGCGGCAGCGTCATCGATCACGACCTACATCGGGAACGTCGAGGACGACGTCATTCTCTGCGCGCTCCCCTTTTCCTTCGACTACGGCCTCTATCAGATGATCATGGCGTTCATGGTCGGCGCGCGCCTCGTCCTCGAGAAGTCGTTCGCCTATCCGGCGGAGTTCCTGCGCCTCGTCGTGAGCGAAGGCGTGACGGGAGTGCCTGGCGTGCCCACGATGTTCGCCATGATCGACGGCATGAGGAACCTCCGGTCGTACGACTTCTCCAGAGTGCGCTACGTCACCAGCACTGCCGCGCCGCTCCCGGCGGGGCGGCTGCTGCGTTTGAGAGAGATCTTCCCGGCGGCCCGCGTGTTCTCGATGTACGGCCTGACCGAATGCAAACGGTGCACGTACCTGCCGCCGGAGGAGATCGACCGCCGGCCGGGCAGCGTGGGTATCGCGATACCGAACACCGAGATCTGGCTGGTGGACGAACACGACAACCGTCTGGGCCCGAACCAGGTGGGGCAGCTCGTCGTGCGCGGCTCGACCGTCATGCAGGGCTACTGGGAGAAGCCCGAGGCCACGGCGCGGCGGCTCAAGCCCGGACCGTTGCCCGGCGAGAACGTTCTCTACACGGGCGACTACTGCCGATTCGACGAAGACGGCTTTCTGTACTTCGTCGCGCGGATGGACGATATCATCAAGTCTCGAGGCGAGAAGGTGGCGCCGAAGGAGGTCGAGCACGCCCTGACCTCGATCCCGGGGATTGCCGACGCTGCTGTGGTAGGAATCCCCGACGAGTTGCTCGGACAGGCGGTCAAGGCGTTCGTCGTTCTCGACAACGGCGTGACGTACACGCCGAAGGAGATCCGCCGGGAGTGCCAGAAGCGCCTGGAAGCGTTCATGGTCCCGTCGCAGGTCGTCATAGTCAAGACGCTTCCGCGCAACGCGAACGGCAAGATCGACAAGGCGGAATTGCCCCGCTAGGGGGCTCCGCCAGCAAGGAACGAAGCTATGGATGCAAGCGCGATCAAGTCTCGGGTCCGGCAGTTCGTCACGACGACGTTCTACGTGCCCGACCCGTCACAGGTCACCGACGAGGTGTCGTTCCTGGAGACTGGCATCGTCGACTCCACCGGAGTGCTCGAGATCCTCGGCTTCCTGCAGAGCGAGTTCGGAGTCACCGTGGAAGACGACGAGATCCTGCCGGAGAACCTGGACAGCGTCGCACGGGTGGCGGCGTACATCGAGCGGAAGACCAACGTCGGTGTCCGGCCCGCCTGATTCGGATGGAGTCGCCGTTGAAAGAGGAATCGGCATTCCTTGAGGTCGATGGGGCGCGCGTCTTCACGACGCTCTGCATTCCAGAGTCCCCGAACGGGCGGGCTGTCGTTCTCTGTCACCCGCTGGGAGAGGAGAAACTGTGGGCCCATCGGCCGCTGGTGACATTCGCGCGAGATCTCGGCATCGCGCGGCTTCACCGTCTCCAGGTTCGATTGCCGGGGGGAGGGGGACAGCGACTGTCACTTCGAGGAAGTCGATTTGGAGACCCGCGTTGCCGACGTCGCTGCGGTCGTGGAGGCTACGAGACGGGCGTGTCGAAACGTGTCCGACATGTCCCTCGTCGGCCTCCGGTTCGGAGCGATGCTGGCCGCGCTGGCGGCGTCTCGGCTGAACAATGTGGATCGGCTCGTCATGTGGGATCCGGTCATCGACGGGGAGCCCTACGCCCAGTCGCTCCTCAGGATCAATCTGGCAGCCCAGTTGGCCGCCTACAAGAAGGTCATCGAGGGAAGAGAGAAGCTCCTTGAACGCCTTGCCGGCGGCGGAACAGTGAACATCGAGGGGTACGGCCTGACGGGTTCGTTCGTCCGGGCAGGTGTCGTCGGTCCACCTCGCGGACCGAGCTGGCCTCGTACCCCGGGCCGGCTGCTGATCCTCCAGCCAGGCCCGGAAGGGACGGCGCCGAGGCCGGACATCTGCGGACTTCAGGACGGCAAGGCCCGATGCCGTCGTCCGCGTCGTGCCGGAGCAGCCGTTCTGGAAGGAGACGAAGACGTTCTTCCAGCGTGCCGACGCGTTCTCGCGCGCCACAATCGAGTGGCTGGAGGCCGCCGGATGACCCGCGTGTCTTGCGTGAGCTTCCCCAACCGGCAAGGCGTATCAACTTGCCGGCATCCTGCACGAGCCGGATCCCTCCATCCGCGAGGAACGTCTGCGTCCTGCTCCTGTCCCCCGGGATCAAGGGGCGCGTCGGGCCGCACCGGCTGTACCTGAAGATCGCCGCCCGTCTTGGTGCCGATGGGTTTCCACGTCCTCCGCTTCGATTTCCACGGACTCGGTGACTCGGAGGGCCTCTTGTCGGAGAGCGTCCTGGCCGACGTCTACAGCAGCATTCAGGGCGGCCGGTACGTCAGGACACGCTGGCGGCGATGGACTGGTTGGAGAGCGCGCGGGGGATCAGCCGGTTCGTCGGCCTCGGGCCTGTGCGGCGGATCGATCAGCGGCTCTCCTCACTGCCGAGGCAGACACCCGCATTCGGTCAGTGCTGGCGCTGGGAATCCCTGCCATCCTCGACGGCGACCCGCAACAGCAGGAACGGCACATGACCAGCGGCCAACTCGGGATGATGCGGCAGGGCTACCTTCAAAAGGCCCTCCGCCCGGGGGCGTGGATGAGGTTCCTCACGGGGCGCTCGAACTACGGCGTCATGTGGAGATCGTTGAGGTCGAACCCAGAAGACGGTTCGTCGCCGAGCTTCGGCCGGCGTCGTCCATGACAACACGAACCCGAGATTCGCCCCGCGTTCTTCTCGCTCGTCGGCTCCGGCCGCCCCATCATCCTGATCTTCAGCGGTGCCGACCGCCTGGGGTTCGAGTTCCAGGAGAAGTTCGTCGAACGGAACCTGCAACGCCTGGAACGGTACCGCTCACCTGTACGAGGTCCACACGATCGAGAACGCCAACCACGTGTTCTCGGACCCGGCGTGGACCGACCAGATGCTCGACGTGTCGTCAAGACGCTGCCGAAGCGGACCACCGCATTCGGTCAGTGCTTGCGCTGGGAATGCCGGTCGCGCTCGAGGGCAATCCGGACGACTGGGGATGCCACCTTACTCGTGGCCAGCTGGAAGGGCTCCGGAGAGGGTACCTTCGAAAGGCCTTGCGCCCGGAGGCGTGGAAGAGGTTCGTTACAGGTCGTTCGAGCTACAGTGTCATCAAGAGATCGCTCTTCCGCCCGCCCAGCAGGACCGATGCTGCCGAAGTTGGGGCGCCGCCCGACAACACGAACCCGAGATTCGCCCCTGCGTTCTTCTCGCTCGTCAGCTCCGGACGCCCCATTATTCTGATCTTCAGCGGTGCTGATCGTCTGGGCTTTGAATTCCAGGAGAAGTTCGTCGAGCGGAACTCACAACGACTCGAGGGGTTCTGCCACTTGTTCGAGGTCCACACGATCGAGAACGCCAACCACGTTCTCTCGGACGCCAAATGGGTTGACCAGATGCTGACGGTCGCAACGCAATGGCTGGACACAAATCACCCGGCTCGATAGGCGTCCGATCCGACGAACTACGGGAGCCTCTCCGGCGGCAGCGCTGGGTCGTGCAACAGGTTCCGACGTCTGGTTGTGTCGATGAGCTCGATGTTGAGGCCGAATCCCGCATAGCCGAAGGCGATGAGGCCGTCGTCGAACGCCTCGCCGGGTTCCGGCGGAGCCAGCACCCGCAGCCCGAGTTCCTGGAGCCCCGCCAGTGTGCGTGAGGTGTCGTCGGTCAGAAAGCACAGATGATGAAGACCTTCACCTTTCCTGAGGGATTGCCAGAGTGGAGAATCTTCACCGGCCGGCTCAATGAGTTTGAGGTCAAGCGAGTCCGGCCGAGCGAGAAACTGCACGTTTACCTGCTGCCGGCTGTTCATCACCTTTCCGGTCTTTGGGAGATAGCCAAGAAGCCTGCCCAGCCTTGCGGCTGCCGACTCGATCGATCGAACCGCGATGCAGACGTGGTCCATTTGCATACGAGGGCTCCAGGGGAACGTCGAATAAAGTCGATGCCACCCCAGGGCTCTATTCTGCCAGAACCTGAGGCAGCTTCGGAATCCTGTCCCTTCACCATGACAATTGGGTGCCACCGCAGCGGCCGTGGCCGAGTCCTCCAGAGCCACCGGAGGTCCTCGCGTGAGGGTTCTCGTCACAGATGGAGACAACCGAGCTGCGCTCGCCGTCACCCGAGCGCTTGGCCGCCGCGGGCATACCGTCGTGGTGGCGGAGAAGCGAACCCCGTCTCTCGCCCAAACCTCTCATTACTGCGCGGGTCGGGTTGTGTACCGCGACCCGGTTCTTAACGACGTCTCGTTCGTGAAGGAACTCGCGGCCACCGTCGCCGAACAGAGAATTGACGTTCTGTTGCCCATCGCCGACATCACCACGAGCGTCGTCGCGACGCATCGGGGCCTGTTCGAGCCGCGGTGCCGGGTGCCGATTGCCGATGCCGCGGCTATTGCCCGTGCAGCAGACAAGGTGGACACCGTCCAGACAGCTGGCCGGCTCGGCGTTCCGGCCCCCCGAAGCTGGATCCTCTCCGACGCGGAGGACGCGATCAACCCCGAGGTCCCTTTCCCCGTCGTGCTAAAACCCCACCGTTCCCGGGTGCGCACCGCAGCAGGGTGGAAGTCATGCTCGGTCAGCTACGCGCAGACGCCGGATGATCTCCGCGCATCTCTTCGAGCCCGCCCGCCCCACGAGTTCCCGATCATGCTGCAGGAGCGGATCGTCGGGCCTGGTGTCGGCGTCTTCGTCTGCTACGATCAGGGGCAGGCTGGTGGCCCTGTTCAGCCACAGGCGACTCCGTGAGAAACCGCCTTGGGGCGGGGTCAGCGTGCTGTGCGAAAGCACGCCGGCTTGTCCCAACGCCCTGGAATACACCGAGCGCCTGATGCGCGAGCTCGGACTGGCAAGGCGTCGCGATGGTCGAATTCAAGCGGGACGAGCGCGACGGGCTGCCGAAGCTCATGGAGATCAACGGCCGGTTTTGGGGCTCGCTGCAGCTGAGCGTGGATGCTGGGGTGGATTTCCCGAATATCCTGCTGGAGCATTGCCCGGGGAAAGGAGCTTGCCCAGCTGCCAGGCTACAGGACCGGCGTGAACAGCCGCTGGCTGTGGGGCGACCTGGACTCGCTCCTCCTGCGGCTCCGTGCACGCAAGACCGATTGGCCCGCGCAGGACGGCCGAGGACGACTGAGAGCGATATGCGCAGTTCCTCCGATTGTCCGGCAGAGGACCTGTACTACGACAACCCGAAACGGGATGACGTGGCGCCCTGGTTGTTCGAGACCCGCAACCGACTATGGCCTTCGAGATGAGCAGCGCAGCCGCGCGTCTCAGGCGGCCGCGAGGCAGCGCCCCACAGGGGCATCGAGCGGGTTCTCCGGGTCGCTCATCAGCCACCCCTGGTCGAGGTGGGTGAGGTCGTATGTCCGGGATGCGTGGTGGGAGGCTCGCGGGCCTCGGTGTCCGCAACCCGACACTGCCGGTCGATGCGCACGCACGCTCCTCTTCGTCTGCAAGGGCAACATCTGCCGCAGCCCGTTTGCGGCAATTGCCGCGACTCGTCGCCTTGCACGGAGCAGGAGTCGTGGATGTCTCATGCTCCTCCGCAGGCTTCAAGGTATCGGAGGAGACACCCTCGCCTCCTCAGGCGGTCGGAGCGGCGAGGCGCTACGGCGTGTCGCTCGAATCGCATCGCTCGACCGCGCTGAGCGAGGCGTTGATGCAGGGCGCTGATGCGGTGTTCGTCATGGAGGCGGCGCACCTCGAGTTGCTGCGCCGGCGGTACCCGGCGCAGCGCAGGCGTATCTTTCTCCTCCCGCTGTTCGTGCCAGGAGGCGGATCGGAGTCGCGGGTTCCTGCGCTACACGATCGTTGACCCCTACGGCCAGCCCGAGGAGGCGTTCGACCTGTGCTACGCGCGGGTCATCGAAGGCTCTCGACGGGAGTGTTCGCAACGATGTTCGGAGGACGACGATGGCGTCGAACGTGACGGTAGGACAGGGCCCGGCGAGGACGACTGCGGGTTGGGCTCATTGGTTCGGGCAAGATGGGGCTGCAGCATCTCAAGGCGATCGCCGCCACGGCGGGCGCAACGGTAATCGGCGTCGCCGATCCCGCAGCCGATCGAGACCTGCTGGAGGGCCTTCTGCCGCCGGATGCTCGCATCTTCGCCGATGCGGCGGAGTTGCTGGCGCTACGGCCGGATGTCGTTCACATCGTGACTCCGCCCGCCACGCACGTCGCGCTCGCCCGTCAGGCGATCCTCGCCGGAAGCCACGTCTACGTCGAGAAGCCGTTCACCGCCACGCAAAGCGGAGGCGGAGGACATCCTCGCACTCGCCGTCCGAGCAAGGGGTGACGGTGTGCCCGGGCCACCAGGTGCTGTTCGAAGCGCCGGCGCTCGCGGCACTCGAGCTGCTGGGCGCAATCGGACGGCTGGTGCACGTCGAGAGCTACTTCTCGTTCCGCACAGCACGGCGAACGATCACTCCCGTTGCGCAGGCGAAAGACATCCTGCCGCACGCCGTGTATCCGCTCGGTGCAGCAGCTGCGCGCCGGAACCCGGCTCACCGATTCGCCTTTCGAGATCGCCGGCCTGGACGTGAGAGCCGATGGTGACGTCTATGCACTGATCCGACTTGGCGACGCCACAGGCGTCTTGATCGTGACCCTGAACGGCCGGCCCGTGCGAGCACTACCAGCACATCGTCGGCACCAATGGCTGGCTTCGTGCCGACTACATCGCCGGATCCGTCACGCGGGTCCTCGGTCCCGGCGCTGGCCCGAGCGTGCTCTTCACCGCTTACCGCCGCGCGCTGCAGGGGATTTCTGGCGCGACACGCGGGATCGCCAGCCTGCTGTTCGGTCGCACGACGTCCTATCCCGGACTGGTGACCCTCGTTGGGCGCTTCTATCGCAGTGTCGCTGCCGGCGGCCCGTCTCCTCTCGCCCCTCGGTCGATCGTCGACACGGTTGGGATTTGTGAAGCCATCGGCGCTGCGCTCGATCAGGCCGAGCTGGCCGCCGAGGAAGCGGCACGTCAGCGTCTGGCTGTCCGGGAGGCGACGCTGGCCCCGGTGTTACCGCGCCCGGGGTCCTGGTGACCGGAGGAACCGGGGCTCCTGGGCCGGCGCGTGGTCGAGGAACTCCGCGAGGCCGCCTTTCCTGTCAGAGCCCTCGCTCGCGCGCGTACCGCGATACGGCCTGCGCGTGCCGGGGGTCGAGTATCTCGGGACTGATCTCGGACTCGGGGTGGGTTCTGCTGCGATGGCGGGCGTCGGCCTGGTCGTGCACTGCGCGGCAGAGACGAGTGGCGGCAAGGAAGAACAGAAGCGCAACTCGATCGACGCCACCCGCAACGTGCTGGAAGCTGCGAAACGCGCCGGGGTCGAGCAGTTCATCCACATAAGCAGTCTCGGCGTGCTCAAGACCAGCCGGGAAGTGGGCGGCCCTCTCGACGAGCGAACCCCGCTCGATGCGGGAAACCTGCGCGCGGGCCCTATGTTTGGGGCAAGGCGGAGTCCGAGTTGCTTGTCCAGCGTCTGGGCCAGGAGCTGGGTGTGCGGGTGAAGGTCATCCGCCCGGGGCCTCTCGTGGACTTCGCGGCCTTCGAACCGCCGGGACGATCTCGGCCGGGAAGTGGGAACGGTGTTCGTCGCGATCGGAGGGAGGAGGAGCCCGCTCAGCGTGTGCGACGTCGGCACCGCGGCGCGGGTGATTCGCTCATATGCCGAGGACTTCGACAGTGCACCGGCGGTTGTGAACCTGGTGGAGGCGCCGGCGCCCACCAGAAAGGAACTGGCCGCGAGGCTGCGTTCCGTGCGGCCGGATCTGAGGATTTGGTGGTTTCCTGCCTGGCTCCTTCGGGTGCTGTCCGGCCCGTTGAAGCTGCTGCAACGACTGCTCATGCACAGCAGCCAGCCCATCGACTTGTACGCCGCTTTCGCGAGCGAGCGATATCGCCCCGACGTTGCCGGTCACGTCATCGCCAGAGCGGGTGCTCTGGCCCGACCGGAGATCACCGGTTCCGGTCGGGCGGCCGCAGTGAGGCGCGCCCGATGATCGGTCGCCACGTCGCGCCCGCCGGCGCACCCATCAAGGTACAGGATTTGTTTCGATGGGCCCGTCGCTTAGGCCGAGTGTCGGATTCCGAGCGAGAGTTGCGGAGCCTGATTCTCCCACCTGGCGCGCCGACACTGCTCGCTCACCAGCACCGGGCGCGCGGGGCTGTCGCTGCTGCTCTCGGTGTTCCGGTCGCTCGCGCCGGCTGACCGCGACGAGGTCGTGCTGCCATCGTACATGTGCTACTCGGTTGCTGCCTCGGCCGTGAAGGCCGGCTTTCGTCTCCGGATTGCGGACATCGACGCTTCGAGTCTGGACTTCGACCTCGAGAGACTCGGCAACACAGACTTCCGACACGTGGCTGCGATCGTCGTCACGAATCTCTACGGTCTGCCCGGTCAACTGCCTGCGATCGGCCGGATCGCCCGCGACAACCGCGTGTTCCTGGTGGACGACGCCGCCCAGTCGCTGGCGCGACAGTCGGAGGCCGGCCGTCCGGCGGATGGGGCGACGCTGGACTTCTCAGCTTCGACAAGGGGAACTCCGCTGTCTGCCATCGACGCCGGTGCGGTCGTCGCGGATTCCGACGCGATCGGTGAGGCGCTCGAAGCCGGAATCCGCCGACTGGCCGGCCCGGACGTTCTTACGAGGTCCCGGCACTTCTTCACGCTCCTCGCATATGCCACGCTCCTGCATCCGCAGCTGTAACTGGATTCCCAACGCGATTCCGTGGCTTGGGCTCGGGGAAACGGCCTACCGTCCCGACTTCCCGCTACAGCGAAACTCTCGCTGGTTGACCGCGCTCGCAACCACCATGTGGCCACGTCTCGGTGAGTTCACGGCCTGTCGCGTCGCGAACGCAGCTCGGTATCGGGCTGCAATGGGGTGCACGCCATTCTTGACGCCAATCGAGCCGGTGCCTGAGGCCAGCCCGACGTATCTTCGGTTTCCGGTTCTCGCCAGCCAAGCGGTCGGGCGCGACGATTTGGTCCGGCGTCTGCAGCGGGCTGGAATCGGAGCGACCGCTTCCTACCCGGGTTCGATCGCTGATATTCCGGCACTCCGCGACGCGTTCGCCGGGCACCCGGATGCCGAAGTTGGACGGTCGGTGGCTACACGCATTCTGACACTGCCGACACACCCATACGTGACGATGAACGACATCGACCGGACTCTGGCTGAGATATCAGCTTGTGCCACGAGCCACGCGGGTGCGGGCGCCGTTCGATGAGCTTCGTGCAGGCGATAGTCGCGTCGGCGCTCGACTCGTCAATGAGCAATTCGGGCCTAGCCGTTGGGCGGTTCATTGGCTTCGAGCCCGAGGGGTCACCGGTTCACTAGGCAGCAGCGTCTCTACGTAACGTCTCCAGGGTCGGGCGCGCGATGACGATGCGATTGGTCTTCTGGCTCTCGGTATGCTGTGTAGCCTACCCTTACCTCATCTACCCGGCCGCCCTGTGGCTGCTGGGACAGCTTGCACGAAGGCCCGCCAGGGGCGGACCGGCTCGGGAATGCCGACTGTGTCGATGATTGTCCCCGTTCACAACGAGCAGGCACGGATCGTGCGCAAGGTCGCCAATACCGCCTCCTTGAGGTATCCGGCCGAGTGCCTGGAGGTTCTGTTCGTTTCGGACGGTTCGACCGACGACACTCTGGAGCTAATCCGTCGTAGAGCCACCGTGGGTATGCGGGTCATCGAGCTTCAAGAACGGAGGGGTAAGGCAGCAGCGCTGAATGCCGGTCTGGCTGAAGCGCGGCACGAGGTCCTCGTTTTCTCGGATGCCTCGATCGAACTCGAACCTGACGCGTTGCTCAGGCTCGTCGAAGCGTTCCGGGATCCATCAATTGGATGCGTGTCGGGAGAGGACCGGATTGCAGAAGCCGGAGGCGAGGGCGTCTATGGGCGTTACGAGCTGTTACTGCGCCGCCTAGAATCCAGGACGGGTTCGATTGTGGGTGCCAGCGGATTGTCTGATGGCCCGAGGAGGGCTCTATGCCACCGGTTTGAGGAAGGCATGGCCCCGGACTTCCTCTCGGTCTTGCGGACCGTTGAGCAGGGGTACCGGGCAGTGAGTAACCCGGCGGCCGTCGGGGCCATGAAGGCCCTCAAAGACCCGAGGCGGGAGTTTGAGCGAAAAGTCCGGACGCTCCTCCGGGGCATCACAACGCTGTTCGCCAACGCCCGCCTGTTGAACCCGTTCCGATTCGGCGTCTTCGCCTTCACGCTCTTCTCCCACAAGGTGATGCGCTGGCTCGCGCCAGCCTTCCTGTTTGGCGCGTTTCTAGGTGCGCTTGCGACGGTCGAGTCGTCGTTTGACCTTGCGGCGTTCCTGGTGCAGGTCGCATTCTACCTCTGTGCGCTCGCCGCCCGATTCGGAATGGGAGGATTGGGCCGCTCGGTCGCGGCGAGGATCTGCCTCTACTTCGTGTCTGCAAACGCCGCAGTTCTCGCGGCGTGGTTTCAGTTTCTTAGGGGTGTCCGCCAGGAGACCTGGACACCGTCCAAGCGATAGTGAACGCTGCCAACGGGCGAGCCGAACGGCGAACTTGCCGTCAGGTCATGCAGGCTCTTGATTGCTATGTTCTGAGGACCGATGAACCGACGTCGAATTCTCTGGCTGTCCCATTTGTCCCGTTCCCGCCCAAAGGCGGGTGCTTTCAACGGAGCTACAACTTGATCCGGCGCGTTGGCGCGGTTCACGAGTTGCATCTCATCGCTCTCAGGCCGAAGAGCGGGACGCACCCTGAGAAGGAGGTTGCGGAGGCGGCCGCAGAGCTCGGTCGGTGGTGTCGCTCGGTCGAGGTGATCGACGTTACCAGGAATCTGGTTGGTCTCCGCCTGGGTCTGCGGGCCGCAGAGACCATTGCGAGGGGGACACCGCTCACAGTCTCCATCTTCCGATCCAATCGGGCGCGAGCCCGGCTGCAAGAAGCGGCACGTAGGACGTCGTTTGACTTGATCCACTTCGACACTATCAGCCTCGCACAGGACCTTCCACAAGTCGGCGCCGTGCCGTGCGTGTTGACCCACCACGGAGCCGAGTCGTTCATGATTCGGCGCCGCATTGCCAGAGAGCGAAACGTCCTGCGCAAGATATTCTTCTTCGCCGAGTGGCTGGTGCTCCGGCGCTACGAGCGAGTCATGTGCCCGCGCTTCGCCGCCAATCTGGTGATGTCGGCGCTAGATGGGAGAATCCTGGCCGACACAGCGCCCAACGGCCGGTTCGCTGTCGTCCCGAACGGCGTGGATCTGGACTACTTCCGTCCCACCACCGTCCGCGACTCCCATGTGCTGGTCTTCGCCGGACGACTGGATCAGACTACTCGAACCGGGACGGCATCCTGAACTTCCTTCGGGACGTCTGGCCGGCCCTGAAGCGCAAGTACGCCGACGCAGTCATCCACATTCTCGGCCATCGACCGCCGAGGGCGCTGGTCGAACTGGCGGAACGGGATCCGTCGGTGCAGGCGCCGGGCTTCGTACCGGATATCCGGCCTTTCTTTGATGACGCCGCCGTGGCCATCTGTCCCGTTCGCGACGGTGGTGGCACAAGGATCAAGATCCTGGACAACCTGGCTCTTGGAATGCCGATTGTCACGACGACCGTGGGTCTCGAGGGGATTGACGCGGTCCCGGAGCGTGACGTGCTCGTAGCCGACACCCCGGAGGAGTTCGTCGCCCAGGTCGGTCGCGTCTTCGACGATGGCGCGCTCCGTCGCAGACTCGCTCGAAACGCGAGAGCTCTCGCCGAGGCCGTCTACTCCTGGGACCGCGTCGCAAAGGGCCTGCTGGAGGTTTACGAGGGAGTAGCGCGCTCGTCCGATTCACAATGATGGGGTTCGCTCGCTGTGTGTTCCACGCCTTCACCAGCGAGAAACAACGTCACCGTCGAGCTTCAGGCCCTATGCCCCGATGCCTCCAAGATTCTGGACTGGTCAAATGTTGACTGGCTCGCGTTCCTGGACAATAGTCTCCCGCAAGGGGAACTTCCAGGCGTGCCGGTGCGAAACCTGGAGGGAATCGTCTCATGTGGCCTGGACCGCAGCTTGCTTACCAGAGGCCGGTACTCCGACTCTCGTACGCCACCCGCGAGACTCACAAGCCCCAGTCTCAACGGTCGGGACGGGCGAGCAGGCCTCCTACGGTCACTCCTCGACTTCGGCTCAGGGGCTAAGCTAGATGGCTTCGGCTGGTGCAACGGAGGGAGATCATGCAAGGATGCCTTGCTGTGAGGCTTCTCAAGCGCAACTACCTGTACACCGTGGTTGTTGCGACCGGCTTCCTGGCGTTCAGCTCCGCGACGGTCTACGCCGATCTCTATACCATTACGAATCTGAACAATATGGTCGCCGGCCAGAGTCAAAACGAGGGGGCAGCGCTCGACATCAATGAGAGCGGCCAGATCGTAGGCTATTTTGGCATGTATCGGTCGTTTCTGTATTCCGACGGCACAGTAAGTATGTTCGTGCCTCCCAGCGGTCCTTGGCCCTACCTGGCTGGATATGGTGACAGCTGGGCGTCAGGTATCAACAACGACGGTCAGGTTGTCGGCCTCATGGCGAGTAATTTCTACGGTAACTATGAGCTGAGGAACTACAGCTTTGACCAAGGTGTCCTAGCTGATTTGGGAACGATTACCTCCACCGGCTATGGTCAGTATCCTGATATCAATGACTCCGGGCAATTTTCTCTAGAACGCTGAGCTATCAAGAATCGAATCTCATCGAGTTGCTTGAAGTCAACCCAGGTTGGGACAGGCTGGTTGTCCATGCTACCAACAGCTCTGGCTGGATGGTTGGGCGCGGCGACTCTGCGGGTACCCGATGATGATGGCCGCCTGCATTACATGGCACAGGCATATGTTGCGCGGCCAGTTCCTGAACCCAGTTCGCTGCTCGTGCTCGGAACCGGCCTAATCGGCGCCGTCCGGGCGTTGCGGCGGCGGCGCTGAACGCCGGTCTGGAAAGGGTGCTGAGCGAGGATCTGCTGTTTTCAGACGCGTCGATCGAACTCGAGCCTGACGCGTTGCTTCGAATCGTCGAAGCGTTCCGGGCCGCATCGATTGGATGCGTATAGGGCGAGGCCAGGATTGCCGAAACCGGAGGGGAGGGGATCGATGGGCGATACGAGTTGCTGCTGCGCCGCGTCGAATCCAGAGTGGGTTCGATTGTGGGCGCCAGCGGAAAGTTCTATGCTCAGACGAGGAGTCTCTGCCGCCGGTTTGGGGAAGGCATGGCCCCGGACTTCCTCCCGGTTTTGTGGACCATTGAGCAGGGATGCCGAGCGGTAAGCGACCCTTCGGCCGTCGGGACCACGACGGCCCTGAAAGACCCGAAGCTGGAGTTTGAGCGAGAAGTGCGGACGCTCATCCTGGGGATCACGACACTGTTCGCCAACGCACGCCGGTTGAACCCGTTCCGCTTCGGCGTCTTCGCCTTTACGCTCTTCTCCCACAAGGTGATGCGTTGGCTCGCGCCGGCGTTCCTGCTTGGCGCACTGCTAAGCGCGCTTGCGACAATCGAGTCGTCGAGGTACCTTGCAGCGTTCCTGGCGCAGCCGGCTTGCTGGAGGTCTACGAGCGCGTAGCGCGTTCGTCCGATTCCCGATGACGGGGTTCCCTCGCTCTGCACTCGACGCCTTCAGCCGCGAGCCAGAAGAGCGCAGTTGGGCTTTCGAGCCTATGCCCCATTCCGAGATCGACGGGCGTGTGTTCGCCGGGTTGACTGAGTGGGAACTGCGGTACCGTGGCCCCTGCGCGTTCGGCCTCGGCCGGGCCGGCCCGACGGCCGCGTCGGCCGGGTTCCGCCGGACCATCGCCACCAGTCGTTGAGCGGTGCAGGCGCCGGATAGTCCGTCTGCGCTGCGACGGTTCGCCGTGGAAGAAGGTTTCGCCGACAGCGAACCGCTCGCCCTGGCTGAAGGGGCGTTGATTTCTTCTGAGAGCGACGCGCATGATGATGCGAGATGTCCGCATCGTCGAACAGCTGCGGCCGCCCGGCGACGTCGAGCGCAGGCTCGCGGGGCGGTGCGATGCCGCGCCGGGCGACGAACGGCGGAAGCTCTACGGATTCGTGTACGATGAACTGTACGCGGTCGTGGCCGATATTCCCCGTCGCGGTCAGTCGCAATCCGCATAGCAAGGTGCCCCATTGATTCCTCGACGGTCACCATCGCACGTTCTTCGGCTCCTCGTGGCTGGCGTCGTCATGCTTGGTCTACTCAAGGCTGCGGACATGATCATCAGCTCGTGGCTGGAACGCAGCAGCCTCTGGAAGCAAGGCTGGCAGGAGCCGCGGGAACGAATCCTGTGGGATCCGCGCTGCGACGGTTCTCGAGTCGTGATTGTCGGCGACTCGGTTCTTAGTTCCTACTACGTC
>CAVORY010000012.1:0-991493 GCA_963698725.1 uncultured Acidobacteriota bacterium
GGATGCCGATCGCTGGCCGGAACTGCTGCCCGGCGGCCAGGCCGTGCTGTTCACGGCCTGGAGACGAAATCCTGATGAGTCGCAAATCGTGGTCGAGCGACTCGACACGCACGAGCGGCTGGAGATTATCCGCGGCGGTAAGTCCGTCCCCGCTATGTCCCGACCGGACACATCGTCTTCGCTCGCGGTTCCGTGTTGTGGGCAGTCCCCTTCGATCTGTCACGGCTCGCAAGGACCGGGGAACCAGTTCAAGTGGCTGAGGGCGTGACGATGACGACCGACGGCGCTGCGCAGTTCGGCATTTCCAGAAACGGCTCGCTCGTCTACATACCGGGAGACGCTACAGGGCCTGCCAAGAAGCTGGTCTGGGTCGATCGCAAGGGCGGGTCAGTGCCCATGGCAGCAGACTCCAGGAACTACGCGTTTACCCGCGCCTCTCGCCGGACAAAAGCAAGTCAGGGCAATAACCATCCGAACTGAGAAGAACGATGACATCTTCGTCTGGAACATCACCAACGCCAGGTTGTATCCACTGACGTCCGGTGGGTTGAACAACATCCCGCACTGGACGCATGACGGAGAACGGATCGTCTTTCGGTCGAAACGGAACGGGGTGTTCAACCTGTTTTCGACGTTGGCCAATGGCGGGGGCGACGAGCGGCAGCTGACGTCAACGAAAGGTTGGAACCCTGTCGCTGTGTCTCGTGACGATCAGATCGTCTTCATGAACCCCGGCGGCCCGTTTTGGATACTCCCGATGACCAGTGACGGCACGGCGCGCGTCTTCTTCCAGGCATCGACAAAGATGGTCGGCGAGGGCGGGTCGTTCTCGAGCGACGGCCGCTGGATGGCCTACGTCTCGGATGAGTCGGGCACCCCGGAGGTGTACGTGCGATCGTTTCCGGATGGTGGAGACCGGCAGGTCGCCGATTTCAACGGACGGCGGCGTGTCCCCGCGGTGGGCGCGTAGCGGCCTGGACGAGGGCTGTCCTACCAGCACAGCGAGCAGATCATGGCTGTTGGGCTGACCACTCAGCCGACGCTGACCATCGGCAAGACCCGGGTGCAGTTTGAGGGGCCGTATGAAACGGGCTTCGATGTGACACGCGACGGCCAGCGTTTCCTGATGCTGTTGGCCAACGAGGGACAGGCCGTTACCCAGGTGAACGTCGTGCTGAACTGGGTCGAAGAGCTGAAACGCCGCGTCGCGCCGGCAACAAGGAAGTAGCCCCAATGGCCCTCACCCGCGGCACTCGCCTCGGCCCCTACGAAATCCTCGCCCCACTCGGCGCCGGCGGCATGGGCGAGGTCTATCGCGCGCGCGACACGAAGCTCGATCGCGACGTCGCGATCAAGGTGCTGCCCGACGCGTTCGCGCACGACGCCGGAGCGGCTGGCGCGCTTCAAGCGCGAGGCGCGACGTGCTCGCGTCGCTGAACCATCCCGAACATCGCGCGCGATCTACGGCATCGAAGAAGGCCGCCGACTCACGCGCTCGTGATGGAACTGGTCGAGGGCGACGACTCTGTCGCGACGCGCATCGCGCGCGGCGCCGGCATCCCGCTGGACCGAGGCGCTGCCGATCGCGCGGCAGATCGCCGACGCGCTCGAAGCGGCGCACGAGCAGGGGATCATCCATCGCGATCTGAAGCCCGCCAACATCAAGGTCCGCGCCGACGGCACGGTGAAGGTGCTGGACTTCGGCCTCGCCAAGGCGCTGGATCCGGCGGCCGGCGCCGGCGAGCCGCCGAGGCGATCGAACTCGCCCACGATGACGTCGCCGCGCGACGACGCAGGCCGGGCATGATCCTCGGCACCGCGGCCTACATGGCGCCGGAGCAGGCGCGAGGGAAGGCGGTCGACAAGCGCGCGGACATCTGGGCGTTCGGCGTCGTGCTCTACGAGATGCTGACCGGCCGGCGCGCTGTTCGCGGGCGAAGACGTCTCGGACACGCTCGCGGCGGTGCTGCGGCGCGAGATCGCTGCGGCGCTGCCGGCGGCGACGCCGCCGCGCACTGCGCGCGCTCCTCGCGCGTGCCTCGAGCGCGACCCGAAGCAGCGGCTGCGCGACATCGGCGAGGCGCGCATCGAGCTCGAGGGCGACGTTCGAGACGGCGCGGCGCCGCATGCCGACGGCGGCGGGCCCAGCGTCGGCGCCGCGCGCGATCGGCTCGCCCCGTCGACGCGCTCTGCGATCGCTCGCGTGCGGGACCGCGTGGCCCTGGCGCTCGCCGTGCCCGCCGTGCGTTACTGCGCCAAACGCCGACGCCCGCGCCATCCGAAACGCGGCTCGAGATCACCACGCCGGCCACGACGGATCTGCTGTCCTTCGCCGTTCCCCGACGGGCGGCGGATCGTGTTCGTGGCCGGGCGACGGCGCATCGCGCCTGTGGGTGCGGCCGCTGGACACGAACGCCGCGCAGCCGCTGGCCGGCACCGACGGCGCGAGGTACCCGTTCTGGTCGCCCGACAGCCGGTCGGTGGGCTTCTTCACGAACAGGGGCTCAAGCGGCTCGAGATCGGCAGCGGGCTGCCGCAGACACTCTGCAGCTGCCCAGCTTCGGCCGCGGCGGCAGTTGGAGCGAGGACGACGTCATCCTGTTCGCGGGGGAACGCCGGCCCGCTCTTCGTGTGCCCGCGGCACCGGGCGCACCGTCGCCACTGACGACGCTCGCGCCGGGACAAGTCTCGCATCGCTTTCCGCATTCCTGCCCGGTGGCCGGCAGTTTCTGTACTACGTGACGGGCTCCTCGGCCGGCATCTATCTAGGGGCGCTCGATTCCCCGCCGATCAGGCGCCTCGCGGCCGCGGACACGAAAGCGGAGTTCATGCTGCCGGACCGGCTGCTGTTCTCGCGACAGGGGACGCTGGTCGCCCAGCGCTTCGACTTCGCTCGCGCGGCGAAGTCATCGGAGAGCTGATCCCGGTCGCGGACCGTGGCGACAATCCCAGCTACGCGGTCGGAGCGTTGTCGGTCTCCACCGGCGGGTCAATGACCTACCGGGCCGACGGTGGCAGCGATCGCAATTCACCTGGTTCGACCGGCCGGGCAAGGCGGTCGGCACGGTGGGCTCCCCCGACGCGAATGGCCTCCTGTGCCCAACGCTGTCGCCCGGACGGAAACCGCGTCGCGGCGTATCGCTGGTCCAGGGCAACGTGGACCTCTGGCTGTTCGATGCGGCCGGCCGACGCGCGAGTTGACGTTCGACACCGGCCGCGAGCGGTACCCGGTGTGGTCTCGCGACGGGAGCCGGCTCGTATTCAGCAGGAGGTGAAGGGGGCGTGGAGCCTCTATCAAAAGCCCTCGAACGGCGGGGGCGAGGAGGAGCTCCTCCTGGAGTCGTCCGGGAAGAACCTTCGCCCCAGTCCTGGTCGCGGGACGGAAGGTTCCTGATGTACTCGAGAGACACCGGAAAACCGCCGGCGACCTGTGGGTGCTGCCGATGGACGGGAGCAGAAGAAGTTCGACTTTCTCACGACGACGTTCAAGGAAGGATCCGCCCAGTTCTCGCCCAACGGGCACTGGGTGGCATACATATCGGATGAATCGGGCCGAACCGGAGATCTACGTGCGGCCGTTTCCCAAAGGGCCGAGCGGAAAGTTCAAGGTGTCGGCGCCGGGCGGGATGACCCGCGCTGGCGGCAGGACGGCGAGGAGCTGTACTACATCGCGCCGGACAGCATGCTGATGGCCGTGTCCTTCGCGGCCACCGGCACGTGCCCACGATGGGCGCGCCGACGGCGCTCTTTCCGTCGCACGCCGTGTTCGGCGGCGGGTGGAGCCTGGGACATCACGTGGCAATACGACGTGGACAGCCGGACGGCCGTTTCCTCATCAATGTCCTGACGGGCGCCGGCAGCGGCGCGCCGATCACAGTGATTCAGAACTGGGCGCCCAGGAAGTGACAGTGGCAAACTCAATGGCGCTTTGCATCCGGTACCCGGGTCGGCGTCTACGAGATCCTCGCCGCCATCGGCTAGGGTGGCCCGCCTTCGCCCCTCGATGGCGTGCGGGGCTTCGGCGAGGTCTCGCCGTAGCCCAGCGGGGCCTCGTCATGGTGATCGGCACCAAGCTCGGGCCGTACGAGATCGTCGCGCAGCTGGGCGCAGGCGGAATGGGCGAGGTCTATCGCGCGCGCGACACGAAGCTCAACCGCGACGTCGCGCTGAAGGTGCTGCTCGAAGCGGTCGTGGACGATGCGGAGCGCCTCGCGCGCTTCAAGCGCGAGGCGCACGTGCTCGCGTCGCTCAATCATCCGCACATCGCGCACATGTACGGCCTCGAGGAAGGGCCGCCGGCGTCGTCCTGGTGATGGAACTGGTCGAGGGGACGACCGTCGCGAGCGTGATCGCGCGCGGCCGGCGATCCCGCTGGATCAGGCGCTGCCCATCGCCCGCCAGATCGCCGAAGCGCTCGAAGCCGCGCACGAGCAAGGCATCGTCCATCGCGACCTGAAGCCGGCGAACGTGAAGGTCCGCGACGACGGCGTCGTCAAGGTGCTGGACTTCGGCCTCGCGAAAGCGGTGGACCCGGTGTCGGCGTCGGGCGCGGCGGCCACGAATTCGCCGACGAGATCCGCCTTCGCCAAGGCTACGGCGTGACCGGCGGTGAGCCAGGCACCGAAGCGGGACTCATCCTCGGCACTGCGGCCTACATGGCGCCGGAGCAGGCGAAGGGGAAGGCGGTCGACAAGCGCGCGGACGTCTGGGCGTTCGGCGTCGTGCTCTACGAGATGCTGACCGGGCGGCGGCTGTTCGACGCGGAAGACATCTCGGAGACGCTGGCTGCCGTGCTGCGGCAGGAGATCACGCTGTCGGCGCTGCCGGCGACCACGCCGCCGCGGCTCACGCGGCTCATCGGCCGCTGCCTCGAGCGCGACCCGAAACAGCGGCTGCGCGACATCGGCGAAGCGCGGATCGAGATCGCCAGGATCGAAGCGGGTGGCGCTGATGTGATGGAGGCGCCCGCGGCCGCAGCGGCCACGCCGCCACCGGCGTCAGGCCGCGCTGGCGTCGCGTACTGCCGTGGGCGTTGTCGAGCGTCACCGGCGCGGCGCTCGTCGCAGCGCTCCTCGTCTGGGCGCCCTGGCGGGTCCCGCCGGCACCCGCGCTGCTCGCGCTCACCGTGGACATCGGCGCCGACGCGTCGCTCAACCCGGACCAGGGCGCGGCGGCGGTCCTTTCGCCGGACGGCCAGACGCTGGCGTTCGTCGCGCAGAAGGGTGGTGTCTCGAAGATCTACGTTCGTCGCCTCGACCAACTGCAGGCGGTGCCGCTCGAAGGAACGGACGGGGCCGCGAGCCCCTTCTTCTCGCCAGACCGCCAGCAACTGGGCTTCTTCGCCAACAAGAAGCTCAAGAAGGTGCCAATCGTGGGAGGCGCAGCCACCGACTTGTCGGATGCGCCCTTTGGTCGTGGCGGCTGGTGGGCTGACGACGACACCATCGTCTTCACGCAAAACACGGGCCGCCAGGTCCGCCTGATGCGAGTCTCCTCCCGCGGCGGGGAACCGCGCAGCCGTTCTCGACGCTCAGCCCGGGGGCCACGACGCAGCGCTGGCCGCAGGTCATCGGAGACCGGGCCGTGCTGTACACGGAGCACTCCGCCATCACCGATTTCGACTCCGCGAATCTCGTCGTCGCGCCGCTTGCGGGCGGCGCCCCGACGACGGTCCTGCGCGGCGGCTACTACGGGCGCTACCTCCCGACCGGGCTGACCTCGCCGACGCGCAGTGAGCGCGACGGCGGGCACCTCATTTACGTGGAGCAGGGGACGCTCTACGCCGTGCCGTTCGATCTCGGTCGGCTCGAGACCGTTGGACAAGCGGTGCCGGTCCTCGACGGCCTCGCCAGCAATTCCGCGACCGCCGGGGCGCAGGTAGCATTCTCGCCGACCGGCACACTCGTGTACCTGCCCGGCGCGACCAGGTCCCCGTCGCAGCCGATCGACTGGATGACGCGCGACGGGAAGATCGCGCCGCTCCTTGCCGAACCGGCCAACTGGGCCGACCCCGATTCTCACCTGACGGCAAGCAGCTCGCGCTGGCGATCTCCGACGGCAGGCGAAGCCACATCTTCATCTACGACCTCACTCTAACTCGCCCCACGCTGAGGCAGTTGACGTTCGATCAGGGAGACGATGTATTCCCCGCGTGGACGCCCGACAGCCTGGGCATTGCGTTTGCCTCGGATCGGGCCAGGCCGGGGAGGACCTCCAACATCTACTACGTGAACGCCGACGGGACGGGCGAGGTCACGCGGATGACCGACAGCCCGGAGAGACAGGTGCCCACGTCGTGGCTCCCTCCGGACGGGAGGGTCCTCGCGTTTTCCCAGCAGAAGGCCGGCAACTGGGACGTGATGATGTTGCCCGTGGATCGCGACGCGACCGGCCGGCCGACGCCCGGCACGCCGACGGTGCTTCCCGGCACGGCTGGAGGTGTCGCCCCGATGTTCTCGCCGGACGGCCGCTTCATCGCGTACATCAAGGCCGAGGAGAGCACCTACAACGTGTACGTGCGGCCGTTCCCCGGGCCCGGCGGCCCGTGGCCCATCTCAACCGAGGGCGGGACCTATCCACGCTGGTCGCCGAAGACGAGCGAGATCCTGTTTCTCTCGAAGGGGAAGGTGATGGCCGCGCGGTACCGGGTGGTCGGCGATGCGTTACAGGCGGAGACGCCGCAGCCATGGTCCCCGACCGGGTACGTGTCACCGGGGGGATTGCCGTCGTCTGCGCCGTTCGACGTGCATCCCGACGGCAAGCGGATCGCGGTCCTCGCAGCCCGGCCCGACGCCGACGTCGTGAACGACAAGGTCGTGTTCCTGTTCAACTTCTTCGACGAACTGCGCCGCATCGCGCCCGCGACGAAGAAATGATCCCCCTTCCCCTCGTCTCAGCCGCCAGCGAGACGCAGGGGTACGCTCACGCAGGTGGGGGTGACGGTCGGCACGCCCGCCTACATGAGCCCCGAGCAGGCATCGGGAGGAGCAATTCGACGGGCGGAGCGACCTGTTCTCGCTCGGGTGCGTGATGTAGGAGATGCTCACCGTGGAGCCGCCATTCACCGGGGCGACTGTGCAGGCGACGATCGCCAGACGGTTCGTGCACACGCCCCCGGAAGTGAGCACCATCCGTACCGCGGTGCCGGCCGCGATCTACCTGGTCGCGGCGCCCGAGTTGGAACTCCCGCTCACGCATCCGCGGCTCGGGCCGCTGGTGCGCCAGTTGTCGGTGTACGCCGAGCGCCCGGGGCTGCCCCCGATGCCGGCGGGGCAGTGACGCCGCGCGTCCTGCCGAACGTCAGGACGCCAGGTCGAGTCCGGCTGCTGTGAAGCGCTCGAAGTCCCGCGGGTTCTCCGTCGCGAGTTGCGCGCCGGCTTCGATGGCCGTCGCCGCGACGAGGCAATCGAGCAGGCTGCCCCGCCGGCGGCCAGCCTGGTTGAACAGCTGCGCGGCGCGCTCCGCGGCGGCCGTTCCGAGGGGCATCGGCTCGCCGAGCAACGCCCGCGCGATCGCCGTGACGTCGGCCGACACGGGCCCGCAGAGAAACTCTGCCCAGGCGACGGCCGAGAGCGACACAGACCCCGGGCCGTCCAGCCAGATGAGCAACTGCCGCTCCTGCGGCGAGCCCGGACAGAGCGCCCGGATCAGGAAGCTGGTGTCGAGGTGAGTCATCGGCGTGTCCCCTCGGGACGGGGCGCACCAGCCCGACGCTCGGCCCGCACGGCGGCCACCCATCGGTCTGCCTTGGCCGACGACACGCCTGCGGCCTTCTGCATCTGGCGAAACAGCGCGACGCGGTCGGGCACCGGGCAGGCAACCGCGTTCTTGAGGACGCGTCTCAGGACCTCGGACTTCGATACCCGCCAGTCCCGCGCCAGACGCCCGAGTGCGTCGGCGCTCTCCAGATCCAGCACGTAGGTCGACTTCACCATTGGTAGGGCCATACCCTATTATACGGCCTTCTCGAGCGGTGCCGGAAGGGCCGTCTCAGGGTGACAGGCCACGCAGGCGACACAGGAGCCGGACAGACCACGACGGAGGGCACAGCAATCACGGAGAGAAAGGGGTGGCTGGCCTGCGGCCGGAAACCCGGCTGACGCCGGCGCCCCTGCGGGAACGCCTCCGTGTCGCGCTGTGGCCTCTGTCGTCGACATCGTGTCACGGCACCGCTCGAGTAGCCGCACGGCGTCGATCGCCAACTCGGTCCGGACCGAGTTGGTCGGCGCGGTGTCCAGGTCCGGCACGCGGGGGTCGCCGAGCCTCATTCTTGCCGGCCGGGTCGGGTTCGAACCGGTCGGCCCAGGCCGGCATCCCGAAGTCCCGTTCCGCGGCGAGGGCATTGTGCGCCGTGCAGCGCAGCTCGAGGTTCTCCGCCGTGGCCTTGCCTCCCACGGCATACGGCACCCGGTGGTGCAGTTGCAGGAAGCTGCGCGCCGCACAGCGACCGTGGGTTCCCACGAATGTGCAGCGCTCCTCGTCGCGCGCCCACACGGCGCGCGTCACGGCGGCGGGGATGTGACGGGACGTCGGCGACGGGGTTCGAGCGGCGCGGGGACGGGTGGTGGCCGCGAGCCGGGTCTTCTCGAGATCGGCAATCAGGACCGTGAGCGCGCGGTCGACAATCGCCGCGAGGTCGCCGTCCGGCACGACGTGGCGCAGCAGGTCCTGCGCGCGCCGCAGCTTCGCGTGGGTCTCCGCGCCCATCGTCACCTGCAGCTTGTACCGCTCTGGCGCGAGGGGCGTGAGGAGCGCCGCTGGTCGGGACGAGGGTGAGACGGGCATCGGCGCGGTCCCTCCGCCATTTCCGGAGGGCTCGTCGAGGAGCGGTGTGGGCGGCCCGGCGAAGGCGGCACATGCCGTCCTCGTCCCGCACTGCCCTGAGGCGGGCGCTGGGGCGTCAGCGGCCTGTTCGAGGGGACTCGGCGCCGTGTCCGTGCGTAGGGCCGGCAGGCGCCGTACCAACGCGGGCACGTCCGGTTGCGGTCGCAGGCGGGCGACGAGCTCTTCGAGAATCGCGCTTGCAACGATGGCGCGCCTGGTCGAGCAGGGCTTCGTGGTTCTCGTCGGTCAGATGGGGCGCCAACAACCCGACGGCCGTCAACGTCAGCGCGCCAGCGGCCAGCCGTTCGAGGATGCGCGGAAACCGCCGGCTCGCGCGAGCGGCCTCGATGCGGCGGTAGGCGGCGTGCTCGGACAAGTGGAGCACCTGCGTGCAGTAGGTGAACAGCGACGAGCAGCCGGCGTCGCGATACAACCGCCGCTCGTCGAGTTCGCCAAGCGCGGCAATCAGGCGCGAGGTGGCCTGCTGTTCGTCGGTCGCGAGCCGCTCGACCTCGACCAGCAGCGCGCGATCTGGCAAGGCGGCAATCGCGGCCGACAGGTCGGCGAGAGAGCACGTGCGCGTCATCATGCTCCCTATATACCATCGTCATCTCGAGCCCGCGGAGAAGCCGGAAGGACCGCCGATTGCGTGCGGGATCGACGCCTGGTCTGGTCGCGTGCGCGATCGTCGTGGCCTGGCGACCCTGTGGCGTTCCAGGGGCCTTTCCACGGCGCTCGGCGAGGCCGCGCGCATCCCCTCTGAAAACGTGTCAAGGACAATCGTCAGATCACATCCGTGATCCGCCAGTGTGCCAGAGTCGACGCGGGATGCGTCTCGTGGTGCCCCGGACCCAGCGTGCGGAAGCTGACGCAGCCGTGGACGCACGGCACGCGCCCACCGCAAAGGCGCGGACCTTCGCTGCAGAAATCAAGGGGCGCCCCAGACTCGGCATTCCGGCCAGACGTTCGACAAAGGTGAGGAGCGTCACAGCCACACGTTGGCGGCGCCGGCCGGAGGCGAACCCCCCTCGCTGATTTCGGTCGGGAGTCGCGGTCGGCCTGATATACTCCTCGCACTTCCCCTTGCCATTGCGATCCGGCGTGCGCCTCGGCCCGTACGCGATTTTCTCGCCCGTTGGGGCAGGCGGCGCGGCCTCCGTTCGCGGACGTCACGCCAGATGGGGCGACGACGAAGGTATGGCTGCCAATGCCCGATGACTCCAATCCCTCCCGGACGACGCATGGCGGTGCCGCGGGCGCCGCGGGGTCCCCGTTCCCATCCATGGAAGAAGGCCGGTTTCCGGCCGGGACGACGCTGGCCGGCCGCTTCCGCATTCTCGGCCTGCTCGGCCGCGGCGGGATGGGCGAGGTGTACCGCGCGCTCGACCTCGATGCTCAATCAGCCGGTGGCGCTGAAGTTCATGCCCGCCGCCGCGCACACGAGCGAGGCGGCGCTGGCGCGCTTCCGCAACGAAGTCCGGATCGCGCGGCAGGTGTCGCACCCCAACGTCTGCCGCGTGTACGACATCGGCGTGATCGAGGGCCAGCACTTCCTGTCGATGGAGTACGTGGACGGCGAGGACCTGGCGTCGCTGCTGCGCCGCATCGGCCGTCTGCCCGCCGACAAGGCGCTCGAGTTCACCCGCCGCATCTGCGCGGGGCTGGCCGCCGCGCACGAACGCGGCGTGCTGCACCGCGACCTGAAGCCGGCCAACATCATGATCGACGGCCGCGGGCAGGTGCGCGATCACCGACTTCGGCCTGGCCGCGCTGGCGGGCGAAGTGGCGGGCGTCGACATTCGCAGCGGCACGCCGGCGTACCTGTCGCCGGAGCAGAAGGCGGGCAAGGAAGTTACGACGCGCAGCGATCTCTACGCGCTCGGCCTGGTCCTGCACGAGATGTTCACGGGAAAGCGCCCGGGCGAGTCGCAGGGCACGCCGACGACGCTGGTGAAGGAGCTGGACCCGACCATCGAACGCGTGATCCTGCGGTGCCTCGATGCCGACCCGCGCAACCGGCCCTCGTCCGCGCTCAACGTCGCGATGGCGCTTGCCGGGCGGCGATCCGATCGCCGCGGCGCTGGCCGCGGGCGAAACGCCGTCGCCGGAGATGGTGGCGGCGTCCGGCGATCGCGCCGGCCTGTCGCCGCGGACCTTGGTTCTGCTCTGTACAGCATTGGTGGCCAGCCTCGCCGCCTTCGTGGTGATTCAGGAGAACTCGTCCACGCCGCGATTGTTCGGCCTCGCGCGCTCGCCGGAGAGCTTGACCGACCATGCGCGCGACACGCTCGCACAGCTGGGCTTCGTCACCCGATCCGCTTCGAGCGCCAGCGGCTTCCAGCTCCGGGGGGAAGAGGTCGCCGACGCGTGGCGCCTTGCGGGCGGCGGCCTCCGGCTGGACCTGACCCGGCGGCGGCCGTCGCCCGCGTATTCTCGGTACCGGGAAATCCCGCACCACTGAGAGCGCCTGCGCTGTTTGCCTTCGGAAACCCGGCGCGTCCGTTTCCGTTCCCTCGCAGCGCGCTGCCGGTCACCGCCCACTCTCCACCGCGAGAATCCGGTTCCCTCTACGTGGAACTGGCGCCGGACGGCCGGCTGGAGTGTCTCGACGTGCGGATCGCTGAGCCGGATGCCGCGACCGCACCGCCGGGGGCGGGCCTCGACTGGGCCTTGGTCTTCAAGCAGGCAGGGCTCGACATCAAGCTGTTTGGTCCCGCTGATCCGCGGCCGTTGCCCGGCGGCGCGGCCGACACACGTCTCGCGTGGACGGCCCGCGACGGGCAGCCGGGGCTTCGCGTCGAGGCGGCAAGCCTGCGCGGCCGGCCCGTGTTCTTTCGCGTGATGTCGGCGTTGACGCCCGTCGACGTCGCGCCAACGCCGAAGGACCCCCCCGAACAGTGGGTCCAGATGTTCTCCGTCCACCTCCTGATGGCCGTGACGATGATCGTGGCGGTTGCCTTCATGCGACGTAACCTGATGCTCGGTCGGGGCGATCGCGCCGGTGCGACGCGGCTGGGGTTGGTGGCTGGCGTCGCCACATTCCTGTCGGCGGTCCTCGGCGCCTCGTGGCCTTCCGATGGACTCTTCTTCACGACGGCGTACGGCGCCCTCAGCGCCGCCATGTTCATGGCCGGGTTGTGCTGGGTGTTCTATATGGCGATCGAACCCTACGCGCGACGCCAGTGGCCCAGCACACTCACGGGATGGACCAGGTTCCTCCGCGGCGAGTGGCGCGACCCGCTGGCCGGTCGGGAACTGCTGGTCGGAGCCACCGCAGGTGTGGTGTTGATGACCATCGTCTGGCTGCTGCCGACCGCGCTGGGAAGCTTGCCGCCCACTCGGACCGGGAGCGAACTGGAACTGCACGCCTATGGCGGCGGCCTGCGCGCCCTGTCGGTCGGCCTGAATCAGTTCGGCTCGACGGTCTGGATGGACCTGGCCTTCGTCGTGATGATGCTCGTCGCCTGCCGGACCACGCGCCGGCATTCGCTGGCGCTCGGCGTCCTCATCGCTGCGTTGGCGGCAGCGGTCAATCCGTCGGGGCTCGCCTTGCCGCAATGGCTTCTGGGTTTCAGCATCTGGGCCCTGATCCTGACCACAGTGTTTGTGCTCTACCTTCGGGTCGGATTCCTGGCGATGGTCACCATAGGCTACACCGCTGGCGTGCTCACGAACATGCCCATCTCGTTTACCAGCGGCAGCTATTTCACGGGACTCGCCTGGCTGGCCGTGGTGGTCGCGCTCGCCCCGGCGCTCCTCGGGCTCTACACGTCGCTGGCGGGCCGGTCGATGTTCCTGAATGCGGCCGAGGATCGATAATGCCCGACCCATCCAATCCCTCCCGAACGACGCATGGCGGTGCCGCGGGCGCTCCGGCGTCCCCCATCCCCTCGGTAGAAGAAGGCCGGTTTCCGGCCGGCACCACGCTGGCGGGCCGCTACCGGATTCTCGGCCTGCTCGGCCGCGGCGGCATGGGCGAGGTGTACCGCGCCGACGACCTCGAGCTCGGCCAGCCGGTGGCGCTGAAGTTCCTCCCGCCGCGGCGCGCACGAGCGACCGCGCGCGCTGGCGCGCTTCCGCAACGAGGTGCGCATCGCGCGGCAGGTGTCGCACCCCAACGTGTGCCGCGTGTACGACATCGGCGAGATCGACGGCCGGCACTTCCTGTCGATGGAGTACGTGGACGGCGAGGACCTGGCGTCGCTGCTGCGCCGCATCGGGCGGCTCCCGCCGGACAAGGCGCTCGAGATCGCGCGGCAGCTGTGCGCGGGGCTGGCGGCCGCGCACGAGCGCGGGCGTGCTGCACCGCGACCTGAAGCCGGCCAACATCATGATCGACGGCCGCGGGCAGGTGCGCATCACGGACTTCGGCCTGGCGGCGCTCGGCCGGCGAAGTGGCGCGGCGGCGACGTTCGCGCGGCACGCCGGCGTACATGGCGCCGGAGCAGTAAGCGCGGGCAAGGAGGTCACGACGCGCAGCGACATCTACGCGCTCGGCCTGGTGCTGTACGAGATGTTCACGGGCAAGCGCGCGTTCGCGCCAGACGCGGCGAGTTGCGGCGCGCAGCGACCGCGCCGTCGACGCCTCGGCGATCACGGAGCTCGACCCGCCGTCGAGCGCGTGATCCTGCGCTGCCTCGACGCGGACCCGCGCAGCCGGCCCTCGTCGGCGCTGCGCGGTGGCGGCGGCGCTGCCGGGCGGCGATCCGCTCGCGGCGGCGCTGGCCGCGGGCGAGACGCCGTCGCCCGAGATGGTGGCGGCCTCCGGCGAGAAGGAAGGCCTGCAGCCGCGCACCGCCATGGCGTGTTTCGTCGGCGTGGTGCTCATGCTCGTGGCGCTGGTGCTGCTCGCCAACAAGACGACGCTGCTGGGCCGCGCGCCGCTGCCGTTGCCGCCGGATGCGCTGGCGGACAGAGCTCGCGTGATGCTGAAGCAGTTCGGCTACAACACTGAGTTCGGGACCGTCGGCGGGCCGGTGGATTCCGCATACGGATTCGAAGGCTCTGGCGGGATAGTCCTCGCCTCCTACCTGCGCTATCTGGAGGCCAGTGACGTTGAGCACCGTTGGGAGCGCCTGGGCAGCCTTCGGCCCGCCCTGACGGTGTTCTGGTACCGCCAACATCAGGACTACCTCCGGCCCGGGAACTTCTTGACGGGTGTGAGCCCCAGCGTCTTCTTGATGGGCCTGGCTACCCAGGTCGATCCGCCCATGACTTCGCAGGGAATGGTGACAATCACCCTCGATGCCAAAGGCCGGCTGGAGCATCTGGAGGCGCTGCCGCCTTCGGCGGGCTCGCGCACCTCGGCCGGACGGGCACTGGCCGGGCAGATCCCGGACTGGAACTGGAACAGTCTCCTGTTGGCCGCGGGTCTGGACACCGCGCGACTCACGCCGTCGCCGTGGGATCCGGAGGCGTTCGTTCCCGTGAACACGGACTCGACAATGGCCTGGGTCGGCGCCTACGAAGAGGGACGGCCGGACAGGGTCCGTGTGGAAGCGGCGGCGCTGAATGGGCGGCCGGTCTTCTTCAGGATCAGGGCGTTGTGGCGGAGGCGGGGACCACGCAGACGAGGCAGGGAGCTGCCGCGGTCCTGGCCGGTTCGGCCCTGGCGCTCGGCCTGATGATCGCCGCGCCGCTCGTCGCTTGGCGCAACGTGCGCCTGGGGCGCGGCGACCGGAAGGCCGCTTGGCGGATCAGCGGCGCGCTATTCTCCACGGGCGTGGCCAGTTGGGCATTGGTCGCCGCTCATGTTCCCACGGCCGAGGAAGTGCGCCCGCTGATGATGGGGCTGAGTTGGGCGGCCTTCATGGCGGGCTACGTCGGGCTTCTGTACCTGGCGATTGAGCCCTTCGTCAGGAAGAACTGGCCGGACGCGTTGATCTCCTGGATGCGGATGATCAGCGGCCGGTTTCGCGACCCCCTGGTCACGTCGCACATCCTCGTGGGCGTCCTGGCGGGGCTGCTGCTCGCGCTGCTTGGCACGTCACTGTTTGGGCGATGAACGACGTGGCCGGTCAACCGCGCGTCAGCTTGAATGGCGCGCGATTTCTCTTCGGTCTCCTGTTCAGCGAAGTCGCGCACCGAGCTTTCTTCGCCACCGGATCATTCTGATTCTGGTCCTGCTGCGAAGCATGGTGCGCCGCACCTGGGTGGCCGACGCGCTGTTTGTCGCGGTCATGTCGTCCTACTCGTTCGTCACTTTCCGCGCTTCTCGTCCTCAACCCGGCTACCGTTCTGATGTTCGCCTCCTACGTGTGGATCCTCCGGCGATTTGGCCTGCTGGCCTGGGTCGCGCTGGTCTTTGCGAATGCCCTGGTGCGCGATCTGCCGCTCGTGGTGACATCCTGGTACGCGGCCTATTCCTTGACCACGCCGCTCCTCATCGCGGCGGTGGCCGCCTGGTCGCTGTACGCGATCCTGACGGCGCGGCCTGGCGCCGCATCGCGCCAGTCGGCGGGCGCATGAAGGTGCAGACTACAGGCGTGTTGGCCATCGCTGGCGTCCATCAAAGGCAGCAATGATCTCGACGGCGTTCGCCTCGCAGCCTGTGCCGGAATCACGTAGGGTGTGCCTGGAACCACGAGTTCGCGCGTGCCGGGCACCCGTCCCGGACACCCAAGACTCGGCATTCCGGCCAGACGTTCGACTGAGGTGAGGAGCGTCACGGCCACACGGGCTGCCGCGTCGGGGTTGTCGCGCGCGATGTACACCCGAAGGTCGGCCAGGTGACGAACCGCGCGCGGCGACCAGACGATGGTCACGCGCGGGGGTGCCTTTCGCTCACGCTTCCCGCCCCACGAGCGGAGCCAGGCCGACACATCCTTGTGAGCGACGCCGCGGCCCCGATCCAGTTCCTCGAGGCCTCCCTGGGTCTCGTCGAGCTGCCAGCTCTCCGCTTCGACGAATGCGGCAATGGCTTCAGCCGCGAGAAACGACTTGGAGCGACGCGCGCGCCCGGCGAGCACTTCCAGCTGCTTCTTGGTATGGGCGTCGATGCGCACTGAAAGGGTTGTGGTCATCTGTGACAACCTGTACACGATATGTACAACGTACCACATGTGTCGCCCCGAATCGTCCGCGGGCCCTCGTTCGAACCCCAACCTGCACGGACATACGCTGGCGGCGCCGGCCGGAGGCGACACGATTCCCGGCCAGATGATTCAGGGCGTCCGGATCGAGAACCGGGGCGCGGCCTCGGCACGACGCGCGGCGGCGTCTGATAGAGGGGGTTCTGTTGACCTCTCTACTGAGCGGACGACGAGCGGAGACCGCTCTGTGCGTCCTATCCTGAATGGAGGGCGACATGCCAAGGCACAGCGGAGTTACGGTCAGCGATCAGCCCGTCGGGACGCACGGGAAGGTGCTGTGCGTGTATACTGCCCCGGGGATTCCCCACAACTAGCTCCCCGCGGTTCTGTCGCTGGGCTGTGCCTGAGAACACACCAATGCCGACTCGGAGAGGCCGCTATGTGCGGCTTATCGTCGTCGCACTGCAGCTGACCGTCGCGCTGGTCGCGGCAGCGGCCGCGCTCCTCGTCTCGTGCCGGCACAGACGACACTGCTCTGGATGCTCGAAATCATCGCACGCGAGCAGGGATACTGGTTCGCGCTACTGACAATCGCCGTCGCGGCGATCGGAATGACCTTGAAGAGCGCGCGAAGCAGTCGCGCACAGCGCGTGGCGATCGGCATTTCGCTGATCGCGGGCGTGGTGCTGCTGAAGCCAACAGTACAGGCGATGCTGGTCGGCAAGTCCCTGCCGGCTCGGCTCGCGACCGTGGGTGACACCACTCCACGCGCTACTTCTGGTGCACCCGCGCGACAGGCGCCGTTGCAGTTCGCGGCGTTGTTCACGGGAATTCCCGTCCACTCGCGACCGCGAACGCTCTCGTATGCGGCGGCGAACGGGGACACGCTGCGCATGGATTTCATCGCCGCCGCGACGAAGCCTGCACCGCTCGTGGTTATCATCCACGGCGGGTCGTGGCGCAGCGGCAGTCGCGCGGATATGCCGGAACTGGGGCAGTATCTCGCCGACCGCGGCTACGCGGTCGCGGCGGTGTCGTATCGGTTTGCACCGAGGTTCCAGCACCCCGCGGCACGTGAGGATGTCCGACGCGCCATCCTCTATCTCGAACAGAACGGCCCGTCGCTCGGCGTCGATCCCACGCGCATCGTGCTGCTCGGCCGGTCGGCAGGTGGTCATTTGGCGCTGCTTTCGGCGTATGCGGATCGCGATCCGGCCATTCGCGGAGTCGTCGGCCTGTATCCGCCGGTCGACCTGCGGTGGGCTTACGCGCATCCCTCCAATCCGCGGGTGCTGAACAGCACGCGCGTGCTCGAGGAGTTCCTCGGCGGACCGCCCGCGGCCACGGGCAATCGTTACGACGAGGCATCACCACTTTCGTACATCGATTCTGGATCGCCGCCGACGCTGCTCATTCACGGCGAAGGCGACGAGTTGGTATTCACCGAGAACGTGAGGCGTCTGGACGCTCGGCTCACTGCCGCCACGCGTCCGCACGTATTGATCACACTGCCGTGGGCCACGCACGGCTGCGACTACTTCCTCGCAGGTCCGTGCGGCCAGATCGTGACCTATGCGGTCGAACGCTTCGTGGCGGCCGTGACGCGGTAGCGGAGCGTCCTCGCAGCGGCCGTGACTCTCCTGTCGCGTGGCGGATTGGCTGCGCCCTGCCCTCTCGAGGATCCTCCGGACTGAATGTGGCGTGGCGCTTCTAGTTCAAGTGCTCGATGAATGAAGTGCGCACCACCGACGATCCCAGTTCCGGCGCGTGTCAACTCTGTCACTGATGACGATTCAGGAAACTCATCACGACGCGGCTGGCCTCTTCGCGGAACTCAAAGACATACCCATGTCTTCCTCCCTGCACGATGTGTAGTTCGGCTCTTGGGATCCGCTCCTTCAACAGGTAGGCGTTCGCTGTTGGGTTTACTTGGTCATCACTGCCATGGATTACCAGCGTCGGGGCAGTAATAGTGGGTAGCACATCCCACGCCTCATGCCCTTCGCTCGCCAGGTAGTGGAGCCTTCAGCCTCCCATAAGTGACGATCACTGCCTTGCCCCGAAACGAGCAGTAATGGTTCCCCTGTCCCGATTGTTTCATAGCAGAGTCGAACACCATCCGGGGCAATTGCAAATGGCAAGGGTCAGCTTCCTAGGAGTTACTCCTCCAACGCACCGGCCGGCAGCAGCGTCTGCTTGCCCAGCACGTTCCTGAATCCCCAGATGGCGAGCCCGAGCACGAGCGCCACCACGAACGCGCCCTGCCAGAAGTACCAGCGAGACGCGTCGAGCGTCAGCGGCGCGTCGTTGAGGGCAAAGCTCACGCTGAGGCCGATCACGAGCGCGAGCAGGCCGAACCGGTAGAGCAGCGCGGCGAGCCCGAGGCCCAGCAAGGCCGCCTCGACCATCCCTACTGCCGGCGGCAACCCGCCGAATCGTCGCAAGGTAGAGCGGGGATGGACAGGATCACGACCGCGAGCCAGGCCGCCCAGTCGCGCCGGAACAGCAGCCGCCCCACCACCAGCACGCCCACGCCGACGAGCCCGTAGAAACAACTGATTCCTGCCACATCGGAACACGTACGGTCGGCTGATTCCACCACGCAAAGTACAGCGTAGCTCACACCCGGCACAGTCCGCCGCCGGGTTATCGCGTTGAAGGCCGCGTCCAGGCCGGCTGAGAGCGTGCCGCCCGCCACACCCGCCAGCAGCGCCTGGCCCACGAGGCCGTCGCCGAGCGCGCCCATCGAGCAGCCGCGTCCAGCCAATCAGGAGCGCCGGCCACCGCCGGCGCACGTACGGCTCGACCCCCACGTACGAGACCCAGGCCAGTGTGGCGTAGAACAGCGGAAACAGGAGCGTGGTCACAAGACCGAGCGGGAGCAGACTGGGGTCGGAACTCCAGTGGCGCTGGAAGGCGGCGGAGATGAAGATGCAGACGAAACAGAAGCCAGCCACGCGCGTGGCGCCTCGCCTGTCGCCGCGGCCGAGGCGCGTGTTGCGGCGGGCGAAGAAGGCCAGCACGGCGGGAATGCCGAACAACGCGAGGGCGATCGCGACACGACTGGCCATCTGCATGCCAGGGAGGCTGGCGGCGTCGAGGGTTCATCCTTCGCACCGATTGGACGCACGCGCAGCGACACCGGCCGGCCGCGCAGCGCCGCGGCCTCGATCTCGTGCGGTGCGCCGTCAATCGACCGCCGTCCACGCCGCGCGCGTGTCGGCATAGAACCCGGGCGGCCAGCGGCGCGACGTGGACGCCACTGGCGTGGTCGAGGCGGCAATGGCCTTCAAGAGCGGCGTCCAGTCCGGGTCCTTCGCGGCTCCGGCATCGCTGTAGCTGCTGATCCCGCCGATGTCGAGCGACCTCAGACGGCCCTCGGGATCGAGATGGACCACCGCATCCTCCTGCCAGGTCCGGCCCAGCGTGAACGGGTCTTGTCCCGCAGCCTGGAACAGCGGCGCCGGGCTCTCGAGGTAGACGAAGACCAGCCCGTCGGCACCGACCGCCTCCATTCGCTGACGGCGTCCGCCGGCGGCGCGGTGTAGCCAAGCGCATGCAGCGTCTGCCGCGCCTGCCGCTCGAGCTGGCGCGGCTCGAGCGGCAGGGGCACGTGGTTGATGAGCAGCACCGACGCCAGGAGCGGCACGGTGACCGCCAGCGCCACCACCGCCGACGCAAGCCAGGCCCACGCCTGCCACCGCGGCAGCGTGCCCTCTTCGCCGGAGGCCGCGACCAGCTCCGGCGACGGCGTCTCGCCCGCCGCGAGCGCCGCCGCCAGCGGATCGCCGCCCGGCAGCGCGGCGGCGACCTGCGCCGCCGACGCGGGCCGCTGCGCCGGGTCCTTCGCGAGGCAGCGCAGGATCGCGCGCTCCACCGCCGGCTCGATGTCCGCGACGATCGCGCGACGGGCTGCGTCGGCGTCGAATCGCGTGTGCGCCGCTGCCACTCGCGCCAGCGTCGTCGCCGTCGAACGCGCGCTGGCCCGTGTACAGTCTCGTAGAGAATCAGCCCGAGCGCGTAGAGGTCGCTCTGCACCGTGGCCGGCTTGCCCGCGAACTGCTCCGGCGCCATGTAGGCCGGCGTGCCCGCGCCGTCGCTCGCGGCCGCATCGGCGTCGCTTCCACCGCCAGGCCGAAATCCGTGATGCGCGCCTGGCCGCGGCCGTCGATCATGATGTTCGCCGGCTTCAGGTCGCGGTGCAGCACGCCCTTGTCGTGCGCCGCCGCGAGCCCCGCGCACAGCTGCCGCGCGATGTCCAGCGCCTTCGCCGCGCGGCAGGCGCCCGATCCGCCGCAGCAGCGACGCCAGGTCCTCCCCGTCGACGTACTCCATCGTCAGGAACGCTGGCCGGCCCGTCCGGCTCTCGCCGAGGTCGTACACGCGGCAGACGTTCGGATGCGAGACCTGGCGCGCGATCCGCACTTCGCCGAGAAGCGCTCGCGGCGCGCCGCGTCGCGCTCGAAGCCGGCCGGCAGGAACTTCAGCGCCACCGGCTGCCCGAGCTTCAGGTCGTCGGCGCGGTACACCTCGCCCATGCCGCCGCGACCGAGCGCGCGACGATGCGATAGCGGCCGGCCAGGAGCGTGCCGGGGACGAACGCGCCAGTGCCGGACAACGGCCGTGCCGGCGACACCGGCTGAGGGGTCGCGGTGATGTCAGTCATGGAGGTGGTGCCGTAAGACTATCACCGACCTGTGCGCATATGTGCGAAAGAAGTCATCACGGGCGTTCGCTTCTGGTCAGGCGTGATCACGATCCGACAGCACAGCCCGCGTCTGCCTACCTGCTTCGCTAGCTTGAGGGGCTGGCGCCCGAATGCTCCGTGTCCCTCGGGATGGGGGGTTGCGACGCAGCGCGCTTCGGGGTGCTGCGATCGGTGCCCGGTCTAGGCTAGGCCGGACCGCCATCAGGCGGTCCGGCAGTGCCGCTCTGTCGCCGAGGTGATCTCATTCGCGGAGTGCGCGACAATCTGCTGCACTTCCTTCGGATTCCTGGACTTCAACTGGTCCACATCCACGACCGGCACGGCGTTCGTTTCTTGCAGAGTGAATTCCACGACCGACCACGCGGCGTCGATGAAGTCGTTCGGTGTCTATGGCCAGGACTTCATCCCAGGCTCATATGGCATCCGGCGGCGGCAACCGCCGCCTTGACGTCGCCGAGCCGATGTCACGGGCTTCCCACTCTCCGTACATCCCGAATGGAACCCGCCCATCCAGCACAACCCTTCAGACAACGGTCCATCGGCGCCACAGGAATCCCCCCGGCTCGCTGCAGCGCCTGTCCGGCGCCGGTGTTTCTTCTTCCGTTCCGTCGGAACCGTGTTACTGTCTGTTCACCGTCCACCCAGCGCCTGATGCCCGCACTCGCACCGCCCGTGGCCCCTGTGACCGCGGCGCGCGGATTGGAGGTCGTCATGCCGACTTCTTCCCAGGCTGTCTGGTTCATCGCTGTTGCCCTGATCTGCAGGGCAGAAGGAGATCAGATGCTCCCACTGCTTCGCCGAGTGACCCTCGGCGTCGGACTCGCGCTCGTCCTTTCGTTCGTCGTCTCAGCGCAGGGGCCCGATCCTCTGGTCGGGACGTGGAAGTTGAATATGGCCGCGTCGAAGTACGAACCCGGTCCAGCGCCGAAGAGCAGCACGCGAACTTTCACGGATGGAGGGGGAGGGCTCTTCGTTTCAACTCAAAGAGGAATTGACGCAGAAGGCAATCCGACGTGGGCTCACTATGCCTTCAAATTCGACGGCAAGGGCTACCCCTACGCTGCCGCGACCGTGCCGGGCGCCTCGCCGAAGTTCACCACGATTGGATTCAAGCGGATTGATGCCAGCACGTGGGAGAACACCGTAACGACGGACGGCAAAGTGACGTCAACAAACACGTACACCATCTCGAAAGACGGGAAGACGTTGACTCAACGTCAGAAGGGCACCAACGCGAAGGGGCAGCCGATGAACAACGTCATTGTGTGGGACAAGCAATAGCCGAGCCCTCCGTTGCAGACTCACAGGTCGCTCGAAGGAGGGATCGCCCCCGTAATACGAGGCGTTGTCATGCCGACGTCCTCCTGGGCTATTCGCTTCATCATGGTTGCCCAGCACCGCAGGGCAGAAGGAGAGCAAATGCTCACACTCATTCGTCGTGCAGCGCTCGGCGTCGGACTCGCGCTCATCTTCTCGCTCGTCGTCTCGGCGCAGGGGACCGATCCCCTAGTCGGGACGTGGAAACTCAATGTAGCCGCGTCGACGTATAGCCCGGGGCCGCCCCCGAAGAGCCTTACGAAAACCTACGAGGACCGAGGAGGAGGCGTGCTTCTTTCTGTCGACAAGGGGGTCGACGCGACAGGCACGCCGACGTGGAATCACATTGCCTTCAAGTTCGACGGCAAGGACTACCCTCTCGCGACCAGCACTTCGAAGACACTCGATACGATTTCGTACAAGCGCGTCGACGCGACCACGATCGAATACACCGTCAAGTACGACGGCAAGGTCTCCACCATCACCACTCGAACCATCTCGAAAGATGGGAAGACGCTCACCGATCGAACGAGAGGCACCAACGCGCAGGGGCAACCGGTCAACAACGTCGCGGTATGCACGAAGCAATCACTGCCCGGTGCCCCCATCACCTCGAACGCACATGCGCAGGACGCTGCGCCACTTGTCGGCGTCTGGAAGCTACTGAGCTATGTTCTTGAATTCAAGGATGGCAGCCCAACAAAGAAGCTCTTTGGCGACGGCCCTCCTGGATACATCGTGTTCACACCGAAAGGTCGGATGATGGCCGTTATCGAGGCAACCGACAGGAAGCCGGCCACGACAGACCAAGAGAGAGCCGCGCTGTATTTGTCAATGATTGCGTATTCAGGTGCATACCGCCTGGAGGGAGACACGTGGACGACAACGGTCGATGCAGCATGGAGTCCGCTGTTACACAACACAGAGCAACTGCGGTACTTTAAGATCGAGGGTGATCGGCTAACAGTCACAAGCCCTTGGGGTCCGGATCCACGCCTTCCTCAGCAGCCAGAGACCCGCCACATGTTGGTCTGGCAGAAGGTCGAGTAGGGGGCTGGCGGAAGGACGCCGTGCCCCCAGGTGTGCGGTCACGCCGCTCGGCGGAGAACCGAGCCCTGCAGCTTCGCGATAGGGTGTGAACCGCTCCGGGCGCACCGTTCGACGCGCCTGGCACCTCACCGGCGTTCACCCTGGCCAGGGTGCCGTGCCCCGTTGACACCCGCGGGGCCGCGACGATAGGGGCAGGCGCCGGGAGAGTGCCATGAACAGAAGGACATTCATCGCCCACGCCGGCAAGGCGGCAGCCGGCCTGGCCGTGTGTGCCGTGCCATTCCGCGCCAGGTCCTCCCCCCGGTTCGACGTCATCGTCAAGGGCGGCACGATACTCGATGGCACAGGCGGACCCGCGTGGACGGCCGACCTCGGCATCGCCGGCGACACGATCACCGCGATCGACGAGATCCCCGCCGACCAGTCCGCGTGGGTCATCGACGCGTCCGGACGGTACGTGTGTCCCGGCTTCGTCGACATCCACTCCCACTCCGATATGACCCTCCCGGCCTATCCGACGGCCGACAGCCGCGTCAGACAGGGCATCACCACCGAGATCACCGGCAATTGCGGTTTCTCCGCGGCGCCGCTGACGGGCCTCGACATGGCCACCCGCACGCTTCTGGCGCAGAAGACCGGAATGGACCCGACGTGGACCGACGTGGGCTCGTACTTCGCGGTCCTGGAGCGAATCAGGTTCTCCGCGAACCAGGCGCTGTTGCTCGGGCAGGGAACGCTCCGCTACGGCATCGTCGGTCCCGACGATCGCCAGGCGACGCCAAACGAGATCAAGGCGCTGATTCGTGCCCTGGACGAAGGAATGGAACAGGGCGCCATCGGTCTCTCCACCGGCCTCGAGTACCCGCCCGGCATGTTCACCGCCTCCGACGAGATTACGGAACTGGCGCGAGTCGTCGCCCGGCGAGACGGCCTGTACACGTCGCACGTTCGGAACGAAGTCGCGGGGCTCCTCGACGCGATCCGTGAAGCCATCGACGTCGGACGGAGGGCCGGGGTCCGCACCGAAGTCTCGCACCTCAAGGTCTGCGGCCGAGCCAACTGGGGGACGCAGCGGGAGGCGATCGGTCTCATCGAGACCGCGCGAAAGGACGGCATCGATGTTCTCGCCGATGCGTACCCCTACACCGCCTACTCGACCAAGCTCACCCTGCTGCTTCCGCAGTGGTCGCTGGATGGCGGCGCGCCGGCGGTCGTGAGCCGACTCCGTAGCACGACCGATCGCGGCCGCATCCGGTCAGCTGTGGCTGAGTACGTGGCCGGCGACCCCGGCGGCTACGACCTGATCGTGATCAGCGACGTTCGCACGGCAGGCAACAAGGTCTGCGTCGGCAGGAACATCGCAGACATCGCCCGGATGTGGAAGGTCGATCCCGCTGAGGCTGTTCTGCGCCTCGTCGAGGATGAACAAGACGCGGCGTGGTTCGTCGGCCACGCCATGAGCCCGTCGAATGTGGAGATGGTGCTGGCCCATCCGCTCGTGATGGTGGGCTCCGACGGGGAGAGCATCGCTCCGACTGGGAGAGCGGCCGAGACCAGGCCGCATCCAAGGTCCTACGGCACCTGTCCGCGGATACTCGGCCATTACTCGCGGGACAGGAAGGCACTCGACCTGCCCGCGGCGGTGAAGAAGATGACGAGCATGCCTGCAGACCGGGCGCGGTTGCGCGACCGCGGCCGGCTCGCGCGCGGCAAGAAGGCGGACATTGTGGTCTTCGACGCGGCGGCCGTCGAGGATCGGGCGACCTTCGAGGACCCGCACCGGTATCCCGCGGGCATCGTCCACGTGATCGTGAACGGCGTCCCCGTCGTCAGGAACGGCGAACATACCGGCGCCCGCCCTGGCCGCGTTCTTCGTCACTGACCGTCAAGTGCGATGGGAACCCATGCCTGACGATAGGGCGCATTAACGGGGGGGCCGCTGGGTTGGTGAACGGAACGCCGTTGAACGTCACGCCCGCTATCAGACACCGTGGGCGGCGTTCCGACGAGAAGCCCTCGCCGCCCAGGCACAGTCTCAGGCTCCGAACTTCACGCGCCCCTTTTCGCTCACCTGGTCGTAGAGCTTCTCGAGCGGTGTATTCGTCGCTCGACTCGGTGGCGCGGCCACCCATCCGTTCTCGAGGCCGTTGGGGCTTCCGCCGTGGTCGGCTCCATGCTCCGCCGAGCGGATCTTGATACAAACTTGATAGACTGCGCACGAAAGGGCCCTTCCCCACTCCAAACGGCCGGAAGGTGATTCCAGAAAACCCTAAGCAAACCGCCAAGACCCGTCACCGTCGTCTCCGGCGTTTTCGTCTCTGGACCACGTTATCGGGGTTCAAATCCCTGCCTCTGTGTCTGAGCGGGGCGCGGCCTCGGCACGACGCGCGGCGGCTTCTGATAGCGCAGGTTACGTTAACTCGCGAGCGGCGGACGAGCGGACACCGCTCTGATATGGAACGACTCTGTCAAATGAGGGACTCCTCTTCGTTCTCACGTGACGGGGTACGAAACGCGGCATGGGTGGTGGCCGAGGCGCGGTCGCGACGGTTGATCACTCTGATATTCGCGGGTCGACACCGCATAATCGTGATCCGTCGGGAGCTGCCTCGGACTAATAGCGCGGGTCGAGCCGTGAAGCTCGCCGCATAGAGCGGTCGAGGATTCTCCTTTCCGTGGGCCCCTCGACCACCACCGATGCCGCGTCCTGCGTGTTGCATGGCGCCGTACTGGCTACGCCGCCAGGGCCTCGCGGCCTTCGACGGCCACCCCGATCGCCCAGATGAATCCCAGGAGCTCGCGACCGACCGCCGTGACGACCTGCTGCTTGCACTTGCCCCGCGCCATCAGTACGCGATAACGCGCGTGGAGACGGTGCTGGGCCTTCCAGGCGATCTCCTTGACGTCCTCGGGCAGCGTCGCCTGACGTTTCCGCAGCGTGGGTCCAATCGAGGGACGGTACCGATACGCCCACGCCGCTTCGATGACAATGCGTCTGAGATGGGCGTTGCCCGTCTTCGTGATGCCGCCTCGTCGGGTCCGCGCGCCGCTCGAGGCTTCCGCCGCCACCGCACCGCTGTATCCCATCAGCTGCCGGGGCGTGGCAAAGCGGGAGATCTCTCCCAGCTCGGTGACGATCGTCGCGGCCGAAATCACGGCGATGCCGCGCAGCGCCTGCAGCGCTTCGATGACGAGGCGCATCCGCTCTGGCGCGGCCGTCACGGCCTCGTCGATCGCGCGTTCGAGACGGGCGATGCGGTCAGCGACGTGCTCCACTTCGTGGAGGTAGTCCACGACCGTCGCTTCCTGCGCGGCGTGCTCGAAGTGCACGGTCTTGACCCATGTCAGATGGGCCTGCGTCCAGGGCTTCATCGGGATCGGCGGCCGCCGCCCCTGGCGCAGAAGGAACTTCCCCAGCCGATGGCGCGCGCGGAGTTGGTCCTTCTTTGCTGCCTCTCTTGCACGCACGAGATCCCGCAAGGCTTCGTGCGCGGCGTCCGGCACCCACACGGGCGTCAAATCACCTGCGCAGTAACTGCGGGCCAGCTTCAGGGCGTCACGACGATCCGTCTTCACGCGATCGCCCGCCTTCACCGGAACGAGAGTCGGCGCCACGACGTCGCAATGCACGCCGAGCCCGGTCAACTGCCAGTAGATCACGTAACCGGTGGGGCCCGCTTCGTAGCAGACGCGCAGGTTCGCGGCCGGCCCGAGCTTCTTCACCAGTTTGTGAATCGACTCCGGCCGGTTCGGAATCATGCCAAGCGCTCGCACCTCTTCGCCTGGCTCGGCGACGGCGACCGCGATGGTTTCAGCGTGGACATCCAGACCGACAAATCGTACCTTCATCATGACCGGCTCCTTTCGCATGTGGCTCTGCGTTCGGGTCTCCAACTCGCAGCGTAACCCACGATGCTGCGAATCGGAGCCGGTCGTTCCATTGTGACTAATGAAGAGCGTTTTATCCGCCGTGCTCCGCATGGCGGATAAAAGCCCATTGAACGAAACCGCGGGGATCTCCGGCAGGCGCGCGGACGGAGCTATGGGGATTGGAAGCCGCGACGGGGTCGCGTGTCGAGCAGGAGGCGGCGCCGGGTGCGTGTTGAGTGGCCGGTCGGCAGGGCGATGCCGCACCAGCGGGAGTCGAGGGACGGGTGATCGCGAGGGCCGAGACAGACGGGTGCCGAGCGGGCGGCGGGTCGACGCGCCGAGCGGCCGGGGTGGGGCGGGCGGATCACGACGAGTCCTCGCCGGGAGGCGCCGCGTGGAGGCCGGTCGGCCGCGACCCGCGGGGCCAGCGTTCGATGACGAGCATGGTGCCCACGTGACAGTGGGGGCAGGCGACGGCGTCGACGCCGGTCAGCGTACGCACCGGCTCGGCGGTCGTGGGTGTGACGACCGGGGGTGGGGGCGCGGCGTTGAGGAGGCGCCGGCACTGGGCCAGCCGGGCGGTCTTCGTGCGGTTGGCGAGAAAGCCGAGGTGCCGAATCCGGACGAAATGCGGCGGCAGGGTGTGCTGCAGGAAGCGGTCGATGAAGGCGTCGGCGGGCAAGGTAAGTTCGCGGAGGACGCCGCCGTGTTGGCGGTCGCGATAGGTGAAGGAGACCTGGCCGTCGGCGACCGCGGTGAGGCGGTGGTTCGAGATCGCGACACGGTGCGTGTAGCGGGCCAGATAGTCGAGTACGGTCGCGGGCCCGCCAAACGGGGGCTTCGCATAGACGACCCAGGCCTTCCGCCGCAGGGTCTCGAGCCACGCGCGGAAGGCGCTCGGCCCACGCACGGCGGCGAGGGACTCCGGCCAGACCAAACGCTGTGGCTGCCCTGCGGCCTCGAGCCGGGTGAGGAACCGGTGGGCGAAGGCTCGCGACAGCGCCCGCACGGGAAACAGGAACGTGGGGCGGGCCGCGACCCAGCGATCGCCGTTCACGTCGAGCGCCCCGCCGGCGACGACGCAGTGGAGATGGACGTGGTACCGGAGCTGGCGATCCCAGGTATGGAGGATCGCGAGGACGCCCAGTTGGCCGCCGAGACCTTGTCGCGGATTGGCGCCGAAGGTGAGGAGCGTGTCGGCGACGGCGTCGAAGAGGATCGCGTAGAGGCGCGCCGGGTTGGCGCGCATGAGGGCGTTGAGGTCGTGGGGGACGGTGAAGACGACGTGGAAGTAGTCCACCGGTAAGAGCTCGGCCTGCCGGGCCTCGAGCCACCGGGCCTTGGCGAGGGACTGGCACTTCGGGCAGTGGCGATTGCGGCACGAGTTATACGCCGGCCGTTCGAAGCGGCACGCCGTGCAGCGTTCGAGATGGCCGCCCTGTGCCGCGGTGCGACAGGTGGTGATCGCGCGCATCACGCGGCGCACCGCCGTGGACAGCGGATGGGTCTCCCGATAGGCGTCGCCGTACAGCCGAAAGACGTCCGCCAATTCATGGCGCGGCCGCAGGGGAACCGGGGCCGCGGATCCGGTCTCGTTGGTCGCCATGACGTGCCGCGGGTCACTCGGCGGGCGGCGGTGTCGAGAGCGTCAGCCGATCGAACGGGCTTTGGACGGCGGTGAGTGTCTTCCGGGTGACGTGCAGGTACCGACTCGTGGTGGCCAGCAACGCGTGCCCGAGCAGCACCTGGATGGTGCGCAAATCGACGCCGGCTTCCAGGAGGTGCGTGGCGAACGCGTGGCGCAGCAGATGGATGCTGCCGGGCTTCTGGATGCCGGCGCGGGCCTTGGCCGCCTCGAAGATGTGTTGGGCGGTGCTCGGGCTCATCGGCTCGTCACCCACGCGGGCGGGAAAGAGCCAGCGGGAGAGCCTGCGGTCCGTGAGGTACCGGTCCAATTCCGTGAGCAGGCGCGGGGAGAGGATCGTGTAGCGGTCGGTGCGGCGCTTGCCCTGATCGACGCGGATCATCCACCGCTCACGATCGAGGTCGGTGAGCTGGAGCCGGACGACCTCGCTGACGCGGAGCCCCGCCGCGTAGGTCGTCATCAGCACCGCGCGGTGCGTCGGATGACGAAGGGTGGAGAGCAGCTGCCCCACCTCCTCGACACTGAGGATGTGCGGCAGGCGGCGCGGCTTCCGCCGGGGCGGAATGGCCATCGCGATCTCCGGCCGCTTCAGCGTCTGCGTGTAGAAGAAACGAATGGCCGACGCGGCCACACTGACGGAACTCCACGCCAGGTGTCGCTCGCGGGTGAGGTAGAGCAGATAGTCCTGGATGTCGGTCCCCGTGAGCGTGTCCGGCGACCGGTGATGATACCGGGCGAGATCCGTCAGCGTCGTGAGGTACAGCTTCTGGGTCGACGCCGAGAACTCGCGCAACTGCATCTCGCGCACCATGCGCTCTCGCAAGACGCCCATGTGAGGCCTCCCGGTTGAAAAGGAATGCGACGCTCACCATGAGCGTCATCGGGAGGACACGGTAGCGCACGGGCGGGGGCGGGGACGAGCGCCGTCAGGCGGGCGACGACCAGCGAGGATGTGTGGCCGCGGAGTCGGGTGCCGCGAGAATGACTACCGCGGAGCGGTTTCGTTCAGTGCTTCCTATCGTCCGCGCACGGCCGAGAGTGACCGCGTCGCGTTCGTCTACGTCCCCGGCGGGTCAACTCTGGGCGCGTTCGCCGCCTTCCTGCGCGACGACGACGCGCTCGTTCGACGCCTGGGCCAGAGCCGGATCCGCTTCCGCAGCACCAGTCCAGAAGTGGCGGGGAAGGCCCGCGGTCTCTGCTATCGCAGGTACCAGACGACGGGCCTGGCGATGCATCCCGCCCCGACCCAGCCGGGCGAGCCCGTCGTGCGCCGGGATGGGTTGCTCCACTTCGAGGCCCGCCGCCGGTTCGAGGCCAGGGCCTTTCACCCCTTCAGTCAGGGCGACCTCGACCGGCCGCGCAAGGATCTCCGGCGCTTCTCAGGGGACTGGTGGCACGCGTGGTATCAGCGCTGCTGCGCCGACGGTGACCAGGCGGCCGCACCCGACGTGCCATCCCTGTTGGAGCCGTCCAGAACGTCTCCAATCGAATGCGTCGAAGAGCGTTTGCGCCACGCCTATCCGCTGTGTGGAGGCCTCGATGCGGCCGCTTGACCGTGACGTCAACGCGGCATCGAACGGCCCGTGGCCCGGCCCGTTACCGACCCCGCACCGGGCCACGTGGCGGGCCGGTTGGCGGGCCCTCGTTTCACGGATTCCGGGGCGCGTAAGTTGCGCCCCGTGCGGCACTTCGTGTCCCGAGCCGCCCGAGAGCGTCCGCACTCCTCGAGGGCAGGCGAGGGAGGGAGCGACCCCCCTGTCGAGCGGCCGAGACCGCTCGCGCCGGCCCTCGTCCGTCACCCTCCGGGGGTCGCTCCCTCCCTCGCCCTGGCGGCGTGGTGGTCCGCGAGATTCTGAGCGGCGGCCTTGTCGAGCGACTTGTCAATCAGCTTGCCAATCAGCTTGCCAATCAGCTTGTCGAGCGACTTGTCGAGCGACTTGTCGGTCCGCCACCGCATCGCGGACCCGGAGCGTCTGCTCCTGCATCTCGAGCGAGACCGGGGCCGACGATTGGTGAACGAAGCGGTCCGCGTTCGCGGCTACGACAAAGAACACGTCCGGTACCTGACCGAGACGCGGTATCAGCGGGCCACGGGCGGAGTACCGGCGCATGACCCACGTACCAGCGTCTGCCTGTGGAAGCCGCCAGAACCGTGGAAGCCGGCGGCGTCGGAACGCCGGCTCCCACCGTTCTTTGCAAAACGCGCGAGCCAGGTTCGCGTTTCGCACCGCTTTCCACAGGCCATCATCATCGTGTCCTCGCCGGCGCGAACCCGGTCTCAGTTTCCCATCGCTACGCCGGGAACGCGACCACCTTCGCGGGCTTCGTCGTCGCGAAGACTGACCAGGATTTCATCAGTCGACGTCGTTGATCGAACAGGTCGCTTCGGAAGTACGCCGCCTCGGCTTTGTCTTTGACGACATGGGCCAGGGCCGCCTCGCAGACTGCGCGTGCAAAGTGCGTCCGTTCCGCGGCCCAGTCCCGGAAGGCACTGCGGAATCCGTGGGCGGTGATGTGGGCGTACCCGAGACGGCGCAGGAGCATCAGAAACACCATGTTCGATAGGGGCACTTCGGCCGTACGACCCGGGAACACAAACGGCCCGCCATCCGCAATCGCTTTCGCGCGATCGAGCAACTCCACGCAGCGCGGAGACAGGGGCACGCGATGCTCCCGGCCGGCTTTGATCCGGCTCGCAGGAATCGTCCACGTTTGACGATCGAGGTCGATCTCCTCCCACCGTGCTCCAATCACTTCGCTGGTGCGTGCAGCCGTGAGGATCAGGAACTCGAAACCCAGCCTGGTCGCCTCGCCGGCATTCGCCTCACGAAGGACTTGCACGAACGTCGGCACCTCCGCGTAGGGAAGTGCAGCATGGTGCACCGAGGCCTGCCGCGCTCTCGGGAGGACCTCGGTCATCCCGTCCACGGGATTGTCGCCCGTTCGATGGCCCGAGGCCTTTGCCCACTCGAAGACCACCTTCAATCGCTGCTTGAGCCGTCTCGCGGTCTCCGGCTTCTTGGTCCAGATCGGGGAGAGCACCTTCAAGATGTCCGCCGAGTCGATGGCGTTCACGGCACGATCGCCAATCAGCGGAAACACGTCGGCCTTGAGAGACGCGATCCACTGTGCCTTGTGCCTCGCGTTCCTAAACGTCGTGGCGTGGGCAGCGTGAACGGTGGTGGCCGCCTCCTTGAAGGTCGGGACCGCGCGACGTTCCCGACGGCGAGTCGCCAGGGGATCGTCGCCGGCTCGCGCGAGGCGGCGAAGACGAATCGCCTCCTCCCGAGCATCGGCAAGCGGCACGAGCCGCGCCGATCCCAAGCCAATGTCACGCCGCCTGCCTCGGACAACCGTGCGGAGGATCCAACGCTTGGCACCGGAATCCTCGACGAACAGGTAGAGCCCGTTCCCGTCGGCATAGCGGCCAGGCTTCTTCAGCGCCCGCACGTGCGCGGACGTGAAACGGCGGTCCGGGTGGCGCCCTCGCGGCTTGGACATTGATACGCTCCGTGTCAAGCGACGCAAATCGGCAATCGAACAATTCAGCCCATCATGTCGCCCCACATTCTAGTTGAAATGGGGTGACATCTCAAGGCACAGCCTGGTTCCACCAAGCCGCCGTAGGCCGCTGTACTGGAAGGGGTTATGGCACCGCGCGGCACGGCGCGACACAGGACCTGGACGGACTCTCTCTCCGCCAATATCTAACCCTCAGCGAAGTTGTTCATTCTGAAGGCCTGATTCCTTCAGAATCACGTTCGTGTGCCCCGGCGTGTGCCCAAGCGTGTGCCCAGGCCTGTGTCTCACGGGTGATCCAAGCTCTCCGCCACCTCGGCGAGCCGCACATCGACAACCGAGTCGTGAGTACGCTGAGCAAACGTTTGAGCTGGCGCGACAAGAAGCAGCTTCTGAAGGATATGCGCTTCGCGCCGGCCTGGGTTGCCGGTATCATGCGCCGTATCGCTTCGGCCGAGGCCGCGAACGGCGACGCGCCGTTGAGAAGAAGCGGACGGGAGTCGATCTGAAGGTCCAGCCGCCCACCACCGCACGGGAACTGAAGAAGCTCGTCGCCCGAGGAGAAGGCCCGACGCTCGAGTTCAAGCGATCGACGGCCGAACTCCGAGAGGCGATGCAGACCGCCTGTGCCTTCCTGAATGGCGCCGGTGGCCTCGTGTGCATCGGCGTGCGGCCAGACGCGACCCTCGCAGGGCAGGAGGTTTCGGACAAGACGCTACGCGAAATCACCCAGGCGGCAGCCTCAATCGAACCTCCAGCCAGTATCGACGTTGTTCGCGTTCCCGTCGCAGGCGAACGTGAAGTGCTGGTTCTGCCGGTCCCTGGCAACTCCGAATCCGTCCCGTTCACGCACGAGGGAAAGCCCTACCAGCGGTCCGGCAGCACGACGCGGAGGATGCCGCAACAGGCCTACGAACGGCTCCTGCTCGAGAGGATGCACAGTCGGCGTCGCTGGGAGAATCAGCCGGCCGACGTTACCGTCCGCGACATCGACCGTGACGAGGCGTTCCGTTTGGCGGAGAACGCGCGTGGCGCGGGGCGGTTCACTGGGGCGCCGGCCGGAAACCTGCCGGACCTTCTGGACCGGCTGGGTCTGCGGAAGGGCGGCGAGATTCTACGGGCCGCGGTGGTGCTCTTCGGCAAGCGCTTCCTTCCGGACTACCCGCAGTGCGAACTCCGGATGGCGCGCTTCAAGGGCACTGACAAGGCAGAGTTTCTGGACCATCGTCAGGTCAGGGGACCCGCCTTCCGCCTGCTCGAGGAAGCCGAGTTGTTCTGCCGGCGCCACTTTCCGCTGGCCGCGCGAATCGTGCCCGGCCAGATGGCTCGCGTCGAGACCCCTCTCATTCCACCCGACGCGATGCGCGAGATCCTGGTGAACGCCCTCATCCACCGCGACTACAGCATCGCAGGCGGCGCCGTGTCGTTGGCCATCTTCGACGACAGGGTCGAGGTGTGGAGCGCGGGAACGTATCCCAGAGGCATCACGCCGGCTGCGCTGTCACGAAGCCACCTGTCCGTGCTGCGCAACCCGCTGATCGCCGACGTGTTCTTCCGCGCTGGCCTCATCGAGAGATGGGGCCGCGGCACGAACAGGGTCATCGAGATGTGCCGCGCTGCCGACGTCGCTGTGCCCGTGTTCGAGGAGATCACCGGTGCGGCGGTTGTGACGTTCAGGGTCTCGGTAGGAGTGACCACCCCGCAAGTCACCACGCAAGTCACCCCGCAAGTCACCCCGCAAGTCGTCCGTTTGCTGGAGGCGGCCCGCAGGTCGCCGCTGTCGCGCCGAGAACTGCAGCAAGTCTTGGGCGTCGTAGACCGCGAGCATTTCCGAAAAGCCCATATCGAGCCGCTGATCACAGCCGGCTGGCTGAGGCGGACCATTCCGGACAAGCCAAACAGCCGCCTGCAGCGGTACCGGACGACGCCAGCCGGCGAAGCCGCGCTGGCGGGCCGCAGCTGACATGACCGGGTGTTCGCGCCCATACTGCGAACGTTCGAGTCTTGGCGCGCCGGCGGGAGGCCCCTTCTGGTCTCCCGTAGTCTGACGCCCCGACCAGCGATTCGTCGTTCTCGCACGTTCTATACGGTATGAGGGCAACGACCGCCGCTCTCGAGGCCGACGAGGAGACGGGGGCCTGCCGACTCCGCCTGTTCGACGTTCATGAGCGCCGGCTCTTCAGGCTCGCTCGCCGGTTGTCCTCGAGCCACGATGACGCGACGGACCTCGTCCAAGAGACGTTCGTACGCGTCCTCGGGTCGCGAACGCCGCCGCCTGTTGCTGAACGGGAGGAGGAGGCGTGGTTGGTGACGACGATGGTCAACCTTGCGCGTGACCGCTCGCGCAGACACGCCGTCCGGCTCGCAGCACGGATCGAGACGTGTGACGACTTCGGTGACCCCGAAGGGCGATACGTCGCGAGGATCGCCGTTCAAGGCGCGCTCGGGCAGCTGCGGCGAACACGGAGGCGAGCCCTCGAGTGTCGAGTTCTGCCACCTGATCGGCCTGAACTACGTCAGCTGCTCGCCCTTCCGGGTGCCCATCGCCCGGCTGGCGGCGGCCCGGGCGGCCATCCTCAACGCCCCCGCGGCCAAGGCCAAGAAGGCGGCCCGCAAGCGCTGAGCTTCGAGGTCTGGCTTTGATACGATCGAGCCCTCTCCAGCGAAAGCCGGGGAGGGCCCTTTTCTTGCGCGCCCGAGTCATGGTCCTGCGGCCCGTATGGTGGCGCGTGATTTGCGTTCGGAGATCGTGGATGTGACTCCGCGTGCCTCGGAGAGAGTGATTATGATCGAATTAGGCAAGGAGGCTCTGTGAATAAAGCCGATTTTGCCATCCTGATGGTATTGTTTGCTTACGTCTTGAGCCTGGCTTCGGCCGAATCCGGTTATTCCGCCCAGCCGGCGATCAAGGGAAACGCGGAGCTCGGCCCGCTCGAAGAAGGGGAAGCCGCCGTATGGTACTTAGGTCACTGCGGCTACGCGGTGAAGACTAAAAACAAGCTGCTCGTCTTCGATTATTCGAAGGCCTACGGTCGCCGCGGCGACCCGACTCCCCCGATTCCTCCCCAGCCATCCCTGTCCAACGGCTGGATCGATCCGAAGGAAATCAAGGATCTGGACGTCGTGGTCTTTATTACCCACAGCCATGCGGATCACTTCGACGAAGCCATCCGCGCTTGGGAAAAGGAGATTCCGAGAATTCAATACGTGTTCGGATGGGACACGGGAGGCGTCCGAAACGTCCACTCCCTGCCGGGCCCTCGAGCGGAGCTGAGCCTGGAAGGGTTGACCATCGCCACCGTGAATTCGAACGACGGCGTCCCGGGTTCGGCGTTCCTCATCCGTGTAGACGGCCTGACCATCTTCTTCGGCGGCGATTATTACGGCGGCCCTGCCGGTGTCGCGGACGATATGCGGGCTCTGGGCGCCAAGGTCGGGAGCGTGAACCTGCTCTTCACGGAGGCCTTCCTCACGCCGGCCAATGACACGGCGATTCGGATCCTGAAGCCTAAGGTGGTTTTCCCCAATCACAGGGGCGGCCACGAAGAGGAATACCCGGCTTTCGCCGCGAGTCTCAAGAAAGCGGGACTGGACGTCCCGGTCGCCCGCCCCGAGAGGCCGGGAAGCCGGTTCGATTTTCGCAAGGGGAGGATTCTCCAAGGGGAGGGGAACGCCCGGAACTCGTTGCAGACGCCGTCTCCGCGCCCGATCGGCGAAAAGGGAGACGGACGATGAATCGTTGTCTCGGCCCGGCCGTTCTCTTGGCCAGTCTGGCCCTCGGCTCTATGGGGTTTCCATCCCCGGCCGCCGGCCAATCTCTGCAGCTGCCCTTCAAGATCGATGAACAAGACAAGGTCCGGGACCGGGATCTGCAGCCGGACCGGGTGATGGAATTGATCGGACTGCGGCCCGGCATGATCGTCGGCGAGGCCGGCGCCTGGTATGGCTATTACACGTTCAAGATGAGCCGTCGGGTCGGCTCCGCCGGGCTGGTCTATGCCAACGACATCAACCCCGCCGCGCTTCGAACGATCGAGGACCGGTGCGCGGCCGGCCGGATTACGAACATCAAGACCGTCCTGGGAGCCGAAGACGATCCGCGGTTCCCCCGATCCGACCTCGATCTTATCCTGGTGGGGGATTGCTTCCACATGTTCGGCCGGCCGGCCGAATGGATGGCCCGGGCGCGGAAGTATCTGAAGCCGGGCGGGCGGCTGGTCGTCATCGATCCCGACCGTTCCAAGACGATGTCCGCGAGCTTCCTGTCGAAACGGCAGGTCCGGGATTTCGCCGAGCGGGCCGGCTATAAGGTCATCGAGGCGGATGACGGGTTCCTGAAGAACCATATGATCGTCATCCTCCAGAATTGATCGGGACCCTCTCTTGATCCCGCCCGTCCGGCGGCGGCGCGAAGGCCTTCAACAGCGGCCTTGTTTCAGCCGCGGCCCGGCGGCAGAATCTGTGTGCTGTGCCTGAGCGGGGCGCGATCTCGGCACGACGAGCGGCCGCTTCTGAGAGCGGTGGTTGCGTTGACTCGCGAGCGGCAGACGAGCGGACACCGCTCTAACGCTTCCTATCGTCGACGGGTGAAGACCACCATATCCTCGGTCTTCACGGGTCGCGTACGGATCGGATACATCGTGCACTACTCCCGTCCTCGACTCGCACTGCGGGTATTCGTCCTTCTCGCCTGCCTCGCGAGCGCCTCCGTCGCGCGGGCGGACGACCCGCTGCGCCCGCTGCGCGCCACCACGCCGCCGGTCATCGACGGCCGCCTGGACGACGAGGTCTGGCAGCAGGCACCAGGCGTGACCGGCTTCACGACCTGGATGCCCGACTACGGCAAGGACCTGTCCGAGCGGACGGTGGCCTACTACGCCTACGACGCCGAGAACCTCTACTTCGCCTTCCGCGCCTACGATCGCGAGCCGTCGAAGATCAAGGCGTCGATGGCGAACCGCGACAACATCCGCCCCGACGACTGGATCTGCCTCAACCTCGATTCCTTCAACGACCAGCAGGGCTTGTACAGCTTCTACGTCAACCCGCTGGGCATCCAGATGGACAGCCGGTTTGCGGGGAACAAGGAAGACTTCGGCTTCGACGCCGTGTGGTACAGCGCCGGGCGGCTCGACGAGCAGGGCTACGCCGTCGAGGTGCGAATCCCGTTCAAGAGCATTCGCTACAACAGCCGGAACCCGGTGATGATGGGCGTGGTGTTCGAGCGCTACATCAGCCGGAAGACCGAGGACGGCACCGTGCCGGCGCTCGACCCGAAGATGGGCTTCAACTTCGTGCTGCAGACGGCGCCGATCGAACTGCGCGACGTGAAGCACTACACCCTGCTCGAGGTGCTGCCGGCCGCCACGTATTCACGGCAGCAGGCGGCGGATGCCGGGGAGCTGGCGGTGCTGTCGTCGGGCGGCGATCTCGGCGTCACGGCGAAGTACGGACTGACCGCGCAGCTGACCGCGGACGGCACCTACAACCCGGATTTCAGCCAGGTGGAATCGGACGCCGGGCAGATCGACATCAATCTCCGGGCGCCCCTGTTCTATCCCGAGAAGCGGCCGTTCTTCCTCGAAGGACAGGACGCCTTCAACCTCGGAGGTCCGTCGCAAACGGGACCACTGCAGTCCGTCGTCCACACGCGGACGATCGTCAATCCGCTGGGCGGTCTCAAGCTGAGCGGCAAGCTGGCCCGGCGCGACACGGTCGCCGCCATCTACGCGGCCGACGAATTGCCGCGGGACGCCGACGCGTCCTCCGCGCCCGCCAGCTACGCACACGACCTGATTGTCCGCTATAAGCGCGCGCTCGACCAGGACGCGTACCTCGGCGCCTTCCTGACGGACCGCGAAACCGATTCGGGGTTCAACCGCGTGGCGGGCGCCGACGGCAGCCTGCGCCTGGACAAGTCGGCCGCCCTGGGCTTCTACGCCTTCGGGTCCAGCACCCGCGCACCGGGCGAGAGCGCCACGTTCACCGGCCGGGCGCTCGGCATCGAGTATTCGCGCGACACCCGCGACCTGTCGATCATCGCGGGCGGAAACGACATTTCCCGCGACTTCAACGCCGAACTGGGCTACCTCACGCGGAGCGGCGTCACCGCCGCGCGGGCGATTGTCACGCCCAAGTTCTACCCGAAGCGCGGCCTCGTGAACCGGGTCGAAACCCAGTTGATGACCGAACAGACGCGCGACGCGTTCAGCGGCATCTGGGAGACCTTCAACCAGGCCTCCGCGCTCGTTCGTTTCCGCGGCGCCACCTCCGTGCGCGTGGGCTACCACTACTCGAGCGAGGTGTACCGCGACGAGAAATTCCCGACCTCAGGCGTGTCCGCCACGGTCCAGACGCAGGTCGTCAAGCAATTACGGCTGGCTGCGAGCATTGCCGACCGCGACGCGATCTACTACTCGGACGACCCCTTTGCGGGCCGGTTGCTGCAGGCGACCGCCACGGTCACCTATCAGCCCGGTGAGCAGTGGTCCGAGCAGGCCTCGTTCACCTATGCCAGCTTCGACGCCGCCTCGACCGGCACCCGCATCTACGACTACGGGATCGCGCGGAGCCGGACCACGTTCCAGTTCAACCGCTACCTGTTTGCGCGCGCCATCCTGGAATACAACACGTTCCGGCGCCAGTTGACGACCGACTTCCTCGTCTCATTCACCTACATCCCGGGAACGGTCCTGCACGCCGGCTTCGGCTCACTCTACGAGAAGCCGCAGTCGGACGGCTTCGAAGACGCCCGCGATCGCTCGTTCACGGAGACCCGGCGGGGGCTGTTCTTCAAGGCGTCGTATCTCTGGCGGCTTTGAAGACGACGAGACCGCAGACCGCTGCGGCCGGCCCGAGCTTCTTCACCAGTTTGTGAATCGACTCCGGCCGGTTCGGAATCATGCCCAGCGCTCGCACCTCTTCGCCTGGCTCGGCGACGGCGACCGCGATGGTTTCAGCGTGGACATCCAGACCGACAAATCGTACCTTCATCATGACCGGCTCCTTTCGCATGTGGCTCTGCGTTCGGGTCTCCAACTCGCAGCGTAACCCACGATGCTGCGAATCGGAGCCGGTCGTTCCATTGTGACTAATGAAGAGCGTTTTATCCGCCGTGCTCCGCATGGCGGATAAAAGCCCATTGAACGAAACCGCGGGGATCTCCGGCAGGCGCGCGGACGGAGCTATGGGGATTGGAAGCCGCGACGGGGTCGCGTGTCGAGCAGGAGGCGGCGCCGGGTGCGTGTTGAGTGGCCGGTCGGCAGGGCGATGCCGCACCAGCGGGAGTCGAGGGACGGGTGATCGCGAGGGCCGAGACAGACGGGTGCCGAGCGGGCGGCGGGTCGACGCGCCGAGCGGCCGGGGTGGGGCGGGCGGATCACGACGAGTCCTCGCCGGGAGGCGCCGCGTGGAGGCCGGTCGGCCGCGACCCGCGGGGCCAGCGTTCGATGACGAGCATGGTGCCCACGTGACAGTGGGGGCAGGCGACGGCGTCGACGCCGGTCAGCGTACGCACCGGCTCGGCGGTCGTGGGTGTGACGACCGGGGGTGGGGGCGCGGCGTTGAGGAGGCGCCGGCACTGGGCCAGCCGGGCGGTCTTCGTGCGGTTGGCGAGAAAGCCGAGGTGCCGAATCCGGACGAAATGCGGCGGCAGGGTGTGCTGCAGGAAGCGGTCGATGAAGGCGTCGGCGGGCAAGGTAAGTTCGCGGAGGACGCCGCCGTGTTGGCGGTCGCGATAGGTGAAGGAGACCTGGCCGTCGGCGACCGCGGTGAGGCGGTGGTTCGAGATCGCGACACGGTGCGTGTAGCGGGCCAGATAGTCGAGTACGGTCGCGGGCCCGCCAAACGGGGGCTTCGCATAGACGACCCAGGCCTTCCGCCGCAGGGTCTCGAGCCACGCGCGGAAGGCGCTCGGCCCACGCACGGCGGCGAGGGACTCCGGCCAGACCAAACGCTGTGGCTGCCCTGCGGCCTCGAGCCGGGTGAGGAACCGGTGGGCGAAGGCTCGCGACAGCGCCCGCACGGGAAACAGGAACGTGGGGCGGGCCGCGACCCAGCGATCGCCGTTCACGTCGAGCGCCCCGCCGGCGACGACGCAGTGGAGATGGACGTGGTACCGGAGCTGGCGATCCCAGGTATGGAGGATCGCGAGGACGCCCAGTTGGCCGCCGAGACCTTGTCGCGGATTGGCGCCGAAGGTGAGGAGCGTGTCGGCGACGGCGTCGAAGAGGATCGCGTAGAGGCGCGCCGGGTTGGCGCGCATGAGGGCGTTGAGGTCGTGGGGGACGGTGAAGACGACGTGGAAGTAGTCCACCGGTAAGAGCTCGGCCTGCCGGGCCTCGAGCCACCGGGCCTTGGCGAGGGACTGGCACTTCGGGCAGTGGCGATTGCGGCACGAGTTATACGCCGGCCGTTCGAAGCGGCACGCCGTGCAGCGTTCGAGATGGCCGCCCTGTGCCGCGGTGCGACAGGTGGTGATCGCGCGCATCACGCGGCGCACCGCCGTGGACAGCGGATGGGTCTCCCGATAGGCGTCGCCGTACAGCCGAAAGACGTCCGCCAATTCATGGCGCGGCCGCAGGGGAACCGGGGCCGCGGATCCGGTCTCGTTGGTCGCCATGACGTGCCGCGGGTCACTCGGCGGGCGGCGGTGTCGAGAGCGTCAGCCGATCGAACGGGCTTTGGACGGCGGTGAGTGTCTTCCGGGTGACGTGCAGGTACCGACTCGTGGTGGCCAGCAACGCGTGCCCGAGCAGCACCTGGATGGTGCGCAAATCGACGCCGGCTTCCAGGAGGTGCGTGGCGAACGCGTGGCGCAGCAGATGGATGCTGCCGGGCTTCTGGATGCCGGCGCGGGCCTTGGCCGCCTCGAAGATGTGTTGGGCGGTGCTCGGGCTCATCGGCTCGTCACCCACGCGGGCGGGAAAGAGCCAGCGGGAGAGCCTGCGGTCCGTGAGGTACCGGTCCAATTCCGTGAGCAGGCGCGGGGAGAGGATCGTGTAGCGGTCGGTGCGGCGCTTGCCCTGATCGACGCGGATCATCCACCGCTCACGATCGAGGTCGGTGAGCTGGAGCCGGACGACCTCGCTGACGCGGAGCCCCGCCGCGTAGGTCGTCATCAGCACCGCGCGGTGCGTCGGATGACGAAGGGTGGAGAGCAGCTGCCCCACCTCCTCGACACTGAGGATGTGCGGCAGGCGGCGCGGCTTCCGCCGGGGCGGAATGGCCATCGCGATCTCCGGCCGCTTCAGCGTCTGCGTGTAGAAGAAACGAATGGCCGACGCGGCCACACTGACGGAACTCCACGCCAGGTGTCGCTCGCGGGTGAGGTAGAGCAGATAGTCCTGGATGTCGGTCCCCGTGAGCGTGTCCGGCGACCGGTGATGATACCGGGCGAGATCCGTCAGCGTCGTGAGGTACAGCTTCTGGGTCGACGCCGAGAACTCGCGCAACTGCATCTCGCGCACCATGCGCTCTCGCAAGACGCCCATGTGAGGCCTCCCGGTTGAAAAGGAATGCGACGCTCACCATGAGCGTCATCGGGAGGACACGGTAGCGCACGGGCGGGGGCGGGGACGAGCGCCGTCAGGCGGGCGACGACCAGCGAGGATGTGTGGCCGCGGAGTCGGGTGCCGCGAGAATGACTACCGCGGAGCGGTTTCGTTCAGTGCTTCCTATCACCCCGTCGGAACAGGATTCCGCCGTTGATGCCTGGTTCTGGTTCAGAGCCGGTGTTGACGAGCCAGTAGCGGTTCTCCTTCGGCACGTCGACGCCCGGGACAGTCCATTCCGGTATGTCCCAGCCGAACACCTGGCGATAGAAGCGCGCGGCGCGCTCCGGATCTTCGGCGTGAATCTCGAAGTGAATGACTCTGTTCATTGGGGGTCGACGTCGATGCGGCGCGCGAGGCGATCCTGCCTTCGCTCAACGCGCCGATGACGACGACTGCGCGCGGCGACCAGGCCGTGCGCGATGCCTTCTCCGTCCAACTCGTCGACTGGTACCTCCACCGCGTCTACGAGGAGCTGAATGGACCGCTGTCGAACGAGATCGCCGCCATTCCGAAGCGCTGAAGCGGGGCCGCCTGTCCCGGTTCCGGCGTCCCTCTGAAGCTCCCCGGCGCCGCTGAACTCTCGAGCGCGAAGATCCGTCTACCTGAACGACTCCCGCGCCGCGGTCCTTCGGATACTGCACAGGTCTCGACATGGAACATGCCCTGGCGATCAGCCGCACGCTCCGGCACCTCTTTCGGGTGCCGCTCTTCAGCGCCGTCGCTGTCTTGACCCTGGGCGTTGGCATCGGCGCCAATGCGGCCCTGTTCAGCGTCGTCTACGGCGTCCTCCTCAAGCCGTTGCCGTACGACGAATCCGAGCGGCTGGTAGGCGTCTGGCACACAGCGCCGGGCATGAACGTGACGCTGATGAACCAGGGGCCGGCGTTCTACCTCACCTACCGGGACGAGAACCGGACGTTCGAGGACTTCGGGCTGTGGGCCGACCGCAGTGCCTCGGTGACCGGCGCTGGCGATCCCGAGCGCGTGCAGACTCTGGCGGTGACCGACGGGTTGCTGCAGGCGGTCAGGGCGCGACCCGAGGTGGGCCGCCTGATCGATCGTGTGGACGACACGCCGGGAAGCCCGGAGCGCATTGTCCTCACCTATGGGTACTGGCAGCGGAAGTTCAATGGCGATCGGGGAGTGGTCGGGCGATCGCTGACCGTCGACGGACGCCCGCGGGAAGTGATCGGAGTGCTGCCGCAATCGTTCCGCTTCCTGCGATCGGACCCGGCGATCCTCGTCCCGCTACGGTTCAATCGAGCCGAGGTGTTTGTCGGGAACTTCTCGTACCAGGGAGTCGCCCGTCTGAGGCCAGGCGTCACGATTGCCCAGGCGAACGCAGACATCGCCCGCATGATCCCGCTCGTCATCGAGCGATTCCCGCTGCCGCCCGGCTTCACGCTCAAGATGGTGGACGAGGTCAAGCTCGGCCCGAACGTGCGGCCGCTCGCGCTCGACGTGGTCGGCGATGTCGGTCCGATCCTCTGGGTTCTGTTCGGCGTGGTGGGCATTGTCCTGCTCATCGCGTGTGCCAACGTGGCGAATCTGTTCCTCGTGCGCGCCGAAGGACGGCAGCAGGAGCTGGCCATTCGATCGGCGCTCGGCGCGGACCGGTGGCAGACCGCGCGCGAGCTGCTAGGCGAGAGCCTCGCGCTCGGCCTCTTCGGCGGAGTGCTCGGAGCGGGGATCGCGTGGGCCGCGGTGAAGCTGTTGATCGCGCTCGCCCCCGCCGGCCTGCCGCGGCTCGAGGAGATCGCGATCGATCCGATCGTGCTGGGGTTCACGCTCGCAGTCTCGCTTCTGGCTGGCTTGCTGTTCGGCATCATCCCAGCCCTCAAGTTCTCGACGCCGCGGGTGGCGGCGCTCAAAGACGGCGGACGGTCGGCCAGCGACAGCCGCGAACGCCATCGGCTGCGCAATACGCTGGTGGTCGCCGAAGTTGCGCTCGCGATGGTGCTGCTCGTCAGCGCCGGGCTGATGATCAGGACGTTCGTTGCCCTCAGGAGTGTCGATCCTGGCTACAGCGACGCCGGCGAGGTGCTGACGCTGCGAATCACGATTCCAAGGGCGATGGTCCCGTCGGCCGAAGCGACCGCGCGCATGTTCGAGCATCTGGCCCGGCGCATCCGCGAGGTCCCAGGCGTGAGGTCGGTCGGCGTCTCCTCGTCGGTGACCATGGACGGCGACACCGACAACGACCCGATCTTCTTCGAGGACTTTCCGCTCCGGCCCGGGCAGATGCCGAAGATGCACCGCTACAAGTGGGTCGGCCAGGGATACCCCGAGACGATGGGAAACCGGCTGGTGGCCGGCAGGACGCTGACGTGGGCCGACGTCCACAACCAGGCGCCGGTCGCGGTCGTTTCCGAAAACCTCGCGAAGGAGTGGTGGAAGACGCCCGGCGCGGCCATCGGCCGGCGCATCCGGTCGACGCCGGCGGATTCCTGGTGCGAGGTGGTCGGCGTGATTGGAGACGAGCGGGACGACGGCGTGGCCAGCCCCGCGCCGACCATCGTCTACTGGCCGCTGCGCATGAAACGCCTGTTCGATCAGGATGACTTCGTGGCGCGTTCGATGGCGTTCGCCATCCGGTCCACTCGGCTGAACTCGACAGGTTTCATGAAAGAGCTCCAGCAGGCGGTGTGGGGCGTCAATCCGGGCCTGCCGCTGGCGAATGTCCAGACGCTGGACGAACTCCGCGCCCAATCGATGGCGCAGACCTCTTTCATGCTGGTGACGCTTGCCGTCGCAGCCTCGGTGGCGCTACTGCTCGGGCTGGTCGGCATCTACGGCGTGGTTGCGTACATCGCGGCCCAGCGCACTCGCGAGGTGGGCATCCGCATGGCGCTCGGCGCACGACAGCGGGATGTCAGCCGGCTCTTCGTGCGCCACGGCCTGGCGCTCACCGGCCTCGGGCTCCTCATTGGCATCGGCGTCGCGATGGCGCTCTCGAGGCTGATGGCAGCGATGCTGTTCGGGATTGGGCCAATGGACCCGCTGACGTACACGGCCGCGTCGTGCGGGCTGGGCGGCGTCGCCCTGGTGGCGACCTATCTGCCGGCCCGCCGTGCCGCGCGGGTGGACCCGGTCATTGCGTTGCGGTCGGACGCGTAACACCGGGGGCGGGACAAATGACAGATCCGTCATCGAACTGAGCCCCGTTCGATAATCCGACCCGACCCCTATTCCCTATTCATAGCGGAGAGCGTCGATCGGGTCGAGGCGCGAGGCTTTGACGGCGGGCATCAGGCCGAAGAAGAGACCGACGGCTCCGGAGAAGGCAAAACCGACCGCGAACGACCACCACGGCATCGAGGCCGGCAGTGGTGTCAGGCGTCGGACGAGCAGCGCGATGAAGTTCCTGCGAAGATCAGCACGGACGAGCCGAAGCGCTCGCGGTTGGCGTCCACGTGGAATTGCTTCTCGAACGTCGTGTACGGAATGAGCGCCAGCGAGTCCTGGTTCGTGTCCAGCCCCCCGATGCTCGGCTGCGCGGCGGTGTCTGAGCGGGGCGCGGCCTCGGCACGACGCGCGGCGGCGTCTGATAGCGGGGGTTGCGTGAACTCGCGAGCGGCAGACGCGCGGAAACCCCGCTGATGCTATCGTCTCAGCCGGTTCCCGGACAGCGCATGCGCCGATGGCCCCCCTGCCATCCAGCGCGGTGACCGGGACCGCGGGTCCGGTCGATCAGACCATTCCTCGCCAGTGAGCCCCCGAACCCGGATAATCGACGCATGCCTCGACGCCTCTCGCTCCTGCTGACCTCGCTGGCGGTGGTCGCCGCCGCTGATGCCGCGCTGGCTCAGAGCCCGCGCGCAGTCCGGCCAAACATCGTCTTCATCGTCGCTGACGACCTCGGCTGGACGGACCTCGGCGTCTACGGCAGCACGTAACACGTAATACGAGACGCCCCCGATCGACCGCCTGGCCAGCCAGGGGATGCGCTTCACCGAGGCCTACGCGAACCCGAACTGTGCGCCGACCAGGGCCGCGACCGCAACGTCGCCGGCAACGCCACCGGTTCTCCGAAGGGCGGGTACTTCAGCCCGTACGACAACCCCCAACTGGCGGATGGCCCGACGGGCGAGTACCTGACCGATCGCCTGGCATCGGAAGCGGTGGCCTTTCTGAAGGCGAATCGCGAGCGGCCGTTCTTCCTGTACTTGCCTTTCTACGGCGGGGTGCGCGTGCCCCTCGTGGTGCGGTTTCCGGGTCGCGTGGCGCCTGGCAAGGAATCGCCGTTGCCGGTGATGTGCGTGGACTTCTTTCCAACGATCTCGCACGGGACATCGGCGAGCGACACGACCTTGCCGCGGCCGAGCCCGCCAGGACGCGCGAGCTCCGGGAGAATCTCGCGGCCTGGCGGGCGCGGCTCGACGCGCCGATGCCCCGCGCCAAGTAGGCGGTTCAGGGAATCTTCACCAGCTCGGGATATCGCGAGCCGACGAGCTTGCGTTCCTCCTCGCTGAGCCCGGCAAGGGGGATCGGCCGGTCTTGCGGACGGATGCCTTTCTGGTTGACGCGGTTCATGAGGCTCCAGTTGCGGGAGTGGCCGCCGGGCGCGGGGTCGGCGGGCTCGGCGGTGGGGAGGTCGTAGCGGGTGAAGTCGATGACCTCCTCAGGCCCGTTCTCCTTCCAGTTGCGCAGGAGGGCGAGGCGAAAGTCCTTGTTCATGAACCAACGGATCTCTTTGTCGGCTTCCGAGGCGCGGATGCCGCTGCCGCGGTGGACGAAACGGTAGTTGATCGCGTCGTTGCTCTTGAAACGCGCGCGCCAGAGCTCGCCGAACTCGCCCTGGGTGATGAGCGTGGCCTCGGGCCAGCGCCTGCGGATTTCGGTGAGCCAGAGGCGCAGGCCCTCCATGCCGTTGCGGCCGCCGTAGCCGTAGATCTTGCGGCCCTCGACCAGGCACATCTCCCAGCCGCAGGTCACCCAGGCGAAGCCGTTGCGGGCGAAGCCGTCGTCGAAATGGGCGGCGGTGGTGGCGAGCATGGCCTGGAGGCCGCGCTCGGTGCCCATGTCGAGCAGCGTCTCGATGGGGCCGACGCCCTGGCGGCTGCGCCAGCGCTCGCCATTGACGGTGCGCTGGCCGGGGATCCGCGCGCAGAGGAAGTCAACGGTCCAACCGTCGAGGTTGACGCAATCGATGAAGTCGTCCCGGCCGCGCGCGGGCTTGAGGAAGTGCTCGCGCGACGGGTAGTAGGGGTAGCAGATCGAGCCTTCGCCGTCGCCGTTGTCGACGGCGTATTGGCTCCAGATGTTGCCCTGGCAGACGTGGATGCCTTCCTTTTCAGCAAGGTAACGAAGGTTGTCAGCGGCCAGGAACCCTGCCACCACGCTCTTCGGGCGGTAGCCGCCGCCGACGATTTCGGAAACCCGCCTGAGGCCGTCGTGAAGGTCGCGGTTCACCTGCTCGCGGGTGTTGTACATGTTGGCGAAGTAGGCGCCGGGGATGAACGTGATCTCGTCGCCGTACGTCTTGTGATAGGACACGACGAGGGCGCGCAGCTCGCGGTAGGACGCACGCTCGTCATGGAGCGCAAGCCAGCTGAAGGCCCAGGTGATGCGTGCGCCGGGCCAGGCGCCGGCGATCGCCTCACGGAAGGTGCGGGCCTCGGCGGGGGTGTGGACGCTCGATTCGTCGGGGCCTTCGGCGGTGTCGCGGGTGACTTCGATCTGTCGCACGCGGACGACGGTGTTGAAGGTCAGGAAGCGGCCGCCGATGAGGGAGGGCCCGGAGGCGTTTGTTTGATTCGCCGGAGCCAAGCCCATCGACAGGATCAGGGCCAGGCTGGCCAGCACCGCGACGCAGGCGGCGACGGCATCACGTTGTCTCATGGTGCACCACTCTGGCAGGCTCAGTTCCAGCCGGGACTTGACCCCATGCGGGCTGTGCTCGAACGGCCTCTCGCGCTCGCTCGAAGTGTATCTTGTCGGAGTCGCCGGTCGGGTCGGCGCAGGACCCGTCCAGGGTATCGTTCCGGTACCGAAAAGTCACCCCGATGAGCTCGACGCGCCGACCGGTGGGGAAATCGGGTAGAACAACGCGCGTCACTGGACCACCGTCCCGGCCCCGGGTGGAGAGAGGGGGCGACGAGACGCCATGCAACCACCGGAGGCGGCGGATCGTATGACGCGTTGATGGGACGCCTTGGAATGGAGAGAGCATGACGATCAAGAAGTGGTACGCGGCGGCGCTGTTGTTGATGGTCTCGACGCCAGGAGTGGCGGCCCAGGGCCCCTCTCCGGTGGCGGGCCGCTGGGAGGGAGCGGTGTCGGTCCCCTCGATTGAGCTTGCCGTGGTCGTCGACCTCGACACGACCAAGGACGGAACCTGGATTGGCGACATCGACATCCCGCAGCAGCAGGCCAGGGACGTCCCGCTCTCTGGCATCACCGTCGCTGCCGGCAGCGTGACGTTCGAGATCCCGCTCGGCCCGGCGACGGCCAGGTTCGAGGGGAAGGTCTCGGAGGATGGCACCACGATGACCGGCACGATGAGCCAGGGCGGTGCCGGCTATCCCTTCACCCTGAAGCGGACCGGCAAGGCCGCGGTGGTCGTGGTCGCGAAGAGCGCCGAACTCCCCGCGCGGTTTGTCGGCAGGTGGGAAGGCACGCTGAACACACCCGCCGGCTCCGTGCGCCTGGTGTTTCTGCTGGGCAACACCGATGGGGCCGGCCGCGGCACGGTGGACAGCCCCGACCAGGGAATGAGCGGCCTGGTGCTGAGCGACATCGTCGTCACGGGGGACAGCCTGAGCGCACGCTTGCGAGCGGCGGCGTCCGCTTTCACCGGCAAGCTGGGCGAGGACGGGAAGACGATCACCGGTGAGTGGGCGCAGGGGGGGCTGACGCTGCCGCTGGTGCTCAAGAAGGTGCCTTGACGCATCAGATCGGCGTCGTACAGGTAGCGGTCGTAGTAGAGGCGTGCGGTGACGCCAGGTGGTTCTCGAACAGGTCGTCACCGGCCAGACGGCCGAAGTTGTTTCCATCGTTCGATGAACTTCACCGCGGCCTCGACGAAGACGCGCTGGATCGTGTCGGCCGACAACGTGATCGAGCCGGTGAATGCCATGTGGTACGGGGAGTTCCCGGGCCACAGCACCGGGGCCACGCGCCTGCGATGAGGCGCGTCATCGGCCACCTCCGGCCTGGCGGCTCCTGGCCGCCGTCATGGTCAACTCCACGCGGGCGCCGCGCGCCAGAGCGCTCACGGCAACCGCCGATCGGGCCGGATAGCGGCCGTCCGGGAAGTACCCGCGGTACAGGTCGTTGAACGCCGCGTAGTCGGCCATGTCGGCGAGATAGACCGTGACCGAGACCACGTCGGCCAGCGTCATGCCGGCGCCACCCAGCACGGTGGTGACGTTCGACATGATCTGGCGCACTTCCGCCTCCAGGCCGCCGGCCACTATGCGGCCAGTCACAGGGTCGGCGCCCGTGCTGCCCGACAGGTAGAGCGTGCCGTCCACCAGGATCGCCGGCGACAGCGGAGCCGGCGAGGGCTTGTAGTTCGGTGGTGTCACTACGCGCATCTGCGGCGCTGCCGCGGCCTGCGGCCGTGGAGCCAACTGACCGCCGACCAGCCCGAGCGCCAGGCCCAGCATGGCGGCGACGATCACCCGCCTGTCGATCACATGCGGCATGTCGCACCTTCCTCCTCGTGATATGCGAGAGAACGCCGCACTATACCATTCCACTGCCAGCGTCCTCGCATCGTCACCCGACATGTTCGAGAGCGGCACATCCCTGGATTGCTGCGGCGGGACGTCCAGGTCGGCATGCCGGCCGCCGCCGGCCGTCCGGTCGAGATCGATCGCGACTCCGGGCTCGGCGTCGGGCGACGTGGTGCTGCCCTCGATCGCGGTGGTAGACTGTCGGCGCTCGCTGCCGGCGGAGTCGTGTGTGGCAGCGTACGGCAGCGTGCCCCGCGTCGGGGCGCCGGCGGCGGCTCGCGCGAGCCAGGAGGCATGCATGGGCGGACGGTTCAAGTGGTTCTTGGCGGCGGTGACCGTGGTCGCCACCCTGCCGCTCGGGGCGCAGCGGCCGCGCAGGGTGCTGCTGCTCTACGACATGGAGGGCATCTCCGAAGCGACCAGCGGCGCCCACGTGAGAAACGGCACGCCCGAGTACGCGCAGGCACGGGTGTCGCTCACCGCTGATGTCAACGCCGCGATTGCGGGGCTGAAGGCGGGCGGCGTCACCGAGATCGTGGTGGTGGACGGCCACGGGTCCGGCAACGCGACCGAGCCGGACGTGCTCGAGGACAAGCTGCTCCCGCCGGCACGGATGATCTCGCGCGACGCGCCTTTCGACATCTACATGGACAGCTACGACACGTCCTTCGACGCGATTGTCGCGATTGCCATGCACGCGGGTGCCGGCAACGCCGCGGGCTTCCTGTCGCACACCTACAGCGGACGGGGCCTTCGGTACACGGTCAACGATCAGCCCTTCAACGAGACGATGATCCTCGCCATGGGGGGCGCGAGGTACAAGATCCCGGTGGTGGCGGCGAGCGGCGACGACGAGCTCGAGAAGGAACTGCAGCGCCATCTGCCGTGGGCGCAGTACGCCATGGTCAAGCACGCCGTCGACCGCACGAAGGCCGAACCGCTGCCGCGGGCCGAGATTGACCGACGCATCACCGGCGCTGTGCGCGCGGGGATCGAGAAGATCGCCGCGGCGCGATTGCCGGTCGTGCCCGGCCCATACCGGTTTGCGATCACGTTTCGCGACGAGGAGGCGGCGAAGCTGGCCGCCGAGCGTGCAGGATCGGGCTTCCTCCGCGAGGGTGCAACCGTGCGCGCGACCGCCACGGCCTTCGATGACGGCTACCGGCAGAGCATCCGGCTGTACGGATCCGGTCTGTCGACCACCCCGCCACCGCCCGGGCGATACTGGGGGGCACGCGACGGACAGTGAACAGCCGCCCGCGAACCGGTGTTGCATCGTCGGTCTGGCGGACCTGGCGGCCCGCCCGACCGGAACCCTGCCGCTCCGGTGCGGCGTGGTGCCTGCTCTACCGTGAGGTCGCCCCGCATCGCCCAGCGCTACGCCGAGATCGTGGGCCTGGCGCGCGAGGATCTGCAGCGAACCGACTTCCGATGTCGGATCCCCGAACAGCGCGCGAGTCACCGGCTCGCGCCTCGTGAATCCTCATCTCCAACGCGGCCTCCGGCGTCCTCAAGCCGGTTTCGGAGCTGACGCTGCACCACTTCCACTGGCCGTGGATCATCGACGGGGGCTACTCGATCCTCGCCTGACCGGCCTGGGGTCACATCCTGCATTCACGCAGGATGCAGGCCTGACACCGGGGGTTACGTGAACTCGCGAGCGGCAGACGAGCGGAAACCCCGCTCAATGCTCCCTATGTGCATTGGACATGCCCGCCCTCAGTGTGAGGCTCACAGGATCTACAGAAACGACATTGCGTGCCCGAAATGGCAGTGGCAGGATCGGCAGGGAAATCTGCTATGAAAGACAAATCAACCACGCCAGAGACTGCCATTTCGCGGCGTCACTTCCTGCTCTCCACCTCCTTGGCGACGACCGCGCTGGGCTTTGGACCATTCACAGGCATGGGTGCGCCGGCGCGGGAGAACCCTGCCCGGGCGAACGCGCCAGGGAAACTGTGCTTGTGGTCTGACCGTCCGGCGCAAACGTGGATGACGGAAGCCCTGCCGATCGGCAATGGCCCCATGGGGGCGATGCTCTTTGGCGGCACCGGGATCGAGCGGGTCCAGTTCAATGAGATCAGTCTCTGGTCCGGAACCCGCATGGCCGTCGAGGGCCTCGATGACGAGGGCCAAGACCTTGGAGCCTATCAGGCGTTTGGCGACATTCTCATCCATCTCGGTCATGACTTCTCCAAGGTCACCTCTTACCGGCGGGAACTCGACGTTGACCGGGCCGTTCATCAGGTGACGTACGAGTACGACGGCGTGCGCTATCGACACACAGCCTTCGCCAGTCATCCCGACGGAGTCATCGTCATCCACCTGGCGGCGAATAAGCCCGCCGCCTACAGCGGCCGCGTTCAGCTCGCGGACATGCACCAGGCCCGGATTGCCGCCGATGGCGGGAAGCTCAGCTCGGTAGGCCAACTGCGGAACGGTTTTGAGTATGAAGCCCAGTTGCTCGTACGGAAACAGAACGGCGCCATCACGGTGAACGACGACGCGGAGTTCGCCAAGAATCCATGGGACATTGCAGCGCCCGGCGCCAGTCTGGCCTTCGACCGATGCGACGGCCTGACCCTGATCCTCGGAGCCGGCACGAACTTCCTCCAGGATCACACCCGGCAGTGGCTCGGCGTGCATCCCCACGCCGCTGTCACGAGGCGGGTGGATTCCGCCGCCAGACAGAGCGTGGAGACGCTGCAGGCACGGCATGTGAGAGATTATCAACTCCTCTTCCGCCGGTTTTCGCTCGAGGTGGGAACCACCGCACCGGATCTGCTGGCCAAGACCACGCTGGCGCGGTTGGAGGACTACGCAAAGAACACGACGTCCGATCCGAATCTCGAAGCCCTGTTCTGCCAATTTGGCCGCTATCTGATGATCAGCTGCTCGCGCCCGGGTTCTTTGCCCGCCAATCTCCAAGGCGTCTGGAACGACAGCAACAAACCCGCGTGGGCCGGCGACTACCACTCGAACATCAACGTCGAAATGAACTACTGGCCGGCCGAGCCGGCCAACCTCGCCGAATGCCACCGGCCGTTCATCGACTACGTCAGGAGCATCCGCGAGGTCAGCGCGAAGAACACGCGGAGAAAGTACGGCGAGGTCAGGGGTTGGACCGTTCAGACGATGAACAACGCCTGCGGCGTTTCGTATTGGAAATGGAACCCGCCCGGCAGCGCCTGGTATGCGCAGCATCTGTGGGAGCATTTCGCCTTTGGCCGGGATCAGGGCTATCTCCGCGAAACCGCCTATCCCGTCCTCAAGGAAGTGTGCCAGTTCTGGGACGATCGCCTGAAACGGCGGCCGGACGGCACGCTCGTTACGCCCGACGGCTGGTCACCCGAGCACGGCCCCGCCGAGGAAGGCGTGACCTACGATCAGGAGATCATCTACGACCTGTTCACCAACACGATGGAGGCCGCCGACATTCTGGGCGATGACAAGGCATTCCGCGATCACATCGCCGGCCTGCGGGACAAGCTGCTCAAGCCGAAGATCGGGCGCTGGGGGCAATTGCAGGAGTGGGAGGCCGACAAGGACGATCCTGCGGATGATCATCGCCACGTCTCCCATCTGTTCGCCTTGTATCCCGGCCGCCAGATCACCCGGGCCGCAACCCCTGAGCTGGCGGAGGCCGCGCGGGTTTCTTTGCAAGCCCGCGGCGACAAGAGCACCGGCTGGAGTCGCGCCTGGAAGATCAATTTCTGGGCCAGGCTGTGGGACGGCGATCACGCCTACATCATGCTGCGAAGCCTGCTGAACGTGGTCCACGAGACGAAAACCATTTACGGCAAGAGCGGCGGCGGCGTCTATCCGAACCTGTTCGACTCCCATCCGCCGTTCCAGATTGACGGCAATTTCGGCGCGACCGCAGGCTACTGCGAGATGCTGATGCAAAGCCACACGGGCCGGATCCATCTGCTGCCCGCGCTGCCCAAGGCGTGGCCGGCCGGCAAGGTCACCGGCCTGCGCGCGCGGGGCGGATTCGAGGTGGACATGATCTGGACCGGCGGTCGCTTGAGCAAGGCTGTGATCCATTCCAAGTCCGGCCTCCCCTGTAAGGTCGTTTGCGGTGACCGGCGCTGGGAATTCAACACCAAGGCCGGGAAGTCCTATCCCCTCACGCTCGAGAACAGGTAGGCCAGCCAGGCAGATGAGCAATTCCTGACCTCGGCTCACACCACACGCCACATCGAAGGCTGGACCGTTCGTGTGCCCGCCCGTCGCCCGCCCGGAGCACCGGGCCGCCGAGAGAGCCGCGTTCGACGGATTGACAGCGGGTCGGCACAGGGATACCGTCTGCTGGCATCCGCGCGCGGTCGCGCGCCCGGACCCATTTGCGGCACCGACCGAGGGACCAGTCATCATGCGCAAGTTCGGGTCACGGATGTTCGCTTTGCTAACGCTGCTCGCGTGGCCCTGGGCCACGGCAGCCGCGGTGGCCCAGACATCGCCCAAACCACCGCGGCCGCACATCGTGCTGCTGCTGGCCGACGACCTCGGGTGGGGCGACGTCGGCTTCAACGGCGGCAAGATCGCAACTCCGAGCATCGACGCCCTCGCCGAACGGGGCGTGCGGCTCGCGCAGTTCTACGTCCAGCCCCTCTGTACCCCGACGCGCGCGGCCCTGCTCACCGGCCGCTACCCGATGCGGCTCGGATTGCAGGTCGGTGTTGTCAGGCCCTGGGCGGATCACGGTCTGCCCTTGGACGAGCGGACCATGGCGAGCGCACTGCGCGAGGTCGGCTACGCGACGGCGATCTTCGGGAAATGGCATCTCGGCCACGCGGCGCCCGGCTACCTGCCGACGCGCCGTGGGTTCGACCGACAGTACGGCCACTACAACGGCGCCCTCGACTACTTCACGCACATTCGAGATGGCGGCTTCGACTGGCACAAAGACGACAAGGTGAACCGCGACCCAGGCTATGCCACCGACCTGATCGCGAAAGCGGCGGTCGAGTTCATCGCCGGGCACGACAAAGCCCGGCCCATGTTCCTGTATGTGCCGTTCAACGCCCCGCACAGCCCGTTGCAGGCGCCGGAGGCATACATCGCGAAGTATGCTCACATCGAGGACAAGAACCGGCGCATCTACGCGGCGATGGTCACGGCCATGGACGACGCCATTGGGCGGATCATCGGGGCCCTTCGGCAACACGGCTTTGGTGACGACAACACGCTGGTCTTCTTCGCATCGGACAACGGCGGCATTCTGGAATGGAGTTCCAACGGGAGCTTCCGCGCTGGCAAGGGAAGGCTGTACGAGGGCGGCCTGCGGTCTCCTGCCGTGATCTCCTGGCCCGGCAAGCTACCCCGGGGCACAATCGTGCGCCAGCCGCTTCACATCGTCGATCTCTACCCGACCCTCCTTGGCCTGGCAGGGGCAAGCCTGAAGCAGCCAAAACCCCTCGATGGTCTTGACGCCTGGCCGACGATCGCCGGAGGTGCCAAGTCCCCGCACGATGTCATCGTCCACAACGTCACCCCCTGGTCTGGCGCCATCCGGGTCGGCGACTGGAAGCTCGTGCACAACGGCGGGCACCAGGCCAACGAGACCCAGGCCCCGAAGCAAGAGACCTTCGAACTGTTCAACATCGCCGAGGATCCGGGCGAGCAGAACGACCAGCGCGAGCGGAAGCCTGAGATCTTCGCGCGCATGCACGAGCAACTGAAGGCGATACGAGCCAGCGCGGCAAAGCCGGTCCTCCCTCCGGACGTCGCACCCAAGGGATTCAAGGCTCCCGCGGTGTGGGGTGAACGGTGAGCTGGGCTCAGCGCGTCTCGGTGAAGCACCCATGAAACGACATTCGAGAATCTCTCGGCTGGCGGTCGTGATTGCCGTGCTGGTGCTGGGTTCGATGGCGCCCGCCGGGCAACGGCAGGAAGGCCCCGTCGAGCGGGACTTCCTGAACCCGCCCATGGCCGTCCGGCCGGGGGCGTTCTGGGCCTGGCTGAACGGCTCGGTCAGCCTGGATCGCCTGACGTACGAGCTCGAGGAGATGAAGGACAAGGGGATGCGCGGGGCGGACATCTGGGATGTTCGCGCCCTCAGGGACCCCGACAAGACCATCCCGGCCGGCCCTCCGTTCCTGGGCGAGGAATCGCTGGAGGCGATCAGCCACGCGGTCAGGCAGGCCGGCCGGCTGGGCCTGAGCCTCGGCATGGTCGCGGCGAGCGGCTGGAATGCCGGCGGCCCCTGGATGACGCCGAAAGATGCCGGGATGGGATTGTTCCATTCCGAGCTGACGGTGGAGGGGCCCGCGGCCTTGGCCCGGGAGCTCCCGTTTCCGGAGGTACCCAAGAACTGCCCCAAGAACCCGGATGGGCGGCCCGCCTATTACAAGGATGTGGCCGTCTTCGCCTGGCCGAAGAAGGACGGCGGGAAGATCATTCCGGCTGCTTCGATCATCGATCTGACGGGGAAGCTCGATTCAAACGGACGGATCGCCTGGGCCGTGCCCGCGGGATCGTGGACCATCTTCCGCTCGATCATGGCCAACACCGGCCACCAGCTGGAGGTCCCGTCACCCAATTCGGGAGGGCCGATGATCGACTTCCTGAATCCCGACTCAACGGTCTTTCACTTTCGGTACATCGTGGACCGGCTGGAGTCCAAGATCGGGAAGCTCGGCGATTCGGCGTTGAAGTACCTGGAAGTGGACAGCATGGAATTGGGGGAGGAAACCGCGTGGACCGGCCGGGTCCTGGAAGAGTTCGTCAAGCGGCACCGATACGATGCGTTCCGCTATCTGCCGGTCCTGAAGGGCTGGACGGTGGAAAGCGAAGAGGTCAGCCGGCGGTTCCTCCACGATTGGCGAAAGACGATCAGCGACCTGTTCATCGAGAGCCATTACAGGATGGGGAGCGCGCTGTTGAACGAACATGGCCTGCAGCTCTGCGCGGAAGCGGGAGGGCCGGGCGCGCCGGTCTGGGATTCCTGCCCGGTCGATTCCCTCAAGGCGCTGGGCGCCGTGGATATCCTGCGCGGCGAATTCTGGCCCAAGCATCGGAACATCCGGGTGATCAAGGAAATCTCGTCTGCCGCCCATATCTACGGGAAGACCGTCGTGGACGCGGAATCGTTCACGAGCTGGCGGCACTGGAAGAACGGGCCGTACTTCCTGAAACAGCTGGCGGATATCGCCCTGGGCGAAGGCTTGAATCTGTTCACCTTCCACACCTTCACCCACAGCCCAGCCGAAGCCGGACTTCCCGGGCGGGCCTACCATGCCGGGACCCACATCAACCCCAACGTCGTCTGGTGGCCGATGGCCCGGCCGTTCGTGGACTACCTGGCCCGAAGCTCGTATCTGCTCCAGCAGGGTCTGTTCGTGGCGGATGTCTGCTACTACTACGGCGACAAGGCGCCGAACTTCGTGCCGTCGAAGCACATCAAGTACAACCCGGGCGCCGGGTTCGACTACGACGTCGTCAACAGCGACGTGATCCTGAACCGCATGACGGTCGAGAACGGGCGGCTTGTCCTTCCCGACGGCATGAGCTATGCGCTGCTCGTCCTTCCGGAACAGGGCGATATGGACCTGGAGGTGCTGCGCAAGCTGGAGTCGCTGATCCGGGGCGGGGCGACCGTGCTCGGCCCCCGGCCGGAGCGGACCGGGAGCTTGGAGGATTATCCGAACAGGGACAGGGAGATCGCCGAGCTGGCCGGCAGAATATGGGGCGACTGCGACGGCGGCGCCGTCAAGGAACATCGCTACGGCAAGGGCCGCGTCGTCTGGAACCGGCCGGTGGCGGAGGTCCTCGGCCGGGCCGGCGTCGGGCCGGATTTCGGCTACCGAAGCGCGGACGGACGGGCGCGGATCGACTACCTGCATCGCCGCGCGGGTGAGCAGGACATCTATTTCGTCAGCAACATGAACGAGCGCTGGGAGGACGTGGATTGCGCGTTCAGGGTCAGCGGAAAGCAGCCCGAGATCTGGCATCCGGAAACCGGCCAGACGCGGGCCCTCCCGGTTTACGAGACGGATGACGCCGGTACGCGGTTGAGGCTGCATCTGGCGCCGGCCGAGACGGTGTTCGTCCTGTTCAGGAAACCGGCGGCCAGGACTCATTTCACCCGCATGGACGGGCCGGGACGGGCTCCGGCCGGCGTGACGCCTGTCCTGTTCGCGAATTCCGACACGCCGGGCGGACCGATGTGGCTCTCCGACGGGGCCAGGGGGCCGACGTCGCAGTGGATCACGTTCGATCTGGGCGCCGTCCGCGAGTTGAGCAGGATCCGGATCTGGAACTACAACGACCACGCGCGCGGGAACTTGAATTACGGCGTCAAGGCGCTGGAGGTCCTGGTCTCCGAGGATGGCCTGGCGTTTCGGTCCGCCGGCGCGTTCGATGTCAAGATCGCGCCAGAGAATGAAGAGAGGAACTACGGGCAGGACATCGCCGTCCCCGTCCCGGGAGTCCGCTACGTCCGGTTCGATATCAAATCGAACCACGATCTCGGTGCCTCTTACATGGATGGGAGCAGCCCGTTCGTCGGGCTGTCCAAGGTGTCGTTCTTCGGGCGGGAGGAGATCGCCGGTGTGCGGGTGAGGGCGGTGTCCAGCGGAACGGCTTTCGATCCGGCCGCCGATGCCGAGCTGGGGGTGTTGCATCCGGGCGCCGAGGTCCGATCCGACCGCGAAGGACGCCCGTATTTGAAAGTGTGGACGCCCGGTACGTATGTGCTCCACGACTCGCAGGGGCGGTCAAGGACCGTGGCGGTCGCGGCCGTACCTCAGCCTGTCGAGATCGCGGGCCGATGGCAGGTGAGCTTCCCGAAAGGCTGGGGCGCGCCCGAGGACGCGACGTTCGAGAAGCTGGCGTCATGGACGGAGTCGGACGATGCCGGCATCAAGTACTTTTCTGGCCGTGCCGTTTACCGAAAGACGTTCGATGTGCCGCGCGACCGCCTGGATGCCGGCGCCAGCCTGGAGCTGGACCTGGGCGCGGTCCAGCAGGTGGCCAGAGTCACGCTGAACGGCCGGGAGCTGGGCATTCTCTGGAAACCGCCGTATAGCATCGATATCACCGGCGCGGTCCGCGCCGGGACAAACACCCTTGTCGTGGAAGTGGCCAACACCTGGACCAATCGTCTGACGGGCGACGCGTTCCTGCCTCCGGAACAGCGGTATGGCAGGAGCAACATGGGGGCGTCCCTCTCCCGGAAGGAAACGCCGCTGCAGCCGTCCGGCCTCCTCGGCCCCGTGCGGATCATCGTGGCAAAGAACGTGAAGCTGTGACAGCTCCGCGACGGGATCCGCGTTGGGGTGCAGACCATTGCCACCCGCCGACGGATCGCGGGTCTAACGGATTCGTGGCGGCCTGAATTCGCTGGTCAGCGCAGCAATGTGATCAGGCCCGATCCCGCAACAACCGCCGAAAATGGAAGCGCCCAGATGCCGCCAGTCGTGCGACTTCCTGACAAGTTCTTCCGGCGGGATCACGTCGATGAATTCCCAGTCCGGTGACTTGAAGTAACCGCACTCGGGATAGGTGGCGATCGGGCCGGTCCAGTGTGTTCGCAGGATCGCCAGCGCTTCATCCGTGTTGTTCGGTGAGGTGTGCATCACCATCATCACCTCGGGCTCGAGCGCCGCCAGCGTGCGCGCGATCTCGTCGAAGGAGCAGTCGTCGCGGCCCCAGCCCTGCAACGTGCCCGTCCTGCCGCGCTCGGCCGACAGGCCGATCCACACCGGCAATCCCGTGGCGAGCGCAGCCTCGCTGGCCCACACCGCGTAGTCGGTGTCGCGCATCAGCTCCATCATGATGAGGTCGCAGCCGCAGGCCTCGAGTCCGTTCGCCTTGGCCTGGAACAAGGCGCGCGCCTCGCGCTCGCCGAGCACGAAGTCCAGGTTGTTGCGGTCGGTTCCGGCCGCCATCGGTCGCATCGTCGACATGGAGCCCGCCACGCACACCGCGGTTCCGGCCGTCGCTTCCCGGGCGAGGGTCACGGCGACGGCGTCGATGCGCGCGACATCATCGAGCCTCCCGATGTGGCTGAACAGGATCGGGCTGGTCGCAAAGGTGTTGGCCGTGATGATGTCGGCGCCCGCGCGGACGTAATCGCGATGCACCGCACGCACGATGTCCGGATGTGTGAGGTTGGCATCCGCGCACCAGGTGTCGCCGCTCATCGGCGCACCGCGCCGCTGGATGTCGGTGCCCGTGCCGCCATCGAGGATGATGATCTCGTGGCGCCGCAGCTTGTCGGCGATTCCCGTGTAACTCACGCTGAGATGGCGCATATGAAGTTCAAGCGGAGATTGTAGTTCCGGCAAGGTCCACTCCGTCAACGACGAACTTCACCGTGGTGCGCCTCAAGCGCGACATCCTGAAACAGATCAGTGTGGGCGTGATCTTCACGAACCGGTCGAACGCGGTGTACGCGGACGGGGCGAACCAGACGCTGGGCGTCGACGCGTCCTTCACCTTCCTCCGGAACCTCACGATCAACACCTACGTCGCGCGCACGCGGACCGAGGGCCTGACCGGCAACGACGCCAGCTACCGTGGCGACGTGCAGTGGATGGGCGACCGGTACGGATTCGAGGCCGAACACCTCGTCGTGCAGCCGAACTTCAATCCCGAGGTCGGCTTCCTCCGCCGTGCGGACTTCCGCCGTACCTTCGGGATGTTCCGCTTCAGCCCGCGGCCGGCTGGATCGACCGCCATCCGGAAGTACCAGTTCGAGGCCGCCTTCGATCATTTCACCAACATCGAGGGCCGTATCGAGACGCAGCAGGCGCAGGCGCAGGCCGGCATGGACCTGCAGAGCGGCGACGAGTGGCGGGTGGAGGTCAAGAACAGCTACGAGTATCTGGACGAGCCCTTCGAGATCTCCGACGGGGTGGTCCTGCCGGTCGGCGGCTACCGGTTCAACGAGGTCGAGGCGCGGTACACCGTCGGGCCCCAGCGCAGGGTCAACGGCTGGTTCTGGGCAGGCGGCGGCCAGTTCTACGACGGTAGGCGCACGAAGGTCGGCTACCGCGGCCGGATCGAGATCACCAGTCGGATCGGCGTCGAGCCGGGAATCACCATCAACTGGGTCCACCTCGCGGAAGGGTCGTTCGTGGCGAAGCTGGTGACGGCGCGCGTCACCTGCAACCTGTCGCCGCGCAAGACCGTGATTGGGCTCGTCCAGTACAACTCGGAGGGCGGGAGCGTCGGCGCGAACCTGCGCTTCAGGTGGGAGTTCAAACCGGGGTCCGATCTGTTCGTGGTCTTCAACGAGGGTCGCGACGCCTCGCTCGGCGTCGGCCGCTCAGAGCCCAGCGCCCGCTCGTTCACCGTCAAGATCACCCGCCTGTTCCGGTTCTGAGCGCGCACGATTCCCAGCGGCGTCTTCGACTCACCACCGGCCTCCTTCGGCACGGCACACACCGACCCAATACGACGTTCGACGCGGCTGGCTGGCCGGAGGTTCCAGTGGGGCGACCGGAAATGGGGTGGCGGGCTCGGAGGCGGGAGTCGTTTCAGCTATGCTCTGGATCGATGCCAACCACAGAGCCTCCGGCCCAGGAGACCGCGACCCTCCAGACATTTCACCACCAGATGCTCGCCGCGACCGCCGTGCTCGAGCGGTTGGCGGCCGACTGGAGCCTGCTCAACCAGTTCCCCGCCGAGGACCGGGCGCGACTTCACCGGGCAATCGACGGGCTTTTGGTGCCCGAGCGCCACGCCCGGCGGAAGCGCGCGAAACAGGCGGATCGCGAGTGCAGAAGGACGCGCATCGACCGGGAAGAAGCCGTCCTCGACGAGACGGGCATCCGCACGCTGCGGCGCCGCCCCATCGTGACGACGCCGAACGTGTTTCCGCCGGCGCGCCGCGACGAGCCCGAGGATGACAAGCGCGGATCGGCCCCCGGCGTTTCCGTCACCGACCGGCATTGCTACGTGTGCAAGGCCGGCTACTCGCGCCTCCACCACTTCTACGACCAACTCTGCCCCGCGTGCGCGGACTTCAACTTTGCCGCGAGGACCGAACTGGCCGACCTGCGCGGTCGCGTCGCGCTGCTGACAGGCGGGCGCATCAAGATCGGCTACCAGGCCGGGCTCAAGCTCCTCCGGTCGGGCGCGCACCTGATCGTGACCACGCGCTTCCCTCGAAACGCCGCAACGCGCTACGCCGCAGAGCCGGACTTCGGCGAGTGGGGGCACCGGCTGGAGATCGTCGGACTCGATCTGCGCCACACTCCAGGCGTCGAGGCGTTCTGTCACGAGCTTGCGGCCACACGTGAACGCCTCGACTTCATCATCAACAACGCCTGCCAGACCGTCCGCCGTCCGCCGGAGTTCTACACGCACATGATGGCGGCCGAACAGGCGCTCCACGACATGCCGGCGCCCGCCCGCGCGCTCCTACGTGAAGGCGCCGCAGAGCCGGGCATCGTGACCTTCGACCGGCGCTCGGGTCGCTGTGAGCGAAGTCGAACGGCGCCCGCCCGCGCGTTCGCGGCCGCGCCATGGCATGCGGCCGAGCTCTCGCAGGTGCCACTGCTGCCCGACGAGTGGCTGGCGCGCCCGGATCTGTTTCCGGACGGGCGCCTGGATGGGGATCTCCAGCAGGTCGATCTGCGCCGCCACAACTCCTGGCGCATGCTGCTGGCGGAGGTCCCCACCGTGGAGATGTTGGAGGTGCAGCTCGTGAATGCCATCGCGCCGTTCCTCTTCAACGCGCGCCTCAAAAAGCTCTTGCTGCGCGCGCCCGGCCGCGACAAGCACATCGTCAACGTGTCGGCCGTGGAGGGGCAGTTCTATCGGCCGTCGAAGACCACCCGCCACCCGCACACGAACATGGCGAAGGCGGCGCTCAACATGATGACCCGCACCGCGGCGACCGACTACTTCAACGACGGGATCCACATGAACAGCGTCGACACCGGCTGGGTGACCGACGAGGACGCGGCCGGGATCGCGGCGCGGAAGGTCGTCGAGCAGCGATTTCATCCGCCGCTCGACATCGTCGATGGCGGCGCCCGCATCGTGGCTCCGATCATCACCGGCTTCAACACGGGGAAACACGTGTGGGGGCAGTTCCTGAAGGACTACCGTCCGACGGCCTGGTAGGGGAGTGCGGGCGCTGTGGACTTCTTCCTTGTTCCGTCGACCAAAACGGCGATAATCAGCCCTGTGCTTGAGCGGGGCTGTGCCTGAGCGGGGCGCGATCTCGGCACGACGGGCGGCGGCTTCGGATGGCGGGGGTGACGTTGACTTGCGACCGGCAGACGAGCGGATACCGCTCCGATGCTTCCTATCGTTCAGCCGCCGGTTCTCCTCGAGGGGACTGATGCGTTCCTCGACGCGACGGAGCAAGACCTGAATCGCGCTCAGATCCTCGAACGGCTTGATGATGAGATCGTACGAGCAACGAGCCGCGGCATGAAGTTCCGATCCAGGTCCGTTTCGATCCGTACGGCCCTCCTGTGGGGGGTGCTGGCGATGGCCGTCCTGCCCTCGGTCCTGGTCGGCGGCATCGGCGTTTACAGCATCGGGAGCAGCGTTCGCCGCGAGGCGCAATCGAACATCGATCGAGACCTCGCGACCGTATTCACGAGTTACCAACGGGAGTTGGCGCGGTTGGCCGCCGCGCTCCAAGCCGCCGGCCGCCGGGTCGAGCCCGCAATGGCCGATCCCGCCCAGGTTCTCGCGGCGATTCGCCGCGATCTCGGGCTGAATGTGGTCAACCTCAGCGACCCCTCAGGTCGCCCGCTCGACGGGCGGGGCGCGGACCCGAGCCTGCGCGTGCCGGTCGACCGGGACCCGGTGCTGCGCCGGGCACTCGAGGGACGGGTGGCGCACGGCACCGTCGCGTTCGACGCCGAGCGGTTGTTGCTCGAGGGCGGTTCGGCGCTGCAGGCCGCGCTGGCGATTCCGGCTGTGGCGTCCGGCGGGAAGCCCGAGAGCCGTTCGGCGCTGTTCTGGTGGGTCGCCAGTCCGATTCTCGATACCCGCGGTGAGGTCGCGGCCGTGCTCTACGGCGGGCGTGCGCTGAACTTCAACGACGAGCTCGTGGACACGCTGCGGGACGAGGTCTTCGGCCCGTACGGCGATTCCGGGCCGCCGCGCGGCACGGTGACGATCTTCCTCGGCGACGTGCGAGTGGCCACAAACGTCCGGACCCGCGAGGGGGAGCGAGTGATCGGCACGCGGGTCTCGGAGCGGGTGCGCGCCGCGGTGCTCGAAGCGGGACGCGCCTACTCCGGCGAGGCCCTGGTCGTCGACCACTGGTACTTGAGCGCGTACACGCCGCTGCGCGACCCCACCGGGAAGACGATCGGCATGCTCTACGTCGGCTCGCTGCGCGCCCCCTACGATGAGCTGCGCAACTCGCTGATCGGCCGGTTTCTCCTGCCCGTTGCGGTGGTCGCACTGATGGCCATCGCCGGCGCGTTGTACGGAGCCAGCCGGATCACCCGGCCGGTGCGCGCGCTCGGCGACGCCGCGACGCGGCTCGCCCGTGGCGACTGGGAGCATCGCATCGGACGCGGCGCCGCATTCAGGGAGCTCGAGGACCTGGCCGCGGCCTACGACGACATGCACCTGGCGATCCAGCGCCGCGACGTCGAGCTGCGGGAACGCAACGACGAACTCCGCCTGGCCAACGACAAGCTCGAGCAGTCAAACCGCAACTACATGCAGACCCTGGGGTTCGTGACCCACGAGCTCAAGTCGCCGCTTGCCGCGATCCAGATGCTGATCGGGACCGTTCTCGACGGCTATCAGGGGCCGGTGCCGGACAAGCTCGCCGGCACCCTGGATCGGGTGCGCCGCAACTGCGAGGAGTTGCAGGACATGGTGCGCGACTACCTCGACCTGTCGCGCCTGGAGCGCGGTGAGGTGGTGGCCCGGCCGGTGGTGAGCGACCTGACGCGCAGCGTGGTCGAGCCGGCGCTCGAGCACACCGCGGTTTTCTTCCGCTCCCGCAGCATGAACGTGCGGCTGGAGGTTCCCGGGGAGCTGTCCGTGCTGGCCGATCCCGAACTCCTGCGGGTCGCGCTCGACAACCTCTTGACCAACGCCGCCAAGTACGGGCGCGAAGGGGGCGAGACCACGCTCACCCTGCGCCGGGACGCGGACGAGATCGAGATGTGCGTCCGTAACGAGGGGGAGGGCTTTCCTCCCGAGGAGGCCGAGCGGCTGTTCGAGAAGTTCTTCCGACTGCGTAACGCCAACACTCAGCGCAGGCGAGGCAGCGGCGTGGGTCTGTTCACCGTGCGCAACATCGCCGAGCTGCACCGAGGCCGGGCCTGGGCCGAGTCCGAGCCGGGCGCGTGGGCCGCGTTCCACCTCCGCTTCCCGGTTGCGCCTGGGGTCACGTCTTCACCTGACGTTTCTCCGGCGGGATAGCGCGCGGGTGAAGACCTGACCCCCTGCGGGACACGGTAGATCAGGATCGAATCGCCGGCGCGCTGCTGACTTCCGCGGCGTTTCCTCATCGGCCGTCGCACAGGCGATGCCGTCACACCCGACCCGCTCGTTGCCTTTCGGTGTACGTCAGGCGGGTCACGGCTCCGACGAGACCGTCAGCTTGAAACCGCTCGGGTCGCTGACTTCGAACGCGCGGCTGCCCCAGGGCGTGTCGTGCGGCTCCTGATCCAGCGTCAGGCCAGCACTCTTCGCGCCGGCGGCGAGGCTGTCGATGTCCTGGTTCGTGCCGATGAAGATCCGCATGCCCACGCCCTTCGCCCGGCCGCGGCCCTTCTTCCAGTCGTCCTGGCTCAGGCCGATGTGGGCCTGGCCGGCCTGCAACATCACGCCGAGCAGGACGCCGTTCTCCTCCCACCGTTCTTCGACGCCGAATCCGAGTGCCTCGAAGAAGCCGATGCTCTGCTGCAGGTCGTCTACCGTGAAACTCGGCGCGAGGCTCTTCGCCTGCAACCGAGTGTCGAGTGTCGTTGCCATGCTGCCCGCCTCCTGATATGGGATTGGCCCCGAAATCAGGATAGCAGGCGTGCCCACCTCGTGTCTCTCGCCACGCCCCCAGGTGGACGGCCGGCTCCGCCCCTCGGCCTGGCTCGGGGCGCCCTGAGCGTCGTCGAAGGGCGAAGGCCCGCTCGCGATGCATCCCGACCCTGCTGGCTCAATCCCGAATCGCGGCCTCCCATTTAGACCAGATCGCGCAGTCTGCCGACGGCTCGATCGAACTGGTCGCCGGTGAAGGTGTACTGCAACCCGGTGAATCTCTGTCGGAGCGCGGAGGCCTCCGCAGAAACGTCCTTGTCGTTCAAGACCACGTCGGCCATCAGTTGGGCCAGCGACTCGAAATCGGCCGGCCCCATCCCGAACCGCGTCATCTCCGACACGCCCATGCGCAAGGCGCCGGCCGCGGAGAAGCCTTCCTCGTCGGCGACGGCCTGGTAGTTGAGGATGATGTTGTTGCGTTCGAGCCGGTCCGCGATCTCGGGTCCCCGGCCATAGCCGACCTTCACCAGGACCTGGTGCGTCTCGGTGTAGGAGACCTTCTCGTCACCCGCGACGCTCAGGCCGGCGCGGGCCAGCGCGCGCGCGAACGCCTTGGCGTTTCCGATCACCGCCGGCTGGTACGTGTCCTTGAAATGGTTCATCTCGTACGCGGCGAGCAGCAACCCGAGCATCGTACCGAGATGGTGGTTGCTGACCGCCCCGGGGAAGGCCCGCCTGGTCACGGCGTCCCAGAACTCTCCCCGGTTGCGGTCGTTCTCATCGAACCGCGAGGCGATGACGCCTCTCTGTGTGCCGTAGAACGTCTTGTGTGTCGAGCCGGTCACCACGTCGGCCCCGTCGGCGAACGGTTCCTGGAAGTGCGGCCCGACCAGGCCGAGAACGTGGGCCATGTCGTACATGACGACGCAGTCCAGGTCCATCTCGTCGATGACCTTGCGAATCTCGGCCACCGGCTCGGGGTGCAGCACCATGCTCTTGCCGAAGATGATGAGCTCGGGCCTGTGCTCGGCGATCAGCGCGACGGCGGCCTGCAGGTCGGTCTTGAAGGGGTTGTCGGCACGCAGCGGGAAGTTGACCACCGCGGGCCGTTCGGTCCTGCCGTCGCGGGCGACGTAGTCTCGAAGGGCGCCCATGGGCTGGCTGGACAGATGCCCGCCGCTCAGGATGCCGTTGTTCATCACCTTGCGCAGCCGCCTCGGCTCGGCCTTGCGATCGGCGCGATTGATGTAGTCGCACATCGCGCTGAAGACCGTGGCGTTCGCCATCTGCCCGCTGACCACGCGGGTTTCGACACTGCGGGCGCCGAGGAACAGGCGCATCTGCTCGGCCAGTTCGAACTCCACCTGGCGGATGAAGTCGGTGCCCTGATAGTACGCCACGTCCACGTCCCCGAACGCCTTGAAGGAGCGGTGCTCCGCGTACCTGAAGGCCGGGTCCATGATCGACAGCAGCCTCGCAGCCGAGGACAGCGTCTGCTCTGACGGGATCAGGTTGATGCACTGCTGCTGACGCCATTCGGTGTTCCGGGCCGCTCTGCTCAGCAGGTCCACGGCTTTGGCGGGCAAATCGCCCGCGGTCGGCACGCTGGGCTCGGACGCGACGTGGTAGACGATCGGCCTTGCGTACGGCGGGGCCTCCGACCTGAGGTGGTAGGGCGCGACGACGCCGGGGACCATCTTCGAGCGAATGTCCACCAGAATGTCCTCGCCGTTCGCCAGGTCACTGTCCAGGAGCGCGAGCCCGATCGCGCGAAGCTCGTGCGTGCTGACGAATCTGCTCGCGAGTCCTTCCTTCTCGATCAGCCAGTGGGGCACCATCGTGCCGCTGGTGACGTAGCCGACGTGCTTCTGCCCGGTTGCGTCATACACCTTGGCCCCGCCTCTGGCGACACCCTTGCCGGCCAGCGCGATCGGCCTGACGATGCGCGGCAGGGCGTCCCGGCGGCGGCCCCTGTGCAGGACAACCTCCTGCCAGGCCGCGTGCTGGGCTTCGAGGGCCTTTCTGCCGACGAACTGGCCCTTCAGAGCCGAGAAGCTCACGGCGAACTTCGCCAGCGGGCACGCGAATACGGGAATGTCCCCCCCGTCGGGTCCGGCGCCAAGCTCGTGACCGTAGAGCGGCAGCGACGCTTCAAGGCGCAGGGTGTCCCGAGCGCCCAGGCCCACAGGCGTCGCGCCCCGCTTCAGAATCCGGTCCCAGATGTACAGCGCGTCGGCCGATTCGACGAACAACTCGAAACAGAGCGGCTCGCCCGTGTACCCGGTTCTCCCGACCATCACCCGCCGGCCCTCGATGTGAACGATGCCGAGCGCGTTTCGCCGAGGCTCTGGCAGACCGGGACAGTCCAACGTGCCGCAGAGCATTTCCTTGGACCTGGGTCCCTGCAGCGAGATCATCGCCAGTTCGGCCGACCTGTCGATCAGGGTCACGCCGGGGAACGTCGCGAGAAGCGACTGGAAATGATCCCAGTCCTTCGCGCGATTGGCGGCGTTCACGACCAGCAGGTACTCGTCGCCGGTGAAGCGGTACAGGTAGGCGTCGTCTACGGCTCCGCCGTCGGCGTTGGGGATGATCGTGTACTGGGCCTCGCCCACATCCAGGGCGGCGGCGTTGTTGGTCAACGCGTGCTGGAGAAAAGCCAGCGCGCCCTCTCCCGAGAACCCGAACCGGCCCATGTGCGAGACGTCGAACAGCCCTGCGCCACTCCGGGTGCCCAGGTGCTCGGCCATGATCCCGGGCGGGTAGTTGAGCGGCATGTCCCAGCCGCCGAATTCGACGATCTTCGCGCCAAGTTCAACGTGCCGGTCGTAGAGAATCGTTCGTTGTGGTGTGGTCATCTTGCCAATTATCCTTGTTGTCGTCTTCGTAGCAAAGTGGGTCATCCGGTCGTGCCACCAACCGGCTCGTCTCCGCCCTGGCCCAGCTTGTACTTCCGCAGCTTGTAGCGGAGGTGGCGCTCGCTCATCCCGAGCGCCCGCGCCGCGCGCGTCTGCACCCCGCCTGCCCGGTCGAGCGCCTCGACGATGAGCGCGCGTTCGAACTCGGACACGCGCTCCACGAACGTCGCCGCCGGCTCGACCTGTCCGTCGGACTTCATCCGCGCGACCCGAATCGGCAGGTCTGCCGTCGTCAGCGTCCGGTCGCGCGCCAGCACCACCGCGCGGTGCACCAGGTTCTCGAGCTCGCGCACGTTCCCCGGGTACTGGTACTTCACCAGCAGGTCCATCGCCTCGCGCGACACGTCCGTCACCGGCACCGGCCGTTCGCCGGCGAACCGCTGGAGGAACAGCTGAACGAGTGCCGGGATGTCCTCACGCCGCTCGCGGAGCGGGGGAATGTCGATCGAGACGACGTTGAGGCGGTAGTACAGGTCGTCGCGAAACCCGCCCTGCGCGACCATCGCCTCGAGATCGCGGTTGGTCGCGGCGATCATCCGGACGTCCACGCGCAGCGTCCGCGTGCCGCCGAGCCGTTCGAAGGCCTGCTCCTGCAGGACGCGCAGCAGTTTCACCTGCGTGCTCTTCGGCAGGTCCCCGATCTCGTCCAGGAAGAGCGTGCCGCCGTCGGCGAGCTCGAACCGGCCGCGGTGCTCGCGATCGGCGCCCGTGAACGCGCCGCGCTCGTGGCCGAACAGTTCCGACTCGATGAGGGTGTCGGGGAGGGCGGCCACATTGACCGCGACGAGCGGCCCCTTGCTGCGCGGGCTGGCGTAGTGGACCGCCCGGGCCATCAGTTCCTTGCCCGTCCCGCTCTCACCGCGAATCAGGATGGTCGCCCGGCTGGTCGCGGCCCGCGCCGCCATGTTGATCGCGTCCGCCATCCGCGGATTCGCCGTTTCCAGCCCCGACAGGCGGTGCCGCCCTTCGAGTTGCCGCTTCAGTTCGCGGTTCTCGGCCACCAGCGCCCGCCGCTCCAGCGTGCGGGCGATCAACACGTCCAGTTCGTCGAGGTCGATCGGCTTGGTGAGGTAGTCCGAGGCCCCGTGCTTCATCGCGTCGACCGCGCTGGCGACGGTTCCGAACGCGGTCATCACCACGACCGCGATTTCGGGGTTGATCTTCCGCACGCCGTTCAGCACGTCGAGGCCGGTGCCGTCCGGCATGCGCAGGTCCGTCAGGACCAGGTCCACCAGACGGGCGGACACCTGGGACAGCGCCTCCCCGACGCCGGGCGCCTGGAGCACCTCGAACCCGCGCTTGCGCAGGAAGCCCGCCAGGACGGTCCGCTGCGCCTGCTCATCGTCGACGACGAGGATCACGTGCTCAGGCACCGGCGCCTCCTTCGATGCCGAGCGGCAGCCGGATCGTCATCCGGGTCCCGCGGCCCGGCGCCGAGTCCACCTCGATGGTCCCACCGTGCGCGCTGACGATCTGCTGGGTCACCGCCAGGCCGACGCCCGTCCCGTGCGCCTTCGTCGTGAAGTAGAGGTCGAACACCTTCGGGAGGTTCTCGGCCGTGATCCCCACGCCGGTGTCGCGAACCTCGATGGTGTGCCCCTTGCCGCCGCTGGCGGCGACCACGGTCACCAGGCCGCCTTCCGGCGTCGCCTCTATGGCGTTCCGGATCAAATTGTCCAACGCCTGGCGCAGCGGCCCGGGGTCGCAGACCGCCGTCCCGGCGGCGCCGGCTTCGACCTCCAGCCTGACGCCGCGCGATTCGGACATCGCCCGGAGTGAGTCCACGATCGCGCGCACCTCGGCGCCGAGGTCGGCGTCGCGGGGCGCCAGCCTCGGCGGGCGGGCATACTCGAGGAATTGCTGCACGACGTCGTCGATTCGGCGGGTCTCGCTTTCGACGACGCCCAGCAACTGCTCGAGTTCGGCGCGGTCCTCATCGGTCTCGGCGGAGACGACCGCCGGGTACTCGCGACGCAGTCGCTGGGCGCTCATCGCGATGGCGTTCAGCGGGTTGCGCACCTCGTGGGCGACCGTGGAGGCCAGCTCGCCCATTGCACTCAGGCGGTCGCGCCGGCGCAGGGCGGCCTCGGCCAGCGCGTGCTTCTCGCTCAGGGCGCTGTAGGCCTGGCGCAGCCAGACCGTGCCGAGCGCGAGCAGCGACAGGACCAGGGCGGCGCCCAGCGAGACCGCGAGCCGGATCATCATCCGCCGCTCCGAGCGCCTGAGATCGTCGAGTCGAAGGCCGACCCGGAGGCCGGCCGCCTGGTCCTGCCCGAGCACGACGGGACCCGCGAACTCCAGCACCGGGCGGCCCAGCACGGACACCTCCCGCTCGAGGAGGGCCTCGCTTCCGCCGCCGGCCTCAATGGGCGCGGCGGGCGCCGGCTCCGGGAGGTCTCCCCTGGCGATGTGCAGGTCGCCTCCGTCGATCGTCACGTAGGCGAGCTGGCCGGTTGAGGCCACCATGTCCTGCACCAGGCTCTCGAGCGACATCTGGCGCTGCAGCGCGTCGATCTCGCCGGCGTCCGCGTTCAGCAGGATGGCGCCGCCGTTCGCGCGGCGAATCCCCGCGGCGATGCGCGCGCGGCCGCCCCATCGCGGACTGTGCAGCTCGCCCACGGCTTCCGTGTCGCTGCCGGCCATCAACCGTTGCAGCAGGCCTGCTGCCGGGAAGCCGCGCCCGCCGGCGCCGAAGCCTGCCCCCTCTCCGCCGCTCGAGTACTCGCGCGTGCCGTTCCGGTCGAACACGGCCACGCGAAAGAGCCGGTTCCGGACTGCAATGCCGTCGAGGAAGGCCGGGTCGAGGCGGCGCTGGCGATCGAGTTCGGCGAGCAGCCGGGCGTTGTCGAGGAGGCGCTCCTGGATCTGCGCTTCGGCCTGCGCGCCCGCCGTCTGGTTTGCCCGGGCCGCGGCGGCAATCGTGTGGCGGAGCGTGACCGCCTGCGCGCGCAACAACTGCAGCAGGTCGCGCCGCGTCGCCGCGTAGTCGAACCACCCGACGACCAGCAGCCCGACGCCTGCCAGGGCGCTGGCCAGCAGGACGCGGGAGGTGCGAAGCGGGACGGCCATAGGCCGAGAGGATATCATCGCTCGCCTCTGCCGTGAGATGACATGCGCGCGCGGCAGTTGGGTGTCACCTGTTTCACGGAACGAGAATCACTGTGAAGCATCAGCATCACGCTGATGACGGCCCCGCCAGGCCTGGAATCGGCACACGCTGACAACAACCCCGGAAAAGAGGACGCACATGGACACCACCCACGAGACGCAGGCCCAGCCGATGCCCCGCATTGGCGACAAGGCCCCGGAATTCAAGGCTGTCACCACTCAGGGCGAGATCAACTTCCCCGGGGACTACTCGGGCAGCTGGGTCATCCTCTTCAGCCACCCGGCGGATTTCACCCCGGTGTGCACGTCGGAGTTCATGACCTTCGCCGCGCAGGAGTCCAAGTTCGCCAAGGCCAACTGCAAACTGGTCGGCCTTTCGGTGGACGGGCTGTACAGCCACATCGCCTGGCTGCGCACGATCAAGGAGAAGATCGAGTACAGGGGGATGAAGGACGTCGAGGTGAAGTTCCCCTTGATCGAAGACATCACGATGTCGGTGGCCAGGAAATACGGGATGATTCAACCTGGCGAGAGTTCGACCAAGGCTGTCCGGGCAGTCTTCTTCGTCGACCCCAAGGGGACGATTCGCGCGATCATCTACTACCCGCTGAGTCTCGGGCGCAACTTCGAGGAATTGTACCGCGCGCTGATCGCGATGCAGGCCGCCGATGCGTTCGCGATTGCGACGCCCGCGGACTGGCAGCCGGGCGACGACGTCATCGTCCCGCCGGCGGGTTCGTGCGGGGTCGCCAAGGACCGGATGGAAGGCAAAGAGGAGATGAAGTGCTACGACTGGTTCTTCTGCACCAAGAAGCTGCCAGCCGAGAAGGTGCTGAGCACGATCCTCAAGAAGTAGCGGCGAGTCGCGTCGATGGGAGGCCATCCGGCCGGTGTCGCCGGGTGGCCGCCGATCTCCCGCCGTCGTCAGCCCGCCAGCCCCAGCACGTCGCTCGTTTCCCGCCGGATGCGGCGGCTGAGCTCACGGTCGCCCGCGAGCGACTGGCCGAAGGTCGGGATCATCTGGCGCAGCTTCGCCTGCCACGCATCGCTCGATAGCCGCTGCGGGAAGCAGCGCGCGAGCAGTTCCAGGACAATCGGCACCGACGTGGACGCCCCAGGCGACGCGCCCAGCAGGGCCGACAGCGTCCCATCCGCCGAATTCACCACCTCCGTGCCGAATTGCAGGTACGTGCCGGCCTTGGCGTCCTTGCGGATGATCTGGACGCGCTGCCCGGCCACGCGCAGCTCCCAGTCCTCGGCCCTGGCCTCCGGATAGTACTCCTGAAGGGCCCGCAGCCGGCTCGCGGACGACTGCAGCACCTCGCCGATCAGGTAGCGGACCAGCGGGACGTTGTGGATGCCGGACATGGCCAGAGACACGACGTTGCCGGGCCGCACCGAGCACGGCCAGTCCAGGTACGACCCCTGTTTCAGGAACTTCGTGGAGTAGCCGGCGTAGGGTCCGAACAGCAGCCCCTTCTGGCCGTCGAGGCTGCGCGTGTCGAGGTGAGGCACCGACATCGGCGGCGCCCCGACTTTCGCCTTGCCGTAGACCTTCGCGTGATGCCGGGCGATCACCTCGGCATTCAGGCACATCAGCCACATCCCGCTGACAGGGAAGCCCCCGTAGCCCCGGGCCTCCGGGATTCCCGAGCCCAGCAGCAGCGGCAGCGAGCGGCCGCCGGCGCCGAGGAAGACGAAGCGGGCGCGGATGCGCTGCGATTCGCCCGCCGCCAGGTCCCTGACCGTGACGTGCCAGCCGCCATCGGGCAGGCGCTCGAGGCTCCGCACCTCGTGCTGCAGGTGCACCCTCACGCCGCCGGCCCGCGCCATCGCGCGGAACAGACCGCGCGTCAGCGCGCCGAAGTTGACGTCGGTCCCGTGCGCCGCCCGCGTGGCCGCCACCGGTTCGGCCGGATCGCGGCCGGCCATGACCAGGGGCATCCACTCGGCCATCTCGCCCCGGTCCTGCGAGTACCTGCATCCCCTCGAAGAGCGGATGGCCGCACAAGGCCTCGCATCGCTTCCTCAGGAACGCCACGTCCTCGTCGCCGCGCACGAAGCTGATGTGAGGGACCGCGGTGATGAACTCCCGCGGCGCGGCAAAGTGGCCCTGCCGCTGGAGGTAGGCCCAGAACTGGCGGGACACCTCGAACAGCTCGTTGATCTTCAACGCCTTCGAGACGTCCACCGAGCCGTCGGGAAGCTCGGGCGTGTAGTTCAGCTCGCAGAGCGCGGCGTGGCCTGTGCCGGCGTTGTTGAGGACGTGCGAACTCTCGAGCGCGACGTCCTGGAGCCGCTCGAAGACCTCGATCGACCAGCCAGGTTCGAGCTCCTTCAGGAGCGCTCCGACCGTGGCGCTCATCACGCCGCCGCCGACCAGCACCGCGTCAGTGGGTGGGGTCACATCCTGCATAGCCACATTTTGCACGATGTGGCCCCGCAGCGTGCGGCTTGGATCGCCCCCAGCATCACCTGTGAACCGCGGCCCGAAGCCGGCCACGGGGTCCGGCGACGCTACTGGATCCGGATCCCGCCAGACGAGGTGCGGACGCTGACGAGCGGGCCGCCGCCGCTGACCTTACCCTGGAGCCGCTGCCTGCTGATGGTCCCCGACACCGTGATGGGGTGCGCCGTCTCGATGCGGCCGGAGGACACACGCGCGTCCAGGTCGAACGCGGCGCCAGGCGGGAGGCGAAGCGTCACCTGCCCGGACGAGGAGTGGACGTCCCAGGAGCCCGACGGGCGTCCCTCGACCACGATGCTCCCGCTCGACGCCGAAACCCGGGCGGCGCCATCCACGCCCGTGACCTCCACCTCGCCGGAAGACGACGAGACGTCGACGTCGCCCGTCCCGGTCTTGGCGATGCGCACGCTTCCCGACCCGCTGTTCGCCGTCACGGCCCCGTCGATCGCCGAGCCGCGGATCGAGCCGCTGCCGGTTCGTGCGTTCAGGCTTCCGGCGCCCGACACCGTGATGCCGCCGGATCCTGTGCCGGCCGTCACCGGCCCGGTGATGCGCCCGATGGCGATGCTCCCGGACCCGGTGTTCGCGTCGACCGTTCCGGTCAGGTCGCCAACGTCGATGCCGCCCGACCCGGTCCTCGCATTCAGTGTCGTCCGCTCGGGCACGGTCACGTCGTAGCTGATACTGATGTTCCGGGACACGCTCTCGTCGGCGAACCGGCCCAGGCGGATGCTGTTGCCGGTCTGCTCGACGGGCGGGTTCTTCTCGATCTCGCGAATCCGCGCGGTCACATCGCCTGAGAACCAGGAATTGCTGGAACGCAGACGCGCCGCGACCTTGACCGTGTCACCAGGTCCGGCGTGGACCCGAATCCGGCCGGAACCCGTCCGGACGCTCAACTCCACCGGGCCGGTCACCTGCATCGTCCGTTCGAACGACCCTTCGGCCACCTGCGCCGCCGCCTGCGGCGCCAGCGCCAGCCACGCGATGGCAGCCGCCGGCGGCACGATCCCGAACGCCCGGCGGGCGAGACTTGCGAAGATCATGAGGTCTTCTCCCTGAATGGCCGACCGACGGGCGAGCGGCCCGAGCGATGGCCGGCGTACCCACTTGGACGAGATGTCGGACCGATCCGTTTCGGGGCGGTGCCGGCGCTGCCGTCTACCATCAGAAACGCAGACCGCGCGTCACCCAACCCAGCCCGCGGCGAACCGCAGCGCCACGGTCAGCGTCGTTACGACTCCCAGCGTCGCCACGGTGACGGCCGCCGCCGCGCGCCAGCCGAGCTCCCTGGCCAGCGCCGCGAACGTCGCCAGGCACGGCACGTAGAACGTCACGAAGAACGTGTAGCCGACAATCTGCCCTCGGCTCATCGCCGACGACACGTCCGCTGTCCCGAGCGCCGCGAACAACAGGACCAGCGCCAATTCCTTCCGCAGGATCCCGAACAGCAGCGTCACGCCAACCGCCGCCGGGAACCCGAGCAGGCCGCTGGTGAACGGCGCCAGCCGCGCGTTGAGCGGTCCGGACCACTCGTAGTAGTTGAACACCTCCAGCACGACGCTGCCCGCAATCAGGATCGGCCAGGCGATGACGACGAATTCCCCGAGCCGGAACCAGGTCTTCCGCGCCACCGACTCGAGCCTGGGCCGGTGGTAGCGCGGCAGCTCCATGACGAGCCCAGGGCTCCTCTCGGGCAGCGCCAGCGACATCATCCTGCCGACCAGCGCGAGCAGCAGCAGATTGACCACGTAGACGAACACCGCGGCCTGCATCGAGATGAAGAACCCGACCAGCCCGAAGATGATGGTCATCCGCGCCGAGCACGGGATCAGCGTCGTGAGCGTCGCCGTGATCAGGCGGTCGCGCCTCGACTTGAGGATTCGGGTGGCGAGGACCCCGGGCACCGAGCAGCCGTAGCCCATGATGATCGGGACGACCGACATGCCGTGCAGGCCGATCCGGTGCATCAGGTTGTCGGTCAGGAACGCGATGCGCGGCAGGTAGCCGGTGTCCTCGAGCAGCGCGAGCGCCACGAAGAACGGCACCAGGTACGGCACGACGATGCCGATCCCGCCGCCCAGTCCCGCGGCGATACCGTGTACGACCACGTAGCCGAGCGTTTCGGGTGGCAGGAACCCCGCCAGCCAGCCGTCGAGCCGATCGAACCAGGCCAGGAACAGCGGCTCGATCGCGTTGCCGGCCCTGAACACCAGGACGAAGGTCCCGGCCAGCACCGCCACCAGAATCACGTATCCCAGCACCGGGTGCATGAGGATCTCGTTGAGGGTCTCGTGCAAGCCGGCCCCGGGCGTCCTCCCGACCCTGGCCACCGACTCGAACAGCTCGAACGCCAGATTGTGCCGCACGGCCGACATCACGAACTCGGCCCGCTGCTCGGTCGCCGCCTCGAAACCGGCCAGCCGCCCGGCGACGGCCTCCCAGTCTGCGTCGGTGAGGTGCGGCTCCAGCAGCTTCCGGACGCAGGCGTCGCGCTCCAGCAGCTTGATCGCCGCGAACCGCGGGGCGAGCCGGTCGGGCAGACGACGCGCGCCGACGATCTCGCCAAGCCCGTTCAGCAGCCGCTCGACGTGCACCGGACCCGGCACGACCTTCGGCACCAGACGCTCGCGCCCGGCACGGCGCGCGGCGCGGAACAGCTCGGGCACCCCCTCGCCCTTCCGGCCGATCGCCTGGATGACCGGCACCCCGAGCGCCCGTGAGAGCTTCGCCACGTCGACGGTCACGCCCTTGCGGCGGGCCTCGTCCATCATGTTGAGGACCACCACCATCGGCCGCCGCAGTTCGGTCAGTTGCAGCGTCAGTTCGAGGCTGCGCGACAGGACAGAGGCGTCGATCACGTTGACCAGCACCGTGTCCGAGGGGGCGTCGAGGATGTGTTCGACGGCCGGATCGCCGGCGTCGTCGGAGACTTGCAGGGAGTAGATTCCGGGCAGATCGATGACGCCGAGCCGCTCGCCCTCGAGTTCGAGGGCACCGTGCGCGTGGACGCCCGTCGACCCCGGGGCATTGGTCGAGACCGACTTGTAGCCGACGACCGCGTTGAAGATGGTGCTCTTGCCGCTGTACGGCTGGCCGACGAGCACCAGGTCCATGGGGTCAGTCCTTCTCGACGAGGATCTTCTCCGCGAGGCGGTAGCCGACGGCGACCTCGGTGTCGCCGCGCGACACGAGCAGCGGGCCGCGCATCGGCGAGCTCCGGAGCAGCTCGATCGCCTGGCCGACGCGGATCCCCATGTTCATGAGGTTGAGGGCTGCGCCGCGGCCGGCGTCGATTCGGACGACGCGCACGCGATCTCCGCGGCTGCACTCAACGAGCCTGACGGTCATGACGACTCCCGGCTGAGCCGGCTCACAAGGCACATCTCCAGAACAGGTCTACTGGATGCAGACGCGGGTGTCAAATCGAGGTTCCCCGGGAAACAGCGAGCCCGAGTAGGTTCTCTCGGCCGATCATCCGCATCAGCACAGGGCGGAGTCGCGTCCGTGCATCCGTGACCGCCTCCGGAGTTGAAGCCCCGCGACCGCCACCTCGCCGGATTGTGACGTTCGACGCTGGAAGGCTGAGGCAGGACCTTGCCGGTCTTCAGACGCTCACCGCGCAACCGCGCGCGAGGGGCAGAAAGGGGTGCGCGAGAGCAAGGGTGCCGAGACGACGCCGGCCGGCGCTCGAATATCGCCTCGAAGCCCCGGCCGCCGCCGCCACCGCCGCCTGCCAGCAGAAACGCAGCCTGCGCGGAGTAGTTCGATGGGCGATTCCACCCGGAATGAGCGTATCATCACCCCCAGTGACACCTATGGCCACAAGGTCCGCAGCCCCAGCGAAGCGCCGCCGTACACCGCCACCAGCTCGATCGTCGAGCGGGCCGCCTGACTCGCCGGGCGCTGCCGCGCCCCTCGACGCCGGCGCGTTCCTGTCGCAGGTGGTCCATCACCTGCGCGCTCCGGTCGCCGTCTCGCGGACGATGCTGTCGCTGCTCTCCCAGGGCTACGCGGGCAAGATGGACGCCCAGCAGGCGGACCTGGTACGCCGCGTGGAGGCCCGCATGGCGTACCTCCAGACGCTGATCGACGACCTGGTCGACCTGACGTCGATTCGCACCGGTCTCGGCATCGCCGGCGGTCCGACGCCGCTCGACGTTCTCGTCCACGACGTGTGCGCCAGATTCGAGCCGGCCGCTCGCGCGAAGGGGATTGGCCTCGAGCTGGAGAGACCGTCAGCGTCGGTCCTGGTCTCCGCCGCAGCGGGCGTGCTCAACCCGCTCGTCACCCAACTCGTGCGCAACGCGGTCACCTATACGACCAACGGCGCCGTCCGCGTGTCGATCGAGCACGACCCGCGATTCGCCCGCCTCGTCGTGTCCGACGACGGGATCGGCATCCCCGCGAACGACCGCGCTCGCGTGTTCGAGGAGTTCTTCCGGGCGCCGAACGCCAAGGCGCTGGAGGACCTGGGGACAGGACTGGGGCTCCCGATCGTCCGTGCCGCGGCGTGTCGAACTGGCGCGACGATCGAATGCAACAGCACCGAGGGCAAAGGCACCACATTCGTGGTCTTGCTGCCGCGTGCGACAGGCGCGTCGAAGGCGGTCGCGAGAACAGCCGCGCGAAGAAAGGGGGCGGGCAGACGATGGCCAAGATCCTGATGGTAGACGACGACCGCGACCTCGTCGCTTCGATGAAGATCCTGCTCGAGGCGCATGGTCACCAGTTCCATTCCTCGCCGAACGGCGAGGCCGGGCTGCGCGCTGTCGGAGAAATCTCGCCGGACCTGATCATGCTCGACGTGATGATGGACCGCTACACCGAGGGCTTCCGGGTGTCGCAGCTGCTGCGGGACCCGGCGGACGACTCGAAGTACGCCGCCTATCGGGCCGTGCCGATCGTCGTGCTGACGTCGATCCACCGGACGACGCCTCACCGCTTCGGCCCGGACGAGGACGCGCTTCCGGTGGACGCCTTCCTCGAGAAGCCGGTGCCGCACGACCAGCTGCTGGCGACGATTGACAAGTTGCTGGCGAAGAACGCGGCGTCGCGATAGGGCGCGCGGCGCAGGAGACCGCGCGCGGCTACCGAATCCGGATCCCGCCCGACGACGTCCGGACGGTGATCCGCGGGCCGCCGCCGTCCACGCGAAGGCGCCCGTCGCGGGGCGGGAATCGGCGCGGTTCCGCTGCACGCGGAGTCGCGATGGCCCCCTGCTGACAGAGACGCAGCCCCTGGCGAATGGTCCCGTGACCCCGATGCCGCCCGGGCAGTTCTTTCGCGAGGCAAAAGGCTGCAACTCGGAATCGCGGCTCCTCAGGAACTCCGCATCCGCCTGTGGGGGATGTAGCGCGGCACCCGGCGGCAGTAGTCTCGGTACTCGCCACCGAATCGCTCGGCGAGTTCCCGCTCCTCGAGCAGCACGACGGCATGGATGGCCGGGAAGCACAGGGCGTACAGCACCCAGATTCCCGCGTAGTTCGCGAACGCGACGTACGCCAGGACGAACACGAGCAACTCCACGTAGCGTGGATTGCGGATTCGCGCGTAGATCCCTTCGGTGACCAGGCGCCCGGCGTCACTCGACGACAACTCGGGGATTCCCGACAGGACGCGGCAAGGGAGTTGGCGACGCCGCAGCCGCTGGATGGCCGCACCCGCGAGGACGCTTGGGACGGCCACGGCCAGGAGGGCGGGCTGGGTGCCGAGGTCGGCGCCGAGCAGGACGTCTCGAGCACGCCACAGCAGCCACACGATCAACCCGCTCGGCACCGCGAGGACGGTGTACGTCCAGGCCGGTCCGATCCGGCGCCAGAACCTCGCCATCGGATGAATCGCGTACCACAGACCGATAGAGACCGGCATGCCGACCAGCAGCACGATCGCCAGCACGTAGCGCACGGTGTCCATCAGCGGCCCCGCCCAGGCCAGAAGCAGCGTATCATCTCCCCGGCGGGGTCGCATCCTGCATCCCGCTTCTCGCCCGATGTGACCCCAGAGAGAGGAGTCCGACGATGACGCGCTTCATGCTGGCGTGCGCAGGAGTCCTTCTGAGCGCGAGTGTCGCGGCGGCTCAGGCGCCGTCCTTCGGCTTCGCTCAGGATGGCCCTGAGCGAGCACAGCGAGTCGAAGGGCCGCCCTTCGGCTTCGCTCAGGATGGCCCTGAGCAAGCACAGCGAGTCGAAGGGCCGCCGGCCGGCCGGCCGCCGACGGTGGTTTCGCCCGAGGTGCTCTCCGACCGGCGCGTCGTCTTCCGCATCTACGCGCCGAAGGCGCAGGCGGTCACGGTCAGCGCGGGCGACATTCCAGGTGCCGCCCCGACGTTCGCGAAGCAGGAGAACGGGGTGTGGGAAGCCACAACGGGCGTGGTTCCGCCCGGCGCCTTTCGATACGTGTTCGTCGTCGACGGCGTGCGGACGCTCGATCCGGTCAACACGCGTCTGAGCGAGTCGAACACCGCGACCTGGAGCCTGTTCGACATCCCGGGCCTCGAGGCGGCGGACCTGCGCGACGTGCCCCACGGCGCCGTGGCCGAGGTCTTCTACCACTCGTCGGTGCTGAAGCGGACTCGGCGGATGCACGTGTACACCCCGCCCGGCTACGAGTCGGGCTCGAAGAAGTACCCCGTGTTCTACCTGCTCCACGGCGCGGGCGACACCGACGATGCATGGACGAGCGTCGGGCGCGCGGGTTTCATCCTGGACAACCTGATCGCCAGCCGGAAGGCCGTGCCGATGATCGTCGTGATGCCGGCCGGTCACCAGCCGTCGACGACGCCGGCCGGCGACCGCGGCGGCGCGCCGGGGGCGGCAGCCGGGGGCGCGCAGGCGCCGCCAGCGGTCAACCCGTTCACGCTGGAGTTCGTCAACGACGTGATGCCGTACGTGAAGGAGCGCTACCGCGTGAAATCGGATCGCGACGACCGCGCGCTCGCGGGCCTGTCGATGGGCGGGAGCCAGACGCTCGACATCGCGTTCAGGCATCTCTCCAAATTCGCCTACATCGGCGTGTTCAGTTCTGGCGCGACGTTGGGCGGTGGCGCGCGAGCAGCCGCGCCCGCCACGCCGGCCGTCGCGGCAACGCCTGTCCGGCCGGACTGGGAGGCCGTGCATCTTGCCGACCTCGACAACCCGAAGCTCAAGAAGGGGACGCTGCTGATCTGGCTGGCCACCGGCGTGGACGACCGGCTGATGCCGAACACGAAGGCCACTCTGGAGCTGCTCAAGAAGCACGGCTTCTCGCCGGAGTTCAAGGAGACCGCCGGCGGCCATACCTGGCTCAACTGGAGGGACTACCTGATTGAATTCGCTCAGAGGCTGTTCAGGTAGAAGAACGACGGACGCGGCAACCCGGCTGGGCGCCGCGCGATTGCCCTGCAGTCTCTGCGAGAGAAAGCCGATACTATCGGTAGGCAGGAGTGTCCCGTCATGGTCATGTCGAAATCGGTCCGGATGAGCTTGGGGATCGCACTGGCGCTGGCGGCGTTCTGGGGGAGTGCGTGCTCTTCGGGTTCGTCACCGCTGGTCACCGTTCCCACGGGGACTGTGCGGTTCGAGGCCGGCGAGCGGGCCACCGAGCGCGCGGTGGCGGGGTTTGTTTCGGCGACCGGCGGCGCCTACGGCCAGGCGGTCGCGTCACAGGCGGCGGCCGTTGGCCTTGCGGGAGTGGACCGGTTCGGAGCGGCCGCCCCCACGGCGGCCTCGTGCGACAGTGTCGCCCTCACGTACTTCAACTCGCAGGGTCAACCCCAGCCGACGTACGACCCGGCGACGACGACCCGAATCGGTGCGAAGGGCCCGTGCTCGACGCCGCAGGGCGTCGTGACGCTGGATGCCACCGCCGACGACGCGCAGGCGTCATCGTCCACGGTCCTTATCAACGGAACGGCGCAGGGCACCTACGAGGGGTACAACGTTCAGGCGGTTGCGACGAACGTCAGGATGACGAAGCAGTTCTGCGGCGCGCCTGCCAGCGGCGTCCTCGTTGCGACGACCAACGGCCTGGTGGCGACCATCCGGTTCGACGGGTCGCTCAACGCGCAGGCCACCTACACGTGGAACGGCATCGGCGTGTCGTTCACCGTGCCGCTGCAGCCCTGCCAGTAGAAGGCTCAGGGCAAAGGGCTCAAGGCTCAGGGCAAAGGGCACAAGGCTCAGGGCAAAGGGCTCAAGGCTCAGGGCAAAGGGCTCAAGGCTCAGGGCGCAGGGCTCAAGGCTCAGGGCACAAGGCTCAGGGCGCAGGGCTTTGGGCTTAGGGCTCGGGGTTCAGAACTCAGAACTCAGAACTCAAAACTCAGAACTCACGCCTCCGATCCCCAGATTGCAAGATTCCCCCTGTCCTTCCTTCTGAATCCTGCTATACTACCGACCGGTAGGTAACCATCGGTCGCCGGAGGGTCCTCGCCATGGAACTTCCCGGCCTCAGCCTGCGTCGAAATAGCCTGGAGATGCCTACCGGTAGGTATAGAGAAGAGCGCACGCAAGAGGAGCGATGGACACACCAGATCTCACCGCGACGACCGGCCTCGCGCCGCCTGATGTCGCACCCACCGAACTGGACCCCCAGACTCGGGCACGACTGCTCCGCGCGGCGGTCGGCGTCTTCGACCGCAAGGGGTACTCGGCCTCGTCGGTGCGCGAGATCGTCGAGATTGCAGGCGTCACCAAGCCGGCGCTCTATTACCACTTCGGCAGCAAGGAAGGCGTGCTGACCGCTGTTCTCCAGGAAGCCGCCCGCGAGTTCGCGGCCGCCATGGAGCGCGGCCTCCGCAGGCCCGGCACCGCGCGCGAACGGCTGTTCGGAATCTGCTCCGACCTTCACGGCCTCTTCCAGGAGCACGTCCCCGTCGTCCGCGTCGCGCACTCGGTGTTCTTCGGCCCGGTGGAAGGCGCACCGCAGTTCGACTTCAGCACCTTCGATCGGGACATGGAGCGCGCGGTGAGGCAGATCGTCGCGGACGGGCAGGCGACCGGCGAGATTACGCCGTGCGCGTCTCCCGGGGACATCGCGCTGATCATCCTCGGCGTCATCGGTCTGTTCGCCTCCAGGCACCTGCACAGCGGCGTCGAGCCGCTCGATCTCGACAGCATGAAGCGAGTCCTCGGGTTGGTATTCGACGGCGCGTTGGGAGCGCCTCGGCAGCAAGGAGAGCTACGGTCATGACACGGATCGCACGAGCTAGCGTCTTCATTCTTCTCACCATGTCGCTCGCGGCGCTGGCCGCCTGTTCGAAGCAGGCCGACTCCACGCCGGTCGAGGCCGGGCGTCCGCCCGTGGCCGTCAGCGTGGAGGTGGCCTCCGCGACCGACCTCCAGGACACCATCGAAGTCGTCGGCACGCTCGAGCCGAAGTTCACCGCCGAGGTGAAGTCGGAGGTGACCGGCGTCGTGACGGAGGTGTACGTCACCGAGTGGGTTCCCGTGAAACGGGGCGAGAAACTGGCGCGGCTCGACAGCCGCGAAACGGAGGCCGGCATCGAGACGCTGAGGGCGGCCGAGGCGCAGGCCAAGGTCGGCCAGAACCGCGCGCTGCGCGAGTACGAGCGCGCGCAGCAGCTGAAGCAGTACGGCCTGATTACGCCGCAGGCGCTCGACGATGCCAAGACCGCGGTCGAGGCGGCCGACGCGGCGATGACCGCCGCGCGGGCGCAGATCAAGGCGGCGGAGACGCGCCTGAGCAAGCTGCTCATCGCGTCGCCGATGGACGGCGTCGTGGCGCTGCGCGGCGTCAGCGTGGGCGACCGGGTCGAGAACATGGGCGGCAATGCGCCGATGTTCCGGATCGTGGACAACCGTTCGCTGGACCTCACGATGTCGGTGCCGTCCTCGCGCCTCGCGTCGGTGCGAGTGGGACAGACGCTCGACTTCTCGACCGAGACGCTGCCCGGCCGCACGTTCCGCGGCACGGTGAGATTCATCAACCCGGCCATCGACGCGGCGAGCCGGTCGGCGAAGGTGGTCGTGGAGGTGCCGAACGGCGACGGCGCCTTGCGGGGCGGCGCCTTCGTGAAGGGGCGGATGATCGTGGGCCAGCGGACCGGCGTGCTGCAGGTCCGGAAGGAAGCCCTGCTGAACTGGAACCTCGAGACCGGGAAGGCGGAAGTGTTCGTGCTGAACGGCGGCAAGGCGCAGAGACGTGAGGTGACCACGGGCATGACGAGCGCCGCCGCGGTCGAGGTGCTGTCGGGCGTGAAGCCGGGCGATCAGGTGATTACGCGCGGAGCGTTCGCGCTCCGGGACGGCGACCCGGTCGCCGTCTCCAAGGGTGAAGGGGCGTAGCCATGTTTCTCTCCAACCTGTCCATCCGTCGGCCCGTCGTCGCCACCGTGATGATGCTCACGCTGGTGACGTTGGGCGTCTTTTCGCTCCGGCGCCTGCCGATCGACATGATGCCGGACGTCGAGATCCCGGTGCTGTCGATCATCACCGAGTACCCCGGGGCATCGCCCGAGACGGTCGAGCGCGAGGTCAGCCGGAAGATCGAGGAGGCGGTGAACCCGATCGCCGGGGTGAAGCATGTCAACTCGATCTCGCGCGAGGGGCTGTCGTCGGTCATCGTCGAGTTCAATCTCGAAGTGAAGGTGAACGACGTCTCCCAGGAGGCGCGGGCGAAGATCAACGCGGTGCGCCGCGAGCTGCCGGAGGGGATGAAGGAGCCGGTCATCCAGAAGTTCGACTTCAATGCGGCGCCGATCATCTCGCTGACCGTCCAATCGAAGACGATGTCGGCGCGCGACCTGACGACGCTCGCCGACAGGAAGGTCAAGCGCCGGCTCGAGAACATCCCGGGCGTGGCGAAGGCCAAGCTGGTCGGCACGACGAAGCGCGAGATCGCCGTCAACCTCGATCCGGCCCGGCTGGCGGCGCTGGGGATGGGGGTCGACGAGGTCGTCGGGGGGCTCGCCTCCGAGAACGTGAACACTCCGCTCGGCCGGCTGACCCAGGGCGCCACCGAGATGCCGATCCGCATCAGCGGGAAGCCGCGCGACGCGGCGGACTACCGATCGATGGTGATCAGCCGGCGCGCCGGCCAGCCGATTACCCTCGGCGACGTCGCCACGGTCGTGGACGGCGTCGAGGAGCAGCGGTCGCTCGCGCTGATCAGCGGGAAGCCGGCCGTCGCCATCGACATCACCAAGCAGACCAAGGCCAACACCGTGGACGTCGTGGACGCGGTGCGCGCGGAGGTCGCGGAGTTGCAGAAAGAGGTCCCGCCGGGGACCGAGATTCAGATCGTCCGCGACACCTCGACGTTCATCCGCGAGTCGGTGGCGGACGTCTACAACACGCTGCTGCTCGGGGGTCTGCTCACCATTGCGATCGTGTTCCTGTTCCTCAACTCGTGGCGCTCGACGATCATCACCGGCCTCACGCTGCCGATCTCCGTCATGTCGTCGTTCATCGTCATGTACTTCCTCGGCATGACGATCAACACGCTGACGCTGATGGCGCTGTCGCTGGCCATCGGGCTGCTGATCGACGACGCGATCGTCGTGCGGGAGAACATCGTCCGGCACCTCGAGAAGGGCGAGGACCACTTCCAGGCGGCGCGCGAGGGCACGTCCGAGATCGGCCTGGCGGTGCTGGCCACGTCGATGTCGATCATCGCGGTGTTCGTGCCGGTGGCGTTCATGAAGGGCATCGTCGGGCGGTTCTTCTACCAGTTCGGCCTCACGGTGGCCTTCGCCGTGGCGGTGTCGCTGTTCGTGTCGTTCACGCTGGACCCGATGCTGTCGTCGCGGTGGCACGACCCGGACATCGAGCGGAAGGGGAAGCGGAGCTGGTGGCACCGGCCGCTCGACGCGTTCAACGACTGGTTCGAGCGGATGGCGGAGGGGTACAAGAGAGTCATCGCGTGGTCGCTGGATCACCGGATGGTCGTCGTCGGCGCGGCCGTCGCCGCGTTCGTCGGCGGGCTGGCGGTGTTCGGCCTGCTCCAGACCGAGTTCATGACGCAGGTGGACCAGGGCGAGTTCGCGCTGAAGTTCAAGAGCGCGCCCGGCTCGTCGATTGACGAGACGCGAGGGCGCCTCGAGGCGGTGCTCCGGGGCCTCTCGGAGTTCAAGGAGGTGGAGTACACCTACGCGGCGATCGCGTCGGGCGACGCCGAGACCGTTCGCGACGCCCTCGTGTTCGTGAAGCTGGTGCCCAAGCACGAGCGCCAGCGCACCCTCAAGATGTTCATCCACGACGCGCGGCAACGGCTGCAGACGGTCCCCGGGGTGCTCCTGAATTTCCTGGAGGATCCCTCGTCGTTCCAGAAGCCGCTGGTGATCGCCGTCCAGGGGGACGACATCGCGACGCTCAAGAAGTACGCCGCCCGGCTCAAGCAGGAAATGTACAAGGTGCCGGGCATCGTCGACATCGAAGCGACGATGGAGCAGGACCTGCCGGAGTACCGCCTGGTCGTGAGCCGGGAGCGGGCGGCGGCTTCGGGGCTCGGCAGCGGGGCGGTGGCGAACACCGTCGGGCTGCTGGTCGGCGGCCAGGCGGTCTCGACCTACGAGGACGAGGAGGGCGAGGCGGTGAACGTGCGGGTCCGGCTGCCGCAGTCGCTGCGCGGAGACGTCAACCAGATCAACGACCTGAAGGTGACGGTGCCGGGGCCGATGGGGGTCTCGCTGGTGCCGCTGGCCGACCTGGTGACGTTCAGCCGAGCGACGTCGCCGGCTGAGATCGCCAGGCGGAACCTGACGCGGCAGGTGACCGTGGACGCGAACCTGGACGGCCTGCCGCTCGGGACCGCCAACAACCTGGCGATGGCGGCGGGGCAGGCGCTCGACATGGCGCCTGGCTACAACCTCGTGGCGGGCGGCGACGCGGAGATGATGATCGAGTCGTTCGGCTACATGGCCGAGGCGCTGCTGCTGGCGATCATCTTCGTCTATCTGATCCTGGCGGCGCAGTTCGAGTCGTTCATCGACCCGCTGTCAATCATGCTGTCTCTGCCGCTGTCGATCGTCGGCATGGCGGGGACGCTGCTCCTGACCGGCGACACGATCAACATCATGTCGTTGATAGGCCTGATCATGCTGATGGGGTTGGTGACGAAGAACGCGATCCTGCTGGTGGACTATACGAAGGTGCTTCGGGCGACCGGGATGGATCGGCGCTCGGCGCTGATCACGGCTGGCCGGACGCGGCTGCGGCCGATCATGATGACCACCACGGCGATGGTGTTCGGCATGCTGCCGCTCTTCCTCGCCATCGGCGAGGGGGCCGAGATGCGAGCGCCCATGGCGCGTGCCGTCGTCGGCGGCCTGATTACGTCGACGATGCTGACACTGATCGTGGTGCCGGTGGTCTACGCGATCCTCGACGACATCACGGCCTGGATGTTCAGGAAGAGCGTGCATCAGGCGAAGGCGGCGGCCATCGGACTGGCCGTCCTGGCGCTCGTCGGCGGGGTGGCAGGGACCGCTTCCGCGCAGACGGCCGCGACGCCGGCTTCGCCAGGCCAGCCGGGCACGCGGATGTCGCTGGAGGTGGCGATCGGGCAGGCCGCGAAAGCGGCCGCGCAGTCGCCGGCCGCGGCTGCGGCGCAGGCGGCGCCGAAGGTGCTGACGCTGGAAGAGGCGCTCGCGCTGGCGGCGTCGAAGAACCGCGACATCCAGAAGGCGATCGAGTACCAGAAGTGGGTGCAGGGACAGTACCTCGAGCAGCGTTCGTACGCGATGCCGCAGGCGACCTTCGGCGGGTCGGTCATCCGGAGCTCCGACCGTACGCAGCAGGACCTCTTCAAGATGTTCGGCGGCGGGGCGCCTGGCGGCGACGAAGGGGGCGTCGACATCGGCGAGATCTTCAGCGGCAGCCGGGACATCGTGACGGGGCAGTTCAAGGTGACGCAGGTGCTGTTCACGTGGGGCCAGGTGGGCGCCGCCATCCGAGCCGCGAAGCTCGGGTTCGGCATGGCCGACCAGCAGCTCCGCAGGTTCCGCCAGGACGTGGCGCGCGACGTCACCGTCGGCTACTACGACGTGCTGATCGCGCGCGAGCTGGTGAAGATCAGCGAGCAGGACCTCGACCAGAAGCAGCGCCATCTGGACGAGGCGACGAAACGACAGTCGGCGGGCACGGCCACCGACTACGATGTGCTGGCGGCGCAGGTGGCCGTCGAGAACGCGCGGCCCAATGTGATTCGGAGCGAGAACCTGGTGAGGACGGCGCGTCTGCGCCTCGCGTATCTGCTCGCCGAGACCGGCGAGATCGACGCGACCGGCGCGCTGGCCGCGCCGCTCGAGGCCGTGCCGGCCTACAGCGAGCTGCTGCCCAAGGCGCTCGCCAATCGACCGGATCTCGGGGAGATCCAGAACACGCGGGGGATCTACGGCGAGCTGGTGACGATTGCGAAGGCCGGCAACAAGCCGCGCGTGGACTTCGCGGCCGGATGGGGCCTCGGCTGGGTCGGATTGAGCTCGGTGTCCTCGAGCGGGACGCTCTGGAACGCGGGCGTGTTCGCGTCGGTCCCGCTGTTCGACGGGTTCAGGACGAAGGGCCGGGTGGCTCAGGCGCAGAGCGACCTGGCGAGGATCTCCCTGGACGAGTTGAAGATGCGAGACGGGGTCGCGCTGCAGGTGCAGGCGGCGATTGACGCGGTGCGCGAGGCGTCTGACGTCGTCAAGGCGCTCTCGGGCACGGTCCAGCAGGCCGAGAAACTGCTGATGCTGGCAGAGAAGGGCTTCGAGCTCGGCGTGAAGACACGGCTCGAAGTGCAGGACGCCGAGTTCAACGCGTCGAATGCGCGGCTGAGTCTCGCGCGCGCGCAGCGCGACTACCGCGTCTCGCGCGTCAATCTCGAGTGGGTGTCGGGTACACTCGACGGCGGCAAGATATAGCGGAACCTTGCGATCTTGCGAACTAAGGATCTTGCGAACTTTCGCTAGATCGCCACATCGCCACATCGCAAGAGTGGCCGATGTCCTGGCGCGGAGGCTTCGATGAAACGTCTGTTCGTCGGGTGCGCCGGGATCCTGCTCCTAGCGGTCTGTGTGTCGGGGCAGGTGGCCAAACCCGGCGGGGCGAGAGCCTCGTCCCACACCTTCACGCTCGGCACCGACGACTTCCTGCTCGACGGCAGGCCGTTCCAGATGATCGCGGGCGAGATGCACCCGGCGCGCATCCCGCCGCAGTACTGGCGGCATCGGATCAAGATGGCCAAGGCGATGGGCTGCAACACCATCGCGGCGTACGTCTTCTGGAACCACCACGAAACGTCCGAGGGGGTCTTCGACTTCACCTCCACCACGCGCGACATCGCCCGTTTCGTGCGAATCGCGCAGGAAGAGGGGATGTGGGTGATCCTCAGGCCCGGGCCCTACGTGTGCGCCGAGTGGGATTTCGGCGGCATCCCGACCTACCTGCTGAAGTACCCGGATCTGAAGATCCGCTGCCTCGACCCGCGCTATATGGCGGCGGCCGAGCGCTACGTCGCACGGATGGCCGCCGTTATCAAGCCGCTGATGGTGGCGAGCGGCGGGCCGGTCCTCCTCGTGCAGATCGAGAACGAGTACGGCAGTTACGGCAACGATCGCGCGTACATGGTGCGGCTCAAGGCGGTGTGGGAGCAGAACGGCATCGCCGGCCCGTTCTTTACGGCCGACGGCCCGACACCCTACATGCTCGAGGCCGGGCACGTGAAGGGCGCGGCAATCGGCCTCGATTCGGGCTCCAACGAGAAGCACTGGGAGCTGGCGCGGTCGATCGCGCCCGGCGTGCCGGTGTTCTCGTCGGAGACCTACCCGGGCTGGCTGACGCACTGGGGCGAGAAGTGGGCGCGGCCCTCGCTCGACGACCTGAAGAAAGAGGTGGCGTTCCTGCTTGGCGCGAAGAAGTCGTTCAACTTCTACGTGATCCACGGCGGCACGAACTTCGGCTTCACGGCGGGCGCCAACTCCGGCGGCAAGGGCTACGAGCCCGACGTGACGAGCTACGACTACGACGCGCCCATCAGCGAGCAGGGGCGCGCCACGCCGAAGTTCATGGCGCTCCGCGAGATGATTGGCGCCGCGCGCGCGGCCGGCGATCCGCTTCCGCCCATTCCAGACCCGATTCCCACCCTGGAGGTGCCCGAGATTCCGATGGCGGTCCACGCCTCGCTCTGGGGCAACCTGCCGGCGGCGGTGAAGTCGGTCCAGCCGAAGCCGTTCGAGGCCTACGGCCAGAACCAGGGGCTGGTGCTCTACCGGACGCCGCTCGTGGGGCGAAAGAGCGGCCGGCTGCAGATCACCGACCTGCACGACTACGCGCTCGTGTTCGTCGACGGCAAGCACGTGGGCACGCTCGACCGTCGGCTCGGCGAGAAGACGCTGGAACTGCCGCGCATCGAGAATCCGATGCCGGTGCTCGACATCCTCGTCGAAGGGATGGGGCACATCAACTTCGCGCAGGAGATGATCGATCGGAAGGGCATTACCGATCGCGTCACGCTGTCGGGCATGACGCTCATGAATTGGGACGTGTTCCTCCTGCCCTTGTCCGACGCGTGGGTGACCTCGCTGCCTGCGGGCAAGATGGCCGACGCGCGGCCGGGCACGTTCTTTCGCGGCACGTTCAAGGTCGACAAGCCGGCCGACACGTTCATCGACATGACCGGCTATCGCAAAGGCGTGGTGTGGGTGAACGGCCACAATCTGGGGCGTTTCTGGGATATCGGCCCCCAGACGCGGCTCTACTGCCCGGCGTCGTGGCTGAAGGCCGGCGAGAACCAGGTCGTCGTCTTCGATCTGCACCAGACGCAGGCGCTGCCGCTCAGAGCCGCCGGCACCCCCGATCAATAGGGGTCGGCGTATACTAGGCGCCATGTTGCGACTCGAAGGCAAAGCCGCGGTGGCGCAGGGCGGCGGGCCGACCGCGGTCATCAATCAGAGCCTGGCCGGCGTGGTGCTCGAGGCCCGCAAGTACCCCTTCATCACCCAGGTCTACGGCGCGCGCTACGGCGTCCGCGGCATCATCCACGAGGACTTCCTCGACCTCTCGCAGGCCACCACGCACAACCTCGAGATGGTCGGCATCACGCCGTCCTCCGCGCTCGGCTCGACCCGCGACAAACCCGACTCGGCCTACTGCGAGCGGATGGTCGAGGTCTTCCAGCGCCACGACGTCCGCTACTTCTTCTACATCGGCGGCAACGACTCGGCCGAGACGTGCCGCATCGTCTCGGACTTCGCCGACCAGAAGGGGTACGACCTCCGGGTCGTCCACATCCCGAAGACGATCGACAACGACATCCTGGTCACCGACCACACCCCGGGCTTCGGCAGCGCGGCGAAGTTCGTCGTCAGCGCCTTTGCCGGCCTCGACCTCGACAACTACGCCATTCCGGGCGTCTTCGTCGGCGTCGTCATGGGCCGCAGTTCCGGGTTTCTCACGGCCACGTCGATCTTCGCGCGGCGGTGGCCCAGCGACGGGCCGCACCTCATCTACGTGCCGGAGGCGCCGTTCAGCATCGAGCGGTTCCTGGCGGACGTCGATCGCGTCTACTCCAGGCACGGGCGCTGCGTCGCGGCGGTGTGCGAGGGGATCGTGGCCGAAGACGACGTGCCGATGCTGCTGAAGCTCAAGGACGTCGACGAGCGGGATCCGTTCGGCAACCTGCAGCTGTCTGGCCGCAGCACGCTCGGCGACGCGCTGTCGGACGCGGTCAAGGCTCACCTGAAGATCACCCGTGTCCGGTGCGACACCTTCGGCTACCTCCAGCGGTCGTTCCTCGGCGTGATTTCGGGTGTCGATGCCAGCGAGGCGCGCGACGTCGGCGAGACGGCCGTCCACTTCGCCGTGCACGGCAAGCGGAACGGGTCGGTGGCCATCCGGCGCACGGGCGACTACTCGGTCGACTACTTCCTGACGCCGCTCGAATCGGTGGCGGCCAACACCAAGCCGCTTCCGAAGGAGTACCTGAGGGGGTTGAACGACATCGACGAGACGTTCAAGAACTACGCGAGGCCGTTGATGGGCCCGCTTTCGCAGTTCGACCGGCTGAACGCGCCGGCGGTGCGCCTGGTGAAGTCACCGAAGCAGGACTGATGCCCGTCCGCCGTTGCCCTGAGCCTTGAGCCCTGAGCCGCGAGCCGTGAGCCGCGAGCCCTGAGCCTGATATGGATAACCGTCCGTTCCTGTTCTGGGGATTCCGATCGCCGGGCGAACTGCTGCGCGCGCGTCTGGGCACTCGGGAGCGCCAGGTCATCGAAATCGTCTGGGCCGGCGACAACGTGACCGTCCGCGACGTCCACGCTCGGCTCGACGGCAAGGTGGCCTACACCACCGTGATGACAACGCTCGACCGACTATTCCGGAAGGGCCTCCTCGCGCGCACCAAGCGGTCGCGCGCCTTCGTGTACTCCGCGCTGGCCACCCGGGAGGCGTTGGACGATGTCGTCGCCAGCGACGTCGTATCGGGCCTGCTGGCCGGCGGGGGCGCCGCGCCGCTTCCGTTCCTTTCGAATCTCGTGGACGCCGTCGGCGAACGCGACCGGGCGCTGCTCGACGAACTCGAGCGCCTGGTGAAGGCGAAGCAGCGGGTGCTGGGTCGGGACGGCGCCGGCTCCAAGGCCGGCAGCCGACCGGCGAAGCGGGAGGAGCCGTGAACGAGGCGCTCTTCGCGCTGCTGCTTGCGCTGGCGTGGTTCGGCGCGGTGAACGCCGCGCTGTCGACCGTCGCCGCCGGCATCGGCTGGTTCATCCAGCGAGGCCCGATCAGGTTGCGCGCGTCGGGCGCGCCGGACGTGCTGCTGCTGCTCAAGCTCGCCCCGGGCGTCGTCGCCCTGTTCTTCACCTTCGTCGTCTTCCTCCCCGCTCACTGGCGATTCGAGCCGGAAGGTGCGGAAGAATCGGCGGGCTACACGCTCGTCGCGCTCGGGATCCTCGGCGCCCTTACGCTCGCGCTGGCCGCTCGGCGCGCGGTCAGGGACGCCACCATCACGCGCCGGGTCGAGCGCGGCTGGCGCGAGCGAGCCAGCGGGCCCACGGCGCTCGCGGGAGGCCGGCTGCCGGTCTACGGACTGCCCGACGCCTCGCCGATCATCTCGCTGGCCGGACTCCTGCGGCCGCGCGTCTTCGTGGCGCGCCCGGTCATCGAGGCCTTCACCAGCGACGAGATGGAGGTGAGCCTCGCGCACGAACTGGCTCACCGCGACACCCGCGACAACCTGAAGCGCCTGCTCGTCGCCTGTTCGCCGGACCTGCTGAGGATCTGGCCGGCGGGCCGCGCCCTCGAGGGGCGATGGCGTGCGGAGGTGGAGTTCGCGGCTGACGATCGCGCGGTGGACGGCGAGGAGTCGCGCGCGGTCGCACTGGCGTCCGCGCTGATCAAGGTCGCGCGGCTCAGTCCTGCAGCGGTGGCCGCCGGCTCCTCCAGCGCGTTCTTCGACGGGACGCTGCTCTCGGCCCGGATCGACCGCCTGCTGGCATCGCGGGACGCGGCTCCCGCGCCCCCGACGACGTCCGCCTGGCGGGTGGCGCTGGGCGCCGCCGCCACATGCGCTGCGGTCCTGGCGGCCGAAGCCGCATGGTTCGGCGTCCACCTGGCGACCGAGGGCCTCGTCCGCCTCCTGCCCTGAAGAGGCATCGACCTATGAAGCACGCAACCGCGGCTGTAATCTACGGCGCCCTGGCCGTGGGCGTCGGCTTTGGCGTCGTCCTGGCGGCGCAGGCGCGGCCGCCGGCCTCGACCGGCGCGATCAGGTTCGACGTCAGCGTTCCGGCGAAGGCGGCGCAGGGGCCGATCGACGGCAGGCTCCTCGTGATGGTCTCGAACGACGACCGCGACGAGCCGCGATTCCAGATCAGCGACGGTCCGTCAACGCAGGTCATCGCAGGCGTCGATGTGAACGGCATGCAGGCGGGGCAGCCGGTGGTCGTGGATGCGACCGCGGTGACGTACCCGATCGACAGCCTCGCGGCGCTCCCGTCCGGGACCTACAACGTCCAGGCGCTGCTCCAGCGCTACGAGACCTTCCAGCGCGCGGACGGCAAGATCGTGAAGCTGCCGATGGACCAGGGCGAGGGGCGCCAGTGGAATCGCGCCCCCGGGAACCTCTACAGCACGCCGAGGAAAGTCGTGCTCCAGCCGGGGCATGGCGGTGCGATCGAGATCTCGCTCGACAAGGTCATCCCGCCGATTCCGCCGCCGCCCGAGACCAGGTACATCAAGCACGTTCGGATCCAGAGCGAGAAGCTCACGAAGTTCTGGGGGCGCCCGATGTTCCTGGGCGCGCACATCCTTCTGCCGCAGGGCTTCGACGCGCACCCGGATGCGCGCTACCCGCTGGTCATCGATCACGGGCACTTTCCGTACACCTTCGAGAACTTCCGGGAGGAGCCGCCCGACCCGGCGCTGAAACCCGATTACTCGGAGCGCTTCCACTGGCCGGGCTACAACCGCACGCAGCAGGAACTGGCGCACCAGTTCTTCAAGGACTGGACCGGGCCAGGGTTCCCGCGCTTCCTGCTGATCCAGATCCAGCACGCGAATCCGTACTACGACGACTCCTACGCGGTGAACTCGGCGAACCTGGGCCCGTACGGCGACGCGATCAACGAGGAGTTGATCCCCTACATCGAGCGCACGTTCCGCGGCCTCGGGCAGGGATGGGCAAGGTTCATGTACGGCGGATCGACTGGTGGATGGGAGGCGCTGGGCGTGCAGGTGCTCTATCCGGACTTCTACAACGGGTGCTTCGCGGCCTGCCCAGATCCGATCGACTTCCGGCAATACACCGTCATCGACATCTACAAGGACCGCAACGCCTACTTCGTGGAAGGACCGTGGCGGAAGATCCCGCGCCCGGGTAATCGCAACTACCTCGGTCACGTCAGCACGACGATTGAGGCGATGAACCGCCTGGAACTGGTGCTCGGCGAGAAGGGACGTTCGGGCGGGCAGTGGGACATCTGGCAGGCGGTGTACTCGCCTGTCGGCGTCGACGGCTATCCGAAGCCGATCTTCGACAAGCGGACGGGGGTCATCGACCGGGACGTGGCGAACTACTGGCGGGAGCACTACGACCTCGGGCACATCCTGAAGCGCGACTGGGCGAAGATCGGCCCGAAACTGCGCGGCAAGATCCACATCTACGTGGGCGAGGCCGACAACTACTACCTGAACAACGCGGTCTACCTCGTCGAGGACTTCCTGAAGTCGACCAAGACACCGCCATACGAGGGCGTGGTCGACTACGAGCCGCGCGCCGAGCACTGCTGGAACGGTGACCACACGCAGCCGAACGCGATCTCGCGGCTGCGCTACGCGCAGCTGTTCGCGCCGAAGATCGTCGCGCGGATCCTGGCCACCGCCCCGCCCGGCGCGGACGTCAAGAGCTGGCGGTATTGAAGGCTCAGGGCCCAGGGCTCAGGGTTCAGGGTTCAAGCGCGATCGGCGTGACTGCTGTGGCGCGGGGCTTCAGCCCCGCGATCGGCGAGGCCGCGGTCACCGCCGCTCGACTTCGCTCAATCTGGCTGCAAGTGATTTCGGGTCGGCCAGGTGCACGAGCAGCAGGTCGGCTGCGCGCACCGCCTCGATCAGGAGCGGCTCGTCCAGCTGCCGATCGGCCGCCTCGCAGAGCCGCGCGGCTTCGACCCGCACGACCGAAAGCGCCACCTCCAGCGATCGCACCACCGTCCTCAGTCCCGAGCCGTGGTAGGCGCACCAGTTCCCGAACGCATGCGCAGCCAGGACGTTGCGCAACTGCTTCGAGAACTGCGGCCAGGTCCGGGCCACCCACCGGGCGTCGATGGCGTCGAGCCGATCGGGCGGCGGCGGGGTGGCAATGCCATGCGGCACTGAGGCGCGAACGACTTCGTAGTCACAGGCCAACTGCGGCGCGCCTTGCCCATGGTCCTGCCCGCCGCCGGTCCCGGCCGTCGAACTGCCGCCCCTCGGTCCGGCGCGCGCGATCGCCTCGCACAGGTCCCCCTCGCGCGGCGTCCACGTGCGGGCCCGCTCGGTGAACGCGGAGACCTCCGCGAGCGCGGCTTCCGGCGTGAGAGGTGTCGCCAGGATGTCGATCACGACCCGTTCCCATGCCTGGTAACCCGGCCGGTCCATCAGCATGCCGGGTCGAAGCAGGGGCGGGAGCGCCTCCCGCGCGTCCAGGCCTTCGAGCGCGACGTGACCGACGAGCGGCGCCGGGGCCAGGACGATCTCGAGGCGCGCGTCCGCGTCGAACGTCAGCCTGGCGGCGGTCGGGCAGTAGTGGGACAGCGACACCGCGATTCGGTCGGCCTCGATCAGGCAGCGCCGCGGGAAGTGCTGGCAGGCCGACGGAAGAGCGCTGTGACCGAGCGTCCGCTGAATTGCGCAGAGGCCGCTAGCCCGCTCGTAGAACACGCACGAGCCGGACGCTGTCGTCCGAAGTACCGCCCCGGCGCCTGGAGGCAGGTTCGACGATTCCAGGAAGGGAGAGGTGTCCCCAAGCCCATCCGGACGGGATGTCAGCCGGCCCGCGGCGACGGCGTCCCTCAGCGCAGCGAGCCGATCGGTCTCCACGTGGATCGGCCAGCCGGACGTGCAGCAGGCTCCGGAGTGGTGGCACAGGAAACCGGACTGCAGGGACAGGCAGCGCCAGGCGGGGGAATCGTGCGATCTTGCGATCTTGCGATCTTGCGAACTGGAGATCGCGCAATCGTGCGAGGTCGACTTCACGCCGCGACGTCCGACAGGTTGAGGCGGGCGAGGAGCGCCCCGTAGCGGGAATCCGTCGCCAGCTCCGGTGCCAGGAGCGGCGTGTAGATGTGGACGAAGGCGACCAGCGTGTCGCGGTCCTCGATGGCCCGCTCGACCCACTGGAAGGCGCGGTCGAGGTCGCCGAGGACCGCCAGCGCCCACGCGAGGGCCATGCAGGAGACGTTGGTCTGCGATCGCTGCGCGATCATCCCGTCCACGGTGCGCCGCAGTTCGTCGCGCCTCCCCTGCCGCCCGAGAATCATCGAGATCATCCCCTCGGCCCAGCCGGGATGAGGCGCGATTCGCACCCCCTCCTGCAGGACCTCGACCGCTTTCTCCGGCATGCCCTTGAGGAAGTAGGTCATTCCCGCGTGGAAGTACGGCAGGCCGAATGTCGGGTCCAGTTCCTTCGCCCGCTCGAAATCGCGGAGCGCCTCGTCCAGGCGGCCGGCCGCGCAGTGCAGGCCGACCGACCACCCGTAGAAGAGCGGCCTCAGCGGATCGAGATCGATGGCCACTTTGATCTGGTGCAGGGCCTCATCGAAGCGTCGGCGGTTGACGAGGAACCAGGCGTAGTCGCCGTGGGTGAAGGCCTCGCCCGGGTTGAGCGTCAGGATGCGGTTGTAGCTCGCTTCGGCGGCCCCCCAGTCCCAGTCGTACCAGAACGCGATGCTGGCGGCGATGACATGCGCCTCGGGCAGCTGGTCGTCGAGCGCGAGCGCCTGCTCGACGGCGGCCCTGGCCTTCGGCCAGACCTCGGTCGGCCGCGCGAAATTGAAATTGCCAAGCATGCCGAAGACCGCCGCGATGGCGGCATGGGCCTGGGCGAATCCGGGATCCCGCGCGAGGGCCGCCTGAAACAGCCCGAGCGCCTTCTGCAGAGGTCCGGCCGCGGCCGCGCGAGGAAGTAGAGTCCCTTGAGGTAGAGGTTATAGGCTTCGTGATCGCCAGTCGATCGCCTCTGAAGGGCCGCGCGCTCGCCGACGTGGAGCGAGATCTTGAGGTGTTCGACGATTGCCGCCGACAGCTCGTCCTGGATGGCAAAGATGTCTCCCGCGTCCCGGTCGAACCGTTCCGACCACAGATGGAAGCCGTCCGCCACGTTGATCAGCTGGGCCGTGATACGCAGCCTGCTGCCCGCTGCGCGGATGCTGCCTTCGAGCACGGCGCCGACGTTCAGCATCCGGCCGATCTCGCGCACGTCGAGTCCCTTGCTCTTCAGCGCGAAGGCCGACGTTCGGGCCACGACGCGGAGGCCCTGGATGCGCGCGAGCGCATGAATCAGCTCTTCGGCGATTCCCTCGCCGAAGTACTCCTGGTTCTTCTCCGGGCTCATGTCCACGAAGGGCATGACGGCAACCGAGGGCGGCAGGGGCTGGGCCGCCGGCGCTTCCGTCTCGACGTCGATCGATTTCAAGTCGTCGAGCAGGCTCGCGGCGTCGGGATAGCGACGACGAGGGTCCTTCTGAAGACACCGATCGATGACAGCGACGAGCCGCTGCGGAGCATCCGGCCTGGACGCGGTCACCGGGCGGGGATCGGCGTGCAGGAGGGCGTACAGATCCGCCTGGCCCGCAGAAGGAGAGAACGGCGCGCGGCCGGTCAGCATCTCGTAGATCACAGCAGCCGACCGACCAGATGTCGGTGCGCTGATCGGTCTGCAGGCCCTGGGCCTGTTCGGGCGACATGTAGGCGAGCGTGCCCAGAACTCCGCCCGTTCTCGTCGTCTCGCCCGAGCCCTCGACGCGCGCGAGGCCGAAGTCGGTGATTCTGGCCTGCCGGCCGCCCCTCGACGATGCTCGGGGCGACCCTGAGCCTTCCGAAGGGCCGCCGGCCAGCATGATGTTGGCCGGCTTGATGTCGCGGTGAACGACCCGCCGGTCGTGCGCCGCCGCCAGGCCTTCAGCGATCTGGCGCGAGAACGTCAGGGCCTCGGCGAGCGTCAGCGGGCCCTGGGCGATCCGCTCCTTCAGGCTGCCGCCCTCGACGAACGCCATCGCGATGTACGCCCGGCCGTCGTGCTCGCCGGCTTCATACACCGCGCAGACGTGCGGGTTGTCGAGTCCGGCCGCAGCCTGGGCCTCGCGCAGGAACCGGGCGCGAGCCTCCGGGCGGGCCGACAGATCGTCGGACAGGAACTTCAACGCGACCGGGCGTTTCAACCGGGTGTCTTCGGCCCGATACACGACACCCATCCCGCCGCGGCCGACCTCGGCCACGATCCGATACTTGCCGGCGACGAGCTCCTGCTGCCCGTCGGCCCCGGGCCGCTCCATGGCGTAGCCCCCCTTCGCAAGGCGCGCGGCGTCCGGTTCGATCATACGCCCGGACGCAACGAATGGGACGGCGGAGCGAGAACATGTCGCCGCGGCCCCGATCCGCTGTGCTAACGTGGCATCAGGGAGGAGACGGCCATGTCGAGGGTCCTGCTGGTTGGCGACCACCCCGAGATTGGGCGCGGCCTGGAAGCATCCCAGGCGCTGGCCGGCTGCGAGATCCTGACCGCAGCCGGGAACGTGGACGCGGTCCACACCGTGCGGTCGCGCGCGATCGACGTCGTCCTCTCCGACCCGGACACGCCGATGAGCGACGACCTGGCCCTCGTCGAGGAGCTTCGCGACGCGCGGCCCGGGCTCAAGGCGATCGTGCTCGCGCCCGCCGCCGCGCCGAGCGAGTTCATCGCGGCAATCCGCTCCCACGTCTTCGCGTGCTTCGTCGCGCCGTTCGACATCACCGCCATCGGGGAGATGACCAGGCGCGCCATCGATGCCGTGAACTGGCGCGACGGCATCCGCATGCTGTCCGGCCTCCCGCGCTGGGTCTCGCTGACCGTCAGCTGCCAGCTCGTGACCGCCGAGCGGCTCGTGCACTTCATGAACGAGTACCGGCGGGATCTGGCCCCGGACGACCGCGACAACCTGATGACGGCGTTCCGGGAGATGCTGATGAACGCCATGGAACATGGGGCGGGTTTCGATCCGGAGAAGGTCGTCAATGTGACGGCGGTCCGGACAGAACGGGCGATCGTCTACCACTTCCGCGACCCCGGGCCGGGATTCACTCCTGCCCAGCTCGGACAGAAGGCGCTGCACGAAGCCGGCGTCGACCCGCTGGCGCACCTCGAACGCCGCGCGGAGATGGGCCTTCGGCCCGGCGGGTTCGGGATTCTGGTGGCGAAGCAGCTGGTCGACGAGCTGTTCTACAACGAGCGCGGCAACGAGGTCCTGCTCATCAAGCGCCTGGCGTGATGGACCTCGACGTCTCGAGCCCGGTGGTATGACGATGCTGCTCGCGGTCCTCTTCGGGTGGCTCTTCCAGGCGGCGCCAGCGGCTCCGCTGCCGCCCGAACTGCTGCTCCTCTCACGGTGGGTGCGCTCGGTCGAGCGTCACGAGCCCGCAAAGGCCGACGTCGAGGCCTCCACCATCGCCGTCTGGTCGACGGACGATCTCCGGACGAGTCTCGAGACGCTGCGGAGCCTGCGCGACGGGCTGCAGCGCGCCGCGGGTGCCAATGACTCGCCCAGCGAACGGCAGGACATCCGCACTCGAAGCGGCTTTCGGCTGTCCGCGCGCCAGGCGCAGACGCTGCTCGGCCTCGCGGACGACGAGGTGCTGCGTGGGGATGTCAATCGGCTGCTCAGGCGCGGCGCGATGCTGCACTCGGACATCGCGATGCTGGCGCAGGAGGGTCTGATCAGGGCCGCCGAGCCGACCGTGCCGGGAGCGCCGCCGGCCCGCGGGCCGATCCATGTCTTCGACGGCAAGGTCGGGGGACCGGATGACACCGACCGGCACTGGGCAACGGCCCGCGCGATCCTCGAAGCCGTCACGCCGAATCCCGCCCTCGATGAGTGGGTCCACCGATGGTACCGGGCCGCGGCGGAGCGCATGCGTCGCGACAGCCTGCTGGCATCGTCTGAACCGCTGCTGGCGCGGGCGCGCCAGCTGTTTCCAAAGGACGCGGCCTTCCCGTTCTACGGCGGATGCCACCACGAGACATATGCGTCACCGGCGATCCAGGCGGTCTACGCTTCGGCCCCCTCGTCTTCGTTCCAACGCAGCAGGGTCGCCCCGTGGCAGCCGGGGCCCCACCTCAGTCAGGCGGCCGATCAGTTTCGCGAAGCCCTGGCATTGCAGCCAGCGTGGCCGGAGGCGCGCGTGCGACTCGGACGCGTGCTCGGCCTGCTCGGGCGGCACAGCGAGGCAGCCGCCACGTTGCGCCGGGCCCTGGAGGGGACCGACGAGCTGCCGCTCGTCTACTGGGGCAGCCTGTTTCTCGGTGCCGAGGAGGAGGCGCTCGGTCGCGACGCCGACGCGCGAACCGCGTACGAGCGTGCGCGCACACTGCGGCCTGGCGCGCAGGCCCCCAGCTTCGCGCTCAGCCAGCTCGCCCGCAGGAAGGGCGACCGCTCGCGGGCGATCGCCGAGCTCCGAGCGGTGCTGACGGTGCCGGAGGACGCCGCCTCGCGGTATGACCTGCTCTGGGACTACCACGGCGGCCGAACCTCCGAGGCGGACATCCTCTTCGCGGACGTGCGCCGGCAGATCGGAACGAGCCGCGCGCCGGAAGCCGGAGCCATGCGGTGACCGGGCGGCGCTGCCTCCTGCTCGCCGGGGTCCTCGCGCCGGCGCTCGTCGCCGGGGGCGAGGCACGGCCCGCCGCCCAGCAGGTGCCGCGGTTCGCGGCCGCCGTCGAAACCGTTCGTGTCGACGTACTCGTCACCGCCGGCGGCAAGCCGGTTCGAGGGTTGCAGGCGGCGGACTTCGAGGTGTTCGACAACGGCGTGCGGCAGACCGTGGACTTCGCCACATTCGAACAGCCGCTGAACGTGATCCTGGCGCTCGACATGAGCGAGAGCGTGGCCGGCGCGCGCCTGGCGGACATCAAGCGCGCCAGCCGCCTCGTCATCGACGGCCTCCGCGACGGAGACCGCGCTGCGCTCGTGACGTTCAGCCACGTGGTGGTGGTCGCGGCCGACCTGACCCCGGACCTCCCGCGGGTCGGGTTCGTCGTCGATCGGCTCACCAGCCGCGGGGAGACGGCGCTCGTCGACGGCGCCTACGCGGCGCTGATTCTCGGCGAGCAGGACGCGGGCCGCAGCCTGCTCATGGTCTTCAGCGACGGGCTCGACACCTCGAGCTGGCTCACGCCCGACGCGGTCGTGTCGATCGCCAGGCGCTCCGATGTCGTCGCGTACGCCGTGTCGACCGGCGGCCCCACCCCACCGTTCCTCCGCAACCTGGCCGAAACGACGGGGGGCCGCTGGATCGACGTGTCGTCCACCAAGGCGCTCGCCGACACGTTCCTCGGCATTCTCGACGAGTTCCGCGGACGCTACGTGCTGGGATTCACGCCGCAGGGGACGAGGAGCGGCGACGGCTGGCACCAGCTCCAGGTGCGCGTGAAGGGACGCGGCGTTTCAGTGAAGGCGCGGCCCGGCTACGACGCGGGGCGGTAGCGCCACGCCGTGCGGGCATGCGTCCTGTTGCTCCGGCACCGTGCCGGCAGGACCAGTTGAGACCGGGGGCCAAGGGGACAGGGCCTCCGGCCCGGAATGGTCCGACTCAGTGATTGGCTGGCGTTCTTCAACCGGGCTATCGCCCGGGTTCGATCCTGCCGAAACGACTATGGGCTGGCCCAATGGCCGGCCACACCGGGCCGACCGCGTACCACGGGGGGCGGGCCTCGGAAGCAGGGCAACCATGAACCAGGCGCAACCGCCGGTCGTCTCAAGCGCGCAATCCCGCGCCCGCTTCGGCGGGCTGCGAGAACAGATCGAGACCGCCAACAAGGAGTTCTGGATCATCCTCTCGATGTTCGTCATCGCGGCGATCCTGAACTTCGCGGTGGCAGCTCAGCGGATGGTGATCGCGCTCTACACCCTGCCGACGGTGTTCTCCGCGTACATCTACGGCCGCCGCCACGCGACGCTCACGGCCGTCGGCAGCAGCATGGTCGTCGTCCTCCTGCTCTACACCAGGCCGTGGATGTTCCCGGGCAACCAGGGCGCCGTCGAGACCGGGATGCCCTGGCTCGATGTGCTGATGTGGGCCTGCGTGCTGGTGATTACCGGCTACCTGATGGGCACGCTCAACGAGCACAAGAACGCCCAGCTGCAGGAGCTCCGAGAGACGTACTACGGCGTGCTCGAGATCCTCCGGCACTTCATCTCGAACGACAAGTACACCGAGAACCACTCGTACCGCGTGTCGTTCTATGCGACGAAGATCGCGACCGTCCTGCGCTTCCCGGCCGAGTCGATCGATGACGTCAGGGCGGCCGGCCTGCTCCACGACATCGGGAAGCTGCAGATCGGACGCCAGATTCTCCACAAGGCGGCGAGCCTGACGATCGAGGAACAGGGTCAGATGAAACGCCACGTGGAGCTGGGCGTCGAAATGCTGGGAGCGGTGGGCGGGTCGATGCGCCGCGTACTGCCCATCGTGCTGGCCCATCACGAGCGTTACGACGCGGCGACCCCGGCGGGGCCAGAGGCCGACGGCGTTCCGCTGGCCGCTCGCGTCGTCAAGCTGGCTGACGTCTACGATTCGCTCACGAGCGATCGCCCGTATCGCAAGGCGATGCCCCCCTTCGAGGTGAAGAGCATCATCGTGAACGGCTCGGGCTCGGAATTCGACCCGGTCGTGGTGCAGGCGTTCGTCACGGCCTTCGAAGCCGGGGCGCTGGAACTGCCACATCTCGTGGTGTGAGGCGCCCGCGGTCCCTCGTGCCTGCGCCGAAAGACCAGAAGACGGCGAGCGTCTGTCCGGGCCGCGCCGTCCGCGGAGGCGCTCATCTCGCCCCTGTCGCCAGAAACCGCACGGCCCGTTCCATGACGACATCACGGCGGGCGAGGAGATCCTCGATGGTGGGCTCGACCGGGATGTCGGGAACGATGCCGCGGTCCTGGGGATAGCCGTCAACCGCCAGCGTGTAGAGCACCAGAGGAACCCGTACCTGGATGCCGGTGCGCGGCAGCACGACGTTGGCCGTCGAGCCCGAGGTGTTGCCGTAGTAGCCGGCGCCGCACTCCTCGCCCGCGAAGGTGGCCTTCTTGTGGAAGTGGAAGAGCGACGTGGCCTCCCCGGTCGTCGAGAAGCTCAGCCCGTCCACCAGGATGACGGTCCTGCCCGTGAACCGGGGCGTCTCCGGGTTCATCGTGCCGACGTTCGGGTGGGTGGTCACGTCGTACCACCCGCGGGCGTTCTTCCGGACGCCGGCGCCGGGCCAGTCCGGTCTCGCGCCGCCGGCGTACTTGAAGAGATCGAAGCGGTCCCTCTTGACCTCCAGGGCCTTGTAGTACTGGAAGGGCCTGTCCATGAAGTGCGCGAACAGGAGCCGCCCGTACTCGTCCCGCCCGCCGCCGTTTCCTCGCAGGTCGATGACCAGTGACGCGACCTTCCTGGCGTCGAGTTCGCGGAACGTCCTCTGGATGAACTCGGGATAGGGAACCGCTCCCGCACCCCGATCGTCACCGAAGCCGCGTATGGTGAGAACGGCGGTCGACCCACGATAGGTCAACTCGTAGAGCGGCTTGCCGGAACCAGGATCCGGATACCGCTCCTGGACAATCCTGCCGACATCTCTCCCCGCGATTCCGGGCACGATGACGTCGCTGGCTGCGCCATCAGCGCGACTGCGGATGCGAAGGCGGAACGACTCCGGCTGGCCGAACGCCAGGGCGAGGTACTGGCCGAACGTGCCGGGCATCTCCAGAAGCCGAAGTCGCCTGGACAGGATTCCCGCGTCGCAGGGCACGAGCGGCAGCAGCGCCTGCAGGACTGCGGCCATCGGCGTCCCATTGATCTCGAGAATCTCGGAGCCGTCCCGGATGTCGCGACGTTCACTCAGATTGCGGAAGATGTGCGCCCTGCCCTCGACGAAACGCAGTTCGAACGGGAAGAACACGGGACGGGCCAGAAAGGCCGTGCGACCGGCATCCGAGAGCCTCGCGCCCGTGTGGCCGTCCTTGATCGCGGCGATCAACGGCAGGATCGTCCGGTAGAACTCGAGCTCGGTCATCGGCGCCGTCAGGCGCGCGGCCGTCTCGTCGAAGCTCCGCTTCAGCGTGTCCCTGGGTGTGTACCGCTCGAATCCTCCGTGCCCCTCGTCCAGCACGGCCCACAGCGTTCGCAGGTCTTCGCGAAGAGCGTCGGCCGGGAAGACCCGCTCGGGGACAGCGGAGGTCTGAGCTCCCGCCGGGGCGGCGCCCCACGAAGCAAGCACGAGCAGCGCCAGGACCGCGGCCGCCGTGGGCGTGGACGTCGACGTCAGTGTCACCCTCGCGAGCCATGCTTTTTTCATCGGCCAGACTCATCGCCCGAGCGGATCGAGTCCGCAGAGGGCACGCCGTACGTCGCCTTCAGGAACGCGTACCACTGCGCCTCGAAGTCGGCCACGCTCAGTCCGAGCGTAGCCGGCACGTTGCCGTTGGTCTGCACCAGGCGGACGAGGCCATCGACGCCCCACCCGGCCACGATGAACTCGCCCAGCACACCAAAATGGGCGGTCGAAAGCCTGAGGGTGAGTTGCTCGCTCCCGGACGAGGAACCGGGCTGAGCGGGGTTGCTGTCGCAGGACGCCGTCAGTGCCAGCGCCGCCGCAACGAGCCCGGCGCGAAACGATCGGACCACGACTGCCTCCACGCGTATTTCGCCGACAATCCGCCGCCGCGCCGTCGCCGGTAGGCTCAGGCGGCATCGCGCCGGCTACTCCTGCCGCAGCGCGAGCGTGGGGCTCGTGCGCGACGCGCGCCGGGCCGGAACGAACGCGGCGAGGAAGGTGACCGCGAGAACCACCGGGACGACGATGAGCAGCGCGCCCAGGTCGCGCCGATCGTCCCCGGTCGGAAACGCCGCCGCCAGCAGCTGGCCCGCGCCGACGCTGGCCGCCAGCCCGACGACCAGGCCGACCGCCGCGAGCGAGAGACCGTGGCGGAGGACCATCTTCAGCACCGCCGCCTGGTCGGCGCCAATCGCCATCCGGATGCCGATCTCGCGGGTTCGCCGGCTCGCGGCATACGCCACCAGGCCGTAGAGGCCGACGATGGCGAGGCCGAGGCCCATCAGGCCCATCGCGCCGACGGTCCCGATGAGCACGTTGAAGATGGACGTCGCGCGCATCCGGTAGAACTCCTCCATCGTTCGCACGTCGTAGATGGGGATCGTCGCGTCCAGGCGGTGGACCATCTCCCGCAGCGGGCCGGCGAGGCTTGCCGGATCGCCCGCCGACTGGACGAGCATGACCATCTCGTCCACGCGCCGCTGCCGGTACGGAAGGTACAGGAACTCGGTCGGCGGCTCGGCGATGAAGAGGTATTTGCTCGTCTTCGCCAGGCCCACGACTTCCGCCCACGCGCCGTCGCGGCCAAGACGCAACCGCTTGCCGATCGGATCTGCGTTCGGCCAGTAATGCCGTGCGAACTCCTCGTTGACGACCGCCACCTTCGGCATGTCGGCCGTGTCCTCCGCCCTGAAGCCCCGGCCGCGCAGGATGGTGAGACCCATCACGTTGAAGTAGTGCTCGTCCACGCGAGCCGCCAGCACCGCGGCGTCCTCCTTGCCGGCCGGGAACTGGAACCCCTCGGGTACGACCGGCTCGACGCCCACTCCGCTGTTCGCCATCGGCGCCGACGTCGCCATCGCCACGCTCGCGACACCCGGCACCTCGCGCGCGCGGTCCGCCACCTCTTCGAAGAACCTCGCCGACTGTGTCTCGGAATACCGGACGAGGCTCGTGTCGAACGTCATCATGAGGAGGTGGTCCGTGCGATACCCAGGCCCGCTGGCCAGCTGGTTGCCGAAACCGCGATACATGAACAGCGCGACGGCGAGCAGCACCACCGACACGGCAACCTGGCCGCCCACCAGGACGGTGCGCCCCCAGCGCCGGCGGCGGCCTGGCGAAGCGGCGTCGCCCGCCTTCATCACGGCAGTCAGGTCCGCGCGAGACGCCTGAATCGCCGGCAGCAGACCGGAGAACACCGCGCTCGCCACCGACACGATCAGGCTGAACACGAGTGCGCGATGGTCCATCCGGAACGCGAGCAGGATTGGCAAGTCGGTCGGCAGCTCCACCTGTCGGAAGAGGGCGATGCCGGCGTACCCCACCCCGAGGCCGAGGGCGCCGCCCGCCAGCGCCGTCAGCAGGCTCTCGGTCACCAACTGCCGGACCAGCCGGCGGCGGCCCGCGCCGATCGCGAGCCGCATCGCCATCTCGCGCGCGCGCACCGGCGCCCGGCTCGCCAGCAGCCCCGCGACGTTGGCGCAGGCCACCAGCAGGACGGCGAGGGCGAGCGTCGCGAGCATGGCCACCAGCATGGCGTCCGGAGGGCTCTGGGCGATCCGCGCCTGCAGTTCCGTGCGCACGGCCCAGTTCCGGTTCTTGTTCGTGTCCGGGTAGGCGCGGGCCAGGTCGGCCCCGATGGCGGTCAACTCCGTCTCCGCCTCCCGCTGGGACACTCCCGGCGCCAGACGGCCCTTCAGCGACAGGTTCCGCACGTCCCGGGCCTCGAGCGAGGCCGCCTTCGGGTCCGTGAGGAACACCGACGACATCATCAGCGGCACGAAGAAGTCGGCGCGGACGTACGTGTTCAGACCGGTGAACTCCCTCGGCGCGACGCCGATCACCGTGAAGGGGCGGCCGTTGAAATCCACGCGCCGCCCGACGACCGACGGGTCGGACGAGAAGTGCTGTTCCCACAGCGCGTGGCCGAGAACGACGACGGCGTCCCGGCCCGGTACACGTCCCTCCTCGGGCAGGAAGGGCCGTCCGAGCGCCGGCCGGACGCCCATGGCGTCGAACAGGTTGTCGCTCGCCAGCATCCCCATCTTCAGGACGGGCACCGCGCCGGGACGGTCGGCGAAGCCGGCTGTCACGAGCGAGAATGCGGTCAGGCTGCTGAAGCTCTTGTTCCGATCGCGGATGTCCACGTAGTCGCGGTACGACGAGGCAAGACCGCTGACGCCAAGCGCCTCGAGCGAGACCGTCGACCCGACGGTCAGGACGTCGCCCGGCCGGGCGACAGGGAGAGGACGCAGCAGCAGGGCGTCGGCGAAGCTGAAGACCGCGCAGTTCGCGCCGATGCCCACCGCCAGGGAGAGGATGGCGATCGCCGTGAAGCCGGGCGCGCGCCCGAGCATGCGGCTTCCGTACCGGACGTCCTGCCACAGGGTCTCGAGCCAGGTTCCCATGCCAGTCTTGGACGTTCGGCAGGGCCGTCTTGTTCTCGTTCCGAGAAGGCGAGAAAAGGTGACACTTCCCGTTTCGCAACGAAATGGTGACAGTTCCCGTTTCGCCTCTCTCTGGGAAGTGTCACCCTTTTCGCTGTCGGTGGGTCCCGGTGTCGTTCAGTGCCGATGGTAGATCTTGCCGACGATCTTCCAGCCGTCGGGGAACTTGTAGAGCGACAGGTAGTCGGTGAAGATCCGTTTGTCGTTCTGGTGGAGCTCCAGCTTCACCGATGCCGCCAGGCCCGTAACGTCCACGGCGATGAACTTGCAGACGGTGAGCGGCGGCTTCGCCCCGCCCGCCTTCCGCTTCTCGGCCGAAGCGATCCACTCGGCAATCGGCAGGCGCGTCAGCGCGCCGTCGCGCAGGCCGAGCAGCACGAAGTCGGGATGGAAGCCGGCCCTGGTCTTCTCCAGGTCGCCGAGGTTCTGCAGCCCGTCCACGTAGGCGGTCTGCACGAGCGCCTTGATGGCGGCTTCTTCGGACTGGGCGCGGGCGGGCGACGCCGTCGGCGCGAGCAGGGCGACGGCGAGCAGGGCGATCACGGCAATTCGGATGAGCATGACTCCTCCTGATAAGGTCGCAGGTGTCACATTACATCGCCTCGCGCCTCCGCGTCATCCTGCCGACCTCTCGCGCCTGCGATCGTGCCGCCGACCCGTGCGGTTCCCTCGACGAACCGCCGGCATGACAGTGGTAGCATCGGCACATGGTCCGCGATGACGCCGTGGCGGAGATGTTCCGGCGCCACGACATGGAAGCCCTGGTGGCGCTGGCCGGCACCAGACCTGGCGGAGTGGTGCGATTCCTCACCGGCCGGTTGTATGCCGCCGACGAGCAGGACAAGTGGCGCGCCGTTCGAATGTTCGGCGTGCTGGCGCGCCAGCCGGCGCTCTTCACCGACGCGAGACTCGCCGATCTTCTCGCTCGCTTCCTGTGGGCGTTGAACGACGAGTCAGGCGCCGTGCCATTCGGCGTCCCCGAGGCGATCGGAGAGATCGTGGCCGCGCGGCCCGAGCACGGCGCACGGATCGTCCCCATCCTCTGCGGCATGCTCACCGAAGACGAGACGTTCCAGACCGGGCCTGTCGAGCGGGGGATCTACTGGGCGCTCGGCCGCGTCGGACCGGTCGTCCTCTCGCACTGCCCCGACGTGCTGGCGGTGGTCCGCGCCTCCGCCAGGGAACATCCGGACCTGGAGACCCGCGCCACGGCGGCGGCGGCGCTCGAACGCCTCGATCCGGAGCGACGGGCGACGGCGGGTTGAGCGCTCAGCCCGTGAATGCGTGATCGCGGTGATATCGGTCCCGCGGCCGGGTCGCCGCCGTCAGGCAGACAGGGAATGTAGCCCAGTGTGTAGCTGGAATCGGCTAATAAGCCAGCAGTCGGCTATTTGTTAGTATTCTGACCATGCTGAAGATTGTCACCTGGAACGTGAACGGCATCCGCGCGCGGTACACACAGGTCGCCGAGTGGGTCGCACGCGAGCAGCCCGACGTCCTTTGCCTGCAGGAGATCAAAGCCACGCCAGAGCAGGTTCCCGAGACCATCCGCGAGATGGACGGCTACTGGTGCTATTGGCACGGCGGGAAGGGCTACTCCGGCGTCGGCCTCCACCTGCGGAAGGCCGCGTTCCCCGAGCGGCCGGCCTATTCGCACCCCGAATTCGACTTCGAGACGCGCATCGTCGTCGCGGCGCTTCCCGGCCTGGACGTCGCGTCGATCTACGTGCCCAACGGCGGCAAGGACTTTCCGGCGAAGATGCGGTTCCTCGAGGCGATGGACGAGCACGCGCGGCAGGCGCAGGCGTCGGGCCGCGCCATCGTGCTCGCGGGCGACCTGAACGTCGCGCGGACCGAGATGGACGTGCATCCGAAGGAACGGAAGCCCACGGCGATCGGCCAGCTCCCGGAAGAGCGCGAGCTGCTGGAGCGGATCATCTCGCGCGGCCTGGTCGACCTCGGGCGCGCGCTCGACCCCGACAACGAGCAGCTCTTCACCTGGTGGCCGCCCTGGCGCAGCATGCGCGAGCGGAACATCGGCTGGCGCCTCGATTACATCCTCGCGAGCGCGCCGCTCGCGGCGCGGGCCTTGCGCTGTCCCGCGTTCCGCGAGGTGGGCACGAGCGACCACGGACCGGTGCTCGCCGAGTTCGACGCCGCTTGATATTCTGTAGCGTGCCTCTGACGACCCTGTTCCTCGACGCGGGCGGCGTGCTGGTGACGCCAAACTGGCAGCGTGTGAGCGCCGCGCTTGGCGCGCACGGCGTGAGCGTCGCCGCCGCCGCGCTCCAGGCCGCCGACCCGTTCGCGCGACGTGACATCGACTTCGGGCATCAGCCCGCCGCCACCGACCGCCAGCGCGGGTGGGCTTATTTCAACCTCGTGCTGCACCATTGCGGCGTGGCGCAGTCGGCCGCGACCGACCTGGCGCTGGACGACCTGCAGGCCTACCACTCCACGCACAACCTGTGGGAGACGGTCCCCGAGGGCGTGCCCGACGTGCTCGACAGGCTGCGGGCGACGGGCGTGAAACTGGTGGTGGTGTCGAACGCGAACGGGAAGCTGAAGGTGCTGTTCGAGCGCCTCGACCTGGCGCGCCGCTTCGACGTGATGCTGGATTCGCACGAAGAAGGCGTGGAGAAGCCGGATCCGCGCCTCTTCGAGATTGCGCTGGAGCGGTCGGGCGCGCAGCGCGGCGAGACGCTGCACGTCGGCGATCTCTATCACGTCGACGTGCAGGGCGCCCGCAACGCGGGGCTGGAAGCGGTGCTGCTCGACGTCGCCGATCTCTACGCCGGCTTCGACTGCCGCCGCATTCGCACGCTCGGCGAACTGCCCGCCATTGTCGCCGAGAGCAGAGGAAAGCCCTGCCCGCCTTCGCGGAGCGCTTCGGCGGGTCCGCCGTAGCCCGCATGGCCGAGCACTGCGGGCGAAGGCGGAAGCCCTGAGCCGTGAGCCGGACGCTGATCGCGGGTCTAAAGACCCGCGCTACACCAGTCTCGCCTCGACCGCGCCCCAGTTGATGTTGTTGAAGAAGGCGGCGATGTAGTCGGCGCGCTTCAGGCCGAAGTCGATCATGAACGCGTGCTCGAACACGTCCATGATGAGCAGCGGCGTGCAGCCCGCCGGGTGCGACACGTCGTGCTCGTTGATCCAGAAGTTCATGAGCCGGCCGTTGGCCGGATCCTGATAGAGGATCGTCCAGCCGATGCCCCGCATCGCGCCGGTCGCCTTGAAGTCCTTCTCCCAGTTCTCGTAACTGCCGAAGTCGGCGGCGATCTTCTGCGCCAGCTTGCCCCCGGGAGCCAGCGGCTTCGCGCCGAGGTTCTCGAAGTAGGTACTCGTGCAGGCGCATGCCGTCGAACTCCCAGCCCAGGCGCCGCTTCAGCTCGGCATACTCCGGCGTGCCGGCCTTGCCGTCCTTGAGCATCGCGTCCAGCGTGTCGAGCACCTTGTTGGTGTTGGTCACGTAGCCCTGGTAGAGCGTGAAGTGGTTCTTCAGCAGCGTCTCGCTGAAGCCGGGCAGTCCGATCAGCGCCGAGTAGTCCTTCGCGGTGTATGCCATGCTGTCCTCCTGGAACCCCAAGATTACTACAGACTTGGAACCAGATCGCCCCCCCGTGCGTAACCCCTGACGGGGCGCATTGTTGCCCGCACGAGGACCATCATGTCGAACCTCATCCAGGACACACGTCACAGCCTCCGCCTGCTGCTCAAGAACCCGGGGTTCTCGTTGACCGCGATCCTGGTGCTCGCCTTGGGCATCGGCGCGAACGCCGCCGTGTTCACCCTGGTCAACGAGATGATGTTCCGCCCGCTCGTCGGCAGCGACCGGCCGGGCCAGCCCGTGGGCGTCTACAGCCACGACCACACCCGCCCCGACTCGTACCGGGGCTTCTCGTTTCCCGCGTACGCCGACGTCCGCGACCGGGCCGACAGCTTCAGCCACGTCACGGCGTTCACGCTGTCGTTCGTCGGCGTCGGCGAAGGCGACGCCACGCGGCGCACGTTCGCGGTCACCGCCAGCCGAAACTACTTCGCGACGCTCGGCGTCGACCTGATGGCCGGCCGCACGTTCAGCGAAGAGGAGGAGCGTCCGGGCAGCCAGACCCCGGTGGCGATCGTCAGCTACGACTACTGGAGCAGCCACGGCGGCGACCTGTCGATGCTCGGCAAGACGATCCGGCTGAACTCGCGGCCGTTCGAGATCATCGGCATTGCGCCGCGGGGGTTCACGGGGATCTCGGCGCTCATCGCGCCCGAGGTGTGGGTCCCCATCGGCGCGAACGAACTGGTCCAGAACGACTTCATGCGAGATGACGACCAGGGGATGACGCTCGCGGACAGACGGAGCGAGGGACTGATGCTGATCGGCCGCCTGAAGCCCGGACTGACGCCCGAAGGGGTCGCCCCATCGCTGAAGATCCTCTCCGGGCAGCTCGAGCGCGAGTTCCCCGCCGAGAACAAGAACCAGCTCCTGACCGCGGCGAGGCTCTCGCGGCTCTCGATCTCGACGAGCCCCCAGACCGACGACGGGTTCGGCAGCACGTTCGGGATGCTGATGGCCATGGCGGTCATCGTCCTGGTCGTGTCGTGCCTGAACCTCGCCAACATGATGCTGGCCCGCGGCACCGCGCGCCGCAAGGAGATCGCGATGCGGCTGGCGCTCGGCGGCGGCCGGGGGCGCATCGTGCGCCAGCTGCTGACCGAGGGGCTGATCCTGTCGCTGCTCGGCGGCGCGTTCGGACTGCTGCTGGCGTACTGGGGCGTGAACCTGCTCGTCGCCACGCTCATGCCGCTCTCGCCGGTGCCGCTGACGTTCGACGGGACCCCGGACGTCCGCATCATGGCCGCGACGCTCGCGTTCTGTGTCCTCAGCACGCTGGTGTTCAGCCTGGGCCCGGCCTGGAAGCTGTCGCGCACCGGCGTCGTCTCAGAGTTGAAGGAGCAGGGCGGCGAGGACTCGCGCGCGCGGTTCCGGGCATTCTCCGCGCGGAACCTCCTCGTGGGCACCCAGATCGCGCTGTCGCTGGCGCTGCTCACCACGGCCGGCCTGTTCACCCGCGGCGCGCTGAAGGCCGGGCAGGCCGACCCGGGATACCGCTACGAGGGCCAGGTCCTGGCTGAGGTCGATACCGGACTGGCGGGCTACGACGAGACGCAGGGGCGGCAGGTCTACCGCCGGCTGCTGGACCGGCTGCGCGCCATCCCCGGCGTGAAGTCCGCCAGCTTCGCCTCGGTGGTCGCCTTCGGCGGGATGACCGAGGGCAAGACGGTGCAGAAGGGCGGCACGCCGCCGGGACGCGGCAAAGACGGCCGGACGGCCGGCGTTTCGGCAGTCTCCTACATCGTCGGTTCCGACTACTTCGCGACGCTCGGCCTCCAGGTTCTGCGAGGCCGTGACTTCACGCCGGCCGAAGAGCAGGACGCCAACGCTCCGCCGGTGGCGATCATCGACGAACCGCTCGCCCGCGAGCTGTTCGGCAACGAGAATCCGGTGGGGCAGCAGGTGCAGTTCCCGCGCGGCGAGGACGCGGCCCCGGTCAGCGGAACGGGCATCGTGCTCAGCGAAGACCTGAAGGAAGCGCGAGTGATGGAGGTCGTTGGTGTCGTGCCGGGCCTCCGTCACGACCTGTTCGACAAGGCTCCCGTCGCGCACATCTACACGCCGTTCGGCCGGCAGTTCCGGAGCGGCATGAACGTGCACCTGCGCGCGGCCGGGAGCGGGCCGGCAGCCGAAACCGCGGTGCTGCAGGCGGCCAGGCGCGAGATCCGCGCGGCGGACGAGCGGCTTCCGGTGCTCGGCCTGAAGACGATGGAGCAGTTCCGCGACGGGAGCGTCTTCTACTGGATCGTCAAGGCCGGCGCCTGGCTGTTCGCCATCTTCGGCGCCGTCGCAGTCTTCCTTGCGGTCATCGGGCTCTACGCCGTGAAGGCGTACGTCGTCGCGCGCCGGACGCGCGAAATCGGCATCCGCATGGCGCTCGGCTCATCGCCGCGCGACGTGCTGGTGATGGTGCTCAAAGAGGGGATGGCACTGACCGCGGCCGGCCTGTTCCTGGGATTCTGGATGGCGTTCGGCATCGGCAGGCTGGTGGGCAGCCTGCTCTACGAAGTGAACGGATTCGACCCGGTCGTGTTCCTGGCGGCGCCGCTGCTGCTCGCGTCGGCGTCGCTGGCGGCCTGCTACCTGCCGGCGCTGCGCGCCACGCGCATCCAGCCGACCGTGGCGCTCAGGACGGAGTGACAGCGGTCAGCGGTTAGCTGGCAGCGGGCAGCGGATGGCCGACAGCGCGCAGCGTGAGACGAGAGATCCGCTGACAGCCGCCAGCTGACAGCTGCCTGTTGGCGACTTGCGGCGTTCGGCTCCCTGCTCCTGGCCGCGCCGAGGGCCGTGAGCCCTGAGCCTTGAGCCCTGAGCCTTGAGCCCTGAGCCTTGAGCCCGAGCCTTGAGCCCTGAGCCTTCCCTAGTGCATCCCTGCCATCCCGCACGCGCCGGGGCCGCCGGGGACCTGGCAGGACGCGCACGGGCTGTCGGCGGGCGTGCGCGCGGCTGACGACCCGCCCTGAACGTTGACGGCGAACACAGACAACCGCTTCTCCAACTGCTCACCCCGGCATTCCGGGCACGACGGCGCGACGCCAGCCCTCGTCAACTGCTCGAACTGGTGCCCGCACGACTGGCAGCGATACTCGAACATCGGCATCGACTATACTCTCCCCAAGAAACTATGATCGCACGACTTCATCGTTCAAAGCTCGCCTGGTTCTCGTTCACCGTCCTCCTGCTGTCCTGCCTGGTCGTTGCCCAGGAGGCGCGGCAGGGGACTCCCGCCGATCCGTTGAGCGAAGACCGCCTGATGGCGGTCATGCACGGCATTTCGAGCCACACCCTCCTCGACTACGTGAAGGAGATGGCCGACCCGAAGTACAAGGGCCGGCTGACCGGCACCGCCGAGTACGACGCCAGCGCGAAATGGACGGCCGACCTGCTTGCCGGCTGGAAGATCAAGCCGGCTGGCGACAAGGGGACGTTCTACCAGAAGTTCCCCAATCCCTACACGCTCGTGCTTCCCGGCGCCTCGCTCAGCCTCGACGTCAAGCTGCCGAACGGGGAGGTGGTGAAGCGCCCCTACGTCTTCGAGGAGGAGTTCTTTCCAGGCTCGACCTCCGACTCGGGCACGATCACGGCCGAGGTGGTCTACGTCGGCTACGGCGCCACGGCGCCGGAGCTCGGCTACGACGACTACGCCGGCATCGACGTGAAGGGCAAGCTGGTGATGATGGAGCCCGAGGCGCCGGTCACAGCCGACCGCGACCCCGAGCTCTTCAAGAAGTGGCGGCCCTACTCGTTCCACGACTACAAGGTGCAGAACGCCGCGAAGCACGGCGCCGCCGGCCTGGTCTACAACTACTTCATCGTCAACCCGAACTGCGCGTTCGTGAAGGGCTTCGGATGGGCCGCGGCCAGCCGCGCGGTGTGGGACGACGTGTTCGCCGGGACGGGCAAGAAGCGCGACGAGGTCGTGAAGCAGATCCGATCGACGCTCAAGCCCGCGTCGTTCGCGACCGGCAAGGTGATGACGATGAAGAACGTCACCGAGCACCATCCCGAAGGGATCGGGTCGAACGTCGTCGGCTTCATCGAGGGGACCGACCCGGTGCTGAAGCAGGAGGCGATCGTCATCGGCGCGCACCTCGACCATCTAGGCATGAACCCGGTGCTGATGCCGGGCGCAAACGACAACGCGTCAGCCGTCGCCGTGATGCTGGGCGTCGCGGAAGCGCTCGCGAAGTCGGGCATCCCGTTCAAGCGGTCGATCGTCTTCATCGCGTTCGGCGCCGAGGAGCAGGGGGTGAAGGGCTCGGAGTTCTACGTCGCGAACCCGTTCATGCCGAACGCGAAGACGAAGGCGATGCTGAATCTGGAGAGCGTCGGCCGCGGCGAGACGATCAGCGGCGGTTCGGGCCGCAACTTCCCGCAGCTTTGGGAAGTGATCGACCGGATGAACACGAAGTACATCCACCGGCGGGCGACCGCCAGCGCGAACGCGAATCTCGCGCGGCCGCGGCAGGATGCGGCGCATTTCCTCTGGGCGAACGTGCCGACGATCTCGTTCGGCACGGGCGGCGGCAAGCCGCTCCCGTACGCGTCGTATCACACGACGAAGGACTCGATGGAGATCATCACGCCGGAGATCATGCAGGACCTGGCGCGGCTGGTCTTTCTGACGACGGTGGAGTTGGCGACGAAGTAGGGGAGGACGGGAAGACAGAAGACAGAAGATAGAAGATAGAAGATAGAAGACAGAAGATAGAAGATAGAAGATAGAAGATAGAAGATAGAAGACGGAAGATAGAAGACGGAAGATAGAAGACGGAACGTGGAATCCGGACGGTCCGGCGAATGACGACGCGGCAGCGTGCGCCTTCTGTCTTCTCTCTTCTATCTTCTGTCTACTTCGTGACCACCCAGTCCAACCCCGTGGGGCGGGGAGTGCGGCTCTTCCGCCAATCCGCGTGCAGTTCGAATCCTCCGCCCTTGCGCGCATAGACGGTCGGGCGGCCGGTGAACGGGTCGATCGGGACGCTCGCCAGGTACTCGGGGGCCAGCGCGGACAGTTCGTCCGGGTAGCTTCCGCGATCCAACCTGAAGCGGCGAAGCGCCACAGCGAGCTCCGCGGCGTTCAACTCGCTCGTGAACTGGTCGCCCGACTCGATGGCCCGGACGAGCCCTTCGGTGAACATGGAATCCCAGCGCCTCACCCAGGACCACCTGGAAGGCGTCACGACCGAGGCGAACTCCGGGAGCGGTCTGGGGCCGGCCTGAAGGTCGAGCAACGCCCCCATCTGCTGCAGGTAGCGAACGTGGGCCAGCCGAATCAGAGAACGGCCCAGCCAGGCGAGCGGGCTGGCGAACCAGGACGGCGGATTGCCGGTCACACCCGGAAGGTACTCGACTTGGCCCCTCTCCAGTCTCGTCATCGTGGCATGGCCGCGCTTCAGGTCGGCGAGCAGACCAAGCTGCATCGGGCCAGGCATCCGGTTTTCAGCCAGCCAGCGAGCGACGTCCTGCAGGGCAGCCTTCGAAGGCTCCGCCCGGGTGATCAGCTGCTGAAGTGCCTGGATCGGCACGGTCGCCACGGCAATCCTGATCAGCTGAGCGATCAGATTCGGTTCCTGGCGTAGCGTCGCGGCGACCGCGAGGCCGGTGGCCACCGCCTGTGCCGCCGCGTCCGGCCGACCTTCGTCGATGTCAATCAGCGCCGATACGCAGATGGCCTTCGACAGGGTCCTCAATTCCATCAGAGGCGGCATGCCGCGATCGGACACGTAGTCGGCTTCCCAGTTCGACTGACGACGGAGCCGGCTGTCATCCGCCACGCGGATGGCGGCGCGATTGGCCTCGACGAACGCGCGGACGTCCGCTGGCACCGGGGGCATGGTCCGCGACGCCAGGAAGCGCCCGAGGGCGCGATCCTCCTGGCTGCCGTTCTCGAAGATGGTGAGCGCGGCGGCAGCTTTGACCACCCGAGCGCGGTTGTCGGCCGCCGGCACCGGCGGCAGCCGGAGTGTACGCTCGGCGAGACTGCCCCAGCGCTTCTCGAGGCGCGCGGCCTCCTGGCCAACTCGGCGTCCCGCCCACAGATCCAGGCCGGCGCGGGCGAGCAGGACGACCAGCGCCAGGACGAGAAGCACCAGCCAGCGACGCCTCCAACGCCTGCGACGGGTGGGTGCGGCGGCGGCTTCGGTCATCGTGGTTCTCCTCCTGGGCCGAGATCTTCGAGGGTAAGTCCGCCGAAGACCACGGCGGACCCGGGGGTCTTCTGGGCTGCAGCGACCCGGCGGGCGAGCGCAGCGGCCGCTTCCGGCGACAGACCTGCCTGCCGCGCCGTCTCGTCAACGAAGCGGGCCTCGGCAACTTCCTGCGCGGATGCGGGGACCGCTGGCGACCGCGTCGGGGCCGATAGCGACTCCAGCACGGCCAGGATCAGAATGGCGGCGACCGCCGCGAGCCGCCACGCGCGCGAGAACCAGACCCGGTCGGACCAACTGACCGCCGGTGAGGTTGCCGGGACCGCAGAGAGCACCTTCGCGCGGAGATCCGCGGGTGGCGCGGGCCAGGCGACCTGACGCACGCGACGCTCGATGTCCACCGGCTTCATGTCGTTTCCTCCGGCATCTGCGCCAGCGTCTTCCGCAGTCGTGCGACGGCCAGCCGGTATCGCGCTGCCGCCGTGAAGAGCGACACGCCGGTCGCGCGACCCACCTCCCTGAACGAGAATCCGTCGAACACGTGCAGGATCACGGCCTCGCGCTGAGCGTCAGGCAGCGCATCGAGCGCACGCGCGATGTCGATCGCGCCTTCAATGCCGAACGGGTGTGACCCGCCGGAGTCCCTCGCGCTGATCTCCACGGCGCGCGCGCCCGCCACCGTCCGTCTCTGCGAATCCAGCCACGTCGTGCTCAGGATGCGGTGCAGGTAACTCGCCGGCTTCCTGACCGCCAGCAGCTCCGCGCCGGTGGTCGCCAGTTTCACGAACACCGCCTGGACCAGGTCCTCCGCATCGGCCGAGCGCCTCGTGAGCGCGAGAGCGTGGCGGAACAGCGACGCCGAGTGCCGGTCGTACAGCTCGCCCAGCGCCTCGCGCCTTCCTGACGCGAGGCCGCACAGCAGTTCCCGATCGCGCCGGTCGTCGCGGGCGTGTGGCACTCCTGGTGGTGAGACGAACGGGCGCGGAGGATTTGTCACATCTGCCGCCGGACGCCCCGAGTGGCTCCGTCAGGGTAGCAGACCGGGCTTAAGCCGCCCACAGCGAAGCGGCCGGGGCCGACGGGTCGGAACTGCCGAACACCGCCTCCCGTCTCACAATGGTGGTAGCCTGTACTTCAGCCATCGACAAGATTGGGAGGGCATCATGGTGGACGCGCTGCGGAAGCTCCTGCTGGCCGGCCTCGGGACGATCGACCTCACCGAGGAGAAGGCGAAAGCCATCTTCAACGACCTCGTCGCGCGTGGCGAGATGAGCGAAAAGGACGCGAAAGAGCTGATCTCCTCGTGGACCAAGCGGGCCGCGGAGCACCGCGGCCGGCTGCAGGAGGACATCGAGCAGGCGGTCCAGCGCGCGCTGTCGGCGATGGGCATCGCTCGGAAGGCCGAAGTCGAGGCGCTGAAGGCGAAGATCGACGAACTCGAGGGGAAGCTTGGTAGCAAGGCGACCACGGTCCCTGAGCCCTGAGCCCTGAGCCTTGAGCCGTGAGCCTTGAGCCCTGAGCCTTGAGCCTTACCATGAGGGCCTTCGGTCCCCGCCCGCCCAGCAACTGCGCCGACTGCGGGACATCGCGGCCGTCCTCGCGAAATACGGCTTTCCCGACGTCGTCGCGCGGCTGAGGCTCCAGCGGACGATCGCCGTGGGACGGCGCCTGCGCCCGTGGGGACGCCGCGCCGCCCCGTCCGGCACGAAGGCGCAGCGGCTGCGCCAGGCCCTCGAGGAGCTGGGACCCACCTTCATCAAGTTCGGGCAGGCGCTCAGCAACCGCCCCGACCTGCTGCCTGCCGACCTTGTCGCGGAACTCTCCCGCCTGCAGGACACCGTGGCGCCGCTCCCGGACGGCGTGGCCGAGGCCGCCATCGAAGCCGAGCTGGGTCACCCCATCGCCGAGGTGTTCGCGCGGTTCGATTCGAAACCGGTCGCTGCCGCTTCCATCGCCCAGGTGCACCGCGCCGCCCTTCTCGACGGCAGCGAAGTCGCGGTCAAGGTCCGGCGCCCCGGCATCGAGACGCTCATCGAGCACGACCTCGGCATTCTCGGCCTGCTCGCCCGGCTGGCCGAACGGTACCTGCCCGACTCGGACCTGTACCAGCCGGTCACGCTCGTGGCCGAATTCGCGCGCGCGATTCGGAGCGAGCAGGACCTTGCCCGCGAGGGCCGTGCCATCGAGCGTTTCTCGAAGAACTTCGCGGGCGACGCCACGATGCGTCTCCCTCGGGTGCACTGGCCGCAGACGACGACCGGCGTGCTGACGATGGAGTACATGGAGGGGACGAGGCTGCAGGACGTGCTGGCCGACCCGGGGGCGTTCGATGTCTCGGCGATCGCGACGCGCGGCGCGCAGGCCGTCCTGAAGCAGGTGCTCCGCGACGGTCTGTTCCACGCCGACCCGCACCCCGCCAACATCTTCATCCTGCCCGGCAGCGTGATCTGCCTGCTCGACTTCGGCAGCGTCGGCCGGGTCGACCGCCGCCTCCGCGACTCGCTCGTTCGCCTGCTCGACGCGGTCGCCCGCGAAGACGCCGAGCGGCTGGCCTCGGCCATCCTGTCGATCGGCCGGCCACTGAAGGCCCTCGACAGCGCTCAACTCGGCCGCGACCTGGCGGACCTCATCGACGGCTACGCGGGAGTCGCGGTGCGCGACCTGTCGATTGCCAGCCTGCTCCAGGACGCGCTGGCTGTCATGCGGCGCCACCGGCTGCAGTTTCCATCCGACCTGATGCTGCTCGTCAGGGCCTTCGTCACGATCGAGGGCGTGGCGCGCCGCCTCGACCCGACCTTCAACATGCTGGAGCACGCGCGCCCGGTGGTGACGGAGATCCTCCGTGACCGGATGGCGCCGTCGGCCGTCGCCGGTCGCGTGGCCGACACGGCGCGCGGGATGGCAGAGGCGTTCCAGACGCTGCCGCACGATCTGATGGAGATCGTTGGCAAGGCCCGCGACGACCGGCTGCAGATCCAGTTCGTCCACCGCAACCTCGAGCACTTCGTCAAGGAGATGGACCGCGCGAGCAACCGCCTCAGCTTCGCCATCGTCATCGCGGCGCTCATCGTCGGGTCGTCGTTCGTCCTCCAGCGAGCCGCCGGCCCCCAGTTGTTCGGCCTGCCTGCGGTGGGCCTGGTGGGCTTCATCGCGGCAGCCATTCTCGGCCTGTGGCTCGCGATCGGCATCCTCAGGTCGGGACGGCTCTGAATCTGATATCCTTCGCCTGGCAACACAATCGACCCGACCCCTTCTGTATCGGAGGCTTCGCCATGATTCGCTCGTCCCGTGCATGGACCGTTCTCGCGCTCGCACTCGTCGTCGCCGCCGGCGCGATTCCGCTTTTCGCGCAGGCCGGCAAGCCCGCCGCGGCCCCGGCTGCAGCCGCCGCCCAGACCGCGGCAAAGGCCCAGGCGCCCGTGTTCCTGACCTCGTGCGGGCAGAGCCCGGGCGCGGTGACGGTCGGCGTGTTCCTCCGCCGCCTGCAGATGGACTACGACCTCAAGGACACCGGCACGGTCAAGGACCTGGCCGCCAAGCCCTACAAGACGATCATCATCGTCACCGGCAGCAGCCTGAAGGGGATGGGCGGCGCGGGCGTGTCGATAGACGACGAACTGAGCCGCGCGGGCGCGCTGATCGCCGAGGCGAAGAAGCGGGGCATCATGGTGATCGGCGCCCACGTCGAAGGCATGGAGCGCCGGGCGAAGAACGCCGCGCCGGGCGACAACTCCGACGAGATGTCGATCGACGCCGTGTGCCCCAAGTCGCAGCTGCTGATCGTCCGCAAGGACGGCGACGAGGACGGCCGCTTCACGACGCTCGGGAAGAAGTTCAACATCCCGGTCACCTTCTACGAGAAGAGCCTCGAACTGAACAACGTCCTGAAGAGCCTGTTCGGCAAATAGGAGCCGACCCGTGAGCATGTTCACGCAGGCCGGCATCGTCCTGGCGACGATGCTGGCCGTGTATGTGTTGGTGCGGGCTTTTCGAGTCTCCACCGAACTGGCGATGTTCGGCGCCGCGCTGGGCGGCGCGCTGGTGGCCGGGTTCGGGCTTCCTGCCCGGCACATCGCCGAGGGCGCGGCCACCTACCTCGACATCAATCTCATCTTCGTCGCGGCGACGCTGTTCATGAACCTCCTGAAGGAATCGGGGGGCGTGACGTTCGTCGTGCGGTCGATCCTGAAACGGTTCCACCGCAGCCGCGCGCTGCTGCTGGTCCTGCTGACGGTGCTGCTGCTCGTGCCGGGCGCGCTGACCGGCGCCGGAAGCGTCACGGTGCTGGTGGCCGGGTCGCTCGTGGCCGTGGTGCTGCACTACATGGGCATCCCGAAGCACAAGGCCGCGGCGCTGATCTTCCTCAACGCGGGCCTCAGCGCGGCGGCGCCGCCGGTCAGCCTCTGGGCGATGATGACGGCGGCCGGCGTCAACATGCCGTACGTCGGGTTCTTCTGGCCGCTGCTGCTGCCGTGCCTCCTGGCCGGCCTCCTCACCAGCTTCATCCTCGGCTGGAAGGGCGAAGGGGCCAACGTGACGAAGGCGCTCGAGGAACTCCCTCCAGCCCCCGCCGGCATGGCCTGGTGGCGCGTCCTCCTGCCGTTCGTCGTCTTCGGCGGCCTGGTGCTCGTCGGGCGCCAGTGGCCGCACTCGACGCCGATCCTCGGTCTGCCGCTGATGTTCGCGGCCGCCGCACTGGTGTCGTTCCTCGTGTCGCCGGTGCGCCTCCAGTTCTTCCGCATCTCGCGCGAGACCGTGGACCAGCTGCTGCCGCTGCTCGGCACGCTCACCTGCGCCGGCATCCTCGTCCAGATCATGACGCTCACCGGCGCGCGCGGCCTCCTGGCCGTGACCGCCGTCACGCTGCCCCTCTGGGTCGTCTACGCGTCGCTGTTCTTCGTGCTGCCGGTGTCGGAGGCGGTGCTGATGTGGGGCGCCGCGCCGGTGATCGGCGTGCCGCTCATCCTGCTGTTCAACAACCGGGGACTCGACCCGATTGTCGCCCTCGCGGGGATGAGCATCATCTGGCCGCTCGGCGACGCGCTCCCGCCGACGGCCATCATCGGCCGCCTGACGGTGGACGTCGTCGGCCACAAGGGGGCGTACGGCCAGTTCCTGCGCGCCTGCCTCGTGCCGGCGCTCATCATCGTTGTCATCGGGACGTTGATGGTCGTGTATTCGAAGAAGTTGGCGTTCCTCACGGGACTGTAGCGGGCAGCCGGCAGCTGTCAGCTGGCAGCGGATCCGCTACCAGCTACCAGCTGCCAGCTGAGCCCTGAGGCTGTCTATGCCGATCGTCACGCTTCTCTACTACGCCCTCGTGGCGTTCGTGTCGGCCATCCTGGTCGTGAACCTGCTGAAGTCGAAGAAGTGGGAGCGCGACGTACTCTACGTCCTCGTGCTCGTCCCGTTCCTCCTCCGGCTGCTGCGGCTCAAGTGAGGTGACCGCATGACACGTCGCCTCCTCGTCCAGAAGATCCTCGTCATCGGGCTCGGCATCGTTCTGCTGGCCACCTCCGGCGCCAGCTTCTACAGCAGCCGGCGGCTGGCGGAGCCGGTCGTCCTCGGCCCCGGCGTCACCACGGTGAAGAAGCTCTCGGACTACTTCGAGCCGCTGCGCGGGACGGCCAACGACTGCAACGTCTACTTCCTCGAGGGCAAGGCGCCAGGCGCGACGATCTTCGTCCTCGGCGGTTCGCATCCGGAGGAACCGGCCGGCCGGCTGACCGCCTGGGTACTGGCCGAGAACGCGGTCGTCGAGACGGGACGGCTGATCGTCGTGCTGTCGGCGAACCGGAGCGCGACGACGATGACGCGGCTGGGCGGCGCCTATCCGCCCGACTTCTCGATCCCGACGGCCTGGGGCTCGCGCACGTTCCGCATGGGCGACCGCTGGACCAATCCCCTCGACCAGTGGCCCGACCCCGAGGTGTACTTCCACTACCCGAGCGGGCAGCAGCTGGCCTACGTGGACGTCCGCAACGTGAACCGCACGTGGCCCGGCCGCGCAAACGGCACTCTTACCGAGCAGACGACGTACGCGTTCATGGAGGTGATCAAGCGGGAGAAGGTCGACGTCCTGGTGGACATGCACGAGGCCGAGCTGCAGTACCCGGTGATCAACACGATCGTGACCCACCAGCGGGGCCAGGACATGGCGACGATGGTGTCGATGACGCTGACCGACATGGAGGGCTTCAAGATCGGCACCGAGTTCTCGCCGCGGACGCTCCACGGCCTGTCGCACCGCGAGGTGGGCGACCACTCGAACGCGATCTCGCTGCTCTTCGAGGCGCCCGAGCCGTTCCTGGACGCCACGCGCGGCATCACCGGCCGCGAGCAGCTGCTGAGCGGCAAGGACGAGTTCGTGGTGAAGGCCGGGAAGCACGGCCTCCTGTTCGCGCCGATCGACGAGAAGGGGTGGCCGATTGCGGTGCGCGTCGGCCGGCACACGTCGGCGCTGCTTCAGGTGGCCGAGACGTGGGGAGAGGATCACCCCGACAAGCGGATCGTGATCACCGGGGTGCCGAAGTACAAGGAAATGATCGAGCGCGGCGTCGGTCACTACCTCCGTGACCCCGCGAAAGCTCCCGCCGGGCGCGTCGTCTACGAGTGAGGCGCAGCGCTGCTCGCGGGGCTGAAGCCCCGCGCCACATTCGAAGCCCCTCCGTTCGCCGTGCCGCTGTAGCGCGGGGCTTCAGCCCCGCGATCGCCGTGCCGCCGTAGCGCGGGGCTTCAGCCCCGCGATCGCCGTGCCGCCGTGGCGCGGGGCTTCAGCCCCGCGGTCACTCCTGTCTCAGCGCCGCCAGCGGATCGACCCGCAGCGCGCGGCGCCCGCCGAGAGTTAACCGCCCCTCCCTGTCATGCGTATCACCGGTAGAAGGAGCTACTACCGATGACCGACTTCGCAAGACGTGGAATCGTAGCGGCCCTGCTGGCCGTGTCGCTGATCGCCGTTTCGCACGAGTCGGAAGGGGCCCGCCAGGCGCCGCGTCCCCAGCCGACCCCCGGCGCGTCGCAGGCTCAATTGCCGCCCGCCGCGCCTCAGGCGCAGATGCCGCCCGCGCGCGTCGTGGCGCCGGCCGACGCGGAGCAGACCCGCGAAGCGCTCAGGTCGCTTCTGAGCCGCTACAGCCCGACGATCGGCCGCGTCCTCGCCCTGGACCCGACGCTGCTCCAGAACCCGGCCTACCTCGAACCCTATCCCGAGCTGATCGCGTTCCTCCAGCAGCACCCCGAGGTGGCGCGCAACGGCGCCGATTTCCTGTCGGACTTCAGGCCCTCGTATTATCGGGAGCCCGACCGGGACACGCAGGTGATCCGCATGTGGCAGGGGATCTTCCAGGGCACCGCCATCTTCCTGGTGTTCTCGGTCATCACGGGCGCCCTGGTGTGGCTGGTGAAGACCCTCGTGGACTACCGGCGCTGGTACCGGCTGTCGAAGGTTCAGACCGAGGCGCACAACAAGCTGCTCGACCGGTTTGCGAACAACGACGACCTGCTGGCCTACATCAGCACGCCGTCCGGCAAGCGCTTCCTCGAGTCGGCGCCGATCATGCTCGACAACGGGTCGGCTTCCATCGGGGCGCCCGTGAAGCGTATCCTGTGGGCGATCGAGATTGGCGTCGTGCTGGTCTGCCTGGGCGTCGGCATCTACTTCGCTCAGAACGACGCGCCGGCGGACGTCCGCCTGGTGTTGTCTGCGGTGTCGATCGTCGTGACGGCGCTCGGCGTCGGATTCGTGCTCGCGTCCGGGGCGTCGTACCTGCTGTCGCGGCGCATGGGAGTGCTGGGCGGGCCGGCTTCGCGTCAGACGGGCGACGCCGATGCCCAGCCCGGCGCGTGATTCGGAGGGTTCGCGCGTGAGGCGAGGCCTGGTCATTGCCGGCGTCGGGCGCGTCGACGAGGACGCGCTCGATGCCGCCGAGCCGCTCGACATGGACGAGGACGCGTTCCGCACGTTCTACGACCTGACGTCGAGCGCCGTCTGGGCCTACCTGTCTCATATCACCGGCGAGGCCCACGCCGCCGACGATCTCCTTCAGGAAACCTACATCCGGTTCCTCGGTGCACGCCGCCGCTGGGAGAGCGACGCCCACCGGCGAAACTATCTGTTCCGCATCGCGACCAACCTGGCGCACGATCGCCACCGTCGCGACAAGATCCGCCGGACCGAGCCGCTCGACGAGGCGCGTCCGGAGGCGGCCGGGCCGTCGTCTGGTGGCGTCGGGTATGAGGAGCGCGCCGATCTTCGGCGCGCGCTCTCCCGGTTGTCGGCGCGCGAGCGGCAGATGCTGTGGCTGGCCTACGCCGAAGGCTCGACGCACCAGGAGATCGCCGGCACGCTGGGTCTTCACGCCGGAGGCATCCGGGTGCTGCTGTTTCGCGCGCGCCGCAAGCTGGCGGCGCTGCTGACCCTTCGAGTCGCCCCGGCCAACGTCGAGGGAGGACGGACGCCATGAGGCGCGAATGCGTGCGGGCCGCGGACGTGCTGGCGGCGATGACCGCCGGCCCCGAGCCGGAGCTTTCGAACGAGGAACTGCGACAGCACGCGGACGCGTGCGAGTCGTGCCGCGAGATGGTGACGGTGGTGAGCGCGCTTCGCGGCGAACGCGAACGTGTGCGTCGCACCACGACGGTCCCGTCGGCCGGCCTCGTCTGGTGGCGCGCCCAGTTGCGCGCGCGGCAGCAGGCGGCGCTCAGGGCCACTGCCCCGGTGACGGCGGTGCACGCCGCCGCCCTCGTGGCCGCCGTCGTGCTGGCGATCGTGCTCGCGACGAGCGTGGCGCCATTTGTGGGAATGCCGTCGCTGTCCAACTGGGTTCCGCAGGTCCCGTCGTGGGTCGCCTCGCCGGGTACGCTCACCACCGACTTTCCGCTGCTCCGCTACGGCGTGATGCTGGGCGCCACGGCCTGGCTCATCCTCGGCCCCGTCGCCCTCTACTTCGCCCTCCGCAGGGACTGAGGAAGGCTCAAGGCTCAAGGCTCAGGGCTCAAGGCTTGGGAGCCGCGGCGCGCCGCCGTGGCACGAGATTGCGAGGCTCGACGCGGCGGAATCCCGGATAATAGAAGCTGGTGCGTATGCCAGCCTCCGTCGCTCGATTCGCCGCCGCCCTTCTGCTCGCCAGCCTCGTCGCCGGCCTCCCGGCCGTGCGCGCCTTACAGGATCCCGTCGCCGCGCCGCCCGCCGTGCCGTTTGCCGACTGGCTGGCGCAGCTTCGCAAGGACGCAATCGCCCGGGGGATCACCGAGAAGACCGTCGAATCGGCGCTCACGGGCATCGAGCTGCAGCCGGTGGTCGTCGAACGGGACCGTACGCAGGCTGAGCGCACACAGACGATCGACCAGTACCTGAAGCGGCGGGTGGACCGGAAGACGGTGGCGACAGGGCGCGAGATGATGAAGCGCCACGCCGCGCTGCTCGCGAAGATCGCCGCGCACTACGGCGTGCCCGCCAACGTCATCGTCTCGGTCTGGGGTCTCGAGTCGAACTTCGGCCGGTTCACCGGCGTTCGTCCGACCGTCGCGTCGCTGGCGACGCTGGCCTACGACAACCGGCGCGCCGCGATGTTCCGCGAAGAGCTGTTCAACGCGCTGCTCATCCTCGATCGCGGCGACATCGAGGCCGACAAGATGAAGGGGTCGTGGGCGGGCGCGATGGGCCAGCCGCAGTTCATGCCGTCGAGCTACCTGAAGTACGCGGAGGACTACGACCAGGACGGGAAGCGCGACATCTGGGGATCCGAGGCCGACGTCTTCGCATCGGTCGCGAACTACCTGAAGTGGCACGGCTGGGTGCCTGGCGCCCGGTGGGGACGGGCGGTCTCGATTCCGGCCGGCGCGATGGCGAAGATGGGCGAGGCCGCGCCGCTGCGAACGACCGGCTGCGAAGCGGTGAGACAGATGACCGAGGCCCTGCCGCTGCCGCGCTGGAGCGCGCTCGGCGTGCGCACGGCGCAGAAGCAGGCGCTGCCGGCGTCGGACATGACCGCCTCGCTCGTCCGCGCCGGCGCGCGCAACTTCCTCGTCTACGACAACTACCTGGTGCTGCTGCAGTACAACTGCGCCCACCTCTACGCGCTGGCCGTCGGCCTCCTCGCCGACTCGCTCCCGGCCGCGCGTTGACGGATTCGCGAGCCGTCGTAGTGCGGATCTTCCGAAGTCTCGCCGCAGCGCGAAGCGCGAAGGCGGAAGACCCGCGACCGAGCGCAGGTCACGACCGGCCTTCGCCCCGCGGGTCCTGTCCAGGCGGACGCCACGCTGGCGCCCGGGCGGGCATGCGCCCCCTTCCTGCCGTGCGCCGTCGACGCGCGGGCGAAGCTCGCCTGGAGCCTCTGCTCCTTCGGCGAGAGGCACTCGGACTCGCTGTTGACTCCCGCTTGCGCCGGCTGCCCACCCGGCTCGCCAGGTGTCGCCCGCCTGGCCACCCGCTGACGGTCGTGCCCCGCTTGCGTCTCCGATGCCAGTCCGGAAGCTGGCGGCGGGTGCCGACCGACGTTCGTCAGCCCCGACTGACAGCGAAGTCGCCGACTGACGAGTAGTGCCGACTGACCCGCGTCAGCTCCGACTGACGTTCGTCAGAACCGACTACTCTACTCCGTAGTACGTCTCGATCGGAACCGGCACCCGTGCGCGCACGGTCTCGGCGAGTCGGTCGACCTCGGCGTCGGCAAGCGGCGCTACGGAAGGATCGGCCGGTTTCCGTGCGATGGTATGGATCTGGACGGCCTTGATCCGGCCGCCCTCGGCCAGCAGCCAGTTGAGCTGATCGCAGTACGCCTCGACCTCGGCCTCCGGCATCGCCTGGCCGTTCACCCGCATGAACAGCGACTGGATGACCACCGAACGCACGCGCGCCGCGTCGCGGATGCTCTCGAGCACCTGCGTCAGCGACACGTTCGGCCGGTCGATCCGCTGGAAGTACTCGTCGGTGCCCGCGTCCAGCTTGGCCCAGATCTCGCCGTTGTTGGCGTCGAGCACCGTCAGCGCTTCGCGCACCGACGGCTTCGACAGGTACGCCGCGTCGGTGAGCAGCACAACCTTCGCCGCCTCGAGGCCGAATCGCGCGCGCGCCGCGGCCGCCACCTCGAACGCCTTCTTCAGGTGCGGATACGTCGTTGGCTCGCCGTCGCCGGAGAACGCGATGTCGCGCACGCCGCGGGCCTCGGGGGCGAGCGCGCTGAACGGCGGCGCGGCGTAGAGCGAGCCGTCCGCCTCCGCCCGCAGCACGGCGTCGAGCTCGAGGGCCACACGCTCGAGATCGACCTTTCGCACGCTCGACGGCACCGACCGATCCACCTGACAGTAGATGCAGTCGAAATTGCACTCCTTGCCCGGGTTCAGGTTGATGCCGACCGACACGCCCTGGCTCCGCCTCGACACGACGGCGTACACGTAGAGGTTGTCGGCCCACCGGCGTTCGTGCCGCTGGTACGCGTGGCGAAGAGCGCTAGTCGGTTCGGCCATCACTTCAATCATACGATACGGCCCCGCGTAGCCCCACTTGGCGCTATGCTGTTGCCACTGGAGAGCAGCATGAAGACACGGGCATTCGGAAATACAGGCCTCGATATCACGACGATCGGCATTGGCGCGTGGGCCATTGGCGGGCCTGGCTACGCGTTCGGCTGGGGGCCGCAGGACGACGACGAGTCGGTGGCCGCGATTGAACGGGCCGTCGACCTGGGCATCAACTGGGTGGACACCGCGCCTGTCTACGGCCTCGGCCATTCGGAGCAGGTCGTCGCACGCGCGCTCACGAACCTCGGATCGCGCCGGCCGCTCGTCTTCACCAAGTGCAGCCTCGTGTGGGCGGAAGGCAGCCAGGCCGTGCAGCACAATCTGCAGGCGGCGTCGATTCGGCGCGAAGTGGAAGGCAGCCTACGCCGGCTCGGCGTCGAGACGATCGATCTGATGCAGATCCACTGGCCGCGCTTCTTCGACGCGCCGACGGCCGGGAGCATCGAGGAGGCGTGGGGCGAGCTGGCGGCGCTCAAGCAGGCCGGCAAGATCCGGCACATCGGCGTCTCGAACTTCAAGGCCGAGGACATGGAGCGGGCGTCGACGATCGCCCCAGTCGAAACACTGCAGCCGCCGTACTCGCTGCTCCGGCGTGCGATCGAGGCCGAAACGCTTCCCTACTGCCTCGCCCACAACATCGGCGTCATCGTCTACTCACCGATGCAGGCCGGGATGCTGAGCGGGAAGATGACGGCCGAGCGCGTCGCGGCGCTGCCCGAGGACGACTGGCGGCGCCGGACGCCTGAGTTTCAGGAGCCGCGGCTGTCGAAGAACCTGGCGTTCGTCGAGGTCCTGCGCCGGGTCGGCGCGCGTCATGGCGCGTCCCCGGGCGAAGTGGCCGTCGCCTGGACGCTTCGGAACCCCGCGGTGACGGCGGCCATCGTCGGCTTCCGTCGTCCGGAGCAGGTGGAGGGGATGGTCGGCGCCGCCGAGCTACAACTCACCGACGCCGACGTGCTCGAGATAGAAGCGGCTTGCTGACGACCCGAGATCGAGACGGTGTGCTCCGGACCGCTGTGGGGCGGGGCTTCAGCCCCGCCGCAACGGCCGCCCTTTCCGCTGCCAGCTGATAGCTGCCAGCCGTCAGCTATCGGAGAATCGTCGCCTTCACTTCCACCGTCTGCTTCCGCTCCACGTTCTCCACGACGTCGCTCGACTGCCCGACGATGATCGGTTTGCCGTTATCGAGCACGAGCGTGAGGCTCTGCGAGAATGTCGGGAACGAGGGGTACTTTCCGGCCACGTCCGACCCCTTCTCGTCCACAGCGCTGAACTCGACGTTCAGGTCCATCCTGGCCTTGTTTCCGGTGATGTAGACGCGGTTGGCGTCGACGTTCAGTCCCACCGACTTGTACGTGACCGACGTCATGGGACTCGCGGCCGCTCCGCCGGCGGCCACGGGCGTGAAGGTCGTCGACGGCACCGCCACCTGGTTGCCCGACCGGAGCGAACCGCGGCCCTGGTCGGCCACGGTGAGCGTGGCCATGCGCCTCACCGGTGCCGCGGTGCCCACCTGGTAGGTGATAGTCACCTCGACTCTGACGTTGACCGCCTCGGTTTCCGACATGGGCTTCGGCGCTGGCGCAGGCTCGGCCCGCGGAACTGCTGTCTGTGACGGGACCGGCGTCCGCGCCTGCGGCGGAACGGGTGCCGTCACCGGCTGCGGAGCCGCGGAGGCGACGGGCGCAACGGCCGGGGCGGGCAGCGCGGCGACGGCTGGGGTCGGCGTTGTCGAAGGCCGCGGCAACGACGGCACGCTCGCCACCGCGGGTGCCGTCGCCGGTGCCGGCGTCGCCTGCGGCGGGATGGCGGCTCTCACGGTCTGCGGCGGGGCCTGCGCGGGAACGGGCGTCTGTGCGGCGAGCGGCGCCAGTGCGATCCAGGAAACAGCGGCGCAAGCGACTGCGAGGATCCAGGCGATTCGACGGTTCATGGACGGTCTCCTCCGGACTTGCCGGGACCAGTCTGATCCCGGGAACTGTTGTCGATCGAGAGCGTGCTGACCGGCGCGGCCAGCGTTGAAACGGGCGGCGCATCCACGATGGGCGCCACGACGATGGGTGCCGCGACGAGCGCCGCAATCGCGACCGCACGCGGTCTGGGGATCGGCCTGATCGGATCGCCGAGGTCCCCGCCGACGGCGCCAGGAAGCAACGACTCGGGCTCGTCATCGTCGGCGACTGCCGTCCCGGCCGCGGCGATCCCCTTCGGCCGGCTCAGCGCGTCCATCTCGAGCAGCGAAGCCGCGAAGACCCGGTCGTTTCGGCTCGCGGCCTGCGACGTGCGGCCTTCGGCGGGCGAAGGAGACGACAGCGCCTCGCCGCCTGGAGCGGGCGCAGCTGGCGAGGCTGGGACCTTCTGCGCGACCGTGCCCGCCGCTTGCGGCTGCTCGGCCCTGCCCGCGCCAGCCCGTCCGAGGCTAGCTCCCGACATGCGCAACTGCTCGTCCACCTGCCACCAACTGACAGCGACGCCGAGGACGATCAGCACGGCGCCGGCGGCGGGCAGGAGCGCCGGTCTGAGCAGAATCGACCACCATCGGGACGTGCGGTCTTCGACAGGCTCCTCGAGCCGCGCGAGCACCCTCGTGCGCAGATCACCGGGTCCTCCGCGAAGCTCCGCCGCGAGCGCTTCATCGATCGCGCGGTCGAGCGCGTCACCGTCCGGCCGGCTGTCGTCTGGTCCGAGGCTGCCTGTCATCACCGTGCTCCGCTTCCCTCGTTCCTCGTCCCTCGCCCCTATTCCCTGATTCCCAGCCCCGCTCCCGCGGGCACCATTCCGGGGCCGAACCCCCGGCTCACGAGCTTCTTCTTCAGGATCCGCCGGCCTTCCATCGCGCGCCACTTCGCGGTGCCCGTCGGGATGCCGAGCAGCCGTCCGATTTCGTCGAACGTGTGGTCGCCAGAGGCCGAGAGCATCAGTGCCTGCCGGTACTTCTCGGGCAGCGTGGCCAGCATCCGCCGCACTTCCCGCCGCCTCTCCTCCGCGATCAGCGTCGTCTCGTGCGACGGCTGGCCGGACGGCGGGTCGAAGGACTGATCGGGGTCGGGCGTGACGAACCGGCGGAACCACTCGCCGACCCTCCGCCGCCTGTCCATTGCCCGGTTCCACGTGATGGTGAGGAGCCAGGTCTTGAAACTGGCCTCGCCGCGGAAGCTGTCGAGCTTCTGGAAGGCGGACACCATGGCCTCCTGCGTCACCTCTTCGGCGTCCTCGCGCGAGCGCAGCGCCGCCAGCGCCGCTCGGAAGACGACGTGCTGATAGCGTTCGACCAGGTCGCCGAAAGCCGCACGATCGCCGTTCCGGGCCAGCTCGATGAGCTCGGCATCGCTCACACTGGCAGTAGAGCGGGAGGGCGGGGCCACGGTTGGGAATTATGACGGAATGGACACCGGGGGAAGGGGGTAACTTGCGAACTGGGGATCTTGCGAGCCTGCGAACTGGGGATCTTGCGAACTGGGGGCCTTGCGAACTTGCGAACTGGCGACCTTACGCGAACTGGGGAGGCCGCAGGCCGGATTGTCGTGCTGGACTGCGACGCGCGGCGCGAAGTACACTGCGATCCGGGCGGGGGCGGGTCGTACCGCGGCCCGGATCCTGTGCAATGCCAGCCTGTGAACCGCGTCAGGGCCGGAAGGCAGCAGCGCTCAACAGTGCCTGTCATGTGCCGCAGGGCCACCCGGGTCGCGGTAGGCCCCGCCGCCGCCCCTCGTGTCAGCGGGCCCGGCCCTGAGCCGTGAGCCCTGAGCCCTGAGCCGTAATGTCCTACCAGGTCCTCGCCCGCAAGTGGCGTCCTCAGCGGTTCGACGATGTCGTCGGCCAGGGCGGCGTCACGCGCACGCTCCAGAACGCGATTGCCGGCGGCCGCATCGCGCAGGCCTTCGTGTTCGCCGGGCCCCGCGGTGTTGGCAAGACGACAACCGCCCGCATCCTCGCGCGCGCACTCAACTGCCAGTCCGGCCCCACCTCCGAGCCGTGCGGGGCGTGCGATGCGTGCGTCGAGATTGCCGCCGGCCGCGACATGGACGTCCTCGAGATTCGACGCAGCCACGCACACCGGCGTGGACAACGTTCGCGAAGTCATCATCTCCGGCCTGTCGATCCCGCCCGCCCGCGACCGCTACAAGATCTTCATCATCGACGAGGTGCACCAGCTCTCGAAGGGATCGTTCGCCGCGCTCCTGAAGTCGGTCGAAGAACCGCCGCCCTACGTCGTCTTCATGATGGCGACGACCGAGCTGCAGAAGATCCCAGAGACCATCGTGTCGCGCTCGCAGGTGCACGAGCTGCGCACCATCTCCGAGCGGGCGATTGCCGGGCAGCTGAAGAAGATCGCCGCCGCCGAGCAGCTGAACGTGGCCGACGAAGCGCTCAGGCTGATCGCGCGCGCGGCCGACGGCAGCATGCGGGACGGCTTGACCGCATTCGACCAGGTGCTGGCCTTCGCCGGCACCACCGTGTCGGTGGAGGACGTGTCGACCGTGCTCGGCCTGGTGGGCCGGGACCTGCTCCTCGACATCCTCGACGCGGTGGCGAACGAGGAGGCGCTGGCGGCGTTCGATCTGGCCGGCCGCGCCGTCGAGAGCGGCTACGATCTGCGCCTCCTGTGCCGCGAGCTGTCGCGTCTCGTCCGCGACCTGATGCTCATCTCCGTCGACCAGAAGCGCCTGGACGACGTGGACGTGGCGCCGGCGGGCGAGCGCGCGCGGATCGAGGCGCTCGTCAAGCGCTTCTCGCGCGAGGACCTCCTGCGGGCCTTCGACCTGATTGCGCGGGCGGAAATTGACCTGCGCAACGCCGCCGAGCCGCGGTACCACCTCGAGATGGCGTTCCTCAAGTGGATTCACCTGAGGAAGCTGATGCCGCTGGCCGACCTGATCGAGCAGCTGCAGCAGGGAGGCTCGCTGCCCCCAGCCGCCGGCGGGCGGGGCGCGGCGCCGGCGGGCTCCCTGGGAGGGGCATCCTCATCCGGCGTCAGGCGCAGTGTTGCGGAGCGGACGCCGACGCCGCCGGCGCCGCCCGTGCGGAGCGTTGCCAGGCCGAAGTCGTCGGCCCCCTCGACGCCGACCGACACTTTCACCGGCGGAGATCCCGCCGAACTGGATGAGCCGCTCGCTGAGACGGTGGCCGTCCAGGCCCGCCGGCCCGCGGCGCCGGGCGTTGCGCCGAGACCCGTGCCGCAGGCCAAGCCGGCGGTTGCGCCGGCGGCACCCAGTGTCGTGCCGGCGGCGCCCGCGGCAGCGGCCGCATCGAGTGCTGCTCCGCCAGGGTCGCCTGCTGCGATATCGGGCGGGCTGAAGGACGCCTTCATCGAAGAGGTCCGGCGCGCCAAGGACGCCTTTTACAAGATGACCGTCGCGCAGGCGCACCGGGTCGACGTCGAGGGCGACCGGATCGTCTTCGTATTCGCCGCCGCCCGTCGGATGTGCAAGGAGCAGGTGGAGAAGAACCGCTCGTGGCTCGAGCCGCTCGCGGCGCGCGTGGCGGGCCGCCGGATGGTCGTGGCGGCGATCATCGCCGAGCCGGAGGCCGGGGCGCCGACGTCGTCTCCCACGGATGGAGAAGCGCCTGCGCCGACGGCGGCTGCGGCGTCCGGCCCGTCCGAGGACCTGAAGGCCCTGGCGGCGGCCGACCCCGGCATGCAGACGCTGCTCGAGCTGATGCCGCTCGAGATCAAGGAGATTGAGAGGCTGTAGCGCGGGGCTTCAGCCCCGCGATCGGGATCACCCATGAACATCCAGCAGATGATGAAGCAGGCGCAGCAGATGCAGGCCAAGCTGCAGAAGCAGATGGCCGAGCTGCGCGTGGAGGCGACGGCCGGCGGCGGCATGGTGACCGTCGTGATGAGCGGCGAGAAGCACCTCGTCTCGCTGAAGCTCGACCCCGAGGTCGTCTCCAAAGACGACGTCGAGATGCTCCAGGACCTGATCCTCGCGGCGGTGAACGACGCGCAGCGCAAGGTGGACGACGCGTTGGGGCAGCAGCTCGGCGGCATGATGGGCGGGATGAAACTCCCGGGCATGTTCTGATGTTTCAACCCGAGCCGCTGACACGCCTCGTCGACGAACTGCAGCGCATGCCCGGCATCGGGCGCAAGAGCGCGCAGCGCCTCGCCTTTCACATCCTGCGCGGGCCGCGCGAGGACGCCGAGCGGTTGTGCGACGCTCTGCGCGACGTGAAGGACAAGGTGACGCACTGTTCGATCTGCAACAACATCACCGACGTCGATCCGTGCGCCTGCTGCACCGACGAGGGGCGCGACCACCGGGTGATCTGCGTCGTCGAGGAGGCGCAGAACGCCGGCGTCATCGAGAGGACGCGGGACTTCAAAGGGACCTATCACGTGCTGATGGGCGCCATTTCGCCCCTCCAGGGCATCGGCCCCGACGAGCTGAAGATCAAGGGGCTGCTCTCGCGCGTCGAGGTCGGCGGCGTCGAAGAGGTGATTCTGGCGACGAACCCGAACGTCGAGGGCGAGGCGACGGCGATCTATCTGGCGCGGCTGCTCAAGCCGCTCGGCGTCCGCGTCACGCGGATTGCGATGGGCGTCCCCGTCGGCAGCGACCTCGAGTACGCCGACGAGGTGACGATGAACAAGGCGATGGAGGGACGGCGGGAGGTGTGATGCTGCCGACGACGTATCAGTTGCCGGCCGGGGCGCTGCTCATCGCGGTGGGGCTGCTCGCCTGTTTCGCCGGCTACCGGGTGTTCCGGATCGTGCTCACCGTGTACGGGTTCGTGCTGGGCGCGCTGTTCGCCAGCACGCTCGTGGCGCCCAGCGACACCGTCGCCATGCTCGTGGCGCTCGGCGTCGGCGGCGTGCTCGGCGCGCTGATCATGTACGCCGGCTACATCGTCGGCGTGGCGCTGGTGGGCGGCGGGTTGGGGGTGATGCTGGCGCAGGCCGCGTGGGTCGCGTGGCGGGGGAGCGAGCCGGGCGTCATCGTCGTGATCTTCGCGGCGGTGATTGGCGCCACGCTTGCGACGGCGCTGCAGCGGGAGATCGTCATCGTCGCCACCGCGTTCACCGGCGCGCAGACGGCGGTGGCGGGGATCGTGGCGACGCTGGCGTCGCGCGCGGCGGCGCGGCCGGGTCAGGGGGACGTGTGGGTGGGCCACCTGGGGATTCCGGCGTTCGGACGCAGCTGGCAGTTCCTCGCGTGGGTGGCGCTGGGTATTGTCGGCACGCTCGTGCAGTTCCGCTGGGGCGGCGCGCGTCAGGCGAAGAAGAAGTAGCGCGAGACGATCGCTGTGGCGCGGGGCGATCGGTGTGGCGCGGGGCTTCAGCCCCGCGATCTCCCGGCCAAGAAGAAGTGGCGCGGGGTGATCGCTGTGGCGCGGGGCTTCAGCCCCGCGACCTCCCGGCCAAGAAGAAGTGGCGCGGGGCGATCGGTGTGGCGCGGGGCGATCGCTGTGGCGCGGGGCTTCAGCCCCGCGATCTCCCGGCCAAGAAGAAGTGGCGCGGGGCGATCGGTGTGGCGCGGGGCGATCGGTGTGGCGCGGGGCTTCAGCCCCGCGATCGCCACGCTGTCCCGGCAATTGACCCCTCCCGTGCGAATCCGCTAACATGGGACTTCTGCGGGTCCTCGGGCCCGCGCGCACCTGCCAGCGTTCCTCAGTAGCTCAATGGCAGAGCATCCGGCTGTTAACCGGAGGGTTGTAGGTTCGAGTCCTACCTGAGGAGCCAACCTCGTAACTCATTTCACTACAAGTGGTTGGCGACGAAATCCCGCCGTAGCGCGACGGGAGGCGCATGAGATCCGACCGAGCGCGAAGGCGGATGCGGAGCCAAGCTAGATTCTTTTGTTTTCAATAACTTACGGTAACGACCGTCGCGCCGCACACGACGCTCCGGGTATTGGCCGGAGGGTCGGAGGTTCCTCCACTCCAAGCTCCGCTTATTCAGTTAGTTACAGGCGCACCCGGAGATCGGTCTCCCGACGTTGCCTTCTTCTTGCCCTTTTCGCGCCACGGATCTTGCTGCCGGCGCTACTAGGTCACGCCTTGCGTTGCCGATGAGAGACAACGCGGAGAACCGCGTCGAGCACCCCGTCGAGGTCCTTCGCCACATCCTCCGCCAGGAAGCGGAGCACGAGGTAGCCGTGCTCCTGGAAGAGACGGTCCTTGCGTCGATCGCGCCGGTATGCGACCGGCGTCCTCCAGGTGTTGCGGACCGTCGAGCTCGATGGCCACCCGCATGCCGCGACAGAGCAGATCGACTTCCATCTTGCTCCAGCCGTCGAACGGAATCGGGAGTTCCGCGTTGAGCCGGAAGAGTCCCCTCGTCGGCGTCGAGGGTCTCCAGGCGACGGTAGAGGAAGGCCTCCGTCGCGCTGCGCGCCCGGTCGATGCCCTCAGCTTCTGCAGGCATCGGGCGGGCCGAGTCGACGAACAAGCTGGCCAGCGGCACGTCCACGCCGTCCCGCACCAGGCGCTGCACGCTCGCGCCGTAGTCGCGCTTCCACACCGGATCGACGGGCAATGGTACGTCCGACGGCCACCCCGGAATCGCGCTCGCGGGCAGGACGATGGTGTAACCGATGGCCTCGTAGGCCCGGCAGCGCCGGTCGAACATCCGGGCCAGCATCGGCGACATTCAAGTCGGCGTAGTCGTAGACGCGTACTTCGCGCTTGCCCTCGTGCAGACGGTGCAGGCGACCGACGTACTGCGCCACGGTGCCGCGCCAGGAGATCGGCAGCGTCAGGAACAGCGTGTCCAGCCGCGCGTCGTCAAACCCCTCGCCGATGTAGCGGCCCGTCGCCAGCAGCACGCGGGCCTCCTCGTCCGGGAATGGCCGCCAGCCGCCCGGCGACCTGCTCGCGCTCGCGTTGCGCCATCCGCCCCGCAGCACGAGCAGATGTCGGACGCTGCCGGCGTCAGCGCCTCGGCCAGCCGGTCCAGGTGATCGTGTGCGTTCCGTCAGCACGAGCGGCGAGCGTCCTTCGCGGACCGCCTCGAGAACATCGTCGCAGATCAGCCGATTCCGCCGCTCGTCGCCGACCAGTTCCCGGTACAGCGCCTGGAACTCGATGCGCTTGTCCGCCGTCGGGCTCGCCGGCCGCGACGAAACGCCGTCGGGCGGACAAGCACCGAGTGCGTGAAGGGGCGCGCCGCCGCCTGCGCCTTGGCGCTCGACCCGATAGCGCACCGGGCCGCACTGCATGAAGATGATCGGATGGTGGCCGTCCTTGCGCGTGACGGTGGCCGACAGCCCCAGGACGAACTGCGCCTTCGCCCGCCGCGCGACCTGTTCGAAGCTGTGGGCGGACAGGTGGTGGCATTCGTCGACGACGAGGTGTCCGTAGTCGGCGACGCGGTCATCCACCACGCCCTTGCGAACCAGGCTCTGGATCAGCGCCACGTCGAGCATGCCCGTTGGGCTTCCGTTCGCCCGCCGCCGATGCGGCCGATCGCCTTGCGCGGGCACGCCGAGGAACGTCGGACAGCCGCTCCACCCACTGGTCCAGCAATTGCTGCCGGTGGACGAGCACCAGCGTGTTGACGCCGCGCTGCGCGATCAGCCAGGCCGCCACGACGGTCTTGCCAAAAGCCGTCGTGGCCGCCAGCACGCCGGTGTCATGGGCCAGCAGGGCCTCGGCGGCGGCCTTCTGTTCCGGGCGCAGTTCGCCCTGAAACGCGACCTCGAGCGGCTGTGCCAGCGCAGCGTTCGTCCCGAACCGACAGCTCGACATGCAGGTCGTCGAGCAGTTGCCGGACGTCGTCCAGACAACCGCGCGGCAGGCCGATGTGATGGGGATGATCCTCGGCACAGGCGATGACCCGCGGCTTGTCGTAGGTCGGCAGCCGCATCGCCTGCGCCCTGTAGAACTCGGGATTCTGAAACGCGGCGAGGCGGATCAGGCGGTTCCGAAGCCCGGGCGGGAGTCCGTCCTTGGCGACGTAGATCTGGTTGCCGAGAACGAGTTCCAGGGTCTCCGGCAGTCGCCGACGATCGGTGGCGCCTTGCGGCTGGCGCGACGGCGGCGCGGTCCACGGCTCGCATTCGTCCTCGTCCGAGCGCGGGCAATCGCACGCCGACGATCCGCCGCCGCGCCGGTCGGCCTCGCGGACGAGCGCGCTCGACCTGCGACCCGGCTGAGCCTGCGCGACGTTGGACAGAAACGACCACTGGTCGGCATGCGGCTCGAACTGGTCGTCGAGGAAGACGCTGTTGCCGCGCTCGCGCGCGCTGCTTCTGCAGCGGCAGCGCGATCAGGTTCCCGAATCCGCCTTTCGGCAGCGTGTCCTGATTGGGAAAGAGCCGGTCGTACGAGTCCAGTCCGATGTCGGGCCGCCGTTCCATCGTCTCGGTCAGCAGGTGCGAGCCGAGTTTGCGCGCCAGGGCGGCCGGAATGGCCTCTTCGAAGAAGAGCCAGACATGGCCGCCCCGTCCCGGAGCGCGACCGCTCCAGCGCGGCCGGGAGCTTCAGCCGACGGCACGTCTCCAGGAACGCCGCCGCGTCTTCCTGCCATCCGTCCTTGTCGAAGTCGACGGCCAGGAAGAAGCAGGACTCGTCCTGCAGCATCGGGTACACGCCGGCCACAAATGGCTGGCCTCCGTCGTCATGGCCGGACAGGTGCCAGCGGATGACGTCATCGGTGACCGGGAGAAAGCGCCGGTGATCGGCACTCGGCGCACTTGACGCGCGGCTTCTCGCAGATCCCACGGACCCACTCGTTCGCGCAGGCGGGCGAGTAGCCGGACCTGCCAGTCTTGCGGCTCTCGAAGCGCCGCGGGTAGACGTCTTCGCGTCCTCGAAAGAGCGAGCGGAACAGCTGTATTTTGGCTGTGGGCGCTGACTGGTGACTGACGCTCAGGGTGAACGGGTCCATCACCGTGCCACTCTTCAGCCCACGGCATCGACGGGCGCCATGCCCACGTTGCCGATCTCCGGCGATTGCCAAGCGGAACGCCCGGTCACGGTCGGGACGACCTTGAGGCCGGATTGATGTCCGCTTCGAGTTGGTGGATTGCCGCCACCACGTCTTCAAACGGAGGAACCCCACCGAAGATCATGCCGGACATGGCCTCATAGTCGCGACGGAGCGCGTCCAGCATGGGCACCGTCGGCGAGGGGATGAAGCGGCCAGCGACGGCTTCGTCGAGGTCGAGATCGGGGCTGTTGAAGAACATCCGGGCGTGTCTCGCGCAGTCCAGCGCCAGCTGTTGATTCGCCGTCGCGTCGCGACCGACAGCCGACTGCAGCAGGCGGAAGACGTCGTAGTAGTGGCGGGAGACCCTATGCCCGCCATGTCGGAGTTCTCCGCGGCGCTCAAACCAGCACCTGACGCCGTGGAGAATGATGACCTTGTCCCAGAACGTCCGCTCGGCCGTCACGGTCGTGATGTCCGTGACCTCCAGGTCCAGCTGTGGAAGGTCCGCGGCTACGTACGGCCTGACGGTGGCCGCGACGTTCGGATCCAACGCGGACTTCGCTCCCGCCTCGATCTTGACCGCCGACCGCACGTAGTCCGACGGCTGTGTCGCCGATGGGTACCCGAAGAGCAGGGTTTGTCCGTCCGGATCTTGCGGGTCCAACCGGACCTGGTAGCTGTCTTTCGAAACGCCGGTCCCACCGAGCACGGACTGAACGACGACTGACAGGCGTTCGTGAAGGAGGCCACCAATGAACGCACGGCAGGCGTCCTTGATGGCGTCGAGTCGAGCACGGCGCTTCTTCCCGCTCAGCGCCTCGAGTTCTGCGATCGATACCTCCTGCCCGAGATCGGAGCGGAACACCGTGATGTCGATGTCCTCAGAGAAACGCGGGATGAGTGCAAAAGCCTTCGACAGTGACGTGCCGCCCTTGAAGAGCAGGCGAGGCACACCCTGGCCCAAGCCATGGAACAGCACGTCGAGCGTCCAGCACACCCAGAAGTCCTTCTCGACATTTTGGACCGGGGTGCCAAGGCGACTTGCGGCCGCCAAGAACAGATTGCGACGCTCGTCCGCACCCGCGGCGATGACCTCGCCGTAGCCGTCTTTCATCTCCGCCCTCTCGATTCCCTCAGCCGCGAGGCACCCTTCCCGCTGCCTCGCGAGACGCCGCCGCGCCTCCCTGGTGCTGCCTTCTTCGCCAGATTCCCGGCGGGAGGAGAATCAGTCGCGGCAAGGGCTGCGGCATCGACGACCCTGCGCACGACGTGCTGCATCCAGGCAGGAAGGGTCCGAAGGCCGACGCGCAGGTCCTCTCGGATCGCCACACCGTGAGCAGGGTCCGCCAGGATCGCAGCCAGCCGCTCGAGAACCCTGTCGGCGTCCGAAGCGAGCATGTCCTTCAGCCAGAACAGGGCTTGGACTACCCGCATCGCTGGCCGTCCCGCCCAATACAGCTTGCTCGGAGCCGTGAGCTTGAACTCGATCCGTGAGATTGCCAAGCGGAATCGAACGCCGGCGCATGTCGGTGTGGACGACGACGCGCGCCGGGACGGCGGTAGTCAGGCCCAGGTCGTTGGCGGCCGTCAGACCGTCGATCAACATGCGGGCTTGATCGCGCCGGGCAAGAGCGTCCAGGACCTTTCGATAGTCCGGCGTGCGTGGAGCCTTCGTTAGGGAGCTGATCGCAGGACGATCGTACAGGCCTCGATCGATCCGCCGAAGTACTCCAGCGCGGGCCAGGCGCTGCAGGCCCTTGTCGACGGCGTCGCGGGTCCCAACGTCGAGGAAGTCAACAGGCGTCCAGACGGTCGCTGGGTCAGCCGTCTCGATACGAGAGCGGACGCTGTCTGCCACATCGGTCATTGTCCGAGATTTGTACATAAATATCGGACACTGTCTACTCTTCCTGTCAGCAGATCCTCACCCAGTTTGGTGGCGTGAGGTCCGATATCTGTATACATTATTCGGACAATCGAGCTCGAACCTCAAGATCTCCCCACAAACCAGCCCGTCCGTCGCCCTCCTTGCACTTCCGACCCTCCGGCCAGCACCTTGCCCTTTTCTTGCCTTTTTCGCGCCACAACTCGCAGCAACTCGCAGCAACTCGCGACGCCTGCCGGCAGCTGGGCAACTCGTTGACCCCGTTGGAGTAGGGCTGGCTCCGGCCACCACCAGCAACTCGCGGCAAACACCCGCAAAGCGATCGTGACCCGGCTGTTAACCAGAGGGTTGCCCGCCGTCGCTCGCCTGCGCACGAGTTCACCTACTCGGCGAGCTATGGCGGGTCCGCCGTAGCTTCGCAACCCAGCTCGAGCCAGCGGTTGCGAAGCGAAGGCGGATAGGTTCGAGTCCTACCTGAGGAGCCACCTTCATAACTCATTTCACTACAAGTGGTTGGCGACGAAATCCCGCCGTAGCGCGACGGGAGGCGCATGAAACCCGACCGAGCGCCGAGGCGGATGAGGAGCCACCCTAGATTCTTTTGTTTTCAATAACTTATGGTAACGACCGTCGCGCCGCACACGACCCTCCGGGTGTTGACCGGAGGGTCGGAGGTTCTTCCACTCCAAGTTCCGCTTGTTCAGTTAGTTACAGTCGCACCCGGACATCGGTCTCCCGACGTTGCCCTTTTCTTGCCCTTTTCGCGCCACCGCTTTCGCGGCCGGCGCGGTTCGTTCAGACCTTGCGTCGCCGACCGTCCCGCGCCAGGAGATCGGCAGCGTGATGAACAGCGTGTCCAGCCGCGCATCGTCGAATCCCTCGCCGACGTAGCGACCGGTCGCCAGCAGTACCCGGGCCCCTGACGCCGGGATCGCCGCCAACCGGCTCGCCGTTGCCTCGCGTTCGCGCCTCGACATCTGGCCCTGAAGGACGACCAGGTGCTCGACCTGGCCCGTCAAGGCCTCGCTCAATCGGGCCAGATGATCGTGCCGTTCCGTCAGCAGCAGAGGAGACCGACCGTCTCGAACTGCCTGCAGGACTTCGTCGCAGATGAACCGATTCCGCCGCTCGTTCGCCGCGAGCTCCTTGTAGAGCGCCTGGAATTGGATGCGCTTGTCACCCTCGGGTTCGTGAGTCGAGAGGAACGCCGTCGGGCGGACGATCACCGAATGGCAGAAGGGGCGCGACGCCGCCTGGAGCTTGGCACTCACCCGGTACCGGACGGGGCCGCACTGCATGACGATGATCGGGTGATGGCCGTCCTTCCTAGTGACGGTGGCGGACAGACCCAGCACGTATCTCGCGCGGGCCCGCCGCGCTACCTGTTCAAAGCTGCGGGCCGACAGGTGGTGGCATTCATCGACGACGAGGTGCCCATAATCGGCGACGCTGTCGTGCACCACGCCCTTGCGGACGAGACTCTGGAGGAGCGCCACGTCAATCTGGCCGGTGGGTTTGCGTTTCCCCCCACCGATGCGGCCAATCCGGCTGGGCGGGATGTCGAGGAACGTCGAGAGGCGCTCGACCCACTGGTCGAGCAGTTGTCGGGTATGGACGAGAACGAGCGTGTTCACAGCGCGCCGGGCCACCAACCATGCGGCGACCACGGTCTTGCCGAACGCGGTCGTGGCGGCAAGGACTCCGGTGTCGTGCGCCGCCAGCGCGTCCGCCGCCGCCTGTTGTTCCGGCCTGAGCTCGCCGCGGAACGAGACGTCGAGCGACTGTCCCTTGCACCGCTCGTCGCGCACGACGAGGCCCACCCCGAGGTTGTGGAAGAGGTGGCGCACATCCGCGAGACAGCCACGAGGCAACGCGAGGTGCTGCAGGTGCACCTCTGCGCAGGCAATCACGCGCGGCTTCTCATAGGTCGGCAGCCGCATGGACTGTGCGCGGTAGAACTCCGGATTCTGGAAGGCCGCCAGGCGAACGAGCCGGTTGCGCAACGCGGGTGGCAGCGGCTCGGTCGGTATGTAGATCTCGTTCGCGAGGACAACCTCGAGCCGTTCCGGAAGCGCACCCGCGATGGGCGTCGTTCTCGGCGCGCGCGATGGGGACAGAGCCCATGGCTCGCGGTCGTCCTCGTCGAGGGACGGAAGGCGGATCCCGAGGATGCCACCGCGCTCCCCCGCATCAGCGACGATTCGATCGACCCGCGAGCGGCTCAAGCGCTCGACCCCTGACAGAAAGCGCCACTGGTCGGCGTAGGGCTCGAGGGAGTCGTCGAGGAAGACGCTGTTCCCTCGTTCCCGGGCCTGCTTCTGAAGCGGCAGGGCAATGAGATTCCCGAAGCCTCCCTGTGGCAGCGTGTCCTGGTTCGGGAAGAGGCGGTCGTAGGAGTCCAACCCGACATCCGGTCGCCGTTCCATCGTCTCGGTCAGCAGGAACGAGCCGAGCTTTCGCGCGAGGGCTCCCGGAATCGCCTCCTCGAAGAAGAACCACACGTGCCCGCCCCGGCCGGACCGCGACCGCTCGATCGCGGCCGGCACGCCAAGCGCGCGGCAGGTATCCGCGAACGCCGTGACGTCCTGTTGCCAGCCCTCTTTGTCGAAGTCGATGGCGAGGAAGAAGCAGCACTCGTCCTGGAGCATCGGGTACACGCCCGCCACGAACGCCTGGCCTGCATCGTCGTGCCCCGACAAATGCCACCGAATGACGTCGTCAGTGACCGGCAGGAAGCTCCGCCTTGGGCAGTCGCCGCATTTCACGCGGGGCTTCTCACAGATGCCGCGCACCCACTCGTGGGCGCATGCCGGCGCGTAGCCGGATTTGCCCGTCTTGCGGCTCTCGAAGCGGCGCGGATAGACGTCGTCGCGCCCGCGGAACAACGACCGGAAGAGCCTGATCTTCTCCTCTGGCGTGGCCCGCTGGGTGAGCATCCCGTTCCCGTCCATGCCGTCGCCATCGTAACGCACCACGCGGCGGGAACGAGGTTCTGCTCGAATGGATGGTGATATTGACAGAGGCTCAGCGACGCTGAGCCTTCTGACACCTGGAAGAGACGCGCTGTTCCCGGCCGTCCTCGGCTGGACGCATTATCAGATTCTCATTACAGAACCGACGCCGAGACGGCGCTCGTGGCGATGGGCGTCGGACGCTCGGACACCGTCCGGCCCTCCGGCTAAGACGTTGCCCGTTTCTTGGCGTGTTCCTGTCATGCCGCCGGCGGCGCTTGTGGCGCCAGGGCGAGGGTGCTACGGTCCTACCAGTAAGCTGTCGTGGAGGCGTCCCGAATGGAGCACATCGAGACGACGCGCATGTCGTCGAAGGGCCAGGTTGTCATCCCGGAGGCCGTTCGCAATCGGCTCGGGCTGAAGACGGGTGCGCAGTGTGTCGTCTCTATCGGATCAGATGCCGGAACCTCCGATACGGTGTCTGGAATGGGCGGGATGGCTTCATTGGCATAAGAGAGAAGTTCGGACATCGCTACCCGTTCACGGAGTATCACTGGGATGCCTCGGAGTCCTTGGGGACAGTGACGGCGGCTTGTCCGATAGCCGCATGGCTCCCCGAACCGATAGCGATGGCGGAGTCTATCGGGACGGTCTGCGCTGAATGCCAGCAGCCTGTCCAGTGGAGCGGACCGCCAGCGCCTGCGCCGTGGGTTCATCTGGACGGCAGCGCGGGCCATGACGCCATTCCGCATGCCCTGACGAACAGAGCACTGCTTGACTGGTTGGAGGCGCAGGAGAAACGTCAGCCGGCGGTTCGATGGTCTGGCATGCCGCGGTAATGTCCGAAAACCGATGCACATTTCGGACAGATATTGACTCTGTCCGAAATATGAAGTACGCTACGGACAAATGACCGCACTCCGCGGACCAGCTCTCGACCTGCGACGCCGAATCCAGGACCGCATTGCCGTTCGTGCGGACCAGGTGTGGACTCCCGTCGACTTCCTCGATCTGGCCCCCCGCGCCGCGGTGGACAAGGCCCTTCAGCGGCTCGTTATCGCCAAGCGGCTGACGCGCATCGACCGTGGGCTCTACCACCTGCCGCGACCGAACGCCCTGACCGGCAAGCCAGCGGTCGCGGACTACCGGGCCGTCATCGACGCGGTGGCCAGACGTGACCAGAGCCGCGTGCTCCTGGACGGCCTCACGGCCGCCAACGACCTGGGACTGACAACGGCCGTGCCGGCGCGGATCGTCGTGCTCACTGACGCCAGGCTTCGTCCACTCCGATTGGGCAGCCAACTCATTCGATTCCAGGCAGCGGCGCCCAGCCGGCTCTATTGGGCAGGCCACCCGGCCATGCGTATCGTCCAGGCGCTGTACTGGCTCCAAGACGTCCTCGACACCGATCGCCCGAGAATCGTGCGCAGGCTCAAGCGTCTGCTGGCCGATCCCGTCCACGGGGCGGCGCTTCGCGACGACCTCCAGAGAGGGCTCCGCACGCTGCCCATCTGGATGCAGTCCGTCGTTCGCGACGTGCTCGACCAGAGTGTGCGCATCCAGGGCCGTTCGCGGCCTCGCGCCTCCGCCCGTGGGCGCGGCGCCACTCGGGTGGCGATTCCTTCGGACCAGCGTGCATGAACTCCGACGACGTTCGCATCGGCGAGAAGGGATGATACCCAGTGACGAGAAGCTCATCGCGTCGGGTGTGAAGGACGGGTACAGGTTCCGCGCGGTGGTGGGAGTCGACTCCGTCGGGAAGAAGCCGCCCGACTGTTTTCAGACATGGAACGGTCATTCGCTCGCCTACATCCTCGACGAAGATGAGCAGGTCATGGACGTGGCCATCGCGGACCGGCTTCACATGGAGCCGCCGACGGGGTTGGCTTCCGCAAATGGAAACGCTGCGGCCCGGAAGCGGCATCGCAAGACAGCGCGGCACGCTCGCAAGCGAAACAGACGGTGAGAGGCGTGTCACTTCCGGCGCTGCGCGGTTCACTCGGTGGTCGGATAGGCGGTGACGACGCGAGAGGTTGTCAGTCGAGGATGAGGAACGCGGCGGCCGAATCCCGTTCGAGCATCTCGACGTCCGGCAGATGACGACGCAGCGCTCGCTCGATGTCGGACGTCGGACAGTTGCCGAGGTGGATCCACACGACCTTCGGCGGCGGGCCGTACAACAGGCTTCGCTGATGAAAGTCCGAGTCCTTCGAAACGATGGTCAGTCCCTGGGCCGCCGCGTAGTTCCACACCGCCTCGTCGTCTGCCCGCCCGAGGCCGACGTCTCGAACGTGTGTTGATTCCGGATAGCAGTCGTCCAGCTGCCGGACGAGGTGATGCGAGAGGTTCTGGTCGAAGAGGAGCTTCACGCCGGGACCTTGACGAGCTTACGTTCCCGATCCGCAGCGAACGCGAGGCAGGCCCGGATGTCCTGGATTGTGAGATCCGGGAAGTCCGCGACGATCTGGTCAGGCGTCATTCCGCCAGCAAGGTACTCGAGCACGTCGTACACGGTGATTCGCAGGCCGCGGATGCAAGGCTTCCCGCCGCGCTTGCCCGGCTCGATCGTGATGATGCCCTGGTAGTCCATGACTCCCCCAGCTTAGGGAAGACACCGAGGCGAGTCAACCTCGGTCCACCAGCGAGACAGATTGAACCTCCGACCCTCCGGCTACGACGTTGCCCTTTTCTTGCCCTTCTCGCGCCACAACTTGCGGCAACTCGCACAGCAACTCCTGGCGCCTCGCGGCAAGTGTGCAAGAGATTGAGCTCGTTGTAGTAAGGCTCCCTCCGGCATCCTCGAGCAACCCGCCGCAAACACCCGCAAATCGACTGCGACCCGGCTGTTAACCGGAGGGTTGCCCGCCTCCGCTCGCCTCCGCGTGGATGCGGATGCTCGGCGAGCTTCGGCGAGGTCTCGCCGAAGCGGCGCGTTTGGCAGGAATGCGTAGTTGCGCCGCGAAGGCGGATAGGTTCGAGTCCTACCTGAGGAACCATCCTTCTTTTCGAAATTCATAGCGTTTCGTGCGATTCTGGCTCAACAGCCCGTCAGAAGTTACCCACGCCCGGAGGGTCGGAAATCGGCGTTTGGGTTTCTCTTGGGCTTTTCCGGCGCCAGAACCGGGGGAACCGCGCCATCCCGCCGACGCCCATCGGAAGCGCAAGTCACGTAACTGCGCCGCACGCGAACGGACGGTTCACCGGAGGGCAGTGCGCAGAGCGACGACGACGGCGGCCATCGGAGTCAACACACGCACGAGTCGTTTCGCCGAAGCGCAACGGGGACAAGACGTTTCGAGTTTTCAGTAGGGACAGGTGGACTATCGGAGAGGCTCGGGTGTATACCCTTGGTTTGCATGCGGGTTCTACTCATTTCGGCGAATACCGAGACGATGAACATGCAGGTTGTTCCGTGGGGCCTCGCCTGCGTGGCCGCCGCTGTCCGGCAGGCTGGGCACGAGGTCGCGCTCGTCGACCTGGTGGCCGATCCCGATCCCCGGGAGACCGTCGACCGAGCGATCGCCTCGCTCGCGCCCGAGGCCATCGGCGTCTCCATCCGGAACATCGACGACCAGTGCCGGCGTGATCCTCACTTCCTGCTCGAGAAGGTCCGAGGGGTCGTCGATGCCTGCCGGGCGGCGAGCGCAGCGCCGATTGTCCTCGGGGGCGCTGGCTACAGCATCTTTCCGGAGCAGGCGCTCGAGTTCCTCGGCGCCGACATGGGAATCCTCGGCGAGGGCGAGCTCGCATTCCCCGAGCTCCTCCGCTGCCTCGCGACCGACGCGGGCCTGGGCGCCGTCCCGGGGCTGGTTCAAAGAGGCCGCGGTCTCGTGTCTCCGCGGCGCTTCTCCGTGCTCGACGAGCTGCCCCAACCGGACGCGGAAGACCTCCGGCGCTACCTGCCCGCGCCGGACTCGTTCTGGTTGCCATTCCAAACCCGGCGCGGCTGCGCCATCGGCTGCCGCTACTGCTCGACCGGCTGGATCGAGGGCCAGAGCGTGCGCCGAAGAACGCCCCGTTCGGCGGTCCTCGCCCTGGCCCGTCTCCGAGCGCAGGGCTTCCGGCGCTTCTATTTTGTCGACAACAACTTCAACATCCCGGCGTCCCACTCGCTAGAACTGTGCCGCGCCCTCGGTGGGCTCGGGATCGATTGGCGCTGTATCTTGAACCCGCTCGAGGTGAGCCCGACCTTGATCGATGCCATGGCCGAGTCCGGCTGCGTCGAGGTCAGCCTGGGATTCGAGTCGGGCAGTCCGGCCACGCTCAAAGGCCTTGGCAAGAAGTTCTCCCTCACGGACATCCGCCGCACATCCCAGTTGCTCGCCCAGGCGGGCATCCGCCGCATGGGTTTCTTGCTTCTCGGAGGGCCGGGCGAAACCCGCGAGACAGTCCAGGAGAGCCTGGCGTTCGCCGAGTCGCTCGGATTGGACGCTGTCCGGGTGACAGCCGGCATCCGCCTCTACCCGCACACGCCGCTCGCTGAGACAGCCCTCAGGGAGGGCCGGATCGTCCCCGGGCAAGACCTCCTCACGCCCACGTTCTACCTGGCACCCGGTCTGGACGGCTGGATCGACGCCACCCTGGACCGCTGGCAAGAGACCCACCAGGGCTGGATTCTGTGACCCCTGGTAGCGGCGGGCTTCAAACCCGCTGTCTGTACCGAAAACTCCATCCGCCGGGCGTTGAGCGCCAGAACCCGTGGAACCGCGCCGTGACAAATCCCGATGTGCTTCAATCCGGTTCAAGCGAGTCTTGATCCGCGAATTGCGCCGGGGTCAACTCTTGTTGAACTCGCGAAGCAGGGCATCGATCCGCGTCTTGGACTCCGGATCCAGCGGCAGCTTCGGACTGCTCGAGTGTCCTCCCGCCAACCCCACGCCGTCGAGAACGTACTTGAGGGCCTTCTGCGTCTTCCCGGCATACTCCAGATAACGAAGGATCGGAAGCATGCGCTTGTAGAGCGTCCAGCCCGCCTGGTAGTCCTTCTTCTCCACCACGAGATCGAACAACTCGACGGCCGCCTTCGGCAGGATGTTGCCGATGACGCACACCCAGCCCTGGCAACCCACCAGGAAGGACTCGTATGCCATGTCCTCCCAACCACAGAAGATTGAGATCCCGTCGTCTGTCCTCGTGCGGATTTCCGTGATGCGCTTGATGTCCCCGGTGCTCTCCTTGATGTACTGCACGTGTTCCAGTCGCGCGAGGCGTGCCACGGTCTCGGGCTGGATGTCCACCTTCGAACTGAAGGGATTGTTGTAGACCATGATCGGAAGGTCGACGGCGTCTGAAATGCGGCGATAGTGGTCGACGATTTCGTCCGGGTCCGGCGTGTAGTAATAGGGCGGCAGAACCAGAGCCCCGGCAGCCCCGGCTTTCCTGGCTGTGGCGGTATTCTCGATAGCTTTCTCGGTTGTTTCGGCGGTGGTGCCAACGACGATGGGCACCTTGCCTCCAGCGGCCGCCATCACCGTGTCGACGATTTGGCGCTTGTCCCCGTCCTCGAGACTGGCGAACTCACCCGTGCTGCCCAGGGGGATCAGCCCGTGCACACCCTGCTTGACCAGCCACTCGGCATTCCTTCTGAGGCCCGCGTAGTCCACTCGCTTGTCGGCCATGAAAGGCGTCACGAGCACGACGTACACGCCCCTGATCTTCGTCATCACCCCTCCTCATGTTCGAACGCTGTCGGCAGTCCCCTGATTACGTGATCCCCAAACGCTCCAGGGTTGCTGCCGTGGGCACTCCGGTCTCAGGATCCCAGCCGCGGGCGATGTAGTATTCGCGCAGCATGGTGTCGTATTCGCGGATTTCGCAAGCTGGTTCAGCCTGGTACTTGCCGAAAGCGGGCAAAGCCTTCACGCGTTCAGGAAGCTGGTCGTCTTCCGAGGTGAAGCCCTCTCGCACATTGAACAGGCGCTGAAGAGTGTAGACCCGCTCGGCGATTTCAAGCAGATCCTGGCCCGTATACAGACGGCCGGTGAGTGCCGAGAGGATCGCCGCCCAGTGATCCACCGTGACACCGGCATACATGAAGAACTTGCAGGTGCAGAGGATTTCCGGGAGGCTCAGACCGTCCTGCAGCAGTTTTGCCGCAGTGCCCTTGCCCGTTTCGTCCCACCGGCCGACCGTGTTCGGGTCAGGCAGGCCATACTTCTGCAGCCCCCAGTCCATCTTTCCGCTATCCCAGGCCATCGCCTCCACGGGATGGATGTGGCACATGCCGCGGTTCCCGGTGCCGTAGCTGATCGCCAGGGCTTTGCCCGATCGGCCATCGTGAGCCGGTCCCTCCAGGCCCTTGACATGGACCGCGAAGGCCTCGGAGCCCTTGCCAAGGCGCCTGGCCGCCAGACGCACACCCTCGGCCAGGAGATTGCCGATCCCCTCCCGAAGAGCGATCTTCTCGAGCAGCACCGGCATGACGGCGGCATTGCCCCAGCTCAGATCCAGGCCGCCAAGGTCTTCCCGGGTCAGGATGCCGTGCTCGGCGCATTCCATGGCAAAGGCGATGGTCGCGCCTGCCGAGATCGTATCGAGCCCATATTGATTGCAGAGATACGAGCAATGCACAGCCGCATCGACATCCTCGTTCATGACGAAGGCCGTGAAACACGCCATGGACTCGTACTCGGCGCCGCCGTGCTCCGGGGTGGCGTATGGGCCTTCCGCGACACGCGCCTTCCTCGCGCAGGAAATGCCGCACCCGCGGTAACAGGGGTAAGGCTTGATGAAGTTCTCAGCCTCATAACGATCGAAGAGCTCCGCGCCATTCCCCCATGCGTTGGATTGCCAGTTCTTCGTTGGGAAATCCCCTTTGTCGTCATTCCCAGCGTAGTCACCCATGGTTCCGTGGTCACGAAAAGCAGTGGAGGCCGGGTTCTTGCGGATTGTCGAGTTGGTGGCTTTGATCGTCTCTTTCAACCCTTGCGGGTCTGCGGCCTCGACCTGTCCGCTGCCGGACACGGCGATGGCAAGGAGGTTCTTGGAACCCATGACGGCCCCGGCGCCACATCTTCCCGCGGCACGATCATCGAACATGACACTCGCATACTTCACCAGGTTCTCGCCAGCAGGTCCGATAGCTCCGACAGAGGTTCGATCACGGGGCAGATCCTGACGGATCAGGCGTATCTTCTCGCCCACGAGCTTTCCCACCAGGTGTGCGGCAGAACGGAGTTCCACCCGGTCGTCTTCGATGACCAGGTACACAGGTGTCTCGGACTTCCCTTCAATGATCACGTGGTCGTAGCCCGCCCGCCGCAGCTCGGGCCCGAAGTCGCTTCCGGATCGCGATTCGCCCCATCCCCCGGTGAGCGGCGACTTGAAACACATCTCGAGGCTGCCCCCTCCTGGAACAAGGTTCGAACAGAGGGGACCGGTGGCAAGGAACAGAATATTGGCCGGGCCCAGCGGGTCCGTCCCCGGCGCCATTTCCTCGGTACAGGATTCCAGCGGCGTATCCTGTCCCTCCCAGGTACTTCCGAAGCATCGTCTCGTTCAAGGGCTCTGAGGAGATACGTTGTTCGCCGAGCCGCACTCGGAGCTGCTTCCCTGTGAAGCCCGCAAAAGACCCGACCATGTGGTTTCTCCTTATCAAGAGCGAACGCCCTGGATGATCCTTCAGGTCTCATCCGCCAACAAGCGCCTTGTGGAAACTGACTTCCTGACGATCCATCAGCGGTGTGGCCCTGTCCCTCACGACCCGGTCACCGGACACGATCATCACGGGTCCTCGGAAGCGATGCTCCTCCCAGTTCCAGATGCTTCCGGTGAGCTGATCCTTGAAGTCCACCTCGATTCGCGCGAGGAGATCGCCAAGGGTGGCCCGTTCCGGCAACTCAACGACGGATGGAGTTTCGCCCAAGTATTCCCGCATGAGGCCGACGCCTGAGATGGTCACCTGCATTGCCTGCTCCGCTCCAGGAAGAAGAGACGCTCAATCCTCCCACCGCATCGATGGCAGCCGCCGTCGCCCGCCACGCCGATCTCGACTTGCCGCCCAGCAACCCCAGGGACGAAGGCCGCAGCATTCCCGGTTGAAGCGAGTGCTTGACTGGAGTTCCTGCCGGGTCCAGACAGAGTTCCATATTTCTACCATCTTTCTGACGCTGTCCCTTCCAGAAACTCAATCGGCGGGTCCCTAAACGAAGAAGGCCGGGACTGAAGTCCCGGCCTTCCGTGTTTCCTCGAGCCCTCAGGCCTTCACGCCTTCAGGCCAAGCCCGTTCATCACAGCTCTACTTCTTTCCCGGGAACGTCTCGACCGTGACGGTGCCGATCTTGCCGGTGAAACGCTCCTTGCCCTTGTAGGTCGGGACGACGGGCGTGTTCTCGTCGGTGCCGACGTCGGCCGATTCGTCGATGCCGAACGTGTTGCTGTTCGTCTTCGCAATCCGGCCCTCGCCGACCTTCTGGCCGTCGATCGACAGGGTGCCGGTGCCGCCGCCGCCGCGGCCGCCGTCGTAGGCGAAGTCGAACTTGATCGTGCGCTTGCCGGCCGCGACCCTCTGCGACGAGGTGATCGTGTAGGTTTCCAGCCCGACCCAGTTGTAGGCGTAGGTGATCCGGCCGTCCATCATGAACAGGCTCCAGCCGCCGAAATCCCCGCCCTGGCACAGCAGCACGCCGGAGGCGCCCGCGGAAACGTCCACGACCGCCGTGATCGACAGCGAAGTGTTCTTGATGTTGATGAACGCGTTCTCGGGGATGCCCTTCGCGCCCTCGTAGAGCGTCAGTTTCGTCCGCCCATTCATCAGATCCGGCCTGCCCGCAACCACTGGATCGAAGCGCTCGATCGAGCGGTCGTCAATCGGCAGCACGTTGTACTTGACCGCCTCGGCCATGAACTTCTTCTTGAGTTCGTCCAGCTTGGCGGGATTCGCCGCCGCGAGGTCCTTCGCCAGGCTGAAGTCGTCGTTCACGTTGTAGAGCTCCCAGACGTCCTCCGCCAGCGGGCGGCGCGGCGCGCCTTCCCACGGGGCCTTGTGAATCGTCGCGGCGAACCAGCCATCGTCATAGAGGGCGCGGTTGCCGATCATCTCGAAGTACTGGGTCTTGCGCGTACCCGGGGCCGAGGCGTTGTCGAACGAGTAGTTCATGGGCACGCCCTCCATCGGCCGCTGCGCGACGCCGTTGACCATCCGGGGCGCCGGCACGCCGACGGCCTGGTAGACGGTCGGCGCCACGTCGATCACGTGGTGAAACTGCGACCGCACCTCGTTCTTCGCCTTGATGCCGGCCGGCCAGTGGAAGACCATGCCGTTGCGCGTCCCGCCGAAGTTCGACGCGACCTGCTTCGTCCAGGTGAACGGCGTGTTCCCGGCCACCGCCCAGCCCGCGGCAAAGTGGTTGTACGTGTGCTCGGTGCCCAGTTGGTTGATGCGGCTGAGCTGCATGTCCAGCGTTTCCTGGACGGCGTTGAAATAGGTGTTCTCGTTGAACATGCCGATCATGCCGCCCTCGGCGCTCGAGCCGTTGTCGCCGACGAGGTAGAGGAAGACGGTGTTGTCCAGTTCGCCGCGCGCCTCGAGCGCCGCGACGAGCCGGCCCACTTCGGCGTCGGTGTGCTCGGCGAACCCGGCAAACACCTCCATCTGGCGCTCGAACACACGCTTCTCGTCGGGCGTGAGTTTGTCCCAGTCCTTGATGTCGGCCGGCTTCGGCGCGAGCACCGTGTTGGCCGGCACCACGCCCAGTTGCTTCTGCCGCGCGAGCGTCTCCTCGCGCACCTTGTCCCAGCCCTGCGCGAACTTGCCCTTGTACTTCGCCGAATACGACTCGGGCGCGTGATGCGGGGCGTGGGTCGCCCCGGTGGCGAAGTAGACGAAGAACGGCTTGTCGGGCGTGAGCGACTGCTGCGTGTTGATCCAGGCGAGGGCCTGATTGGTCATGTCCGTCGTGAAGTGATAGCCGGGCGCGTCGACGTCGGGATACACGCGCGTCGTGCCGTCATACACCATCGGGTGCCACTGGTTGGTCTCGCCGCCGATGAACCCGTAGAACTTGTCGAATCCCGAGCCGGTCGGCCAGCGGTCGTACGGACCCGACACCGAGCCTTCCCAGGGCGGGGTTTCGTGGTACTTGCCGAACGCCGCGGTGCTGTAGCCGTTCATCCGCAGCACGTCCGCCATGGGCGTGATGGTCTGCGGCCGGACGCCGGTATTGCCGGGAAACGCCGTGGCGACTTCCATGATGGCGCCGGCATTGTTGGAGTGATGGTTGTAGCCGGTGAGCAGCGCCGTCCTCGTTGGCGAGCACAAGGCGGTCGTGTGGAACCGGTTGTACTTCAGGCCGTTGGCGGCCAGCCGCTCGAGCGTCGGCATGTTGATGGGCCCGCCGAACGCGCTCGAGTGTCCGAAGCCGATGTCGTCGATGAGCACGATGACGACGTTGGGCGCCCTCGGGGGCGCCGTCGGCTCGAAGCGGGCCGGGGCCTTCGCATTGCGAGCGTCGAGCTCGGTGATCGGCGGATACGTGGGTTCCGCCAGCGGCAGGACCGACCGGTCCACGGCGCCGGGCGCAGGCGTCGCCTGCTGAGTGCCGGGCGCTGGCGAGCATGCGGCCGCCACGGTGGCCGCCAGCACGAGACAGAACAGGTGCACTTTCTTCATTGCTCTGGGCTCCAGGGTCAAGTGATCGGATTGGGTGCTATTGTTCCATGTTACCCCGGCCGCGTCGGTGCTGCAGACGATTCGTTCACCCTCGGTGTCTGTGCAGGAGAACCGGCGGCCGGCGCCGGTTCACCAGGCAATGCCGTAGTCCTCCCCGTGATGGCTCGAGCCGCCCCACATCGTGCCGTGGCGGCGGTCGAAGAAGATCGCGTTGATCGGGCCCGACGTCAGCTTCGCGTACTCCAGGCGGTAGCCGCGGCGCGCGAGGTCGTCGCGCACCCACGCCGGCATCTCCTCGTTCAGCAGCAGGCGGCCCGGTTCGGCCTTGTGGTCACCGAACGTGGAGTGCATCTGGTAGCTGTTGAAGTTCGCCGCCTCGGTGGCCTGCTGGACGGTCATCCCGAATTCCACCATGTTCAGAAAGAACTGCAGGAGGTTCTGGTCCTGCGAGTCGCCGCCCTGGACGGCGAACGCGAGGTACGGCTTGCCGTCCTTGAGCGCGAGGCTTGGCGTCAGCGTCGATCGCGGCCGCTTTCCCGGCCTGACCACGTTGAAGGGGGACATGGCTTCGTCGAGTACGAACGCCTGCATCCGCTGGCTCATGCCGATGCCGGTCGTGCCGGCGATCGTCGCGGGGATCCAGCCGCCGCTCGGCGTGACCGACACCACCCAGCCTTCCTCGTCGGCCGCCTCGATCGACGTGGTGCCCGCCGTGAACGCCTCTTCGAAGGAACGGCTGCCTTCGGCGCCGGTCGACTTCGGCGGAGGCGGCGGCCACTTGGAGAGGAGCGCCGCATACGGGTTCGTGGCTCCCTGGAACGGGTACGGGTCGCCCGGCTTCACCGCGGGGTCGTTCATCTCCCAGCTGATGCCCTTCGCGCGGTCGCGCGCGTAGTCCTTCGAGAGCAGCCCCTTGATAGGCGTCGCCGGCGGCATGTAGGGATCGCCGTAGTAGAAGTCGCGGTCGGCGAAGGCCAGATTCATCGCCTGGTAGATGGTGTGGATGTAGCGGGCGCTGTTGTAGCCCATCGCCTTCAGGTCGATCGGTTCGAGGATGTTCAACGCCTGCAGCATGACCGGCCCTTGCACCCACGTCGTCAGCTTGTAGACGTCGATGCCCTTGTAGCTGGTCGCGACCGGCTCCTCGAGGTGCACCTTCCAGTTGGCGAGGTCCTCCATCGTGTGCAGGCCGCCGAGATCGCGAGAGCCCTGGACGAAGTCCCGGGCGATGTCGCCCTTGTAGAAGCGGTCGTAGGCCGCGTAGATCGCCTCCTTGCGAGACTTGCCCGCCTTGAGCGCCTGCTGCTCGGCGTCCACGAGCTTGCGGAGGGTGGCGGCCAGTTCCGGCTGCTTGAAGACCTCGCCCGGGTTCGGCGCCTCGCGCGACTCGCCCGGGTGCGTCAGGAAGACCTTCGCGGACGATGGCCACTTCTTGATCTCGCGCTTCTGGCGCTCGATGGCGTCGGCCGCCTGCTGTTCGATCGGGTAGCCGTCCGCCATCTGGATGGCAGGCGCCAGCACGTCCTTCAGGCTCATCGTGCCGAACTCGGCGAGCATCACCATCAACCCGCCCGGCGTGCCAGGCGTCACCGCCGCGAGCGGGCCGTACTCGGGTGGGTAGGCCATCCCCTTGCCGCGGTAGAACTCGGGCGTGGCGCCCGTCGGCGCCACCCCAAGCGCGTTGATGCCGATCACCTTGCCGGTCTTCGGGTTGTAGATGAGCGCCTGGGTTTCGCCGCCCCAGCCGAGCGTGTCCCACATCGTGCAGACGGCGGCGAGCATTCCGCACGTGGCATCGACGGCGTTGCCGCCCTTGTTGAAGATCGCCGCGCCGGCTGCGGCGCCGAGGGGCTTCCCGGTGATCGCCATCCAATGCCGCCCGTGAAGCGGCGGTTTCACGGTCCGCTGGGCCAGGAGCCCGGCTCCGAGACCCGCAATCAGCACGACAAAGAGCAGCGTGGTTCGGTTGCGCATGGGGGAAGACTACTACAGGCCGAAGGCGGCCGGAGCCCGGCCGGATCGGCTGTCCCTTCCAGGAACTCAATCGGCGGGTCCGGAGGCGAGCGCCGACGCGTCCGGAGCGGAACGCAGCCGTCGCTATAGGGTCGTGGCGCGGGCGCCGCGGCGGATGACCACTTGATGGCGCAGCGTGAAGATCTCCGCGGTGAGTTCGAGGCGCGACTGGGTGGCGGACCGCAGGGCGGCGACGACCGCTACCAGGAATGCCAGCATGAAGTCCGGCGAGTCTGTCGGAGGGATTCGGGCCAGTGCAACAATGACAAGGCGTTCGGAGTTCTCAGTAGGGACAGGTACCAGTTGACCATCGGCGTGAACCTCCGGCCGACGCCAGCGGTTCCGCGCCCGCTGGCAGCCGTCCTCGCCCGGTGTCACGCGTGGCGGGCACCTGGCTCTCACCTGCGCCGTTTCGGGCGCCAATCGACAAGGCTCAGTTGGCACAGTTCCTGAGGGGCGGGGTCCGGTCACCTCGGAGCCGTCACCCAGCGAGCCTTGATCCCGGTCCTCACTCAGTCACACGGCCGGGTCGCGTCCGTGTACAATCGGCCGGTCACTTCGAGGTCCGGCGCCAGGAGGTGCCCGATGACTCTCGCCGTCGGAACGCGCCTCGGGCCGTACGAAGTCGTGTCCGGCATCGGCGCTGGCGGAATGGGCGAGGTATACCGCGCCCGCGACACCCAGCTCAAACGCAACGTCGCGCTGAAGACCCTACCCGCCGATCTCGCACTCGATCCTGAGCGCCTGGCGCGGTTCGACCGCGAGGCGCAGGCGCTCGCCGCCCTCAATCACCCGCACATCGCGCAGGTACACGGGTTCGCGCACGAGGGCAACGTCCGCGCGATCGTCATGGAGCTGGTCGAGGGGCCGACGCTGGCGGAACGGATCAAGAAGGGGTCGGGAATTGGGGATCAGGGATCGGGGAGAACTACGCACGGCCTTCCGATCGACGAAGCGCTGCCGATCGCTCTGCAGCTGGCCGAGGCGCTCGAGTACGCCCACGAGCACGGCATCGTTCATCGGGACCTGAAGCCCGCGAACATCAAGCTGACGCCCGATGGCGACGTGAAGGTGCTGGACTTCGGCCTCGCCAAGGTTCTGGCCGGCGACGCGCCGGGCCCGGGCCCGGATCCTCTGGGCACCTCCCCCACGATGATGAGCCCCGCCCGCCTTCGCCAGGGCTTCAGCGGCGCACACACGGAGGTGGGGGTCATCCTCGGCACCGCGGCCTACATGGCTCCCGAGCAGGCGCGCGGCGCCGGCGTGGACAAGCGTGCGGACATCTGGGCGTTCGGCGTCGTACTGTACGAGATGCTGACGGGCAGGGCGTGTTTTGCCGGCGATAGTGTCACCGACGTGCTGGCGGCGGTCGTGAAGACCGAGCCCGATTGGAGCGCGCTTCCGCCCGGCACGCCGCCGCGGCTGCGCGACCTCCTGCGGCGGTGCCTCGCAAAGGACCGCAAACAGCGGCTCCATGACATCGGGGATGCGCGGATAGAACTGACGGAGATCGCGACGATCGGCGAGCAGCCGGAAGGGCCGCCAGCGGTCGCGACGACCGGTCGCCGCGCAAGACGCTTCGCGCTCATTGCCATGCCCGCGGTTCTCGTCCTTGCCGCAGTCGCCATTGGCTTCTTCCTGCTTGGTCGCACGAGCGCCCCCCAGGCTGGGAACCCGACGTTCAAGCGTCTCACCTTCCGCGAGGGATCCATCAGCAACGCTCGGTTCACGCCGGACGGGAACGCCGTGATCTACAGCGCGCAGTGGGAAGGACGCAGGCCGGAAATCTTCGAGAGCCGGACGGACGGCTCCTCGACCAGCCCGCTTCCCGGCCTCAGTGGATTCGGCCTGTTTTCAGTCGCCGGCAACAGGGAACTGGCTGTCGGGGAGCGCATCAACGCCGTCTCCATGGCGGAGTACGGGCCGCTCAAGGTGTGGTCGCCGTCGGGCAGCGCGCCCCAACTGCGCCTCAACGATATTCGATGGGCCGAGTTCATGCCTGACGGAAGGCTGGCAGTCGTTAGACGCGAAGGCGGCCAGGACCTCCTCGAGATACCCGAGGGACATGTCGTCAACAGGACCAGTGGCCACTTCTGCGACCTGCGGGTGTCGCGTGATGGACAGCGTTGGGCCTTCACTCAACACCTGTCCTTCGATGATTCGAGAGGGAAGGTGGGCTTCGTCGAAGGCGGGCGCCCGACCACGCTTACCGAGGAGTTCGCCAACGTGAGCGGGTTGGCCTGGTCGCCCGACGGTCGCGAGATCTGGTTCTCGGCAGTCGATCATGGCATACGTCAGCGATTGTACGCGGTCACGCCGAACTCCGGACGCCCCCCACGCGTGGTTCGCGACCTGCCGACATACGTGCGCCTCATGGACATTGACCAGTCCGGCCGCGTTCTGATCACGTCGAGGTATACGCGCATGGGTATTCGCGGCCAACTGGTGAACGACACACAGGAGCATGACGTCGGGTGGCTGGACTACTCGGTGCCGTCGGCGCTGTCGAAGGACGGAAGGAGACTACTGCTCACTGACCAAGGCGAAAGCAGCAGTCTGAGCTACAGGGTGTTCCTCAGGGAGGCAGGCGAGACGGCACCAGTGCTGCTCGGCGACGGATCGGCGTGCGCGCTCTCCCCGGATGGCCAATGGGTGCTCGCGATCCGCCTGGACTCGCCGAATCGCCTCGTCCTCCTTCCCACCGGTGCTGGGAAGCCGCGTGATTTGCCGTCGGGCCCTGTAGAGACGTTCCAGAACGCGGCGTTCCTGTCTGACGGCACGCGCATCGTGTTCGTGGGCGCCGAACACGGGCGCGCGGCGCGCGTATGGACACAGGCCATCTCGGGAGGGCCGCCGAGCGCGCTCACAGTTGAAGGCCTCGCCGGCGTCACCATATCGCCCGACGATCGCTTCATTGCTGCAGTCACGCACGATCGGCGCCTGATGATCGTTCCGCTCGATGGCAGCCGGCCGCAGGATGTGGGTCCACTCGGGCCGAGGGACACGCCATGTCAGTGGAGGGACGAGCGCACCTTGTACGTTACCCGCACGGCGCCCACCCTCGAGCTGTTTTCAGTCGATGTGCAGACCGGTCAGCAGCTGCCGTGGAGGAAGAAGTTCGAGGTGGCCGATCCGGCTGGAATCACGTACTGGAACGTCGTCATAACGCGGGATGCCCGCTTCTATGCGTACTCATACATTCGCGGGCTCGACGAACTCTACGTCGTGGAGGGTTTGAAGTAGAGGATCGGAGAATGCGTTGGCCAACCGCCTCGGTCCGTATGAGGTCACCGCTCCCCTCGGCGCGGGCCGTAGCCCAGCGGAGCGCCTTGTGAAGCCGGGCACGAAGCTTGGACCGTACGAGGTGACCGCTCCGCTGGGCGAAGGCGGAATGGGCGAGGTCTATCTGGCGAATGACACCCGCCTGCGCCGGCAGGTGGCCGTCAAGATCCTGCGGGGCGGACCCACCGAAGACTCCCGGATGCGCCTGCTGCGCGAGGCGCGGGCGGCCGCCGCGCTGAACCACCCCAACATCTGCGCGGTGTTCGATGTCGCGGAGTCCGAGGGCCTCGACTTCGCGGTCTTCGAGTTCGTCGAGGGCCGGACGCTCAGCGAGGCCATCCCCCCAGACGGCCTGCCGCTCGAACAGGTGTTGCGCTACGCCGAAGGGATCGCCGCCGGCCTGGCCCACGCGCACGAGCGGGGCGTCGTCCACCGCGACCTCAAGAGCGGCAACGTGATGATCGACTCGAACGGACGCCTGCGGATCCTGGACTTCGGGATTGCGAGACGCCTGGAGACCGACGCGCATGGCGATGCGGCCACCACGCTCGGCGACCATTCGACTGTCTCGGGAACCCTCGCGTACATGTCGCCCGAAGCGCTGCGCGGCGAGCCGCTCGACGCGCGAACGGACATCTGGTCGCTCGGCATCGTCCTCTTCGAGATGGTCGCCGGTGGCCGGCCGTTTGCCGGCAACCAGAGCTTCGAACTGACGGCGTCCATCCTGAAGGATCCCGCCCCGCGGCTGCCGGGGAGGGTGCCTGCCGGCCTCCGCTCTGTCGTGTCTCGCTGCCTGGCGAAGGATCGGACGGATCGGTACCAACGGGCGTCCGAAGTCCGAGCCGTGCTCGAGGCGCTGCGGGCCGGGGCGCGCACGCAGCGTTCCAAGCGACAAGACGCCAGGCCGCCGCCCGTCGGCCGAACACCCGATTCGCGGGGGGGAGCGCCGACGCCAACACCGCCGGCCGCCGACGCGGCGGGCCACACTGGCCCGGTTCGCGCGGACGAGCGGGAACGGGATTCCTGCTCCAACTGGGAGCCGCGCAGGGCGCGCTGCACGGCTGGGGCGCCCAGGAGGTGGAGGAGACGGTCCGCCGTGCGTGTTCGGTCGCGTCACGCGGTGCGACCGACGCGGCAGCGCATTTCGACGCCCTCTTCCTGCAGCACACGCTGCTCTACGCGAGGGCGGACTTCCGTGCGCTCCGCGTCCTCGATCTCGAACTCGAGCGCCTCGCCGCAGACGACGTCACCTGCCGGATCTGCGCGGACATGGGAATCGGCGGCGCGCGATTTCAGGCTGGCGAGTTGGCGGACGCGCGGTCGCGGCTCGAACGCTGCGTGCGGCTCTCGACGCCGCAAGCCAGCGCAGTCGAGGTGGCGCGCTTCGGTCTCGGATCAGCGCCCATCGCGCAGTCGTACCTGGACATCGTCCTCACCCTGCAAGGGGAACCCGAGGAGGCCGCGGAAGCGGGACGGGACGCTATCGAAGCGGCTCGGACGCTCGGCCATCCGCTGACACTGACATACACGCTGGCATACACGGCGCTTGCCCGGCTGCTGGCGCGCGAGTGGCAGGCGGCGCTGCGCCAGCTCGGCGAGGCCGCGGACCTGTGCGACCGCCATGCCATCGGCTCGCTGGAGCCAACCGTTCGCGCATTCTCGGCGCGTGCACGATGGGGGCTCGGGCCGGGGGCCGACGTCACGGCGCAGTTGCGGGAAGCGGCCGGCGAGCGGGATCGCCAGGGCTACTCGGTGCTCCACACCATGATGCTCGCGTGGATCGCCGAGGCTGAGGGGGCGTCCGGCAACACCGAGCTCGCCCTCGCGACAATCGACGAGTCGCTGGCAGCGGTCGAGCGTCACGACGAGCGCCATTACGAGGCGGAGTGCCACCGGATCAAAGGGGAACTGCTGTTGCAGCACGGGCCGGGCGGCCAGGCCCCGGAGGCCTGCTTCGACAAGGCCCTCGCCGTGGCGCGCGCGCAAGGCGCGCGGCTGTGGGAGTCGCGCACGCAGGCGAGCGTCGAACGTCTTCGCTTGCGGCACGCGGCCGCACCTCCTCCCTCGGTGGCCGTGCTGTCGTTCGCCAACGTCAGCCCGGAACCGGAGCAGGCGTCGATTGTCATCGTGCCCTTCGAAGACCTGAGCCCCGATCCCGACAATGCGTTCTTCGCCGACGGCCTCACCGAGGAGATCATCACAGACCTCTCCAAAGTGCGCGCGATGCGCGTCATCTCGCGCACGTCCGCCGCGTTACTGCGGGGATGCCAGAAGGACGCTCCCGCCATCGCCCGGCAGATGAACGTGAGGTACGTCCTGGAAGGGACCGTTCGACGCGCCGGGAGGCAACTGCGCATCACGACCAAGCTGATCGACGCGGCGACAGACTCGGCCCTCTGGGCCGAGAAGTACGCCGGAAGCCTGGACGAGGTGTTCGACATCCAGGAGAAGGTGTCGCAGGCCATCGTTGACGCCCTGAAGGTGACGCTGACGCCCGAGGAACGCCGGCGGATCGCGGACCGCCCGGTGGCGAACCCGGCTGCGTACGACTGCTACCTGCGGGCCCGGCACGAGATGTGGCGCTTCGACGAAGCATCGATTGGGCGGGCCATCGAGTGGACGCGGCAGGCGCTCGAGATCGTCGGCGAGAACGACCTGCTGTATGCCACGCTGGGCATGGCCTACTGCGGCTACGTCCGGGCAGGGATCAGGCCAGCCGCCAGCCTCGAGGAGGCTGAGGCCTGCGCCGCCAAGCTCGACGCGCTCGGTTCCCGGTCCCCCGCGGCCTGCCTGCTGCGCGCGAAGATCAACGGGCACAGCCGCAGCCTGCAGGCGGCCGTCCGCGACCTCAAGGAGGTGCTCGAGCAGGACCCGAACCATGCGGAAGCGCTCCTTGAACTCGCGTATGCCTACCTGGCTGTTGGACGGGTTCCTGCCGCCCGGCCAGTTCTTGCCAGATTGCTGCGCGTCGATCCGCTGACGACGATCCACCATTCGCTGGCCGGCTGGGCCGACGCCATCGACCTGCGCTTCGAGGAGGCGCTGCAGCACTACCGGAGGGCGTGGGAGATGGCGCCCGACAATCCCCTGTGCCGGTTTCTCTACGGTTATGCCCTCGGCGTGGCCGGGCGGCGCGATGACTGCCTGGCGGTCTTCGGTCAGCTCGCGTCCGACTGGCCCGGTACGACGACCGGGCGGATGGCGCTGCTCCTGGCGACGGCAGTCAGCGGCGACGAGGCCCGGGCGGTGGAGGTTGCGCGAACGCTGGAGGACGCAACGCGTTTCGAGGAATTCTGGGCCCACCGTCTCGCGGAGGGCTACGCGCAGGCGCGCCGGAACGACGATGCGTTCCGCTGGCTCGAACATGCGCACAGCATCGGAAGCAGCCATTACCAGATGCTCTCGGCCAGCTGGCTCCTGGCACCGCTTCACGACGACCCTCGGTTCGCGGACTTGATGGAGCGGATGAAGCAGTACAGCGAGCGCTTCGAGGTGTGAACGCAGCGGCCTTTCGACAGTCCGGGGAGAGAGACGATGAGCCTCACCAACGGGAGCCGTCTCGGCCCGTATGGCGTCATCGAGAAGCTGGGCGCCCTTCGACTTCGCTCAGGGCAAGCAGGCCCCTCGACTCGCCTGAGGAGGCCGCCATGCCGCTGACGCCGGGCACCCGTCTCGGGCCGTACGAGGTCGCCGGCTCGCTCGGAGCAGGCGGAATGGGGGAGGTCTACCGGGCGCGCGACACGCGCCTCGATCGCACGGTCGCCGTCAAGGTCTTGCCGTCCGGCGTCAGCGCCGACCCGGACCAACGCGCGCGGTTTCAGCGCGAGGCGAAGACCATCGCCGGCCTCAGCCATCCGCATATCTGCACCCTGCACGATGTCGGGGACCATGACGGCTCGCTCTTCCTCGTGATGGAGCTGCTCGAGGGCGAGTCGCTGCGGGCGAGACTGTCCCGGGCGCGGGCGGCCGTGCCAGCTTTCGTCGAGACGGCAATCGAGCTCGCCGACGCGCTGGAGGCGGCGCACGCGAAAGGCATCGTCCACCGGGACATCAAGCCGGAAAACATCTTCATCACGACGCGCGGCGCGGCGAAGCTGCTGGACTTCGGCATCGCGACGCTCGCGGCCGGGCAGACGGCGATCACCGGGGGGTTCACGACCACACGAGTCGGCACCGGACCTGTCGTGCTCGGGACCATTGCGTACATGTCGCCCGAGCAGGCGCGCGGCGAGCCGCTCGATGCGCGATCGGACCTGTTCTCGCTGGGCGCCGTGGTGTACGAGATGGCGACGGGCACGCAGCCGTTCCGCGGCCCGACCTCCGGCGCCGTGCTGAGCGAGATCCTCACCAAGGCGCCTACCGCGCCCGTCCGCCTGAACTCGGACGTGCCGGCTGACCTGGAGCGGATCGTCAACAAGCTGCTCGAGAAGGACCGTGAGCTGCGCTATCAGTCCGCGCGGGACGTGCGCGTCGATCTCGAGCGGCTGCGCCGCGCGCTGAGTGCGCCCGTCGGCTCGTCGCCAGCGACCCCCGTCAGCGCGGAGGGTGCGTCGATTGTCGTGCTCCCATTCGAGAACCTCAGCCCGGACCCGGACAACGAGTTCTTCGCCGACGGCCTGACCGAGGAGGTCATTACCGACCTGTCGAAGGTGCGCGCGCTGCGCGTCATCTCGCGCAACTCGGCGGCGCAGCTGAAGAGGACCGCCAAGGATACCCGCGCGATTGGCCGCGAACTGGGGGTGCGCTACGTCCTCTCAGGCAGCGTGCGCCGGGCCGGTGACCGGCTGCGAGTGACGGCGCAGCTGGTCGAGGCGTCGAACGACACGCTGCTCTGGGCAGAGAAGTACAACGGCGCGCTGGATGACGTGTTCGAGATCCAGGAGAAGCTGTCGCGGACGATCGTCGACGCGCTGAAGATCAGGCTGACACCCGAAGAAGAGCGCTGGCTGGCCGTAAGGCGGCTGCCCGACCCGCGGGCGTTCGACAAGTACCTGCGGGCGCACTACGAAATGTACCGGATGACCGGCGAGTCGGTCGCCCGCGCGGCTGCTCTCATCGACGAGGCACTGGCCATCGTCGGACCCAACGCGCTGCTCTGGGCGACGATGGGCCAGATCCTGTTCCACGCCGCGGATACCGGAGCACGGCCGGAGGAAGAAGCCCTGGCCGAGGCGAAGTCGTGGTCCGATCGTGCCCTGGAGTTGGCGCCCGATTGCGCGCCGGCCATGCTGGTGATTGGTTTGCTGGCGTGGAAGCGGGGCCGGATGGCCGACGCCATCGCGATGATGCGCCGGGCGTCGGAGCTCGGAGCCGTCGACGCGCTCGCCTGGCTGGCGTTCTGCTGCTTCGAGGTGGGCAGGTCAGCGGAGGCGCGCGAGGCCGCAGAACACAGCGCGTCGGTGGACCCGCTCTTCTGGTTCGGCCGGTTCTCGCTTGCGGTCGCTCACCTCGGCGAGGGCGAATTCGACCAGGCGCTCGGGCACATGCGGAGCGCCGTCGAAGCGGCCGGCGGGGACGAACTGGCGCGCTGGTGGCTCGCGATGTTCCTGCTGTATGGCGGCCGGCGACAGGAGGCCGTCGACGTACTGGCCGGACTGGCGGCTGGCGCGGCCGGGGTCTTTTCGGAGACTGGCCGCGTCGTCGGTCCGCTCGTCGCAGGCGACCGGGCGGCGGCGAGCGCCGCGCTGGCGTCCAGTTGGCTGCCGCCGTTCGCGCGGAGCGACAAGGAATGCTCGTGGAGCCTCACGCTCGGATTCGCCTGCGCGGGCGACGAGGAGAACGCCGTCAGGTGGCTTGGCAACACGATCGAGTTGGGGATGTGTAACCACCGGTTCTGGTCGGAGATCGACCCGGTGATCGCGCCGCTGCGGAAGCACCCGCAATTCGACCGATTGATGGCCCTCGCCAGGGAGAAGACGCGTGAGTTCGGCGGCTGACGTCCTTTCGACAGGCTCAGGGTCGTCCCGAGCGCAGTCGAGGACCGAGCGTCGGGCGCGCACTACTCATCGGTCACCCCGGAGGAATCACATGCTGCGACGGTCTGCGGCCCTCATCCTGACACTGTTGGCTGCGCTCTCTGTCACGTGCACAAGGCGGCCAGACGACGAGTCCGTGAAAGGCCTGATTCGGAGCATCGAGCGGCAGAGGCTTCGTGCGCTGGTTGAAGCAGACGTGGTGGCGGCTCGGCGGCTTCACGCGGACGACTTCCAGCTCATCTCACCGTCGGGTGCGCTCTTCTCCAAGGAAAGGTACATGAGCGAGATCGAGTCCGGCGTCCTGGACTACAGGACGTGGGATCCCGGGGAGATCACTGTCAGGCTCTATGGAGACGCGGCGGTCATCCGCTACGACGACGTCGGTTTCGAAGTGTTCTACGAGGGCAAGCCTGCGTGGAGCGGCGCGAGCAGCATCGCTCGACACACCGACCTGTATGAGAAGCGGAACGGCCAATGGCAGGCTGTGTGGTCGCATTGCTCGGGTGGCAAGGGTTCGTAGACGTTTGCGAGTTGGGCGAAGGCGAAATGGGCGTGGTCTACCAGGCCGAGGACACGCGACTCGGCCGGGCCGTCGCGCTGAAGTTCCTCCCGACGCACCTCGCGAAGGATGGCCTCGCGCTCGCCCGCTTCCGGCGGGAAGCACGAGCGGCGGTCCGGGTCGGCGTTCAGCTCGGCGGGGAGGATCAGATCGCTGCGCGTCGCCGCACACGACACGAGAGATGGTGGCGAATGCAGCACCGGCGTCACGCGGCTGCCGCTGCTGCGTTCAGGAACTCGAGGACCGCCGCATTGAATGCCGGCGTGTCTTCCCACGCGGCGAAGTGGCCGACACCGGGCAAGACCGTCAGCCTGGCGCCGGAAATGCGCTCCGCAAGGAAGCGCGAGCTCTGCACGGGGTGAATGATGTCCTCCTCTCCGACAACGACGTGTGTCGGAGCCCGGATGTCGGCGAGCCGGCTTGCCGTCACGTGGGTCATGATTGCGTGGCATTGGCGGCTGAAGGCGTCGGCCGACTGGGGGTACGGGTTCGCCGACACCATGGCCACAAACGCGTCCACCGCCCCGGGGTAGCCGAAAAACCGCCGCCCGAAGAACCAGGGACAGGCGCCGACCACGAGTTCGGCAATCGTGCATTTCGACCGGATGAGAATCATACCGTTCAGCCACGCACGGACGAACGGATCCTGGCCTGCGTCGGTGGCCACGAGGGTCAGGCTGCGAACACGACTCGGGTGGGCCAGTGCCAGTTCCTGCGCAATCATGCCGCCCATGGACCAGCCGAGCACATCACAGGCACCGAGGCCGAGCGCGTCGATCATACCGGCGGTGTCGTCTGCCATGTCCCTGATCGAGTAGCCGTCGGGCCCCGCATCGCTTTGACCGACGTCCCGGTTGTCAACAGACACGCACCGGTAGCCGGCGGCCGTCAGTGCCGGTACATGCGACTGCCCCCAGCACGCGTGGTCGTTGGCCAGGCCGGCGATCAGCACGAGTGGCCGTCCCTCGCCGCTGTCTTCGTAGAACAGGTCGACGCCGCCAACGTTGATCTTTGGCATGGTCTTCCCCCGGCCATTCTCGGACGCCGATTGTGCGTCGGAGGGGCCTGGTTACGTTGCGCTGATCGCCGGCTGGAGTATCACGGCGCGGAACCTCCGAGCGTTGGGCCGCGGCGACGACGGGCTGATTGTAGTGGTGATGGCCTGCACGCACCAAGGCGAAAGCCAAGTGGACTCTGATATAGTCGGCACGCGAGCCACCGGCGTCGCGGGGCTGCTGTCCTCGTCCTGGAGGATCGATGATCGGCCGCACGGTGTCGCACTACCGCATCGTCTCCGAGCTTGGCGTAGGCGGAATGGGTGTAGTCTACCAGGCCGAGGACACGCGACTCGGCCGGGCCGTCGCGCTGAAGTTCCTCTCGACGCACCTCGCGCAGGATGACCTCGCGCTCGATCGCTTCCGGCGGGAAGCACGTGCGACCTCGGCGCTCAACCACCCGCATATCTGCACCATCTACGACATCGGCGAGGCCGACGGCCAGCCGTTCATCGCCATGGAGCTCCTGGAGGGGGAGCCGTTGCGAAGGCGGCTGTCGCAATCGCGCCTCGCGGTGGCGGGGATCGTCGACGCCGCCGTTCAGCTGGCCGACGCGCTGGAGGCGGCGCACGCGAAGGGCATCGTCCATCGCGACATCAAGCCGGAGAACATCTTCATCACGACGCGCGGCGCGGCGAAGCTGCTGGATTTCGGAATCGCGACGCTCGCGGGCGGGCCGGCGGCGATGACCAGGGGGGCCGCGACCACACGCGCCGGCACCGGCCCGCAGGTGCTCGGGACCGTCGCGTACATGTCGCCGGAGCAGGCGCGCGGCGAGCCGCTCGATGCGCGATCGGACCTGTTCTCGCTGGGCGCCGTGTTGTACGAGATGGCGACGGGCACGCAGGCGTTCCGCGGCACGACCTCCGGCGCCGTGCTGAGCGAGATCCTCACGAAGGCGCCCACCGCGCCCGTCCGCCTGAACCCGGACGTGCCGGCCGACCTGGAGCGGATCGTCCACAAGCTGCTCGAGAAGGACCGCGAGCTGCGTTACCAGTCGGCGCGGGATGTGCGCGTCGATCTGGAGCGGCTGCGGCGGACGCCCGACCGCCTGGCGGCCACTCGTCCCGACCAGGCGTCAATCCTCGTGCTGCCGTTCGCGAATCTGAGTTCCGACGCCGAGCAGGAGTACTTCAGTGATGGGCTGACGGAGGAGATCATCGCGGACCTGTCGAAGGTCCGGTCGCTGCGCGTGATCTCGCGCACGTCCGCCATGCACTACAAAGGGACGACCAAGCCGCTTCCGGTCATTGCGCGGGAGCTGAGCGTCCGCCACGTCCTGGAGGGCAGTGTCCGGCGCGCCGGGCATAGCCTCCGCATCACGGCGCAGCTCATCGACGCCGCCACCGACGCGCATCTGTGGGCTGAGAAGTACGCCGGGACGCTGGACGACGTCTTCGACATTCAGGAGAAGGTGTCGCAGGCCATCGTCGGCGCGCTGAGAATGAGGCTGACGCCGACCGAGGAGCAACAACTGTCTCGCCGGCCAGCCGTCACCGCGGGTGCATTTGATCTCTACCTTCGTGCCCGCGCGTTGCTCCTGACATCGAGCAAGACCGACCTCGATGCCGCCGTCCAGTGTCTCGAGACCGGGCTGCGCGAAATGGGCGAGAGCGCGCTGCTGCACGCGGGCCTAGGCTACGCCTACATCCATTATGGGCTCGCGGGCTTCGCGAGCGAGGATGCCCTTCAACGAGCAACAAGGCATGCGTCGCTGGCTCTGCGCCTCGACCCCTGCGGCGCGCAGGCCTACTTCGTGCTCGGACTGGTGGCGTGCTTTCGGGGTGATCACAAGGAGGCGATCCGGCAGGTCGGCCAGGCCCTGGCCCTGGAGCCCGGGGAGTCCGACGCGCTGTACTGGCTTGGCGTCGAGTATGCCGCCGCCGGGCGGACCGTGGTCCTGCATCGGATGGCCAATCGGCTGGCGTCCGTAGACCCCCTTCACCCCAAACTCGACCTTCTGCGGGCGACCGGACACTGGCTCGACGGGCGATTCGACCAGGCCGCGGAGGCCTGCGAGCGAGGGCGCGCGACGTTCGATCTCCAGGACTACCGCTTCTTCGGAGCGTTCCAGCTCGCTTGCGCCGGCGGGGTCGAGGCGGCTCTTGGCTTGCTTGATCCCGTCGGTTCTCCGGACGCCGACAACTACTGGTCGTCGTGGTGCGCACTGCTGAGGTCGGCGCTGCGCCGTGACGCGGCCGCGTTGCCGTCCGTGCTGACGCCCGAGTTCGCAGCCAGCGCACGTCTCGACTGGACGTACTCCTACTATGTGGCCGCGTGCTACGCGATGGTTGGTGCGAGCGACAGCGCGCTCGACTGGCTGGAAAACTCCGTGAATCTCGGCTTCGTGGCGCATCCGTACTTCCCCGACTACGAGCCTTTCCTCCGCGGGCTCCACGGTGACCCGCGTTTCGAGGCGCTGATGGCGCGGATCAAGCTCGAGTTCGACACCTTCGAGGTGTGACGATGACCCTGTCATCAGGCACGCGGCTGGGTCCCTATGAAGTCCTCGGGCCGCTCGGGGCAGGGGGCATGGGGGAGGTTTACGAAGCCAGCGATACCCGCCTCGACCGCACGGTCGCCATCAAGATCCTCCCGGCTGCGTTGAGCGCTGATCCTGATCGCCGCGCGCGGTTCGAGCGCGAGGCGAGAACCATCGCCCGCTTGAATCACCCGCACATCTGCACGCTGCATGATGTCGGCCGCCTTCGCGTCGACGACGCTTCGGCGAGCCAGGGCCATGAGGTGTTCTACCTCGTCATGGAGCTGCTCGAGGGCGAACCGCTGCGGGCGAAGATGGAGACGACGGGCCAGAAGCCGCTGGCGGTGACCGCCATCGTTGACACCGCGATCCAGTTGGCAGACGCGCTGGAGGCGGCGCACGCGAAAGGCATCGTCCATCGCGACATCAAGCCGGAGAACATCTTCATCACGACGCGCGGCGCGGCGAAGCTGCTGGACTTCGGCATCGCGACGCTCGCGGCCGGGCCGGCGGCGGTGACGGGGGCCATCACCGTCGCACGCGCCGGCACGGGACCCGTCGTGCTCGGGACCATTGCGTACATGTCGCCGGAGCAGGCGCGCGGCGAGCCGCTCGATGCGCGCTCGGACCTGTTCTCGCTGGGCGCCGTGGTGTACGAGATGGCGACGGGCACGCAGCCGTTCCGCGGCCCGACCTCGGGCGTGGTGCTGGGCGAGATCCTCACGAGGGCGCCTACCGCGCTCGTCCGCCTGAACCCGGACGTGCCGGCCGACCTGGAGCGGATCGTCAACAAGCTGCTCGAGAAGGACCGTGAGCTGCGCTACCAGTCCGCACGGGATGTGCGCGTCGATCTCGAGCGGCTGCGCCGAACGCTGACCGAGGCAGCGTTGGCCTGCCGGGCAACGGCTGCCGGACCGCACGGACCGGCCGCGGTCTCCGCCGAGTGCCTTCCGTCGGTGGCCGTGCTCCCGTTCGTCAACATGAGCGGGGACAAGGAGCAGGAGTATTTCAGCGACGGCATGGCCGAAGAAGTGATCAACGTGCTGTCACGGATTGCCGGGCTGAAGGTCATCGCGCGAACGTCGGCCTTCGCGTTCAAGAACCGGCAGGAGGACGTCCGCACGATTGCCGGGACGCTCGGGGTGGCGAACATTCTCGAAGGGAGCGTGCGCAAGGCGGGCAATCGCGTCCGCATCACCACGCAGCTGGTCACCGCGACCGACGGAAGCCACCTCTGGTCGGAGCGCTATGACAGGGACCTGACGGACATCTTCGCGATTCAGGACGAGATCGCGGCGGCGATCGCCGGCGCGCTTCAGGTCAAGCTGTCGGTGCACGGCCCGTCCCCCGTTCGACGCGTCGCGAATCCCGAAGCGTACGAGTCGTACCTGAAGGCGATCTACCTGAACTGGAAGCTGAGCCCCGACGCCCTGGCACGCGCCAGGGACTACCTGGAGCAGGCCGTCGCGCTCGACCCCGAGTTCGCGCTCGCGCACTTCGGGCTCTCTCACCACTACTGGATGGCCGTCTCGCTCGGCTACCTCCCGGCGGAAGAGGGAATGCCGCGCGCCCGTGAGCAGGCGCGGAGGGCGCTCGAGATCGACCCCGACCTGCCGGAGGCTCACGCGATGATGGGAGGCGTGGCCGGGAGCTACGATTTCGACTGGAGAGAAGCCGGGCGCCGCTTCGCTCTTGCGACCGCAGGCGACGCGGTGCCGTCGAACGTGCGCCAGTGGTACGCCTACTACTACCTCGTTCCGATCGGACGAACCGAGGAAGCGGTGGCCCAGGCCAGAATCGGGCTCCTTTCCGACCCGCTCAACCTCGGCGCACGCGTCATTCTCGGCGACTCGCTCGTGAACGCGCGGCGGCTCGTCGAGGCGCAGGCCGAGGCGCACCGCGCCCTGGAGATCGACGACAGCTATCCCTTCGCCTGCACGATCCTGGCGTTCTCGCATGCGCTTCAGCAGAGATGGCCGGAGGCGCTGGGGTACATCGAACGGGCGTCCACGAGGTTCTGGCTCGTCGACGGGATCCACGCCGGCATTCTCCTGCGCCTGGGAGAGCTCGACCAGGCCGGGGAGCTGATCCGGAAGCTGACGTCAGGCGGAGCGGCCACGAGCTCGCTCGGCCTCGCCTGGTGTTACGCGGTGGCCGGCGACTTCGACCGGTCGGCGGACTTCGTGGAGAAGGCGGCGGCGCGCCGCCAGCCCGAAGCCGCGCACCATGGTTGCATGTTGCTCCGAGACAGGACGCAGTGGCCCGCGCTGGCGAAACTGCTGCGCCTCCCGGGGCACCCCGCGGCGTGACCCGGTTCTCCGCTTCTCTCCCGCGCGTTCTACCAACCCGGCGAACAGAGGATCGGCGCGCAGTGGTCCGAACGCCGGGTTCATCCCTTCACTCCTCGGCCGGGAACATCGACTGGCGTCCGAGCGCGGTCTTGAACGCCCAGAATGCCAGCCCGACGACGACGAGCGCGACCAGCGCGCTTCGATAGAAGTACCAGCGCGACGGGTCGAGCGTCCACGGCACGCCTGCATCCAGGGCGACGAACGTCATGTACGCCGCTGCGTAACCGAGCATGCCGGCCCGCATGAGGACCATCACCGTACCCGCAGCCGACAGCACACCCGAACTCAGAGCCACCGCGACAGGCGCTCCGGAGTCGACCCCCGTCCAGGTGGTCATGGCCGCGAACACGAGCGCCCAGCCGGCCAATGCCGCGGCGTTCGATGGCAACAACCACCGGCAGACAAACAGCAGCCCCGCCATGACCAACGCCATGGAGATTCCGGTGAACGCGCCGTCCGCCACGTACGCCGCCCAGAAGCCCCCGGGATTGAGAACGTACGGCCTGTAGTCAGGCCCCATGCGTGCCCAGTCGAGCCACCGGACCACAATCAGCGGCGTCGTGACCAGCACGAGGATCACCAGGCCGTAGACGAGGCCGGAGAGCACCGCCCGGCCGACGAGCGGGTCGCGCCACCGGCCGTCGAGCAGCCGCGTCCACCCAACCAGCAGCTGCGGCCATCGGCGGCGGACAGCCGGCTCGAGCCCGAGGTAGAACAACCAGACGACCATCGAAGTCCATCCGGCCTGCGCGAACAGCGCCACGACGGCGGGCAGCAGCAGCGCCCGGTCCCCCGGCCAGTGGCGATACCCGACCCCGCAGAGGAGATAGGCGCCGAATACCACCACCGCGAGTCGCCGGGCGCCACGGCGGTCGCCTCGACCGGCGGTGAAGTTCCGCCACGCCAGGACGCCGAGGAGGATCATCAGGAGGACGAACAACCCCGCTTGAACAACCCAGAGGCGGGAGAGAGACCCGCTCTTGTCTGCCGGAGGCGCTGCCTGCGCAGTGCGCGACGACCGCATCTCGAACCACGTGACTCCTCCGCCCACTGCAGCCGCGCTGACGTGCACCTGTTGCCCGTCGCAGCCGCCGGCCCATTCGGCGGCCACGTCGTACCGGTCGGGTGGAAGAAGCGACGGTGTCGTCCTGGAGAGCCGCAGGGGCTCGCATCGCGCCGCGCGCAGCAACAGATCCCAATCCGGAACCGGCGTGGCCGCCGAGGGCTGCTGGCCAGGCAGGATTCTGAGCTGTACCAGCCGTCCCGAACTGTCGAGTTCGACGAACGCCTCGCCGGGCCAACGCATGGCCGGTTCGGGTTCCGAATAGAGGAATTCGTCCGGAGTCGGGTACGGGAATGCCGTCGAGAAGATCGGACGCGGGCTCTGACGGTAGCAGAACCGAACGGGACCGGGAACGTCGCGAGCCGGTAGGGCAAACAGGGTGCGGGCGGTGCCGCGTGTCGGCAGGTCTCGAGATACGCGCGGTCGGCGCGTCATCCACCAGATGCTGTCGCGCGGCGACGCGTCATGACCCAGGGCCATGTAGAAGCTCGCGCGCGGTGTCCGATCTGGGCGTCCGGGCTTCTCATCGGCACCAGGTTGTTCAACGTCGACACTTCGCCTGACTGACGACGACGACGACGAGCGCGACGACGGCGGCGACGAACATCGCCCACGCCTGACCGCGCGGCAGCGTGCCTTCCTCGCCGCTCGCCGCCACCAGTTCCGGGGACGGCGTCTCGCCCGCCGCGATCATGGCGGCGAGGGGGTCGCCGCCTGGCAACGCCGCGGCGAGCCTCGACGCTGAAGCAGGCCGCCGCGCCGGGTCCTTCTCGAGGCACCACAGGATCGCCCGCTCGAGCGCGCGATCGATCTCTGTCACGATCGAGGACGGGGCGGTCGGCGTGGAGTCGCTGTGCGCCAGCCTCCAGCCCTCGATCGTCGTCGAGCGCAACGCCGGCTGGCCGGTGCACGTCTCGTAGAGCACGAGGCCCAGCGCGTAGAGATCGCTCTGCACGGTTGCCGGCTGCCCGGCGAACCGCTCCGGCGCCATGTAGGCGACCGTTCCCGCCGCATCCCCGGGCGACTTGCCGTCGGCCATCTCCACGGACAGACCGAAGTCGGTGATGTGCGCGCGGCCCTGGCCGTCCACCATGACGTTGGCGGGCTTCAGGTCGCGGTGGAGCAGCCCGCATTCGTGCGCCGTCGCGAGGCCGGCCAGCAACTGCCGCGCGATCTCCAACGCCTTGACGGGCGAGAGCCGGCCGACGCGCCGCAGGAGCGAGGCGAGGTCCTCCCCGTCGATATACTCCATCGTCAGGAAGTAGCGGCCTCGCACCTCGCCCACGTCGTAGACCCGGCAGACGTTCGGGTGCGAGACCGTGCGCGCGTTGCGCACCTCGGCCAGCAGGCGCTCGCGCGCCGCGGGGTCGTGTTCGAGGGAGGCCGGGAGGAACTTGAGGGCCACCTGCTGGTTCAGCCGCAGGTCGTCCGCCCGGTAGACCTCGCCCATGCCGCCGCGGCCGAGCATCGACACGATGCGATACCGATCCGCCAGCACGGTGCCGGGCGTGAAGGCAGCGGGGTCGATCGGATGGGACGGGGCGGACGGCAGACGCGTCTCGGACGCCGCGGTGTCCATGTGATCCCTCTCCTGAATCTCCTGGCCCTACGTCTCGCCGGGCGGCGCGAACTGCGGCACGAAGTTCTCCCAAACGGGACGGATGCGGTCGAGCAAGCGATGGAAGCGAGGGTCGCCGCGGAGGTTCTCGAAGAGCGGGTCCCCGTGGACGAGCATCGGGTAGTTGAAAGACCCTCGGTCAACCAGCCGCTCCAGCCAATCGAGCGCGTGGTCGCAATCGCCAACCTGTGCGAACCAGGAGGCCGCGAAGTAGGGGCTGTCGGGATCCGTCCACAGGAATTCGTGCGCGCGGCCGGCTGCCACCGCCAGCAACGGCTCGCGTTCGCCGCGCAGGGCGTGGGCAAGGCCTGCCGACCATGCGGAGAGCGGCGGGGGCCTTCGCGCCACGTCGGCGTCCGCCTCCCGCAACGCCTCTTCGAACCGGCCCAGGCGCGCCAGCGTCTGCACCCGGAACATGCGGACCCAGATGTCCTCGGGATCGCGGCGCTCCCACTCGTCGATGGCCAACATCGCTCCGTTGAAGTCGGCCTCGCCCCAGCACGCCGCCCATTCATCGAGCATGTTCAGGCCCGTCAGCGGGTCGATCGCCAGCAACCGTCGGGCGACGGCGCGGCCGGCCGCCGGCTTCCCGGCGTGGAGGCTGTAGGTGTGCGATAAGAACCACAGTGAGACGGTGTCGGCGGGGTCGCGTTTCACCGCTTCTTCCAGGTGGCGGATCGCCCGTTCCTGGCTGCCGGTGTGCCGCTCGAGCCTGGCGAGCTGGCCCGGCGCGCGGTCCGGGTCCTGGACCTCGACGCGCCGCGTGTAGTCAACAGCCACCGCGAGCAGCTCGCTGCGAGGCTCGAGGCCCCAGTCGATGGCCAGGTAGTGCATCTGGGCCATCGCGACCAGCAGCGTCGGGTGCTCGCCAATCGTCTCGATGCCCCTCGTCACGAGGCGGAGGGCACGCTCGAGCGCGACGCCGGTCCCGCCGACCATCTCGTGCCAGGCGCGCCGGTAACAGTCCTGGGCACGCTCGTCGGCGATCGAACGCGCCGGCGCCTCGCGGTGTTCGGCCCGACCAAGCGTCAGCTTCAAGGCGTCCGCAATGGCCGTCGCCACCTTGTCCTGGATCTCGAACACCTCGTCGAGCGTGCCCGCGTACCGCTCCGCCCACAGCTGTCCGTTGGTCGCCGCTTCCACCAGCTGGGCGGTGATGCGCAGGGAATGGCCGGCCTTTCGTACGCTGCCTTCGAGCACGTGGCCGACGTTCAGCAGCGCGCCGGTCTCGCGTGCCGTCCGGCGCGCGCCCTTCAGCGTCATCGCCGAGTTGCGCGAGATGACCCGCAGGCCGCGGATCGTCGACAAGGCCGTGATGATCTCGTCGGTCATTCCGTCGCAGAAGTACTCCTGCTCGGGATCGGAACTGAGGTTCTCGAAGGGGAGGACCACGAGGGACGGCCGTTCGCGGCCCGCGACCGCCATGCTCCCGCCCGTTGGCGCCGCAAGCGTCCGGCGCAGCCGCTCGAGGTCCACGTACACGTCACGCGCCGACTGGTAGCGGAATTCCCGGTCCTTCTCCAGGAGCTTGTTGACGATGCGTTCGAGTTCAGCGGGGAGGTCGGCGTTCAGCTGCTCGGGCGCGGTGGGCGCCTTCGCGAGGATCTCGCCGAGCACCGCACCGGACGTCGGGCCCCGGAACGGCTGCTGGCCCGTGGCCATCTCGTAGAGAACCACGCCCAGGGAGAAGAGATCGGTGCGCGTATCGAGGTGCTCGCCTCGCACCTGCTCGGGCGACATGTAGGCGATGGTGCCCAGCGCTACGGGGCCAGTCGCGACACGCGTGACGGTGGTTGCCGTCGCCGCGGCCGCCTGCTCGGGCATCAGCTTCGCGATGCCGAAGTCCAGCAGCTTCGCGGTGCCGCGCGTCGTGACGAAGATGTTCTCCGGCTTGATGTCGCGGTGGACGATGCCCTTCGCGTGCGCCGCCTCCAAGGCATCTGCCAACTGGATCGCGGTGTCGACGATGGCGGTCACCGCCAGTCGGCCTCGCGAGAGCTGCGCCCGCAGCGAAGCGCCCTGCAGACGCTCCATCGCGATGAAGGGCCGCCCGTCGGTCTCGCCGATGTCGTAGATGGTGCAGATGTGCGGATGATTGAGCGCGGAGGCGGCGCGCGCCTCACGCTGGAACCTGTCGAGCGCGACACGGTCGTGCGTGAGATGCCCGGGGAGGAATTTGAGGGCCACCGGGCGCCCGAGGCGGGTGTCCTCGGCCTCGTAGACCACGCCCATTCCGCCTACGCCAAGCTCGGAGACGATTCGATACCGCCCCAACGAATCTCCGGGCTTCATCAAATCGTCTCCTTGGCTACGACGCGGCCGCGCCGAAGCCCCGAGCGCGAGTCGAGGGGAGAAGGCGGGCCGCCTACGCCAAGCTGGCCGACGATGCGAAAGTGAGACACCGTGCGGCCGATCATGGTCCTCCCGGGGAGCGGATGGGCACCAGGCGACGCCGAACACCGGAGCGGATTGAGCCGGCCGATCATACCTTTCGGGCGGCATTGCAGGGTTGTCGCACGGCCTTCTACCTTGGGTTACGCAGCGAATCAGCCCAGTTGAAGACCATGTTCAGATACGTGGCGCCTGGGTCCATCGACTGGAGCATCAGCAGCCGGCGGCCGTCTGGCGATACGTCGTACCCTTCCGCCTCTTTCCAGTGGAAACGCTTGTTGAAGAGCTCGCTCCGTGTCGTGACAACGAAGCCTGCCTTGTCCGCCCGGTATTGCGCGACCATCATCTTGTGGCCGTTTTGAAAGAACAACTCGGACGAGTATTGGGACCACCGCGGTTGCACGCCGCCTTCGATCGAGACCTGCACCTTCACGGCCATCGAAGGGAAGTCACGGACATACACCTCGAACCGTCCGTCCTCACTGCTCGCGTACGCCATCCATCGGCCATCGTATGAGATCTTCGGGCTGACCTCCCAGTCAGGAGAATCGAGAAGTGCCCTTGCTCTTTTCTGCCCGCCGAGTTCCAGGAGCCAGATGTCCCACCCCTTGCCCGGTGCCACCCTGTTGAGGACGCACCACTTGGCGTCGGGACTGATGTCCGCGGACAAGGCGTGCTGCTCACTGGACCACATTTCCTCGCGTTGTTCGGAACCCGGCCAGGCACGGGACATCGACACACGCCCCTCGCCGGAGAAGAACATCACGTACTTGCCGTCCTTCGACCATGATGGAGTCCATTGCGTGTCGGTCTTGTCGTGTGTCAGCCGCGTCAAGGGCGAACGGTCAAGCGTCACGTCATACAGACCGATGCTCGGGGGAAGGTTGGTCTGGATGGCAAGCCTGGCGCCGTCGGGAGACAGCGCCATGTCGCCGTAGATCAGGGGCGGAGACGAAAGCGGCCTGACGGTGCCGTCGCGTTCCACCCAGACCAACGTCGTCTTCTCTGACATCGGCGGCACGCTGGCGAGGTGGCCCGTGCTCGAGACCGCCACGAGCGGGACATGCACCTGCATGTACGGCTCCATCACGCGGCGTTCGCGTCCGACGACCTTGACTTCGTCCGCATCGAAGGGAACGGCGAACAGCGCGTTGTCACGCACGAACAGCAGATGCCCCCCCGGCACGACGACGCCCCACGCGGCGTTGTCAAGCACAAGCCGTGGTTTGCCTCCGCTCACCGGAACGGCGAAGATGCCTCGACTGAGGATCCCGGCCGGGAACTGTGTGAACATCACCATCTTGCCCGAGGGCGTCACCTGCGGCCAGATCGCGGGCAAATCGCAGGGGATCGCCAGCTTCGGGGTTCCGCCGTTGTGGGACACGCTCCATATCCCGTCACCCATCCAGCCGTTCGCGAAGAAGATCGTGTCATCGGGGGCCCAGGTACCGCCGAGTGGCTGCAGCACCGGACAGATTTCGGTCGGCGCTCCCGGTGCCCCGCCGAACATGCGCGTCTTCCACAGCTTCCCTCTGGCAAAGAACGCCAGCCACTGGCCGTCAGGCGAGAAGAAGGGCTGCGATCCCTCCTCTGAACCCGGAACGACCTGCGGCTGGTAGGCATCCAGTCGCCGGAGGAACAGCAGAGCGGTCTCATCCCGATAGGCGGAGTACACGACGCTGCCGCCGTCGGGTGAGAACGCGAGTGTCGCCCAGCCGTATGGCCCATCCGCGCTGATGCGGTCACCAGGCGGCAGGACAAAGGCCGCGCGAGCGACCGCGGGCCGGAGTTCGACCGGAACGGGCGGGCGCCAGACGATTTCGCGCCCGGCCAGGGCGACGAGCAGCAGGCCGGCAGCGAACCAGGGGAGGCGCTTGAGCCAAAGAGCGGACGGTCGCTCCTTCGGGGCATCGAGCCCCGGCCCTGCGAGCGTTCCTTCGAGCTCCAACTTCGCGTCGCCGATATCGCGCAGCCGCTGCTTCCGGTCCTTCGTCAGGCACCGCTGCAGCAGGTCGCGCAGCCGCGGCGGCGTGCCGGGCGGAAGCGTGCCCCAGTCAGGCTCGGTCTTGACGACCGCGGCGAGAACGTCGGTGACCGTCTCGCCCGCGAAGCACGTCTTGCCCGTCAGCATCTCGAACAGGACGACGCCGAACGCCCAGATGTCCGCGCGCTTGTCCACGGCGGCGCCGCGCGCCTGCTCGGGCGCCATGTAGGCTGCGGTGCCGAGGATGACACCCACCTCCGTGTGTGCGCCACCGAAGCCCTGGCGGAGGCGGGCGGGGCTCGTCATGGTGGGGGAGTCGCCCAGAGGATCCGGTCCCGGGGACGTTCCATCGCCCGCCAGGACCTTCGCGAGGCCGAAGTCCAGCACCTTCACCGCGCCGTCGGCCGTCAGCTTGATGTTGGCGGGCTTGAGGTCACGGTGGACGATGCCACGCTCGTGCGCGTACTCGAGCGCGTCGGCGAGCTGCAGCGCGATCGGCAGCGCTGCGTCGATCGGAAGGCCGTGCGTAGTTCTCCCCGATCCCTGATCCCCAATTCCCGACCCCTTCTCGATCCGTTCCGCCAGCGTCGGCCCCTCGACCAACTCCATGACGATGGCGCGGACGTCGCCCTCGTGGACGAAACCGTAGATCTGCGCGATGTGCGGGTGATTGAGCGCGGCGAGCGCCTGCGCTTCACGGTCGAAGCGCGCCAGGCGTTCCGGTTCCGGCGCGAGCTCGGAGGGTAGGGTCTTCAGCGCGACGTCGCGCTTGAGTGTGGTGTCCCGCGCCCGGTACACCTCGCCCATTCCGCCTTCGCCCAGGAGGGCCACGACTTCGTACGGCCCAAGACGCGTACCGTCGGCGAGAGTCATGTGACCTCCGAGCGTTGGGCCGTGGCGACGACGGGCTGATTGTAGTGGTGGTGACCTGCGCGCAACAAGGCGAAAGCCAAGTGGACTCTGATATAGTCGGCACGCGAGCCGCCGGCGTCGCGGGGCTGCTGTCCTCTTCCTGGGGGATTGATGCGCGGCCGCGCCGTAGCCAAGGAGACGATTCGATGAAGCCCGGAGATTCGTTGGGGCGGTATCGAATCGTCTCCGAGCTTGGCGTAGGCGGAATGGGAGTGGTCTACCAGGCCGAGGACACGCGACTCGGCCGGGCCGTCGCGCTGAAGTTCCTCTCGACGCACCTCGCGCAGGATGACCTCGCGCTCGATCGCTTCCGGCGGGAAGCGCGTGCGGCCTCGGCGCTCAACCACCCGTACATCTGCACCATCTACGACATCGGCGAGGCCGACGGCCAGCCGTTCATCGCGATGGAACTGCTGGAGGGGGAGTCACTGCGCAGGCGGCTGTGGCGATCGCGCCTCGCGGTGGCGGGGATCGTCGACGCCGCCGTTCAGCTCGCCGACGCGCTGGAGGCGGCGCACGCGAAAGGCATCGTCCACCGGGACATCAAGCCGGAGAACATCTTCATCACGACGCGCGGAGCGGCGAAGCTGCTGGACTTCGGCATCGCGACGCTCGCGGCCGGGCAGGCGGCGGTGACGGGGGCCATCACCGTCGCGCGCGCCGGCACCGGGCCGGTCGTGCTCGGGACCGTCGCGTACATGTCGCCGGAGCAGGTGCGCGGCGAGCCGCTCGATGCGCGATCGGACCTGTTCTCGCTGGGTGCGGTGGTGTACGAGATGGCGACGGGCACGCAGCCGTTTCGCGGCACGACCTCCGCCGCCGTGCTGGGCGAGATCCTCACCAAGGCGCCCACCGCGCCCGTCCGCCTGAACCTGGACGTGCCGGCCGACCTGGAGCGGATCGTCAACAAGCTGCTCGAGAAGGACCGCGACTTGCGCTACCAGTCCGCGCGGGACGTGCGCGTCGATCTCGAGCGGCTGCGCCGCACGCTGACCGAGCCAGCGACGGCAGGCCGGGCGCCAGCTGTCGGACCGCACGGGCTGGCCGCCTTCTCCGCCGAGGTCCTTCCGTCGGTGGCCGTGCTCCCGTTCGTGAACATGAGCGGTGACAAGGAGCAGGAGTACTTCAGCGACGGCATGGCCGAAGAAGTGATCAACGTGCTGTCACGGATTGCCGGGCTGAAAGTCATCGCGCGAACGTCCGCCTTCGCGTTCAAGAACAGACAGGAGGACGTCCGCACGATTGCCGGGACGCTCGGAGTGACGAACATCCTCGAAGGGAGCGTGCGCAAGGCGGGCAATCGCGTCCGCATCACGGCGCAGCTGATCACCGCGACTGACGGAAGCCATCTCTGGTCGGAGCGCTATGACAGGGACCTGACGGACATCTTCGCGATCCAGGACGAGATCGCGGCGGCGATCGCCGGCGCGCTCCAGGTCAAGCTGTCGGTGCTGGCCCCGTGCCCCGCTCGGCGCGTGGCGAATCCGGAAGCGTACGATTGGTACTTGAAGGCCCTCAACCTGCTCTGGAAGCTCACTCCCGAGGCGCTGGCGAATTGCAGGGAGTGCCTGGAACACGCGATTGCGATCGATCCGGGCTTTGCGCTCGCGCGCTTCGGCCTGGCTCAGCACGCCTGGATCCTCGCGAGCATGGGCTACCTTCCCGCACACGAGGCGATGCCCGTCGTTCGGACCGAGGCCCGGCAGTCGTTGGCCCTCGACCCCGGGCTGGCAGATGCTCACGCGATGCTGGGCGTCGTCGCTGCCGCCTATGACTACGACTGGGAGGAAGCGGAGCGACGATTCCTGACGGCGGTGTCGTACCGATCCGGTCCCGCCAAACGCACATTCCTTATACGCGTACTACTGTCTTCTGCCGACTGGCCGCACACGCGACGCCGTTGCTCACGCCAGACAGGGGCTTGCCGCCGATCCGCTGAACATATCGATGCGTCTCTTCTATGGAACCTGTCTCAACGGGGACGGCAGGCCTGCGGAGGCCCAGGCCGAAGCACGACAGGTTCTGGCCATCGCGGACAATCAGATGTACGCCTGCGCGATCGTCGCCTTCGCCGAGGCGCTGCTCGAGAGGTGGGCGGATGCCCGCGAAGCCGCCGCGAGAGCGTTTCCCCGCGGCACGCTGGTGAAAGGGCAACTGGCCGGCATCCTCAGTCGCATGGGGGAACGAGCGCGGGCGGACGACATCGTTCAGGATCTGATGAGCGGCCAGTCCTACGACGCTCCGCTGGGCCTGGGGTGGTATTACGGAATCGCCGGCGACATGGACAAGTCGGCCGAGTGGTTCGGAAAGGCGGCGGAGCGACGCCATCCGGACGCCGCCCATCACTCGTTCCTCGTGTTGCGGACCATATCCCGATGGCCCGCGCTGGCGAAGCTGATGAACCTCCCTCTCACTCACCAAGGAGGTCCCGCAGGGTGACTTCCTCGGCGTCTCGGCGTCGGGTCAGACGATCGACTGTCCGATCATCTACCTGCATCGTTTCCACAACGGCAAGATCCAGGAGTGCTGGACCGACTGGGAATCGTTGTGGTCCGTTGCCGCGAGACTCGCGGCCATCCCGCGGCAGCAGCTCGCACAGCGAGCCGGTGTCCCTACCGAGAACTCCATCCGCCGCGCGTCCAAGGCTGCCGAGTCGTGCCGTCGTCGTCGACTCCAAGACGCGACTTCCATCGCCAGTGGTGCGCGCAGCCTCGCCGGTGCCAGCCGACCACCGTGTCCGGAGAGACCATCCGTGCCGGCACGGACACCGGCCACCCCACCGGAGTGCAATGATGACGGGGCGTTTCGAGTTTCCAGTAGGGACACGGATGAGGAGCCACCTTTCCTTGGGTGACTGGTGAGACAGGCCCCCCGTACTTTCCTCTTGCATCGTCGTCGACGACGATGCCATCGTCGTCGTCGATCGAAGGAGTCAACAGGTGGCGCAGATCACAATCAATGAAGGTCTCGCGTGGCTGAAGACGCTGAAGAAGCGGCACGAAGAGCTCCTGGCGCTTCGCAACGACAACGCGCACCGCGAGCGGCGGTTCTATGGCGCGTCCGCCGACAGGGAAATCGTCAAGGAGCCGGTGTACGACGTCAAGGCGCTGGACCAGCTCGTGACGCGAATCGCGCGGGAGATTCGCCTCCTCCTTGAATGGAACCCTTGTTGTTGGTCCCTGGGTGGATCGTAGGTGGTGCGGAGGCGCGCAAGTGCTGACGCAACGTTGTGGCCGTCGTGTGTGGTGTGACCAGACCGTGGACCTTTGGCTTTCCCCTCCAGAGCACCGACGACGGTGTCACGGCCTCGTCGACGATGATCCCCTTCCAGCAGGAGGTGCCCGATGAAGTAGCGGAGGTTCCAATGCGCATCACAATTCGTGGCGGCACGGTGAAGCAGGGGGAGGCGCCACTCTGCCATACCTGCCGGTTTGCCACCATCGTTCGAGGCGTTGCACGGCGCGATGAGATCATCGAGTGCGACCAACTGTCCTGCCGCCAGCAGCGCCTTACGTTTCCGGTGACGTTCTGCACGCGGTACGTGAACGCACAGCATCCCTCCCTTCGCGAGTTGGAGGAGATTGCCTGGGTGCTCCGGTCCGATACCAGGAAGCACACGATCGGCTTCGTGCGGTCGAGCGATCTCGCACCGAGGCGTCGTTTCGTGTTGGCGGACGACGACTTCTGACCCTCGTCTGCGAGGTGCTGCGGGCCGTCGAGTTCGATGGCGACCTGCATGTCGCTCACGGGGCGGATGGCGCCGACCACCCGCTCGGCGAGCGTATCGACCCCTGCGCCGAACCGCCTTCCACCACCTTCCCATTCCGGACATCGAAGCGCTTCCCTGGTTTGTCGGGGACGACCACCGGCGTGTCGATGCCCGCCTTCTTGAGGTCTGAGGCGTACGTCGCGTACATCGACTCCCCGTTTGCGGGGGCGTGCATCGGGAATACCGTTTTGGGTGCGAGGCTGCGGATGATGGTGTTGTAGGTGTCGCTGGCGCTGGCGAGGATGAATGCGAGGTCCACGGTCTGCGACTTCGACTTCAGGTGACGCATGTCGTCCACGGTCGTCGAGGGCAAGTCCCTCCCCATCTTGCCGTAGTAGTCGCCGTTGAAGTAGATCGTGACGCCGTCCACCCTGACCAGGAATGCCACTTCGGGGACCGTGTCGTGATGGTCGTTCACCGTGAAGATCTCGATCCCGTCGAACGCGGCGGTCCCGCGCGGCCCGGCCAGCGAGTGGACATGTGGCGCGGCGCCGGCGTCCCAGCCGAACACGTAGTGGATCGTCTTCACCGTCTTCTCCCACCCGCGGATGACCGGATCGTAGTGATCGGCGTGGTCGTGTGACGCGAACACGATGACGTCGAGGTCCTTGATCTCTTCGGGGTTGATCCAGCCGTTGGCGAGTGCTCGCTTGGCGGGCGGCTGCACCTGGGGCTTGAAGTCGCCGGTGTAGTCGAAGACGAGGAGCTTGCTCCGGGTCTTCACCGCGTAGCCGCAGTGGCCGAGGTACCAAACGGATGCCTCGCCCGGCTTGAGCGCCGGCCAATCCGCGGCCCCGCCCGCAAACGCAGGGAAGGGAGCCGCGGCCGTAAGCGCGGCCAGGATGAGGATGAGGGCACGGATTGCGGGTGGAAGGCCTCGGTCGTGGTCCGGAGTCGTCATCAGGCATGTCTCCTCGAGGCGCGGTAGCGGCACCTGACAGTAGGAGACGAACCCAGGCCCGCGGCGGTTGCATGCGCGCCAGGAAGATTCCGCCTCGAACCTCGGGTCTACCCCCACCGCAGTGCCACCAGCGGATCGATGTTCGCTGCGCGGCGGGCGGGGAGGTAACTGGCGAGAATGGCGATGCTGGCCAGTCCGGCTGACATCAACGCGTACGTGAGCGGGTCGGTGGCGCTCACGCCGAAGAGCATCGAGGTCATCAGGCGCGACAGCGCCGCCGCCGCCCCGAGGCCGACGCCGACGCCAAGACCGGTCAGCACCAGCCCGTGCCGTACGAAGAGGCGCGCGACGTCGCCCCTCTGCGCGCCGAGAGCCACGCGAACGCCCACCTCTCGTGTCCGTTGCGCCGTGATGTACGCGACGACGCCGTAGATACCGACAATGCCCAGCAGCAGCGACACGCCCGCCGCGACGGCGAGCAGCACGAGCGCGAACGAGGTGTACGCCATCGACCGCGCCGTGGCCTCCTCCAACGTTCGCATGTTGACGAGCGGCGTCGCGCGGTCCACCGACCAGAGCGCCTGGCGGATTTCGTTCGCGAAACCCGACGAACCGGCGCGCGCCGAGCGAATGACATAGACCATGCGCCGCTGCGCCTGCACCCCTCCGCCGGCGAGGCGCGCCGTCAGGAGCGGGTAGTACACGATGGCCGGCGCTGCCTCGGCGACACTGTCGGGGCGCTCGTCGCCCACGACGCCGATCACCTCGCGCCAGGGGCTCTTGTCGCTTTCCCTGACGCGCTTGCCGAGTGCCGCTGCCGGCGTGCGCCACACCTCGCGCGCCAGCCGTTCGTTGACGAGCGCCACGGGCGCATAACCGAGAACGTCGTCCCAGGTCATCTGGCGTCCCGCCACCAGGCGGCCGCCGACCGTCTCGAAGTAACCGGGCGAGATCCACTTCGTCCGGCGCGAGGGCGCGACCTGGCCTGCGGCCGGCGGGCGGTCCTCCACGAGCATGGCGTTGCTCCCGGCGCCGCCGTCGAACGGGATCCACGATCCCAGGCCGACCGACTGGACGCCGGGCACGCGCGAGACGGCGCCGATGAACTCCCGATGCTTCTGGAGCACCTGTTCGCCGCCCGCGGCGAGAGACGGCGGGATCCGCAGCGCTGCGGTGAGCACTTCGTCACCGCGCGTGAAGCCAGGATCCACACGACGGAGCGACTGGAACGTCCGGATCATCAGCGCCGACGAAATCAGCAGTACGAGCGCCAACGCAATCTCCGCCACGACGAGTGCGCTGCGCGCGCGATGCCGCTCGCGGCCGTCACTGGAGGTCCGGCCGCCGTCCTGAAGCCATCCCGGGCGGAACTTCGCGAGCCTCAACACGGGTACCAGACCGAAGAGCAGGCCGGCGAGCACCGAGATCAGGGCCGCGAAGAAGAGGACGGACGGCGTGAGGACGATTTCGGTCACCCGCGGCAAGGCACCCGGAGCCATCGCCCGAAGCACGGGGATGGCGGCCGCGGCGAGCGCGACTCCCGCCAGGCCTCCGCCGAGTGCGAGCATGGCGCTCTCCGACAGCAACGCGCGTGCGAGGCGGACACTCCCCGCCCCAAGCGCGGCGCGAACGGCCAGTTCCTGGCGCCGGCCCTCCGCCCGAACGAGGAACAGGTTCGCCACGTTGGCGCACGCGACGAGGAGCACCAGGCCAATCGCCCCCATCAGCACCCACAAGACGAGTCCGACTCCCCCAGCGGCGTCTTCGAACAACGGCCGCACGTCGGGTCCCATCTTCGCGTCGCGAAACCAGGACGGGCTCGAGCCGTCCGCCATCGCGAACCGCTGCGGGACGAGCGCGATCATCCTCGCGACATCCACGCGAGCCTGTTCGATCGTCACCCCGGGCTTCAGGCGCGCGAGGCCGCGGTAACTGAAGTCCTGAATGCGCGTCGCCGCGCGATCGAATTGGAGCGTGACCAGGACTTCAGGCGACGGCTCCAGGAACGTGAAGGTGCGCGGAAGCACGCCGATGATCTCGTACGGCTCGCCATCGATGGTGACGCGCCGGCCGAGGACGCCAGTGTCGCCGCCGAAGCGGCGGAGCCAGCAGCCGTAGCTGATCACCGCCCGCGGCGGGCTTCCGGGCTGGTCGTCCGCTCGATCGAATCCACGCCCGAGGACCGGCCGGACGCGCAAGAGCGACAGGAAGCCGTCGGTCACCCACAACGTCGGAATCTGCTCGGGGTCGCCGAGGCCGGTCAGCCCGGCGCGCCGCAGGGTCCACACCGCCACGTCCTCGAACGCGCGCTGGGCCTCGCGATAGGTGAAGTACTGCGCCGGCGCCAGCGCCATGCGATGCGACCCGATGCCAGGCGCCGTGCTTCGGACGCTGACGAGCCGGTCGGGGTCCTCGAACGGCAGTGGTTTCAGCAGGACGCCGTACACGACGCTGAACATCGCGGTGTTGGCGCCAATGCCAAGGGCGAGTGTGGCCGTCGCGAGGACGGCAAAGCCAGGGCTGCGAAGCAGCTGCCGCGCGGCGAGCCGGAGATCGCTCGCGAGGTCCTCGAGGAGGCGGAAGCCTATCCGGTCCCGGTACTCCTCGCGGGCCCGGTCCGTGCTGCCCAGCGCGAGGCGTGCCTGCCGTTGCGCCTCGTCCGGCGCCATGCCGCTTCTCTCGTGCCGCTCGGCCAGCAGCAGGGCGTGGAGTTCCATTTCAGCACGCAGGCGCTCGTCCAGCCTGTCCCGGCCAAAGAGCGACCTGATGCGGCGAGCGACCGAACTGATGCGAGACAGCATGACTCCCCCGGAGCGCCGGCTTCAGAACGCGCCGTCCAACACGCGGGCCATGACGTCCGCCATCCGCTCCCACTTCCCAGTCTCCTCGGCGAGCCGCCTGCGGCCGGCCTTCGTGATGGAGTAGTAGCGGGCCTTCCGGTTGTGCTCGGTGGTGCCCCACTTCGAGACGACGGCGCCGTCGTGTTCGAGCCGCAGCAGGGCCGGGTAGAGCGAGCCCTGGTTCACGTCCAGCAACGCGCGCGAGACCTGGTGGAGGCGTTCGGCGATCGCGTAGCCGTGCAGCGGCCCCAGCGTATCGAGCGTCTTCAGCACCAGGAGGTCGAGCGTGCCGGGCATCACGTCGGATTTTGGCGACATCATCATCCTCTCCATTAGACGAGCAAGTGGAGAAAAGGTTCACTCTATCAGCCTTCCAGCCGCAGGCTCAGTCACCGCTGACGTCGAGACATGTGCAACACCTGCGCAGTTTCCCCTTCCCCCGAACGGGGCGCGCCTGTACCCTGACGCTGGAGTGTGAGGAGTGGAAAGAGACCCCGCGACAGAGCCTGCCAGGAGATCGGGCAGAGCATGACGGAAACCCGCCACCTCGCCAAGCCGACGCCGGATTCGTTCGCCGGCACCCTGGCCCGCCGCGGTATCGAGCTACGCCGCGCGGACACGACGACGCTCCAGGTGAACGTGGGCTTCCTGTGCAACCAGTCTTGTGGACACTGTCACCAGAGCGCGGGACCTGGCCGGACCGAGGTCATGTCCCGCGAGACGATGGACGCGGTCGAGTCTTTCGCGAGGCGAGTCGGGTTCTCGGTCATCGACCTCACGGGTGGAGCTCCCGAGTTGGTGCCGGGGATCGAGGGCTTCCTCGAGCGGCTCGCGCCCCTGGCACCGCGTACCCTGTTTCGTACGAACCTCACGGCCCTCGCGGGGCGCGCCGACCTGGTCGATCTGCTTGCGCGCCTGCGCGTGGTGGTCGTCGCCTCCTTCGCCTCGCTCAGCGCGAGCCAGACCGACGCCCAGCGCGGGGACGGCGTATTCGACGCCAGCATCGCGGCGCTCCGGATGCTCAACGCCGCCGGCTACGCAAGGGAAGGCTCGGGACTGGAACTGGATCTCGTCTCCAACCCCGCGGAGACACTTCTTCCCCCGGAACAGGCAGCGACGGAAGCGCAGTTCCATCGCGAGTTGGCCGGAACCCGGAACATCGCCTTCAACCACCTGTACACCCTTGCCAATGTGCCCCTCGGGCGTTTCCGGTCCTGGCTCACGTCGTCGGACAGTCTGGAGGAATACCTCCGACGGCTCGTCGAGAGCTTCAACCCTCGCGCCGTCAGCGGGTTGATGTGCCGGAATCTGGTCTCCGTGTCGTGGGACGGCATGCTCTACGACTGCGACTTCAACCTGGCCCGTGGCCTCCCTCTCGGCGGCGTCCGCCGACACGTCTCGTCTGCCGAGGGCGCGCCGCCGCCCGGCTCAATCATCGCCACCGGCGACCACTGCTTTGCCTGCACGGCGGGATCGGGCTTCACGTGAGTGGGGACGATCGCGGCCTAGGTCAGGTCGCACATTGCGCACCAGGACAACGGCCATGGGGGATCATCGCGGCGACCGCGTCGTTCTTCTCGCCCGGTACCCCACACCGGGTCAAGCCAAGACGAGGCTGATCCCGGCGCTTGGACCCGCAGGCGCCGCGCGGTTGCATCGGCGCATGACCGAGCACGCCGCGGGTGCGGCGCGCGCCGCCGGCGCGAATGGCGATGCTGGCGCCACCGTCTGCTTCACCGGGGCCGCGCGGCGCGAATTCCGCGCCTGGCTCGGTTGTGACTTCGCGTATGCGACGCAACCGGCGGGCGATCTCGGCGTCCGGCTGCAGCGGGCTTTCGGGTCGGCCTTCTCAGGCCACGCGCGGAGGGTCGTGGTCGTCGCCACGGATGTCCCCGACCTGACGGCAGTCATCCTGCGCCAGGCCCTCGCCGGCCTGCGTGAGCACGACGTCGTCCTCGGCCCCGCGGCCGATGGCGGCTACTACCTGATCGGGATGAGGCGCGCTCGACCCGAACTCTTCCTGGGCATCGACTGGGGAACGGGGCAGGTCTGCGCCCAGACCCGCGACGCGATCGGACGCCAGGGCCTGTCCGTCCTGGAGCTGCCGACGCTCGGCGATGTGGATCTTCCCGACGCCGCCGCCGCGCTGCGTGCCGATCCCCGCTTCGCCGACGTCTGGACCGGCAAGCCGATGATCACGGTGATCATCCCGACCCTCGACGAGGCCGCTTTGCTCGGCGCGACCCTTAATCGCGTTCGCGGTGAGACGGCCATCGAGATCATCGTGGCCGATGGCGGCAGCCAGGACGCGACCCGCGAAATCGCCGCGCAAGCCGGGGCGGCCGTCCTGGTCACACTCGACGGCCGCGCCGCGCAGCAGAATCAGGCCGCAGCCCTCGCAAAGGGCCGGTACCTGCTCTTTCTGCACGCCGACACGCTGCTGCCCGACGGGTACGCGGAGCTGATACGTCGCACGCTCGACCGCCCCGCCACCGTAGCCGGCGCGTTTCGCTTCCGGATGGATGGCATCGGCGCGTCCAGGCGGCTGGCCGAGTGGGGCGCCAACATCCGCTCCAGCCTCTGCCGGTGGCCTTACGGCGATCAAGGTCTCTTCATGGAGAAGAGAGTATTCGATGAAGTCGGTGGCTTCTCGCCTCTGCCGATCATGGAGGATTACGAGCTGGTGGGCCGCCTGCGCCGTCGCGGTGCGGTGGTGACCCTGCGCGAGGCGGTGGTCACCTCCGCCCGGCGCTGGCAGCAGTTGGGCGCACTGCGCACCATCGTGTGCAATCTGTCGATGATCGCGGGCTTTCGCGCGGGCATACAGCCGGAGCGCCTCGCCCGGTTCTATCGAGACGTCCGCGACCGCGACTGAACGGGCAGGTGTCTTGGGGGTATGTTGTGGCTGTCAAAGCCCCAATGCCGGCCGGGAGCGGTATCGAACTTCGGCCCACGTCTGCGACGGCGACAGCAGGTTCTGGATTCTCGGTCGGGACAGCGACCGCCACCGCCGCAGGTCCGCCTTCGCGGCCGATGTACACTGGCCGGCATGACTGACCGGCGATTCGACCTCATCGGAATCGACGGCGACGACACTCTCTGGCACAACGAGCGCGACTACGCGGACGCGCGCGAGCGCTTTCGACTGGTCGTCCAGCGGTGCGGGATCACCCTCGCCGATCAGGAGATCACGGAGTTCGTCAACCGGACCGAGCTGCAGAACATCCCGTTCTACGGCTATGGCGTCAGCAGCTTCGTCCTGTCGCTGATCGAGACCGCCATCGGGCTGACCGGCGGGCGCATCCCGGCGGTCGACATCGCGGAGCTGCTGGCCGTGGGCAAGTCGATGCTTGCCTCGCCGGTCGAGCTCTTCGAAGGCGCGCGCGAGGCGCTGGCGGCGCTGGCGCCCGAATACCCCCTGGCGTTGATCACCAAGGGGGACCTCCTCCACCAGAGGAGCAAGCTGGATCGATCCGGATTGGCCGGCTACTTCCGCCACGTCGAGGTCGTGAGCCACAAGACCCCCGACGTCTATCGCGCGATCCTCGCGCGCCACGGAGTGACCCCGTCGCGATTCCTGATGGTGGGCAACTCGCCGCGGTCGGACGTCCGGCCGGTGCTGGAGATCGGCGGCTTTGCGGCCCACGTGCCCGCGGCGCTCACCTGGTCGCACGAGGAGGAGCCGCTGTCGTGCGGCGAGGGCTCGCGGTGCATCGTGATCGGCACACTCCTCGAACTCCCGGCGGCCGTACAGCACTGGGGCCCGGCCAGCCGCGGCTGACCGGGCCCCGAAACGTGCTCGACCCCCTGCTGGCCGCTAGAACGTGACTTTCACGGCAAGCTGCAACTGGCGCGGGTCGCCGACCCCTGCCCGCAGGAATCCGTCGAAGTTGAACAGCGCGGGTGTCGTCAGCGGGTTGATGTTGTTCGCGTTGTTGAACGTATTGAACATCTCCAGGATTGGTACGATCTCGGTCCGACCGCCCACCCGGAACGGCCGCTGCAGGCGCCAGTCGAGCGAGAAGTACGCGTTGTCCTTCCGATCCCAGTTCCGGCCGCGGTCTACGTTGTTCTCAACACGCGGCGATGTGGTGATGGGCTGGGCGGTCCGCGCCTGGATGCGCACGTTCAGCATCACTCGCCACGGCATCTCCGCGAAGGTGAAGAGATTGAACTTGTGCCGGATGTCGCGATCCGACGGGCCGTAGTCCAGACCGAGGTCGTAGAAGTTGAACGACCGGTCCGTGAACGGATCGCGTTCGTTCGAGTCGTCGTCCTCGTCCTTCGACAGCACGTAGTTGGCCTCCAGCTGGTACTTCTTCGACAGGCGCTTGCGCACACCCACCGTGAGGCCGCGATAGTCGCCCTTGCCCCTCGAGTTGGTGACGAACACGTCCCCCAGCGCCGGCTCGAACGGGTTGGCGCCGGTGTACGTCGTGGTGTCGCGGTTGGGCGGCTGGCTCGCGGCCGCTGCCGTCCCGTGCGCGTTGTAGTTCAAGAACCGGGTGAGGTACTCGCCCTTCGCATAGGTGAAATCGACGTACGCCGCCCAGTCGGGCGCGAACTGGTGCTCGAATGCCGCGTTCACGCTGGTGATGCGCGGGTTGCGGTAGTCGCGGTCGAACACCCTGACGCCCGTGAATGACGGGAACGTGCCGGCCGGCACCGAGGTCGGCGGCAGCAGGTTCGGCCACACGGGCATCGTCGCGAACGACGTGAACCCCGAGTTCACGTAGTCGCTCTTCTGCTGGATGCCGTTGGTCGTGACCGAGCCCACCTGGCTCAGCATGTTCTGGCGGGCGTAGTAGATGCCGGCGCTCGCGCGGAGCACCGACTTGCCATTGCCCCGGACGTCCCACGCGAGGCCGACGCGCGGCTGGAACTGCTTCCACTGGCTCGGGATCGTTCCGTCGGACGGGAACCTCGGGTCGTTGAGGAACTGCGCGTACGCGGTCTTCGTCGGGTCGACCGTGTCCGGCATGATCTGGGCGTCCCACCTGAAGCCGTAGTTCAACGTCACGTGCGGCGTGACCTGCCACTTGTCCTGGATGAAGAGCGCCAACTCGTCGTTGTTGATGTCCGACTCGCCCGCCGCGTCGCGGGGGACGCCGTCCGGGCTGCTCGACTGCAGGTAGAACAGCAGCGGGCCGCCGGTGGCCGACGTGCCGGCCGGGCAGGACGCCGGCGCCGTCACGAAGGTCCCGTTCGAGCACCCGACCGTGTACGGTCCGTAGCCGCCGGCGGCTGCCGGCGACGTGTAGCGCAGGAACCCGGTGACGCTGTCGAACAGGTAGCGACCCTGGAAGAATCCGCGGAAGATCTGGTAGTTGTTGGTGTGCAGCCACTCGCCGCCCATCTTCACCGTGTGCTGCCCGAGGACCATCGTGTAGTTGTTCTTCACCTGGAACCGCTTGATGAGCTCGTCGACCTTGGGCCCCAGGAAGAACGGGCTGCCGAACCGGAACGACGTGGCGAACCCCATGCCGGTGTCCGCCGGCACGTTGGACGCAACCGCCGAACGAGGTCGGTCCTCGGCCGAGTAGGTGATGTGGAACTCGTTGACGGATTTCGCCGAGACCGTGCTGAACAGGTTGAGGTTCAGCACGTTGATCTTCGACGGCCCCTCGATGCCGTTCGAAGAGTTGCCGTAGGTCGGCACGTCGAACGTCTGGTTGGTGTTCTTCGAGTAATTGAAGTTGTATGACGTGGAGAAGGTGTGGTGGTCGCTGATCGACCAGTCGTACTTCGCCAGCAGCGCGTTGTTGTTGATCTGGTGGTCGACCGGCTGTCCCTCATCCTGATTGCGCGCCGATTTGAAGAAGCCGAGCAGCGCGAGCCGCTGGCAGTCTGCGTTCGAGTTGATCAGCGCCTCGTTGGCGCCGAGCGTCGGCGAGGAGACCGGGCACGGCGTCCCGATCGGCTCGGACAGGTTCGCCCGCTGCAGGTTCTCGCGGATGCCTTCGATGGCCACGAAGAAGAACATCTTGTCGCGCTTGATGGGCCCGCCCACGGTGCCGCCGAGCTGCGAACGCCAGAAGTCGGTCAGCGGCTTGCCGTCCGACGTGTTCGAAGTCAGGCCCTCGAGCCGCTGGTAGGCGAAGAGACTCCCTCGCACATTGTTGGTGCCCGACTTCGTGATGACGTTCACCACGCCGCCGGCCGTGCGGCCGAACTCGGCGTTCGCGCCGGTGGCCACGACCTGGAACTCCTTGACCGCGTCGAGGGTGATGTCGATCGCCACGCGCTGCCCGCCCATCTGCTCGCCGAAGAAGCCGTTGTTGTAGTCGCCGCCGTCGAGGCTGATGTTGTTGAACACGCCGCGCTGGCCGGCGAACGTGATCTCGTCGCCGTCCGGCCCCTGTACCACGCTGACCCCGGGCGTCAGCGTCAGCAGGTCCTCGAACTTGCGGCCGAGGATCGGCGTCGTCTCGATGGTCTTCTGGTTCAGTGTGGACGCCGAGGCGGTGCGGGTGGTTTCGACGTTGGCGACCTCGGTCGTGACGGTCACCGTCTCCGCCACGCCTGACACCTTCATCGTGGGCGTCAGCCGCACGGTCTGGCCGACCGTGACGACGACTTCCTGCAGGACGGTCGTGGCGAACCCTTGGAGCTTGAACGTGACGTTGTACTTGCCGGACGGCAGCTGCAGGAGGATGAACCGGCCGTCCTTGTCAGTTACCGTGCTGCGCGAGAGGTTCGTCTCGGCGTTCTTCGCCTCGACGTCCGCGCCAGGCACGATGGCGCCAGAGGCATCGGTGACGACTCCCTGGATCACGCCGGTGGTGATCTGCGACTGCGCGGCCGCCCATGCCGGAGAGACGGCGACCAGCGCGATCGCCAGGACGATCCACCTCGATGTGCGCATAGCGCTTCCTCCACGGGCCTCCCGCCCGTTCGAGGTGGCGGCTGCACCCCGGCTGCCACCCGCGCGACGGGAGCCTCAGACCGAGAAGTGATGTTCGACGCGCCGGCCGCGAAGGCTGGGCGCACACCGCGGACGCGGCGCGAAGGAGCGAGCGAGTCAGCTTACCGCACGCCGGCAGGGAGAGCAAGGGCGCGTATCGCGGGGCCCTCGTTGCCTGATCGAGCGCGGCGGAGGCACACCATCGCCGGGACCATTCGGAAGGTGTCTGGGGATCCTGTGAGCGCGCTCGAGCACGCAGCGACATTCCCGCGGGTTACTCGCGCCTCAGCGAGGCGAGCGGGTCGGCCCGCGCCGCCCGGCGCGCGGGTATCCACGACGCGATCGCGGCCGTGACGACGAGAACGCCAAGGGCCATGGCGATGGGTGCCGGGTCGCTCGGTTCAACGCCGAAGAGCAGGGCTCGGACGGTCCTGGCAAGCACCAACGCGGCCACCGCTCCGCATGCGAGGCCGGCTGCCACCAGCAGCAGCATCTGGCGGAGAATCATCGTGGCGATCGCCATGGGACGTGCCCCGAGCGCGACCCTGATGCCGATTTCTCTCGTGCGCTGAACGACGGAGTAGGACAGGACGCCGTAGACCCCCAGGGCGGCCAACAGCAGCGCGAGCAGCCCGAGACTCCCGAGCGCCCGCGCCATGACGCGCTCGCGCGCCAGCGCCGCGTCGAAACGCTCCTTGAGTGTCACCACCTGCGGCCACGCCACGTTCTTGTCGATGGCCGCAATCTCCCGGCGTATCGCGGGCGCGATCGCGGCCCCGGCGGCCGATCGCACTTCCAGCGTCATCCGCGGCTGGTACCACTGCGCGAGCGGCACGTAGACGGTCGGCTCCGGCTTCGACCGGTAGCTGCGGAAGGGACCGTCGCGGACGACACCGATGACTTCCACGATCGCAGAGGGACGCCATTGCACATCGAACCGCTGGCCAATCGCGCCGTGTTCCGCGAACAGCCGTTTCGCCATCGTCTCGTTCACGACCGCCACGCGTGCGCCCCCCGGGTCGTCCGACGTCGTGAAGTCACGGCCGGCGATGACCGGGAGGCCGATCGTCCTGAAGTATCCGGGCGTGACGACGTTGAACCCGACTTGTACGGGCGGTGGGGCGACGCCCGTACCGGAAGACGAGAGGAGCACGTTGGTTCCGCCTCGCCGGCCGCCAAGCGGGGCGATCAGCACGAACGCCGCGTCGCGCACGCCGGGCACCGAATGCAGGCGGTCGATCAGGTCGGCATAGAATCGCGCGCCGCGCTCCGGTTCGTAGCGGGCCGCCTTCAGATCGACCTGGCCGAGCACCACCTCCTCGGGCTTCACGGTGGGATCCACGGAGCGCGCGTTCTGCAGTGTCCTGACGAACAGCCCCGCGCCTACCAGCAGGACCACCGAGCAGGCAACCTGACCCGCGACCAGCACGCGCCGGACGGCGGCTGGCCTGGCGCCGCCGGCCGCCGTTCCACCCGCGATCAATGCAGTGAGCGACGCGCGAGATGCCAGGCGCAGCGGGAAGACGGTGGCAACCAGCGCACAGATGGCGGCGGCGAGCGCCGTGAACGCGAGCACGCGGAGGTCCATGGCGGGTTCCACCGCGACGGTGCGGCTGAACGCGCGGCCAACCCATGCCAGTCCCGCCGCCGACCAGCGCCCGACGAGCAGCGCCGCCGCAGCGCCGAGCAATGACAGCAGCAGGTTCTCCGCCAGCATCTGGGACACGAGGCGCATCCTGCCGGCTCCGAGCGACAGCCGCAGCGCCAGCTCCTTCTCCCGTTGCGCGACGCGCGCCACGACGAGGTTCACGACGTTGAAGCACGCGATGACGAAGACGAGGAGGCCGACCCCGCCGAGCAGGGCGATGAGGTTGAGAACCTCTGGCCGCAGGCCTGGCGGGACCCGATTGTGCGCCGCGGGAAAGAGGAGCGGCACCACGTCCGCGTACGCGCTGTCGTCCTTGCCGCCCTGGGCGCGGCGATCGATCGCGATCTGCTCGGCAAGCCGCGTCAGATCCTCCGTGGCCGCGGTGACCGTGACGCCGGGCCGCAGCCTCCCGGCGAGCGTGAAGCTCTGATTGCCCGGTTGACGGACGAGGTGACCGAGGTCCGGCACGATCTCGTTGCTCATCGACGCCAGCGCCCAGAGGGCTGGTGGCTCGGAGGACTCGAGAGAAAGCCCTCGAAAGCCGGCCGGCGCTACGCCGATGACCGTGAACAGCCGGCTGCCGATCTGCAGCGACTTGCCCACGATCCGCGGATCGGCGCCCAGGCGATGGCGCCAGAAATCGAAGCCGAGCACGACGACCGGGTCGGCGCCCGGCGCCAGCCCCTCCGACGGCGTGAAACCTCGTCCGGCGGCCATCCTCACGCCGAGCACCGAGAAGTAGGTGGGGCTGACCATCTCGCCGGTGACGCCCTCGACGCTCTCCCCCACGCCCGCGCTCATCGGGCAAGTCAAGTACGCCGCCAGGTCGGTGAAACTGCGATTGAAGGCGCGCACGTACTCGAAATCGGGGTACGAGCTGCTCGTGAAGGCCTGTGCCGCGCTGCGCGCGCGGTACTCGACGGAGATGAGCCGATCGGAATCGGCGACGCCGGCGATCGGGCTGAGGAACAGCGCGTTGACGAAGCTGAAGACGACGACGTTCACGCCGATTCCGAGAGCCAGCGAGGCGACGCACACCACGGCGAACGCCGGGCTCCTCCGAAGCGACCGGACGGCCAGGCGGACATCGCGCCAGGCAGACTCGAGGGTCTGCCGCGTTCGGGCCGCCAACTCCATGATCGCCTCCTCTTGCGCTAAGGGCTCTGCGCCGCAACGCGCAGGACGAAGATCGTGTCCTCCGGCAGGAACCGGTGAGCGGTGAGCTCCCGCTCCCAGGGCGCCCAGCCCTCATCGACCCAACCCTGAGGCGGTTGCGCAGCGGCGACACGCGCATGGTTGCCGCCGATGCCGAGCGCGAGCGCCAACACCGCGGCGCCGAAGAAGCCGTGCGACTTCCGAGCGGTCCGGCAGAGGTGGCCAACGTCCTGGAGCGCGCTGCGCATGGGTCGTCCTCCGGCACTACTGTCATTCGACGGACTGGGGGGGCCGGCGGTTGGCCACCGGTGGCAGCGGCCATTCCCATGTCAGAGGCGACTGCCAGCTCCATCAGGCGCCCAGCGTCGCGAACCCAGGAAGGACGTGTTCGGATCTCAACCACTCGTCCGGACATGATCTTGCGTTGGATCGCCTCTACAGGCAATAACTCCAATCGTTTCTCCTGAGAAACCGTCTTGAATAACCGGGGGCGGCACAGATCGATGTCAGGGGCGAGAAGAGATCAAGGACGGGATTATGAGAACTTCCACGAAGCCAACACTATGCCTGGCCTTAGATGAAGCGAAGGTCCGCTCGCCTGGCTCCAGCCCCTCACGTGGGACGGATCGCGGCCGCACCAACCTCACCATCCTGCCGGCTTCGCGGGTTTGCGGACAGCGTTCCCGGCCAGCACCTGGGGCAGGCGCCCGGTGAAGGCGGCCTCGATCTCCTCGATGGACTTGAGCCCGAACATGAAGCTGATCACGAGGGGATCGGTCCGCCACTCGGTGTGGCCCTCGTAGAAGCCGTAGCGATAGATGTAGAAGGGCTGCATCTCGCCGGTGAGCAATGCGGTGAGACGCTTCAGCAGGGCGTCGCGCTGCGCCGGTTCGACGTGCGCATACGCCCGGTTCAGGAACGCCCGCTCGCTCTCCTGCAGTTCGCGCCGGATCGCGATTGTCCAGGCGCCATCGAGTCCGTCGTTGAAGATCGACTTCTGGCCGCCTCTGCTGAATTCCACCTCCAGCGAGAGCGTTTTGCCACCGTAGAACACCGTGAGCGTCGGGCGCGCCCCCGTCTCCTGATAGAGCTCACGGAGCAGGTTGCACAGGTGCAGGAGGGGTGTGGCCAGTGTCGTGTGCGTCAGGCCGAGCCGCGTCACCAACCGATTGTCGGCCTTCAACACGGAGATGATGTCCTCGCCTTCGGCCAGAAAGCCGCTCGTGGACAACCGGCCGGGACGAGCGAGCGCGGCGATGTCCGCCAGCGACCGGCCGGTTATGGACTGCGTCCGATCCAGCTCCGTGTCGGAATGCCGCCCGGTCCGTGCCAGGGTCGGGAAGTCCACGCGGTCGACCTCGAGCGGGGCCTCCCAGGGACGAATCGTGATTCCCGGCGTGACGGTGACGGGAACCAGGACGTAGTCGCTCTGCCCGGTGCGGGCCGTGACCACGTCCACTCCATTCCCGGTGCGACAGGGGGACGGAAGAGCCGGCCGTTGCTTGACGGTTGCCGGGAACGATTCGATGTTGCTGCCACCGCAGGGGATCCCGCCGGGAGCGGTCTGCGCGGCGAAGACCGGCAGGAGCGCTGCCAGGCAGACGCCAAGGCAACCGGCCCCTGCCAGAACCGCCAGGTCGATGACGCCAGAGTGTGTCTTCATGACCTTTACGCTGGAAGGAACTTCGTGCCTGGATCGTCCACAGCGAGCGCGCCCCACTGGGCCAAGTCACCTGAGCTTCCGTGCCACGGCAAGGACTCTCGACGCCACGGCGACCCCTGCGGCCAGCATCACAAAGAGCTCCCTGGGCGACCGAGCACGTTCAATCAGGACGATCAGCGCAATGATCGACAGCGCCCAGAGGATCATGTTGGTCAAGGCCGCCGCCCAGAGCGTTCGCACGAGCGCTCCACGACCGCTCGTCTCATCTTCCGTGTTCATGCTCCATCTCCCTCTGGCTCACTGCCATCGGTCACGCCGAACCCCGACCCCGTCTCCTCACCGCACGGACGTCCAGCTGGAGGTTCCCGTTTTGTCCTGGCCGTCTCCGGCGAACCTGGTCATCATCAGCTCATACAGCCGTCCTGGAAACGCGGCCTCGATCTCCTCCAGCGTCCGCAGGCCGAACACCAGCGCAAGCGCGACGGGAGGGGTCCTCCAGGGCGTCCGCCCCTCGTAGAAGCCGTACCACGTGATGTAGTGAGGCTGGATCTCGCCGGTCCGGATGCGGGTGAGGGCCCTGATCAGCGCGCCCATCTGTCGCCCGTCCAGGTGGGCGTAACGCTGCGTCAGGAATGACTGCTCGCGCTGCGTGAGGTCGCCGTCAATCTCAATCCAGAAGGAGCCCTCAATCCGATCGGCGAAGATCGAGAGCTGCCCGCCATTGGTATCGCCGGCGTTCAGCCTGACGCGTCGCCCGCGACTGAGCAGCGTCGTCATGTTCCGCCACCGGTGCTCGGCCATGTTCCACCGGTTGAGGTCGAGGTCCACGTTCATCATGTTCCAGATGTAGAAGAGCGGCCGCGCCAGCTCAGGATGAGTCAGACCGAGCGCCTTCACGGTGCGGTTGTCATCCTTCAAAATCGCTACGACCTCCTCATCGGCCCCGAGGAAGCCATCGTCGGAGAGGTAGCCGGCGAGGCCGAACTCGGCGATTTCAACAACCGACCGGCCCGTGATCGTGCGCGTGCGGTCCAGTTCGACCTCCGCGTGCAGACCAGTCCCGGCCAAGGTGGGGAAGTCGTTGGCATCGGCCTCACACTGCCGGTCCTTCGCCTTGAGCGTGACGGGGACGATGCCATATCTGCCGGCCGAGGTGGTGGCGATCACGAGCTCCGTGCCATCGGCCGTCGTCAGCGGTGAGGGAACCTGCGGCTCAGTCTCGAGCGTTTCCGGATAGAGCGGGTAACTCCTCCCACTGAAGGTGAGAGTCCCCGCCGAGATGGTTGCCGCCGACCTGTTCGGCGCACACCGCCGGGCGTCGCGGTCCCAGCGGGTGGGCCGAGCGCTGGCTGCCGCGCGTGCCGCCTCCGGTGTTCCGATGGCGCGGAGCGCGCGGGCGGCCCAGTAGCGCACCTCTTCATCCGGGTCACCAGCCGCTCGGCTCAGCGCCGGAGTCGTCTCGGCGGCTCCGAGTCTGTCGAGAGCCCAGGCGGCGGCCCGCCGCGTCTGCGCGGACGGACTTCCCAGAGCGGCGGCGAGGGGCGTCGCAGCCGACGGTGTGCGCAGTTCGCCGAGGGCCACGGCTGCCATCCAGCCCATGTCGGTATCAGCCAGCGCCGACACGAGCGGCTCGGCCGCCTGTGGCCGGCCAAGGCGCCCCAGGACCCACGCAGCATCTTCGCGGACGGCCGCGTCACGACTCGCGAGAAGCCGGACCAGCGGAGGAACTGGTGTGTCGGCGCGCTGGCGCACGAGGCCGACTCCGGCCTCCACGCGAGCGTCGCGGCTGCCGCGCCCGAACGCCTCCAGCAGCGCAGCCGCCGCGACCGGTCCCTTCAGCCGCCCGAGGATCCAGGCCGCCTGCCATTGCACGATCTCGTCGGGTGCGTCGAGGGTGGCCACTGCCACCGGGACGGCCGATTCGCCGCGGGCAGCCAGCGCTTCGCGGGCGCTCTGCCGGACCCGTCCGTGGGTGTCGCCGAGCGGTTTGACGAGCGCTCGCATGGCCGCCTGCCCCTCGACCCGGCCGATCGCGCGGGTGGCGGCATCGCGGACGTACCACGCGCGGCTCTCGAGCAGAGCGGCCAACGGCTCGACGGCCCGCGGATCACCGCTGGCGCCCAGCGCCTCGATCGCCGCGGCCTGGCGCGGCCAGGCTTCGCGCTGGACAGCCGCGATGAGCGCCGCGATTCTCGGATCGGGCTGTTGCTGGTCCTGGTGGGCCAGAGTCACGATGCCCCAGGCCGCCACGACAACCAACGCGATGCCGGAGACCGTCGTGCGTGGAACCATAGCCGCACCCTGGTGGTGCAACGCCCGTCGCCGCCGGCCGCCGACATTCAGGTCCCCGGAGGCCTGGCGAAGCTCCGCCTCAAACCGCCGAGGCTCGCTTCGCTAGCGTGCGGTGTTTCTGGACGACGCCTTCAGCGTGGTCATCGACATCTTCCAGGGGCGAGCGCAAGGCGGAGAACCTGCTTCAATCGTCACGATCTGGCCCCTGGAAGATGTCTAGTCCTGTTGACGGTCAACAGCAGTGTCGCGCCGTTTCTGTTGACTGTCAATAGAAGAATCGTCCCCATCGAGAACTTCATCCGCCGCGCGTTCGCTGCCCGCTCAGCCCGGCACTGAACCCGAGGCGACGCGGCGCCGCACCTCCGCGACCATGGCCTCGAACTGCGGGTCACCCCGGAGGACGGCCAGGTCGCGATCGTCGACGATGATGCCCGAAGCGAACCCGCGGTCGATCGCCTCTCGCAGCATCGCCAGCGCGCCCGTTCGATCTCCGGCCCGGGCCGCAAGACAGGCCAGGTTGTAGTAGCCGCGGCTCACGAAGGCGTGCCGGGTTCCCCCGGTCTTCTCGGCCATGTCGACGGCGCCTCGCATCAGGCGCTGCGCCTCGGCGATCTGTCCCGTGCCTGCGTGTATCAGGGCCATGGCATTGAGCGCCCGGGCCAGCTCGAAGTGAACCGGTCCGTGAGCCCGCTCGATGGCGGCCATCCGCTGCCGGAGAAGCGCGAGGGCACCCTCGACATCGCCCGAAGCCGACATGGCTTGACTGAGTCCCTCGGTGCTTCTCCCCACATAGGGATGGTCGGCGTCGAGCGTGGCTTCCCGAATGGACAGGCTGCGCTCGAAGTGCCGCCGGGCCAGCGTGTGGTCGCCGCGCCGCAGCGCCACCCGCCCGAGACCGTCGAGTGCGTCGGCCGCCCTCGGGTGGGCTGAGCCGATGGTGCGCTCCACCACGCGCAGCGCACGCTCGAAGCGCGCCTGCGCGCCGTCCAGGTCCCCCGCGCGCAGCAGCGCCGAACCAAGACCGGTGAGGGGCTCGGCCACGCCGTAGTGCTCCGGGCCCAGGTGTTTCTCGGGAATCGAGAGGGCGCGCTCGAGCAAGGGCAGAGCCGCCTGCGGTCCTTCGAGTTGGAGGAGCACGCCGCCCAGCAGACTCGCCGTCCAGCCGACGCCAATGCTGTCGCGCCCGAGCCGCTTCTCACGGATCGCCAGGGCCCGGCGGGCCCCGTCGCGGGCTCGCTCGAGCTGACCCAGATCGGCGAGCAGCACCGCCTGCAGGTACAGGGTCTCGGCCACGGCCTCGTGCTCGGGACCAAGCTTCCGTTCCCGGATGCGCAACGCTCGTTCGAACGCCACGCTGGCGTCGCCGAACCGACCCAGCCGCCACTGGGCAAAGGCGACGTAGGTGAGGCTCGCCGCCGTGATCGGATGCTCCGGCCCAAGCGCCCGCTCGTGGATCTCGAGGGCGCGGCCGAAGGCGTTCAGGCTGGCCGGGTAGTCGCCATGCTCACTGAACAGGATGCCCAGGGCGTGAAGCGTCTCGCCGGTCTCGACGCGATCAGGACCCAGATGCCTCTCGCGCAGATGCAGGGCCTCTTCGAGTTGCGCCTGCGCCTCGCGACGCTGTCCGAGGTTCGTGTGAATGCGTCCCAGGGTCGTCTTGAGCCGGGCTCTGACCAGCGGCTGGTCCCCGAGTTCACGGTCGATCCTCTCGGAGACTCGGCCGAGCATGTCGCCTGGCGTGGTCGCCGGCGATGTAACGCCGCCGGGGTCGAGGCCGTCGATCATGCCGACCAGCAAGTCGACCTGCCTGTTCGCCAGCCGTTCGGCCGCGGTGGCCCGCAGGAGACCGACCGAAGCGATGGCGAGGCCGGCCACCAGCGCCATCACCGCGAGAGACGCCGCGACGACGCCGGCGCGGTGACGCCGAGTGAACTTGCGGAGCCGGTACGTGCGGCTCGGGGCGGCGGCCATGACGGGCTCGCTCTGGAGGTGACGGCGGATGTCGGCCGCCAGCTCGGCCGGCGAGCCGTAGCGGCGCTGCCGATCCTTCTCGAGGGCCTTCATCGTGATCCAGTCGAGGTCGCCGCGCAGCAGCCTCAGGAGACTGCGTTCGTCGGTGCGCCGCCGATCCGCTACGCTCTTCTGCCCGCAGCCAAGAGCACTCAGGCGGGTGCTCGGGGTGGGTGGATCCTCTTCACGGATCCTCCGCCTCATCTCGTCGAACCCGGCTGAACGAAGATCGCGGCCGTCGATGGGCGAGGCCCCTGCAAGCAGCTCGTACAGGATGACGCCCAGCGAGTAGACATCCGTCCGGGTGTCCACATCGGCTGCGGACAGGCCGGCCTGCTCCGGGCTCATGTATTCGGGCGTGCCGATCCACTGGCCGTGCTGGGTGAACAGGGTCCGTTCGGTCAACCGGCCTTCGATGGCCTTGGCCACGCCGAAGTCGATGATCTTCGGCACGACCCGATCGCCCTGCCGCGTGACGAGCACGTTGGACGGCTTCAGGTCGCGGTGGATGACGCCCTTGACGTGGGCGTGCTGCACGCCCTCGCAGACCTGCACGAAGAGCCGCAGCCGCTCCGAGGTCGTCAGCTGCCGCCCGTCGCAGTAGGCGTCGATGGCCTCGCCTTCGACAAACTCCATGGCGAAGTATGGGCGCCCGCTTGCCGTGGTTCCGGCATCGAAGACCCGGGCGATGCAAGGGTGGTCCATCCGGGCCACAGCCTGACGCTCCGACTCGAAGCGCAAGGCCACGTCTCTGCTGGCCAGATCGCCGCGCACGAGCTTCAGGGCCACGCGGCGGCGGACGGGTGTCAGCTGCTCGGCCTCCCACACCTCCCCCATGCCGCCCTCGCCCACGCGGCGCACCAGCCGGTAGCCTTCGATTGTCTCCACGTCTTCTGCCGGCTCAGGCCCAGTTTCTTCATCCGCCGCGAGCAGGTCGTCGATGGCGCGACGTAGATCGGCGTCATCGCCGCAGGCCTCGTCGAGAAACGGGCCGCGCTCGCCGGTATCGCGACCGCAGGCCGCCAGGAAGAGCTCCTTCATCCGGGCATGGCGGTCGCGGCTCAGCACGACGCACCTCGCGACAGCTCCACCCGAAGCCAGGCGCGGGCGTGCCGCCAGTCCGACTCGACGGTGCGTCTGGAGACGCCGATGGCTTCGGCCACCTCTTCGACACTGAGACCGCCGAAGAAGCGCAGTGTCACGATCCGCGCCTCGCGCTCGTCGACCTCGGCCAGCCGGTCGAGGGCGGCGTTGAGGTTCAGCAGCTCCTCCGAACCGAGCGCCGCGGCTTCAGCGGCTTCGTTGCCGGTTCCCAGGGTCACGCGCTTCCAGCCGAGGCCGCGCTTGACGGCGCCCCGCTTCCTGGCGTGGTCGATGAGCAGCCGGCGCATCACCTGGGCGCCGACGGCCATGAAATGGGTGCGCCCCTTGAAGCCCGTTCGTGTCTGATCGACGAGCTTCAGATAGGCCTCGTGCACCAGCGCGGTTGGCTGCAGGGTGTGGCCGGCCTGCTCCCGTCCCATGTAGAAGCCGGCGAGGCGGCGCAGTTCGTCGTAGAGCAGCGGAAAGAGCTCTTCGGCGGAGATATGGGCGCGCTTCGCGCCGGCCTCGAAGTCCGAGACGATGACAGTGACCCGGTCCCTCGGGTCGCCTGGCACGGGCGCCTCCCTGATGGTCCGGATTATGGCACAGCACTCGACGCCGTGGCTCACGCGACGACCCGCTCCTTCCTGCGACCGGCGGCCGCTGTCGGGCCGCCAGGGATGAACGCCTCTCGATTGCGGACTTTCGGAACTTCCTGCGCGTTCCTGGTCGAGAGCGGACAACAACGTCCGCTCCTATGTCAGAAAGCGCAAGAGAGGGGAAGACCATGCAACGACAGGTACAGATGATCGCGATCCTCGCGCTGGCGGTGACCCTGCCGGTCCCGGTCGTGGCCGCCGAACCTGGCTGGACCCTGCGGCTCCAAGGCGCCTGGGTCAGGCCCAGTGTCGACGTTTCAAACGTGGACTCGGCCGTCCCAATCGACGCCAGCCCCAAGGGGGCCCTTGGGGCCGGTGTGGCCCTCGAATACCACTCCGGGCGCTTCGTCGGTCTAGGTCTCGACGCGCTCCACGCCCGGCCGGAGATCGCGCTCGAGGCCGACTTACCGGACGGCCGGCGCCGGATCTCGGACAGTCTCGCGTTCACGCCATTCACTCTTGGGCCCGTGTTCCACCTCACTCCGGGCAAGGCGGTCGACCTGACCGTGACCGCGATGATCGGCGTCGCCCATTATGGCGATCTCGCGTTCGTTGCCGACGGGGAAACGCTGAACCTCGAGGGCGGCAGCACGTTCGCCTGGGGCCTTGGTGCCGCCGTCGACATCGACCTCGGCGCCTCGAACTGGGCGCTGCACGCCGGCGTGAGGCGCTACGCCTCGAATCCCGAGTTCACCAACCGGGACAACGGTGCGACGGGGCGCGTGGCCATCAACCCCATCGTCGTGACCTTCGGCGTCGCCTATCGGTTCTGACGAGCGGTCACCAAGAGCGCCGCCCGCGAACGGCTGGAGCAAGCGCCTCATGAAGAAGCTCCTCCTTTCCATCGGCCACGTGCTCGGGTATCTGGTCGTCGTTGTCGTCGTGACCATCGCGGTGATGGGCCTGAAGAAGATGTTCGTCGGCGATTGGGAGTCCGGAGACCCGCGTACGGAGCTCCTCGGAGAAGGACTGCTCACGACGCTCGGCATTACGATCACCTCCAGGCCGTTCAACGGCACTTGTCCGATAACCCGGAGTTGATCAACCCAGCCGGCGACCGAAGCGTACGTGTGCTTCGGTCACGGAGGTATCCTCAGCGCTTTCGAGGAACAGGTGGTTCCGGAAGGCCACTACTTCGTCCTCGGGTCGAACCGTGACGCTTCGATGGACTCTCGCCAACTCGGGACGATTCCGCGAGAGCGCGTGCTGGGGAAGGTTGTCGGCCGAATCCGGACTCGTGCGGGATGGCCCGTGCCATGCGCTCGACCAACCCCAGTCTCTCGGCCGGGTCAGGCGGGAGGTCGATCGGTTGCACAACCCTCGCGTCACGCACGGACATCACGGACGTCGCACTCTCCAGGAACGGCTCGATCTGGTGACTCACTGCGACCACCACCGCGCCGGCCCGCACCAGGCTGTCGATCCAGGCCACCACATCGTCGCGGAGTCCGCGGTCGAGCGACTCGAGCGGTTCGTCGAGCAGGACGACCTGCGGTGTGCCAATCCAGGCGGCGGCCAGCAGGGCGCGCCGGCGCTGTCCCGCAGACAGTTCGCGCACCGAGGCATGAGCCCTGTCGGTGAGCGCGGTCAGGGCGAGCACCTCCATCGCCCGGTCCACGGGCTCGTCGCGCAGGCGGCACACGAGGCGCAGGACCTCGAGCAGCGACGCGTACGGCGTCAGGTCCGGGTGCTCGGGCACGTAGGCGAGCCGACGACGGGCGGCGACTTCATCGCGCCAGAGGTCGTGTCCCGCGATCGACACCTGGCCTTCGTCCGGCCGTTCGACACCCGCGAGAATCCTCAACAGTGTCGACTTGCCACAGCCGTTCGGTCCGACGAGCAGGACAAGCCCGGGATCGATCGAGAGGCTGACGCGGTCGAGCACAACGACGTTGCCGTAGCTGAAGGAAACCGACTCCATCTGGATCATCGCGCACTCCACGACATCGGGTCGCCGGCCGCGCTGTGATGCCGGTCTTCCCAGCGGCTCACCGGCTGCTGCCTGTCCCGTTCTGCCGCGGCGCGGCGTGCCAGAGGGGCCGCCGCAAGCGCGACGACCGCGAGCCACGGCAGCAGCGCGACCAACCCTGCCACGAGGGCGCCCTCCACAAGCAACGGGGTCGCAGGGCCGGCTCTGGTGCCCACACCATGCCGCACCGCGCCGGCTCCACGCCACGCCAGGGTCGGGACGCACATCGCGACCATCAGAGCCGCCAGCGGATCCATCCACGCGACGAAGGCGAGCGGAACCAGGCACGGCACACCGAGGAGAACGGCGTCCTCGTCGACTCTCCGCGCGGCGCCGAGCGGGAGCGATCGCGCCCAGCACCACGGGGGGCGATGCACCGCGAGACGTTCAACCAACGTGCCGACCAGCATCGTGGTCGCAAGCCCGCCGCCGAGGCGCGCGGCGCCCGCGGCAATCGTCGGCGGGAGGTCGCTGTTGTTGACACGCAGCGCCGCCATGATGGCGATCGGTATCAGGGAGACCAGGGGTGCCACGATCAGCGTGCCGCCGAGCGCTCGAATGCCGATGAGCGCCGGAACCGGGATCGCAGCGGACAGGCGACGGCGCGACAATGCGGCCGGCGGCGGCAGCGACAGCCGTCCCGTCACGCGAACCGCGGCAGCCAGAAGCGGAACCGCGATCAGGGTCGCGATCATCTCCCCGGGCGCGGCGGCGAGAATCGCCAGCAGCGCAAGCAGTCGACTGCGCCAGCGGTGCGCGCCCGGCCATGCCGCCACCGCGGCAGCGCCCATCGTGATGAGCTGCGCGGCCGGCCGGACCGGCGAGACGTGGCCGGTGCGGCAGGCCGCGGACAGGCCGAGCAGCAGCAGCGCGACGCCAAGGGGGGCCTGCGCCGCGAGGAGTGCGGCCAGCGCGCCCAGTCGCTGGCCGACGTCGGTGATGGGCAGATGGCGCAGCCAGCCGGTCATGCCGGGCGTCACGCGCGGCGCGGCCCATGAGGCCATCGCGATCGCGATCGCGCCGACGGCCAAGCCTCCGCCTGCTTCGCCCGGTGGGGCGAAGAGCCACCGGGCAAGGCCGTCCAGCGCGGCGGCAGGATCCTGCTGGATGGCGAGAGCGACGATCGGGAACGCGATGAGCGGCGCTGCCGCGCGAAGGGCCAGGCGAACGCCGACGCGCAGATGGAATCGCAGGACAGACATGAACACCGCGGCTCCCCGATCGCGCATTCCGGGAGATGCCTCCAGATGATAGCGGAGAATCTACTGGGCGACGCGGCCGTCGGGACGGTGAGGAAGGCGGTCCCAAATGGCAGGCCAGGAGGCTGACCGTCCAGATCCGGTGAATCACCTGCAGCCCACCGACGCCGTCGCCCGCGTGGGTGCGCGCGTGGGTGCGCGAGTTGACTCCGGCTGCCGGCGCCGCTACAGTCAACCGCAAGTACGCTGCTGGACGTACACGGGGGACTCCGGGATGGGTGAGGTCGTGGGGATTGCGGCGCTCGCCCTGTTCTGCCACATGACGGCGGCCTTCCTCGTGTCGCTCGCCCGGCGCGACAACGGTCTCGCCGACGTGGCCTACGGCCTGGGCTTCATCGTCGCCTCGACGGCGGCGTTCCTGCGCTCCGGCCTCGCGCATCCCCGACAGTTGCTGCTCCTGTCGATGGTGGCTGTCTGGGGTCTGCGGCTGGCGATCCACATCCTCGTGCGCAACTGGGGCCGCGAGGAGGACTTCCGCTACCGCGCCTGGCGCGAGGCGTGGGGGAAGACGTTCGTCGTGCGCAGCTTCCTGCAGATCTACATGCTCCAGGGGACCGTCATCCTCGTCGTTGTCGCGCCGGTCCTCCTCGTGATGGCCGACCCCGGTGGGCCCCTCGGCCTGCGCGACGCCGCCGGCGTCCTCGTCTGGTGCGTCGGATTCCTGTTCGAGGCCTTCGGCGACGCGCAGCTGCTGCGGCACCTGCGGGACCCCGCGCAACGCGGTCGCGTATTGCGGACCGGGCTCTGGCGCTTGACGCGGCACCCCAACTACTTCGGCGAGGCGACCCTCTGGTGGGGCGTTCTGCTCGTCGCTCTCGGATCGCCGCTCGGCTGGGCCGGCGTCGTCGGCCCGCTCACGATTCTCTTCCTGCTCCTCAAGGTCTCGGGGATCCCGATGCTCGAGGCGAAGTTCCGTGGCAACCCGGAGTTCGAGGACTACATGGCGCGCACGAGCGCCTTCTTCCCCTGGTTCCCGGCCAGGCGCGGGGAGGGCCGTTGACCGAGCGCGCGGCGGTCGTCGGCGGAGGCGGTCGGGGCGTGACGCCGTCCGCGGCCGCCCGCCTCGTGAATGTGGGACTCTACCAGGCGGGGTGGTTCGCCTGCGTTCTCGGCGGCGCGAGCGGATGGCCGTGGCTGGGGGCCGCAACCGGTCTCGCCCTCGTCCTGGTGCACCTCGCCCTCGTCGAGCGCCGGGCGGACGAGGCGAGGTTCGTCGCCCTCACTGCTCTGGCCGGGACGGCGATCGACTCGGCGCAGCAAGCCGCGGGAACCGTGGCGTTCCCTTCCGGTCACTACGCGGCCTGGCTCTGCCCCATCTGGCTCACGGTGCTCTGGGCGCAGTTCGCGACGCTCCCCTGCCACAGCCTCGCGTGGCTCGCCGGGCGGCCGATCGTGAGCGTGCTTCTCGGGGCGGCTGGAGGCCCGCTCGCCTTTCTCGCCGGCGAGCGCCTCGGCGGGGTGACCTTTCCCTTGGGGCGGGCGGTCGGCTGCGGCTGCCCTGGCGCTGGTGTGGGCGGCCGCGTTTCCCCTGCTCGTGCATTTCGCGACGCGCTCCGGGGCCTTCCCGGGGCGCTACCGCTGGCAGCAAACCGCGAGGGGCCCCGCCGCGGGCCCCGATGGGAGGTAGGCTCATGACCGGCTGGCTGAAGGTCTATGCGGTTTCCACCGTGGCGTTCTTCGCGATCGACATGCTCTGGCTCGGGGTCCTCGCCCGGGGCTTCTACCGCCGCCAGCTCGGCGGCCTGCTCGCCGACCAGGTGAACTGGGCGGCCGCGATCGTCTTCTACTTGCTCTACATCGCCGGCATCGTGTTCTTCGTGACCCTGCCGGCGGCCCGGGCAGGCTCGCTGACGCGGGCGCTCGCCACGGGGGCGTTCTTCGGCCTGGTCGCATACGCGACGTACGACCTGACGAACCTCGCGACGCTCAAGGGCTGGCCGGTCGCGGTGACCGTGGTGGACCTCTGCTGGGGGATGGTGCTCACCGCCTCCGTCGCGGCCGCCGGCTACGCCGTCGCCAGGTGAGGTGACGGCGGCCATCAGGCCGCGGGACCCGCCGCGGCAGGTACACCGGCGGGTTGGCCTACCGGCGCGGCCTCATCCGATCTCGCCGGCCGCTCCGCCCTCGTCAGGCGAGCGAGCAGCCCCATCGCCCGGTCCCGCCACCCGCTCAGGATGTCGTAGACAGTCGGGATCACGAGCAGGGTCAGAATCGTGGACGTCAGGACGCCGCCGATGACCGCCCGGCCCAGTGGCGCCCGGAAGTCGGCGCCCTCGCCCGACCCGATCGCAACCGGGATCATCCCGGCGATGAGCGCGAAGGTGGTCATCAGAATCGGCCGGAGCCGTACCCGCCCAGCCTCGACGATGGCCGCCTTGCGGGCCATCCCCTTCTCTTCCGCCGCCTTCGCGAAGTCGATGAGTAGGATCGCGTTCTTCGCCACGATGCCCATCAGCAGGATGACGCCGATCATGCTCATGATGTTGAGCGTCGACCCGGTCATCCAGAGCGCCAGCATGACGCCGATGAGCGACAGGGGCAGCGACAGCAGGATGGCCAGCGGATCGAGGAACGACCCGAACTGCACCACGAGCACGAAATACATGAGCATCAGCGCGACGCCGAGCGCCACCAGAATGCGGGTGAACACCTCCTGCTGGTCCTTGGTCTGGCCGCCCTGCGAGATCACGTAACCCGTCGGAAGCGGAAAGGCCGCCAGCTTTCCCTCGAACTCGCGGATGACCTCCGTGAGCGCGCGATTCTCGGTGTTGGCCTGGATCGTGATGACGCGCTCGCGATCGAGGTGGTCGATCTTCGCCGGGCCGAGCCCGCTGGTGATGCGCGCCACCTGGCCCAGCGGCAGCGCCACGGGCCCGGCCGGTCCGGGTACGATCAGCGGCAGGCTCTCGAGGTCGGCGATGCTCGCCCGCGCTTCGGGGACGAGCCGAACGGTCACGTCACGGGTCTTCCCGAGCGGATCGACCCAGTCGCCGGCGTCGATCCCCGCGAACGCCGGCCGCAGCGACTGCGCCACCTGACCCACCGTCACGCCGAGCGTGCCGGCGAGCGGCCGGTCGAGCTCGACGTCGATCTCGGGCTTCTGTCCCTTGGTCGACAGCCCGACGTCCACTGCGCCCGGCGTCGACCGCAGCAGGTCTGCCAGCCTCGGCGCCAGGCGATTGAGCTCGTCGACGTCCGGCCCGCGGAGCTGGACCTGGATCTCCTTCTGATTGCCGAAGGTGTCCTTGCTGATCCATGCGGTCGCCCCGCCGATCCGCGCCAGGTCGCGGCGCACTTCCTGCGCCACCACCTCCTGGTGCCTGGCACGCTCCTTCTTGGGCACGAGCCGGATGTAGACGTTCGCCTCATCGACAGCGCCTGATGCGCTCCCGAAGCCGCCCGATCCGCCGATGGTCGTGTAGGTGTACGCCACCTCCGCCCGCGAACGCGCGAGCCTGGCCACCTCCTCCGCCTTGAGCTTCGTGTACTCGATGTTCGATCCGGGCGGCGTCTCGATGATGACGTTGAATTCGGAGACGTCCTGCACGGGGAAGAACGACCCGCCGACGATGCCGAGCGCGGGCAGCGCGATCGACGCGACGAAGACCGCGGTCGCCAGCGACACCATCGACCACCGGTACGTGAGCGCCCACCCGATCACGCGCTTGTACCGCTCCGCCTGGCGGTCGAACCAGTGGTTGAACCTCGCGAGCCAGCGGCTGATGAACCACCGCTGCGCGGTCGGCACGTGGGGATCGGGCCAGTACGCCGAGAGCATCGGGTCGAGCGAGAACGACACGAAGAGCGACACGAGCACCGAGCACGCGATGGTGAGCGCGAACGGCGCGAACCACTGTTCGGCCTCGCCGCCCATGAACGCCACGGGCACGAACACGACGACAATCGAGAACGTGGTCGCCGCGACGGCCAGGCCGATCTCGTCGGTGCCTTCGTGCGCGGCCGTGACGTGGTCCTTCCCCATCTCCACGTGCCGGACGATGTTCTCGCGCACCACGATGGCATCGTCGATCAGAATGCCGATGGCCAGCGAGAGGCCGAGCAGGGACATCGTGTTCAGCGTGAACCCGAACGCGAGCACGGCGATGAACGACGCGATGACCGAGATCGGCAGCGCGATCCCGGTGATCACCGTGGATCGCCACGAGTTCAGGAACAGGAAGACCACGAGCACGGTGAGGACCGCGCCCTCGACCAGCGCGTACTCGACGTCGCCGACCGACTGCTCCACGCGGGTGCCGGCGTCGCGCACGGTGCGGAGCGACGTGTCGGGCGGAAGGGTCGACTGCAGGCGGGCCACCTCGTCGCGAATGGCCTGGGCCACGGTCGTCGTGCTGTAGCCCTTCGACTTCACGATGTCGATCCCGACCGCCTCGGAGCCGTCGAAGATGGCGGCCGAGCGGGCCTCCGCGGTACCGTCGCGCACGACCGCCACGTCGCCCAGGCGGACCAGGCGCCCCTTCGACTCCGAGATGACCAGCCGCTCGAAATCGGCGGGCGCGGCGAGCCGGCCGCTCAGGCGGATCGTCCGCTCGTCCAGGCTGCCGAGCAGCCGGCCCACTGGCGCCGAGAGATTCTGCGCCTGCAGTGCGCCGACCACCTGGGCCACCCCGACCCCGGCCGCCTGCAGCGCCTTGGGCCGCAGCTCGACGGTCAGCTCGCGTTCGATGCCGCCGACGACGGTCGCCTGCGCGACGCCGGCGAGGCCTCGAAGCCGGCGGACGATGCCCGGGTCGGCGATCAGCGTGAGCTCGGGACCCGACAGCTTCGGCGACGACAGCACCAGCGACACCACCGGCAGGTCGGCCGGGTCGAACCGCGTCAACACCGGCTCTTCCATCTCGGGCGGCAGGTCGTTGCGGATTGCGTTGACCTCGTCGCGGATCTGCTGGGTAGCCTCCTGCAGGTCCTTCTCGTACGCGAACTGGATGACGAACACCGCGAAACTGTCGAGCGCCGACGACTGGATCTGGGACACGCCGCTGATCCCCGAGACCGCGTCCTCGACCGGCTCGATGACTTCGCGCTCCACGTTCTCGGGCGCGGCGCCCGGGTAGAGCACCGAGACGACGACGATCGGCGGCTGGACGTCCGGGAACTCGTCGGTCTTCAGGAGCAGGAGAGCCGCCAGCCCGAACACCACCAGCGCCAGCATGGAAACGACGGTGATGGTCGGTTTGCGGATGGCGAAGTCGGAGATGACCATGGCGCGGCGTGCCTCCTATCGGACCGGTGGGGCTGTCGGCCCGGAGACCGTCACCGGCGTGCCCGGCGTCACCGCGCGCGCCGCGCCGATCAGCAGCACGTCACCCGGCGCGATGCCCGACAGAATCTCGACGCGCTCGGTCCGATCGTCGCGGATGCCGACCTCCACCGGCACGCGCTCGGCCTTGCCGTCGCGCAGCCGGAGCACCCGGGGACGCTGTCCGGTCGTGTCGATCGCCGTCGCGGGCACGACGATGGCCTCGCGGCGTTCGCTCGTGACGCGGCCCTCGGCGAACAGCCCGGCCACCAGACGGCCGCGCGTGTTCGGGACGTGGACGAAGATCGCGACCTGCCGGGTGACCGGGTTGGCCGACGGCGACACCCGTTCGATGTGGCCCTCGAAGGTCTGCCCGGGATAACCGCGCACCTGGAAGTCGACGGGGGTCTCGGGCTTGAGGGCCGCGAGGGCTTCCGATTGCACCGAGGCCTCCAGCCACATCTCGGAGAGGTCGATGATCGTGGCCAGCGGCGTTCCCGGCGACACGACGTCGCCGGCATTCACAGGCCGGCCGCTCACCACGCCGCTGATCGGCGCCGTCACGACGGCGTCCTCCAGCTGCTGCCGAACCGAGGCGAGCCGCGCGCGCGCGTCGGCAAGTTGGGCCTGCGACCCGGCCACCGCGGACCGGGCGAACTCGACGTCGCGTTCGGCCAGGGCGCCGCCCTTGACGAGGCTGGCCGTCCGCTCGGCCTCGCGCTCGGCGACGGCCAGGGACTGCTCGGCCGACCGCACAGCCGACTGCGAGGAGAGCAGCGCGTCCTGGAGCGGCCTCGCCTCGATCCGCGCGATGACGGCGCCGCGCCGCACCGCCTGCCCTTCCTCGATGGTGACCTCGAGGACCGACCCGGGCATCTTCGCTCGAACCGTCGCCTCCCGCACCGCCCGAAGCTCGCCCGACAGGAGCGGGCCGGTGCGGATCTCGCCTCGCGCCACCGTGACGACGCTTTCCGGGCCGATCGACACGCCGGCCGCGGCACCGGCGCCAGCTGGCGCCGGCGTTGCGTCGCTGCCTCCGCAAGCCGCCACCAGAACGGCAGCCGCCAGCAACGCCAGGCCGGCGACGGTCCGGCATCCCGAATGTGAGAACGGTGTCCATCGATCCATGGCTATCGAATGCCTCCGCCAGAACCTGTGTCCGCCCCGCTGCGCCCGTCGGCCGCCCCGATCGCCGCCGTGCCGAGCGGCAGGTCCGGAAGCAGAGATACGCGGGCGCGCGCCACCTGCACGTCGCGCGCAGCCTGCGCGCGATTGACCTGAGCAAGCTGCAGCACGAGCCGGGCGTCGAGCAGCTCGAGCTGCGTCGAGATGCCCTCGCGATATCGAAGGTCCGCGATCTCGTAGGCCCGCGTCGCCTGCTCCACCGTGCCGGCGCTCGCCTGCCACGTGGCGATCGCCGCCTCGAGCACGGCGAGCACGGCCTCCGTCTCGGCTTCCGCGATCTCCAATGCGAGCTTCTGGCGCGCGCGCGCCTCGCCGACCTCCGCCCTCGCGCTGACTTCCTCGGCCTTGAGCCGGCCGCCGGTGAAGAGGGGGATCTGCATCGACGCGCCCACCGTCCAATTGGTGCGCCAGTCGTCGTACCCCGGGGCGGCCGCGTACGCGACCTCGCCGAACGCCGAGTTGAGCGACACGTAGGGCAGGCGCTGGGATTTCGTGATGCGCAGCGCGGCCTCGCGCGCCAACACGGCGGAGGCCGCCTGCTGGACCGGCACGCGCCCCGCAGCCGTCTGTGCGGCGGGGGCGGCCTTCACCTGGGCCAGTTGACCGGCGAACCGCGCCGGGGGGGCGAGCGTCGGGTCGTCGAGCTCGACGTCGACCGTGAGAGGCTGTGCCGACGGGAGCTCGAGCAGCTGCTTCAGACGAAGATACGCGAGCGTCCGGTTCGCACGCGCGCGAATCACGTTCGGGCGCTGGTTGTCCCGCGTGACCCGGGCGCGGAGCCACTCGAATTCTGGGCTGCGGCCGGCCTTGTAGGCCAGTTCCACCTGGGCGACGATCGCTTCTGCCTGCTCGAGCGACGCTTCGGCGATGGCGACCAGCCGGTCGGTCAGCGCCGCGTCGTAGAACGCCTGCGTCGCGTCCAGCACAAGCTGGGCCCGAGCCGACCGCAGCGAGCTGTCGGCGACGTTTCGCCCGACGGCGGCCAGTTGTTGCTGGGCGGCAATGCGCCCGCCGGCATACAGCGGCTGCGAGACCACCAGGTTCAACCGGAACGCGTTGGGCTGGCCGAACGGCAGTTCCGAGAGGTCCGCCCCGCCAAACCCGCCGCCGGCGGAGGAGCCCGAGAAGATCTCCGAGAACTCCGACTTGATCGTGCGGTCGTAGGACGCCGCGCCGGCCACCTGCGGCAATTTCTCGCTGCGGGCCCGCTGCTCGCCTGCCTCGGCCCGGGCGACCCCGAACCGGGCGATCGCGATCTGTTCGCTCCGCGCTTCCGCGAGATCGATGACCGCGTCGAGCGTCAGCGCCCGCGAGAGCGCCTCCGGCGACTGGCCCGTCGAAAGTCCGGCCGTCGCCAGGGGCGACTGCTGTGCGCGCAGTGGCCCCGCCGCGGCCAGCGCGGCGAGCAGCAGGAACACGGCGCTGGTTCGGCGACGAAACGCGGTGGTGCTCGAAGGCATGGTCATGGTCGTCTTGCGCGCCAGCCCGAAGGAACGCGCTCCCTTAGGACGCCAGCCGGCCGCCAGAGGATCCCGGGACCGCCCGGATGCGAAGCGTGTCGGCCAAGCGCCATCACCTGAACTTCTCGCTCATCGGCCGGCCCGTGTAGCCGGTCATCTCCAGGTAGCCGCGGCCCCGCGCGGGGCGCCCGTTGCGCGTGCCCCGCACCTCGACGGCGCCCTCCCAGTAGGTTACGCCGGTCGAGCGCTCGGTGCGCAACTCCTGCGCCTCGACCGCCGCGCGCACCTCCAGCTCCAGGCCCAGCCCCGGGACGCGGAGGGTCCAGCCCACCGGGTAGGCCGCGCCGCTGGCGGGCGACGTCCAGACCCGATTGGGACGCAAGGCGAAGTCGCCCGCGCCGAGCCGCCGAGTCTGTCCTGTGCCGGCGGCCAGCGTGCCGCTCGAGTTCGGGTCGGCGCGGCCGTCGGCGCGCCGCATCTGGAACAGCATCAGGTCGGCCCCGTCCTCCAGCTGGATGGCGAACCAGTCCCACCCCACCTGGCCCGGCTCGAGGAGGCTCGTGCCGAACTCGTGGTCCATCCACGAGTGTCCCTCAACCGTGAACCGCTCGCCGCCCAAGGTGAGCGTGCCGCGCGTCGGCATCCGCGTGAGCGAGTAGTAGTGCGACGCGTTGCCCGGCTGGCTGCCCTTCCTGCTGAAGCCCTGCTCGCCGTGTGCCACGAACCGCCCGCCCTCCTCGAGCACGAGGTCGGCGGCAAACGAGGCGTTGCCCGACGCCGCCGCAGCCTGCAGACGATGCCGCCCGTCGGCGTCCTGCGCCGCGAGCCAGTCCTCGTTCCAGACGCGCAGACCTTCAGTGGCCGCTCCCGCCCAGCCCACCCCTGCGCGGTTGACCAGGTCGGCGGCGTGGTGGCGACCCGAGGCGATGTCGGTGATCGCGAAGTGGGCCATGAAGAGGTCGCGTACGGCCCAGCGCGACGGGTTGGACGGCGCCGGGTCGACGCCCACACGGAAGAACGTCAACTGGTAGCCGAAGCGCCGGCCCTCCCGCGTGGCGAGGTTTCCGGTGTAGTACCACCACTCGATCTTGTAGTCGGGATGGCTCCCGTGGTCGCGCGGCAGCGCAAGACGGTACGACGGGTCGGCGCGCCGCCACTCGCGCGCCTCTCGGGCCTGCGAGGCGCCGAGCGACGAGAGGGCCGTCCATCCCAACAGGGCGATCGCCATGGCATGGGCGGCCCTCGTTCGGTTTGCGTGCGCGCTCATTCCTCGACCACCTGATCGGCCACCTGCATCCGCGAGGCGAGGTGCGCCGGATAGAAACCCGACAGCGCCGTGGCGACGAGCACCAGCACCGACATTTGTACCAGGAAGGCCGCCGGCAGGAAGAACTGGATCGTCCACCCGAAGCTCTGGACGTTGATGACGTAGATGAGCAGGAGCGACAGGAGCAGGCCTACGATCACCCCGATCGCCTGGCTCACCGCCCCGAGCATCACCGCCTCGAGCACCACCATCCGTCGCACCTGCGCCCGGTCGGCACCGACCAGGCGCAGCATGGCCAGTTCGCGCCGTCGCTCGAGGACGAGCGTCAGGAGGGTGCCGGCGACGCCCATGATGGCCACGAAGATCGCGATCAGCTCGAGGGCGTAGGTGATGGCGAACGTGGCGTCGAAGATGCGCAGTACCTCGGCCCGCAGTCTGGTGTTCGTGTAGATGTAGACGCGACGGTCGGCCGGCATCGCGGCCGCGATCTGCGCCCGCACCGTCTCGGCATCGCTCCCCGGGCGCAGGTACGCCGACACGGCGCTCGGCGGCAGGTCGCCGAACCGGGCGGCGAACGTGCGGCGATCCATCATGATCACACCGCGGTCGCTCGAGTAGTCGTAGTAGATCCCCGTCACCGGGAACGCCCGTGCGCCCCGCCCCGTCGTCAACTCGACGTCGTCGCCGACCGCCGTGCGGTGCTTGATCGAAAAGCTCTCCGACACGAGGATGCCGTCTCGCGTCAGCGCACGGCGCACCGCCGCGTCACCGTCGGCCGGCGCCTTGAAGAGCAGGTGCCGCCGGGCGAGCAGCACGTCGAAGTCGATCGCGTTGAGCGTGACGAGCCCGCCGCGATAGTCGGTCGTCACGCTCCACAGCGTGTCGGTCGCCTCGACGGCCGGGTTCGCGCGCACCACAGGCTCGACGTCCGGCGAGATCGACGCCTGGCGCGCACCGGCGCTTCGGGCCGACGGCCCCACGTAGAGGTCGGCCTTCAGCGTCTGACCCACCCAGTAGACCACCGTGTCACGAAAGCTCCCGATCATCACGGCGATCGCCACCATCATCGACAGGCTGACGGCGAGCGCAGCCACCGACACCGACAGCCGGGGGACCGCCCCGGCGAGGCTGCTGTTGGCCAGCAGGCCCGACACCCCGAAGATGCGGCTCATCGGCGCGCGGCCGAGACGGCCGAGCGCGAAAAGCGCGGCCGGGACGAGCGAGGCCGCGCCGAACACGCACGCGAAGGCCGCGGCGAAGCCGGCCAGCGGGCGCCCGTCGGCCGGTGGCTGGCGCGACAGCCACCAGGCCAGCGCGAAGAGGACCATGGGCCACACCAGGAACCCCCGGCGCAGGCGGAAGCGCGTTTCGAGACGATCGGCCCCGCCAATGGCGGTCACCGGCGGCACGCGCGCGGCCTCGGCCGCGGGAATGGCCGCTGCGACGAGCGACAACGGCAACCCGACGAGCACGGCCAGGAGCACGTGCGACGCGTCGAGCACCGGCGGCGCGGCCGCGCTCGTCACGTAGAGCGCATTCACCGTGGTGGAGGTCAGCGACACCGCGCCCCAGGCGAGCGCGCGCCCGAGCGCCACCCCGATGCCCGTGCCGACCATCGCCAGCACCACCGCCTCGCCGAGGAAGAGCGCCAGCACGCGCCCGCGCGTCACGCCGATCGCCCGCAGCGTGCCGATCTCGGTCCGCCGCGTGATCACCGACACCGACACCGTGTTGTAGACGAGGAAGAGGCCGACGAGCAGCGCGACGTAGGACAGCGCCGTCAGGTTCAGGTGGAAGGCCGCCAGCATCTTCTCGACCTGCGCGCCGCGTCGCGCGGGGCGCTGGGCCGTCAGGCCCCCGGGCAGTCTGGCGCCGATCGCCCGTTCGGCCTCCGCCACGCTCCCGGGGTCGGTCAGCCGCACGTCGACGCGATCGATCCGCCCGAGCCGGCCGAGCGCCCACTGGGCCGCGGCGATGTCCATCAGCACCAGGTTGCCGTCGAGCGCGCGCGCCGGCCCCTCGTCGCGCAGCAACCCGCGAATCGTGAAGCGCTGTTCGGCATCGGTGAGCGTGAGCGCCAGGGGGTCGCCGACCCGCAGCCCGAGGCGCCGCGCCAGCTTCTCGGTGACGATCACGGAACGGGGATCGACCAGCAGCTCGAGGAACTCCTGTGAGGTCGGCTCGCGCCCCTGCTGCGACAGGTCCAGGAGGCGGTAGTCGCGCAACGGCTGGTCGCGCAGGATGTCGACGCCGAGCACGCGCAGCAGGCCGCCGCGCCGGGCCTCAGGCGCCTGGCCCGCCAGCACCGCGTCGCCCTCGATCACCGCGCTGACGTGGCCGTATTGCCGCAGCCAGCCGAGATCGGCCAGCAGCGCCTCGTCGATGCCGGTGGCCGGGCCGACGATCTCCACCGACGTCTTCCCCGACATCGCGTCGAGCGCGGTCGTGAAGCCGCGCAGCGAGCTGTCGTTGGCCATGCGGATGGCGATCACCACGGCGATGCCGAGCGCCACGCCGAGCACGGTGGCGGCCGAGCGCAGCGGCTCCCGCGCCAGCTGCCGGATGATGAACTGGTGGAAGAGGCGCACGGTGTCAGCCAGCCTGCGGGGGCGCGTCGGGAACCGGCGGCGGTTCCTCGTCGACCAGCCGTCCGTCTCGCATGTGTAGCACGCGGTGGGCGGCCGCCGCCACGTCGGGGGCGTGGGTGGCCATCAAGATCGACACGCCGAGCGACTCGTTCAGCTCGCGCAGCAGCGCCATCACCTGAGCGCCGTTGACCGAGTCGAGGTTGCCCGTGGGCTCGTCGGCCACGAGCAGCGGGGGGCCGTGCACCACGGCCCGCGCCAGGGCCGTGCGCTGCATCTCGCCGCCCGAGAGTTGCTGGGGGTAGTGCCCCGTGCGGTGCGCAAGGCCGACGCGCCCGGCCAGGGCCGCTGCGCGCGTGTGCGCCTCGGCGGGGCTCACCCCGGCCAGCATCAGCGGCAACCCGATGTTCTCAACCACCGTCAGCGTCGGCAGCAGGTTGAAGAACTGGAACACGAAGCCGATGCGTGTCCGCCGCACTCGCGTGAGCGCGTCGTCGTCGAGCGCGGCGAGGTCCTGGTCGCCGAGCGTCAGGCGACCCGCGCTCGGCCGGTCCATGGCGCCGCACAGGTGCAGGAGCGTCGACTTGCCGCAGCCGGACGGCCCCATCAGCGCGACGAACTCGCCAGGCGAAATCGTCAGGTCGACGCCGCGGAGCGCCGCGACGGGCGCCGAGCCGCCGGCATACGTCTTCCTGAGATCGACAGCGGTCAGCAGAGGCGTGGCGGCGGTGATCATGAGCGTGTGTCGACTGCGCGCATCTCAGGTTGGACCCGCAACTTGCTTCTGTTGATGGGTCTCGGCCGCGAGCCACGGGCCGTGCACTGATCGGTACTTCAAACCGTCGCGCGCGTCAGATCCGTGAGTCCCGCGCGAACGATAGGATGCACTAGACCTGGAATTCGCTTCGATTGACGACCCGGACGGCGACGCGGCCGCGGCTCGGCCCCCCACTCCGCAAAGCCGGCAAAGGCTTTGCTTCGGGGGGGACCCTTCACCGCGTCCTCACCGTCATCGTCAATGCAACCGAACTCTGGGAGCAGAGGGGTCGGCCTCACCCGGGCCCCGGCCGGCGAGGCGCGGGCGTCCGAGACGGCGAGCCTGAGGCGGGAGTTCCCCCGCAGCGTTGCCGCGAGATCGGCCATGGCCATGTTCCGCCGCGTGGCGAGCATGCTCTCTGACTTCAGCGGTCCGATGAACTCGTAGGGGTCATCCGGGCGCACGGTATCGGTGTAGTACTGGGCGAGCTGCCGGACCCCGTGGGCCAGCGGAATGAACTCGTCCCAGTAGATGGTCTTCCATCGGCGCAGCGCGTCGGACCGCTCGGGCAGGGCCGCGGCCGGTCCGGCGTCGATAGAGCAGCGCACCATCCGACCACAGCGAGGCCCAGACGGTCCGCACCGCATCGAGGACGGCGCGATCGCCTTGCACCCCGACGATGGACTCGTGGAGCCCGGCGAAGGACCGCTGCTGCGAGTCCTCTCCGGGCGCCGACGAGCGAACCGAGGCTGGCTGCCTTGCCGCCAACCAGCCCGTCTCCCGCACCAGCGGCGTCCGCCAGGGGGACTATGCAGGACGGGTGGGCACCCACTGCCGGACCTCCTGAAAACGGGTGACGTGGAAGTACCGGACGATGTCGATGCGGAAGAGCGCGCAGGAGGCGGAGTGTACGAACGTGTGGAGGTAGGGGTGCCGGTCGGTGAGCAGACGGGACCACTGCTCGAACTCGGATCCCATGGGCACTTCGTGCGCGTGGCCGGTCGCCGTGACGCCTTCGACGTCCATGAGCTCGCCGGGATGCGCCGACCGGTTGTCGACGACGAGCGCCACGTGGGCGCACTCCGAGAGCAGACGGTACTTCCTGGTGGCCCTCTGCGTCGCGAAGACCGCTGAATCGAGGTCAGGGGTCATGGCGTACGCCACCAGCGACCCGTAGGGCTGCCCCTGGCCTTGCGTGCACAGCACGCCGTACAGCTGGCCGTCGATCAACCGCCTGATCACCCTGTCGAGGTCCTCGCCCGGACCATGGTCCGGGGCTGGCTCGCCCGCGATTTCGTCCGGGACGCGCATGTCTCTCTCCCCTCGCCGCCGGCGGCTCGTGCCGAACCGTGTGAAATGCCTCGTGTGCGGCCCTCGGCGGCGACGGCACCACCGTCGAGGATCGTCAACGATCACATTCCAAACCGGAAGTCATTGTCCTTCAGGATTCCGCTTTCGCGGACCGGTGTCAGTGCTGCCTCGTACTGGGCCAACACCCTGAGCGCGTATGCGATTCGCCCCCGTAGAACAAGAACAGGTTCTTCAATGATGTGAGTGTTCATCACGAACTCCAAGAGCAGGCGTGCGTTGCCAGACGACAGGCGGCTCAGTACGACATCGAGTCCAGCGTCACCTTGCCGCGGAAGATCCAGTAGATGCTGATCGTGTAGGCCAGGACCAGCGGAATCCCGATCCCCGCGATGATGAGCATCGTCGTCAGCGTGCCGTCCGACGAGGCGGCGTTGTAGATCGAGAGGCTCGTCGTCGGGGCCGTCCCGCGGACCAGGTTGGGGAACATCCCGAACCCGACGAGCGCCATCAGCCCGAAGACCGCGGCGCACGACGAGAGGAACGCCCGCCATTCGCGCCGGTGGAAGATCTCCCGCGGCACATTCGCGATCGCCAGCATGGTCGCGACCGGCAGCGCGAACGCCCACGGCTGCGTCTTGAAGCGCTCGCCCATGTGCGGCAGGTACAGCAGCGTGGCCATGGTGGTCGTCGCGTAGCAGACGACGAAGACGATGATCGTGTCGTTCACCCACCCGCGGACCTTCGCCTGAATGGCTCCCTCGGTCTTGAGCACGAGATAGATCGAGCCGTGCATGGCGAAGAGCGCCACCGTCGTCAGGCCGGTCAGCAGCGCGTAGGGGTTCAGCAACATCAGGAAGCCGCCGAGGTACTCGCCCCGGCTGTCGAGCGGGATGCCCTGGATGACATTGCCGAAGGCCACGCCCATGAGCAAGGACCCCAGGAACGACGCGGCGCTGAAGCTGATGTCCCACGTCCGGCGCCACCAGGCCATCGGCTGCTTGCTGCGGAACTCGATGGCGACCGCCCGGAAGATCAGCGCGACGAGCAGCAGGATCATCGCCGGGTAGAATCCCGAGAAGACGCCCGCGTAGACCGCCGGGAATGCGGCAAAGAGCGCGCCGCCGCCGGTGACGAGCCAGACCTCGTTGCCGTCCCAGACGGGGCCGATGGCGTTGATGAAGATGCGCCGTTCCTCGTCGCGGTCGACGAACAGGTGGAGGATGCCGACCCCCAGGTCGAAGCCGTCGAGGACGGCGTACCCGGCCAGCAGCGTGCCCACCAGCAGGAACCAGATCGTGTTGAGGTCGATGTCCATGGGTCAAGCTCGCGTGTGGCTCGCGGCCAGGTCCTCCGCCAGCGGGCCGTGCGTGATCTTCGCGTTGAGCAGGAAGAGGAACAGGGCGAAGAGCAGGGCGTAGATGAGCGTGAACAGGACGAGCGAGAAGACAACGGCCTCGGCCGAGACCGATCGGCTGACGCCTTCGCTCGTGCGCATCAGCCCCTGGACGATCCACGGCTGGCGGCCGACTTCGGCCGTCATCCAGCCCGCCTGGTTCGCGACCTGGGGGCCGAGCACGGCGACCACCAGCAGTTTCAGCAGCCACCGCGGCGGTGACGCGCCGCGACGCGCCGCGTAGAACGCCGCCGCCATCGAAAGCCCGATGAGGCCCATGCCGATCGCGACCATCAGGTGGTACGACTGGAACACCAGCTGCACCGGCGGCCGGTCGCCCGGCGCGAACGCCAGCAATCCCGTGATGGGCGCCTTCGCATCCCCGTGGAGCATCCAGCTCAGCATGCCCGGCACCGCCACCCCGTAGACGCGCTCCTTCGCCTCGTCGACCCACCCGAACACGTAGAGGTCGGCGGGCGCCGAGGCCGGGAAATGCGCTTCCATCGCCGCAAGCTTGGCCGGTTGGTTGCGGCTGACGCCCTCCGCGCTGGCGTGGCCCGTCGCCAGCGACCCGATCGACGCGACCAGGGCGAGCGCTGCGCCGACGCCGAGCGAGCGGCGCGCGAAGTCCTCGGCTTTCCCCTTCAGCAGGTAGTACGCGCTCACCGAGATGACCAGGAACGCGCCCGCCTGCCACGCGCCGAGGACCGTGTGCGTCAGCCGTTCGACAGTCGACGGGTTGAAGACCATCGCCCAGAAGTCTGTCACCTCCGCGCGCGTGCCGAGGCCGTGCTCGGCCAGGCGGAAGCCGGCGGGCGTCTGCATCCACGAGTTCGCCACGATGATCCAGATGGCGCTGAAATGGGCGCCCAGGCACACCATCACCGTGGAGAAGAAGTGCGTGCGCGGACCGACCTTGTCCCAGCCGAACAGCAGCAGGGCGAGAAACCCGCTTTCCAGGAAGAAGGCGAAGATCCCTTCCGCCGCGAGCGCCGAGCCGAACACGTCGCCGACGAACCGCGAGTACGCCGACCAGTTGGTGCCGAATTCGAATTCCATGACGATGCCGGTGGCCACGCCGAGCGCGAACGTCAGGCCGAACACCCTAACCCAGAAGCGGGTCATCTGCTTGTAGACCGGAAGCCGGGTCTTCAGGTAGAGGCCTTCCATCACCACCAGGACGACACCCAGGCCGATGCTGAGCGGCGGGTACAGGTAGTGGAAGGCAATGGTCGCCGCGAATTGGATTCGCGAAAGGAGGGTCACGTCCATAGCGCAGGCTCCGCGGGGCCGGGCAACGCTCCAGGGAACCTGCGGGCGCGCCCGTCGGCAAGGCGATTATGGGCCGCGGCCGGCGGTCGTGCAATATCGCGTATCGCGCGCGTATCGAGCGGCGGCTATGGCACCACACCCAGCGAGCCACGTGAAGTGTCACCGGAGGATCATCGTCGCGATGTTGTTCCGGTTGCCCGCCGAAGGGAGGCGCAGATGCGAGGGCGATCCCGCGCACGCGCCGGTCAGGATCTCGAACGCACCCGCGACAGGCCGCCGTCCACGCCAAGGACCTGGCCGGTGACCCAGGCCTGCTGCGTGTCGAGCAGCCAATCGATCGCCGAGGCGACCTCCTCCGGGGTACCGATGCGGCCGAGGGCATGCATCGACGCTGACGCCTTCGCGGCCGCCTCGTGCTGCCACAGTCTGGCAGTGAGAGGGGTGCGTGTCAGGCCGGGAGCCACGCAGTTCACACGGATGCCCTTCGGTGCGTACGTCGCGGCGGCCGACAGCGCCAGTCCTTCGATGCCCGCTTTGGCGGCGGCGATCGCCTCGTGGTTGGCCAGGCCGATTCGGGCGGCGGCCGAGGACACCAGGACCACCGAGCCACCCTTCTCGGCCATGACCAGCCCCGCGGCCCGAACCACGGCAAAGGCCGAATCCGAGGTTGGTCGCCAGCATCGCCTGCCACTCCTGCGCGGTGATCGCGTGCGCGGGCTTGAGCAGCAGCGAGCCCACGCAGTTCGCCACGCCGTCGAGCCGGCCGAAGACCTCGGCCGCTCGGCGCAGGCACGCTTCGATCTGAGTGGGCTCTGTGGCATCCAGCGCGACCGTCTCCCCGCCGATGTCGGCCGCCAGTTGCGCGAGTTTCCCGGGGTCGCGGCCCGCCATCAGCACCCGTGCCCCGCGCCCGGCCAGGCGCCGGCAAACCGCTTCGCCGATGCCACCGTACGCGCCGACCACCACGAACGCCTGTGCCATGAGCGTCTCCCCGATCTCGATGCCGGAGCGCAGAACGCCGGGTCAAACGAATCCGGCGCGGCCGGCCCAATCCGGGGGCCGCACCGCGCCAGATCACCCCTGAGGGCTGGGGTGTCTCACCTACTTCGGCAGGATGACGGAGTCAATCACGTGAATGACGCCGTTCGAGCACACGATGTCGGTCTTCACGACTTTCGCGTTGTCGACCATGACGCCCATCGACGTGTCGATCTTGACCATCTGACCCTGAACGGTCTTGGCTTCCTTGAGCTTGACCACGTCCGCCGCCATCACCTTGCCGGGCACGACGTGGTAGGTCAGGATCGCCGTCAGCTTGGCCTTGTCCTTCAGCAGCGCCTCGACCGTGCCCGCCGGCAGCTTGGCGAACGCCTCGTCGGTCGGAGCGAACACGGTGAACGGGCCCTTGCTCTTCAGGGTGTCCACGAGGCCGGCGGCCGTCAGGGCCGCAGCCAGCGTCTTGAAGCTGCCGGCCGCGACAGCAGTGTCCACGATGTCCTTGCCCTGCGGCTCGCTGGCGCGAAGACCCGCGGTGCTGGTGACGGCGAGCAGGAACACGAGAGTGAAAGCGAACAACTTGCGCATGGTCTACCGAACTCCTTGAGGCACCAGACAGATTGAACGGCTCTGTATTGAGCAGGGCCGGCATGGGGCGCCCGAGCATGCCGGACATCGTCGCAGTTGAAGCGACACGCTCGTGTCGCTCATCCCGCCGCTGTTGTTGAGACGCCTAGACTGACCGCCGGGATCCCGTGTCCATGCCAATCATTCAATCGGCCGGTCCGGAGAAGACCGCCGACGAGCCCGACGCGAATCGCAGGCGTCACCACCAGGTTGTGGCGCGGGCGTCGCCCTCGTCGCCTGTTCGAGTGCGGCGGAGGCACACCACCGCCGGGACCATTCGGAAGGGTCGGGGGATCTGATGCACGCCTGCGTTGATCAAGCGGCGCGCCGCCGGTCATGTGGTAACGACAGGGCCTCCTCCGACCGGGCGGTCGAGGCCGCTCGACCACTCCGTCGACAACCCACCTGCCGCCAGTCAGGCCGAGTTCAGGCAAACCCTTTTTCGTCAATCAGTTGCGTGACGCCAACGCTCCGGCGCCGGACTGGTCGGGTTCTTGCACCAGCCGCGGTCGAGGTGCCACATGAGAATCACGACCGGTCGCTTCACGCTCCCGACCGTTTTCGGCTCACTCGCGATCGTCCTCGGATTCGCGCCGCCGGCTGCGGGTCTTCGGCTGACTCGCCAACGTCGCCCACCGGAAAGACAGAGGCCATCTCCACCCAGTTCGCTACGACGATCTCACTGACGGCCGCCCTGGTCGATGCGATCCAGGACGAGTAATTCACGAACAACCGGGCAGCGTCGCTGAACAATCACCTGCCGGCCTTTAAGCGGTGCCAGTAGGCACCGGCGGGGTGACGCTACGACGCGCTGATGTTGCAGGGCGAGAATCTCCGCCTCGAACTCACGGCGCGACCGGATCGAGGGCCGGAAGGCGGCGAGGAGAGCGACGAACAGATCGAACATGCCGGCCGGCAGTGGTATCGACCGTCGGCCCGGGTCTGCAACGGCGACAAGAGCTTCAGAGTTTCTGGTAGGGACAACCTTCCTGCCTGCCTGCCCGCCTGTCCCGCGTGCGCCCCCATCCCGACGCACACCGCCCTGTCAACGCGTTTCCTTGGATTTTCGATCCAGTCTTCCGTATACTGCCTTGTCATGTCGTGGAGGATCGTCCGATTTGGGCCGGTTTTCGCCAATGTTGAGTTGGCACGAGGACTGCTGCAGTTCATACACTCTTGGGGGCTCTAGCGGCTCAGGGGCCCGTTTCGGAAAGGAGGGAGGTGCTTTCCGTCCCGTTCGTCGCTCCATTCTTCGCTGAACCACGGGCATTGAACTAATGGGATTCTAGGAGGAGGAGACAAGGCATGAAATATCCGCTCTCTCGGTACCTGGTGATCGCGGCGCTCGCCGTCGCATTCGCCAGTCTCGGGACCACGGTTGGGGCGCAAACCTACACGGGTCGAATCGACGTCGTCGTCGAGGATTCCACCGGCGGGCGCTTGCCGGGTGTCACGGTCGAACTTACCGGCCAGATGAGCAGGACGGCGGTCACCGACGCCCGAGGCGAGGTGCGCTTCCTGAACCTCAACGTCGGCACCTACCAGGTGAAGGCGAGCCTGACCGGCTTCAACGAGTGGAAGAACACGAACGTGCCCGTGGCGGGCGGCGTCTCGGTCGCGCTCCAGATCAAGATGAACGTCGCCGGCGCGAAGGAAGAGTTGACGGTCACCGGTGCCTCGCCGGTCCTCGACAACAAGAAGCAGACGACGGCGGTCAACGTCAGCCTCGATGAACTGCAGAACGTGCCGAGCGCGCGCGACCCGTGGGTCGTGATGCAGTCGATCCCCGGCATCGTCATGGACCGCGTGAACGTCGGCGGGTCCGAGTCCGGGCAGCAGTCGGGGTTCATGGGCAAGGGCGCCGCTTCGGGCGACACGACGTGGAACGTCGACGGCATGCCAATCACCGACATGTCCTCCCTTTCCTCGCCGTTCTACTTCGACTTCGACATGTTCCAGGAGATGAACATCGTCACCGGCGGCTCGGAGGCCAAGAGCGCGACGGGCGGCATCCAGATGAACTTCATGCTCCGCTCCGGGACGAACCAGTTCCACGGGCAGTGGAAGACCTACTTCGAGAATGACGCGATGCAGTGGACGAACATGACGCCCGAGCTCGCGGCGGCCAGTGGCTCGAAGACCGGTCGCGGCGACGAGACGGAACTCTTCACGGACTGGGGCGGCGACTTCGGCGGCCCCATCCTGAGGGACCGCTGGTGGTTCTGGGGCGCGTACGGCGAGCAGGACATCCGCATCATCAAGATGTCCGGCGTGAAGGACAGGACCGTCCTCAAGAACGCGTCCTTCAAAACCCAGGGACAGATTACCAAGGCGATGCGCGGGTCGTTCACCTTCTTCCAGGCGGGCAAGTACAAGTGGGGACGCAATGCCGGCGCGTTCTGCGACCAGGACTGCTCGGTGGACCAGGGTCCGGTGGGCGGACCGAACCAGATGTGGAAGGGCGAGATCAATTACAACGTGGGGAGCAACCTGTTCTTCGTCGGGCGCTACGCGCACGTCAGGGGCGGGTTCTCGCTGATCCCGCAGGGCGGCGTCGACACGCTGACCTATATCGACTCGGCCGGCGTGCAGCGCGGGTCCGGCAACGTCTACATGACCAGGCGCCCGTCGGATGCGGTCGTCATGGACGGCAACTACTTCAAGGGGAACCACGAGATCAAGTTCGGGTTCACCTGGAGGAAGGCCACCACCAGCAGCACGTCGACCTGGGGGCAGGACTACATCAGTGACGACGGCGGGTGGGGATTCCCCACCGTGAGCGGGTCCGGCTATCCCTATTTGGGGGTGCAGTTCAACGCGCCGTACGCGACGGAGGTGTCGTCGAACTACATGAGCTTCTACGTCGGCGACACGATCTCGCTGAAGCGGATGACGATCAACGCGGGTCTCCGCTTCGACCACCAGGTCGCCAACGTGCTGCCGGTGGTCATGGCGGCGCCGAAGAACACGGTTCCGGCCGACCTGCTGCCGGCCGTCACGGCGCCCGGCGTGGACAACGCGTTGACGTACGATCTGCCGCAGCCGCGCGTCGGCCTCACTTACGCGCTCGACCAGTCGAACAAGACGCAGTTGCGCGCCACCTACGCGATGTTCACCTCGCAGATCGGGACCGGCCAGGCCGGCTTCCTGTCGGTGGCCCAGTACCGGGGGTTCTACGTCGACGCGAAGGACCTGAACGGCGACCGCATCGCGCAGCCGAACGAGATGCTGTGGAACACGTTCAATACCCACATGGCGGACGGCAACTACTGGGGCTTCGATCCGGCGAACCCCAGCGCTCCGCCGACAGACTCCATCCACAAGGTCGGCAACTACGGCAACCCGAAAACGCACGAGTTCATCATCGGCGTGGACCGCGAGCTGCTGCCCAATTTCGGCGTGAGCGCCTCGTACACCTACCGCCGGATCCAGGACCTGAACTGGCGGCCGATCCAGTCGACCGGGAGCGACGGCATCATCGACGGAACGGACTACACGCTGCAGGGCAACGTCACCGGAAACCTGCCGGACGGCATTCCGGGCTCGCCCTCCGGCAGCTACTCCGTTCCCTACTACGGCCTGACGGCGGGCACGAACTTCCATCCGTCGAAGGGCACGCTCTACCAGACCAGGCCTGACTACCACCAGGTCTTCCAGGGGTTCGAGGTCTCCGCCACCAAGCGGATGTCGAACAAGTGGATGGCGCGCCTCGGGTTCTCGACCAACTCGTGGCGTGAGTACTTCGACAGCGAGCACGGCCGGGGCAACCCGACGCCGGTGCTCGGCACCCCGAACATCGACGGCGGCCTCGTGGTCAGCGCGGCCGGCGGCTCCGGCAAGAGCTCGATCTACATGGTGCAGCCGAAGTACCAGATCATCGCGAACGGCTCGTACCAGCTGCCGTACAACTTCGACATCGGCGTCAGCTACCTGGTGCGCCAGGGCTACCCGATGCCGTGGAACCGCACGACCACCGGCGGGTACACGGACCCGCTCGGTTCGTCCAAGAGGCTGCTGCTGCCGTCGACGTTCGACTACGCGCGGCTGCCGTTCGTCCAGACGCTCGACATGCGGATCGCCTGGCGGCTGAAGATCTCGAAGACCACGCTCAACCTGGACTTCGACCTGTTCAACCTCCTCAACAGCCCGACCGTCCTTGGCCGCGAATACCAGGCCACGGCGTCGAAGTACACGCAGGTCGCCGAGATCATGCAGCCGCGGATCGCGCGCATCGGCTTCAGGTTCATGTTCTAGGCGCGCGCGCGGGGCGGAACGCCCCGCCGTGGCCCGAACTGGGTTACACTTTCCCCTGGGTCGCCGTCGGGCGGCCCAGGGGTTTCTTTTGTCCGGCGGACCATGGGATCATCCATCCTCATTCACAAGTGGCATCCGGCTGAGGTCGGATGCCTGCGGAAGGTCAGCATGTCGAAGAGAACGATCGTGATTCTCGGCGTGGTCGCCATCCTGGCGGTGTCGGCAACCTCGTGGGCGCAGATCTGGCGCGGCAGCGGCCGTGTCGCGGGCAAGGTGACCGACGAGGCCGGCAAGGCGCTGGAGGGAGTGACGATCAAGCTGTTCCTGCCCGAGGGGAACGGCGGGCTCGAGGTGAAGTCGAACAAGAAGGGCGACTGGTCGGCGGGCGGCATCGGCAGCGGCAACTGGCAGCTGGACTTCATCAAGGAAGGGTACGAGACGCGGCGGCTGACCGTGCAGGTGGAGCAACTGAACCCGAAGCCGCCGATGGAGATCGTCTTGAAGAAGGCGGCGCCGGATCCCAACCAGCTCATCGCCGAGCAGATGAAGACGGCGGCCGGCCTGATCGGCGAGAAGAAGTTCGCCGAGGCGCAGGCGATCTATGCGGAGTTGCAGGCGAAGTACCCGCAGGCCTACCAGCTCGAGCTCTCGGTTGCGCGCGCGTACCACGCCGAGGGCGCGCACGACAAGGAGATCGAGCACCTCAAGAAGTACATCGAGAAGGACCCGAACAACGTCGAGATCAAGCTGCTCACCGGCGCGGAGATGATCCAGAAGGGCAACCCGGACGAGGGGAGGGCGCTGCTTGCGACGGTGGACGACGCGGCGGTGAAGGAACCGGCGGTGTTTGTGAACGTCGGGATCAACCTGGTGAACCAGAACAAGGCGAAGGATGCGATGCCCTTCTTCGAGAAGGCGATCACGCGCTTTCCCGATTCACCCGACGCCTACTTCTACCGCGGCCTGTGCGAGCTGCAGATCGGCAGCGCCACCCGGCCCGACAACCAGGCCGAAGGCGACAGGTTGCTCGCGGCGGGGAAGGCCGATCTCCAGAAGTTCGTGCAGATGGCGCCAACGGCCCCGGAGGCCGAGATGGCGAAGAAGCTGCTGGAGGGCTTGAAGTAGAGCCGACTACTCGATCGCCAGTCTCTTCAGCCCTTCCTTCGCCGCTTCTGCGTTCGGCCCGCCCAGCTGCACTGTCCGGCGGTAGTACTCGACCGCCCGATCGCGATCGATGAGGATGGCCGAGAGGTTCTGCGCCGACACCTTCCGAAGCCGCTGCATCTGGACGTAGCGAAGCTCGAGCGACTTGGCCAGGTTGTAGCACGCGGTGGCGTCCGACGGCGCGACCGACACGGCCTCCTCGAACGTCTTGATGGCGTCGTTGAGCGCGCCGCGGCCCGCCTGGACGACGCCGATCGCGTTGTAGACCTCCACGTCCTTCGGCCACTGCTTCTGCGCCTCGCGGAGAATCGCGACGGCCTTGCCGAACTCCCTCTGCTGCAGGTAGCCGTCGGCGAGGTCGAAATAGACCGGCTCGAACGGCGGAACCTCGGCGCGCACCCGCTCCCATTGCGCCGTCGCGGCGTCGTATTCGGCTGACGCATATTCGGCCCAGCCGAGCACGTACCGCGCCCAGGCAGGGGCGGCGGGGTCGGCGACGGCCTGTCGCAGGGCCTTCCGGGCCGTCTCGACATCGCCTCGCTGGTAGGCCTCCCACCCCGCCCGCGCCCCTTTCAGCACAGCCTCCGGAACGGCCACGCCGGCGCTCCCGCCAGTCGCCTCCAGCGACCCGACACGCTCTTCCACCCGCGGACGGGCGCGAACGGGCAGGGCGACTGCCTCGGCGGCCGCAGCCCCGACGGGCGGGCTCGCCGCGCCGGAGCCGGCAGGCGAAGGCGGGACGCCTGCCGGGACTGCGGCCTCCCCGGCCTTCGGCGGGACGCCACCTCCGACAGGCGGGCTTGCCGCGCCGGAGCCGACAGGCGAAGGCGGGCTTGCCGCGCCGGAGCCGACAGGCGAAGGCGGGACGCCTGTCCTCATGCCCTCCGGACTCGTGCTGGGACTCGGACTGGGATTGGGACTCTCGGCCGCGAGATACCCCTTTCTCGCCCTCACCGCGATGCCGGCCCGCTTCACCCTCACCGTCACCTGGTGGTACTTCCCGTCAGGCGGCTTCGTCGTCCGGAAGCCGACGATGTAGTAGCTGCTCGTGTCGCGGTCGATCTCGGTCAGCGCCTTGCCGAAGTCGTTCTCGTTGCGGACGACGTACCCCCCGGTGTCCACCGCGAGGCTGTTCGGTGCGTCGGCGTTGGTGTCGCCCATCGACGGCGACGAGAGCTCGGGCTGCGCGGGGTTGGCGGCCGAGACGATGTCGCTGCTCGCCGAACCGCGGTTGAGCCCGCGCGTGTCGATCGCGTAGATGCGGACCGACGCGCGCGCCGCTCGGGCGACGACGTCCCGCAGGTCCGCCCACTCGTCCTCGGCGAAGAACCCCTCGGTCAGCATGATCAGCGTCTTGCGCCCGGGGAGCTTCACGAGGCCGTTGGAGAGCGCCGTGATGGTGGCGAACGTCTGCCTGCCTGTGAGGCGCGCGACCGCGACCAGCTGCGTCGCTTTGCTCTGGACCTGCGCTTCGACCATCGACCTGCCGCCGCCGCCGCCGCCGCTGCACTGATCGGGCTGATCGCGACACGCGCGGCTGGCCACCACGCCCACCATGGTCGAGGCGCCTGGTTCGTACGCCCGCTCGTTGCGCACGATGCGGTACGCCTCGTAGATGTCGAGGAAGCGCGGCCACTGCCGAAGTTCCCGCGTCAGTTCACCGGGGTCGCTCGACGCCTTGACCGACCGGACCGCCGTCTCGAGTTCCTCCCGGTTGCTCGTCAGCCGGTTGTTCACCATCGCCGGGCCGCTCAGTACGCCGCCGACGTCCCCCGGGCGGAAGTTCTTCGCGAGGAAATCGAGCGACGCCCTCTTCGCGCGTTCCAGCGAGCCGGGCGCCATGTGAGCGTGGTCGAAGTACAGCACCAGGACGCGCTGCGCCTGCTGCGGCGGAGGCGCGGGCAGCGGCGGAGCAGGCTCGACAGTCGCGGCCGCCGGTTCGTTCGGACCGATCACGCGGTAGATGGCGGAGATCTCCTGCGGCACGCCGTCCTCGAGCACCTCGAAGTCGTCGGCCCGCAGGTCGGTCACGAAGCGGCCCCGGCCATCGCGGGCAATGACGTCGACTTCGACGACGGTGGTGCCGGCCCTGAAAGTCGGCGGAGGTTGCTGGGCGGGTGTCTGCTGCTGTGCCTGCAGGGCCACGCCGGCAGCGAGGACGCCGAGCAGCCAGATCACCGATCGTCTCATTGTCCCTCTATCGTCACGACGTTCACCGCGTACCTCTTCCTGTCCTTCTTCTGCAGGTACGCGACCCGCTTCCCGTCCGGAGACCACGCGGGCAGCAGCACGTCGGAGGTCCCCGGCACTTCGAGGCGCCGCCCGTTGCGATCGATCAGGACCAGGCGCTTCTTCGCATCGCTGTAGCTCAGCCCGCCGAGCGGCGCGGGCGCCCAGCCGAAGGTCAACCCCGGCGCGACGCGCTGGTTCACCGCCTCGAGGACGAGGTTCCCCTTGAGTGTCACCGTGGTGGTGCTCACCTTCTGCATCGAGGCGGCGTCCTTCGCGATCTGCGACTGCGACGGGTCGGACCTGTTCGGGTTGTTCAACATGCCCGGCGCTTCCTGCGTGGATCCGACGGCCGTCTTCGACTGCTCGCGCGTTTCGACCTCGAGACGCAGCGACGGGACGCCCGGCGCGACGAGTCCGGACTTCCACGACCAGGTACAGGGCCGACCAGGCCGGTTCTTCGTCCACCGGCGTCGGTTCGGTCGTGCCCGGCGCGACGATGTAGTTCCGGCCCCGTTCGTTGCCCCACCGGTCGGTCTCGGCCACCCTCAGGAAGAAGCTGCCGTCGTCTCCCCAAGAGAGGCGCACCGGGCTGCCCTTCATCTTCCCGGCATCGAACTCGAGAAGGGTGACAGGTGCCGAGAGCGTCGCCTTCGAGGCATCGAAGCCGGTGGCGGCCGCGGCGGCTTGAGCGAGAACGGCGAGGAACAACATCGGTAACATATGGCCTCCCTCGAGCAGGGCGGACGAGGCGCCTGCCGCCGGCACGACAACCGGGACGCTCGCCCTGCACCCGCGCGTGGCCGCTGCCGTCAGCGCATCGTCACGTCCGCAAGCATCAGCGCGAACTTTCCGCGCCCCTGCTGCGCCAGCCACGCCAGGCGTTTCCCGTCCGGCGACCACGCCGGCAGCAGCACGCCCTTCGTGCCCCGCACCTCGTGACGCCGGCCGCTGCGATCCATCACCGTCAGCGCGCGCTTCCCGCCGGCGTACGCGATCGCTGCGAGCCCCTGCGGCGCCCACGAGTACATCAGCCCCGGCATGGCCGGCGTGTTGACGAACTCGCCGACAAGCGTACCCTTCAACCGCATCGTGGTCGTCGACACCTGCTGCGACTGCATCGCGCCCTGGACAATCGCCTGGCCCTGCGGCCCCAGGAGGAAGCCGGCGCCATACGGGTCGCCCGTGTTCTGGCCGAGCGATCCCGCCGACCCCGCGTTGGTCGCCGACACACGCTCGACCCGCGTCTCGACCTCGATTCGCCACTCGGGCGCGCCGGGACACTGCAGATCCGACTTCCACATCCAGTACGCGCCCGCCCAATCGGGCTCGCGCTCCACAGGGGCGAACCCGGAAGCGCCGAGGGTATGGACGTAGAACCAGCTCTTCTCGTTCGCCCACCGGTCGCGCTGCACCGCCCCTACTGCGAGCTGGCGCCCGTCGGGCGACCATGACAGGAGCACGGGGAATCCCCGGAGCTGCTCGGTGGAGAACGTGCCGACCGGCGAGGGCGTGGAGACAGTGACGCGCGAGGCGTCCAACCGTTGCGGTTGCGCTCCGACACCGAGGTTCAGCGCAACCAGGACGGTCGCCGCTGCCGCCCCTGACCGCGCAAGCAGGTGATTCATGGGTGCGCCGCCGAGAGCCATCAGTCTGATTCTACCGCCGTTCGATCTTCTCGAGCCGGGCCCTCAGTTCGATCGAGGCCGGGTTGGCGCGGAGACCCTCCTTCAGCGCCTGCGCGGCAAGCTCCGGGTGCGCGAGTCTCACGTAGGTCTCGGCGAGGGCCAGGTAGGCCGAGATCAGGGCGGGGTCGATTGCCACCGCCTGGCGCCAGGCGGAGATGGCGTCTGGCTCGCGTCCCGAAAAGACGCGGATCCAGCCGAGGAAGAACGGCGGCAACGCCGTCTGCGGGTCGAGCGCCGACGCACGCTCCATCGCCTCCCCCGCTTCGGGGAAGCGGCCGAGCGCGAAGAGCGCGAGGCCCCGAATCGCGTGGCCGGCCGCCCCGTAGCTCTCGCCCGCGGCGGGCAGGACCGCCAGCACCCGGTCCCACGACCCCCGCGAGGCCTCGTCCAGTGCCTTCGCAACGGCCGGGTCGTTCGACGACGCCCTGATGCGCGACCTCAGCCGCTGCCCCAATTCGCCGGTGATTATCATCAGCGGCGTCACTCGCTCTTCTGGCGGCGCGGCTGCTGCCGGAGCCCGGCCTGGCAATACCTGCACCTGGCGCAACACCTCGATGACCGTTTCCCCGTTGCCGCGAAGCGTGGCCCTCGCCACGTAGTCGCCCGGCTCCACGCCGGAGAGCGGCATCGCGATGTTCGCCGCGCGCGCGGCACCGCCGGAGACGGCGCGGGCGGCGGCCAGCTCCGCCTTCACGGAGAGCGTTGGCGAGTCGCTGCCCACACGGAAGAGACTGACCGTCACGTCCGCGTCGTTCAGGTCTGACGGCCGGCGCGCGTAGATCTCCATGGCGCCCACCAGGCCCTCTTCCACGTAGCCGGCGGGCCTGACCGGCAGGAGATCCTGCCGGTGCCCGATGATCAGGTCGCTCGCCGTTACGTCCACCCCGTCGAGCGCGCGCACCTCGAACCGCCGGTCGACCGAGCCGACCGTCCCCCCCGGCTCGCGGACCACCGCCCGCATGAGGTACTCGCCGGCCGGCAGGTCGAACTGCACGTTGAAGCGTCCGGGTGCCGTTGTCCGGCCCGCGCCCGCGCTGCCGGGGAGCTTCATCACGTCAGTGCCGCTCGCCATCACCCGCCCCTCGTCTGCCCTGCGCACCACGAAGACGATGTCTGCGGTGACCGCCCCGGAGCCGCTGGCGACCGGGAGTTCCGCCTGGAGGCTCATGAACACGCGCTGCGCCCCTGGGCTCGTCCCCCGGAGCACGTACGTCGTCATTTCCAGAGGGAGGCCCTGCTGCGGGAACGGCGCCGCGAGCGCGGTGTCGATCGAGCGCCGCCGGTCGGCCGGCGTCGCCGCGTCGCGCAGCGCGTAGCCGGTGCGCGTCGAGACGCGCACGCCCGGGCGGGTTACCCTCACCGTCACGCGCCGGTACGTGTGACGGTCGCCCAGCGCGGCGGCGGGCGCCTCGAAGCCGACGAAGTAGTAGTCCTGGGAGGAGTCGGCGATGCGGGCGAGCACCCCCTCCATCCGTCCGCTCGAGTCGAGGACCAGTTCGCCCGACGTTTCCGCGGCCAGCGCGCCAAGCGACTCGATCCGGCTCTGGATCTCCGACGCCGGCTCGCCCCCCGCCGGCTCGCTGGCGGCCACGTCGATGCCGCGGCGGTTGATGTCGAGCGAGTAGATCACGGCGTACGCCTCGGCGGCGGCCGCCGCCAGCCGATCCACGTCGCGGCTCACGTTGTCCGCGAAGAACCCCTCGGAGACGAGGACGACCGCCTTCCGCCCCTCGATGGCGGCCAGTTGGCGGATGACGTCAGACAGGGTGTACAGGAACGCGCGCGTCGCCGAGTCCGCGGAGCCGACGATCGCGCGGGCGGAGTCGGTGGCGAGCTGCATGGCCTGCGTGAACGACTCGCCCGTACTCGCCGTGCCTGTCACCGCCGGCGCGGTGCGCGCGGCGGCCGCCCGGCCGCCGACGTCCAGCGCGGTCGTCGCCGCCGTGGAACGCGCCAGGACGCGCTGCGCGATGGCCTGGTCGCCCCGGGTGATCTGGTAGGCCTCGAAGAGGCTCATCTCCGCCACGCCGACGCCGACCTGCCGCTCGAGCGAGCCCCGGATCTTGGGCAACTCCGCCAGAGCCAGGCTGACGTTCGAGGAGAACGGGAGTTGCGGGCCCGGGCCAGGGATGGCGTAGAGGGCCACCCGGTCGCCTGGTCGAACTCGGGTCCGCAGGAACTGCTCGACCGCCGCACGCGCGCGCTGCTCGTTGCCGGGCGTGATGTGGCTCTGGTCGAAGACGAAGACGTACAGGTGGCCGCGCGGGGCTCCCTGGTTGGTGGACACTTCCGCCCCGATCGTCTGGCGGGCCGCCTCGAGGTAGGTGCCCACCGGTGCGGCCACGTGCTGGAACAGCAAGACCGGGCGGCGCTGTCCGCCTTCCTCGATGACGACCTCCTCGGGTCTCAGGTTCTTCACCGGCCGGCCTTCTGCGTCCACCACGCGAACGTCGAGGCGGACGAGTTCCACGCCGGAGCGGAAGGTCGGCGGCTGCTGCGACGCGGGGACAGGCGACTGCGCGCGACCGAGCAACGCGCTGCCGGCGATCGCGAGAGCGAGCGTCGCGAACCGGATGTGCTTCATGGGGTCACCTGCCTGACAGGGTCGACGATCCAATCCTAATACTTACTGGCCCAATCGGGCCAGGATGTTGCGGACCCGGGCGATGTCGGCGGCGTAGAAGGCAGGCGGAGCGGTCAGGGCGAACTGCTCGAGGTACCGGCGCGCCTCGCCGGGCCGGCCGTCATTGACCAGCTCGGTAGCCACGTTGTAGAGAGCGTCGAAGTTCTCGGGGTCGCGCGCCACCGCCTGCTGCCAGTGCCCGATGGCCGCGCGGCGGTTGCCGGCCTTCATTTCGACGACCCCAAGGCCGTTGTGCGCCTGCGTCGAAGCCGGGTCGGCCTCGAGCGCCCGGGTGAAGAGCCTTCGCGCCTCGTCCCAGCGGTCCTCGGTCAGCGCGATCGATCCGAGGTTTTCGATTGCCATCGTGTTGGACGGATCGAGACTGAGGATCCGCTCGAATGTCGCCGAGGCGTCCCTCGCCTGGCCGGCGCGCCCCTGCGCGATACCGAGGGCGTTGAGCGCGTCGATGTCCGTGTCGTCTCCGGCCGTCACCTCGCGCAGCAGCGGGAGCGCTTCCTTCACGTCGCCGCTTTCGGCCAGGTAAATGCCCAGCTTCGAGAGAACGTTGACGGTTCCCGCCCCGGCCCGGATCGCCTCGCGGAGTGTGGCGACCGCGTCGGCCGGCCGTCCCATCTCCCACTGCAGCATCGCCAACTGCGCGTACGCAACCTCCATCGTCGGGCGCTGTGCGATCACCTGGCGGTAGATCGGGACGGCCGCCCAGGGCTGCTTGCGCTCGTACAGCTCGATCGCGCGCCAGAGCTGCTGGTCCAGACCGATGAGACGCTTCGGGTCGTCGTCCTCGGTGTAGCGCTCTTTGCGTGGCGCGCTGCCCGTGACGTAGCCGAGCGCCTGCAGCCGCGCGCGCGACTCGGCATCTTCCGCGGCGCGCTCTCCGGGCGCGGCCGCACCAAACTGGTCGAGGCTCGCCTGCAGGACTCGGCGCCGGTCCGGCTTGCGGTCGACGAGGTTGTCGACCTCCTCGCGGTCCTTCGACAGGTCGTACAGTTCGGGTAGCGGCAGCGAGATGAGCTTCTCGCGCCCGAAAAGGACGCCGGTGAGCGGTGCCCAGCCCCGGTTGAGCGATGCCGAGACGGCCTCGAAGTAGGACGCGCCCCTCGGTTCCGAGCCGCCCGAGAGGAGCGTGCGACCAGGGAGGCCGCCGGGCAGCGGCAAGTCGAAGGCATCGAGGACGGTCGGGACGATGTCTACATGACGGACCGGGATGTCGGAGACGGCGCCGGCGGACGGGGAGTCCGGCTTCAGCCGATCGTGATCCGCGACAGTCGAATCCGGCTGAAGCCGGATTCCACGAGGAGTGTCCCATGCCGCGGTGGACCGGTCGATCTGCGCGACGATGAGCGGAACCTTCAGCGTCGCCTCGTAGGCGAACAGGCCGTGCGTCATCTCGCCGTGGTCGCCCAGAGCTTCGCCGTGGTCCCCGGTGACGATGACCAGCGTCGGGCGGCCGGACCCGTCGCGCACGGAGTCGAACAGCGCGGCGAGAACACTGTCGGTGTACGCCACCTCGCCGTAGTACGGCCGATCGGCGTACTCGCGGTCGAACGGCGGCGGCGGCCGGTAGGGCGCGTGCGGGTCGAAGAGGTGCACCCAGGCGAACCACTTGCCCTTCTGCTGCCCGATCCATTGCGTCGCGGCCCTCACCACGGCGTCCGCCCGGCGCTCCGGCATGACGAACCCCGAGTTGACACTCGACTTGCCGTAGCGCTCGTCGTAGACGTCGAAGCCGGCGTTCAGGCCGAAGCGGGAGTCGAGCGCGAACGACCCGATGAAGGCGCCGGTCGCCACGCCCTGCTTTCGGAGCAGCGCCGCGAGCGTGGTGGTCGACGGGAGGAGGCGGAAGCCCGCGTTCTCGCGCACGCCGTGCTGGAAGGGGTAGAGGCCAGTGAGGATGCTCGCGTGGGACGGCAGCGTGACGACGGCGTGCGCGTGGCTGAAGTCGAAGCGCGTGCCGAGGAGGGCGAGGCGATCGAGGTTCGGCGTGGCAACCCTTCCGCTTCCGGAGGCGCCGAGGGCGTCGGCACGCCAGGTGTCGATGGTGACGAGCAGGACGTTCTGGTCCGCGGCTCGGCGGATGTCGGGTGGATGAGGTGAGATGTACCGCCAGGCGAGCCACGCCCCCGCAGCAAGCAGGACGAGGAGAGCGGCCCCCAGAAGCGCCAGGCGGGTGGGCCGGCGCCGCGACTGCGCGGGCTTCAACAGGCGAGGTGCCTGTCCTGCCGAAGACGGCGAAGGCGGCTCGGTTCTCCGAGTGTTCTTCTTCGTTCCCATGTGTGATCTGCCTGTCATCGCCTGGCGGGGAAGCGGCGGTCCGCTTCGGCTCTGACCGCTGCAGCGCGCGCCTGCTCGCCGAAGATCGACCACGTCTTTGCCGCCATGTCGTATCCCTCGCGCGTGGGAACCGCCTGCAGCAGCTGCTGGATCTCCAGCGCGGCGGCATCCTTCTGACCGGCTGCGCGGTAGAGCATCGCGAGGCTGGCCCTCGTCCTCAGGTGTCCGGGCGAAAACGACAGTTCCCGACGGAAGGCGGCCGCGGCCTCGTCGCCGCGCCCGAGGTTGGCAAGCGCGTCCCCCTCGTAGAAGTGGAGCTCCGGGATGGTGAAGGGGTGGCCCTTCAGCCGGCGCTCGGCTTCCTGGAACCTGCCCAGCGCTTCGTCGAAGCGCCTCCCGCGGTGCAGGATGCGGCCTTCGACGAACGCCGGCAGTGGGAATTGCGGGTCGGCCTGCTGCACGAGTGCGGCGTAGCGGCGCGCCGAAACGTCGTCGTTCCGCGCCAAGGCGATGTTCACCAGCACTTCGCACGCCGACGTGCGCGCGCGCGTGTCGGTCGGCGCGGCCTTGCTCAAGCCCATCTCCGCGTTGGCCTGCGCCTCGTCCAGGCGGTTCAGCGTCAGGAGCACCCCGGCCACGCTCACGAAGCTGTTCGCGTCGGCCGGGTCGAGTTCCACGAGGCGCTTGAACGCCGAGACGCATTCCTCGTAGCGGCCGGCGCGGCCGAGGATCACGCCGAGCTGCAGCCACGCGTCCTTGATCGCCGGGTCCCGCGAGACCACCTCGCGGAGCACGTCGATTGCCCCGTCGTAATCCCGCCGCCCCGCCAACGACGCGGCCAGGCGCATCTCGTTCAACACCGGGGCCTTGTCCTTCGGGTCGGGCAGCGAGTCGCCGGGCGCGGCAACGTCGGCGGGCTGTGTCCCGACGTAGCCTAGCGCCTGCAGGCGTTCGAGGTCCTCGCGCGACACGCGCTGCGGCGCCTGCGGCACCGCGCCCTTCATGAGGTCGCCCAGGCCGGCCCGCATCGCGGCCGCCGTCTGGGGGCGTTCAGCGACGATGTTGCGCGCCTGCCGCGGATCTTCAGGGAGATCGTAGAGCTCCGGGCGGGGCGCCTTGATGAAGCGGTAGCGGGCGTCGGTGAGTGCGACGAGCTCGCTCCAGCCGAAGTGATAGCGGGAGTAGAACGCCTCGGAGTAGAAGCCGGGTTCCGGCAGCTTTCCCGCCGCGGACTCGAGGACGGGGCGCAGCGAGCGGCCCCGCAGGCCCCTGGGCGCAGCGGCGCCCGCAAGGTCGAGGATGGTCGGCACGAGGTCCAGGTGCTGCACGGGCTGCGACACGCGGCGCCCGGCGCCCGTCTGGCCGGGGAGCTTGATGACGAGCGGCACCCGGATCGTCTCGTCGTACAGGAACAGCCCGTGCTCCTGCTCACCGTGGTCGCCGAGGCCTTCGCCGTGGTCCGACAGCAAGACGATGAGCGACCGGTCGTACTCGCCGCGGTCCTTCAGGAACCGCACCAGGTTGCCGACAACCTCGTCGGAGCAGGCGATTTCCCCGTCGTAGGGGGCGAACTCGGAGTACCTCGCCGGCGGGGTGTACGGCGCGTGCGGCTCGTAGATGTGGAAGACGAGGAAGTAGCGCGGCGAGGGGAGTCCCCGGACCCAGCGCTCGGCCACGTTCAGCGAATCGAGTCCGCTTCGCTGCACCTCGCCCATCGGCGTGTCCGGCGCGGACGGGGGCAGCTCGCCGTCGTAGAAGTCGAAGCCGCGGGCGATGCCCGTTTCCTTCCTCAGGACGAACGCCGAGACGACTCCCCCGGTGGAAAGCCCCCGCGCGTGGAGCAGCTGGGCCAGCGTGGGGCGATCGGGAGGCAGCGTGAAACCGACGTTGTCCCGGACGCCGTTCTCGAACGGCAGCTCGCCCGTGAAGATCGCGGCGTGCGAGGGAAGCGTCTGCGGCGAGTGGGCGTACGCCCGATCGAAGACGATGCCATCGGCCGCCAGCGCGTCGATGGCTGGCGTCGTCACGTTGCGGTACCCGTAGATCGGCAGGTGATCCGCGCGCAGCGTGTCGACCGAGATCAGGATGATCGGAGCCGGCTCGCGAGTGGTCGCAGGGCGAAGCAGCCACCACGCACTTGCTACCACGGCGAGGAGGCCTGCCGCCGCCAGGCCGCAACGCCAAATCCAGGAGGGCCGCTTTCGGCCGGCGGGTGCCTGAGGCAGCGGACCTGGCGGCCGGCGAGAAGAACCGGAAGCGTTTCGCGATGGTGGCTGGGGCATGGTCCGGACCATGATCGAGTATATGTCGCCGGAGCCCTTGTTGCCTGGCCGCGAGTTCGGCCGCTCGAAGGGCGCTCCCCTGTCCCTGCCGAGAACTCTGTCCGCCGCGCATGGCTGCCCACCTCGCCGCAGATGCGGTCCGGGTCACGCATGAGGAAACGCGGGGCTTCGTTCCATGGCCACGCCTCACGGAACTGCAGGGCGGTCCAGCAGGCGGTCGTCCGGCTTCGCGGGAGGCGGCGGGGGCCAGACACCGGGAACGGTGCCAGCGTCCCGCTGAGATCTGCAGCGACGGCAGCACGTTCCGGATTCTCGACAGCGGCAGCTACTGCTGCCGGCTGCCGTCCTCGGCGATCAGCGTCTCCACCGCCGTGCGAAGCTCCTCGCCCCTGACATCGCAGTACCGGACGACGCCGCGGCGGTCGACCAGCCACGTGGACGGCGTGGCGCTGATTCGGTACAGCTTCGCGGTCGTGTCATCCCAGCCGTTCCAGGAACAGGCGATCTTCCAGGGAAGCTCCGCCTGCTTCACGTAGTCGTAGAGCAGCGGCTTCTCGGTGTCCAGGCTGATGCCCAGGATCTCGAATCCTCTGTCCTTGAAGTCAGCGTAGATCGCTTTCAGATTCGGCATTTCCTTCCGGCACGGCCCGCAGCGGACATCCCAGAAGTCGACCAGCACCACCTTGCCCCGCTGAGCCGAAAGCCGGAACGGAGACCCGTCGAGGAGCGTCACTTCGAAGTCCTTGGCTTCCCGCCCGACGCCGATGATGGCCGCGCAGGCCTCCTCCAGCGTCTTGAATCGTGGATCGTTCCTGACGCCGTCGAACTGCTTGCCTCGGAAGTACTCCAGCCTCGAGAAGCCGCGTTCGCGGATGGCCTTCCCGACCCACTCGACGTACTGGTCCGTGTGGCCCATCGCCAGGTGAACCTCGCCGATGCGGACGTAGTGCCACGGCGACCGGCGCGCGGATGCCTTGGCCGCGACCTCCTCGATCTCGAAGGACACTTGGAGGGCTTCCGGGTACTGGCGCTCCTTCATCAGGGCCATCTGAAGCCCCTCGAGCTTGTCGGACGCCTCGGCGAACCGCTTCTCCTTGATGAGCGTCTCCGCCTCATGGCGCATGGTCTCGATTCGGCCGGCCGTCCCAGCCTGCTCCGCCGCCCGGGCGGCCAGGAACGCCACCAGGCAGACCACGATCAACGCGGGCACGACAACCCGCAGTGCTCTTCGAGCTCTCGTCGTCATGAAGACCTCCTGACCCGCTGTGTCCTGCCGCTGCCGGAAGCGCGTGCTCCGCTGACGGATTGGACGGGGCGGTCACTCGCTGCGCAGCGCCACCAGCGGATCGACACGGGCCGCCTGCCGTGCTGGTATGTAGCTGGCAGCCAGGGCCACGGCCGAGAGGACTCCCACCACGGTGGCCAGTACCGCCGGGTCCGCCGGCGTGACGTCGTACAACATGCCCTCGAGCAGTCGCGTCGCGACGATGGACAGTGCCCCGCCTACGGCAAGGCCGAGCAACACCCACGACATGCTTCGCCTGATCATCAACCACAGGACGTCCCGGCGTTGCGCGCCCAGGGCCGCGCGAATGCCGATTTCGTGCGTCGCCTGCGTCACCGAATAGCTGACGACGCCGACGATGCCGATCGCGGCCAGGATGAGTGCCAGGCCGGCGAGCGCCGTCAACATGAGCATCGGGAATCGCCGGGTGCCCACCGAGCCGCGCACGATGGCCTCCATGGTCTGGATCTCGGACACGGGACGGTCCGGTTCGACCTGGAGCATGGCCTGCTTGACGCCGCTCGCAAAGGCGGCCGGCGCGGCGACCGTCTTCACGACCACGCGCATGAACGGCCAGGCGGCCTGGGTATACGGCCGGAACAGCTGCGGCCGCGTGTCCTGCGCCAGGCCCCAATGCCGCACGTTGCCCACCACGCCCACGACGGTGAGCAAGTCGGCGACACCGGAGCTGCCGATCCTGATGCGCCTGCCGATCGGGTCCTCGTTCGGCCAGTAGCGCTGTGCCAGGGCCTCGTTGATGACCACCACCCCCGGGCTGCCGAGACGGTCCTCACGCGTGAACTCGCGGCCCTTCTTGATGGGAACACCCAGCGTCCGGAAGTAGGCCGGGCACGTGACCGTATACGCTCCACCCGGCCCCTCCTCGTCGGGCCCCGGCTCGGGACGCCCTTCGATGCTGAACCCGCGTCCCGCGTTGCCGCGCAACGGGAGGTGCGCCGCCGCACTGACCGAGAGCACGCCTGGCATCGACGCGATCCGGTCCTCGAGCTCCTCGCAGAATCGCGGATGCTCGGGCGGGCCGTAGTACATGTTGACCTGGGGAACCGAGATCTCCGCGGTCAGGATGTTCTTCGAATCGAACCCGGGGTCCACCGCGATCAGCCGGGTCATGCTCTTGATCAGCAGGCCGGCAGCCACCAGCACCACCAGAGCCAGGCCGACCTCCGACGCGACGAGGGCGTGACGCACGATGCTCCTTCCGCCTGCGGCGGCTTCGCGGCCACCATCCTTCAGCGGCTGCCCCACGTCGTCTCTGGCCGCCGTGAATGCCGGCACGAGGCCCGACACGATGCCGGTCACGCACGAGATGAGGAACGTGAAGCCGAGTACCCGCGCATCGAGGCTGACCTCGTCGAGGGGCCGCATCGGGAGGGTGGCGAAGCCGGCAGGCAGGACACGAGTCAACACGCGGCTGGCCCAGAAGGCGAGGGCGAGGCCAACCGCGCCGCCCAGCGCCGAGAGCATCAGGCTCTCGGCCAGGAGCTGCCGGGCGAGGCGCATGGACGAGGCGCCCATCGCGCGCCGGATGGCGAACTCCTTGCGCCGTTCCGCGCCGCGCGCCAACATCAGGTTGGCGACGTTCACACAGCCGATGAGCAGCACGAGCGCGACCGTGGCCAGCAGCGTCAGCATCACCCGCCGCACGTTCTCCAGCCCGAACTCGCTCATCGGCGTCACCACGGCGCTCACATCCCGATCTTCCTGGTACTGCTTTGCCAGCTGGCCTTGAACGCCGGCAATGTCCGTCGTGGCCTGCGCGACGCTGACGCCCGGCTTGAGTCGGCCGATGGCCACGAAGCTGTGGGAATTCCGGCTGCGATCGCCGTCGTTCCAGCCCGCCGGGACCCACAGTTCACGCTCGTCGCTCCAGAACTGGAACCGGAACTCGCGCGGCATCACCCCCACAACCGTGTAGCTCTCGCCGTCGATCCGGATTGGCTGGCCGACGAGGCTTCGATCGCTTCCGTACCTGCGCGACCACAGGCCGTAGCTGAGCACCACCACACGGTCCTTGCCGGCTGTCTCCTCTTCCTGGCGGAACTCGCGCCCCAGAAAGGGTCTCACCCCGAGCACGGAGAAGAAGTCTGCCGTGACACGTACGCCGGAGACCTGCTCGGCTTCCTGTCGCGAGCCGGCGGCGCCGAGGTTGTACCCCTTGCCTGCCGAGTCGAAGAGCGCCATCTGCTCGAACGTGCGGTTCTGCCGCTGCCACTCCCAGAAGCGCGGTGCCGTGGCGATGTTGGTGTCGGCGGACGCTCTGGCGGGCGTCTCCCAGATCAGCGCGAGACGGTCGGGATCGGGGAACGGGAGCGGCTTCAGGAACGTCGCGCTCATGACGCTGAAGATCGTGCTGTTCGCGCCGATCCCGAGCGCGAGCGTGAGCACCGCCGCTGCGGTGAACGCCGGCGCCTTGCGCATCATCCGGACGGCGAACAGCAGCTCCTGCGCCACGGCGGCCCACGCCGCCCACCGGCTGCCGCCGGCCTCGGCGTCGCAGGCCTTGCCTTCCAGCCGCCCCATCGCGCCGACGGCTCCGCGCCGCGACTGCCGCAACTCGCGCGACAGCCCAGGCCAGTCGGGGCACTGGCTCCACGCGAACGCCGCGGCCTGGTCGTCCGACATCCCGCGCGCCAGGCCATCCTGGTAGGCATCGTCGAGCTGCTGCGCCAGGTCCTCCACGATTTCGCTCTGGCGCACCGGCTCGAGACCGCACAGGTCCAGGTTCTCCCGAACGCCGCGCTTCCAGTCAGGCACGCTCGCCTCCCAGGATCTGGTTGACGGCACCGGTGAAGTCCAGCCAGACGCTTCGCTGCTCCGCCAGGACCGTACGTCCCTGAGCGGTCAGACGGTAAAAACGCCGCCGGCGTTCTCCGGGCTTCTCGACCCATCGGCCCGTCAGGAGGCCCCTGTCCTCGAGGCGAACCAGGATCGGATACAGCGATCCAACGCGGAGGGCCAGGCGCCCGCCGGAACGGTTCTCGATGAGCTTGGCCAGGTCGTATCCGTGGCGGGGGCGGGGTTCCAGCAGGGCGAGGATCAGGAGCTCGGTGCTGCCCTTCTTGAGCTCGCGGCTGAATACAGTGCGCATGTCTCAATATACGGTATAGAGGTATACGTTGTTCCAGTATTCAGCAATACGGCATATTCGAGGACGGTCAACGGGGTGTTCCCGGAGACGGCGTCCAGCGGAGCGATGAGCGCGGAGGCCGAGACACCTGGCGTGCCGTGTCGGCAGGCTGCCCGCCTTCGCCAACGCTCCAGCCGGCCTGCCGTCGCCGGGCCGTGCATGCTATCCTTCGCACGCCACAGGAGGTCCTCATGCCTGTCACCACCCGACGCCTGGTCTTCGTCCTGCTCCTGCTCGTCTGTTCCATCCCTCTCGTCGCCGGCACCGACGGCCCCGACCTCGCCGTGGTGGCGAAGATCCGTCACGAAGGCATCAAGCAGACGCAGGTCATGAAGCTCGCCGGGTACTTGTCCGACGTCATCGGGCCGCGGCCGACCGGGTCGCCGGCTCTCGACCGGGCGAACCGGTGGGCGGCCGACACGATGCGCGGGTGGGGGCTCGAGCAGGTCGCGCTCGAACCCTACGAGAACTTCGGCGTCGGCTGGGCGCCGCACTACGTGTCGGTGCACCTGCTGGCGCCGAGCTACGCGCCGCTCCCCGCGATCTCGGTCGAGTGGGGCTCGTCAACCGCCGGCAAGCTCGTCGGCGAGCCACTCTACGTGACGATCGCATCGAAGGCCGATTTCGACAGGTATCGCGGCCGGCTGAAGGGGCGCATCGTGCTCTACCAGCCGCCGCGCGCGACATCGCCGCACTTCACCGCCGATGCCCGGCGCCACGACGCGCAGAGCCTGGCCGCGCTGGCCACCTACCCGATTCCCGACGAGGCGCCGGCGAGCCCGGACTACGCGCGCGGGTTCCTCGACGATCTCGAGGAGTTCTTCCGCGCCGAACAGGTCGGCGTGCTGGTCCAGCCGAGCAGCGGCGGCCGCGGCGACTACGGCACCATCGTCGCCTCCGGCATCAGGTCGGCGCGCTTCCGGGACCGGCCGCGTCCGCTGCCCGAGATCATCCTCGCCGTGGAGCACTACAACCGCATCGTCCGCATCCTGGAGGAGTACCGCGAGCCGGCGCGCATGGAAGTGGAAGTGCGCACCGCCTTCTACGACAAGGACCTGCGCGGCTACAACGTGGTGGCCGAGATTCCGGGCACCGACAAGAAGGACGAGATCGTGATGCTCGGCGGGCACATCGATTCCTGGAGTCCCGGCACCGGAGCTGCCGACAACGCGGCCGGCGTGGCGGTGTCGATGGAGGCGGTGCGGATTCTGAAAGCGATTGGCGTCAAGCCGCGCCGGACGATTCGGGTCGTCCTCTGGAGCGCCGAGGAGAAGGGGTGGGTCGGGTCGAAGGCCTACGTCGCGAAGCACTTCGCCGAGGTCGAGACGATGACGCTCAAGCCGGAGCACGCCAAGGTGTCGGCCTACTTCAACTACGACAACGGCACCGGGCGCATCCGCGGGATCTACCTGCAGCAGAACGGGCAGGTGGCGCCGATCTTCGAAGCGTGGATGCGGCCGTTCGCCGATCTGGGCATGACGCAGCTCTCGCCTCGAACGACGATGGGGTCGGACCACGGCGCGCTCGACCTGGTCGGCATCCCGGCGTTCCAGTGGATCCAGGATCCGATCGACTACGGCACGCGGATCCACCACACGAACCTCGACGTGTTCGATCACCTGGTGGCCGAGGACCTGATCCAGTCGGCGGTGATCACGGCGAGCTTCGTGTACCACACCGCCATGCGCGACGAGATGCTGCCGCGCAAGCCGCTGCCGCCGCCCTCCAAGTACCCCGTGCGCCGCTGACGGCAAACGTCGCGTCCGCCTCGCGAGGACATGGTCGCGGCCATCGACCTGCCCCGCGAACGCGCGTGCGCCTTCTGGAGGAACGGCGAATCGCGCCACGAGGAGGCATAGGGGCCGCGCGTCCCCGCTCCGGCTACCGGATGCGTTGTCTCCACGCCGGGTACTCCGTCTCGAGGAGGTCGGCGGCGTACGGGCCGAGCCATCAGTACCCGACACGCCGCTCGGGCTCGATCTCAGCCAGAGAGTACTTCACCACGCCGTCGCGCCCTGAGAAGACGGGCCGGTTGGTCCCGAGTTCGTAGAACCGCGCCCAGAGGGCCGGCCCCTCGGCGTCGGGCACGACGATGACGTCCAGCCCGCCCGGCAGTGTGGGGTCGGCCTTGGTGACGACGCGGATGCCCCTCAGCACGTTCTCGCGGAGGAACTGCGCGGCCCCTTCTATGGCGTCGACGGCGGCAGGGCTGGGCCGGCCGATCGCCAGCAGATAGCGGACGATCTCGACGGTCTCCTTTCCGCTCGTCGACGGGTGTTCGTAGCTGCGGCCGCCTCGCGGCTCGAGCGTGACGGGGTCCACCTGGGCGCACCAGCCCGTCCGCCTCAGGCCAGCTCTGAGCTGCGAGCGGAGAATCACGTCGAGGCCGCGGTCGATGGCGCGCCGTGCGCGCTCCCGTCGCGCTTTGTCCACGAACTTGAACGGCGCCTTCCCCGACTCGACGTCGCGAAGCAGCGTCATCACGCCGATCATCGCGTTGTCGTTGAAGGTGATGTTGCGCGAGTAATCCGTCCGGAGCGGATAGTACTGCGGGAACCCGCCATTCGGGTACTGCGCCACGAACAGGTAGTCGAGCCCGCTGAGGAACGGGGCCAGGAATCGCTCGGCGCGCGTTGCGTCGATCACGCGGGCCAGGAACCGCAGCTGGCCGTAGGTCGATCCGTTGTCGATCGTCGAATCGTCCAGGCCCTTCTCGCCGGCGACGGCGGCGCGAGCCGCGGGGCTCAGCGATGCCGCCATGTCGATGTTCTTCGGCCAGCCCCCGACGCGCCGCTGGTACAGGGTCACGTTCTCCGCAATGCCAACGGCGTCGGCGCTCTTGTACCAGGCAGCGGGCTGATCGAGACAGTCCCTCCACGCGATGGCCCGCTCCGGCTGCTGAGCGTGGGCCCCGGGCGCTGCAAGGAGGGCCGCCGCCAGCACGACGCGGGAGACGAGAACGAACGCCGCACAACGGCGAATGGGCGGGAATCCATCGGTCATAATCGCCCCTCACTGTACACAGGGAAGGATAGCTCGAAGACGACGGCTTCTTCCGGGAGAAGGGTACCCTGCGGACGCGGCCCGCGTCGAGGACGAGCCCGGCGACGGTCCGGCCTTCGCCGCGGACGAACCCCAGGTATAATCATCTCCTGCAGGTCGTCGTCCGCCCCCCGCAGAGGACGCGCCGCCAGACGGTGCCCTCCGCCGCGTTGCCGTTGCCGTAGAGTGACTCCCGCCGCCGTTGGCGGCGAGACGCATGGAGGTGACTGTGACCAGATCCCCGTTCGGAATCATCACCGTCGTACTCGTCGCGGTCGTGTGCTGTGTGGCTCCGGCACTGGCGCAGGACCCGGCACCGCCTGTCCAGGTCAACAACTCCTCGGGCGGACAGGGATTCGGCGTGCAGGTGCTCGGCGGACCGCTCTTCGCGAATTACGACGACGTCACGAACTTCGATTTCGACCAGCGCATCGGCTACCTGATAGGCATGGGGTTCGGCGGCAACCGACGGGGCGTCGTCGGCGTCCAGGCGGACGTGCTCTACGGCTTGAAACCGGTGGAGATTGTCGGCAGGGGCACCCTGGAGCAGAGCGTCGTGCACGTCCCCGTGATGCTCAAGGTGAATCTCGGTCAGGCGTCGGCGCGCGGCTTCAGGGCATTCCTGCTGGGCGGCGGGTACATCGAGTGGCAATTCAACGGCAAGCTGCAGGACGTCGACGTGTCGGGCGACACCAGCGGCTTCGAGGCGGGCTTCACCGTGGGCGGCGGCTTCGAAGTGCTGCGTCTGGGCGTGCAGCTGCGCTACGTAAGGGGATTGCGCGGCATCGACAAGACGTTCAACTTGAGCCAGACCACGGAGCTGAAGTCGAACTGCTTCCTGCTGCTCTTCGGGCTCCGGCTGAACTGACACGGGGTCGCCGGCACACACGCGATCGCCCGGTCCGAGAAGGCGCAGCCATGCGTCCTTTCGCTGCCGGGATTGCACTACCATATCGGGAGGGCAGTCCCCCCGGAAACCCGACATGATCGACGTCGGTGAACACGTCTACCACGATGACCCGGCGATCGGGCATCCGGACGTCCGCACCTACCTGAGCGGCGCGTCGTACTTTTTCCTGGGCAACGGCCTGATTCAGGCCGCGATTCAGTTTGCGCCGGCGGGCGAAGGCAGTCCCTACGGCCTGTTGGTCATGGATCCCGACCGGCTTCGCATGAAACGCGACGCCCTGTCGTTCGATCCCGGTACGGGTCTCGAGCAGACGATGCTGGTGGTCGCCGGCGGCGACGGCCGTGCCCTTCCGGCCCGGGGGCCCGTGCGGGTCGCATGGGCCGATGACACCGACATTCCTACCGTGGTCGTCACCTGGGAGGCCGGCCACGTCCTGGTGACCGAACGGTTCTGGTGCCCGGACCGTTCGACGCCGCGGCTCGTCCGCGACGTTCGGCTGCAGGCGACCAACGGCCGCGCAGGCTCGGCCACGCTGACGACGGGCTGCCGCGGTCAGGCCGTCGAGCATCACGCGGTGCTCTCCCCGAGCCCGGTCGTCGCGTGCGGCATCGAGTACACGTTGTCCCCCGATCGGGCCTCCGTGGCGCTGGCGCTCACGGCGCCGCCCGTTCTCGACGAGGAGACGGCCCGGTGGTGGCGCGAGCACGTGTCGGTGGCCGGGTTGGCGCCGGACCTCGACGCGGTGTTCCGTTGCGCGGCCCGACAGCTGCCGGCCGTGATCTCACGCACGGGGGCGATCGACGCCAGCATCTGGCAGTACAACCGGGAGTGGGTGCGCGACCATTCGTTCATGGCGCACGGACTGACGTCGCTCGGCCACCACGACCACGCGCGCGCCATGCTGGAACGCCTGCTCCGCGAGTTCATCACGCCGGACGGCGCGCCGATGGACTCGAGCGAGCGCCGCGCGCCGGAAGAGACGGAACTCGATCAGAACGGGATTCTGCTGGTGGCGCTGCACGACTACGCCGCCTGGAGCGGCGACGTGGAGTTCTGCGAGCAGCAGTGGCCCCGAATCGAGGCGCTGGCGGAGCACCCGCTCCTGCCGGTGTTCCGTCACGAGCGGTCCGGCCTGCTGTGCAACCGGCGCGACTTCTGGGAGCGTCACGCCGCCCATGGCATCGAACCGGGCATCGAGCTCGCGCATCAGGTGTTCGTGACGCTCGGCCTCGAGGCGGCCGCCGCCATGGCGCGGCGGATCGGGTTCGGCGATCGCGCGGACCGGTGGACGCGTGAGGCGTACAGGCTGCAACACGCCGTGTTGCACGATCCGGTGTTCGGCCTCGTGGACGCGCGGGGCCTGATCAAGCGGCGCGGCCTCGACGGCGCGGTGCAGGAAAGGATCGTGCCTCGCGCAGACGCGGGGCTTCCGGCCGGCGTTCCCCTGGCGGAGCCGATCGCGCATCCGCTCAACCCCGACAGCGCCGCCGCCCTCGCCATCGCGTTCGACTTCCTGCCCGCGTCCTCGGCCGTCGCCCGACGTACGCTCGACGAGCTGGAGACGTTGTGGAACCAGGGATGGTCGATCGGCGGCTACGGTCGGTACCACCGGGACTCCGAGCCAGACGCGGCCGGACCCTGGCCGTTCGCCACGGTGTTCATCGCCCGGGCGTGCCTCGAGGCCGGCCTTCACGACCGGGCCTGGCGCGCCGTGCAATGGCTGCGCACGATTCCGGGGTCGGCATCCGGGGCCTGGTTCGAACTGCACGGCCCGCGCGTGTCGCCGCCGTACGCGCAGATCGGCATCATCCCCTGGGCGTGGGCCGAGATTGTCGAACTGGTGGTGCGTCACGTGCTCGGCGTGCGGCCTGGTCTCGACGCCGTCCGGATACGCCCGCGCCGGCTCGGGTCGTCGGGCGACATCCACTGCCGCATTCCGCTGCGCGGCTATTGGATGGACCTGTCGATTGGGCACGCGGCAGGATCCGGGCCGCGAGTCGCGACCGACGCCGCCATTCTGTCGGACGACGGCGACGAAGTCGTGCTGGCCTATCCCGGTCGCGACTTCAGCGTCGCCATGGCCTGCGAACCGCGATCCCCATGATGCCGACAATGCGCAGCTCGATACCTCTCCGTCCCGCGTCGGGGCTCCTGCGCGCCATGGCGGCCGGGCTGGCGCTGTTCGGTCTGCTGTCTCTTCCGGGCGCCGCGCAGGATCCACGCCCGCAAGGGCTCTACCCGGATGCGTCGAGCTATGAGAACCAGCTGCGGGCGCGGCAGCGGTCGTATGCCGCGGCCATCGCCGCGCAGACGTTCGCGCCCGGCGAAGACGGTCGAAAGCGGATCTACCTCGGCGTCACGAAGGTCTACACAGGCACGGACGCAGCGACGGGCATGCGTTACCTGCGTGAAGCGATCGACGACCCGCAGCCGTGGTCCTCGTTCGAGACCTACGCGATGATGGACGCCGTGCTCAGGCTGGGAGATCGGCTGCCGGCCGAGATGGCCGGCGCGATCAGGCAGCGCCTCGCGCGGAGTTTCGGCGCCGACCCGGGCTTCACCGACAACCATCGCCTCCAGTACCGGACGGCGCGGTACCTCTTCGCGCAGACCTGGCCGGACGGCCCGCCGTTCGCGGACGGCAGCGCCCCTGCCGCCGCCGGTCGGGAGGCGCAGGGGTGGATCACGCAGTGGATCTCCGACCAGGTCTCCAGGGGGATGTACGAGTACGACTCGCCGAACTACCATCACCTCTACCTGCTCTGCCTGACAACGCTCCACGACTTCGCTCGCGACGCGGCCATGCGCCGCCAGGCGTGGATGATGCTGCACGTGCTGCTGGTCGACTGGGCCACGGAGTACCTGCACGGGACCTGGATTGGCGCGCACAGCCGCGAGAAGTACAACCAGGTCACTCACACCCTCCTGAACAGCGGTGCGGGCACGCCTTTCGGGTACCTGTTCTTCGGCGACGGCGAGTTCCGTCCCGACCTGCCCGAGACGTTCTACACCGGTCTGGGCGCCATCCAGGCGTTCACGCCGCTGGCGATGGTCGGCCGGATCGCCACGGACCGGTCCAGCCCGTACGTGCTGCGCGAACTGAAAGCGCCGCGCCGCGGTCCGCTCATTGTGAACGGGCCGCCCACCTGGAAGTACGACTACGTCACCAACGAGTACGCGCTGGGATCGTCCTGGGGCGACCTCACCGACGTCGAGAACCACCGGTGGGACCTCACCTGGACGTCGGACAGAGACGGGTCGTTGTGTTTCTTCCTCAACCCGTCCTACTCCGCGCGCCAGCTGCTGCGGTACTTCGAGACCACCATCGACAGCGTTCTGCCCGAGATCCTGCGCCAGCGGCCGTACTACGCGGACCCGAACAAGTGGATCGAGGGGTCGCCGTTCGAAGAGGTGTTCCAGCACGAGAACGCGCTGGCGGCCGTCTACGACATCCCGTCCGGTGAACGGAACCAGCACATCAACGGGTTCTTCTCCAAGGGAATCGACGAACGGCGACAGGGCGCGGACCACTGGGTGTTCTGCCGCGCCGGATCGATCTACTTCGCCGTGCGGACGTCTGACGCGGGACGGTGGACCGAAGAGCCCGACCACTTCCGCCTGACCCTGGCCGGCCCCGTCGCGGCGGTTGTGCTCGAAGTCGCGCACGCGTCCGAGTATCCGTCGTTCGACGCGTTCTGCCGGCACGTCGCGCGCAATCCCGTCGCGTTCGATCGCGCGGCGAAGCGGCTGCGCTATCGGAGCTCGCGAGGGCGGGAAATCGAAGTCGCGTCCAGCGGCGAACGCCGGCTCGACGGCCGCCCGGTCAACCTGGACGACTGGCCGCTGTTCGAGGGGCCGTGGGTGAACGCCGCGCGGGGGACCAGGGTCATCACGATCGAACACGGCGGCGAACGGGTGGTGCTCGACTTCAACGACCTCAGCGTCACGCACCGGGCGGTCGGCGCAGGGCGATAGTCGGGCGCCGCCGCTATCTCTCCCCTTCCCACACCATCCCCGGAAGCCAGTACTCTGCGGTGCCTATCGGCGCCCCCGGCGGAGTGGGCTGCGGCGCAGGCACCACGAACTTCGCGGGATCGGCCTGGTAGCGCTGGATCAGCGCGACGGCGTACTGGAAGTGAGCGCGTTGCGGTTCATCTGTGACAGAGGGGACGCGCTCCTCGAGCCAGCGCCTCAACTGGTCGATCTTCGAGAAGGCGATGGCCGCCGCCTGGGCCGGAGACTGGGGATCGGTCGCGAGGATCATCAGGTGATACAAGGCGACGTTGTCGACCGCGCGGTGGATCTCGGATCGATACGCGCCCGGGGGAGGAGTGGCCTTCCACGTCCGGGCCAGGGTCGTGTCGATCACCTCCTGGACAGTGGGGAGGCTCTCGTCGTAGATCCGGTTGTTGATCAGCCGGGCGGCGCGGGCAGGATTGAAGATCAGGGCCATGGTCACGTTCGCCGCGGTTTCCGCGACGGAGATCGGATCGAAACTCCCGGCCGTCTTGCGCGGGAACACCTCTCCGCCACGAACGCCCGTGCGGGGCGGAATCAACCTCAGGATCTGATCCGGCAAGGCCAGGGTGTCTTCCGAAACGGTCCGCAGGACGAGGTCCAGAGCCTTGCGTTGAACGTCGGCAGGGACCATCTCGAACGGCTTCTGGGAATCCCCGCGGACGGCGATCCGGTAGTTGATGCCTCCGATCGACTTGGCGGCGGCCTGTGTCTGATAGCGATGGAAGAGATAGAGCGGGACCAGGACCTCCTCGAGGCGGGCCAGAGCCGTGCGGACCGGGACGCTCTTCTCCGTGAAGCTCGCGAGTCCGATCTGCCGAATCCTGAGCACTCTCTCCAGCTCGGCCAGGGCATCGGCGCCGTTGTCCCAATCATGCACGTAGGGATGCATGCTGCTGTCGCCGCTGTCGCTCAGGCAGTACATCCCCTTGGCGATGGCCTCGTCGACGATCTTGTCCAGCGCGACGTCCTCGTTCGTGCCCTCGGGAAACTGCGTGTGGGAGTACTTGACCCACACCTTGTCCCATTCGCCGATGCCGACCGCGTAGGCGTCCGAGAAATCCAGGGCGCCGTTGTCCTTGATCTTGATCAGCGGGTGGGGATAGTCCATGACCGACGCCCGGCCCCAGGCGCTGGACGCATAGTTGTGGCCGTATCCCAGCGTGTGCCCCACTTCGTGGGCGGACAACTGGCGGATGCGGGCCAGGGCCATCTCCTCGATCTCCCTGGTGTCCGGATTCGCGCCGCCGTAGAGCGGTTTGAGGGCGGAGCCGATCAGGAAGTCCTGGCGAATGCGCTGAGCGTCCAGCCAGACGCGGCCGGCGACGATCTCCCCGGTTCGCGGATCCGTGACGTTGCCGCCCGAAGACCAGCCCCGAGTCGGCCGATCCATCCAGAGGATGACGTTGTATCGCAGATCCATCGGGTCGACGTCGGGCGGAAGCACCTTGGCCTGGAAGCCGCCCTTGAATCCCGCCGCTTCGAACGCCTGGTTCCACCATGAGGCTCCCTCGACCAGGGCGGATCGAATCGGTTCAGGCGCTGCGCTGTCGATGTAGTAGACGATCGGCTCGACCGGTTCGCTGACGGCCGCCTTCGGGTCCTTCTTGACGAGCCGGAAACGGACGAGATGCTGTTTCCGAATGGGCTCCCGGAATGGTGAGGCGAAGTCCCAGAACTCCACGCTGCCGGTGGCGAGCCGCGGATCATTCCGCCTTGTCGCGTACTGGCGATCGGGCAGTTCAACCATGGAATGGTGCACGCGGATCGTCGTCGCCGTGCCGGAGGCGGCCGGGCCATCGGCTGGCGCCGAGGGGCGGGGAGGACCGCCCGGACCGCGGGACGGGTCGGCCGGAGCGCCGTTGTAGGTGATGATCAGTTCGACTTCGGTGTTCTTGGGGAAGTTCCTGGTCCGAGGCCAGTAGAACGCCGACCGGTTTCGGTCCACGCCACCCGCTCCGAGCCCCACGGCGTCTCTCATGAAGAAGTCCGTGGCATCCACCAGGACCTTGTCGCCCTCTGCGGCGGCGACCCTGAATCCGAAGATGGCCGGGGGAGTGAACCCCAGCGTGACGGCCTCCCGCTCCAGGGGGTCGTTGCTGATGGCCCTGTACCTGTAGTCGGATTGGATCACGAACACCTTCGAGCCATGGCGCTCGAACTGAAGGACGCGGGTGCTGCCGAAGCTGCCGCGATCCCGGCCTTCGATGTTGCTCGGGGTCTGCGCGGCGTAGAGGAACTCGACCTTCCATCTGTCGATTTCCAGCCACATCCGTTCGGCCTTCTCCTCCCAGTACAGAGTGAAAAACCCCTCGAGTTTCCGCATGCCGGCGACCTTGTCCTTGATCGACGGAATGTCAGCTGCTGGTTGGGCAAGCGCCGGGGCCGCAAGAACGAGGAAAAGAGCGGAAGCCAGGATGTTGCGTCTCATCGACCTTCGTCCTCCATCGTGATGAGTGCTGTCGCAGCGATGCCGCCAGCGCGAACGTCGCCGAGCCGAGGCGACGGCGGCGTCGGCGGGCGGCGCCGCCGGGCGCAGGCCCGAGTATGGTCGATTCCACTGATCTGTCAAGGCCAGCAGCCTGCTTGCCCGCCCCCAGTTTGGAGAGACGCGCCCTGAGGCGCGGCCATCCCCCCGCGTCCGTCGGCCGCGTCACGTGGGGTCTCACCGGCCCCAGGGCCGAACGCGAGGGGCAGGCACAGACCGGCCGCTCGAGCGCCCTTCGACCACGCTCAGCCGGAAGTACACGCGCTCGGCTAGAGGCGTCGCCACCGTTGAGCGGAGGCGGGCCGCGTCCCTGACGCCAGCGCCCAACGCGCCCATGTCCGGCGGGCCGCGGACCGCGCCGAGTGCCCCGGAGCGGATCTCGTCGAGCACCAGCACGGCGTCGTACGCGCCGCGGGCGGCCAGGGCCGGCCCGACCCGCGTGGAGAAGTGCGTCTCCATCGTCCACGCCACCCACCACCGGAGCAGGGGGCGTGCGATCACGATGACCCGGCCGGGCGGCAGGACCGACCTGAAGTGCACGAGCTCCGCGTGAGCCGCCGGCACGAGGGCTGTCTGGCGCAGAGTCTTCACCGCCAGGGCTCCATGCAGCATCACTGCCAGCGCAAGCGGTACGACGACCACCACCGCTGCGGCCTCGCGACAGACCAGGAACGCGGCGGGAATCATCCCTGGCACATACGCAAGAAGCGCGAGGCGCTCGAGCACGTCCGGCTGAAGGAACGGCGACGACAGAGCGAACGTCGCCAGGGTCGAGGCGACGAGAAGCACCCGAGTGGGCGCGTCCATTCCCAGACGATGGCGCCAGAGGGCGACGACGCCCAGCAGTCCCAGCGCGTTGCCGAGCGACACCTCCGCCGGCGCGCGGAGTGCCCACAGCGCTTCATCCGACAGACCGCGGATCCAGAGCAGGCCCGGCGACCCGGCGAACAACCAGCCCGGCGCGAGGATGGCGTGGACGAGACGCTGCGCACGTTCGGGGTCGAGGGCGTGCACAATCGCGAGGCAACCGGCCAGACAGGCCAGCAGCACCGCGCCCGGCAGCCAGGCGCGCGGGCGGACCGCCGGGTGCGCGAGGCCCGCAGCGAGGAGGCTTGCGCCGAACGCCGCGCTCAGGACGAATCCGCCCACGTGTGTGAGCGACGCGACGACGAACCACGCTGCGGCCAGCGCCAGCGACCCGCGCCGGCCCTGCCGGAGCCACTGGTACGAGGCGAAGGCGAAGAAGAACGCGGAGGGCAGCGCCGCGGCGTTCTTGATCATGCCCCCGGCCATGCGCAGGGAGTTGCCAGACACCACCGCGACCAGGCCGACCAGCGCCACAGCGACGGCGGCCGTGGTCGAACGGTGGCCGGGGCGCGCGAACGCGCGCGCGAAGAGGAACACCGGCACGGCAAGCGCCAGTGGGAGCAGGGTGTCGGTGATGCGCACCGCCGCGACAATCGCGGCGCGCGGCTCCATCGCGAGCGAGAAGACGCGCGCGGCTCCCGCCTGGAGGTAGAAGAGGAGCGGAAAGTCCGGGAAGGCCAGCGTGCCGTCGCGCAGGATGGCGCGGACCTGGACGAGGTAGTACGCGCCGTCGTCGCCGACCACGAGCGGCGGAGCGAGCGTCGCCAGGGAGCGGGCGAGGAGTCCCGCGAGCAGGACCGCCAGCAACGCGCCTGCCGTCCGCGCATCGGCTCTGACGCCTGGCGCCGGGCGGGTTCCCGGTTCCTCTCGAAGGGCTCGAGACCAGTCGCTCATGGCTGCGTCCCTTCGTCGCCCGCCGGACGAGGTCCGGCGGCGGCCATTATAGCCCCGCCCGACGCCGTGCGCCGCGCTGGTCGATGCGGCGTCGGTTGCGCCAGGGGCGGCCAGCTGGTGTATCCTCGCCCCTGGCCGCGGCGCGTCTCGGCCGAACGGCACACCCTGAAGAGGCCCGCACATGAAGCTCAAACTCGCCTGTCTCGCCACCGTCGCCGTCCTGCTCGGCAGTTTCGCACCTCACGCGCAGCAGCAGAAGCCGACCGCGCCGCCGCCCGCCACCAACGACGCCTACGTCTGGCTGGAGGACGTCACCGGCGACAAGGCCATGGCGTGGGTTCGAGCGCGGAATGCCGAGTCCGCCAAGGAGCTCGAGACCGGCGAGAGCTTCAAGACGCTCCAGGCCGACATCCTCAAGATCCTCGACTCGGACGCCCGCATCCCTTACGTGTCGAAATCGGGCGCGCACTACTACAACTTCTGGCGCGACGCGAAGAACCCGCGCGGCATCTGGCGACGGACCACGCTGGAGGAGTACCGCCAGCCGGTTCCTGAGTGGGAGACGGTGCTGGACGTGGACGCGCTGGGCGCGGCCGAGAAGGAGAGCTGGGTCTTCAAGGGCGCGCAGTTCCTCAGGCCGGACTACCGCCGCTGCCTGATCTCGCTGTCGCGCGGCGGCGCCGACGCGACGGTGACACGGGAATTCGACGTCCAGAGCAGGTCGTTCGTCAAGGACGGGTTCCAGCTGCCCGAAGCCAAGAGCCAGGTCAGCTGGATTGACATCGACACGGTGTTTGTCGGAACAGACTTCGGCGCCGGCTCGATGACCACTTCGGGCTACCCCCGCGTTGCCAAGATCTGGAAGCGCGGCCGGCCGCTGGCCGAGGCGAAGCTCGTCTTCGAAGGGAAGCCGACGGACATGGCCGCCTACGCCGTCCACGATCCCACCAAGGGATTCGAGCGCGACTTCGTCCTCCGCATCCCGTCGTTCTTCTCGAGAGAGACCTTCCTGCTCGCACCGGGCGGCCAGATGCGGAAGATCGACGTCCCCGACGATGCCGAGGCGGATGTCACCCGCGAGTGGCTGACGATCCGTCCGCGGACGCCGTGGACGGTGGGCGGCAGGACGTACGCGGCCGGCTCTCTCCTGGCGGCGCGTTTCGACGAGTTCATGGCGGGCAAGCGGGAGATCACGGCCCTGTTCGAGCCCACCGCGACGACCTCGCTGGACGGCTACAGCTGGACGCGCCATTACCTGATCCTGAACGTGCTCGATGATGTGAAGAGCCGGGTGTACGTGCTGACGCCCGGGCCTCGCGAGTGGAAGCGCGAGCCCTTCATCGGGGCCCCCGCCTTCGGCACCGTGTCTCCCTCGGCGGTCGATCCGGACGAGTCGGACGCGTACTTCATGACGGTGACCGACTTCCTCACGCCAACGACTCTCCACATGGGCGAAATTGGCAAGGCGCCCGAGAGGCTGAAGGCGGCCCCCGCGTTCTTCGATGCCTCGAACCTCGAGATCTCGCAGCACTTCACGACGTCGAAGGACGGCACGCGTATCCCGTACTTCCAGGTGTCTCCGAAAGGCATGAAGCTCGACGGCACGCACCCGACGCTCCTCACGGGATACGGCGGGTTCGAAGTGTCCGAGGTGCCCAGCTACAGCGGCGTGCTCGGGATGGCCTGGATGACCAAGGGGGGCGTCTACGTGCTGGCCAACATCCGCGGCGGCGGCGAGTACGGGCCCAGGTGGCACCAGGCCGCCCTGAAGAAGAACCGGCCGCGGGCCTACGAGGACTTCGCCGCGGTCGCCGAGGATCTCGCGAAGAGGAAGGTGACCTCGGCCCGGCACCTCGGTATCGAAGGCGGCAGCAACGGCGGCCTGCTCGTCGGCAACATGCTGACGACCTACCCGCAGCTGTTCGGTGCGATTGTGTGCCAGGTGCCCCTGCTCGACATGCAGCGCTACTCGCACCTGCTGGCGGGCGCATCCTGGATGGAGGAGTACGGCGATCCGGACAAGCCTGAGGAGTGGGCGTTCCTCAAGACCTTCTCGCCCTATCAGAATGTGAAGGCGAACGCGCAGTACCCGCCAACCCTGTTCATGACGACGACCAGGGACGACCGGGTGCACCCGGGACACGCGCGCAAGATGATGGCGAAGATGAAGGACATGGGCTACGACGTGCGCTACTTCGAGAACACGGAGGGCGGGCACGGCTCGGGCGCCGACAACAAGCAGTCGGCGCACTTCATGGCGCTGGCCTACACCTTCCTCCGGCAGAAGCTGTAGGCCGGAACTACCGCGCGGCGCGCGGGACCCGGCTGACGGCGCACTGACCGACGCCGAGGCCTTCGGTTGCGGTGACCTCGAACGCGAGCCCGGCGTAGCTCACCGCCTCGCCGACTCGTGGCGGACGTCCGAGCAGCGCCAGGACGAGACCGCTGACGCTGTCCACGTCGTCGTGGGACAGCGAGACCTGGAGCCGCTCGCCCACCTCGTCGAGTCGCGCCGTCCCCGGCACGAGCAGGCGGCCCGAGCCATCCAGGGCGAACTCCGTCGGTGGCGAGCCAGCTTCGCCCATCCTGCCGACCACCTCCTCGAACAGGTCCTGGAGGGTGACGATCCCGGCCGTGCCGCCGTACTCGTCGATCACGAGGGCCATCTGCGCCCGGTCCCGTCGCATGACCGCGAGGACGGCATCGAGACCCGCGGTCGCCGGCACGGTCGGCATGGCTTGCGCGTCACCAGCCTGAACAACCTGATTCGCGAGGACGAGGCGGAGCAGCCCCTTGACGTGGACGACGCCAATCACGCGATCCAGGCTGTGCTCGAAGAGGGGATATCTCGTGTGGGGCGACGTCCGCAACGTCCGCTCGATCGCCTTCGCATTGCTGCCCGCCTCAATGCCGGTCACGCGGACGCGTGGCGTCATCACCTCGCCGGCCGTGAGGTCTCCGAACTCGAAGATCTCGTGCAACAGCCGGCCCAGCTCCGCCGGCAGGACCCCGGCCTCCTGACTCTCCCTCACGACGAACTCGAGTTCCTCCGCCGTGTGGTACTGCTCGCGAGAGGCAGCCTGGCGATCGATGCGGAGCAGCCAGAGGACGGCGTTACCCACGGCGTTCAGGCCGATCACCAGCGGGTAGAGCAGGAACTTCGTCGCCAGCAGCGGCGGGGTAATCCAGAGCACCGTCGGTTCCGCCCGCTGCAACGCCATCGACTTCGGGACCATCTCGCCCAGGACGATGTGGAGGTAGGTCAGGAGGGTGACCGAAATGACGGTCCCCAGCGCATGCGCGGCGATCCACCGCGGGGGCCCCCACGAGTCGAGCGCCCCGGCAATCCACGTGGCCAGGACATGCTCGCCGTACATCCCCAGGCCGAGGCTGGCGAACGTGATACCGAGCTGGGCGGTGGCGATGAAGCGGTCCTGTTCCCGCGGATTCAGGAGAATGGCCTGCACCACCCGGGCGATCCGATGACCGCCGCGCGCCCGGCGCTGGATCGCCAGTCGCGGCGCGCCGACAATGGCGAACTCGGCCGCCACGAACAGGCCGTTGAGCGCGATCAGCACCGCGATCACCGCGACGGCCAGCAGGCTATCCACGAGGAGCCTCCGGCGCTTCGGCGCGCGGCGTGACGAGCAGCGTCCCGGGCACGCGGCCGCGGAGCCGTTCGACTTCGATTCGAATGCCGTCGATCGTCACGTGTTCCCCCTCGGCCGGCAGTCGTCCGAGGACTTCCATGAGATGACCGGCGATGGTGTCGGCTTCACTCTCCCATGCGGTGCCCAGCAGGTGCTGTGCCTCGGGAAGCCGCAGCTGGCCGGGTATCCGCAGCCGGCCGTCAGGCAGGCGCTCGGGCTGGACGGCCGGCCCGTCGCCAACGTCGCCCAGCAATTCGGAAAGGACGTCCTCGAGCGTCACCAGCCCCGCGAGGCCCCCGAACTCGTCGATGACCAACGCGAGGTGCGTGCGCTGCTCGCGAAGGACGCGCAGGAGCTGGTCCGCCGTCATCGTCTCGGGGACGACGTGCGCGGGACGGAGAACCTCCCGAAGGCCGCCGGCCGGGCGGTCCTGAACGTGGCCGAGCACGAGGTCCCTCGTGTGCAGGACGCCGATCACGTGGTCGATCGAGCCGTCATACACCGGCAGGCGGCTGAAGGGGGTGTTCAAGGCCGTCTCGAGCACCCGCTCCCCGGCCCAGGCGGCATCGATCGCCACGATGTCGGTGCGGGGCACCATGAGTTGGCGGGCCGTGCGCAGACCCAGGCGCAGCGCCTGGTGCAACCGGCGCTGCTCGTCGGGCTCGAGAAGGCCGCCGTCGCGGCTCTCGGCAATCAGCAGCTCGAGTTCCTCGGGGGAGTGCACGTGCCGATGGCTGTCGCCCGCCGCGCCGAAGCGCCGGAGCAGGAAGACGCCGCTCCCGTTCAGCACCGCGATGAACCACCGGAAGACCCAGATCGACCAGCGCATCGGCAGCACGGTGTAGAGCGCCGTCGTCGTGGGGTGTCGGAGGGCGAGCGACTTGGGCACCAGTTCACCGAGGACGACCTGGAAGACTGTCAGCGCGACCAGGACGGCCACGGCGGCTGTCGACTTGGCGACGAGCGGCTGGAGGCGCCCCAGGTCGGACAGGACCGGAGCGAGGGCGACTGCGAGCGTGGCCTGGCCGTAGGCGCCGAGCACGAGGCTCGAGAGGGTGATCCCGATCTGGCACGTGGCCACGTAGCGGTCGAGCGCCGCTCCGTCACGCAGAACCGGCACGAGCAGACGGGCCAGTCGGTTGCCGCCGGCCGCCAGTTCCTGGATGCGGCTGCGCCGCGCGCTCACTGCGCCGAATTCCGCAGCCACGTACAGCGCGTTCACGAGGACCAGCAAGGCGACGATCAAGAAGGCGACTGGGCCCATCTGGGGCCTTCAGTGTCGCCGACTTCCGTCCAGAAAGGCAACCCGGGGCGGCTGGCCTGCAACCTCGACTACACGATTCTCCGCCCCGTGTGGTATACCGGCGCCAACGGGATCGACTGCGAGACGACGCAGAACGGCGATCCGTGACCCGGACACTGTCGTCCTCGCGGGGGAGATCGGCGGCGGCGATCAGAAGCAGATGAAGTGCCTGCAGGTGGCTCGATGAGGCCCGAGCGGTCGTGTCTTCCGTGATTCGCGCAACGACGGCCGCGGAGGCGGGCACTGGCACGGCACGTCAACGACGACGGCGATGACGCACATCGCAGCGCGCTCGCATCCATGCATTTGTCTGAAACACCGCTGGTATGTCCCTAGAATACATACAAAGACTCATGATGGCAAATCTTATTTGCCAGTTATACTGTATACAGGTGCTCTTGATATAGATGTCTGGCACGCATGGCAAGTGGACCGGCACCGCGGCGTTCTTCGCCGCGAACCCCGTATTCACGCACGAGGAGTTCGTGGCGGCTCACACCTCGACCGGCCGCAGCCGGTCCACGAGCAATACCCTTCTCGCTCGTCACCTCGCCGCCCGCCATCTCGTCCGTGTTCGTCGCGGTCTCTACGCGACCGTGCCCGCCGGACACGACGTACCCGGCTTCGTCCCGGACGCCTTTCTCGTGGCGGCGAAGGCGCAGGTGGACGGGGTGCTTGCCTACCACACGGCGCTCGCATTCCACGGAGCCGCGCACTCCGCCTCGTGGCGATTCCAGGCGCTGACCGCCGGCCGTACCCGCCGGTTCACGTTCGCCCACACGGAGTTTCAGTCAATCCAGGCGCCGCACCAAGTGCGCGACCTCACAGACTTCGGCGGGGGCGTCGTGCGCAGGCCGCACGCGGGATCCGAGGTACGCGTCGCCACCATCGAGCGCACGCTCGCGGATCTGATGCACGCTCCGCAGCACGGTGGAGGGTGGGAGGAGGTCTGGCGCTCGCTCGAGGCGGTCGAGTTCGTCGATCCCGGGGCGGTCGTCGAGCACGCGCTCCGCCTGCGATCGGCTCTCACCGCCGCCCGCGTCGGGTTCTTCCTCGAGCAGCACCGGTCGCGATGGATGATCGAGGAGTTTCATCTCGAGCCCCTGCTGCGCGCGAAGCCGAAGCAGCCGCTGCACTGGGACCGAAGCCGGCAATCCGGAACCTGGGTCGCGCGCTGGGGCCTCGTCATCCCGGCGCTCATCCTCGAGCGCCGCTGGGAGGAGCCGCAGTGAACCTCTCTTCGGAGGACCTCCGGCGCATTGCGGGCGAAGCGGGGTTCTCGCCGGAACCGCTGGAGAAGGTGGTGCGCCTGCTCGACCTGCTCGACGCGCTGCGCAGCCATCCCTACCTCGCCAATCGCATGGTCCTCAAGGGCGGAACGGCCCTCAACCTGTTCGTGCTCGACCTGCCCAGGCTGTCGGTGGACATCGACTTCAACTACGTCGGCTCGGCGGACCGCGAGATCATGCTGGCCGAGCGCCCGACGGTGGAGGCGGCGATTGCCGCGGTGTGCGCCCGCCAGGCGTTGTCGGTCGCCAGGGTTCCGGAGGAACACGCGGGCGGGAAGTGGCGGCTTGGCTATCAGCGCGCCGACGGCCGCCCGGGACGGATCGAACTCGATCTGAACTACCTGCACCGCGTTCCCCTCTGGCCCTGCGCGCGGCGTGACTCGCGGGCTGTGGGTCCGTTCAGGGCCACCGGAGTTCCCATGCTCGACGAGCATGAATTGTTGGCAGGGAAGCTCGCCGCGCTGTTTGGTCGGGCGGCGAGCCGCGACCTGTTCGACACGCACCTGCTGCTCGGCAGCTGTTCCTTCGATACCGAGCGCCTTCGGATCGCTGTCGTTGTCTATGGCGCGATGAGCGTCCGGGATTGGCGCACGGTGTCTCTCGACGAGGTGTCAATCGATGTCGCCGATGCGGAACGGCGGCTCCTGCCCATGCTCCGGACCACGCGTGTACCCGACCGTGGCGACCTGGCGATGTGGTGCGACCGGCTCGTGCGCGAGTGCCGGGACCGCTTGTCAATCGTGTTGCCGTTGCGACAGAACGAGATCGACTTCGTCGCGGCCGTCAGGGACAGGGGCGAGATCCTCCCGCAGCTCGTGACCGCAGATCCGGAGCTCCGGCAGCGCCTTCACTCCCATCCCGCGCTTCAGTGGCGAGCGCAGCAACGGCGCTGAAGCTCGTGCCCCCGACAGAAGAGATAACACGGAGGCAGTTCTCATGCGCACGTGGCACACGTTTTCGTTGCTGATTCTCGCCGGGGCGGCGTCGCTGGCCGTGGGCCCGCAGGACTGGCCGATGTGGGGCGGCACGGCTCACCGCAACATGGTGTCAGCCCTGAAGAACCTCCCGGACTCCTGGGACGCGAAGAGCGGGACGAACATCAAGTGGAAGGCGCAGCTGGGTTCCACCTCCAACGGAAACCCGGTTGTCGCCGACGGCAAGATCTTCCTCGGCACCAACAACGGGAACCCGAGGAACCCGGAGATTACGGGCGACAAGGGCGTGCTCATGTGTTTCCGGGAGTCGGACGGCACGTTCCTCTGGCAGGCCGCCACCGACAAACTGGACGGGGACCGCGACTGGCCGGAAGAGGGCGTCTGCTCATCCCCGGCGGTTGAGGGGAAGCGGCTGTACTACGTGAGCAACCGCGGCGAACTGGTCTGCCTGGATACGGAAGGCCTCACCGACGGCAGGAACGACGGTCCGTTCCAGGATGAAGCCCGCAAAGGACCGACCGACGCGGACGTCATCTGGACGCTCGACATGCGGAAGGACCTGGGCGTCGTGCAGCTGTACATGGCCGCCTCCTCGCCCGTCATCTGGGAAGATCTCGTGTTCGTGGTCACATCGAATGGTCGCGACAGCGGCGACGAGAAGGTGCCTGCCCCGAACGCTCCCAGCTTCCTGGCGGTGAACAAGAACACCGGCCAGGTGGTGTGGCAGGACAGCTCGCCGGGCGAGAACATTCTGCACGGCCAGTGGGGCTCGGGGTCGGTGGGCATCGTCGACGGCGTTGCGCAGGTGCTGTTCCCGGGCGGCGACGGCTGGTTGTACGCCTTCAACGCCAGGACCGGGGAGAAGCTCTGGACGTTCGACCTGAATCCGAAGGACGCCGTCTGGCCCAAGACGCGGAACTACGGCATCTCCACTCCGGTCCTCAGCGACGGCCGGGTGTTCATGAGCGTCGGGCAGGACCCGGACCATCCGAACGGCGTCGGCCACACGTATTGCATCAAGCCCGGTGGAAAGGGCGACATCACGGCGTCGGGACGCGTCTGGCAGTACCGACCAGATCCGCCGGTCGATCTCGACCGCCGCGGTGGCCGACGGATTGGTCTACGTCGCCGACATGAAGGGCGTCCTGCACTGCCTCGACGTCAAGACCGGGAAACCCTACTGGACGTACGACACGCTGTCGCCGGTGTGGGGTTCGCCGCTCGTTGCGGACGGGAAGGTGTACATCGGCGACCAGGACGGCGACGTCGCGGTGCTCAAGGCGGGCACGGAGCTGAAGAAGATCGCCGAGATCGACATGGGCAGCTCGGTCTACAGCACGCCGGTGCCCGCCAACGGTGTGCTCTACGTCATGACGCGATCCGACCTCTACGCCATCACCGCTCCGGCGAGCCCCAAGCGATGAAGGCGTCGTCCGGTTCCTGCGCATCGCCTGCGATCCGGAACCGACGCACGGGCAGGCACGCTCAGAAGCCGGCGCCGTAGACCACGAAGAACTGCTCCGGCAGGAAATCGTAGGCGGCGATCACCTTGAATCCCGCGCCGGCCATTTCCCTGTCCAGCTGCTCCTTCGGGAACTGCTGCTCGGGCGGCGGGCCCCACGGCCGCTCGGACATCGGCTTCGGGATGTAGTCGATGATGACGACGCGCCCCCCGGGCGCGAGGCCGGGCAGGAGCTTCTTCGCGTACGCCGTCCGGTCCTTCACGTAGTGGATCGCGTCGATCATCAGGATCGTGTCCACGCTGCCGGGGGCCAGCTGCGGGTCGTCGCTCGCCACCTTCCGCAGCGTGACGTTCGTCGCCTGCCGCGCTTTGACCCTGAGGTCGAGGTACTCGAGCATCTCGGGCGCGATGTCGAGCGCGAGGACCGATCCGGTCGGCCCGACGGCCTTCGCCACCTGGAACGTGAAGTACCCCGAGCCGGCGCCGATGTCCGCCACGCGCTCGCCCGGCCTGAAGGCCAGCGCCTTCATGATCTGAGGCGACTTCTGGACGTCCTCGCGGTTGGCGCGTTCCAGCAGATCGACGTAGCCGTTGGCCCAGGCCTTCCTGGCGAGCGACTTGAAGAGATCTTCGCTTCGGTACTCCGCGAACGCTTCATCCCGCAGCAGTCGGCTGCGGTTGTTGAAGCCCGCGCCAATGGCCCGTGCCAGCAGCAGGTAAGCCTCTTCGCGGTGCCCGGCCCCGGCATGAAGACGGGCCGCCGCGTAGAGAGCCTCGACGTGCTCGGGTTCCGTCACGTCGACCATCTGACCGGCCACCTGGCCGGCTTTGACCGTGTCGCCCGCCTTCACCGCGTCCTCGAGGAGCGCTTTGAGCGCCGGCAGCGACGGCTGCTGCGCCAGCGCGCCGGCGGCCACGAGAAGCAGGCCGGTCAGCGCAGGTGCCCCCAGTGCCAGGACCCGATGCCCGACAATACCCTTCGCCCTCGTCATGAACGTCTCCTCTGTGCTTGAACCGAGCCGGGGAATCGAACCGATTCCCTGCACCGTTAGACGGCCGGGCCGGACGCCCGGTGCCACAATCCAGGGTCCTGGGGCCTTCCATTCCCCTTCCTTCGCCCTTCGCTCTCGCGGCGCACCCTCGCCGGCGGCATCCGCTGAGACTCCGGCGTCGAATACGGCGGTGGCGGAAGACGGGAACCGGCGCGCCGGTCCGCACCAGGCGAGGCCAGCTGCCGAACGGCGAGAAGCTGGCAGTTCAGCGGCCGAGGGCCGCAAGCTCCGCACGTGCGGCAAGAAACACGGGCACGTCGGGGTCGGCGTCCTTCCAGAAGGTGAGGAAGCGCTCGTAGGCCTGCCTGGCTCCCGTCGTGTCGGATGCCGCCGCGCGGGCGCGCGCCAGCTGCAGCCACGCGAGAGGGTAGATCAACGCGTTGGCAAGGCTGCCGCGGTGGGCGGTGATGATGCCGAATTCCGCGGCGGCTTCGCGAGGTCTCCCTGCCCGCATGTGGGCCAGGCCGCGGACGTAGGTGGGGACGCAGGCCAGGCCCAGCTCATAGGGTTTCACGGAGGCGAGGAGTTCGATGGCCGGGTCGGGCCGGCCGCGCTCGATCTCGATCAGCGCCTGAGTGGGTGCGCGGTATTGCGGATCGCTCCCGGCCTCGACATCGCCCATCCGCAGGTACTCGGACAAGCGTTGTTCGGCGCCGGCGGCGTCGCCAACGAGGGCCAACGCGAAGGCGGCGCGCAGGACGGTGTCCGGAGTGATCGGGTTCCGCAGCGCGGCCGATGTCAACTCCCGCACCTCCCTGGCCGAGCCGGCGAGGGCGACGTGAAATGCGGCGCCTGCGGTCGTGAGCGCCGCCAGCGCGTGGTCGCCCCGGGCCTCAGCGCGTTCGGCGCGCTGTCGCCAGAACAGTTCGCCTTCGCGCATCCGCCCGCCGAACATCGCGATCGCCGCGCGCTGCGTACCGAAGATCGACTCTGCCGCGGGGTTGGCCGCGGCCCAGTCGAGGTGCCGGCGCATCCCGGTTTCGTCGTCCTGCGCGAACGCGATCAGCAGCAGCGACACGCGGGTGCCGACGTTGCCCCGCCCGCTCGCGACGAGCGACTCGGCCACCCGTTTCGCCTCGTCCAGCCGTCCGAGGCCCATCAGCGCGTCAACCATGACCGATGTTGCGTTAGCGTCGGCGGGCTCGAGGCGCAGTGCCTGGCGCGCTTCGCCCAGGGCTTCTTCGAAGCGGCCGACGCCGACGTACATCTCTCCCAGGCTGATCCGCGCCGTGGCGTTCTTCGGATAGGCGTCCCGCCAGGCCTCCAGTGCCTCGACTGCCTTGAGCGGATCGCGAACGACCCGCGTGTAGTAGTACGACGAGATGTAGAGACGTTCGCCGGGGCTGGCCCTGTGGCGCAAGGCGAACGCCCGCTTCAGCTCGTCGATCGCCTCGCCGGTCCGCGTGAGCGAGAGGAGGTGGACGCCCAGGCGGCCGTGTGCGAGCGCGAAGTCCGGATCGGCCTCGATCGCCCGCCGGTAGGCCTGCACCGCCTCGGCGTCGCGGCCACGGCTCCGCTCGCGATCGGCCGCGCTCAGCGCCTTCAACGCCTCCAGCGACGACGTGGTCGCCTGGACGAGCGGCACGTCGTGGCGCTCGATCGAGGCCACCGATTCGCCCAGGCGCCGTCGGATGTCCGACACGACCTGGCCGAGGCTGCCGATGACCGCCTCCTTCCGCTCCACTTCGACCTGCCGCCGCGCCAGCGTGCGCCCCGACGGACACTCAGCCCCCTCGAGGCCGATCACGTAGCGCCCGCCGAGGCTCGCGATTGAGCCGGTCAGCACTGCCCGGGCGCCCACGCGCTGGCAGACGTCCATCGCCACGGATCGCGTGACCGGCTGGCCCTCGCGGAGGTTCATGAATCCCAGCTCTTCGCGGATGCGCTCTTCGGGCACGACGCGCAGGTAGGGCGACTGTTCCAGTTGGACGGTGAGCGCCAGCCGCAGCGTGTCGTCGAACACCGCGTCGCCGGTGCGGTTCTCGAAGGACACGATCAGCGTGTCCTGCTCGCCGAGCGACGGCGAGCGAAGGCTGCGCCACGCGGCCAGGCCGAGCGCCGCGACGACGAGGACGACCGCGGTCGCGAAAGCCGCTGTGCGCAACCAGCGTCGCCGGGCCGGTGCCGGAGCGTCCGCTGCCTGAACGGGAGAGGCTCCGGCCGGCGAATCGTCTCTGGCGACAGCCGAAGCGTCCTCTGTCTCGACCGGCCGAACCTCGGCGACCAACCGGTAGCCGCGCGTGGGGATCGTCTGAATGATCTTCGGGTCGCGCGGGTCCTCGTCGAAGACGTCGCGCAGTTGGGAGATGCAGCGGGCCAGACCGGTCTCGGCGACGAACTGGCCGGGCCAGACCGCCTGGAAGATCTCCTCCTTCGACACGACCTGCCCCGGGCGTCCGGCGAGAAAGACCAGCAGGTCGATCAGCTGGCGCCGAACGTGAAGCGACCGGTCACCGCGCGACACGCGGTTGAGCTGGGGCTCGATGACCCAGTCACCGAGCCGGAAGGCGGCGGCTGAAGATGGTCGCTCACCCGACGGCCGACCTGGCCCGTCTTCCATGACGCCGAATTATAGGCGAGAACGCCCGCCCGACGGCCTGAGGCTTGTAAGGAGAATGGAAGGCAGTGGGAAGGGGATCCGGCTGGTGCCGCGCGAACGCCGCGCGGTGCCTCAGCGTCCAATCGGCGAGAGAGGAGAGCAGCGCCATGATGTTCGTCGACGCTCGGTTCGCACTCCGGTCGTTCTGCAGGCGGCCCGGCCTCACCGCCACGGTGGTCGCGACGCTCGCGCTCGGGATCGGCGCCACGACCACCGTTTTCAGCGTCGTCCACGGCGTGATGCTGAAGCCGCTGCCCTATGCCGACGCCGACCGCATCGTGAACGTCTACCGCCTGCCGCTCACGGCCCTCGCCCGGGACTCGGCCCAATCCCTCGTCGGGGGCGGCTACTGGATTCCCCCGACCGTCGTGCGCGACTGGGAGGCCTCGGCGCAGGTCTTCGACGCCATCGGCGGGTACCTGACGAACCCGCAGACGGTCAGGATCGGCGACGAGCCCGAGACGCTGCAGATCGCCATGGTGACATCCGGCGTCTTCAGGGCGCTCGGCGTGCGGCCACTCCTCGGCGCGGTGCTGACGGCCGAGGACGACCGGCCTGGCGCGCCCGAGCGCGTCGTTCTGAGTCACGCGTTCTGGCAGAGCCGCTATGGCGGAGACCGGGGCGTCGTCGGTCGCGAGCTGGTGTCGGGCGCGACATCCTACACCATTGTCGGCGTTATGCCGCCGGGATTCGGGTTCCCGGACGGCAACGAGGACCTGTGGACTGCCCTCGACGACGGCCGCCGCTCCTTCGCGAGTCGCAAGACGGGGTTCCTCCAGGCGATCGGCAAGCTGAAGCCCGGAGTGACGGTGGCGGCGGCGCGAACCGCGATGGACCATCTCACTCGCACGCTCGCGCTCGAGCACCCGGAGGACAAGGACTTCGCCGTGGGCGTGCTGTCGCGCCTGGAGGTCGTGTCCGCCGGGTCGAGCCGCGCGCTGCTGCTGCTCCTGGCCGCGGTAGGCACCGTCCTGTTGATCGCCGGTGCGAACGTCGCGAATCTCCTGCTCATCCAGGCCACCGACCGCCGAAGGGAGACGGGACTCCGCCAGGCTCTTGGCGCGCCGCGCGGGCGGCTGCTCTCGCAGTCCCTCGGCGAGAGCCTCGCTCTCGCCCTCGCCGGGGGGCTGGCAGGGTGCGCCGTCGCATACGCGTCCGTACCGGCGCTCATGAGGAAGCTGCCCGTCGAGCTGCCGCGTGCGGCCGAGATCCAGGTCGACTCGCGCGTGCTGGCGTTCGGGCTGGCGCTCTCGCTGGCGGTCGGCGTGCTCGTGGGCGTCCTGCCGGCGCTTCGCGCGACGAGCCTGCCGGTGCTCGAGGCGCTTCGCGACGGCGGGCGGGGCGTCGCCGGTGGTCGGCGGCGCAGCCGCGTCCAGCTGTGCCTGGTCGTGTCGCAGATCGCGCTCGTCTTCGTGCTGCTGATGGTGTCCGGCCTGCTCATCCGGAGCCTCGACGGACTGAACCGCGTCGACCTGGGCTTTGACGCCGACCACGTGCTCACCGTCAATGCGACTGCGCCGGCGCCAGCCGGGTCGGTGGATCAGGAGACGCAGGACGAACAGGTGCGCGGGTTCTTCCGCGAGTTGACCGGCCGGCTGGCCGCGATTCCCGGCGTTCGCTCGGTCGGCGGCGCCGGCCAGATGCCGACGTACGGCTGGTCCGCCCCGCCCGCGATCATCGAATCGTCGAGCGGCCCTGTGCGGTTCAACCCGGTCTCGACCTCGGTCACACCGTCGTATTTCGCCGCGATGCGCATCCCCATCGTGGGGGGCCGGAACTTCACCGATGACGACCGGGCCGGGACCGAACCGGTCGCGGTCGTCAGCCAGGGATTCGCGCGCCGTTTCTGGCCCGGCGAGAACCCCGTGGGACGCCGCGTCAAGATCGACGCGCCGATGCGGCTGGGTGCGCCGGAGCAGCCCTGGCTGACCGTCGTCGGCGTGGTCGGCGACGTGCGATTCTCGCCCGAGCGCGACCCGATGCCTACCCTGTACCGGGTGCACGCGCAGGTTCCGCTGCGACGCCTGATCCTGGTCCTCAGGACCGACGCCTCGCCGGCCGGGGTCGCGCCGGCGGCGATGGCCGCCGTGCGGGCGCTCAACCGGGACATCGTCGTCGGAGCGTTCACGCTGGGCGACCGGATCCGTCAGGGCCGCACGATGGTCGGCCGGCGTTTCGCGACGCTGCTGCTGTCGGCGTTGGCGGTCATCGCGACGCTCATGGCGCTGCTGGGGATCTACGCCGTGCTGGCCTACTCGGTCGCGCAGCGAACGCGCGAGATCGGCATCCGCATGGCGCTCGGCGCCACGCGGGCGGCCGTCGTCGGCCAGGTCACCACTCTGGCGTTGGGCATGGCGGGCATCGGGGTTGCGGTGGGGATGGCGTGCGCGCTGGCGGCCACCCGGACGCTGCGAACGGTCTTGTTCGGCGTCAGCCCCACTGACCCGGCGACGCTGGTCGCGGTGGCGGTCATGGTGGCGCTCGCCGCCGTCGCGGCCAGTGCGCTGCCGGCGCGTCGCGCGACAACCGTCGACCCCGTGCGGGCGCTGCGGGCGGAGTAGGCCGGCGCATCCGAGGGAAAGGGGAGTCAGATGGAGACGAGGAACCAACCGAAGGTCGGACTCACGTTGGTGTTGGTGCTCACGATATCCCTGACGGGAGCGGCGCGGCAGCGCGGCCAGGACATCGAGAACCAGGCGCACACGAGGACGCTGGCGAACGGCCTGACCATCGTCGTCGTCGAGCGGCCGGGCTCCGCGTCCTTCGGTGGCATGCTGGCGTGCAAGGCCGGCACCGTGGACGACCCGCCTGGCGGCGCGGGGACCGCCCACCTCGTCGAGCATTTCCTGGCGGGCCCGACCATCGGGCTGATCGGGCCGCCGAAGGCCCTCCTGCAGGAACTGACGCAGGAGTACGAGAAGACCGGCGGCGTCGATTCCGCGAGGTCGAAGGCGCTCGAGGCAGAGGCAGCGACCTGGAGGGGACGCGCAGGAGAGAATCATCGGCGACGGCGCAGGACTTCGTCTTCTACGGCGTGGCCGACTACCCGGTCGCGGGGGCTGGACCGATTCCTCGAGGTCGAGGCCGGACACGATGAAGGCCGTCCCGAGCGGCTACATCGAGGCCCAGCGGCAGGACATTGATCGACGAGATCACCAAGAAGATCAGCAAGGACGTCAGCCAACCAGGGCGCGAACCCCAACCTGGTCACCGCGTTTGCCGACCATCCCTACGGCGCACCCGTCGGTGGCGTGCCATCCGACGTCGCGCGATGACGCTCGACGTCGGTGCGTGCGTTCAAAGCCGAGCATTATGCACCCGGACGGTGCGTCGTGACGATTGCGGGCGACGTGCGCGGCTGCGACCGTCTTCTCGCTGGCCGACCAGTACTTCGGCGACATCCCGAAAGGCGCCTGGCCGGCCGACGCGCAACCGCGGCCGGTCGCCGCGGCCGAGCGGCGGCGCGTCGTCGAGTCGATTGCCGGCCCGCGCCTGCTCGTCAGTTACCGCAAGCCGCCCGCGCCGAGCCGCGACGATGCCGTCGCAGAGGTCGTGGCGTCGTTGCTAGGGCGGGGCGCCGAGTCTCGGCTGTCCAGGGACCTGACGGCTTCGAAGAAGTTGGCGGCGGCGGTCACGGCTGGCAACGGCGGGCCCGGCCTGCGACTACGACAACCTGCTGACGATCGGGGCGGTTCCGGCGGCCGGTGTCCGCGTCGAGGATCTGGAGGCGCCGATCCTGAGGCACCTCGAGACGCTAAAGGCGGACCCGGTGGACGGCGCCGAATTGTCTGCGGCCATCGCTCGCCTCGACGCGGCGCGCGCGAACGCCCAATCGCCGCCGACTTCCCCCTGGCGCTCACCCTCGCGCGGCACCAGGTGGCCCTGGGCGACTGGAAGAGCCGTCCTGAAGAGCGAGGGAGCGCGTGCCGCACCGTGTCATCGGCGGCGAGGTGCAGGCCTTCGCCCGCCGGTACCTCACGCCGGAGAACCGCACCGTGGTGACGCTGCTCGCGCCCTCGCGCTGAGCGCCGGCCGCCGAGACAACGAAGGCCGCGCGGGCGGCCCCTGAAGACAAGGAGGCTCTCGTGAACAGGAATCGTCCGGCCGCGTTCGCATTCGCGCTCGTGTTCGCTCTCTCCGGTCTGGCCCCAGGGGCACAGTCGGATCCGAATTCGCCGGCCACGAAGCCTGGCCGGGTGGTAGTGGGCTTCTACACGGCGGCCGCCGAGAACCGCCTGCCCGATGCCAGGCGGTTCATGTCGGCGGCGCTGATCGCCACCCTGCCCCAGTCCGGCGGCCTGGCGAAGGTCTGCGCCGGACCGGGTCGGTCCCGACCCGATCCGGGGCGTTCAGATCGTCACCGAGAAGGCCGATGGCCAGACGCGCCACGGTGTCGCTTCGCCTGCATCTGGTGGACGGCAGCACCAAGGACCAGCAGGAAACGCTCGTCCAGGAGAACGGAGAGTGGAAGGTCGACGTGCAGAAAGCCGGCCCGCAAGTGACGCCTTCTGGCGGCAGAAGGAGCAATCCACGGCGAAAAGCGAGACCCGTTCAAAGCTCCTGGCAGTGCTCGAGGTCACGTTGTTTCTCGCGGTGCTGATGGCCATCGCCCACCTGGCGCTTCCCAAGGGACCCCGGGGGCTACGGCACCTGTCCATTACGCTCCTGTGGACGATTCCGCCGTGGGCCTATGTCGTGCTGGGAGCCACGCGGCTCAACCCCTACACGATGGTCGGAGCGATGCTGGGGGCACTGTTCTTCGGAGCCGTCCGGGAACGGTCGGGGAGCGTCCTCGGGTCGGCGGTCGTGCACGGCGGGACCAACGCCTGCCTCGAGGTCTACCGGCACGTGTTCTCGGCGCGCTGACCTGGGACACGGCCCGGAACACGTCAGCGCCAGGTCGGCCCATACCGGCTCCCCTCCCAGCTCATCCGCGGCCGGCCCCCTGCATTCCTATTGCTATCCCACAAGAGTGGTGCTACGCTGCGATGGGTATCCCATCGGAGTGAGCATGCAGAACACACACGACGTCTGGCAGGGCACGTTGGCGCTGATGGTGCTGAAGACGCTGGAGGCGATGGGGTCGCAGCACGGCTACGGCCTGGCGCGCCGCATCGAGCAGGTGGCCGCCAACCGCCTCTCGGTCAACCACGGGACGTTGTACCCGGTCCTGCTGAAACTCGAGCAGGAGGGCGCCATTACCTCCGAGTGGGGGGTGTCGGAGAACAACCGGAAGGCGAAGTTCTACAGCATCACGAGGCGCGGCCGGAAGGAGCTGGCCACCGAGGAGCGGCACTGGCAGCGCACCGCGGACATCATCGCGGAGTTCCGCGCGCTCCGGGAGGAACAGCCATGAAGACCCTTCGCCGTCTGTGGACGCGCGCGCTCGGCAGCCTCGCGGGAGCGAAGGAGGACGACGACCTGGCGAGAGAGCTGGAGTCGCACGTCCAGATCATGACCGACGACCTCGTCGCGCGTGGTGTGCCGCCGGCGGACGCTCGGCGGCAGGCGCTACTGGCTTTCGGCGGCGTGGAACAGGCCAAGGAGCAGTACCGCGACCAGCGCGGCCTCCCGTCGCTCGATGCCCTCCGGCAGGACGTCGTGTTCGCATCGCGCACGTGGCGCCGGAACCCTGTCTACGCGGCCGTTGCCGTGCTCTCGCTGGCCGTCGGCCTCTCGGCGAACACGACGGTCTTCAGCGCGCTGAACGGCCTGCTGCTGAAGACGCTGCCGGTGCGTGAGCCGCACGCGCTGAGGGTCCTGCAGTGGGTCGGCCACAGCCTGCCGGTGAGTGTCAGCGGCAGGCTCGACCAGCAGGCGAACGGGTGGACCGTCGCCGACGCGTTCTCGGCCGACGCGTTTCGCCAGTTCCGCGACCGCTCGCCGGACTTCACCGACGTCGTCGCCGCCTCCGAACTCCGTCTGGCTGTCGTGGCGCAGGGTGAGGCGGTGGCCGCCCGTGGCGTCCTGGTGTCGGGAAACTTCTTCACAGGACTCGGCGTCGGTTCGCAGATCGGGCGGACGCTCGCACCGGTGGACGATCGTCCGAACGCCGACCCGGTGGTGGTTGCGTCCTATGACTGCTGGCGCGACAAACTCGGCGGGGACGCGGCGCTGGTGGGGCGCAGCGTGCTGGTGAACGGCACGGCGTTCACGCTGGTCGGCGTGCTCGCGCCCGGCTTCCGCGGGGTCTACGGCAACGTCGCGACGGATCTTTACGTGCCTCTGTCGACCCAGCCCCAGCTGCGCCCGCGCACGCCGTGGGACGCGCCTGGTTCGTGGACGCTCCAGATCCTGGCCCGGCTCAGGCCGGGCGCCGACGAACGGCGGGCGGCCGCGACATCGACCGCGCTGTTCAACGCGGTGCTGCCGGCGGCCACGCCTGGCGAGACCGGCCCGCGCGGCACCCACCAGGTGCGCCTGTCGGATGGCAGCCGGGGATTCCGGTACTCGGTGCGCGAGCCGATCCCGGTGCTCCTTCTCCTGGCCGGCACCGCCGTCATCGTGCTGCTGGTCGCGTGCGCGAACGTGGCCGGCCTGCAGCTGCTGAAGGGGGCGTCGCGACAGCAGGAGCTGGCCGTCCGGGCGACTCTCGGTGCAGGCCGGCTGCGCCTCGCCCGGCACACCTTGACCGAGAGCCTGATGCTCGCGCTGGCTGGCGGCGGCCTGGGACTGCTGCTGGCGTCGTGGAGCACGCGGCTCCTGTCTCGGCTCGTCTGGCCGGCGGAAGCGGCAGTCGATCTTGCCGTCGATCTCCGGGTCTTCGCATTCCTCCTGGCGCTCTCGCTCGTGGCGGCGTTGCTGGCGGGCCTGCTGCCCGCCATCCGGGCGGCCCGGATGGCGCCGGCTGTCGGCCTGGCCCAGCGGAGCGGGCGCGCGACGTCCCGGTTGGGCGTCGGCCGTCTCCTGGTATCGCTGCAGGTGGCCCTGTCGCTCGTGCTGCTCGTCGGCGCCGGTCTCTTCGCGCGCACGCTCGTGAACCTCTATCGCGTGGATACCGGCTTCGACCCGGCGAGCGTCCTGACGTTCAGCCTCGATGCCCAGACGGCCGGCTTCAAGGGGAAGGCAGCCACCGCCGTCTACGAACGCGCGCTGGAGGGCATCGGGCGGGTGCCAGGCGTTCGCTCGGTGGCGCACTCACGCTTCGCCATGTTGAGCGGGTGGAGGACGACTACTACAGCTCGGATAGCCGGCAGACCGGCAGACCGGCAGTCGGTGCAGGTGCTCGGCCTCGCCGTCAGCGACGGGTTCTTCGAGACGATGCGGCTCCCGCTGCGTCGCGGCCGGCCGTTCGCGCCGTCGGACAACGAGGCGGCGCCGAAGGTCTTTGCCGTCAACGACACGTTCGCGCGCACCCTCTTCGCGGGCGAGGACCCGATCGGCCAGACCGTGACCCTGCCCGAAGGCGAGGGTCGGATAGTGGCGGTCGTCGCCGACATGAAGTACGTGGGGCTCAGGGACCCGACCGAGCCGACTGTCTTCTATCCGTGGCGGCAGCAGCAGCACGTCGCGCGGGCGGTCTTCGAGGTGCGAACGACCGTGCCGCCGCTGTCCGTGCTGCCCGCAGTCCGACGCATCGTCGCGGGCATCGACAGCCGCCTTCCCGTCTCCGACGCGAAGACGCAGGCCGCGCAGCTCGACGAGTCGATCCGCCGCGAGCGGGGCCTGACGACGCTGGCGGTCCTCCTCGCGCTCGTCGCGGTCCTGCTCTCCTGCATCGGCCTCTACGGAGTCATGGCCTACCACGTTGCGCGCCGTTCGGGCGAGATCGCGATCCGGATGGCGCTCGGCTCCAGCAGGTGGCGCATCGTGGGGCCGATCCTGCAGGATGCGCTCCTGATAGTGGTCGCGGGATTGGTCGTCGCGCTGCCCGCAGCATTCGCCGGGAGCCGGCTGCTGCGGGACTACCTGTTCGGCATCGAGCCGACCGATCCGATGACGGCCGTTGCGGCCACCCTGGTGCTGCTGGTCGCGGCCCTTTCCGGCGCGCTGGTGCCGGCGCGCCGCGCCGCGGGTGTCGACCCGGTAGTGGCCTTGCGATCTGAATGACCGAGGGGAAGGGGTCTGTTGCGCCCTGAGGTTGACGAACCGCTGGCCAGCGCCGTACTCTCCAGGAAACCCGAGAGGAGGAAAGGCCATGGCGGCACCAGATGTTTCCCCGAAGACCCCCTGGCATCTATGGGTGGTCGGCGTGCTCGGCCTCCTGTGGAATTCGTATGGCGGCTTCGACTTCACCATGTCGTTGACACGGGGCGACGCGTACTACCGTGAGGTCGGCATGAGCGACGCCCAGATTGCGCACATGGCCACGTACCCCGCGTGGATGATTCTCGTGTGGGCAATCGGAGTGTGGGGCGCGCTGCTCGGCGCGCTGCTGGTGCTCGCCAGGAGCAAATGGGCGGTCGAAGTCTTCGCCGCCTCGCTGGCCGGGTTCCTGATGAGCCTCGTCTACGCCTACTTGATCTCGCCGATGCCTGATTCAGGCAGCGCGATGGCGATCATGCAAGGCGTCATCCTCGCCGGCTGCGTCTTCTTCGTCTGGTACGCTGTGCGCGCGCGGAAGGCGGGGCACCTGCGTTAGAAGCCACCTGCCCCTGCCGGAAACTGAATCGGCCCCCGTCCCGAGCCGAGTACCAGCGCGCTCGGCGAGGAGGCCGCAGCGCTGTCGAGCCAGACCTCCGCCGGCAGCGGATCAGCGCGCGCGACCGCCTTCCCTGGCCCCCGCGGGGAACCGTTCGCGCACGGCCTCCCGCAGGCGCCGAGTCCGCGCGCCGACCCGGAGCGACCAGTCGAAGATCCGGCCGATTACGAATCCGCCGGGCAGCTTGTGCCGACCGATGGCCGTGAAGCCCGCCGCGGCCATGCAGCCGCAATCGGCGCAGTCGGGCCGTCCGCCGAGCTGGCAGGGCGTGACGGCGGTGGTGAGGTCGGCGGCCACGCAGGTGGTCGTTTTCGCGAAGATGCACGCGTCGGGCGAATCCGGCGGGTTGGCCATGGCGGCCAGCAGCTCCCGCCCCATCCGGAGCTTCGGGAACGCCGGCCCGAGCCGGCCGAGCTCGGCCAGGGCGCGCGCCCGGTCGTCGGGCTCGAGCCGCTCGTCGGACACCTCGCCGACCTGCGGCGTGTAGAGGCTCATCCAGATTCGCCCGACCGCGGGGACCTCCGACCAGAACCGGACGAACTCCTCGATGTCGCCCCCCCGCCGCGCCATCTGGCGGGTGACGGTGCAGTGTGTGGTGATGCCGTGATGCCCCTCGATGTGGCGCAGAATCCGATCGTAGGTGGCCGGCGCACGCCGGGCATCGTGTTCCGCCTGGAGCCCATCGATCGACACCGAGATGGTGATGTCGCGCATCGACGCCCACTCGAGCGGGATCGGCAGGACGGCGCTCGTCACGATCTGGGTGTGGGTGCCTCTCGCCGAGAGTTGCGGCAGCAGGCGGGTGATCTCGCGGCGGCGGACCAGCGGTTCGCCGCCGACGATCGAAACATGCAGCGGGCGCTCCGCCCGCACGAGCGCCATCACCCGATCGACCAGTTCATGGCCCTTGAAATCGGTGAGGTCACGGACGCCCACCGCCCCGCCGAGGTGGCCAGGCTGGTAGGTATAGCAGCCCGGACAGGAGAGCGGGCACTCCTTCGTGATTTCGATGGACAACGTTGGCCGCCGTCCCATGAGGATGGCGCGCCAGGCGCTCAGAACCCAGATCATGCGCTGATCCTCGCTTGTGCGGCGGGCTGATGTGAGTGAATCGTAGCACAGCGCAGGGGGCCGGCGCCGTCAGCTCCCGGGCGCGGGGCCAGGCCTGAACGGCGTCTCCGCGCGTGCTATCCTCACGAGTGACCATGAACATGAACCACGTCACCCGCCGCATCGCCTGCTTCGTGCTCTTCTCGCTGGCTGCCACTGCCACGCGCGCGCAGGAACCCGCCGGCGCGGGCGGGTGGCAGCCGCTGTTCAACGGCAAAGACCTGCAGGGCTGGACTCCCAAGATCACCGGTTACCCCTTGGGCGAGAACTACGGCAACACCTTTCGTGTCCAGGACGGCGTGCTGAAGGTCGCCTACGACCAGTACGACGCCTTTGGGGGCCGGTTCGGCCACCTGTTCTACAAGACGCCGTTCTCCCACTACCTGCTCCGCATCGAGTATCGGTTCGTGGGTGTGCAGGTCGCCGGCGGGCCGGACTGGGCGTTTCGGAACAGCGGGGTCATGATCCACGGCCAGCCGCCGGAGACGATGGAGTTGGGGCAGAACTTCCCGGTGTCGATCGAGGTGCAGTTCCTCGGCGGCCGGGGCACGGGGGAGCGCGCGACCGCCAACCTGTGCACGCCTGGGACTCACGTCGTCATCGGCGGTCAACTCATCCGGCAGCACTGCACGAACTCCACGTCCGCCACCTATCATGGCGACCAGTGGGTCACCGTCGAGATCGAGGTTCGCGGCAACCAGGTCATCCGGCACGTGATCGACGGGCGGACGGTGCTCGAGTACAACCAGCCTCAACTGGACGACCAGGACGCCGACGCGAAGAAGCTGCTGGCGAAGGGAGCCGAGACAATGATCGGCAGCGGCTCCATCTCATTGCAGTCCGAGAGCCACCCGATCGAGTTCCGCAGGGTCGAGCTGAAGCGGCTCGAGGGCCCGGCAGGGAAGTAGCGCATCTTCCGCCTTGGGGCCGTAGGACAGGACACAAACACCCGAGGCCCCTTGGAGACGGGGCCCCGGGTTGAGTGGCGCGCTACGGATTCTTCCGGCAGGTGCTGGTCTTGGTCGCGAGGTCGAACGTGCACGACTGCGTGACGCCGTTCATCGTCAACTGAACCTGCACGGTGCTGGTGCCGTCGAACGTCTCCTGGCGGCGCACCGTCAGCGGGCCCCTGCCTCCCCATCCAGTGGTCGTGGTGGTGTGGATGCGCGTGCCAGACAGGGGATAGGCCTGGCTGCGGTCGCCGGCCCGGACTGGCACCACGAGGTTCAGCGTCGTGCCGTCGATCGTCGCGGTCGTCGTGACTTTCGTTGCGTCCGCCGCCGTCCAGACTGTCGTGACCGTGCCGTGCTCGCGGCCGTTGAGCGTGTGCGACGTCGCGCCGGGGCCCAGACCCGTCGTCATCATCTCGGCAGCGCGGTTGATCGTGGCGACGGCGCCATTCTCACGGGTGGTCGTTCCGTCGGCGGCGGTCTCGGTCCGGATGGCCGCCACGTCCTTTCCGAATTGTGCCAACACACGCCCGTTCGCGTCGTACAGCGTGAACTGGTGAGTGAAGGTGATGCCGTCGCGTGTCTGGGACGGGCACTCGAACTCGCCAGTCTCCGGGTTGAACTGGCATGGCGGCCGGCCGCTCGGCGAGTCCGCCGGGGTCACGGCCATCAGCTTCGCGTCCGGATCGGCGAGAGTCGTGAGCCCGCTGCCGCTCGTCGTCGGCGTGGTCGGCGTCGTGTTCGGCTGTGTCGGCGCCGCCGGCGTGCTCCCCGAGTTCGAGCAGTTCGCCACCGCGATGCTCAGGACCACCAGCCATGCTGCTCGCACCATGAACTTCACAACGTCCTCCTGAGGAAAAGCGCCTCCCGCCAGGCGGGTGGCCATTATGTCACCGTGGTCCGTCAGGACCAAGTGCTGAGCCAGTGCCACCGGTCATGAGCGGCGAGAGCCGGTCGCGGCCGTGGCTGCGAGTCGAAGTACTTAGACCGGATCCGGTGCCAGGAGGATACATCGGACCGCGCTGCGACCGATGCGCCGTCCTCGCGCCCGCTGACCCGGTATCGGAGGCCCGCTTTCGTCATTGCACGTTCAGCAGTAATGTTGCCATATTTCTCTATATGTGGCATTATTAATGCCGTATGTATAGCCGCGTGCTCCCCATCAGGGAGCTCTCAACCCATCGCTCGCTGTTTCTGACCGGCCCCCGCCAGACTGGCAAGAGCACGCTGCTTCGGACCACCTACCCGAAGGCCCGCTACGTTGACCTGCTCGAGGCAAACACCTTTCGCGAGCTGAGCGCGTACCCGGAAACCCTTCGACAGACGCTGAGGCCTGGAGAGACGCCGATCATCGTCGACGAGGTACAGAAGCTGCCTCAGCTGCTGGATGAGGTCCAGGCGCTCATCGACCGCGATTCGCAGCTGAGGTTCATCCTGACGGGCAGCAGCGCACGCAAACTGAAGAGTGGTCGCGCGAATCTGCTCGCGGGCCGAGTCTGGTTCGCCCGCCTGCACCCGCTCGTGTCGCCGGAACTGCCCCGGCAGCCGTTGCTGAGGCGACTGAACGTCGGAGGTCTGCCGGGCATCTTCGACTCGACGACGCCGCGTGAGGACCTGAACGCGTACGTCGGCGGCTACCTCAAAGAGGAGATCCGCGCGGAAGGTCTCGTGACGATCGGTCGAGAGCTTCTCGCGGTTTCTCGAGGTCGCCGCGCTCACGAACGGACAGCTGCTCGACTATACGTCGGTCTCGAATGACACGGGCATTCCGAGCCGGACGATTCGCGAGCACTACCAGATCCTCGAGGACACGCTTGTCGGATTCCAGCTGCCCCCTTTCCGCCGTTCCCGGAGGCGCAAGCCGGTGGCGACCGCGAAGTTCTACTGGTTCGACGTCGGGGTGGCCAACGCGCTCATGAGGCGAGGCGAGATCCTGCCTGGGTCCGAGCTGTTCGGGCCCGCGCTCGAGCACCTGGTCCTGCTGGACCTGAAGGCGTATCTCGACTACCGGCGGCTCGACCTCGATCTCGCGTTCTGGCGTACCCACGCGGGACACGAGGTGGACTTCGTGATCGATGGCGCGGTCGCCATCGAAGTCAAGGCGTCGCATCGCGTTTCGGATGGCGACCTGAAGGGACTGCGCGCGCTCGCGGAGGAGACGACCCTGAAGACGCGGATGGTCGTCTCCATGGAGCCTCGCGAACGCCGGACGGACGACGGCATTGCGATCGTTCCGGTTGCGCAGTTCTTCGAGGAACTCTGGGAGGGGCGCATCGTCGAGGGCGTGCGCCGTTGGTGAGGGCAGAGTAAGCTAGGGCGAGATGCAGCCGCCACACGAGAAGGAAGGTGTCGTCAAGTACACCGTCCGGCACGTCACGGCGCGGATCACGCTGCCGCCGGAGTTGCCGGAACTCCTGTCCTGGCGCCGCCGCCTGCGGGAGCTCGAACTGATCGGCGCGGACGCGGAAGGCCTCGGCTACGGCAACATCAGCATCCGTCTCTATTCGTCGCCGGGCTTCCTGATCACCGGCAGCCAGTCCAGCGGGCTCGTCGAGATCGACCAGCGCCACTTCGCGCGCGTCACCGTGATCGACCTCGACAGGAACGCGCTGCGATCGACCGGCGAGATCCCGCCGTCCTCGGAAGCGCTGACCCACGCCGCGCTCTACCAGTCGCGGACGTCGATCCGCGCGGTCGTGCACGTGCACTCGCGCGCCATCTGGTCGGCCTGGCGCGACCGGCTGCCGACGACGAGAGCCGAGGTCGCCTACGGCACGCCGGAGATGGCGTACGAGATGCTGCGCCTGCAGAAGCGGACGGCGATCAGCGATCACGGCGCGGTGGTGATGGGCGGGCACCAGGACGGCGTCATCGCGTTCGGGCGAACGCTGGCCGAGGCGGCGGAGGAAATCCTCGGCCTCATGCCGGAGCGCGGGTAGCGGAGGCGTGCCGTGAAGTTCACCAGGACGACCGAGTACGCGCTGCGCGTGATGGCGCACCTGGCGCGCGCCCCGCGCGAGGCGCGCTCGTCGTTCGCCCTGCACCGCGAGCTTCGCATTCCGAAGAAGTACCTCCAGCGGCTCCTCACCACGCTCGGCAAGCGCGGTCTGATCCGGAGCCTCCGCGGCCGAACCGGCGGTTACGTGCTGGCGACGGAGCCGCGCACGATCGCGCTGGCCGACATCATCGAGGCGGTCGAGGGGTTCGACCGCCAGCCGCAGTGCCTCTTCGGCTTCGCCGCCTGCAAGCTGGATCGGCCATGCGCGATGCATGACCGGTGGGCGCGCCACCAGAAAGCGGTGGTCCGCACCCTGAGCCGTGCCACACTGGCCGAGCTCGTGCGTCGGCCGACGCGCTGACCGCCCCCAGCACCCCCTCCCTTTATGCCGAACCGACTCGCCAAACGGACCTGGGTGAGCTAATATGCTCCCAGTAGGTAGCAATTACTCACGGAGGTCCGCATGGCAGTGGATTCCAGTCTCGTCCTGTGGGGGCAGACGCTGGCGTACACCCTCTACGCGCTGGCGATGATCGCCGTCGTCGCCTGGTTCGCCGTCCGCGTGACGCGCGAAGGCGACGGCCGCGGCGCCAGCAGGGCCGTCTTCTACTCGTTCGTCGGGTTCCTCGTCGTGTGCGGCGTGTCGCTGCACATCATCACCTACAACACGATCCCCTGGGCGCCGCTGGACTTGAACCGGGCGAGCATCACGCCGGACAAGACCTTCGTCATTTCGGTCGCGCAGCACAAGTTCACGCTGCCGGCGCCGAAACTGACGGCGGCCTGCGGCGAGAAGGTCCTGTTCACCGTCTCGTCCGCCGACCTGACGTACGGCTTCGGGCTGTTCCGTCAGGACCACTCGATGGTGTTCCAGATGCAGGTGGTCCCCGGCCACGTGAACGACGTCCTCTGGGTGTTCGACCGGGCCGGCGTCTACACCATCCGGTCCACGGAGTATCCGGGCCGAAGGGCATCGGGATGATCGAGCGCGACGTCGTCGAAATCACCTGCCCGGGCGGGCCGGCCGACTGAACGGACTTTCCAGCGAGGCACACACCATGACCATGCTCGAGACGCTGGTTGCCGGCGAACGGGGTCTGTTCAAACCGGCGACCCTCACCCCCATGCAGAAGATGACGCTCCGATTCGTCGTGGTCGGGCTCGTCTACTACGCGTTCGCTCTCATCGAGGGGATGCTGATGCGCGCGTTCCAGGTGACGCCGCTGCCCTTCGTCAGCCAGGACCAGTACTTCGCGATCCTGACGGCCCATCCGCTCGTCGGGATCTTCGGGTCGACCTACTCGATCGTCTTCGGCGCCTTCCTCTTCCTCGTGCCGTTCCTGATGAAGAAGCCGCTCTGGAGCATCCGGCTCGGAAACTGGACGTGCGGCCTGATCGGCGTCGGCACGTTCGTGTTCTGGTTCTCCGGGTTCATGACCCACTACGCGCCGCTGTACACGCTCTACTGGCCGTTGCCGGCCGATTTCACCCAGTTCAGCGTCGTGGGCGGGACCTTCTTCATCGTCGGCATCGCCCTCGTCATGCTGGGCACGGCGTTCTTCGTGGTGAACGTCTACATGACGATCGGGTACACGCCGGCGGGCTGGGACAAGCAGCCGACGGGCGCCCTCCTCGGGTCGGCGCTCGGCCTGTCGGGCCTCCGCAACCTGTTCTCGCGGCGCAAGACCGAGCACCTGGTGTCGCTGCCGGTGGCAGCCATCGCGCGCGGCACGGTGGACACGGCGCTGAACGCCGGCATCATCCTGTTCACCGGCGTGCTGATCCTCGTCTACATGATTGCCGAGCTGCTCGGCACCAGCCTGAAGTACTCGGCGGTGGACGCGCTGCTCTACAAGAACTGGTTCTGGTGGGGGCTCGACCTGGTGGCCGACGGCCTGGTGCTGATCTTCGTGGCGGGCACGTGGTACCTGCTGGCGACGCTGATCACCGGCAAGAAGCTCTTCATGGAGAACATCGCCCGCGCGGCCCTGTTCGTCGAACTGGTCGTGTCGTGGACCGTCTGGTCGCACCATCTCCTGTCCGACCAGGCGCAGCCGAACGCGCTGAAAGTGGTGTCGGGCGAACTGGTCACCGCGTTCGAGCTGATCACCCAAGGGCTGGCGTTCTTCATCACGCTGGTGACGCTCTGGAGCGCCCGGCCGCTGAAGATGACGATGCCCTTGCGATTCCTGCTCGGCGGCCTGCTCGGCTTCGCGCTGGCCGTGCCGGCGGGCATCATGCAGGCCGACGTCGGCCTGAACCGGATCCTCCACAACACGCAGTGGATCGTCGGCCCGCACGTGCACGTCGCGGTGCTGGTCGGCCTGACGATGACGCTGTACTCGGCGTTCTACGTCCTCTTCCCGATCCTGACAAACGGCGCCGCGCTCTACAGCGAGAAGCTCGCCAGGTTCCACTTCTGGGCGCACCTGCTCGGCGGCATCGGCATGGGCGCGTTCATGGGGATGGCGGGGCTGAACGGCATGCTCCGGCGGACGATCTACTTCGACGGCGAGTTCATGCCCTACATGATCCTGGCCGGCCTGTCGGGGGCGCTCCTGCTCGTCGGGTTCCTGGCGTTCTTCTACAACATCGTGATGAGCCTCGGGCTCAAGGGCGTGATCGGGATCTTCATGCCCGCCGCGTCGGACACCAAGGACCTGGTGCCGGCCGCGAACTGATCGTCGGATCGGGGGAGCGTGCCGACGACCGATTGACGCAGCAGCGGCTGCGCTCGACGCAGTTCGTCTGGCCGGCGATGGCGGGAAAGACGAAACCCGGACAACCGGGTCCGTCCCGGGCGTACAATAGAACCTCACCCCATAATCGAGGAGGTTCGATGAAGCGCTTCTCCCTCGCCTTCGCCGTCGTGCTGGCCTGCGCCCTCGGAACGGCCGTCCACGCGCTGCCCCAGGCCAAGCCCGATTCGGCGCAGAAGGACAAGGTTCCCGTCAACGTTGCCGGCAAGTGGGCCGTGACGCTCGAGATGTCGATGGGCACGTCGACGCCGAGCCTCGAACTCAAGCAGGACGGCGCGAAGATCAGCGGGACGTACACCGGGCGCTACGGCTCGTTCCCGCTCGAAGGCACCGTGGCGGGCCGCGCCCTCGCGTTCTCTTTCAGCATGTCCGCCGAGGGCCAGTCGGTGGCGATGACGTTCCAGGGGGAAGTGGCGGCCGACGGCCTGTCGATGAAGGGAACTGCCACGCTCGGCGAGATGGGCGAGGCCACCTGGACGGCGAAGAAGCTCCAGTAGGCGGCCGACTGCGAAGGCACCGACATGGCGACGACGCTCGACGCGCCGTGGAGCAGCCGCGCGTTCGAGGTCACCGAGCCGGGCGAGCGCTGGCTCTACTGCTATCAACATGAGCAGGTCATCGAGTGCTGAAGCGCCCGCGTCGCGGCCGTCGCGCGCGGACCTCGCGCGAAGACCGCCTGCGCCCGGCGGGGGCGGTGTATAGTGATGATGTCCGTCACACGCCGATGGCTGCCGACGCGCCCGAGTCCATCGCCCGCCTCGCACGTTTCTCGATCGGCGACTGGATCGTCGACCCGCGCACCTGCCTTCTCACCCGCGGCGACACCGTTCGGCGCATACGCCCCCAGCTCCTGGACCTGCTGGCCTGCCTCGCGAAGCGTCCGGGCGAACTGGTCCTGAAAGAGGAGATCCTCGCCGAGGTGTGGCCGGGCCAGTTCATCGCGGACTCCGGCCTCACGAGATGCATCGCCGAGCTCCGACAGGCGCTCGACGACGATGCCCACCAGCCGCGGTACATCGAGGCCACCCGGAAGCGCGGCTACCGGCTGATCGCGCCGGTTGTCTGGGTGAAGCAGAACAACGGCGAGGCCGCGCCCGCGCAGGCCGAACCTGTCGACGCCGGGCCAGCCGACGGCGGAGGCGAGGAGTGTCGCGAACGGGCGCCGGCAGCAGACGCGGTGCCGTTCGACCGTGCGGTGCCGCTCGAGAGTCCGAGCCGGCCCCTGCGTCGGATCGGGCTATGGGCCGTGCCAATCACGGTCGCGCTGGTCGTCGTCGGCCTCGTCATGCTGACGCGCTCGCCGGCCAGCGTGCTGACCGAGCAGGACGCGGTGCTGCTCGCCTTCGAGAACCTCACGGGCGACGCAGTGTTCGACGAGACGGTCCCGCTCGCCATGTCAATCCAGCTCGAGCAGTCGCCGTATCTGGCGCTGTTGTCGGCGGACCACGTCCGGGAAACGCTGCAGATGATGCGCCGGGCGCCCGACACGCCGCTCACGCGCGAGGTCGGCCTCGAGGTGTGCGAACGCGTCGGGGCCAGGGCTGTCATCGTGACGTCGATTGCGACGCTCGGGAGTCGGTACGCGATCGGCGTCGAGGCGATCGCGTGCGGAGCGGGGCCCAACGTTCTCGTCCGTCGGCAGGAGGTGGTGGAGGCGAAGGAGCAGGTGCTCGACGGGATCCAGCGGGGGGCTGAGGCAATCAGGCGGGCCGTGGGCGAGTCGGCCGACTCGGTCCAACGGTATGGCACCCCGGCCATCCAGGCGACGACCGCATCGATCGACGCGCTTCGCCAACTGCGCCTCGGCGACGTCGCCAGGGAGCTCGGGCAGGGCACGGCGGCGCTCGATCACTACAGGCAGGCGGTGCTGCTCGATCCCGACTTCGCGCTGGCGCACCTCCGGCGAGGGACGACCGCGTCGACATTCGGCACGGAGGCCGAACGCGACGAGGCGCTCGAACGAGCCTACGCGCTGAAAGACAAGGTCACGCTTCCCGAGCGGCTCGAGATCGAGGCGCGGTACTACACCTTCGCCGGCAGCAACGAGGCCCGGGTCTTCGACGCCATGCAGCAGTTGGTGCGGCATTATCCCCGCCGGGTCGTCTTCCGCCGCTCGCTGGCCGACGCGTACCTGCGGAACGGGAGATTCGACGCGGCGATGGCGGAGGCGCTCGAGGCAAGTCGACTGGAACCGAAGAGCCAAGCGTCGATGGTGGCGCTGGGCCGTACCCACCTCTGCCTGAACCAGATCCCGGAGGCCGTCCAGGCTGCCGAGGCGGGGCTGGCCGCGGGAGGGACAAGCCCGTGGCTGTACTACATCCTGTTCCAGGCGGGCCTGGCGACCGAAGACGAGGCGCTGCGCGCGCGGGCGCGCGGATGGGCCGAGCGGAATCCCGACCTGGCCCGGCGCTACATCCTCGAGGCAGATGCCGAGGACGCCATGAGTCGGGGCCGCCTGAAGCACGCGCTGGCCCTGCTCGCCGAATGGGAGCAGGCGTCGGTCGCCGCCGGCCAGCCTCGTCAGGCGGCGGTGCTGCGCCTACGCATGGCGCGCTACGAGGCCCTCTGCGGACTCCGGGCCGAGGCGCTCCGCCGCGTCGAGGCGGAACGGCGGCGCGAGATCGACTTCTGGTTGACGATCGACGCGGTCAAGGTGGCGGTGTCCGCCGGCGACTTCGCGCTGGCGGCGCAGCTGCTGGACGAGGTCGAGCGCAAGGGCATGCCGCCGACGGCGCAGCCCGCGGCCACGTTCGCGCGGGCGTACCGCGCCGCGATCCACGCCCACGAAGGCCGGATCGAGGACGCGCTCGGCGCGCTGCTGCCGCTCGAACCGCTCGATCTCGCGCTCAACCTCGGGTTCATCCCGCTCTACGAGCGCGCCCAGGCCCACTTCCTGGCGCGCGACTGGCCGAGGGCGCGCGCGGCCTACGAGAAGATCCTCGCCCACCCCACGATCGACCCGGGCCGCAAGCTCGTGCCGCTGGCCCAGCTGGGCCTGGCGCGCACGCTCGCCGGCGCAGGCGATATGGCGGCCAGCCGCCATGCCTACGAGCAGTTCTTCGCACGGTGGAAGAACGCCGACGCCGGCCTCCCTCTCCTCGCCGAAGCCCGCGCGGAGTACGAGGCGATGCGGCGGTAGGTGGACCGGCTCCTGTCGCCTACTCCGCCCTCAGCGCCCCCACGACGTCCGTCCGCATCGCCCGATACGCCGGCACGAGGCTGGCCAGCGCGGCGGCGGCGACGAGCGAGACGAACACCAGCGACAGAGTGACCGGGTCGGTGGGCGTGACGCTGAAAAGCAGCGAGGCAACCAGCCGCGCGAGCCCCTGCGCGGCCGCCAGGCCGATGGCCGCGCCGAGCAGGCCGAGGCCGATTCCTTCGCGCACGAACATCCAAAGCACCTGGCGCGGCTTCGCGCCGTGCGCCATGCGCACGCCAACCTCGACGCGCCGCTGGCGGACGGAGTACGCCAGCAGGCCGTAGAGTCCGATCGCCGAGAGCAGGAGTGCCGATGCGGCGAAGGCGGCCAGGAGGACCATGGAGAAGCGCTCGCGGCCCGTCGCCTCAGCCAGCACGTCGTCGAGCGTGCGAATCCGGCCGACCGGGACGGCCGGATCGATGGCGCGGACCGCCTCGCGCAGGACCGACGCCACGAACGCCGGACCGCGGTCGGTCCGCACCACGAGGGTCATGCCCGAGAACGGCTGCTGCGCGTACGGCTGGTAGAACTGCGCCGTGGTCTCGCCGCGCAGGCCGTACTGCCGCGTGTCGACGACGATGCCGACCACCTCGCACCAGGCCTCGCTCCCCATGCCCACCTGGATCCGCCTGCCGATCGGATCCTCGCCCGCGAAGAACTGCCTGGCCAGGGTCTCGTTCACGACCGCCACGCGGGGAGCCTCCGCGTCGTCTCGCTCCGTGGGCAGGCGTCCGCGCACCAGGCGAATGCCCATGGCCTCGAAGAAGCCGGGGCTCACCCCGTAGTAGTTCACCGACGGGCGATCCGCCGGCGGCACGATCGGGCGCCCTTCGATCGACATGGAGGTCATATAGTCGTTGCTGAGCGGCATGCCGGCCGTCACGCCGGCCGCACGCACGCCCGACGCCTGCGACACGCGATCGACCAGCTGCTTGTAGAACCGGTAGGCGTCGCCATCCTCTGGATAGCGCGCCGGCGGCAGGGCGAAGCTCGCGGTCACGGCGTGGGAGGCGACAAAGCCGGGATCCACCTGGATCAGGCGGGTGAAGGTTCGGGCGAACAGTCCCGCGCCGACGAGCAGGATGGCGGCCATGGCCATCTCGCCGACGATCAGCGCGCGACGCGCATGCGGGCGGACCGCGCCGCGTCCGGCACGCCCTCCGGCGCCGAGCGCCTCGCTCAGGCCGATCTTCGACACCTGCAGCGACGGGAACAGGCCGAACAGAAGCGGCGTCAGCACCGAGAGCGCCAGCGCGCACCCGGCGGCCGAAGCGCTCAGGCCGATCTCTCCGGCCCTTGGCAGCGTCACGGGCACGAGCGCCAGCAGGCCCTTCAGCAGCCAGTGCGCCAGCAGCAGGCCGGTCGCGCCGGCCGCCAACGCCAGCAGAGCGCTCTCGGTCAGGAACTGGCGCACGAGGCGCGCGCGCCCGGCACCGAGCGCGGCCCGGATCGCCAGCTCCTTCCGCCGCCCCAGCCCGTGCGCCAGGAACAGGTTGGCCACGTTGGCGCAGGCCACGAGCAGCACGAGGCCCACCGCCCCGAGCAGCATCAGCAGCGCGGGCCTCACCTGGCCGACGAAGGACTCGGCGAGGGGCATGGGGAGGACCCGCCAACCCTTGTTCTCGTTGGGGTGCTCGGCCTCCAGGCGCCGGGCGATCGTGTCCAGGTCCGCCTCCGCCTGCTCGAACCGCACGCCCGGCTTCAGCCGGCCGATGGCCCTCATGTAGTGCGACCCGTACTGCGCGCGTTGCCTCTCCGTGAAAGCCATCGGCACCCAGACGGCGGTCTCGCGGTGGAGAAGCGGCATCGATGTTGGCGCGACACCGACGACGGTGTGCGCCACGCCGTTCAGCGTGAGCGGGCGCCCGATCACGCCGGGGTCGCCCCCGAAGCGCCGCTGCCAGAGGTCGTGCGACAGGACGACGACCGGCGGCGCGCCCGTCGCATCCTCGTCGGCCCGGAAGTCGCGCCCGGCGACCGGGCGCACCCCGAGCAGGCCGAAGAGGTTCCACGTGATGCGCTGTCCGCGCAGGCGCTCGGGCTCCCCGCTGCCGGTCAGGTCGAACGCCGCCGCGCGCCACGCGGCCATCGACTCGAACGTCCGGTTCTGCGCTTGCCAGGTCAGGAAATTGCCCGGCGCCACCGTGAACATCGGGAGCTGCGGCAGCTTCTTCTCGAGCACCAGGACAAGCCGGTCGGGCTCGGCGAAGGGCAGCGGGCGCAGCAGAACCGTGTCGACGACGCTGAAGATGGCCGTGCTGGCGCCGATGCCGAGCGCCAGGACGAGGACGGCCGTCAGCGAGAAGGCCGGGCGCGCACGCAGCGTCCTGATTGCGTAGCGGGCGTCCCGGGCGAGGTCGGCCAGCCACGCCCACCGCGGCCGGCGCTGCCGCAGCGCCGCCTCGACGTCCTCGACGTCGTCTTCGTTGACGAGCGGGATGTTGGGCCGCTCGGCCACGGCGATGTCGGAGGCGAACGTGTCCCAGTCGGGCACCTGGTCGAGCGCGTGGGAGAGCGCCCGCTTCTCATCCATGCCCGATGCCAGCGCTGCGCGGTAGAGGTCGGCGAGCTGTCCCGCGAGTTCCTCGACGATCTTCTCTGCGCGGCGCCGTTTCATCGCCGGGAGGCGCAGCCGCTCCCGGATGAGCTGCGCGAAGTCAGGCATGTTCCTCTCCTATGACGAGATTCACCGTTGCCGTGAACGCCCGCCAGCGTTCGCGCTGTTCGACGAGGACGCGCTCGCCCCTGGGCGTCAGCCGGTAGTAGTTGCGGCGCTGCTCCCCCGCGCGCTCGACCCAGCGGCTCTTGATCCAGCCCTGGTTCTCCATGCGGTAGAGGACCGGATAGAGCGTCGTGACGCGGAACTGCAGCCGGCCCTGCGACCTGGTCTCGATCAGGCGTCCGATGTCATAGCCGTGCCGGGGCCGCTCGCTGAGGATGGAGAGCGCGATCAGCTCGAGACTGCCCTTCTTGAGTTCCGGACTGAACATGGACCTCCCCCGTTCTTCCTGACAGACTATTTGACGAGGAAGAATAGTGGCAGGTTCGCTCGCGGGGAGAAGGCGAGCTCCGCGGGCAGGACTCGAACCTCTTAGTCTTCGTCCCGAGCGCGGTCCCGGGGGCCACGGCGAGACCTGCCGAAAGCTCCATCCGCCGGGTGTTCGGCGCCGAATCCTCCCGCGTCGCGTTCTGCAGCCGTGTCCTCACAGCACGTGTGGCCTTGGACGGGAACCTCCCGCAGCGACTGCTCGTATCGGTGGACGATGACGGAAGTTGGAGGCCTGGAGTGATGATTGCCGTCGACACGACTCGCTGGACCAGGACCCTCGTCAGCCTGGTGTCTCTCTTGACAATTGGGGCAGACGCCGGGCGCGCCCCGGCGACGCAGGGCAGCGCACCGCGCATGGTGCTCGTCGAAGGCGGGACGTTCATGATGGGCGACGTCTTCGCCGAGGGCGGAGCGAACGAGACCCCTGTTCATCAGGTCACGCTCTCCCCGTTTTACCTGGCACCGTTCGAGGTGACCGTCGGCGAATTCAGGACGTTCGTCAGCGAAACCGGATATCGGACGTCTGCCGAGGCCCCGGTCGACGTGGAGGCCGGCAAGAAGATCATGGAGCAGGCCGCGTCGGAGAAACTGACGCCGAGCGAGAGGTTGGAACTCAAGAGACAACGGCTCGCGTTGGGCGGGACCGGATACTGGGACGCCGAGAAGTGCCAGTGGACGGGCTACGAGCCGAACGTGAATTGGAGGATGCCAGGATTCGAGCAGGCGGACGCGAACCCGGTCGTGGCGCTGTCCGCTATTGATGCCATGAGCTACTGCAACTGGTTGAGCAAGAAGGCGGGACTGCCGATCGCCTACGACCCTGCCACCTGGAGCCCTCTCGACGCACAGGGGAAGCCCACCGTCGACATCACACAGGTGAAGGGCTTCAGGCTGCCCACCGAAGCCGAGTGGGAGTACGCCGCCAGGGAACGGGGACGGGACGTGAGATTCGGGAACGGCAAGAATACCGCCAGGTCGTCCGAGATCAACTTCCGAGCCGACGCCGGGAGCTACCCGTATCTCGAGCGCGGCGAGTATCGAAAGAGGACGGTGCCGGTCGGGAGCTTCGCACCCAACAGCCTGGGTCTGTACGACATGAGCGGCAACGGCTGGGAATGGACTGGCATCGCGGTGGCTGAATACGGCCGCACTCCCCAGACGAACCCCTTGGCCATCGGCGAGCGACACGCCTTGCGCGGTGGACGCTGGGGTGGAGATGGGTCGGAAGCCCGGGTCTTCCACCGCAGCTTCTGGATCAGGAACGACCGGTGCAATAACTCGGGCTTCCGGATCGCGCGATCGCGATAGCCGTCCCCCCTCTCGCCGACTGCCGGGCCGCGCACCCCACCCAGGCCACCATGCGGTGTCAAGCCGGACGCCTTGGCGCGTCATTCACTTCAGATCTGGCCGCAGCGGTGGTCGGAGTGGGCGACCGGCGGCATCCGCGATCCTCCCGGCGCGCGCTTGCAGACGCGCGGGGTGCTGCGGGTCGGAGTGGAGAAGCCATGCGAAACGAACGAAGCACACCACGGCCCGAGGTTGCCGGCCCCCGCCTGTCGTGCCTCTGCGTAGCGATTCTCCCGATCGTCCTGACGGGTCGAGACGTGCCTCGGCTGGGGCGCGTTCGCCAGCCGGGCGGGCGCGGCGCGGTTCCACGTGGGTTACGACGCGCCCGAGTACGAGAACTACGCCGTGCTCTATCTCGACCGGAAGGTCGGATCGTCGGAAGGCTCTATCTGCCGCTGGCCTCAATCCGGCCCGGGCGCGGTGCGCTGAGGTTCGACCTGTTCACCGTGGCCCGCGGTAAGCTGTACGAGCTCGTGCAGAAGGACAGGAAGGGCCCGTGTGAATTCGCCGAGGTCCAGGAGTGGAATGATGCGCGCACGAACGATGAGCCACCTCGTGGCGGTCTCCGTAGTGATGGCGGCGCTGCTTGTCTGGGGCGGGTCCCCGCGTGCAACATCGACACCCGCTGACTCCGGCGCCCGGAGTTCCATCGATCTGACGCCGCAGCTCTTCGAACCCGGCGTCGTCTCGACCGGCGCCCACGACTTCGTCGTGCGATTCACCCCGCGCATGGACGAGATGTACGTGATGCGCTCGGGCCCCGACTGGTATACGGGGATCCTGCGCTACCGCCGCCGCGCGAGCGGCTGGGGATCGCCGGAACTCGCGCCGGTTCGCGCGCCGGGCAGCCTGTCCTATCCGTTCCTCGCCCCGGACGGGAGCCGTATCTTCTTCGACGTCAGACTGCCGGCCCGGCCGCGCGCGGGTGCCCCAGGCAGTCCGGATCTGTGGTCCGCGCCCCGCGACGGTGACGGCTGGGGGCCGGCCGCGCCGCTCGGTCCCGAAGTGAATGGTCCGTCAGTGGAAATGCACGCGAGCGTGGCGGCGAACGGCAACCTGTACTTCGCCTCGAACCGGCCGGGCGGTCTCGGCGGGTTCGACATCTACCGCGCGGTGGCGGTGCGGGGCGGGTTCGCTGCCGCGGAGAACCTGGGACCGGCCATCAATTCTGCTGACAACGAGTACCATGCGTTCATCGCACCGGACGAGCGCTACCTGTTGTTCGACGCGAGGCGTTCCACGGGCGCGGGGGGCAATGACATCTACATCAGCGTGCGTCGCGCCGATGGAGGGTGGGAGCCTGCCGTGCCGCTGGGCAGCGAACTGAACACGCCGGCTGCCGACATGCGGCCGTACGTGAGCCCGGACGGAACGCGGCTGTTCTTCTGCAGCGATCGCAGTGTCGGCGACCCCGACGCACTCCCGTCCAGCGCCGAGGCGTTCGAGCGGCGCATCGGTGGACCTGGCAACGGCAGCCAGGACATCTACTGGGTCAGCGCCGAGATCGTCACCAGACATCTCCGGGCTCGACACCAGTGACGGCCAGTACGTGCCGTCCAGCGAGATCGTGGCCGGGCGGAACGTCCGTGCTTCATCCTCTTCTTCGGGTCCGCGCCCGACGAGACGATCGACGCGGCACCGGAGGTGCTGAGTGACACCGCCTGTCAGAGCGAACTGAAGAGTCCTATCCCAGTTGCTCCCCCGGAGTGGACGGCTGTCCGAAATGGGAGGCGACGATGCCACCGATACTGTTCCAGAATGCCTCACGGCTCATGCCCAGGGCGTTGGCTATCTGGCCCTCCAATTCGGCATGGCGACGGCGCCGGGTGAGCAGGCGCTCGAGCAGCCCAGGTCGCACCTCTTCGAGGTAGCGGGCGATCCAGTAACCGCGGATGTAGAGGGCGACCACGGCGTCCTGGTTCTTCTCGTTGACGGTGTTGACCCGCCTGATGGGTTTGCCGCTCGCCGAGCGGGCGACGACGTCGAGCGTGTCGGTCTTGACAGTTGGTCTGCCCAGCAATCGATCCACCGCCAGCACTGCCAGCCCTTCGTTCAGCCACATCGGCAGCCTGAGATGCGAGGTGAAGGCATGGGTCAGTTCATGGCAGGTGATACGCCGGATCGTGTCGTCGATGGTCGTCTTCCCGGACGAAGATGCGATCCCCCAGTGTCCTGTCGGCGAGTTGTATCAGCCGGGCAGGTTTCACTCCGATGGCCCGTCGCTTCCCATAGGCCTGCGCCCAACCTCCAGCGTGCCGCCACAGGTTCTCGGTGCGGAAGTACCAGAATGGCAAAGAGAGCGCCAGCAGCGGCTGCCAGTACCACGGAGCCGAGTGGAAAACGAAGTGGCGCCATGAAGTCATGACGTAGACACGAACTTCCGGCGGGGTATCGAGCCCCCAGTGCTTCCGCATGAGCCGGATGCTCTTCTCACAGGCGTCCTGGACAAGCCTGGCCGTCTCGCGTTCTTCCGCGTCGAAGAACAGGGTCAGACCGTCGACCTTCATCGTTTCCATATCTGATTCCCAGGGCACGGCAGCCCCATCGAAATTCTCCCTTTCGGGATCGGAGTGTCACATGGCAACGGCGGGCGCGGCGCCTGGAGTCGTGGCACGCTCCAGCAGGTCGCGACTATACAACACCAGCTCCGTGGCTGCCGAGCCTCGCACTCCCAAATCGCCATGCGGTGTCACGCCGGACGCCCTGGCGCGTCATTCACTTCAGATCTGGCCGCAGCGGTGGCCCGAGTGGGCGGCCGGCGGCATCCGTGATGCCCTGGGCACGCGCTTGCAGACGCGCGAGGTGCTGCGGGTCGGAGTGGAGAAGCCATGCGAAGCGAACGAAGCACACCACGGCCCGAGGTTGCCGGCTCCCGGCTGTCGTGCCTCTGGGTCGCCATTCTGCTGATCGTCTTGACGGGTCGAGACGTGCCGCGGGCTGGTCAGGACGTGCCTTCGTTGCTCGGCACGGCTCGGCCGGCCGTCCAGGTCGATCGCGCTCTGCAGGCGGCGTTCGAGCGGACGGGCGTCGCAGCGGCGTCGATTGCTGTCGTGGGCCCTGCGGGCTCACTCCACGCGCGCACCCTCGGCAGGCGCTTCGGTGACGCGGCGACGCCGGCAGACGATCGAACCGTGTTCCGGGCCGCCTCGCTCGGCAAGGCGGTCTTCGCCTATCTCGTCTTCACGCTCGTCGGCAGCGGCCAGCTCGACCTCGACCGGCCGCTCCACGAGTATCTGCCAAAGCCGCTGACCGACTATCCCGACTACGCCGATCTTCGAGGGGATCTTCGGTACCGGACAATCACCGCGCGGCTGGCCCTTTCTCATCGCACGGGCTTCCCAAACTGGCGCTGGCAGCTGGACGAGGGCAGGCTGCGGATTCTGTTCGACCCGGGAACGAAGTTCCTCTACTCGGGCGAAGGCTACCGCTACCTCCAGCTCGTCGTGGAACAGATCGCCGGCCGGACGTTGGAGGCGCTGGCGCAGGAACGGATCTTCCGACCGTTGGGGATGACCGATACGAGCTACGCCTGGCGTGACGAGTTCGCGACCAACTGCGCCATCGACCGCGCGCCGATCGAGAAGGTGTTCGGACCCGGCTTCCTGGGGCGTGCCAACTGCGCCGGGTCGCTGCTGACAACGGCAACCGACTACGCCCGGTTCCTCAGCGCCGTCCTGAACGGGAAGTGGCTGCCGGGACGGCTCCGCGACGAGATGCTCCGGCCGCAGGCGTCCATCGCCGGTCCAGCGTTGTTTGGCCCGCCTGCCGCCACAGGACCAGCCGCCGCCACGGGAGCGGACCCCTCCTGGTGCCTCGGCTGGGGCGCGTTCGCCAGCCGGGCGGGTGCGGCGCGGTTCCACGTGGGCTACGACTCGCCCGAGTACGAGAACTACGCCGTGCTCTATCTCGACCGGAAGATCGGCCTCGTCGTGTTGACCAGCGGCGGCCGGGGTCCGAACAGCGCCGTCCCCCACTTCGTCGAGGCCGCCATCGGAAACAACGACACGCCGTTTGCATGGGCAGGGTATGGCCCGCCCCCACAAAGCCCAACGTCAGCGGCGGATCCGGACCAGCCGAGATCCATGTCCTCAGGTCCGACGATCTGGTGATCGACGTGACGGGCAACACGGCCAAGTCGAGACAAGGGGTCATGGCCGCGGGGCGCCCGACGAGTGCGCGCGTGAATCTGGCGATAAGATGAGTCCGGCCGTCACTGAGTGGGCAGGTTGTCGGGGAGGTGCCGCATGGTAATCGGATGGTCGTTCGGGGCTTTCCTGATCGTGGCTGGCGTGTGGACGCTCGCGGCCGCCGTGTCGTTCGCGATCGGGCCCGGCGAGCGCAAGCTCGCGCTGTTCCGATCGCTGTCGGTCTGTCTGACCATGGCGGTGTTGAGCACAACCGCGGCGGCGCTGGCCCTCGCGCTTCGAGCCGCCAGCACGGGCGCGGGGGCGGGATGGAGTCCGGCCCTGACCCAACGCCTGCTGGCCGGCCTCGCCGAGTCGATGGTGACCGCGGTGCTGGGATTCGCCGTGCTCGCGGTGTCGTGGCTGGTTGCCGCGGTCGGAACGAGAAGGCGGGTCTGAGGCCGTGGACGAAGAGTTCGAGCCGTACCTGGTCGAACGACTCAAGGCCGGCGACGAGCGGGCGTTCGACGTCGTCTACGAGGCGTACCGTCACAGGCTGTTCGCGTACCTGATCCGAATGACCCGCAACCGCGGCGTGGCGGAGGATCTGCTGGAGGAGACGTGGCTGCGCCTGGTCGACCGCATCGAGACGCTTCGCGACGGCGCGAAACTCGGCCCCTGGCTTTTCGCCGTTGCGCGCAACCTGTTTCTGACGCACGTCCGATCACTCGGTCCCGACATCGGCGACGCAGGCGAGTGGACTGAGCGGGCGGACGAGGGGGCATCGCCCTTCGACGCGGTGGCGGCAAACGAACTGGCTTCTCGCGTCGAACGCGGGCTGGCAGCGATGCCGGTGTCGTACCGCGAAGTACTCCTGCTCGTCGGAGTCCATGGCATGACGCCATCAGAGGCAGCAGCGGTCTGCGAGCTCACGCCAGAGGCGATGCGGCAGCGGCTGCTGCGGGCGCGCAGGATGCTGGCATGGTGGCTGAACGCCCGAGACGGCGCGAAGATGAACGAGGGACGACATGGCGGACAACGGACGCGATGAGCGGTGGTGGCTCGACACCCTTTCGATGCTGCCCGAGCCACGCGCTGACGAGGAGCGCGCCGCTCGTACGCGGGCCCGCTGCCTGGAGGTCCTGGCCCGGCAGCGGGCCAGGAGCCAAGGCTGGCGCGGGCGGGTGAGGCACTGGATACCGGTGCTCGAGGCCGCAGGCGTCGCCGCGCTGGCCCTGTTCTACCTGGGCGGAGCGGTCCGACACGCGCTTACGCTGCTCGGGCGCTGAATGGGAGACCGCGACCCTGCGTCGCGGCCTCGTATTCCGTGCCTTCGCACCTGTTCGTCGTGGACGAGATCCGATTCCCCCTCGCGCCCGATGACCCCAGCCGCAACGCATTCCCGCGGAATAGATCGTGGCGCAATAGACCGTTGACAACTATAACGTGATACGATAGACTGCTCCGCGTACGAGAAGCGCGACCGGGGGAAGACGATGAACCGATTGGCCTTTCTGCTGGCTGCCGCCCTCGGTGTCGCGGCCCTGGCCTCGGCGGTGCTTCCGGTGGCCTGGCTGGCGTGGGTGGCCTTTCCCGCCAGAAGGAGACTCGTCGCCGGCGCGGCGTCCGCGCTGCTCCTGGCGCTCGGTGGCAGCGCGCTCGTCAACGGCGGCCGCCCGCCGCTGATCCGCGAGATCACCGTGCCCCTGGCCAGCCTGCCGCCCGCCGGATCCGGGTTTACGCTGGTTCAGCTCTCGGACCTGCACCTCGGCCGCCTCACGCCGCAAGGCGGCGCGTGCGCCACCGCCGCCGCCGTCAACGCGATGAACGCCGACCTCGTCGTCGTGACCGGCGACCTGATCGGCGCGGATGCCGGACGGGACACGGAGTTCGGAGAGTGTCTCGGGACGCTCTCGGCGCGCTACGGTGTGGTGGCCGTTCCGGGCAATCACGACTACGCCTCGGGCATCGAGCGGTTCCTGCGAATCGCCGGTCGCGCGGGCATCACCATCCTCCTCAACCAGCGGCTGCCGGTGGGTGATGCCATCCAGGTGGCGGGCCTCGACGAGGCGGCGGGACGGAGCGTCGCCCAGGGGGGGCCGGACCTGGACAAAGCTCTCGCCGGGCGCAGCACGGACCGGCCGATCGTGCTGCTGTCGCACACGCCGTTCGGGTTCGACCGCGCCGCGCGGCGGGGGATCGACCTCCAGCTCTCGGGACACACCCACGCCGGTCAGATCCCGCCGATGGATCTGCTCGTGTGGCTCGCCTTCCCGTGTTCGTACGGCTGGTCCGAGAAGGCCGGCTCGGGGCTCTACGTCACGAGCGGGACCGGCACCTGGGGACCGCCGATGCGCCTGTTCTCCCGCAACGAAATCGTGCGGTTCACCCTCGTGCCGCCACGGTAGTTGACAACTATATCGGCATGCGATAGAGTGAGAGACGTACGAGCTGGCGCCATTCTGGAGGAGAGCCTGTGACCGCTCCACGCGACCCGTCGGCGTTGCTGCCGCTGACCCCGGCGATGTTCCACGTTCTGCTCGCGCTTGCCGGGGACGAGCGCCACGGCTACGCGATCATCAAGGACGTCGAAATCCGCACGGTCGGCGCCGTTCGCCTGAGTGCCGGCACGCTGTACGGCCTCGTCAAGCGGCTGCTGGCCGAGGGGCTGATCGAAGAATCCCGCCGGCGCCCGCCGGCGGATGAAGACGACGAACGGCGGCGCTACTACAGGCTCACCTCGTTCGGGCGCAGGACGCTTCTCGCCGAAGTGGAGCGCCTCGAGCGGGCCGTCGAACTCGCACGGGCGACCAGGGGTCTGAAGAGCGTGAAGGTTTCGTAAGGAGGAGGCGGCGATGACTGCACGACGCCGTCGGCCGTCACGCGGGTTCTTCCGGGCGCTGCTCGCCCTGTTCCCCTTCGAGTTCCGCGCCGACTTCGGTCCCGAGATGGAGGCCACCTTCGAGGACCAGGAGCGCGAGGCGGCGCTGCGCGGCGGCCGGTTCTGGCAGGCGCGCTTGTGGGGCCGCACGCTGGCCGGGGTGCTCCGGACCGCCCCGCGCGAGCACCTCGACATGCTCCGCCAGGATGCCGCCTTCACCTTCCGCGTCATCCGCCGCGGCCCGGGCTTCGCGCTCACGGCCATCCTCACGCTGGCGCTGGGCATCGGAGCGACGACGGCCGTCTTCAGCCTCGTCAACGCCGTTCTCCTGCGGCCGCTGCCGTACCGCGACGCGGGCCGGCTGATGATGATACGCAGTACGGCTCCGAAAACCGGGGCCGCGTGGTCCGTCTCTTACGCCGATTTCGTCGACTGGAAGCGGCAGAACCGGTCGTTCGAGGGGATGGAGGCGTTCAACCTCACGCAGTTCAACCTGACCGGGGGCGGCCAGGCGGCGCGGATCGCCGGAATGCGCGCGTCTCCCGGGCTGCTGCCGCTGCTCGGCGTCCGCCCGGCGCTCGGCCGCGGCCTGTTGCCGAGCGACGAATCGGCCGGCCAGTCGTCGCTACTGATCACGCACGGCCTGTGGCTTCGCCGCTTCGGCGGCGCCAGCGACGTCATCGGCCGGTCGGTCGCGATGAACGGTCGTTCCTCGACGATTGTGGGCGTCCTGCCGCCTTCGTTCACGTTTCCGATCAGCATCGACGTCGTCGCCTCGATCGACATCGACGCGCGCCTGGTGGAGCGCGGCAATCACGCGTTCGAAGTGCTGGCGCACCTGAAGCCCGGCGTCAGCCTCGACGCCGCGCGGCGGGAGATGGACACACTCGCGCGTCGAATCGCCGCGGAGCACCCGGCCGAGAACCTCGGCTGGGGAGTCACCGTGGCCGGTTTCCAGGAGATGCTGGTCCGCACGACGCGCCCGGCGCTCCTGCTGCTGCTCGCGGCAGTGTCGTTCGTGCTGCTCATCGCCTGCTCCAACCTCGGCATCCTGCTGCTGGCCAGGGCGAGTGCGAGGAGCGGCGAGGTTGGCGTCAGGATGGCGCTCGGCGCGAGCAGGCTGCGGATGCTCCGGCAGCTGCTCACCGAGAGCCTGATCATCAGCGGCATCGCCGGCGGGCTGGGGGTCTCCCTGGCGCTTGTGCTCCTGCGCGCGGCGAGCGGAATGCTGCCTCCCTTCGTCGCGGCGGTCACACGAGTCGGCGTCGACCTGCGCATCCTGACGTTCGCCGTCGCCGCAACGCTGGCAACCGGCGTCGTCTTCGGCCTGGCGCCCGCCCTGCGCGCGTCGAAGGCGTCGCTCGTCGAGGCGCTTCGCACCGGTGTGAAGACCGGCGACGTCGGAGGCCGGGCCACGGTGCGCGGCGCGCTCGTCGCGTCGGAGGTCGGCCTGGCGCTCATGCTGCTGGTGGTGTCGGGGCTGCTGTTCCGAAGCCTCGGCAACCTGATGCGAGTCAATCCCGGCATGCGGACCGAGAACGTGGTGGCCGCGGAGCTCGGCCTGCCGCCGGACCGCTACGGCGAGCCGGATCGAGCGCGAGCCTTCTTCCGTGACCTCGAGGCGGCGGTCTCGGCACTGCCGGGGGTCGATGCGGCCGGCTTCGTGAACCAGATTCCGATGGCAGGCTTCAACGCGCAGCGGTCGTTCATCGTCGAAGGTCGGCCGCTGCCTCCGGTCGGGAAGCGGGAAAGCAACCTGGCCGGCTTCCGCGTCGCCAGCCCCGGCTACTTCGGGGCGGCCGCGATTCCGCTTCGGAGCGGCCGTCTGCTCGCCGACGCCGACGACACGCGCGTTCCACCCGTCGTCGTTGTCAATGAGACGCTGGCCCGGCGGTCCTGGCCCGGCGAGGACCCTGTCGGCCGGCGGATCGCGCTCGCGACCGGGCCAGATACGTTCTCGCCGTGGATGACGGTGGTCGGCGTCGTCGGCGATCTCAGACATCTTGGCCTCCGGGCCGATCCGCAACCGGAGCTGTTCGTGCCGCTTGGCGCGGCTGATACCGGACGCACCTACCACCTCGTCGCGCATACCACCGCGCCGTCACCTGCGCTGGCGCGGGCACTCCGGCGCGCCGTTGCGGCTCTCGATCCGGAGGTGCCGGTGGGGACCGTCCAGGGCATGGACGACCTGGTGGAAGAGGAGTCGATCGGAAGGGTTCGCATCTCCTCGCGTCTCCTCCTGGCGTCGGCCGCGCTCGCCCTCCTGATTGCGGTCGTCGGGCTCTACGGCCTCGTGTCCTACATGGTCTCCCAGCGGGTGCACGAAATCGGGCTCCGCATCGCGCTGGGCGCTTCAGGGAAGGACGTTGTGCGACTGGTCGTCGGCCGCGGCATGAGGCTCGCGCTCGTCGGCGGGGCCATCGGCGTGGCAGGCGCACTGGCGCTGTCCGGCGTGCTGGCGAACCAGCTGTACGGCGTGAGCCCGACCGATCCGGCGCCGCTCGTCGGCGCGGCGGCCCTTGTCGGCGTCGTGGCACTGGCCGCCAGCTACGGGCCGGCCCGGCGGGCGTCACGAATCGATCCCATGACGGCCCTGCGCCGGGAGTGAACGGCCTCGGGGGTACGATTCGGTGAACCCTCGATCAACGCTCGCGTGATGAGACGGGGGCCGGCAAGGGAACTCGGTACCGACGCCGACGTCAAACCCTGAGACACGTGACGGGAGGAACCGATGACCAGCCAGGCGGCGGCAGTGCTCGGGATCTTGACTTGGGCCTCGGCGGCCCTGTTCGCGCAGGACTACGGCCTCCTGCGGTCGAAGACCGATTCAGACGAGCGGTGGGCGCCAATCACCGCGCTCAAGGCCCAGGCGCCGGACCTCGCCAAGGCCTTCGCGCCGCACGTGTACGTGAACCAGAAGGGCGAGCGGATGCCCTACCGGCTGTTCACGCCGGCCCGCCTCGAGCCCGGCCGGACCTATCCTCTCGTCGTGTTCCTGCACGGAGCGGGCGGCAGCGGAACCGACAACGCGAAGCAACTGGAGGACGGCAATCGGTACGGGGCGCTGGTCTGGGCTCTCCCGGAGAACCAGGCCAGGCACCCCGCGTTCGTCCTCGCGCCGCAGAGCAACTGGAACTGGCCGTGCACGATCTTCGATCCGAAGAACCCGCCGAAGATCGCCGCCGACATCAAGCTCTGCCCGCCTGACGCCCTCGGTATCGGCGCGCGCCTGGCCTTCGAAGTCATCGACTCCCTGCTCGGCACGCTTCCGATCGACCGATCGCGCATCTACGTCACCGGCCACTCGATGGGAGGGGCCGGATCGTGGCACATGCTGGCCCATCGTCCCCGCTTCTTCGCGGCGGCCGCGCCGGTGTGCGGGCGCGGGCATTCCGAGACGACGATGGCGTTCAAGGACGTGCCGATCTGGAACTTCCACGGGGCCAAAGACGAGGTGGAGCCGGTCTCCTCGTCGCGCGCGATGATCGACGCGCTGCAGAAGGCGGGTGGACGGCCTCGGTACACCGAGTACCCCGACCTTGGCCACAACGTCTTCGCGTGGGCGTACACCGAGCCGGCGCTGGTCGAGTGGCTCTTCGCACAGAGACGGCCTGCCGGCGGCGGGCTGTGCCTGGCCGGCGGCCGTTGATCGAACGTACAATCGTGGTCGCGCCGGTCGCCGCCTCGATTCCGTTCCTCGCTGCCCCCTCGCGCGGCAGCACGTCATCACCGGCTGGAGCCGACCACCGTGCACACCGCCCGCCTCTCCGATTCGGTCCTGGTCGTCACCGGCGACTATGCGGAGGAACACCTGACGGTCATCGCGACCGGCGACGGCCTGGTCGTCGTCGACACGCTGGCCACGCTGCCGGCCACCCGCGCGGCGCTGCCGCTCATCCGGGCGTTCAGCGACGAGCCGGTCCGCGTCGTGGTGAACACCCATCTCGACGTCGACCACGTGGCGGGCAACCACGCGTTCGCGGGGGCCGCGATCCTCGCGCATGCCAACGGGACGGCGCACCTTGGCGAGCGGGTGTTCGACGATCCGGCCTCGGAACAGGACATCCGCGATTTCACGGGCCAGTTGACGTCGAGCGAAGTCCCGGCCGATCCGATCCTGGCGGCCCGCCGGCAGGCCTACATCGAGTGGTACACGCATCTGCTGGAGGGGTTCGGCGACTTCGTGGCGGCCCCGCCATTCGTGTTCGTGTCCTCGGAGACACGGATCGTCCTGGGCACCGCAACAGTCGAACTGCATCACTTCGGTCGGGCGCATTCAGACGCGGACCTGGTTGTCGTCGTGCCCGGAGAGGATCTCATTCTGACGGGCGACGTGGCGCTGGGGCGTGCCTTTGCCCCGGCGGCGCACGCCGAGCACGGAGGGAGCCTGGTGGGCCTTGCGCAGGCGCTCGAGCGGATCGAGGGCCTGGCGTCCACGACGACGCGCGTCGTGCCCGGACACGGCGCGGTGGGCGATTGCGGGCTCCTGCGAGATCAGCGGACCTACGTCGAGGAGCTGCTGGCGGCCGTGCGCGACGCGCAGGGGCGCGGTCTCGCGCTCGACGCAGCCCGCCCCACCCTCGAGCTCGCCGCCTTCTCGCGGCGCCTCCTCTACGACCTCGTGCACCCGGCCCACGTCCAGCTCGCCTGGGACGAGATGGCCGCGCACGTCGCATAAACGGAGGCAGCGCCGGCCAAGCGCGTCGCGGCTCGGAGCGAGCGCTCAGCCGCCAAACGCCACCTGGAGCCCGCGGATCTGCCAGCGCGTGACGAGGCCGTTCGCCACGTAGGGATCGGCAGCCACGAACCGTTCGACGACCGCGGGCTCGTCGGCGCGGAAAACCAGGATGGCGCCCGCCGGCGTTTCGGCGAACGGTCCCGCCAGGATCAGCTCGCCGCGCTGGTGCGCCGCGCTCGCCAGCGCGAGATGCGCAGGCCGATACGGCGTGCGTCGATCGGCAATGTCCGCGACGAAGTCGTACGTCAGCAGGTAGTGCATGCCCCTCTCCTATGCGCGCTACGGACAGAGCGCGGCGCCTGGTTCGACAGGCCGGCCGAGCCTCGAGGCTCGGCCGGCACGACGCTACGGATGCGGGTGGGTCCGGCGGCCTCGTGACACAGGCTCGGTCAGATCCCGCCGCCTTCCCGGGCGCCCTTGACGTAGGACCAATGCGTGTGCGCGAGCCGCCACGCGCCGCCGACGCGAACGAACACCTCGCTGACGTGCCAGGGCGTGCGGGTCTTCGCGGTGCCGTCGGCGTTGAGCACGACGGCCAGCAGCTGGTAGGTCAGCACGGCCGCGTCGCCATAGGCCTGGACCCGCGGGTTGACGAATTCGGCCGCATCGAACGACGCGGCGCGCGCCCGCTTCTCGAGCGCTGCTCGAACGGCGGCGAGGCCCGTCAACCGCCCCGGTGAATCGGGGTCGAACCCGGTGATTTCGGGCGCGGCCAGGGCAAGGAAACCGGACGAGTCGCCCTTGCGCCAGCGCGCAAGCGCCGCTGCCTCGAGCGCGAGCAGTTCGCCTGCCACGCCCGCCGCCTGCGGCTCCCGTACGCCAGTGCCGACGGTCCGCTCGACGCCGGCCACCAGCTTGTGGCCGATGTAGGACCAGTGCGTGTGCGCGATTCGCCACTGGTCGCCCGCGCGCCGGTACACCTCGGTGGTGTTCCAGAACGACGTGCGCTGGCTCGTTCCGTCCGCACCGCGGCGAAGCGAGTGGTAGTTGTAGGTCAGCACGGCAAGATCGCCGTAGCGGGCGACGCGCGGCTCTACGTACTCCGACGCGTCGTAGGCGACCTTGCCGACGAGCGGCCTGAGGTACTCTCTGTAGGCCTCGATGCCGATGATCGGAGCCGCGAGGTTGGGGTCGAGGTAGCTGATATCGTCGGCCGACGCATCGGCCCACGCCAGCGGCTTGCCCTGCCGCCACTGCTCCATCGCGCGGTCTTCGACCCGAAAGACATCGTTGGCTGCAGAACTCGGTCCGCGCAGGTCAGGCACGCTCACCTCCCGGGACTGGGCGTCGTTCACGCACCGGTATCCGACGCCCCGGCTTGCCGCCGTGCGGCGATGCGGTGTGACGCCGCCCGTGTAGTTGACGCCGAGCACGAACGCATCCCCGGCGGCGTCGCTCGTCAGGTAGTAGATCGGCGGCTGGTCGGGCGCCCACAGCGGCGTCTCCTTGTCGGGCGGCCGCGTGCACGTGGCATGATCCGCCCGCCCGTCCCACGCGCATCCCGCGTTGGCACCTCCGCGTGTGAGTGAGCCGATCACCTCCGCGGAGGTTGGCAGGCGCCACGCGCGGAGCGGTGTATCGACCAGTGCCGCGCCGTCCTCGCTGAGATGACCGCACAGCCCGGCGCCGTCACCGCCGTAGCTTGCGATCGCATCCCACGACGGGTAGGCGCCGTCGGGCTGCACCTGGTTCCAGCCTGGTCCCTGCGGCGCCCACGTCAGCGTGACGCCGTTGCCTGCGATCGTCCGCACGCCCCGCTGCCCATCGTCGTGCCGCGCCAGCATGTCGGGAAGCTGGCGTCCCGGCCCGGCCAGGAGGGCAAGGATCGGTACGGCCACGACCAGCACGGGCCGGTGGTATCGCGCCCACCAGCCGGATGCGCGAAGGGCGCCTTCCGCGGCGAGCAGGCGCCTGTGCCGTGCCTCGAGCAGGAACAGCGCTCCCATCAGGAGGATCGGCGTGAAGATCGCGACGGCGGTCTGCACGACAGCGGCGCTCAACCCGCCGCCGGCCGCCGACTGCTTCCAGAGCCACCACGCCCCCGCGCCCAGTCCGCCGGCGAGGCCGACGAGGCCGCCCGCTCGAGGCCATCGGGTCGCAATGGCGCACACCGCCACCACGAGCACCGGCGGAATCAGGTAGGCGGCGGCGTTCGCCGCGCCCTGCCCCCACCCCTCGTAGAAGTACGAATACACGGCGACGTCCGTCGCCGTCGCGCCGACCAGCATCGATAGCACGAACGCCAGATGACCGGGGACGCTGCGCAGAAGGTGCCGCGACGCCATGACCTTATTCCTCCTTCAGGACTGCTACCGAGTCGATCCGCAGGACATCGCCGGTGGTCTGCTTGATGAACTGGGCGATGCCGTAGCCGTGCGAAGGTTCCATGCGGGCCAGCGTCTTGAGGATCAGCATGGAGAGCGTGCCGGGGAGGAGGTCCAGCTGCCGGTCGTCGCTTCTTTCCATGGTCAGACTGCGCATGGTTAGACGATGGGACTGTCAAGCGGGTTCTGCGGCTCTCGGCTGCGCCGCGCGTTGGGAACTGGGGGTGAGCACAGCGGCGACGCGTGTGATAATGCGCTCCGTGTCGCAGCACCACCCGCTGCCGGCGAACTGAGACCTGCGCCGGTAGCGTCTGAGAACGGACGTTCTGTTCGCAGCAGTCCACCGCGGCGGCCCCAACGCCGTTAGTGCTATCGTCCGCAGGAGTTGGGCTGAGCGAACACGGCGGCGCCCGGCGGCGGCGTGGCGGGTCACCGCGGAGTGATGAACATGCGACGATACTGGCCGCTCGCGCTCGGGACAATCGCCATCGGACTGCTGTTTGCCTTTCCGCCCTACATGGTCGTCGACCAGTCCGCGCCTGAAACCAGGCATGCGGCGCTCGGACACCATCCCCGGTGGCAGCCGCCCACGCCGGACGCGGCTGAAGCGGTCCTCACGATCGAGGTGGGGCCGCCCCGCGCGGGCGTGCCGCCATCACTCCGGACAGGAGTCAACCGGGTGCGGCTCGTGGTGGAGATCATCACCGTCACAGCAGCGGCCCTGTGCGCATTCGGCGCGCTGCGGTGGCGCCGGCGGATGAACGCGTGAGTCGCAAAGGGGCAACGTCGTGGCGCGCCCGCGACTCCGTCCACGCCGCCTTGGAACCGGACGGCGCCGCGTCCAGATCGGTGACCACGAGTTCCCACGTGTCCTTTCCGGCAGTCTGCACGAGCTCGGTACAACTTCCCGCCGCTCACCGTGAAGAGGTCGTACCGCAGGACGCCGCGCTCCGGCCGGATGGAGGTCAGCGGCAGGAACACCTTTCTGAGGATGCGGCCCTGCAGGTCGAGGATGATCATCTCGGTCTTGCCGTCCACCTTCTTGTACGTCGTCGCGTAGATCCTGCCGTCCGATACCGAAAACTGGTGCAGGCGCGCGCGGTCCGGAACCGCTTCCACGTCCGCGGTCCTGTCGATCGTCCGGAGGAGGGTGCCCCTGCCGTCGAAGACGCTGATGTAGAAGCCCTTGAACGTGTCCGCAACGAACACCAGCCCGCCGGCCGTCAGGGTGTCGGTTCGGTAGTCCGTTCGGGATCCCCGCATCCAGACGAAGGGCCCTTCGTAGAGCGTCTTGATGAAGGCAAACGTCGAGTCCATCAGGTCCACGTACCGCTTGAGCGTCTCGTGATTGGCGGTGATTCGCAGGAAGCGGTCCCCAACCGGGACGAGGAGCATCTCGGAATTGATGTCGAAACCCTTCAGCGCCGAGAACGGCATCGCCCTGAGGACGTCCCCCTTCTTGGAGAACCAGATGATCTTCGTGAAGTCGGTGCATACGAGTGAGTCGGGCTGCACGAAGACGTACGGCAGATGCTTGAAGTCGTGGGGACCGTCCCCTTTCCGGCCGAACGTCACCTTCGGAGTGAGAGGGGACACGGTGTACACGTGCAACGAGTAGTCCGCCTCGTCGAACACGTAGAGGTCACCTCCGTCGACCACAATCTGGTGGGGCTTCCGCACATCCGGAAGTACGGTGGTCTGTCGGGCTGACGCGCTCACCGGGATCATCACGAGGAGTACTCCGAGCAGGCAGCGCTTCACCATCGCATCTCCTCTTCGGGCCGTCGGATGGCCCCTGCGGATTGGACACCGATCCTCGCCGAGCGGAACCAGGCGTTCGGGGAACAGCCCGTGCCGCTCCCCGGCTGTCGCTCAGTCCGCCGCGCAGATAAGGTTGAGCCGGGCCACCGTCCGTTCGTGCTGGACGGCGGCCGCGTGCGTGGTTCCTTCAGGTTCCACCACTAACACATGTACCTCTTCTTGCAGATCCGTCACGGGAGAGTGCTCCACGCCCGTGGGCACCAGGATGAAGCGTGAACCGGTCGCCCCTGTTCTCGGGGCGGATCACTCGAGTCGGCAGCTTCTCCACCGCCGCCTCGCGCGCGAAGGCGTCGTACATGTACCTCCCGGTCCCACGCGTGCATGGGCCACGCCACGCGGGGCGCCAGCGATTTCGCGTGGAAGACCCGACTGAAGAAGCCGATGTCGATCCGCCCGGCCTTGCCCAGCAGGTAATCCATGTCGGCTTGGTAGGTGTCGAGCGGGCGGATGTAGTCGCCCATGTGGACAATGGACACGCCGTCGGTCTTCACCAGGTAGGCGACCTCCGGCACATCGTCGTGCTCCTCGTTGACCGTGAAGATCTCGACGCCGCCGAGCGTCTTGCTCGCGCGAGGCCTCGGCAGCTCGATCGTGCCCTCGCCGAGATCCGCTCTCCAGCCGAACACGTAGGTGATGTTCTTGACGACCGGCCGCCAGGAGAGGATCACCCGGTCGAAATGGTCGGAATGCGCGTGGGACACGAAGACGAAGACGTTCTGATCCTTGATCTCCTCCGGGTCGACGAAGCCGTTGGCGAGTGATGGGCGCTCCGGCTTCGGCCCGCGGCCGGTGGTGTAGTCGAAGATCAGCAGACGGGTCCGCGTCTTCACCGCAAACGCGCAGTGGCCGAGCGCCCAGACGATGGCCTCGCCGTTCCGGAGTGGCCAGGCCAGCAAGGCGGGCACGCCGGCGGTTACCGCGCCCGGCGCCGGCTTCGCTCCGGCGGCTTCGAGCAGCATCGCCAGTGCCGGGTAGGAGTACTCGCGGGCCAGGTCCAGCGGCGTGCGCCCCTGCCGGTCCTTCGCGTTCGGGTCCGCTTTTCTCTCGAGCAGGAAGCGGGCCATGTCGGCGCGTCCCTTCTTCACGGCCAGGTGAAGCGGGGTGGCTCCCTCGGCATCCGCGGCGTCGAAGCGGGCTCCCCTGTCGAGCAGCATCCGGGCGAGCTCGACGTTTCCCCCCTGGGCAGCCCGCTGGAACGGCGTGCGCCCCGATTCGTCGGTCGCCTCGACGGGCAGGCCCTTGCCCAGCAGGAAGGTGGCCGGCCGGAGGTTGCCGTGATAGGCGGCGCGATGGAGCGGGTACTTCTCGAGCAGGTCGCGGTTCTTCGTCGCCTCGACCCGCGGCCAGAGCTTCTCGACGAGATCCACGAACCCGTTGACGAGCGGCCAGCTGAGCGGCGTCTCGTTGATGCGGTTCCGGACGTCGAGCCGGGCGCCGCGCGCCAGCAGCCACTCCATGACCTCCGCGCGGCCCATCTGAGACACGTAGAGCAACGGCGTCGATCCCTCGAGGTTGACCGCGTGGACGTCGGCGCCGTGCTTGACGAGGAGATCGAGAAGCCGCAGATTGCCGGAGAACGACGCCGCATGGAGCGGCGTCGTCTGGTACGTGTCGCGACTCATGACGTTGGCGCCGCGGGCGAGCAGGAACTCGGCCGAGGCGTCCAATCCGGCCTCGGCGGCCTCGAGCAGCGGCGTTCGCCCGTAGCGATCCGGGGCGTCGAGGCGGAAGCCTGCCTGGAGCAGTTGGTCCATCAATCCCACGAGGCCGCCGACCGCGGCCCGATGCAGGAGCGTGCGGCCGTCGTGACTGACGGCCTTCGCGTCGGCTCCCCGGGCCAGCAGCAGGTCCACCATCGCCGCCCGCCCGCCTGCGGCGGCCAGGTGCACCGGCGTCTGCCCGAGATCGTCAACGGCGTTGACGTTCGCGCCTGACGCGATCAGCTTCTCGACCGCAGTCGTCAGGCCGCCCGCCGCGGTCGAGTGCAGCAGCGTGGCGTGGAGGCTCGAGGGCGCGCGCCCGTCCACGCCGTGGGCGAGCAGGTAGTCGACCAGCGACTGAAAGCCGGCTGCCGCGGCCCTGTGAAGCAGGGCACGCCCCGCCTCGCCGGCCGTCTCGACCTTCAGGCCGCCCTCGAGAAGCGGGGCCACGGCCTCCGGACGGCGTCCGAAAAACGCCGACTCGAGCGCGGTGACGCCGGGCCCGCCGCGGGCGTTCGGATCGGCGCCGGCCGCGATGAGCGCCCGGACGACCTCCGCCTGCCCACCTGAAGCGGCCCAGTGCAGCGGCGTGAAGCCGTCGGGGTCGGTCGCCTTCACGTCGGCCCCGTTGGCGAGGAGGAAGGCGACAATCTCGCGATGGCCGGCGTTGCTCGCGAAGTGGAGCGGCGTTCGGCCTCGCGCGTCCTTCTCGTTGACGAGTTTCGGGTTCTCCGACACGAGCGCCTTGACAGTGGCCAGGTCGCCCGCCCGGACGGCATCGTGGATCGGACCGGCAATGGCGGCGATGATCGCGCCGGCCAGCAGCGCTACGAACATAGTGAGCGTCAACCGCCTGATCATGCCTGGGCGCATCGCCCACCTCCGTGCGGCAACGTACCAGTGACTCGGGACACCAATTGCGAGATCGCGATTCCGAGTCGCGGCTGGCTGTCGGCCCCTTCCCTCCCTCGCCGCCTCCGCAGCCCGGGAAACCATCCTCGCTCTGGGTCGGTTTCCAGATCGCGGTGCCCGCCTGGCGCTAAAGCCCTGGCTCGAGCGGCCGCGCGGCGGCGGGGGAAAGGCACCCCAACGCGGCTGCCGCGTTGGGGGCCCCGCCACGAGGCCCACCCGCTCGTCGGTTTCCGCGCCCTGGCGACGGGCTGCTCCGAAGCGGCTCGTCCGGAAAGGGCCCGCCAGCCTGCCTCGATCCCGAATCGCGGTCTCTCATCTAGAACCGGAACCGCAATCCGGCCGACGGGAGGAACGGAAGCGAGTAGCTGGGCTCCGACGCGATGACCGGCCCGAACCCGAATGGCGACTGCTCGACGCGGTAGAGAATCAGGCCGGGGTTGTCCCACGCCAACAGGTTGATCACGTCGACGTAGACGCTCCAGCGTCCGGCATGGCCGCCCGGTGCGAAGGTGACGCGAGCGTCGACGCGGGCGTAGGAGGGCAGCCGCGCCCCGTTGACGTTTGCGAGATCGCCGAAATCCAGCGCGTAGATGAGGTCGCCGGCGGAGTTCCGCGCAGGGATCAACTCCTGATGGTTGCCATCGCCATCCCGGTCCCCTTGGTCGGCCCGCTCCGCCACGCGAACGCCGATGGGCGCCGTGTAGGGCAGTCCCGACGCCACGCGGACTGCGGCCGACAGGGTGATCGAGGGACGTACCTGGTAGTTTGCGACGAAGTTCAGAACATGCCGGCGATCGTAGTCGAACGGCAGCGTGCGGCCAAAGACGACGCGGTTGGCCACACTGTAGGCATACGACGCCCTGGCCGTCAGACGCGGGTCCCCGGCTCGCGGCGTCTTCTCGATTTGCAGCTCGAAGCCGCGCGCGTCTCCCCGCCCTTCGTTCGAGGGAACGGTCGTCACCTGCAACGCGCCGGGCACCTCGGACTGGAGGGAGCCGAAGTGGTACCTGCGCCAGCCGCGCCGCTCGGTCGCTTTCGGTCTCCAGCCGCCCCACGAGCAGGTTCGTGTACCACTTGCGATAGACCTCGGCGCGGACGTTCACCCCTGCCGACAGCGTCCGCTCGAACCCGACGAGCGCATGCAGGGCCCGTTCGCTGTGCAGCCGGTCTCGCTGGCTCAGATCGAGGAAGTAGTCCGACTGGAACTGCTTCTCGTATCCCGGGCTCTGGCGGTACACCCCCGCGGCCGCGGTCACGCGCATCTCAGGGCCCAGGTATACGGATGCCGATGCCCGCGGCGACAGTTCGGTGGCGTGTGTCAGGCCGCTGTGGTCGATCCGCAGGCCCACCTGCGGCGCGAGCCACTGTCCGATCACTGGTCTGTACTGCGCCCAGGCCCCGACACGTGAGTAGTCGAGCCGCGAGTCGAGCGTCGGGGGCAGGTTCGCCCCGGGCATCGCGTACGGCCACGGCAGCATCCGGCTGGACACGTCCTGCGAGCGTTCGCCGTCGACCGACCAGCGCCAGCCTGTCACAAGCGCGTGCGCCTCGAATCCCGCTTCCAGCGCGTGCCGCGACGATGGCAGGACACTCAACTCCTGGCGCACGGCCCAGTCCTGGACGGCGACGGCCCTGTCGTACACCACGGCCACGATGCTGCCGTCGTGTTTCGCCACGGGGTTCGCCACGCCTCGCGCGTCGCTCTTGACCGCGCCGCGGTAGTCGAAGTGGTCTCGAACGGCACTGTAGGATGCCGTGCTGCTGAGCGTCGCGCGGGTGCCAAGCGCGGAATCCAGACGGGCCGAGACCACGGTCGTGCGGCCGCTGGTCCGCAGGGTGAAGTTCTCGAACGGATCGTCGCTCTCGCGGCTGTCCATCCGCTCGTCGCCCAGCACGCCGAGCACTGACAGACGGTGGCCGGGACGGAGCGCCGCCGAGAACTTCGCGTGGATGTCGAGGTTCCGCGGTATCCGCGTGTCCAGCACCGATCCTGCCACGAGGTCGTAGAACGAATACCGCGCGGCCACGAGAAACGATCCGTCGCTCGCCTGGGGCAGCGCGCCTTCCAGGAGGAGATCGGCATCCAGCAGGCCGAATCCGCCGCTTCCGCCGATCCGGCTGGAGCGGCGCCCTTCGCGATTGTTCACCAGCATGACCGACGACAGCCGGTCCCCATAGCGAGCGTCGAAGGCGCCCGACCGCATCTCGATCGACTCGAGCGTCCCCGGCACGAGACCGCTGGCCAGGCCGAACACCCGGTACGGACTGTGGTTCTCCACGCCGTCCACGAGAAAGAGGTTCTCGCTCGGCGCCCCTCCGCGGACGATCAGCCGGCTGTCGAACGCCCAGGCGCTGCCGATTCCGGGCAGCGTCTGGACGGTGCGAAGCGGGTTGTCGAGCGTCCCGGCCGCGTCGCCGAGCGCGGCGCCGGTCAGTCGCGCGGGCAGAGAACCGACCTCGGTCGATCTGGCCGGTTCCGACACCTCCGTCGTCTCCTCGTGGTTCATCGCCACCGTCACGAGGAGTCGGACGGAGGGCGGCGCCAGCAGGGCCGTCGACGGCGTGTCGGGCAGGGGGGTGAGATCAATCACCACCTCGACCGAGCCGTCGGCGGTGACGGAGAATGCTCGCGCCTCTGGATCCGCGAATCCGGGTACGACCGTCTGCAAGTAGTACAGGCCCAGCGCCAGGCCGCGAATCAGGATGCGGCCGCTCGCGTCGATCTTCGCCACGCCCCCCTGCCCCGCCAGTTCGACTGCCGCAGGGGCGAGGAGTTGCTCGCTCCCGGGACGGCGGAAGCCGATGCTGACGGTTCCCGAGGGCGGGCCGGCCGAGGCGGTGCCAGGCTCCGCGCGATTGGCCGCCGAGGCGCGCACGATCAGCAACCGGTCGCCAGGCCCGCTGACGGCGCGAAGGCCGTGCGGGGCCAGGATCTCATCGAGGACGCCGCGAAGGTGACTGGCCCTCGGCTCGTTCCGCACCTTCATCTCGGGCGTGACCACCCGGTTGCTGAAAACGAGCGTCACCCCTGCTCGGCTGATCTCGGCCAGGACATCGGTGAGCGACCGACCGGCGTAGCGGCGAACCTGGGCGACTGCCTGTGGAACGAGCAGGCTGGCCACCAGCATCGCCACCGCCGCGGTCGGCACCCCGCGTTTCATGTTCACGGTCTCTTCTGGGGCAGTTCCTCGATCCAGACGGCGCCGCCGCTCACGCGGTGGGAAAGACCACACGTGGGCAGCACGGCGGCCAACGCCGCCGCCGGCGTCAACCCTTCGATCGATCCATGGAGCACGATGCCCGGCGCCGTCCGCGACAAGCGCTGGTCGGCGAACTCCACGCGCCAGCCCGTCTCCCGCGCCGCCCACGCCAGGAGTTCCCCGAGCGGACGGCCCTCGATCGCCGGGTCGGGCGCCATCTCGACCACCCACGTCCACTCCGGATCGTGAGGCAGGAGGCCTCGACGCGCCACCGTGCCTGTCGTGTCGATGCGCAATTCCTCGCCGGCCTTGGCGCCCTCCGTCCCGGCATCGCGGCGCACGACCACCGTCCCCTCTCGCACGCGCACCCGCAACTCCCGGGCATTCACGCGGGTCTCGAACTGCGTGCCCACGTCGGACGCCAACCCCAGGGGCGTGCGGACCTCGATGCGAACCCCTCCGGTTCCCGTCGACGGGTTGTCCACGTACACGGCACCGGACTCCAGCTGCAGCCGGGTCGCAGAGAGGAGGCGGACGCGGGACGCCGCGTCGACCCGGAGCGAGACGCCGTCGGACGTCCGCAGCGCGACCCGCGCCGACGCCGGCGTGACCACCGTGGCGCCGGACGCGACGGCCCCTCCCATCGCGAGGCCGACTGGCCGGCCCTCCCCTGGAGCAGTGACGGCCGAACCCATGCCAGCCAACGCCACGACGTGGGCGACCGTCACCGGCGGGACCTCAGGCGTCCGAACGGGCCGCGAACCTCCAGACGAGGCGAACCAGAGCGAGGTTCCCACGCCGACGACCACGAGCGCCGCGGCCGCCAGGAACGCCGTCAGGAGCCGCTGGCGGCGAGGACCCGCGTCGACACGCTGTTGCCAGTGCGCGTGGACCGCCGCCCTGACCCTCGCCGTCACCTCGTCCGGCACGCGCGGCCGTGGACCGGCCAGCGCCAGCAGGCGGGCGATGTCGTCGTCGGGCTCCGCGGAGTCCCCTGATTCAAGCCGGCTGCCGTCTTCCGCGTTGCTCATATGCTCGCACCTAGTTCACACGGTGCCACGTCACAGGATCCGTGCGCCACAAGCCCCGGGAGACGGCCTGGAAACCGTCACGAAAGGCGGCACGGGCCCGGGTCAGCAGCGATTCGGCCGCCTTGGGACTGACTCCGAGACGGCCGGCGATGTCCTTCACAGAGAAACCGTCGAGGTACTTCCACTCGAGCGCGTCGCCGTAGCGCCCCGGCAGGTTGTCGAGCGTCACTTGCACGAGCCTCGACAGGTCCTGGCGATCGAGGGCCCGATCGGGTCGTTCGGCGTCGGCGGCAGCCAGGGAGTCGAGTGCGGCCCGGACCTCCGGGCTGTCTTCGACCAGCGACATCCGGGGCCGGGTCCGCCGGCGGTCCCAGTGGTCGCTGATCTCGTGGCGGCACAGCGTGCAGAGCCACGTGAGCAGGGCGGCCTCGCCGCGATAGGTGTGGAGCTTGTCGATCGCCCGGCACAGCGTGGCCTGCACCACGTCTTCGGTCGTGTCCGCGTCGCGGTCGAGACGTGAGAGGGCGAACCGGTACAAGGGCGGGAAGAAGCGTTCGAAGAACTCCTCGAAGCCGCCTTCGTCGCCGGCGAGTATCCGCGCCACGAGCTGCGTGTCGCCAAGCATGATCGAGCCGAACGATCTACCGCCGACGCCCGAACGCACGGTGTACGCCGATAATCACGGAGAAGGACTCGTGTGTCAACGACTGAGGAATCGTTGGGGGCCTCTCTTGTCTGGATAGACGGCGGTCGGCCGACCGATCCTTCGGTGGCGGTCGGATGTCTCGTTTGGAAGCAGTCTGAGGAGGCAACCGTGTCCTCTGTCCCTGGCAGGAACTCGGGACCTCTGGCCCCGTTGCAGAGCCGTATCGACGCGATGAGCCCTTCGAGGAGCGGGTGGCTACTGGCTCTTCCCTCTCAGCGCCCCGATCATCTCCTTCAGCGGCGCGAGCAACACCTCGGGTTTGTCTACATGGATGTAGTGCCCTGAGCCCTCCACCACGATCTGCCTCCCTCCGGGGACGGAGGCAGTCAGGCGGTTCATGAGGACCGCGTCCAGCCTGACCATCGCTTCGATCGCTTCGCCAGTGAACACCGGCGGCATGGCCCTGGCCCGATCGCGGCAAGTCAGTACCAGAAGCGGGATCCGTGGCAGCGGCCTGCTTTTCCGAAGTTGTTCCCGGGTGACGTTCCGGTAGTCGGCCTCGGTCTTGGCGTTCGCAGGTGTGAGGAGCATCCCGGAAAACGCCTCGTCGAAGGCCTCCAGGTCCTTTCCCTTGAGAATGGCGCGCATTTCCTGCACAACGTCCTCGTGCTGGGTCTCCTCCAGGATGAGGCCGGCCATCTCGTCGGGATACATCGAGGCGAACAGGCGCGCGACGAATCCGCCGTAGGAATGGCCCACAACGACGTAGGGTCGGGGAACTCCCAGTGCCCCGAGCAACGCGTGCAGGTCCCTGGCGGATTGCTCGCCGTGGGTCGGCAGGTTCCCGATTTCGCTCCGACCGATCCCGGCGCGGTCGTAGGTCACGACTGTGGCGAGGGCAGCCAGGGCCGGGACGACTGAGTCCCAGGACGCCTGGGGAGAGTCGAGGCCGCTCACCAGTACCACGGTGGGAGATCCGCTCCCATGTACGAAGGCGTGCAGCTTCCTGCCGCCCACGTCGACCATCTGTTCCCCAGGCCGCCCGTTCTGGGCCCGGTCTCCGGCCGGCGCACCCGCCGAGTCGAGCGGAATAGCGCACGCGAGCGCGAGACCGACCCCGAACAGCCTGCCTCTGCCAAGGCGACTCATCTTCCACCTCCGAGTTGAACTCTGACGATGCTTCGGCGTTGTTCGGCACTCATCGCGGTTTCCACGCGATGATCGTCTGACGCCGTCGGATCGGTCAATCCTTCGCGCGAGGGGACCTCATGGCCCAGACAAGTCATGTTGACATAGGTATCATTGTTACCTATCATGACGTCATCTATGGGAAATGGCGAACTGAAGAAGGGGAGCACCGAACTGATCGTGCTGAGCCTGCTCGAGGAGCGTGCGCGCCACGGCTACGAGATCCGGAAACTGGTGGCCGAACGTTCGCGCGGTGTCGTCGAGCTGAACGTGGCGTCGCTCTATCCGCTGCTCTACCGGATGGAAACCCGCCGGTGGATCCAGGGACGCTGGGTCGAGAAGCCCGGCGAGCGCCGCCGCCGCTTCTACCGCCTCACGCCGCTCGGCCTTGCTGCGCTCGCCGCGCAGCGCGACACCTGGCGGGAGTTCTCCCTGGCCATCGACCGCATCATTGGAGTCGCCAGTGCCTGAGTGGCGGGTCTTCCTGCGCGATCGGCTCTCATTGCCGCCCGGCGCCGAGCATCGAGCCGACGAGGTGATCGAGGAGGTTGCCCAGGAGCTGGACGAGATCTATCGGGCCGAGCTCGCCGGCGGCGCCAGTGACGCGGCGGCGACAGCAGCGGCGCTCCGGGAGCTTGGTGACACGCGTCAGCTGGCGGATGGCTGTGCCATCCTCGCCCAGCAGGCCGGCCTCGGGCCCGCGCGCGCCTTTCCTGCGCCTCCGGACGCCGGGACGACGCGGCGAAGCTGGATGGCGGGCTTCTCGCAGGACCTGCGCCACGGGTGGCGGATGCTGCGCTGGCAGCCGGGATTCGCGGCTGCGGCGATCGTGACGATGGCCCTCGGGATTGGAGCGGCCACGGCGGTGTTCTCCATCGTCAACAGCGTGCTCCTCCGCCCGCTTCCGTTCCCGGAGGCCGACCGCCTGGTTCGCTTCGAAAACGGTGAGTTCGGTGCCTATTCGTTCGCCGGCCCGGAGTTCTTCGACTATCGCGACCGCCAGCACGGCCTGGAGTCGTTCGCGGTGTACATGGTCGACACGGGGACGCTCACCGGCCGTGACAGGCCGGTCCGCATCAGTGCGGTCCTCGCGTCGAGCGACTTCTTCCGCGTGTTCGGGGTGAAACCAATCCACGGCCGCACGTTCGCGAGCGGCGAGGATCGACCGGGCATCAGCCAGGTCGTGGTCCTCCGCCATGGCTTCTGGCGAAACCGGTTCGGAGGTGACCCGGGTATTGTCGGCCAGACGGTCACCATCGAGGGGCTGCCTCACACCGTGATCGGCATCATGCCCCCCGGTTTCGGATTTCCGTCGGATCGGGTGGACGTCTGGGTCCCGTTCGGCATCGACCGCGCGGCGCCGGGCCCGCGGACCTCGCACCGGTACTTCGCGATCGGCCGCCTCAGGCAGGACCGCACGCTGGCCCAGGCGTCGGCGGGAGTCAGACAGGTCGCCAGACAGCTCATGGAGGAGCACCCGGCTGCGTACACACGGGAGTTCAAGTGGGACGTGCATTTGCGATCGCTGCACGACGCCACCGTCAGCAGCGCGCGACCGGCACTGCTCGTCCTCTCCGGTGCCGTTGCGCTGACGCTCCTCCTCGCTTGCGCGAACGTGGCCAACCTGTTGCTGGCCCGAGGGGCATCGCGCCGGCGCGAGATTGCCCTGCGTGCGGCGCTCGGCGCAAGCCGCGCGCAGATCGTCCGTCAATTGCTCACCGAAAGCGTGCTGCTGTCGTCAGCCGGCGGCGTGCTGGGCCTCGGGCTGGCCTACGCGGGACTCCGGGCGGTGGTGGCCCTCGAGCCCGGGAGCGTGCCTCGGCTGCAGGAAGCCGCCGTCGACGGAACGGTGCTCGCCGTCGCGGCCGGCACGGCTGTGCTGACAGGTTTCCTGTTTGGCATCGTGCCCGCGTGTTACGCAGTGCCGAAGAACCTGTGCCAGGCGCTCCGGGACAACGCCCGCGCCACGCCATCGTCCGGGCGTCGTCGCGTCGGTGACGTACTGGTCGGCGCTGAGATGGCCCTGACGCTGGTCCTGCTCGTCGGCGCCGGTCTGCTCGCCCGGAGTTTCGTGGGCCTGCTGGCCGTCGATCTGGGCTTCAGCCCCAGGAACGTCTTCACCTTCAGTCTCGACGCGGAGGGCCCCAGACACGGCACCCACGAACAGCGCGTGCTGTTCTTCCGCCAACTCCTGACGCGGCTGGGCGGCCTGCCTGGCGTGCAGACCGCAGGCGCCGTGTCGCAGCTCCCGCTGACCATGGAGTTCAGCAACGGTTTCGTGATGGTAGAGGGCAAGCCGGTCAGCGATGCCGCGCTCGAGCTGCCTTGGGGGTTCGTCAACGCGGGCTGGCGGAATGCCAGCCCGGGCTACATCCCGGCGCTGGGGATTCCCCTGGTGGCCGGCCGGCAGTTTCACGAGTCCGACGCCGCCGGCGCATCGCCGGTCATCATCGTGGATGACCAGTTCGCCAAGGAGGCCTGGCCCCGTTCCAGCCCGATCGGCAAACGGGTGGCCGTCGTAACACAAGACGGTTCGCCTGCCGTATGGCGCACCGTGGTGGGCGTCGTGCGGCACGTCCGCGAGCTGGGACCGGCCAGGCGCAACCTGCCGCAGACCTACTTCCCGTTCGCCCAGCGTCCCTTCGGAGCCATGTACGTCACCATCGCAGCCGCTGGCCCGGTCGACGGTCTGCTCGATTCCGTTCAGCGCGAGGTCTCGGCGCTCGACCCGACCTTGCCGATTGACGACGCCGAGTGGCTGGAAGACCGGCTGGCCCGCTCGCTGGCCGCACCGCGCTTCACCGCTCAGGTGATGGGTGTGTTCAGCCTGCTGGCGCTTGCGCTCAGCGCGGTCGGCCTCGCGGGCGTTGTCGCCCACGCCGTCAGTCGCCGGACTCGCGAGATCGGCGTGCGCCTCGCGATGGGCGCCACCCAGGCGCAGGTGCTGCGGCTGATCCTCGGGCAGGGCTTGCGCCTGACCGCCGTCGGCCTGGCGGTCGGTCTGGCAGGGGCCTGGATGCTGAGCCGGTTCCTTGTCGCGGTGCTCTTCGGCGTGTCGGCGACCGATCCGGCCACCTATTTCGCCCTGGCCGGCGTGCTGCTCGTGGTCGCGGCGCTCGCGTCTTACGTTCCCGCGAGGCGGGCGACGCGGGTGGATCCAATCGCGACGCTGCGCGCCGAGTAGACGCCCAGTCCCTGCCAGAAACCTGGGACGTGCTGCCATCCCCATGCCGCTCGAGGAGAGACCGCGGTGCCGAAGGATTTCGGCGCGCCGGCCCGTCTCACCGGAAGACAACCGATCGCGAGGAGGCCGGGATGGAGACCACGCGGATTAGTTTGCCGGCGGTCGCCTGCGCTGCCGTCCTTTCGTGCCTGCTGCCTGGGGCGAGTCACGTGTCGGCCGATGAGCGGGCGGCTCGCCAGCAGGGGAGCGTCTCGGGTCGTGTGCTGGACCGCGCGTCGGATCGACCGATTCCGGGCGCCTCGGTGCGCGTGGCGGGACTCGACGCCGCCGCCACGACCGATGCGCAAGGCGAGTTCGAGGTCGCGCGCGTGCCGGCGGGCCGCCGCGATCTGGTCATCGAGGCGCAGGGGTACCGGCCCGGTGAGGTCCGTCAGGTCGAGGTGCGCGACGGCGAGGTCGCGTCGGTCGTGGCGAGGCTCGACGTTGACCCACTCAGAATCGAGGAGCAGGTCAGCGTCGTCGGCCAGCTGCCGCGGCGAAGCGAGTCGCAGCCAGCCAGCGCCTTCACGCTCACCGGCACGCAGCTGACGACCATCGCGGGGACGATGGGCGACTTCGGCCGCACGTTGCGGACGGTCCCGGCGGCGGCCGGCCTGAGCGACGAGCGGAATACGGTGGTCGCCCGGGGCGGCAACCCGATCGAGAACGGGTTCTTCATCGACAACATGGAGGTGCCGAACCTCTCGCACCTGCCCGACGTCGGGTCGACGGGTGGTCTCTACTCGCTCGTCGATCCGTCCGCCGTCGGTTCGTTCGACTTCATCGTCGGTGGGTTCCCCGCGATGTTCGGCGGCTTCCTGTCGTCGATTACCGACATCGCCTATCGCGAGGGCTCTCGGGACGGCGTCCACGGACAGGCGCGTTTCGACCTGGCGATGGCCGCCGCCGCGCTCGAGGGACCGCTGCCGGGCAAGCGCGGATCCTGGCGCGCGTCGGTGCGCCACGCGGACTTCACCTACCTCAGGGAGATCATCGAGCTGAACAACCAGAACCCGCGTTGGACCGACGCGCACGTCAAGGTGGCGTACGACCTGGGCAAGCGCCATCGTCTTTCGTTCCTCGACGTGTACAGCAGTGATCGATCGGTACTGGCCAGCGGTGATGGCGGCAGCAACGAGAGCAGCCGCATCGACCAGAACACGGCCGGCGTAAACTGGCGCGCGTCGTGGTCGGACACGATGCGCTCGGAGACGACCGCATCCTACTCCACATACACGCGAGAGCGCGGGTTGGAGTACCCGCCGCCGGATGACGCCTACAACTGGGCCGATCGGCGAACGACCGACTGGTTCGCCGTCCGGAACGAGAACACGCGAACGCTCGGATCGAGGGGGCTCCTGCAGTTCGGCGTGCAAGCGCGACGCTTCTCGCACAGGGTCAGCTACCTCGAGGTGCCGTCGCGGCCGGGCGTGATCCTGGCGTCGACCGGGCCCTGGGAATACCGGACGACCGATGCCGGCGCGTTCGTGTCGGGCACGGTCATGCCCCTGGAGAGGCTCCGCGCGACTGCCGGAGTGCGCGTCGATCACTCCACCGAGAGCGGAAGAACGCATGTGTCTCCGAGCGTGTCGGCATCATTCCGGCTGCACGGTTCCTGGCACCTCAACGGGACAGCCGCCATCGCCTACCAGGGTCTGCCGCCGGACTTCCTGGCGATCAATCCGGCGTTGATCTCCGCGAGGGACATGCGCGCCGATCGGTACTCGATCGGTGTCAGCTACGCGAGACCGTCCGGCTGGCGCGCGACCGTCGAGGTGTTCGAGAAGCGGTACTCCGCCCTGCCGCTCGACGCCTCGGCCACGCATCGGCTGGTCCTCGACCGGGAGCCCTTCCGCGACTACACCATTCCGCTTGGCCTCGTGGACACCGGGACCGGGCGCGCGCGCGGCGTCGAGGTGATGGTGGAGCGCCGGGTGGGCCGCCAGTTCTCCGCCGTGGTGGCGGCGCGCGCCTCGCGCGACACCTACCGGAATCCGAACGGCGTGGAGCGCCACCGGCTGTACGAAAGCCGGTACGGCATCTCGGTGGCGGCGGACTGGACGCCGACCGATCGTTGGAGCCTGTCGAGCACGCTCGCGGTGCAGGACGGCACGCCGTACACGCCGACCCACGTCGAGGCGTCGCTGGCCTTCGGCACGTGGGTACGGGACGCGAGCCGCTACAACGCCGTCCGGTACCCGACCTACGCGACGCTGAATGTACGGGTGGAGCGGCGATTCAAGATCGGGAGCGTGGACCTCGCCCTCTACGCTGACATCTGGAACCTGCTGGACCGCGAGAATCTCTACCCGATCCTCGGGTGGAGCCTCGCCACCGGGGACATCTTCGAGGTCCAGATGCCGCGCACGCCGTTCGTCGGCGTGGGCATCGCCTTCTGAGACGCCATACTCGCACAGCAGGTCTCGCGCGGAGATCCTGAGACAGAGCGGGCGTCCGTGATCCGCGGCGCCGCCTCCACCGTCTAACAGCGAAGAGACGTCCTCACATGCTCATCGTTCCGAGGAGGTTCGCCATGTTCCGCAGGTCCGGTCTTCGGCTCGTCATTCTCTCTGTCGCCCTGACCCTTGCCGGGCCGGGGGCATGGGCCCAGCCGCCCGCACCGTCGTTCAAGGACACAACGGCCTTTCCTCAGGGCCCGACCGGGGCCCGCATCAAGTCCCTGATCGAGGTCATGAACTCCGGGAACGTCGACCGGATCAAACGGTTCATCGCCGATGAATGCGCCGGGGACTTCAAGCAGAAGATCCCGATCGAAGACCACATCTCGACGGCGCTCGGCTTCCAGAGGGATACGGGCGGCGTCGATTTCCACTCCGTCCGGAGCTACACCCCCGAACGGCCGGGAACGACCGTGGTCATCGTCAAGGACCGCGTCCTGGGCGGCTGGTGGGGCCTCAGCTTCCGCTTCGGTGACGCGCCGTCCTTCTTCGTCGCCGGCCTGGGCATCAACGCGGCCCGGCCGCCGGCCGGCCTCGTCGAGCCGCCGCTCAGCGAAAAGGAGGCCGTCGGCGAGATCCAGGCCCTCATGGCCAGGGTCAAGAAGACCGGCTGGTACTCGGGGACCGTTCTCGTCGCCAGGGGGGCGGACGTGCTCCTGACCGATTTCGCGGGGGAGGCGAGCAAGGCCTTCCATGTCCCCAACAACATCGATACCAAATTCAACCTGGGCTCGATGAACAAGATGTTCACCTCCACGGCCATCGCCCGCCTGGCCGAGGCCGGGAAGCTCTCCTTCGACGATCCCATCGGCAAGTGGATCGACGAGACCTGGCTGCCCAAGGACGTCACGGCCAGGATCACCGTCCGCCACCTCATCACCCACACCTCCGGCCTGGGCAGCTACTTCAACGCTGCCTACCAGAAGAGCTCGCGGGCCCTCTTCCGCAAGCTCGACGACTACAAGCCGCTCATCAAGGACGACCGGCCCGCCTTCCCCCCCGGGGAGCGCTTCCAGTACAGCAACACCGGGATGTTCCTCCTGGGGGTCATCATCGAGAAGGTCACCGGAGAGGACTACTTCGACCACATCCGCAAGGTCATCCACGCCCCGGCCGGGATGACGAACTCCGACTGCTACGAGATGGACTACCCCGTCGAGAACCTGGCCATCGGCTACAGTCCCGACTTCGCCAGCCCCTACAAGTGGCAGAACAACCTCTACAAGCACGTCCTGAAGGGCGGGCCCGCGGGCGGAGGCTTCTCAACGGTCAAGGACCTCCACAGGTTCGCTGTGGCGCTGCTCTCCGGGAAGCTCGTTTCTGCGAAGACCCGGGAGCTGATGTGGACGGACGCCAAAGGCGCCAACTACGGCTACGGGTTCGCGGTCGTCCAGAGCCCCGGCGGCAAGGCCGTCGGCCACAGCGGCGGCTTCAGCGGTATCAATTCGCAGCTCGATATCTATGTCGACTCCGGCTATGTCGTGGCCGCCATGTGCAACTACGACAACGGTGCCAGCCCCCTCGCCAACAAGATCGGAACGATCCTGGCCCGGGTGAAGGCCCGCTGAGATTCTGGCTTTCGAGGAGGTTGCAGCGGAGCCACCCGATGGCCAAGCACCTGCCCGCCGCCGCGCGCCTCAGAACCTCGCGTCGTCTCGGGTGTCGGCGTGGCAGCGGGGGCAGTCCATGACGCAGGCTCCTATCCCTTGTTGGGCGTCCTGAGCTTCATCTTCCGCAGGAGCTCTTGGAAGCGCGGGTCGTCGCGAAGGAGGCTTTGCACGATCCCCTCGCCTCCTATGTATGGCAAGTTGGGATCTCCGATCTCATACGCCTTTTCCACCCATTCCAGGGCTTTGTCCGTTTCCCCCGCCGCGGCATAAGGCTGCGCGATCATCGTAGGCGCGAAATAGCCTTGCTGCCAGATCGCGGCCAGGGCTTCCGCCGTGGACCGCATTGCCCCTGAATAGCCGCCCGCTTCAAATCCGCTCGACATGGCTTCGACGACCGGGGTCAGTTCCACGCCGTCATAAAAGGCCTTCGCCGCTTTCAGCGCCTCATCATAGCGCGACTTCAAGTGGGACAACTCCCAGAGGTTGTTGTGTGCGGCGGGATCGTTGGGAGACGTCCTGAGCGCTTTGCGGAACAGAGAAACGGCCTCGTCCAATCTTCCCAGATACAACAATGTCAGGCCGAAGATCTCCATGAACAGCGGATTGATGGGGTCCAATTCCAGGGCCCGCTCGCCCTGCGCCACGGCCTCCTCTGGACGGTTCGAGTAGCATAACGCATTCGAATAATAGACCCGGGCCATGGCGAAGTTGGGATTGATCTCAAGGGCCCTGCGGAATGAGGCTTCCCCGCCTGCCCAATCCCATTCGTGCCACGTTTTCAGGGCGGCCATGGCGAAATGAGCCTCCGCCAGGTTGCTGTCAGATTCCAGGGCCCTGAGAAGGAAGGGCTTCGCCTCCCGCATCGCCTCGCGTGGCATGACCAGCCCCAATTGGGCACGCCCGAGCGAGATCGAGAACATCCCCGTGTGGGCAAGGGCATATTCCGGGTCCTTTGTCAGGGCTGATTCAAAGTACTTCTGTGCCGCATCGAAGTCCGCCGGGGTCAGCGTGTACCAATGAGACATGCCCCTGAGGCAGGCTTCGTAGGCCTCGGGGTTGACCGGGCGGGCCTTTGCCAACACGGCCTGCTCGGCCGGCAGGAGCGTGAGGGCCAGCGCCTTGGCCACCTCGCGGGCGACGTCGTTCTGCAGCGCCAGGATGCCCGCCATCTCCCGCTCGAACGCGTCCCCCCAGAGCTGGGTCTGGTCCTGGACCTGGATCAGGTCGGCCGCCACCCGCACCCGGCTCCCCTCCCGCCGCACGCTCCCCTCCAGCGCGTACTCCACGCCCAGTTCCCGGCCGATCTGATCAATAGGCGTGTCGGTCCTCTTGTACCGCATCACCGACGTGCGGGCGATGACGCCGAGGCCCTGGGGATGCAGGCGTCCGAGCAGCGTGATCATCTCCTGCGTCAAGCCGTCGCTCAGATACTCCTGGTCCGGGTCGCCGGTCAGGTTGACGAACGGCAGCACGGCCAGCTTGATCGCGGCCGGCCGGGGCTTGGCTTTGAGCGGTTTGAGGCCTGCGGCGACGGCCGCGAGGTCCTTCCGGAACTCCTCCATCGTCGGGTAACGGTCAGCCGCCTTCTTGGTCAGGGCCTGGAAGACGATGTGCTCCAGGCCGGGGGGAATCGCCGGTCGTCTCTTGACCAGCGACTCGGGTTCCTTCTGGAGGATCGCGTAGATGACCGCCTGGTCGTGGTCGCCGCAGAAGGGCAGCTCGCCCGTGAGCAGCTCGTAGAGGACGACGCCGAGCGACCAGATGTCCGTGCGCGGATTCGAGCGCTTCGCCCCGCGCCTGCTCCGGCGACATGTAGGCCACCGTCCCCAGCGTCGTGCCCCTCTTGGTCAGCGACGTCTCGCCCTGCAGCTTCGCCAGCCCGAAGTCCATCACCTTCGCCCGGCCCGTCGGCGTCACCATCACGTTCGCGCTCTTGATGTCGCGGTGGATGATGCCCTTGCCGTGGGCCTCCTCCAGGCCAGCGGCGACCTGGTCCACCAGGCCGACTGCCTCCCCGGCCTCGAGCGGCCCCCGCCGCACGCGGTCCCGCAGCGTCTCGCCCTCGACGAACTCCATGGCGAGGTAGGGCCGCCCGTCGCTCGTCCCGACCTCGTGAATGACGCAGATGTTCGGGTGCGAGAGCGCGGCGGCCGCCTGGGCTTCGATCGTGAACCGCTCCCGGAACTCGGGCGCGTCCACCAGATGCGGGGGGAGGACCTTCAGGGCCACGCGCCGCTTCAGCGTGAGGTCCTCGGCCTTGTAGACGAGCCCCATCCCGCCGCGGCCGAGCTCGCCGAGCACCTGGTACTTACCGGCGACGAACGTGCCGGGTCTCAGGACGGGGAGTGGCGCGTCCAGGGGCCGGGTGACCGAGGCGTCCTCGGGTACGGCGTCGGCCGCCGGCCCGAGCGGCGCGCCGCAGGCGCCGCAGAACTTCGACGCATCGGAATTCTCGGCGTGACAACGGGGGCAATGCATGACGCGCCCTGCCCGTGACCCTACGCGATCCGACCGCCAGTCTACCCGTGAAGGGCTGTCACGCGCCACGATCCAAACGCCTCACCGCCTGCGACGCGGTTTCCCTCGCGCCGGCGGGGCCGCCGGTCCCGGCAGCAGCGTGAACCGCTCGCGCCCCGACACCCGGTAGACCGCGAAGTCCCGCTGGTCCAGCGTGAACACGCGCCGGTAGCCGTCGCGCTGGGCGACGTGCACGAGGGCCGCGTCGGCCAGGTCCATCGGCAAATCGCGATATCGAGCCATCAGCCCGCGCAGGGCCGGCACGTCGTCTTCGTTCAGGGGTGCCAGCGCGATTGGCCCCGCCTCGACCATCGCCCAAAGCGCGGCCTGCTCCGGCCAGGTGTCCAGCAGGTACATGGCCTCGACGAGGGCCGGCCAGACGGTGACCAGGGGATCCGCAACGGCGCGCAGCGCTTCCACGCAACGGGCGTGGTGCGCGTCGCGCCTGTCGATCAGGGCGACGAGCGGTCCGGCGTCAACGAGCACGCCGTGCACGAGCCCTCGCCCTCACGACGGCGCGGAAACGGTCGCCGGTCCGCTCGGATCGACCGGCGTGCCGGTCGACGACCCCGATCAGGTGCTGGAGGCGGTCGTAGGGGCGCGCACCGGCAGCCGCGCGCACGTCGTGCGCGGCCCCGTACTCCGCGACCGCCTCGCGAACGACAAAGGAGAGCGTGCCGCCCGTGTCGTGCGCCAGCCGCCGGAGCCGTTGCTCGGTCTCGACGTCGAGCCGGATGCTGATGGGAGAGGCCGCGCGTGTCATACAACCTTGTACTACCTGCAGGTCCTGATCGTCAAGGCCACCACGCGCTGCGCGGCCCGGGCGGTGCCGCCCACCCTCCACGCCAGGAACAGGGCGCCGCGCGCGGCCATGCCGAGCCCGGCAAACACACCGGCAACCAATGTGCACCAGTGGAGCAGGCCCACCGGGGATCTCGCCGTGAAGTCCCTGAAGAGCGCGAGCGAGGACAACCACCCGTCAGCCGGGGTCGGAGCCAAGCCCCTACTGGAGGTCCGCTCGCTAAATCCTCGAACAACGCTCGCGCGAGAAGACGGGGGCGGCGATGGAACTCCGGGCCGGCCGCATCGTCGAATCCTGAGGAGGCCCGAAGGAGGCGCCGATGCTTCGACGGGCGGCCGTGGTGCTTTGAGTTCCGGCCTCGCCGGCGGTCAGGTTGGCGCGGGACTACGGCCTGCTCCGTTCGAAGTCGGACTCCGACGATCGGTGAGCGCCGGTTGCCGCACTGCGGAGGCCGGAGCAAGGGAGAAGAACTGATGCTGAAGACGAACGTGGCGAGTTTCGCGGTGGCGGCGCTTCTTCTCGCAGTGGCGGGCACTGGCGTCCCCGCGCAGGGGACCCCGGACCTGACGGGCACCTGGGTCGGCCTCACGACCGTACCGGACGTGGGCGAGGACACCGTAACGCTGGAACTCAAGCGCGACGGCGAGACCTACACGGGGCGGTGCACGGACGCAGCGAATGTGATCGTCGCGCCGGAGATCAAGAACGTCGTCTTCAAGGACGGCATGCTGACGTTCGACATCGGCGTGTCGAACGGGACCAACACGTTCCCGGTCCACATCGCCCTCAAGGTTGCCGGCGACACGATGACCGGGCTCTGGGGTACCGACGCCGGCGACTCGGCCGAGATCAAGTTGACCAAGAAGGTCAAATAGCGGGAACTCGGGGTCGGAGCGGTGTTGCGAGATCATGGACTCGCAATGCCACATTGCCGGCTGCGGATTCGGCATGGTCGAGGGACGCGTTGCAGACATCGATGCCGTGCCGCTCGAGCCGGCGCATCTGTTTCGCAAACCCCAGGTGACTCCTGAGCTCGCCGTCCTTGGTCAGGTCGCCCGACACCAGCACGAAGTCCACGCCCTTTTCGATTTGGAACGATTGCCGGCCGACGCACCGGAGGGGTCTCCGGCAAACACGTATGCTCGACGAAGAGTGTGAAGGAAGCGTGACGGCGGTGACAACACCAGGCGACAAGGCCGGGCGAGGGGGCCGGTCGGCTCGGTGAACCCTCGAACAACGCTCGCACGAGAAAACGGGTGCGGCAATGGAACTCCGCAACGGCCCCTGCGTCGAATTCAAGGTAGTCGGTGAGGAGACGTCCATGCGAACACACCCCCTCGTCTTGCTGTGCGTGCTGGTTTCAGCGGTGGCCGCCGCACCTCAGGACTACGGCCTCCTGCAGTCGCAGTCCGACGTTGAGCGGCTCTTCGCGCACGGACGGAACCTCCCGACGGCGCCCAGCGGCCAGAGGCCGCCGGGGATGACGCCAGAAATCTTCGCTCCCGGCGTCGTCTCCCGGGACGGGATCCAGATGAAGCTGACGATGACGGCCGACGGTTCCGAGATCCTCTACACCGAGCGCGACCCCGCGACGAACGCCGCGGTGTTCATCATCCGTCGCAGGGCGGGAGATTCCTGGGGCGAGCCGGTCGTTCTCCCCTATTCCAGGGAGTACATGGACATCGAGCCCAGCCTGTCCCCTGACGGAACGAAGATCGTCTTCGTTTCCAACCGGCCTCGAAGCGGGCAAGGCGAACCGGAGAAGATGCCGGACGTGTGGGTGGCGGAGAAGACCGCGGGTCAATGGGGACGTCCCGTCCGCCTGGGTCCTCCCGTCTCTACGGACGATCCCGCCGACATCGAAGCGCATCCGGCCTTCTTGCCGGACGGCGGAATCTACTTCATGCGGCAGAACGGCAAAACGCGCCGTCTCTTTCAAGCGGCGCGCCGCAGCGACGGTTTCGCCGAACCGGTTGCCATCCCCCTCAAGGAAGATCTGCTGGCCTCCCAGTTCAGCGGGCCTTGCCTTTCCCCCGACGGCCGTACCTTGCTGATGCATTCGCGCAAGGAAGGCGGCTTCGGGAATTGGGACCTCTACGTCTCGTTCAAGGACGAATCGGGCAACTGGAGCGAGTTCAAGAACCTCGGCCCAGCCGTCAATACCGACAAACCGGAGTCAAGCCCCACGTTTTCGTCCGACGGGCGATCCATGTTCTTCACCCGGGACGGGGACATCTACCTGATCTCGGCGAAGGTCCTTGGCGAGCTGCGGCACTGAGTGCCGGCAACATGAGAGACAATCACGCCCTTCTCGTCAACGGTGTCAGAATCATCAGCAGCGTGACGGCCATCAGCGCCACGGTCAGGAGCGGAAACGCCACCCACGCAATCCTCGCGCCAAGCGGTGCGCCCTCCGCCGCCTGGGCGCGCCGGTCATCTCCAGGGTAGGTGACGAGCGCCAGCGCCAGCAGGGTGACGAAGGACGTCGTGACCAGGAAGCTCATGCCGGCCGTGACGGCTGCGATGTCCGCCCGGCCGATCCCGAGCAGCGCCTGAACCAGGCCGGACAGCGACGTCAGCGTTCCCGCTCCGGCCAGCGCCGCCGACGCCGCGCGGCGTCGCAGCGACGTCCCGCCGAGCAGATGCAGCACGCCCACCACGCCGAGCAGGACGAGTACCGCCGGCCAATGCAGCATCCAGACCGAGTCGCCGATCCCCGGATCGGCAACCGACAGACGGGCCTGGAGGACCGGCCAGGCAACCACGATGACGAAGAGCGTCCGTCCGAGCCACAGGTCCCAGGCCACGCCGGCACCGCGCTCGCGGTCTGGCGACGGGTGGACGCCGGGTGCAACACGCACCATCCGCGCGAGGAGGACCGCGGCGAGCACGCAGCCGAAGAGAGCGGGCAGGAAGGACAAGGCGAGGCCCGTCGCAGTCGCCGCCAGACCTTCGGAGGGGCCGAAGAGCGTGCTCTCGAAGAACACCACCGTCCCCAGGGCGCCCGTCGTCCAGGCGGAGCGGGCTGCGGCTTCCCAGACCGGCATCGTCCGGAACGCGGCGGCGCGCCATCCGGTGCATGCGGCGGTGGTCAGGAGGAGAGCGCTCGTTCCGAGCAGGACGAACAGCAGGCCATGCACGTATGGCAGCGGCCTCGCCATGATCCAGGCGGCAAAGGCGATCGCCCACAGGGCGGTCGCGGCCGAGCGATACCGGCCGGGCGATCGGCCCGATCGCGGTGATTGCGCCGGCATCTGTCCAGGGCCCGTCGTGACGACATCATCGCTGCCCATCGAATCGCTCCTCTGGCGTCTGCGCTCCCCACCTGCACACGACGTTGTAGGCTACGGTCGTACGGCCTGATGGCACGAAGCCATGGAGTTGCGTTTTCACGATACGGCGCGGAAGCATCGACTCGCGATCCACGACCAACTGGTACTGGGCCTGGTCGCTCGGCGACCGGAAGGTCAACTCCAGAGCGCCCGCCGCGTCGCGTCTCGACGCGAGCAGCACCCAGCGGCGGTGCACGCGGTCGGCGAACTCCGCCGGGGACCCGAGGTCGTCGCGGGCGCTGTCTCCGCACGCCATCGATCGCGCGGACTTGATCGCCTGCCACAACGCGACCGATTCCTGCACGCGCCCGACCGATGCGGCAAACGCGCGAGGGCTGAGCGCGAGGTGCAGCGCGATCCCGGACACCAGCAGCGCGGCAGATGCCGCCACCCGCAGGCTGAGGCCGGCCCGCCACGGCCCGAGCCACGCGGCCACCAGACCACGTCCGCTCGAACGACGACTGGCGAGGAACCGATCGACCTGTCGGTTCAACCGGCCTTCCACGGCCGCGGGCAGATCGTCGGCCAGCGTCGCCCGCAGCAGCGTATCGACATCGGAATGCCTGTCCGGCGATCGGTCGTTCATGAGAAGGTCTCCTCGCTCGAGGCGCCGCGCAGATGCGACAGCCATTGCCGCAGGTTCTCCCGCGCGTGCAGGACGTGCACACGAGCGGTCGCCTCGCTGCACCCGAGAGTTCGGGCGATCGTGTCGTAGGACTCGTCGTGGAGTGCGCGCAGCAGGATCGCTGTCGCCTGGCGCCGCTTCAATCGTCCGATCGCCCGCAGCACCTCTCTGCACAGGGCGCTTCCGGCGCCGGCGGCCGGCGGCGCGGACAACGCCGCGGCTTCGGCACCATCGAGCGGCGCATCACGGCGTCTCCGCCGGAGATGCGCTCGAAGCTGGTCGCAGGCGGCGTCGAGCGAGACGCGAAGGACGAACGCCTCCGGGTTGGGGTGGCGGGCCAGGGCGGGCAGCTTCCTCCACAGCGTGGCGAGCGCGTCCTGGAGGGCGTCTTCTGCGAGGTCCGGGTCGCGCACCACGCGCCAGATCGTGCGCAGCATGCGGTCCTGCCGGCACAGCACGAGCCGGGCGAACTCCGCCTGTTGCTCCTCGGGTTCCACTCGCGTGTCGCTCACCGGTTCCTGTCCGCAACGAATCCCGACGATGGCGGGATTGTCCGGCACCCCGTCCCCTTCCGCAAGGCCCATGTTTCCCTGCGCGCGCGGCGAAACCTCGCTAGGCCTGGATCGGCGTGACGATCATCATCGCCGCCTCCAGCATCCGCCGGACGGCTTCGTCGGCTCGACCCTGGTCCATGAGGCCCCTGACCGAAGCAAGCTGCCTGCGGATGTGATCCCGCGCCGCCTCCATCGACTGGACGGCCGCTGGCATCGTGAACCGCTTGCCGTTGACGGCTCGATAGCCCTCGTCCAGGAGCACCGCGGTTTCGGCGATCTTGCCGCCGGCCATCCGCTCCCGCGCGGCACTCACTTTCGCCGGCCATGCGCCGTCGATACGCGCGGCCGGCGCCGCCTTGACGATGGCGTCGAGGAGCGAGAGGAGCGCGTCGGTGCACTGCGCGTCGGTGGCGTCTGGCGAGAAGAAGGTCTTGAGCGACCGGTCCACGTGACCGGCCACATCCAGGGTCTGACCGGCCACACCGGGCCAGAACGCCAGCAGCATCAGGGCGGACACCAGGTGTCTTCGCATCTGCCTTGTCTCCTCGTGGCGAGGACCGCCACTCGCTCCGGTAACCGTCGGGAGGGGGGATGTTGTTTACGGCAGGGAAGCCAACCCCATCGGGCGAACCCCGCCAGAGCCACGCCTGGCTCAACGACGTCGGCTCGGTGACGGTTTCTGTCCGCGTGAGACAGGCGCGATGGACCTGGCGCCCGCCCCGGCCGAAGACCTCGCGGCCAGAGGCAACGGCGGTGGTCCGCCGGCGCGTACACACCCGGAGCGCCTGGATCGGTTGCTGTGGTGAAAGGAGTGTGGGAATGGCGAAGCGACTTCGGACATTGCTGATCGTCATCGTCGTGGCTGTTGCGATCGTCTCAGCAACGGCATCGGGACACAGGACACCCGGGCCAGGATCACGGCAGCGTCGAGCGCACTGCTGGACCCGGCGGGCCCAGCCACGACGCAGGTCACAATCGTCAACGCGTTGGCCGAACTGCTCGATGTCGTCGTCTCGCTGAGCGCGCGATTGCCCCACGGCCCGGAGATCACGCAGCGGATCGACGTCGCCAAGGACCTGCTGCAGAAGACGTCGCTGTTCAACGAGAAGGCTCGCCAGACCTGTCCCTCGCGCACCGCCTGTTGACCGGCGGGCAGAAGTACGAACGGCCGAAGGAGCTGGACCAGTTCGTGACGATGGATGAAGCGATGGAGAAGGGCCGGGCGTACGGGCGAAGGCTGGTGAGCGAAGCGCTGACGGCGCTCGCGGGCGGTCGCACGAACGAGGCCGCGACGCTCCTCCTGCAGTTCGTCCTGGGCATCATTACCCCGGTTTCCGGCGGGCCGGCGGACGAACTCGAGTCCTCAGCGCCGTGTCGGGAGAGGAGATGAGCCGCAACCGGGCGATGCAAGAGGCGTTCGACCGTGCGCTGCACGGCCCCGGGCTGCTGTCCGAGAAGGTGCGGCGATTGATGCAGACGCCAAACCTCAACGGCTATGGCTACGGGTTGTCGATCAAGCCGCCGGACGAACACGTCAGCCGGCGCACGTCGGTCGGCCACACCGGCGGTCTGCCGGATCGCAGCGCGGTGCTCCGGCGGTTCGTCGGCGACGAGGTGACGCTGATCGTGCTGTCGAATCTCCCGCAGGCGGCCATCACGGCGGTGAAAGAAATCGAGCGGCTCTACTTCGCAGCCTCGCCAACGCTTCGTGACATGCCGCCTGCCCGGGACGACGATGGCCGGCGCCCGGCACCGCGCCAATGGTCACGAGGAGGGAACTCCTCTCGTTGCCGACGCGTCTGTACCTCCGGCAGCGCGTACGCCAGGTGGGCCGCGCGCCACCCTGCTGCCGAGAGGGAGGTCGATGTGAGAAGCCTGACTGGTGCGTGGATGCGGGCACTGGGCGGCGTCGGGCGCCTGGAGACAAGGATGCTGCCTGTTGTCTCGTCGCGGTCGACCCGGTCGTGCGGACCGCTCGCTCGGCGTCAGGACGGAGCCGGACCGTCCATGTCACACGCACCTGCGTGCTGGCGGGTGGCTGAAGACGCTTCTGGCCGCCACGCTGGTCGGAGGGTCCGGAGACGAGGGCGATTGCGCCGTCGCGCTGGGACCGCAGGGCGACATCTACATCGCAGGCTCCACGACCTCGAAGGACTTCCCGCCCGCCGCCGCGATGCTCGACTCCGGGAGTGACGAGGCCAGGTCGCGCACCTTCGTCGCGAGAATCTCGCGGGACCTCTCCAGGCTGCTGTCGGCGGCTGTCCTCTCGCGCGAGTCGGCGCCTCGAACCGGGGCGACCAGGGTGGTCTTCGACGGGCGGCGCCAGCGCGTGCTGGTCGGCGGAACCACGGCGAGCTCGGGTTTTCCGGTGACCCCTGGCGCGTTCCAGACGCGGATGGGTTCGGACCAGGGCGCCAAGTACCGTGGCCATCCTCGATCCGGGCCTGACCAGACTGGTCGCCTCCACGCTGCTCGGCGGCAAGGCCAGGGAAGGAGCCGTCAGCGGGCTGCTGACCGACAGCGCTGGCAACGTCTTCGTCGGCAGCAGCACGTTTTCGCCCGACTACCCGACAACGGATCGGGCCTTCAAACGAACAGCCGGGCCCTCCGGAGTGTGGGGCGCGGTGAGCAAGCTGAGCCCGGATTTGACCACGCTGCTGGCCTCCACCATCGTGGGCGAGACCGGGAACGACTTCGTCTATAGCATCGCGCTCGACCGGCGCGAGAACGTCGTCTTCGCGGGCCACGTGTTCGATACCATGCCGACGACGCCGAACGCATACCTTCGCGCGAGCAGGGGGAATCCCGACATGGCCAACGTCGGCATCCTGTCGAGCGATCTCTCGACGCTCGTGGCCAGCACCTTCGTCTGCGGCGGCGGTGAGGGGAGCTTTGCGGGCGGGTACTCCTACTTCGGCGGGCTCGCCGTGGGCGGGGACGGCTCGGTCTTCGTGGCCGGGACGTCGGACGTCCCGTTCTTCCCGACGACCCCCGGGGCGTTCGACGACACGCAGAACGGCGCGCGCGACGTCGTGCTCATCAGGATGAGTGCCGAACTCTCGTCGCTCGAAGCCTCGACGTTCCTCGGAGGCCGAGGTCGGGACCTCTTTGGCGGCATCGCCGTAGACCGGGCAGGGCACGTCGTGGTCGCCGGCGCGACCTCGTCGAACGAATTCCCCACGTCGGCTGGCGCCTACCAGAGAGGGTTCGCTGGACGGCAGGCGATGTACGTGGCGAAGTTCGGCGCGGACCTGGCCGATCCAGAGCGGCTGTCTGCGCACACCGCCGCCCGAAGCGGAGACTTGCCGGCGCTGAAGGCCCTTGCCGCCGGCGGTGGTGCCGGACTCCGGCGATTGGACAGGTAAGGCCGACTGCCGCTGCACTGGGCCGCGAGATACGGACGCGTGGACGCCGTGCGGTGGCTGGCAGGACAGGGGGCCGACCTCAGCGCTCAGGACGGGGAGGGCAACACGCCCCTTCACCTCGCCGCGCTGCGCGGCGAACTGGCCGCCGCGGAGACGCTGCTGTCGCTCGGGGCGGCGATCGATCGGCCGAACCAAGCGGGCGACGCGCCGCTGCACCTGGCGTCGCTCACGGACACCATCACCTCGTCCGGCACTTCGTCGGGCGGAAGGCCGGCCTCGACCTGAGGAACGGCCAGGGCAACACGCCGCTGCACCGCGCCGCCTTCAGCCGCCATCGCAACGTCGTCGCGACGCTGCTCGGCGGTGGAGCGAGCCCCTCCCTGAAGAACGAGGCCGGCAACACGCCGCTGCACCTGGCCGTCACCGTCTACCGCAACGAGGACACCGTCGCGCTGCTCGTGAAGGCGGGCGCGGCCGTCGAGGAAGTCAACACCAGGATGCAGACGCCGCTGCACGCCGCGGCAGGGTATTCGTGGCAGGCGAACGCGCTCGAGCTCCTGAAGGCTGGCCCGACGGTGAATCGGCAGGACGCGGACGGGAGGACGCCGCTGCATCAGGCAGTGTCTGGCGACCTGCGTCAGACGGTGAAGGGCCTGTTGGCGCTGGGAGCCGACCCGTCTATCAGGGACGCGAAAGGGAAGAGCCCACTCGACCTGGCGCAGGAAACCAGGATGACGCCATTGGTCGAGCTGCTGAAGCGCGCGGTGAAGCTGCCGAACGAGCACCGCGCGGCGTGGAGCCCGTCGTCGCGGACCCGATCGGATGGCACATCTGGCCAGATTGATGGACCGAATCTGCTATAATCAGCCTGGGACGACACCCGACATTGAGCGGACATTCACGCTGCCCTCCACAATTCCTCCATAACCCTTCGATACCTTTCGCAGGAACGGAGCGCGGCCCTCATGATGGCCCCGCACCGTTCGGTCAACTGGATTTCACAGGAAAGTCGGTGAGTTATGCAGACGAAGACGATGATTCTGGTAGTGCTGGCGATGCTGGCGGGCGTGGCTGCGCAGGCCCGGCAGACGACAACGATCGGTGGACAGGGTCCGGACCCGCAGGTCAAGGCGCGCATCGACGCGTTCTTTCAGGCGCTGGCCAGCGGCGACGCGGCGAGATTCGAGGCGATGGCGCGGGAGCATTTCACGCCGGACTACCTGGCGCAGCGCACCGCCGAACAGCGCAGGCAGTTCGTCGAGCGGGTGAAGGGCGACTTCGGCACGCCGGCGCTGGTCGGCGTGCAGGTGCGCGGCGGCACCGCGGCGCTGCAGATTCGCGGCGTGAGCGGGAACGAAGCCCGCTGCGAGCTGAGGCTCGAAGATGCGCCGACCTCGCGCATCGCCGGCATCGCGATCAGGGTCGGCGGGCCCGCCGGCGACGAGGCTGCCGCGCCGCCTCCGCCCGTGAACGCGGCGATGGCACCGGCCGAACTGTCGAAGGCGCTCGACGGCTACCTGGCCCCGATGGCCGCCGCGGACACCTTCGCCGGCGTGGTCCTGGTCGCCACGGATGGCAAGACGGTATTCGAGAAGGCGTACGGCCAGGCCGACCGCCAGAAGCGACTGCCGATCACGCCGGCGATGCGGTTCAACGTCGGGTCGATCGGCAAGATGTTCACCAGGACGGCGATCGCGCAGCTCCTGGCGCAGGGCAGGCTGGCGCTGACCGACACGATTGGCACACTCCTGCCCGACTACCCCAACGCCGAGGCGAAGCCGGCCACGGTGGACCAGCTCCTGAACCACCGGGCGGGCATCGCCAACTTCTTCGGTCCGGAGTTCGAGAAGACGCCGAAGACGCAGTTCCGCTCGAACGCCGACTACTATCGCTTTGTGGCTTCCAAGCCGCTCGACTTCCCGCCCGGCACGAGGACCCAGGTACTGCAACGGGTGCTACGTCGTGCTGGGCGCGATCATCGAGCGGGTGACGGGTATGCGCTACGAAGACTACATCGCCGAGCGTGTGTTCAAGCCGGCGGGCATGGCCGGGGCCGGCTTCATCCAGTCGGATCGCTTTCCAGCCAACGTGGCGATCGGGTACACGCGGCAGTCGTCGCAGGGCGCTGGAACGCTTGTCAGCAATGAGGAGATGCACGGCGTTGCCGGCAGCGGCGCCGGCGGCGCGTATGCGACGGCAGCCGACCTGCTCGCCTTCGACAACGCCGTGCGCGAGCGCCGGCTGGCCGATGCGAAGATGACGGCCTGGATCCTCGGCGGCGACACGGCGCCGGCCGGGCCACGGGCGATGCACGGCATCGGCATCGCTGGCGGCGCACCCGGCTGCAATGCGAATATGGAGTCCGACGGCCGGTGGACGGTCGTCGTCGTCGGGAACCTGGATCCACCCAACGCCACCCGGGTGGGTGGGGCGATCAACCGGGCGTTGACGCGGTGACGTGCTGACCGCGTCGGCACCGGTGACCTCCGGCCTGAAGCCGGGCAACCGCGAAGAGGCTCTCCGTGCCAGTCATCCTCATCGTCGAAGACGACGCCGTGGTTGTCGAGACGCTGACGGTCTACCTCGAGCACGCGGGCTACGACGTGGCGGCGGCGCGCGACGGGCCGAGCGGGCTCGCGCGGGCGCAGCAGCCCGACGTCGCCCTCGTGGTGCTGGACTGGATGCTCCCGGGGCTCAACGGCCACGAGGTGTGCCGCCGGCTGCGCGCGGTGTCGGCCGTGCCAATCCTGATGCTGACCGCGAGGACGTCGGAGGACGACCGCGTGCGCGGCCTCGAGGGCGGGGCGGACGACTACGTGCCCAAGCCGTTCAGCCCGCGCGAGGTGGTGGCGCGGGTTCAGGCACTGCTGCGGCGGGCAGGCGAATGCGCCGATGGCGCGCCGCGCGAACCGACGCGGATCGGCGATCTGGAAGTGGACATCTGGCGGCGCGAGGCGCGGGTGGCCGGCGACGGCGTGGCGCTGACGCCCACCGAGTTCCGGCTGCTCGAGACGCTGGCGCGGTCTCCGGGTCGCACGTTCACGCGCGAGGAACTGGTGGCGCGCGCGTTCGGCCCCGACTACGATGGCCTGGACCGGACGGTGGATTCCCACATCACCAACCTGCGGCGCAAGCTCGGTGTCGAGAAGGGCCGGCGGTACATCGCGACGGTGCACGGAGTCGGCTACCGGCTGGTGCGCTCCCATGATCAGTAGCCTTCAGACAAGACTGCTCCTGGCGGTGGGCGCCATCGCCGTCGTGGCGGTGGCCGCGGTGGCGATCGCCGCTCGCCAGGGCGCCCGCCAGGAGTTCGTCCGGTTCCAGGACGTGGAGCGCCGGATGCAGTCGGCGGGCACGGCGGAGCTGGCCCCTCAGCTCGCGGCCGATCTCGATGGCCGCTGTTGTGAGGCGGCAGTCCTGCGGGGCGCGGCCAGCCGCCTGACGCGGACGCTGGCGCTGTTGATTGTGGACGCCGACACTGGCGCGCTGCTGGCGTCGGCCGGCACGCCGGTCGCACGTTTCAACACGATGACGACGCGCTCGGCAGGGGGCACCCTGACGATCGACGCGACGCAGACGGGGCCGACGGCTCACAAGATCCGCCTGGCGTTCGTGCTCGCCGGCGCCCCCCTGCGCCTTGCGGACGGGCGCGCCGCCCGTGCCTACGTCGTCCCATTCCCGGACGCCGAGCGCGATCGCAACGCGGCGGCGTTTCTGGGCTCGCTCGATCGCCGCCTGCTGGCGGCGACCGGGCTGGTTGGCCTGCTGGCGCTCGCGGTCACCTGGGCGCTCGCGCGCGGCATCGTCCGGCCGCTGGCGGAATTGAGGGCGGCGACGGCCGACCTGGCGCGCGGCGACCTGTCGCGCCGCGTGACACCGGCCGGCAGCGGGGAAGTGATCGAGCTCGGCCGCGCGTTCAATACGATGGCCGGCGATCTGGAGCGGCAGCAGGCGCTGCGCCAGAGCCTGGTGCACGATGTCGCCCACGAACTGCGCACGCCGCTGACGGCGCTGCGCTGCCGCCTCGAAACCGTGCTCGATGGCCTCTCGCCGGATCCCGGCCGCGCCGTGCGGGACCTGCACGAGGAGGTGCTGCACCTCGGTCGGCTGGTGGACGACCTGCAGGACCTGGCGCTGGCCGAGGCGCGCGAGCTGCGGCTCAACGTGACGGGCGTGCCGCTGGCGGACGTCGTGGAGTCGGCTATCCGTACCGCGGGCCTGGAGGGCGACGCGCGGGTTCGGCTGGACCTCCCGGCAGGTCTGTCGGTTCGCGCCGATGCGGCGCGATTGCGCCAGATCGTCCTCAACCTCCTCACCAACGCCGCCCGCCACACGCCGGCCGGCGGCGTCATCGAGCTGCGCGCCGGGACGGGGAACCTGCCGGCAGGGCGGGGCCCCGGCGCGGCACCTCCGTCGGCAGCGCCAGGCGTCGGCCTTGCCGACGTCAGCGTCGAGGTCCGCAACACCGGCAGCCACCTGGATGCGGAACAGCGTGCGCGGGTCTTCGATCGCTTCTACCGGGCCGACCCGTCACGCCAGCGCACCACGGGCGGCACCGGCCTCGGCCTGGCGATCGTCAAGCACCTCGTCGAGGCGCAGGGCGGACGCGTCTGGGCCGCGAGCGGTGAGGACAGCGTGACGATGGGGTTCGCGCTGCCGGCGGCATGATCCGCCCGAGGCTTACACGCCGTCGGCGTCCCACCGCTTGACGACGTCGATGATCAGCTTCGCGACCTTCTCGTTGACCTTCTGGAAGTACGTCTTCGCCTTCGCGGCGTCGAACTTCGGGTAGCCCTGGCCTTCCTTGTACAGCATGATCGTGGCCGGGTGCGGGAAGGCAGACCACGATCCGGCCGGCGCGTTGGGGAGCGCGAGGTCCGGCTTGTAGCGCTCCCGGTGGGTCAGCGACGGGTCGATCGCCATCATGTAGGCGTTCTCGTTCTCGCCCGCGTGGCCGCCGTCCTCGCCGAACACTTCGAGCGTGATGTCCGAGCAGTAGGTCCACCAGTTGACCACCAGCGTGCGCACGCCCGTCTCGGTGGCCACCTCCGCGGCGACGGCGTTGAGGGCCGCCGTGTTTCCCCCATGGCCGTTCACCAGGATGATGTTCCGGAACTTGTTGCGCGCGAGGCCAAGCAGCACGGCGCGCACGTAGGCCTTGTAGGCGTCTTCGGGAATCGTCAGGCCGCCCGGGTAGGCGGCGAGCGAAGCCGTGATGCCGTAGGGCACGACCGGAGCCACCATGGCATTCACGCGCCCCGCGATGTCGCGGGCCATCGCGACCGGCGACAGAATGTCCGTGCCGTTCGCGGTCACGCCGTGCGCCTCCAGCGATCCGAGCGGCAGCAGCACGGTCGGGACCTTCGACGGCACCATCTCCTTGAATTCCATCCAGTTGATCCGTTCGAGATCGCGCGTCGCTGGCGCCGGCTGCGCTGCGGCGGGCGTCCAGGCCGCCAGAACCGCGGCAGCCGACAGGGCCAGGATCGTCTTCGGGCCAGTCATCTGATTCCTCCTGCGGGCTCCACCGTGATGGGCCACCCCGGGTACGGCTTCGCATCCGGCTTCGACGGGTCCACCCAACGCGGCCAGTTCGCCAGCGTCGTGCGTCGCGAGGCGCGATTGAACGTGATGATGCCGTAGCCCGGCGCGCGGTCGTTGATGTCCTCCGGCGCGATCCCCATCCGGTGAGGGTTGGACACCGCGAGGACGGTGATCCGGTTGCCGAATCCATCCAGGTAGTCGCCGGTATTGCGCGGGGCCCCCGGCGCGCGGTTCAGCCCTTCCTCTTCCGGGTACCAGCGCCTCGGCCAGAAGTTCGCCACCGACGGCACGCAGATCGCGTACGGACCGTCGCGGAAGCCGTTGATGCCGGTACTGGATCGTGCTGCCCAGGTGCTGATCTCCGGCGATGTGCAGCGCCCCGGCCTTCTGCATCAGCCGGAGCGCGCGCGTCCGCGGCGTCTGCGGCCAGCCGTTCGAGTCGTGATCCTGGACCGGCGCTTCGCCCGGCGCGTACTCTCCGACTGGCAGAATCGGCAGCTTCGTCGTGACGTCGTCGGCGCGCGACCCCTTGGGCAGCGTCGCGACGTTCGCGAAGAGCGTCTGGGACACCACGGCCTTCATCCAGACGCCGCGCGACCAGTCATCGGCCCAGGCCTCGAGGAACTTCTCCTGCCGGGCGCCCAGCAGTTCGGCGCTCGCCACGTCCCCGCGCGTCGAAGAGTCCCAGCCCGGGCTGCGCGCCCATCCGTTCACGATCTCCGCCTCGGGAAGCAGGATCGCGGGCGGCGACTTCCACTTGCGGTCCTCCAGGACGGCGAAGCTCACCCCTCCCCAGACGAGCTCGGTGAAGTAGACGCCGATGCCCCGGTCAATCGGCGCCGGGTCGACCGGGTCGGGCAGATGGCTGGTCTGTGTGCGCTGCACCATGTTGACCCACTCGGGAGGCATGGTGTAGCCGCCGTTGTCCTGCTTCAGCGTTTGCGGCCCGAGGTTCGCGTCGCGGCCGCCGGCGCCCCAGATGTTGCCATGGTAGACGTCGTGATCGTCGGGCAGCGCCACCGAAGGGATGTCCCTGAGCAGCGATCGGGTACCTCCACCCGTACATGTACCACTTGCGCAGGTAGTCGAGCGCAGCCATCTCGAGGGGCGTCCGCTGCACGCCGAAACCGCCGACCGGCTCGTAGATCTGATCGCCGGTGAACACCAGCAGGTCCGGCTTGAACACGGACACGCGGGCGACGACATCCGCGTGGGGGAAGCCGAGATCGTTGTTGCCCGTGAAGGCCGCGACGACGATGTCGGGCTTGCCGGCCGGATCGCGCCGGATCGTGCCCGGAAAGACGTGGTCCACGACGGCGCCCCACCGGTCGGCCAGGCCGTAGACAACGCGGTAGGGATGGTCGCGGCTGTCGTCCCAATCGGGAACGCGGAACGTCGCCGTGCGCGCGAGGCCGTCGATCGGAACGCGCGCGCGCTCAGACCACTTCCCAGGGCTTCGCTCGATCTCGAGCCGCACGATCTGCGTATCGCGTGAGCCCACCGGCGGCATCTGCGCCGTCATCTTCAGCACCTTGCGGCTCAGGGTGTACTGCGTGAACAGGATGGGGCCGAAAGCCCGGTCGTCGTGGACGGCGAGCTTGGGCCCATCGACCGTCCACCGTCGCACCCCGCACGCAGCCTGGTGACAGACGAGCGCGAGTGTGCCGCGCTCGACGAGTCCGGCGGCAATCTCCTCGGAAACCGTCCCCAGCTCTCTCCCGCCTCCATCGAGCGCGCGGGTGACGAGACGGTATCCGGTCGCGCCAGGCAACAACTCGCTCACGAGGCGCCGAACCTCGACGAACGGTACCGAGCTTCCCGGCGTCTTCTCGATGAACAGGCGCCCGTCGGCACGTAGCCCGGTCGAGAGCCCCACTCCCCTCACCGCGTCGTCCCGGTAGTCGTTGAACCGGCCCTGTGAGGCGAGCCGGAAGCCAATCCAGGCGTCGGCAAACTTCCCGTCGCCGGGCGACAGGCCGGCGATGTCGATCGACACCGTCAGCTTGCCGCGTTGCGGACCAACCTCTCGCGTGAGGATGTGCACCGAGCGGTCGGGGCCGGCCTTGATGCACTCGAGGATTCCCTCCCGCACCCGCCAGTCCTGCAGGGGATTGGCCCAGTACGCGGGCCCGATCCAGACGCGGTCGGGCGTCCTGGCGAAGTCGCTGGTGAACGGCGCGTCGGCCGACGCCGCCTGGATGCCGAGGATCAACGCCCAGAGGGCGAGGCCGATGAGGCGTCGCTGGTGTCTCATGGTGCCCATCATGCCACGACCGTTCTATTGGCCCGGCTGAAGCCGGGCCCGGCGCGCGCTCACTTCCCGACGATGTTCGCAATGTTCCGCGAGCGGAGCATCGCGTTGAACTCGGCCATGTCCTTGTCGATCAGGGCCTGGAAATCCTCCTCGTGGCCGCGCAGCCGCTCGGCCAGCAGCTTCTGCACCTCGGCCTGCTGGTCGGTCGGCGCGAAGTCGGCCGCCGACACGCCGTTCGCCAGGTACCCGAAACGCGAGACGAGCTTCGCCGCGTAGCGAATCCCGTCCTGGGCCCCGGTGATCCTGAGTTCGATGAACCGCGTCTCGAGATCGGTGCACTTCCGCGCGAACTCCGCGGCGGCCTTCCGCACGGCCGCGTCCCCGGCGATCTGCTGGAGCCCCTCCAACTGGCTGCGCACCAGCTCGAGGCGATTGACGATGTCCACGGCGGCGTTGACGTCGCGGCGCAGGTCGACGAGCAGCTTCGTCTGCGCCTGGATGTCGGCCTCGGTACCCGCAGAGTGCGGGTCCTTGCGCACGACGAGCGGTTGCGTCAATTCGCGCCCCGCCACCGACATTCTCACGGTGTAGGTACCCGGCGGCGCCAGGATGCTGATCGTCGCGCCGCCTCCGGCCGGCGGCCGCCAGCCCTCGGGGCCGAGCCGCACGTGAGGTGCGGGCAGCAGCGGGCTCGTGCGCATCCGCAGCTCGGCGGACGGCTCGTACCTCAGGTCCCAGTGAACGCGGTTGAAGCCGGCGCGGCCCGGGGCGGTCAGCGTCCTGACGACCGCGCCCGCCTTGTCCAGGATGGTCAGCGTCACCGGCGTCGGCGATGCGCTCTTCAGGTGGTAGTTGATCGCGGCGCCATACGGCGGGTTCTCGCCCACCGTGGGGTCGTCGTACGGCGTGGACGGCGCGGTGATGAACCGGAACCGGTACGCCGCCCGCGGCGGGAACAGGTGCGCATCGGACGAGAGCACCTGCGGCGTCGCCTGTTGCAGCGGCGACAGGTCGTCGAGGATCCAGAAGCCGCGCCCGTAGGTGGAGATCACCAGGTCGTTGAAGTGCTCCTGCACGGTAATCCACGACACCGGCGCGTGCGGCAGGTTGTTCTGCAGCGGCTGCCAGTTGTCCCCATCGTCGAACGACACGTAGATGGCGTTCTCGGTCCCCACGTAGAGCAGGCCGCGGCGGACGGGGTCCTCGCAGATCGTCCGCGCGTAGCTCAGCATGCTCTTCGGGATCCCGTTCGTGATGGCCTTGAAGGAGCGGCCGTAGTCGGTCGTCTTGTAGACGAACGGGTCGCGGTTGTTCACCTGGTGGAAGTCGACGGTGAGATAGGCGGTGCCCGCGTCGTACCGCGATGCCACGATGCTGCGGAACGACCCCCAGGCCGGCAGGTTCGGGATGTTCTTCGTGACGTTCGTCCAGCTCTTGCCGCCGTCGCGCGTCACGTGCAGCAGGCCATCGTTGGTGCCGGCCCAGATGACGCCCCGCTCCTTCGGCGATTCGGCCAGCCCGTAGACGACGCCCGCATACTCGACGCCGATGTTGTCGCCGGTGAGGCCGCCCGACGGACCCATGCGGCTGCGGTCGTTCAGCGTCAGGTCGGGGCTGACGATCTCCCACGACTGCCCGCCGTTGGTCGTGCGGTGGACGTGCTGGCTCCCGGTGAAGATCGTGTTCCGGTCGTGCGGCGAGATCAGCAGCGGAGCGTCCCAGACGAACCGGTACTTCAGGCCCTCGGCCGGCCCGTTCGACTGGTCGGGCCAGACCTCGACGTTGCGGAACTGGCGCCGCTTCTCCTCGAAGCGCACCACGATCCCGCCCACCATGCCGGACCCCGAGGCGCTGGACCAGACGATGTTGGGGTCCACGGGGTCGGGGGTGGCGAATCCGCTCTCGCCGCCGCCGACGGCGTGCCACATGGCGCGCGGGATGATCCCGCTGGCGAGCCGGCTGTTGCTCGGGCCGCGGTAGGTCGGCTCGTCCTGCTTGTTGCCCAGCACGTTGTAGGGAATCTCGCTGTCCACCGTGACGTGGTACATCTGCGCGTTGGTCAGCCGCTGCTTCAGCCAGGTGCGGCCGCGGTTGTTCGAGATCGAGAGGCCCTGGTCGTGCGCCACGATCATCCGGTCCGCGTCGGTCGGGTCGATCCACATGTCGTGGTGGTCGCCGCCCGGCGCCTGCTCGCGCGGCACCAGCGCCAGCGTCTGCCCGCCGTCGATCGTGCGGGCGAACGACGCCGTCAGGAAGTACGCCTCGTCTTCATCGTCGGTGGCGACGGCCATCCGCGAGTAGTAGTGCGGCCGCCCCATGGCGAGGTGGTCGTAGCTCACCACCCGCCAGCTCTCGCCGCCGTCGTCGCTTCGGAAGATCTGGCCGGCGTCGGTCGGCTTTCCCTCCCACGGATCGCCGTCGCCGGTTTCGATGAGCGCGTAGACGCGGTTCGGGTTCGAGTGCGAGATGGCCACCGCCACCTTGCCGACGGGCCGCGACGGCAGGCCCCGGCCGGTCAGCTTCTTCCAGGTCTGCCCGCCGTCGCGCGACGTGTAGAGCCCGCTGCCCGGGCCTCCGCTCGTCCGGCCCCAGGTGTGAATCTCGAACTGCCACATCCCGGCGAAGAGGATGCGCGGGTTGTGGAGGTCCATCGCGATGTCCGAGCAGCCGGTGTTTTCGTCGACGAAGAGCGTCTTCGCCCACGTCTTCCCGCCGTCGGTGGTGCGGAAGACGCCGCGGTCGGGCTGCGGGCCGTAGGCGTGGCCGAGCGCGCAGGCGAGCACGACGTCCGGGTTCTTCGGGTCGATCGCGAGGCGCGGGATGCGGCCGGTCTGCTCGAGGCCCATCAGCGCCCACGTCTTCCCGGCATCTGTTGACTTGTAGATGCCCTGGCCCACCGAGATGTGGCTGCGGATCTTCCCCTCGCCGGTACCGGCCCAGACCACGTTGGGGTCGGAGGGCGCGACGCCGAGCGCCCCGATGGAGGCGACCGGCTGGCCGTCGAAGATTGGCTGCCAGTGGACGCCGCCGTCGGTGGTCTTGTAGATGCCGCCCGAGGCGGCGCCAACGTAGTAGGTGTGCGGGTCGCCGGGAATGCCAGCCGCGGCCGAGAAGCGGTTGCCCTCGGGACCGACGTAGCGCCAGCGCAACTGGCCGTAGCTGTCGGGCGCGGGACGGGCTGCCTGCTGGGCGTGGCCCGCCGGCATGAAGAGAATGAGAGACACCGCGGCTGCGGCAGCGAGCCTGGCGGCGAAACCGGTTGGCATTGACATTGGAATCCCTCCGTTGAGGTCGGGTGGCGCGGCCCCGTCGCGCCTGGGGCATGCTACGCCGCGCAGGCGGGCGAGTAAAGGCGCCATGCGCCCGCACCCTGTATAATCACTCCCGCCGCAGCCACCCGACACGCGGTCCTAGCGAGGCGGGTCTCGGATCGCCAGGCATGTCCGGCGACGACGCCCGCCTCGCTAGAACCGGAAACGCTGTTGGCTGGCCCCGCGCGAGCGCGGGGCGTAGACGTCTTGAACGAGCAGATGGACGTCGACAGAACTTGACTCATTCGCAACGGCTTTGGCCGTTCAAGACGTCTGGGGAGCCACATGGACTATCCGAAGCACTCTGGCGCCTACCGGTTTCGCAGAGCCTTGAACTGGATCCCTCTGGGATTCGCCTACGCCTTTCTCTACATGGGGCGGTACAACCTGACCGTGGCCAAGAGCGCCATGGGCGATTCGCTCATGACCAAGGCGCAGTTCGGGGAGATCTTCGCCGTCGGCGCGTGGGCCTACGGGCTGTCCTTCCTGGTCACGGGCCCGCTCACCGACAAGATCGGCGGGCGCGCCGCGATGCTGCTCGGGACCGCGGGCGCGCTCGTGGTCAACTTCCTCATGGGCCTCATGCTCTACGGGATCGCCTACTGGGGCTGGACCATTCAGGTCGCCGGCACGTTCATGGTCCTGTATGCCATCAACATGCACTTCCAGAGTTACGGCGCGATCTCCATCGTGACGGTCAAGGCGCCGTGGTTCCACGTCCGCGAGCGGGGAACGTTCTCGACCATCTTCGGCTCGATGATCGCCTTCGGGCTCTTCTTCGCCTTCGACTGGGGGGCCGCCCTGGCTGACGCCACGCGCGCGGTTCCGAAGGCGGACCTCGGGATCTGGGCCCGGGTCTTCACCGTCGTCTTCGGCTTGGGCGGCGCGGGCGTGGATCAGAACTGGTGGCTGTTCTTCGCGCCGGCGTGGATCCTGGCGTTCTTCTGGGTCGTGATGTTCCTCTTCCTGCGCAACTACCCGAGCGAGGCGGGCCACCCGAACTTCGACACAGGCGAAGAGTCCGTGTCCCAGTCGGGCGATCGGCTCCCGATGCGCCAGGTCTTCCTCAAGATCATCACGCACCCCGTGCTGCTGGTCGTGTGCCTGATCGAGTTCTGCAGCGGCATCCTGCGCAACGGCATCATGCACTGGTACCCGCTCTTCGCCGCGGAAGTGGGATTCAAGAACAGCTTCGTGGTGACGCAGAACTGGGGCCTCGTCCTGCTGCTGGCCGGGCTGGGCGGATCGTTCCTGACCGGCTGGTGTTCCGACCGCTTCTTCCAGTCACGCCGGGCCCCGATGGCCGCGCTGCTCTACGGCGTCATGGCCGCGAGCGTCGGCGTGATGGTCTTCGGCCTGGGCGGCAGCCTCTGGGTGGCGGGCGGAGCCGCGGTGCTCATCTCGATGGCGGTCACCGGGGTGCACGGCATCCTCTCGGGCACCTCGACCACGGACTTCGGCGGGACCAGGAACGCGGGGGCGGCCACCGGCGTCGTGGACGGGATGGTCTACCTGGGCACGGGGCTGCAGTCGATCATCATCGGCTACATCACGCCCACCGGCGAGGCGGCCAAGAACCCGGATAACTGGTTCTGGTGGCCGGTCGTTCTCGTCCCGTTCGCGGTGGCGGGGCTGCTGCTGTCGGCGAGGATCTGGAACGCGCTTCCCAAGCGAGCGCGCCAGAGCCACTGAGGACACGCGCCTCTCACCCGTTTCGCAGGCCGCTGGAGGCGTGGGCCTTGAGTGCTCCGATATACTGGAGGCATTGAGTCCAGATTGTGCGGCGGCGCCAGCTGCCTGCACGAAGCCCCGGGACCAAGGCAACCCCGTAACTCACGCGATCACGGTATGATGTGCCCGGCCGTCCGGGCCGGCGCCCCCTGGGGAACGTCCCTGAAGAGGATGGGAAACCGATGAGCGACACCGTGCGCTACGATGATCAATCGCCGCGGCTCTTCTTCCTGGCCGCAGTCGTGTGGGCCGTGGTCGGCATGCTCGTGGGCGTCCTGATCGCGGCGATGCTCTTCATCCCGGCGCTGAACTTCGCGCCGTACCTGACGTTTGGCAGGCTCCGGCCGCTCCATACCAACGCGGTCATCTTCGCCTTCGTCGGCAACATCATCTTCGGCGGCACCTACCACTCGATGCAGCGGCTGCTGAAGACCCGGCTCTTCAGCGACGTCCTGACCCGGATCCACTTCTGGGGCTGGCAACTGCTCATCGTGGCTGCGGCGCTGGCGCTCGTCACCGGCGTGACCCAGGGCAAGGAGTACGCCGAGCTGCCGTGGGTGCTCGACATCGTGATCGCGGTCCTCTGGGTGGTCTTCGCGGTCAACTTCTTCGGCACGATCGCAATCCGTCGCGAGAAGCACCTCTACGTCGCCATCTGGTTCTACATCGCGACGATTGTGGCCGTCGCCATCCTCCACATCGGCAACAGCATGGTGATGCCGTACTCGTGGCTCGGGAGCTACTCGGCCTACGCGGGCGTCAAGGACGCGCTGATGCAGTGGTGGTACGGCCACAACGCCGTCGCGTTCTTCCTGACGACGCCCTATCTCGGGCTGATGTACTACTACCTCCCGAAGGCCGCCGAGCGGCCGGTGTTCAGCTACCGGCTCTCGATCATGCACTTCTGGTCGCTCGTCTTCGTCTACATCTGGGCCGGCCCGCACCACCTGCACTACTCGGCCATCCCCGAATGGGCGTCGACGCTCGGGATGCTCTTCTCGCTCATCCTCTGGATGCCGTCGTGGGGCGGCATGGTGAACGGCCTGTTCACGCTCCGCGGCGCCTGGCACAAGCTGCGCGAGGACCCGATCCTCAAGTTCATGGTCGTCGCGGTCACCTACTACGGCATGTCGACCTTCGAGGGGCCGATGATGTCGATCAAGTCGGTGAACGCGGTCAGCCACTTCACCGACTGGACGATCGGCCACGTGCACGCCGGCGCGCTCGGCTGGAACGCCTTCCTGTCGTTCGGCATCCTGTACTGGGTCGTCCCGCGCCTCTGGAAGACGGAACTGTATTCGAAGAAGCTGGCGACCACGCACTTCTGGATTGCGACGGTCGGCCTCATCACCTACCAGGTCTCGATGTGGGTGGCCGGCATCACGCAGTGGGGCATGTGGCGCGCCTTCGAGGCCGACGGCCGCCTGGTCTACCCCGACTTCATCGAGACGGTGATCGCGATCGTCCCGCTCTACTGGGTCCGCCTCGTCGCCGCAGTCCTCTTCTTCGCGGGCATGCTCGTCTGCGTCTGGAACCTCGTCGCCACGATCAGACGCGCGCCGGCCGGATACGCGGTCGAGCCGGAGGTCAGCGCGCCGCCTCTCGTGCGGGACCTGTCGGCGCCGGGTGCGGTGACGCCGGCCAACACCTACGACCACGCGTTCTACCGGCTGCAGCACTCGCTGCGGCACGGTATTCACCGCGTCCTCGAGGGGGTTCCGGTGCCGTTCACCGTCCTCGTGGTGCTGGCGCTGGCGGTCGGCTCGCTCGTCGAAGCGATCCCGATGTTCTTCGACAAGGAGAACGTGAAGGAGATCGCCAGCGTGAAGCCGTACACGCCGCTCGAGGTCGTCGGTCGCGACATCTACATTCGCGAAGGGTGCTACAACTGCCACTCGCAGCTGGTTCGGCCGTTCCGGTTCGAGACCGAGCGGTACGGCGAGGTACTCGAAGGCGGGCGAGTACGTCTATGACACTCCGTTCCAGTGGGGTTCGAAGCGGACAGGACCCGACCTGCACCGCGTGGGCACGAAGTACCCGTCGCTGTGGCACGTCCGGCACATGCGCCAGCCCGATTCGACGACGCCCGGATCGGTGATGCCGCGCTACCCGCACCTGCTGACCAGCCACTACGACACCAGCCTCATCGGTTCGAAGATGCGGGCGCTGCGCACGCTCGGGGTGCCCTACAGCGACGGGGAGATCGAGACGGCGGTGGCGGACATGGCGCGGCAGGCGGCGGCGATCACCTCCGAGGTGGAATCTCAGCAGGGCCCGAAGGGGCTGGTCGACAAGGAAATCGTCGCGCTCACGGCGTACCTCCAGCGGCTCGGCACCGACATCAAGTGGAAGAAGCCCGCCGTCGCTCCGGCCTCCGCCGCATCCGGGGCTTCGGCCGGAGCTATGGCGGGGCAAGCCCCGGCGATGAGGTGATCGTGCTGCAGGAACTGGCGGCACAGACTGGCGCGACAGCATGGGCCATCGGCTCGATGCTGTTCTTCCTGGCGGCCTGGGTGGCCGTCGCCGTGCGGGTGATCCGATCGCGCCGCGAGGACATGAATGCCCTCGCGCGCCTTCCATTCGAGGGCGACGAGGGGGCAGGGAGCAGGATGCAGGCGGGCAGCTAGCGACCGGCGACTTGCGGCCGAAGCGCCGTGGGCGCCAGCCGCACGTCGCCAGTCGCGGGCCGCAGTGAGGAGACCATGGCACAGTTCGACGACAAGGTCCTCCACGAGCTGGACGGGATTCGGGAGTACGACAACCCGATGCCCGGCTGGCTCATGGCCATCTGGTGGGGCTCGCTCATCTTCTCGGCGGCCTACCTGATCTTCCACGCCCTGAGCTTCGGCGAAGGGTCGATGGAGGCCGAGTACCGAGGCGAGACGCAGCAGGCGCTGGCGACTGTCCAGGCGCACTTCGACGCCAACCCGCTGGTCCCGCCGACCGGCGCCGAGCTGCTCGCCGGCGCCGCCAAGCCTGAGGTGCTCGAGGTGGCTGCGGCGCGGTACACCAAGTCGTGCGCCTCGTGCCACGGCGAAAAGGCCCAGGGGTTGATCGGTCCGAACCTCACCGACGACCGCTGGATTCACGGAGGGTCCGTGGAACAGGTCTTCCAGTCGATCGCGAAAGGCTGGCCTGCGAAGGGGATGCCCCCGTGGGGACGGGCCCTGAAGCCGGAGGAACTGGCCGCGCTCGTCTCGTACGTCCGGAGCCTGCAGGGCTCGAATCCCCCCAACGCCCGCCCGCCGGAGGGCGAAGTGTTCGTGGCCCAGCCGATTCCGAGGAGCTGACGTGCTGTCGGTGGACACCGAAAAGACACGTGCGGGTCCCGCGGGCGACGCCGACGTGCGGGGGCACGCCCACCTCTTCGACGTCGCCCCCGACGAGGATCTGCTCTACAGCCTCTCGGCCGACGGCAAGCGGAAGTTCATGCACCCGTTGGTGCACAAAGGGCGGTACTGGAAAATCCGCCGGGCGATCGCGTACGCCCTCGTCGCCGTGTACTTCGCCCTCCCGCACATCCCGATCGGCGGATTCCCGGCCGTTCTGATCGACATCGCCAACCGTCGCTCTCATCTCTTCGGCACCACGTTCTATCCGACCGACACCGTCCTCTTCGTCGCTTTCGGCTTCGGCGTCATCGTCCTCGTGTTCTTCGCCGCCTCGTCGTTCGGGCGGATGTGGTGCGGCTATGCCTGCCCGCAGACCGTCTGGCTCGAGTTCCTCTTCCGCCCCGTCGAGGCGTTCCTGGAAGGCGGTCCGCTGAAGCAGCGGAAGTTCAACGAGGCGCCGCTGACGGCACGCAAGGCCGCGATCAAGACGGCGAAGTGGTCGATCTGGACGGTCGTCGCCCTGCTGATGTCCTCGACCTTCGTCGCGTACTTCGTCGGTTGGGAAGCGCTCGCGCGCGGACTGGCGACCGAGCCGCTGGCGTGGAAGGGCGCCCTGTCCGTGATGGCGTTCCTCACGGGCGCCATCGTCTTCGACTTCGGCTGGTTCCGCGACCAGATGTGCACGATCGCGTGCCCGTACGGCCGCCTGCAGAACGTCCTGTCCGACCAGGACACGATCCTGGTGGCCTACGACGAGAAGCGCGGCGATCCGAAGGTGAAGCTGAAGAACCGCAAGGGGGCGGTGCGCGCCGGCGATTGCATCGACTGCCGCGCCTGCGTCAACGCCTGCCCGACCGGCACCGACATCCGCCGGGGGCTGCAGCCGGAGTGCATCGGGACGGCGCAGTGCATCGACGCGTGCGCGGAGGTGATGATCGCCCAGCGCAAGCCGATCGGCCTCGTCCGCTACATGACCGAGCGCGAGCAGACGGGCGGCGTCCGTCACGTCTGGCGGCCGCGCACGGTGGTCTACCTGGCGCTGCTCGCGGTGGCCTGGGGCACGCTCGGCTTCCTCGTGCTCACGCGGAGCGATGCGCTGGTCGAGGTGAGACGGGGCGGGCGCGAGACGTACCGGCTGCTCCCGACCGGCGAGGTGGCCAACCAGCAGCGTGTCCGGTTCACGAATCAGCTCGGCGAGACGCAGCGGTTCACCATCGAGGTCGTCAGCCCGAAGAGCGCCAGCCTTGTCGTCAGCGACTCGCCGGTCGTGGTGGCGGCCGACCAGGTCGTGACCGTCAACATCGTCACCACGGTCCCGCAGAGCGTCTTCGTCGATGGCCAGGCCCCGGTCCGCTACATCGTCCGCTCCGACCGGGGATTCCAGAAGGAAGTGACGTTCCTCCTGCTCGGTCCCTACTCGTCAGGAGGACAGCCGTGAAGTTCCTTCGCACGCTGTCCGAGTACCGGTGGCCGATCTATCTCGGCGGGCTGCTGGCGATGACCATCGGCGCCTCCGGCGTCCTCGTCTGGGTGGCGACGCGGCCCGACAGCCCGCGCCCGATCAAGGGCTACTACGAAGCAGCGCGCACGTGGGACGCCGACGAGGCGGTTGCCGACGCGAGCCGGCAGCTCGGCTGGACCGTCAAGTACCGAACTGCCCGCGGACGTCCCGCACTATCGCGGCATGCCGAGGCCGATCGACGTGCGAGTGGCCGACCGCGATGGGAAGCCGGTGTCGGGGCTGGCCGGGAGGCTGTTCGCCATCCGCCCCTCCGATACGCGGCTGAATCAGTCGGGCGACCTGACCGAGCTGCCGCAGCAGCCGGGGAGCTATCGCACGCTCGTGCGCCTCGACGAGCCCGGGGCGTGGGAGATCCGCATCGACGCCAGCCAGCAGGCGCTCCGGTTCGTCCACACGGCGCGGCTGACGGTTCCCGAAGGCGGTGCCCAGTGAACGGGAATTCGATCGGGACGAACTTCGCGGGTCCACAGGGGGCGAAATTCGTCCCGATCGAATCACACTGCTGCGCGCATTGCGGGCTCGCGGTTCCGGCGACGCTCGTTCGCGTCGGCGACGAGCATCAGTTCTGCTGCGCCGGATGCCGGCAGGTCTACACGCTCGTCCACGAGTGGGGATTCGACCAGGTACTACCGCCTCGTGAACCAGCAGCAGACGGCGCTCGAACCGGCGCGCGTCACCGGCCGCACCTTCGCGGACTTCGACGACGAGCGCGTGCAGGCGGAAGGCACCGAGGCGGCCGGCGACCGCCGCCGCACACGGCTCTACCTGGAGGGCGTCCACTGCGCGGCGTGCGTGTGGCTCGTCGAGAAGCTGCCCGCCGTCCTGCGCGGAGTCGACGACGTCCGCCTGAACATCGGCACGGGCGTCGCGGAGATTACGTGGCGTCCGGCGCACACGCGCCTGTCGGTCATCGGCCGGGCGCTCGATCGGCTCGGCTACACGCCGCACGTGCACGGCGCCTCGCGCGTCCAGGAGGCGCGCAGGGCCGAGGACCGCGCGAGCCTGGCCAGGCTCGGCGTGGCGACCGCGTGCGCGATGAATCTGATGTTTCTCCACGGGGCGCTCTACGCCGGCGACTACTCCGGGATGGCGGCGACTTTCGAGCGGTTCTTCCGCTGGCTGTCGCTCGCGGTCGCCGTCCCGGTTCTGGTGTACTCCGCGCGCCCGTTCTTCCAGACGGCGCTGGCCGGAGTGAAGGCGCGCGTCGTCCACATCGACCTGCCGATTGCGATCGCGCTGGCCGTGACGTTCGCCGCGAGCGCGTGGAACGCCGTTCGCGGCAGCGGGCCGCTGTGGTTCGATTCGCTCGCGATGCTCGTCGCGGCGCTGCTGGGCGCGCGGCAGCTCCAGCGGAGCGCGCAGCGTGCGGCGCTCGAGCGCGCCGACAGCCTGCGCGGCGCGGCGTTCGTGGAGTTCGCGCGCCGGCTCGACGGCGACGGCCCGGACGCCCCGGTTGCGGAGGTGCCTCTCGCCGGCCTCGCGCCAGGCGACCGGGTCGAGATTCGGTCGGGCGAAATTGTGCCGGTGGACGGCGTCATCCTCTCCGGACGCTCGTCGATCGACAACGCCGTGCTCACCGGCGAGGCGGCGCCGGTCTCGGTTCGCGAGGGCGACCTCGTCTGCGCCGGCGCCACGAACGCCGGCGCGAGGCTCGTCGTCCGTGTGGACGCGGCGGGCGAGAAGACGCGCATCGGCGCGCTGCTCGCTCTCGTGCAGGAGGCGCTCTCGAAGAGGCCGGCGCTGCTTCAGACGACCGACCTGCTGGCTCGGCGCTTCGTGCAGGCGCTGCTGGTGCTCGCGGCCGTCACCGGTGCCGCGTGGTGGCATCGCGGTCCCGCCGTCGCTCTCGAGCGGGTAGTGGCGTTGCTGGTCGTCGCCTGCCCTTGCGCGCTCGGCCTGTCGATTCCGCTGGCGCTGTCGGTGGCGCTGATGCGCGCGGCTCGTGCCGGGATCTTCGTGAAGAACCCGGACGCCCTCGAGCGGCTCCGCCGCGTCGACACCGTGCTGCTCGACAAGACCGGGACGCTCACCGAAGGGCGCGCGGCCGTCGCGCGGTGGGTCGGCGAAGACGCGCCACTGCAGTTCGCGCGCGCCCTTGAGGCCGAGTCGGCGCACGCCGTCGCGCAGGCGTTCCACAGAATAACCGTTCGGGACGACTTTCCAACGGGTGGAAGTCCCATTCAGAGCGTGGAAATTCGTCCCGAACGAATTTCGGGGTTGCGGCTCGTCAGAACGGTCGAGAAGGTGACCGAGCTTCCGGGGCAGGGCATCGCCGGACGGGTCGATGGGCACGACGTGCGCGTCGGGAGCCGCGCGCACGCCGAGACGGCCGGCGTGGCCACGCCCGCCGAGCTGGGCCTGGCGGCCGACGCGATGATCGCCGACGGCCTCAGCCCGGTGTTCGTCGCGGTGGACGGGCAGGTGCGCGGCGTCGCGGGAATCGGCGATCGGCTGCGAGCGGATGCCGTGGCCACCGTGGCCGCGATCCGGGCGCGCGGCATCCGGGTGAGGATCCTCTCCGGCGATCATCCCCAGATCGTCGCGCGGGTGGCGGCGGAGCTGGGTCTGCCACGCGAGGACGCTGCGGGGGGCCTCACCCCGGAGGACAAGCGCGACTTCGTCGCCAGGCTGGTCGAAGACCGGGCGGGCGCTGGTGCCGTCGTGATGGTGGGCGACGGAGTGAACGACGCGGCCGCGCTCGCGCTCGCCGACGTCGGGATCGCCGTCCATGGCGGCGCCGGAGCGTCGATTGTCGCCGCCGACGTGGTGCTCACGCGCGAGGGAGTCGCCCCGCTGGTCGACATCCTGGACGGCGCCCGCCGCCTGCGCGGCGTGATCCGGCGCAACGTCGCCTTCTCTCTGGTCTACAATGCCGCCGCATCGGCGCTCGCGCTGGCCGGCATGGTCGGGCCGCTGCTGGCGGCGGTCCTGATGCCGATCTCGTCGCTGGCGGTGGTGCTGTCGTCGTCGGTGACCCGAACGTTCGTGTCCCCGGCCCGCGAGCCGCGAGCCGCAAGCCGGTCAACGACAAGTGGGGCGTGACGTGGAGACGATCTTCGTCCTGCTTCCGCTCGCGCTTCTGATTGCGGCCATCGCGGTCGGCTTCTTCATCTGGGCGGCGCGGTCTGGGCAGTTCGACGATCTGGACACGCCGGCGGTTCGGATGCTGTTCGATGATGCGGAGACGGGAGCGAAAGCCCGGGAGTCGGAAGTCGGGAGTCAGGATCGCCGTGATCCCTGACCCCCGATCCCTGATTCCTGGTGTGTCAGTTCGACAAGGAGGGTTTCCGGATGAGCGGAAAGACACTGTCCGTCTACCTGATCACCGCCCTGGGGGTGGCGGGCGTGACGGGCGCCCTCGCCTACGAGCTCAGCAACGTGCGCCAGGGTTATGAGCCGCGCCAGCCCGTGCTCTTCAAGCACACGCGTATGGCCGGCGTCCCCGTGTGGGAGACCGACGCCAAGGGCGAGAAGGTGAACGTCGGCGGCTTCGGGATCCCCTGCGTCTACTGCCACACCATGCCCTACAAGGGGCGCCACTCCACCGTGCCGTCCACGGCCGTGTGCATGAACTGCCACACCAGCGTGGGCCTGAACAAGGAGTGGGTCCTGAAGATGAAGGAATACTGGGAGCGCGGGGAGCCGATCCCGTGGGTGAAGGTCCACGACCTGCCCGACTTCGTCTACTACGACCACGCGGCGCACGTGAACGCGAAGGACGCGCAGGGCAAACCGATGCTCCCGCTCGCCGACGAGCAGGGAAAGCCGATGGTCGTGTGCCAGAACTGCCACGGGAAAGTCGAGGAGATGGAGATCGTCTCCGTGCAGACCGCCTTCAACATGCAGTGGTGCCTCGATTGTCACCGGAAGCCGGAGACGAAGGCGTCCATCGACTGCATCGCGTGTCACCGGTAGGAGAAGACGATGAATCCGAACGAGACCAGCTCGCGACCGGACGCTTCGGGCCTGGACCGCCGCGAGTTCCTGCGAGTGGGCGGCGTGCTCGCCGCGGCCGGAGCGCTCGGGAGCGCCGCGTGCAGTCCGCCCCAGGAGGCGACGATCCCGTTCCACGACATGCCCGAGAGCCTCGTCGACGGCCTCGGGCCCGCCCGCTTCTTTCACACGGTGCTCGACGGATCGCCCGTGCTCGTGAAGACGCGCGAAGGGCGGCCAATCCTCGTCACGCCGAGCCCGAACGACGCGAGCGGACGCGGATTGTCGGTCCGCCACCAGGCGGCGCTGATGGACGTCTACGACCCGGACCGCACGCGCGGCCCGCTGTCCGTGCGTCGCGGCAGCGGTCCGCCGGTGGCGTCGAGCTGGACGGCCATCGAGGCGGACGTCGCGTCCAGGCTGAGGGCGGCCGGGTCGAAGGCCGTCCTGCTGACCGGCCCCGTCAACAGCCCGGCGCTGAGAGACGCCATTGCCGGTATCTCGTCGCGGACCGGCCTCCGGCACGTCGCCTGGGCGCCGCTCGAAGACGACGCGGCCGGCGTCGCGTGGAAGCAGGCTTTCGGTGCCGACATCGTCCCCAGGCCGCGCCTCGACAAGGCCGCCCTCATTGTCGGAGTCGGAGCGGATTTCCTCGACCGGCCGGAGGAAGGGTTCGAGCGTGACTTCGCGGCACGACGCTCTCCCGACGCCACGGAGGGAATGAGCCGGTTCATCCAGCTCGAGGGCCGGCTGACGCTCACCGGCGCGAACGCGGACCGGCGCATCCGGGTCCGCGATTCGCACCTCGCTGCGGTCGCGGCGGCTCTCGCCCATGAACTGGTGGTGGTGCGCAAGGTCGGCCCGCTGACGTCGGCGGCGGAGATTGTCGCCGCGCTCGCGCCGTACAGAATCGACGCGGTCGCCGCGCAGACCGGCATCGACGCAGGCGTCCTGAAGTCTCTCGTCGACGAACTCGCCGCATCGGCGGGCAAGGCGCTCGTCCTTGCGGGCGGCACCGCTGGGGCGTCCGCGTCAGGCCCGGCCCTGCACCTGGCCGTCGTCCTGCTGAACGCCACGCTGGGCGCCCTCGACGCCGGGTTGTTCGACGCCACGGCGGCGGCCAAGCCGCTGTCTGGCGGAGGCGCCGCGTTCGCGGCGCTCGCCGCCGAGATGGAAGCCGGCCAGGTCGACGCGCTGATCGTGGCCGGCGTGAACCCAGGGTACGACGCACCCGCCTTCGCCAAGGCTTCGGCGGGGCAGGCCCGGCAGACGTTCGCGGACGCGATGAAGAAGGTCCGCTACGTCGTGTCGCTGAACGATCGGCTCGACGAGACCAGCCTGCTGGCCGACGTGCTCGCGCCGGCGAGCCACCCATTCGAATGCTGGAGCGATGCGGCGCTGCCGAAGGGGCTCGTCGGCATACAGCAACCGGTCATCCAGCCGCTGTTCGACACCCGCGGCCTGCTGGATCTGATCGTGGGATGGGGCGCGGCCGTCGGCGATCCGGCCGCCGCCGCCGCCGTGGCCGCCGCGGCGAAGGCGGCCCAGTGGACGCCCGCGCCCAACACGGCCGCTCCGGCGCCGAGTCCCAGCATCGCCTGGCACTACCTTCGGGCCGCCTGGGCCAGCCGGCTGGCGATTGAAGCCGCCACGCCGGCATTCGACACGTCGTGGAACGCGGTGCTGCGCATGGGCGCCTGGTCTCCAGGCGGAGGGCGGGAGGCGGGAGGCGGGAACGCGCCACGCGTCATCGTCCCGCCCTTGCCCGCCGCAGCGAAGACCCAGGCAGGCAAGCCGAATGCCCCGGCACCTGCCGCACGCACGATTGCGTCGGGGGCGCTCGCGCTCCTCGCAGCTGCCGAGGTGAAGCCTGAGCCGGCGCTCGAACTGCAGCTGTACCCGCACCTCGCGCTCGGCGACGGGCGGTCGGGCAACAACGGCTGGCTCCACGAACTGCCCGATCCGATTACGCGCATCACCTGGGGCGGCGCGCTCTCCATCGCCCCCCGCCGGTTCGACGCGATGAAGCTGGCGAACGGCGACCTCGTCGAGGTCGATGCGGGCCACGCGAAAGTCGTGGCCCCCGCGTACCGCCACGCCGGCATGCACCACGACCAGGTGGCGCTGCCGCTCGGCCTCGGGCGCTCGGCGTGCGGTGTCATCGGCTCGGGCGTCGGCCCGAACGCGTTCCCCTTGCGCCTCGTCGCGAACGGCCGTCTCCTCGGGGCCGGCCTGCCCGTCACCATTAAGAAGGTGAGCGGCCGCGAGGATCTGGCGTTCGGGCAGGGATCGGACGTCATCGATCGCAGCCGGCGGCCGCTGGTTCCCGCCACGACCCTGACCGCCTACGAGAAGGACCGCAAGGCGGGCACCGGGCAGCAGGCGGGCGGCCCGTCGGCGTGGCCCGGGCACGAGTATGCGGCGTCGCGCTGGGCGATGGCGATTGACCTGAGCAAGTGCAACGGGTGCGGCAAGTGCGTCATCGGCTGCCAGGCCGAGAACAATATCCCCGTGGTCGGGCGGCACGGGATCATCGACGGCCGCGAGATGTCGTGGATGCGCATCGACCGGTACTACGACGCGCCGAAGAAGGACGGCGGATGGGACGCCGAGGTCTGGGACGGGCCGCTCGACGTGGTCGAGGAGCCGCAGACGCTCTTCCAGCCGATGCTGTGCCAGCACTGCGAGAACGCGCCGTGCGAAACCGTCTGCCCGTTCGTAGCGACGATGCACAGCGCCGACGGGTTGAACCAGCAGATCTACAACCGGTGCGTCGGCACCCGCTACTGCGCGAACAACTGCCCATTCAAGGTGCGGCGGTACAACTTCTGGGAGTACAGCAAGGCGCAGGAGAGCGCCTTCTTCCGGTGGCTCGAGCCGCGCATCGCGAAGAACGCGTCGCTCAACGCGCGCACTCCGATGCAGATGAAGAACAACCCGGAGGTCACCGTCCGGAGCCGGGGGGTGATGGAGAAGTGCTCCTTCTGCATCCAGCGGGTCCGCGCGGCGCGCTCCGCCGCGACGACCGCGGGAGCCTCCAAGGACCATTTCGCGGACGGCGTCGTCGTGCCGGCCTGCATGGAGGCCTGCCCGACCGGCGCGATCACCTTCGGCGACATCAACGCGCCGGGCTCGCGTGTGGCGGCCCTGTCGGCGCACCCGCGCGCCATGCGGCTCCTCGACGCCGTCGGCGTCAAGCCGTCCATCTCCTATCTGACGAAGGTGCGTCATGACAAGGCATGAGGCGAGTCCGTACGCCACGGTGATGGACGACCGCCAGCTGACGGGCCTGCCGATCGTCCTCCCGGGAGCCGGTCCCTACGGCGGCGATCTCGAGGTTCCGGAGCCGCTCGTCACGGGCGGCAAGAAGTGGGCGGACGTCGATCGCGACATCTGCATGCACGCCGAGCAGTTCCCGACGAAGCGTTGGTGGATCGCTTTCAGCATCGCGCTCGCGTTCCTCAGCCTGCTGGGCTTCGCGCTGATCACGCTCTTCTATGCCGGCATGGGCATCGCGGGCGTGAACCAGCCGGTCGGCTGGGGCTCGTTCATCATCAACTTCGTGTTCTGGATCGGCATCGGCCATGCCGGCACGCTGATCTCGGCGGTGCTCTACCTCTTCCGCCAGCAGTGGCGGACCGGCATCAATCGCGCGGCGGAGGCGATGACGCTGTTCGCGGTCGCCTGCGCCGGGATCTTCCCGATCATCCACCTGGGGCGCCCGTGGTTCGCGGTACTGGCTCGTCCCGTACCCGAACGCGCGCGGCCCGCTCTGGGTGAACTTCAGCTCGCCGCTCGCGTGGGACATCTTCGCGATCACCACCTACGGCCTCGTGTCGGCGACCTTCTGGTACCTGGGGCTCCTCCCGGATCTCGCCACCGTCAGGGATCGGGCGACGCACCCGTGGCGGAAGAAGCTGTACAACGCGATGAGCTTCGGCTGGACCGGGTCGCACCGCGCGTGGCGGCACTACGAGTCGGCCTATCTGATTCTCGCCGCGCTGGCGACGCCGCTCGTCTTCTCGGTCCACACGATCGTCTCGTTCGACTTCGCCACCTCGGTGATGCCCGGCTGGCACACGACGATCTTCCCGCCCTACTTCGTCATCGGCGCCATCTTCTCGGGGTTCGCGATGGTCATCACCCTGATGACCTTCATGCGCGGCTACTTCGGGATGAAGCACTACATCACCCTGAACCACATGGAGGCGATGGCCAAGATCCTGATGCTGACCGGGATGCTCGTCGGCTTCGCCTACTCGACCGAGTTCTTCATGGCGTGGTACTCGGGCAGCGAGTGGGAGGGGTTCATCTTCAAGAACCGCGCGTTCGGCCCCTACTGGTGGGCCTACGCGATCATGTTCACCTGCAACGCGATCATCCCGCAGCTGTTCTGGTTCAAGCCGATGCGGCGCCACACCTGGGTCCTCTTCGTGGTGTCGATCCTCGTGAACGTCGGCATGTGGTTCGAACGCTACGTCATCGTCGTCACGTCGCTGCACCGCGACTTCTTCCCCTCGTCGTGGGGCATGTATGCCCTCACGCGGTGGGACTACGCGATTCTGCTCGGCTCCTTCGGCCTGTTCTTCACACTGTTCCTCCTCTTCGTGCGCGTCCTTCCGGTGGTCGCGATTTCGGAGGTGAAAGGCGTGATGGACCCGAAGGTCGCGCGAAGCAAGCCCACGCCCGCCGCGGCACCCGCGGCGCTGCAGGAGGTCTGAGCCATGATGCCGACTTCAACCACTGGCGTCCTCGGCCACTTCTACGAGCCGGCCGACGCGCTGGCCGCGGCCGCGAAGGTCCGCGACGCCGGCTGGAAGCACTTCGACTTCCTGACCCCGTTCCCGATTCACGGGATGGAAGAGGCGATGGGCCAGAAGCGGTCGTGGATTCCCTACGCGACGGGCGTCCTCGCCGTCTGCGGCATCGTCTTCGCACAGGCCCTCCAGAACTACGTCATGGTCTGGGACTGGCCGATGAACTTCGGCGGGAAGCCGTTCGCCTCGTGGCCGGCGTTCGTCCCGATCACCTTCGAGGCGATGGTGTTCTGGGCGGCGCTTGGCACGGCGGTGATCGCCGTCATCGCCGGAAAGCGGGACACCGTTCCGCAGCCGCCGCCGCTCCAGGTGGAGACCGGCGCGACGTTCGACCGGTTCGTGCTCTGGATCTCCGCAACGGATCCGAGGTGGAACGCCGCCGATGCCGAGCGGTTCGTCCGGTCGCTGGGCGCCGACGGCGTGAGGCTCGTAGACGTGACCCCTCGACCAGGCTCGGGGCGCCCTGAGCAGGGTCGAATGGGCGAAGGAGGGGCCCATGTCTAGACGAAAGGCCGCGATTCGGAGTCGCCGCAGGCGACTCGGCCTGCGGGTCCTGCCCGCGAACAGCCCCACCCGTCCTCGGCGCCAAGGGCGCTTGTTACGGCTGTGGCGCCTGCGCGGCGGGCGGGGCGGCCCCGTTCGCGGTCACCCCCAGGCGGCTCCTTTCACGATCCCGAATCTCGGCCTTCTATCTCACGCCGCGCGCGCGCTCGCCGTCGTTGCGCTCGCCGCGCTCCTGTCCGCGTGCGACGTCGGCCTGCCGGCCGGCCGGACGCCGCACCGCGAAGGCAACCGGCTCGACATGAACAACCAGCCGAAGCTGAAACCGCAGCGTCAGGACGTTTTCCTCGCGCGGCCGACGGGCCTGATGGAGCCGCAGCCGGGGACGGTGGCCCTCGCCGACAACCCGTATCCGTACGCGCAGAACGAGGCCGACCGGGCCGGCGCCGAGCTGGTGAACCCGCTGCAGCCGACGCCGGCGGTGGTCGCGCACGGCCAGTTCGTGTACGAGCAGGTGTGCGTCACCTGTCACGGTCCGAAGGGCGCCGGCGACGGCCACGTCACGGCGCTGTTTCCGAAGCCGCCGAGCCTGATGACGCAGAAGGTGCGCGACTGGCCGGACGGCCAGCTCTTCCACCGGCCGATGCGGGGGCAGAACTCGATGCCGAGCCACGCGCGGCAGGTGGACGCCAACGACGCGTGGTCGGTGATCCACTACATCCGGCAGATGCAGAAGACGGAACCTGTCGCCCCGTCCGCCTCCGCCTCCGCTCCCGCCTCCGGTACCGACGGTTCCTCCGGCGGGAGCTACGGCGGACAAGCCCGCTGCCGCGACTGACGTCAGGAAGGGAGGGAAGTGACCAAATGAGCTCCGCACCTCTCCACAGCCTCCCTCCAACCCCAGGCCGCCTCGCGCTGCCCGGGATCGTCCAGGGCTTGTCGGCCGTGGCCGTCCTCATCGGCGGCGGGGCGCTGGCGTGGGCCTTCGCCAGCGGCGACGCGACCCTGGCCTGGAGCTCGTATCTCATCGGCGTCTTCTTCGCGCTCGGCCTCGGTGTCTTCGGCGTGGCCTGGCTGGCGATGCTCTACCTGGCCGGCGCCGACTGGTCAGTCACCATGCGTCGCATCCCGGAGGCGATGACGGCGTGGCTGATTCCCGGCGGCATCCTCGCGCTCGGCGTCGGCCTCGGCGCGCACACCCTCTACCACTGGTCGCACGCCGAAGCCGTGGCCGGCGACGCGCTCTTGGCACACAAGGCCCCGTTCCTGAACATGACGATGTTCTGGGCGCTGGTAGGGGCGAGTCTCCTGCTGTGGGTCGTGTTCGCCGCGCTGATCGTCGGCGCGTCGCACCGGCAGGACCGCGAAGGCGGCCACGGGCCGACGCGGACCAGCCGGACGCTCTCCGCGATCTTTCTCGTCCTGTTCGCCCTCACGCTCAGCATCGTCTGCTTCTACCTGCTGCTCTCGCTCGAGGCGCACTGGTTCTCGACGATGTTCGCCGTGCTGGTGTTCACGGACATCATCCAGACCGGGACCGCGTTCGTGGCCGTGGCGGCCAGCCTCCTGGTGATGGCGGGGAAGCTGAAGGGGTTCCTCAACGAGCATCACCTGCACAGCCTCGGAAAGATGGTGTTCGCCTCGACGGGGTTCTGGGCCTACATCTACTTCTGCCAGTTCATGCTGATCTGGTACGCGAACCTCCCCGAGGAGACGATCTACTTCATCCGCCGGAGCGAGAACGGCTGGCTGCCGTACCTGCTGCTGTTGCCGGCGCTGAAGTTCGTCGTGCCGTTCGTGTTCATGCTGCCGCGGGACGCCAAGCGCAATCCGCGGAAACTCATTCCGGCAGCCGTGCTGCTCCTCGTGGCGCAGTTCCTCGAGCTGTTCGTGATGGTCGGGCCGGCTCTCGGCCATGGCGAGGAGGCCGCGCACGCGCACCTGCCCGTCGTCGAGTTCGCCGTGACGCTGGGGTTCCTGGGGCTGTTCACGCTGGTCTTCTGCTGGTTCCTGGCCCGGCACGACGCCGTGCCGCTGAAGGACCCGGCGCTGAAGGAGTGCCTGGAGTATCATTCGTAACGGCTTACGGCTTACGGCTTGCGGCTTGCGGCCTGAGCCCTGAGCCTTGAGCCCCGAGCCGTGAGCCCTGAGCCCTTCCCGGCACAATGAAGAACCGTGACGTCGTCCTCGGTCTCGTCGTCCTGGCCCTCGTCGGGCTGGGTGTCTACTGGGCGCGCGGTCGCTCGGTGACGCCGGAGCACTCGCAGACGGCAGCGCCGTCGACCGCTTGGGCGGCCGGTGATGCGGCGCCCGCGTCCGCCGCCGTCTCTCCGCCCGACGTCACCCAATCCGACGGCACGGTCAATCTGGGCGACGTCCGCATCGTCCTGTCACTCGATCCAAAGCCGCCGGTGGCGTTTGCGAAGTTCCGCGCGAGGGTGCAGGCTCGAGCGAGCGGAGAAGGCGGCGGGCCGACACCGCTCGAGAGCGGCCGCGTGTACTTCGAGATGACCATGCCGATGGGCGACCATAGGGTACTCGCTGCTTCCCGCCGCCGACGGCTGGCACCAGGCCGACGTCGTGCTGCCGCTCTGCGCGAGCGGCGACCGGCGGTGGCTCGCCACCGTCGAAGGCGTCGTCGCCGGCCGGCCGCGCGTCGCGCGCTTCAAACTCAGCCTGGCCCCGCCGCGCACGGAGTCGTCCAAGTGATTCAGACGGTCGACCTGCTCGGCTTCCTGATGCTGGGCCTGATCGGAGGCTTCGGCCACTGCGTCGGGATGTGCGCACCTTTCGTGCTCTTCGTCTCACGCCAGTACACGCCGGCCGGCGCCGGGCGGCGCGCGGCGCTCGGCGTGCAGGCCTGGTACACTGTCGGCCGCATCACCACGTACATGTTGCTCGGATTCGCGGCCGGGAGCCTCGGCGGAGTCGTCGAACTGGCCGGCTCCCTGCTGGGCCTGCAGCGCGCCGCGGCCATTATCGCCGGCGGCGCGCTCGTCGCCTGGGGCAGCCTGGCGCTGTGCAACCTCCTGCCCGACTTCGGCACCGGCGGGCGGGTGTTCGGTCGGCTCTCGGCGGCGCTGCGAGGCAAGGTCCCCGGCCATCCCTTCGTCACGGGCCTGTTTCTCGGGCTGTTGCCGTGCGGGCTCCTGTACTCGGCGATTACCGCGTCCGTGGCGCGCGGCAGCGCGGTCGACGGAGCGGCCGCGCTCGGTACTGTTCGGCATCGGGACGGTGCCGGCGCTGATTGGCCTCTCGGTGGCCGACCAACTCCTCACGCGCAACCGGGTGCTCTTCGAGCGGCTTTCGCAGGGGCTCGTGCTGGCGATGGGGTCCTGGTTCCTGTGGAAGGCGCTCGCCGGCGTCTGGTGACGCGAGACGCGGGGTCATGTCGCCGGTCACGTCCACGACGGCTCTCAGGTTGAGTGTCGCTGCGGTCGCTTCGGTGCTCGCCTGGGCGTCGCCAGCGCACGCACAGGAGCCGCCCGCCTCGAAGGCGCTCGCTCTCAGGGCCGTTCGCCTTGCCAAGGCCCCCGTCATCGACGGGACGGTCAAGGACGACGAGTGGGCCGGCGCCGCCCGCGTGGACACGTTCGTCCAGTTCGAGCCGCGCCGCGCCGGCGTCTCGGCGCACCGACGCCTACGTGGCCTACGATGCCACGCACCTCTATGTCGCCTTCCGGTGTTTCGACGACGAGCCGTTGACAGCCCGCCGGACGCAGCGCGACGGCAGCCTCTTCCAGGACGATGCTGTCTCGGTCCTGATCGACACGGTCCACGATCGGCGGACGGCGTACTACTTCATCACGAATCCGCTCGGTACCCAGGAAGATGGGCGGCTGACCGACGACGGACGGCTGTCGGACACGGCGTGGGACGCGGCGTGGCGCTCCGCGGCCGCGCGCACCGACGACGGGTGGTCGGCCGAGTTCGCCATCCCTTTCACGTCCATCGAGTACACGTCGGGCAAGAGCGTCACCTGGGGCCTGAACCTCGCGCGGACGCGCCGCCGCACGCTCGAGTTCGACACCTGGGCATTTCCGCTCGACGCGACCGGCCGCGTGTCGCAGGCCGGGGAGTTGGCGGGCCTGGACCTCGCCCCGCCTGCGAAGCGCTCCCAGGTGATCCCCTACGCCCTCGGGCGGGTCCAGCAGGACGTCGACAGCGGATTCCAGGCGGGCGTGGACGCCCGCTTCAACGTGACGACGACGACGGCCGTCTACGGCACGGTCAACCCCGACTTCGCCACGGTCGAGGCCGACGTCGAGACGGTCAACCTGACGCGCTTCGAGGTGTCGCTGCCTGAGAAGAGGCAGTTCTTGCTCCAGCGTATCCGCACGTTCTACTCGAGGCGCATCGAGGAGATCCTGGCCGGCGCGAAGGTGCTCGGCAGGCAAGGTCCCTGGACCACGTCATTCCTGACGACCCAGACCGACCCGATCGGGGATTTCGGCCGCGCGAACTTCACCGTCGGCCGCGCCCAGCGCGACGTGTTCGGCCGCTCGTCGATGGCGGTGATGTTCGACAACCGGAACCTCGACGGCCGGAGCAATGGGTCGGCATCGTTCGACACGAACCTGTTCTTCAGCCGGACCTGGGGCATGACGGCCCAGATGGTCCACACGTGGGGCGACTTCGGCAGCGGCGCGCAGGCGTTCTTCGTCCGACCGTCGTACGACTCTCCCACCGGGCACTTCCACGTGCGCTACACCCATCTCGGCGATCGTGTGCGCGACAACCCGGGCCCGGAGCGCGAGAGCACCTGGATCCACGTTGTCCGCGCGAACCAGTTCTTCACGAAGGACCTCTTCCTGCGCGTCTTCTTCCAGACCAACTCCGCGATCGATCGGAAGAACCTCCAGGCCGTGTTCGTCTGGCGCTACCGCCCGCCGTTCGGCAGCATTCAGGCTGCCTACCAGAAGGGGACGGCGCCGTTCGGCCAGCCGTCGAACCAGGGCCACACGCTGTTCGTCAAAGCCACGACGGTGTTCTGACGGAGTCGGTGCGCGCAGCGCGGACTCGCCCGGCGCTGATCTGCCGGGCCATCGGGCCGGGGCAGGCCGCGGCTATTTCGCCCGCGCGGCGATCACGTCCGGATGCGCGAGAAGCGCGGCCCGGCGCTGCTCCGCGAATCCCTTGAGCGTCGTCGCCGGCGCCGGCTTGCCGTCGGCAGGGCCGTAGATGCCCGCCGTGAACGCCTCGATGGTGTCGAGCTTCCGGGTGTCCCGGGCGACTTCGTCGGCAATCAGTCCCCGGTACTTCTCCACCAGAGGCGCGAGCCGCTCCCAGTCGAGCCATTTCTCGGCGATGTCGCCGACGCTGGCGAGGTAGCGCTTCCGGAATTCGGGGACCGCGAGCAGTTTCTGACGCAGCGCCTTGTTCGGATCGTCCAGTGCGGCCAGCGGATCGGGCTGCGCGGCGCCGGCGCGGCCACCGGCCCGAAACCCCTCGTTGGCGTCGTGCGGAGTGAGGAGGAACCGTCCCCGCTCGTCGAGGTAGAGGTTGAAGTCGGAACCGTCGCGCCAGTATCCGTCGCCGTTGGCCAGCGCGATGTCCAGCGCGAGGAACCGGAGCACCTCGTCCACGTCCATCACCGGCGCGATGGCTTCCGCCAGTCGCTCGGGCGCCGTCTGGCCCAGGATCTTCGTCGCCCCGATCAAGGCTCTCCAGCTGAGGACGTCGTCCTTGCCTTTCATCTCGTACCACCGGCGGTAGAGCGACACGTCCTCTCCCAGATAGGAGAAGCCTCCGCCCACCGAGTTGTTCGGCGACTTCCACCGTGCGCCCTTCGCTGTCTTGAAGTTCTCGCGAAGGAACTCCTTGCTGAAGGTCTGCTGGTTGACGTAGATGCCCCAGCTCTCGCCGTTGATCACCACCCTGATGAAGTTCGCCTTGAGGGCGGGGATGAAGTCGCGGGCGACGTCGAGGTAGAGCACGCTGCGCAGGTACGTCGGGTCCTGATTGGAGTTGAGCAGGTTGAGGCTGCGATGCCCGAGGAGATCCTGGTCGTGCACGAAGTCGATCGTGAGCGACAACGGGCGTTTCAGGCCCGGCGGCACCGCGGTGAAGGAATTGTTCCCGCGGAAGCTGACGCCGACATCCTTGTACCGCTTCCCATCGACGGTCAGCGCCGCACCCACCTCGACATCGGTGTGGTAGAAGGCCTCCAGTTCCGCCTCCCAGTCGTCGTGCTGGAACTCCAGGAACAGCGTCCGGAGCGTCCCCGGATCGTAGAGGGGCACATGGGCGGGCACGGGCTTCACGTCGCTCGCGGCGACCTTCGGCCCCGGCGTTCCGGTTCGGGTGATGCGCCGCGCGGGGGCCGGGCGCCGCAACTCAGGATGGGCTTCGAGAAACTGTCGGGCCAGCGTTCGCTCGCCGTAATCCAGCACCTTGTCCTCGTTCCGGTCGAAGCGGGAGACGAGCGGCAGGTCCTCCTCGGCGCCCTGGACCGGCGCGCCACCCCGATTGCCGCCGGCTGGCTGCGCCTGCTGCGCTGGCGGCGCCTGGGCGGGCGGCGGCGCCTGCGTGGGCGGCGGTTGGGTCGCCTGCTGAGCGCGCGGCGCCTGCGCCCACGCGAGCCAGGCCGCCACGAGGCCGAGCCACAAAGCCACCGCGCGCATCGATCGTTTCATTGGCGTCCTCTCAGCGGCGATTCGCAGAATGCTGCGCAGTCTACAGCAGTCGGCCCTCACGCGTCACCCGGTTGGGCTGCCCGTGCCCACCCCCAGTTTCGAGAGACGCGCCCGGCGCGGCCCACCGGTCTGCGCCCGCCTTCGTTGCCGTGCAACTTCGGCGCGGCAGGCCCCGCCCCTCGCGTACGGCCCTGGGGCCGGTCAGACCGCAGGTGACGCGGCCGACCTGCGCGCGCCGACGCCACCGCGTCGGCCCGGTGCGGGCGCCCCGCTCTCCGGACTCCGGGCGGCTGCGCGGCAAACCCGCTCTCCGGCCGTCGTCGGCCGCTGGCCGCCGGGGTCGCGCGGTCGGATCCGCGTGCGTGATCGCGCTCTACCCCGCTGGAGCACACCGCCTGCGCGCGTGTTTGCGAACTGACGCCGATACGCTGGCCGCCAGTCGCCGGTCTCGCGAGGCATCCCGCACCCGTCCGCCGCGGCCTCGGTTGGCGCGCCGACGGGCGCTGGGATGCCCGCGCTTCGGGGCGCACCCGCAGACGGTCGTTGGGAGGCGTCCGCGTCAGCGTCGCGAGCCCGGCCGCGCTCTACCGACTCAAGAAGGGTACGGTCCGGGCCATCGATCGCCAGGATGCCGCCGCGCTCAGAGAACGGTTCGGCCTGGAGGACGAAGGCTGAAATGGCCGTGCAGAAGTTCCGCTCAATCGAAGAGATGAACCGCGCGCCCGTCGAACGCCTCTCCGCGCCGGACATCGAGCGGTTCCTGCGTCACTGCGCCCGCTATCGGGCGATTGCGCCGAGAGCGCATCCGCGCGGCGTGTTCACATTCCGCAGCGTCGAGGAAGCGGAAGCCGCGCGTCGGGACCACTGACGCCGGGACGTGTCCCCACCAGAAACACAATCGACCGGTTCGGAGGCCGACACCCTGCCGGCCCTGCGGCAAAGGGTGCAAGACGCCTGCCGGAGAAGAAGCGGTAGACGGTGGTGACGGCGAACTGCCATCGGGCGAGCCCACCGGGCGTCGATACAGGCTCTCCTGGAGAAAGGGAGCGTCACGCGTTCAGGGCAGCTTGGGCGATCCGAGAAACGTCGCGCACGCCGCCTTCAGCCTAGTCGTACGCGAGCCTCGTCGGTTCGTCCGCCAGGGTGGGCCGAAGCCGCCTGGGCCATGCAGGGTCCTGCCACGTGCCGCAGCGCTCGTGGGTCAGGAAGTACTTCTGCGGGATCGGGTGGGTGCCGATGACCACCGGGATGCCGTACTTCTCCGGGATGAAGCGCTCGAAGTGATCGATGTGCGGGCACGGCGGATAGCCCACCACGAAGCCCGTGGCCAGGTGGATCACCGTCGCACCATTCTTCTTCATCTCTTCGGGCGCGTACTCGACGTTGCCGCCAGGGCACCCGCCGCAGGTGGTGAAGCCCACCAGCTCGACGTCGCGGCCCTCGTAGGCCGCGAACGCCCCCTCGCGCTCCCGCAGCGAGCGGAAGCACTTGCCCCCCGCGCAGGTGTGATACCGCCCGCAGATGATGATGCCCACTCGTACCGGTTCGCTCATAAATCTCCTCGCGGTGGCGTGATGTGCCGGGGGAACTCAGTGCTGATGGCCGTGATGCGCGCAGGCTCCGCCCTGCCCGATCGGCTGGAGCAATCCCCTCTTGAACGCCTCGACCGTCTCGGCCACGGTCGGGTGCACGGCGCGGTACACCGTGATGCCGGCCGCCTGCAGCTTCATCAGCGCGCCCATGCCGATGCCGCCGACGATGATGCCGTCGAGCGACTCGCCGGCCAGCGCGGCCAGCGGCTGACACATGCCGTGCGCGTGATGCGCGTTGCCGTTGGCGATGACGCGAGTCGCGCCAGAATCGGTGTCGACGATCATGAATGCGGGGGCCGAGCCGAAATGCTCGCAGACCAGGCTGGCGGCGCCGTTGTTGTCGATGACGGGAACGCACAGTTGCATGATGGCTTCTCCTCTTGTTTCCGAAACAGCGCTACTTGGGTGACGATGCCGACGCTGCCGTGCACGCCCCGCAGGGACAATGCACACCGCTCCGAGCCCGTCGTCGCGACGGGCAGTGGCAGGTCCGGCCCTGGCGCCTCGCGCCTGCGTGAACGGGGCAGTCCTCGACCGCCGGCGACTCCTCGATCACCGGCCCCTGCCCGACGACCAGCATCCTCCGCTCGATGAGCGAGACGGCGACGGCGTGGCGGCCGCGCGCGAGGATGCGCGCGTAGGTCGCGCGCGAGACGCCCATGCGATCGGCGGCCGCGTCCTGGTACAGGCCCTCGATGTCGGCCAGGCGGATGGCCTCCAGTTCGTCGAGGGCGAGCGTGAGCGCGCCGGCCCTGACCGCAGGGGGGCCGATCGGCCGGAACCCCCGGCCCTCCAGGTGGCAGCAGACGCGGCGAGGAAGAGGCGGACGAGGCATCGTGCTCAGACCGGTTGCCGCGCCGGCATTATGGACATATGCTCACATCGATCGGCCGGAATGTCAACGCGGTCCTTGCCGCGGAGACCTCGGGCCATGATCCTCGAGGTCCTCGCCACCACCGTCACTGTCACCGGGTTCGTGCTGGTGATGATGCTGCTGGCCGAGTCGCCGACCGAGTTCATGCGGGTGAAGGCCATCAACCTGGTGACCGGGCTGGTGCTTGGCTATGCGATCATGCTGATGGGAATCTGAGACGGAGGTCGGGATGCACTCGGAAGACACGGCCGACCGATCGGCGCTGGCGCCGGCCTGCGCCGCGTGCGGGCTGCCGAAGAAGCCGTGCCGGACGGGCGAGGGACAACTGCCGCCGGGCTGCCCGCCGAAGCTCGACGCCCGCGCGCTCGAGTGGGCGCGGCAGCAGTACGCCGATCCCGGCGTGTCGGAGTTCGCGCGACAGGCGTCCGTCCAGGAAGCGGACTGCTACGCCGACCGCGACCAGCGCCCATACGTTCTGCACCCGGTCAAGACGCGCATCCAGGAGACTGTTGAACTCGCGCGGCGGCTGGGGTACCGGCGCCTCGGCCTCGCCTTCTGCGCCGGGCTTCACGAAGAGGCCCGGACGCTGGCAGGCATTCTCGAGGCGCACGGGTTCCAGGTGGTCTCGGTGGTCTGCAAGGCCGGCGCGGTGCCGAAGGAGAGCATCGGGATCCGGGACGACGAGAAGGTGCGCATCGGGCAATTTGAGTCGATGTGCAACCCGATCGCACAGGCGGCGGTGCTCAATGCCGAAGGCACGGAGTTCAACATCGTCGTCGGGCGCTGTGTCGGGCACGACTCGCTGTTCCTGAAGTACGCCGATGCGCTGTCCACCGTGCTGGTGGCGAAGGACCGCGTACTCGCGCATGCGCCAGCGGCCGCGCTCCACACGGCGTCCTCCTACTACCCATGGCTCGCGAAGCCGCGGTGACCAGGGGAGACGAGGTGCTGACGCTGCGGACGCTCGGCGTGCGCCCTACAGCTTGAAGGGCACCTCGATGCGAACGACCGTGCCGTCGACCGCGTTGCCGGAGACGATGACGCTCTTCGCCTTGGTGTTCCGCAGGCTGAAGGACACGGCGTCGCGGTCGCTGAAGCTGCTGGGAGCGATGCGCCGCTTCTCGTTGTTGGAGATCGTCCCGAGGCGGGCGACGAAGTGACTGGCGGGACCGGCGGGCACGATTTCGGCGAGCACATCGCCCAAAGGGCCGCCGGACGTGTTCGTCACGGTGATCTCGAGCTGCGACAGCGTCACCTGGATCTTGTCGAGATCCCCCGTCCCCGCCGCGCCGCCACAGCCGGCGGCGAGGCCCACCGTACCCACGAGGGAAGCCAGCACGAGCAGTCGCGCGAGACCGACGCGGTTCGGCATGGAAGACCCTCCCTGGGCGAACACTCTAGGCCTCGCTGGGGGTCGAGTCAAGCGCCGGCCGCACCGCGCCCACCCCCAGTTTCGAGGACTGGCGGCAACGACCGCGTCTGGAGGGTGGCGCAGGCGATCCCTCCCCTGGCGAAGACCCGCGGCGCCGGCTCACCGTCCCTTCGTCTTGCGGTTGGGGCACACGCCGGGCCTGTCGCCCCATCCCCAACCGCGCCGTTGTTGGCCGGCTGGCGGTTCTCGGGGCCCTGGCGATGGCGAATGTCCACGGCTCGCTTGGCGCCCCCCTCCAGACACGGTCGGACATCGACCGCAGAAGTGGGGGTGGGCAAGCCGGCCGGAGATATCGTCGCGGGCTGAGGCCGGATGAGCGCGCGGTCTGCGCGCTCGACAGCCGCCCCGGGAAGAGAATCAGAACCAGGTCCGGCGACGGTAGACGCGGTAGTCGTCTCCGAAGAGCGACTCCAGCGCGCCCTCCTCCAGCTTCTGCCAATAGAGGACGTTGCCGACACACACCAGCCCGACGCCAGCGCTGGCCACGGCGCCGTATGCCACCACCCAGCCTGCGATCCACAGGACGAACCCGGCATACATCGGATGGCCGAGCCTGGAGTACAACCCCGTCGTGACAAGGTGGTCGATGTTCTCCAAGCCACGCAGCTGGAGCAGGCCTCCTATCGCCAGCATCGCCCCCACCGCCACCGCGCCAAGGCCCACCCCACGCACACCGCCGGCGACGGCGATGCGCCAAGGGTCCAGAGCAGACATGAAAGGCCAGCTGGCCAACATGACGCTCATCGCTACGAAGACGACAGGGAAGACAGCCTTGTGACTCGTCGTCACCCTTCCGGACTTCTTGAGCCGCTCGTAGCTGGTGCGAACCGTCACACCGGCCAGACAGAGTCCCGCGACAACCAGATAGGTGAGATCCATGATGAACTCGCTATCGCCAGAGGGCGGGTCCAACGGCGTTCATGCAGAGCGCCAATCTGGACTCGTGTCCACGCCGAGATCTCGGTTGCTGCTCTTCTGACCTGCGTGGCGTTGCGCACGACGTCGAGGACTTCACGCGCGCTGGCCCCCGCGCTGGCGGCGGCCCGGAGGTGGTACTTCGTGCAGGGCAGGCAGCCGCTGGCTATCGAGGCGCCCACGGCGATGATCTCCTGCTCTCTCTCGCTCAGTGCCGGCTCGTCATGTCCATTCGTCATCTCGACTCTCCCGGGGTCCAACGGTCAGCACACTTTGCGGATTTCCTCCAGGGGAATCTGCGCTGCGGCGGCGATGTCGACCGTGAGGGGCCACGTTGTTCGCAGGGTGAAGTTGGCAATGCCTTCGACGCGGACGAGTTGCACGATGCGCTTGCCCGGGAAGACCTGGGAAACGGTCCTGACGGCCGATTCGCAGCCGACGACGCCTATTGCGTCGTAGTCGGCCCCTGCCCGGCTGAACTTCCTGGCCAGCGCGGTTGACCACAAACAAGCCGCCGAGGCGCGGGACGTCCGGAACACGGCACTTCGCAGGCCGCGACGGCGAGCGTCCAGTCGCAATGCGGTCAGATGGCGGTCGAAGCTGTCTTCTCTCCCGAACAGCGTCGCCACCGAAAGAAGGGGCTCTTGGTGCGCCCGCGCGACGTGCATTCGCGGACACACGTTGCACGCAACGAACATCACCGAAGGGCAGCCGTCGAATTGCCGGTCGACCGGGACGAGGCTCAGAGCGAGAGGCATGGATTGGCCCTCCGATCGGATGGGACGTCGCGGAGCTCACTTCGCGACCATCGCCACCAGGTTATTACGCAGCGTGATCTCCGGATCCCTCCCCGACATTTCCACGACGACCGATGCCCCCTCGAGGCTCGCGCCGCCAGGCAGCCTGAGCGTGACGTCGGCGGTCTTCGGCGCGAGGTCGTTCGGCGCCTTCAGCGGCGGTGCGGAGGCCGACGCAACCGTCCGTCCGGCTGCGTCGCGCACGAACACCTTCGACGCCGGCGCGTCCACCGACCCGAGGCTGTGGACGCGGACGCGCAGCGTGCGTCCGTCCAGGCGCACGTCGCCCTCCGAGATGCCCAGGTCGGGCCGCGACCAGTAGGGCACGCCCTTCGAGACGAGCCGCAGCTCGATGCTCGTCTCCGCGCGGGGCGGGAATGTCACGTCCAGGTTCTTCGTGCGCTCGAACGGGACGGTCCGCGCGGCAGCCGCCGCCACGCGCAGCGACCACGTCCCCGGTTCGACGTCCCAGCCGGTCATCGTAGCCGAGACGGGCTTCGTGTCGAGGTTGTAGGCGGTGATGCGCACGTGGTCCGGTGCCGACTCGGGCAGCAGGATGGCCACGCGCGCTTCCGTGCCCGGCTCTGCGAACCGCCAGCTCACGACGTGGCCTGCGTAGGTGTAGTTGCGAACCAGCGCGATGCCGCCCAGCCGCGCCCGCTGGATCTCGGCGTCGGGGACGTTCACGCGGTCAATCCAGAGGCTGCCCAGGGTGTTGATGTACTCGCGCAACCGCGCAGCCCGCGCCTGGTCGGCGTAGAGGTCTTCGAGGTACTTCGCGTCCCCCGTGGCCTGCCAGGCGAAATGGCGGGTGGCGCTGTCGCCGCCGCTGGCTGCCAACTGCGGCAGCTTCGGGCCCCACGACTCGCGGACGCCCATCAGGTCGAGGCCGTTGGCCGAGAGCTGCCCGAGCGCGCGCGGGCCGGCGTCGAGGAACGGCTGCAGGTACTTCCGGTCGCCGGTCCAGCGATACGCGGCCCAGAGCACGGTGAGCGCGCGGTCCACGCCGGCGACTGGCACGTCGCTGTCGGTGGCGAACTCGATCGTCGTGCCGATCGAAGCCACGCCGTTGGCATCGACGCGCCGATGCGCGAGGAGGCCGTCCGCCAGCTCGATCAGCCACTTCTTCACCCGCGGGGAGCCGTTGAACTCCACGAGCGACATCGCGGGATGGAGGAGGAGATACGACGAGGGCTTCGACCATCCCCACACGCCCTCGGTCGCCATCTTCGTTCCGCTGAAGTACGTCGACTTGATGTGCCGATGGCCGGCGGCGTTGACGCCGGTGATCTTCTCGGTGGCTCCGGCGGTTTCCATCGCGCGTTCGAGTTGCACCGGGCTGGCGTAGTCGAGCAGCAGCGCCTGACCGAGCACCTGAATGCCCTCTTCGTAGCTGTGCAGCTCGTCGGTCTGAATGGTCGACAGGCCGTTGCTGAACATGCCCTGCGCGTAGAAGGCGTCCAGCTCGCGCCGCAGCGAGCGCAGGATCTTGTCGGGCGTCGCGCCCATGAACGCCGTGCCGGGCCACCAGTTGGTCAGGTCGCCGTCGTCGGACAATCCGCCGCCGAACTCGCCGTTCTCGATCTGGCGGTTGTCGATGTACCAGTTCACGAAGCGGCTCACCTGGGTCAGATGATCGACCTGGCGGAACGCCCACGCCGGCACGCCCGAGGGCACGGCAGGCAAAGCCATCGGCGGCCGCGCCTGCTCGCGGTTGTAGTCGTACCAATACTGTCGGCCCAGCGTGTGATCGGGATCGCCGCGCAGCAGGTCGGACAGATCCGTCTCGAACTGCGTGAAGAGGTTGAGGCGACGGGTGCGCGGCGACTCCTCGACCATATGGGCGTAGACGGCGCGGACCTGCGTGAAACGGTCGAGCGCGTGTTCGGCCAACGCGTCCTTCCGGTTCTTGAAGATCAGCCGGACCTCGGCTCCTTCGAGCGACGCGGCGCCGAAGTCTCCGCCGGCGCCGGCGATGGTGAGGTACAGCCCCTTGTCGTTCGGCAGGATCCGATCGCGCGTGTCGAGCCAGATCGTGTGCGGCTCGCCTGGCTTTACCGACACGCTGACGTCGAGCACGTTGCGGAGCGGCCAGATGGGGTCCTTCACCTGGATGTTCAGCGGGAAGTACGCGCCGTGCGTCGGCTCTACGCTCAGCGCGGGCAGGTCGATCGCGATCCCGTCGAGACCCGCGTCCATGTTCACCCACGAGTAGTTGAATTGCGCGCGCCTGGCACCGCGATCCGCATCGCGGAAGTCCGATGGGATGAGGATGTGCACGATCGGCAGGCTGCCCGGGGCGGGGGACGGCGGAGCACCGGAGGCGTTACGCCCCGAACGGGGCGCCGCCACCGGCACCGCCACCAGCGTGGCCCTCTCATCGGCGCCGTGGCGGCCGTTGATGAACCGGGCCGCCGTCTGCAGGCTCGCGAGGTCGGGCTCGGCGAAAGCCGTCAGCCTGTAGGTCAGGCGGGCGGTGCCCGCGGGCTCACGGCCCGGCGTCACCGAGTACACGCCGAGCTCACCGATCGGCGTCTCCTGTTCGACGTTCGTGAACGTCAGCGCGCCGCCGCGGGCCGGCCGCACGAGCCGGTGGAACGTGCGCTCCTGCCCCTTCGGGCGTTCGAAGACCGGCGCGTCGGTCGCGAACGACCCGAACGCCGCCCCGGAGACCTCGACCTGGTTCCACGGCTCGTCAGGCAGGACGAACCGCACCGACTTGCCGGACAGCGAATAGCAGTCCCAGTCGGGGAGCTGGAAGTAGTCGTTCCGCCCGGGCAGCCTCGAGCGGTTGTACACGCCGGGCCAGGTGGTCTCGCGGATGCCGTCGTTGCCCTTCCACCACCAGCGCTTCAGATCGTAGGCATCGTGGACTTCCACCTTCCGAATTGCGATGCTCGCCCCCTCGATAGGCGGCGGTGCGTCGCCCGGTCGGTTCCAGCCGTAGCGATACCACCACTCGTCGCGCCACCGAGGCTCGGCCAGGCTGCGCCGAAGAGGCGGCACGCTCTCCGGCGCGCTCCCGGCCGCCAGCGCGGCGACGTTCTCGTCCGACAGCATTCGGTCGTAGATGCGCAACTCGTCGATGTCGCCGCCGCGCACGAAGTTGTAGGCGCTCTGCACCTGGTACGGGCTGACGATCCGCTGGTGCGGGCCGAACTGGTCGAGCGCCGCGTCGAAGATGGCCGTGCCGTCGCGCCTGGCCGCCATCCGCCCGTTCACGTAGAACCGGATGCCCTGCGTCTCGTCCCACGACAGCGCGACGTGCACCCACTGGCCGGGCGCCGGGAACGCCGGCATCCTGTAGGACACGCGGGTGCGGGCGAGGCTCGCGTCGGTCACGAACGCGTCGAACCCGGAGCCGCCGTTGTAGTCGATGCGCAGCCACACCATGTCCCAACTGGAGTGGTCGGCGTAGCCGACGCGGAACAGCGGGAACGCGGTCGGCCCGACCGGTTCGCGCGAGCGCCAGAAGAACGACAGCGTGCCGCGCTGGGCGTAGATGTTGCCCGGAGCCCAATAGGACAGCAACTGCGTGTGGGCGCACTGCAGCCCCGGCCCCTTCGCGCCGCCGGGAATGACGTCCACGCCGCTCGCGAAGTTCGGCTCCGGATCGCCGCCGGCCGCGACGTCGGCCGTGAGGCCGCGATCGCCCGAGAGGTAAAAGAGCAGACCGGTCTCCTTCGGAGCCTGTCCTTTCGCGGCGGCCACCAGCATCGCTGTGACGCAGAGCGCGACGCCAGCGCCACGCCTCACCACCGTCCTCATCACCCGACCTCCGTCCCGGAATCGCACGTGCTATTCTGCGGGCATGATCATCCGCATGCTGTCCGCCGCCACTCTCACCATCGCCGTGGTTGCGCTGGGGAGCGCCGCGTTGCCGGCTGCTCCGCAGTCCGCCCCGACGCCGGCCACCGGGTCGCGCATCCAGCGTGATGCGGAGGTGGCCGTCAGGCAGCCCGGGCCGCACGAGGGTCGCGGCATCACCACGGCCTACCCGTTCTTCGCCGATTCGAAGGATCTCCGCCTCGTCTTCCGCAAGCGCGCGCTGCACCCGGGCGCGAGCATCGGCGTCCATGCGCAGGACGACGACGAGATCTACTACGTCATCAGCGGCGCCGGCGCCTATACGCTCGACGGCAAGACGACGGCCGTCTCCGCCGGGATGGCCCTGCTCACGCGCCGCGGCAGCACGCACGGCCTGCGGCAGATCGGCAAGGACGACTTGGTCGTTCTGATCACGTACCTCAACAAGCCGTGATCAGGCGCGGCGCGTTGCGCAGGGCCGTGGCGCGGGGCTTTCCGCCTCCGCCAGGCTACGGCGGACCCGCCGAAGCCCGAAGCCCGGAGGGCGAAGGGGGGCAGACCCGCGTTCGGATCAGCGACCCTCTCGGCGGCAGCAGCAACCGCGCCGCCGGCAGCGCTTCGGGCGTCACGCGCACGAGCCTGATCCGCCCCTTGAACCACGACACCAGGTTCTGGCGAACGCCGATCGACGCGCGTCCGGCCTTCAACGGTTCGAAGACGACGTCGCCCGACAGTTCCCGGACGCCGTCCACGTAGCTTGCCATCGTCCTGCCGTCGTAGGTGAGCGCGGCCGCGTGCCAGCGCCCGGTCGGATGGGCCTTCGCCCGATCGAGCAGCGTCAGGCCGGGCGCTTCCCTCCGGAGGAAGGTGTCGAGGCACCATGAACGATCCGGCAGGCCCCGCGTCTCCATCATCAGGCGCCGCTCGGAGCCGGTCTCGGAGAAGTGGAGGAAGCGCTGCTCGTCGGGGCCGTCAGGCGACGGCTCGAAGATCACCTCGACGGTGAACCGGACGAGGCCCTCGATCGGGTTGACGTCCAGCATCAGGCCGTCGGTCGCGCCATTGAACTCGACCGCCTGGCCGGCCGGCGTCGATACGACGCGCGGCGTCCCGATGACAGTTGCCGCGTGGCCGCCGATGCGCGTCAGGCCGTCCAGGGTCCATACGACCGGGTCGGCGCGGCGCACGGCGTCCACAGGATCCGTCAGTACGAGAATCGCGAACGACGCCGGGAGGACAACGCCGATGACCCAGGCGCGGTAGCGACGAGCCCTGCCGGTGCTGGGTCTGTTGCTCTGCATCCGCGCGCGCTCCTACTTCCGGACGACCGCGCCGGCGGGCACGTTGGCGCCGGTCTCGACCGGCGTCTTCGCATTTGTGAGGTCGACACCAGACACGCGGATGCCGGTCGCGGCCGCACCATCGACGCGCAGGTAGACGCCGGTACCTGGCGCCGCGGCGCCACCCTCGATGGCGACGTTCCGGCTGTGCCGGACGGCGAGCGCCGGACCGGCCTGCGTCGCAATCTCAACGCGCCTCAGCGTGATCGCGTCGGCATCCACGGTGGCGAGCCCCCTGGTCGCCGTCATCCGCACATCGTCGAGCACGATGCCCCGGATCGGCATCTCGGGCAGGCCCTCCAGCATCACCGCGCGCCCGGCGCCGCGGCAGAGAATCCGCGTCAGCACGATGTCCCTGAACTGCGGCGTACCCTCGTTCACCGGCACCGCGGGCCGCGGAGCCACCTCGCCGGTGTCGGCCACTTCGGTGGGCGCCTCGCCGCCGTAGTACATGTTGAAGCCGACGGCGTCGGTCGGGATGTCCTTCATCTGCACGTCGCGGATCCAGATCTTCTCGACCACGCCGCCGCGCCCGCGCGTTGTCTTGAACCGCAACCCGACGTCGGTGCCCAGAAACGTGCAGCGCTCCACCAGGATGTTGCGGACGCCGCCCGACATCTCGCTGCCCACCGTGAACCCGCCGTGGCCGTGGTAGACGATGTTGTCGGCGATGACGACGTCCTCGGTCGGCCGCCCGCGCTTGCGGCCGTACTCGTCCTTCCCCGACTTGATGCAGATCGCATCGTCACCCACGTCGAAGCGGCAGTTGTAGACGATCGCGCGCCGGCAGGAATCGAGGTCGAGGCCGTCGCCGTTCTGGGAGTACCACGGGTTCAGCACCGTGATGTTCCGGATGACGATGTCCTCGGAGAGCAGCGGGTGGATGTTCCACGCCGGCGAGTTCTGGAACGTCGGGCCGTCGAGCAGCACGCGCCGGCAATCGACGAGCGAAATCATGACCGGACGCAGGAACTCGCGCGCGGCGGCGTAGTCCTGGAGGGCTGCGCCCCGCTTCGAGTCGAGCGCCTTCACGGTCTCGGCGCCGTTCAACGCTTCGAGGGACGGCCACCACGTCGTGCCTGGCTTGTCGACGACGCCGCCCGAAGCGACCAGGGCGGTCCACTGGCCGGCGGTCATCTTGCCCTTCTTGACCGGCCGCCACGCCTGGCCCGCACCGTCGACGACGCCTTCGCCGGTGATGGCGATGTCCTCGGCGCCGCGCGCCCAGATCGGAGAGGTGGCTTTGACACTCGCGAGGCCCTCGTAGGACGTGCGCGTCAGGGGGTAGTGTTCGAACTTCGGGCTGAACAGCAGCAGCGCGCCGCGCTCGAGGTGGAGGTCGACGCGGCTCTTCAGCTCCACGGGCCCGGTCAGGAACACCCCGCGGGGTACGACGACGCGGCCGCCACCAGCCTTGACGCAGGCGGCGATGGCCGCCGCGATCGCCCCCGTGTTCAGCGTGACGCCGTCTCCGCGCGCGCCGTGGTCGGTGATGCGGACGGCGCGGGGCGGAATCTGCGGAAGCGCGACTGGGGCCATGGGGAACGGCAGGTCGGTGGTCAGGCTCCGGGGATCCAGGGTTGTCCCGGCGGCAGGCGCCGGCGAGCCGGCGCCCCGTTGCGCCGTCAGCGAGCCGGGCGCGAGCCAGGGGAGCGTCAGCAGCGCGAACGCCGAGAGAATCACCAGACGACGCATGTCTTGGACTCCGTTCATCTTCCCGCCCGCGCCAGCCACGCAACCCACGGCTTGCCGGCCAGGGCAACGGGTGGCCCGAGCGTCACGACCTGACGACCGGGTACGGTCTGGCGCGATGCCTGTGCCGGGCCGCCGGACTGGTCGATCCACGTGACCGAGTACGACCCACCGGCCGCGGACAGGTCGAGCTGCACGGCTCTGCCGACCATACTGTAGACGATGTAGCTCTCGCCCGAGCGTGCCAGGCACCATGAGGTGTCCTGGTTCGATCGGAGCAGGTCCGCCGGGCGGGTGGCGGCGCGGGTCGCGGCCGGAATCGCGCGCTCGACGGCTGCCGTCAGGAGCGGGTACTCGTCGCCGTTCCAGAGCAGCACGAGGTCCGGGTGGGCATCGCGATACTCGCGCCACGCGCGGTACTTCATCGGTCTCGAACTCGCCCACAGCGTGTCGAAGAGGCGCTGGAACTCGGGGCCGTTGAGGAAGTCCCGCTGGTCGGTTGCGTCGACGCCGAGCTTCTTCTTCAGCGCCCCCAGTTCGTCGGGCGTGGCGATGTCGGGCCGCTGCTCGCGCGGAGCGCGGTTGATGCCGCCGCGGCTGGCGAAGAGCCGTCCGTCGGCGCGATAGGTCCAGCCGAGGATGTCGGCCGCCGTGATCATCGGGCCGCGCACCGGGTCGTCCAGGATCGCGTCCATCTGGCCCTTTGGAATCTCCAGGGCGATGAAGACGCGCGTCCCGCGCTCGCGCTGCCACTCCGCGATCGTGTCGAGCCAGAACTGGACGAACGAGAGCGGTCCGGTGTACTCGCGGTCGATGCCGTGGACGACGTTCGTGCTGCCCCGCAGGTTGTCGAGCGCATGCCGGATGTAGAGCCGGTGGAGCTCGCGGCGCAGCGGATGCGAGACGTCGTAGAACACGTTGGCCGCGGGGACCTCGTCCGGCAAACCCGTGGCCTGGGTCGCGTTGACCGGCCGCCACGGGAAATCGACGTAGTGCGAGCGGCTCTCGAGCAGCCAGTGCTGGAAGTAGAAGTTGTGGTACAGGATTAGGCCGCGGCGATCGGCGATCGCGGCGAAGTCCCGGATCCGCTCGAAATACCAGGGATTGAAGCGGCGCAGGTCGTACTTGCTGAGGCCGTCCCACGCCTTGCCTTGCCCGGATCTGGCCCAGGGCAGCTCCATGAATGGCGCCCACACCTCGCCGGTGCGCTGCTCGGGTGAGCCGTAGTAGTTGTGATCGACGCGTCGGCGGTCGTACCAGAGTCCGTAGTGCTGGTAGAAGGCGGAGCCGGGCTTCATCCCGGCGGCGACTGCCTCGAGGTCGTCGGTCGCGCCGGTTCCAGCGACGCCGGGTGCAAACCGTGTCAGGGCAGGTCCGAACGACGGTGCCAGCGTCCGCGGCATCTGCGCCTGGAACCACGAGTAGCCGACGCGCGTGGTCCACGCTGCCCGGCCGTCGATGACGAATCTCCCGCCCTCGGCTTTCAGGGGCTTGGCCGGACCGGCGAACGCGGCGCGGCGCCTGGCATCGAATACGGCGATATCCGCATCGGTGAGCCGGCGGGCGCCGGCCGACGAGACGTCAATCTCGCGCGGAGCGATGTTCTCAACGGCCGCCGGGCCCAGCCGTTCCGCGAGCTGTGCGAGGTAGAGGCTCCGCGGCGCCACCGGCGAGCCGCGGTAGAAGTCGCGGTACGGCATCGTGCGCGGATCCCAGACCACGCCGTCGCCCGTGACGAGCCCCTTGCAGCCGTACGCCTGGTTCACGGCGCCCGGCGGGCTCTGCACCTCGACGTCGGTCGCCTCGCTGTTCCACAGGACCGAGTTCGCCGCCGCCCAGCCGACGCCCTGATCGGCGATGCCGCGGTTCGTGAGCCGCAGCGCGTTGCCGCGGATGACCACGTTGTCGTAGAGCGCGCCGGACGCCCAGCTCTCGATCGGGCCGCTGAAATCGAGAGCGTCGCGCGCCGAGCTCTCCAGGAACACGTTCGGGCCCGCGGCCGCGAAGCCGACGACGAAGTCGTGGAGGCCGCGCTCGCTGCGGCAGCGACGGAAGAGCGTCTGCTGGCCGGCCGTGTAGAAGGCGCGCCGGCGGAATCCTCCTGGCTCGGACACCGGTGCGAGCGCGTCCACGTCCTCGACGGTGAGCCACTTCGTCCTCGACCCGGCGTTGATGACCGAGCCGACGAAGTGGAGCGCCGCCACACGGCGCACCCAGGCGTTCTCCACGTTGTCGAGGCTGATCGCGTACCACGAGTGGTCTTCGTCCATCGGCCGCGACGCGTCGAACGCCGACACGAGGCGGAGGTTCTCGACGCCGGCCTGCGTGATCCGGCCGCGCGCCGAGATCGGCATCACCGACGCCCCGCCGAACGGCTCGTCGAGGGCGGTCGTCAAGGGTGCGTCGATCTTCAGCCGATCGCCCTGCACCGCCGTGACCACCCTGTCCCATTCGATGTCGCGCGACCCGGGCTGCCAGTGCAGCCGGTTCTCGGGGCGCCAGCCTTGGAACAAGTTCATCCCGAGCAGCGCGATCCAGGACGCGGTGGACGGCCTGCGCACGACGACCCGGTCCCCCGGCTTCAGGCCCGCGGTGTCGGCCAGCGAGAGCTCCGTCGCGCCGGCCGGGACGTATGTGTCGACGACCCGGCGTGGGGCCCCGATGGTTTCGACGGCCCGTCCACCAGTCACGCCGCCGATTGCCCCGAGCCACTCGTCGCTTCCCGACACGACGATGAGCGAGCGCCGGGATGTGCCGTTGGCGACGAGGACGGTGCCATCCTCGGCCGTCCCGGATCCGCGCAGCACCACGCCCGACGCGGCGATGCGCAGACCGATGTCGATGGTGTAGCGCCCGGCCCCCAGCAGAACCGCGCCGCGGAAGCCATTCGCGTCCGGCGTCATCGACGACACGAGGTCGATCGCCGCCTGGATTCTCGTCGCATCACGCCCGCCGCCTGGGCCGACCACGATTCTGGCCGGCACGTCGGGCAGGCGAGCTCCTCCGCCGCCGTACCCGGCGTGCGAGAAGTCGACGACACGATTGCCCTGGGCGTCGCTCGAGTAGCGAAGACGCCCGTCGGCGGCCGCCGATACGGAGACGGCGGGCGGCGGCGTCTGGGTCGCCACCGGGCTCGTGGACAGCGCGATCCACACCGCGATGATGGAAGCGACGGGCAGGCAGAGCGCGGCCGCACGCGCCGGCTCATATCTGCGCCGGCGGTGCGGTGGGGGTGTCATTCCTCGTCCTAGAACATGAACCGGATGCCGATCTGAATCTCGCGGCCGGTGCCATCCACGCGCTTGCGGGTGACCTTGCCGAAGTTCGAGCTCGTGATAGTGAGGTCCGGGTTATCCCAGAAGATCTGGTCGAACGCGTTGTAGGCCTCGATGCGGGCCTCGAGCCGGTAGCGGCCGCCGAGGCTGAACACCTTGGTCAGCGTCATGTCGGTGGCCGTCCAGCTCGGGCCATCGAGGCCATTGTAGTAGTACGGGTTGGTGCGCACCGCGTAGGTATCGGCCTGCGAGAACATCGACGTGTCGAACCAGCGGTCGCGCGTGGGGTTCTCGAGCTTGGGGTTTCCCGTGACGACGTAGTTGGTCGTGAAGAGCAGCGGTCGACCCGAGTAGAAGCGCGTCGCGAGAGAGTACTGCCAGCCGCCCACCACGTAGTCGAGCGCCGTCGGCATGGTGGAGCCGAACGCCCGGCCCCTGCCGACCGGGATCTGCCACGTCACAGCGCCGGTGAAGCGGTGGGTCGGGACGTCGGCCGTCTGCCGCCACTCCCAGCCCTCCTTGCCGCCGGACGTCAGCACCTTGTACTGCGCGAGATCGTCGAACCACTCCTGGCGCCGCTCGTAGTTGTAGGCATATGAGGCGACGAAGCTGAGGCCCTTCACGAACGGACGCTGGGCGCGCAGCTCGAGCGTCTGCGTCTTGACGTGGCGTCCGTTGGTGTTGGTCTGCGTGATGCTCGGGTACTGCGGGTACGGCACGAGCAGGCTGCCGATGCTCACGTTCGCGGTGTTGCGTAAAGAGCCCGGGAACTTGTCGACCGTCAAATAGTTGTAGAAGGGGTTTGGCACCGATTGGGCGATGGCGGCCTTCTGTTCGTACCGGAAGGCCGGGTCCATCATGTTCAGGTTGATGTCGTACGGCACCCGGGATCCGTAGTTGAAGAAGTAGCTGACGTCGGCGATGATCCCGAGCCAGATCCGTCGCTGGTACGAGATGTTGAACCGGTCGTTGATCTGCGGCCGCTGCTCGTACTCGTCGAGGCTGATCGCGTTGCCGAGGCTCGTGTATCGGCCATAGGACTGGCCGTAGGGCTGAGCCACCGGGTTGACCGTTGACGGGAAGGGATTGGCCAGGGTCTGCTGCGGGATACCATTGGCGAGGGGAAGCACAGCGGTCATCTGCGCGTACCCGGTGTACTGGTTCACGTAGTCGCCCAGCGTTTCGCGAACCTGGCTGTAGGACCGCAGGTACCGGCCGTAGGCGAACCGGATCACCTGGTCCCCCTTCTCGTCAATCTTGTACGCCGCGCCGAACCTCGGCAGGAAGTTCCATGGCGTGATGTGCACGACGTTGGGATTCTCCTTCGTAGTGAAGACCCAGGCGCCGTTGTAGATGTAGTTGTAGCCCTTGCTCGCCATCAGCGCGAGCGCCGTCGCGTTCATCGTCGGCGGCGTCGTCTGCATTTCGGGAATCGGCTGCGTGAGGTCGAAGCGCTGCGACAGGCGGTTCTCGGAGTCGGTCGAACCCGGCTCGTACTCCCACCGAAGGCCCATGTTCAGCGTCAGGCGGTCGCTGACGCGGAAGTCGTCCTGGAAGTAGGCGCCGTAACCGCGCGAATCGGGCGTCTGCAGCGGCACGAGGCGCGCCGCCGTTCCCGGCGACGACAGACTGGTCGGGTCGCCATACAGGCTGCCCAGCATGAAGGTGGCCCACTGGTTGCCGGTGTTGACGAGGTCGGGACTGTTGGAGCTGTTGGCAGTCACTGTCGAGTTGAACAGGAGGTTGATCGGCTCGAACCGGGCCGCCTGGCCGAAGTACGAACGCACCTCCGCGCCGTACTTCATGCTGTGCTTGCCAAGGTACCAGTTCATCTTCGCCGACATCGTCCAGGCGTTCGGGCGCTGGTACCACTCGCGGCCCTGGCGGCCCAAGCGGTTGGCTGAGGCCGAGCCGCTCAAGCTGTTCCCGCTTACCACGTCGAGCCCCGGGTAGTAGACGTAGCCGCTGTTGTAGAGGGACGAGTACCACGGGTTGTTCGGCCAGTAGTCCTGCAGACCCTCCTCGCCAAGCAGCAGCGACGGGTTGTAGTACTCGTCGGTCATGTTGTAGTAGCTGCCGCGGATGTTCAGCGTCTTGTTGCTGGACATGACCCACACCGAGTCGGCCGCCGCGCTCATGCCGTAGCGGTTGCTGCCCCCGAGCGGGAAGTAGGCTGCGTCGGTCGGGTTCTGCTGGTAGAGGTTGGCCTTGAACTGGCCGTAGCGCGCGAAGATCTTCCAGTTGTCGCTGATGTTCCAGTCGACCCGCTCGGAGAAGTTCCAGTAATCGGTCTGCTCGTAGATGTTGTACTGGAGATTGTCGGTGTTGCCTGGCAGGTTCGGCCGAGGCATCTCGGAGAGGATCTTGGCCGACACCGGGTCGATCATGCCCTGCGGGATCACGTTGCCGCTGAACGGGGTGCGGACGACACGCTTGGTGACCGGGTCGATGGTGGAGGTGTACGGGTTGTAGATCGTGCGCACCTTGCCGCTGAGCGTGGACTGGCTGAAGTCGCCGGCGCGCTCGAGGTCGGTCGGTACCGTGCGGACGATCGACAGCGGGCGATTGTCGTTCCATTGCTCATAGGACGTGAAGGTGAACAGCTTGTTCTTCACGATCGGCCCGCCGAACGTCGCGCCGCCCATCTTGAGCTTGGTCCCCTTGACCGGCTCCTTGCCCTCCGGGACCGTCAGCGTCGGGTCCGAAACCGCGTTCATGCTCGGGTCGCGGAAGAAGTAGTAGGCGGTCCCCCTGAAGTTGTTTGTGCCCGATTTCATGTTCAGGCTGATGATGCCGCCGAGGCTGTTGCCGTTCTCGGCGTCCGCGCTGGTCTTGGAGATGGTGATCTCTTCGACCGCGTCCATCGACGGGGTGTACGCCGTCTTGTAGCTGGCGTTGAGCGGCACGCCGTCGAGCAGCACGTCGTTGGCGCGCCGGGTTCCGCCGCCGGCGTCGTAATCGTTCGCGAACGCGTGATGGAACGGCCGGTTCTCGTTCGCCGTGGTCCCGACGCCCGGGTTCATCGTCGGATCGAGCATGGCCAGGTTGTACGGATTGCGCCCGTTGAGCGGCACCTGGTCGATGAGCTGACGCTCGAGCGTCATCTGCTGGTTGCCGCTGTTCAGCTGAACCTGGGTCGTTTCGGCCACGACGGTCACCGTCTCGTTCAGCGTGCCCATCGACAGCGCGAGGTTCGCGGCGACGTCGGCGCGCTGCTGGACGCGGATGCCCTTGCGCTCGCTCTTCTTGAACCCGGTCAGTTCCGCCGTCACCGTGTACGTGCCGGGCTCCACGAAGTCGAAGAGGTAGCGGCCCGTCGCGTCGGTGACCTTGAAGGCCGACACGCCCGTGGCCTCGTTGATGAGCGTGACGGTCGCGCCGGGAACAGCGGCCTGCGTCTGGTCGGTCACGATGCCCTGGACGCGCGCCCGGTAGTCCTGGGCGCCGACGGGCACGGCGAGCAGCGCCAGGAGGAACCCGAGCGCCACGAGTTTCATGGAGACCTTTCTCATTGCTCACTCCTCCCGAAGGGGGTGCATGCGGCTCATCTGCGCGCTTGCGACCGGAACAGCCAATATGATTCCAGGGCCGACAAGTGGTGAATCCACTCGCGCAGGAGACAGAAGAAACCATTCCTTGACAAATGTCAAGATCTATTATTGAATTTCGCTCTGACAGTCTCATCCCGGTCGACGGTGGCCGGCGCGACGTCGTCCGAACGCCAGGTCCGAGAGCTCAAGTGGTATATCCTTTAACGCGTCTGACATCTCGCCGGTCGGTTCTCGGCCTGATACTCGGTTCACTCGCTGTGACCCTCGCCGCCGCGTCGCTGCCGCAGACGGGAGCGCAGCAGGCGGCCGCGCTCTGGGCCCGCGGCATCGAAGGCCAGCGCAAGGCCGACCTTGGCAACGGCACCTTCCTGAATCCGATCGTGGCCGGCGATCACCCGGACCCGTCGATTCTCAAGGACGGCGACGACTACTACATGACGTTCTCGTCGTTCGACGCCTACCCGGGGCTCGTCATCTGGCATTCGCGCGACCTGGTCAACTGGCAGCCGGTCGGGCCGGCGCTGTTCAGGAACGTCGGCTCGATCTGGGCGCCGGATCTCGTGAAGCACAAGGGGCGCTACTACATCTACTTCCCCGGCATCGGCCCGTCGTACCGATCCAACTACGTCGTCTGGGCCGACAGCATCCGCGGGCCGTGGAGCGACCCGATCGATCTCGAGGTCGGCCGGATCGACCCAGGGCACATCGCCGGGACCGATGGCCGCCGGTATCTCTTCCTGAGCGCCGGCCTGATGGTCCCTCTCACCGACGACGGCCTGTCGGTGACGGCCGAGCCGAAGAAGGTCTACGACGGCTGGCAGTACCCGGAGGAATGGGTGGTGGAGGGGTTCGCGCAAGAAGGCCCGAAGATGCTCCAGCGGGGCGACTACTACTACATGGTGCTCGCCGAGGGCGGCACGGCCGGCCCGCCGACGAGCCACATGGTGGTGGCGGCCCGATCGAAGAGCCTCGCCGGCCCCTGGGAGAACTCGCCGTACAACCCTGTGATTCGGACCGTCTCGCGCGACGAGCGGTGGTGGTCGAAGGGGCACGCGACGCTGATCGAGGGGCCGGGCGGCCAGTGGTACGCGGTGTATCACGCCTACGAGAACGGGTTCTACACCCTCGGCCGCCAGACGCTGCTCGAGCCGATCGTGTGGACCGCGGACGGGTGGTTCAAGCGGGCGGGAGCCGACGTCGCGGCGCCGATCAAGAAACCCGCCGGGCAGGCGGGCCCGCACGGCCTCGCGCTGTCCGACGACTTCTCGACGAACAAGATGGGCGTGCAGTGGAGCTTCTACAAGGGGACGGCGTCCGACAGCGCCCGGTACCGCTACGAGGACCGCTCCCTGGTCCTGAAGGCCAGGGGTGCCACGCCGGCCGACAGTTCACCGCTCTGGTTCGTCTGCGGCGATCACGCGTACGAGATCGAGGTGGAAATCGACCGCGATCCCGGAACGACGGCCGGGCTCCTGGTCTTCTACAGCAGCAAGCTCTACGCCGGGCTCGGCGTCTCGGACACGAACCTGGTCATGCACCGCTACGGCACCGAGCGCGCGAGCGCGAAACCGGCCGAACTCGGGCGCCGGGTGTTTCTCCGGCTGACGAACGACCGCCACATTGTCACCATCCGCTACAGCGCAGACAGGAAGACGTGGACGCTGTTCGGCACACGGATGGAAGTGTCCGGCTACCACCACAACGTGGCGTACGATTTTCTGAGCCTGAGGCCGGCGCTGTACGCGGCCGGCGCGGGCGAGGTGCGATTCCGAAACTTCAAGTACCGGGCGCTGCCGTAGCCGTCCGGGCCAGGCCGTGCGGAGGGACTCCGCGAAGATGACCCCAGTGACACCGACCGTTTCTCGACCCGACATCGTCGCCGCCGCGCCCGCGTCGCCCGGGTCCGCCTGGACCATCAGCTCGCACGCGGGCCGCGTCGTCTGGTCGCTGTCGCCGCAGGGTTCCGGCCGCAGCCTGGTGGCTTCCGCCGATCCCGACGCCGCGCACGTCCTCGATTCGTTCGACGGCCAGCGGGCCGAGAGCGGCGGGTGGACCGTCCTTACCGCAGCCTTGACGCCGCAAAATGCAGCCGCCCTTCGCCAGGCGCTGCCGGTTCTGCAGCCTACGCCCATCGGCCTTGCGACGTCCGCGGGGTTTGGCGACCGCCTGGGCCTGGCGACACCCGGGCACGCCCGCGCGCTGCGGGCGGTCGGCGGCGGCATCGTGCCGGTGTTCGCGCAGCAGTCGATTCGCGAGATGACGCGGACCGGGCGATCGGCGCAGCAGGTTGTCGACGACGCGACGTGGGGCGCGCTGGAGGCGGGCTGGACGGACGGCTACGGCGCCGACGCCGACCACCTGAAGACGACGGCTGACGCGACGACGTGCGCGGCTGCGGGCTTCACGTTCTTCACGATCGACCCGGGCGAGCACGTCGACAACGGCGCCGACGCCGCGAGCGACGCGGATCTCCGCGCGGCCTGGGATGCGCTCCCGTGGGGCCGGCTGGAGGATGTGTCCGCCGATCTCCTGGCGCGTCACGCCGGAACGACCGTCGACGTGGAGGGCGCGCAGATCGCATTCGATGCGCGCACGGTGATGAAGGCCGCCGTGAAGTACAGTCGCGCCATCGCGCACGTGGCGACGATGTACCGCCACGTCCAGTCGGCCATGGCCGGAAAGCCATTCGACTTCGAGGTATCGGTTGACGAGACGGAGACGCCAACCTCGCACGCCGAGCACATCTTCGTCGTGAAGGAACTGCGGCGGCTGGGCGTGGCGTGGCAGAGCCTCGCGCCGCGCTTCGTCGGCCGCTTCGAGAAGGGCGTCGACTACATCGGCGACGCCGCGGTGATCCGCGCGGACCTGGCCGTGCACGCGGCCATCGCGCGGGTGGCCGGTCCCTACAAGATCAGCCTGCACTCCGGTTCGGACAAGTTCAGCATCTACGACGTCCTGGCGCGCGAAACGCGCGGCCTCGTGCACCTGAAGACGGCCGGCACGAGCTACCTCGAGGCGCTGCGAGCCGTCGCCGAGGTGTCGCCGGCCCTGTTCCGCGAGGTGTACGGGTTCTCGCGCGGGCGGTACGGCGAGGATCGGGCGAGCTATCACGTGTCGGCGCTGGTCGAGCGGACCCCTGCGCCGGATGCGGTCGCGGATTCCGACCTCGTGGGGCTGCTCGACGACTTCGACGTGCGCCAGGTGCTGCACGTCACCTTCGGGTCGGTGCTGACGTCGCGCGCGGCGGACGGGGCGCTGCGGTTTGGCCCTGCGATCCTGGCACGGCTTCGTCAGCGTCCGGAGGCGTACGCGGCGTGCCTCGAGCGCCACTTCGTGAAGCACCTGCGGCCGTTTGCGTCAGTCGCGGCCGGTCGCTGACCCGAACGTCTGCTTTCAAGGAGCCCGGACATGCGCGGAAATGGTCAGCCCTGGATTCGAGCCTCCGCCGCCGTCGGCCTGCTGGTGGCAAGCATCGCAACGAGCGCGTCCGCCCAGCCGCCGGGCCAGGCCTCGGTGGCGCAGCGCCAGGGGCGCAGCGACCCGGCGTTCTCGCAGCCGTCGATCGGCCCCGGTACTGACTACACCGTGCCGGGCGAGGCCGAGATCAAGGCGGTTCTCGACCGCATCCGCGACCACTTCGTCCGCAATACCCCGTACCGCATCATCGACACGGCGACCGGCAAGCCGATCACCGATCTGACGACGCCGACGAAGACTGCAGGCATCGACCTGAAGAGCGCGGAGTTCATCGACTGGACCTACTCCATGGGCGTTGTGCTCAGCGCGATGCTGCACGTCACCGACGTCACGGGCGACCCGAGTTTCCAGGCCTACACGTTCAAGAACTTCGACTTCATCTTCGAGCACCTGCCGTACTTCCGCCAGCAGGCCAAACAGTTCGGTCCGCAGAGCTACGGCTATCGGCGCCTGATCGAGATGCGCGAACTCGACGACTGCGGGTCGATTGGCGCGGCGCTGATCAGGACCTACGCGAGGAAGCCGGACCCGAAGTACAAGGAAGGGATCGACCTCGCCGCCAATCACATTCTGACCAAGCAGCCCAGGCTCCCGGACGGTACGCTGGCGCGCCACAGGCCGGTTGCCACCGCGCTCTGGATCGACGACGCCTACATGAGCATCCCGTTCCTGGCGCAGATGGGGAAGATGACCGGGGAGGTCAAGTACTTCGACGACGCGGCGCAGCAGGTGATCGGGATGTCGGCGCGGCTGTTCGACGCGTCGAAGGGGCTGTTCGACCACTCGTGGTTCGCGAACATGGAGGAGGACGCCCGCTTCTACTGGGGGCGCGGCGACGGATGGGTGATGGTGGCGATGGCCGAGCTGCTGAGCGTGATGCCCGAGACGCATCCCGCCCGCGGGAAGGTGATGGAGATCTTCAAGCGCGGGGCGCGGGGCGCGGTGGAAACGCAGAGCGGAACCGGCCTCTGGCACCAGTTGCTCGACCGGACGGACAGCTACCTGGAGACGTCGGCCAGCGCGATGTTCACCTTCGCCATCGCGCGCGGCGTGAACCGCGGCTGGCTCCCGGTCTCCTACGCGCCCGTCGCGCAGACCGGCTGGCGCGCGCTCGAGCAGCGTGTGCGCCCGGACGGCCAGATTGAAGGTATCTGCGTGGGGACCACCGCCGCCTACGACGGCGTGTACTATTACAACCGGCCGACGGCCCTCAACGCGATGCAGGGATACGGGCCGACGCTGATGGCCGGCGCCGAGGTGATGACGATGATCAGGAACTTCGACATCCGGCGCGTCAACAACACGTTCTACTACGATCCCAAGAAGAAGTAGGCCGCGGGAGGACTCGCATGATTCGAAGGACGCTCGCCCTCGCCATTCTCGCCGTTGTCGCCTTCGTCGGCAGCCCGCCAGGCGCCGCCGGCCCGGCCGCCGTCGTCACCGTGAACAACGCGCTCGACCTGGCGCGGCACTCGGAGACGATCGTCCTGACCGCCGCCGCGATCAGGAGGTCCATGCCGGTGGAGGATCTGCGGACGGTGCACGTGACCGACGATGCGACGGGCAAGGAAGTGCTGGCGCAGCCGGTCGACACGAACGACGACGGGACGTTCGACGAGGTGGTGTTCCAGGCCGACCTCGGCGCGAAGGCGACGCGCACGTTCTCCCTGGGCGTCGCCGCGCGGCAGGTCTTCACGCGGGATCAGTTCAGGGCCTATGGCCGGTTCGTGCGCGAGCGGCGCGACGACTACGCCTGGGAGAACGACCGCACCGCGCACCGGATCTACGGCAAGGCGCTCGAGACCTGGGCGCAGGAACCGTTGACCAGCAGCGCGGTGGATGTGTGGTTCAAGCGGACGCGCCGGCTCGTCGTCAACGAGTGGTACATGGTCGACGACTACCACCGCGACAACGGCGAGGGCGCGGACATGTACTCCGCCGGCAGGAGCCGCGGATGTGGCGGGAACGGCGTGTGGGCCGGCGGGAAGCTGTACCCGTCCACGAACTTCGTCGAGTCGCGGACGCTCGCCAACGGGCCGATCCGGGTGATGTTCGAGCTGACGTATCCGGCGTGGGATGCCGGCGGCTCGCGCGTCACCGAGGTCAAGCGGATCACGCTCGATGCTGGGCAGAATCTCAATCGGTTCGAGAGCCGCTACACGGGCACCTCGGCGCCGCCGGGCGCGCAGGCCGTCGGGATCAAGAAGCACGCCGACGCGGCGGTGGCGCAGGACCAGGCGCGGGGGGTGCTCCGCACGTGGGAGCCGGTGAAGGCCGACGGGAGCCACTTCGGCTGCGGCGTGCTGGCCGACCCGGCGCAGGTGCAGTCGTTTGCCGAGCTCGACGGAAACGTGCTGATGGTGACCGCAGTGCCCTCGTCAGGCGTCGCGACCTACTACGCGGGTGCCGGCTGGAACAAGAGCGGCGATTTTCCAACGATGGCGGCGTGGGACGCCTACCTGGACCAGGCGGGGCGACGGCTGGCGTCGCCGCTGATCGTCACCATCGCCGCGAAGTGAGGTCGGGAAGCCAGGACCTCCCGACCTCAGGTATCATGCAGAGATGACACACGCCAGGACGCTCGCGCTTGCCGCCATCGTCGCCGTCGTGCTCGCCACCGTCCCGCTCGTGGCCGGAATGAAGGTCACGGTCCAGCACGACAAGGAGTTCAACTTCGAAGGGCTCAAGACCTACGCCTGGCGCCTGGACGGGGCGAACCCGGTCCGGATCCTCGAGAACAGCCTGGACAAGCCGGAGGAGGTCCGCAGGAACGTCGAGCCGGTCGTCCTGGCCGCGGTCGACGGGGAGCTCGCGAAGAAGGGACTCAAGCGGATCGAGTCGGGCGAGCCCGATTTCTACCTCGACTACTACCTTCTGGTGGGACCGAACACCGAGTCGCGGTACCACGGCCAGTTCGTCGGGGCCGTGCCGGCCTGGGGCCTCCCGGACTTCGCGATGAGCACCAGCGCACTCAAGGTCTACGAACAGGGCTCGCTCGTCGTCGACATCGTGTCGATCGCCCAGAAACACACCGTATGGCGCGCCAAGGCCGCAGCGGAGATCGACCGGAGGCGAACGCCGACCGAGCGCGCGGGCGTCATCAACGAGGCGGCCCGCAAGATGTTCGAGAAGTTCCCGCCGAAGTTCAAGAAGAAGTAGCGGCCGGCGCCCCTATTTCTTCGGCGGCGCCGTCAGCCCCTGCTTCTTCATCTCCTTGACGGCCTTGGTCACAAGGTCCTTCATGAAGACGTCGGTGTTCTTCGGGTTGTCCGTCTCGCTGACGCCCGCCCAGAGCAGCTTGTCCTTGGGCACGCTGAAGATCAACGTCTCGACGATGACCCTGGTGTCCTCGCTCGTGTAGGGCGGGCTCCACGCGACACCCCAGCTGTATCCGTAGTAGCCCCACAGGCTTCCGTAGTATCCGGTGGTGAACGTCGCCGGCGTGTAGGTGGTCACCTTGTCCGCGCTGACGAGCCGCATGGCCACGACCCCCTCGACGCCGATCTTCTCGAACCAGGCTTTCGCCTTGTCCTTGTCGGCCAGGACCGGGGCCGGGGCGATCCGGTAGGACGCCTCGCCTTGAATGCCCAGCGCCTCCAGCTGCCGCGTCAGGGCCTCTTCAGCCGACTGTCGCAGGCCGTCGTCCTTGGTGATGACGAGCGCCGCGACCTTCTTGCCGGCGAAGCCGATTGTCGTGATGTCGGGCGACTTCCAGACCGACGTGAACTTGGCCGCCTGAAGGACGGCGGCCGCCGCAACGGCGAGAACGACGAGAACGAGGACACTCCGGCGCATGGCACGTGCTCCCTGCAAAAGAAGAACTGCTTCGTCGTAAACATAGCATGAAGGGCCTCGGTCTTGCCGCTTGCGCCCGGGTGTCCGGCAAGGGGATACTCAGAGGAACGTACATGGGCGCGTGGGCGCCCTCGTTGACCTCCAGGAGGGGATCGAATGAAGAGACTGTTCGCCACGATCGCGGTACTCGGCGTCGTCCTGCTCCTCGCCGCGCCGGCCTTCGCGCAGACCAAGACCATCACCGGCGAGACCGTCACCAAGACCGCCACCGTGGAGGCGATCAACTACGGGACCCGGGAATTGACGATCAAGGGGGCCGACGGGAAGTACGTCACGTTCACCGCCTCCTCCGAGGTGAAGCGCCTCAACGAGGTGAAGGTGGGCGATACGATCACCGCGAAGTACTACGAGAACCTGGTCATTCGGGTGAAGCTCCCGGGCGAGAAGGACGTAGACAGCACCAAGGCAGGCGCCACGCCTGGGGCCGGTGCCAAGCCGAGCGGGACCATGGCCGAGCAGCGCACCATCACGGTGACGATCACGGAGATCGATCCGAAGGTGCCGTCGATCACGTTCAAGGGGCCGAACAACTGGACCTACAGCTCGCGGGTGGAGGACAAGCAGGCGCTCGCCAAGGTGAAGGTGGGCGACAAGCTGGACCTCACCTGGACGCAGGCGGTGCTGGTCGAAGTCACGCCGGCTGCGAAGAAGTAGCGCGGGTCTGTCGGATGTGGCGCGGGTCTTTCCGCCTTCGCGCACGCGCTTCGGCGGGACAAGCAGACCCGCGATCCGCCAGGGTCACATCGCGCGGAATGTCATGACGCAAGATGTGACCCGACCGTTTGTGGTATCGTGCGCCGCATGATGCGATTGCTCCTCGCTTCGTGCGGCGTCGCCCTCCTTCTCACTGTGTCGACAGTCGGTCGGGGCGCCGCGCCTCCGCCCGCCGACGACTGGCCGCAGTGGCGCGGGCCGAACGGCGCCGGCATCGGTGAGGGCACCTACCCGGAGCGCTGGTCGCCCACCGAGCACATCGCGTGGAAGACGGAGATTCCCGGCAAGGGTCACTCGTCGCCCGTCGTCTGGGGCGACCGCGTCTTCGTCACGACGGCGATTGAAGGGGCCGAGATTCCAGGCTGGAAGGCCCCGCCCCACCTCGGGTTCGACCGGAAGCCCGGCTACGTCAATCCGGACAGCACCGGCGTCGGGCGCATGCTGACGCTGAAGGTCTACGCGCTGCAGGCGAAGACCGGGAAGATCCTGTGGGAGCGGACGTCGTTCGAAGGGCCGCCGTACGACGACCGCCACCGCTCCAACACCTACGCCTCGTCCACGATCGCGACCGACGGAAAGCTGCTCTACGTCTCCTTCGAAGCGGCCGGCTTCTATGCGTACGACCTGGCCGGCGCGCTGAAGTGGAAGCTCGATCTCGGTAACATCGCGAAGGGCGGCCTCGGCCCCGGCACGTCGCCCTTCATCTACGGGAACCTGGTCATCCTCCAGTGCGATCAGGAAATGGGCGAAGGTTCGTTCATCGCCGCGTTCAATAAGACGACGGGTAAGGAGGCGTGGCGCGTGACGAGGACCACGCGTCGGAGCTGGGCGACGCCGATTGTCGTGAAGGCCGGCGGTCGCGACGAGCTGCTGACCTCGGGGGCCGAAATGGTCGTCGCCTACGACCCGAAGACGGGGAAGGAACTGTGGACCGCGCCGGGCGTCGTGAGCCATCCGATCCCCAGCTTCGTGGCGGGCAAGGGGCTGGTGTTCGCGACGGCGGGCAGCCAGGCCAAGACAGTGTTGGCGCTGCGGCCAGGCCCGCTCGAGGGCGGTGTGGAGCGTGTGGCCTGGAAGTACAACAAGGGCGCGGCGTACGTCACGTCGCCGATCTTCTTCGCCGACTACCTGTATCTGGTCAGCGACGCCGGCATCATGAGTTGTCTCGACCCGGCGACGGGCGAGGTGAAGTACGACAGCGGCCGCATGCCCGTGCCCGCGACGATCCGGTCGTCGGCCGTGGCGTTCGGCGACAAGATCCTCCTCACCAGTGAGGACGGCGACACGTTCGTGATCAAGGCGGGGCCGAAACACGAAGTGCTCGCCACCAACTCGGTGGGAGAGCCCGTGTGGGCGTCGCTGGCGCTCTCGCGCGGCATGGTCTTCATCCGCGGCGCACAGCACGTCTTCGGGATCCGCTGATCATCCGGGGTCGGAGCGGATTATCGCGATTGCAAATCTGTAACACGATTCTGTAATCGCGATAATCCGCTCCGACCCCGGTTTCAGGCCGCCGGCTTGCGGGTCCGTCCGCGGCGCGACCTGAGCGCGCGCCACAGACGCCAGGCGATCCACAGCGCGAGGATGGCCGGGACGATCACGCCCAGCGACGCAATCAGCCAGGCAATCGTCTCGACCAGATTCTCTCCGAGCTGGCGAAACGCCGACTTCAGCGTGCCAACGACGCCGCCGCCCTCACCGACAATCGCCGGCCGCGGTTCGCGAAGCTGGACGGTGAGCGTCGAGAGCGATACCTGGCTGTCCCAGAAGCGCTTTCGTCCCTCGAGTTCGTCAATCTCGCCCCGAACCCGCGCCATCTCCCGCTCGATTTCGAGCAGGTCCGACACCTTGTTGCCCGGCTTGTCGAGGAGCGCGCGGAACCGCGTCTCGAGATCGCGCTGGTTCCGCAGGCGGATCTCGAGGTTGAAATACTGCTCGGTGATGTCTTCGGCGGTGACGTTGACGCCTTCGACCCGGCCCAGCGCCTGGAACTGCGCGAGCGTCTTGTCGAGCGCCGCCGCCGGCACTCGGCACGTGATCGATCCCTGCCGGGCTCCGTACACGTCTTTGCCCTGCGACTCGTTCGTCACGTAGCCGCCGGCCTTCTCGGTGGTCGACCGGATCGCTGAGAGCGCCTCGTCAAGCCTGCGCACCTCGAGGCTCAACGACCCGTTGCGGATGATCTTGCGCTCGGCCGGGACGGCGACGGAGCCCGGAGGCGACTGCGCGACAGGGCTCCCGGCGGATGGCGGTGGCGCCGGCGCCATCGCCTTCGCGGCTCCGCCTTCAGAGGCCATCATTCGCGATGCGGACTCATCCATTCGCGGCGCCGACGCGGAGGTCATCTCCGCCGGGGGCGGCGCGCTTTTGAGGCATCCGGCCACGGTGACCAGGATCGCGACGACGACGATGAGGAATCGTTTCACGGCTCTGCTCCTTGTGCGTCGTCCGCCAAGTGGACGGGTGCCCAGAGATTCTAGCCGATGGCGGTCCTGAATCGTTCTCGTCGGAATCGGAATCTCTCAGGTGTGGGGCGACTGGCCGCCCGACGCTTCCCTCGAGAGGAGAGTGGCTGCGATGTTCAAGCCGAACGTTGGCACGGTCGATAAGTTCGCTCGGATTCTGTTCGGGCTCGTGCTGTTGAGCCTGGTCTTCGTCGGGCCGAAGACACCGTGGGGATGGCTCGGAGTTGTGCCGTTGCTGACCGGCGTGATCAACTTCTGCCCGCTCTACTCGCTGATCGGTCTCAACACACGGTCGGTCAAACGCTGACGCGGAACTCCCAGCGGCAGTGACCGTCTGCGTCCTGGTCGGGCGGACAGCTGACGCACGTCGTGGAGATTCGCTTGTCCACCGTGCGCGCGAATGTCTCGAATTCCACCTGGCCGACCGGACGGCAGGGGAAGTCGGGCAGCCCCTTCCGGCAGCGGGCCTCCTGGACGCGGCACGACTCCATTACGAACAGGAGAACGCTGCCGTCCCCGGCGCGCTCGACCCGGTACGGGTTGATGAAGCTGTACATCCGGCGGGTGAGGGCGTCCTGCAGTGCATCCAGTCCGCCGCCGGCAGGGATTGAGAACGCCTCCATGATCCGCCGCGCTTCCGCGGCCGCGAATCTCCGCCACGACGCGGCGTCGAGTTCGATGGCCGTCTGCATGCCGTAACGCTCCTCCGCGGCCAGGAACCAGCAGCCGTCGTGGGCGAGCCAGTTCTTCGCGAAGACGTCGAGCGCCTTCAGGAGCTCAGGCCGATCGAAGGACGAGAATGGCGCCGGCGCCCGGGCGGCGATGGGCGTCCGAAGCACCGCCACGCGGTGGAGGTGGCCGGCGGAGAGCGTCACTTCCGTCGCGCCATGGCCCGCCAGGAAGCCGCGCGCCCAGTCGACGGTCACCGGTCCTTCCGGATGCTCGCGCCCTTCCGCCCGATGGATCGCCGAGATTGTCGCAAACCCTTCGGCCACGAAGTCCGCCAGGACGAGGACGCCGCCCGGCCTCACCACTCGCAGGAGTTCCTCCAGCACGGGTTCTCCGGCCTCGAAGTGGTGGAGCGCGTCGACGACCACCGCCGCTCCAAAGTGGTGGTCCGGCACGGGCAGCCGGGCTGCATCCGCGCAGAGGTACCGAATCCTCTTCGTGGCGGCGGGATCGTCGGTCAGGAACGCGGCGACCTGCTGGTCGTCGGCGCTGAGGTCGACGCTGACGACATCGAGGCCGCGATTGGCAAGGGCGCGGGCGGTGATCCCGGTGCCCGTGCCGACGTCGAGCACGGGGCCGGCGAGCTCGCCCGCCTGGTCGAGGATGAACTCGGGCGCGCCGAGCCGATCGTAGCCGGCCTCGGCGAACTGCACCGTCCGCTTCGCGAAGTGGACCTTCTGCTCGTTGAGTTGTTCGGTGGTCAGCATGGACTCCTGCTCGATGCGGCGCGGCCATCATAGCAGGAGTCCTGGACTGACGCGCCGCGGCCTATCGCCGCCCGATCGACACGCCGCCGTTCACCGTCCGGATCTTGAGCGGCACGCCCCCTCGGCCCAGGTCGACCGAGAGGTCCCTGCCGGCCGTCCCCTGGACGGTGACCGGGAAGTCGCACCGGACGCCGCCGTTGGTCGTCCCCGCCTCGAGGTGCGCCGAGTAGCCGTCCGGGACCCACAGGCGAACGCCGCCGTTGCGGGTCTGAACGTCGAGGCCCTGGCCAATCCAGCCGTCACCGGCCAGTTCGACCTGCACGCCGCCGTTGTTCGTGCGGCCGCGCACCTCGCCGTTGACGTCGGACAGCGTGATGCCGCCGTTGGTGGTCTCCATGTCGATGTCGGCATGGACGCCCGTCACGGCGATGCCGCCGTTCTTGGACCGCAGTATCAGGCCGTGCTGCGCCGGCGCCATCACCTCGAAGCTGACGCTCCAGCCGCCGCGGCCGTCCATTGCTCGGCCTTCGCTACGGATTCGCCCGCCGTCGGCCAGGACGCGCACGTCCGCCGCGATCGCGTCCGCCTCCTGCTGCGTGTCCGCGTTGGCCGTGACCCGGGCGCGGACCTGGACGTCCGCGCGGTCCCATCCGCGCACGCTGATGCCGCCGTTGGGCGCGGCATCGACGGCCAGCGCCGTCCCGACCGCCGGCACGGTGAATTGCCGGATCTCGCAGTGGCTGGGCCGATCAGAGCCCTCCCAATTCGGGCAGGGAAGCACCTTTCCCTGCGCAGACGCCAGCGCGGCAGGGACGATCAGGGCAACCAGCGCAGCAATACCCGTATTCCGAACGACGTGAGTCGACGACCTCATCTTCGCCTCCATTGACGCGGCCGTGCTGTCGTTGCGACACCGGCCCACCCAAGTCCTTGGACGGGGCGGATGGCGGAAGCGTTCGCCAGCGGCGGCACCGCGGCGAACGTGACCGGTTTCGCGGAGCCTGACGGCGGCCTCCTGCCGCTATACTACCGGCATGGTGCGATCGAACTCCGGTCTCCTGGCCATCGCGGTCCTTCTGGCCGTGGGCCTTTCCGCCTGCGCCGGAAACACGCCCGGCACGGCGTCCTCCAGCGAGCCGTGGGGCGAAAACTCCGTCAAGCCGGCGGATCTCGTCGCCGAACTGGCGAACGCGTCCGGCGCCGACAAGCCGGTCGTGGTGTGCACGGCGCCTCCGTTCCTCTACCGCGCGGGCCACATCCCGGGTGCCGTCCTGCACGGGCCGATGACGTCCCCGTCGGTCATCGGCGAGCTGAAGGCGTGGGCGCAGCCCCTCCCACGCTCGTCGAACATCGTCATCTACTGCGGGTGCTGCCCGATGGAGCAGTGCCCGAACGTCCGCCCGCCCTACAAGGTGCTGAAGGACCTCGGCTTCACGCGCGTTCGCGTGTTGATCCTGCCCGACAACTTCGCCACCGACTGGGTGAACCGCGGGTACCCGATCGAGAGATAGGCGCGAGGCGAACGGACGCGCTGGAGGCACCGTGGCTGTCGAATGCATCGTGCGGGCGGTTCACCGCGGCGGAATGCACTTCACCGGCGTCGTGGGCAACCACGCCGTCGAGATGGACTACCCGCTGGATCCGGGCGCCGCCGGCGAGGGTCCCAAGCCGATGGAGATGCTGCTGGCGAGCCTGGCGTCGTGCGCCGGAGGTTCCGTCGTGGCACTGCTGCGGCGCGGCGGGCACCAGTTCGAGGCGCTGACGGTGACAGCGCGCGGCCAGCGCCGCTCGGAGCACCCGACCATCTTCACGGAGATCGCCCTCGAGTTCGCGTTTCGCGGGACGGTCGATCGCGCGGCCGTCGACCGGGTCATCAGCCAGGCCGAGACCCGCGTGTGCCCCGTGTGGACGATGCTGAAGTCGTCGACGCCCATCAGGACGTCGGTCCAGATCGGCGCGGACGTCCCGGCAGGCATCCTCCCGGCGCCTCCCAGGCCTCAGGAGCCGGCACCGCGCCGTCGCACGCTCGCGGACGCAATGGGCGCGTTCGGCTTCCTCCTCGCGATCATCGCCATCGTCGTGGGCCTCGTACAGATCGTCCGCTGGGTGGGACGGCTGTTCCAGTAGAGCTGGCTGAAGGAAGAGCGGTCAAGGGCGAGGGACACCGGCCTCGCGCGCTATCGAATGAACCGGCCGACGGCCACGTAGAGGCGGCGGTGCCCGTCGCGGCTGATGCTGGCGCCCGCGAAGACCGGGCCGAGGATCGACTCGAGGACGACGCCGCCGGAGGCGCAGTCAACCCAGGTCGCGTTCTGCCTGGCGTCGAACGCCGACCCGGCTTCGATCCACGCGCCGACGTAGAAGTTGCCGCCGAGGAGGTCGGGCAGCCGGGCGGCGCGAATCAGATAGCCGGCCGCGCCGTACAGATAGTGCGCCCCGCGGAGTTGATCGACGCGGTACGCGCTGAGCCGCAGCGGGCCGCCAAGCGAGAACCTGTTCAGGGGCGGCGTGCTGTCGAACGACGTGCCCGCCCCCAGGTAGGTGAACAGCCGGTCCTCCCCCCGGACTCGATGGAAGATCGAGGCCGTCACCTCGCCCTGCCAGAAACGGCCAGGCAGGTCGATCGCCGCCGCTGAGTCCGGGCCGCCCTCGACGGCAGCCGCGGTGTCGAAGTAGTACAGCAGGGTGGCCGTGAGCGCGATGCCGCGACCTGGAACGATCGGGCCGTCCTGCCCGTTGACCTCGACCTTGAGACTCGCTCGGCGCTCCGTGCCGTTCACATCAGGCAGCCCCGGGTCTCCGACCTCGCGGCTCCCACGGTCGTGGACGATGTCCGCGCCGAGCCTGACCTCCGCGACGCGGCCGATCCCGACGCCGACGTCCACTCCGCCGCCGAACTGTCTGATTCTGTACTCGGCTGTCAGTTCGTCGTCGACGTACACGCTCTGGGTGCGCTCGGCGGCCGCAGCGTGCGGCGCGACGAAGAGCGGCGTCGAGCCGAGGTGCACGTAGAACTCCTCTCCCACCAGGTACCGGCTGCCCACGGTGAAGTCCGTCCTCGATTCGGACCGGGGCACCAGCCAGTTGTACGCCGTGAGGCGGCCGTTCACCGCTCCCGCCAGCGTCCGGCCGTCCAGGTTGTTGAGGTCGAGCGACAGCGACAGGAACGGCGGCCCGTAGCTCTTCGGCTTCACCGTGATAACGAGCGCGATCTCTCCGCCCGATCGGCCGAGGCTGTAGCGGACGGTCTCGAACCGGTCGGTGCCCGTGACGCGCAGGATCCCTTCCTTGAGCGCAGTGGTATCGATCGGCCGCCCGACGTTTCTGCCCAACTCGGTACGGACGAGCGCCGCGTCGGCAGGCGTCGCGCCGACGACCTCCAGACGCGTTGGAATCGGCAGCGTCGTTCGTATGCGCCGCTTCCGCTCCGCCATGTGGGAGGCGTACTCTTCCTCGCTGACGGCGTACGGCAGCAGTCTGGCCGACATCGCCTCGGCGGCCTGGTAGCCGCGGTCCGCGAGTTCGTCGCTCCGCCGCCACGACAGCGAGTCGAATCCCTTGAGGTCCGGCGCAATCACCAGGTCGGCCGCTGCCAGCCCGATCCGTTCCGACGCGGTCTCCATCGTGGTGATGGTGCGCGCCGCGAGGGAGAGGATCGACGGTGCCGGCGATTCCTCTTCGGCAGAGGTGTGTTCCCCGACCCGGACCGCAACCACCGCAGCGGCGCCGAGGTTTCGTACGACGTCGGCCGGCACGTTGTTCAGGACCCCGCCGTCAACCAGGAGCCACGGCCCGATCTCCACCGGGCCGAACACCGCCGGGAGCGACATGGTGGCCCGAAGCGCCTGCGACAACGACCCGTCGCCGAGTACGACGACGGTCGACGTCCTGAGGTCGACTGCGACGCTGCGGAACGGCGTCGGCAGCTGGTCGAACGACTCGATGTCCCAGTAGGGCAGTGTGACCCGGTCCAGGAGGAACGCCACCTGCTGCCCGGAGTTCAGGCCTGCGGCCATGCTGAAGCCGTGCTTCAGCCCGAACTCCAGAGCGGAGGGGTAGAGGCGCCGGTCCTGTTTGCGGCGGAACGTCTTGTCCTCGAAGGGCGAGTCCGACTCGAACATCGTGTCCCAGTCGGTCTCGCGCATCAGCCGGCGAATCTCCTCAGGCCCCAGGCCGCCGGCGTACGCGCCACCTACCAGACCGCCCATGCTGGTCCCGACGATGATGTCGATCGGGATGCGGTGCTCCTCGAACCACTGCAGGACGCCGATGTGGGCCATGCCGCGCGCGCTGCCGCCACCGAGGGCGAGGCCGACGCGCGGACGGGCAGGCGAAGGCTGCGACGGCTCCTGCGCCGGCGCCGGTGCGGCTGCCGCCAGCGCGATCAGCGCCGCGGCCGCCAATGGCCGTGGGCGGGTCATCTCACTTCTTCTTCTCTCGCGCGAGCGCGCGATAGTACTCCTCGATCTGCTTGCGGTACGCTTCGGGGGCCGCGTCGGATCCCGAGAGCAGCAACTGCTCGACGTCTGCCGCGCCCAGCTCCCGCCGCAGATTGAACTGGAACCGCTGCATCGTCTGCGCGAGCTGGTCGCGAAGCCGCGTGATCTCGTCGGCGTCGGTGTAGACCCGCGCGCTGTCGAGCGCCGCCAGCGTGGAGATCAGGGCGTCGAGGTCCTTCACGTCGACGCCGAGCGCCTGGAGGTCGCGGCGCAGCGCCTGCGCCTCGGTCCGGCGCTCCCTGGCCTCGCGCTGGAGCTGGCGGGGATCGAAGGCGGCGATGTTGCCGCCGCCTGCCCGGGCGTCGCCGGCGGGTCGGTCCTGTCGCGCGCCGCCGCGCGCACCGCCCTGCTGGTCGCCGCGCTGCCCTGCCCCGCCCGGCCGATCGCCGCGGGCCTGATCACCGCGTTCGCCCTGCTGGTTGGCCGCGCGCTGCTGCTCCTCGCGCAGCCGCTGCTCCATGGACCCGACGCCGCGCGCCAGGCCGCGGGCGCGCGCCATCGCATCGGCGCGGCTGTCCTGCGGGGCGGCGTTCACAGCGTCGGCGGCGGTCCGCAGCCGCGATTCCAGCGCCGCGATGTCCGCGCCGATCTGCTCCTCGAAACCCACGGCGGTCTCGGTCGGAGCGCCCTGGACGAGGCCTCTCGAATACTGGATCTTCTCCTTCAACCTGTTGTCGCGAATGGCGTCGGCCGCCTGCTGGACCTTCCGCGCCGCGTCGGGGCGTTCGCGGCGGAAGTCGGCCGCGGTCCGGTCAAGCTGCTTCTCGAGGTCGGCCACCTCGCCGGCCTCGGCTTCCTTGCGGGCCTGGAGCTGCTGCACCTGCGCCGAGCGACTGGCGCCGGCCTTGTCGAGCGCTCTCACGTCGCTCTCGATCGCCTTCTGCTCGTTCGCCAGCCGGCGCGTCCTCGACAGCGCGGAGTCGATGTCGCGCGCCATCCGGTCGGTGCGCTGGCGCTCGAGGCCGTCTCGCGCTCTCGAGAGGCGATCGGCTGCGGCCCGCGCCTCGCCGAACGCGGCGGCGTCCCCGCTGGCCGCGGCGCGGCGCATCGCATCGGCGGCCGCCCGCAGGTCGCGGGCCATCTGGGCCAGATCCTGCCTGCCGTCCTCGCGCGAGAGCCGCTCCAGCTGCCGCGCGGCCTCCTCCGTGTCCGCCGCGAGCTGCCGCTGGCGGGCGCTGGCCGCGCTGCCGCCGGCCTGCCTGTTCCCGGCCATCTGGCGCTGGCGCTCAGCCTCCTGCTCCTGGCGGCGCGCGAGCTCCTTCAGCCGCTCGAGCATCGCGTCGACCTTCGCGTCGGCCGTCTGCTGCTGGCTGCGGTCGAACGTCTCGGTACTGGTTCCGGAGCTTGTCCAGCTCGAGCTGGAAGAGGTTGGCCAGGTCGTCGGCCGCCCCTGAAGACTGCTGTCCGCCGCCGCCGCCGCCGCCGCCGCCGCGCTGCTGGTCCATCCGAACGCGCACGTCCCGGTAGGCTTCCTCGGCCCGCTGCAAACCAGCGAGGGCCTGCTGCTCGGCCGGCAGCGCAGTCTTCGGGTCGCGCGCCTGCAGCCGCTGCTCGGCGCTCTGCATCGCGCGGGCCGCCTCCTCGAGCGCCCCCGCCACCTTCACCATCGTTGGCTCCGCCTGCGCCACCCGCGACTTGATCTGGGCCGCCAGCCCCTCCGCCCGCTCCCGCAGCTGCCCCTGCGTCAGCGCGAGGAACACGACGTCCTGCTTGAACTTCTCCTCTCCCGCCTTCGCGCGGTCGCGCAGGACGTTGAAGGTGCCCGACACGATCCGACGTTGCTGTTCGGAGAGCGCTGACGGGTCGCTGTTCCCGGCGTTGCCGCGCTGACCGGCCTGCTGTCCACCCGCCTGGCTCTCCGCGGCGCGGTAGTCCTTTCGGAACGGCTGGATCTGGAGGAAGAAGATGTCGCTCGTGACGGTCTTCGCGCCTGAGACGTCGTCGTTGTCGGTGGCGCGCGCGTAGTACGCCACGACGTCGCCCGGCTGAAGGCCCAGCTCCTCGAGGAAGAACGTGTGGCCCGCCGACACTTCGGGACGTGGCGAGGGCGCCGGGCCGATCAGCTTCACCTGCTTCTCCGGCCCGCCGTTCACGGCGTACACCAGGTCGAGCTGCCGCACGCCGAAGTCGTCCTCGGCTCCCGCCTCCACGAAGATCTCGTCCAGGCTCGTCGCGCGCAGATCGCGCCCGGGCTTCTGGAAGGCGACGGACGGCGCGTCGTCGGCCAGCACGTCGATGGTGTACTGCGGCGATGCCGGCACAAGCGTCCCTGCCGGCGTTGCCAGCTCGATCCGGTAGATGCCGTTCTCCTTGACCTGGAGCGAGCCGGACAGCGTCCCGTCGGCGTTGACGGTCAGCGGCAGGTGCTCACGATCGTCCCGCACGATCCGGCCCGCCTTCGTCGCCATCGTCGAGTGGACGCGCAGGCGGACCGTCGTGCCCCGTAGCGCCGCGATGTCGCCGCCCTGGTCGATCGTCCGCGGGCCGAGCCCGGTGTAGGCCGGGTAGACGAACTCCATCTCCATCCGCTCGACGAAAGGAAGCGCGGCGGCGTCGATCCGGAACACCGCGGAGCGCACGCCGGCCGATTGCACGAAGTAGTCGAACGACTCCACGACGCGAAACAGCGTGCTCTCGAACCCGCCGCCGTCGGGCACCGACGTCATGGGCGTCCGCTCGAAGGGTGCGCCGGCGTTCGCGCGCGTGAACAGATCGACCTCCGTGGAGGTGAAACCGACCAGCTGCGCCGCCACCGACAGATCCGTGCCGCGCGCAATAGTGGCCGACCCCGGCTTCACGTCGATTCGATACGGGCTGGCCGCTTCGACGCCCCCGACGGGCACCAGGACGGCGAAGGCGCCCTGCCGCAGGTACGCCGGCCCGAACGTGAAGACAACCGCGGCCGCCGCGGCGATGATGCCGAGCACGCCCAGCGATCTGCGCAGGCTCTGGCGTTCGAGGCCGCGCCCCACGTCGGACCGCCGGCACCGCTCGACCGCCGTCTTCACCAGCTGCTCGAGCAGTTCGGCGGACTCGCCCGCGTGCCGCGCGGCCCGGTCGGGCGAACCGACATCGACCGCGCTCACCAGCGCCTCCTGGAACGACGGTTCGTGCTCTTCCAGGTAGAGCGCCACCTGCTGGTCGCTGACGCGCCGGCCGAGCGGCCGCACGAAGAAGAGCCAGCCGAGGACGACGAGCGCCACGTAGGTCGCCACGCGGGCGACGACGATGGCGGCGGGGCTGAAGCGGAAACGCTCGAGGCCGAACGCCACGGCGAGCAGGGCGAGGATCGCGGCGCCGACGAGGACGGTCACGCTGCGCAGCACGACCTTCCAGCGCCAGCGGCCCCTGACCCTCCGGATGACGTGCAGCAGTTCGTCGTGATGGGACATCAGGCTATCCGCGGCAGCCGGCTGGCCACCGCGGCCTCGATGACCAGGAGCAGCAGCCCCACAGCCAGAAGATACCACCAGAGCGACTGGCGGTGTTCGCTCTCTTCGACGGTCAGGACGCGGCCGCCGCCGTCCCGAGCCTCGCCGCTCGCCGGGACGACGTTCGCCGTGAGCACGGCGGGATCCAGCGGCGACAGATCCGACTCGGCGATGGATCCGTTGACGGCGACGACATCCGAGTCGCCCGGCGATCCCGCCGGCCTGATCTCGTAGAAGCCGGCCTCACCCAGCGGCACGGTTCGGCGGCCGCTGCCCGCGACAGGCTCGACGACGCGACCGGTCGGCGAGAGGGCGGTGAACGAGGCGCTCGCGGCCGTTCGGGTGGCGGGGTCGGCGGGCGGCGCATCCGCCGGGTCGTACGCCTCGCCGACGGTGTACCAGGGTCGCGGCTCGACGTACCGGCCGAGATGCCGCATCAGCTGATGCACGAGCGGGACGAAGATCGGCTTCAGCGGGACGTCGTTCCAGTAGCTGTCGAGCGTCGACGTCCACGCAAGCACCGAGCCGCGCCCTATCTTCCGCTCGGCCATCGCCACGCCGCCATCGTCGAATCGCGCCAGCACCTGCGCGGCCCCGGTCAGCGTTCGATACCGGAACATCCGCGCGGCGGTGAGGTCGCCGCTTCGAGGCGAGCTGAAGATCTCGAACACCGGATGGCTGAAGTCGATCGACCCGAGCGTGCCGCCGCTGGTGCCCGAGCGATCGACGGCGACGCCGAGGCGCCCAGGCAGCAGGTCGGGGTCCTCGGGTGTCCAGTCGCTCCGCTCGCCGAGCAGCACGAAGAGGCCGGCGCCGGCGTCGACGGCGGAGGCCAGCGCGCGGCCGGCCGCCCCGGACGGCACGCGCGTGTCGTTGAGCACGATCACCGCGGCCGCGGCGACCTCCTCCGGCCGCACGCGGTCGGCGCGGGTGACTCGCGTGTCGAAGCCGGGCGCGGCAGCGACGCCGAGGGCGCGGACGAGGTACAGGCTGGCGTCGGGCGCCGGGTTGACGCTCTCGACGATCAGGACGGGCACGCGGCCGCCGGCCGTCACCACGGCGTGGAAGACATCGTCGGCGGGCAGATCGTCTGCGGCGAGGCTGGCGGTGACCCGCGCGCGTCGCCCGCCGACGACGAATGGCGCGAAGGTCACGATGGCAGACGTGCCCGGGCCAACCGAGACGCGCTGGGAATCCACGCGATGACCATCGACGTCGAGCAACATCACGCGATTCGCGACGGGGGCCGCGGCGTAGTTCATGACGCGGGCCGACGCGGTCACCAGGACGCCCTTTGCGGCGGGCTGCTGGACGAACGACATCGACGCCACGGCGGCATTGACGGTTGCCTGTTCGGCCACCGACACGGGCGTCAGCGAGATTCCGGGGGAAGCCGCGCGTCCTGAGCCGGGTCCCAGCCGGACTTCTGGAAGTCGGAGACGAGGACGATTTCGCGGCGGCTGGCCGATGATGCGTCGAGCAATCCGGCCGCCGCGCGCAGCGCAGGGCCGAAACGGGTGAGTCCGGGTCCCGGTTTCGCCCGATCGACGGCCGCCACGAGCGCGGCGCGGCCGCTGTCGGCGCGCGCGGCGACCTCGACGTCCCCGGCAAAGAAGACGACCGACGCGCGGTCGCCGGGCGCGAGGCTCTGGACGACCCTCCGCGCGGCGTCCTGAGCGCGGGCCCAGTGGCCGCCGTAGCCCATGCTCGCCGAGCGGTCCAGAAGGATGACGACTTCCCGGGTGCCCGCGGCTGCCGCCGCCGGCGCGACGGAACCCGCCAGAAACGGTCGGGCGAAGGCGACCGCGATCAGCGCGAAGGCGAGGATGCGCAACGCCAGCAGCGGCCAGTGGCGGATCGCACGCCGCCGCACGGTCTGGTTCGGGATCCGTCGCAGGAACATCAACGACGGGAAGGCCACAACCGTCCGCCGCTCGCGCTGCACGAGGTGCACCACGACGGGAATCGCGATGGCGAGCAGGCCGGCGAGCAGGGCGGGAGCCAGGAACGACATCAGCGGGCCCGGCTCAGGCGCTCGCGCGCCGACAGGTACTGGAACAGCGCGTGGTCGAGCGGCACCGACGTGTTGAACAGCGCGTAGTCGATCCGGCTGTCGGTGAAGAGCCGGCCGAGCGCGGCCGTGTGCTCGCGAACCAGGGCCTGGTAGCGTTCCCGCAGCGCCGCCGGCACGATCGGCATGCGGTCGCCGGTTTCCATGTCCTCGAAGCTCACCGACTCGGTGAACGGGAAGTCCAGTTCGGCCGGATCGAGCACGTGGAAGACGATGACGTCGTGCCCGCTGTAGCGAAGCGGCCTCACGGCCGTCGCGACGGCCTCGGGCTCGTCGTAGAGGTCCGAGATCACGACGATGATGCCGCGGCGCCGCAGGCGCTCGGTGATCGTGCGGAGGGGCGGCGCGAGGACGCCGGGGCGCGGGTCGCCCACCCGGTCGAGGGCGTACAGGCTGTACGGGAGATGTCGCGCCGACGCGGGCACGTACTCGATGACGTTCGCGTCGAAGGTGACCAGCCCCACGCGGTCGCGCTGCTGGTGCGAGAAGTAGAGCAGCGATGCCGCCAGGTAACGACCGTAGTCGAGCTTGCTGATCCCGCCGCTCGCGTAGCGCATCGAGGTTGAGATGTCGAGCGCCACCACCACGTTGGCGTTCGAGTCGGCCTCGAACTGCTTCACGTAGTAGCGATCGGTCCGCGCGAACACCCGCCAGTCCACGCGGCGCAGGTCGTCGCCGGGTTCGTAGGCGCGGTGCTCGGCGAAGTCGAGCGAGAAGCCGAGATGCGGCGCGCGGTGGAGGCCGTTGATGAAGCCGTCCACGACCGTGCGCGCGAGCAGCTCGAGGTTCCGGATCCGTGCCAGGGCGGACGGATCCACGAACTGGGCGCCGCGCATCGACGTTCGCGTGTCCCGGCGTTCCATCGTCACATCCCGGACTTCGGCGCGGGCACGGCGGCCACGAGCCGGTCGACAATCTGGTCGGTCGTCACGCCCTCGGACTCGGCGTGGAAGTTCGTGAGGACACGGTGGCGCATCACGGGATGGGCCAGCGCCCTGACATCCTCGAGCGCCACGTGGTAGCGCCCGTGGACCAGCGCCCGCGCCTTCGCGCCGAGCACGAGGTACTGCGCCGCGCGCACGCTGGCGCCGTACGCCACCCACTTCTCCACGAAGTCGAGCGTGCCGGTGGCGTGCCGGCGGCTGGCGCGCACCAGCGTGAGCGCGTACCGCATCACCGGCTCGGACACGGGGACCCGCCGGACCAGACTCTGGAACGCGACCAGCTCCGCGCCGGTCACGGCCCGCGACACGGTGGCGTCCTGCACCGCCGTCGTCGTCCGCAGCACCTCGAACTCCTCGTCCTCCGGCGGATGGTCGATCACGATGTGGAACATGAACCGATCGAGCTGCGCCTCGGGCAGCGGGTAGGTGCCTTCGAGCTCGATCGGGTTCTGCGTGGCGAAGACGTGGAACGGCTCGTCCAGCACGTAGGTGCGCCCCTGGATCGTGACCCGATGCTCCTGCATCGCCTCGAGCAGCGCGGACTGCGTCTTCGGCGGCGTCCGGTTGATTTCGTCGGCGAGCAGCACGTTCGTGAAGACGGGCCCGGGCGAGAACACCATGTGGCGCTTCCCGGTCTGCGGGTCGTCCTGGATGATGTCGGTGCCGGTGATGTCGGACGGCATCAGGTCGGGCGTGAACTGGATTCGGGCGAACTTCAGGTCCAGCACGTCCGCCATCGTCTTGATGAGCAGCGTCTTCGCCAGGCCGGGCACGCCGACGATGAGGCTGTTGCCGCCGACGAGAAGCGTCAGCAGGACCTGTTCGATGACGGCCGACTGGCCGACGATGATCTTGCCGAGCTCGGCGAGCATCCGGTCGCGGCTGGCCCGCATGCGGTCGGCCAGCGCCACGTCGCCTTCGGACTCGAGATGGTGTTCGCTTGTAGTCGTCACAGTGTCTCCCACGACTGTCCCTCGCCACGGAGGCGGCGTGGCGCGGGGCTTCAGCCCCGCGATCGGCGGGCCTGAAGGCCCGCCCCACACCAGCCCGTTCTAGTGCGTCAGGGCATAGATGACGTAGTTCACGCCGAGCTTGTACGCCTCGTTCGACAGGTCGATTGGCGTCCAGCCGGTGTCGGACCATTCCCAGGTACTCGCCCACGTCGTTGTTGTAGTTCGCGATGAACAGCAGCCGTTTGTCCGGGTCGTTGTCGAGGTACGCGCCGATGAAATACGGCAGGTCCCGGTCGTAGTACTGCCGGAACTCGAGCGTCACGATGTCGAAGAAGGAGTGGAAGATCGGGTGCGCCAGCGGAATCTCGACCATGCGAATGTCGGGCAGGACGCGCTTCATCTGCGCCTCGAAATTCGCCCAGTCGTTCCCCCGGAAGTCGTCGAAGATCATGAAGCCGCCCTTGAGCAGGTAGGCGCGCAGGTTTTTCGCCTCTTCGTCGGTCTGCGTCCAGAAGCCGGCCTCCGCCATGTAGGACACCGGGTACTTGAACAGGTCGGGCGAGCCGATGTCCACGATGACGCCTCCGAGCGGCCCCGTATACGGGTCGAGCGTCGTGATCTCCGAGAGGATCTTCATGAAGTTCCGTTCGGCGCGCGGGTGGTCGTGCGACCAGGGCGGACCTTGGCCGCGGCCGCGCCGGCCGAAGAAGCGCGCGCCGCCGAGCTCGTCGGGCGACACGCCTTGGATGTAACGCAGGCGCGCGAAGACGTAGCGCCCGTCGTAGGGCAGCTGACCGGGCGAAAAATCGGTGGGCTCGGACCGATCGAGCTGCCCGAAGCCCATCCCCCCGCGTCCCTGGCCAAACGAGTCCGGGGGCATTCCCCCGCGAGGGCGTTGCGGCGCCAGTCCGCCTGTTGTCCCGAATGGCACGGCCGGCAGGCGGACTGGCGAATCCTGCTGCGATCGGGCCATGAGCGCGGCCGAAGCGGCCACCGCGGCGGCCGTCAGCGCGGCCAGCATGGTCTTGGTCACTTCTGCTTCTCCTTGATGGATCGGTTCACCCGCGCCAGATCGATCAGGAGCTGCTCCAGATCGGTTTCGTACGTCTTCGGATCCGTCTTGTCCTTCGCCGCCCTGAGGGCCGCGATGCGCGCTTCGAGCGCATCGCGCCGGGCCACCAGCGCGCGCAGTTCGGGATCGGCCTGGTCGGGGATCGCGCGCGCGGCCGACGCGGCCGACATGAAGAGCGTGCGGGCAAGCGCGCCGTCTCCGCCAGGCTGCCCTGGCGCCGCCGCGCCCTTGCCGTCGCCGTTGTCGTCGAGCAGCGCGTGCTCGGTGAGCAGCTGGCCATCCCGCTTGTACGAGTCGGCCACCCGGGTCCGAGCCCAGTTGAACGCCTCGAGCAGCGACACGCGGCCATCCTTGTCGCCATCCGCCCCGTCGGCGCTGAACCCCTCGGCGAAGAACTCGCCGAACCGAGTCTGGTTCTTCTCGCCATCGGTCGTCGTGGCGGTGATGACGACCCGGTTCCTGCCCGAGAGCGCCTGAACGAAGCCTCCGCTCGAGCTCGCGGTATTCGCGAAGATCACCGTCTGCGCGGCGAATCGATTCAGGAGCGTCGCGTATTCCGCCGCCGTCAGGTCCGGTCCGCGCAGATTGAAGCGTGCCCCACCGGTGGCCGATGCGCCGTGCCCGATGAGGACGATGAACACCGTGTCGCCCGGCCGGGCCGCCCGAGCCATGCGGTCCACCGCCGCGGCGATCGCTTCGCGCGTCGAGCTGCCGCCGATCCGCTTCGGGTCGCGGGCCGGGTCCTCGCCGAGGTACACGACGCTGTCGGCCGAGAGGCCATACCGTCCGCGCGCCGCGTCGACGATCGTCGACGCCCACTGGTGGAACCGATCCGCGTTCTCCAGATCGCCCCCAAGCCCCACGACTACCAGCAGGTGGCTGCCTGGCTGGGCGTAGGACTGCGAGGGCGAGCCGTGCGTGGCGAGCAGCGCGAGCGCGACGAGGGCGGCGGCGCGGCCCGGCGTCATGCAAGCCCCCATCTGCGCCGAAGCGCCCACTCGCCGCCGACGAGGGCCACGAGCAGCAGCAGGACCGCCGGCATGTCCCAGAGATCCTTCTCCTGCACGATGGTCACGCCGCGGCCCAGATACGTGATGTCCTCGGGCAGGGCCGAAACGGTCGACGGCGTGTAAAAGCGTCCGCCTGTGTCGTCGGCGATCCGGGCGAGGAAGGTCGGTCGCATCGCGGCATCGAAGTACTCCCGATCGTCGGGCGCCGCGCGCACGAACGCGCGGGCGCGCTGCGGCGCCTCCTTGCCGCGCGCCGCCTCGATGGCGATGTCGTAGAGGCCGTCCAGCGCCGTTGTGAACGAGGCACGGTATTCGCCGTCGCGATCGACCGCGAACGTGAGCGGTACCTCGGTCGTCCGCCCGTCCGGCCCGGTCACCCGCGCGCTGACGGCGGCGTCATTCACGCCGATGAACCGGTCGTCGCGCAGCACGGAGGTGACGGACACCGTATCGCCGCGCTCGACGCGCTCGTGGTCGACCGTCACGGTCAGGCGCTCCGGCGCGCCGTCGACGAGCCAGCGGAGCAGCCGCCGCCAGAACGTCTCGTGCGTCTGGTCCTCGAGCGGGATGTTCGCGTGCATCTGCCACATCCACGAGTCCTGGACCGGGAAGGCGATGGCCTTGCCGGCGCCGTACCGCTGGTAGGCGAGCACGATCTGGCCGTCGCGCGCCCCCTCACGCCCGGTCAGGAGGACGGCCGCGCCCGGCTTTACGCGACGAACGGGATTCACGGTCGTTACCGGCGGCAGTGTCGCCCAGCGATCCGCGGAGGCCTGTTCCGTGGCGCCAACCTGCGTCGCGACGTGGGTCTGGCCGAGCCGGGTCGGCAACACCGTCAGGGTTCGCACGAAGTCATCGCCGGCCCTGACCGCCTCGAGCTGAACCGGCAGCGCTTCGGCCAGCGGCGTGCCCGCGTACCCGCCCTCGGCGAACGACCGGCGGCCGCCCAGCGCGAGGAGACCTCCGCCACGCAGGCTGACGAAGTCGGCCATCATCTGGAGCTGGTCCTGGGTGAACGCGCTCGCCTCGATGCTCCCGACGATGATGCCGCGATAGGCGTAGAGCTCCTCCCGCGTCTTCGGGAATCCGCCGGCCAGGTCGTCGGCGGCGTCGATGTCGAGCCGCAGGAACTTCCGGTCGGCCGACCGCTGTAGCGTGACGACCTGGAGGTTCTTGTCCTCGGCGACCGCCTGCCGCAGGAACTTCATCTCGTAGCGGGGCTGGCCCTCGATGTACAGGATCTTCTCGCGGCGGTCTACGACCGTCACGAGCGCCTCGCGTTCGTTGTTCTTCGCCACCTGCTCGCCGTCCAGCACCGGAATGCGGAAGTGCAGGACGCGCGGGCCGGCGTCGGCCAGCGTGAAGCGGACCCGCGCCGTGGCCGGCTCGCCGTCGGAGGGCAGGGTGACGTCCTGCGAGGCGATCGTCTGCCCTTCGTCTTCCACGACGACGGGGACCGTCCGACCCGCGAAGCCCGACTGGCCGATCACCACGTCGACGACCAGTGTCGTGCCCTTGAGGACCACGAGCGGCGGATCCACCCGACCCAGCTGAACGTCGCGCGCCAGCGTCTCGCGGCCCAGTCCAACCGCGAACACGGGGAGGCCGGCGGACCGCAGCGACCGCAGCGTGTCCGCCATGCCGGCGCGGGAGGTGTCCGCGCCGTCTGTCAGCAGCACGATGCCGGACACGGGAAGCCCGGCCAGTTCTTCGGCCGTGCGCTGCAGGGCCTGGCCGACATTCGAGCGCGTGCCGGCATAGGTACCGCTGTCGGGAGTCGACGCACGCTCGGCGGTTGCCGAGAAGCGGAAGTCGCGAAGCGCGAATCGTCGGCCGAGCGCTTCGCGCAGCCGGCCGGACGCGCCGAACTGATCGCGGGCGAATGCCGACCTCGGCTGCTGACCCTGGTCGGCGATCGTCATGCTTCGGGAATCATCCACGAGGACGGCGAGCACGTTGCGCTGCGGCTCGACGGCGCGGACGACCAGGACCGGCCGCATCAGGCAGAGGAGCAGGAGGGCCACGGTGGACAGGCGGAAGGCGAGCAGCGTCGCGCGCGTCCGCACCGAGGCCCCGGGTGCACCCGCCCCACGGTAGGCCCACACACCCAGCGCGCCCGCGGCGACGGCAGCCGCGACGACGAGGATCGCCGGCCAGGGCGGGCTGAAGGCCAGCTCCCCCTGGGCGTAGATCACCGGGCGATACTTGAAGACGAGCCCGAACAGCCGCTCCAACAAGGACACCTCGAACCGAAGGCCCGGACAGGGCCGCCACGAGTCCAATACCGCGTGCAGGCCGACGCCGTTTACCGCTGACGCGCCGCGCTCGGCCGGCCGCGAAGCGTTGGGGTATATTGGCAGGATACAACATGCATGCACCCGGCGTCGTCACGGTTCTGTCCGCGATCGCATTCACGGTCTTCATGCCGACGGTGTCGGCGAGGGACCAGGCTGGCGGTGGCGGGGCTGGCCAGGCTCCGCAGGCCCAGGACGCGTCGGCGCGAGCCGCACAGGCCAGAGCCGAGCAGGCGCGGGCCGCGGCCGAGCTGGCGTTCATCAAGACCGCGACCGCGGCGATCGCCCACGGCAAGCGGACCGACGCGGAAGCAATGGCGCGCGGGCGCGGTGCGGGCGATCAGGCGGCCGCCGCCATTCTCGGTCGCCTTGCAGGTGACCGCGGGCAGTACGACGAGGCCCTGGCCCTGCTGCAACCCGCTGCCGCGCGCAGTCCGCTGGCGGAGGCGGCGCTGGAGCTGGGCCTGTTGTACCGCGTGGTCGGCCGCGCGAATGATGCTGCGGGTGTGCTGATGCCGCTCGTCAGCGCGACGCGAGGCGGCGTGACCGCCGACGGTCTGCTGCGTGGAGCGCGCGCGGCGCACGCGCTCGGTCAAACGACGACGGCCCACTCGCTCTATGGCAGCGCGGTGGACGCCCTCAGGAACGACCCGGCCGTGAACACCGCGTGGGGCCGGTTCTTCATCGAGAAGCACCGGCCGGGCGAGGCGGTGAAATCGTTCCGCATCGCCCTCCAGGCCGACGCCAACTGGGCGCCCGCCCACATCGGCCTGGCCCGTGCACTGGTGGACGACGACGACACCGCCGCCGCGGCAGCCGCAGCGCGCGCCCTCGAGATCGACCCCGGGCTGGTGGAGGCGCATCTGTTCGTCGCCGAGGCCGCGCTCGACGAGGACAGACCCGCCGAGGCGAAGGCGGCCATCGATCGCGTCCTTGCGATCAACCCGCGAAGTCCGGAGGCATACTCGCTGCTGGCGGGCATGGCCTGGGTCGCAGGGCGCACCGCGGAGTACGAGGCCGAATCGGCCCGCGCGCTCGGCGTCAACCCGACGCGCGGCGACACCTATCGCACCGTCGCCGCCCACGCAGCCCGCAAGTACCGTTTCGACGAAGCCGTGGCGCTCGGGCGGAGAGCCGTCGCGCTCGAGCCGACGAACATCCGCGCCTACGCCGACCTCGGAATGAATCTGCTGCGCCTGGGCGCGGAAGCCGAGGCGCGTCGCATGCTCGACACCGCGTTCCGCGGCGATCGGTCTGACATCGTCACGCTGAACCTGTTGCGGGTCCTCGACACGCTTGACGGCTTCAAGACGCAGAAGAGCGGCGTGGCGACCATCCGGATGGACCCCGACGAAGCGCCGGTGCTCGGGCTCTACGCCGGGCCCCTGGTTGCCAGAGCGCTCGCGGAGATGCGGGGCCGCTACGGCATCGATCCGCGCGGCACCGTCACGATCCAGATCTTCCCGAAGCACGACGACTTCGCCGTGCGCACCGCCGGCCTCCCCGGGATGGTAGGCGCGCTCGGCGCCAGTTTCGGATCGGTGGTCACCCAGGACTCCCCCCGCGCGCGCACGCCGGGCGACTTCAACTGGCAGGCGACGATGTGGCACGAGCTGGCGCACGTGTTCACGCTCCAGCTCTCGAACCAGCGCGTGCCCAGGTGGGTCACCGAGGGCATCTCGATGTACGAGGAAGGCCTGGTCGACCCGGCGTGGCCGCGAGACGGCGAGCTGGCTTTCGCCAGGGCGTACGGCGAGGGGCAACTGCTGAAGCTCTCGAACCTCAACTCGGGATTCGCGCGGGCCGACCTCATCGGCCTGGCCTACTTCGAGTCGTCGCTCGCGGTTTCCCTGCTGGTGGAGCGACACGGCCAGGAGGCGCTTCGCGTGATGCTCCGAGCGTTCGCAGACGGCGCCGACACCGAGGCGGCGCTCAGGAAAGCCACGGGTGCCGGCCTTGCCGATCTCCAGGCGGCTTTCGACGCCCGGCTGGAACAGCGGTACGGCGCCCTCGGCAGGGCGCTGCGCACGCCTGAGGGCGTTGCCACGCCCGCCGGCCGGACCGTGGCCGAGTGGCAGGCGCTCGCGTCGAAGCACCCGGGAAGCTTCCCGGTGCAGATGGCGGCGGGCGACGCGATGGCGGCGGCGGGCGCCCGCGAGGCGGCGATCGGCGCGTTCGAGCGGGCGGCGGCGCTGGTGCCGATCGCCACCGGCCCGAGCTGCCCGCGGGCGAGAATCGCCGAGCTGGCTGCCAGAGGCGGCGACTTCCGGCGCGCCTTGCGGGAGCTCTCGTCACTCGTGGCCGCCGACCACACGAACATCGAGGCGGCCCGCCAGCTGGCGCAGATCGCGAAGCGGCTCGGCGATACGGCGGCCGCCGCCCTCGCCTTCGAACGTATCGTCGTCATCGACCCGTTCGACTCCGCCGCGCATGCCGCGCTCGGCCGGATCGCGGTCGAGCGGCGCGATGCGGCCCTGGCGACGCGCGAGTTCCGCGCGGCGCTGGCGGCCGGCCCGGTCGATCCCGCGCCGGCGCACTGCGATCTGTCCGAGGCGCTGCTGCTGGGCGGTCAGAAGGCCGAGGCCAAGAAGGAGGTGCTGGCCGCGCTCGAGATTGCGCCAACCTACGCGCGCGCGCAGGAACTGCTCTTGAAGATCGTTGACGGGAAGGACGAGCACTGAGGGCTGGGCGTTGGCCCCGCCTGGTCGCGGGGCTGAAGCCCCGCGCCACATCTACAGGGCAAACGGGATCAGCGCCTTCCGATCGGAAGGGTATGTGGCGAACGTCTGCCGATACCAGCGGTGGGTGGCCAGCGCGCGCGGCGCGAGGTTGGTGAACGTGAAGACCGCAAACGCGAGGCCGGGCCACGACCAGGTGGCCAGCGCCCAGCCGCTCCACTCGAGGATCTCACCCAGGTAGTTCGGGCACGACACCCAGCGGTAGAGACCGCCGAAGGGGATCCGGTATCCGCCGTTGCCCGTCGAGCGCAACGCGAACAGCACCGCGTCGGCGTGCTGGTTGATCGCGTAGCCCGCCGCGAACAGCGCGACGCCCGTCACAAAGCGGGGGTCCGAGAGCCACGAGGCGTCGTAGCGCCCCACCTCGGAGATCCATCGCGCGTTCAGCCAGGCGTTCACACAGTTGAAGAAGAAGCCCATCCCCGCGATCGCCCACGGCATGCGTTTGCCGCGCTCTCGCAACCGCAGCGGGAAGACATATGCCCGATGGACGTAGTGGGCCTGCCAGACCGCCAGCAGTACCAGCGGGACCCACTCCAGCCGATTGCTGCCGAGGATGTAGACGGCCAGGAATCCGGCAGCGGACGGCGATTCCATCAGCATCCACGCCAGGCGGCTCGGGAGCGTCGGGCCCCAGCCGTCGCGCATGAACCGGCCGTAAGGGGCGGCGACCCACCAGAGGATGCCGAGCGCCAGGAGTCCTGCCGCGATCACCGCCCAGGACGCGACGATGAGCGAATCGGCGCCCGTCACGCGGCACCCGCCGAGCCGGCCGAATCGCCGCCGTCGAGTGGGCGCGTCAGGCGGATCCGGCCCGCCTCCGCCAACCACGCGTAGGTGTCGCGGAGCGTCGTCCGAAGATCGCGGGACGAGTAGCCGAGTTCGCGCCGGGCCTTGGCGCAGTCGACCTGCGTGCCCATGGCCAGCGTGTCGAGCGACTCGCTGGTGAAGAGCGGCTCACCGCCGTGCAGCCGGCCGAGCGCCGCCGAGAACGGCGCAGCCGCGCGCGCCAGCCAGGACGGCGTGCACCAGCGCGGCGCCGGCACCCCGGTGACGTCGGCCGCCAGCCTGGCCAGCGCCGCGACCGGCGTGTACTGCCCCGAGAGCAGGTAGCTCTCGTGCGGCCGGCCGTGCGTCTCGGCGCTCAGCAGCCCGGCGACGACGTCCCGCACGTCCACCCAGTCGAAGCCGCCAGGAACGAGCGAGGGCAGCCGGCGCCGATACAGGTTGAGCAGCAGCCGCCCCATGCGGGACGGCTTGTAGTCGTACGGGCCGATGACCGCGGTCGGATGGACGATGACAGCGTCGAGGCCGCGGGCCGCCATCTCGCGCACGGCCCGCTCGCCAGCCGCCTTCGACCGATCGTAGGCGGCGTGACGCGCGTCGAACGCCCGCGGCGTCGATTCGTCGACGGTGGCGGATCGGCCGCCCTGGACGAACGCGTGGATGGACGAGCAGTGGACCATGCGTCGCACGCCACACGCCAGCGCGGCCTCGGCGACGTTTCGCGCGCCGTCGACGTTGGTTGCCGTGACCAGCCCGTGCCAATCGCCGTCAATCGAGATGACCGCCGCGAGGTGGAACACCGTGGTCGCGCCGCGGAATGCCTCGCGGAGCGTTGGCGGGTCGAGGACGTCCCCCGCCACACACTCCACGTCGACGTCCGCGAGCGCGGCGCGATCCTGGCGGACCACGCACCGCACCCGCCGGCCGGTTGCGACCAGCGCGCGGACGAGGTTGGCGCCGATGTGCCCGGTCGCTCCGGTGACGACAGTGATCATGGGGTGAGGCCGGCCGACGGCGGCATTCTATGCGGTTCTCCAGCCTGCCGCCACATGCACGCGTTCGACGCCGGGCGCGGCCGACGGAACCGGACCGATCTCAACCACGGAGGGCACAGAGAGCGCGGAGACAGGCTGGTGTCACGCGCGCACGCATGACGCCTGATCGGGCTTCGACCGGGCGCGCCCCGGCGCTGCCGGGGCAGCGGCGCTCGAGCGCCGGCACAGCGTGCACGAACCCGATCCCCTGCTGACGGGCTCGTGCGCGCTGCGCCGCGCTCGGCGTCCGGGCCAGAGGCCCGGCCCGGTCGAAGCTCTCGGCGTGCGAGTCTCTGTGCTGCTCTGAGTGCTCTGTGGTTACCTGCCGTGATCGCGCGCGGTCAGAAGCCGACGCGCGCCGTGATGCCGACCACGCGAGGGGCGCCCGGTTCGCCGATGAACCCGGACGGCGTCAGGCTGCCGTAGGCGAAGGCGAGCGGGACGTAGCGCGTGTCGAACGCGTTCCTCACCCACGCGTCCACGGCGAACTTCCCGGCGCGGAACCCTCCGCGCAGGTTGACGACCGAGTAGGCGTCCTGCCCGGCGCGGTTCTGATCGTCGTAGTGATAGGCCCCGTAGAACACCACGTCCACCCTGCCGTACACGCCCAACGAGCGGCCGACTCCCGCCGACAGCTTCGCTCCCAGCGATGCGGTGTACCCGGGCGCGAGCGGCAGGTCGTTCCCGGAGACGTCCACGCCGTTCGAGGTGCTGCCAGCGCCGAACGTCGCGTCGGCGGTGCCGAACGTGCCGTAGAAGTCGAGCGCCGAGAAGGGGCGGGCGTTCATCGACGCCTCGAAGCCGGAACTCGTCGCGTTCCCGACGTTGGCGATGTAGAACTGTGCCGGCGCGCCTGGCGTCGGTACGGTCAACTGCATGTCGTCCCAGTCGATGCGGTAGTAGGCGGCGTTGACCACCACCCGCCCCTGAGCCCAGGTCGTCTTCACCCCCGCTTCCGCGTTCCACGCCTGCTCCTCATCGTACGATTCGCTTCCCGGCGGCGCCCAGGCATTGAACCCGCCAGCCTTGAAGCCCTTTCCTATCGAGGTGTAGACCGCGAATCTGGACGTCGGGCGCCAGGCCAGTGCGGCCTGCGGCGAGACGTTCGAGAACGAGCGTTCGGCGTTGAGCTGCGTCGGCGGCGCAATCGGAGGATTGTACGCGGTGCCGATGTCGGCCGTCCGCTGCTCGCGGTCGAAGCGAGCGCCGAGCGTGAGATCGAGTTCGCTCCACGCCGTCAGCGTGGCCAGCCCGTAGAGACCGAGCCCCATGTCGTCGAGGATCGCCGCCGGAGCGCTCCGGGTGACGGGGACCGGGACCGACGGCGACAAGACATACGGCGAGAACGAGGTGGCGGCGTCCTGCGTGAAATGCTGAGAGAAGAGCATGACGCCGGCCTGCCACTCGACGACGAAATCCCGCGACAGGCGCGCGGGGGCCTGCGCGGCCGACGCCACGCGGAACTCCTGGGTGAACTGCGTGTCCTTCTCGACGTTCTCGCGCGTCAGGAGCGGCATCGCCGAGTAGTCGAGGTCGGTGAAGTCGTGAGTCTCCCACCAGACGACGCCGGTGGTGGACGAGAACGCGAAGCGCGGCCCTTCGTGACGGACGAGGACGGTGGAGGACCAGATGTCGCGGTCGGTGTATCCCTCGACGTCGCGCTGCGCGTGGTACGGATTGAGGCGCGTCTCCTCGAGGTCGTTCAGGGCGTAGTCGCCGTCGCGATCGCGCTCGCCGCCGAAAATGAAGCGCGTTTCCCATCGGGGCGTCGGCATGTAGACGAACTGCGCGCGGCCGAATGTGGCCGACCGGTTGTCCAATGTGTTGCCGGTGACGTCGTTCACCGTGAAGCCGTCGCGGGCCCGCGTGCCGAAGGCCAGGCCGATGGCCGCGGTGCCGCTGAGCGGGCCCGACATCGCGCCCCGGATCCCGCGCTCGCGCTGGGTGCCCAGCGGGGAGTCGATGCGGCTGGTCCACTGCGTCATCGACGGCCGGGTCGTCGAGACGTTGATCAGGCCGCCGAGCGCGTTCCGGCCGAAGAGCGCGCTCTGCGCGCCTCGTACGAACTCGACCTGCTCGATATCGATCAGCTCGATGTTCGACGAGTTGGCGTTCAGCTGCGGGACGCCGTCGATGTACGTCGTGACGCCGGGGTTCGACGGGCTCGAGCCGATGCCGCGGATGTAGGGGTTGCTGACCTTGCGCGCGCTCAATTCGGCAAACAGGGTATTCGGCGAGAAGACGGAGGCTTCGCCGACCGAGCTGAAGCCGGCCGAGTCGAGAGTCTGCCGGTTCACGGCCGAGACGCTCAGCGGCAGCCGCTGGGCGTCGGCCGGCTCCTTCTGCGCAGTGACCACCACTGGCGGCAGCGTCACAGGAGGGACCGCCTGCTGTGGCGGGTTCTGGTCGGCGTGGGCGGCGGCCGAGGGGGACGCGACCACTGAGGCCGCAAGGACAAGCGACGCCAGTCGGAGCATATCCCCCAATTATACGAGGTTACTTCCAGGAGCGGATCCAGTCGCCCGCGTTCCGCATCACGTCGGGCGGAAGCGTGTGGCCCCCTTCGAAGGCCTCGAACTGCACCTTGTAGGCAGCCTCCCGCAGCAGATCTCGCGCGCGTTCGGAAGCCTCGATGCCGACTTGCGCGTCGTCCCTGCCGTGCCCGATGAAGACCCTGATGTGCGCGGCGGCCTTGAGCTGCTCGGGCGTCACGGAGTTCCGGGGGAACACCCCGGCGAATGCGACGATCCCGGCGATCCGATCGGGGCGCTTCATCGCCGCCAGATAGGCGGCCGACACGCCCTGCGAGAAACCCAGGAGGATGACGCGCGACACGCGGTGGCGCTGCGACACGTCCTCGACGACCTTGAGGATCTGCTCGCTCGTCAGGGCATCGAGGAGCGGCCAGATCGCGCGGTCGGCGTCAGGCAGGTACCAGCTGAAGTGCTCGCCCGGAAGCGGGGTCAGGTCTGTCCTGGGGTAGGCGCCCTCCGGCGCCGCGCAGATCATCCCTTCGAAGGCGTCGGTCCGCATCGACAGCATGAGGCTGCCGGCGTTGCTGCCGTTGCCGTGGAGGCCGACGACCAGCGTGTAGGCCCTGGCGGCGTCATACCCGCCCGGCAGCCGCAGTCGATAGAGGTTGACGCGCGGGCCGCTGACCCCCAGCGTCTGACCCAGCGTTCCGGAGAGCGTGGCGAGCGTCTTCTCGTGGCTCCGGAACGCGCGGCTCTCGCGGATCGGGTCGAACTCCTTGTCGCTCTTGAGCAGCTCCGGATGGACGAAGCCGCCCTCCGCCGCGCGCGTCAGCAGCTCGACCGCGGCGTCGGCCTGTCCGATCCGGCTGTAGCAGCGCGCCAGCGCGTACATCACCCGGACGTCGCGGCCATTTCGGTACAGGTAAGCCAGGAAGTGCCGCGCGGCGGTCGCGTAGTCGCCGCGCTCCTGGGCTTTCCCGCCCTCCACCCTGATCGCGTCGAGGTCGTCGTCCAGGAACCGCCAGGCGTCCTTCCTCGTCGGATCGAAGTCGGTCTTCTTCGAGCCGCCCGCCTGGCCGGCATATCCGGCGCCGACGAGCAGCAGAACCGAGGCGAGGCCGGCGGCGGCGGCCACCCTGAGGGACCTGGTCGTGAGCATGACAGTACCTCTATGCCATGGACGTAGCCCGCCGCGATCGGGATCACAGCCCGCGCAGGAACTCCGGCTTCAACGCAACATCCCCGGCGAGTGCCGCGTCCAACGCCGCGAGGATGGCGCCTTTCGCTCTCGGCAGGCGGCCGGTGAGCGGCACGTAGTTGCTGGCGTGGTTGCAGGTGAAGTACGTTTCGCACGTCACCGCGTCCACGAACTCGCGAACCTCGGCGATGGACTCGCGAGGCGAGGGCAAGACGACCTCGCCGCGGGCGACGCGCGTGGCCAGCGGCGAGTGCGGCGTCGGCGTGTAGGTGAGCAGCGCAGTGTAGTTGGGCGCCATCGCGTTGATGGCCTCCGCGGAACGCCGCGCGTGCTCGAGGCTCCGCTCGACGCCAGCCAGGCCGACCAGGACCATCACCGACGTCGCCATCCCCGCGGCGCGAGCGCGCCTCACCGCCTCGACGATCTCCGCGGCGGTCGCGCCCTTCTCAACCGCCGAAAGCGTCTCGTCGTCGCCGCTCTCGAGGCCCATGTAGAGGATCTTCAGGCCGCGCCGGCGCAGGTCCGCGAGTTCCTCGTCACGCTTGCCGAGAACGTCGCGCGCGTTGGCGTAGATGCCGACGCGCTGCAGGCGCGGGAAGGCGTCGTTCAGCGCCTCGAGGATGGCCGCCAGCCTCGGCGCCGACAGGCACATCGCGTCGCCGTCGGCCAGGAACACCCGGCGCACACCGTCGCCGGACTCGGCCCGCGCCTCCAGAATCTCCGCGCGCACCTGCTCCAGCGGCTTCGCGCGGAACTGCTTGCCGCGGTACATGCTGCAGAAGGAGCAGCGATTGTGCGAACAGCCGACGGTCACCTGCAGGATGAGCGAATCGGCCTCGCTCGGCGGGCGGAAGACGGGTGGTTCGAGGGCGAATGGCATCGGGTGCACACCTCTGTGCGCGTCGGCGCAGCCTGCGCCCCATCTTTGCCCCTGCCGCGTCCCAGTGAACCGAGTAGCCTGAAGCCGGTTCTCACGCCGACACCCGGAGGTGGGCCCCGATGCCGCAGGAGAAGACTCCCGCGAACTGACCCTGCGGACGGTCGTCAGGCCCAGAGCGCCGAGAGTTCCAGCTCGATATCAGCGAACGGCTCCGCCTGCACGACTTCAGCCCCAGCGTGGGTGGCGAGGATTGTCCACCGCCCGGACGCGAGGCAGAGGATTTCGAGCGTGCGCGCGTCTGGATCGATGAGCCAGGCGTGGCTCACGCCTTCTCGGGCGTAGATGTCGAGCTTCTTCACGCGGACGAGCGAGGCGGTCGACGGCGACAGGACTTCGCAGATCCAGTCGGGCGCGAGCGGGAAGTACGCCGTTTCCGGCAGGGTCTGCATCCGGCTCCGGCGCCAGCCGGCCAGGTCCGGCACGAGGACGTTTCGGCCAAGATGCAGTTCAGGTTCGTCGAGAATCCACCAGCCGCCAGGCCCGCCGCGGCCGTGGTGGAAAGGCCCGCCAACCAGGACGCCGACGGAAGACCCGGTGTGGGCATGCCTCGGCGCCGGTCGCGGCGACGCGTGCAGTTCGTCGCCCACGATTTCGGCCACCATGATGTCGGGGACCTTCACCAGGTCCTCGTACGTCGCCGGCCGATCGAACGGCGGCACCCTCGCCATGGCCCTCATGATACATCGTCGTCCTGCACGGGGGATGCCAAGGGCGACGCGCGATTGCCTCGGGATTTCGACGATTGCCGTCGCCGCCGCGCAGGTTCTGCAACCCAGCCCTCGAGAGGCGTTGCACATCCTGCAGCGGTCGGCTGGCGCGTCAGGCCGTGAGCCGTGAGCCGTAGGCCGCAAGCCTACTTCGTAATCCCCACCTGCTCGAGCATCCAGGCGTACTCGAACGCCGTGTCCTTCAGGCGATCGTAGCGGCCCGAGGCGCCGCCGTGGCCGGCCGGATCCATCTTCGTCTTGAGCAGCAGCTCGTTCGCGTCGGTCTTGAGCGTCCGCAGCTTGGCGACGTACTTCGCCGGCTCCCAGTACATCACCTGGCTGTCGTTGAAGCTGGTCGTCACCAGGATGTTCGGGTACGCCTTCCGCTCCAGGTTGTCGTAGGGGCTGTAGGACCGCATGTAGTCGAACGCCCCCTTCTGGTTCGGGTTGCCCCACTCGAGGTACTCGCCCACCGTCAGCGGCAGCGTCGCATCCATCATCGTGTTCATGACGTCCATGAACGGCACGGCCGCGTGCACCGCCTTGAAGAGATCGGGCCGCATGTTGGTGACGGCGCCCATCAGCAGGCCGCCCGCGCTGCCGCCCTCGATGAGCACCTTGTCGCGCGCCGCCCACCGCTGCGCCAGCAGATACCCCGCGCAGTCGATGAAGTCGGTGAAGGTGTTCTTCTTCCTCATCAACATGCCGTTGTCGTGCCACTCCTCGCCCATCTCGTTCCCGCCGCGGATGTGCGCGATGGCGAACACGACGCCCCGGTCGAGCAGGCTGAGACGGCCGCTCGAGAACGTCGGCGACTCGCCGTAGCCGTAGGACCCGTAGCCGTACAGCCAGAGCGGCGCCGTGCCGTCGCGCGGCACCCCCTTCTTGTAGACCAGCGAGATCGGCACTTTCACGCCGTCGCGCGCCGGCGCCCACTGGCGCTCGGTGACGTAGTTCGCCGGGTTGTACCCGCCCAGCACCTCCTGCTGCTTCATCAGCTTCCGCTCGAGCGTCGCCAGCGTGTAGTCGTAGACGCTCGACGGCGTGACCATCGACTGGTAACTGACGCGGAACGTGGGCGAGGTGAACTCCGGCGTGCCGCCGGGGAAGGCGGTGTAGATCGGCTCGGGGAACGTCAGCTCGCGCCACGCGCCTTTCGCGAAGTCGAACACGCGCAGTCGGCCGAGGCCCTCCGACTGTTCGACGGCCACGGCGAAGTCCTTGAACAGCTCGAGCCCCTGGATCAGCACGTCCTGGCGGTGCGGGATGAACTCCTTCCAGTTCGCGGGCGACGGGTCGGCGACGGGGGCGGTCACCATGCGGAAGTTCTTCGCGCCCTTGTTGGTCTGGATGTAGAAGAGGCCGTCGCGGTGATCGATCGAGGTACTTGTGCCCCTTCTCGCGCGCGAGCGCCGTCCTGAACGGCGCCTCCGGCATCGCGGCGTCCAGGTAGCGGTTCTCCCACGTGTCCGTGCTGTTGACGGCCAGCACGAGGTAGCGCTTGTCCTTCGTCCGGCCGACGCCGATGGCGAACAGCTCGTCCTTCTCCTCGTAGACGAGTGCGGGCGCCGACCCCAGCTTCATCCGCCACAACTGGTTCGGCCGCTTGGTGACCTTGTCCTCGGTGACGTAGAACAGCGTCTGGTTGTCGTTCGCCCACTCGACCGATGTCACCCGCTCGGCGGTATCGGGATGGGCACGGCGGGTGACGAGCGCCTTGACGTGCAGCGTGTACTGCCGGAAGCCGGTCGTGTCGGTCGAATACGCCAGCAGGTTCCCGTCGTCGCTCACCTGGACCGCGCCGAGGCCGATGAACTTGAGCCCTTTCGCCATCTCGTTCTGGTCGAGCATCACGAACTCGGGCGCGTCCGCGCGGTAGGAGCCGTCGGCCGCCATCGGCTTGCGGCAGTACAGCGGGTACTGCTGCCCCTCGATGGTCCGCGAGTAGTAGTAGAACTTCCCGTCCCGCTTCGGCACGTCGAGATCGGTCTGCTTGATGCGGGCCAGCATTTCCTTGTAGAGCGCGTCACGGAATGGGGCGAGGCCCGCCGTCATCGCCTCCGTGTAGGCGTTCTCGGCCTCGAGGTACTTCGCCACCTCGGGATTGGCCTTCTCGCGAAGCCAGAAGTACGGGTCGTTCACGGTCTGACCGTGCCAGACCTGCGTGTGGTCGACGCGCTTGGCCACCGGCGGCGTGGGCCTGGCCGCCTGTCCCGCGACGAAGCTGATGCAGCAGACGACGGCAACGAGCAACACGGAGAGACGCCGGAGGCGGATGGTCATGGGGCTATTCTACAGAGGATCTCGCCTCGTCACACCGCCGTCGGCGCGACGACGACGGGACTCGCGAAGGACCGCTCGTGTCTCCTCAGACGTCGTCTGAGCCGACGCCTGGTTCGTGACGAGGCTGATCCCCGGATGCGGGCTTCGGGGCGGCGGATTTCGAGGACGAGGGAGGCGCGGCCTCCGCGTCCCGTTTCTGGCGCGCCTTACGTGCGCGCGGCTTGCCGAGCAGAACGACCTCGACGACCATCTGACGCGGGATGAACGTGAGTCCCCGCAGGTTCTGATCGTCGCCCTCCTCGCTGGCGAGCGTGATGCCCTTGTCGTCCTGAATCACCAGCAGCCCGTAGGTCGTGTAGCGGGCCGCTTTGTGAAACTGCGTCCTGACCTCGTTCAGGTCGTACTCGACGACAGCGGTGGCCTTCGCGTCGTCCCAGACCACGGCGGCGAGCGGGAGAGTCGAGTTCTTCACGGGTGCTCCAATCTACACGTGCCTTAGCGGCCGTTTGCCGATCGCGAAGACGTTGAACCCGAGGTCGAACAGGCGATGGTGGTCCAGGATGTTGCGTCCGTCGAACACGAACGCGGGGCGCTCCATCGAGGCCAGCAGCCGCGCCCAGTCCAGGTCTCGATACAGACTCCACTCGGTCAGCACGGCGATCGCGTGCGCGCCGCGCGCCGCCACGTAGGGATCCGGCTCGAACGCGATCGTTCCCTCGAGGCCAGCCGTGTCGATGCGCGCGTTGTCGAGCGCCTTGGGGTCGGTGATGACGAGGTCGGCGCGCTCGGCCGCGAGCTGGCGGGTGACCTCGAGCGCTGGCGACTCGCGCGTGTCGCCGGTCTCCGCCTTGAACGCGAAGCCGAAGAGCGCAATCCTCTTGCCCGCTACGGTGTTGAACATCGCGGCCAGCATGCGGCGCACGAACCGCGTCTCCTGCCACTCGTTCATTCGCACCACGGCTTCCCAGTAGCGCGCCACCTCGTCGAGGCCGTGGCTCTGCGCGATGTAGACGAGGTTCAGGATGTCCTTCTTGAAGCACGACCCGCCGAACCCGACGCTCGCCTTCAGGAAGCGGGGGCCGATGCGCGAATCCGACCCGATCGCAAACGCGACTTCGTCCACGTCGGCCTCGGTCAGCTCGCACAGCGCGGAGATCGCGTTGATCGACGAGATCCGCTGCGCCAGGAACGCGTTGGCCACCAGCTTCGACAGCTCGGCGCTCCACAGGCTCGACTCGATGATCCGCTCGCGCGCCACCCACGTCGCGTAGATGTCGGCCACGGCCTCCCGTGCGCGAATGCCCTCCGGCGTTTCGTGCGATCCGATGAGCACCCGGTCCGGCAGCTCGAGGTCCTTCACGGCGGTGCCCTCGGCCAGGAACTCGGGGTTCGACAGGACCTCGAACCGCAGGCCCCGCGTATTGCTGTTGAGGATCCGGTCCATCGCCTCGGCCGTCCGCACCGGCAGCGTGGACTTCTCGACGACGATCTTGCTGTTGGTCGAGCAGGCGAGGATCTGTCGCGCGGTCTTCTCCCAGTACTGCAGATCGGCGGCTCGTCCCGCGCCCTCGCCGAAGGTCTTGGTCGGCGTGTTCACCGACACGAAGATGATGTCCGCGGCGGCGATGCCGGCTTCGATGTCGGTCGAGAAGAAGAGGTTCCGGCCGCGCGCCCGCTTCACGACCTCGAGAAGACCCGGCTCGAAAATGGGCAGATCGTCGGTCTGCCACGCCCGGATTCGAGCGGCGTTGATGTCGACCACGTTCACCGTCACGTGGGGGCACCGGTCGGCGATCACCGCCATCGTCGGTCCCCCGACGTACCCGGCGCCAATGCAGAGAACGTTCACGCGATCCTTCATGAGTGCCCCCGCCTCCCTACTCTTTCGGTCCGTCGAGGGACTTCGGGTAGTTCGGCCCGTAGATGATACCGCGCGGCCGGGTCCCGATGCGTCCATCTTTCGCCCAGGCTTCGCCTCGCGCGGCCAGGTGGCCGGCCATGCGTTCCCGCCAGGCGGCCAGCGCCGTACGGTGGGCCGGCTCGGCCGCCAAATCGCGTAGCTCGCCGGGGTCGGCGGCCAGATCGAACAGCTGTTCGGCCCCGGTGAAGAAGTTGAACACGTACTTCCCGCGCGCGTCGGTGAGCGCGGCCCAGTCGTTCTCGGCCCTGTAGCAGGTGGCGTGTTCGAGATCGAGCTGCGACCGCCACGCGGCATTCCGCCGCCGGACGACGGTCAGCAGGCTTCTGCCGTCCATCTCGGCCGGAATCGCCGCGCCCGCGGCGTCCAGCATCGTTGGCAGGACGTCGCGAAGCTCGACCAGATGATCGAGTGTCGAACCGCGCGGGACCTCCGCCGTCATCCCTGCCGGCCATCTGACCACGAACGGCACGCGGGCAGAGCCCTCATAGGGATAGGTCTTCCGCCAGTGGTGGTGGTCGCCGAGCATGTCGCCGTGGTCGGAGACGAAGAGAATCAGCGCGTCGTCGTACATCCCCTTGCGTTTCAGCGCCGAGACGACGCGGCCGACCTGGTCGTCGATGAAGGCGATTGACGCGTAGTAGTGCCGGCGCGAACGGATCGCGTGCTCGACGCCGAAGTCGCCGAACGGCGCGTCGGGCGTCATCGGGAATCTCCCGAAGCCTGCCGCCCAGGCTCCGACGACCGGCGCCGGGATCGCCGCGCCGGCGAACTGGTCCACGTAGCGGGCCGGCGGGTCGTACGGGCTGTGCGGGCGGGCGAACGACACCTTCAGGAAGAGCGGATTCGCGCTGTCGTGGCGGTCGACGAACTCCACGGCGCGCTGCCCGGTCCACGCCGTGGGGTGGAGGTCCTCCGCGAGCAGGTAGGCGCCCGCGCGGTGCTCGTTCCAGCCGATGCCGGTCGCGTCCGGATCGAGCTTCGGCGCCCGCTCGGCGAACCACTGCCGGTAGTCGCTCACGAAGCCGGGCGATTCCACGCGCCCGCTCTCGTCGATCAGCGTCTGGTCGAAGCCGTGGAGGTTGCGCTGCGGGTGGAAGTGCATCTTCCCGATGCCGCACGTCGAGTAGCCGGCGTCGTGAAGCAGGCGCGCCATCTCGTGCGGGTAACGGGCCGCCACCTGCCCGTAGCCCAGCATCCCGTGGCGCCAGGGCGCGTAGCCCGTGAGCAGCCCCGCCCGCGCCGGCGTGCAACTCGGCACCGACGAATAGGCGCGCCTGAACAGGACGCCGTCCGCGGCGAGTGCGTCCAGGTGCGGCGTGCGGACGACCCGGTTGCCGGCCGCACCGAGGCAGTCGCCGCGGTGCTGGTCGGTCATCAGCAGGACGATGTGCGGGCGGCTGGCGGCCGCTGGCCCCTCCGGGCCTTCGGCCCTGCCGAATGCGGGCGCGAAGGCCGAGCCAAGCACGCCACCCGCCGCGGTTTCGAGGAATTGCCGGCGATCCACGCCGTGCGAGCGCGAAGGCATGCGACGGCCTCAAGAAAGCCCGTTTCGACGTCACGCCATTATGTCCGGGCGACGACGTTGCGGCAACGTCCACCCACCCAAGTGGCCGGCCCAACCGACGTCGGTCAAACCGAATGTTCCGACAACTCGTCTATGGAGAGAGACTGCCGACCTGTCAACTCGTTCACTCGAATGACATCATGAGATCCATCATCGTCCGTCGTGACGCCGGGACACTGGCTCTTGCCGCGTGGGCGCTGCTGTCGCTCTCGACAGCGGTCAGCGCCCAGGAGGCGCCGCAGAAGCCTCCGGCGCCAACCCCGGTCCGGGTCTTCATCGATTGCCAGAGCGCCTCGTGCGACTACGAGTACTTCCGGACGGAGATCGCGTTCGTCGATCACGTCCGCGACCGGAAGGACGCCGACGTCCACGTCCTCATCACCGGCCAGACGACGGGCAGCGGCGGGCGCGAATACTCCCTGAAGTTCATCGGCCTGGGCCGTTTCCAGGGCGTGGACGCGTCGATGGTCTACGCCGCGTCGGTCGACGCGACGAGCGACCAGATTCGAAAGGCCCTCGTCCAGCACCTCACGCTTGGCCTGGTCCGCTACGCGGCGGAGTCGCCAGCCGGGCCGAAGTTGAGCGTGAAGTACACCCCGAGACGGCCCAGGCCGGGGGCCAGAATCGCCAGGAAGGACGCGACCCCTGGGACTTCTGGGTCTTCCGCCTCTCCGGCAACGGGTTCTTCAACGGGGAGGAATCGACGTCGAGCGAGTCGTTCGGCGCGTCGGCGTCGGCCAACCGGACGACGGAGGCCTGGAAGGTCAACATGTCGTTCAACGGCAGCTACAACTCGAGCCGCTACGACCTTGGCGGCGGCGAGATGTTCAAGTCGATCACCAAGAGCTACCACGGTTCGGGTCGGGTCGTGAAGAGCCTCGGCACCCACTGGGCGGCGGCCGTGACCGGAGAAGCGTCGCGGTCGACGTACTCGAACCAGGATCTCGCCGTCGGCGGCGGCGGCGGTGTCGAGTACGAACCTGTTTCCCTACGCCGAATCGACACGCCGGCAGCTGCGGTTCCAGTGGACGGGCGCAGCGACGGCGTACAACTACACCGAGGAGACGGTCTACGGGAAGATGAGTGAGACCGTTCCCACCCACTCTGCCGGCGTGTCGCTCGATCTCAAGCAGCCGTGGGGTCAGGTGAGCACGATGCTCGACTTCACGCAGGCGCTCAACGACCTCAGCCAGTACCGGCTGGGCGTCTACGGCGGGATCGATGTGCGGCTGTTCAAGGGGTTCTCGCTCGAGGTGTCCGGGGACTACTCGCGAGTGCGCGACCAGCGGTACCTGCCCAAGTCGGGCGCGAGCGACGAGGAGATCCTCGTGCGGATGAAGGAACTTGCCACCGGCTATCGCTACTTCTTCGTCGTCGGGATCAGCTACTCGTTCGGGTCGATCTTCAACAACGTCGTCAACCCGCGCTTCGGCAACTCGGGGGGCGGCGGCATGACGATCATGATGTCGTATTGACCGGTCACCGCCGCCCGGGCGGCTTCGGACGCCGCCGCCCGCTCGCGACCCGACGGGCGCGTGCTTGTCGAGGATCGCCTGGAACCGCGAGGCATGGCCGGCCCGGGCGCTGCGGTGCGGCGCGCCCGCCCGTGACGGCGCCGCGGCGGGGTGGCCCGAGGGCTTCTGCCCGGCGCGCCGAGGCCCGCGGGCGGCGCGGGCGGCCGCCAGCCGGTCGCGTATGGGAATCTCGAGGCGTTCGGCCGTCTTCCGCGCGTAGTCGAAGTCGGGAAGCGTGATGCGCGGCAGCGACTTGCCGAGCACGCGCTCGATCGCGCGCAACTCCCCCTCTTCGTCGGGTGAAACCAGCGTGAACGCATCCCCGGTCGCCTCCGCGCGGGCCGTGCGCCCGACCCTGTGGATGTAGGCGTCGGGATCAGCGGGCACGTCGAAGTTCACGACGTGCCCCAGTTCCTCGATGTCGATGCCGCGGGCCACGATGTCGGTGGCCACCAGCACCCTATGGTCGCCGCTCTTGAAGCCGGCCAGCGCCGCCGTCCGCTGGCCCTGGCTCCGGTTGCCGTGGATCTTGGCCGCCGGGATCCCGTGCCGCGCGATGAACTCCGCGAGCCGGTTGGCGCGGTGCTTCGTCCGCGTGAAGACAATCGCGTCGGCGATGATGTCGCGCTTCAGGAGTTCGACGAGGAGCGCCGATTTCAACTCGCGGGCCACCGGGTACACCGCCTGCGTGATCCCCACCGGAGGCGCCGACTTCCGCTCGAGGTTGATGGTCACCGGGTCGCGCAGCATCTCCCGCGCGAGGACGACGATGTCGTGCGGCATCGTGGCGCTGAAGAAGAGCGTCTGCCGCCGCGCCGGGATCTGCTTCAGGATCCGGCGGATGTCGGGGAGGAACCCCATGTCGAGCATCCGGTCGGCCTCGTCGAGGACGAGTACCTCGAGTGCGGCGAGTCGCGCGTACGGATGCCGGAAGTGATCGAGCAGCCGGCCCGGCGTCGCGATCATCACGTCCACGCCGCTTCGGAACGCGTGCTCCTGGGGGCCCATGCCGACCCCGCCGAAGACCGCCGCGCCAGTGAGCGGCGTGTGGACGGCGAGTTCCTCGAGGTGCGCATGGATCTGGGCCGCCAGTTCACGCGTCGGAGTCAGAATCAGCGCGCGCGTCTGCCGTCGCGGCGCGGAAATCAGACGGTTGAGAATCGGCAGGAGGAACGCGGCGGTCTTGCCGCTGCCCGTCATCGCCGTCGCACAGACGTCCTTGCCCGCTGCCGCCGGCGGGATCGCCTGCTCCTGGATCGGCGTCGGACGCAGGAAGCCAAGCTCCCTGACGCCGCGCATCAGGTCGGGATGGAGAGGCAGCTTCGAAAATGGCATGGACCAGCATACCGCGTTCAGGGCCAGGCGCCCGATCGCGTCGGTCGCCGCCCGTCAGCCGCGAAGCGCTCTTCGCTTCCGCTCGTTCCACGTCCGCCCGTACAGCCGGTCGTCGAACCAGAGCGCCAGCCACCCCAGCCGCGGGGCGCGCGCGAGAGCGGCGCGGACGAAACGGTGGAGCGGCGTGTCGGGCTGCGAGAACGGGCAGACCGCCATGCAGATGCCGCAGTCGGTGCCCACCGTCCGCCAGTAGCCGTAGCAGCGTTCAATCGCGGTCGGCCAGATCATGGCGCCGCGCCGTTCCACCCGGTCGCCGTTCGACAGCGCATGAGACGGGCAGTTGTCCGCACACTTCTTGCAGAGTCGGCAGAACGACTCCACGCCCAACGACCGCGGACGGCCCCAGGCCAGCGGCGCATCTGTCGTGACCGCTCCGATGCGGACGCGGCTGCCTGCGCGATCGGCCACGAGAATGTTGTGCCGCCCCATCTCCCCGAGGCCGGCCGCCACGGCCAGCGGCGGCAGGATGACGTCGTAGCGGGCGTCGTAGTGCGCCTTCGCCTGGAATCCCGCGGCGCGCAGTCCGGCCTCGAGCGTGAGCGCCAGCGCCGCCGCGCGCCAGGTCCTGCCGCGCCGACTCGCAGATCGCCGGTGCGCCGGGCGCGTCCCGCATCTGGTCGCGGTCCATTTCGACGAGAAAGACGACGGCGGACGGATGGGGGAGATCGACCGGGAGGCCGTAGTCGGCGTCGAAACGCCCTTTGTGGGTGTAGACGAACCGCTGGTCGAGCGGGGCGACACCGGCGTCGAGGGCTCCCTGGCGCCGCAATTCCCGCCGCACGACGCCGGCCAGGTCCCCGCCTTCTCGGAGCGCGGTCGCCCACCGCTCGACAGCCTCGACATCGGGCACGATTCCGTCAATCGCGCGAAAGTACTCCGAGGCTTCCCGGCAGACGGCCTCGTCGTAGTGTTTCCCGCCGGGCTGCAGCAGCGCGGGAAGCGCGCGCAGACGGTCGTCGGGCGCGCGGAGTTCCGGGCGGCGCGCGTAGTAGTCGACGAACGCGGGGGTGCCGGGCGTGCGCGCCATTCGGGCGAACATCACGTCGCGCTCGTCCACGCGGTCTCGGCTGGCGGTCAACGGGGTCGTCATCGGTGGTCGCGCTGAGGCAAACGCATGCTATCCCGGCGCGGCGGGCCGCGCAACCGCGCCTGCCGCTCGCGTCCAGACCCGGATTCGCCATAGAATCTCCCTGCGGTGCAGCGGGAGGAACCCTGATGTCTCTGTCGAATGTCGGCGTGATGGCTGCCGTGATGTGCATCTGCCTGGGGGCGGTCGGCGCTGCCCAGCGGACCCGCCAGGATCCAAGTCTTCAGCAGTGGGGCATCCACGATCCGTCGCGGCCCCTGCCGCCGGTCGTCGATCCCGGCCCTGCTGGTCCGCCCGCCCCGGTTCCGGCCGACGCCGTCGTCCTCTTCGGGGGCAACGAGCTCACGGGTTGGACCGGCGCGAAGGGTGGCCCCCCGAAGTGGGTGGTGCGCGACGGCTACATGGAGGCCGTCAAGGGCTCGGGGAGCGTCCGGACGACGCAGGCGTTCGGCGACTGCCAGCTGCACGTCGAGTGGGCGGCGCCGTCGCCGGCGGTCGGCAAAGACCAGGACCGCGGCAACAGCGGCGTGTTTCTGATGGACACCTACGAAGTGCAGATCCTCGATTCCTACGAGAACAGGACCTACGCGGACGGCTCGGCGGCCGCAATCTACGGCCAGTTCCCGCCGCTCGTCAACGCCTGCCGCAGACCCGGCGAGTGGCAGACCTACGACATCGTCTTTCACAGGCCCCGGTTCGACGGCACCGGCGCGGTCGTGAGCCCCGCGCGCATGACGGTCTTCCACAACGGGATCCTCGTCCACGACAACGACGAGCTGACGGGACCGACGGCGTGGAAGGCCCGCCCGCCCTACAAGGCGCACGCCGACCGTCTGCCTATCTCGCTTCAGGACCACAGCCACCCGGTGCGGTTCCGCAACATCTGGATCCGCGACCTCGAGAAGTAGCGCGCATGGATCGGCAGTCTGTCCCGCCCCGCGACACGCCGACGCGCCTGAGCCGCCGCGAGTTCGTGTCCCGATCGGTGCTCGGAAGCGCGGCGCTCGCCATGGTGCCGGGCGCGGCGCGGCGCCAGGCGCCCGGAGCGCCCGCCCGGGTGCCATCGTCCGATGGCCGACTCCGCATGGCGTTCATCGGCATCGGCAACCGCGGCGGCGACATGGTCAAGACGTTCGCCGCGACGGGGCTGGTGGAGGTCGTCGCCTTCTGCGACGTGGACCTCGATGCCCCGCACACCTCCGAACTGCGCCGGCTGTTTCCGGCGGTTCCCGCGTTTCGGGACTTCCGCGCGATGTTCGACAAGATGGGCGCGCAGTTCGACGCCGTGGTCGTCGCCACGCCCGACCATTCCCATTTCCCGGCGACGATGCACGCGATGCGGCACGGGAAGCACGTCTACGTCGAGAAGCCGCTCGCACAGACGTTTCGCGAAGTCGAACTGCTGACGGCGGCCGCCTCGAAGGCCGGCGTCGTCACCCAGATGGGGAACCAGGGACACTCCGGCAACAACTACTTCCAGTTCAAGGCGTGGACCGAGGCCGGCATCATCAAGGACGTCACCGAGATCGTCGCCTTCATGAACTCGCCCCGGCGCTGGCACGGGTGGAAGGTCGACGGCTTCCCGCCGGGCGAGCCGCTGCCGGCCGGGCTCGACTGGGACGAGTGGCACGCCGCGCGCTCCGTCAACCCGTTCGACAGGCGCCTGCACCCGGAGAACTGGAGGGGGTGGTTCGCCTACGGCACCGGCGCGTTCGGTGATTGGGGCGCCCACATCCTCGACACCGCCCACCGGTTCCTGCGGCTCGGGCTGCCGCACACGATCGAGGCCGTCCGGCTCGATGGCCGAAGCGACTTCATCTTCCCGCAGGCGTCGACGATCCGGTTCGCCTTCGCGGCGCGGTCCGGGATGCCGCCGGTCGAGGTGTTCTGGTACGACGGCGCGGACAACGCGCCGCCGCTGCCTTCAGAACTGGGTGCCGGCGCGACGCTGACGGAGAAGAACGGGAAGTTCATCTACAGCAGGACCCTGACCTTCAGGGGGGGCACGCACGGCGACACCCTGCGCATCATCCCCGAGGAGCGCATGCGCGAGATGTCGGCATCACTGCCGAAGATCGGCGGCGGCTTCTCGGACCACGCGACCAACTTCGTCCTCGCCTGCCAGGGCAAGGAGGAGAGCCGATCGCCCTTCCACATCTCCGGCCCGCTGACGCAGGTCTTCCTGCTTGGCGTCATCGCGCAGCGGCTCGGCGGCCGGCTGACGTTCGACGCCGCGCGGCGCGAATTTGTCGGCCACCCTACCGCCAATCAGCTGCTGGCCGGCCCGCCGCCACGAGCCGCCTGGGACGAGTACCTACAGATAATCACTCCCGGAGTGATTTCCAGCGCGGCTGCGGCCGATACCCAGAGGGTAGGGTCCCGGTGTGCAGATGACGCGCCAGAGCACCACCCGTCGAATCGCCCTCGCCTTGATTCTGGCCTCGGCGGCCTGCACGGCGGCCTGCCGCCAGAACACGGCAGCCGCCAGCGCCGCGGAGAGCGCAGCCCTGCCTGCGGGAACCAGCCCGTACGACGTCGAGACCACCGACATCGCCCGCGTGCTCGGCGGCATGCCGCCTGCGCAAACCGGGTCGATGGCCAGCCTGCTCGCAACACCAGCCTGGCGGGCGTACGAGGCCGAGGCCCGCACTCGCTGGTCGGCGGCCTGGTCTTCGAGGTGGGAGCCGGTGCGCGGCTGGGCGGGCATCGAACTCAAGGGCCCTGCAGCCAAGTGCCAGACGCTGCTGCACCCGTTCGGCGGGGCCGATTTCCTGGCCGCCTACCTGATGTTCCCGGCGTGCGAGGGTTACGTGCTCGTGGGTTCGGAGCCAGTCGGGCAGACGCCGACCTTCGCCGAGGCGACGCAGTCCCAGGTGGCGGCCATGGCCGACGAGGTCCGGCGGTCGTTCCCGGAGGTGTTCCTCCAGGAGCCGGACTCACGCCGGCGTGCCCAGTCACCGCCGACCCGCCCCGGCGCCCTGAGGCTGCTGCTGGTCCAGTTGGCACGCCTCGACGCGCGGATCGTCCACGCGTCGCGATTCGACCTGGCCGCTGACGGTCGGCCCCTCGAGGCGATTCCGATCCGGGGCGGCAACGCGCGACCGGCCGCGCTCAGCCTCACGTTCGAGGTGCCCGGCGGCAGGCCGCAGTCGCTCGTCTACCTGCCGGCCGACCTCGACGACGCGGCGCTGAAACGCCGGCCTGGCGTGTGGACGTTTCTCAAGATCCAGGCGCCGTTCGCGACGCTGCTCGCTCCTGCCGCGAAGCTCGGCGGCGGCGAGACCACGATTCTCCGGGCGCTGGTCCTGGATCAGTCCAGCGCCATCCTGCAGGACCGGCCGGTGATCCCCGTGCACCTGCTCGGCCAGCCGCGCTGGTCGACCTCGACGCTGGCGAACCCTCCCGCTGGCGCATTCGGGCCGAACGCCTCCCCGACGCTCGCCGTTCGCCGCGCGCCCAAGCCTTGACAGCGAAGACGGGAGCGGCGCCGCCGGCCGCCAGCGGCACGGCGTTCATACGCATGGAACCGTGTTCCACGGAGCCCGGGAACGCGCACCGCAAGGGCCGTCTCCGGGCCGTCAGACGCCAGGTGGCGCTATCGGTCGGCTTCCACCCAGTGGTGAAACCACAGCGAGAGGACGAAGACGGACCAGATCTGATAGAAGAACCTGAAATCGCCCTGCTCCGCGCTTCCCAGGAACATCTCGAGTCGGCTGCGGTCGAGGCCGGTGAGCTCGAGGAAGCGTTTGTGGATCACGCTCCCCCTGACCAGCGGGAGCAGCGTCGGTGCCAGGAACGTCCGCTGCGCGGTCGGGAACCCGACCTTCCGCCGCCTCAAGACCTCGCTCGGCAAGGCTCTTCCGGCCGCGTTCTTGAGTGCTGACTTGGGGGACTTCGCCCGACGACCGGGGGGAATCCGCAAGGCCATTTCCACCACGGCTGGGTCGAGGAAGGGCTCTCGCGCCTCCACGCCGTGGCGCATGGTCGCCTTGTCCACCCGCATGAGAAGCCTCTCGGGCAGCCCGACCAGCAGATCGATCAGCGCGAGCTGGTCCAAATAGGAGCGGCTCGAGAACCCGGGGACCCTCCCAATCGCGCGTCGAATGCACTCGTAGCGATTGGATGGCGCTGATCGTTCGGCGAACAGGCGTTCATGGTCTCGCGTCGTAGACTGGACCCCATATCCCCAGTACAAGTGCTCGCCTCTGCCGAAGCGGCCCAGGTATTCCGCGATGCTGCCGTCCATCAAACCGACCGGCGAAGGGTTCCCAAGCCGTTCAAGGAAGGGGCCGACCGCACGAGCCGCGAGACGCGCGGCAGGCCTGGGGAAACCGCGGGCGGCGACGTGAACCCGCTCATGGAGTCGCCACAATCGGTGAGTCGCGGGATACCCGCAAAACAGCTCATCGGCTCCCTCACCCACCTGGACGACGGTCACTCCGCTTCGGCGCGCACACTTGGCGAGCAGCATGTTCGCCACGACGGAGGGGGCTCCGATCGGGTCATCTGCGAGCGCGGCGACGTCGTCAACGGCGTGAGCGATTGCGGCATCTGTGATGATCTCCTCGTGATGGTCGGTGCGAAATCGCCGGGCGACAAGCCGTGCCCAGTGCAGGTCGCTCTCCACGTCCCGTTCGTCGCCCGGATACCCGACGGTGAACGTCTTCACCGGCGGTGAGCTCGTTTCGCTCATGAGTCCGACGACGACGCTCGAGTCAACCCCTCCACTCAGCAACACACCACACTGCACGTCGCGCGGCATTCGTTTGGCGACCGCCGCCTGAAGGTGGCTCCACAGGTCGTTTTCAAGGCTCTCGGTGCTGTCAGCCAGGCCAGGCTCGGGAACCCGGGGTACCCAGGTACCTGTACGTGGTGGCACTGTCCGTCGCTCCCGACCTGGAACATCGTGCCGGGCTCCAGTTTCTCAATGTCTCGAAACAGCGTCCCGGAACCTGGTACGCAGTTGAACGTGAGGTAGGTCGGCAGCTCGGCGAGTCGAGGAGCGCGACTGACGTCGGGCAGCGCGAGAAGTGCCTTTGGCTCCGAGCCGAAAGCAAACCGTCTGTCCGATCTGGCGTAGTACAGCGGTTTGACCCCGAGACGGTCACGCGCTCCGAACAGCCGACGGTTGACGGAGTCGTAGATCACGAAGGCGAACATGCCATCGAGCCGATGAACGAGGGACGGCCCCTGCTGTTCATAGAGATGGAGAATGACTTCCGTGTCCGACTCGGACCGGAATCGATGACCCCTGTCCAGCAACTCTGCGCGCAAGGCCGCGAAGTTGTAGATCGCCCCGTTGAAGACGATCCACAGCGCCTGGTCCTCGTTGGCCATTGGCTGCTGTCCGTCAGAGGTCGCATCCACGATGGACAGCCGCCGGTGGCCCAACACACAGTGCCCGTCCTGACTGCGATACAGGCCGGCGCCATCCGGGCCGCGGTGGGTGAGTCGGTCGCGAGCGACCTCGACGCGTCTCGTCAGGGTCTCGTCAACCGTGCCGCCGAAGCTGAAGTAGCCGACGATGCCGCACATGTACGTCAGCCCACTTCCTTTCGACCACCGCGAGACGGGAACGCTCGTTCCCGCCTCGATTTCCGGCCAAGAGCCGTCGCCGCCTCTCTCAGCGCCGCCCGCAGCGGCCAGTAGACTGCCGCCGCGAGCGGCCGCGGGTCATCGGACGCCCAGAGTGCCCTGGCGTCGGCCTCGCGTAGCGCTCGCATCCAGGCTCCCAGCCCCAACTGCCCGGGCGTTCGGAGCGCGAGGCAGGCCCTGAGGTCCCATACTTCGTGCACGTACCTGACCCCCGTCCTGAAGGGGCGAGCGGGGTCAATGCCGAGATCGCAACCGGTGAGGTACTGGTATCCGATGCCAGGGAAGTCCACGCCCGCCTCGGTGCAGAGCTGATTGCCCGAAACCGTCCTGGGGTTGATCTCCATCAAGCGATAGGTTCCGTCGCGAGCATCGAACTTGAACTCGATGCCGACGAACCCCTGGTAGTCGAACGCCTGCATCAGCCTTCGACCCAACCGAGCAACCTCGGGGCAGTCAATCGTCTCCTGCCACGACCCATCACCGTAGCGCGGTGGATGCTGGCGCAGCTTCCGTTTGGTCAGCCAGGCCAGCTCTCGGCGATCGGCGCTCCAGAACGCAAGATAGCCATGGAGCGCATCGTCCGCTCCCGGGATGATCTCCTGCACCATGAACTCGGGGTCACCGCCACCGAGCGACTCGAACACCGAGACCAGCGACTCTTTCGTGTCTATGACGACGGCCTTCCGGTTCCCAATCTTCTTCCGCCCTTCGTGGGACGTCTGCGGTTTGAGAATGCACGGGTACGGCTCGCCGGTCGACAGGCTCCGCACATCGTCGAGCGTTCTGGGGAACCAGGTCCGCGGAATGGGGATACCGGCGGCCCGCGCCGCAGTGTACTGAATCCGCTTGTCGAGAATGCGCGAGGTTGTCTCGGCGCTGGGAGTAAGGAACCTGAAATGGCGTGCGAGTGCTTCCGCGTGCCGGGACACGAGCAGGACAAGGGCGTCGGATGTCGGAAAGAGCACACCCGGCACACCGAGCCGGGACCCGAGGTGTTCCAGCAGTTCCAGCCAGGGCTCCGGGCTGCGGTCGGGTGGCGGGAGCTGGATGGCTGTCGCGAAGCGGGAGGACATCGCAACCGCGCGCTCGCCGTCCAACAGCAGCGTGGGAATGCCACGCCTCCCCAGGCTGCGCACGAAGCTCAGGCCGTTGACCGATCCGCCCAACACCACTGCGAGCGGGAGTCTCCCGCGGGCCTGCGCCAGCAGCCTGTCCGCCGTCCGGCGTGTTCGTGCATCCATCGCTCGTGACCGCGCGTTGCAGAATGGGCTTGCGGGGCGCGGCGGCGAGGAGGACAGCCGCGCGCCCAAGTCCTGACACCCATGGCGTGCAGGGCGCGCCGCTACTTCTGCACGCCTTCCTCGGACAGGAGATACGCCATCAGGGCCATGATGTTGGCGCCGAGCTGGAGTTCCCGCGGGTGGACCTTGTCGAGCGTGTCCGTGCCCGAGTGGTGCACGTCGAAGTAGCGCTGCGAATCGGGGACCAGCCCCATCAGCATCGTGCCGGACGCGCCGAGCGGCGCGATGTCGACGCCGCCGCCCCCGGGGCGGATCCACTGCAGCCCCATCCGCCGGAACAGCGGCTCCCACGCCTGGATGCGGGCCAGCGCCTCACCCGTGGCGCCGACGCCCATCCCGAGGGGCAGGAACCCGCCACGGTCCGACTCGATCGCCGCGATGTGGCGTTCGCTCTTGCGGGCATCGGACCGCGCATAGTCGCGGCCGCCCGTGCCGCCGTTCTCCTCGTCCATGAACAGCACGGCGCGAATGGTCCGCTTCGGATTCAGGCCGAGCCCCCGGATCAGCCGGAGCGCCTCGATTGACTGCGCGCACCCGGCCCCGTCGTCGTGCGCGCCCTCGCTCAGATCCCAGCTGTCGATATGGCCGCCGACGACGATCACCTCGTCCGGCGTGGTCGAGCCTCGCAGCTCGCCCATCACATTGTGCGAGGTCACCGGCGGCAGCGTCTGACACGTGGTGGTGAACGAGAACCGCGCGTCGGGCTCGGCGCGAAGCAGCGCGCTCAGGCGTTCCGCGGCCGCCGTCGTGATGGTCACGGCCGGGATCTTCGGGACGGCCGGGTCGTAGCTCATCGTCCCGGTGTGCGGGTCGTCGTTGATCGGGAGGGTGAGCGACCGCACCACCGCGGCGACGGCTCCTGCGCGGGCGGCGGCCACCGCGCCCCCCGATCGCTGTTGCGCGGCGCCGCCGTACGCCGGAAAGGTGTCGAGCAGCGTCGGGTCCAACGCACCGTTGAAGAACACGATTCTGCCGCGGGCCTTGTCGCCGACCTTCTCGAGCTCGGCGACCGATCTCACCTCGATGAGACCCGCCGTGATGCCGCCTGCCGGTGTCGCGATGCTGTTGCCGATGGCCCGGACCTTCACCGGGATCGTGCCCGCCGTCCGCGAGAGGATGCGGCCCTCCTCGCGCGAGCCGCGCACCCAGTGCCCGACCACCGTCGGCTCCATCCGCACGTGGTCGAGCCCGAGCTGCTTCATGTGCTCGGCCATCAGCCTCACGGCGGCGTCCGCCTGCGCCGATCCGGTCAGGCGCGGGCCCACCGACACCAGCTTCTCGAGCGTGGCATAAGCGCCGAGCTCGCGGAGCCCCTTCTGGTGCAGGCGCGTGGCGACGTCCTCGTGGGGCGCCCGGTCCTGGCCGCCGCCCGAAGCCGTCGCCAGCAGGCCCACCGCCGCCGCCATCGTCAGGGTCGCGGCGATCGCCGCGGACTTCATCGTCGGAGTGCGCATCGTCCAGACGCCTTGAACGGCCAACGTTGCCGGAAACTAGCCACGTTGCTGTCGCCGCCCTGAGGCCGTTCAAGACGACGATGACGACGCCGGAGGCGTCGTCCAGAAACATGGTGGGCCAGCGAGGTGACCCTCGTTGGAATGAGGCGAAGCCTCGCCAGCCAGTATGGCCGCTGGCGCGGTTGCGTTCAAGCGGGTCGGCGTGGCACCTTGTCACGGAAGGCCGTCTGGTCGGCCGCCTTGGGGGGACGCGTGATCGGGCGATACGCGGGCACGGGCGTCGTTGCGGACGTCGGCGCGCGCCGGGTGGCGATGGTTGTCGCGGCGGCGGCACTGATCGTCTCCGGGGGCATCGCCGACGCCGCCGGGCACGAACACGCTGGCGCCGTGCTGGCCCTGGCGTCGCTGTCGCTCACGGGTCTCCCCATCGTCTGGCGGGCCGTGCGAGGCCTTCTCCGCCTCGAGTCGAACGTGGACGAGCTGGTGAGCCTGGCGATTGTCGCGTCGCTCATCCTGGGCGAATGGGTCTCGGCCGCCATCGTTGCCTTCATCATGGTGCTCGGGTCGCTCATCGAGGAGTTCGTGAGCGCGCGGGCGCGCCGCCACCTCGAGGCCCTGGTCGCGGCCCAGCCGCGACATGCGCTGCGGCTGTCGGACGATGGCGCTTCGCACCACGTTCCGATCGCTGACCTTCGGGTGGGCGACCGGATCCTGGTGAGGCCAGGCGACGTCATCGCGGCCGACGGCCGGGTGGAGGACGGCGAGAGCCAGGTGGACGAGTCGCTGCTGACGGGAGAGAGCGCGCCGGCCGACAGAGGGCCGGGAGACCTCGTCTCGGGCGGGACCATCAACGAGAGCGGCTCGCTGACCGTTCGCGTGCAGCGCGTGGGTGACGAGAGCGCGCACGGCAAGGTGCTGAGGCTGATCCGGGACGCCGAGTCGCACCGCGCGCCGATTCTCCGCGCGGCAGAGGCGTACGCCCGCTGGTTCACCCCCGGCGTGCTGACGCTGGCCGGGATCGTGTGGGTGGCGACCGGCGACGCGCAGCGCGCGGTCACGATGCTCATCGTCGGGTGCCCGTGCGCCTTCGTGCTGGCGACCCCGACCGCCATCGTCGCCGCGATGAGCCGCGCGGCGCGGGACGGGCTGCTCGTCAAGGGCGGACGGTACCTCGAGGGCTGCGCACGTGTGGCGGCGATTGCCTTCGACAAGACCGGAACGCTGACGAAGGGCGAGTGCCGGGTGGTGGACGTGATTCAGTCCGAGGGCGTGACGCAGGCGGGATTGCTCGCGGCGGCCGCGCGGCTCGAGGCGTCCGCGGAACACCCGCTGGCGCGCGCCATTCAAGCGAGGGCGGCGGCCGAGGGCGTGGCGGTTTCCGAGAGCCTGGCGATCCTCCGGGAGGCCGGCCTCGGCATCACCGGGCGCGACGCCGAGGCGAGCGAGGTGTGGCAGCTCGGCAACGCACGGTTCATGGCCCGCCACGGCGTCGACGTCGGGCCGCTCGAACTCCAGGCCGAGCGGTTGCGGGCCAGCGGGCTCTCGATCGTCTACGTCGCCCGCGGGGGTCACGCGAAGGGACTGCTCTCAATCGAAGACGAAATCCGGCCCGAGGCCCGCCGCGTGATTGCGGAACTGCGCGCCGACGGCCTTCGCGACGTGAGCATCCTGAGCGGCGACGCCCGCGCGGTGGCGCTCGCCGTGGCCGCTGACGTCGGTGTCGATCCGGCGGACGTGGAGGCGGAACTCCTGCCCGAACAGAAGTACGAACGGGTGCAGGCGCTCGAGCGGCGACACGGGAGGCTCTGCTACGTCGGGGACGGCGCCAACGACGGCCCGGCGCTGTCGGTCGCCACCGTCGGCGTCAGCCTGGGTTCGCGCCACGACACGGTCGCGCTGGAGACAGCGGCCGTCGTCCTGATGCGGAACAGCCTGTCGGCGCTGCCCTTCCTCTTCCGTCTGAGCCGGAAGACGACGAGGACGATCAATCAGAATTTGATTCTCTTCGGCCTGATCTTCAACGCCGCGATGCTGGCGCTGTCGTCAGCCGGCATTCTCACACCGATCCTCGGCGCGCTCGCGCACAACGTCGGGTCGGTGTCGGTGGTGATCAACTCGGCCCGCCTGCTGCTGTTCGAGCGGACTCGGGGGCGTGGCGGTTCGCCTGAATTGCAGCGGCAGTAGTCGTCCGCGAACCGGGTCCCGGGTGTCTCAGCCTCTGTTGATTCCTGACACACAGCGATTGACTGCGGTCATCGACGAGGTCTCGGTGATCGAGCGCATCCTGCGCCAACTGCGCCTGCCGAACGGGGTGCCCAAATCGCGCGGGGCCGGGTCGGGGCCGATGAGGGCAAGCCCGGCGAGTGGCGGCAGGGCTGTGCGCACGCGTTTCATGGGCACGTCCCCGCGGAGATCCTCGTCTGGTTCCGCGGCGTCTGGCGGGTGTATCATGCGGCCACACACGGGAGTGGTCCCTTCGAAGAGGAGGTGACGATGAAACAGGTCCTACAGGCGTTGCTGTGCTTCGTCTGCGCGGCCCACGTGGTGATCGGCGTCGGGGTGAACCTCGCGCCCGGCTTTCCCCCGTTGATGGCCGGAATCTACGGCGCCACCGTCGACTGGACACCCCAGTTCACGTACATCCTCAAGCCGCTCGGCGCCTTCATGCTGACGGTCGGACTGCTGGCAGGGATCGCGGCCACTGACCCCGTGCGGCACTCGGCGGTCGTGTACGCCGTTGCCGTCCTGCTCGTGATCCGGAGCGCGCAGCGACTGGTCTTTGCCGATGAGACGTTGCGGGCATTCGGCATCACGCTGGCGCGCGACGTGGCCGTGTCCTGCTTCTTCCTCTCGCTGGCCGCGGCCCTCGTGGTACTGGTGCGACGAGTCTCGGCTGCTGCTGCGTTTCGATGACAGGGCGGGCAACCGGGCGGCGGCACATGAAGCTGCTGTTGCTGATGCCGGGCGGGCAGCCGCACAAGCTGCAGGTCGGGCCGTGGGCGCGTTCGTTCCGCGAGGCGCCGCTGACGCTGACGACGCTCGCAGCGCTGGTGCCGCCCGAGCTGAACGCCTCGCTGCGCCTGGTTGATGCCAGCATCGAGCCGGTCCCGCTGAAGGGGTGCTTCGACCTTGTCGCCATCAGCTGCATGACCGGCACGTCCGCCCGGGCCTATGCGCTCGCGGATCACTTCCGGGCGCAGGGCACCACGGTCGTGCTCGGCGGCGTTCACGTCACGCTGCGCCCGGAGGAAGCGCGGCGCCACGCGGACGCGATTGTCCGGGGGTTCGCTGAGCGGACGTGGCCGCAGCTGCTCCGTGATTTCACGGCGGGGCAGCTGCAGCCGGACTACTTCGACGAGCATGTCGACCTGGCGGGGCTACCGGACCCGCGGCGCGACCTGCAGCACGCCTGGGCGTACATGGTCCCCAACACCGTGTTTGCGACGCGCGGTTGCCGCAGTTCATGCGACTTCTGCTCGGTTCCCGCCGCCGGATTCGGCTGGCACACACGCCCGGTGCCGGAGGTCATCGGCGAGATCCGCCGCCTCCGGGGGCAGCGTTTCGCGTTCAACGACGTCAGCCTGAATGAGGACCCCGACTACGCGCGAGAACTGTTCACCGCGCTGACTCCTCTGAAGAAGTCGTGGGGCGGCCTGGCCACGACGCGGATTGCCGACGACGAGGAACTGCTCGACCTGATGGCCGCCAGCGGATGCCAGTTCCTGTTGCTGGGGTTTGAATCGGTCGGGCAGGGGAATCTCGACCGGATGGGCAAGCGGTTCAATGAGGCCGGCAGCTACGCGCGTGTGGCCGACGCACTGCACCGGCGCGGCATCATCATCCAGGGCTGCTTCATCTTCGGCCTCGACGGGGACACGCCTGACATCTTCGCCGACACGGTGGCGGCCGTGAACGACCTGCGCATAGACATTCCCAGATACGCGCTCTACACGCCGTACCCGGGCACCCGCGCATTCGAGCGGCTGAAGACAGAGGGACGTCTGCTGCACGAGCACTGGGACCACTACGACACGCAGCACGTCGTGATCCGGCCCAAACGGATGACGCCGGAGGAACTGGACGCCGGGTTCATCCGCGCGTACCGCGACACGTTCAGCATGGCCTCCATCTGGCGGCGCACCTCGGGCGCGCGGCACGCCGCCATCGCGTTCGTGGGCAACCTCGCGTACCGCCGCTACGTGCACCGGCTGGAGCACGACCGCGTGCGGATACATCAACCTGCGGCCCCGCACTGATTCATGCGGGTCACGTTCATTCAGCCTCGACTCGGCGCGAAGCCTGGCGAACGGTATCCCCAGGGCTGGCGGATGGAGCCGCTCTGGGCCGCCACCCTGGCGGCGCTGACGCCGGCATCGGCGCGACGCGACTTCTTCGACGACCGGCTGGAAGCCATCCCGTACGACCACGAAACCGACTTGGTGGCCATCAGCGTCGAGACCTACACGGCCCGCCGCGCCTACGGCATCGCCGGCCGCTTCCGCGAGCGATCCGTGCCCGTCGTGCTCGGAGGGTTCCACGTCACGCTCGACCCGGATGAAGGCGCCCTGCACGCCGACTCCGTCGTCGTCGGGCAGGCTGAGACGGTGTGGGCCGGGTTGCTGGAGGATCTCCAGCAGGGACGTCTGCGACGCCGTTACGACGGGCCCATGGAATCGGCATGGTCATCGCCGCAGCCGGATTCGAAGCCTCTATGCGAGCCGCGACTACGGCCCGCTTCGCTTGGTGGAGAGCTCACGCGGCTGCCCGCATGCCTGCGAGTTCTGCGCGGTGTCGGCGTTCTACGAAAGGCGTGTCGTCGCCCGGCCGGTCGAGGCGGTCGTTGAGGATATCCGGCGCTCGGGGGCGGGCTTCGTGTTCATCGTCGACGACAACGTCGGCGCCGACCCGAGGCGGCTGCGCGCCCTCTGTGAAGCCCTCACGCCCCTGCGCATCCGCTGGATGGGCCAGGTTGGTGTCCAGATCGCGGAAGACGAGTCCCTGCTCCACGCCTTGCGGAAGAGCGGGTGTGAAGGCGTACTGATCGGTTTCGAATCGCTCAATCCGGCCAGTCTCGCCGCCATGCACAAGCCGGTGGCGGCCGGAGCCGCGGGCTACGCGGAAGCGCTGCGCCGGCTTCGCCGGCAGGGTATCAGCGTGTACGGGACCTTCGTGTTCGGGTACGATGCCGACACGGCGGCGAGTTTCACGGAGGCTCTCGAGTTTGCCATCGACCAGCGGCTCTTCTTCGCCGCGTTCAACCATCTCCTTCCATTCCCCGGAACGCCGCTGTATGCCCGCCTGCAGGCCGAAGGGCGCCTGTTGCGCGAGCGGTGGTGGCTGGATCCCTCGTGTCGGTACGGCGAAGTGGCGTTCCGCCCGGCCGCGTTCTCCGCCGAAGATCTGTCAGCCTCGTGCAACGACTGCCGCAGGCGCTTCTACCGGTGGTCGAGCGTGATGAGACGAGCGGAGTTCCAGGCGAATCTGAGCACTCCGTTCAGGGCGATCACCTACCTCGCCCAGAACATTGTCGCCGGGCGCGACGTCGAGCGCCGGTTCGGGCTTCTGGTCGGAGAGTAGGGTCTCATGCGTTTCGCGCTGGCCGGCCCCGAGCACGATCCGCAACTGCGTGCCCTGCTGCGCGACCACGCCATGCCCGGCTGGGTCCATCTGGCGCTGGAGCGCGAACCCGACTTCTTCGCCGCGGCCGATATCCAGGGCGACCTGTCACAGACGATTGTGGCCCTCGAGGACACCACGGTCGTCGGCATGGGATGCCGCTCGGTCCGCGAGGTGTATCTCAACGGACAGGCCACGAGCCTCGGCTACCTCGGCGGCCTGCGCCTGCAGGAGCCCTCCCGCCGCCGCACGGCACTCGCGCGCGGCTACCGATTCCTGCGCCAGCTCCACGAGGACGGCCGAGCCGCGGCCTACATCTCGACGATCGTCGAGAGCAATCTGTCTGTCCGGGAGTTGCTGGCCGGCGGCCGGGCCGGCTTGCCTTGCTACAAGGACCTGGGCCGCTACGTGACCTTCGCCGCGGCCCTCGGCGCCTGGCCGCCGGGTCGCAAGGCCCGGCGGGACCTCGTCATGTCTCACGCGGCGCCAGCAGCGTGGGACGACGTCGTCGCGTTTCTGAATGATCACGGCCGGCGCCGGCAGTTCTTTCCTGTGGTCCGTCGACAGGATTTCGACGCGCCGGCGTGGAGGGGATTGAGCCCGCAGGATGTGCTGACGGCCCGCGGCGGCGACGGCCGGATCGAAGGCGTGGCGGCATGCTGGGACCAATCCGCGTTCAAACAGACCCGCGTGGTTCGCTACTGCCGTTCCCTGGCGACGGGGAGGCCGCTGTTCAACGCGGCTCTGCGCCTGGCAGGCATCCCGGGACTGCCCAACGAGGGCACCGTGCTTCCCGCCTTGGATCTGTCTCTCGTCTGCATCCGCGACGACGATCCTGGAACACTGGCAGCGCTGCTGAACCGCGCCCACGCCGAGTACCGCGGCCGCTTCGGCTGGCTGATGATCGGACTGCACGAGCGTGATCCGTTGCGCCGGGCGATCCGGCGCCAGACGTCGCTGCGATACTCGAGCCGGTTGTATGCCGTGCACTGGGACGATGGACAATCCGTGATTGACGCGCTGGCGCCGGAGTACGTCCCCTACCTCGAGGTGGCGACGCTGTGAGGACGCAGGACGCGCGTGCACGGTGAATCACCGGAAGGGTGCTTCCAGGAGAGCCATGAGCTTGCAGGCCTCCATCATCCGGCAATCGCGGTTGTCGGCTGTGGACCGGGAGTCCATGCTCGAGTTGCACACGCGCTACTTCAGCAACGTGCGGCGCGAGCGGTTTCTCGCCGATCTGGCCGAAAAGGACTGGGTGATCTGCCTCTCGCACGGCGAGCAGATCGTCGGCTTCTCGACGCAGCGCATCCTGACGCTCTGCCACGACGGCCGGGACCGTCACGTCCTCTTCAGCGGCGACACAATCGTCGACCGCGCCTTCTGGCGCGAGCACGAATTGGCCGGGGCCTTCGGCCACCTCATCCTCCGGCTGATCCGGGACTACGGCGAGGACGACCTGTACTGGTTCCTCATCTCCAAGGGCTACCGGACCTATCGGTTCCTGCCGGTCTTCTTCAACCGGTTCTGGCCCAGCCCGACCTCGTGTGCCGAGGCGGATCGACCGACGCTGCTGCCGGTGGTCGCCCGGGCTCGCTATGGAGCGGCTTATGACGAAGCACGCGGCCTGATTGTCGCCGACGGGGACAGCGACTGTTTGCGGCCCGAATCATGCGGCGTGCGGCCCTCGAGGCGCCGCGACCCCTTCGTGGAGTTCTTCCTGGATCGAAATCCCGGTTTCGTCCGCGGGGATGAGCTGGCCTGCATTGCGGAACTGCGCCGGGACAACCTGAACGGTCACGCCCGGCGGGTCATCGAGCGGACAATGCCGGTCTGGATTGAGTAACCGTGAGCCGCCTTCTGTCACTACTGGCGAACCTCGCATGGCTGGCGTCCTGCCTGCCGGCCACTCTGGCGTTTCTTGCAGCGCTCGCGTGGCCGGAGCAGTGCCAGCGGCGGCTGTTGCGCAGGATGCTGGCGAACCTGTCCGCCACACGGTTTGGGCGAGAGTGCGGCGCTGCTCCGGGCATGGAAACGGCCGAGGACTTCCTCCGGCTACCCATCGCGGACTACGAATCGGTGCGGCCCTTCGTCCGCGCGATCCAGGCGGGGCAAACCAATGTGCTCGCCGCGGAGCCTGTCATCGTCTTGCAGCCGACGAGCGGAACGGGCGCCGCTTCCAAGCTGATTCCGTTCACGCGAGGACTGCAGCGGCAGTTCCAGGCCGCGCTGGCTCCCTGGATGGCGTCGCTGTTTGTGCGACGCCCACGGCTGCTGCTCGGCCGGCAATACTGGTGCGTCAGTCCGAACACGAGGCCTCGTGCCGAGGGTCAGTCGGCCGTCCCCGCAGGCTTCATGGACGACACCGACTACCTGGGCGGATGCCAGCGCCGGCTCGCCCGCCAACTGCTCGTGGCTCCCGGCGAACTGGCCCGCGTGGAGGATCCCGAGGCCTTCGAGTTCCTGACGCTCCTCTTCCTGGTTCGCGAGGGAAACACCAGGCTCGTGTCGGTCTGGCACCCGTCCTTTCTGACCGTGCTCGTGAACGCGCTTCCCAGGCATGCCTCGGCTTTGGCAGCTTGCCTGCATTCAGGTGAACTCCCCGCCGCGCTGGTGCTGCCAGGGGGCGTCCGCGCATCGCTGGCCCGGCGCTTGCGTCCCGATCCGGATCGCGCTGCCGAGATTGCGCGGATGAACCTGGCCAGCCCCGCCGATGTCCGCAGGTTGTGGCCGCACCTGCAGGTCATCAGCTGTTGGACGGGACGCGAGGCTGAAACGTGGGTGGCCCGCCTGCGCGAGTGGTTCCCCGGTGTGCTCATCCAGGGCAAGGGCCTGATGGCGACGGAAGGTGTGGTGACCATCCCCTGGGGCCTCGATGGATGCTTCGTCTGTGCCGTCCGATCGCACTTCCTGGAGTTCCTCGCACCGGGTGCTGCTCACGCCATGCGCTGCTGGGAAGTCGAGCCCGGCAAGACCTACTCGATCGTGATCACGACCGCGGGGGGGCTCTGGCGCTACCGGCTCGGCGACCTCGTACGCGTTGTCGGCCGGGCAGGCCGGACACCGTGCCTCGAGTTCGTGCGGCGGGAAGGCGGCGTGTCCGACATCTGCGGCGAGAAGATCACGGTCGCCGATGCCGAAGCGGCCCTGGACCAGGCGTGTGCGGCAACCGGCGTGCGGTTCGCCTTCGCTGTACTGGTTCCCGAACGCCAGGACATGGCGGCCGGTTACGATCTGCTGGTCCAGCCGCCGCGAGGTACGCCGCCTGCGCTCCTTGCGGCGTGTGCGATCGCCGTGGATACGGCGCTGCAGGCCAACTTCCACTATCTCCATGCGCGCCGCCTGCAGCAGTTGCGTCCCGTGCGGGTACGCGTGATCCGCGGTGATGCCGACCGGCAGTACCGCGCACAGCTGCTGAAGCTCGGTGCCCGCCACGGCGACGTCAAGTACCCGGCCCTGCGGATCGAAATGGGCTGGCCCGCCGCCTTCGAGATGGAAACGGATGACCAAGAGGGAGAGTAGAGGACTCGTGCCCGCCACCACGACGTCAAGAGCGACGACTCGGGTCACGCCAGCCCTGACCTAATCCGAGAGATGCGCTCCCGGACCTGCGAGCGCGTTCCGCGGCTGGTACGCCTGGCCGCGGCCGTTCAGGACAAGCTCACGCTCCGGCGGGACCGGACACCGGTCCCGCCCCTACTTCTTCACGGCCGCCCCGGCCTCCGGGAACAGCGTGACGCGCACGTAGTTGCCCGTGTCGAGGTAGCGGCGGGCAGCTTCCTGGATTGCGAGAGCGCCAAGCTTCTGGTATGCGGCAGGCAGGTTGAAGAACTCCGTCGCGTCCTGAGAGGACCGGTACCGCTCGACCAGCCGATCGGCCATCCGGCCGTTGTCGGCCATATCGGTCTGGTGGGAGACCATCAGCGCCTCCCGCGTGTCGGCCACCTCGCTGTCGGTCGGCCCCTCCGCCTTCAGCCGCTCGACTTCGCGCAGCAGCGTGGCCACCAACTCCTCGGTCCGCTCGGGATCGCATCCAAACTGGGTCATCACGTGGTATCGCGGCTCTGGGATCTTGATGGCCTTGGCCTGGACCTCCACGCCGTAGGTGCCCCGGAGCGCCTCTCTCAGGCTGCGGCGCAGCCGGCCCTCGAGGACGACGCCCAACGCGTCGAGCGCCACCTCGTTCGGCGTGCTGAACGGGAACGGGCCTGTGAACACGATCGCCGCCTGACTCTTCGGTTCGATACCCTTTCGAACCACCTTCTCGACGACGCCGCGCGGCGGCGAGATGCCGTCGTTCTTCCAGACTTCGCGGCGTTTCAGCGACGGCAGGGAGGCGAGATACCGCTCGACGAGCGGCATCATCGCCTCCATGTCGAAGCTCCCGGCGAAGACGAAGGTGAAGTCGCTGGCGTCCGCGAAGCGTTCCTTGTAGAAGGCGAACGACCGATCGAGGTTCATCTGGTCGACCATGGCGGGCGTCATCATCCGGGCCCGGGGATGGTCCTGCGTCAGCGTGGCGACGAGCGTCTGCTGGAACACGTACTCGGGGCTGACCTGCTGATTGGCCAGCATCACCTTCGTCTGCGCCGCTATCGTGGCAACGGTGGCGGCGTCGGCCCGGGGCTGGGTGAACGTCAGGTAGATCAGCTGGAACATCGTCTCCAGGTCCTTGGGAGACGCGCCTCCGCTGAGGCCCTCGTCGGTTTCGTCGATGAAGGCGGAGACGGACACCGCCTTGCCGGCCAGGGCGTTCCGGAGCTGGATGACGTTGAACGGTCCGACGCCTCCGGCGGCGACGACCTGGGCGGCGGTCCGCGCCGGGATGAAGTCCTTCTCGCTGGCGAGCGAGGTGCCGCCCGGGCTCGTGGCCCTGAAGATCACCTCGTCCTCCTTGAACGTCGTCGGCATCAGCACGACCCTGGTGCCGTTGGACAGCTCCCACTCGGTCAGCCCGTAGCGGCCTTTCATCGTGCTCGAGACCACGGAGCCGGGCCTCGGCGGGCGCTCCATCAGCGCCTGGGTGCCCGCCACGTCGACGTAGGGCTTGACGTCGGCACCCGACGCCGCCTTGATCGCCGCGGCCAGCTGGGCCTCGGTGGGCAGCGCGAGACCGGCCTTCTTCGGCGCGTTGACCAGCACGACGCGGCTGCCGCTGGCCCACTCCTTGGCGACCTTGTTGACCTCGTCGAGCGTGATGGCGGGCACGAAGCGCTGCACCAGCCCGTACTCATAGGTCATGCCCGGCGTCGGCTCCTGCTCGGTGAACGCGCGGATGAACTCGGCCGCCAGGTCGGCCGACTCCTCCTTGTCGCGTTCGGCGTAGGCGCCCTCGTAGCCGCGCAGCACGTCCCGCCGCTGCCGCTCGAGTTCGCCAGGCGTGAACCCGAACCGCGCGGCGCGGGTCAGCTCGGTGACGAGCGCCCCAAGCCCGCGCGCGATGGCGTCCTCCTTGACGAGCGCCATCATCGTGGCGGCCTCCTTCGTGCGAACGAAGATGCCGCGCTCGATGCCGGCCCGGACGAAAGGCGGGTCCGGCTTGATCGTCAGCTCGCTGAGCCGCTGGTTCATCATGCCGGTGTAGAGCCGCTCCACCTGGCGCTGCCGGTAGGCGCCAACGGTGACCTGCTCGCGCAGCGGCAGCATGCTGTAGAAACCGACGGTGGTGATCGGCGCCTCGGGGTCAGCGGCGAGCGCGAAGCGCGTCTCGGGATGATCCGGCACCTCGAAGGCCGGCCGCGGCCGGCGCTGATCCGGCACCGAGATGGTGCCGAACTCGTCGCGGATCATCTTCTCGACCGAGGCCTTGTTGAAGTCGCCGACCGCGATGACCGCCATCAGGTCGGGCCGGTACCAGTCCGTGTAGAAGCGCTTCAGCGCCTCCGGCTTGAACTGCTCGATGCTCTGCCGCGTGCCGATCGGGCTGCGCTCGGCGTAGCGGGAGCCCTTCAGCAGCACCGGCATCTGTTCGTCCTGCATGCGCGCCATCGCGCCGCGCCCCTGGCGCCACTCTTCGATGATGACGCCCCGTTCCTTGTCCACCGCCTCGGGGTCGAACGACAGCCGGCTGGCGACGTCGCCGAAGAACATGAACGCCTTCCGCAGCGCGTCGGAGTTGTCGGTCGGCACGTGCAGCACGTAGACGGTCTGGTCGTGCGAGGTGTTGGCGTTGACGCCCGGGCCCAGGCGCATGCCGATCGATTCCATGAACGCGATCAGGTCCTGCTTGGCGAACCGCGCGCTGCCGTTGAAGGCCATGTGCTCGACGAAGTGGGCGAGGCCCAGCTGGTCAGGGTCCTCCGCGACCGACCCGATGTTCACGACCAGCCGAAGTTCGGCGCGCTGGTAGGGCCGGGCGTTTGTCCGGATGTAGTACCGGAGGCCATTGGGCAGGTAGCCGATGGTGATGCGCGGGTCTACCGGGACGGGCTGGTCGAGGCCGACCGTCTGCGCGGGCGGGATCGCCGGCCGGTCCTGCGCCGAGGCGACGGCGAGGGCCCCAAGCGCAAGGGCCAGGACCAATCCGAACCAGGAGCGTTTCCTGAGCGTGGGCATGTTGAGGTTCACACTACGAGCTTACCTGGAATCCAGCCGAATTGACCACCGGGGGGGTGGGGGCCGTCCTTCAGCCCATAGCCTTGAGCCCTGAGCCCTGAGCCGGCGGGCCCGCCTCGCCGTAGCCCGAAGGGCGAAGGCGGGTGGACAACGTCCGCAGCGATGGGCAACACTGTTCCTCGGACCTCCCTCGATCAGCCGAGGCTGAAAACCATGGCGAATCCGAACGAATCCGGGCGCGGAGAACACGAGTGGCCGGACCCCGCGGCCAGCAAGGCCGAGAACCCGGTGATTGACGCATTCCGGCGATGGGGCTGCCTCGAGGCCTCCCTCGATCCGCTCGGACTCGCGCTGCCCCGGCCGCACCCGGAGCTCCCGACCGAGGGAGAGGCGGCGGCCCGCGCGCGCGGGTGGTACCTGCGGCCCGATCGGCGTCGAGTTCATGCACATCCCCGACCCGGCGCGCCGGCGCTGGGTGCAAGAGCGCATGGAGCGGGCGATTCCGCCGATCGACGCACCGGCCGTGCTCGAGCGCCTGGTCCGCGCAGACCTGTTCGAAGAGGTCCTGCACGGCCGGTACCCGGCTCGAAGCGGTTCTCGCTCGAGGGGGTCACGGGCCTCATCCCGCTCCTCGACGAGGTGCTCGAGACGGCGGCCGCCCATGGGCTCGAGGAGACGCTCATCGGCATGAGCCACCGTGGCCGGCTGAACGTCATGGTTCAGATCGTCGGCCGCTCGGCCCTCGACGTTTACGCGGGCTTCGAGGACGCCGATCCGAAGAGCGTCCTGGGCAGCGGCGACGTCAAGTACCACATGGGGGCGACCGGCACCCGCCAGACGAAGGGGGGCCGCACCCTGCGCGTCAAGCTGGTGTCGAACCCGAGCCACCTCGAGGCCGTCGGCCCGGTCGCGCTCGGGCGGACACGGGCCCGGCAGATCCGCGAGGGCGAAGGCGCGCGCGGGCGGATCATGCCGATCGTCCTGCACGGCGACGCGGCGTTCGCCGGCCAGGGGATCACCGCCGAAGCGCTCAACCTCGCGGAACTTCCCGGCTACTTCGTCGGCGGCACGATCCACGTCGTGGTGAACAACCAGCTCGGGTTCACGACGCCCGACCGCGAGGAGCATTCGTCCGCGTTCTCGACCGACGTCGCGCGCCGGCTGCCGATCCCGATCTTCCACGTGAACGGCGAGGATCTTCCGGCCCTGGCCCATGTGGCTCGCCTGGCGGCCGAGTTCCGCTACGCCTTCGACAGCGACGTCGTTGTCGACCTGATCGGCTACCGCCGTCATGGACACAGCGAGGTGGACGACCCGACGATCACCCAGCCGCGGATGTACAAGGCGATTGCCAGCCATCCGCCGCTGTGGAAGGTGTTCGCGGCGCGCGCCGGCCTCGACGCCGGCGACCTCCCTGCGCGCATTCGCGCGGAGTTCGGCCAGGCGCAGGAGGACGCCAAGCGGCTCGGGGCCCGCGTGGCGCTCGCGCAGTTGCCGGACTACTGGTCGGGATACACGGGCGGCTGCCACAACGCGTCGTACGAGCTGGACACAGGCGTGCCGCTCGAAGATCTGCGCGCGACCGCGGAGGGGTTGACGAGGTGGCCGGCCGACTTCTCCATCCACCCGAAGGTCGCGAAGCTGCTGGAGCAGCGGGCGGAGATGGCCGCAGGGTCACGCCGTCTCGACTACGGGATGGCCGAGGCTCTCGCGTTCGGCAGTCTCCTCAGGCAGGGTATTCCGATCAGGCTGAGCGGTCAGGACAGCGAGCGGGGCACGTTCAACCAGCGGCACGCCGTGCTCATCGACGCCGAGACCGAGCGGAAGTACATGCCGCTCGCCGAGGTCGGCGCGGGCCTGGCCCGCTGCGAGATCTACAACTCGCCGCTGTCGGAAGCGGCGGTGCTCGCGTTCGAGTACGGCTTCAGCCGCGACTACCCAGAGGCGCTGGTGCTCTGGGAGGCGCAGTTCGGCGACTTCGCCAACAGCGCGCAGGTGATCATCGACCAGTTCCTGAGCGCGGGCGAGGACAAGTGGAGCCTCCTCTCCGGCCTGGTGCTGCTGCTCCCGCACGGGTACGAGGGGCAGGGGCCCGAGCACTCGAGCGCACGCGTCGAGCGCTTCATGCAGCTGGCCGGCGAGGACAACCTGCAGGTCTGCCAGCCGTCCACCGCGGCGCAGTACTTCCACCTGCTCCGGCGCCAGGCGGTGCGCCGCTGGCGCAAGCCGCTCGTCGTCTTCACGCCGAAGAGCATGCTTCGGCACGCCGGCTCATCGTCCGCGATCGGGGAGCTGGCGGCGGGACGCTTCCAGACCGTACGGCTGGACGACGAGACGCTCCCGGACGCGCGGCGCATCGTCATCGGCAGCGGCAAGATCGTCAACGAACTGCGCGCCGAACGGAAGAAGCGCGGCGATACCAGGACGGCCATCCTGGGCCTCGAGCAGCTCTACCCGTTCCCCCTGACGCCGCTCACGCAGGCGATCAAGGCGTACGCGGGCGCGCGCGAGCTGGTGTGGGTGCAGGAGGAGCCGAAGAACATGGGCGCGCATTTCTACGTGATGCCGCGGCTCCGGACGATCTTCGGTTCGGGTGTGACGTCGGTGAAGCGGCGCGCGTCGGCGAGCCCGGCCACCGGCTCGGGCAAGGCTCACCAGATGGAGCAGCAGGCGCTGCTCGCGCTGGCATTCGCGTCCTGGGCCGGCGGGGAACCCACCGTCTGAGGCCGGCCCGACGCTGCGGGAGGGCCAACCACAGAGGCCACGGAGGACACGGAGACCGCAGCGACGCACCGACCGGAGCCGGGCGAAGCCCGGCCAGCGACCGACGCGCACGGCAGACGTGAACGCCGCGCCGATACTCTCGGCGCTCACGCCTGCGGTGCGCGCCGGTCGCACGCCCGCGCCCGATGCCGGGCGCGGACCCGGTCGGTGCGGAATCCCGGCGACACGCCTGTGGGTGCGGCCGGCCCGGACGTTCTCTGTGCGCTCTGTGGTTTGAGGACGTCCTACGCCGGGCCGGCAAGGACGGCGGCCACGAAGCGGCCGTCGTGGGAGAGGCTCACGTCGAAGCCGGCGACCGGCCGGCCCTGGTGCGAGAGGACGGGCGGGCTCCAGCCCCACGCGCGCCACGACCGGACGATTTCGGCGCCCTGGAGATCCCACCGATCCATGAGCCGCCGCGCCAGCAGGCGGGCGCGCTCCGACGCGGACGAGTGCACCGACGCCTGTTCGGCGCGCGACAGCTCGCCGCCGAGCGACTGGCTGTGGTGGAGGATGCCGGCCAGCACGCGCCGTGTGCGCCGCGGCGTCTCCGGACCGCCGGCTGCAGCGCCGTGCTCCCGGCGCACCAGCTGCCCCACGCAATGGACGTAGTCTCGCGCCGTCTCCCAACGGACCCCGATCTCGAGATCGTCGAAGTGGACGCTCGCCCAGTGCCCGATCGCCTCTCCGATGGCGCGTTCGGGCTCGCCGGCCGTGTCGGGCACGACCTCGAACTTGCGGTGCGCGAACACCACGCCTTCGCGCAGTTTGCTCGCGATCTTGAACGCGGTCTCCTTGGCGGCCCACGTCTTCCAGAGCGCCAACGTGGGCGCCGCCGCGGTCAGAATCCGCTCGCGCTCGGCGGGCGTGAACACCCGCTCCATGAACCGGAGGTCGCGCTCCTTGCCGGCCACGCCGGGTTCCGCGAGATCGACGATGTCGTTACCGACCCAGGGTCGCATGCGCAAAGTACTCCCGCTCCATATCCCGCAGGTGGTGCACGATCTGGGTGGCCAGATCGCGATCCGCCCGCATGCCCTTGAACGTCGTCGTCGGCGTGACCAGCTTCATCCGGACGACGAACGCCTCGCCCGCCTTCGGGTAGTTGCTGTACACCCGCTGCCCGACGCCGCGCGCGAAGACGCACACCACGCGGGCCCGGGGCGTGTCCTGCATCATCCGGCCGGCGCCGTACATGAAGTTCTCGGTGTCCACCCGTCCGAGGCGGCTGCGCCCGCCCTCGGGGAAGATCAGCACCGACTGGCCGCGACCGAGCAGGTACGCCACCTGGTCGAGCGCCAGGCGGATCTCCTCGGGCGGCCCCTTGCGCCGCACCAGGACACACTTGCCGAAATAGCCGAGCAACCTGAAGAACAGGTTGATCGACATATTGTACTTGTCCGGCAGGTTCCAGAAGAACCAGTCCGGCCGCACGAACAGCCGCCAGCCGGGCGCCAGCGCCCACTGGATGATCAGCGAATCGATGAGCGTCAGATGATTGGCGCAGACCAGGAGCGGCCCGCGCCGATCCCCGACGAGCGCCGCGAACTCGGCCCGGACCCGGGCGTGGTCGGGGATCCGGTAGCGCCGAAACCGCATCCACGCCTCGATGCTGTAATAGGTGAGGGGCACGAAGACCTGCGACACCAGCCCCTGCACCCGCAGCCAGAAGCGCGATCCTGCTGACAGCACGGCAGGCGCCTAATGGGCGGTCGCCGTCTTCTGCACGATCATCTGGACCGCGTCGCCGAGCGTCCGGACCTTGTCGGCCGAGTCGTCATCCACCTCGATCCCGAACTCGTCCTCGAACGCCAGGATGATGTCCACGAGGCGCGCCGAGTTCACGCCGAGATCCTCGATAATCCGCGTGCTGTCGGTCGCTTCGTTGAAGATCGCCGTGTTCTTCACGAACGGCTTGATGATGCTCAGGACCTTGCCGAACGCTGTCGCCGTATCCATGGATGTCTCCTTATCCTGCGTCTTCCCACGCGCCGAAGATGAGGCAGCCGTTCACGTCACCGAAGCCGAAGCTCGCCTTGGCGAGGACGCGCGGCGCGAACGCGATCGTCTGGTGCGGGATGCGTGCCGCGAACGGCGCGATATCCGGGTGCACGTCCTCGCAGTTGATCGACCCGTGCACGAACCCGCGGCTGACCTGGAGCACCGACGCCACCGACTCGATGCCGCCGGCTGCGCCGAGCCCGTGGCCGATCAGCGACTTGGTGGAGTTGATCCACGGGAACGCTTCGGGCTTCCGCCCGAGGGCCCGCTGCCACGTGCCGACCTCCAGCGGATCCGCCATGGTCGCCGTCAGGTGGCCGTTGATCGCCTCCACGCGCTCCGGGTCGATGCCCGCGACGGCCAGCGCCGCGAGCACGCACCGCCTCGCCCCCTCCGGGTTCGGTGCCGTCATTGTCCCACCGCCGCGCTGCCCGCCGCAATTCACATGGCCGCCGAGGATCTCGGCGTGGATGCGCGCCCCGCGGGCGCGCGCCGACGACAGGCTCTCCACCATCAACAGCCCGGCCCCGGACGAGGGGACGAATCCGCCCGCGGTGGCGGACATCGGCCGCGACGCGGCCTCCGGGCGGTCGTTCGACTGGCGCGCCAGGACGCGCATCGCGTCGAATCCGGCCCAGATGTAGTGCGACGACCCTTCCGCGCCGCCCGCGATCACGCGCGCGGCGCGTCCCGACCGGATCGTGTGGAACGCGTCCACGATCGCCTCGGTTCCGGTGGTGCACGCGCTGCTGTTGGTCGTCACCTGGCCGCCGAGCGCGAGCATCCCGCCGACGCAGGCGCTGACCGCGCTGGCCATGGTCTGCTCGACCGTGGTGCTGCCCAGCCGGCGGACCTTGCCCTCGTTGACCCGCGGCACCACCCACTCGCCGACCGTATCCACCCCGCCGATGCCGGTCCCGATGATCGCGCCGGTGTCCCAGTCCACCTCGTCCGTCCCGGCCTCCGGCACCGAGAAGCCCGCGTCGCGCCAGCAGTCGACGGCGGCGATGCCCGCGTAGATCATCCCGGTGTTCAGCGCGCGCAGCGCCTCCTCGGTGAAGTACCGGCGCTTGAGTTCCTCGCTGACGTCCGGGATCCCGCCGACCTGGCAGGAGAACCCGAGGTCACGGAGTTTCTCGTGGAACCGGATGCCCGACCGGCCTTCCCGCAGCGCCTGTTCGAAGGCGTCGAGGCCGTGCGCGTTGGCGGCCACGATGCCCATGCCGGTGACGACGACACGCTCAGCCATGCCTGACTCCCAGTCCCGACGCCGTCGTCTGCGCCACCAGCGCGCCGTCGGCGCCGAACATCTCGATCCGCGCGCGCAGCTTGCTCCGTCGCCAGAAGATCCGCTCGCCGCGGATCGTCACGCATTCGCCGGGGAGCACCGACCGCCGGAACTCGGACTCGGCATCGACGAACAGCGTCGTCCAGTTCCGAGCCTCGTCGAGTGAGTGCTCTAGCGCGAAGAGATAGATGCCGAGCGCCACCACCCCGACCTGGCACATCGACTCGAGGAGGATGACGCCCGGGGTGATCGGCCGACCCGGAAAATGGCCGGCGTAGAACCACTCGTCCTCGCGGAACGTGTAGCGCCCCGCGATTCGCTGTTCGTCCACCTCGAGGATCTCATCCACGTAGCGGAACGGCCGCTGCTGCGGCAGCAGGTCGAGAATCGCCGGGCCGGTCAACCGCTGTCCACTCATATTCCACGTCCAGCTGGCAGCCGGCAGCCGTCAGCGGATTGGCCATGACACGCCGCCCGCGATCCGCTGCCAGCCTTCCGCTGCCCGCTGCCAGCTAGCAGCTGCCCGCTGCCAGCCGGCTATCGTGCCATGATCCCGCCCACCGAATTCGCCGACGGGAGCGGGTAGTCGGGGTACTGAATGCCCTTGAACATGCCGACCTTCGCGTCCTTCACGACGTAGATCGGCTCGCCGTCCACGATGACGTGGCCCGTGCCGATGGCGATCGCGGTGCCGGTGTCGGCCAGCTCGGCGTAGCGGCGGATGTCGATCTCGTACCGAACCAGCTTGTTGTAGGGCCGGATCTGCCCGGAGAACTCGATCTCCTTCGCCCCGAGGGCCCGCCCGGCGCCCTTGGCCCCGCGCACTCCGCCGTAGAACCCGATCAGCTGCCAGATCGCGTCGACGCCGAGGCAGCCAGGCTGCACGGGGTCGGAGCGGAAGTGGCACTGGAAGAACCAGGCGTCGATCGTCACGTCGTACTCGGCGACGATCCGCCCCTGCGGGCCGCGGTGGCTGATCTCGGTCACGCGGTCCACCATGAGCATGGGCGGGCCGGGGAGCGTCGCGAACCCGTCCGGCGGCGGATCCTCGACCAGCGTGCCGTTCGCGCACGCGAGCAGCTCGACCTTGGAGAAATGCGTGCGCTGCAGGAACTCTGCGTATGTCACGAAGCCCTCCCGACGTCGATCAGCAGGCCGCCCCAGGTCAGTCCGGATCCGACGACGACCAGCGCGATCTCGCACTGCGGCGGCAGCGTGTCCCAGTGCTGCGAGAGCACGCCGGGCGCGCCGGCCGCGCCGCAATTCCCGTACTCGTCCACGTTGAACAGGTGGCGCGACGGCTCGATCTGCGCCCGCTCGCACACCGCGTTCAGCATCAGCAGGTTCGCTTGGTGGCCGATGAACACCATCCCGGTTCGATCCCCGCGCAGGTGCGGCACGAGTTCGTTCAGCGTCGCGACCGACTTGCGGATGGCGAATCCCTGGACCGCCGACCCTTCCTGCGTGAAGTGGCCGCCGGTCGGGATGACGACCTTGTTCCACCCGGCCGGGTCGGAATGCACGACGCTCTGGCACACCCGGACAGGCGCCGTGATCCGGGCCGAGACGACGGCGGCTGAGCTGCCGTCGCCCCACAGTACCGCCGTCCGCCGATCGCGGTAGTCCACGGTCCGGGTCGTGTTCTCGACGTTGACCACGAGCACGTAGTCGGGCAGCGCATCCGGGCGCATCGCCCGCAGGTGGTGCAGCTGCACGGCAAAGCTCGAGCACGCCGAGCTGAGGTCGTAGGCCGGGGCGTGGATGCCGAGTTCGGCGGCCACCAGGCACGCCTCGGCGGGAATGGAGTACTGCGGTGAGCAGCCACCCGCGATCACGAGGCCGATCTGTGACGGCCCGACGCCAGCCCGCTCCATGGCCAGCCGCGCTGCCCGCGCGCCGGTCTCGGCGTTCGTGTACAGCGACCAGCGGGCCGCCTCGAGCGGGTGCTCGTTCTTCGTCCGGACGATGTAGTCGAGCGGCAGGACGGTCCGGCGCGACCGGATGCCCACGCGCTCCATGATCCAGGCGTCGTCGGTCCCGATGTGGAGCGACACCAGGAACGGGTTGTCGATCCGGTTCTCCGGGTGGAAGTGACCGACGCCGTGAACGAACAGATCCCCCGGTCCCGATTCGTGCCTAGGCAATGTGCTCACCCCCATCCGCACGAATGAGGGCGCCGTTGATCCACCCGGCTTCGTCGAGGCTCAGGAGGTAGATGACGCCGGCCACGTCCTCCGGGGTCGTCAAACGGCCAAACGGGTTCCGGAGCTGGGCGCCAGCCTTCATGTGGCCGCTGCCCGGGATCAGGCGCAGCGCCGGCGTGTCGGTCACGCCGGGCTGGACGATGTTCGAGCGGATGCCGTACGGGGCGAACTCGACGGCGATCGCGCGAGACACCGACTCGAGCACCGACTTGGCGGCGGCCACGGCCGCATAACCCCGCCAGGCGACCGCGTTGCCCTCGCTGGTCAGGCCGATGACACGGGCGTCGGCTGCGAACAGGCCAGCCGCGTGGAGGCGCTGGACCCAGGTGAGCATGCTCGTGCCCATCGAGTAGATCGTCCGCGCCATGTCCTCGTCTTCGAGGACCGCCTGGCCGTAATCCACGGGACGGAGCGACTGAAAGACCGGCTCGCCGGATTCGGCCAGCGTGTCGGCCGCCCGGTCCACGTCGGCCGGCGGGACGCCGAGCGCTTCGGCGAGGCGGGCCAGCGCGGGCGGCCTCTCCGGCGCGGGCGCCGAAACGACCGGCCTCAGGTTGCCGAAGGCGATCGAGTGGAGGAGGACCCGGACTCTGCCGGCCGTTCCGAGTTGGGTGGCCAGCGTGTCGACGACCGTCGCCATGCCATCGGGGCTGAGCGCGTCGAGATTGAGGGTGAAGAACCCACGCCCGTGCGCCCGAATCTCGTCGAACTCTCGGTTGACGCGGTCCATGGCTCCGCGCCGGTCGCGGTGCACGATGCCCACGCTCATGCCCTCGGCGGCAAGCTTCTTCGCCGTGGCCAGACCGAACCCGCTCGAGCCCCCGAGAATGAGCGCCCACTGTTCCGACGTGAATCGAGTCATCGATACCGGTGTCTGGGACAAGCCTGCCATTTTATCGCAAGACGGCCGGTTCTCGCGCGCCGGGGGGCGCTCCTGGCTTGCTCAAATGCCGGCTTCGAGCGAGAATCGACGACAGTCCCGCGCGGCATCCCGATTCCGGGCCGCCGCCGGCTTCGAATGCAAGGAGAGGAACGATGACTGCGAAGAGGATTGCCACGGGGATGGTCGTACTGCTGGCGTTCGCCACCGTCGCGACGGCCGGCCTGATCGCCGCTCAGGGCTCCAAGCCGGCGCAGAAGCCGCAGGCCGTGAAGCTCACCTTCGACGACAAGGGCTACGTCGTGACGCCGGATACCGTCACCAAGGGCGTGCCCGTGAAGATGGAGGTCGACCTCAACACCGTGAAAGGGTGCATGCGCACCGTTGTCATCAGCGCCTTCAACGTGAAGCAGACCGTGAAGGAAGGGGCGACGACCATCGAGTTCACACCGAGCAAGTCGGGCAAGATCGAGATCATCTGCGGCATGAACATGGGCAAGGGCTCGTTCACCGTCGTCGATCCGAAGTAGTCCGCAAGGAGATCCATGGCCGCCCTGATCGACGCGATCGACATCAAGCGCAAGACGTTTTTCGAGTTCGAAGGCGCCCCGTACGTCTGCCTCGAGGTCGAACGATCCACGCCCACCGCCCGGGGCGGCCAGACGCTGGTTCGCGTCAAGATGCGGAACCTGAAGACGCGAGCCGTCTTCGACAAGACGTTCAAGGCCGGCGACAGGCTCAAGGAGCCGGACCTGACCCAGGTGCCGGCGGGCTTCCTCTACAGCGACAGCGAAGGCTCGCACTTCATGGACCAGGTGAGCTTCGAGACGCTCACACTCGGCAAGGAGTTGCTGGGCGACGCCACCGACTTCCTGCTCGACGGCCAGATCGTCCAGATCCTGCTGTTCAACGGACACGTCATCGGGCTGCAGATGCCGCAGCAGGTGGAGCTGGCCGTGACCTACACCGAGCCGGGCATTCGCGGCAACACGGCCGCCGGCAACGTGACCAAGGCGGCGACGCTCGAGACGGGCATCGAGGTCCGCGTGCCGCTCTACATCGAGACCGGCGAGAGAGTGCGCGTTCACACCGAGACCCGCGAGTTCATGGGCCGCGCCTGAGGCGCGAGCGAAAGAGGAGCGCCTGTGACGCACTCCGCCCGCGCCGCCGTCGTGGCGCTTGCCGTCCTGCTGGCCGGGGCCCGCCAGGCCTCCGGCCAGAATCCTCTGTCCCAGGCGGCGTCGAAGGCGGCGCCGCCAGCCGCGGTCGCCACGGCCGTGCCGGTGCCCGCTCCCGACCCGCTCGGGCGGCAGACACCGTCGGGCGCCGTCATGGGGTTCCTCGCGGCGGCCGCGAAGAGCGACTGGCCGCGCGCGGCGAAGTACCTCGACACGAGACTCCCGCAGGACCGGGCCGAGGAACTCGCGCGGCAGCTCAAGGTCCTGCTCGACCGCGGGCTGAGGCTCGACCTCGCGAGATTGAGCGGCGTGCCGGAAGGGGAGCAGGACGAGCGGGTCGGCAAGGGCCGCGAACTGGTCGGCACGATCGCGACGAAGTCTGGGAAGCTCGACGTCCTGCTGGCGCGCGTTCAGCGCGCGGCCGAGCCGTCCGTCTGGCTGTTCGCACCCGAGACGCTCAGCGACGTGGCGGTCGCCTACGAGGAGTACGAGCCGTCATTGGTCGAGGCCCTGCTGCCCGACTATCTCACGCGGGGCTACGGCGGGCGATACATGCTGTGGTCGTGGCTGATCGTGGCCGTGGCGTCGATCGCCGCCCTGTTGCTGGGGCTGCTGATCGGCAAGGTGCTCCGCGCGGCACTGCACCTCCTGCTGCGCCTCGTCGCGCCGGGGGTGGTGTGGGAGCGCTGGCTGCCCGTCCTCATGCCGGCGCGGGCGCTCATCTTCGGGATCCTGCTGCTGGTGGCGTCGGCGTACTTCCTCACCGCGCGCCAGCGTTATGCCGGCGGACGCGCCGCCTGGCTGGTGATCATCGCGGCGATCACCTGGATGTCGGTCAGGCTCATCGGGTGCCTCGTGGTGCGGTGGGCCGCGGTCCGGCGGGAACGGGGCGACACCAACCGGGTGGCGCTCGTGGGCCTGGGCGGCCGCCTCCTGCAGGTCCTCGCGTTCATCGTCGGCGTCCTGACGTTGCTGCAGTCGGTCGGCATCGACGTGACGCCGGTTCTTGCCGGCCTGGGTGTCGGCGGGATCGCGGTGGCGCTCGCCTCCCAGAAGACGCTCGAGAACCTCTTCGGCGGAATGATGGTCATCGGGGACAGCCCGGTCCGCATCGGCCAGTTCTGCCGCGTCGGGACGATGACCGGCACGGTGGAGGACATCGGCCTTCGTTCCACGCGGATTCGGACGCTGAATCGGACGGAGATCTTCATCCCGAACGCGGACATGGCGGTCCAGAGCATCGAGAACTTCACCACCCGAGACAAGTTTCTCTTCAACCACACCATCACCCTGCGGTACGAGACGACGGCCGACCAGCTGCGTTTCGTGCTGGCCGGGGCGCGGACCCTCCTCTACCAGCACCCGAAGGTCGAAAGCGACGCGGCGCGGGTGCGGCTGGTGAAGTTCGCGGCGTCCGGGCTCGACGTCGAGCTGTTCGCCTACGTGACCGCGACAGCAATTGAAGAGTTCCTGGCGATCCAGGAAGACCTGCTCCTGCGCCTGATGGACCTCGTCGAGCAGGGCGGCACGGCGCTGGCCTTCCCGTCGCAGACGGCGTACTTCACGCGGGATGCCGGAATCGACCGGGAGAAGGCGGCCGACGCGGTCGCCGCGGTGCAGGCGTGGAGGGAGCGCGGCGAGCTGCCGTTCCCCGACGAGTCGACTGAGCGGAAGGACCGTTTGCAGGGCGGCATCGAGTACCCGCCCGCCGGGTCGGCCCTGGCCAACCGCGGAGCGAAGGAGTGAGGGGAGGTTGAACCATGGAGTTCCTGAACCTGGTGGTGATCTTCGTGTCCGCGTATCTCGTCCTGCGAAAGCCCCACAGGGAACGCCTCGCCTTCGGCCTGCTGGTCTTCAGCGCGCTCTTCATGGTGTTCCTGTTCTCGATGGCCACCCGCACGGGGCTCCTGCCGGGCGTGAACTACTAGAGGCGGGCAGGCGGGAGGCGGGAGGCGGGGGGCGGGGGGCGGGAAGGCGGAAACCACGGCAGATGACTGACCGGACCATGCCATGAGACAGAGTGTCCTCTACTCCATTCTGGCGCTCGCCGTTCTGGCGCTGGCGGTGATTCCGATCGGCGTCGCGGTCTTCTACTTGGGCTTCGTCCAAGGAGATTCGCCGTGCGTCATGTGCTGGGAGCAGCGCATCGGCATGGCGCTGGTCGCGCTGGTCGGCCTGTTCGTGCTGCGGTACGGGCCGAAGCCCAAGTACATCGGCCTGGGTGTCCTGATCGCCATCTGGGGCGTCTTCATGGGCATCCGCCACACGGGGATGCACGCCGCACGCGACGTCGGCCAGGGGTTCAGCGCCGAGATCCTCGGCGCCCACACCTACACATGGGCGCTGCTGATCTACTGGGTCTGTGTGGCGACGATGGGCGTGCTGTTGATGCTGACGAGGAAGGAGGACATCGAGGATCGGCCGCGGTCGCTCAACTTCCTCGGGACCCTCGCCGGCATCGTCTTCCTCGTCGTCATCGCCGGGAACATCGTCCAGGCGTTTGCCAGCACGGGCCCGCCGCCGTTCATGGGGCAGAGCGATCCCGTGCGGTTCTCCTTCTCACCGAAGCACTGGGTGTGGTCGCTCGAGGAATGGTCGCCGGCGCCCGTCTCCCTCCGGGGGCGATGGGCGATCGACAAGCCGAGCCTGGACGGGCTCCCGCCCGACCCGGCCGCGGGGCCGATTGCCGACACGCCCGTCGTGTCCTCCGCGCGAGAGCTGAGGCTCGGCGTCGCGCTCTCGGGCACCCCGACGGATTTGGCGTACGACCCGGCGACGTCGCAGTTCCTGATCACGACGGAGCACGGCGTCTACCTGACGGACGAGACACTGGCGAAGCTGAACCGGCACACCGTCGTCGACGCCGGGTTCGCGGTGGACCTCGGGCGGTTCGCCGGCGCCGCGTTCGTCGACAAGGGGATGGTGCTCGCGGTGGGGGAGAACAAGAGCTTCGTCGTCCTCGAGCCGAGCGACAAGGCCGACGCCGACGCCAACTTCCGCTTCTTCCTCGAGTCGTTCGACCGGTTCGACGAGAAGGCGCGGTCGCGGTTCGGCACCGTGCGCGCGCGGATGATGTACGTGATGTCGGCAGCGTACGACCCGGCGACGAAGTCGGTCTATACGGTGACCGTCCCGAACAACAAGGTGAAGACACTCGTCGTGTCCCGCTTCGGCCCCGACAGGGTGCTGTCGGAGGAGTTCTCGCCGACGCTTGGTGCCGACACGGGCCTCGCGCTGACCGGCAAGCGCTCGCTCGGCGAGTTCTATGTTACCGGCGCGACGATCGCGGGCGGCAGGATGTACGCGATCAGTGCGGCGTTCAACACGCTGCTGACGATCGACCTGGCGACGCGCACGGTGGTCGCGGCGCGCGCCATCCCGGGCCTCGTTCGGCCAGTCGGCATCGCGGCGAAAGGCGAGGAGTTCTACATCCTTGGGGAGAGCGGGAGGGTGTGGGTGGTGGGTCAGTAGCGGGCGGCGGGCAGCCGGCAGCTGGCAGCGGATCACGGAGAGCGCGCAGCGGGCAGCTGGCAGCTGGCAGCGGATCACGGAGAGCACGTAGCGGGCAGCCGGCAGCTGGCAGCGGATCACGGAGAACACGCAGCGGGCAGCCGGCAGCGGATCACGGAGAGCACGCAGCCGGCAGGCGGCAGCGGATCACGGAGAGCGCGCAGCGGGCAGCCGGCAGCTGGCAGCGGATCACGGAGAGCACGTAGCGGGCAGCGGATCACGAGTGACGCCTGTCCGCTGCCAGCTATCAGCTGCCAGCTGTCCGCTGCCAGCTATCAACTGCCAGCTGCCAGCTACAGCTCCCGCAATGCCTTCACAATCGGCAACCGCATCGCTCTGATGGCGGGGAAGAGCCCGCCGAACAACCCCAGAGCGAGAGCCCATCCGACACCCAGCACGAGCAGCGTCGGCGTCACGCGGAACGCGAACCCGATGCTGCTCATGTTCGACCAGTTCATCGTCGCCGCCTGATAGCCGTTGAAGCCGAAATAGGCGACGGTGGCACCGAGGGCGCCGCCGACGACGGCCAGGATCATCGATTCGACCAGCACCGAGATCACCACCGGGCCTCCCCGGAACCCGAGCGCGCGCAGCGTGGCAATCTCGCGCGTGCGGCTGGCGACCGCCGAGTACATCGTGATGATGGCCACGAACAGCGCGCCGACGCCCATCAGCAGGCCGATGATGGCGCCGATCACGACGATCGTCTGCGTGAGCAGCTCGGCCTGCCCGGCGTAGTACTCCTGCTCGCGCATGATCTTCAGCTTCACTCTCGGGTCAGCGGTGAGGCGGTCCTTGAACGCGGTGAACGCCTCGGGGGACGTCAGCCGCGCGAGGACGGTCTGCCGACTGTTCCCGCGGCGGTAGAGCGGCGCCAGCACGCCGGCGTCGCACCAGAGTTCCGAGTCCGGCACGGTCCCGCCTGCGTCGAAGATGCCGACCACGGACCAGATGTTCTGACCGAGCTTGAGCGTCTGGCCGACGGCCAGCCCGCGGAACTCGCCGGCGGCGGCGCTTCCGGCGATGATCTCGTTCCGGCCGGTCTCGAACGGCCGGCCTGCGATCATCTTGACGTTCCGGACTCGAAAGGCGGCCGGCTCGACGCCCCGCAGCGAGGCGTTCGCCGTCGTTCCGGTGCTCGCCTTCACGAGATCGATGCCGACGTACAGTTCGGCCGACGCGAGCGGCCCGATGCCAGGCGCGCGGGCAATCTCCGGCGCGTCCTTGACGACGACGACGTCCTCGTTGAGCAGGATGCTCGTCATCTCGGAGTCGGACCCGGTGCGCATGACGATCGCGGTATCCGGCGACCCGGTGCTCGCCATCGTGGCCCTGATGCCCTCGGCGATCGAGAGGACGGACACCAGGACGGCGACGACGCCCGCCATGCCGACCACCGCCACGCCGGACGAGGCCAGCCGGCCTCGAAGCGTCCGCAGGTTGAGCGCGGTGACAACCGCCGCCTGGAACAGACCTGAGAAGATCCACATGGCGGTCAGACCCTCCGCAGCGCGTCCACGATGCGTAGCCGCATCGCGCGCAGGGCCGGGAAGATGCCGGAGACCACGCCCAGCCCGGCGACCAGCGCCAGGCCGGTGATCAACGAGGACTTCGGCACATACAGGGCCTGCAGCAGGTTCCCGGTGGGAATTCCCGGCACCATGACCGCTGCCAGGCCCAGCCCGAGCAGGCCTCCGACGCTGGCGATGGCGCACGACTCGGCCAGCACCAGCGCCAGCACGAGGCCGTCGGAGAAGCCCAGCGTCTTGAGGACCGCGAGCTCGCCGGTGCGCTCGCGCACCGACTCGGCCATCGTGTTGGCCGTCACCAGCAGGATGATGAAGAACGCCATCGCGATGATGCTGCGCACGATCAGCGCGATGTTGCCGACCTGGTTCGCGAACGCCTGGGCGAACGCCTTCTCGGTGGAGGTCTTCGTCTCGGCGGGGGAGTTGGCGAACTGCTCGTCGAGCGCCGCGGCAATCTGCGGGGCCTGTGACGCGTTGGCGATGCGCACGACGTACCAGCCGACGTTGCCTTGGGCGAACAGCCGCGACTCGTCGAAGTACTTGTAGTGGAAGAAGAACTGCGTCTCGTCGGTGCCCTGTTCCGTGCCCGAGTAGATGCCGTCGAGGTTGAACTCCCAGGCCGACGAGTTGTCCTGCTTCCGCCAGATCGTCGCCTGGAGCGGAATGCGGTCGCCCACCTTCCAGCCGAACTTCTCGGCCGTCTGGCGGCCGACGATGGCGCCCTGCCGGTCGGCGAGCCAGGCCTTCTTCTGCTCCTCGGGCAGCGTGAACTCCGGGTACATCCGCAGCATACACTCGGGGTCGACCGGGATCTGCATGAAGAAGTTCTTCGGGTCCTGATAGATCCCGCCGAAGTAGGTGTGCGAGCAGGCGTCAACCACGCCCGGCGTCGCGCGGATCCGCTCGAGGTAGCTCTCGGGCAGCAGCTGGATCAGCGACACTTTGTGGATCGTCACCAGCCGCTCGTTGCCCGTCAGCTCGACGCCCATGCTGAAGGCGGCCCCGATGGCGACCAGGAATCCGAACAGCGTGAACGCGACGAGCACCGCGAGGAGCGTGAAGATCGTCCGCACCTTGCGGCGGAACAGCGTGCGCCAGAGCAGGGGCAGGTACTTCATGGCGCCACCTCCGTGGTGAGCACCCCCTTGTCCAGGTGCAGCACACGCTTGGCGCGGGCCGCGGCGTGCGGATCGTGCGTCACCATCACGATCGTCTTGCCGTTCTCCCGGTTGAGCGCCTGCAGCAGGTCCAGGATCTCGTCGCCCGCCTTGCGGTCGAGATCGCCCGTCGGCTCGTCGCACAGCAGCAGGGTCGGGTCGATGACGATGGCGCGGGCGATGCCGACACGCTGTTCCTGCCCGCCCGAGAGCTGCCGGGGGTAGTGCCGCGCGCGGTCGGTGAGGCCGACGACGCGCAGCGCGACCTCGACGTGGCGCCGGCGCTCCTTCCGCGACAGTTTCGTGAGCAGCAGCGGCAGCTCGACGTTGCGTTCGGCGGTCAGCACCGGCAGCAGGTTGTAGAGCTGGAAGACGAACCCGATGTTCGACGCGCGCCAGCGGGCGAGCTGGCCCGACGACATCGTGTCGATCTGCTGGCCGGCGATGGTGATCGTGCCCCGCGTGGGCTTGTCGAGGCCGCCCAGCAGGTTCAGCAGCGTCGTCTTGCCCGAGCCGGACGGCCCCATCAGCGCGAGGAAGTCGCCGGGCGGGATCTCGAGGTCGACGCCCTGCAGCACGTCGATCCGCTCGCTGCCGCGTCTGAATTCCTTGTGCAGGCCGCTCGCGCGGACGAGGACGTTGTCGGGCACGTCAGACTCCAATCGGCTCAGGGCCCAGGGCCCAGGGCCCAGGGCTTAGGGCCCAAGGCGCAGGGCGCAGGCACGTACGATCCGCTGCCAGCTACCAGCTACCTCACAACCACCCTGTCGCCGTCCTTCAGGGCGGTCGGCGGCTCCAGGACGATCTTCTCGCCGGGCGTGAGGCCCGACACCACTTCGATCCGGTCGTCCTTGGCCGGCCCGAGCCTGAGCGCGCGGCGCTCCACGCGACCGTCGGCCGCGAGGACGAACACCACCTGGCTCCCGGCGTCGGTGCGCACCGCGCTCTTCGCGATGGTGACCGGTGTCGCCGCGACGGCCGCGGGGGTCTCGGCGCCGAGGAACGCCACCTTGATGCCCATGTCCGGGAGCACCCTCGGATCCAGCTGGTCGAACGCGATCCGCACCAGCACCGTCGCCTTCTGCCGATCTGCTGCAGGCACGGTGGTAATCACCTTGCCGGGGATCCGCCAGTCCGGGTAGGCATCCAGCGTCGCCTCGACCCGCTGCGCCGGGCTCACGCGATTGATGTAGCTCTCGTTGACGTCCACCTCGATCTCGAGCGACGTCATGTCGACAATCGTGCAGATGCCGGTCCGCGTGAACCCGCCGCCCGCGGACACCGGCGAGATCATCTCGCCGGGCTGCGCGTCCTTCGAGATCGCGACGCCGCTGAACGGCGCCACGATGACCGTGTCGTTGACGTCGTTCTGGCGGACGGCCACCAGGCGCTCGCCCACGCGGACCTGCTCGTTCCAGAGCGCCAGGCGGGCCTCGATCGCCCGCACCTCGGTCTCGGCGCTGTCGAGGTCGGCCTGGTTGACGATCCCGTCGGCTCGCAGCGACCGCTGGCGCTGCAGGTTCAGGCGGGCCAGTTCCAGCCTGACCTTGTTCTCGGCCACCCCCAGGCGCGTGGCTTCCAGTTCGGCCTGCGCCAGCGCCAGGCCCTTCTCCGCCGTCGTCGGATCCAGCCTGGCGAGGACCTGGTCCTTCTGAACCGGTTTGCCTTCCTCGACCAGCACCTCGATCACCCGCCCCGTGATTCTCGACGACACCGTCGCCCGACGGCGGGCGACGACGTAGCCCGAGGCGTTCAGCACGGCGGGCCCGCCCGCCCCGGTCGCCTTCGGCTGTTCGACGGTGGCGACCTTCACCTCGATGGCGCGCGGCGCCCGCACCCAGAACCAGGCGGCCGCGCCGGCGGCGACGAGAACGAACAAGGCGACCCACGCCCACACCGGGACGCCGCCCGAACCGCGGGCCTTGTGGTCGATGCGTAGTTCCTCGAGGGAGCGGGCGTCGCTCGGCATGATCGGTAGATGATACCTGTCAGGCGGGGAAATGTGTCAGTCGGAACTGACGCAGAGGGGTCGGAACTGACGCTGAAGGGTCGGAACTGACGCTGAAGGGGCGGCGCGATCCCCCATCGTGAGACCCGACCATTCACCGTGAGACCCGACCCCTCTGCGTGAGGCCCGACCATTCACCGTGAGACCCGACCCCTCATCGTGAGGCCCGACCATTCATCGTGAGACCCGACCCCTCATCGTGAGGCCCGACCATTCGCCGTCAGAATCGACTATCTCTGCACCCGTCCGCTGGCATCTCCCTTGGCGAGCGCGTCGACCTCGGCAACCGACACCCTGTTGAAGTCGCCGGGGATCGTCTGCTTCAGGGCGCTGGCCGCCACGGCGAAGCGGAGGGCAGCCTCGGGCGCGCGGCCGCTGACCAGGCCGTAGATCAGGCCTGCGGCGAAGCTGTCGCCGCCGCCAATGCGGTCCACCAGGCGGACGGTGTAGTGCTGGCTGTGATGGAAGGCGCCCGCGCCCGCGTCCCAGAGAGCGGCGCTCCAGCCGTTGTCGCTGGCCGACAGGCTCTCGCGCAGCGTGATGGCCACCATCGGCGGTCCCAGTTCGTTCGTCAGCCGCTCGGCCACCTGCTGGTAGCCCGCCAGGTTGAGCTGTCCGCTGGTGACATCGGTGTCGGGGACGTGCAGGCCGAGCACCGACTGCATGTCCTCCTCGTTGGCGACGACGAGATCGACCGACGCCATCAGCGGCCGCATGGTGGCCTGCGCCTCGGCCTCGGTCCAGAGCTTCTTGCGGTAGTTCAGATCGACGCTGACGCGCGCGCCGGCCGCCTTCGCCGCGAGCACGGCTTCGCGGGTGCACGCCGCGGCGCTCGGGCCGAGCGCCGGCGTGATCCCCGTCACGTGGAACCACGCCGCGCCGTCGAAGACCCTCGCCCAGTCGGTCGCGCCGGGCTGCATCTCCGAGATCGACGAATGCGCGCGGTCGTAGATGACGGTCGACGCGCGCTGGCTCGCCCCCGCTTCGGCGAAGTAGATGCCGACGCGGCGGCCGCCGCGCTGGATGAAATCGGTGCGCACGCCTTCCGCGCGGACCGCCCTGACGGCGGCGTCGCCGATGCCGTGCGCCGGGAGCCTCGTCACGAAGAAGCTCTCGAGGCCGAAGTGGGCGAGGCTGACGGCGACGTTCGCCTCGCCCCCGCCGAACGTCGCGCCGAGCACGGGCGACTGGAAGAACCGCTCGAACCCCGGCGGGCTGAGCCGCAGCATGATCTCGCCGAATGTTACGACTTTGGGCATAGACACTCTCCGAGTAGCTGGCAGCCGGAAGCGGATCACGGACGCTCCAGCGGGCAGCGGATCACCGACACCCGAGCTCGCAGCGGATCACGGCCCCCCCTGGCAGCGGATTGCCCGTGACGCCGATCCGCTGACAGCTACTGCATCCGCGATCCGCTGCCGGCTGCCAGCTTCTACTTCCGTGCCGCCGCAACGTTCGTCACAATCCTCTTCGCGTTGGCGGTGATGACGCCATAGTCGCCCGCCGCGATCGCCTTCGCGTCGAGCAGCGCCGTGCCGACGCCGACCGCCACGGCACCCGCCGCAATCCAGTCGCCCGCGTTGTCGAGCGACACGCCGCCGGTTGGCATCAGCTTCACCTGCGGGAGCGGCCCGCGCACGTCCTTGAAGAAGGCCGGTCCGAGCGCCGTGGCGGGGAACACCTTCACGACGTCGGCACCGGCTTCCCAGGCCGCGAGAATCTCGGTCGGCGTGAAGCAGCCCGGCATCGCGGCGACGTCGTAGCGATGGCACATCGCAATGACCTCGGGCCTGAACACGGGACCGACGACAAACTGCGCGCCCGCCAGGATCGCCAGGCGCGCGGTCTCCGGATCGAGGATGGTCCCGGCGCCGAGCAGGAACCCCTTTGGCAGCGTCGGCGCCAGACGCTCGATCAGCGGAATCGCCCCGGGTACGGTCATGGTGACCTCGAGCGCCCGGACGCCCCCTTCGCCCAGCGCGTCCACGACGGCCCGGAGCTTTTCGGGCTCCTTCATCCGGATGACCGCCACCACGCCGGACGCTTCGATTGCCTGGATCGTCTGCACCCGTGACATCGTATCGTTCTCCCCTGAGCCCTGAGCCCTGAGCCCTGAGCCCTGAGCCCTACGCCCTGAGCCCTACGCCTTCTACCGTCCCATCCACCCCCCGTCCACCACCAGCACGTGCCCGTTCAGGTAGTCGGACGCTTTCGACGCGAGGAACACGACCGGGCCTGCCAGGTCCGACGGCTCGCCCCAGCGCCCGGCCGGAATGCGCGCGAGGATCTGCGGGGCGCGGACGGGGTCCTCCTGGAGCGCCCTGGTGTTCTCGGTTCGCATGTAGCCAGGCGCAATCGCATTCACGTTCACGCCTCTGCCGGCCCATTCGTTGGCCAGCGCCTTGGTCACCTGCACCACGCCCCCCTTGGCGGCCGCGTACGACGGCACCAGGATGCCCCCCTGGAAGGCGAGCAGCGATGCGACGTTGACGATCTTGCCGTGCCCCTGGGCCAGCATCTTCGCGCCCGCGGCGCGGCACAGCCTGAACACCGCCGACAGGTTGATCTCCAGCACCTCGTCCCAGTCGAGATCCGCGTGCTCGGCCGCCGGCGCGCGTCGGATGATGCCGGCGTTGTTCACCAGGATATCGATCTTGCCCATCGCCTCGACCGCCTGTTCGACGAGCCGAATCGTGGCGGCCCGGTCTATCAGGTCGGCGACCAGACACGTCGTGCGGACGCTCGTGCTCTCGCGGATCGCGCGCTCGGTGTCCCCCGCGCAGCACCGGTCGTGCAGTACCCACGTCGGCGCCCGCCCCGGCCAGCGCAACCGCCATCGCCGCGCCCAGGCCTCGCGACGACCCGGTGACCAACGCCACCTCCCCGTCGAGCCGGAACAGACTGTCACCCATACCGCAACACCTCACAGCGGTCCGAACGCCTGCCAGGCAGCCCTGAAGGGCCGCCCTACTTCTTCCCCGCCTCCAGCCCCGACTTCATCGCCGCGAACTCCGGCTGCACGTTGACGACGCCGAACTGGCGATCGACGCCCTCGCGCTCGGCCGCCATCATCCAGAGAAAGCCGATCGAACATCCCGGCGCGGCGACGTTCGGATGATAACCCCGCGGCATGATCACCACGTCACCCTCGTGCACGATCGTCGCCAGCTCGGGTTCGGCGGCGTTCGTATACACCAGCTGCACACCGAACGCCGGCGCGGGCATCGCCACGTAGAGGTACGCCTCCTCGAGCATGACCGAGTGCTCGTGCGGCGGCCACGACGTCCAGTGACCAGGCTCGCTGAACGTGACGCCGGCGACGATCCGCCCGGCTTGCACGTTCTTGGCCAGCAGCAGGTTGATCTCGCGCATCGAGTTCTCGCCGCCGGTCCTGAAGTGCAGCCCGCCGTCCTTCCGGACGTCCGCGAACGACACGAACTGCAGCGGGTACGCGTTGTCCACCTCGGCGGAAAGCTCGGCGAAGTCGCAGCCAGCCGGACCCGGCGCCACCTCGAACGGGGTCCGTCGCGGGATGTAGACGGCATCGTACGGCGCCATCTCGAACCGCGCGTCACCCACCGCGACGGTCCCCTGGCCGCCCAGGCACACGAGTCCCGTCTCGTGCGTCCCGGGATCGACGCGGACGGGCGCGTTCGTCGGGTCGAGGATGATACGGCCGTAGTGCAGGTGCCGGGCGGCGGTCGTGCCTGGAGCCACGCTCCGGGTCCGGCCCTTCCGGGCCGCCGTGTTGCGAACGACGCAGGTGCGGTGGTCGATGGCGGGCAGGTTCATAGGTCTCGTCTCGGCTCGCGTCCGGACTGCCGATCTGGACAGTCCACATTAACCAGATAGCCTACTATCCGCCGGCGCGCAGAGCAAGCCGCAATGGGGACGAAGGCGCCGTCGGTCCGTCGATCGCATTGACATCCCGGCGCTTCTGACGGCGCATCGGACCGCCCTCGGCAGTCGGCCGACTCGGCAGATCACAACCGCGTGGTCCGACCACTCGGCCCAGCGCGGCCCATCACCGGGCAGTCCCGCCCGTTTCGTCCAGGGCAGCGGAATACGCCACAGCAGCCGGAGGTCTAAGACAGATGCCCGGCAACTTGGGCGGCGCGGCGGTGGCCGAAACGCCGTCGCTGGACAGTCGTATTTCAACTACACCGGAACTCACTTGAGTTGAGTGGAATCCAGGCGTAGTCATGAGTTGTGAGTTCTGAGTTCTGGGACGAATCTGTGCCTCAGAACTCATGACTCCGAACTCAGAACTCAGAACTAAGAACTCAGAACTACTCGACCCAGGTGACGCGGTGTTAGTTGCAGGGACTTCCCGGACACTACGCCCATGCCGAACACCCGGAGATCGAAGCGCCAGCGCCAGACGCCGCGGGTTCCCGCGAGGCTGACGAGTCTGTTGCGACTGTCGGCTCCCCTGGTGCTGCTCGCGCTGTTGCCCATTGCCGTCCCCGGCCTGCTGGCGGAATCGGCCGGCCAGGCCCCGGCACAGCCTCCTCCGCAGCCGCCGGCACAGGCGGGAGCCGGCGCGCCGTGCAGCGTCGCGGGGATGGTCGCCGCCGGCCAGGCCCGGTTGCCCGGTGTCATCGTCTCGGTGACGCCCGCAGAGGGCGGCGCGGCGCTCACGACGTCGACGGGCCTCGACGGCCGGTACCAGGTGACGGTTCCGGGGCCGGGCCGTTTCGTCGTCAAGGCCGAACTCGCGGCGTTTGCGACCGTTACGAAGGAAATTGCCGTCGAAGCGCCGTGCCAGTCGCGCCTCGATATAGTCATGACGCTGGCCTCGCGCGTGCCGGCGACAATGCCGCCCGCAGCCCCGGCGACGCCACCAGCGACGGCGGCCGTTCAGACACCCGCCAGGCCGGCCGCAGGAGCGACTGCGGCGACCGCGGCAACCGCACCGGGCGCTCAGGCCGCGCCCGGCGCGCGAGCCGGCGGCGCGCCGCGGCAGGCTCCGGGTCAGTTCCAGCGAGTCGGTGCGGCGGGCACGGGCACTCAACAGGGCCAGGCCGAGGAGCTCACGGTGTCGACAGAAGACACCAGAGCGTTGGCCGAGCGGCTCAATCTACCGCCCGGTTTCACGCCCGAGACGATGTCCGATACGGTCACCGCCTTCGGTCGAACCGGCCAGACCAACGAGATGCTCCTGTTCGGCCCTGGCGGAATGGGGATGTTCGGCGGTCGGGAGGGCATGCCTGGCATGCCGGGTCTTCCCGGGTCGGTGAGTGAGGAAGGCGCCGCGGGCGGAGTGACCGGGTTCTCCGCGGCGCCGGCCGGGCCGGGCGGCCGCGGGGGCGAGATGGGCGGCCGCGGCGGCGACCCCGGCGGAATGGCGGGCGGCCCCGGCGGGATGGGCGGTGGCCGCGGCGGCGGGATGGGTGAACGCGGCGGTGGCGGCGCCCGGGGCGGTCCGGGCGCGCTCGGCGACAGGCTGGCGCTGGCCAATCGGATGCGCCAGGACCGGCCTCGCGGCGGAGCGTCCTATCAAGTCGGCGGGTCGCCCTTCGACGCGGCACCGTACTCGCTGACCGGCAACCCGGTCACCCAGCCGGACTACCTGCAGCAGCGGTTTACGGGTTCGATCGGCGGCCAGTTCAAGATTCCGAAGCTGTTCGACCTCGGTCCGCGCACGTCCTACTTCCTGAACTACTCGGGCAATCGTTCGACCAACTTCTCCGACTCGTATTCGACGGTGCCCAACCAGGCGCTTCGCGACGGCGACTTCTCGGGTTCGCCGGAGACCATCCGCGACCCGCTCACGCTGCAGGCGTTTCCCGGCAACGTCATTCCGGCGGATCGCATCGACCCCTCGGCCCGGGCGCTCCTCGCCTACATCCCGCTTCCGAACCAGGCGGGCGAGCGGCTGAACTACTACTACTCGACCACCAATACGTCGACCTCCGACGACATCAACTTCCGGTTCGTGCGGACCTTCGGCACCCAGCAGCAGGGCGGGCGAGGCGGCGGCATGCGGGGCGGAGGCGGCGGGGCCGGAGGTCGGGGTGGAGGCGGAGGCGGCGGGGGCGCTGCCAACCTGAACGTCTCCGTCCGATGGCAGCGGTCCGAGAGCACGCAGACAGGGTCGTTCCCGACGCTCTCGGGCCAGTCGACCCGGACCGGGTGGGACGTTCCGATCAGCTTCTCGTTCACCGCGTGGAGAATCGTCCATTCGCTCCGGGGCGGCTACAACCTCAACGACTCGAGGACGACCAACGCCTACGCCTACGTGACGGACGTCGCCGGCGAAGCGGGCATCACCGGGGTGTCGACCGATCCCTTCGACTGGGGCGTCCCCTCGATCTCGTTTTCGACCTTCTCGGGTCTGCGCGACGTCACGCCGTCGCTGCGCAAAACGCAGTCGATCACCTTCAGCGACTCGATGTCGCGCCAGTACAAGCGGCACAGCTTCCGCTGGGGCCTCGACTTCCGGCGCGAGATGCTGGACACCCGCACCAACAGCAACCCGCGTGGCTCCTACGTGTTCACCGGGCTCTTCACGGGCCTCGGCACGTCGCGGGTGACGGGCACCGACCTGGCCGATTTCCTGCTCGGGCTGCCGCAGCAGGCCTCGCTGCAGTACGGGCCGGGCACGGTGCGCCTGCGCTCGAACTCCGTGAGCCTGTATTTCCAGGACGACTGGCGCGTGTCGACGAACTTCACGCTGAATGCGGGGTTGCGCTACGAGTATCAATCGCCGTACAGCGAGGCCAACAACCAGCTGGTGAACCTCGACGCGCCCGAGGACTTCTCGGCGGCGGTGCCGGTCCTGGCCGGTCAGGTCGGGCCCTACACGGGCCTGTACCCGTTGACGATCATCGAGCCGGACCGCAACAACCTGTCGCCGCGATTCGGCTTCGCGTGGCGGGCGCAGCCGAAGACGGTCGTTCGCGGCGGCTACGGCATCAACTACAGCTCGGTGCCGTACCTGTCGGTGGCGCAGAAGCTGACGGCCCAGCCGCCGTTCGCGACGACCAACACGATGACCGGCACGTTCGCCGCGCCGCTGGCGCTCTCGGACGCGTTCAGCTCGACGCCGACGACCACGACGACGAACAACTACGGCGTGGACAAGGACTACCGCATCGGCTACGTGCACCTCTGGAACGTCGACCTCCAGCGCGAAATCACGCGCACGCTGACCGGGGGAGTCAGCTACACCGGCACAAAGGGCTACAGCCTCGACATACTGCGCGCGCCCAACCGCGACGCGACCGGCACGACGATCAACGGCGTGCAGGCGTTCACGTGGCAGTCGTCCGGAGCGGAGTCGATCCTCTACTCGTTCGCGGGTCGCCTGCGCAAGCGGCTCGCCCAGGGGCTGCAGGTGGGCGGCAACTACACGTACTCCAACTCCAGGGACAACGCGTCGAGCCTGAGCGGCGGCGGAGGGGGCACGGTCGCGCAGAACGACAAGGATCTGGAGGCCGAGTGGGGGCCGTCGAGCTTCGACGTGCGCCATCGGCTGACGGTCGACTTCAGCTACGAGTTCCCGTTCGGCCCGAACCGGAAGTGGCTGAACACCGAGGGCTGGGCCAGCCACATCTTCGGCGGGTGGATGATGAACGGGAACCTGGCGTTCTCGTCCGGGAGCCGGTACACGGCGCGCGTGACCGGCTCGGTCGCCGACGTCGCGGGCGGCGTCAACGGGACGCGGCGCGCGAACTACAGCGGCGATCCGATCGCGCTCGACGACCCGACGATCGACCGGTTCTTCAACACGTCGGCCTTCAGCGTGCCGATCGCCGGCACCTACGGCAACTCCACGCGCAACCTGATCGTCGGGCCGGGGTCGAGGACGTTCAACCTGAGCCTGATGAAGAACTTCACGGTGCGCGGGACGCGCGGCGTGAGCCTTCGGGTGCAGGCGAACAACGTCCTCAACGAGCCGATCTGGGGATCGATCGACACGGTCGTCAACTCGCCGACGTTCGGACGTGTCACGTCGGTGCGCTCGATGCGGTCGGTGCAGATCATCCTCCGGCTGAACTTCTGAGCAGGCGACCGCGATTCGGGATCGCGGCAGGCTGGCGGACCTTTGCCGGACGAGCCGCTTCGGAGCAGCCCGTTCCCACCGCGCGGAAACCGACGAGCGGGTGGGCCGGTTTCCCCGCCGCCGCGCGGCCGCTCGAGCCAGGGCTTTAGCGCAAGGCGGGTGCTGAGATCTGGAAACAGGCCCAGAGCGAGGACGGTTTCCCGGGGTGCGCCCTTCGGCGCTGCTCAGGGCGCCCCGAGCAAGGTCGAGGGGCGGAGGCGGCGAGGGAGGCAAGGGTCCGTCGGCCAGCCGCCGTTCAGAATCGCGGTTTCTCATCGAGGGGTCACACCCAATGGCGTCGCAGTCTCGGATTCGTCCGTTCGTCCTGGCGCTGGCCGCGGTCACGATCGGCTCGTCGCTGGGTGACGTCGGCGCCCGCGCGCCGCAGCAGGCCCAGCAGCGGCCCGCGAACCAGCGTCCGACGGCCACCTTCAGGTCGAGTGTCGACCTCGTGACGGTGAACGTGGTCGTTCGCGACAAGAGTGGCAACGTCGTCCTCGGTCTGACGAAGGACGACTTCACCGTCACCGAGGACGGCCGGCCGCAGACGATTTCGACGTTTGACTTCGAGCAGATCGCCATGACGGCGGTGGCGGAAGCGCTTCCGGTCGAGATCCCGACGATTCTCGGGAGCGTCGGCCGTGCCGCGGCCGCGCCGGCACCCGCGCCAGCGGCGGCTCCGACTCCGACGATCGACATGCGCGGCCGGCGCGTCATCGCGATGTTCTTCGACCTCAGCTCGATGCAGCCCGAGGACGTCCTCCGGTCGGCCGCCTCGGCGCGCGACTACATCGACAAGCGCCTCACGCCATCGGACATGATTGCCCTCGTGACACTATCGACGACGCTCCAGGTGGTGCAGGACTTCACGGCCGACCGCGACCTGCTGCTGCAGACGATCGATCGGCTGAGCGGCGTCGAGGGGGCGGGCTTCGCGGAATTGGCCACCGACGTGACCGACGAGACCTCGACGGCCTTCACGGCCGACGACGCCGAGTTCGCGCTGTTCAACACCGACCGCCGGCTGCAGGCCATCCAGGCGCTGATCGAGGCGATGGCGCCGATCGAGCAGAAGAAGTCGCTTGTCTACTTCAGCGGCGGGATGACCCAGTCGGGCCTCGACAACCGCGTCGCGATTCGCACGGTGACCGACCGCGCGGTACGCAGCAACGTCTCGATCTACACCGCCGACTCGCGCGGCCTGCAGGCGCTGGGGCCGGCCGGCGACGCCAGCCAGGCGAGCACACGGGGCCAGTCGGCGTTCTCGGGTCGCGCGGCGGCGGCCCGGTTCGAGTCGATGTCGTCGTCGCAGGACGCGCTCACGGCGCTGGCCGAGGACACCGGCGGGCGCGCCTTCTTCGACCAGAACGACTTCAAGGCGGTCTTCGATCGCGTCGTGGCCGACACGTCGGCGTACTATCTGCTGGGGTTCACCAGCACGAATCCCGCGAAGAACGGCCGGTTCCGACGTATCCGCGTCAGCGTGAAGCGGCCGGATCTGAAGCTGGAGTACCGCGCCGGCTACTACGCGCCGCGCGACTTCGCCCACTCCGGGAAGGAGGACCGCGAGCAGCAGCTGATGGAACAGCTGTTCTCCGATCTGTCGGTGACCGACCTGCCGGTCTACGCCTCGTCGGCCTACTTCCGGATCAGGGGCGACCGCTACTTCGTGCCGCTCTGGGTCGTCGTGCCGGCCTCGAAGGTGCAGTTCAAGAAGTCGAGCGACAAGGAGAAGGCGACGCTCGACCTGCTCGCCGTGGTGCGCGACCCGCAGCAGCGCCCGGTCGCGCGCATCCGCGACACGATCAACCTCTCGGTGTCCGCCACCGAGGAAGTGCAGCGGAAGAACGTGCAGTACCAGACCGACCTCGAACTGCCGCCGGGGCTGTTCAACCTGAAGGTCGTCGTGCGAGAGAACCAGACGGGGCTGCTCGGGTCCTTCGAGGCGATCATCAGCGTGCCGGACCTCGGGCGCAGCCCGATCCGTGTCAGTTCGGTGATCGTCGGATCGCGGCTCCAGGCGGGGACGAAGAAGGACCCGCGGAACCCGCTCCTCCAGGCCGGCCGCGAGCTGATTCCGAGCGTGGCGCACGTGATCACCGCCGGCCAGCCGCTCTACCTCTACTACGAGCTGTACGACGCGGCGTCGTCGGCCGCGCCGCCGACAGCCGACCCGCCCGCGCCGGGCGCCAAGCCTGCGGCCAGGCCGGCGGCGGCCACGCCGCAGCCGGTGCGGGTGCTCTCGAACGTCGTGTTCTTCCGAGGGCAGAGGCGCGCATTCGAGACCGAACTGGTCGAAGCGGTGTCGGAGGCCGCGTTCGATCGACGGGCCACGACGTTCCGGCTCGAGGTGCCGACCACGGATCTCCCGCCCGGCCTCTACACGGCCCAGGTGAACGTCATCGACGACATCGCCGGGACGTTCGCGTTCCCGCGCCTCATCGTCTACGTCAGGAAGTAGTTCGACGGCCGGGGGAACTTCCCCACGCACCGCGTCGTCTGCTACACGAGAGTCCACGATTCCCTGTCCGGGCCGCGCACGCCTCGTCTCGGGTCTGCCGCTCCGCAAAGCACCCCACGGCAGAAGCCGCCGCGGGGCCCCAAGAACAGCTTTGCTCCGGGCAGATCCCTGCGACGCGGCATGGACCCGGGGCCGACGATTCAGAATCGTGGACTGCTGTTTGGTAAGATGAGCGCGCCGATGCAAAGGACCGTGTCTCGCCTTTCGATGGCCGCGCTGCTGGCCGCCTGTGTCGTGGTGTCCGAGCGGACCGAGCCGGTGCGCGCCGCCGCGCAGGCGCCGCCGGGCCAGGCGGCGGGGAAGCCGGGCACGCCGGCGCCCAACGACCTCGACACCTTCATGCAGCGCGTGCTGCTTCGGCGCGACGAGAACTGGCGCCGGCTTCACGACTACATCCTCAGCGAGGTCGAGGCGTTCTCCATCGAGGGCCCCGGGAAGCTCCCGCTCAACGGTTTCAAACGCGAGTACCGACTGGTATGTCCGGGACGGCTACCTGATTCGAAGCCCCATCCGGTTCGACGGCGTCACGACGCCAGAGAAGGACCGGCGGGAGTACGAGGCGGAGTGGCTGAGGCGCGAGCAGTCGCGCGAGAAGCGGGCCCGCGCGCGCGCCGAGGCGAACGCCAAGGCCGCGGCCGAGCTCCCGCCCGAGAAGAGCACCGACGTCCCGTCGCTCGAGGCGCTGGCCAGCCAGCGGAACGAGCCGCGGTTCGTGTCGGAGGCGTATTTCCTCAGGTTCAAGTTCGAGCCCGGGAACTACTACCTGGCTGGACGCGAGCGATTCGAAGGGCGCGAGGTGCTCCGAATCGAGTACTACCCCACGGGCCTCTTCGGCGACCAGACGCACCTGCACCGCCGCGACGCTTCGCCGCCGGCCAGGCCCGGAGAGCCGGCCAAACCCGGCCAGCCCGCCAAGCCCGGACAGCCGGCCAAGCCCGGACAGCCGACCAAGCCCCGCGCCGACTCGGTGGACGAGCAGGAACTCGAGCAGAAGCTGAACAAGGTGTCGCTCATCACGCTGTGGGTGGATCCGGCCGAGTATCAGGTCGTGAAGTACACGTTCAACATCACCGAGTTCGACTTCCTCCCCGCGCGGTGGCTCGTGCGCGTGGGCGACGTGGTCGCGTCGATGACGATGGCGCGGGTGCTCGACGGCGTGTGGCTGCCGAGCCGGATCTCGATGAACGTGGCGCTGACGGTGGCGGTCGGTGCCTACACCGGTCGGTACGAGCGGAGCTTCTTCAACTACAAGAAGGCCGAAGTCGGCGCGCGGATCCGCATGCAGGCGCCGGAGCGCCCATGATGCGCCTGGCGACCGCGCTCGCCCTGGCGATCCTGTTGCCGGCCGGAGCGGCCGCGGCACAGTCCGAGCCTGCTCAGGCCGGGCGCCTTGCCGAGATCCGGATCCACGGCAACCACACCACGCCAGACGACGACGTGCTGAAGATCCTGGGCCTTACCATTGGGCAGATGGTGGAGGACGCGGCAATCGAGGCCGCGGCGGAGCGGCTGCGGAAGAGCGGCCTCTTCGAGCAGGTGGAACTCCGGAAGCGGTACCGTTCGCTCGAGCCTGGCGGCGACATCGCGCTGGTGGTGGTGGTGCAGGAGTTCCCGGTTCCGGACGCGGCCATCCCTGGCCCGGCGATCCTGAAGCCGATCAAGCGCCTCTGGAACAGCGGCATGTTCCTGCCGATCCTCCGCTACGACGATGGGTACGGCTTCACCTACGGGGCGCGGATCAGCGCCGTCGACTGGCCGGCGCGCGGCAACCGGTTCTCGGTGCCGTTGTCGTGGGGCGGGACCAAGCGCGCCGCCCTGGAGTACGAGCGGACGCGGACGACCGGACCGTTCGACCGGATCTTCGCGACCGCCTCGTGGTCGAGGCGGACCAACCTGTTCTACGAGATCGACGAGGAGCGGGAAGAGGTGACGGTGGACGTGTCGAAGCGGATTGGCCGGCACGTGCGCGCCGCCGGCCGCGTGAGCTACGCCGCCGTGACATTCGGTGCGATCGCCGAGAACACGCTCACCTACGGCGCCGGGATGACGTTCGACACGAGGATGGACCCGGTCTTCCCACGGAACGCCGTCTTCGCGTCGGCCGGGTGGGAGCGGCTCGACCCGGATGTCTCGCCGGCGGTGAACCGCTTCGACGTGGAGGCGCGCGGCTACCTGGGTCTGTTCGGGCAGTCGGTGCTGGCGGCCAGCGTGCAGTACGCCGGCGCCGACGGGACCCAGCCGGCCTACGCGCGGCCGCTGCTCGGCGGTGGCGACCTGCTTCGCGGCTACCGCGCCGGGAGTTTCGCCGGCGACAACCGGCTGGCGGGCTCGATCGAGCTTCGCATTCCGCTCACGTCGGTGATGGGGTTCGCCAAGGCCGGGATCCGCGTGTTCGCGGACGCGGGCACGGTGTGGGAACACGGGCAGACGCTGTCGGCATCGGTGTTCAAGACCGGCATCGGCGTCGGCGGGTTCTTCGTCGCGAGTCTGTTTCAGGCAAGCCTCGACGTCGCGGCGCGCGAGGGCGGCGACGTGCGCGTGCACTTCGCGATGGGAATCAGCTTCTGAATCCCGATATCTTGCGAGCTTGCGAAGTGGCGATCTTGCGAAGCGGTCGGCCGCCGGCTTCTTCTACTTGATGATCGGGTCAGGACCCGGCGGCGGCGGGAACGGCGGCTGGGTCTGCTGCTGGGCCACCGCGAGGAGCATCACGCGGTTGCGCAGCTTCTCTGCTTCCAGACAGTCGGCGTCGACGCCCGTCTTGCAGGACTGCATGTAGACCTGCAGCGCCTTTCCGTACAGCCTGATGGCGGCCTCCGTATTCCTGGCCACCACTTCGCCGGCCAGGTAGAGGCTGGCCGCGACGGTGCAGCTCTCGATGTACTCGCTGTCGCAGGCCTCGGTGTAGACGGCGAGCGCCTTGGCGACGTCCTTCGCCACCCCCTCGCCCTGCTCGTAGCTGGCGGCCACATGGTGGCACCCGCCGGCCCATCCTCCGTCGCACGACTTCTGATACAGGGCGAACGCCCGCACGAAGTCCTCGCGACCAGCGGCTACGAGGCCCAGGTTGAGGCAGCCGCGCGAGCTGCCCCCCTCGCAGGCCTTCACGTACAGCTGCTCCGCTCTCACCAGACCGCCTTCGATGGCGCCGGTCTGCTCGACGATTTCCCCCAGCGTGTTGCACACATCAACAGCCCCGCCAGCGCAGGCCCGGTCGTAGGCGTGCGCCGCCCGGCCAAGATCCCGCGGCACTCCCCGACCGTTCGCGTACATGTCGCCAAGCTGAATGCAGACGGCCACGTCGCCGGCGACGCACCTGGTCTCCATCCGCGACGCCTCGCTGCAGCCGGACAGCCAGAAGCCGGCGAGCGCAAGGGTCGCAGCGGCGGCGAAGATGCGGAACAACCTCCCGGGCCGGACCATGATGCCTCCAGGACTGCCGGTAGTATGATTCCGTTGGGGTCTGGCTTCAAGCGCCTGCCGTGGAGCGCGGCGGCAATCACTCTGGGGGGCGGCAATCACTCCCGGAGTGATTTCTCCAGGGGGGTGCCCTCGCTCGACCGGGCCCACAGGTAGAGGTTCCCGGCCACGCGGCCCGCGAAAATGGCCGCGGCTGCTGCGGTGACGCCCACCAGGTTCAGCTTGCCGATGCCGGCGGCGAGCACGGCGCCGATGACCATCACCTCGACCGCGGTCGCCGCGGTAATGACACGCGTCCGTCTCGCCAGCACCAGCCGCGCCCGCTGCAGGGCGAGCAGGTAGTCGAGTGCCGGCACGAGCGCCATCACGCGCGCCGGCCAGAGGGCAAATGCCGTCAGCTGCGGGGACAGCCCTGCCACGCGGGTGAACCAGATTTCGCCCAGCGGCGTGAAGAGGAACCCGCCCAGCGCGAGCGCCGACGCGCCCGCGAGGCCGAGCGCCACCCGGGCAATCGTGCCCTCGCGGCGGCGGTCCGCGCCCGACAGCGCGACGGCCACCTCCTGGTACCCGATCGCCCCGCTCCGGAAGATGAACACGAGGCCCATGACGACGGGCAACACCGCCAGCGATTCGACTGGAGAATGGCTGCGCCCGACGAAGAGCGTCAGGAGCGGGTGCACCACGATGGCCAGAAGCGACGTCAGCGCGAGGGGGCCGTAGAATCGGTTGATCTCCCGGGTCGTCAGCGGTGTTGCTGACGCGTCGCCGCCGTCCAGCAGGTGCGAGACGATGCCCCGCGCCATCCACCGGCTGGCCGCCGCCTCCGCCAGGACGCCGGCGCAGAGCGACAGCGATCCGATGTAGGCCCCCGCCAGGTCGGTGGCCATCGCCAGGCCGGCCGCAGCGACCGACATCGTCACCAGCCGCACCACCGTGCCGTAGGCCACTCGTCGAGGCAGGTGGTGCCTGACCAGGATCCCCTGATAGAAGCGGCGGTAGCCGATGGCTGCGGGCCAGGGGAGCAGGAGGGCCGTGGCCACGTGCGTGAGGCCGGCGAGATCGGGCGGAAGCCCGATGACGTGTCCGGTCACGAACCGGAAGATCGGCGGCAGCAGGCCGACGGCCATGACGACGGTCAGGCCGACGTTGAGCCGGAACGCGAACCGCCGCAGTGCGACGAGAGACCGCCGGTCGGCCACCAGGGCGTTGGCCGCCGTCATCATCATGATGACGGGCGCCTCCGCCATGAACGCAAAGGAGAACGCCACGCCGTACGCCGCGAGGTTCCTCGTCGGGTCGGCCAGCCGCGCGATGATCGCCGCCACGTAGGGACCCTCGACGGCCATCATCAGCCAGGTGGCGGCGAGCGGCGCCCAGAACGCCAGCACGGTGCGGGTGCGGAGCGCGCGAGCGGCGGGGTCGGCGAGCACGGCGGACGGAGCGGCGGAGGAATCGGCGGGCGTCACAAGCGGGTCCGCTACGTTTTGAGACATGGCTCGGGGAGCCGAATATGCTATTCTCCGCCGAGTTATTGCCGGCGGCCAGTTCCTTTTTCTCGGGAGATCATGATGAATCCGATCGACGTGACGCTATCGAACCTGAACGAGTTGTTTCCGCCCACCTTCACGCAGGAGCAGCTGGCCAAGGCCAAGACCGCGTTCCTCAAGGAGCTGTCTTTGCAGGCCCACCGGTTCTACGGCGGGAAGATGGTGACCATTCCGAAAGCCGGCATCTACGGCTTCAACTGGTTCAACGTGTGGTACACGCCGGGCGTCTCCGTCGTCTCGACGACCATCCGCGACCACCACGACGCGTCGTTCGATCTGTCGAACCGCGGCAACCTCGTGGCCGTCGTCTCCGACTCGACGCGGGTGCTCGGCGACGGCGACTGCTCGCCGTCCGGCGGCCTGGGCGTCATGGAAGGCAAGGCCTTCCTGATGAAGTACCTCGGCGGCGTCGACGGCGTGGCGCTGTGCGTCAACAGCTACAACAAGGCGGGGAAGCACGACCCGGACAAGATCATCGACTTCGTGAAGATGCTCGAGCCGAGCTTCGGCGCGGTCAACCTCGAGGACATCTCGCAGCCAAACTGCTACAAGGTGCTCGACACGTTGCGCGAGGAGTGCGAGATTCCCGTCTGGCACGACGACGCGCAGGGCACCGGCAGCGTGACGCTGGCCGGCCTCATCAACGCGCTGCGGATCGTCGACAAGCCGATCGGGAACGTGCGGATCGTGATGTACGGCGCCGGGGCGTCGAACACGACCATCGCGCGCCTGATCCTGATGGCCGGCGCGGACCCGTCGAAGATGGCGCTCTTCGACACCAGGGGCGGCCTGCACAAGAAGCGCGACGACATCAAGGCGGACGCCGCCTACTACCGCAAGTGGGAGCTCTGCGAGCAGACCAACCCGGAGTGCTTCAACGACATCGCCGAGGCGCTGAAGGGCGCCGACGTCCTGATCGCCCTCAGCCAGCCCGGTCCAGACGTCGTCAAGCCGGCGTGGATCCGGTCGATGGGGCCGAAGCCGATCGTGTTCGCCTGCGCGAACCCGGTCCCGGAGATCTACCCGTACGCCGCCAAGGAGGCGGGCGCCTACATCGTCGCCACCGGCCGCGGCGACTTCCCGAACCAGGTGAACAACTCGATGGGCTTCCCGGGCATCCTGAAGGGCGCCCTGCTGGTCCGCGCGCGGAAGATCACCGACGAGATGGCCATCGCGGCCGCGTACTCGGTGGCGAACTTCGCACAGAAGAAGGGAATCACCCCCGACTACATCATGCCGACGATGGACGAGACGGAGGTGTTCGCCGAGGAGGCGGCCGACGTCGCGATGACGGCCATCGCCAACGGCGTCGCCCGCGTCACCCCGTCGCGCGGCGAGGTCTACACGCAGACGCTGGCCGGCATCAAGGAAGCCCGGGCGGTCATCGACCTGCTGATGCGCGAGAAGCACATTGCCGCGCCCGATCCGCAGATGCTGGCGAACGCCGTCGAGAAGGCGGTTGCATTGGTGACGAAGTAGCGGCGGCCCGTCCCCGCCGCATCCGACCGCGGCCCGTCGGGGCCCGGAGCGATCTCCGGGCCGGGCGGGCCGCCGCGTTCCCTCCGGGCCGTCCCCATCGCGCCGTTTCTGCCGCACCGGATCTCGAGCCGGCTCAGTTATACTGATGCTCTCGTTCCAGTGGTGACGCGTCGCCAACCAGGCCGCGTACCTCGCGGCCTCGGGCCGGCGTGAGCCTTGGCGTCGCGGGCGTGCTGGAGGGCGGCGCGCCTCGCGCCGATACGGGCCTTGCGAAGGAGACCATGGGAGACGGCGCTGAAGGGCTGATCGACGCCCAGTCGAAGATCCAGGACCGGCTCGACGAGCTGGAAGAACTGCGTACGCGCCGCTTCCGCATCGTTCGGAACCCCGAGCGCGAGCAGCGCCTGCAGTCGCTCCGCATGGCCCGCGTCGAGCTGGTGCGGCAGGCCGACGTTTCCACCCATCCGGTTCGTCGTCAGCAGCTCGCCCTCGCCATCGCCGAAATCGACCGCCGCATCGCGGAACTCCCAACGAGGTAGAACCGGCTCGCGGCCTGCGGCTGACGGCGGCGTCCCTCGTGACAGCGCGATACGGCCGCATGCCGCACGTCGCTGGCCGCAAGCCGGGCGTCAGAATCTGTACACCACGCTTGCGATCAGGGCGACGTCGTTGCTCTGGAGCGTCGTCGGGGGCAGCTTCGTCTTGTAGGTGTCAGCCAGCTCGAACTTGAGCTGCATCCGGCCAGCCAGCGCGGCCGTGACGTTCGCGCGGAACACGTACAGCCCGTCACGGACGTCGGTGATGTTCCAGAGCGCGTAGAACGACTGTCCGACACTGGCCGTGCGGGTCAGCCTGACGGTGAGCTTCTGATCGAAGGTGACCGCGCCCGACTTGCGGAAGCGGGACCCGGTGTCCCTCTCCCATGCGCCGCCCACTCCGCTCGAGACGAAGAGCGTCGCCCTCCCTTGGTCGACGATCTTGTAACCGACGCCGGCCGTCGGCGAGATCAGGTAGTCGACCCCCTTGAACCGGTCGTGCAGGTAGCGGAATTCTCCGTACAGGAAGACCCGGGTGTCCGGCGTGAACTCGTCGCGGACATTCAGCCCGTACTGCTCGTTGGACCGCACCCCTTCAGTCTCGCCGTACAGGAGCAGCCCGGAACTCTTGACGACATTCCGCGGCGAGGGCGTGTACCTGAACTCGTAGCCGCCGTTGAAGTTCGTGGTATCCCTGTTGCCGCTCGTCAGGCCGAGGCCGAAGCTGACGTTGCCGGTCAGCGCGGGAGGCACCGGCGAGGACGCCGCCGGACTCGGCGGCGGGGCCTGCGCGATGGCGGCACCTGGCGTCAGCCAGACGGCCAGCACCAGCCAGCCGAACGACGTGTTGCGCACAACCGGCCCCCTTCCGCGTCTCAGCGCTCCCGACAGCGATGCCTATCGTATCTTGCCGCTCGGGGATGCGGCCACAGAAGAACGGCCACGGCGCGGCAGGCAGGTGCCGCCCGCCCCATCATTGACTCCGGCCGCCCGTCCGCCTAGAGTCTTCCCAGTCCGCCGTATGACCCCGACGTGATCCGCCCCCGAGGAGAACAGACATGAACGTCAGACGACTGGTGTGCCTGGCCGCGGTGCTCGTGGCCGTGAGTTGGGCGAGCGTGGACACCGGCGGGCAGGAGTTGACCCTGTCCAGCCAGGTGATCGAGCGCGTGCTGCCGAACGGGCTCAAGGTGCTCATGGTCAAGCGCCCCGAGGCGCCGCTGATTCGCTGCATCCTGGCGTACCGCGTGGGCTCGGTCAACGAGCGCCCCGGCATCACGGGCATCTCGCACTTTCACGAGCACATGATGTTCAAGGGCACGCGCTCGATGGGCATCAAGCCTGGCACGCTCGCGAAAGACGACGAGTACAACCGGCAGATCGACGCGCTGATGGACCAGGTGGCGGCCGAGGAATCCAAGGTCAAGGGGCGCGACGAGGCGAAAATGGCGGCGCTCAAGAAGCAGGTCTCCGAGCTGATCGACCGGGAGAAGAAGGAGACGATCGTCAGCGAGGAGATCTGGAGCGCCTACCAGGAGGCGGGCGGCACCGGCATCAACGCTTCGACCGGCCAGGAGATGACGCAGTACTACGTGACGCTGCCGAAGAACGCCCTCGAACTCTACCTTGCCCTGGAAGCCGACCGTATGGTCAATCCGGTATTCCGCGAGTTCTACTCGGAACGCGACGTCATCACCGAAGAACGGCGGATGAGCGAGAATGGCCCCGGCTTCTTCTTCAGGGAGCAGCTGAACGCGACGTTCTACGCTGCCAGCCCGTATTCCTGGGAGGTGCTCGGCTGGATGTCGGACATCAGCCGGGTGACCAAGCAGGAGATGATCGAGTACCGCGAGAAGTACTACCGGCCCGACAATGCCATCCTCGTGCTGGCCGGCGATCTCGAGCCCGACAAGGATCATGCCCCTGGTGACGAAGTACTTCGGCGCGATCAAGGCCAAGGGGAAGTCGCCGCGGGTGCGAACCGAGGAGCCGTCACCCGAGTTCTACAAGCGGACGGTCGGCCCGAACTTCAAGCCGCCGTACATCGAGAAGCGCGTCATCGGTCGCGCGGCGACCAACCCGAACGTGACGATCATGTTCCACATCCCGCCGATGTGGCACGACGATCTCCCGGCGCTGTACATGCTGGGCCGCGTCATGAGCGCGCGTACCGGGAAGATGTACATGGATCTGGTCGAGAAGCAGCAGCACGTGACCGGCGTCAACGCGAGCGCCTCGAACTCGATGTACGACGGCGAGTTCAGCATGAGCGCGACTGGGCGCGAGGTGCAGGGCGCGCTCGTCGTGCCGCTCGACCAGGTCGAGAAGGAACTCTGGCAGTACCTCGAGGACGCCAAGTCCACTCCGACCGACGCCCAGCTGCTCCAGCGCATCAAGAACTCGGTCGAGGCGCAGTACCTGCAGAGCCTCGCGGGCACCAGCATCGCGAGGTCGCTCGCGCGGACGGAGGTCGCCTACAGGTGGCAGCACCTCGAGGACCAGTTCAAGGCGCAGCATGAGCCGTGACGCCCGAGGACATGATGCGCGTGGCGAAGAAGTACTTCTCCCGCGACAACAGCGTCACAGGTGTATTGGAGCGCGAGAAGTAGCGGGTCCTTGTGGCGCGATCCTCCGCGCTTGCGGAGCCTCGAGAAAAGGATAATGACGATGCGTAAACGAATCCTGGCCCTTCTCCTCATCGCCCCGCTGGTGATGGTCGCGCTGTACGCGGCGGACCGGCAGGCGGCCAAGCCCCAGGCACGCCGGCCAGGCGGCCGTCGCGGTCGCCGGCAGCGGCGCCCGCGCAGGGCCCGCGGCCCGAGCAGTTCCTCGGGAAGTTTCCCCCGCTCGACTTCAAGCCGCCGAAGGCGGCGGACTTCCGCACGACGCTGTCCAACGGCCTCGTCGTCTACATCGCCGAGGACCACGAGATCCCCTGGTTCGAGGCGACACTGCTGACGCCGGTGGCCGGCGGCGGCGGCGGGGGCGGCCGCGGCCGAGGCATGGACCGCGGGGCGGTGTCCTACCCGCAGCGCGGCGGCGGCGGTGGCGGCGGCGCGCGTTCGTTCCTGGAGCCGAAGGACAAACTCGGCATCCAGGCCATCTGCGGTTCGGTGATGCGCTCCGGCGGGACGACGTCCATGACGACCGACCAGATCAACGAGCGGATGGAGTTCCTCGCCGGCAGCGTATCGCCGACGTCGGCGTCGATCCACATGCGGTACGTGGACGAGGTCCTCAAGATCTGGCTCGACATCCTCCAGAATCCGGCGTTCCCGGAGGACCGAATCAAGCGCGAAAAGGACTCCATGACGGCGCCGCTCAGGAACCGCAACCGCAACCTGACCGGCGTAGCCACGCAGACTTGGGAGAAGCTGATCTACGGCGAGGACTCGCCCATCACGGCCGAGGCCACCGAGACCACCATCGGCAGCATCACCCGCGCCGACATCGTCGCGTGGCACAAGAAGTACTGGGGCTCCAACAACGCCATCCTCGTCGTGACAGGAGACTTCAAGAAGGCCGAGATGCTGGCGAAGCTCGACGCGACGTTCGGCAAATGGCGAGCCGCCGAGGCGAAAGCCACGCCGAACTGGCCAAAGGTCACGGGAGTCGCCGCCACGCCTGGCGTCTACATGGTGCAGCCGCTCGGCGCCACTCCGAACCAGGGCGTCGTACGGGTCGGGACGCTGAGCCTGACGCAGGACGACCCCGACTTCCCGGCGGTCGATCTGATGAACTACACCCTGGGCGGCGGGTCGTTCTCCTCGCGCATCACCCAGGTGGTGCGCACCGACCAGGGGCTGGCCTACACCGCCAACTCCAGCGTCGGGGCCGGCCTCCACTACCCGGGTGCGTTCGCCGCCTTCACGCAGACGAAGAACTCGACGGTGGTCTTCGCCACGCAGCTCATCATGAACGAGATCGAGCGGATGTACAACGGCGACGTCACCGAGAAGGACCTCCGGTTCGCGAAGTCGGCAAGGGTCAACGCGTTCCCGTCGATGTTCTCCTCGGTGAACGGGAATGTCGCGAACTTCGCGCGCCTCGAGCTCGAGGGCCGGCCGCGCGATTTCTACGAGACGTACCTGGATCGCTACCAGAAGGTGACCGTGGCCGACATCAAGCGGGTCGCGACGAAGTACCTGCAGCCCGACAGGATGGTCGTCCTCGTCACGGGCTACATCGACGAGTGCAGGGCGGGCGCGGACAAGTCGCTGCCGAACCAGGGCGCCATCGACGCGATGGCCGCCAAGTACGGCGGCCGGGCGATCGACGGCCTGGCCAAGAAGCTCGGCGACGGGACGGTGCACGTGGTGACGCTGAAGTAGCTGCCCCGCACCTCGCTCGGGGCAGCCCTGAGCCGCGTCGAAGGGCGGGTAGCCGGCAGCGGGTAGCTGGCAGCGGGCAGCGGATCACGCGTGATCCGCTGCCGGCTGCCGGCTGATAGCGGCCCGCTATTTCCACGGCTTCAGCACGATCATGTAGATCCCCCACCGCGAGCTGTAGCGCTCGAGTTCGCCCCGCAGCGCGACGTTGACCGACCCCTGGACGAACGTGCCGAACGGGCCGGCGATGCCGAGGCTGAAGTTCAGGCCGTCGAACTGCTTCAGGGTGTTTCCCTCGCTCTTGTTGCGCGTCCAGGCGTGCGTGTAGGCGCCCTGCAGCTTGGCGAGGTCCAGGACGTTGAACCCGTAGTACCCGCCGAGCGTCGTGATCTCGTCGTAGGACCCAACGCCGCTCGGCAGGCCGTTAATGGCCGGCCGCTCGAAGAACGACGGCGTGTAGCGCGAGAACCGGTCGAGGTTGTGCCCGCCGAAGTAGCCGGCGGAGACGCCGCCGCGGGCGAGCTTGCCCGCGTACAGGTGCTGGCTCACCTCGACGGAGTAGCGCGTCCAGTTGTCGAAGAGCGGCTCCGGGTCGTCCGGGTAGCCGTACTCCTGCCAGTCGACCCGCGTGCCGTACTCGACGGCAGCAATCGCGCTGAGCCCCTTCCTCGCGTACTTCGCCTCGCCGTAGTTGGCGATGGTGATACCGCTGGCCGGGACGCGGTACGCCGGGTCGGTCTCGTCGGTGGCCTGGTAGAGGTCGTGGTACATGTCGACCTGCGTGTTGAACGCCAACGACGAGGAAGCCTGCCAGACCAGGATGAGGCCCACCCACTGCTGGAAGTTCCGGATTCGGCGATCGGTCAGCTCCTCATCGCCCTCGTACTCGGCGAAGGTGTTCGGCAGCGCGCTGAGCGACAGGTCGACGCCCCAGCGGAAGCTCTTGTTGACCTGCCTGGACAGGTTGGCGGCGAAGAGCGGCCCGGCGAAGAACGCCGAGAGCTGGGCGCCCTTCTGACGGAAGTCGAAGTCCACCCAGCTGATGCCCGCGAGCGGCACGGGATAGGTGCGGCCGCCGTCGTACAGCACTCCCCCGAGCGCCGCCTTGATCACCTTGCTCGTCGCCGGTTCGACCACCAGCTCGTTCCCCTCCCGCTTCAGCGAACGCAGGCCTTCCTCGGTGTCCCGGAACATCGGGTCGCCAGACGCCCGCGCCGCCGCCAGCCGCGCGGGGAAGTCGTCGGTGTTCACGCGGTAGACACCGAACCGGTACCGCCTCTCGAGCGTGACCGACCGCCCGGCGATGTTCACCTGGTCTTCCGCGTCGATGGCGCTGATGAGCGCGAACTCGCGCCCCTGCGCGTCCTTCGCGCGACTGAATGTCTGGGTCTCGACGTGGGCGGCGACGTTGTTCTTCCCGTCGCGCTGCTCCAGGAAGAGCCGAACCTGGCGGAAGTCGGCGCCGTCGATCCAGATCTTCCCGCTGTAGAGCGAATCAGCTGCCCCCTCCGGCCTGATCCCCACGACATAGCACACGCGGCCGTCAACCGTGTCGGTTCCGAGCAGCTCGTAGACGTACTTCTCGTCGATCCGAAGCTCGAGCGGCTTGGTCACCACCTTGTCCGGCTCGAGCTGGGGCAGCGGAAACGCCTGACCGCGCCGAAGCCTCACGCCGTTGACGCGAAACGCCGTCTGCACCCAGTCGTTGACGCCGGTCCGGTCCCAGAACTGCTCCAGCTCGAGGGCGACGTCGAAGGCGATCGAGATGGAGGTCGCTTCGAAGTGCAGCACGAGGAGGCACGGAGCGGAGTAGTTGTCGAGCAGGACACGCTCGGCCTCGCGCGCGGCCTGCCAGCGCGCGATGATCTCCTCGACCCGCAGCGCGGCGCGCCCGGTGACGCTGACCTGCTCGAACAGGCGGTCGCCGCCCGCCGGCGCCCTCGCCACGAACAGGACGTAGTCGGCGTCGGCGCGGCAGGCGGCCGCGTCTCCCGGGCTGGCGTCGAGCCGGCGCCCGTCGGCCGCGTCGACGCAGGTCACCTGTGGCGGCCGGCCCGTCGGCGCGAACGCGAGCGACAGGGTGCGCGGCGCCTCGCGCGACCCTCCCGACCGCAGCAGCACCGCGACGTCCGCCGCCTGGCCGCTGACGAAGGCGACGGCTGCGGTTGCCGGTCGGCCGTCGACCAGCACCGCCGCCGGAGCGCGTTCCGCCGCGGTCATCTCGAATCCGCCGCCGAGCGTTCTCGTCAGCGCCTGCATCGTCGCGCAGAGCCCGCGAAGCGCGGCCAGGCCGGGCAGCTCGAACCAGATCGTGGACACGCCCGCCGCGTCGCCAGACGTCAGGACGTCGAGGAGAGCCTCGCTGGCCGCTCGCCCGCTGTCCGTTCCGCCGACGGCCAGGCGCATGGTCAGCGGACGCCCCGCCGTGATCGAGTCGAGGCCGGATGGTCGCGCGGCGGCGACGCTGCTGCGCGAGAGGATCACCGCGTCGGCGTACGCCAGGAGGCGCTGCCGCGCCGGACCCGCCGGCGCCTCCAGCCCGATTGCGAGGTCCGGCCGCACACCCTTGGCTCTGACGATCAGCGTGGCCAGGGCGAACGCCTGGACGTCCCCGGCGTCTGGCGTGCCGCTCGACTCGATGACGAGGCCGGCCACCTCGGGCCGATCGAGCGCCAGGAGGCGGACGATGTCCGCGACCTGCTGCTCGATCAGCGCCTCGCGATCGCGACCCGTGGCAGCGATTTCGGAGACCTCGACGCGAACTCGGAGGTGGGCCTTCGGGGGAACGGCAGCCGCGGCGGATGGCGGGACCGCGTCATCGCCGCGATCCCCGAGTCGCACCGTGATCGGCGCGAGGACGATCAACACGTCGTCGGAGCCACACGCCCGGACGAGGCGGACCACGTCGGCGGGCGCGACGCCGGCGGGCAGCGAGACCACCAGCTTCGGCAGGGGCCCGGCGGTTGCGACAGCCGCCGCAGTCCCCCAGCAGAGCACGACGAGCAGCAGGCGGGGCCCGATACCCTGCGTGGCGGGCATGGCACCACCACTCTATCGCAACGGGCGGTCGTACAAGAAGAGAGCCGCCCCTCGCCAGGACGCGGGGCGACCCCGTCCCCCTTCCGGATTCTGGATTCTGGATTCTGGATTCTGACTTCTGACTTCCAGAGATTCGCGATATGCCCGGCTGCCGCTCAGGCCCGCTGGTAGTCGGCGCGCCACGCCGCGACCATCTTCTTGATCGCCTTCTGGTCCTCGATCTTCTCCTCGACGACCTTGCGGGCGAGCGCCGGCAGTTCGGCGTCCGACGCGAAGCGCAGCGCCACGAGCTGCTTCACGCTGAACTCGTCGATCCGCGGCTGCAGATCGGCCGGCAGCAGCGCGCGCATGCGCAGGCGCTCCTCCAGCCGAATCACACGATCCTGCACCGTCACCACCATCGTCCGCGACAGGAAGAGTAGGAGGACCAGCCCGACGCCCAGCACGAGGCCCATGACGCTGGCCGCGCTGAGGTTCACGACGGCCTGGTAGACCGCATAGCAGAAGTTGGCGAAGAACAGCGGAAACGCGACGAAGTGATACGCGGGGAGGAAGCGGACGTGGTTCTCGAAGTTCTGAGGCTGTCGTTGTGCCATCTCTGATCTCCTTGTCCTTCAATGGTAGACCGGAACGTCGAACAGCAGCGCCACGACAAACTGTGGTTAGATAGTGAGAGGGTTTCAGTCCGAGTGCGAGGTGCCGATGCCGCCGGTTGACCAGTCCGCCGTGTTCGACGCGCTGCGAAGCGTGATGGATCCAGACCTCCACCGCGACATCGTCGCGCTGGGTTTCGTGAAAGACCTGCAGATCGACGGCGGGCGCGTGGCGTTCACCATCGAGTTGACGACCCCAGCCTGCCCGGTGAAGGACGCGATGCGCGACCAGGCCCGTGCGGCCGTGTCGGCCGTGCCCGGCGTCACCGCCGTCGAGGTGACGATGACGGCCGCCGTTCGCAGCGCCGGAACCATGCTCGCCGGACGGGCGCCGGTGCCTGGCGTGAAGAACGTCGTGGCGATCGGTGCGGGCAAGGGCGGCGTGGGGAAGACCACGCTCGCCGTGAACCTCGCCGCGGCGCTCTCGGCGCGCGGCAGCCGCGTCGGCCTGATCGACGGCGACATCTACGGGCCGAACGTCCCGATCATGCTCGGGATGAAGGGGCAGCTCGAGCCGGACGGCGACAAGATCGCGCCGATCGAGCGCTACGGCATCAAGGTCGTGTCGATGGGCTTCCTCACCGACGGCCAGTCGCCTGTCATCTGGCGCGGCCCGATGCTGCACAGCGTGATCCGGCAGTTCTTCAACGACGTGGCGTGGGGTGAGCTGGACTACCTGCTGATCGACATGCCGCCGGGGACTGGCGACGTCGCGCTCAGTCTCAGCCAGACGGTCCCCGTCGCCGGCGCGATCGTCGTCACCACGCCGCAGGAGGTGTCGCTCGCCGACAGCAGGCGCGCCGTCCGGATGTACGAGAAGCTGAGCATCCCGGTGATCGGCCTGATCGAGAACATGAGCTACTTCGCCTGCCCGAACTGCCAGCACGAGAGCGACGTCTTCGGCCGCGGCGGCGGCGAACGCACGGCGCAGGCCATGGAGGTGCCGTTCCTCGGCCGCATCCCGATCTACGAGCCGATCTGCCGCGGTGGCGATGCCGGCGAGCCTCTCGTCATCGGCGAACCGGAATCGGCTGCGGCGCGGGCGTTCTTCTCGGCGGCGGAACAACTCGCCGCGCAGGTGTCGATCGCGAGTTTCCAGATGCCGGCCATCCCGCTGACGGAAGTGCGGTCCTGAGCCTTGAGCCATGAGCCTTGAGCCCTGACCGGTTGATGGCGCAGCCGATGAACATTCCCTACACGAAGCGCACGCTCGGGAACGGCCTGTCGGTGCTCATCCACGAGGACCACCGCTGCCCGATCGTCGCGGTCAACCTGTGGTACCACGTCGGCTCGAAGAACGAGCAGACCGGGCGCACCGGCTTCGCGCACCTCTTCGAACACCTGATGTTCGAAGGCTCCGAGCACTACGACCACGGCTACTTCCAGCCGCTCCAGCAGGCCGGGGCCGTGCTCAACGGGTCGACCAACGCCGACCGCACGAACTACTGGGAGGTAGTGCCGCCCGGCGCGCTCGAGCTGGCCTTGTGGATGGAATCGGATCGGATGGGCCACCTCCTCCCGGCGCTGACCGAGGAGAAGTTCCGCAATCAGCGCGACGTCGTCCTCAACGAGCGGCGGCAGAACTACGAGAACCGCCCCTACGGCATGGCGGGCATGGCGATCGTCGGCGCGCTGTTCCCGCCGGACCATCCGTACCACTGGCTCACGATCGGCAGTCCGGACGATCTGCTGGCGGCCAGCCTGGACGACGTGCGCGCGTTCTTCGCGCGCTATTACCATCCCGGCAACGCGTCGCTGGCGATTGCCGGCGACGTCGACACGGATGCGGCGCTGGCGCTCGCTGAGGCGTACTTCGGCGGCGTCGCGCCGGGCCCGCCGGTGGGCCCCGTGGTGCCGGCCGAGGCGACGGCGCGCGAGGTGCGGCTGGTGCTGGAAGACAAGGTGGAGCTGCCGCGCCTCTACCTGAACTGGCTGTCGCCGGCCATCTTCTCGCCGGGCGACGCGGACCTGGATCTCGCGGCCGACGTGCTGGGCGACGGCAAGAGCTCGCGGCTCTACCGGAGCATGGTCTACGAGCGCCGGATCGCGACCGACGTCACGGCCATGCAGCAGTCGCGCGAGCTGTGCGGCCTGTTCCAGCTCGTGGCGACCGCCGCGCCCGGGCACCCGCTGGGCGAGCTCGAGGCCGCGATGAGTGCGGAGCTGGCGCAGGTGGGCCAGGGGGGGCCGACCACAGCCGAACTGGAGCGCGGGCTCGCGCAGGCCGAGGCGCAGTTCATCTACCGGATCCAGGTGGTGGGCGGCTTCGGAGGCAAGTCCGACCAGCTGAATCAGTACAACGTCTTCGTCGGCGATCCCGGGTACTTCGATGGCGACCTGCGGCGGTATCGGGAGGCGACGCCCGCGTCGGTGGCGGAGGTCACGCGGCGTGCGCTCGTCGGCGCGCCGCGGGTGGCCGTCAGCGTCGTGCCGCGCGGTCGCCTCGACCTTGCCCTTCCCGATTCGACGAAAGTGGTGTGCTCGTGAGCGCGATCGACCGCTCGCGGCTGCCGACCCCGGGGCCGGAGCCGGCCTTCCGTTTTCCGGTGGTGACGCGGAGGACGCTGTCGAGCGGCCTCGAGGTTCGCACGGTCGAGCACCGCGGCGTGCCCGTCGTATCGTTCCTGCTGCTGCTGTCCTCTGGGGCTGCGGCCGATCCCGCGCCGCTCCCGGGGCTGGCGGCGCTCACGGCGGACATGCTGGACGAGGGCAGCGGGTCGATGTCCGCGCTCGACATCGAGGACGCGCTGTCGTCGCTGGGCGCGCAGTTCGAGACGGAGGTGGGATTGGACGCCACGGTCCTCTCGCTGCTCACGCTGCCCCGGTTTGCCGGTCAGGCGCTGGGCCTGCTCGCGGACATCGTCGCGCGGCCGAGGCTGTCGGCCGGGGATTTCGACCGGGTTCGCGAACTCAGGCTGAACCGGCTCCGCCAGCTGCGCGACCTGGCGCCTGCGGTCGCCGACCTGGTGTTCGCGCGCGTGCTCTATGCCGGCCATCCGTACGGGCGGCTGCCGATCGGCACGATGCGAGGGCTCGAAGGGACGTCGGCGGCCGACGTGAAGGCGTTCCACGCCGAGGCGTGGCGGCCGTCTCAAGTCACGATCATCGCCGTGGGAGACGCCTCTCACGATGAGCTGTTCGGCGCGGTGGAGGGCGCCTTCGCCTGGTGGGCGGACCCGGCGCCCGGCGCCGCGGGCCAGGCTCGTGGCGCGGCCGCCGCCATCCCCGCGCCGGCAAGGCCATCCGCGCCGCTTGCCCTCGTCGACCGGCCGGGCGCCGCGCAGTCCGAACTCCGCATCGGTCAGGTGGCGGTCCCGCGGCTGACGCCGGACTATTACGCGCTGCTGGTGCTCAATACGATCCTGGGCGGCCAGTTCGTCAGCCGCCTGAACATGAACCTGCGCGAGGACAAGGGCTATACCTACGGCGTGCGCAGCGGCTTCGAGTTCAGGCAATCGCCCGGCCCGTTCAGCGTGCAGGCGGCGGTGCAGACGGCCGTCACGGCCGACGCCGTTCGCGAAGTATTGAGCGAGCTGAGCGCGATCCGGGGCGGGCGTCCGGCGACACCCGCGGAGCTCGAGCTGGCCAAGTCGGCGCTGACCAAAGGCTACGCGCGCAGCTTCGAGACGGCAGGCCAGATCGGCCGGGGGCTCGCGCAGCTGGCCCTCTACGGCCTGCCGGACGACACGCTCGAACGCTTCGTGCCGTCCATCCACGAAATCGACATCGCCGCCGTGACCGCAGCGGCGGAACGGCTGGACCTGTCGCGCATGACGGTGACGGTCGTGGGGGATCGCGAGAAAATCGAGCAGGGACTGGCCGGGCTGGGCCTGGGCGAGCCGGCGGTGCTCGGGATCGACTAGGCCCGGAACTCACTTGAGTTGGGTGGAATCCAGGCATAGTCGTGAGTTGTGAGTTGTGAGTTCTGGGACGAATCCGTGCGTCAGAACTCAGAACTCATGACTCAGAACTACTCGACTCAAGTGAAGCGGGATGTAGGTTCTACTTCACCTCGGTGACGCGCCAGATGCGGCTGGCGACACCGGCGAGCGGCTTGCCAACGGCCGGCTCCACCGCCCCCCCTCGGGGCTGCAGCCGGGCATCCTCAGGGACTTGGAGCGCCGCGGGGCGTTCGGCGTCCGGGATCGGCACCTTCTTGTTGGGGTTGGCGTAGACCTCGTGCCGCCCGTGCTGCCGGTGCCACTCGGCCACCGTCGGGTTGCAGCGCGCGTTCTCGACCACCTGCCGCCACCCGATCCCCGTGTTGTAGGCGCAGAAGGCGATCTCGCCGATCGGCGTCGCGTACGGGATGAGGCACATCTCGGTGCGCTGGAAGTCGTAGGTCCAGAGGTCCTGGAACCACATCCCGGCGACGAACAGGATGAGCCAGTCGTCCTTCTTGCGGTTCTCGTTGTCGGTGGCGCCCAGCCGGCCGCCCAGCGCGCCGCCGGTCTGCTTGTCGAACTTCTTGAGCAGGTCCTTCAGCCGGAAGCCCTCCGGCCCCTGCCCGGGCCGGTAGTTCCTGAGCACCGCGAGCGCGGTCTGCAGCTTCGTCAGGAACGGGCCGCGCCCTGCCTTCGCGATGGCGGCCGCGTCAGCGAAGAACCGCTCGACGTCCAGCATCCTGGGCAGCGGGGCCCACGCCTTCGTGCGCTTGTTGACCATCAGGCCGGTTGCGACGCCGCAGTCCGGATGGCAGCCGCACTTGAGCGTGCCCCACTCGGCGGCCGGCCCCTTGATGGCATCGGTGAGGTCCGCCGCCACGGCCACGGCCGACAGCGGGAACCAGTCGCGCAGCGGCTCGAGGACGCCGGTCTGCCGCTTGACGTCCTCCACCAGCTGCGAGGTCATGTAGCGCTGGCGCTTTCGCCGCTCGTCGTCGATGTCCTCGTCGCGGCCGGTGAACGACACCGGCTGGAACGCCACGAAGCTGATCTTGTCCGAATTCTCCACCGCGAACTTGACGATGCGCCCGACCTGGTGGTCGTTGACGCCGCCGATGACCGTGACCACGAGCACGACGTCGATGCCGGCCTTGTAGAGGTTCTCGATCGCGCGCAGCTTCACCGCGAACAGGTTCGGCACCTTGCGATGCGCGTTCGCGTCCTCGCCGACCCCGTCGAACTGCAGGTAGGCGATGCGGAGACCCGCGTCGAACGCGCGCCGTGCGAACGCTTCGTCCTGCGCGAACCGGATGCCGTTGGTGGCCGCCTGCACGCTGAAGTAGCCGGCCTGCCGGGCGTAGGCCACGGCGTCGATGAAGATCGGCGAAAGCGTCGGCTCGCCCCCGGAGAACTGGATCGAGATCTGGCGGCGCGGCCTGATCGTGAGGGCGTTGTCGATGTACTGCCTGACCTCGGCGAACGTCAGCTCGTGGACGTACCCCACCTGGTTCGCGTCCATGAAGCACGGCTCGCACATCATGTCGCAGCGGTTGGTGAGGTCGATCGTCAAGACGCCGCCACGTCCGTAGCGGATGGAAGACGTGCCGTGGTCGTGCAGCGGGTCGCCAGACGAGTCGAAGTCGCGCCCGGGGAACAGGCGCTCGATGCGCCGCGTGAACTCAGGGTTGCCCGACAGCGTTTCCTCGAAGCGCCCGTGGGTGGCACACGCCTTCTCGATCACGATGCGGCCGTCGCGTTCGAGGATGCGGGCCGGAATCTGGCCGGGATGACGTCCCCGGAGCGCGTCGGCGCCAACTTCACCGCTGGCAATGCGCGCGCGCAGGTCCTTGACGCAGTCGGGGCAGAGGGACGTCGTTTCGCGGGGCAGCGTGAAGGGCTGGGGGCGGTCCTGAACCTGCCCCCCGACGTTGCTCGGGGCAAGCCGAACGGTCGCGGGAGGCGCCCAGCGCGGCCGCCGCGTGTTGCCTCGGCCGAGCCGGTTACCCGCCTGGACGAGGTGCCAGGCCGCGCTCGCTGTGTGCGTCAGCAACGATTCCAACATGTCTGGTGTGGGCCTCCCGCGTTCGCCGCCACGACGCGCGTACAGACCGCGTATTATATCGTCTGAACACTCAAGACCCAAGTAATCGATGCCGGGCTCGACGCGGCCTGGACTTCCGGCTGGCTGGAGAATGGCATAAGATCGAGGTTTGTTCGCGCGAAGGGGACGGCAGCGGGGTGACCAGAGGTATGGCGACACAGGGACAACGGGCCAGAGTGGTGATCATCGACGACCGTGAGGTCTCCCTCGATACCGTGGTGGCCGTGGCAGCCGGCGCGCGCGTCGAACCGGGTTCGAACCGCGCCTGGCGGCGGCGGATGGCTGAGAGCCGCCGGGTGCTCGACTCGGAGCTGGCGGCCGGGAAGACGGTCTACGGTGTCTCGACAGGTGTGGGCAACAACTCGTCCCGGCCGGTCGGGCTCCCCGAGCAGATCGAGTTCACGCTGTCCATCATGGAGCAGCACGGGTGCGGTACGGGCGACCCGCTGTCGGAGGCGGAATGCCGCGCCGTGACGTTCGCGCGCCTCGTGAGCCTCAGCAAGGGGTTGTCGGCCGTTCGTCCCGGCCTGATCGACGCCCTGTGCGCGCTGCTCAACCACGCGATCGTGCCGGTGATCCCCCGCTGGGGTTCCGTCGGGGCGTCGGGCGACCTGACGCCGCTGTCGTACGTGGCGGCGGTCGTCTCGGGGCGGCGGAAGGCCTACTACCGCGGGCGGATCGTGGACGCGGCGAACGCGCTGGCGGCCGAAGGGCTCACGCCGTACGAGTTCGCGCCGAAGGAAACGCTCGCGATCATGAACGGCACGTCGGTGATGACGGCCGTCGGCACGCTCGTCGTCGATCGGTTCGAGCAGGTTCTGGCTCGGGTGGAGGAGGCGTCGGCGTTGGCCGTCCAGGTGCTGCTCGGGCGGTCGCAGGCGTTCCATCCGCTCGTGCACGCGGTCAAGCCGCACCCGGGCCAGGTGGAGAGCGCCCGCCGCATCCGGCACGCGTTGCGGGGCAGCCGGCTGGTCGACCCGCCGCAGCGCAACGGGCGGCCCGTGCAGGATCGCTACTCGATCCGCTGCGTGCCGCAGGCGGTGGGGCCGGCGCGGGACGCCGTCGTGTGGGCGCGCCAGGTGCTGCAGGTGGAGCTGAACAGCGTCAACGACAATCCACTGGTGGACCCGGCGACCGGCCAGATCCTGTTCGGCGGCAACTTCTTCGGCGGCCATCCGGCGCTGGTCATGGACACGCTCAAGATCGCCGCGGCGTCGACGGCCGATCTCCTGGATCGCCAGTTCGCACTCCTGGTGGACGAAGCGCACAACATGGGGCTGCCCGAAACGCTGGTGCCGTACGGCGGCTCCGGCGTGAAGGGGCTGCAGATGGCGTGCAGCGCGCTCACGCAGCAGGCCATCCAGCGGTCGTTCTCCGACGCGGTCCTGTCGCGCTCGACCGAGTGCGCCAACCAGGACAAGGTGAGCATGGGCCTGCAGGCCGCGCTCAGCGCCAGCGAGATCGTCAGTCTGCTGACGCGCGCGCTCGCCACCGAACTGATCGCGCTCTCCAACGCGGCCAGCTTCCGCGACGAGACCAGAATCTCACCGGCCAGCCGGGCGCTGCTCCGTGAGATTCGGAAGCGATCGTCGGTACTGGCCGAGCGCGACCGGCCCCTCGACTCGGACATCGAGCGCCTCTACCGGTGGCTCGTGGGGGGAGGAGCGGCGCGGTGACGACGGACCGCCGGCTGGGCGCCGACCGGCTGTCGGCGGTCTTCGCGGGCGACGGCGCCCACGTCTTCCTCCGCGAGGCGGGAGAGGCGTGGACGATCGAACGGCTGCTGGCTTTGGCCGGAGACGTCGCGCGGGCCGTGCCTGCCGATGCCGGGCCGCTGGTCGCGGTGCGAAGCCACTCCACGGCATTCGTGGCCGCATCGCTCGTCGGGCTCTGGACCACCGGTCGCTCGCCGCTGCTGATCGACCCGGCTCTGGCGGCCGAGCCGTCAGGCCTTCGGCCCGGGGGCGCCCGCATCCACGTGATGGCGCCAGCCGGCGTCGTCGATCCGTGGGGCGACGTGATCGTGCCCGAATCGGGCGGCGCGCCGCTCCAGCCGCGATTCCCAGCCTGCTCCGAACCCGAGGTGGCGTTCTTCACGTCCGGCTCGACCGGCGAGCCGAAGATCGTCCACAAGAAGGCGTTCCAGCTCGGCGAGCAGCACCGGGTGGAAGCACCGTGGCTCGGGCTGGACCGCCCGATGACGGTCGTGTCGTTCGTTCCGGTCTTCCACATCCTCGGCTACATCTACGGGTTCTCCACGCCCGCCGCGGCGAGGGGCGCGACGGTGTTCGCGCGCGGCGGCTCGCCGCAGGGATGGGTGGACCTGGTTCGCGCGGAGCGGCCCCGCCTGGTCGTGGGCGTCCCGCTCCACTACCGGCTGATCGTCCAGCTGCTCGACGCCCCGCTTCCGGAGGCGGTCTACCTCTGTTCGGGCGGCCCGCTCGACCCGGCGATTGCGGGGGAGTTCGAGCGCCGCGCCGGCTGGCCCGTCCTGCAGGTCTACGGATCCACGGAAACCGGCGGCATTGCGGTGCGCCGAGGACCTGGCCCGATGGAGCCGTTTCCCCAGCTGGCGTGGAAGAGCCGCGAGAGCGACGGCCGGCTCGTGATCAGGTCGGCATGGCAGGATCGCCCGTCGGACTGGCACTGCACCGACGACGTGGTGGCGGTGGAGGAGGGGACGTTCCGCCTGCTCGGCCGCGCCGACTCGGTGGTGAAGATTGGCGGTCGCCGGTTCTCCACCGGGGAAGTCGTCCAGACCGCGCTGGCGGCGCCCGGAGTCGCGCAGGCCCACGCGCTCCCCTACGACCGCTTCGGCGAGCGCGCGATCGCACTGTTCGTCGTCGCTTCAAACGGCCTTCCGCTGTCGGCCGCCGACGTGCGGACCCACCTCGCCTCCCTCCTGGCGCCGTTCAAGGTTCCGCGCACGATCCACGTCCTGGCCGAACTGCCGACGCGGGGCATCGGGAAGGTGGACGAGGCCGCGCTGAGGGCGATCGCCACCAACGGCGTCTGACGAAATCGCTCGGTTCGCGCCGGAAAGACCGGTGCGCTGAATAGGACACCCGCGAATCGGGATCGCGGCAGGCTGGCGGGCCCTTGCCTTCCTCGCCGCCTCCGCACCCCGGGAAACCGTCCTCGCTCTGGGCTGGTTTCCAGATCAGGGTACCCGCCTTGCGCAAAAGCCCTGGCTCGAGCGGCCGCGCTGCGGCGGGGGAAACCGGCCCACCCGCTCGTCGGTTTCCGAGCCAAGGGGGCGGGATGCTCCGAACCGGCTCGTCCGGCAAGGGCCCGCCAGCCTGTCGCGATCCCGAACAGCGGTGTCGCGTTCAGGCCGTGCGCCACCGGCTCAGCGGGGCGACGAGCGGGCGCGGGACCTTCTTGCGCTGCTGGTAGCTGCGCGCCAGATCGAGGTAGACGCCGAGGTCGCCCTCGAGGTCCTGCGGCGTGCCGTCGAAGTAGAGCGTGCGGATCGGCAGGGCGTTGAGGCTGCGCGAGACCAGCGGGTAGATCGCCTCGCAGACGATGCCGTTCATGCAGGTGAACGGGCTGATGTCGATGATGCCGTCCACGCCGCGGTCCGCCAGCCGGATCGCTCTCCCGACGTTCAGCACCATTTCGCCGAGCGCGCCGTCCTGCGGGAGGTAGGGGCGCGCCGCCTCGACCACCTCGTCCACGCCCGGCTCCTCGTAGCCTGCGAAGTCGGTGCGGAACGGTTCGAGCAGCACCCGCTCGTCGTGGTGCTGCACCTTCTCGCGAATCCAGGTCGAGGCGGCCTCCATCGACACGATCTGGCCCCGCAGTCGGAGCTTCCGGTACTGCTCGGAGACCGTGTACCAGATCCACTCGGTGATTCCGGACAGCCACACTTCGGCGCCCGCCTGCTCGATGCGCCGCACCGCGTCCTCGTTCGAGAACGTGTTGAGGCGGCAGAAGATCTCGCCGACCACGCCGATGAGCGGGCGCGCCGGATCGGGCCGCGTGTCCAGGCCGATGAAGCGCATGCGGCAGCGGACCAGCGCGGCGCGCAGCCGGCGCAACTGCTCGGCCGGCGCCGGCGGGCCGGCCTCGAGCGCCGAGCACACCTCGTTCAGGCACTCCTCGAACGCGGCGTCGGCTGCACCCATCCGGCGCTCGTACGGGCGGTGCTGCAACAGGAGTTTCTGGAGGATGTCGGCGGCCACCAGCGCCCGCCACGCCGTGCGGACGAACGGACGCGCGAGCGCTCCGAGCCCGCCGTAGGCATTGCGGCTCGTCGGCGAGAGGACCTCGACCTTCCGGTAACCATGGGCGTCCAGCAGCCCGCGCATGTAGGCGGCGTACTGGCCGAACCGGCACGGTCCGTCGGCCGTCGGCATGAAGAACACCGTGCGCGCCGGATCGGCGTCCGGCTGCTCGAGCACCCGCATGAAGTCGCCGACCGTCACCTTGGCCGGGTAACACTCGTCGCCCGACGTGAACTGCGCGCCGAGTTCCCGTGTGCGGGCGTTGCTCCGCGGCGTCAGCGCCGCGTCCACGCCGAGGGATCGAAGCGCCGCGGCGAACAGCCGCGCGCTGCCGTACGCCATGGGCGGAAGATAGACTCGCTTGCCGGTCAGCGCGTGTTCGTCGGCGCGCCGGCGTGGCGGTCGCTCTCCGCCTGATCCGAAGTGCATCGGAGAATGCCCTTGCTGTCGAGGTAGGCTTCGCACCGCGTGAGGTAGCCGGCGTCGTTGCCGTGGCCGTCGAACGACAGGACGAGCAGCGGCGCGCCGGCGGCCTGTCGCGTGAAGTACTTGATGTAGGAGTCCGGCCCGCACTTGAAGTTGGAGATGTAGATGATGTGCAGGTTGGGGCGCGACGCCACCAGGCGCGCCGCTTCGAGAATGCGCTGGCCCGAGGTCCAGAACATGTTCGCGTGGAGGTCGTCGACCGCCTCGCGGCCCGTCACGAGGAAGTCGATCGGAATCACGTTGACCCCGTAATAGCGGCGCAGCTTCCTCGGGATGTCGCAGTTGATGCTGCGGTCGTAGATGTTGTAGGGCCGGCCGACCAGCACGATGCCGGGCGCGCCGGTGCGATCGAGCGCCTCGAGCGCGCGCCGGCCCGCGGCGAGGAGCCCCTCCTGGAACCTCCGCTGCGCGGCATAGGCGGCGTCGACCGCACGGTCGCTCGCGCGCCGGCGTACGCCGAGATGCGACGCCATCTCAGCCAGCGCGCCCTTGATCTGATCGGGCCCCATCTGGAAGTGAAGGCTTGGCGCCAGGATTCGTGGAGCGTAGGCGTCGATGCGCGGTGCCGTCCGCAGGACGTAGGGCAACGTCTGCGTCCACGGGCAGAAGTGCGCGATGGTCGGCGAGTCTTCGTGCGACTCGTTGTCGAGCATGTTGGGGACCAGGACGTAGTCCACGCCCTGCTCGAACAGCGAGAGCACGTGGCCGTGGGCGACCTGCACCGGGTAGCAGGGCTGTGCGAGCGCCAGTTCGATCCCCTCGCCGGCCATCCGGCGGTCCGTCGGCCGCGACAGGATCGGCTGCAGGCCGGCCGCCGAGAGGTACGTGTGCCAGAACGGGTACCGCTCGAGCGTCGCCATCGTCCGCGGGATGCCGACCGAGATCGTGCCGGGCACCGGCCGCTCGCCCGGAGGGCTGGTCGGTCCGGTGATGGTCTCGAGCAGCCGGTCCCGGTACTCGAACAGATCGTCGATGCGCGGCCGCCGCGCGGTCGGCGCGGGGCGCCTGAAGCGATCCGAGCACTTGTCGCCCCAGTAGCTCTTCTGCCCTTCGATCGTGAATTCCTTGACGTCGCACTCGTTCGTGCACGAGCGGCACACGAAGTCGCGAGTCGACTGCTTGAGCGTCGTCAGGTCGTAGCCGCGGAACCGGGTGACGCCGCGGCCGGCACGGTGCCACGTGCGGGCGATGAGCGCCATCCCGATCGCGCCCATGACGCCGTTGTAGGGCGGTACCGTGATCGTCCGGCCGAGGATCGCGGCGAAGGCCGCCGTGACCGCGTCGTTGTACGCGGTCCCCCCCTGGAAGTAGATCACCTCGCCGATGTGGCGCCCCCGGACGACCCGGTTCAGGTAGTTGAGGGCGACCGAGTACGCCAGCCCGGCGACCAGGTTCGGAATCGGTTCGGCTTTGTGGAGCCAGCCGGTGACGTCGCGCTCCATGAACACCGTGCAGCGCTCGCCGAGCTTCGTGGGCGCGGGCGAGGAGAGCGCCAGCCGGGCGAACTCGTTCTTGATGTTGATCCCGAGCTTGTCGGCCTGCTCCTCGAGGAACGACCCGGTGCCGGCGGCGCACGCCTCGTTCATCGTGAAATCGACGACGACGCCGTTCTCGAGAGAGATGAACTTGGAATCCTGGCCGCCAATCTCGAAGATCGTGTCGACCAGCTGGCCCCCGCGGGCGGCGCTCACGTGGAGGGCGCCCGTCTTGTGCGCCGTGATCTCGTCGTTGACGATGTCGGCGCCGACGAATTCCCCCACCAGCTCCCGGCCCGACCCGGTCGTGCCGACGCCCGCCACCCTGATCCGGTCGCCCCAGGCCGCCTCGAGTTCGGTCAGCCCCTGCTGTACCGCCTCGACCGGACGGCCCGCCGTCCGCAGGTAGCTGTCGAACACGACCTCGCCAACCTCGTCGACGACAACGAGGTTGGTCGAAACGGACCCGACGTCGATGCCCAGGTACGCCGTGAAGCGCTCGCCGTTCGACGGCGGCCGGTACGGCGTCACGCGATCCCCGAGCCGCACCACGTCGTCGAGCGTCAGCGGCGTGCCGTCGAAGGGGCGGACCTGGCCGGTGTGCTGGTGCAGGCGGTGGATGGCGCCGAACGACCGCTTCTCGGTCTCCTCCGCCTCGAGCATCGCCGCCCCGATGGCCCCGCACCAGGCGCAGAACGGGGGGACGATCAGCTGCGACTCGTCGAGCTCGAACGCCTCGCGGAGCGCCTCGACCACGCCGTCGTTGCTGGCGACCGCGCCGATGAAGAGGACAGGCGCCTCGATCGTGCGGCCCTTCACCACGCTGCTCCTGAAGTTCTGCGCGACCGCCCGGCAGAGCCCGCGGAGGATCTCGGCCGGCGAGCAGCCCTTCTGCTGGGCGTGGATCATGTCGGACTTGGCGAACACCGAGCACCGGCCCGCAATGCGGGCCGCCGTACCTTTGGCGCGCACCACCTCGCTCATGTCCTCGACCGCGTACCCCAGCCGCGCCGCCTGCTGATCGAGGAACGACCCAGTGCCGGCCGCGCACTCGCCGCCGCGGTCGTAGTCGGCAATCAGCGGCCGCCCGCCCGGCGTCGCCGGATCCAGGCGGAGGTAGCGCGAGCTCTCACCGCCGATCTCGAAGACCGTCCGAATCTCCGGGTAGAACGCCGCCACCATGTGCGCCGCCGCCCTGAATTCGTTCTCGTAGTAGATGCCCAGGATGCGGGCGATCGTCCGGCTGCCCGAGCCGGTCACGCGGATGCCCTCGACGTGGCCTTCCGGCACCGACTCGTAGAAGGCATGGAGGACGTCGTGGGCGGCCTGAACCGGACTGCCCGAGATGCGGACGTAGTCGGACACGGCGAGCGGGTCCGGCGAGCCGGGGACGAGGCGGAAGCCGGCCTGCGCCGCGCAGAGCGCCTCCAGCAGCGGGCGGTCGTCCGGCCCGCCGAGCGCGGCCAGCTTCAGCCCGATGGCCCCGATGTCGAGTCCGATGTTGATCGCCACAATCCCGCCCGCTCAGCGCAGCGCTGCGGCTCCTGCCGGTCGTGCTGGAGAAGGTTGCGGACCTCTCGGCCCTGAGTGATGCCCGGGTATTCTACCTCAACCCGGGGCCCAAGCTTGATATCATAGCGCGCCTGAAGGTCCGCGAACCCGCTCCCCACGAATCGTCGGCCGAATGGCCGGGACGCTGGCGGCTGGCCGCCGCGATCGGTCTCGGTGTGTTCATCGGCTGCGTTCCGTTGCTGGGAGCGAACCTCTGGCTCTGCGCAGGGATCGCGTCGGCCCTTCGCCTCAGTCGGCTGAAGCTGTATCTTGCGGCGAGCATCACCTCGCCGATGCTGGCGCCCCTCCTGGCCTTCGCCGAAATCCAGCTGGGCAGTTACGTGCAGGACGGCGTTGGCCACTCGGTCTCGCTCGGCTCCTTCGCGCAGACGAGCGCCTGGCACATCAGCAACGACCTCCTCGTTGGCGCGTTCGTGGCAGGCTCGGTGCTCGCGTCGTTCTCCGCAGCTGCGACCTGGACATTCGCCCGCTCGTGGTTCGACCCCCGGCACGAGAATCTGATTGCGGCCGCATCCGCCAGCTACCTCCGGGTCGGCACCCAGGCGTGGAAGACGGCGAACGCGAAACTGCGGTTCGATCCGGTCTACAGAGAGGCGATCCGGCGCGTCGAGTGGCCGACCGACGGGCGCGTCCTCGACCTCGGGTGCGGCCGAGGCTTGATGCTGTCCGTCCTGGCCAGGCACCTGGACGGGCGCGGCGGTGCCCGCTCCCTGCCGCTGCATGGCATCGATTACCGCCCGCGTATGGTGCGGGTGGCTCGACGAGCCCTGGGCAGCCAGGCGACCGTTGAGCAGGCCGACCTGACGACGTGCGTGCTGCCGCCGAGCCGCGTCGCGATGCTGTTCGACGTGCTGCACTGCCTCCCGGAATCGGCGCAGGACCACCTCCTGGACCGGCTGCGGGCGTCGGTGGAGCCGGGCGGCTGCCTGATCCTCCGCGAAGCGGACGCCGGCGGGGGCGCCCGGTTCACGGCGGCGAAGGTCTGCAATCGAATCGTGGCGCTGGCCCAGGGGCGCTGGGAGCGCCGTTTCCACTTCAGAACGGCGGCAGACTGGGTCGCCCTGCTGTCGCAATTCGGCTTCGCGGCCGAGGCGGTGCCGGCCGACGAAGCGACGCCGTTCGCCAACGTGCTGATCATCGCCAGGCGGGTCGCTCCTTGAGGACGCGCTCAACCCTCCGTGCCGACCTCCACGTGCACTCGTGGCACTCCGGGTTCACCGGCTCGATGCCGATGTTCCGGAGCCGCGACTGCTACTCCACGCCGGACGAGGTCTACCGGGCGGCGAAGGCGCGGGGCATGGACGTCGTGACGATCACCGATCACGACGGCATCGACGGCTGCCTCGAGTTCCTGTCGCGCCACCCGGACGCGCCCGACTTCCTGATGGGCGAGGAGGTGGAGTGCCGGCTGCCGCCGCACGGCGTCCGGCTGCACCTGGGCGTGTTCGGCCTGACCGAGCGGATGCACGCCGAGGCACAGGGGCTGCGGGGCGACGTGCGGGAGGCGGCGGCGTTCCTGCGCGCCGGAGGCGCGGCGCTGGTCCTGCACCACCCGTTTCATTTCTTCCGCGGCGAGATCCCCGCGCAGGCGTACCTGGACGCGCTGCTGCCGCTCGTGGACGCCGTCGAAGTGCGGAACGGCACGATGCTGCCCGCCCACAACGACGTCGCGTCGTCGGTCGCAGCGGCCTGGCGGCGACGCGAGCCCGGCCAACGGATGGGGGAGACCGGCGGCAGCGATGCCCACGTGCTCGGGCACGTGGGCGACACGTGGACGGCGGTGGAGGTCCGACCGTCCGGCGGAGATGCCGGTCAGGAGCGACCTCCCGCGCAGGCGCTTCTCGAGGCCCTCCGGGCCGGGCGAACGACGGCCGACGGCCTCCAGGGCACTCCCGGCCGCTTCGCCTTCGAGATCTACGGCGTCGTCTTCAACTACTGGGGAGGCCTGCTGGGCCTGCGCCGCAGCGGCCTGACGGCGTCGCAGCGGCTCACCGGTGCCGCCATCTCGCTCGCGTCGCTGCCGTTCCAGTTCACGCCGCTCGTCGTGAGCCTGGCCCAGAAGCACGGCGAACGGCGGCGGGTGGCTCGCCTCGCCGGAGAACTGCGCTGACGCCCCTCCGCGCGGCCCGTCGCGACACGCAGACATAACCGAACCAGGTGGCAGGGCCGTGCGTCTATACTGGAGGCGCGGTGCTACACTAGGATTCCCATGACCGGCTTGGGGCGAACCAGTCTGAGCTTGTTCGGCACGATCGCGGTCATCTCGGCCGTCCTGGCCACCGCGACCATCTGGCTGGTCCTCTCCGACCCGGTCACGGTCGCCAACGCGGTGAACGAGGGGGACGTTTCCCCGCTGGTTCGAGAGCTGGCGACCGCGGTCTACGAGGCGCTCAAGGGGCTGCTCAAGTACCTTGTAGCTGGCGGCCTTCAGCTGGCAGCTGTCGGCGGATCGGCCCCACACCCTGGGCAAGAAGACCCGCTGCCCGCCAGCGGCTGCCAGCCACCGGCTGACCGCTACAGGTTCCTCACGAGGAACTTCGTCAGCACGAACCCATCCAGGTATTTGAAAGGCGCGAGCCCCGTCGTGTAGTGGCCGCACGGCAGGACCGCGAGCTGGTAGGGCACCTCGAGGCGCTGGAACTCGCGGATCAGGTCCAGCGACAGATGCACGGGAAACGTCGTGTCGTACCGAGCGTAGACGAGCAGCGTTCTCTTGTCGCGGACGCGCGCCACGTACGCCTGCGGGCTGATGGGCATCCACAGCTCTCGCAGCCGCTCGAGCGTGATGTGGCCGTCGAGCCCGGCGCGGACGTGCTCGGTCGAGAGGCCCTCCCAGACGACGTCGGCGAAGTAGCGCGAGACGTGGTTCAAGGCCTCGGTGCGAATCAGCGGCTCGTGCGCCGACGTCAGCATCGCCAGGCAGGACCCCAGGCTCGTCCCCAGAATCCCGATCCGCTCGTACCCTTCGCCCGCGAGCCAGGCCACCCCCCGGCGCGCGTCGACGACCGCCTGGCGGCAGACCTGCACCGTCCGCGCTACGTTGGCGCTGACGATGAAGTCGGCGCGGGTCAGGATGGGCGGCATCCGCCGGTCGTGGTAGGGCAGGCTCAACCTGAGGGCGTTGATGCCGAAGCGCGCCAGCAGCCGGCACAGCCCGATGTGCCCGCCGGTGTCCGAATTCCACTGGGGCAGCACGATCACCGCCCGTCGCCGGTCCTCGCCGCCGCCCTTGCGCCGCGGCGCCCGGAACAGCCGCGCGTAGACGATGTTGTTCTCGCCGTGCGGTGTGGTGATGACGCTCGGGAACGCCACCGTGCCCGCGCAGCCGTCGGTGCCCGCCGTCTCCGGCTCCCACGAGAAGTCGCTCGTCGGCGGCGTCTCGAAGAACGTCGGGGAGTCGGCGAGCGCCTCTCTCGCCCAGTCGGCCAGGACGACGTCCGGTGGGGTGCCAGGCGCGTGGCCGTTCGCCGCCACCCACTCGAGGCCCCACTCGAAGGGGCGCACCACGCGATCGGGCGTGCGCGAATGGAGACGGCGCTCCCAGGCGTAGAAGAACGGCGCGATCATCAGCCCGCTATTGTACCAAACCGCAGGCGAAAGGCGGCGACCCGGCCGCCGCGCCCTTGCCCCGAGCGGATTTCCGAGCCGGTCCTTGTGATACCCTGCTCGCGAAGGCGCAGATGAACCCGCCGAGACTTCTGGTCTCTCATCGCGACGGCAAGACCGACACCCACGAGCTCGCCGGACAGGTCACGGTTCTCGGCCGAAGCAAGCAGTGCAGCGTGCGGCTTACGAGTGAGGACGTGTCCAAGGTCCACGCGGAGATCGTTTCGGAACCGCGCGGTTTCGTGCTGCGCGACAAGGGCTCGAAGTTCGGGACCTTCGTGAACGGCCAGCAGGTGACCGAGCACGTGCTGCGCCACCGGGACCGAATCCGCCTCGGCCGGAGCTCCGACTGCGAGATCCGGTTCTCGGCCGACGGGACCGACTCCGAACTGCGCCTGATGACCGGCTCGGGCGATTTTCTGCAGCTCGCTGCGCTGCTCGAGGGCCTGCGCGCGCTCGGATCCAGCCGCGTGCTCGACGACGTCCTGGCCGTGGTCGTCGACTCGGCGATCGAGGTCAGCGGGGCCCAGCGCGGGTTCATCATGCTGGCCGGGGCGGACGGCGTCCTCCACGTCAAGATGGGACGGGCGCGCGGCCGCGTCACGCTTCCAGGCAGCACGTTCGAGACCTCCCGCAGGATTCCCGATGAGGTGTTCTCGACCGGAGAGACGCGGATCGTGAGTTTCGACGATCCGGAGATGGCCTACGGAAAAAGGGACACGGCGTTCCTCGGGATCCTGCAGGTCCTGTGCGTGCCGCTGGTACTCGTGCGGTACGTCGAGCGGATCGAGGCCGATAGCACCCAGAAACGCATCGGCGTGCTCTATCTCGACAGCCGCGCCACCGGCGTGTTGACGTCGCCGAAGACACGAGAGGCGCTCGAGGCGCTGGCGGACGAGGCGGCCGTCGCCATCGAGAACGCCCGCCTCTATCGTGATTCGTGCGAGAAGGACCGGCTCGAACGCGAGCTGCAGATCGCCGCCGGTATCCAGCAGGCCCTCATGCCGATCGGCGAGCGCGAAGGCCGCTGGTTCGAGGTGGCCGGGGCGTCGGTCCCGTGCCGGGCGATCGGCGGCGACTTCTTCGACTACCTCGACCTGCACGACGGCGGCCTCGGGATCGCGCTTGCCGACGTCTCGGGAAAGGGCGCGGCGGCGGCGCTGCTCACGGCGATCGTCCAGGGGATGCTCACCATCGAAGCGGGCCACGCCGGAAGCGCGGCCGATACCCTCGGCAAGATCAACCGTGCGCTGCAGCGTCGAACCGTCGAGTCGAAGTTCGTCACGCTGTTCTACGGGATGCTGTCGCCGGACGGGACGTTCGTCTACTGCAACGGCGGGCACAACGCGCCGGTGCTGCTGCGCCGCGGGGCCGTGTCCCGGCTGGAGACGGGCGGCACGATCCTCGGCCTGTTCGAAGCGGTCACCTACGAACAGGAGTCGCTGACGCTCGAGCCCGGCGACACGCTCGTCGTCTTCAGCGACGGCATTTCGGAGGCGCAGAACCCCGCCGGCGAGGATTACGGCGACGACCGCCTGCTGGCCTGCCTCGAGGACAATCGCGGCGCGTCGCCGATGGAGATGCGCGATGCGCTCCTCGTGTCGGTGCGGGCGTTCGCGTCGGGGGCGACGCCGATCGACGACATGACGGTGCTGGTCCTGCGCTATCGGCGATCCTGAACCGCCGGGTCTCGCCCCTCGCGTCAAACTATCCCCGGCCGTCGTTCGGATCAAACTCACGGGTCTCGTTTTCCGTCCAATACGACCATGAGCATCGACACCCTGCTCCAGGATCTTCGGTACACGTTCCGAAGCTTGCGCCGCGCCCCCGGTTTCGCGATCGTGACGGTACTGACGCTTGGGCTGGGCATCGGCGCCAACACCGCGATCTTCTCCCTCGTCAACGGCGTGCTCCTCAGGCCGCTCGGCTACCCCAAGCCTGGCCAGCTGATGTACTTGACGACCCGGTTTCCGAACATGGGCTTCGAGAAGTTCTGGGTCTCTCCGCCCGAGTACTTCGAGTTCCGTGAGCTCAACCGGTCGTTTGCCGAGGTCGGGGCGTTCACCACGAGTGAAGCGAACCTCACCGCGGACGACCGGCCGCTTCGCGTCCGATCCGCCCTGGTCACCGACGAACTGCTCAGGGTGCTCGGGGCGAAGGTAGTCGAGGGCCGGCTCTTCGCGAAGGGCGAGACCGACGCGACGGGGCCGGCGCCCGCGCCCGGGGCGCCGCCGCCCCAGCCGCCCGCGATCGCCATCCTGTCCCACGAGCTGTGGCAGTCCGCGTTCGGCGGCGAGCCGATCGTCGGCCGGACGATCGAGGTCAACGGCGTGAAGCGCGAGGTCATCGGGATTCTCGCCCCGGCGACAGACGTGATGGACAGCCGGACCCAGATCTGGCTGCCGCTGGGGCTGAATCCCGCGAACCGGCAGAACCGCGGGAACCACTACCTCTACCTGATCGGCCGCCTGAAGGACGGGATCTCGGAGTCCCAGGCGAAGGCGGAGCTGACCGCGCTGATCCAGAACTGGGGTGAGCGCGTGGGCGTCAAGCGCCACGTGTTCGCGCCCCCCCCGCCTCCGGGCTCTCCCGACGCCGGAGGCGCCGGGGCGGGCCACGCGCTCCAGATGACGCCCGTGCAGGACGAGATCGTGGGGAGCGCGAGGCGCACGATTTGGGTGCTGCAGGCCGCCGTCGCTTTCGTGCTCCTGATCGCGTGCGCGAACCTCGCCAGTCTCCTGCTGGCCCGCGCGGAGGCGCGGGCTCGGGAGCTGGCGGTGCGGACGGCGCTCGGCGCGGGCCGCGGCCGGCTCCTCCGCCAGTTCATCACCGAGGGCGTGCTGCTCTCGCTGGCCGGCGGGGCGGTGGGCCTGCTCGTAGCGCGTGCGGGGTTGCAGGCGCTCGTGCGCTGGTATCCCGACAGCCTGCCCAGAACGAGCGAGGTCACGCTCGACTCGACCGTGCTGCTCTTCACCCTGGCCGTCTCGATCGCGACCGGTGTCGTCTTCGGTCTCGCGCCGCTCATGCAGACGCGAGTGAGACAGCTTGCCGCGGCGCTGAAGGAAGGCGCCCGGGGCGCGAGCGGCGCCGCGCGTCACCACGTTCGCCGGGGACTGGTGATGGCCGAGGTCGCCATGGCCGTGATGCTCGTCGTTGGCGCCGGCCTGCTGCTTCGCACGGTCTACAACCTCTCGAAGGTCGACGCCGGGTTCGATCGGTCGAGGCTCGTCACCTTCTCGATCTCGCTCCCCGCGGTCAACTACCAGCAGGCGTCCGCACGGGCGGTGCTCTACCAGCGCCTGCTCGAGCGGCTTCGCGGCGTGGCGGGCGTCCAGGCGGCGTCGGCCATGTCGGGCCTGCCGCCGAACCGGCGGCTGGACGCGAACGACACCGAGATCGACAACTACACGGCGCCACCCGAGGGCCCGTTCGAGAACGTCGACTACTACCAGAACGTGATGACCGGGTACTTCGAGGCCATGGGCATTCCGATCGTGCAGGGGCGAGAGTTCCAGCCCGCCGACGCCACGTCCACGGGCATGGTGGCGGTCGTGAACGAAACGCTCGTGAGGACGTTCTGGCGCGACCGCAACCCGATCGGACAGCGGCTCCGGCCCTGCTGCGGCGACCAGATTCCGTGGTTCACCGTCGTCGGCGTCGCCAAGGACGTCAAGCAGGGCGGCGTCGATCAGAAGACGGGCACCGAGTTCTACTTCCTCGTCGAGCAGACGGCCAACGTCCCCAGCCGCCTTGCGACTGCACCGGCGACGATGAACGTCGTCCTGCGCACGACGTTGCCGCCTGCGGCGCTGGCGACGGCCGTCGAGAACGCCGTGCGCGAAGCCGACGCGAGCATTCCCGTCGTCCGTCTGCGCACCATGGACGACGTGTTCGCCGAGTCGATCCGGACGCCGCGCCTGCTGGCGCAGTTGCTCGGAGCGTTCGCGGGCCTGGCGCTGCTGCTCGCGGCGATTGGCACCTACGGCGTGTTGTCCTACATGGTGACGGAACGGCGCCGCGAGATCGGCATCCGCATGGCGCTCGGCGCGGACCAGCGCCGCGTCGTCGGTTTGGTGATGCGGCAGGGGCTGCTGGTGACGGCTGTGGGCCTGGCCGCCGGGCTCGCCGGCGCGCTCGGCCTCAACCGCCTGATCGCCTCGCTGCTGTTCGGGGTGCAGCCGACCGACGCGGGCACGTTCGTGGCCGTCGTGGCGACCATCGGGCTGGTGGCCGCACTGGCCTGCTGGCTGCCGGCGTGGCGGGCGTCACGGGTGGATCCGACGGTGGTCCTGAGAGATGAGTGACGATCCCACCACCTCTTCGACCGCCGCCGCCAGCGTGAGCAGCTGCGGTGTCCCGCCGCGGCGCCCCACGAGCTGCAGGCCGGCGGGCAGACCACCGGCGGGCCTCCCGCAGGGCAGCGAGATGGCCGGGTGGCCCGTGATGTTGAACAGCTGCGTGAGTCTCAGCATGAGCGCGCGTACCGGGAGAGCCAGGCCACTCACCGTGAGCGACGTGCTGCCGATCGGCTGCGCCGTGATCGGCACCGTCGGCAGCACCAGCGCGTCGACGTCGGCGAGAGCCGCGTCCACCTCATGCCGGAGCACTTCGGCCCCGAGGCGCGCCCGGACGTAGTCCTCCGCCAGTACGTAGCGCCCCAATTCGAGCCGCTGCCGGACCGGCGCCGTGTAGCGATCCGGGTACGCCTCGAGCGTTGGGGCGTGGTAGGCCGACGCTTCCGGCAGCTGCAGGTGCAGATAGATGGCGGGCGTGTCAGCCGCGTGCCGGACGGCGCGCTCCGAGATCGACACACCCGCGGCGCCCAGTCGTTCCAGCGCTCCGCCGAACGCCACCGCGACGTCGTCGTCGAGGACGTCCATGAAGTACGGCTTCAGAAGACCGAGGCGCAGCGGGCGCGCTGGCGCGCCGCGGCTCCGAAGCGTCGGCAGGTTCCGGTTGCCGGCCATTGCGCGATACAGGAGCCACGCGTCCGCTACCGACCTGGCGATTGGGCCGACATGATCGAGCGTGCGGCTCAACGGGATGATCCCGTCGCCTGGCAGTTCCCCGATCGTCGCCTTGAGGCCGACGCAGCCGCAGACCGCGGCCGGGATGCGGATCGACCCGCCCGTGTCGGTGCCGATCGATGCGAAGCCCATCCCCGTCACGACGGCAGCCGCAGAGCCGCCGCTCGATCCGCCCGCCGACCGCGTCGTGTCGGCCGGGTTGCGCACCGGGCCGAACGCCGAGTCCTCGCTGGTGGTGCCGAACGCGAACTCGTGGAGATTGCACTTGCCGATGAAGACCGCGCCCGCGTCACGGAGGCGGGCCGTCACGGTCGCGTCCGCCCCCGCGACGTGGCGCTCGAGAACCCGCGATGCCGCGGTGGTCGGCGCGCCGGCGAGATCGATGAGGTCCTTCAAGGACACCGGTACGCCGTGCAGCGGGCCGCGGTAGCGGCCGGCAGCGATCTCCGCGTCGGCCCGCCTGGCGTCCGCTCGCGCCTGGTCGGCCAGCACCGTGATGAACGCGTTCAGGCGGCCGTTCTCCGCCGCAATCCGCTCGAGGCAGGCGTCGGTGACCGCCGCCGACGAGACCTCGCCGGAGGCGATCCGCGGTGCGAGTGTCGAGATGGAACCATCGGCGAGCGTGTTCATCGAGCGCCTCCCGCCTGCCCGCTCGCCGCCCCTCCGCCTTCTTCCCGCCTTCCGCCTTCCCGCCCTCCGCCTTCGTTCCACTCGGCAGCCCGCAGCGTGACGGTGGCCTCCGCCAGCCCTTCGAGCAACGGCATCAACTCCGCGAGGCCACGCCGCTCCGCGTCCTCGACGGCCGCGCGGAGCCACCGATCCACCGCGGCCCGGATCCGATCTGGTGCGGTCATCGTCATCACCTGATGGATTGTAGACCCACCGGGGTGAAATGCGAATCGTGCGATCTTGCGAACTGAGGATCTTGCGAACTGGCTGAGCCCTGCGCCTTGCCCTTCGACTCGCTCCGCTCGCTCAGGGCACCCCGAGCAAAGTCGAGGGGTGAGCCCTGAGCCTTGAGCCCTGAGCCTTGAGCCCTGTATAGTCTCCCGCATGACCGACCCGACTCCCGCGGCCTCGCGGCCCCGGCCCACGCGGCTCTACCGCTGGCTGGTGCTGGTGTTCATCAGCCTGGCGATGTTCGGCAACTACTACGTCTACGACTGCATTGGGCCGCTGGCGCCGCTGCTCAGCAAGGAGGGCTTCACCGATTCCAGCATCGGCCTCCTGCAGGCGATCTACAGCTTCCCGAACATCGTGATGGTGCTCATCGGCGGGATCATCATCGACCGGATCGGCACGAAGAAGTCGACGATGCTGTTCGGCGGGATCTGCTTCGCCGGGGCGGTCGTCACCGCGTGGCCGGAGACGCCCGCGCTCGCCCCGCTCGGGGTCGGCGTGAACGCGCTGCTCAAGTCGTTCGGGTGGGTGTTCGACGTCGACGGCGTCCCCCCGGTTGTCGCGGTCATGGCGGCCGGCCGCCTGCTGTTCGGCCTGGGCGCCGAGTCGCTGATCGTTGCCGTTACCACAGCCATCGCCCGCTGGTTCAAGGGCAAGGAGTTGAGCCTGGCGTTCGGGCTGAACCTCACCATCTCGCGGCTGGGGTCGCTCGGCGCGCAGGTGTCGCCGAGTTGGGCGGGCTTCGCGTACACGTCGTGGCAGGGCCCGCTGGTCCTCTCCGTGTGGTTCGGCGCGTTCTGCATCATCGGCGCGGCGCTCTACTGGGTGCTCGAGTCGTACGCCTCGCGGCGCTACGCGCTCGGCGCGGCAGGCAAGACCGACAAGGTCGTGTTCTCGGACCTGTGGGGGTTCGGCAAGTGGTACTGGTTCATCGTGCTGCTGTGCGTGACGTTCTACTCGGGCATCTTCCCGTTCCAGACGTTCGCGCAGAAGTACTTCATCGACGCGCGCGGCACGAGCCCCGAGACGGCGTCGTGGCTCGTCGGCATGCTGACGACATTCGCCATGTTCGGGACGCCGGCGTTCGGCGCCCTCGTGGACCGGATCGGCCGCCGGGCGTCGCTGATGTTCGTCGGCGGGGCCCTCCTGATCCCGGTCTACGGCATGATCGGCTACACGGGCGTGCCGCTCTACGTGCCGATGGCGTTCATGGGGCTGGCCTTCTCGCTGATCCCGGCCGTGATGTGGCCGTCGGTGGCGTACGTGGTGGAGGACAGGAAGCTCGGCACGGCTTACGGGCTGATGACGATGGTGCAGAACATCGGCCTGTTCGGTTTCAACCTGATGGTCGGCGCGCTGAACGACCACTACCAGGCTGGGCCCGGGAACCCGGCCGGATATCACCCCGGCATGGTCTGGGCCTTCTCGGGCCTCGGCTTTGCGGCGCTGGTCTTCGCGTTTCTGCTCCGGCGGAGCGAGCGCGGGCCGAAGGCGCACGGCCTCGAGACGATTACGGCGCGAGGGTAGCGGCCATGTCGCCTGACCGCCAGATCGGATTCGAGCATTCGATCCGGGTCGAATCCACGCCGGGACGCGTTCTCGCCGCGTTCTTCGAGCCGGTCGCACTCGCGGCGTGGTGGGAGGTGACGACCGCCGTGGCCACGCCGCGCCCGCTCGGCGCGTACGCGCTGGAGTGGGCCGACGCGGAAGAGACGGACGAGGTGCTCGGGAGGCTGGGCGGCGTCTTCCACGGCATGGTGATCGATTTCCAGCCCGGCCGCGGGTTCTTCGTCGCCGACGCGTACTGGCTGCCTCCGGAGGGCGACCCGATCGGGCCGATGGCGATGGACGTCACGTGCAAGCCGGCCGAGCGGCCAGCGGGACGGAAGTCCGAGCCTTCCGCCACCACGCTGCGCGTCGTGCAGCGCGGCCTCGACGACAGCCCCCGCTGGATGCGCTACTACGAGGTGCTGAACGGCTGTCTGCCCGGAGCGCTCGAGACCCTGAAGGGCTATCTGGAGCACGGCCAGGGCGCCTGGGACCTGAGGAGCTACACGTAGAGGAGGTACCCCCTTCGCATCTCCTCGAACTCCCGGGTTCCCGCCTCCCAATCCTTCGCGATGTCGCGCGCCGGGACGTCGGACTCGATCGCCCCGCGAAGGTGATCCGAGCCGGCGAGGATGTCGATCGGCATCCGGTCGTGCACGTACTCGTAGGGCGGTTCGCGCCAGGCGAACCGGTCGGGCGCGCTGCGGTGGAACTCGCCCATCGCGGCGACGCCGGCCAGGACGGGCCGGAACGTGCGACGGTCTGTGACGTGGATCTGGACGCCGCCGCACGTCACGCGTGCGTGCTTGTGGAAGGTCGGCTCGAAGACGACGGACCGGAAGTGCGCCCCGTCAATCTTCAGCGCATTCAGCCTCGCGGCGGACGGCTCGGCGTCGATCCACGGCGCGCCGAGCAACTCGAACGGGCGGGTCGTGCCGCGCCCTTCCGACAGCTGCGTCCCCTCGAACAGCACGCCGCCCGGGTAGACAACGGCGGTGTCGAGCGTCGGCATGTTGGGCGACGGCATGACCCACGGCAGCCGCGCGTCGTCCCAGTACATCTCGCGGCGCCAGCCCTCGAGCCGAACCACCTCGAGCTCGGCGCCGATGCCGAACCGTTCGTTGAAGAGCCGCGCCAGCTCGCCGATCGTCATCCCGTGTCGCATCGGGATCGGGAACAGGCCGACGAACGACTCGTACCCGGCCGCGAGCACCGGCCCCTCGACGGCCTCGCCGCCGATGGGGTTCGGGCGGTCGCAGACGATGACCGGCACGCCGTGCCGGGCGGCCGCGCGCAGGCAGTTCGCCATCGTGTAGACGAAGGTGTAGATGCGCGCGCCGACGTCCTGGAGGTCGATCACCAGCGCATCGAGTCTCGCCAGCATCTCGGCGGTCGGCTCGCGCGTGTCGCTGTAGAGCGAGTACACGGGCACGCGGCGGCGCGCGTCGCGCGCGTGCGGCGTCTCGATCATGTTGTCCTGCAGGTCGGCGCGAAAACCGTGCTGCGGGCCGAACACCGCCGCCAGCGTCACGCCCGGAGCGGATGCGGCGCGGTCGACCACGTGACGGAACGAACCGTCGATGGACGCCGGGTTCGCGACAACGCCGATGCGCCGCCCCCGCAGCCTGCCGGAGTCGAACAGGAGGTCGGACCCGAGCGCTACTCGCATGGACCGACATTATAGGAGGATCACGATTTCAACCACAGAGAACACGGAGCGCACGGAGGAAAGCCCGGATCGCGCCTGGCGGCGTGACCGCAGGCGCGGGGCGTCGACCGGGGGGCGCCGGCGCGAAGCGCCGGCGCCAGGCGGCCGCGTGCGGTGCGGCGGGAATGAACCTGTTGCTTCACCCCGGGTTCATTCCCGCCGCACCGCACGCGGCCGTTTGGCCCTCCGGGCCGGCCCCGGTCGAGGCCCCTGCGTGGGAGCCTCAGTGGTCTCTGAGAGCTCTGTGGTTGTCCGGCGTGGACGAGGATGCAGCGGGGGTCTGTCAGGGTCGCCGGGGCGAGACGACGCGGATTCGGCCGGTCGTTCAGCGGAAGAGCGGGCCGAGCGAGAAGTAGACCCGGCTGTGTCCGCCCGGCCCGACACTGGCTCCGACAAACACGGGGCCGATCATCGAGTCGATGATGAGACCCGCCGCGATGTCCTGGTGCCAGGTTGCGGTCGAACGCGACTGGAACGCCGACCCGACTTCCACCCACGCCGCAACATAGGCGTGCCCGCCGGCCCACGAGGGAAGCCTGGGCAACTGTCTCATGTAGCCGGCGGCGGCCAGCGCGAAATGCGAGCCGCGCAGCTCGTCGACATAGAAGGCGGACATACGGAGCGGCCCGCCGAGCGAGAACGCCGCGAAGTAGGGGTGGGCGTCGAATGACGTGCCCGCCGCCGCCCTGAAGAAGATCCGGTTCCGGCGGCTGATCGAGTGGAATCCCGTTGCGGCGAACTCGGCCTGCCAGAACTCCTGCGGGTTCTGGATGGCGTCAACGACCGCCGGCGGGCCTTCGACGGCAGGCGCCGAGAAGAAGCGGCGGGCGCTCGCGCCGGCGTAGACCCCGCGCGAAGGGACAACCGGGCTGTCCTGGCCGTCGTACACCAGCCGGGCCGACGCGAGCCGCTGCGTGCCCGTCGCCTCGGGCAGCGACGGGTCGCCGACGCGAAGCGTCTCCTCCACGCGGGCAGCGTCCACACCCACGCGGAGTTGGGCCCGTCTGCCGAAGTTCACACCGAGGTCGAATCCGGCATCGGCCTGTCCGCGCCAGTACTCCCCGACGAACTGGCCGTCTGCGAATCGATTCCGTTGGCTGCGGCCGGCGAACACACGCGGCGCGGCGAAGAACCAGGGCACGCTGATCGGCAGGTACAGCTCGCCGCCCACGCCGAGGCGCGTCCCGGCGGCGAAGTCGAGCTTCACCTCCGACCCCGCGCCCGCGACATCGTAGATGGTCGTTCGACCCGCGACGGTCAGCGCGAAGTCGACCGAGTCGATGTTGTTCAGCTCGACGCCGAGCGACAGGAACGCCGGCCCGTTCGGTTTTGGGCGGACCTTGATCTCGAGGCGGGCGCCTCCGGCGTCCTCGGCCAGGTTGTAGGTGAGCAACTCGAAGCGGTCGGTGCCGCTCAGCAGCAGCAGGTCCCGCTCCAGCCGGTCGACATCGAGCGGCTGTCCGGCCCTGACCCCGATCTGGCGCGCAATCCTCACCGCGTGGTCCGGGCCGACGCCCGTCACCGTGACCGCGGACGGGACGATCGGCGACGTCCGTCGGCGTGCCGCCCGCGCGGCTTCGTGCGCGTCGTATTCCTGCTGACCCACCGCGTACGCGAGCAGTTCCGAGGCCTTCGCCTCGGCGGCCTGGTAGCCTCTCTGCCGCAACTCGTCCGCCCGGCCCCAATCCAGCGACGTGAAGCCGTCCAGGCCGGGGGCGACGACGATATCCGCCAGGGCGAGATTGCGCTTCGCGCCGCTCACCATGACGGCGTCGACCGCGCGGCTGACCATCGAGAGCGCCGTCACGTAGGGAATCGACGCCGGGTCCCTCGTGACGTCAACGGCAATCACGACATCGACGTGCATCTGCCGCGCCGCCCCGACCGGCACGTTGTCGAGGAACCCTCCGTCCACGAGCAGCCGGCCGCCTATCGTCACCGGCGGGAAGATCCCCGGGATCGCCATTGTCGCGCGCATGGCCTCGGCCAGGATGCCGCTGCCGAGGGCGACGCTCTCGGACGCGTTGATGTCGAACGCCACGCAGCGGAACGGCGTCGGGAGATCGTCGAAGGTCGGGAGCGCGGAGTAGGGCAGCGTGAGACGGTCAATCAGCAGGGCGATGCGCTGGCCCGGGTTCAAGCCGCCCGGCAGCCAGAGCCCTCGGCGGACCCCGAATTCGATGCCGGCCGGGAAGGCGCGCCAATCCTGCTTGCGCCGGAACGTCTTGTCCTCGAAAGGCGCTTCGGTCGACAGCAGCGCGTCCCAGCTGGCTTCGCCCGTCAGGGCGCGGATCTCCCGGAGCGGGAGCCCGGTGGAGTACGCCCCGCCGATGAGGCCGCCCATGCTCGTGCCAGCCACCGCATCGATCGGGATGCGGTGCTCCTCGAGCCACTCCAGCACCCCGATGTGAGCCAGTCCGCGCGCGCTCCCGCCGCCGAGCACGAGGCCGATGCGGGGACGGGCGGGGCTGTCCGCTGGCGGCGGCGGCTGGGCGGCCTGGGGCGCTGCGAATGCCGACGGCCCGCAGGCCGCGGCCAGGACCGTCAGGGAGATGGCCAGTCGTCGGAGGAGCGGGGTGCGCGACATGCGCGTGTCAGCGGAGTCGCGTCAGCGTCACGTCGACCAGGCGCGACTGGCGATCGGCACGGTGCCACTGGACGAGAATCGTGCTCTGGTAGGTGCCTTCGACGACCGACCCCTTACCAAGCCCCTCGTCCGACACGAGCAGGTTCACCGACCGCTTCATGCGAAGGAACCGGTTGGCCGGGACGGCCATCATCCGCGCCAGCAGACGTTCGACGAGCGATTCGCTCAGCCCGAGCCGGTCGACCGCCTGGTTCATCACGCGCACCAGATCGTACTTGGCGTACTCCAGCGTCTTGGCAGGGACCGCGCGCGGGTCGGCAATCGCGTGGCGGCCCTTCTCGATGGCGAAGCGCATCGGGTTGCGCAGCACGTCCGGCAGGTCGTGCCGCATCAGCAGTGTCTCGTACTCGTTCACCGTGAGGCCCGCGTGCCGCTCGCCGGCGTGCAGCGCCAGGCGCAACCGACCTTTGGGCACCCCATGGCGCTGGACGAACTCCGACAACTCCTGGGCGATGCCGAGCCTCGGGTCCTTCAGGTTGACAGAGTCCACCGGGTGGGACGAGACGGGCACCTCGATCTGGTGACGCGCCACGATCTCTTCGCGGTGGAAGCCGATGACGCGCGTGTGCCGGCGGCGCGGCTTCCCGGCGTTCACGCCGTCGAGATCGACGAAGCAGACCGGCTCGTCCGGCCTGTTGGCGTAGGTGACGCAGGTCCGCAGGCCGGCGGCGATGAACGCGAGGTGCGAGTCGGCGTTCTTCGGTTCCACGACGCGCTGCTCGGGCGCCAGCTCCACGCGGCGGTCCATCCGGTCGTGCTCGTAGTCGGCCCCCTCGGGGAAGATCGCCCGGAACGCGTCGATGTAGGCCGCCACCCCCGGTTTCTGGAGGAGCCTGGACGCCATGCTTCGATCGAGGAAGCCGGCCGTCGTGTGCGACGACCAGTACAGGCAGTGCGAGTAGGCGGAGAGCGCGGTGCCGTGGGCGGCCGAGACGAGTCCCCGCAGATCCACCATGTCGAATCGGGACCGGGGCACGACGTCCAGTTTCAGGTCGACAGGTTCGCTCGCCACGCTCGCCTCGGACAGGGCCCTGCAGTAAACAGTCTCCTAAGTGCTTCGACTCGCAACTACGGCCACGACCGGCTCTTGCCGCACGTGGCCAGCTGTGCTCGCTCAGCACTTAGTCCTGATGGCACAAATACGCTGGCGTATTTGTGTATCGAAGGACTAAGGTAGCACATTTCGAACTGCCAGCACCTCGGCCGCGGACGACCGATCGCCGGTGCAGCTGATCCGCCGCGGCGCCGCCAGTTCGGTGACATGGTAACCCAGGCTGGAATAGAGGCGGCGAATCCGGTCCGTCGCCTGGTTGGTGAGCACCACGGGGCCCGGATGCGCGGCCAGCCACTCGGCGGCGCGCACCTGGTCCTCCCACCCGAATGCCTCCCGGGCGTAGCGCGTGAACGGCACGTCGTAGGGCGGGTCGGCGTAGACGAAGTCGCCCGGACGAAGCGGCACGTCCTCGAAATCGCCAGACCGGAACGACCAGTTCTCGAACACCGCGCGGAATTCCGAGAAGTCGCGGCGGTAGTCGAGGCGCGCGTAGCGGCCGAACGGGACGTTGAACTCGCCCCGGCTGTTGAACCGGCACAGGCCGTTGTAGCCGGTCCGGTTTAGATAGTAGAAGAGCGCCGCCGCCTCCCGGCCGCCCGCGCGGCCTTGCGCCACCAGCGCGTTGAACCGGTCGCGGCACTCGTAGTACGCCTCGGCGGAGTTCTCGAGCGGCCGCTCGATGGTCAGGCCTCGCCGCGCCCACCGGTAGAAGTTGATCAGGTGAGGATTGGCGTCGTTGAGCAGCGCGCGCCGAGGCGACAGCCCCAGGGTCACCGCGAGGCCGCCGCAGAACGGCTCCACCAGGCGCCGGCGCGAGTGCGGGGTCCACAGCTCACGCAGGCGGGGCACCTGCCACCGCTTTCCGCCAGCCCACTTGAGCGGCGGACGTGCGGGCGACGGCTCATCGTGTTCCGGAGGCGGCGGTTTCGGGACTCTGCGCATCGCGGTGCCCGCTTAGGACCCTGACCGGAATAGCTTCGCCACCCTGGCCGCCGATGCATCCCGCCGGGCTGCGTTGCTCGTCGCTTGCATATTCCCGATATGCGCGCTCCTCGCGCCTTGCCGGGCGGGCGCCTCGACGCCCAAGGTGGCAAACCTATTCCGGTCAGGGTCCATAGTGTAGCGGGTTGCATCGCTCACGTGTGAACTGCTATCGTCAGTCGGTCAGACGTCCCGCCGGCCATCGGCGCGGCCCATCCAGACGAGGAACCGCATGAAGAGAGCGTTTGTGTTCGCCATCGTCATTGTCGCTGCGCTGGCCCTGACTGGTTCGGCGTTTGCGCAGGACAAACCGAAGGAGACGCCGAAGATCGATGTCTCCGGCACCTGGGACTTTTCCGTCGAGACGCCGCAGGGGACGATGACGCTGACCTCGACGTTCAAGCAGGACGGCGAGAAGCTGACCGGGACCCAGTCGAGCCAGATTGGTGAAACGCCGCTCGAAGGCACCATCAAAGGCGCCGACATCGCCTTCGCCATCGTCATCGACATGCAGGGGCAGCAGATGACGATCGCCTACACCGGCAAGGTGGACGGCGAGACGATGTCGGGCACGATCGAGTTCGGCAGCTTCGGCGCGTCGACGTGGACGGCGAAGAAGCAGCCGAAGAAGTAGGCGTCAGTTCCGCTCCGGCGCGGGCCGGACCATCGCCCGCGCCGTCAACTTCCTGCCGCCGGCCTCCAGCACCACCACGTAGTCGCCCGGAGGGGCGAGCAGCCGGCCGCCTCCCCGCTGACCGGCCGGCGGCTGCGCGCCGCCTGCCGCCGGGGTGCCGCCCGCCCTCCTGAAATCCCAGACGACGCTCTGCAGCCCGGCCTTGCCGCTGCCGTCGTACGAGGCCACCTCCGCGCCGTACGGGTCCGACACGCGCACCTTGACGGGTCCGCTCGCGTCGTTCTTCAGCAGGTAGTTGATCACGAGGCCGGCCGGCTCGTTCGGCACGACGAACTGGCGCTCGCCGCCGTTTGTGAATCCAACCGACCGGCGGGGCCACTGGATCTTCGGCTCCACTGCGAACAGGTGGACGTCCTCGTCCCAGATCTTCGCCGTCGCTTCCTGGAGCGGCGTGATATCGGTGGCGAACAGGCCTCGGCCGTGGGTGGCCACGACGAGGTCGTTCTCGCGCGGGTGAATCAGCAGGTCGTGCACGAGCGCGTACGGAGGCAGGCCCGTTCCGAATGGCAGCCACTGCTTTCCCGCGTCGAAGGTGACGAAGACGCCCATCTCGGTTCCGACAAACAGCAGGTCGGCGTTCCTGCGATCCTGCACGACGACGTAGACCGTCCCGTCGGGCAGGCCCTTGCCAATCGCCGTCCACGACTCGCCGAAGTCGTCGGTGCGGAAGACGAACGGCGCGTAGACGTCCCGGTGCCAGCCGGCCTTGGTCGCGAACGCCGTGCCTTCCTTGTGCGGCGACGCGAACACCCGCGTCACGTAATAGTCGGCAGGGCCGCCAGCCGCGGCGAGCTTCGCCGTCGCGTCGGTCCACGTCCCGCCGCCATTGCGCGTCACCTGCACCTTCCCGTCGTCGGAACCCGTCCAGATCACCCCGGGCGTCACGGGCGATTCCGAGATCGAGGTCAGCGTGCAGAACTCGATATTGCCCTTGAGCTTCACCGGATCGTTGGTCGTGAGGTCCGGGCTGATTTCGCGCCACGCGTCGCCGCGGTTCACCGTCCGCAGCACCACCTGCGCGCCCACGTAAACCGTGCGGCTGTTGTGCGGCGAGACGTGAATCGGCGCCGTCCAGTTGAAGCGGTACGCGGGCCGGCCGGCCGGCGGCGCGGGGCGAATCGAGCGCGATGTGCCAGTCCTCTGGTCGACGCGCTGGATCGCGCCGTTCTGCGACGCGTTGTAGAGCCAGCGGCTGTCCTCCCAGTCGGGCATGTTCATCATGCCGTCGCCGCCGCCCACCTGCTCGTACTCGTCGCGGGTGATCGACCCGCGTGGGCCGTTCGAGGGGATCTTGATCGACCCGTTGTCCTGCAGGCCGCCGTAGATGTTGTACGGCTCGTCCATGTCCACGCCGACCGAGTAGAACTGCGCCAGCGGCAGGTGGTCGAAGACATCCCACGTCGCGCCGAAGTCCCACGACACGGCGAGGCCGCCGTCGCTGCCGAGGATGAGGTGATTCGAATCGCGCGGGTCGATCCAGATGCCGTGGTAATCGACGTGGAACGAGCCGGCGATGTTCTCGGGGCCCTTCCTGCCCCAGGTCTTGCCGCCGTCCACCGACCGGTACATGCTGACGTTGGGGACGTAGACGGTCCTGTCGTTGTTCGGATCGATGAAGATCCAGCCGTACCACTTTCCGCCGCCGATGCTGTCGCTCGGCGCATTCGTCTTCACCCACGTGTTCCCGCCGTCGTCGGACCGGTAGACCTCGCCGCCGATCGGACGCGAGGCGGGCGCGGCGGTGCCCGCCGGAGGCGGAGTGCCGGGCGCGGCGCCCGCGGGCCCGGCGAGCCGCGGGTTCTGGTTGTCGATGACGGCGTAAACGATCGACGGCTTCCTCGGGTAGATCGCAAGGCCCGCGCGGGCGAGCTTCCCGGTCGGCAGTCCGCCGGCCAGCCGCTGCCACGTCTTCCCGGAGTCCTTCGACCGGTAGATCGCGGTCTCCGGGCCCCCTTCGTCGAAGTTCCACGGGATGCGCTGCTTGTCGTAGGTCACCGCGAACACGGTGGACGGCGTCTTCGGGTCGATGACGACGTCGACAACGCCGACGTGCTCACCCTTGTAGAGCGCCTTCGACCACGTCTTGCCGCCGTCGATCGTCTTGTAGAGGCCGCGGTCCGGGCCGTTCGAGAAGTGATAGCCGACGGCTGCGACATAGACGATGTCGGGGTTGCGCGGATCGATGGCGATGCGGCCGATGTGGCGCGTTTCGGTGAGGCCCATGTGCGCCCACGTCTTGCCGGCATCGACCGACTTCCAGACGCCGAAGCCTCGGATCGGAATGCGGCCGGACGCGGCGTCGCCGGTGCCGACCCAGACGATGTCGGGATTGGACGGCGCCAGAGCGGCGTGCCCAATCGACACCATGCTCTTGTCGGGCAGCACCGACTCGAACGTCGTCCCGTTGTTGACCGTCTTCCACAAGCCGCCGGTCGACGGAGCGACGTAGAAGGTCGAGGGCTTCCGCTCATCGACGAGGAGGTGGAGGATGCGGCCGTTCTGGCGGGCCGGGCCGAGGTCGCGGTAGACGGGCGCGCTCGCCAGCCGGGCTGGGCCTGACGATGGGCCGGTCTGCGCCGTGGTGCCGACATGGTTGAACAGCGCCGCGATGGCGCTCAGGATGAAACCAGCGTTGCGTCGAAGTGTCATGACAGTTCCTTGTTCTGTCTGCCGGCTGAAATCCGCTGCCAGCTGTCAGCTGCCGGCTGCCAGCTGCCTATTTCTTCACCCCCGCCGCTGGAGTGCTGACCCGCATCTCCTTGACGAGGTGCGCCGCGCCATCCACCTCGGCCATGTTCCAGAGCATGTAGCGGCTGTCCACGTGGATCGATCGGGTCTTCACCTCGTTGAACAGGTAGTCGGACGAGACGGATTCGTAGGTGCCGTCGAAGAGCAGACCGACCAGCTCGCCGCGGGCGTTCAACGTGGGCGACCCCGAGTTGCCGCCGGTGGTGTCCACCGTCGACAGGAAGTTCACCGGCACGTCGTTGAGCGCCGCGCTGGCGTAGGGGCTCTTCCTCGTCTGGAGGAACGCGGCGATCGCGTCCAACTGCTTCTTCGGCGCATTGAAATCGCCCGTTCCCGTCTGCTTCTCCAGGATGCCCGCGAGGCCGGTATAGGGCTTGTAGAAGAGCCCGTCCTTCGCGTCCACGCCCTTCACCTGGCCGTAGGTGACGCGGAGGGTGCTGTTCGCGTCGGGCGCCACCAGGCCTCCCGCCTTCGCCAGCAGCGCCTGCATGTAGCGCGGGCGCAGGCGGGCGTAGGCGCCGGCCCGGGTCTTCGCCGCGTCGCGGATCGATTCGGCCATCGGCTCGAGCGCCGCCGCGAGCGCGATGAAGGTGTCGCCTCCCGACATCAGCTCGGCCGAGCTCCTGTCGATAAGAGCGAGGCGGGCGTCGCGGTCGCCGATCTTCGTCCCCGCGTACAGCTTGTCCAGCCAGGCGTCGATCGCACGGTTGGCGTCCGCCGCGGCCAGGCCTGCTCGCAGGCCGACCAGCTGGTCGAGCGGCTCGATCCGCTGGCCCGCGGGCAGTGCGGCGGCAAGGCCGGTGGCCCACCGCAGGAACGCGCGGTCGGCTGCCGCGTCGAGCGATCGCTGCAGGCGGTCGAGGTTTTCGCGGATGCGGCTCCAGTCGCGTTCCTGGAACCCGGCGTCGCGGTCGAGGTCGGGCTTCGGCCGCTGCAGCGACAGGCGGTAGATCGTCTGCGCAGCGCCGAGATACGACGAGGCGGACGACAGCGTGCTCAGCGTCGCGTTGCGCTCGCGCACCTTCTCGCTCTCGGACTGGAGTGCGGTCATCGCCGGGAAGACGTCACCGTACTGCTTCTGCCGCTCCGGTGTCGCGGCAATCCACGTCGTCAGCGCCTTCTCCTGGGCTTCCTTCAGCCCGAGCGCTCCGCCCTTCACCAGCCCTTCGAGGACGCCCTTCGAGTTGGTCAGGCCGTTGTTGAGGCCCTGGATCCGCCCGGAGAGCTTGATCGCCAGGTCCTTGTTGCCGGCCGTGAGCCGGTCGACGAGCGCCAGCTGCTCCTCGGAGAGCCGCACCGATCGCGGGAGCGTCCACTCGGTCGTTTCCTTGATCTCCGCGAACGTCCGATGCCGCATCGTCCGGCCTGGATAGCCGACGACGAAAACGAGGTCGCCCGCCTTGGTGCCGTCCGGCGAGACCGTCAGCCAGTGCTTCGGCTTGTACGGGACGTTCTCCTTGGCGAAGGCGGCCGGCTTGCCGTCCCTGCCGACGTAGGCGCGGAGGAAACTCCAGTCGGCGGTATGGCGCGGCCACCGCCAGTTGTCCGTCTCGCCGCCGAACACGCCGATCCCCTCGGCCGGTGCGTAGACCAGCCGGACGTCGCGGATTTCGAGCTGCGCGATCTCGAAGTACCTGAGCCCCTCGAAGAAGGAGGTGACGCTGCACCGGAGGCCGCCCTTCTCGCACGCGGCCACGCGCTCCTTGACCCGCCGGTCGATGGTGTCGTTGCGCTGGCGGTCGGTGACGCTGGCGTCCAGGCCGCCGGTGATGGCCGCGGTCACCTCGGCCACCGACGTCGTGACGAACACCCGCGACCCGGGGCCGTTCGACAGCTCTTCGTCGCGCGTCCTGGCGAGGAAGCCCTCGGTCAGCAGATTTCGCTGCGGCGTCGAGTTGAACTGGAGGCCGCCCGTCACGCAGTGGTGGTTGGTGACGATCAACCCGTCCGGCGAGACGAACGACGCGGTGCAGCCGCCGAGCGACACGATGGCGCCCATCGGCTGGCCGGTGAGATCCGCGAAGGCCTTCGGGTCGCCGGTGAAGCCGAGCGTCCGGAGCTTCGCCGCGAGATCGGGAATCTGCTGCGGCATCCACATGCCCTGCTCGGCCGCAAGGCCGGCAGCGGCCGCGAGGACGACCACGGCGCCAATGAAGATCCGTCTTGAACAGGACATGATGACCACTCCTTCACTCCAGAATCGTGACCTCGCAGAAGCATAGCAGGAGAGCCGCAGATTTTCCGCTCCTTCGGTGTCCACTTGGCCTACCATTACGCGGCAGACCCGCACGTCTCCGGGTCGGCATCGTCACGAGGAGCCAGGAATGCTGAACCGCCGACAGTTCGTTCAAGGCGCGGCCGTGGCTGGAGTCGCCGCCGCCATACCAGACACCTCAGCCGCGCAGCCGCCACGGCAGGGCGCTCCGCCGCAGACTCCGCTGCCGGCGTCGTTCGACGCGCTGCCGAACCTGAGGGGGCAGGCGCGGCCCATCAGCAACGACGAGCGCCTCGCGCGGATCGAGCGGGCGAAGGCGCTGATGGCGAAAGAGGGCCTGGGCGCGATCGTGCTGACCGGCGGCACCTCGCTCGTCTACTTCACGAACCTGCGGTGGGGCCAGAGCGAGCGGATGCTGGCGGTGATCCTGCCCGCCAAGGGCGACCCCATCGTCGTCTGCCCCGGGTTCGAGCTCGACCGGGCCAGCGAGCAGATCAAGCTCGGCCCGCTGGCGGGGCGAAGCCAGGTGATGACCTGGCAGGAGGACGAGAGCCCCTTCGATCTGACGGCGGGGGCGCTGAAGTCGCGCGGCGTCGCGACCGGGCGCGTCGGCATCGAGGAAACCGTGAAGTTCGTGTTCTCGGACAGCATCGCGCAGGCGGCGCCTGCGATCCGCTTCACGAGCGCGACGCCGGTCACCGCGGGCTGCCGGATGATCAAGGACGCGCACGAGCTCGAGCTGATGCGCCTCGCGTCGAAGGTGACGCTGAACGCTTACGCCGCCGCGTATCCAGGCCTGCGCGACGGGATGACGCCGGCCGAGTACGGGGCGCTCACGTCGGCGGGCCACCAGCGTCAGGGGTTCAGCGGCGGCGGCGGCGCGCAGCTGGGCCCGAACTCGTCGTACCCGCACGGCTCGTCGGTCCCGCAGGTGATGCGCGACGGGTCGATGGTGCTGGTGGACGGCGGCTGCTCGATCGAGGGCTACAGCTCCGACATCAGCCGGTCGTTCGTGTTCGGAAAGCCGACCGACAAGATGCGGAGGATCTTCGACCTCGTGCGGCGCATGCAGCTGGCGGCGCTCGCCGTGGCGAAGCCGGGCGTGCCGCTCGACGCGCTGGACACGGCCGCGCGAAAGCTGGCCGAGGGCGAGGGTTACGGGCCGGGTTTCACGTACTTCACACACAGGCTCGGCCACGGGCTCGGCATGGACGGCCACGAGTGGCCGTACCTGGTGAAGCACAACATGTTCGGCTGGACGAAGGCGGTGACGCTGAAGGCCGGGATGACGTTCACCAACGAGCCGGGGATCTACATCCCGGGCGAGTTCGGCATCCGGCTCGAGGACGACATGGTAATCACTGAGCATGGCGCCGAGCTGTTCACGCCGCAGAGTCCGTCGATCGACGACCCGTTTCCCGGTTTGCCGGTGAAGTAGCGCGCCGATAATCACTCCGGGAGTGATTTCCCGGAGCGGCCCAGCGGAAATCACTCTCGGAGTGTTATTCACGACGAAGGAACCGACATGACGACACACGCTCAGAAGTCTCTGCTGATACGGCGCCGGCTCGCGAGCTTCGGTCTGGCGCTGGCGGTTCTGCTCGCCGTCTTCTACGCGATGCCCGAGGCGCAGGCCCCGGCGAAGAAGGCCATGTCGATCGACGACTACACGAAATGGCGCAGCATCTCGGACCAGCAGATGTCGAGCGACGGGAAGTGGGTCGTGTACACGCTAGCGCTCACCAACACCACCGAGGCCGAGTCGAAGCCGGTGCTCCACCTGCTGAACCTCGAGACGAATGCGGAGGTGACCGTGGCGGACGCCACCGGCGGTACGTTCTCGCTCGACTCCAGGTGGATCGCCTACCAGGTGGATCCGGGCGCAGCGCAGCGGGCCCGCGCGGCCCGCGGCGGGTCGGGCGGATCGGGCGGGGGCGGATCGGGCGGAGGCGGATCTGCGACGCAGCCCACCGCGCAGCCCACCACGCCGCCGTCGACGCCGCCATCCACGCCGCAGGCTCCGGCCCAGCCGGGCGCTGCCGGGGCGCAGGGCGCGCAGGCGGGCCGTGGAGGCGCGTCATCCACGCCCCCGCCGCGCCGGGTCGAATTGCGAAACCTCGCGACCGGCGAGGTGAAGTCATGGCAGGACATCGGGACGTTCGCCTTCTCGAACTCGTCGACCCACCTGTTCCTCCGCCGGCGCGGGGGCGAGGCGCCGGCGGCCGGCGGCGGGCGAGGAGGCGGCGGCACGCCTCCCACGACGCCACCAGCACCGGGAGGCGCACAGGCGTCGGGCGCCGGCAGCGCGACGGCCGCCGCGCGCGGGGCCGACACCATCCTGCTCGACCTCCGCACGGGCAGGCACCAGCTGCTGGGCGGCGTCGGCGACATCGCGTTCAACCGGACGGGCGAGCTGCTCGCCTACGCCGTGGACGCGGCGGTGAAGGACGCCAACGGTCTGTTCGTGTTCGACACGCGGAACGGGCGCGTCACGCCGCTCGACAACGACGGCAAGAGCTACAACCGCCTCACGTGGAGCGACGACGGCAACGCCATCGCCGTGCTGAAGGGGGCCGAGGTCGAGAAGATGCGCGAGAAGGACAACATCCTGCTCGCGTTCCGCGACGTCAGTGGGGCGCTCCGCGACGGCGCGGCCGTTCCGCCGCCGGTCGTGCTCGAGCCTGCGAAGACCGAAGGCTTCCCGAAGGGCTGGGTCGTGAGCGATCGCGCGGCGCTCGCCTGGAGCGAAGACGGCAAGCGTGTCTTCTTCGGAGCGAAAGAGCAGGTGGCCACGCTCGACACGACCCGCAAGACGACCGACGAAGTGGCCGACGTGGACGTCTGGAACACCAGCGACGATCGTGTGCAGTCGCTGCAGATGGTCCGCGCGGACCAGGAGCGCAGCTTCACCTACCGCCAGGCGTTCGACGTGTCGGCGAAACGGTACGTCAAGCTGACCGACGAGACGATGCGCGACCTGGACGTGGGCCCCGACGGGAAGTGGGCGGTCGGTCGCGATCAGCGCGCCTACCTGCGCGACGAGAAGGCGCAGCCGGCCTCCGACTTCTACCGGGTCAATACCTCGACGGGCGACCGGACGCTCATCGGGAAGGGGTTGCTCGCCGGCGGCCACACCTTCGGCATCTCGCCGCACGGCACCCACTTCCTCTACTGGAAGGACGCGAAGTTTCAGCTCTACGACCTCGAGGCGGGCACGACGAAGACGCTCGCGCCGGCCAGCCCGGTGAGCTTCGTGAACGTCGAAGACGACCATCCCGGCATCAAGCCACCGTACGGCGTCGGCGGCTACGCCAGCGACGGCAAGGCAGTCGTCGTCAATCACCGGTACGACCTGTGGCTGCTGCCGCTGGACGGCTCGGCGCCGACCAGCCTCACCGGGGGCCTGGGCGCGAAGAACGAGATCCGCTTCCGGCTGATCCGGCCCGAGCCGGTCGACCCGACCGTGCCGCGCGCGGTGGGGCCTCGCGGGACCTGGGACCTCACCAAGCCGTGGACGCTGTCGGCCTACGGCCAGTGGACGAAGAAGTCGGGGTTCTACGAACTTTCGAGCGGGCAGATGAAGGAACTGGTGTACCAGGACGCCTCGTTCAGCACACCGGTGAAGGCGCGCAAGGCAGACCGGTTCCTGTTCACGCGCCAGACGTTCATCGAGTTCCCGGACCTGCGCGTGTCGGGTCCCGGCTTCGCCGACTCGAAGAAGATCACCGACGCCAACCCGCAGCAGAAGGAGTACGCGTGGGGCCGCCGCGTCCTGTTCGACTACAAGAACAAGGACGGTGTGCGCCTGCAGGGCATCCTCGCCGTGCCCGACGACTACAAGCCGGGCGAGAAGCGGCCGATGGTCGTGATCTTCTACGAGAAGAACTCGCAGAGCATGCACCAATACAGCGCGCCGGCCTACATCTCGAGCATGGGGCGGATCTCGGTGCACCCGGTGAGCATGGGCTATCTCGTCATGCAGCCGGACGTGCACTTCCGGACCGGCTCGTCGCATTCGGACATGCTCGAGTGCGTGGAGGCGGCGACGAGGAAGGTGATCGAGATGGGCTACGCCGACCCGAAGCGCATCGGTGTTTCGGGCCACAGCTACGGCGGCGAGGGGGCGGCGTACATCGGGACGATGTCGAAGATGTTCGCGGCGGTCGGCATGGGCGCTGGCGTCGTCGATCTCTACAACGACTTCTCGATGCCGTGGGGCTGGAGCTACGCCTACACCGGCGGCAGCGGCAACACCGCGTTCAACTACTACCTCTACGACCAGGGGCGCTGGGGCTTCTCGCCGTGGGACAACCCCGAGCGGTACCGCGCGGAGTCGGCGCTGACGTGGGCGCCGAAGGTGAGCCAGCCGTTCCTGATCATGCACGGGACCTCGGACGGCACCGTCGGCGTCATCAACAGCCTCGCCTTCTACAACGCGCTCCGCTACAACGGGAAGAAGGCCGTCCTGCTGGCGTATCCGAACGAGGGGCACGGCCTGCGCGGCCTGGCGAACCGCAAGGACCTCACCGTCCGGTTCTGGGAGGTACTTCGACCACTTCCTGAAGGGCGCGCCGGCGCCGAAGTGGTGGACGGAAGGCGTCTCGTACCTGGACAAGGAGAAGGCGCGGCAGCAGCCGGCGCCGGGCAAGTAGCTGGCAGGGGTCAGCTGGCAGCGTATCGCCAGCTGGCAGCCCTTCTGGACTCTGAACGGGAAGTGCTTCGGGAGGAATTGCAGAAACCGGATTTCCTCCCGAAGCAATCGTCTTGGCGCTACTGCACGTCGGCTTCGATGACCACCCTGGTCGTGTACTCCTTCCCGCCAACGGTCAGCTTCACGAGGTAGCTGCCCGGTTCGAGCGCGCCGCCGCCCCCGCCGCGCTGGCCACCGCCCCCTCCTCGCTGGCCCGCCTCGGCCGCGCCGGCCGGCGGGTTCCCTCGCAGGTTCCACTGCACGCGGTGCAGGCCGGCCTCCTTCGGCCCGGTCATCTCGCGGACGACCCTGCCTGCGTAGTCGCTGATGGCGATCTTCACGTCACCGGTTGCGGCCGTCCGGAGATGGTAGCTGATGGCCGTACCCGGCTGCGGGTTCTCGCCGCGGAAGTGCTTGCTGCCGCCGACGCCGATGCTCAGCTGCGTGTCCGTCCGCCACGCCACGCCCGGTCGCGGAGGGAACAGCGTCACGTCCGCTTTCGCCACCGCGTCGGCCAACTGCTGGAGCGGCGTGATGTCGTCGACGATCCAGATGCTGCGGCCGTGCGTGCCGACGATGAGATCGTTGTCGCGCGGATGGATCAGCAGGTCGTCGATACGGACCGTCGGCAGCCCGGTCATGAACCGCTTCCACTCCCTGCCCGCGTTCACCGAGACGTACAGGGCGTACTCGGTGCCGAGGAAGAGCAGGTTGCGGTTCTTCGGGTCCTCGCGAATCACGTTCACGTTGCCCGTCGGCAGGTTCGCCGCGATCGACGTGAAGGTCTGGCCGTAGTCCTTCGTGACGTAGACATACGGCTTGTGGTCGTCGATGCGGTGCGCGTCGAACGTCACGTAGCAGGTGCCCGCGTCGAAGTGCGACGCCTCGACGCGCGACACGTGGGTCTCGTCCGGCACCCCCTTGACGCTGGCGACGACGTTCTTCCACGTGTCGCCGCCGTCACGGGTCACCTGCACGTTGCCGTCGTTGGTTCCGACCCAGATGACGCCCGGAACGACCGGCGACTCCGACACCGTCGTGATGACGCTGGTCGTCGCCACGCCGTCGTGCTTCGACGCCATCGGCGCGTCCCCCGCCACGCCCATGATCGGCCGGGTGAAGCGGCTCAGCTTGCGCGTGAGGTCGTCGGTCATCTTGTACGTCTCGCCGCGGTCCAGCGAGATGAACAGCCGGTTGCCGCCGATCAGAACGATGCGCGGATTGTGCGGCGAGAGCACGGTCGGCGTGTTCCAGAAGAACCGGAACGCCGTGCCCTCGGGCGGCTGCGGCACCACGTTGGCTGCCGCGGCCGCCGCGAACTGCGGGTTCTGGGCCGCCAGCGCCTGGGCCGCCGCGTTCTGGGCCTGCGCTCCGCCCCGCGCCCCGCGCGGGCGGATGCTGACGCTCGTGCCGGCCCGGAGGTCGAGGCGCGACACGTTGCCGTCCTGGGATTCGGAGTACACGACGGCCCAGTCGGTCGGATCCTGTTGCGTGTAGAACCCGTCGCCGCCCCCGACGCGGAACCAGTCGGAGTTCAGGATGCCAACGCTCGACCGCTTGGCGCTCGGGCCGCACCACGACCCGTTGTCCTGCAGGCCGCCGCACACATAGTCCGGCTTCCGCATGTCGGCGCTGATCGCGTAGAACTGTCCGACCGCCACCGTGGCGATGAAGTCCCACGTCTCGCCGCCGTCGTAGCTGACGTCGAGGCCGCCGTCGTTCCCGTACATCACGTGCTTGGAGTTCCTGGGATTGACCCAGATGGCGTGGTGGTCGCCGTGCCCGAAGTTCTGCAGGGTACGGAACGTCTTGCCGCCGTCCACAGATTTGTACGCCGACGCGCCGCCCAGGTAGATCACCTGGTCGTTGTTGGGATCGACGCGCAGCTTGCTGTAGTACATCGGCCGGTTGTTGGTGTTGCTCACCACCCGCCACGTCTTGCCGCCATCGTCGGACCTCCACACGCCCGTTTGCTTGGGATCCGGCGCCGCCCCGGCAGCCTGTCCGCCTCGAGCGCCGGCCTGACCCGCCGCGGCCGCTCCGCCCCGTCCGCCGGCCTGGCCGGCAGCCGCGGCTCCGGCTGGCGTTCCCGCTCCGGCCTCGCCCGCGCCGCCGCCCCGCTGTCCGGCCACCTGCTCCTTCCCGTCGGCCGTCACGCCGGCGCCCGTGCCGCCGCTGGCGCCCACTTCGAACTGCGCGATGATGACGTTCGGCTTCGTCAGGCAGATGTCCAGGCCAATGCGGCCGATGATCGGGTTGTCGGGAAGGCCGCTTCCCGACAGCCGCGTCCACGTCTTCCCGCCGTTGGCCGTCTTCCACAACGCGCTGCCCGGACCGCCCCCGTTGAACCCGTGCGGTGTGCGGCGACGCTGGTACGACGCGGCGAAGAGGACCTCGGGGTTCTTCGGATCCATCGCGATGTCGGTGAAGCCGGTGTCCTCGTCGATGAACTTGGTGTTCGTCCAGGTCTTCCCGCCGTCGATCGTCTTGAAGAGGCCGCGCTCCTTGTTCGGTCCGAACAGGTGGCCAATCGCCGCGACGTAGACGATGTCTGGGTTGGTCGGGTGGACCAGGACCCGCGCAATCGACTGGGTCTCCTTCAGGCCGACGTGGGTGAACGTCTTGCCGGCATCGGTCGACTTGTACACGCCGTCGCCGAACGACGAACTCTGGCGGTTGTTCGGCTCACCGGTGCCCACGTAGATGACGTTCGGGTTCGACGGCGCGATCCCGATGTCGCCGATCGAGCTGACCGGGTAGGTGTCGAAGATCGGCGTGAACGTGGTGCCGTTGTTGACCGTCTTCCAGATGCCGCCGGTGGCGAACCCGATGTAGTAGGTCGAGGGGTCGCTCTCGACCACGGCGAAGCGGTCGATGCGTCCGCCCATCGTGGCGGGCCCGATGCTGCGCCACCGGAACGACTTCAGCAGCGGGTCGTCGGACTGATTGACAGGCCCCGCGGCCGCCGGCTGCTGGGCCTGTGGCGCCTGCGCGCCGAGGCCGCTCACGAAGACGAGGGCGAGGCCGATCACGAATCCGATCGCGATCGCGGTGCGGAGTGCTCTTCTCATGGCGTCGATATTCCTCCGGTGAGACTGGTTCAGACTGGGGAATCCGTGCGGGGAGCATACTACGACATCGGGGTCGGGAGGTGTCCGGAGATCGCGCCTGCGGAATCGCCGAAGGAAAGCAGATTGACATGGCCATATGGCCATGGCCATAATGTCGGCATGACGCGGATGCCTGCGGGAGTCTTCAAGGACCAGTGCCTCAAGGTCCTCGACCGGGTGGCCGCCACGCGGTCGCCGGTGGTCGTCACCAAGCGGGGCCGCCCCGTGGCGGCGGTCGTGCCCTTCACGGCCCCCGCGAAAGGTCCGGAGACGCTGGCCGGCAGCGTGCTGGAGGAACACGGCGACCCGTTCGGCACTGGCGAGGACTGGGATGCCGCTCGTTCTTGACACGCACGCGTGGGTCTGGTGGGCCACCGAGGACGGGCGGCTCGCGAAGTCGGCCGCACGAGCGATTGCACGGGCCGCAGCCGGCGATGGCGTCTCGATCTCCGCGATCTCGGTGTGGGAGGTGGCCAAAAAGGTCGAGAAGCAGCAACTGGTGCTGGACCGGCCGCTGCGGGACTGGATCGAACGGGCCCTGGCGCTGCCCGGCCTGACGGTCGCGGAGTTGACTCCCACCATCCTGATCGAGAGCTGCAGCCTTCCCCAGCCCTTCCACGGCGATCCGGCGGACCAGATCATTGTCGCCACCACACGCCACCTGCGCGCCGTACTTGTGACGAGAGACCGCAGAGTGCGGGACTACCGGCACGTGCAGACGGCGTGGTGACCGGGGGGCGGGTGGCTTCGCGGGCGAGGGCGCGGAGCGCGCCACCCGAGGTCCTCTGGCCGCCCCCCCCAGGTGGTAGAATCACCGCGCCTTCACCGGAGGATTCATGACATCTCTTTCCCGACACGCGAGCGTCCGAACTGTCCTGGCGGCCGCGGCCGTCCTGCTCCTCGTCGTCTCCGGCGCCATCCACCTTGCCGCGCAGGCGCCCGGATTCCGCCGCGCCCCAGGTCGTCGTCAGCACCGACCCGGCCCTGCGCCTCAAGGGCTTCGCCCAGCACGAGACGATGGCGGCCGCCTCGCCCTTCAAAGACGTGAAGTGGCAGTGGATCGGCCCGAAGAACATCAGCGGCCGGGCCATCGACATCGCCGTGGTGGCGCCGCGCGGCAAGAACTACACCGTGTACGTTGCGACCGCCTCGGGCGGTCTGTGGAAGACCGAGAACGAAGCGACCACCTGGCAGCCGGTGTTCGAGCGCGGGCCGGCGACGACCATCGGTGACGTCACGATCGCCCCGTCCAACCCGAACATCGTCTGGATCGGGACCGGCGAGGCGAACATCTTCCGCAGCTCCCAGGCCGGCATCGGCGTCTACAAGTCGGTGGACGCCGGGAAGACCTGGCGGCACATGGGGCTGGCAGATACCTACACGATCCCCCGAATCGTCATCCACCCGACCAACCCCGACATCGTCTACGTGGCCGCGTCCGGCCACGAGTGGACCGTCAACGCCGAGCGCGGCGTCTACAAGACGACCGACGGCGGGAAGACATGGACGAAGGTGCTCTTCCTCAACGACAAGACCGGGGCGATCGACCTCGCCATGGACCCGGCCGACCCGAACACGCTCTACGCCGCCACCTGGCAGCGCACGCGCCTGAAGTGGAACGACCCGCGCAACACGCCCGACACGGCGGGCAGCGGCATCCACAAGTCGACGGACGGCGGAAGGACCTGGAAGCCGATCAACGAGGGTCTGCCGATTCCGAAGTTCCGGGGGCGCATCGGCCTCGACGTCTGCCTGTCGGCGCCGAACACGTTGTATGCCCTCGTGGACAACTACGAGATCTCGCGCGAGCCGACCGAGGAAGAGAAGAACGACCCGTACGGAATCCCGTCGAGCGGCTACATCAAGGGAGCCACGGTTTACCGATCCGACGACAAGGGTGAGCACTGGACGCAGGTGAGCGGCCTGACGCCGGATCAGAAGAAGTTCATGGAGGGCTCGTCGAACACCTACGGCTGGGTGTTCGGGCAGATCCGGGTCGATCCGGCCGACGTGAACACCGTCTACACGATGGGGCTCGCGCTGAACGTCTCCTACGACGGCGGGAAGACGTTCAAGAGCCTCGACACGCCGGGCGGCGACCACCACGGCCTGTGGATCGACCCGCTCAACAACAACTACCTGGTCAACGTGTTCGACCAGGGGCTCGCCATCTCGTACGACCGCGGGAAGACCTGGAAGGATTCGAGCCTGAATCTCCCGGTCTGCCAGTTCTTCAACATCGCCTACGACATGGACACGCCGTTCCACGTATTCGGCTCGATGCAGGATCACGGCAGCTTCCGCGGCGCGGTGGAGCTCTCGGCAGGACGCGACAAGATCCGCGCGGTCGACTTCGAGGGCGCGCCGGGCGGCGAAGGCTCGACGCACGCGATCGATCCCGGCAACCCGAACATCGTGTTCTCGTCGGGGTTCTACGGCACGCTGACGCGCTCGGATCTCTCGAAGCCGCGCCGCGAGCGCAGCAAGGACATCCTGCCGGCCCGCTATCCTGACGAGCCGGCGCTTCGCGGCGAGTGGCTGGCGCCGACCATCATATCGCCGCACAGCAGCCGCATCCTCTACCACGGCATGCAGTACGTGATGATGTCTCGCGACCAGGGCGACACGTGGGAGGTTATCAGCCCCGACCTGACGTTCGGCGCGGCCACCGAGAAGGGAGACATCCCGTATCACACCGTCTTCGCCATCGCCGAGTCGCCAATGCGCTTCGGCCTCATCTACGCCGGGACGGATGACGGGCGGGTGCACGTGACGAAGGACGGCGGGAAGGCGTGGACCGACATGAGCGCGGGCGCCGCGCCTCGCAAGTGGGTGTCGCGGCTCGTCGCGTCGGCGTTCGATCTCGGCACCGTCTACATGACGCAGAACGGCAAGCGAGACGACGACTTCACGCCATACGTGTGGAAGTCGACCGACTTCGGGAAGACCTGGACGAGCATCGCGGCCGGGATCCCGATCGGCCCGGTGAACGTCATCCGCGAGGACCCGGTGGACCCGAAGGTGCTTTACGTCGGGACGGACACGGGCGTGTTCGTCACGACCGACGGCGCGAAGACCTGGTCGGTGCTCGGCAGCGGCGTCCCGGCCGCCTACGTGCACGATCTCATCATCCACCCGCGCGACAACATCGTCGTCATCGCGACGCACGGGCGGGGGATGTGGGCGCTCGACGCGGACAAAGTGAACAGGAAGCCGGAGAAGACACGGCAGAGGTTCGAGGAGGAGTAGGCGGCGCTGCTTCCGATCCAGTCTTCTGGAGAGCCGCATCCGGACTATTGAATCCGGGCCACGGGGAACTCAGGGGATTGGCAGTAAACGGCCGGTATTCGCTGGTCGGCCGGTTGGCATCCCGAGTGCTTACGCATTCGGGTATCAGCCCAGGTCAGTTCGTCTCGGACGCTCTGTTTCGCGGTTCACGTGTCCATCTGGTGAGGAGGTCATTCGGACACGAACCAGAGAAACCGTTTGACCCCCGCCGGGTTCCTGCGTAGACTGCCGCGTACTAAGCGTCCAACATCGGCACCGACCATCGGCGCTCAATCTGCCCGCGGGGCGTGGGCACGGCCTTTCCACTGTTTCTGAGGAGGTCCGGGTCATGCTACGTGTTCTGAGGTGTGTCGTTCTCGTCGTTGTCATCGTTCTGGCGGGTGTTGGCGAAGCGTATTCGCAGGCGACCGCCTCGATCTCGGGCGTGGTGAAAGACAGCGCCGGCGGAGTCGTACCGGGCGCGTCGGTCGTCGTGAAGGAAGATGCCACGGGTCGCACCATCGACCTCGTGACCGGCTCGGATGGCCGCTACGATGCAACCGGGCTACTTGCCGGCACCTACTCGGTGACCGCGACGCTGGCGGGCTTCAAGACCGCACTGGCGAAGGACATCCGCGTCGCTCCCGGCCAGCCGACCAACATCCCGCTCACGCTCGAGGTCGGCAATCTCGAAGAAACGGTGACGGTGACGAGCAGTTCCGAGCTGATCAATACCCAGACCGCAACCGTGGCGTCCACGCTCAACTCGGATCAGCTCATGCGGATGCCGACGCCGACGCGCAATGCGCTGAACACGATCGTGTTCCTGCCGGGCGTCAACACGCCGGGGACCAACCGCGACTCGACGATCCAGGGCCTGCCGGAAGGGTTCGTGAGCATCACGCTGGACGGCGTGAGCAACAACGACAACTTCCTGCGCAACTCCGACGCGTTCTTCGCTTCGGTCACGCCTCGCCAGGACGCGGTCGAGGCCGTGGCCGTCACCATGGCCGCGGGGGGCGCTGCCTCGGGCGGCGCGGGCAGCGGCGCCGTCACGATGGCGTTCCAGACGCGATCGGGCGGCAACCGGTTCACGGGCAGCCTCTACGAGTACCTGGCGCGACCCGTCGCTGAACACCAACTACTACTTCAACGAGATCAACAACCTGCCGAAGAACAACGTCGGCCTGAACCAGTTCGGCGGACGCGTTGGCGGCCCGATCGTGAAGAACAAAGCGTTCTACTTCTTCAACTACGAGCAGGTCCGCTTTCCGAACACCTTCTCGCGAACCCGCACCATCTACAATACCAACGCCGCCAACGGCCTGTTCAGGTATCAGTGCAGCACCGGGACCTGCCAGGTCAACCTCCTCGATCTGGCGAGGGCCAATGGTCAGATCTACGCCAAAGACCCGACGATGACGTACATCCTCGGGAAGATTGACGAGGCGGCGGCGTCGCAGGGCACGCGCAGTCCGAACGATCCGCTGTTCGATTCCTACGTGTGGCAGAGCCCCTCGGAGCTCTTCGAGCACCAGCCGACAACCCGGATCGACTACAACCTTACCCAGAACAACCGGCTGAGCGGCTCGTTCGCCATCATCGTGGCCCGGCGCACCCCGGACTACCTCAACTCGGCCGACCCCCGTTTCCCGAATTCGCCGAACCACCGCGACTTCGAATCCACGCGGCCGCTCGTCTCGCTGTCCCTGCGGTCGACGGTCAAGAACAACATGACCAACGAGCTGCGGGGCGGTTTCACCGCCTTCTGGAAGGGCTCGAACTTCGGCTTCCCGTCGAGCGTCGCTGACTCGGGCAACGCGCCGAGCAGCTTCGCCGACCAGGGCGGCTTCGCGATCATCACCCCGAGCACGACCGATTGGTACACCTCGAACGCTCCCAGCTGGCGCTCCGCGCCGACCTTCAGCATCGACGACACGGTCACGTGGATCAATGGGGCCCACTCGGTGAACTTCGGCGGCAACTACCTGATCTCGAACGCGTCGTCCGAGGGCCAGCAGATGGTCCCGTCGATCAATCTGGGATTCGACACGACGAACGACCCGGCGCGCGGCATGTTCAACTCCACGAACATCCCGGGCGCATCGTCGGGGGACCTGACCGCCGCCCGCAACCTGTATGCCGTGCTCACCGGGCGCGTGACCAGCATCAACAGCGCTGCGGTGATCAACCCCGACACGGGCAAGTACGAAGAACTCGGCCCGACAGTCTACCCCGGCGGCTACACTCAGCTCGGCTTCTTCGTCCAGGATTCATGGAGAGTCTCGCCGGCCTTGACGGTCACGGGAGGCCTCCGCTGGGACGTGCAGAGCCCGTACAAGCCGACCGTCAGCACGATGTCCACGGTGACGATGGCGAGCATCTGCGGCCAGTCCGGGCTGGGCGACGACGGGTTGTACAGCAAGTGCAACTTCCTGAAACCGGGCTCCACGGGCGGCCAGTACCCCGAGTACATACAGCTCACGGAGGGGACGAAGGGATACAACACCGACTGGAACAACTTCGCGCCGTCGGCCAGCATCGCGTGGCGGCCTGACGTCCAGGAGGGTTTCCTCCGGACGCTCCTCGGCGATCCGAACCAGGCGACCATTCGCGGTGGGTATTCGGTCGCGTTCGAGCGCCAGGGCCTGAGCCGGTTCAGTGACCTCTACGGTGGCAACGCGGGGCTCAGCACGCCGCTGACGCGCAACGCAAATTCCGGCCTGGTACCGGCGGGGCAGACGTGGCCGGTTCTCCTGTCTCAGACGGACCGCCTGTACTCCGCGCCCTACAATCCGGATCCCGCCTACCCGATCCTGGTTCGCGCAAACCGTGTCGACAGCCTCCAGGCCTTCGCACCGGACATCGCGATCGCGCGTGTCCAGAACTGGATGGTCGGCTTCGCGCGGTCGATCTCGAAGGACACCGCGGTCGAGATTCGCTACGTCGGCAACAAGGGCAGCAACCAGTGGTCGGCGCTCAACTACAACGCGATCCGTACGGAGAATCTCATCGCGAACGGGTTCTTCAACGAGTTCAAGCTGGCGATGGCCAATCTCACCGCAAACAACGCCTTCGGCAGCCCCCGCACCGGGTCGTTCGCCTACTACGGCGCCGGATCGGGCACCAACCCGCTGCCGATCTACCTCGCCTACCTCACCGGCAAGACCAACTTCAACGATCCGGCTGCCTACACGGGCGGGACGGATACGTTCGCGAACACCACGTTCGCCGGGCGCCTGGCGGCTCCCAACCCCAACCCCACGGGCGCGGGTGGCGACCTCGACGGCAACGCCGCGCGCCGGACCAACGCGACGAACGCCGGGTATCCGACGAACTTCTTCGTGTTGAACCCCGCGGTGAACGCCGCCAACGTCACCGACAGCGGCGCGTTCAGCGACTACCACGCCCTGCAGTTCGAGGTGAGGCGGCGGCTGTCACAGGGGCTGGCGGCCAACGCCAACTACCAGTACGCGTTCCAGGAGGGCGGGTCGGCGTTCGACGGGTTCAGCTACGGCCGCACCAATGTGCCGACGGCCAACGTGCGGCACGCGATCAAGTTCCAGGCTGACTGGACGCTCCCGTTCGGCAGAGGCCAGCGTTTCGGCGCCGACATGAACCGAGGCCTCGACCTGATCGCCGGCGGGTGGAGTGTCAACGTGGTCGGCCGCGCGCAAATGGTCCAGCAGGACCTTGGCAACGTGCGGCTGGTCGGGATGGACAGAGACGAACTCCAGGCGATGTACAAGTACCAATACCGCCCGAATCCGACGACCGGCCTGACCGAAGTCTGGATGCTGCCGGACGACGTGATTCAGAACACGCGGCGGGCATTCTCGACGAGTTCGACCACCAAAGACGGGTATTCGACGACCCTGGGCGCGCCGGAAGGCAAGTACATCGCGCCGGCGAACTCGGCCGCCTGCCTCCAGGAGATTCCGGGCGACTGCGCGCCGCGCAGCACGATTCTCCTCGCGCCGTGGTTCTTCCGGCTCGATTTCGGCGCGACGAAGCGCTTCCCCATCAAAGGCCGGATGAATTTCGAGCTCCGGTTCGACCTGCTCAACCTGCTCGACAACGTCAACTTCTACCCGGTCGCGAACCCGGGTTCCGGCGCGACCATCTTCAAGGTGACGGCCGCCTACACCGATGCCAGCAACACCTACGACCCGGGCGGCCGGATCGGCCAGTTGATGTTCCGATTCAACTGGTAGCGGTATTCTCGGGCCCGCCCGTCGCGCGGCGGGCTGTGCGTAACCCGGCCGGTGGGGCTCTTCGGGCTCCACCGGCCTTTTCCTTCGGTGGGGCGCTCTGTGGTGTCATCGCGCCGTTACGAACATGTCGCCATCCTGGCGGCGCTGGTGGTGCTCGCCATCGGGCGCGGCGGCGGCGCCGCGGCGCCCCAGACTCGCCCGGCCGGCGAGCGCCCCGTCGGCCCCATCGTCGACTTCGTCGCCGTGCAGACCGACGGCGCGCCCGTCCTCGGTCTTCAGCCGGCCGAGGTCGAGATCAAGATCAGCGGCCGCGTCAGGACGCTGCGCTCGCTCCGTCGGGTGGCGACCTCGCCGTTGCCCCTCGCACCAGGCGCCCCATCCGGCCTGCCCCCGCCCTTCGGCACCAACGACAGCGTCGCCGTCGGACGGACCATCGCCTTCGTCATCGATCAGGAGTCGTTTCCGACCGGCTCCGAGCCGCTCCTGCGAAGCGCAGTCGACGGGCTGCTCCCTGCGTTCACCCCGGCCAATCGGGCGCTGGTGGTCGCGCTTCCCTTCGGCGGCGTGAAGGCGGACTTCACCTCCGATGCGGCGCTCATCCGGCGGGCGATGGGTGGCGTGTCGGCGCAGGGGAGCCGCACGCAAGACGGTTCGGACCTGGCCTGCCGGACGCGCCGCTTCCTCGAGGCGCTCGAAGGGTTTCTCCAGGGTCAGTCCGGGCGCTCGTCGCCATTGACGGTGGTTCTGTTCACGGCCGGGCTCGCCGCTCCGCGGCGGGATGCGTCGATGCTTCGGGGGCCAGGGCCGTGCGAACTGCTCGTCGACGACTTCAAGCGCATTAGCGTGGCGTCCGGGACCGCGCGGGCCAACGTCTTCGTGGTGCTGCCCGACGATCTCGGCGGGACCGGCGAGCGCTGGCGCGATTCGATCGGGGGGGTCGGCTTCGTCGGATCCGACAACCCCCTCGAGGGAATCGAACACCTGACCGGCTCGACGGGCGGCGTCCGCCTGCCGCTGGACGCGAGGGGCACCGGCGCGCTGCTGCGCGTGGCGTCGGAGAGTTCGGCGTACTACGAGGCAGAGCTCGTTCCCGAACGCGACGAGGTCTTCGGCCGCAGCCGCATCCTCGCCGTGCGCGTCCTGCGCAGCGGGGTCACGGTGCGCGCGCGCCCGGAGATCACCTTCGCCAAACAGCCGCGCGGGGCGCTGGCGCCCAGACTTGCGCTCAGCGACCTACTCGTTTCCCGGGAGGCGTACGCCGACGTGCCGCTGCGAGTGGGGGGCTTCACGGTGCGGGAACCGGACGGGCGGTTGCGCGTCGGCGTCGTGGTGGAGCCGGTCGATCCCGCCGCCACGCTCGACTCGGTGGGAGCGGTCCTGGTCGACGGCAATGGACAGGTGGCGGCCCGGTGGTTCGCCGTCGACGCCCTCAAGCGTCCGCTGCTCGGCGCCATGGCGGCCCCGGCCGGAACGTACCGGCTGAGGGTGGTGGCCATCGACTCGGCCCGTCGGTTCGGCGCGGCCGAGGACCTGGTGCAGGTCGGCCTGGCGCCCGTCGGCCCGCTGTCGCTCGGGTCGCTGATGCTGGGGCTCTCGCGCGATGACGGCGTCGAGCTGCGGCTCCAGTTCGGCGCGGAACCGACGGCCATCGCGTCGTTCGACATCTACGGCGGCGCCGCGGGCATGCCGCTGTCGGCGGCGCTCGAGCTGGCGCGCGAGCCTGATGGCCCCGCCATCGCCTCGCTGCCCGTCTCGCTGTCGCGCGCTGGTGAATCGCGAGTTGTGGCGACCGGCTCGGTGCCTCTCGGTGCGCTGCCGCCCGGCGACTATGCCGTGCGCGGCGTCGTTCGCCTCGAGGACGGGACGACCGGCAGCGTCAGCCGCACGCTCAGAAAGGTGGCGCGGTAGCCGGCGATGAATCTACGATAGCGAGCATGTTGTCCCGTCGTGGACGCTCCTTCCTGGCGCTTGCCGGCGCCGCAGCGCTCGCTCTCATCATCCGCCTCGTGTACCTCGCGGAACTGGATGGGAGTCCCTGGCTGTCGGGGTTGATGGGCGACAGCCGACAGTACGACGTCTGGGCACAGCAGATCGCGGGCGGCGACTGGGTCGGCACCGAGGTCTTCTATCAGGCGCCGCTCTATCCGTACTGGCTTGCCGTCATCTTCAGCCTCCTCGGCCACGATCTCGGCCTGGTGCGGCTGATTCAGGCGGTGCTCGGGGCCGCATCCTGCGCTCTGCTGGGCCTCGCCGGCCGCCGGTTCTTCTCGGACCGGGTGGGCGTAATCGCCGCGCTGCTGCTGGCCGTCTATCCCCCGGCGTTCTTCTTCGACGGCCTGATCCAGAAATCATCGCTGGACATCTTCCTGATCACCTTGATGCTCGCGCTGCTGGCAGAGTTCGGCGCGAGGCGCGACTGGAAGTGGCTGGCCGCGCTCGGCCTGGCCGCTGGGGCCCTCGTGCTCAACCGCGAGAACGCACGAGTCCTGCTCCCGGTCGTGGGCGCCTGGCTCTGGTTCGGCTTCCGGGATGTGCCGGTGCGCCGCCGCGCCGCGTGGGTCGCGGTGGCCGCCGCCGCCGCGCTGACGGTGCTGCTGCCCGTCGGCTTCAGGAACTACAAGGTCGGCGGCGAATTCCTGATGTCGACGTCCCAGCTCGGGCCGAACTTCTACATCGGGAACAACCCGCAGGCGTCCGGCACCTACGAATCCCTCGTGCCCGAGCGTGGCGACCCGCTCTTCGAGCGCGACGACGCCACGCGCCTCGCGACTGCAGCCGCCGGCCGCGCGCTCTCCCCCGGCGAGGTGTCGGACTACTGGCTCGGCCTGTCGATCGCCTACATCCGACGTCAGCCGTTTCACTGGCTGGGTCTGATGGGGAAGAAGGCGCTCCTCACCGTCAACGCCGCCGAACTCCCTGACACCGAGTCGATCGAAGCGTACGCGGGATACTCACGGGTCCTGCGGGGACTACTCTGGCTGAACTTCGGTGTGATCCTGCCGCTGGCCGCGTTCGGGGGCTGGGTGTTCCGCGCCGAGTGGCGGCGCCTCCTGATCCTGCACGGGATGCTCGCGGGCCTGGCGATGGCGGTCGCTGCCTTCTACGTGGTCGCCCGCTACCGGCATCCGCTCGTGCCCATCGTCATGCTGTTCGCGGCGGCGGGACTCTGCGGTCTGTGGGATATGCGCCCGGGCGCGGCGCGGCCGGCCGGTGTGGTATCGAAGCGAGGGGGCGGGCGGAAACCCGCGACTCGGCAGTCGCCCGCTTCGTCACGGGACTTCCAACGGCGATGGCTGCCGGGGCTGGCCGGAGCGGGGCTGGTCGCCATCGTTGCCAACCTCCCGGTTATCGCGGTGCGCGACCAGACGTACCTCAACCTCGGCTCGCTGCTGGCGCAGAGCGGCAGGCCGGCCGATGCCATCGCGCTGCTGTCGAAGGCCGTGTCGCTTGATCCTGGCCACGCCGAACCGCACTTCAGGCTGGGCCTGGCGTACCGAGATGCCGGCGATCCGCAGGCGGCCATCGAGGAACTGACGACGGCCGTTCGCCTGCGTCCGGAGCACGCCGACGCGCACGCCGCACTGGGCATCCTGCTGCGCGGCGGGAACAGATCGGCCGAGGCGCTCTCTCACTTCCGGGAGGCGGCGAGACTCGCGCCGGAGTCTGCTGAAGCGCACACGAACCTGGGATTGGCCCTGATCGAAGCCGGCCGGCCCGACGAGGCGATCGCCGAACACCGGCGGGCCATGGCTCTCGAGCCTGGCAGCCCGGGCCCGCACAACAACCTCGCGGTGGCCCTCCAGCAGGCGGGCGATACCCGGCAGGCGGTTGCGGAGTACCGGAAGGCGCTGGCTCTCAGCCCGGAGTACTTCGAGGCGCACGTCAACCTTGCGATTGCGTTGGCGTCCGTCCGCGACTTCGAGGAGGCGCTTCTGCACGTCCGCGAGGCCGTCCGGCTGCAGCCGGGGAACGACGCCGTACGGGAAATCGACGAGGCGATTCGACAGGCGCGGGCGCAGCTACCGCGGCGGTGAGGGGGTCACATCTAGCGTCCTCACATTCCGTGCGCTACTGCTTCTGATACACGTAGACTATCAGCTCCCTGGGCGGCTTCACGGTACCAGCCGAACCGATCGGGAGGTTCACGCTGCCCAGGAGCGTGTAGCCTGGCGGCGCCGCGATCTCCGCCGGGAGGAAGAGCAGGCTGCCAGGCGGCAGCAGGCTGCCGGGGAGCGGCCCCGGTTGCCCTGGGGCCAGTCCCACTTCAGCCCACGCCCGATCCAGGAGCATGAGGGCGCCCGCCGCCGCCGCCGCCGCGTTCCACGCCCGCGTGAAGTCGTCCGCCACGGTCGGGGCGAGGCGTGCTGAGACCGAAGCGGCACCGACCACGCACACGTCACGAAACAGCTGGTGTGTGGCCGCCAGCGTTCGAGGCGGCACGATTGCCGCCAGCGCCTGCCGGATCGACTCGAACTCCTGCGCGGCCGCTTTCAACTGCGCTTCCTGGACGATGGTCAGCGCATCGAGCGACCCCAGCAACGGGCGGAGCCGTTCCAGCCGTCCGAGCAGGGATGAGGCTCGCTGCGAGTACCTGAGCAACATCCTTCGCTGGCGCTCGGGCAGCCGGCGCTCCGGCGGCGCGCGCAAACTCCGGTGAACGGGCGGGCCGCGCGGCCGGGTCGCCGGTCGGCGGCGGCCCTGTCGCGGCCGGCGCTGCTGCGGGCACGGCGGGTACCGTGGCGGGTACCGTGGCAGGCGGCGTGGCGGGCGGCGTGGCCTCGGCAGCGGCCTTCGGGGGCTCGGCCGGGGGGGGCGTGGGCAGCGTTGGAGCGTTTCCTGCGGCGGGCTGGCCGTAGGGTCGCGGTGTCGGGGCGCCGGCCGGAGCGGCCGGGACGCCGACGACAACCGTGAACTGGCCGGAGCCGCGCTGGCCTGCTTCGATCCGATGCGGCGCCGGCCTGGCGAGGTCGATCACGACCCGAGTCACCAACGGTTGCGACTGGCTGACCGACACTCGCACGCCGCGGACCAGGAGGTCCCCGTTGACGCGCACGCCTTCCGTCGCCGCTGCGACGCCCGGGAAGTCGAGGTAGATGCGCGGCGGGTCGGCGAGAACGCCAACCTCCGGCGACGGCAGCGCGCCACTGGCAGAGAGGAAGACGGACGCTTCACCGTCCCCGACGTCGACGAGGCGCACCGCCTGCAACGACGGTCCGGGGGCGACAGGCAGCGGTCGGGCAGCCGTTGCTGCGTCGGGGCGTGGGGGCTCGGGCGGACGGGCCGCACGAGCGGCCGGCTCGCCAGTCTGCGGCGGTCGGAGCGCTGCCGGCGCCGTTGCCGGCACGGCGGGCACCGTTGCGGGCGGCGTGGCCGGGGCAGCGGCCTTCGGAGGCTCGGCCGGGGGAGGCCTGGGTCGCGTCGGGGGGGCGCCGGCCGAAGCGGTCGGCACCCCGACAACAAGCGTGAGCTGCCCGGTGTCACGCCGGTCTGCTTCGAGTCGATGCGGCGTCGGCTGGGCGAGATCGATCACGACGCGAGTCACCAGCGGTCGCAGTTGGTTGACCGCCACGCGCACCCCACGGACGCGGGGGTCGCCGTCGCCGCGCACCCCGTCGGTCGCCGTCGCGACGTCGGGGAAATCGAGGTAGATGCGCGGCGGGTCGGCGAGGACGCCGACCTTCGGCGCAGGCAATGCGCCATCTGCATAGAGAACGATCGAGGTCGCGCCGTTCCCGGCGACGAGGCGCACGGTCTGCAGCGACGGCCCGGACGCGAGAAGCCCGCTCGTCGTGAGGACGAGAGCTGCCAGGGCAACCCTGATCGCACTAAGGTGCGGCGCGAGAGCGGGCGGGCTATCCATGGGCGGCGTCCGGTCGGCGGCCTGCATGGACGCAGCTGTCCAGCGGCGCCGTCATGCGTGGCCGGATTGTACCACCGCAGGACTGTCCCTGCCAGAAACTCAGTCGGCCGGTTCGGAAGCGAGCAGCGACGAGCGAGGCTCTATTTCCGCTCCGAAAGCTGCTGAAGGACCGCGCCGAGCCGCTTCAGCTCCTCTCCGAATCGCGCCCAGTCTCCGTCCCGCTGCGCCTGAATCATGCGCTGGTAGTGCTGCTGCGCCTGCGCGTGCAGCGCCCGTTCGCCAGGCTCAGCCGTCGTCTGGCTGGTCGCCGCGTCGGGGACCTGGGTCTCTCCCGGCCGGGCTGAACCGGTCGCGGGCGCGCCGCCGAACACGCGAGCCAATGCGGCGTCCAGGGTCGGCTCCATCGCGATCCGGTTCTCGGCGGCCACGATCACGCGCCGCAATTCGGGGATCTTGCCGGTGGTCGCCCGCAGGTAGAGCGGCTGCACGTAGATGAGCGACTCCTGAATCGGAATCACCATCAGCGTCCCGAGGATCACTTGCGAGCCGTGCTGGCTCCACAACGTGATCTGCCGCGAGATTTCCGGATCCTGATTGATTCGCGCCACCACCTGCTTCGGCCCGAAGACCAGTCTTTGCTTGGGGAACCTGTAGACCACCAGTTTCCCGTAGTTGTCCCCGTCGGCCCGTGCCACCATCCACGACGCAAGATTGTCCTTGCGCTGCGGGGTGAACGGCAGCATCTGGATGAACTCTTCCTTCTTCTCCCCCGGCAGCTTCATGACCGTGTAGTACGGCTCCATGGTGAGCACGCCGGTGGTGTCACCCGCCGCGGTACCCACCGAGGCCACCGACCACTGGTCTTCCTTGTTGTAGAACACCTGCGGCTGGTCCATGTGATAGGTGGAATAGACCGCCGTCTGGATCTTGAAGATGTCCTCGGGATAGCGCAAATGCGAGCGCAAATCCGCGGGCATTTCCCCGAGAGGCCGCAGAATGCCCGGGTAGATCTTCGCGTACGTCCGGATCACCGGGTCCTGGTCGTCGGCGATGTAGAGCGATACGGTGCCGTGGTAGGCGTCCACCACGGCCTTCACCGAGTTGCGGATGTAGTTGATTCCCCGGTCCACCGGCTGCGAGTACGGATAGCGGTTGCTCACCGTGTAGGCGTCGCAGATCCAGTAGAGGCGGCCTTCCGAGATGACCATGTACGGATCGCTGTCGAAGCGCAGGAATGGCGCGGCCTTCCGCAGCCGCTCGTCGACTCTCCGGTGGAACAGGATGCGGCTGTCCGCCGACATGTCGTTTGAGAGCAGCATCTTCATGTCCGCGAACCGCGTGGCGAACATCACCCGCCGCCAGATCGACGCGATCGAGACGCCCCCGTCTCCCTCGTAGAAGGAGAAGACATTCTCCTCGCCCGAGGGGTGGTTGAATTCCTTCACCTTCGTCTTCACATACACCGGGTCGCTCGACATCTCGCCGTAGTAGATCTCCGGGCGCTCCACCTTCAGCGTCGGAATCGTCGACTCCGGCGGGATGTCCTTCACGAACAGCACCGGCATGCCCTCGGTCGTCGCCTTCGCCACCGGCCCCACCGTCAGCCCGAAGCCGTGCGTGAAGGTCAGCGTCTCGTTGATCCAGTTCCGGTTCGGCAGGCCCTCCGTGGACATCTCCCGCGGCGACAGCATCACCTGCGTCGACTCGCCGTTGATCTTGTACCGGTCGTTGTCCACCGACTGGAATTCGTAGTACGTGCGGATTTCCTGGATCTGCCCGAAGGTGTCCAGCAGAGGCTGCTGGTCCCACAGCCGGATGTTCTGAATCGTCGGCTGATTGTCCCGAATATCCTCGGCGGTGAGTTCCTTCTCGCCGGACAGTTCGCGCTCCTCCACCTTGTCCAGCCCGAAGGCTTTGCGCGTGGCGGCGATGTTCAGCTTGATGTACGGCGTCTCCTTCACCAGTTCGTTTGGAGCGACGGAGAAGCGCTGCAATGCGGCGGGAACAAGCCATCCGCCGGCAATCGCCACCGCGTAGGCCGCCAGTCCCACCAGCACCAGCCGGCTCGAGCGCTGGAACATGGACACCGCCGCCAGCACGGCGGCCAGCACGGCGGCGAACACCTGTATCCACAGCGCCGGCAATCGAGCTGCGATGTCGGCGAAGCCCGCGCCAGCCACGGGTCCCGTGGCCGAGAACAGCAGGTTCGGCATCGACAGGTACACCTGCCACGCCGTGATCAGCAGCAGCGCCGCCCCGATTCCCAGCAGATGCGCGCGCGGCCCGCGCTGCTTGAACACTTCCAACCCGCCGGCGCTCAAGTCCGCCGCCCCGCGCACCGCGTAGATCGCCACCGTCGCCAGCAGGATCAGCACGCCGAGGCTGAACAGGAGGCCCGCCGCGAAGTCGAGCGCGGGCAGCGTGAAGAAGTAGAACGCGATGTCGCGCCCGAAGATCGGATCGGCTTCTCCGAAGGGCTGTTGATGGCGGAAGCGGAGGAAGATGTCCCACGCCCCCCATCCGAGCGTCGCCGCCAGCGCGCCGGCCGCCAGTGACGCCGGTATCGCCAGACGCGGTATCAGCGTCGCGAGGTCAGGCAGTTGTGGAATCGGCACGCCCTCTTCCGTCACCGCGGGCGCCGCCTGCCTGATGGGCGGATCGGGGCTCAGCCGGAGGGCGAGCTCGAGATTCACCGCCGTCGCCAGGGCCGCGAACAGGCCCACGCTCAGGCCCAGCGCGACTCTCGCTCCGAGAGTGGTTGTGAACACGACGCCGTAGCCGATCTCCGCGAACCACAGCAGGTCGGTGTACAGACCCGCCCAGGCTGGCCAGATCACCCCGACGGCCGCGGCCGCGGCCACCGCCACCAACGCCAGGGGTCTTTTCCGTCCGATCATCTGCACGTCGGCGGACCTGTCCTGTTCCATGATGCCTCCCGGGCTCCAGAGCTCACAGAAGTGCGCGTGCGTGTGGCACGAGTTTACATGATCCCGGCGAGGCCGTCAGCGCAGCAGCAGCAGGCTCACCGCCATCAGCGCCATGCCGGCGGCGATGCCGCCGAGGACCTCGTGGCTGTGGCCGTACTCGTGGGCGGTCGGCAGCAGTTCGTCGATCGAGACGTAGACCATGATCCCGGCCACGCCCGCGAACACGAAGCCGGCCGCTTGCAGCGGCAGGAACCAGTCCAGGGCCAGGCCGGCCGCCGCGCCGCCGATCGGTTCGGCGAGCCCGGAGGACAGCGAGAGGAGGAAGGCCTTTCCCCGGCGGCCGGTGGCATAGAAGACCGGCACCGAGACGCTGATGCCCTCGGGGATGTTGTGCAGCGCCACGGCGATCGCAATGGCGACGCCGGTGTGGGGGTCGTCGATCGCCGCGAGGAAGGTCGCCATGCCTTCAGGGAAGTTGTGGATGGCGATGGCCGCCGCCGTGAACAGCCCCATCCGGCGCAGGCGGCTGTTGCCGTCGGCGCCAAGCGCCAGCGGTGGTCGGCTGGCCTTCAACAGGCGGAGTTCCTGGTCGCCGCGCAGTTCGTGGGGGTTGTCGGCGCTGGGGACGAGCCAGTCGATAAGCGCCATCACCACGATCCCGCCGAAGAACCCGAGGTTGGCGAACCACCCGCCAGCGGCCGGGCCGTAGTGCGTCGAGAGCGCCACGGTGGCCTTCGGCAGGATCTCGACGAACGAGACGTAGAGCATGACGCCGGCCGAGAAGGCCAGCGAGAGGGCCAGCACGCGCTGGTTGGCGCGGGCCGCGAAGAACGCGATGGCGGCCCCGAGTCCCGTCGCCAGGCCGGCCAGCAGCGTGAGCCCGAATGCGAATCCGAAGCTGCCCGACGTCAACGACGAGGAGATGCTGTCCATGGTCACCCGGTGGTGCGAGTCAACGTCGCCCGCTCAGCGGGGGATGTTATCAGAAGGCGGACCCGCCGCCGCGCTGGGAATACGCCGTGGTAGGATCCTTACCGTCCGCCGACCGTTCCAACGGCCACCGCAACCAAGGAGGCACCGAGATGGGCGCTCATCATAGCCACGCCGCGGGCAGCCACGACCACAAGCTGTGCGCGATGACCTGCTGCCCGGGCCGCGTCGACCTGAAGCAGCTGAAGCCGCTGGTCAAGGACCCGAAGTTCATCTGCAGCGAGTGCGGGCGGACGGCCGCAGCGGCCGTCAACCTGTGCTCGCCGAAGAAGCTGTAGCCGCGCTGGAGTTCCGCCGTCCCTGGATCCCACAGCCGTTCGTCCGCGTCGTAACCGAAGCGAGAGGTGTGTCCGCGCGCGGTGCGGTCGGAGCCGCCCGCGGGCCGACCGCCTGTTATGATCCGAAGGAACGACAGCGGTGGGGGAGGGGCCTGATGCCGGTTCGAGTCGTGCCGCGACGGATTCGTACTGCCGTGTTCGTCCTGCTGATGGTCGCCGCCGCGGCTGGCGCCTCTTCCGCGGCTGAGGCCTCGGCCGCGGAGGCCGTGCTGAAGGGCCGCCTGGTGCACGCGCTGACGGGCGAGCCTGTCGGCGGCGCGAAGGTCCTGCTCCTGGAGGCCAACCGCTCGGTGATCTCCGCCTCCGACGGCACGTTCGTCCTGGAGGGCGTCAAGCCCGGGGCCTACCACATCGTGGTCGAGGCGCAGGGCTTCAGCGGGAAGCACCGGGAGTACACGGTCGCGGCGCCGGTCACCACCATCGAGGTGCCTGTCGAGCCCGAGTTGCACTACACCGAGGTCGTCTCGGTGGCCGCCCAGCCCCGGGATCAGTTCAACGCGTACACGCCGACGTCGCTGCTGGCCGGACAGGATCTGGCCCGCGAGATCGCACCCACGCTGGCCGCCACCGTCAACTCCCAGCCGGGAATAGCGACGCGGGCCTTCGGCAACGCGCCGGCGCGTCCGGTGATTCGCGGCCTCGACGGCGACCGCGTCCTGATTCTCGAGGACGGGCAGCGCACCGGCGATCTGTCGAGCCAGTCGGCGGACCACGGCGTGACCATCAATCCGGCGGCGGCCACCCGGATCGAGGTGGTGCGCGGTCCGGCGATGTTGCTGTACGGGACCAACGCGGTCGGCGGGCTGGTCAACGTCATCGCCGACTCGGTGCCGAGCCAGCCGCTCGGCGGCGCGAAGGGCGGGTTCACGGGCGATTTCGGGTCGAATGGCGGGCTTGCCACCGGGGCGGGCGACGTGCGCGCCGGCAACTCGTCGTGGGCGCTCCACGCGGGCGGCGGCGGATCGCGGTCCGGCGACTACAGCACGCCCGAGGGCGTGGTCGACAACACGCACTCCCGAAACGTGTTCGCGTCGACCGGCCTGTCCTGGACCGGCGCGAAGGGCTACGTCGGCGCCAGCTACGGCTACGAGGAGTCGCGCTACGGGCTTCCCTACGTGGAGGACGGACTGGTGGAGCTGACGCCTCGGCGGCACCTGGTGACGGCGCGCGGCGAGGCCCGGGAGCTCGGCGGCTTCTTCTCGTCGGTGCGCGGCACGTTCTCGGGCCGGCGCTACCGCCACGACGAACTGGTCGCCGGGACGCCTGAAACCGCATTCCGCAACGACACCAACGAGTTCGAGGCCCGCGCCGTCCACCGGCCCGCCGGCCGGCTGACGGGCACGGTGGGCGCATGGGTGCTCGACCGCGACTTCTCGGCAACGGGCGAAGAGGCCCTCTCGCCGCCGATCGGCCAGACCGGGTTCGCCGCATTCGTGTTCGAAGAGGTCGCCTGGCACCACGCGACGCTTCAGCTCGGCGGCCGCGTCGACCACGTGTCGTTCACGCCGGACAGTGCCACGCTGCCGGCGAGGGACTTCACCGACTTCTCGTGGTCGGCGGGGCTGGCGTTCAACCCGCCGGCTCTGGATCACCGGGCGTCCTACGCTTTCAGCCTGGCCCGAGCGGCGCGCCACCCGGCCCTGGAGGAGCTCTACTTCAAGGGGCCGCACCCCGGGAATTTCGCCTACGAGATCGGCAACCCCAACCTGGACTCCGAGCGTGCGCTCGGGTTCGATGCGTCTTTCCGCTGGCGCGAGCCGAAGTTCTCGGCCGAGCTGACCTACTTCTTCAACCGCATCGACGACTACATCTTCAGGAACCCGCTCGAGTCGCCGCCTGACGGCCTGGAGGACGGGCATGAGGGCGACGGCCACGGCGATCTCCCCGTCATCGAGTACGTCGCGCGCGACAGCCTGCTGCAGGGCTTCGAGGCACATGCCGACGTGCAGCTGGCCAGCCGCTGGTTCGCGGATTTCGGTTTCGACTACGTGCGCGGGGAGCTGAGGGACACCGGCGAGATGCTGCCGCGGATTCCGCCGATGCGGGTGCGCGGGAGCCTCCGCTATCAGCGCAACGCCCTCAACGTGGGTGTCGAGGTGATGGGAGTCTCCAGACAGGACCGCGTCTACGGCGCCGAGACCCCGACCGACGGCTACGCGCTCGGAAAGCTCTTCGCGTCGTATTCGTTCATGGCCGGCGGCGCCGTCAACACCATCACCGCCCGCGTGGAGAACCTGACGAACGAGCTCTATCGCAACCACCTGTCGTACGTGAAGGACTACGTGGCCGAGATGGGCAGGACCGTCAGGGTGGTCTACAGCCTGCGATTCTAGATGGGAGGCCGCGACTCTGAGTCGCGGCGGGCCACCGGCCCCTTCCCTCCCTCGCCGCCTCCGCCAAGGCTACGGCGGACCGCCGGAGCCTCCGGCGAAGGCGGTCGTCGGTTTCCGCGGAGCGGGAACGGGCCGCTCCGAACCGGCTCGTCCGGAAAGGGACCGCCGGCCCGGCGCGACCATACATCGCGGTCTTCAATGTAGATTCCTAGCCGCGGGAGAGGTTGATCAGGCGGCTGCCGCCCTCGGCGGCTACAGCGGCAGGTGGGCCAGCGCGTGCGCGCAGGCGCCGATGGCGACGGCATGGCTCGTGCCGAGGCGCGACACGCCAACCCCCGTACGCTGCAGCGCGTCGAACGACACGGTGCGACCTGAGCCCGGCACGGTCAGATCGATGGTGCGGCCACGCAGGAAGGTCTCCATCTGCTCCGGGTCCTCGAGATCGAAGGCCACCTGGACGAGCCGCCGGAAAGGCTCGCCGGCCGGCGTGGTGTACCGGCCGTTCATCTCGGCGACGAGCGAAGGCAGGAACAGCCGATGCGCGGCCGCGAGGCCGCCGCCGATGACGACGAGCGCGTCGAGCAGCGTGGTGACGAACGAGATGGCGTCGCCGGCCACTTCGCCGAGTTGGGCGAAGGCGTGGCGGGCGGCGTCTGCGTCGCCGGGCGCCTCCCCCCTGGCGATGTCGGCGATCATCTTCGGCTCCGGCACCGCGGTCATCGGCACGCCGGCATACGCGGCGTATGCGCCGCGGACCGCGCGGATCGACACGCCTTCCTCGACGTTCGTGCCGGGCTCGAGCTTATTTCGCAGCAGCCAGACCTCTCCGCCGAGGGAGTTGTCACCCGTGTAGAGCGCGCCCCTGTGCACGATCCCGCAGCCGAAGCCGGTGCCGATCGTGAATCCGACGAGGTTCTGGTAACGCTTCGGGCTTCCCGCGCGCTCGAGCCTGGCGTTCACCTCGGGCAGCAGGCCGGCCGCCGCCTCGCCGACGGCGAACAGGTCGCCGTCGTTGTTGATGAACACCGGCAGGCCGAAACGGTCCTCCAGCATCGGGCCCAGCGCCACGTTGCGGTACGCCGTCAGGTTGGGGGGTGCCACCACGATGCCGCGCGCGTAGTCGCACGGGCCGGGGAACGCGAAGCTAATCGCGACCGGCGGTCGCGGGGCCTCTGCCCTGACACGTTCGAATCCAACCACCATCGTGGCGAGCGACGCCTCGAGGTCGTCCGCCAGGGAAGGCAGCGTCAGGGGAGGCGCGACGGCCTCGTGGCCCGCCATCGCGCCGAACACGAAGTTCGTGCCGCCCGCATCGAGCGTCAGGACGACGCGGTCGTCCGCGGCGTGATCACGCATGGTCGCCTCCGGCGGTGGCCGCCAGGTTCGCGAAGGCCACCCAGGTGATGTAGCCGATGGCCGCGATCGGCACCAGGAACCCGGCCATCACCGTCGTCCGGTCCGCGACCATGCCCATCACCGGCGGCAGGAACGCGCCGCCGACGATGGCCGTGATCATCAGCCCCGACAACTCGTTGGTGTGCGACGGCATCTTCTCGACGGCAATCGAGAACACCAGCGGGAAGATGTTGGCGAAGCCGAGGCCCGCCACGACGAAGCTGGCGAGCGCGAGGGGGGATGACGGCAGGAAGAGTCCCGCGAGGCCGGCAAGCGACAACAGGCAGGTGACGACCAGGAACCGCCTCGGCGCCATCCACGTGAGCACGACGCTGCCGGAGAAACGGCCGATGGTCAGCGCGGTGAAGAACAGGCCCGTGCCGAGGAGGCCCTCCCGGTTGATGTCGATGCCGAACCGATCCTTCAGCAGCAGCGGGATGCCGGCGCTGACGCTGACTTCGGCCCCGACGTAGAGGAAGATGGCTGCCACCATCGACAGCACGTACGGATTCGCCAGCAGCGCGAGGCACGAGCCGAGCGTGGCGGCCGGCCGATCGGGCTTCTGCTCCGTCACCCTGAGCGTCGCCACGGCCACGATGGTGAGCGCGATGGCGACGGCGTAGACCGGGAAGATGACGCCCCAGCTCGCGCCGAAGCTGCGGGCGGCCACGACCGGGATCACGGCGCCCGACAGCGATCCGATCGCCTTCACGAACTGGCCGAGCGTGAGGTTGCGGGCGAAGCGGCCGGCCTCCGAGACGTCGCGCATGATCGGGTTGCCCGCCACCTGGAGGATGGCGGCGCCGGCGCCGAGCAGGAGAATCGTCAGCAGGAACCGGGTGAACGTCGTCAGGCCGAAGCTTGCGTTCATCAGGCCGGCGAACGCCACGAGCAGCCCCATCATCAGCACGAACTTCTTGCCGCGGCGGTCCTGCAGTACGCCCACCGGCACCGACAGCAGGCCGAACATGATGAACCCGGTGAACGGGATCATGGCGGCGACGGCGTTGCTCAACTGGAACTCGTCGCGGGCCAGCCCGACGAACGGGCCGACGGCGTCGCCGAAGCCCATTGCGAGAAACGCCAGGAAGATCGGCAGCGTGCGCAGCTTCATCTCATGCTCCTGTCCCGTGCGCGACAACCTCGCTATCTTACGCTGCGCGAACTGGAGGGCCAATCCCCAGGGATCCCGCAGCGTGACAATTCATGCTGACGGGGTCCGCCAACAACGCCATCACCCCACGTCGCATTGCAACCTCCACAGCAGGGCACCAGCCACGACGGTCGAAAACGCGGGGAGTGCAGGGAAACAGATCCGGTGTCGTCACGAGGTCTGCGGGGGGAACGCCACCCCGACGTCGGTCGGGCATGCGAGGCCGGCCAACTAGAGATGCACCAGCCCCCGCCGGAGGGCTGTGATCACCGCCTGGGTGCGGTCGGTGACGCCGAGCTTGCCGAGGATGTTGGTCATGTGGCCCTTCACGGTCGCCTCCGTGATGTGCAACTCGGTCGCGATCTCCTTGTTGCTCTTGCCCACGGCCACACACTCCAGCACCTGCTGCTCTCGCTCGGACAGGTTCATCCCGGTCATGCGCTCCGCCAGGCGGGTTCCCACCGCCGCCGGGATCCGCCGCTGGCCGGCGTGAACGGCGCGAATGGCCCCCAGGATCTCGTCGCAGAGCATGTCCTTGAGCAGGTACGCCTGAGCGCCGGCATCGAGCGCGCGATAGATGTCCTCGTCCCCGTCGTAGGTCGTGAGGACGATGATGCGGCTGTTCGGAAACTCCCGGCGAAGCGCCCGGATCGCCTCGACGCCGCCCATCCCCGGCATGCGCAGGTCCATCAGCGTTACGTCCGGGCGCACGCCCCGGAACAGCACGAGCGCCTCTTCGCCGGAGCGGGCCTGGCCGACCACCGTCATGTCGGGCTCGGTCTCGATCATCGCGGCGAACCCTTCGCGCACCACCGGATGGTCGTCGGCGATCATGATGCGGATGGGTGCGCCGCCGGCGCTCGCCGCGTTCTGCGTCATGCGACGGGGACCTCCACGACCACCTCGGACCCTCCGCCGGGCCGGCTGAGGAGGTTCAGCTCGCCGCCAAGGTTGTGCACGCGTTCGCGTATGCCGGTCAGGCCGAAGTGCCCGGATGCGGCTTGGGTGGCGTGCTCGACGTCGAAGCCGCAGCCGTTGTCGCGCACGCTCAGCCGCACGACGCCTTCTCCGAACTGCAGGTCGACACTGATCTCGTCCGCATGGGCATGGCGCGCGGCGTTGGTCACCGCCTCCTGCCCGATCCGCAGGAGGTTGTTCTCGACCTCGGCCGGAAGGCGCCGCCGCGGCCCGGACACGCTGACCTTCACGTCGTGATCGCCGCTGAGCTGTCGTGCGACCGCGTCGAGCGCCCCGGCGAGGTCGTGCTGTTCGAGCGTCTCCGCGCGCAGCGCCCACACGGTGCGGCGTGCCTCGGCCAGGCTGGAGCGGACCAGGATCCGCGCGCGATCGAGGTGCTCGCGAGCCTGCTCGGCCGAGATCGGCTGCATCTTGGCTGCCGTCTCCAGCTGGACGCCGATCCCGACGAAACCCTGCGCCAGCGTGTCGTGGATCTCCCGGGCGATGCGGCCGCGCTCCGCCGCCACGGCGGCGAACTGGGCCTTCACCTGCCGGAGGTGCAGCCGGTGGAGGGCGAACGCCAGGGCCGCCGCCGCCGCCGCGACGGCCGCCCAGAACAAGGACCGGCGGTAGAAGGGCGCGGCGAGGGCGAAGTCGAAGCTCGCGCCTTCCTCGTTCCAGACGCCGTCCCTGTTGCTCGCCATCACGCGAAAGCGGTACTGGCGCGGGGGGACGGAGGTGTAGTACGCCACGCGTCGTGCGCCCGCGTCGATCCAGTCCGGGTCGTAGCCTTCGAGCTTGTACCGGAATCGGATCTTCTCCGGAGCGGCGAACGCGAACGCGGTGTAGTGGAACTCGAAGCGCCGGAGCCCCGACGGCAGGACCGCGGGCGCGCCGCCAGTGATCACGGCGTCATCAGCGCGGACCTCCTCGATGACGACCTGGGGTGGCGTCATCTCCGATGGGACGCGTGCCGGATCCACGACGGCCAGGCCACTGACCGTGGGAAACCACAATCGGCCCCGGTCGTCCCGCCAGCCCCGGGTCAGCCCCCCGCGGTTGAGCTCGCTGGTCGGCATCCCGTCGGACTTGTCGTAGACGGTGGTCCGCACCTTCGCGGTCCCGCCCGCGTCGAGGTCGTCGAGCGACCGCCTGTCCACCCGAACGACGCCTTTGAAGGTGCCCATCCACAGCGAGCCGCGGCCGTCGTCCACGACGGACAGGATGCTGTCACTGGGCAGGCCGTCAGTGCGCGTATAGCCCCGCAGCCGGCCATCGTGCATCCGATTCAGCCCCCCGAGCGTTGCGATCCACAGACTGTCCCCATCGTCATAGAGCGCGGTCACCACGGCGTGCAGCAGCCCGCCGCCCACCTCGTACTTCGTGCAGCGACCGCCCTGCACGCGGGCCAGGCCGGCTCCGTCGGTGCCCGCCCAGACGCTGCCGTCGGCGGTGGCGAGGACAGCCGTGATGTTCGGGAGGTCCTCGGCACCCGGAGCATAGGTCACGGTGCCGTTGCGGAGGCGGGCGAGCCCCAGGCGCGTCCCGATCCAGACATCACCGTTGTCGTCCTCCTCGATCGCGGAGATGTAGCTGCTTCGCAGGCCGGCTGTGGCTTCCACGCGCACGACGTCGTCGCCTTTCACCTGCCACAGCCCCTCACGCGTTCCGACCCAGAGCGTTCCCTTCCGGTCCTCCAGCAGGGAGAGGACCATGGTCATCGGCAGCCGCGGGAAGACGGTGCGAGCCGCCATGCGATCCCAGTCGACGTGGTACAGGCCGGCCCGCGTCCCCACCCACATTCCGCCGCCGCGCGAGCCGACCACCGCGGTGACGAAGCCGTTGGTGAGTCCCTCCCGCACGCCAACGGCCGTGAACGCCCGGCGCCGCAGGCGCGCGAGTCCGTCGCGCGTCCCGACCCACATGCCGCTCCCTTGATCCTCGAGCAGGGCATGGACCAGGTCGCTCGGCAGCCCGTCCCGAGTCGTAAACGCCTCGAAGCGCTCTCCGTCAAGCCTCCAGAGGCCGCCGCCGTCGGTGCCGACCCAGAGCCCGCCTGTCGAGTCGGGAAGCAGCCGTCGTACCCCATGGGGGCCCGTCTCGCGGGGCGGGCGAAACGCCGTGATGCGCCCGCCGGTCAGGTGCCACAAGCCGTCGGCGTCGGTCGCGATCCACAGGGTCCCGGCCGGGTCCTGCCAGAGATCCAGGACGTTGTCGTCGACAGAGGCATCGGATGGACCGTAGTCGGACAGGGGCCCGGGCTTCACGCCGTACGCCCGCAGGCGGCCGTTCTCCCAGCACGTCAGGCCGCGAGCATTCGTGCCGATCCAGATCCGCTCGTCCGGCGTCTGGTAGATGACGCGCACGGTGTCGTTGGAGAGGCCATCGCCGGTACGGAGGGTCCGGAATCGCGCCCCCTCCCGGACACTGACGCCGTCTTCGTTCGTCCCGACCCAGAGGCGCCCCTGCCGGTCTTCGAAGAGCGAGCGGATGCGCAGGGCGCCGAGGCCGTCGGCGGGGCCGATGGCGGTGAAGCGCCCCCGGTCGTACACGTACAGGCCCGCGCCGTACGTGCCAATCCAAAGCCTCCCCTGGCGGTCCTGCAGCAGTGCGTGAACGTTGTTGTTCTTGAACTGCCCCTGATTGAAGGACGTGAAACGGATGCCGTCGAACCGCACCAGGCCATCGGTGGTGCCCAGCCACAGGTAGCCGTCTCGGGTACGGACGATCGCCTGAACCTGGTTCCGGGGCAGCCCGTCCTCGACCTGCCAGACATCGGTCAGATACTCGCTGCGCGTCGGCTGCTCGCCAGGCGGCGGGCCCGCAGCGGCTGCGGCGCCGGTCCCGAGGAGCAGGATCGGCAGGAGCGTGACGGCGAGTCGAAGCGGGAAGGGTACGATCATCTGCCGAAGTGCCGACAGCATAGCGCCGTCGCCGCCGGTTGTCACCTGACCGCGCTCACTCGCGACCGCGCCCATTCGCCCCATTCGTTCGGCATGGCGCCCTCGGTTGAGCGCGGGGCGTGCGAGGTCGGCTACAGATGCACGAGCCCCCGCCGGAGGGCCGTGACGACCGCCTGGGTGCGGTCCGTCACGCCGAGCTTGCCGAGGACGTTGGTCATGTGCCCCTTCACGGTCGCCTCGGTGATCTCCAACGCGGCCGCGATCTCCTTGTTGCTCTTCCCCGTTGCCACGAGCTCCAGCACGCGCTGCTCCCGTTCGGAGAGGTCCTGCCCGGTCATGCGCTCCGCCAGGCGGGTTCCCACCGCCGCCGGGATCCGCCGCTGGCCGGCGTGAACGGCGCGAATGGCCCCCAGGATCTCGTCGCAGAGCATGTCCTTGAGCAGGTACGCCTGGGCGCCGGCTTCGAGCGCGCGATAGATGTCCTCGTCCCCGTCGTAAGTCGTGAGGACGATGACGCGGCTGTCCGGGAACTCCCGGCGGATCGCCCGGATCGCCTCGACTCCACCCATCTCCGGCATGCGCAGGTCCATCAGCGTCACGTCCGGGCGTACGCGCCGGAACAGCTCGAGCGCCTCTTTGCCGGAGCGGGCCTGGCCGACCACCGTCATGTCGGGCTCGGTCTCGATCATCGACGCGAACCCCTCCCGCACCACCGGATGGTCGTCGGTGATCATCACGCGCGTGCGCGCGCCGTCTGGGTTCCCCAATCGCTGCGTCATGGGACTGGCACCCCCACGACCACCTCCGAGCCGTGCCCGAATGGTGAATCGCCGAGTCCCGCACAGACTAGCGCCAGCCGTGCCTTCGCGCATCAGCAGGACGTCGGCTATCCGAACCCGACCTTGGTCGTGCTCGGGCCACCGACCCGCCGGCGCTGCGCGGGAACCGCCGTCGCGCGATCAAACGTGCGGCCGTTCCGCCCTCATTGCGCGGTCCTTCGTCCTTCCAAACCCAACGAGGGTAAGGCGGTAGGGGTGCGCACTGCAATTGACGAATGCTCGCGCTGAACCAGAGTGGTGTCCGCGCGGCGACCGTGAAGAAGTGGTTCTTAGGTCAACCCTTTGTGTGTCCCGTCGCAGAAGGGCGGGTTCTTCGTGTGCTTACATTGGCACAGCCAGGCTTCCTTGGACTCTTCGGCCTGCCAGGCCAGAGGTTGGAATTCCGTACCTCGGTGGGACCCGTCGCAGAACGGCTGTCCTTTCGACTGCCCGCAGCGGCACCAGTAATACGTCTTGCCGGCCTCGAGGCTCACGCGGGCCGGATGCTTCGCGGCGATTGTCGGTTCTGGCATGAAAGAGTCCTCCCGGACACCCAAATCAGCGGGAACTCCGCTCCCGGCATGGAGCCAGCATACACCCGGCCCCCCTGGCCTGGTCCCATCGGTCTAGTATCCGATGAAGTCCTCCGTCTTGACCTGCGCCTCGGGGAGCTGAAGTTCGCTCCGGAGCACCTCCGTCAGAGCGTGAACCATCGGAGGAGGCCCACACAGATAGAACTGGCGCTCACGGTAGTCAGGCACTTCTTCCTTGATCATCGCGGAATCGATATTTCCTCTTCTTCCCATCCACTCGTCGCCTGCGTCGTTGAGGCTATGCACCACCCTGAAGCGCGAACTCATCTTCTGCATGGCGTCAAACTCGGACTTGAACGCGACCTCCGCCAGATTCCGATTCGAATAGAGAAGGCACACGCTGGTGTCCAACTGCTTGTCGATGATGTGCCTGCAGATGCTGCGAAGTGGAGTGATGCCGATTCCGCCGGACAGCATGGCGATCTTCGCAAACTCCCCCTCGAAGGTGAACGTCCCCATGGGGTAGGTGATCGAAACGTGGTAGCCGGGCTCGGCCCCGTTCAAGATCTGCGAGAATCGGCTCTGGGTTATCCTCTTGGTCACCTCGAGGTAGCCCTCCTCGGTCGGGGAGCTCGAAATGGACAGGTATCGCGTCAGGTCGACTTCGTTCTCGAGGCTGATGGACAAGTACTGACCGGGTCTGAACCTGGCGGGATTGGGTGTCGCGAACCGAAAGCTCTTGATGCTAGGCGTTCGGGGAATCACCTCCTGGACCGTGGCTTGCAGATGAACGGGCTCCTCCGAATCGTCGCCGCCTGACAGCGCAAGAGGCGAGAAACGGCTCTTGTCCGCACCACACACCGGGCAGCGGAAATCCGGAGGCAGCGCCTCGAATGGTGTTCCGGGCGGAATGCCGTCCTCGGGCAATCCCTTCTCAGGCTCGTAGGCAAAGCCGCAGACCGTGCAGTTGAACTTTCTCATCTCGCCCTCCCCTCACACGGGACCATCCTTGTCCGCGTGAATGGCCTCTGCCCGGAGGGCGTACCCGAACATCAGCTTTGCGCGGTGCCCCTCCGCTTGCGCGTCGTCGATCATCGGAGGATACATCGACGATAGAACATGAGAGTGGTTTTCATTCGCGTAGACCCTCCCCAATTGCCACGCGTACGGCTCGTACGACCGTCGTCTTCGCGCATCAGCAGGACGTCGGCCATCCGGACCCGACCTTGGTCGTGCTCGGGCCACCGACCTGCCGGCGTTGCGCGGGAACCGCCGTCGCGATATCAATAGATCGACTCGATGCCTTCCCTCTCTCCCGCCGCGTCACGCGATGGCGCCGCAGCGGCGACTCAAGAACGGAGGTCCGCGTGAACGCGCTCGTCAAGCACCATCGCACTCGTTCTGCTCGCGACGGCAGGCGCCGCGTCTGCTCAGACCAAGGACCCGGTCGACTATGTCGACACGCGCATCGGCACCATCTCCCACATGCTCGTGCCGACGTTCCCGAGCATTCAGCGGCCGAACGGCATGCTCCGCATCGTCCCGCCCAACGAGAGCTTCACGACCGACCGGATCAACGGGTTCAGCCTCAGCGTCCCCTCGCACCGTCAGGGCGCCGTGTTTCGGCTGATGCCCGCCAGCGGAGACGCGGCGGCGCTCCGCCCCGACTGGAGCTCGCGCTACGATCACTCGTCCGCGCTGCCCTACCGCTACTCGGTGTTCCTCGACGATCACGACGCCACGGTTGCGTTCGCGCCCGGCCGCCGCGCGGCGATCTGCGCGGTCGAGTTCGAGCGTCCGCCGGCCGGAGACCACGAGAATTTCGTGCTGCTGCGTCCGCAGCGGAAAGGGTCGCTGCGCATCGACGGCGCGACGATCACCGGCACCGACGACTATCACGGCATCACGGTGTATCTCCACGGCGAGTTCGACGCGCCGCCGGTGCGAGCGGGGGCGTTTGCCTCAGGAGTTCTCGACTTCTCGCGGCAGGCCACCCGGGAGTCCGCCGAGCCCGTGGTGGCCGCCTTCCCCGCCACGGTGCGTCGCGTTCGGCTGCGCTACGCGATCTCGTACGTCAGTCCGGATCAGGCGCGGCGGAGTCTCCAGGCCGAGATCCGCGACTTCGACCTGGAGAAGCTGGCCGCCGAGGCCCGCGCGGAGTGGAACGCCGCCCTCGGCAAGATAACCGTCGAAGGCGGAACCGAGGACCAGAAGGCGGTCTTCTACACGGCGCTCTACCGGTCGCACGAGCGGATGGTCCCCATCTCGGAGGACGGCCGCTACTTCAGCGCCTGGGATCGTCAGGTGCACGACGACGGCGGCGTGACGTTCTGGACCGACGACTGGATCTGGGACACCTTCCACGCCCTGCACCCGCTGCAGATCATCCTCAACCCGGGGGGGCAGCAGGAGAAGATCGCGTCGTACGTCCGCGCCTGCGAGCAGTCGGGCTGGATGCCGACCTTCCCCACGGTCTTCGGCGACGCGCACTGCATGAACGGGCAGCACGCGGTGGCGCTGCTGGCGGACGGGTGGCGCAAGGGGATCCGGGGATTCGATCTCGAGCGCGCCTACGCGTGCATGAAGAAGACCATGCGCGAGGAGAGCCTCATCCCGTGGTATCGCGGGCCGGCGACCGAGCTGGACCGCTTCTACTGGGAGAAGGGGTACTTCCCCGCGCTGCGTCCCGGCGAGCCGGAGACGGTGAAGGAGGTCACGCGAGGCGAGAAGCGGCAGGCGGTCGCGGTCACGCTCGCGGCGGCCTACGACGCCTGGTGCCTGGCCCAAATCGCCCGCGAACTCGGCCACGAGCAGGACGCGCAGTTCTTCCTCTCCCGGTCGCTCGACTACCGCAACCTCTGGAAGGCGGACACCGGCTTCTTCCACCCGAAGGACCGTGAGGGGCAGTGGATCCTGCCCTTCGACTACAAGTACGCGGGAGGGCAGGGCGCTCGCGACTACTACGACGAGAACAACGCCTGGACGTATCTCTGGGAGGTCTACCACGACGTCCCCGGACTGATCGATCTCTTCGGCGGCCGCCGCGCATTCGTGGACAAGCTGGACCGGCTGTTCGCCGAAGGGTACGAACGCCCGCGCTGGGAGTTCTACAACGTCCTTCCGGATTCGACCGGCAACGTCGGCATGTACATGATGGGGAACGAACCGAGCTTCCACATCCCGTACCTCTACGCGCTGGCCGGCGAGCCGTGGAAGACCCAGAAGCGGATCCGCATGCTGCTCGACGCCTGGTTCCGGCGCGATCTCATGGGCATCCCCGGCGACGAGGACGGCGGCGGGATGTCGGCGTTCGTCGTGTTTTCGATGATGGGCTTCTACCCGGTGACGCCGGGGGTCCCGGCGTACGTCATCGGCAGCCCGGTATTCAGCAAGGTCGTCATCCACCTCGAGAATGGCAAGCAGTGGGTGCTGAGCGCCCCGAAAGCCAGCGGGGCCAACAAGTACATCCAGTCGGCGACCATCAACGGCAAGCCGTTGAACGAGCCGTGGTTCAGCCACGACACGCTGGTGAATGGCGGCACGGTGACGCTGGAACTGGCCGACCGGCCGAACAAGGCGTGGGGCTCGAGCCCGGACCTCGTGTCGCCGTGGTCGCGGTACGCGCCCGGGCCCCGTTCAGGCTCGAAGTGACTTCACTCCATCACAGAGACCACAAGCCATGAAACCCATCATCACCAGAAGCATCCGCGCCGGCCGGGTGACGATCGCCATCGGAGTTCTTGCCGGCGGATTGTTTCCATCCTTTGGCGCAAGCCCGGCTCCAGAGCTTCCGCTGGCGCAATATGTGAACCCATTCATCGGAACCGAGCCAAATCCTCACACCGAGTTCGGGTTTGCATGGGACACCGGGAATGTCTTTCCGGGCGCAGTCTACCCGCGCGGGATGCTGGCCTGGAGCCCCGACACGACTCACGCCGACAGGATCGCCGGAGGCTACTGGTATCCCGACCAGGCGATTACGGGATTCAGCTTGACGCATTTCAGCGGACGCGGCGTACCCTGCCTGAAGGACGTTCCCTTCATGCCGACGCTGAAGCCAGTCACCGGCTCGCCGGGAAGTGACTGGGCGCAATTCGCGGCCACCTTCTCGCACTCGAACGAACGCGCGTCCGTGGGCTACTACCGCGTTCGCCTGGACGATGGCATCGAAACCGAACTGACCGCAACGCCGCGCACGGGTCTGGCGCGCTTCAGTTTTCCGCAGGATTCAGCGGCGACGCTGCTGCTGCGGGCCGATGGTGCCGTGGCCATCAACGGCAACGAGGTGTCGGGGTTTCACAGCAACGTCATCAGCGGAAAGAAGCGTTCCTTCAAGCTGTATTTTGCGGCGGTGTTCGATCGTGCATTTCAGAAGGCCAGCACGTGGCAAGGAACGACCCTCGGAAGCGAGACCACCGCCAGCGGCACAAGCTCCGGAGCGGTGCTGCGATTCGATGCGTCGAGGAATCCGGTGGTGCACGTGCGCGTCGGGATTTCCTATGTGAGCGTGGAAAACGCACGGGCCAATCTCGCCGCCGAGAATCCGAACTGGGACTTCGCTGGAGTGAGACAACAAGCGGAAGCGGCGTGGAACACGCGATTGAATCGCATCCAGGTGGAAGGCGGCACGGTCGCGGCGAAGCAGGTGTTCTACACCGCGCTGTACCACAGTTTCATCCACCCGAATCTATTGGATGACGCGAACGGCCAATACCCGGGCATGGATGAGAAGATCCACTCCGTTGCGCCCGGCCGCCATCAATACCAGAACATTCCGGCGTGGGATCAGTATCGTTCACTCGCGCCGCTCACGGCCATTCTGACGCCAGGCGAGAGCAGCGACGTCATGCAATCGCTGGTCAATTACGCCCAGCAGGATGCCAGCGTGCGGACCAATGGCGGCGGACTGCCGCGTTGGCAGCAGGTCAACCGCAACTCCGGCGGCATGGTCGGGGACGGCGGCCCCATCATCATCGCGTCGTCCCATGCGTTCGGAGCTGACAGGTTCGACACGAAAGGCGCGCTGATCGCGATGGACAAAGGCGCGTCGCAGCCCGGCACGACGTCGGACGGCTTCGAGGTGCGGCAGGGACTGCAGGAGTACCTGACGCTCGGCTACGTTCCCAATGCGCCCAGCGTGACGTTGGAATACGCCAATTCTGATTTCGCCATCGCCCAATTCGCCCGCGCGTTGGGAGATCAGGCGAAACACGCCCTCTACCAGAACCGCGCTCAGAACTGGAAGAACCTGTATCACGAGGCCACCGGCCTGATCCAACCACGCAATGTCGATGGATCCTGGGCGCATGAATTTCAACCCGGGTCGGTGTCCGACATGAAGCAGCCGTTTGTCGAAGCCTCCGCGGAGCAAACCGTCTGGATGGTCACTTTCAATCTCGGCGCATTGATTGAGAAGATGGGCGGCAAGGAAAGGGTCGTAGCCCGGCTCGATCGTTTCTTCACCACCCTCAACTCCGGAATGCGCTCGGAGATGGCCTACATGGGCAATGAGCCTTCCGAAGGCATTCCGTGGGTGTACAACTTCGCCGGCGCTCCAGCACGCACGGAGAAAGTCGTCCGCCGCATCCAGGACGAACTCTTCTCTGCCAGGCCCAGCGGGCTCCCCGGCAACGACGACGCCGGTTCGCTGTCCTCGTGGTATGTGTTCTCAGCGTTGGGGCTCTACCCGGCCATTCCCGGCGTGGCAGGATTCGCCGTGGGCAGCCCGGCGTTCCCGAAAGCGACCATTCATCTGGAGAACGGCAAAACGATCCAGATTGTGGGCGAACGTGCGGCGCCGGAGAACTGCTACGTGCAGAAGCTCGCACTGAACGGCCGGCCTTGGAACAGCCCGTGGGTGACGTGGTCCGCGTTGTCGGCGGGCGGCACCATCACCTTCAGCCTCGGACACACCCCCTCGTCATGGGGACAGGACGCCAGCCAGGCGCCGCCGTCTTTTGACACGATCAAGCGATGACCACCATCAGCAGACCCGCCGATCACGCTGAGTTACCGGCCGCTCCCGCATCGGCGGTGGGCCGTTTCCGCTGGGTGATTCTCGGCGTGCTGTTTTGCGCGACGACCATCAACTACATGGATCGGTTCCTCCTGGGCGTGCTCAAGCCGACGATTGTCCAGGATCTGCACTGGACGGAAACCGATTACGCCAATGTCGTCTTCTGTTTTCAGCTCGCCTACGCCATCGGCCTCATCACGGTGAGCCGGGTGGTGGACCGCATCGGTGTTCGCTGGGGCATGGCGCTGGTGGTCGGCATGTGCGGCATTGCCGCCGCGAGCCACAGCTTCGTCAGTTCGGTCATGGGCTTCTGTCTCGCGCGGTTTGCGCTGGGCATCGGCGAATCCGGCTGCTGGCCGGGCTGCGCAAAGGCCGTGAGCGAGTGGTTTCCGCGCAAGGAGCGCGCCGTGGGCATGGGCGTGGTGAACGCCGGTTCGTCCGTCGGTGCGACGATCACGCCGCTGGTCGTGCCGCTGGTCCTGAAGCTGGTGGCGTGGCCGTTTGTCTTCCTGTTCACGGCCACGCTGGACGTGATCTGGCTTTGCGTCTGGCTGCTGGGCTATCGCAGTCCCGACCGTCATCCGTGGCTGAGGAAATCGGAGCTCGCCTACATCCGCAGCGACCCGAATCCGCCGCAAGGGCGAGTCTCCTGGCTCCAGCTGTTTCGTCATCGTCAGACGTGGGCGTTCCTGCTCGCCAAAGGACTGAGCGATCCGATCTGGTGGTTCTATCTGTTCTGGGTGCCGGGGTTCCTGGCGAAGCAATACAACCTCACGACAGCCAGTGCGGCGGAGTCCGCAGCCGCGATGGCGGTTCCCGTGATGGTCGTGTACATCATGGCTGACATCGGCAGCGTGAGCGGCGGCTGGCTCTCGATGCGGCTGATTGGCCGGGGCTGGAGCATCAATGCCGCGCGCAAGACTGTGATGCTCGGCTGCGCGTTGTGCGTCACGCCGGTCTTCCTGGTGTCACAGCCTATTGGCCTGTGGCCGTCGGTCTTTCTGATCGGCCTTGCAGCGGCCTCGCATCTTGGCTTCTCCGCCAACCTGTTCACCGTCGCGACCGACACCGTGCCGAAGCACGCGGTGAGTTCCGTGGCGGGCATCGGCGGGATGGCGGCGGCGGTCGGGGGGATGTTCATCGCCAAACTCGTCGGCTTCGTGCTCGACACCACGCACAGCTATGTGATCCCGTTCGCCATCGCCTCGTGTGTGTATGTCGTGGCGCTGGGGATTCTGCATCTGCTGCTGCCGAAACTGGAGCCGATGAAGCTGGAGGAAGCCTCATGAACGGGCATCGCGGAAGAATCCTCCGTCTGCTGCCGAACCGCGTGTGGCGCACGTACTCCGGCGGATTGATGCTGGACCGCATGGAAGGCCGCGCCGCACCCGCTGACGGCCCGTTTCCCGAAGACTGGCTGGGTTCGACCGTGCGCGCCATCAACCCCGACCGCGACGCCCGGCAGGAGGGACTGGCGCGCGTGAGGTCTTCCGGCGGAGAAGCGGTGCTGGCCGATCTCGTCGAAGGCGACCCGGAGTATTTCCTCGGCTCACGGCACGTCGAGCGTTTCGGGACGAACCCGATGGTGCTGGTGAAGTACCTGGACTCGGCGGTGCGCCTGCCGTTTCAGGTGCATCCGACGGTTGAGTTCTCGCGCCGGCATCTCAACGCCGAGAGTGGCAAGACGGAGGCCTACTACATTCTGAGCACGCGGCCCGAAGTGACCGACCCTTACATCTACCTCGGCTTCCAGCATCCGCCCGCGCGCGAGGAGTTGCGGCGCATGATCGTGGAGCAGGACATCGCGGCGATGGAGCGTTGCTTCGAGAGGATTCCGGTGAAGCCCGGCGACGTCTACGTCGTGCCCGGTGGATTGCCCCACGCCATCGGCGGCGGCGTGCTCATGGTGGAAGTCATGGAGCCGACCGATTTCGTGGCGCGCGTGGAATTCAACGTCGCGGGTCGCGTCATCCCTGAATCGGCGCGGTTCATGAACCGGGACGTGGACTTCGCGCTGGAGATGTTCTCTCTTGAACCGCTGTCGGCATCCGCCGTGCAGTCCACGTGGCACTGTCAGCCCCGTACGGTTGAAAGGAATGCCACGCTGCTCCGCGAGTCTCTGGTGGATGGACGGGTGACCGACCGGTTCAACGTCCTGCGCACCACGCTGGCCGGGCGGAGCCCATGGCGCGCACTCGGCTTCACGGTGTTGCTGGTGGTGGAAGGTTCGTGTGAAATTGCCACGGCACACGAGCACGCATCACTGGCCCAGTTCGATCGCATCGTCGTTCCGCACGGCTTGGACGCGCTGGAAATCACCAGCCAGGGCCGGGTCGTCCTGCTGGAATGCCTGCCGCCAGGAACTGCCACGCTCTGATACAAGAGCCCGAGACACGCAGAGTTGACGCACAGTATCAACGGGTGCGGCGGGAGGGGTGACTGGAGGACCGACTGAAACCGTCAGGAGGCCGGCAGGCCCTGCCTGCTGCGTGATTCAGCGGCTCCGCCCCGCCTCGACGATCTTGCGCATCTCGGCGCGGAGGCGCGCGACGACGTCCGGTTCCGCGGCAAACCGGTTCGTCGTTTCGGCAGGGTCGGCGACGAGGTCGTAGAGTTGGCCAGCCGGATCGCCGGGGCCGGCCGTGATCTTCGACGGTTGGGAGAAGCCGCCGGACCCGAGGCCTTCGATCAGTTTCCAGCGGCCTGAGCGAATGGTCATGAGCCCGCTGCTGCCGGACTGCATCACGATCGGGGCCCGCTGGAACGTCCCGCCCTTCAACGCCGGAAGGAAGCTGAAGCTGTCGGGGCCGGCCCCTGCGGGGAGGTCCTTGCCGACGACATTGGCCAGGGTCGCCAACACGTCGGTGAAGCTGATCGTCTGGTCGCAGGCCGACCCGGCGCGGACCACGCCGGGCCAGCGGACGATGAACGGCATGCGGTGCCCGGCCTCCCAGGCGTCGGCCTTCATCCCGCGAAGGCCTCCGGCGGAGTCGTGACCGAAGCGCGCCGTGTCGGCCGGAAACCAGACGGGGCCGTTGTCGGACGCAAACACCAGCAGGGTGTTGTCGAGCATGCGCGCGGATTCCAGCGCGGCGAGTACCCGGCCGATCTCGTGATCGACCATCATCAGGAAATCGCCGTACAGGCCGGCGCCGCTCTTGCCCATGAACGCGGGCGACGGCAACCAGGGCGTGTGCGGCGCGGTATACGCGAGGTACAGCATCAGCGGCTCGCGGGCGCCGCGTCGTTTCTCGATGACCGCGATCGCCTCGTCGGTGAACCTCGGCAGGACGTCGCTCAACTTGAGATCGGGCGCGATCCCGCCCGCGCGCCAGAACGCACCCTGAATCGGCGACGAGCCGGCGTCGATGTGCCCGGTCGGCGGGGTGACCGCGCGGTCGCCGCGGATGTAGAAGTAGGGCGGGATGTCCGTCGAGGCGCGGAGGCCGAAGAAGCTGTCGAAGCCGCGATCGACCGGACCGCCGCGCAGCGGCTTGTCGTAGCCTTCCTCCGCGAATCCGAGATGCCACTTCCCGACCATGGCGGTGGCGTAGCCGGCGCTGCGGAGCATCGAGGGAAGGGTGACCTGCCCCTCGTCGATGAGCGGCCGGGTCGGCCATCGGCTTATGTCGGTCCGGAACGGGTAGCGCCCGGTCATCAGCCCGTAGCGCGACGGATGGCACAGTGGGCCCGCCGCATGGGCGTCCGTGAAACGCACGCCCTCGGCGGCGAGACGGTCCAGGTGCGGCGTCGGGATCTTCGACTGCGGATTGTAGGCGCGCAGATCGCCGTAGCCCATGTCATCCACGAGGATGACGATGATGTGCGGGGGGGCCGCGGCCAGGGCCGGGCCGGCCAGGGCTGCCATCAGCAGCGCGAGCAGCAGGTGGCGGACTCGTGGCATCAGGGACAGGACCGCGTGAGGTATGCGCACGAGGTGATTCTCCACGGCTGGCCGCCGCCGTCAAGCAGCCTGCCAGTTCGCCGTACCAGTTCGTGGCCGCGCACCATCGGGGAAGCTGCAATTCGGGACCGCCGGCACCCCGCCGGTATCCAGCTGCGCAGCTCAGTGCGGGACCACCGCCCTGCCGACCCCGGGTTGCCGACGGGACCGAGCCGGTGTTAAGATTGGTCAAGGTTGGTCAATATGCCGCGAACCGTGAACCTCTACGAGGCCAAGACGCACCTGTCCGAGCTGGTCGAACACGCCGCGCGGGGCGAGGAGATCATCATCGCCAAGGCCGGCCAGCCGAAGGCGCGGCTGCTGCCGATTGCGCCCGCGCAGCGGCCGCGCAAGCCGGGCGCCTGGAAGGGCCGCGTCCGGATTGGCACCGACTTCGACGCCCCTCTGCCGGACGAACTGCTTCGGGCGTTCGAGGGGCGGTCGTGAGGCTGCTGCTCGACACGCACGTCTTCCTCTGGTGGTGCGCCGACGACCCGCAACTGACCGAGAGGGAGCGCGCGGCGATTCGAAGTGGCGCCAACGAGGTCTTCCTGAGCGCGGCGTCGGTCTGGGAAATGGCGATCAAGCAGGCGCTCGGACGCTTGGAGATCCCCGAGGCGGCCTCGGCCGCGGCAACGCGGCTGGGAATTCAGGCCCTCCCCGTCGGATTCGAGCACGCCGAAGCGACGCTGCAGCTGCCGCCGCTGCACCGCGATCCGTTTGACCGGCTCCTCGTGGCTCAGGCGGGCATCGAGGGACTCACCCTCGTCACGCACGACCCGCTGGTTCGTTCCTACCCGGGCGTGATGTTCCTCCCCGCCTGAGCCGGCCGTCGTGCTGCAGCGCAAGTCGCAGAAGATGGCCGCCGAGTGGTAGCCGTTCATGCACATGTGGTTGCCGTGCGCCTGCGGGAAGGTCGGCATCCAGCCGCTCTGCTCGTACATGAGGGTGTACGAGTTCAGGATGTCGCTCTGCATCCCGGGATCGAGGATGGCGCGCAGCGGATGCTGGGCCAGGTAGGTGTCCCAGATCCAGTCGTCCACGTTGAACGGGCGCGCGCTCTCGTGCACCGTGCCGTCGTAGCCGCTGTAGTAGCGGCCACCCTCGTTAATGTCCACCATGCGCAGCATCTGGTTGGGCAGGCTGAAGGTGGGGAAGGTTGGGACGAGCAGAGCCCAGCAGGTCACCAGCACAGAAAGCAGAAGGCCCGGCCTCGTCATGTCCTTCACCTGTCCTTCCCGCCCTGCGTCAAGGGCCGCGCCTCAGGGCGCGATCGTCGCGAAGGGGAGATCAATTCCAGTCGGGGATAGGGTAGCGAAGGGGCCGCCTTCGCACATCGGATCGAGGTCGCCCCCGCGTGCGCGACTATGGTCGGGCTCGCGTGACCCCAGTGACAACGGGCCCAGGGGGCGAACGAGGGGACCGCAGTCCACCTGATCGGCCGCGACTACGCCAGGCCGGCCGCCTTCATGATCCGCGCGAGGTCGTAGTCCGCCGAGCGCGGCTTACGGGAGCGCATCGCGTTCGCCTCCGCGTCACCGGCGAACTGCTCCTTCGCCGGGTCCCACGTGAGCGCGCGCCCGAGCTTCATGCCGATCCACGCGGCCGCGCAGGCCTCGAGGCTCTTCGCCGCCTGATCCACGGGCGCGATCGGGTCCTTGCGGGCCGCGATCGCTTCCAGCCAGTTTCGGTAGTGGTTCTCGCTGGCGGCCCAACGCTTCGCCTCCGGACCGTAGGGCGAGGTCAGGATGGCGGGGTTGCTGGCATCGAGCGACTTCCGGCCGTCCTTCGCGGCAGCCGCTCCCGGATCGCTGGCCGTCACCTGCGCCGTTCCGCGCGCGCAGAACACCCACCCCTCGGTGCCCTCGAAGCGGACGCCGTTCGGGTACGTGTTGTCCATGATGAGTTGGACGCCGTTCGGGTACAGCATCTCGACGTGGTAGGTCTGGTGCACCGTCCACACATCGTTCGTCATGAACTCGGCCTTCGCGTCGATGGACGTGGGCCCCCCCAGTTCCATCCCCATGCCCCAATGGGCGATGTCGATGTGGTGCGCGCCCCAGTTGGTGATCATGCCGAGGCCGAACTCCTCGGTCGTGATCCAGCCCGGCCGTCCGTAGCCAGCCTGCGGGTGCACGCGGTCTTCCATGTAGGGCTGCTGCGGCGCCGGCCCGAGCCAGGTCTGGTAGTCGAACGTCGCGGGTACCGGCTGTTCCTTCGGCGGCGCCCCCTTGGGCTTGTCCTGGCCGATGCCGACGCGGATCACCTTGATCTGCCCGATCCGCCCGTTGCGAACGGCCTCGGTGGCGATTCGGAACGTGTTCCACGGTTTCGCCGACCGCTGCTGGCTGCCGGTCTGCAGGATGCGCTGCTTCGCGCGCACGGCGGTGCGCAGCGCGATCGCTTCGGCGATGTCGTAGGTGAGAGGCTTCTGGACGTGCAGGTCCTTGCCTGCCAGGACGGCCTGCACGGCGACGATCGCGTGCCAGTGATCCGGCGGCGTGACGATGACGGCGTCGATGTCCTTGCGGGCCAGCACCTCCCGGTAGTCCCGGTACACCTTCACGTCAACCGCAGACTCGCCCTTCTTCTTGTAGAACTGCTCGACCTCGGCTCGCGCCAGTTCGAGCCGCTTCGCGTCGAGATCGCACACCGCGACGATGCGGCAGAGGTCGTCGTGGGCCATCGTGCCCCGAAGGTCCTCGATGCCCATGCGGCCGCAGCCGATCTGCGCGACCGTGATGCGCCGGCTGGGCGGCGTCTGCGCGCCGAACAGGTACGTGCGCGGCAGGAAGATCAGACCGGCGGACCCGGCCACGGACGCCTGGATGAATCGGCGGCGGGACGGCCCGCGCCCGGATCTCGGTGCCCTCGACATGGCGATCTCCCGTGATGGCCGCTGAACAACCCGTGCTCGCGGCACCGTCCCTATTTGAGTTCCCTGATCTTGATCGTGCGGAACGACACCCGGTTCCCGTGATCCTGCAGGAGGATGTGGCCCTTCGGGGCCTCGCCGAATCCCGGCCATGTGACGTACTTGCTGTAGTTGACCAGCGCACGCCACATCTGCGTGCCGCGCTCGGTACTCGACGGTCCTGAACCCGTTCAGCCAGTGTTCCACGTGCGCGCCCCGGACGACGATGCGGGCGCGGTTCCACTCGCCGACGCCGTTGAAGCGGATGTTCTGCGGCGCGATCAGGTCGTAGAGGCCGGCGTTGGTCCGGTTGCCCTTCACGCCGAGCTTCGCGTCCGGGTGCACCGCGTCGTCGAGGATCTGGAACTCGCAGCCGATCGACGACCCCGCGCCCTTGTTGAGCGTCGTGTCGACGAAGTACTTGATGCCGCTGTTCGCACCAGTGGTGATGCTGTACTCGACGATGAGTTCGAAGTTCGCGTACTGGCCGACGGTCACGATGTCGCCGAAGGCCACCGCCTCGCCGCCGCCGGCCTCCACGACCGTCAGCGCCCCGTCCTTGATCTCCCAGCCCTTCTCCGGGAACCCGGTCAGTTTCGCGCCGCGCCAGCCAGCGGGGGTCTTGCCGTCCCACAGCAGCGCCCAGCCCTCCTTCGCTTCGCGGGCGGAGAGCGCGTTCGGGACGTAGTTCTCCTGCGGCGTGTCGCCTCTCTCCGGCGTGCGGTTCGCCTTCAGGTTCGCCGTCATGATCCGGAGGTTGCGGAAGCGTATGACATTCCCGGCCCTTGACGCGTCCGACCCGATGGAATGGACCTGCAGCGCGAGCACGCCGCTCGGCGTCAGGTCGTCGAGGATGTTCGCTACCGGTACGCCGTTCACCCAGGTCCGGACTGAACTGCCGATGGCCTCGACGCGGAACCTGTTCCACGCCTTCATCTTGAACGCCTTCTTGGCCGGATCTCTGCCCTCGTTGGTGTACAGCCATCCGCGCCGGGCCTCATCGTAGATACCGCCGGACCACGCGCGCTCGGACGGGTCGATCTCGACCTGTAGGCCGTGCACGCGGCCTTTCTTGACCGACGGGTCGGCGATGCTCCGTATCTGGACGCCGCTGTTGAAGTTCGTGTCGACCCAGACGTCGTACTCGAGGATGAAATCGCCGTACTTCTCCTTGGAACAGAGGAAGCTGTTCGGCGAGCTCACGACCGTCCTGCCGACGATGTCGCCGTTCTCGACGGCGTACGGCGCCGTGCCGTTGCATTGGTACCAGCCGGACAGGTCCTTGCCGTTGAACAGCGGCGTCCACCCGCCCTGTTGCGCCGCCAGCGGGCCGGTCAGCAGCCCAAGCACCAGGATGGTTGCCGCGACTCTTACGATTCTCATGGCTGCGCTCCTCCCCGGTTGTCCGGGCATCATGCGGCAGGGCTATCCCTTGAACCCCTCCGGCGCCCATCCCTTCTCGTACGTGCGGCCCCAGAGGGCCTGGGCCTTCGAGTCGTCGAGGATGTGCCCGCTCTTCGGATCGCATCTGAGGGTGCGCCCGGCGCGGTACGCGATGTTGGCGAGGTGACACAGTATCACGCTTCGCTGGCCTTCCTCGATGTTCGCATTGGGCGTCATCCGCGACCGCATGCAGTCGATGAAATTGATCATGTGATACCCGTCGAGGCGGTCGCCCGGCCCGGTCGTGTTGATGGTCGACTGCTCGGCCTTGTCCTCGACCTTCTTCACGACCTTCATCTTCTGGTCGTACACGGTGTACGCATGGTCGTCGATGAGGACGCTGCCGTTCTCGCCGTGGAAGGTCACACCGCGGGCAAGCCCCTCGGTCCTGAAGCCGTTGCAGCTGCGACCTTCCCAGATGAACGACTTGTTGCCCTCGAACGCAAATGTCGCCACCTGGGTGTCCGCGCACTCCCAGTCGTCCTTGAAGTGATAGCGCCCGCCCGCCGACTCCACGCGCGAAGGGTAGCCGACGTCCATGCCCCAGCGCATGACGTCGATCTCGTGGTTGCCGTTGTTGCAGGCCTCGCTCGTGCCCCAGTGCCAGAACCAGTGCCAGTTGTAATGAATGACGTTGTCCTTGTACGGACGGCGCGGCGCGGGCCCCTGCCACAGCTCGTAGTCGAGGCCGGCCGGCACCGGGGCTTCCTTGCCGACGCCAATCGACGCGCGCGTGTTGACGTACCAGCCGCGGGCGAAATACACGCGCCCGATGAGGCTGCCGTCGCGAACCTGGCGCATGAGATCGACGATGTTGGGCCACGACCGCCGCTGGCTGCCGACCTGGAGGACGCGGCCTCCGTAACGCTTCGCCGCCGCCGCGAGCAGTTCGGCCTCGAGCGCGTTGTGGCTGCACGGCTTCTCGACGAAGACGTCCTTGCCGGCCGCCAGGGCCAGGATGGCCGCCGGGGCATGCCAGTGGTCGGGCGCGGCGATGACGACGCCGTCGACGTCCTTGCGCTCGAGGACCCGCCGGAAGTCCTTTTCGGCCTTCGCGGGATTCGCCTGCGAGGGCGACACCGCCTTCATGCCCTTGGCGAGCGCCTTCTCGTCGGGGTCGCAGATGAACCCGACCTCGACGCCCGGCATGCGGCTGAACATCTTCGCGTGCTGCGCGCCGCGGCCGTTGGTGCCGATGACCGCGAGGACGATGCGATCGCTGGCGCCCTGCGCGCGCAGCGCCGCGTACCCGGACACGCCGAGGCCGACGGTGGCGGCCGCCGTCGTCTGGATGAACGCCCGCCGTGAAACGTCGTGTGGAGCCATGATGACCTCTCCGACTGATAGAAGAACGCCCGGGCGGGGCTGCGGAAGCCGGGCCCGGGCGTTCGAGACGACTAGAAGAGGAAGCGCACGCTGAAGCGCATCTGGCGCTCGCCGTACGCGCTGGTCACCTGTCCGAACAGGTTGTTGCCGAGCGCCGTGTTCGGGGCGCTGTAATGCACCCTGTTCGGGAGGTTAAAGACGTCGGCGCGAATCTCGCCCATCCTCTTGCCGCCGAGGCCGAACTGCTTCACGACGCTGAAGTCGAGGTTCGCGAAGCTCGGCTCGCGGAGGACGCCATCGTTGCGGGTCATGTTGCCGAAGGTGGCGGCCGCCGGATTCGCATAGACGGACGTGTCGAAGTACAACTGCCCGGGGCCGTAGTTTCCGAGCACCTTCTGAGTGCCCGTCAAGTCCGGTCGCTGCGTGTTGCCCGGGGTGTTGAGCGCGGTTCCGCTCGCCGTGAAGCCGAGCGGCCGGCCCGTCTGATAGGTGAAGATGCCGGAGACCTGCCAGTTGCCCAGCACCCAGCGGAGGACGGCGGTGTCGGAGTTCTTGAACCACGGCAGCGCCCAGACGAACGACGACACGTAGATATGCGTCCGGTCCGTATTGGAGTAGCCCCAGCTTCGCTCCGGATCGGCCGGCGTAGCAGGTCCGCCGTTGATCTCTGCAAAGTCCCGGGCCTTCGAATAGGTGTAGGAATTGGTGACCAGCCACCCGTTGCGGAACCGCCGGTCCAGTTTCACCTGGAGGCCGTTGTAGCGCGACCTGCCCTTCCAGGCCAGATTCTCGATGTCGGCCGTCTTGCCGTACTTGTAGAACGGCCGGCCGGCGTTGCCGGCGCCGAGCACCACGCCCGCGTTCATCTGGAAGCGGTTGAGCACGTCGTCGCTGCGGTTGCCCACGTAGGCCACTTCGCCTGTGAGGCCCCAGACGAGTTCTCGCTGGAACGCGACGTTCCAGGAGTACACCGTGCCCTGCTGAAGGTCGGTCGGGACGTAGAACAGCCCCTGGGTCAACACGGCGTTGGCGTCAACGATGCCGTTGTCGGGGATCTCCACAAACGTCGGCGCGGGGAAGCCGGTGGACATGTTGACCGGCGTCGGGGAGTAGTTGTTCGGCGTCTGGTAGCTGTTGTTCTGCTTCACCGGGTAGTTGAACGCGTACCGGTTGTCAGGGAACGGCGTCGTGCTGGCGCCGAAGCCCACGCGGACGACCGTCTTGTCAGCGATGCGGTACGACAGGCCGAGCCGCGGGTTCCAGTTGTTGAAGTCCTTCTTGACCCCGAAGTCGTTCGCAACCGCCCCGTACCCCGCCACGAGCAGCGAGTTGGTGGCCGGGTCGTAGTTCGACAGCGATCCCCTGCCTGCCAGGCCGACGAGCGGATCGTAGTACTCCCAGCGCAGCCCGAGGTCTATCGTGAGCTTGCTCGACGCCTGCCATTTGTCGTGCACGAAGCCGAAGACCGCCCAGTGCCGAGTGCCGACATCGTCGAGGACCTTCAGGTCGCGCTGCACGGAACTGGGCGTGTCGAGCAGGAAGGACGCGAAGGAGTTGGCAATCCCGCTGTTGGCGGCGGTGTCGGCCGGCGAACCCGTCTGTGCGCCGCTGAACCCGAAATACCCGCGCGGACCATTGCGATCCTGGGTCTGGAGGAGGAGGTCGCTGTTGTTGCGCCAGTCGCCGCCGAACTTGATCGTGTGGTTGTTCCACACCTTGGCGGCCGTTGCCGCGACCTGCCACGTCCGTTCCCAGCGATCCCACGGCAGGCTGCCGGTGTAGCCCACCACCGGGTTCGAGTACCCGTTGCCGATGTTGATCGTCGACGGTCCGCTGGTCCACTCGTCGAGGTTCGCACCCTTGATGCCGACCTCTTCCGCCAGATTCAGCCCGTTCGCCGTCGTCAGCGCCTCGTTGTGGTAGTAGCTCATGCCGCCACGCGTTTCCAGGACGAAGGTGTTGGAGAACGTGTGGGTCCAGTTGACCCCGACGCTGTACGTCTGGTTCGTGCCGGTGGCCATGAAACCGCTTCCGAGCGGGCCGCCCCAGTCGCCGTAGCCCTCGGCGGGCAACTGAACGATCGTCGGCTTCTGGTAGCTGAACCGCGCCGAGAGCTGATTCGAGTCGTTGATGGCGTAGTTGAACTTCGTGTCGAAGCTGTCGGTGGTCTTGTCGCGAACGCTGTTGACCTGGTAGTTGGCCTGCCCGAGCGCGACACCGGACAGATTCGGCGGCGGGATCTTCGACAGGATGTTGAGTGCAATCGGGCTGAAGCGGTACGACGGGATTTGGTTGTTCTGGAACTGCGTCCGTCCGACGCCGGCGGCGTTGCCGGTGGCCGGGTCGTACACCTTCGTCGGCGCCGCGCTGAAGTCGCCTCGGCGGAACGCCTCGTCCGGCACCACGAAGCGCTGCACCGCGCCGAGCTGATCCTGCGTCCGCTGGTAGCTGCCGAAGAAGAAGAGCCGGTTCACCTTGATCGGCCCGCCGACCGTGACCCCGAACTGGTTGTACGTCGTCGGCGGCTTGGGCCGCACCGGATCGAAGTAGGTGTTCGCGGGCAGGGCGTTGGTCTTCTCGGTGTTGCCGAACCAGAAGACGCTGCCCCGCAGCGTGTTGGTGCCCGACTTCAGGGTCACCGACGAAACCGCACCTGCCGCCCGGCCGTACTCGGCGTCGTAGTTGCTGGTGCTGATACTGACCGTGTCCACGGCTTCGGCGGGGGGAATCAGGAGGGTCAGCAGGCCCGTGCGCTGGTTGTTGTCGAGGCCTTCGAGCTGCACGTTGTTGGCGAGCCCGGACTGCCCGTTCACCTCGAACCGCAGGCTGTCCTGCGAGTTGAAGAACTCCGAGTGCTCGCGGTGCGGTCGCGTGGACCCGGGAACCGTCGCCATCATGCCCTGGAAGTTCCGGTTGAAGGCGAGCGGCATGGCGGCGACCTGGATGCTCTCGAGCACGCGGCCGGTGTCGGTCCGGTCCGTCTGCAGGAGCGGCGTCTCGCCAGTCACGGTCACCGTCTCGGCCAGCGCACCGACCGCCAGCGCCAGGTCGACACGGATGCTCGTGTTGACCGCCAGTCGGATCGCCTCGCGGACAACGGTCTTGAAGCCTTCCAGCGACGCCTTCACGTTGTAGATCCCATCCAGGACGTTGGGGAAGGTGTAGTTACCCTTCTCGTTCGTCACCGTGTCGTACGAGCACGTTCGTACGCGTCTCGGTGATGGTGACCGTGGCGCCCGGGACGGCGGCGCCGGACTGGTCGGTGACGGTGCCCAGGATTGCGCCGCGGGTGGCCTGCGCGAGGGCCGGAGCCTGAAGGCCCGCCCACAGGAGCGCCACCAACGCCAGCGGGATGATCCGGCGGCCGAGTCTGCTTGCACGCATGACGATTCGCTCCTCCCTCAGTGTCACAGTCGATCGGTTACTGGAGTCCGGCTGAAGCCCGTTGTGGTTCGAGTGGTCCTACCATCACGGCTGTCGTCGAGGTTGTCCTGCCCACGCTGCTGCGCAGTCTAGGCCCAATAAATACGGCCTGTCAAGGCCGTTCTTCCAAGGTGTGACCAGGCGCGTTGGAAAGTGGTCAGTTCACAGATCAGGGCCGTTTTGGTCTGACCTTGCCTGTGGCGCATGTCTGGCACCCTTACGCGCCGTCCTGCCCGACCAGCCCTCAAGCCATCAACAGCGCCGTCACTCCATGTCGCATCGCAACCTCATGGCTCCGGCCACCACGGTCCAAGACGCGTTGAGTGTATGGAAACGGCGCAGGCGTCGTCACGAAGCCTGCGGGGGGTACGCCACCCCGACTTTGGTCTGGGGCGCCAGGCCGGCTGAAGATGCGCCTGCCCCCGCGTTGACAGCGGACGGGGGCGCCTAGACGTCTTGAACGGCCAAAGCCGCTGCGAATGAGTCAAGTTCTGTCGACGTCTCTCTGCCCGTTCAAGACGTCTAGAGCCCCGCGCTCGCGCGGGGCCAGCCAGCAGCGTTTCTGGTTCTAGCGAGGCGGGCGTCGTCGCCGGACATGCTTGGCGGTCCGAGGCCCGCCTCGCTAGAAGTACCGTAGACTAGCGAGGCGAGCCTCGTCGGTCTGAGGCGAAGATTCGCTAGTTTCCGGGCGAAGGGGGGCTGCATGCGAGCGTCTGCCGTCACTTCTCTGGCCCTGGGCGCGGCTCTCCTCTGGCCGGACGCGTCGCCGCGCGCCGCCAGCAGCCCGGTCACCGTTACCGATCTCCGCTCGGAGTACCGCCAGAATCCTCTCGGCATCGACGAGAGGCACCCGCGCCTCGGCTGGATCCTGCAATCGAGCCAGCGGAACCAGGCGCAATCGGCCTACCAGGTCCTCGTCGCGTCGAGCGAGGCGGCCCTCGCCAGGGACCGTGGCGACCGCTGGGACAGCGGGAAGGTCGTCAGCGATCAATCCGTGCACGTCGTCTACGCGGGCAGGCCGCTCACGAGCCGCGCGGTCTGCTACTGGAAGGTCCGCGTGTGGGACCGGGAGGGGCGCGTCTCTGCGTGGAGCGCGCCGGCGCGCTGGGAGATGGCGCTCGTCGAACCCGGCGACTGGACCGCCGCCTGGGTGAACGACGGCAAACCGAATCCAGCCTCCGATGAGGCGTTCTACGAGAACGACCCCGCGCCGCTGTTCCGCCAGGAGTTCGCGCTGGCCGCGCCCGTGCGGCGGGCGCGCCTCTACGTCACCGGCCTCGGGTACTACGAGGCGTTCCTCAATGGCGCCCGTGTCGGCGACCAGGTGCTCGATCCGGGCTGGACGATGTACGGGAAGCGGGTCTTCTACAGCTCGTACGACGTGACGAGCCAGATCAGGCAGGGGCGCAACTGCGTTGGCGTCATGCTCGGCAACGGCTGGTACAACCCGCTGCCGTTGCGGATGTGGGGGAACCGGAACCTGCGGAACCACCTTGCCGTCGGGAGGCCCCGGTTCATCGCGCAGCTCGAAGTCGAACTGGCTGATGGCTCGCGGCGTTCGATCGTGAGCGACGCCAACTGGCGGGTGGCGGACGGTCCGCTCGTGTTCAACAGCGTCTACCTGGGCGAGGTGTACGACGCGCGGCTCGAGCTGCGGGGCTGGGCGCTCCCCGGCTTCGATGACCACGCCTGGCGGCGCGCCGCGCCGGCGACCGGGCAGGTGGGCCCGCTGAAGGCCCAGCCGCAGCCGCCGATCAGGGTGACCGACACGTTCGACCCAGTCGCCGTGTCAGAGCCGACGCCGGGCGTGTTCGTCTTCGACATGGGGCAGAACTTCGCGGGGTGGGCCAGGCTGGCGCTCGACGCGCCGGAGGGCACGAGAATCACGCTTCGCTACGGTGAACTGCTGAATGCCGACGGCACGCTCAACCCGTTGACCAGCGTAGCCGGCCAGATCAAGGGCCGGCGCAAGACGAAGGATGGCCGCTCCGAGAAGATCGGCGGCGCCGGGTCTCCCGAGGTCGCCTGGCAGCAGGACGCGTATATCGCGAACGGCTGGGGCCGGGAGGTCTACACCCCGCGCTTCACCTTCCACGGCTTCCGGTACGTCGAGGTCGCCGGGTATCCTGGCAAGCCCTCGCTCGACGCGATCAAGGGGCTCCGCCTGAGCGCGGACGTGAAAGAGGCAGGGTCGTTCACGAGTTCGAGCGAGTTGCTGAACCGGATTCAGGAGATAACGCGGCGGACCTTCCTCTCCAACCTGTTCAGCGTGCAGTCGGACTGTCCTCACCGCGAGAAGTTCGGCTACGGCGGCGACATCGTCGCGACCAGCGACGCCATGATGCTGAACCTCGACATGGCGGGGTTCTACGAGAAGTCGGTCACCGACTGGACCGACAGCGCGCGGGCCGACGGCATGCTCACCGACACCGCCCCCGACGTCGGCATCCAGTACTGCGGCGTCGGCTGGGCCATGGTGCACCCGGCGCTGCAGTCGCAGCTCTACCAGTACTATGGCGACCGCCGCGTCGTCGAACGGGAGTACGAGACGTCGCGCCGCTGGCTGGATCTGGTGGCGGAGGCGAACCCGGGACACGTCGTCACGAACGGCCTCGGGGACCACGAGGCGTTGGCGAAAACGCCGCCGGAGGCGCTCGTCACGCCCTTGTACTTCACGAGCGCGCAGCTGGTGGCCCGGCTGGCCGCGATCCTGGGACGCCGCGAGGAGGCCGCGAGGTACTCGGATCTGGCGGAGAGCATCCGGCGCGCCTTCGCGGAACGCGTGCTGAAGCCCGCCTCGGATCGCGGCACGACGCGGACGCAGAGCGCACAGGCCTTCGCGCTCCAGGCCGGTCTGCTGGATCCCGCGGCCCGGGCCGGCGCCGTGCAGTGGCTGCTGGACGACATCCGCGGCCCGCAGAAGGGACACCTGTCCACCGGGATCTTCGGGACCAAGTTCGCGCTCGACGCGCTCTCGGCCGAAGGTCAGGCCCAGGCGGTCTTCGACATCATCCGGCAGGACACGTATCCCGGGTGGGGGTACATGCTGGCCAACAATGCGACGACGCTCTGGGAACACTGGGCGCTGAGCGAGAACACGTACTCGCACAACCACCCGATGTTCGGATCGATCAGCGAGTGGTTCTTCAAGTGGTTGGGCGGGATCCAGCCGGATCCCGAGGCCGTCGGTTTCGACCGGATCGTCATTCGGCCGCAGCTCGTGGATGGCCTCGCGTGGGTGCGGAGCTCCTACCGCTCGATCCGCGGCGAGATCGTCTCGAACTGGTCCCGAACTGGGGAGGCGATCGAGTGGCAGGTCACGGTCCCTGCGAACGCGACGGCGACGATCCTCCTTCCGGCCGACGACCTCGATCAGATCGAGGAGGGGCGAACGACCCTCGTGCCGGCGCGGCGGGCGGAGGGTGTTCGCGACGCGCGAATGGTCGGGAACGCCGCCGCGTTCACCGTGGGCTCCGGGGCGTACCGGTTCGTCCGGCCGCTGCGCGGGAAGTAGGACCCCGGGCTCCGGCGAGACAGGGTGAACCAGAAGCCGGGAATTCTCGTCATGAGTAACGATGGGAACCGACGGGCGACCGTTGATGGTGGCATGCCCGCAGATGCCGATGCCCCTACAGCTGGCGCTCGTCCGCCGCCTTGCCACCTACGCGCGCCCCTACTGGCCGCAAATCCTGCTGGTGTTCGTCCTCCAGCTGCTGACCACGCCGCTCGCGCTGCTCGGGCCGCTGCCGGTCAAGATCGCGGTCGATACGGTGCTGGGTTCGCGGCCGCTGCCGGGCTGGATGCTGGGCGTCACCCCCGACAGCTTGGTCCAGTCGACGGCGGCGCTCCTCGCCCTGGCCGGGGCGATCCTGGTGCTCACGGCTGTCACGGGGGCGTTGATCGACATGGCCGCGGAACTCCTGCGGACGTACGCAGGCGAGAAGCTGGCCCAGGATTTCCGCTCGCACCTGTTTCGGCACGTCCAGCGGCTGTCGCTGTCGTACCACGACTCGACAGGTTCGTCCGACTCCACTTACCGCATCCAGTACGACGCACCGGCCATCCAGCGGGTTGTCGTGGACGGCCTCATCCCGCTCGTGGGATCGGCCACGACCGTCGTGGCGATAATCTGGGTGACGGCTCGCATCAGCCCGGGCCTGGCGATCGTGGCGGTCTCGGTCAGCCCGCTGCTGTTCGCGCTGTCTCGGGGGTTCGGGCCGCGCTTGCGCAAGGACTGGAAGGAGATCAAGAAGCTCGACAGCTCGGCGATGGGCGTGGTGCAGGAGGTGCTGGCGGCGGTTCGCGTCGTGAAGGCATTCGGGCGCGAGGACCGCGAGCTCGGGCGGTTCGTCGACCAGTCGACCAGGCGTGTCAGGCGGGAGATGGAGGTGTCGGCGCTCCAAGGCGTGTTCGATCTGCTCGTCGGCGTCGTCATAGCCGTCGGATGCGCGGCGGCGCTGATCATCGGCGTCCGCCAGGTTCGCGCCGGGCAGCTGACGCTCGGCAACCTCCTGCTGGTCATGGCCTACCTGCAGCAGATCTGCAAGCCGCTCAGGGCGCTCAGCAAGAAGACCGTCGCGCTCCAGTCGTCGCTGGCCAGCGCGGAGCGGGCCTTCGCGCTGCTCGACGAAATGCCCGAAGTGGCCGAGCGCCAGGACGCCAGGCGGCTGGCGCGCTCGAAAGGCGACGTGCTGTTTCTCGACGCTTCGTTCGCGTACGATGCCGAGCACGTCGTGCTGCATCGGGTGTCGTTCAGAGCAACGCCGGGCACGCGGGTCGGAATCCGGGGCACGACCGGCGCCGGCAAGTCGACGCTGATGGGATTGCTGCTGCGGTTCTACGACCCGATCGACGGCCTCATCATGCTCGACGGCGTCGACCTGCGCGAGTACCGCCTGGACGACCTGCGGCGCCAGTTCGCCATCGTGCTGCAGGAGCCCGTGCTCTTCTCGACGAGCATCAGCGAGAATATCGCGTACGGCCGGCCGGACGCGACCCGCGACGAGATCGTCGACGCCGCGCGCCTGGCCAACGCGCACGAGTTCATCATGGAGCTGCCCGAGGGATATGACACGCAGGTCGGCGAGCGGGGCATGCGCCTCTCGGGAGGCGAACGCCAGCGGATCTCGCTCGCCCGGGCGTTCCTGAAGGACGCGCCGCTGCTGATTCTCGACGAGCCCACGAGTGCGGTGGACGTGAAGACGGAGGGCGTCATCATCGAGGCGATGAACCGGCTGATGCAGAACCGCACGACGTTCGTGATCTCCCACCGGCTCGACGCGCTGGCCTCGTGCGACATGCAAGTGGAGCTCGACAAGGGCTGGACCGTCTTCGACGTGTGATCTCGGGCGAACCCGACCCGCCCGCCTGTTCCGCCTACATCCCGCCGACGCGCGCGCAGCGGTCGACGAGCAGCCGCCTGGTGCGGCTTGCGCTGTTCACGATCGAGAAGAAGTCGCCCAGGAACTCGCGGTTGTCGCGGCGGCGGCCCGGCTCGAAACCGGGCACGGCGTCGACGAGCGCCATCACGTCGTCCTGCTTGCTCCGGAATCTCGCCAGCCACGGCTCCAGTTGCTCGACGCTCAGGCACGGCCCACGATAGAACCGGTCACGCACCGTGGCAATCCCGAGCCCCCTGGGCGGAATCGCGTAAGCGGCGTTGACGAGGCCGGCCAGGTCGAAGTCGTACGCGAACGTGCGAAGCGGACCGTCGGGGGGCTGCATCAGCCTGACGTTGTGCAGCGAGATGATCGAGTAGTCGGTGTTGCCGATCATGAACTGGAGGAGCGACATCACCATGAGCGAATCCTGGTCGAGCAGCCTGAACACCTGGTTGGGCAGCGGGATGATCCGTCCGCCGTTCCGCCGGGCCACGTCGTCGTCGTCTTCGAGGAACATCGCCCAGCGAGTGCCGATCGACCTGCGCTTCTCCGAATCGACGTAGGTCGCCTTCACGAGCCGCGTCCGGTAGGAGAGCGGCGTGAGGAGGTTGGCGATCCGGTATGCCAGGTGCTCGGCCAGCACGTTCTGCTCGTACTCGTTGTCGTTGCGACAGTGTGTGACCAGTTTCAGCGCGCCCTGGCTGTCGAAGATGGAGCCTTTGACGTCCTTCTTCGTGAACTCGACCCTCAGCGGGACCATCGAGCACGTGCGCGGGTTCAGGCGGAGATGGCCGCGGGTGCCCAGCTGCACCTGGAACGAGACCTTCTCTCCTCCCTCGCCCGCCAGCTCGATGACACCAGGCAGCCGCGTCGGGCTGTCGGGCTCGCGGATCTTGTTGATCGCGTCGAAATCGGCGCTGATCGTCATGACCAGCGGCTCGGCGCTGGCAAAGAGCGCCAGCCGTTCGGACTCGGCCCGCCGCTCCTCCAGTTTCGCCGCGTCCGGCCACGGTTCGTTGAGCTTCTCCATCGGCCCCTTCTTGGCCGGTTTCTGCGGGGCCGCGGCCGCCGCCTGGTCGAAGGCGCGTTCGATGCCGAACGCGGGGCCTTCTGCAGCGGTTCCCCCGGCCGCCGCGAGCACGAACGAGACGGCCGCCGCACGCGAGAACCGCCGGATGAACACAGGCCGGCGCATCATGCCAACACCTCCCCCCTATTCCCGTCGCCGCGGCAATTCAACGGCATCCGTGGTGTCACAGAGTATTAGACGGCGCGTCGAGGCGGTCGGTTGCTGAAGGTGTAATCGCGCGTGGCGGTATGTGATGCTCGCCCACCCCCAGTTTCGGGGGCTGGCGGCACCGACCGCGCCAGTCCGGTGGTAGCATGGGCACCGCTTGCGGTCCCTTCCGGCCGCGGCGACAACCTGGAGCTGCTCGTGCACAACAGACGAATTCCCGTGGTGTCGGCTCTCGTCCTCCTGACGCTGGCCGCGGCGTTCGCACCGGCCCCCGCGCCCGCCCAGGAATCGCGGCGGCGTTTCGAGATGATGCGGCGCATCCGCCTCGACAAGTTCGACCTCGTGCTGCCAGGCGCCATGCGCGAGAACGGCATCGACATGTGGATCGTGGCGATGAAGCAGAACCACCCGGACCCGCTCTGGGAAGACCTGGGCGGCGGGTTCATCGGCGCCACGGGATACTTCGTGTTCACCGACCGCGGCGGGCGCGTCGAGAAGGCCGTATTCGACATCGACGGCGTCGGTCTCGAAGGCCCGGGCGGCTACGACCTGGTGAACCCTCCCACGGGATTGAAGGACTTCGTCCGCGAACGCGACCCGAAGCGGATCGGCGTCAACATGTCGGACGAGATCGGCGCCGCCGACGGCCTCACGTACACGCACCACCGGCTTCTGGTGAGGACGCTCGGCGAGCCGTATGCGTCGCGCCTCGTGTCGGCCGAGAAGCTCGTGTCCGACTATCGTTCGCGGCGCGTGGCGACCGAGATCGTCGCGTTCGGCGAGGCCGCCCAGCACGCCCGCGAGCTGGCTGAGCGCGCGCTGTCGAACGAAATCGTCACGCCCGGCAAGACCACGCTCGAAGACGTGGCGTGGTGGATGCAGGACCGGCTGCTCGAGCGCGGGCTGGGCTCCTCCTTCGGGATGCCTTCCGTCTACTGGTCGGGCCCGGAGGGTATTCTGGCGACCTCCGACGGCACCATCATCCGGCCGGGGATGCTGCTCCACATCGACTGGGGCGTCTGCCTGATGAACCTCTGCACCGACATGAAACGGACGGCCTACGTGCTCAAGACCGACGAGTCGAAACCGCCGGCCGGCATCCAGCGCGCGTGGGACCAGGCCCTGAAGGTTCGTGAGGTCATCCGCCGCACGATCAAGCCCGGCGGGCGCGCCATCGACACGCTCGAAGCGCTGAACCGCGCGGTGGAGGCGTCGGGCTTCCGCATCATGAAGGAGTTCAACAAGCCTGCCACGACGCCCGACACCGAAGTGATCATCGGCTGCCACTCGATTGGCAACACCGGACACGGGTCCGGGCCGTCGATGGCGACGTGGCAGGCGCGTCAGAGCACCTTCGTGCTGCAGCCGAGCAACATGATCGCCTTCGAGTTCTTCGCCTGGACACCCGCGCCGGAATGGGGCGGCAGGAAGGTCCGCATCCCGTTCGAAGACGATGCGGTCGTCACCGAGCGCGGCGTAGAGTGGCTCGCTCCCGTGAACGAGCGGATCCTGCTGATCAAGAACTGAGATCGGGAATTCGCTTCGGTTGACGACCCGGACGGCGACTCGGCCGCGGCTCGGCCCCCCACTCCGCAGAGTCACCCCGGTGCGGGTGCCGCCGAACGGTTCGACCTCGCGCACAACGGCAGGGTCTGTACGGCCGTGAGATCTGTGCCTGGCGGGCGGTGCGGCGGCATCCGGTTGCCCCGGAATTGGCTCCGACACTACTTCTTCCGCTTCGCCGGCAGGTCTCGTCCACCCTGATGCAGCACGATCGAATCGACGCTGCCGGACGTCCCCTTCACGAACGTGATCTGCGCATCCGTCACCTTCAGGAAGAACTCGGTCTCGGAGTACGGGAAGATCTCCACCTTGGCCTGCCCGGTGGCCTGCGTCATCAACCGATCGCCCTCGCGCATCACCGCCAGGATGAACCCGGGAGCCAGCTCGTACTCGCCAACATAGGCGTCGTAGATGGCGGGGTTCACCTTGATCTCCGCGAACTCCTTGCGCGGCGGGGGAGCGTCGCCCGCGCGGGTCGCCCGCTCCGGCGTGCCGCCCTCCTCCTGGAACACCACGAGCGCCGTCACCTTCCCGGCGGCGTCGGTTTCGAACCTGAAGACCGGCAGGCGGTTCTCCACGAAGAACTCGACGTTCGACCGCGGCTTGATTTCCGTCTTGGCGCCGCCCGCCGGCTGCACGAACAGCTTGCCGTCCTCGAACGTCACCGTGCGCCGCGGCCCCTTCTCCGCGGCGTAAACTCCGGCATACGCCTGCAGCACCTTTGGATCGACCGCGACGGCCTTCTGCTCCGAGAACGGGCTGCCAAGCGCGATCGCGCCGAGTCGCCTGGCGAGGTACGAGGGCGGGGCGGCCGGGCTGTCGCTGTTGCACAGGACGGCCACGTAGGCGCGATCCTCGGGCATGCGAATGACATAGGTGACGAACCCGAAGATCCCGCCGCCGTGCTCCATCGTCCTGCGCCCGCGCAGCGTCGCCATCTGCCACCCGTAACCGTAGCCGTTGGTCGTGCCGTCGGAGAGCTTGTACGGCGTCCACATCCTCTCGAGCGACGCGCGCTTCACCAGTCTCTCCGTGTAGAGCGCGCCGTCCCACGCCGCCAGGTCGTCCACGGTCGAGAGCAGCGAGCCGGCCGCGTAGGGCTGCGTCATGCTGAGCGGCCGCGCCGGCTTGTCGCCCCCGCCGTAGCCGCCCGCCAGTTTCGCGACCTTCGGCTCGTCGGTGCCGTAGTAGGAATGGGCCATCCCGAGCGGCTTGAAGATGTGGTCCGCGATGTACGCGGCGTAGGTCTGGCCCGACGCCTTCTCGATGATCGCGCCGAGCAACACGTAGCCCGAGTTGTTATAGCGGTAGCGAGTGCCCGGATCGAACTGCATCGGTTCGTTCTTGAACGCGTCGATCAACTGCGGCACCGTCAGGTCGGCCTGCACCTTGCTGGCCATGTACCCCGGGATGTCGGTGTAGCTCTGGATGCCCGACGTGTGCGTCAGGAGGTGCTCGACCGTGACGACCTTGCCCTGCATCGGGTAGCCGGGCAGGTACTTGTCGATCGGGTCCTGGAGGCCGACCTTCCCCTGCTCGACCAGCATCATGATGGCCATCGACGTGAACTGCTTCGTCACCGATCCGAGCCGGAACACCGAGTCGGGCGAGAGCGGCGTCTTCTTCTCGACGTTGGCGAGACCGTAGGCTCCTCGGTACACCACCTTCCCGTCCTTGACGACGATGGCGGCGGCGCCGGGGCCGGTGGCCTTGATCGCCTGCCTGAGGACCGCGTCGTACGAGACCGCCGCGGCCGCCTGCGGCGCGGACTGGGCCAGGGCCGGCGCGAGCATGGCGGCGCATGCCACGAGCGCGAGCATCGAAGATCGGGCAGCAGTGCGTGGTGTCACGGGCATCTCCAGGGAATCCGGGCTGGGTTCAACCGTCCAACTATTGTGGAGACGAGCGGCGGTCTCCGCAAGTTCCTCTCCGGAGGCTCCGTGCCCCGACTACCCGTACTCCTCGTGCCAGTGCGGTCACGACAAGGGGGTGCGGGCGTGTGTATCCTGGCCGGCAATGGTGCTACCATGCGGCCCGTCGTGCGGCCGCCGGTCCAAGGAGGTCCTGTGATGCGTCTTCACGTCCCACTCGTCGCCCTGTTGCTGCTCGCCGGCGCCGCGCCTGCCGCCGAACGGTTCGACCTCACGCAGAGCGGCAAGATCGTACGGCTGTCAGATCCGCAGATTTCACCGGACGGCCGGTCGGTGGTCCTGGTCGTATCGCGGGCCAACTACGAGGCGAATCGCTTCGACGTCGAGGTCGTGCTGGTCGATGTGGCCTCGCGTGCGCAGAAGGTGCTGACCCGACGCCGGGCGTCGTCGCCCCGCTGGTCGCCATCGGGGTCCAGCCTGACGTTTCTGTCGCCGGTCGACGGCAAGGCCCAGATCTTCGTCCTGCCGATGGATGGCGGGGAGGCGACGCAGATCTCGAAGGCGCCGACCGGTGTCGGCTCCTACGTGTGGCGTCCCGACGGGAGCGGGCTGGCCTACGTCTGCGAAGAGGAAGCGCCGAAGCGCGAAGGCGAGGAGCGCCACAACCGGTCCTTCGAGGCGGATGTCAACTACCTGCTGACGGAGACGCCGCGGCCGTACCACCTGTGGCTGGCCCCTGCGGCCGGCGGGGAAGCCCGGCGCCTGACCTCGGGCGACTGGTCGTTGGCGGCCGGGCTCGCCGGTGGGGTGCCGGAACCTGCCTGGTCTCCTGACGGCCGCTCCATCGTCTTCGCGCACCAGGAACACCCGGGCCCCAGATACCTCAACGAGGTCGGTGTGCGCATGCTCGATGTCGCCAGCGGGTCGATCCGAGCGTTCAATGAGCGGACCCAGCGCATGAGCGGCGCCAGGTTCTCTCCGGACGGGACCGTGGTCGCGTATACCTATCCGCGCGACGGCGACAACCGGTTCGTCAACGAGGTCTTCGTCGCCCCCGCGGCGGGCGGCGTCGGGCGCAGCCTCACGCGTGTGCTCGATCGGCACGTCACCAGCTTCCGGTGGATGCCGGACAGCCGATCGATCGTGATCCGGGCCAATGACGGCACCTCGGTGAGCATCTGGATTCAGCCGCTGGATGGTCCGGCCAGGAAGCTGGCGATGGGCAGCGCTGTCGCGGCATCCGAGATCACGGTTTCGCAATCCGGACAGATGGCGCTTCTGGCCAGCGAGCCGGACCGGCCTTCGGAGCTCTACTTCCTGCCGGCCCCCGGAGGCCAGCTGCAGCGCCTGACCGACTTCAACGCGCACATCGCCGCGCTCGAGCTCGGCAAGACGGAGCCGCTGCGATGGCGCGGCGCCGACAACTTCGACATGGACGGCGTGCTGACGTTCCCCCCGGGATACCAGGCGGGTCGTCCGTACCCGCTGGTCCTGTTCATCCACGGCGGACCGCGCAGCGCGTCGACCGTCGCCTTCTCGGCCCGGGCGCAGTGGCTGGCCTCGCACGGCTGGGTCGTGTTCCAGCCCAACTACCGCGGCAGCGACAACCTCGGGAATGCGTTCCAGGCGGCCATTTGGAACGATGCAGGCGCCGGGCCGGGCCGTGACGTGATGTCGGGCGTGGACCTTCTCATCAAGCGCGGCATCGCAGACCCGGCTCGCATGGCGGTCTCCGGCTGGTCGTACGGCGGCTACATGACGGCCTGGCTGCTCGGCAACTACCCCGATCGCTGGCGGGCGGGGGTCGCCGGCGCGGCGGTCACTGACCATGTCGACCAGTACGTGCTCAGTGACATCCACGCTCCGGTCAAGACCTACTACGAGGGGTCGCCGTTCACCAGCCCGAAGCTGCTGCAGGCCTACCGCGACCAGGCCCCGCTCAGCTATGCCACGCGCATCAAGGCCCCGACGCTGGTGCTCTGCAACACGGGCGACCAGCGGGTGCCGATCACCGAGTCGTTCATGCTGTACCACACGATGCGCGACAACGGCGTGAAGACCAGGTTCATCGCCTACCCGCTGGCCGGCCACTCGCCCTCCGATCCCGTGCATCAGAGGGACGTGGATCGCAGGTGGGCCGCCTGGCTGAAAGAGCATCTGGACGGGGGCCGATAGGGACTCCGGAAAGCCCTACCGGACCCATGCCGGCACCACCCCCAGCTGCAGATCGAACACGTACGGCCCCAGCAGGAGGACCAGGCCGACGATGACGGGCACCATCAGCACGTTGAGGATGAACCCGGCCTTGGCCATCTGAGGCAGCGTGACGAGGCCGCTGCCGAAGACAATGGCGTTGGGAGGGGTTCCGACCGGCAGCATGAACGCGCAGTTGGATGCCAGCGCGGCGGGGATCACGAACAGCAGCGGGTTCTGTCCCAGACTGACGGCGGTCGCGCCAACGATGGGCAGAAACGTCGCGGCCGTCGCCGTGTTGCTGGTCAGTTCGGTCAGCATGAGGATCAGGAAGGTCGCCAGGCACAGCGTGGCGATGGCAGGGATGCCGTCCAGTCCGCCGCTGAGCGTGCCGAGGTAGCGAGACACGCCGTGCTTGTCGATGCTGCCGGCCAGGCTCAGGCCTCCGCCGAACAGGAGCAGCACCTCCCAGGGCAGCCCCTGCGTCGCTTTCCAGTCCATGACGAATTCGCCGCGCCGTGCGCTCACCGGGATCAGGAACAGCAGAACGGCTCCGGCAATCGCCACGGTGGTGTCGGAGACGAACGGCGCGACCTGCTCGATGAGCGGCTGGAACACCCAGCCGGCAGCCGTCAGCAGGAAGACGACCGCAACCGAGATCTCGCCTCGGCTTGGACGGCCCAGCCGCGTCCGTTCCTCCGCCAGAAGGGCCTTCATGCCTGGCAGTTCCCTCGTCTCGAGCCGGAAGGACACGCGCGTGAGCACGAAGTACACAATCGGGAGTGTGACGAGCGTCACCGGCACACCGAGAAGCATCCACTGAGCGAAGCCGATCTCGACGTGATACACGCTGTCCATGTAGCCCGCCAGCAAGGCATTCGGCGGTGTGCCGATCAGCGTGGCCATTCCGCCAGTCGTTGCCCCGTAGGCGACCGACAGCATCAAGGCGGTGCCGAATGCCTGGAGCCCGGCGTCCTTCCGTGTTCGTGTTGGCAGAAGCGCCACGACGGACGTGGCAATCGGCAGCATCATCATCGCAGTCGCCGTGTTGCTGACCCACATGCTGATGAAGCAGGACGAGATGAGAAAGCCGAGGACGATGCGCCTGGGCCTGGTGCCCAGCGCGCCGATGAGCGTGATCGCCACGCGCCGATGCAGCCCCCACTTCTGCATGGCCAGGGCAATGATGAACCCGCCGAGAAACAGCAGGATGACGGGATTCGAGTACGGCGCAGCGGAGTCGCGGATGCTGCCCAGCCCGAGCAACGGGAACAGCACGAGGGGCAGGAGCGCCGTGACCGGGATCGGAATGGCCTCGGTGACCCACAGGACGGCCATCAGCAGGCCCGCGCCGGCCGTCCGCCAGCCCTCGGGAGACAGGCCCGCCGGCGATTCCAGCAGAAGCGTCGCCGCCAGCGCGGCTGGCCCGAGTACCCAGCCGGACCACTGTCGAAGGCCGTAGCGCGCCGGCTGCTCCACCGCCTCGGCCAGCGCGTCGCCAATCTCGTCGATGTCGGCTCGTGGCGTCACAGGCCAGTCCCTCCTGCGGAAGCTGAATCATACCGCGCGGGCCGTGGCATACTCATCCCTTGTTACAGCGCTTCCGATTCTTCCATCACCGAGGCTGACCAATGCGCACCGTGAAGTCCATCCTCGTGTTCGTGCTGGCGCTCGCCCTGCTCCCGGCTGTGCTGGCCGCCCGGCAAGCTCCGGCCAGACGCGCCATCACTCTCGACGATCTCGCGAAGATCAGGACCGTCGGCGACCCGCAGCGATCGCCGGACGGCCAGTGGGTCGCGTACACGGTGACCACGACGGACGTCGAGAAGGACAAGCGCGACAGCGACGTCTGGATGGCGAGCTGGGACGGCGCCAGGACCGTCCGCCTGACCTCCTCGCCCGACGACGAGTCCTCCCCGCGATGGAGCCCCGACAACCGCTACCTCGCGTTCCTCGCCAGCCGGGGCACGGAGGACGAGAAGAAGAAGGGCGCCCAGGTCTGGCTGCTGGACCGGACCGGCGGCGAGGCGCAGCAGTTGACTGCGATCGACGGCGGCGTCAGCGACTACTCGTGGTCGCCCGACAGCACGCGCCTCGTCTTCACCGTGCGCGACAAGGACCCGTCGGGCGAGCCCGAGAAGCTCGAGGGCTGGAAGCGCAAGACGGCGCCGCCCATCGTCATCGACCGGTACCAATTCAAGCAGGACCGCGAGGGCTACCGGAAGCGGCTCTACGCGCACATCTGGGTTTTCGACGTCGCCGCGAAGAAGGCGGAGCAGATTACGAAGGACCAGTACGAGGACAGCTCGCCCGTGTTGTCGCCCGACGGGACGAAGATCGCCTTCGTCAGCTCGCGCGGCCCGGATCCGGACCGCACGCAGGACTCGAATGTCTACGTGGTCGACGCGAAGCCCGGCGCGGCGCCGAAGCAGCTCACGACGTTCGTCGGCCCCGACGGCGGGCGCCCGGCGTGGAGCCCGGACGGCCAGTGGATCGCCTACGTTCAGGGCGACGAGCCGCGCCTCTCGGCCTATCAGCTCGAGAAGCTCGCCATCGTCCCGGCCGGGGGCGGCGAGCCGAAGATCCTCACCGCGGCGCTCGACCGCGCGGTGAACGGCCCGTTCTCCTGGTCGGCCGACGGCAAGTCGCTCTACTTCACGGTCAGTGACGACCGCATCGTGTACGTCGGCCGGACCACGACCGCGGGCGGCGCCGTGGAGAAGCTGACCGGCGCGCGGCGCACGGTGTCGAACCTGTCGCTGGGCCCGGACGGCCACCTGACGATGCTGAGCGGCACGGCCACCGAAACACCGGAGGTGCACGCGCTCGAGGCGGGCAAGCTGCGCAAGCTGACGAAGGTCAACGACGCCCTGCTGGCGGAGCTGCAGCTGGGGACGACGGAGGACTTCGCGTCCACGAGCAAGGACGGCACCCTCGTCCACAGCCTGCTCGTGAAGCCGGCGTCCTACGTGGCCGGGAAGAAGTACCCGCTGCATCCTCTACATCCACGGCGGGCCCAACGGGCAGGACCAGCACTCGTTCAGTTTCGACCGCGAGCTCTTCGCGGCCAGCGGCTACGTGGTGCTCGCGGTGAACTACCGCGGCAGCGACGGGCGGGGCGCGGCGTTCCAGCGCGCGATCTACGCCGACTGGTCGAACAAGGAAGTGGTCGATCTGCTGGGCGCGGTGGACGCGGCGATCAAGGCCGGCATCGTCGATCCCGAGCGGCTCGGCGTCGGCGGCTGGAGCTACGGCGGCATCCTGACCGACGCCGTCATCGCGACCGACCCGCGCTTCAAGGCGGCGGTGAGCGGCGCCGGCAGCGCCCTGCAGCTCTCGATGTACGGGCACGACCAGTACATCGTGCAGTACAAGCTCGAGCTCGGCCAGCCGTGGAAGACGCCGGACGCCTGGATGAAGGTGTCGTGGCCGTTCTTCAAGGCCGACCGCATCAGGACGCCGACGCTCTTCCTGTGCGGCGAGAAGGACTTCAACGTCCCGATCACCGGCAGCGAGCAGATGTACCAGGCGCTCAAGAGCCTGGGCGTCGACACGCAGCTGATCGTCTACCCAGGCCAGTTTCACGGACTTACGATCCCGAGCTACCAGCGCGACCGGCTCGATCGCTACCTGAAGTGGTGGGACAAGTACCTCAAGAAGTAAGGCGCACCAGGACGGGCGAGACGATCAGGGCGTCTTGCCCGCCCGTGCTCTGGGACCAGCTCGCCCTGCTCACCGAGGAGGGATCGCCCGCCGCAGGCGAGCGAACCTGGCCTGCCGAGCCGAAGCTCAACTGAGGTGAGGAGCAAGCCGAAGTTGAGCGAAGGTTGGCTTGCCGAGCCGAAGCTGACCCGAGGAAAGGAGCACGCCGGAGGGTGAGCGAAGGTTGGCTTGCCGAGCCGAAGCTCACCCGAGGAAAGGAGCACGCCGGAGGGTGAGCGAAGGCTGGTGGACCTGACCGGGATCGAACCGGTGACCTCCTGAATGCCATTCACAGGGAATTGCGTTTTCAACGACTTGCAGCCGGTTTCAACTGGTAACGGAGAATCTCCTCAAGTGCATGCCAAATAAGGGTATAATCGGCTCTTGTCCTTTCAGCCCATTTCATGTAAGCTCTGGCTCGGTGGTTACCTTATGGTTACCTTGTGGTTACCTTGAGTGACCTCCTGATTGGTGACCGATGCCGAGCAAGTTGCTGACCGACCGCTTTCTCGACCGCCTGAAACCCGATCCCGCTCGACAAGTCGACTACTTCGATCAGTACCGCGACGCGAAGGGCCTGGTCATTCGCGTCTCTCCGAGCGGTGTCCGCACGTGGTGCTACCTCTACCGGCTGCAGAACTCACGGCGATTGCGTCGGCTCAAGCTGGGCGAGTATCCGACGCTGTCGCTCGAAGACGCGCGCAAGGAGGTTCTGACGCGGCGTCAGGCGGTCGAAGTGAGAGGCGAAGACCCTGCCGCCGAGAAGGCTGAGTGGAAGAAGGTCGAGACGTTCGGCCAGCTCGCGGCGTGGTACCTCAGTGAGCACGCGAAGAAGCGCAAGAAGTCCTGGGCCGAGGACGAGCGCATCATCAACAAGGAGCTGCTCCCGGCCTGGCGTGACAGGAAAGCACCGGAGGTGACGCGCGGGGATGTGCGGTCGCTGCTCCGCAAGATCGTCGAGCGGCCGGCACCGGTGATGGCGAATCGGGTGCTCGCGCTGATCTCGAGGATCTACACCAAAGCCCTCGAGGAGGACGTGCCAGGAATCGTGGCGAATCCCGCGATGCGGTTGCCAAAGCCCGGGGGCGATGAGCGTGGGCGCGACCGCGTCCTGACCGATGACGAGATCCGGCAGTTGTGGACCGTGCTGGAGGACGCGAAGCGTCTGCCGCGCCGCGGCGCCGAAGCCGAAGAGACGGCCGCGATTAGCCCGATGATCGCGCGTGGTCTGCAAGTGCTCCTGCTGACCGGGCAGCGGCCGGGAGAAGTGTTCAAGATGCGGTGGGCGCACGTGGACCTCGAGGCGCGGTGGTGGGAGATGCCGGAGTCCGCGACGAAGAACCGCGTGGCGCATCGTGTGCCACTCACCGAGCGGGTGGTCGCGCTACTCGAAGAAGCGAAGGCGCAAGGGCCGGATGGATCTCGCTGGGTCTTCGCGGGCATCAAGGGCGGCAGCGTGGCGGCGCGCGCCCTGAAGGCGGGTGCGGAGTTGGCGCGTGCCGTGGACGAGGACGGAGAGCCGCTCCTGCCGTTCTCGTTCCATCGGCACGACCTGCGCCGGACCTGTGCGACGAACCTGGCGAAGGCTGGCGTCCAGCGGCAGACGATCTCCCGGGTGCTGAATCACGTGGACCGGGGCCCGCGGGCAACGCTGGTCTATCAGCGGTACGAGTTCGACGCCGAGAAGCGCGCGGCTCTCGAGGCATGGGACCGCCGGTTCGCGGCCATCCTGACGGGCAAGGCGCTCACCCTCTCCGGTAGTCAGCGGCAGTAGCTCGTCGCCCCTGGCGCTCTCAGCGCATCTTCGTGCAGCGCATGGTCGTGGCGGCGCTCCTCCTCTTCGCGTGCCTTTTCGATACCCGTTGCCGGGCCCGAAGGCCTCGTGGAGACAGACTGTTCGTTACTTGCTGCCGTTGAGCATGCCCTGAATGTCGATTCGCCGAATCCCAGCGGTCCCAGCCACTGCCGAAGCAGCGCCACTCATCAGCACTACGAGCGTCGCAAAGACATAGCTCGAGCCCTTGATGTCGTCAAGACCGACTGCCGATGCCTGAACCGTGTGCGACAGCCCACTGGTGATGGCAAGGCCGACTGCCGTCCCAGCCAGTACCGTCACGATCACACGTGCCACGCACAGCCACCGAAGGCGAGCGAGTGTTGCCCCGAGAGCCGCCCGAACAGCCAGTTCGTGTTTTCGACTGAAGACGAGAAGCGCCGCAAGGCCATAGGTTCCTATCATTCCAAGCAGGACGGAGGAGGTTCCCAACCAGCCAAAGAGCCGCGATCCCAAGTGTTCGTTTGCCATGACCTCACCAACGCGTTGAGACAACGTCTGAGAGCGAACGTCAGTTCCGCTCAAGAAGGCAGCTCGGGTTGTTTGGTCCACGTCAAGAACCGATGTGCTGCCGGCGGGTTGCTTCCTCACAAGAAGGGCCGGTAGGGTCGCACCCAGCAACCCGGACGGTTGACTCCCGACCACCACCGTGGACGCTCGTATCCGCCCAGGAAGATTGGGCATCAGATCTCGCATCACGCCGACGACGACGCATTGGCGATTGTCGACCTCCAAGAAACTCCCCACGGCGTCGCCGCCTGGCCACAGTGCCCTGGCCAGCGTCGCGTCGATGATCGCCCCAATCGGCGATGTCGTCTTCAGGTCAGCCTCGGAGCGGATCTCCAACAGAGGCACCCCAAGATCCTCGGCAAGAAGATCGCGCCCCGCGACCAATTGAGCACCGACCACCTGCACGTACTCAGGTCCTCCCCTGGCGACGACGACCGGTAGACTCATCGACATCATGGGCGTCTTGAGCCGCCGGGGGGTCACAATCCCGCGGCTCGCAAGCGGAGGGTCACCATATGTTGCGCCCGCGACTCCCGGTAATGAGCGAGCTGTCTCCAGCGCGAGCCGAAAGTCAGCCACTACGCGCGCCGCTCCCTCCGCTGTGACCGGTTGGTACACCGCGGTAGAGGGCGTAATTGACGTCACAACGAGGGCGCGAGCGTCCAGACCTTGATCCCCATACCGAAGTGTTGCGACGCGCCCGACAAGTGACGCCGCTCCCACGGCCAAGACAACCGACAGGGCCACGTACACGGCCACCAGCCATTGGCGTGATAGCGAGGCCTTGCGATCGCCACCAGAAACGCCTCCTGTGAGCAGGTCGCGGGGCTCTGTCATCAGGGCTCTGTAGAGAGGAAGAGCGGCGGCCGCGCCCACGGCGATGATGGCGAGTACGGTTCCGAAGGCGGCAACACGCCAATCCACAGACAGGTTCAGGTCGTCTACAGCGATACCCCCCGGCAGGCTGAGCTGCCCAAGGCTGCGCGTCACCGCGTAGGCGGTCATTAGACTGATCGGCACACCTATGAACACGAGCGCCGCCACATCGCGCTGAAACACTCTGATCATGTGCCACTTGCTGGAACCGAGTGCCAGCCGCACCGCGAGCTCCTGTCGCTTGGAGCCAATCCGCGCAATGAAGAGGCCCGACAGATTCAGACAGGTCGCCGTCAGGATCAGAGCGGCCATCAGGCGAAGTGCTTGAATCAACTGATTCTGACGCCCGACGGCCCCGAGGCTGGTAGGCACATACTGCAAGTCTGCAAGACTGAACACCACGCCCTTGCCACCTGTAAGCTGGTCCAACTGGGCTTGGACCTCCGTCCATGTTCCCCCAGGATGGAGCCTGACAAGCGGAGCGAGCGGAGCCAGACCCCGGACCTCCTCGGGCACATTCGTGTACATCGCCCCCAGTGGGACCCACAGATCAGCCTGCTGCCCCAACCGCGTTCCGGTGAACTCTTCAGGCGCGATCCCAACGATCGTCACGGAACCGTGGCTGAGGGCGATGGTTCGACCGACCGCCGAGGAGTCTGAAGGAAAGTGGATGCGCGCAAACCTGTGGGACGCAACGACAACCCGGTGATCCGCGATGTCGTCGTCCGGGAGGAAGCTCCGGCCCGCGATGTTAACACCAAGAACCTTGAAGTAGTCGTAACTCACCGCAGTGGTCCGAAGCGTCTCGCCGTTCGCCAAGGTCACACGCGGAGCCATGAACTTGGCCTCGTCGCGTTGGACCAGGACCTCAAACGCGACAGAGGCTCTCTCCAAGAGTCGCAGTGCTTGGCATTGGGACGGGGGAGCTGAGGCATTCAGCGCGCCGTCTGTTCGTGTGGCCGGACGAAAGTAGACCGTCCCCACTTGATCTGGTCGAGCGATACCGCGGTCTCGCAGCCAGAGACTGCTGGTGACCGAGAAGATCGCCGCGTTGGCGCCAACGCCGATCGCCAGGCTCGTGATTCCCGCTCCAACGAAGACCCAGTCCGCCACCCTACGCTTCCTGTGGCTTCCCCACCAGCGCACAGATCCGACCCTCTCTAGCATCGATGCCTTTCGGGAACTCGACGTCGCGGAATCACCAGGCCCCAACATGATACGAGCCCTCGATTGACTCTCCGCACGCCGGGCGCGGTCGGCGCCTCACACACCGATGCCGTTCCTCGGCCCGATGTTCGAACGCAGACGCGTGAGCCAGCATCTCCGACGGAACGAACGGCCGCGATTCCCTGGTGGCGCAGCTCATCCTGACAGGGTTGGGCCCCCCTAGGTGTGCAGAATTGAACACACAACACGCGGCTGCTTCTTCCCGAAATCCGTCGCCTGCTGTCCGACGCGGATGATCGCAATCCTGGTGACCCCATCGCCGTTCACGAGCGCACCCACAACCTCCATGTCGGCCACGACAGTGCCGCACGCGATGTTCTTCTCGTGGTAGGCCGGTGCCTTGTCGGTCGTGACGTGGAACTCGGGTGGGCTCATGAGGCCCGGCAAAGGTAGTTGACGCCTCGCAAGCCGCGCCTGGGGTCCAGTTCATCCCTCACATCCTGTCGGATTGGTACCCGTTTTCAGGCCGGATGTAGTAGGCCGCATGGCCGCGGTCCTGGGTGTCTGTGTGAGACGGACCCTGAGACGGAATCCGGTTGGCCGTCTCCCCCTCCGCCTCAGCCTCCGCCTCAGGAGCCATCAGCCTGGACCCGCGGTATTGGGACCCAGGCCGCGTGTTTTGCGGCCTGATTTCGACAGCCGTCGCCCGAGCGGAGCCACACGCCCGGCCGAAACGGCCCAGTGCCGTGGGTCAGGCGAGGGAGGGAGCGACCCCCTCAGAAAGTCGTACGGAGCGCCTGCGGCGCTCCCGAGATCCCCGGCAATCGGGGGTCGCTCCCTCCCTCGCCCTGAGGCTGTCGGTGTCGGTTTCAGCGGTGTCGGGTGACTCGTTCCCCGTGGCGTTCGGCGTCCGAGGATTGACGCAGGACGAGCCGTCCCGCCGGTGGACGATGCCGGCGCCGTGGACGGCCGGCGACCCTGTGAACGGCCGCCCACCGCGCCTTGGAAGACGCCACCGAACGACCCGGCGTCTTCCACATCGTCCACACGGTCATCATCATCGTCAGTTGACCTGGCCGGCCCTCGAGCCTTCACGCGTGCCCGCGCAGATAAGGGACGGATCCGCCCTGGGGCTGCATCGACAAGCCACGTGGCGGCCACTCGGCCTACCGCTGCCTGGACCCTCACAAGGGTCTCTGCCGGGACAGACGCTGATGCGTTCTCCCTGAGACCAGAGCGCGATTACCCGGGCAATCCGCGCCAGAACGAGTCTCCATCCGATATGACGCCATAACTTGCGAAGGTGAAAAACCATTTCATTTCATACACTTGCAAGGAGAGCATGACTTGCGATGATGAAAACCCGTTACATGTCATGTACTTGCAAGGAAGACCCGCATAAGGTAAAACGTTTTATATTACGGGGGTGCCATGAGCTGGGGATTCTACGGCCGCGGGAAGGAGTTGCAGGGGCTCCGGGAGATACTGAGCCGGAACCGCTGGTTCTTCGCTCGCCTCACCGGTCGCCGTCGCATTGGAAAGACCACGCTCGTCCAGCACGCGCTCCAGGCCACGCCCACGCGTCCGGTCTTCTACGTGCAGATTCCGGATTCTGCGCCGGCGGGCGTACTGTCGGCCGTGCACGACGCGATGGACACGTTCGGCCTCGCGCCCGACCAGTTCTCGCGGCCCGACAGCCTCCTGGCATTTGCTCGAACGGTGGGGCAGTTGGTCTCGGTCGGCTACCTCGTGGCCCTCGACGAGTTTCAGTACTTCAGCCGCAAGCACCTGTCCGAGTTCACGTCTCACCTGCAGGCGACCGTCGATGAGCTGTCGGCACGCGCCGACACGGTGCCCGGCGGCCTCATCGTCTTGGGTTCACTCCACGCGGAGCTCGTCGCCCTCCTCGACGACCGCGCTGCACCGCTCTACAACCGCACGACCGACCAGATCGAGCTGGCGCATCTCGACATCGGCTCGATTCTGACGATGCTGGACGCCCATGCCGGTCGCGACCCAGAACGGTTGCTCTTCCTGTGGAACCTCTTTGAAGGTGTGCCCAAGTTCTACCGGGATGCCTACGAGCAAGGCGTCCTCGCGTCGGACCGCAAGGCCCTGCTCGCCGGCATGTTCTTCCGGTCGTCTTCACCCCTTCGGACCGAGGCTGACAACTGGTTCTTGAGTGAACTACGCGGTCGATACGACGTCGTCCTGAAGTACGTCGCCCGCCATCCCGGGTGCACGAATGCCGATATCGTGGCGCATGTCCGTGAGGTCAGCCCCAGCACGGCGGAGCAGGCGGGCGGGTACTTGAAGATCCTGAGCGATCGCTACCGGATGGTGGAACGCCGCCTTCCGGTGTTTGCGAAGCCCGACGCTCGCCGCGGGCGGTACTACCTTCGAGACAACTTCCTCCGAAGTTGGCTAGCGGCGCTGCACAGCCCAGTGTCCGCGATCAACTTCCGGCCTGAAGAGGGCCTCGTGGACCAGGCGGACGAGCGTCTTGCGCAGGTGGAGGGACACGGTCTCGAGCGTCTGGCCGCCCAAATCTACGAGGAACGGAGCCGACGGGGCGTGGGCGACTTCGCCCTCACCCACAGGATCGACGGGTATGGGATCGCAACGACACCGAGATCGATCTCGTCGCGATCAACGAGGACGACCGGATCATTCGGTTCGGCACGATCAAGCGCAGTCCGGAGCGGCTGCTCGGGAGTCTCGACGCGATGAACGGGCACATCGAGCGTTTTCTGACGGCCCATCGTCGATACCGTGGCTGGCGTCTTGAGCGCGTGGCGATCGCGCCCAAGATCGACCACGCCGTGAGAGTCTCACTCGGGGCGCAGGGCGCGATTCCTCAAGATCTGACCGACCTGGTTCAGGGGCTGTGAACGCCTGGCAGTCCGTCCGCCACGTGCTGTCGAACGGCTTCGCCTCATGGAGGCGATGGCAGTGGCCCGTCGCAGGCCGGCGCGCGGCGTGCCAGGGCGTTCGAAGCCGCGGGGGCCTGGCTCCGTGGTTACCTACTGGTTACCTTGGTTTTGGGAATTTGGTGGACCTGACCGGGATCGAACCGGTGACCTCCTGAATGCCATTCAGGCGCGCTCCCAGCTGCGCTACAGGCCCACCCTGGACTGAACTTCTAATGATAGCCCACGCTGCCGACCCTGGTCAAAAGGCAAGCGTGACGCCGGGCTTCGACTGTCGGCGTCAGCCCCGACCCCTCATCGTCAGCCCCGACTGTCGGCGTCAGCTCCGACCCTTTATCGTCAGTCCCGACCGACACCCGTCGGTACTCCGTGAACATCCGCTGCAGCTCGTCTGGATCCTGCGTCTTCGTCAGCGCGACCATCAAGAGAACGCGAGCCTTGAGCGGCGTCAGGTCCTCGGCCGCCAGGAACGTCCGCCGAGGACGCGGCTGCGCGGCCGGGGCCGTCGCACCCGCTGGAGGAATCCCCGCGGGCAGCGCACCCGCCGTCGCGGCGCCCCCACGCGGAGCCGCTGCCGTCCCGCCGCCCGTCGGCATCGGCCCCCGGCCTGCCGCAATCCTGCCGCTGCCGGTCCGCGTCGCATTGACGAGGAACACCCCCTTCGACGCCGCGTACTGGAACCCCTCGCCCTGGCCCGGCGCCGTCGCGCCGGCGCCCGCCGTCGCAATCACGATCCCCTTCGCGCCCGCGTCCACGGCGGCCTTGATCAGATCGCCGGTCGCGCCCTGGTAGACCATCAGGATGTCCACCCGCGGGAGCTGGGTCACCCCCGCCAGGTCGAACTCGCTCTTCGCGGTGTGCCGCTTCACGACATCGCGGTAGAACACGACCCGATCGGAATCGACGACGCCGAGCACGCCGACGGTGCGGCTCTGAAACGTCTGGAGCCGCAGCGCGTCGGTCTTGGTCACCTCGCGCGCCGAGTTGATCTCGTCGTTCATCACGACGAGGACCCCCTTGTTCTTCGCCATCGGCTCGGCCGCCACGCGGAACCCCTCGAGCAGATTGGCGGCGCCCTCGTAGCCGAGCGTGCTCGGGTTGCGCATCGACCCAACCACCACGACGGGGCGCGCGTCGATCACGGTGAGATCGAGGAAGTAGGCCAGTTCCTCGAGCGTGTCGGTGCCGCTGGTGACGACGACGCCCGACAGGTCGGCGTCCGATCGGTACAGATCGTTGATCCGCCGCGCGAGCTGCACCCACTGCTCGAGCGTGAGCGCGCTGCTCGCCGTGTTGGCGAACTGCTCGAACTCGACCCGCACGTAGCGATCGAGGTTCGGGATCGACTTGACGAGATCCTCGGCGGTGAGCCGGCCGCCCGCACGGTTCGAGATCGTGCCGCCGGTGGCGACGAGTCGCACCCGCGGCAGCTCCGCGGCGACGGCAGACAGCGCCGCCAGCAGCAGCCCGGCCCATGCGAAGGACAGCGAGCGGCCGATGAGTCGTGTGGTCATGAGGCGAACAACCAGGAAAGGGAGCGCGCGGCTACGCCGTGCCGGACATCGCGCGGTGCGCGCGCGTCAACCAGTCGAACAGCTGCCGGGCAGCATCGTCGGCGGTCTCGCCGTAGAACGGCATCATCGCCGTCGGCATCCCCGGCAGGCGCGCAAGCTGCGCCCGCCACCGATCGTCGCCGAGCATCGACGCCTCGATGTGGTAGACGCGGCCGGAAATGCTCTTGTGGAAACGACGGACGACCTTCATGGCGATGACCGCGCGCAACGTGTGAAAGCGAGCAACCATTCTATGCCTCGCCACATATCCGTCAAGCGAAAGCGCCGACGAAGCGGGCATGCACAGTGGCAGATCCGCAGGTCGTCGAGCGAACCAGCGTGAACTTTCTGATCATTGTCAGCACCTCCACAGGCTTTTCACCGAACGTCCACAGGATTTCCACAGGGCCGATCCCGCGGACAGTGCGGATCACCTTGACGGCTGCCAGCGCCGGCCCGTACGCTTGAGGCGCCATGTTCAGCCGGGGCGTGTGTCGCTGTGCGCTCGTCGCCGCTCTGCTGGCCACCGGTGCAGTCGGCCAGTCCCGGGCGCAGGCCGTGCCGCCGCCGCAGCAGGGCGCGCAGCCGGCACCGTCCGCGCCGGCCACCGCGGCCCCGCCCGCGCCGCTCTTCCGCGTCATCCTCAAGGACGGCACCGCGCTGGTGTCGTACGGCGAGTTCACCCGCGTCGGCGACCGCGTCGTCTTCTCGATGCCGCTCGACTCGCCGCGCGGGGAGCGACTGCAGCTCGTCAACCTGCCCGCGTCGGTCGTCGACTGGGAATCGACCGATCAGTACGCGGTCGCCACCCGATACGCGCAGTACATGGCCAGCCGCGCCGAAGCCGACTACGCCGTTCTCACAGGCCAGGTCGCGGCCGCGCTGAGCGAGATCGCGCTCGCCAAGGATCCCGCGAGGCGCCTGCAGATCGCCGAACAGGCGCGGCGGCTCCTCGCCTCGTGGCCGGCCGAGCATCTCGGTTACCGGTCGGCAGACGTCAGCGAGATGCTGTCGCTGCTCGCGGCCACGATGACGGAGCTCCGCGACGACTCGCGCACACGCCAGTACTCGTTCGACCTGGTCGCCTCCATCGAGCCCCCCTCGATGCCGCTTCTGCCGGACCCGACGGCGACGCAGTCGATTGAACAGGTGTTGCTGGCCGCCCGGCTGTCCGACGTCGCGGCCGAACGGATCACGCTGCTGCGATCGGCGATCAGCGCGATCGACGAGAAAGCCGCGCGGCTGCCGAAGAACTGGGCGCGCCAGACTCGCGCGTCGGCCCAGGCCACGCTCGACGCCGAGCTGGCCATCGAGCGGCGGTACGCAGAACTCTCGCGCGACACGGTGGCGCGGGCGGCAGCGGCCGCCTCGGCCGCCGATGTGCGCGGCGTCGAGAAGGCGATGTCGAGGCTGCAGGCCCGCGATCGATCGCTCGGCGGGAAACGGAAGGACCAGGTCGCCGGCCTCCTGGCCCTGCTCCAGGAGCAGCTGGATTCGGCCCGGCGCCTCCGTCTGCTTCGCGACCAGTGGGCCCGCAAGGCCGAGGCGTTTCGCACGTACCAGGGCCAGGTGCGCAGCCCACTCGACAACCTCTCGAAGCTCGAGCCGAAACTCCAGGACGTCAAGTCGCTTGCCGGTCCCGGCATCTCGTCCCTGCCCGATCTGATGCAGAGCTTCGAGCGGATCAGCCGGCAGCTCGCGCTCATCAAGCCTCCGGCGGATCTCGTCTCGGCGCACGCGACGCTGCAATCGTCCGCCGAGCTCGGGCAGCAGGCGATGCGCACGCGCGAGCGCGCCGCCGCGCTGGGCGACGTTGCCATGGCGTGGGACGCCTCGTCTGCGGCGGCAGGCTCGATCATGATGCTGGCCGAGGCGCGCCGGCAGATCGAAGCGGCCACGCGTCAGCCGGAACTCAGATGAACAGCCCGCGCATCATCCGGCTCGTGCGCGCCGACGGCCTGCCCGCCCTCCACGGCGCGGTCGCCTCGCTCGCCTGCGGCGGGACGCTGGCCGACGTGCGGAGCCGTGTCGTCCTGGTGCCGTCCCGGGCTGCGGCCTACCTGCTGCGCCAGACGCTGGAAGATCTGCGCTTCCCCGAAGTGAAGGCCTCCGAGGATGCCGCGCTCGCGCTTCCCGATCTGCTGACCCGCGACGACTGGTACCAGCGCATGCACGAACACGCGGGCATCGCGGAGCGCCGCCTCACGCCGATCGAACGCGACGTCGTCCTGGGCGCCGCGGCGCGCGACGCAATCGAGGCGGGAGCCGCACCCCCGTTCCGCCTTCGCCCCGGGCTGATCGCCGAGATGCTGGCGTTCTACGACGCGCTCGACGGCCAGCAGCGGACAGTCGACGCGTTCGAGCGGAACGTGTCGGCGCAGCTCGAGCGGGATGCCGAGCTCGATCGCGGCGCACGGCGGCTCCTGGATCAGACCCGGTTCCTCGCTGCCGCGTATCGGGCGTTCGAATCGCGTATCGCTGCCACCGGAGCGCTCGACGAAGCCGGGCTCCGGCGCCGGCTGCTCCAGCCGGACGCCATGATCGGCCTCACCCACATCGTCGTCGCCGTGGGCGACCGGACATCCGAGCCGTCCGGCGGCCTTGCGCCCGCCGACTACGACCTGATGACGAGGCTGCCGGGCGTCGTCGCGATCGACATCGTGGCCACCGAGCGCCAGCTTGCGGCGGGCCTGCAGGAGCGGCTCCACAACCAGTTCCCCGACCTCGCGGAGGCCGAGGCTGCCTGGCTTCCGGTCTCTGCCACGCTCGAGGCGCCCGCGGACGACGCCGAGCGGCTGTACTTCACCAGCCGCGATCGCGAGGAGGAGCTGCGGGCGGTGGCCCGCCGCATCAAGGTCACGGCCCGCCGCCGCGGTCCGGCTCGCGCGCTCGCCCGGACCGCCGTCGCTTTCAGGCGGCCGCTGCCGTACGTCTACCTTGCGACGACGGTGTTCGACGCCGCCGGAATCGAGTACCAGGCCGCCGACGCGCTGCCACTCGCCGCCGAGCCGATGGCGGCCGTCCTCGATCTCGTCTGCGCCGCCGTGGAGTCGCGCTTCTCGCGCTCGGCGCTTCTCGCCGTGATGCAATCGCCGCACCTCGCGGCGGATCCTGCCGGGGAAGCGCCGTCGGCGGCGGACGTGGACGCCTTCGACCGGAGGCTGGCCGAATGTCGCTACCTCGGAGACCCGCAGGCCCTGGCAAGCCTGTCGGCGGGGTGGAACGGCAGCGGCGCGGCGGCGGCGCGCGCGGCGGCCACGCTGACGGCGGCGCTCGAGCCGTTCGACGTCGTCGACCGCGTGTCTGCCCACGCCTCGCGCCTGCTCGACTTTCTTCGCGCCCACGAGCGCATCGCTTTCACGGACGACGGACTGCGATCGCGGTACCTGCGGGCGCGCGGCGCCGTGCTGTCGGCGCTCGAGGACCTGAGACAGGCCGCCCTGGCATTCGACGATCCGCCGGTGCGCTTCGGAGAGGTGGCGGCGACGGTCCGGCGCTGGATCGAGTCGCAGACCTTCTCGTCGAGGCGGGGGACGCGCGGGGTCCACCTGGCCGACTCGCAGGCGGCGCGCTTCGGCGCGTTCGACGTGCTGCACCTGGTCGGGCTCGCGGAGGGCGACTGGCCCGAACGTCCGTCGCGCAACATCTTCTACCCGTCGTTCCTCCTGTCCGAGCTCGGATGGCCGTCCCAGGCCGGTCAGCAGGCCGCGGTGCGGGCCGCGTTCCTCGACCTCCTCACGCTGGCGCGCGAACGGGTGTCGGTCTCCACGTTCACGCTCGAAGACGACTCCATCGCCGGGCCGTCGCCGCTCGTCGACGACATTCCGCGCGCACGGCTCGACGTCGATCGTGTCGAGCCGCCGCCGGCGATCGTCTTCGCGGACGAGGCGCTGTCGGTCACGCCTCCTGTCGAGACGACGCTGTCACCGGTCGCCTCGGCCTGGCTCGCGCTTCGTCGAGGCCGGTCTCCGGCCGCGCGCGCGGAGTTCCACGGCGAGGCCGGCCCCGTCCACTCCACGGTCTACACCGTCACCGCCATCGACCGCTTCCTGCAGTGCCCGTTCAAGTACTTCGCCCACACGGTCCTTCGGCTGCCGGAGGACGTCGAAGACGAGCCGGCGATGACGCCCCGGGCGGAAGGGGAGTTCGTCCACGACGTGCTGCGCGCCTTCTTCGAAGCGTGGCAGGCGGCCGGCCTGGGCGCGATCACCGCCGACCTTCTGCCCGAGGCCCGATCGCGCTTCGCGGCGGTCGCGCAGCAGGCAATCGCCGGCCTGCCCGCGTCGGAGGCGGCGGTTCAGCGCATGCGGCTGCTCGGCGCGGTTGGCGCGCCCGGGCTGGGCGAGGTCGCCCTCGCTGCGGAAGCCGCGCGTCCGGCGGCCGTTCGCGAACGGCTTCTCGAGTACGAGTTGAGCGGCGAGTTCGCGATCTCGGCGGGCGGGGAGACCCGGACCGTACGATTGCGCGGGAAGGCGGACCGTGTCGATCTGCTTGACGACGGGCGCTTCCGCCTGATCGACTACAAGAACGGCAGCGCCCCGAAGCCCGCCCAGACGATCCAGCTGCCTGTCTACGCCGTGTGCGTGCGACAACAGCTCCAACGTACACGCGGCGAGGACTGGGAACCGGCCGAGGCCGGCTACCTCGCGTTCGGGGAGCGAAAGGCGTTTCACCTCGCGATCGACGATGGGCCGAAGGGAGCCGAGGCGCTGGCCGACGGGCAGCGGCGCCTGCTCGGTGCGATCGACGAGATCGAGCGCGGGTCGTTCCCGCCCCGCCCGTTCTCCAAGCGGATCTGCGGCTACTGCCCGTACGCCACGGTGTGCCGGAAGGACTACGTCGATGGCGACTGAAATGGAGGCGCTCCTCGGCCGCGACCGGGCGTCGCGCGAGTCCGCGGTCGATCCGACCCGCAACGTCGTCCTGGAGGCGTCGGCGGGCACCGGCAAGACGCACGTCCTCGTGACACGTTACATCAACCTGCTGAGGGCCGGCGTCGATCCGGCGAACATCCTGGCCATCACGTTCACGCGGAAGGCCGCCGCCGAGATGCGTGAACGGATCGTGCGAGACCTTCGCGCGCCGGCGGGCCAGTCGGTCGAGGACGAGGCGCGCTGGACGTCACTGCGCGATCGGCTGGCGGACATCTCCATCAGGTCCGATCGACGCCTTCTGCTTCGCGCTGCTGCGGGAGTTCCCCCTGGAAGCCGATCTCGACCCCGCCTTCGACATCGCGGACGAGACGGCGACACCTCGTCTCACGAACGAGGCGATCGACGGCGCCCTCGGCGCGGCACGGCGGCTGGCGTCGACCGAGGACGTCGGCCTGCTGATGGCGACGCTCGGCGAGCGGCGGGTCCGACGCGGCCTCGAACTCCTGATCGACCGGCGGCTCGCCGCGGGACCCACGATCCGCCGGTTCCTGACCGGCGCCGTCGGTCCGTCGCCGTCCGAGGCGATGGCCCGGCTGGTCGCGCGCGTGCAGGGCGTCCTCGCGTCGCTCGACGGCGGACTCGACTCGTTCATCGCGGACGGGCCGGCTGGGAGCGAGGCCTTCGATCTGGTGGCGGCCGACCTCCGCGCAGTGGCCGCAAGCTTCGACTCCGATTCGCCTGGTGCAGGTCATGAGTCGGGCGGCCCGCAAATCGCGCGCGCGGTCGTCGAGCGCGTCTCGGGCTACTTCCTGAACGACGACGGCACGCCGCGGGCCAGGCTGGCGCGGCGCTTCCTGAAGCGCCACTGCCGCGACGCAGCCGCGTACGCCCGACACGTAGGCGCGATGGCCGCGGCGGCGCCGGCTGTCGCGGAAGCGATGGCCGAATTCGAGCGGCACCTGAACGTCGCGCTCGTGCGGGCGATGAGCCGGCTGTTCCGGATCGCGCGCCGCCTGTACCGGAAGGCGCTCGACGCGCAGGCATCGGTCGACTTCACCGAAGGGTTGTCGAGGACGCTGCGCCTGCTCCGGCAGATGGACGAGTTCGCGCGCAGCCGGTACCGCCTGGAGGCCCGGTACCACCACGTGCTGGTGGACGAGTTCCAGGACACGAATCCGTCGCAGTGGCGCCTGATCGCTCAGCTCGTTGCGGCCTGGGGCGAGGGCATCGGCCTCGCGCACGGCGGCCCGCTGCAGCCGTCCATCTTCATCGTCGGCGACCGGAAACAGTCGATCTACGCGTTCCGTGACGCCGACGTGCGGATGCTCGCCCGCGCGCACCGCCGCGTTGCGGCGCTGCGTCCCGAAGGCCGGGTGCGGCGATCGATTGCGCGCAGCTTCCGGGCCGCGCCGGAACTGCTCGCGTTCACCAACGACCTGTTCTCGTCGATCGACACCTCCGCGCCGCGCCCAGACGCCTTCCGGTTCGGCGTCCGCGACCGGTTCCCCGTGGAGACGCCGGGGGGTGCGGCGGCGGCCGGCTGAATCTCGTGGCCGCGTCCGACACCACCGCGGCCGCCGCCACCACGGCTGCGGCGGTGGCGCGGCTCCTGTCGGATGGCGAGGTGCGCGACCGCCAGACCGGCCTGACACGGCAGGTTCGTCCCGGCGACATCGCCATCCTCTTCAGGTCGCGGTCCAGCCATCGCGACATCGAGTCGGCGCTCGAGTCACGCGGGATTCCCACTTACGTCTACAAGGGCCTCGGGTTCTTCGACGCGGACGAAGTGAAGGATCTGGTCGCGCTGCTCCGGTATCTCGCGCAGCCGTCCTCGCCGTTGTGCGCCGCCGCGCTGCTGAGGACTCGATTCGTGCGCCTCTCCGACCGCGGCGTCCGCCTGCTCGCGCCCCGCGTCGAGGCCGTGCTGTCGGGAGCCGAGCCGCCGCCCGAGGGCCTGTCGGCTGAGGACCGTCGCGTGCTCGACCGGCTCTGCGCGTCGCTCGCCGAGTGGCTCCCGCTGGTGGACCACATGCCGCCCTCTGAACTCCTCGACCGCGTCGTCACCGACGCGGCCTACGCGTTCGAGCTCCGCGGAGCGCGGTTCGCGCAGGCGCGGGAGAACCTGAAGAAGATCCGCGCCATGGCGCGGCGGCTGCAGAACCGCGGCTATGCGACGACGGCGCGCGTGGCCGAGCACCTGGCGCGGCTGTCGGCCGGCGACGAGTCGAACGCGGTGGTGGACGCGCTCGATTCGGTGAACCTGATGACCATCCACGCTGCGAAGGGGCTCGAGTTCCCGATCGTGTTCGTGACGAACCTCGACCGCGGCACGGGAGGCCACGGCGATCCCATCGTCATCGTGCCGGCCGGCGCGGGTGGGCGGCAGCTGGTCTCCGTCGGCGGCAGCCTGCCGGAGGCCGACGAGGCGGTGCGCGATCGCGACCGGGAGGAGACCAAGCGGCTGCTCTACGTCGCGGTGACGCGGGCGCGCGAGCGCCTGTACCTGGGAGCCGTGCTCGAGGACGGCCGCTTCCAGGCGAGGCCGGGCAGCCTCGGCGAGGTGCTGCCGCCGTCGCTCAAGGACGCCGTCACGCGGGCGGCAGCCGGCGGCGGGCCGGTGGAGTGGCGGTCCGAGAGCGGCGGCGTGCACCGGCTTGGCGTGGCGGAGGCGGACACGGGCGCGTCCCCGACCGCGCCAGCCAGACGCGACGACGCGTCGGCCGCGCCGGCGCCGCCGGTGGTCGACGTCGACCCGCTCACCGACACGAGCGGCGACAGACACGTGGGCGCAGCGGCCTACGCGCAATCGATGGCGCCGGGCGTCGCAGTGGAGCCAGGCGTGCCGGCCGACGAGCCGGCAGGCGTCGATCCGGCGATGGTCGGCACCATCGTGCACCGCCTGTTCCAAGTGGGCCGGCACGACCCAACGACAGACCCCGGCCGGCTGGCGGAGCGCGCTCGCGCGTTGGTGATCGGACGAGACGTCGCCGTGGGCGCGAACAGCTCGGAGATCGTGGACGCCGCCGTCGAGGCGTTCCTCCGTCTCCGGCGTCGAACCGACGTCGCGTCCATCGTGGACGATGCCGTGTGCGAGTACGAGCTGCCGTTCACCTTGCGGCTCGGGGCACCGGGCGAGGGCGGCACGGCCGGGCCGCCCGTCGTCGTTCGCGGCAGCATCGACTGCCTCGCCCGCCGCCCAGACGGCACCATGACGGTCCTCGAGCTGAAGACCGGCCGGCGTCGCAACTGGCACCAGCGCCAGCTCGATCTCTACGTTCGCGCCGCTCGATGCCTGTTCCCCGGTCTGACCGTCGATGGCCGGCTCGTCTACCTCGTCGAAGGCGAATCACCCGCCGCGACAAATTGATGCAACCGGATTCTGCGGGGAAGCGTCTAAAGAGAAGAGAAGAATCCAGAATCCAGAAGACAGAAGACAGAAGACAGAAGATAGAAGATAGAAGGAAGAAGAAGGCCAGCCCATCATGATCGCGAACCAGGACGGACGCATTCGCGAGGCGCCGCAGGCCGAGCAGTTCCAGCTGGAGATGCTGGAGCGGCTGCCGTGCGGGTGCGTCGTGGCGATTCAGAGCGTCAAGCCGTCGCGCGTCATGGTCGTCTCGATCGAGGCGAAGGGACCACACTGCGCCTTCGCGGCCCACCGCGCCAACAAGGTGATGCGCCTCGGCGGCTCCCTCGACGCGTTCGGCTACGAAGAAGGAGACGACGTCTCCATCTGAGGCGGGAGCTTCGCGCCCCAGTCGCGCGCCCTGGCCTCGGCCTCCTCCCGCGACGCGCCCACCAGCAGGATGGACCGGAACGGGCTTTTCTGGCCCGGCTCGCTGACCCAGGCCACCCAATGCGGCCCCCGAGCCTCGCTGTGAATCTCGAACGATGTCTGTCGGCTCATGCGGGATTTCCCCTCGTTTTCTTGTCAGTTCCAGCAGGCGGCGAAGATCGCCATTGCTTCGTCAGGGCCGGATTCCGTACAATTCATCGATCGGCGTGACATCGAAGGCATCGGCGGAAGGAGCCCAGTCATGGCGTTGACCTGTCCGAATTGCGGCAATGGCCGGAACTTCCTGGTGAAGACGCTGCAGATGCACGTCGTCCGCCTGGAGGACGGGCAGGTGGACGTCGTCGAGGAGGGCCGGCCTGCCGTCCTGGAAGTGCTCTGCGACGAGTGCGACGCGGCGATGAACTTCGACGAGGTCGACGAGACCGTCCGGAAGGAAGTCCTGCTGACGCTGGGCGCCAAGTAGCCGGAGGGCGCCCGCCCGTTCACCTCTTGCCTTCGTCCTCGATCTCCTCGAAGTGCTCGCACTCGGGGCAAACCCACTCACTCACCTTCCGCCGCTTGGGCTCGGTCGTGCCCGGGATGTAGTCGACGAGCTCCATGTCCTTGCGGCGCATCGTCTCGCCGCACAGGGGGCAGTCCTTGGTTTCCGGCGTTGACATCATATGGTGTTCGCGGCGGATGGTACCACCCGGCCCGTGCCTTGACAAGGTTCACGAATCGCCCCTATCTTAGGCGCGGTCATTCCACCATGCGGAAACACGTCGATCTCGTCGGCCTGCTCTTCGTCCTGTGGGGCGGGATGAGCCTGCTGCTCAGCGTCTCATTGCTGTCGACCGGCATCGCCGCGACGGCGATTGGCGCGGCGGTGGCGCCAGGAGCCTCCGGCGGAAAGGTGACCGCGGGCATCGTGGCGGCGGTGTTCTTCGTCCTTGCCGCGGCCGGCCTCGTGTTCGGCCTGGTCCATGTGTGGATTGGCACGCGGCTGCGCCGCTTCCGCGAGTGGGCCCGCGCGTTTGCCATCGTGCTCGCGGTCGTGGATCTGGTCCTCATCCCCTTCGGCACGGGCCTCGGCGTCTACACGCTGTGGGCGCTCCTCAACGCGCAGTCAAAGCCGCTTTTCGAACAGGCCTGAAGAACCCGCGTGGCAATCAGCCGGCTCAGGGCTCAGGGCTCAGGGCTTAGGGCGCAGGCCTGAGCCGCGAGCCTTGAGCCGATTCCGCCTCAGCGCGCCCAGGCTCTGACGGGCACCGCGCTAGCGCGGCAGATCCACCGTGCCCATCGGGGTCCACGGGCCGCAGCGGGCCAGCCGCTTCGCCGTGAGCCATCCGCCGCGCGCGGCGCCGTGGCGCCTGATGACCGCGAGAGCGTACTCGCTGCACGTCGGGGTGAACCGGCATTGCCCGGCGAACCGACGCGAGAGCGTGGCCTGGTACCAGCGGATGGCCGACACGGCGGCGCGGGCCGTCACCTGGCGATCGGGCGGGCGGGACAGGTCGCAGCCCAGCAGTCCGCCGGCCACCGCGCACAGCAGCGCCGCTGCGACGAGCGGGCGGATCCTGATGCTCACCGGCGTGTTCGCTAAAACCTGTCGGCGTAGTCGCTGACGACGGGGATGATCAGCCGTTTGCCGCCGAACGCCTTCACGACGGCAATGATGTGCATCACCAGGAACGCGAGGAACGGGATGGGCACGAGCGCCAGCAGGAAACAGCCGATGCCGGCCGTCATGAGGCCGAGAATCAGCGCGACGACGGTCACGCCCAGCAGCAGCAGCATCTCGGCCGTCATCAGCACGATCCCGTGCTTCGCGTGCCAGTGAACCTCCGGGTCGTCCTTCTCGACCAGCAGCGGGATGACGGCGAACGGGGGCAGGTAGGCGAGCACCAGCATGATCGAGCGATTGTTCTGCAGGCCGTGCGGGCCGCCCGGTGCGTCTGGTGCCGTCATGTCGTTCTCACTGGGCCTGCGCCCCGGGGCAAGGCTGAAGCCTCGCCCGACGACCGTCCAGTCGAGTCTGGGTGCGGGCCGGGCGGGAGGACGGCCACCGCCGCCCTCCCCCCGGTTTCCGATCCGTCAGAACTTGTCGGCGTACTCGCTGACGTAGGGAAGCGTGAACCGCTGGCCGTTCACACCCTTGACGATGCACATGATGTGAATGACCAGGATGCCGATCACGATCACGAACCAGAGGAGCCCGCCGACGATGCCGGCGATGCACCCGAGGAACGGGATGTTCGTGACGAGCATCATCAGGATCCAGTACACGATGAAGAGCGCGACTTCAGCCACCAGGAGCACGAGGCCGTGCTTGGCGTGCCACTGGACTTCCTTGTCGCTCTTCTCGACCAGGAGCGGAATCAGCGCCAGCAGGCCCAGGTACGACAGGACGATCATGATCGTTCTGTTTCCCGAAGGCGCGCTCGCCGGAGTCGGATCGGTCATGGGCATCTCCTTTGCTGCGATGGGATCGCCAGAGAGGCAGAAGTGTACCGAAGCGCGGCTCTCAGGTCCAGTGCAAAGAACGCGGCATCCCCGCGTGGACCGCCGCGCCCAGCAGGCCGGCGCGATCGTTGAGGATCACGGAGACCGGCACGCGCGCGAGGAAGTCCTCCATGGGGGCCTTCGCGCGGAACGCGTCGATGAAGCGGCCGTCCTGGAGCGCCGGCAGGATCTTCGGCGCGATGCCGCCGCCGACGAAGACGCCGGCCGTCGCCACCGAGCGCAGCGCCAGGTTTCCGGCCTCGGCGCCGTAGACCGACACGAAGACCTCCAGCGCGCGAACGCAGTCCGGGCAGTGGCGCCCGAGCGCCGCCGCTGAAATCCTCGAGGGGGCCGCGTCCTGGCCAGCTTCGACACCGCAGGCGGCGCAGCCGTCCGGGTGCGTGAAGCGGTGGATGTTGACCAGGCCGGGGCCCGAGATGACGTGCTCGTAGTCGGCCCGGCCGAACCGCCCCGTAAGATGCCGGAGAAGCGCGACTTCGTCGGCCGTGCGGGGCGCGAAATCGGCGTGGCCGCCCTCGGTGGGAGACGGAATGAAGCGGCCGCCCACGTAGTGGAGCAGCGCCTCGCCCAGGCCCGTGCCCGCGGCGATCAGCGCCGCGTTCCCCGTCGGCACGGCGTGGCCCGGCTGCACGACGGCCAGTTCGTCGGGCCGCAGCACCGCAACCGAGTAGGCCATCGCCTGGAGATCGTTCAGGAGTGTGACGTTCGGGACATTGAACCGGGAAGCGACGGCGGAGGCGTCCACGACCCACGGGACGTTGGTGAGCCGGGCCACCTGGTTGACGATCGGGCCGGCGACGCCGAAGCTGGCGGCCGTCAGCGGAGTGACGGGCCGCGGCTGGACGGCAAGGAACGCGTCGACGGCCTCTTCGAGCCCGGCGTAATCGCGCGTGGCGAACGCGCGCGCGTCGACCAGCTTCGGCCGTCCGGGACCATCCAGGAACAGGCCGAGGAGCGCTTTGGTTCCGCCGACGTCGCCTGCGAGCAGCATCGGCTGATTCTACACCGCCTCGAACACCACCTTCTCGGGCTCGCCGGCGACGGCCAGCCGGCGCGCGAAGTACGTCTCGACGCGGAGGTTCGGAAACGTCTCGCGTATCCACGCTGCCGCGCGGCGCAGGTCCTTCAGCTGCCGATCCTGGAGGTTGATCGTGATCGGCCCGATCTTCCGCTCGGCGTACCATGCGCAGTCCTGGTGTCCGATGCAGATGACCCGCCGCGTGCCGTGCGCGGCCACCAGCCCCTCGATTCGCCGCCGGAAGAAGTTGAAGTCCTTCGGGATCAGATCGACGAGCGTGAGCGGCTCGACGCCGCCCGGAACGGCCATGATGTCGGTCCGGGGCGACGTCGCGAGTCCCTCAGCGAGGAACTCCTGGATGTAAGGGCGCCATCGCCCGTCCACGCACGAGATCACCAGCGTCTCGGGGCGCTCGCCGTGCCACGGCTCCTTGCACAGATAGACGGGATCGGCCATGGGCGTCCGCCTTTCACTTCGCGGGAGCCTGGCCGGCTGCGCCTGCCTCGGCCTGCGTGGTGGCGGCGTCGGTCTTCGCCGCCGCGAGCCGTGCCACGTCGATCCCGAACTGGTCCTTGAGCATCCCCAGCATCGCGGTCATGCCGCCGCCCACCGTACCCATCAAGCGGCCGACGCCGCCAGCCGACTGGCCGCCGCTGCCCATGTCGATGATGTTGATCTTGTCGATGCCGGCCAGCTGCGTGGCGAACGCCTGCGCCAGCTCCGGCATCTTGTCCACGATCATGTTGAGGACGGCCGCGTCGTTGAAGTTCTTCCAGGCTTCGGCCTTGCGCTGCAGGCCTTCCGCTTCGGCGAGGAGCTTCTTCTTCACGACCTCCGCCTCTGCCTCGCCGACCGCCAGCACCTTGGCCGCCTCCGCGCGGCCGATCTTCTCGATCTTCGCCGCCTCGCCCGCCCCCTCGGTACTCGAGCTCCTTCTGGGTCGCCTCGGCCTTGATGACGGTCGCCTGCTTCGCCCCCTCGGCCTTGAGGATGGTCGCCTGCTTCTCGCCTTCGGCCTGCACGACCGCGGCCTGCCGCTGCGCTTCGGCCGGGCGGATGACGGTCGCCACCAGCTCCTTCTCCTTGCGCGCTGCCTCCTGCTCCTGCACCAGCACTTCCTGCTGCTTGCGCACCTGGTCGATGCGGGTCTCCTGCTCGGTGACCCGCTGGCGGGCGGTCGCCGTAGCGAGCGGGCCGGCCTGCGCCGCCTCGGCCGTCTTCGCCTCGACGGCCGCATTGAACTCCGCCTGCTTGATCTCCTTGTCGCGCAGCGACTGGGCGATCGTGATGTCGGCCTCGTAGCGCTTTGTCTTTCCCTGCTGGTCGGCGTTCGCCGACTGGATCATCGCGTCGCGCTGGGCCAATGCCTCCCCGATGACCGCGTCGCGCTTCACCTCGGCCGTCCGCTTCTTGCCGAGGGCATCCAGGTACCCCTGCTCGTCGGAGATCTGCTGAATCGTCAGGATGTCGATGTTGACGCCCATCTTCTTCAGGTCGACGGCGGCCTCGTCGGTCATCTTCTGCGCGAACGCCGACCGGTCGGCGTTGATCTCCTCGACCGTCAGCGTCCCGAGAATGGCGCGCAGGTGCCCCTCGAGCGTCATGAAGATGACTTCCTTGATCTCCTCGGTCGACATCCCGAGGAAGCGCTCGGCCGCGGCCCTGAGCGACACGTCGTCGCCCGCGATCTTCACGTTCGCGACCGCTTCGACCGTGACGGGCACGCCTTCCTTCGTGTACGCCCGCTGGATCTTCAGCGGGATCGAGATGATGTTCAGCGAGAGGTACGCCACCTTTTCGATGATCGGAATCAGCAGCGCCGCGCCTCCGCGGACGACGCGGAAGCCGACCGTCGATTTGACGCCCTTCTCGTCGATCAGAGTGTGCTTGCGGCCGTAGAAGATCGCGACCTGCGACGGCGGGACCTTGATGTAGTTCCGCGCGTACAGCGCCATTGCGGCGAACAGCACGAGCAGCAGCAGCATGAAGGCCATCGCCACGACGAACGCGCCCACGCTGGCTTGAATGAAGTCCATGACGGCAGACATCGCTGGCTCCTTCTGTTATTGCTTCGACTCGCAGCTACGGCCACGAACGGCTACGGGCGCCCGTGGCCGGCTGCGCTCGCTCAGCACTCAGTCGCGCTCCACCACTACGCAGTCGCCACGGAGTTCGCGGATGACGACCGACGTGCCCTGCGGGATGGCCTTGCCGTCGCGCGAGCGGGCGATGTGCATCGACCGTTCGCCTGCGGCCGAGATCGACACCTGGCCGAAGTGCCCTTCGGGAATCGCAATCGCCACGTCGGCCGTCATGCCGACCAGGCTCGTCATCCTCACCTCGCTCGACACCTGCTGCCGGTAGAGCAGCTCGGCGAACTTGAAGACGAGCGCCGCAAGGACGACGCCGGACACGATGCCGAACGCCGACGAGGCCGGATACCCGAACCCGAGGTACTTGCCGACCGTGCCGCCGAAACCGAACGCGGCGACAAACGACGCCATGATCCGCGAGCTGAAGATCGACGGCCCGCCCTCGCCGCCGCCCCCCTCGTGGTGCAGATCGTGGCCGCCGTCCATGTCTCCCGCGTGGAGGTCGTGGTCGCCGCCCCCGAAGAACAGCATGACGAGGAGAAAGACCAACCCGAAGGCCCCAATCGTGGCAAATAGCAGCATGGTGACCAGCCCTCCGGCTCCGAGCGGATGATGCGCTGATTATGGACGCGCTGGCCCGGGAGTCAAGGGGAAGCGCCGTTGATCGACTTGTTCAGTCGGGAAGCGCCGTTGACTTTCCGCGGCGGCTCCGGCATCGTAGCGCGCGTGAGCTCCCGCCCAGTCCAGCCTGTCCCGTCTCCGGCCGAGTTGCGGCGGCTCTGGCACCCGCTGCACGCCGTGCTGGCGCGGTGCCCTCGGCTGCGCGAAGACCACCTGCGCTACCTCAGGAAGTGGAACCTGATCGGCCCGGCGGTGCGCACCGGCGGCGAGACCTTCGTCGCCTTCACCGACCTGACCGTCATCCGCCAGGTGCACGCCGAGCTCGAGCGCGGCGCGCCGTTCCGCGCCGTGCTGCGTTCGCTGCAGGCGTCGCGCGAGGGGCAGCTGAGTCTCGACTTCTGGCTGGATGCGGAGCCGGCCAAGATCATCCACCTCGCGCGGCAGCCCGCGCCGCACCCCGGCCGGCCCCAGATCGATCCGGCCGCCGCCGAGGAGTTCTTCCGCGCCGCCTCCGCTCTCGACGATGGCGACCCCCGGAAGCACGCGGCCGCCAGCCGGGCCTATCGGCGGGCGCTCGAGGTCGATCCCTGCCTGGTGCCGGCCATCATCAACCTCGCCAACCTCCACTACTCCCAGGAGCACATGCCCGAGGCCGAGGCGCTCTACGAGCGGGCCATCAGCATCGACCCGTCCATCTTCGAGGCCCACTTCAACATGGGCAACGTGTACCACGATCTGGGCCGCCTCGAAGAAGCGCGGGCCGCGTACGAGGCGGCCTTGCGGCTCAACCCCGACTACGCCGAGGCGCACTTCTACCTGGCCGTGACGCTCGAGAAGCTCGGACGCTCACAGCAGGCCCGCGGACATTGGAGGCGCTACAAAGACCTGGCGCCGGACGGGGAGTGGGTGCAACTCGCCAGCGAGTTCGGCGAGTAGGGGGCGGAGGGCGGAGGGCGAGGACGGAAGGCGGAGGGCGGAGGGCGGAGGGCGGAAGGCTAAGGGCGGAGGGCCCCGCCCGAGGTCAGTACGAGACGTCCCAGTTTTCGCGCTTCTTGGGGGTCCGGCGAAGCTTATAGAGGCCGCACTCGGGGCACCAGGCGGAGGCATCGAATCCGTTCGCGCCGGTGATCGGCAGGACGTCGCGGTGACCGCAACACTCCGGCGTGCCGTTCTCCGCCGGCTTGCGCCAGCGGCACGCGCGAAACCGTTCGACGGCGGCGACGCTCAACGGCAAACCCTCGGCAACTACGTCATCTGGCACCGGCAACCTGTCCCCCTGGCATCGTCCGCTCGGAAGTCGCGCCGCGGACCGCGCGTGTACTCAAACATTGTGCCACATGACCGACCCTCGCGCAAATCGGCCCAAATCTGCCGATGTCCTGTCACAGCGCCCGCACCGCCGACTCGACCCGCCGAGCGAGCTTCGCATAATCCTCGCCCTCGAGTCCGACCGCCGCGCCGAACGCCACCCGGACCGGGCCTCGGCGGGCCATCTTCCACGACGAGTGCAGCACCCGGTCGACCCCCTGGAGCCTGACCGGGACGACGGGCACACCCAGGCGCGCGCCGACCATTCCCACCCCCGGTTTGAAGTCGCCAATCTCGCCCGCATCCGTTCGCCTCCCTTCCGGGAAGATCAGGACGGACCAGCCCTCGCTGACGAGTTCGCCGATGTAGCGCAGCGTTTGCCGGGCTCCCGCCTCGCGTTGGGGGAGCGGGAATGCGTTGAAGAACAGCGCCGCCAGGTGGTAGAGAGCACTGGCCGCGTGGCGCTCGCGCCGCGAGCGGCCGTCCGGGTGGAAGTGCGCATCGAAGAACTCCTTGGCCATCGCGACGGCGACGCGCCGGCGGACGGAGCCCGGCAGGGCGGCCAGGATCACCGGCGTGTCCATGTGGCTCTGGTGGTTCGACGCGAAGACAACCGGGCCGTCGAGCGCGCGCAGATGCTCCAGCCCCTCCACTCGGATCCGGGCGAACAGCCTCGTGAGCGGAAGCAGAAGGCAGGCGAGGGCACCCCTTCGAAAGGCCGTGACCAGCCGGCCCCGGCTCCACGATGGCATCTCCCACGCGCCGGCGGCCTCGACGCCCGCGCCTTCAGCCGCCTCCGCAGCCGCCACCAGCGCCTGAAGGTCGGCGACGCTTCGCGCTTCGGCGAATCGGCCCTCGTCGATCCGCGTCTGCGCCCGCTCCTCGAGCGCGACCATCAGTTCCACGCGCTCGAGCGAACTGAGTCCCAGCTCTTCGAGCGTCGTGTCGGGCCGGAGCTGACGGTCGCCAACGAAACGGGCGAGCACGCCGTCCAGCGGCTGGCCGGCTGTCGTCGCCTGCGGCGGCGCGACGCCCGTCTCCACCCACCGCTTCACCTCGCGCCGCTTCAGCTTCCTCGTCCCCTCGGTGCGCGGCAGCTCTGCTGACGGCCACACCGAGATTCCGCGAATCCGCTGGTGGTCCGCGAGCCGCGCGTTGGCCGCCTTGAGGATCTCGCCGGTGTCGGCGCCAGGCGCCGCCACGATGACCGCGTGGGCGCGTTCCTCGCCGCCTTGCGCGAGGCCGACGACGGCGCAGTCGACGACGCCGGGCTGTTCGGCAAGCACGCGCTCGACGTCCTCGGGAAAGACGTTCAGCCCTTCCGGCGTGACGATCATCTCCTTCTTGCGGCCCCTGACGAACAGCTGGCCGCCGGCGTCGAGTTCGCCGATGTCGCCGGTGTGCAGCCAGCCGTCTTCAAACGCCCCGGCCGATTCCGGTCCGGCGCGGTAGTAGCCGCGCGTCACGTTGTCGCCGCGCACGAGGATCTCGCCGTCGGGCGCGATCTGCACCTCGACGCCGGGGAGCGCCTTGCCGACGGAGCCCTTGCGCGCGGCGAACGGGTGATTGAGGCTGACGATGGGCGCGGTTTCTGTGAGGCCGTAGCCCTGGATGACCAGGAAGCCGAGGCGCGACCAGAACTCCTCGAGCGCGGGTTCGAGCGGCGCCGCGCCGACGACCGCCGCCCAGAATTTCGGGCCGAACGCGCGGTGGACGGCGCGGTATCGCCACCAGCGGCGCGCGACGTGCACGCGCCCCGGCGGCGCGTTCTCCACGTCGGGGAACGCGCGCCGGACGTGCTCCGCCAGGACGTCCAGGATCTTCGGTACCGACACCAGCACCGACACTCGGCGCTTCTTCACCTGCGCCACGATCTCGGCCGGGTTGAAGCCGCGCATGAAGACGACCGTGCCGGGCAGCAGCGGCGGGATGAACGTGGCCATCGCCTGGCCGAACATGTGGCTGAGCGGCAGCAGGTTCAGGAACCGCAGCGGGAAGAACGGCCGGCCATAGCGCCGGTATTTCAGTACCTCGCGCTCGATCGGGATGATGTTGGCGAGCAGGTTTCGGTGCGTGATGACGACGCCCTTGGGCTCGGCCGTCGCGCCCGACGTGAAGATGATCTCGGCGACGTCGTCTCCCGCCGGCGGAACGGCAGGTGCGCCGCGCCGATCGTGCCAATCGAGGCGCGACAGGCGCCACACCTGGATGTCGGCGCCGAGGCTGGCCTGCCCGCCGGCTTCAGCCGCCGTCACGTCGTCGCCGACCAGCGCCACGCGCGCGCGCACGATGCCGGCAACCCGCCGCGCGAACTCCGCCGACGATCGGAAATCGATGGGGACGGCGACAACGCCCCCGAGGACGCATCCCCAGAACGCAGCGATCCACTCGGGCCGGTTCTCGGCCCAGAGCAGGACCGCGTCGCCCTTGCGGAGCCCCGCCTCGTGCAGGTGGCCGGCGAAGCCGCGGGCCGCGGCCGCCACCTCGCGGTACTGATAGCGGCGGGTCCTGAACCCGTCGTCGTAGACCAGGAACTCGCCGGCCTTCGCGGACAGGTCCTCGAAGAAATCGACGAGCGTCTCGCGGGGCATGGCTGATTATAGTGGGCTACAATGTGGCGGATGCGGGTCTTCCTGACGGGTGCCAGCGGCTACATCGGAACGGCGGTGCTCGACGCGTTCGCGCGGGCGGGACACCAGGTGACAGGGTTCGTCCGCAACTCCGAGAAAGCCGCGGAGGTGGCGGCCAGGGGCGGCGTCCCGCTGACCGGCGACCTGCACGACCCGGCGTCCTACCGCCAGGCGGCCGTGTGGAACGACGTCTTCATCCACGCCGGTTTCGACGGCACCCGCCCCGTCGAGACGGACCGGCTGGCGATCGAGACGCTGATTGCCGCGGCACGCGCGGGCAGAGCCATCCGGCCGAGCGTGTTGATCTACACGTCCGGCATCTGGGTGCTCGGGCCGACGTCGGAGCCGGCGGCGGAAGACGCGCCGCTGAATCCGGCGGAGATCGTCACCTATCGTCCGGCCCACGAGCAGATGGTGCTGTCGGCGGCCGGCGACGGCCTGCGGACCCTGGTGGTGCGCCCCGGCATCGTGTACGGAGGGTCGCGCGGCATCGTCGGCGATCTGTTCCGCCACGCGTCCGACGGCGTGGTGCGGATCATCGGGACCGGCGAGAACCGCTGGCCGGCGGTTTACGATCGCGACCTGGCCGAGCTCTACCTGCTCCTGGCGCAGAGCGAGGACGCGTCCGGCGTGTTCCACGCGAACGACGAGAGCGACGAGCGGGTCAACGACATTGTCGAGGCGATCGTCGCGCACGTTTCGCCGGCGCCTGACGTGCGGCGCGTGCCGATCGACGAAGCCCGGGCGAAGCTCGGCCCGTTTGCGTCCGCGCTGACGCTCGATCAGGTGCTGCGCAGCCCGCGCGCCCGCGCCCTCGGGTGGTCCCCGACGCTGACGTCGGTGTCGCGCAACATCCCCCGCCTGCTCGAGGAGTGGCGCGCCGACTCGGCGGCCCGCGCACAGGAAGCCACGAGCGGTCCCCCCAAGCCTGACCGCCCGGCAACCACGCGTGCTCGGCGGCGCACCCGTCCCGTCGGGAAGTGACGCCGGGGCCGGACACGCTACCTGCGCATCACGAAGAACACGTAACCGTAGCAGTGGTGGTAATCGTGCCAGATGTCGATTTCGCGCTGTGAGGCGTCCGCCACGGCCATCGCCTCGGCGTCTCCCTCGTACCGCTGTCGGAAGCGCGTCGATTGCCGCCTGCAGCGGCCCGTAGTAGTCGGTCCACCACGACGCGGACGGCAGCGCGAAGTGGCCGACGACCGAGTAGCCGCACGATCGGATCTTCTCCAGGCACGCATCGACGTCGGTGATCGCCGGGTATTCGGCGTTCCAGAATGCGCGGCAGGGCTCGGGAGGGTCCGCAACCAGCCAACACGCCTCCGTCACGGCGACGTGCCCGCCGGGTTTCAGCAGGGGCAGGAACGAGGCGAGCCCCCGCTCGAAGCCGAGATTGTAGATGGAGCCCTCGGCCCAGATGAGATCGACCGAGCCGGGCGGTACATCAGGCGTGGCCATGTCGCCCACGCGGCCGTGAACCCGGTCGGCCAGGCCGAGCTTCCGCGCACTTTCATTCAGGCGCGCGATGAACGGCGGGTGCGAGTCGATGGCCAGGATCTGTGCCGGCGTCACCGCGCCGAGCGCGAGCGTCTGGGCGCCGGAGCCGCAACCGAGGTCGAGGATGCGCGACGCCGAGTCGAGCGGCGGCACCAGCGCGAATGCGCGCCGCGTGCTCTCCACGTCGCCGGGGCCTTGGCGAGGCAGATCGCCGAAGAGCTCGAAGAAGAGTTCCAGTGAGCGGTTCTCGTTCACGGGCGGATCGTCGCACGACGCACGGGCGGACGGCAACGGCTCGTCTGTCGGGTTCGCGCCGGGTTCGCGGGCTCGCGCCTTGACAGGCCGGACCCTGGAGGCATAATCGGTTTCGAGGCCTCCATGAACGACACCCGTTTCGAGCGCGACAGCTTCGGCGAGATCGGTGTGCCCGCGGATCGGCTCTGGGGCGCGCAGACAGAGCGCGCGATTCGACACTTCGACATCTCCACCGAGCGGATGCCGCGCGAGCTGATCCTCGCGCTGGCGCTGGTCAAGCGCTGCGCGGCGCTCGTCAACCTGCGGCTCGGCGCGCTGGACGAGCGCAAGGCGCGGGCGATCGCCGAGGCGGCCGGCGAGGTGATGGCTGGCAGGCACGAGGCCGAGTTCCCGCTCGCGGTCTGGCAGACCGGTTCCGGCACCCAGACCAACATGAACATGAACGAGGTGCTGGCGAACCGGGCATCCGCCCTCATGGGAGGACCGGTCGGCCGCGACCGGCTGGTCCACCCGAATGACGAGGTGAACTGCGGACAGTCGTCGAACGACGTGTTCCCGACGGCCATGAGCGTGGCGGCGGTCCGGGCGATCGAGGGCGCGCTGCTACCCGCGCTCGGGGCGCTGCGCGACACCCTGTCGGGGAAGGCACAGGCCTTCGCGGACGTGGTGAAGATCGGGCGCACCCACCTGCAGGACGCGACGCCGATGACGCTGGGCCAGGAGATGTCGGGCTGGGCGGCGCAGCTCGACCACGGCATCGGTCACGTCGAGGCGTCGCTGCCGCACCTGCGAGAGCTCGCGATCGGCGGCACGGCGATCGGCACCGGATTGAACACGCATCCCGACTTCGGGCGGCTCGTTGCCGAGGCGCTGTCTCGAGAGGCTGGCACCCCCTTCGTCATGGCGCCAAACCGGTTCGAGGCGCTTGCCGCCCACGATGCGATGGTGCACGCGCACGGCGCGCTCAAGACCGTCGCCGCGGCGCTGACGAAGATCGCGAACGACGTTCGGTGGCTGGCGTCCGGGCCACGTTCGGGCCTGGGCGAGATCCGGATCCCGGAGAACGAGCCGGGCAGCTCGATCATGCCGGGCAAGGTCAATCCCACGCAGTGCGAGGCGCTGACCATGGCGTGCTGCCAGGTGATGGGGAACGACGTGGCCGTCAACATCGCCGGCGCCTCGGGCAACTTCGAGTTGAACGTCTACAAACCCGTCATCGCCCACAACGTCCTGCAGAGCATCCGGCTGCTCGCAGGCGGCGCGCGCAGCTTCGACGCGCACTGCGCGCGAGGTATCGAGCCGGACCGCGCGCGGATCGCCGAGTTGCTGGCGCGATCGCTGATGCTGGTGACGGCTCTCTCGCCGCACATCGGCTACGACAAGGCGGCCGAGATCGCGCGCGCGGCACACGCGTCCGGCGCGACGCTGCGCGAGGCGGCCGTCGCGTCCGGCCACGTCACGGCCGATCAGTTCGACGCGTGGGTGCGGCCCGAGGACATGATCGGCCGCGGGTGACCGCGGGAACCCCTGGCGGAGGTCAATTCAGCCCGGGCAGACGCGTCGGGTTACTCAGGGTCGGACGGCTCGACGAGCGTGACTCCAGGTGGCGGCGGGTCGAAGTGGCGCCGGTTGAAGGTCAGAAGCGCCTTCGCATGCGATGCATCGGCGCAGGCGGCGATCAGCCCGTCATACGTGCGCCCGCCACCGATGCCTGTCCTGGCGAGCCGCGCCAGCACCGCAATCTGCGCCGGCCCATCGAGCGTCACCACCGCGGCAGTGTCCACGAAATTCGCCCGCACGAGCGTCCATGCGTCGGCCGGCGCTAGTCTGTGCGGGGCCGGGAGTCGCGTCAGGACGGCGTAGGCTTCGGCAATGGCATGCGCGGCGATCGCCATCCTCTCGCCCTTCTCGAGCCGGCGCTCGATCTCGGCTGCCGCGGCGGCGTGTCGATCGTGCCACGTGCAGACGGCGGCAACCATGCAGCTCGTGTCCAGGGCGAACAGCGGCCGGCTCACCGTTGGCCTCGCCCTGTTGAGATCCGGCGACGCGCCCGCTCAACCGCCGCGGTGCCGAGCGGCCGAACCGTGATCTTGGGCTTGGCCACGAGCAGCCTGCCGCGCTTTTCGAGCGTGACCGGAAGAGCTTCCGGCTCGATCTCGATGATGCCGTCGCGCCAGCGGACGTCCAACGGGACGCCGGGTTCGAGCGCCGCCTCCCGCCGGACCGGGCCGGGAATGACGAGTCGACCGGCCGCATCCATGGTTGTGATCATGGTAGAGATCATACCATAGGGACGCAGTAGGCGCCGTCACCACCACACGCGGGAGATGAGGACCGCGGGAAACGACGCGGCCGCCCAGACGGCCAGTGCCCGAGCCGCGGCTCGAGGCGCACGTTGGCGGACCAGCCGCAACAGGGCCCACGGTACGCCGAAGAGGACCACCGGCGCGGCGACCGGGTACCACGGCGGGCTCTTGATCACCCAGGCCAGCGCGACCACCAGCAGCGAGCTGACCAGCGCAACAATCGCGGCGGACCACCAGCGGCGAGCGCCGACGCGCCGCGCCAACCAGGCTCCGGCCGCCGTCGTCAGGGCCAGCACGGCGATCAGCCGCCAGAGGTAGGGGAGGAGTATCGCGGTGAGGCTCAGCGACTCCTCCTCGTCCACCGCACGCGACCGCAGCGCGTCCATGTCCTTCGCCATCGAGACGATGCGGTTCTTCAGATCGGATCCCAGACCGGGCACGGCGAGGACATCGTCGATGCGGTTGTAAGGGGCGTTCGCAAGCAGCCGCGTCGCCACCCCGTTAGTGACGCCCGGAACGGTCAGCCAGTCGAACTCCGACGCCGCGTTCGCGTCGAAGGTATGCCGGCGCGGCAGCGCGCGAAACTGGTCGAACAGGCTGGTGCCGGTCATGAGCTCGCCGTTCGCCAGCCAGATCTCGGGCGCGGCCGGAAGATCCTGACCGAGCAGCGCTTCCCGCGCCACGCGTTCGACGTCCGCGGCGTCCTGAGGGAACCGCTGCAAATAGGCGCGCAGCAAGTCAGCGGTCGTGCTGGGCCGGCCTTCGGACAACGTCACGAACAGCTTCAGGTAGACGTTCTCGAGTGGCGACAGATCCGTCGGCGTGACCCCGAACGCCGCGCACGTCTGCTCGTCGAGGAGCCGGCGCTGCAACGCCGAATCCGACGCGAACCGCCAGAACAGGTGCGCGACGACGCCCTCGCTCGACAACATGACCGAGGCCGGCTTGCGCGGGTCGGTCGGCGCGCCGGGCACGACGCTTTGGTACAGGTACGCGTGGTACTTGTCCGTTCGATCGACCAGCCGGTCAGGAATCACGGCGGAGCGGGCATACCGGTTGGCCTTGACCGCGTGATACCGAAGGGCCTGCTCGCTCTGGCTGAACCAGAACAGGAAGCGCATCTGCGACGGGCGGGCCAGCGGGAGCCGGGCCGCCAGTTCCCGACTGTAGGCGGCGAACTCGTTCTCGGCACGTGCCCGCACCTCGCCGTCTCCCCGAAGCGCCGCTGTCTCCGGGACCGCGTCCGGATCGTCCACGCTCATCACCTGAACGTGCTCGGCAAACCCTTCGCCGAACGCGTTGACAGGATCGGTGCGGACGCCGATGGCGTGGATCTGGTTGCCGCCGCCTTCGCGCGGCTCGCCCGCCAGCTGCCGGGCGATCACGTGCACGAGTTCGTGCGGAAAGATCTGGTCCATCGCGCCGAAGCGGCCGCTGAGCATCGAGCTGCGGTGGAGGTCCACCCATCCCGCCTCCGCCTTCTTCACGCCGTCGAGATAGAACCCGAATCGGGGAAAGCCGCCCTGGCGATCGGACAGGAGGAGGTAGGCCGGCTCGGGCGGACGCCCGGTCGCGCGGGCGAGGAACGCCTGCTCGAGCGCATACAGGCGCAGCAACCGGCCCGAGAAGCCGCGGGTGAGCACCTCGACGACCCGCCTGGCATCCCGATGGGGGGTGAGGACGGGCAGCCCGTCTCGTGTCTGGCCGGTTGGCTCCAGGATCACCAGGAGCGGCGGCGGCGGCGGTTGCGGCGGCGCGGCGGCCGCGATGCCGGCGAGACTCGAAACGAGCGCGGCGACGACGATGGGTTTCGAGGACACACTGATGAGGACGGAGCCGGAACCCGCGATGTTCCGCGCGGGCCCGTCATTGACGGCGCCGGCGTCAGTCGATAATGATGTGCCGTCCCGATTCCGCTGATATGAGAGGTTCTCCATGACGTCATCCAGTCGCTTGCGGTGGCTGTGTTCGGTCGTATTCCTGCTGGTCTTCCCTGTTCTCGCGGCGCGGACGGCGAGCGCCGCACCCCAGGCGGTCAAGGACTCTCCCGAGGCCGCGGCGCGCCTGCAGCAGTTCGCGAAGCACCAGGCGATGCTCGCGAAGTCGCCGTTCAAGGATCTGAAATGGACGGGCGTCGGGCCGATGAGGCCGAGCGGACGGATGACCGACGTCGAGGCGCACCCGTCGCAGCCCGAGATCATCTACGCGGCCGTCGCGCAGGGCGGCGTATGGAAGTCGACTGACGACGGCGTGACGTGGGCGGGGATCTTCGAGAACTACCCCACGGCATCCATCGGCGACCTGGCGATCGCGCCGTCGGACCCGAGAATCGTGTGGGTCGGCACCGGGGAAGCGAACATCTTCCGCAGCTCCATGGCCGGCATCGGGATCTTCAAGTCGGTCGACGCGGGCCAGCGTTTCACCTACATGGGGCTGGCCGACACGCAGCACATCTCGCGCATCCTCGTGCACCCGACCAACCCGGACATCGTCTACGTCGCCTCCGCCGGGCACGAGTACACCTTCAGCCCCGATCGTGGCGTCTACAAGACGACCGACGGCGGGAAGACCTGGCAGAAGGTGTTCTACAAGAACGAGCGCACCGGCGTGATCGACCTCGCGATGGACCCGGCGGATCCGAACATCCTGTACGCCGGCACGGCGCAGCGGCTGCGGTACCGCTGGAACGACCCGATCGAGAGCATCGAGAGCGGTCTCTACAAGACGACGGACGGAGGCAGGACGTGGACGGCGCTGACCGGCGGCCTGCCCGACTTCTCGAAGGGCGAGTGCGAGCGGATCGGCATCAGCGTCGGCAAGGCGAACCCGAACGTGGTCTATGTGGTGATCAATCAGCAGCCGAAGGACCGGGCGCAGCAGGGCGCCTTCCTGTACCGCAGCGACGACAAGGGTGGGAGTTTCAGGCTGGTCGAGGGGAACGAGAAGATTCGAACGACGTTCGCATACGGCTGGGTGTTCGGCCAGGTGCGCGTCGACCCGAGCAACCCCGATGTCGTCTACGTGATGGGGCTGAATTACTTCCGATCGAAGGACGCCGGGGCGACGTGGGAGAGCCTGCGGGGCAACCACGTCGACTTCCACGGGATGTGGATCAACCCCAACGACTCGAACCACATCCTCGTTGTGAACGATGGCGGCATCGCCATTTCCCACGACGGGCTGGCGACGTTCAAGCACCCGGTGAACCTGCCGATCGGCCACCTGTTCAGCATCGCGGTGAGCCAGACCAAGGGGACGTTCTGGGCGTACTCGAACATCCAGGACACGGGCGGCTGGCGCGGCCAGATCGACATGACCGCCGGCCGCGACAAGATCACGTCAAAGGAGTGGGAGAGCGCGGCGGGCGATGAGGCCGGGCGGCATGCGGTTCACCCGACCAATCCCGACATCGTCTACTTCGTCACGCGCTACGGCGGCGGGCCGTCGATGATCGACTACAAGGTGGCCGCCGCCGCGCAGGCGCAAGCGGCCCAGGCGGCGGCAGCGGCGCCGCCCGCGGCACCTCCGGCGCAGCCGCCGGCCGGTCAGGTCGCACAAGCGCCGCCTCCAGCGGGTGCCGGGGCTCGAGGCCAGACCGGCCAGCCGCCCGCGGCAGGCCAGGCCGCGGGGGCGCGACGGGGAGGCCGCGCCGGGCAGACGACCATCGCCCCGGACTTCGGGACCGAGAAGAAGCGCGCACAGTGGGTGTCGCCACTCATCATCTCCCCGCACGATTCCAACCGCCTGCTCTATGGCGCGCAGTTCGTGTTCCTGACCGACGATCAGGGCAAGACGTGGAAGAAGATCAGCCCCGACCTGACCAACTTCGACATGGCCAAGCAGGGGAACATCGCGTATTCCACTGTCTGGTCGATCTCCGAGTCACCGCTGAAGAAGGGGCTGATTTACGCGGGAACCGATGACGGTAACATCCACGTGACGAGGAACGAGGGGGGCGACTGGGAGAAGATCACCAACGGGCTCCCCGCCGAGCTCTTCATCGCGAGCATCGAGGCGTCGCGCTTCGACGAAGCGACCGTGTACATCGTCGTCAACGGCAAGCGGCACAACAACTTCAACACGTACCTGTTCAAGTCGGCCGACTACGGGAAGACCTGGACCAATATCGCGACGGCGGTTCCAGGCGGCATCGCGAACGTGGTGAAGGAAGATCCGACGAACAGGAACATCCTGTATCTCGGCACCGACCTCGCGGTGTACGTGACGATCGACGGCGGGAAGACGTGGAACGTGCTGGGATCGAACCTGCCGACGGCCTATGTCTTCGACCTGGCGATTCAGACGGCGGAGGACGTGGCGGTGATCGGCACTCACGGCCGGAGCGCATTCGTCATCGATCTGCTGCCGGTGAGAGCAGCGGCGAAGAAGCAGTGAGATTCGATCGGGACGAGTTTCGGTTTCTGCGTACTGGCGATCGCAGGATCGGCCCCTGCTGAAGGCCCTGACCGGAATAGCCTCGCCACCCTGGTCGCCGATGCATGCCCCCGGGCTGCGTTGCTCGTGGCGAGCGCGAAGGCGGCGATCGACATCGACCGTCGTGGTTTCGCAGCGTGGGCGGGGCAGTTCTCCCGGTTCTCCCGAATACCGCCCGCGGTGTCCGATGGCGGGGGCTACCTCAACCATCGCTACCGAGACCCCGTTCGTCCGTGCTATCGTCGGCTTCGAGCGTATGAGCTGCCTGGCCGTCACCAACGATTCCGTCACCAGCTTCATGGTGGAACAAGCTGCCGCTCGGGTCGGCTGCGAGAGCCGCGTCGTCACAGACCCGGCCGAAGCCCTGCGGGCCGCGCTGGACGGTAGCGGTACCCACCTGGTTGTCATCGACCACGCGCCGCCGCGGACCGACGCCGTGGCCTGGTGCGCGGCGCTTCGCCGCGGCGACGAGCGGCGGAGGCTGCGCGTCATCGTGCTGGCGCCTCCCGACGACCCGTTCGACCTCCGCCGCGTGACGGACGCCGGGATCGACGACCTGCTGGTCAGGCCGTTCACGGCGATCGAGCTGGAACTGCGCCTCCAGGCAGGCCTGCGGATCGTCGAGCTCGAGGCGCACATCGAGGCGGGCAATCGCGCTCTCCGTGCCGCGGCGACGCACGACCTGCTGACGGGCGCGCTCAACGAGACGGCGATCCGGGAGACGCTTCGTCTGGAGTGCGAGCGTGCCGGCCGCGATGGCACGCCGCTGGCCGCCGTCCTGGTCGAGGTCGACGGCCTGGAGAACATCCGCGACTGGAACGGCGCCGACGCGGCCGACGCGGTGCTCGTCGACGTCGCCGCACGGATTCGGGGGAGCCTCCGCCCGTACGACAGCCTCGGCCGACTGGGCGGCGCCGGCTTCCTGGCCGGCCTGCCCAGGTGCGACGTCGCCCACGCCGTGTCGGTCGCACAACGGATCCGGACGGCCGTGGCAGCTGCGCCGGCCCGGGGCGGCGCACGGATGGTGAGCGTCACGGTGAGCATCGGTGTCGCAGGGACCGGCGCGGCCGACGCGAACGGGCCGGATCGGCTCGAGGCCGCCGCCGCATCGGCGCTGGCGTCCGCGCGTGCGGCCGGCGGCAATCGTGTGGCCACGCCGCCCGACGGCCCGTCCCCCGCCGCCGAGGCACCGGGGTCGCATCCTGCATGAGGCCACGGCGCGTCAGGACCCTGACCGGAATAGACTCGCCACCCTGGACGCCGATGCATCCCGCCGGGCTGCGTTGCTCGTCGCTTGCATATTCCCGATATGCGCGCTCCTCGCGCCTTGCCGGGCGGGCGCCTCGACGCCCAAGTTGGCAAGCCTATTCCGGTCAGGGTCCTCAGCGCTGGGCGGCGACGGGCGCATCGCTGAGCATGAAATTCCGGACGGTGGCGCTCCGGACGTTTTCGTTATCGACCTGCCGCCGGTGCGCGCCGCGGCGAAGAAGCAGTGACATTCGATCGGGACGAATTTCGGTTCGCGAATTTCGGCGTGTGCGTACTGAAGATCGCAGGAATTGAAATTCGTCCCGATCGAATTACGGGCGGGGCGGGCGCAGGATGTTCAGGCGCTTCATCCGGAAGCGCAGGGTGTTCGGCTTGAGGCCGAGCACCTCGGCCGCGTTGCCTGTTCCGTTGATGCGCCAGCCGCACCGCTCGAGCACGTCGAGGATGTGGTCCCGCTCGACGACGTCGAGACGCTGGGAGTCGTGGCGGTGCAGGCCGTCGGCGGGCACCGGCGCGAACGCGACGTCGAGTTGCAGGAGGTCGCCCGTTGTCAGGATCAGCGCCCGCTCGACGACGTTCTGCAGCTCGCGGACATTGCCCGGCCAGTCGTACGCCTGCAGGGCGTCCATGTCCTGGCGGCGCACGCGCGCGATCTTCCGCTGGAGCTGATCCTGGCGCCGGTTGATGATGCTCCAGACGAGCAGAGGAATGTCGTCGCGTCTGGCGCGAAGCGGCGGCACCTCGATGGGGAACACGCTGAGCCGGTAGTAGAGGTCCTGCCGAAACGTGCCCTCCCGGCTGGCGGCCGCGAGGTTCCGGTGAGTCGCCGCAATGACGCGCACGTCGACCTTGATCGTCCGGTTCGATCCAACCCGCTCGAACTCGCCGTCCTGCAGCAGCCGCAGGAGCTTGGGCTGCAAATCGAGCGGCAACTCGCCGATCTCGTCGAGGAACAGCGTGCCGCCGTGCGCGACCTCGAACCGGCTGACGCGCGTGGAGACCGCCCCGGTGAACGCTCCCTTCTCGTGCCCGAACAGCTCGCTCTCGATGAGTGTGGGCGGGATCGCCGAGCAGTCCACCTTGATCATCGGCTGGTGCTTCCGCGGACTGCGGGCGTGAATCGCCCGCGCCAGAAGCTCCTTGCCCGTTCCCGTCTCCCCCTGCAGCAGGACGGCCGCGCCGGTCGGCGCCACCCGCGCGACCTGCGCCAGCGCCGCCTGAAGCGGGGCGCTGTGCCCGACGATTTCCGCGAAGTCGTGGACCGCCTCGATCTCCTCGCGCAAGTACACGTTCTCCTGCTCGAGCCGCGTCTTGAGGCTGCCGATTTCCGCGATGCGAGCCCGCAGTTCCTCGTCGGTACGGAGCCGATGGTAGGCACCACCCAGGATGTTCGCGATGAGCTGCAGGCGGTCGACGTCGCGCGGCGTCCAGACGCGGCGGCGCTTGATGTCGGTCGTCGACAGCACGCACGTGGTGCTGTTGCCGACGATCACTGGCACACCGATGGTGGCCATCACGCCGGCGCGCGAAAGGTAGTCGCGATCCTTCAGCGCCTCGACGGGCAGGTCGTCAGGCAGCGACCCAAGCACGACACGACGCCCTTGCCGGAATTGGCCGAATGCCCATGGGGCCACTTCGTGAGCCATCACGAGCGGAGCGGGCCTCGTGACGCCCGCGGGTGTCCACAGGTGGCGAACGGCCAGTGTCGCGAAGTCGGCGCCAAACTCCATGAAGGCACAGCGGTCGGTCCGAAACCACCCGGCGACCAGGCCGAGCGCCCGGCCGATCTCGTCGTCGACTTCGGCTGGGGGCAGGACCGCGAGTCGAGCGGAGAGCCCACCCAGCAACTCCTCGAATCCTGCGTCCCGAGAAGTCGCGTCGTCATCAGCCGGCGCGTCAGTTTCGTCCATGCCCCCAAGGATAGCACGCTCGCGATATGTTGCGAGTAGCTAGCCATATATTGCGATAAGACGACGCTCTCGCCGCAGCCGACGACTTCCGACAGATGAATTAAACCAAGAAGGTACACCTAGATACGGACTCGCTCCAGGTGGCTGGGTATCCGGACCGAAGATTGCGTAGCCATGGGTGTTTTGGTCCATGAATCCAGGAGGATTCGATGCACGTTCGCGCTCTGAGAGCACTCTGTCTTGCGATTGCCACGGTGGCGCTTCTGGGCATTGCGCCGGCCGCCGCTCAGCCGGCCGCGAAGAAACCCAACATCGTCGTCATCTGGGGCGACGACATCGGCTACTGGAACGTCAGCGCCTACAACCAGGGGATGATGGGCTACAAGACGCCCAACATCGACCGGATCGCGAAGGAAGGCGCGCTGTTCACGGACTGGTACGGCCAGCAGAGCTGCACCGCCGGCCGGGCGGCGTTCATCACGGGCCAGAGCGGCTTCCGCACGGGCATGCTCAAAGTCGGCCTGCCCGGAGCGAAGGAAGGGCTCCAGGCGCGCGACGTCACCCTCGCGCAGTTGCTCAAGGCGCAGGGCTACATGACGGCGCAGTTCGGCAAGAACCACCTCGGCGACCTCGACGAGCACCTGCCCACCGCGCACGGGTTCGACGAGTTCTTCGGCTCGCTCTACCACCTCAACGCCGAGGAGGAGTTCGAGAACCCCGACTACTTCAAGGATCCGCAGCTGATCAAGCGGTATCAGACTCGCGGCGTCATCCGGGCCTGGGCGAACCCCGACGGCACCCAGCGGACCGAGTCCACCGGCCCGCTGGGCAAGAAGCGCATGGAGACGATTGACGAGGAGTTCACCAGGGCCACGCTGGACTATCTCGAGAAGGCGAAGAAGACGGACAAGCCGTTCTTCCTCTGGTGGAACTCGACCCGCATGCACATCTGGACGCACCTGAAGGATGCGAGCAAGGGCAGGACGGGGCTCGGCACGTATCCCGACGGCATGGTCGAACACGACGCGCTGGTCGGCCAGATTCTCGACAAGCTCAAGGAGCTGGGCCTGGACCAGAACACGATCGTCATGTACTCGACCGACAACGGGGCCGAGAAGATGACCTGGCCTGACGGCGGCCAGTCCCCCTTCCGCGGCGAGAAGGGGACGCAGTGGGAAGGCGGGTTCCGCGTGCCGTGCGCCATCCGCTGGCCGGGCGTCATCAAGCCCGGCACGATGCTCAACGACATCTTCGCCCACGAGGACATGCTGCCCACGTTGCTGGCGGCCGCCGGCGTTCCCGACGTCAAGGAGCAGCTGCTCAAGGGCATGAAGGTGGGCGACAAGACGTTCAAGGTGCATCTCGACGGGTACAACCAGATGGACGCCTTCGCCGGCAAGGCCCCGAGCGCGCGCAAGGAGTTCTTCTATTTCGGCGACGACGGCAACCTGACGGCGCTGCGGTATCAGCAGTACAAGATCGTCTTCCAGGAACAGCGCGGCGAGGGTTTCGACGGGTGGCAGGAGCAGTACTCGACGCTGCGCGTGCCCAAGGTCTACAACCTCCGCTCCGATCCGTTCGAAGAGGCCGACCACTCCGTGAGCTACCAGCGCTGGAGAATCGAACACTTGTTCGTCCTCGTGCCGGCGCAGCAGTACGTCGGGCAGTTCCTCGCGACGTTCAAGGAATTCCCGCCGAGCCAGAAGCCCGGCAGCTTCTCGCTCGACCAGGTGCTGGCGGCGCTGCAGCAGGCCGGGGCCGGCAAGTGACCGCGCGCTGAACGGTTCGCCGATTCAAGACGCGGGACGACGGCCGGCGCGGCGGCCGGCTGCGTCCCGTCTCCGGACGATGGGAGGACGACCCGTGACTTTCAAGGTCGGGGTGCTCGACGACGCAGTCCCCCGCACGGTGGTCCTGCACGGCCGCCTGGACGTGGAGTCGCTGGCGGCTTTCGCGGGGATTGCGGCCGGGCTGGCGCCAGGCGCGCGCTGCGACCTCACGGAACTCAAGTCGGCCGACGACGTGGGGGTGGTGGTGCTGGCGCAGTTGCGCGAACGCGGGGTGGAACTGGTCGGCGCCTCCCCGTATCTCGAGTTGCTCCTCGAACACGCGCGGGAGGAGCCCAGGTAGATCCCTTGTCCCACGCCTGCGGCCACATGCGGCCGCGGCGTCTCATCACATTCGGAGGAACGGCATGGCACTGCAGATTGGCAACCTCGCTCCCGATTTCGACGCCGAGACGACCGAAGGTCCGATCAGCTTCTACAAGTGGCTCGGCAGATCGTCCTGGTGCGTGCTCTTCTCGCACCCCAAGGACTTCACGCCGGTGTGTACCACGGAACTGGGCTACATGGCGAAGCTGAAGCCCGAGTTCGACAAGCGCAACACGAAGATCATCGGCCTCAGCGTCGACCCGGTCGAGGACCACACGAAGTGGGCGCACGACATCGCGGAGACGCAGGGGTACGCGCTGAACTACCCGCTGATCGCCGACACCGACCTGAAGATCTCCCGGGCCTGGAGCATGCTGCCGGGGTGGGTCGACGGGTCGTCAAACGGGCGGACCGCGGCGGACAATCAGACGGTCCGCAACGTCTTCATCGTCGGCCCCGACAAGCGAATCAAGCTGATGCTCATCTATCCGATGGCGGTCGGCCGCAACTTCCACGAAGTGCTCCGCGCGCTCGATGCGCTGCAGCTCGCGGATGCGCACCGCATCGCCACGCCGGCCAACTGGAAGCCGGGAGAGGATGTCATCATCGCCGCATCGGTTTCCGACGAGGACGCGAAGAAGACGTATCCGCAGGGGTGGCGGGCGCCGCGGCCCTACCTCAGGTACGTGCCGCAGCCGGGCGTTCGGGAGACACGCGCACGCGACGAGTAGGGCGGCCTCGCGGGGTCGCGCGGCCGAGACGACGTCCGGAGCGTCCGAGGTCGGGAGGCTCCGAGAAATCACCGACCCGACGATGACGGATTTGTGATCGACGGTCCGTCGACTACAATCTCGGCATCGTCGCAGGGCACATTCGTGAAACACCTCCCGACGCTGTGTCTCCTCGTCGTTGTGGCGGCGTGTTCGACGGGGCGCGAGGCCGCGATGGCGCCCTACCGGGACGCGCGACGGCCGACGCGCGAGCGCGTGCGCGACCTGCTCTCGCGCATGACGCTCGAGGAGAAGTTCTGGCAGCTGTACATGATCCCGGGCGACCTCGACGACCCGGCCCTCGACTATTCGCGCGGCATCTTTGGTTTGCAGATCTCGGAGGCGCCGCGCGGAAGCGGTGAGGGTGAGGCGGGCCAGCGCAAGCCGCCGCCCGACGTCGCGCGCCGCCACGCCGAGCGCATCAACGCCATTCAGCGCTACTTCGTCGAGAAGACGCGGCTTGGCATCCCGATCATTCCGTTCGACGAGGCGCTGCACGGCCTCGCCAAGGCCGGTGCCACGCAATTCCCGCAGGCGATCGGGCTCGCGGCGACGTGGGACCCCTTTCTAATGGCGCGCGTCGCGGCCGCCTCCGCGAACGAAACGCGTGCCCGCGGCATCCGCCAGGCGCTGTCGCCGGTCGTCAACATCGCGAGCGACGTCCGCTGGGGCCGCGTCGAGGAGACCTACGGTGAGGACCCGTACCTCTCGGCCGTGATGGGCGCCGCGTTCGTCCAGGCGTTCGAGCGGGCCGGGGTCGTCGCAACGCCGAAGCACTTCGTCGCCAACGTCGGCGATGGCGGACGGGACAGCTATCCGATCGAGATCAGCGAGCGCGCGCTCGTCGAGCGCTTCTTCCCGCCGTTCGAGGCGGCCGTGCGGCAGGCCCGCGCGCGTTCGGTCATGACCGCCTACAACTCCGTGGACGGCACGCCGGCGACGCAGAACAGGCATCTGCTGACCGAGGTGCTGAAGAGACAGTGGGGGTTCGGCGGGTTCGTCATCTCCGATGCAGCCGCGACCGGAGGCGCGACCGTGCTGCACATGACCGAGCCGGACACGCCTGCCGCCGCGGCGCACGCCTGGGCGTCGGGCCTCGACGTCGTCTTCCAGACCTCGCATCCGCAGCACGCGCCGTACCTGGAGGCGGTCCGTCGCGGCCTGGTGCCGATCGACATCGTCGATGCGGCGGTCACGCGGGTACTGACCGCGAAGTTCGACCTCGGCCTGTTCGAGCATCCCTACGTGGATCCTGACGAAGCGGCGGCCGTCAACGGGCGCGCCGAACACGCGGCGCTCGCGCGCGAGGCGGCGCGAGCGTCAATCGTCCTGCTCAAGAACGATCGCGGCCTGCTGCCGCTTTCGACAGCGATCCGGTCGGTGGCCGTGATCGGCGTCGACGCCGAGCAGGCGCGGCTGGGGGGCTACAGCGGGCCAGGCATCGCCAGGGTCTCCATCCTCGACGGCCTGCGACAGGCGATGGGGCCCGCGATACCGGTTCGTTACGCGCCGGGGCCCGGCCGCGGCGCGGGCGGCTTCGTCACCGTGCCGGCCAGCGCCCTCGGTTCCGACGACGGCGGCAAGGCGGTGCCCGGCCTGCGCGGCGAGTACTTCGACAACAACGCGCTCGAGGGGAAGCCGAAGCTCGTTCGAACCGACGCGCGCGTCGACTTCGGGTGGACGCTGTACTCGCCGGACCCCGGCATCCCGTTCGACTGGTACTCGGTGAGGTGGACCGGGCGATTGACCGCGCCGGCGAAAGGCGTTCGGTCGCTGGGCGTCGAAGGGAACGACGGCTATCGGCTCTACCTCGACGGCGCGCTGCTGATCGACAACTGGAAGAAGCAGTCGTACGGCAGCCGGCTCGCACCGGTCACGCTCAGGCCGGGCAGCACGCACGACCTGCGGCTCGAGTTCTTCGAGAGCGCTGGCAACGCGCGGGTGAAGCTCGTGTGGGACGCCGGCGCGCCAAACGACCGTGACCGCGACCAGGCGATTGCGGCCGCCGTCGTGCTCGCCCGCCAGAGCGACGTCGCCATCGTCGTCGTCGGCCTCGAAGAAGGGGAGTTCCGCGACCGCGCGTCCCTGGCGCTGCCGGGCCGACAGGACGACCTGATCCTGGCCGTTGCGGCGGCCGGCAAGCCGGTCGTCGTGGTGCTGGTTGGCGGCAGCGCGGTCACCATGTCACGCTGGATCGACCGCGTCGGCGCGATCGTCGAGGCGTGGTACCCGGGAGAGCAGGGCGGTCACGCGGTGGCGGACGTCCTGCTCGGCCGCGCCAACCCGGCCGGCCGGCTGCCGATCACGTTTCCCGTGGCCGAGGGGCAACTGCCTCTGTTCTACAACCACAAACCGACCGGTCGCGGCGACGACTACCTCGATCTCACCGGCCAGCCGCTGTTCCCGTTCGGGTTCGGCCTGGGCTACACCTCATTCGCGTACTCCGGCCTGCGCATCGAGCCGGGCGTGATCGAACCCAGCGGCAAGGCGACCATTCGATGCACCATTCGCAACACGGGCGCCGTGGCCGGCGACGAGGTTGTGCAACTCTACCTGCGCGACGAGCTGGCATCGGTGGCCCGACCCGTGACCGAGCTGGCGGGATTCACGCGCGTGCACCTCGCGCCCGGCGAGTCGGCCGAGGTCACCTTCGAGATCGGCCCCGATCGGCTCCGCATGCTCGACGAACAGATGCGGTGGGTGGTCGAGCCCGGCGCGTTCCGCGTCATGGTCGGCGCCTCGTCGAAGGACATCCGCCTTCGTGGACAGCTCATCGTTCGATAGGGATCGGGTCGAATTACGCGCACGGCCTTCGGACAATGACGAATCCGTAATCCCCAAGACGGGCAATGCTCGGACTTCAATTCTGTAATCGGATTCGAGGGTCGTCGGCAATCCGTCCCGACCGATCGTCGTCAAGCCGGTAGGTCGATCACCAGCCGGAACGCCCGGCGCTCGCGTGTCCGGTACGTGGAGAAGCCGCGGCGGTCCAGCGTCGCCACATCGGTCACTCGCAGCTGTTCTGCCAGCAGGACCAGCGTGGCGTCGGCGAAGTCCATCGGCGTGTCGGCGTAGCGCTCCATGAGTGCCGCGGCCTCGCGCAGCTGGCGCGGCTGGGCGCAGTCGTAGACCAGGAGCCCGCTCTCGAGGGCGAACGCGGCCAGGAGTGACGGGCCGCCGGGGTGCGGGCCGACGAAGTGCATCGCCTCGGTGACGACCGCGGACGTCGTGCAGAGACGGCCGGCGAACCCGCCAAGCGATTCGACGACGTGCCCGTGGGCCGGGTCGGCGGGGTCCAGGTAGGCCACGAGCGGGCCGGTGTCGACGAGCCAGGTCCTCATCGCCGCCAGTTGTTCGTGCGGATGCGGGTGCGGAACGCGTCGGGCGCCTTCGGCGAAGGCGTGAGCCGGCCGGCCAGGTGAGCGGTTCGGCTGGCCAGCGGCCGTCCATCGAGCGCCTGGCCGAGGATGTCACGGACCAGTTCGGACACGGTCTTCCCAACCGTGCGGGCCAGCCGGTCCAGCGCCTCGCGCTGCCTCCGGTCGACCCGGACCGTGATCGTCTCTGTCATGTCTTACAGTATAAGACAGGGTATGACGAACGAGCAAGTGACCCGGGTGCGCCGGCGGCGAGCGGGGAGTGGGAATCACTCCCGGAGTGATTGCGTGCGTTCACGGCCGCTTGACGAGTTCGGAGAGGACCAGCGTCCGCTCCCTCGATGTCGTCTGCCTTCCGACGACGAACCCCGTTCCCTCCAGCCAGCTGTCGAGCGAATCAGGCGGCGACTCGAGCGCGCTGCGCACCACCGACACGTTGGCCTCGCCGGCGAGCAGCGCCAGCGCCCGCCGGGCGGCGGCGCTGCTGTCCGCGAACAGCACGGTCCGCGTCGGGTACAGCGCGGCCGTGACCTGCGGGAGCCACCAGAGGTCGGTGACCACGTAGCCGCCGGACGCCGTGCAGCGCTCCACGAATTCGAGGAGCCGCGCGTACGCCTGCTTGCTGCCGCGGAGGTTCTTGTACGCGCTGCGCTGGACCACGAGGCTCGACGCCACCACCACGGCAACCGCCACCACCCCCAGGACGCGCCGGCGCCGAGCCATCGCCGCCAGCGCGTCTGCGGTGAGGATGGAGACCGGGATGAATGCGAACAGCAGGTAGCGCGGTCCCCACTGGCTGCCGCCGTCGTTCGGCGCCGTCAACAGAGTGAGGAGCGAGCACGTCAACGCCACGACGGTCAGGAACCGTCCCCCCTCCCGTGCGCCGAACCCTGGCATCGCGATCACCAGGAGCGCCGCGGGCGCAGCGCTCCACACGCTGGCTGCTCCAAAGGCCCCGAGCGCGGCGGCGACCGCCGTCGCGGCCACGAACGCCGCGCCGGCAATCGCGGCTGCCCTCCGGGCGGCCGGCCGGGCCTTCGTGGCAATCGCCGCAGCGGACAACGCCAGGCAGACGGCTGTCCACCCGATTGGGGCCGGTGCCAGCCAGGTGCGCAGCGTCCGAACCCGGTCCCACCACCAGTCTTCGGAAAGCCCCGACATGTTCCGGGCCACGTGCCCACCGAGCAGTTGGCCGGAGTGAATGAAGGACCCCGCCGCGGCCGGCACCCAGACGATCGCCATGCCGGCAAGCACCGCTGCCACGTGGCGCACGGCGGGCCGGGACGGAAGCCACCGCGAGCCGACAAAGAGCCCCGCGCAGTACCACGCCGCCTCGGGGCGGAGCAGGATGGCGACACCGAGCAGGAACCCGCACGCCAGGAGGCCGAGCGTCGACCGCTGCCGCACGAACATCGCCGTCGCGAGCGCCGCGAGGCCCACCGCCGGCGCGTGCTCCCAGAACTCGAGGCCGTAGAAGAGAAGCGGAGTGCAGACGGCGGAGGCGAGCACCAGCACGGTCGGCGATCGGCGGCGGTCGAGAGCCACGCCAGCCCAGGCGGTCGCCGCCAGCACCAGGAGGAAGCCGAGCGCGGGCAGCACGTACGCGCCGCCTATTCCGAACGCGGCGATGAGCGGCGCGCTGATCAGCGGGAAGAACTCGGACGTCGCCGCGTGCGCATGGTCACCGTGAACGCGGAAGGACGGATCCAGGAGGTCGACGGGCCGGCCGCCCACGCGCGGCAGGTCGATGTCGAACGGGCGGGCGGGATGTGCGATCGCGTTCCGCGCGGCGATCAGCTTCAACCCAGGGTCGCCCACGACGAACGTCCGCTGCGGAAGCCCGCGCGCGAGCAACAGCAGCGCCACCGCGAACACGGCCCAGAGCAGGGCGGCGCGGTGGACGGCGGCGGGCGTCGTCGGCATCGCCGCCTATGCTAGCATTCCCGGGTGGCAGACCTCCTTTCTCTCGACCAGATCCGTGAGGCCGCGGCGCGCATCCGCGGCGTGGCCCGCGTCACACCGCTCCTAGAGGTCCGCGATCTCCAGGCCTGGGGCGGGCCGGACGACGCGCCGCTCCTGCTCAAGTGCGAGAACCTGCAGGTCGGCGGCGCCTTCAAGATCCGCGGTGCTTTCAACATGGCGTCGTCGCTCTCCGAAGACGCCAGGCGCGCTGGCCTGCTGACGTATTCGTCCGGCAACCACGGCCTGGCGCTGGCGCTCACCGCCCGGCGGCTCGGCGTTCCCGTCGTCATCGTGATGCCGACGACGACGCCGGCGGTCAAGGTGGAAGGGGCGCGATCGCTGGGCGCCGAGGTCCTGTTCGAGGGGACGACGACGCTCGAGCGGAAGGCGAGAGGCGAGGCCGAGGCGGCGCGCAGAGGCATGACGATCGTGCCGCCGTTCGACCACATCAACACGGCCGCCGGCCAGGGGACGATCGGCCTCGAGATCCTGGAGCAGCGCCCGGACGTGACCAGGGTCTACGTGCCGATCGGCGGCGGCGGGCTGATTTCGGGCGTGGCGGCCGCCATCAAACTGAGCCGGCCGTCGATCGAGGTCGTCGGCGTCGAGCCGACCGGCACCGCGCGGATGACCGCGTCGCTGCGCGCGGGCCACCCGGTGACGATTCCCATCACGCCCGGCATCGCCGACGGCCTGCTGGCGGTGCGGCCGGGCGACATCACGTTCCGGCACGTTCAGGCCTTCGTCGATCGGATCGTGACGATCGACGACCGCGCGATCGTCGCCGCGCTGCAGTGGATCTTCCGCACGGCGAGAATCGTGTCCGAGCCGAGCGGCGCGATCACCGTGGCGGCCGCGCTGGCCGAGCGCGCCTCGGCCAGCCTCGCGCCGCGCGGTTCCGGGGTCGCCGTGATCAGCGGCGGGAACGTGGAACCCAGGGCCTTCACGGATTACCTAACTTGTGATCTTGCGAACTAAGGATCTTGCGAACTGGGCGGCGGGCCGCAACTTCGCACGGTCGCTGCTTCGCAACTTCGCAACTTCGCAAGATCTCAAGATCGCAAGATGTCCCCTGCCATCGTCAGTGCCTGTTCGACTGTGGTGATCTGGCCGTCCAGCTGCTGCTCGTAGACCTGCTTGAGGATGACGCCGACGCGGGGGCCCGGCTTCAGGCCGAGCGCCAGCAGGTGCCGGCCGAGGAGAAGCGGTTTCGGTGGCCCATGCTCTACGCCGAGGGCGCGGGCGCGCCCCAGAAACCACGCCATCGCCGAGCAGTCGAACTCGCCCGTGCGGCCGGTGCAGTCGGCCTCTGCCAGGCGGGCCAGCAGCTCGAGGTCGACCTTCTGCGCGAGCCTGCGGAACGCCCCGTCACCGACCTGATCGCGCACCTTGTGCCATGCACCAGGCTTCAGGTGGTGCGCGGTCAGGCCGAACACCTGCGGGCGGACGTCGACGCCGTCGATGGCGTGCACGTTCAGCCGGTCGAGCAGCGCGCGGGCCGGGGCGATGCCGGCCTCCTCGTGGTTGTGTGAACGGATCCGGCCGTCGAAGAACGCGGTGGTCGACGGCTTGCCGAGGTCGTGGCAGACGGCGCCCAGCATGACGGCGACCTTCGCCCACCGGGGCAGGTCGTCGATGCGGCGGCGCGACTCGTCGATGACCATCAGCGTGTGCACCCAGACATCGCCCTCCGGGTGCCACGCCGGCTCCTGCCCGCATCCGACGAGCGCTTCCATCTCGGGCAGCAGGCGGGCGACGATGCCGGCGTCGCGTGCGAACGCGAAGCCGATCGACGGGCGCGCGGCGAGCAGCAGCAGCTTCTCGAATTCGGCCCAGACGCGCTCGGCCGGCAGATCGTCGAGCGGGATCGCGCGGCAGATCTCGACGGTCTCGGGCAGCGCCGTCAGCTCGAACCGCGCAACGAACTGCATCGCCCGCAGGACGCGCAGGCTGTCGTCGGCGAACGTCGCGCGGTCGACCACGCGGAGCGTGCGGGCCTCGAGATCGGCGCGGCCGCGGAAGGGATCCAGGTACTCCTCCGTCAACGGGTCCCACGAGATGGCGTTGATCGTGAAGTCGCGCCGGCGGGAGGCGTCCGCCAGCGACATCGAAGGGTTGCCCTCGACGAGGAACCCGCGGTGGCCCCGGCCGACCTTCGACTCGCGGCGGGGCAGCGCCACGTCGATCTCGCCGACCTTGTAGACCGTGAAGCTCTCGCCGATCGTCTCGACGCGGCCGAAACGCTCGAGCAGCGCGCGCAGCGCCGCCGCCTCGACGCCGAAGACCTCGACGTCGACGTCCTTCGACGTCAGGCCCAGCAGCTGGTCACGGACCCAGCCGCCGACGACGAGCGCGCGGCCGCCGGCCTGACGGACGGCCTCGGCCATCGCGCGGACGCGGTCGAATTCGGGGTCGGGGCAAGACATCGAAAGGATGGTAGCACCGAGCAGGGCCGCCCCTCCTATCCGGCCCAAGGCCCAAGGCCCAAGGCCCAGGGCTCAGGCCTAAGCCCTGCGCCCTGAGCCTGAAGCCGCCGAGCTCAGTCCTGCTCGGGCGCGGGTTCGGCCCGGTGCTTCTCGGAGCGAGCCGGCGCGAACAGGTGGTCGAGCATGCGTCCGTAGTAGCGCAGCATCAGCCGGTTGCGGACGCGGAAGCGGTCCTGTTCGACGACGAGCACGCCGCGCCTCTCGAACGGCTCGGAGGCCTCGTCCACCGCCTGCCGGCCGCTCTCGACGGCCAGGTTCGCTCCGCGCGCCCGCAGCTGGTCGAGCATGCCGTCGATCCGGCCCTCGAGGTCGCGCCGCTGCATCGCGGGCTTCATCGCCGCGGCCACGAGCGCGGTCGGCGTCACCTTGAAGAGGAGGCCGATCGCCTCACGGGTGCGGTGGGCCAGCTCGAGCACGTCGCTCTTCGACTGGGCGTCGTAGTCGGAGGTCTCAATCGGCGTCCCGAACGTGACGAACGCTCTCGACCGGTAGCCCACCGCGCAGCGCGCCATCTCGGCCAGCTCGCTGGCGAACGGCCGCTGCCGCTTCTTCACGCCCTGGCGCGACAGGATCCGGTCCTCGAGCACCAGGTCGTAGGAGATCGCCATCGGCAGGATGACCAGGTTCTTGGTGTCCGACTGCATGGCGGCGTGGATGAGGCCCGTCTTCGGCGCCTTCAGATCGCCGGTGTAGCTCCGCCCGCCCTCGATGTAGAAGAGCAGGTCGTGGTCGCGCAGCAGCTCGGCCACGTACGCCTTCAGCGTGACCAGGTATGCCGGGTCCTTCGTGGCGCGCCGGATCGGCACCGCGCCGGTGACGTGCTTGTGCAGGAGGCCGAGCGGGCCCCCGAACAGGTTGATGCCGGCGGCGATGATCGGCGGCCGCACGCCGTGGTCGTCGAGCACCAGCGGCTCGATCAGGTAGTCGGTGTGGCTCTTGTGGTCCGACGCGTAGATCACCCGCCCGGCCGCGGTCGCGGCAATGGCCCGTTCGATGTGCTCCACGTGCCGCGGGATCTTCCTGAGAATGGGGTAGACCGGGTGCTGCAGCGCCCGATACAGCCGGTACCGCTGCGTGGTGCGCAACTCCTCCAGGTAGGCGTACACCCGCTCCTGCGCGGCCTCAGGGCTCTCACCGTGCGCGCCCTTCAGGTAGCGGACAACCTCCTCGCGGGAGAGGACGGCCTGCGACAGTTCGTCGATCATCTGACCTCGCAGACTATAGCATCGCGCCGGTTTCATTATAATGGGCTACCCGGCTCGATTGCCCTGGAGGTCGCTTCTGCCCCTACGCCTGATCGCGCAGCCGCCGCCCGGCCCGCCACGGGTCGTGCTGGTCACCGGCGCGTCGTCCGGCATCGGCAAGGCCTGCACCGAGTACCTCTTCACGAGACGGTGCCGCGTGTACGGCACGAGTCGCAGGACGCCGCACGTGGAACCGCGGCAGACGCCTCCGGAGGCCGTCCCGTTGTTCCAGACCATTCCGCTCGACATCACGTCGGACGAGTCGGTGGAGCAGGCCCTGAGCCTCGTCCTCGCTTCGGAGGGCCGGATCGACGCCGTCGTGAACAATGCGGGATTCGGCCTGGCCGGCGCCGTCGAGTCGACGTCGATCGCCGAGGCGCGCGAGCAGTTCGAGACGAACTTCTTCGGGACGATGCGTGTGTGCCGGGCGGTGCTGCCGGCCATGAGGCTGCAGGGCCGCGGCCACATCCTCAACGTCAGCTCGATCGCGGGGCGGATCGGCGTCCCGTTCCAGGGGATCTACAGCGCGACCAAGTTCGCCGTGGAAGGGTTCACGGAGGCGCTGCGGTTGGAGGCGGCGCCGCTCGGGATTCGCGTCGTGCTCATCGAGCCCGGCGACTTTCGCACCGGGTTCACGGCCAACCGCAGCAGGGCGGCCGGCAGCGACGCCGCCTACGCGATGCGGCAGGCGTCGGCGCTCGCGGTCATGGAGCGCGACGGGATGCAGGGCGCGACGCCCGAAGCGGTCGGGCGCCTCGTGCACCGCGTCATCATGACGCGGTTCCCGCGAGCCCGCTATGCCGTCGGGCCCGCCACCCAGACGCTCGCCCTCGCCCTGAAGCGGTTCCTGCCGTCGCGCCTGTTCGAGTGGGGCCTCGCGAAGTACTACGGCATCCGCTGATCCGGGGCGCTACGGCCGGTCGATCGCGTCGGCTGATGGCGACTCGGGCCATATCGGCAGCGGCGCCGCCACGTAGCCGGCGTGCGCCAGCAGCGACTGGAACAGCGAAACCTCCGACGCGTAGAAGACCAGCCTCACCCAGATCCGACCGAGGAGATACGTCTCGCTGACGGCGAAGGCCACCCACATCGTCCATCCGGCCCTTCCCGCGTCGGACGCGAACGCGGCGTAGATCGCCACGACCACCAGGAAGAGCAGGCTGTCGGCGAGGTAGAGCCCGACGGTCTGCGCCGGGTGGCGCCGGATGAACCGGCACGCCGCGGCCAGTGCGCCGATCATGCTCCGCCGGTCCTCGACAACGGCGCGCACCTTGGCGTAGTCGAGCCACAGGTTGAACGAGATCAGCGCGCCGCCGAAGACGACGTAGAGCGCCGCGCGGAGGAAGAAGGCGTTGCGCTCGACCGTCCAGTCGCGCGTCGCCCAGGAGAAGAAGGCGCCGAACAGCTGGTCGTGCACGGGGCCGAACAGGATCCAGTACCCGAGGCCCGCGAAGACGGCGAGGCGGAGGAACCGGACGAAGTACACGCCGCAGGCCGAGAAGAACGCCGCCGTTCGAATGGGGCGGTTCCTGGCGTACCGGTCGATGATTCCGCCGGCGAGAAACGTCCACAGCAGGATGTACGCCGCGGCCGCGCCGGTGACGACCAGCGCCTGCGGGCGGGCGTCGAGCACCGCGCTGACGTTCGACGCCACGGCGCCGAAGCCGATGATGCGCGGCGTGAAGGTCTCTCCGAGACCGGACGCCTGAGAGGCGAACACGCGCCACCACTCCGAGTCGACGCCGTCGGCCACCGCGTCGCCGGTCAGGCTGGCGCCAAGGCTCTCGCCGATCATCCCGCGCAGCACGAGGCCGAGCGGCAGCGCCATCAGGAAGGTGAGCGCCAGGACGGCAACCAGCACCGCCGGCGCGGCGTTGACCCGCCTGATTCCGTCACGAAGAGCCTTCAGCACCATAGCAGGAACACCCTTGCAGAACGCGACGGAGGCGCCGGCTCAGGGCTCAGGGCCCAGGGCTCAGGGCCGTCCGCAGACACGTTCATCCGAAGTACGCGGCAGTCAGCATCAGGTCCTGCAGCCAGACCATCCACTTCAACATCCACTTGGTGGCCGCCGCGCCGCCGCGCGGCTCGAGTGTCCGGCTGTTGTTCGTGTAGTCGACGTCGAGCAGCAGCACGCGCTCCGGGTCCACCTGGGCGGACAGCGCCTCGACGCCGCGGTCGTACGTGAACATCCTCCACCGGTCGCGGCCGTCCCAGCGCTCGCGCAGCCGCGTGCCGTCCTTGAAGGTCACCAGCACGTCCACGGGGAAGATCCCTTCGCCCAGCCTGCGCACGACCACCGTCGTGTGGAACCGTCCCTTCGTCGGGTTGTCGGACTTGAACGCCGGCCCGCCCTTCGCGTCGTCGAAGTACCCGCTCGCCGTGATCGCCTCGCTCCGCAGCGCGGTGACCGCGTAGTCGAAGACGTTCGAACTGCGGTGAACCTCGTCGAAGAACCAGGTCATGTCGCGGCCGGCCACCTCGTTGACGACGCTGAAGAAGTCGGCGGGCTTCGGGTGCCGGAACTTCCACCGCTCGAAAAAGGTGGACAGGATCTGCTGGACCGTCGACCAGCCGAGATGCCGTTCCAGCGTATTCAGCCACAGGGCGGTCTTGCTGTAGGAGAGCGGGCCGCCGGCCGCCGGCCAATAGCGCCACGACGGCGTCGACGGGGCGTCGAGCCTCGCGCCCTCCCGGTAGCTCGCCAGACCGTTTTCGTCCACGGCTCTCGTCGTCTTGAAGTCGCGCAGCACGATCGGGACGAACCCGCCGAACAGGCGGTACGTTTCGTAATTCGGCATGAACGCCAGCGCCATCGTGCGGCCCGTCGAGAAGGTGTTGAGCCCCTCGTCGATCCACGCGTCCTCGAACTCGTTGTTGCCGACCATCGCGTACCAGAACTGGTGGCCGGCCTCGTGCACGGTCACGCCTTCGGGGTCGGCCACCGCGGACGGGGCCAGCCAGGACGTGCCCGCGGTGAACAGCGTCGGGTACTCCATGCCGCCGGCGCCGCTCTGCCACGCCGGGTCGACAATCGTGACGTGGCCGTAGGGGTAGGGCCCGAACCACTGCCCGTAGTAGCGGAGCGCGGCGCCCGTCGCCGCGAAATGGCGATCGGCCTGGCCCAGGTGCTCCGGCTGGAGCAGCAGCCGCATCTCGACCGCCGGCAGCCCCGCCTGCTCGAACCGGGCCTGCCGCACGACGTAGTCCGGGCTCGTCGTCCAGGTGAAATCGTGGACGTCTTCCTGGTAGAAGCGATGGGTCGTCGTCTGATCGGCATTGTTGCGGGCCTCGCGCTCGAGACCCGTCGCGCCGACCACCCAGCCCTTCGGCACGGTCAGCTGCACGTCGTAGATGCCGTAGTCCGAGAAGAACTCGGTGCTCGCGTGGAACTGGTGGCAGTTCCAGCCTTCGTCCTGGAGCACGCCGACCTTCGGGAACCACTGGGCCAGGAAGTAGAAGCTGCCGACGACGCCGGTGCGGGCAATCGTTCGCGGGACCTTGGCCGTCCACTCGAGGTAGACGGTGATCGTCTCGCCTGGCGCCACCGGTCGCGGCAGCGGCACGAGCATGACCGTCTGATCGTCGACGTTCCCGTCGTCCGGCGCGATGGTGCGGCGGCCGGGGGGCAGATCTGTCGGCGGGGCGCCGTCGGCGGCGGCCAACTCAATCTTCGACACCTCCGTCCAGCCCCAGTCTTCAGCGCGGAGCTCGGACAAATCCTCCGCCTGGAACCAGCTGGTGTTCCTGCCCTCGCGCATGAACGTGGAGCGCGAGTTCTTGAACGCGTTGTAGTAGAGGTGATAGCGCAGCTCGGAGGTCGAGACACCGGTGATGTTCCGCCACGTCAGCCACTGCTTGCCGGTGATCGTGCGCTCCTTCGTGTCGAGGCGGGCTTCGATCCGGTAGTTCGCGTTGCGCGGCGAGAGGGCTCCCGGCGCGACGTCCGCAGCGGGCGCCGCGGCCGGGGGCGGCGTCTGCTTCGCCGTCGCCGACGCGGCGGACTGGTCCTCCCGCGCCCCCAGCGTGGCAGCGCGCTGCCCGGGGACGAAGGCGACGCCGACAGCGAGCACCAGCAGCAATGGGGCGAGCGGCGGCAACCGGCGGCGCATGGGACCTCCCGTGTCGGGCGCGAACTGCGCCATGCTACATCAGAACAGTGGTTACGAGCAGGGACGAGGGACGGGGAACGAGGGAAGGGGGGACGAGGGACGGGGGGCAGGGAGGGGTCAGGGCTCCTCATCGGCCCAGAGTGCCGCGAGTTCCAGATCGATATCGGCGAACGGCTCGGCGCGCACGACCTCGTCGCCGCAGTGCGTGGCGAGAATCGTCCATCGCCCCGCCTCGAGGCGCAGCACTTCGAGCGTGCGGGCGTCCGGATCGACGAGCCAGGCGTGGCCGACCTGCTCGCGCGCGTAGATGGTCAGCTTCTTCACGCGGTCGAGAGACGCCGTCGAAGGCGACGTGACTTCGCACACCCAGTCGGGCGCAATCGAGAAGTAGGCCGCCTTCGGCAGGCGCGGCATCCTTCCTCGCCGCCAGCCGGCAAGGTCGGGTACCAGCACATTCCGGCCGAAGTGCAGTTCTGGTTCAGCGAGGATCCGCCATCCGCCGGGCCCGCCGCGGCCGCGCTGATACGGCAGCAGGATCTCGGCGCCGAGCGAAGACGCGGCGTGTGCGTGCCTCGGCGCCGGCCGCGGCGACGCGTGCAGCTCGCCGTCCACGATTTCGGCCACCATGATGTCGGGCACCTGCATCAGGTCCTCGTAGGTGGCTGGACGGTCGAGCGGTGGGACGCGGGGCATCGGCTCCATATTACATCGTCCGTTCGCATGAAGCGTGCCAACGCAACCGGTCGAAATGCTTGGGTTTTGCTGTGTTCGCAACCGCAGCTGGCAGATTCCGCCATTCTGCTCCCAAGCAGCCGCGCAGGAACTGCGACCGACGCGTTCGCCCCTCTTGCCCACCCCCAGTTTCGGGGGCCGGCAATAACGACCGCCCAGACACGGCCGGATGTCGAGCGCGGAACTGGGGGCGGGCAAGGACGCCAGGCACAAGCTCCTGCCCCGCCCTGCCTGCCCCGCCCTGCCTTGACGCCCGCCCCCGGGCGCACTAGTCTAGCCGTCTCCGCCGCGGCGAAGGCGAATCCGCCGTCATGATCATCGGAACGGGTTGGGGGAGGGGCGTGCCGTGACAGACGAATCGTGCTCGCTCGCGTTGACGCCGGCTGAGTGGCGTGCGCGCTTCAGGCAGGGAAGCCTCGTCCGCCCCACCGCGGGCCTCGCGCCGGGGTTCGTCCAGGCCAACCTCGTCGTCCTGCCCCGCGCGCTGGCGTTCGACTTCCTCCTATTCGCGCAGCGCAACCCGAAGTCCTGCCCGCTGCTCGAGGTGCTCGACCCGGGCGCGACCGAGCCGAAAGTGATGGCGCCGGGAGCGGACCTTCGCACCGACGTGCCGCTCTATCGCGTGTACCGCGACGGCGTGCTGGCCGAGGAACGAGGCGACCTGGTGTCGCTCTGGGCGGACGACCTGGTGTCGTTCCTGATCGGCTGCAGCTTCACGTTCGAGTCGGCGCTCGTCGAGGCCGGCATCCCGGTGAGGCACGTCGAGCAATGCACGAACGTGCCGATGTACATCACGTCGCTGCCGACGGTTCCGGCCGGTGTGTTCCACGGCCCGACGGTCGTGTCGATGCGACCCGTTCCCGCCGAGAAGGTGGTACGAGCGGTGCAGGTGACGTCGCGGTTTCCCGCGGTCCACGGCGCGCCGATCCACATCGGCGATCCGGCAGCCATCGGCATTCGCGATATCGCGCGGCCCGACCTCGGCGACCCGGTCGACATCAGAGTGGGCGAGGTTCCGGTGTTCTGGGCGTGCGGCGTGACGCCACAGGCGGTCGCGATGGCCTCGAAGCCGCCGCTGATGCTGACGCACGCGCCGGGGCACATGTTCATCACCGACCGGCGGGACGCCGAGTACGCCGCGCTGTAGGCCGGGCACAGGGCGCATGTCGATCGAGAACATCGTCCTCACCCAGGACCAACGGGGTATCTCGGCCCTGAGGCCGTACCTCGCGCCGGACTTCTGCGAGCGCGCGGCGTCGCTCATCCTGGATCATCCGGGTACGGTGCTGATCGCAACCGGCTTCTACATTCCGGCCGGAGCGGCGCCGGAGACAGACGGGCCGCCGGGAGCGATCGCTCTGGGCCGGGTCATCACCTCGCTCGGGTCCCGGGTCCTGTACGTCACCGACGCCTACTCTGCGCCGGTCCTGCGCGGGCTGATCGGACGCGGCGAAGACGTGCTCGAGTTTCCGATCGAGGATCACCAGGCGAGCCGGGCACACGCCGCCGACCTCGTCGCCTCGCTCGCGCCGGCCCTGACGATCGCGGTCGAGCGCTGCGGGCTGACCGACGAAGGTCTCTATCGCAACATGCGAGGCGTCGACGTCTCGAGCTACCACGCGAAGATCGACTACCTCTTCCAGCTGCATCCGTGGAGCGTCGGAATCGGCGATGGCGGGAACGAGATCGGGATGGGCAGCGTGGCGACCGCGATTCCGCTGGTGATGCCGCTGGCCGGCCCCCCGAGCGTCACCGCCACGACCCGCCTCGTGATCGCCAGCGTGTCGAACTGGGGCGCGTGGGGCGTCATTGCCGCGATGTCCAAACTCAAGCAGCAGAACCTGCTGCCGACGGTTCCCGAGGCGCGCGACCTGCTGCTGCAGACGGTCGCGCTCGGCGCCGTGGACGGCACGACTGGCAAGCGGACCGATAGCGTGGACGGATTCCCGCTGAAGGACAACGACCGGGTGCTGGCGGAGATGCACCGCTGGCTGAGCCGCCACGGGATCGCGGAGCCCGGATAGCCGCCAGGGGCCGGTCGGGCGCCCTACTTCTTCTTCACTGCGGGCGAGGGGTGATCCGCGACGAAATCGGTCAACTCCGAGACCATGTCTTCGACGGCCCCGTCGAAGCCCCGCCCCTCCGTCCGGTGATGGAGCTTGGCCAGAACAATCCCCTGCGGAATCCCTGAAGATCATCTCGACGACGATGGCGTGGCCCTGCTTGTCATCGTCCACCGCCGCCACCACCGCGACCTGGGCGTTCACGACGACCGTGCCCTTGGTGCCCACTTCCTCGTCGATGGCGGTCTGAAGGCCGGCCGGAAAGGCCGCGGCGATCCCGGGCCTCTCGAGGCCCGAGAGGTTCAGCAGCCGTCCGACGACGATCTTGAACGTCGAGAGTTTCACGCCGGGAGCGACCGCCGCCCAGTTGGCGGGGCTGCCGCTGTACATGTCCTCGTAGTTCTTGATGATCCCGCGCTGGAAACCCGACTTCCACTCGGGGCTGGCCGTCAGCGCCTTCGAGCGCCAGCCCAGCGACCCGGCGTCCGGGATCAGGTCGCCCGCGGCCGCGGTGCCAGGCGGCGGCGGCTTGGGCGCGGTCGTCGCGCCCGCGGCGGCGGCCGCGGCGGCCGGAGAGACTCCGCCTGTGGCTGGTGGGGGAGCCCCGCCTCCGGCAGGCGGGTTGGCCGCCGGGGGGGTGGCCGGCAACGGCGTCTTCCTGACAACCGTCGCCGGGAGATTCTCTCCGGCCGGCGGCGTCGCCTGCACGGGCGGCCTCGCGGTGCCGGTCGCCGGCGTCGTCGTCGGAGGCGGCGCTGTCGGCGCGGGCGGAGTCACGACTCCCTGCGTCTGCGACGCGGGCGTCTGCATCGGAGCCGGCTTCAGGGTCTGCGATGCCGGCGGCGGCATGGAGGGAGGCGGCGCGGCCGGCGGCTGAGCCTGCGTCGCCGCGCCCGCCGGTGGCGTCGACGCCTGCCCCTCCGGCGGGGGTACGGTTCCGGGCGCGCCGCCCGCGGCGGCATCCGTTGCCCCGGGCGCCGCGGTCGTTGTCGCGCTCTGCTCCGGCGTGCCCGCCTGTCCCCGCTTGAACACCGAGTACAGGCCGGCCCCTCCCAGCCCGATGGCGAGCGCGGCGACAATCACCGCCGCGGCGATCATGGCGCGGCTCGATTTCGGTCGGGCTGCCGGCTGCGGCACAACGGGGGCCGTCTTGATGAGCGGCGGCTCGACGGCCGGGCGCGACGCAGGTGTCGGGGCCGCCGGCGGCGGCGCGACCTTGGGCGGCGGCGCCGGCGGCCGCTGCTCGGCGATCGTGGCAGCCAGCTCCACGGCCGGCGGGGCCGCGACGGCCGTCCCGGCCTCCATAACCGTCGGCGCCAGCACGGGCGCCTGCGCCCCGGTCGGCGCCGGCTTCGGCCGTGGGATTGGCGCGGTGCTGTCGATTCCGGCCGCCGTCTGAGGCAGCGTGGAGCCGGTCGCGCTCTGGAAGACCGCCGTCGCCTCGAGATCGATCTGCTCCAGCTTCGCCAGCAGCGTGGAGAGGGCCTTCGCGAACTCCTTCGCGGTCGGGTAGCGTTGCTCCCGGTCCTTCTCCAGCGCCCGCGCCAGGATCTTCTCGAGCCCCGGGGCCTCGGGGAACGAGAGGTTGTGCAGCGTGACGGGGTTCGGCGTCTCCTTCGAGTGCAGGATGAAGTACCTGCCCCGGCGTCGTCGCCTCGTACGGCGCGCGGCCCGACAGCATCTCGTACAGGACGATGCCGAAGGAGAAGAGGTCGGCGCGCCCGTCGATCTGCTGGCCCTCGGGCAGGAAACCCAGGTGCTCGGGCGACGCGTACTTCCACTTCCCCACGAACATCCCGGTGCGCGTGACGGCGCCGTCCACCGCCTCCGACTTCGCGATGCCGAGGTCGATGACCTTCACGCGGAGCGCGCCCGACGGCTCCTTGAACACCATGATGTTCTCGGGGCTGATGTCGCGGTGGATGATGCCCGCCTCGTGGATCGCCTCCAGGCCGTGAAGCGTCTGGATCGCGACGTCGATGGCCACCCGCGGTTTCAGCCGGCCCTCGCGCCGCACCATGGTCGCGAGGTTCGTGCCCTCGATGTACTCCCACACCATGTAGAGGGAGTTGTCCGCGAGCTGGGAGAAGTCGTGGAGGACGGCGACGTTCTGGTGCTGGATTCGCGTCGCCAGCTTCGCCTCCCGGAGGAAGCGCTCGTGCAGCGACTGGTCCTCCATCAGGTGCGGCCGCATCGTCTTGATGACGCGGATCGCGCCGAGGCGCGTGTGCAGCACCTTGTAGACCTCGCCCATGCCTCCGCGGCCGAGACGCTCGATAATCCGGTACTTCCCGTCGATCAGCTCCACCATGTAGGTGCGCAGGAAGTCGGTGATCGGCTCGCCGCAGTGCGGGCAGTTCCGGCCCGACGGATCGATTTCCCTCTTGCAGGCGATGCAGGTGAAGGCCATGGTTTTGTCCAGGCAAATCATGCCACGAATCGGCCCGGTTCGCGACACGTACCTGCCGGGTCGCCAGCGGCTGCCGTCCCGGCGCGACGGCCTTCCGCGACGGCCGTTCCGTTGCCATCCCGGCCGCTCCGGGTTAGAGTGTCACTGCTCGGAAGGAGGCGGCGCGATGCGGACGTTCGTCCTTGTCGGGATCGTGCTCGTGGCTGCGGCGTTCGGAGCGCCGGCGGGCGCGCAGACCAACCCGTTCCTCGGCCGGTGGGACATCACCGCGACGACGGCCAAGGAGACGTATCCGCTCTGGCTCGAAGTGAGGGAGGAGAGCGGGCAGCTGGTCGGGTTCTTCCAGGAGCGGACCGGCTCGGTGAGGAAACTCGCCGAGATCGCCCGCGAGGGCGACGAACTCGTCTTCTCGATGGGCGCACCGGCTCGCCAGGGGGCGCCGAAGCCGGTGCACCGCGCGCGGGTGGTGAAGGGCAGGCTGGTCGGGACGCTGACGCGCGGCGAGGTGACCGTTGCGTGGGTGGGCGTCCGGCCGCCGAAGTGGAAGGCGGTCAATGCCAGCGGGCCGCACAGGTTCGGCCCCGAGGTCGCGCTCTTCAACGGCAAGGACCTCGCGGGGTGGACGCTCCAGTTCCCGAACCCGCAGGGCGGCTGGGTCGTGACCGACGGCGTGCTGACCAACGAGAAGGCGGGCAACAACCTCGTCTCGATTCAGCGGTTCAAGAACTTCTCGCTGTCGATGGAGTACAAGCTCGAGAAGGACAGCAACAGCGGCCTCTACTTGCGAGGCCGCTACGAGCTGCAGGTGCTCGACGATGCGGGGAAGCCGCCGGCGCTGGGAGGCCACATGGCCGTCTACGGCCGCGTGATTCCCTCGGTCAACGCCAGCAAGCCGGCGGGCGAATGGCAGGCCGCAGAGATCACGCTCGTCGGCAACCGCGTGACCGTCGTCCTCAACGGGCAGAAGGTCCACGACAACGTGGCGATCGATGGCATCACCGGCGGCGCGCTCGACAGCGACGAGGGCGCGCCCGGGCCGATCATGATTCAGGGCGACCATTCGAAGATCTGGGTGCGGCGCCTCGTCGTCAAGCCCATCAAGTAGTCATCCCCCCACACACGGAGTCATTGTCATGGACGAACAGAACACGAATCCAACCTTCATTTCCCGCCGCGCCTTCGTGGGAGGCGTGGCCGCTGCCGCCGGCGTCATGATCGTCCCGCGCCGCGTGCTGGGAGGCCCACGCTACCAGGCACCGAGCGACACCGTCAACGTCGCGGTCGTCGGCTGGGTGCACGGCATGGGGACGTCCAACCTGAACGCCTGCGCCACGGCCGGGGCGAACATCGTGGCGCTGTGCGACGTGGATGAGAGCGCCGCGGCGATGGCGCGGCTCAAGCGGGCGAAGCAGCCGATCCTCGAGCGTTTTCCGAACGCGGGCCGCTACAAGGACTTCCGCGTGATGCTCGAGAAGCAGAAGGACATCGACGCGGTCGTCGTGGCGACGCCCGACCACGCCCACGCCGTCGTGGCCATGGCGGCGATGCAGCTGGGCAAGCACGTCTACGTGCAGAAGCCGATGACCCGCACGATCTCGGAGGCTCGGGCGCTGACCGAAGCCGCGCGCAAGTACAAGGTCGTGTCGCAGATGGGCAACCAGGGGCGATCGGGAGAGGGCGTCCGGCTGATCCAGGAGTGGATCGAGGACGGCGCGATCGGCGAGGTGCGGGAAGTGCACTGCTGGACGAACCGCCCCATCTGGCCGCAGGGCATGGCGCGGCCGACCGACATGCCGGCCGTGCCGGACGGGCTCGACTGGGATCTGTGGATCGGGCCGGCGCCGATGCGGCCGTTCCACAAGGCGTATCACCCGTTCAGCTGGCGATCGTGGATCGACTTCGGCGCCGGGGCGCTCGGCGACATGGCGTGCCACGTCATGGACGCGTCCTACTCGGTGCTGAAGCTCGGCTCTCCGACGAGCGTCCTCGCTTCAGTGGCCTACAACGTCGTCGATGTTCAGCGGCCGGACGGCACGACGTCGAGCCAGCGGCTGAAGTACAACGACAGCTTCCCGCCGGCGACCGTGGTGCACTACAACTTCCCGGCGCGCGGCAAGATGCCGGCGATGAAGTTCCACTGGTACGACGGCGGGATCCTGCCCGAGCGGCCCGAGGAGCTGGAGCCGGAGCGGCGGCTGCCCGAGAGCGGGACGATCTTCGTCGGCAAGAAGGGGAAGCTGATCAGCGAGACGTACTCGGAGAGCCCGCGGCTCATCCCAGAGAAGCGGATGCAGGCCTACAAGCGTCCGAAGAAGACGGTGCCGCGCGTCGAGGGCAGCCGCCACGAGCAGAACTGGCTCGACGCGATCAAGGGGAAGGCGAAGGCGACCTCGCCGTTCGACTACGCCGGGCCGTTCACCGAGACGGTGCTGCTTGGCAATCTGGCGATCGCGTTCCCGGGGACCAAGTTGCTCTGGGACGGCGTGGGGCTCAAGGTCACCAACCACGCGGAGGCCAACGCTCTCGTCCAGCACAATTACCGCGAGGGGTGGAAGCTGTAGCTGGTAGCTGACAGCTGGCAGCCGTCAGCGGATCCGCTCATAGCTGACCGTTGCCGGCTGACCGCTACAACTGTTCATTCCCCCGCCCCTGCTGGATCAGGGGGACGTAGGTCTCGAGTTCCTTCTGCGTCGCCGGGTCGGTGAGATCCACAACCCGTCTCTTCTCGGCCGACAGGTAGGCGGCCATCACGAGCTTCGTGATCTCGAGGCCGTAGCTCCACGGCAGCATCCCGTCGCGGCCGGCGAGAAACGCGTCCATCGCGTCGGCGTTCTCGTCGGTGTAGCCGTAGAGATCCGGCTCGTTGTACTGCACCGCGAGCAGGCCGCGCGAGGCCGTCGCCTTCTCGAGCGCCAGCTCGGCGTCCTTGATCGCCTCCGCCGCCACGTCGCCGATGAAGATATTGAGCGGCGACACCAGCGTGTTGATCTCGAACGCATAGCCCGGACCCATCCCGTCCATGAACAGCCGCAGCCCCTGCTTCTCGAACATCCACGAGTTGGTGAACTGCGCCTTCACCCTCTGGCCCGTCTCCGGGTTCTTGTAGGTAATCATGCCGGTCGCGAAGTCCTCCGCCGGCGTCTTCGCGTAGTCCACACCGCGGTCCTTCAGCAGTTTCTCGCGCCAGGTTGGGTGGCCCCACTTCAGCAGGGCGATGTCCGCGTTCACCTCCTGCGGCTGGAGGAAGGTGAGCGGCTTGCCGGATGGCGTCAGCACGTGCCATCCCACCGCGATGCTGTGGCACCCCATGTCGCAGAGGACGCCGCCGCCCTGCTGCGTTGGATCCCAGAACCAGCCTTCGTGCGGCCCGCCGTGCTCCTCGGCCGACCGGGCCAGCGAGAGCGGCCCCATCTGCTTCTGGACCGGTTCGAGCTGCGCCAACTGGCTCCGGATCGGCTTCATGAAGATCTGGTTCTCGAAGTACGCGGTGCGGAGCTTCACCGACTGGGCCATGTCCACGAGGAGCCGGGCTTCCCCGACGTTGCGCCCCAGCGGCTTCTCGCAGATCACGCCCTTCAGCCCCGCGCCGCGCCTGGCTGCCTCGACGACGGCTTCCACGATCGGGACGCGAGCGAAGTTGGGCGCGCACACCGCGACACAATCCACGTGCTGCGCCAACTCGTAGACGCTGGCGTAAACGGCCGTCTCGCCGAGGCCCCACGCGCGGGCCATCGCGGCGAACTCCGGCGCGCCGCCGACAGCCGTCACGCCGGCCACCTCGATCCCGCGCAACTGCCTGAGCGCCGCCAGGTGGAACTTTGCGTTGAACCCCGCGCCGACGAATCCGTACTTCAATGGTCCTGATCGCATGAACGACTCCTTCGCCACGCCCCCGAGCGTCGCACCCGGTGCCAGGCTGGTCTGCGTCTATGCCACCCGCTGTGCCGCCGCGGCGCTCTTGCGGTCCTTGTCTCCGCCGCCCATTCCCAGGAAGAGCGAAATCACGAACAGCGCGACCGCCATGCCGAGGACGATGTACAGGCTCTGCTGAACCGTCCCGCCCGCGCTCAGGTTGCCGACGATCTTCGGGACGAACGTGGCGCCCAGCAAGCCGACCGAGAACATGATGCCGAAGATGCTCCCGTAGAGCTTCGGCTCGAACTTCGCGAACGTGACGCCGACGATGGTCGGGAAGATCGGCGCGAAGACGAAGCCGGTGAGCACCACCGCCACCATCGCCGTCACGGCCGACGAGGTCGTGATCATCGCGGCGATCGCGCAGACCGCCACGAGCGCCATGAGCGCGATGAGCTTCACGCCGATGGCCGTCAGGTTCTTCACCGTCGACGTCGCGAACCGTCCCACCATCATCGCGACGCCGAACAGGCTCAGGACGAACCCCGCGTTGTTGACCGCGTCCGGGTTGGCCTTCCCGCCGAGGAGTTCCGTCATGTACGGCTTGCTCCACGTCGTCATGCTCGCCTCGAGCGAGATGTAGCAGAAGAGCGCGAGCGCGCCGACGATGACCGCGCCGTTGCCGAGCACCTTGAACGCCATCGAGAACTGGTAGCCGGTCGCCACCCGCGGGAACGTCGTGGCGAGCGCCGCCAGCAGGCCGAGGAAGAACAGGCCGGCCAGCAGGAACAGGCCGGTCTGCCAGTTCACCAGCGAGAACAGCAGCGGCGTCACGACGAGGCCGAGTCCGAAGAACGCGTTGCCGAAATTGCTGGCGCGTGCCGGGTCCTTCCCCTCGAACAGCACTACGGGGATGAGCGTATTGCCGACCGTATTGAGGCTCATCGCGCCAACGCCGAGAAGGACGCACGCGACGAGCGCCGCGTATTCGGTCGACGCCATCTCGAGCAGGACCATGCTGCCGCCCGCGACCAGGAAGCCGACGATGGCCATCGGCTTGTAGCCGAACTTGTCCACCAGCGGGCCGATGATCAGCTGGACGATCGCGCTCGTCAGGAACAGCGCCAGCGTCAGGTTGCCGATGTTCGAGATGCCAAGCGCGGCCTGGTACTCCACCGAGATCGCGCCGACGATGATGAAGCAGATGGCGAGGCCGAACACGGCCATGAGCGCGACGATCGACGTGCTCTTCGATGCGGTCGGTTCCATATCTCCTCCGTGCCTGAGCCTCGAGCCTTGAGCCCTGAGCCTTGAGCCCTGAGCCTTGAGCCCTGCGCCCTGAGCCGTGAGCCGTGAGCCGGCTACGCGAGCAGCTTCTTCAACCCTGCGAGCGATTCCTGCGTGCACTCCATCGGCGACTTGCCGTCGGGGTACGTTTCCTGTTCGACGACGATCCACTTGGTGCCGCCCTTGTAGGCACAGGCCTCGTAGACAGCGCGCCAATCCACCGCGTCCTGGCCGAGAATCGCCTTCTTGCCCACGTCCTCCTTCCGCACGGTCGGCTTGAAGTGCGTCGTCTTCGTGCGGCCCGGGTACTTCCTGATGTACTCGACCGGGTCGAACCCGGCCGCGAACGTCCAGCCGCAGTCCTGCTGCAGGATGACGTCCTTCGACGTGCGCTCGGCGAACAGGTCCCAGTACGTCTGGCCGCCGTCCCTGTTGAACTCGCGCGTGTGGTTGTGGTACCCGCACGCCATGCCCGACTTCTTCAGCGTGACGGCGAGCGTGTTGAAGGTATCGGCGAGCGCCTTGCTCTTCTCCGGGTCGGTGAACGCGGCGTTGCCGGGGACGATGAGGTACTTGCAGTCGATCGTCTTGTGGAAATCGATCGTCTTCTTGAGGGCTTCGCCCTGCAGCGTGTCGAGGCCGATGTGCGTGCCGGCCGCCTTCAGCTTCAGGGCCTTGAGCCGCTTCTTCAGGTCCAGCGGCCGATCCGCGTAGCCGTAGTAGCCGGCGAACTCGACTCCCTTGAAGCCCATCGCCGCCACCTTGGCGAGCGCATCGTCGAAGTTGGCCTTGCAGTCGGCGCGGATCGAGTAGAGCTGGACGGCGATCGGGATCTTCGACTCGGCCTCCAGCCGCGCGGTGAGCGGCCATGCGGCGGCCAGCCCGGCTGCCATCCCGAAGAACGAGCGGCGTGTCAGCGCGTGCGGATCATCTGTGGCGTGCGTCGTCATGGTGTCGGGCATGATAGGCTCCCTGATGTGGCTGCGGTAGACGTCTTGAACGGCCGAAGTCGTTGCGAATGAGTCAGGTTCTGCCGACGTCGCTCTGGCCGTTCAAGACGTCTACGCCCCGCGCTTCGCGGGGCCAGGCAACACCGTTCCTGATTCTAGAGAGGCGGGGGTCGTCGCCAGGCATGCTTGGCGGTCCGAGGCCCGCCTCGCTAGAATCGCCGGCATTATATGTCGATGTGGAGCCGTTCGGCACTCCGCTGAGATGAACAAGGCCGCCTTCTCGGTCGTTGCGGCGGGCGCCGTCGTTGCCGGGCTCGCGTTCCGGCTGGGCTGGCTCGACCTGCGGCCGATGCACCACGACGAGGCCAACCAGGCCGTCCGGTTCGGCCAGCTCCTCGAAACCGGCGAATATCGTTACGACCGGAACGACCACCACGGGCCGACGCTCTACTACCTGACTCTCCCGGCGGCTTGGGCGCACGGGCAGACGACACTGGCGTCGCTCGACGAGCGGACGCTGCGAGTCGTGCCGGCGCTGTTTGGCGCCGGGTTCATCCTGTTGATCGCACTGATGTCCCGCGGCCTGGGGCGAGGCGCCGTGGCGGCGGCCATGCTGCTGGCCGCGCTGTCGCCGGCGCTGACCTACTACAGCCGTTTCTACATCCAGGAAGCGGTCCTGCTCTTCTTCGTCTTCGGGTTTCTGGTGGCGTTGGGGAGGTACGCGGCCGGAGGCGGCGTGGCGGCGATGATCGCGGCCGGCGTGTGCGCCGGGATGGCGCTGGCGACCAAGGAGACCGCGGCGCCGATCCTGCTGGCCGGCGTGGCGGCCTGTGCGGCCGCGCGGGCGTCGGTGGCGAGACCGGGGGGCGAAGAGGGGCCGTCGGCTGACCGACCATGGCCGCGGGTCCGCGCTGCTCATGTCGTCGTCGGTTTGGCGCTGACGGCGCTCGTGGCGGTGACGCTGTACTCCTCGTTCTTCACCAGCCTCGGCGGAGTGGCGGACGCCGTTCGCGCCGGGGCGGTCTACGCGCAGAGGGGCCTCGAGCCCGGCACCCACGGGGAGTCCTGGCACTACTACCTGCGCCTGCTGTGGTACTCCTCCTCCGGCGGAATCGTGTGGACCGAAGGCCTCGTTCTCGTGCTCGCGGGGGTCGGAGCGGTGTTGGCGTGGACGAAGCACGCGAACGGATTCTGGCCGCGCTACGTCTGCCTGTATTCGCTGATCACGCTCGTGGCGTTCTCGGCCGTGCCCTACAAGACGCCGTGGAACCTGCTGCCGTTCTACGGCGGGGTCGTGGTGATGGCCGGGTTCGGCTGGGAGCGGATTGCCATGCTGACGCGCTCGCGCACGTCGCGAGCGCTGCTGGCTGTCGTTCTGCTCGCGGCGTGCGGCCGGCTTGGCTTCCAAACCTGGCTGGCGAACTTCAAGTACCCGGCCGACCCGCGCAACCCGTACGTCTATGCCCAGACGAGTCCCGACTTCCTGCGGTTGGTGACCCGGGTGTCGGGCGTGACGGCGGCACATCCGGACCGCGAGCGCATGCTGGTCGCGGTCGTCGCCGGGCCATACGAGCAGTGGCCGCTGCCGTGGTACCTGCGGCGCATGCCGCGCGTGGGCTACTGGACGAGCGTGGCGGAGGTGGGCCCGCTCGACCGGATGCCGTTCATCGTCGCGTCTTCCGAATTCGCAGAAGCCGTCGCCGCGTCGCTCGGCGACCGCTACGTCTCGGAGTACTACGGCCTCCGCCCTGGCGTGCTCCTGAGCGTCTTCATCGAGCGCGGGCTGTGGGACCGCTTCTTGGGGTCGGGTCGGATTACCGATCAGGCCCCGAGACGATGACAATTCCGTCAGTCTCTGCCCCAAGGTCGCGGAGCTTACAATCCTGTAGATTGCGAGCGTCGCGATCGGTAATTCGACCCGATCCCTTTGGCGTTAGAGTATGTCCGTGCCGCTCTCAGCCGGGATGACGCTCGGCGCCTACGAAATCCGCGGCCAATTGGGCGCGGGGGGCATGGGGGAGGTCTACCTCGCCCGCGACACCCGCCTTGGGCGGGAGGTCGCCCTCAAGGTCCTGCCGGCCGACCTCTCGAGTGATGCTGACCGCCTCGCCCGCTTCGAGCAGGAAGCCCGAACGATTGCCGCCCTGAACCACCCCGGCATCGTGACGCTGCATGGGCTCGAGGAAGCCGGCGGCATCCGCTTCCTCGTCATGGAGCGGGTGACCGGACGGACGCTCAGCGCCGTCATCGGCCGCGACGGACTCCCGATCGGTCGGGTCCTCGAGTTGGCCGTGCCAATGGCCGACGCGCTTGCCGCGGCCCACGACAGGGGTATCGTCCACCGCGACCTCAAGCCGAACAACGTGATGGTGACCGACGAGGGTCACGTGAAGATCCTCGATTTCGGCCTGGCGAAGGTGGGCGCCATCCCGTCGCCTGACGGCGGTGACGTGGCCACGACGCTGGCGCGGACGATGCCCGGGCAAATCGTGGGGACTATCCCCTACATGGCGCCCGAACAGTGCCGAGGCGAGCGCGTCGATACCCGTGCCGATCTGTTCGCCTTCGGCGCCATCCTCTACGAGATGGCGAGCGGCGTGCGCGCGTTCCGCGGCGACTCGTCGGCGGACGTGATGTCAGCAGTCCTCAAGGACGATCCGACGCCGCTCGAGGCGTTGAGGCCCGCGCTGCCGGCCCGTTTCGCGAGGCTCGTGAAGCGGTGTCTCGAGAAGGACCCGCGTCGACGCGTGCAGTCGGCCATCGACCTGAAGCACGAACTGGAGGACCTGGCCGAAGAACTGCGCCCCCAGGCCGTGCCCCAGGCCGGCGTCGGCCCCTCGACACACCAGGGCGCGGCCGCCGCCAGCCCGCGACGTCCCTTGAACCGTTGGCTATGGGCAGCCGTCGCGGTTGCCGGCGTCGGGCTCGCGGTGGTCGGGACGCTCGAACTGAGGCGGTGGAGGGAGTCGTCGACGGCGGCTCGGAGCGCGCAGCCGATCCGCTCGCTCGCCGTGCTGCCGTTCGAGAACCTGACGAAGGAATCATCGCAGGACTACTTCGTCGAGGGCATCCACGACGAAATCATCACCGCACTGGCGCGCCTCGAGACGGTCAAGGTCACCTCACGCGCCGCAGTTATGCGCTTCAAGGGCAAGCCGTCGGCGATCAAGGACGTGGCGCGCGAACTGGGTGTCGACGCGGTGATCGAAGGATCCGTCCTTCGGTCGGGTCAGAGCGTGCGGATCGGCGCGAAGCTGATCCTGGGCGCCACGGACCAGAACGTCTGGGCGCGCAGCTACGACCGGGACCTGCAGGACGTGCTGAGCCTGCTCCGGGACGTATCGGGCGAGATTGCCGGAGAGGTCAGAGCCCGCGTGGGTCCGGACGCGTCGCCGAGCGCGCCGCCCAACGCAATCGCTGCACCCCGAGTGAGGCCGGAGGCGTACGAGGCGTTCCTCCGGGGCCGCCACCTGTTCAGTCAGTCGCTGGCCCCGAAGCAGGTCCTCGCAGCGAGGGCGCTGTTCCTCACGTCGACGTCGCTCGACCCCGGCTTCGCACCTGCCTGGAGCGCGCTGGCGAGTACGTACGTGGTCGAGGCGCTTTTCGGTTACGCTCCGCGGGTCGAGGCCGTCGTACGCGCGCGCGAGTTCTCGCGGAAGGCTCTCGCGCTCTCCCCGGGCGACGGCGCGGCTCTTGCCGTGGAGGGCATGGCCCAGCTCTACTTCGACTGGGACTTCGAGGGAGCGAGACCGAAACTCGAACGAGCCGTTGCGCTCAGTCCCCATGACTGGGCGCTCCGGCACGGCTGGGCCGACTACCTGATGGTGAAGGGCCGCTTCGACGAGAGCCTCGAGCAGACTCGGCTGGGCCGAAGCGACGACCCGACGTCGAACATTGCGGCGCAGATCGTGGCCTTCCATTCGATGGCGGCGCGACGCATCGACGACGCGATCGCGGCCGGGCGCCACGTCCTGATGCTCAACCCGGCCTTCCGGCCGGCCCATGGTGTGGTCGGCACCGCGCTCTGGCAGCAGAAGAAGTACGACGAAGCCATCGCCGAACTCAGGCTGGCGACCGGCGGAGACGAAGAGAGCTGGCGCGTCTTCGACGACACCTACCGCCGCCGCGGCCCGGAGGCCGCGCTGAGGGCTTACTCGAGCCGGCTCGCCGCCGGGCTGGTCAAGGGCGGCGGCGGCGCCCCGATTGCGGTGGCCGAGGCGTTCGCCCAGGCCGGCGACCGTGACCGCGCGATGGAGTGGCTCGAGCGCGCCTATGCGGCGCGCGAACCGGCGATGCTGCACGTTCCTGCCAACGTGGCGTTCGAGGCGCTTCGCGGCGATCCTCGATTCGACGCGTTGCTCCGTCGGGTTGGCATCCGCATGCCGACGCTGCCAAAGGAGCCGCCTACACGCAGACCGTAATCGCCCCGGGCACGACCTCGTAGATCGCCGGCAGCCGGCCGATCACCTCGCCGTCGCAGTCGACCAGGACGTCCTCCTCCGAGCGCACCTCCACGCTCCGCGCGGCAATCACCCGCACGCCGCGAACGCGCTCCAGCCGCCCGCCATACAAGCGCGGCCACTCGAGCATCGTCCGCAGCCGGCCGATCCCGGAGGCCTCGACCACCAGCAGCAGGCCGTCGTCCAGCCGGGAGCCGCGGCCGACGTGCATCCCGCCGCCGCAGTACTCGCCGTTGCAGGCGAACAGCATGTTGAGTGTCACGAGGCGCGGCGCGCCGTCGTCCGTCCGGATCTCGACCTGCGGCCATCGATACGTGAGCGTCGTCATCGCCGAGGCCGCGGCGTAGCCGAGGGCGCCCGGAATCCGGCGCCGATTGAACCGGTCCGCCACCTGAGCGCTGGCGCCGCAGCCGCCCATGTTGATGAAGAAGCGCTCGACTCCGGTCGCCGCAGCGCCGCCATCACGCGGCGCGCATACGATGCTGCCCGCGTCGATGCGCCGGCGCCGGCCGGCCGCCAGCAAGGCGAGAGCGCCGGCGATGTCGCGCGGAATGGCGAGCGAACGGATGAAATCGGACCCGCTCCCTGCGGGCACGATGCCGAGCGTCGGCCCGAGGCCGGCCGGCTCACCGGTCCCCGGCCCGGTCCCGGCAGTTGGCGCCGTCAGGATGCCGTTGACCACCTCGTTGATCGTGCCGTCGCCGCCGACGGCAACCACAAGGTCGGCGCCGCCGGCCGCCGCCTCACGCGCGAGCGCGGCCGCGTCGCCGGGCCCTGCGGTCAGGCTCCAGCCCGCGCCAGGGAACAGCCGCTCGACCGCTCCTCGAAGCGCGTCGAGCCGCGCCGCCCCTCGCGCCTGCGGCGACCGCGCGTTGACGACGAAGTGCGGGCGATCGAAGGGGTGTATCGCCACCGCGATCATGATACGCGCAGGCGGCCGCGGCGGTGTTATCCTGCCGCGGATGACACGGCGGAACGTCCGGACCGCCTACCTCGCGTCCTGCCTGAAGAACCTCCAGTTCTTCGGCGCGGTGTCCGTCCCGTACTTCATCGACTGGCTCCGGGTGGACTACACGCGCCTGTTCCTCCTGCAGGCGTGGTTCCTCTTCTGGGTGTTCATCCTCGAAATCCCAACCGGCATCGTCGCCGACAAGTTCGGCCGGAAGTTCTCCGTGGCCATCGGCTGCCTGCTGTTCGGCGCCGACATGCTGTGCTTCGGCCTCGTGGAGAGCTACCCGATCCTCTACGTCGCGGAGTTCCTGGGCGCGATCGGCATGACGCTGATGTCCGGCGCCGAGCAGGCGCTGCTCTACGATTCGCTGGTCGCCCTGAAGCTTCAGGACAGTGCCCGGCATTACTTCTCGCGCTACGACGCGGCCGGCACGCTCGGCATGCTGCTGGCCTTCCCGGTCGGCTCCTTCGTGGCGAGCCTCGGCCAGTACCCGCAGCTGATTCCGGTGCCATTCGTGATGTCGGCCGCGTCGGCCGCCCTCGCGGCCGTTGCCTACCTGTCGATGGAGGAGCCCGCCCGGACGAAGCCGCGGGAGGGCTTCCTGAGAATGGGCGTCGACGGGCTCCGGAAGCTCTACGTCCACCGGGAGCTGCGGGCCTACGTGCTGAACGCGGTGACGATCTCGGCGGTGACCTTCTTCGCGTTCTGGCTGTACCAGCCGATCGCCCGTCGCGCAGGTCTCGGAGTCGCGTGGCTGGGTGTGCTGGCCGCCGGCTTCAACCTGTTCTCGTCCATCCTGCTGGCCAACTCGGCGCGGCTCGAGTCACTCATCGGCCTGCGGCGGCTGCTGTTCCTGTCCGCCGCTGCTCCCGCAGTGCTGTTTGCCGCCCTCGGCTTCATCTACCACGCCGCCTTCATCGTCCCCGCGCTGTTCCTCCTGGTCGGGTGCCGGATGATCCGGATCCCGATGTTGAACGACCTCATCAACCGGCACATCGAGAGCGAGAACCGCGCCACCGTCGTCTCGGCGGTGTCGCTCGTCGAGCGATTCGTGACCTTCGCGCTGTACCCGGTAGTCGGCTGGCTGATGGACGTGTCGCTCGACCGCGCGCTCTTCGTGCTGGCGGCGCTGTGTAGCGGGTTTGCGGTGCTGACGAGGCTCGGCGACCATCACCTCTCGGTGGTGAAGTAGACTGTGGAAGGGGATCACACCTCCATGCAGGGCACGGCGCGACGACTCTCTTTGGCGATGCCGCTCATCGTGTGGCTGGTTGCCGCGACCGCCGGAGGCGCGCTGTCGCCGCAGAAGCCGCAGCCGCCGACGTTCAAGACCCGGGTCGATCTGGTGGCGGTGGACGTCAGGGTCACCGACGCCCAGGGACGCTTCGTCAACGACCTCACGAAGGACGACTTCGAAGTGCTCGAGGACGGCAAGCCGCAGACGGTCTCGACCTTCGAGCGCATCGACATCCCCGTCTCCGGAGCGGCCGCCGCCAGCCGCATCACGGCTCCGGCGGAAGTCCGCACCAACGCCGCCGGCGTCACCGGCCGGCTGTACCTGCTGGTGCTCGACGATGTGAACACGAGATTCGAGCGGTCGGGCTACGTGCAGAAGGTCGCCCGCGAGTTCATCGAGAAGCACATCGAGCAGGGCGACGTGGCGGGAGTGGCGTACACCAGCGGCCGCAGGAACGTCTCGCAGGACTTCACGTTCGACAGGCAGCGCCTGCAGAAGGCCGTCGAGGCGTTCTCCGGTCTGATCCCGCCGCAGGGCACCGGTGGCGGGGCGCCGGTGGCCAGCCGCCGCGGCGTGTTCGACACCCTCCGGGTGCTGGCGGAGTTCCTCGGCACGGTGAAGGGCCGGCGGAAGGCCTGCGTGTACATCGGAGAGGGCTTCAATCCGCCAGGCCTTCGTTCCGGCGGACAAGCGAAACCCGGGGGAGTCTATACTCCGGACGAACAAGGGCAGCCGGAGCGGTACAACTACGAGGATCTGGCGGCGGCCGCCAATCGCGCGAACGTGAACATCTACACGATCGATCCGCGCGGCCTGAGCGCGCTCGCGGAAGGCGCCAGCGCAAGCCAGCTGGGCAACGATTCCGCCACCCAGGTGTTGGACGATCTCCGAAGCCAGCAGGACGGCATGGCCTGGCTGGCGTACGCGACGGACGGCTTCACCGTCGCGAACACGAACAACTTCACGGCGCCGTTCACGCGAATCCAGCGCGACCAGAGTTGGTACTACCTGCTCGGCTACTACCCACCCGGTACGTCGAAGGAGGGCTCGTCGCACAAGATCGTCGTGCGGGTGAAGCGGCCCGGGGTCACCGTGCGCGCGCGTCGCGAGTACTTCGTCCCGAAGACCTCGGCGCCGACGGCCGCCACGGTCATCACCGCCAGGAACGTCCCGAGCGCCCTGCTGCCGGCACTCGAGAACCCCGTGCCATCGCCCGGAATCCGGTTTTCGATGATGGCCGCGCCGTTCAAGGGCGCCGCAGGCGCCGGGCCCTGGGCCAGCGTGGTCATGCAGTTCGACGGTCGGGACCTGGATCTCGGCGGCACGGGCGGTCTCGACATCGCCGTTGTCGCTGTCGACAGGCTCGGGAAGATCCAGGGGCACGACGTCCGGCGGGTGGACCTCGCCTTCGACCCGGCCACGCGCGACCGCGTGCTCGCCTCCGGGCTGCGCGTCCAGGTGCGCGTGCCGGTCCCGAAGGACGCGTGCACGCTGCGCGTGGCGGCGGCCGACGGTGCGAGCGAGCGCGTGGGCTCGCTGTGGGTGGACGTGACGGTCCCCGACTTCGATGAAGCCGCAATCTCGATGAGCGGCTTGCTCGTGACCGACAGCCGCGCGCCCGGCGCTCCCACGGCGAACGTGGACGAGGACATCCGGAAGCTCCTCCCGGCGCCGCCTTCGACCGAGCGGGCCTACCTCCGCGACACGACGATCGCGTGGATGGCCGAGGTCTACAGGAAGGGGAAGACGCCGGGGAGCATCAGCGTGACGACGACCATCGTGGGCGCCGACGGAACGGAGATGTTGCGTCGGGAAGCGCTCAGCGCCGAGCCTGCGCCAGCCGGGCCGGCCGACCGGGTTCGCGTGTCCGAGCGCACGAGCCTCGAGGGTTTCCTGCCCGGCGACTACGTGCTGAGGATCGAGGCGGGCCTCGCGGGTTCGGACCGGAAGGCAATCCGCGAGATTGCGTTCCGGGTCATGGAGCCGTAGGGCGGGTCTGCCTTCGGCTGCGCTCAGGCCAGGTCAGACCCGCGACCGAGTCGCCGTCCGGGCCTAGAACACGATCCGGCAGCCGAACGACGGGAGGATGGGGAGCGCCCCTCCGGATTCCTGCGTGATCTTCGGTCTGTCAGAGGTCGGGTCGTACTCGAGCGTCGTCTGGTAGCTACCGGTGTTCTTGCGGTTGAAGACGTTGATCACTTCCACGTAGAACTGCACGCGGTTGTTCCACCGCGCCGGCCGGAACGTCACCCGCATGTCCATGCGGGCGAACACCGGCAGTTGGCCGGTGTTCAGGTCGCCCACGTCGCCGGGGTCGGTCGTCCAGACCAGCAGGCCGTTCTCGTCGTACTGCGGCACGTAGCTGGTCACGGTACCGTCTTCATCCTTGATCTCGTGCGCCGCGACCCGCAGCCCCTGGACCGGCGTGTAGGGAAATCCCGACGCGATGCGCAAGGTCGCCCCGAGGTCGAGCGTCCGCGTGATCCGCGCCGTTCCGACGGCGCTCACCGCGTGGCGGCGGTCGTAGTCGAACGGGTACCGGCGACCGTACGCATCAATGTCGGAGCGGCCCCAGGCGTACGACGCCCACCCCATGAACCGGTCCGTCGCCGTCGTCGCCCGATGGGCGACGTAGACGTCGAAGCCGTACGAGGTGCCCGTGCCCGTGTTGACCGGGAAGCTCGTGATCTGCGGCGCCGCCGGCACGCTGGATTGGAGGTCGGGCGGGTAGTCGTACAGCGCGACGCGCGCGGCCGTCTCCTGCGGCGTCTCGAGGCGGCCAATCAGCAGGCGGTCGTAGGCTTTGTAGTACCCCTCGACGCGCGCCGAGAGACCGTGCCCGAGGTCCCGCTCGACCGCGCCGATGACGTGCACCGCGCGCTCGCTCGTGAGCCCCAGCTTGGTCGGCGACGTGAGAATCGACGAAGTAGTCCGACTGCAGCAGCTTCTCGTAGCCGGGACTCTGCGTGAAGAGGCCGGTAGCCGCGCGCAGCCGCAGGTTCGGACGAAGGGCGATGTTCGCCGACAGCCTCGGCGACACGACGGTCTCGTCGGTCACGCTGCTCCAGTCGAGGCGCACGCCGGGTTCGATGGTCAGCCATCTCGCCGCGCGATAGCGATCGATGAGCCACGCGCCCACGCGCGTCGAGTCGAGGTTCGAGTCGAGCTGGGACGGCAGGCCGGTGCCGCCGCGCGCGCTCGACCCGTTCGCCTCGCTCGTGTTGCGCCCGGTGATGATCTCCCACCCCGCCGAGGTGACCAGGTCGTGGGTTTCGAAGCCCGCCTCGAGCAGGTGGCGGTCGCTCATCTTGATGTTCGCCTCCTCCCGCACCGACACGTCACGCACCGCCAGGTTGTAGGTGAACGCCAGCCGCGTTCGCCCGTAGCCGCTGTCCTCCGGCCAGTTGGAGCGGGCCGAGTCGTTCTGGACGTCTCCTTCAGCACCCAGCACGTCCGTGTAGCGGTACCAGGAGACGATGGTGTGCGATGATGCGCGCTTGCCCAGGGTCGTGACAAAGGAGGCCGACACCAGGTCGTTGCCGGCGTTGTCGGTCAAGCCGAAACGCGAGGCGGTGTCCGACTCGGTGAACTCGGCGTCGGTCTCCTCGCGGCTGGTCAATCCGAAGATCGTGAGGCTCGTGCCCGGCTTGAACTCCCACACCCCCTTTGCCTGGAAGTCGGCGAAGGCCGGCAGCTCGGTGTCCGTGATCTTGTTTGCGATGAGGTCGTAGTAGGTTCGCCGCGCCGACACGAGCCACGACCCGTCGATCGGGCCCGGCATCTTGCCTTCACCCACCACGTTGGCGTCGGTGAAGCTGACGCTCGCCGTGCCGCGCAGTTTCCGGGCCGTCGTCCCCGCGCGGTTGTCGATGACGAGGATCGACGACAGCCGGTCGCCGTACTTCGGGCTGAACCCGCCCGCGGTCAGCTCGAAGTTCTGCACCGTCTCCGGGTTGAACGCGGAGGCCAGGCCGAACAACCGGTACGGATCGTGGATCTCCACGCCGTCCATGATCGTGAGGTTCTGATCTGGGCCGCCGCCGCGCACCGAGATCCGGCTGTCGAAGTCGGACGTCGCGTTGACGCCGGGCAGCGTCTGCAGCACCTTGAAGATGTTCTCGCCGGCACCAGCCACCGTCCGCACCTGGAGCGGGCTCAAATCGATCGTGGCGGGCGCCGCCTGCGCGGCCTGACCAGCGGCCCCGCTGACCGTGACTTCCTCCTTGAACTGCGCCGAGTTGAGCAGGACCACCTCGAGGGCGACCGGCGCCGCACCGATGGTCACCGTCACTTCATCCGCGAGGTACCCCTGGGCCGAAATCGAGACCTTCGCCTCGCCCGGCGGCAGATCGAGCGCGAAGCGTCCTGACGCGTCCGTGACGGCGCGCACCCCGCCCGACTGCACCACCGCGTCGATGATCGGCTGCATCGAGAAGGCGTCGAGCACGCGGCCGCCGAGCGGGGGCTGCTTTGCGGACTGTGCCGCCGGAGCGGGCTTGGCCGGCTGCGTGGCGGGAGGCTTCTGGGCCGCCTGGGCGGCCTGCGGCGATGGAGCGGAGAGAAGCGCCTGGGCAGCGAGGGTCGCCGGCGCCGCGGACACGAGCAGCGCGAGACCGAGGATCGAGACGAACGCACGCGTCGGCGGCATCGAGGCTCCGTCGCCCAAAGTTTGGGCGTGCGGACATTATGCCTTGGCGTCTGGCGGTTCGCCCAGTCGGATCGGACCGCAGCCGCTCTCGCGGTGCGCCTCCGGTACATCGCCGGGCAGTCGGGACTCCAGATCACGGTGGAGCGCGACAGGTCAAGAAGTCGGGCCGCTCACCCGTCGAAGCGGTATCATGAAGCCGAGTGCTTCCGATGGAGACCGGTGCGAACGTCGTCGATGAAGACACCGCAAACGACGCCGTGAATCGGCTCGTGGACGAGTATCGGGTGCGGTGTCTGTGGTTTCTCCGGCCCGACTATTACCCGTCCTCGGTGGAGGAGCGGCTGCGGGCCCTGTCCTACATCGAGCGCCACGGCGACCGCGAGGCGTTCCGCCGGGCAGGTGTGCTGAGACGATGGCTCTCACCCCATTCCAGCGAACCGTCTGCCGGCTGTTAGCCGCGAACCGCGAGGCGTCGGGCGAGAGCTACGTCGCGGGCGGTGTCGCGCTGAACGAGCTCATCGGCGCCGCGCGTGTGTCGCGCGACGTGGATCTGTTCCACGATACCGACGAAGCGGTTGCCGCAGCCTGGCTGGCCGATCGGACGACGCTCGAGGCCAGCGGCTACGACGTGACGATCGTCCGCGAGCGGCCCACCTTTGTCGAGGCCGAGGTGGCGACCCGCTCCGAGCGCCTGCGTCTCGAGTGGGCGCGTGACAGCGCGTTCCGGTTTTTTCCGCTCGCGCGCCACGAGGACCTCGGGCTCACGCTCCACCCCTTCGATTTGGCCACGAACAAGGTGCTCGCGCTCGTCGGGCGCCTCGAGGTGCGCGACTGGGTTGACGTGATCGCCAGCGACAAACGCATCCAGCCATTGGGCTATCTGGCCTGGGCGGCCTCTGCCAAGGACCCCGGTTTCAACCCGCGCGCCATCCTGGAAGCCGCCCGGCGCTCGGCCCGCTACTCGGCCGCCGAAGTGGCACAACTGGCGTTCGACGGGCCGCCGCCCGACGCGGCCGCGCTGGCGCGCGCCTGGCGACACGCACTGGACGCAGCCGAGAGGGTCGTGTCGCGGCTGCCAGTCGAAGAGGCCGGGGCATGTGTGCTCTCGGCAGCCGGCGATCTCTTCCGAGGCGCTCCGGATGCCCTTTCGAGCGCGCTCCACCAGGCTGGGCTGCGCTACCACCACGGCAGCATTCGCGGCGCGCTGCCGCGGATCGTCGGGTAGGTCCCAGGGCGGCGAACGCGCCCGTCTTCGGCACTCTGCCATCCAGGTGTTCACGACTGCATTCGGAGGATCTGCGGCGCGGCCGTCGGATCAACCGCCTCGAAACAGTCAATCCGGTCAGATGATGGGAGCGGCGGCACGGCGCTGAGGGCGTCCGCGCCGCGGCGCCACACCGACCCCACCGCCCGCGAACGACGCGCCGTCAGCCGTCGAATCGGTAACCCATCCCGCGGACGCTCGTGAGGAAGCGCGGCGTAGCCGGCTCGGGCTCGATCTTCTTGCGCAGGTTCAGGACGTGCGTGTCGACGACGCGGTCGGTGATGGAGGTGTCCCGGCCCCAGGCGGCGTCGATGATCTGCTGGCGGCTGAGCACCCGCCCCTTCGCGCGGATGAACGCGGCGAGCAGCCGGAACTCGAGCGCGGTGACGTCCAGCGGAATCCCGCGCCGCCGGACCTCGCCGCGGTCGAAGTTCACTTCGCAGTCGCCGAAGCGATAGACACCTCCCGACCCCGTCGCCGGCTCCGCGGCCCGCCGCAGCACCGCGTTGATCCTCGACCTGAGTTCGCGCAGGCTGAACGGCTTGGTGACGTAGTCGTCGGCCCCGAGGTCGAGGCCCATGATCTTCTCCGCCTCGTGCGTCCGGGCGGTGAGCATGATGATCGGCGTCCGCACGCCGGCCTGGCGGAGCTGCTGGCACACGTCGTAGCCGTCCTTGCGCGGCAGCATGAGGTCGAGGAGGATCAGGTCCCAGCCGGACTCCTTGCCCCGCCGGGCTGCGGACTCGCCGTCACGAACCGTTTCGACCTGGTAGCCGTGACTCGTCAGGTCCTCTTCGAGGCCGAGCGCGATGTCGGGCTCATCCTCGACGATGAGGATTCTGGGCATGGGGCCTCCACTCAATCGGGCTCGCGGCTCACGGCTTACGGCTCAGGGCTCAAGGCTCATGGCTCAAGGCTCAAGGCTCGGGCGCCGACGGCAACACGATCGTGAACGTGCTGCCACGGCCGGGTTCGCTGTCGACCGCAATTGTGCCACCGTGGGCGTCTACGATGTGCTTCACCATCGCCAGGCCGATGCCGGTGCCCTTGACGCCGTGCTCGCGGGCGCCCGCGCCGCGCGCGAACTTACGGAAGATCTCCTTCCGCTCCGATGGGGCGATGCCGTAGCCCGCGTCTCGCACGCGGAGCACGACGTCGCCATTGGTTTCGACTTTCACGTGCACGTCCCGGCTGTCGCCAGGTACTTGACGGCGTTGTCCAGGAGATTCCAGAGCGCTTGGGCGAGCGCGTCGCGATCGGCCTTCACCGTCGCGGCGCCCGGCGGGCCGGTGTAGTGGATCGTGAATCCGGTACCGTCCACCTGCTGACGGAAGTCGCGCACGACGTCCTCCGCCAGCCCGGCCGCGTCGAGCGGTTGGAGGCGGTACGGACGGGCGCCGGCCTCCATCCGGCCGAAGTCGAGAAGCGACTCCACCAGCCGCGTTAGCCGGCGTGTCGCACGCGCCTGCGCTTCGTGGAACATGCGCCGCTTCTCGGGCGGCGCGTCCTCCTGCTCGGTCAGGATCTCGGTGAACTCGGCGAGCGAGGTCAATGGCGTCCTGAACTCGTGCGACACCGCCGAGACGAAGTCTGACTGAAGGCGCGCGGCGGCGAGCTCGCGCGACACCGCCCGGCCAATCAGGTAGCTCACCGCGACGACCAGCAGGCCCAGCGCTCCAAGGCCCGCGACGATCAGCCGGCGGCGCTGGGCCGAGCCTCGAAGGTCGGCTTCGAGATCGGTGTTGGCGGCGACGATGGTCCAGGGCAGGCCTGTTGCGGAGGCGAGCCGCCGAGTCTCCGGCGATCCCGCCGTTGGCGCGATTCCGTGAAGCACGCGGTTGCGCTCGTCGAGAAGCGCGATTCCGATGCCAGGCCGGTCGAGCGCGCCGACCGCCGGTTCGAACCAGCGGCGTTGCTGATACCTGGCGCTTGCGACAAACACTGTCAGGCGATCGTCGGACGCGCGCCACAGGACCGTGACCGGCGTGCCCTCGATATCGAGTGCGCGGCGGCCGGACGAACGGGGCTCGACGGTCTGGCCCGCACGCCATCGCTGCCAGACCCAATCGACGGCCTCGGCCACCGCCCGCCGCTCGGCGTCGTTCTCGGGACTGGTTCCGAGCCATCGTTCCGTCTGTCCGACGTAGTGTCGCCACGACGCCCGGTCGAGGCGCCAGCGGCCGCTCTCGAGGTCGTCGGCAAGAGCCTGCGCCTCTTTGCGGAGTTCACCGGTGCGCCCCAACTCCTCCAGCAGGGCGCAGCGGGCGCGGCGCGCCACCAGGTCGGCGGGCACGCCCGACAGCCCGACGCCCGCACCCGCTGCGGCGAGTTCGCCGTAGAGGTTCAGTGCCGACTCGGCCTGGCCCACCTTGCGGAGGTTGCGGGCCAGCCGGAGGTTGGCGCCGGCCTTCACAGCCGGGTCGCGGGACGTCGAGAGCTGGCGCAGCATGGTCACGGCCCGCTCGAGGCTGCCGTCGGCGTACTCGAGGGTTTCGGCCCCGCGAAATACGTCCGCCGGCGGCTCGGGCAGGGGTGGCGCCTGCGGGTAGAAGAGGAGCCCTCGTTCGGGCGAGACCTGCAATCCTGACAAGTCGGCCACGAACACGAGCGCGCCGTCGCGGCCGAACTCCTCGGGTGCCGCCGGCGCGCCGTCGAGCCGCCGCTCGTCGGCCGCGAGCGCCCGCTCGAGCGCTGCGACCAGACGATCGGCGGCCGTTTCCCGACGTTCGTCGAGACGCTGGATCTCGAGGATGCAGTCCTGGCGCACGATCGCGATGCCCAGCCACACGAGCGCGGAGACAGAAACGCCCGCAACGGCCAGGAAGACGGCCGTCAGGTTCCCCGGTGCGCGCAGCCGGAAACGGCGCGGCTTCATGTCGGGAGGTGTCCGCTTTGTCGCCTCACCTTACCACCGCACCAACGGTCACGGGCGCTTCTGCGGCGACGCCGTCAGCAACCCCAACTCGTCCCGGAGATTCTCGATCACCCACACCTCTGAGCTCGACGAGTAGTTCGGTCGGCCGGTGAACCCGAGCAGGCGGCCGTTCGGATGGAATCTGAGCCCGAAGAACTGACCGGCCCACTTGTAGATGATGCCGGGCGACGCTGCCGCTCCGTCAACCCGGACGCTGCGAAGCTCGAACGAGAGGCTTCCGGACCGCTCCCCGGACTTCACGACATACAGGATCGACCGTCCGTCCGGCGTCCACACATGGGCGACTCCTCCCCCGGAGGGCTGTGTGAACTCCAGAACCTGTCGAGGTGTGCCCCCCTCGGACGGCATGACGAGCAACGTCCGCCGGAAGCGATCCAGCCCGGTGATGACCGACAGCGACTTGCCGTCGGGCGACACCGCAAAGGCTCCGATGCCCTGACCTGGCGGCGCTTGGAACACCAGCCGGTCAGGACCGCCGGAGAGGTCGATCCGGACGAGCTGGTTCACCGGCTCGGCTTTCTCTCCCGAGGCTTGCGTATTGAGCAGCGCAAAGACGAAAGCGCCGTGAGTCGCGCAGTCATGGCCTATCAGTCGACGCTCATTGGCCGCGTAGATCATCGTCTTCCGGAGGCTGGGCAGGTCAACGCGGTACAACGCGTTGGGCTGTCCCTGCGCCCGGAATCCGAGTACCAAGACCGCCTTGTCGTCTGCCGACCAGCACGGGTCCACGACGCGGGTGACCCCAATTTCCTCGAAGCCTATCACCACAGGATCGGGCCTCGGGTCGCTTAGAGACTGCACGACCAGCGTGTCGAAGACGCCCGTCGGAATCGGCATCGGGCTGCGCTTGACGACGTAGGCGAGGCGTGCGCCGTCCGGCGAAAAACTCGGCCCGCCGCTGAACCCGTCCCATCGCGAGGGGAGCTTGCGCCCGTCGCCGGTCATTTCGCCTGTCGCGGGGTCGAAGTCGGCGAGGAAGACATCGTCGGTCGCGGACAGCGTCGCGTAGTGGTACCGTCCGTCGTTGGTGAACCCGAGTGGGAAGAACCTCCCAAGCCCCTGCTTGACGGGCACAGGCTGGCCGTCTGCCCTGCCGCGACGGAGGGGGACAGCCAGAAGGTCGAGGCGTCCCTGGCGATCGCTGGCGAACAACAGCCAATCCGTACCTGGCAGCAGGCCCACCAGCAGGTCCTCAGCTGGATGCCGAATGATGGGCGTCGTCACGCCTGTCTTCACGTTCCGCAGGAAGATGTCGTGGGGGCCTGATTTGCCGTCGGCTGAAGCGGAGTAGAGAATCGCATCGCCCTCTCTCGAGAACTCATACCGCAACCAGCCGCCATCTGGCAGGTCCAGCTTGCCGACGGCACCGTCGCCGACCCCGACCAGCGCGAAGGCTCTTCCGCCCGGCGCCTGCCCGTAGGAGCAGAAGATCCGCGATCCGTCAGGGGACCAGTCGTGAGGCAGGATCCAGCGGGCCCCCGGGATCGCGATCGTCTGAGGCGGAGCATCGCCGTCCAGCGAGACAACTCGGAGCTCCGTCCTGCCGCCGCCGGGGCCGGACACTGTCCACTGGTAGGCAATCCGCCTGCTGTCGCGCGACCAGGCGGCAAATTCCGCGTAGCGGCTCGCGTCGCCAAAGGCGCCGTCCTTGGTGAGCGCTCGCATCGTTCCGGTGGCCGCATCCCGAATCGTCAGGTTCCCCGACTTCCAGTCGGTAGACGACACGAACTTCCCATCTGGCGACGGCCTCGCGTACATGTCGAGGTCTGGTACCCGCCGGATGGCCAGCCGCGAGTCGCCCGCCCGCACAGGCGCGGCGCCCGCCTGCAGCGCCGCCAGCCGCTGCCGCGCGGCCGCCACCTCCTTGGACTGCTCGCCGTAGTCGCGGATCAGCTGCTCGTAGGTCTTGCGCGCCTCCTGCGGCCCGCGCTTCTCGTAGCAGCCGCCCAGCCGCAGCAGCGCCTGCGCGGCCACGCCGCGGTTCGCGCCGGCGATCTTGATGACCTGCCTGTACTGCTCGATCGCGGCGTCGAGGTTGCCGTCGACCTCCTCCTTCTCGATAGCCGCGCGCAGCAGTACGGCGGGATCCGGGGCCTGCGGCACGCTCCAGGCCCCGAGGATCGCCACGCCGAGGACGATGAGACCGGCCAGCGCCAGGATTGTCCTGTTCATGACTTCGCGCCTCCGCCGATCACGATAGCGGGCCGACATCGCGCGTTCGTCCAGCGCCGGTCCAGTATTGGTCAAGACGGCGCGGCACCGATCACTATAGGCCGATTGTCACGGCGTGGCTGACGTTTCGGGGCCCGCCGTTCCGATGGGCAGGGGCCCCCAGCGCCGCATCTGGACACCGCGATATTACACCTTGCATATTTGAAGTCATGATGCAATAATGCAAGCCATGCGTTACGTGCCGCGCCTCGACGGCGAGCGGCTCCGCGCGCTCCTGCGCGTCTTCCCCGCCGCGCTGATCGTCGGCCCGCGTCAGTCGGGCAAGAGCACGCTGGCCCGCCACGCCCTACCGGCCTTCACGCACCTGGATCTCGAGCGGCCCCTCGATTTCGCCGCGGTCACAGCCGACATCGAGGGGTTCCTCGCGGCGAATCCCCGCGCCCTCGCGGTCGACGAGGCGCAGCGCCTGCCCGAGCTGTTTCCGGCGCTCCGCCATTCGATCGATCGAGGACGCGGGCGCGGACGGTTCGTGCTGCTCGGTTCGGCCAGTCCCAGCCTGATGCGCGCCGTCTCCGAGTCGCTGGCCGGCCGGATCGGCACGATGGAGCTGACCCCTTTCCTCTCGGCCGAACTCGCCGGGACGCCACATCTGGCGAGTCGCTGGTTCTGGGGCGGCTATCCGGCGGTTCATGCGCTCCGCGGAGCCGGCGCCAGGGTGGAGTGGCTCGGGGCGTATGTCTCGACGCTGCTCGAACGGGACCTTCCGGGGCTCGGCATCGGCCTGCCCGCGCGCCGGCTGCGCACGCTCTGGACCATGCTTACGCACGTGCATGGGAACCTGCTCAACGTGTCGGACCTGGCACGCTCGATTGGCGTCTCCTCGCACACGATCGCCGGAGACCTGGACGTGCTCGAAGGGGCGTTCATGGTGCGCCGCCTGCAGCCGTTCTTCGCAAACGTGCAGAAACGGCTCACGAAGAGCCCGAAGATCTACGTGCGCGACACCGGGCTGCTGCACCATCTGGCGGGGCTCCGGCACCCACGTGAACTCTCCACGTGGCCGCGCCGCGGAAGCTCGTTCGAAGGCCTCGTCGTCGAGGAGCTGGCGGCGCTGGCCGCCCGCCGCCTGACCCGACCCGAGCTGTTCTTCTGGCGCACCCAGGCCGGTGCCGAGGTCGATCTCCTCATCGTCGAGGGACGAAGAATCCTGCCGGTTGAAATCAAGCTCGGTGCGGCCGTCGATCGCTACGCGCTCGCCGGGTTGCGGCAGTGCATGAAGGACCTCGGCCTCCGCCGGGCCTGGGTCGTCGCGTCGGCGGGCGAACCGCGCCACCTCGCTTCCGGCATCGAGCTCGTGCCGTGGGAGCGCGTGGCCGCCGGGTCCGTGGACCTCTTCTGAACGCGCCCGCGCGTTGTCACTGGTCTACTCGCACTGCTCGATCGCGGCCTCGCGATCGCCGTCGACTGCAGCGGGCCAACATCCACCGCTCGTCCAGCGCCCGTCCAGTGTTGGTCAAGCTGGGCGCCGGCGCCAATGGCCGGTGCTCACGGACTCTGGGCCTGTTGTCACCGCCGGTCTGTTTCGCCGGCGAGCTTCTTCAACTCGGCTCTGAGGTTCTCCATGACCCAGGCGTCGGAGGTGTTCGACGAGCCGACGCGGCCCGTGAACGCGATCGTGCGGCCGTTCGGGTGAAACGCCATCCCATAGGTCAGTGCATTCCGCCTGTACACCGTCTCAGGAGCGGCCCCGCCCGCAACTGACATCCGCTGGAAATTCCAGGAGTATCCATCCTTCTGATCCCTCGCGGCGTAGAGAACGGACCTGCCGTCGGGCGCCCAGGCGTGATCCACCCCTCCTCCCTGGTAGTTCATGAACTCGTGGACTCGGAGGGCGGAGCCTCCATCCAAAGGCAGGAGAAGAAGCGTACATCTGGATGGGGAAGCGAGAGAACCTGGAGCAATGAAGACGGACAGGATCTTCGCGTCGGGTGACAAGGCGATGCCCTTGATTCCCTGTCCCTCCGGCGCGCGAAAGACCTCCTTCTCGTTCCGGCCGTCCAGGCCGATCCGCATCACAGTTGAGAGAGCTTCCCCGCCACCGAAGGCGAAGTAGACCGAATCGGTTGTGCGGGCCAATTCAGGCATGCTGAGCCGATGACCCGCGGGGGCCCAGTAGAGATCGGTCTTGCGGAGGCTGGGCAGATCCACCCGAAAGAGAGCAAATGCGTTTCCTCCCTTTTCGTCCCTGCGCCGGCCCGCCAGCACAATCGACCGTCCGTCCGGCGCCCAGCTCGGACCACTGACACCTTCCAGATGGAACTCACTGAAATCCACCACGGCCGGGAAGGCGCTTGCGTCCTCGAGCGATTGCACGATCAGGGAGTCGGTCGCGTGCGGTCTGGCCTTGGAGCCGCGGTACGCGACATATGCGATGCTCTTTCCATCGGGAGAGAAACTCCCGCCGGTCGTGGTTCCTTCCCAACGAGAGGAGAGCCGCCGCGGTTCACCCAGGAACTTCTGGGTCTTCGGGTCGATGTCGGCGAGGAACACGTCGTCCGTGACAGCGCGAGTTGCGTAGTAGAACGCTCCGTCATTCGTGAAGGACAGCGGAGTGAACCGTTGGAGCCCCTGCTTGATGAGAAGCGGCTCGCCGCCGACTCGTCCTTCCCGGAACCGGACTCCCCACAGGTCGACGCTTCCCCGCCTGTTGCTCGCAAAGAGAAACCAACCGGTACCGGGAAGGATGCCGATCGCGAGATCATCGGCGGGGTGTTCGACGATCGTCGTGCTCTCGCCTGATTTCAGGTCGTGCAGATAGATGTCGTCGGGATTCCCTTTTCCGTCGGAAGGGCGGGAGTAGAAGATGGAACCCCCGTCCGGTGTGAATCGGTACGAGCTGCCCGCGGGCAGGTTCAGCTTCTCCACAACGCCGGTCTCGACGTTGATCAACACCCGGTCCATGTTCGGGCCGCCCGCCTGAAGCCCGCACAGGATGCGCCGGCCGTCGGGAGCCCAGCCCCAGGGCCAGAGGTACCTCTTGTCGGCAATGATCGTTCTCGGCAGTGCAGCCTTGTCCAGAGATATGACCCGCAATTCGGTGCGCACTTCCTCCTGCGGACCGCTCATGCTCCACGTATAGGCGATCCGACGGCTGTCCGGGGACCAGATCAGATTCTCGGGATACCGCTCGACCTCCCCCCAGGAGCCGTCCTTCGTCAATGGGCGGTGTGCGCCCGTGGCGACTTCATAGAGCGCCACGTTGGCGGTCTCCCAATCGACGTAGGCGAGGTGCCTTCCGTCGGGCGAGGGATTGCCGGTCATGTCGACGAAGGGCACGCGCCGGATGGTCAGCCGCGAGTCGCCGGGCCGCGCCGGCGTCATAGTGGCCAACGCGGCCAGCCGGGCTCGCGCCTGGGCGGCCTGCTGCGATTGGTCCGAGTAGTCGGCGACCAGCCGCTCGTACGCCTTTCGCGCCTCGCTCGCCTGCGCCTCGCCCACCTTCTCGTAGCATCCGCCGAGGCCGAGCAGCGCGGCGGCCGCAATCGGGCGAGGTGCGGCGGCGTTCGAGACGATCTGTTTGTAGACCGCGATCGCGCCCTGGAGATCCCCCTCGACGGTCTCCTTGTAGACGGCGGCCTTGAGTTGCAGGTCGGGCCGGTCCTGGCTCTGCGCACCGACCAGAACCGCAAAGGCGACGATCACGAGCGCCACGGATGTGAGTCTGAACATGGCAATCACCCTCCTCGCGATCGACGATAGGCGGCGCGTTGCACGCGCAGGTCATCGCCGTGTCACGACGAGGTCATCTTCAGAGGTCGAGCCGGTATCCCTGGCCGGGCACGGTCACGAGATGCCGCGGACGGGAGGGATCGGACTCGATCTTCTTCCGCAGGTTGTTGACCTGGTTGTCCACCACTCGCTCGGTGACGAACAGGTCACGGCCCCACGCCTCGTCCAGCAGGTGCTGCCGTGTCAGCACGCGCCCCTGGCGGCGGGCGAACGCAGTCAGCACACGGAACTCGAGTGGCGTCACCTCCACAGTCCGGCCGCCGCGGCGGACCTCGCCGCGCGCGAAGTCCACTTCCACGTCGCCGAACCGTGACGTTTCCGGCAGTTCGCCGGATGACCGCCGCAGGAGCGCCTTCACGCGCGCCTGGAGCTCGCGCCGGCTGTAGGGCTTCGTCACGTAGTCGTCTGCGCCCAGTTCGAGGCCGAGCACCTTCTCGGCCTCGTGCGTCTTCGCGGTGAGCATGAGAATCGGCGTGCGGACCCCCGCCCGCCGCACGTCGCGGCAGACGTCGAACCCGTCCTTGCCGGGCAGCATCACGTCGAGGACCACGAGGTCGAACGCGCCCGTCCGCCCCTTCTCGCAGGCCGTGGGGCCGTCGGAGGCCACCTCGACGTCGTACCCCTGGGACCGGAAATCGTCGGCGAGCGCGCGGGCAATCGCCCCCTCGTCTTCGACCACCAGGATGCGGCTCATGGTCGGCCTCTGTCTGTTGGCAGCACGATCGTGAAGGTGCTGCCCTTGTCCGGCTCGCTCTCGACCTCGACCGCGCCGCCATGCCCCTGGACGATGCGCCGGACGAGGGCGAGACCGAGCCCGGTTCCCTTCGTGTCGGCCACCCTGGCCGAGTCGCCGCGCACGAACTTCTCGAAGATTGCCTTCCGCTCGCGCGGCTCGATGCCCAGGCCGCCGTCGCGGACGCTGATGGTTGCGCGGTCGCCTCTCTGTCCGACCGCGACGCGGATCGTGCGGCACTGGCCGGAGTACTTCACCGCGTTCTCGAGCAGGTTCCAGATGGCGAGCGCCAGGCTCTCCCGGTCGATCGGACACGACATCCCAGTTGCGGCTTCCATCTCCACCACGAACCCGGCGGCCAGGCTTTCCCGCCTGAACTCCTCGACGAGGTCGGCGGCGAGCTGGGCCGGGTCGGTCCGCTCGAACCGGAAGTGGTAGCGTCCCGTCTCCATCCTCGCGAAGTTCAGCAGCCCCTCCACCAGCCGGTGAAGCCGGCGCGTCTCCTGCGACAGGAGCGCGTAGGTACTCGCCGCGTGCCTCCTCGCTGGTGACCACGCCGTCCTCCAGCAGTTCGGTCAGATGCCGCAGCGATGTCAGAGGCGTGCGGAACTCGTGCGACACGGCAGACACGAAGTCGGACTGAAGCTCGGCCACCGCCAGTTCGCGGGCCGTCGCGCGCCAGACGAGCGCGCCGCCGCCGGCCACGAGCACCGACAGCATCGCGAGCCCCGACAGGAGCAGCACGCGGCGGGTTCTGGCGCGGCCCGACTCCGATGCCGTATCGACGGCCGCGACCTTGACGGTCCAGGGAAGGCCCGTGTCGGCGGCCGGCCGCACGGCCACGGGCGCGGCTCGCGGCGGAGGGTTCCCCAGCACGACGTGCGCCGCTGAATCGGAGAGCGTCACCTCGACGTCCGCGGAATCCGCGGGTGCCGGCAGCAGCGAGGCGAGTGAACCGCGCCCCGCTGCGATCGCGTTCATCGACTCCGCTGTCCCCCTCCACACCAGCAGCACCGCGCGGCCGTCGATCCAGGCGCTCTCGCGTCCCTGCGAGACCCCGCCATCTCCACCGAGGTCGCGGTACCGCTCCCAGAGCATCGTCACGCCTGCCGACAGGGCGAGAGCATCGGTCGGGTCAGAACCCGGCCTCTCGAGACGGTTCGACAACTCACTTGCGTGGAACTCGAACGTCGATCGATCGAGCCGCCAGCGGCCGCCGCGCAGGGCGGCCAAAACGGCGCCGGTTTCGGCATCGGCTTCCTCGAGCCTGCCGAGTGCACGGAGGATTTCGCTTCGCGCCCTGCGAGCCACCAACTCCGCCGGACCTGCGCCGACGGGTATGGCGCCCATGACCGCCAACTGCTCGTACACCGGAAGCGCTTCGGCCTGCCGGCCGGAGGCCCGCAGCGCCCGCGCGAGCCGGAGGAGCGCTCCCGCCCGAATAGCCGGGTCACGCGAGTCGGCGAGCCCGCGGAAGACGGCCAGGGCCGCTCCGGTATTACCGCGGCGGAACTCGAGTGCCTCGCCTTGAAGGAAGGGCAGCGTCGGTACGTTGGGAGCCGGGCCCGCTGGAGGGTAGTAGAGCAATCGGCCCGGCGGTGCAACGTCGATCACGCCGGACCCGAACGCCACACGCACGACATCGCCACCTGGCGGCGGACCAGCGTCTGGCGAGAGGGACTCCTCGAGGCGACCGATCTGGAGCGCGAGCGCGGCGACCGCCCGGTCGGCGGCGTGTTCGAGCCGGTCCTGACGATAGCGGGCCTCGAGCGCGACGTCCTGCTGGAACAACCGCCAACCGAGCGCGCCCAGGGCGCAGGCCGGCAGCAGGGTCACCACCAGGAAGGCCACGAGGAGGTGACCCGGCCGCCTCAGCCAGTCCCGTGCAGACACATCCTGCCTCTCGGGCAGATTCTACTCCCGCTGTCACGGCGCCATCCCGAGCGTGTCATCGTCAGGTCACGATGGCTGCGGCCGGCAGCACGCTCAGTCCTTCGATGTACGAGCACAGCGACACACCCGCCACTGTCACTTCCTCGGCGACTGCGCGGCGGGCAGCAGGTTCCGAACGACCCAGATTTCGTCGGCTCCGCCTTCTCCAGTGACGAAGGCGATGCGGCGGCCGTCCGGTCGAAGCGCCATCGAGTACGCGATTGAAGCACTGAGGCCGGTCGGCTGCGGCTCACCGCCCTCGACCGAAATAGACAAGATGGGCTGTCGGTCCGATTTCGACACAGGCGAGAAGAGCACTCGCCGTCCATCGTTCGTCCAGATGTTCGCTGACATCCAGTCCTTGGATCGATACAGCTCGCGAATCGCGCCGCCCGCCGCCGGCATGATCAACAGTGACATCGTGTTCAGACCAGGGTAGCTGCCCTGGAACAGCACCTCGCCGCCGTCCGGTGAGAACGACGGGCTTTCGATGTACCGGTTGGAACGGTGCAACTCCTTCGTCTCGCCGGTATCCAAGTCGCGTTTCATCAGGACGTTGACTCGGTCGTCCTTGCCCGGCGTGCCGGCCGACTGTACGTAGAGCAACGCCTTTCCACCGTGCGACGCCGTCGGGTTCCTTGTGGTTTCACCGGTTGCGCTACGTTCCGTCAACACGGTCGCCTGGCCGTGCTGTACGTCGATCTGGAGCACTTGAGAGCGCCTGTCCCTGCTCTGAATTCGGGCTAGAAGGGTCCGGCCGTCAGGGAACCACTCCAGACCCACCATCGAGGCACCCTGCCCAAGAGGTGGTGCTGGGACAAGCTCACGCTCCTCACCCGTCTCATCGGACCGAAGGACAACCGCAATCGTCGACCCTCCCGACTCCCTTGTGTACGCGATGGACCGGCCATCAGGCGACCACGCTACGCCGAGACCGCTCTGGCCCACAGCCCGCTGATTGATCCGCTGGGGCTGGCACACCGCGCGCGCGGCCTCCGGATCGAGGTCGGCCACATACACGTCCTGCTGGTAGGGGCGGACCCGTTGGTAGTAGAACGAGTCATCACGTGTGAAGCCGAGCGGGGTCATCGACTCGGCATTGGATCTGACAAGTTCGGGCTCACCGACTGGCCTGATCCCGTTCAACCGGACGGACCACAGGGCCGTCGTGCCGGAGCGGTCGCTGAGGAACAGGATGTGGCGACCGTCCGGGGCCCAGAAGGGGGCCCAGTTCTTCGCCGGGCTGTCAAGCAGCGTGAGCGCCGGGCCGCCGTCCGCGGGCCTCAGCTTCAGTCCGCCCGGCGCGCGCCCGGAGCGGTTTCCGGCTGGGTACGTCACGATGTACCCCCCGTCGGGCGACCAACACCCGTTGCTATCCTCGCCCGATGCGGTAGCCACCAATGCGGGCCCGCCCGCGACCGGCAGGAGCTGCAGCGAGACTCCGACAGCGCTGTTTCCGATGCGGGCGAGAATGTGTCGGCCGTCGGGAGACCAGGCAAGCGCCGAAGCCCCATTGTCCTTGTCGCTAGCCAGCACCCTGGCGCCTGAGCCGTCCACGCTCGCGACGCGCAATTCGAAGTCGGTGCCAGCAAGGGGCGGCCGCCTGAACCGCGTGTATGCGATCTGCCTGTTGTCCGGCGAGATGACAGGGGCTCCGAAGAAGAATCCACTCTCCCTTTCGACGATGACGCGGTTCTCGCCGGTGAGCAGGTCGTGGAGTTTCACCCGCTGGCCGGCGATGTCCGTGTAGGGAATGTACCGGCCGTCCAACGAGGGCTGGCGCGGGGCCGGCTTCGGGCTCTCGTCCAGAACCCATACCTGCTGCTCGGAGACTCCAGTCGGAGAAGAGCGTCCTCGCATGCCCGCCGCCAGAAGCGTCCGCGCCTGTTCCGCCGCGTCCTTCTGGTCGGCGAAGTCGCGCACGACACGCTCGTACGCGCGGTGTGCCTCGCTCGCCTGCGCCTCGCCCAGCTTCTCGTAGCACTGGCCCATGCGGACAAGCGCCTTCGCCACGACAGGGCGGTCGCCGGGATAGGTCGTGACGATTTGCTGGTACCGTTCGATGGCGACCTTGAGGTTGCCGTCGAACACCTCGGCCTTGATCGCGGCCTGCAGCTGCACCTCGGCCGGGTTTGCGCCCTGGCCGGCAGCGACCAGCGCCAGGACGGCGAGCATCAGGATGGCTTTCATGACTTCCTCCTGACCCGCAGGTTGCGCTCCGAGTGTCGTGCGGCGATGTCGCGAGTGTCCGATCTATGTACACTCTCAGCCGTCGAAACGATATCCCATGCCGCGCACGCTGGTGATGTAGCGCGGGTCGGCCGGTTCGGGCTCGATCTTGCGGCGCAGGTCGACCACGTGGTTGTCCACCGCCCGGTCGGTCACGTGCACGCCGGTGCCCCAGGCCGCGTCGAGCAGCTGGTCGCGGCTGAGCACGCGACCGCGGCTCTGGATGAACGCCGCCAGCAGCTTGAACTCCAGGCTGGACAGCTCGACGACCTGGCCCTTCCGCCTGAGCTCGCAGCGCCCGAAATCCACCTCCACGTCGCCGAACCGGTGGACGGCCGGCATATCCCGCGACGTGCGGCGCAGGACGGCCTTGATCCGCGCGCGCAACTCGATCGGGCTGAACGGCTTGGTCACGTAGTCGTCGGCGCCCATCTCGAGGCCCAGGACCTTCTCGGCTTCCTGGGTTCTGGCGGTCAGCATGATGATTGGCGCGTCCATGCCGCCGTGGCGCAGCTCGCGGCAGACCTGGTAGCCGTCCTTGTGCGGCAGCATGATGTCGAGGACGATCACGTCGAAGCGCCGCTCCCTGGCGCGCGCGAGAGCAGTTTCGCCGTCTCGCGCCACCTCGACGTCGTAGCCCTCGAGCTTCAGATCGTCCTCGAGACCCAGCGCGATGCCCGGGTCGTCCTCAACCACAAGAATGCGGGACATGGTGCCTCCAAGATTCCAGGCTCAAGGCTCAGGGCCCAGGGCTTACGGACCAGAAATTGGCAACACGATTGTAAACGTGCTGCCGCGCCCGACCTCGCTCTGGACGCGCACCTCTCCGCCGTGAGCCTTTGCCACGTGCTGCACCATGGCGAGGCCGATCCCCTTGCCCTTGACGCCCGACGCCTCTCCCGCCTGCCCGCGAACGAACTTCCTGAAGATCCGGCGCTGATCGTGCCTCGGGATGCCGATCCCCTGGTCGCGCACGGCAATCTCCGCGCGGCTGCCGCGGCGGGACAGGCTGACCCAGGCGGTTCGGCAGTCGGGGGAGTACTTCTTCGCGTTGTCGAGCAGGTTCCAGAGCGCCAGCGACAGCAGGTCGGGCTCGCCGCGGACGGGGCACGGCCCGCCGTCCAGGGCGAGTTCCACCCGAAACGACTCCGCTTCACGCTCGAACTCGGCGGCCACGGCACGAACCAGGTCGCCCAACTCGACGGGTTCCATGTGATAGCGCGCCGCGCCGGCCTCCGCGCGCCCGAAGTTCAGGAGCCCCTCGACCAGCCGGTGGAGCCGCTCGCTCTCGCGGGAGAGGACCTCGTAGTACTGTTGGCGGCGATCCTCGCTGATGACGCGCCCCTTGGACAGCATCTCGGAGAGCTGGCGCATCGAGGTCAGCGGCGTCCGGAACTCGTGGGACACGGCCGACACGAACTCGGACTGCAGGCGCGAAACGGCCAGTTCGCGGTGGATGCCGCGGAACGTGAAGTAGGTGCTCGCCAGGATCAGAACGCCAAGGAGAGCGAGGCCCGAGAGCAGCAGTCGCCGCCGGGTGCCGGCCAACATGACGTCGCCGCCAGGGTCGGCGCTGGAGACGTGCAGGGTCCACGGCAGACGGGTTGTGGCGGCGGTTCGCGTCGCCTGGGGGCCGGCGACCTGCCCGAGGATCGCCCGGCCATCAGCGTCCGACAGCGCGATCCGGACCCCGGCTTCGCCGGCGATCCGCCGACACGTGGCCTCGAGGAACTCCCGGCCTGCCAGCGCCGCCTCCAACCGCTCCGGCGTCATCGTCCACATGGCTACGACCGGGCGGCTGCCATGGAACGACACGGCACGGCCGACCGGAGGCAGCGTCGTCGGCCAGCGCTTCCAGACAGATTCGGCCGCCTCTGACAGGGCTACGGCACTGTCCAGCCCTGGCGACGATGCAAGGCCCGGGCCGGCCCACGCCGTCGTCTCCGCCACGGAGAATTCCCACGCGGCGCGGCGGAGCACCCAGCGGCCGGCCGCCAGGTCGCGGTAGAGACCCTGCGCCTCGCGCTCGAGTTGATCGCGGCGACGCTGCTCCTCGAATACCGAGCAGCGTGCTTCGCGGGCGACAAGATCAGCCGGCAGCCCTTCGAGGCGCGTGTCGCCCAGACTCTCCAGATCGGAGTAGGCGCGCAGGGCCTCGTCGAACCGTCCGGTCTTGCGCAGGGCACGGCCCAGGCGCACGAGAGCGGCCGCCCGAATCGCCGGTGTGGCCGTGCGCGACAGCGCGCGGTAGATCGCGATGGCGGCCTTGGGGTCGTTGCCGGCGAACTCCGCTGCCTCTCCGGCGCGGAAGACGTCGCGTGGCGGCTCGGGTGTGTCCGCTGTCGTCGGGTAGAAGACCAGCCGGCCACGGGGCTCGGCTCGAACGGCGCGGCGGTCGGCCGCCAGGAAGACGGTGTCGGCGGGCAGGGTGGCTGGTGCCGTGAAGGCCTGTCTCTCCAGGTCGTCGAGGCTTCGTTGGAACGCCGCGGCGACCCGGTCGGCCGAAACCTCCAGGCGCTCCTGCGCTCGCGTGCGCTCCAGCGCCCGCTCCTGGTCGAGGAGTCGCCACCCCAGCCAGCCGAGCGCCCCGGCGGCGGCCAGCGTGCCGGCCAGGTAGAAGGTCAGCAGGTTTCGCGGCGGCCGGAACCAGTCGGGCCAGGACATAGACGGGCACGATCACTATAGGCCAACTGTCAGGGCGGGATGGACCTTTCGTGACGTTTCTGTCTGGCGGACCAGGAGCCCGCCCGGGTCTTCACGAACGGACTCCTGGTTGGGCCGGCGCGCCGAACGGGCAGGCGTCTCCTGTTCCTTGACCTTCGACGCGGCGGCCATGATCACTTGCGCGGGACCTCAGGCGCGGACAGCAGGTTCTTGATCACCCAGACTTCCTCGACCGGCCCGGTCTCCATGCTGAACGCGACACGCCGGCCGTCCGGGTGCACGGAAACATGGTTCTGCCCCTTGAAGGCCAACCCCGATGGCTGCGGCTCGCCGCCGTCAATCGGTACCGACCACAACTCGATCGGCGCCGACGCCTTCGACTGACGAAGCGTCAGCAGGTGCCGGCTGTCTTTGATCCAGGCCCACGCACCAGGGACGAACGTCTCGGATCGGAGCAATTCACGGGAGGGGCCTCCGTCCGCCGGCGTGACGATCAGGGAGTACGGCCCTTCCTCCTTGTCAGCACGGGTGAACACCAGTTCGCGGCCATCCGGCGACAGCGAGGCACCAGAGACGATCGGAGATCGGTACAGTTCCTTTTCCTCGCCGGTTTCCAGATTGCGGCGCATGAGCTGAAAACCCACTTTGCGGGTCAACTGGGTGCAGTAGAGCGCCTTGCCGTCGGGCGACAGCGTTGGCTCCAGAACGCCGAGGAGAGACGCCCGATCGCTCAGGTCGAGAAACACCCTCGACTGGCCGGTTTGAACGTCGGTCTGACGCAGCAACGCCTTGGCATATCCCGATGTGAGGAGTGAACGACCATCCGGAAACCACTGCAGCCGTACCCAGGGTCCCGGCGGCATGGTGAACGCCGGCACCGGCACGATCTCCCGCTCCTCGCCGGTCCGGTCCGACCGGACGACGAGGCTCACGACCTTGTTCACGGCGTAGCCAAGCTCCCTTCGTGACACCCGGACATAGACCAGGAACTGGCCGTCAGGCGACCACTCGACGGGAGCGCTCACCGATCCGACGAAACGCTTGTTCTGGAGGGCCGGCTTCGAGGTGATTCGCCCTGTAGTCGGATCGAGATCGGCGGTGTAGATGTCGGACCGGACGCTGCTGGTCTTGTAGTAGAAGAGACCGTCTCGCGTGAAACCAATCGGGTCCGCATCCATCATGCCAGCCTCGTGCATCACCAACTCGGGATCGCCCTGAGGACGGTTACCGCTCATCCGAACGGACCACAAATCGACGGTTCCCGAGCGGTCGCTGAGGAACACGATGCTCCGCCCGTCGGGGGCCCAGAACGGATTCCAATTGGTGGCGGGACTCTCGAACAGGGGAATGGGCGCGCTGCCGTCGACGGGGAGCAGGACGAGTCCCCCCGCGGCTCGCACGAATTGGCCTCCCTTGAAGGAGCCGCGGTACGCCACGACGAAGCGGCTGTCGGGCGAGAAGCACCCGTTGCTGAAATAGTCCTTGGTTGTCAGCATCCGTACGGCCCCATCGGCCACCGACACCACGGCAAGCGAGAAGTCCCCGGCCGCATTGCGCTGGAGAATGAGAATGCCCTGTCCGTCAGGCGACCAGGCTTTTGGAAGCGGCGGTGTCCGTTGGTCCTTCATCAGGACTCGCACGTCCGAGCCGGTGACCCCGGCGATCCGCAGTTCGTTCGTCCCACCGGGCCCCCACCACCAGTAGGCGACCAGCCGACCGTCAGGGGAGAGGTTTGGGGAACCGGCCGCTTCAGTGCCAGGCTTCCCGTCAATCACCTTACGGTCTTCGCCCGTGGTGAGATCGTGAAGCCACACGCCGTTCGAGGCTTCGTAGGGGATGTACCGGCCATCCGCTGAGACATGGCGGGGGAGGGTCTTCTGACCGCTTGGAAGGACCCATTTCTGCTGAATGATGAGCCCGCCGTCCGGCTGCCTGTTCGGACCGCCAGCGGCCAGCAGCGCCCGTGCCTGCTCCACGGCCTCCTTCTGGTCTGCGAACTCGCGCACGACCCGCTCGTACGCCTTGCGCGCCTCGCTCGCCTGAGCCTTGCCGAGCTTCTCGTAGCACTGGCCCATGCGGACGAGGGCGCGCGCGGCGACCGCGCGGTTCGAGCTCTGGGCGACCTTGTTGTACAGCTCGATGGCGGCCTTCAGGTCGCCGTCCACCACTTCCTTCTGGATTGCGGCCTTGAGCTGCACGTCGGCCTGGTCGGCCTTCTGGGCCACGGCCGCCGGAAGCGCCAGCACCGCGATGACGACGACAGCGATCAGGATGGCGAGTGAGTGCCTCATGACTGTTCTCCTCTCTCGATGCTCGCCATCCAAGGTAGCGTCTCGATGTCGCGGCCGGGTTGACGCTCTGTCACCGGAGCGTCACAACTCAACCATCAAATCGGTATCCCATCCCGCGCACGCTCGCGATGTAGCGCGGGTTCGCAGGATCGAGCTCGATCTTCCGGCGGAGGTTGACGACCTGGTTGTCCACGACGCGCTCGGTGATCGCCATCTCGGGGCCCCACGCCGCGTCGAGCAGTTGCTGGCGCGAGAGCACACGCCCGCGGCGGCGGACAAATGCCGCCATCAGCTTGAACTCGAGCGGCGTCAGATCGAGCGTCTCTCCGGCGCGCCGGACCTCGGCCCGGCCGAAGTCCACCTCGACGTCGCCGAACCGGCAGACCTCGTCGGCTTCTGGCGCTGCTCGCCGGATGAGCGCCCGCACGCGCGCTCGCAGTTCGTGGCGGCCGTAGGGCTTGGTCAGATAGTCATCGGCGCCGAGGTCGAGCCCCATCACCTTCTCCGCCTCCTGGGTTTTCGCCGTCAACATCAGGATCGGCGTGCGCACGCCGGCGCGGCGAATCTCGCGGCAGACCTCGAAGCCGTCCTTCTTCGGCAGCATCACGTCGAGCAGGATCAGGTCGAACGTCTGGCCGCGCGCCGCGCGCGCCGCTGCCTCGCCGTCTCCGACGACCTCCACCTGGTAGCCCTCCAGCGTGAGGTCGTCCTCGAGCGCGAGCGCGATGGCCGGTTCGTCTTCGACGACGAGGATGCGGGACATAGGGTCTCCACTCACTAGGGCTCAGGGCTCAGGGCTCACCCCTCGACTTCGCTCGGGGTGCCCTGAGCGAGGCCGCGAAACGACCGAGTCGAAGGGCAGGGCTCACGGCTTACGGCCCAGGGCTCACGGCCGGCACGAGAAAGCCAGGCGCGGACCGGGTCGGCACGAAGGCCGACTGGCGAGGTCTGCCGAGCGGAGGCCGGAGGGCCGAACCGGGCCACGACTGGCGTCTCATCAGCCGGCGCAGTGCTCAGCCGCCTTCGCCAACAGGCTTCGGCGAGCCGGGGGGCTCACGGACGAACGGCAGCGCGATCGTGAACGTCGAACCCTCGCCTGGCGCCGTCTCCAGCCGAACCTCGCCGTGGTGCGCGCGGACGATGTGCGAGACGGTGGCGAGGCCGATGCCCGTGCCCTTCACGCCCGACTTCGCGGCGCCCGCTCCGCGGTAGAACTTCCGGAAGATCGCCTTCCGCTCGTCGGGCGGGATGCCCGGGCCGTGGTCGCGCACCGAGATCAGCACGTGCCGCTGGTCGACGGTCAGCCGGATGTGGATCGGCGCGGTCTCGGGCGAGTACTTCGCCGCGTTGTCGAGCAGGTTCAGGAGCGCGCGTCCGAGTGCCGCGCGGTCGCCCTTCACGCGGGTCTCCCGCCCATCCAGACTCACGACGAGGCGGTCGCGCGACGCCAGCTGCGCGCCGAAGTCCTCCGCGACCTGCTCGACCAGTCCGCTCGCATCGAGCGGTTCGAGACGGAACTCGATCTTGCCCTCCTCCATGCGCCGGAAGTCGAGCAGGTTCTCGACGAGCTGCCGGAGGCGTTCGGTCTCGCCTGACAGCACCCGGTAGTACCGCTGACGGCGCTCCTCCCCGGGCACGGCGCCGTCCTCCAGCATCTCGAGCAGGTGCTTCATCGACGTGAGTGGAGAACGGAACTCGTGCGAGACCGTCGCCACGAAGTCTGCCTGGAGTCGCGCGGCCACCAGCTCGCGCGCGACGGCGCGCTCCACCAGATACCCTCCAGCGAGCACCAGGACGCTGAGCAGGGCCAGCCCGGCCAGCGTCATCTTCCTGCGGCCCGAAAGCGAGGCCAGTTCGCGATCGGGATCCGCGCTGGCGACACGCAGCGTCCACGGCAGGCCGGTGTCGGCGGCCGGTCGCATGACGACCGGGCTGCGGAGTCGACCGGGCTCCCCGAAGACCGCTTGCGACTCGCGATCGACCAGCGCGACAGCGACATCCAGCCGGGACCACAGTGACGCCGCCTCGGTGAACCATGAAGGCCCGCGAACGAGCGCCGTTATTTCCTTCGGCGTGTTCTCCCAGACGATGACCATGGGGCTGTCGTGGAATCGGACTGATATCCGGCCGCCGCCTGGTTGTGTGCCGTGCTGCTGCCTCAGGCGATCGACCTCGCCGGCGGCTTCCGCGAGAGCGACGATGACGGAGCCGGGAGGTGACGCCTGAGGCAACGGCAGCCACGCGCGCGCCTCGCCGCTATAGAACGTGTAGGACGCCCGATCCAGAATCCATCGGCGGCCGGCGAGATCCGCGAAGAGCGCCGTCGCTTCCGCCGCCAGACCCGGCGCGTTGCGCTCGGCCAGCAGCGCGCACCTGGCGTGGCGGGCCACGAGTTCCGCCGGGGCATCCTCGACGAGGAACGTGCCGAGCCGCGCGAGATCGTCGTACGCCGCCAGCGCCTCCTGGTCTCGACCGATCTTGCGCAGGCATCTGGCCAGACCCAGCAGGGCAGCCGCGCGCACGGCGGGATCCTCATCGTGGGCGACGGCACGGAACGCGTCGGCGGAGGCCGCCGGGTTCTGGTTGCGGAACTCGAGGGCCTCTGCGCCCGCGAGCCGCGCGTCAAGCGGGCGCCTGCCCGCTGGAACACGCGGGAAGTAGAGAAGGCGTCCCGAAGGCCGCTCGCTGATTCCTTCGTCGCGGGCCACGAGGAGCACCGAGTCGCCCGGCAACGAGACATCGGCCGATGCCGCCATCGCCGAGAGTTGTCGCGAGAGTTCGCGCAGCCTCGCCTCGAGCCCGGACACCACGCTGGCGGCGGCGGCGGCGAGTCGCTCCTGGAGCCGCTGCCGTTCGAGCGCTCTGTCCTGCTCGAAGGTGCGCCACGCAAGCCAGGCCAGCACTGCCGCGGGCAGGACGATGATCGCGATGAAGAGCGCCAGCAGGTGGCGCGGCGGGCGAACCCACTCGCGGAGGAACATGGCGGACTCCGACGAGGCGCGGGAGCAGTATACGCCCGCCGGGTCACACGTCCGTCACCGGCGTGTCAGGTCCTCTTCGCCTTTGACGCGCGACCGAGGCGTTGCATCAGCTCCCTGAGCTTGTCCCGCTGGTCCCGTTCCGACTCGTCCTTGGGCTCGAGTTCCGGCTTCGTGACTCGCCAGGTCAGTCGTCCCGACAGGGGCGGCTCGGGATAGGCGCCCGGATCGCAGAGATCCTGGCCTCGGAACTCCGTCGGCGCCTCCTGATAGCAGGACCAGACCGCCTGGCGCAGCCGCTCGGGATCCCCCTCGTCGATCAGGTTGACGATCCGGATCTGCTTGCGAAAGCGCTCGACGATCTCGAGCGGGACGTTGAAGAGATACGGGGTCGGAGACACGGAGCCGATGATCCTCCGCCTCCCATCAACGCCGTTCTCCACGAGACTGATGAGGGTCTGCCCGCAATGGTGTCCTGGCGACTCGGCGCCGCAGATCACCAGGAAGCGGATATTCGGATTGGCGACGACGTTACAGAGAATCTTCTCCACGCCGACGTTCTCGGTCTGCAGCGTGCCGGAAAGCGCGGCGCCCGTCTCCACACCCACTCGAACGAGGTTCTCGATATCCGGCGGTATCGCGTCCGCGGGGTAGTTCAGGATGACCGCGACTGCGACCGGCGAGTAGTCGTTGCCGCGAAGGTACCGTCCCTCCTCGGGCGGGTAGTCTGGAGCAGGCTCGACCTTCAGCATGGCAGGCGGCCGGTTACTCCTCCAGGTCGCAGCGGAGGCAGCGCGACGCTTCCTCCATCGCAGCCGCCCGCGACAATCCCAGTTCGACGGCGCCGAAGCCCCGGATGACGTCCCGCGCCGCGACGACCGGGACCTCGACCCGGCGCCTGGCGCCGGTCTCAGGCTTGAGAGGCGGCAGCGACTTCACGTTCTCGGGCGGTGCCAGGACCTCGGACGTATCCCCATCGCCGCCCAGGTGGAGGTCGATCGCCTGGGCCGCCAGCCGCCCGTGCGCGATCGCCTCGACCACCGACGCCGGCCCCGACACCACGTCGCCGCCTGCGAACACGCCCTCGACCGAGGTGGCCAGCGAGTCGGGGTGGACCGAAATCAAATGCGATTTCGGATCCGCGTCGATTCCGAATTCCTTCGGGATGGCAGGGAACTGTCCGATCGCCGACAGAACGGCGTCGAACGGCCGATCGAGTTCGCTCCCCTCCACCGGGACGGGCTTTCGCCGGCCCGTCTCGTCGGCCCCGCCCAGGCTCATCCTCAGGCAGGTCACCGTCAGGCCCGCGGCCGTCTTCTTCACCATCTTCGGAATCGTGAGCGTCTCGAGCTTCACGCCCTCGGCGAGCGCGTCCTCGAGTTCCGCCCGATCCGCCGGCATCTCCTCCCGCGATCGGCGGTACAGGATCGTCACTTCGCGCGCGCCCAGCCGCAGCGCGGTGCGCGCGGCGTCGATCGCCGTGTTGCCGCCGCCGACCACGGCCACGCGCCGGCCGAGTGTCGGCGGCTCTCCGAGCGACACGCGACGCAGGAACGCGACACAGTCCAGCACCCCGGTCTCGTCCTCTCCCGGCACGCCCAGCTTCCAGGATGCATGCGCGCCAAGCGCCAGGAAGACGGCGTCGAATCCTCTGCGCTTGAGCTCGTGCACCGAGGCCACCCGCGCGCGCGTCCTGATCTTCACGCCGGCCTTGCGGACGATCTCGATGTCGCGCTCCAGATCCCGCTCGGGGAGCCGGTAGCGTGGGATGCCCGTGCGCAGCATGCCGCCGGCAACCGGGAGCTCCTCGAAGACGGTGACCGCGTGGCCCTTGATCGCCAGGTAGTACGCGGCCGTCAGGCCTGCCGGCCCGGATCCGACCACCGCCACCTTCTTTCCCGTCGGCGTGACGCGGCGCTTGATGCGGCGCTCGGCCCGCGCGCCGTACCGGACCGCGGCGCCCTTCAAAGCGCGGACCGCCACGGGGTCGTCCAGCTGGCCGCGGCGGCAGCGAGCCTCGCAGGGGTGAAAGCAGACCGTGCCGCACACGGAGGGAAACGGCATGCGCTCCCGCACGACGAGGTAGGCGTTCTCGAACTTCCCCTGCGCGATCTCTCGGACGTAGCGCTGCGCCTGGACGCCGGCCGGGCACGTGTGATGACAGGGAGCGTCCACCAGTCCGGAACACACCGCCGCGCGGCAGTGCTTCTTGTGGACGTGCTCCTCGTATTCTTCGCGGAAGTACCTGAGCGTGGTGAGGACCGGGTTGGGCGCGGTCTGGCCGAGGCCGCACAGGGAGGTGTTCTTGATCACCGGCCCGAGCTGCTCGAGCAGTTCGATGTCCCCCGGCCGTCCCTGGCCGGCGCAGACCCGTTCCAGGATTGAGAGCATGCGCCGCGTGCCCAGCCGGCAGGGCGTGCACTTGCCGCACGATTCGTTCTGGGCGAAGGTCAGGAAGTACCGGGCGAGATCCACCATGCAGGTGGACTCGTCCATGATGACCAGACCGCCGGACCCCATGATCGAGCCGGCCTCGGCCAGCGTCTCGTATTCGATCGTGAGATCGCGCAGGCGGGCCGGCAGGCAGCCTCCCGACGGCCCGCCGGTCTGGGCCGCCTTGAACCGGCCGCCGCCCGCAATCCCGCCGCCGATCTCTTCGACGACCCGGGACAGCGGCATCCCCATCGGCACTTCGATCAGGCCGGTGTTGTTCACCTTGCCCGTCAGGGCGAACGTCTTCGTCCCCTTGCTGCGGCCGGTGCCGAAGGCCGCGAACCAGCCGGCTCCCTCCCGGAGGATGCTCGACACGCACGCGTAGGTCTCGACGTTGTTGACGTTGGTCGGCCGGCCCCACAGTCCCCGGACCGCGGGGAACGGCGGGCGCGGGCGGGGCATCCCGCGATTTCCCTCGATGCTCGCCATGAGCGCCGTCTCCTCGCCGCAGACGAACGCGCCGGCTCCCTCCTTGATCTGGATGTCGAAGCGGGACCCCGAACCCAGCATGTCCTCGCCGAGAACGCCGAGCCTCCGCAGCTCCTCGATCGCCACGCGCAGCCGCTGGATCGCCAGCGGGTACTCGGCCCGGATGTACACGTACCCCTTCGTCGCCCCGATGGCGTGGGCCGCGATGCACATCCCCTCCAGGACCGCATGCGGATCGCCCTCCAGCACCGAGCGGTCCATGAACGCGCCCGGGTCGCCCTCGTCGGCGTTGCAAACGAGGTACTTCGTTTCGCCGGGGGACGACCGGCAGAACTTCCACTTCTGACCGGTCAGGAATCCGCCGCCGCCGCGCCCGCGAAGCTCCGACGCGGCGATTTCGGCGATGACCTCGTCCGGCTTCATCGCCAGGGCACGAACGAGTCCCTTATAGCCGCCGCGGGCGAGGTAGTGGTCCAGCTCCTCCGGATTGATGATCCCGCAGTTGCGCAGCACAACGCGGACCTGGGACCGCATGAACGGCAGGTCGGCGAGCCGCGGGATGCCGGGCAGCGTCGCCTCGCCAATCGTCCCCAGCGCCAGCCTGGCGACCGGCCTGCCGGCCAGCAGGTGCGACCTGAGGATTCTCGGCAGTTGCTTCAGGGTGACGTTGCCATAACAGACGCGGGGCTGGCCGGGAAGCTGGATATCGACCAGGGGTTCGGCGAAACACATGCCGATGCACCCGACCGGCACCACGTGCGCGTCGGCGCCGAGCCGGCCCAGCATCTCGTCGATCGCCGCCAGCACGTCGGACGCGCCGGCGGCGATACCGCAGGTTGCGCAGCCGACGTAGATGACCGGCTTGGGGCCCGCCGTCAGCTTCCGCCATTTCCGTTCCGCGACCTTGATTCGCGCAGCCAGCATGGAATCCCTCGGTTGCACCCTGTCAGCTCTTCCTCCCACCCTTGCCACCCGGTCGGCGGTTCGCGCCCCGGGCCCGGCCCGCCGGGGTGGCGCCGCCTGCGCCCGTCCGGATGGCTCCGACGAGGCCCTTCACCGAGGCGCTCGTCTGTCGGCCATACACCTTGTCCTTCACGACCACGGGCGCCAGCGCGCAGGATCCGACGCAGGCGACCGTACTCAGCGAGAAGAGCCTGTCGGGCGTGGTGCCGCCGGCGGTGATGCCGAGCATGTGCTCGAGATCGGAGAGCAGCCTCGCGCTGCCGCGAACGTGGCACGCCGTCCCGCGACAGACGGTGAGCTGGTGACGTCCGCGCGGCTTCAGGTGAAACAGCGAGTAGAAACTGGCGACCCCGAAGACCTTCGACCGCGACACCGCGAGGTGCTCCGCGACGGCGGTCATGCCTTCGGGCGGGAGGTACCCGGCGCAGTCCTGCACGTACTGGAGCGCGGGGATGAGGCTCTCGGGCCGCGACTCGAAGCGCTCCGCGAGGCGCGTCCTCCATTCCTCGACCTGCAGCGTGGCGGCGGTGTTCATGCTCTGCTTCCTCGCGCCGGGCGCGCCCTACCAGCTCTCCGGATAGGCGACGTTGACGAACAGCTCCTCGAGCCGGCTCTTGTGGCCCCGCTCCATCTCGGCCAGCTCCAGATAGGTCCTCCGGACCTCGGGGTCCTGGCAGGCGCCGGCGAAGGCCCGGTAATTGGCCGCCGCGTGCTCTTCCTTCTTCATGGCCAGCTGCAAGGCCTCCTTGGGGCTCATGCTGGCGGAGAACGGCACGTCCGCTTCCTGCTCGGCCACGCCGTAATCGGCCGCGCGGGCGAACTCGACGCGTGCGAGCGGGTTGAAGCGAAGCGTCTCCAGCGTCGCGCGGTGCTCGTTCTCCTCCCCGGAGAGCCGCTGGAAGATCTCGGCGACTCCCGGGTCCTTGATCTGCCGGGCGGCCCACAGATAGAAGTCGCGCGCGGCGATCTCGGCGGCGATCGCCTCGAGGACCATCCGGTCGAACGCTTCAGGATCCATGCGGCGCTCCTCTCAGGCGCAGGGCTCGACGCGCACCGCGCACGCCTTGTACTCGGCCGTCTCGCTGACCGGGTCGAAGGCGTTGTTGGTCACCTCGTTGATGTTGGCTTCCCGGAAATGGAAGGACGACCAGACGACGCCGCGCGGCGAGCGGTCGGTGACCCAGGCGCGCATCCGCACGCGGCCCCGGCGGGAGACGACCCAGACGAAGTCGCCGTCCCGTGCGCCGATCTCGGCGGCGTCCTGCGGGCTGATCTCCGCCAGTTCCTCGCCGAACAGGGCGTCGAAGCCGGCGCAGTTTCCAGTCTGCGTGCGCGTGTGGTAGTGCCAGAGCCTTCTCCCCGTGGTCAGGACCAGCGGGTACTCCCCGTCGGGGACTTCGGCGGGCGGCCGCCACAGTGCCGGCGCGAACAGCCCTCTCCCGCGCGTGAAGTTCCCGCCGGCGTGCAGGAACGGGGTGCCGGGATGCTGGAGCGTCGGGGCTGGCCACTGAATCCCCACCCGATCGATCCGCTCCCAGCTGATGCCCGCGTACCCGGTGGCGAGCGAGCGCATCTCCTCCCAGACGCCGCGCGCGCTGTCGAACCGCATGTCCACCCCAAGCCGCCGCGCCAGCTCGTGGAAGATCCACCACGGTTCCCGGCACTCGCCCGGCGGGCGCACCGCCGCCCGCACGCGCTGGACCCGGCGCTCGGAGTTGGTGAAGGTCCCGTCCTGCTCGCTCCAGCAGGTGCAGGGGAAGATGACGTCCGCGTACGGAGTCGTTTCGTTCTCGAAGATGTCGAGCACCACGAGGAACTCGAGATCGTCGAGGCACCGGCGGGTGTGCGCGATGTTCGGTTCGGTTCCGACCACGTTCTCGCCGTGGCAGATGAAGGCGCGCGTGCTGCCGTCGAGCATGCCGGAGAACATGGTCGGCATCCGCTTGCCGGGCGTCTCGGGCAGTGCGGCCACACCCCATCCGCGGGCGAACTTCTCCCGCGCCTTCGCGTCGGAGACCGGCTGGTAGTTGTGGAAAGACATTGGGAAGCGCGCCCATGTCGCACGCCCCCTGAACGTTGTTCTGGCCGCGCAGCGGGTTGACCCCGGCCGACGGCATGCCGAGATTGCCGAGGAGCATCTGCAGGTTGGCGCAACTGGTCACGTTGTCGGTGCCGCAGGTGTGCTCGGTGATGCCCAGCGTGTAGCAGAGGCTGGCCGGCTTCAGCGTTCCGAGGATCCGCGCGACCTCCCGCAACTGATCGGGCGGCACGCCGGTGATTTCAGACGCGCGCTCGATCGGGTACTCCCGGACCACCTCCTGCAACCGCTCGAACCCCTCGGTGTGCGCCTCGATGAACCGACGGTCCTCCCAGCCGTTCCTGAGGATCTCGTGCATCAGGCCGTTGAGCAGCGCCACGTCGGTGCCGACGCGATGCTGAACGTGGACCGTGGCCCAGCGCACCAGATCGATCCGGCGCGGGTCGCACACGATGAGCACCGCGCCGTTCCGCACCGCCCGCTTCATGTAGTAGGAGATGACCGGGTGCGCCTCGGTCGTGTTGGAGCCGATGACGAACAGGACCTTCGCGTGTTCCAGTTCGCCGATCGAATTGGTCATCGCCCCGGAGCCGAACGTTGTCGCCAGACCGGCGACTGAGGGGGCGTGTCAAGTTCGTGCGCAGTTATCTATGTTGTTGGTGCCGATCACCGCCCGCATGAACTTCTGGGCGGCGTACGAGTTCTCGTTGCCGTCGCGCGCCGAGGCAACGGCGGAGATCGCATCCGGCCCGTAGGTGTCGCGGATCCGGCCCAGCCGCTCCGCCGTGAAATCCAACGCCTCTTCCCAGGAGACCGGCTCGTGCCGGCCGTCCCGGCGGATGAGCGGGCGGGTGAGCCGCAGCGGGCTGGCGGGGAAGTCGAATCCGAATCGCCCCTTGACGCACAGCATGCCGTCGTTCGGGGGAGCGCCCTCCGCGCCCGTGACCCGGACGACGCGGTTGGCCGCACGGTCGACGTGCAGGTCCACCTGGCACCCGACGCCGCAGTAGGGGCAGGTGGTCCGCTCCAGCTCGAGACCCCAGGTCCGGCCCCGCCCCACGCCCTTCCTCTCGATGAGAGCGCCGGTCGGGCAGAGCTGCACGCACTCGCCGCAGCCGACGCAGGACGAGCGGCCCAGCGGCGAATCCTGATCCGCCACGATGAGCGACTGGTGACCGCGGAAGGCGACATCCAGCACGCCGTTGAGGACCACGTCGTTGCAGGCCTTGACGCACCGGCCGCAGAGGATGCACCGGTTCGGATTGCGCTCGATCATCGGATGGCTGACATCGGTCGCCATCGAGGGAGTGCCGCGCGGCGCCGACGGTCTCTCGATACCGAGGCGGTAGGCGGCCTCCTGCAGCTCACACTCGCCGCACATCTCGCAGGACAGGCAGTCGTGCGTCCCGTCCGACAGCAGCAGGTCGACGATCACCCGGCGCGCCTGCAGCACTTGCTCGGTCTCCGTCCGGACGACCATGCCGTCCCGGACGGGCGTATTGCAGGACATGACCAGGCCGCGGGCGCCCTCCACCTCGACGGCGCACAGCCGGCACGAGGCCGACTGGCCCGTCTTGGGGTGAAAGCAGAGACTGGGGATCGTGGTGCCGTGGGCCCGGGCCGCCTCCAGGATGGTCTGTCCCTCGACCGCCTCAGTCGTTCGTCCGTTCAGTGTGATCGTGACCATCTGCAGCCTTCTCCATCACCCAAATCAACCCTTGGGCGCCTCCACCGACTCGCGGCGCGGGTAGTTGTCCAGCTCGGCGAAATGATTGGCCAGGGCGTTGGTGAGATCCAGCCGCCAGTCCCGCGGCGGGATCATCGTCGTCGCGAACCGGCGCGGGTCCTTCCCCGAGGCGAGCGTCGCGTCGTAGACCTCTGTCCACCAGCAGGGCTGCTCCGGACGGAATTCGCACGTGCCGTCGGTGCGGGATCCGCCGCAGGGGCCGTTGCGCAGCTGCTTGTAGCACCATCGCATGGTGCACCCCGCGTAGCTCAGGTGATCCTGGATGCAGTCGCCGCAGCTCTGGCAGTCCATCGTCGCCTTGCGGTACGTCGAGGAGAGGCCGATCAGGCCATACCACGCGCCGTGGCGCCACGACGGGTCGTCGGCGGTCTTCGGGCCATCGCCCAGGCGGGCTCTCAGGAACTGCCCGGCCCACGATTGATCGCTGATCACGTGCTTGTGGAAGGTCTCGCTGACCCACTGCGCGCCCGGCCGGGACGGTTTCGCTGTGCTCAGCTGCATCGGGCCGTTGCCGTCGCTGAGGCCGTCTGCGCCCGCCGGGAACAGGTAGAACTCACCCGGAACCGGGAACACCAGCTCGTCGAGGCGCCCTCGCCAGGCGCTGCCGATCTCGAGGGAACGCGCCCTGATGCTCGTGACGTCCGCGTGCGACAGGCGGAACCCGCCGACGTGCGCGCCCGCGAAACCGAGGTCGCGCGCGGCGGCCACCATCAACGCCGCCCGCTCGATCCTCTCCGGCTTCTTGTCCTTCTCGAGCCGCCGGATCAGCTCCTCCGGGATGACACACCCGGCGACCTCTCCGTCCCGCATCATCTTGGCGACGGTTGCCGTGGGCACGTAGACGTTGGCCACCACGGGCACGTGCCCGAGCCCGGTGCGGTTCAGGTACTGCTTGAGCTCGTAGAGCTTGCGCAGGTTGTAGCCCAGCTGCGTGATGATGAAGCGCGCGCCGGCAGCCAGCTTCAGCTCGAGCTTGTAGAGCTGCATCATCTGTCCGGCCTCGGACGTCTTGAACGGGCTCACCACGGCGCCGGCAAGGAAATCGAACGGCGTGGTCTTGATCGTGCGCGATCCGAGCTGGTAGGCCAGGCCCTCGCGCATCGCCTTGACCAGCATCAGGATGAAGACCGAATCCAGGTCGTAGACCGGCCGGGGACGTCCGCGAAACCCGTCCTTCGGCGCGTCGCCGGTGAGCGCCAGGATGCTCTCCGCGCCCATGCGCGCGAGGCCGTGCAGGCGGCTCTCGATGAAGGCCCGGTTGCCGTCCTTGCCCGACAGATGGGCCAGCGGCGTCAGCCCGTTCTCGAGGATGAACGAGGCGAACGACTCTGGCGGGAGCGCCGGATTGCCCCCGGGCAGATCCGTGATGCTCATGATCTTGATCCCGTCGGGATCGGCGGCGGCGTCCCGGACGAACGACTCCGCGTCGGGAACCGATTGGTCGCGGCCCAGTACCAGTTCCGCCGAGAAGAAGAAACGGCCCTCCGACAAAGCCGACCGAAGATGGTTCTCAGCCATGAACGCCCTCCTGCGGCCAGCACGCAGGCTGGCCGCTTCAGTATGTCGAGAAGTAGTGGCCCAATCAGTCGGTGATCCGGTTCCAGACCTTGCAGGCGCGGACGGTGTTCTGCATCAGCATCGTGATGGTCATCGGGCCCACGCCTCCCGGAACCGGCGTGATGGCGCTGGCCACCTCGAGCGCCTCCTGGAACGCGACGTCCCCCTTCAGGATGCGCTTCCCATCGGCGGTGCGTCCGACCTCGTTCACGCCGACGTCGATGACCACGGCGCCAGGCTTGATCATGTCTCCGCGCACGTACTCCGGCACGCCGGCCGCGACGATCAGGATGTCGGCGCGGCGGCAGTGCGCGGCGACGTCCCGGGTGCGCGTGTGGCAGATGGTGACCGTCGCGTTCGCGCCTTTCGATTTCTGGAGCAGGATGTTCGCGATCGGCTTGCCGACGATGTTGGAGCGGCCCACCACGACCACCTCGGCGCCCTCGACCTTCACGCCGGATCGGACCAGCAGCTGCTGGATCCCGGCGGGGGTGCAGGGAAGATAGTCGGCCTCGCCGATCACCAGCTTGCCGACGTTCACGGGGTGGAACGCGTCGACGTCCTTCTGCGGATCGAGCGCGAGGAGCACCTTCGTTTCGTTGATGTGCCGCGGCAGGGGCAGCTGGACGAGGATCCCGTGGATCTTCGGATCGGCGTTGTAGCGGCTGACCAGCGCGAGCAGGCTCTCCTCGGTCATGTCCTCCGGCTGATCTTCCTGAACGGAGAAGAACCCGAGCTCGTGCGCCGTCTTCTGCTTGGCGCGAACGTAGCTTTCGGAGGCGGGGTTCCGCCCGACCAGGATCGTCACCAACCCCGGGACGACGCCCCTCTTCTCCTTCAACCGCCCGACCTCGGCTTTCAACTCGTCGCGAATCGAGGCCGCTACTTCCGCACCCTTGATGAGTGTGGCTGTCATTGCGCCCTTCCCTTCTCGTGGCATGGTCGACCGGGGGGGCACTTGGAGAGGCACTGCGCCCTGTCCGGCAGCCGAGTGAATAGGATGTTACCGGGCCGAGGCGGCGGATTGAGCCGATGGCCGCACGCCCGCCCGGCTCCCGCGGGCTACATCTTCGACCGTTCGCGCGAAAAAGTAAATCCCCCTTCGTACACCTGCTCCCGGCGACCATTCACGTCGGTTATTCATCGGCGATTCACCGGCGATTCATCGCTTGACAGATCAGGCAGAAGTTCCCTATGCTGGCGCGGTCCGATAGTCACACACTAGCGCCATTGAGCTGTTCGTACCCTTGAGATAACGGAGTTCCCAACGTTCGGTTCCGGTTAGGCAGGCGGTTCCCCAGACCAAGCCTCGAACGCGGTCGCAGCCGAATGCGGGCGCCGATCGGCGAACCCCGCGCCCCGTTGTTTCGAGTCCCAATCGTTGCTGCCGCCACAGCGTGACCGCGGGAAATCCCTGATGGGTGCGGCCGGGTCCACGTTCCAGGTCCATGTTTCGAACACCGCACGACTCGCCCAGTGGAGTGCCTGAACGATGAAGATCATCTTGACGGAGCTGCCGAAGTGTACCGGATGCCACAGCTGCGAGCTGGCTTGCGCGATCCGATGGTCCAAGTCTGGCGTGCTGGCGGAAGCGATCGCTGAATCGCCGAGGCCCGCGAGCCGGGTCCAGGTCCTGGGGATCGGGACACAGCCGGTCCCGCTCCAGTGCCAGCAGTGCGAAGATGCGCCCTGTGCCTCGGCCTGCCCGACCAAGGCGCTCTACCGTACGGCGCCAAACGCGCCGGTCGTGTTCCGGCGGGATATCTGCATCGGATGCTCGACCTGCGTCCTGGCCTGTCCATTTGGCGTGCTGAAGAAGGCCGATGGCGGCGTGATGGCCAAGTGCGATCTCTGCTGGGACCGGCAGGCCGAAGGCAGGCAGCCGGCGTGCGTCGACGCGTGCCACACCCGGGCGCGCAGGCTGATCGATGCGAACGTCATTGCGGAGGACAAGGCGCTCAAGACCGCGCGCCTGCTCTCCAGCATGGACACGCCTGACGGCGGGAACCGGAGGATCCTCCAAACGGCTCCCGGCATTCACTGAGGTCCGGCAGCGGAGACCGAAATGAACCAGGCATGGCTGGACAGCGTCCTCGAGCGGCACCAGAGAAACCCGGGGCAGATTATCGCCATCCTGCACGAGCTGCAGGACAGGGAGACCTACCTCCCCGAGGAGGAACTGCGGTTCGTCGCCCGGGAACTGGCGATTCCTGAGAGCCAGCTCTATCACATCTCGACCTTCTACAAGGCGTTCAGCCTCAAGCCGCGAGGCAAGCATCAGTGCAATGTCTGCATGGGCACGGCCTGCCACGTTCGGGGCGCGCCGCTGATTCTCGAGGCGCTCGAGCGCAAGCTCCAGGTCAAGGCCGGGGATTCGACCGCTGACCTGGAATTCTCGCTCGATACGGTGAACTGCGTCGGAGCCTGCGCGCTCGCCCCCATCGTCACGGTGGATGGGGAGTACTACGGGAACATGCAGGCGTCCCAGATGGGGAGGCTGATCGAGCGCATCCGGACCGGCGCGCCGTTGTCGTCCCGCCGGGGGAGGGCGAACCCTGCCGCGGCGCTGCAGAAGGGCCTCGGCCGCGGCCTGGTGGTTCCGGCGTTTGCCGGCCCGGCCGACCTGAGCCGATACCAGTCCGGCCTGGTGGCCGGGCACGATCCGGCCCGTCCGTACTTCGCCGTCTGCGGCGGTCCGGGCTGCCTGGCGATGGGCAGCCACGACCTCTATCAGGCCTTCAAGGAGGAGATCTCCACCAACAAGCTCGGAGACGCGGTTCGCCTGAACTTCACCGGCTGCCATGGATTCTGCGAGGGCGGGCCGTTGACGGTGGTCTTCCCCCAGGAGATCTTCTACACATCGGCCCGTCCTGGCGACGCCAAGGAGATCCTGGCGAGGGTCATGGACCAAGCCGGTCCTGTCGAGCGGCTGCTCTACAAGGATCCCGGCACCCAGGCGACGACCGTGGTCGAGGGGGAGATTCCGTTTTACAGCCGCCAGAAGCGGCTGTTGATTGGAAACAACCGGCACATCGATCCCGAGAGCCTGGACGACTACCTCAGGCTCGGCGGCTACTCGGCGCTCGCCAAGGCGCTGTTCGAGATGACGCCGGAGCAGGTGATCGCGGAGGTCACCAAGGCCGGTCTGCGGGGCAGGGGCGGTGGCGGCTTCTCAGCCGGCTACAAGTGGGAGACCTGTCGCAAGGCGCACGGAGCCATCCGCTACGTGGTCATCAACGCCGACGAGGGAGACCCCGGCGCGTTCATGGATCGGGCCGTGCTCGAGGGGAACCCGCACTCGGTGCTCGAAGGGATGATCATCGCGGCCTACGCGATCTCGTACGGGGTCAGCCCGGTTCAGGGTTTCATCTACCTCCGCCACGAGTATCCCCTGGCCCTGAAGGTCTTCTCGCGGGCGGTCGAGCAGGCTCGCGCCTGCGGCCTGCTGGGGAAGAGCGTCCTGGGGAAGTCCGGGTTCGACTTCGACGTCCAGATCAACCAGGGCGGCGGCGCGTTCGTGTGCGGAGAGAGCTCCGCGCTCATGGCCAGTATCGAAGGGAAGCCTGGCGAACCGCGCGCGAAGTACATCCACACGGTGCACAAGGGCATCAACAACCAGCCCAGCAGCCTGAACAACGTGGAGACGTTCGCCAACGTCCCGCTCATCATCAATCGGGGCGCCGACTGGTACGCCTCGATGGGCACGGCGAATTCGAAGGGCACCAAGATCTTCTCGCTCGTCGGCAAGATCCACCACACGGGCCTGGTCGAAGTGCCGATGGGCATCACGCTGCGCGAGATCGTCTACGACATCGGAGGGGGAATCCGCAACAACAAGACGTTCAAGGCCATCCAGACGGGCGGCCCGAGCGGCGGCTGCCTCCCCGAGTCGCTCCTCGACCTGCCGGTGGACTTCGACGAGCTCACCAAGGCGGGCTCGATGATGGGCTCAGGTGGAATGATCGTGATGGATCAGGACACCTGCATGGTGGATGTCGCGCGCTACTTCCTCAACTTCCTCCAGGACGAAAGTTGCGGGAAGTGCATTCCCTGCCGGGAAGGGATCAAGCAGATCGTCATCATTCTCAACCGCATCTGCGAAGGTGAGGGCAAGGAACAGGACCTTCAGAAACTCGTCGAACTTGGGAACGCGGTCCAGGACAGCTCGCTCTGCGCCCTGGGCGGCAGCGCGGCGAATCCGCTGCTCACCACCCTCAAGTATTTCGAAGACGAGTACATCGCGCACATTCGCGACCGACGGTGTCCCGGGGGAGTCTGCAAGGCGCTGATCCAATACTCGATCAACGAAGAGCTGTGCAACGGCTGCGGGGCCTGCGTCAAGCCCTGCCCGAAGGACGGGATCGCCGGAGAGCTGAAGAAGCCGCACTTCATCGACCGCCAGCAGTGCATCAAGTGCGGAATCTGCTTCGAGGTCTGCAAGTTCGACGCCATCGTCAGGAGATAGGCGGGTTTCCATGGAAGAGCCGGGAAAGACCTGCACCATCGAGATCGACGGCAGGACGGTCTCTGTCAGGGAGGGGACCACGATCCTCGACGCCGGCCGCGCGGTCGGTGTCGAGATTCCCAATCTCTGTTTCCACCCGGCGCTCGAGCCCTACGGCGTGTGCCGCGTGTGCATCGTGGAACTGAGGAAGGGGAAGCGGGTCCGCGTCGTCACTGCCTGCAATTTCCCGATCCAGGAAGACGGGCTGGTGGTGCTCACCGCCTCCGAGCGGATCGTCCGGGACCGCCGCGCGGTGCTCGAACTGCTGCTGGCGCGCTGCTACAGCTCTCCGGTGGTCCGGGAGTTCACCGCACGATTCGGCGTGTTCGATACCGACCTGGTGAAGCAGGAAGGCGAGCACTGCACGCTCTGCGGCCGCTGCGTGAACGTCTGCCGGGACCTGATCGGTCAATCGGCGATCGGATTCCAGAGCCGCGGCTCCGAACGCAGCACGGCGGTGCCATTTGACAAGCCGACCGACGCCTGCATCGGGTGCGGCGCGTGCGTGTACGTCTGCCCCACGTCCTGCATCAAGATGGAGGACCTCCCGCAGGATCGGGTGGTGGACCGGTGGATGACGATGGCGCCGATCCTGAAATGCCGGCGCTGCGGGAAGGGCTTCGGCACGGTCCGCGAGCTGGAGCGGCTGAGGAGCCGTCACCCGCTGGTGAAGCCGTATTTCGAATGGTGCCCCGAATGCCGCGCGCGGGAGTTGGGGGAGTCGCTTGCCGGAAAGGCGCTGGCCGTCGGGGAACCCGTGGCGGTGCGATGACGCGCGAGGACGTTGGAGCCTGTTGACCGAACCAGAATAGAGTTGCTCGAATCGGGAGGAGTGTCAGGATGTCCAGGATCATAGCCACAGCAGCGATTCGCGGTGCGCACTACTACATGGCCCTCGCCGAGCGGCAGTTGGCCGAAGCGATCCAGCAGCACGGCGAGACGGCGCGCGTCGGGTTCCCGAACACCGCGTACTACTTGCCGCTCATTCTCGCGCTGTTCGGGAAGAAGGTCGAAACCCTGAAGGACTGCCGGGAGATGCTCGCCGAGGCCCGCATTCTCATGGCGGAGGTGCCCTCCGAGAGTCTCTGGCTTCCCTACCTCGGATCGACGCTGGACTCGGGCATCGCCACCCTCGTGGCCCAGGAGGTCATCGAGGTCCTCAGGTACCTCGACCCGAAGTACCAGCCGACGCCGCCGTTCCTCGGATTCACCGACGACGCCATCCTCCGCAACCAGGGGATCAAGCTGGTGGACGGCCGCATGCCGGGATTCGCCGCGTGCGTGGGCGCCCTGCCGACCAATCGCGAGGCGGTGGCGCTGGCGCGCGAGCTGCAGGAGAAGAGCATCCTGGTCTTCATGGCGGGGAGCAGCAACGGCAAGTCGATGGCCGAGCAGCTCGCCGAAGAGGGCGTGGAGATGGGGTGGGACACCTACCTGGTGCCCTACGGCAAGGAAACGAGCGCGGCCGTGTACGCTCTCAACTTCGCCGCCAGGTCGGCCATGACCTTCGGTGGCATGAAGCCGGGCGACCTCGCTGCCGCGCGCCAGATCCTGCTCTACAACAAGGAACGGGTCTTCGCGTTCGTGCTGGCGCTCGGTGCCGACCCCGAAGCACCGGTCGAGCAGCTGCTCACGGACCAGAAGTACGCCACGGCCGCCGGCGCCATCAACTTCGGCTTCCCTGTCATCGCGGAGCCCCCCATCCCGCAGATCCTGCCGCGCGGCATCTGCACCTTCGAGCACGTGGTGTCCGGCGTGCCCCTGGACCGGATTGTCCCGAAGGCCATCGAGGTCCGCGGCCTCAAGCTGAAGGCCTCGAAGATCCCGATCCCGATCGCGTACGGTGCGGCGTTCGAAGGCGAGCGCGTGCGCAAGGAGAACCTGCGGGTCGAATTCGGCAGCAAGTACTCGACCGCGTTCGAGTTCCTGCGCGGGCGGCCGATGGATCAGGTCGAGGACGGCAAGGTGACGCTGGTCGGGCCGGACATCGACACGGCCGCGCCCGGCAAGGCGATGCCCCTGGGCATCGTGATCGAGGTCGCGGGCCGGAGCTTCCACGAGGATTTCGAGAGCGTGCTCGAGCGCCGCGTCCACAAGTTCGTCAGCTGCGCCGCCGGCGTCATGCACATCGGGCAGCGCGACGTTCCGTGGATCCGAATCGGCACGGAAGCCTACGAGAAGGGATTCCGGCTGAAGCACCTGGGCGAGCTGCTGGTCCACAAGTACCACGACGAGTTCTCCGGCATCGTGGACAAGGTGCAGGTCACCCTCTTCACCGACGAACAGCAGATGCAGGGAGCCCTCAAGGATGCGCGCGAGGCCTACCGCAAGCGCGACGAGCGCATGGAGGGGATGAAGGACGAGGACGTCGACCGGTTCTACAGCTGCATCCTGTGCCAGAGCTACGCGCCGAACCACGTCTGCGTCGTCACGCCGCAGCGCCTTGGCCTGTGCGGCGCTTACACCTGGCTGGACTGCAGGGCCGCGTTCGAGATGGACTCGCACGGGCCCAACCAGCCGATCGAGAAGGGGCTGTGCGAGGAGGCGAACCTGGGCGTCTTCGGGGGCGTCAACGATTACGTCGTCAAGGCCTCCAACGGACACCTCTCGCGGGTCACGATGTACTCGATCATGGAGGATCCGCAGACCAGCTGCGGCTGCTTCGAGTGTATCGTCGGCGTGATCCCGGAGACCAACGGTGTGATGGTGGTCAACCGCGAATACCAGGGGATGACGCCGCTCGGCATGACGTTCTCGACGCTCGCGGGCGAAGTGGGCGGCGGCGTGCAGACCCCGGGATTCCTCGGGGTGGGCAGGATGTACCTGGTCAGCGAGAAGTTCATCTCGGCCGAGGGCGGCCTGCCGCGGCTCGTGTGGATGCCCCAGGAACTCAAGGATGATATGCTGGACCGCCTGCAGCCGCGACTCGAGGCCATGGGGCAGCCCGAGCTCCTGGACAAGATCGCCACCGAGAAAGACGCCACCACCGTCGAAGAACTCGTCGAGTTCCTGCAGAAAGTCGATCACCCCGCCCAGGCGATGTCTTCAGTCCTGGGATGATCAGGAGGAACGGCACCAATGGCCAAGCTGACAGGTATCGGCATCTACAAACTGCTGCCCAAGACCAACTGCGGGGAGTGCAAGTTCCCGACGTGCATGGCGTTCGCCATGCAGGTGGCGGCCAAGAAGGTGGCGCTGGAGGCGTGTCCCTACGTGTCGGACGCGGCGAAGCAGGAGCTGGCCGATTCGGCCGCGCCGCCGATGCGTATCGTGACCATCGGCGCGGGTCCGGGGGCGGTGAAGATCGGCGGGGAAACCGTCCTCTTCCGTCACGAGGAGAAGTTCCACCGTCCCACTGCCGTGGCCATTCGCGTCAGTGATCAGGGCGACGTCGCGGCCGAGGCTGCCGCTGTCGGTCGGCTGAAGTTCGTTCGCAGCGGCAAGCACGTCGGCGTCGAGATGATCGCCCTGGAACAGAAGGGGGACGCGAAGTCGTACCGCGCCGCTGCCGAGGTCGTGCGGGACCGCAGCGACCTGGCGGTGGTTCTGCTCAGCAGCGATCCCGGAGCGCTGGCCGGCGCGCTGGAGGTCCTGGCCGAGCGCAAGCCGCTGCTGTGCGGGGCGACCAAGGCCAACCTCGACGAGATCGTGCAGCTGGCCAAGAAGCACGGAGTCCCGCTGGCGGTGAGGGGCGAATCGCTCGAGGAGCTGGCCGATCTGGCCTCCAAGGCCAAGCAGGGTGGTGTCGAGGACCTCGTTCTGGTGCCGCAGCTGGGGAGCACGGGAGAAGGGCTGTCCCTGCTGACGCAGCTGAGGCGTCTGGCGCTCGAGAAGAACTTCCGCCCGCTCGGCTATCCCGTCCTCGCGCTCACCACCTCGGACGACCCGGTCCAGGAGAGCCTGCAGGCGACGGTGTACGTGTGCAAGTACGCGTCGATCGTGGTCATGCGCGGCAGGGAAACGTGGCAGATCCTGCCGGTCCTCACGGCGAGGTTCAACCTCTTCACCGACCCGCAGGTGCCGAACGCGGTCGAGGCGAAACTGGTCAAGCTGCGTGAGCCCGGTCCGGACGCCCCGGTCCTGGTGACCACCAATTTTGCGCTCACCTACTTCATGGTCGAAGGCGAGGCGGAGAACAGCAAGATTCCGACCTATATCGTCGTGGTGGAAACCAACGGCCTGGGCATCCTGAACTCCTACGCCGACGACAAGCTGACGGGCGAGACGATCGCCAAGGCGGTGAAGGCCACCGGCGTGATGGACATGGTGCGGCACAAGCGGGTCGTCATCCCCGGGCTGGTCTCGGTGCTCAAGGGCGAGCTGGAAGACGAGCTGGGGTGTGAAGTCGTCGTCGGTCCGGAAGAAGCGGCGGGCATCCCCGCTTTCCTGAAGACCCAGTGGAGAGCATTGGCCAGCGCATGACCGGAGGAACCGACACAGCCCACGGGCGGCCGAAGCCGCAGGTGACCTTCTGGCCAGAAGGCGATCGTGTGGCTGTGTCTTCCGACGCCACGCTGCTCGACGCGGCCATGCTCGCCGGCGTGGACCTGACCAGTCCATGCGGAGGCGACGGCCTCTGCGGGAAGTGCCGATTGGTCGTGCGTCAGGGGAACGTCAGCGCCCAGCCGACGAGCCTGCTCAGCCGGGAGGAGATTCGGTGCGGGTACGTTCTGGCGTGCCAGACGATCGTGGCCGGCGACGTGGAGGTGGAGATCCCTCCGGAATCGCGGCCGGCGGCCGCCCAGATCCTCATCGACCTGGACGCCCAGCGGTTCCGGGCGCTGAACCCGTTGGCGGAGGCTGTCGAGGAGCGTTCCGGGGCGCTCACCTGCAAGCTCTATCTGGAGTTGCCACCGGCCACCCTGGACGACAGCCTTTCGGATCAGTCGAGGCTGTTTCGCGCGATCAGAAGCCATCATCCCGCCCCCATCATGCAGTTGGGGCTGAAAGTGCTCAAGGACCTGCCCAGGCTGCTGCGCGAGGCGGGCTGGAAGGTGACCGTCACGCTGGGCTGGCGCGGCGGGACGCTGGAGGTGCTGCAGGTCGAACGGGGCGACACCTCCGCCCGGAACTTTGGCGTAGCCGTCGATGTCGGCACGTCCACCGTCGTGACCCACCTGGTCGATCTGAACGCCGTGAAGAGGCTGGATGCCGAGGCAGCGTACAACTCGCAGCGGCAGTGGGGCGACACGGTCATTCGGCGGATCTTCCACGCCGCGACGCCGGCGGGGCTCGATGAGTTGCAGAAGGCGGTGGTCGGCGACATCAATCGGATGATCTCGGTGCTCGCCGAACGCAACCATGTCGCCCTCCACGACATCACCGCGATCGCCTGCGCGGGCAACACGACGATGATCCACCTGCTGCTCGGCCTGGATCCGGGCCCGATCCGGAAGGCGCCGTACGTGGCGCCGTCCACCTCGGCGCCGCCGGTCCGGGCCATGGAGGTCGGCATCCAGATCAACCCGCGCGGGTTGCTGTACACCGTGCCGAACATCGGGGGCTGGGTCGGGGGCGACATCACGGCGGGGATCCTCTCGGTGGGACTCCGGCGGTCCGAGGCCGTTCAGATGCTGGTCGACATCGGCACCAACGGCGAGATCGCCATCGGCAACCGCGACTGGACTATCACCTGCTCCTCGTCGGCCGGGCCGGCCTTCGAAGGCGCTGGCGTGCGCCACGGCATGAAGGCGATGCACGGCGCCATCGAGCGGGTGGACATTGGTCCCGGGGACGCGGTGCACTTCCAGACAGTCGGCGGCACCCGCCCGCGCGGCATCTGCGGGTCCGGCCTGATCGACCTGGTGGCCGAGCTGCGCAAGGCAGGGTTCATCGACCGCTCGGGGCATCTGGTGCCGGGATCGACGCGGCGGATTCGCGAGCGCGACGGCGCGCTCGAGTTCGTGCTGGTCCCCGACTCCCGTTCGGACACCGGCATGGACATCGTGGTCACCCAGGCGGACCTGTCGAACCTGCTCAGCGCGAAGGCCGCCATCTACTCCGGCATGCAGGTGCTGGCGCGGGCCATCGGCCTCGATTTCCGGCAGGTCGAGCGTGTCTACATCGCCGGCGGCTTCGGCAACTACCTGGACCGCGGGAAGGCAATCGCCATCGGGTTGATTCCGGACCTGCCGACCGAGAAGATCAGGTTCGTCGGGAACACATCAATCCACGGCGCCGACCTGGGCCTGCTGTCGGTGAAGGCGTGGCAGGAACTGAACGAGATCGCGGAAGCGGTGACCTATTACGACCTGATCAACTACCCCGACTACTACGACGAGTTCCTGGCAGCCCGGTTCATCCCGCACACCGATCTGAGCCAGTTCCCCTCGGTGAGGCATCCGCGGGAAGTGGAGGCGCGCGTCTAGATGGCATTCGCAATGGCGGTCGCCGGAAAGGGCGGGATCGGCAAGACGTCGATGGCGGCGCTGCTGATCCAGAGTCTGGTCGAACGAGGCGCGGGGCCCGTGCTCGCGGTCGACGCCGACCCGAATCCGAACCTGGCGAATGCGCTCGGCTGCCGGGTGGAGAAGACGATCAGCGAATTGCGCAACGACCTGCTGGATCACATCCGGAAGCTCCCGCCCGGGGTGACCAAGGACGACTACCTCGAGCTGGGGATCCAGGAGTGCCTGGCAGAGGGTAAGGGATTCGACCTGCTGGCGATGGGCGCCGGAGAGGGGCCGCGCTGCTACTGCGCGGTCAACAGCGTGCTGAGGCGCTGCATCGATCGGCTCAGCGTCGCCTACCCGTACGTGGTGATGGACAACGAAGCCGGACTGGAGCACCTGTCGAGATGTACCACGCAGGACATCGACGTGCTCCTGATCGTCAGCACCGGTCATCCGGTGCCGCTGGAGGCGGCGTCGAGAATCCACCAGTTGACCGAACGGCTGGCCTTGCGGATCGGCCGGCAGTACCTGGTCCTCAACGACGTGGCGGACGACGACGAAGAGCCCCGGCGCCAGGCGCAGGCGCGTTTCACGAACCTGGAGTTGCTCGGGACCGTGCCAACCGACCGCGGCCTGCGCGAGTGCAGTCGGAAGGGCGAACCCCTGACCGGGCTGGGCGCGGATTCGGCCGCGCGGTCAGCCGTGAGGTCGATGCTGGACAAGGCACTGCCGCGGGCATCGGTTGCGCCACGGCATGCGGACGAACTCGCACTTGGAGCGCGGAGCGGCCACTGAACGTGCTCGGAGCGCACGCACACGGAGGGGCAGATGATACCGGACACTAAGAAGCCTTGGGGTGGACGAATCAATGCGGTCACGATCGGCGCGACGCCGGCCGAGGGAGGAACGCGGTCCGCCACCGTGACCATCGGGGGATCGGGCACGCTGCCGTACCTGGCATTCGACGGGCCGTTCAGCCCGGCGGTTGCCGCCATGGAGATCTGGGACGTCTACCCGCAGGACTGGCCCGACATGTTGAAGGAGGCCTTCGGCGACGCCATGAAGGATCCCGCCTCCTGGGCCAAGGCCTGCTGCGCGATGGGGGCCGACCTGATCTGCCTGCGGCTGGCCGGCTGCCATCCCGATCGCGGCGACCGGTCCCCGCAGCAGGCGGCGGAGTCGGTGAAGCAGGTCCTGAAAGCGGTTTCGGTTCCCCTGATCATCCTGGGTTCGGGGAACGCGGAGAAGGACAACGACGTCTTCCCTGCGGTGGCCGAAGCGGCTGCGGGCGAGAACTGCCTGCTCGGCACCATCACCGAGAAGAACTACAAGACGCTCACCGCGGTGTGCACCGCCTACAAGCACAAGGTCATCGCGGAGTCCCCCTGCGACGTCAACATCGCCAAGCAGGTGAACATCCTCGCGCAGGACATGGGGTTCCCCGTCGAGAACATCGTGCTCTATTCGACCACGGCGGCCCTCGGTTACGGCCTGGAGTACATCTACTCGGTCATGGAACGGGCCCGGCTCGCCGGCTTGAAGGGCGACCGGATGCTCGCCCAGCCGATGCTCTGCGACGTGGGGCTCGAGGTCTGGGCCGTCAAGGAAGCGCGTGTCAGTGAAGCGGAGATCCCCGAGTGGGGCGCCCAGAGTCATCGTGCGCCGCTCTGGGAAGCGGCGACCGCGGCGGTGTACCTGGTCTCTGGCGGCGATCTCGTCATCCTGCGCCACCCGGAGGCGCTTCGCGCGGTGAAGCGGTCGGTTCTCGAGTTGAGCGGAACACCGGTTGCAGCAGCCACGGTCTGAGGGAGGCAAAGTCATGGGAATCATCCTGATCGGCGAGCGCATCAACGGGTCCTTCAAGGACGTGGGTAAGGCCATCCAGGAAAAGAACAAGGCCGTGATTCGGGAGTGGGTGTCCAAACAGGCCGCCCCGGGCGCCAACTACCTGGATGTGAACATGGGGGCGGCGTCGCGCAGTGTCGATGACTTCGCCTGGCTGGTCGAGACGGTGGCTGAATCCACCACGCTTCCGCTGTCGCTCGACTGCAACCGCCTCGACATGTTCAGCACGGGCTTGAAGACGTATCGGAACACGGTCGGCCCCGACCGGCCGGTGATCATCAACAGCACCACGGCCGAGGACTCGAAACTGGTGCCGCTGCTGGAGATGGCTTCCGAGTACAAGGCGTGGATCCTCGGCCTGGTCATGGACGAAACCGGCAGCCCGCAGGATGTGGACCGGCGTATCGAGCTCGGAGGCAAGATCCTCGCATCGGCGATGGATGCGGGTCTTACTCCCGACCAGATCATCCTCGACCCGATCGTCATGCCGGTCAAGTTCATGCAGGACCAGGCCAGGAACGTGCTCCTCGCCGTCCAGCAGCTGGCCACGCTGTCGGACCCGCCGCCTCACATCTCCATCGGCCTGAGCAACGTGGCGTCCAAGACCGAACAGAAGAAGCTGATCAACCGGACGTTCCTGGTCATGGCGATGGCGATGGGCGTGGACACGGCCATTGTGAACGTGTGCGACGAGGAGTTGATGCAGGCGATCGCCACCGCGGAGATCCTCCTCGGGAACGAGATTTACAGCGACGCGTACCTCAAGGCCTACCGGCAGAGGTAGTGAGAGAGCCGGCCGAGAAGGCACGGCGCGAGAGTGTGGGAGGGGCTGTCCGATCGCCGGCGCCGGGAAGAGACATCTGATCCGGCGGGCCCCCCGGGGATCAAACGTCCAGGATTCGAATAGCGAGGCTGCGATGACTCAGAAGAGTGTTGATGGCGCCACCCTGCAGATGCTCAAGGTGGCCGAAGGCCAGAATATCGAGACGGTGTGGGACCGCTGGGAAAAGCAACAACCGCAGTGCGGCTTCGGCCAGCTGGGAGTGTGCTGCAAGATCTGCAACATGGGCCCCTGCCGGATCGATCCGTTCGGCGGCGACCTGCGCCAGGGAGCCTGCGGAGCCGACGCCGATACAATCGTCGCCCGCAACCTCGTTCGCATGATCGCAGGAGGATCGGCCGCCCACTCCGACCACGGCCGGGATGTCGTCCACACGCTGCACCTGGCGGCCGAAGGCCAGGGCGGCTACTCCATCAAGGATCCCCTCAAGCTGCGCACGCTCGCCGCGGAATTCGGGATCAAGACGGAGGGGAAGAGCGACGCGGACGTCGCCCGGGCGTTCGCGGACTTCGCTGGCCAGATGTTCGGCCAGCAGGAGGGCGAAATCGCCTTCATCTCCCGCGCGCCCGCCAAGCGGCGCGAGCTGTGGCGCAAGCTCGGCATCGTTCCGCGGGGAATCGACCGCGAGATCGTCGAGGTGATGCACCGCAGCACGATGGGCGTCGACAACGACTACAAGAACATCCTCAAGCAGGGGATGCGCGCATCGCTCGCGGACGGCTGGGGCGGATCGATGCTCGCGACGGAGCTGCAGGACGTCCTGTTCGATTCACCCAAGCCCATTCGTTCCGCCGTCAATCTCGGCGTCCTCCGCAAGGACGCCGTCAACATCATCGTGCACGGCCACGAACCGGTCCTGTCCGAGATGCTCGTCGTCGCGAGCCGGGATCCCGAACTGGTGGCGGCGGCCGGGCGACAGGGCGCGGCCGGGATCAATATCGCCGGGATCTGCTGCACGGCCAACGAGATCCTGATGCGCCACGGCGTGCCGGTGGCGGGCAACTTCCTCCAGCAGGAGCTGGCCGTCGTCACGGGCGCGGTCGACCTGATGGTCGTCGACGTCCAGTGCGTCATGCCGTCGGTGAACAGTCTGACAGCCTGCTACCACACCAAGCTGATCACGACCTCGACGAAGGCCAAGATGCCCGGCGTCGAACACGTCGCGTTCGAGGAGGCCCGCGCGCTCGACACGGCGAAGGAGATCGTCACTCGGGCCGTGGAGGCGTACTCGCGGCGCGACCCGCGCAAGGTGAACATCCCGGAGGGCCGTTCCGACATGGTCGCGGGGTTCACCACCGAGTCGGTCTTCAAGTTCCTGGGCGGCCGCTTCCGCGGAACCTATCGGCCGCTGAACGACGCCATCATCGACGGCCGGCTGCGGGGAGCCGTCGGCGTCGTCGGGTGCAACAACCCGAACGTCACCCACGACTCCGCGCACATCGCGCTGACGCAGGAACTGCTGAAGCACGACGTGCTGATCGTGACGACCGGCTGCGCGGCCATCGCCGACGCCAAGTGCGGCCTGCTCCGCCCCGAGGCTGCCTACGAGATCGCCGGCCCCGGGTTGAGAGAGATCTGCGAGACCGTGGGGATTCCGCCCGTCCTGCACGTCGGAGCGTGCGTCGACAATTCGCGCATTCTGACCACCCTGGTCGAGATCGTGAACGAGGGCGGCCTCGGTGACGACTTCTCCAAGCTCCCCGTGGCAGGGTCCGCGCCCGAGTGGATGTCGGAGAAGGCCGTCGCGATCGGATTCTACTTCGTCGCCTCGGGGGTGCTGACGCACTTCGGTACGCCCCACCCCGTGCTCGGCAGCCCCGCCGTGCACAACTACATCACCAACGAGATCGAGGGGGTCACCGGCGGCAAGTTCCTGTTCGAGGCCGACCCGATCAAGGCGGCCGCGAAGATCATCGCGCACCTCGATCAGAAGCGCGCGGATCTGAAGCTCGCGCCGGCGATGTACACCCCGGTCGAGAACCGGCAGGCTGCCGCTGTGGGGGTCTGACGATGTCGGAAGGGATGCGGGTGAACCCGACCTGGGCTGCGAGCATCGAGAAGCAGCTGGGGGAGGCTCGGGAGGTGCTGCGGGGGGTCGACCCTGGGAGGGTCGCCGCGCGTGCGGGCGCTCGCCTGGAGGTCGCCTCCGGCAGGACTCGCCTGGAACTCAGTTTCTGGGGCCGCAGCTACACGGTGGCGTGGCCGGAGGTGGCCGCCCGAGACGCCGAGGGCGGCGGCTGCCCTCTGCCGACCGAGTCGGCGCTCCTGCAGTATCTTCTCCTGGCCGACGGGACGCCGGTGGAGAACTCGTGGGTGTCGCTTCGCAACCTGCCGCACGGCGCGTTCTACGAGCAGGCGTTCCAGGGGTACAGCGGCGCTCCTCTGGCCAAGGCGTATCGCGGGAACCTGTCGGGGTTCCGCGCGGCCGCCGAGCGTCTCGGGGGGGAGCCGCTCGACATCGGGGGAGCCGCCTATCGCTTCTGGGCGTTTCCGAGAGTCCCGATGGCCGTCGTCTTCTGGTCGGGCGGAGATGAATTTCCCGACAGCGCGCAGGTCCTGTTCGACAGCACGGCCGGTCACTACCAGCCGGTGGAGATGCTGGCGCATCTCGGCGCCATCCTGTGCGACCGCCTGATCGAGGCTCGAAGCACTTCGTAGACAGGAGCCGGATCGATGAAAATCGCGGTCAGCGGAAAAGGCGGCGTTGGCAAGACGACACTGACGGCCACGTTGGCGCGGGTGGCGGCCGCGCGGGGCAACCCGGTGCTCGCGATCGACGCGGATCCGAACCCCAACCTGCACCTGGCGCTCGGCCTCTCGTCGCCGCCGCCGGCCCTGGTCGGCATGAAGGCGCTGATCGAAGAGCGCCTGGGCTCGCTCGAGGGGTTCTTCCGACTCAATCCCAAGGTGGACGACATCCCGGAGCAGTTCTCCATCGTGGACGGCGGTGTCCGGCTCCTGGTGATGGGCGGCATCGTCCGGGGAGGCGGAGGCTGCGCGTGCCCGCAGAGCACATTCCTGCGCAGCCTGCTCCAGCACGTCATGCTGGAGCGCTCGGACTGGGTGTTCATGGATTGCGAGGCGGGTCTGGAGCACCTGGGACGCGCGACGGCGATGGGCGCCGACGCGCTGCTCGTCGTGGTCGAGCCCAGCAGGTCGTCGATCGAGACCGGCCTCCACATCAAGCAACTGGCAGCCGAGATTGGTCTCACGCGCCTGTTCGTCATCGGCAACAAGATCCGGGACGACGAAGAGCGAAGCCTGATCGAGGAGGCCATGGCGGAGATGACCATCCTGGCCAGCCTCCCCGAGAGCAGGCAGCTTCGCAGGAGCGGCGGCCTCGGAACGCCGGCCGGCGATCCCGACTTCTCCGCGGCGGCAGGCAGGATCCTGGACGCTATCGACGCGAGGGTCTGACCGCCGACCCTCACGCCGGCCCCAGCGCGCGCCCGCGCGCGCCCATCCCCCCGGAGGCGCGGTGCGCATCCGCAGGTGCCGTTGAGCGACACGTTGACGCCGATGCCTCGTGGCTGTAGCCTGACGCCTCGATCTTCGCGACTGCCGAAGCCCTAATCCCAGAAGGAGCAAGAACATGCCGTACGACGCGACCAAGATGGCTGATTGGCAAATCTCCGAAGCCGCCGAAGTCAACATGCCGACCGTTGACCAGTGGCGGGAACGGCTCGGGCTGCAGAAGGAAGAGATGCTGCCGATGGGCCGGCTGGCAAAGCTCGATTTCCTCAAGATCATCGAGCGCCTGAAGGACAGGCCGGACGGCAAGTACATCGAGGTCACGGCCATCACGCCCACGCCGCTCGGTGAGGGGAAGAGCACGACGTCCTGCGGCCTGATGGAGGGCCTGGGGAAGCGCGGGGTCAACGTGGGCGGCGCGCTCAGGCAGCCGTCCGGCGGGCCGACGATGAACGTGAAGGGCACGGCGGCCGGGGGCGGCAACGCCCTGCTGATTCCGATGACCGAGTTCTCGCTGGGGCTCACGGGCGACATCAACGACATCATGAACGCCCACAACCTCGGCATGGTCGCGCTCACCGCCCGCATGCAGCACGAGCGGAACTACGACGACCAGCAGCTCGAGCGGCTCACGAAGATGCGACGCATGGACATCGACCCGACCGCGGTCGAGTTCGGCTGGGTCATGGACTTCTGCGCGCAGGCGCTGAGGAACATCGTCATCGGGCTGGGCGGCAAGCAGGACGGGTACGCGATGCAGTCGAAGTTCGGCATCGCCGTCGGCTCCGAGCTGATGGCGATTCTGGCCGTCGCCTCCGACCTGGCCGACCTGAAGGAGCGCATCAACGACATCACGCTCGCCTTCGACAGGAACGGCAAGCCGGTCACCTGCCGCGACCTGGAGGTGGGGAACGCCATGGCGGCGTTCATGCGCAATACCATCAACCCGACGCTGATGTGCACCGCGGAGTACAACCCCTGCCTGGTGCACGCGGGGCCGTTCGCCAACATCGCCGTCGGCCAGTCGTCGATCATCGCGGACCGCGTCGGCCTGAAGCTGTTCGACTACCACGTGACCGAGTCGGGCTTCGCGGCCGACATCGGCTTCGAGAAGTTCTGGAACGTGAAGTGCCGTCTGAGCGGCCTGATGCCGCACGTGTCGGTGCTGACTGCCACGGTTCGAGCGTTGAAGATGCACGGCGGCGGCCCGGCGGTGGTGGCCGGGAAGCCGCTGCCCGAGGAGTACACGAAGGAAGCCGTGGGCCTGGTCGAGAAGGGGTGCGAGAACCTCGCGCACCTGATCGGCGTCGTCCGCAAGTCGGGCATCAATCCGGTCGTCTGCATCAACCGCTTCGTCACCGATACCGACGCCGAGTGCGCGGCTGTTCGAAGGGCCGCCGAGGCCGCCGGCGCCCGGTGCGCCGAATCGCGGCACTGGCAGTACGGCGGAGAGGGGGCGCTCGAGCTGGCCGACGCCGTCATCGACGCCACCAAGGATACGGTGAACTTCAAGTTCCTCTATCCGCTGGAGCTGCCGCTCAAGGACCGGGTCGCCCTGATTGCCAAAGAGGTGTACGGCGCCGACGGCGTGGACTGGGCGCCTGCTGCCGACGCCAAGGTCAAGATGCTGGCGAAGGACCCGAAGTACTCGAACTACGCCACGATGATGGTGAAGACGCACCTGAGCCTGTCGCACGAACCGACGAAGAAGGGGGTGCCGAAGGGCTGGCGGCTGCCGATCCGCGACGTGCTGATCTACTCGGGAGCCAGGTTCCTGTGCCCCTGCGCGGGCACGATCAGCCTGATGCCGGGCACGAGTTCGAACCCGGCCTTCCGCCGCATCGACGTCGATCCGAAGACGGGGAAGGTCTCCGGGCTCTTCTAGCGATTCCACCGTTCTTACGGCGACGGGGCGGGCGCCATCGGCGCGCCCGCCTCGGGCCCTATTGCGGGAACTGCACCGACTTGAGCACGGCCTCGAACGCGCCCCGGTAGTCTGCGAAGTCACTCTCGGGAACCACGCACACCAGGTAGATCATCCCCTCGGGCCGAAGCACCGTGAACAGCCAGTTCACCTCCGCGCCGCCGCGCGCCGAGTCGTTGCGGAGCTGAGTCGACAACGCCCGCTGACCACCGAGCCGAATCTCCCTCGAGGCCTGCACCACCGCCAGGTTCGGATTCCCGCCCTTGTAGCTCGCGATGAGCTGTTCGGTCGCGTCCTTGAGCTCGAACCGCCCGGACTTCGCGGCCTGCGGGGGGAAGAGGCCGAGCACCACCCCGTAAGCGAGCGACTCGCCTTGGCCGAGCGCGACAATCCCACCGTCGGGCGCCAGCCACCCGCCATTCGGTTCGCGCCGCTCCCTCCAGTTCTCCGGGTACGACAAGCGCAGGAGGTCGCTCTCGAACGCGCGGAGCCGCGTGGAGGGAGCGTCCGGTCTCGGGGCGGCAGGCCGCGGTGTGCCCGACGGCTTTGCGCCCGCGGCGCTCTTTGGGACCTCCCTCGGCTTCGGCAGCGGCTTCAGGTAGCCTCGAATCGAGCGGAACTCGGAGGAATCCATCTGGGCGTTCTCCGGAGGCCCGCCCAGCCGTTGGATCTCCGCGCCGATGTCGCGGATCCGGTTCTGCACGTCCGGGTGCGTGCTGAGCCACTCCGGCCCGCGGCTCCCGCCCTGCGCCTGCAGCTTCTCAAAGAACTGGATTCCCCCGCGCGGATCGTAGCGGGTGTCCCACAGGATCTGGGCGCCCATCAGGTCGGCCTGGCGCTCGGCGTCGCGCGAGTACTTCAGCAGGATCGACGTGGCCGCGAACCCGCCGCCCAGCTGCGCCAGCACGCCGGCGACCGACTTGCCGCCGAACCCGCCCAGCACGGCCAGCGGCATCTGCGCGAGGTACGCCTTGCTGGCCTGGTTCGTGCCGTGCCGCAGCGCAGCGTGCGCGATCTCGTGCGCGATTACGCTCGCCAGCTGCGCCTCGTTGTCGGCCGACTCGATCGTGCCTCGGTTGATGTAGAGGAAGCCGCCGGGCAGCGCGAACGCGTTCATCGTGAGGTCGTTCACCGCCCTGAACTGGTACGGGAACTTCTCGCCCGGCGCGTTCGCCGCCAGCTTCCCGCCGAGTCGCGAGAGGTAGTCGTCGACCCGGCGGTCGTTCAACAGCTGGAGCTGCTTCTCGGCATCTGCCGACACCTGACGCCCGACCTCCACGTCCTGTGCCGGAGAGAAGAGGTTCATGCCCGGCTTGAGCGGCGTGCGCTGAGCCCACACGGGTCGCGCGAACACGACCACCGACACAACCAGCGCCATCGCCACGGTTCCGAGCACCTGCGCCGATCGTCGATTCATCATCGGGACCCTCTCTCCTCCGGACATCCGTCTCACGGCATCCGTTGCGAACGGAACTGACGTACGACGACGGCGCCGCCCCACGCGAGGCCGCCGACCATCACGACGGCGCCGGTCATGAAGGCCGCGTTGCCGAGCGCGACGTCCCGGTGCAGCCATCCCAGTGTCTGCAGAATGTACTCCCAATCGTGCCCCTCGACTTCGGCGCCGGTGCGGCCGCCGAGCAGCACGAGCTGGAGCGCCCGCGCATCCGCGATATAGGGCGCCAGATCCATCAGGCTCTGGCCGGCCCACCAGAGCGCCGCCGACGCCGCGAACGGGTCGCGGGTCTTCGTCAGGAAGACGACCGCGCAGACGATCGGTACAATCACCTGCAGCAGGCTGCCGCCGAGCGTCATCATGAAGCGCCCGAACGGCGAGAACAGCACGTGGCCGGCTTCGTGGAACGGCAAGTTCACGAGGTGCAGAAACGACCCGCCAATGTGTTCTGCGTTGAGGCCGTTCCGCACGAACCCGGCAGTCAGGAGCGCCAGGACGCCGAGCAGCAGCGCGCGGCCCGCCAGGCCGATCGGCCCCGATTTGCCCGGCTCGCCCAGCCACAGTTCCAGGCGATCGTCGCCTTCGTCGCGTCTCACCATCGGCACGTTGGCACCTCGAGGAATTCTACCGCGCGCGCCCGTCCTGGCGGGAACTACAGGCTTCCTCCTTCTGGACTCGAAGCCCGTGTCAGCATACAGTGCGGCAGGATCGAGAGCCCGACAGGAGGATTCTGTGAGGACCATGGCGCGATTGGCGGCAGTGGCGTTGGCAGCATGGGCGTGGGTATTGGCGGCGGCAGCGGCCCCCGCGCAGGAACAACTCGTGCGTGCGGAGCTGAGCTACGCGGCGCCGGGCACCGGCCCGGCGCCCAACTTCAGCCCGAAGGGGACGCAGGTGAAGCTGGCCGACGTGCCGGCCGGAGCGCCGTTGCCGCCGGGCGCGTCCCGGCCTGCCCGCACCGGGACGATCGAGGTCGGGCCCACCGAACGCTCCTGGGTCAGCATCCTCGTATCGGCCGCTGCGGAACACCCGAAGGACCTGTGCCGGCTCTTCGTGGACCGCAACCGCAACCACGACTTCTCGGACGACGGCCCGGCGCTCGCCGCCGTGCCGAGCGTGCGCGAGAAGACGGGCGACTCGTGGAGTTCGTTCGCGACGGTCGATCTGACCGTGCCGTACTCGCAGGGCGTCACCGAGCCGTACTCCGTGTCGGTCTGGATCGTGCGGCAGGGCGACGAGGTGCCCTCCATCGCCCGCTACTCGGTGAGGTCCTGGCGCGCGGGCACCGTGACGATCCGCGGCGTCGAGACGATCGTCGCCGCGATGGACTCGGACAACGACGCCGTCTTCGACAAGGAGGACACGTGGAGCGTTCTGGAAGCGTCGGCGCCAGACGCTGCGAAGAAGGTGCTCTCGATCGCCGAGGCGAAGCCGACCACCCGGATGATGTTCGTGAAGGGCGCGGATAGAGAGCACGTGCTCGAGTTCCGCGGCTTCAGCCCCGACGGGCGTACCATCTCCTTCGCTGTCGTCGACCGGCCGGTGACCAAGGCGGAGGACCGCGCGGCCGACGACACGCTGGCCGTGGAACGTGCCAGGCCGCGCGCGAAGGAGCCGTTCGCATGGGCGAGCGGGTTCGACATCGCCTCGGCCAAGGCCGCCAGGGAGAAGCGGTTCCTCATCCTCGACTTCTGGACCAGCTGGTGCGGCCCGTGCAAGACGATGGACGAGTGGATCTGGACCGACGCGGAGGTTGCAGGCTCCCTGAGCGCGTCGTACGTCGGCGTGAAGCTCGACGGCGACCTCGAGAAGGCGCTTGTGTCGCGGTTCAAGGTGGCCGGGTACCCGACGTTCATTATTCTCGACCCGGCGGGCAAGGAGGTGCGTCGATTCTCCGGCTACATGTCGTCGAAGCAGACGCTCGGATTCCTGAACGCCGCGCCGCTCCGGCGGATCGACCTCTCGGCCGACACGTCGCGCCAGGTCGTCGTCGATCGCGAGGAGGGCCAGTACCTCGGCCACGTGACGACCGTGCTGCTCGAGGACGGAAAGACGATGATCGCGGTCTACCCGAAAGGGCACGGCAAGGGCGCGATCGTGATGAAGCGCTCGACCGACGGCGGCCGCACCTGGTCCGCGCGCCTCGCGACGCCAGAGAACTGGGCGACCAGCCAGGAAGTTCCGACCCTCTACCGCATCATCGACCCGAAGAGCGGCAAGAAGAGGCTCATTCTCTTCTCCGGCCTCTATCCGATTCGCCTCGCCGTTTCCGAGGACGATGGCGCAACGTGGAGCCCGCTCGCGCCGGTCGGCGACTGGGGCGGCATCGTCGCCATGGCGAGCGTCGAGCGCCTGAAGAACGGCGACTACGCCGCGTTCTTCCACGACGATGGGCGGTTCTTCCATGCGGGTGGGAAGAAGACGAAGAGCATGCAGCTCTATCAGTCGATCTCGAAGGACGGCGGCCTGACGTGGGGCGGGCCGCGCCTGCTCTTCTCGTCGGAGACCGTGAATCTCTGCGAGCCGGGCGTCGTCCGGTCGCCCGACGGGAAGCAGCTGGCGATGCTGCTGCGCGAGAACAACCGCGCGCGCCGTACGCACGTGATGTTCTCGAACGACGAGGCGGCCACGTGGTCGGCGCCGCGCGAGGTGTCGCTCTCGCTCACCGGCGACCGGCACACGGCGAAGTACGCGCCCGACGTGCGGCTGTTCATCTCGTTCCGCAACATGGCGGACGGCGACGCGTGGAAGGGCGACTGGGTGGCGTGGGTGGGGACCTACGACGACATCGTGAACGGCCGCGACGGCCAGTACCTGGTGCGCCTGATGGACAACAAGAACAGCTGGGACAGCACGTATCCCGGTGTCGAGGTCCTGCCGGACGGCACGATCGTGACGACGACCTACGGCCACTGGGAGGAAGGGAAGCAGCCGTTCATCGTCAGCGTCCGGCTGAAGCTGGGGGAGCTGGACGCAATCGCGATCAAGTAGGCGGCAAGGCGGGAAGGCGGGGAGGCGGAAGGCGGCAAGGCGGGGAGGCGGGGAGGCGGCAAGGCGGGGAGGCGGGGAGGCGGGAAGAGTGAATCGGGCGATCGTGCGAAGTACCGATCGTGCGAAGTGGGAATGCAGCCTGCCAGCCGGCTCTGACCTGAGCGTGGCGGCCACCGCGCTCAAACGAGGCGTCGGCGTGCTCGTCGGGCCCCGCGACGAGGCGCACTTCAGGCAGGTGCCGGACCTCAGGGTCGTCGTGCTTTCAAGTCAGCCATGATCCCTCACGTCGACGGAGGCGCGAGGGGTCGTCGGCGGGGGCTACAGCAAGGGCAAGCGGTAGGTGTTCGCGGCTGGCGCGAACGAAGTCACCGGCCCGAGGCGGCGCCTGCCGCCAGGCCCGCCACCTGGACCGCCAGCATCCCGCAGCGCGGCTTCCCTGGCGTCCGGTTGCTCAGCAGGATCACCGACACGTCACCATCGGGAATCGTCAGAAACCAGGTGCACACGCCCGGCAGCGCGCCGCCGCGCATGACTGCCCGCCGCCCGCCGATCGTGTCGAGCTGCCAGCCCCCCTCCGACATCGTCGGCGACACTCCCACCCGCAAACCAGCGGGCGCGAGGCTGCGGGCTGCCGCGTCGGCGCCAATCAGCCGGCCCGCGCGAAGTGCGTCGTGGAAACGGACGAGGTCCCGGACCGACGATACGCAGCTGCCCACCGCATAGACCGAGGAATAGCTGTACGGCCTGGCCACGAGCAGCCGGGTCCAATCGAGCTGGTCGTCGGCCGTGCGCGCCGGCTCGTAGGCGGTGGCGAGGCGCGATAGCTCCTTGACCGAAGAGCCGCATGCCGTGGCCGTCATCCCGAGCGGCGCGAAGATCGACGTCTCGACGAACCGATCGAACGGAAGGCCTGAGACCTTCTCGATGATGGCGCCCAGCAGGACGTAGTTCGAGTTGGAGTACGCGCTTCGCTCGCCCGGCGCGAACACCGCGGGCCAGTCCTTGAACGAGTCGATGAGCTGCTGGACGGTGTACTCGCGCGCAGCCCACTCCATGCTGTTCGGCCGATCGAGGTAGTTGGGAAGGCCGGAGGTGTGCGAGAGGAGATGGCGGACAGTGACGTCGCGCCACGCGGGCGGGCTCGACGGGAGGTGTTTCGTGACGGGATCGTCCAAGGCGATCGCGCCCCGCTCGGCGAGCATCAGGACAGCCGTGCCGGTGAACGCCTTCGTCACCGACGCCAGGCGGAAGACGGTTTCGGGTGTGGCCGGCAGCTTGCGCTCGACGTCGGCGAAACCGTATCCCTTCTCGAGCAGGACGACCCCGGCTTTCGCAACCCGGACGGCCGCGCCGGGTTCGCCGGGCGGATACGACTCGGACAGAAGCCGGTCGATGCTGGCGGCGGGACCGGTGAGACCGCCGGGACTGGCCTGACCGGCGTCGTCCACGCTGCGACCGTGGGCGCCGCCGCCGGCGACGGCCCACGATCCTGCCGCCACGACACCCACGGCACACGCCATCATGATACGAGCGACGGGGCGCATCACAACTCTCCTCCGGCCTGCCGCGTCATCGACCGGTCACCCGCCTACTCGTGCCGGAGCGCCTCCACCGAATCGACACGCGAGGCGCGCAGAGCCGGCACGAGGCTCGCGGTCGCCGCCACCAGCAGGACGCCTCCCGCGGTGGTCAGGTGCGTGACAACGTCCACCTGGCCGACGCCGATGAGATACGGGCGCATGGCCTGGCTGAGCATCACCGCCCAGAGCATCCCGAACGCGGCGCCGATTCCGGCGCGTCGCATCGCGCGGGCGAGCACGAGCCGCACGACGGCGGCGCGCGAGGCCCCGAGCGCCATCCGGAGGCCGATCTCCCGGTAGCGCAGGCCGACGACGTAGGACATGACGCCGTAGATGCCGACCACGGCGAGCAGCACGGCCAGCGCGCTGAACGCGGTCAGCAGCGTCGCGAGGAAGCGCGTGCTCGTCGTCGCGCGGGCGATCACCTCCTCCATCGGGCTCACCCAGTAGAGCGCGACGTCGGGGTCGAGATCCCGGACGGCCGCCCTGACGGCGGACACGGCCGACTCCGGCGCGGCGGTCGTCCGCACGACGATGCTGACCGACTGGATCGGGAAGTCGAAACCACGGAACGGCGCGTAGAGGATCGGCTGCGGAGGCTGACCGACGCCCGCGCTCCTGATGTCGGCCGCGACGCCGACAACCGTCAGCCACCGATCTGGCGGCGACTTCGTGCCGTACGCCATGCGTCTGCCGACCGGATCCACGCCGGGCCAGAACACCTCCGCGGCCCGCTTGCTGACCACCATCACGTCCGACTGCGGCCGGTTCTCCGCCTGCGTGAACGGGCGCCCCGAGACCATCGGGATGCTCATCGCGCGGAAGAAGTCGGCGCTGACCGTGCGATGCTCGGCAAACGGCTGATGTCCCGGCCGGTCGTCCGGCCAGCCCTCAACCGTGAAGTCCATGTTCGTGTAGGACATCTGCACGGGCAGCAGGTTGTTGAGGCCGGCCGCCTCGACGCCTGGCAGCGCCGAGAGCCGCTCGAGCAGGCGGTCGTAGAAGGCGTGAATGCGCGCCACGTCCGGGTACTCGTGAGGCGGGAGCGTCACCCGCATCGTCAGCAGCCTGTCCGGCTTGAAGCCGAGGTCGAAGTCGGCGAGCGCTCCCAGGCTGCGGACGAGCAGGCCGGCGCCGATGACCAGCACCACGGCGAGAGCCGTCTCGACCGTGATGAGCATGTTTCCGTGGCTGGCGCGCCGACGCGACGAGGGAGCCGTTTCGCCCAGGTCCGACTGAAGCGCCTGGCGGGACAGGCGGAGCGCGGGCACGACGCTGACGCCGAGGGCGGTCAGCACCGACACGAGCGCGCAATAGCCGAGCACCGCCCGGCTGATCACGATCGGGATGCCCGGCGGAAGCGGCGTGTCGGGCAGCGCGAGCAGCGCGTCGAGCGCCCAGCGGCAGGCGGCGAGGCCCAGCAGCCCGCCGGCGACGGCCAGCAGGAAGCCCTCGGCCAGCAGCATCCCCATGATCTGCGTGCGGCGGGCGCCGAGCGCGAGGCGAACGGCGAACTCGTGGCGGCGCGCGTTTGCCCTGGCAAGCACCATGTGCGCGACGTTGGCGCACGCCAGCAGCAGCACGAACCCGACGGCCCCCCCGAGCACGATCAGCAGGAGGGCGGTGCGCCCGACGGTGTCCCCGTGCAGCGGCCGGAGCTCGGCCGAGCCGCTGTTCGGGTAGATCGCCTCGAGCTCGCGCGAGATCCTCCACAGGTCCTCGCGGGCGGCGCTCACCGGGATGCCGGGCCTGATGCGCGCCAGGATCGACAGGCGGTTGAGGCCACGATCCTGGAAGTCGAGGGAGGTGAACGGCATCGGGACGTAGAGCCCGACGCTCGCGCGTGCCGGGAAATCGAACCCCTCCGGCATCACGCCGACAATCAGATGGTCGGCCGCGTCGATGCGGAGCGTCTGCCCGACGACGTCGCGGCGGCCGTCGAAGCGGTCCTGCCAGAGCCGGTAGCTGAGGACGGCGACGCGGTGGTTGGTGCCGAGCGAGCCGTGTTCGGCGCGGAACCAGGTGCCGAGCAGGGGAGGGACCGACAGCGCCTGGAAGATCTCCGGCTCGGCCAGCGTGGCCGTCACGCGCTCGGCGCCTTCCGCGCCGGCCAGATTGACGCTGCCCGGCATGAACGCGCCCATCGCCGTGAAGGTGCGGGCGCGATCGCGCCAGTCGCGGAGCACGGGAGCCGAGACCGCACCCATGCGGAAGCGGCCGCCGAACTGCCGCGACTGATAGACGTGCATGAGGCGATCGGCCTCTGGGTAGGGCAGCGGGTGGAGCACCAGCGCGTCGAGCAGCGAGAAGACCGCCGTGTTCGCGCCGATGCCGAGCGCCAGCGAGAAGATCGCCGCAGCGGTGTAGGCCGGGCGCCGGCAGAGCGACCGCAGGGCGTGGGCGAAGTCGCGGCCGAGCAGATCGAGAGCGGGGAACCCCCGCTGGTCGCGGTAGCGCTCTTTCACCTGATCGACGCCGCCGAAGCTCCGACGCGCCGCGAGTCTGGCGGGCGCCGGGTCCATGCCGGTCCCCACGAGGCGCTCCGTCTCCATTTCGAGGTGGAACCGCAGCTCCTCGTCCAGGACGGCATCGAGCCGGTCCTTTCGAAACAGCCCCTGAATCCGACGCGCCAGCGTTCTTGCCCAGCGCATTGTCGTCCTCCCCTTCGATTCACGCCTCCGGCCGAAGGACGCGCGCGATCATCGCGGACATCCGGTCCCAGTTCCGCTCCTCGACTCGAAGACGCCTCCGTCCGGCTGGCGTCAGTGAGTAGAAGCGCGCGCGCCGGTTGTTCTCGGTGACGGCCCACGCCGAGCTGATCCACCCCGCCTGCTCCAGGCGCAGCAGCGCCGGGTAGACCGTGCCCTGGTTCATCTGCAGCAGGTTCTCCGACACCTGCTCGAGGCGCCTGGCGATCCCCCAGCCGTGCATCGCGCCCATCGTCTCGAGCGTCTTCAGCACGAGCAGGTCGAGCGTTCCCTGCAGGACGTCGCGTTTGTCGTGGTTGGCGGGCACCGTGTCGCCTCCGATGGTGTTCTGTTGACCGTCCACAGAAGTGTCGCACCAGTCCTGTGGACTGTCAACAGAAAAGCGCGGGGAAAGCGAGGGGAAGGGTTCGGGCCGGCTGCCGACCGCGTGGGCCGACCCGCCGGCCCTTCCAGAGTCAGTCCAGCCGCATCTTCTTCAACAGCGCCTGGAACCGCGCGTCGCCGCGGACCGGGTCGAGGAACGGGAACGTCCTCATCGGCATGACGATGGGATCGCGGGCGTCGATCGCCTTGTCGAGCCAGCCCAGGGCGGCGTCCCAGTCTCCCAGGCCGACGTGGCCCATCGCGAAGGCGGATGGAGGCACGTAGGTCCCCGCTGCCATCTGGCCGAGCCGGTCGAGCAGCCGCAGGGCATCGTCGCGCTGGCCGGCCAGCCCACAGGCGTACGCGTGGAAGCCCGCGGTGAACGGCGCGCCGCCCGAGAGTTCGTCAGCCCGCACCAGCGCAGAAACCGCCTCGCTCAGGGCGCCAGTCTCCACCAGCGCCGACCCCAGGGTCCAGTGCCCGAGGAAGTGGTTCGGATCGAGCGCGATCATGCGCCGGCCCTCTTCGATCATGCGTCCGGGCGTCCGCGCCAGGTAGGCGATGATGCCGGCCCACCAGCGGACCAGGATCGACAGCGGGTCGGTGCGCAGCATGGCGTCGACTTCGACCCCCGCCTCGTCGAGACGCCCGTGCGGCAGCAGGCCGCTGATCGCGTAGCGCAGGCGGACGAGCGGCGACTCGGGATTGAGCTGCCGGGCGATGCGCAGTTCCCGGTCCACTTCGGGCCAGTTGTAGTCGAGCTCCTTGCGGAGCATGCCGAGCAGCGCGTGCGTCTGCGCCAGGCCGTCGTCGAGCTCGAGCGCCCGCACGGCGTTGAACGTGCTGACGGCGAAGGCGTCGCGCGGCGCGACGTGTCCGAAGAAGCCGAGGTACCAGTGGAGCTCGGCGAGCGAGTCGTACGCGAGGGCGAAGCCCGGGTCGAGCGCCGTCGCACGCTCGTAGCAGGCCAGCGCGCGCATCAGCCCGTCGGGCGTGCCCCGGGCGAAGTGGTGCCGCCCCTCGAGATAGGCGGTGTACGCGTCGGGGTTGACGACCGCGGCGGTCGGCGTGCGGGGGGCGTCGCCGAGTTCGACGCGCAGGCGGGTCGCGATGGCCTGCGCGATCTCGTCCTCGAGCGCCAGCACGTCGGTCAGTTCGCGGTCGTACCGCTCGCTCCAGACGTGGGAGCCGTCGGCGGTCGAGACCAACTGCGCCGTCACTCGCACGCGGGAGCCCGCTCGGCGCACGCTGCCTTCGAGGATGGTCGTCACATCGAGCCGCGCCCCGGCCTCGCGGACGTCGAGCCCCATCCGCCCGACCGCGAACGCCGAGGTGCGCGCAATCACGCGCAGGCCGGGAATCCTCGTGAGCGCGTCGATGGTCTCCTCGGCCAGGCCGTCGCAGAGGTAGTCGTCCTCTTTCACGCCGCTCATGTTCGTGAACGGAAGGACGGCGACCGACGGCTTCCCGGCGGATCGCGGCGGCGCCAGGCACTCCACGATGGCCGCCTGCATCTCGGCGGCCGACTGGAACCGGTCGGCCGGGTCCTTCCGCAAACAGCGGTCGAGGAGCTTCGCCGCGGCCGACGGGATTCCCGGGATCGGCGCCGGCTGGTCCTTCAGGATGGCCGCGATCGTGCCCACCGCCGAGTCGGCGCGGAACGGCGCGTGACCGGCGAGCATTTCGTAGAGAATCGTGCCCAGGCTGAACAGGTCGCTCCGCGCATCGACGGCGCGGCCCGTCGCCTGCTCGGGCGACATGTAGGGCGCCGTCCCCACAATCGTGCCCTCGACGGTGAGCGGGCTGGTCGTCTCGAAGGTCGAGGCGGCGGCGCCGGCGAGCTTGGCCAGACCGAAGTCGACCACTTTCACGCGGTCAGCGGCCGGCATCATGATGTTCGACGGCTTCAGAATCCCGGTGCACGATCGCTGCGGCGTGCGCGACGGCCAGCGCGTCGGCGATCTGCGCGGCCAGTCGCAGCGCGCGCTCGACGGGCAGCGGGCCGGAGGCGATGAGATCGGCCAGCGTGCCTCCCTCGACGAGCTCCATCGCGATGTAGTCCAGGCCCGCGTCGGTGCCGACGTCGTAGATGGTGAGGATGTTGGGGTGGTTGAGCGCGGAGGCCATCTGCGCTTCGCGCAGGAACCGCTGTGTGGCAGCCGGGCCCCCCGGCGAGGCCGACCGCAGCACCTTGAGCGCGACGGGACGGCCGAGCCGCGTGTCCCTCGCCTTGTAGACGACACCCATCCCGCCTACGCCAAGCTCGGAGACGATTCGATACCGCCCCAACGAATCTCCGGGCTTCATCGAATCGTCTCCTTGGCTGCGGCGCGGCCGCGCCGTAGGTCGGCGGGCGATGGAACGGTTCGCCGAACGAAGGCGGGTCCGCCTACGCCCAGGGGCTCGAGCACCGCGTAGTGCCCGAGCGTTCGCCCCGTCAGAGCGCCAGAGATCATGACGGCCTCCTGCGCGGAGCGTGACTCCGCCCGATCTGCCGAAAGACCGTGCCGTGTGGCGGCCCATGATACCGCGCGCGGGGACCGTTGTCTCTGTGGCTGTTCCGGTCAATGATGTCAGGCGAGCAAGGGGGTGCCATTTGACTCGCGCCACTGCCGGCCTGGCCTTAGCGGCGTTCCTGGTCTGCCTCGCGCCCATATCAGGACGCGGGTCCTCTCCGCAGGGCGGAGCCGCGCCGCTCGATCAACTCGACCGATACAACGTCGTCTGGCAGACGCCCAGCCGCGACGCGTCCGGGTCGATGCCCATCGGCAACGGCGAGGTCGGCCTGAACGCGTGGGTCGAGGAGGACGGCGACCTCCTCTTCTACATCGCGCGCACCGACGCGTGGAGCGAGATCTCCCGCCTGCTCAAGCTCGGGCGCGTCCGCGTCAGCCTCTCACCGAACCCGTTCAGGAAGGGGCAGCCGATCATCCAGGAGCTGAAGCTCCGCGACGGGCGCATCGAGATCGCCGCCGGCGAACCCGGCCGCCGCGTGACGCTCAGCCTCTTCGTCGACGCGCTCGCCCCGGTCATCCACGTCATCGGGCAGAGCGACCAGCCGATCACCGTGCGCGCCTCGCTCGAGGGGTGGCGCACCGAGCGGCGCGTGCTGGCGGGCGAGGAGCTCCAGTCCACCTGGACGATGCAGCAGGCGCCGCCGGAGTGCCGAAGTGTGGGAGTCGGGCGACGACGTCGAGGCGCGGCCCGCGAACGCGGTCACGTGGTACCACCGCAACGCCTACTCCATCGTCCCGCTCACGCTGAAGCACCAGGGGCTCGAGGAGTTGCAAGAGCGTTGTCGCGGACCCGCTCGTCAATCGCACATTCGGCGGGTGCATCGTCGCGCGCGGCTTCAAGGCCGAAGGCCCGGACTCCCTCGCGTCGCCCGCGACGCGCCGCTTCCACGTGCAGGTGGTGGCGCACGCCGCGCAGACCGAGTCGCTCGGCGTCTGGCTGAAGCAGGTGAGCGACCTGGCGAAAAACCGCTCCGACCCCAATTTGGCGATGAGGGAGACGGCGGCCTGGTGGAACGCGTTCTGGAGCCGGAGCTGGATCTTCGTGGACGGCGAGAACGGCGAGGCGGTTACACGCGCCTACGTGCTGCAGCGGTGGATGACCGCGGCGGCCGGCCGCGGCGCGTATCCGATCAAGTTCAACGGGTCGATCTTTACCGTCGAGCCGGAGTTCACCGGCGGGCCCAAGATGAACGCCGACTGGCGCCGGTGGGGAGACTGCTACTGGTGGCAGAACACGCGGCTGCCGTACTTCCCGATGATTGCGCGCGGCGACTTCGACCAGCTCGCGCCGCTGTTCCGCATGTACGCCGCGGCGGCGCCGCTCGCGCGCGCCCGCTCGAAGGCGTATTGGGGGGTGGACGGCGTCGCCTTCCCCGAGACGATGACGAACTTCGGGACCTGGTCGAACCGCGACTACGGCTGGAACCGCACGGGCCACCAGGCGAACGAGGTCCTGAACGACTACATCCGCCACATCTGGCAGCCGGGCCTCGAGCTGACGATGCTGATGCTCGATTACTACGAGCACACGCTGGACGAGGCGTTTCTGCAGAAGCAGCTGCTGCCGATGGCCCGCGACGTGCTGCGGTACTTCGAGACGCGGTTCCCGCGCGACGCGGCGGGGAAGCTCGTCATCCAGCCGACGCAGGCGGTGGAGACGTACTGGTACGACGTCGTGAACGACCTGCCGTCGGTCGCGGGCCTCATCGCCGTCACCGACCGGCTGCTGGCGCTGCCGCCCGGGCGCGTGCCGCCGGCCGATCGCGAGCACTTCCAGCGGATGCAGGCGATGGCGCCGCCGCTCCCGATCCAGGTGGAGTCAGGAGTGAGGCGGCTGATGCCCGCGGAGAAGTTCAACCCGAAGCGGTCGAACGTGGAGAATGTCGAGCTGTACGCCATCTGGCCGTTCGGCCTGCTCGGCGTCGGGCGGCAGGACCTGGACCTCGCGGTGGACACGTTCCGGCGGCGGCCCGAGAAGGCGTCGATCGGATGGCAGTACGACGGCCAGAGCGCGGCGGCGGTCGGCCTGGCGGACGAGGCGGCGAAGCTGCTCGTCGGCAAGGCGGGCAACTCGAATCCGAAGCATCGGTTCCCCGCGATGTGGGGGCCGAACTACGACTGGCTGCCCGACCAGGACCACGGCAGCAACATCATGCTGACGCTGCAGGCGATGATGATCCGCCCGGTGGGCGACAAGATCTACCTGCTGCCCGCATGGCCGAAGGCCTGGAACGCGCGGTTCAAACTGCACGCGCCCGGGCGGACGGTCGTCGAGGGCGAGGTGCGCGACGGCGAGCTGGTGGACCTCCAGGTGACGCCCGCCGCCCGCCGGCGGGACGTCATCGTCCAGGGGTCGGGTCGAATTACCAACACAAGCCCCAGACGATGACAAACTCGTGAGTGGGGGGCGAATCGCGCGACGCGATCTCAATTCCGTAATCGCAAAGTGACCGGTCGGGTAATTCGACCCGACCCCTGGCTACTGGCCCGAGAAGATCACCGGCAGGCCGTTCTTCGGGTTCCCAATCACCACCACCTTCGCGTTCGGGCTCTTGGCAATCTCGAGCGTCGCCTCGATCCCCTTCCACTCGAGCAGCTGCTGGCTGATGCCCACCGTGACGATGCGCTGGAAGTCGGAGATGCCCTGCGCCTCGATCCGCTTGCGCTCGGCCTCCTGCCGCTCCTTCTGCAGGACGAAGTTCATCCGCTGCGCGTCCTGGTCGGCCTGCTGCTTCGCCTCGATCGACGACTTCAGCGTCTGCGGCAGCTTGATGTCGCGCAGGAGGACGTTCTCGATCGTAACGCCGCGCGGCTGCATGATCTTGCGCATCTCTGCGAGCATCTGCTGCGCGACCGACTCCCGCGCCTCGCTGTAGAGCGCGCTCGCCGTGTGCGCCGCGGTCACGGTGCGCATCACGGACCGGAAGTTCGGGCTGACGACGACGTCCACGTAGTTGCGGCCGACGTTCTGGTAGACGTCCGTCGCCTGCGTCGGCTCGAGTCTGTAGAGCAACGAGGCCTCGAGGTGGATGAGCAGCCCCTCGCTCGACGGGACCTCGGCGGTCTCCTTGGACTCCTGCGTGCGGATCGAGAACTTGGTGACCGCCTTCAGCGGGTTGATGATGTGGATTCCCTCGGGGATTTGCTCGCGGGTGACCTTGCCGAACAGCGTCAGCACGCCGACGTGTCCGGTGTCGATGGTGGTCGAGCGAACAGGAGCCCAGGAGGACGAGCCCCAGCACGACGACGAGAAGCCCGACACTGCGCGCGAAGCCCTTCCGGACGGCACCAAACCGCTGGTCGATCGTTTCGTACGGCATGTCATTCTCCCTTACCTGGCTGAATGCGTGGCGGGAACAGAATAGCGCAGGCGGCCGGTCCGAGATGAGCCGATTCGCCGGCGGCCTGCGCATTCCGGTTCAGGGGAGGGAATGTCATGAAGGCGACGGCGACTCGGGTCGGGACGTTCGTCGTGGCGCTGGCCGTCGTCCTGGCGGCGCGCGACGGCGCGGCGCAGGGTAGCGGAGAAGCACGGCGTGTATTCGCCGGGGCCAGCGTTGCCTGGAACATCGACAACTCGGTCTGGTCCCCGAGCGGCTCGGAGCCCACCGGAGGCGCGTTGGCGATAGGGGTGGCCGCAGGCTTCAACTTCGCGGACCGGTGGTCCCTGCAGGTCGAAGGGGAGTTCCCGACCTCGGACCAGACGATGGTCAGCCAGTACCGACTACAAATCCGGCTACCCGTACGGCAGCCAGACTTCCACGTCCATCACGCGAACGACATACCGGACGCCTACCGTTGCCTTCTTGTTCGGCGTCCACCTGCGGCCTTCCGAGCGCGTCGACGTGGCGTTGCAATTCGGCCCGCACTACCGAAACGAACAGCGCAGCGACGAGTATCAGACCCTGGTGAATGGCACCGTCACCGGTTCGCACCAGTACAGTTCGAGCGACTGGTACATGAGGGTGACGGTCGGCGCCGAGGCAGCGGTGGCCGTCACGTCTCGCCTGGCGGTGGTCGCGCAACTGCGCGTCCATGGGGGGCTCGTCCCCGGGGCAGAAACCGACACGGTCGTGCGCCCGGCGATCGGCGTGCGGGTCAGGTTCTGAGCTGCGCGCGCTCCCAGATGAGCCGCCCGTCCCGCCACACCTCGCGCACGCGGTGCAGCGGGATGGTGGCGGGGCTGCCGTTATCCTCGAACGCGTTCTGGACGACGAGCCGACTGTCGGCGCCGAGGAGCACCTTGCGGAAAGCGACGCGCGCGGTGCCCGCCGCCACGCGATCGACGCACCCGATCTCGAACGTGGCCCTGCCGAATTCAGGGGCCCCATGAATGCGGTGGAGGAGGTCCTGGACGGGGGTCACCTGACCGGAGTCTGGCCCGACGCGCGCGCCGCCGCGTTCAGCCGCTCGAGCTCCGCCAGTTCGCCAAGAATCTCGGCGCGAGCGTTCTCGATCTTCCGCTGCTTCCGCGCGTGGCTGGCCTTGGATATCTGGCCGGAGATCAAGGAGTAGAGCCCCTGGAAGGCGAGGTTGATGGCGAAGTTCGAAGCCACTGCCTGAAGCGTCTGGCCGTTGCTCATCGCCGAGTAGGGCACCATGTAGTTCGGCGGGCCTGTCATGGCGATGAACTGGTCGTGCCACGTCGGGTTGGCGCCGTGGGTCCACTCGAGGCGGCACCCGGTGACCCATACGCTGCAGGGATCCCAGGGAGCCGCGCGAAACTCGACGGACATGCGGTAGCCGCGCCGGTCCGGCACGACAGGGGCCGCGTCGCTCGAGGGCTGCTCCGCGGTGGTCATCGCGCGTCTGACACCGTCGACGGTGTAGGGCTTCGAGCCGTCTGGCGATGCCGGCTGAGTTTCAGCCTGGACTCTCGCCTGAGACGCGGCGTGCGGCGCGGCCTGAGCAGGGGCCTGCGGGGCGAGGGCGGCGAGTGAGATCAGCGCAGCGGCGAGCACCATGGCGATCTCCTTCCTGCCAGGATATGACGGAACGCCCGCCCGGGGTTACCATACATTGGACGCGCGGCGGTCGCCGGCGGCTTCCGCCGGTGTTGCCGGTACCGCACGCCACCTCGTCTGTTTGTCCTCGTTTGGTGACGCCCGGGCGGGCCACCGTTCAGGATTCGGCCGAAAATGGCCTGGAACGGGCTGGCGCCGGTTGGCATCGCGGTTGCGAGTTGATTGGGCAGCGGCCCCTCCGATGGGAGCCAGACAGTAGAAACGGGTTGGAGAGGGGCCGGCACACGGAGAGACATATGAACCGCACATGGACGTTCACCTCAGCCGTCATCGTCGCTGCCCTGAGCGTGGCGGCGCTCCCGGCCGGCGCGCAGGGTCGCGAGCGAGGCGGGCGCCCGGGTGGTGGCGGCGGCCAGGGTGGCAGCGGGCAGGCGCCGAGACAGCAGAGCGCCCAGCAGGCCGCGCCTCGTCAGGCGCCGCCGCAGGCCAGGCAGAGCGCGCCGTCGCAGGCCAGGCAGAGCGCGCCGTCGGAGGCCAGGCAGAGTGCGCCGCCGCAGGCCAGGCAGAGGCGCGCCGCCGCAGGCCAGGCAGAGCGCGCCGCCGCAGGCGCGACAGGGCGGGTCTCGTGCAACCGAGAACCGCCAATACCAGACCGCCCAGCCGCGCGCCTACGAGAGCCGGCCGCTTCCGACGGCTCCGCAGGCGACGCCGCGCACGAACGAGAACCGGCTGTACTCAGGCGCGCAGACGATGCCGCGGGGGAACACCGCGCCTCTCTATTCGGCCGCTCAGCCTCCGGCGAACATGAACCGCCCGAACCAGGCGCAGCCGCGCGGCGACTCGCGCGCCTACGGGCAGGGTTCGAACCAGGCGCAGCCGCGGGGCAACCCGTCGCCTCTCTATTCGGCCGCTCAGCCTCCGGCGAACATGAACCGCTCGAACCAGGCACAGCCGCGCGGCGACTCGCGCACCTACGGGCAGGGTTCGAACCAGGCGCAGCCGCGCGGCGACTCGCGCACCTACGGGCAGGGTTCGAACCAGGCGCAGCCGCGGGGGGACGCGTCGCCTCTCTATTCCGCCGCTCAGCGTTCGGCGAGCATGAACCGCCCGAACCAGGCGCAGCCGCGCGTGGAGCAGCGGACTTACGGCGGGACGCCGAACAACGGCCGCGGCTCCGGTTCCGATCAGCGCGCGACCTATCGCTATCCGCCGAACTACGGCCACCCGAACTCCTACTACGCGCGGCCGTACCACTCGCGGGCCTACGTCCGGCCGCCGCACTACGCGCCGTATCGGCCCTACTACTTCGGCCACTCCTACTACTCGTTCCGGCCGTACTGGAACATCGGCTTCGGGTTGTGGGTCGGCTACACGGTGCCGTATCCCTACACGTACTTTTACGCCGGCTACGCGCCGCGCGTGTATGGCACCTACTACTCGACGACCAACTACTACTCGGGCAGCGATTACTACGGGATCGAGCCCTACATGGCGAAGCCGGCCGTGTCGGTCTACGGCGGAGTGAGCTTCGACATCCAGCCGTCCGACGCGGACCTGTTCATCGACGGTGAGTTCGTGGGGACGGTCGGGACGTTCAGCCCGACGGGCGAGCCGCTGACGCTGACGCCGGGGGAACACCGGATCGCGATCCAGCGCAATGGCTACCGGCCGATGGAGTGGGACGTGACCATCGAACCCGGGCAGGTGATTCCGTATCGCGGGGTGATGGAACGTTACTGACAGTGCTCGGCTTCTGGCGTAGGGCTTCCAGCCTGCGGATAGAAGGCTGAAGCTCGAGACTCGAGGCCCCAGGCTCAAGGCTCAGGCGTCACACCCTGAGCCTTGGGCCTTTCTCATCGACGGCATGCCGCCTCCCCGGCTTTCCGCCCTCCCCTACTTCTTCGGCAGATTGACCTGCTCGCTCGTCTGCACCTGGAACTGCCGGAACTTCGCGTAGGTGGCCTTGCCCCTGATAAGGGCCGTGCCGCGCGAATACTCCTCCTCCATCGTCACCGGCAGCCACAGCCCCGGCAACTCGGGCCGCGCGGCGTAATTCACCGTAATGGTGGCGATTGACGCCGTCAGCAGTGTCCGGTGCACGCGTCCCGTCGTCGGCTCGGCCCAGACCCGACCGGAGGCGACGATGTCCTCGCTGTTCGGCGTCTTGATGAACGTCGGGTGCACGACCTCGGTGTACTCGACGACGACGACGCGCCGGCCGGACAGCGTTTCCTCGCCGACCTTCCGGAAGTTGAAGCGGCGGATGTGCTGCGGTTCGAGGAACCAGAGCGGCAATGTGGGGACGTTCAGTTCGCGCCGCACGTTGCCGATGTTGTAGCGGGCGCTCTCGCGCACGATCGCCTGGGCGTTCTCGAGAGCGCGCTCCCCCGGCGTCTGGACGAAGAGCTTCACCAGCCGGTCCTGCCGGTCGCGGACCGGGAGGCCGTCCACCTCGAAGACGTCGCGGAAGGGTAGCCACCCCTGGAACCCGGGAATCCTCACCTGGAGGAAGTCGGAGACGAGCGTCCGGGTGGCCTTCCCGCCGCTCCAGGGAGATGCGCTGAACGTGTTGCCGTCGAGGACGACGTTCCGGTTGACGAGGTTTGCCGCGGCATTCGCCTCCTGCTTGTAGGTCTCCTCGGAGACGACCGCCGACAGCTCTCCGCCGTAGACCGACACGTATTCCGCGACGCGCGCGAGGAACGGGTCGATCGCCGGGTCGTGGGCGAACGAGGCGCGTGGCGGCCCGGTGGCCGGGCCGGGCTGGGGCGGCGCCGCCGGCCGCTTGCCGACCGGCTCCGGCAGGGCCGCCGCCGCGGCGGCCCGCGGCGAGAGCGACGAGGCGATGGCGTCGGCCGTCACGCGGCCTGCGGTGACGCGCCTGGGCGCCTGGACGACCAGGTCGGACCGGCGGGGGAGCGTGACGGCGAGCGCGTGCGGTCTCGGGTCCGTGTCGCCCGCCATCGGCGCCAGCATCAGCACGTACGAAAACGAGAGCTGGCCGGCCAGCCGCTCGAGCGCCGCGTCGGGCTTGTTGCCGAGCGGCACGAGCGTGCCGCCGGTCTCCTGCGCCAGCTCACGCAGGTCCCTCTCGCCCGCGTCGCGATAGGATCCGGAGGTCGTGGGCACCTGCAGCGCGAAGATCCGCGTCTGCGCGCGGGCGGCATCGTCGAGGACCGCAGCGGCTTCGCGGCGCGCGTTGGCGGTGACGAGGCCGGCGGACACGAAGAGGATCGTCCTGGCGCCGGGCGACTTCGACAGCGTGCTGAGCACCGCGCTCAGTCCGCCCAGCGAGGACACGGCGTGCGCCCTCAGGACGGCGGACGACACCTCGCCGGCGGCGGCCTCCGGTTGCGGCGTTGCTTCGTCTGGCGGGTTCTCGCCCGCGCGCGCGTCCTGCCCGGCGGGAGGGCGCACCGCCCCCCCGCCGGCGGGCGGCTTGGTGTCTTCGCCGGCCAGCGCAGGATCGGCGGCCTCCATCGTCAGCGCCTCGGCACCGGCCGCCCTGAGCGGTTTCAGCGCGGCGAGCGCCTGGCGGATGGCCGCGCGCTCGAAGGCGATCGTTGCGTCCGCGCGCAGTGGCAGCGACACGACGGCCACCTGATCGGCCACGCCGGCCGCTGCCAGCCACGCGTTGACAATCGTGCGGGCGCGCGTCTCGTCGCCGGGGCCGAAGCTCGGCTGGTCGAGGATGAGGACGATGGTGCGGCTGGGCTCTGCGATCGGCTGCGTTTCACCGGGCGCAGTGGACATGACGGAGGCGGCGAGCGCGGCGGCGCCGGGGCCGCGGTAGAGCCTGGCGAGGGCGACGCCCGGCCGGCGGCCGCCGTCCACCGATACCTGGAAGTCAGAGACGCGGAGCGTGGTGACGGGGGCGCCCTTCTTGTCGGTGACGATGGCTTCGACGACGAGAACGGGCGGGCGCTCGAGGGCGACGGGCGGTCCGGTCGGTTCGTCTGGCGTGGCGGCTGGGGCGCGGTTGGCGCCGGAGGACGCGCAGCCGGCGAGGGCCATGGAGAGGATGGCGGGCCAGGCGGCCCGCGCGAGAAGCCGCCAGCGGTGGAGCATGATGAACGTATTCTAGCGCTGATCCGGCTTGCGGTTAGCGGCTTGCGGCCTGCGGCTATTCCAGGGGCGGCCGTTGCAGGGCGCGGCTTCAGCCGTGCCTCGACCGATGCCTCACGTAGGGCGCGGCTTTAGCCGTGCCTGGGAACCTACTCCAGACCGAGGCGCTGGCGTTTGAGGTACAGCCCCTTCCGCGAGAGGCCGAGCAGGCGTGCGGCGTCTTCGACGCGGCCGGCGCACTGGGCGAGGGCGTACTTGATCTGCGTGCGCTCGACGTGTTCGAAGAGCGCGGCGTGCGGCTGGTCGAGGCGGACGACGAGTTCCGCCGGCGACAGGCTTGCGCGATCGACGATGACCGTCTTCCGGCCCGCGGTGACGGCCGGGTCGAGGTGTTCGGGCATCAGCACGGCGCCCGGTTCGGCCATCGCGGCCAGCCGTCGCATCTCGTTGGCGAGCTGCCTGACGTTGCCCGGCCACCGATAGAGCACCAGGTACTCCATCGTCTCCTCGGCGAGGCGCAGCCCTTGCTTGCCGAAGTCGAGCACCGCGCGGCGGAGGAAGTGCTCGGCGAGCGGCGGCACTTCCTCCCGGCGTTCCCGCAGCGGCGGCACGTGCAGCGGGACGACGTTGAGTCGGTAGAAGAGGTCCTCGCGGAACTGGCCATCAGCGACCATCTGCTGGAGGTTTCGATTGGTGGAGGCGATGATCCGCACGTCGACGCGCTGCGGGCGCGGCTCCCCGAGCGGCTGGATTTCGCTCGACTCGAGGAAGCGCAGAAGCTTCGGCTGCACGTCGAGGCCGATGTCGCCGACCTCGTCCAGGTAGAGCGTGCCGCCGGCCGCGGCGCGGATGACGCCGGGGTGATCCGCGGTGGCGCCGGTGAACGCGCCCTTGCGGTGGCCGAACAGCTGGCTGTCGGCCAGGTCCTTCGGAACGGCGGTGCAGTTGAACGGGATGAACGGGCGGTCGGCGCGGGGCGACGAGCCGTGAATGACCCGCGCGACGACTTCCTTCCCGGTGCCGGTCTCGCCGGTGACGAGCACGTTGATGTTCGCCGCGGCCACCTTGCGCGCGGTCGCGACCAACGTCGTCATCTCGGTGCTGCAGAAGACGACGTCCTCGGCGTCTTCGTACCGCTCGATGGGCCAGAGGGCAACGCGCTCGCGCTCTTCGTTCTTCGCCGTGTGCTGGAAGCGCGCGACGGCGACGAGCCGTTCGAGGGCGACGAGAGTCACCAGGCGGCCGACCTCGCCGGGGACGGTGACGGCGATCCCGTACTCGCGGCCCTGCCAGGGCCCGAGATCGATCCGGCGGGGCGGATGCGCCGCGAGTTCGCCAGCCTGCGTCCACGAACAGCCGAACCAGCTGTCGACCTCGGGCCGCTTGCCGGGGCGTGCCGCCGCCATCACGGCCGTCGAGACGCATCGGGTCTCGAGCAGCGCGTGCATGATCTCGCGGCCGACAACTGGCGGGTACGCGCCGGAGTCGACGACCGAGGCGGCGCGTTCCATCGAGGCCGCGGTGGGATCCGCGGGAGAAGCGACCAGCGGGGTGCAGGCATCCAGCCGACGCACGATCCGCCGCGGCCGTGGAGGGAGGGTCTCGAGTGGCGCGGCCGTGACGAGCGACGGCCGCGACAGCCCGGCTTGCGCGGCCACGGCTTCCGAGTAGCTGTCGGCGAGGCCGGCGAGCGCGGTGTGGTTTCCAGCGCTGACGAGCGCATGCGCGCCCCGTTCGAACCACGTACGGGCGGCGTCGAGCGAGCCTCCCGCAGCGAGCGCGAATCCGACGACCCGGCCGAACTCAGCGAGCAGGTCGATCGTCGATGTCCAGGTTCTCAGGGCGACCTCGATGGCGGGCGTCGTCCCAGGCGCGGAGCCCGAACGCGCGTGCGCCTCGAGGAGCGCGAGCTCGATGGACGAGGTCAGCAGCGGTTCGGCCAGTTCGCGCGCCCCGGCGAGCGCGCCGGTCATCATCTCCGCGGCCTCTTCCGGACGCTGTTGCGCGATCAAGAACTTCGCGTCGGTCACCGACGTCCAGAGACCGTAGTACCAGGTTCCCTTTGCTGATTCGGGCGTCCATCTCCGCGCCGTCGACAGGACGCGCGCGGCCTCGTCGAGGTCGCCTCGGGCGAGGCTCAACTGAGCCAGACCATCCGTGATGCCGGCCTGCGTCGTCCCCGCGGGCGGGGACATCCGGGCGGCGCGGTCGAAGAAATGCGCGGCGAGTGGGAATCGTCCGCGCGCCAGCTCCACGTGCGCGAGATTCGTCAGCGCCGCGCGCATGATGGCCGCATGCCCAGACTTCGCCGACTCGCGCAACGCGGTCCGCGCCTCATCCCGCGTCGCGTTGAGGTCGGACAGGGAGAAGGCGATGCAGGAGGCGTCGTTAGCGGCCATGGCCCGGAAGTACACGTTCTCACTTCCGGACATTAGGGACCGTCCAATGCGGATATGCTCACTCGCATTGTCGAGGAGTCCTCGCCGTGCTTCGATGATTGCTACGAAGTGGTGGAGTGCGCTCGTGGTCCGAACGTCGCCGGCGCGGGAAACGACTTTGCGAAGAGCGGGCAAATAGGCAATCGCAGCCTCGACCCCGGGACCATCTGTCAAGGCGAGCAGCAACCTCAGACCTGCCCAAGCCTTCCGTCTAAGGTCGTTCGCAGTGGCCGCTTCATCCAGCGCCATTCGATAGAACTCAATGGCCGATGCCGTGCGGCCCGCATTGCGGTCGACCTCTCCAAGTGCGATGTGGCATCGCGCCGCCAGCGCTGGATCGACAGGCCGTAGACGTAGGACGCTCGTTGCGCAAGCCACTGCAGCCTCGTCCCTGCCTGTCTGCTGGAGTAGTTCTGCCAGAAGTGTATTCCGAGTTGGCTGCTGTTCGGGCGGCACGTCGTGGGACGATTGAAGCGCTCGAAGGGCTTCGAGGTAGCGCCCGGAATCGACGAGGACGGCGATCTTCTCCATGGCGACATGGCTCCAGCACCTGCATGCAGGACGGACCTACATTCAGAGAACAACGCGTCTTCGGAAGCCTAGCAACGACCCTGGCGTTCGGGGAACCAGAGGAAGGATGATAACGCCAACTCAATCGAAACGGTTGGACCCCGGTAGGATGTAGGTTGTGCGCTGTTCGTCGAAGCCCTCGAAACTACCATCGAGACTAGGGTCGGCCGAAACCGGAAAGATGGTGCCCGCGACGCACTCGAGGTCAGGCAGGTAACCCTGTGTAGAATCGGGGAACGGTGGTGGGGGCCCCCTCGCCATCTCGCGGAATTCGGGTCTTGCCACCGTGCGAAAGCAGAACAGCCTGCCGGGCTTAGAGCTACCTGGCAGGCTGCGCCTTGGGAGGAAGGGTCCGTCCGTCCCGTCTAGTCGCCCCAGACGATGCGGTCACCCCACACGATGCGGTCACCCCACACGATGCGGTCACCCCACACGATGCGATCGCCCCACACGATGCGGTCACCCCACACGATGCGGTCACCCCACACGATGCGGTCACCCCACACGATGCGGTCACCCCACACGATGCGGTCACCCCACACGATGCGGTCACCCCAGACGATACGGTCACCCCAGACGATACGGTCACCCCAGACGATACGGCTGTTCTGACCGCCATCCCCCCAGACGATCCGATCGCCCCACACGATCCGCTCGTCGTTGACCTTATCGCCCCAGACGATGCGGTCACCCCACACGATGCGGTCACCCCACACGATGCGGTCACCCCACACGATGCGGTCGCCCCAGACGATGCGGTCGCCCCAGACGATGCGGTCGCCCCAGACGATGCGGTCGCCCCAGACGATGCGGTCACCCCAGACGATGCGGTCGCCCCAGACGATGCGGTCACCCCAGACGATGCGGTCACCCCAGACGATGCGCTCACCCCACACGATCCGCGCGGCTTGCGTCGTCTCGTCCTCCCGCCAGAACGCCATCCCGCTCGGCGTCACCGTCTCGCCAGCAATCTGCACGTCGTCGTTCGTCTTCGGACCGAGCATCGCGATCCGCACCGACGTGATCGCGTCCACGCTCCCAGCTCCGCACGCCACCAGCCCCGTCTCCGGAATGAACGTCGCCCCGAGCTGCAGCGACGCCTTCACCTTCACCGGATCCAGCTTCGGGTTCGCCTCGAGAATCAACGCCGCCACCCCCGACACCACCGCCGCCGACATGCTCGTCCCACTCATCTGCATGTAGGCGCCCGCCTCGGTGTCCTCGACGTGCAGCGCCGGATACTCGCCGATGATCGCCGTCCCCGGCGCCTCGATCGACACGATCTTGTTCCCCGGCGCCACCACGTCCGGCTTCATGATGAAGTCGAACATCGTCGGCCCCCGAGAGCTGTAGGTCGCCACCACGTCGTCCGACCGCGCCGGCGTCTGCTTGGTGTTCAGCGCCCCGACGGTAATCGCGTACGGCGAGTTGCCCGGCGAGTCGATCCCGCCCAGCACCAGCTTCCCGTCCTCGGTCTTGCCCACGTTTCCCGCCGCCGCCACCACCACCAGCCCGTTCGCCACGGCCCGCTTGACCGCCTGGCAGAGCGGATCGTCGTCGGCCGACTCGAACACCGGGTGGCCGAGCGACAGATTGATGATCCGGATGTTGAACTTCGTCCGGTTCGCCACCGCCCAGTCGATCGCGTCGATGACGTCGCTCACGGTGCCCTCGCCATTCGCGTCGAGCACCTTCAGGTTGATGATGTGCGCCCCCGGCGCCACACCGCCGTAGCCGGCGTCGCCCGCCCCGGCGATGATCCCCGCCACGTGCGTCCCATGGCCGAACTCGTCAACCGCCCCGCTCCTCCTCCGCGCAGTGAAGTCCACGCTCGCGACGATGCGCGACTGGATGGCAGGGAGGCGGGCGATGCCGGAGTCGATGAGCGCGATGCCGACGCCGGCGCCGGTGTACGACTTCAGCCTGTCGAGGCCGGTCCACACCTGGTCGGCGCCGATCGACACGCCAGTCACGGCCATCGTCCCCCGCACGGGCACGTCACCCGAGAGGTGCGGGACGGCGGCGTCCTCGGCGAGCGCCTGCAGGCTCCCGGCAGCGACGTCGAGGACGGCTCCCTCCGAGAGCCACCGCTTCGGCGTCAGGCCGTGGCGCGCGGCCAGCGCGGCGATCTCGTCGCGGCTGCCCGTGACGATGACCGCGATGGTCGGCACGGCCGGAGAGGCCAAGTGCTGCTCGAGGTCGGCCGACAGCCTGGCGCGGTGCGGGCCCTGGCCGGCCAGCGCCACGGTGGCTGCGAGGATGAGCGCGAGGAATACGACGGCGGTACGGCGGAACATGATGGCCTCCAAACGGTCACCGGCAGGAAACGGATTGCGACGAGACGGCGGACCGACCCTGCGGCGATGCCAGGGACGGCACGGTCCGCTGCTTGTCGGTGGCCACGAGATCACGAATCGACTCGATGAGAACGCGTTGGGACCCGCCGCGAACTCGAACCGTCCGCAGCTGGCCTGCTTGAATCCGGTAGTACACCGTCCGCTTGGAGACGCCGAGCATCCGCATCGCCTGTTCGATGAAGACGCTCCGTCCGGCCAAATCCCTCTGAACCTGCTGGATTCCGGCCCGATGCACCTGCCCCACGCGGAAACCTCCTGCCGCTGCAAAGGCAAGGGGCTGGCCAATCCGGGCGGTTGCACGGTTCGTCGCGTAAGTGGTTGCGCGGACGCGAGTTGTTCGACTACGATGCTGTCGCGGCGGCGGCAGGTTTCGAGCGACGACCGGCCAAGCGATTGGCCGGCGCGCGAGGAGGGTTGTCCGCGCACAGACATTGCAGGAACTGCCAGGGAGGAGTGCGGGGTTTGCGTGCGGATTTCTGCGGCGCGGTTGGCAGGAATTGAAAGGCGGGACAGCGCCGGGACCGACAACCGACCGGCCAACGGGTTGGCCTGGAGGACAAGAAATTGACCGCTTCGACACGCACACGTCTTGTTCGAGTGGCAGTGCTGGTCGCCGGCCTCTGCGTGGTGGCGGCCGTGTCGGGCGGGTGCCGGCGCGAACCGCCGGCGGCCGACACGAAACCCAGGGTCATGGAGCTGGTGTCGAGCCTGCGCGCCGAGCCGCGGACGTTCAACCGCTATGCCGGGCGCGACTCGGTGCTGGAGGTCGTCACGCACCTCACGCAGGCGAGGCTCGTCAGGATCGACCGGCAGACGCAGGAGCTCCAGCCGTGGCTGGCCGAGTCGTGGACGGCGTCGGCCGACGGCCTCACCTACACGCTGAAATTGCGCCCCGGCGTCACCTTCTCCGACGGCGCGCCGTTCACATCAGCCGACGTCCTGTTCGCGTTCAGGGCGATCTACGACGAGAAGATGCCGCCGATCCTCGGCGAGTCGATACGCGTCGGCGGCAAGCCGCTGGCCGTGAGCGCGCCGGACGCCTCCACGGTGGTCGTCCGCTTCCCGTCGGCCTTCGGACCGGGCATCCGGCTGCTCGACAATCTCGCGATCCTGCCGCGCCACAAGCTCGAGCCGGCGCTGAACGCGGGCACGCTGGCCAAGGCATGGGATCTCTCCACGCCGCCGTCCGAGATCGTCGGCCTCGGGCCGTTCGTACTGAAGACCTACCAGCCGGGCCAGCGCCTCGTTTTCGAGCGGAACCCGCGGTACTGGAGGAAGGACGAGCGCGGCCAGCCGCTGCCGTTGCTGGACCGGCTCACGCTCGAAATCGTCCCCGACCAGAACGCGGAGATCCTGGCGCTGCAGACGGGCAGAATCGACTTCACGCAGACCGAGGTGCGTCCGGACGACTACGCGATGCTGAAGCGCGAGGCGGACGCGAAGAAACTCGCCATCCTCGACCTCGGCGTCGGCATCGACGCCGACTCTTTCTGGATGAACCTCAAACCGAACCGGCCGGCGGTGGCGAAGCGCCCGTGGCTGCTCCGGTCCGAGCTCCGCGTCGCCATCTCGCACGCGGTGGATCGCGAAGCCTTCGCCGAGACGGTGTTCCTGGGAGCCGCGGTCCCGGTCTACGGGCCGATTACGCCGGGCAACACGCGGTGGTACTCGCCCGATCTTCCCAAAGCCGGCTACGATCCGGCGGCGGCGCGGCGGCTGCTGGCCGGCCTTGGCCTGTCGGACCGGAACGGCGACGGCATGCTCGAGGACGGGTCCGGCGCGCCGGCGGGCTTCACCATCCTCACCGCCAAAGGGAACAGCGCGCTCGCGCGTGGTGCGGAGTTCATCGCACAGGAGCTGAAGAAGGTGGGGCTCAACACGACGGTGGCGGCGCTCGACGTCGGGGCGGCCATCGATCGGATCGAGCGCGGCGACTATGACGCCGTCTACTTCCGGTTCCTGACGACCGACCTCGACCCGGCGCTCAACGTCGACCTGTGGGTCAGCTCGGGCAGCGCGCACGTGTGGAACCCGAGTCAGGCGAAGCCGGCCACCGAGTGGGAGCGCGAGGTGGATCAGCTGATGGCGAAGCAGGTGGCGGCGCAGGATCACGCACAGCGCAAGGCGCTCTTCGACCAGGTGCAGAAGATCGTGGCCGAGCAGCTGCCGATGATCCAGTTCGTGGCACCGCGCGTCTACCTCGCGACGAGCACGCGCGTGTCGGGCGTGACGCCGGCGCTGCTGCGGCCGTCGATCTTCTGGAATCCGGACACGCTGGGAGTGAAGTAGCTCGCAGCTGGCAGCTGGCAGCGGAAGCCGACGGCCCTGAGCCGTGAGCCCTGAGCCATGACCCGCTATGTCGTCCGCCGTGTGGTCGCCGCCGCCGTGCTGGTGGCCGTGGTGTCGTCGGGCGCGCTGCTCCTGACGCTCATGGCGCCCGGCGACTTCGCCTCCGAGTTGTTCGGCGGCGCCACCGTCGATTCGATCGCCGCCGAGCGGGCGCGTTACGGCCTCGACCGGCCCATCGCCAGGCAGTTCGTGGACTGGCTGGGCCGCGCGGTCCGGTTCGACTTCGGCGTGTCGCTCATCTACCATCGGCCGGTCGCGGAGCTGGTGCGCCAGCGCGCGCTGAACACGAGCATCCTGGCGCTGGCGGCGCTGCTCGTCGCTTCCGCGTTGGGCCTGCCGGCCGGCGTCGTCACGGGCAGCCGGCGGCGCGGACTCCTGCCGTCGCTCATCCGCGCCGCGTCCATTGTTCTGCTCTCGCTCCCCTCACTCATCACGTCGCTCGTGCTGGTGATGGTGGCCGCGCGCACCGGGTGGTTCCCGACCGGCGGGATGCAGTCGGCCGGGGCGTCGGAGGCGGGCGCGCTGGCAGGCCTCGCCGACCTCGCGCGCCACCTGCCGCTTCCGACGCTCGCGCTCGCGCTGCCGCTGGCGGCGATGATCGAGCGGGTGCAGTCGCAGTCGCTCGGCGAGATGCTGGCGATGCCGTTCGCGCGTGCGACGCTCTCGCGCGGCGTGTCATTCCGCCGCCTGGTCTGGCGCGATGCGCTCCGGCCGTCGGTCGGCCCGGTCGCGGCGATGTACGGCTTCATTCTCGGCAGCCTGCTCAGCGGGTCGTTCGTCGTCGAGGTCATCACCTCGTGGCCGGGCCTGGGCCGGCTGATGTACGACGCGCTGAGGGCACGCGATCTGTTCCTCGTTGCCGGATGCGCGGCCGCCGGATCGTTCTTCCTGGCCGCCGGCGCCTTTCTCTCCGATCTGGTCCAGGCGTGGGCCGACCCGCGGCTCAGGCAGCGCGAAACCGAGAACGCGGGCGGGGCGGCCGCATGAGGAACCTGGGGGCCGCCTGCCTCGTGCTCGTCGCGCTGGTCGCGTTGGCGGCGCCCGCGCTCTCGACCAACGATCCGGCCGTGACGTTCCGCGCCTTTCTCTATGCGCCCCCGATGCGGCCGCACATCGTCGGGCCGGACGGCTCGTGGCACCGCCCCTTCGTCCATCCGTTGCGGCTGGTCAGCCGCCTCGAGCAGACCTACGAGGAAGATCAGGGGCGCGCCGCTCCCCTCGAGTTCCTCGCCGGCGGGAAGCTCGTGCGCCTGTCGGACGAGAGCGCCGGCCCGTGGCTGCCGCTCGGCGCGGACCGCGACGGCCGGGACGTGCTGGCGAGGCTGCTGTTCGGCGCGCGCACCTCGCTGGGTGTGGCCCTGCTCGCCACGCTGACCGCGCTGCTCATCGGCACGGTGGCGGGGGGCCTGGCCGGCTACCGGGGCGGCCTCGTGGACGATGGGATCATGAAGCTGGCGGAGTTCGTGCTGGTGCTGCCGGCGGTCTACGTCGTGCTGGCGCTGCGGGCGGCGCTGCCGCTGGTGCTTCCGTCGTGGGCGGTGTTCGCGCTGATGGCCGGGATCTTCGCATTGATCGGCTGGCCCTGGGTGGCGCGGGCCGTGCGGACGGTCGTGGCCACCGAGCGGACGAAGGACTACGCCGCGGCCGCCGTGTCGCTGGGCGCAGGTCCGGGCCGTGTGCTCTTCCGCCATCTGCTGCCGGCGTGTCGCGGCGTGGTTGCCACGCAGGCCATCCTGCTGCTGCCCGGCTTCATTCTGGCGGAAGCGACGCTGTCCTACGTCGGCCTCGGGTTCCCGGAGGCGGTGCCGAGCTGGGGCTCGATGCTGCATCAGGCGAGCAACGTGAACGCGATTGCCGACTTCCCGTGGACGCTGGCGCCGGCCGCGGCCATCTTCGCCGTCACACTGGCGGCCAACCTGCTCGTGGCAGATAATCACTCCGGGAGTGATTACCTCGACTGGCGCGGGCGGAAATCACTCCCGGAGTGATTTCGCGCGAGAGGACCCGATGAACCTGCACGGCATCTTTCCCCCGATTGCGACACCGTTCAAGGACGACGAGATCGATCTCGATGCGATGAGGTCGAACGTCACGAAGTGGATGAAGACCGGCCTGGCGGGCGTGCTGGTGCTCGGCTCGAACGGCGAGGCGCCGATGCTCGACGCCGACGAGTCGTACCGAGTCGCGTGCGCCGCGCGCGAGGCGGTGCCGAAGGAGAAGACGCTCATCGTCGGGGCGGGCGAGGAGTCGACGCGCTCGACGATCGCCGCCGTCCGTCGCGCCGCCGACGCGGGCGCCGACATCGTCCTGGTCCGCACCCCCTGCTACTTCAAGAACCAGATGACGACCGACCTGTTCGTGAGGCACTTCACGGCGGTGGCGGACGCGTCGCCCGTGCCCGTGCTGCCCTACAATGTGCCCGGCCTGACGGGCGTGAAGATGGCGGCCGAGGCGGTGGCGAAGCTGGCGCCGCACCCGAACATCCCGGGCGTGAAGGACTCGAGCGCCGACCTGACGCAGATTGCGGACCTGGTGGCGATGACGCCGGCCGGCTTCAAGGTGATGGTGGGATCGGCGCCGACGCTCTACGCCAGTCTGTGCGTGGGCGCCATCGCGGGCATCGTCGCGGCGGCGTGCGTGGTTCCCGACCTGGTCGTGCAGCTCTACGACCTGACGCGGGCCGGGAAGCACGCCGAGGCGGTCGCGCTGCAGCGGAAGATCACGCCGCTGGCGAAGTCGGTGACGACGACGTTCGGCGTGGCCGGCCTGAAGGCGGCGATGGAGCTGGCCGGGTACGTGGGCGGGGCGCCGCGCCGGCCGCTGCAGCCGGCGACGCCGCAGATCTACGAGACCCTGCGCAGCCAGTTCGCCGCGCTGGGGCTGCGGGTGTAGGGCGCAGGGAAGGCTCAGGGCTCAGGGCGCAAGGCACAAGGCTCACGGCTCAGGGCTTGCGGCTTACGGCTTACGGCTCAGGGCTCGAGGCTCACGGCTTCAGGCGGAGAGATATGTTCCGACGTCATCTTGCTCGCGCGCTGATCGTTCTCGTATCCGCGTTCGTCTTCGCGGGCACACTGCACGGGCAGGGAGCGCCCCCGGCCGTTCCGAAGGATCTGAAGCCGCTGCTCACGCCCCGGCAGAGCGAGATGCGCCTGGTCACCGCGCGCTACACGCTCGACCGTGCCACGCTCTCGGGCAACTACTTCGGCGGCAGCAGCCGCGGCGGCGGCGGTCGAGGATTCGGCGTTCCGGGGGGCGCCGGGGGCGGCGCGCCGGTTCAGCCAGAGCCGCTCTCGGCCGGTCGCGTCGCGCGGCTGCTGCGCTTCGACCTCGACTGGCAGACCGCGCTGGCGGCGCTCGATCCGTCGACGCTCTCGCCGGTCGGGAAGACGGAGCTGGAGACGCTGAAGGGCACCGTCCAGTTGAACCTGAAACAGGCCGAGGCCGCATCGCTCGCGCTTGGCCAGATCACGCCGCTGGTCCCGTTCGCCCCATCGATCGTCCGGCTCGTCGAGGCGCGCATCCGGATCGAGGACATCGACCCGCAGAAAGCGGCGGGGACGCTCACTGCGGTGACGACGGAGATCGGGCGGGTAAAGGCGCGGCTGGAGGCCGGGCTGGCGGGCGGTTCGTCGGGCGATGCGCTGCGGGTCGGCAAGGACGTGGCCGCGCGCGGGCCGGCGGCGGTCGACGCGCTTCGTGCGGGCCTGACCGAGTGGTTCACCTTCTACAACGGCTACGACCCGCTGTTCACCTGGTGGATGGGTCTACCGTTCAAGAAGGCGGACGCGGCGCTGCAGGGCTACGCGCAGTTCCTGCGGGAGAAGGTCGTGCCGGCCGACGGTGCCGCGCCGACCGTGCCGGCCGCCAAGCCGGCGACGGTCGCGCCCGCGCCTCCGCCGAAGTACCCCTCCGTGCCCGACCTGAAGGAGTTGATCGCGCTCCCGCAGGACGAGATGACCGACATCGTGTCGCGCTTCCGCGGCGCTGGCGGCGCTGGCGGCGCTGGCGGGCGCGGCGGGCGTGGCGGCGCGATGCCGGCGGGCGGGCAGGGCGCGCCGCCCGCGGGCGCGCGGGGCGCGGGGACGGCCACGCAAACGGTCGCCGCGGCGATGACGGCGGCCATCCAGGCGGGCCCGATACCCGACCGCAAGTTCTACGAGGACTGGCTGAAGGCGCTGAAGACGCTCGACTTCGACAGGCTCACGCGCAATGCCCAGGTCGACTATCTCTACATCAAGAAGATGGCCGAACTGCAAATCGGGCGCATCGGCATCGCGCTTCCCGACAATCCGCCGCGAAAGACCGACTCGTCCGGCATTCCCGGCCCGGCCCGCGGCCGGCAGGGGCTCGTCTTCGACCTGCAGGATGACCTCGTTCCGTACACGCCCGAGGAGTTGATCGCGCTCGGCGAGCAGGAGTTCGCCTGGTGCGAGGCGGAGATGAGAAAGGCGTCGCGCCAGATGGGCCTCGGCGACGACTGGAAGGCCGCGCTCGAGAAGGTGAAGGGCATGCACCCGCCGCCGGGCGGCCAGGCCCGTGTCGTGCGCGACCTGATGTTCGAGGCGGTCGACTACCTGCGCGCGAACGACCTCCTGAACGTCCCGGCCGTGGCGGCCGAGTCGCTGCACATGATCATGATGACGCCCGAGCGGCAGCTCGTGAACCCGTTCTTCACCGGCGGATCGGAGATCAGCGTCTCGTACCCGACCGACACGATGGAGTACGACGCGCGGCTGCAGAGCATGCGCGGCAACAACACGCCGTTTTCGCACGCCACCGCGTTCCACGAGGTGATTCCGGGCCACAACCTGATGGGCTACATGTCGGCGCGCTACCGCGGCTACCGGCCGTCGCTCGGCGGCAGCAGCCCGTTCTACGGCGAGGGCTGGCCACTCTACTGGGAGATGCTGTTGTACGACATCGGCTTCCACGACACGCCGGAAAGGAAGATCGGCGCGCTGTTCTGGCGGATGCACCGCTGCGCGCGCATCATCTTCTCGCTCAAGTTCCACATGGGCGAGTGGTCGCCGCAGGAGTGCGTGGACTTCCTGGTGGACCGCGTCGGGTTCGAGCGCGAGAACGCGGTCGGCGAGGTGAGACGGTCGTTCCAGGGCGGCTACGGCCCGCTCTACCAGCTGGCGTACCTCGTGGGCGGGATCCAGATGCGCGCGATGCGTAAGGACCTGGAGGACTCCGGGCTGCTGGACCAGAAGGCGTTCCACGACGAGGTTCTGCGCCAGGGCGGCATGCCAATCGCGCTGCTGCGCCTGGCGGTCGGCCGCCAGAAGCTGACGCGCGACACGTCTGTCGATTGGAACTTCTACGGGCAGAAGAGAGAAGACAGAAGATAGAAGATAGAATGCCAGAAGCCAGAAGCCAGAAGCCAGAAGCCAGAAGCCGGAATCCAGAAGCCAGAAGCCAGAAGCCAGAAGCCGGAAAACGGAATCCAGAAGGACGAGAGCCGGCCGCCGAGAGCCGCCGTGTTCTCCTCTCGTATGACTATGCTACCCACAACGGAACGCCTGCTGCTCGGCCCAGGGCCGAGCATGATCTCGCCGCGCGTGATGCGCGCGCTTGCCGCGCCCGTGCTCGGCCACCTCGACCCCGATCTGATGGCGATGATGGACGAGACGCGCGAGCAGCTGCGCGCCCTGTTCCGCGCGCCGGAGGGGTCGTTCGCTTTCGCCGTGTCCGGCACCGGCACGTCCGGCCTCGAGGCCGCCGTTGCCAATCTCGTGCAGGACGGCACTCGCGTCCTCGCTGTGGTGACCGGCTACTTCGGGGACCGGCTCGCCGCGGTCTGCGAGCGGTACGGAGGGCGGGTGACGCGGCTCGACGTCGAGTGGGGCCGTGCGTGCGACCCGCAGCGCGTTCGGGAGGAGCTGGCGCGCTCGCGCGCGGATATCGTCTGCGTCGTGCACGCCGAGACGTCCACCGGCGTTCGCAACCCGGTGCGGGAGATCGCGGCCGTTGCGCACGAGGCCGGCGCGCTCGTCATCGTGGACGCTGTGACGTCGCTCGGCGGTCACCCGCTCGAAATGGAGGCCTGGGGCATCGACGCGGCCTACTCGTGCACACAGAAGTGCGTCGGTGCGCCGTCGGGCCTGGCGCCGGTGGCCTTCACGCCGTCGGCGCTCGCGCGCCGCGTGAAATGCCGCAGCTTCTACCTCGACCTCGCCCTCCTCGAGGACTACTGGCTCCGACGCAAGTACCACCACACGATTTCGGCGTCGCTGGTCTACGCCCTCCACGAGGCGCTGCTGGCGATCGGCGAGGAGGGGCTCGAGGCGCGCTGGGCGCGGCACGAGCGCCATCATCGCGTGTTCGCCGCCGGCGTCGCGGCGATGGGTCTCGGCCTGCTGCCGCCCGAGGGCGAGCGGCTCTGGACGCTGAACGCCGTGCGCGTCCCGGACGGCGTCGACGAGCTGAAGGTGCGCAAGGAGCTGCTGGCGCGCTTCAACATGGAAGTGGGCGCGGGCCTGGGGCCGCTCGCCGGGAAGATCTGGCGCGTCGGGCTGATGGGCCACAGCTCGTCGATGCACGCAATCCTGCTGTTCCTGTCGTCGATGGAAGCGGCGCTGCGCACGCAGGGGCACGCCGTGCCGCCGGGCGCCGGCACCGCGGCGGCAATCCAGGCGTCGACGCATCCGGCGGGGTAGAATGTCCCGGTGAAGAAGCTGCTCCAGATCGCGGCGGCGTGCCTGGCCGCCGGATTCGGGTTCCTGGCGTACGTCTACCTCACGCTGCCCGACGTATCGCAGCTCGCGACGACGAACCCGCCGACGACCGCGTTCATCGAGCTTCGCGCGCGCGAGGCGGCGGCGCGCCGCTCGGCGCCTCGTCGCGTCCAGCAGTGGGTTCCGTACTCGCGCATATCGGGCTCGCTGAAGCGCGCCGTCCTCGTCGCCGAGGACGACGCGTTCTGGCAGCACGAAGGGATCGACGTCAAGCAGATCAAGGAGTCGATTGAGCGCGATCTGCAGAAGAGGTCGTTCAGCCGCGGCGGCAGCACCATCACCCAGCAACTCGCCAAGAACCTCTACCTTTCGCCCTCGAAGAACCCGGTCCGCAAGCTGCGCGAACTGCTCATTACGCGGCGACTCGAGGCGTCGCTCACCAAGACGCGGATCCTCGAGATCTACCTGAACGTGATTGAATGGGGCGACCGGATCTACGGCGCCGAGGCGGCGGCGAGGACGTACTTCAAGAAGCCGGCGTCGGCGCTCGACGCGGGGGAGGCTGCGCTGCTCGCCTCGAGCATCATGAACCCGCGGATCTGGAACCCGGCCCGCCCGACGCCGGGGCTCCTCAAGAGGCAGAAGCTGGTCCTCGACCGGATGGGTGTGGTCACGCCGCCGCCAGACCCAGTCACCAGGTAACGCGGTATCTCCACACGCCGGCGATCCCGGGCCGTGCGGACCGGACCCATGCCGCGTGGTTCGGCCAGCTCACCACGCCCTGAGCATAGTCGAAGGGCGTCGCAGGGATCTGCCCGGAGCAAAGCTGTTCTTGGGGCCCTGCGGCGTCTGCGCCGTGGGGTGCTTTGCGGAGCGGCAGACCCGAGACGAGGCGTGCAAGGCCGCCACTCCGAATCGCGGGCCTCTTTCAGCGCCGCACCACGCGCCGCGCGGTGGCGTACGCCGTCTGCCAGTACGCCACGCCGAGCGACTCCTCCCGCACGCTTCCGCGCGAACTGGGCGCGTGCACGAACCGGTCGGCGGCGACGACGATGCCGACGTGAGAGATCGTGCGGCCGTCGATGGCGAAGAACACGAGGTCGCCCTCGCGGAGGTCGCGACGGTCGACGCGTTCGCCGAAGGCCGCCTGTTCCGGCGCGCTGCGCGGGAGCGGCACGCCAACCTGGGAGAAGACATACTGCGTGAAGCCGCTGCAATCGAAGCCGCCAGGATCGGCGCCGCCGTTCCTGTAGGGCGTCCCGACGAACGACCGAGCGACGGCGACGACATCGGCGACGTCCGCCGGCGGCGGCGCGGGCGGCGCGGGAGGCGGAGACAGACTCGGGGACGGGCGCTTGACGCACCCCGTCAGGAGGACCGCGGCGAGGAGGGAGATGAGTACGGGAACGCGGAGCCTGCGCACACGGAGATTCTCGGCCGGACGTTCGCCCTGCAACAGCGCGACGATGGTAAGCCGTTGCAGGCTAGCGGTTTACCCGGTCTCGCTGTTGACAGCCGTCGTCCCCGTCGGTCACAATACCTCGCGGTATGCAGCACACGCTGCTCCTCAACGCTTCCTTCGAACCGCTCAAGGTCGTGCCTTGGCGCAAGGCCGTCACCTTGTGGTGTCAGGGGAAGGTTGAAGTGATTTCGGTCTACGACCGCGAGATCCGTTCCGTCTCAATCAGCTTCAAACTCCCCTCGGTCATCCGGCTGCTGCGCTACGTGCGCATGAAGCGCCGGTTCGACTACGTCCCGTTCTCCCGCGCCAACATCTACGCCCGCGACGAGCACTCGTGCCAGTACCTGCGGCGACACGCTGCCCGTCACCGAGCTGACGTTCGATCACGTCGTGCCGGTCGCGCAGGGCGGGCGCAAGGACTGGGAGAACATCGTCACCTGCTGCATCAGCTGCAATCGGCGCAAGGGCGGGCGGACGCCGGAGGAGGCCGGGATGCGGCTCGTGCGCCCGGCATCGCGGCCGCGCGCCGCGCCTGCCATCCGCATCACGATCGGTCTGCGAAACGCGCCCGACAGCTGGCGCGACTACCTGTATTGGAACGTGGAGCTGGACGACACGTAGCAAGCTCAGGGCTCAAGGCCCAGGGCTCAAGGCATATGCCGTCCCTCCGCCACACCGCCGCGCGTGTCGCTCCGTCCCGTGCCATCCCTGGCGGGCGGATTGTCGTCGAGGCCGGCGACAGACGGTTCTCCGCCGATCCGCCGCGGAGCGTCCTCATCGGATCCACCGAGGTGTGGCTGTCGTCTTCGTCCTCGCGGCGCCTGGCCGCGGTCGTTCCACACGGTACGGAGTCGGGTCCCGTGCCGATCCGTCTCGGCGACGGCGAACCGATCGCGGAGCTGGAGATCGGTGCCGAGTGGGCCAACAGCCTGCACCAGGTGGACAGCCCCGCGTTCGACCGCGACGGCAATCTCTACGCGACCTTCAGCGGCGCGCGCGGCCAGCCGGTGCCGGTCTCCGTGTTCCGCGTGCGTCCCGGCGGCGCGCCCGAGCCGGTGGCGTCCGGCATCGCGAACGCGACCTCGCTGGCGTTCGACCGCTTCGGCGAGCTGTGCGTCAGCAGCCGGTTCGACGGGGCGGTCTATCGAATCGCGCGCGACGGGACGGTCGAGAAGATCGCGTCCGACCTCGGCGTGGCCTGCGGCCTGGCGTTCGGGCCCGACGGGACGATGTTCGTCGGCGACCGGACCGGCACGCTGTTCAAGGTGAATGCGGCGGGCCGCGTGGCGCCGTTCGCGGTCCTGCCGCCGAGCATCGCCGCGTTCCACGTGGCGGTCGGCCCCGAGGAAGAAGTCTACGTGAGCGGGCCGACGCTCTCGTCCCGCGATCCGATCTACCGGGTCGATCGCAGGGGCGAAGTCACCGTTTTCGCGGAAGGCTTCGGGCGGCCGCAGGGGCTCGCGGTGGACGAGGCAGGCACGCTCTATGCGGCCGACTCGCTGGCGGGCGCAAGCGGCATCTTCCGCGTGGTGCCGGGACGGCCCCGCGAGCTGGTCGTCGCCGGCGACGGCATCGTCGGCCTGGCGTTCCACCCGGCGCGCGGCGTGGCCGTAGCGTCGGGCGACGCCGCCTACGGCTTCGAGAGGTGGTAGAGGCCCTCAGCCTGGCCTCGCCGTAACCGCGCCGTAGCCGCGCCGTAGCCGCGCCGTAGCCCGAGGGGCGAAGGCGGGCGGCACCGGCCGTAGCCCGAAGGGCGAAGGCGGGTGGACAATCCTCCCCGACACGATAGAGTGCCCGCTTATGTCGCAACTCTTCCAGGTGAAGTCGCTCGACCGGATGCTCGACGACGCCGAGCGTGGGACGAACCAGCTGAAACGGACCCTCGGATCGTTCCAGCTCACAATCCTCGGCATCGGCGCCATCGTCGGCGCGGGCATCTTCTCGACGATCGGCACGGCGGCCGCTGGCGGCGGACAGCACCTCGGGGCGGGCCCGGCGATCGTCCTCTCGTTCGTCCTGACGGCGATCGCCTGCGGGTTCGCGGCGCTCTGCTACGCGGAGTTCGCCGCGATGGTGCCAATCTCCGGCTCGGCCTACACCTATGCCTACGCCACGCTCGGCGAGCTGGTGGCGTGGATCATCGGCTGGGACCTGATCATCGAGTACGCCGTCGGGAACGTGGCGGTCGCGATTTCCTGGTCCGGCTACTTCCAGGAACTGCTGCGGAACATGGGCCTCGGGTTCCCGGCCTGGCTGGGCACCGACTACCGGTCGGCGGCCACGGCGACGAGCGACATCGCTGCCGCGGTGGCCAAGGGAATCGACCCCTCGACGCTGGGCCCCGCGGTGACGCTCGCGGGCCAGGCGCTCTCCGAGGCGCCCCGCCTGTACGGCATTCCCATCGTCTTCAACTTCCCGGCCTTCCTCATCGTCATGGCGATCACCTGGGTGCTCGTCAAGGGCATCAAGGAGAGCGCGTGGGTGACGACGGCGACGACCTTCCTGAACGTGGCGATCATCGGGTTCTTCTGCGTCGTCGGGTTCTTCTACGTCAAGCCGGCCAACTGGACGCCGTTCGCGCCGAACGGGTTCCAGGGCATCTGGGGGGCGGCGGCGATCATCTTCTTCGCCTACATCGGGTTCGACGCCGTGTCGACGGCCGCCGAGGAGACGCGCAATCCGCAGCGCGACATGCCGATCGGCATGATTGCGAGCCTGGTGATCTGTACGGTCATCTACATCGCGGTCGCGATCGTGCTGACCGGCCTGCTGCCGTGGACCCAGCTGGGCACCGCCCAGCCGCTGGCCACGGCGTTCTCGGCGCTCGGCATGAACTGGGCGGCGGGCGTCATCTCGCTGGGCGCGATCTTCGCGTGCACATCGGTGCTGATGGTGTTCCAGCTCGGCCAGCCGCGCATCTTCTTCTCGATGGGGCGCGACGGGCTGCTCCCGCCGTGGGCCGCGAAGATCCACCCGAAGTACCGGACGCCGCACATCACGACGATCCTGACCGGCGTCGCGGTGGCCGCCTTCTCGAGCTTCACGAACATCAACGAGGTCGTGGAGCTGACCAACATCGGGACGCTGTTCGCGTTCGCCCTTGTGTCGGCGGGCATCCTGGTGCTGCGCCACACGGACCCGCACCGGAAGCGGCCGTTCCGGACGCCGCTGGTGCCGCTCGTGCCGATCCTGTCGATTGTCAGCTGCGTGGCGCTGATGATCCAGCTCCCGGCGCGGACCTGGTGGCGGTTCGGCATCTGGCTCGCGGCCGGCCTCGTGATCTACTTCCTCTACGGGTATCGGAAGAGCAAGCTCCGAGCGCAGGTGTAGCTGGCAGCTGGCGCGGTTGTCGAAGGCGCGGCTGATCGAATTCCTGCGGGCCGACGGGGAAGCGTGGGGCGCCTACCTCGACACCGTCCCCGAGGAAGAACTGGCAGTCCTGATCCCGTTCTCGCCGCCGGTGGAGCCACCGGTCAAGAGCCGGTTCGAGGTGCTTTCGAGCGCGAAGGAGCACGAGATGCACCATCGCGGGCAGTTGATGGTGTTCGAGCGGCTGCTCGGCCTCGTGCCCCATCTGACCCGCCAGCGCCAGGCGCGGATGGCCCCGACGCCTGTGAAGTGATCCTTCGCGACATCCCACGCCCCCTTCGTTTCGCGGCGTGCTCGACGTCCGCGCAGTCAGTGTCTGGATCCCCGGTGTCCGTAACCGGCCCGGGCGGGAGGTCGACATGGTGGATCGGCGTGTCCGGATGGCGGGAGCGCTGGCGTTCGTCGTATGGGTTGTGTGGGCGGCCCCGGCGTCGGCTCAGTGGCAGATCGAATCGAAGGACGGCAAGGCGAACATCAAGATCGGCTTCCTGGCCCAGCCCCAACTCGAGACGCTCGAGACCGCGGACGAGCAGGCCACCTCAGCCAACCTGTTCCTCAGGCGCCTCCGGTTCCTGTTCGGCGGCGCGGTCAGCGAGCGGTGGTCGTTCTTCATCGAGACCGACAGCCCAAATATCGGGAAGGGCAATACCAGCACCGGAGCGACCTCCGGCGTCAAGGAGGCGGGAGACATCTTCGTGCAGGATGCGTACGTCACCTACACGCAGAACGACGCCTTCAAGGTTGACGCGGGCATGATGCTGGTGCCGCATTCGCGCAACGGCGGGCAGTCGGCGGCGACGCTGCTTGCGGTCGACTACGGCACGTACACCTTCCTGGCGTCCGGTCCGACTGCCGAGCGGGTGGGGCGAGACTACGGGGTCCAGGTCCGTGGGTACCCGGCGAAGCAGCGACTGGAGTACCGGCTCGCCCTGACTCAGGGGATTCGCGGTACCGAGGCCAGGAATCCGATGCGGGTCAGCGGACGGGTGGTCTACTACCCGTTCGGCGCGGAGACCGGCTTCTTCTACGCCGGCACGTTCCAGGGGACGAAGAAGCAGGTCGGCATCGGCGGCAGCTTCGATGCGCAGAAGGACTTCCGGATCTACTCCGCCGACGGGTTCGTGGAACTCCCGACCTTCAATAAGACCCAGGGCTTCACCGTGCAGGCCAACTGGATGCGGTACGACGGCGGCACGATGATTGCCGCGCTGCCCAGGCAGAACACGTGGCTGCTCGAGGCCGGCTACCACCTCTTCAGCCATCGGCTGACGCCGTTCGTGCAGTACCAGGCGCGCGACTTCGCGAATACCGCAACCCCCGACCAGTCGCACCTGCAGGTGGGAGCCGCCTGGTGGATGAAGGGGCACCAGCGGAATCTCAAGATCAGCGTCGGCCGGTTGCAGGTCGACGGCGGGCCCACCCGCACCCAGGTGCTGGCGCAGTTGCAGATCTTCTATTTCTAGCGGGCTTGCACGAACACCGGCTGCGTCCACGCCATCTGGCCGTTGGAATCGCGGACCCGCGCGCGGATGTACCCCTCGTTGCCGACGATGTCGTACTGGTATGGGCTGGCGGAGACCTCTGCGAGCATCCGCCCGCCCTTCCCGATGAACTGCACGCGGTACCGGGCGTAGCTCTGTTCCTTGATCGTCAGGGTCAGCCGTCGCGGTGTGGCCTGGATGTCGGTGAGTTCCACTCCGGTCGACGCGTAGAAATCGCCGCGCGCGATCGCGGAGAGGATGGCGTCGGCGGTGAGCCGGGGCGCCCGCACGACAATCCAGCCCAACCCCGGGCGCGCCGAGGCCTTCACCCATGGGCGCTTCAGTTCGTGCACGTCGTCGCTGGCCACGCCGAAGATGGTGATGCCGGCACTCAGCATGCTGTCCCACAGCGCCTCGGTGCCTGGCTGGCCGCCGCCCCCCTCGTTGTTCACCTGGTAGTGGGCGTTGTAGATCTCCAGCAGCTCGGCGCCCCGGCCCTCGAGCAGATCGACGGCTGACAGGGCCCACCCGAAATTCGGGTGGTTGATGGAGACGATGCCCTTTGCCGCCTTGATCGCCGCGACATTGCGGCGCAGCGCTTCCGCCGGGGTCGCGCCACCTTGCGGAGCCACCAGGCCCTCGCCGCCGAGCATGTTCAGGTGCACGGGCTTCTTGTCGGCCGAGTCGGTGATCTCCTCCCCGCGGATCACCAGGAACCGATCCGGGGCCGCGAAGACGGCGTTGAGCCCGTCGACCGGCGTGACGGTGTTGTGGTCCGTGAAGAAGAGGAAGTGGTAGCGCTGCTCGCGGTACCACTGCACGACCTCGTCCGGCGTGCTGTCGCCGTCGCTGTTCAGCGAATGGGTATGCGTGTTCCCCTTGAACCACTTCAGCGGCTCGCCGCCCGTCGCCTGCCGTCCCGCAGCGGCCGGGCCGAAGATGGCCGACGCCACCAGACCAATCGCCAACGCTCCCACACGCATGTGGCCTCCCGTTCGAGTTCGGTGACGAGGATACGACAAGCGCCGCGGCAGCGCCAGCGTGTGCTATCCTTCGCGGCGCCGAGGGGTCGGGACGGATTACAGATCCGTTTGCGGTCGTAAACGGTGCAGGTAATCCGTCCCGACCCCTTCGCTGCGTGGAGGCGTGAATCGTGTCAACGACCACAGGAACACCGGCGTCGGCGGGCGCCATCAGCAATCGCGGCTGGCAGGTGACATTCGCCGGCATGGGCATCAACCTCGCCCTGGGTGTGCTGTACTCCTGGAGCGTCATCAGCAAGGCGATTCCGGCCGACTGGGGCTGGAGCGAGGCGGGCCGCGCCCTGCCGTACTCGGTGGCCTGCCTCATGTTCTCGCTGACAATGGTGCCGGCCGGACGGCTGCAGGACCGGTTCGGCCCGCGCCTCGTCGCCTCCGTCGGTGGCGTGCTCGTTGGCGCGGGTCTGATCCTCGCCAGCCTGACCTCGTCGCTCGCCGCCTACATCGTCGGCTTCGGCGTGCTGGCCGGCGCGGGTTTCGGCGCAGGCTACTCGGCCACGACGCCGGCGGCGGTCAAGTGGTTCCCGGCGAGGCGCACCGGGCTCGTGACCGGTCTCGTGGTCGGCGGGTTCGGCCTGTCCGGCGTCTACATCGCGCCGATCGGCAACGCGCTCATCCTGGAACTCGGCGTGCCGGCGACGATGTTGATCTTCGGCATCGGGTTCCTCATCGTCGTCGTTGCGCTGGCGCAGTGGCTGCGGGTGCCGCCGGCCGGCTTCGCGCCCGAGGGGGCGGCGCCGAAGACGGCGGCCGCTGCGCCGTTCAAGACCGACTTCACGCCGGGCGAGGTGTTGCGGACGTGGCAGTTCTACCTCCTGTGGTTCATGCTGGCGTGCGGCGCGGGCGCCGGCCTGATGGTCATCTCCAAGCTGGTGAAGATGGTGGAGGTGCAGACCGGCCTGACGCTCGGCTTCGTGTTGGTCGCAGTTCTCGCCCTCGGCAACGGAGGCGGCCGCATTGGGGCCGGGGTGCTGTCGGATCGCATCGGGCGGAAACCGACGCTGCTCGCCGTGTACCTGTCGCAGGCGGTGGCGATCCTCCTGCTGTCGGCGGCACGGCCCGACAACGCGCTCGGCGCAGGCATCATCATGGCGGCCGTGTCGGGACTGATTGGCGCCAACTACGGCGCGAACCTGTCGCTGCTCCCGTCAGTCACGAAGGACTACTACGGCCTCGACAACTTCGGCGTGAACTACGGCCTCGTCTTCACGGCGTGGGGGCTGGGAGGCTTCACCCTGTCACTGATCGCCGGAGCGGTCTTCGACCGCACGCAGTCGTTCGCGTTCGCGTACTACGGGTCGGCCGTCATGCTGCTGGTGGCGGCCGCCGCCACGCTGCTGCTGAAGCCGCCTGCGCGGGCGTAGCGGAGCGGTGCCGCGCGTCGGACGCCCGAGTGACAAGCCTGTAAGTCGAGACCGACGAACGGCATGCACGGCAACGTCGCGACAAGCTGCGGACAACGCAGAATCGCTTGACCGCCAGCCGACCCGAGCGGATGATCGGCGCCGGGGTACAGGCGTGCATAGGGTTGCCCGCGGCCTGCTCGTTCTTCTGGCGCTCGGCGTCACCGGCGCGAGCGGCACGACTACCCGCGCAGTCAGCGATCCCGATGCCGAGTTGATGCCGGTGCCGGGCGGCACGGCGGCGCTCCTGAGGGCCGCCAGGGTCCAGGCCCGGGTCGATCCCCCGCGCGCCCTGCTGGTGCTCGCCCGACTCCGGCACGGGCGCATCCCCGTTCCCGCAGATGCTTTCGCCGCCCACGCGGTCGACCGGTATCTTGCAGAAGCGTTCCATGGAGCGGCTGCGGGCGGTGAAGAGGTGCCGGCGCTCCTGCCGCGGGAGGTCTGGGAGCGCGCCGTCTTCGGTCGGGCGATCGAGCCGTCTCAACTCGCCTTCGAGATCCTTCGCGACAGGCGCGCCTCATTCCTCTACAGCAGCCTCTTCTCGCTGGACTCCGAGACGCTCGCGTATCTTGCCAGCCGGCCGACCCTGTTGTCTCGCATTTCCACGAACTCGGCCGGCCCGTTCGCGGCCTTCGCCGAGAGCATCACCGTTCACGACGGCAGGGTGGTACTGCCGGGCGGACCGGCCCTGGCGACACAATGGGAGCACGTCGTCGGCGAAGCGGCAGCGGAGCCGGATCGGTTCATCCCGGCGCTCCTCGAACGCCACAACGCCCGTGCCGCGTGGCTGCTCGACGCGATCGCGCCGCTCGATCCGGCCCGGCAGCGATTCGCCCTTCGCGACGGCGTGGAGCCGCTCTGCGCCCGCTTCGCGAGCGAGTCTCTTCCCGCCGACTTCTCGTCGCGCCCGTTCACCCGTCCGTCTGTCGATCTGGCGTTCGTGCTCAGGACGATCGGCGTGACCGAGAGTGGCGCGCTGGCGCCGCCAGCCGACCTGGCGTTGTGGGAGCGGGTGTTCAACGGCGGCGGACGGGCGGCCCCAGGCGCCGAGGTCACGGCCCCGTGGCTGCTCGGCGCCCTGGCGCCGCTGCGAAGCCAGGCGCGGCGGATTCGCCTCGAGACGATGCTGTTCGCGCAGCGCGTGTTCGGCGGGTCTGCGACGCCGCGCACGACGGACGCTGCCGCTTCCATGACGCTGGCCCTCTCCTCGTACGGCTCGCACTCGGCACTGATGCTGAGCCTCGAGCGTCTGGGGTTCACCGATCCCCGCGTCTACGCGGACGCTGCACGTGCGGCAGGCGTCCTCACCACCAGCGGCGATGCGTTTCGCACATCGCTCCGCCTGGCGATGTTCCAGGGGGCGCTGGCGCTGGTGACGAGGCTGCGGGCGGTCGAGACGATCGATGACCGGACGGCTCGCAGTCTGGCGTCGTCGCTCATCGACCTCCCGGCGGAGGACGCGTCGGGCCTTGGCGAGCGGCTGGCATCGTGGATGGAGAACGCCCTGCTGCCGACGCTGCCGGGCGCCGCCTCGGAGGATGCCGAACAGCGGTTGCTTGCCGGCCTCGCGGGCCTCACCCGTTCGCGTCCGCAGACGACGGTCATCTGGGAAGACTTCACGTACCGCGTCGACGTCGCGGCGGGCGAACTGGCGCGTCTGCGGCGGATTCGCGACAAGCAGCGTGGGAACGATCTGTCGAGTGTGCTCGAGGTGCGGCGCCTGAAGGCTCGGAGCGTGGACGTGACGCCGCACCTCGCCCGGCTGGCGTCGAGGCTTGGCCTGCCGGCTGGCGGCGGCCTGTTCCGGACCGGGGAGACGGGAGGCGCCAAGAGCGCGCCGGCGGGCGACGAGAACGCCGCGACGAGAGCCGGCCGCGCCGCCAGACCCGCCGCTCCGGCCGATCGACTCGTCGAGTTGCAGGAGCTTGTGCTCGGCCAGTTGTTGGCGTCGTATGCCTACGCCGTTGCGATTGGCGACGCCGATGCGCCGATGCTGCTCGCCGGCAATCCGGCCGACACGCACGACTTCGACGTCGCCGAGTCCGGGAGCCGGAGCGCCTGGCTCGTTGCGACCACCCGCGCCGTCGAGTCGCCGCAGACCGAGCATGGTTCGATCCTCGGCCTCGAACGCGCGCTGGCGGTCCCCTCGCTGCGCCAGACAACGCTCGCCGCGCCAGGCGTCGCGCCGAACCTCGCGCAGTTGGACTTGCAGGGACTCGCCGAGGGGATTGCGATTCTCAGTCCATTGCGGCTCGACGACCAGGGACGCGACATGATCGCCGCCGACCTGCGGCGGGGCCGGGAGCGCATCCGGGCGGCCGTTCGAAGTCCGGGCGAGATCGACACGCTCGCGGCGTCGGCCGGCGTGGAACGGTGGCGCCGCCGCCTGATGCGGCTCGCTTCGGCGGGCGGCGCCGTCGTAGTGATGTCCTATTGGTCGCTCGCGGAAGTGCGCAGCGTCGGCCACGACGGGCCGACGCCGCCGTCCCTCCACGCGTGGGGCCCGGCGCAGCGGCTGGTGGACGGCAGTTGGCGGACGGCGCTGCCCGCACGGCTGTCGATGTCCGAACTGGGTGGCCGGATACCCGGAGACGGGCTGCTGTCGGGCCAGATCGCCGACCTGCACCTGCGCACCGCGGAATGGCTGGCCGAGACGAAACTACCCGCGGCGCTCGCGCCGGGCATACTGCGATCCGCGTTGTGGGACCTCGCGATGAACACGCGGATGGCCGATCTGGACGACTGGCTGGCCGTCGTCCGGGCGGCGCAGGCGGTGCCGGCCGATCGGATGGCCGACTACGTTTCGGCGCTGACGGCGGACGGCCCGCTGGCGCCGGTCTCGCCGGTGGTGCGATCACGGGGGTTCCGATGATGCCGTGGCGAGTCGGTGGCATCCTCGCCGCCGCGTTGTCGCTCGCGGTCACGCTCCCGCAGAGGCCTGCGCCGACGCTGGAGATCCTCGAGCCGCAGGGCGGCGGCTACGTCGCCGGTGACGTGCTCATCAGGGCAGAGACCCGGCCCCAGGGGGCGCCCGCCGAGCGCGTGCTGTTCTTCGTGGACGGCCGGTTGGTCTGCACGGTGGAAGCCCCGCCGTTCGAATGCAGATGGAACGTCGGCGGCGGCGTGCGTCCGCACGACTTCCGCGTGGTGGCGGTGTTTCCCGACGGTCGGCGGGTGCCGCGGACCACCCGGACGAGGGGAGCAGACCTCGTCGACACCAGCGGTACCGAGCGGGTGCTCGTGACCGCGACCGTGCTGGACGGCGACCGGGCCGTGCAGGGGCTGCAGAAGGAAGCGTTTCGCGTATTCGAAGAGGGCAAACCGCAGCCGATCGACCAGTTCTTTCGCGAGAACATTCCGCTCGAGGTCGTGGTGGCCGTCGACAACAGCGGCAGCATGGTAGAGGCGATCGATCGCGTGAAGGAGAGCGTCAAGCGCTTCCTCTCGCGGCTGCCGGACGCCCGCGTGACGCTCGTCGTGTTCAACCAGCATTTCTTCGTGCTCGCCCCGCCGTCGGTTGACCTCGCCGGCCGTCTGAGGGCGCTGGACAGCCTCGCTCCGTGGGGGGCGACCTCCCTGTACGAGGCGATCGTCCAGTCGTTCGATCTCCTCGGCAAGGAGCAGAGGCGCCGCGGCCTCGTCATCTTCACCGACGGCGACGACACGACGAGCCGCATTCCGCGCGACGCAGTCGAACGGCGGTCGGAAACGAGCGACGCGGTCCTCTACGTCATTGGACAGGGACAGGCTCTCAGATCGGCCACGCTGAAGGACCTTTGCCGACGGCTCGCCGTCAAGAGCGGCGGCCGCGAGTTCTTTCCGCGCGACAGCGACGCACTCGGCAGCGCCTTCGACAGCATCCTCGAGGAGATGTCGAACCAGTACCTCCTGACCTACCAGGTGCCGTCGATGACGCACGACTCGGCCTTTCGCCGCATTCAGGTCGAGGTAGACGGCGGATACACCGTGCGGGCACGGCAGGGCTACCGCCTCGCCGCTCGCTGACGGTCGGTCACTCCGGTCGCCACAGCAGCTCGGCCAGCGATTTCCTGGGCCGTTCCTGTGGCGGGGCGTCGGCCGGGTAGCCGAGCGGCGTGAACGCCAGCGGCTCGACGCCTGCCGGCAGGTCGAACAATTCGCGGGCCACGTCGGGGTCGAATGCCGCGATCCAGCACGTGCCGAGGCCGAGCGAGGCGGCCGCCAGGATCATGTGGTCCATGGCGATCGTCGCGTCCACGTCGGCGTAGTTCTTCCCGTCGCCGCGCACCCAGCCCTCGCCTGGCACCGAGCACACGCCGATCAGCAGCGGCGCCTGGCAGAACCAGTCGCGGTGATAGAGCCGCGCGAGGCCGGTCTCCTTGCGGCGGGTGTCGCGGACGATCAGCCGGAAAGGCTGCCGGTTTGCCGCCGTCGGGGCGAGCTGCCCGGCGCGCAGCACCAGCCGTAGCTTCTCGTCCTCGACCGGCCGGCTGGAATAGGAGCGGACGCTGTAGCGGGATTCGATGAGCTCGAAGAAATCCACCATGGCCTCCACGGTGAGCTGTCGCTCGGCGCAGGCTACATGCCTGGCGAGAGTCGGTCAAGCGGACGGAGGGGACCTGGCGGGCCGACGGGGCATTCCTGGATGTACAATCACCGGAATCCGGAACGCCACGGCGAAGGCGTCGGTGGATGACCAGACATGCAGGCGAAACTGAGCGTCGGTCTCATCGTCGGCGAGATGCGGCAGCGGGCCGAGCAGAACCTGGCCCATCTGCTCGCGCAGGACATGCTGCCGGACCTGGAGCTCATCGTTGTCGATGTCGGCCAGGAAGGCGGCGGCCTGGCCGGCGCCGGTCACCCGTCGGTCCGATACACCCACCGTCCGGATCTCGCCTACTACTGCGACGCCCAGGGCGAGCTGGTGCGACAGGCTTCGACGCCGTTCCTCGCCTTCGTCGAAGACCATTCCTTCGCCACGCCCGGCTGGGCGAGGGCCGTCCTCGCCGCTTTCGACGATCCGCGCGTGGCGGCGGTGAACTACGCGTTCACCAACCTCGACGACGCGCGCTACTTGAGCCGTTCGGTGCTGATGGCCGAGTACGGCTACTGGATGTCCCCTCACCCGGGCGGTCCGGTAGCCTTCTCCTCGTCGACCAACATCGCGTATCGTCTGGCGAGCCTGCGCCCCTTGCTGGCGGGACACGAGTCGGCCTTCGAGGCTGAGTTCCTGATTCACAGGGCCTTGCTGAAGCAGGGCCGGCTGATCTGGCTCGCGCCAGCCGCCGTCGTCGCGCACGAGAGCTGGCGGAGCCTCGCTGACGCGTGCGCCGCGAACGGGACCAACAAACGTGTGCTCGGCGCCCGCCGCGCGTCGCAGGGCCGGTGGGGCCCCGTCCGGCGCGTCGCGTGGGCGGGAGGGATGGTCCTCGCACCGGCCCTCTTCCTCGCCCGCCTCGGGAGAGCCCTCTGGCGGCGTCCTCCACTCTGGGGGCGCTATCTCGCCGGGCTGCCGGTGTGTGCCGTCATCTACTCCTACTCCGCCTGGTGCGAAGCGCTGGGCTACCTGTTCGGCGCCGGCTCGAGCCGCCATGAGTTCCGGGAGCGGGAACTCTCGATGAGACGAGATGGCCTCGGCTGAGGTCTCCGTCGTTCTGCCCGCGTGGAATTCCCACGAGACGGTCGCCGCGTGCCTGGAATCGCTTCGATCCCAGACCTTCCGGCAGTTCGAGACGATCGTGGTGGACTCGTCCCCCGGAAGGGAGACCGAGGAGATCATCCGATCGCGCTTCGGCGAGGTGCGCTATCAGCGCAGCCCTCGGCGTCTGCTTCCGCACGCGGCGCGGAATCTCGGCGCCGGCCTCGCGCGCGGCTCGATTCTCGCGTTCAGCGACCCGGACTGCCGGATGTCGGCGGAGTGGCTCGAGGTTCTGCTTCACGCCCACCGGCAGGGTCATGAGGCAGCGGGAGGCGCGGTCGCCAACCTCCGCGGCGGCTGGTTCGAGGAGGGCGTACACCTGGCCAAGTACGGCTGGTGGCTGCCCGGAGGGAAGCCAGGGCCGCGCCTCGACCTGCCCTCGGCCAATGTCAGCTACTCCCGGAGCCTGTTCGACAGGATTGGCCCGTTCCCGGAGGAGTGGAGCGGCGACACGCTGCTCAGCCAGCGCGCGAGGGCGGCCGGCGTCGTGCTGTGGTTCGATCCCCTGGCCCTCGTCTTCCACGACCATCTCACCGACTGGCCGAAGTTCCTCAGGGAGCGGTACGCGCGAGGTCGTGACTACGGTCTGGTCCGTCCGGTGGTGGAGCGCTGGAGCCGTCCTCGCACCGCGCTCCGCGCGCTCGGCGCACCTGCCGTGGTGCCGTGGATGACGGCTCGGGCGGTCCGATACGCCGCGGAAGCCGGCCACCTCACGCAGCTCATCTGCCATCTTCCCGTCGTGGGCCTCGGCCTGACGGCGCGCGCCGCCGGCGAAGGCCGTGGGCACTGGAGCATTGCGTGTCGGCGGTCCTGATCGGCGTATTGTGCCTGTTCGTCGCGCAGCGATTCGCCTTCATCCTGGCGTCTCAGCTGCCGCCGCGCGTGTTCGAAGGGCAGGGGGAAACCCCATCGGTGACAGTCGTCGTCGCCGCCTTCAACGAGGAGGTCTCGCTGCCGGTCCTCCTCGAGCACCTTGGCCGACTCGATTACCCGCCCGAGAAACTCGCCTTCGCTCTCGTGAGCGATGGTTCGACCGACCGGACCGCGGTCCTCATGTCGTCATGGTGCGCCGGCCGCGGACGTTCGTCGTGCCTCTCCCTGCCGCAACCGATGGGCAAGGCCGCAGCGCTGCAACTGGCCTGGGAGCACGGCGCCGACACCGATCTCATCGCCGTCTACGACGCGGACGCCACGCCGCGGCCCAATGGCCTCCGGATCCTGGCGCGCGAGTTCGCCGACTGCCGGCTGGGAGCGGCCAGCGGCTCCTGCCGGCCTGTTGGCCCGCTGCCGGGAGTGGTGGCGCGCTATGCTGCGCTGGAACTCTGGGTCTACCAGATGGTCAACCTCTCCGGCAGGGACCGTCTCGGCCTCAATCCGCCCGTCGTCGGCGCGAACGCGGTCTACCGCGTGGCCGCGCTGCGAGAGATTGGAGGGTTTCCGCGAGAGGCCGTCAGCGAGGATGTCGAGGTGTCCCTCGCGCTGACCGGCCGCGGGTGGAAGACGCGGTTTCTTCCCGGGGCCGTGGTCGAAACCGCCGTTTGCGAGACGCTGGCGGGGTTCTGGGCCCAGCGGTTGCGCTGGACTCGCGGTCTGCACCAGGCACGACGCCACGCTCGCAGTCTACAGAGCCTCTCGGTCCTCACCGGGTACGTGGATCGCCTGGTGTTTCTCGGGGCGATCCTCGCCGCGTGGCTGGGACGGATCTCCTGGCTCTGGCCGGCGCTCTACGTGTCCGGTCCCGCGCTGGCCATCTGGGTGGCGCTGCGGCGCGTCGGCCAACCGCGCAAGGCCGTCTTCATCCTGGGCAGCCTGCCGATGTTCCTGGTCGACCTCGTCGCGACGACAACCGCGACGCTGGCCAGCCTGGGCCGGATGCGGCCGCAGTGGAGTCCTCGCCGGCGCGGCTCCTAGAAGAGGTGACGCTCTTCGTTTCTCTCTACGCTGCCAGTTCCTCCCAGGCGGCCGACAGCACGCGTTCGACCAGCGGGCCGTGGTCTGGGAAACCCTTCAGCGGGTCTGTGATCTTGACGACGGCGTCGCGCGGCTTGCCGGCCTTCATCTCACCCCGGACGAACTCGAGGAGCGCCGTCAGGTAGTCGCGCATGTAGAGCAGGTCGGCGCTGCCGCCGGTCGGCTGGAACTTCGGGCCGGCGTGTCCGTGGATGTAGATCGTGTCCTTCCGATGGTCGGCGACCACCGCCTCGAGCGTCTTGATCCAATTCGCGATCGACGCGCCGGCGGGCTTGTCGATGAACGGATGCCTCCGATTGAACACCAGGTCGCCCATGTGCACCACGTTCGCCTTCTCGAACGTGACCACGGCGTCGCCGCTCGTGTGCGCCGGTCCGTAGTGCTTGAGCGCCATCGTTTCCCCGCCCACCTTCTCGCGCCAGGTGTTCTCAAACGTGGCGTTTGCCACCACCTGCTCCGCCGGCGGCGGCGCGCCCGGCTTGGCCGACTGGGCGGCCTTCGCGGCCGCCTCGATCTGCAGCCTCGGGCAGTTCACCTGCGCGAGGATCTTCTTCGCCACCGGTCTGAACACGGCGTTTCCGGCCGTGTGGTCGCCGTGGTGGTGGGTGTTGATCAGGTAGTCGATCCGGCGGGAACCAGAGCGCTCATTCAGGCCGTCCAGGCAGATCTTCGCTGTGGCCGCGAACTGCGAGTCGACGACGACGATGGCTTCCTTGTCGAGGTGGTAACCGATGGTCCCGCCTTGTCCGGTGAAGTAGCCGACGGTCTCGCGGATGGCGGCAAATGACGTCTGCGGCGGGGCCTGGGCGGGCTGCTGCGGCCACGCCATGATGGCGCGCACGTCCAGTGCCGAGGCGGCCGCGATTGCAGACGACGAGACGATGAACTGCCGGCGATTCACGGGCATGGGCGTTCGGCTCCTTTGCGGTTGAAGCGGGTGAATGAGAAGTATTGTACCATCCGGGTCGCCGGTGGAATCCTCCCATGATGCTGCGACGAATCGAAATCCAGAACTTCAGGGGGCTGCGGTCCGCGGTGGTGGACCTCGACGAGACGACAGCGCTCATCGGGGAGAACAGCGCGGGCAAGACGACGCTGCTCGACGCGGTGGCCATCTGCTGCAGCGGGCGCGACGACACGGTCACGCTCGAAGTCCGCGACTTCCGACAGGAGGGGCAGGCGCCGCCGTCCGAGACGCTTGGCATCGCGCTGACTTTGGAGGGGACCGACGCGGAATGGGTCGAGCAGGTGCGCGCGCCGTTTCGGCCATTCCTCAGCGCGGGCGCGCCAGGCAGGGCGACGATCCGGCTCGACGTCACCGGCACTCGTCATCCCGATCGCAACGAGGTCGAAACGCGGTGGACGTTCACGGGCGCGGACGGCGTGTCGTCGGGCCCGCAGCCGGGACTGCTCGCCGCGTGGCGGCGGCTCACGCCGATGCTCAGGCTGCGCGCCAACCGGTACGTGGAGTCGGACCCGCGAGGCATAGCGGCGGCCGAGGCCGCCGGCGCGGGCCCGGCAGCGGCGGAGGGTGACGGGGGAGTCCGCCTGACCACCGATCCGGTCGCGCGGCGGCTCGAAGAGCAGATTGACCTGATCTACGAGCGCCTGACCGGCGCGTCCGACATCCAGGAGGACGAACTGCGCCGCGGCCTCGAAGCGGCGGAGACGTACCTCGCCGCCCGCGGCCCGCTCCGCCGCGCGCCTGTCCGGCCGACTGCTCCCTCAGTCAGCGACCTGGCCGAGACGCCATCGTCGAGCGGACGGCGGGCCGAGCCGCTGCTCTCGAGCATCAAGCAGGGCAGGGGCACGCGCGGCCTGGCGTTCCTCGGGTTGATCGGCGCCATCCTCGAGGCGAGAGAGCGCCATTCGCTTCCCGAGGAGGCGCAGCCGCTGCTGGTGCTCGAGGACGTCGAGGCGCATCTGCACCCGATGACCCTGTCAGCGATGTGGGAACTCATCTCGAAGCTCCCCGCTCAGAAGATCCTGACGACGAACTCGGGCGAGCTGCTGGCGGCGGTCCCGCTGCGTTCGATTCGCCGCATCGTCACCGACCGCTTCGGGACGCGGGTGTACCGCGTCGATGCCGACCGGTACTCGGTGGACGACCTGCGCCGGATTGCCTATCACGTCCGGATCAACAGGGCGAGCGCGCTGTTCGCGCGGTGCTGGCTCTTCGTCGAAGGCGAGACCGAGGCGTGGCTGCTGCCGGAGTTGGCGCAGATCCGCGGTTTCGACTTCCCGTCGGAGGGGATTCGCTGCGTGGAATTCGCGCAGAGCGGGCTTCGCGCGCTCCTGCGGCTGGCCAACGACCTCGGCATCGAGTGGCACCTGCTGGCCGACGGGGACGCGGCGGGGCACAACTACGTCATGTCGGCGAGGGCCTACCTGAAGGGGCGGCCGATCGAGGACCGGGTCACGATGCTCGAGGAACCGGACATCGAGCACTGCCTGTTCCGCCACGGGTACGCCGACATCTACCGCACCCTGGCCGGCGCGCCGCCGCCGACGCCTCGCGGGCGGCGGTCCCGCGAGCGGCCGACGGCCGTGATCCACCGGGCGATTCACGCGCGTTCGAAGCCGGGCCTGGCGCTCGCCGTGCTCGAGGCGGCGAACCGGCCGGACGCGCCGGGCGTGCCCGGACAGCTGCGGTCCCTCGTCGAGACAGTCGTCCGCCTCGCGCGGCCGGCGGTGTAGGGCCGACGTCCTACCAAACGGTGCGGACCTTTCCCCACTCGGCGATGGCGGCGTCGCGTGTGATGAGCGGGACGTCCAGCCGGCGGGCCGCCGCGCAAATCAAGCCGTCGAACGGGTCGTTGTTCGGCCGGTTCTCGCTGGCGAGATAGACCTGTTCGGGCGTCAGGTCGAACGGCTGGAACGCCGGGTTGGCGAACAGGCCTTCGAAGAAGTCGCGAAGCGGCATCGACGCATGCGCCAATCGACGTGCGAGCACGAAGCCGAACTCGACGATGACGATTGCGGGGACGTAGAGGATGGCTTCCCGCGCCTCGCAGGCATCGAAGAGCGCCGCCGCCCGCTTGCCCAGGCGCTGGCCTCCGAACGCGTAGTAGACCAGCGCGTGGGTATCGCAGACGGCGGCGTCAGGCAGCCTAGCCACGGCGGACCCGGAGTGCGGCGACGTCGATGTCGCCGAGCAGGTCGTCCCAGTTTGCCCGCCAGGCATCCCAGACCTTCGCAGAGATGGCCGGGGCCAGATCGAGCGGTTCGTCGGTCACTGCGGTGAGCGCGCCCTTCATCGATGTCACCGGCCGCGGAGCGCTCCCCCCGCCGCGCGTTCTCGTCAGCAGCCGGTCGAGGTACTCGCTGAGACTGCCGACACCTTCGGCACGCGCCCGGCCCTTCAACCAGACCAGGTTGTCGGGTGAGAGCGTGACGGAGATGGCCTGCTTGTTCATACGATGACTATCGTATACCTCGGAATGGACCAGTGTCAACATCGTCTTCCCCCTTTTTGCGGAAGGCCCGAGTGGCGGCGGCTGTCGGCGGCCTTCTTCTGCAATCCGGCGGCCAGGCGCGCGGTTCCCTTGGGATCGCCTGGAATGGGCGAGAATCGGGTCGGACCAGTTCGGGCCGTCCCGGTTCGGCTCGAGCGATTGCGCAGGATCTGCCATCCAGGGATCCTCCTCGATCCTTCAAACTAAATTTTTAGTTGACAAACTAAACGCTTAGTGAGACCGTCTGAGTATGAAGGAACTGACCAAGGCGGAAGAGCAGATCATGCAGGTCCTCTGGAGACTCGGCCGGGGGCTGGTGAAGGACGTGCTCGACGAACTCCCGGAACCCAAACCGGCCTACAACACCGTCTCCACCATCGTGCGCATCCTGGAGCGCAAGGGATTCGTCTCATATAAGGCGTACGGCAAGACGCACGAGTACTTCCCGGTGGTGACGATGAACGAGTACCGGAGGGACTACCTCAAGAGCCTGGTCCACCGCTACTTTGGGAATTCCTACCAGGAACTCGTGTCGTTCTTCGCCGGAGACCGTCACCTGACGCTCGCCGACCTCGAGGAGATTCGAACGTCGCTCGGCGAGGAGATCGAGAAGAAGAAAGGACGGAAGGCATGACCGGCCTGCTGTGGTATCTGGCAGAGAGCGGCGCCGCGCTGGCGGTGTTCTACGGCGTGTATCGACTCGCCGTGAAGAACGACACCCATTTCCAGGCCGGCCGGCTCTACCTGCTCGGGTCGCTCGCGGCGGCCTACCTGCTGCCGCTCTTCCCGGTGACCTCGCCGTTCCGCCGGGTGGTCATCCCGGCCGGCGCCGCGGAGGACCTCGACGCCGCGCTGGCGACCGCCGCCGGATGGGACTGGCAGCAGGCGCTCCTCTGGCTCTACGCCGCCGGCGCGGCCCTCGTCTTCCTGAGGCTCGCGTGGCACCTGGCGCACCTGTTGCTCATTGCGCGGCGGCATCCCGTCGCCCACCGCGACGGCGTCCGGGTGGTGTACGTCGAAGAAGACTGCCCTCCGTTCTCCTTCCTCCGCACCGCCTTCGTCCATCGACCCGCAGAGGGCGACGAGCAGGTCCTCGACCAGGTGGTGGCCCACGAGCGGACGCACATCCGTCAGGGGCACTCGCTCGACATCCTGCTCGTCCACGCGGCAGCGGTCGTGCAGTGGTTCAATCCGTTCATCTGGCTCTACAAGCGCTCCCTTCAGGAGCTTCACGAATACCTCGCCGACCGGGAAGTCCTTGCGCAAGGCTTCGACCCGTGCACGTATAAACAGGTTCTCTTCGAGCAGCACCTCGGCGCCAGGTCGCTCGAATTCGCGCACCACCTCCATCAATCGCAAATCAAGAGGAGACTCGCCATGATGACGAAACGATCCGGCCGTTGGACGGCCTTCAAGTACCTACTGGCCCTGCCCGCTCTCGCCCTGCTGGTCGTGGCGTACGCCGAACCGCAGGTCACGATGGCCCAGGGCGCGAAGACGCCGGGCACCGCGACAGCCTCGCCGACCGAGCACAAGAAGGTCCAGGTGGCGGACCCCGCGACTGTCGAGGAGAAGAAGAAGCTGGAGGCGGAGTACAAGGCGAAGATCGAGAAGCTCAAGGCCGATTACGACGCCGCCAGCGACCCGGAAGTGAAGAAAGCAATCGAAGAGAAGATGTTGAAGGTGAAGCAGGTACTACAAGCAGGCCGTGATGACGGTCGACCTCAACGACCCCGTGGCGGTCGAGAAGCTGATCATGGAGATCTCCAAGAAGCGCGAGCTTCTCAAGGCGAAGAGCCAGGAGGTCACCGACCCGGCGACGCAGGAGAAGATCCAGCAGGAGCTCGACATGCTGAAGAAGAAGCAGCAGGAGCTCAAGACCCGGCTGGCGCAGCTCCAGGCGGCCAAGTAGCACCGCCCCGCAGATAAGGTGACACTCCCCATTTGCCGAGGCCGCTCGGGGGGGAGGCCCTTCAGCGAATTGGGAAGTGTCGCCTTTTCCGGGGGAATCGGGAAGTGTCACCTCTTCCGAACTACGCGCGCTGGTGGCGGAGCACGCCGGAGACGTAGACCTGCCTGACCGACGATCGGGTCGCGCGGTGCAGGATGCGCGACAGCAGGTCGTCGGTCGATTCCGTCGTCGGCGCGCCCGCCGGCACGATCTGCCGCCAGTCGAGCACGATGAAATCGGCCGCCTTCCCCTTCTCCAGGCTGCCCACATCGTCGAACCCGAGCGCCTTCGCGCCGCCGACCGTGGCGCAGCGCAGCAGTTCCGCCGGACTCGGCGCCCGCCCCTCGAGCAGATGCACGGTCCACGACATGCGGGCGACGCGGAAGATCGAGAGGTCGGGCCCGGCGCCGACGTCTGAACCGAGGCCGACGCGCGCCGCCTGGGCGCGCTGCCAGTTCATCACGCCGCTGCCCAGGAAGACGTTCGACGTGGGACAGTGGGCGACGGCGCATGGCGCCAGGCGCTGCCACTCCCGCGCGGTGAGCCAGATGGCGTGCGCGAAGATGCTGCGCGGCGTCACCAGGCCCGCATCCTCGTAGACCTCGAGATACTCCTGGCCGAACCGCTCGCGCACCGCCTGGCACTCGTCCTGCTGCTCGGCAAGATGCGTCTGGATGGGGAGGTCCCTCTCGCGGGCGAGGTCGCCGCACCCTTCGAGCAGTTCTCGTGTGCACGAGAGTGCGAATCGCGGCGTCACCGCGAAGCGGAGCTTCGGGCGATCGAGCTTCGCGAGCGCGCGCGCCTCGTCCAGCACCCTTCTCGTCGTCACGCGGCGGTAGGCCCCGTCGTCCATCAGCGGCGGGCCGATCCACGCATGAACGCCCACTTCCTCGGCTGCCTTGAAGCAGGCCTCGACCGAGTCCGGCCACGCCGATGTGTAGAGCCCAGCGGTCGTCGTGCCCTGCGCCAGCATCTCGCGCATGAAGTCGCGCGAGAGCGCCAGCGCCCGTTCGCCCCTGAAGCGCTTCTCGAGCGGGAACGTCCACTTGCGAAGCCACTCGAGCAGGTCCTCGGGGTGCACGCCGCAGATCGGGAGCTGCGGCACGTGGGCATGGGTGTCGACGAGGCCCGGGAACACGATATTCGGCCGAAGGTCGGTGTAGTGCGTCGGCGGAGCCGATTCCGAAGCGCGCTTCCTCCACAAGCCGGCGTGGACAATCTTTCCGTCCAGCACGTCCAGGCGGCCGTCGTTCCAGTCGGCCCAGCCATTGCCGCCCACGGGTGTGAGGATGTGGGCGCGGTAGGTGGCGGCGCCTTCTCGCGGGGCTGAAGCCCCGCGCCACACCTTCTTCTGGGGACTCATGACGTCTCCGTCCAGAACTGGCGAAGCAGGTTGCACGCCACGCGGCGGCGGTACTCGGCCGTCGATCGGATGTCGTCGATCGGCGTGATCTCGGCGCCGAGCGTGGCCACCGCCTCGTCGATCGAGCCACCGCCGGCGAGGACCGCTTCCGTCCGAGGCGCGCGCACGACGGTCGGCCCGATGCTGCCGAACGCGACGCGCGGGCGGGGCGCGCGCACCGCCGCGATGACGACCTTGGAGATCGCCTGCGCCGCCCGCGTGCCGACCTTGCGGAACCACTGCCGGCCGATGATCGGCGGGATCTCGATGGCTGCCACGAGCTCGTCGGGCCGCATCACCGTCTTGCGGTAGCCGGTGTAGAAGCCGTTGAACGGGACTCGGCGGACGCCATCCGCGCTCCGGAGCACCACCACGGCGTCGGCGGCGGCCAGCACCGGCAGGCTGTCGCCGGCGGGCGAGCCGTTGGCGACGTTTCCGCCGAGGGTGCCGCGGTTCTGGATCTGGACGGCGCCGATCTCGCGAGCCGCGGCCGCGAGGATTGGCACCCGCTTGCGGACGACGGGCGACCGCTGGATCTCGCTGAATGTCGTCAGCGCGCCGATCGAGACAACGCCGTCGTGCGTCCCGATGCCTCGGAGCGCGTCGAGATTCCACAGGTTGAGGTAGCGGGAGCCGGGCGGCGTCCCGGCGTTGAGGAGCACGTAGACATCAGTGCAGCCGGCGAGCGGGACGACGGGCCGCGAACCGCGGAGCACCTCCAGGGCGTGCTTCAGCGACCGCGGTTCGATAAGCTCGAGCGTCGAAATGGCGGTTCTCATTTGCCCGCCTTTCTCGACCGTGCTTGGGCGTCGAGCCTTGCCCGCCTTCGCCCTGCGGGCTTCGGCGGGTCCGCCATAGCCCGCTCGGAGTGACCGCGGGCGACGGCGGAAGCCTTGAGCCCTGAGCCCTGCCCGCCTTCGCGCTCCGCGCTACGGCGTGGTCTCGCCGTAGCCCGCGCGGATTCCGAGCGGGCGGAGGCGGAAGCCTTCCTCACCGCGCGATAGACCCCCTCGTACCCAGTGCACCGGCAGATGTTGCCTGCAAGGCCGACGCGAACGTCCTTGAGCGTCGCGGCCTTGGGGAGCGCGGCGGCGGCCATGATCATCCCGGGCGTGCAGACGCCGCACTGCGTGCCACCCTCGGTGACGAAGGCCCGCTGCAGCGGATGGCGTCCACGGAGCCCCTCGATGGTCGTCACCGAGCGTCCGCGGACCTGTCCGAACGGCACGAGGCAGGCGTTGACGGCCCGGCCGTCGAGCAGGACCGTGCACGCGCCGCACTCGCCCTCGCCGCACCCTTCCTTGGTGCCAGTCAAACCGCACTCCTCGCGCAGCACGTCGAGCAGGCGCTTCATGCCGTGCGTTTTCACGTCGACTTTCCGCCCGTTCAGCACGAATCGCAAGGTGGTCTCCGATCTGAGCGCACGGCAGCTGACAGCTGTCAGCTGGCAGCGGATCGCCGTTCGCGCATGTTCCGCTGACAGCTACCAGCTATGAGCCACCAGCTGTCTGTGACCGCTGCCCGCTAACCGTCATGATCCGTTCCGGCGTCATCGGCAGCGACCGAACATCCAGGCCCAGGTGCCGGACGGCATTCGCCACCGCGGGCGGCGCGCCGTCGAACGGCAGCTCGCCGACGCCCTTCGCCCCGAACGGCCCGTGCCGATACCCGTTCTCCACGATGACGACGTCGATTTTCGGCGTATCCATCGTCGTCGGCACGATGTAGTTGGTGAGCTGCGCGTTGGCCATGCGACCGTCGCGCACCACCACCTCTTCGAGCAGCGCGTAGCCGATTCCCTGGAGCGTGCCGCCTTCGATCTGCCCGGCCGCGAGCCGGGGGTTGAGCGCCTTGCCGATGTCCTGCACGGCCGTCACGCGCACGGGCCGGATCTCGTAGGTGACCGGGTCGAATTCGACCTCGGCGACGTCGCACCCCCACGCGTAGGTTCCGTAGGCATCGCCGCGATACGTCGTCTCGTCGAACGTCGCCGCCGTCGGCGCCTCGTACTGCCTGGTCACGACCAGCGCGCCGTGCCGACGGAGGTACTGGCGTGGCGTCAGCCGGCCAATCGTCCGTTTCATCTCGACCGCGCATCGCCGGAGGAGGCCGCCTACGACCATCGTCGTGCGCGATGCCACAGTGGGGCCGCTGTCTGGCACGTGCGCCGTGTCGGCGCGCGCGACTTCGATGGCGTCGAACGGGAGGCCGAGCGTGTCGGCGACGATCTGGGCGAGGACGGTGCGCGCTCCCTGGCCGATGTCGGTGCTCGACACCAGGATGCGGGCGCCTCGTTCGGTGAGTTCGAGCGCGGCCTTCGACGCCAGCCTGACCTCGCCCGAGCCGGTGAATCCGGCGCCGTGGAAGAAGAGCGCGAGGCCGAGGCCGCGATTCGTGCCGCGGAGCTGGCGGCGGCGCCGCCTGAAGTCGGTTCGCTTCACCGCCTCGCGCAGCACCTTGAGCGCACTGGTGTCGCGGCCCAACACCTGGCCCGTGGCCGTCGTGTCACCGGCCCGGAACGCGTTGATTTCGCGGAGCCTCACCGGATCCATGCCGAGCCGTTCCGCCACCCGCTCCATATGAACCTCGGCAGCGAATTGCGTCTGCGGGGCGCCGAAGCCTCGGAACGCGCCGTTTGGCGGGGTGTTGGTCATGACGACGCGGCCGCGCACCCTGACGTTTTCGCAGCGATAGGGCCCGCTCGCGTGGATGACGCCGCGGCTCAGCACCACCGGACTGAGCGTCGTGTAGGCGCCGCCATCGAGCAGCACGTCCACGTCGATGGCCGTCAGCCGGCCGGCGCGCGTGACGCCGGTCCGCGTCCTGACGACCGCCGGGTGCCGTTTGGTGGTCGCCTCCATGTCCTCGGCGCGGTCGTAGATCATCTTCACCGGCCGTCCGGACTTCAGCGCCAGCAGGCTCGCGTGCGCGGCGAGGATCGACGGGTACTCCTCCTTGCCTCCGAAGCCGCCTCCCGTTTCGGCCTGCACCACGCGGACCTTCTCCGGCGGGAGGCCGAGCACCACACACAGGGCCTTCTGCACGTAGTAGGGGCACTGCAGCGACCCGTGGACCGTGATGCCGCCGTTCTCGGGGACGGCCACGACGCCGTTGGTCTCGATGTAAACGTGCTCCTGGTGACCGACCCGGTACTCGCCCTCGACAATTTCGTCAGCGACCCGGAAGCCGGCCTCGACGTCGCCCTTGTCGATGGCGACCGACTTGAAGACCTTCGGGGAGTGCAGCGGATCGAAGACCGGCTCTGACGGCTCGTACTCGATGTCCACGTCGGCCGCGATCAGACGCCCCCGGTCCGCGTGCGCGAGCAGCAGGACCGGCTCCGCGATGTGCCGGACCACCCGTTCGGCCAGGCACGGCTGATCGTCCACAATGAGCGCGACGATGTTCCGCCCCGGGATGTCGCGGTGATCGACGACGGTGAACCCCGCCTGGTTGAACAGGCGGTTCACGGCGCGGATGCGCCCGCAGGGGATTGTCGAGCGGACGGTCCGCCCCAGCAGCATTCCCGGGAAGACGAGGTCGTCGACGTATCTCGCCGCGCCGGTGACCTTCTCCATTCCGTCGCGGCGCGGGACGTTGCGGCCAACGGTGGGCATAGGCAGGCTCAAGGCTCAGGGCTCAAGGCTCAGGCCGTCCGCGGTCCAAGCGGGTCGCGCTTCAGGAACCGGCCGCGGCCGGGCGCTCCGACGAACCGGTTGCCCGAGACGACCACCTCGCCGCGCGCGAGTACGAGGTCGATGGCGCCGCGGAGCGTTCGTCCTTCGTACGGATTGTAGTCCACCCGCATGTGGTGCGTCGCTGCGGAGATCGTCGTGGTCCCGGCGGGGTCGAAGACGACAATGTCGGCGTCGGCACCCGCCGCGATCGCACCTTTCCGCGGCGCGAGGCCGAAGAGCCGGGCGGGAGAGGCGGCGGCGACGTCCACGAACCGCTCCACTGAGAGCCGGCCGCCCGCGACGCCCGCGTCGTAGAGCAGCGCCATCCGGTGCTCGATGCCGGGCGCCCCGTTCGGGATCCGGGAGAAGTCGTCGAGGCCGCGCGCCTTGTCCGCCCTTGTGAACGGGCAATGGTCGGTCGCCACGACCTGGATGTCGCCGCGTTCGAGGCCGGCCCACAGCGCCTGCTGGTCTGCGGGCGTGCGAAGCGGCGGGCTCATGACGAAGTTCGCGGCCTCCGCGGGCTCGGCATCGTACGCCGCCTCCGTCAGTACCAGGGTACTGCGGGCAGGTCTCGGCCTCGATGTCGAGGCCTCGCTCGCGGGCGGCCGCGATCTGCTCCAGCGCCGTGGCGCTCGACAGGTGGACGACGTAGAGCGCCGCTTCGGCCGTCTCGGCCAGCGCGATGGCGCGCCCGACCGCCTCGGCCTCGGACGCCGGCGGCCGTGTGCGGGCATGGTAAGCGGGCGCCGTGTGCCCGGCCGCGAGGGCCTCGCGGACCAGCGCGTCGATGGCCGGGCCGTCCTCGGCGTGAATGCAGACGAGGCCGCCGACCTGCGCGGCCCGTCGCAGCACGCGGAGGATCCCGTCGTCGTTCAGCATCAGGCGGCCGGGGTAGGCCATGAAGAGCTTGAACGAGGTCACCCCCTCGGCCACGAGCGACGCCATTTCGGCTTCGACGTCGGGGCGGAGGTCCGCAATGCAGACGTGGAACCCGAAGTCGACGACGGCCTGCCCGGCGGCGCGCGTCATCCACTCGTCGAGCGCCTCGCGGAGAGATCCGCCCTTGGCCTGCGTCGCGTAGTCGACGACGGTCGTCGTCCCGCCGCACGCGGCGGCCATCGTGCCGGTGGCGAAGTCGTCAGCGGTGCGGATGTCGCCGAACGGCATATCGAGGTGCGTGTGAACATCGACGCCGCCCGGCAGCAGCAGGCGGCCCGTCGCGTCGATCACGCAGTCGACGGACTCGGAGAGGCCGGCGCCGACCGCGGCAACGCGCTCGCCATCCACCAGGACGTCGGCGCGCTGCTGTCCGTTGGCGTTGACGACGGTTCCGTGGCGCAGGAGGGTACGCATGGACGAGAGGATTATACTGAGCGAGGCGCAACTTGCGATCGTGCGATCTTGCGATCGTGCGAACTGAACACGGCGTTATGACCGTCGAATTCACGCTGAACGGCAAGTCGGTGCGGGTCGAGCCGCGGGCTGACGAGTCGCTGCTCGAGACGCTGCGGGAGCGGTGCGGCATCCGGTCGCTCAAAGACGGCTGCTCGCCGCAGGGGCAGTGCGGCTGCTGTCTGGCGCTCATCGACGGGCACGCGAAGGTCACCTGTGCGATGACGGCTGCATCGGCGGCCGGGCGCTCCGTCCTCACGCTCGAAGGCCTGTCCGAGGCGGACCGGCACCTGTTCTCACGCGCGTTCGCGGCCGCCGCCGGCGTGCAGTGCGGCTTCTGCATCCCGGGCATCGCGCTGCGGTCGAAGTACCTGCTCGACCGGAACCCCAGCCCGACCCGTGACGAGATTGCGCGCGCCATCGACGTCCACCTCTGCCGCTGTACGGGTACAAGAAGATCGTCGATGCGATCGAGTGGATGGCCCGCGGGCGCCGGGGCGAGGCGATTCCCGAGCCGGAGGAGGACGGCGGCGTCGGCGCGCGGCTGGCCCGCTACGACGCCGTGCGCACGGCGCTCGGCGAGCGGCCGTATGTGGACGATCTCGACCGGCCCGGCCTGCTGCACGGTGCCCTTGTCCTGTCGCCGCACGCCCGCGCGCTCGTCCGCCGCATCGACACGTCGAAGGCGAGAGCGCATCCTGGCGTCGTCGCCGTCGTGACAGCGGCCGACGTGCCGGGCGAGCGCTGGTACGGCCTGATCGAACACGACTGGCCCGGGTTCGTCGCGGAGGGCGAGGAAGCGCGCTGCGTCGGCGACGTCCTGGCGGCCGTGGCCGCCGTCGACCGGCACACGGCCAGAGCGGCGGCCGCGCTCGTCGAGGTGGACTACGAGGTGCGGCCCGCCGTGCTCGACCCGCAGGCGTCGATTGCGCCGGGCGCGCCGCGCGTCAACCCGAAGCACGTCAACGTCCTCTCGCACTCCGCGATCCGGCGCGGCGATGCTGACGGCGCGCTGGCGGCGAGCGCCCACGTGGTGCGCGGGACGTGGCAGACGCAGCGGATCGAGCACCTGTATCTCGAGCCCGAGAGCGCGTTGGCCGAGCCCTGCCAGGACGGCGGGCTCCACCTCTTCACGCAGGGGCAGGGGATCTTCGACGATCGCCGGCAGGTCGCGGCGTTCCTCGCGCTGCCGGAGGAGCAGGTCTTCGTCACCCTGGTGCCCAACGGCGGTGCGTTCGGCGGGAAGGAGGACCTGTCGGTCCAGGCCCAGACCGCGCTGCTCGCGCGCATGACCGGCCGGCCGGTCAAGCTCACGCTCAGCCGCGAGGAGTCGATCCGCCTGCACCCCAAGCGCCACCCGATTCGCATGGAGTACCAGGCGGGGTGCGACGCCGACGGCCACCTGACGGCCGTGAAGGCGCGAATGCTCGGCGACTCGGGCGCGTACGCGTCAGTCGGTGCGAAGGTTCTCGAACGCGCGGCCGGCCACGGGTGCGGGCCCTACCGCGTGCCGAACGTCGACATCGAGGCGGTCGCCGCCTACACGAACAACCCGCCATGCGGCGCGATGCGCGGGTTCGGCGCCAACCAGGCCCACTTCGCGATCGAAGGGTGTATGGACCTCCTGGCGAAGAAGACGGGGCTCGATCCCTGGGAGATCCGCTGGCGCAACGTTCTCGACGTTGGCGACGTGTTCTCGACCGGCCAGGTGCTCGAGAAGTCGGTCGGCATCAGGAAGACGCTGGCGGCCGTCAAGCCGCACTACGAACGGGCGCGTGTCGAGGGCCGGGCCGTCGGCATCGCCTGCGGCCTGAAGAACAGCGGCATCGGCAACGGCGCGAAGGAGTGGGGAAAGGCGCGGCTGGTGGTCGAGCCGGACCTGACCGTCTCGATCTACAACGGCTACACCGAGATGGGCCAGGGGCTGCTCACGGTGCTCGTGCAGTTCGCCGCCGAGGTGACCGGCCTGCCCGCCGGCTGCTTCCGCCCGAAGGTGGACACCACCTACCAGCTGGCGTGCGGCCAGACGACCGGCTCGCGGGCGACGATGCTCGGCGGCCGCGCCGTCGTGAGCGCGGCCGAGAAGCTCCGTGCCGATCTGGCCGACGGCCTCGGCCTGTCGAACCTGGTGGGCCGCGTCTACGCCGGCGACGTGCTCATCGACGACACGACCGGGTTGGGCGTGGGTGTGGCGAAGATCAAGACGCACACGGCCTTCGGCTACGCCACGCAACTGTGCATCCTGGACCGCGAGGGCCGCATCGAGCGGATGGTCGCCGCACATGACGTCGGGCGCGCGGTCAACCCGGCGCTCTGCGAAGGGCAGATCGAGGGGGCGATCCATATGGGCCTCGGCTACGCACTGACCGAGGATCTGCCCTGCGTGAACGGGATGCCGGCGACGTTCAGGCTGCGGGAGCTCGGCGCTCTGCGCGCGCGCGACATGCCGGAGGTCGAGGTGATCCTGGTCGAGGACCATGAGCCCGAGGGGCCGTTCGGCGCGAAGGGCGTCGGGGAGATCGGCCTCGTTCCCACGGCCGCGGCGGTGGCCGGGGCGCTCGAGGCGTTCGACGGCATCCGCCGCTACACGCTGCCGATGCGCGACTCGGCGGCGGCGAGGGCGATGAGCGTAGGACGGCGGGAAGCTGGTAGCGGGCAGCTGGCAGCCGGCAGCTAGCAGCTGGCAGCGGGCAGCTGGCAGCGGGTAGCGGTCAGCCGGCGGGGGAACATCCGTGATGCGAGATCCGCTGACAGCCGCCAGCTGACAGCTGGCAGCTTCTGAACATGTTCGTGAACGCCCACACCCATCTCTACAGCGGCCTCGCGCCGTTCGGGATGCCGCCGCCGGTCCCGCCGCCGGAGACCTTCGTCGAGAATCTCCGGCGCGTCTGGTGGCGGCTCGACCGGGCGCTCGACGAGGCGTCGCTCCGGGCGGGCGCCCGGTGGTACGTGGCGCAGGCGCGGCTGGCGGGCACGGTGGCGCTGGTCGATCACCACGAGTCGCCGAATCTCATCGAAGGGTCGCTCGACATCCTCGCGGACGCCTGTGCCGAATTCGGCGTGGCCGCCGTCCTGTGTTACGGCGCGACCGAGCGCAACGGGGGACGGCGCGAGGCGACGCGAGGCCTCGAGGAGTGCCGGCGCTTCATCCGCGAGAACCGCCGGCCGCGAATCGGGGGGGTGGTCGGCCTGCACGCGTCGTTCACGGTGTCGGACGAGACGATTCGCGACGCCGGGCGGCTGTGCGAGGAGTTGGGCACCGTGCTCCAGATCCACATGGCCGAGGACGGTGCGGACGTGCGCGACGCGCGCGCGAGAGGCTACGCCGGCCCCGTCCAGCGGCTGATGGCGCTGCGCTCGCTGCCTGCGGGGTCGATCCTCGCGCACGGCGTGCATCTGTCGACCGACGAGGTCGCGCGCGCCTCGGACGCGGGGTGCTGGTTCGTGCAGAACCCGCGATCGAACCGGAAGAACCGAGTCGGGTACCCGTCCGGGCTGGCCGGGGCGGCGCGCGTGGCGCTGGGAACCGACGGCTTTCAGTCGAACATGCCGGACGAGGCGGCGGCGCTCGCCGAAACATCGGCCGCGGCGGGCGAGCCGCCCGCCGCGATTGCCGGCCGCCTCGACGCCGGCTGGGAGTTGGTTGCGGCGCAACTCGGCGTCTCCCGGGAGCGCCTGGCCGCAGAGGCGGGTGCGCCCCAATCGGCCGGCGACATGGCGGCGATCGAAGAAGTCGCGCGGGGGCAGGCTTCGCGCCTCTGGGCGAGATGGTAGAGAGGATCAGGCAGCACCCATGAAGAGACTCGGCATCGAAACGCACGTCGTCGACCAGGGGATCTACGACAACTCCGTGGCGCGGTTCCGGGAGGCCGGGATTCGGCTGCCCACGTTCACGCAACTGGCCGATCCGACGAGGATCCCCGACGCCGTGTTCGAAGCGCTGGCGTCCGTCGATCCCGACGCGCCTCACCCGCTCAATCTCTTCCGCGTGCACTGGTATAACGGCAGCGACCGCCGCCACCGGGTTCCGACACCCGATCATCTCGTGCTCCCCTCGTCCGTCACCGGCGTGGCCGCGCCGATCGTGGTCGCGCTCGGGAACCGCTTCCCGATGATCCACGCGCACAAGGTGCTGGCGGCCTACGGGTGCCTCGCGCCGCGGGTTATCACGGGGCAGTTCGACCCGACCCGGCACAAGGCGGTGTGGCCGTCCACCGGGAACTACTGCCGCGGCGGCGTGGCGATCTCGCGCATCATGAACTGCCACGGTGTGGCGATTCTGCCCGAAGGGATGAGTCGGGAGCGGTTCGGCTGGCTGGAGGACTGGGTGACCGACCCGGTCGATATCATCCGCACGCCGGGATCGGAAAGCAACGTCAAGGAGATCTACGACGCGTGCGGCGTTATGGAGCGCGACCCGCAGAACATCATCTTCAACCAGTTCTGCGAGTTCGGGAACTACCTGGCGCACTACACGTGCACCGGCCGCGCCCTCGAGCGCATCGTCGAGGCGCTCGATCCGGCCGGGAAGAAACAGGTGCGCGCGTTCGTGTCGGCCACCGGGTCTGCCGGGACGCTCGGCGCGGGCGACTATCTCAAGGAGCGCTTCGGCGCGCGCATCGTGGCGGTCGAGGCGCTCGAATGCCCGACGCTGCTCTACAACGGCTTCGGCGAGCACAACATCCAGGGGATCGGCGACAAGCACGTCCCGCTCATCCACAACGTGATGAACACCGATCTTGCGGTGGCCGTGTCTGACGCGGCCACCGACAGCCTGGGTGTGCTGTTCAGCGCACCGGCGGGGCGCGAGTACCTGGTCGGGCGCCGTGGCGTGCCCGCGGCGCTCGTGGCGGCGCTCGACGCGCTGGGCCTGTCGAGCATCTGCAACGTGCTGGCGGCGGTCAAGACCGCGAAGTACTTCGATTTCGGGCCGGACGATCTGGTGCTGACCGTCGCCACCGATGGCGCGGAGTTGTACGGCAGCGAGCGCAGCAAGGCGATGGTCCGCGACTTCGCCGGACGGTTCGATGCGGTCACCGCCGGCGAGGTGTTCGGCCGGCACATGCTGGGCGCCGGCGTCGACCACCTGCTGGAGTTGTCAGCGGTCGACCGGAAGCGTATCTTCAACCTGGGTTACTACACCTGGGTCGAGCAGCAGGGTGTGAGCGTAAGCGAGTTCACCGCGCGCCGGCAGGCCTCGTTCTGGACGGGGCTCCACCGGATTCTGCCGGCGTGGGATGCCATGATTGACGAATTCAACGCCCGCGCAGGATTCGTATGCTGACGTTCGCATGTGCCGGCTGCGGCAGGACGCTGCCGGCCGCCGAATCGGACGTGATGCCGTTCACGTGCCCCTCAGCGCGGGAGGGCGACGACGTCGATCACCTCGTCAGGCGGATCGATGCGCCATCCGCGGCGTTCCCGGAGGAAGGGGACGCGAACCCGTTCGTCCGCTATCGGGAGTTCCAGGCGGCCCACGCGCTGGCGATCGAGTCGGGACTGAGCGACGCGTCGTTCGTCGAGCTGGTGCGCGATCTCGATCGGGCGATCGCCCGCGTCGGCGCGACCGGATTCGTCGCGACGCCGTTCGCGTCCTGGCCCGCGCTGGCTGCCAAGCTGGGCTGCGGCGAAATCTGGGTGAAGGACGAGACGCCGAACGTCGGGGGGTCGCACAAAGCCAGGCACCTGATGGGCGTCATGCTCTACCTCCTGGTGGACGCGCGCCGGCGGGGCGCCGATGGTGCGGCGGGCCGTCCCGGGCTCGCAATCTCCAGCTGCGGAAACGCCGCGCTGGCGGCCGCCACCATCGCCCGCTCGACGGGATGGCCCCTCGATGTGTTCGTACCGTCATCGGCGAGCGACGCCATCCGGGAACGCCTCACTCAGCTCGCGGCCACGGTTCACGTCTGCGCGCGCACGCCTGGGGTTCACGGTGATCCCTGCCAGGCTTCGTTCCGATCGGCAGTTGCGCAGGGCGCCGTTCCGTTCTGCTGCCAGGGCAGCGACAACGGCCTGACCATCGACGGCGGCAAGACGCTGGCGTGGGAGATGATCGCCGAGGCGCGCCGGCCTTTGCGGAGCCAGTGGGAGACGATGCGGATCGACGCGATGTTCCTTCAGGTCGGAGGCGGCGCGCTGGCCAGCTCGATCATCCAGGGATTCGGAGACGCGCTGGCCGCCGGCGCGATCAACCGCCTGCCGCGGTTCTACACGGTGCAGACCGTGGGCGCCTACCCGCTCAAACGCGCCTACGACACGCTCGCCGACCGGATTCTCCAGCGTGTGCCCGAGGTGATCGAGCAGGGCTTCAGCCCCGCGTCCGACCAGGAGCGGGCCGAGCTGATGCTGCAGCACCAGGCGATCGTGGACGAGGAGCTTCGCCACGCGCGGGTACATCGGTCGGCCTTCATGCGCCCGTGGGAGAAGCTGCCGCGCAGCATTGCGCACGGCATCCTGGACGACGAGACGTACGACTGGGCGGCCGTCGTCGAAGGCATGCTGAAGACGGGCGGCTGGCCGTTCGTCGTCAACGAGGACCGGCTCGTGGACGCCAACGTGTTCGCGCGCGAGCTCACCGGACTGAGCGTCGATCACACCGGCTCGGCGGGCGTGGCGGGGCTGATGAAGGCGGTCGGGGTCGACCGGAGACTCGCCTTCGAGCGGGTCGCGGTGGTGTTCTCAGGCAGCGACCACGCGGAGTGATCGCGGCTACCGGCTTGCGGCTTGCAGCCGGGTCACGGGTTCCCGCGTCGGCCGGCTCGTCCCCCGCATCCCCCGCACCCCCACGCCCGCCCCATCCATCGTCGTCGCTCGCCCCGGCGCGAATCGCAGTAGAATCCAGCGGGCCTGATCCGCCGGCCCGGAGCAGCGATGAGCAAGCTACCAGTTCTCGTGGCACTCGCATTGGGCCTCGCCGGATGCGCGGCGCGCGCGCCGAACCTCCCTCCCGTCGTCCCCGACGGTATCGAGAAGCGGACCGGCCATCCGGTGCGTCCGCTCGAGCAGCGCCCGGACGGCACGCTGCCGGCGGGCGCGAACCTGTCCGACGGCGTGAGCGAAGAGGAGGCCGTGGCGGTCGCCTTGTGGAACAACGCGAAGCTGGCCGCCGATCTCGCCAGCCTTGGCGTCGCGAGAGCGGATCTCATCGAGGCCGCCTCGTGGCGCAACCCGACGCTGCAGATGCTGTTTCCCATCGGGCTGAAGCCGTTCGAACTCGCCGTCTCCTACCCGCTCGAGATCTTCTGGCAGCGGCCGAAACGGATGGATGCCGCGCGCAAGCAGTGGGACCAGCTGGCCGAGTCGCTGGTCCAGAACGGCCTCGACACGGCCCGGGACGCCCGGCAGGCGCAGGCGGCACTGGTGCAGGCGCAGGAGCGCGAGCGCGTGGCGCGTGAGGTGGCTGACCTCGGCCGACAGATCGCGCAACTGACGGAGGCGAGGCTCCGGGCGGGCGACATCAGCGAACTCGATGCGGACCTGGTGCGCGCGCGCGCCGAGATGGTCGAAGAGCAGTCGCGGCGCGCGGTCCACGACAGGCTGATTGCCCGGCAGCGGCTCCAGTTCGTGATGGGGCTGGCGTCGTCTCCCGATCTGCGCGCCGCGTCCGCTGACGCCGCGCCCGCCGCGCCGCCGCCCGCCGATGCGCTCCGCGAGACCGCTCTGAGCACGCGGCCGGACCTCCGCGCGCTGGAGGTCGGCGTCGTCGCTGCCGCGGCGCGGGCCAAGTGGGAGCGGTCGCGCCTCGTCACGCTGGGCGCGATTCTCAGTTCAAAGGAGGTCGGCGCCTCCGGCGTGCTGAGCGGGCCGGGCCTTTCGGGGGAGATCCCGATCTTCCGCACGAACGCCGGGAGCGTGGCGCGAGCGGACGCGGAGGTCGAGCAGGCAGCGCGCCGGTACGCGGCGCGCCGGCAGCTGGTGGAGCTGGAGGTCGGCGAGGCGCGGGCGACGCTCGTCCAGGCGCTGGAATCGCTGGCCGACTGGCACGGCCGAGTCGTGCCGTCGCTTGCGCGGGCCGTCGAGAAGGCCCGGCTCGCGTTCCAGGCCGGCGACATCTCGTTTCTGGCCGTTCTCGACACGACGCGGCAGTGGACCGATGCCGTGCTCCGCGACATCGATCTCATGGCGGCCGCTCGTCGAGCAGCTGCCGAACTCGACCGCAGCGTGGGCACCAGGGTGACTCGAGGAGTGCTGCCATGACCGCACGGTTCCGTTTGGCGGCGGCCGGTCCGCTGCTTTGTTCCACCCTCGTTCTCAGCGGTTGCGGACTCCGGCGTGCCGAAGGGTTCGGCTCCGGCAGCGAAGGTCGCGAATCCGGTCAAGGAAGCGGACCTCACGACGGTGACGCTGACGCCGGAGGCCGAGAAGCGGCTCGGCATCGAGACTACAGTCATCGACCTCCGCGATGTCGGATCCCGGCGGCGGACGGCCGGGGACGTCGTGGCACCGCCGGGCCGCGTCGTGCCGCTCACCGCGCCGACGGCCGGCCGCGTAGAGTGGCCGGCCCAGGGAGGGCCGGCTGCCGGTGCCCGGGTGAAGGCGGGACAGACCCTGATCCGGCTGACGCCGCTCGCGACGCCGCCCCGCGATCTGCGGGTGACGTACGAGGCGGACGCCAAGGCGGCGGCCGCGAGGCTCGAGGCCGCCACGCAACAGCTCGATCGCGCCCGCCGGCTGCTGAGCGACCGCGCCGGCAGCCAGCGCGACGTCGAGCGCGCCGAGCAGGAGTTCGCGCAGGCCAAGGCCGCGGCTGACGCCGCGAACGAGCGGCTGGCGCGGCTGGCCGATCGCCCGCTCGACGGCGACGTGGCGATGCCGGTGACGGCGCCGTTCGACGGCATCCTGAGCCAGGTGCACGTCGGGGGCGGGCAGGTGGTGCCGGCCGGCGCGGCGCTCATCGAGGTGGCCGACCTCAGGGCGATGTGGGTGAGGGTGCCGGTCTACGCCGGCGAATTGTCAGCGCTCGAAGAGATCCTTGAGGTCACGATCGACGACCTTCGCGCGACGCCGGCCGGCGTGGGAGTCGTCGCGCGGCGCGTGGCGGGCCCTCCTGCCGCCGATCCGCAGGCGGCGTCCGCCGACCTCTACTTCGAGTTCGACAATCGCGCGTCCGCGTTCCGGCCAGGCCAGAAGGTCGGCGTCTCGCTTCCTTCAGGCGCGGCCGGGCGCTCGCTCGTCGTGCCGGATTCGGCCGTCGTGTACGACTACCAGGGAGGCGCCTGGATCTACGTGAACTCGGGGCCGCACGTGTACGTCAGGCGCCGGGTGGACGTGATTCGCACGGTCGGGCGCGACGTCGTGCTCGGCCGCGGGCCGGCGGCCGGCGCGCGAGTGGTGACGGCGGGCGTCGCGGAACTGTTCGGCACTGAATTCGGTGCGGGGAAGTAGACCATGCGCTGGATTGTCTCCCTCGCCCTGCGTCTGCGCGTCGTCGTCGCCGCGCTCGCCGTGCTGCTCATCGTCTTCGGCGTCCGGGCGGCGCGCGACACGCCGCTCGACGTGCTTCCCAGAGTTCTCCCCGCCGCTGGTCGAAATCCAGACCGAGGCGCCCGGCCTGTCGACGCCCGAGGTCGAGAGCCTCGTCTCGGTCCCGATCGAGAACGCGCTGAACGGCGTGCGCGGGCTCAAGACACTCCGCTCGAAGAGCGTCCTCGGGCTGTCGTCGGTGGTCGCGATCTTCGAGGGCGGCGCAGACCTCATGCAAGCGCGGCAGCTCGTGCAGGAGCGCCTGACGACGCTGGCCGGGCAGCTGCCGTCGGTGGCGCGGCCGCCGGTGATGCTCTCGCCGCTGTCGTCCACGAGCCGCGTGCTGAAGATCGGCGTCACCTCGAAGATCCTCAGCCAGGTGGAGTTGACGACGCTGATCCGGTGGACCGTTCGCCCTCGGTTGATGGCGATCCCGGGCGTGGCGAACGTGGCTATCTGGGGTCAGCGCGATCGCCAGCTCCAGGTGATGGTCGATCCCGAGAGGCTCCGCGGACACGGCGTGACGCTGGACGACGTGCTGCGGGCGAGCGGCGACGCCGTGCGCCCGGCGGCGGGCGGATTCGTGGAGACGCCGAACCAGCGCATGGCGGTGACGCACCAGGCGGCGGTGCGGAGCGCCGAGGATCTTCGGCAGGTGCCGGTGACGATCCGCGGCGGCGCGCCGCTCACGCTGGGCGACGTGGCGGAGGTCCGCGAGGGGTTTCCGCCCCCCATCGGCGACGCGGTCATCAACGACGGCCCCGGCCTGCTGCTGATCGTCGAGAAGCAGCTGGACGCGAACACCCTCTCGGTGACCCGGCTGGTCGAGGCGACCATCGACACGCTTCGGCCGGGACTGAAGGACGTCGAACTCGACACGACGATCTTCCGGCCGGCGACGTTCATCGAGATGTCGCTGGCGAACCTCAACCGGGCTCTGCTGCTCGGCTGCGCCCTGGTCATTGTGGTGCTGGCGCTCTTCCTCATGGAATGGCGAAGCGCGCTCATCAGCATCACCGCGATCCCCCTGTCGCTGCTCGCGGCTGCCCTCGTGCTGCACTACCGCGCCGGTACGATCAACACGATGGTGCTCGCCGGTCTCGCCATCGCGCTCGGCGAGGTGGTCGACGACGCGATTATCGACGTCGAGAACATCGTCCGGCGGTTGAAGCTGAACCGTGAGGCGGCCGATCCGAAGCCGGTCCTCCAGGTGGTGCTCGACGCGTCGCTCGAGGTGCGGAGCGCCGTCGTCTACGCCACGTTCATCGTCGCGCTGGTCTTCATCCCGGTCTTCTTCCTCGAGGGCCTCGCCGGCGCCTTCTTCCGGCCGCTCGCGATGAGCTACGTCCTGGCGGTGGCCGCCTCGCTGGCGGTGGCGCTGGTCGTGACGCCGGCCCTCTGCCTGCTGCTGCTGGCCGGGAGGGAACTGCCGACGCGCGACACGCTGCTGCTGGCGCGCCTCAAGCGGACCTATCGATCGTGGCTGCCGGCGATCCTCGACCGGCCGAAAGCCGCGATGGCCTGCCTGGCAGCGCTCTTCGCCGCGTCAGCGCTCGCGACGACGCTGCTCGGCGAGGAGTTCATGCCGAAGTTCAAGGAATACGACTTCCTGATGCACTGGGTCGAGAAGCCCGGTACCTCGCTCGAGGCGATGCAGCGGATCACCGTCCGCGCGAGCCGCGAGCTGAGGGCCATCCCCGGCGTGCGGAACTTCGGGGCGCACATCGGGAGAGCCGAGGTGGCGGACGAGGTGGTCGGGCCGAATTTCACGGAGCTGTGGATCAGCCTCGATCCGTCGCGTGCCGTACGCGCCGACGCTCGAGAAGATCCAGCAGGTGGTGGACGGCTACCCGGGGCTCTACCGGGACGTGCTCACGTACCTGAAGGAACGGATCAAGGAGGTGCTGACAGGGGGCAGCGCCGCGATCGTCGTGCGGGTGTACGGGCCGGAACTCGACGCAGCTGCGGCCGACCGCGGCGGCGCTCGGCCAAGTGATCGGAGGCGTCAGCGGCGTCTCCGACCTCCAGGTCGAGCCGCAGGTGCTCGTGCCTGAGGTTCAGGTCCGGCTGCGCCCGGAGGCGGCGCAGCAGTTCGGACTGACACCGGGCGCGGTGCGCCGCGCCGCAACGACGCTCGTGAAGGGGACCGGGGTCGGCGAGGTGTACGACGGCCAGACGATCTACGGCGTGGCCGTGTGGGGAAAGGAGCACCTCCGCACCGACATGGCAGCGATCCGGGATCTGCGGATCGACACGCCGACTGGCGGCCAGGTGCCGCTCGGCGCCGTTGCGGACGTGTTCATGGCGCCGTCGCCCAACGTGGTGCAGCGCGAGAACGCGTCACGGCGCATCGATGTCTCGTGCAACGTGAAGGGGCGCGACCTCGGCAGCGTCGCCCGGGACATCGGCGAGCGCGTGCGGGCTTTTCCGTTCGAGCGCGGCTACCATGCGGAGGTGCTGGGGGAGTACGCCGCGCGGCAGGCGAGCCGCAACCGGCTGCTGGGCTACTCGCTGCTGGCGCTGATCGGCATCGTGCTGGTGCTCCACGCCGACTTCCAGACGCCGCGGCTCACGCTGCTCGTGCTGCTCAGCCTGCCGTTCGCGCTGATCGGCGGCGTGGCCGGCGCGTTCCTGTCGGGCGGCGTGCTGTCGCTCGGGTCGCTGGTCGGGTTCGTGACGGTGCTCGGCATCGCCGCACGGAACGGCATCATGATGGTGAGCCACTTCCGCCACCTCGAGGAGAGCGAGGGGCGGGCCTTCGGCAGAGACCTGGTGCTGCGCGGCGCGGAGGATCGGCTGGCGCCGATCCTCATGACGGCACTGGCCACCGCCCTCGCGCTGGTGCCGATCGTGGCCGGAGGGAACCGGCCCGGCCACGAGATCGAGCACCCGATGGCGGTCGTCATCCTGGCCGGGCTGGTGTCGTCGACGGCGCTCAACCTATTCTTCATGCCGTCGCTGTACCTGCGCTACGCGCGCCGCCTTACTTCGTCGGGCCGAGGAGCTTGTCGACCTGTGCCTTGATAGCGGCCAGCTCCTTCTCGAGCACGCCGTAGCGCTCGATGGCGTCCTGGCCGACCTTCTGGTCGGCGCCGCCTGTCATCCCCGACAGATAGGTGATGTGCGCCTGCAGGCCCGGCTTGCCGTAGCGCACCGGCTCGGTCAGCAGCTTGCCGGCGATGGCGTCGATCGCCTTCGCCTTCTCCGCGTCGGCCCCGCTTGCGCCCTTCAGCCTGCCCTGCGCGTCGCGGACGCGCAGCACAACCTGGTTGACGCTCGTCACCAGGTCGCGCATGCGCATGTTGTGGGCGTGCTGCTCGCGCAGGTCGGCGGCGGTGACTCCGTCCTCGGCCACGCGCGGGTCGATCAGCACCTTGAAGGGCTGGGTGAGCACGGTCGCGCCAACCGTCAGCTTCGCCTGATACGCCCCGGGGGGCATGGCCACGCCCGCCTGGTTCCGCACGTCCCATACGAAGCGGTTCAGGCCGGCGTCCTTCGTCACGCGCGGCGCCGGGCCGCCCCGACCGCGCATCGGGGCCGCGTCGGGATCCTGCGCCTCGGGCGCGCCGCCCGCGCCTCCACGCCCGCCGCGAAGCCCCGCGCCAGGAACCGGCGTGTCGCTCCTGTAGCGGTTCGCGACAACGCCCTTCTCATCGACGATCTCCATCGTCACCGCCCCTGCGGGTGCGGCCGGCAGGTAGTACTCGATGTTCGGGCCGAGCACGCCCGGGGCCACGCGAGTGCGGTAACCGTCGCGCGGCGCCAGCAGGCGCGTTTCCGACGGCGTCGTCTTCGCGCCGATCTGGTGGAGCGACGTGATGTTGTCGAGGATCCAGAAGGAGCGACCCTGCGTGGCGACGACGAGGTCCTTCTTGTGGACCTTGATGTCGGTGATCGGCACGTTCGGGAGATTGAGGTCGAAGGTCTGCCAGTGCGCGCCGTTGTCGAAGGAGATGAACATCCCGAACTCGGTTCCCGCATACAGGAGACCCTCGCGGTCGGGGTCTTCACGGACGACGCGGGTCGGCCAGTCGGCGGGGATGCCGTTCGTCCCGTCCGTCAGGCGCTTCCAGGTTGCGCCGTAGTCGTCCGTCCGGTAGAGGTACGGCTGGTAGTCGCCCAGCAGGTAGCGGTAGGTCGCGTAGTACGCGGAGCCCCGGCGGTGGGGCGACGCCTCGATCCACTGCACGCGCCCGCCCGGAGGCAGGTCCTTCGGCGTGATGTTCTTCCAGGTCTTGCCGTTGTCGCGCGTGACGTGGAACGGGCCGTCGTTCGACCCGACCCAGATCACTCCCGGCTCGAGCGGCGACTCGGTGATGGCGTAGAGCGTGCTGTAGAACTCCTCGCCGGTGACGTCGCGGGTGATCGGCTCGCCGCTCGCCCCCTGCGTGCCTACCGGCTTCGCCGTCAGGTCGGGCGATATGCGCTCCCACGTCACGCCCTTGTTCCGCGTCCGGTGGAGGTACTGCGAGCCGTAGTAGAGCACCTCCGGGTCGTGCGGCGACAGGGCCATCGGCGAGACGCGCTGCATGCGGTAGATCAGGTCGCTCGCCGGGTTGCCGTAGAGCGACTGACCGCCAATCCAGTAGTTCTTCTCCTGCCCCGTCTTCAGGTTCATCACGCTGTACTGGCCCTTGCACGAGCCGTAGACGATGTCGGGGTTCTTCGGATGCGGGATGATCGGGCCGGTCTCGCAGCCCGGCCCCGTGCGCCAGTCGGCCTGCGTGTAAGGCTCGGCCTGGCTCGAGATGATGACCGTCGTGTTGTCCTGCTGCGCGCCGTAGAGCTTGTAGGGGAACTGGTTGTCGGTCCACACGCCGTAGAACTCGACGGTCGGCTGGTTCATGAGCGTCGACCACGTCCGGCCGCCGTCGGTCGAGACACTCGCCCCGCCGTCGTTCGACTGGATCATGAGGTTGCCGTCCTTCGGGCTGACCCAGATGTCGTGGTTGTCGCCATGAGTCGTCCGCAGCGTCGTGAACGTCTTGCCGCCGTCGGTCGTCTTCCAGAAGCCTTCCGCGCCGGTGTACGCGACATCGCCGTTGGTCGGGTCGGCGCCGAGTGTCGTGTAGTAGAACGGCCGCTGGATCATCGACGCCTGTGAGTTCACCAGCGCCCACGTCTGCCCGGCATCGTCCGATCGGTAGAACCCGCCGCCCGGCTTCGCCTCGATGAGGGCGAAGATCCGCTCCGGCTTCGCCGAGGTCACGGCGAGGTTGCCCTTGCCGATCAGTTCGTTGGGGAGGCCGGTGGCGACCTTCGTGAACGACTCGCCGCCGTTCGTGCTCTTGTAGAAGCCGCCCTCGCGCGATCCGCTGATGATCGTCCACGGCTTGCGCTCGAGGCGCGACATCCAGGCGTAGACGATGCTCGGATTCGTCGGGTGGATCTCGACGTCCATCGCGCCGACGGTGTCGGAGTGGAAGAGGACCTTCTTCCAGGTCTTCCCGCCATCGGTCGTCTTGAAGACGCCGCGCTCGCTGTTGGCCTTGAAGATGTCGCCGACGGCCGCCACCCAGACGATGTCGGGGTTGGTCGGATGTATGCGCAGCGCGCCGATCTGGCCGGCGTTGTAGAGGCCGGCGAACGTCCACGTCTCACCCGCGTCGGTGGACTTGTAGACGCCTCGCCCGGTCGAGACGTTGCTGCGCACGCCGTCCGACCCGGTGCCGAGGTATACGACGCTCGGATTCGAGTCGGCGACGGTGATGCAGCCGGTCGAGCCGAGCGGCACCTTGCCGTCGGTGATGGGCCGCCACGTGACGCCGTTGTCGGTCGTCTTGAAGACGCCGCCGCTGGCGACGCCCATGTAGAACGTCTGCGGCTGCGACGGCACGCCGGTGACCGTGGTGACGCGACCGCCGCGCGAGGGCCCGACCAGCCTGTAGTGCAGGCCCGTGAAGAGCGCAGGGTCCACGCTGGCCAGCATTGGCATCTTCGGCTTCGCGGCCGGTGCTGGCGCGGCCTGAGCCGCGGCGCCAGCAGTCTGAGGCTTGGCGGGCGCGGCGCTCTGGGCGGCCGGCCGGGCCAAGGTGAAGACGACTCCGACGACGAAGAGCAGCAGCAGCGGGAGAAGACGGCGCACAGTGTGTCTCCGTGAAGACTGGTGATGTTGGGTCCCGGGCCCGGCCGAAGCGGGCACAGGACGGGTCCGACGCTGGGGTTATATCACACCAGGCGCCGGACGCCGTCAATCAGCCACCACGCCCCGACGAGGCGGAAGATCCAGAGAACGTTTCGGATGCCGAGCAGGAAGAGGTTGTGAAGGGGGAAGGGGCAGCGAAGGGGCGTTTCGGGCGGGGCCGGGGCGAAGACGAACGGGACAACCGACGCGCTGACGACTGTCGCGGCCACGACGAGGCGGAACACCAGCGCATTCGTGTCGTGGGCGACGAGCGGCCATCCCGCGGCGGCTGCCAGCGAGGCAACGACGAGCCAGGCGAGCGGCAGGAAGATGCCGAGTCCGATCAGGGCGCGGAACCGGAAGAGGACGCCGAGGAACCGCGCGACTAGCGACGCGTGGGATTCGGAGCACGCGGTCATCTGCCACTCGCGGCCCGACGCGACGACCGCCAGCGGCCGGCCGGCGCCAACCCGCCCGCACCAGAGACAACGCACATCGGCGAACTTGGCCATCCAGGGGGCGGCCAGAAGGCGGTGGCCGAACATGATCGCCAGGCCAATCGCCACCGACCAGCCCGGGCCGACCGGCTGGCGGATCAGCAGGAACAGCACGAGCGGGATGAAGAGGAAGAGGAGGAGGCCTTGGGCGGCAATCATGAATGGCTCAGGGCTCAGGGCTTAGGGCTCACGGCTATCGGCTTGCGGCTCACGGCCTACGGCTCGGGGCTGGCGGTGGTGTCGCGGAGTCACGCGTGATGGCCGTAGGCCCCAAGCCGCGAGCCGCAAGCCCTGACTACCGCCGCGGTCTGTTCCGTTCCAGGCACTCGCGCAGAACGGCCGCGGGATCCTCGAACCTCGTCGCGAGAATCATCGCGGCGATGACGAACGGCTTGTGGCCGGCCTCCCGGTACGTCTGCAGCCGGTAGCGCTCGAACACCTGCGCGCTCACCTCGCCCGCCTTGCAGCTCACGTCCGTTACGTCTGCGGGCAGGCAGTGCATGTACAGCGCCCGCCCGTCCTTCGTCAGCTTCATCAGGTCTTCGGTGCACTGCCAGCCCCTGAAGCGCGCGTTGTTCGCCAAGCGCCTCGCGTTCGAGGTCGGCCAGTCCGGCCGTTTCGCCGGCGCGCAGGAGTCTGGTGCGTTCGTGCATCACGCGTTTGGGAGCCCAGCTCTTGGGGTACACGATGTCGGCGTTTTCGAAGGCCTCCTGCATCGAGCCGGCGATGGTGAACGAGCCCCCGCTGGCGGCGGCGAACCGCCTCGCGGCCTGCAGCGGCTCTTCGATCAGGTCGTAGCCTTCCGGATGCGCCAGGACGACGTTCATTCCGAAGCGGGCCATGAGGGCGACGATCCCCTGCGGCACCGAGAGCGGCTTGCCGTAGCTCGGTGAGTAGGCCCACGTCATTGCCAGCTTCTTCCCTTTCAGCGCCTCGAGGCCGCCGAACGTGGCAGCGAGGTGCCTGAGGTCGGCCATGCTCTGGGTCGGGTGGTCGAGATCGCACTGAAGGTTGACCACCGCCGGGCGCTGCAGCAGCACGCCCTGCTGCGAGCTCTCGCAGAGGGCGTCGCTGACCTGCGTCATGTACTTGTGGCCCTCGCCGAGGAACATGTCGTCGCGGATGCCGATGACCTCGGTGAGGAACGAGATCATCGCCGCCGTCTCGCGCACCGTCTCGCCGTGCGCGATCTGCGACGTCGATTCGTCCAACTCCTCGGTCATTAATCCGAGCAGGTTGCAGCCCGACCGGAACGCATAGCGGGTGCGCGTGGACTTGTCCCGGAAGATCGAGATGCCGAGCCCGGTGTCGAACACGCGCGTCGAGATACTCGAGGCGGCCAGGTCCTCGAGGATCTCGGCGGCCAGCAGCACGGCGCGAATCGCCGGCTCGGAGTACTGCCACGTGAGGAGGAAGTCCTTGTTGTACAGGCCGGAGGACAGGGAGGACAGGGACAGGATCTTGGCAGTGACGTTGTTCATGGCGGAATCTTGCGACCCTTCGACTCGTTCTGGGAAGGGTACTCGCTCAGGGTCGCCCCGAGCAACGTCGAGGGGCGATGTTTGCGATCTTGCGATCTCGCGAACTGGCGTGCAGGCGAACGGCGACCCTCACTGTGTTCTGTGGGGCGGCCGGACGTCAAGTCCCGCGCGTGTGTGGCTCCACACCGGTCAGCGGCTGTCGTCGCCGACCGGTTCGAAGAAGACACCAGTCCAACCCGACACGTCGAGGCCCCGGTATGTGACGCAGGCAATCTCGGGCTCGGCGATCTGGGCGACGGCGTGCCTGACCGTCGCCGAGAACCTGGGCGCGACGAGTACGAGCCGCGGGGGCGCGGCGAAGTCGATCGGACTTCCAGGGTGCATCCGGCGCACGTTGGCCGCGTTGCGCACCAGCCATTCCATGTGGCTCAGGCCGCGCAGCAGGAGCCCGTCGGCGGCGAGCGCCTCGACGTCGATGACGACCAGGCGGCTGGCGGCGTCGACGGCGAGCACGTCGATGACGCCGCACGGGCTGCACGGGACGCTGGAATCGAGGGCGAGAAGGTGCTCTTCAATCGCGCCCCATGGCTCCCGGAGGACCGCGATTACCTGGCTCTTCGTCAGCGGACTGGCGGGGCGCAGCAGCATCATGCCGGCGCGCTCAGTCGTCGACACCCGGCCGGCGCCAGGCCTCGGTGCAGGCGCTGGTTCGACCCTGGGTCCCTTCTCCCCGCGGCGCGGGAGAAAGAGGTGCGAGAGGTCCTCGAGGCCGCGACCCAGCGCGCGCGGGGGCTGTTCGCCGGTCTCGCGACGAGGCGCCGCCGTGTCCAGCAGCGGGTCCGACTCCTGCCGCGATTCCATGTCAGCCACCGATCGCACCTCCGCCGAGGCCCTCTCCGTCCTCAGGGCGCTGCTGCACCACCAGGACCGAATTGAAGCCTCCGAAGGGGGCTGGCTCGACCTCGGCGTTCAGCGGGTCGCTTCTCCACTCGCCGTCCACCACGTAGCGATAGCGGTATCGTCCCGGGTCGAGCTTCACGACGCTCGTCCAGTGGTGTCCCCGGGGCTGCATCTCGCAGCCTTCGGCCTCCCAGCCGTTGAAGTCCCCGGCCAGCTGCACCCGCTGCGCGCCCGGTGCGTTGAACGAGAAGACGACCCCCTCGTCGGTGACCCGCGGAGACAGCGCCCATTCCTCGGCCTCCAGCACTTCGGCGCAGAGCTGCGCGTAGTCGTCGAACCCGACGCAATGCCGGCAGTACTCGGAGATCGGGAGGGCGTGACTGGCCGCCTCGGCCAGCTTCACGCTGTGTCGGATGACCGTCTGGAAGCACCTCCCTTCGAGGTGGTGCCGAATTTCCTCCCTGACCTCACGCGCGAACTGCGTGCGACCGCAGTAGAAGGTCATCAGCGCCCGCGGCGTGATCACGTGATTGGCGTCGCGGGCCAGGATGTCGAGGGTCTCGAGCAGCTTGGCGACGCCGTGCAGGGAGAAGAACCCCGGCTCAATCGGGACGATGGCTTCCGAGGAGGCGAGCAGCGCGTTGAAGGTCAGCATGCCCACGGCAGGCGGGCAGTCGACGATCATGTAGTCGTAGCGCGCGCGCTCGGCGGCGACCAGCTCCGCGAGCAGGCGTTCGCGGCCGGCGACCGACGACGAGAGTTCCGGGACGGCGCTCAGGCGGATGCTCGAGGGCACCAGGTCGAGGCGCTCGCTCACGCGCAGCGTCACATCGCGGAGCGATGCCGCACGGCCGTCGAGTCTCGCGGCGAACACGTCGTAGATCGTGGCGGACGGTTCGTCGGCGTTCCTGACCAGGCCGAGCGTGGCGTGCCCCTGGGGATCCATGTCGACGACCAGCGTGCGCCGGCCGGCGCGGGCGAGGAACGCCCCCAGGTTGATCGCGGTGGTGGTCTTGCCGCACCCGCCCTTCTGATTGACGACGGCGATGGATCGCATGGCGCGCTCCTCCTATCGAAAGGCTGCGGAGTCTGCCGGTTGTTCGGAGCAGACCCGCTGAGACAGCAGGAGTGGGACGTGTTCCGCGAGGGCCGCGCGAGCGCGGCAGGCTCGCGGCGTCGAGATGATGGCGGGGCGATGATAGCACAGGCGGTTGGCGATACGGGCAGTCGGGCCTGACGATGACAGTCGGTCTAACGATGAAGGTCGGGGCTGACGACTGAAGCTCGCGGGGCTGACGAGCGGGAGTCGAAGCCTGGCGTCGGTCGCGAAGCCGGTCACGAGCAGAGGCCCGAGGCCGGTAGCAGGTCACCGGGTGCCGCGAGCCCCAAGTCGCAAGCCGCAAGCCGTGTGCGGCAGTGTCCCCGGAGGCAAGGTTGCCGCCTCGGTCTACGCCCCGGGCCGTCTTCCCGCCGAGTCCTGAGCCTTGAGCCCTGAGCCCTGAGCCTTCAGATACTCTCCCGCAAACAAGGCGTAGAACTGCGCCGCCAGCGTCAGGTGCTCGACCGGGCACTGGTCCTCGGGCGTGTGCGCGTGGACTTCGTTCGCCGGGCCGAAGCCGACAGTCGGAATGCCGAACATCCCGCACGTGGCGATGCCGTTGGTTGAGAACGTCCATTTGTCCACGACCGGCGGGCGGCCGAGAGCGCGCGCGGCTGCGGCGACGGCACCCCGCACGGCCGGCGTCCCTTCGTCCACCACCCACGTCGGGTAGTACTTCTTGGTCGGGTAGGTGAGGCCCGTGTAAGCCTCACGGGCGTAGTCGAGGACGGTGACCGCCGCGCCCGCCCGGCGGACGCTTTCGAGCTCCTGAATCTGATGGACCGCGTGCTCGAGCGTCTCTCCACGCGTCAGCCGCCGGTCCAGGTGAACGGTGCACGAGTCGGCCACGGCGCAGAGCGACGGGGACGTCGAGCGGATTTCGGAGATGGTGACCGACCCCTTGCCAAGGAACGGGTCGGCGTCGGCGGCCAGCGCGTCGTTCAGGCGCTCGATGTCCACGATGATCGGCGCCATCTTGTAGACGGCGTTCACCCCGCGCTCCGGTGCCGAGCCGTGGCAGGAGAGGCCCTGCGTCCGGACTTCCATCTCCATCCGACCGCGATGTCCGCGGTAGACGCCGAGGTTGGTGGGCTCGGTGATGACGACGACCTCGGGCTTCAACACGCCTTCCTTCAGGATGTACTGCCAGCACAGCCCATCACAGTCCTCCTCCATGACGGTGCCGGTCACCCAGACCTGCACGCCATCGAGCAGGCCCAGTTCCTTCGCGATGCGCGCGCCGTGGACGGCGGCAGTGATCCCGGCCTCCTGGTCGGACGCGCCGCGGCCGAAGATGATGCCGTCGCGGAGCTCGCCGATGTAGGGATCGCGCGTCCAGGTTGACCGGTCGCCGACACCCACCGTGTCGAGGTGGCCGTCGATGGCGATGACGGTCGGGCCGCTGCCGACGCGGCCGAGGACGCTGCCGAGCCCGTCGATCTTCACCTCGTCGAAGCCGACGCGCCGCATCTCCTCCGCCACGCGCGCCACCACCCCGCGTTCGTCCGCGCTCTCGGACGGGATGGCGATCATGTCGCGGAGGAACGTCGTCATCTCGCCGGTGTAGCGAGCGGCCAGGGCGGCGACGGTCTGGGTCAGGTCGGCGGTCGTCATGGATCCTCCCGAGGCGTCAGCTTCCCACTCTGTGCCGGGGGACCATTCGCCGTCAACCTCGACAGACGGCTCTTGGCTCCCGGCTTTCGGCGCAGTCCCGACTCCAGCCGGCAGCCGGGGAAAACCGAGAGTCCAGAGTCCAAAGCCTTGGGCCCTGGGCCTTGAGCCCTGAGCCCTGAGCCCTCCGTTTGACAGCGCCGGTGGCCCGTGGTACTTGATCGGACACTCGCGAGAAGCAACTGGGGGAGGGCGCCATGGCGGATCCGACACTGATTGACGATTTCGCGCAGCGGGCCGGTGTGTCCAAGGCCGACGCCGAGGCCGTTCTGGAGGCGCTCGGAACCCTCGCTCCGGCGCGCGTGTCCGAACTGCTGCGCCGCTCCTCTCCCGCGACTGCGCCCGGCCCGTCGCGGTACAAGTTCAATGCACTGGACGTCGAGGCGCTCATCGAAGCGGCCCGGAAACACCCGCTGGGCCTGGAGTTTCTGCTCAATGGAGACCTGTCGGCCGTTGCCGCGACGTTCCAGGCGCACGCGTTCACGGTCGATGCCGCCAGGGAGCACCTGCGAGGGCAGTCGCGGTAGCTTCTCGTCTGCGCGGATGAGAGCGGGGTCGGTCTGGCGTGACAAGAACCGCATGAAACGTGTTCGCATGGTCGTTGTTCTCCTCGCGCTCGCCGCGGCGACCGGCGCCGCGCCGATGGCACAGAACGTCGCACATCGGCCTGGCACCCTCCTCGAGGACCTGACGTGGAAGGAGGCCGAAGCCGCCCTGACGCCGGACGCGGTCGTCGTCATTCCAATCGGCGCGCAAGCGAAGGAACACGGCCCGCATCTGAAGCTCCGCAACGACTTCACGATCGCCGAGTACCTGAAGCGGCGCATCCTGGAACGGTCCGCCGTCATCGTCGCGCCCACGCTCAACTACCACTACTACCCGGCATTCGTGGACTACCCGGGTTCGACCACGCTCCGGCTCGAGACGGCGCGTGACATGACGGTCGACATCTGCCGGAGCCTGGCGCGCTTCGGGCCGCGGCGCTTCTACGCGCTGAACACCGGCGTCTCCACCGTGCGAGCGTTGGCGCCGGCTGTCGAGATCCTGGCCGGCGAGGGCATTCTCCTGCGCTTCACGAACGTCAGCACGATCGTCGAGGACGTCGAGAAGAAGGTGCAGCAGCAGGAGGGCGGGACCCACGCCGACGAGCTCGAGACCTCGATGATGCTCTACATCGACCCGGGGTCGGTCGACATGAAGAAGGCGGTCAAGGACTACCACCCGGGGGAGTCCCCGCTCTCGCGGGTTCCCGACCCGAAGCGGACGTACTCGGCCAGCGGGGTCTTCGGCGACGCCACACTGGCCTCGCGCGAGAAGGGCCGGGTCATCGTCGACGCGATGGTCGAGCGGCTCGTGCTGGAGATCGCGGACCTCCGGAAGGCGACGCCGCCCGCTCCAAGGAAATAGTCTGCGCCGAGTGTATGTCGTGATGTGACAGAAGTGTACGACCACGAAGTACACATCTGGAGGCTCGCGAAGGACGAGGACTGACATGAAGAGATCACGTGTACGCATCGTCGGACCGGCTATCGTGATTGCGGCAACCGCTGCTCTTCTCGCCGCCGAGGCGCCCCAGAAGGCGGACTTCCGCAGCACCTTCTCCGTGGACAAGGCGAAGCTGTCCAGCACGGGGCGCGGAACCTACTTCATCCTCGAACCGGGCCACACGCTGCACTTTCAGTCCGGGAAGGACACCCTCATCATCACCGTGCTGGGGGAGACCAAGGTCGTCGACGGCGTGGCGACGCGCGTCGTCGAAGAGCGGGAAACCGAGGGCGGACAGCTCGTGGAGATCTCGCGCAACTACTTCGCCATCGACAACGCGACGGGGGACGTCTACTACTTCGGCGAAGACGTCGACATGTACAAGAACGGAAAGGTGACCGGCCACGAGGGCGCGTGGCTGTCCGGCGTGAACGGCGCGAGGTTCGGGCTGCTGGTTCCGGGCGCTCCCAGGGTCGGCGACCGCTACTACCAGGAATCGGCCCCGAAGGTGGCGATGGACCGCGCGGAAGTGGTGGCCATCACCGCGGAGATCAAGGTCCCGGCGGGAGTGTTCAAGAACTGCCTGCGCACGAAGGAGTCCAGCGCCCTCGAGAGCGGCTCGGAGGATAAGTACTACGCGCCGGGCGTCGGCCTCATCAAGGACGCCGATTTCGCGCTGGTCAAGATCGAGAAGGGGAAGTAGGCCGACACGTACCGCGTCGACGCCTGTCTGGGGTATTCTGTTCCGCGTTCACCTACTGGGACCTCCCGGGAGGGTCCGGCCGGCTGGCCTGCGGCCCTCTCGCTGTCATCGAGAGACGTCAATGCACACTACCAATCGACGAGCGTTCATGGCGCGCACGGCGGCGGCCGCTGCCGGATTCATGATCGTGCCGCGGCACGTCCTCGGCGGACAGGGGTTCACGCCGCCCAGCGACCAGTTGACCAAGGCGATCATCGGCGTCGGCGGCATGGGCCGCGGGCACTACGGCTACGAGGGACGGCTCCTCGCGGTGTGCGACGTGGACCGCAATCACCTCGCCGACGCGTTGGCGGCGGCCGGCAAGGACGTCAAGGGCTACTCGGACTACCGCGAGATTCTCGGGCGCCCGGACATCGACGTCGTCCACATCGCCACGCCGCCGCACTGGCACGCACTGATGGCGGTCGAGGCAGCCCGCGCCGGCAAGGACATCTGGTGCGAGAAGCCGATGACGCGGACGATCGGCGAGGGCGTCCGCGTGGTCGAAGAGGTGAACCGCCACGGCCGCATCTTCCGACTGAACACCTGGTTCCGGTTCAGGGACACCTTCTACGGCCTCGGGACGGACGTGAAGCCGCTGAAAAAGGTCGTCGAGAGCGGCGTCCTGGGGTGGCCGCTCACCTTCACCGTGAGTGGCATCACCGGCTACGACTGGAAGTTCTACTGGAGCGGACAGACCAACCTGAAGCCGCAGCCGGTGCCGCCCGAGCTGGACTACGAGATGTGGCTCGGCCCGGCCCCGCACAAGCCCTACAACGTCCACCGCGTGCACGCCAACTTCCGCGGCTACTGGGACTACGACGGCGGCGGCCTGGGCGATATGGGCCAGCACTACCTCGACCCGGTTCAGTACCTGCTCGGCAAGGACGACACGAGCCCCATCCGCGTGGACGTGGACGCTCCGCAGCAGCACTACGACGCGGCCGGCTCGTGGCGGCGAATCGAATTCACCTACGCCGACGGTTGCAAGATCATCCTCGACGGCGAAAACAAGGACACCGAGGCGGCCTACATCACCGGCCCGAAGGGGAAGATCTTCCGCGGCTTCCGTTCGGATGTTCCGAAGCTGCAGGAGTTGATCGCGACACTGCCAGACCCCGAGCCGCAGATTACGACGTTCTCCGATTCGGTGCGCTCGCGCCGCAAGTTCGCGCTCAACGAGTCGAACGGCCACCGGTCGTCCACCATCGTCAACCTCGGGATCATGGCCGTCAGGCTAGGCCGGACGATTCACTATGACGCCGTGGCGCAACGGTGCGTGAACGACGAGGCGGCGAACCGGCTGATCGACCAGCCGATGCGCGCTCCCTGGGTGCTGTGATCGACGTGACGAGGACCAGCCGATGACTATCCATCTTTCGACATATCGTCGCGTTGTGGCCGTCCTTGGGATTCTGCTCCTCGGCGTCGCGACCGCCATGCCGGCCGCCGGCCAGGACGTGCGCCTGCTGTCCACGAAGGTTGCCGACATCCTCGCCCAGTTCCCCGGCGACAGCGCGGCGAAGCGCGACAAGCTGGCCGCCGAGATTCTCGCGCTCGGCGAGCCCGGCGTCGCCGAGTTCGCGAGGAGGCTCGTGCCCGCCGGAACGGGCGACGATACGGCGGTCCGGTTCGCCCTGAACGCGGTGTCGGTCTACGCGAGTCAGGCCGGCGAGCCGCAGCGGGCGCTCGCCGAGCGCGCGCTGTGCGCGGCTCTCGGGGCCGCCTCCGACACGGAAGTGCGGACGTTCCTCCTCAGCCAGCTTCAGCCGCTAGGCCGCGACGCCGCCGTGAAGGCCGCGGCGCCGCTTCTCTCGGACCCCGCGATGGTCGAGCCGGCGACACAGCTTCTGCTGAGCGTAAACAGCCCCTCTGCCCGCGCGGCGCTGATGCGGGCCGTCGGCCAGGCGGCCGGGCCCGCGAAGCTCACGATGGTGAAGGCGCTCGGCGAGATGAAGGCCGCCGAGGCGAACGATCGGATCCTGGCGCTGGCCGCCGACGCGGACGTGGCCGTGCGCAAGACGGCGCTCGCCGCGCTCGCCCACATCGCCAGTGCGAAGTCGTACGCGACGATGGTGCAGGCCGCCGAGCGGGCGGAGTTCCGTTACGAACCCGCCAACGCCATCGGCGCGTTGATCGAATACGCGAAGGCGTTGACGGCGAAGGGTGACCGCGCGACCGCAGAGAAGATCGCTCGTCTGGTCATGACGAAGACCGACGATGCGGAGCGGCTGCCGACGCGCGTGGCGGCACTGGGGATCCTCGCGAACGCACGGGGCCAGGGGGCGCTTCCGGACCTCATCGCCGCGGTGGACCACCAGGACCCCGAATACCGCAAGGCCGCGCTGCTGTTCGCCGAGAAGCTCCGCGCACCCGCGAACGTCCGGCAGTGGACGGCCAAGGCCGACAAGGTCGATGCGGAACGGCGGGCCGAGATCATCCTGATGCTCGGGCGCCAGGGCGACAAGGCGTCGGCGGCGTATTTCCGGACCGCGCTTGCGGCGAAGGAACCGGTCGTCGTGATGGCCGCCGCCGAATCGCTCGCGCACACGGAGCGCGGCGCGGCGAACGCGGACCTGCTGGCGTTGCTCAAGCGATCCTCGGACATTCAGGCCCGGCAGGTCGGCGACATCCTGCTGTGGACGACCGACGAGGCGTGGCTCGAGCCGATCGCCGCCGCCCTCGACACGCTGTCTCCGTCGGCCAGGGCCGCCGCCGTCCGCGTGATCGGCGCCAAGTCGGGCAGGCGCTACGCGGCCCGCGTGTTCGCACTGACGTCGGACTCGACTCCTGAGGTCCGCGCGGCCGCCATGGGCGCGCTGGCGGGAGTCGCCGGCCCGGGCGACCTCCCGGCGCTCCTTCGTCTGCTCGAGACGACGAACGAAGCTGCCCTGATAGACGAGGTGCAGAAAGGCGTCGTGGCGTCGGCGCGCCAGATGACACCCGCTGACGCCGGCGCGATGGCGCTCGTCGGCGCGATGAACACGTCGGCGCACCCGGAGCGCATCATCGAGGTCCTGCCCCAGGTGGGCGGGCCTCAGGCGCTCGCCGCGCTGGTCGAGCGGTTCAATGGGCCCGACATCAAGGGGACGGCATTCCGCGGCCTCGTCGCGTGGCGGGGGCCTGAGGCGTCCGAACGGCTCCTGGCGATCTACACCGGCGGCGAAGCGGTTTACCGCGACCAGGCGTTCAACGGCTTCGTCCGCCAGGTAGGGTCGTCATCGCTGCCGGCCGAGCAGCGTGTGCTGCAGGTCCGAAAGGCGCTTGGCGCGGCGACCACGGCACGCGAGCGGCGCTCGCTCGTCCGGGCGCTGGGCGGCGTGAAGACGTACCAGGCGTTCCTCGTCGCCGCCTCGTACCTGAACAACGCAGAACTGGCGAACGACGCGGCGAACGCGGTGATGCGCATCGCGCTGCCGACGCCGGGGGCGCGCGACGGCCTGAGCGGCACGCTGGTGCGGGACGCGCTCAACCGCGTCCTGCAGGTCCTGACGGGCGGCGAGAGCGACTACGACAAGGAGAACATCCGCGCCTACCTGAAGACGATGCCGCAGGGCGAGGGGTTCGTCGCGATGTTCAACGGAAAGGACCTGACCGGCTGGAAGGGCCTGGTCGAGAACCCGATCGCGCGCGCCAAGATGACGCCGCAGGATCTGGCCACCAAGCAGGCGGCGGCCGACGCGAAGGCGAAGACGACCTGGAGCGTGCGCGACGGCACGATCGTCTTCAACGGCAAGGGCGACAACCTCTGCTCCGTGCGTGACTACGGCGACTTCGAGATGATCGTCGACTGGCGCATCACCAAGGACGGCGACAGCGGCATCTACCTGCGCGGCACGCCGCAGATCCAGATCTGGGACCCGGCGCGCAAGGACGTCGGCGCCGAGGTGGGCTCGGGCGGCCTCTACAACAACCAGAAGAACCCGAGCAAGCCGCTGGTCTTCGCCGACAACCCGGTGGGCGAGTGGAACACGTTCCGCATCCTGATGATCGCGGACAAGGTCACGGTCTGGCTGAACGGCACGAAGGTCGTCGACAACGTGACGATGGAGAACTACTGGGACCGGAAGCAGCCGATCTTCCCGCGCGGGGCGATCGAGCTGCAGGCGCACGGCACCGACCTGGCATTCCGCGACATCTACGTGCGTGAATTGGGCGGTCCCACGCCGACCCTGACCGAGCAGGAGAAGGCCGAGGGGTTCGTCCCGCTGTTCAACGGCCGGAACCTCGACGGCTGGATTGGCAACGTCACCGGCTACAGGATCGACGAGGGCGTGATGACGTTCGACCCGAACGCGGGCGACCGATCGAACATCTACACGGCGAAGGAGTACGCCGACTTCTCCTTCCGGTTCGAGTTCCAGCTGACGCCCGGCGCGAACAGCGGAGTGGGCATTCGCGCGCCGAACAAGGGCGACGCGGCGTACGTCGGGATGGAGATCCAGGTGCTGGACGACACGGCGCCGGTATACGCGAAGCTGCAGCCGTACCAGTATCACGGTTCGGTCTACGGCGTGATTCCGGCCAGGCGGGGCGCGCTCAAGCCGGTCGGCGAATGGAACACGGAGGAGATCAGCATCCGCGGGTCGCGCATCACGGTGACGGTCAACGGCATCGTCACGGTGGACGGCGACCTGGTCGAGGCGAGCAAGGCGGGCACGATCGACAAGAGGGATCACCCGGGCCTGAAACGCGCGTCCGGCTACATCGGCTTCCTGAGCCACGACACCGTGGTCAGGTTCAGGAACATCCGGATCAAGGTCTGGTAGGCATCGTCACCGCACGCGCAGGGCGGGCCGGCCGGCCTCCGCGACGGCGTCCCAGCGGTAGAGCAGGAAGTTCTTCGGCGCGCTGTTCATCGCCACCATGAGGCCGCGCGGGAACCCAGGCAGGGGCTCGGCGGTAATCTCGATTCCATCGGTGGCGTCCGACGAGCCGGAGAACACCTTCAGCAGCTCCGTGTGGTCGTGCGGGTTGCCCGGCGCGCCCTCGCGGCGGTACACGTGGAACTGGCTGCTGCGGTCGAGCTGATCGGTGCAGACGATGTACCCGGTCTTCCCGTCACGCGCGTAGATCGCGATCCCCTCGCGATCCGCCGTGAAACTGGTCCGGCCGAAGTGCGCGAGTTCGCCCGCCGCGTCCGGGTGATCGGGGTCGGCATGGTACTTGTGGATGCCGTCGCCCTCGTCCGCATAGTAGACGTAGCCGAGGTCGTCGTCCACCGCGATCGCCTCAATCTCGCCGACGCCGCTGAACTGTCCGAACGTTCTCACCCAGGTCGCCTGCACGCGCCCCGTCCCGTCATCGTCGAGCCGGTACTCCTGCAGGTAGCCGTCGCGCGGCCCGGTTTTGGGGCTGACGATGGCGAAGACGGCGCCGTCGCCGGGTCGCCGATAGAGGCCGATGCCCATCGGGGCGGCTCCCTCGCCCGAACGGTCCTTGAACACGCCGACGCGACCAGGTGACGAGATCTCGGCGAAGCCGCTTCCGTCCGGAGCGATGCGGAACACCCGCAGCCGGTTCCCGAACCGCTCGGTGACCACGACGATGTCGGTCGTCTCGCTTCCCACGCGGAGGCCGTACTCGACGTCCACGTTGTTCGGTCGATCGAGGCCGGAGAAGACCTGGCGGACGGCGCCGTCGAGACCGAACGCCACCAGCGCACCCGTCGGCGCCTTCACCTTGTTGGTGCCGAAGATCAGGCTGCGGGCGGGTTCCACACGGTTCACCCAGATCGCCGGGTCGTCGGGGTCGTCGGTGACCGGCGGGGTGGCGACGACGGGCTTGACGAGGGCGATCGGCTCGCCGGTTCGGCCGCCCAGCGTGACGATCGCGAATCCGACGGCGGCGACGGCCAGGAGTGCGGCGGCGAGGCGAAACGAGGCGGATGCGAACAACGACGATCGGCTCATGTGTTGTGATCCGGGGTCAGGCGCCTGCGGCGGGGCCCGCGAGCCAAGTCTACAACAGTTCGTTGAGCCTGGCGTAGCCGGCGCGGCTTACGGGCAGCTTCGTGCCGTCGCGCAGGATCGCGACGCGGCTGTCCTTCGCGTACGGCTCGACCCTCGCGAGCCGCTCGATGTTGAGGATCACCGACCGGTGGATGCGGACGAAGCGGGCGGGGTCGAGTACGGCCTCCACCTCGCTCATCGTCTGCTCCTTGAGGTGCCGACGCCCGCCGGCGTGCAGGCAGACGTAGTCGTCCTGCGCCTCGACGTAGTCCAGCGCGTCGACCGGGATCACGTGCACCTTCGGTCCGTCCCGCACCAGGATGCGGTGAGCCGGCACCTCCCGGTGCCGAGCCGCCGCGACGACGTCGCCGACCGCAGCCGGCTCGCGTCCAGCCAGCCGGCCGCGCACGCGCTCCAGCGCCGTGGCCAGACGCTCCGGGCCGAACGGCTTGAGCAGGTAGTCGACGGCATGCACGTCGAACGCGCGCAGCGCGTACTCGTCGTAGGCGGTGACGAAGACCACCGCCGGGCCCGGTCCGACCAGGTCGAGCACCTCGAAGCCGTCGAGCTTCGGCATCTGCACGTCGAGGAAGACGAGGTCCGGGCGCAGTTCGGTGATCGCCTTGACGGCCTCGAAGCCGTTGGCGCACTCGGCCACGATGTCGATGCCGGCGTCGGCCTCGAGGTACTCCCGCAGCAGCGCCCGCGCGGGTGCCTCGTCGTCCACCACGAGAGTGCGCAGCCTGGCCGGCGGGGTGTCAGCGGGCATCGGGGACATTCTCGCCGGAAGCGCCCGAGCAGGGAAGCGTCAACTCCACACGGAACGTGTCGGCGCCCTCGTCCACCCGGAGAATCCCCTCGGCGCCGTAGTGGGTCAGCAGGCGCTTGCGCACGTTGTCGAGCCCCAAGCCGGTTCCGGGCTTCGGGCGGGACTCTCGGTCGCGAGGGTTCTCGAGGGCGATGCGGAGGAGGGTTCCGGACCGGCGCGCGTCGAGACGAATCAGCCCGCCCTCGACCAGCCCGCCGATGCCGTGCCTGACGGCGTTTTCGACCAGCGGCTGCAGGAGAAGCGGCGGAACGGCGCACGCCGACACAGAATCCTCCACCGTCGACTCGACCCTGATGCGGTCGCCGAACCTGACGCGCTCGATGTCGAGGAAGCGCAGGGCGAGCGCGACCTCATCGGCCAGCGTCACGCGATCCTGCGCCCCGAGGCGCATGCTCGTCCTCAGGAACTCGCCGAGCAGCACGCTCATTCGTCGCGCGCCGGCCGGGTCGGACCCGATGAGGCCGCCGATCGAGTTGAGGCTGTTGAACAGGAAGTGCGGATCCACCTGCGCCCGGAGCGCCTTCAGTTCGGCCTCCCGCGCCAGCACCTGCAGCTCGAGCGCCCGGCGCTCGGCCTCGCGCGCGTCCCTCCAGGAGGTCATCGCGTACGCGACAGCGGCCGCGAGCAGGTAGGCCAGGAACGCGGAGGTGACGAGCAGCGGCGTTTCGCGGGCCACCAGAAAGGCGGCGCCAGCCCCTGGAGCCGTGCTGTCGATGGCCGCCGCGAACGCGCGAGCAATCAGCAGCCAGAGCACGCTCGAGGCGGTGGCAGCGCCCAGCGTCTGGGCCAGCACCCTGGGAACGCGCGTGGTTCGCAGCGGCGCCCACTGGCAGACATACCACGCCGAGAGGCAGATGAACGCGTACACGAAGGCGATCGGGTACGCCACGGCGACGGCCGGCGCCGCAGACGACAACCGGCCGCCCGCAAGCACGCTGGCCAGCAGGCTGGCCGGAGCGAGCCAGATGGCGAGGTAGGCCGCGAGCACGCGCCGTTCGGCAAGGATGGGGTGCATCGGCGCGCCAGGCTAGTGCTTGATCTCCACGCCGCCCATGACGACCAGGCCCCGCACCACGAGGCGCGGTGGCACCTCCGCTGTCGGGCGCCTCGTCTTGTCGTCCACTCCGCCCATGAACGGGAAGACCCTGTCGTCGACCGCCCACCCCTCGGGGACGAAGATCTCGATCCCGCCCCACATGGCGAAGACTTCGATTCGGGCCTCGCCCGACGCGATCGCGGCGTCCCGCAGGTCGATGACGGCTCCGCCCATGATCGCGATCGCGTCGCCGCCCCGGAAGTCGCGGGAGGACGTCCGCCGCTTCACGCCGCTCATCACCGCGACGGCGCCTACCGTGTCGTCGGCGACCGACCCGCCGCGGCCTGAGGTCCCCGGCGGACGGATTCCGTTCAGGAGCACCCATGCACCGAAGGCGACGAGCGCAAGTGGCCACACCGCCCAGAGGTGAACGTGGAAGATGCCCAGCGTCTGGCCAAGCAGCCATGCGCCGACGACGAGCCAGATGAGGCCGCCCGCGTAGCCGGTCCAGGTCTTCGCCTGCGCGATGTTCGCGATGCCGATCGCCAGCAGCGCCAGCGGCCAGTACCGCCAGAGGATGAACCAGGCGTCGAAGCCGATTCCGACATTGAGGTTGTCGAGCGTCCACGCCACGCCGAGCGCGATGACACCGACGCCGACGATCAGGCGCGGGACGCTCATGCGAACGCGGGTTCCATCAGACATGGTCGTATCCTCCGTGTCCATGGCCGGGGCCTTCCTCTCAGACTGACAGCCACGCGCTCAGTTGCGAGGCGGTCCCCGCCAGGAGCCGCGCCAGCGCGACGGCCACGTGCCAGCCGTCCTGGTTGGCCAGTGCGCCAGCCACTTCCAGGGGCCTCGACAGGACGAGCCAGATGAGCGAGCCCGACAGGAGGCCCGCCGCCGTCGCCAGCACAGCGGCGATACGCACACCCCAGCCGACGATCTGCCGCTGCCCGGCGGCCTTGCGTGTGCCGACCCGTTCGCTGCCCCTCGAGTTCATGGCGACCTGGCTCCTGCCTCCACCTCCACGATACGGAGACCCGGAGCCCGACGCCCGCCCTTCCCGGCGAACGGCGGTTCGGACCCGGCGAATGGCGGAGAAGCGTCGGGCCTGACGATGAGGGGTCGGAACTGACGCAGAAGAGTCGGGCCTGACGACGAGTGGTCGGAGACGGATTCGGGCGAAGGGTCACCTGACGAGCAGGAACTGGAGTGTCGTTGAGATGCCATCGGTACAAGACTGCCATCTCGGCCGCAGGCCGCAACGACCGCTCGCCGTCCCAGGGCGCGAGCACCGTCGACTCCCGGACGCGCCAGTCGCGATCGAGGCTGACTCGGACGAAAGCGTCCTCGTAGCTACGGACACCAGCGCTCACCACGAGGCGGCTCTCCAGGCCGCCGTCCCGTCGGCGAACGGTCGCACCCTCGATGCGGAAGGCGTTGTCGGTCTCGGCTTCGAACGCGGCCGCGTCGAGGAACACGCGCGGCTTGTCCACGTACGGCCGGCCCTGGTGCACGCAGAACGTCTGGCAGTTGTCGCACTCGTTGCAGAAGTCGTCCACGTGCAGGATCTGGCGATTCTGGGCGACGCAGAACTCCTCGTGTCCGGCCACGCGTACGGCATCGTCCACGACGGCCAGCAGGGGGAGCGTCCAGCGCACCGGCTCGATCGTGAACGTGTAGTTCGCCCGATTCGGACACACCTCAACGCATTTGTCGCAGAACGTGGTGCACTGGACGCAACGGCGCGCCTCTTCCCGCGCGGCCACGTCGGTGAGCGTCGATTCAATCAACGTGAAGCCGCCGCGCTCGTCAGTCGGCAGCATTGGCGGATGCGCTGCGGGGATTCGCCGCGCCCGCACGGCCTTGATCGCGACGATGTCGTCGTCAGACAGCGTCGGACGCCGCCACGGCCGTTCACTGAACGGCACGCCAAGGTGTGTGCAGATGGCTTCCGCTGCCGCGCGGCCGTCGGCGCATGCCGAGATGATGCTGCCCGGTTCGATGACGACGTCGCCGCCCGCGAACAGCCCCGCCGGACCCGCCGAGCGCGTGGCCCCGTCCACGAGCACACCGCCCCCCGGGTGCCTCGTGATACGGCTGCCGTCGAGGAACGACAGCTCCGGCAGCTGGCCGACGGCGACAACGACCGAGTCGCAGGCGACGGTGAATTCGCTTCCCGCGATGGCGACGGGCGACCGCCGGCCGTCCGCTCCGGCGTCGCCCAGCGCGTTCCTCACGCACCCGACGCCGACGACGCGACCGCCTTCCCGGACGATCTCCACCGGCGTCACCAACTCCTCGAGGATGTTGCCCTCCTCGAGGGCGCCGCCGAGCTCCTCCTCGTCGGCCGGCATCTCCTGGCGCGTTCGCCGGTAGAGCAGCGTGACCGGCCGGCCGGTGAAGCGCTGCGCGGTGCGGACCGCGTCCATGGCGGTGTCTCCGCCGCCGATCACGACCACGCGGCTGCCGAGATCGATCCGTTCACCGCGGCGCGATCGATCGAGCAACCGAAGAGCGGGGATGACGCCGGGCCCGTCGATCCCGGGCACGCGCAGCGGCGCGTCGCGCTGGAAGCCGCTGGCAAGGTAGACCGCGTCGAACCCCTGCGCGAGGAGCGATTCGGGCGGGCCGTCGACTGCCGCGTTCAGGCGCAGCTCGACGCCGAGCGCGAGGACCCGGTCGATGTCCCTCTGGACCACCTCCCACGGCAGGCGGAACGGGGGGACCAACCGCATCATGCCGCCGGGCACGTCGCGCCGCTCGAAGATCACGGCGCGGACGCCGTTCAGCGCCAGGAATGCGGCGGCCGCCAGCCCCGACGGCCCGGCGCCGACGATGGCGACCGACCGGCCCGTCGCCGGGCGCTGCGCCGAGCGGTAGTCGGCGCGGCCCCGCTCCTCGGCCACGCGCTTCAGCGCGCGTATCGCGACGCTCTCCTCGTAGTCGTTGCGCGTGCACTTCGCCTGGCACAGCCTCGTGCACACGTAGCCGGTGACGCCCGGCAGCGGATTGCGGGCGAGGATCGTCTCCAGCGCGCGGTCGTACTCGCCCTGGGCGATCTGCCAGGCGTACTCGGGCACGTCCTGCTCGACGGCGCAGGCCTCCAGGCACGGCGCCACCACGCAGTCCCAGGGGCCGAGCGCCGACTTCACCTTCGGCAGGCCGTGGGGAAACGCCGGTTTCTTGTACCGCGGATGCCGGACCGCCTCGTCGGCCGCGGCGCGCACGTTTGCCAGCCTGTCACGCGAGAGGCCGGCCAGCGTCGAGACGCCGCGCTCGCGCATCACCGCCTCTACGCGCTGGAGCCACTGCGCCATCCGCGCCACGCCGCCCGGCTTGAGGAGGTCCGTGCATCCGGTGACGGGCAGCGCTCCGCACCCGAGCACGGTTGCGACGTTCTCCGCGTCGGCGCCCGCAGAGTAGGACACGTGCAGGTCGCCGCCAAATTCGCGCAGCAGCCGGTCGTAGAGGCGCATCGTGACCGGGTACAGCGCCCGGCCGGACATGTACATCTCGCCACCGGGGAGGCGCCCGGTGTCGTTGCTCATCGCCAGCGTGTTGCTCAACTTCACGCCGAACGTCAGTCCGCGGCGATCGGCCGTCGCCTTCAGCGCGCGGATCAGCGCCACGGCGCGGCCGTACTGCAGGTCGTGGTCGAAGACCGAGTCGGGAATGCGAATCTCGTGGAACCCGAGCCGATCGTGGAGAATACCGAGGACCGCCGCCTTTCCGAGCAGCGTGGGATTGAGTTTGACGACGGTGTGGAGTCCGCGCTCCTCGAGGCAGTAGCGCGCAATCCTCTCGATCTCGTCCGGCGGGCACCCGTGCATCGTGGACAGGGTGACACTGGCAACGATGGGGGAGGGGATCTCAACGTCGGCGTACTCGGGGAAGTCGCGGCACAGCGTCGCGCGGACCGCGGCGAGCGGCTCAGACGCGTCGGCCATGACGTCCATGAAGCGCGTCATGCGCGGGTGGCGGATGCCGGCCAGGTCGTAGCCGACGCTCATGTCGAAGATCGCACCCGGGGCGCCCCATCCGAGCAGCCGCGCCAGGACGTGGACGAGCGCCCACGCCACGACGTATTCGTGCGCCGACTGGTCGAGCGTCAGCTCCTGCGACCACTCGACGTTGTATCCCTCGTCGCTCATGTCGATGCACGGCCGCGGGATCTCGAGGGCGTCGTTCAGCTGGACCGTCTTCAACTCGATGAACCGGCCGCCGCAGAGCCACGACGAGACGATGTTCTGACTGAGCTGGGTGTGAGGGCCGGCCGATGGGCCGATGGGCGTGGCGAGCGTCCTGCCGAACAGGGGCGGCACACCGAAGGCGCCGGTCGGCGCGTGGAAGAGAGGGGCCGGGATGTCGAAGATCGACCGCCGGCGCTCGTACTCCATGAGCACGCGGCGCAGTTGCGTGGCGAACGGCTGGACGCGCATCGCGTCGGACATCACAGAGAGTAGGCCACCGGGCTCGGTCGGACGTCAAGCGCGGCTCCGGCGCAGGGCTCAAGGCTCAGGGCGCAAGGCTCAGGGCGCAAGGCGCAGGGCTCAGGGATTGTTAACCCTGGACCCCTTCGCCGAATAGGAACCAGTACGGTCCGGCATTCGTAGAGGGGTGTTATGGAGACGCTGCTGCTCGACGTGCGCTATGCCTTGCGCGTGTTCCGCGCCAACCCTGCACTGTTCGCAACGGCCGTGCTGTCTCTGGCCATCGGCATCGGGCCGAATTCGGTCCTCTTCAGCGTCATCGATGCCGTCGGCTTCAGGCCCCTGCCGGTCCGCGACCCTGGCAGTCTCGTCGCCGTGCAATCGGCCCCTGCCACGGGCCCCGAGTCCGACTCGCTCGACGTCAAGGGTCTCGCCTACAGGGACTACGTCGAAATCCGGGACCGGGTGGGGGCGTTCGCCGACATCGGGGCGTCGGCGCGCATAGGCCTGGGGTTGAGCGGCGGCGACCAGGCACCCGAGGTGGTCATGGCCGCGGCCGCCACCGCCTCGTACTTCAGGACGCTTGGTGTCCGGGCACTGCTCGGCCGCACCTTCCTGGCCGAGGAAGACCGCACGCCGGGCACGCACCCGGTCGCCGTCATCAGCGAACGGTTGTGGCGGCGCCGCTTCCTCTCCGATCCGGCGGTGATCGGGCGAACGGTTCGCCTCAACTCGACGACCTGCACGGTCGTCGGCGTCCTTCCTGCGGAGTTCACCGGCACGGACCCGATCCTCCCCCCCGAGCTCTGGGTGCCGACCATGCTCTGGCCGACGTTGCATGGAGGATTGGCGGCGACGCTGGACGCGAAGACCGGCACGCCCTTCACCGTTCTCGCTCGCCTGCGGGACGGAGCCACCATCGCCCAGGCAGGGGGAGAGGTCGCCGCGCTCGGCGCGAGCCTCGCCGAGCGCGATCCCGACAGTCACAAGAACTGGCGTCTGGTCACCGAATACGAACAGGCCGCGCGTCGTCGTCGGCTGGGGCGAATCGGAGCGTTGTCACTCGTCGCGGTCGATCTGATCCTGCTTCTCGCGTGCGCGAACGTCGCCGGCCTCCTGCTCGGCCGGGCGGAAGCCAGGCGGCCGGAAGTGGCCGTCCGCATCGCGCTGGGCGCCAACCGGAGGCGGCTCATCCGCCAGCTGCTGACGGAGTCCGCGCTGCTGTCGCTGGCCGGCGCGGTCGCCGGGTCGCTGCTCGCGTTCTGGCTCCTCCGGCTGGTTCCGTCGCTCATCCCGGCCATGCCGCTCACCTTCAACCTCGATTTTCGCCTCGACCTGCGCGTCCTCGCGGGGACGCTGGCCGTCGCGCTCCTCGCCGCGCCCGTCTTCGGTCTGTTTCCCGCTCTCCTGGCGTCGAGGCCGGATGTCGTGCCGCTGCTGAAGGGGGCGGCGTCCGACGCCGCGAAGCGCCGTTGGCAGGTCACTCCGCGCAATCTCCTGGTCGTCGGCCAGATCGCCGTGTCGCTGGCGCTGCTGGTGTCCTCGGCTCTCCTGGCGCGGAGCTTCGTGAACCAGAGCCAGATCGATCCCGGCTTCGTGCCGCGCCCGATGGTGTTCTCGACGATGTCGCCAGGCGCGGTCGGATACGACAGGATCCGGACCGGCGACTTCTACCGGCGGCTGCTCGAGCGCCTCGCGGCCACGCCCGGCGTCGAACGCGCGACGATGGCCCGGCACCTGCCGCTCAACGACCTGTTCGGCGGTGGCGCGACGGCCGGGGTGGCCATCCCGGGGTTCGAGACGCGTGCGGACGCCCAGCCGCTGCGGTTCCGATTCAACGTGGTCGAGACCGGGTACTTCGAGACGATGGGCATCCGGCTCGTGAGGGGGCGCGACTTCCAGCCTGGCGACGGCCCGAACGCTCAGGCCGTCATGCTCATCAACCAGACGATGGCCCGGCGCTTCTGGCCGAACGAGGATCCGATCGGGCGGCACGTAATGGTCACGACCGGCAGCGCCGCGGCGGCGCCGCGCGACTGCGAGATCGTCGGGGTGGCGCAGGATGGCAAGTACCTGACCTTGAACGAACCGCCGGAACCGTACTTCTACCTCCCCTACGCGCAGCAGCCCTGGGGCGAGATGACGGTCATCGCGCGGGTCTCGACCGACGCGCGGGCGATGACCGGGGTCCTTCGGCGCGAAGTGGCGGAGCTGGACGCCGCGATGCCGGTCATGCAGGTGACGACCATCGATGAACACATGGAGTCGGCGCTGGTCGGACAGAGGGCCGTGGCCGTCCTGGTCGGCGCGCTCGGCGGGTTCGGCCTCCTGCTGTCGATCATCGGGCTCTACGGCGTCGTCGCGTTCCTGGTCTCCCGCCGGACGCGGGAGATCGGCATCCGGATGGCGCTTGGCGCGCGGCGTGAGGACGTCATCAGGGGCGTCGTCCTGCTCGGCGGAAGGCTGGCGGTGGTGGGGATCGCGATCGGGCTCGGTCTGGCCGCATGGGTGATGTCCAGACTGAGCCAGGAGGCCGTTTACGGGCTCAGCCGTTTCGACCCGCTCACGTACGCGGCGACCAGCGCGCTCGTCCTCCTGACGGCCCTGGCCGGCAGCTACGTGCCCGCGCGCCGCGCGTCGCGCGTCGATCCGATTGCCGCGCTGAGGTCGGAGTAGGGCGCATGCTACAATTTCCTGTTTAGGGACTTGCAGGAAGAGCCGGCTGTGCGCCGGCGGTCGGGTAGCATGGGTCACGACTGGATCACGGTTCGCGGCGCCCGGGTTCACAACCTCCGGAATATCGACGTCGACCTGCCGCGAGGGCAGCTGGTGGTCATCACCGGCCTGTCGGGGTCGGGGAAGTCGTCGCTCGCCTTCGACACGATCTACGCCGAGGGGCAGCGCCGCTATGTCGAGTCGCTGTCAGCTTACGCCCGGCAGTTTCTCGAGCAGATGGAGAAGCCGGACGTCGACGCGATCGACGGTCTGTCGCCGGCCATCTCGATCGAGCAGAAGACCACCGCCTCCAACCCGCGCTCGACAGTCGGCACGGTCACAGAGATCCACGACTACCTGCGGCTGCTGTTCGCCAACATCGGCGTGCCGCACTGTCACTTGTGCGGCCGCGAGATCTCGTCCCAGTCGCTCAGCCAGATCATCGACCTCGTGTTCGCGTACCCGTCCCACGAACGGATCAACGTGATGGCGCCGATCGTGCGCGGGCGGAAGGGCGAGTTCAAGAAGGAACTGGCGGCGCTCCGGGCGCGGGGATTCACGCGGGCGCGGATCGACGGGCAGGTCAGGGCGCTCGAAGAGGACATCGGCCTCGAGCGGCGCCGAAACCACACGATCGAGGTGGTGGTCGACCGGTTGCTCGTCCGGCCGGGCATCGAGCGGCGGCTGTCGGACGCGGTCGAGATGGCGCTCAATCTCGCCGACGGCATCGTCATCATCAACAGCGTGGAGGCCGGAGACCGGCTGTTCTCCAGGCGTCTGGCCTGCGTCGACTGCGGAGTCAGCATGCCGGAGATGACGCCGCGGGCGTTCTCGTTCAACTCGCCGCACGGGGCGTGCCCCGATTGCCAGGGGCTCGGATCGCTCTTCGATTTCGACCCCGCGCGCCTGGTTCCGGACGAGGCGCTGTCGCTGGTCGACGGCGCGGTCGCGCCATGGGCGCTTGGCGACAAGCGGCTGGTGCGCGAGGCGCTGGCCGCGATCGGCCGCAACTTCGGGATCGACATCTCCGCGCCGTTCGGCTCGCTGCCGAAGCGGGCGAGGGATCTGCTGCTCCACGGGCCGGATGCGGTCCGCCGCAACGGGAATGGGAGCGGCAATGGGAACGGCGGCGGACGCGCCAAGGGACGCGCGCGCGCAGCCGATCCGTACGGACGGGATTTCGAGGGACTGATTCCGAACCTTCGGCGGCGGTTCGAGCACGGCACGTGGTCCGAGCAGGAGGACCTCGAGCGCTACCGGTCGCTGCGCCCGTGCGCGGCCTGCGACGGCGAGCGCCTCAAGCCCCAGAGCCGCAGCGTTCGGGTGAAGGGGCGCACCATCACCGAGTATTCGAACCTCCCGCTGAGCGACGCCCTGCGGGAGTTCGAGACGATGGAGCTGATGGGCCGCGAGCAGCTCATCGCGGGGCGGATCCTCCGCGAAATCCAGGATCGGCTGCGCTTCCTGACCGACGTCGGCGTCGGGTACCTGACGCTCGGCCGCAGCGCGGCCACGCTGTCGGGCGGGGAAGGGCAGCGGATTCGGCTCGCCACGCAGATCGGCGCGAGCCTGCGCGGCGTGCTGTATGTCCTCGACGAGCCGTCCATCGGCCTCCACCAGCGCGACAACCGGCGGCTGCTGGCGACGCTGCGCCGGCTGCGAGACCTCGGCAACACCGTGATCGTCGTCGAGCACGACGAAGAGACGATTCGGACCGCCGATTACCTCGTGGACCTCGGTCCGGGAGCCGGTGAGCACGGCGGCCGGGTCATCTTCCAGGGGCCGCCGAGCGCGCTGATGTCCGCGCCCGACGAAATTCGTCCCGAACGAATTTCCGCGTCGCTGACGGGGCAGTACCTGCGGGGCGAGCGGACGATTGACACGCCGGCGACACGGCGCGCCACGGACCGCGGCGCGCTCGTCATCCGCGGCGCCCGCGCACACAACCTCAAGAACATCGACGTCAGGATCCCGCTCGGCGTGTTCACCGCCGTGACCGGCGTGAGCGGGTCGGGGAAGTCCACGCTCGTCAACGACATCCTGTACCGGTCGCTCGCGAGGCTGCTCCACCGGGCGGCCGACCAGCCCGGCGCCCACGCCGGCATCGACGGCATCGAACTCGTGGACAAGGTGATCGAGATCGATCAATCGCCGATCGGCCGGACGCCGCGATCCAATCCGGCGACGTACACGGGCCTCTTCGCATTCATCCGCGAGCTGTTCGCCGTGCTGCCGGACGCGAAGGCCCGCGGGTTCAAACCGGGCCGCTTCTCCTTCAACGTCAAGGGCGGCCGCTGCGAGACCTGTCAGGGGGGCGGCGTCATCGCCGTCGAAATGCACTTCCTGCCGAACGTGTACGTGACGTGCGAGGAGTGCAAGGGGCGCCGCTACAACCGTGAGACGCTCGAGATCCACTATCGCGGCAAATCGATCGCGGATCTGCTGGACCTCACGGTCGACCAGGCCCTCGAACTGCTCGAGAACTTCCCGCCGATTGCCAGCAAGCTCCGCACCCTCCAGGAAGTCGGGCTCGGCTACATCACGCTCGGGCAGTCGGCCATCACGCTCAGCGGCGGCGAAGCCCAGCGTGTGAAGCTCGCCAAGGAGCTGTCGCGGCGGAGCACCGGCCGGACGCTCTACATCCTCGACGAGCCGACGACAGGGCTTCACTTCGAGGACACGAAGAAGCTGCTCGACGTGCTGGCGCGGCTGGTCAGCCAGGGGAACTCGGTCGTCGTGATCGAACACAACCTCGACGTGGTCAAGACGGCCGACCATGTCATCGACCTCGGCCCCGAGGGCGGCGAGGAGGGCGGCCGGGTGGTGGCGTCCGGCACACCCGAGGAGGTCTCGCGGGTGGCGAAGTCGCACACGGGACGGATTCTGGCGGGCCTGTTCGGTCGGCCTCCCCTGCGGATCGTCAGAAAACTGGCAGTGTAGGCTGGCGTGTCAGAAGCACCACACTTCGTCGTCTTGCGGCTGTAGTCGTGCAGCCACAGTCGGTTCGGCCGTGACAGGCTTTCAGTCCGCAAGTCTGCTGTAAGTATCTTGTTAGTAAGTATTTACAACATTCTTTCTAATGAAGCCATGAGCGGTATGGCGCTTGCTCAAAGACCATCCGACATCATCTCGTCGATGTGCGGACTGGTGCCCTCATGGCTTCACAGCGGACTCTTCGGCGGTCGGTTTCCTGTGCGGGAATTGGCCTTCACTCCGGCAAGAAAGTCACGTTGACGCTCAAGCCGGCCCCGGCGAACTCCGGTATCCGCTTCCGGCGGACCGACCTGGGCGGCGTCGAGATCGCCGCGACCGTCCAGCACATCGCCGGCATCCATTACGCCACGGGACTCGCTCGCAACGAGGGTTCGGTCGAGACGGTCGAGCATCTGCTCGCGGCGCTGGCCGGCCTGGGGATCGACAACGTGGTCGTCGAGCTGAACCACCCCGAAGTGCCGATCATGGACGGCAGCGCTGCGCCGTTCGTCTACCTGATCCAGGAAGCCGGCATCCGGACGCAGCAGGAGTCGCGGCGGTTCCTGCGCATCACGCGGCCGATCGAGATGGTGCGCGGCGACAAGCACATCGCCGTCTATCCGGCAGACGAGTTCAAGGTCAGCTACTCGATCAGCTTCGACCACCCGCTCTTGCGTCACCAGGCGCGCGCGATGGCGATCACCGAATCGGCCTTCGCCGAGGAGATCGCCCCGGCCCGCACGTTCACCTTCCTCAAGGAAGTGGAACTGCTGCGGCAGCACGGCTACGCGCTCGGCGGTTCGCTCGAGAACGCCGTCGTGGTCGGCGAGGCCGGCGTCCTGAACAGCGCGCTCCGGTTCGAGGACGAGTTCGTCCGCCACAAGATTCTCGACGTGATCGGCGACATGGCCCTGCTGGGCGCCCCGCTGCTCGGCCACCTGGTCGCGCATCGTGGCGGTCACGGGTTGCACACCGCGTTTGCGGCGATGATTCTCGGCGAACGCGGGGCATGGGAACTGGCGGAGGAGGCCGTGCCGGCGCTTCACGAGCCGGCGGCCGTGCCGCTCGGTGCGGCGATCCCGGTCGGACGGTAGGAACAGAATCCAGAAGCCAGAAGCCAGAATTCAGAAGACAGAAGACAGAAGGCGGGACCGGAACGCGGAACGGGGAAGGCCGGGCGGACCTTCCTGGTTCCGCGTTTTTCGTTTCACGCCCGCGACGATCGGCGCTTCGGCTTTCCCTTCGCCAGCTTCTGCATGTAGGTCGCGAGGCGTTCGTTCTCGAACCGCACGGTGTTGTGGAAGAGGCTCTCGGCCAGGTAGTCCCGCCGTTCCTTCTCGGTCATCTGCCCGATCAGATGCCGAATCTCGCGCATCATGTCCTCGTAGGATCGGTCGAGCTCCCGCCTGGCGGTCACTTCCTGGAACAGCGTCTCGATGATCGCCAGCAGGTCGCCATCGAGCGCGATGTCCGCGCCGGTCGTCGTCGTAATGCTGCGCATCGCTACCCCCCGAAGCTTCTGATCGCGCCGGCCTCGTCGGGATGGATTTCCAGGAAGTTCTGGGCGCCCGTCATCGTGAGCATGGTCTCGACGCGCTTCTGGACGCCGCAGAGCTTCAGGGCACCCGAGGCGGCGCTGGCCTGGCGGTAGAGATCCATGAGGCAGCCGATGCTGGCGCTGTCGATGTAGTTCACGGCCGCGAGATCGACGACGACTTTCCTGTCGCCGGCGGTCAGCAGGGCCGACACCGAGCCTGCGAAGTCGGAGAGAAGCGGATACATCAGCCGCGCCTCGCCGACGCGGACGAGCGTGACATCTCCGTTGCGAGTAATGGTGAGGTTCATTCGAGCACTCCCGACCGGCCGCTGCCCGGTCGCCGCCCATGAACCCGGCGCCCGTCGGCCTCTTCTCGAAGCCGCAGGATCTGCCGGGCCAGTTCCTTCCGCCCGCGGTTGATGCGCGACTTCACGGTCCCTTCCGGGAGGCGCAACCGCTCCGCGATCTCAAGATACGACAGTTCCTGGATATCGCGAAGCAGAACTGCGACCCGGAGCGACTCGGGCAGCGTCTGCAGCGCCTGCCGCAGCAGCGCGGCGAGGTCTCGGTTCTCGAGCATCGCCAACGGGCTGGCCCCGGACGATGCCGGGGACAGATCCTCGGACGTCACGTCCCGGTCGATGGTCTGCCGCTCCTTGCGCACGCTCCGGTAGTGGTCGATGCAGAGATTCCGGCTGACGCTGATCAGCCACGTCTGGAAGTTCGCGCGGCGGTCGAAGCTGTCGAGCGACCGGAAGATCTTGAGGAAGATGTCCTGCGCCAGGTCCTCGGCCTGCTCGTGCGACCCGACGAACTGATAGGCGACGTTGAACACCTTCCGCCAGTGCAGCCTGACGACCTGCTCCCACGCGGCCTGGTCGCCGGCGAGGCACTGCGCGATCAGCTCGTCGATGGCCGCTGGCTGGGGCGAAAGAAGTTGGGACGTCATGCCATCGAGCACATCGGCGGGAAGCGGGATGATAACAAAGCGTTTTTCGCGATGTCAAACGACGGGTGCTCGGATAAGATCCCGTCCGTGACGACCACGCGCCCAGGGTTCGCCTTCGCCGCCGCCGCCGGCCTGTCGTGCGACGGCATTCCTCTGGCTGACATCGCCGCGAAGACAGGCACCCCGACCTATGTGTACAGCGCCGCGTCGATTCGATCGGCGTGGCGGCGATTCGATGCGGCGTTCGCGAGCGTGCCGCACGCCATCCATTATGCGCTGAAGGCGAACTCTACGCTCGCCCTCCTTCGGCTGCTGCGTGGATTGGGCAGCGGCGCCGACGCCAACTCCTGGGGCGAGATCGAGGTCGCGCTCCGCGCCGGGTTCATCCCCGAGCAGGTGGTCTTCACCGGTGTCGGCAAGACGCCCGACGAACTGCGGTCCGCCGTGCCGCTCGGCCTCCGGTCGATCAACGCCGAGTCGCCGGGCGAGTTGGAGCGGATCGATGCCGTGGCGCGCAGCCTCGGCATCCGCGCACGGGTGGCCGTGCGTCTCAATCCCGACATCGAGGCCGGCGCGCATCCCCACATCTCCACCGGCCGCCGGATCAGCAAGTTCGGCGTGCCGATCGAACTCGGCGGAGCGCTGTACCGGAAGCTGGCCGGGGCGGCCGGCCTTCAGCCGGTGGGAGTCCACGCGCACATCGGGTCGCAGATCGCCGGCGTCGCGCCACTCCGGCGGGCCGCCGAGGCGCTGGCGGCGTTCGTGGCCGGCCTTCGCGAGGACGGCATCGCGCTCGAGCACATCGACCTGGGCGGCGGCCTCGGCATCTCGTACGACGGCGCGGCGACGGCCACCATCGAAGACTACGCGGCGGCGGTGCTGCCCGCGGTCGCCGCGACCGGCCTCACGGTCCTCATCGAGCCCGGCCGCGCCGTCGTTGGCCCGTCCGGGGTGTTGCTGGCGCGTGTCGTGGACGTCAAGGCCTACTTCGACTCCAAGCCGTTCGTCGTGCTCGACACCGGGATGACCGAGCTGATCCGGCCCGCGCTCTACGGGGCCTACCACCGCATCGAGCCGGTGACGCCGCGCGCAGGTGCCCGTCGCACCTGCGATGTCGTCGGACCGCTCTGCGAGAGCAGCGACGTCGTCGGCAGCGACCGGGACCTCCCGCCAATCGAGGTCGGCGACCTGGTGGCCGTGTTCGACGCCGGGGCGTACGGATCGGCGATGGCGTCGACCTACAACCGCCGCCCGCTCCCGTGCGAGGCGCTGGTGGACGGCGGGACGTGGACGATCATCCGGCGGCGGCAGACGATCGAGGAGATGACGGCGCTCGAGCGGTGACGGGAACAGAAGACAGAAGACAGAAGACAGAAGACAGAAGACAAAGAAGACAGAAGATAAAGAAGATAGAAGATAGAAGATAGAAGACAGAGCCGGTAGCCGAGAGCCGAGAGCCAGTGAGGATCACGCGGTGCTGATTGCCTTCGAGGGACTCGACCAGAGCGGGAAAGAGACGCAGGCGAAGGCGTTGGCGGCGCGCCTCGTCGACGCCGGCCGGCGCGTGACGATGGTGTCGTTTCCCGACTACGCGACGCCGATCGGAGCGGAGCTGTACCGGGCGCTGCACGGCGAGCGCGACTATGGGCCGGACGTGATTCAGATGCTGATGATCGCGAACCGGTACGAGTGGAAGCCCGCCATCCTCAGGGCGCAGAGCGAGGGCCAGGTCGTGGTAGCGGATCGCTACCTGGCGTCGAGCGTCGCCTATGGCGAGGCGCAGGGGCTCGATCCCGACTGGCTGTTCGAGGCCCAGCGCTACCTGCCGGCGCCTGCTCTGACGGTCATGATCGACATCGCACCGGCGACGGCTGTCGCGCGCAAGCAATCCAACCGGGATCGCTTCGAGCAGGACCTGGCGATGCTCGAGCGGGTTCGCGTCAGCTACCGGCGTCAGGCCGCCGGCCCGGGCTGGGTGGCCATCAACGGCGAGCGGGCGATCGGCGAGGTGGCGGCCGACGTCACCCGCGCGGCATGGACGCTGCTCGCGCCGCGGTAAGCGCCCGCACTTCACGCACGCCGCCCGCCATCAACGCGATGGCGCACGCCTCCAGCGTGGCCCCCGTCGTGCACACGTCGTCCACGAGCACCACGCGCGCGCCGCGCAGGCGCGGGTCGAGCCGGCGCCGGCGCAGGAGACCCCGCCGCGGCGGGGCGAACGCCGCGCGCACGTTGCGGCGCCGCTGCGAGGCGCTCAGACCGAACTGCGGGGTGGTGGCGCGGACGCGGCACAGCGCGTGCACGACCGGCGGGCCCAGCCCGCTCGCGAGATCCTCGGCCTGGTTGAACCCCCGCGCGTGTCGACGCCGCCAGTGCAGCGGGACCGGTACCACGACGTCGGCTCCCCGCAGCACCTCCCGACCGCGCTCTCTCATCAGCGCGCTCAGCCTGACGGCCAGCGTCCGCCGCCCCTCGTACTTGAGCGCGTGGAGAAGCTGGCGGAGCACCCCGTCGTAGGGCCCGGCCGCCCGCACACAGCTGAGCAGAGCGGGCTGCCGACGGCAGCGCGCGCAGAGGCCGGACGACAAGTCTCGCCCGCGCCACGCGGGCAGCGGGTCGCCGCACGCGCGGCAGAACGGCGGGGTGACCGGGGCCACCGCTCGCCAGCAGGACGCGCAGACGGGGCCGTCAATCGGGGTGTCGAGCGAGCTGCCGCAGGTGAGGCACCGGGGGGCGATCAGGACGGACAGGACGGCGTTCGACCACCCGCGGAGGAGGGCCGCGATGGCCACCGCCAGGCGTTTAGCAGTCCGTGGTGAAAGTCCCGCCGGCATTCGGCCGACGCTGCATCCCACCCGGCTGCGTTGCTCCTTCCTCGAATATTCCCCGATATTCTCGGTCGTCGCGCCTGGCCAGCTGGGCGCATCGTCGCCCTCGGTGCTGCGACGCGACTTCCACCACGGACTGCTACTCGCGCGGGGCGCGCCCCCTGGATGCTCGGGGTTCTTCGGGCAGGTGGACGAGCTCGGCGCTGCCCCAGAGCCGCTCGAGCGAGTAGAACTCGCGGCGCTCGGCGCTGAAGACGTGCACGACGAAGTCGAAGTAGTCGAGCAGCACCCACTCGGCTCGCTTGAGTCCCTCGACATGGGCCGGCCTCACCTGCTCCTTTCGAAGCGCGTCCTCGACGGCGTCGGCGATGGCCTGCACCTGGCGGAGGTTCTTCCCCGAACAGATGACGAAGTAATCGGTGAAGGCGTCGACCGACCGCAGGTCGAGCACCCGGAGATCGATGGCCTTCTTGTCGCGCGCCGCTTCGACGGCCAGCCGAATCGCCGGCGGCAGGCCTGGCGCCTTCGGCGCTCCGGGCCTCGTCTCAGTGTTATTCATGCAAGACCGCTTCCTGATCCGAGTGTCTCACCGTTGGTACAGCCGATGCCGGCCGATATGACGCTCGACGTCGGGCGTGACGAGCCCGGCGAGCGAGGCGCCCCGGGCCGCCCGCTCGCGGATCTCGGTCGACGATACGTCGGGCGTGGCCGCATTTACGAGGAAAACCGCGCATGGCGGCCCTTCGGCGTCGTCGCGGGCGCCTTCGACCGCCAGCCGCATCCGCGCCGCCATGTCCGGCACCTGCCCCTTCATCAGCCCGAGCGCCTGGCCTGGCCGGGCCACCACCACGAAGTGAGCCAGGTCGAGAACAGCCGGATAGTCGCGCCATGTCGCAATTTCTGCAAACGCGTCGGTGCCCAGGATGAAAAAAAGTCGCGACGCGCCGTACCCCGCCTCGTGAAGCCGCCTGAGCGTGTCCGCCGTGTAGGAGGGGCCGGGCCGCGCCAGCTCGACGTCGGACGCCAGGAATCCGGGACTGCCGGCGACCGCCAGGGACACCATCGCGAACCGGTGGAACGCCGAGGCCTGCGGCTGCGCCGGGCGATGCGGAGGCCGATGCGAGGGGATGAACAGGACCTTGTCGAGCGCCAGCGCGCGCCGAGCGGCCTCGGCGGCGGCGACGTGCCCCTCGTGGACCGGGTCGAACGTTCCGCCCAGCACACCGGTGCGGCCTGGCAGAGGGGTCATGCCTCCTCGTCGTCGTCGGTGGCAGCCCCCGCCGCCATCCCACGCCACAGTGCCTCGAGCAGCGCCGGCAGACCCTGACCGGTCACGGCCGAGATCGGAAAGACGGGAAGCCGCCACTCTCCGGCCCTGGTCCGGAGGCGTTCGAGCCGCTCCGGCTCGTCGACCGCGTCGATCTTGGTGGCGGCGACCAGCTGATGGCGTTCCAGTAGTTCCGCCCGAAACAGCTCGAGCTCCCGCCGGATCACCGTCAGGTCGTCGGCCGCCTCCCGCCCGGAGGCGGACGACACGTCAACCATGTAGACCAGGATCTTCGTGCGTTCGATGTGCCGGAGGAACTGGTGCCCGAGGCCGAGCCCGCGGTGCGCGCCCTCGACGAGGCCGGGCACGTCGGCCACGACGAAGCTGCGGTCGCCGTCAAGCCGCACGACGCCGAGATGCGGGGTCAGGGTGGTGAACGGATAGTCGGCGATCTTCGGTTTCGCGGCCGAAATGCGCGAGATGAGCGTCGACTTGCCGGCGTTCGGATAGCCGACGAGTCCCACGTCGGCCAGCAGCTTGAGCTGGAACCGGAGCGCCCAGGCCTCGCCCGGGTATCCAGGGTCTGCCCGCCGCGGCGCGCGGTTGGTGGACGTGGCGAACTGCGCGTTTCCGCGTCCGCCACGGCCGCCCTGCGCTACGAGCACGCGCTGGCCGTCTTCCTTGAGATCGGCCACGGGCTCGACGCCCTCACCGTCTGCCGCAAGCCGGTACACCACGGTGCCGACCGGAACCTCCAGCTCGAGATCCTCGCCGTTCCGTCCGTGGCGATTGGAGCCCTGGCCGTGGCCGCCGCGTCTGGCGCTGAATTCGGGGTGGAACCGGAAGTTGACCAGAGTGTTGAGGTGGGAACTGGCGAGCACGAAGACCGAGCCTCCGTCGCCGCCATCGCCGCCGTCGGGCCCGCCACGGGGAACGAACTTCTCCCGGCGGAAGCTGACGCATCCGCGACCGCCGTCGCCGGCGGAAACCCGGATGTCCACCTCGTCAACGAACATTCAGTGGCAGCCGCCTATTCGACCGGCAGCACGCTGATCTTGCGGCCGTGTCCGCCGTGATCCTCGAAGCGGACGCGCCCGGTGACCTTCGCGAACAGCGAATCGTCTTTCGCGAGCCCGACGTTCAGGCCGGGGCTGAACCGACGCCCGCGCTGCCGGACCAGGATCGACCCGCCCGTGACGATGTTGCCGTCGAAGCGCTTCACGCCCAGCCGCTGCGAGTTGCTGTCGCGGCCGTTGCGCGAACTGCCCTGCCCTTTCTTGTGTGCCATGAGAACTCACCCTAGAGCACGATGTCCCGGACCGTGACGCGCGAGTAGGTGCTGCGATGGCCCTTGGTCCGCCGCATCCCCTTGCGCCGCTTCTTCTTGAACACCCGGATCTTCGGGCCGCGCGCCACGCCGTCGACGACGGCGACGACCCGGGCACCCGCCAGGAACGGTGCGCCAGCCATCAGCTCGCCACCGTCCTTCTCGACCATCAGCACCTGGTCGAAGCTGACCTCGGCGCCCTTCTCGCCATCGACCTTGTCGATCACGAGCGTCGCGCCCGGACTCATCTTCACCTGGTGGCCGCCGCACTGAACAATCGCGTACACGCCAGTATCTCCTGTCGCTGCTGTCGCTCCGCCGGGACGAGCCCTTGGAGGGCCCCCGCCTGGCAGGAGGAAACTTCTAGTTTACCATCAACCGGCAGGGTTGGAAAGGCCTTTGGAACGGCTCAAACCGCGCCCGGTATCGGCACGGTTCACGCCTCGCCCTACCGCAGCAGGACGCGCATGCCGCGGATCTTCTGGCTGCTCAGCGTACCGAGGAACCCGGGAATCAGCCGGTCCATCAACTCGAAGTAGGAGGACAACGCCGGCGTCTCCTGATTCGGGTTGTACAGCACTTCCTCCCGGAAGATCTCCGTGTGCAGCACGGCTCCCGTCCGCCCGTCGATGAAGACGAACTTCGGACGGAGGATGTACCCCTTGCGTTCCATGTAGGTCCGCGTCGGTTCCACGGTCCGCCGGCCGTAGGCGTCGACCGCCTCGTTCTCGCGCTGTACGAAGCCCGTGCGCGAGTACCGGCGTGAACAGCACAGTGCCGGTGACGATCAGGGGGGCCTGGAACTCGTCGCCGAGCTTCTTCCAGTAGTCCGGGTTCTCGAAGAGGTAGCTGTAGGCCTCGAGATCCTTCTCGTCGCGGATCTCCTTGGGCAGCGTACTGGGATCGATCGTCACGAGCGGCTTGTCGCCGGCGCCCGGCGGGGCTTGCGGCGGCGGGGCCTCAATCAGCGACACGGCGTCGGCTTCGATGACCCTCAGGTTCGACTTGGTGCGGAGCTGGCTGCGCAGCAGGCGGACGGTCTCGAGGTTCGAGTCGACGTCCTCGGTGCCCCCGGCGACGAACCCCACAACGAGCACCCGCTGGAACGGCGAGGTGTCGAGCTTCGGCTGGATCGGCGTCTCAATCGGGGTCTCGTAGACGGCCGTACCGCACGCGGTGACCGCCAGGACCGCGAATACGCTAGCGAGTGTTGCGACGGCTCGCGCGGTCATTGATTTCCTTGAAGAACTCGTAGTTCTGTCGGATGGAAGCGTTCTTCGGGTCGAGGGAGATCGCCGTGTCGTAGGCTTTTCGCGCCTTCTCGTACATCCCCTCGTGCTCGTAGGCCACCGCCAGGTTGTTGAAGGCCGCGGCGTAGGTCGGGTCGATCTCGGCGGCCTTCTCCCAATGGAACATCGCCGACTTCCAGAGGCCCTTCTGCGCGACCTCGATGCCGAACTTGACCTGGGCCTTCGCCTCGTCGCGCGGCTTCGCGGCCAGGGCCGGCGGCACGCAGAGGGTGAGAACCAGAACAGCCCACGACAGGATCTTTCGCATGACGTCCCCGGTGTCCTCGAGTGATGTCCGGATACTCTCCAACTATAAGGCCTCGGGCCGGGACGCGCAAATGGCTGGTCGCTTCGTCGAGAACCGCCCTTGCGCAGGTGCCCGGGCGCGCCTATAGTGGACGTTGAGGTCGGGCTCCGGCCGCCCGTTCAGGGTGGTCGGCTCGGTCTCTGCCTGCATCGAGCCACCGCCACGCGTCGGCACTCACCCTCCGCGGCTTCTTCGGTTGCGATCGCCCGGAGTGCGGCGTCAGCCGTCATCGCGAGGAGTGCGCCATGCTGACATTGGATGACGCGGTGGCCCTGTCGGTGTGGTACCGGGGGTCGAGGCTGCGGGTGCTCGAACACCTTCAGCGCGGCGAGCCGGACCAGACCCTCGAATCGGTCATCGACGCGGTGGCCGAGAGGCCGACACCGGCGGCTCTCCCGAGCCAACTCCGGCGCCGGGCAGCCTCGGCGCTGGCGTCGGCCCGCAGGATGGGTATCGCCGCGGTGCCGTGGGGCGACACCAGCTACCCGGCCCTGCTCGCCCCGATCCCGGACCCGCCGCTCGTCCTCTGGATCCGGGGAGACGCATCGGCCTTCGACCAGCCGTCGGTTGCCATAGTCGGTTCCCGCGCCGCGACGGCGTACGGCATCGAGGCGGCATCCCGGCTGGCCGGCGACCTGGCGGCGGCCGGCGCGCTGGTGGTCAGCGGTCTCGCACGCGGGGTCGATTCCGCCGCCCACCGCGGCGCGCTCGCGGCCGGTGGCCGGACGGCGGCCGTTCTCGGGTCGGGGGTGGACATCGTCTACCCGCCCGAACACGACGGGCTGTGCGAGGCCATTGCCGCCAGTGGCGTCGTGCTCAGCGAGTGGCCGCCCGGCACGGCGCCGCGCCCGTTCCATTTCCCGGCTCGAAACCGCATCATCAGCGGGCTCTCGCTGGCCGTGGTCGTCGTCGAGGCGGCCGAGAGGAGCGGATCGCTGATCACGGCCGGCTGCGCCCTCGAGCAGGGGCGTGCCGTGATGGCCGTGCCGGGCAACATCCTGTCCGGGCGGCACCGGGGGTGCCACGCCTTGATCCGGGACGGCGCGGCGGTGGTCGAATCGGCCGAGGACGTCCTGGCCGAACTCCGGAGCAGTTCGCTTCGACCGGCGGCCCGGATTGACCCGGCGCCGGCGCTGTCCGACCCGCTGCTGAGCTGCCTGCACCCGGGCGAGAGCTACGACGTGGACTCGCTCGGGCGCGAAACAGGCCTCGCGGCGCCGCAACTCCTGGCGAAGCTGCTGGGGCTGGAGCTGCAGGGCGTGGTGCGCAGGGTTGACGGGGGGAGGTTCGTTCGGGCCGGCCGAACGTGCTAACGTAGGGCCTTCGATGCCTAAGTCACTTGTCATTGTCGAGTCGCCTGCCAAGGCCAGAACGATCTCCCGGTTCCTGGGCAAGGACTTCCGGGTTGAGGCCAGCTTCGGCCATGTCCGCGACCTGCCCGAGAGCGCCGACGAGGTGCCCGCCGAGATCCGCGACAAGCCATGGGCCAGCCTGGGCGTCGACACCGAAGGCGACTTCAAGCCCTACTACGTCGTCCCGGCGTCGAAGAAACGCCATGTCGCTGCGCTCCGCTTGGCGATGAAGGACGTGTCCGAAGTGCTGCTGGCGACAGACCCTGACCGCGAAGGGGAGTCGATAAGCCTGCATCTCAGGGAAGTCCTCAAGCCGAAGGTCCCAGTCCGCCGGGTGACGTTCCACGAGCTCACCCGGGAAGCGGTCCAGGAGGCGGTCGCCGACGCGCACGAGCTCGACGACAACCTGGTGAAAGCGCAGGAGAGCCGGCGCATCCTGGATCGGCTCTACGGCTACACGCTGTCGCCCGTGCTGTGGAGGAAGGTGCGAAGCGGGCTGAGCGCGGGCCGGGTGCAGAGCGTGGCGGTCCGGCTGATCGTCGAACGAGAAGAAGCCAGGCGGGCGTTCCACACCGCCGCCTACTGGGACATCGGAGCGACGCTGTCGGCCGAGGGCCGCGAGTTCGAAGCGACGCTCACGAGGATCGGCGACGAGCGCGTGGCCACGGGCAGGGACTTCGATTCGGAGACCGGACGGCTGTCGGCCAGGGGTGTGCGGCATCTGAACGAGCAGGATGCCACCGCGCTCGCGGGCGCGCTCGAGGGCCACCTGCCGTGGGAAGTGACCGCGGTCGACGAGCGTCCGGGCACCGAACGACCCGCTCCTCCGTTCACGACCTCGACGCTCACGCAGGAGGCGAGCCGCAAGCTCGGGTTCTCGACGAGCCGGACGATGCGGATCGCGCAGCGGCTGAAGGACGGCGTGGAGCTGGCCGACGGGACGATCGAGGGGCTCATCACCTACCACCGGACCGATTCGACGACGATCAGCGAGAAGGCGCTGAAGGAGTCGGGCCGCGCCATCCGCGAGATGTTCGGCGACGAGTACTACTCGGGGCCGCGGCGCTACCAGACGCAAGTGCGGAACGCGCAGGAGGCGCACGAGGCGATCCGCCCGACCGACTTCAACGTGACGCCGCAGAGCGTGGCGAACATCCTCGACGCGGACGAGCTGAGGCTCTACGACCTCGTCTGGAAACGGACGATGGCGTCGCAGATGCCCGATGCGAGAGTGCTGAAGACGACCGTGGAGTTCACGGCCACGGGCCTGGACGGCGAGCCGTGCGTGCTGGCGGCAACGGGCAAGGCGATCGAGTACGCCGGCTTCCGCCGGGCCTACGTCGAGGGGAGCGACGATCCGGACAGCGAGCTGGAAGCGCAGGAGTCCATCCTCCCCGCCTTCAAGCCGGGTGACGTCGTGGTCGGCCGGCCGGCGGGTGTGGCGCCGGCGTCCCTGCCGGTGGGTCTGGGGCGGGCCATGGCCTCGCTGGCGCGCCTGGAGGCGAAGCGGCACGAGACGGCCCCGCCGGCGCGGTTCACCGAAGCGTCGCTCATCAAGAAGCTCGAAGAGGAGGGCATCGGTCGGCCGTCCACCTACGAGCCGACGATCGAGACCATCCTTCGGCGCGGGTACGTGTTCAGGCAGGGCAAGGCGCTCGTGCCGAGCTTCACGGCATTCGCGGTGACCGGGTTGCTGCGCGACCACTTCCAGGATTTCGTCGACATCGGGTTCACCGCGGAGATGGAGAAGGACCTCGACGAGATCTCGAACGGGGAGCGTCCGTGGCTGGACTTCATCCGCGAGTTCTTCCGCGGCGACGGACGGCAGCACAGGGGCCTCGAAGCGATGGCTCGCGACGAGGAGCAGAACATCGACTACCCGGTGGTGAACATCGGCGTCGACCCGGAGGCGGGCGGCGAAATCCGGGTCCGGATCGGGAGGTTCGGTCCGTTCCTGCAGCTCGGGGACGGAGGACCGGGGAACACCGCCTCTCTGCCCGAGGACCTGCCGCCGGGAGACCTCACCGCCGAGCGTGCGATGTCGATCATCCGGGCGAAGGCGGCGGGACCGCGCGAACTGGGCGCCGATCCGGCGACAAGGCAGCCCGTCTACCTTGCGACCGGGCGATTCGGACCGTACGTGCAGCTCGGGGACACGCCGGAGAAGCCGCCGAAGGGCCTGAAGACGGCGAAGGGCACGAAGGCGGCGAAGGGCGCGAAGGCGGCGAAGGGCGCGAAGGCGGCAAAGGGCGCGAAGGCGGCGAAGCCAAGGCGGGCGTCGCTGCCGCGCGGTGTCGCGGAGAAAGATGTCGACCTGAGCCTGGCGCTGCGGTTGCTCAGCCTGCCGCGCGTGCTCGGCGCGCATCCGGGTGACGGCCAGGAAGTCGTCTCGAGCGCGGGGCGGTTCGGGCCGTACGTGAAGCACGGCGACGAATTCCGCTCGCTCGAGCCGGACGACGACGTCTACACCGTGAGCCTGGAGCGGGCGCTGGCGCTGCTGGCCGCGCCGAAGCAGGCGCGGCGCCGGCAGTCGGCGACGCGGACGGTCCTGCGCGACCTCGGCGTTCGCGAGGACACGGGCGCGGCGGTCAGGCTGCTCGACGGCCGGTACGGCCCGTACGTGTCGGACGGCAAGACGAACGCATCGCTGCCGAAGGGCGCCGACCCGGCGAGCGTCGGTCTTCGCGAAGCCGTCGAACTGCTCGAGGCGCGGGCGGCGGCGGGGCCGAGCAAGAGGCCGCCCCGGCGAGGCACGGCGGGAGGGAGCCGCCGGCGGAGACCCTCGGCCGGCGCGGCGTAGCCCATGATCCACGTGATCGGCGGCGGCCTGGCCGGCGTGGAGACCGCGTGGCAGGCTGCCACCCGCGGCCAGCCGGTGACGATCCACGAGATGCGGCCGGCACGGCAGACGGAGATTCACCGTACCGGGAACCTCGCCGAACTCGTCTGCAGCAACTCCCTTCGCAGCGACAAGCTGGACAACGCGGTGGGTCTCCTCAAGGAGGAGATGCGGCGGCTCGGTTCGCTCGTGATGCGGGTGGCCGACGCGGTGCGCGTGCCGGCGGGAGCGGCCCTCGCCGTGGACCGGGAAGGGTTCGCGGAGGCGATCACGCGCGAGATCGAGGGCCATCCGCTCATCACCGTCGTGCGCGAGGAAGTGACCGAGGTGCCCGATCCCGCGTCGGTGGGCGGCCCGGTCATCGTGGCCACCGGCCCCCTGACGTCGGCGGCGCTGTCGGCGAGCATCGCGGCAATGGCTGGTCACCGGCAGCTGTCGTTCTACGACGCGATCAGCCCCATCGTCCTGGCCGAGACGATCGACATGTCGCGCGTCTTCCGTGCGTCGCGGTGGGGGCGGAGCCTGGCGCCGGCGTCCCCGCCGGCCGACAGCGGCGATTACCTGAACTGCCCGTTCACGCGCGAGGAGTACGAGGCGTTCTACCAGGCGCTCGTCACCGCGGAGCGGGCCGTCGTGCACGACTTCGAGAAGGCGACGTTCTTCGAAGGGTGTCTGCCGGTCGAGGTGATGGCGCACCGAGGCCAGGACACGCTGCGCTTCGGGCCGATGAAACCGGTCGGCCTGACCGACCCGCGGACGGGCCGGCGGGCGTATGCCGTCGTGCAGCTGCGTCAGGACAACCTGGCGGCCGATCATTACAGCCTGGTGGGGTTCCAGACGCAGCTGACGTACGGCGAGCAGGCCCGCGTCTTCCGGATGATCCCGGGACTCGAGAGGGCGGAATTCGTGCGATTCGGCCTGGTCCATCGCAACACGTACATCAACGGGCCGCTCGTGCTCTCCGAGACCTGGCAGGTGCGGTCGCGTCCGGGCCTCTTCTTCGCCGGGCAGGTATCGGGCGTCGAGGGTTACGTGGAGTCGGCGGCGTCGGGGCTGCTGGCGGGGATCAACGCCGCGGCCGTCGCCCGCGGGATCGAGCCTTCGGCGCCGCCGCGAACGACCGCGATCGGCGCGCTGGCCTACTACGCGTCACACGCCGACCCTGCACACTACCAGCCGAGCAACATCACGTTCGGGATCATGGCACCGCTCGAGCAGGTGGACCGCCGGTTGCGCCATGATCGGAAGGCGCGCAACGAAGCGATCTCGGCGAGGGCGTTGGGGGACCTCGGTAGCTGGCAGCTGGCAGCTGGCAGCTGACAGCGGAATGAGCGTGACACACTGCATACTGCGTGCTGCATACTGCCCACGGATGTCGGTCCGCTGCCAGCTAGCAGCTGACAGCTGCCAGCTATGAAGCAGCCCCGCAGCCTCTGCATTGTACGTTGACCCTGTGCCTGGGGGTGCTGGCATCGCACGCGATGCGCGCTCAGCAGGCAGGGCCAACCAGCCAACCTGTCGGTCCGACGGGGACGATGCCGGCGCGTGATCAATGCGGCGACAGGCGGCCCCGCAACGGGCCTGGACGTCGTGTTTCAGAACGACAGGGGCAGAAAGGTCGCTTCGGCCACGACCGATGCGAGCGGGCGCTACGCCAGCCCGCCGCTGCCGGTCGGCGATTACTACGTTCGAACTGCCAGCCTGAACCCGCTCGGCCTGGTTCCGCAGTTCTTCGACAAGATTCCAGCCGGCGAGCGCGCCTTGCTGAAGTCGTGGGACGAGATGAAGCAGTGCACCGCCGTCACCGTGACGGCGAACCACGTGACGGGCGGCATCGACTTCGCCCTGGAGCCCGGCGGCGCTATCACCGGCACCGTGCGCAACGCAGTCACCGGCGAGCGCGTTCCGAAGGCCAGAGTGGGGGCGGGAGGCGTCGAGACCGTTGCTGACGCCGATGGCGTCTACCGCGTCACGGGCCTGGCCTCAGGGTCCTACCCCGTGATGGCCGAGGCGTCCGAGGCGGGCCTCCTACCTGCAATGTACCCGGCGAACTCGATTTCGAGCCGCGGGCCGGCGCGGGAACCGGTCGCCACAGTGGTCGTGAAGGCCCCGGCCGTCACCGCCGGCATCGACATCGCACTTCAGCCCGGTGGCGCGATCACCGGGCGCGTGACCGACAAGACGACGGGCGCGCCAATTCCAGGCGTTACGATCACCGCCGGGCGCGGCGCTGGGACCACGGACGCGAACGGCGACTACTCGATCCGCGGCCTGCCGACCGACAGCTTCGAGGTGTTTGCCAGAGCGCCGTCTTCGTCGGGGTACATCGACCAGCTCTATGACGGGATCAGCTGCCGATCGCAGGGGTGCGACCTCAAGCTGGGCACGAAAGTCAGGGTGACCGCCCCGGAGACCACCGCGCGAATCGACTTCCGGCTGCAGCGCGGCGCGCAGATCGCCGGGCGTGTGACGAACGCGGCGACGGGAGCGCCGGTTGCGGGTGTGGAGCGTGAGCTTCCATCCCGTGGCGGACGGAGCACTGTCGACGTCATCGACGAACGCGCAGGGTCGGTATGTATCGACTGGCCTACTGCCCGGGCCGTATTACGTCTACACCGGTGGCTATGCCCGTGGCTCCGACGGAGGGATGCTGGATCAGATCTACCCGGGCAAGCCGATCGAGAGTCGATCGGGAGGCATCTGCGAAGCGGGACACCGGTCACGGCCGTCGAGGGATCCGCAGTCGGAGGCATCGATTTCGCGCTGGTCGAGGGCGGCTCGATCTCGGGCGTCGTCACGGAAGCAGCGACGGGCGCACCCGTGCGAGGCGTTCGCATCGAGGTCAGTTCACCGCCGACGAGTCGCTACGGCGTGACCGGACCCGGACAGGGCGCTACAAGATCGCCGGCTTGCGGACGGGAAGCTACCGCGTCACGGCGAGGCCGGCGTGGGAAGGCACCATGAGCTGCCGGGATGAAGCACGCGCTCTTCCTCGAGAGCCTGCTCCCCGAGGTCTACGTGGGGAAGGAAGCGGCCGGGGCCGATCGCCAGGACGGAACCCCGGTGGTCGTCACCGCGCCCGGCGCGGTGACCGGCATCGACTTCGCGCTCGTGCAAGGCGGCGTCATCAGCGGGTACCGTCGTGAACGCACGGACCGGAGAGCCGGAGATCGACATCAGTGTCAGTAGCGAGCGACGAACGCGTGGGGAGACGACGGTAGCACGGAGCGCATGGGGCGCTACGAGATTACAGGGACTTCCCGGCGGAAGCTACGCGCTCCACACACGTTCGGACCTTATCTACATGCGACCGCAGTCTGCGCGTCCTCGACCAGGGGTACAAGGGCTACCCTGTTGGACGCTGTGATTGCGCTCAACGGGCCGGCTCGGCGGTCTCCGTCGCGGCGGGCCGGACCACGCCCAGGTATCGATTTCTCGCTTGCCGAAGGAGGCGTCATCGCGGGAGTCGTCATGAACGCCGCAACTAGGCAAGCCCGATCGCCGGCGGCACGGGTGCCTGCTACACGGTCGACAGGCAGCAGGCTGTTTCCGGTGGAGTCAGCATCGACGTCGAACGGACGATACACAACGGGAGGGCTGCCGTTCGGGCACGTACCTTGCCGTTGCTGCAGTCGAAGCCTGGACAGCACCAGGGGCGCTCGTCGAGACAACTCTACAAGGGGCGGCTCCTGCGCGGACCACGAAGTGTTGGACCGTACGACCCGAAGGGCGGCACGCCAATCGTGGTCACGGCTCCGTCGACGACCGCGACGGGCATCGACTTCGCGCTTGACTGAACGGCGGGACGATCTCCGGGGTCGTCACCGTTGCGTCGACCGGGGCGCCGATTCCGGGCGCTCGAGTGGACGTCCACACCGCGCCGATGGGGATCGAGACAGGCCGCAACCGCCAAGACAGATGCGGAAGGCCGCTATCAGGTGTCGGGGCTCGCCGACGGCAGGTACCACGTTCAAGTCGAGCCGCCAGAGACGAAGGACGACTTCGACCGGGTGCGCCCCAAGTTCCCAGGGTTGCTCGACCAGGTGTATCCAGGTGTCGGCTGCTCTCGGTACCGGTGCTACGAAGCGCTGCTCAAAGGAACGCCGGTCGCGGTTGGCGCGGGCGCGCCCGCGACGGGAGTCGACTTCCGGCTCCGCGCGGGCGGGACCGTATCCGGACGAGTCACCGCCGCATCGTCGGGCGAGCCCGTGCGCAACGCCCTCGTGTCCTTCCACTCGGCCTCCGGAGTCGTCGCCCATACGGCCACGACAGACTTCGAGGGCAAGTACACGGCTTCGCCCGTGCCGCCTGGTTCCTACTACCTGAGGACGCAGCCGCTTGACGACGCGCGGGTTGTCGGGGCGCTGTATCCCTCAGTGCCGTACTGGCCCGGCAACCTGTCGGTGAAGGCCGGGACGCCTGTCGCCGTCGAGGAGGGAGGCGCGGCAACGGGCAAGGACTTCGCGCTTGCGCCGGGCGGCGTGATTCAGGGCAAGGTCACGTGGGCGGACTCGGGGAAGCCGGTACCGGTACTTCGCGATCAGGGTCTACACGCACGCGGGCGTGCTTGCGGCCAAGGACAACGTCTGGGCCAGATCTGCGCTGGGTGATGGCGCCTACACCGTCCCGGCGCTGCCGCCCGGAACGTACTTCGTCATGACGGCGGAGGGCGAGGCACGCGGATACATCGACCAGATCTACAGCGGGGTGGCATGCCCACGAGAGGCGTGCCGGCCGACCGCCGGCACGCCAGTGATCATCAGTGGGCCGGGGGTCGTGTCCGGAATCGATTTCGCTCTGAGGCCCGGTCCCGCCCGGGACACGGCGAGTGGCCGCCTGAACCTCCGGCCTGGACGCGTGTGGATCGAACCGAGTTCAGGGTCCGCGTCGGGCGGTTCCCTCGTGACGATTTCAGGCGGGCCGTTCGACGACTGGGGCACGAAGGTCCTGATCGGAGGCGTCCCCGCCGTTTCCGTCGAATGGCGCAACCTCGTGTCGCTCAAGGTCGTCATGCCGCCAGGCAAGCCCGGCCCCGCGGACATCGTCGTGACGACGCCCGAAGGCTCGGTGGTGCTGCCGAAGGGATACACCTACGTTGCAGACCAGTCCGGTGCGCCGGCGCGCCGACGATAGAATTGACATCTCATCGGATGTGCTGCCGAGCACGCGTGACACACTGCCTACTGCCTGCCGCCATACTGCCTGACGCGACTGGCGGTCCGCTGCCAGCTGTCCGCTGCCAGCTGCCAGCTGCCAGCTGCCAGCTATGAAAGACCTGCTCCGCGCCTTCCTCGCCCACCTGCGGTTGAACCGCAACGCGTCGGTGCACACCGTGCGCGCCTACGAGAGCGATCTCGATCAGTTCACCACGTATCTCGCCGCCGACCTGAAGCGGCCACGCCCGGAACTGCAGCCTGGTGACATCACGCGGCCGACAATCCGCGGCTTCCTGGCGGAGCTTTTCAGAAAGGGCGAATCCCGGGCGAGTGCCGCGCGGAAACTGGCCGCCGTGCGCACGTTCCTCCGCTATCTGAAGCGGGAGGGGCTGATTGAGGCCGACCCGGGTCTGCTGGTGGTGACGCCCAAGAGCGAGCAGAAGATCCCGCGCCATCTCGAGGTAGACGAGATGACGCGGCTCGTCGAAACGCCCGACACGAGCGGCCCGCTCGGCCGTCGCGACCGCGCCATCCTCGAGCTGCTCTACGCCTCTGGTCTCCGCCTGAGCGAACTCGTGTCGCTCGACCTCGAGGACGTGAATCTCGGCAGCCGGATGGTTCGCGTGATGGGCAAGGGGCGCAAGGAGCGGCTCGTGCCCTTCAACCGGAGCGCGGCGGACGCGTTACGGGCCTGGCTGGCCGATCGCGAGGCGCTGCTCACGCAGCGGGCGGCGGCCAGCCGTCAGCCCTTCGACAAGCTCAGGGCAGCCCCGAGCCACGTCGAGGGGCAGCCGGCAGCCGGCAGCCAGCAGCGGATCCCGCGAGGACGCAGGAAGCCTTCCGCCGACCGAACGACGCAGGCCGCACCCACGCCGCCAGCCGCGCGCCGCCTCTCGCCGGCCGAGCAGGCGGCATTCCTCAACTACCGCGGCACCCGGTTGTCGTCGCGCCACGTGCATCGCCTCGTACGCCACTACGTGGCGGCGTGCAGCGTGCGGTTCGGGATCAGCCCACACGCCATCCGCCACTCGTTCGCCACCCACCTGCTCGAGGCCGGGGCAGACCTGCGGGCCATCCAGGAGTTGCTCGGACACGTGCGGCTCGGCACCACGCAGCGGTACACCCACGTCAACGCGGCGCAGTTGATGGAGGTGTATCGCCGGGCGCACCCGAGGGCGAAGGGCACCGACAGCGGTTAGCTGGCAGCTGGTAGCGGGCAGCGGATTCCAGTAGGCAGTAGGCCGTACGTGACGCGTGATCCGCTGCCAGCTGCCGGCTGCCAGCTACCAGCTGTCACAACTGCCTGCCGCCTTCTGCCTACCGCCTACTATTCCTGTTCCCCCTTCCCTGTCTCCAACTCCTTCCGCGCCCTGGGCGACTCGATGCCCAGCATCTTGATCTTGTAGTTGATCACGCGCGGGCTGATCGACAGCAGATCGGCCGCGTCCTTCTGCACCCAGTTCGACATCTTCAGCGCTTCGATCAGTGCGCGGCGCTCGATCTCTTCGAGGGGGATGCCGGTGGGCGGGATGCGCACCACCGGGGGGCCATCGGCATCTCCGCCCGGCGCCACGGTTTCGCCGAGTCGGAGATCGTCGATGCCGATCACCGACGCCTCGGCGAGCAGCACGGCCCGCTCGATCGCGTTCTCCAGCTCGCGGATGTTGCCCGGCCAATTGTAACGGAGCAGGAGCTTCATCGCGTCCGGCCGGATGCCGTCCATCTTGCGCTTCAGCTCGCCGGCAAACCGCCGCAAGAACGAGTCGGCGAGCGCAGGGATGTCGTCCTTCCGATCGCGGAGCGGCGGCATTTCGATCGACACCACGTTGAGCCGGTAGTACAGGTCCTCCCTGAACTGGCCGCTGGCGACCATGGCCGCGAGGCTCCTGTTCGTAGCGGCGATCATCCGGACGTCCACCTTCAACGTCCGCGTGCCGCCGAGCCGCTCGAACTCGTGCTCCTGGAGAACGCGCAGGATCTTGGCCTGCGTGTTGGCGCTCATGTCGCCGACCTCGTCCAGGAACAGGCTGCCGCCGTCGGCCTGCTCGAACCGGCCGATGCGCTGCTTGTCGGCGCCGGTGAACGCCCCCTTCTCGTGGCCGAACAGTTCGGACTCGAGGAGGTTCTCCTGGAGCGCGGCGCAGTTGACGCGCACGAAGTTGCGGCCGGCGCGCAGCGAGTTGTGGTGGATGGCGCCCGCAATCAGCTCCTTGCCCGTTCCGGTTTCGCCGCGGATGAGGACCGTCGTGTTGCTCTTGGCGACCTTCCGGACGATGCCGAGCACCTTGGCCAGGGCGCCGCTGCTGCCGACGATCCGGTCGAACTCGTAGATGTCGTTCTGTGCGTGGCGGAGGTAGTCGAGTTCGTGCCGCATGCGGCGCAGTTCCAGCGCCTTCTCGATCTTCACCTCCATCTCTTCGATCTCGAACGGCTTCTGGACGAAATCGAAGGCGCCGCTCTTCATCGCCTCGACGGCGGTCGTCACCGAGCCGAACGCGGTCATCAGGATGACGGAGGTCGACGGGTGGAGCGCCTTCGCCGTGCGCAGGACATCGAGGCCGTCGCTGCCGCCCATCTTCAGGTCGCTCAGCACGACGTCGAAGAACGCCTCGTGCAGCCGCGCGATCGCGGCGTTGCCATTCGGCGCCTCTTCCGTGTCGTGGCCGGCCTCGGTCAGGGCCCGTGCCAGCCCGCGCCGCAGCGCGTCGTGGTCGTCCGCTATCAGAATGCGTCCCATGCGCGTTCGTCCCCTAAGGCCGCTGCTCGCCCGAGTTGAGGGGGAGGGTCACGCGAAACCGCGTGCCCTGGCCCGGTGCCGTCGTCAGATCGATTCGCCCGTTGTGCGCATCCACGATCTTGCGCACGATCGCCAGGCCCAGGCCGGTGCCCTGCGGCTTGGTGGTGAAGAACGGGTTGAACACCCGTTCCGCGACCTCGGGCGGCAGGCCCGGGCCGTCGTCGGCCACGTCCACCACGACCGTGGCCTCGGGGGGACGCCCACCCGGGCTCGCGGCAGGCTCCTGGTACTCCACGCCCTGGCCGGCGACGATCGTGATCGAGCCCGAGCCGCCCAGGGCCTCGAGGCCATTGATCAGCAGGTTGTTGAACAGCTGGCACAGCTGATGATGGTCGGCCGCGATCAGCGGCAGCGGCCTGTGGATGTCCAGCGCGATGTCCACGCCGCCCTGGCCCATCTTCCGCTCGGCCATCTTCAGCGCGTCGTGCAGCACCTGGGCGATCGACGTGGGTTCCACCTGCAGGCGGATCGGTCGCACGAACTCCAGGAGCTCGATGACGATGGCGTTGGCGACCTTGGCTTCGCCGATGATGTCGTTCACCAGCGATTGGGCGTCGGCGTCGTCCGGAATCCGGCGCCGCAGCAGGCCGGCCATCACCTCGATGCCTGCCAACGGGTTCTTCACCTCGTGGGCGATGGCCGCCGCCATCTCCCCGAGCGCGGCCAGACGGTCCCGCAGGCGCTCCCGCTCCTCCGCCTGCTCGACCAGCGTCAGGTCCTTGAAGAACATCGCCGCGCCCTCCGGCTGCCCGGCGTCGTCGAGGATGTGGGACAGGGTGTAGCCGATCACCTTGCCGGACGGCTTCAGTCGAAGCTCGGCGCGGTTCGGCAGGTGAGGGAGGTCGAACGCCGCCGACAGGATGCGGACCATGTCGGGCTGGCTGGCCAGCGCGGCCGACAGGTCGTCGCCCGGGCCGCCGCTCCGGGGGGGAGTTCCAGGATGCGGCGGGCGACCTCGTTCATGACTGCGACGCGACCGTCTCGCGTGACCGCGAGCACGCCGTTCCGCATGCCGAGGACGAGCTGCCGGTAGAACCGATCACTCACGGAGGCGAACGGCCGCGTGCTGCCGCCGTTCGGTTTGGGCCTTCCGCGACCGGCGACGTTCGGTGAGCGGCCGGGAGAAGCCACCGGCGAGCGCCGCCCGGGACGATCGGTCATGCGGTCTAGTCTAAACGATTCCGCGATCGCGCGGTCAACTACGCGGCGGCGGATTCGACGCGATGTCACCGGGCGTGGCGTCCCCGGGTGCGGCGTCGTCGGCGTGGAGCGATTCCCACTGGTGCATCAGGTCGCCGACCTGCCACATCAGCGCCTGGTGGCGGTCGACGACGGGCTGAGCCCCGGCGCGGTCGTCATAGAAGCCGGGACTCGCCATCTCGGCCTCGAGCTGCTTGATCGTCGCTTCGCAGGCCGCGATGCGGCTCTCCAGATCGGCGATGCGGGCCTGGCGCGCCTTCGCGGTCCGCTCGAGGCGCCGCGCGGCGATCTGCGCCTGGCGCTTGGCCTCAGCCTCGGCCTTGCGCGACTCTGCGTTCGTTCCTCGGGCGTCAGTGGGCAGGACGCCCGTCCCGTGCTTCTTCTCGGCTGGCGCAGCGGCGGCTTGCGGCTTGCGGCTTGCGGCCTGCGGCCGATCACGCGTGACGGTGCCGGCAGCCGCCGGCCGGGCGCCGCCAGCCGGCTGAGATTTCCTCCACAGGAACTCCTCGTAGGTTCCCGGGTAGCTGTGCGCCTCGCCGCCGCCCACCTCGACGATCCGGTTGGCCAGGCGCTCCACGAAGTAGCGGTCGTGCGAGACGATGATGAGCGTCCCTCCGTAGTCCTCGAGGGCGTCGAGCAGGACGTCCTTCGAGTCGAGGTCGAGGTGGTTGGTCGGCTCGTCCAGCAGCAGCGTGTTCGACGGGCGGAGCAGCATGCGGGCAACCGCCAGCCGCGTGCGCTCGCCGCCCGACAGCACGCCGGCCTTCTTGTAGACGTCGTCGCCCGAGAAGAGGAAGCCGCCGAGGATGTTGCGAATGGCCGGGACCATCTGGTTGGGTGAGCCCGCCTCGAGCGTGTCGTAGACCGTGAGGTCCGGGTTCAGTCGCGCCGCTTCGTCCTGCGCGAAGTACTGCGTCACCAGCTGGTGTCCCTCGCGCCGCTCACCCGAGTCGGGCGGTTCGACACCGGCGAGCATGCGCATGAGCGTCGACTTGCCGGTCCCGTTCGGCCCGACGATCGCGACCCGGTCGCCCCGCTCGATGTGCAGGCCCGCGCGCCGGAAGACGACGTTGTCGCCGTACGCCTTGCGCACGTGCTTCAACTCGAGCACCATCCGGCCGCTCTTGACCGATGTCGGGAACGAGAAGTGCACCCGCTTTCGCTCTGGCGGAACCTCGATCGGCTCGATCTTCTCGAGCATCTTGATCCGGCTCTGCACCTGCGCGGCCTTGGTGGCCTGGTAGCGGAACCGGTCGATGAACATCTTCATCCGCGCCAGTTCCTCGTCCTGCTGGCGCTTTGCCGCGCGCACCCGCTCGAGCTTCGCCTGGCTCTCCTCGAGGTAGTGGCTGTAGTTGCCCGGGTAGTCGTTGAGCGTGCGGAGGTAGACCTCCGCGATGCGGGTGACGACGGTGTCGAGGAAGTAGCGGTCGTGCGAGACGAGGATGACGGCGTGCGGGTAGTCGTGGAGGTACTCCTCCAGCCAGTTGCGCGCGTCGAGGTCGAGGTGGTTGGTCGGCTCGTCGAGCAGCAGCAGGTTCGGCCGCGCGAGCAGCAGCTTGGCGAGCGCGATGCGCATCTGCCACCCGCCCGAGAACGTCTCCGTGGGCCGCCCGAGATCGGCGGAACTGAAGCCGAGGCCCTGCAGCACGGTGGCGATCTTCAGGTCGATGCTGTACCCGTCATGGAGGCGGAAGCGGTCCTGGAGATCGCTGTAGCGCGCGAGCATCTGCTCGTGCTCGCCGTCGGCGACATCCGGGTGGCCGAGGCGGTCCTCGAGATCGTGCATTTCCGCCTTCACCGCCATCAGCGGCTCGAAGGCCCGCATCGCCTCCTCGTAGACCGAGCGGCCCGAGTGCGTCAGGCCGTCCTGCGGCAGGTACCCGACGGTCAGGTCGGACGGCTTGACGACGCGTCCGGCATCGCACTCCTCGAGCCCCGCGAATATCTTCAGCAGCGTCGTCTTGCCGGAGCCGTTCGGGCCGCAGAGGCCGACACGTTCGCCGTCGGAAATCTGCCAGGTGACGCTGTCGAACAGCACCCGGTCGCCGAAGGACTTGGTCAGGGAGGAGATCTGAATCATCCGGCAGGTCGCTGGCCCGATTCAACTGCAGCGGCTTCGTGGCCGCGCATGCAGCGGCTGAGCGCGCGGTCGCCCTCGAGGAAGATCATGATAGCACACCGCCCTTTCGCGGGCCGGCAGGCCGCATACGTTCGCCTCGGCCACCGATGCAGGACCCGCTCGACGGATTCGTGTCCTCAGTAGTTCACCGTGATGACGATGGTGTCGGAGTACACGCCGACCGCGGCGTCCTGCAGCGCCGGAATCCTGCCGTAGACGTTGAAGAAGATACGCAGGATGTTGTACTGGCCGGTGGCCACCTGCGTGCCCCCCGTCCCGTCGCCCCAGACAATCGTCCGCGCGGCATCACGGTAGAGGTTGTAGAGGAGGAACTCGGAACCGCTGATCAGGCGGCGGTCGGTGTATGTGCCGCTGTTGCCGCGCGACAAGGAGATGCTGTACGGGATGAACCAGCTGGGAAAGGTGCAGAAGAGGTCGAATCGGCCGGTCGTGTCGAGCGGAGTCGGGGCGAAGATGCTGTAGGACCCGAACGCGACGGCAGCATCGACCCTCAACGTGCAGGCCGCTTCGGCAGGTGCCCCGCACATGAACAGGACGCCGATCGCCGCAAGGAGCGCCGGGCGTGTCGCACGACGAAACGCCCGCCGGGCCAGCGGAATCACCGGCCGCTCCCCTCCGGCACCACGCACTGCAGAGTGCCCAGCTTCAGCAACGGGGACGTGGACGTGGGCACCTCAAGCGCGAACCGACAGGTCAGGTTCTTGTACGTCACGGCCGCCGGGTGGCGGCCGGCAGGGACGTCCTCGAGGTCGAACTCGCCATCCCGGCCGATCGGCGACGCGATCGACCGGCCCTCGACCGAGACCGTCAGGTCGCCGAACGCCGGGACGACAGACTGGCTGCCGACGAGCAGCGTCATGGTACCCACCACGTTCTGTCGCCGCCCGGAGCGGAACACGACCAGCGCCCCGCCTCGATACGGAGGGGCGACGTTGCGCTCGACCCGGTCGACAATCTGGTCGAGCGGCACGTCCTGGTCGGCAATCGACAGGCGGTTCGCGTAGTACGGCAACAGGTTCGGGACGAGGACGTTGCCCCTGCGATCTGTACGGCCGGTCTCCTGGTTGTTCAGGTACGTTCGCACGCCGCCCACCTCTGGAACGCGCACCAGCGCGAAGCTCTCGTTCACCGTCCGTGTCGCGTGCACGCCTCCGCCGATGAAGACGAGGCCGCCGCTCGCCGTCGCGTGCGTGGCCGTCTGGCCGTTCAACACGTCCTGGCCGACCTCATAGTGCCCGAACGGCAGCTGGGCCTCGAACATCCCCCCTGCCTGGCCGCCCCCGCCGCTCGCGACCCGCGCCCGGTAGCCGATGCCGGTTCCGATCGGCAGCGAACGCTGCACGTCGGCGCTCACGCCGGAGCCGCCCGGTCCGCTTCGGAACCCGACGCTGGCGTTGGTCAGCGGCGCGAGCGCCATCGAGAAGCCGGCGTAGACGCCGGCTTCGTGCCGGCCGTTCGCCCGCGCGGTGGTAGCGTTGAAGAAGGCAGTCACCCGCCGGCCGAGGTTGACCGAACCGACCAGGGACGTTCGCAACGAGGTCGGTTGATTGTACGGCGACGAGACGGCCTGCTGCAACGACAGGCTGACACGGCGGGAAAGTTGGGCGCCGATCATGCCGCTCGCCTCAATCCGCGCGCGATTCAGGCCTTGCCCGATGGTGAGCGTGGTGTAGTGACCGGTCATCGAACGCAGCGTGGCGCTCACGTTGAACGGCCGGCCCAGGTAGGTGTAACCGACGGCGACCGATCCGCCCGTCGCGCCGTCTGCCCGGCTCGCAGACGCGGCCAGTCCGAGCTCCCCCGCGGCGAGGCGGAGGTTCACGGTCGGTCCGGCCGACTGCGTCCGGCTGTCCGCCTCGGCCACGAATCCGGCGGTCAGCCGGTCGGTGAACCCGTAGCGGTGGCGGGCCAGAGCGGCGAGGCCGCCGTAGTTCCAGGCCGCCGCCGAGCTGCCGAGGCGCGGGTAGCCGACCGCGTAGTCGTAGTCCTGCTGGCCGCGTGCGAGCGCGGTCGTCGTCAGGTAGTACGGGGCGGTCATCTGCTGCTCGCGGCCTAACGCGTCGCGCACGACCACGCGGGTGGAGTTGTTGCCCGCCGGCATCGGCACGTGCTCGAGGCTGAACGTGCCCGGCGCCACCTGCTCCCGCGAGACCAGCCGGTCGTTCACGTAGACCTCGACGGTCGATGGCGTCAGCGCCGTGCCGCTCAAGCCCAGCGTCGGGAACTGCACGAAGTACGGGTCGAGGCCGTACTCGCGCGACACGCGAAAGCCCCCAATCAACAGGCCCGACCCGAACGCCTGCGCACCAACGAGGCTGTCGCCGATCGTCCAGCGGCGCAGACGCTTCCGGTCGTCGATCACCACGTTGGTGAGGCTGCGGACGACGCCCAGGGACTGGTCCCACGACACGGTCGCCTGCGCCACGGCCGGCCCAACGGAAAACCCCGCGTCGAGCGCCGCGTTCGCGCCGGCCTTGCCGTTCCAGCTCGCGCCGTAGTTGACGAAGGCGCTCGTCGCGCGTGCGTACTCCAGGCCCGGTCTGGCCGGACTCAGATCGAGCACGACAGTGCCCAGGAACTCGTTCGACGCCGTGAGACTCAGCGTCAGCGCCCGGTCGTTCAGTTCGTACCGGATCCCGGGCGAGAGCGACGCCAGCGACACGAACACGCGGCCGTCCAACGATTCGCGCCGGCCAAGGAAGTTCCGCAGGCCGGCCCGCTCGAGCGCCGCCACCTCGGCCAGCACGTCGGCGCTGCGTACGACGGTCAGCACCTCGCCGCGCTCGGCCGCGTTCACGACGAGCGTCAACAGCGCGCGCTGTTCGTCGGACGGCTGACCGGCGGTTGGGCGGGCGGCTCCAAGAAGGAGCGGGAGGCACACCGACGCCACCACCGCTGTCGTCCGGAGCGCTCGGCGTGTCACCGTCGGAAGCGGTGGCATGGCATCTCTCGTCGGGGCGAGCGCCGACTTCTCCGGCGCTACTTGGCGCAGGCTCCGTCGGGTGCCTGCAGCGTCTCCTTCAACGTCGAATTGGGCAGCTGCGCTTCGACCACGAAGGACCGGATCCGCGCGCACCCGTTGGCCGGGATCTCGAGGTCGAATACGCGCTCGCCGCCCGCCAGCACGTACCAGGCATCGAGTTTCTGATCCAGCACCGCGGCGCCCGCCTGATCGAGGCCGCGTACGCGGACGTCCCGGGGCACGAAATGGAAGGAGCCCGAGTTCACCAGCCGGAACGAGAAGCGCCCGGCCTTGAGACCCAGGTCCTGGAGTCCGGCACTCGTCGTCAACTTGGCCGGCTGCAGGAAGATCGGGATGCCCACCTTCGTCAGGATGAGCACGACATTCGGCGCCTGCACCGACTCGGCGGGCGGAAGTTCCTCGATGAACAGGCGGTAGGTCTTCTCGACGGGGCCGGTCGGCACCTCGGCCCCGACGCGCAGCCTCCGCTCCTCGCGACCGTTGAGCGTCAGCAGCGAGGGGAAGAACACGATGTCCTGGGTGGGGGCGAGCTGCATCTGCCCGCTCGGGTCCTGCGTCCAGGCCATCATGCGCATCTGGAAGCGTACCGACTTGTCGGTCTCGTTCTTGATGGTGATCAGCGCGCTCCGAGTCGTGCTGGAAAGAAACACCTGCGTCGGGTTGACGGTGAACGTGGCGGCCGCGGCGGCTTGGCTGAGCGCCAGGCCGGCTGCGATCGCAACGCACGCTGCAAACGTGCGCCGGGAGTGAGCCGCCGTTGTTCCGGGCTTATGCGTCATTACTGCCATGACTCTGCTCTAGCTGTCGTGGCAGCCCGAAGCCGCCACCAGGCGATCGCCGGAGGTCTCACCGGCGACCTCAGCGGGACGCCCAGTGAAGCTGGGCCTCAAACCGCCGAGCCGCCACGAGGTGCAGCTTCACTGGCCGCCGGCATGCTGTTTCGACAACGCCTTCGGCGTTGTCATCGGCATCTTCCAGGGGCGAGCGCAAGGCGGAGAACTTGCTTCATTCGTCACGATCCGGTCCCTGGAACACGTCTACGCCCCGCGCACGCGCGGGGCCAGCCGACGGCGTTCGCGGTTCTAGCGACGCGGGCCTGGTCGTCGGACATGCCTGGCGGTCCGAGGGCCGACTCGTCAGAAGTTGACCGTCATCACCACGGTGTCGGTGTAGCTGCCTGCCGCGACGTCCTGAGCCTGCGGGACGCGCCCGTAGACCGTCACCGTGACGGGGAGCCGGCCGTTCGGCGTCACCGCCAGGCCGGTGCCAGACGTGTTGCCCCATACCGTGGTGCGGCCGGCGTCCGAATACAACTCGTAGTTAAGGAACTCCGTACCGTCAGTCATCCGACGGTTCGGCACCAAGTAGTTGGCGCCGTTGTCCATGCCAACCCACACGGCAGAGGCGCCGCCCCTCGTGCAGGTGACGGTGAACGTCCCCGTCTGGTCCAGGGGGGTCGCGGCGTTGGCGACGATCGGGTCGTAGTCGCCGAAGGCCAGCGTCCCTGCGGTGATGGTGCAGTTCCGGATGACCGTGGCGCTGACGGCCAGGTTGGCTTGGGCCGTCTGGGCCTGCACGGTGGCCGGCACGACGGCCCCCGCGAGAAGGAGAGCGACGATGACGAGAAGGCGATTGCGACTCATGGTTGCTCCGATGTGGAAAGGCGTCCACGGCGCTGCACACGCGTTGACTGCGTGAGACTGCCGGTGTGCCGGTGGCAGCCCCTGGAGCCGTCGTGTCATTCACCGACCCCTAACGGTGTTATCGGCGGTTGCCGGTCTGACTACACCTGTCGTGCATTCCACGCCACCCTCGTCAGCCATTTCGGACGCATATAATGGGTGATGGACGACTTACTGGCAGACCAACCCGGGCCGACCGCCGTCTAATCAGGCGGAGGCAGGTCCTCGGGCCTGCGTCGCAGTGCCGCGGCGTCACGGGTGTCGGACCCCGCGCGCGGTGCCTCTGGAGGGTCCCTGCAGGACGCGGTCGGCGTCGTCGGCCTGACCGACGAGGAGCTCGTCGCGCGCTCGACGGGCGGCGACCCGGAGAGCTTCAACCAGCTCATCAAGAGGTGGGAGCGGCCGATCTACGCCCTCGCGTACCGGACGATTGGCCGGGAAGACGACGCCCGAGACGTCGTCCAGGAGACCTTCCTCCGCGCCTTCCGCGGCTTGAGCGGCTTCAAGGGACAGGCGAAGTTCTCCTCGTGGCTGTATCGGATCACGTTGAACCTGTGCCGCGACTGGATGCGGCGACAGCGCCGGTCGCCGGTGATGCTGGCGCCGGACGGCGTGGATCTCGTCGAACTCGCCGGGGAGTCCGACGAGGTCGAAACGGCCGATGCCGCCGTGGCGCGCAAGGATCTGAGCCGGCTGGTCGCCCGCGCGATGACCGCGCTGCCGGAAGAACAGCGGGCGGCCATCGTTCTGAAGGAGTATCACGGCCTGACCTTCCAGGAGATTGCCGACCTGCTGGGGTGTCCCCTCAGCACCGTGAAGACGCGGCTCTACCAGGGACTCACCGTCCTTCGGAAAGAGCTCGAGCGCAGCGGCATCCATTCAGGGACGAGGACGGTATGAGCTTCAGCTGCACGGACAAGGACACGCTCGTTGCCTACGTGTACGGCGAGTGCGACGACGCGCTTCGCACCACCGTCGAGTCGCATCTCGCGACTTGCGCGGCGTGCGCCGACGAGGTGAGCGGGTTCGGCCGCGTGAGGACGGCGTTGTCCGAGTGGGCGCCGCCCGATCGCGTCGGGAGTTTCCGGCTCGTGCGCGAGGAGGAGGTGGCGGCGCAGGCCCCGGCCCGGATCCTGCGCCCGGCCCGATGGTGGCAGGCGCCGGTGCCGGCTCTGGCGAAGGTGGCCGCCGGAATCCTGCTCTTCGCGGGAGGCGCCGCGCTGGCCAACGTCGAGGTCCGGTACGACAACGACGGCTTCTCCGTTCGAACTGGCTGGCAGAGGACGCCGCCCGCGGACGCGCGCGAAGCGGCCGACCAGCGCACGGCCGCGGGCGCGCAGGCAGCGCCGGCGGCAGCGGTCGTGCCGGTCGTGGCGCCCGACCGGCAGGTGGCCGGAGCGGACGCCCCCTGGCGCACCGAGATGGCGTCGCTCGAACGCCAGCTGCGCGATGAGTTCCGTCGGCAGTTGACGGCCGCGCGTGCGGCGGGCGCCACGGCCGGACCGGTCGGCGTGCCCACGGCTGTCACCGCCGACGAGCGCCGGTTCATGGGCGCCATCCAGGCGATGATCGACGACAGCGCCCAGCGCCAGCAGCTCTGGACGTCGTATCGGATCAACCAGGTGCAGGGCGACCTCCAGGCGCAGCGGCGGGCCGACCTGGCACGGGTGCAGCAGAACCTCGATCGCCTCGACGCGCTCCCGGCCACCAACACGGCTCCGCGCGGTCCAATGAACAACCTGTTCCCGGTCACGCTGAAGAAGTAGACTGGCAAAGCCGCGCCGAAGCGCGGCCGTGACCTCGGGCGACGCCGCGCCGAAGCGCGGGCCGTGGCGTCGGGGGAAGCCCCGCCGAAGCGCGGAGAGCGAAGGCGGGATGGAACCTCGGCGGCAGGACCGGTTTCTAAGCAGGCAGGAGTACAATGACGCCCATGGTTCGATCTCTCCGCCGCCTGCCGCCCCTCGTTCTGCTGATGGCCATCGTGGCCCAGTCCGGCTGCACGACGCGCATCATCGACCTCCCGAAGGCGCTGGAGATCACCGCCGTCGAGACCGGCTACTTCGACGTCGGCATTGTCGACGGCAAGAACAAGATCGTCCCGACCATCTCCATCCGCCTGAAGAATCGCGACAGCCTGCCGGTGGCCAGCGTGCAGCTCATCGCTCGGTTCAACCAGATCGGCGACACGCAGGAGCTGGGCTCTGCGCCCTATGTGCGCGGCATCGGTCCGGAGGGGCTGGCCCCCGGTCAGACCGGCGCGCCGATCGTGCTGAAGTGCGACGTCGGCTACACCAGCGAGGCGCCCCGGGCGCAGATGTTCACGCACAGCATCTTCAAGGACGTGCGCGTCACGCTCTTCGCCAAGTACGCCGCGCAGCCGTGGACGCCGATGGGCGAGTACACCATCGCGCGGCAGCTGCTCACGCGGTAGCCCCCGCCCGCTCGACTATAATCCCATCCATGGTGGCTCCAAATCGCGAACAGCGGGCAATCGGCCTCAGCACCGCGATCGCGGTGGTGGCCGCCAACATGATCGGAACCGGGGTGTTCACGAGCCTCGGCTTTCAGCTGCTGTCGCTCGAGACGGGCTTCGCCATTCTCGCGCTGTGGCTCGTCGGGGGCGTGGCCGCGCTGTGCGGCGCGCTGTCCTACGGGGAGCTGAGCGGCGCCATGCCCCGGTCGGGTGGCGAGTACTACCTGCTGTCGAGGATCTACCATCCGTCCATCGGCTTCCTCTCCGGCTGGGTGTCGGTGGTCGTGGGCTTCTCCGCGCCCATAGCCGCTGCCGCCATGGCGATGGGGGTGTACCTCACGCGGGTGCTGGTGCAGACCGGCGTCGTCGCGGCCGACTCGCAGCCGTTCGTGATTACGGTCGTCGCGCTCGCCGCCGTGACGCTCGTGTCGATCGTCCACCTGTTCGACGTGAAGATCGTCAGCCGGTTCCAGGTGGCGTTCACCACGCTGAAGGTCTCGCTGATCCTGATGCTGATCGTGGCAGGATTCGCGCTGGCGGCCCCGCAGGCGGTGAGCTTCGCACCGACGCGCGCCGCCCTCGACTCCGTCCTCACCCCCGCGTTCGCCGCCTCGCTCGTCTACGTGATGTACGCCTACTCGGGATGGAACGCCGCGATCTACGTCGCGAGCGACGTCAAGCAGCCCGGACGGTTCCTGCCGCTCTCGCTCATCTTCGGCACGCTCCTCGTCATCCTGCTCTACGCGCCGCTCAACGCCGTGTTCCTGTATGCGGCCCCCGTCAGCGAATTGAGGGGGCAGCTCGACGTCGGCTTCATCGCCGCGAATCACATCTTCGGCGACACGGGCGGGCTGATCATGGGGCTCCTGATCTCGACCGGCCTCGTCTCCGCGATCAGCTCGATGGTGTGGGCCGGGCCGCGCGTCACGCAGGTGATGGGCGAGGACGTCCGGCTCTTGCGCCCGCTCTCGGCGAAGAACGCCAACGGCGTCCCTTACGTGTCGCTGGCCTTCCAGTACCTGCTGGTCGTCGGCCTCATCGTCACATCGACTTTCGACGCCATCGTCAACTACATCGGGTTCATCCTGTCGCTGTCGGCCTTCATGACCGTGGCGGGCGTGTTCGTGCTGCGCCGCGCCGAGCCGCAGCTGCCCCGACCCTACCGCGTGTGGGGGTACCCGGTCACGCCGCTGATCTTCCTCGCGGTCACCGGCTGGATGATGTTCTTCGTCGTCCGGCAGCGCCCGATGGTTCTCGTCGCCGGGGCCGCGACGCTGGCGGTCGGCCTGGTGGTCTACTTCGTCAATCGCGCGTTCTCGCCGGCGTCCGCAGCAGCGCCCACAGCGCCCACAGCGCCAGCGCCCCGTCGGTGAGCGCGAACAGCAGGAAGGCGTCGGGCGATCCGCGGAGGAAGTGGTCCGCCACGAACAGCAGGCTACCGCCGCCCTTCAGCAGCGGTCCCATCACCCACAGATAGCCGCGGTGCCGATCCGGGTCCCGGTACGGCCACACGTAGCCGACCCCGACCCCGATCAGGAAGAGGCCGTTCAGATCCGCGTGAATGGGAGGGGCAGGCGGGGGAAGCGCGAATGCGGATTGCAGCCATCCGCGTCCGGCCAGCATGGTGATGCCCAGCAGGACATCGTACAGGCCCGACACGGCGGCGACGATGACGAGCGGGCGGACGCTAGGATGTCGAACGGGCATCGCGGCGAAGCCCCCGTCGGATGCCCCAGTAGAGCAGCGAAACCAGCGAGATGAGGAGCAGCTCAGGCAGGTACTCGATGAGCACCAGCCGGACGTCCTCCCCGATGGAAACCAGCCACGCGGCGTTCGCCTCCACCGACCGCCCCTTCCGCCGCGCCCCTACTTCTTGAGGAGCGGCTGCAGCACGCCGCGGAACGTGACCGTGTCGCCGAACTCGATGCGCACGTCGAACCCGAGCGTCTCATGGCCCGGCGCCCTTATCTCGATCCGGTGCGGGCCGACCTCCAGCTCCATCTTCTGGAACGTGCCGTCGAAGTCGTCCACGATGCCCATGTAGTAGCCGTCGACGTAGACCTCGGCGAATGTCGGCTCGACCTTCAGCTTCAGGCCGCCGCGGCCTCCAGACTCGCTTCCGTAGTAGCCGTATCCGTATCCGTCGCCGACGTAGAGCGGCGCGCCCCAATACCACCAGGGGTCGTACCAGCCGTAGTAGCCCAGTCCGAGGCCCCAACCGTAGTAGGGGAAGTACGGGTAGTACGGATACCAGCCGCCATTGCCACCACCGTCGCCACCGTGTATCGGCTGGTTCGGCCGGAGAACCGCCTGACCGACCGTGGGGGCGCCGGGGTTCGGACGCGAGCCCCGCGGCACCCCGCGGTCACGGGGGCTGTCGTACATCTCGCGGACGTAACTGCTGTTGACGTCGGTCGGAGCCACGCGCCCGTCCGCGCCAGCAGGGGCGCCGGGGTTCGGACGCGAGCCCCGCGGCACCGCGCGGTCACCGGGGCTGCCGTACATCTCGCGGACGTAGCTGCTGTTGCCGTCGGTCGGAACCACGCGCCGGACAGCGCCGCCCCCGGAGCCGTTGGGGTCCGACGATCTCCCGGACCCGGAGGAACCCGACCACCCGGACGAACCCGATGAGGACGAGCCCGACCATCCGGACGACGAGCCGCTGGAAGAGCCTCCTCCAGAGGAGCCCGCCGAGGTGGGTGCCGGACCGGAACTGCCAGCGCGACTCGCGCCGCCATCACTGCCGCCGCTCGTCCGAGCGCCAGCCGAGGCGCCGGACGAAGCCCCGCCTCCCGGCTTTTCGCGACCCTGCGCAACCGCAGGACCCGCCGCGAGTGCGACGACCACCGCGACGCCGGCCAACGTGTAGGCAAGCGGTCTCATAATGACTCCCTGCAGGCGCCGGCGCGGATCTCGAGGCCGGCGCCACCCAGTCGAACAGCAACAGCCTTGCCAATCGACAGTCGCCATCCTCTCAACAAATTACTCCCATTTCCGCTCGGGCGCCAGCGCCCGATACCGAAGGTGTCACCCCGGCAGCACACCGCCTCGCTTCCTTGACACCTTTTTCGGCCATCCGATAGACTCCGGACAGGCGCGGCCACCCCGGCGCGAGCCCTCCATCCGCCTCTCCGGTGCCTGCCATGATTCACAGCACAACGATCCTGGCCGTTCGACACAACCAGCGGGCAGTCCTGGCGGGGGATGGCCAGGTGACGCTGGGCGACACGGTCGTCAAGCAGAGTGCCCGGAAGATCCGGCGGCTCTACAACGACAAGATCCTCGCCGGCTTCGCCGGGTCCGCAGCGGATTCGTTCGCACTGTTCTCGCGCTTCGAGGCCAAGCTCGAGCAGTACCGAGGCCAGATCGAACGATCGGCAGTCGAGCTGGCGAAAGATTGGCGAACCGACCGCATCCTCCGGCGCCTGGAGGCCATGCTCGTCGTCATGGACGCCAACTCGACGTTCCTGTTGTCGGGCAACGGCGACCTGATTGAGCCCGACGATGGTATCGTCGGGATCGGGTCGGGTGGCGCCTACGCTGCGGCGGCGGCGCGGGCGCTGGTCAGGCACACGGTCCTCGACGCGCGCACCATCGCGGAGAGCGCGATGACCGTGGCCGCCGGCATCTGCATCTACACGAATACCAACCTGACGATCGAAGAGCTGTAGCGCCCCATGCCCATCTACCTGCCCGACAGATTGTCGGCCGCGAACGAATCGCTCACGCCCCGCCAGATTGTCGCGGAGCTCGACAAGTACGTGGTGGGCCAGCACAAGGCGAAGCGTGCCGTCGCGATCGCCCTCCGCAACCGGATGCGGCGCCAGAAGCTCGCGCCCGACATGGCCGACGAGGTGGCGCCGAAGAACATCCTGATGATCGGTCCGACCGGCGTCGGCAAGACGGAGATCGCGCGGCGCCTCGCGCGGCTGGCGCAGTCGCCGTTCCTCAAGGTCGAGGCGTCGAAGTTCACCGAGGTGGGCTACGTCGGCCGCGACGTCGAGTCGATGGTCCGCGACCTGGTCGAGATCGCGGTGGACATGGTGCGCGCCGAGCAGGTCGAGAGCGTGAAGACCAAGGCCGAGCGGAACGCCGAGGAGCGTCTGCTCGACCTCCTGCTGCCGCCATCGCCGCCCGTCGCCGAGGGGGACCCGGTCGCGAGCCGCGACCAGGCGACGACGACGCGCGAGAAGATCCGGGAGCAGCTGCGTGACGGCCGCCTCGACGAACGCATGGTGGAAATCGAAGTCCGCGAGCGCTCCTTCCCGTCGTTCGAGATCATCGCCGGCTCGTCGGTCGAAGAGGTGGGCATCAACGTCAAGGAGATGCTGCCCGGCCTGTTCCAGGGGCGCACCAGGAACCGCCGGGTGAAAGTGTCCGAGGCGAAGGAACACCTGCTGCAGGAAGAGCAGCAGAAGCTCGTCGACATGGAGAGCGTGGCGCACGTGGCCGTCGAGCGCGTGGAGGACGCGGGGATCATCTTCGTCGACGAGATCGACAAGATCGCCGGGCGCGAGGGCGGGCACGGCCCGGACGTCAGCCGCGAAGGCGTGCAGCGTGACATCCTCCCGATCATCGAGGGAACCACGGTCAATACGAAGTACGGGATGGTGCGGACCGACCACATCCTGTTCATCGCCGCCGGCGCGTTCCACGTGTCGAAGCCGGCTGACCTGATTCCGGAGCTTCAAGGGCGCTTTCCGATCCGCGTGGAGCTCGAGCCGCTCGGCCGCGACGAGTTCGTCCGCATCCTCACCGAACCGAAGAACGCGCTCGTGAAGCAGTACACGGCGCTGCTCGAAACGGAAGGGGTCACGCTCGACTTCACGGGGGACGCGGTGGGGCGGATTGCCGACTTCGCGTCGCTGGTGAACGAGCGCGCGGAGAACATCGGCGCGCGGCGCCTCCACACCGTGATGGAGAAGCTGCTCGACGAGGTGTCGTTCGAGGCGCCCGACCTGCTCGAGAAATCGATTATCATTGATGCCGCCTACGTCGACCGGATGCTGGCCGACATCGTCAAGAACGAAGACCTGACCCGCTACATCCTGTGACGCGCTGCCCCACCCGCCGGCGACGCCGAAGGTCGATCACGCGGCGCCTCGTGCTGGCCGTCGCGCTGACCGCCGTCTTCATGCCCGCGTGCGGGAAGAAAGGGCCGCCCAGGCCGCCGCTCCAGAGGCTGCCCGCGCGCCCCGAGTCGTTCGCCGCGCGCCGGCTGGGTGCCGTGGCCTACCTCGAGTTCCAGATTCCCGGCGCGAACGCCGACGGCACGACGCCGGCCGACATCCGGCGAGTGGACGTGTACGGGTTCACGGGCCAGCCCCCGGACCTCGAGGAGTTCTTCAAGCACGGCGCGCTGGTCGCGTCGGTGCCGGTGCGGAGACCCGCCGAGGAAGAGCCCGTGCCGAAGGCGAAGGGGAAGACCGGCGGGCGGCCCGAGACGTGGCCTGCGCCTCCGCCACGACCCGCTCCCTCGATGCAGGCCGGTTTCGACCAGGGCGACGTGGTCGTCGTCACCGAGCCGGTCGGCCAGGCGCAGCTGACGGAGGTCGCGATCCCGGCCAAGCCGGGCGTCGCCGCTCGGACCCCGGAGAAGCCGTCGACCCCGACCCGGTTCTACGTGGCGGTCGGCGTGAACCGCAAGGGCCAGAAGGGACCCGCGTCGAGCCGGCAGGCCGTGGCGCTCGCGCCGCCCCCGCCGGCGCCGTCCGACCCGTCGGTGACCTACACCGAGACCGCGCTCACGCTCGCCTGGACGCCAGGGGCCGAGACCGGCGCGTTCAACGTCTACGACGTGCCGCCGCCGCCGCCCGCCCCCGGAGGCGAGAAGATCCCGACGCCTCCGGCCGCGGCGGGCCGGCTGGCGGTTCCCGTCAACCCGAAGCCCCTCTCGAGTCCGTCCTTCGTCGATTCGCGGGTGGCGTTCGGCACGACGCGGTGCTACGCGGTACGCGCCATCAGCCTGTTCGGGGCGCAGTCGATCGAGAGCGAGGCGTCGCCCGCCCGGTGCGTCACGATGGTGGACACCTTCCCGCCGGCGGCGCCGGTGTCGCTGACCGCCATCGGCGGCGCAGGCGCGATCAGCCTGATCTGGGAGGCCAACCGGGAGACGGACCTCGGCGGCTACCTGCTGATGAGAGCGACGCTGCCCGGGGGCGACTTCGCGCCGGTGACGCCTGCGCCGATCGCGCAGACCACCTTCAACGACACCACGGTCTCCCGGGGTGCGCGTTACGCTTACGTCGTCCTGGCGATCGACACCGCCGGCAACCGCAGCGCCCGATCGAACCGGGTCGAGGAGGCGGTGAGATAGGGAGTGGGAGTTGGGAATTGGGCGTTGGGAATTGAGGATTGGGCCTGCCCGAGTCGGGCCTGGGCGCAGGGTGCCTGGGCCGTGAGCCCTGAGCCCTGAGCCGAGGAGTTCGGCATGGATCGCATCTACCGGATCGAGTATCACGGGTCGAAACGCTATGCGGTCGAGCACAGCGGCCGGCTGTTCCTGCTCGACGGCGATCTGTTCGGCGAGTATGGCTACGGCGAAGAGATCGCGCGCGGCGAGTTCCCGAAGGACCTGCCGACCGGGTCCCGGGTGCTGGCACCGATCCTCCCGTCGAAGATCGTCGCCATCGGCCTCAACTACAAGGACCACGCTGCCGAGCAGAGGAAGCCGCTGCCGGCCGAGCCGATGCTGTTCCTCAAGCCGTCCACCGCGGTCATCGGCCCGGGCGATCTGATCAGGCTGCCCCCCGGCGTCGGCCGAGTCGACTACGAGAGCGAGGTGGCGGTCGTGATTGGCACGCGCGCCACCCGCGTGTCGCGCGAGCAGGCACTGGAACACGTCCTCGGGTACACGTGCGCGAACGACGTGACCGCCCGCGAACTCCAGAACCGCGGGTACCAGGTACTCGCACGTGAAGGGGTACGACACGTTCGCGCCGCTCGGGCCGGCGATTGCGATCGGACTCGACCCGGACACGATCGCGGTGCAGGGCTGGCAGAACGGGCGCCTCAAGCAGGACTCGACCACGGCGCAGCTGATCTTCGGGGTGGCGGACCTGATCGCCTACGTGTCGTCGATCATGACGCTCCTGCCCGGCGACATCATCTCGACCGGTACGCCAGCCGGCATCGGACCGCTCGCCGCGGGCGACGTGTTCACGGTGCGCGTGCCCGGCATCGGGGAGCTCACGAATCCGGTGGAAGCGGGATAGAATCCAGAATTCAGAAGCCAGAAGCCAGAAGCCAGAAGGTAGAACTCAGAACTTAAGACTCAGAACTCAGAACTTAGAACTCAGAACTATATGAAGATTTTCCTCGATACTGGCAGCATCACCGAGATCGAGTCGTTCACCGCCCTCGGCATCATCGACGGCGTCACCACGAACCCGTCGCTGATGGCGAAGGAGAAGGGTGATCCGCGGGCCATCACGAAGCGGATCTGCCAGATCGTGAAAGGGCCCGTCAGCGCCGAGGTGCTCTCGACCGATGCCGAGGGGATGATCCGCGAGGCCCGCGACCTGGCCGCCATCGACGAGCACGTGGTCGTCAAGCTGCCGTTCGGCAAGGCCGGCGTGAAGGCCTGCGCGGCACTCAGCGCGGAGAAGATCCCGGTCAACATGACGCTCATCTTCTCGCCGACGCAGGCGCTGCTGTCCGCCAAGGTGGGGGCGGCCTACGTGAGCCCGTTCATCGGGCGGCTCGACGACATCGCGACCGAGGGGATGAACCTCATCGAGGAGATCGTCGACATCTTCCGGAACTACGCCTTCACGACCGAGATCATCGTCGCCAGCGTGCGCCACCCGGTGCACGTGGTGCAGGCCGCGCGGCTTGGCGCCGACATCTGCACCTGTCCGCCCTCGGTGGTGGAGTCGATGTTCAAGCACCCGTTGACAGACATCGGCCTGGAGCGCTTCCTGAAGGACTGGGAGAAAGCGCAGGCGGAGCGAAAGTAGGCGGGGGTGGCAGGCGGATTGTCGCGAGCGGGTGATGGCGCGAGTTCGGGGCGCCATGGGGTGTCCGCCATGACCGTCGACACCGCGGCAGGGGACTGCTAGACTGGGGCCCGCGGTCACCCCCGCCGGTCGAACCGGCCACATTCCAATGGGCAGAATCGGTACGTTGTGCGTGCTTCTCGTATGCGCCGCCCCCGCGGCCGCGCAGGATACGGGTTCGGCGGTGGCGCAGGCCGCGGTTGCCCCGACCGTGCAGACGGCGGCCGCCGCGATTCCGCAGGCCTCTTCGCCTGACGCGGAGACGTCCCGCTTGGTGTCGGGCATCGTCAACGCCGACTTGCTCCGTCTCCCTTTCGCGCAGGCCCCCAGCCAGCGGACGGCGCCGCCGAATGTCCGGCCCCCCTCGCAGCCGGCGCTTCCGTCCGGGCCGCAACAGGGCTTCCAGTGGAGCGAGGCCTTCAAGCAGTACCTGATGTTGCTCATGGGGCAGCATCTTTTTCGGCTTCCCCAGGAGCGGACGCAGTCCGAGCTGGAAGGCCCATTCTGGGCCGACTACGTCGAGTCGGTGGCAAGTCTGCGCGGGTGGAATGACGGCGACGCCGTTTTTACCAACTGGGTCGCGCACCCGATCATGGGCGCCGTCACCGGCTACATCCAGATTCAGAACGACCCGGCCGGCCGCCGCGTCGAGTTCGGCAGGAGCGGGGCCTACTGGCGCAGCCGGGGGTGGGCGCTTCTTGCCTCCGCCATCTACAGCACCCAGTTCGAACTGGGGCCGGTGAGCGAAGCGTCGATTGGCAATGTCGGCCTGAAGGCCGGCACGATGTCGTATCTCGATCTCGTGATCACGCCGCTGCTCGGCGTCGGGATGATCGTCGCCGAGGACGCGATCGACCGCTACGTCATCGCGAAGGGCGAGGGTGGCTGGGGTCCCAGCAAGGTCAGGCTCCTGCGGTCGATCCTCAATCCGAACCGGAGCATCGCGAATCTGATCCGGCTTCGGGTGCCCTGGACACGCGACGCCCGTCCGCTCGCGCCGAGACGGATCTCGAGCATGGCGATGCCCGACGCGGCCGGGGCCGGCGTCGTGGCCTCCACCAGGTGAATCCATGAACAAGCGTGAGCAGTTGGCCCAGTTGGAAAAGGCGGCCGAGCTGGGCGGCGGAGAGGCGCGCCTCGATCGCCAGCACCAGGCCGGCAAGCTGACGGCCCGGGAGCGGATGGAACTGCTGTTCGACCCGGGGACGTTCGAGGAGCTCGACAAGCTGGTGGTCCACCGATGTCGCGACTTCGGCATGGAAGACCAGCTGATTCCCGGCGACGGTGTCGTGTCGGGCTTCGGCCGTGTCGACGGGCGCATCGTCTACGCCTTCGCGCAGGACTTCACCGTGTTCGGCGGGTCGCTGTCGGAGACCAACGCGGCGAAGATCGTGAAGGTCATGGACCTGGCGGTGCGGCAGGGCGCGCCGGTGGTGGGCCTCAACGACTCGGGCGGCGCGCGGATCCAGGAAGGCGTGATGTCGCTGGCGGGCTACGCCGACATCTTCCTGCGCAACACGCTGGCCTCGGGCGTCGTCCCGCAGATCTCGGCCATCATGGGGCCGTGCGCGGGCGGCGCCGTCTACTCTCCGGCCATCACCGACTTCACGGTGATGGTGGAGGGCACGAGCTACATGTTCGTGACCGGGCCGGACGTCATCAAGACGGTCACGCACGAAGACGTCTCGAAGGAGGATCTGGGTGGCGCGATGACGCACAACGCGAAGAGCGGCGTCGCCCACTTCGCCGTCACCGACGACCGCGAGTGCCTGTTGCTCATCCGCGAGCTTCTCGGATACCTTCCGGGCAACAACGTCGACGACCCGCCACGGCGGGAGACGACGGACCCGTTCGACCGCGAGGACGAGTCGCTCGACACGCTCGTGCCGGAGTCCGCGACCCAGCCGTACGACATGCTCGACCTCATCCACGCCGTCATCGACGAAGGGCGCTTCCTCGAAGTGCAGCAGCACTACGCGCGCAACATCATCGTGGGATTCGCGCGGCTCGGCGGCCGGCCCGTGGGCGTCGTCGCGAACCAGCCGGCTCACCTCGCCGGCGTGCTCGACATCGACGCCTCGGTGAAGGGGGCGCGGTTCGTGCGGTTCTGCGACGCGTTCAACATCCCGCTGGTCACGTTCGAGGACGTGCCGGGGTTCCTGCCGGGCACCCGGCAGGAATTCGGCGGCATCATCCGACATGGCGCGAAACTGCTGTTCGCGTTCGCCGAGGCGACGGTGCCGAAGATGACGGTGATCGCGCGCAAGGCATACGGCGGCGCCTACTGCGTGATGTCCAGCAAGCACATCCGCACCGACGTCAACTTCGCGTGGCCCACCGCGGAGATCGCGGTGATGGGGCCGGAGGGAGCGGTCAACGTCCTCTACAAGCGCGAGATCGAGACGGCCGAGGACCCGGCCGCGCTGAGGGCCGTAAAGGTGGCCGAGTTCCGCGACAAGCTGGCCAACCCGTTCATCGCGGCGAGCCGTGGGTTCATCGACGAAGTGATCATGCCCCGGACGACGAGACGCCGGCTCATCACGGTGCTGGCGTCGCTCGAGTCGAAGCGGGACCGGAACCCGCCGAAGAAGCACGGGAACATACCGTTGTAGACTGTTCCGTCCGAGTCCCCGCCACGGAGGATGGTCCGTTGGATATCAAGTCGCCCGAATTCTATGCGGAGATCGGCCTCATCTCCGGCCTCGAGGTCCACCAGCAGCTGCTCACCGAACGCAAGATGTTCTGCCACTGCCCTGCGCGCCGGTACACCGACACGCACGACGGCGAGGTGCTGCGGCACATGCGCCCCACGCTGTCGGAGCTCGGCGAGTACGACGGCACGGCGCTGATGGAGTTCAAGACCCGGAAGAACATCATCTACCTGCTCCACAAGCAGAACGTCTGCACCTACGAGATGGACGACACGCCGCCGTTCCTGGTGAACCAGGACGCCGTGGACGTCGCCATCGAACAGTGCCTGATGCTCGGCTGCGACATCGTGGACGAGGTGCACATCGCGCGGAAGCAGTACCTCGACGGGTCGATCCCGACCGGCTTCCAGCGCACCGCGATCGTCGGCGTCAACGGGCGCCTGCCGTTCCGCGGGCGCGAGCTGACGATCCTCCAGGTGAGCGTCGAAGAGGATTCGTGCCGCGAGGTGTCCGACGCGGGACACCTGATCGTCTGGCGCACGGACCGGCTCGGCATGCCGCTCATCGAGACGGTGACTGGGCCCGACCTGCGCACGCCTGACGAGGTTGCCGACGCGATCCTCCTCGTGGGCCGCGTCTGTCGGAGCACCGGACACGTCCGTGTCGGAATGGGCGCGAGCCGCCAGGACGTGAACGTGTCGGTGCGCGGCGGCCGGCGCGTGGAGATCAAGGGGGTGCCGAAGGCGAGTTGGGCGCCGGGCCTCGTGCACGGCGAAGCCATTCGCCAGGTGAACCTGCTCAAGCTCCGGGACGAACTGCTGCGCCGCGGCTACACGACGTCCGAGTCGATCGGCGTCGAGAGCGCAGACGTGACGGCGCTGTTCGCCTCCTCCGAGGCCGCCTTCCTGACGGTCGAGGGGTGGGAGAGGTACACGCGCGATGAGAAGCGCCGCCCGGGCTTCGAGCTGGGGGCCGGGAAGTTCACGGTCCGTGCGATCCGGATCAAGGGCCTCGGCGCCACCCTCGCGTGGCCGACGCAACCCGACTGCATCTTCGCGCACGAACTGGCCGGGCGGATCCGCGTCATCGCGGGGCTCGACCAGCGGCCGATCCTGCTCCACAGCGAGAAGTGGCCCGACTACCACCGGTCGCTGCAGGAGTTGCGCCGTGTGCGGACCCATCTGAAGTGCAATCCCGACGACGGCATCGTGCTGGTGTGGGGGCCGGACGAGGACACCGTCACCGCCGCGAACGAGGTGCGGCTGCGCTACGTGGACGCCCTCAACGGGATTCCGAACGAGACGCGCCAGCCGTTCGAGGACGGCATGACCGATTTCGAGAGAATCCTGCCCGGTCCGGATCGGATGTACCCGGACACCGACAGCCCGCCGTCGCGCGTGACGAGGGAGCGGGTCGAGCGGCTGCAGGCGGCGCTGGCCCCCCGGCCGTGGGAACGCGAGGCGCGCTACGCGGCGGCCGGCGTGCCGGCGTCGACGATTCACTTCCTCATCCGCCGCGGGGGAGCCCGCCTGGTGGACAAGGTTGCGGTGGCAGGAGACGAGAGGGTCAAGCAGGCCTGCGTGCTGTTCGGCGAACAGCTGAAGGGCCTGCGCCGCGACGGCGTCCCGGTCGACGGCGTGCCCGACGAGCGCTGGTGCGAGTTGTTCGACGCCGCTTCGGCGCAGCCCGTCCTGTGGCAGGCGTGGGCCGAGATCGTCCGCGCGATAGCCGCCGCGCCGGACGCCGCGGTGGGGGAGACGGTAGCTGGCCTTGGGCTGGGCCGCGCGCCGGACGACTGGCGGCGGCTCGTCGCCGGGGCGGTCGCGGCGGCGCGCGCCAGGCTCTACGCGCCGGGCGCCGAGCGGCTCTTCCGATTCTCGATGGGATTGGCGATGCGCGAGCTTCGCGGCAAGGTTCCGGCGCTCGACGTCGCAGGCGCCGTCAAGGCGGACACCGAGGGTGGCGGGCCCTTCGACTCGGCCCGAAGGGGCTCTGCCTCGCTCAGGGCAAGCGGAAGGCGGAAGACGGAGGGCGGGCGATGAGCACGCCAGCAGACGCGTTGAAGGGGTACAAGGGCCACGCACGGGCCGCGCTCGAGCGCTGGGGCGTGCGCGTATGGAGCGACGTCCAGGTGGTCAACGACGCGGGCAGCCGTTTCGACGGCGTGATCCTCCCGCGCAGCGAGACCCAGGACGACCTCCACGTCGTCATCAAGATGAAGAACGGTTACAACGTCGGCCTGCACGTGGACCGCCTGCGGTCGGTGACGGAGGTCGGCTACAAGGAAGCGATCTACAAGATCCCGGAGAAGGAGTTCCCGCGCAGGCCGAACCTCCCGAGCGTCACGCTGCTGGGCACCGGCGGCACGATCGCGTCGCGACTCGACTACCGGACGGGCGCCGTCATTCCCGCCTTCACGCCGGGCGAACTCTACGGCGCGGTCCCCGAACTGGCCGACATCTGCAACCTGACGACGAAGAAGCTGTTCGGCGTGTTTTCGGAGAACATGGGCAAGGAGCAGTACCTCGTGCTCGCGGAGGCGATCGGCGAGGAGATCCGCAACGGCGCCGACGGCATCGTGATCGGCCACGGCACCGATACGATGGGCCACACGGCCGCCATCCTGTCGTTCATGGTGCAGGACACGCCGGTGCCGATCGTGCTCGTCGGGTCGCAGCGCTCGAGCGACCGGCCCTCGAGCGACGCGGCGCTCAACCTGATCCACTCGGTCCGGTCGGCCGCCTACGGCGACATCGCCGAGGTGCAGATCTGCATGTTCGGGCCGACCTCCGATCGGTACGGCCTGCTGCACCGCGGCACGCGCTGCCGGAAGATGCACAGCTCCTACCGGAGCACGTTTCGCACGGTCGGCGACATCCCGCTCGCGACCGTCAGTCGCGACAGCTTCACCTACCTCCACGATGAGTACCGCCGCCGCGACATGACGCGTCAGATCAAGGTCGACGCGGTCTACGACGACCGGACCACGATCCTGTACTACTACCCGGGGATGTCGCCGGATCTGGTGGACGCGCTCGTTGAGAAGGGCTACCGGGGCATCGTGATCGCCGGCACCGGCCTCGGCCATGTGAACAAGCCGCTCTACCCGGCGCTGAAGAAGGCGATCGAGAAGGGCGTCCACGTGGTGATGACCGTGCAGACGCTCTGGGGCTACGCGCAGATGTACGTCTACGACACGGGCCGCGACCTGCTCGAGATCGGCATCGTGCCGCTCGACAACATGCTGCCCGAGACCGCGCTGATGAAGCTGTCGTGGGTACTCGCGCACACCGACGACCACGACGAGGTGCTGCGCATGATGCGCACGGTGATGTCGCACGAGATCACCCTGCGCGAGCCGCACAACGGCTACCTGATCATGCAGGGCGGCCTGCCCGAGATCGAGGAGTTCATCCTGTCCCACTGGAAGTAAGGACGAAGGACGAGGGGCGAGGGACGAGGGGCGAGGGGCGAGGGACGAGGGGCGAGGGGCGAGGGGCGAGGGAAGGCTCACGTTGATGCGCCCATCGGCCAGGGCGATCCGGTCGCCAGCAGGTCGCCGCCAGCCGCGAGGCGCGAGGCGCCGGCAGCAAGGCACAGTGCTAGAATGCTGGTGTTCTGACGCGCATGAAGGTCCTGATTGCCAACCGTGGCGAAATCGCCGTCCGCGTGATTCGCGCCTGCCGCGAACTGGGGATTCCGACCGTCGCCGTGTACTCGGACTGCGACCGCGCGAGCCTGCACGTCCGGTTCGCCGACGAGGCGTACGCGATCGGTCCCAACGCGCCGTCGGAGAGCTACCTGCGCGCGGACAAGCTCGTGGACGTGGCGCGACGGTCCGGCGCAACGGCGGTCCATCCCGGCTACGGCTTCCTGGCGGAGAACGCCGGCTTCGCGCGCACGTGTGCGGACGCCGGGCTCACGTTCATCGGCCCCTCACCCGAGGCGATGGAGCGGATGGGCAGCAAGACCGGCGCCCGCAAGGTGGCGATCGAGGTTGGCGTTCCGGTCGTGCCGGGCACGGTCGAACCGCTCGGCCCATCGGTCGGTGACGCGGAGATCACGGCGCTCGCCGCGTCGATCGGCTACCCGGTCTTCGTGAAGGCGGTCGCCGGCGGCGGCGGCAAAGGGATGCGGCTGGTGACGGCGCCCGAGGGTCTGGCTTCCGCCATCCGTGCCGCACGCTCGGAGGCCGGGTCGTCATTCGGCGATCCGCACGTCTACATCGAGCGCCAGCTCCAGTACCCGCGCCACATCGAGATCCAGCTGCTCGCCGACGCCCACGGGACCGTGGTGCCGTTCGTCGAGCGGGAGTGCTCGATCCAGCGGCGGCACCAGAAGGTGATCGAGGAGTCGCCGTCGGTGGCCGTCACCCCCGAGATCCGCGCGGCGCTCGCGTCCGCGGCCTGCGCAGTCGCGCGCGCCGTGGGCTACACGAACGCCGGGACGATCGAGTTCCTGCTCGATCGCGACGGCCGGTTCTACTTCCTGGAGATGAACACGCGCCTCCAGGTGGAGCATCCGATCACGGAGCTGGTGTCCGGCGTGGACCTGGTCCACTGGCAGTTGAAGATCGCGCAAGGCGAACGCCTGACACTGTCCCCGGCGGAGACGCTGACGCCGCGGGGCCACGCGATCGAATGCCGCATCTACGCCGAGGATCCCGACAGCGGCTTCATGCCGTCGCCGGGTCGGATGCTGGGCCGGCGGGTGCCCGGAGGCCCCGGTATCCGGCGTGACGATGGTGGCGCGACGCCGGGTCTGGACGTCCCGATCTTCTACGATCCGCTGATCGCGAAGCTCTCGGCGTGGGGCGCGGACCGCGACGAAGCGACCCGCCGAATGGCCCGCGCCCTCGGCGAGTACCAGGTCCGCGGCATCAAAACCAGCATCCCGTTCTTCAGGTGGCTGCTCGCCGAAGAGGACTTCCGCCACGGCCGGTTCGACACGACGTACCTCGACCGCGAGCTCGCGAGGCGCGCTGGCGAGCCGTTCGTCACCGTCACGGCTGAGGCCGAGCACGTGGCGCTGCTCGCCGCCGCGGTTCACGCCTACGAAGGTTCGACACCGGGCGGCGCCGCGGGCGCCGCGGGGCGGGGGCCGACTCGCGGGTGGGCCCTGAAGGGCCGCTTCGAGGGGCTGCGGTGAATTTCGACATCGAGATCAACGGGCGCCTGCACGCGGTCAAGGTCGAGCGCGTGGGATCCCGTTTCCGGATCGAGTCGGGCGGCCGCGTCGATGTCGTCGACGTCGCGCGAGTCGATTCCGCGACGATGTCGATGATTCTCGAGGGCGATCGCGACGCCAGCCACGAGGTAAGCCTCCTTGCCGGCCGGGAGGCGGGCGACATCGAGGTGCACCTGCGTGCCGGCGTCGTGCACGCCCGCGTCGCCTCCGCAGGTGAGCGTGGCCGCCGGTCGGCAGGCGTCGGGCCTGGCGGCCCGCAGCGGGTGACGGCGCCGATGCCCGGCAAGATCGTCAAGGTCCTGGTGAAGGCCGGCGACGAGGTCGCGGCGCGGCAGGGGCTCGTCGTCATCGAGGCGATGAAGATGGAGAACGAGCTGCGGGCGACGCGCGCCGGGCACGTGAAGGACGTGCACGTCGCCGACGGCGACCTGGTCGACGCCGGCCGACTCCTGGCGGTGATCGAGTGACGCTGTCCTCCCTGCGCCGGCGATGGCCCGAGGCGGCCCTCATCACGGTCCTCGCGATCGCGGCGGTCTTCACCGGCCTGGCCGGGCGGTCCGTCGCGATCGCGCTGATCGGCGGCGTGGCGGTCTTCGCCGTCCGCCGGCGGCTCGGGGATCTCGTTCGCGGCGCCGGCATCACCGTCGGCATCCTGCTCGTCGCCCTCGTCGTCACCTTCACCATCGACCTCGGGTACGTCTTCGGCGGCATCTTCAAGCGTTACGCCGAAGCCGAGGGGTCGAAGTTCCTCGCGCGCCCGCTGCACCTCGGCCGGCTCGGCATCCAGATCGCGCGCGGTCGCTTCGTGGTCGAGGATGTGCGGATCGAAGGGGTCAAGAAGAGCGACGCGCCGTTCTTCGCCGCGAAGACGATCACGGTGGATTTCCCCTGGTGGCAGGTCTTCAGCACCCGGGAGTTCCTCATCCGTTCCGTCGAGATGACCGACTGGACGATGCAGATCGAGAAGTTTCGGCAGGGCAACAGCATGCCCAACCTGAAGCGCAGGACGAAGACGCCGCCCGGGCCGAAGCGCTTCACGACGACGCTGCGGTACCTGCACGCCTACCGGGGGCAGTTCACGTTCGTCGACCACGGCACGTGGACGACCGTGGCGCGCAATCTCGACATCTCCGTGCGGCGCGGTACCGCCGGGTACATCGGAACCGCGGCGATCACCGACGGCAGGGTCCGGATCAAGGACTACGAGCCGATGCGGGCCGACATGCGCGTGAAGTTCACGGTCGACGGCAGCCTCCTGCGGCTTCCCGAGATCGACCTGTACACCGACGGCGCCCACTCGCGGGTGACGGGTGAAGTGGACTTCGGGCGCCCGTGGCCGCAGATGATCTACCGCGTCGATTCGCGCGTGGACCTCTGGCGGATGCGCGAGATCTTCTTCGCGAACGAGTCGTGGCGGAGCCGCGGCGAGGCACGCTTCACAGGCGACTTCCACCTGTTCCCGGGCGGACACGAGCTGAAGGGCGACTTCTCGAGCGGCGTCGCCTACGTGAACGCGTTGGCGTTTCCGGACCTGCGCGGCTCGCTCGTGTGGGAGCCGCACCGCTTCGAGGTGACGAAGGCGTCGGCCCGGTTCTGCGACGGCGCGACGTCGTTCCGATACCGGATCGCGCCGATCTCCGCCCCGACACCGGCGTTCGCGCGGTTCGACCTGACCTACCGCGGCGTCGACCTCGGACGCCTCTCTGACGCGATCGGAATGCGCGGCCTGCGGCTGCTGGGCGCAGCCAGCGGCGACAACGTCCTCGAGTGGCCGCTCGGCGCGTTCTCGCAGCACCGCGGCGGCGGCCGCATGGGCATCGTGCCGCCGGAAGGCCGGTCGCTGCTGCCGCGCGAGGCGGCTCCCGAAGAGGCGGCGATTCACGCGCTGGCGCCGGAGTACGGCCCCGAACGGAACCTGAGCCTCTTCCCGGCGCCGACCGCCGTCGGCGGCGAGTTCGTCTACAGCCTCTCTCCCGAGTGGCTCGAGGTCGCGCCGAGTCATCTGGCCACCGAACGCACCTACATCGAGTTCCAGGGCCGCACGGCGTTCGGCGACCGATCCGAGTTCCCGTTCTACGCGCGCAGCGCCGACTGGCAGGAGAGCGACCGCCTGATGGCAGGGATCCTCACGGCCTTCGGATCGAAGACCGGCGTGATCAACGTCGGGGGGCACGGCGAGTTCCGCGGGACGATGACCAGGTCGTTCAGGAGCCCGCTCATCCAGGGGGAGTTTCTCGGACACGACATGCGCGCCTGGGACGTGGTGTGGGGGCGCGCGGCCGGCCGCCTGTCGATCGAGAACAGCTACGTCGACATTGCGAAGGCGATGGTCACGCGCGGGCCGTCGTCGATCGAGGTGGACGGCCGGTTCTCGCTCGGTTATCCGCGCCGGGACGGCGGAGAGGAAATCAACGCCCGGATCGTGCTCAACGACCGGCCGATGCGCGACCTCAGGCACGCGTTCGAGCTGGACGACTGGCCGCTCGAAGGCCGCGTGTCGGGCGAGTTCCGACTGGCCGATCGGTACACGAGGCCCGTCGGCTACGGGCGGCTGTCGATCGTGGACGCCACGGCATGGGGCGAGCCCATCGACCGCGCGACCTCGCCCATGCGGTTCGACGGCAAGGGGGTCCGACTCGACGCGGTGGAGATCCTGAAAGGGGGCGGCACGATTACCGGCGCGGCGTACGTGGGGTGGAACGGCACCTACTCGTTCGACGTCGTCGGCGAGCGGATCCCGCTCGAGAAGGTCGGCTCGTTGAAGTTCGGGACCGTCGAGTGGACGGGCCAGCTGCACTTCACCGCCGGGGGCGCGTCCGCGTTCGCGAGCCCGCGCTACGACGTCCAGATGGGCGCCGAGGAGGTCTCCGTCGGCGGGGAAGCGATCGGCACGGTCGCCTTGCGCTTCGGCGTCAAGGGTCGCCTCATCACGATCGACCAGCTCGAAGCGGCCGGCCCCGGCGTGTCAGGGGCAGGGCAGATCGAGATGTCCGACACGATGGACTCGGACTTCAGCCTCCGGTTCAACAGGACGCTGCTCGATCCCTACGTGCGGCTCTTCGAGCCGCGCCTCTCGCCGTACACGCGGGCGGCCGCCAGCGGATCCGTCCGCGTCCGCGGCCAGCTGGCGAACTGGGACCGGCTGTCGGCCACCGCGACGATCGACGCGCTCGACGTCAGCCTGTTCGACTACCAGATTTCGAACGACGGGCCGATCCGCCTCGCGTTCGAGAACAACACGATCACCGCGCAGCAGCTCAAACTGGCCGGCAAGGACACCCGGCTGGAGGTGACGGGGCGCATCGGCCTCCAGGAGGATCGGATAGCCGTGCGCGTCTCCGGCGACGCGAACCTCGGCATCCTGCAGGGCTTCTTCCGCGACGTGCGCAGTTCCGGCCAGGCGGTGCTGAGCGGCGCGATCAACGGGTCGCTGCGCAAGCCCGAATTCTCCGGGGCGGCCGACATCACCGACGGGCGCATCCGGCACATGTCGCTGCCGCAGTCTCTGCAGGGCATCAACGGGCGCGTCGCCTTCGCCGGCGACGGGATCCGGTTCGAGAACCTGACGGCGCAGCTCGCGGCCGGCCGGGTGCGCATCGGCGGCCGCGTGGGGATGGACGGCTACACTGTCGGCCAGCTCGGCGTGTCGGTGACCGGCGAGAACATGGATCTCCGGTACCCCGAGGGCTTCCGCACCCGGGTGGACGCGCAATTCGATCTGGTCGGGACGATGGCCGCGCCGATGGTGCGCGGCACGGTGACGGTGAAGAACGCGCTCTACGACAAGCGGCTGGATCTCATCCCCGGATTGACGGATCTGATCGGCGGACGGGAGGCGTCGGCCGGCGCGGCCTCCGCGGCCCCGAGCCTCCCGGTGCGCTTCGACGTTCAGATCCAGGCGCCGTCGTCGCTGCGAATCGACAACAACGCCGCCCACATCGTGGCGAGCGCCGACCTGGCCCTGCGTGGGACCTACGATCGTCCCATCCTCGACGGGCGGGTCCAGATCGAACGCGGCGAAGTGATTCTCGAGGGCAAGCGGTACGTCGTGAGGCGGTTCAACGTCGACTTCATCAATCCGGCGAAGATCGAGCCGTTGCTCGATCTCGAGCTGGAGACGCTGGTCCGCGTGCCCGGTCAGACCTACGTGGTGAACATCCAGGTGACCGGGACCCTCGCCGGGCTCAAGCCGCAGTTCACGTCGGACCCCCCGCTGTCGGACCTCGAGATCGCCTCGCTGCTCTTCGGCAGCAACACGGCCAGCGCCGATGCCCGGGACGCGGAACTGCGCACGCTGCAGCGTGACGCCACGCAGCGCGACCTCGCCACGTCGAGGCTGCAGCAGGCGGCGCTCGGCGTCCTGTCGGCGCCGATCACCCGCGCCGTGGAGCAGGCGTTCGCGCTCGATACGGTCCAGATCACCCCGAACCTGGCCTTCGACCCCAACCAGCGGCTGAACACCACAGCCAGATTGACGGTCGGCAAGCGGATCTCGGAGAAGGTCTTCCTGACCTTCTCGCGCAGCCTGAACACGGCCGGCGGCGGGACGCAGGTGATCCTGCTCGAATACACCCAGAGCGCGCGTCTGTCCTGGATCGTCTCGCGGAACGAGGACGGCACCTATGCCATCGACGTCCGGGTGAGGCACGTGTTCTGATGCGAGCACGGGCCGTCCTCCTCGCCGCTTCATTCCTCGTCCTCGCGGCGAGGCCCGGCGCGGCGCAGGCGGCCGCCGCCCAGCCGTCGTGGACCCGGTGTCTGGGCAAGCCGATCGTCGAGGTCCGGCTGATCATCGACGGCCGCGAGGTGAAGGACGCAGAAGTCTCGCGCACGCTCGAGACGGCGGTGGGCCGCCCGCTGACGACGGAGGCGGTGCGCCGGAGCATCGTGCGCCTCATGGCGATCGCACGGTTCGACGACGTCGCCGTGGAGGCGGAGATGACGGCGTCCGGCGCCGTCCTCACCTACGTCCTGGCGCCGGCGCACCCGGTCAAGGCGATCCGATTCCGGGGCGACCTGGGCCTGCCGGAGAAGCAGTTGCGGAGCGCGGTGACGGATCGCTACACGGCGTCGCCGCCGCTGTCGCGCATCACGGAGATTGCGGAGCTGCTCGAGGAGGTCTGCCGCGACCGCGGGTTTCTGAAGGCCACCGCGCGGCCCGTGGCCGAGGTGAGCCAGAATCCCGATCAGACCACGCTGACGTTCGAGATGGCCGCGGGCCTGCAGGCGCGCGTCCGGAGCGCGGAGATCGAGGGCGCGCCGGAGGGAGACGCCGGACTCGTGCGTTCGAAACTCCGCATCCAACCCGGCGCCCTCTTCGACCGCGTGGCGCTCGACGCGGCGGTCGGGCGGTATCTGTCGGAACTGCGCGCGGCCAGCTTCCTCGAGGCCAGGGTCGAGTTGGACCTCAAGTACTCCGAGAGCCGGGAACAGGTCGACGTGACCGTGAGGATGGCGCGTGGACCAAGAGTCTCCGTGGTCTTCCGCGGCGACCCGCTGCCGGAGAAGCGGCGAGCCGAGGTCGTCGGGCGGCTGCGGGAGGCTGCGCTCGACCAGGACGCCCTCGAGAACGAGGAGCGGAGCATCGAGGACGAACTGCGCGGCCGCGGTTACCGTGACGCCGCGGCTCGGGTGACCCGCGAGACCCCGCTGGATGGCTGGATGCACGTCGTGTTCACGGTGGCGCAGGGCCCCCGCTTTCGGGTCGGGGCCGTGGACATCGCCGGATGCGAGCAGCTGGACCGGGCCCTCGTTCAGCCCGTTCTTCGCGTCGAGCCCGGCCAGCCGTTCGTCGCCGCGCGGGTGAACGCCGACGCCGAGGCGGTTCGCGCGCTCTACCGGCGGCAGGGCTTCCGTGCGGCCGTGGTGACCGCCAGCGCCGGGCCGGCCCGCGGCGATCCGACACAACTCGCCGTGAAGCTCGCCGTCGCCGAGGGCCCGAGGACCCTGGTCGGCGACGTTGTGTTCGAGCGCGTGTCGGCAATTCCGGTCGCCACGCTGCAGGCCGCGGTGAGGTCCAGGACGGGCGCTCCCTACTTCCAGCCGCTCATCGAAGACGATCGCGAAGCCGTCGAATACCAGTACCGCCTGCTGGGCTACCAGCAGGCGACCGTCACCATTCCCGCGGAGTTCAGCGACGACGGCACCCGCTTGACCTTGAGATTTGTCGTCAGCGAGGGGCCGCAGAGCCTCATCGACCATGTGCTGATCGCCGGAAACGAGCGGACGAAGGTCGAGACGATCGAACGCGAGGCCGGCCTCGAGTCCGGCATGCCGCTCTCGTCCGCCGCGCTGGCGGACGCTCAGCGGCGGCTGAGCGCGCTGGGCCTGTTCCGCAAGATCCGGGTGTCGCCGGTGACGCAGGGCCCGGGCAACCGTCATGACGTCCTCGTCATCGTGGAGGAGGCCCCGGTCTACTCGATCGGGTACGGCGGCGGCCTGGAAGGCGCCTACGTCCTGAAGACCGATGCCGCGACCGGCCTGCCCGAGGAACGGTTCGACGTCGCGCCGCGGGGGTTCTTCGAGATCGGCCGTCGAAACCTGTGGGGCAAGAACCGCTCGCTGAACCTGTTCGTCCGCGGCGCCCTCCGCACGAGCGAGACGTTCAACACTGACCAGGCGCCGCCCGACTCGACCACGGAGGCGTCGAGCGCCGGCATCAGCGAGTACCGCATCCTCGTCGCGTACCGTGAACCGTTGTTCATGGGCCTGCCGCTGGACTTCACCGCCACCGTCAACGTGGACCAGGCGATCAGATCGACGTTCGACTTCAACCGGAAGCAGGTGTTCGCGGAGGGCAGCCACCGCTTCGGCTCGTCGCTGGCCGTGGCGGGACGCTATTCGCTGAGCAACAACCAGATCTTCAACGCGCGCATCGATCCCGAGAGCGCGCTCGACGTCGACAAGCTGTTTCCTCAAGTCCGCCTGTCGGCCTTCTCGGGGTCGATCGCCCGCAGCACCCGCGACGACGGGTTCGACCCGACGCGGGGCACGCTGCTCTCCTTCGACGCGACGCTCGCCGCGCGCGCGATCGGCTCGGAAGTCGGATTCGCGAAGGGCTTCATGCAGGCCTTCGTCTACAAGCAGGTGCCGAAACTCGGCGGGGCGGTGGTCGCCGCCGGCGCCAGGCTGGGTCTGGCCAACGGATTCCCCCAGGCGGTCGAGGAAGCCGACGGCTCGGTGACCGAGATCGACCAGGAGATTCCCGCCGCCGAGCGGTTCTTCTCCGGTGGCGACACCTCCGTGAGGGGGTTCGCACTCGACCAGCTCGGCTCGGCCAGCGTCCTGGACCAGAACGGGGTGTCGAACGGCGGCAACGGGCTCCTGGTCTTCAACGCCGAGCTGCGCCTTCCGATTTGGAAGCGGAAGTCGCTTGGCGGCGTCGTGTTCGTCGACACGGGCAACGTCTTCGCGACGATGGGTGACATCGATTTCGCGCAGCTGAGAACCGCGGTCGGCTTCGGGGCGCGGTGGAAGTCGCCGGTGGGCCCGCTCCGCCTGGACTTCGCCTGGAAGCTCAGGCCGATCACGTTCGACAACGGCACGCGCGAGAACGGCTTCGCGTGGTACATCACGATCGGGCAGGCGTTCTAGGGAGGAAGTCAGAAGGTAGAAGACAGAAGACAGAAGAAGACAGAAGACAGAAGACAGAATGAAGACCCTCTTCGCGGCGCTCATCGTGCTGGCGCTCGTCGGTGTCACGCCCCCGCTCCACGCCGACGTCATCGACCGCGTCATGGCGGTGGTGGGGACGACCGTGGTGACGCTGTCGGACGTGCGCGCAGCGGAAGCCTTCGGTCTGACGCCGGGCGCGGCGCCGGCTGATGTGCTGGCCGCCCTGATCGATCGCGAGCTGATGCTGGGCGAGGTGGACCGGTACGCGGCGCCCGACCCGGAATCCGGGTCCCTCGACCGCCGCTTCGCAGAGATCCATGCGCGGTTCTCGAGTCAGGGGCTGTACGAGCAGGCCCTCGCGCGGACCGCGATGACCGAGGCCCGGCTGCGGGCCGTCGTCAGCGAGATGCTGCGGATCGAGACGCACCTGGACCAGCGGTTCGGGTCCGCGGCGCTGCCGGCGCCGGACGAAGTGCTGCGCTACTACCGGGAGCATCCGGCCGAATTCACGCGGGCGGGACGGCTCGCGCCGTTCGACGAAGTCCAGGAGGCGACCCGGCAGAAGCTCGCGGCCGATCGCCGGAGGGAGCTCGTCGCCGAGTGGCTGGATCGGCTGAGGCGGCGCGGCCAGGTTCGGATCGTCGGTCAGCCGGCGCCGGTCACCGAGGCAAGGTAATCGAGTACTTCGGGAGAGGCTGTCCCGGCGCGGTGACCGGCTCGATCTCGACGTAGGCGAAGCCGGGGCCCGCGCTCGCCGCCGTGATGGTCTGCGGTGACGCGTCGATGGTAACGTCGGCCGCGAGTCGGCGGTTCACCCGCACGACCGCCCGTATGGGATCCGTGCGGGTGCCCTCGACGAGGGCAATCGAGAAGGTCACCGAGCCCGCCCGCGGGAGGATGTTGAGTCCGGCCGAGCCGGTCGCGGTCGTCGAGGAGCCCGGTACCGTTGGATTCCACGGCGCGATGGCGTACTGGGCGCGCGCGGCGAGCGAGCGCGGCACTTGCGGCAGGACGACCGCCGCCATCCCCAGGCAGCCGCACAAGGCCAGAACGAGCCAGATTGTCGCCGGCCGCCGCCAGCCGCCAACCAGCACCGCCGACGCCAGCACGATCAGGTGCGGCTCGAGGCCCGATCGGTAGCGGGCGCCCGCGTACGCGGCGATCACCGACAGCATGACCAGCAGCGGCGGCCAGAGGGCCAGGAGCACCGCCTCTCGCGTTCGGCGTGCGAGCACGATGCCGAGTGGGGCGAGGATCGCCGTGACCACGAACAGCAGGTCGATGCCCGCGTGCGCCGTCCACTTCCAGAGTTCCGCGGAACGGGCCGATGGTGCATCGCCGTAGTGCTGGAGCCAGCGGCCGCCCTGCACCTGGAACATGCCCTTCGCCATGTCCAGCTTCTCCGACGCAAAGCGCACCGGCTCGCTGACCATCTGCGTCACCAGCAGCCGAACCGTGTCCGTCACGCCCGGCGTGTCGGCGGTTCGCGATGCCGCGAGACGGTCCATCTGGATCGACCCGTGGTTGTCGATCAGGATGAGCTGTCCGTGCGCCATCGAGAGCCACGCCACGTAGGGAAGCACGACGACGACGAACCCGGCGACGAACGAGGCTGCACGGCGCCAACCGGCTCGGCGCTCGGACGAGCCGAGGACGAAGGCCGCCGCCGCAATCGGGATGAAATAGAGCGGCATGGCGCGCGTCAGCGCGGTCAGGCCGAATGCCGCGCCGGCCACACCGAACAGCGGCCCTCTCGACTCGCGCACCCAGGCTTCCACGGCCAGTGCGAACGAGAGCGCCAGCAGGGGGATGAACAGCTGCTCCTGGAAGAAGAAGGCCGCGCCGGACACGTTGGGGAGCCACACCGCGGAGATCGCCGCGGCCACGAGTCCTGCGCGGCGGGAGTGGATCCGGGCCGCGATCCAGAAGGTCAGGCCGCACAGGAGCGTGCCGAGCAGGATGTTGAAGTGGGCGGCGTTCGCCGGGAACGCCGCGCGATGGCGCGCGAACCACGACAGGGCCACCTGGTAGCCCGGCGGGAGCACCCACGTGCGGTAGTTCCACTCGTAGTGGACGACGTCCCAGCTCCACCGCCACCGGCCGTCCTCAGCCACCAGCGACCGCGCCTGGCGGGTGTAGCCGTCCGGATCGGCCCACGCGAACCCGGGCTTGGCCCGCGCATGAGTGAGATAGGCTTCGCGCAGTCCCCAGGCGCCGGCGAGGATCAAAGCCAGCACGACGGCGGTCGCCAGGGCTGACGGGCGGTCGCTCACGTGTCTTCCCCCGGTCCGAACTGCCCCATCTTACCGTGAGTCGTCACGGCCGGGCCAACCTGCGGTAGAGGCTGATGGTGTGCTCGGCGACTGCATCCCAGGAGAACTCGCGCTCGACCAGCGCGCGTCCCGCATCTCCCATCGCCATCAGGCTGCCGCGCCGCGACATCGCTTCGCGCAATGCCCCGGCGAGCGCAGCGGCATCTCCCGGAGGCACGAGCCAGCCCGTGCTGCCCGGAATCACCTTGTCGGGAAGCCCTCCCGCCGTCGTGGCGATGACGGCCCGCCGGTGGGCCATCGCCTCGAGCGTCACCAGCGAACTGCCCTCGTAGAGAGTGGGATGGACGAACACGTCGGACGCCTCGTACCAGGCGTGCAGGTCCTCGGCGGGGGCCCGCCCCATGAGGCGCACGTGACCAGACAGGCCGAGCGCGGCGATCTGTTGCTCGATCTGCGGCCGCGCCGGACCGTCGCCCACGATCACCCAGAACCACGACCGGCCCGTGAGTGACGACAGAGCCTCGGCCAGGACGTGGAACCCCTTGTTCCGTTCGAGGCGGCCGACGCTCATGAGGATGAAGTCCGTTCCAGCAGGCGCGAACCGCCGCATGTGATGGCCGGCTGTCGGGCCGGCCAGCGACTCGCACCGGTCGAGATCCACGGCGTTCGGAATCGTCACCAGCCGCGCGGCGCCGACCCCGAGGTACCGACGCACCGACGGCTCGATCGATCGATCGGTGGCGATCACGGCGGACGCGCGAGCCGCGCAGGCGCGGACCGCCCAACGAAGCGGTGCGTAGCCAACTGCCTTCAGCGAACTGCCGCCGAACCGATGACCCGTGCCGCCGAACTCCTCGAGCCCCTGCGGGTTCAGGACCAGCGGCGCCCGCGCCAGGACAGGCCGGCCCGCGAGCGCATAGCCCAGCGCGCTGGCGCCCAGGCCGTGCACGATCGTCGCCTGGCCGGCATCCACCAGGCGCCGGGCCAGCCGTCCGGCGCGCCAGCCGAACAGGGGATAGGCCGTGCTGCGGTCGAGCACCGTGGTCCCACGACGGCCCGCGAGCGGGAACGTGACGTACGGCACGAATCGAACCGCCAGCCGCCCCTCGTCGACGATGGCCGCAGCGGCTTCCTGCGCGGTCATCGGTTCGCTCGGGGTCCGGGTGATCAGTGTCACGCCGACGGCGCGGCGGGCGAGCTGTTGCACGAGGTCGCCGACGTGGCGCTCCAGGCCGCCGTACCCGTGGATCGGCGCGACGGCCCGCGAGACGACGACGACGCGCAGGCGGTCAGGCATGTTCGGCGGCGACCTCGCGGTAGATGGTCTCCACGCGCTGGACGACGCGATCGGCGGAGAACGTGGCCTCGACGTGGGCGCGAGCGGCGTCGCCCAGGCGGCGCGCGAGCGCGCGATCGGCGACCAGCCGAGCGACGTCTTCACCCAGGCCGGCGGCGTTGTCCGAGAGCAGCCCGGTCCGGCCGTGCAGGATGATATCGCGGGTGCCCCCGGTGTCCATCGCCGCGATGGGCACGCCGAGCGCCGAGGCCTCGAGCAGCACGCGGCTCAGCGACTCCGGACCCTGCGACGGGAACACGAGCACGGACGCGGCCGCCAGCCAGCCGAGCGCCTGTTCGCGAGGCAGCCAGCCGGTCAGGGTGACGTCGCGTCCGGCGTCGCGCGACCAGCTCTCGATCACCGGGCGATCGGGTCCGTCACCGACGACCACGAGCGGCCAGCTGACGGATGCGCGCCGGATGGCGGTGAGCAGCTGCCTGGTGCCCTTGTTCGGGGCGAGCTTGCCCAGGTAGAGGACGAACGGCGCCCGGGGCGACGGTCGGTGCGCCTCGGCCGAGGCGCGGACGGCCGCGACATCCACGGGATTGGGAACCAGGACCAGGCGGCGCCGATCGAGACCGGCGGTTCTCGCCTCCAGGTCTCGCGCGATCGTCGAGCTGACGGCAATCACCCGGTCCGCGCGCGCGAGCGCGCGCTGCTTGCGGGCCAGGTTCGCCCGCATGTAGGGCACCATCGGCAGCGCGAGCGGCCACAATCCGCCGGCCCTCGGGCGGAGGCAGCGGCGCATCGCCGAAGCGGAGCAGGCCGGGCACAGCGTGTCGGCCGACGGGTCGTGGATCAGATCCGACCAGTAGCAGACCGGCCAGTAGTCGCGCACCGTCGCGATCGACGGGACGCCAACGCGTTCAGCCGCGTCCACCACCGGCGGAATCGTCATCACGTGCTGACCGTGCAGGATCTCGGCCTGCGTGTCGACGGCCACGCGGCGAAGCACTCTGGCGAGGTTCGCGGAGAGGCGTTCGTTCTTCAGGTAGTTCCGGACGAACGGCACGGAAGGCGCGAACACGCCGACCTCCCGCACCACGAAGCCGTCGTACACGCGATCGCCATCGCGGCGCCCGGGGCACGGCTGGACAATCGTCAGTTCGTGACCGCGGGCGCGGAGGCCACGCGCCAGCTCGTACGTGCTCCAGCCGCTGCCTCCGCAGCCGGGCGGGAACGAGTCGGTGGCGATCAGCACTCTCATGACGGTCGAACCAGCCTCTGCCGGCGCCGCGCCAGCGCCCGTGTCATGGCGTCCTGGAGGCGCGCGCAGTGCAGCGTCCAACTGAACTCGCCGACGGCGCGCGCGCGCGCCGCCGACCCGAGCCGGCGCCGCAGGTCCGCGTCCACCAGCCGTTCGAGGGCACCGGCGAGCGCCGTCGGGTCCGACGGGTCGTACAGTACACCTTCGCGGCCGTCCTGGACGATGCGTGTCATTCCGTCGATCGAGGGGGCCGCGACCGGCAGGCCCGACGCCATGTACTCGAACACCTTGAGCGGCGACCAGTAGAAGGCGATCGCCAGCGGCGCGTGGGCGGTTACGTCGAACGGAGCGACGCCGATGTCGGCGGCGGCGAGGAGTGCGGGCATGGCGTCGTGCGCGATCGGCCCCGTGAAGACCACGCCGTCCAGGCCTTCGGCCGCCCGGCGGACTCGCGGGGCTTCCGGGCCATCACCGGCGAGCACGGCCGAGATGTTCCGCACGCCCCGTTCGCGCACACGCCGGATCGCGTCCACCAGGTGCACCGCGCCGTGCCAGGCGCGGAACGCACCGGCGAACACGGCCGTCACCGCGCCGGGCGTCCGCTCGAACGGCACGGCCCCTTCGGCTCCCGGGTGGAAGCGTTCGGTATCGGCTCCCCACTCGATCTCAACCACCCGCTCGTCGGGCAGCCACGCCGGGAGGATGGCCCGGCTCGGCGAGACGATCACATCGGCGGCGCGGCACTGCCAGTCGCGCCATCGCCGCATCGGCTCGACGACCAGCGCCCGGTCCAGCATGCGCTTGGGCGAGCCGGGGTAGTCGATGACCGGCGCGTTGACCTCGAGGACCGAGAGCGCGCCGCTGGTCCGTGCGGCGCGCATGCCTTCGCCGCCGAAGTTGAAGTAGCGTTCGATGACAACGTCCGGTCGGAGCGCGCGCGCGAGGGCGGCCACGCGGCCCGCGCGCAGCAGCCGCAGCCTCGCGCTGCCGAGCGGCGGAGCCATCTCGTGCCAGCGAACGGGACGGGGCGGGAAACCCGCGGCTCCGCGCTGGACCAGCACGTGCACTTCGTGTCCGAGCGCAGCCAGCCCTTCGGCCACCGCCCGCACGTGCACCGACCCGCCCGTCGTGCCCGGCACGACCTGGTCGATGGCGCAGTAGAGGATCTTCATCGCACCGCACCATTCAGCCCGGCGGCCGCAGGATCGTCAACCACGGAGGGCACAAAGAACACAGAGACGAGCGTGCGGAACGGCACGCGCCACCTGTGGTGGCGCGTCAGGCCGGCCGGCGGCGCGGCGGACGCGAACGCGGCACCGCCGATCCGCGCTCGCGCCCGCCACGCCGCCGGTCGACCTTCGGGCTCTGCCCGCGGCTGTTCCGCACGCACAGGCTTCCCGTTCGCGGCCGCCAGCCTCGCTCCGTCTCCGTGTCCTTTGTGGTCTCTGTGGTTCCTCATTCCGCGCGCTTCTCCAGCAGCGCGAAGAACGGTCCGGACCGCACTCTGCCGAACAGCAGCACGTCGAGCTTCATCAACGCCGTGAGCGCCTTCAGGCCCGCGAGCACGAATCCGCCTCGCGCGATACGTTCCTGCGCCTGCTTCCGCGCGGCGCGGGTGTGAGCGGCCCGATCCGCCGCCTCCCGGCCTCCCCCCCGGCCTGTCCGCCTTCGAGCGCGCGACGCGCGGCCCGCCTCGCCATCCAGCGCTCGGCCGACCGCACCATGAGGTTCTCCACCACGCCGCCGATGAGCGGCGTGTAGTAGCGGATGCGCGCGATTCGGAACCCGGCCTCGCCGACGGTCCGTTCGAGGTCCGGGATGTCCGCGAGCGGGTTGAGGTGATCCGACTTCCGCAGATGCTCCTGGGTCAGATCGAGGGCGCCCGCGCGATGGAGCAGCCCGGCAACCCGGTTGATAACCCGCAAGCCGAGCGCCAGGCGCGAGTTCTTCCGCACGTGACTGTACGCGAACAGCTGCCCGCCCGGAGCCAGCACGCGGGACGCTTCGCGCAGCACGCCGGCCAGCCCTTCGCGTGACAGGTGCTCGAACACGTCCAGCGCGTACCCCTTCGTGAACGCGCCGTCGGCGAACGGCAGCGCCCGGAGATCGCCAAGCGCGAGATCCGCGCCCGACAGCGCGTCGTTCGCGAAGAACGGGCTGACATCGACGCCGACCAGGTAGGCGCCGGAGTCGTCGTTCCAGACGAGCGTCCGGCCGCTGCCGCATCCCAGATCGATGACCCGGTCGCCCGGCCCCGGCTGCAGGAACGCCCGCAGCATCCAGTGGCGCACGCCCGAGGCCAGCAGCGGTGGCGAGACGCGCTCGTGTCGGGCGTCGGCGTGGAGCGCCTCGTCGAGATAGCGCGTCTGCTCGCCGAACGCAGCCTTCGGCCGCAGGTCGAGATAGCCGGCCGAGCGGGCGAACGACCGCCCGCAGCCCCGGCACGCCGCCGCCTCGTCGTTCGAGCCAGCCAGCTCGCCGCCGCAGTCGGGGCACCGCGCGATCGTCAGGAGCCGTTCGGAAATCACGTTGCGATCATCCTCGCTTGTTCCACCCGGCCCGCCGGCCGGCGGCCTCGCCGAACAGCTGATCCAGGCGCTCGGCGCGGGCATCCCACGAGTAGTCGCGAGCCGTTTCGAACGCCCTCCGGGCGATCGACGCGGCGAGCTCGGGACTGCCCACCACCGTGCGCACGGCCGCCGCCAGTGCCCGCGCGCTTCCTGGCTCGAAGAGCAGAGCGTTGTCGCCGTGGCGAACGACCTCTCGAAACGCCGGCAGATCGGATGCGACGATGGGACGGCCCATGCCGAGGTACTCGAACAGCTTCAGCGGCGACGTATAGCGCTCCGACGCCGCCGTAGCCGGATTCGGCAGGACGAGCACGTCGGCCGGCTCCAGGCGCGCCGTCACCTCGCGGGGCCTGACCATTCCCGTGAACGTCACCCGCGACCCCAGGCCCAGTTCGCCCGCGCGGTTCCGCAGTCGCGCGAGGTCGCTCTCGGCCGGGTGGCCGCCGACGATGATCCCGTTCACCCCAGCCAGCTCCGCCAGGGCGTCGATCAGCAGATCCACGCCCTTCCAGGGATACAGGTGGCCCGAGTAGCCGACTACCGCAGGCGTGGCGATCGCCCGTCCCTCGAATCGACGCCCGGCGTCGACGCGAGCGCCGTCCGGAACGACCGCCAGCGCCGGGCGTGGGCCGAATCGCTCCGCCAGCTCATCGGCGAGCCCTCGCGTGATCGTCGCGTACCCGTCGGCCTGGCGCCACACGCGCGCTTCACGCCGCCGCAAGCGACGCTGCTTGAGCCGCGACGGCGGCGCCGCGCCGGTCAGCATGGCGGGCCGCTCCCGGCTGACAGCGGGCGCGAACCCGTGCGACTCGTACACGAGGCGCGCCGAGTCGGATCGCCGCGCGCGCAGGTACAGGCTGGCGACACCGAGGTCCCGCGTCAGCACCACATCGTCTCGGCGGGTCGCCAGCGCACGCGTGAGCGCGCCGAGAAGGAAGCCGATCCGACGGAACGGGGCCGGCCCGGCCACGCGGACGGGTTCGATCGACAACCCGGCATCGCGCTCGACGCCGTAGTACTCGAACGGGTCCCGGGCCGGCACGGTCGTGTCGGGCCGTACGACGAGCCGCACCGCGTGGCCCCGGCGCGCCAGCGCGGCGCAGGTCTCGATCGTCTGGATGCCATTGGCCCGCTCCACCGGGAACCGGACGTCGGCGAGGCAGAGAATTCGACGGCTCATCGCTCGCCGCCGTCAGGAGCCGCGTAGAAGCTGGCGCGATCGAAGAGGTAGCGCCACGCCAGGCCGGGGAGCTTCGCGGGGACCTCGACGAACGCCAGGCGGGCATTGCGGGCAGGCTCCAGGCGCTGCCGATCCATGAGGCCGGTCCCGAACTGGACGATCAGCGCGAGGTTCCACCAGACGCACAGCGCCACGACGGCGGCCAGGCCGATTCTGCCGGGCCGCCGCACCGGCATCCGCGCCAGCGCCGTGAGTCCCACGAGGAGGATGACCGTCGTGCCGACGAAGCGGCGATGCCCGAATGCGCCAGCCGCGCTCCACGATTCGACGGAACCTGAGACGTAGACCTGGGCCGCGAACATCACCGCGAGGGCGACCGCGATCCGACCGCGATCCCCACCCTTCGCCGCGATGGCAGCGATGCCAGCCAGCGCCAGCAGCGCCAGCGGCGTCCAGAAGAACAGCCCGTGCTCGGGCGAGAACATCACCTGCAGCGCGTGCGGAGCAGACCAGTACATCTTCCGCGCCACGATCTGCGACGGGCCGACGCGCCCGTTCAGCGCGAGATAGGCCAGCGCTTGCGGGAGGTACGCCACGGCGGCCGCGGCGACGCCGGCGGCGGCGCCGGCGAGCAGGGCGCCTGTCGACCGGGCGCGCTTTCCGGCCGCTGACAGCGGGCGGCTGCGCACCAGCGTGACCGCGAAGTCCAGTACCGGGCCGACAACGAAGAACAGGTCCTGCTCCCGCACCATCGCCATCAGCGCCGCCAGCACGCCGAGCAGGACGAACCCGCGCGTGGACCAGCGCTCGCGCACGTGGAGCCAGGCGAGCACGAACGCCGCCACGGCGAACGCCGAGCAGGCGTGCGAGAACGGCGGCGACACGTACATGTAGAAGAGCAGCGGCGTGCCCAGCCAGACGGCGAGCACGACGGCGGCCTCCGTCCGGCCGGTGGCGTCGGCCCTGCCGTCCGCACCGACGACCCTCCTGGCCGCCATCGTCGAGAGGATGAGCGCCATGAAGCCGTAGAAGGCCGAGCCGTAGCAGACGGCCGCCACGTACAGGCGGGAGAACCCGTCGGCGTCGACGGGCCGGCCGGCCAGCCTGAGGGCGCGGACGCCCACGTCGGCGGCCGCATAGAACGGGGACCACAGGATGGCGCACCCGATCGTGCCCCAGTTCTCCCGAAGCCCCGTCGGGGTCTGGCGCTCGAGGAACGTCTCGTGGAAGCCGGACGCCCGGGAGAGGCCGTGCTCGTAGAAATAGCGGTACTCGTTCTCGAACGAGACGTCGCGGTCGAACCACAGCGAGCGCAGATAGGAGAAGTACTCCGCCTCGTCGGACGCGTGGATGCGCGTCGTGACCGCGGGCAGGGAGACGAGGAACAGCAGGGCGAGGGCGCCCCACCCCTGGCGGCTGGTGCGGAGGAATTGGAACGGCAAGCTCTGGTCCCGGCCGGTACGGACGCCCGCCCCAGTGCGGGGCGGCCGTCACGCGCCGTAGAAAGTGTAGCGGAAAATCTCCGCGGCGTTGAAGCCCGAATGGCTGACGACCGGCGCCACGATGCTCCGGCGTCTCAGGTAGACCAGTCCCCAGAACGCGCCAAGGGCCGCCGTGGTCACCGCCACGTCACGTCCCTGGATGATGTGGCCGAGGCCGAAGCCCATGCTGGACACCCCGAGTCCGACCCAGCCGCCGCCCAGGTGACGCTCGAACCGGCTCAGGATGAACGCGCGCTGCACCTCCTCCCGAAAGCCCCCTCCGATGACGGCGATCACCGCGAACAGGGCAGCGTCGCCCCGGTTCTGGATCAGGTCCTGGAACGGGTTCGTCGGGACGTTGTGCATCCAGGGCGCGACGCGCCCGATCGCCAGCATGACGGCGACCGCGATCAGGAACACGACCGGGATGTGCGCCGCGCCGTGCGCCAGTTCGGCCAGGCCTGGCCGCCGGCCGACCATCACCTCCGAGAACCGCTCCCCGTGAGATCGCAGGAACCAGGCGGCCAGACCGACGATGGCCGCGGTGTCGAGCAGGGAAACGGCCAGGACATAGTGCACGGTCAGGTGGCCGCGAGGGTCGTAGGGAGCGATGCCGGCCAGCGAGAGCACGGCCGCGATCGCCAGTTGCGTGGGCAGACCCGAGCACGCCAGGATCTCGAGCGCCGCGACGAGGCGAATCCGGGCCACGATTCGACTGTATCACGAGGACCGTGGCAGAATGGCTTGGCACGGCCACGTCGGATTCGTCGCCGACGAGGCCCGAACGCTGCGAGGCATCCACGTGAGCGACACCGCCTACACCCGCGAGCGGGCCGCCGCCGACGCGTCGTCGGCCGAACGCGTGCTGGTCGTCGAAGACGACCCCGCGACCCGCATCGGGCTGACCGAACTCGTCCGCGCGTGGGGCTACGTGGCCGACAGCGCCAGGGATGGCGAAGAGGCCCTCGAGAAGGTCACGGCGTTCCGGCCGGGGCTGGTCGTGACCGACCTCGTCATGCCGCGTCTGGACGGGCACGGCCTGCTGAAGGCGCTCCGCGAGCGCGACCCCGACGTCAGCGTCATCATGCTGACGGCCCAGGGTTCCGTCGAATCGGCCGTCGACGCGATCAAGGGCGGCGCCTACGACTACCTCACCAAGCCCGTCGATCCGCAGCGGCTTCAGATCCTGCTCGCGAAGGCGGTCGAGCGGCACGAGACGATGCGCGAGGTCAAGGCACTCAGGCGGCAGCTGCGGGACCACGGCGCCTTCGGGCGGATGATCGGCAGCAGCCCGGGCATGCGGGCGATCTACCGCATCGTCGAGCAGGCGGCGCCGACGTCGGCGTCCGTCCTCGTCAGCGGCGAATCCGGCACCGGCAAGGAGCTGGTCGCCCAGACCATCCACCAGCTCAGCCCGCGGGCCGCGTCGCCGTTCGTCGCGATCAACTGCGCCGCGATTCCGGAGACGCTGCTCGAGAGCGAGATCTTCGGCCACGAAAAGGGGGCATTCACCGGCGCGTTCGAGCGGCGGCAGGGCTGCTTCGAGCTGGCCGATCGCGGCACCCTGTTCCTGGACGAGATCGCCGAGATGATGCCCGCGACGCAGGTCAAGCTCCTCCGCGTCCTGCAGGAGCGGACGTTCCGCCGGCTCGGCGGCCGGCAGGAGCAGAGCGTGGACGTGCGCGTGATCGCCGCGACGAACCACGACCCCGCGGAGGCCGTGCGCGCCGGGGCGCTTCGGGAGGATCTCTTCTACCGCCTGAACGTCTTCATCGTGGCGCTGCCGCCGCTGAGGGATCGGAAGGACGATCTGCCGCTGCTCGTGCAGGCGTTCATCGGCGAGTTCAACGCCAGGAACGGCAAGACGGTGGCCGCGACGACCCCAGAGGCCACGCGCATGCTGGAGGCGTACCACTGGCCGGGGAACGTCCGCGAGCTTCGCAACGTGATCGAGCGGGCGACGATCCTGGCCGAGGGCCGGTTCATCGAGCCGCGCCACCTGCCTGCCGCGCTCTCGCAGCCGGAGGGGCCGTCCCGGCCGGCCCTGGCGCTCTCGCCGGGCACGACGGTCGAGGAGGCGGAGCGCCGGTTGATCGAGATGACGCTCGAGCACACGCAGGACAACAAGACACGAGCCGCCGAGATCCTCGGCATCAGCCTCAAGACGCTGCACAACAAGCTCAACCGCCTCAGGCTCCGGAAGTAGGGTCCCGTGCACCTGGGCATCAAGGCCAAGCAGATCGGCGGCGTGACCCTCATCGTCGGCCTCGCCGTTGTCGCGCTCAGCGTGCTCCACGTCACGTCGGTCGCGCGGGTGCTGCTCGAGAGGACCAGGACGCTCGGCGACGTGCTGGCAGACACGATCTACATACGCGCCGTGGACGTTGTGGCGGGCCAGGCGGATCCGTGGGCCGCGATCGCCGCCGACGGCGGGCTGCGCGCGATCCTCCGATCGGGCGCGGTCACCCCCGCCGTGGTCTACGCAGCGATCTGCAACGTGGACGACGTGGCCGTGGCGGCATGGGACCCCGGGCTCGAGGGCAAGCGGCTGCCCCCGGCCGACGACCTCAAGGATCTGATCGACGCGGACAGTCTGCGGCAGATGGCCGGCCTCTACTGGCCCGGGGGCTCGACGTTCGAGGTGCGCAAGCCGCTCCTGCTGGGGGATGCGAAATTCGGAACGATTCGGATCGGGGTGGACATCGTCCTCATTAACGAAGGGTTGGACGGGGAGCTGTGGCGGGTCGGCGCCATCAGCCTCGTGGCGCTCCTCATCGCCATCGTCGTGTCGGCGTCGTTCGCGCAGCTGATTCTCCGGCCGATTCACGTCATCAGGAGCGGGCTCTCGCGCCTCGGCCGGGGCGAATTCGACGTGCGGCTCGATCTGCCCCAGCAGGACGAGTTCGGGGAGTTGGGCAGCTTTTTCAACGCCATCAGCGCCCAGCTGTCGGCCGATCGTCTCCAACCGGGCGGCTCGCCGGCGGCGGGGGCGGCGGAGGCCGGGCGCCCCGATCGTGAGGCGGCGCTGCTCAGCTACTCCCGCAAGCTGGTCGCGCTCGGCCGCCTGACGGCAGGCGTCGCGCACGAGGTGAAGAACCCGCTGAACGCGATGACCATCCACCTCGAGCTGCTCAAGCAGAAGCTGACGGCCGCCGGCCGCGCCCGCGCGGCGGGCGGCGGGGCGGAGAGCGCCGCAGACGGGCCCCGCAGGGACGCGGAGCCGGCGCTCGAGCACGTGCGGGTCATCAGCGCCGAGATTCAGCGTCTCGATCAGGTCATGCAGGGGCTGCTGAGATTCACCCGATCGGAGGACCTGAAACCTCAAACGTTGTCGCTCACCCTGTTGGTGGACGACGTCGTCGGCGTCATCCGCCCGGAGTGCGAGGCGACGAAGGTGAACGTCGTCGTCGAGGGCGTCGATCGTGTGCCTCCGATCACGGGTGACCCGACGATGCTGCGGCAGGCGCTGCTCAACCTGGCGCTGAATGCGCGCCAGGCGATGCCGGACGGCGGGACGCTGCGGATCTCCGCGACGCCGCACGCCAGGCGCGTCGACATCAGCGTCGAAGACACCGGGATCGGGATCAAGCCCGAGCATCTCGGCCGGATCTTCGATCTCTACTTCACGACGCGCGAGAAGGGCAGCGGCATCGGGCTGTCGATGGTCTACCGGACCGTGCAGCTGCACGACGGCGAGATCGAGGTGCAGTCGATCGAGGGGCGCGGCACGACGGTTCGCGTCTCGTTGCCGCTGGCCACGTAGCGGCGCCGGGCGTCAGGCCGGCGATCGCGATCTCTGTCATAATGGTGAGTACTGTGCGACGCCTGCTGCTCGCCGCCGCGCTCATGGCACTGGCTTCTGGCGGATGCGCGGCCGGGCGCGCGAAGACGCCGGTTGCGCCGACGCCGCTCGACGTGCCGGCGCCGCCGCCCCGCATCATCGTGCCGCCGGATCCCGAGGCACCGCCGCCCCCGATCACCACCGAGGTCGCGCCGAAGCCGCAGGCGGCGCCGTCCCGCCCGGCCGCTCCGCGGCCTGAGACGAAGACCGAGCCGCCCAAGCCTGTCGACCCGGCGACCGTGGGGCCCGTGGCGCCAGTGCCGACGGCGACGCTTCAGCAGGCGCCGACCGCTACGGTGAGCGAAGCGCGGCAGAAGATCGGCGAGCAGCTGAAACGGACCAGGGAGGAGCTTGGTCGCGTGAACCTCACGGCGCTCACCGCCGATAGGAAATCCCAGTACGAGACGGCTCAGAGGTTCGTGGCGCAGGCCGAGCAGGCGCTGAACGAAGGCAACCTGGTGTTCGCGGCGAAGGTGGCGGACAAGGCGGCCAGCCTCGCGGCCAGCCTCCGCGATCGCTGACCCAGGAACCCGTGTCGTTGTCAACTCGAAAATCAGCGGAAATCTGCCCGAAACAGCCCCGATCTTCTGGCAAACGACAGAAGACTCGTAATTCCACGGGAATACACCAAGTGTTGCGACTGACCTAATTTCCGGACACCATATCTGGTAGATCGCCGCTTGACAATCGACAGACCGTCGTCCATATTTGCCCTCTGCCGTGAACGCACCCAGCCGGTAGTTCCCAGCTGCCGCGGATGTTCAGGCAGACACAGTCGGCCCGTGCTGGCGGCGACCCGCGGAGGGCGGGAGGCCGCGGTGCTGGCTCAGCGAGGGGTCGGCTGCGACGTGCGCGGTATCTCGACGGCCAGGACGAATCGTGGTGTCGCTTGAGTGCGGTGGGCTGCGCGTGTCTGAGGGGCGCAGGCGCGGCAGCGGGGAGGGCGGAATGCAGAGAGGCGTAACCCATGACGTGGCCCCTACCTCGCCCAAGGTCCTCGAGAATCGGCTGCCGGAGTCTCCGCGGCCGGCGGGCCGGCCGGTCCAGGCTTCCGCGCCCGGCCTGACCTTCACGCGGTTCTTCACCCCCTCGGGTCGTGATCCGTTCGAGGAAGTCTCCTGGGAGACGCGCAGCGCGATCATCGCCAACGACAAGGGCGAGCTGGTATTCGAGCAGCGTGACGTCGAGGTTCCGGCGTTCTGGTCTCAGCAGGCCACCAACATCGTCGTCTCGAAGTACTTCCGGGGCCCGCTGAAGCCGAAGCCGGGCGAGTATCGCGAGTCGAGCGTCCGCCAGCTGATCGGCCGCGTTGTCGACACGATCGCCGACTGGGCGAGGGGCGGCGGGTACTTCGCGAGCGACGCGGACCTGCTGGGGTTCCGCGACGACCTGAGGCACCTGCTGCTGTATCAGAAGGCCGCGTTCAACAGCCCCGTCTGGTTCAACTGCGGCGTCGAGCCGCACCCGCAGTGCTCGGCCTGCTTCATCAACTCGGTGGACGACACGCTCGAGTCGATCCTCACGCTCGCCAAGACCGAGGGGATGCTGTTCAAGTTCGGGTCCGGCACGGGCACGAATCTGTCGTCGCTCCGTTCGTCGCGCGAGTCGCTGGCGGGCGGTGGCACGGCCTCGGGTCCCGTCTCGTTCATGAAGGGGTACGACGCGTTCGCGGGGGTCATCAAATCGGGCGGCAAGACGCGCCGCGCGGCGAAGATGGTGATCCTCAACGCGGAGCACCCCGACCTCGTCGATTTCATCTCCTGCAAGGTCGACGAGGAGAAGAAGGCGTGGGCGCTGATCGACGCCGGCTACGACGGGTCGTTCAACGGCACGGCGTACTCGTCGGTCTTCTTCCAGAACTCGAACAACAGCGTGCGCGTGCCGGACGATTTCATGCGCGCGGTTCTGGACAACGGGACGTGGCAGACGCGGGCCGTGACCGACGGTCGCCCGATGGACAGCTACAAGGCCCGCGACCTGATGCGGATGATCGCCGAGGCGACGCACGTGTGCGGCGACCCGGGGATGCAGTTCGACACGACGATCAACGAGTGGCACACCTGCCCGAACTCGGACCGGATCAACGCCTCCAACCCGTGCTCCGAGTACATGTTCCTGAACGACTCGGCGTGCAACCTGGCGTCGATCAACCTGATGCGGTTCGTGGACGCGGGCGGCGAGTTCGACGTGGCCGGCTTCCGCGCCGCTGTCGACACGCTGATCATCGCGCAGGAGATTCTCGTCGACAACGCCAGCTACCCGACGAGGGCGATCGAGAGGAACAGCCACGACTACCGCCCGCTCGGCCTGGGCTACGCGAACCTCGGCGCGCTGCTGATGTCGCGGGGCCTGCCGTACGACGGCGACGCCGGGCGGCACTACGCCGCGGCGATCACGGCGCTGATGACCGGCCAGGCCTACGCCTCCTCGGCGCGAATCAGCCGCGACCACGGCGGCCCCTTCGCCGGCTACGAGCGGAACCGCGAGCCGTTCCTCCGCGTGATGCGCAAGCACCGCGACGCCATGAAGGACATCAACGGGGGGTTCGTGCCCGATGACCTCTTCGAGGCTGCGGCGGAGGCGTGGGACGAGGCGGTGGAGCTGGGCGAGGAATTCGGCTACCGCAACGCCCAGACCACCGTGCTGGCGCCGACCGGCACCATCGGCTTCATGATGGACTGCGACACGACGGGCATCGAGCCGGACATCGCCCTCGTGAAGTACAAGAAACTGGTGGACGGCGGCGTGATGAAGATCGTCAACCAGTCGATCCCGGGCGCGCTCGCCCGGCTGGGCTACACCGAGCCGCAGGTGAAGGCGATCATCGACTACATCGACGAGATGGAGACGATCGAGGGCGCGCCGCACCTTCGCGAGAAGGACCTCCCGGTGTTCGACTGCGCGTTCAAGCCGGCCCGCGGGTCGCGCGCCATCCACCACATGGGCCACATCCGGATGATGGGGGCGGCGCAGCCGTTCATCTCTGGCGCGATCTCCAAGACGGTGAACGTCCCACGGGACGCGACCGTCGAGGACATCTCGCAGGCCTACATCGAGTCGTGGCGCCTGGGTGTGAAGGCGATCGCCATCTACCGCGATGGCAGCAAGCGGACCCAGCCGCTCAATACGTCGCGCGACAAGGCGCCGGGAGCGAAGGGGGAAGTCCGCGTCGTGTCGCAGCCGGTCCGGCGCAAGCTGCCGGACGAGCGCCAGGCGATCACGCACAAATTCGAGATCGCCGGCCACGAGGGGTACATCACCATCGGCCTCTACGAGGACGGGATGCCCGGCGAGATCTTCCTGGTCATGGCGAAGGAAGGCTCGACGATTTCCGGCTTCGCCGACGCCTTCGCGCAGGCCGTCTCGTACGCGCTCCAGTACGGCGTGCCGCTCCAGGTGCTGGTGGACAAGTTCAGCCACGTCCGGTTCGAACCGGCGGGCATGACCAAGAACCCGCAGGTGCGGATCGCCAAGTCGATCGTCGACTACGTCTTCCGGTGGCTGGCCACGAAGTTCCTGTCCGCGGAGGCGCAGGTACCTGGGCCGGCGTCAACGGCCGCGAGAGCGGCTCCGCCGCCGAGCCGGCCGACACCGCCGAGCAGCTCACGCTCCCGCCCATGGGCATCGAGGCCGGGAGGAAGGGCTCGGCGTTCGCCGCGATCCAGAACCAGGAGGACGCGCCGCCGTGCACGACCTGCGGGTCGATCATGGTGCGCAGCGGCAGCTGCTACAAGTGCGTCAACTGCGGCAGCACGTCGGGATGTGCGTAGGGAAGAAGCCGGAATTCAGAAGCCAGAAGCCAGAAGCCAGAAGCCAGAAGCCAGAAGCATAGAAGATAGAAGATAGAAGATAGAAGATAGAAGACGGGAGCCAGGCCACGGACGACGGGCCGGCGAGGGGAATAGCCCCCGCCGGCCCGTGTTGTTTCCGCCGCAGCCACCCCGGCTCACGCGGCCGTCTTCCGGGCGGCCGCCCCGCACTCGGAGCTCCCTCGACAATCTCCCTTGCCAGACGCGACTTTGTGTGGCAAAGTAGTGGGCATGCAGCACCACGACGCCGCCGAGCACCTGCAGGTCATTCGGACGCTGATGGAGCGGTCCGCCCTGTACCGCCGGACCCTCGCCCCGATCATGCTCTACGTCGGGTCGGTCGGTACGCTCGCGGGCGCCGGGGGGATCGCGTTGCGCATCGAGGGGCTGCGCGAATTCGGCGCATGGTGGCTGGGAGCGGCAGTGGTGGCACTTGCCGGAGCCTTCGTGATCGCCAGGCGCCAGTCGCTCCAGGATGGCGAGCCGTTCTGGTCACCCCCGACGCTGCGCGTCACGCAGGCCATGGCCCCGCCGCTGGCGGTCGGCCTGATCCTGAGCGTGGCGGTGATGGGGACGACCGACATGGGCGAATTCAGGCTGCTGCTTGTCTTCCCGGACGCGCTCCTCTACGGCTGCGCGGTCCACGCCGCGGGTTTCTTCATGCCGCGCGGCATGAAGCTCTTCGGGTGGATCATCATCGGCATCACCGGGGTCGCGCTGCTGGTCCAGGCCTGGGCGACGCCGACACCCGGTGCGCTTCTCGACCACGCCTTCATGGGCGCGCTGTTCGGCCTGCTGCACCTGGCCTACGGCGTCTACCTCTACCTCACCGAGCCGAGAGAGAAGTCGGCGTGAACCCAGAACCGTTCCTGCAGCTCGACCGGGTGATACACGAAAAGGGCCGGCTCGGCATCATGTCGATGCTCGCCGCGTCGGCCGACCTCTCGTTCACCGAGCTTCGAGAGGCCCTCGAGATGACCGACGGCAACCTGACCACGCACATCCGCACGCTCCAGGAGACCGGCTACGTCTCGGTGGCCAAGAGCTATCAGCGCAACCGGCGGCTCACGACGCTGTCGCTGACGGCGGCCGGCCGGAAGGCCTTTGCCGAATACGTCACCCTGCTCGAGCGCATTGTCCGGCAGGCCAGATCGAAATAGCGGGGGAGGGCGCAGCATGAGAAGAGCCGGACTTCGGCCCGTCACTTTGCACAGCAAAGCATCACGACGACGCCCCGGCCACGGCGTCCCGATGGAGGTCATCCCATGAGAGTCCTGCGCGCGCGCCACTTGGGCATGTGCTTCGGCGTCCGCGACGCCATCGCGCTGGCCGTGAGGGAATCCGCCAGACGGCCGTTGACGGTGCTGGGAGAACTGGTGCACAACGAGACGGTGCTCGACGACCTGCGCGCTCGCGGGATCCGGTTCTGCGGCGACGTCGGCGAGGTCGAGACGCGGCGCGTGATGATCACGGCGCACGGGGCGTCCGACCGCCGGCTGACCGCCATCCGCGGCTGCGGCCTCGAGGTGCTCGACGCCACCTGCTTCCTCGTCCGCACCGCTCACGTCGCGGTGATGACGATGGCGCGCGATGGCCTGCACCCGGTCATCGTCGGCCGGCGGGACCACGTGGAGGTGCGCGGGCTGACCGAGGATCTCGACGAGTTCGACGTGGTGCTGGACGAGGAGGACGTCCGCCGCCTGGCGCCGCGCACGAGGTTTGGCGTCGTCGCTCAGACGACGCAGCCGGTCGAGCGGGTTCAGCGCCTGGCGGCGCTCATCGGGCAGCGGTTCCCGGACGCCGAGGTGCGGGTGGCCGACACGGTCTGCGCGCCGACCAGGCGGCGCCAGGACGCCGCGCTGGAGCTCGCGCGCCGATGCGACGTCGTGATCGTCGTCGGCGGCGCCCGCAGCAACAACACCCGAGAGCTGGCCGAGACCTGCCGCGCCGGCTGTTCGCGGGTGTTCCTCGTCCAGACCGCGGCGGACCTGCGTCCCGAGTGGATCGATCGAGCCGATGTCGTCGGCCTCACGGCCGGAACCTCCACACCGGATCCGATCATCGACAAGGTCGAGTCGCGACTGAGGCAGATGGCCGGCGGCCGGCTGGCGGCGTAGGCCGGCGCGCCGATGACTCCAGACGACCCGTTCCACCAGCCGCGCCCGCCACGCCCGCTACCGCGGGCGATGTCGATTGCGCCGGCGCTCGACCCTGGCCCGGGCGGCCCCCCGGACCGCGGCGCAGCGTTGCTCGTCAACCCGTTCTACGCGAAGTCGCCCTGTGGGAGCTTTGGCAAGCACGTCCTGACCCCGAGCCTCTCGTTGACCTCGATCGCGGCGGCAACGCCCAAGGGCTGGCGCGTCCGTCACTGGGACGAGAACCTCCTGCAGGGACCGCCACCGGCCGACCCGCTGCCGCAGGTAGTCGGCATCACCGTGCACCTGACGTTTGCCCGGCGGGCGTACGATCTGGCCGCCTGGTACCGCGCGAGAGGTGCCACCGTGATTCTCGGCGGCATGCACGTCAACAGCCTGCCCGACGAGGCCGCGCCGCACGCCGACGCGATCAGCCTCGGGGACGGCGTGCAGACGTGGCCGGCCATCCTCCGCGACGTCGAGCGTGGGACGCTGCGGCCGCGCTACGAGGCCACCTTCGAGCGCGACTACGACCTGGACCCGCCGCCACGACGCGACCTCGTGCCGCGCGAGTCGTTCCTCACGACGACCAGTGTCGTCGCGTCGAGGGGGTGCCGGAACCGCTGCGCGTTCTGCTACCTGGCGACCGACGGCCTGCGCATGCCCTACCGGGTCCGCGACCCGCACGACATCGCCCGACAGATCGATGCGGACGGCCAGCCCTACTTCGTCTTCGTCGACAACAACCTCGGCGCGCGGCACGACTACCTGCGGCGCCTGTGCCAGGCCGTCCACCCGCTGGGGAAGATCTGGAGCGCCGCGGTGACGCTCGACGTCACCGACGATCCGTCACTTCTACGGGAGATGGCGCTCTCAGGCTGCACCGGGGTGTTCATCGGCTTCGAGACCCTGAACGAGGAGAACCTGGCGGACGCGCGGAAGCGCACTCCGCGCGTCGAGGACTTCGGTCGGCGCGTGCGCCTGCTGCACGAACACGGGATCCAGGTGAACGGCAGTTTCGTCGTCGGTTTCGACGGCGACAGGCGGGACACGTTCGCGACGCTGGCGCAGTGGATCGAAGCCCAACGGCTCGCGTGCGCGACGTTCCACATCCTCACGCCGTACCCCGGGACGCCGCTGTTTCGGCAGCTCGAGGCCGAGGGGCGGCTGCTCCACCGCGATTGGGAGCGGTACGACACCGCGCACGTCGTCTTCAGGCCGAAGCACCTGACGCCGGACGAACTGCTGCTCGGCTACGGCTGGCTGTATCGCCGGCTGTTCTCGCACGCCTCGATCTGGGCCCGGCGGCCCGAGGCGTGGTCGGATCTCGCGACCTACCTTGCCGGCGCCTACCTTTACAAGCACTCCAACCGGCTCTGGCAGTTCCTGATCGAGCACCAGTTGGTCCACGCCGCGTGGCGTCCACTGATCGAGCTCGCCCGCCTTCGCCGATTCGGCTTCGGCGGGCAGGCCCGCGACAGCCGACTCGGCCTTGGCTGGCAGGCCCGCGACAGCCGACTCGGCCTTGGCTGGCAGGCCCGCGACAGCCGACTCGGCCTTGGCTGGCAGGCCCGCGACAGCCGACTCGGCCTTGGCTGGCAGGCCCGCGACAGCCGACTCGGCCTTGGCTGGCGAGCCCGTGAAAGCCGACTCGGCCTTGGCTGGCGAGCCCGTGAAAGCGGACTGGGCCAACGCATGCCGAGCCGGGACGCGCCTGCCGGGATTCAGCGCCGCGAATCCGCCCTTCTGGATTCTGATTTCTGACTTTCTGGATGCTGTTCAGTATCATTGCGATGAGCCATGCGCAGCGACTTCCGTCACGGTGACCGCGTCGTCAGCTACCTCGACGCCGCTGGCCCAGGAACGTCGGCGTCTGGGCAGACGCTCGTGCTCCTGCACGCGTTTCCGCTCGCGGCGGAAATGTGGCGGCCTCAACTCGAAGCTGTTCCCGCCGGGTGGCGCTTCATCGCGCCAGATCTGCGCGGCTTCGGACAGTCGGAGGTCGGCGACCCCGCGGCCCCGGCATCGATGGAAGGCTACGCGCGCGACATCGCGGCGCTGCTCGACCAGTTGCGGCTCGATCGGGTGGTGGTCGGCGGATTGTCGATGGGCGGCTACGTGGCGTTCGCCCTGCAGCGGCTGGCGCGGGAGCGCGTTGCCGGCCTCGTGCTCGCCGACACGCGTGCCGAAGCCGACGACGACACGGCACGCCTGAATCGAGACCGGATGGCGGAGACGTTGGCCCAGGGGGGTCTGGTGCCGGCAGTCGAGTCGATCGTGGCACACCTGCTCGGCGCGACCACTCTGCGCTCGCGGCCGGATGTCGTGCGGCGGGTTCGGGACCTGGTGCTCGCGCAGCCGCTGGGCGCCGTCTATCGCGCCCTCCGCAGCATGAAGAGCCGCCCGGATTCGACGTCGCTTCTCGCCGGCATCACGTGTCCCACGCTCGTCGTCGTCGGAGCCGAGGACCTGGTCACGAAGGTGGAGATCGTCCGCCACATGCACGCGCGAATCCCCGGGGCGGAGCTGGCCGTCCTCGAGGGAGCCGGGCACCTGGCCAGCCTCGAGCAGCCCGCCGCGTTCAATGCCGCGCTCGCCGCGTTCCTCATGCGCGTGGCGGGCCGGTGACAGCTGGCAGCGGATCAAGGACACCCGAGCGGGCAGCTGGCAGCGGACCACGGACACCCGAGCGGGCAGCTGGCAGCGGATCACGGACACCCGAGCGGGCAGCTGGCAGCGGACCACGGACACCCGAGCGGGCAGCTGGCAGCGGATCACGGACACCCGAGCGGGCAGCTGGCAGCGGACCACGGACACCCGAGCGGGCAGCTGGCAGCGGATCACGGACACCCGAGCGGGCAGCTGGCAGCGGACCACGGACACCCGAGCGGGCAGCTGGCAGCGGATCACGAGAATCCGCGTCCAGCTGTCAGCCGCCAGCTGCCAGCTAGTACGCTGTCAGCTTCCGGTCGGCTATGATTGGTCCCGATGGACCTCGAACTCGATGGAAAGACCGCGCTCATCACCGGATCGAGCCGCGGGCTCGGCCTCGCCAGCGCGCGCTCCCTCGTCTCGGAAGGCTGTCGCGTCTGCGTCTGTGCACGGGGAGAGGACCAGTTGTCCGCCGCGGCCGCGGAGCTTCGGCGGCTCGCCTCGGGGCGAGACGCCGTGCTGACGGTGGCCGCCGACCTGACGACGGCCGACGGCATCGACGCGGTCTTCGCCCGGCTGTTCACCGAGTTCGGCGGAATCGATATCCTGGTCAACAGCCTCGGCCTCGCGCGTGGGGCTGGCATCACCGACACGACCGACGCCGAGTGGCAGGAGGCGTTCGACTCGACGCTGTATCCTGCCATCCGCGCCAGCCGGCTGGCGGTCCCTTCGATGAAGAGCCGTGGCGGCGGCTCGATCGTCATGATTGCGTCGATCTACGGTCGCGAGTCCGGGGGCCGCATGACCTACAACGCGGTCAAGGCCGCCGAGATCAGCCTCGCCAAGTCGATGGCGCAGCAGCTGGCGCGCGACAGCATCCGCGTCAACAGCGTCGCGCCGGGCTCCATCTCGTTCCCGGGAGGCTCGTGGTGGAAGCGGCAACAGGCGGACCCGGAGGGGATTGCCGAGTTCATCCGCCGGGAGCTGCCGTTCGGCCGCTTCGGACGGGCCGACGAGGTCGGAGACGTCGTGGCGTTCCTCGCGTCCCCGCGGGCCAGCTGGATCAGCGGCGCGAGCGTCACCGTCGACGGCTGCCAGTCGCGGTCGCTGTTCTAGCGAGGCTTCGCCTCAGGCCGGCGAGGCTCGCCTCGCTAGTTTACTGTCCGTATGGAGAAACACGTTCTCACGAAGCCCGACGGGCGTCGGCTGGTGCTCTACGCCGATCAGCCGTGGGTCTGCACGCCCGACGCGCCCAGCCCCTCCGGCCAGCGGCGTGAGCCGAGCAGCCATCTCCGTTGGCACCCGCTGCGGGGCGAATGGATCGCCTACGCGAGCCACCGCCAGAACCGGACGTTCTTGCCGCCGGCCGAGTTCAACCCGCTGGCCGTGACCTCGGACCCGGATCACCCCACCGAACTCCCACCGGGGGCGTGGGAAGTCGCCGTGTTCGAGAACCTGTTTCCGACGCTCGCCGCCACCGCGCACGCCGCGCCGGATCTCAGCGTGCCGACACGGCCGGGCGGCGGCGCATGCGAGGTCGTCGTCTTCACGCAGGACCCGACGACGTCGCTTGGCGCCCTGCCTCTCTCGAGGCTCGACCTCATCGCGCGAGTCTGGGCCGACCGCTACGTCGAACTCGGCGAGCGCGCCGACGTGGACTACGTCTTCGAATTCGAGAACCGCGGTGTGGAGGTCGGCGTCACGCTCTCGCACCCCCACGGCCAGATCTACGCCTACCCATTCGTTCCGCCAATTCCGGCCCGCGAACTGCAGCAGCAGGCCGACCATCTGGCCGCGCACGGCCGCGGCCTGCTCGAGCAGGTCGTCGCCACGGAACTCGAAGACGGGCGCCGCGTGCTGTACCGGGGCGACCACGTGGCGGCGTTCATCCCCGTGTTCGCGCGGTACTCGTACGAGGTCTGGATCGCAACGAGGCGCGCGGCGCCGTCGATCGCGGCCTTTACGAACGCGGAGCGCGCCGACTTCGTCCGTGCGCTCAAGACCGTCCTGATGAAGTACGACGGCCTCTGGTCGAAGCCGTTCCCCTACATCATGGTCTTCCATCAGGCGCCGACCGACGGGAAGCCCCATCCCGAGGCGCACTTCCACGCCGAGTTCTACCCGGCGTACCGCATGCCGGGCCGGCTGAAGTACCTCGCCGGCAGCGAGATGGGCGCAGGCGTGTTCACCGCCGACACGCTGCCCGAGGAGAAGGCGAAAGAGCTGCAGGCGATCGAGGCGCCGCTCTCATGACGTTCGAACGGCTGTTCGGGACCCCACCTGTCGTCCGCGCGTCGGCGCCGGGCCGGGTGAACCTCATCGGCGAGCACACAGACTACAACGGCGGCTTCGTGCTGCCGACGGTGATCCCGCAGCGAACGATCGTCGAACTGGCGCCGCGCAGAGGCGGCGCCGTGCGCGCCGTCAGCCTCGACGTCGGCAAGTCGGTTCCGTTCGAGTACATCGTGGGCACCGAATCGCGGCGAGGGCGCTGGACCGACTACCTGCAGGGCATCACCTGGGTGCTGGGCCGGGAGGGGCTCGTCGTCGGCGGAGCGGACATCCGGGTCACGTCGACGGTTCCGCTCGGCAGCGGCCTGTCGTCGAGCGCTGCGCTCGAGATTGCGCTGCTCCGGGCGTTTCGCGAGGCGTTCATGCTGCCGCTCGACGACGTGCAGATGGCGCTGCTCGCCAGGCGCGCGGAGAACGACTTCGTCGGGGCGCCGGTGGGCGTGATGGACCAGATGGCGTGCACGCTGGCCTCGGACGGCGAGGCGCTCTTCCTCGACACCCGTTCGCTCGAGTGGAAGGTCGTGCCGCTGCCGCCGGCCGCCGAGTTCATCGTGTTCAACTCGGGTATCGCGCACAACCACTCGAAGGGCGACTACCGGACGCGCCGGGCGGAGTGCGAGGAAGCGGCCAGGCGGCTCGGCGTGGCGCAGTTGCGCGACCTCGACCTTTCGGACGTCCCGCGCGTCAGGGAACTTCCGGATCCGCTCGGCCGCCGCGCGCGCCACGTCATCACCGAGGACGCGAGGGTGCTCGACGCGGTCCGGGCGCTCCAGAGCGGTGATCTCGAGGGGCTCGGGGCGCTGTTCTACGCCTCCCATGACTCGATGCGGGACGACTACGAGGTCTCGGTGCCGGAGATCGACCTGATCATCAAGCTCGCCCGGTCGATGCCGGAGGTCCATGGCGCCCGCCTCACGGGGGGCGGATTCGGCGGCTCCGTTGTCATGCTGGCGAGGCGTGGAACCGCCGCAGACGCGGCGCAGAAGGTCTCGGCGGCCTACACGGCGAAGACGGGACGCGCCGGCACGATTCTCGTGCCGTAGCAGCTGGCAGCGGATCACGAACGCCCAGGCTGGCAGCTGGCAGCGGATCACGGACGACCCGAGCCGGCAGCGGATCCGCTGCCCGCTGACAGCGACAAGCTGCCAGCTTGTCCGTTGTGCCGTTTATTCGCCTTTCGCCTCTTGATCGGCTCCCGGCCGGCTGGTACCATCCCCATTCATGGCCAGGCAACGGAACGACGACGACGGCGAGCGGCGTGCTCAGAGCGACCTGCTGGCCATCAGCGGGCAGGGCGGAGCGTCCCGCGAGCAGGCGCTGCAGGCGGCGCTCCACCAGCTCGTGCCGTCGTGGCATCGGGAAGACGCCGACCTGCCCGACGAGGTCGTCACCGCGGTGCGGCGGATGCCGGCGGCGGACGGCCAGTACGCGCCGGTTCCGCCCGGCGTCGACGCCCGCCTGACCGAGGCGCTCGCGGGCCGCGGCATCACGCGGCTCTACACGCACCAGGCGGCTGCCGTGTCGCACGCGCTGGCCGGGGAGAGCGTCGTCGTCACCACGCCGACGGCGTCCGGCAAGACGCTCTGCTACAACATCCCCGTCCTGAACGCCATCCTGCGCGATTCATCCACTCGGGCGTTGTATCTGTTCCCGACCAAGGCGCTGGCGCAGGATCAGCTGGCCGAGCTCGACCGCCTGGCGCAAGTCCTCAACGAGGCGGCGGGCCTCGACCTCGGTGTCTTCACCTACGATGGCGATACGCCGCAGGACGCCCGGCGCGCCATCCGCGCGCGGGCGCAGGTGGTGCTGACGAACCCCGATATGCTGCACTCGGGGATCCTGCCGCACCACCCCAAGTGGGCCCGCCTGTTCGAGAATCTCCGCTTCATCGTCATCGACGAGCTGCACGCCTACCGCGGCGTGTTCGGGAGCCACCTCGCGAACGTGCTGCGGCGGCTGCGCCGCATCTGCCACCACTACGGGTCCGATCCGATCTTCGTGTGTTCGTCGGCGACGATTGCCAATCCGAAGGAACTGGCCGAGGGGCTCACCGAGCGGCCGTTCGAGCTGGTCGAGGAGAGCGGCGCGCCGCGCGGCGAGAAGTACTTCTTCTTCGTCAACCCGCCGATCGTCAACAGGCAACTCGGCATTCGCCGGTCGTACACCCAGGAAACGAGGCGGGTGGCGCTGGAGTTTTTGCGGCGCGGCCTGCAGATCATCGTGTTCGCGCAGAGCCGGCTGGTCACCGAGATTCTGACGCGCTATCTGAAGGACACCGTGCAGGGCCCGCCGGGCGCGGACGATGTGGTGCGGGGGTATCGGGGCGGCTATCTGCCGAACCGGCGCCGGGAGATCGAGAAGGGGCTGCGCGACGGCGAGGTGCGCGCTGTCGTCGCGACGAGCGCGCTCGAGCTCGGCATCGACATCGGCGCGCTGGACGTGGCGGTACTGGCGGGCTATCCGGGCACGATTGCGGCGACGTGGCAGCGCGCCGGCCGCGCGGGCCGTCGCGCGGGGCAGTCGGCCGCGGTGCTGGTGGCGAGCAGCGCGCCGCTCGACCAGTACGTCGTGCGCAACCCGTCGTACTTCTTCGACGCGTCGCCCGAACACGCGCTGATCAACCCGGACAACCTGCAGATCCTGCTCGCGCACATCAAGTGCGCCGCCTTCGAGCTGCCGTTTGGAACGACCGAGGTGTTCGGCCGCGAGAGCGTGCAGGAGATCCTCCGGATCCTCTCGGAGGAGGGCCTCGTGCACCTCGCCGAGGCGCAGGCGCCGGGCGAAGAGGCGCACTGGCACTGGACCAGCGAGTCGTACCCGGCGGACGCCATCAGCCTGCGGTCGGTGTCGTCGGACAACTTCGTCGTCGTTGACAGCACCGACGCCACTCGCGTCATCGGTGAGACGGACTTCACGAGCGCGCCATCCGTGCTCCACGAGAAGGCGATCTACATCGTGGAAGGCACGCTGTATCAGGTTGAGCGCCTCGACTTCGAGAACCGCAAGGCGTTCGTGCGGCAGGTGGACTGCGATTACTACACCGACGCGATCCGCTACGACCGGGTGACGATTCTCGACACGTTCGAAACCGACGCGGGCTCGAACGACGGGCGCGGCGAGGCCGGTGTGGGGCGGGGCTTCAGCCCCGCCGGGAGTGGTGCGCCCTGGTCCCACGGCGAGGTCCACGTCGTCTCGCGCGTCGTCGGCTTCAAGAAGATCAAGTTCTACACCAACGAGAACGTCGGCTCCGGCGAGCTGGACCTGCCAGAGCAGGAGATGCACACGACCGGCTGCTGGTTCACCATCCCGCGGCGGGTGATGACGGCCCTGCCCTACGGCGGCGACGACCGGCGGGACGGAGTGGTCGGCCTCGCGTTCGCCGGGCGCCAGGTGGCGCAGCTGCTTCTCATGTGCGACCGGCACGACATCGGCGTGTCGATCGGGAACGGCACGGCGCAGGACGTGCCGCAGGCCATGCGTGAGGGGGCCGGTGCCGTTGCCCGGCTGGGCCGCGCTCGCGCGGCCGGCCAGGCGCCGGTCGACTACGACGAGCCGCGCGTGTTCGTCTACGACAACTACCCGGGCGGTATCGGCCTGTCCGAGCCGCTGTTCACGATGCGCCAGGCGCTGCTCGCCAAGACGCGCGATCTCATCGCCTCGTGTCCCTGCGAGTCGGGCTGCCCGTCCTGCGTCGGGCCGCTCGGCGAGGTCGGGCCGCTGGCGAAGACGGTGGCGCTTGACATCCTGGCGGCCGTCATCTGAGCGCGTCGGAGCCGAGATGGACCGCGCCGTTCTCGCTGCACGCATCCAGGACATCCTGAAGAACCGGGCGAAGCCGTCCGGCGGGCGCAGCCCGGAGGTTGGCCCGCAGACGTCGCAGGCTGACGAGGGCGCGGCGTTCGCCGCGCGATGCGCCGCGGCCGAGGCGTCGTCGCGGGTGCTGGATGTGCTCGGCGGGAGGCTGATGGACGGGGCGCGCGGGCCGGCGGTGGTCGTCGAACGCCACTACCCGGTCGCGCATCGTCACGGCCGGCATCCGGTGGAGCGCTACGTGGAGGCAGCGGGCGCCGCGCGCGTCGCGCTGCCGTGGTTCCTCGGCCGCTCCGGCGGCCTCCTGCCGCCGGGCGGCTCGGAGGCCGGCCCGCGGCTCCTCTTCTTCGACCTCGAGACGACCGGCCTCAGCGGCGGCGCCGGGACGTACGCCTTCCTGGTCGGCTTCGGCTTCTTCGACGAGACAGCCTTCCGGACCCGGCAGTACTTCCTGCGCGGCTACGGCGAGGAGCGCGCGCTGCTCGACGCGGTCGCCGAAGAAGTCTCCGCAGGCGGCGACGGCCGGCCGCCCGTGCTCATCACCTACAACGGGCGGTCCTTCGACGTCCCGCTGATCGAGACCCGCTACCAGCTCAATCGACTGCGATCACCGTTCGGCGGGCTCCCGCACGTGGACATGCTGTTCCCGGCGCGCCGACTGTGGAAGAGGCGCCCGCAGCCGGCTTCCGGCTCGCGGCCCTCCGACGCGCTTCGCTCGCTCAGGGTCGCTCCGAGCACGGCCGAGGGGCGACTGGCGGCGGGCGACCCTTCGACGCGCTTCGCTCGCTCAGGGTCTCAGGTTGCCGGCCGATTCGACGAACCCCCCGGCAGTTGTTCGCTCGCGGCCATCGAGCGCGACATCCTCGGTCTTCACCGACAGGACGACGTGCCCGGCTGGGAGATTCCATCGCGCTACTTCGGGTACGCGCGAACCGGCGATGCCGCCGGCCTGGAGGCGGTGCTCGAGCACAACCGGCTCGACCTCCTGTCGCTTGCGGCGGTGGCCGGCCTGATCCTGGAGATGTCGAAGGAAGGCGTGGACGCGGCGCGCGAACGCCACGAACGCCTCGCGCTGGGTCGGCTCCTCGAGTCTCTCGATCGCGTCGACGAGGCGGAACGGTGCTACGCCGCCGCGGCGGTGGACGAGGGGATGCCGGAGCAGGAACAGGACCGCACGGCGCGCGCCGACGCGTTGCACTGGCTGGCGCTCCACCGACGCCGGCTGCACCGGTTCCAGGAAGCGGCGGAGGCCTGGCGGGCGATCTCCGAAATCCCCGGGGTCGACGCGGACCTTCGTCGGGAGGCTCTGGAGGCGCTGGCGATTCACCACGAGCACCGTGTGAAAGACCTCGAGGCGGCCAGGGCCTTCGCGCTCGAGGCGCTCCGCCTCGCCGCCGACGCCAAGCGCGCGGAAGGCGTGCAGCACCGGCTCGGGCGGCTCTCTCACAAGCTGGGCAAAGGGCCGCGGTTGACCTGAGACCCGCGGCCGTCCTCGCTCTACTTCCTGAACAGGTTCTTCATCACGTAGGCGCCCATCATCGGGTTGGCGGCCATCCGGCGCTTGCAGTAGGCGATGGCGTAGCGCCATTCCTCCGCAAACGGAACGTAGAGCCGCATCAGGCGGCCGTCGTTCACGATCTGCGTCTGGATCTCCTGACGGGGGACCCCGAGGAGCATCTGGAACTCGTAGGCCGACTTCGGGCAGCCGCGCTTGTCGAGGTACTCGATGCAGCGGCGAATGAGGGGCTCGTCGTGGGTAGCGATTTCCGGATAGTGTCCCTTGTCGAGCAGCAACTGCACGAAGTCGAACAGCTTGTCCTTCATCGCGGGCTTGTCGGTCAGCGCGATCGACTTCGGTTCCTTGTAGATGCCGATGCAGATGCGCACCTTGCACGGCTTGGCGTGCAGCGCCACGATGTCGTCCCCGGTCCTGAACAGCCGCGACTGGAGCACGGTGCCGACGTTGTCGAACTCGTCCCGCAGCGCCTTGAAGAGCCGCAGCGTGACGTCGGTGAAGGTGTGGTCCTCCATGTCCACCGTGATGTGGATCCCGTGCCGGGCCGCGTGGCCGACGACCTTCCGGATGTTCTCGAGGCAGTACGCTTCGCTCTCGTGGATGCCCAGCTGCGTGGGCTTGCACGAGATGCTCGCGTAGGCGCGCCCCTTCGCCTGGTCGATCATCCGCAGGTAGAGCGCGACGGTGGCCTCGACGTCCTCGCGCTCGAAGACCTCTTCGCCGAGCAGGTCGATCGTGGAGTGCAGCCTGCCCGTCTTCCAGATCTCCTCGGCTTTCGCGATGCCCGCCTCGATTCCCTTGCCCGCCACGTATGGCGCCGCGAAGATGCGAACCAGCGGCGCCGGAGTCAGATCGACAACGAAACGCTTGATATCCATCAGTCCCCCTCCGGTATGAAGTGCGCGGCTCCCGGAGGCCGCGCGGACGACATTCTACCTCGCCACGCCGTATACTCAGCCCGTGAACGCCCACACACCGGTTCCGCGACTGTTTGCGGCAGCCGTCGGCCTCGTGGCCGCACTGCTCGGCGCATGGCTTGCCGCCGGATGGCCTCCGGTCCTGGCGGCCGTTGCTCCGGCGTTCGTGCTGGTCGGCCCCGGCACGCCGCCGGCCGCCATCGTCGTGCCGCCCGGCGCCGCTCCGGCGGACCGGAGGGCGGCCGAGGTCCTCCAGTCGACGGTCCGCGTCATGACCGGGGCCACGCTGTCGATCGTCGAGAAGCAGAAGCCGGGCCGGGAGCGGGAGATCGTCATCGGGTTCTCCGGCAACGCCCTCCCGAGGGCCGTGAAAGAGGCGGCCTCCGGGCTCGCAGAGGATGCGTTCCTCGTCGCGACGGCGGGCCGCAACCTCTACGTGGTGTCGGGCGGCCACAAGGGCTCAGTCTACGGCGTGGTGCACCTGCTCGAGAAGTACTTCGGGTGCCGGGTGTTCAGCCCGACGGCGCGGGTGTTCCCGCCGCGGGACACCCTGGCGCTGCCGCCGCTGTCGGACCGGGAGGGCCCGGTCAACCGGTTCCGCGTGGTCAACGGCGAATTCTCGCGCGACGCCGACTGCCGGGACTGGCAGCGGCTGGACGCGGTGGAGGAGGTGTTCGGCCGCGGCTACTACGTGCACACCTTCAACCGGCTCGTGCCCTGGGAGACGTACTTCGACGAGCATCCGGAGTACTTCGCCTTGATGAACGGGAAGCGGATCAAGGACCAGCTGTGCCCGAGCCGGCCGGAGGTGCTCGAGATCGCGACGGCGCGCCTCGGGGCGGAGATCGCGGCGCAGCCGGATCGGCACGTCTGGTCGGTGAGCCAGAACGACAACTTCTCCTACTGCCAGTGCGACCTGTGCCGGAAGGTGATCGGGGAAGAGGGCTCGCCGTCGGGGCCAGTCATCCGATTCGTCAACGCGATCGCCGCGCGCTTCCCGACGCAGACGATCTCGACGCTGGCCTACCAGTACTCCCGGGCGGCTCCCCGCGTGACGAGGCCCGCGCCGAACGTCCAGGTCATGCTCTGCACCATCGAGCTCAATCGCAGCCAGCCGATTGCGACCGACCCCGGCAGCGAGGCGTTTCGCAGGGACATCGCCGACTGGGGGCGGATCACGAAGCACCTTTACCTCTGGGACTACGTCGTCAACTTCTCGCATCACGTGTCGCCGTTCCCGAACCTTCACGTCCTCCAGCCGAACCTGCAGTTCTTCACCAGCCACGGCGTCGCTCAGCACTTTCAGCAGGCCAACACCGGTCCGGGGCACGAGTTCTCGGAACTGAAGAACTACCTGATCGCCCGCCTGCTGTGGAAGCCCGAAGCCGATGCCGGGGCGATCATCCTGGACTTTCTGGACGGCTACTACGGGGCGGCCGCGCCGTGGATCGGGAAGTACATCCAGGGGCTCGAGGATGCGCTCGCCCAGTCGAAGGCGAGGCTGGACATCTACGAATCTCCGGTGGCGCACGCGGACGGCTACCTGTCGCTCGACCGCATGAAGGCGTACAGCCAGTGGTTCGATCAGGCGGAGGCGGCCGTGCGTGCGGACGCCGAGCGGCTGGAGCGGGTCAGGACGGCCCGATTGCCGCTGCAATACGCGATGATCGAAATCGGCAAGAACGACATGTTCGGCCCGCCGGGGTTTCACGTCGAGCGTGACGGGCGGTTCGCACTGCGCCCGGAGAGGCGGCAGCTGGTCGAGGACTTCCGCGCCACGTGCAGCCGGAACGGAGTGAAGACGCTGAACGAGGCGGGGCTCGCGCCGGAGGCGTACTACCAGGCCACCCTGCGCTTCCTGGACGTGCAGGTGGAGGACAACCTGGCGTTCCGCAAGCCGGTGGCGGCCGACCCGCCGCCGTCGAGGAAGTACGCGAGAGGCGACGTGACGGTGCTGACGAACGGCGTGCGCGGCGCCGCCGACTTCAAGGTCCACTGGATTGGATGGGAGGGGCCCGACGTCGACCTCGTCGTCGACCTGGGAGCGGCCGTGCCCGCGAAGACGGCGTCGATCGGCACGCTGTGGGACCAGCGGAGCTGGATTCTGCATCCCCGGCGCGTGACGTGCGCGGTCTCGGCCGACGGCAGCCGCTATCAGGACGTCGGGGTGCAGGCGGTCGAGGCGGACCAGCGCACAGAGGAGGTGACGCGGACGTTCTCCTTCCCGCTGTCCGGCGCCGGGATCCGGTTCGTCCGGTTCCATGTCGAAGGCACTCACCAGCTTCCGAGCTGGCACGCGTCAGCCGGCGGCACGTCGTGGGTCTTCGTGGACGAAATCGTCGTGAGATGAAGCGCCCGGTGCCCGCCCGCCTCGAAGCTACCGTGTCCGGGAGTCGGCGACCCCGTAGAACCTGGCCGCCTCGGCCAGGCGGCTGCGGATCAGGCGTTGGTTCACGACCTGCAGGTCGCGGTCGATCGGGATCTCCTTGCGAATCTGGCCGCGCGCCATATCGAAGGCGTACTCCTTGCGGTCGAACAGATCGGACACGTAGAGGAACCGTCCGTTGCGGCGGAGAAGCCCGTAGGTCGCCGCGTAGCTCGAGGTCACGAGGAACGAGTCCCGCCGCCGGTCGCCCAGGGAGCGGTCCGGCGCGACGAACAGCGGCGCACCGAAGAGCGGGCCGAGGTCGCGAATCTCGTGGCCGAGCAGCGCGTAGAGCGTCGGTGCGATATCCGTCGAAAAGGCAATCCGCGCCAGGTCCGTCGTCAGGTTCGGCGTCCACCGGTCCGGCAGGTGGATGATCAGTGGAATCTTCACATCTTCCGGGAAGAGCCAGAAGGCGTGTCCCCAGAAACCGTCCTCGCCGAGCGTGTCGCCGTGGTCGCTGGTCAGGATGACGATCGAGTTGTCCCAGCGCCCGTGCGACCGCAGGTACCCCACGAACTGCCCGAGGCAGCCGTCGATCCGCTTCAGGCTGCGGGCGTACGGGTCGAAGAACCCGGGGTACGTCTCGCCGGACGGCGCCCGCGGCATCGGGCGGCGCGTGTTCATGATGTGCACGTTCATCGGCGAGAGGTAGCCGAAGACCGGCCGCGGATCGCCGGCGGTGGCGTCGAGGTAGGCCGACAGGCTGTCCAGGTTCCTGCACAGATCCGTGTCGGCGCTGGGCACGCCGGGGTCGAGGACCTGGGTCGGCGTGGTGGGGCGCAACCGGTCGCGGACCGTGAAATCGTTGATCGCGAGACGATACCCGTCCATGTTCAGCAGCTTCTCAATCGCGTTCATCCGCTCGAAGCCCGGAGCGCGGACGCGGTGCGCGACGACCGCCCCGGCCCAGATCGAGGGCACCGCCATCTCCGTGCCGGTGTGCCGCGTGAACGCGTTGCCGAAGACGTAGCTCTCGCGGGCGAAGGCGCCGATCTGCGGCGTGAAGGTGACCGCGGGATTGTAGGGCGAGAGGTAGTCGCTGCGAAGGCTGTCGATGACGAACAGGAAGATGTCGGGCGGCCGCCCGTCCCCGCGCGCGAGTGAGGCCGCCAGCTCCACGGTCGGGATCCTGGGCGTCGCGTACGGCGACCCGTTCATCTGCAGGAAGCGGTAGTAGCCGGGGTCTCTGCCGGGCCACTCGATGAGGGCGCTGGACATCAGCGCGAACGACGCTTCTGCCGCCGCGTACCGCTGCAGTGTGACGGGCCGCGCCAGCGACGGGTCGCCGGACCACGCGGCGACGACCGGGGCGGCCCGCGGCAGCCCTATTAGCAGGGCGAGGCTGCCGGCCGCCGACACGAGGATCGGCAGCGCGCGCGGTGGGCGCCGCCGCAGCCCGCTCGTCAGCCCGAGCAGCAGTCCGCACGCGGCGATCGCCTCCGCCACGATGATCGACCGCTGGACCACGAACTCCCAGTCGAGCCGCTCCGCGGCCGTCAGGGCCGCCGCCGACGCGAACGCCAGCACGACGAGGCCTAGCGCCGCCACCGGCCTGCGCGAGGTCCACCCCAGCAGGACATCCAGCGGGCTCCCGCCGGTGCGGGTAACGGATGCGGCGCGGCGCAGCGCGATGCCCGACCAGACTGCAACCAGTGTCACGCCGGCCGCTGCCGCGAAGCCCGTCGCTGGCCCGCTTCCCAGCGCGATCGTCGGGAGGATGATGCGCCTGAGGAACTCGCCGGTCGCCGCCGCGCCGGCCAGGACCGTGAGCGCGTATTCGAGGGAGGCCGGTTTCGAGGTCCGTGATGCCACCGCGCCGATAAACGCGAGCGCTGCGAACGCCACCGCGAACGTCGTCACCGTCAGGGCGAGGGCCCAGGCGATCGTAAAGGCCCATGCCAACGCGGAGCCGCCGCTCGACCCGGAGAGCAGCGCCCGCGACACGTGCGCCATCCAGACGTAGGACGCAGCCGCCGCACAGACGACGAAGAGCCGATTCTGGCCGGTCGGACGGCTTCCTGTGAGTTCCCGCAGCCGTCCGCGCGCACGCAGCGAGAGGTGATCGACGACAGCCAGCCAGGCCAGCGGCACGAGCGCGGCGAGGGCGGCTGCGAGGCCGCGCGAGTCGTTGGTGATCAGCGGCAGGTACGGCGACGCCACGAGCCGGGCGCCGACCAGCCCGAAGACCGCCGCGTACGAGACGGCCGCCCAGTGGCTGAGTGACCTCCCGGAGTGCGGGCCGCGGCGGGCCAGTTCGGGCCAGAGCGACGCGACGGCCGCGAGGTAGGCGCCCGCGTGCCAGGCGTGATGCCACGCCACGAACTCGTTCACCCACGGCAGCAGTTGGGGGCGGATGAACATCTCGAAGGCGAACGGGCTGTAGCAGACGATCCCGTAGGCGGCGGTCAGCACCCAGAATGCCACGGAGGCGAGCCGCAGGATGACCCACAGCGCGAACGGCATCAGCGGTGCTCCGTCGGGCCAGGCATCGAGGCCTGCCGCCGCAGGTCGATCAGGGCGCCTCGATTCGGCTGGACGCGCAGGGCCGCCTCGGCCTCCCGCAGGGCGTCCTCCCGCCTGCCGCTCCCTAGCAGGAGCCGTCCCAGCTTCAGCCTCACGTCTGCGAAGGCCGGGTCGACCGCCAGCGCGTGGCGGTAGGCGGCTTCCGCCCGGCTCGGGTCGTTCGCGGCGTCGTACTCGTCTCCCAGGTCCGCGAGCAGTTCCGCATCGTCAGGGTAGAGGGTCCGACAGCGTTCGAGCGCGGCACGATGGGCGGGGCCGCGCGTTGATGGGAGGTCACTGATGGTCAGGCAGTCGGCGTCCGAGGCGACCGCGGTCGGCCGGGGGAGCGCGACGGGCAGGGTGACGGCGAAGCCGACCAGCGCGAGCGCCGCGGCAACAGCGGGCGAGACCTTCGCGGCCATCAGAATCCCCCAGTCCACTACTCCTCTTCCTCCGCCGCCTCGCCCTTCTCCGCTCTGTAGGCGGCGACGATCTTCGACTGGATGTGGTTCGGGACCTCCTCGTAGTGCGAGTAGGCCATGTGATACGACCCGCGCCCGCCGGTGGCCGAGGTGAGCTGCTGCTCGTAGGTGAGCATCTCGGACATCGGCACCTGGGCCTTGATCACGGTCATCCCGCCGCGGGTGTCCATCCCCGAAATCCGGCCGCGCCGGCCGTTCAGGTCGCCCATCAGATCGCCCGCGAAATCCGACGGGGCGTACACCTCGACGTTCATGATCGGCTCGAGGATCGTCGGCCTGCATCGCGTCATCGCGTCCTTGAACGCCAGGCGGCCTGCCATCCTGAACGACAGTTCGTTCGAGTCGACGTCGTGGTACTTGCCGTCCACCAGCGTCACCCTGAAGTCCACAACCGGGTAGCCGGCGAGATACCCGCGGAGCCGCGTGTCCTGGATCCCCTTCTCGACGGCCGGCCGGAACGTCTGGGGGATCGCGCCGCCGAAGATGTCGTCCACGAACTCGAAATCGGCGCCGCGCGGCAGCGGCTCCATGCGGATGGAGCAGTCGCCGAACTGGCCGTGGCCGCCCGTCTGCTTCTTGTGCCGGCCGTGCGCGTCGGTCGCGGCCGTGATCGTCTCCCGATACGGGATCTTCGGCGGTTTGAGGTTCACTTCCACGCCGAACCGCCGCTTCAGCTTGGCCACCGTCACCTCGATGTGCAGCTGGCCCTGGCCGGAGAGCAGCAGTTCCTTGGTCTGCGCGTCGCGGCTCGACCGGATGGTCGGATCCTCTTCCTGCAACCGCTGGAGCGACGAGCTGATCTTGTCCTCGTCACCGCGGCTCTTGGGCTCGATGGCGTAGGACAGGACCGGTTCCGGGAATTCCATCGGCGCGAACACCACGCCGCCCTTGTCGGCCAGCGTGTTGTTGGTCACCGTCTCCTTCAGCTTCGCGACCGCGCCGATGTCGCCAGCCTTGATCTCCGGCACGTCGGTCTGCGTCTTCCCCTGCAGCAGGACGAGGTGGCCCAGGCGCTCCGGCGTCTCCTTGACCAGGTTGTACACGGTCGTGTCCGCCTTGAGCGACCCGCTCATTACGCGGAACATGCTGATGCGGCCGGCGAACGGGTCGGCGACGGTCTTCCACACGAAGGCCGCGTACGGGCCCCCATCGGAGGCGAGGACCTCGACTTCCTGCCCGCCCTTGGTGCCCTTTGCCGGCCGCTCGGACGGCGCCGGCACGTAGGCGAGCACCGCGTCGAGCAGCATCGGCACGCCGACGTTCAGGCTGGCGGACGTGCAGAAGAGCGGGAAGATCTTGCGGGCGAGCACCGCCGTCCGCAGGCCGGAGACCAGCTCGTCCTGCGTGAGCGTCCCGACCTCGAAGAACTTCTCCATCAGCCTGTCGTCGGCTTCGGCCACCATCTCGATGAGCGCCTCGCGGGCGGCCTGTGCCTCGTCGCTCATGTCGGCCGGCACATCGGCTTCCCTGAACTTCCCGCTGCCGTCCGTCTCGAACAGGTACGCCTTCATGCCGACGAGATCGACGACGCCCCGGAACGACTTCTCCTCTCCGATGGGCATCTGCACCGGGGTTACGGTCCGGCCGAACGCGGTCTGCAGCGACTCGAGGGTGCGGCTCAGGCTGGCGCGCTCGCGGTCGAGCCGGTTGACAACGACCAGGCGGGGCAGCGTGTAGGCGTCGGCCGCAGTCCAGACCTTCTCGGTCTGCACCTCGACGCCGGACACCGCGTCGACGACGACAACCGCGGCGTCCGAAATCCGCATCGCCGCGAGGGTATCGCTCAGAAAGTTGCCGAACCCTGGCGTATCAATCAGGTTGATCTTGTGCTTGTTCCACTCGGCGTACGCCGCGCTGGCGGCGAGCGTGTGCTTTCGCGAGATTTCCTCTTCGTCGAAATCGGTGACGGTCGTGCCGTCATCGACCTTGCCGAACCGGTTGACCATCCCGGCATCGAACAGAATGGCGGCGGCGAGCTGCGTCTTGCCCGCGCCCGAATGCCCGGCGATGGTGATGTTCCTGATGGTGGCGGCGTCGTAGACCTTCATAGACAGCTATTCTCCTGTCCGGCGCTCATGGCACAAACGCCAATAATACCATCGGAGGCCGCCGGCCCGGCCGGAAGATCGCGTCTAGGAGGGAAGTCGGCGGCCTGCCTCGGCCCCGAGCCCTATTCGTATCGCAGCGCTTCGATCGGATCCAGGCGGGAGGCTCGGAACGCGGGGAAGAGCCCGAAGAAGATGCCGACGCCCGCCGAAAAGGCGAAGCCGATGGCGAAGGACCACCACGGCATCGACACCGGCAGCGGCGTGAACGTGCGGACGCTGACGCCGACCGTGGCGCCGATCAGGATCCCCAGGATGCCGCCGACCGAGGTCAGCACGACGGCTTCGAGCAGAAACTGCCAGAGAATCTCGCGCCGCCTGGCGCCGAGCGCCTTGCGGACGCCGATCTCGCGCGTCCGCTCGGTGACCGAGATCATCATGATCGCCATCACGCCGATGCCGCCCACCATGAGAGCGATCGACGAGATGACGACCAGGGCCAGGTAGATCGCGCTGGTCGCCTGGTCGAAGAACTTCATCGCCATGTCCTGTGTGGCGACGTCGAAGTCGTTCGGCTGCGTGAGCTTCAGCCGGTGGCGGATGCGCATCACGGTCTCGATCTCGCGCATCGCGTCCTCGCGCTTCACGCCGTCCCTGGGCACCGCGAAGATCGTGACCGACCGTCCGATCCGCCGGTTCTCCCCGCGGGAGACCGCGCCGAACGTCTTCGCGAAGCTCGTATGCGGAATGATGGCGATCGCGTCCTGATCGCTGGTCAGGCCTCCGATCGACGGGCGGGGAGCGGCGACGCCGATGACCAGGTACTCCGCGTTCCCGATCCGAACCACCTTGCCGATCGGATCGCTGTTCTCGAAGAACGCCTTGTACGGCGTCTGGCCGAGGACGACCACGTTCCGCCGGTGCAGCACCTCGTTGTCGGTGAAGAACCGGCCCTGCTGGATCTTGATGAAATTGACGTCGATCATGTCCTCGCTCGAGCCGAGGATGCCGATCGACTGCGTCCGCTGGCCGCGGTAGAACATCCGCTGCTGTCCCTGCACGAACGCCGACACCGCGAGCAACGAGGGAATCTCCTCCTTCAGGACCCGGGCATCTTCGACCGTCAGGTTCGGGCGCTTCATCAGGATCTGGCGGTCGACGCCAGACCCGGCGCTCGCGAAGCTCACCCTCGCGACGATGATCGTGTTCGGACCCAGCTCGCGGATCAGGTCGCGGAACGAGTTGTCGAACCCGCGGATGATCGAACTCATGCCGACGATGGCGGTGATCCCAATCACGACACCGAGGACGGTGAGCGCCGATCGCATCTTGTTGGCCCGGAGCGTGCCCAGGGCCATGCCAATCGTGTCGGTTAAGAGCGCGACTTTGACCATCGACCCTATTCCCGCCTCAACGCTTCGATCGGGTCGAGCCTGGCCGCCTTGATCGACGGGTAGAGGCCGAAGAAGAGCCCGACGATCGCGGTCATGCCGATGCCCATCGCCACCGAGTAGACGTGCACGGAAGCCGGCATGGGGGTGAGCTTGGTCACGAGCCACGCGGCCGAGAACCCGAGCGTCGTCCCGATGATGCCGCCGAGCGTGGACAGGGCGATCGATTCGACCAGGAACTGCCAGACGATGTCGCGGCGCTTGGCGCCGAGGGCCTTTCTCAGTCCGATCTCGGAGGTGCGCTCGCTCACCACCATCAGCATGATGTTCATGATGACGATGCCCCCGACGACCAGCGAGAGCGCGACGACGCCGATCAGGACGCCGAAGATCCCCTGCGTGATCTGGCGGAACATGTCCAGAAACGTCTCGGACGTGACGATGCCGAAGTTCTCCGTCTCGTTCGGTCTCAGTTTGCGCTCGATGCGCAGCGCGACGGTGGCGGCATCCATCGCCTTGGCGGTGAGGTGCGGGTCGCCGGGCTTCGCGGTGATGGCAATGCGCTGGCGGGCGCCGAACAGCTTCTTGCTGAGGCCGAGCGGGATCACCGCGAACTGGTCCTGGGACTCTCCGAACATCGAGCCCTTCTTCTCGTTCACGCCGACCACGCGCATGTGGCTGCCCGCCACGCTGATGACCTTGTCGATCGGGTCCTCTTCGAGGAAGAGCTTGTCGGCGACGTCCCAGCCGATCAGCACGACGGGCCGTTTCCGGTCTATCTCCGACGGCGTCACCAGGCGGCCGCGTTCGACCTTGTACCCGCCGAATTCCGCGTAGTCGCGGCTGACGCCCGAGATCGCCACCGACTCAATCACGCGGTCCCTGTAGCGGAGCTCGGTCCGCGACTCCGCGCTGGTCATCGCCACCCTCACGAGGTCGGCTCCCCTCACCGCCCCGGCGTCGCGTTCGGTGATGTCCGGGTTGCCCGCGACCTTCTCGAACTCCTCCTCGCTCCGGATCATGCCAAAGCGCTGCACGGTGAACGTGCCGAGCCCCAATTCGCTGACGATGGCATCCGACACGTAGTCGTCGATCCCCTGGACCAGCGACACCACGGCGATGATCGAGGTGACCGCCACGATGTTCCCGAGGACGGTGAGGAACGATCGCAGCTTGTTCGCCCAGATCGCCGCCAGCGCGATCTTGATCGATTCGAAGAGCTGATACATCTCGTACCCGGCTTACGGCTTACGGCTTACGGCGTGCGGCTCTCGGGACCGCGCCCGCCCCCCGCCTTCCCGCCTACTTCTTCGTCGGCTCCTCGACCTTGACCAGCGTGCCGTCGCTCAGGGTGCGGACCGAGGCGAAGGGCCCCGTGACGACGCGGTCGCCGACCTTCAGGCCGGCGAGGACCTCGAAGTGCTTGTCGCCCGCGACGCCGGTCTTGACCGGGACGAACTGGACCTTGTTCTCCTTGTCCACGACGAAGACCCCTTCGGTCTCCTTCTTCGTGAACCCGGGCTTCAGCTCCGCCGCCTCGACGCCGCCGGAGGAGGGCCGCCGGCCCGGTTCGGGCTTCGGCGGCGTCACGACCTTCCCCTGCGGGTCGAACGTCAGCTCGCGGACCGCCAGCGCCTGGATCGGCACCGCTACGGCGTTCTCACGGTCGGCCGTCGTGATGTCGGCGGTGCAGGTGAAACCGGGCCGCACCTCCGGGATCTCGCCGTCGAGCGTGACGATGACCTTGAAGTTGATCGCCTGACGGACGCCGCCGGCCGTGGTCGCGCCGATCGGGCTGTTGCCGATCTCCGTGACCTTGGCCGTGAACGTCCGGTCTGGCAGCGCGTCGATGGTGATCTTCGTCCGCTGCCCGAGCTTCACGGTCGGGATGTCGGTCTCGTCCACTTCGATCTCGGCCTCGATGATCGACATGTCCGAGACGACGAGCATCACGACGCTCGGGTTGTTGGTGAATCCGACAACGGCCGTCTCGCCCTCTTCGACGTTCCGCCGGGTGACGAGCCCGTCGATCGGCGACTCGATCGTCACGCGGCTCAGATCGTGCTCCGCGTTGGACAGGTCGGCCATCTGGCTCTTGATCCGCTGCTCGGAGTTCGAGATGGCCTGCTCGGCGTTTCTGACGTCGCCCGTCCGCAGCTTGACGTTGTCCTGCGCCTGTTCGAAGGCCTGCTTGGTGGCCAGCCCGTCCCGGTCCAGCCGCCGCTGCCGCGCCAGCTCGTCCTCGGCCAGCTTCAGGTTCACCTTCGCGTTCTCGAGCGCCTGACGGGACTGCTGCAGGGCGATCTTCTGCTGTTCGAGCGAGGCCTGGCTGACCTGCAGCCGGTTACGCACGTTGCGCGGGTCGACCTGGAGCAGGAACTGGCCCGCCCGCACGCGGTCGCCCTCCTCGACGCCGACCTTCACCACCTTGCCGGACACCTCGGAGGTGATGTTGACCGTCCGGCGGGCGCGGACCCTTCCCGAGGCCGACACGATCGACTCGAGCTTGCGCGCCTTGATCGCCTCGACGGTGACCGTCGGTCCTTCCGTCTTCTTGAACGCGAAATTGGCCCAGACCAACCCGCCGGCGACCACGAGAATGAGAATACCGATCAGGACCTTCTTCCGAGTCATGAACTAGCTCCGGGCGGCCATGAAGGCCGCGTAGCCGATGGCGATCACCGCGTACACGCCGAACAGGACCAACGCGACGCCGGCCGTCTTCCTCTTGTAGGTGACGGCGACGCCGATCGCCAGACTGGTCACCCACCACACCAGCAGGAGGTCTACCATGCCGACCAGCCGCCCGAGGAAGCTGCTCTCCGGCAGGAACGGCATGAACACTCCGAGATTCGTCGCGCTCGACAGCGACTCCCGGAAGTAGTTGAGCGGCGTGAGGAACAGCGTGCCCAGCGTGGAGATGACCCCCGAATGGACGACGACCGCGTACAGCTGCTTGAACGTCGCGCGGCCGCCGGTGAACACGCCGAATACGAGGAACAGCAGGCCGGCCAGCACGGCCCAGACGATGGGCGGGCCGACGACCATCATCCCGGCGGTCATGCCGACCCGCCAGGCCGGCGGGTCCATGATGGCCTTGCGCGTCTCCTCGTACATCCGGTCGCTGACCGTGACCCCGAACGCCTCGATCCGCCGGATCGACTCGTCGAGCGTGGCCTGCCTGCCGATCGCCGTGGACTGGAACCACATCTGGCTGCCGCCCACGACCAGGACGATGAGGATGGCCATGGTGAGCCACCGCGGCGCGGCGGCCACGGCGGCGTAGGTCTCTCGCGGGGAGGTGATGATGCCGATCACCCGGGCCATCAGGCCCATGGCCTTCGGCGCGGCGGGGGCGACTGTCGTTTCGCTCATGGCACTCGGTCTCCGGGGGCAAACAGATAATTCTACCCCTTCCGTGTAAATACGATACGCACGGTCCGGATGTTTCGGGAACTCGCGGCTTTGGGCAACGAACCGACGCCCGGAGCCGGGGGGAGGAGGCGCGGGGCTGGAAGCCGGCGGGCGTGTGGACACAACCCGTTCACCCGCAGCGGGTTGCCGTCGCCGCCCGGTCTGGCCGGCCGGCGCACTACAGCGCCCGGCCCCGCCCGCCGACAAGATCACAGACTGCGGGGGAGTCGGTGTGTCCCCGCGCGTCGACCTGGTTCATGAACCGTCACCTCGGCAGTTGCAGTCGTTTATGGCCGTCCGGATAGGCGAACTCCTCCTGAAGGAGAAGCGGATCACCCCGGAACAGCTCCAGGAGGCCTTGAACTACCAGAAGGCCAGCGGGGGCAAGCTGGGGCTGAACCTGGTCAAGCTGGGGTTCGTCAAGGACGACGAGATCACGTCGCTGCTCAGCCGGCAGTACGGCGTGCCGTCGATCAACGTCGGCGACTTCGAGATCGACCAGTCGGTCGTCAAGCTGATTCCCGCCGAGACCGCGCAGAAGTACCAGATCCTCCCCCTCAGCCGGGCCGGCGCGACGCTGACGATCGCGATGACCGATCCGACCAATGTCTTCGCCATGGACGACATCAAGTTCATGACGGGGTACAACGTCGAGCCGGTCGTGGCCTCCGAGTCGGCGCTGATGGAGGCGATCGCGCGCCACTACAGCCTGGGCCCGGGCGCGGCCAGCGGGAACAACGGCAACGGCCACGGCAGCAGCCAGCCGAGCGCGCTCGATTTCGCGACGCAGGCGCTGCAGGACCTGCCGATCGTCGACGCCTCCGAGGTGGAGGTGCTCGACGAGCTCGAGGAGATCAGCGTCGAGGCGCTGGCGCGCCAGGGCGAGGAGGCGCCGGTCGTCCGCCTCGTCAACGTGACGCTGATGTCGGCCATCTCCAAGGGGGCGAGCGACATCCACATCGAGCCGTACGAGAAGGAGCTGCGGATCCGGTACCGCATCGACGGCGTGCTCTACAACATCATGGCGCCGCCGATGAAGTTCCGCGATCCGATGGTCTCGCGCGTGAAGATCATGGCGAAGCTCGACATCGCCGAGAAGCGGCTCCCGCAGGACGGGCGGATCAAGATCCGGTTCAATGACGCCGGCCGCACCAAGGAAATCGACTTCCGCGTCTCGTCCCTGCCGACGCTGTTCGGCGAGAAGATCGTGCTCCGGCTCCTCGACCGCGAGAAGCTGATGCTCGACATGACGCGGCTCGGGTTCGAGCCGGAGTCGCTGCAGAAGTTCGAGGACGCGATCAGCCGGCCGTGGGGGATGGTGCTGGTGACCGGGCCGACCGGCTCCGGCAAGACGAACACGCTCTACTCGTCGATCTCGAAGCTGAACACGCCCGAGACGAACATCATGACGGCGGAGGACCCGGTCGAGTTCAACCTGGCCGGCATCAACCAGGTCCAGATCCGCGACGGGATCGGCCTCAATTTCGCCGCCGCGCTCCGCTCGTTCCTCCGCCAGGACCCGAACATCATCCTCGTCGGCGAGATCCGCGACTTCGAGACGGCGGAGATCGCGATCAAGGCCGCGCTGACCGGCCACCTCGTGCTCTCGACGCTCCATACCAACGATGCGCCGAGCACCATCAGCCGCCTGATGAACATGGGGATCGAGCCGTTCCTCGTGGGGAGCTCCGTCAACCTGATCTGCGCGCAGCGCCTCGTGCGCCGCGTGTGCAAGGCGTGCGCGGAGCCGGTCTCGGTGCCGGCGCCAACGCTCGTGAAGATCGGGTTCAGCCCGGAGGACGCCGCGTCGGTCACCCCGACGAAGGGCCGCGGCTGCGACCGGTGCAACAACACCGGGTACAAGGGGCGCGTCGGCCTCTACGAGGTGATGGAGGTGGACGACGAGATCAAGGAGCTGATCCTCGTCGGCGCGAGCGGCCTCGAGCTCCGGAAGAAGGCGATCGAGCGCGGGATGATCACGCTCCGGCAGAGCGGCCTGCGCAAGGTGAAGGACGGGGCGACGACGATCGAAGAAGTGCTCAGAGAGACCGTGAGCTGACACAATGGCCACCCTACCCGAACTGCTCAAGACGACCGTGGAGATGGACGGATCGGACCTCCACATCACCACGAACACGCCGCCGCAGGTCCGCGTCAACGGCAAGCTGCAGCGGCTGCCGATGCCGGACCTCTCGGCTGCCGAGACCAAGCAGCTCATCTACAGCGTGCTCACCGACGCGCAGAAGAAGCGCTTCGAGGACTCGATGGAGCTCGACTTCTCGTTCGGTATCCGCGGCATCGCCCGCTTCCGCTGCAACGTGTTCAACCAGCGGGGCGCCGTCGCCGGCGTGTACCGCCTCATCCCCGAACGGATCAAGACCTTCCAGGAACTGAACCTGCCGCCGGTCATCATCAAGCTCGCCGAGCGGGCGCGCGGCCTGGTGCTCGTCACCGGGCCGACCGGCAGCGGGAAGTCGACGACGCTGGCGGCGATGATCGACAAGATCAACGCCGAGCGCCACGACCACATCCTGACCATCGAGGACCCGATCGAGTACATCCACCCGCATCGCGGCTGCCTGGTCAACCAGCGCGAGGTGCACAGCGACACCCAGGCGTTCGGCCCGGCCCTGCGCGCCGCGCTGCGCGAGGATCCGGACATCGTGCTCGTCGGCGAGATGCGCGACCTGGAGACGGTCGAGTCGGCGCTGCGGATCGCCGAGACGGGCCACCTGACGTTCGCGACGCTGCACACCAACTCGGCCGCCCAGACGATCAACCGCATCATCGACATCTTCCCGGCGCACCAGCAGGGGCAGATTCGGACGCAGTTGTCGCTGGTGCTCGAAGGCATCGTCTGCCAGACGCTGCTGCCGCGCACGGGCGGGAAGGGCCGAGTCGTCGCGTGCGAGATCCTCGTGCCGACCTCGGCGATCCGGAACCTGATCCGCGAGGACAAGATCCACCAGATCTACTCGTCGATGCAGACGGGCCAGGAGAAGGTGGGGATGCAGACGCTGAACCAGGCGCTCGCGACGCTGTTCTTCAGCCGGCAGATCACGATGGACACGGCGCTGGCCGCCTCCTCACACAGGGACGAGCTGGTGGACATGATCAACCGAGGCGTCGGCGTGGTCGCCGGCGCGGGGCTGGGCCGGACGGCGGAGCGGCCGTCGGCCCGGCGGTAAGGAGCGGGGGAGAGCACCATGGCGACATTTGCGTACACCGGGCGGACCCGAGGCGGCGAGACCGTGAGCGGCGAACGGGTCGCTGACTCCGTTGACCAGGCCACCGCCGCCCTGCGCCGCGACCAGATCATCGTCACGAAGATCGGCGCCGCCACGGCCAAGGCCGAGACGAACGCGCCCGCCAAGCGGTCGCGGGGGCACGCGGTCGACTCGAAGAACCTGGCCGTGTTCACACGCCAGTTCTCGGTCATGATCGACGCCGGCCTGCCGCTGGTCCAGTGCCTCGACATCCTCGGGAGCCAGGAAGAGGACAAGCACTTCTCCAGGACGATCGTCGAGACCCGCAACGACGTCGAGAGCGGAGCCGCGCTCGCCGACGCGATGAAGAAGCACCCGAAGGTCTTCGACCCGCTCTACACCAACATGATTGCGGCGGGCGAGGCGGGCGGCATCCTCGACACGATCCTGAAGCGGCTGGCGGTCTACATCGAGAAGAACGTCCGGCTGAAGCAGCAGGTCAAGTCGGCGATGATCTACCCGGTCGCGGTCCTCGTCATCGCCTTCCTGGTCGTCGCCGTCATCCTGTGGAAGGTCATCCCGACGTTCGCGACGATGTTCGCCGGCCTGGGCGCGGAGCTGCCCCTGCCGACGCGCGTCGTCATCGCGATGAGCAACTTCATGGTGCGGTTCATCCCGTTCATCGTCGTCGGCATCGTCGCCGCGGTGTTCGCCGTGCGCCAGTACTACGCGACCAACAACGGGCGTCACGCCATCGACCGCCTCCTGTTGAAGCTGCCGGTACTCGGGATGATCCTGCGGAAGATAGCCGTCGCGAGGTTCTGCCGGACGCTGTCCACGCTGATCAGCTCCGGCGTGCCGATCCTGGACGGCCTGGAGATCACCGCCAAGACCGCGGGCAACGCGATCGTCGAAGACGGCATCATGACCACGCGGAAGAGCATCGAGCGCGGCGAGACCGTGTCCGGCCCGCTGAAGGAGACGGGGGTCTTCCCCGCCATGGTCACGCAGATGATCGGCGTCGGCGAGGCGACCGGCGCGCTCGACACGATGCTGGCGAAGATCGCCGATTTCTACGAGGAAGAGGTGGACGTGGCCGTCGCCGGTCTGCTGACGCTGATGGAGCCGATCATGATCGCATTTCTCGGCGTCATCGTCGGCGGCATCGTCATCGCGATGTACATGCCGATCTTCTCGATGATCAGCAAGTTGACGTAGTGAACAGCCGGCGGCCGGCAGCTGACAGCGGATTCCGTTTCGCCCATGACGCGTGATGATTCGACCGTCGACGATCGGCGATCCGCTGCCAGCCGGCAGCCTCCGGCAGCCGGCTGACAGGACGGCCGACCGCCTGCCGCCTACCGCCTGATATGAAGGGTTCAGAACGCCGGAGCAGGCTCGTCTGGCTGGTGGCCGGCCGAGCGGCGATCAGCACCCTGCTGCTCGGCTCGGGTGTCCTGGTCCACCTGAACTCGCCCGGCGCGCTGCCGGTCAACGCGTTCTTCTTCCTGATCGGTCTCACGTACCTGTTCACCGCGCTGTACGCGCTCGGGCTGCCCGGGGCGGACCGGTGGCGCTGGCAGGCCGACGTCCAGCTCGTCGTCGACACGCTCCTGGTGTCGGCGTTCATCGTCGTCACGGGCGGGGTCACGAGCTACTTCTCGCTGCTCTACGTGCTCCCGATCATCGCGGCGGCGTCCCTCCTCCTCCGCCGCGGCGCGGTCACGGTCGCCATCCTGTCGGCGCTGCTGTACACCGGCATCGTTCTGGCCCAGTACCAGGGGCACTTCCAGGGCATCGAGTCGTGGATCGTCGTGCCCGCCGAACTGCCGCCCGCCCGGGTGGCGCTCTACCTGGTCGGCATCGACGTCGGCGCCTTCGTGGCCGTCGGCGCCCTGGCCGGCTCGCTCGCGGAGCGCCTGCGCAGCGCGGGGGCGAGGCTGGAGAGCGCGTCGACCGAAATCGCCGGCCTCCAGGCGTTCAACCAGGACATCATCGACAGTCTGACCAGCGGCCTGCTCACCACGGACGTCACCGGCCGGATCCTGTCGTTCAACCGCGCGGCGGAGGCCATCACCGGTCACACGGCCGGCGCGGTGATTGGCCGCGACGTCGGCGAGGTCCTGCGGCTGCCCGACGAAGTCCGGCGGCTGATCGCCAGCGACCTCGACGGCGCCCCGAGCCGGCGCGTCGACTTCCCGTATCCCGCGCGGGCCGGGCGGACGATCGAGATCGGCCTGGCGGTGGCGCACCTGCTGACGCCGGGCGAGACGCTGGGGTACCTGATCACGTTCCAGGACATCACCGATGCCAAACGCCTCGAGCGTGACGCGCGCCTGAGGCAGCGGCTCGCAGCCGTCGGCGAGATGGCGGCCGGCATCGCGCACGAGATCCGCAACCCTCTCGCGTCGATGGCCGGGTCGATCCAGGTCCTCCGGGAGGAGCTAACGCTCAGCGACGACCAGGCGCAGTTGATGGACATCGTGCTGCGCGAGTCGAACCGGCTCAACGCCACCATCCGCAGCTTCCTCGACTACGCGCGCCCGCAGCCGGCGGCGATAGAGCGGCTGGATCTCGCCAGAATCGTCGCCGACACCGCGATGCTGCTCCGGCGCAGCGGGGATCTGCAGGCCGGCCACGCCATCGACGTGGACGTGCCGGCCGGCCCGGTGTGGTTCGAGGCCGACGAAGGACACGTGAGGCAGATTCTGTGGAACCTCGCGACCAACGGCTTGCGGGCGATGCCGGCGAGCGGCCGCCTGAGGATGGCCGTCCTGTCGGAGCCGGCGCCCGGGCCGCCCGACGATCCGGCGGTCGCCACACCGGCGCCGAGCGTGGTCATTGAGGTGCAGGACGAAGGCGTCGGCATCCCGCCAGAGGAGCTCGACGGCATCTTCCAGCCGTTTCGTGGGAGGTTCGCGCGCGGCAGCGGCCTCGGCCTGGCGATCGTGCACCGCATCGTGTCGGACTACCACGGCGAGATCCAGGTCAGCTCCTCGCTCGGGAAAGGGACGACGGTCAGGGTGCGGTTGGGGGCGGGGACAGCGGGAAGCTGACAGCTGGCAGCTGGCAGCGGATCACTGGCTGGAGAACCGATGGCCATACGCAACTACCGCGATTTGGTCGCATGGCAACGGGCCATGGATCTTGCCGAGCAGGTGTACGCGGCGACGAAGCGGTTCCCGGCGGAAGAGCGGTATGTCCTGACCTCGCAGATGCGGAAGTCTGCGGTGTCAGTCCCGTCGAACATCGCGGAAGGGCACGGGATTCGTTCCGACGGCGCCTTCGGCCGGCATCTCTCGATCGCGCGAGGCTCACTCTGTGAACTCGAGACTCAGCTTCTGCTGAGTGCCCGCTTGGGCTACATTGATGGGGCCGATTCCGAACGGCTGGCGAAGCTGGCCTCTGAGGTCGGGAAACTCGTTGCAGGGCTCAGTCATGCGGTTTCTCTCCCCTGAAGCACAGGTGTCGATTCGTGCCGAACTCATCCGCTGCCAGCTGCCGGCTGCCAGCTGCCAGCTGGCTGGGTCAGGGAGGCGCGATGCCTGACGTGCCGACGTCCGCACCGAAGATCCTCCTGGTCGACGACGAGCCCTCGATCCGGCAGCTCCTGTCCTACCGCCTGAAACGGGAGGGGTTCGACGTCGTGATCGCCGAGAACGGGCGTGACGCCGTCAGGCTGCTCGAGGCCGGCGGGATCGACCTGCTCGTCTCCGACATCCGCATGCCCGACATGAGCGGCGTCGAGGTGCTGCGCGCCGCCAAGCAGCTCGACCCCGACATCCTCGGGATCATGATCACTGCCTACGCCTCGAAGGAGACCTCGGTCGAGGCCCTGCGGCTGGGCGCGTCGAACTACGTCGAGAAGGGCGGCCCGGAGTTCCCCGCGGCCGTCGTCGAGGTGGTCCGCAAAGCGCTCGAGCAGCGGGAGCTGCGCAAGGAGCGCCGGCAGCTGCAGCAGGAGAACCTGCTGCTCAAGCGGACGCTCGGCACCGTGCACCAGTTCAGCAATATCATCGGCCGCAGCGAGGTGATGGCGGCGGTCTTCCGGCTCATCGAGACCGTCGCCGCCACCACCAGCACGATCCTGATCTCCGGCGAGTCGGGCACGGGCAAGGAACTGGTGGCGCGCGCCATCCACTTCAACTCGCCGCGGCGCGACCGGCCGTTCGTCGCGCTCAACTGCGGCGCGCTGCCGGAAACGCTGCTCGAGTCCGAACTGTTCGGCCACATGCGGGGCGCCTTCACCGGCGCCGCTACCAACAAGAAGGGGCTGATCGAGCTGGCCGAGCGCGGCACGGTGTTCCTCGACGAGATCGCCGAGATGACGCCGATGGTCCAGGTCAAGCTGCTGCGCGTGCTGCAGGACAGGCGGTTCCGGCGCCTGGGCGGCCTGGACGAGATCGAGGCCGACATCCGGATCATCGCCGCCACCAACCAGGACCTGACCAGGATGGTGGCCGAGAACCGGTTCCGCGAAGACCTGTTCTACCGGATCAACGTCATCCCGATCCACCTGCCGCCCCTTCGCGAGCGGCGCGAGGACGTCCCGCTGCTCGCCGACCACTTCCTGGGGCGATACCGCGAACAGATGGGGAAGAACCTGACCGGGATCTCCGGCGAAGCCATGGCGCTCCTCATGGCCTACCGCTGGCCCGGCAACATCCGCGAACTGGAAAACGTCATCGAACGCGCGGTCGCCCTGGAGCAGACCCCAGTCATCCTGCCCGACAGCCTCTCACCGGTCGTGCGCGGCGGTGCGCTGAAACCGGGGGCCGGCGTTGATCTGCCGGACAGCGGCTTCCAGCTCGAGGACTACGTCCAGCAGATCGAGCGCGGGTACATCGTCGAAGCGCTGCGCCGGGCGGGTGGCGTGCAGTCACGTGCGGCCGAGATCCTCGGGATGACGTTCCGCTCGTTCCGCTACTACGCCAAGAAGTACGAGATCCGGTAGGGCCGGCGATCGGCGAAGGACGCTCCGGGAGTGACGGTCACGAGCAACACGAAGATAGTCCTCCCGCATTGATGCTGCCGACGTCTAACATCGCGAGGGGGATTCCGGCGATTCTCGCCCCGGGGTCGGTGACAGAAAGCGTCAGGGCGACTTGACGAACTTTGTCACTCGGCCCGATGATCGCCGAAGGGGCTGGCAGGGCCGGTTCCTGCAAGTGATTGAAAAGAGGGCGACAACAGCGATCAGACGGCATGCGATTGCGGTTGGCATCGGGGTTGCTATCGTGTGGGCCAGCACAGCCAACAGGCGCTGGCCGGAACGCGGCAAAGGCCAAACGCGCTTAAACACGCCGGCAGCGCCGGTAGCCGCAATCAACGCATAAGAGGAGTAGATCATGAAAATCCGTAGCAACAAGGGCTTCACGTTGATCGAGCTGCTGATTGTCGTGGCAATCATCGGCATCATCGCCGCGATTGCGGTGCCCGGCCTGATGCGGGCCCGCATGTCCGGCAACGAGGCGTCGGCGATCGGCTCGCTGCGCGCCATCAACAGCTCGCAGTCCACCTACGCCTCGTCTGCGGCGCAGGGCGGGTATGCCACGTCGCTCGTGACTCTGGCCCTCAGGTGCGGCACGCTCGGCGACGGGTTCATCTCGGCCGACCTGGGGCTCGACCCGTCGATCAAGAGCGGCTATACGGTGGCGCTCGCCAACGGGGCAGGCGGGGTCGCCGCAGCGAACGATTGCAACGGCACGGCCTCGAGCACCGTCTACTACGCCCACACGGAACCCCTGACCGTCGGCAGCACCGGCCAGCGCTCGTTCGCGACGAACCAGGGCGGGACGATTTGGCAGGACACGGCGGGTGCGGTCATCGCCGAACCGTTCGCGCCGGCCGGCACCGTCAACGTCATTCAGTAGCGTGCAGTTCGAGCGCAGACGAACAGGGGGACGCCCGGGCGGCGTCCCCCTTCTCTTAGAGGCGGGTCGAGCCGATACGACCGCAGCAGTTGCGGCTGGCGGATACGGGCCGACGAACTCGCGAGAATTCGAGGCGCGGTGACGGGGAGGCAGTCATGACCACGGAAGGCAGACGCGGGTTCACGCTGGTCGAGTTGTTGTTCGTCGTGGGCATCATCGGGATCCTGTCGGCCATCGCAGCCCCCGCGCTCACCAAGACGAGGCTTGCGGCCAACGAGTCCTCGGGCATCGCGTCGCTTCGGGCGATTCACAGCGCGCAGCAGGCATTCTGGGCCAGCTGTGGGAGCGGGTACTTCGCGCCGTCGCTCCAGAACCTCGGTCTCCCGATCGGCGGACAGCCTGGATACGTCGACGTCGACCTGGCGGGTCCTGCGCCGGTTGTCAAGAGCGGCTACGAGTTCGAGATGGACTCGGACAACCCGGATACCACCGGACGGATCAGCTGCAACGGCGACGCCCTGGTGATTACCTACCACGCCACCGCCGACCCGCTTCCGGGCCGGGGCCGGCGTTACTTCGGCACCAACGGCGGCGGCGCCATCTACCAGTCGGCCGCGACGCTGTTCGTAGACATGCCGGACAGCGGCGCGCCGCCCGCGCCGGCCGTGCCGATCGGGTAGTGGGACCGGCTCGTGGGGCAGGCGGCCGGCCCGCGTGACACTCGTGGCTTGCGTTCCGCTGCCAGCTATCCGCTGCTTCCCGCCTCCGTTCCCCGTATAATAGCCGTCGGAGCGGATTGCCGATGTCTCCTCTTTCGCGTCGCCTCGTCTGGGTGCTGGCGCTGTGCGGCCTCGCCGCGTCCGCCACCTCCCTCTATGTCCACTACCAGATGCTGGCGCAGCCCGGCTACCTGAGCTTCTGCGACATCAACGAGACGGTCAGCTGCCAGCAGGCGTACCTGAGCCGGTACGGCAGCTTCCTTGGCGTGCCGGTGGCCCTTTTCGGCATCATCTTCTTTGGGGCCGTGCTGGTGCTGGCGTTCGTCGGCGCCGCCGGCCCGGAATCGGTGCGCGAGTCGATGCCGGCCTATCTCTTCGTGACGGCGACCGTCGGGCTGGCCGTGACGCTCTACATGGCCTACGCGGCCTTCTTCGTGCTCGGAGCGGTGTGCCTGATGTGCCTGGCCACGTACGCCGCGGTCGTCGGACTGTTCATCGTGTCAGGCCTTTCTCGTTCAATGCCGCCCATGACCACTCTGCCACGGCGCGTGTTCGGCGACCTGCGCGAACTGCTCGCGCGTCCCGCCCTGCTGTCGGTCGTCATCGTCTTCCTTGCCGGCGCCGTGTCGGCGGTGGCCTTCTTCCCCGACGAGGCGTCGCTGCGGATCAACGCCGCCCAGCAGCGGGCGGCGCAGCCGATCACAGCCGACCAGCGGAGCGAGTTCGAGCGGTACTGGGATTCGCTGCCGCGGATAACCGTCCCTGTCCCGTCGGATGGCGCCGCGGTGGTCATCGTGAAGTTCACCGATGTGCAGTGCCCGCAATGCGCGGTCATGTTCTTCGAGATGCGTCCGATCCTGGCGAAGTACCAGGCGCAGTTCCCGGGCGCGGTGAAGATGATCACCAAGGACTACCCGCTCCAGCAGGAGTGCAATTCGACTATCGTGCGGCCGTTCCACACGGCGGCCTGCGAAGGGGCCGTCGCGATCAGGCTGGCCCGTCAGCGCAACAAGGGGGACTCGCTCGAGGAGTACCTCTACTCGCATCAGTCGACGCTGAGCCCGGCCAGCGTGAAGGACGCGGCGTTCGTCATCGCCGGCGTCCAGGATTTCGACCTGCAGTACCCGCGCGTGGTCGGGGAGATCAAGGCGGACGTCGGCCTTGCGCGGCTCCTCGGCGTCAATTCGACCCCGACGTTTTTCATCAACGGCGTCCGGGCCGGTTCCGCCGCCCCTCAGACCATCGACATGGCGATTGCCTACGAGCTGAAGAAGGCGGGCAAGATCAAGTAGCGAATACCGTGTACGCCATTGCCACCGAGAACCTGACGAAGGACTACGCGCTGGGTTTCTGGCGCAAGCGGCCCTACCGCGCGCTCGACTCGCTCACGCTGCAGGTGGAGCCGGGGGAAGTCTTCGGTTTTCTCGGCCCCAACGGCGCGGGCAAGACGACGACGCTGAAGCTGCTGCTGCAGCTGGTGTTCCCCACGAGCGGCCGCGCCGAGATTCTCGGGCGGCCCGTGGGTGACGTGAACGTCCGCCGCCGCATCGGCTACCTCCCGGAGAACCCGTACTTCTACGACCATCTGACGGCTGTCGAGCTGCTGGACTATTTCGGCCGTCTGTTCGGCCTCTCGTCCGCGGATCGGGCCTCGCGGGCGCCGCGCCTGCTCGACGAGGTCGGCCTCGGGGCCGAGCGGCGGATGCCGCTGCGCCGGTTCTCCAAGGGCATGCTGCAGCGCGTGGGCCTGGCGCAGGCGCTGCTGAACGAGCCCGAGGTCGTCTTCCTCGACGAGCCGATGTCCGGCCTCGATCCGATCGGCCGGAAGATGGTGCGCGAGCTGATGCTCGGCCTGCGCGACCGCGGCACCACGGTGTTCTTCAGCTCCCACATCCTCGCCGACGCCGAGGCGGTGTGCAGCCGCGTGGCGATTCTGGCCGGCGGGCGCCTGGCCGGGTCCGGGCGCCTCGCGGATCTGCTGGAATTCGGCGTGAAAGGGTGGGAGGTCGTCGTCGATCACGTGGACGATGCGGTGGCGGACAGGGTGAGAGCGATCGCCGCCCGGATGACGCGGATTGCCGAGCGGCGCTATTCGCTCGAGATCCCGCCGACCGTTGCGCCCGACCGCGCGCTCGGCGACTTGGCCGCGCTCGGCGCCGTCGTCGTGTCGCTGAATCCGATGCGCGACACGCTTGAGGACTACTTCATGCGCCGCGTGTCCGGGCACGGCCACGGGCGGCAGGTCGAGGCGTGACGCCCATGGTGCTCAAGGCGGTGGCGCGCAGCGTGTTCCGCGAGTCGATCCGGGACCGCGTCTTCTACAACCTGCTGCTGTTCGCCGTGCTGCTCGTCGGCGGGGCCGTGCTGCTCGGCCAGATGACGGCCGGCCAGGACGTGAAGATCATCAAGGACCTGGGCCTCGCCGCCACGTCGTTCTTCGGCCTGTTCGTCGCGGTGTTCGTGGGCATCGGCCTCGTCTGGAAGGAGGTCGAGCGCCGGAGCGTTTACAGCCTGCTCGCCAAGCCGGTGCGGCGGCCGGAGCTCGTGCTCGGCAAGTACCTCGGCCTGGCGATCACGCTGCTGGCCAACGTGTCGGTGATGGCCCTCGCCCTGTACCTGCTGCTCGCGTTCCTGCACGTCAGCTCGCCCGAGGGGCTGCGCGCCGGATGGGAGGCGCCGGCCGTCGATCCCGCGCTGTTGAAGGCGTTCCTCTTGATCTACGTCCAGCTGCTGCTGGTGACGGCCATCGCCCTGTTCTTCTCGACCTTCGCCGGGCCGATGGTGTCGATGGCGCTGACGTTTGGGCTCTACGTGATCGGCCACTTCAATGCCGACCTGAAGCACTTCGATGCCGTCGTCGACTCGACGCCGCTGGTCTGGCTCCTGCGGGCGCTGTACTACCTGCTGCCAAACCTGGCGCCGTTCGACGTCACCGCGAAGGTGGTGCACGGGCAGCCGGTGCCGGCCGGCTATCTGCTGATGACGATCGGCTACGCGGCGATCTACATCACCGTGCTGCTGTCGGCAGCCTCCTTCATCTTCTCTCGACGGGACCTCAAGTGACGGCGAGACGCGGTGCGCGGCCGCTCGCGTTCGGGCTGACGATGGCGGCGCTGGTCGCCGCGTTCGTCGGGGTCGAGGCCTGGCGCGATCGGGTCTACGGCGAGCCGGCGACGGGCGACGCCGCGCTGTACATCCGTTCGGGCGACGCGCTTCGGCGGATGTCGCTCTCCTTCACCCCGCTCCTCGCCGACGTCTACTGGATCCGCGCCCTGCAGTACTTCGGCGGCATGCGGCTGAAGCCGTTGTCCTCGCGGAACTACGACCTGCTGTACCCGCTGCTCGACATCACCACGTCGCTCGATCCACGGTTCAACATCGCCTACCGGTTCGGCTCGATCTTCCTCTCGGAAGGGTACCCTGGCGGGCCCGCACGCCCTGACCAGGCGATCGCGCTTCTCGAGAAGGGATTTCGGGCCAACCCGGCGCGCTGGCAGTACCTGCAGGACATCGGGTTCGTCCACTACTGGTGGCTGGGCGACTACCGCACCGCGGCGGCGTGGTTTCAGAGGGCCGCCGACGTTCCGGGCGCCCCCTGGTGGCTGAGGTCGCTCGCGGCGGTCACGCTCGCCCAGGGGGGCGATCGGCGCAGCTCCCGGGTCCTCTGGCAATCGCTCCGCGAGTCGGCCGACAACGAGTGGCTTCGCACCACCGCCACGTTCCGGCTGGCGCAGCTCGACGCGCTCGACGCCATCGATCAGCTGACGGCCATCGTGGCGGCATACAGAGCCAGGACCGGCGAGTTCCCGGCGTCCTGGGACGCGCTCATCCGCGCGCGCCTGCTTGCCGGGATGCCCGTGGACCCTCGCGGCGTGCCCTTTGCGCTGGACGCGGCCACCGGCGGGGTGACGCTGGGTCCCGACTCGCCCCTCCATCCGCTCCCGGTCGGGGGCCAGGTGACCCAGCCGCCACGCCTGCGATGAGCATGGCCTATCTTGTCATCGCCCTCGTCGGCCTCGTCATCGGCAGCTTCCTGAACGTGTGCATCTACCGGCTGCCGCGCGATCAGTCGGTGGTCTGGCCCGCGTCTCGCTGCACCGCGTGCGGGCGCGAGATCGGGTGGTACGAGAACATCCCGGTCCTCAGCTACGCGGTGCTTCGCGGCCGATGCCGGACGTGCGGCGAGTCGATCAGCGTGATGTACCCGCTCGTCGAGCTGCTGACGGCGGGCGTCTTCGTCGCGACGTACACCGCGATCGGCCCCGGGTGGCTGTTTTCGATCAGGGCGGTGTTCGGCGCCGCGATGATCGTCCTGCTCGTCATCGATCTGCAGCACCAGATTCTCCCGAACGAGATCACGCTTCCCGGGATTGTCGTCGGCCTGGCGGCGAGCCTCGTGGCCGAGCCGGGCTGGCGAGACGCGCTCATCGGCGCGGTGGCCGGCGGCGGCTCGCTGTGGCTCGTCGCGTGGGCCTACGAGCGGCTGCGCCACCAGGAAGGGCTCGGGTTCGGCGACGTCAAGATGCTGGCGATGATCGGGGCGTTCCTCGGGTGGAAACTGATGCTGCTCACGCTGGTGGGCGCGTCGGTCCTCGGCTCGCTGACCGCCGGAGTCCTGATGGTGGCGGGGCGCGCGGACTGGCAGTCGAAGCTCCCGCTCGGCACGTTCCTGGCCGTCACCGCGGTGCCCTCGGGCCTGGTCGGCAGCGCCGTCGTCGCGTGGTACGCGGGGTTCTTCAACTGAAATGTCCCAATCCGCCTACGCGCTCATCGGGCTCACGACGCTCGTGGCCGCCCTCGTCGGCGTGCTCGTGTTCGCGCTCCTCCGGTTCGTCGGCGCGATCCGCGGCTTGCGGGGGCAGCTGCGCGAAGGGAACGCCGAGCGTGCCTTCGTCGCCGCCGCGCTCGAGGACGCGATGCGCCGGCTCCGCGAGCAGGAGCGGGCACTGTCGGCCCGCGCCGAGCAGTCCGAGCGCCTGAACTCCGAGATCGTCTCGAGCCTGGCGTCGGGCCTGCTGGTCGTCGGCCTGCGCGGCGAAGTGCGGACGCTGAATCCGGCCGCCCTCCGGATGCTGAACCAGCAGGTCGTCGAGACGGGCGCCGGGTTTCGCGAGCTGCTGGCCGACGCCGCTCCGCTCGGCGACGTGGTCGAGCAGTGCCTGTCGACCGCGCAGCCTATCCTGCGACACACGATCGCGCTCCGCCGGCGCGACGGCCGCGACGTGCACCTCGGCGTGACCGTGTCGCCGCTGCTCGACGACCAGGGAGCCCTTCAGGGCGCCGTCTGCCTGTTTTCCGACCTCACCGCGGTCGTCGACCTCGAGAAGCAGCTTCGACTGAAAGACAGCCTCGCCCGGCTCGGCGAACTCACGGCCGGCCTGGCGCACGAGTTCCGGAATGGCCTCGCCACGGTGCACGGGTATGCGCGGCTGATCGATCCGGCGCAGGTCCCCGCGCCGTACGCCTCCTACGTGCAGGGGATCCGGGACGAAACCGACGCGCTCGGGCGGGTCGTCACGAACTTCCTGAACTTCGCCCGTCCGTCGCAGCTGACGCTCGCGCCGATCGAGATGGGCGAGTTGGTCGCGCGCGCCGTGGACGAGTTCCGCCCGGAGGTCGAGGCCCGCCTGGGGACGGCGACGGTCGCCGGGCAGTTCGCCACGGTGGACGGCGATGAGGTGCTGCTGCGCCAGGCGGTGTCCAACCTGCTGCGGAACGCCGTCGAGGCGTGCGCGGGCCGCTCCGAGCCGCCTCACGTCAGGGTGGAAGGTTCCATCGACCACGTCCAGCAGCAGCTGCGCATCGTGGTGGCCGACAATGGACCCGGAGTGGATCCCGACATCCGGGAGAAGATCTTCCAGCCGTTCTTCACCACGAAGGAGCGCGGCACGGGCCTCGGCCTCTCGCTGGTCCAGAAGATCGTCGTGACACACAACGGCCGGATGACCCTGGCGTCGTCCGAGGCCGGCGGCGCGGCGTTCCAGATGGCACTGCCGCTGTCCCGCACCTGCTAGACGACTCGTGCATCCTTCGCCACGTTTCTCCACGGCCGCCAGTACCAATGGCCGCCTTTCGCCCTTTCATCTGACGGCTTCCCCGCAGACCGGGCTGCGGCCCCCCGACCCACGTGTCGTCAATTTCCACGTCGCCGTGCAGTGGCTCACGCGCCGTGTTGACCATCGCCCGCCGCAATTTGTGCAAGAGCATCCACGCGGTTTGGTACCGCCGCAGCCCCAACTGGCGTTGGAGCAGGAGGGCCGAGATGCCGCGTTTGTCGGTGACGGCCAGATAGGCAGCCCAGAACCACACCGCCAGCGGCGTCTTCGTGTTGTGCAGGACGGTGCCGGCGGTCAGCGAGACCTGGTAGCGGCAGCCCGCACATTGCCACCGTCGCTGTTTCACCAGGTGATACGCGGACCGGTGGCCACAGCGCGGGCAGGTGAAGCCCTCGGGCCAGCGACACGTGGCCAAATAGTCCTGACATGCCTCCTCGGTGGCAAACTGCCGCTGGAACTCGCGTATGGTCTTCGGAAAGGACGACTTGACCGGCGGTGCATTTCCAGCACGGTCGGTCACCTTCCGCATTGCAGAAGCTGCCACTTTCCGGTCGGCTGTCGCCGCCCGCCATGACAGCGCGCGCCGATTCGCGCCGGATTCCGGCTTCCGATGCCGGTGGAGCGCGGATTGCAGGAAGAGTGTGCAGGCCCGGTATCCAGCGGAGGCACGGACATGTCACAGGGGACCTGCGCGGCGCCGCGAGCGGGATTCTCGCTGCTCGAGGTGATGGTCGCGCTCCTGCTCCTGACCGGCGGCTTCCTTGCCGTGGCGCAGCTTCTCGCCGCAGCGGGGCGGGCCTCGGACCGATCGCGCGCCATGGCGCTGGGCGCCGTGGTCGCGGCGCAGAAGATGGAGCAGCTCAGGGCGCTCTCGTGGGCCTTCGATCTCGACGGCACGCCACTCGATGGACTCAGCCTCTCGCCGCCCGGCGCGCTGAGCGCCGACACTGCAGGATTCGTCGACTACTTCGACGACACGGGGACTCCGGAGGGCGGCGGACCGCCCTCGCCGGCGCAGGCCGCGTTCGTCCGGCGGTGGTCAGCCGAGCAAGACCCTGGGATGGCTCCGCCGGCCGCGCTGATCCTTCGCGTGGTCGTGCTGTATCGCGGGCCGCCTGGCGCGGCGGCCGGCGCGGGTGCGGGTGGGTGGACCGAAGTGGCGAGGGTGATTGGCGCGAAGATACGGAGGCCGAATTGAGCGCCCGCAGAGGCTTCACGCTGGCGGAGTTATTGATCGCCGGCACCCTGGTGCTGGTGCTGCTGACGGGCCTCGCGGCGGTGGTCGATCCCAGTCACGCGACGGCGCGCGCGCAGGCGGCGGCCACGGATGTTCGATTGCGCCTGCGCGCAGCGTCGGAGGCCATCGTGGCGGAGCTCCGCGGCGCCGGCAGCGGACCCGCCCGCGGCGTGTATGGACGGCCGCTGGGCGGCTTCACGCCCGCGGTCCTTCCGCTTCGACTCGGCGCAAGGGGCGACGCGCCAGGCATCGCGCGCCCGGACACCCTCACCGTCATCGCCACCGCCGGCGTCGGCGCAGCCGCCGAACTGGCCACCGTGTTCGTGCCGGGCGCTGGCGCGGCGCTGATTGCCGTGAGTCCGGGATGCCCGTCCGGTGATCCTGCGTGCGGCGTGGCCGTCGGCGCGTCGGTCGCGATCGTCGACGAGCATGGCCAGTGGGACCTGTTCACGGTGGCGACGGTCACCGGCGCCTCGCTCGGGCTTCTGCCGCGCGGCACGATCTCGGGCCGGCCGTTCCCGGCCGGCTCGCGGCTCGTTCCGGTGAACGTCGTGTGCTTCTTTCTTCGCCTCGGCACAGCCGCCGAGGGGCTGCAGTTGATGACAGGCGACGGGGACCAGTGGGAGCTTCCCGTGGTCGATCACCTGACCGGCCTGACGTTCGACCTCCTGGGCGACCCGTCACCGCCCCGCCTGGGGTCTGCCGGCGGCACGCCGGGCGCCGCCACGTACGGACCCAATCCGCCGCCGCTCGGTGACGACACCATCACCGACGACTGGCCTGCGGGAGAGAACTGCACATTCCTCGCGGTGGCCGGCGGGCAATCGAGCCGCTTGCCGATGCTCTCTGCCGGAGCCGGCGCCGCCCTGGTGCCGCTGCCGGGGTCGATGCTCACCGACGGGCCCTGGTGTCCCGACGGCTCGGCCGCGAACCGCTACGACGCCGACCTGCTTCGCGTCCGGGCCGTTCGGGTCACCATCCAGGCGGAGGCTGCGTCCGCGTCCGCGCGGGGTGACGACACCAGGCTCTTCCTTCATCCGGGTTCCTCGCGCGACCGGTCCGGTGTCGCGTCCGACCGGAAGGTGGTCATCGATGTGGTGCCTCGGGCCTTGCAGGCGGGCCGCTGACAGCACCTCGGGCAGCGCCGTGGTCCTCGTGCTGGTGGGTACGTTGCTGCTCTCCGCCGTGGGGTTGGCGACCGCGCTGCTGGCGACGGCCGACACGCAGGCCGCAGCCAACCAGCGCGACGCCGCGGTCGCACTGTACGCAGCGGAAGCCGGCCTCGAGCTGGCGGCGTCGGAACTGGCTGGCGTGTCCGACTGGGACGGCGTCCTGTCGGGACAGACAACGTCGGTCTTTGCCGACGGCCCGCCGTCGGGGTCGCGCACGCTGCCTGGCGGCGGCACGATCCGGCTGGAGGAGATCGCCAGCCTGGCGACGTGTGGTGCTTCAGCCGGCTGCTCCATGGCCGCTCGCCAGGCGGTGACGGGCGACCGGCCGTGGGGAACGAACAACCCGAACTGGCGGCCGTACCGCTACGGCCGCTTGTCGCCGGGCGGATCCGCCGAGGACATCTACATCGTCGTCCTGGTTGGCGACGATCCGGCCGAGAACGACGGCGACCCGGAGAGGGATGGCCTCGCGCCCGGGAATGCCGGCGCCGGGGCGCTGATGTTGCGTGCCGAGGCCTTCGGCCCCGGGCTGTCGCGTCGGAGCGTCGAGGCCACCATGGCGCGCGTCGCGGTGCCGGGCGGGGCGTTTGCGCCCCGGTTCCTGAGCTGGCGGGAGACGCGATAAGACTGGAGGTGGACCCTCGTTCAGCCGATAGGAACGGTGTCAGCTCTGCCATGAGCGCCCATCCGGCCCGGTCGACAGCCGCCTCGTCTCCCATCCTCGTGGTCGAAGACCGCGACTCACTTCGAACCATGCTGTGCCGCGCGCTCGAGTCGAACGGTCACCGAGTGGCGGAGGCGCGCGACGAGCCCGAGGCGATCGAGCAATTGCGGGTTTCGGCGCCGGCCGTCGTGCTCACCGACCTGCGGTTGCCGCGCGGCGACGGCTTCGGAGTCCTGCGGGCCGCAAAGGAGGGCGACCCCGAACTGCCGGTGATCGTCATGACCGCCTTCGGCGGCATCCAGGACGCCGTTCTGGCGATGAAGCAGGGGGCGCTCGACTTCCTCGCGAAGCCGGTGGACCCCGACCACCTTCTGCTGCTCGTCGGCCGGGCGGTGGCCCAGCGCCGGCTGGTCGCGGAGTACCTGTCGCTCAAACAGGAGGCGGCGTCCCGCCGCGGCATGCCGGAGATCGTCGGCTGCGCGCCCGCGCTGAAGAAGGTGTCGCTGGCCGTGCAGCGGGCGGCGGGGAGTGACGCCACCGTTCTCCTCGAAGGCGAGAGCGGCACCGGGAAGGAGCTGTTCGCGAAGGCGGTCCATGCTCTCAGCCCGCGGCGGGACGATCCGTTCGTCGCGATCAACTGCGCTGCGATTCCCGAGGGGCTGCTCGAGACCGAGCTGTTCGGCCACGAGAAGGGGGCGTTCACCGGCGCGAGCGGCCGCAAGCTGGGCAAGTTCGAGGTGGCCAACCGCGGGACGATCTTCCTCGACGAGATTGGCGACCTCCCGGTCCCCCTGCAGGCGAAGGTGTTGCGCGCGCTCGAGGAGCGGACTTTTGAGCGGGTCGGCGGAAACGCGACGATTCGCGTGGACGTGCGGGTCGTGGCGGCGACCAACCGGAACCTCCGCGCCGCCGTGGCCGCCCGGCGTTTTCGCGAGGACCTCTACTTCCGACTTTCGGTGTTTCCGATCACCATCCCGCCGCTCCGCGAGCGAGCGGAGGACATCCCGCTGCTGGCGCGGCACTTCGTGGAGCGGTTCTGCCGCGAGATGGGCAAGCCGATGATGACGCTGGCGGAGTCGGCGGAAGACGCGCTCCGCGCGTACGCATGGCCCGGCAACGTGCGCGAACTGCAGAACGGCATCGAGCGCGCCGTCATCCTGTCCGACGGCGACCGCCTCCACGCGCATCACCTGCACCTGCCGGGCGCGTCGGCGGGCGCAGCCGGCGTTCAGGCCTGACCGAATCCCACGGACACCAGCGCCGCCCTCAGTTCCCCGTCCGTCACATCGTCGACGATCCTCGCCGCGCCGATGCCTGCCGGCAGCACGAAGTGGAGCGAGCCGTCCACGACCTTCTTGTCGCGCTTCACCAGTTCCAGGATCCGGTTCGCGGGCAGGTCGGCGACGGGGGGCAGCGGGCCGAGCCTCATGACGAGTGCCGTTACTGCACGGTTCTCGACCTCGGAGACCAGGCTGCGCCCGGCGGCGATCCGGGAGGCGACCAGCATGCCCCACGCCACGGCCTCGCCGTGGCGGAACCTGCGGTAGCCGGTGAGCGTCTCGATGGCGTGCCCGGCGGTGTGGCCGAAGTTGAGCACCCGGCGCCCGCCCGCCTCGCGTTCGTCCGCCGACACGATCGCGGCCTTGATGCGGCAGCAGTCCGCGATGAGCGCCGCGATCACCGGGGACGACGCATCGGCCAGGCGCGCAGCGTCGCGATCGAGCCGCGCGAACAGGTCGGCGCTGCACACGATGCCGTACTTGATCACTTCGTACAGGCCGGCGCGGTACTCGCGGCGCGGGAGCGTTCGCAGGAAGAGGGGATCGGTGAGGACGAGGCGCGGCGGGTAGAAGGCGCCCACGAGGTTCTTGCCGGCCGCGAGGTTCACGCCGACCTTGCCTCCGACCGACGCGTCGACCTGGGCCAGCAACGTCGTCGGCACCTGGACCAGGCCGATGCCGCGCAGGAAGGTCGCGGCCGCGAAGCCCGCCATGTCGCCAATGACGCCGCCCCCGACGGCCACGATCACCGACCCGCGGTCCGCCCCCGCGCCGACGAGCGCGGCGTAGATTCTCGTGACCGACGCGAGGTGCTTGTGCCGCTCGCCGTCCGGAACCAGGATGACCTCGGCGCCCGGCAGCGCCTTCGCGACCCGCTCGCCGTGGACGCGCCACACCACCGGGTTTGACACGACGAAGCGCCGCGGGCCGACGCGCCACTCGTCGAGCCGCTCCGCCGCCCGATCGGCGAGGCCGTCGCCAATCAGGATGGGATAGTCGCCGCCGGCGCTGTGGACATCGACTCGGACCTGTGGCATCACCGCCTCGCGGGTCGACCGCTCGTTAATGGTAGGATAACGTAAATACCCTGCTTCACTGCGCGATCGCGGGCCACGCCGTCGCGCGCGGACCCGGAAGGACGAACGCATGGCTTCGAGCGGCGACGACAAGAAGGGCGGCGGCGAAGGACAGGTGACCGAAATCACCCCGAGGTCGGTGGACTTCTCGCGCTGGTACACGGACGTCATCCGGCGCGCGGAGCTGGCCGACTACTCGCCGGTCAAGGGGTGTATGGTCATCCGCCCGTACGGCTACGCGATCTGGGAGCTGATCCAGCAGGGTCTCGACCGGCGCATCAAGGCCACCGGCCACGTCAACGTGTACTTCCCGCTGCTCATCCCGCAGAGCCTCCTCACCAAGGAGGCGGACCACGTCGAGGGGTTCGCGCCGCAGGTGGCGTGGGTCACCAGGGGGGGCAACGAGGACCTCGACGAACCGCTCGCCATCCGTCCGACGTCGGAAGCGATCATCGGCACGATGTACGCGAAGTGGATCCAGTCGTGGCGCGATTTGCCCGTCCTCATCAACCAGTGGGCGAACATCATCCGCTGGGAGAAGGTGACGCGGCTCTTCCTGCGGACCACCGAGTTCCTCTGGCAGGAGGGGCACACGGCGCACGAGACGGCCGAAGAGGCCGAGGAGGAGACGCTCAAGATCCTCGACCTCGTCTACAGGGACTTCGTGGAGACCGAGCTGGCGATGCCGGTCATCGCCGGGCGGAAGAGCGAGAGCGAGAAGTTCGCGGGCGCCGACCGGACGTACTCGATCGAGGCGCTGATGGGCGACGGGCGGGCGCTCCAGGCGGCGACGTCGCACAATCTGGGCCAGAACTTCGCGAAGGCGTTCGGGATCCAGTTCCAGGCCCGGGACAAGTCGCTCCAGGACATCTGGGGCACCTCGTGGGGCATCACGACGCGGCTGATCGGCGGCGTCATCATGATGCACGGCGACGACAACGGCCTCGTCTTCCCGCCGCGCATCGCGCCCTACCAGGTGGTGATCGTCCCGATTCCCCGCGGCAACTGGCGCGAAACGGTGCTGCCGCACGCGAAAGCGATCTTCGACGAGCTGACGGCGCAGGGCGTTCGCGTGATGCTCGACGACCGCGACGCGTACACGCCCGGGTGGAAGTACGCCGAATGGGAGCTGCGCGGCGTGCCCGTCCGCCTCGAGATCGGCCCGAAGGACATCGAGAAGGGGCAGGTCATGCTGGCGCGGCGCGACACGCGCGAGAAGCTGTCGGCGGCCCGTGACGGCCTGACGGCGCGGGTCCAGGCGCTGCTCGACGAGATCCAGAAGAACCTGTTCGACCGCGCGGTGGCGTTCCGCGAGGAGCACACCACCGAGACCACCTCGTACGACGAGTTCAAGCAGATCATGGAAGGCCGACCCGGTTTCGTCGTCGCCCCGTGGTGCGGGTCGGCGGAGTGCGAGAACCAGATCAAGGCCGACACGCAGGCGACCATCCGGAACCTGCCGCGAGAGGACAGCGCGGGCGGCGCGTGCGTGCGGTGCGGCCAGCCCGGCGTCGCGCGCGCCCACTTCGCGAAGGTGTACTGAGCCGGCGCCCCGGGACCCGATCTCTCAACCACCGAGCACACAAAGCACACGGAGGCTGGCCGGTGTCACGCATGCGGGCGTGGCACCAGGCCGGGCTTCGACCGGGCCGGGCCGAAGGGCCGTGCGGACCGAGTGTTGCGTCGACGGAATGAACCCGTCGGCTTGCAATCGGGCTCATTCCGCCGGCGCAGCACTCGGCCGCCAGGCGCCACCGCTGCGCGGCGGCGCCACCCGGTCGAAGCCCTCAGCGTGAGAGCCTCTGAGGTCCCTGTGCCCTCCGTGGTTGTCCGGCGCGGACGCGATCGCCGCGTGGCGCCGCGACGCGTGGTCGATGTACGGGGCGCGCAGAGAGGCCGCTACTTCGGCGGGCCGAGGAGCGACACGGCGGCCTCGGGCCACCGCGCGCGGATGCGCTTCGTCAGCGCGTGGCGCTCGTTGAGCTTCTCGCGGGCGACGATGGCGCGGAACACGGTGGCCAGGTGGGTGCGCCACCAGTCGGCCGCGCGGCGGTCGTTCGCCCGCGCGAGGCCGGTGCCCTCGTCGCTCGCCCGGGCGTAGGCTGCCGCGATCGGTTCGAGGCAGCTGCGATCCCCGATGACGCCGAGCGCCGCGAGCATCTCGACCGGCGCCGGCTCGCCGCTCACGATGGTCTCGCGCAGATCGTAGAGCGCCACCGTGCTGCCGCGTGCGGCCAGCACCTGGTGGGCCGCGGCGCGCGCCGTCATCCACTCGCGGCGCCGCCGCGCGTCGGTCGTCTCCCGTTCGCGATCCCGCACTCGCTGAACGACGCCGTGGAGCGTCGGGAGCGGCGCGTCCGCACCAGACGCTTCGAGCCACTGCCTGAGCGCGTCCGGTTGATTGGGAAGCGTGCCGGCTGCGGCCTGCTCGAGGGATTCCAGGGGCGGCACCACGGTGCGGCCCTCGTGGCCGGCCACCGTGGCCCTGACGGCCGGGCTCGGATCGTCGCGCAGGCGAGAGGAAATGAGCCCCAGCTCCGGTCCGGGGACCTGCCGCAGGGCGTCGAGCGCCGCCAGGCGCATGCGGTCCGGCCGCTCCCGGTCCACCGCGATGGCGGCGAGCCGATCGAGCACCGCCGCGCCCCGCGTCGATTCCAGGAGCCGTCGGAGGAGCGCGGCCGCCCCGCTTCTGACCGCGGCCTCCTCGGCGTCCAGGCACCCGAGCGCGGCGTCGGCGGCGCGCGGGTCACCGATCGCCTCGAGCGCCCCGAGCGCGCCCGCGCGGGCCGCAGGCACGGCGCTCGACCCGAGCAGGCCCAGCAGCCCGGCGACCGCCCGCGTGCCGATGACCGACAGCCGCGCGACCGCCGTCTCGCGCGCCACGTCCGTCCCCGACTCGAGGTCCGCCAGCAGCGCGGCGACTTCGCGAGCGGACGAGCGGGTGATCGCCACCTCGTCACTCCTCGACAGGTTCCTTCGGCCGGCGCTTTCCGAAGACCCACGCGATGCCGATGCTGATGATGTAGAGGCCGATCATCGGCGCCGCGAACAGCGTCTGCGTCAGCATGTCGGCGCTGGGGGTGATCACGGCGGCCGCGACAAAGATGATCAGGACGGCGTACTTGAAGCTCCTGATCAGGAACCGCGCCGTCACCAGGCCGATGCGCGCGAGCGAATAGACGACCGCGGGCATCTGGAAGACGAGCCCCATGCCGAGGACCATCTTGACGTAGAGCGCAAACACCGGCGCGATGCGCGGGAGGAATGTGAGGTTGTCTGTCGCGAAGCTCGCGAAGAAGACCCACATCCACGGAAACAGCAGGTAGTGCGTGAACGCCGCCCCGCCGACGAAGCCCACCGTCGCCAGAATGATGAACGGCGCCGCGAGCCTCTTCTCCTTCGCGTACAAGCCCGGGGCGACGAACAGCCAGACCTGCAGAAGGATGACGGGCATCGCCAGCATGACGCCGGCGAGCAGCGCCATCTTCATGTAGAGGAGGAACGCCTCGGTCGGCTCGGTGTAGACGAACGTGCTCCCCTTCGGCAGCAGCCGGTTCAGGGGACCCATCACGAAGTCGTAGATCTGCTGGATGAAGGTGAAGGCGACCAGGCAACCGACGAGGATGCTGGCCAAGGCGACGACGATGCGCTTCCGGAGCTCGTCCAGATGCTCCAGGAACGTCATCTTCGCCCCGCCCCCTTCGGGCGATGTGCCGCCCCACCCGTCGGCATCGTCAGCCGCGGGCTGGTCGGAAGATCGGGAGAACGGCAGGAACGCCATCAGCTCGGCTGAATCGGGGTGGGATCGGTCCCGCGCGGGTCCGCGGCCGGCGCGTCCGGAGACGGGGCGGTCTCCCTGTCGATGGCGGCCGGGGCGCTGCTCGCCGCGGCCGTCTTCGGCTGCCGCTGCTCGTCCACGCGGATCTCTTCTTCGAGCGTGTTCCGGAGGTCGTTCGAGGCGCGCTTGAACTCGCCGATGCTGCGGCCGAGCGACTTGCCGAGTTCGGGCAGGCGGCGCGGACCGAAGATGATCAGCGCGATCACGAAGATGATGATCAGTTCCTGCATGCCGATCGAGCCGAACATGGCGCTACCCCCGGGACCCCAGCGCCGCACGTTTGCGTGCCCGCGAAGTCCTTCCGCATTATAGGAGTCCGCCAGGAGGAGGGTCAAGCCGCAGCCGGAACGACCTGGCCCGGAAGTCGTTGCGACACCTCGGTTTATCTGCTAGCATCGAATTCATGGTGCGCAAGTACGGTGTGTTCTCGATGGCGGTGTTCGTGATCGTCGTTTCCGCGCTCGTCGGGGGCTTCCTCGGCCGGAAGGCGACAGCGACGGCGTCCGACGTCTCGGACTACAAGACCTTCACGGCGGCCCTCGGCGCGGTCGAGGCCAACTACATCGATACGGTCGATTCCAGGCGCCTGGTCTACAGCGCGATTGGCGGCATGCTCCAGACGCTCGACCCGCACTCGAGCTTCATGGACCCCGACTACTACCGGCGTATGCGCGAGCGCCAGGAGGGCCAGTACTACGGCCTCGGCATCACCATTCAGGTGATCGAGCACGACATCAACGTCGTGTCGCTGTTCGAAGGCACGCCGGCCTACAGGAAGGGCGTCCGCCGCGGCGATATCATCGTGCGCATCGGCGGCGAGGACGTGCGGACCTGGACCGACGAGCAGGGCAAGCCGCTCGTCGGCCTGCCGCTGTCAGAGAAGGCCGTCAAGCGGCTGCGCGGCGACAAAGGTACCATCGTCAAGGTCGGACTCAAGCGATCGGGCTACGACCAGCCGATCGAAATCGAGGTTCCGCGCGACGAGATCAACATCCCGTCCATCACGGCGTCGTTCATGGTGGACGCGCAGACCGGTTACATCAAGGTCCAGGACTTCGCCGAGCACACCGACCGCGACCTGGGCATCGCGCTGGCGGGCCTGAAGGCGAAGGGCATGAAGCGCCTCCTGCTCGACCTGCGCGGCAACCCGGGCGGGCCGCTGGACCAGGCCATCCGCGTGTCGAACCGGTTCCTGCCCCAGGGGGCGCTGATCGTGTCCACCCGCGGCCGCGTCTCGAACGCCGACCAGGAGTACCTGGCGACCGAGAAGAGCGACTACACCGAGATGCCGCTCGTCGTCCTCGTGAACCGCATCAGCGCCAGCGCGTCCGAGATCGTCGCCGGTGCGGTCCAGGACCACGACCGCGGCCTGATCGTCGGCGAGACGACGTTCGGCAAGGCGCTCGTGCAGTCGGTCTACCGGGTCAGCGACAACGCCGGCCTGGCGTTGACCACCGCGCGCTACTTCACGCCGAGCAAGCGGCTCATCCAGCGGCCGTGGGACGGCACGTTCGACGAGTACCAGACCCACACGCTCAAGGACCAGACCGAGAAGGTCCATGCGGCGACCGACCTGCGCTACACCGCCGGTGGCCGGAAGGTGTACAGCGGCGGCGGCATCGAACCGGACAAGCGCATGGAGGGCCCCGTCGAAGGGTTCAACCCGACGCGGTTGGGCCGGCTGATCCACGCGCGCCAGCTCTTCGCGACCTTCGCCGAGCGCTTCGTGGCCGAAGGGGACACCCGCATCACGCCGCGGCCCGACCAGAAGCGCGTGCCGCGCACCTTCACCGTCGACGACGGGATGCTGGCGGAGTTCAAGGCCTTCCTCGTCACGCAGAAGGTGGCCGCGGACGAGAGGTCGTTCGCCAACGACTCCGACTTCCTCCGCGCCTTGATTCACTACGACATCGACGCCGCGCTCTTCGGGCCGTCCGAGGCGCGGCGAAACCTCGTGTCGAAGGACCCGCAGGCCCAGTTCGCCCTCCAGCAGTTCCCGGATGCGGAGCGCCTCGGCGAGCTCCGAAAGACCAAGGGGAGCAAGACCGGGCAGTGAACAGTGGACTAGCGAGGCCAGCCTCGCCGGTCTGAGGCGAAGCCTCGCTAGCTCTTGGGCCCGTGCGGGCGCTTGCCACAAGCCCTTGCACTTGCTAGACTGACCGACGGTTCGGTGCCTGGGGCCAGACTCCGGGTCTTGGCGTGACGCCAGACCCCGGGGTTGGCCCCAGAGTCGTTTCACTGCCGTCGGCGACTCTGCGAAGGACAGCGATGCGTCTGCAGAAGCTCCAGATCTCCGGTTTCAAGTCGTTCTCGGACCGGTCCGAGTTGGCGTTCGACCGTGGCGTCACGGCGATTGTCGGCCCGAACGGGTGCGGGAAGAGCAACGTGGCGGACGCGATCGTCTGGGTGTTGGGCGAACAAAGCGCGAAGAGCCTGCGCGGCGACCAGATGCAGGATGTCATCTTCAACGGCAGCGAGGCGCGCAAGGCCACGGCGGCGGCGGAAGTGCGGCTGATGCTGTCGGGCGTCACGTCGGCGAACGAGCGGGCGGGCCTCGCCGTGTCTGCCGATGGAGAGGATGCCGAACCGGTGATCGCGCGCGACGTCGAGGTGACCCGCCGCCTCTATCGATCGGGCGAGAGCGAGTACCTGATCAACGGGGACGTCGTGCGCCTGCGGGACGTCCACGAACTGCTGATGGACACCGGTCTCGGCGCCAAGGCCTACGCGATCATCGAGCAGGGGAAGATCGGCCAGATCCTCAGTACGCGACCGACCGATCGCCGCCAGTTGATCGAGGAAGCCGCCGGCGTCACGAAGTACAAGGCCCGCCGCCGTGCGGCCGAACTCAAGCTGGAGGCGTCGCAGCAGAATCTCACCCGCATCGACGACATCGTCTTCGAGGTCGAGAAGCAGCGCGCGGCACTCAAGCGGCAGGCCGCCAAGGCGCGGCGCTACAAGCGGCTTCGCGAGGAGCTTCGGCGGTGGGAGAAGGTGCTCTTCGCGCGGCGCTACCGGGTCCTGGCCGCCGAAATCGAGTCGGCCCGTGCGCGCCTGAGCGGGCGGCTCGACGCCGAAGCGGCGGCGGCCGCGCGCCTCGTGGCCGCGGAAGACGCGCTGGCGCGGACGCGCCTCGAGCTGGCGCAGGCCGACGCGGCGGCCGGCGCGGCGCGCGAGTCGGCCCACGCCCGCGAGCTGGAGATCGATCGCCAGCAGAATCAGATCAGCTTCAACGAGCAGCAGCTCGAGAGCCTCGGCGCGCGGAGCGGCGAGATCGCCGAGGAGCTGGCCGCCATCGAGGCCCGGCGCGAGCCCGCGCACGAGGCCCTCGTCGACCGGCGCGAGGCGGCCGCGCGGGCGGCCGCGGAGCGCGAGCAGGCGTCGAGCATCCTCACGACGGAGAGCGGGGCCTACGAAGCGGCGTATGCAGGCCTTCAGGCGCTCGAGGCCGACGTCGATCAGAAGCGCCAGGACGTCTATCTCGCGCTGACCGCGATCAGCTCGCTCGAGCACGCCATCGACAACGCCTCCGCCGCGCGCGAGCGCGTTGACGAGGAGCTGGCCAGGCTCGAGGCGGAACGGTCGGACGTCGGCGTCGAGGACGGGCGTCTGACGGCCGATCTCGAAGCCGGCCGCCAGCAACTGGCGACCGCCCAGGTGAGACTCGAGCGGGTGCGCGCCGAGGGCGAGGCCCGCCAGGCGCAGCTGGCCGACGCCAGAGACCAGCATGAGCAGCTCCGCCAGGACACCCGCGCCGGCGAGCAGGAGCTGGCCAGCGTGGAGGCGCGCCTGACATCACTCGAGGAGCTCGCGGCCGCCCGGGCGCAGTACCGGTGACGCCGCGCGGTTCCTGCTGGCCGACCAGACGGCGGGCATCCGGCAGTTCGGATCGCTCGCCGACTGCCTCGAGGTTGACGGCGGATACGAGCGGGCCGTCGAATCCTACCTCGGCGACCTGCTGCAGCACGTGCTCGTGCCCGACCACGACGAGGCGGCGCGCGGTCTCGCGCTCGTGCGCGAGCACAACGCCGGCCGTTGCGGGTTCCTCGTCGTCGGCGCCGACGTGCCCGCCGGCCCGCCGGCGCTCGCGCCGCCCGTCGAAGGCCTCGTGCCGATGGCGTCGGTGATCCGGATTACGGGCGGCCATGCCGGCCTCATCCGCCACGCCATTGGCGACGCGTGGATCGCGAGATCCTACGCTGGCGCGGCCGAGGCCTCGCGGTTGACCGACCTGCCGGTGGTGACGCCCGGCGGCGACGTGCTTCGCGGTGCGCACCTGGTGTACGGCGGCGTCCGCGAGGAAGCTCGGGGCATCCTCTCCACCAAGCGCGAGGTCAAGGAGCTTCGCGACCGCGCTGCCGCGATTCGTGAGGATCTCCTCTGGCTGGAGGGGCGGACCGACGAAGCGGCGGCCTCCATCGATCGCCTGACCCAGGAGATCACCCGGCTCGTCGGGGAGGCGCACGCGCACGAGAAGGCGATCGTCGGCTTCGAGGCGCTGGTGGCCAATGCGCTCGAGAACCGGGAGCGGCTCGCCCGGAAGGCGGAGGTTCTGGCGACCGAAAGCGCTCGCGCCCGGGAGGAGCGGCGGACGCTCGAGGGTCGCGAGCGCGAGGCGCGCGAGTCCGTCGCCCGCCAGGAAGAAGTGCGCCTGGCGGCCGACGAGCGGCTCGCCATCGCGCAGCGCGAGTTCCAGAACGCCCGCGAAGCCGCCGAAGTCATCAGCCGCCGCGTCGCCGACGCACGCGCCGCGCACGCGGGACTCGTCGAGCGGGCCACCGCGCTGCTCACCGAGGTCGCGCGGCAGGAGGACGTGATCGACGAGCTCGAGTCGCGCTCCGCGGCGCGGCAGGAGGAAGCGCGCCAGAACCACGAGCGCCAGGCCGTGCTGCGCCAGGCGATCGAGAACGGCAAGGCGCGCCTGGATCTCGACGTCCAGGACCTCGATCGCCTGCGGGCCGACGTCCGCGAGGCCGACGATCGGTTGTCGGTGTTGCGGGGCGGTGCCGACGCCCAGGATGCCGCCATTCGCGAGGCGCGCCGGGCGCTCGAAGGCGTCCGCGCCGAGGTGCGCGAACTGGAGCTGGTTCGCGTGACCGCCGAATCCGATCTGGCGCACCTGGCGTCGACCTGCGTCGACGCGGTGCAGGCCACGCTCGACCAGGTGCTCGCCGAGGTGGAGGAGGCCGAACGTGAGGGCCAGCCCGCTCCGGGCGCGGCGATGGCCGACGAGCCGGAGGAGGACGCGGTCGATGAGGACGGGGACGCGGCTGTCGCGGCGGTCGCCGTAGAGGCGCAGGCTGCCGAGGCGGAGGCTGGAGCGCCCGGGCCGGTCCAGCCGCCGCAGGAGCCGGCGACCCCGGACGAGGCCATCGCCGCCCTCAAGGCGAAGATCGACCGCCTCGGACCGGTGAACATGATGGCGATCGATCAGTTCGACGAACTCGAGACCCGCCACACGTTCCTCACCGTCCAGCGGACGGACCTCCGCGAATCGATTGCGGCGACGGGCGAGGCGATCAAGCGGATCGACGAGACCAGCAAGGAGCGCTTCCGCGAAGCGTTCACCGTCATCAACCGGAACTTCCAGGAGACGTTCGCCGTGCTGTTCGGCGGCGGACGCGCCGGCCTCGCGCTGATCGACGAGACCGACGTCCTCGAGAGCGGGATCGAAATCGTCGCGCAGCCGCCCGGAAAGCGCCTCCAGAACGTGCAGTTGCTGTCGGGCGGCGAGAAGGCGCTGACCGCCATCGCGCTGATGTTCGGCATTTTCCGCTACAAGCCGAGCCCGTTCTGCGTGCTCGACGAGATCGACGCCCCGCTCGACGACGCGAACATCGGGCGGTTCACCGACATTCTCCGGAAGATGCAGGAGGAGACCCAGTTCATCATCATCACGCACAGCCGAAAGACGATGGAGATCGCCGACCGGCTGTACGGGGTGACGATGGAGGAGCCGGGCGTGTCGAAGCTGATCTCGGTCAGGCTGAATTAGACCTCCAGGGTCGCCCCTAGTCAGATCGAGGGGCGCCTGGCGGGGCGTGTGTGAACCGCCGCGGCCGCTCCAGCGTATAGTTCTGCAGGAGGCACGCTTGCCATGTACGCGACCCGCATGATCGCCGCCGCCGCCCGCCTGGCGGCCGTTGTCGCCGCCGCCGCCGCCCTCTCCGCCTGCGACGTCGTCGTCAACAGCCTCGAGTCGAAAGGGCAGGCGAAGGACCAGTGGACGAAGACGTACACCATCGCGGCGACCGGTGACGTCGAGATCGTCAACGCGAACGGCCGGATTGAGGTGACTGGCGTTGAAGGCACCCAGGTGGAGGTCGTCGCCGAGCGGACCGCCAAGGCCATGACCGACGAAGACGCTCAGAAAGTCCTCGCGGAGGTGCAGGTAGTCGAGACGGTGACCGCGGGCAGCGTCCGGCTCGAGACGAAGGCGCCGAAGGGCGAGGGGCGGCGGGTCGAGGTCACCTACCGCGTCAAGGTGCCCGCCTCGGTGAACCTTCGACTGCGGAGCGCCAACGGAACGATCGAGCTCGCGGCCCTCAAGGGGACCGTCAAGGCGGAGACCGACAACGGCAAGGTCGTCGGCCGCGATCTCTCCGGCGCCGTGGAGGCGAACACGACGAACGGATTCGTGCGCCTGGAAGTGGGTGCCCTGGCCGCGGATGGCATCCGTGCCGAGACCGTGAACGGCTCCGTCGAGTTGACGCTCCCGTCCGATGCGAAGGCCGATCTGAAGGCGACGTGCGCGAACGGGCGGGTCAGCGTCGAGGGCCTCGAGAATCGACGGACCGGAATCGACACGAACTCGGGTCGAGGGGCGCCTGAACGGCGGCGGGCCGAGGATCGTCCTCGACGCCGCGAATGGGCGCATCAAGATCATCGGGAAGTGAACGAAGACAGGTCCGCCCGCTACCACAAGCTGGGCCGCCGGGCGGCTGTCGCGTCCACGGCGTGGAGTGCCGGGCTCTTGGCGTGCCTCGCGGCCACGCCGTTCTCATTGGGGCTGCGGCGCATGGCGGAGGGGGTCGTCGAGCCACTCTACGCAGCGCTCCAGCCGACGGCCGTCGCGCTCGTCTACCTCGCCTGCCTTGGCGCCATCCACGAGATTGGCGCTCTGCCGTTCGCCTTCTACCGCTCGTTCCTCCTCGAGCGCCGCTACGGCCTGTCGACAGAGCGGCTCGGTCACTGGGTCCGCGATCACGCGAAGGGCGCCGGCGTCGGCGCGCTCCTCTCCGGCGCCGGTTTCTCGGTGCTCTACGCGGCCATCCGGCTGATGCCTGACGGGTGGTGGGTCGTCGCCATCGCCGGATTCGGCCTGGTGGCTGTCGCTCTCACGGGTCTCGCGCCGGTCCTGCTTCTTCCCCTCTTCTTCACGTTTCGGCCGCTGGCGCGGGCGGAGCTGAAAGCGCGGCTGATCGACCTCTCGCGGCGCGCCGACGTGGCGGTCGCCGACGTTTCCGAGTGGCAGATCAGCGACAGGACGAAAAAGGCGAACGCCGCGCTCGCGGGTATTGGCCCCACCCGGCGCATCCTCCTGTCGGACACCCTGCTGGCGGGGCACGCGGACGGGGAGGTCGAAGTCATCGTGGCCCACGAACTCGGCCACCAGGTGCATCACGACGTGTGGAAGGGGATCGCGATCCAGGTGTTCGTGGCCGGCCTCGGGTTCTTCGCGGCGAGCCGGGCGCTGCGGATGCTGGCGTCTCGCCTCGGATTGGAGGGGCCGGCGGACGTCGCCGGCCTGCCGGTGCTGGTGCTCTCCGTCGGCGCCGCCGTGCTTGCCCTGTTGCCTGTGACCACCGCGGCATCGAGGGCCATGGAACGGGCGGCGGACCGGTTCGCGATCGAGTTGACCGGGGACGCGCCGGCTTTCGTGGCGGCGGTCGAGCGGTTGGGGGCCCAGAACCTGGCGGACGATCGCCCCTCTCGGCTGGCCCGATGGCTGTTCTGCACGCACCCGCCGGTCGCCGAGCGGGTGGAGGCGGCCAGGGCGTGGCAGAACAGCGGCGGGCGGTAAACGGAACGGCACCCTCAGGCGTCTATACAGACCAAGTGTAGTTGTCCGTTCATCATGGCTGGGGTGCATGAACTCATCCGGCTTCTCCAATTGGGCCTGTGGTGCGGCGGTCCTCCTCCTCGCGCTGTCCGGCTGGGCCTGCCGGTCGGCCGGATCTGAACCGGCCTCGTCCACCGCCACGTCGACTTCGGCCACGATCACGGTCCGCCGCGGGACGTTCACCCGCACCGTCCGGGTGTCGGGGATCACGGAGGCCGTGAGAAACGCCGCAGCCGTCGCGCCCCGGCTGGCGGGCCAGAACAACGCCAACCTCACGATCACGAAACTCATCACGGCCGGCACGCTGGCGAAGAAAGATGACGTCCTCGTCGAGTTCGACCCCCAGGATCAGATCCGGGCGGCGTTCGACCGCCGGACCGAGTTCCAGGACCTCGAGCAGCAGATTCGCCGGGTCGAGGCGGAGCAGGCGACGGCCTACGCGGGCGACGAGACCGCGATGAAGCAGGCCGAGAACGACGTCAGTCGCGCCGAGCTGGAAACGAGGAAGAATCGCGTCCTGCCCCCCATCGAGGCGGACAAGAACAACCTGGCGCTCGAGGAGGCCAAGGCGAGGCTGACGGAAGTGCGGCAGGCGAGAGCGCTCCGGCGCCTGACGGCGGCCGCCGACATGCGGATCCTCGAGATCCGGCGCGCGCGCATGGAGCAGACGCTCAAGCACGCCGAGGAGAACGCGGCCTACATGGTGATTCGGGCTCCGTTCGATGGCCTGACGGTCGTGCAGGCGGTGTTCAAGGGATCGTCCATGACCGAAGTGCAGGAAGGCGACGACGTCCGGCCCGGCATGCCGATTGTGAACGTCGTCGATCCCACCTCGATGCAGGTGCGGGCGCGGGTCAGCCAGGTGGACCGGAGCCTGGTGGCCGTCGGCCAGCCCGTGAGGGTGACGCTCGACGCCTACCCGGCCGTGTCGTTCGATGGGAAGGTGGCACAGTTGGCGCCGCTGGCCATCACCAGCTCGGTGACGTCGGCGGTCCGGGGCTTCGTGGCCGTCGTCTCGATCGCCGGATCCGACGCCGTCCTGATGCCCGACCTTTCGGCTGCCGTCGACGTGACCGTCCAGCAGCGGGAAAACGTGCTCGTGCTGCCGCGCGAATCGGTGGCGTTCGACAAGTCCGGCGCGTGGGTGTTGGTGAAGCAGGGCCGCTCGTTCGTTCGCCGCGCCGTCACGGTCGGCGAGGTCGGCGACGTTCAGGTGGTCGTGGCCTCCGGCGTGGCCGAAGGCGACGTCCTCGCGCGCCGCGCGGCGGGAGGTGAGTGAGATGAGGGCGCTGGCCGGGCGGATCGCATCGCGATGGCGCGTCGTGGCGGCGGCCGCGGTGCTGGTTGCGCTGACGCTGGTGGTCTATTTCACCGACGTCGGGCGGACGCGGGCGAACGTACCGACTGCCGCCGTCGCGCGCGGCGAATTCGTCGACGTCGTCGAGTTGCGCAGCGACATCCGGCCGGTCAGGTCGGTGGTGGTGAGCGCTCCGGCGCAGGCCGGGGAACTCCAGATCGTGCGGCTGGTGAAGAACGGCACGAAGGTGAACGCCGGCGACGTGGTGGTCGAGTTCGACGCCACCAGCCTGAAGCGCCAGGAAGTCGACCGTCGTGCCGAACTGAAGCAGCAGGAGGCCGAGCTCGAGCAGCGGAGGGCGCAGTCGCGCATGGCCGAAGAGGCGAGCGCCACCGCCCTCATGCGGGCGCAGTTCGACGTCAACCGCGCGAAGCTGGACGTCGTGGATCGGGACTTCGTGGCGCGGATCGACCTGGAGCTTGCCAGGCTGACGCTGAGCGACGCCGAGCAGCGCCTGCTCGAAGCCGAGAAGAAGCAGGTCTCGGACCGCGCTGTCCAAACCACCGAACTGAATCGGCGCATACGCCGCCGCGACCGCGACCGGCAGGAGCTGGAGCGGATCCAGGGCGTGATCGCCAGCCTCCAGGTGCGCGCGCCGTCGGCCGGGACCGTGAGCCTGATGCCCAACGGGCGGTTCGGGCGGATGATGGGCAACCCCCAGGACTTCCGCGAGGGCGACCGGGCGTGGGGGGGGGCGGCGATCCTGGAGTTGCCGGACCTGTCGTCGGTGCACCTGACAGCGCGCCTCGATGAGGCGGACCGCGGACGGGTCGAGGTCGGGCAGACGGCCACCGTCCATCTCGACGCCGTGCCCGACAAGGTCTACGACTCGAAGGTGTCGAAGATCTCGATCCTCGCGCGCGTCGATTTCTCAACGAGTTGGCCGCCGACGCGCGACTTCGACCTCCAGCTCGACATGCGCGACCCCGACGCGCGCATCAAGCCGGGGATGAGCGCCACGGTCCGGATCGCGGTCGCCAGGCTCCCGAACGTGCTGGTGGTGCCGTCGCAGGCGGTGTCGCTCGTCAACGGCCGGCCGACGGTCTACGTGCAGACCTCGCGCGGGTTCGACGCGCGGCCGGTGGTGATTCTGAAGCGGGGGCGGGAGCAGGTGGCGCTGGCTTCGGGCGTGGAAGCGGGCCAGCGGCTGGCGCTCGGCAATCCCACCGCGAAGCGCACGGGTGGCCGGTAGCCGACGGTGTTCGGAGCGCACATGAAGGTGAAGCGAGTCCTGTGGGCCGTGGCGGTGCTGGGCGTGACCGGCGGGCTGGTTGCGGCGGCGTCTGCGATCAAGTCGAGCCCGATTGCGGCGCGGCGTGGGCCGACGACGCCCGTGACACGCGGGTCGCTCAAACTCGATGTCTGGGCGACCGGGGAGTTCCGGGCGTCGCGCACCGTGTCGCTGTCCGCGCCGACCGCCGGGGGCGGCCTGCGACTGATCACGCTGGTCGACACCGGAACGGCCGTGAAGACGGGCGACGTGGTGATGGAGTTCGACCCCGCCCAGCAGCAGTTCGCGCTGGACCAGGCGCTCTCCGAGGTGGCCCAGTCCGAGCAGGAGGTCGTCCGGCGCCGGGCCGACATCGAGGCGCGGGCTGCGGCGGACCAGGTGACGCTGCTCACCGCCCGCTACCGCGTCCGCCGGGCGGAGCTCGACTGCCGCACACCTCCGCAGTTGATCAGCGCGAACGAGTACAAGAAGCGGCAGCTCACGCTCGAGGAGATGAAGCGCCGTCTCGAGCAGACCGAGCACGACGTCGTCGAGAACCAGACCAACGCGAAGGCGGCGCTATCTGTTGTCGAAGAAGGGCGGAACCGCCAGCGCATCAACGCCGACCGCGCCCGCCAGATCATCGAGAGCCTGGTGGTCAAGTCCCCAATCGATGGCCTCGTGCTCGTCAAGGAGAACCAGGACGCTACTGGCGGCGTGTTCTTCTCGGGCATGTCGCTGCCCGAGTTCCGCGTCGGGGACATGGTCGGGTCTGGCCGGCCGATCCTCGATGTGTCCGACACGACCGACCTCGAGATCCAGGTGCGCGTGAACGAACAGGACCGGGCGACGCTGACGATTGGCCAACCCGCGACGGTGCTGGCCGATGGCCTGCCCGGCCTGCCGACTGCAGCACGCATCACGGGACTCGCCGCCGTCGCCGTGCGCATGAGGCAGCAGGCTGGGCCTCTTCGGCAGTTCGACGTGGTCCTCAGGGTCGACAAGGCGGACCAGCGCCTTCGCCCCGGCACGACGGTGCGCGTGCTGATTGCCGGGCGCGAGCTCAAGAACGTCCTGACCGTGCCGAGGCAGGCCGTGTTCCAGCAGAACGGGAAGTCGGTCGTCTACGTTCCGGTGGGCGACCGCTTCGAACCGCGCGTCGTGAAGGTTGTCGCCCAGTCGGAGAGCCGGACGGCCATCGAAGGGATAGAAGAGGGTGCCGAGGTGACGCTGGTGAATCCGGCGGCGGCGGCGTCGACGGCGGAGCCGGCGGCGGCCGGGCCGGCTTCGCCGGTCTCTGCGCCTGCGGCGGCGCCCGGCCCGGGGGGAGGGCGACGATGACGCGCGTAACCGTCCGGGGAATCGCGCAGGGCTGGCGCCAGAAGGCTCAGGAGATGGCGCCAGAGCTCGCCCAGGGGATCGACAACCTCCGCTCGCGCAAGATGCGGTCGCTGCTGACCATGCTCGGGATGATCTTCGGCGTCGGGGCTGTCGTGGCGATGCTGTCCATCGGCGCCGGCGCCCAGCAGGAGGTCATTGCCTTCATCGAGCAGCTCGGCGTGCGGAACGTCATCGTCGAGGCGCGCGAGGCGCCCGACAGCCAGACGCTCGAGAAGGTGCGGAAACTCTCGGCCGGCCTCACGCTCCAGGACCTCCGGAACATCCAGGCGAATCTCACGACGCTCGCCGCGCCGAGCCCGCGCAAGCGCGTGGTCCCGCTGAAGATGCTCCCCAAGCCCCAGGCCGAGATGCCGATCGTTTACGGCGTGGCGCCGGCATATGCCTCGATCTCCGGGCTGCGCGTCTCGTCCGGCCGGTTCTTCGACGACGCCGACGGCGAGGCCGGAGCGGTTGCCGTGCTCGGCCAGGCGGCCGCCGCGTCGGTCTTCGGCACCGACGATCCCGTCGGGCGCTTCGTCAAGGTGAACCAGCAGTGGTTCCGCGTGATTGGCGTCGCGGGGCCGCAGCTCGCGGCACAGACCGACATGGGCGGCCTGCCGGCGCAGGACCGGAACAACGTCATCTACGTGCCGCTGATGGCGGCGATGCTCCGCGTCGAGGACTCGCAGAGTTTCCGGAAGGACGAAATCGACGGCATCTACCTCGCGCTCCGCTCGGAGGGCGACGTCACCACGGCCGGAGCGATCGTGCGCGGCCTGCTCGACGCCTCGCACCGGGGCGCCGGCGACGTCAGCGTCCTCGTTCCGGCGGAGCTGCTCGCCGAGCAGCAGCGCACCCGGCGGATCTTCCAGGTCGTCATGGTGGCGATCGCGTCGATCTCGTTGCTGGTCGGCGGCATCGGCATCATGAACATCATGCTGGCCAGCGTGCTCGAGCGGACGCGCGAGATCGGCGTTCGCCGCGCCGTCGGCGCGCGCCGGGTCGATATCATCCGGCAGTTCCTGATCGAGACGACGCTGATCACCACGACGGGCGGCGTGCTGGGAATCGTGCTCGGCGTGGTGCTGTCGCAGCTCGTGGGCTTCTTCGCCGGCTGGTCCACGATCGTGTCGATGGTGTCGATCCTGCTGGCGTTCTTCGTGTCCGTCTCGGTCGGGCTCATCTTCGGCGTCTATCCGGCGATGCGCGCCTCGAGCCTCGACCCGGTCTACGCGCTGCACTACGAGTAGCGGGCTGGCGGCTTGGGACCTGTGGCCCGCGGCCGTGACCGATGGTGGCGCGCAGCGTCTGTCCGAACCCGCAATCCTCCATCGATCCGCTCGCCGAGGCCTGTCCGGAGTATCATGCTCTCTGCGTTCTGGAAATCCCGGTGACGACCCGCCGGGCACCCAGCAACTGAGGGAGAGAGGCTATGCGTCTTCGTCTTGGAATCGTCATGCTCGTTCTCGGCCTGGCCGTCGCAGCTGCGGGGTGCGGAGCACCCCCGACCGCGGACATCGACGCCGCGAAGACGGCCATCGCCAACGCTGTGTCGACCGGCGCGGGCGAGTACGCCGCCGCGTCGCTCAAAGCTGCAGAAGAGGCCCAGGCGGCCCTCGACGCCGAATTGAAGGCCCAGGAGGGCAAGTGGTTCCCGTCCTACGACGCGGCCAAGCAGCTCGCCGGAGCCGCCAAGGAGGCGGGCGACAAGGCGGCAGCCGAGGCTGCCGCCGGCAAGGAGAAGGCCGTGGCTGCCGCGGCCAAGGAAAAGGCCGAGGCAGAGGAACGAACGAAGGCCGCGAGCGAGGCCGTCCGCGTCGGCGGGAAGATCAAGGCGCCGACCAAGACAAAGGACGTCAAGCCGGTGTACCCGCCCGACGCGCGATCGGCAAAGGTCGCAGGGACCGTCATCATCGAAGCGATGATTGGAGCCAACGGGAAGGTGATCGACGCCAAGGTCCTGCGTTCAGTCCCCAGGCTCGATCAGGCCGCGCTCGACGCCGTGAAGCAGTGGGAGTACTCGCCGACGCTGCTGAACGGCAAACCCGTCCCGGTCAAGATGACGGTCACGGTCGTCTTCAAGCTGGAGTAGCTGAGCCGGGGTCGGGACCGATGACTGACCGCATCGCGGGACGATGACGATGCTCTAGTCGGTCCCGACCCCGTCTGCTCAATCGCGCAATCCCGCGGTCCAGCAGCGGGTCAATCCAAACGGACGCGTCCGCGTCAGACTCGACGCATTGAGGAGCATCGAATGAAGCGCATCGCCAACGCAGTGTGGACCGGCGGGCTGAAGGACGGCAAGGGCACCTTCAGCGTGGCCAGCGGCACGATCACGAATCAGAACGTGACATTCCGGACGCGGTTCGAGGACGAACCGGGAACGAATCCGGAGGAGTTGATTGCGGCGGCCCACGCCAGCTGCTTCAGCATGGCCTTCAGCGCCCAGCTCGGCCAGCGCGGCATCACGCCGGCGTCGATCGAGACCACCTGCGCGATCACGTTCGAGAATGGGACGCTGTCCAAGAGCGTCCTCCAGACGACCGTCCGCGCCAACGGGGCGGAGAAGGCCAAGGTCGAGGAGGCAGCGGCCGCCGCCAAGGCCGGCTGCCCGATCTCCAAGGTGCTGAACCTCGAGATCGTTCTCGAGCTCACGGTGGCGTAGCCGCCAAGGGTCGCCTCGCTCAGAACCTCACGGCAATCCCGCCGAGCACGTCAACGCCGCCAAGTTGCACGCTCGGCGAAGCGAGGCTGCCCTGCCCCGTGGCCAGTCGGCTCCACTCGACCCGGCCGATCACGGCGAAATGGCGATTGATGCCGAATGCGAAGTCTGCGTTGAGAACCGGACCCCAGGCGCTTCCGCTGACCGACTCGCCGGTGCCGGCCCACGACTCCGTGTAGGTCGAGTAGGCCGCCCCGCCGCCGGCGACCGCTTCGAACCGGCCTCTCCGGTAGTGCGCCCTGGCCCCGAACGACACCGTGCGAAGACTCAACTCGACGACCGAATCGGCCGCGGCGCCGCCTGCGAGAGTGGGGTGTCCGGTCATCTCGAGGAACCGGCCCCCGGCGAATACCGAGACGTGTCGCGCGAGGTTGACGTCGGCCAGCACCGCGATCGGGATCTTCGCGTCCGGATAGACCGACGTGACCGCGGCGTCGGATGCGGCGAAGATGCCCGCCGCCACGCTCACCTCGACGCGCGGCACATCCCGAGTCTGCGCGGTCACCGGCGCGGCGCCCGGCGCGACCATCCATCCCCCCAGCAGGATGACGACCGACAGGCGGTGGCTCATTGCGCGCGGACCTCCATCGATCGGTTCCCCTCGCGCCCCGAGGGATCCACCGCCCTGACGACGTAGAACGGGCGGTCGGGCATGGTGGTCGACCGGAAGAACCGGTTCTGTACGAACGACGTGCCGGTGATTGGCTGAGCGTTCAGCTTCCGGTAGTCGCCATGCGAACTGGACGCGGTGTAGACGTTGTAGCCGATCGCCGCGTCGCGGCTGCGGTCCCACTCGATGAGCGTCGTTTCGAGATTGGAGAAGAGCGAGCTGCTAATCTGATTCCGGAGGCGGACGGACGCCGGGGGCGACGGAGCGTTGACGGGCTGCGCGAGCGTGGCGGCCACGGCGAGCGTCGTGCGGACGACATCGGTCGCGAAGTCCATGTTCAGCGTGCCGAACCTGTCCCCGGCCGTGTGGTAGTAGGGATTGGCGAGGGGGATGTCCTCGATGATCTCGACGGCAGAATACCCCTGGTCCCAGAACGGCGCGTGGTCGCTCGACCTCGACGAGGCGTCGACGATCCTCCTGACCGGGAGGCCGGTGTAGGCGGCCGCCAGCGACACGTAGTGGTCCACGAGCCACGTCGAAGCCGGGTTGGCCGTGACGTCGACATCCTCGGGCGCACGGTCCACGAAGGCGATCATGTCCAGATCCAGCATCCCCACGACCTGTTCGCCCCTCTGGCGCGCCCTCGTGGCGTAGTCGCGGCTGCCGTTGAGCCCGGTTTCCTCAGCGGCAAACGCGATCAGGCGAATCGTGAAGTCGAACGCCTGGCCGGCCAGAATCCGCGCCATCTCCATCACACCAGCCGTTCCGCTCGCGTTGTCGTCGGCCCCGGGCGCCGTCGTCAGGAACACGATTCGCGCGAACGAGTCGTAATGGGCGCCGACGACCACCACCTGGTTCGGCGACACGCGCCCCGGAATCGTGGCGATCACGTTGCTGACCGTCACGCCTCCCGACACGAACTCCTCAGTGTGGACGGCGACGCCGACCTCCGCGAAGTGACGGAAGATGGTCTCGGCTGCAGCCCGGGCGCTGCCGGTCGTCGCGTAGCGGGTCTGGAAGCTCTCGAGATCCTGGATGTGAGCGGACATGCGATCGCGCGACACCTGGGCAACGAGCGACTGGACCCGCGGATCCGCCGCAACGGATGTCGAAGCCGGCTGGCGAAGTACCGCGCGGGCGCCGGGCGTTTCGAGCACGACCGGCACACTGACGGACCCGGTCAGTGGCTCGAGCGCGGCGTCCGCGGGCACCTGATCACGGGTCAGCCCGGCGGCCGCGGCGACGAGCCAGAGTCCCTCTTCGAGGGGCCAGGCCCGTGTGCGCGCGGGCAGTTCACGCGCGGGGTCGGTGAGCCGGGCGCGGACCAGGTGGAGCGACGTGTACCCGGCGGGCGGGTCGAGGATGCGCAGCGACACGCCCAACCGTTGAAGCCGCCGAACCACCGAAGACGACGCCGAGACGACCCACACGGTGCGAAGTTCGACGACCGGCGAAAGGGCCGCCACGATCGCCGACGGCACGCTGACGGGCTGGATCCGGTCGACGCACAGCAGGACGGGGTCGTCGGAGAGTCCCGTCGCCCTGATCTCCGGCGGTACCCTGAGGCGCTGGGTCCGGTCGGTGGAGGACTGGCCGCGGTCGGCGGAGGACTGGCCGCGGTCAGCGGGGAGCGCTGCCGCGCCCAGGAGGAGGACGGTCGGGGCGATCGCGGCCAGAAACGGCCATGCATGACGCTTCGGTCGGGTCATCGATGGCTCCCGGTTGGTGCGGCGACCTCACTTCTCCCGGCGCATCGCCGAGACGACGTCGAGCACGCGATCGATGTCGGCCGGACTGACGTACAGATGGGCCGAGAGCCGCACGCCCGGATCGCCTTGCGCTCTCACGCGGATCTTCTTCGCCCACAGCGCGTCCTGCAATTCGCGTCCGGTGCGGCCGACGACGCCGAAGGTCGTGATGCCGGCCGCGAATCGCGCGTCGGCCGGCGACAGCAGGCGCGCGTGCGGCATCGTCGCCAAGCCGTCGCGGAGCCGTCTGGTCAGCATGGCGTCCCATCGCGCCACTCTATCGATCCCGAGCGTGTTCATGAACTGGATCGCGCCGCGCAGGCCCCACACCACGGCGGGGCTCCCCGTGCCGTAGTGCATGAAGCGAAACGCCCCGGTTGAGTCGTCGTCGAACCTGCCGCTGGCGAGCGTGTTCCAGATCCGGGGCTGCACGTCGCGCCGGATGTAGAGCACGCCCGTGCCCTTGGGGCCGAGCAGCCATTTGTGCGGACTGGCGACGTAGGTGTCGCAGCCGAGATCTTTCACGTCCACGCGAATGTGCCCCGCCGCCTGCGCGCCGTCGACGACCGAGAGCACGCGCCGCTCGCGCGCCAGGGCGCACAACGCCCTGGCGGGCATGACAATGCCCCGCCCCGAGGTGATGTGGCTGAACATCATCACCTTCGTGCGCGACGTGATCGCGTCGGCGAACATCGCGACGACGCCGTCCGGCCCCTTGTCGAGCGCGTCGGCCAGCGGCAGCTCCTTCACCACCACGCCGTGCCGCTTGGACCTCAGGCGCCAGCCGCCGATGCCCCCCGAGTGCTCCTGATTCGTCGAGATCACCTCGTCCCCGGCCGCCAGGTCGAGACCGTTCGCGATGAAACTCATGCCCATTGTCGCGTTCTGCGTGAACGCGATCTCGTCGGCGGGCGCGTTGATGAACGCGCCGGCCTCGGCGCGGAACTCCGTCAGCTGCTGATAGCCGGTCAGCGGTTCGCCGTCAGCCTGGAAATACGGCCAGTCGGGCAACTCCTGCTCGAGTCGCGCAAGGCCCTTGACGACGACGTCCACGACATCGCGGGGGATTGCGCCGAGCGTGCCGGTGTTGCAGTAGGTGACGTCCGTCGGAAACAGGAACCGCGTTCGGGCCGCCGCGAAGAGCGCGGCGTCGTCATCGCCGGCCGGCAGGACGAACGGTTCGTCGGCGAGCATCCGCGAGGCGGCGTCGAGCGAGGGAGCGAACCCCGCTGCGAAACCTGTGGCGGCGAGACGGGAGAGAAAGTCGCGTCGTGCGAGAGAGGTCGGCATCCGGATCCTCGGCAGGCTGGAGGAAGAATGATTATCTCCGTTTCGGTCGACGTATCAAGGAGAAAGCCCCCAGGGAAAAAGCCCCCAGCAATAACCGGGTCTCCGTTACTTTCCCCCAATCCTGAAGTTGGCCGGCGGCTCCACGCCAAGCAGGTTCCTGACGAAATAGTCCCAGCGCCGCCGCACGACATACGGATCGCTGCCGAGGGCGTGCGACCGATTGGGCATGATCAGCAGCTCGAAGTCCCTGTTGGCGCTGACCAGGGCATCAACCAGCTTGACCGTGGCCGCGAGCGGCACGTTTTCGTCGACATCGCCGTGGATGAGGAGCAGCTTCCCCTGGAGGTGCTTCGCGAGCGTGTAGTTGGACTGCTCTTCGTAGTGCTTTTCCACGGGCCAGCCCATCCACTGCTCGTTCCAGACAGCCTTGTCCATCCGGTTGTCGTGGCAGCCTGCCGACGAGACCGCCGCCTTGTAGAATTCGGGATGCGTCAGGATGGCGTGCGTGGAGTCGTAGCCGCCGGCCGAGTGGCCCCAGACGCCGGCGCGGCCGAGGTCCATGTAGGGGTGCTTTGCCGCCATCTGCTTGAAGACGGCGATGTGGTCTTCGCCGCCGGCTCCCCCGCCGAGGTTCCGATAGGAGGTGTCGCGGAAGGCTTTCGACCGATATGCCGTCCCCCGTCCGTCCACGAACACGGTGATGAACCCCAGCTCCGCGATCGCCTGCTGCGGATGGCGGTACGCGGCGAATGTCTTGGGAACGAACGCGCCGTGCGGGCCGGTGTAAATGTTCTCTATTACCGGGTATTTCTTCTTTGGATCGAAGTTCGTCGGCCGCCAGATCAGGCCGTAGAGGTCGGTCCTGCCGTCGGCCGCCTTGGCCTTGAACGGCTCGGGGGCCTTCCAGCCCATCGCCTGGAGGCGCGAGACATCGGCTCGTTCGAGCTCCTGGGTCACGGTGCCGTCCGCGGCACGGCGCACCACCGACACCGTCGGGAGATCGGCGCGCGAGTACGAATCGACGAAGTACGCGCCGTCGGATGAGAAGGACACGTCGTGATCCGCGTCCTCCGGCGTCAGGAGCGTGAGGCCGGTGCCGTCGAGGCTCACGCGGTACAGATGCCGCAGGTACGGATCGCGTCCAGGCTCACGCCCGCTCGCGGTGAAATACAGGATGCGGGCCTTCTCGTCGACGCGCCCGATCGAGCGGATGACCCACTCGCCGCGGGTCAGCCGGTTCTTCAGCGTCGCTGTCTCCGCGTCGTACAGATAGAAGTGATTCCACCCGTCGCGTTCCGAGGACCAGATGACCTCCTTGCCGCCGTTGAAGGCACGGCTGACCAGCAGGTACGATCCGACCAGCGGTGTGTCGCGCTCGTCGATAATGGTCCGGACGGCGCCCGTGTCCGCGTCGGCCCGGCGCAGCTGGACGCGCGTGTAGCCGCGAGTGACTTCGCGATACTGGAAGTGCGCGCTGTCGGCGTCCCACTCGACGCTCGGCCCGCCGTAATACAGCATCGTCAGGGCCGGCGCAGCGACCGGGATCTGCCGGCGGCGCTCGACGTCGAAGATGACGAGCCGTGAGGTCGGCACCTCGTAGTCGATCGCCAGGGGGTAGGCATAGCTGAACGACCTGGGACGGAACTGGTCCGGCGGCGCTGACTGCACCATGGTCAGGCGCGGGAAGTCCCGCTGGTCCATCACATATGTCGCGATCTTCTTCGAGTCGGGGGACCAGAACACGGCCGGCGCCTGAACGACGTCCTCCGTCCCCTGCTGGACCATCAAGGTCGGCGAGGGAAGCGGCGTCGCATAGTCGTAGAAGCGCTCCCCGTCGCGGCTGAGCTGAATCTGCTCGCCGGTGGCCTGGACGCGCACCCAGACGTTGTGATCCCGCACGAAAGCTGAAAAGCGGCGATCGGGAGACGGCCGCTCGGCGCGAGGGGGGCGGCCGGGCTGAGCTTCCTCGGCCTCCGCCTGGTCCCTGCTGCGGGCGCACTCGAATTTCGCGAGATCGCATGTCCACGACACCTGCTCGACAATGACCCGGATGCTCCCGTCGGCGCCGAACCGGACCGAGTCGAACGGCAGCGCGCGCGCGGCGTATGGTTTGCCGACTGCGCGCGACAGCGCGGCGGCGAGCTTCTCGTGATCGAACGCCGGTTCCCGCGTGGCCCTGGCCGAATCGACGAGCATGAACTCCTTGCCCGTCGGGCCGTCGTTGACGTACCAGAATCTCGACGTCCCCTCGATCCAGGAGGGCCTCACCTCACCGCTGAACGCGAGCTTCTTGACTTCGTCGGCGAGAAACCGCTCGGCCCGGCGGTAGTCCTCGAGCGTGCCCTGCGCGCGGAGAATCCCGTCCGAGCAGAGGATCAGGAACGAAACGAGGAAGATCCGAGCGGATCTGTTCATGATCGTACTCCTTCGGTGCCGGGTCGAGACCGTATGACGGGCGTTGTCGGACAGGCGGCGTAGGTACCCAGTCCGCTGCATCAGCCGTGATACAGGGCCGATTATAGGCACTTCCGGCGCCGTCTCAAGGGCGAAACTGGCTGCGCGACCCGCCGCTCAACGAAAAGGGCGGGCCTGGAAGGCCCGCCCTTTGGTCTGCCGCCAGTTGTAAGGCAAGGCTGAAACCTCGCCATACGCGTTTCCGGCCGCCAGCCGTAAGCCGCCAGCCGAGAGCCGCAAGCCGGCTTCAGTGCCGCCGCCCGCGGTCGCCGCCGGGGCCGCCGCGCCCGCCGGGACGACCGCCACCGGGGCGTCCACCGCCCGGCCGGCCGGGGCCGTGCTCGCGGGGCGCGTGCTCCCGCGGCGC
>CAVORY010000013.1:0-351876 GCA_963698725.1 uncultured Acidobacteriota bacterium
CCGCTACTACCGGAGCGACATTGGACGCTTCACCACCGTTGATCCCGGGCATGTCGGGGGCGACGTTGGCGACCCCCAGAGCTGGAACGCCTATGCGTACGCCCGGAACAACCCGCTGCGATTCGTTGATCCAGAAGGATTGGCGTACCGCGTTGTTGTTGAAGGTGGCAAGGGCGCCGTCTGGTACTTGGACGACAGAGAGTTCGAGTGGATGGTCGCTCATCCTGAGTTGAACCCTGGGATCTCCTTTAACAACGGCGTCATCACGGCGGGTGGAAAGACCGTCGGATCGTACCAGCACTTCAGCGACTCCGACGCGATGATCGGCTTGGCGGGCGACTTGTCGGCTTACGGCCTGCGCCGCGAAGGAAAGGAAATGGCTGCGTGGGCAGCGTCGGGAGCGATAGGCGGTGTCATGTCCGGGGCGCTGGCCGGAGGCCTCGCAGCGCGTGGAACGGCAGCCGCGGCGGATGTCACGGACTTGGCTGTCGCCACGGCGAAGGGAGCCCGCTACGCGAACTACGCCACGAAGCTGACGGCAAGGGAATTCCAGAACAACCTGCTCGCGAATGGCTACAAGATCGTGCGTCAGGGTGTCTCGTCCAACGGTCCTTTTACCGTGCTGAGCCAGGGAGAGAAGACGTACACGATCTACACCGCGACAAGTACAGGGAATGCGAGCGCCCTGGTGCGTGTGGCTGGGCAGACTGTCAGCAAGATCCGGCTTGGAGGCTTCTAAGTCGGTTTTGGAAGAGCCTGAGCGTATGGAGCAACCGCAACCGACTTGCAGCGCCGCTCTCGAGAAAGCCCGCGGTCTGATCAGCGCAGATCGCGGCTTTCCAAACAACGTGTTCGTCGGGTCATGGGAGGAGTACGTCTTCTTCGACCCTGACTGGATCACGGACGGGGAGTTCGTCAGGACTGTGCAGAGCTTGATGCGCGCTGAAGGTAGCACGTGCGCATGCCTTGTGAAGCTCGATTCAGGAACGGGGCTTACGGGTCGAGTGCAGGAGCTCTTCATAGACTGTGAGACAGAGCCGGCTGCGTATCAGCGGCTGCTGGAAGGGCAGGGGCCGGAAGACGGGTGGGGATACGACATCGCCCGCTACTGCTGCGCGTCTGAGAAAGGGGACTGGTGCGTCTACTGTGAACAAGCGAGCGAGATCGGTGTGCTAGCGTTTCGAAGCGCGAAGTCGCTTGTGGCGCATCGATCGGCGATCGCTCAACTCCACGCCGTGGCCGTGGAGGAGGCGTTTGCCGGGCCGCTCTCGTACGGCTTCTCGGAGCGTGGGGTGTCGGCAGCGTGGCGGGCCGAGCTCTTGCGTCAGTATGGTGCGGAACAACGGTGAAGGTGTGGCGGTGCCGCGTGGTGGACACGACGGCCAAGCGGCTCGTGCCGGCCGGATTATCGGTTTGCAGGCCTCTGGTTTCACGGAGCGGCAGGCGCACTTTCTGGTGCTCGTCCTCGAGCATTCAGGAGTGTGCTTGCCGCGGCAGTACCGGGCGTGTACCGGGATTGCCCACGGGCGGCAGACGCACCAGTTTTTCCAGAAGCTCACCGCCGGCGGATTTGCGACGACGGACCTGGCGGCGCCGGCGCACGCCGGGCGCCTGTACCACCTCCAGTACAAGCCGTGGTACCGGCTGCTGGGCGAGCCGGATCACCGGCATCGACGACCGATGAGCGTCGGGCGGGCCGTCGAGCGTTTGATGGTGCTCGACGGCGTGCTCGCCGAGCCGGACATCACGTGGCTGGGCCTCGCCCGGGACAAGGTGGCGACCTTGACGCCGCCGCCCTTCTGCGTCCCGCCGGACGCGCTGCCGCACACCATGGTCGGCGGCGGCGTGCGGCCGTTTCCGGACCCGTTTCCGATCGGCCTCGCGCCGGACGGATCCTGCCTGTTTCTGTACCTCATCACGGCGCCGCTGCCGACGACGTTTCGGACCTTCTTGACGCGGCACATCGAGCTGCTTTCGGCGCTGCGATCCTGGCGACTTCGCCTGCTCATTCCGCCGGTGCTTTCGGACGCCCGGGGCGCGTACATCCGCACGGTCCATGACGTGTTCGATCCCGTCGGCCATGACGACGTCGAGGCGCGTGTCGAGCTCGTCCCCGTGACGCACTCGTACCTGCGACTTGAACGCCTCGTCGGCACGGCCTGACGCGGCTCGCCGATACGTCCAACGAGGGAACGAGAGGGGGAACAGCCCGGGGAGCGCACTTGTCCCCCTGCTCCTCCGGCCACCGCGGCGTCTCTCGACCCGCGCGACTCTGCCCGCCGCTGGGAAGCCACTCCCCTTAACTGCTTGAGGGCGCCGGTCCTTGCGCTCGGGCTCGGTCACGCGGTCCCGTCGGCAGGACGCGCCGGTGTCGGGCTCGTCCGCGATGGGGTGACGAGTGGGGTAGGGCGTGAGCGACCCCCGGTTTTCGGGGCATGGGTCGCCCCGCCCCCGGCCCCGGGGGTCGCTCACGCCCACGTGTCGGTGCGGTGTCGGTGAACGCGGACGATGCCGAGGACGGCGCCTGTCGATGCGTCGATCTCGTCGCCGCCGAGCGCGTCGGGAACCGTCGGTCGTGGCCGCCGTCGCGGGTCTCATTCTCGGCGCCGGGCTCGCCGCGTCCAGGGGCTGGCGCCCGCTGCGCGGCGCCCTTCGACTGACGCTCAGGGCGCCCTGGACCCGGCTGTGCGCGGCACCGGACGGGCCAATATGCGACGGCGGTCGGGATGGTAGCAGGAGCCGAACGGAGGGGCTGGCGGCGGCGGATCGCGCGGTGCGGCGGCGGCGGAGTCAGCTGGCTTTGACGGTGCGCAGGAGAGCGTCGATGGTCATGAGCAGGGCGTCCTTCTGGCGCTCGGACAAGCCGTCGATCGCGGGCAGACGCTTGAGGAAGCGGCGGTCGCGCACGACGACGGCCGGCTTGCTGCCGGTCAGGCCGAGGATCTCGTCGGTCGAGACGCGGAGGACGCGGGCGATCTGCGCGAGCAACGAACTGGGCAGGCGGAGGATGCCGCGCTCGTAGCGGGAGAGGACCGACTGATCCATGTCGAGCTGAGCGGCGAGCGTCTTCTGGTCGAGGCCGCGGGCGAAGCGGGCCTCTTTGAGCCGGGCGCCGATACGGGCGTCGTCGCTGGCGGGGGTGTGTCGGCTGCGTCGCGGCATCGGGCCTCCTGTGTTGCAGGACCAGTATACGGGCCGTCGGAGGAATGGCCTTGACGGTCATTGCTAAAGAAGCATATGCTGGGTGACGATTTCAGGCGGCACTTTCCCCTTGACACCTCCGCGATGCCCATTCCCGCCGCGACGATCGAGACGCTGAAACGGCAAACCGACCTGGTGGCGGTCGTCCGCGCGCACGGCATCGCGCTGCGGCGGCGGGGCCGGAACTACTTCGGCCGCTGCCCCTTCCACACGGAACAGGTCCCGTCGTTTGCCGTGAGCCGCGAGGCGGGGCTCTACCACTGCTTCGGGTGCGGGGCGGGCGGCGACGTCATCCGCTTCATCGAACGGCTCGAGCAGGTGCCGTTTCGCGAGGCGGTACGGCGGCTGGCCGAGCGGGCGGGCCTGGCGATCGACGAGCTGAGCGACCGCTCCCTGTCTCCGGCGGCGGCGCCCGTACGGAGGCCGCAGTGACGACAGCCGCGGCGCCCACCGAGGCCACGCTGGCGCCGGGCGCGGTGCTCGCGCGGGTGGTGGCGCACTACCACCGCACCTTCTGCGCCCGAGCGGATGCGCAGGCGTATCTGCGGCGGCGCGGCCTGACCGACGGGACGCTGCTGCGGGCCTTCCAGGTGGGGTATGCGGACGGGTCGCTGCGGGCGCGGCTGCCGCGCGGCGGGGCGGTCCGCGAGCACCTGCAGGCGCTCGGGGTACTGACGGCCGAGGGCCGCGAACTCCTCGGCGGCTGCCTGGTCGTGCCGATTCCGGACCCGGTGACCGGCGCCTGGACGACGCTCTACGGCCGGGGCGTGCGGACGCACCGGCACTGCTACCTGCCCGGGCCGCTGCGCGGGGTGCTGAACGTCCAGGCGGCGCGCGCCTCGGACGAGATCCTCTTCACCGAGAGCGTGCTCGACGCGCTGTCCTTCCTGCACGCCGGCATCCCGAACGCGATTCCTCTCTACGGGACGAACGGCCTGACGGCCGACCACTGGGACGTCCTGACCCGCGAACACGTCCGCACGGTCATCCTCGCGCTCGACCAGGACGCGCCCGGCCAGGCCGCGACGGCCGCGCTCAGTGAGCGGCTGCTGGCCGCCGGGCTGGCGGTGCGCGTGCTCACCTATCCGGCGGGCATCAAGGACGCCAACGAGCTGCTCGTCTCGGCGAAGGACGAGGCGCCAGCGGTCTTTGCGCAGTGTGTGGCGGCGGCGCAGGCCGTCGTCCCGCCGCCGCCCATGGTCTCGGTCGTCGCGCCGCCACCGCCTGCGGAGCCGGCCAGGGCCGCCGCTCCCGACGCGGATCTCGTGACACTGATCCGCGACGCTCGGCGCTACCACGCGCGGGTGGTTTCGCGCGTCCTCGGGCGGCTCCGGACCACGGTGAAGGTGACGGCTGGCTCGGTGTTTCACGTGGACACCATCGACCTCTATGCGGCGCGCAGCCGCGGCGAGTTTGCGCGCCGCGCGGCGAAGGCCTTGACCCTCGATGCCACGGTGATCGAAGACGACCTGCTGGCGCTGCTCGTCGCCGCTGAAGCCCGCACGGCGCCGGCGGTCGAGACGCCACTGACGTCGGCCGTGCCGGTGATGACCGAGGCCGAGCGCGACGAGGCGCTGGCGCTGCTGCGCCGGCCGGATCTCCTCGACCAGGTGGCGCGCGACATCGACGCGCTCGGCTACGTCGGCGAGGGGACCAACACGCGCTTGCTCTACCTGGTGGCGATCTCGCGCAAACTGGCCGACCCGCTGTCGGCCATCATCCTGAGCCAGAGCGGCGCGGGGAAGAGCGGCCTGACGGAGGTCCTCGAGCAGCTGACGCCGCCCGAGGACGTCGTACTGCTGACGCGGCTCACGCCGCAGAGCCTCTACTACGTCGAGCCGGGCTTTCTCGATCAGAAGCTGGTGATCGTCGAAGAGCGGTACGGCTCGATGGAGGCCGACTACTCGATTCGCGTGCTGCAGTCGCGCAAGAAGCTGATTGCCGCCGCCCCGATCAAGGATCCGCAGACGGGCGCGCTCAAGACGCGGATCTTTACGGTCGAAGCCCGGGCCGCCTTCATCGAGGCGACGACCGCCGGTGCCGTGAACCACGAGAACGCGACGCGGTGCTTCGAGCTGACGATGGACGAGTCGGCGGCGCAGACGGCGCGGATCCACGTGCGGATGAGCGCGCGACGCACGGAGGCGGGTCTCGCCCTGCGGCGCGAGGCGGAGGCGATCGCGCGGCGGCACTGGCACGCGCAGCGGCTGCTCGTGCCGGCGGCCGTCATCATCCCGTATGCCGACCGCCTGACGTTTCCCTCCGGGTGGCTGCGCACGCGCCGCGACTACGCCCGCTTCCTGAACCTGATCGAGGTCTCGGCGTTTCTGCACCAGTACCAGCGGGCGCGACATCAGGACGCGATTGTGGCGACGCGCGCGGACTACCAGGTGGCGTACGACCTGGCGGCGGAGGTCCTGGCCGACACGCTCGCGGAGCTGAAGAAGCCGCTACGGGCGGTGCTCGAGGCGGTCACGACGCTCGCCGCGACATCGGGCGAGCCGGTGACGCGGCGGGCGGTACGGGAGCAGCTCCAGTGCCCGGACTCCTCGCTCCGCAACTGGCTCAGTGAGCTGGTGAGCCTCGAGTATCTCGAGGTGGACTGTGTGGGCGTCGGCAAGACGGCGCGCTACCGGGTGGGGGCGCGGCCGACGAGCGAGCGGCTCGTGCTCGGGCTCCTGACCCCGGACGAGCTGGGGCGGCGGTGGCCATGAGCCCAACCTCGCAGCCTCGCACGACCTCGCAAACGGCACTTGCGAGGGGTAACGTGCTGTCCCGGCGCGAGATCGCCCCAACCTCGCAACCTCGCAGGTCCACTCAACAAGGCAGCCTGTGTCGGGACCCGCGCACCGAGGCGCTCCTCGCGCTCTACACCGACTGGCTCACGGTGCAGTTTGCCCCGAAGACCGTCCAGGGCTATCAGGCCGTCCTGCGGGTCTACCTTGCGTGGCTCGCGGCGCACGGCCTGGCGCTGACGCGCGTGACGAGTGCCGATCTCGTCGCGTACCAGCGCGACCGCGTCGCCGCGCGGAAGGCCGACGACCAGCCGTACTCGGCCGACCACCAGATGCAGCACGTCACCGTGCTCAAGAGCCTCTACGGCTTCCTGGTGCGCCGCGGCGTGCTCCTGGTGAATCCCACGGGCCTGCTCGCGTATCCCCGCGTCGAACAGCGGCTGCCGCGCGGCGTGCTGGCGCGCGACGAGGTGCGACGCATCCTGGAGGCGCCTGACACCACTCCGCGCGGCCTGCGCGACCGGGCGATCCTCGAGACGCTCTACGCGGCGGGCATCCGCGCCGGCGAGCTCGCACAGCTCCGCCTCGAGGACGTCGATGCCGAGGACCGCCTGCTGCGCATCGTGTGCGGCAAGGGGCGGAAGGACCGCACCGTGCCGCTGACGCGCGCCGCCGCCGCGGCCATCGACCGCTACCTCGAGGCGGGCCGGCCGCACATCCGTGGGGCGCGCACGAGCCGGTGGCTCTTTCTCGCGCCGCGCGGCGGCTGCCTCTATGGGAGTGCGCTGTCGGCGCTGGTCGCCGAGGCGGCGGAGACGGCGGGCGTCGATCGTCACGCGACGTGCCACACCTTTCGGCACAGCGTCGCGACGCACCTGCTCAAGGGCGGCGCCGACATCCGCCACATCCAGCAGCTGCTCGGCCACACGTCGCTCGCGACCACCGAACGCTACACGCGGGTCGAGATCTCCGACCTCACGGAGGTGCTGCGCCGTGCGCACCCGCGGGGCCGCTAAGCGGGTGATCGATCTGCGACGCCCCGAGACCGTGCTCGCGGCGGTCGCCGCGGATCTCCGCCGTCGCCACTACTCGGCGTCGCTCGTCAGCCAGGTCCAGCAGGCCGGCGCGCGCTTCGTCGCCTTCCTCGACCGCCGACATGTCCACGACCTGCGCGCCGTGACGGACGCCCACGTGACCGCCTACGCGCGCGAGCTCGCCCACGCGCGCTCGGCGCGCGGGACGCCCTACGCCGTCTCGACGCAGCGCTGGCATCTCTCGTGTCTCCAGCGCGTCTTTGGCTTCCTCGAACGGGACGGCCTGATCCTCCACAACCCCACGCTCGATCTTACCCTCCCCTCGTGGCGGCGGCTGCCCGGGGCGGTCCTCTACCAGGCGCAGGCCCGCCGCCTGCTCGCCCATCCCGATCCCCACACGCCGCGTGGCCAGCGCACCCGCGCGGTCCTCGAGCTGCTCTACGGCGTCGGTCTCCGCGTCGGCGAGTGCGAGCGGTTGGATCTCGCCGACGTCCAGCTCGGGCAACGCGTCCTCATCATCCGCGAGGGCAAGGGCCGCAAGGACCGCCTCGTCCCGCTCGTCGGGCGGGCCGCCGACGCGGTCGATCGCTACGTCGGTGACGCCCGGCCGCGCCTGCTGCGCGGTCCCCACGAGCCGGCGCTCTTCCTGACGCGCCACGGCACGCGGCTGCGCGTGAAGGCCATCCAGCGCCTGGTGCACCTGCACGCCCAGCAGGCGGACATTCCGCACCCGCTCTCGCCGCACGACCTGCGCCACGCCTGTGCGACCCACCTGCTCCAGGGCGGCGCGGACATCCGCCACATCCAACAGCTGCTCGGCCACGCCAGCCTCGACACCACCGCCCTTTACACCCGCGTCAAGCCGCTCGACCTGCAGGCGGCCATCGCCCGCGCCCACCCCCGCGATCAGAACGCGGCCCATCCCCGCCGTCGTCGGCGGTAGAATCAAGCGGCGCATGGCCGCTCGTCTCATCCGGCTCCTCGTCGCCCTCGGTCTGCTCCTTGGCGCGGCCCTTCCGTCCGCCGCCGCGGCCGTCGTCCGTCCTCCAGCCTCGCAGGAAACCGACGCCTCGCCCGTACCTGATCGCGGCGCCGACCCCGTGAACGCAAGCTCCTACTTCGGGGCCCGATACTACCGGGCCGACCTCGGACGGTTTACGACCGTCGATCCGGCGATGACGATCAAGGACAACCTGGTCGATCCACAGCGCTGGAACCGATATGCCTACGCGCGGAACAACCCGCTCATCTACATCGATCCAGACGGCCGTGACGCGTACAAGATCTTCCTTCCCCTCGGTAAGGCCGGGGGCAACTGGGCCGCGGCTGAGGCCGCAGCGAAGAAGGCTGGGCACACCTTTGAGGTTCTCTCTGGGAGCAAGGCCACAACCGGTGCCTACAACGTGGCCCTCGGCAGTTCCGACAATAGGGTCTTCTGGGTCGGCCACACTGGTCCCGCTGCCCCTGTGAAGCAGTCGATCGCGCTCGCTGATGGCTACTCCGCCGGAACCCGTGCGCAGACGGCCAGCGGGACTACTTCCGTGTCGGTAAACGCCAAGACCGTCGGTCTGTTTGGCTGCAACTCGACTACGCTGGCGCCCCAGTATCATTCAACTGTCTTCGTGGGCGTTGACTCTGGACCGAACCATCAAACCGACGTCCGAACTCTCGACCAAGCCGCGGCGTTGTTCGTAGCCGCCGATGCTTCTGGGAAGGAGCCCGCTGCGGCGGCAGAGGTCGCGAACACGGCTTGGAACTACCCGCTCTTCGGGATCAACATGGATGACAAGTCGACCAAGTTGGGGTTTGCACCGGTGGTGGTCGTGTTCCCACCGAAGAAGTAGGGGGCGGTTATGATCCTGCGCCTGTCCATGATTGCCATGGCTTGGCTCTCGTCTGTTTCGACCATCGGGCAGGAAATGCACCCCTGTCGCTGCGACACAGTGTTCAGGACCGGGGGATGGTCCGTACCGGGCGTTCAGAACCCCAAGGCTCGGGTGTCGGCCTCAGCCGGCACGTCCCCTTACCGCACGGACGCCATCGTACCGCGTCCACGCACGGTGTGGGTTGACAAGGTTATGTGCGTCCCCGGCGAGGGACGAATCGAGCTTCGACGGGACAAGGTCGAAGTCAGCCTGCTTTGGCGTTACACCGTTCGCGGCCGACCCTATGCGTATCAGATGGCTCTAAGTCCATTGGATCCGGCCAGCGGTAGGCACACTGGCAGCTACTACGTCCACTACTACTACGACCCGGATGGTTCCGGGGCGTTCTCGATGCTCGTTGATATCACGTCGATTCCGCCGAGCCTGTTCGTGCCCAGTTGGGCTAGACGAATGGCGGAAGAGCAACAGTAGGGGGGTTTTAGGTTTGGCCCGTGATCCTGGCGGGCCACGGCGGCCAACGCCCGAGTACACCGTCGAGCGCACGATCAACCCGGACGGCACCGTGCACTCGGTGACGCAGAACGGGGCGACGACGACGTTCGAGTACGATGCGCTGGGCCGGCAGACGCGGATCGACCCGCCGCTCGGCGCCGACACCTCGACGCTGTACGCGGAGGACGGCACCTGGGTGAAGGTCGTGCGCGGGACCTCGTGGACGCAAACGGAGCTCGACGGCTTCGGCCGGGCGGTGGGCACGGTCAACAGCCAGGGGGTGCACACGGCCACGGGCTACGATACGCTCGGCCGCACGCGCTGGGTGCGGGCGCCGTGGGACGCCGCGCATCCCGAGGATCGGCGCACCTGGTTTGAGTACCGACGTCTGGGATCGGGTCGTCGAGAAGACGAACCCGGACGACAAGAAGGTGCTGACCGCCTACACGGTGGACGACAGCGGCTTGCTGACCACGATCACCGACGAGAATGGGCACGCGACCGCGCAGCGGTGGCACGCCTCGGGCAGCCCGGACGACGCGCGGCTGCGGGCCGTGATCGATGCCGCTGGGCAGACGACGTCGTATGCGTACAACGCGCTGGGGAGCCTGACGACGGTGACCTCGCCCGGCGGGGTTGTGCGGACCTGGGTCTACAACACGAAGAACCAGCTCGAGTCGCAGACCCAGCCGGAATTCGGACCGCAGGACCAGCCGGAACTCGGCACCGTGACCTACCACTACGATGCTGTCGGCAACGTCATCGATGTGCAGTATCCCTCCGGGAATCACGTGGAGTACCAGGTACGACACCGAGAACCGGGTGACGTCGGTGGCGGATCCGGCGCGCGGGCTGACGTTTGCGAGTACGATCACGTATCACCCGGCGGGCGGCCTGGCGGGCTATTCGTCCGGGGACGGCGTGGCGCACACGATCGATACCGACTCGCGCGCGCGCCCGTTCCGCATTGCCGCCGCGGGCCTGCTGGATCTGCGGTACCAGAACGACGCCGGCCAGCCGGGCTATGATGCGGCCGGGAATCTCACGTCGCTGATCGATTTCCTCCGACCGGATCGGAACGCCACGTTCACCTACGACGCGCTCGACCGGTTGAGAACGGCCAACGGCGGCGGCTGGGGCGCGGCCGAGGTACCTGGTACGACGATCTGGGGAACCGGACCCAGCAGACGCACGGCACGGTGACCACCCACTACACCTACACCGATCACCAACGGATGCAGATCACCGGCGAGGCGTCGCGGCGGTACGACCGGAACGGCAACCTCACCCAGGATGCGATCGGGAGGTACACCTACACCCCGGCCCACATGCTGGAGACGGTGGAGCTCGGATCCGAGGCGCTGTACCTCTACCAGTACGACGGCGACCAGCAGCGGGCGCTGAAGCACCAAGGCTCGACGAAGACGACCACCTACCTCCGCGGGTTGGGCCAAGTCCTCTCGGAATTCGAGGAGGAGGGCCAGCAGCTGCGGTGGACGCTGGACCAGGTGTACCTCGGGTCGCACCTGCTGGCGGCGACGCGGCCGCCGGCCGGGACGACGCTGCTGACGATCGGGAAGGCAGGCGCCGGGACGGGGACGGTGACGAGCACGCCGAGCGGGATCGACTGCGGGCCGGCGTGCGGCGGGACGACCGGCGCCTTCCCGGGCGGGACGGTGGTCTGGCTGACGGCGACGCCCGCGACGGGCTGGGTGTTCGTGGGCTGGTCGGGGGACGTCGACTGCGCCGACGGGGTCGTGACGCTCACGGATCCGAAGACGTGCGTGGCGACGTTTGCGCTGACGGCGCCGCTGTTTGCGAAGCAGTCGCCGCGGACGGGCGGGACGAGCGGCCGGCGGACAGTGACGCTGCAATGGGCGGCGGCGCCGAACGCGAGCTACGAGGTCTGCTGGGATACCACGAACAACGGCGTCTGTGACACAGCGTGGCAGTGGAACACGACGGCGACCCGCCGGGTGGTGGAGTTCCCGGAGCCGGGGACCTACTATTGGCAGGCGCGGACGTTCAGTGCGTCGCCCACCGAGGCGGACGACGGCGCGTGGCGCGCGCTCACGATGGTGGCCGCGCCGTCGTTTGGGAAACAGGCGCCGGCGACCGGCACGACCGGGCTCGGCAACAACGTGACGCTGACGTGGTCGGCGTACGGCCGGGACGGCTACTGGGTCTGCTGGGACACCGTCCACAACAACGCCTGCGACACCCTGTGGTGGCCGGCCTCGACGGCGACGACCGGGCTGGAGAACTTCGCCCCTGGGACCTACTACTGGCAGGTGAAGACCGGTGTCACTGGGGTGGTGGCGGACGCTGGCGCCTGGTGGAGCTTCACGGTGACGACGCCGCTCGTGCCGGCGGACCACTGGAAGGCAGAGTACTTCGGGAACCAGGAGCTGAGCGGCGCGGCGGCGGCCGTCGTGGACGAGGGGACGGGGTTCGTTGAACACAGCTGGGGGGATGGCGGGCCGGCCGGGCTGGCGGATCACTTCTCGGCGCGGTTCACGCGGACGGTGACGCTGCCGGCTGGCCGGTATCGGTTCACCGTGACGACCGACGACGGCAGCCGCTTGTGGGTGAACAACCAGCTGGCGATCGACGCTTGGTGGCCGCAGCCGTCGACGGGCCATACGGCGGAGGTCGACCTCGCGGGAGGCGGCCACACCCTGCGGTACGAGTATTTTGAGCAGACGGGCGGAGCGACGGCGCAGCTGACGTGGGCGCTGCTGACGCCGGTGGTGCTCGCCTCGGGCGAGGCACTCTGGGAGAACCAGACGCGAGTGTCGCTGGACGGCGCGTATCGGCTGCAGTATCAGGGGGACGGGAACCTGGTGGTAGTACGACTGGCGGACGAGTCGTGCGCGTGGTCGTCGCAGACGAACGGGACGACGGCGGGCATGACCGTCATGCAGGGCGATGGCAACCTGGTCGTCTACAATGCGGACTGGATCCCGGTGTGGAACTCGGGCACGGCGGGGTACGACGGGGCGCGGCTGGAGATCGCGAACGACACGATGGCCATCGTCGGGCCGGACGGGACGATGCGGTGGTCGGTGTCGCTGGCTGCGGAGCCGGCGGTGCCGTATGCGTGGGCAGGCGCCACGATGGGCACGCTGCTGCGGGCCTCGAGGGGGCCTACCGGTGGCGGGGCCGGTGTCCTCCTCTGCGTCATCGCGCTGATCGGTCTGGCGGCGAGGGCCCTGAGACGGCGATGGTTCGGTCTCGAGCGCGCCAGCCGCGAGCCGCAGGCCGCAAGCCGCTCGCCGACTGCAAGCCCGACGGGTTCCCGCCACCGCCCTCCTGCTGACGGCGATGCTGCTCGTGCCGGCAACCTCGCTGGCGCAGATTCCGACGCAGCAGGTCGAGTACTACCACACGGACGCGCTCGGTTCAGTGCGCGCGGTGACGAAGCAGGTGAACGGCCAGTGGCAAGTTGTGGCGCGGCACGACTTCATGCCGTTCGGCGAAGAGGTCGCACCTCTGATCCCGCCTCAGGAGAAGCGGCTGTTCACCGGGAAGGAACGGGACAACGAGACGCGGTTGGACTACTTCGGCGCCCGGTACTTGCGGGCCGACCTCGGCCGCTTCACGACCATCGACCCGGTCTACACGTGGACCGAGAATCTCGTCGACCCGCAACGCTGGAACGGCTACAGCTACGTCCGGAACAACCCGCTGCGGTGGGTAGATCCGGATGGACGCCTGCCGGTCTCCGCCATAGTGAGGGCGCTTGAGGAGGCCGGAAAGCAGGTTGCTCGGAAAGCCGCCGTCAGGGAAGCATGGAGGATGGAGCGCGACCTGGTCATCAAGACCGGGGCTGGAACGGTGGAATGGACGGCGAAGCAGCTTGCGGAGTTGAAGGCCACTGGCAAGGTGTCAGGCTTCGTTGGCCATCACGTCAACAGCGTCGCTGCCAATGATCTGAAGATGGCGAGAGATCCTGCGAACATCAGGTTCATCAAAGGGTCCGAGCATCTGGCCGAACATGGTGGGAACTTCCGGAATCCAACATCCGGCTCTCTGAAAGACCGCGCGCTGGGAGGCAGCGCGATGCTGGCGTTCGTCAGCACCTACGATGCCAAGATGCAGGAGTTCTCTGCCGGCTCGCCGCTTGTGTCGCCGGCAGACTCTTGGAGGTCGTACATCAACCCGGTGAACTGGCTCGTGGAGAACGCCGCACTGCTGCACGCGGTCGTCGCGGCAGCCAAGTGACGGCCAGAGGCGGGCACAAGGCCACGGCGATGACAATAGATCTGCTCAAGCTGATATCGCGATTCGAGGAGGTGTCCGATAGGGAGACGGAACATGGCTACTTCAGAACCCGTGTTCCGACGGTCGCTCCGTACGCCTACCTGAACATCATCTACAAGCCTTGTGCTTCCGAGGTGCTGGGCGCTGTACATGCTGAGTTGCGATTGCCGGCCGCACTCTTCGACTTCTACAGGGTGTGGAACGGAGCGCGGATGTTTCTGGGAGCGCTCTCGGTCAGAGGGTGCCTGCCGGAGGGACAGCGGATCAACCGCTCCGATCCGTTTGCGCTGCTGCCGTTTGACCTTCGAGAATCGGACCGCGCGCTGGCGTCGGTGCTTGATCGGGAGGGGTTGCTTCGGATCGGCACATACAACCATGACGGCTCGATCGTCTGCATGTCGCGTGATTCCGAACGCGTGCAGTGCTACCACGAGGCGGACATAGGCAGAGTGCGGCAGGCGTGGAGCAGCCTTTCCGAGTGGCTTGTGAGCGAGATAGCTAGGCTCTCTCTCCTCTTCGATTCGAAAGGACATCCTCTTGCGCCTGAGGATCTCCTCTTGCCGCCCGGAAGAGAGGGGAGGGCCAGTTAGCAGATGGTCCATGACTGGGGGTGACTGAGCGTTGAGTTCGAGAGGATGCGGCGGGAGGTGTCCGAACGAGCACCAGGCCACTGGCGGTGGCGGGTATCCGGCTCTGGTCCTCGCCACGCGTGACACCACCTACCCATCGTGGTGCCGCGTCTCGCGCGTGAGGGCCCGTCATCGCGCAGCCGCTTCGTACGACTTGTGACAACGCCTGCACCACGCACCTGCTGCAGGGGGCGCGGACATCCGCCACATCCAGCAACTCCTCGGCCACGCCAGCCTCGACACCACCGCGATCTACACCCGCGTCACCCCCGTGGACCTGCAGGCCGCGATTGCCCGCGCCCATCCCCGCGATCAGAACCCGGCCCATCCCCGCCGCCGTCGGCGGTAGAATCAGGCGGCACATGGCCGCTCGGCTCACCCGGCTCCTCGTCGTCCTCGGTCTGCTCTTGAGCGCGGCCCTTCCGTCCGCCGCCGCGGCCGTCGTCCGCCTCCCGACCTCGCAGCAACGCGCGGCGTCGGTCGTACCTGCTCGCGGCGTCGACCCCGCGTATGCAAGCTACTTCGGCGTGCGGTACTGCCGGGCGGAGCTGGGACGCTTCACCACAATCGATCCGGTCTACACGTGGCAGGAGAACCTGGTCGATCCGCAGCGTTGGAATCGCTACGCCTACGCCCGCAGCAATCCAGTACCGGCAGGTCTTCCGCTCCGCCATCCGACGCGCCCCCATCCTCGTCGCCCGCCCCCATCCCCCGCCGTTCGAGCAGGCGCCTGACGCGCGCCACGATGGTCGCGAGCACCTCGGCCACGTCGAGATCGTGCAGAACCGGGGCAGGCCAGAAGCGCACGCCCGCGCCGTCTCTCGCAAACACGCCATCGATCGCCAGCGCATGGACGTGGACATTCAGATTCAGCGCGCCGCCGAAACGCTGCACGACGGCCATCCCTCGACTCCGCTCGGGATGGTTCTGAGCGACGTCGAAGGACCACGACCCCGCCGCGTCCGTCCGCCTCCCCGGCCGCGCGGGCCGCGTGCCGGTGGAAGCCGAGGATCGTCCGGACGCAGACCCCGACCATCCCTCGACCCTGCTCGGGATGGCCCTGAGCATCGTCGAAGGGCCACCGCGCGGCACAGGTCGTGGTCCCACGCGAGCCGGTACCGCAGCCGATGCGGCAGCGTCAGCACCCACTGCCGCACCGGCACCCGTGGGAAGACGTGGTCCACCACGTGCGCAGCGCGTTCCGCCATGCGCCGCCCCCCGTCCCTCGACCTTGCTCGGGACGGCCCTGAGCCTCGTCGAAGGGCCGCAGCTCGGACAGCACGCCCGGGCCTTGCACGAGAACGGGACCAGCCGGTCGAGACCACAGTCGTGGCAACGGAAACGGGCGAAGCCGCCGGCCAGCCAGCCGCAGCGCAGGAACTCGCGGAGTTCCCGCCTCCGCCAAGGCTTCGGCGAGGCTCGCCGGAGCGCTGCGCGCGAAGGCGGCCTGCTCGACGAACCGGGGCAGTCCTTCTCCGTCGCGCAGACCGGCCGCCGGGGCGCGGAACGTCTCGAAGTGATCGCGGACCACCTGATACAGCACACCCTGCGAGGGCGTCCGCGGCTCGTACACCGTCGAGGCCACGCCATGCCCGTCGCATACCGGGTGCCACACGGCCCGACGCGGGACGCCTGAGGAAATCCGCAGAGCGCACGCGTCAGATGGGTGCGCAGTTCTTGCCGGTCCCCGAGGGCGTCCGCACGCAGATTCTGCCGGCCCCGTCGGTTCGGAGTCCCACACCGTGGTGGACCTTCGGGAGGCCGCCGAGGCTGGACGGGCCATCGGCACCCGCAGACCCAGTCCGCAACACGCTGCGCCTGATGCCCATGGCAGCGGCGTTCGCCGCCCGGAAGGACAGGAGCCGAGCCGGGCAAGTCGGCGCCCTCGTTGCCGGTTTGTGGCGTCACGCAAGACAAATGGGGGTTCTAATGAGGGATGACTGGCAGCAAGACGCGAGAATGAACTTGTTTATGGTGAAATTGGCGGAGAGAGAGGGATTCGAACCCTCGGTAGAGTTTCCCCTACACACGCTTTCCAAGCGTGCACCATCAGCCTCTCGGTCATCTCTCCGCGACGAGCGTGGCTGCCGGACGATTGTATCACTCCGTGCGAAAGCCTGCGGCGCATGATGCCATTCGCGCGAGTACCTGCCGACGCCGGAGGGACCGCCTCGGACAGGGCAGGCGCCGGAAGCCCGGGCGCGGACCAGCCGAGCTGAGGAGCAGCGACGATTCACGGAAAACCCGGGTGCCGACGAGGGCCGGCGTCCGTCCCAGGATGTCAGGGTCGGAAGGTGTGGCTTCTGGGAGGCTTCACAATACAATGGCGTCACCCACGGAGGTGCCCGGCGCTCGTCATTCGTGAAGAACGAACGGCCGGGGCCTCTGCCCGTCTCACCGGCTCGTTCGGACTGACGTCGAGTCGCCTTGGATCGTGGGGAGCGCTACGGCCCGCCCGGGAGGTGTCGCATGCAGTTGTCGGAACGACTGAATGTGGCTGAAGTGCTCGTCGATTCTCACATCAGTCTGGGGCGCGGCGCCAAGGCGGCCATTCTGTGTGCGGATCGTACGGTCCGTTACGCCGACCTTCACGAGAGCGTCAATCGCGTCGGGAACGCCCTGATCGACCTGGGGGTCCGCCGCGAGGACCGCGTGGCGATTCTGTTGCCCGACCGGCCCGAATGGGCCTTTGCCTTCTTCGGCGCGATCAAGATCGGCGCAGTCGCCGTTCCGCTGAACACGATGTTCACGCCGGAAGACTGCCGGTACGTGCTGAACGACAGCCACGCCCGCATCCTCGTCGTCGATCGCTCACAGCTGGATCGTCTGGCGAAGATCCGCGCCGCCCTTCCACACGTCGCGCACGTGATAGTCGTCGACGACGATGTTGACGGCTGCGTATCGCTCCAAGAGATCCAACGGACGTGCTCGGCCTCGCTGTCCGGTGCCGACACGAGCCAGGGAGACATGGCCTTCTGGTTGTACAGCTCGGGAACAACGGCCGTTCCCAAGGCCGCCATCCATCGCCACCGCGACATGATCGTGGCGGCCGATCGGTACGCCCAACAGACCATCGGCCTGCGAGACACGGACGTTTCATTCTCGGTCGCCAAGCTGTTCTTCGCCTACGGGCTCGGCAACGGCCTCTACTTCCCTCTCCGCTGCGGTGGGACCACTGTGCTCCTGCCCGACGCCGCGTTGCCGGAAACGGTGTTCGCCGTCTGTGACCGGTACCAACCCACGGTTCTCTACAGCGTCCCAACAAGCTACGCAGGGCTGCTGCACACCGCGGAGACGACCGGACGGACGAACCTGGGACGGATCCGCATGTGCATTTCGGCGGGCGAACCGTTGCCGAAGCCGATCTTCGAGAAGTGGCGCGAGCGTTTTGGTGTCGAGATCCTCGACGGCATCGGCTCGACGGAGATGCTGCACATCTACATCTCGAACCGCCCCGGCCGCGCACGGGCGGGCAGCACGGGCAGCATCGTCCCGGGCTACGAGGCCAGGATCCACGACGAGGATGACCACGAAGTCCCTGCCGGCACAGTCGGAACGCTGTTCATCAAGGGAGACAGCGCCGCGGCCGGGTACTGGAACCGGGACGACGCCACCCGCCGGACGTTCCGTGGCGAGTGGGTCGATACGCACGACAAGTTCACGGTCGACGAGGACGGATTCTATTGGTACGCGGGCCGATCCGACGACATGTTCAAGGTCAACGGCCACGCCGTCTGGCCCGCTCGCGTGGAGAGCGTGCTGCAGGGGCATCCGGCCGTGCTCGAGTGTGCGGTCGCCGGCGCTGCCGATCGCGACGGTCTCATCAAACCGCTGGCGCATGTCGTTCTCAAGAACGGGTACGAGCCGTCAGCTGAACTGGCCCGCCAACTGCAGCACCTCGTCAGGAATAGCATCGGCCCCCACGAGTGTCCGCAGCACGTGACGTTTGTCGCACAATTGCCCAAGACCGCCACGGGGAAGATCCAACGCTTCAAGCTGCGCGAAAAGGCCGCAGTCGGCCCTTACGTCATTCGCTGGTGCCCTCACGAGCTGACCCCGGCGGCGGCAGCCGCGCCGGCTGGCATCTGGCTCGTGGTGGGCGACGAGCCGGTCGTGTTGTCTCGTCTCGTCCGGGAACTGGCGACCCGTCAGCAGCGTTGCGTGATGGTCCTTGCGGCGCCCGGAGAACAGTACGCGGAAACGGCGCCGGGCCCCTATCGGCTGGATCCCGGCGAATCGGGTCAATGGGACCGGCTGTTCTGTCGCGTGCTCGAGCAAGACGGATCCGCTTTGCACGCCGTCGTGTGGCTGGCCACCGCCGCCGGCACCAACGCGAGTGACTCGTCCGAAAGAACGGTCGAGCAGGTGCGGCACCACGTCGGCGGCGTCGTGCGCTTGATCGAGGCGCTGCATCGCCGCACTGAGGATCCGCCGCCTGGCGGTCTGTTCCTGGCAACCCGCGCGGCCGTTGCCGTCGAGCCGGGAGACGACGTGTGTCCGGCGCACAGCGCCATCTGGGGACTTGGGCGCGCCATCGCGGTCCAGCAGCCTCCGCGGCGGTGCGCCTTGGTTGACCTGGAATCCGGCGACGCGGATCTGGAGCAGTTGACCGATCGACTGCTGGCCGGCGGTGCTGATTCCCAGATGGCACTCCGCGACGGTCGTTGGTACGTACCGCGCGTGGTCCCGCAGAGGGAGTGCGAGCGACTCAGGGTGCCCGAGCAGGACTGTCAGCTCGCGATCCATCAGCCCGGCGACCTCGAGCGGCTGGAACTGGAGCCGATTGAGATTCCGCAGCCGGCGGCCGGCCAGGTGCTCGTGCGTGTTCGTGCGGCGGGAATCAACTTCCGCGATCTGCTGCACGCGCTGAACATGTATCCGGGCCCGTGGGGCAGTGATCTTGCCGGCGACGTGGTGGCGGTGGGCGACGGGGTCCAGCATCTCTCCGTCGGGGATCGGGTCTTTGGGTTCGCGACCGGAGCGTTCGCGGAGCGAGTCAGCGCGGACGCTTCATTGCTGGCCCGGCTCCCCGATCACGTCAGCTATGCTGCCGGTGCCACCGTGCCGACGGCGTTCTCAACCGCCCGTTTGGCTTTCCGTCTGGCCGGCTTGAAGGCGGGCCAGCGCGTGCTGATCCATGCCGCTGGCGGCGGAGTCGGCCTCGCCGCAGTGCAGCTCGCCACGGCCGCCGGCGCCCAGGTCTTCGCCACGGCCAGCCGACCCAAGCACGCGTTCCTGCGTTCCGTCGGCGTGGAGCACGTCTTCGACTCGCGCACGACCGCGTTTGCTGCGGCCATCATCGACGCGACCGGCGGGCAAGGCGTGGATGCGGTCTTGAACAGCCTGACTGGTGAGGGATTCGTCGAAGCGACACTCGGGGCCGTTTCCGTGGGCGGGTCATTCGTGGAAATCGGCAAGCGGAACATCTGGTCGGCCGAACAGATGCGCCGGCAACGGCCCGACGTCAACTACAGACTGCTGACTCTCGACGACCCGCCAGATGACGGTTTGCCATCGCGGGCGATTCTGTTGGCCGCAATCGCCGCGCAGATCGAGCGGGGTGAACTGGCGCCGCTGCACCACCGAGTCTATCCCCTGGCCGCAGCTCGGGACGCGTTCCGCCGGATGCAGCAATCTCGCCACCTCGGCAAGATCGTCATGAGCGTGCCGCCGGACCATCGGCTGCGCGCCGACGCGACGTATCTGATCGCCGGAGGCCTCAGCAGCTTCGGGCTGCAGGCCGCTCACCTCCTGGCCGACCGGGGTGCACGGCACCTCGTACTGGTTGCCTCGGTTGATCCTGGCGACGCCGCCGACGCGAGCATTCGACGGTTGCGTGACACGGGTTGCCAGGTCCACGTACGTCAGGCGGACATGGGCCGGGGCGCCGATGTGCAGGCGGTGCTCCGCGAGATCACCGAGCGCCTCCCGCCTCTGCGAGGCGTCGTTCACGTCGGCGGTGTGTCAGATGACCACGCGCTCATCGAGCAGAGCTGGCGGCAGACGGAGGACTTGCTGGCAGCCGCACTGAGCGGCGCCTGGCATCTGCACGAGGCGACGAGCCGAGTCCCTCTCGACTTCTTCGTGCTCTGCACGTCGGCGGCCTCGGTTCTCGCCCCGGCGGGCCTGGGCAGCGATGCGATTGCCGCCGCGTTCCTGGACGGTCTGGCGCATCATCGTCAGGCCAGCGGCCTGGCTGCGCTGAGCGTCCATTGGGACCCTCCGGTGGCAGGCAGTGCCGGCGGCGGGGACGGGCAGGCCGGAGGCTCGACACACGCGGACTCCCTGTCGTCGGAGGCCGGGGTGGACCGCGAGGGCTGGATCGAGCTGCTGCGAAGCGGCGAAGCGGAAGGCCTTGTGCTGGGCGCCGGCTGGGAGCAGCGAATCCGCACGGCCGGTTCCCAGGACCCGCCTCCGCTGTGGCGGTTGCAGGGGGACGGACTTCAGTGTCCGCAACGGGAGCTGGACGTCTTCCAACAGCTCCGCCAGGCCCCGCCCGCGCGTCGGCCAGACTTGCTCGCTGCCCACCTGCAGCATGAACTGGCGAGGATCCTGTACCTGCCCGGACCGCCGGATCCCGACGCCGGCTTCAGCGAACTGGGGCTGGATTCACTGCGGGCCGTGGAACTCCGCGAACGCCTGCACAGCCAGCTTGGCGACCACGTGTCGTTGTCGTCCACCGTGGCCTACGACTACCCGAGCGTGACGCAACTGGCGCGGCACCTCGCTGACCAGCTGTGGCCGCGTCCCCGACCCGAGCCGAAACAGAAACGCCGTCGTGCCCATGGGTCGGACGCGGTGGCCGTTGTCGGGCTCGCCTGCCGTTTTCCTGGTGCGCCGAACAGCGAAGCGTTCTGGCAGTTGTTGAATCAGGGCGTGGACGCCATCGGCGAGGTCCCGGCGGAACGGTGGGACATTGATGCGTACTACGATCCTGACCCCGACAAGGCCGGCAAGATATCGACGCGGTACGGCGGCTTCCTTCGGCAGGTTGACGGGTTTGACAGCGAGTTGTTTGGCATTGCACCCCGCGACGCGGTCCGCATGGACCCGCAGCACCGACTGCTCCTGGAAGTCGGCTGGGAGGCGTTGGAGCATGCGGGCATTGCTGGCCGTGGTCTCGTCGGCAGCAAGACCGGGGTCTTCATCGGGATTTCGAGCTTCGACTACGCGCAACTGACGGGCGGCGATCTGGACCAGATGGACCTGTATGCCGGTATCGGCGGTGGTCTTGCCTACGCGGCCGGCCGTCTGTCGTACGTATTCGGGCTGCAGGGTCCCAGCCAGGCGATCGACACGACGTGCAGTTCCTCGCTGGTGAGCGTTCATCAGGCGTGTCAGAGCCTGCGGTCTCGTGAATGCGATCTGGCGTTGGCGGGCGGGGTCAACCTGATACTCACGCCCGCCACCTACGTGTTTCTGTCGCGCGCCAAGGCGCTGGCGCCCGATGGCCGCTGCAAGGCGTTCGATGCGGCGGCCGATGGATTCTCACGGGCGGAAGGCTGCGGCCTGGTGGTGCTCAAGCGCCTGCGCGATGCCCGGCGAGATGGCGATCGCGTTCTGGCCGTCATCCGCGGCAGCGCAGTGAACCATGACGGGCCCGCCGGCGGACTGACGGTTCCCTATGGCCCGGCGCAGCAGCGCGTCATCCGGGCTGCGCTCCAACAGGCTGGCTGCAAGTCATGGGAAGTCAGCTACCTGGAAGCGCATGGAACGGGCACGACGCTCGGAGATCCGATCGAGGCGCAGGCAGCCGCCGCCGTATTGGGCCGCGGCCGAGCGCCGGAGCAGCCGCTGTTGATCGGATCGGTGAAAACCAACATCGGCCATCTGGAAGCGGCGGCAGGAATCGCCGGTCTGATCAAGGTCGTGCTCGCGATCCAGCATGGAGTGATCCCGAGACAACTGCACTTCAAACAGCCGAACCCGCGCATTCCGTGGGATCAACTGCCGATACGGGTCGCCAGCCAGGCCGAGCCCTGGCCGCGCCGTCGTCGGCTGGCAGGAGTCAGTGCCTTTGGCTTCTCCGGGACCAATGCCCACGTCCTGGTGGAAGGACCACCTGCGAGCGACGGGCTGCCCGAGCCGAGACGACCGGAACGTGCGCATCACCTGCTGGTTCTCTCAGCCAAGCGGGACGACGCCCTGCGCGAGCTGGCCGGGCGGTATCTGGGCTGGCTGGAGGAACATCCGCAGGCCAACCTGGCGGACGTGTGTTTCACCGCTGGCGCGGGGCGCACTCACCTGGAGCAGCGGGCGGCTCTGGTGGCGCAATCGACCGACCAACTCAGGCATCAGCTGACACACCTGCAGCTCGGCCGGCCGACCGAGGGCCTGCTGACCGATCGCGCCGCGAGCAAGCCCCGGACGGCATGGCTGTTCACGGGACAGGGCAGCCAGTACGCCGGCATGGGCCGTGAGCTCTATCGGACCCAGCCCGACTTCCGCGACGTTCTGGACCAGTGTACCGACATGCTCGCGGCTCAACTGGAGCGTCCGTTGCGGGAGGTGATGTTCGAGGACGAGGATCTTCTCGGCAAGACAACCTATGCTCAGCCGGCGTTGTTTGCGCTCCAAATGGCATTGGCTCGGTTGTGGCAGAGCTGGGGCGTCCTGCCGGACGCGGTCGTCGGACACAGCGTGGGGCAATACGCGGCGGCCTGCGTCGCTGGGACGCTGCGCCTGGAAGACGGATTGCAGCTGGTCGCCAAACGAGGGGAGTTGATGGGCCGTCTGCCCCCGGGCGGCGCGATGCTCGAACCCGTCCTGGACGAGTTCGAGGCGTTTGCTGGACGCTTCGCGTTTCTCCCTGCCGAACGGACGCTGATCAGTACCCTCACGGGTCAGCCCCTCGCGGACGGCGAAGTCCTGGACTCGGCGTATTGGCGGCGGCACGCGCGTGAGCCGTGCAGTTTGATGCCTCCATCGCCGCCCTGGCGGAGTCGGGCATCGCGGTGCTGATGGAGATCGGCCCCCAGCCAATCCTCTTGGGAATGGCCGCGCATCTCTGGCCCCGACCCGCGGCGCTTACGCTGGTGCCTTCGCTGCGTGAGGGCAAGGGCGACATGCAGCAAATGGTCGAGGCTTTGGCCGCGTTGTACGTGCGAGGCGTGGCGCTGGATCTCGAGGCCTTCGATCGACCGTGGTCCCGACAGAAACTCTTCCTGCCAACCTATCCTTTCCAGCGCCAACGCTACTGGGCGGAGACTCGGCACCGGCCGGGCACCACCCTGAAGCCGCCCACCGCCACCGCGCACGTTGACGAACTGCTCTACGAAGTGCAGTGGCGCGCCCAGCCTCCCGGCGGCGCACTCGCGGGATTCCTGGACGCGCCGGCTCAGATCAAGCGCCGGGCGCAAAATTCGATCGATCCCCCGGGCGACGTGAAACCGCACATCGTCGATCCGGCGTGGAGGGCCGATCTCGACGACCTGAGTTGCCGCTACGTGATGGAGGCGTTTCAGCGGTTGGGCGGTGCCTGGTCGCCCGGTGCGCTCGTGGACGCCGACAGCCTGGCCGAGGCTTGGGGCGTTGATGTCGTCCACCGCCGGAAGCTGCTCAACCGACTGCTGGCGGTGCTGAGCGACGGGGGCTGGATCCGCCAGGACGGAACGCGGTGGCGCCTGCCCGCGCAATGGCCGCCGACGCAGGCGAACCAGCGGCAGCGCGAGTTGCTGCGGCGATACGCGTGGGCGGAAGTCGAATTGACGCTCGTCGGACGTTGCGGCGCTCGGCTGGCTGAAGCTCTCACCGGCAAGGCAGACGCGCTGGAATTGCTGTTCCCGCAACAGGGGCTGGGTGCGCAGGACCTGTATCGCGTGTCGGCGGACGCGGCGGCCTGCAACCGCAGGATACGACGAGTCTTCGAGCAGGCGGCAGCCTCTCTGCCGCCAGAGCGCCGCTTGCGGGTTCTGGAAATCGGTGCGGGGACAGGAGGTACGACGGCCTCGGTGCTTCCCGTGCTGCCGGCGGGTCGTTGTGATTACGTCTACACCGATGTGTCCGCCGGGTTCTTTGCGGGCGCAGCGCAGCGGTTTGCCGAGTATCCGTTCGTCAGCTACCGCACGCTGGACGCCGAACGAGACCCGGAGGCCCAGGACGTTCGCGCGCATCAATTCGACATCGTCCTGGCCGCCGATGTCTTGCACGCGGCGCGAGACATCGAAGCCAGTGTGCGCCATGCGCGCCGACTGCTGGCGCCGGGCGGCTGGCTGGTCCTGCTCGAAGCGGTGCAGCCCCGGGCGTGGCTGGACGTGACGTTCGGTCTGTTGGAAGGCTGGTGGCGGTTCGACGACCGCCTGCGCCCGAACTACGCCCTGATGGATGTCGAGCGATGGCTCGGTGTCTTGAGCCGCGAAGGGTTCATCGTCGAATCGCTTGCTCCACCTGGATCTGCGGACCAGGCGCTGTTCCTGGCGCAGGCGCCACTCCACCGTCCGTCGAGCGGTGGGCGGCCGGCACAGGAAGACGCAGCGTGGTTGATTCTAGGGGGCCGGGACGACGTGGGCGGAACTCTCGTCGAGATGCTGCGGTCGCGCGGTCTGCGGCCTCAGCTTCTGTGCCGAGAGGATCTGGAAGACCCGTCGAGCGGATTCGAACGAGCCGTCGCCCAGCTCACGGCCAACCCGGATTCACCCGGGCACATCGTGCATCTCTGGAATCTGGACGTCGCGTCGGTTCCCAGTGCCGAGGCCTTCCGGCAGGCAGAACAGGTGGCGCTGATCACAGCCTCCCTGATGCAGGCGGTCCAACGGCGCGCAGGGCACGTGCGTGTCTGGTTCGTCACTCGAGGATCGCAGTCCGTTCTGGAAGACGAGAGCGCGGCGCCGCAGCAAGCCTTGCTGTGGGGAATGGCGAAGGTGGCATCGATTGAGATGCCGGAGTGTTGCCATGGTCAGATCGATCTGCCGCTGTCAGTCGAACCTGCCGATCTAGAAGCGCTCGTCGAGACACTGCTCGACGCCGGCGGGGAAGACCAGTTGGCCATTCGCCGCCATGGGCTCTACGCTGCCCGCCTGGCCGCGCTGCCTCGTGTGCGCCCGGTGGATGAACTGGTGCTGGGCGGTGCGGAGAGCTATCTGATCACCGGGGGACTCGGCGGGCTGGGGCTGCAGGCCGCCCGGTGGTTGGCGGAGCGGGGCGCAAGACACCTGATACTCAACGCCCGCCGGCCGTTGCCCGACATGGGAGCGGGATCGCGCACGCTTGACGAAGTTCTCCGGCGCCGGCTGCAGGAGGTGGAGTCGCTTCGGCGCGCGGGGATCGTGGTACACGTGCTCGCGGCTGACGTCAGCGATGCGGACGCCCTGAGGAGAGCCTGGCAACAGCTGCAGGCCCCTCCCGTGCGCGGTGTCATTCACGCGGCCGGCGTTGGCGATTTCCAGCAGCTCGCTGAATGGTCCCCCGACTCGTTGCGGGCGGCGCTTGCCGCGAAAGTCCAGGGGGCCTGGAACCTGCACGAGTTGACGGCGGGCCAGGACCTGCGTTTCTTCGTGAGCTTCTCGTCAGCGTCGTCCGTTTGGGGAGCGCCCGGCCAGGCCGCCTACGCCGCCGCCAATGCGTTCCTGGACAGCCTGGCCCACTATCGGCGCGCTGCCGGCCTGCCGGCGCTGAGCGTGAACTGGGCCCGGTGGTCAATCGGCACGACGACCGAGGAGCATCATCACTCGATGGAGGCCATGGGGCTGCGCGCGTTTCCCCCCGCAGAGGCGCTTGCAGCGCTGGGCCGTCTGCTCGCCAGAGGTGCCACGCAAGCGGTCGTGGCGGACGTTGATTGGAGCCGATTCAAGGCGACGTACCGAGTCGCGCGGCAGACGCCGGTTGTTCGCAGAGATCGCCGTGCCGGCGGCCCATTCCGCGCCTGAAGCGGGTGCGGTGTCGCACGATCGTCTGCTGGATCGCCTGGGCGAAGCCGGGCCCTCCGAACAGACCACGATGATGGCGGGGCACCTGCAGCAGTTGGTCTCCGAAGTGCTGCAGAGCAGGACGACACCCCAGCCGGACACCGGATTCTTGGACCTGGGCGTGGACTCCTTGATGGCGGTCGAAATCCGTCATCGCCTGCAGTCCACGCTGGGAGTCGAGCCGCCGCTTCCTGCGAGCCTCGTGTTCGACCACCCCACGATCCGAGCGCTGGCCGCACACCTCGTCGAGAGGGTGAGTCCCTCCGCGGCGTTGCCCGGCAGACCGGCACCATCCAGTCCGGCGGCGGAACTCCACCGCGACCTGCAGGAGCCCTTGGCGATCATCGGACTGGGCTGCCGATTCCCCGGGGCCGCGAGCGTGGAGGAATACTGGACGCTGCTGCGGGAAGGAACGGACGCGATCAGGATCGTGCCTTCGAACCGCTGGGAGATGCGGAGCGAGCAGGGCGACAGTCACGGCATCGATTGCGGCGGATTCCTGGACGAGATCGACCTGTTCGATCCGCTGTTCTTCGGCATCTCGCCGCGGGAGGCTGTTCATATCGATCCGCAACAGCGATGGCTGCTGGAGGTGAGCTGGAACGCTTTCGAGCACGCGGGGCTGCCTGTCGATCAGTTGGCGGGTGCGGCTGTCGGAGTGTTTGTCGGCATCTCCCAGATGGAATACGGCCACCTGCTCTACGAGCGAGGGCGGGATTTGGGAATCCATGCCGTCACCGGGATTCCGCTGAGCGCCGCGGCGGGCAGGTTGTCCTACACCTTTGGTTTCCAGGGGCCGGCCTTGGCGCTGGATACGGCCTGCAGTTCGTCACTGGCCGCTGTGCACCAGGCCTGCAACAGTCTGAGGATGAGGGAATGCGACATCGCTCTGGCCGCCGGCGTCAACGCCATCATCACACCGCGTGCCACTCGCGAGCTGGCGAAGGCCGGCATGCTGTCGCCCGACGGACGATGCCGGACGTTCGACGAGGGCGCCAATGGGTTCGGCCGAGCCGAAGGGTGCGGGGTGGTGTTGTTGAAGCGCCTCGCGGACGCCCAGAGAGATGGCAACTCGATTCTCGCCGTGGTTCGCGGCAGCGCATGCAACCAGGATGGGGCCACCAGCGGGTTCACGGCCCCCAGCGGGCCCTCCCAGGAACGCGTGATTGCCGCTGCCATCCGACAGGCCGGTGTGCAGCCTGAGATGGTCGACTATCTCGAGGCGCACGGCACGGGGACCCGCCTCGGGGACCCGATCGAGGTGCAGGCGGCGGCAGCGGTTCTGGCGGCCGGACGCACGCGGCAGCAGCCTCTGTTGATCGGCTCGGTCAAGACCAACCTGGGCCACCTCGAGTCGGCGGCAGGCATCGCCGGCTTGATGAAGGTGGTGCTGGCGATGCAGCACCGTCTCATTCCCAAGCACCTTCATTTCGAGAATCCCAGTTCGCACATTCCCTGGGAGCGGCTTTCCGTCAAGGTGGTGGATGAGGCGACGCCGTGGCCGCAGCAAGCGCGCCCGCCCCTGGCCGGCGTCAGCTCCCTGGGCGCGAGCGGCACGAACGTGCACGTCGTGCTGGAAGGACCTCCCCCTTCGCCTCCACGAGAGGCCCCCCGGGTTCGAGATCGGTCCCACCACGTACTGACGCTGTCGGCCAAGACGCCGCAAGCCCTGCGGCAGCTCGCAGCACGCTATCGGCAGTGGCTGGACGCTCATGCCGACGCCCATCTTCCCGATGTCTGCTATGGGGCGGCGGCCGGCCGCAGTCATTTCCCGCATCGAGCGGCGCTCGTGGCGGAGTCGTTGAACGAATCGCGGTGCCTGCTGGATGCCCTCGAGGGCGACCGGCCCGCCGCGGGCATGTTCCTCGGAGACGCCAGCGCCCCCCCCAAGATGGCGTGGCTCTTCAGCGATCAGAGCGCCCTGTCGATGACGCTGGGGAAGGAACTGTACGAGACGCAGCCGGTGTTTCGCGATGTGATCGACCAGTCGGCCGACCTTCTTTCGCCGATGTGGGACGTGTCGCTGGCGCAGGTGCTGTTCGAGGCCGGGACCCTGCGGGATGACACGACGTTCGCCCAGGCCGCTCTGTTCGCCTGGCAGATGGCCTTGGCCCGCCTCTACCAGAGTTGGGGGCTGCGCGCCGACGTGCTGTTGGGCTACGACGTCGGTCAGTACGCCGCGGCGTGCGTCGCGGAAATGCTGACGCTCGAAGAGGGTCTGCGTCTGCTGGCTGAGCGCGGCCGGTCCATGGGCTCGTCGGCCCAAGACGAGTCGTTTGCCAGCCGCCTGGCTTCTCGTCCGGCTGCCCGGACGCTGATCAGCGCTCTCGACGGCCGACCGATCCTCCCCGGCCAGACTCTCAGCGCGGCCGACTGGCGTCTACACGCCAGACAGCCGGTGCCGTTCGCCCGCAGCGTGCAGACCTTGAAGGACCTGGGCTGCGAGTTGCTGTTGGAGGTGGGCCCACAAGCCGCGCTGTCAGGTATGGCACTGTCCTGCTGGCCCGATGACAAGCCGCCGACCCGGGTCGCCGTGTCACTGGGCGGCCAGAACGCGGGATATGAATTGTGCCTGGCGGTCGCCCAGCTGTACGCCTCGGGCGTCTCCGTTCAGTGGACCGACTGGGATGCCCCCTGGCCTCGTCAGAAACCGTCGCTGCCGACGTATCCGTTCCAGCGGCAGCGCTACTGGCTGCCAGCATTGCCGGAGAAGACGAGTCGTCCGCCGAGCGCGCCCGACGTCGCTTCCGAGTACTACGACGCGCTGACCACGTCCGTCCTGGCTCCCGATCTGCTTTTCGGTCCAGGCAAGATCGACGATGCGTATCTCACGTTCGTGCCCTTCCCCGAGATCGTCCAGGGTTTCTCGTGGATCCGGACGTTTGCCTTTCCCGAAGGCGAGAACAACGCCGAGCATCGCGCGCTCGTCTTCCGGGAACAGCAGCACATGCGACGACTGCTCTTTCGGCACGTCGACTTCTCGTCGTGCCGGACGGCGCTCGATTTCGGCTGCGGGTACGGATCGGATCTGGTTCGCCTGGGAAGCCAACACCCGCACCTGGAACTTGACGGGTTCACCGTCTCCGCCCGCCAGTGCGAAGTCGTTGCGCAGAAGATCGCCGACCAGCAGTTGCAGTCGCGGGTGCGCGTATTCCATCGGGATAGTTCCGGGGATGAATTCCCGGGACGTTACGACCTTGTCTTCGGAGTGGAAGTCGCGTGTCACATCAAGAACAAGGACGGCCTGTTCCGGAACATCGCAGACCATTTGAGCGAGGCGGGCACGCTGGTGCTTGCCGACTTCGTTTCCAATGCGCAGTTTGCCATCGAGCATCCGAGCACGTCCTCCTACCTGATCACCGAGGATGAGTGGGCCCAGGTGCTGGCGCGTCGCGGATTGGAAGTCGTCGAGTGCATCGATGCGGGCCGGGAGGTGGCGAACTCCCTGTACGAACCAGAACGCGAGGACACGCTGCGAGAACTGGGCCGGCGCGTGTCCGACGCCAACGTCCTCCGGGGCATCGAGTCCTACGTGCGGCTGGGCGAGATGCTGCGGAAGGGCCTGATGCGATATGTGCTCCTGACTGCGCGGCGTCGGCCCGCATCGGCGGTGAGTGAACTGCTCCGTCTCAACCGCGCGGCGCTCAGCAACTCAATAGCCTATGGCGACGTTGCCCCGCATCGGTGGCTCTATGAACTGCAGTGGCAGCCGCAGGCGGCTCCACGCTCCGCCGGTCTCCCCGACACGCCGGCCGAGCAGCCGGCAGGCCGCGCGGCCGCCGGCGCCTGGTTGGTGCTGGCCGATCGGGGAGGCGTCGGCCGGGCGCTGGTCGCGGCCCTGGAGCGCGCGGGTAGACGCTGCTGCCTGGTCGAGGCCGGCTCCGCCTGGCAGCAGGTGGACGAGCGCTGTTGGCGGATTCCGCCTGGCGATCCCACAGCCTATGTGCGTCTGGTCCAACAGATTGTCAAGGGAACGGGTGCGCCGATCGTCGGCGTGGTTCACCTGTGGAGTGTGGACGAGCGTCCGCCGGCCGAGCTGACACTGGAGTCTCTGGCGTCCGCTCAGGAGTCCGGCACCAAGAGCGTGCTGCTACTGCTCCAGGCGCTCCTGCAGCACGCTGGATCGGGTGAACCGCGGTTCTGGCTCGTCACTCGCGGCGCGATGGCGTCCGGACCGGCAGAGCCTCCCGGCTCGCTGGCGGCATCCGCTACCTGGGGACTGGGGAGGGCCCTGTCGCTGGAACATCCGCACGTGTGGGGCGGCCTGATCGACCTGCCGCGCGGCGCGGTGGCGGACGAACAGGCCTTGCGGGTCGTGGACGAAATCCTGGGCCGGAGCGACGAAGACCAGGTGGCCTATCGCCACGGCCAGCGGCACGTCCTGCGCCTGGTCCGTGCGTCGGTCTCGCCCGCGCGTCGGTTCAACGCTGCGGCTGACGCCACGTATCTCGTCACGGGCGGGCTGGGTGCCTTGGGCAGCCACGTGGCGCAGTGGTTGGTGGAACGCGGAGCCAGGAACCTCGTGTTGTGCGGCCGCCGCGACGGCGGAGATCTGGAGGCTCGGTGGCGGGCGGTCCGTCCGGAGGTTGCGGACTGCAACGTGCGCCTGCTGAGGGCGGATGTCGCCCGCGAGGAGGACGTCCGGCAGCTGCTGCAGACGATTCGCGCGGAACTTCCGCCGTTACGCGGCGTTGTGCATGCCGCGGGGATCCTCTGTAACGAGCCGCTGGCGCGGATCACGGGGTCCAGCTGGGACGAGGTGCTGCGACCCAAGGTGCAGGGCGCGTGGAATCTGCATACGCTTACCGAACAGATGCCCTTGGACCTCTTTGTTTGCTTCTCGTCGATTGCCGCGGTGTGGGGCTCGGCGGGCCAGGCACACTACGCGGCGGCAAACGCGTTTCTCGATGCTCTCTGCCACTATCGACACCATCTCGGTCTGCCCGCGCTGAGCGTCAATTGGGGGCCGATCGCTGACGGGGGAATGCTCGACACGCATTCGCAGACGTGGTTGCAGCAGCGCGGCGTAAGGGCGATGAAGCGTGAGGAGGCTCTGGATGTGCTCGAGCAGTTACTCGTCTGCGGTGCAAGCCAAACCGTCGCGGCCAAGGTCGACTGGCCCAGGTTCAAGGTAACCTACGAGTCGGCCAGAAGACGGCCACTCTTGGACGGCCTGGGGCGTCAAGACGAGACCGACGCGGCCCGGAATCTGCCCGGCCCTTCCACCTTCGTCCGGGAACTGCGCGACGCGCCAGCGCGTCAGCGCCCGGATCTTCTGCAGACATACGTGCTCCAACAGATCGCCCGGACGCTGGGATGTTCGCCCGAACAGATTAACCCACGACAGGGCTTGTTCGACGTCGGCATGGATTCTCTCACCGCCGTCGAGTTGCGGAATCGCTTCACCACCGATCTGGGCCTGGGTCTTCCCTCCACACTGATGTTCGACCATCCCACCGTCGAATCGCTGGTCGGATACCTGAGCGAGGCCCTGCTGCCGGGGGAATCGGCGACGGACGGGACCGAGACGAGCAGCCGTTCGCAGCCCTCATTCGACCGGCCTGGGATCGAGAATGCCAAGGCACAGGGGCGGCCTTCCGACCGGCTTGACCGGATCGACAGTGAAACGGAGCTGGACGTCCTTCTGTCGGAGAAAGTGTCGCAGATTCTTGGAGGCAAGCATGTCCGCTCAGCATGAGGCGATGGAATGGAAGAAGAACGCGCTCCGGGTGATCGAGGCGCTTGAGACTCGCATTCATCTGCTGGAACAGGCGAAGGCCGAGCCCATTGCGGTCATAGGACTGGCGTGCCGAGTGCCGGGGGCGTCGGACAGCGAAGCGTTCTGGGGTCTGTTGGAGCAGGCGGTGGACGCCATCGGCGAGGTCCCGGCGGATCGGTTTGACGTGAACGACTACTACGATCCGGACCCGGATGCGCCGGGCAAGATAACGACGCGGTGGGGAGGCTTTCTGGACCAGATTGGCGCCGCCTTCGATCCGCAGTTCTTCGGGATCGCGCCGCGGGAAGCGGTGGGTATGGATCCGCAGCAACGGCTGTTGCTGGAGGTGTCCTGGGAGGCGCTGGAACACGCCGCGCTTGCGCCCGCCCGGCTGCGAGGGAGTCGCACCGGCGTATTCGTGGGCATCACCAGCTTCGACTACGCACAACTGCTGGCCGCGCAGGACGAGGCGACCATCGACGCCTACCTGGGAACCGGCTTGGCGCACAGCGCTACCGTGGGGCGGATCAGTTATCTCTTGGGGCTGGAAGGCCCCAACCTGGCCATCGATACCGCCTGCAGCTCTTCCCTGGTCGCCGTGCATCTAGCCTGCCGGAGCCTGCTGGCTGGCGAAAGCGACCTGGCGCTGGCCGGCGGGGTGAACGTGATCCTCACGCCGACGGCGACGGTCTCCCTCTGCAAGGCGCGGATGCTGGCGCCCGACGGCCGCTGCAAGACCTTTGATGCCACCGCCAATGGGTTCGCTCGCGGTGAAGGCTGCGGGATCGTGGTGCTCAAGCGGCTGTCCGACGCAAAGCGCGATGGCGATCGCATCCTGGCGGTGATTCGTGGCAGTGCGGTCAACCAGGACGGGGCCTCCAGCGGATTGACCGTGCCCAATGGACCGGCGCAAACGCGGGTCATCCGCCGTGCGCTGGAGCAGGCGGGGATCGCGCCCGGGGAGGTCGACTACCTCGAAGCGCACGGCACCGGAACCTCGCTGGGCGACCCGATCGAAGTGCAGGCGGCCGCCGCGGCGCTTGGGGAGGGCCGGGACGCCCAGCGGCCGCTGCTCCTGGGCTCGGTGAAGACCAACATCGGCCACCTGGAGGCGGCCGCCGGTATCTCCGGCTTGATCAAAGTCGTGCTCGCGCTGCAGCACGAGCGGATCCCGCGGCACCTCCATCTCCACCACCCTAATCCGCACATCCCCTGGGCCGACCTGCCCGTGCGGGTCACGCAAGAGGAAACCGTTTGGCCGAAGCCGCGGCGGATCGCCGGCGTGAGCGCCTTCGGCTTCTCTGGCACCAACGCGCACGTGGTGCTGGAAGGCGCGGCGATGCCGCCGGAGGCGCCGGTGGAAGCCGAGACGCCTTCGCCGGCGCCGCACTTGTTGCCGCTGTCGGCGAAGAACGAAGCGGCGTTGCAGGCCTTGGCCGCGCGCTACGCGGCATGGTGGACCGACCATCCGGAGGCCCCGCTGCGCGACGTCAGCTTCACCCTGGCCACCGGCCGCAGCCACTTCGACCAGCGCGCCGCGCTGGTGGCCAGTTCCCCGGAGGAGGCCGGCACGCTGCTGGCGGCGCTCCAGGCCGGCCGCCCCGCGCCAGGCCTCTGGACCGGCCGCGCCCACGGCCGGCCCAAAATGGCCTGGCTGTTCACCGGGCAGGGAAGCCAGTACGCCGGCATGGGCCGGCAGCTGTATGCGACACAGCCGGTCTTTCGCCAGGTGCTGGACGACTGCGCTGAACGGCTCGGCGGCCAGCTCGAGCACCCCTTGCTGGAGGCACTGTTTGAGCAGAATGAGCTGCTGGCCGACACGCGCTATGCGCAGCCGGCGCTGTTCGCGTTGGAGCTGGCCCTGGCCCGGTTGTGGCAAAGCTGGGGGATCGAGCCCGACGTGGTCTTGGGCCACAGCCTGGGCGAGTATGTGGCGGCGTGCGTGGCCGGCGTGTTCGACTGGGAAGCCGGCCTGCGCCTGGTGACGCAGCGCGCCCTCTGGATGAGCGAGTTGGCCGAGGCCGGAGCGATGGCCGCCGTGTTCGCCCCGGAGGACCAGGTGGCGGCGGCCGCCCACGCGCTGCCGGGCCTGTCGATCGCCGCCTACAACGGCGCCCATACGGTGGTGAGCGGCCCCCAGGAGCAACTGGACGGGCTGGTGGCCCGGCTTGGCCAGCAGGGCATCCGCACGCAACGGTTGGCCACGTCGCGGGCCTTTCATTCGGCGCTGATCGAGCCCGTGCTGGGTCGCTTGGAAGCGCATGCGGCAGGGATGGAGACTCATCCGGCCCAGCGCACGCTCATCAGCAACTTGACCGGGCAGGCGCTGGCGCCAGGCCAGGTGCTGGACGGCTCGTATTGGCGGCGGCACGCGCGGGAGCCGGTCCAATTTGCCCGCAGCCTGCAGAGCCTGGCGGAACAGGCCGTGGAGGTGCTGGTGGAACTGGGCCCGCAGCCAGTGCTGCTGGGCATGACCGCCGCCGCCTGGCCGCCAGGCTCAGCGCCGCCGGCCTTCCTGGCCACTCTGCGCCGCGGCACGGACGACGGGCGCCAGTTGGCCGAGACGCTCGCGCAGTTATACGTGCGCGGGGTGACGGCCGATTTTGCGGCGATCTACGCGCCGCGGCCGCGGCGAAAGCTGTCACTGCCCACCTACCCCTTCCAACGCCAGCGCTATTGGCCTCAGCCGCCGCGCCGCAAGGGGATGGCGGTCGAGGAAGCCCATCCGCTGCTGGGCGCGCGCCAGGACCTGGGCTCCGGCCAGGTAGTTTGCACCCAGACGCTGAGCTGCGCGCTGCAGCCCTGGCTGCAGGACCACCGGGTCTTTGGCGAGGTGGTCGCCCCTGGCGCGCTGTACGTGAGCATGGCTCTGTGTTTGGCGGACGCGCCGTGCGCCGTGTCCGAGGTGAGTTTCCGCGAAGCGCTCTGGTTGCGCCCCCAGGAGTCGAACGCGGCACGACAAGTGCAATTGGTGCTGGACCCGGCGGCAGCCGATGCGCCGCGCGGCTTCGCCGTATTCAGCCGAGCCGAATCTGGCCCGCAAGCCTGGACGCTGCACGCGCAGGGGAAGCTGCAGGGCGCGCAACTCAGTTCGGCCCGGATGCCCGAGGAAGGGTCGCTGGAATCGCTCCAGTCGCTGTGCGATCGCCTCCAGCCCTTCTCGCCGGAGACCTTCTACGAGCGAGTGTCCGGCGCCGGCATCCAATACGGTCCCCGCTTTCGCGGCCTGAGGGCGCTGTGGACCGGCCAAGGCGAAGCGCTGGGCGAGATCACCGCGCCGTGCGAGGGGCCCTCCCACGCCGTGCCACTGGATCCGGCCCTCCTGGACGTCTGCCTGCAGGTCTCCGGCGCGGCGGCCGACGGCGCCCAGGCTGAGCCCGATGTGGTGTACGTGCCCTTCGCTCTGGAGCGCCTGGTGCTGTTGCGCACCGCGCCGGCGCGGCTGTTCTGCCACGCCCGACTGCGGCCCGTGACCGGCCCAGCGCCCGCGACCGTGACGCTCGACCTGTGGGTGCGCGACCAGACCGGGGGCGCCGTGGCGCAGATCGAAGGCCTCGTCGCCAGGCGGGCCACGCGCCAGACGCTGTTCGGAGGAGGCCGAATCGATTTCTCCGATTGGCTGTACGCCGTTCAATGGCGGCGCCAGCCCCGCTCAGCTGAGATCTTGTCCGCCGCGTTCCTGCCGGCCCCCTCCCAGTTGGGTGCAACCGCCGCGGGCTCGGCAGTCTCGCTGGCCGAACAAGCGGGCGAACAACCGGATGATGCCGCGCTGCTGAAGCAGATCGATCAACTGGCTCGCCAATACACCCTGCAGGCATTCGAGACGCTCGGTGCGCCGCTGGAAGTGGGCCGGACGCTCGATGTGGACGAGTTGGTCGAGCGCCTGGGGATCTTGCCAAGACATCGGCGGCTACTGGCCCGCTTGCTGCGCGTTCTCTCGGAGGACGGGTGGCTGCGCGCCGACGGAGCACAGTGGCAGGTGGCGCGCGCGGCCGGGCCCACGGACCCCGAAGCGCTGCGTGCGCAGTTGGAACAGGAGCATCCGCAGGGCCGCGTCGAGTTGACGTTGCTGGGTCGTTGCGGCGCCAGGCTGGCCGAGGTGCTCACCGGACGCACGGACCCCCTGGGCTTGCTGTTTCCGCAGGATGGGGTCGGCGCCGAACAGCTGTACCACGATGCTCCTGGGGCGCGGCTGTTCAACGGGTTGATCGCCCAGTTGGTGCAACGCGCCGCTGCCGCGCTGCCGGCCGATCGCCGCCTGCGCGTGTTGGAGATCGGCGCGGGCACCGGCGGCACCACCGCCTTCGTGCTTCCCGTCCTCCCGCCCGGGCGGAGCGAGTACGTGTACACGGACCTCTCGGCCGGCTTCTTCGCCGCTGCGGAGTCCCGGTTTGCCGAGTATCCGTTCGTGCGCTACCAGACGCTGGACATCGAACGCGATCCCAGCGAGCAAGGATTGACGCCGCACCGGTTCGACCTGGTGCTGGCCGCCAACGTGCTGCACGCCACGCGCGATCTGGAGCAGACGCTTGGCCACGTCCGCCAGTTGCTGGCCCCCGGTGGCTGGCTGCTGCTGCTGGAGGGACTGCGGCCCCTGGCGTGGGTCGACCTGACGTTCGGCCTGCTGGAGGGGTGGTGGCGCTTCGCCGACGCGGTGCGCAGCGACTATCCGCTGTTGAACGAGGTGCAGTGGCGGCGGCTCCTGGAGTCGCACGCGTTTGCCGAACCCACGGTGATCGCGCCGCCCGCAGTGGATGCCGAGGCGGTGCTGTTGGCACGCGGCCCGGCGGAGATTGAAGCGCAATGCCGCCCGTCCCCAGAGGCCGGAAGCTGGATGATCCTCACCGACCAGCAAGGCGTGGGCGAACGCCTGGCGGCGCGCCTGCGCCAACAGCAACAGCACTGCCTGCTGGTCCAACGGGGCGAGGACGCGGGCCGCTTCAGCGACGGGTGCTGCCGCATCTCGGCGCATGATGACGCGCGCAGCTGGGAACGGCTCATGCAGGATCACCTGGCCGGCGCGCCACCGCTGCGCGGCGTGGTGCATCTTTGGAGCGTGGATGCCGCCACCACCGCGTCCACCACCGGGGAGACGCTGTCGGCGGACGTGGAAGTCAGTTGCGGCAGCGTGTTGTCGCTCGTACAAGCGTTGGTGCGCCACACGCCGTTGCCGCGGGCAGGCGTATGGCTGGTCACCTGCGGGGGACAGGCGCTGGCGGAGGAGGACTGCGGGTCGCTGGCGCAGTCGCCCCTGTGGGGGATGGGCAAGGTGCTGGCCCTGGAACACCCGGAGCTGGCGTGCCGGCGGGTGGACCTCGACCCCGCCGCCCCGGACGCCTGCGTGGACCGCCTGGCCGACGAGCTCCTGGAGCCCGACGAGGAGGACCAGATCGCGCTGCGGCCGTCGGGCCGCTGGGTGCCGCGTCTGCTGCGCAGCTCCGCCGCCGCGGACCGGCTGCACTGGCCGGATGGCGGCACGCATCGCCTGGTGCCCGGCGGCGACCGCACGCTGGCCGGACTGCACTTCGAGACGCTCGAGATCGCGCCGCCAGGCCCCGGCCAGGTACAGGTGCGGGTGCACGCGGCGGGCCTCAATTTCCGCGACGTGCTGGACGCTCTGGGGATGGTGCCGGTCCAGATCGGCGCCCTGGGCAGCGAACTGGCCGGCGAAGTGTTGGCCGTTGGTGAGGGTGTCACGCAGTTTGCCGTCGGCGATCGCGTGGTGGGGTTGGCGTCGGGCACGTTCGCCACGCGCCTCAACGTGCCGGCGGACCTGCTGGCCCCGTTGCCGCCGGGGTTCAGCTTCGTGCAAGGGGCCACCATCCCCGTCGCCTTCGTCACCGCCGCGCTGGCCCTCGAGCGCTTGCGGCTGCAGCCGCGGGGAGCGGGTCCTCATCCATGCCGCCAGCGGCGGCGTGGGACTGGCGGCCGTGCAGCTCGCGCAGGCGCTGGGGGCCGAAGTCTTCGGCACCGCCAGCCGCCCCAAGCAGGCCTATCTGCGATCGCTGGGGGTGGCGCACGTGTTCGACTCGCGCGCCACCGGGTTTGCCGACGGGGTCCTCGACGCCACCGGCGGCCAGGGGGTCGACGCTGTAGTCAACAGCCTCACCGGCGAAGGGTTTGTCGCCGCCACGCTGCGTACGCTGGCCCAAGGGGGCCGGTTCGTGGAACTGGGCAAGCGCGATGTCTGGCCGGGCCCGCGGATGCACGCCCACCGCCCCGACGTCGAGTATCACGTCCTGGCCCTGGAGACCAGCTCCGCGCTGGAGCACGCCGGGCGCGTGCTGAGCCATGTGATGGAGCGTTTTGCCAGCGGCCGACTGAAGACGCTTCCCGCCCGGGTCTGGCCGCTCTGCGAAGCTCAGGCCGCCTTCCGCTGGATGCAACAGGCGCGGCACATCGGCAAGATCGTGTTGCGCATGCCGCCGCTGGTCGAAGGCCGCTTCCACGCAGGAGGGACCTATTTGATCACGGGCGGACTTGGGGGCCTCGGGTTGGAAGTAGCCCGCTGGATGGTCCAGCACGGCGCGCGGCATCTGGTGCTCAACGCACGCCGCCCGCCGTCGGCGGATATCGAACTGAAACTGGCCGCGCTGCGTCAGACGGGAGCGGAAGTGCTCGTCTGCCTGGGAGACATCTCCCAGGCCGCCGAGGCGCAGCGGATCCTGCGCCAGATCGACGCCTCGCCGGCTCCGCTTCGCGGCGTGATCCACGCGGCCGGCGTGCTCCGCGACGGGGCGCTGGTCAATCAGGACTGGACGCGGTTCGCCGAAGTGCTGGCCCCCAAGACCCTCGGTGCCTGGCATCTGCACACCCTCACGGCCGACCGCGACCTCGACCTGTTCGTGCTGTTTTCCAGCGCCGTGGTCTTGTTCGGCAATCCCGGCCAGGCCAACCACGCGGCGGCCAACACGTTCCTGAACACCTTGGCCCATCACCGCCGCGCGGCGGGGCTGCCGGCGACGAGCCTCGATTGGGGCGCCTGGTCGGACGTGGGTGCGGCGGCCCGGCGCGACCTGGCCGGGCACCTGTCGCAGGCCGGCTTCGGGTGGATCAGCCCCCAGCAGGGCGTCGCCGCCCTGGAGCGCGCGCTGGGCGAGGATTGCGCGCAGTTGGGAGTCATCCCTGTGGATTGGGAGGTCTTCGCACGGCAGCGGGCCGGCGAGGGCGCCGGCCGTTTTCTCGAGACCTTCCGCGCCAGCCGGCAACCGACGTCGGCCCGCGCCGGCACGGGCGGCGATTCGTGGAGCCGCCTGCGGCAGTTGCCGGCCGAGGAACGCCTCCCCGCGTTGACCCGCTTCGTGCAGGACGAGGTCGCACGCGTGCTACGCCTGCCGTCGCCGCCCGATGTCCAGACCGGATTTGCCGAGCTCGGGATGGACTCGTTGATGGCGGTCGAGCTGCGCAACCGCCTCCAGAGCCAGCTGGGCCCACAGGTGACGCTCTCCTCAACGCTGGCATTCGACTATCCCACGACGGCCAAGCTGGCCGACCACCTGCTGAAGGTGTTGCAGAGTGACCAGCAGACATCCCCTGTCGACCGACCTGGGATCGAGAAGGCCGAGCCACAGGGGCGGCCTTCCGGCCGGCTGGACCGGGTCGACAGCGAAACGGAGCTGGACGTCCTTCTGTCGGAAAAAGTGTCGCAGATTCTTGGAGGCAAGCAGCCGCCGGCCGCCGACGAGGAGCGGGACGCGCAGGCCGCCCGGGAACTGGAGATCGCGGTCAGGATCAGCGCGCAGGTGAACCCCTCAGGACCCGAACCTGCGGAGCTGAAGGCCGATGCCGTCCTCGACGAGACCATCCGGCCTGCCGGCCAGTACATCGGGGACAGGGACCCGGCGAACATCCTCCTCACCGGCGCGACCGGCTTCCTCGGTTCCCGGCTCCTGCACGATCTGCTCGAGGCGACCGACGCGCGAGTCCACTGCCTCGTCCGGCGGGCCGCAAACGAGGCCGAGGCCGCCGCGCGCCTCGAGCAGTGCCTTCGGGCCCGCGGGCTCTGGGACGAAACCTGGCGTCCACGCATCATCGGTGTACCCGGTGACCTGGGACAACCGCTCCTGGGACTCGGGGCCGAGAAGTTCGACGAGCTCGCAGGCACCGTGGATACCGTCTACCACTGCGGCGCGCGGGTCGAGTTCGTCTATCCCTACCAGATGCTGAGGCCGGACAACGTACTGGGCACCCGGGAGGTCCTCCGGCTGGCATGCCACGGCACGCCGAAGAAGGTACATCACGTGTCCACCCTGGCGGTCTTCTCGCTGACGGATCACGTGCGCCTGAAGACGGCGCGCGAGACGGACATCCCCGAGGGCATCGAAGCCCTGGACCTCGGCTACTTCCAGACCAAGTGGGTCGCCGAATGCCTCGTTCGCGCCGCCGCCAATCGGGGCCTGCCGGTCGCGATCTACCGGCCGGGGATCATCGCCGGCGAGAGCGGCACCGGGGAGATCCACCGCAACGACCTGTTGACGCGGATCATGCTGAGCTGTGTCCACGTTGGGCTCGCACCCGACAGCCGCCTGGAGGTACACGTCACGCCCGTGGACTTCGTCAGCCGCGCCATCGTCCATCTGTCCCGGCGCCCGGACGCTGCCGGCCAGGTCTGTCACCTGCTCGGCCAGCCTACCAACTGGACGACGCTGCTCGACTGGATCGGCGAGTTCGGTTATGCGCTCCGGCGGGTCCCGTTCCCCAAGTGGCGCAGCGCGCTGATTGCTGTCCCGACAACGATGCCGCATCCCATGACGGCGCTGTCACCGTTCCTGCCGGAGCTGGACGCTGGCGAGGACGAGGTCGCCGGATCGCTGAGGCGTTTCGATTGCGCCAACGCGGAGGGCGCGCTTGCGGCGGGAGGCGTCATCTGCCCGCCCGTCGACGCGGCGCTCATCGCTCGTTATCTCTCGCATGCCGTGCGCAGCGGCCTGATCGAACCGCCTGGGACAAGGGTGGAGGCAACAGCGGGGCGACCGGCAGGAGGGTCCGCGCATCCCGCTTCGGCCTCGTGACCCGGCAGCGGTGGCACTGACCCGTCGAAGAGTCGATGGGCTCGGCACGGGAAATGGCTCCTGAGAGCCTGGGGGGATGCTTCAGAAAGAACTCTCTGGATACCGGGAATACGTGGGGCGGGTGCGATACAGAATATGGCCGAAAGATATGCCGCCGGTACGTTCGGCGTAGGCGGATTGATCAGGGTAATGCGAGCCACGGCGTGCTCCAAATCGATCAGTCCATACCCCTGCGCGTCAATCCAGCCCGCGCCAGCCACCGAGGGGCCAGCTTGACAGGTCATCCGAGTCGTTGGACACTGCGAAGGCCCGGCGCGGACATGTCCGGCATCGTGAGACCCCTCCCCGGCGCACCTGACTGATGCGAATAGCGTGTTTGAAGTGTCGTCGAGGAAAGCGAAGGGGCATCTGATGCCGGAACAGCCTCTCCTGCTCGCAAGGAATATCAGCAAGCAGTATCACGACGGCCATGTCCAAGCGTTGTCGCGTGTAGACCTGGATATTCGCGAGCGCGAGTACCTCGTCATCATGGGACCAAGCGGCAGCGGCAAGTCTACGCTGTTGCACATTCTCGGCGGGATCGATCGCCCGACCGACGGGGAAGTCTTCTTCCGCGGGCGGCCGATGTCCGGGTTGAAATCGCTGAGTGGTTTTCGGGCCAAGGAGCTGGGGTTCGTCTTTCAGACGTTTCATTTGCTCCCCACGCTCAATGCATCGCGGAATGTCCAGATTCCGATGTTCAGCAGCTCGCTGACCTCACGTCAGCGGGAAGCCAAAGCCGGTGAATTGCTGGCAGGCGTGGGGTTGCAGCACCGGATGTACCACCTTCCCAAGGAGCTGTCGTTGGGCGAGAGGCAGCGCGTGGCCATCGCGCGGTCTTTGGCCAATGACGCGTCGCTGCTGCTGGTAGACGAGCCAACGGGAAACCTCGACTCCAACTCCTCGGAGCAGATCCTCGACTTGTTCGACAGCCTGCAGCGCAGCCGCTCGCTCACGATCGTCCTCGTGAGCCACAGCGACGCGTGCGCCCAGCGGGCAACGCGACTGATCCGGCTCCGCGACGGCAAAATCGAATCCGACCATCGGCTCAAACCGGAAACGGCCTCTTGATACGCAACCTCCTGCAGAATCGAGGATGCGATGTGGTTCACGACGATCGCCTGGTTGAATCTGCGCCATCGCAAGACCCGGTCTACGCTGACAGTCGTCGGGGTTGCCGTCGCGTGCTGCGCGTTCATCACGATCGTGAACATCACTGAGGCGGTTCCGCGGGCCAACGTTGAGATGTACGAGAGCCGCAGCATCGACGTCGTCGTCTGCCCGGAGAGCGCCCCGCAGCGGTTGATTGGCAGGCTGCCGGAAAGCAGCGGCCTCCTGCTCAAGCAGGTGCGCGGAGTCACGGTGGTGGAGCCGTCGCTGATGGACCTCGTGTCGTTCGAGGACACGGGTTTGATTGGCGTCGTCGTCCAGGGCTGGGTGCCGGGAGGCCTGATGTTCGGGAACATGCGACTCCTGAGCGGCCGGGCGCTCACGCCGGCGGACCATCACGCGGTCATGCTGGGAATGATCCTGGCGAACGGCCTGCAGAAGAAGGTCGGGGACGTGTTGCGGATTGAAGACGCCGATTTCACCGTCGTGGGGGTGTTCGAGGGGACGAATCTCCTGGAGAACGGGACGGCGATCGTGTCGCTCGCGGAGCTGCAACCTCTGATGGGGCGCGAGGGCGAAGTCACGCTATTCCACCTCCGTGTCGACCCCGCCTTGCGGCACGACGCGCAGGCCGTGCAGGCGATTTGCCGAGAACTGGAAGCCCTGCGCGATGAACGGGGACGTCCGTTGCGAATCAGTGCCATGCCGATGACCGCTCATGTCGCCGCGGGCCTGGAGTTTCGCATCCTCGGAGCGATGGGCTGGTCGATGTCGGTGATCGCGCTCGTGATCGGCGCGATCGGCATGCTCAACACGATGATCATCTCCATCTTCGAGCGGACGCAGGAGATCGGCGCTCTGATGGTTCTCGGATGGGGGCGAGCGCGCGTCGCCGCGATGATTCTGATCGAGGCACTGCTTCTCTGTGCTGCGGGCACGGCGTTGGGCGTGCTGATGTCCTGGGCGCTGACGTTGTTCGTCAGCTCGTTCGAAGCCGCGAGCAATATCGTGCCTCGAAGCGTGGCCCCCTCGATCGTGGCAGAGGGAATCCTGCTGACGTTCGCGGCAGGTGTGACCGGCGCGATATGGCCGGCGATTCGAGCCACTTTGATGCAGCCCAGCGAATCGCTGCGGTACGAATAGCGCAAGCGTCCCGCGGATGACGTCTGGTGCAGTGGGGTAGGCTGAGGTCCAGCGGCCGGGATGTCTCGGCGCGTTGAGCTCAGAAGCCCGAGAAGAACATTTGACCTGCCGTGGACAACCCGTTTCTCCCTGCCGCCTTGAGCCGGGACGCTCGCCTCCGGTTGTTCTGCTTTCCGTACGCCGGGGGCGGGAGCGCCGGATACTACACGTGGTCCGACGAACTGCCCGCCGACGTGCAAGTGTGTCCCGTCGAGCTCCCGGGGAGAGAACGGCGGCTGAGGGAACGCCCGTACTCCTCGCTGGAGAGCCTCGTAGCCGACCTGGCCGACGCCCTGCACGATGCCCTGGACCGGCCCTTCGCGCTGTTCGGCCACAGCATGGGGGCGCTCATCAGCTTCGAGCTGGCACGCGAACTGCGTCGACGCCGCGTCCCCGGCCTGTGTCGCCTCTTCGTCTCCGGGTTCCGGGCCCCGCAACTGCCCAACCCTGAGCCGACTCTGCATCGGCTGCCCGACGCGGAGTTCGCCGAGATGGTTGACAGGCAGTACCAGGGCATCCCCCCGGAAGTCGCCTCCAGCGGCGAGTTGATGACGCTCTTGCTGCCCGCGCTCCGGGCCGACTTCACGATCTTCGAGTCGTACCGGCACGCGCCCGCGGAGCCGTTCGACGCGGGCGTGTCCGTGTTCGGCGGGGATCGCGACGATCACGTGCCGCTCGCGGACCTCGAAGCCTGGTCCGTCCATACTCGTGGCGACTTCGTTCTCCGCCTGCTTCCCGGCCGACACTTCTTCTTCAAAGGCGGAACGCGCACGCTGCTGCTGCAGGCGATCGGTCACGACCTGCGCCGGTACCTGAGACGTGCCTCCCGCTCGCCGGTGTCAGCCGCCACGCTCGACATCGCGCCGCCCGACGCGTCGAGCGGCGCGCGACCATCAGCCGACGACCAACCGTCCACCAGGCGACAACCAGGCGCCTTGCCCAGAAGCCGCGTGTAGGCGATACTCGGGGCGCGTGCCTTTCCCGGCACAGACGGTAGACGGCGGCGCAGCAGCCGCACTCTGTCGGACGAGTGGACAGGAACATGAAGACTCCGCGAGCAAACCTCGAAGGGATCAACGGACGGTGCGTCGTGGGTCTCGTTGCGTGCCTGGGGGTGCTCCTCGGCCTGCCCGCGTGGGCAGAGAACCCGATCCTCGTGCAGCTGACAACGGAAGGCGTGCGGCTGGATTCGGGGCTGCGGGTGGTCCTGCCGCCGCCCAGGATGACGGATGGCATAAAGGCGGCGGATCAGGATCGCGTGTTGCGCGAGGTCGCCGCCCGCTATCCGCGTGAGGCCTTCCTGCAGAAGTCAGTGACTGCGCCGTTCGTGATCGACATGCGGCCCCAGGCCGGCTCGGGAGGAGACAGAACGGGGTGGCTCATTACCGTCTACTTCGTCGCTCACGGGTCGATGAAGGTCATCAAGGACGGAGACCTCCTCAAGGACTTCGTCAACCTGGCTCGAGCGGGCAAGAACCGCCCCGGGAGCGAAATCCGCCCGCTGACGACCGACGAACTGCGGATGCTCGGGGCGGTCGGAGCGCCCAAGATGGTCGGCCCCGAGTCGAGCTACTGGTTCTCCGTTCCGGTCTTCGACCGCGTTCAGTTGTGCGGCATTGCGCGGTTCTGTCCCACCGAAACGGCGGAATCCCTGGCCCATGCCTTCATGCTCGATGCCCGAGGGGCGTCCGGGGGGGAGTTGTCCAATCACTGGAGGTCCATCGCTGGTGACGACCAGGCCACCACGCGACCCGTGAAGCGGCACCCATACTCGGGCCTCGGAGGATACGCAAAGGTGACGCGGCTGGCAGAGCCGGCCGGCGCTCTGTTCATCGAATGCTGCCTGGTTCTCGACGAACCGGCGGAGTGGTCCCGCGGCGCCAGGTTTCTCCGATCGAAACTGCCGGTCTTGGTCCGCGACAAGGTCAGCCACCTGCGGCGTGCCCTGTTGAAGGCCGGGCTCTAGTCACGCCAGGCGCTAGCCGTTCCTCTTCAGAATCAGGCACGCGAGCGGCGGCAGCGTCAGCTGAAGCCGCTGCGCATGGCCGTGCGCCGCGACCGGCTGCGACGCGATCGCGCCGGCGTTCCCCTGGTTCGACCCGCCGTAGATCTCGCTGTCGGTGTTGATCAACTCGCGGTACACACCCGCCTCGGGAACGCCCACGACGTAGCCGTCCCGCACGACAGGGGTGAAGTTGAGCACGACGACCACGAAGTCGCGCCCGTCGCGCGCGCGCCGCATGAACGACACGACGCTGTGCAGATGGTCGTTGCAGTCGATCCACTGGAACCCGGCCGGGTCGAAGTCGAGATCCGAGAGGGCCGGCTCGGCGCGGTACAGGTGGTTGAGGTCCCTCACGAGCCGGCGGATGCCCCGATGCGGCTGGTAGTCGATATACGCCCACTCGAGGCCGCGGTCGTGGTTCCACTCGGGCCACTGGCCGAACTCGCTGCCCATGAACATCAGCTTCTTGCCCGGGTGCCCGAACATGAACCCGTAGAGCGCGCGCAGGTTCGCCGCCTTCTGCCAACTGTCGCCCGACATCTTCCCGATCATCGAGCCCTTCAGGTGCACGACTTCGTCGTGCGAGAACGGCAGCACGAAGTTCTCGTGATAGGCGTAGAGCATCGAGAAGGTGATGTGGTTGTGCGCCCACGGCCGGTGGACCGGGTCGTGCTTCATGTAGGCCAGCATGTCGTGCATCCAGCCCATGTTCCACTTGAAGGTGAACCCGAGCCCCCCAAGGTGAACCGGCCGGCTCACGCCCGGCCACGACGTCGACTCCTCGGCGACGGTGATCGAGCCCGGCTGCTCGGCGTGCGTCAGCGTATTGAGCGAGCGCAGGAAATCGATCGCCTCCAGATTCTCGCGCCCGCCGTACTGGTTCGCCACCCATTGTCCCGGCTCGCGCGAGTAGTCGAGGTACAGCATCGACGCGACCGCGTCCACGCGCAGGCCGTCGATGTGGTACTGCTCCAGCCAGAAGAGGGCGTTGCTCAGCAGGAAGCTGCGGACCTCGTTGCGCCCGTAGTTGAAGACCAGCGTGCCCCAGTCCAGCTGCTCGCCCTTGCGCGGGTCCTCGTGCTCGTAGAGCGCGGTGCCGTCGAATCGCGCCAGGCCGTGCGAGTCCTTCGGGAAGTGGCCCGGCACCCAGTCGAGCAGTACCCCGACGCCCGCCCGGTGGCACGCGTCCACGAACGCGCGGAAATCGTCCGGCTCGCCCAGGCGGCTGGTCGGCGCGAAGAAGCCGACCACCTGGTAGCCCCACGACCCGCCGAACGGGTGCTCCATCACCGGCAGCAGCTCGATGTGCGTGAACCCCATCTCGCGCACGTACGGCACCAGGCGGTCCGCCAGCTCGCGGTACGACAGGAACCGCTCCCCGTCCGCGCCGCGCGCCCACGACCCTAGGTGCACCTCGTACACGGACATCGGGCGATCGATCCAGCCGTTCTGCCCGGGGCGCTCAGCCATCCATTCCCCGTCGCCCCACTCGTAGTCCCCGACGCCCCAGACGATCGACGCGGACCGCGGCGGCAGCTCGAAGCGCAGCGCGTAGGGATCCGCCTTCGTGAAGACGACACCCGCCTTCGATCGCAACTCGAACTTGTACTTCTCGCCGCGCCCGATGCCCGGGATGAAGATCTCCCACACCCCGTGCGGCGTCAGGCAGCGCATCGGGTGAATGCGGCCATCCCACCCGTTGAAGTCGCCGACGACGCTCACGCGATCGGCATTGGGTGCCCAGACGGCGAAGTGCACGCCGGCGATCGGTCCCAGCTCGATGGCGTGGGCGCCCAGTTTCTCGTAGGCGCGCAGCTGGGTGCCTTCGCTCATCAGGTGCAGGTCGAAGTCGCTCAGAATGCGGCCGAACCGGTAGGGATCGTCGATGTCGCCGACGTGGCCGTCCTTCCACGTCACGCGCAGGCGGTAGGCGAAGGCGTGGTGGTCGCCGGTCCATCCGGGGATCACGGCCTCGAACAGGTCGGTCCCCTGGCGCCGCGCGAAGCGCACCGGAGCGCCCGGAACCGCCGCCAGCAGCTCGACGCTCTCGGCCCACGGGTGGAAGAACCGCACGGTGAGCGCCGGCTGGCCGCCCACGCGAGCCTGGTGAGGCCCGAGCAGGGCGAACGGATCGGCGTTGGTGCCGTGTTCGAGCGCGACGACTGGATCAGTGCGGCGCATGGGGTAGTATTCTAGCGCCTTCGGCGAGGGTTGACTGAAATGGCATCACGTTCAGGAGAGTGAGAGATGCGCGAACGCCAGTCTTCTTCCCGCGCGCGGCGCATCGGGCGCCGGGCGTTTCTCGGCACCGTTCCGGCGGCTGTCGCTGCCGGCGTCGCGGCGCCGGCGCTCGCGGGGCAGGCCCCCGCACGGCCCGCAGGAGCGGCTCCCGGGGCCGCCGGACAGCAGGCCGACGCGGCCGCTCGCTTCGGCGTGGACGCGCTGAAGGGGGCCGAGAAGGTGATCGGCCTCGACTTCAAGGACGCCGAGGAAGAGATGATGCTCCGCGGCGTCAGCCGCAACCTCGACAGCTACGACGCGCTGCGCAAGCTCGACATCCCGCTCGACACCGAGCCGGCCATCACGTTCCGGCCGTATCTCCCCGGCAGGCGCCCGCCCGCCGCCGGCCCGCGCGCCAAGACCCTGAAGGTCTCCGCGCCCGTCGTCCGGGTCACGTCAAACCTCGAGGAGCTGGCGTTTCTGCCGGTGACCGCACTCGCGCCGCTGATTCGCGGCCGGAAGGTCTCGTCAACCGACCTCACCAGGATGTACCTCGCGCGCCTGAAGAAGCACGGCGAGACGCTCAAGTGCGTGGTGACGCTCACCGAGGAGCTGGCCCTCGCGCAGGCGGCGCAGGCAGACAAGGAGATCGCAACGGGCCGCTACCGCGGGCAGCTTCACGGCATCCCGTGGGGCGCGAAGGACCTGTTCGCCACCAAGGGCATCCGCACCACGTGGGGCGCCAAACCGTACGAGAACCAGGTCATCGACCTCGACGCCACCGTCGTCGATCGGCTGCGCGAGGCGGGCGCGGTTCTGGTGGCGAAGCTGTCGATGGGGTCGCTCGCGCAGGGCGGCGTGTGGTTCGGCGGCAGCACGCGCAACCCGTGGAACGTCGAGCGGAGTTCGAGCGGCTCGTCGGCCGGCCCGGCGGCCGCGACGGCGGCCGGACTCGTGGGGTTCTCGATCGGCACCGAGACGCGCGGCTCGATCATCTCGCCGTCGACCGCGTGCGGCGTCACGGGGCTGCGCCCGACCTACGGCCGGATCAGCCGCTTCGGCGCGATGGCGCTCTCGTGGACGATGGACAAGGTCGGGCCGATCTGCCGGACGGTGGAGGACTGCGCGCTGGCGTTCAACGCGATCTACGGGCCGGACGGGAAGGACGACACGGTGGTGGACGCGCCGTTCGCGTGGAACCCGGACGTCCCGCTCGGCCGGCTTCAGGTCGGCTACATCAAAGCCGACTTCGAGCCGACGCCGCGCGCGAACATGACCGACGAGCAGAAGAAGCAGTTCGAGGCGCGGGCGGCGATCATGAAGGACGCGCTCGAGGTGTTCCGCAAGGCCGGCGCGGCGTTGATCCCGGTCGAACTGCCCGAGTTCCCGGTGCAGGCGATCAACTTCATCCTCTTCGCCGAAGCCGCCGCGGCCTTCGACGATCTGACGCGCTCGCGCGGCATCGACCAGCTGACGGCGCAGGGGCAGGGCGACTGGCCGAACCAGTTCCGCACGCACCGCTTCGTGCCGGCCGTCGAGTTCATCCGCGCGCAGCGGGCGCGCACGCTGCTGATGCGGAAGTACGACGAGCTGATGTCGAAGGTGCACGTGTTCCTGTCGGCGACGGGCGGCGCCAGCCTCTCGGCGACCAACCTGACCGGCCACCCGGCGCTCTGCACGAAGGCGGGGTTCGTGGACAAGATGCCGGCGGCGATCATGATCACCGGCCGGCTCTACGACGAAGCGACGCTGCTGCGCGTGGCGCTGGCGTACGAGCGGGGGACGAAGTGGAAGGAGATGAACCCTCAGCTGGCAGCGGGCAGCTGAAAGCTGGCAGCGGATCACGGACAGCGGGTACCTGACAGTCGGCAGCGGGCAGCGGGCAGCTGACAGCTGGCAGCGGGCAGCGGATCACGTACGATCCGCTGACGGCTGCCAGCTACCAGCTGACGGCTGTTACTGAACGATCGTCGCCTTCTTGATCGAGTCCAGGCCCGGATAGGTCGCCGTGAGGTAGGCGTTACCCTTCTGGTAGATGTTCCCCTGGTCGCTGGTCGTCTTCTCGCCGTACTTGGCGTTGAGCTTGTCCACGACGTCCATCCCGCTGACGATCTTGCCAAACGAGGGGAAGTCCTTGTCGAGGAACGCGTTGTCGGCGAAGTTGATGAACACCTGCGTCGTCCGGCTGTTCGGCCCGCCCTTGGCGAAAGTGACGTTGCCGCGCTTGTTGCCCTCCTTCGCCGGGTCGTCCTGAATCCGCGCGCTCATCCACGCCGCCGAAACGGCCGGGTCGCCGTTGATGCCGAACTGCACCATGAAGTTGGGCACGACGCGGAAGAACTGGCAGTCGTCGTAGAAGCCGTTCTTCACCAGGTTGTAGAACCGGTCGGCTCCGACCGGCGCCCAGTCGCGGTGCACTTCGATCACGAACGTGCCTTTGGTGGTCTCGAAACTCGCCTTGAAGACGGCCGGGGCCTGCTCCTTCATGGCAGCGGGGTTCTTCAGGTTCGCCTTGGCGGCGGGCTGCGCGACGGCTACCGACACCGACAGCGCCGCGATGGCGGCGAGCACGAACAGGGCGCGGAACTTCTTCATCGTCATGACCTCCTCAATGGGTCCGGGAATCTGGAGAACGACAATTGATCATTCTATCAGAGGCCTCCGGCCTCCTACCCCTTCGGTTTGACCCACTCAACGAACGCCGGGTGAGTGCGGATCGGGTCCCAGCAGGCGTCGACGTGCATCGCGGTGCCGTTCCAGGCGTTCCCTTTCGCGAAGGCCGCCTGCAGCTCGCGGACCGCGCCCTCGCCGTCGCCGAGCGCGGCCAGAATCCGTGCGCGCTGGTAGAGGTTCGCCCCGCGCAGGTAAGGCCGCTCGACCTTCGCGAGGGCGTCGGCGATGCTCTGCGCTTCCTCACGCGAGCCACCGCACGACACGAGCGCGATCGCGTACGAGCCCTGATACGAGAGGTTGGCCGGCGGCTGCCGCGCCAGATCGCGGCGAATCGGCAGGCCCTGACGGCAATCCCCCGACATCACGAGTGCGCTCGCGTACGAGTCGCGGAGCGCTGCCGTGGGCTTTGTGTCGAGCCGCTGCTTGTAGTACCCGACCGCTCGTAACGCCATCGCCCGCCCCGCGTCGGCGTGCCCGTGCGCGCGCAGTTCCCTGGCGCCTTGAGAAAGCAGACTGCCCGTGTCATTTGAGTTCCCCGCGGCCTGCTCGGCGCGCGTGACTATTGCGTCGACTTCCGCAACGCGCCCTGAAGCCACGCTGGCGCGAATCTCGGCGGCGAAGAACGCCGCGACGCCGCGGTAGTGCTGTTGGCCGAGCCGCGCCACTTCGAGTTCCTTGTCGTACTCGCCCAGTTCGTGATGAACCGAGGCGCGCGTGTCCAGGTACCACCAGGCCCCCGGCCCCATCTCGTAGGGCATGTCCTCAACACGGATCCGCGACAGCGCCTCGATGGCTGCGCGAGGGTGGTGGAAGTCCCGTTTCCTGAGGCCCAGCATGTAGAAGCTCGCCGGCGAAGGTCCGAGGCGCGCGCCGTCCGACGCGGCGGCCACAGCACCGCGGAGGTTCCCGTCGAGTCTTGCACGCGCCAGGCGGATCACCGCCTGGTCGATGGGAGTCGCCTGGCTGTAGGCCGTCGGTTCCTCGCACGAGCGGAGGACGTCGTCTGCCTCGGCGAACCGACCGTTGTTGTGGAACAGCGCCCACAACCAATGCCGCGGCGTCATGAAGCCCGGGTCCAGCAGCAGGCTGCGCCGAAGGTGGCGTTCGGCATCGGGATAGCTGGCGCCAAAGGTGGCGATGGCTCGTGTGAGCTCCAGGTAGGCTTCGTAGGAAGGCGCCCGGTGCGGCACGCTCGAGCGGTATCCAGAGAAGAGCTTGGTCGAACGGGAGGCGAACGCGCCCATGACGCGCGTGGTCAACTCGCCCGTCACGTCGCTGGGCGTGGAGCGCGGACCGACGCTTGGGGGGATCGTGATGGCGATGTTGCCGGTCTGCGCATCGACCACCTGGCTCTGGATTCGCAGACGGTCGCCCTCGAGGTAGTACGCACCGGTGACGACCAGTCCCGCGCCGGTGCGTCCGGCGAGTGCGCGAATGGGGTTGGCTTCGCTCGCGAGCACCGACCGAGGCAGACTCGGCCCGCCCATCGCCGGCACTTCGGGGTTGATGGCGACCTTTGGCGTGATGCGCGTCAGGTTCTGCGTCACCCAGTCGCTGATTTGCATGCCCAGCGCGTCGAGCGTCGCGTCGCCGGTCTGGTTCACGAACACCGCGACTACGACCTTGTCGGGGTCCAGGCCGCTCGTGGTTGCCACCGGCTTGCTGGTCGTTCGAGGCCAGAGCCAGATGACGGCGATTGTCGCCAGGGCGACGACGGCCAGCGCCGCCCCGCCGGCCAGCAGCCGCTTGTGACGGCGCGTGCGCGCCGGCGGCGCAGCGGGCGCTGCCGACGATGCCACGGCTGGCTCGACGGCCGTCACCGGCACCGGCGCTGTCGTCGACGCCCGCAGGGCGAACGCCAGGTCGCTCGCCGACTGGAACCGCTGTCCAGGCTGCTTTTCCAGGCAGCGCGCGACGGTCCGCCCCAGCTCCGGCGGCGCGTCCGTTCCGCTGGCCGACAGTTCCGCAACAGGCGCGGTGAGAATGGCCGTCAGCGTTTCGGTCACCGTCGCGGCGGCGAACGCCCGACGTCCGGTGACCATCTCGTAGAGCACGCACCCCAGCGCGAAGATGTCCGCCCGCGCGTCGACGGCCTGTCCCTGTACCTGCTCGGGTGCCATGTAGCCCACGGTGCCGAGGACGTCGCCGGGCGCCGTGAGATTCCCGGGCGACGGTCCAGTCTCCGCCGCGCTGTCAGCGACGATGCCGCTCGCGGCGAGGCCGAAGTCGAGGATCTTGACGCGCCCATCCGCGGTCAGGAACAGGTTCTCGGGCTTCAGGTCGCGGTGCACGATCCCCTGCGCGTGCGCGGCTCCAAGGCCGTCAGCCACGGCCGCTCCGATCTCGATCGCGCGGCGCCACGAGAGACGTTCGCGCGACAGCCGCGCGCGCAGCGTCTCGCCGGTCAGCAGTTCGGTGACGGCGTAGGCGGTCACGGACCCGGTCGAGCCCGGCCTGGCAGCCTCCGATCCGAAATCGTGGATACTGAGGATGTTCGGGTGCTCGATCCGCGCCAGCGCCTTGGCTTCGCGTTCGAAGCGCGCCAACCGCTCGGGGCTGGTCGCGACCGTCTCGGGCAGGACCTTCACGGCGACGTCACGGTCGAGACGTTCGTCGCGGGCGCGGTAGACCTCCCCCATGCCGCCAGCACCGACCAGATCCAACAACCGATAGTGCCCCAGGACGCGGCCGCGCATGTTCGGCCTCCGGTCAGGAGAAGGGGAGACGTGAGGGTCGCCGCATTATAGCTCGGCCGTCCCTCGACCTCGCTCGGGACGACCCTGAGCGTGTGCCCGTTTCTGGCGCGAGTCGAAGCGCCGCCGGTCGCGATATACTCGAATGTCCATGCGATCTTCGGCCATCCGCCTGGCGCTGCTCGCGGTCCTGTGTGCGGCAGCCGCTCCGCAATCCGCCGCGGCGCAAGCCGCAAGCCGTGAGCCCAAAGCCGGACAACTCGTCACCAAGGAGCGTTTCTTGACACCTGGAACCTACGCGCGCATCGCCACCAGCGAGGGCGAATTCACCGTCAGGCTCTTCGAAGAGCAGGCGCCGAAAACGGTCGCCAATTTCGTGGGCCTGGCCGAGGGGACGAAGGACCCCGCCACCGGCAAGCCGGGTCAGGCGAAGCCGTTCTACGACGGCCTGGTCTTCCACCGGATCATCGCCGGGTTCATGCTCCAGGGGGGCGACCCGCAGGGCGACGGCCGCGGCGGGCCGGGCTACACGTTCACCGACGAGTTCGACCCGACGCTCCGCTTCGACCGGGCGGGGCTGCTGGCGATGGCCAATCGCGGGCCGAACACGAACGGCAGCCAGTTCTTCATCACGCTCGCGCCCACCGAGTGGCTGAACAACAAGCACACCATCTTCGGCGAGGTCGTCGAGGGGATGGACGTCATCACGAAGATCGGCAGCACCCGGACCGGGCCTGGTGATCGCCCGGTGACGCCTGTCGTGATGAAGACCGTGACGATTCTGCGGATCGCGGAGTAGTCGGTCGGGGTCGGGTCGAATTATCGCGCTGACAGATCTGTATTACAGAATCGTCAGCGCGATAATTCGACCCGACCCCGATTTCGCGCGTCTGGTGTCCAACACAGTAAGAACCGGAGAGCGCTCTCCTCCACGTTCGGGGCCTCGCGGCGCATCGCCCGGGGCCCACTCGACCCAGGAGGTGAGCCGTGGCCCGCGATCTCTTCCGTCAGGTCCTTCAGGACCACCCATCCGCGTCCGCCGGCCGTCTGTCCGCGCTCCCGCTGTCCATTGCCGTCCACGCGCTCGTGCTGGCGGCGGCGATCGTGATCCCGCTGTTCGCCGCCGACGTGTTGCCATTCGTACAGACCGGCGACGTCTCCTGGACCCCCGTCGTTCTCCCGTCATCTCCGCCGCCGATCCCGACACCGGCATCGCGCCCCGCAGCGCCGACTCGAGCCGCTGTCGGGTTGCCGGTGCCGACCGAGGAGCCGAAGGGAGTTTCGCCGGAACGCCTGATCGTCACGGACACGCCGCCAGACGCCGCGGTGCCGACGTCCGACAGCGTCGTTTCAGGCTCGGGGGTGCCGGGCGGAACGGGAGTGGTGGTGGGCGATACGCCGCCGCCGCCAGGACCGGTCACGCCGGTGCCGGCGTCCACCCTCGTCACGCCGCCGGTCAAGATCCGCGACGCCAGCCCCGTCTATCCCGAACTGCCGCGCCTGGCAAAGACCGAAGGCCAGGCCGTCATCGAAGCGGTGATCGGCGTGACTGGAGACGTGGTGGAGACCCGGGTATTGAGGTCGACGCCGCTGTTCGCCGAGGCGGCACTGGCGGCCGTAAGGCAGTGGAAGTACCGGCCGACGTTGATCAACGGCCGGCCGGTACCCGTGGTGCTGACGGTGACGGTGACGTTTCGATTGCAGTGAGAGAAGACGGGGAGAATCTTGCGATCTTGCGAAGTGGCGATCTGGCGAAGTGGAGGCCCGTCGAACTGTGGCCCGGCCGCAGCGGGGACCAGGCCCTGAGCCCTAAGCCTTGAGCCCTGTTGGTGAACCCGGGTCGGAGCGCATGCCGTTGGCTCCGACCCCGTCTTGCGATGCCCTACGCGATCCCGTGCTTCTGCATCACGCGCTTGCGCGTGTAGGCGATGAGGCCGCCGGCATCGATGATCGCCTGCCTCGCCGGCGGCAGCGGCGTGATCGGGAACGACTTCCCGGTCGTCTTGTTGACGACCTCCGTCGCACCAACCTCGAGCTCGTCCCCCTCGGACGCCTCGATCCCCTGGCAGATCACCGTGCTCAGCCCGAGGTTGCACGAGTTCTGCAGGAAGATGCGCGCGAACCCCTTGGCCACGATCGTCAGCTCGTACCCCTTCAGGCACGACGCCGCCTGCTCGCGCGACGACCCGCAGCCGAAATTGTTGTCGGCGACGATGATGCTGCCGTTGGGCACCTGCCCCGCCTTCAGGCGGGCGTTGAACTCGAAATCGGCAAACGCGAACGCGGGCGTTTCCGTCGGCAGCACGGTCGCCATGAACCGCCCCGGATAGATGTGGTCGGTCGAGATGTCGTTGCCAAGCTTCAGCACGACCTTCGGCATGATGTCCTCCCTCCTCACTGTCTCGGGTCGGTGATGACGCCCGTCAACGCGGACGCGGCCGCCACGGCCGGCGAACAGAGATACACCTCGGACTTCGGGTTCCCCATCCGCCCCTTGAAGTTGCGGTTCGTCGTGGACAGCGCCACCTCGTTGTCGCCAAGCGCACCCTGGTGGATGCCCAGGCAGCAGCCGCAGCCCGGGTTCATGATGACGGCGCCGGCGTCCATCAGGTCGGTCAGAATGCCCTGCTTCATCGCCGCCCGGTAGATCCGCCACGACGCCGGGAACACGATCATCCGCACGCCGCGCGCGATCTTGCGCCCGCGCAGGATCCCGGCCGCGATCTCGAGGTCGTCGAGCCGGCCGTTCGTGCACGACCCGATCACGATCTGGTGGATCCCCTTCCCCGCCACCTCGGTGACCGGCTTCACGTTGTCCACCGTGTGCGGGCACGCGATCTGCGGCGCGAGCGTCGCCGCGTCGATCTCGACGACCTGGTCGTACACCGCGTCCGCGTCCGGCAGCACCGCCTCGAGCCGATCCTCCACGCCCGCCTCGCGGCGCAGGTACCGCAGCGTCTCCTCGTCGCAGGGGACGATCCCCGCGGTGGCGCCGGCTTCGACCGACATATTGCACAGCACCAGGCGCCCCGACACCGGCATCTTCCGGATCGCCTCGCCGTGGAACTCGATCACCTTGAAGTTCGCCCCCTCGGCCGTCAGCTTGCCGACCATGTAGAGGACGAGGTCCTTGGGCAGCACGTGCGCGGGCATCGTGCCGTTGACCACCACCTTGATGGTGGCCGGCACTTCGACGTTGAAGATCGACCCGAGCGCCCACACCCCGGCCATCTCGGTCGCGCCAATGCCGAACGCGAACGCGCCCATCGCGCCGTGTGTCGTCGTGTGGCTGTCGGTGCCGACAATGACCTGGCCGGGCCGCGCGTAGCCGAACTCGACGAGGACCTGGTGGCAGATGCCCCCCTCGTCGCCGCGGATGTCGTGGAACTTCGTGACCCCCTGCGCGCCGGCGAACTCGCGCACCTTCTTCTGGTTCGTCGCGGTCTTCGAGCTCTCGGCCGGCACGCGGTGGTCGAAGATGAGCGCCACCTTCGACGGATCCCAGATGCGCGGCTCGAGGCCGGTCCCCTTGTAGACGTCGAGGAACTGGTTGAGGACGAGCGCGGCGTTCTCGTGCGACATCGCCAGGTCCACGGCCGGCTCCACCACGTCGCCGACCGCGACCGACGGCCGCCCCGTCGCGCGCGCCAGAATCTTCTGGACGACTGTCATTCCCGCCATGTCCAATCTCCTTGTACTCGTTAGAGCTTGGCTGCGATCGCCTCGGCCATCTCGAGCGTCTTGGCGCTGCCGCCCATGTCGTACGTCCGGACCTTCCCCTCCGCGATCACGGCGGCGACCGCCTGCTCGAGCTTCGCGCCCTTCGCCGTCTCACCGAGCCAGTCGAGCATCATCTTGGCGGCGAGGATCGTCGCGATCGGGTTCACCTTGTACTGTCCTGCGTACTTCGGCGCCGACCCGTGCGTCGGCTCGAACACCGCGAGTTTCGTCCCGATGTTGCCCGAACAGCCGAAGCCGAGGCCGCCGACCATCTGCGCGCACAGGTCCGAGATGATGTCGCCGTAGAGGTTCGGCGCCACCAGCACGTCGTAGTTGAACGGGTTCTTCAGCAGCCACATCGTGAGCGCGTCGATGTTGGCCTCGTCCAGCTGGATTTCCGGGAACTCCTTCGCCACCGCGCGCGCCTGCTCGAGGAACAGGTTGTCGGTGGCGCGGACCACGTTCGCCTTGTGAACGATGGTGACCTTCTTGCGGCTGAACTTGCGGGCGAAGTCGAAGGCGGCGCGCGCAATCCGCTCCGACCCCTTCTTCGTGTTGATCTTGCACGACACGGCGTACTCGTCGGCCGGGAGCTTCCCGAACGGCGCGAACGCCTTCGACAGCTTGCCGAGCGTCTCGACCAGTTCGGCCGGGACCGGGCTGAACTCGACGCCGGCGTAGAGGTCCTCGGTGTTCTCGCGGAAGACGACGAGGTCGAGGCCTTCCTTGTAGTTGAGCGGGTTGCCCGGGTACGCCTTGCACGGGCGGAGGCAGTTGTAGAGGTCGAACGTCTGCCGCATCCGCACGATCGGCGAACGGTACGACAGCCCCTTGCCCTTGAGGGAATCGACCAGCTCGGCCTCGGCGGCCTTGGCCGGCTTGGACGTGATGGCGCCGAACATGGCGGCGTCCACCGTCTTGAGGAGGTCCACCGTCCTGGCGGGGAACGCATCGCCCTCGGTCCTCCAGAACTCCCAGCCGATGTCGCCGTGGGTGTATTCCGCGTCGAACCCGATCCGGTCGAGGACAATCCTCGCCGCTTCCATCACCTCGATGCCGACGCCGTCACCAGGGAGCCATGCGATCTTGTACTTGGCCATGAAAACCACTCCTGTCAGAAGAACCGTCCGGGGGCGGACGGCTATTATAGCCTCAAGAACGGTCTGCCTCGGCAGGCGGGGAGGCGGAGGGCGGAAGGCGGCCGGGCGGCAAGGCGGAAAGGCGGGAGGCGGAGGGCGGCTCGTCGCCGGGGGCGCCGGCTGACGCGCGAACCTGTCTTCTTGTGCGTGGGTAAAATATACGCTATTTTACCTACATGTACGAACGATCGATCTTCAGGCGCCTGGCCGCCCACCGGCGCAACGTCTTCCTGCTCGGCCCGCGGCAGGTCGGCAAGTCGACCATGCTGGCGGCGCTGGAGCCGGACCTCGCCATCAATCTGGCCAGCCTGTCGACGTTCAAAGACTATGTCTCGCAGCCGGAGAGGCTCGAACGTGAACTGCTCGCCGCTCCGTCGTCGGTACGCACGTTGCTCATCGATGAGGTGCAGCGCGTGCCGGCGCTGCTCGATGGGATTCAGGCCGTTGTGGACGCGCATCCGCGGCGGTTCCGGTTCCTGATCTCCGGCTCGAGCGCGCGCAAGCTGAAGCGGGGACATGCGAACCTGCTGCCGGGGCGCGTTCACGTCGAGTACCTCCACCCGCTGCTCGCGTGCGAACTGGGCGCCGACTTCGACCTCGACCGCGTGCTCGCTCACGGATCCCTGCCGGGCATCTACGCCGAGCGCGACGCGGAACTTCGCGCGCGGGACCTCCGGAGCTACGCCGACACGTATCTCCGGGAGGAGGTGCAGGCCGAGGCTCTCGTGCGCGACATCGGAGGCTACGCGCGACTGCTCGACTTCATCGCCGCCGCTTCGGGAAGGCTGATCAACCTGCATGCGTTGTCTGGCGATGCCGGCGTCAGCTACGAAACCGCCCGCCGCTACGTCGAGGTGCTCGAGGACACGCTCATCCTGTTCCGAATTCCCGCCTGGAGCGGTTCCGACAGGGCCAGCCTCGTGGCACACCCGAAGCTGCTGCTGTTCGACGTCGGTGTCAGGAATGCGCTGCTCAGGCGGCCCCTCGACCGCCCGGCTGACGACGAGCGCGGCCTCTTACTGGAACACCTGGTCGGCCTGGAGTTGCGGCGCCGGTGCGGCGGCCTCTGGCCCGAGGCTTCGCTCTCGCATTTCCGCACCCGCCGAGGTCTCGAGGTCGACTACGTTGTCGAAGTCGGCCGGGAGCTCTGGGCCATCGAAGTCAAGGCGTCGCGTTCGGTCGACGCGCGCGACATGCGCGGGCTGGCCGCCTTCCGGGAGCGCGCGGGGAAAGTGTCGCGGAGCCTGATCGTCTACCTCGGCGCCCGTCGGCAGCAATTCCACGAGGCGGAGGCGGTACCGCTCGGCGAGTTCCTGGCGGAACTGCCGACGTGATGCCGGATCTGCGGGGTGCGCGGCGGAAAGCCGGGAGGCGGAAGGCGGCTCCATGGCAGAATGGCGCGAGGGGGATGCGATGCGGAAAGCGGCGACGGCTGTGGCAGTGCTGGCGATTCTGGCGGCGGTGATGTGCGGCGCGGGCATGGCCCTCGCGGCGGAGGCGGGCGCCCGTCTGGGTGAGGCGCCGATGCAGGCGACCGCGGATCAGGCGTTGATCATCATCGACATCCAGAACTTCTACTTCGAGGGCGGATCGGTACCGTTGACGGGGCCGGTCGAGGCCGCCAAACAGGCGCGCCGCGTTCTGGACCGCTTTCGCGAGCGGCGCCTGCCGGTGATTCACATCCGGCACGTGCCGGCGTCCGGCCCCGTGACGGACCAGTACGCCATCCGCCCGGAGGTCGCGCCGATGGCCGGCGAAAAGGTCGTCGAGAAGCGCTACGCGAACAGCTTCCGCGACACCTCGTTGCTGGAGGTGCTCCGCGGCCTCGGCGTCAAGCGCCTGGTCATCGCCGGCATGCAGACGCACATGTGCGTCGAGGCGGCCGCGCGCGCGGCGGCCGACCTGGGATTCGAGGTCACCGTGGTGGCGGACGCGTGCGCCACGCGCCCGCTGGAGTACGGCGGCGTGAAGGTGCCGGCGGATCAGGTCCACGCGTCCACGCTGGCCGCGTTGAAGGGGACCTACGCGAAGATCGTGACCACCGACGAACTGCTGAACGCGCGTTGAGCTGCCGGCGGCGGCGCCGGAGCGGGAGTGCGGCCATGCCCGTCAAACGATTCCTGCTCGTCTACGGCATCACGCTGCCGATCTTCTTCGGCATCGATCTCGTCTGGCTTGGCATCGTGGCGAACGCCTTCTATCCGCGCCACCTCGGTCACCTGCTGGGCGACCAGGTCCAGTGGACTCCAGCCGTCCTCTTCTATCTGCTGTATATCGCCGCCATCGTGTTCTTCGCCGTCAAGCCGGCGATCGAGGCTGGAAAGGCGGGGCGTGCGCTGGTCAACGGCGCGTTCCTGGGCCTGGTGGCCTACGCCACCTACGATCTGACCAACCAGGCGACGATGCGGGACTGGCCGCTGATCGTGACCATCGTCGATCTGATCTGGGGCACGGTTCTGACGGGAACGGTGGCCGTCGTCAGCTACCTGGTGTCACGCCGGCTGGCTTGATTGACAGGCATCTGTGGGAGGGACAGCGTGACTGCCCGGACTGTGCTCACCGCGCTGGCGCTGATCGAGGCCGCCGTCGTCGCGGCGTCCTCCCAGGGACCCCCGCCCCAGCAACCGCCCGCCCCGCCGACGTTTCGCAGCCCGGTGGTCGCGGTGCCGGTGGACGTGCGCGTCATCGACACCAAGACCGGGAAGCCCGTGACCGACCTCCGGCAGCAGGACTTCACCGTCTTCGAGAACGGCGTCCGACAGGAGATCCGGTTGTTCGCGCTCCAGCGGTTCGACGGCGACCGCGAAGAGCCAGCGCCGGCCGCTGTCGCGCAGCCCGCGCCTGGGGCGCCGGCCGCAAAGACCTCCGGGCCGCTCGCCTTCACCCCGCAGACCAGCCGCGTGTTCCTGTTCGTCCTCGGCACCGGGCGGCTGCAGGAGCCCTCGAAGGGCCTGGACGCCACGATTGAGTTCGTTCGCACGGCGCTCCGCCCGCGCGACCACGTCGCGGTGTTCGCCTACAACCGCGCCACCGCGTTCACCACCGATCACGAGCACGTGGCGCGGGTCATCGAGCGATACCGGCAGGAGAACAACGTGATCGACCGGGACGTTCGCTTCGCGGCGGAAGGCCTGGCCGGCTTGTACGGAAGCAGGGAACTCCCGGAACGGGTCCGTGCACGCATCGACTGGATCTTCGACGGGGCGGGCGCGCTGCCCGGCGGCGCGAAGGGGCTCGCGGGGAAGCCGGAGAACGCCGCGCGCCTCCAGGACGATGTTCGGAAGAGGACGGATGCCGTCCTGGACGCGACGCTCGCCGCGTCGAAGGGTGGGCCGGAGACCGAGGGCGCCTCCGCGCCTCTCGCCGCGATCGACTGGAGCAGTTTCGACGCCTTCGTGGCGCAGAACGTTCAGACGCTCCGTGACGCCGGCAGCCTGTACGGCGCGATCGCATTCATGCAGCGGATGGAGGGCGAGAAGCACCTGGTCTTTGTCACCGAATTCGGCATGCGCCTTCCGCGCTGGGACGACGACCAGGCCCTGGCGCGCGTGGCCGCGGATTCGCGGGTGGCCATCGACGTGATTCAGACCGGCGGCGTCGTGGGCCCGCTGACCGCCGGCGCCCTTCGGACGCTCTCCGAGATCTCCGGCGGGATGGCGTCGATCTCGGAGTACAGCGGACCGGCCCTCCGGCGGCTCGACGCCGCCACGCGGACCAGCTACCTGCTCGGCTACTACCCGACGAACGGGAAGTGGGACGGCGCATTTCGTTCCATCACGGTGAACGTGGACCGGCCGGGTGTCACCCTCGCGTACCGGCGCGGCTACAACGCCCGCGCGGCGTCGCCCGTGTTCGACCGGCTCGAGTACATCACCCGGTTCCGCATGGAGGGAGCGCTGGACTACCGCGATGAGGTGAGGGACATCGGCGTCAACCTGACAGCGTCACTTTCAACGGCCGACAAGAAGACCTACGTCGATGTGAAGGCGCAGATCGACCCGTCGGCGCTGCACTTCGAAGTCAGGAATGGCGTGTCCTTCGGCAGGGTCACGGTCGCCGTCGTCCCTTTGGACGCCAGCCACGTCGTCATCGGCGGCAAGTACCTGCGGCAGGTGATTCGCCCGGAATACGACGAGGACACGCTGGCGCTGGTCAGGAAGATCGGCATCCCCTACGACGCGCGTCTTCAAGTGCCGTCCAATACACGCTACATCCGCGTCGTCGTCTACGACCCGCTGGCCGACCGCATCGGGACGGCGGGTGTCGAGGTGCGGTAGGCGGACGCGGCGGCCTGGATGTCGGGCGCCGCTTCACGACAACCGGTCGATCCGGTCGATCTCGAGGACGCTGCCGAGCAGGACGTCCGCGCCTCGGGCGCAGTCCTCCCAGGACGTCAGTTCCTTCGGTGAATGGCTGATGCCGCCGACGCTGGGCACGAAGATCATGCCCATGGGACCGAGCCGCGCCATCATCTGCGCGTCGTGACCGGCGCCGCTCGGGAGGCGCGTGTGCCGGAGCGCGAGGGCGTCCGACGCACGCTCGATGGCTGCCATCACCGACGCGGCGGCCGGCGCCCCGGCGTAGCCGCCGACCGGTTCGATTGCGATCGTCGACTTCGTGCGCGCGGCGATCTCCTGCGCGCGGCGGTCGATCGCTTCGGCGAGCACCCTGAGCGTCTCGGCCGACAGGTCACGCAACTCGATGGCGGCCTCGACGCGTCCGGGGATGACGTTCGCGGCGTTCGGCGTCACGTCGAGGCGGCCGACCGTGCCCACCTGCCGGCCCGGGAGGCGCGTCACCTCCTCGCGAATGGCGAGCACGAGTTCGGAAGCGGCGACCAGCGCGTCCTGGCGATCGGCCATCGGCGTCGTCCCGGCGTGATTCGCGGCGCCGACGATGACGGCCCGGAACCGGGAGATCGCGACGATGCCTTCAACGACGCCGATTGGCACGCGCTGGCGGTCCAGGGTACCGCCCTGCTCGATGTGAAGCTCGAGATAGGCGTGGAACCACGGCGCGCGACGGGCGTCGACGATCCGGTCAGGGTCGCCTCCGATCCGGCGCACGCCGTCGGCGCGCCGCAGGCCGTTCCACACCTGGTCCATCTCGCCGGCGATCGACTGGCCGGCGACGGCGCGCGACCCGTTGAGGCCGTTCGGGAAGGTGCCGCCCTCCTCGTGCGCCCAGACGACCACCTCGATGGGATGGCGAGTGGCCACGCCGGCGGCCGCGACGGCGCGCGCCACCTCGATGGCGGCGAGCGACCCCAGGGCACCGTCGAAGTTGCCGCCGTTCGGGACCGAGTCGATGTGCGAGCCGATCAGGATGGAACGCACCCCGGCTGGAGCGCCGGCACGCGCCGCGAAGATGTTCCCCGCCGGGTCGATGCGGGGCGCGAGGCCGGCGCCGCGCATGAGGTCCATCACGTATCGGCGGGCTCCGATGTCGGCGTCGGAATACGCGGTGCGGCTGACGCCGTCCGCGAACGTGCCGCCTGCCGGGCGGCCGAACACGTTGAGCGCCTCGAGCTCGCTCCGCAGGCGGTTCGCGTCAATGCGAAGCGGCGCGGGCGCGTCCATTCCCCCGAACCGCGCGGCGATCGGCGTGACCGCCGCGGCTGCGCCGATGGAGGCCAGCGATCCGAGAAACTGCCGTCGGCTGGTGGACATCGTGCGGATCATACCGCGGCCGCCCAGCCCACGCAGAACCGGAGTCCGCGATTCACTCCGCTCGATTCCAACCACAGAGGGCACTGAGAGCACGGAGGCTGGCAGGCGTCACGCGTGCACGCCTGACGCCCGGTCGGGCTTCGACCGGGCCGTTCCCGACATGGTCGGGACGCGGGCGGGTGTGCGCGGCCAGACGGGTGCGAGCCCGGCGGGCTCTCCACGGGTTCGCACCCGTCAGGCCACGCACACCGCGCCGGGCCGAAGGCCCGGCCCCGGTCGAAGCCCTCGGCGTAGGACCCTCTGTGACCTCTGTGTTCTCGGTGGTGATCGGGTGGCGGATCTGTCGCCGAGCGACGCCGAATCCGTGGTAGGTTCAGGCGTGGCACACACTCGACTGGGCGGCGGGCACGCTCACGGTGCACGCGCCGGCTGACGCGGCGGCGGCGTTGACGCAAACCGGCGTATCCGTCCGCATCGCGACCGGCGACGGCGGCCGCTTCTACTCGGCGCTGCTGCCGGTCGCCGCGTCTCGCGGCACTCTCTGGTTCCTGCTCGACAGCGGGAACATCCGCGGAACGCTCGTCGCGCGGCACGTCGCGCGCGACGGCCGGCTGAACGTCGCGGAGAATGGCGATGCGATGCTGAAGATCGGCGCGCGGCCGCCGCTCACCCTCCGAACGGAGGCGGCGGACCTGGATATCGACGGCGCCCTGGGCACGGCCTGGCTTCTTCTGGGCCCCGTGACGCTCGACCTCCGGGGCGGAGCGGCCAGGTAGGTCCTGGCCGAGCGCCAGGAACCCGGTCAGCCCTTGAAGTGGGCGTTCGCCCTGAGGAACTTGTACCGCTCCAGCAGCACCTCTTCGTGCATGCGTTCGGAGTCGCGCAACGTCTCAATCACCTGCCGGAGGTCGTCGTCTTCGCAGGTCGCCGCCATGTCCACGTAGAGCTTCTGCGCCTCCTGCTCGCGTTCGATCGCGAGCTTGAAGAGCGCGACCAGCCGTTCCCGTTTCTCGCTCATCGGTTTCTGCATGTGACCTCCGGGAGGCGAACTTGTGACGCCCATTCTACGCGAGCGGCTGCATTCCCGCTCACGGTTGTGGTAGACTGCCGCCTTGTTTGCACCGGTCGCACGCGGGCGGCCGTCGCGCCGCCCGATCCCATTCTCGCATGCCCACACACACCGGTTCTCGTCGCTGGCCGTGCCTGGCTGGGGCCTTCTCGCTCGTGTCGTCGATTTGCGCGGCCGCCCAGCCGAGGCCTGCCGGGCCCGGCCCGTTGCAGGCGCCGGCAGCCGCACCGTCGAACCCCTCGGTCGCGGCCGGCACGGTCGCCGGCCCTATTCGCCTCGACGGCCGACTCGACGAGGCGGCGTGGCAGCAGGCGCAGGCAATCGAGAACCTCACGATGAGCGAGCCGACGCCGGGCGCCTCGCCGTCGGCGCGAACGACGGTGAGAGTCCTGGCCGATTCGAAGACGCTGTTGATCGGGATTCGCTGCGAGGATCCCGAACCGGCCGGCATCGTGTCGTTCACCAAGGCGCGCGACGGGTCGCTGCAGAACGAAGATCACGTGAAGATCGTGCTCGACACCTTTCGGGACGGGCGCTCGGGGTACGTCTTCGCCGTGAATGCCGGCGGCGCGCGCTACGACGCGCTGGTGAACCCCGGCGGCGAGAGCGAGAACGCGAACTGGGACGGGCTGTGGGAGGCGGCGACGAGCCGGGACGCCGGCGGCTGGGTGCTGGAAATCCGCATCCCAGTTTCGACGCTGAGCTTCAAGCCGGGATTGACCGCCTGGAACTTCAACGTCCAGCGCCGCATCCAGCGCCTGCAGGAGACGGACCGCTGGTCCGGCTGGAGCCGGGACTACAAGGTGACGCAGACGAGCCGCGCCGGCGAACTGGCTGGCCTGCCGGCTTTCGACCTGGGCCTGGGCCTGTCGGTCCGGCCGGCCGTCACAGCGGGCGGCGGCATCCCGGCGCCTGACGCCGACGTCGATGGGTCGTTTCAGCCGAGCGTGGACGTCACGCAGCGGCTCGGCTCGAACCTGCTCGGCTCGCTGACCGTCAACACCGACTTCGCCGAGACCGAGGTGGACACGCGCCGCACCAACCTGACGCGCTTCCCGCTGTTCTTCCCGGAGAAGCGCACGTTCTTCCTGCAGGGGGCCGACATCTTCACCTTCGGCCTTGGACTCGGCGAATCGCTGCTGCCCTACTACAGCAGACGCGTGGGGCTCGTCTCGGGCACCGAGGTGCCGATTCTCGCGGGCGGCAAGGTGAACGGGCGCGTGTCGGGTTCGAACCTCGGCGCGCAGATCGTGCACACGCGGGCTGTCGACGGCCTCGTGCCCGCGGCCACGATGGGCGTCGTGCGCCTCAAGCAGAACGTGCTCGCCGAGTCGTCCATCGGCCTCATCGCCACGGCTGGCGACCCGCGAGGACGGACGGGGAGTTGGCTGCTGGGCGGAGACGCCACGTATCAGACGTCGCGCCTGAAGGGCGACAAGAACTTCCTGCTCGGCGTCTGGGGCATCGCGATGGGGCGCGACGGGCTCGGGTCTGATTCGACGGCCTACGGCGCGACCGTCGACTACCCGAACGATCTGTGGGACACGGTGGCCAAGTACCTCGCGAGTCGGCAAGGACTTCGACCCGTCGCTCGGGTTCGTCGCGCGGCCGGGCGTGCATTCGTACATGTTCAGGACCGAGTTCAAGCCGCGGCCGAAGTTCTGGAACATCCGGCAGATGTTCTTCGAGTACGAGAACTCGCTCGTGACCGATCTCGAGAACCGCTGGGAGAGCTACCGCGTGTTCACCGCGCCAGTGAACTGGCGGTTCGAGACCGGCGACCGTGCCGAGTTCAACTGGGTGCCGACCGGCGAGCGCCTGACCGCCCCGTTCGAAGTCGTGCCGGGCGTCGCGATTGCGCCAGGGTCGTACCACTGGACGCGCTGGCGGCTCGAGGCGGGCACCGCCTCGAAGCGCCGGTTCTTCACCCAGGTCACGTGGTGGTTCGGCGGATTCTACGACGGCACGCTGGACCAGCTGATCTGGACCGCCTCGTGGAACCCGGCGCCGATCGTCACCGTGGAGCTGACCGGCGAGTACAACGTCGGCCGCCTGCCGGCCGGGGACTTCACGACCACGGTGGCCGGCACGCGGGTCCGGCTGAACATCTCACCCGACGTGACGCTGTCGAGCTACCTGCAGTACGACAGCCTGAGCCGGTCGTTCGGCACCAACACCCGTCTGCGGTGGACCGTCCGGTCGGCCGGCGACCTCTTCGTCATCTACAACCACAACGTCCGCGATCTGACGGATCGCTGGCAGCTCGACTCGAACCAGCTCCTCGTGAAGTTCCAGTACGAGTTCCGGCGCTAAGGGTCCTGACCGGAATAGGTTTGCCAACTTGGGCGTCGAGGCGCCCGCCCGGCAAGGCGCGAGGAGCGCGCATATCGGGAATATGCAAGCGACGAGCAACGCAGCCCGGCGGGATGCATCGGCGTCCAGTGCGGCGAAGCTATTCCGGTCAGGGCCCTGAGTGCTTCGACTCCCAACTACGGCCACGAACGGCGTGGGGCGCGCGTGGGCGGCTACGCCTGGGTCCGCTTCCCGTCGTGCATGATCAGCTGCGCCAGCGCCGGGAGGAGCACGAGCGCGCCGACCATGTTCATCAGGAACAGGAAGGCCAGCAGCAGGCCCATGTCGGCCTGGAACTTGAGCGGCGCGAACATCCAGGTCGCCAGCCCCGTCGCCAGGATCAGGCCGGTGAAGAACACGCCGTTGCCCGTCACCTCGAGCGTCTTGAAGTACGCGTCGCGCACCGAGTCGCCCGCCCGGTAATAGGTGCGGAACCGGCTGTAGAGGTAGATGCCGTAGTCCACGCCGACGCCCACGCCGAGGGCCGCCACGGGCAGCGTGTTGACCTTCAGCCCGATCTCGAGGACGGTCATCAGCGCGTAGGACAGCGCCGAGACGAGGCCCAGCGGAATCAGGATGCACAGCGTGCCGCGCACCGACCTGAACGATGTCAGGCACAGCAGGACGACCGAGCCGAACACGCACACCATGATCGGCCACTGTACCGCGGCCACCACCTCGTTGGTGGCCGCCATCACGCCCACGTTTCCCGTGGCCAGCTTGAACGACACGTCCGGGTTCCCGTGGCCCGCCTCGAACCGCTTGACCGCAGCCACGATCCCCTCGATCGTCTGCGCCCTGTGGTCGCGGGTGAAGAGCATGACCGGCATCACGCTGCAGTCCGCGTTCAGCAGCCCGCTGGCCGTCGGCACGTAGGTCACCGACTGGGTCAGGACCGACTGATTCCGGGCGAGCACGCGCCACTTCGGAGAGCCTTCGTTCCACCCCGCATTCAGCGTCTTCGCGAGGCCCGGCAGGTCCACCGCGGACTGGACACCAGGCAGATTGACCATCTGCCACGAGAAGTCGTCGATCGTCGTCATCACACCGTGGTTGACGCACCCCTGCGATTTGGTCTCCGCGATCACGTTGAGCACGTCGACGCCGATCGAGAACTTCGACGTCACCACCGCCGAGTCGGTGTTGTATCGGGAGTCGGCCCTGAGCTCCGGCACGCCCCGGTGAAGGTCGCCGATCTGCACCTGCCCGCCCTTCCAGACGCCGACGGCGCCCAGCACCGCGGCCAGCCCCACGATGACGATCGCCGGCCCCCGCGTCGCCACGCCGGCGAAGCGTCGCCAGAGCGGATCCATCTGGCGCCCGCGGCGGTGCAGGCGCTCGGGATACCTGGCGTCGAACCTGACGTACGACAGCGCGACCGGCAGCAGCACCAGGTTCGTGAGGATGATGGCGGCCACACCGATGCCCGCCGCAATCGCGATCTCCTGAATGACCCGGATCTTGATGAACAGAATCGCGACGAAGCCGACCACGTCCGTGGCCAGCGCGGCCCATCCCGGCAGGAGCAGCCGCCGGAAGCTGTTGCGCGCCGCCGTCACGCCATCGGCGCCGTCGAACACCTCCGACCCGAACGAGCTGATCATCTGCATGCCGTGGCTCACCGCGATGGCGAACACCAGGAATGGCACCAGGATCGACATCGGGTCGATCCCGAATCCGAGCAGATTGATCACGCCCAACTGCCAGACGACCGCCAGCGCCGCGCAGGCCAGGGTCAGGAACGCCAGCCGGTGCGACTGGGCATACAGGTACACGAGCCCGCCGGTGAGGAAGAAGCTGAGGAGGAAGAACAGCACGACACGCTGGGCGCCGGAGGCCATGTCGCCCATCACCTTGGCGAACCCGATGATGTGCACATCCACGCCCGATCCGGGCACGGCGTCCGCATCGAACTTGTCCCGCACGCGCGTCTCGATCTCCTTGGCCACGACCAGGAAATCGAGACGCTGCCCCGTCGTCGGATCGAACTCCATCAGTTCCGCGGAGATGATCGCCCCGGAGAAATCGTTGGCGACCAGCCGCCCGACGATGCCCGCCTTGAGGATGTTGCGCCGGACGGCCGCCAGGCCCTCGGGGGTCGTCGCGAAGTCGTCCGGAATGACGTTGCCCGCGGCGATGCCGTCTTCCACCACCTCGGTGTACCGCACGTTCGGCGTGAACAGCGACTGCACCCGCGCCCGATCCACGCCCGGGAGGAAGAAAACCTCGTCGGTCGCGCCCTTCAGGGCGTCGAAGAACCGGGGCGTGAACATGTTGCCGTCGCGGGCCACGATCGCGACCAGCAGCCGGTTCGCTCCGCCGAACTCCTGCTGGTGTTTGACGAAGGTGGCCATGTACGGGTGCTGGAGCGGCAGCTGCTTGGCGAAGCCGGCGTCGATGCGCAAGCCCGTCGCCGACCAGGCGAAGCCGAACGTCGCGAGGATGAACAGGCCGATGACGAGCCGGCGATGGCCGAACAGCAGTCCCTCGAGACGCGCGGTGAGCGAGAACTTCGGCATGGTGCGGCTCGGTTCAGCGGGGGATCTCGACACGCCTCACGCCGCCTTCTCCGACGATCAGCAGCGTGCCGGGAGCTCCCTGGGCGAGGGCGACAATGGCCTTCCGATCGGGCAGGTCCTGCTTGCGGACTGCGGCGCCAGCCGCGTCGCTCCAGAGCAGCGTGCCGTCCATGCCGCCGACGACGAACCGCCCGGCGCCGAGGTCCAGGGCGCAGGTGAGCGTCGCGTCGGTGCCGGTCGGAATCGCCGCCCAGGCCCGGCCTCCGTCCGGCGACCGGTAGAGGTGGCCGCGCAGGCCGAAGGCCAGGAGCGATCCATCCGGGCGCGGCAGCAGGCCGAAGAACGACCCGTCGTACGGCGACGGCAGCCGCTGCCAGGTGGCGCCCCGGTCGGACGATCGGTAGAGGTGGCCGGCCTCGGCCGCCACGAACAGCGTGCCGTCGGCAGCGGCGGCAATCTGGTTCAGGTGGAAGTCGTCGTCGCCATACACTTGCCGAGGCGTCCAGGTGTCGCCGCCGTCACTGGTGGCGAGCAGTCTGCCGTACGCGCCGACGGCCAGGCCCGTCCGGGCGTCGGCGAACCAGACGTCGAGCAGGGGTTTCTCGTTCTCCGGCGCCGAATGGACGAGTTCCCACGTCAGCCCGCCGTCGCGGGTACGGAGAACGACTTCGTCGTGGCCGACGGCCCAGCCGAGCCGCGCGTCGTGCATGAAGACGCCCGTGAGAAGGGCGCGGCTCTCCACGTCGGCCTGACGCCAGGATTGCCCGCTGTCGCCCGAGACGAGCGCGTGTCCGCGCTCGCCCACGACGACCAGCGCCCCCTCGCGCGCCGCCACGTCCAGCAGCAGCGACGAGGGAGCGAGCGGGGCCTTGACCGCCGACTCGCGGGCCGCCCCCGCCTGTCCGGACGGCGCGGCCGGCGCGAGACACAGCATGATCCCGATCGCCGGCGCCCCCAGCCACACCGCGCGTGGCGCCATCAGCGGATGCCTTCGCGGCGCAGCGCGTCCGGCGTGAAGTCGGCCTCGCTGCGCTTCAGGTTGAAGTCGTGCGGGCGGCTCTCGTTGAAGAGGCCCATCACGAGGTAGCGGCCCGCCTGCAGGTCGGTGTGCACCTCGGCGGAGGTCCACATGAGCGGGACGTTGTAGAAGTTCATGACGTGCCCTTCGGACACGCGCCACAACTGGTCACGGTTGTCGTACTGGTCGACGATGAGGGCCGACCAGCTGTCCTCGTCGACGTAGAACACCCGCTTCTTGTAGAGGTGCCGCTCGCCGGCCCGCAGCGTCGCCTCGACCACCCACACCCGGTGCAGTTCATAGCGGAGGTGCTCGGGGTTGATGTGCAGCGGGGTGATGATGTCCTTGTTCTTCAGCTTCGGATCCTGCAGCCGGTAGCTGTTGTACGGCACGAAGACCTCGCGCTTGCCCACAAGCTTCCAGTCGTAGCGGTCCGGCGCGCCGTTGAAGAGGTCGAGTTGGTCGGTGGTCCGCATGTTGTCGGCGGCGGTGCCGGGGTTGTCGTACGCGACCTGGGGAGCGCGCCGCACGCGGCGCTGTCCCGGGTTGTACAACCAGGCGTCGCGGGGCCTCTTCACCTGGTCGAGCGTCTCGTGCACGAGCAGGATGCCTCCCGCGAGCCTCGCGGGCCCGGTCACCGTCTGCTTGAAAAACACGAGACGGTTGCCCAGCGTCGCGGCCGTCGTGGTCGGCAGGGCGTAGGCAACCAGCGACTCTTCCTCGAAGGTCACCGCGGTGAACTGGCCGCCGCGCGTCGGCGCCGCCTGCGTGAGCCAGCGGCCGAGCATCTCGCCGCGGTACCGCAGCAGGTGGTTCCAGATCACCTCCGCGCCGGTCTTCGGCGTCGGAAACGGCGGGCCGGCCAGGGCGCCATCGATGCCGTTCCCGTTGTTGATCAGCTTCGCCGTGGCGGCATTGCGTGCCGTGGCGTCGTAGATCCGCTGCGGCGCGGAGGCCGACCGGCGCGTGGGATAGACGAGCATCTTGAACGAGGGATACGCCTTCAGCATCGCCTTGTGGCCCTCGGAGAGCTGGGCGGCGTACTGGCCCGCATTCTGCTGGGTGATGGTGAACAGCGGCTTGTCGGCGGCGAACGGATCGACGTAGTGCCGGCCCGGCGTGTAGCCGGCGGGAGGCTTCGTGATCCCGCCGTCCCAGGCGGGAATCGTGCCGGCGGCGTTGCCCGCCTTTTCGCCGCCGAACGGCGTCAGGCTGGCCGGGAGCGCCCCGCCCTGCTGCGCAAGGACCGCTGTGAACGCCGCGCACGCGGCGATCAGGACGAGAGAGATGGTCGTGACGAACCGTGCCGTGCTGCGCATGGGGTCTGCCTCAGAAGGAGTACTTGATGTTGGCCGCGACGAAGTCGCGGTCGTTGATCAGGTTGTAGCGGCCCGCGCCCATGAAGTTCGTGTAGCTCACGTCGAACTCCCAGTTGATGCGGGTACTGGAATCCCAGGCCGACCGTGAGCGACTTGCGGCCCTCGAGGAAGTTTCCGCCCGGTCCGGGTGAGATGCCCGAGACATCCTGGGCGAACGAGAAGCGCGGCACCATCGACACCGCGCCGATCGCGTTGTTGTACTCGGCGCGCCCGGCCAGCACGTAGCCCCAGGCGCTCTCGGTCGGGAACGCCGACGCGGGCTCGGTGCCGGGCTGGACGCCGGCCGCCTGATGGGTCTCGTTGCCGCTGGTGTAGGTGCCCGGCCCGTCCAATCGCAGCACGCTCTGGGCGGGCAGATCGTGCACCGTGCTCCACCCGACTTCCCCCACCAGCACGACCTGGTCGGCACCGAGGATCTGGCTGAAGGCCTTCGTCGCGGTGATCTGGGCCTGCGTGGTGTCGAAGCGGCGGAAGCCGTCGATCTGCTCCGAGAACCCGTAGGCGCCCAGCTGGTTCGTGCTCGCCAGCAGGTTGCCCAGCCCCCTGATCGGCGCGAGCTGCGGCACCGGCGGCAGCAGGCGCAGCGGGCTCAGCGCCGCGTAGAGCAGTTCCACATCGTCCACCTGCAGCGGCACGTCCAGGCGGTGCGAGACTTCGCCCTGCAGCGCGATGCCCGTCCTGCCCAACTGGCTGTTGAAACTCACGCCGATGAGCTTGATGTCTTCCGGGTAGACCAGGAAGTAGTCGGCCGTCGCGGCGTAGTTGCCGGCGAACAGGCCCGCGGAGGTGCCCGTGTGGGCCCCGATCAGCGGCAGGCGGCTGTGGTAGTTCAGGAAGTAGAGGCCGAACTCGGTGCTGCCGAGCGGCGGAACAACCGCTCGAAACGCGACGCCGTACTGCCCGTCGTCGCGAGCCTTCATGTCGTCGGCGCTTTTCGGGACGGCGGCACCCACCGGGCTGTTGGTGGGCGGCAGCGGCGCGTGACCGACGGGGACCGTGTCGGGCACGGAGCCGAAGCCGAGCATGACCTTCTCCGCCCCGCCGCCGCCGAGGTCGCTCGTGCTGAAGTAGCTGCCAACCGGGTCGATCTTGGTTTCCTCCCAGGCGTACTGGTAGAAGGCCTCGACCGACGTGTTGGCGGACGGCTTGATGCTGAACTTGACCGCGCCAACCGGCAGCAGGGCCTCGCGCAACTCGGCGCCGGGCACCCGGAGGGCGCTGACGTCGACGGGATTGACGGCGTTGATGCCGCCCTGGATGAAGGTGCTCTCGCCCCAGTTGATGACCTGCCAGCCGCCGCGGATTTCACCCGGGCGCGACCCGCTTCCGAATCGGTACCATGCGAAGGCGTCCCGGAACTCCGCACGTGCGCCGACGCGGTCCTTCGCCTCGTCCGAGAGCGGCGTGCGCGCCCGGTCGCCGTTCTGGTTCGTGAAGTCGTAGAACGCGAAGCCGCGGACGAAGCCGCCGAACCGCTTGTAGCTGAACTCGAACTCGCTGGTGATCTTGACGGCGTTCGTGAAGACCCCTGTCTTGTAGTTCTGGTTGCCGTCGTCGCCGTTGACAGAGAAGCCGGTCCCGCCGGCGGCGATGCCGATGATGCTCTTGTCGGTCTCGGCAACCCGGAACCCGATGCCCCAGGTCAGCGTGTTGTCCCAGTTCCATTTGAACGCTGACGGCGCCTTCTCGGCGGGGGCCGCAGCCTGGGTGCCGGCAGCGGCCGGCTGGCCCGTTGCGGCCGGGCCCGACTGCCCCGCTGCCGCCGCCGGCAGCACGACGAGCAAGGCGGCGAGCGCGATCGCCGCGAGGCGAGCCGGCGCGCCGACGTGAGATCCGAGCGAGACGAGCGGTGGCATGAATCCCCCTTGTAAGCGAGTTCCCGGCGGAGGCGCGCGAACCTCCACGTCCTCATCCGGCCTCGGGGCGGTGCCGCGGCTGGACAGTCACGTAGCGGTACGACGGTGGAGCCGGGGACAGATTGTAACAGGCCCCGGCCTGTCCAGCGCAATCATAAAGAAAAGGGGCCCGGCACGGACGCGCCTACGCCATCAAGGGCTTCCGGGCGCGCACGAACGCGCTCATGAACTTCCCGTCCACCTGGGGGCCGATCGCCGCCAGGTCGAGCCCCTGGTCGGCGAGGAACGATAGCGCGTCCTCTGTGCGATAGACACGAGTCGGCTCGATGCCAATCGCCTCGAACCCGGCTGCCGCGAGCTTCGCGCGGTACTCGGTCTCGTCGAGCGCGCCGGCCACGCAGCCGACCCACAGCAGGACGTTCTTCCTGATCTCCTCCGGGATGTCGCCCCGGGTCACGACGTCCGACACGGCGAACCGGCCGCCCGGCTTCAATACCCGAAACGCCTCCTCGAGCACACGGTCCTTGTCGGCCGACAGGTTGATGACACAATTCGAGATGATGACGTCCACCGAACCGTCGGGCAGGGGAATCTGCTCGATCTCTCCCTTCAGGAACTCGACGTTCTCGACGCCGGACTTCTGCTGATTCTCCCGCGCCAGGGCCAGCATCTCGTCCGTCATGTCCAGGCCGTAGGCCTTGCCGCCTGGCGACACGCGGCGGGCCGACAGCAGGACGTCGATGCCGCCCCCGCTGCCGAGATCGAGCACGACTTCGCCCGGCTTCAGCTCGGCCAGCGCCGTCGGGTTGCCGCAGCCGAGCGACGCCAGGACGGCCGCCGCCGGCAGTTCGTCCTTCTGCAATTGGTCGTACAGGTTCGAGGTGATCGGGTCGGCGCCCGAACAGCACGACGAGGGGCTGGTGCCGCAGCACGCGGCCCCTTCCCCGGACACGACGCGCAGCGCCGCCCGGCCGTAGTTGTCCTTCACGACGTCTTTCACGTCACTCACGGAGTCCTCCTATCGACAGCAGATGATCTTCTTGGGCCGCGCCGCCTTGTTCCGCGTGCAGCACTCGGCGTACAGGAAGCCGAGCAGGTCTTCGATGGCCCTCGTGTTCGCGCTGCAGCGCAGGAAGGTCCCTTCGCGCTGGACGTTCACCAGGCCTTCGTTCCTCAGCTTGTCCAGGTGGTGCGACAGCGTGCTCGGCGGCACCTCCAACTCGGCGCCGATGTCGCCGACCACCATCCCGCCCGGATGGGCGGACAGCAGCAGCCGCATGATGCGAAGCCGGGCTTCGCTGCCCATCGCGGCGAGCATGGCCGCGTAGTTGGCGACCTCCGCCGGCGTGACGCCAGGCGACGGCCCGGCCGCTTCCTTCGCGCTCATATTTCGATATTAGTAGAACTATAGAAGAATGTCAAGCGCGCACAGTGGACTGGCGAGGCGAGCCTCGCTGGTCTGAGGCGAAGCCTCGCTAGGACTCAGCCCAGCGCGGCAAGCGTCCGGTCGATCTCGTCTTCTGTGGTGAAGAGCCCGGGACTCACGCGGCAACGCCCGCCGCGCAGCGAAATGGCGATGCGTCGGGCGGCGAGGCGCTCCTGGATCGCCTTGTTCTCTCCGGCCGATCCGGCAGTGAACACGACGATGGCGGAGCGTTCCTCCGGGCAGGCATCGGGGGTCACGACCGACAGGCCGCGCGTACGCAACCCGTCAATCAAGCGCGCCGTGAGGCTCAGGACCCGTTCGTGGATGGCCGGCACGCCCAGCTCGAGAATCAGGTCGAGGCCGGCGGTCCACGCGTGGAACAGGGCGTAGGACAACGAACCGGTCTCGTAGCGCTGCGCCGTCGGAAGCCATCGGAGTTCGCGGAGGTCGTCTTCCGCGGCGAACATCCCCGGCAGCACGGGCCGGATGCGGTCCCAGGCGGAGCGGCGCACGAACAGGTACCCGGTCCCGTGCAGGCCGAGCAGCCACTTGAACCCTGCGCCCGCCAGGACGTCGATGCCGTTCTCGTCGACGTTCAGCGGCACGACGCCGGCGGCCTGCACGCCGTCCACGACGAAGAGCGCGCCGCGCCGGTGCGCCGCGCGGCTCAGGGCCGCAAGGTCCGCACGGAAGCCGGTGCTGTGCCGAACGGCCGCCACGGCCACCATGCGCGTCCGCGCGTCCACGAACTCCGCCACTCGTGACGGGTCGACGCGCTCGTCGGCGCCGACCGGCACGATCCTCACGTCGACGCCGCGGTCGCGCAGGGCCAGCCAGGGAAACGTGTTGTTCCAGTGCTCGTCGGCGGGCACGACGACGTTGTCGCCGGCGGCCCAGGGGAAACCCGCAGCCGCCAGACCGACGCCCACGCCCGTGCTGGTCACCAGGGCGTACTCTTCGGCGGAGCCGCCGAGCAGCCGGGCCAGCCGCGGCTGCACGGCCCGACGCGCCGGCGGCCGGGCATCCGGGCTCAGCGCCGCGCGGTCCAGGTACTCGTCGAGCCGCGCGCGAACAGGCAGGCACAGGGGCGACTCGGCGGCGTTGTTGAGGAACACCATCTGCTCGGTGACCGGGAACAGGCGGCGAACGGCGTGAACGTCCATCGGGGTCGCATTATCGCACGGCGCCGATCGATGCCGCCGTCGCCCGCGCGTGCTATTCTCACCCCCGCAACCGAGGAGGAGCCCATGAGACACTGCCTGCTGGCCGTCATCATCGGAGGTCTTGCCGTGACCGCGTCCGCCCAGCCCCGTCCCGCGCCGCCCGCGCGCCCCGCTGCGCTCGGCGTGCAGGCGAACATCGTGTTCCTCTACTACAAGGACGTACCAGCCGCGCAGCGGTTCTACGAGGACGTCATCGGGCTGACGCTCACCGTCGATCAGGGCTTCGCGAAGATCTACCAGGTGTCGCCGTCTTCGTTCATCGGCCTCGTGGACCAGTCGCAGGGGCTGCACCGCTCGTCGGAGGCGAAGCCGGTGACCGTGTCGTTCGTCACCGCGCAGGTCGATCAGTGGTACCAGTACCTGGTCTCGAAGGGCGTCAAGATGCGCGGCCCGGTGGGCAACGCCACCCGCCATCCGACGCGCGGATTCGTCGCCTACGACCCCGAGGGCTACTTCCTGGAGTTCGAGACGTTCCTCGACCACCCGCAGAACGCCGCGCTGCGCAGCGCGCTGGCCCGGACGGCAACCATCAAGTGAAGAGGGTGACACCCATGACGCGCGCGACTCTCGTGCTCGTGCCCGCGCTGGCCGCCGCCGCCTGCAAGGGGGCGCCGGCTCCGTCCCCCGGGTCCGGCGAAAGCGACCGTCGTCCAGTCGTCCGTGTCGCTCGGCGATCCGCACATCGTGAGCGACTCGACCAACCGGCTCAGCATCCTGTTCTCGATCTACGAACCGCTCGTCGCGCTCGAGGACACCGGCGCGTTCAAGCCGGCGCTGGCCGAGCGGTGGGTTGTCGCGGACGACGCGCGCACCTGGACATTCACGCTCCGACGGGGCGTCACCTTTCACAACGGGAGCACCCTCCAGGCCGGGGATGTCGTCGCCAGCATCAGGCGGGCGCTGGACCCGGCGATCGGCGGCGCCTTCGGCACGCAGGGCGTGCTCGCCACCTACCTCGGCACCGCGGAGGTCAAGGCCCTCGACGAGGCGACCGTTCGGGTCGTCACCCCAGAACCCATGGCCGATCTGCTGGACTTGATGTCGGCCATCCTCATCGGCCCCGAGGGGGCGCTGGCCGATCTGCCCCGCTCGTACGTAGGTACCGGCCCCTACCGGGTCGCCGCGCTGTCGAACGAGCGGGTCGAACTCCGCGCCCACGACAGGTACTGGGGTCGCGCGCCGGCCTACCAGGAGATTCGCTTCGTGGCGGAACCGGACGCGGGCAAGCGCGTGGAGGCGCTCGTGCGCGGGGACGCCGACATCGCCGCCGGCATCGGCATCGAGGGGAAGACGCGCCTCGCTGGGCAGGGCGGCGCGACGGTCCACGAGCGCGAGAGCGCCCTGTGCATCATCTTCATGCTGAACGCCCAGAAGGGCGCGTGCACGGATCGCCGTGTCCGCCAGGCGCTGAACTACGCCCTCGACGTCGACGCCATCATCGCAGAGGTCAAGAAGGGGGCGGCGACGCGACTCAGCGGGTACCTGACTGCGCACCACTTCGGCTACAACCCGGAGACGCCGGCCTACCCGCACGACCCGGAGAAGGCCCGCCGCCTGCTCGCCGAAGCCGGCTACGGCAAGGGGCTGACGCTCGTCTTCGACATCCCGTCCACGATGCCGGACGAAGCGCCAGCACTGATGCGAACGATGGCCGAGCAGTACAAGCGGGTCGGAATCACGGTGAAGACGGTCGAACACAGCGACCGCGCGGCGTACTCCGAGATGGTGCGCGACAAGAAGATCAACGACGCCTGCTGCTTCGATTCGAGCCCGCGGAGCACGTTCCGCGTGCTGCGCGAGAAGCTGCACTCGACGCTCCGCGGGCCGTGGTGGGAGGGCTACGCCAACCCGCAGGTGGACGCGCTCATCGCGAAGGCCCAGGCGACGGTGTCCGACGCCGAGCGGCAGAGGATCTACCGGGAGATCTACACGATCGTCCGCGACGACGCGCCGTGGGTGTTCCTCTACCGGCCGACCAACTACTGGGGCGCCCGGGCGACCGTCGCGGGCTGGACCCCGCGCGCGGACGGCCTGCTGCTGCTGCGGTGAGCGGAGGCACGCCTGCCAGTGAAAGGCGCGCGAGGAGCGCGGCACTGGAGCGGGACATCATCTTGTGCCATCCACGGCTGGGCCAGGGCCTTACCCGGTCGCCAAGAGGGATTGGCGCGCCTGCACGGCTGTCTCGGCACGGGTTCAAGCTGAACTCCCCTTCTTGTGCCGCAGCAGCGCGAAGAAGACCCCCAGCAGCACGGCGTGGGTCGCCAGCATGGCGTACCACGTCTCCCGCAGGCGCTGATCGGGTGCGGTGAACTGGATGAGGAGCAGCATCGGGACGGCCTGAAGCAAGACCACCACTGCCAACCACCCGGAGACCCCCCAGAACCTCGTCCGCCACAGCCCCCAGGCGACCACCGGAGGGACGAGCAGGAGCAACAGGTCGGCCGTTCGGAAGTACCAGGGCTTGTTCGCCCAGGGTTCGCCGACGAGGCCCGTGATGCTGGCGAGGTGCGACAACGCACTCAAGCAGAAGAAGACCGCCATGACCTTCATGTAGATGGCTGCCCGGCGTTGTGCGATTCCCTCGCGAGTCCAGCTGATGACGTTCATTGTCCGTGTCCTCCTGTGTCATCGTGTTCGGCCCGGCGGCGCCGGCTTCGCCGGCTTCGTCGTGGAGCCGAGCGGCGCCGTGCTAGCGCGGGGGGCGCCCCGCCGCGGGCGAGCCCGCGGCCTTGGCCCAGTCGGCTCGCTGCCACGAGCGGGCCATGCCCGCAAGCAAGAGCCGGTGCGCGCCTGCGAAGTCGGCGCGGAAGCCGGCGAGATGCCCGAGCTGCAGCATGGCCATCCCGTGAATGGACGACCAGAAGCCGTAGGCCAGCACCTCGAGGAACGGCAGCAGCTCCCCGTCCCGCCGCCCCGCGCTCACGACGTCCCGGACGGCTGCGACGATCGCTTCGTATTCGGAGCCTGCGGGAACATCCTCGGCCAGCGAGCGGCGCGAGGAGTGCCGGCCGTAGAGAAGGAGGAAGTCCCTGGTCCGCTCCCGCGCGAAGCGGATGTAGGCGAGGCCCAGTTCCACCAGACGCTCGAGCGGCTCGGGCACGCCCTGCGTGGCGGCGCAAAGCGAGGCGGCGAGCGCCTCGTTGGCCTGGCCGACCAGGACGTCAATCAGGTCGTCCCGGGTGTCGAAGTACCTGGTACATCCCCGCCGGGCTCATTCCGGCGCGCCGCGCGACGTGGCGCAGGGACAGGCGCTCGTGGCCGTAATCGCGCAGCAGCGCGCGGGCCACGGTAAGGATGCGGGCCTGCTTGCGGGCGCGGCGTTGCGCGCGGATGCCGGGTCGTTTCGTCTTCGGTCGGGCCATGCGGTTGACTCCGAACAGTGTTCAGTATAATACCGAACAGTGTTTGGCGCAAGACCGGAAGCCGCCGGTTGTCAGCCGTCAGGGGAACCGGCGCCGGTGGTAACGGCGCAGAGCCGCCTGGAGATGGGAAGAGCGCGCGGGGCGAAGGAGGGAAGGGCGCGCCGACATCGCCCTCCCGTGGTCGCCTCGACGTCGGTCGAGGCACCACCTCACGTCCTGGCGCGCAGTTCCGCAGCCAGGTGGGCCACCAGCAGCTCGACGCGCTTGATCTCGCGCGTCGTCGCCAGGTGCTCCATCTGCATCCAATACCAGTTCTTGGCGTTGAGCGCGGCGAAGGTGAAGAGGAAGAACCCAGCGCCCCACCGCAGCATCGCCGGCACGTCAGACGTGCCGAGGAACCGGATGCCGCAGTACACGGCCAGCACCGTGCAGACGAGGATCATGAAGAAGAACATGACAACGTAGGTCCGCAGCCGGCCGCGGAACAGGTCGACCACCATCTCGGGCAGACCGGGCTCGGCCAGGCGGTCGAACTCCCCGACGTCCTCGGCCTTCACGGCCTCGCGAATCAGTTCGTCAACGTCGATCTTCCGCGTCATCACACACCTCCAGCGCCGCCCGCAGCCGTTCGCGAGCATGAAAGAGCCTCGACTTGACCGTTCCCGGCGGCACCGAGCACGCGTGCGCGATCTCGGCGACCGAGAACCCCTCGAGGTAGAACATCGCCAGCAGGAGGCGGTCGCTCCGGTCCAGCCGCCGGAGCGCGTCGCGGACCCGCAGCAGGTCGACTGTGTCGGGGCCGGGCTGGGATGCCGGCTCGGCCGGCGGGCCGCTTGTGGCCGTGCGGGCGCGCGCCTGGCGCCGACGCGCGATCCAATCGGCGCAGCGCCGGCCCGTGATCCGAAGCGCCCACGGCCCGAACATCGCGGGGTCCCGCAGCCGCCGGAGGCTGCGCACGATCGCGACCCACGCCTCCTGCGCGACGTCCCGTGCGCCGTCCGCGTCGCCCGTCAGCCGGCGCGCGTGCCGGAACAGGCGCGGGTGCCACCTGGTGGCGAGGCGCTCGAACGCCGCCGCGTCACCCGCCTGGGCCGCCATGACCAGCAGGTCGTCAACGACCTCTTCGCGGGTGCGCACGCTGCTCTCCTCGTAGGTACAGGTCGGCGCAGAAGACGATTCGGTTCACCGGGCGCGATCAGAATAGCGTGGATGGCTCGGTCGCGCTGGCGGGCGGCCGGCGGCGCGCGGAATGCTGACAGCCGGCGCCCCGTCACTCGAGGCGATACGCCTGGCCGTACTGCGAGTAGATGACGGCCCGAGGCGTCGATCCCGCGAGAGCGTGCTGCACGATCGTCTTCTCCTCGTACAGCCCCCCGTCGCCGTGGCGAGTGCGGCTCGTGACCACCGACACGGGGCCAAGCCGCGAATGGCCGCGCAGCACGCCCCGTTGAACGTCGATCAGTTCGACGACGGCATCCGCGTCCTGGCCGCCGCCGAGGATCACCCTGAGGAACTCGTCGCTCCATCCGCGGGTCATCGGGCACAGCCGCTTGAAACCCGCGACGTCCGGCCCGAGCACCGCCTGCCACATCTCGGCGACCACGCGGCGGGCGGCCTCGTCGAGCGGGAGGTCTGGCGTCTGGATTCCGGCGTCTGGCTGGGCAAGCAGGGCGAGCATCGATTCGGCGACCTCCACGGGTTTCGGCTGGAATCGCACGCCGGCGGGCAGGTCGACTCGAAACGCTTCGTCGGGCAGGTCGGGAAGGTAGGTGATGTCGTCGGTCTCGAAACCGGGAACGCCTCGGCGGTCCATGTTGTCCCACTGCCGGAGGCTGACCAGCAGCTTGGTGTCGATGTCGAACTCGGCCTGGGCCGAGGTCGGTCCGCGGGTCGAGAGCAGGCTCCACTCGACCAGGACACTGCGACGCCACGGGAAGCGCCATCTGGTATCGACCATTCTCACGCCGGCCGCCCGCCCCATCTCCATGAGCCGCGGCCCCGGCCACGGGTTGAACCCGGCGGTGTGCGCATCGTCGGTATAGACCGTTCGGTTGCCCGGCTCGTAGTAGTGCGTGGCGTTGCCCTCGGTCCAGATGAGGATCGGCGCGCGGCGCCCGATGCGGATCAAGAGCCGCTGTGAACGGGCGCGGTCGGCCGAGCTGCGGGCCCACAATTCGCAATCCGCGTTGCCGCCGAACGCGCCGCGGAGGTGAAGGGCCCGGAACGGCCGGGTGGCTTCGATGCTCGCCTCGATGCTCCACGCCTGCGTGGGTTCACGGAAGACTCCCGCGGCAACCAACAGGACCAGCGCGGCGAAACCGACGGTCCCGAGGCCGAGCCGCCACGGGCGCGCGCCGACGAACAGCCGCGAGAACCACGGGGTCAGTCCGGCCGGCGTTGCAGCGGCCGGCCGGTCCGGTCGGATGCGCTCCATGACGCGATCCTCGAGAGCGGGTTGAAACGACGTCTCGGCGGACGCGACGAGGCGCTGGCGAAGGGCTTCGGTACTGCGCCGCCTCCGCGCGGCATGCCTCGCAGCCGTCGAGGTGAGCGGCGACCTCTTGCGACTCGTCGGGCGGCAGCGCCGATTCGAGGTGGGCGATCAGATGTTCGCGGTTCGTTTCGCAGGACATGGATCTTCTTGTCGTGGCGAAGGTTCCGCCAGGCTGTGCCGGAGTTCGTCGTAGGCCCGTGACAGGCGCTTGGTCACCGTCCCGAGCGGGATCCCGAGCCGCTCCGCCACTTCGCTGCACGAGCAGTCGCCGTAGAAGCGGAGCAGGATCACCTCGCGGCAGTGATCGGGGAGCGCCGCCAGGGCCGCCTCGAGGGCGGCGTCGCCCGACCATGGCTCGGCCGACGCGTCGGTCGCGCGCGATTCCGCTGCCATGCGGGCGAGACCGGCTCGTTCCCGCCGCTCCCGGCCGGCCCGCTCCAGCAGGACGCGATAGGCGATGCCCAGCAGCCAGGCGAAGAACGAGTCGGGCTTCTCGAGCGCCGCGAGGTTGGCAAACGCCCGGACAAGCGCCTCCTGCGCCACGTCCTCCGCCACGTCGAGCCTCGACGAGCGACAGCGGATACCCGCCAGCAGAGGCTTCTGGTAACGCAGCACGAGGTGGCGGAAGTCGTCGCGGTGGCCGTCGAGGCACCGCTCGACGTAGTAGCGGTCGGTCTCGCCCGTCATGACGTCACGCCGCACTCCGCTCACCCGTATAGTGGTCCGAGGGGGCCGACTTGCGCCCGAGGCCTCGGCGGGGCCGGGAGTCGCCCCAATCCTACACCCCGACGGCGCACGATTCGGCTGGCCGGGTGTAACGCTGCGGCCATTGCGGGACATCTACCTCCTGAACGCACACGCGCGAGCGGAACCACACCATGGACGAGAGCGGCTGGACCGAACAACGCGTCGATATCGAAGGGTTGCGGCAGGGCCGGCCCGACGCCATCGAGGCCTGGTTCGTAACGTTTTCCGACCCGATCTACTCGTTCATCTTCTACCGCGTGGGCAAGGACCGGTCGCTCGCCGAAGACGTCGCACAGGAGACGTTTCTCACCGCTCTCGAGAACATCGGCCGGTACGACCCCTCGCGCGGAGAGATGTTCCCGTGGCTCACCTACATCGCGCGGAACAAGATCCGGAAGGCGCTGCGCCACGCGAGACGTCACGTGATGCTGGATCGCCTGTGGGATGACGTCGACAGCTCCTTCTTCGCCGGCCTGCAGAGGCTGAACGAAGAGGCGCTGCCGGACGCGGTGCTCGAACGGCACCAGACGGCCGAACTGGTGCGGCTGGCTCTCTCGCAGCTGGCTCCGCGCCACCAGGATCTGCTGCGCGCGCACTACTTCGCGGAAACGGCGGTCGGGACGGCCGACCCCGAAGCGCCGTCTCCAGGCGCGGCTCGCGTGCGCCTGCACCGCGCCCGGCTGGCTTTCAAGGCGGCCTTCGAAGCGGTCGTCTCGGCCCTCTCAACGCGGCAGACCGCAAGGAGCATCGAGCGATGACGATCAATCACGACGAGCGCGACAGATTCGCTGACGAGAACGTCGGACGCCTGCTGTCGAAGGGCCCGAGTCTCGAGACGATGCCGGCCGACACCCGTCAGCGGATTCTCGGTCGCCTGATGGAGGCCGCAGAGGCCCGCCAACGGCCGTGGTGGCACATCCAGAGGCTTCGTCGCCCTCTCGGCCGCCTGACGCCGTCGTGGCGCCCGGCGGTGGTCGGCGTCGTGGCGGTAGTGATCGTCGGCGTGGTCGTCCTGGCGTGGCCCTGGTCGGTGGCGCGCGCGGTCGGCTGGCGCGACGTCGTGGCGCAGTTGTCGGAAAGCCGCGCGGTCATCCTCCACGCGACGGTGGAGACAACGTCGCGGGACGGGCAGTCCACCTGCGAGGGGGTGAAGACGTCCGTGCGGGACGGCGGCTGGTTCCGGCAGGAAACCTACCGACTTCCAGGCGGGTGTCTCGAGGACCCGGCGGTAACCTCCTTCTCGGAAAGCGCACGCCTGACAACCGTGATCAGTACCGGGGCGCCGGGAGAACGGCGTAACCTGGTGCTGCTGTCTCACCCGACGCGCACGGCGCAGTTCCTTGCCTTGCCTGCCCTGGAGGACGCCGAGACGGTCGACGTGACAGCGCTCTGGGCGCGCCTTGCGGGCGTGGCCGAAAGCGCGACGCGCCTCGTCGGGGAGAGGCAGTTCGGCCGCACGCGCCTGGTCGGGTTCGAGGCGCAGCTGGACGCTCTCCTGGGTCGCGCTGGGAGCGCGGGCAGGGACGGCCTCGTGCGGGTGTGGGCCGACCCTGGCACCGCCGTTCCTGCGCGCATCGATGTCGAATGGCGAATGGCGGAGCGAACCATCCGAACCACCATCTTCCGCCTCGCCTGGAAAGTGGACCTGCCCGATTCGCTGTTCGAGGCCGCCATCCCGGACGGGTGGACGGTGGTGCGGGCGGATCGCTGAGCGGGGGCCGCCGGCACGGCCTGCCTCGCCGGCCTACACCTTGCGCACGGGCCCGGGGTAGCAGGCCAGCAGGGAGTCGCCTGTCACGAGGGTGATCCCCTCGGTGAGGGCCTGGGCCAGCAGCAGCCGGTCGAAGGGGTCCTTGTGCAAGGGCGGCAGGCTGTCGATGTTCACCGCGTGCTGGCTCGTCACGGGAAGCTCGGTGTAGCCGTTGTCGAGCAGGCCGCGGCGCAGGAGGCGCGGCTCGACGCGGAAGTCCTCTCGTCCCAGTGTGTTCTTGATGGCGACTTCCCAGAGGCTGGCCGCGCTGAAGAGGAGCTGGTTGCGCGGGTTCTTCAGGAGCGCGCGCGCCCGGGCGGAGAGCCGTTCGGGCTGGCCGGCCGCCCAGAGCAGAAGCTGCGTGTCCAGGAGGAGCTTCACGCGCCGCCTCCGAAGAGGCCCGCGATCTCGGCTTCGCCCATCCGGTCGAAGTCGTCGGGTACGGCAATCTCGCCCGCCATGAAGCCCAGCCGCTTCGGCGCCGCCGGGGCATCGAGCGCGGCCACCTTCACCATCGGGCGGCCGGCCTTGGCGATGACGAACGACTCGCCCCTGGCCGCCCGGTCGACCAGCTTCGAGAGCTGGGTCTTCGCCTCGTGGATGTTGACGGTTTCCATGACGAACTCAGTAAACTAAGTTGACAAGACTAAGTCTATCAAGTCGACGCGGGGCCGTCAACGGCGGCACGGCCTGCCTCGCCGAAGCTGCCTGGCAGCGAAGGCGGGAGCGACGATCCGGGCCACGACTGACGCCTCACCGGCCGGCGCTACAGGGCCGGCCCCACGCGGCGGCGGAGGAAGCGGTAGCTCAACGCCAGGAGGACCAGGAACGGGACGCCGAACACGAGGGTCATCCGGAAGATCTCGGTGAAGGCTGTCGTCACGAGCACGGCGAGCATCAGGCCCGCCCCCAGAAGCGTGGTCCACGGGAAGAACTTCATCCTGAACGGCAGGGCCGGCCCGCCTCTCCGGTCGTGATGGCGCCGGAAGAAGAAGTGCGTCGCGAAGATCATCATCCAGGTGAACATCGCGCCGAACATGGAGAGCGACACCATCAGCGTGAACGCCTTCTCCGGGAAGAGCACGTAGACCGCGGCCGCGAGAGCGATGCCGGTCGTGGACAGTGCCAGGGCGTTGATCGGGACTCCGTGGCGGCTCAACGCGCCCAGACGCGCCGGCGCGTCGCCACCGCGCGACAGGCTGAACATCATGCGCGTCGTGATGTAGAGCATGCTGTTCATCGCCGACAGCGCCGCGACGATCACGACGAAGTTGAGGACGCCGGCCGCGTAGGGAATGCCGATCGCCTGCATGACGGTGACGAAGGGGCTGTTGCCTTCGCCGATCCGGTCCCACGGCACCACCGTCAGGATGATCAGCAAGTGACAGGAGATAGAACAGCACCAGGCGGGCCAGCGTCGCCCGAAACGCCTTCCTGACCGCCTCCGCAGGCCGCTCGGCTTCTCCAGCGGCCACCGCGATCATCTCGATGCTGAGGTAGCTGAAGATGGAGATGACGACGGCCACCCACATGCCCCAGACGCCGTTGGGAAAGAAGCCCCCGTGCCCGGTGAGGTGGCGGGCGCCGAACTCGGAGCGGCCGCTGCCCCACACGACCCAGGCGCCGAGCAGGATGAAGCCGGCAATCGCCAGAATCTTGATGGTGGAGAACCAGTACTCCACGGTGCCGAAGGTCTTCACGCTCCAGGCGTTGACGCCGATGAGCACACCCGAGAAGAGCACGATCCAGATCCACGGGGGAACTGTCGTGAACCAGAACTGCATGTAGTCGGCGATCGCCGTCACCTCGGTGCCGACGCCCATCACGATACACGTCCAGTAGGCCCAGCGGACCAGGTAGCCGGCCAGCGGGCTGATGTAGTGCTCCGCGTACGCCCCGAAGGAGCCGGAGGTGGGATGGGCGATGGTCATCTCCGCCAGACAGCCCATCAGCAGGAGGGTGATGAAGCCGCTGATCGCGTAGCTGAGGATGACGCTGGGGCCGGCCAGGCCGATGGCGAACTTGCTGCCCAGGAACAGGCCCGTCCCGATCGCGCCGCCGATCGCGATCATGCTCATCTGGCCGGCGGTGAGTTTCCGCTGCAGGCCTTCTTCCCGTTTCGAGATGTGATCGAAGTCGTTCGCTGTGCTCAACGGCAACTCCCTGCTCGGCCCAGACAGAAGCCCGCGATTCCGAATCGCCGACAGGGCCGGGCGCATCGCTCGCGGGCCGCTCCGCAGGCCGGGAACGCGTCCTCGCGGTGTCGCGATTTCCGGATTCCTGTGTCGGGCTGGCGCTAATCGCGCTAGTTCGACCGCACGGCGGCGGGGAAAACCGGTCCACCCGCTCCGCCTCCGCCAAGGCTACGGCGGACCGCCGAAGCCTCCGGCGAAGGCGGTCGTCGGTTTCCGCGCGCTGGCGACGGGCTGCTCCGAAGCGGCTCGTCCGGCAAGGGCCCGCCGGCCTGCCGCGATCCCCAACCGCGGTCTCCCGTTCACGTCACCGCAGCGCGGCGGAAATGCTCGGGCCGGTCCCACGCGCGCGTGTCGAGGATGTCGCGCAGCGTCTCGACGGCGTCCCAGATGTCCGCGTACCCCACGTAGAGCGGCGTGACGCCGAAGCGGAGCACCTCCGGCTCGCGGTAGTCGCCGATCACGCCGCGGCCGATCAGCGCCTGCATCACGGCGTAGCCCTGCGGGTGGCGGAAGCTGACGTGACTGCCGCGCCGCGCGTGATCGCGCGGCGTGACGAGCGTCAGCGGATGGGCGCCGCACCGCTCTTCGACCAGCTGGATGAACAGATCGGTGAGCGCCAGCGACTTGGCCCGGACCTCGTGGATGTCGGCCTTCAGGGCGATGTCGAGGCCGCACTCGACGAGCGCGAGCGACACGATCGGCTGCGTGCCGCACAGGAAGCGGCGGATCCCCTGCGCGGGCTGGTAGTCGGCCGACATCGCGAACGGCTTGTCGTGTCCCCACCAGCCCGACAACGGCTGCCAGAACCGGTCCTGGTGGCGCGGCGAGACCCAGATGAAGGCCGGCGCGCCGGGCCCTCCGTTCAAGTACTTATAGGTGCAGCCCACGGCGAAGTCGGCATCGGCGCCGGTGAGATCCACCGGCAACGCGCCGGCCGAATGCGCCAGGTCCCAGAGCGCGAGCGCGCCGCGCCGGTGCGCCAGCGCGGTCACCTCCGCCATGTCGTGCATCGCGCCCGTGCGGTAGTTCACGTGCGACAGCGACACGACGGCCACGTCGTCTTTCAGCGTGTCCTCCAGGGGATGCTCCGCGTCGATCAGGCGCAGCTCGTATCCCTGCTGAAGGAAGTCGATCATCCCCTGGACCATGTAGAGGTCGGTCGGGAAGTTGTCGCGCTCGGAGAGGATCGCGCGCCGTTCGGGCCTCGCGGCCCCCTGTATGCGCAGCGCGGCGGCGAGCGACTTGAAGAGATTGAGAGAGGTCGTGTCGGTGATCACCACCTCTCCCGGCCCGGCGCCCAGCAGCGGCGCCAGCTTGTCGCCGAGTCGCGCGGGCATCTCGAACCAGCCGGCCGCATTCCAACTGCGGATGAGGCCCGCGCCCCATTCCGTCGCGAGCACCTCGACGCTGCGCGCTGCGGCGGCGCGCGGCAGGACGCCGAGGGAGTTGCCGTCCAGGTAGATCACGCCATCCGGCAGTTCGAATTCCTGCTTCAGGTGAGCGAGCGGATCCCGTTGATCTCTCTCGACACACGCTTCGCGAGTTTCCACGGCGCACCCTCTGTCCAAGGCGGTCAGTCCACGTAGTGCGAGTAGCGCCCCTCGGTCAGGCGCCGCTTGCCTTCCTCCAGCAGGTCGTCGGGAATGACCTTGAACGTCTCGCCCTCGTCTCGCTGCTGCGGCACGCGCGGCACATCGCCACGCTCGAAGAACCGCAGCGTCTCGGCCATCAGCTTCGCCGCGAGGATGGCGACGCGGGAGCAGAGGCTCTCGTAGGTGTCCGTCCGATGGACCGGCAGCTCGCGGCGGATGATGATGTCGCCGGTGTCGATGCCCGGGTCGATGAAGTGCGCGGTGGCTCCCTGCGGCAGGTCCTTGTAGAGCGCCCACCCCACCGACGCCGACCCGCGCAGCCACGGCAGCAGTCCGGGATGGCCGTTGACCGTCGCGCGCCCGGGGATCTCCAGCAGGTGGGGCTTGATGATGCGCGTGCCGCCCAGCACCACGACGTCGGGCCGGTCGGCCGTCAGCAGCCCGGCGCACACCGCGTCGTTGTGGTTGCCGACGGAGTAGACCGAAACGTTTCTGCCGGCCACGAGCTGGTTCAACCGCGGCGGCACCGGCTGGCCGGCAATTCGCCCGAGGAACTTCTCCCGCTCCTCGTCGCCGACGCGGGACACCTCCTGAATGACGACGCTCGGCTCGAAGCCGGCGTCCAGGAGCGCGCGCAGCATCTCCCGCCCCCACGGATGCTCTTCCAGCACGAGAAACGCGAAATGAAGCGGCATCGGCGCTCCGGCTACTTCTTCTTCGCCAGCTCCGCGCGCGCCTGCGCCACCATCTCCTTCGTCTCCTTCATGAGCGTCGGGACGTGGTACGGGATGCCGTCCTTGATCGTCCACTCGATGCCGCCCCCGCGCTGCACCTTCACCTTGGGATCGCCGGGCGCGACGGCACTGTAGTTGTCGATCGCCTTCCCGTCGTAAGTCATCACGTCGGTGCCGTACGGATTCAGCAGGCGCAGGTTCTCCACCGGGTTGCCGTTCACCACCAGCAGGTCGGCGATGAACCCCTGGCGGACTCGCCCCAGCCGGTCCTCCATGCCGATCATCTTCGCGCCGTTCGCGGTGGCCATCTTGATCACTTCGAGCGGGTGGAAGCCGGCCTCCTCGAGCAGCTCCATCTCGTGCACGTGGCCGAACCCGTAGAGCGAATAGATGAACCCGGCATCGTCGCCGACGGTGATCACCCCGCCCTTCAGGGCGAACTCCTTCAGCGCCGCCATCCATACCTGGTAGGTCTTCTTCCACCGCACCTCCTGGGTGCTGGTCCACCCGAGGAAGTACGACCCGTGGTTCCTCATGTCCGGCGTGAAGTACCGCTCCATCGTCGGGTGGAGGTACTCCTTGTACCAGGGGAGGTTCTGCGCGCGGATGACGTCGCGGCTGGCGACGTAGATGGAGAGCGTCGGGCACCAGTAGACGTTGTTCTTCACCATCAGGTCGAGCACGGCAGAGAGCTTCTGCCGGTTGAGGTTCTGCTGGATGTAGAGCTCGCCCGCGCGGCCGAAGCGGTGGATTTCGTTGCTCGCGTTGTGCTCGGGCGGAAAGTCCTGGATGCCGTCGAGGGCGGCGTCGGCCACGCCGTAGAAGTGCTCGATGGAGGTGACGCCGAGCTCGGCCCAGTCCCTGGCATTGGTCTCGTCGACGGCGATGTGAACGGCCGTCCGCAGGTTCTGTTTGCGGGCTTCGTCCAGGAACGCCTCGACCAGGTCGCGATCCATCCCGGAGACCTTGAGGCCGTCCACCCCTTCGGCCTTCGCGTAGCGGACACCCTCGCGGACGAGCGCCGGCGTGTGCGAACCCTTCGCGCTCCAGATGCGCTCGTAGGCCAGGATGCGCGGCGCGATCAGGGTGTGCGCGTTGCTGTCGGCGCGCCACTTCTTCGTTTTCGTCCAGTCGGCGCCGACATCCCGGATCGTGGTGGCGCCGGCGGCCAGGTAGAGGTTCATCTCGTACTGGATCGGCTGCGGAACGCCGCCGCGCTCGTCCTGGAGATGGATGTGGCCGTTGACGATGCCGGGCATGACGTACTTGCCGGTGGCATCGATCTCCGCGTCGGCCACCCAGTCGCGCGGCACGCCGCCGACCCGCATGATCAGGCCGTCCTCGACGGCGATGTTCGTCGGGCCGAACGGCGGCTCGGCGTTGCCGTAGATGACCATCGCGTTGCGGATGAGGAGGCGCTTCACCTGCTTCGCGTGGACGGGCGCCTTGCCGACGGCCGCCTTCGCCGCAGCCCCCGGCGCCTGGTCGGCGACGAGCAGTGCGGGGACGACGAACGCGAGGGCGACGACGAGGCTCGCGGCGGCGAGCAGATGGAGTCTGAGGCGTGGGCGCATGGATCGTCCTCCGTGGGGGCGCCGGGCTGGCGGCCTACGCTGCCGCGTTCCGGGGCCGCCGGCTGAACAGGCGATGTAGGATCCGATCGATCCCGGCGAAGCGCCCGCTGCCCGTGACGAGGATCACGACAAGCGCGCACAGCTCCACCAGGTTCTTGTTCACGATGAGGTAACTGCCCTCGGTGGGAATCGAGTAGAAGTAGCCCACGAAGGGCGGGTTGCACAGGTAGAACAGGAGGATGAAGCCGATCGCGCCGAGGCTGGCAAGCCGCGTGAACAGGCCCAGGATGAGCAGCGCGCCGACCAGCGTGAGACCCCACATCGTGACGAGGTCCGCGTTGGCGAGCATGTCGGGCTGCGCGGCGAGCCACTTGAAGAAGCCGGCAAACGGCCCGCGCGCCTGTTTCAGGTAGCCGGACGCCGACCAGGAGGCCGCCGTCAGCTTCGCGATCCCCTCGTAGAGAAAGTGCCACCCGACGGCGACCCGCATCACCGTAATCGCGATCATCGGCCAGCGGGACAGTTTCCCGTCGTCCATCTCGATGCTCCTCTACACCCGGAAATCCTCCGGCTTGAACGACAGCCGCGACCCGGCCTCGATGGCCTCGTTCACCTTGAGCACGCTGACCGCGCTCTCGTAACCGATTTCCGCGGGGCAGTTGAGCTTCGCCCTGCCGCGGACCGTGTCGAAGAAGTTCTGCAGGTGCGGCTGGTGGTACGGGTCGCTCAGCACGACCGGCACCTGGTGCTCGTCGGGCGAGACCGATTCGCGCACGTCCAGCGCCGCGCCCTCTGCCTTCTCCTTCATCTCCTGCACCTTGGGCGCGGTGATGTAGCCCTTCTGAACCCAGGCGTCCCAGGCGGGTGCGTTCGTGTCGCGATAGAGCTTCGCCCCGTACGTCTCCGATTCGGAGATGAGCAGCGTCCCCTGGTCGCCCATGAAGTTCTCGAAGTAGCCCTGACTGCCGTTGGTCGTCTGCGTCTGGTAGTACGCCTTCACCGGGCCCGCCGGCGTGTCGTAGTCGTAGACGGCCATCACCGTGTCGTACCACTCGTGGGTCTTCGAGTCGTAGTAGAGCTGCCCGCCGCTGGCCATCACGTGGGACGGATTCGCCCCGAGGAACCAGGTGTAGATGTCGATCTGGTGCGAGCCGAGGTCCACGATCGGCCCGCCGCCCAGGCCCTTGTACCAGCGCCAGTTCCGGAACTGGTGCATGTCCTTGAAGCCGGTACTGCTTCAGCCGCGCGTCCGGGATCGCGTACCGCGCTGGCGCCCCGAGGTCTGGCGCGACGGCGCGGTTCCACTGTCCACTGATCGTCACGATCCGGCCGAGCAATTTCGCCTCGCCGAGCAGCTTCTCGTAGGAGTGGAGGTAGCGCGGGTTCGACCGGCGCTGGTGGCCGATCTGCAGGAGCTTGCCGGTCTCGCGGGCGGCCGCCACCATCTTCCGCGCGCCCTCGAGGGTGTTCGACATCTCCTTCTCGCAGTACACGTGCTTGCCGGCCTCGAGGCAGTCGATCGCGTGCGGCGCGTGCCAGAAGTCTGGCGTCGCGATCACGACCGCGTCGAGCTCCTTCTCCTTGTCGAGCATCTCGCGGTAGTCCTCGTAGCCGCGGACCTCGTGCTTGAACCGCGCCAGACTGTTGACGACGCGCTTCTGGTTGTACTCGGCCCAGATATCGCAGACCGCGCGGAAGCGCAGACCCGGGATGCGGAGCATGGCGTCGGTCAGTATCTGGCCCTGGGCTCCCGCGCCGAGCAGGGCGACGTTGATCTCCTTGAGATCGGCGGGCGCGGCCTGCGGCGAGGAGGCCGCCTGGAGCTTCGCCTGCTGGTACTGGTGCTGCCTGCTCCACGCGTAGCCGAAGAGACCGAGCGCGGGGACCGTGGACAGCCCGGCCAGCACCTCCCGCCGATCGAGCTTCCTCGGAGCTTCGGCCCCAGTCTTCGCCGTTCCTTCATCCTTCTCGTGCTCGCCAGCCATCGCTATTCTCCTGACCTACACCGGAACCCACTCGAGATGGGTGGAATCCAGGCGTAGTCATGAGTCATGAGTTGTGAGTTGTGAGTTCTGGGACGAATCCGTGCTTCAGAACTCAGAACTCATGACTCAGAACTACTCGACTCAAGTGAAGCGGGGTGATATCGCCGCCTCCGATGAAGCCGAAGTATACCCCGGACAGGAACCGCCGAAGTGGAGCAGGCGTGGGTTGCGGCCGCCGCCGTCGTTCGGCTCTGGCAGGATCCACGCCTCGACGCCCGGATTCCTCTCGCACAGCGTCTGGATGTCGTCCAGGCCGAGTAGCAGAAACGCGGTCGTCAGGGCGTCGGCGACGGCTGCCGGCGCGATCCGCGGCGACCCATCCAACCGCGCCGCCTCGAGTCCGGCGTCATGATGCGGGCGGGGCACCACAACCCACGCCGCGCGGCGCCCGCGTGCCGGCTCGCCTGTGCGCGGATCGACGATGTGATCGCCTTTGCGGCGCCCGGAGGCTCCGAGCGCCGTCTGGCGCACCGAGAGGCGGGCGAGGATGCGGGAAGGAGCGGCGGGATCGCTCAGCGTGAGCGGCCACCCGTCGAGGTCCGCCGGCGCTTCGAGCGCGAGGACGGAACTGAACCCGCCGTGGACGAGCGCCTGCTCGAGTCCCCAGTCCTTCAGCAGTTCGGCCATCAGATCGACCGCGTAGCCCTTGCCGATGCCGCCGAGGTCGATCCGTACGCCGCTCCTCGCGGCGCGCACCAGGCAGCCCTCGGGATCGAGTTCGAGCGACGGCAGGCCAGTGCCGATCGAGACGTCGAAGGCGCCGCCCGTCATGTCGAACATGTGGCGGGCGATCACCAGGCAATCCATCGCGGCCGGGCCGACCTGGACGGTCGAGCCTGCCGCAAGGCCGCTGATCCGCGAGATGTCGCTGCTCGGGATGAAGCGGCTGAGTTCGCGCTCGAGCCGGTCGGCGAGGTCGAAGGCGGCCTGCGCCGCCTGCGCCGCGTAGCGCTGGTCCGGGTGTGCGGCGTGCACTTCGAACACCGTGGCCATGGCCTCGTGCGAGAAGCTCCGCACCCCTTCGAACTCGTGGCGCCCCTCGATGGCCAGTCCGACGTTCGGAGGATCGGCGCGCATGGCACCTCTCATGGCACAGGGCCGTTCCCGTTACGGCACCACGACCGGCTGAAGCACCAGCGACCTTCCGACTTCCGGCAGCGTGAGGTCCGCATACACGCCGTCCCGCCACTGCAGCCAGCGGTAGCGGGGGTCTGTCAGGTCGCGATCGAACCGGTACACGACTTCCGCCGGCCGGCCGTCTGCCGTCACGTCGGTCACCTCGACGACCATCTCGGTGAAGCGGATTCTGGTCCCGCGCGCGATTGGCGTGTCGCGATACAGCCCGTCGAACAGCATGAACGCGTAGCGCATGTCGACCAGCGGCGCCTCTCGCGCCCGTTCCGGCGGAATGGCGCCGGGCGGCGGGTAGAAGCCGAGTTCCGGCCGGACGGCGAGTTCGCGATTCGCGATGCGGCGAAGCCGCACGCTGTAGATGCCCGAGGAAAGCACCGTCGTGGGGGGCACCATACGGCGTTCGAGGCCGACCGTGAGCGGGCCGTACGCGGACATGAACGCCGACGGGGTGTTCACGATGAGAACCCGCGCCTCGTGCCCGGTGACGATCGCCGAGTAGCTCGCGGCCGCCCGGTCGCAGGCCGAGCCGAGCGCCTGCAGATTCCGCCCGGCCGAGAGCAGGCCGAGCGGCGCCAGCCCGAGATTGATCACCACCAGGATGGCCGCGATGGCCCGAAGGGCGGCCCTCCGCAATCCCGCGGCCGGCATCCATGCCGCCGGTTCGCCGACGGCGCCCAGCCACTGCGCGAGCAGCCCGAGGGCCCCGAATCCTGCGAGGAACATCAGGCGATCCGCCGGGAACGTGGCGCACGCGGGCACGGCGGCCATCAGCATGCCCGCCGCGAAGAACCGCGACACAGCCGAACGCCGGACGAGCGGCGCCAGGAGTACCGCCGCCCCGGCGACCAGCGCGCACGCGGCCAGCCAGAGGACCGGGCGCGCCGGCTCCGACAGCAGCAGGTGCAACTCGGAGGGCAGCGCCCACAGTCCTGACAGGAGCAGAGGCGCCCGTTCGCCGAGCGCGCGCACGAACGCCGCCGGCTGGGCGCCCGGATCGATGTACATCGACGATCCCGCCGCGCCGAAACCGTTCGCCCGATACGCGAGCATCCACGCGGTCGTCACGGCCAGCGCCGGCACGAGCGCCACCAGCCGCCTCAGCGGACGGCCCGAGTCGAGGAAGAGGGCGTAGGCGACGAAGTAGCCCAGCGCGCCCGCGGCAATCTCGCCCGCGAGCAGTGCGATGAGAAGGAGGAGCGGCGTCACGACGTCCAGGAGCCGGCCGTCACGACGCGCGCGGTCGTGCGCGACGAGCGCGAGCAACGCGAAGCACACCGCGATGCTCGCGTTGCGATTCGCGATCCACACCGCTGGCCATCCGTGGCCCTCGTCCACCGCGAAGAGGAGCGCGGCGAGGCCCGCGATCCATGTCGGCGTCAGGAGGCGACGGTACAGCGCCGTCGCGGCAGCCACGGCTGCGCCGAACCACACCAGCGAGTGGAGGTGCATCAGCCACGGACGGGTCGGCCACACCGTGAAGTCGAACCAGTGCGTGAGACCGGTCACGGGCCGGAAGAACGCGAGGCGGAGGTCCTCGCGCGCCCACCACGGCACGGCTCCCCGGTCGGCCGCAGCATGGGCGAAACCCTCTTCGCCGGCGAAGAAGGCGAACAGGTCGAACGGCGTCCGGGACCATTCCGGTATCACCGGGGGGTCGGACAGCGCCATCCGGAGGAAGTGATCGTCGAGCTGGAACCCGACGATGAGGCCGGGTGAGGCGAGCGCACAGGCGGCCAGAGCCATCCACAGCGGGAGCCGCCGTGCCTCGAGTATGCGTCGGATGCGGAACATGACGTCCACCGGGTGCGAACCGACCGCGCGCGTGCTGTTCAGCGCGGCAGACGCGCCGGATCGTATCACGGTGGCTGGCGGCGGAAGGCTGGCGCTACAAGGAGCGGCTGCGGCCCTCGATCTCGGTCTGAAGGAGGCTCGCGTGTCGCTTGCCGACCAGATCCGGCACAATGGCAGGAGACATGGCTGGAAGGGCGCACACGAGCACGGAAGCAACCGAGCGGCTCCTTCGCGAGGTCTGGCGCGAAAGGGCTGCGTGATGTCATTCATGAGGAGACCTGTTCTCGCGGTCGTGCTGGCCGCTGGCCTCATCCAGGCGGTCCCGCTATCCCAGTCAACGCTGCCCCCGACCGATTCGAGTCTCTCCACGAACCCCGCGCTGGTGCATGACTGGGCCAGTCGCCTTCTGGCCAAGGATCCGAAGGTCCGCGCGACCGCCGAAGCCGCCCTGGTCCAAGGGGCCGGCCGCTCTCTCCCTTTGCTGAGGCGCTTCCTCGACCCCGCGCAGAAAGACCTGCACGTGGTGACTTTCGAAGTCATCCAGCGGATCGGTCCTCCTGCCATTCCGCTGCTGGTGGAGCTGCTGCGGCATGAGCGGGGCTCCGTCCGGCGCAGCGCCGTCGGCGAGTTGATTGACCTGGCGCCCCATACGGAGCGGATTCAGCCGGCGTTGCGGCGGGCGCTCGGAGACGAGGATGCGATGGTCGCGGGCGACGCCGCACGCGCCCTCGGCGCCTTGGGCGCTAGGGCCAGCCCTTCGGTCAGCGCTCTCGTCGGCACGCTGTCGCACGACGATCCATACGTCCGCGTCTACGCGGCGGAGGCCTTGGCGTCCATCGGTCCGAAGGCGGCCAAGGCGACAAACGCCCTGGCAGAGGCCCTGGGCGATCCCATGCCCGGCGTGCGATGGGCGGCGTGCGAGGCTCTCGGAAGCATCGGCCCGGCTGCGCAGCCCGCCGTGCCGAAGTTGATCGGCGCGCTGGAGGATGAATACCTCTACGTGCGCATCTTCGCGGCCGGAGCGCTGGGGAGCATCGGGCCGAAGGCGCGATCGGCCCTGGAGGCGCTCAACGCGGCCGCGCACGATCCCGCCATGCGTGACGAAGCCGAGTGGGCGTTGCGTCGAATCGCTGGAGTCACCGCTGAGGGGCCCGTCGCGTCACACGCGGCGCCCGCGCCTTCCGTTGCGACCCCGCTCCAGACGACCGTCGTCCAGTCGGGCAATCCTCCGGTCGACTGGGATACGACCACCGGTCGGAACATCGTCTGGAGTGTCGCGCTGGGAAACGAGACGTTTGGCCGTCCCGTGGTTGTTGGCGATGCGGTCTACGTGGGCACCGACAACGCCAGGCACTGGAACCCCGCTTTCCGGGAAGACGCCGGCGTGCTCGCGGCATTTCGAGCGAAGGACGGCCAGTTCCTCTGGCAGGACGTGGCCCCGCGAGTCGAGCGCGGTCTGCGGGAGTTTCTGCTGCCTTCGACGACAAGCGCGCCGTATGTGGAAGGGAACCGTCTGTACTACGTCACCGCCGAGTGCCAGCTCCGGTGCCTCGACACGCAGGGTTTCCGCGACGGCGAGAACAACGGCCCGTACCGGGATGAGCGCTTTCAGAACAACGCCGCGGCCGACATCGTCTGGGAGTTGGACATCTGTGGCCGCCTGGGTGTCTTTCCGCACGAAGCCACCAACAGCGACGTCCTGCCCGTCGGCGATCTGCTGATGGTCTCCACCTCGAACGGTCAGAACGAAGGCCACACGCGCGTCCCGTCGCCGCGCGCTCCGAGCCTGATCGCGGTGGACAAGCGTTCGGGCGCGCTCGTCTGGCGCGCCGTCGGCCCGGGCGGGCAGGTGCTGCACGGCCAGTGGTCAAGCCCCGCGGCGGCCGACGTCAATGGGCGCATGCAGGTGCTCTTCGGCGGAGGTGACGGTTGGCTGCGCGCCTACGACGCGGCGTCGGGTCACGAAGTCTGGCGATTCGACGGCAATCCGAAAGACGCCCGCTGGCTTCCGCGACCCGGAGTCCTTTCGCGGGGTTCGATTATCGCCTCACCGGTCTTCGCCGACGGCCGCGTCTTCGTGGCGATGGGACAGAGCCCCGGGCATGGCAACGGACCCTCGTTGATTCACGCGATCAGCCCCAACGGCCAGGGAGACGTCACCGGGAGCAGGCTCCTCTGGACGTCTCGCGAGGCCGGTCGCGTGGTGGGAACGCCCATTGCGAAAGACGGCCTGCTGTACGTCGGGGACCTGGGCGGAACGATTCACTGTCTCGACGCGGCCACCGGCGCCCACGTCTGGAAGCACGAGACGAACGAGGCCATCTGGGGCAGTCTCCTGCTGGCCGGCGACCGGCTCTACGTCGGGAACGCCGAAGGCACCATGACCGTTCTTCGTGCCGGACGGCGAAAGCAGTTGCTGGGGCAGATCGAGATGGACGCGCCGCTCTACTCGGCGCCGGCGCTGATGGGCGATGCGCTCTACCTGGCCACCGCGAACCGGCTGTACCTCGTCGCGGGGACGCAGTGATCCCTACTGCCGCAGGATCTTCTCCATCGCCTTTCCCCTGGCCAGCTCGTCGATGAGCTTGTCGAGATAGCGGATCTTCCGCATCAGCGGGTCCTCGACATTCTCCACGCGCACGCCGCACACCACCCCCGTAATCAGCGCGGTATTCGGGTGCATCGCCGGCGCCTCGGCGAAGAAGGTGCGGATGTCAACTTCACGCGTGAGCTGCCGTTTGAGGCCGGCCTGGGTGTAGCCGGTAAGCCAGCGGATGATCTCGTCGACTTCCCGCTGCGTGCGCTGCTTCCGCGTCGCCTTGTTCACATACGCCGGGTAGACCGACGAGAACTTCATGCTGAAGATGCGATGCTCGGTCATTGGCGATCCGCCTGTTGTGGTTGGTGACGAATCGGATCATACCGCGAGGCCACGTCGCCTGAGCCCATCGGCAGCCGATGCGGGAGCTTCAGATCGACCTGCTTCGAGAGGCCCGCCTGCGGGCGTTGCCACTCTGCGCGTGAGGTTTCAGCCGATGCCGTCGCCGGGTCGGCGATGGCCGCGGCCGAGTCTCCCCTGGCTTGCTTGAGGTCACCGTCGAATCCGCCACAGGTGCCGAGGTGCACGAGCACCGTGCATGAAGACGACAGGGCGGTCGCTTTCGCTACCCTTGCGGCACCTGGAAGATGATTCGCGCGCGCGTCTCGAAGCGCCGGAAGTTCGAGTACTCGCACCGCCCCTCGACCCACCGGTCGCTCTCGCTGAGGGCCTTCTCCATCATCCGGACGGGCAGCGTCAGGCCTAGGGTTGGGTGCTGGCGGTAGTCCACGGTCAGGCGAGTTTCGGAGGAGGCGCCGCACTCGAACACGACCCGGATCACCTGGCCGCCGCGGGGTTCGATCCAGAATGTTCCCGCCGACGGCATGTCGGACCCGCCGGCTGCCCGAACGAGTGTCGGCCGCCCCGTTTCGCGGAAGTCGATCTTCCACGTCAGCGCCCCGTCGATGGTCTGTTCGCCGACCTTGCTGAAGACGAAGCGCTCACGGTTCGGCGGATGCAGCACGAGCAGGGGAATGGTCGGCGCGTTGATCGATCGGGTGACGGGACCAAGGTTGTAGCGGGCGTTCTCCTCGACGATTTCCCGGGCGCGAGACCTCGCCAGGAGCCTCCCCTCTACGAACAGGCTCTCGAGACGCGCCTCCCGGCGAGGCAGGACGCGCCCGTCCAGCTCGATCACGTCCCTGATCTCCAGCCACGGCACCACGGGCCGTGCCCGCTCGGACGCCTCCACCAGCACCAGCGAGAGGTCCGCCTTCCAGCGCCGGTTTGCGGTGCGCACGCGGCCGCCGAGCGTCCCCCCAAACGACGGAGCGACGTTCTCGTAGGCCGATTGGCGGCATTGCTCCTCCGCGAGGATGGTCGTCGATTCCCGCACCTGGCGGGAGACGGTATCGCCCGCCCGGCCGAGCACCTGCTCGAGCTCCGAGCTGGCCGGAGCGGCGGAGGGAGAATTCCCGGTGCCAGCGGCCGGAACGACAGTGGAACGCTCCGCGGAGCGCCAGGCCGGCGCGGGCATCGACGCGGCCGTCACCATCGACACCTGGCCGGACCGATCCACACGGACGCCGGCAAAGCGAAGCGAATCGAAGTCCATGGTGGCCTGGGCCCTTGCGAGCGCAACGCGCACGTCGCGCTCGACGCGGCCCTTGAAGACGACGCGTCCGTCGACCTGGAGCCTGATCGGGCGGTTCCAGTCGATGGTGTGGTCGCCGAGCCAGACCACGATGTCACCCACGTGGTGCCGCGTGACCGTGATCGACTGGTCCTCGATTGTCCCGTTCAGCCGGCCGAGGAGGGGGGTCAGCGTGCGCGCAATCGTGTGGTCGTCGGACTCGCCCTCGGTCCCTGCGGCCGGCACAGGCGGCGGGTCACCCCACGAGTCCCCGACCCAGGTCAAGCCCTCCAGCCAGTAGCACGACGCTTGATGCAAGTGCCGGAAGGTGTGGGCCAGACGGGTCGGATCCTGGAGGCGCCTTCCCTCGATGAGCCGCGCCAGCGGGGCGGCGGGGGCGGCCACGGCCACGTGCGTCGCCCCGGCGACCTCGACGTTGGTGATCGGCAGGCCCATGTCGCGGACCTCCCGCTCGAACAGGCGGTTCGACGCTGCGAAGGTAGCGCCAGGCTTCCCGTCGAGCCCGGTGACCCGGAGCGGATCGTTCTCGCCCCACACGTTGAGGATCGGCGTGTGCGCCACGTTCGGCGCCAGCTCCTTCCAGAAGCCGTCGTCGCCCGGAGCGACGTCGAAACCCGCAGCGATCGAGACGGCGCCGGCGACGCGGTCGGGGTAGTAGAGCGACACGAACCACGCGGCGAAGCCGCCCTTGGAGTAGCCGAACGGGTAGACGCGGTCGGACGCGACGTGCACGCGCCGCGCGACGGCGTCGAGAATCGCCGGATGTTCGGCCACGAACGGCGGCTTGGCGAAGATGTAGTTCTGCTCGAACTCAGGCGAGGCGATGAGGAACTCGCGGGCTCGTGCGCCGAACAAGCGTTCCACCCGGCGAGCCCATTCCGCCGCCTCGACACCCGACGGGTGGAGCGCGTAGATGAGCGGCCAGGCCCGGTCGGCGCGGTAGCCTTCCGGCACGATCAGCGCCACGGTGCGCGACTGGCCGGCGCCGATGTCGACCTGGAACGTCTGGAGCCCAGGCGCCTGGTCGGGAAACGGGTAGCCCGCATGGAGCCACTCGCCCAGGCGCGAGAGACTGAGCTGGGAATGGGAACCGATGCGCGCCGCGATGGCCGCGCGGGACGACTCGTCGCTTGTCGAGAAGTACGACCGGACCAGCGCCACGGGGTCGTCGCCGGCAACCTGGGCGCGGCCTGCGAGCGCGCCGGCCACCAGGACAAGGCCAGCCGTCGCGACCCTCAGGGCCGCAGTCCGACGGATACCACCAGCGCCCCTACGTCGAGCGCCTTGCGCCGGAGCGTCAGCCACACGTCCCCCCTTCGATGTCCTGAAGGAGTTGACGCCGCGGGCGCCCGCGGGGTTGCCGACTCCGGCCAACCGGACCCAGATCGAATCAAGATCGAGGAGAGCGGTTCGAGGCGCCGATTCGCAGGTGCTGAGGGGTGATTGTGAGGCGCCGGGGCGGCGTGCGCAGCGGCCGCGATTCGGACTCGTCGCCGAGGCGCCCACGGCTCGGCTCGTGATCCCGAATCGTGGTCTCCGATATAGGCGGGCGCTCGCCTATCGCTCGAGTTCGATCGACCAGATGTCGCCTTTTGTTCTGGTGAGTAGCAGGAACAGGCGGTCGTTTGTCACACCGATGCTGGTCATCCGCCCGACGACGCCGTTGCCCGAGTGGAGGTGAAGAGCAGCCGAGGCGGTGCCGGCAAGCCGGCCGTCGGCATCGAGGGGCTGCGCCCAGACGCAGGGGGATCCGTCGTGCTGCGATACGTAGTAGAGCAGCCGGCCGTCGGGCGACCATGCGGGCGAACCGACGTGTCTGCGGTCCTCGGCGACGAGCACCCACGAGTCCGGCCGGTCCGAAGGACGCGTGAGGTCCACCACGTACAACGCGGCCGAGCCGTCCGACCTGGCCTGCGTGAAGGCCAGACGCGTGCCATCGGGTGACAATGCCGTCCGGTCGAGGTGGGGATTCCGGAGCAGCGGCGTTTCCCCGTTTCCATCCAGGCGGCGCCGCGAGAGCTGGTCCCCCACCTGTACGAGGACTTCGCTGGAACCCGGAAAGAACCCGAGAACCCGGCAGTCCTCGCAGACGACCTGGCCCGCGGTGGACCCGCTCTCGGCCACATAGGCAACGAGCTTGTCTTCCCGGCGATCTACGAAGGCCACCTTCGATCCGTCCGGGCTGAGCACCGGATCGAGAAAGGGGTAGGCCCCGGTCCCCGCGATCAGGGATTCACGCCCGGTGGCGAGGTCGCGGAGGCGCACCTCGACGTTGCCCTGCCCCGGCGGCCCGTAGGTGCTGTACGCCAGCCTTGGTCCGTTGGCCGCGACTGAGAGTCGTCGTTTCCCGCTCGAGTCTGCCGTGACCGCCTCGAGGGGGCCCTGCGACGTCCCCTTTCCAGCTTGAAGAGGAGCAGCCCACAGGTTCGTTTCCACCGTGTAGACGGGAAGCACCATGCGGCCGCGTACTGCCACGGATGCGGACATGACCACCCCGGCAAACGACGCCAGCTTCTCCGGTGCTCGAGTCGCATGCCACGGGCCCGGCGCCAGTTGCACGCGATACAGGGTCGAGCCGTTGATCGGCTCGCCCTCGACGTAGTAAAGGAACTCGCCGCGCCAGGCCACCGCATAGCGTGCGAACCAGTCCGGACAGGCGGGAAGACCCTCGATCGCTTCGGCCTTGCTGTCCGCCACCGACGCCACCCACAAGCCGAGCGTCTTCCGATCGCTGCCGCGCATCCCGCGGAGGAGGATGCTCCTGCTGTCCGGTGACCAGAGCGGGCGCTGGTGTCCGCCGGCAATCGCCGGCCAGGCCGCCAGCAGTTCCGGCCCAACACGGCGAGAAACGCCGCCTCCAGCGGGAAAGACGAACGGGGCCGCGCGCCCGGTCAGGGCGAACGTCACGAGGTAGGCCACCGTCGTCCCGTCGGGCGAGACAGCCGGCATGTCGCCTCCGTCGACCAGCTTCACCTCGGCGCCGCCCGGCCCGGCAAGCGCATCCCTGGTGTACAGCCCGCCGCCATCGCGTTCGGAGCGGTAGAAGATCTTCAGGCCGTCTGGCGAAAACGAGGGATACCACGCTGTCCCGTCCTGGCCGGTCATCTGGATTGCCTGCCGGGCTCGGAACTGCCGCAAGTACAAGCTGAACGAGCCGGCGCGATCGGATGCATACGCGATCAGGTTGCCGTCTGGTGAAATCGCGGGCGAGAACGCCGACGCGCTGTCGAACGTCAGCCGCTCCAGTTCGTAGGTCACGGGCGCTGGCGTCGACACCGCGGCGCGTCTCCAGAGCCACCACCCACCCGCGGCTGCCGCCGCCAGCGCCACCAGGCCGAGCGCTCCCACGAGCATCCGGCCTCGGCGGGCGGGCCGCGCGGTAGCGGCGGCGATCGCCGACACCTTGCCGGAGGCCACCTCCTCCTTCAGATCCTCGAGCGCCACCGCCAGGTCGGCCATGGTCTGCCAGCGCCGCTGCGGGTCCTTGCGCAGGCAACGCAGCACGATCCGTTCGAGCTCGGGCGGAACCTCGCTGACCAGGCTGCTTGGCGGCTCGGGTTCCTTCGCCAGGATGGCCGCCAGCGTCGAAGGCCCGGTCTCTCCGGCAAACGGGCGGCGACCCGTCACCATCTCGTAGAGCACGACGCCGAACGAGAAGATGTCCGACCGGGCATCGACCTTCTTGCCCTCGGCCTGTTCCGGCGACATGTAGGCCACGGTGCCCACGATGAGGCCCGGCTCGGTTCGCGGCTGCGCCGTGACCGTGAGCGCCGGGTCGCTGCCCGGCGCCGGCTCCGTCAGCTTGGCCAGGCCGAAGTCGAGGAGCTTGACCAGCCCCTTTTCGGTGACCAGGACATTGGCGGGCTTCAGGTCCCGGTGAACGATGCCCGCGACGTGCGCGGCGCCGAGCGCATCGCTGATCTGCACCGCGTACTTCATCACCTCCGCGGGCGGGAGCCTCCCGCGCTCGATCAACTCCGCCAGCGTTCGACCGGGCACGTACTCCATCGCGATGAAGTCGCCCCCGGCGGCGGTATCGATATCGTAGATGGTGATGATGTTCGGATGATTGAGCGCAGATGCGGACTTCGCCTCCTGCTCGAAGCGTCGTCTGCGGTCCGGATCGGCCACCTTGTCGGCGGGCAGCATCTTGATGGCGACGAAGCGGTCCAGGTGGGTGTCGCGCGCCTTGTAGACGACTCCCATCCCGCCCTCGCCGAGCTTCTCGACGATCTCGTAGTGGCCGAGTGTCTGGCCGATCATGAGTGCCCCTTCGGGTGCCGGATGGACGGTCTCACCGCGGAATCGGTCTGTCCAACGTGTCCCAGTTGTACGCCGCGGCGACGCGTGACCTCAACTCCTCGATCACCGCCGAGCCGCGATCGGCGTTCGTCATGATGGCCACACCGTAGCCCTTGACGACGTGGGCCGTCACATCGGCGCGGAAGCCCCAGTTCGAGCCGCCGTGGCTGAAGTACCACCCCTCGCCGTTCTTCGCGATCGAGAGTCCAACCGCGTACGGCCCCACGCCGACGGGCGACACCATGTGCCGCACCGTGTCGCGCGACAGCACCTTGTTCGACTTTCCATGCAGGGAGAGCTGGACCTCGATCGCGAACTTTGCGAGGTCCGTCGGCGTCGTCCACAGCCCCGCCGCCGCCAGCTCCGGGTACACGTGCCACTTGCCGCCCGGCATGGCGGCGCCCGCCGCGCTGTGGGCGCGCGCGGCGTTCTTGTCGCGCTCGGGCGTGAGCGGCTGATCGTAGCCGCTGCGCGTCATCCCGGCGGGACGCAGGACGAGCTCCTGCAGCAGTTCGGGATACGGGCGGTTGAAGGCGTCCATCATGACGAGCTGCATGATCGTCACGGCGCCGCCGGAGTACTTGAAGCCCGCATACGGCGGCCGCGCGAAGAGCACCGGCCCCACGTTCGACGGCTTTTCGCCGTTCAGGATCTGCACGAGCGTCGGCAGCGCCGCGCCCGGCGCGTAGCCGGGAAACCCGAACCCGTCGTCCGCGCCGGAGGTATGGCTGAGGAGCGATCGCGGCGTCACGGGCTGCTTCGCGTTGTGCGGGCTCGCCGGCACCTTCCACGACTTCAGGATCACGTTCACGTCGTCATCCGGCGAGAACTTACCATCCTGTACTGCGCGCAGCACGCCCATTGCCGCGACCGGTTTGCTGATCGAGGCCGCCTGGAAGATCGTGCCGGTGTCGACGGGCGCGTTCGTCGTGACGTCGGCCACGCCGTACGCCTTCGCCCAGTGGATCGTGAAGTCCCTGATCACCGCGATGCTGACGCCGGGCACGGCGAGGCGGTCCATCAGCTCGCGGAGCGTGAGCGCGTCGTAGCCGCCCCGGCTGGGCGACTGCGCGGCCTCAATGCGCGCGATGAGCGGCGCGGGATCGTTCGATTGCGAGCGCGCCGGGACGGTGAGCGCGACGAGCGCGAGAAGCGGGAGGAGTGTTCGCTGTAGTGACATGGGTGTCCTCGAAATCCAGACAGGACCGATTCGGACGCCGCACACAGGAAGCATTCGGGGGGCCGCGCGTCATGCCGAGGCCCCGCCCCGCTCAGGACAGGGCTGATTATCGCCGTTTTGGTCGACGGAAGAAGGAGATCGAGAGCTTCGCGCCGAAGATCGTGCTCGTTGGCGAGGGGAACCGCATCGCCGGCATCAAGTGAGACGCGCTCAGCGGGGGGTATCCGCGCGGGGCGAACGGACGCCCTGCCGGCCGGAGAAGGTCAGGACCTGAAAGGGCTCGGTGTCCGGCCGGCCGGGGGCGATGTGCAGTTCGGGCGCGTCCCCGAGAAGCATGATCGTGCAGGCGTAGGTGCCCCCGTTGTTGATGCCGGACGCCCGGTCCCTGTAAATGGCTTTGAGGTCCTCGAGGCCGAGGGGCGCGGCATTGCCGGTGAGGGTCCGCTTCAGGAAGTTGAACCGGGGGCAGGCATTCCTCATCTGGTCCAGGGTCCGGCTTCTCGCCTTCATCTTTTCCAGGAATCTCGGGTTGAAGTTCCCGTTCGCCATCGGGTGGTTGGTATGGTAGGTGAACGCGGCCCCCTCGAAGGGGACGAACGGAACGACCCGGTCGCCGGCGACCTCGAAACTGGCCACGCCGTCGGGGCCTCCGAGGAGATAGTTCTGGGGGGCGGCCGGCTCGATCGTCCGGAGGAACTCCGCCGCTTCCTTGAAGGAGCTCTTCCCGAGCACGCCCCGGATGACGAAGGCGACGGGAAGGCCGTCGGTTGTGTAGGCGAGCTGGGTCACCGCGTTGAGACAGAGCCCGACGCCGCGGTTGTTGAGCCCGTTCGTGGCCACGACGCCCGGGATGGTCAGGACGAGCGACTCCGCGCCCGCCTCCCGGTCTCTGATGCGGAGGACCGTCTGATAGCCGTGGTAGTAACGCGGAATGTCGAGGGTCTGGGAGACGAAGGCGGGCCGGCCGGCGGCCTTGCGGGCTCCGATCGACGTGCACTTGCCCAGCTCGATGTCCGGACCGGCGACCCAGGTCTCGTCGATGAGCTGATAAGCGTACATCGTCTCGAAGTCGAGGCCGGCCCCGTCGGCGATGCCGCGGACCTCGTCCAGGAGCCCCGGCGTCCACTTTTCGATGGCCGGCCGGAAATCCGTCCTGGCCAGGAAGGCCTTGATGAAGGAGGCCGCGTCGGTCTTGTAGGTCGCTTCGACGTCCTTCTTCCAGAGCCCGACAATCTCCCGGATCTCTTTCCGGAGCGTTCGGCCGTGGGTCAGGCCCCTTTCGTAGGGAGCGCCTTCGAGGAGCAGGATACGGAGGTTGCCCGAGATGCTGAGGACATCCTCCCGGCGGGTATCACCGAGCGCCGCTTCCGCCGGGACGGCCGGCGCGACTCGGGGGTCCGCCGTGAAGCCCGGAATGCCCAGGAGGATCGGGAGGGCGGTGCCCAGCAATATGGCCGCCCCTAGGATAAGCCGGGGAAGAGCTATCACTACAGCCCTCCGACGATAGGAACTTCGGATTATAGCGGTTTCCGCTCGTCTGCCGCTCGCGAGTCAACCTGCGCGCCGCTATCGGAATCCGCCGCGCGTCATGCCGAGATCGCGCCCCGCTCAGGCACAGGGCTGATCCGCTCGATGCAGGATGCGACCCCAGGTTGGAGGCGGTCACCGCGCCGGGCTTGCTCGCTCCAGCCAGAGGGGAAGGTCCGCGAAGAGCTTCCGCATGACCGTGTCTGTCGCCCGGCGGAAGACCTCGATGTTGCCGTACGCCTCTCCGCCGCGGTCTCCGACCAGATCGGTGACGCCGCGGAGGATGAGCAGGCGCCTGCGGTTCCTCGCCGCGACGTACGCGATGGCGCCCGACTCCCAGTCGCCGGCCACGGCACCGTGCCTGGACCTCAGGTTCGAGATCGCCGCGGGATCCAGATCCTGATCGGCGGAAACCAGGACGGTTCGGACAACCGGGGCTGGCGGCGGATCGCCCAGCCAGGCAAGGTCGATCGTCGTCGAGTAGTCGCGAAGCGCCTCGTCGGCATCACCCATGCGCTCGATGATGTCGTAGATGACCGTCCGCGCCGCCAGCACGGTTGCACCGCGATCGATGCCGCCGTGGAATCCGCCGCACGTACCGAGGTTGATGAGCAGCGGAGGATTCCATCGGTCGATGGCGTACTGCGTCGACGCGGCGGCGCTGACCTTGCCCCATCCGCCGTGCAGGACGACCACCGTTCGCCTCGCGCCGTTCGCGAGCGACACCGTTCGCGTGAAGAACTCCCCAAACGGCGACGTGGCGTACTTCTCGAGCGGGTGCAGCGCCTTGACGACCACCCACTCGGCGTTGGCCGACACCAGGACAACGGCGTCGACGGCCGCTTCGGCAGGCGAGGCCGGCACCGAGCGACACCCGGCGAGCAGGGCAGCCGCCACGACGAGCCACGGCAGACAACGATGCGTCATCAGCGTCATCCAGTTCGTCAGGTCGCAGGTTCGCAGGTTCCCCAGTTCGCGAGTTCGCGAGTTCGCGAGCTCGCGAGATCGCCAGTTCGCCGGTTCGCCGGTTCGCGAGATCGCAAGATCGCAAGATGGTACGATCCCCGGGCCCCGACCCGTCTAACAGCAGACGATGGGAGGCCGTGGGATTCGAACTCGAACGAGAATCCGACGCAAGTGATTGAACCACAATGAGTTCAGTGACTTAGCCGAAGTCGCTAGAACCGCCAGAACCGCAAAAACCGGTAGAAATGCCCGGTGCGCGTACGTATTGCGTACGCGAAAGCCGTCACGCGGCTCGAAGGACATCTTGCGCATCCGCGAGGATTCGGGGACCGATGAACGGCGAGAGAGCCTCGGTCGTCACGAGTTCGACCGGACGGCCGAGGCGCGATTCCAGCAGATCGGACAGCGCGAGAAACCGGTCGTACGGCTTCGCGCCCGGCGCGAACTGAACAAGCAAGTCCACGTCGCTCTGCGGGCGCGCCTGCCCGCGCAGGACAGATCCAAACAGCGCAAGCCGGATCACGCCGAGCCTGCGAATCTCCTCCCGGCATTCGCCAAGGCGTTCGACGGTTTCTTCACGATTCTCGACCGGTGCCGGCATGGTGACAGCCTAGCAGATTCCTCGAGGTGGATAGCTGACAGCTGTTCTTGCAGCTATCGACGAGCCCCGGTGGCCGCCAGTGCGGAGGGGGCGTAGCTGGCTCAGGCAACGATCACGCGGGCTGATCCAGCGCCGGTCGGGCGAGGCGTTCCGACAATCTTCACGTCGCTCCCCAGCAGGACAAGGAACCGCACCAGGCGGTCGAGCGAGAAGCCAGCGAGGCGTCCCCGCGTGAGCGCTGAGACCTTGGGCTGATCGACTTCGAGAATCTGGGCCGCCACCGCCTGCGTGAGGCCACGGCGCTCGATGATGGCACCGATCTTCCGCGCCAGCTCCGCCTTCGCAGAGTTCCGCGGGTCGGCGGGTGGCCGGGATCCGTCCCTGACCCACTCAATTCAGTGTCCGAGATTCCCGGTACGATTCAGTTCAGCAGAGAGCGGCAGGCTACGGGTACATGAACGAGCACGCGAGGGACCGTCCGCAGAAGAAGGACTCACCGTCATCGTCGAACGCTCTCAACGCCGGGCTCTGCAGCTCCCCGGCGTGCCGGGTGAGGTGCAGGGCCACCAGGACCGAACGCTACCGGAAGTGCCGCCTCGCGAAGGCCTGCCCCGAGCCCGACTTCAGGTACCGCTCGAATCGTAGCGCGCCGGATTCGGATTGAAACTCGATTTGCACGACCGCCTCCCAAGGCCTATAGGGGACGGTGGAAGGACTCTGGCCCGCGTTGTGCGCGCGCAGTCGAGCCCCGACGTCGGCGGTCACGCCCACGTACCACCGTGTCGCGTCGGCGACGCCGCTGAGGAGGTAGACGAATCGCTTCGGTCTTGCGGCCATGCCGAGGAAGACTGCAAAACAGGCGCCGATCGAAAACAGCCCACTACTGGGGCGGTTCAGTGGCCTGAAACCTACTCCATAGCAGGAACTGCAAAGAGTCCGCGGTAAAGCGATGCAGAAACGGCAGATGACAAGCGCAGGCGACAGTCCCCCTTCGCGAGGCTGCGGACGAACATGCCTCCTCGCCTCGCTACGGGGGACAGCCTTCGCCTGAAGGCTGGCTTGCCAGCCGTAGCTCACGGAAGAGAGTTGTGCAAGCTGGACGTGAGCGAAGGCTGGCGGAGAGGGTGGGATTCGAACCCACGTGCCGCTTACGCGACAAGACGCTTTCGAGGCGCCCCCGTTACGACCACTTCGGTACCTCTCCGCGGTACGGAATGCGCAGCCTTTGATTGTATCCGAGGCCTCGCGATCCGCCAACCCAACAGTGCGCTATACTTTCAGGTTCGGGTGCCTGGAAGATCCGCGGCGATCACTTCGCGGCCTCAGCCGGCGTGACCATTCGATTCTAGTGAGGAGGACACCATGAAGAGACATCTCATCTGCGCCGCGCTCGCGGCAGTCGTTCTTGTGTCGGGTTCCAGCGTGGCGTTCGCGCAGGCGCCCGCGTCGCAGGCCACCGTCGATCAGGCAATCGAGCAGCTCCGCAAGGACGCCAGGGCCGACATCAACACCCTGATCACCGCGAGCATGCAGTTCTCGGCGGACGATGCGGCGAAGTTCTGGCCGCTCTACAAGACCTACGCCCAGACCCGCAAGGGGCTGACCGACGAGCGGCTCGCGATCATCAAGGACTACGCGAAGAACTTCTCCGCGATGACCGACGCGAAGGCCGTCGAGCTGATGCAGCGCGCCCTCGGCCTCGAGGAGAAGACGGCCGCCGCCAAGCGGGCCTTCCTCGCGGAACTCGGCAAGGCGTTCCCGGGCAAGACGGTCGCGCGGTTCTACCAGGTGCACGCGCGCATCGACATACTGATCGACGCGACGCTCGCCGGCGAGATTCCGCTCGTCCGGTAGCCCGGCGTTCGCTCACGGGCGCGGGCCGCGTCCCGGCGTATGCCGGCCGTTCACCGGCCGGTTGGCGGCCATGGGCTGTCTGCCGCAGGATGCCGTCATGCCACACACGGCCTGCGGCGACGCCCGCGTCCGGTTCCTTCAGGGAGTCCAGCGCCATGAAATGGCTCATCGTCGCGCTCCTCGCCATCCACGGGGCCATCCACGCGATGGGCTACCTGAAGGCCTACGGGTTCGCCAAGCTGCCGCAGATTCAACAGCCGGTCAGCCCCGCAAGGGGCCGACTGTGGCTGGCGGCGGCGGTGCTCGTGCTCGTGACCGCCGGCTGTCTCGCGTTCGCCCCGCGCGTCGGATGGATGGTCGGCGCCGTCGCGCTCGTGCTCTCCCAGGCGCTCATCGTCACCTCGTGGTCGGACGCGAAGTTCGGTACGCTCGCGAACGTCGTGCTGCTGTTCGCGGTCGTGCACGGCTTCCTGTCACAGGGGCCTTCGAGCGACCGCGCCGAGTACCGCAGGCTGCGCACCGCCGAGCTCGCGCGGCCGCTGGCTGACGTCGTGCTCACCGAGGAGGACCTGCTGCGCCTGCCGGCGCCGGTGGCCGCCTACGTGCGCGCGTCTGGCGCCGTCGGGCAGCCGCACGTCTACAACTTCAGGGCATGGATCCGCGGGCGGATTCGCAGCGGCGCCGACGCGCGGTGGATGTCCTTCTCGGGTGAACAGTCCGACCGGTTCGGGGATGGATCGGCCAGGCTGTTCTTCATCGAAGCGTCGATGTTCGGCGTCCCGGTCGACGTGCTGCACGTGTTCCGTGGCTCGGCGGCATCGATGCGCGCGAAGCTGCTGTCGATCCGGCCGGTCATCGATGTCGTCGGGCCGGAGATGGCCCAATCGGAGACCGTGACGCTCTTCAACGACCTGTGCGTCCTTGCGCCGGCCTCGCTCGTGGACCAGGCGATCGAGTGGGAACCGGTGGACGCTCGGTCGGTCAGGGCCGTCTTCAGGCGCGGCTCGAACACGGCGCGTGCGCTGCTGTCGTTCGACGCCTCCGGGAACCTCGTCGATTTCGTTTCCGACGACCGGCTTCGCTCGTCATCGGACGGGAGGACGTTCACGCGACAGCGGTGGTCCACGCCGGTTGGCTCGTACAGGACGTTCGGCGCGCGGCGCGTGGCGGCGAAGGGAGAGGGTCGATGGCACGCCCCGGCGCCGGAGGGCGAATTCGCCTACCTCGAATTCGAGCTGGTGGACATCGCGTACAACGTCCGGTCACGCTGATCGGGTGCTCGCGTCGGAGACGTCGATGACCGCTACCGCCGCTCCCTGAAGAACGCCTGGATGACCTCGCGGCACTCGTCCTCGAGGACGCCGCCGACGGCCGCCATCCGGTGGTTCAGCGACGGCAGTTCGTGGGCCGCCAGCGTCGACACGATCGCCCCCGCCTTCGGCTCCGCCGCCCCGAACACCACCGTTCCGATCCGCGCGTGGACCATCGCGCCGACGCACATCAGGCAGGGTTCGACGGTCACATAGAGCGTCGCGCCCGTCAGGCGGTAGTTCCCGACCCGCGCGGCCGCCGCGCGAAGAGCGACGACCTCGGCGTGCGCGGTCGGGTCGTGGCTCCCGATCGGCTGGTTGAAGCCGGCGCCAGCCACCTCTCCGTCGATGACGACGACGGAGCCCACCGGAACCTCGCCGGCCTTCGCCGCCAGGCTCGCCTGCTCGAGCGCCGCGCGCATGAACGCTTCGTGGCCCGTCTCACTCACGGCGGACGCCCTTCTTCGCGAACGCCACCGCCCGCAACCGGGCCGCCGCGCCGGCGAGGAGCAGCGTGTCGGTCATCGCGCAGACGAGCGAGTGCCCGGCCGCGAACGATCGCCTCGCGGCCTCGCCACTCGCCACGAAAATCCCACATGGAAGCTCCCGGGCTGCGCACGCCGAGACCACCTCGCCGATAGCCTGCTCGACGTCCGCCGAACCGATCTCGCCCGGCTTGCCGAGGCTGGCGGACAGGTCGAACGGGCCGATGAACACGGCGCTGACGCCAGGCACCGCGACGATCTCGGCGATGTTCGCCACGCCGTCGACGTGCTCCACCTGCGGAACCACCGCAATCCGCCCGTTGTCGCGTGCGATGGCGTCGGCGATGCGGCCGCCGTAGCCCTGGGCGCGCGCCACGCCCAGGCTTCGCGCGCCCGCCGGCGGGTAGCGCGCCGCGCGCACGATCGCCCGGGCCTCGTCCGCGGTGTTCACGTGCGGCACGATGATTCCGGCCGCGCCGGTGTCCAGCGCCTTTGCGATCAGAACCGGCTCGATGTTCGTCACCCTCACGATCGAAGGACACAGGTGACCCGTCGCCTGCACGATACGCTGCACGGCGGCGAAGTCCAGCAGGCCGTGCTCCATGTCCACGAACAACCAGTCGAGGCCGGCCGCAGCGGCGACCTCGGCCAGCTCCGGCGCCGGCAGCGTCAGCAGCGTGCCGAGCAGCGGCTCGCGCCTCGCCAGCCTTGCGATGAACCGGTCCTGGACGTTTTCGATCTGGGCATCAGTCATAGGGGGCTCAAGGCTCAGGGCTCAGGGCTTACGGCTTACGGCTCGCGGCTCGCGGCCTGCGGCTTACGGCTCGCGGCTTGCGGCTTACGGCTCACCGCTCACGGCCTGCGGCTTACGGCTCGCGGCTTGCGGCTTACGGCTCGCGGCTTACGGCTCACGGCTCGCGGCTTATGGCTCACGGCTTGCGGCTTCTGGATTCTGGATTCTATCTTCTGTCTTCTATCTTCTATCTTCTGTCTTCTGCCTTCTCACTCTGACAATTCCAGCAGATGTCGAACGTCCCGTCGTTCCGCTCGTGGCAGCACGGACACTCCCACGGCTGGAATTCGGGCGCCCCGGATGGCCCCGCGTCTGTCGCCCGCTGGGAGAACTCCGCCACAATGTCCCGGGCTTCCTCGAGTCGCTCCTCGGGCACGACCACCTTGATCGCCGCCATCGTGCCGCCCGAGACGATGTAGGGCGCCATGGTGCCCATGACTTCGTCGCCGAGCTGCGCCTCGATGCCGGCCGCAGCGAGCAGGTCGCGGAGCAGCGCGGTGTCGGCCGTACCGCCCGTGTAGACGATCACCCAGGGGGGTGTGGACATCGGTGTCACCAGCGCAATCCTGGATACGGCGTGCGGTTCCTCCAGAGGATCCAGCCGCACAACGCGAGCGCGACGGCGGCGGCACCGTAGACGTCCGCGCCGAACGCACCCCATGGAATGTCCAGCGCCGACGAAGACACGCCGAGCAGGTTGTTGAGGAAGTGCCAGAGCATCGCCGGGAACACCGACCCGGTCACCAGGGTCACGCCCGCGAGCAGCAGGCCGAGGTACGCGGTGGGCAGCAGCCTGAACAGCGACACGTGCATCAGGCCGAACATCAGGCCCACCACCAGGGCGGCCCCGACCGGGTGGAAGCGGCGGACGAGGCCGTGGAGGAACACGCCGCGGAACAGCAGCTCCTCGACGATGCCCGGAAGCACGGCGACGAACACCACCGCCTGCCACAGCGGGAAGTCGGCGGGCAGCAGCGCCTTGCTGAACGCCTCCAGCATCTGCGGCGGGACGGGGAACACGAAGGCCGCGAGCCGGAAGACGGCGATTCCGGTCAGCAGACCCGCCGGCGCCCCGATCAGCACGGCCAGCCACACCGCCGGCTTCACCGGCCGCAGCGCGAGGGCCTCGCGCGGCGGGAGGCGATAGCGCCACAGAATCAGCGCCACGGTCCCGGCGAACAGCACCAGCAGGTTGAACGAGACCTGCACGCGGACGTGCGCCTCGCCGAGGTAGCTGGACGCGACGATGAGGACGGCCCAGAGCACCGCGAACCAGCGGAACAGGCGGCGGCTGAACAGCGGCGCTCCGCCCAGCGCGGCGACATTGTCGGTCGCCGTCGGCGCAATCAGCCGCTCGGTGGAGAGCGCCCGCACGGTCAGGCGCACCAGCCACGCCGCGGCCGCGGCGTTCACCACGAAGACCACCGCCAGCATCGGCCAGTCGAACCGGCCGGTCAGGATCTCCTTCACGGCCACCGACACGTTCGCGATCGGAATGGCCGCGATGGCGGAACGCAGCGTCAGCCCCGGCAGGAACGCGGCGAGCGCCGGCACCATCCCGCCCAGGAACACGGGCAGGAACAGGAACTGCGCCTCCTTGTACGTGCGCGCGTGGCCCGACACCAGCAGCAGCCCCGACGCCGCCAGCGCGGCGAGCGGCAGGAAGAGCGCGAGTACCGAGGGCCGTCGCGGCAGGGTGGATCGCCGCCGAGAACCCGGCGCCCGCCGGGATAATCTTGAACCCGACGTAGACCAGCAGGTTCCCGACCTGGATCACGGTCGTCGTCAGCGCGACGATGACGACGGCCAGGAGCTTCGCCGTCACGATCTCCGTCCGCCCGGCGGCCGTCGTCAGCAGCGTCTCGAGGGTTCCGCGCTCCTTCTCGCCGGCCAGGCTGTCGGTGGCCACCCCTGAGCCGCCGGTGAGCAGGAACATGAGGAGCATCAGCGTCAGCAGCCGGCCGAGCGTGAGGCCGGCCACCTGCCCCTCGGAGGCCACGCTCACATCCTTGAGGATCGCCACGTCGGTGACGGGCACCGGGAGCCCGGCGTCTGCCAGCAGCGCCGCGCGCGCTTCGCGCTGCGTCTTGCGCAGCGCGTCGCGCCACCGCGCCGCCCCGCGCGACGATCGCTCGAGGTCGCCGCGCTTGAGGATGGTGATGACCGGGATGTCGGCCGCCGTCGTGGCTTCGACCACGAAATCCACTTCGGCGCGCTTCAGCGCGCCAATCCCGTCTGCGGATACCGACTGCGTGACGCGCAGCGCCGAGCCGTCGCGGCCCAAATCCTCGCGAAGGCGGGCGACCGTGCGGTCGATGACGGGCCGGATGGCGTCAGCCGCCGGGCCGGTGACGATGAACGAGTACTCGGAGGTCTGCAGCCGCTGCAGGCGGCGCTTCTCCATCGCCTGCGAGCCGAACATCATCAGCGGCATCAGCAGCAGCGGGAGCACGACCGACAGCAGCAGCGTCCGCCGGTCCCTGAGGAGCATCAGGATCTCGTGGCCGACGAGCGTGCGGACGACGTCCGTGTCGAGTGTCACGATCGCCCTCCGGCGGCGGGCAGCGGCTGATCGGGCCGGGCGAAATGCACGAAGATGTCCTCGAGGTAGCGGTGGCCGGTCGCCTCCCGCAGCGCGGCCAGCGTGGCGCACGCGAGGATCCGCCCCCCGTGGATGATGGCGATCCGGTCGCACAGCCGCTCGGCTTCGCTCATGATGTGCGTCGAGAAGACGATCGCCTTGCCCTCGGCGCGGAACTCCGCGATGACCTTCTGCATGTCGAGCGCGTTGATGACATCGAGGCCGACCGTCGGCTCGTCGAAGATGAGCACGGGCGGGTCGTGCGCGACCGTGCGGGCAATCGACACCTTCTGCTTCATGCCGGACGAGAGCTTGTCGACGCGCGCCTTCGAGAACGGGCCGATGCCGAACCGCTCGACGAGCTCGTCCACGCGCGCCTGCAGCCGGACGGCCGGGTAGCCGTTGATGCGCGCGAAGAACTCGATCGTCTCGCGGGCCGTCAGGCGCGGGTAGAGAGCCGTCGACGCGGAGTAGAACCCGAGGTGGCGCCGCACCTTCTCCGGTTCGGTCACGACGTCGTGACCCATCACCGTGGCGGTCCCGGCCGTCGGCTGCAGGATGGTCGACAGCATCCTGAGCGTCGTCGTCTTGCCCGCGCCGTTCGCGCCGAGCAGGCCGAAGATCTCGCCCGGCTGGCACTCGAAATCGACGCCGTCGACCGCGCGCACCTCGCCGCGCCCCTCGTCGAGGAACACCTTCTGCAGCGCCCGGGCGTCAATCGACGCGCTCATGCACCCTCCGCGGCGCCGCGCTTCGGCGTGCGCCCGAGAATCCGCCTGGTGAAAAATTTGCCGAACGACCCGCCGTACGACCCGATCATCACGTCCTCGAAGCGCAGGATGACGGCGGCCACGCGAACGCACACGGCGATCAGCGCGACGGACGACAGGATCGTCACGGCGATCTCCGGCCAGGGCAGGCGGCCGAGAATCGCCTCCCGGATCATCAGCGCCACGTTCATCACCGGCACCAGCGCGCGCTTCATCGTCAGCGTCACCTCGGGGTCCTGTATGAAGAACACCGGGATGAACAGCAGGATGTAGAACGGCGTGATCATCGCCTGGCCTTCCTTGAAGGTCCGGGCGAACACCGCGAACAGCATCATGCCGGCGGCCGCGAAGCCGGCCAGGAGCACGGCGCCGAGCAGGACGACCGGCAGGCTCCACGGCGACACGGCGAACTCGAGGCGGTCTCCGGCGCGCGCGACGAGCGGCGCGAGAATCGGCCGTATGGTGAGGAGCATCGCCGCCAGGTTGATGAGGCCGGCCAGGCAGCCGAGCGTGGCGACGCTCAGGTACTTCGCCAGGACCACCCGGGTCCGCGGCACCGAGAGCGTCAGCATCGTCTCCCACGTGCCGCGTTCGCGCTCGCCGGCGGTGGTGTCGATGGCGGGGTAGAAGCAGCCGACGGCCACCATGATCACGAAGAAGAGCGGCAGCATCACGCTGAGAATCCGCGAGCCGATCTGGCGGGCGGTCGAGACGTCGCGATCGGCCAGCGTGAACGCGCCCCACGCCGCCGTCGGAACGCCTCGGGCCTTTGCCTCGCGCTCGAGCCAGTCTTCCCGGAACTTCTCGATGGTGGAGGCGACGCGGTCGCGGGCGGCTGCGCTCCGCTCCTTCGACTTGTCGAACGTCAGCGTCGCGGAGAAGTTCCCCGCGAGCGCCGCCGCCTCGCCGGCGGCGGGAGCGAACGCGACCAGGACGTCCACGTCGCCGGCGCGCACCAAATCCGCCGCGCGCCGCGCGTCGGGCTCCTGGACGACCTGGAACTTGGCCGGCACCCGCAGCGCGTTCGACAGCGCGGGGTGGACGGGCGCGCTGGCCTGTACGACGATCCGCGCCACCTGCCCCTCGGTCTGGCCGATGACAAACGTGATGCCGGTGAACGCGAGCCAGAGAATCGTCGGGTAGAGCACGAGCGGCATCAGGATGCTGCCGACGACGATCGAACGCTCGCGGAAGGCCATCCGGAGCTCGTGGCGGTAGAGCGTGAGGATGTCGCGCATGGTCGGAAGGGATAGCTTACACCGGCTCTGGGCTCAAGGCTCAGGGCTCAAGGCTACCAGGCTGCCAGGCCGCTGGAAGTCGGGCGCGGACCGGGTCGGCGCGACGGAGGTCGCCGAACCGGAAGCCGGCTTGCCCCGCCGTAGTTGCACGGCAACGAAGGCGGGAGCCGACGAACCGGGCCACGACCGGCGCCCAGGCCAGCCGCCTGCTCTACCGAGTGAACCACTCTCGCCGATTTCTCATCGCGTCCGTCCTGCTGCTGTCCGTCCTCCTGGTCGCCTCCGCCGCCGGGCAGAAGGCCACGAGGGACACCAACTGGCCCGCGTTCCGCGGCCAGGATGCTGTCGGCGTCGCCGAGGGCTTCCCGCTTCCCGCCGAATGGGACGTCGCGGCTTCGAAGAACATCCTCTGGAAGACCGACATCCCCGGCCTCGGCCACTCGAGCCCGATCGTCTGGGGAGACCGCCTGTACGTGTCCACTGCGATCAGCGCCAGCGACAAGGCAGGACTCAAGCCGGGCCTCTACGGCGACATCGCGTCGGTGAAGGACGACTCGACGCACCGCTGGGTCGTCTACTGCCTCGACAAGCGGACCGGGAAGATCGTGTGGGAGCGGACGGTGCTGACCGCCGTGCCGAAGGTGAAGCGCCACCCGAAGTCGTCGCACGCCAGCTCGACGCTCGCCACCGACGGCCGCTACCTGCTCGCCTTCTTCGGCTCCGAGGGGCTCCACGCGTTCGACATGTCCGGCAAGCCGATCTGGAAACGCGACTTCGGCGTGCTCGACTCCGCCTACTTCGTGGCGCCCGACGCGCAGTGGGAGTTCGCCAGCTCGCCCATCATCTACAAGGACATGGTCCTCGTCCAGGCCGACGTCCTGAAAGGCTCGTTCCTCGCCGCGTTGAACATCAAGGACGGCGCCGACATCTGGCGGACGCCGCGCGAGGACGTCCCCACGTGGGGCACCCCCGCCGTCTACGCCGGCGGCGCCGCGCCGCAGATTGTCGTCAACGGCTTCAGGCACATCGGCGGCTACGACCTGAAGACGGGCAAGCCGATCTGGCGGATGACGGGCGGCGGCGACATCCCGGTGCCGACGCCGGTCATCGCGGGTGATCTCGCCCTCATCACGAACGCGCACGGCAAGCTCCAACCGATCTACGCCATCCGCTTGTCGGCCACTGGCGACATCTCGCTCGAAGGCGACAAGACCTCGAACGACCATGTCGCCTGGAGCTACCTGCGCGACGGCTCGTACATGGCGACACCCATCGTCTACGGCGACATCGTCTTCAACTGCCGCTGGAACGGCGTCCTCAACGCCTACGAATTGCGGTCGGGGAAGCGCCTCTTCCAGGAGCGGCTCGGGGGCGGGACCACGGCGTTCTCGGCGTCGGCGGTGGCGGGCGACGGCAAGATCTACCTCGCCAGCGAAGACGGCGACGTCTACGTGCTGAAGGCGGGCCCGACCTTCGAGGTGCTCGCGAAGAACGCGATGGGCGAAACGTGCCTTGCAAGCCCCGCGATTTCCGGCGGCGTCATCTTCATCCGGACCGCGTCGCGCATCGTCGCGATCGGTGCCGGCAAGTAGGCCAATCGAAGCCAGAAACGGTAGACCATGACCATTCGTCCCGTGCGATCCTGCCGGCCCGTCCTGCCAGCTCTCGTTGTCCTCACCGTCCTGCTGGCGGTGGCGCCGCTGGCGTCGCAAGACTGGCCGATGTGGGGCGGCACGCCGCAGCGGAACATGGCGGCCCCGCCCGGGCCGCTTCCCGCCTCGTGGGACGTGTCGGCGAAGACGAACATCAAGTGGAAGGCCGAGGTCGGAAGCACGTCCTACGGGAACCCGGTGGTGGCGGACGGCAAGGTCTTCCTCGGCACGAACAACGACCGGCCGCGGAACCCTGCCGTCACCGGCGACAAGGGCGTGCTGATGTGCTTCCGCGAGTCGGACGGCGGCTTCCTGTGGCAGGCCATCAGCGACAAGCTCGAGACCGGCATGGAGAACGACTGGCCCGAGCAGGGCGTCTGCTCGTCGCCGGCAGTCGAGGGGAAGCGCCTCTACTACGTGACCAACCGCGCCGAACTGGTGTGCCTCGACACCGAGGGGTTCGTCGACGGTGAAAACGACGGCCCCTACCAGGACGAGAAGCTGAAGGGCCCATCCGACGCGGACATCGTCTGGAAGCTCGACATGATCAAGGAGCTGGGCGTCTTCCCGCACAACATGGCCAACTCGTCGCCGGCCGTCTGGGAAGACCTCGTGTTCCTCGGAACGTCGAACGGGCGCACCGAGAACCACGAGAAGATCCCGGCGCCGAAGGCGCCGAGCTTCCTCGCGGTCAACAAGACGACGGGGAAGGTGGTCTGGCAGGACGCGTCGCCCGGCGAGAACATCCTGCACGGCCAGTGGTCGTCGCCGGGCCTCGGTCTCGTCGACGGCACCATGCAGGTCTTCTTCCCGGGCGGCGACGGCTGGCTCTACGGCTTCAACGCGCGCACGGGCGAGAAGCTGTGGTGGTTCGACCTGAACCCGAAGGGCTCGGTGTGGCCGAAGACGAAGAACGACGGGATCTCGACGCCGGTGTTCGTCGACGGCCGGGTGTACATGTCGGTCGGACAGGATCCGGAGAGCGGCGAGGGCGTGGGGCACATGTATGCGATCGACCCGCGCAAGCGCGGCGACATCACCGAGGCCGGACGCGTCTGGCACTACGACAAGATCCGGCGGTCGATTTCGACGGCCGCGATTGCCGACGGCCTCGTCTACATCTCGGATTTCAGCGGCTTCCTTCATTGCGTGGACGCCGCGACGGGCGCGCCGTACTGGACGTTCGACGCGCTGGCCGCCGTGTGGGGATCGCCGCTGGTCGGTGACGGCAAAGTCTACCTGGGCGACGAGGACGGCGACGTGATCGTCCTCCAGGCGGGCAAGACGATGAGGAAGCTGGCGGAGATCAACATGGGCAACGCCGTCTACGGCACGCCGGTGCCGGCAAACGGCGTCCTCTACATCATGACCCGGTCGGAGCTCTACGCGATTGCCGCGCCGGGGGCGGGCGCGAAGTGATGGGCGGCTGGCTCGTGCGGGCGGCGGCGGTGTGCCTGGCGGCCTGGGCCGGCGGCGGCGCAGGAAGTCACTCCGGGAGTGATTTCAGCGACCAGCAGCAGGGCCCTGCTAACTGGACGAGATTCCGCGGGTCCGCGGCGCTGCTTGGCGTGGCCGACACGACGCTGTCCCAGCCGCTCGCCCTGCGCTGGAGCTACCAGGCGAAGGAGGGCATCGGGTCGTCGGCGGCCATCGTGGACGGAACGGTCTACGTGGCGTCGATGGACGGCATGCTGCATGCCGTGGACCTCGCCACTGGGAAGGCGCGCTGGCAGTATGCGACGGGCAGCTCGGTCGAGGAGTCGTCGCCGGCCGTTCGCGACGGGGTCGTCTACGTTGGCGATCTCGACGGCACGCTGCACGCCGTCGATGCGGCCACCGGCAAGGCCCGCTGGACGTTCAAGACCGAGGGAGAGATCAGGTCGTCGCCCAACTGGGTCGGCGATCGTATCTACGTCGGGTCGTACGACCAGCATCTGTACTGCGTGTCGGCGGCCACCGGGACGCTCGTCTGGAAGTTCCAGACCGACGGGCCGGTACACAGCACCCCCGCGATCGACAAGGACACCGTCTACGTGTCAGGGTGCGACGAGCAGCTGCGCGGCATCGACGCCACGACGGGCCAGATGCGCTTCGTCCTCCCGCTCGGGGCCTACACGGGGGCGTCGGTGGCGGTGAGGGACGGCCAGGCCTACGTCGGCACGTTCGCCAACGAAGTGCTCGGCATCGATCTCGTGAAGCGCGCGATCCGGTGGACGTACAAGCACCCGACGCGCAACTTCCCGTTCTACGCGTCGGCTGCGCTCTTGGGCGACCGGGTCGTGCTGGGCGGGCGCGACAAGCTGGTGCACTGCCTGTCAGCGTCTACGGGCAAGGCACTCTGGTCGTTCACGACACGGGCCCGCGTCGAGTCGTCGCCGCTCATCGTTGGCAACCGCGTGCTCGTCGGGTCGAACGACGGGCTGCTGTACCAGTTGGACCTGGTCAGCGGGAAGAAGGTATGGGAGTTCACGGCCGGCGCGCCGCTTTCCGCGTCGCCAGCGGCGGCGGCCGGGGCATTGGCGATAGGCTCGCAGGACGGGGTGCTGTACTGTTTCAGGTAGGCTGCCGCCCGGAGTCACCACACCGCACGCCGCGCCTCGGGTCTGCCGCTCCGCAACGCACCCCACGTGGTTCGGCAGGCTCACCACGCGGGGCCCCAAGAGCAGCGTTGCTCCGGGCAGATCCCTGCGGCGCGGCATGGGCCCGGGAGCGACGTTGGAAACGGCCGAGAAGTTGACCGCTCATGCGCATCGCCCACATCACCGCCGGCGCCGGGCACATGTACTGCGGGAGCTGCCTGCGCGACAACACGATTGCCGCGGCGCAGCTGGACGCGGGCCACGACGTCCTTCTGATTCCCACCTACACGCCGACGCGCCCCGAGGGGCGGAACGTCGCCCTCGACCGGATCTACCTGGGCGGCATCAACGTGTTCCTGCAGGAGCACGTTCCGATTCTCCGACGGATGCCGCGCTTCCTGAGCCGGATGCTCGACGCCGCGCCGCTGCTGCGGCTCGCCACCAGCCGGGGCGTGAGCGTGAATCCCGCGCAGCTGGGCCGGCTCACCGTGTCGATGCTCCGCGGCGTGGACGGCGCACAGCACCGGACTGTGCTCGAGTTGATAGACTTCCTGGCCGACGAGGCGGTGCCCGACATCGTCAGCATCCCGAATTCGCTCCTGATTGCCCTGGCGCCGGCTATCAAGCGCAAGCTGAACGTGCCGATCGTCTGCACGCTGCAGGGAGAGGACTGCTTCCTCGATGGCCTGGGCCGCTCGTACAAGGAGGAGGCGCTGCGCCTCATCCGCGAGCACGCGTCGAGTGTCGATGCCTTCCTGGCGGTCAGCCGGTACGGCGCGGATCGGATGAGCGCGTTTCTCGGTATCGAACGCGGCCGGATCCACATCATCCCGATCGGCATCGACTTCGAGGGGCACACGCAGGCGCCGCTCGACGGCGAGCCGTTCACTGTCGGCTACCTGGCGCGCGTGGCGCCCGAGAAGGGGCTCCACGTGCTGTGCGATGTGTACCGGCGGCTGAGGGCGCGGCCCGGCCGCCCGCCGACTCGGCTCGTCGCAGCCGGCTACCTGGCGCCAGAGCACAAGGGCTACCTGGCTGAGATCGAGCAGAAGATGGCGGCGTGGGGACTGGCCGACCAGTTCGAGTACCGAGGCGCGCTCGACCGCGCGCAGAAGATTGCGTTCCTGCAGGAGCTGAGCGTCCTGTCGGTTCCCTCCCCCATTCCCACCCAGAAGGGGCAGTTCCTGCTGGAGGCGATGGCGAGCGGCGTGCCCGTCGTGCAGCCGCGCATCGGTGCGTTCACGGAGGTGGTGGAAACGACGGGCGGAGGGATCCTCGTCGACGACGGCGACCTCGACGGCCTGGCGGCCGGAATCGCGTCGCTGTGGGAGGATCCCGCGCGGCGCCGACAGCTGGGCGCGGCCGGCTTCGACGCCGTCAGGAAGCACTACGGCATTCCGCAGATGCTGTCCGAAGTCATGGGCGTGTACGGGCAACTGGCAAACACCGTTTCGAGGTCCTTATGATTACAAATCCGTCGTCGATTTTCGTCGGATCGAAGAGAACCTCCCGACCTGGGCTGGTGTGCTGGGGGGCGCTGGTTCTCGTCCTCACATTCGCCGCCCAGGCACTCGCGGCCGGGCCGCTCCTCTTCGACAAGGCCGAATATGCCGCGCGGCGCGCGAAGCTCGTCGAGAAGATCCCCGACGGCGTCGCCATCCTGCTCGGCGCCACGCTGCCCACCGGCGGCGAGTTCTTCCAGAACAACGACATGATGTACTTCGCCGGCGTCGACATCCCGAACGCCGCGCTCATCGTCGACGGGCGCTCGAAGACCAGCACGCTCTTCTTCACCATCTCCGATTCCGCCGCCCGCAACGAGGGGATCAGCCTCGACCTCGTCCGAAACACCCAGGCCGTCACGGGCATCGAACGCATCTCCCCGATCGAGCAGTTCACGCCCACCCTCGCCCGCCTCGCCGGATCTGGCGCCGTTCTTTACACCTCGTTCAAGTCAGAGGAGCTGGCGCGCGAGAACTCGGCCGAGAAGTTCACCGCGCTCCAGAACTCGATGACGCTGAACCTGTGGGACGGGCGGCTGACGCGCGAACTCCAGTTCGTCAGGAACCTCCGCGAGCGGTTTCCCGGCGCCGTCGTCAAGGATGCCGCGCCCTTCATCTGGGAGCTCCGCTCGATCAAGTCCGCCGCCGAGATCGCGCACCTGCGCAAGGTCGGCCGCCTCGGCGTCGAGGCGCACCTCGCGATGATGCGCGCCACGCGGGTCGGGGCTCCGGAGTACGAGATGTCGGCCGCCTTCGAGTACGCCGTCAAGAAGGCGGGCGCGCGCGAGCTCGCCTACAACGTCATCATCAGCTCGGCCGAGAACCACCCCTACCTGCACTACTACAAGCACGACCGCATCCTCGCCGACGGCGACTTCATCGTCGTCGACGCGGGCCCGAACCTCGGCAACTACGTGGTGGACATCTCGGCGTCGTACCCGGCGAACGGGAAGTTCACGCCTCGCCAGCGCGAGATCTACGAGGCCGCGCTCGCCATCGAGGAGGCGTGCCGGCAGGTGTACCGGCCCGGCGTCGAAGCGAAGGACGTCCAGCCGCAGGTGCTGGAAATCCTGAAGAAGAAGGGGTTCGACGTCGACAAGGCCCTCTTCAAGATCCGGACGATGCAGACCGGGATCAGCCACAACGTAGGCATGGCGACGCACGACGTGAGCGCCGGGCCGCGCGGGCCGCTTCGCCCGGGGATGGTGTTCGCGTGCGACATCTACGCCGTGTTTGCGGGCGAGAACCTGGGCGTTCGAGTGGAGGACACGATCGTCATCACCGAGACCGGCTGCGAGAACCTGACGCCTGGCCTGCCGCGTACGGTGGCCGAAATCGAAGCGTTCATGAGGAAATAGCCGCCGGGCAGCCGCCGGAGCGGAACGTCACCGTTTCGGCCGAGCGGTTGAGCCAGCTCCTGCGCGGCAGCCTCGCGCAGATATTCGAGCAGGCGCGGGAGGAGCGATAGCGGGACCGAAGGCCGAGTGGATGGCGATCTGGACAAGCCTCTTTCATCGGCCGTCAAGGCATGGACTTTCCTTAAGGCCGTCCTTGTCGGCAGCGCCATGGCTGGCTGACGCAGAAAATGAGTCTATTCTTGTCGTCACTCGCAATACTTCGTTCTTGACAACCTCACGGCCAAGAGCGCATTCTCTGCCGAATGGTGTGTCCATTTGAGATTGTGGCGGCCGCCGGCGTATTGGCGCGGCGGCAATCGCACCGCGTATAATCTCCCGCAGAGGTCGAACCCGTGGCCACCCGACCCAACCAGACATCCGAACCGCGCGAAGGCTCCACCGACCAGGTGGTCTCCCACGTCCGCGCGCTCATTGTCGGAGGCAAGCTGAAGCCAGGGGACCAGCTGCCGGCCGAACGGGATCTCGCGGTGCAGATCGGCGTGAGCCGGCCGACGGTTCGCGCGGGTCTTCGCGCGCTGGCGGCCATGGGCGTCGTGGTGTCCAGGCACGGGTCCGGCACCTATATCCCGTCGGGCCCGCCCAAGCTCGGAAGCGCCCCGCTCGGGTTCCTCGCGGCGCTCCACGGCTTCACGCGCGAGGAGATGTACGAAGCGCGGAAGCTGCTCGAGGTCGGCGCCGCCGGGATGGCGGCGGAGCGCGCGGCGCCCGAGCAGATCGCGGCGATGGCCGAAGAGGTCGCCAACCTGTTCTCGGCGATGGACGACCCGCAGGCGTTCCTCGTGCACGACATCGATTTCCACAGGTCCGTCGCGGCGGCCTCGCGCAACCCGATCATCGCCGCGGTCATGGAGATGGTCTCGTCGCTCTACTACGAGCGGCGGCGCGAGACGGCGGCCCGCGCGACGCAGCGCAATCTGCACGACGCGGCGGAGATGCACCGCCGCGTGTACCAGGCCATCCGCGCCGGCAACCCGGACGCAGCCCGCGCGGCCATGAGCGAGCATCTCACGCAGTCGTCTTCGTACCAGGCGCAGGAGGCGGAAGACGACGGCCAGCCCTCTTCGGGGATACTCGGCCCCTCCGGCCGGCCCCCGGGCCGTCGTCGCGGGCGACGGCCTGGGCCCTGACGCTTCGACTCGCTGCGCTCGCTCAGGGTCATCCCGAGCATGCGACGTCACCGACTATCACTCGCACCTCGGCACGCGCCGCGGCGGCCTGGTGACCACGAGTGAAGGCGGGTTCAAGCGCAACATCCACGACATCTCGAACGCGCCGTTCCGGACCAAGTTCGAGGACGAGCTGTCGAAACACCACGGCCGCCTGGGCGTGGGGATCATCAGCGACTACGAGGACCAGCCGCTGCTCATCAGCTCGCACCACGGCGTGTACGCCCTGGCCACCGTCGGGAGGGTGAACAACCTGGATGCGCTGGTCCGCGACGCGCTGGCAACGCGCGGCGCCCATCTCAGCGAACTCAAAGGGGGCGAGCACAACCCGACCGAAGTCGTGGCCACGCTCATCAACCGGCAGGAGACGCTGGTCGAAGGGCTGCGCTGGGCCCAGCAGCAGGTGCAGGGTTCGTGTTCGATGCTGCTGCTCACGTCCGACGCGCTGTACGCGGCGCGCGACCGACTCGGCCGGACGCCTGTCATCGTCGGCCGGCGGGCGGGCGCGGTCGCGGTCAGAGATGGACCTGGCGGCCAGGCGCGCCGTGAAGCACATCGCACGAGAACGGCTAGCCCGGACGCGCTGCTGGGCCCCTCGGCTCGTCGCTTCCGCCTTCGCCCTCCGGGCTTCGGCGGACAAGCGTCCCCGGCCCCTGTTACCGCTTGGCCTCCCGGCGCAGTTCATGTAACGTGGCCCAACGGGGGACACACGTGCTCGAGGCGACACGCATTTCGAAGAACTACCAGACTCCGTCGGGACCGCTTCGCATCCTGTCGGACGTCGACCTCTCGGTCGGTCCAGGGCGGTCCATCTCGATCGTCGGACCGTCGGGCAGCGGCAAGAGCACACTGCTCTACATCCTCGGGGCGCTCGAACCGCCATCGTCCGGCACCGTCCTGCTGGACGGACAGAACCCGTTCGAGCTGGACGACCGCCGGCTGGCCGCGTTCCGCAACCGGCACGTCGGCTTCGTGTTCCAGGATCACCACCTCCTGCCGCAATGCTCGGTCCTCGAGAACGTGCTGGTGCCGACGCTCGTCGCCCGCGACGGGCTCGACGACGTCGAGCAGCGGGCCCGGGAGTTGATCGAGCAGGTCGGGCTGACGGCGCGGCTGCACCACCGGCCGCATGAACTGTCCGGCGGCGAGAAGCAGCGGGTGGCGCTGGCGCGCGCGCTGGTGCGGCACCCCGGCCTGGTCTTGTGCGACGAGCCGACCGGCAACCTCGATCAGGAATCGGCCGACGCGGTCGCGTCGCTGCTCGTCGACCTGCACAAGCGGCAGCAGTCGATCCTGATCGTGGTCACCCACAACCTCGAGCTGGCGCAGCGCATGGACACGCGGTACATGCTCGGCGACGCCCGCCTGGTGGCGCGGTAGCGGCATGACGCGGCTCCTTCTCCGAAGCCTCGTCCACTACTGGCGCACCAACGCCGCCGTCGTTGGCGGCGTGGCGACCGCCGTCGCCGTCCTGGCCGGCGCCCTGCTCGTGGGTCAGTCGATCCGGTCGAGCCTTCGCGATCTCGTCGTCGAGCGGATCGGTGCGACGGCCTACGCCGTTTCGGCCGATCGCTACTTCCGCGAAGACCTCCTGGAGAAGGTGCCACGTTCCATTTCGCGCAAGGCAGACGAGAAGGAAGGTGCCACGTTTTCGTCGTGCCCGATCATCGCCGTCCCCGGGATCCTCGTCCGGGAGTCGTCCGGCAGGCGCGCATACGGCGTCAACGTCTACGGCGTCGACGAGCGGTTCTGGCGGTTTCATGGCCTCGCCGCGCCGGAGGGCTTCGGCGATCGCTCGGCCGTCGTCGGCGCGCCGCTGGCCGCGCACCTCGAGGCCGCACCGGGCGACGGTCTCCTGCTCAGAATCGAAACGGACCGCGACATCCCCGGCGAGTCGCTCTACGGCCGTCGCGAGAGTGCGGGCCGGACGATCAGGCTGACGTGCGGCAGCGTCGCGTCACCGCAGCAACTCGGCGAGTTCGCGCTGCGACCTGGCCAGGGTGCGGTGTTCTCAGTCTTCGTCCCTCTGAAGCGGCTGCAGCGAGACCTGGCGCAACCCTCTCGAGTCAACGCGGTGCTGTTCGCCGACGGATCGCAGGACGACCTGCTGCCGCAGATCCGTCAGGCGCTCCGCGAGCAGGTGTCCCTGTCGGACGTCGGCCTGCGCCTTCGACCGGTGACCGCCGCGGGCGCGACATCTGTCGAGAGCGCGCGCGTCCTGCTGGACGATGCGGTTGCGGGTTCGGCGTTCGCCGCGGCGCGAGAGGCTGGCGCTCCGGCGTCCGGCGTCCTGGCCTACCTGGCCAACGTCATGCGCGCGGGCGGACGCGAGATCCCGTACAGCGTGGTGGCCGCCGCCGACCTCGGGCAGGGCACGCTGACCGACGTCCGGGTGGTGGCCGGCGCCGCCATGAATCCCGACGCGGCCGGCGCGAACGCGTCGATCTGGCTGAACGAGTGGGCCTGGCGCGATCTTGGCGTCCCGATCGGAGCGTCGATCGAGATCGAGTACTACCGCTGGGAGAGCGCGGCGGGCCTCGTGACGAGGCGCGCGACGCTCCGCCTGGCCGGTGTCGTGGCCATTGATGGCGCTGTGGACGCCGCACTTGCGCCCGACGTGCCCGGCATCACGGGCGCGAAGAGCGTGCGGACGTGGGACCCGCCGTTCCCGCTGGACCTTCGCCGTCTCCGGCCGGCGGACGAGGCGTACTGGGACCGGTATCGCGCGACGCCGAAGGCGTTCGTCACGCTCGCGGGCGGACAGGCGCTGTGGCAGAGCCGATTCGGGCGGCTGACATCGGTGCGCGTCGCCATCCCGGAGTCGGCGCTGGCCGATTCGCTCCGGCGCCGGGTGGATCCCGAGACGGCGGGGTTCACCGTCGCCGCGGTGCGTCGCGACGGCCTCGATTCGTCGCGCGGCGCTGTCGACCTGGGCGCCTATTTCCTGTACTTCAGTTTCTTCCTGATTGTCGCGGCCGTCCTCCTGTCGGCGTCGTTCTTCCGGCTCGGTATCGAGCAGCGGGCCCGCGAAGTCGGCACGCTCCGAGCCGTCGGCTATTCCTCCCGCACGTTGCGCCGCCTGTTCCTCTCCGAAGGCACCGTGCTGTCGGTCGCGGGCAGCCTGTTGGGCGCCGTCGGCGCCCTCGCCTACGGCGGCGCGCTGGTGGCCGGCCTCCGCTCCTGGTGGATCGGCGCGGTCGGCACCGACCGGGTGCACCTCCACGTTTCGTGGGACGCGATCGGCATCGGCGTCGCGGCCGGCATCGCGGCGTCGCTCGGCGTCATCGTCTGGACGCTGCGCGGCCTCGCCCGCAGCTCGCCCCGCGCCCTCCTTGCGGGGGTGCTGGAGTCGCGCGCCGCCACCAGTCGGAAGGCCCGCGCGCTCGGCCTGGTGTCGGCAGTTGCGTTCGTCGCCTCGCTCCTCGTGCTGGCGGCCTCGGCCGCCGGGGTCGTTCCGGACGTCGGCGGGTTCTTCGCGGCCGGCACGCTGCTGCTGGTGTCGAGCCTGAGCCTGGCGGCCGTGGTCCTGCGCCGGACCCGCCCGCGCCCGATCGGCGGTCACGGGTGGCGGGCCATCGCCCGCCTCGCCTTCAGAAGCGCCGCGCACCGTCCGGCCCGAAGCCTGCTGCCCGTCGCGCTCATCGCCTCCGCCGCGTTCATCATTGTCTCCGTCGAAGCGTTCCGGAAGGACTCGGGTGACGACTGGCTCGATCGGCGCTCGGGGACGGGAGGATACGCGCTGGTCGGCACGTCGGCGCTTCCCCTCGTCTACGACCCCGACACGCCGGCGGGGCGCGAGGCGCTCGGCATCACGGCGTCCGACGCGCCCGAACTCGAAGGTGTCAGATTCGCCTCGTTCCGCCAGCGCGAGGGAGACGAGGCAAGCTGCTTGAATCTGTACGCGCCGCGCGAGCCCAGGATTCTCGGGGCGCCGCGCGCGTTCGTCGAGGACGGCAGATTCACGTTCGCGGCGGCGGAGGCGGCGACGCCAGCCGAACGGAGCAACCCGTGGCTCCTGCTGGACAAGCCGCTTGCGAACGGGGTGATCCCGGCCATTGGCGACGCCAACTCGATTCAGTACAGTCTCAACCTCGGCGTCGGCGGCGAGCTGACGGTGGCCGGCGGCGCCGGCGGCGCGCCGGTCCGCCTCCGCATCGTCGGAACGCTGTCGGACAGCGTGCTGCAAGGCGTGCTCGTCGTGTCGGAGGCGAACTTCCTGCGGGCGTTTCCGGAGCAGGAGGGTTATCGCTTCCTGCTCGTGGACGTCCCGGCAGGGCGAGCCGCGTCTGTCGTCGGGCCGCTGACGGATCGGCTGACCGACTGGGGTGTCCGGATCGAGTCGTCGCGCGAGCGGCTGGCTTCGTTTCGGCAGGTGGAGAACACTTACCTTTCCACGTTCCAGTCGCTGGGAGGCCTGGGTCTGATCCTCGGAACGATCGGGCTCGCGTCGGTCCTGCTGAGAAACGTGCTCGAGCGGCGCGGCGAGATGGCGCTCCTGCGCGCGGTGGGCTACCGCCGGCAGACGCTGGCGATGATGCTGGTGGCCGAGCACCTGCTGCTGATGGTGAGCGGCCTCGCGTGCGGGACGATCAGCGCGCTCGTCGCGATTGCGCCGGCGCTGTCGGCGCGAGGCGGCGCGGTGCCGGTGGCAATGGTCGGCCTGCTGCTGGTGGCGGTGGTCGCGGCCGGCCTGATATCGTCGGTGTTGGCGGGTCTGGCGGCGCTCAGGTCGCCGCTGCTTGCGGCGCTCAGATTCGAATGAGGTGCGAACAATGGACGTGAACGAACGACATCGCGCGACGATCGTCGTCCTTCTGGCGATCGCCATCGGAGTCGGGGTTTCGGCAGTCGCGAATGCGCAGTGGACGCGGTTCCGCGGCCCGAACGGCACCGGCGTGTCGGACGCCGTCAACCTGCCGACCGAGTTCGGCCCGGACAAGGCGGTGGTGTGGAAGACGCCGACGCCGCCCGGGCACTCGTCGCCGGTGCTGACGCCCACGCGTATCTTCTTCACCGCGCACGAGGGCGACAAGACGAACTACAAGCTGCTCGTGCTGTGCCTCGACCGGCAGACCGGCAAGGTGCTCTGGCAGCGCGAGGTGCCGCGCGCCCAGCCCGGACGGCATCCAGAACGTCAACGGCCCGGCGTCGCCGAGCCCGGTCACGGACGGTGCGAACGTCTACGTGTTCTTCCAGGAGTTCGGCCTGCTGGCGTTCGACCAGAACGGCGCCGAGCTCTGGCGGCTGCCGATGGGGCCGTTCAACATGTTCTACGGCTTCGGCGCGTCGCCCATCCTCGTGGACGACCTGATCATCCTGCCGGTGGATCAGGACATCGGCTCGCACCTGGTGGCGATCGACAGACGCACCGGCAAGACGAAGTGGAAGGTCGACCGGCCGGGCGTCATCTCCGGCTACTCCACGCCGACGCTCTACGCGCCGAAGCAGGGGCCGAAGCAGCTGGTCATCCCCGAGTCGTTCCAGTTGTCGTCGTATTCGGTCGTCGACGGCGCCCGGCTGTGGTGGGTCCGCGGTCTGCCGTGCGAGATGAAGTCGGTGGCGAGCCTCGACGGCGAATGGCTGTACATTAACGGGTGGGGATTCCCGCAGAACCAGCCCGGTCAGCACGTCGTCACGGTGCCGTTCGAGGACGGTCTGAAGAAGTACGACAAGAACCAGGACGGCTTCGTGGGCCGCGCCGAGATTTCTGGCGCCGACCCGATCGACAAGGTGCTGGCGCCTTCGTACGGTTTCGACGCCTTCGATCTCGACCGGAACGGCCGGTTGGACGCGAAGGAGTGGGACGTCTTCCGGATGATGATGGCGTCGGAGAACGGGTTGCTCGCCATCAAGCTCGGCGGGCGAGGCGACATGACCGAGAGCGCCATCCGGTGGCGCTACCAGCGTCCCGTGCCGCAGGTGCCGTCGACGCTGCTCTACCGGGGCGTCCTCTTCATGGTGAACGACAGCGGCATCCTGACGTCGTTCGACCCGGCGACCGGCGCCGTGATCCGGCAGGGCCGGTTGAAGGGGGCCATCGACAAGTACTTCGCGTCGCCGGTCGGCGCCGACGACAAGGTGTGGCTGATCAGCCAGGACGGTACGGTATCGGTCGTTCCGGCGAAGGGCGAGTGGGACGTCCTGGCGGTGAACGCCCTCGGCGACGAGGTGTTCGCGACGCCGGCCATCGCGGACGGCCGCATCTATCTGAGAACGAAGAGCGCGGTCTACTGTTTCGGAAAGTGAGCGGCAACATGCTTCGTGCATTCGTCGTCGTGATAGGGCTGCTCGTCGCGCAGGGCGCCGGCGCGCAGCCCGGCACCAACTGGCCCCACTGGCGCGGACCCGAGATGACGGGGGTCGCGGTGGCGAAGAACCTCCCGGCGACGTGGAGCGCCACGGAGAACGTCGCGTGGAAGCTGGCGCTGCCTGAGTTCTCCGGTTCAACGCCGATCATCTGGGGCGATCGGATCTTCCTGAACGTCGGCGACGGAACGGACCTGTATCTGCTGTGCGTGGACCGGCAGAAGGGCGTCGAGCTGTGGAGGAAACCGCTCGGCAGCGGCAATGTCAAGGTGCGCAAGCAGAACATGTCGTCGCCGTCGCCTGTCACCGACGGCAAGCGCGTGTGGGTGATGACGGGCACCGGCGTCCTGAAGTCGTTCGACTTCGCCGGGCGCGAGCTGTGGTCGCGCGACATCCAGAAGGACTACGGCCCGTTCGGCCTCAACTGGGGCTACGCCTCGTCGCCGCTGCTGGTCCGCGACCGGCTCTACGTCCAGGTGCTGCACGGCATGAAGACCGACGACCCGTCGTACGTGCTGGCCATCGACGCCGCCTCCGGCAAGACGCTCTGGCGTGTCGAGCGTCCCACGGATGCCGTCGCGGAGGCGCCCGACTCGTACACCACGCCCGCCATCCTGCGCAACGGCGGGAAAGAGGAACTGGTCGTCACCGGCGGCGACTACGCCACCGGGCACGACCCGGCCACCGGGGCCGAACTCTGGCGGGCGGGCGGCTTCAACCCGAGCAAGGACCGCGCCTACCGCGTCGTCGCCTCTCCCATCGTCGCCAACGGGCTGATCTACGTCCCGTCGCGCGTGAAGCCGCTGATCGCGCTGCGTGTTGGCGGGCGAGGCGACATCACGCAGTCGCACGTGGCCTGGACGACAGACATGGGGCCAGACGTGCCGACGCCGGCGGTCACCGACAAGTACATCTTCATCCTGAACGACCGCGGGATCCTCTGGTGCCGCGACGCGAAGACGGGGGCGGAGATCTGGGGCAACCAGCGCGCGCGCACAGGCACCTACAGCGCGTCGCCCGTGGTGGCTGATGGCAAGCTGTACGTGACGAGCGAGGACGGCGTGACGACGGTGCTCGAGGCGGGGCCGACGTTCAAGGTCATTGCGGAGAACGACCTAGCCGACTACACGCTGTCGTCGATCGCCGTCTCGGGCAGCCAGCTCTTCATCCGGACGACGAAGTTCCTGTATTGCATCGGTAAGTAGCATACGGTCAGGGCTCGGGGCTCAAGGCTCAGGGCTCAGGGCTCGGGGCTCAAGGCTCAGGGCTCAGGGCTCAGGGCTCAAGGCTCAGGGCTCAAGGCTCAGGGCTCAGGGCTCAGGGCTCAGAACTCAAGACTCAAAACTCAGAACTCAGAACTGAGAACTCAAGACTCAGTCAACTCCAACGCCTGAAGGAGATCGCTGCATGAGACGCGGAAAGCTTGGCATCCTGGTGGTCGTTGGCGCGGTGGTGCTCGGACTCGGACATGGCGTCCTCGGCGCAGGCCCCGGGGATTGGGCCTACTGGCGCGGCCCGGCGTTCACCGGCATGGCAGTCGGTGACGCGCCGGTCACCTGGTCCGGCACCGACAGCGTCGCGTGGAAGACCGACATCCCCGGCCTCGGCAACTCCAGCCCGGTCATCTGGGGCGATCAGATCTTCCTGACGACGGCGATTCCGACGGGCGCGGCGGCACCGACGCCGGCTCCAGAATCCCGCCGCAGCTGCGCAGCCGGCGCGCCGCGGGCCCGGTGGCGGTTCGGGACCCCAGCCCGAACATCGCTTCGAGGTCCTCTCGCTCGATCGCAGGACGGGCAAGATCCTCTGGCAGCGCACGGCGACGACGGCCTCGCCCCACGAAGGGTCGCACTCCACTTACGGCAGCTTCGCCTCGAACTCGCCCGTGACCGACGGGAAGTTCGTCTACGCGTTCTTCGGGTCGCGCGGGATGTACGTCTACGACCTCAAGGGCGCGCTCGTCTGGAAGAAGGACTTCGGCGTCCAACTGCGGATGCGGATGGCCTTCGGCGAAGGTATGGGCCCGGTTATCGCCGACGACAAGCTGCTCCTTGTCTTCGACCACGAGGGCGACTCGTTCATGGTCGCGCTCGACAAGGCGACCGGCAAGGAGATCTGGCGCGTGGCGCGCGCCGAGAGGACCAACTGGGCCGCGCCGCTCGTCATCGACTTCAAAGGGCGGAAACAGGTCATCGTGAGCGCGACCAACCGGGTTCGCAGCTACGACCTGCGCGACGGCGCGTTGATCTGGGAGTGCGGCGGCCTCGGCGCGAACACGATTCCCCACCCGGTCCGGCAGGACGACCTGGTCCTCGTCATGAGCGGCTACCAGAACCCGAAGCTCATGGCGATCAGACTCGGCCGCGAAGGCGACCTCACCGGCACCGACGCCGTCGTCTGGACCCAGACCAAGGCGAATTCGTACACCGCCTCGCCGGTCCTGTTCGACAACAAGCTCTACGTGCTCACCGACAACGGTATGCTCAGCTGCTACAACGCCCGCACGGGCGAACCGTACTACCAGGCGACGCGGCTGCCGAAGACCTACAGCTTCAAGTCGTCGCCGGTCGGCGCGAACGGCAAGCTCTACATGGCCACCGAGAACGAGGACGTGGTGGTGGTCAAGATGGGGGAGACGTTCGAGGTGCTGGCCACCAACACGATGGCGGGCGAGACGTTCATCGCCACACCCGCGATCGCCAACGGCGAGATCTACCTCAGGAGTAAGGCGCGGGTCTACTGCATCCGCGGGAAGTAGCGCCAGCCCTCCTATTCGTCCCTCAAGGCCTGGCTGGGCTCGATAGCCATCGCTCGGCGCGCGGGCACGAGCACGGCCAGCGTGGCGACCGCCAGCAGCACCGCGATGCCGGCGGCGGCCGCCGCGGGGTCGTGCGCCTCGAGGCCGAAGAGCAGGCTGCGCACGAGCCGCGACAGGCCGAGCGCGGCGCCGAGCCCGACGACGGCGCCGACGCTCACCAGCAGAATGCCGTCCTTCATCACCAGCCAGAGGACGCTGCGCCGCTCGGCGCCAAGCGCGAGGCGGATCCCTATTTCGCGCGTCCGCCTCGCGACGAAGTACGCAATCACGGCGTAGAGGCCGATGGCCGCCAGCAGCAGCGCCAGGCCGCCGAACAGGCTGGCGAGTGTCGCCACCAGGCGCTCCATGACGATGTCGCTGTCGATCTGCTCGTCGGCCGTCCTCACGCTCCGCAGGGGCACGGCGACATCGATACCCGCGAGAACCGAGCGAATCGACTGCGACAGCCCTTCGACCTCGCCGCGCGTCCGGATGGCGAGGCTGAGCGACGACATATCGCCGCGCCAGACGGGCACGTAGATCATCGGCTCCGGCTTCTCCTTGAGGCCGAAGTAGCGCACGTCGCTGACCACGCCGACGATTTCGTACGCCCGGGCTGCCTCGAACTTCTCAGTCAGCGAAAGTCGCCTGCCGAGCGGACTCGCGCCCGAGAGGAACTTCCGGGCGAAGCTCTCGTCGACGATCGCGCGCAGCGGCCCGGGAAGTTCCGGAGCAGGCTCCCGCGACGGTCGCTCGCGGGGCTCGCGCACGACTGCCGGGTTGTCCTCCGGCAGGAACTCGCGCCCGAGAACGACTCGGATCCCCATCGTCTCGAAGAAGCGGGGACCTACCGCGTTCATGTCAACGGCACGTTCCTCGCCGTCCTTCCACTGGTGGCCCTCGAGGGAGACGTCGCCGTTCCACCGCATGCCGGCCAGCGGCGAGATGGCCGACAGGCTGGCGGACTGCACGCCGGGCACTCGCTCCACCCCCTCGCGGAGGCGTTCGTAGAAATCGTGCAGGCGCTGCCCCTTGTAGCCGTTGCGCCCCGGGTCGACAAACGCAATAGCGAGCCGGTTGCGCGTGAAGCCGGCGTCGAGTCGCTGGAGGTTCCCGAGGCTGCGGGCGAAGAGCGCCGCGCCGATCACGAGCAGCAGCGACAACGCCACCTGGCTGACGACGAGGAGCCGGCGCAGCCACGCACGTGACGATCCTGCCGCGCCCGCCGTGTCGGTCTTGAGGGCGGGGACCAGCGACGGCCGCGACGCCTGGAGGGCCGGCGCGAGACCGGCGACGACCCCGGTGATGACTGAGATGATCGTCGTAAACGCGAGCACCGCGAGATCGGGAGACACGTCGACCTCGACCGGGCTCCCGCTCGTCTGCGGCACGAAGCGCGCGAGGAGCGCGTCGCCGCCGATCCAGGCCAGGAGCACGCCGCCGGCGCCCCCGGCCATCGCCATCACGAGGCTCTCGGTCAGCAACTGCGACACGATACGGCCGCGCCCGGCTCCCATCGCCATGCGGATCGCCAGCTCCCGCCCTCGGCCGGCCCCTCGCGCCAGGAGGACGTTGGCGACGTTCGCGCACGCGATGAGAAGCACCGCGCCCACGATCGCCATCAGAACCAGCAGCGGCATCTCGATGCTGTTGCGCGAGTACGTGTAGCCGCGCGCGCCCGGCAGCAGAACAATCTTCAGGTCCGTGCCGCGCTGGCGCGCGCGCGGGTTCTCACGCCGCTCGGCCTCTGCCTGCGCCCGCCCGATGTTCGTGAGGCGGGTCTCGAGCGCCGCCTCGCTCGCGCCCGCCGGCACCCGGCCGATCACGCGGATCCACCAGTAGCGGCGCGTGTTCCACATGCCGGCCGGCTCGCGGCTGACCTCCGAGTACATCGTCACCGGGACGAACAGGCCTGGCAGCGTCGTGGGATCGGTTCCCTTGAAGCCGCGCTGCACGACGCCGATGACCGTCAGCGGGTAACCGCTGACGCGAATCGTCCGTCCGACAACACCCGGATCGCCGGCGAAGCGCGGCGCGCCAGTAGTCGTAGCCGAGCACCGCGTAGGGCGCCGCGCCCAACTGCTTGTCTTCGGCTGCGTTGAAGAGCCGGCCCACCTCTGGCCGAACGCCCATGACGGCGAAGTAGTTGCCGGTGACGAACTGGCTCTGCGCCAGTTCGGCGGCCTCGCCCGCGGCGTCGGATGTCTGGAGGCCGATCGGCCGCACACCCGATGCGGCCGCGAGCGGCACGCCCGCGCCGTCGCGGAACGCGAGGTAATCGGGGTAGTTCCAGGACACGCGCGGTTCGGCCGGGTTCGAGGCGACGAACCGGAGTTCCTGGGGCGCCGGGACAGGCAGCGTCCGCAGCAGCAGCGCATTGATCATCGAGAAGATGGCCGTGTTCGCGCCGATACCGAGCGCGAGCGAGAGGATCGCGATGGCCGAGGTGGTGGGTGTGCGGCGCAGCGACCGCACGGCCCAGCGCAGATCGGCCACTCGACGCTCGACGACAACGGGCAGATTCACGGGATGCTCCTTGCGGGCCGTTCGAGGGGCCACCGCACTAGACCCGGAATTCGCTTCGGTTGACGACCCGGACGGCGACTCGGCCGCGGCTCGGCCCCCCACTCCGCAAAGCCGGCAAAGGCTTTGCTTCGGGGGGGACCCTTCACCGCGTCCTCTCCGTCATCGTCAATTCAACCGAACTCTGGGAGTAGACGGTCCAGCGAGGCGAACGGTTCGCCTCCGTCTGCGGTTCCTCCACCGCAGGAGGAACCTTCGGTCCGGGCCGGGTTCTAACTCAGCAAGGGGGCCCGATGCTCGAGGCGCGCGATCTCGCGAAGTTCTACCACGGCGCCGCCGCGCTGAAGGATGTCAGCTTCAAGATCACTCCGGGGGAGATTCTCGGGTACCTGGGGCCGAACGGGGCCGGCAAGTCGACCACCGTCGGCATCCTGGTGGGCCTGATCGCGCCGACGCGTGGCGCCGTCTTCTACGGCGGCACGGACGTCTCGCGGGACCTCGTCGAATATCGGCGGCACATCGGGTACGTGCCCGAGGAGCCTCACCTCTACCCGTTTCTCTCCGGCCGTGAGTACCCTCGAGCTGGCCGGCCGGCTACGGGAGATGCCCGAGCGCCGCCTCCACGAGACGATTGACGGCCTGCTGGATCTGTTCAGCCTGACCGGCGCGCGCGACCAGGCGATTGGCGCCTACTCGAAGGGGATGCGGCAGAAGGTCCTCATCGCGGCCGCGCTGATGCACAACCCGGACGTGCTCATCTTCGACGAGCCGCTGTCGGGCCTCGACGTGACCACGGCGCTCGTCTTCCGGCGCCTCGTGGCCGAGCTCGCCCGCGCCGGCAAGATCGTCCTCTACAGCTCGCACGTCCTCGAGGTGGTCGAGAAGATCTGCACGCGCGTCCTGGTGCTGTATCGCGGCCAGGTGGTGGCGCACGACACCGTTGACCGGCTGCGCGACCTCATGGCTCTCGACTCGCTCGAGCAGGTATTCACCGAGCTGGTCATCCGCGACGACCCCGACAAGACCGCGCGCGACATGGTGAGCCTCATCGCGGCGGGAGGGTAGCGCGTGGCGCAGTCCCGCTTCGCGATCCTCACGCGGCATTTCCTCCGGCGCTTTCTCGACAACGATCTGATCTCGCCGTCCGGGCGACGCGCACATCGGCCTGAGCCACGTCCTCGCCGCCTTCGTCGTCCCCGGCCTGATGATCGTCACAACGGTCATGGTGAGGTACGCCTCCCAATACCGGCTCGATGTGGGACGAGGTCGGTCGACCAGACGTTCGACGATGCGACCGTCTACGTGGCGCTGGCGATGATCCTGTTCGGAATCGCATCGGACGATCACCTGGGACGCGTTCTATCTGGACCCGCGCGACGAAGTCGTCCTGGGGAGCCTTCCGGTGTCGCCACGGCTGCTGTCTGCGGCGAAGCTCGCGTCGCTCGGCGTCTTCCTGAGCCTGTTCACGGCCGCCCTCAATCTGATCTCCCGTTCTGTTCGCGCCACTGCTCACGATCCGAACCATGCCGCACGGCAACGGCCGGCCAGTTGCTCCGTCTCGCGGCCGCTCAGGCGGCAGCCAGCGTCGCGGCGGGCGCGTGGACGGCGCTCGCTGTCGTGGCGCTGCGGGGCCTGCTCGGCTGGCTGCTGCCGGCGCGCGTGTTCAGGCGCGTCGGCCCGCTCGTCCAGGGGGGCCTCGTGTTTCTGGTCCTCGGCTGGACCGTCTCGCTGCCGCCGTTTCTGCTGACGGCGCGCTCGGTCTGGCGGGACGGCGGATGGGTGCGCGACTGGTCGCCGCCGTTCTGGTTCCTCGGGGTGCACCGGTACCTGGTGGGCCAGCGGGACGAGGCCAGCATCGTGCTGGCCGGTCACGCGGTTGCGGCTCTCCTCGCGACCGCGGCCGTCGTCGTGCTCGTGTTCCTCGCATGGCCCGCCAGGCGCCAGTTCGCGGGCGCGCGGGCGGTCGTACGTCGGCGCCAGCCGGCGCTCGCCAGCTTCCCGCGTGATTGGCGGCCGTGTCGCGCTGGGTTCTTCGCCGCTGCGCCGTGGCTCGCGCGACCTTTGAATTCACGCTGCTCGGCCTCGGCCGGAACGCGGCTGCATCGGTCTGTACCTCGCGGCGGCGCTCGGCGCGGGCCTCGCGTGGTCGATGGGCAGCGCGTTCTGGGCCGCCAGCGTCGGAGGCGCGGCGGCCGTGACGACGCCGACGCCGGTCATGCTGCAGATCCAGCCGATCCTGACACTGCTGCTCCTCGTCGCCGTCCGGTTCGCCGTCACCGTCCCTGTCGCGCTGCCGGCGAACTGGCTGTTCCGCGTCACCGAGCGGGAGCCGGCCAGCCGCTATCACACGGGCACGCGGCGGGCTGCGCTTGCGATCGGCGCGCTGCCCGTCGCCGTGCTCGTCCCGGCGCACGCCTTCATGTGGGGCTGGTCGGTCGCGGCGTACCACGGGCTCGTCGGCGCCTGCTACGCGGTCTTCATCGTCGAACTCCTGTTCGGCTCTCAGGCGAAGGTGCCGTTGGCTGCGCCGTATATCTCCGGCAGCATCCAGCTCAAGACGCGCTGGCTGCTCTACCTGTCCGCGGGCTCGGTTCTCACGGCGGGGCCTGCTGCGCTGGAGAGCCTTCTGCTCAGGCCCGGCTGGCCGGCGTGGACGCTGCCGGCGTTGTTCGCGGGCCTTGCGGGTGTCCTCGCGCTGGCCAGGCGTCGCCGGGAGCGCCTATACCGGGGCCTCGTCTTCGAGGAGCTCCCGCCCGACGCCATCCAGACCCTGGCGATATCCGACTACGCGCAATAGGGGTCGGGCCGTATAATGGCACGGCCTCTCTATGCCTTGCGCCCAATGCGGTACTGCCGCGGCGCCCGTTGACGGACGTTGTCCCGAGTGCGGAGCCGCGGCCGGCCAGCCCGAGGCAACCAGATTCGGCACGCCGGTCGCAGCGGGACCCGGTACGCTCATTGCGCCGGGCGCATCCAGCCCCGGGATGCCGACGCTCTTGGGCGATGCCCACGATGCCGCGACGATTCCGCCCTCCCGTCGGATCTCCGGCGATGCCGAGCAGCCTGCGGCGCAGACCAACCCGCTCCAGGAGGGGCAGGAGTTCGGGAGCCGCTACCATATCATCCGTCTGCTCGGGACCGGCGGCATGGGCTCGGTCTACCAGGCGTGGGACAAGGAGCTCGAGGTTGCCGTCGCGATCAAGGTCATCCGCCCGGAAGCCGTGGCGGACCAGACGGCCGCGAAGGAGATTGAGAAGCGGTTCAAGCGCGAGCTGCTGCTGGCGCGGCAGGTGACGCATCGGAACGTCGTCCGTATCCACGATTTCGGCGAGGTCGAAGGGGTCAAGTACATCACGATGCCCTACGTCCAGGGCTCGGATCTGGCGAGCCTGCTGGCGCGCGAGGGCCGGATGGCCGTCCCGCGAGCCCTGTCCATCGCGCGGCAGGTGGCATCGGGGCTGGTGGCCGCCCACGAGGCCAACGTCGTCCATCGCGACCTGAAGCCGGCCAACATCATGGTCGACGCGGACGACCACGCGTTGATCATGGACTTCGGCATCGCGCGATCGACAGCCGGAGAGACGGGCTTCACGATGACCGGCGCGGGCGCGGTCATCGGGACGCTGGCGTACATGGCGCCGGAGCAGGCGAAAGGCGAGGTGGTCGATCAGCGCGCGGACGTGTACGCGTTCGGCCTGATCCTGCGCGACATGCTGCTGGGCAACCGGTCCGGCGGGTCCCAGACCGAGTTCGCGGAGCTGGTGTCCCGGATGAAGGACTCGCCGCGGCCAATGCGGGCCCACGACGCGACCATCCCGGAGCTGCTCGATGCGCTGGTGACGCGGTGCCTGCAGCCCGAGCCGTCGGCCCGCTACCAGACCAGCGCGGAGCTGCTGAAGGACATCGAGCGCGTCGCCGAGGGTGGGCGCGTCGAGCCGGCTTCACCGACCGGTCCACAGGAGCGCGCACCGCAACCAAAGCCGGCGCCCCGCCGGTGGATGGTCCCCACGTTCGCGGCGGCCGCGGTTCTGCTCGTGGTGGCTGCCGCCGGGTACGGGGCGTGGCGGTGGTACAGCGCTTCTCGCGGAGGCGGCGAGGGCGCGAACGGGCCCGCCGTGTCGTTGGCCGTGCTCCCATTCAGGAACGCTTCGGGCGACCCGGCGCTCGATTCGCTCGGCACGAGCCTCAGCGAGGTGCTCGCGACCGATCTGGGCGAGACGGCGCAAATCCGCGCGATCCCGTCCGTACGCCTGCGCGAGGTGCTTCGCGACCTGCGGATCGATCCGAACGCCAGCCTCTCGCCAGCCGACCTGGCCCGCATCGCCGACTTCGCCAGCGCGAAGACCATCCTGTGGGGTCAGTACGTCAAGTTCGGCGAGGAGATCCGGATCGACGCGACGCTGCAGGATCTCGCACAGCAAAAGACGACGCCGCTCAAGGCCACGGCGGCCAATCAGGCGGGCCTCCTGGCGGCGGTCGGGCAGCTCGCCGGTTCCGTGCAGCAGGCGCTCGCCGCCGGGTCGTCCGACGTGCTGAATGAGTTGAAGGCGTCGGCGTGGCGGCCGTCCACGCAGTCGTTCGAGGCGCTGCGGCTCTACAACGACGGCCTCAATCTCTCGCGGGACGGCAACCACCAGGAGGCGGCCAAGCGGTTCGAGGCGGCGGTCGCCGAGGATGCGAACTTCGCGCTCGCCTATTCGGCGCTCGCGGAAACCTACGGCACGCTCGGGTACGATGCGAAGGCCCAGCAGCAGTCCCGGCGCGCGTTGGACTTGAGCCAGTCACTTCAGCCTCAGGAGCGGTATCTCATCGCCGCCGCCCACTACGGCATCACGAACGACAACACGAAGGCGGTCGAGTCCTACGAGAACCTGCTGAAGGTGTCCCCGAACAACGCGAGGATCCAGTTCGATCTGGCCAGGCTCTACGAGCGCACGGGCGACCTGGCCAAGGCGCAGGAGCGCTTCGGAAAGGCCGTTGCGCTCGACTCGAAGTACGTTGACGCGTTGACCGCCGTCGGCCGGATTGCGATCAAGCGCGGCGACCCGAAGGCCTCGCTCCAGCCGCTGAACAACGCGCTGAGCCTGGCGATTCAGCTCGGGAACGACGAGGCGCGGGCCAACGTGCTGCAGGCGATCGGCATTGCGTACAAGCTCATGGGCCAGCCGGCCGACGCGCTGAAGCAATACCAGGAGTCGCTGGCCATCAAGCGGCGGATCGGACAGAAGCGCGGGATGGCTGTCAGCCTGGGCGAGATCGCCCAGATCCAGGAAACGCTCGGAAACCCGCAGGACGCGGTGAAGAGCTACAACGAGGCGCTCGCGCTCCGGCGGGAGATCGGCGACAAGTCGGGCACGAGCCTCACGCTGATCAACCTTGGCGTGCTGCAGAACGAGGGATTCGGCCGTCCAGACGAGGCGCTGCCGCTCTTCCGGGAAGCGCTCTCGCTCCTGCGTGAGGAAGGCGACCGCGGCGGCGAGGCTCTGGCGCTGAACAACATCGGTGTGGCGTACCTGGCGAAGGGCGAGTTCTCCGAGGCCCAGACCTATTTCGAGCGGGCGCTCGACATCCGCGAACAACAGAAAGTGCCGCAAGAGATAGCGGACACGCTTCACAACCTCGGTGAGACGCTCGGCCGGATGGGCAAGTACGACCAGGCGCTCGCGCGCTACCTGAAGGCGCTGGACGCGCGGCGGGCGGCTGGAGACGCGCGCACCGCTGCGATGGAGTCGTACAGCATCGGGACGATCTTCGACTACCAGGGGCGCTACGGCGCCGCGGGCAAGTCCAAGGGCGAAGCGCTGCAGGCGTTTCGCGACCTGAAACGGAAGGACTTCTGGCTCGGCGAGATTCTGAGCGGTCTGGGCTACAGCCTCGCGCTCGGCGGCCGCGCGGACGAGGCGTCGAAGAGCCTCGACGAGGCGCACGCCCTGGCGATCGAGCTGAAACACCAGGGCCTCATTGCCCAGGTTCTTCGGTTCCAGGCGGAGAACGCGTTCTTCAAGGGCGATGCGGCGAGCGCCGTGCGGCTCAGCGGCGAGGCCCTTCAGGCAGCGGCGCGCGCGTCGGACCGATCGATGGACCTGTGGGCGCGGTTCGTTGCGGCGAACATCGCTGCGGCTGCGACGCCGAGCAAGGCGGCTGCGGCCACGCTGGCGCAGATCGCCCAACGTGCCAGGAGCGCGGGCCTGGCCTACCTTTCCGTCTACTGCGCGGTGCAGCAGGCGGATGTCCTGCTCAGGAGCGGCGATCGCCAGCAGGCACGACTGCTGGCGGAAGACGCGTTGGCCAGAGCCGAGACGCTGGGGCTGCGCGAGTTGAGGGCGAGAAGCGAGTACGTCGTTGGCGCCGCGTTGCGGACGGCGGGCGATGCGCAGTCGCGCCGGCGCTACATTACCGCGCTGCAGCTCCTAGAGGATATGGCGCGCGAGGACGGCAGCCAGAAACTCCTCGAGCGCGCGGACCTGAAGGCCATCCACGCCGAGTGCGTGCGATGGTCGAAGACGCTCTGACGCCCGCCATCGACCGATCGGGAATACACCAGAGACGGCAACGCCGGGTCTGAACGACCCGGCGTTGGTTCCTTTTACTGCGTTCGACGCGCGGTGCGGCGAGCGCTACTTCTTCCGGCGACGCGAGCGGACGGCGAGGCCAGCCAGGCCGGTGCCAAGAAGGAGGAGGCTGGCGGGCTCGGGGACGGTGGTGACGAGGAGATCCTCCTTGGTGCTGACCAAGCGGGCAGGATCGAGACCCTCTCCGGCGAACACCCCGAATGTCGAGAACTCATTCCCTCTTCCGCCGATTCCAGGGTCTCCCGGGACCAGCGGTAAGAACGGTGCGTAGCGGATGTCCGACAACATTCCGGTGGTTGGGTCGGTGAAATCGTGGTCACCGCTCGGAGCCCGCAGGATCGTAATGCGGGGGTCCGGTTGGTTTGTGCCTGGGATCAGGGCTGGCGACCCGTTCCAGACTATCGAGAGGTCATAGCTACCGTTCTGCCACAGCGGCAGTTGCGGATTCTGCTGGTAGACCACCGATACGTCGAAGAAGGCGCAGGTCTGGCCGCCGAATATGGGCACGCACGCTACTTGCGGGATCGGGCCGGGGCCTGTGTAGCCAGGTTGGTTGATCGGGGCCAACGATCCCACGACATCGAACGCGTTGAGCGTGAACATAGCGCTCGGCGTTCCCGAAATCGTAAGCGTGTACAGGTCGACTTCGATCGTGCCTTGACCGACAACGAGGGTGGTGTAGAACTGCCACGTGTTGGAGTGGTTGTCCGCGTTGAAGTCGAGGCTGCACGAGTTCTCCCCTCCGAGAGGACCATTGCTTATGACACCGGATCGTCGCCGCCTCACTTCGCCACGGCACCCAGCAGGACCGCGAGGGCCACGGCCGGGAGCACCTTCATGGCTCTTCCGGTCCTCTTCCGCATGCCGCCGATTGCCGTTCGTTCGCGTGAATCGTTGAACATGGTTCCCCTTCGCCGGACAGGGTTAGATACAGCGCTAAGTTCTCCGCAAGCAAACGGCGAGCCGACCGCTTCGGTGCGCACTCGATCCTGATATATCCAACAAAATAAACTAGTTATAGACATTTGCGATATCGATCATCCGCCGCGAAGTCGCCTTCAGCGACGACATTTGTCCCCAGGCCAGCCTCATTGGAGGGATCCTGATCGAGCCGACGCCGGTGCCCCGGAGGCCATCGACAAGTGGCCATTCTCGTTGCCAGCGAGGAAAATAGTCTCCGCGACAGATCCCTTCTTCGTCGTACCTTCCTTGGCAAACGAGGCCCGACACGGCTGGCTAAGTTGTTTCTGTACAGATAGTTGCCTGATGCCATTCTTGAGTTGGCGACGCCGGCGCCTGGCTTGCATCGACTTCGCGTTCATTACAGCTGGTGAGGTGCCTGTTTGCGGGGTATCTCTCAGCGGGCGCCGTCCCGTCCCTCGCATCCTTCGCGAGTTCTGGCGCTCTGGTCGCATCCGCAGGCGTGACTCTCTGCTGCCAGGTCGTCCTGACAGCGTTGTCCGGTTTCTCCTTGTCGTCTCGCGCACGACGTCCGACGCGTTTGTGTCCGCAGCCCTCAGCCGGAGACCAGCCGCGCGCCAGCGCGGCCGTCGCTCCCGCAGGCGGCGATCGGACCACAGTTTCTGTTGAAAGGAGCCGGCGGATGAAGAAACCAGTAGGTGTAGTCGCTGCGGTGGTGTTCTCTCTTGCCCTCGCGGGCACGGCCCGAGCGGCGCCCGTCTACCTTTGGGGGACGGACATCAACACGGGCGCGAGTTGGGTCGATGCCAACAAGACGGGCGTCGGGGATAACCTGCTCTGTTGGGCAGCCTCGACATCGAACATGCTGGCTTGGGCGGGCTGGGGTGGGGGCACCGGCCTGACCGAGACGCAGCAGATATTCAACTACTTCAATCTCTATTGGCCCGATTCAACGGGTAGCCCCATGTACGGCACCGAATGGTGGTTCCACGGCGTGAACGCGTCCACATATGACGGCACGGTGTTTCCGACCGACGGAGGGGGGTTCTACCCTGGAGTTCAGTGGAGGCAGAACGCTGCGACCGACCCGCCTGGTGTGTACGGATTCGTTCCGGAGAGCTATCCTGGTCACCCTGACAACTACACGGAGGACATCTCCTCAGTCAGTTACTACGTCACGAACGGGATTGCCAACGCGATCACAATAAACGGAGCGTACAGCCACTCGCTCACCGTCTGGGGCATCGACTGGGATGGCGAGACTGACACCACCGGCACCCTGTGGGTAACGGACTCAGATACGGGCTTGGGTCTCGACCCGTACGCCTTCCATCAGGCAGCGGATGGCTACTGGTATCTGGACAGTTACATGGGATTCTCGAACTTCAGGCTCACTGAAGTGCACAGGGTTTCCAGCAACATCCTTGGCACGGACCCAGTCAGTACCCGGCGCGCAGGTTCCTGAGCCCAGCACTCTGGTGCTTCTCGGCCTCGGTCTGGCGGGTATGGCGCGCGCCGCTCGGCGCAAGATGTAAGGCCCAGGGCTGGCATAGATACCGGGGGGGGCGCTAGAGGCCGCCGCCCCCGGTTGTCTTCCTCAGAGCCTGCGCTTCCTTGTAGACCGGCAGGTCCTGGTCGGCGCCCTTCCACACGTCCAGCAACTCCTGCAGAACGCGGCGCGCCTTCTCCGGCTCCTTGCGGGCGACGTACAGCTTTGCAAGCTCGACGTGTGCGGCGAACCAGTACCTGCTGCGGCTCCCAGCCATAGGACCGCCGGCGCAATCCCAGGAAGGCTTCGTAGGAGCCGGTCGCCTCGTCGGTCTTGCCGGCGAGCCGCTGCGCGCGCGCGAGGCTCTCGGTGCTGAACGGCCCGTGCTGCTCTCTGTCCGCCAGGGCGAGCAGTTCGAGTCCCCGAGCCTGGTTGCCGCGGGCCAGTTCGACCTCCCCTTCGAGGCGGTGCAGCTCGCTGGACTGGGCCGGGTTGTTCGGATTGGAGTCCTTCCTCACCTTTTCCAATGCCCTCGCGGCCTTGTCCGCGCTCCGGCCGCGCGCCCAGCCGACCGCGATTCGCGCGCTCAGCCACGGCTGCGGCGGCAGGGTCTCCAGGCACTTCGCCGCCTTGTCCAGCTCCCTCTGAACGCCGGCTGAATCGCCTTCTCCATCGAGCAGGATCGACATGAACAAGTGGTTGCGCGCCTCGCTGAGCAGGGCCTTCCCGGACACGTTCAAAAGGATGGCTTCGGCGAGCTTCGCCTTCGCATCCCGGTACTTGCCCAGGTAGAGGTCCAGCAACGCGAGCGACCGCATGGCCGAGACCTTGCTCGGGGTCGCCAGGCCCTTGGTGAAGACGGCGCGGGCTTTTTCGTACTCGCCGAGTGTCACGAACGTGAATCCGTACTCGTGGTTCAGGTTTCCGCTGGTCACCCAGGTGGGCTCGAGCTTGAATGCCTGGTCGTACGTCGCGAGCGCCTCCCGTTCCTTGTCCTGAAGAGAGTAGGTGGTCGCCAGGTTGATGAAAGCGGACGCGTTGTCGGGGGCTATGCGGATCACTTCCTTGTACTGCTGCACGGCCTTGTCCAGCTGCTGGTGGTCACGCAGCTGACCTGCGTAGTTGTACCGCTGGTTGACGGCGTCCGGATACGCGCGCAGGAAGGCCTCGTAAAGGCTGAACGAGGCGTCGGGGGTCCCGTATTGATTCTCGTACTGCAGCCGAATGACCATCTTCTCGCGATCGGTCGTCCGGTCGGCGAGGCTGAGCGACTTCTCGAAGTGCGCCTTGGCTTTGACGGGCTCGTTGAAGATGAAGCTTGCGTAGTAGACGCCCAGCGCCGCGTGAGCCATCGCGAAATCGGGGTCCTCCTTGACCGCCGCTTCATGCAGGTCCACAGCGGCCTTCTGCTGGCCCTTGGGCCACAATTCCTGGGCCTCCGAATAGGATTTCAGCGCCGTGAGCGAACTGGTCGTGACCTTGGCCAGTGGCCGGCTGCTCGTCTGTACCTGCGCCAGGGATTCGCCGAGGCCCTTGCGGACGGACGCGGCCACGGCGCCGAGCGCCGTGAGGATGTGGTCGTAGTCGTCCGCCCGCTCGTCGTACGAACGCACTCCGTCTCCGGTATGCGGGTCGACGATCCGGGCGGTGATGACGAACGTGTTGCCCACCTTGCCGATACTGGGGCAAATCAGACCGCGGATGTTCTCCCGCTGGCAGACCTCGCGTCCGACCGGCTCGTCCACGGGCGTGTCGGGCTTCTTCCCCATGCGCTGCAGAACGGTATTGGTCCGCGCCTTCGAGAACACGTTGACGTGGGTGGATTGGGACAGGCTCACGTTCAGCGCCGTCGCCAGCGACTTGTCGAAGATCGAATCCCCGGTCAGGTTCTCGAAATCCGAGACGAGAATCCAGTCGCGCGCGGCGAACGACAGGGCCGGCTGGCTGCCCTGGTACCAGAACACGAAGGCGACGACCGCCACCACGCCTGCGGCCGTCACGGAACCGACGGCCCAGCGCCTGGCCCTCGAAGCCAGCCATCCGGGCCGTGTCTTCGCCGACGGTACGCTCCCCGCCGCCGCGCTGGCGGTCAATTCGCCGGCCGACGGTCCCGCGGTCGGCCGATCACCCGCAGCGCGAGCCTGGCTGGCGGTCCTTGCCGCCCGCGGCGACTGCGTCACCAGGTCGTCCTGGAGGTGTCGAAGCTCGACACGGACCTCGTGCACCGACTGGTAGCGCTCGCCAGGGTCCTTGGCGAGCATCCGCCCGATGACCCGGTCGAGGCCGTCCGGAACGCCGGAGCGGTAGCGGTGAAGGGGCTCCGGGTTCGCGGTCATGATGGACGCAGCCACCTGCGCAGCCGTGTCGCCCGGGAACGGCCGGCGACCCGCGACCATCTCGAACAGCACGACGCCCAGCGCGAAGATGTCGGACCGCGCGTCGGCCGATCGGCCGGTGATCTGCTCCGGCGACATGTAGCCGAGCGTGCCCACGACCTGGCCGGCCTTCGTCAGGTTCGCCGACCTCGTCTCGCTCGAATCCGAAAGCGTCGGCAGCGCCTTCGCCAGCCCGAAGTCCAGCACCTTGATGTGGCCGGACTCGAGCAGCATGATGTTGTTGGGCTTGATGTCCCGGTGGACGATGCCGTGCTTGTGCGCCTCCTCGAGCGCTTCGGCGACCTCGCGACCGAAGTCCAGGGCCTTCTCCAGGGGGAGCACCTGCGCGGGGTCGGCGATGACGTCGGACAGCGGCCGGCCGCGGACGAACTCGAGCACGAGGTAGGTCTGACCCTCGTGCTCCAGGATTTCGTAGACCTTGCAGATGTAGGGGTGATCCAGCTGGGCGACCGTCGTCGCCTCGCGCAGGAACCGCTTCTTCGCCGTCTCATCCTGCGCGCCGTCGGCCTTCAGCGACTTGATCGCGACCGGGCGCGACAGCTTCGTGTCGAGCGCCTTGTACACGACCCCCATGCCGCCGCAACCGATCTCCTCGACGACCTGGTAGTGCGCGATCGTTTGCCCAATCATGGTCATCACTCCTGGTCGGCCGGCAGTAGACGCACCGGTATCATAGGCTCGGCTTGATGCGGATGCAATCGGGGTGCGGAGCGGGGCCCGCGCGCCGGCATTGGGCCTGGCGTGCGGGAACAGGCCCGGCGAGGCGCGAGTGGATGATCAGGGTGCCGTTCTGGCGACTCTACGGTGAAGCCGTGCCGGCCAGGCGGCAGTCGTTCAAGCTGAGAGTCAATGAAGAACAGGACCTACTGGCCTCCAGACGCCGAGAGTATACTCCGGTCACCGCCATGCCCTTCTCCCCCTCCTCACGCGCGCGGCTGACGCGCCACGATCTCGGCCGATTCCCCGGCGATACGCTCTTCGATCGCCTCGGCCGGGCCGTGTGCGGAGCCGGCTGCCTGCCGCGCAAGGAGTTGTACGAAGCGTGGGAGGTGGCGCGTCGAGTGCGGCGGCTCTTCCGCGGCGGCCGGGTCGTCGATCTCGGCGGCGGTCACGGCCTGCTCGCGCACGCGATGCTGCTGCTCGACAACTCGTCGCCGGATGCGCTGGTGGTGGATACCGGCGCTGCCGCCGATCGAGCGCCAGGTGCATGCCGCGCTCGGCACGCGGCTTGGCCGCGCCTGGCCGGTCGCGTGGACTTCGTGGCGGGCGCGCTGGAGAACGTCGAGCTGAAGGAGACCGACGTGGTGGTGTCGTGCCACGCCTGCGGCGATCTGACAGACCGGGTGCTCGACCGCGCCGTCGCCGCCCAAGCCATGGTCGCCGTCCTCCCCTGCTGCCACGACCTGGCGACGTGCGATTCGGGACCTCTGGCCGGCTGGGTGGACCGGCCGCTGGCCATCGACATCCTGCGCGCGATGCGGCTCGAACAACAAGGCTACCGCGTCTGGACGCAGACGATTCCCGCGACCGTCACGCCCAAGAACCGCCTGCTGCTGGCGGCGATACGGCAGGGCTGACCTGGCCTGAGCGCAGCCGAAGGCAGCCCCGCCCTACGCCCGCGCTCCCGTCACGCAGACCTCCCGACTCCCTTGCGCGCGAAGGGCGCTGACGCGCTCGACAGCCTCGCGGATTTCCGGGCGGGCCGCCAGCAGGTCCTCGAAGTCGCGCTTCGCCAGCGACAGGAACGAGCTTGGCTGCAGCGCGCGCACCGAGGCCGTCCGCGGCGCATCGGCGAGCAGCGCCACCTCGCCGAAGAAATCGCCGTCGGTGAGCACCGTCAGGCGCTTCTCGCCCTGACCGACCGTGACGAACGCCTCGACCTTCCCGCGCGCCACGACGAAGAAGCGGTCGCCGACCTCGCCTTCGCGAATCACGATCTCGCCGGCTTCGTACCGCATGAAGACGAAGCGCCGCGCGAGCGTCTCCCGCTGCGCGCCGTCCAGCCCGGCCAGGAGCGGAATGGCCGCCAGGCGCGCCGGATCGATCCGGCCGTCCTGCCCGTCAGCGCTGACCTCGATGCCGCTCTGCTTCTGCCACAGGCTGAAGTAGAGCCCGTCTCGCGCCACCAGCTCGTCGTGCGTTCCGCTCTCGATCAGGCGGCCGCCGTCGAGCACCGCAATCCGATCCGCGGATCGCGCCGAGGCGAGCCGGTGCGTGACGAGCACGACGATGCGCCCGGCCGCGAGCCGGTCGAGCGTCGCGTTGATCGCCGCCTCGGTGCCGGGGTCGAGCGCCGAGGTGGCTTCGTCGAGCAGCAGAACCGCCGGATCGCGCAGGACCGCGCGCGCGATCGCGACGCGCTGGCGCTGGCCGCCCGACAGCCGCCCGCCCAGTTCGCCGACGGGCGTGTCGTAGCCTTCCGGCAGCGCCGCGATGACGTCGTCGATCTCGGCGGCACGGGCGGCGGCCCGAATCTCCTCGAGGCCCGCGCCCAGCTTCCCGAGCCCGATGTTCTCGCGAATCGTACCGGCGAAGAGGAAGCTCTCCTGGAACACCGCGGCCATCCGGCCGTGAAGCGAATCGAGCGTGACTGCGCGGAGGTCCGCCCCGTCGACGGTCACGCGCCCTCGCTGCGGGTCGTAGAACCGAAGCAGGAGCTGCAGCACGGTGCTCTTGCCCGAGCCGGACGGGCCGACGAGCGCCACCCGCTCGCCGGCCGCCACGGTCATCGACAGGCCTGACAGCACCGGGCGATCGGGCGTGTAGCCGAACGTCACGCTCTCGAGCGCCAGCGGGCCCTCGATCCGGCTCAGCGTCCGCGCGCCTTCGGCGTCTGCCACGTCCTCGGGTTCCCCCAGCAGCTCCTCGATGCGCTGCAGCCCGCCGGACGAGGAGATCAGCGCGGGAACGACCTTCTTGGTGAGGTCGTAGGCGTCCTTGCTGACGACGGCGTGCAGGCTCAGGAACGCGACGAGCGAGCCCGTCGTCAGAAGGTCGGAATATGCCATCCAGGCGCCCACGCCGAGCACGATGACCTGGGCCATGAGGACGCCGAAGCTCGACGAGCTGCCGACGAGCTCCGCGAGGAACTCGGCGCGGACGAATCGGCGCGCCAGGTCGGCCAGCTGCTTCTCGAACCGCTCCATCAGCCACCCGGCCAGGCCGAACACCTTGACCACCGGCTGCGCGCGGACCGATTCGCCCACCGTGCTCGCGACGCCGGCCTCGCCCTGCTTGAGGGCGTACCGCGCCGCGCTGGCGCGCCGGCCGAACACCCGCGTGCCGAGGCCCGCCATCGGCATGCCCAGCACCATCACGGTGGCCAGCCGCCAGTCGATCATGAAGGCCACCGGGATGTTGATGATCAGGCCGAGCACCGCCACAACGGCGTCGACGACGCGCGTGGTCAGGCTCTTCTGGATGTCCGCCAGGTCGCTCGTGAAGCGCGCGACGACGTCGCCGCTCTGAACGCGGGAGTAGTAGCCGATCGAGAGCCGCTGGAGGTGGCGGAACATCCGCAGGCGGACGGTGTTGAGGATGGCGGCGCCGATGCGCGCGCCCAGGTAGTCGGCCAGCAGGATCGCGGCGGCGGCCAGCACGAAGGTCCCCGCGAGCGCGGCGAGGACGCGCGTGAGCAGCGCGGCGTCGTGGCCGATCAGGGCGTTGTCGATGATCAGCCGCTGGCTGTAGGCGAAGAAGGCCTTGAAGCCCTGCGGGACGGCGAGCACGGCCAGCAGGAGGATGCCGATGCGCCAGTGCGGCCGCCAGTAGCGGAGCGCGTGGCCAACCGTGGCGAACAACCCCATCGGCCTGTGATCGTCCATGTTGTGCCCGCCCTCAAGTGGGTGTGTCCCCAGCCGACGCTCGGTCAATTATGTCTGCGGTCGACAGCAGATCAAGCAGGTTGTGTGCGGCCGCGCCCGTGTTTCCGCTCGACGTCCGGCCGTGCCTGGGGGGTGCCGCCGGGCGATCCCTCCCCTGGCGAAGAACCGCTGCGCCGGCTTACCGTCCCTTCGTCCTGCGGGTGGGGCCCACGCCGGGCCTGTCGCCCCCTGTACCATTTCACCAAGGTCGAAGGGGGCTACGCCCTCTTCTCCTGCTTGGGGAGAGCGCCGGAGCGCCAGCAGGCGCGGAGGCGCCCCCCCTGTGCGCAGGCCGCCTGTTCCGAATGGACGATATCCTGGTGACACGCCGGCCCTCTCCCGAGAACGCCTTGTTGCCCCGCGTGCTCCGAAGCACCTGGGATGGACCTGCGTCTCGGGAGGGTGAGCCGTGCCAACCGCCAATGGGAAGTCGCGCGAAAAGCGCCAGTACAGGGGCGCGGGCCAGCACGGTGAGCCGGAATTCTGCGAGGAGGCAGCCAATGGAGGAGACCACCGAGTACCGCGTGTGTGTCGGCATCGACTGGGCGACCACGATGCACGAAGTCTGGGCGGCGGACGCAGCCGGCCGTTTGCTGGGGGAACGGCAGGTGTGTCATACGGGCGAGGCATTGCGCGAATTGGCGGACTGGCTGGTTGGATTGGCCGATGGTGACCCTCCATCCCCACCCGCGCCATTATTGGCCGGCTGGCGGTTCTCGGGATCCTGCCGATTGTTGAATGTCCACGGCTCGCCTGGGCGCCACCCCCCAGACACGGCCCGGGATCTCTCGCGAAACCGAGGGCGCCCCCGACGTCCGTCGACCCCTGCGCCGCTCGGCGGCGGACGGTTGCGGGATGGATCTCGAGCCGGCGACTGTCGGCAAGCGTCACAGCGTCAGCTCGCAAACACGCTCGCAGGCGGTGGGCTCCAGCGGGGTAGAGCGCGATCTCGCACGCGGATCAGACCGCGCGACCCCCGCGGCCGGCGGCCGACAACGGCCGGAGAGCGGGTTTGCCGCGCAGCCGACCGGAGTCCGGCGAGAGAGCCGCCCGCAACGGGCTGCCGCCTACTTCTTCACGGTCACAGTGATCTGCGACGGGTACTGCTTCGAATGGTGCACGCGGTTGCGCGCGACGACGCCCTTCGTCTCGTCGTAGTTGTTGCCGCCGGTGTTCAGGTTGCGATCGAACCGCGGGAAGTTGCTGCTCGACACCTCGATGCGCAGCCGGTGCCCCGGCGCGAAGTGGTTGCTCGTCGTCAGCGGCTGCAGCGTGACCTTGTACACCTTCCCGGCCTCCATCCAGACGAGCGGCTTGTCGTACCCGTCGCGGTAGCGCATCCGCTGGATCGACTCGTCCAGGTTGTAGGCGCGGCCGTCCGGGTAGACGTCGAGGACCTTGACCGTGAAGTCGGTGTCTTTCGCGTCGGACGACACGTAGAGCGTCGGCTCGATCGGCCCGCTGAGCGTGAGCCCGTCCGTGAACGGCTCAGACGTGAAGACGAGGATGTCGTTCCGCTCTTCCATCTTGCGCTGGTCGAACGCGCCGGCCGTGATGGCGTTGCCCGTGCAGCAGACGTTCCCGCCGTACGACGTCACCGGCTTCATCGGGTCGTAGGTGAAGGTGTCGGGCCTGTCCACGTCGGGCGGCGCCACCGTCAGCGCGCCGTCGCCGCGCAGCGAGTTCGCCTTGCCGCCACTCGACAGGAAGAACGTCATCGGCCGCGAGTCGGCGGGCGGCCAGGTGTCCGACGTTTCCCACCGGTTCGAACCCATTGTGAAGTAGGTGACCTTCGGCAATCTCTGGAGCCGTTCGCTCTTCTCCCCCTTCAGGAACCGGTCGAAGAACCCGTAGACCACGTCGTTGTAGTCGTAGCGCGCGTCGCCCATGCTGCGGTCGCCGACGACGGTGTTCTCGGTCGCGCGGGTGTACGAGCAGTGCGCGACGGGCGCGATGATGGCCCATTGCTGGTCGGCGACGCCACGCTTCGCCGTCTTCCGCACGTGGTTGTAGAGCGCGAGGTTCGGCCCCACCGACACGTCGTACCAGGACATGAACCACAGCCCCGGCACGTTGATCGTCGAATCGTCGTGGACCAGGCCGCCCTTGTACCAGGCAGGGTCGTTGGGCGCGCGCTGCGCCATCCGGCCGCCGGTCGGGACCGGCATCGCGTCGGCGAAGATCCCCTTCGGGCCGTCGATCGCCTTCATGATGTCCTGCATCGGCAGGTGCCAGAGCGCCTTCGACCAGTCCACGTCCGGCTGCTGCGGCGCGAGGTCGAAGTACTTCGCCGCCTTGACGAGATCCTCGCGCGACATGTTCGCCGGGAACATCGGCCGCAGCTGGTTCTGCTCGCCGTAGAGCCAGGTGATGAAGAGCATCTGCACGGCGCCGCCGCGGTACCAGTTGCCCTGCTCGTAGTACGGCTTCACGCGGCCGACGCCCGCGCCGAACCCCTGGACGTTCATCGCGGCGTAGGCCGGGTGGCCCCTGCCGGCAATCGCCATCTGGTATTCGGCCGTGGAGGAGCATCCGGTGGTGCCCACCTTTCCGTTGGACCAGGGCTGGTTCGAAATCCACTGCAGCGCGTCCTCGCCGTCGCTGACCGGCGGCCCGAGAATGTCGTAGTTGCCTTCCGAGAAGAAATGGCCGCGCTCGTTCTGGATGACGTAGGCATAGCCGCGTTTCACGGCGGTGAGCATCTGCGTCATGTCTCGCGGCACGCCGTTCCGGACATCCCAGTGGTTGAAGTTGTAGGGGGTGCGGACGAAGATCGTCGGCACCTTGCCGGCCGCGCTCTTCGGGCGGTAGACGTCTGTGGCCAGTCGGACGCCGTCGCGCATCCGCATCATCACTTTGCGCTCGACGACGGCGATCGACTGGAGTTCCTTCTCGACGCTCCAGCGCCGGGCGACCTGGTCCGCAGACAGGGCGGCGCCGCGCTGGGCGACGGTGACTGCGCCGGTGGCCAGAACCGAGGCGAAGACGAAGCCGACGGCGATGCGGCGGGTGAGCGTGTGCATGCCGCATTGTACGAGGTCGGGAGGTGTTTTCGACAGGCGGCCTATCGCGCGGCGATCTCGACTGCGGCGCGAACGGCCTTCCCGTCCGCCACCTTGAACAGCGGCGCGAGGAGGACGCGCGTCCCGAGGTAGCCGGTCATGAAGCCGACAACCGAGAAGTAGACGAGGAGCGCGGCGAGGAATCCCGCGAGGTCGGCGGCGGCACGCCCGCCAATGGCCGCGGCGAAGTAGTCGGCTGCGCCCCGCAGAGCCGCGGGCAGCCGATGGAGTTCGGCCAGCCCGACGCCGACGAGGATCTTCGTCAGCCAGTCCGAGATCTGTTCGAGGTTCGTGTTGACCCGGTAGTGCAGCTGGTCCCGGCCGAACGCACCCTCTGCGACGTCGCCTGACGGCAGCGACAGTGTTCGGGGAATCCCAAACAAGAAGCCGATCAGCGTGCCGACCGACCACGCGCAGCCGGCCACCATGAGCAGCCCTGCGACCATCCGCCCGTACTCGGCCCACGTGCTCGCCTGAGTGGCGAAGGCCAAGACAGCCACTCCTCCCGCCCCAGCGACCACTCCCGCCAGCCGCGCGACGAATCGGCCGCCGTCGCGCGCCGAGCCGGGTGTTCGCCGCGTCACATCATTCATCGAATCGGACTCCATAGCGCGCTCCCCGCCATGTCGGCGTCAACGATGGTCGCGGCCGCTGCTCGTTTCGTGCGGGTCGAGAACCGGTTGTCGCCCAGTATGAAGAGATCGCGCCCCACTTACACATCTGTGACCGAATATCGTGTGCAAGCCGGAGACCTTCCGCCCCTACTCCGGGAGGCAGGCGGGATTCACGTAGAGGCGGGCGTCGGGCAGGTCCGCCAGCGGCCGGCAGTCGCGCACCGGCATCGTCATCCCGCGCGCCCGGAGCGCCGCGGCGACCTCCCGGCCGATCGTCGGGTGATAGGTGCTGTAGTTGACCGCTTCATCCCAGGCATCGGTGACGTAGGCGGCGAAGGTGAACTCGCGGACCTGGACGAACTGGCCGAGCGCCGCGTCGTACGCCACAGGCGATCGTTCCCGTCCGAGCTGGAGCAGGTCTTCCCAGAACCTGAACCCCGAGTAGCCGGCCGCGACATCGGCGTAGGAGAGCACGCCGGTGAGCGACATGCCCTTGAGACCGGTATCCGTCCAGTGCCAGCCTGTCGAAGCCGGATCGAGCTCGCGCGCGAGAACCTCGGCGATGCTCTCACGCCGCCTGTCGACTGCGCGCCAGTTCGCGAGTCCCTCCCGGATGAAGTGATTGATCTTGTCCACACCGACGACGCGGCCCGACAACAGAATCGAGTCGGCAACCAGGACGGTCCGGCCTAGAAACGGATAGAGCCATGGCTGGTTGTAGGGACGGGCGCCGTAGATGGTCTCCGCGAAGCTGAGATGGCAGCGATCGATCGTCGACTGCCCGTCGATCCACCGCTCGAATCGGGAGTGGGGGACGAGCGTGTAAGGGTGGGGGACGCTCCCGCCGACGGCCTTCCGCAGTTCCCGAACGAGAGCCGCCTCGTCGGCCTGGCCGGCGGCACGCCGATTCGCACGCGCCAGTGCCTCTTGAATCCGCGCGTTCACCCACGAATCGAGGATGGCCAGCGAGTCGCTCGACAGCCGGGCGCGGCAGGTGAAGTTGTCGGTCTCGTCGGCGGACGCCGCGGACGGTACTGTGAGCATGAGCGCGGCGGCACAGGCGGCCAGAACCGCGCGGGTCGGACGACGCATGGCACGAATCCCCTTCTATGGTATGCGCAGAATCGGGGCGCGCCGGCTCATCGGCCCCACACTATCTCGCCACTTTCGTCTTCTCGATAGGGCGGGAACCTGAGGGGAGAGAGGCCATGCCGTCCAGCGGCGACGAGGTGACGTGTTCCTTTTCTGGCGTGAGAGCACGGAGAAGAGGAAAGTGTCACCTTCTTGGTCTTGGTGGGGTCACTCCGCCTTTGGCTGCTTTCTCTGGATCTTCAACGGCACCGCCCGGCCCGGGAGGTGATCCACGTTGCCTTCCATCCACCGCTGCAGCCGCGCCGGCATGCCGACCCACTCGCCGGGCTTCGGCCTGAACCAGCGGAACCACGCCAGCCAGACGCCGATGGAGACGACGAGGACGAGGCCGACGCGGTCGTACACGGCGTGCCTGCGCTCGAGCGCGATGCGCTGCCGGTCGAACTCCGGCTGGAGCAGCTTCTGGTGGACCGTCGCGTCGGTCCGCGCCTGAATCTTGAGCGCCTCGACGAGCTTCTTCTCGGCCGACTCGACCCGCACGGCGTTGACGTACTCCGCGGTCAGCCAAGCCGCCGAGCACAGCGCGATCGCGGCGGCAGCCAGGCCGCCCCATGAGCGCGCCACGGCCTTGAGTCTGGCCCCGCTCATGCCGGCCCCCTGCCGCCTGCCGGCGCGACGAAGCGCTTCGCGGGGATGCCCGCGTGGCGCAGACGCACGATTTCACGTGGACAACACTCGTAGCACCGCGCGCACGAGACGCACGTTGCCCGGTCCGCATTGAAGTCGTGGATCGCGCCGTACGGGCACGCGTCGGCGCACATGCCGCAGTAGGCTTCCTTGTCCGGCGTGACGGTCACGTTCTTCCAGGACACGCGCGACAGGATGGACAACAGACCGCCATAGGGACACAGCCACCGGCAGTAGGGCCGGCCGTAGAACATGCCGACCAGGAGGAAGCCGACGCCGATGGCCAGCATGTGGAACGGGCCCGACAGCCGGAAGATCCCGATGAACGGGTCCCACTCGCAGATGAGGAACCGCCGGAGGACGATCTCCTTCCCGGAGCTGGTGACGGTCGGCAGGCCCCAGCCGGCGAAGAAGATCACGACCGCGAGGTAGACGAACGGGATCCACCGCAGCGCGCGGTCGAGCTTCCGCGGCACGTTCATCGGCCGCAGCAGCACCAGGTCCTGGACGGTGCCCAGCGGACAGACACCGCCGCAGAACACGCGCCCGAACAGGAGCGCCGCGATCAGCGGCAGCAGGAAGAAGGCGATGACGCCGGGCGAGATCATGTAGCGCGGATCGACCAGCGACAGCGTGACGTTCTGGATCGATCCGATCGGGCAGGTGCAGCCCTTCCGGTAGAAGCCGAAGTAGGCGACGGCGGCGATGCTGAGCAGCAGCGTGGCGGTGCGACTGCGCCGCTTCAGCACGAAGTAGGCGCCCAGGCCGAGGCCGACGGCCAGCATCGCCACGTCGAGACCGAGCAGGACGATGCCGCGGGGCTCGGGGTGGGTCGGCGACGGGAACGCGTAGATGCCGCCGAAGTCGGGCGGCTTCTTCTGGTACTGCGCGAGGAGCGCGCTCGAGGCGAACGCCACGACGAGCAGAATGAGCGGCCAGAGCGGGCGCTTCTTCGCGGGGCTGAAGCCCCGCGCCACATCACAACCGCCGCCGCAGCCTGCCGCTGCGGTTCCGCTGGAGCCGGGGTCTGCGGCGGGGCTGAAGCCCCGCCCTACGTGACTATCCATGCGCCGTCTCGACCTGGGTCAGCAGCGGGGACAGGCCCGGCGCCGGTACCCGGACAATCGCCTCCTCGGGACAGGCAATCATGATCGAACACTCGTTGCACGTGACACAGCGGTCGTACCGGACCTCGAGGCGCAGTGAACCGTTGCCGAATGGAGGCTTGCAGGCCTTGATGCACTTGCCGCAGCCGGTGCACTTCGGCTCGTCGACCGTGTACTCGTAGTAGTTGTTGTTCGGATCGTCGAGGTCTTCCTTGCCGACCACGCGCCGCTTGAGCGCGTCCTGCGGGCACACCCGGCCCGACGGCACCCCCTTCTCGTCGGGCGCGCTCGTCACGTCCATGTAGGCCGGGCAGAGCATGCAGTAGCCGCACTTGGAGAACTCGTTCACCGCCTTCACGGCCGACAGGCTCAGCACGCAGGACGTGCGGCAGAGGTCGCAGGAGGTGCACTTCAGCGGATCGACCTGGAAGACGGCGTGCGCCGACGCGCGGGTGGTCAGGACGGCCCCGACGCCGCCGAGCGCGGCAAACCCGATGACGCGGCACGTCGTGTCGATGAACTTGCGGCGTGTAGTCGTATCGCTCATGACCGTCCGAAGATCGTGATCGTGCGGCGCACGGGATCCGCCGCGACGATCCGACCGCTCGAATCCACCGCGAGGTGGATGTGGGTGCACATCGGATCGAAATGCTCCGGCCCGATCACCGCGAGCAGCGCGCGGTCCGGGCCGAAGACCTTCACGCGGGCCACGGCTTTCTCGCCCGTCACCACGCAGCCGTCCGGCGCCACCGCGAGGTTTACCGGGTTGCAGCACCCGACGAAGTCCTCGGGTCTCGTCTGGCCGAACCGCCCGAAGGCTGTAATCGGCGCGCCGTCGAGCGTCCACGACGTCACCTGGTGCCGCCCGGTGTCGGTCGCGTAGACCACTCCCGCCGCATCGACGTCGATGTCCAGGCTCCGGTTGGGCAGCATGAAGCTGCCGGTCTTGTGCTGGTTGCCGATGAGACCGCGCTCGGTGCCGCTCGCGTCGTACCGCCGGACGAACCGGGCGCTGGCGTCGGCAACCAGAATCGCGTCGCGGAACAGCTTGACCGCGGTCACGTCGGCCGGCTTCCCGCCCTCGCCTACCGCGAATCCGCCGACGCGGCTCCCGGCGGGGCCGTAGATCTCGACGCGTCCGGGCGCGCCGACCAGGACCCGGCCGTCGGGTGCGACGGTGAGGCACGCGGCCTGCTGGGGCGCTTTCCACGTCCGGGCGACGCCGCCACCCGCGGCGAACACCCTGACTTCGCCGTCGCCGAGCGAGTAGATCGCGCCGGCGGCGCCGACCGCCACTCCCGAGAGCGACGTCTTGAATTCAGCGGCCGTTCCGCGGCCCGCCAGCGTCGCCACTGGCGTGTAGCGGCGTGGGTAGGTTTGCATAGGCTACTTGCCCGCAACGGTCGGGCCCACCTGGAGGCAGACCATCTCGCTCATGTCGCGGATGACGAGCCGGCCGTTCGACAGCGCCAGCGGCCCCCACACTTCCGCGCCCTCGGCCGCGAGGATCTTCGCGCTGGCCAGCTCCTTGTAGCCGGTGGTGCTGGCCTCGATGAGGCGCAGCGTCCCCTTGTCGCCATCGAGCATGAAGAACATCCCGTCGGCGAGCAGGAAGCCGCCGAGGCCGAACGTCCGCGTCGCCGCCGGGTCGCCCGACGCCACCGGGCTCTGCCACACCACCTTGCCGTCGAGGCCGACGCACATGAACCGCCCGCGCGTCATCGACCCCACCGCGAACAGGTGGTTCTTGTAGAGGATGGGCGTGTGCACCTCGGAGTTGAACTGCGCGGCGGTCAGGTCGTAGAGCTTGCGCGCGGCGAAGCCGGCTGCGCCCTTCTCGACCTGGAACATCATGCTGCCCGCCTCGTAGCCGCTCGTGATGAACACGCGGCCGTCGCCGATCGAGAGCGCCGACGGAACGGCCGCCATCTTCGTGGCGAACGGGATGCTCCACAGGATCTGCCCGTCCGCGGCGGCCACGCCGCTCACCTTGTTCAGGGAAAGATAGAGGTACTGCTTGACGCCCCCGATCGTCGCCGGCATCAGCGACGAGTGCGACATCAGGTCCTTGCCCGGGTTCGGCGACCGCCAGATCTCCTTGCCGGTGGCCTGGTCGAACGCGACAGCCAGGGCGTCGCCGCCGGTCGCGACGATGACCCTGTCGCCGTCGATCAGCGGGTTCTGTCCTGCGTACCACCCTGGGATCGTCGCCTTGTACTCCTGCACGAGGTTCTTCTGCCAGACCAGCTTGCCGGTCTTCTGGTCGATGGCGTGCAGGCGGCATTTCGGGTCGAGCGAGAAGACGAGCGTCGCGCCGACCGTCGGCACGGTCCTCGTGATCCCGTGGTTGGGGCGGACGTCAACCGCGTAGCTCCACCTCCAGATTTCCTTCCCGTCAGCCATCGACAGGCAGCGGACGGCGTGCTCCTTCTTGGTTTCGTCGTAGTCGTTCACGTAGAGGCGGCCGGCCCTGATGGCCGCCCCGGCGTACCCTTCGGCGACCGTCGTCTTCCACAGGACCTTCGGGCCGCCAGCCGGCCACGTCCGGTAGAGCCCGGTTTCGGTCGAGATGTTGTCGCGGTTCGGCCCGCGGAACCCGGGCCAGTCCCCTGCGCTCACGGTCACGGTGGCGGCGGCAACTGTCAGCAGAGCTAGCGCATGCAACCGAGTCAGCATCCGCATATGTTGCCACAGTCGGGTGCGGCGCCAAAAGCATGTGCACGGCCGCGCCACATGGGGTCAGGTCTGGAAAGTACGCAAAGTGCTCACTGCCCAGACCTGACCCCAGAGAGCAGCTTGAACAGCGCCCGCGGAAACCGCCGAATCAGGAAGCGCCGAGCTTCCCGATACGAGAGCTCCCCCATCGCGTAGGCGATGATCGCGTCGCCCACGGCGCGGTGTCTGCCTGCGCCGGCGACCACGCCGTCGAGTCGGGCGGGATCGCGGAACAGGTACCTCTGAATCAGCACTGAGTCGCGCAGTTCGCCGCCAATCTCCCGCCGCCAGGCGTCCACGTACGCACGCGCGGCCGTCGTTCCCCGCCGCGGGTCGTCCATCGTCGCATCGTCGAGAATCGCGCGGGCCGCCAGCTCGCCCGTCACCATCGCGTAGAAGATCCCCTCGCCCGTGTAGGCGTTGACGAATCCCCCCGCGTCGCCCGCGACGAGGACGCGGCCGCGCGCGGTGGTCGGGATCGGGCCGCCAAGCGGCAGGTGGAAGGGAGTGAAGTCCTCTCGGTTTGCGGCGCCTTCTGCCAGGCTGCGCTGCCGCAGCCCTGCGACGAATCGCTGCTGCATTTCGTAGGGCGGGAGCGCGACGCGTTCCCGGAACGATGATCGCAGACAGCCGATGCCGACGTTGGTATGCCCGCGCTTTGGGAAGATGTACCCGTAGCCGGCGGCGCCGCCCTGCCCGTACGACACCCACAGCGTGTCTGGTTCGAGCGCGCGGAGGCGCTCGTTCGGGGACTCTTCCATTACGTTGAGCGCCAGGTTCGCTTCGCCCCATCCCTGATGGAGGCCAAGCCGGCGCGCGACGATGCCGTTGACGCCGTCGGCAGCCACCAGGTAGTCGGCGCGGAATTCACGCGCGTCGCGCGTCGCCACCCGCACGCGGTCTTCGTCGGCGCTGACCGCGGATACCCACGCGCCCTCGACAAGCTCTGCGCCCGCCTCGACGGCGAGGCGCGCGAGCGCCTGGTCGAACTCGACTCGCCGCATGGTGACCACGGCCGGCGTCGGCGACGTGAGGACGACACCGCGATGAGCGGGCCCCTCGAGGTAGAGACGCGAAATGTAGTGCGTCTCGATCTGTTCGAGCGCGGCGGCCAGATGCGGGAACCGCTTCAGCGCGCGCGTCGTCAGCCCTCCGCCGCACGGCTTGTTGCGCGGGAACGTGGCCCGCTCGAGCAGCCGCACGCGGGCACCGCCGGCCGCGAGCGCCCGGGCAGCCGTCGAACCGGCCGGGCCGGCTCCAACTACGAGGACGTCAGGGAACTCGGTCACTGTTTCTGCGGGGACTCTTCCGGCGCTGATCAGGTTCGCCAGCAGTTGATACGCGCCGTCGGTGCCGGCCGGCAGCTGCCGCCACAGGCCGAGGCCCACGTAGATCCACCTGCCCTTGCCGACCTTCGCCTCCACCAGCGCGCCCTTCTTCACGCCGCTGTTTGCGGGAAACGGATCCTGCAGCTGCACGAGGTCGACGTAGTTCGCGTCCTTCTCACCGAGGAAGTACAGCCCGCGCTCCTGCACCCAGTCCTTCCACGTCGCCGCGCCGATCGCGTTCGGGAAGGTGAAGATCGGGTTCGCCGGGACCAGCACCTCGACCGGCGCGGTCTCGTCGGTCACACGGCCGGAGCTGACCCGCGCGGGGAACGGCCCGTACTGCGCCTCGTTGAACTCCGTCTTGTTGTACTGGACGATCAGCGTGCCACCGTTCTCCGCGTAGGCGATCAGCCGCCGGTTGTTCGCCCTGAGGTCGGCGCGCCGTTCGTAGGCGCGCACGCCGGTCACGATCGCGTCGTACTGGCCGAGGTTGCCCCAGGCGAGCGCGTCGGCGTCGAGCAGGTCCACCTGCGCGCCGAGCTGCGCGACGGCGGGCGGCACCTGGTCGCCGACGCCCATCACGTACCCGACCTTCAGCTTCGGCGCCACCTTCACGTCGATCAGCTTGATGGCGGCGCGAGCCGGCAGGACGATGTGCTGGCGGCGGATGTGCGGGTACTCGATCACCTGGTAGCCCTGATCGAACGACTCGGCGCCGTCGCGAACGACGGCCCTCACGTCGTACTGCCCGGACTTCGCGGCGCCTGCAGGCTTGACCGTGAAGCGCACCGTCTCGGCCGCGTCCTCGCGGGCGAAACTCACCGGCGCGGCGGCCGGCGTCACGGTCCAGCCCGTCGGCAGCCGCAGCGACACGTCTGCCTTCGCCGCGCCCTTGTTGCCGTTGATGACGATCACGCGGAGTTCGCGCTCGGCCAGCGCCGTCGCCGCCCCCTTCGCGGTCGCTGGAGAGGCCGGAGCCGTCGGGACAATCGCGATTTCAGGCGTGACGCTCACCGAGAAGCGCGGCACGACGAGCAGCTCGGTGCGCTTCTCTCCGCTGAAAATGTTCCCTTCGTAGCGGAACTCGACCGGCTGCCGAACGGTGACGTCGACGCCGCCGATCTCCAGTTCGACGTTCGCCACGAACGGCGTCGGCCTGAACGGCAGGCCGAATGGCGCATCCGGATCGAATTCGTAGCGGGCGGTGTCGGCGAGCGGCCTCCAGTAGGGTGTCGTCGGCCGGGCGCTCGCGGGGATTCTTCCGGCCGCGTCGCACCGCGGCATCACGGCGCCGGCCTTGACGACGGCGGCGGCGCAGGACGGGTCGCCGTCGAGCCCCGAGAACCAGATTCTCTTCACGCCGATGTCGACCGATCCCCGATTGGCCACGATCGTCTGCACGCGCAGCGGCTGGCCGGCGTACACCACGCCGTCGTCTGCCAGGACGTCGATGCGGAGGCCCTGCGCCAGGACAGCCGCGCGCTGGAACTGGTCTTCTTTGAGCTTCAGGCGCGCGTCGATCTCGTACCGTGCTCCCTCGGCCAGGTTGAGCGGACCGAGGCGCGACCGGAGCGCCCGAACGGCGCCGAGGCCGGCGATGATCGGCCCTCTGGCCGCCTCCGGCCCCTGCGACCTGAACACCTTCTGCGCGCTGTCCACCTGCGCCGCAATGGCGGCGAGGCCAGCCTTCAACGCATCGGGCGGGGGAGCCTCCGCGAAGGCCGCGAGGCCCGCAATGCTCGTATCGATCCCGTCGAACAGCGTCGTCTCGGCGCCGCCGGCTCCGCCGGCCAGCGTCGTGTCGCCGAGCCGATAGCCGGCCCCGCCGCCCCCCCCGGGCAGCGCCAGCAGTTGCGCCATCCCCTGACACTTGTGCTGGCTTCTCGCCATCGAGCCGATCTCGGCATACGTCTGACCGAGCAGCGGGTCGTAGACGTCGGTGGCCACGCGAGCCATCGCCTGGCTCGCCGCAGTCGCCGGCGAAGGCGCGCCGCCGCGGCCGCCGAATCCCCCCGAGTAGTACAGCTTGCGCGCCTGCCAGGGCCGCAGGCCATCCTTCAGTTGCTCCGGGAAGCTCTTCGGGTCGGCGGCCATCCGGAACGCCTCGCCTGTGATGCGCGCCTGCGCCTGGTGGTGGGCGCCGCCCTGCTCGCCGTCCGGCGACATGGTGACGATGACGTCCGGGCGGATCGTGCGTATCATCCGGACGTAGTCGGCGAGGATCTCCTGGCGGCCCCACTTGCGGAACGTCTCGTCCACGCTGAAGGAGTACCCGAAGTCGATGGCGCGCGCGAAGTACTGCTCGGCGCCGTCGTAGCGGTGGACCGTGGCGAGCTCCTCGGTTCTCAGGATGCTCAGCGATTCAAACAACTCGGGGCCGATCTCGTTCTGGCCGCCGGTGCCGCGCGTGGCGGACAGCACCGCCGTTCGAAAGCCCTGGCCGTGGCCGAGCAGCGCGAGAATCGCGCTGTTCTCGTCGTCCGGGTGGGCGACAGCCTGGAGAAAGACGCCGACGTTGCCGAGTTGTCGCAGCACGAGGCCGAGGCCGACCTGACCAGTCTGTCCCGAGAGGGCTCCCGGCTGGGCACTCATCGACGCGGCGAGCGCCAGCAGCGACAGCACGACAACCAGGGGCAGCAGGCGATTGAGTCTCATAGGCAACCTGGGATGATTACATTCTACGTCGGATCCGACTGACGGTCCTGAGCGAGCGCAGCGAGTCGAAGGGCCGCCCGCCGTCCCTCGACTTCGCTCGGGACCGTCCTGAGCGAGCGCGGCGAGTCGAAGGGCCGCCCGCCTCCGCCGTCGAGGCTACGGCGGGCAAGCCGGATCGAGCGTAGAATCTCCCCGTATGCCGACCACTGCTGACGTCGTCGTTCGTGCGCTGGAACAGGCTGGGATCAAGTTCGTGTTCGGGTATCCCGGCGGCCAGAACATGCGCTTCATCGAGGCGATGGGCGGGAGCGCCGTCGAATTCGTGCTGGTCACGCACGAAGGGGCGGCCGGCTTCATGGCCGACGTCTCGGCGCGGCTCACCGGCCGGCCCGGCGCGTGCACGTCCACGCTTGGCCCGGGCGCGACGAACATGACCACCGGCGTCGGCAACGCGTTCCTCGATCGCGTCCCGGTGCTCGCCTTCACCGGGAAGATGGGCCGCAAGTGGCGCGGCCGCACCGTGCAGATGCAGGTAGACCACCAGGCGATCTTCAAACCGCTGACGAAGTGGACGACTGAACTCGAGGCAGAGACCGCAGACGAGACCGTTCGGCGGGCGATTCGGGTCGCGGAGTCCGAGCAGCCGGGGCCGGTGCACCTCGATTTCCCGGAGGACGTCGCCGAGGAGGAGTCGGAGAAGCACGGAGGGTCGGATAAACATGAGGGGTCGGCGAAACATGAGGGGTCGGCGAAACATGAGGGGTCGGGGAAACACCAAGGGTCGGAGAAACGCGAAGGGTCGCTTGATCGCGCCGAAGCTGCGCTCAGGTCGGCTCGCTATCCGCTCGTCGCCGTCGGCCTCACCATGAACCGCGCGGGCGCGACCGATGCGCTCCGCGCGTTCGTCGAACGGCACCACCTGCCGGCCGTGTGTACGATGATGGCCAAGGGCCACGTGCCCGAGGCTGGCGGGAACTTCGTCGGTGTCGTCGGCCGGGCGCGGCGCGACATCGTGGCTGAGTTCTGCGCGCCCGCCGACCTCATCGTCGGCGTCGGCTACGACCCGGTCGAGTTCAACTACGAGGACTGGGTCCGCCGGGACGTTCCCGTCGTCCACATCGACACCGTGCCCGCGGACCTCGCGGCCACACACACCGTGGCCGCCGACGTCGTCGGCGACATCCGGCCCACGCTCGAGCGCCTGGCCGCCATCGCGCCGCTCCGCCACAACTGGGACATGGACGCGCTGCCGGCGCACCGCCGGCGCCTCGCCGACGCACTGCAGCCGCGCCAGGAGAACTTCGCTCCGCACCACGTCGTCGTCGCCATGCGCGAGGCGCTCGCGCAGGACGGCATCCTCGCCGTCGACGTCGGTGCGCACACGCACCTCGTGGCCCAGTTGTGGGATCCGCTCGGGCCCGGCAACCTGCTGGTCTCGAACGGCTGGTCGTCGATGGGCTTCGGCATTCCCGCGGCGATTGCCGCGAAGCTCGCGTGCCCGGGTCGACAGGTTGCCGCGTGCGTGGGGGACGGCGGCTACCTGATGATGGTCGGCGAAATCAGTACGGCCGTCAGGCTGAACCTGCCGGTGGTGTTCGTGGTCCTGCGGGATCGGTATCTCAGCCTGATCCGCGTCAAACAGACGCGCCGGCGCTTCGCCTGGTCGGGTGTGCAGCTGTACGGCGATACCTACCGCCCGAGCGACACGCTGTTCGGCGCGCCGGTGGTCGTGGCAGAGAGCGAAGCGGCCTTCCGCTCCGCCTTCGCACAGGCCTTGGCGGCTCCCGGCCCCGTCGTGATCGAAGCCGTTGTCGATCCGTCGGAGTACGACGAGCTGGTGTAGCCAGGCTCACGGCTCATGGCTCACGGCTCATGGCTCATGGCTCACGGCAGTGTGACGCTGTCACGCGCGACGGCTGTCTGTGTGACCCGACCGCACGCCGCAAGCCGTCAGCCGCAAGCCAGTTTGAGGCGAAGCCGCACAAATGGTACGCTGACCTTCTTCTCGGAGGGACCGATGGCCAGGCTGGTGGAATGCGTCCCGAACTTCTCCGAAGGCAGAAATCGTGCGGTCATCGACGCGATTGCCGCGGCGATAGCGGGCGTTGCCGGCGTCAAGTTGCTCGACGTCGACCCAGGCGCCGACACGAACCGCACCGTCTACACGTTCGTCGGACCGCCGGAGGCGGTCTCCGACGCGGCGGTCGGAGCCGCCCACAAGGCCTACGAGTTGATCGACATGGCGAAGCAGTCCGGGGCTCATCCCCGCATTGGCGCCATGGACGTCTGCCCCATCGTCCCCATCTCCGACGTGACGATGGACGAATGCGTGGAGATCTCGCGAGGGATCGGTCGGCGGATCGCGACCGAACTGAATCTGCCGGTCTACTTCTATGAGTACGCCGCGACGTCCGAGGTGCGGCGAAGCCTCGCGAACATCCGCGCCGGGGAGTACGAGGGACTCGAGCGGAAGCTGGAGGACCCGGCGTGGGTGCCCGACGCGGGGCCGGCACGGTTCGATCCGAGATTCGGCGCGCCCGTCGTGGGGGCGCGCGAGTTCCTGATCGCCTACAACGTCAATCTGAACACGCGCGACCGACGGCTTGCCAACGAAATCGCGTTGAACATTCGCGAAGGCGGTCGCCTGAAACGCGACGAAGCCGGCAGACCGGTCATCGACGGGCAGGGCAGGCAGGTGAAGGTGCCCGGGCGGCTCGAGGCGGTGCGGGCGATCGGCTGGTACATCGAGCAGTACCGGCAGGCGCAGGTCTCGATCAACCTGATCAACTACAAGATCACGCCGCTGCACGTCGTGTTCGAAACGGTGCGCGAGGAGGCCGGGAAGCTCGGCCTGACCGTGACCGGATCCGAGTTGGTCGGCATGATGCCGCTGCAACCGCTCATCGACGCCGGCAAGTTCTACCTGCGCAGACAGGGCAAGTCGGCCGGCGCGCCCGAGCGCGAGGTGATGGAAACGGCCGTCCGCTCCCTTGGCCTCGATCAGTTGGCTGAGTTCGACCCGGGCAGGAAGGTCATCGAGTACCACTTTCGCAAACGCGGCGCGCTGGTGTCGATGTCGGTGGACCGGTTCGTGGACGAGGTCTCCTCAGAATCGCCGGCGCCTGGCGGCGGCTCGGTGGCCGCGCACGCCGGAAGCCTGGCGGCCGGACTGTCGGCGATGGTCGCGAATCTCACCGTCGGCAAGAAGGGATACGAGGCGGCCTGGGACGACCTGTCCGCCCTGGCCGAACGCGCGCAGGCCGTGAAGGACCGGCTGATGGGCGTGGTGGACGAGGATACCGACGCGTTCAAACAGGTGATGGCGGCGATGCGGATGCCCAGGGGCACGCCGGAGGCGAAGGCCGCGAGGAACGCCGCGCTCGAGGCCGGATACCAGCAGGCGACCCGCGTGCCGCTCGAGACCGCCAGGGCGTGCCGCGAGGCGATGGCGCTCGCCCTCGTCGTCGCCGAGCGGGGCAACACGAATTCCGCCCCGGACGCTGGCGTGGCTGCGCTGATGGCGCGGGCGGGCGTCGAGGGCGCCGTCCTGAACGTGCTTTGCAACCTCGGGTCGGTGAAGGACGAGGCCTTCAAGCGCGCGTGCCGCGAGGAGACGGGCCGACTGGCGAACGAGGCTGCCGCGGCGTGCGACCGGATCATCGCGAAGGTCCGCTCGACCTTCGCCTGACGCGCGGCCGCGGGCGGCGGCGTGCGGGATGACGCGATGCGACGCTCCCGTCTGAAGCCGACGGTTGTCCTCGGCGCCCTGTCGGCCGCGTGTCTCGTGGTCTTTCTCGCGACGATTCCCCTGCCGCGCGTCGACGGGCAACTGCTTGGCGGCGACGGCGTCGGGTACTACGCCTACCTTCCGTCGGTCGTTCTCGACGGCGACCTGGACCTCGCCAATCAGTACGCCGCGCTGCTGCCACCAGACCATCACCTCGTCGCCGCGCGAACGACGACGGGGAAGTCGTTCAACTACTGGCCGATCGGACCGGCGTTGCTGTGGCTTCCGTTCTTCGTGCTCGCCCACGGACTGGCGCTCCTGCTCAATGCCGTGGGCGTGGCCATCCGCCTCGACGGCTGCGGGTACTGGCACCAGGCGTTCGTCATCGCCGGAAGTGTCGCCTGCGGCGGCGCGGCGCTGTGGCTGGCTTTCGACGTTGCGCGGCGCGTGGCGCGGCAGGCCTCGGCGATGTGGGCCGTCGCGCTGGTCGCGTGCGCGGGGAACCTCTCCTACTACATGACTGCCGAGGCGTCACTCGCCCACGCCACGGCCGCGTTCGTCGTCAGCCTGTTCTTCGCGGTCTGGCTGCGGACCCGTGGGCGCCACGGACCGTCTCGCGCCGCACTGCTCGGCGCGCTGGCCGGTCTGGTCGCTGTCGTTCGGACTCAGGACGTGCTGCTGGTGGTTGTGCCGCTCGCCGCCGAACTGGCGGCGTCATTCGCGTCGGCCAGACGGCAAGGCGGAGCGCGAGCGGTGGCGATGACGGTCGGCCACGCGGTGACGATGGCCGCGGCGGCGGTGGCGGTCTACTCGCCGCAGTTCTTCGTCTCCGCGACACTCTATGGCACCTGGTGGAGGCCGCCGCAGCTCTATGCATTCTGGCAAGGGGTGCCGCAGTTCACCTGGTCGTCGCCGCACCTCTGGTCCGTCTTGTTCTCGGCGGAAGCAGGACTCCTCGTCTGGCACCCGATCTTCGCGCTGGCGCTCCTCGGTGCGCTGCCGCTCTGGCGGCGCGACTTGCACCACGGGCTGCTGGCCGTTGCGCTCGTCGGCGGCGTTCTGGCGCAGACCTACGTGCTGGGATGCTGGTTCGACTGGGCACAGGGGCGGTCGTTCGGCGGACGGTCGTTCGTGTCGTGCCTCCCGCTCTTTGCGACGGGTCTGGCGGCGCTCATCGACGCGGCGCGGCGCGCGCTGGCGGCGAGGCCTCGGGTCCGACGCGCCCTTCTGGCCGGCACGGCCTTCGTGCTGGTGGCGGCGAACCTCCTGCTCGCGATCGAGTTCCGCTTCGACCTCGCTAACACCGGCCGGCGCGCGACCTGGCACGACCTGGGCGCCAGGCGGGTGACGTTCTTGATCGAACGGCTTGGCGGGGGGTAGGTTTGGGTTGTGAGTTATGAGTTGTGAGTTGTGAGTTGTGAGTTGTGAGTTATGAGCCCTGGGCCCTGAGCCCTGGGCCCTGAGCCTAGTTCTTCCTGATCAGCTCCACCTTCTGCATGGCGGCGCCTTCGAGGATGCGGTCGACCACGTCCATGCCGCGGGTGACCTCGGCGAAGATCGTGTAGTCGTGATCGAGGCGTGGCGAGTCCACGAGGTTGATGTAGATTTGCGCGTCGCCGGTGTCCCGACCGCGGGTGGACGTCCCAATCGTGCCCCGAAGCTGCGACGCCCTCCCCGGCTCGTCCCGCATGTAACGGCTGTGTCCGACGTACTCGTTGGCCCCGGGACTACCGCCCTGGATCAGGAAGTTTGGAACGATGCGGTGGAAGGTGAGGCCGTTGTAGTAGCCCTGGCCGACGAGCGCCGCGAACCTCGCGCACGAGAGCGGCGCGAGGTCCGCCAGCAGCTTCATCTCGAACAGCCCTCCGCCCTCCATCGTCACGCGCACGGTGGTTCGCGCCAGCCGGTCGAGGTCCGCGCCGGTGAGGATGTCGCTCTGCGCCCCGCGCGGCCGCGGGGATGCCTGGACGCTGCGGCCCGTCCAGCCGCCGATCATCTTCGTTGCCTGCGCCGCCACGCGCGGGTCGGTGTCCGCGAGGTACGGCTCGAGAGCCGCCGCCTGTTCGGCCGACCCGAGCTCCTGAAGCCGCTCCAGGATGGCCATGCGCGGGTCACGAGACGGGTCGGCGTCGAGCGCGGTCAGCCGCGCCAGCGCCGCGAGCAGCGCGGGAACCGCAGTCGCGCGGTCCGGGGTGCCCGCCAGCGCCCGCGCCGCGCTCATCACCAGCTGGAAGTCGGCCCCGGTCAGCGCCTCGACGTAGATCGCGTCCGCCTCGTGCCTGGCCGTGCGTGAGAGCCCCGTCACGGCCGCCTCGCGGACGTTGTCGTGCGGATCGGCCGCCAGCGTGCGTAGCGCGGCCACGTCGCCGAACTGCGCGGCCGCATCGGCGGCATACATGCGGACCTGCCACTGTTTCGCGGCGAGGAACCGAGCCAGCATCGGGCGCCCCCGCTCGGGCGCCGCCTTCGCCAGCGCGACGATGGCGTGCGCGCGCAGGCGCCAGTCCGCGTCGTCCTGCCCGGCCGCCAGGTCCAGCAGCGTCTCCACCGCGCGGTCCTCGGGACGGCACGCATTGCCGAGCAGGTCGAGGGCCAGCAGCGACACGTGGTCGGCCGTCGCGCCAACCGCGCCGACGATCGGCGCGCACCCTTCAGCGGCCTGGAAACGTCGGCCGTATCGCACGAGCGCTTCGTACCGCACCAGCCAAGACGGGTCCTTCAGCCCCCGGGCGAGCGTCTCCCGGCTCGCCGAGGCCGAGCTCACCGCGAGGCGGCGGACCTGTGGGTCGGGATCGCCAAGCGCGCGGGCGGTGGTTTCAATGTCCGCGGCGTTCGAGGACAGCAGGCAGAGGAACGCCAGACGCCGCACGCGGGCGGCGTCCCGCTGGGTGCTCTCGCTCGTGCCCTGCTCCGGTGGCCGCGCCAGGGCCAGCGTCTTCAGCACCAGGATCGTGTCCGGCAGCAGGCTCTGCTTCGCGCGGGCGCGCACCCGCGCGAACGACTCGAGGCCCCTCAGCGCGCCGAGCAGCGCCGGCATGGGTACGGCGAGCTCCTTGCCCGAGGTCACCGCGAGGCCGACGATGCGCCCGCCGGCCGCGCTCTTGTCGACGTGTGACACGAGTTGGAAGCGCGTTGCGACGTCGCAGAGCGCCCTCTCCGTCTCTCCGGCGACGGCAGGGGAATCGATCGGCAGCCGGCCGAGAGCCTCGGCGATCGCTCCCGTCGCGTCGGCGTCGCGCTCCTGGGAGAGGCGGGTCATCAGCCGTTCCCGTACGATCCGGGCGGAGGCCGTATCGCCGCCGGCGCTCTGGGCGAGCGCGTTGGCGGCCTCGGCACGGACGCGCGGCTCCTTCGCGTCGAGCAGCGGCAGGAGCGCCGAAACCTGATCGAGCCGCTCGAGGCGGCCGAGGGCGCGTACGGCCACTGCCTGCAACGGGGAGGGCGTGGTGGCCGCGGTGGTCAGCAGTCGGAGCTGATCGGGCGTGGCGGCCCGAGCCGCCTCGGCCTGGATGATGGCGAGGCGAGTGACGTCGGGCTGAGGCGAACGAGCCTGGCCGTCGGCCGTAGCGGCGAGGGGCGTGGCGAGGAAGATGAAGAGCAGAGTTATGTGCCGCATACGTAGCGTGGGCCTTCAGGCCCGCGGTGCAGGCGGGTCTGAAGACCCGCCCTACGGCGCCGCCGAGAGCCGAGAGCCCTGAGCCGTTAGCCCTGAGCCCTGAGCCGAGCCTTCCCCGAATACTCCAGCATCTGCCCCATGAAGTCCATGGGGTACGAGATGGCGACGTCCGCGATCTCGCCGGCCGCGTCGCGCACCGGCTCGAGGCGCGGCATGACGAAGCCGGTGTACGACGGCAGGTTCAGCGCATCGACGCGCGCCACCACCTCGTCGCGACGCTGCGGGTCGAAGTGGACGCCGTGGGTCTCGACGAGCGCGCGCGCCGCGTCGTAGTCGCCCGTCGACTTGATGCGCTGCACCTCGGCGAGCAGCCGGCCGACCCCCTCGCGAAACGCCCCGGCGTCGGCCATCACGTAGTACAGTCTTCCCGTCACGACGCCGCACCTCGACGGCTCGTGTGTTGGCAATCAGCCAGTGGACGATCAGCTGGCGATTGCGCATATGGTCTTCCTCGATCTGGCTCCCCTCGCGGATGCGCCTCAGCTGAACGAGGGCGTTGCGCGAGTACGACTCGTAGCCGGCCAGCAGGATGTCGGCGTGGTCGGTTCCCGGCACCAGGCCCAACTCGACGATCTTCGGGTCGGCGAGGAAGTAGAGGGCGACGAGGTCGGCGCGCGCTTCCTCGAGCGCCGAGAAATGCTCCCGCAGGAAGGCGTGCGGGTTCCCGCCCAACCGCTCCTCGACCCTGCCGGAGCCGTGGCCGATGACCTCGTGCATGCAGGTTTGCAACTCGCCGACGAATGCGGCCCACGTCTCGGCGCGCGCGGTCTCCTCCGGCGTCCACGAGAACTCGCTGCGGAAGCCGCGCGGCGTCGACTTCTCGTAGGCCTCGGTGACGTTAGAGAGCGTGACCGACTTGCTGCCGTACCGCTCCCGCACCTGCTGGTCGTTCGGGAGGTTGATCCCCACCGGCGTCACCGGCCCGGCGTGGCCGGTCTCGATCACCGCGTCCACCGCGTTGCCCGTCACCCCGGTCACGCCCTGCTTGCGGTAGACAGGGTCCCACGGCATCCGATCCTCGAACCACTGCGCCTCGCGGGCCAGCGTCCGGATCGCGCGGGTCTTGTCCGCGTTGACGAGGAAGACACCGCCTTCCCACGCGCCCTTCGTACCGCGGGCGTCGACATAGACCTCGATGAAGCCGTTGATCGTGTCGATCGGCGAATCGCGGTCCGAGACCCAGGCGATGTCGTACGCCTCCCGGTCGGCGGCCTCGCCCGTCCTGTAGAACCTCACGAGCGCCGCGAGCGCCGCGGCCTGGGGCCCGTCGGCGAACGGGATCGCCGCCTCGAGATGCGCCACGATGGCGGTGATCTCCTTCCCGTAGCGGCCGCCGATCCGGCAGACCTCTTCGACCAGCCGGTCGCCGTCTCGCACCAGCCGGGAGTTGAGGGGGTAGCGTTCCTCGAACCGCTCCAGGTCGGCCATCGTGACGCCCTGATGCAGGTTGTTCGCGCTCGCCTCCAGGATGTCGCGCCCGGCGCCTGGCGTCTTGTTCGTGCAGACCGATTCGAACGAGAGATCGAAGAACGGCCGCTCGAGCCGGGCGATCAGGTCGTCGATCGATTCACCGCCGCGGAGCGGGAAGCGCGCGCCGCCACCGGCAGCCGCATGCGCCGCAGCGCGAAACGCCTGCGGAGAGCACGCGAGGACGAACTTCCTCGCGGTGAGGTTGTTGAAGGGTCCGCTGTTGATCCAGAAGAGCTTCGTGTAGCGGACGATCTCTTCGAGCGTGGCCGGGTCCGCGGCGCGGGCGTGGGTCACGATCTCCTCGAGCACCTCTCGCATCTCGAGGCTGTGCGCGTAGCGCTGGTCGTAGAAGATGTCGCGGCCGGCGATCGCCGCGTTGTAGAGGTGCCAGGCGAGGATCTTCTGCCGGAGCGGCAGCGCCCCGAAGCCGTCGGCGTAGAGCTGGACGACGGCGGCCTCGCCGACGCGTTCGAGCAAGTAGACGCGGTCAGACATCGACATTGGCTCAGGGCTCGCGGTGCGCGGTGCGCGGCTCACGGCGGTCGTGGGGCGGGCCTTCAGGCCCGCCTGAACACCGCGGGGCTGAAGCCCCGCGCTACGTGGACACTCGATCCGCTGCCAGCTGCCCGCTTACGGCTCGCGGCTTACGGCTTACGCCTCACGGCTTACGGCTCAGGGCTTACGGCTCACGGCTCACGGCTCAGGGCTTACGCTCACGGCTCACGGCTCACGGCTCAGGGCCCAATGCGGTCGTGGGGCGGGCCTTCAGGCCCGCCTGAACACCGCGGGGCTGAAGCCCCGCGCTACGTGGACACTCGATCCGCTGCCAGCTGCCCGCTTACGGCTCGCGGCTTACGGCTTACGCCTCACGGCTCCGCTGCCACGGCTCAGGGCTCACGGTTCACGGCTCGCGGCTTACGGCTCAGGGCTCACGGCTCAGGGCAGTCGTAGGGCGGGCCTTCAGGCCCGCCTGAACACCGCGGGGCTGAAGCCCCGCGCTACGCGGACACGCGATCCGCTGCCAGCTGCCCCTTACGCTCGCGGCTTACGGCTTACGCCTCACGGCTCACGGCTCAGGGCTCACGGCTCAGGGCTCACGGTTCACGGCTCGCGGCTTACGGCTCAGGGCTCACGGCTCAGGGCAGTCGTAGGGCGGGCCTTCAGGCCCGCCTGAACACCGCGGGGCTGAAGCCCCGCGCTACGCGGACACGCGATCCGCTGCCAGCTGCCCGCTACCCGCTGCCGGCTACGGCAGCTCCACCGCCTGCAAGTACTCGGGAACGACGACGGGCCATTGGAGGTCGCGGCGGATGCGGCCGGCCAGCGCGTCGGCGGCTGCCGGCTCGCCGTGCACGACGCACGTCAGGCGCGGCGGGCGGCTGAACCCGCCCAGCCAGCGCATCAGCTCTCCCGCGTCGGCGTGGGCCGACATCGTGTGCAGCTGCGCGATCTCGGCGTTCACCGGCACCATCTCGCCGTGGATCTTGATCTCGCGCTCGCCCTCCAGCATCCTCCGGCCGCGCGTCCCAGCCGCCTGGTATCCCGAGAAGAGCACGGTGTTCCTGGCGTTGGGCAGCGCCGCCTTCATGTGGCTGAGCACGCGGCCGCCGGTCGCCATGCCGCTCGACGAGATCACAATCGCCGGGATGCGCGACCCCACGAGCTCGGCCGACTCACGCGGCGTCGTGACGGCCTGGAACCGCTTCGTCATGAAGGCCGACACCTGGCCGCGCGCCGGCCTGACGTCCGGGTCCAGCTCGCCGGCGCGCTCGGAGTAGTGCTTCAGCGCCTCGACCGCCATCGGGCTGTCGAGGAAGACCGGAACGACGGGAATGCGGCCGGCGTCTTCGAGCTTCTTCAGCCAGTAGATCACTTCCTCGACGCGGCCGATCGCGAACGCGGGAATGACGACCTTCCCGCCGCGTCCGATCGTGGCCGACACGATCTCGGCCAGGGCGGCACCGTCGTTGTCGGGCTCGTGGTCGCGATCGCCGTAGGTCGATTCGACGAGCAGCGTGTCCGCGCGATCCAGCGGCAGCGGATCGGGCAGAACCGGCCGGTCGTAGCGCCCCACGTCGCCGCTGAAGACGACCTCGCGGCCGCCGTCGACGTCGAGGCCGAGCACGACGAACGCGGAGCCCAGCAGGTGCCCGGAGTTCACGAAGCGGACCGAGACGCCGTCGGTCGCCGGGACGGGCCGGTCGAAGCCGACCGGCTGCAGGTTGACGAGCACCCGGTACGCGTCCGCCTCGGTGAAGAGGGGCAGCGCGGGACGGTGCTTCGAATAGCCGTGCCGGTTCGCCTCGTGCGCGTCTTCCTCGGCGATCCGGCCGGCATCGGGCAGGACGATCCGGCAGAGATCTGCGGTGCCGGGGGTGCAGAACACCCGTCCGCGGTAACCCTCGGCGAACAGCCGCGGCAGGAAGCCGCTGTGATCGATGTGCGCGTGCGTGAGCACCACGGCGTGGATGCTCGACGCCGGCACGGGCAGCGGCTGCCAGTTGCGCTCGCGCAGCGCCTTCAGCCCCTGGAACAGGCCGCAATCCACCAGCACGCGACGGTCGTTCACCTCGAGCAGGTACTTCGACCCGGTGACGGTCCGCGCCGCGCCGAGGAAGGTCAGCGATGGCATTCGGGAACTATAACGCGAAAACGCCGACCTGGCCGCCCGTGTGCCAGAAGAGCGCCGTCGCGTCAGGCGGGACGCGGCCTTCGCGAATCCACGCGATCATCCCGGCCAGCGCCTTGGCCGTGTAGGTATGGTCGACAATCAGCGCCTCGCTGGCGGCCAGCAGCGCCTGCGCCTCGCGCGACGCGGCGCTCGGTACGCCGTACCCGTCGCCCACGAACCGGTCGTCGGCTTCGATCGCGCACGACGAGACCAACGCCTTGCCGTCGATGCCCAACAGCTGCCCGATACCTTCGATGATGCCGCCGACCGTGCTGTGGATGCCGGCGGCGCTCTCGTCGGCGCTGACGCCGATCACCCGCGTGTCGAGCCCGTGCATCGCGCAGCCTGCGACGAGGCCGGCCTGGGTGCCACCGGACGAGGTCGAGTGGAAGATGAAATCGGGCGGAGCCGGCAGCTGGGTCACCAGTTCGTCGGCGGCGCGGGCGAACCCCAGGGCGCCGAGCGGCGTGGACGCGCCAAGCGGAATGACGAACGGGTGCCCGCCGTGCGCGCGCGATTCCGCGGCCGCCGCGTCCATGGCCGGCGCGCGATCCTCGCGAGTCGCGACGTAGCGGACCTCCGCTCCGAACATCGAATCGAGCAGCGCGTTGCCGGACAACCGCTCCGGTGGCGCGCCGTTGGCGACGATCACGCACCGCATCCCGAGCTTCGCTGCGGCCGCCGCCGTCACGCGGCAGTGGTTCGACTGCACACCACCGGTGGTGATCAGCTGGTCCGCGCCCTCGGCGAACGCATGCGCCGCCAGCATCTCGATCTTCCGCACCTTGTTCCCGCCGAATCCGAACGAGATCGCATCGTCCCGCTTGATGAGGAGGCGGGGGCCGCCGCCCAGGGCGGCGCGCAGCCGCGCGGCATCTTCGACCGGCGTCGGGTAGTGCGCGAGCGGCAGGGCGGGCATGCCGCGCAGCGCCGTCAGTGCCGGGAGGTCCGGGTATCGCATGAATCGGTATTGTATACTCGCGGAACGTGAGCCTGTTCCTCGATGCACTGAACGCCGGCGGCCTGGTCGTCGCCGCCGAGCTCCGCCCGCCCCGCGCCGACCTGGCGTCCGCCGACGGCATGAACGCCTGGATCGACACCTATCACGCGGTCCGCACGCTCAGTTCGCGGCAGACGTTCGTGTTCCTGACCGACAGCGCCGTCGGCGTGCCCGAGGAGGACAACCTCCGCCACCTCATCGTGAACCTCGGGGAGGACGCGCCGCTCGACCGCGTCGTCCCGTTCCTCACCAGCAAGCACCCGCTCGACTACTGCCTGGCGTATGCCGACCGGGCGAGCCAGCACGGGTTCGAGTCGCTCGTGGTGCTTGGCGGCGACAGGCGCGTGGGCGCGCCGCGTTCGGTGGAGCACGCCTGGCAGCTGCGGCGGCAGATCCGCGAGCGGACCGGCGGCCTCGCGCTGGGCGGGTGGGCCAATCCGCACCGCGACGCCGCGCAGCAGGTGGAACATCTCGTCGCGTCCGAATTCACCGGGGAGTTCTACCTGACGCAGGTGGTGTCGCATCACGAACCGGCCCCGGTCGAGCGGTTCCTGAATGAGGCCGATCGGCGCGGCGTGAAGACCCCGGGCATGTTCGGCGTGTTCTACTACCGCAGCGCGCGGCCGCAAACGCTGTCGGTCCTGCAGGAGTTCATCCCGGTGCCGGCGGCTGCGCTCGCGAGGGAGTTCGAGGAAGGCGCGCCGCCCGAGGAGGTCTGCGCGCGCACGATTCGAGCCCTGATCGCGCTCGGCGCGCGGCGGTTCTACGTGAGCAACCTCCCGCTGCGGCGCACGCACGAGACGCTCGACAGAATCATGGAGCGAGTGGCTGGCAGCTGGTAGCGGGCAGCGGGTAGCGGGCAGCGGGTAGCGGGCAGCGGTTAGCGGACGAAGGGTTCGCTGGGTCGCCACTTCGCAAGATCGCAAGATCGCAAGTTCGCAAGATCGCAAGATCGCAAGATGACCATGTCCCACCACCTCGATTCCGTCCCCTTCTCCGGCATCATCCGCATCCGCGACATGATGTACGCGGTGGAGCGGCCCTTCAGGCTCGACCAGGGCGACGTCAGCTTCGACGCCCCGGACGCGGTGAAGGCCGCGATGGTGAAGGCCATTGCCGACAACCGGTCGCACTACCTGCAGACCGCCGGCGTGCCGCGGCTGCAGGAGTTGCTGGCCGAGAAGCTCCGGCACAGGAACGCCATCCCGGTCGGCTCGCCCGACGAGGTGCTCGTGACCAACGGCGGCATCCACGGGCTGTTCATCCTGTTCCAGGCGCTGCTGAACCCGGGCGACGAGGTCATCATCCCCGACCCGCAGTGGCCGCCCGCGGCCAGCATCATCCTGGCCGCGCGCGGGGTCGTCGTCCGCTGCCCGCTGCACGAGAGGCTGGACTGGCGTCTGGAGATCGACGAGTTGGCGTCGTGCATCACGCCGAGGACGCGCGTCATCTACCTGAATTCGCCGCACAACCCGACCGGCGGTGTCCTGACGCGGGAGGACCTCGCGGCGATTGCGGCGCTCGCGCACGAACGCGGCCTGTTCGTGGTCTCCGACGAGGCTTACGAGGACGTGGTCTTCGGCCCGGAACACGTCAGCATCGCGTCTCTCGCCGGGATGTACGCGCGCACCGTCCCGGTGTTCACCTTCAGCAAGTCGTACGCGATGACCGGCCTGCGGTTGGGCTACCTGGCCGTCGCAGACGAGGCGCTTCGAGACCGGGTGCGTAAGCTGCTGTTCTTCACGACGAGCAACGTCTCGTCGGTCGTGCAGTTCGGCGGGATCGGCGGGCTGGAAGCGTCCCGGGAAGTCATCGAGCGGTATCGCGTCGAACTCGAGGCGCGGCGGGATCTGTTCTACGCCGGAGTGGGCGCGCTCGGCGGCGTCTTCGCCGGAAGGCCTCCGAAGGGTGCGTTCTACGCGTTCCTGAAGTTCGATCCGGAGTGGAAGAAGCGGGCGGCAAAGACGCCAGTCCCGGGCCACGATTCACCGTCGTGGGCGATGACGGAGTACCCTGATCTCGTCCGGCCGAATCGGATGCGTGCCGGGTGTCGACTTCGGCCCGGGCGGCGAGGACTACGTGCGGTTCTGCTTCGCGCGCGACCGCGCCGAACTGCAGGGCGCGCTGGAGTCGCTTGGCCGGCTGTTCTCGCGGGTTTGAAGGAAAGGCTCAAGGCTCAGGGCTCACGGCTTGAGGCTTGGGCCGCGGGTCACGCGTGATCCCCGTGCCTGAGCCGTAAGCCCTGGGCCCTGAGCCGGTCCTCATCTCAAGTGCCTTCCCCCGTCCACGCGGACCGTCTCCCCGGTGATGAAGTCCGACTCGACGAGCGCCGCCACCGCCTGCGCGATCGCGCCGGCGCCGCCCCATCGCCCGAGAGGCGTCGCCTTCTCCACCGCGGCGAACTCGTCCTCGGGAAGATCCGGCGGCGCGAGAATCGGGCCGGGCGCCACCGCGTTCACCAGGATCCGATCCTCCGCCAGTTCGAGCGCAAGCGCCTCGGTCAGCCCCACCACCGCCGCCTTCGCCACGTAGTAGCCCAGGTAGCCCTTGTAGCGCGGGCGCCCGCTCGCGGCGAGCCAGTCGGCGATACAGATGATGCGGCCGCCGCCGCCGGCTTTCAGGTGCGGAACCGCCGCGCGGGCGCAGAGAAACGCGGCCTTCAGATCGACGTCGAGGGCGGCCTGGAAGTCGTCCGCCGTCATCCGGTCGAAGGGAACGGCGCGGTAGACCGACGCCATGTTGACGAGGATGTCCAGGCGGCCGAATTCGGCGACCGCCGCGGCGACCAGCGCGTCGCACGCCTCGGGCCGTGAGAGGTCGGCCTGATGGACGAAGGCGCGGCGCCCTTCCGCGCGCACCGCGGCGGCGGTGGCTTCGGCTTCCGCCCGTGATTCCCGGTAGCCGAGCGCGAGGTCGGCGCCGCGTCGGGCGAGTTCCCAGGCCACCGCCGACCCCACGCGTCTTCCGCCGGTCAGCAGGACGACGCGGTTGTGGAGGTCCATTCGGTCATGCTACCGCATCGAGCGCGCCGCCGACGGCCAATTGTGCTACGCTCCGGCCATGGCGATCCTCACCGAACTGACGCTCCGCCTGCAGAACAGCCCGGGCACGCTGGCCCGTGTCTGCCAGGTCATCGCCGAGGAGCACATCAACATCGTGGCCATCAACCTCGCCAGCCCCCTCATCGTGCGGATGGTGGTGGACAATCCCACCCACGCCGCCGGGGTGCTGCGCGAGCGGAACCACCATGTCGAGGAGCGCGACGTGATCTTCACGACGGCTCCCAACGACCCGGGCGCTCTACTGCGCGTGACCCGGCTGATTGCCGAAGCCGGCATCAACATGGAGTACCTGTACGCCACGGCGCTCGACGGCCAGCCGATGGCGAGCTTCGTGGTGGGCGTGCCCGACGCCGAGCGCGCCGCCACCGCGGCGGGGCTGTAGGTACGGAGGCGCAGGGCTTAGGGCTTCAGGGCTCAGGGCTCAGGGCTTGAGCCCAGAGCCTTGAGCCGTGAGCCAATCGAGGCCGGTCTCTACACCAGCACCTTGATCACGACGCGCCGGTTCTTCGCGCGGCCGTCCCTGGTCGTATTCGGCGCAGCCGGCTTGTCGGGGCCGTAGCTGATCACGCTGATCCGGTGCAGCGGAATCTCGTGCTCCTCGTACAGGTAGCGCTTCACCGCCTCGGCCCGCTCGAGTGCCAGCTTGTCGTTGTACTCCTTCGCGCCGGTGTTGTCGGTGTGCCCTTCGACCTCGATGTAGGCCCCGTTCGGATTGGCCTTCAGCTGCGCGACCACCTCGTCGATTCGAGCCTTCGCCTCGTCGGGCAGATTCGCCTGGCCAAGTCTGAAGTTGCCCTGGTCCTCGCTGATCGTCACTTCGTAGACGATTCGCTTGGAGGCTTCCTCCACCGCCTCCGCCTTGCTGGCGGCGATGTCGGCCGCCGACTTGGCGTTGGCCGCCGCGGTGTTCGCCGCGGTCACCCCAGCCGTCGCGCGCTGATCCACCTGGACGATCTTCTGGTTCGCTTCGGCGATCGCCGCCTCGTTCTTCTTCGTCCGCTCCTGCGTTTCCTCGAGCGACTTCGAGATCGATTCGACCTTGTCGTTCACCTCACCGACGCGGTCCTTGACGAATCCTTTGGACGCGCACCCGATTGAACTGCCGGCGGCGAAGGCCGCCACGACCACGACGATGACGAGCTGTCTCATGATCCTCATCTCCTTACTGTCAACGACTTCCTGAGTCGCAACTTCCGTTCTTGGTACTGCCCGCAAAGTAGCCGCTGCGCGCCCGAACGACGAACTGCCGTCCACGGGTCCGCACTTCGAGCGGACGCCACCCGGGCCGGCCGGCCGGCTCGAACGCAATGAGATACTGGTGGCGAAGCTCCTCGACGATGCGCTCGGCGGCCTGGCTGGTCTGGGCCGCGAGACTCGTCACGAAGAATTCGCCGCCCGTCCACCGGGCCAGGTCCGCCAGATCGCCGACCGGGACCGGCCGTTCGGAATTCACCGCCGTGTTCGCGCCCACGTGGTCGAGCGGTGACACGACGGCCAGGATGTACACCGGAACGTCGATGGCGCTGGCGATCCCGGACACCTCCGCCGCCGTCAGGCGGCTGTTGTTGTCGACGCCGTCCGTCAGCACGATCACGGCCCGATGCGCGTTCGGCCGCACCGCCAGTTCCCGCGCTGTCGCGGCAATCGCGTCGTGGAGCGAGGTCAAGCCCCAGGGCGCGATCCCGACGAGCGACCGCTCGAGCGATGCGTCCAACTGGTAGGGCGCGAACGGCTGGCGCTGCCGCAGGCCGCTGTCGAACGAGTAGACCGCGAGTTCGTCGCGGCCGGGCTGGAGCCAGGCCAGGACGTGCCGCGCGGCCACGCGGGCCCTTTCAATCTTCGCAGCCACCTGCATGCTGCCGCTGGCGTCGAACAGCAGGGCTACGCTGATAGGCGCCGGCTCGGCGCGGAAGCTGGCAATCGGGCGCAGCTCCCCGCCGTCGAGCAGCTCGAAGTCAGACTGCCGTAAATCATTGACCAGACGATTCTTGCCATCTCTGACGACGGCGCTGATCGTGACCAGCTCGACACCGGCTCGAAACGTCGCGGTGCTCGGCGTGACGCCCGCTGCGGTCTGCCCGAACGCCGGATGGCTGACCGCAACGGCAAGCACGATCGACGAGGCCAGGAACAGGCGCATGCTGCCCACCATCAAGCAAGTTCGTTGCCATAACGCTAAGTGCCTGTAGCACATTGTCTTAGTCCAATTAGCCGCTCCAGAAGGAGCCCTGGTGAGCGCGCATCGAGTAGGAATTACACGACGCGCCTTCTGCTGACCATATCGGCACGACGGGCTGTTGGCATAACCCTTGTTGATGCAGTCGATTAACGGGCCATAATGGCCAGGAAGTCGACCCCTTGGGAGACTAAAGGTGTCATCGCGCTGGATATTCAACCGGACGAAGGAATCTGTCTACGGCAATTTCGTCGTACTCGCCTTCCTGATCGTCCAGGCGTTGGACGGCGCTCTGACCTACGTCGGCCTCGCCACCATCGGCCGGGTGGTTGAGGGCAACCCGCTCGTGGCCAGCCTCATGGCGATGTTCGGTCTCGGCGTCGGTCTGACGAGCGCCAAGCTCTTCGCCGCGTCACTCGGCATCGCGCTCCACCTCTTCGGCACGCATCACCTGATCGCCGCGCTCACGGCGGTCTACCTCGCGGGCGCCATCTTCCCCTGGATGGCCATCTTCGCCTTTTTTTCGTAACGACAGGCCGCCGACCGAACACCCGTCCCACCCAGCCGCTCGGCGACCTTTGCGCCCAGTGGGTTTGGGTTCTCCAGCCACCGGCGGAGTGAAGTCCCGCCAGCTGCATTTCGACCGTGTAGAGGTGTCACCTCCACCCCGACCGTGTAGGTATGTCATCTCTACACCGTAGATGCACGTCGCGCGCCGAGCTGAGCGTCGCAATTCAGCCACACGATCAGGGCCAGCGTGCGTCGAAGTGTGGCAACCACTTCGTTCGGTACCGAGAAACCCGGGGTTCAGGCCGCCCCGCGGCTGCTGTGAATCTCGCCACTGCCGTGTGAGCCCGCACGCCATGGACGGCATGGTTGTTGAATTACTCGACTGCTGGAGCCCCCATTGAAGCCGACCAGCCGCAGCTCTTGTCGTGCCAGGCTGGCGTGGCTATACCGTTCGGCACTGGCACCAGCCGCCACTTGGCAGATACGACAGCTCGGCGGCTGCCGCACGGTAAGTACTTGATCCAGGCGTCGTTCGAGGCAGGACGGTGTCGGCAACCGCCCGCGCGGCGGCCGGCCAACCACCATGCTGGCACCCGTTGCCAGCCACCAACAGGAGTCATAGATCGATGAAGCGAGTGATCACAGTTCTCGTGCTCGCGGCGGCAGTTCTGTTCTCCGGACAGGTCTCAGCCCAGAAGAGCGCCATGCTGGGAGGGCCGCATGACGTACGGGCGGCCGGCAACACGGGCGATGCCTGCGCCGGCTGCCACACGCCGCACAACGCCAACACCTCGTACAAGGCCGTGCTCTGGAACCGAAGCTACGTGCCGACGGCAGCCAGCTTTACGCCCTACGACGCCACCACGAATCCGGACTTCAAGGGGGGCGCGGTGAGCCTTGGCGCCGGCTCGGCGCTGAGCCTGCTGTGCATGAGCTGCCACGACGGCACGACGGCGCTCAACGCCGTCATCAACACGCCGGATGGAACGGTCTTCAGAACCGGCACCGTGTCGGTAGGCTCGCGGCTTGGTAGCGACCTCTCGAACGACCATCCGGTCGGGTTCAGCTATGACGCGTCGATCACCGGCCAGGGCACGCCGGCCAAGCTCATCCAGACGCCCGATGCCTCGAGGGTCAGGCTCTTCGGCAGCGCGGGCGCCAGGCGCGTGGAATGCGGCAGCTGCCACGACGCGCACACGACGGCCGCCGGCTTCCTCCGTTCGCCGAACACCAACAGCGCGCTCTGTCTGGCCTGCCACATCTAAGGCCTCCGTTTCCTGAGTCCGGCGGGTCCGCCGCTCCGGTGCTTCGTGGCCGGAGCGGCGAGTTCGCCTCCCGGCAATCTGAACCGGTGAAGAGGGTCAGCCCCCATGACCAGCCGTCTCGTCTCCGTCGGAACAGGCCTCGTCGCCGGCAGCGCCCTCGTTGCCTTCGTCGCAGCGACCACCGCGCTCGTGTGGTCGTCCGAAACGGCGGCGCCCGGCACGACACGCACGGTCGCGTTCGTGAACGGCACCGCGATCTTCTCCGACGACCTCGACCTTCGCTTGTCACAAATCCTGCCGCTCGCGTCGTTTCATGGCAACCTCCCGCCCGCCCAGCTGCTGTCGCTGAAGCGGGCCGCGCTCGACGAACTGGTGCTGGATGAACTGATCTACCGCGAGGCGGCTGCCGCTGGCCATCGCCCGTCGCCCGCCGCCGTCGACACCGAGGTGTCGTCGGCCAGGGCGCGTTTCGACAGCGAGGAGGCGTTCGCCGCGGCGCTCAGGGAGAACGGCCTCGACGAGGCCGCGTTCCGGGAACGCCTTGGGCGAGCGGTCGTCGTGCGGGACGCCCGTGACGCGCGCTCGCGCCCCGAGATCACCGAGGCGGACCTGGCCGCGTACTACCGCGAAAACGGACCCAAGTTCCAGCGGCCAGAGCAGGTTTCCTTGCGGCAGATTCTCTACCGTGTCGATCCTGCCGACCCGGCGACCGCCGCACCGGCGGAGGCGAAGGCGCGCACGGCGCTCGAGCGCCTCCGCCGCGGCGAGCCGTTCGGCCCGCTGGCGCGACGGGAGTCCGAAGACGAGTACCGCGTGAAGGACGGCGAGATGGGATTCGTCCATCGGGGCCGGCTCGACCGCGAGTTCGAGGATGCGGTGTTCGCGGCGCCGGTGGGGAGCGTGCAGCTCGCGCGCGGCCTTCACGGCTTCCAGGTGTTCGAGGTGCTCGAGCGCCAGCCGTCCGTCCAGCTCACCTTCGAGCAGGCTCGGCCGATCATTGCTGAGAGGCTCGCGAGGCAGCGCCGGGTTGAAGGCCTTCGCGCCTGGAGAGCCGGCCTGCTGGCTGGCGCCCAGGTCCAGATTCGCGACCTCGAGCTGCGCGGCGCGAAACCGGCCGACGTCGCGGACGTCGACGGCGTTCCTGGCGTCGGCTCGCGCTCGCGTGCTGCGGGATCCCCTCGATGAGGACCATCCGGAGCACCACGTCGCACTTGATCGGCGTGTCGCTGGCCCTCCTGCTGATCGGCAGCGGATTGAGTCTGGCAGGGGAGAAGGTTCGTGTCGGCGGGCGGCCCTCGCCGGTCATGGAGCGGCGGAGCACGCGCGCTCCCGTGCTCGCGGTGATCCAGCCGAACACATCCGTGGAGGTGCTCAGTCGTGAGGACGGTTGGTGCTGGGTGGTAGTGCGGGCCGACTCGGCAGCAGGCTCGGCGCGGGCAGGGTGGATTCGAGAAGAAGCGCTGGTCCCGGACGTCCAGTCGGGAGCGAACAACGCCGCCCGCGGATGCCAGAATCGCACGGTCGAGGCCATCGAGCGTCCTGGACGCCGGCTCCGTTGGAGCCTCAATCGACGCGCTGGACCGCCAGCCGTCAGCCGTCGGGGGCCCGGCGGCCGATCTGGTCGACCGACCGACGACCGCGGCGCCCGCGCTGACGCCACTGGCGGCTGCCGCCGAGGCAGCCAGGCGCGCCAGCGCCACCGCACGAACCAGCACGGGAACCGCGACCGGGGGAAAGACCGGAAGCTCGGCCGCGGCGCCGCCGGCACCCGCCGGGAGCGAGTCCGGCCGTGGCGTGTCGCTTGGCGGCTGGTTCCAGCCTCGCGGGCTGCGCGCCAGCGTCGGGTTCGGCTACCAGTCGGCCAGCGTGCGCCAGGAGTCTGGCGGCTTGAAGGACCAGATGATCGGCGGCCTCGCGACAGTGGCCACGTCGTTTGCGGTCCTCGATCCGAGGATCCTCACCGTGGACTTCTCGGGCGAGTTCCAGCTGGGCCGCGCCAGGAGCGAGTCGGCGGCCGGCCTCTTCAACGATGAGGTCGGCTTGAACAGCTATCGCCTCGAGATCGGTCTACTCACTGGCCGCTCAGCTCCGCTGCGCGTCTTCGCGGATCGCGTCTCCTCGACGAGCACGTTCCAGCCGATGGGGGAGTCGCTCGACCCGCTCCGGCGCACGCGCGGCGAACGGTCGACGAGCGGCTTCACATGGGACGTGGCGGCGCCTCGCGTTCCCCGGATCCAGCTCTCGGCATCGACCGGCCTCCAGAGCGACCAGCGCGACTACCTGTTCGGCTACAGCTCGACTAACCGGGAGCGGCGCGCCGAGCTTCGCGTCAGCGGTGCCCGGCCGTGGGCGCAGTTCGACCTGGATGTCACCCACGGCGAATTCGTGTACGACGTGCCGGCGGCGGGCATGCGCAGCAGCACCGGCTCGGACCTTCTCGTGGCGAGCGGCCGGCTCTCGCCGTCCAGCCGGCTGAGCTTCGACGTGCACGCGCGCGCGTCCCGATTCCGGCTGGGCGACGGTGTCAATGCCAGTTCGGTGACTGGTATCGGCGGCGATGCCTCGGCTCTCTTCCGGCTGACGAAGAACGTCGCGGCAACGGGGCGCTATGCCTACTCCTCGAACACGTTCGAAGCGGTACTCTCCGGCCAGGTCGACCCGCGGCAGACCGGCACCGCTTCCGCCAACCCGGCCGTGATCGGAGCGCCCACCGTGTTCACCGACGGCGAGGTGCGGCTCGAGCGCTCGACGCGTGCGTTCACCACCGCCGCAATCGTCAAGAGCGTTTCGTTCGGCGTGCCGGGCTTCCTGCCCCCGACGCTGACCGCCCTGACGACGGTGGGCGGGCTCGTCCGTACCGAGCGGACCGTCAAGGCGTTGACGTTGAGCGCGGGCGCGGAGGGGTCGGTCGGAACGGCGCGGTCGAACCTCGGTACCAGCGAGCCTTATCGCGAATTCGGCGTCCGCGCCGGCGTCGCGAGCAACGCCGGCGGACTGCTCCAGTTCGGCGTCGAGGCGAACATCCGCCGGACCGAGCGCCTCGACTTCTACCCGGTGAACCTCGAGTCGCGTTTCGTGACGGCGCGCCTCGAGACGACGCGCCCCGGCTGGGCGGTGATCCACGCGTCGGTCACTCACTTCGACACGCTGCGCGACATCGTCTACGCCGATACCCGCGACCAGCACACGGGCTTCATGGTGGCCGTGAGTTCCCGGTGGTACGAGGCGGCGGTGGACGTCGGCGAGTCCGACTCCAACCCCCTCTTCCTCTCGTCTTCAGTCCTGGGCGGCCGGCCCGATGTCATGCTGCTGCTCGTCTCGCGGCCCGATCTCGTCAGGAACCTGCTGGTCTCGACCGATCGCTCGAAGTCGTTCAGCCTGCAGGTGCGGCCGGTCTCCGGCCTCACGATTCAGGGCCGCGTGCGCAGGTTGGAGCAGGCCTACCCGGGTCTGCTGGGCTTTCAGATTCGCGGCGAGCAGATCCTGGCCACCTACCAGTTGCGGCAGGTGCAGATGGAGTTCGGCGTGGAGCGGTTCGACTCGGTGACCTCGTTCGGGACGATCCGCGACCAGCGGCTCTACTTCAGGGTGCGTCGCGATCTGCTGTTCATGAGATGAAGAAGAACCGCACGACGATCCTCGTCCTGTCGCTGGCCGGCACCGTTGCCGGCCTCACGGCCTGGCCGGCGCAGCTTCCACAGGTGCCGGTGTGGCCGCCGCCGCCCGATGCCGCGCGCGTGCGGTTCGTCAGGTCGATCAGCGCTCCCCGCGACATCGGCGCGGACGGGTCGTGGCTCGCCCGGACGGCTGGCGTGCTCGTGGGCCGAAAACGGCAGCCGGGCATCCTCCGGCCGCACGGCCTCGCCACGGACGCGAGCGGGAGGCTGCTGGTGGCCGACCCCGACCAGCGGATGGTGCACGTGCTGGACGTCAACGGCCGCAAGTACTCGTATCTCGAGCCGGCGCCGTTCCTGACGCCCGTCGGCATCGCCGTCGGCCTCGACCAGAGCATCTACGTCTCCGATTCCGGCCGGCGCCGCGTTTATCGGTATGGGCCGGACGGCCGGCTGCGCGCCGCGCTGGGCCTCGTCAACGGAGAGGCGGTGTTCGCGCGCCCGACCGGCCTCGCCGTCACTCCGGGCGGGAACCTCCTCGTCGTCGACACGGTCGGCTGTCGTGTCGTCGAGATGAGCCCGGGCGGTCTCGTCGCGCGGACGTTCGGCCGCCGCGGCGCCGGACCCGGCGAGTTCAACTACCCGACCGACATCACCGTCGCCCGTGACGGCCGCATGTTCGTCGTGGATTCGATGAACGCGCGGGTTCAGGTGTTCGAACCCGACGGCGGCTTCCTGGGCGAGTTCGGCCGCCGCGGCAACGGCACGGGCGATTTCGACAAGCCGAAGGGGGTGGCGCTCGACTCCGACGGTCACATCTACATCGCAGAGGCGATGCACGACGTGGTGCAGGTCTTCGACACGGACGGCCGCCTGCTGCTCGTCATCGGGCGGAGCGGTGGGGGGTCTGGCGAATTCTCGCTGCCGAGCGCCGTGCACGTCGACGCGACGAACCGGATCTTCGTGGCCGACGCGCTGAACGGCCGCGTGCAGGTCTTCCAGTATGTCAGCCGGCCGGAGACGCCGTAGTCAGAGTCCGGGAACCGCGTGCCGATGAACAGAGACATGAAGAGATCGCTCCTCGTCGTGGCGGCAATCCTCGTGGCTTCGACGGCCCTCGCTCAAGGCAAGCCGAGCGACGTCCTCGGATCGAAGCACGACCTGTCGATGGGCGGCGGCGCGGCCAGCCGGGCCACGACCGAAACGCAGCCGTGCGTCTTCTGTCACACGCCCCACAACTCGAACCCGGCCCGCCAGCTCTGGAATCACGCATCGAGCGCGGCGACCTACGCAACCTACGGCAGCAGTTCCTACCTGTCGGGCACGACGCCGGGAACCTTCAACACGTTCGCGGGGACCAGGGCGCCTCAGCCGTCCGGGTCGGCCAAACTGTGCCTGAGCTGCCACGATGGCACGATCGCCGTGAACGCGACGATCAACAACGGGACGATTGCGATGGCGGGCGGCACCTTCATCCCGGTGACCGCGAGCCTGGGCACCGACCTCTCCAACGACCACCCGGTCTCGTTCGCCCGGGTCGCCTCGACGACCGCGGTCGTAGACCCGCCCTCCAACGACCCCGTGCGCCTCGAGACCGGCACACGATTCGTGCAGTGCGTGTCCTGCCACGACCCGCACAGTCAGCGGCTCGACCCGACAGTGGGCAAGTTTCTGGTGAAGGCGAATCAGGGGTCGGCCGTCTGCGTGACGTGCCACCGCCCGTCCGGCACCGGCTGGTCGTGGAGTTCGTCATCGCATGCCGTGTCGGTGAAGAGCTACACCGCGGCCAACACGGGCGGCGCGCCCGGTCTCGGCGCGCACACCGGCTACACGTCGGTGGGCGCGAACGCCTGCGCGTCGTGCCACCGCTCCCACTCCGCCCCCCAGGCGCAGCGGCTGCTGAAAGCCGTGAACCAGCGCGACGTGTGCTTCCAGTGCCACGGCAACACGCCGGTCGCCGCCAAGAACCTGGCGACCGTGTTTGCGAAGACGTACCGGCACCCGCTCGAGACCTCGACGGCGACCATCCTGCACGACGCCGCAGAGGTGCGCACGTCGCCCACGAACTTCTCGGGCGCGCGGCGACACGTCGACTGCGCTGACTGCCACAACGCCCACGGCGCGACGGCGGGGCTCCACGCGCCGCGCACGAACCAGGTCATGGCCGGGGCGCTGGCGGGCGCCTCCGGCGTCGAGCCGGCCTCCTATCCGGCCGCGCTGCCGGTGAACGGCGCCTACCCGATGACGTCCGCCGCGCAATCCGGCTACACGTTGAGCGCCGCCGCTGCGCGCGAGTATCAGAATCTGCTTCAAGTGCCACACGTCTTATGCCTTCGGCTCGACGCCGCCCACCGCCCCCTCGGGCGGCCCCGGCACCGACGTGGCAGCCGCGTTCAACCCGAACAATCGAAGCTACCACCCGGTCGTCGGCGCGCCGCACATGCGGACGCCGGCCACCAACCTTCTCGCCCCGTGGAACGCCACGACGTCGGCCACGCGGATGTACTGCTCCGACTGCCACGGCAACAACGAAACCACGGGAGCCTCCGTGCCGCAGGGCGCGCACGGCTCGACCAATCCCTACATGCTCCGCTTCGCGAACGCCACGTGGAGCACGACGAGCCCGACGCTGTCGGGCGGGACGGGGTTCTGCTTCAACTGCCACAACGCGGCCTCGACGCGGACCCAGAACAACGTGCATTCCAGGGGCGCTCATCAATCCCGGCCCTGCCAGGCGTGCCACTCGGCGTCCCCGCACGGCAGCTTCCGCCCGGGTCTGATCGCCCTGACGACCGATCCGGCCCCGTACAACAAGGGGGCATCGCGCGTCACGGCGTTCACGCAGGCCTCCTCTCCTACCGGGTACCAGAAGAGCAGCTGCTCGACGTCGTCGGGCTGTCATTAACCCCTGCCCTGATGTGAGTTGACGATGAAGCCCTCGAACATCCCTGATCGCATGCGCCTCCCCGCCCTTGCTGCGTTGGTCCTGGCGGCGCTCGGCGGTGCCGTCTTCGCGGCCGAGAAGCCCAAAGCGGCCGCCGACAAGACCCCCGTCCGGACCGTGTGGCCGGCGTCGCCCGACGAGCCCCGCATCCGCTACCTCAGCGTCATCTCGGGCGCCGAAGACGTCGGGGCCGTGCGAAAGGCCAAGACGGCCTCTCTCAAGGAAGTGCTGCTCGGGCAGGCTGGCGCGGCGGGCGCCGCCCGGAATCCGAACACGTTCGTCAAACCGTTCGGCATCGCGGTGGACGGTTTCGGCCGCGTCATCGTCAGCGACACGGCGCAGGCGGCGGTGTTCGTGGTGGACGCCGAGCGGCGCACTTTCACGGCGATTGGCGAGCATACGAAGCAGGCGCCCTTCCGCGTGCCCGTCGGTCTCGCCGTGGACGCGGCGAACAACATCTACGTCGGCGACAGCGGACTCGCCCGGATCCTCGTGTTCGGGCCCGACCTCGCCCTGTTGCGGACAATCGGCCGCCAGGACGAACTCGTGGCGCCGAGCGGGCTGGCGGTCGATGACGGACGCGGGCGGCTCTACGTCGTCGATGCCAGGCGCCACGTGCTGCTCGTGTACGAGCTGGCCACGGGCCGCCTGCTGCGGACCGCCGGGAAACGCGGCGCCGGGCCTGGCGAGTTCAACTTCCCGACCGCTGTCGCCGTCGGCCCCGACGGCCGGGTCTACGTGTCCGATACCATGAACTATCGCGTCCAGGTGCTCAGCGCCGACCTCGACTTCGTCTCGAGCTTCGGCTCGCTCGGCGTTCGCCCCGGGCAGTTCAGGCGGCCGAAGGGGATCGCGGTGGATGCCGACAACGTCGTTTACGTCGTCGATTCCGACTACAACAACTTCCAGATGTTCACGGCGGAGGGCGAAACCCTGATGTGGGTTGGCGAACCCGGGGCGCGCCCCGGTCAGATGCAGCTCCCGGCCGGAATTGCCGTGGACCGGCTCCGGCGGCGAATCGTCGTCGCCGAGCAGGTGAACAGACGGGTGCAGCAGTTCGAGCGGATCGCCGGTTCCGGGCGCTAGACCTCTCCGGCCTCACGGGTGGCAGGCGAGACACGTCTTGCCCACCTTCAGCCGCATCGCCGTGCCCCAGCCCGTCGGGAACCAGTCGGTCTCCGTCTTGTGGCAGCTCCGGCACGGGATCCGCGCGTGCGTCGCCACGCCGAACAGATAATCCAGACCGACGTGGTCGAAGCGCGCCACCTTGAACGTGTCCGCGGTGTGGCACCGCGCGCACGTTCCGTCCACCTGGCCCAGGTGCACGTCCTCGTGACACGTCCGGCACTCGGACGAAACGGGCCGCAGCCGCGTAGCGGTGCCGGTTCCCGCGGGGAATGCCGTCGTTTGAGCGGGATGACATTTCGCGCAGGGCGTCGCCGTGTGCTTGCCGGCGAGCCGGAATGCGGCCGTGTCGTGCGAGAAGCGGGAGGCCTTGAACCTGGGCGCGTCGACGGCGTGGCATCGGTCGCACCCCGCGCCGACCTGCCCGAGGTGGACGTCCGCGTGGCAGCTGGCGCAGGCCGTTGGCGGGGGGGTTGCGCGCCCGGGCGCCGGTTCTGGCCCGGACCTCGGGATCCTCCGGTCGGACGGACGGACGTGGCACTTCGCGCAGGTGAGTCCCTGATGCGAGCCTGCGAAGAAGTCGGGATCGCGCGGGTGCGTGAACCCCTCCATCTTGAACGTCGTCGCGCGATGGCACGATTCGCAGTGGCGGCCGAGTTCCCCCTTGTGCGTGTCCTTATGGCACGAGCCGCAGTCGCGGCTGGCGCCGCGGAAGTCGAGCACCTTGAGCGCCCGCGGCACGTCGGGCGCCGAGAGCGACGCGTGGCACTTGCGGCACTCGAGCCCGTCGTGGCGGTCGATGAGCGCGAACCCCGTGCGCGCCGCGTGGTCGAACCTCGCCTTCCGGAAACCTGATTCGGTGTGGCACGTGCCGCAATCCTCGCGGACGCTTTCGCGATGCGGGTTCGAGTGGCAGGTAGCGCATCGATCGTGTGCGAGGGGGGTGCGGACGCCAGCCGCGTGGCACTTCGCGCACGCCACGTCGGCGTGCGCGCCGGCCAGCGTGTAGCCGGCCTTCGTGTGGTCGAAGCCGCGCGCCGCCGCCGCCCACCGCTCCGTGACGTGGCAGGAGGAACAGGTCCGGCCCATCGTGCGGCGGTGGGAGACCTTGTGGCACGGCGTGCAGTCACCGAACTCGAGGCCGCGGAAGACGCGGTCGGCGTGGCACTTCTCGCACGCGACATCTCGATGCGCACCCGTGAGCGGGAACCGTGCGGTCGCGTGGTCGACCAGCGTGCGCGACTGCTTGAACGCGACGGTCGTCCGGTGGCATTTCGCGCAGTCGCGACCGAGCTTGTTTTTGTGGACGTCGGCGTGGCACGAATCGCAGGCCGGGCGGGCCGCGAGGAAGCTGCGCGTCTTGTGGCACGAGGCGCAATTGGCGGTCAGCTTCGCGTGCAGGCCGTCGAGTGCGAACCCGGTTTCCGCGGCGTGATCGAATGTCTGTCGATCCAGTCGGCGCAGATCCGCGTCAACGCCCTTGTGCTCGATGTGGCAGCCGCCGCAGTCGCCGGCGACGGCGCGGTGGATCCCCTTCTTCGCCGCGATCCGGTCGGCAATCGGCCGATGACAGGCAAGACACCGCTCGGTCGAGGCTTCACGCGCTACCGCGTGGCACTTCTGGCAGTTGGCAACCCCCTCGAGCTTCCCGTGGGCGCTGGCGAGCGGCCCAGGGGACACCTGCAACTGGGGCGAGGCCGCGGCCGGCCTCGCGGCGAGCACGAGGAGAACCAGACCGATCAGCGAGGTCGTGACGGACCCGCGTCGGGCAGGCTCCGGCGCCGCCGGCGCGGGCAGCCGGACGTGCGCGAACGATGGACCGTCACGCCGGCTCGACACCCTGTCAGGCCGCAAAGGACGGGTCGGCCGCGCCCGTATCCCGCCGCCACAAGATCGTCGCGGGCCTGGCGGCTCGGAATCCTCCCGTGGCGACACTCGCCGGAGCGGGAAGGCGCTCGGGAACCGGCCGGGCGTGGCCCGCCGGCTGCGCCAGGATCGGCGCCGGCGGCCGCGCCCCGGCGCGGGCGGCTGACGCCTCGAGGGCTGGCGCGATCCGGAGCGCGGCGGCTGGTTGCGTGGCCGGCACGAGCTGCGCGGCGCCGGCCGGCAGCGCCGGAGGCGCCACCTCCGCCGGGCCAACCGCCAGCACGGGCTGCTCGAGGTGCTCGAAATGCTCGTCGTACCAATGGCGGTAGTGGTGCCGCGCCCACTCACGGTTGACCCACCCTGAGATCATCCCCTTCAGCCCGACCCTGGTGTCGGGATTCACCGTTGCCATGAAGATGTGGCCGAGCACGAGCGGCGTGGCCGCCACGGCCATGCTGAAGTGAATCATCCACGACAGGTAGGCCGGCCGCAGGAACCAGATCGCCAGGCCGGTGGCGATGTAGAGCGGGTAGGTGGACATCACCACGAGGAAGTTGATCTTCTCGGCCGCATTGAACTTCCCCTGGTGCGGCAGGGTCACGCGCTTCGAGACGGTTGCCGGTCCCATCAGCAGCAGCCACTTCACGTCGTCGAACGTCCACGACCACGCCTCCCGGACGTTGCGGAGGTGCAGGCCGAACTCGCGCCGATGGATGAACAGCACCAGCGGCGGCAGCGTCGCGAGGCAGATACCCGACAGCCGGTGAATCCACGCGAAGATGTCTCGGAACGGCCGCCCGGGAGACGGGTTGTAAACGAGAACGAGAATCAACGCGGTCAGGTAGCAGATCTTGAAGGGGATGGCGATCGCCCAATGGATGTGGCGCTCGCAGACCCTGAATCGAAGCACCTCGTCCGGCGTGTCGGTGACACGAGCTTTCGGGCGCGGCTGTCGAACGACGGAAATGGCCACTCTCTGTCCCTCCGAAACGAGGCCGGGTTGACGTCGGTCGCGACCGACGCGGGGCGACCCGGGGCGTGTGTGGATATGGGACCCAGCTTGCACAGATTGTGCCAAGCCAGTCGGGAGAGGGCGTCGGCCGCGACCACCAGGATCTGGCCTGAAAGGGCCTGATTTGGCCGTTGTCGAGCTAATTTGGACTCATTTTGGCCGGTTTCGGCCGCGACCGGGACCGCTTGCCCGACCGGTCTTGCGCGCCACTTTCAAAACTGTCGGTGGGAGCCCACCCGGCCCGCAGATCGGCCGCCGCGAGGCGTGAAGATCTTACACGACGCCAAGTTCGATCCCGACCCGCTTCAGGGTATCGAGGGCGAACCGCAACTCGTCCCTGGTGTGCGCGGCGGTCACGATCGTGCGGAGCCTGGCCTTGCCGCGAGGCACGATCGGGAACCCCATGCTCTGCGCGAACACACCCTCGTCGAACAGTCGCGCCGAGAACTGCAGGGCGGTGGCCGATTCGCCGACGATGACCGGCGTGATCGGACCTTCGCTGGCGCCGGTGTTGAAGCCGATCGCGTGAAGCCCCGCCTTGAAGAAGCGGGTGTTCTCCCACAGCCGCTCGATGATTTCCGGCTCCTCGAGCAGCACCTCGACGGCGGCGATCGACGCGGCCGTGACGGCCGGCGGGTGCGAGGTCGAGAAGATGAACGGCCGCGCGCGCTGGCGCAGATAGTCGATGAGCGTCCGGCTGCCCGCCACATAGCCGCCCAGCGTGCCGAGCGCCTTCGAGAGCGTCCCGACCTGGATGTGCACGCGCCCGTGCATCCCGAAATGATCCACCGTCCCGCGCCCGTTCCGGCCGAACACGCCGCTGGCGTGGGCGTCGTCCACCATCATGATCGCGCCCGACTCCTCCGCCACTTCGCAGAGCGCCGCCACGGGGCCGAGATCGCCGTCCATGCTGAAGACACCGTCGGTGATGAGGAGCTTCCGCTGCGCCGCCGGCAGCTCCCGGAGGATCTTCCGCGCGGCGCCGACGTCCTTGTGCGGGAACACCTTGATGGCGGCCCGGCTCAGCCGGCAGCCGTCGATGATGCTTGCGTGGTTCAGCTCGTCCGACACTACGACGTCGTCGCGCGTGAGGACCGACGACACGGTGCCCGCGTTGGCCGTGAACCCGCTCTGGAAGACGACCACGGCCTCGGTCTGCTTGAACTCGGCCAGCCGCCGCTCCAGCTCCTCGTGCAGGTCCATCGTCCCCGCGATGGGGCGGACCGACCCGGTTCCGACGCCGTAGCGCTCGACGGCTTCGAGCGCGCGCTGCTTCAGCTTCGGGTGCGTCGTCAGGCCCAGGTAGTTGTTGGACGAGAGGTTGACGACGCTGCGGCCGTCGAAGGCGGCGGTGGCGCCCTGGGCTCCGTCCAGAACGCGGATGTCGAGCGCGGCGCCCTGTTCGCGCAGCGTCTGCAGTTCGACGCCGAGATAGTGCAGCGGATCGGTGGCCATTCGGCGAGTATAACCGACGGGGCCCCGGGCTCAAGGCTCAGGGCTCAAGGCTCAAGGCGCGGCCATGAGCCCAAAGCCCTGGGCCCGAGCCCTGGGCCCTGAGCCCTGAGCCCTGAGCCTGTCGTGTGTTAGACTGCCCCTCCGGTGCTGCCGGCGCGTTGGACACGGCGGCCCCATCATTCCGGCGAGATCTTGGAGGCACTCATGGAGTCTGGGCAGGCTGGCTCGGTCGATTATCAGAAGCTGAGAGAACAGGTCACCTGGGACGTGGCGAAGCGGGAACTCGGGTACGCCGAGGGCGCGTCAATCAACATCGCCGAGATCTGCATCGACCGGCACGTCGAGGCGGGCCGGGGCGACAAGCTGGCGTTCATCCACGAGAACCACGACGGCGATCTGCGGCGTTTCACCTATCGCGATCTTCAGCTGCTCACCAACGGGTGGGCCGGATTCCTGCGGGGCCTCGGCCTCAGGAACCTCGATCGCATCTGCCTGTTCCTCGAGCGGGTCCCGGAGCTCTACATCGGCTTCCTGGGCATCCTCAAGCTCGGCGCCGTCGTCGAGCCGCTGTTCTCGGCGTTCGGAGAGGACGCGCTGCATTCCCGGATGGAAGACAGCTCGGCGGTGGCCATCATCACGCAGCGGAAGCACCTCGGCAAGGTCCGCCGCGTGCGCGAGCGCGTCCCGTCGCTGAAGTACGTCATCGTCATCGACCACGAGGAGGACGGCCGGCCACTGCGCGAGGGCGAAGTGGCGTTTTCGATGATGGACAACAGGCTCGACGCGTTCCCAGTGTTCAGAGCGCACTCCGAGACGCCGAGCGTGCTGCACTACACCAGCGGCACGACCGGAAAGCCGAAGGGCGCCATGCACGTCCACGGCAGCATCTTCGCGCAGTACCTGACGACGAAGGTCGTGCTGGATCTGAAGGACGACGACATCTACTGGTGCACGGCCGACCCCGGCTGGGTGACCGGCACGAGCTACGGCATCATCGGGCCGTGGGCGATGGGCGTGACGCAGGTCGTGGTGGACGCCGGGTTCTCGAGCGATCGCTGGTACGAGACGATCGAGAAGCACCGCGTGACCGTCTGGTACACGGCGCCGACCGCGATCCGCATGCTCATGAAGGACGGCCTCGACCCGGTGAAGCGCCACGATCACTCGTCGCTGCGGCACATGTGCAGCGTCGGGGAGCCGCTCAACCCGGAGGCGGTGCGGTGGGGCCGCGAGGCGTTCGGCCTCGACTATCACGACACGTTCTGGCAGACCGAGACCGGGTCGATCATGGTCACGAACCTCCCCGGCATGCCGGTCAAGCCGGGCAGCATGGGACGCCCGTTCCCGGCGCTCGAGGCTGCCGTTGTCGACCCGCGGACGGGGGAACCGATCACGGAAGCCGGACGCGTCGGCCTCATCGCGATCCGTCCACCGTGGCCGAGCATGATGCGCGCCTACTGGAACAACTCGGCGACCTACTACAGCAAGTTCCTGAACGGGTGGTACATCTGCGGCGACCAGGCGAGTCTCGACAACGACGGCTACTTCTGGTTCTGCGGGCGCGACGACGACGTGATCAACACGGGCGGGCACCTGGTGGGTCCTTTCGAGATCGAGAGCGCGCTGCTCGAGCACGAGGCGGTGGCCGAGTCGGCCGCCATCGGCAAGCCCGACCCGGTGAACATGGAGGTCGTGAAGGTCTTCGTGGCGCTCCGGCCCGGCTACACGGCCAGCGGCGACCTCGAGCTGAGCATCATGAACCACGTGCGCAAGCGGCTGTCCCCGCTGGCGATGCCGCAGGAGATCGCGTTCGTCGACAAGGTGCCGAAGACGCGCAGCGGCAAGATTCTGCGCCGCGTGCTGCGCGCGCAGGAGATGGGCCTGCCGACGGGCGACATCAGCACGATGGACGACAATTAGTCGGAACTGACGCAGAAGGGTCGGGACTGACGAACGTCGGTCGGGACTGACGAACGTCAGTCGGGGCTGACGAACATCAGTCGGGGCTCAGGATGAAGGGTCGGGACGGCGGTTCCTGGAGGGCGGCATGAAGGAAATGATCCTGGAATACATCAAGAACGAGTACATCGACGAGGACGAGGTCGACGAGATCGCCCTCGACGAGAACACGCCGCTCATCTCGAGCGGCATCGTGGACAGCTTCAGCATGGTCAGTCTGAAGCGGTTCCTGGAGAAGAAGTACGCGATCGCGATCCCGGACGAGGAAGCGTCGCCGGAGGCGTTCAACACCGTCACCAGCATCATCGCGCTGGTGAACAGGCACGTGGCGAAGAAGTAGGCAGCGGGCAGCGGATCACGATCGGCCACCGGGGCAATGAGTCGCTGGCAGCGGATGTCCGCTGCCGGCCTTCCCGGTTCCCGTCCTTCGACCGTGGTCCGCTGACAGCTGACCGCCGGTCCCTACTTGAGCGAAATTTTCAGCCTGTACACGTCCCCTGCCGTGGCGGTTTCGATGGGGAACCGCATCTTCTCGAACACGCGGAGCATCGCCTCGTTCTCGCGCAGGACCTCGGCCGTGAAGCCGTGGAGCCCCTGTTTGCGGGCGATCTGGGTGAGGTGGGCCAGCAGCTCCGTGCCGACGCCCTTGTTCTGGTACCGGTCGCTGACGGCGAACGCCACGTTGGCCGTCAGGCCGTCCTCTTCGATGTAGTACTCGGCCAGCCCTGTCACCGGCGAGCGCGCGCCTTCGTCGAGGCACGCCAGGATCACCATCTCCCTGGTGTAGTCGATGACGACGAACTCCTGCAGCCGCTCGTGCGGCATGTCGCGCCGCGGCGTCATGAAGCGGCGATACATGCTCTGGTCGGAGAGCGAGTAGAAGAAGTCCTTCAGCAGCGGCTCGTCGCTGATCTTCACCGGCCGCAGCAGCAGCGGCAGACCCGTCTTGGTCGACTTGCGCGTCTCGTGGTGCTCGGGGTACTCGCCGCGCTCGCCCGGCACGAACTCCTGGTCGCCGTAGATCAGGTTCAGGCGGCGGGCCTCCTCGACCAGGTGGTGGCGGAAGGCGGGATGGGCGATGCCGATCAGGTCCATCGCCCGTTCGCGGACGTTCTTGCCGTGGATGTGGGCGATGCCGTACTCGGTGACGACGTAGTGCACGTCGCCGCGGTTGAGCGTCGCGCCGGCGCCCTCGGGCAGGAACGGGACGATGCGGGAGACGGCGCCGTCCTGCGCGGTCGACTGGATGACCAGGATCGACTTGCCGCCCCTCGCGAGGACCGCGCCCCGCATGAAGTCCGCCTGGCCGCCGATGCCGCTGTAGAACGAGTGGCCGATCGACTCGGCGGTGGCCTGCCCCGTCAGGTCGATCTGCAGCACGCTGTTGATGGCGCACATCCGCTCGTGCTGGGCGATGACGACCGGGCTGTTGGTGTAGTCGATCGTCTTGAATTCGATCGTCGGGTTCCCGTCGATGAACTCGTAGGTGTCGCGGCTCCCCATGCAGAACGAGGTGATCGTCTTGCCGCGGTTCAGGGTCTTCCGCGAGTTGTCGATGACGCCCCGCCTGATCAGGTCGACGAGGCCGTCGGTGAGCAGCTCCGTGTGCACGCCCAGATGCTTCTTCCGGCCGAGGGCCGACATGATGGCGTTCGGCACGCTCCCGTAGCCGACCTGGATGGTGTCGCCGTCCTCCACGATGCGGGCGACATAGCGGCCGATGCGGGTGGCAATCTCGTCGGGTACGTTCGGGCTGTACTCGAGCAGCGGTTCGTCGAACGGGATGACGTAGTCCACGTCGCTGATGTGCAGGAACCCGTCGCCCTGCACGCGCGGCATCTGCGGGTTCACCTGGGCGACGACGATTCTCGCGCTCCCGACGGCGGCCTTGACGATGTCCACCGACACGCCGAGGCTGAGGAACCCGTGGCGGTCGGGGAGGGACGTCTGAATCAGGGCGACGTCGATCGAGATGACCCGCCGGTTGAAGAGATCGGGCACCTGCGACAGGAAGATCGGGGTGTAGTCGGCAAGGCCCGCGTTGATGGCGCCGCGGGTGTTGTTGCCGATGAAGAACGCGTTCAGCCGGAAGTTCGACTTGAGCCGCTCGTCGGTGTAGGGCGCCACGCCGAGCGTCCAGACCTGGATGATCTCGGCGTCGAAGAACGCCTTCGGGTGGGCCTTCACGTAGTCGGTGAGCGCCTGCACCAGGTGCTGGGGCTCGCCGCACGCGGTGCCCAGGAAGATCCGGTCGCCCCGCCGGATGTGGCCGAACACGTCGTGCTCGGGCACGAACTTCTCCGGGTACTTCGCCTGGATCTGCTCCATCGCCCCGGTCCCGCTCGCCCGCATCACGCGCCCCTCCTGGCTCCGCCTTCGCCCGCCCGTAGCGCAAGGCGCGAAGGCGGGCTTCGGCGGGTACCCGCCCGCTCCGGCCGGTCGTCGTCTGGCGTCAGACCGGGTAGAATGAAGCTGCCCCATTCTATATGGGAGTCCGCGAATCGGAGTCGCCACGTTGAACGCCTCGTCTCGGGTCTGCCGCTCGCAAACCCGGCAAAGGGTTTGCTCGGACAGATCCCTGCGACGCGGCCTGATTGCGGCCGTCGACTCCGAATGGCGGCCTCCCCTCTCCCAGCCCGCCTGACGCGGATGCCGGTGACCCATGGATCCCATCGATCGCTACGTCAACGACCTGCTCGGCAGGGCGGCCAGAGCCGCCGAACTGTTCCGGCAATTCGACCAGGCCCAGGTGGACCGGATCGTCGACGCCGTCTACCGGGCCTCCTGGAGCGCCCGCGTCGAGCTGGCCCGACTCGCCGTCGAGGAGACGGGCATGGGGGTGCTCACCGACAAGATCATCAAGAACTCTTACGCGAGCCTGCTGGTCTACGAGGACATCCGCGCCAGAAAGACCGTCGGCGTCATCGCCCACGATCCGGCCACGGGGATCAGCGAGGTCGCGCAGCCGCGCGGGCCGGTGCTGGCGACCATTCCGGTGACCAACCCGACGTCGACGACGATCTTCAAAACGTTGATCTGCATGAAGACGCGCAACCCGGTCATCTTCAGCCCGCACCGGGGCGCGCGGAAGTCGATCCGTGAGACGTCGAGGATTCTCGCCGAGGCGGCCGAGGGCGCCGGCGCGCCCGCGGACGCGATCCAGTGCATCGCGCGCTCGCAGGGCGAGTACGTCGAGCGGCTGATGAAGCACCGCGACCTGGCGCTCATCCTCGCCACCGGCACCAGTTCAATCGTACAGACGGCGCAGCAATCGGGCACGCCGACGCTCGGCGTCGGCCCCGGCAACGTGCCCGTCTACGTGCACCACTCGGCCGACATCCCGCTGGCCGCCCACTCCATCGTCTTCTCGAAGACGTTCGACAACAGCACGATCTGCGGCAGCGAACAGGCCATTGTCGTCGAGCCCGACGTCGACCGCCTGCTGCGTCCGCTCCTCGAGCACGCGGGCGCGGTGTTCTGCACACCCGATCAGGTGCGCGCGCTCGGCGCGGCGTGCGTCGACGTCGAGCGCCGGCGCATGCGGGCCGAGGTCGTGGGCCAGGCCGCGCACGTGGTGGCTGCGCGTGCCGGCTTCCGCGTGCCCGAGCACACGAAGCTCCTCGTCGGCGAACCCGACGGCGTCGGTCCCGCCCACCCGCTGTCCTACGAGATCCTCGCTCCCGTTCTCGCGTACTACCGCGTGGCCGACTACGCGCAGGCCTTCGACACCTGCGAGGCGCTCAACCGGTGGGGCGGCGTCGGTCACACGGTGGCCGTCTACGCCAACGACGAGCGGGTGGTCGAGGACTTCGCGCGGATGAACGCCGGGCGGATTCTGGTGAACACGCCGACCAGCCAGGGGGCGATCGGCGGGACGTTCAACACCCTCAGGCCGTCGCTGACGCTGGCGTGCGGCACCGACGCGGGCAACGTCAGCACCGACAACATCTCGACCGACCACCTGCTGAACATCCACCGCGTAGCCCGTCGCCGGCCCAACTCGCGCTGGCTCGACAAAGCCCGCGCCCGCAGCGTGGACGAACGTATTGGCGCGGACGAGATTCGGGAGATCTACGGGAGGAACTGGTAGGGCTGGGACAGGAGCCAGGATTCAGGGACGAGGATTGAGGGCCGAGGAAGGACAGGCGCCTTCGGCTCGCCCCTCGTTCCTCGCCCCTCTCTCCTCAAGCCTGGTCGCGCAGGCGCGCGGCGATCGCATCGAGGAACTCCTCGCTGCCGACCACCTGTCTGGCTGGCGGCGAGGCGAGCCGCGCGAGGTCGCCGGTCATCACGCCGTCGGTAATCGTCTTCAGCGAGGCCGCTTCCAGCCGGTCGGCGAACGCGACCAGGTCGGGCAGGCCGTCCAGTTCCCCCCGCTTCCTCAGCGCCCCCGTCCAGGCGAAGATCAGCGCCATCGAGTTGCTCGACGTCTTCTCGCCCTTCAGGTGCTTGTAGTAGTGCTTCTGCACCGTCCCGTGCGCAGCCTCGTACTCGAAGACGCCGTCGGGTGATACGAGCACCGACGTCATCATCGCCAGGCTGCCGAACGCCGACGCGACCATGTCCGACATGACGTCGCCGTCGTAGTTCTTGCACGCCCACAGCATGCCGCCCTCGCCCTTCACGATCCGGGCGACGACGTCGTCGATGAGCGTGTAGAAGTACTCGATGCCGGCAGCCTCGAACCGGCCGGCGTACACCTTGAACTCGTCCTCGAACAGCAGTTTGAACGTCTGATCGTAGATCTTCGAGATCGTGTCCTTAGTGGCGAACCACATGTCCACCTTCTCGGCGAGCGCGTAGGTGAAGCACGACTTCGCGAAGCTCCGGATCGACCGCTCGGTGTTGTGGATCCCCTGCAGGATGCCGGGCCCCGTGAACTCCTGGATGAGGACCCGCTGCTCACGGCCGTCGGCGCCGGTGAACACCAGCTCCCCCTTGCCGGGGCCGGGCACGGCGATCTCCGCGTTCTTGTACACGTCGCCGTACGCGTGGCGGCCGACGATGATCGGCTTCTTCCAGCTGATCACGCTCGGCGTGATGTTGGAGGCGAGAATCGGCTTGCGGAAGACCGTGCCGTCGAGCGCCGCGCGGATGGTGCCGTTCGGGCTCTTCCACTGCTTCTTGAGCGGCGTACTCCTTCACCCGCTCCTCGTTCGGCGTGATCGTCGCGCACTTCACGGCGACGCCGAGGCGCTTGTTCGCCTCGGCCGCCTCGATCGTCACCGCGTCGTCGGTCTCGTCGCGGTGCTCGAGGCCGAGGTCGTAGTACTCGACCTCGAGATCGACGTAGGGCCTGATCAGCTTGTCCTTCACCCACACCCAGAGGACGCGCGTCATCTCGTCGCCGTCCATCTCCACGATCGGGGTCTTCATCGCAATCTTGGCCATGACTGCCCTCTCACACGGCTCGCGGCTCACGGCTTACGGCTACGGCACGGCTTCGGCTCACGGCTCACGGCCTACGGCTGGGGACTGGCGTCTCACGGCCGATTGACGTTCACGGCTCACGTGCCGACATGACCGTATCGTCAGCCCCGACTGACATCGTCAGCCCCGACTACACCCCGTATTTCTCGATGATGCCCTTCTTGTCCAGCCCCAGGATGCCGTACTTGTCGCCGACCTTCTTGAACGCCTCGAGCGCGGTCTTCAGCATCGGGATGTCGTGGTCCGCTGACATCTGGGTCCGGATGCGGGCCTGGCCCGCCGCGACGACGGGGAAGAAGAACCCGATGACGTAGACGCCCTCGTAGAACAGGTCGCGCGCGATGTCCTGGCTCAGCTTCGCGTTGAACAGCATGATCGGGACGATCGGGCTGTCGCCGTCCTTGATGACGAAGCCCGCCTCCGGCACGGCCTGGCGCCAGAACTTCTGGTTCGCCTCGAGGCGGTCGCGCCGCTCGGTGCTCCGGCCCAGGATCTCGAGCACCTTGAGCGCGCCGGCCGCGATGGGCGGCGGCACGGCGTTGCTGAACAGGTACGGGCGCGCCTTCTGCCGGCACAGCTCGACGATTTCCTTGCGGCCCGACACGCAGCCGCCGCTGGCCCCGCCGAGCCCCTTGCCGAGCGTCGTGGTGATGATGTCGATTTTGCCGAGCACGTTGAAGTGCTCGTGCGTGCCGCGCCCGGTCTTTCCCATGAAGCCGCTGGCGTGGCTGTCATCGAGGAACACCATCGCGCCGTACTTCTCGGCCAGCGCCACCATCTCGTCGAGCGGGGCGAGGTCGCCGTCCATGCTGAAGACGCCGTCGGTGACGATCAGCCGGACACGTTTGTCCTGATGCTCCTGGAGCTTCTGCTCCAGGTGCTTCATGTCGGCGTGCTTGTAGGTGTCCTGCATCGCCTTGCACAGGCGCATGCCGTCGACGATGCTGGCGTGGACCAGGCGGTCGGCGATCATGACGTCCTGGTCGTTCAGCACGGCCTCGAAGACGCCGCCGTTGGCGTCCATGCAGCTCGGGAAGAGAATCGTGTCCTCGGTGCCGAGGAACTCCGTCAGCTTGTGTTCGAGCTCGCGGTGCAGGTCCTGCGTGCCGCAGATGAACCGGACGCTCGACATCCCGTAGCCGCGCTCGTCGAGTCCGCGGTGCGCCGCCGCCACCACTTCCGGGTGCGACGACAGGCCGAGGTAGTTGTTCGAGCACAGGTTGACGACGCGCTTGGGCGCCTGCCCTGCCGGGAACTCCACCGAGATGCCGGCGGCCTGCGGGGAGTGGATGAACCGCTCCTGTTTGAAGATGCCCCTCTCGCGGATCGAGCTCAACTCGGCCTGATAGGCCTCCTGCACGACGGACGGATATGCCATATATGAGTCCTTTCCCTGTCCGGCGGGGCTGAAGCCCCGCCCTACATCAAACCCTACCCCTCGAGAATGACGCTGGCGGCGGCGAGCGCCCGTGTCGTCGCCATCGCCAGGTGAATCCGCCGAACCCCCTGCCGTTCGGCCTCCGCTCCGACCGCTCCGCGCAGGGCCAGCGAGGCCGTGCCGGGCACCTCGCCGGGCACGACTTCGATGTCACGCCACGACATCAGGCCGACCAGGCCGGTCCCGAGCGCCTTCAGGAGCGCCTCGCGCGCCGCGAACCTGGCCGCCAGGTGTTCGTCGCGGCGGCGCCTGGCGGCGCACCACGCCGCCTCGGCGGCCGGAAAGAGGCTGTCGATGAAGCCGGGATCGTGCCTGGCGGCGACCAGCGAGAACCGGGCCACGTCCACCAGGTCGAATCCGATGCCAAGGATCACGGATCGTAGCATACACTGCTCACATGGCCGGCAGCCCGTCTCCGGAACCGGATCAGGCGTGCTCTCGTCATGTTCTCGTGATGCGGCTCCGTCCCGCTATGCGCCGGCTGACGCTGGTCGTCGCGGCGCTTGTATGCCTGGCGGGCGAGCCCGCTGGCCAGTCCGCCCCGACCGCGGATCCGGTCGCCGCCCTGCTCGGCCGGGTCGAAGCGGCGGTGCTCGCCGGATCGCCGGAGCAGTACCTCGGCCTGCTCTCGACCCTCGCGGACCGGTCGGCTACAGCCTCGTTCCTGAAAACGATCGCCACCCCCGGCCTGACGCGCGTCGTCATCCGCGAACGTGACCGTGTGGGCCTCGCCGGAACGCTTCCCGGCGACGGGTACCGTCTGCTCGTCGAGGTGCTCCGCGAGTCGGGCCAGCGCGCCGACCTCACCACCTGGCGCCTCGACGTCCGGCGGCGCGGCAGCGACCCCGGCGACTGGGGCATCCTGTCGCAGGAGATCCTGACGACGCTGCAGGGCCTCTATCGGCTGGTCCTCAACACGCGGCGGCAGTTCGTGGCGCGCGACCTGGTCGTGTCGTCGGAGGACCTGAGGCTCTCCGTGCCAGAGGCGTCGGTGTTCATGGCCGAAGCCGAGGCCGGGCCGACCGCCTTCGTCATTCTCGGCCGTGGCGAGATGACGTTCTCTCCGGCCCCCGGGACCGAGCGCTCGCAGCTTCGCGTCGTCACGGGCAACGAGGTGCTCCAGGTCCCGTTCGATGGGCTGTTCGTAAGGGTCCACCCGTCCACGGCGAGCGCGCGCGTGAGCGCGCGGGAGATGATCGAGCGGCCGGTCGATCCGCGCGATCTGAAGCGGGGCGAGGACCTGTTCCGCCAGGAATCGGTCAAGTCGTTCGGCCTCGACCTCGGCGATCTGAGCGCCAATCCGTGGTCGCTGCTGCCGCGGCCCGGAGACATCCTGGCGGAGATTCGGACACGCCGGCTCGACACGCTCACCTACACCATGTCGAGCGAGGAAGTCGAGAACATCTCGGTGTTCGACCGCCGGCTGCGGCGCTACCTGTCGGTGTACTCGTCCCAGGACCACCTGGCGCGCTTCTCCCGCTCCTACTACGAGGAGGAGGGGGCCGACTACCTGGTCCGGTCGTACGACGTCAGCGTCATCTACAACCCGAGCCGGCGCCACCTGGACGGACGGGCGCGGCTGGCGATCGAAACCACCGCGCCATCGGCCAGCACGTTGAAGGTTCGGCTGGCCGACTCGCTCAACGTGGCCTCGATCGTCTCGCCCGAGCTCGGCCGCCTCTTGTCGGTGCGCATCCGCAACCAGCACTCCATCGTCATCAACCTGCCGGCGACGGTCATCAAGGGATACCGGCTCGAGTTGATCATCACCTACTCGGGTCCGATGGCGTCACAGGAAATCGACCGCGAGGCCGTCGCGGTGTCCGCGCCGCAATTCCAGGATCAGCTGCCCGAGGATGAGGAGATCCCGCTCGAAGAGAGCTACCTGTTCAGCAACCGCAGCTACTGGTACCCGCAGGCGCTGACGCTCGGGTATGCGCCGGCGCGGATCGGCGTGATCGTCCCCGAGCCGTGGAGCGTCGTGGCGAGCGGCGAATTCGAGTCGGTGGCCCCGCCACCGGGCCCCGCGCCGCGAGGCCCGCGCCTGCGCGAGTTCACGTTCGTGGCCAGGCAGCCTGTCCGCTACCTCGCGTTTCTCGTCGGGCGATTCACCGAGCCGCGCGTCGAGACGATCTCGCTGAAGCACCTCGACGAGGCGATTCTCGAATCGCGGCGCCCCGGCGTCTACTACGACGAGGTGGAGTTGCGGGTCCAGGCCAGCCCCAGGCAGCGCGCCCGCGGCAGGGACATGCAGCGAACGATGGCCGGCATCGTTCGCTTCTACACGTCGCTGGTCGGGGACTTCCCGTACTCGGCGTTGACCGGCGCGGTGATCGAGCGGCGGCTGCCGGGCGGGCACGGCCCGCCGTACCTGTCGATCGTCGCCACGCCCGTGCCCGGATCGAAGCTGCGCTGGAGGGATGACCCGGCCGCGCTCCCCAACTTCCCGGACTTCTTCGTCGCGCACGAGCTCGCCCACCAGTGGTGGGGCCAGGCGGTCGGGTGGAAGAGCTACCACGAGCACTGGCTGAGCGAAGGGTTCGCGCAGTACTTCGCGGCGCTCTGGGCCGAACGCTCGCTCGGGAGGGGCGTGTTCAACGCCATCATCCGGAGCATGCAGCAGTGGTCCGTGCAGGAATCGGGCCAGGGCGCGGTGTATCTCGGGTACCGGATCGGCCACTTCAAGGGCGACGGCCGGCTGTTCCGCGCGGTGGTCTACAACAAGGGCGCCATGGTGCTCCACATGCTGCGCCGGCTCGTCGGCGACGAGGCGTTCGTCGCGGGGCTGCGCCGCTACTACAACACGTGGCGGTTCGCGAAGGCGGGCACCGACGATTTCCGCCGCGCCGTCGAGGCCGAGTCGGGCGCCGATCTCGGGCGCTTCTTCGAGCGGTGGATCTACGGCGACGCCGTGCCGCAGGTCACCTTCACCTCGCGGATCGAGCCGCGCGACGGCGGCAGCGAGGCGGTGCTCCGCTTCGAACAGACGGGCGAGATCTTCGATTTCGCCGTGACCGTGACCTTCGAGTACGCCGACAACACGACGACGAGCACCGTGGTCAAGGTGACGGACCGGGTGGTCGAGGCGCGGGTGCCGGTGAAGGACCGCCCGCGGCGGATCGACGCCAACCGCGACCTGGCAACGGTCGGCGTGTTCCGGTGATATCATCGCTCCACCATGGTCACCGTGACGCTGACGATAGACGGGCAGACGCTGACCGTCGAGAAGGGCAGGACCGTCCTCCAGGCGGCCCTCGACGCCGGCATTGACGTCCCGTACTACTGCTACCACCCCGCGCTCGGCATCGAGGGCTCGTGCCGCGTCTGCATCGTCCGCATCGAGAAGATGCCGAAGCTGCAGACCGCGTGCTCGACCATCTGTGCCGACGGAATGGTGGTGGACACGCGGTCGCCGGAAGTCGTGCAGGCCCGCGCGTCCGTGTTCGAGTTCCTTCTGCTCAACCATCCACTCGACTGCCCCGTCTGCGACAAGGGCGGCGAGTGCCCGCTGCAGGACTTCTCCTACGAGTTCGGCCCGGCCGCCAGCCGGATGGACTTCCCCCGCCGCGTCTTCGACGGCGAGGGGGTGAAGGGCGACGTCGATTTCGGGCCCACGCTGCTGCTGAACCGCAACCGCTGCATCCTCTGCACCCGGTGCGTGCGCTTCATGACGCGCGTGGACGGCGACGCCCAGATTTCCATCCAGGACCGCGGCAACGGCAGCCAGATCGTGACGTTCCAGGAGGAAGGCGTCCACTCCCTCCTCAGCGGCAACCTGATGGACGTCTGCCCGGTGGGCGCGATCACCACGCGGGACTACCGGTTCAAGTCCCGGCCGTGGGACAACCCGGCCGCGGTCGACACGATCTGCACGCTGTGCTCGAAGGGCTGCAGCACCACGGTCTGGCTGCGCGCCAAGCCCCAATGGGCGAAGGGGCCGCGCTTCGTCCGCCTGACGCCGCGGTTCAACCCCGACGTCAACGAATACTGGATGTGCGACATCGGCCGCTTCGGCCATCACTTCGTCGAGTCGGACGACCGGCTCCGCACGCCGATGGTGCGCGATGCCGCGGGGGCGCTGCAGCCGGCCGGCTGGCACGACCTGCTGGTGAAGCTGCGCGCGACGATCGGCCCGACGGAAGGCGCGGCGGGTGCGGGCCTGCGAATGCTGACCTCGGCGCACGCGTCACTCGAAGAGCTGGCGGTCGTGCGCCGCATCGCGAACCGCCTCCACGGCGAGGGAGGCGAACGGCAGGTCGCCATCGGCTGGCGGGCGAGCGAGAAGAGGCAGCCGGCGGGAACGACGTTCGTGGTGCCGGCCATCGACGCGCCGAATCTCGCGGGCGCCAGGGACCTGGGGTTCCTCACGCCGGCCGGAGCCGACGGCGCGGCGGACCTGTCGGGCCTGCGGCAGGCCGTCGAGAGCGGCGCCGTTCGCGCGGTGTACGTCCTCGATCCCGGCCCGGCCGGGTCGCTGGGCGACGTGTCGTGGCTGGCCGAAGCCAGGCGCGCCGGGACGATCACGACGCTGGCCGTTCAGGGCATTCTGATGACCGACCTCGCGCGCGCGGCCGACTTCGTGTTGCCCGGCGCCGCTTGTCTCGAGAAGGACGCCTGCTACACGAACGACAAGGGGATCGTCCAGGCGGCGAGCCAGGCGGTCGCGCCGCCCGGGGACGCGATGGCGGACTGGCAGATCCTGGTCAACGTGGCCGTGACGCTGGGAGCGGCCGTGACCTGCGGGAGCGCGGCCCAGGCGCGCGCCGACGTCGCGGCCGCCGCCGGGGGCAAGGCCGGATATGCCGACCTCGCCCGCGTCACGTTCAGGCGCCCGGTCGCGGTGCGGGCGCCGCTCGAGGCGTCGAACCCGTCCGAGCGCCTCAAGTGGGACTCGCTGTTCAAGAGCCGGCCGGGATCGAACCCGCCGCGCGGGCCCGACCCGGCGCCCACACACGAGTAGCGCGCGCCATGAAGAGCCGAGTCGTGAGGATCGCCCTCGTGGTTCTTGCCCTGGCGGCGCAGGCCGCCGCCGGGTTCTTCGTCGACCGCGCCGAGCGGGCGCTGGCCGCCGGACGCGCGGAGGCGGCGATCCTCGCGGGTGACGTCGCCCGCGCACAGGCCGCCATCGGCGAACTCCGTGCCGCGCAGACCGGCCTGGTGGCGAACGGCCAGGACCCCTCGTTCTGGGTGCCGAAAGTCGAGGCCCTCGCGAAGGACGCGGCCGGGGCGATCGAGACGATCGACCGAGGCCGGCTCACCGTCGACGCCGCGCAGGATTTGGCGGCCGCCGTCGCGGCGCTGGCGGACTTCACGCGGACCTCCGACCGCATGCGCGACCTGCTGGCCACTGACCAGCCCCTCACGGCCTCGTCGCTCGCGTTCGGCGATGCGGCCCGGCACCTGGCCACGGCCGCCGGTGCCCTGACCGGCGTCGCGTCGTCGCAGGCGGCCGCGGTCGACCGCGAGGCGGCGGCAGCTCGGCCGCGCGAGGGACTGGCGCTGGCCGGCGCGGCGGCGCTCACGATCGTGGCGCTGCTGCTCCTGCTGCCACGGGCGACCCGGGAAACGACGCCGGCCGACACCGAGGGCCCGGCCGCCAGCCTGGCGTTGCCGCTGACGGCGCCTTCGGCCGGCGACCTCAACGGCCTGGGGCGCTCCGGCTTCGACCTCGACATTCGCCGTCCTGCCGCCTCGCCGCCGACAGAACCGCTCCCTGAGCAGCCGCGCGAATCGGAAGAGGCGATCGTCGACGACCTGAAGCGCGAAACCGCGCTTCCCCTGAACACCGAGACGCAGGTGGACCTGGCGGCAGCCGCGCGGCTCTGCAGTGACCTCGCGCGGGTGAAGGACGCCGGCCATCTGCCGGCGCTGCTCGCGCGCGCGGCGGAGTTGCTGGACGCGGCGGGCATCGTGCTCTGGCTTGCCGGCCCCGACGGCACCGTGATTCGGCCGGCCGCGAGCGTTGGATACAGCGACCATACGCTGTCGCGCATGAAGGCGCTGTCCGGACGGTCGGACAACGCGGTGTCGGTGGCGTTCCGCGAGGGCCGGATGGAGGTCGTCGCCGGCAGGAGCGACCGCAACGGCGCGGTCGTCGTCCCGATTGTGACGGTTGCCGGCCACGCCGGCGCGCTGGCCGCCGAGATCCGCCACGGCGCCGAGTCCAGCCCGTCGGTCCAGGCCGTCGTTACGATCGTCGCGGCGCAGCTGGCCTCGCTCGTCGCCGATGCAACAGCGACGACGCCGTAGCCCCTTCTCTCAACCACTGAGCACACCGAGGAACACAGAGCCCGGATCGTCACGCCTGCGACGATGGTCGGGCTTCGACCGGGCCCGGGCCAGCGGCCCGGAGCGATGCGCGATACGTGGCGCTCACGAGCCCGCTCCCGGCGCGCCGGGTTCGCGAGCGCTACGCATCGCGCAGCCGCCAGCGCCCCGACGAAGTCGGGGCGCATCCGGTCGGAGCCCTCGGCGTGGAAGCCTCCGTGTTTCTCTGTGTCCTCAGTGGTTCAATCGTGGGCACTGCTCGTCACTGCGCGAGGTCGGGCGAACGTCACCGCATCAGGACGGCAGGACGATGGGGCCCGTATGGCCGCTGAAATGCGGCCGGTTTCAGCAGGTCGCGACCCGGCACGGCCTTTGAAAGTGTTAGTCGTAGTCGCGTGGAACCGGCAGGGTGCAGGACAACACCGGCAGGCGCTGGCTCGTCGCACCCTGATTGTCTGGCAGGGCATCCGGTTCCGCGCGATTTCCCCTGTACGCCTGACGCCGCTCTCGGTCCTGCGCCCTGCCCTTCGACTCGGTCGCTTCCCGGCCTCGCTCAGGGCACCCCGAGCGAAGCCGAGGGGTGAGCCCTGAGCCCCTTCTACCCGGTTATCCTGACCGCAACCGCCGTCATGTCGTCGTTCGGCGGTTCGCCGTCCCGGAACGCCTCCACAGCCGCGAAGATCCGATCGACCACCTCCCGGGACGACAGCGCGCGCGCGCCGTCGACGACCTCGCGCAGGCGCGTCGACCCGAACTCCTCGCCCGCGCTGTTCATCGCCTCGAACACGCCGTCCGTGCAGAACACGAAGCAGTCGCCCGTGCCGAGGGCGAACGTCACCTCGTCGTAGGCCGAGCCCGCGAACGAGCCGAGCGGAATGCCGGCCACTTCGATCGGCGCGCACGAGTCCCCCGCGCACCGGATCGGGTACGGCAGGCCCGAGTTCGAGAGCACGACCGATCTGTGCTTCAGGTCGAAGACCGCGTAGCACAGCGTGCAGTAGTACTCCTCGAGCTGGCGTTCGTGGAGGATGGTGTTGATCGACGACAGCACCGTCGCCGGGCCGAAACCGTGCGGCGCGAACCGTCGGCGGAACGTCCGCGACCGGACCAGCTCGCCGGCGAACGCGCCGTAGAGCGCGGCCGGCACGCCCTTGCCCGAGACGTCGCCGACGGCGACCACCAGCGTGTTGGCCTCCGGCGAGAGGTAGTCGTACAGGTCGCCCCCCAGTTCGCGCGCCGGCGCAAACCGGGCGGCCACGTCCACCCCTTTCATCCGCTTCGGCAGCGCCGTCGGGAGCAGCGCCGCCTGCACGCGCTGCGCGAACCGCAGCTCGTTCTCCATCCGCTCTTCGTTGGCGCGAATCGTCTCGTAGAGCCGCGCGTTGTCGATGGCCACCGCCGCCTGGCTGGCGAGCAGCGTCATCACCTCCTCGTGGTCCTTGGTGAACGCGTCGAGCTCCGGGCTCTCCAGGTCGATCACGCCGATGCACCGGTCCTTCACCATCAACGGGATGACGAGTTCGGACCGGACGTCGTCCACCAGGTTGACGTAGCGCGGGTCCGCCTGCACGTCGGGCACGAGCACGATCTGCCGGTGCTGGGCCGCATAGCCCACCAGGCCCTGGCCCATCTTCACCGGCGCCACGGTCGTGTGCTCGTCGTACTTCAGTGCGAGCTTCATCTCCAGCTCGTTGGTCGCCTCGTTCACCAGCAGGATGCCGAACGTCCGGTAGTCGATCAGCCGCTTGGCCAGCTGCGCGACCCGCGTCAACAACGCGTCGAGGTCGAGGATCGACGACACCTCGCGGCCGATCTCCCCCAGCGTCTCGAGCGTGTCGGCGTACTGCCGTTCCCGCTCGAACAGGCGGGCGTTCTCGAGCGCCACTGCCACGGCGGCCGCGAACTGCCGGAGGATCGCCTCGTCCAGCTCGGTGAACCGCGCCACCGAGGTGCTCAGCAGGTTGATCGCGCCGATGACCTTGCCCTTGCGGAGCAGCGGCACGATCAGCTCCGACCGGGTGCCCGGCACGATCTCGATGTACCGGGGATCGGCGAGCACGTCGTGCACCAGAATCGGCCGCGCCTCGGCCACCGCCGTTCCGATGATCCCCTGCCCCACCCTCAGCCGGACCTGCCTGACCTGGTCCTCCGGGTAGCCGACGGCGTAGGCGATGTAGAGGTCGCCCCGGCGCTCGTCGATGAGGTAGGCGGCAAAGGCGCTGAACTCGGTCAGGCGGCTGATCAGCTGCGGAATGCGCTCCAGCAGCTCGTCGAGGTTCAGCACCGCCGTGACCTGCCGTCCAAGATCGAACAGCGTCGTCAGCAGCTGCGAGTCGCTGGGCCGCGGCGTCGGGGCGGAGGCCGCGCTGGCGCCGTCATCGGGGTGTTTCGGGGAAGATGAGTGCATGGCGTTCACGAACGAGGGGACTCGGGCAAACCAACCGGATTATACTGCTCAATGGCCATGATTGACGTGCAGCTGCCCCTGGACTACTCCGCCATCGAGCGGATCCTCCCGCATCGCTACCCGTTCCTGCTCGTCGATCGCATCACCGAGTTCGAGCCGGACAGACGCATCGTCGGCATCAAGAATGTGTCGGCCAACGACCACTACCTCAGCCGCCAGCCGGGCGAGACCCCGACGCTGCCGCCGACGATCCTCACCGAGGCGGTGGCGCAGGTGGGCGCCATTCTGATCCTCGCGAAGCCGGAGAACCGCGATCGGCTGATCTTCTTCATGGGGATGGAGCGGGTCCGCTACAAGCGGCCGGTGCACCCTGGCGACGTCGTCGAGATCGAGGCCACGGTGCGGCGGCTGCGAAGCCGGATGGGGATGCTGCGCGGCGTGGCGCGCGTGAACGGCCGCGTCACCTTGACCGGCACCATGACGTTCTCGCTCGGCGACGCCAAGCCGCGGTCCGACGAGGACAGCACGGGAAACTGAGATCAGCCGCCTTCGCCTCGCGGGCTTCGGCGCGCCAGGGGGCCCGGGGAGTCTGGCTCGTCGCCCGTCACGTCGAGTACGCTGACCGCAGGCGGCTCGTTCGGCGCCGCCGCGCGCACCAGCGCCACGCCGGCGAGCACGACCGCCGAGGCCACGAAACTCCTGGGGCCGAACGACTCGCCCGCGACGACAACGCCGAGGATCACGGCGATGATCGGGTTGACGTAGGAGGACAGCGAAATCGTCGAGACCCGCAGGTGCCTGAGCGTGTAGATGTACGAGGAGTAGCCGACCACCGACCCGAACAGCACGAGGTACCCGAACGACACCGCGCTCCGCACGCTGAACGCGAGTCGCGGCCACTCGCCTGCTGCCGTTCCGACGATCGTCAGCATCGCGCCGCCGAAGATCATCTCCAGACCGGCCCCGCCGAGCGTGTGATCGCCCTCATGGCGGCGGCGCCGCTCGTAGGCCGATCCGATCGACCAGGTCACGCAGGCCAGCTGCAGCCCGACGATGCCGGCGAGGAACGCCGGCGACAGGCCGCCGCCGCCCACCAGATCGGGCCACACCAGCACGACGATGCCGGCGAACCCGACGGCGAGACCAAGCCACGTCCAGCGAGGCGGGCGCTCGCCGCCCGGAATCGCCGCCTCGATGCCCACCAGCCAGAACGGCGAACTGGCGAGCAGCACCGCCGTCAGGCCGCTCGGCACCCACTGCTCGGCCCACACCACCAGCCCGTTGCCGCCGACGATGAAAAGGGCCCCGATCAGGGCGAGGCCGGGCCACGAGCGGCGGTCGGGCAGCGGCTGGCCGCGCAGACGCTGGACCAGCGTCAGCAGGCAGCCGGCCGCGAGCCAGCGGAGGCCGGCCATCAGCGCCGGCGGCATCGTCTCGAGACAGACGCGGATGCCGAGGTAGGTGGTGCCCCAGATCACGCAGATCGCGACCCAGGCGGCGTAGGCGCGCGCGGGCGGCTCGCGTGCTGGCTCGGGACGAGTGGACACTTCTGGATTGTAGATCGACCGCGTCGTGCGGGGAGGGGCAGTTGACCTCGCGTCTAGCGGGAGGCCGCCCTCGCCTGGGGGGCGTCATCCTCGACGCGAACACAGTTGCGGCCGTCGTGCTTGGCGCGGTAGAGCGCCGCGTCGGCGCGGGCGATGATCGGCGTGGGGTCGAGTTCGTTCGGGCGGGCCGTGGCGACGCCGACGCTGACGGTGATCCGGACCGTCTGCCCTTGCCAGAGGATTTCGAGCTCCGCGAGGGCTTTGCGCACCGTCTCCCCGGCGCGGAGGCCGCCTTCCCGGGAGGTGTCGGGCAACACGACCAGGAACTCTTCTCCGCCATAGCGGCACTTCAGGTCGCTCGCCCTGAGGGTCGCCCGCAGCCTGGTGCCGATGGCCGCCAGGACGCCGTCACCGCACACGTGCCCGTGCCGATCGTTGATCGACTTGAAATGGTCGACGTCGATCATCAGCAGCGACACCTGGGAGCCAGCGCGGCGGGAGCGCTTCAACTCGCCGTTCACCATCTCGATCGCGCACGCTCGGGTCGAGCAGCCCGTCAGCGGGTCACGCAGGCTGTTCTCGCGGACGTCTCTCAGCAGGCTGACGCTGCGCACCGACACGCCCACGAGCGCCGCCGCCGCGCCCACCGTCTGGCGTCGGACCACGTCCATCGGCGCGTCGCGGGCCGGCACGCCGAGCGCCCCGAGCGTGGCGCCGCCAGCGACGAGCGGGAAGCAGAGCTGCCCCTGGTATTCGACCCCTTCCGGCATCTCCGAAATGCCGGGCAGGGCCAGCGCGCCGAGCGCGAGGTCGGTGATGTCGGCCTCGCCGGCCGGGGTGTGCACGGCCGCCGGGCCGAGCATGCGCGCCCAGATGCCCCCCTCGCCGGTCACGACCCACACGTCTGGACTGCCCGCGATGTCGGGCAGGTGATGCGACGCCGTCTCGCGAACGGCGTCGATGTCAAGCGACTCCGTCAGGGCCTTCCAGAGCGCGACGAGCCGCTCGAGTTCGCGCGTCCGTTCCTGCGACAGGCGCGCCTCCTCGGCCACGGCCGCCGTCAGCACCTCCAGCTCCTGCCGCTTGGTCTGGACGTAGACCAGGAGGACGATCGCCATGAACGCAAGTCCGGGCAGGAACCCGATGTGCCGGGCGGCCTCCCCGGTCCGCCACGCGTCGCGCAGGTCCGAGAGTTGGCCTGAGAACGCCACCGCGCTGGCGGCGACGAGACCCGCGACGAGAAGGAGTTCCTGGCGCCCGATTCGCATAAAGGACGGAAGCCCGAGCCGTTCACTCCACTTATCGGGTAGAACAGGGGGGAACAGTAGATAGTGTGCAACGTGCCCTGAGCGAGCACCCTTCGATGGGCTCAGGGCGGCCCGAGCCTGTCGAAGGCCGGGGCGAGTCGAAGGGCTGGTGGTAGGCAGTAGCCGGTGAGCCCCAAGCCCTGAGCCCTGAGCCGAAAGTCTGAGAGCGGCTCGCCCGCCGAAGCCTGAAGGGCGGAGGCGGGCGGCGCGGCGTGCGTTCCGCCGCTCTCGTTCCGAATCTACTGCAGGCGCGTCTTCGCGGCGATCAGCTTCGTGATCACCTGCTTGACAGCCGCCTCGGTGGCTTCGCCGAGAACTGTGTCGCGGAACTCCGACGACCCGAAGGAGATGCTACCGCCCGCGTGCGGCACCGCGCCGCCCAGCAGCAGGCCGCTTCGGCTCGACGTCCCGTCGCCCTTCGCGCTCGCCATGATTTCGCCCGTCGTCGTGTCAATCATGCGGGCGGTGACGGCGACCGTCGCCTTTCCCTTCTTGGTCCCCACGTCCCCGACGCCGAAACCGCCATAGCCCCATCCACCCCCGCTGATGGAGGTGCCCTTCTGTTCCATGCCGAACTTGGTGATGGAGCCGACGATGAGGTACTTCACGCCGAGCGCCTTGCCGATCTGCGCGGTCTTGGCGGCGCTGGGATCGGCGCGGTCGCTGTTCGAGAAGTTCTGCTCGGCCAGAATGGCGTCGAGGCGCTTGCGCTCGATGACGCGGTAGCTGCCGTCCTCGACCAGGCCATCGACGACCAGGTCGGCGATCCCCTTGCCGATATCCTGGTTCCCCCACCAGGCGTTGAGTGACGCGTAATCGAAGTCGAGCAGGGCAACGGCCGGCCGGCTGCCCTGGGCCGCCGCCGAGCCCGCGAATGCCAGGACCGCCAGAGCCGCGAGCAGCCACGGCGCAACGCTCTGTCTACGCATGTGATCTCCTCCGTGAGGGTTGGTGTCTACTGAACGGTACACTAGCCCCTCAGTCGCCGGGCGTCAAGGACGGGGCCGGGACGGGCCGGCGAGACCGCAGCTGACACCGCCGGCGGACGGCGTGGGATGGCCGCTCCCTGGGCGCACACGCAGCCGGTCGTTGGGAGGCGTCCGGCGCGGTAAGATGGACGAGAGGGTCCGTGAACACAGCCGAGTCGAAGCCGCCGGCGTCGAGCGCCTCGCTTCCCGTGACCGGGATGAGCTGCGCGGCGTGCGCCCGCGCCATCGAGGTCACACTGCAGGAAACGCCCGGCGTCGAGGCGGCCGCCGTCAACTTCGCGACCGGCCGCGCGGCCGTCACGTTCGACCCGGCGGCGGTCGGACTCGACGGACTCGTGCAGGCGGTCCGCGACGCGGGCTACGACGTCATCGACGTGGGCGGCGAGGCCGCGGGCAGCGAGGCGGCGGACGGCAGAGGCCCCGGCGACGGCCAGGCCGACGCCGGGCGGCTCGAGGATCTCGAGCGGCGCGCGCACGCGGCCGCGTTCGTGACGCTGCGGCGGAAGTTCGCCGTCGCGATCGCGCTCACGGTGCCGATCATGGTCGTCAGCATGGCCCACCTCCACTTCGAGGGGTCCAATCTGCTGCAGTTGCTGCTGGCCATCCCGGTCGTCGCGTACTCCGGGTCGCAGTTCTACCGCGGCGCGTGGAAGAGCCTCCGCCACCGCGCCGCCGACATGAACACGCTGATCGCGGTCGGCACTGGCGTCGCCTTCCTCTACTCCTCGGTCGTCGCGATCGCGCCGGGCGTGCTGGCTGACGCCGCGCCGCCGGCCGTCTACTTCGAGGTCGCGACCGCCATCATCGCGCTCGTGCTGCTCGGACGCCTGCTCGAGGCCGGCGCCAGGGGGCGGACGTCCGACGCGATCCGGCGCCTCATCGGCCTGCAGCCGCGGACGGCCCGCGTCCGGATCGACGGGACCGACGTGGACATGCCCGTGGCTGACGTGATGGCGGGTCATCTCGTCTTCGTCCGGCCTGGAGAGCGGATTCCGGTCGACGGCGAGGTCGTCGAAGGCACGTCGGCGGTGGACGAGTCGATGCTCACCGGCGAGTCGCTGCCGGTCGACAAGGCGCCGGGATCGACGGTGGTCGGCGGCAGCGTGAACGCGACCGGCGCGTTCCTGTTTCGCGCCACCCGTGTCGGGCGCGACACGACGCTGCAGCAGATCATCCGGATGGTGCAGGAAGCCCAGGCCAGCCGCGCGCCGATCGCCCGGCTGGCGGACGTCATCTCCGGCTACTTCACGCCCGTCGTGATCAGCCTGGCCGTCGCGACCTTCGTCGTCTGGTTCGACCTGCTGCCGGCGGGGGCGCGCTTCGCGCCGGCGCTGGTCGCGTTCGTCGCGGTGATGATCATCGCCTGCCCCTGCGCGATGGGGCTGGCGACGCCGACGGCGATCCTCGTCGGGACCGGGCGGGGCGCGGAGCGAGGGATCCTCATCCGCGGCGGCGAGATCCTCGAGCGCGCCGGCCAGATCACCACCGTCGTGCTCGACAAGACGGGGACGATCACCACCGGGCGACCCGAGGTCACCGACGTCGTCACCGCGCCGGGCGTCGACGAGCGCGATCTGCTGACCCTCGCGGCGTCCGTGGAGCGCGCGTCGGAGCACCCGCTCGCGCAGGCGGTGGTCCGGGCCGCCGACGCGCGCGGACTCGCGGCACCGCCGGCCGGCGACGTCGAGGCGCTCCCCGGCCGCGGCATCGTCGGCCGCGTGGATGGCCAGCAGGTGATGAGCGGAAACGTCGAGTTGATGCGCGAGCGCGGCGTCGATCTGGACTGGGCGCGCGACGAGGTCGTCCGCCTCGCGCAGTCGGCCAGGACCGTGATGGTGGTGGCGCGGCAGGCAGAACCGACTGACGTTCGGCAGCCCCGACTGACGTTCGGCAGCCCCGACCCTTCATCGTCAGAACCGACTTTCGTCGTGACTGGTCTCCTCGGTCTGGCGGACACGCCGCGCGCGGAATCGGCACGGGCCATCGCCGAGCTCAAGGCCATGGGCCTCGAGGTCGTGATGATCACCGGCGACAATCAGGCGACGGCCGACGCGATCGCGCGCCTGGTCGCGCCGTCCGGCGCGATCGACCGGGTCGTGGCGGGCGTGCTGCCCGATCGCAAGGCCGCTGAGGTGAAGGCGCTCCAGGCGGGGGGCCGCGTCGTGGCGATGGTCGGCGACGGCATCAACGACGCGCCCGCACTCGCGCAGGCCGACGTTGGCATCGCGATCGGCTCGGGCACCGACGTCGCCATCGAGGCGGCCGACATCACGCTGATGCGCAGCGACCTGAACGGCGTGGCCGAAGCGATCCGCCTCTCGCGACGCACCCTGCGCGTCATCAAGCAGAACCTGTTCTGGGCGTTCGTCTACAACGTCGTCGGCATTCCGATCGCCGCGGGCGCGCTGTATCCCCTCACCGGCTGGCTGCTGAACCCGATGATCGCGGCGGCCGCGATGTCGTTCTCGTCGGTGTCGGTGCTGGCCAACAGCCTGCGCCTGCGCCGGGCGTGACCGGGGTCACATCCTGCATGCCCGCATTTCGCACGATGTGACACCGTTCGGGGCGTGAGTCATGGACACCGCGCAGATCCTCGTCACCGTCTTCGGCGCGGCGCTGATCGCCGCGGTTCTGCTGTTCTTCTTCGGGCCGCGGCGTGCGGGGAGGAGGAGCAAGCGGCCCGCCGATCAGCTGGCAGCTGGCGGTTCTCAGTTGCCAGACGACCACGCGTGACAGACTGACCACTAACCACCAGCTACTGACCACTACCCGTCGCAACCACCCGCCGCTGGCCGTCACCCGCTGCCAGCCGCCAGCTAACAGCTGCCAGCTGACAGCCGTCCCTGCTCTATAATCTCCCCGTGCCATCCGCCTCCGACTCCCGCGACCAGGCGTTCACCGGGCTGTTCGATCGGATCCAGGTGGGCGCCTTTGCCGGGATCCTCTCCGATGCCGGCGGGCGCACGCTGGCCGCCAACGCGCACCTCGGGCTGATCTTCGGCTACACGCCGGAGACCGCCGAGCGCGATCTCGCGCCGTTCGACGCCGCGCGGTTCATCGACCCTCAGGCGCGGCCCAGCCTGCTCGCGCGCCTCCGGCACGACGGCTCGGTCGCGGATTTCCTGGTGCGCGTGCGGCGCGTCGATCTCACGCCGATCTGGATCGAGATCACCGGCCGCGCCGGGACGCTCCCGGACGGGAGTGTCCGGTTCGATGCCCTCGTCCGCGACGTCAGCGACCGCAAGAAGCTCGACGACCAGACGCGCGACCTCTACCACCAGCTGCTCCAGGCCGAGAAGCTGGCGTCGCTCGGCCAGACCGTTTCGGGCATCGCGCACGAGCTGAACAACCCGCTCGCGACCATCCTCACCTGGGCCGAGCGGCTGTCGCACCGCCAGGTGGACGATCAGACGCGCCGCGGCCTGGACGTCATCCTCTCGGAAGCCGAGCGTTCGGCGCGCATCGTCCGGAACCTGCTGACGTTCGCGCGCAAGCGGCATACGACGCGCGCGATGGTGGACATCAACCACATCGTGGGCGAGACGCTGGCGCTCCGGTCGTACGAGCAGCGCGTCACCAACATCACCGTCATCAGGGCGCTGGCGGCCGGCCTGCCCCAGGTGTTCGCCGACCCGCACCAGCTGCAGCAGGTGCTGCTCAACCTCGTGATCAACGCCGAGCAGGCGATGCTGTCGGCGCACGGCCGGGGCGTGCTCGTCGTCCGCACCTGGCACAACGGCACGAACGACACGGTGGTGCTCGAGGTGAACGACGACGGGCCGGGGATTCCGGAGGAGGCGAGGGGCAAGATCTTCGATCCGTTCTTCACCACGAAGGAGGTCGGCAAGGGGACCGGCCTCGGCCTGACCGTCGCCTACGCGATCGTCGAGGAGCACGGCGGCCGGATCTGGATCGGATCGCCCGAAGGGGGCGGGGGCGGCGCCTCGTTCTTCGTGGAGCTGCCGACCGGCGACGCGAGCGCGGTGCGCGCGCCGCAACCGCCGCCGGAGGTGATCGCGCAGGACCTTCCGCGCGGCGCGACCGTGCTGCTGGTGGAGGACGAGCCCGCGCTGGCGCAGGCGGTCGGCGACGGCCTCACCGACGCGGGCTTCGTGGTGGACCGCGCCGGCGACGGGGAGGAGGCGCTCGCGCGCGTGGGGGCCGGGACGTACGACCTGATTGTCTGCGACCTCAAGATGCCGCGCGTCGACGGGATGGCGTTCTACCGCGCCATCGCCGCGGCAAGGCCGGCGCTCGCGCGCCGCGTCATCTTCGTCACCGGCGACGTCGTCAGCGCCGAAGCGGAGCGGTTCCTCGAAGACACGGGCTGCCGCTGGCTCGCGAAGCCGTTCAGGCTCGCCGACTTGCTCCGGTCGGCCCGCGAAATACTCGTGTAGGGCAGGACCGTGGCGCCCACGTGGCCGGCGGCGGGCGGAAGCGACGCCTTCGCCATGACCGGACGCGCGAACGGCAGCACCGGCCGCGACGCGTTCGGCACCCGCGGCGTGAGCGCCGTGATGACCGGGACCGAGCGCGCGGGCTGGCCCGTCGCCCGAGCGGGGCGCTCCGGCTCGAGCGCGGCGCGCAGCCGCTGCATCGCGCGGGCGTGCAGCTGCGACACGCGCGACTCGTTCACGCCCAGCTCATCGCCGATCTGCTTCATCGTCACGTCGCCGAAGTAGTAGAGGTTCACCAGCCGCCGCTCGCGCTCGGGCAGCGTCGCCATCGCGGCGCGAATCCGTTCCTTCACCTCGGTGCGCTCGTACGCCGAGTCGGGCGCCTCGGGCTCGGACGGCACCAGGACCGCCGGCAGCGACCGCTCGTCGACATGGTCGCCCGCCGACAGCGGCGACGTGGATTCGATCGTGCTGATGCGGAGGATCGTGCGGCCAAGACGCTTTTCGTCCGACCCGACCTTCGCCGCCAGTTCGGCGAGCGACGGCTCCTGGCCAAGCTCGCCACGCAGCGTCTCGCGCGCGGCTTCCAGTTCGCGCCGCTGACGGCGCACGCCGCGCGGCCAGGCCTCGCGCCGAAGGGCGTCAATCATCGCCCCGCGCACGCGGCGCTCCGCGAACGTCTCGAACTTGATGCCGCGGGCGTCATCGAACCGCTGCGCCGCGTCGATCAGGCCCAGGACACCGTCCTGGACGAGGTCGCCGAGGTCGATGGAATGCGGCATCGACGCCGCGAGGCGGCGTGCCAGCGCCTGAACGAAGGGAAGGCCGGCAACAACGCGGGCGTTCGTGGGGGTCGGATTCGCCTGGACCTGCATGTGAACTCCTCGGCCTTCTGTTCGGGGTTGGCTGTCCGTCTTCCGCTGCGAGCTGCTTACCCTTGGTTGCGCCCTCCCTTTCGCAACGCCTGTGCCAGAATCGGACATGCTCGCCGGCGGGGCAGGATCAAGGCCGGAGATTCGACTTAAACTGTTTATATTTAGAAACTTACTGTCAGACTTGCCGGGTCGAATTACGCGGTCGTCGTGGCTCGGAGGCCGACCTGGTTGTCAAAATTGTGACGGTGTGGGTTGCAGAAACCGCCAAGACGTTGACGGTTGCGGGAGGGGATGGCGCTACTTTACGTCCGTCAGGCCGTTCACCTGGGTGCGGATCTGGCGTGCGGTGCCCAGCGCCTGGAGCGTGGCCGCGACCACCTGGGCGGCTCGGGAACGGTTCTTGTCGAGCTCACACTTGGCCTCGAGCAGCTCGGCGTGGGAGAGAATGATGCCGAGCTCGTTGTTCAGTCGGTGGAACAACTCGCTCAGGTCCCTGTCGACATGCTGGCTGGCGGCTTCTGACACGGCAACCCTTCGGTGTGGCGCGAACCGTCTTCGACCGGTGTATCGGCAAGGCGTCGGAGTGACTGTAGCGGGCCCTGGAAGTGCATGGGGTTGTCCACCACAATCCTCTTTTCTGGTTCACGATGTCGTGTCAAAATGTTGGCGCTCGAGTAAATGCCTGATACCGCGAAACATCTGCTGATCGTCGAAGACGAGGCGCCCCTGCGCGCTGTCGTGGCCGAGCGGCTGGCCGACGAAGGCTACGACGTCGTGCAGGCGGCGAACGGCGAAGAGGCGCTGGAGCGGCTGGCCGAGTTCGCTTTCGACATTGTCATTACGGATCTGCGGCTGCCCGGCATCGACGGCGGAAAGGTGCTGGAGGCGGCCGTGGCCCGCTATCCCGAGATCATCGGCATCGTCGTCACGGGCTACGGCACCGTCAAGGACGCCGTGGAGGCGATCAAGCGCGGCGCCTCCGACTTCATCACCAAGCCGTTCCAGTTCGACGGGCTGCTCCACGTGCTCGACTCGGCGCTCGAGCAGCGGCGCCTGAAGTCGGAGAACGCGTACCTCCGCTCCCAGCTCGAGCAGCGTTACGGTTTCCGGGGCATCGTCGGCCGATCGCAGCCGATGCGCGATCTGTTCCAGCTGCTCGAGACCGTGTCGGCGGCGAGCAGCACGATTCTCGTCAGCGGCGAGACCGGCACCGGCAAGGAGCTCGTGGCGCGAGCGATTCACCACAACAGCCCCCGGCGGAGCGGCCAGTTCGTCGCGATCAACTGCAGCGCGATTCCCGAGACGCTGCTCGAGGCCGAGCTGTTCGGCCACGTCCGCGGCGCGTTCACCGGCGCGGTCGGCAATCGCGTCGGCCGGTTCGAGCAGGCGCACAAGGGCACGCTCTTCCTCGACGAGGTGGGGACGATGGGCGCGCCGCTGCAGATGAAGCTGCTGCGCACGCTGCAGGAGCGGGAAGTGGAGCGCGTCGGGGATTCGCGCCCGATCAAGGTGGACGTGCGCGTGATTGCGGCCACCAACAGCGATCTCGCGCGGCTCGTCGCGGAGGGGTCGTTCCGCGAAGATCTCTTCTACCGGCTGAACGTGATTCCCGTTCGGCTGCCGCCGCTGCGCGATCGCCGGGAGGACATCCCGCTGCTCGTCCAGCACTTCCTCGATCGGTTCTGCCGCGAGATGAACCCGCCGCGGCCGGTCATGACCGTGTCGCAGCAGGCGTTGCGGCAGCTGATGGCGTACGGGTGGCCGGGCAACGTGCGGCAGCTGGAGAACGCGCTGGAGCGGGCCGTGGCGCTGGGCGCCGGACGGACGCAGATCGAGCTGTCGGATCTGCCGCCCGACGTGCAGGAGCAGGGGGAACTGCCCGTGTCGCGACCGCTCGTGCTGCCGGAGGGGGGCCTGGACTTCGCCGAGGTCGTCGGCTCGGTCGAGCGTGACCTGATACGCCAGTCGCTCGAGCGGACCGGCGGCAACAAGGGCCGCGCCGCGCAGCTCCTGAACCTGAAGCGCACGACGCTGGTGGAGAAGTTGAAGCGACTCGACCGGAATTGAATATGCCCCCACGATTCACCTACTGGACCATCATCCTCGACGGGCAGCCGACCGCGTTTCGCGCGGCGGAGCGCGACCAGTTGCTGCCGACGCTGAAGCAGTTGCAGTCGAAGAACCCGGCCGCCGTGCTGAAGTGGTTCGCGCACGGGCGGCTGTGGGAGTCGCCCGAGGAAGTGTGGCGGGTGCGATTGAAGGCGCGGGAGGCGGCGCGCGAAGCCGCGCAGCGGGATCGTCGCGGCCGCGACTGGCGGCCGGGCGGCGAACACAAGGATCCGCGCGAGCGGTTCAAGAAGGAGACGTTCCAGGCGCGCAAGCGCCGTGACAGGAAGGCCGCAAACCTCGCGGGAGCGGGTGTGGCGAGGCGCCCGGTCGCGGTAGCGCCGCGCCCTGTCGCAGTCGCGCCGCGCCCTGTCCCGGTGGCGCCGCGCCCTGCCGGCGCGGGGCGTCCGCCTTCGCGCGAGCGCTTCGGCGAGACAGGGGGTCCTGGCGCTGTGGCGCGGGTCTTTAGACCCGCGGAGTCTTCGCCGCCTGGTCCTCCGGCGCCATCTCACAAGACCAGGATGCCGCGGCTTCGGAAGCCGCGCTGACGCCCATGCTCTTTCACATCGTGCTCTTCCGACCGCGTCCGGACCTCACGCCAGCCGACCGCGCCAGCCTCGTCGAGGCGCTCGAGGCGGCGCTCCAGAGGATCCCCTCCATCAGGCGGTTTCACGTGGGCCGCCGCATCGTCCACGGCGCGGCCTACGAGGCGCTGATGCCCATCTCGCTGGACTACGCTGCCGTCATCGAGTTCGACGATCTGGCGGGCCTCGAGGAATACCTCGAGCATCCGGCGCACCAGGCGCTCGGGTCCCGCTTCATGTCGTCGCTCGAGTCCTCGGTAATCTTCGACTATCGGATGCAGGACGACAGGGCGCTGCGTGACCTCGCGCAGATCGAGTAGGAGTGGGGACGGGTCGCTGTGGCGCGGGGCTTCAGCCCCGCGGTCGTCCGCGCCCCTATCCGTCTCTCCGCGAGACGGCGATGTCGATCGCCTCGACGTTTGGGGCCGGGCGGATCTGATCGGCGCCGTCCTTGGGACGGACCGGGTCAGAGGTCATCGGGCCCCAGCCGCGCCAGCTGCAGCCGTGGCAGCGGTGCAGCCGATCGTGGGTGAAGTTCTTCCGCAATCGCTCCCAGACCGTCCGGGTCCTCGACCGGTGGACGCGGGGCGACCCGCACTTGGGACAATTCAGCACGTCGAATACCCTCCGGGGCGAGGCTGCGGGATGATAGCACTCAATGGGTCAGGCTTCTATCGTGGCCCGCCCGGTTGCCTCGATCGCGGCGCGGTTCTCGACGAACCAGGCGTAGGTGCTCCGGATACCGTCTGCGAGCGCGATCTTGTGCTTCCACCCGAGCGCGTGGAGCCGCGTCACGTCCAGCAGTTTCCGCGGCATGCCATCGGGCTTGGAGGGGTCGAACCGGATCGTCGCGGCGGGGTGGACAACGTCCTTCACGATCTCCGCGAGCTCCCGGATGCTCAGGTCCTCGCCGGTCCCGACGTTGATGTGCTCCGCGGCATCGTAGCGCTGCATCAGGAAGAGGCAGGCATCGGCAAGATCGTCCACGTGCAGGAACTCGCGCCGGGGCGAACCCGTGCCCCAGAGATGCACGTCCCGGCGACCCTCCTCCTTCGCGTCGTGGAACTTCCGCATCATTGCGGGCAGGACGTGTGAGCTCTCGAGATCGAAGTTGTCGTTGATGCCGTAGAGATTCGTCGGCATCGCAGAAATGAAATCGCACCCGTACTGCTGGCGGTACGCCTGGCAGAGCTTGATGCCGGTGATCTTCGCCATGGCGTACCACTCGTTGGTCGGTTCCAGGCGGCCGGTCAGCAGGGACTCCTCGCGGATCGGCTGCGCGCACTCGCGCGGGTAGATGCACGAGCTCCCGAGATAGAGGAGCTTCTTCACGCCGTAGAGGTGCGCGGCATGCACCACCGTGGCGTGGATCATCATGTTGTCGTAGATGAACTCCGCCGGGCGGGTGGAGTTCGCGAGGATGCCGCCGACCGTTCCCGCGACCAGGAACACGTACTCCGGCCGGTTCGCCTTGAACCAGTAGTTCACCGCCGCCTGGTCCTTCAGGTCCAGGCCTTCACGCCCGGCGGTGAGGATGTTCTGGCAACCGGCGGCGCGTAGGCGCCTCAGAACCGCGGACCCGACGAGGCCCCGGTGGCCGGCAACGTAGATGCGCGCGGATTGGTCGATCATCGTACGGTTCACTCCCTGCGCCGAACGCCCGCGGCGGCTGCATCACAGGTCCGACGCGTCGCCGCCCGGGTCGCTGCTGCCGCCGAGGCCGCCTTCTTCGCCGCCGCCGGCCATCTCCTCCTCGATCGCCTGGTCGATGTCCTCGCCGAAGTCCTCGCCCATCTCCCGACCCATCTTCTTCATGAACCGGGCGACGCTCTTCGGGTCGTTCTCGTCGATGTTGCCCATGGCCGACGGGTCGGCCATCGACTCGAGACGTGCGTCCTCGGACTTGGGCGACGCGAACCGCGAATAGAGCTTCTCGAGGTTCGCGCTCCCGCATTTCCTGCAGCGCACCTCGCCGATGCGCTCGCGCACCATCACCAGCGCGGTCGTCTTGCGGTGACAGTCGAGGCACTCGAATTCGTAGATCGGCATACGAACACCATTTTACCGGCTTTCGGCTCACGGCTCCGGGCTCACGGCTCCAGGCGGTATCACGCGGTCACGCTGCAATCGGGCGACGACCCCGCAGACCTCCTCCGCACAGCGCGCTCGGTCTGCCCCGAGCGAACCCTCCATTTGCCCACTGGGCGGGCTGAAGGGCTTGCCCTGAGCGAGCAGCGCGAGTCGAAGGGTCAGGCGGCGTCAATCCGCGAGGCGCCGATCAGCCGCTTGATCCGCTTGAAGATGCCGGGCCTGGCGGCGGGAACCTCGGCCAGCAGGTCGAGGCAGGCGCCGAGGCTCGTGACCGGCTCGATGCCGAGGTTCCGCGCATTCGGCGGGAGACTCGCGGGGTCGTCGTACCACACCAGAATGGCGCGCGCTCGCGATTCGAGCTTCACGTCGAGGCAGTTTTCCGGGCGGTCGTCCACGACGACGTCGAGCGAGAGGGCGTCGGCGACCTTGCCGCGCGTGCCGCGGATGACGTAGACGCTCGGCTGGTCGAACCCGTGCGAGGCCAGCCACCGCTGCGTTTGCATCTGCGTGGTGTCGCCCGCGCTCGACGGCCGCTGCGTGATGAAGATGACTTCCCAGCGCCGCTCGCGGGCGAGCGTGGCGAGGCGGGCGACGATTCCCGGCTCGGTCTCCTGAAGCGATTCCCAGAAGTTCTCGGTATTGCGGACCGCTTCCCACAGGTCGCGCTGCTGGCGGCGGGTGAGCGCGCGAAAGCGGGCCGGTGCGGCCTGAACTTCCTCGTCGGTCGGGCCGTCGGTGGCCGGCCGCGGCTGATCAGGCAGGTCGCCGGCGGCTCCGCTGGCCGCGGGCGGATCGCCGGCGGAGTCGTCGGTGCCCGCCGCATCGGCCGACGGTTCGGCATTGTCAGGCGCGTCCCCGAACAGTCGGGTGACGATCCCGGCGAGCGCCGAGTCCAGGTCGGCGACGACGCCGTCGCAGTCGAAGGCGATTCTCAGTGACATGCGCGGGCCAGCGGGGATCTTACCATCTCCGGGGCGTGGGCTAGCGAGGCTTCGCCTCAGACCAGCGAGGCTCGCCTCGCTAGTCCACTGTGTTTCTGGACGACGCCTCCGGCGTCGTCATCGACGTCTTGAACGGCCGAATGAACGCCGATGGAACTTGACTCATTCGCAGCGACTTTGGCCGTTCAAGACGTCTAGTCGCCGCCTTTTCGGCGGATCTTGATCCGCATCGCGGTTTCGACGGGTGCGTCGACCACGAGGATCAGGTATCCGCCGCCGCCCGCTCCCGACAGCTTCCAGCCGAGGGCCACGTCGCGGTACGGGTCGATCGCCGCGCGGATGTGGTCGTTCATCATGCGCGGGAACATCGCCACCTGCGCGTGGAACGAGCGCCGGAAAGCGTCGCCGAATGCGCGCAGGTTGCACGCGAGGATCGCCTCCCAGCAGTCGGACGCCGCCGCGGCCAGCGCCTGCGCCCGCGCGGCGTCGATGCGTGTCTCGTCGGTCACCGAGAACTCCGGCGCGCGCGGCCCGAGCGCCACCAGCCTGAGGTGCTCCTCGAGCCAGCCGAGCACGAACTCGTCCTGCACCGGCGAGATCGACGCCGGCCAGTACTCGCCCGCGTAGTCGAGGCGGTTCAAGCCCGGCAGGACGATCCCGAGAGCATCCTGGGAGCCGGCAATCTCTCCCTTTCCAGGCGGGTTCTCGAAGCCGAAGAGGACGCGCGCCAGCGTCTCGGGATCGCCGTGCGGTATCTGCGAGCCCCAGAGTTCGACCGCGCGCCGGCGCGTGCTCGACGCCATTCCCGAGCGGTCGTTGAACTCGATGGTGGGCTCGATCGACACCGTCAGGACCGGCCCCGGATGGAACTTCGAGACGTAGGGCTGGTCGAGCCAGCCTCCCGCGAGATCGATGCGGTACGGAATCGTGCTCTCGGCGCGCAGCGCGGTCGTCGAGCGCGCGGGCAGCCCTGCGTGGGGAACCCGCCTCAGCACGCGGTACTCGATGCCGAGCGCGCGGCAGAGCGCTTCCTTCGCCGGCGTGTGCCCGTCCTCGTTCGTCACCAGCACGTCCGGCCGCACCAGCCGGAGGTCGTCTTCGAAGTCGAGTATGCCGCGGCCCGAGTTCACGGTGCAGGCCTTCACGCACGCGAGCGCCTCGAGCATGTAGCGCCGCTCGGCCTCGGAATTGACCGTGTAGCGCCCCTTGATCTCGAAGACCGTCTGGTCCAATCCGATGCCGACGTGGAGGTCGCCGTAGCCGGCCGCCTCTTCCAGGAACGCGACGTGGCCGCTGTGGAGCATGTCGAAGCAGCCGGAGACGAAGACCTTCTTCCGCAGCGCCGGCGCTCCGTCCATGTGGAACACTTCGAGGAGCGGCGCGGGACTCCCGGCGCCACCCAGCGCGCGATCGACCGCCTCCGCGAACGTCTCCGGCGCGAACGCCGGCGTCGCCTCCAGGTAAACGTAGATGTGGCGGCGCGCGGCAAACGCGCGCAGCGTGCGGATGCCTGCCTGGACCTCGCCGACCGACGCGGCGAATCGGGCGCGGGGGTCGCTCGTGAGGTCGGACGGCCGGGCGAACACGAACGCCATCCGGCGCACGGATGCTTCGGCGCTGTCGGCCGCCCCGGCGCCGCCGGTGGGTTCTGCCGCCTCGACCGCGTGCCACTGGGGCAGCGCGGCCCACCAGTCGCCCTCGGCCCGCTCGGGCAGCGGCAGCTGCATCGGGTCTGTCAGCGTCCACCACTGCTTCGTCGTCTCGTCGGCCGCCATCGCGGCCATGTCGGCAGCGTGGTCGGCGCCCGCGTATTGCAGGTGGCTGAAGAGCGTCAGCGCCGGGCCCGCCGGCCCCGCGTCCACATCGTCGCGCGGCTGGCCCAGGAAGATCGAGTAGTTGCGGACGTTCGAGCGCGCGAGGCGCTCGAGCACGCCCGGAAAGACATGCTCGTGCAGGACGTTGTACCGGTCGACCCACTCGGGCCGGAGGCCGATGATGCTGCCGATGGAGCGTGCACGCATGGCGGTAATCACTCCGGGAGTGATTTCTCGGTCAGAAACGGGTTGACGATCTCGAGCCCGTCGATGCGCCGCCCATGCTGCATGTCTTCGGACAGCAGGCGCGAGCAGCCGGCCTGTTGAGCGGCTCGGATGACGAGCGCGTCCCAGAAGTGAAAACCGTGCAGCCGGCAGAGATCGATCGCCCCCAGCACGTCGGCCAGCGCGGGATCGACCAGGTCGAGCTGGCCGAACAGCTCGACCTTCCGTCGCGCCAGCGTGGGATCGACCCCAAGCTTGCGGGTCGCCGCGACGAAGTACTCCTGAAGCACCTGGGTCGATACCGCGCCGTTGTGGTCCCGCCTGCATCGAGCGACGAGGTCCACCGCTTGGGCCTGCTTCTCCGGACTTCCTGCATCGTCCGTGTAAACGAGCACGTTCGCGTCGAGGAAGCTACGGCCTGGCATGGAGGTCGTCGCGATTGAACCGCCAGCCGTGGCGGTTGCCCCCTGCCTGGGCGGAGAGGTCCTTCAACTCGTGTTCGAAGTCGTTCGCGGCGCCCTCGTCGGTGACCGCGCGGAGGTAGTCGCGGATCAGCTCGTTGAGGCTCTTCCCCATCGCCTCGGCTCGCTTCCTCGCTCTCCTGACGAGCCTTTCATCAATGGATAGAGTGAGATTCATATCCACATAATACGTGGACACGTAGCCTGTGTCGACCTTGATCTCGACCGACCCGCCCGTCCGCCGACCGACCCGCCCGTCCTCCGACTGACGACCCCGTCCGCCGACCCCTCGAACCTCGCTCGGGACCACCCCGAGCATCGTCGAGGGGCGGCTGACCGCGTCAGCCCCGACTTCTCCTCCCCCTGACCTCTTCCTTGATCCGCTGAATGTGGCCGCGGCCGAGCGCCTTCACCTCGCAGCCCAGCTCGAAGTAGCGGCGGATCCGGTCGTCGGTGAGGATGCCGAAGCAGTCCACCACCGCGAGCGGCGCGCCGGCCCACTTCACCACCTGGTCGGGCTCCAGTTCCAGGTACGGCTTGTGGCGCACGGCCAGAATCAGCGCCTCGGCGCCGGCCACCGCTTTCGCCAGGTCCTTCTGGACCCGGATCTCGGTGAGCGCCGCCTGGTTGCGGAAGAAGCGCGACCACGAGTGGCCCGGCGCAGGGTAGTCGGCCTGGTTCTCCAGCTCGTACCAGTGGTCCACGTACGGGTCGTGGACGTGCATCTCGGCGCCCATTTCGGTGAGCTTGCGCACCACCAGCTCCGACCCGCTGTAGCGCGTGTCGCCCACGTCCTCGCGGTAGCTCGCGCCGCACAGCAGCACGTTCGCGCCTGCGATGTAGCGCCCCATGTTGCGCAGCGCGTCGCGCACGAGCTCCGCGACGTGCAGGCCGCGCGTGTCGTTGATGTCGATGGCGGTCGGCGTGATCTTGAACAACGCGTCCTGGTCCTCGAAGCCGAGGATGTGCTTGTAGGCCCAGTAGCCGAGTCCGCCGTCCTTCGGGAGGCAGTAGCCGCCGATCCCGGGTCCCGGGAAGATGAGATTGCTGTGTGTCGGGCGCACCTTGATCGCGTTGATCACCTTGATCAGATCGACGCCGTTCCGTTCGGCGAACAGGCTCCACTCGTTGAGGAACGCGAGAATCGTCGCGCGGTACGAGTTCTCGACGATCTTCGTCGTCTCCGACTCGATCGGCCGGTCCATCACGGTGAGCGGGAAGTCGCGCGTATTGAGAATCTCGCCGAGGAACTTCACCGTCCGCGCCTTCGCCTCGGCGGTGCAGCCCGAGCAGACCCGCCAGAAGTCGCGGATGCTCCGCACGTACTCGCGCCCCGGCATGACGCGCTCGAAGCTGTGCGCGAGCAGCGGCTCCGGACTCGATCCCGCGCGCGGCGAACGCGCGCTTCATGATCGGCCACGCCACGAACTCCGTCGTCCCCGGCGCGACGGTCGTTTCGATGAGGACCAGGCACGATGGCTGGATCTTCTCGCCGATCGTCCTCATCGTCGCCTCGAGGGCGCTCATCTCGGCGCTGCCGGTCTTCATCTTCCCGAGGTCGTGCTTCGAGTAGTCGCACTGCACGTCGACGACGACGCAGTCGGCGAGCGAGAGGCAGTCGCTGTTGTGCGTGGCGACCAGCGTCTTCTTGTCGATGACCGTGCGGTGGATCATCGGGTCGACTTCCGGGTCCTCCGCCTTGACCGGCGACTCGCCGCGCGCGAGCAGCGGGATCTTCCAGTAACTGCGCGCGCTCGGCCGCTGGCAGCCGATGACGAACTTGCCGGGCTTGCCGTCCGGCCCCACCGAGTCGGCGACGATGGCGGCCATGACGGCGCCGACGAAGCCGACGCCCATGACGACGACGACTTCCTTGCCGTCGGCGCGGGCCGCGGCAGCGAGTGCCTGGACGCGTGCGAACTCGCGCGCGTCGTCTTCGGGGCCGGGCAGCGGGAACTTCTCGCCGGCGGGGCTGACGGAGTAGCTGGCCATGAATGTCGCTCCTGAAGAGGGATGTGTGGGCGTCGCGGGGCGGGCCTCTGCGCCTGTCTATCGTCGTCTGGCGGGTTCTTGCGCCCGCCGACCGGGGCCTCAACGGGCTGATTGTACCCGAGACGTGGGCGGCGCAGGGAGGGTCCGCGCCGGGTTATCTTTCCGAACGAGCGCGGAGCAGTGTCGATCTCCGGGGCTTGGTCCCCTTCGGCGCGCCTGCGGTCTCGAGTGTCGGTCGATCGAGGATGCCGAAGAGTCTGGAGGCGTACCGGCGGGCGTCCTTCCTGGCCTCCTCGGTCGTCAGGAGCAGGTTCTTCGTGGTGCGGTTGAAGTCGACGTCCTGCCGGTCCAGATGGACGTCGATCTTGTCGAGCCGCTGATTGACGCCGTCGAAACGCTGGTCCATGCCGTCCAGCCGCTGGTCCACCTTGTCCAGCCGCTGGTCCATGCCGTTCAGCCGGCGGTCCACCTTGTCCAGCCGCTGGTCCACACCGTCGAAACGCTGTTCAAGGTACGTCTTCAGTTCCTGGCTCTCCTGATGGGTCATCGCTCCACACCTCCGGCCCTCTCTTGTGCACACCTCGGGCCAAGCGGGCGTTTTCCACGATTTCGGCCTGATTTCATCAGATCAGCCCTCCAGGGCCGGCTTGATTCTCGCAATTATCACGCACGTTCCCCGGGGCCCGGTACGGAGTTTCTGCGCGCCCTGCGCGTCGTCTCTCGCCCCGGCCGTCCCACCATCTGGCGCGGGCGGACCACCCATTCTGCAACGAGCTTGTCGAGCTGACGCTGCAGGTGCATTAGCGCGTCGTCGGGTGTCCGTGCCTTTGCGGACACGCTGAACGCGCCGTCGAACGCCGCGCGCCATCCTCCGTCATCGGTCCTTTCGTACTCGACGTGATCCCCGACGGCACGGTATGTCTCGAAGTACATCGCCCGCCTCCTTTGACTTGGGACGACGACGATACCGTCGTCGTCTCGACCTTCGCAAGAGAGGGGATGGCGAAGCGACTTGTGTGCTTCCGTCAATCGGCCACAATGCGCTGCGCACGGACAATCACTCCGGGAGTGATTGCGTCAGCTCGTCGATGGTCTTGACATCGATCCCTGGCAGGAGCGGGTAGCCGTTGGGTGGCCGACAGATGATGGCGGCCGAGGCGACGCGGTCTGGCCCGATGGTTTCGCGCAGGAGCGCGAGGTTCGCGGCGTCCGACCGCGAGGGCAACTCCGTCCACTTGGCCTCGACGAGGTCCACCCGGCCTGCTGCGTCAACGACGAAATCGACTTCCCTCCGGCGGTCGCTCCAGAAGAACAGGTTGTTGGTGCGGCCGGCCACCCGCTCGCGGTGTCGGAGCTGGGCAAAGACGAACGTCTCCCAGACGGCGCCGGCCCATGGGGAGCGTCGCAGCTCGTCTGGCGTCCGGATGCTGAGGAGCGCACAGAGCACGCCGCTGTCGGCGAGATAGAGCTTGGGGCTCTTGACCAGCGACTTCGTGCGATTCGAGAACCACGGCTCGAGCAGCGCCACCTGGCCCGACGCCTCGAGCACGGAGAGCCACTGGTTGGCGGTCGACGGCGCGATGCCGACATCGCGTGCGAGGTCGGCCTTGTTGAGCAGGCTGCCTGACCGCAGCGCGCAGGCGCGCAGAAACCGCTCGAAGTCGCGCAGGCTGCCGACGTTGGTCAGCGCGCGCACGTCGCGCTCGAGGTACGTGGCCACGTAGGACGCGTGGAACGCCGCGCCGTCAATATCCGGGTTGGCGTGCAGTTCCGGAAACCCGCCGCGAACGACGGCCGCTTCCACGGAGGCGGTCGGCGTGGCTTCGTGTATCTCGCGCCACGAGAGCGTCTCGAGTTCCTCGACGTCCACGCGGCCCGCGAGCGAATCGGAAACGCCTGCCATGAGAGTGAACTTCTGAGAGCCGGTGAGGAGGAACTGCCCGCACTCATGGCGGCGGCCGTCGATGGCGGTTTTCAGGTGGCGAAACAGCGCTGGCGCGTGCTGAACCTCGTCGATGACGACAGGAGGCGCGTAGCGGTCGAGGAATACACCCGGCTGATTCTCGGCGAGTTCGGCTTGGCTCGGAAGGTCGAGGGAGACGAAGCGGTGGGACGGGAACAGGCGTCGGAGTGTGGCCGTTTTGCCCGTTTGCCTCGCGCCCGTCAGGACGACGGCGGGGCGGGTGCGGGCTGCGTGAAGCAGTCGCGGCTCAAGATATCGCACTATCCACATGGGTAAAATATACGATTGAAAAACATAATTTGTCAACCAGCGTGTAAGGCGCTTGCTCAGAAGACTTTAGCCAGCCAGTTCTGTGACGGAATCAATCCGGGAGTGATTTCGGACGTTCAGCTCAACCACCAGATCCCGAACGCAAGGGAGATGAGCGTAACGGGCAGGCCGACGCGGAGGTAATCGAGGAACCTGATCGTGACGCCGTGGCGTCCGGCCCCTTCCACCACTATCAGGGTGGCGATCGAACCGAGAATCGTCAGGTTGCCGGCCAGCGTGCTGGCCATCGCCAGCGTGAGCCACGCCTGTCCCGGGTCTGGCAGGTGCGGGATCAGCCGATCGAGAGATGGCACGGGTGTGAATTGTCGCGCAGCTTCGGGGGGCCCGGTGGCGCGCCGTACCGATAATCACTCCGGGAGTGATTATCCGCTGGTATCATCCGCCAATGTCGAAGCCGTCCCCGCCCGTCTCCATCCTTCTCGGTCGGTTCAGGCGCCTGCCCAGGCGCGAGTCGCAGGCGTGGCAGTGCGGCATCGTCCGCTGGCCGGTGTGGGTCGATTCTCCAACGGGCGGGCGGCCTACACGGCCGGTCGCCGCGGTGTGGGTTGCGAAGCCCGCGGGGTTGGCCGGAATGCACCTGAGAGAATTCGACGGCGAGACGGATGTGGAGGCCGCCGTTCGGGCGGTCGTCGACCTCGCGCTTCACCACGAGTCGGAGCTCATGGGGCGGCCTGGCCGGATCGAAGTGGCCGACGCGGCGTTCGGTGCGGCCGTGGTGGCCGAACTCGGCGACCCCGGCGTGGTCGTCGATGTCGTGCCGGCGCTGTCGGACGTGAAGGACGTGACTGCCTCGTTCGTCGCGTACGGACAGGAGCGGTCGCCGGTGCCGACGCTCATGGCCGGACGCGGTGTCGCCCTCGAAGACGTTCGCGAGTTCGCGGCAGCCGCCGCCCGGTTCCACCGCGCCGAACCGTGGCAGCACCTGACGAACGACGACGTCCTCGCCATCGAGATGCCGGGCCTCGAGAAGGCGGCGCGCTGCGCGGTGGTCATGGGGAACGCCGGCATGCAGTTCGGCCTCTCGTTTCACGATTCGCCGGAAGCCGTGGAGGCGTTCGCCGAGGACCCGACGACGCGCCGCGGGAAGGCGATCTACTGGGCGGTCACCTTCCGCCTGCCCGAGGAGATGCCGATCCCCGACCTCCTGCTGTGGGAGGACCACGGACTCTCGCTGGCAGACGAATCAGCCTACCCGATGCCGATCGGATCTGGCCCCGGCGATCGCGTGGTCCGGCCGTCGCGGAAGCTGCTTCACGCCTTCACGTCGGTGCTGGCGGCGCTGGCCGACACGTCGGAGGCGGAGATCGACACCGGGCGCTGGACGCGGCCGGTGACGTCAGGCGGGCGACAGGTGGATGTCACGCTGACGCTCCCGCACGTCTTCGAAGCCGGAGCGGCCCGGGATGCCAGGCGGCCTGCCAGGTTCGACATGCGCCAGGGAGAGCGGGTGCACGCCGAAATCGCCCGCTTCTTCGTGGAGCACGAATTCGCCAGCCTCGAGGATGCGAACGCCGCGCTGCGCGAGAAGTTCTCCGGGAAGCTGGACGAGGCCCCGCGCACTCCCGGCACGACGCCGCTCGAGCGTGCGCAGGACCTCGTCTACGACGCGTTCGACGCCGTCGGCCGGCGCCGCGTGATCCTCGCACGGCAGGCGCTCGCGGTGTCGCCGGATTGCGCCGACGCGCACGTCATTCTCGCGGAGTCGGCTGCGGGGCCGGCGCGGGCGCTGCCGCTCTACGAGGCGGCGGTGGCGGCCGGCGAGCGGGCAATTGGCGCCGGGCGGTTTGCCGAGCTCGCGGGCGGCTTCTGGAGCCACATCGAAACGCGCCCGTACATGCGGGCGAAGCTGGGCCTGGCGCAGACGCTGGGCACGCTCGGTCGGGTCGACGAGGCGGAACGGCACTATCGCGCGCTGATCGAGCTCAATCCCAACGACAACCAGGGCGTCCGCTATCTGCTGCTGGAGGCGTTGGTGCGCGCGGGGCGCGATGACGAGGCGCTGGCGCTGCTGCGGCAATACGAGGATGATGCCGCCGCGGAGTGGCGGTTCACGTGGGCGCTGATCGATTTCCGCCAGAGACGCCTCGAGGACGCAGAAAGACGGCTGGCTGACGCGCTGGACTACAACCCGGCGGTGGCGCTGATGGTGGCGGCCACGAGCGCGGGGCCGCTGCCGATGCCGGGCCCCACCGTCACGCTGGGCGGGCCCGATGAGGCGGCCGGATATGCGGCGGCGTTCGGTGACGCGTGGCGGGCGGTGCCGGGTGCGCTGGAGTGGCTGGTGAGCACGGCCGTCGCCCTGGTGCGGAAGGCGCCGAAACCGCGCGGCCGTCCGCGCGCGAGTTCCCGCCGAGGGAAGGCGACACGCAAACGCCGCGGCGGCGGCAAGTAGCCGGGCCGGCTGTGAGACCGCCTCGCCTGTGACAATCACTCCGGGAGTGATGTCGCGCCATGGCAATATTGTCCTGGACATAAGGACATAAACGGCTCATGCTGTCCTTGCATGAAGGACATGTATCCTATCGAAGACCTCATCGCCGACACGCAGACGCGTGCGCTCCCGAATTTCACCCGACGCGATCTGACGATGACCGCCTCACCGGGCCAGGCGCGGGTGCTCATCGGGATGCGTCGGGTGGGAAAGACGTTCGCGTGTTTCCAGGAAATGGACCGCCTGGTGCGCAGCGGTGTCGACCGTCGGCAGATCCTGTACCTCAACCTCGAGGATGATCGCCTCGGACTGCCCACGCCGGACCTGCTCGGGATGCTCCTCGAGACTTTTGCCCGTATGCACCCGGCCGCACGCGAGGACGGAGCCTACCTGTTCCTGGACGAGATTCAGGCGGTGCCCGGCTGGGCCCGCTTCGCGCGGCGAGTGCTCGACACCGAACGAGTTCGCCTGCACATCACCGGGTCGTCTGCGAAGATGCTGTCGACCGACGTCGCGACGGAGTTTCGCGGCCGGGGGCTCGCCGTCGATGTGTGGCCGTTCAGTTTCGGGGAGTTCGCCCGGCACCTCGGTGAATCGGCCGCAGGTGATCGCCACCCAGGGGCAGCGGGTCGCTCGAAGCTCGAGGCGTTGTTCCTGCAGTACCTGCGCACCGGCGGGTTCCCCGGGGTCGCGGCGATGGACGAGCGTGAACGGGTGCAGACGCTCCAGGACTACGTGGAGCTCGTGGTCGTGCGCGACACCGTGGAGCGGCATCGCCTCGCCAACGTCCCGGCCGTACGCGCGTTCATCCTGACGCTGGTGCAATCCACCGGGAAGCGGTTCAGTGTCAACAAGACGTACCGGGACCTGAAATCCCGTGGCGTGGAGGTTGGCAAGGACCTGTTGCACGCCGTCCTGGGCCACGCGGCCGACGCCTGCCTGGCGTTCACCGTCGGCGTATTCAGCCGATCTGTTCGCGAACGCGCCGTCCGGCCGCGCAAGGTCTACGCGATCGACCCGGGACTGGCGGGTGCGGTGTCGCTTGCCACGACGCGGGACACCGGCGCTCGCCTCGAAACAGCCGTCTACCTGGAACTCCGGAGGCGGCTGGGCCGTGTGCGCGACGGCGCGATCTCGTATTACCTCACGCGCGGCGGGCGCGAGGTCGACTTCCTGGTCGGCGACGCGGAGCAGGGCGAAGCGACCGCCATGACGCAGGTGTGCGCCGATCTGTCGGACAAGGCCACTCGCGAGAGGGAATTGCGGGCCCTGGACGAAGCGATGGCCGAACTTCGGCTGAACACGGCGACACTGGTGACGCTCCACGAGACCGGCGAGGAGCGACTCCCCGGCGGAACCGTGCACATCGTCCCCGCCTGGCGCTGGGCGCTGCGGCAGGAGTGACGAAATCACTCCGGGAGTGGCTTTCCGCCATAAACGGGAAGGGCCACCACGGCGGCGGCCCTTCGCACGTACGGGCCGCCCCGGGTGCCCGGTCCTGAGGGCGCAAATACGTTGCCGTATCTGTGCATCGACGGGCTAAGATTCGGCATGCCGATCCGCGACCTGGCACGTCAGGCGAGAGTGCGCGGGCGCCTCCTGACGCGCGCGTTCCTGATCGTCTGGGAGAGCGCGCCCGGCTGGACCGCCGCGAGCCTGGCGCTGGTCGCCGCGCAGGGCCTGCTGCCGCTGGCGTCGCTCTACCTGATGAAGCTGCTGGTGGACGCGTTGGCAGCCTCGTTCGGCGCATCGCCGGCCGCATCGGCCAGCGCCCCGCCCGCCGCCGCGCTGCCGGTGCTCCTCGTCCTGTCGTTCGCCGCGGGCGTGGCGGTCCTCGAAGTCCTGTCGCGCACGCTCGCCTCGTACGTCGCCGAGGCGCAGACCCAGACGGTCATCGACCATCTCGCCGACATCGTCCACGCCAAGTCCTCCGCGCTCGACCTGAGCTACTTCGAGGACCCGCAGGTACTACGACATGCTGCACCGCGCGCAAGAGGAGGCCGGCTGGCGGCCGACGTACCTCGTGAGCGGCATGCTGCAGGCGGCGCAGGCGGCGCTCTCGCTCATCGGCCTCGCCGGCCTGCTGCTCTCGTTCAACTGGGCGGTCGCCCTGATCCTGTTCCTGGCGTCGGTCCCGAGCGCCCTGGTGCGGTTGCGCTTCGCGGGGCGCCTGTACTCCTGGCATCGAACCCGCACCGCGGACGAGCGCCTGTCCTGGTACCAGCACTCGCTCCTCACCGACGGCCAGTACGCCAAGGAGGTGCGGATGCTCGACCTCGCACCGATGCTGGCGCGCCGCTTCCGGGAGCTGCGCGCGCGGCTTCGCGGCGAGCGGCTCGGCATCGCACGCGGGCGCGTGGCGGCCGACTCGATCGCCCAGGGCGGCGCGACGCTCGCCACGTTCGCCACCTACGGCGTCCTCGCCGTCGGCACCGTGCGCGGAGCGATCACGGTCGGCGGCTTCGTGATGTACTACCAGGCGTTCCAGCGCGGGCAGGGCTGGCTGCGCGACGTCCTCAACAACCTCGCCGACCTGTACGAGGACAGCCTGTTCCTCGGAGACCTGTTCGACTTCCTCGACCTCCAGCCGAAAACGGCGGGCGGCACATTGCCGGCGTCGCGCCCGGCGCCGGCCGCAGGCGCGCTGCGCGAAGGCATCGTCTTCGATCACGTCAGCTACACGTATCCCGGGAGCACGCGCAAGGCGCTGGACAACGTGAGCTTCGCCATCCCGCCGGGACAGCACGCGGCCCTCGTCGGCGAGAACGGCTCCGGCAAGACGACCATCGTCAAGCTCCTGTGCCGACTCTACGACCCGACCGGCGGGCGGATCACGATCGACGGCGTGGACCTTCGGGAGTGCGACCCGTCGGCGCTGCGCCGGCGCGTCACCGTGATGTTCCAGGACTACGCGCGATACCAGCTGACCGCGCGCGAGAACATCGGGTTCGGGGACGTGGAGGCGATGGCGGACGAAGGGCGCGTCGCGGAAGCGGCAGGGCGGGCTGGAGCGGACTCGGCGATCGAGGCGCTGCCGAAGCGCTACGACACGACGCTCGGCAGGTGGTTCGAGGGGGGCGTGGAGCTGAGCACCGGCGACTGGCAGCGCGTGGCCCTCGCGCGGGCGTTCCTGCGCGACGCGGAAATCGTCGTCCTGGACGAGCCGACGAGCGCGCTCGACGCGAAAGTGGAGCACGAGGTGTTCGCGCGGCTCCGCGAGCTGGCGAGCGACCGGACCGCGGTGTTCATCAGCCACCGCATGTCAACGGCGCGCCTGGCGGATTGCATCTACGTGCTGTCTCACGGGAAGATCGTGGAGCAGGGGAGCCACGAGGAACTCGACGCTCGCGGCGGGCCCTACGCGACGCTGTTCAGGCTGCAGGCGGAGAGCTATCGGTGAATTGCCGCGGGATGGTGCCGCTGTGGGACGGTGGCGCTGTGGGGCGGTGACGCTGTGGGACGGTGGGGCGGTGGGGCGGTGGCGCTGTGGGGCGGTGCCGCTGTGGGGCGGGGCTTCAGCCCCGCCATTGGCTATTTGGACTTCTTCTTCTTCCTCCTGCGGGCCGCGGCGATCGGGTTGTCGGGCTGCCCGCTTCCGTAACCCCGGGTGAGGTCGGTGACGCTGCCGTAGACGACGAGCTTCGGGGCGCGATACACCTTCCGGGGTATTGGCCGGCCGCTGGATTCCATCCTGCCCTCCCCTCCGGTTCGTCGCGTCCATGAAGAGGCCGGTCGATTTCACCGGCCCGCGCTCGGGCGTCCTGAACCTGGTATCGGTTCCATGGCAGATCTCCAATAGCGCAAATCCCATGCCGGATGGATTCGGGTGTGCAGCGGGACGCTGTGGCGCGGGGCTTTAGCCCCGCGAGCGGCGCCGCCTGACGTCCGCCAGGATTGCGTCCGTCACCGCGTCGAGGTCGGCGGCGTTGTCGCGGACGGTCAGCTTGCGGACGGGGACGCGCGTGGCAAGGCGGGAGAAGACGTCGAGCGCGCGCGTCCGAAGCTCGGCGTCGAGGACGTAGTTCATGAAGGTGCGGGCGACGAGCGCCATCAGGGCCTCGTGTCCCTTGAGGTCGTCGATCGCGACCGGCCGGTCGAGGTCGGGCCGGCGTTCGTCCAGCACGTAGATCGAACCGAGGGGGACCGGCTCGGCAGGGAAGCCGTTTCCGTCGGCTGTCAACTCGAGGCGGCGCTTGTCGGTGGTGTCGCCGCCGTGCGGCAGCGCGTCTTCGGCGCCGTAGAGAGCGCGGACCGCGTCGGGCGCCAGCCGCACGACGTTGTGCCCCGGGCGCACGTAGTATTCGCTGTGGGGCGGGGCGGCGTCGGTGTGGGGCGGGGCGTGATCGCTGTGGGGCGGGGCTTTAGCCCCGCCAGCCGTGTCCGAACCGAAGTCCAGCGCCAGCACATCATCCGTCAGCGCGGTGAACCCGCGCCGGACGAACGCCGCGGCCGTGGTGGACTTGCCCGCGCCCGAGTGCCCGAGGAACGCCACGGCGCGGCCGTCGATGACGACGGCGCTGGCGTGGAGGCAGGGCGTGCCGCGCAGGTGCAGCACGAAGCCGGCGATCGGCCCGAAGAGGCAGGTCAGGATCTCGCCGACAGGCAGAATCGCGGGCCAACGAGCCCACACGCGCGAGCCTGGCCGATCCACCAGGAACTCCGACCCGTCCCAGTAGCGCAGACGGTAGAAGTCGCGGCCGCATTGCGAGACGACCAGCGTCGGCTGGCCCGTTTCGTCCGTCTCCTCGTCCGTGTAGCACACACGCTCGGGCGCCGCGGCCAACTCCGCGGGCCAGGCGGCGCCGCCGAGCATAGACACATCGAGATCGACGCTGTCCGAACACGGCTCACCGCCCGGTCGATCGCCGTCGATTCGAACGCGTAGGCCGAGCACGTTGACGAGGGTCATGGATTGGCGGGGCCACAGGCTCAAGGCTCAAGGCTCAGGGCTCGCGGCTCAGGGCGGGCAGGTAGTCCCGTCGAACGGCGCGAAGCGTTGGGCGATGTCCGGGTCGTCGTTCACGACCAGACCGGCGAGTTCCACCCAGGCGTGCGCTTCGAACTGGCCGCCGGCGGTGCGCACGCCGATCCGCAGCGCGCTGTCGACGGCGCGGCGCCGCAGGATCCACCAGAGCGTCACCGATCGTGTGAGGCAGTTCGGCCGGCCGGGAAGGCGGCGGGCGATGGCATCCACCAGGCGGGCCGCCTCGCGCGCGCCCTGCGCGTCAGACGCGCCGGCGCCTTCGCCGATGACCGGGTGGCGGGAGAGAGACTGGCAAACGCGCCGCAGACCGAAGATGCGGATGGCGGCCGCTACGGAGGGCAAGAGGGCAACGAGCTGGAGAACGAGACGCCTGTCAGGCGCCGGAAGGTCCCGCCACGTGCGCCAGGCCGACTGCCGGCGCGCGTCCGCCCCGCTCATGAACGACCGCTGACGCCGACGTCTGCGAGCACCGCGTCCCGCACGCGGTCGAGCTCGGCAAAGTCGTGCGGGTAGGACAGGTGTCGCATCAGGCCCGTGGCGGCGAGGGCGGTCAGCCGCGTAAAGTCGGCGGCGAGCTGTTCGCGATCCGGCTCGCCGATCCGGTAGGTGCAGTCCATCAGGTCGCGGAATCCGTCGTTCCAGAGCGGCGCGCCGATCGCGATCGAGCGGTCGGCCTCCTTCGGCAGGAGCCGGTAGATCCTGGCGAGCGGCACGTCGCGGTCCGACTGCTCCGTCCGGAACGACACCTGCCGCTTTCCCTCGTCTCGCGGGATCGGTTTCCCCGACTCCGCCGGAATGCCGAGGCGCGCGAGAGCCTCCTCCCGCAGCCTCAGGCCCGGCAGGCCGGGGCGGCAGTGAACCTGCCCCTCGTGGTTCACCAGCGGGAGGCAGTCGTCCGCAAGAAGCGTGTAGCCGTGCCGGCCGAAGCTGGCCGCAAGCGTGGACTTGCCGGCGCCGCTCGTTCCGATGAAGCCGACGGCCGTCGTATCCGAGAGGAGCACGGCGCTCGCGTGCAGGACGACCTGCGACAGGCTCAGACAGAGCGGAAACGTCTCGTTGAGGAACGAGTACCTGGTGTAGTCGGACGTCGCCGCTGGGCCCGGGTAGCAGACGATGGCCCGGGTGGCCGGGATGATCTCGAACTCCGACAGCTCGGCGTTCTGCAGCCAGCACACCGATTTGTCCAGTTCGTACTGCAGAACGGCAGGTCGAGCGTGACAGACGTCGAAGGTGAAGTCCGGGGATTCTGCCGACACGGGAGCGAAACCTGGAAACTCCAGGTTCGTCGCCACCGCGCATCCGAGGATGCGGTAGCACAGCTTCCCGTTGCGCATGCTACCTGGAGTACCTGGTCACCACTTCGGCCACGAATTCCGCGGCGGCCGACCGGGTGGGAAACAGGGCGGCGTGGCGGCTGCGCAGTTCCTCTTCGATCTCCGCGACCGTCTTCCGGCCGTCGCACAGGTTCACGACCGTGCGCCGGGCCTCGCCCCACGGATTGAGCGTCGGCGCGTGGTCCGGCCTCGTCCTGACCATGTCCTCGCGGCACAGCAGCATCCCCCTGAACGTGGAGTGCGCGAACTGGTGCGCCGGAACGGTCGCACCGTCCGGGAAGACCTTCACGTCCCAGGAGATCATGGTGTCGCGCGGGAAAAGCGTCATGCGCACGAAGACGCGGTCGGCCGGCCGTACGGAAATCGACTCCCGGACAGGCAGGAAGACGTTCGAGCGGTTGATCCTCCGGTCCGAGAGCGGCGAGTTGGTCATCGTCACGCTCTCGGACATCTGCGCCGAGAACCAGCCGCCGATGCCGTCCAGACGGCCAGGCCTCGCGATGGTCGTCCAGGCCTCGATCTCGATGTGCGCGCCGGAGTACTCCCGGATGTCCACCGAGCCTGCGACGGCCGGCTCGCCGAGCAGGTCCTCCGCGCGCAGTTTCGCTCCGTACCCCGTATTCGAGGCGATGTCGAACGCCGGACGGAAGTCGAACCCCGCGCGCGGCTCCAGCCAGAAGTCGATCTGCGGCCGCATCTCGTCCGACTCGACCGGCGCGACGAGGAAGTCGATCCTGTGCGGGATCATCCGGCCGTCCGGCTTCATCAGGCGAAGCCGGGCGTCGGCGAAGTACTCGAGGACGCCCGCGTCGAACCCGAACCGGCCAATCTGGTCGGCGACGACGACGTCCACCTTCTCGGGGAGGGCGAGCCGGGTGGACAGCTCCTTGACGAAGACCACCCTGTCCCGAAGCGCGTTGGCTGCGTTGATCTCCCGCGCGAGGCCGACGAACGCGGTTTCCTCCACCGAGTAGACGCGCGCCGCGCCCGCGCGGCAGGCGAGCATGCCGAGGATGCCCGTGCCGCAGCCCAGGTCGAGCACGACGTCGCCGGGCCTGACGACTTCGGCGATCGCCCGTTCGAACGATTCGAGGCGGGGGATGTCCGCCAGGTACTGGCGGTGCTCGTCGACGATGAGGGACACGGAGGCTATCTCCGGAGGGCGAGCCGGCGCTCCCCTGGAGTCTCGAGAACGGTCACAGGCACATCATGGTCATGTTGGCACCGCCGCCGCCGTCGGTCGCCGCTGCCGGCGCCACCCTGGGTCAGCTTGCTTACGGCGCCGTAGGCGACGAGCCTGGGTGGGGCATAGGGCTTCTTCGAGGCGGGTTTTGTCGCGGTCGAGTTCACGTGGCTGAGCTCCCGCCGGTATTATACTATCGGCAGCCCGCCCACATTATGGGGTCGGCAGCTACTGAAGGCTACCCGCGGTCCATGGCCATGCCGCCGGGGCCGGCATCGGCCCCGCTTCCGGAGCCCCGTTGGGTCAGCTTGCACACCGTGCCGTAGGCGACGAGCTTGGGCGGGGCGTAGGGCTTCTTCGGCTCGGGCTCGTTCAGTTTGATGGTCACTGGCGTAACCTCAATGATTGCCGAATGATACACGGATCAGGCGGCTTCGTCCAGTCGCAGCCACGTGTCGATGGCGTAGGCGGTCCACACGACCCACGGCCCGGAGGGTTCTCCGCCCGAGCGGTAGTCCGCGAGACCGTTCCTGCACAACTCGGCCAGCCGGCCCGCGTCCACCCAGCCTCGGTCGGCGATGCTCATGCGCTCGAAGAGCTTCGGTCCGCCCAGGGCGTCAAGTGGTTCCCACATCGTATGGGAGAAGTCGGCCTTCGTGCGGCGCGTGAGAACGGACTCCGGCATCAAGCCCTTCATTGCCTGGCGCATCAGGAACTTGCGCTCGCCGTTTCGCCGGCGGAAATCCTCGGGGATGGCGAATCCGAACTCGATGATGCGGCGGTCGAACAACGGGTGACGCTGATCGACCTGGTAGCGGGCGGACGACCAGCTGCTCATCTCGCAGCCGAGCGGTAGCCACCCGTCGCCGAGAAACCAGTACCTTTCGCGCTGGGCGTTCGACGGGAACGTGCGCCCCTCGTACATCGAGTTCACGCGACTCGCGAGGCCGGTCCGAATGCGGAATTCCTTCGTCAGCCACGGCCAGCGGTCCAGGCGTTTGTCCCTCGCTGCGAGAACGCGAGAGAACGGCCAGACCGTCTGGGCTGCCCCTCTCAGGAGAAGCCTGGCGGCGCCGTTTCGGCCCAGGTCGCGCACGTCGTTCGCGAACTCCGACAGCGCCGTGCGGAGCCGGAGTGTGCCGAGGAGGTCCGGGTAGGGGTTGTCCGCGCCGGTGAACCAATCGTCTCCGCCCAGGCCGGTCAGGACCACTCGGAAGCCGCGTTCGTGCTGAAGCCGCTTCCTCTCGTCCGCGTAGACGCCGATCCCATCCGTCGTCAGATAGCGCGAGCGGCGGACCTGGTCGGCGAAGCTCCCCGGCTCGACCTGCGGACGCACCGTGTTGCTGCGCAGCTTCCACATCCGGACGACATCGTCGATGTAGGCGCTCTCGTCGCACTTCATTCCGGGAAAGACCCAGGAGAAGGTCTCGAACGTCTGTGCCGCCGCGTGACCCTCGCCGAAGAGGTGCTGCGCCATGCCGACGACGGACGTCGAGTCGAGGCCGCCGCTCAGCTCGGCGCCGACCGGGCCGTTGCTTCGCATCCGGCGGCTGACCGCGTCGCGAAACAACTCGAAGAAGCGCTCGGCGTATTCCTGCGGGTTCCTGAACCGGATCTGCCTGTCGAGGTCGATGTCCCAGTAGCGCCGGCAGCGAAGCCCCTCGGCGGTGACGACGAGGAAGTGAGCGGGCGGGAGGCGGCGGACGCCCTGGTAGAGCGTCTCGTCGCGGCTCGTCACTTCGACGGCGAGGAACTCGGCGGCGACGCCTTCGTTCGGCGTGGTGTCTACCGATGGCGCCTGGAGGATGAGCGCGACCTCGGAACCGAAGACGAACTGGGAGGGGTCGTGGTGGTAGTAGAAGGGTCTGCAGCCGAGGATGTCGCGGGCGCAGTAGAGTTGTCGTTCGGTCGCATCCCATAGAGCGAAGGCGAAGTCACCGAGCAGGCGGGCGGCGCAGTCGTTCTTCCAGAGCGAGTAGGCGCAGAGGACCAGTTCGGCGTCCGTGTCGTTCCTGGGCTCGACGCCTTTCGCGCCGAGGTCGCGCCGCAGCTCCTCGCGGTTGTCGATGCGGCCGTCGAAGACCAGCCGGAAGCGGCCGGTCGAATCCGACAGCGGCTGGTTCTCGGCGGCGGCTTCGGGCGTCGTGTGGAACGCGCCGTAGCCCAGGGCGACGCTTCCCGCCCATCCAGGCGCTGGTGCCGTCCGGGCCCCACGGCCGCATGAGAAGCATGATCCGGTCGAAGACGTCCCGGTCGATCTCCCTGCCGTCGAGGTTCCAGATGCCTGCGATCCCGCTCATCTCTGTTCTGCTGTGGCGCGGGGCCCGATCGCTGTGGCGCGGGGCTTCAGCCCCGCGATCGCCGTCACCTCACTCACTCACCGTCAGCAGCCCGTGCTCCACCAGCTCGCCGATGAGCTTCTCCATGTCGGCGCGCAACTGTGCCGGCTCGACGTCGTACTCGGCGGCCAGGCTGTCGTAGGCGGACTGGATGCTCGTCGCGTCCGTGAGGAGCGTCCACATCCGCGTGCCCACCTCGTCGAGGCCGAAGTACTTCTCGGTCTTGAGGTTGAGGACGACCGACTCGCCCTCGAGGTTGCGGGCCAGAACGCCGTCTGGTACGGCCACGCGCGCGCTGAACGGTATGTTGATTGGCATGAGTTGGTTTGAGGATGTGTGGCGCGGGTGCTTCAGCCCCGCGAGATGATCTTCCCCATCACCCTGAACGGCCGCATGACGTGCAGCAGCGGTTTCAGCCGCGGCGGCAACGGCAAGAAGTCGTTGTCCGTCTGGTTCGCCTCGAGTCCGCGCCGCCAGATGTAGCGCACCTTGTCGCGTAGCGTGCCCGCCATCCGAAGCTGCATCATGGCGCCAGCCGGTCGGCCTGCGAGGTCACCGTCCATCGGTGAATAGGCTCGTGTTCAATCTGCTGAGCGACGTTCGACTGCAGCCGTGTCGCGCCTGGCCGTCGCGATCACTTCGGGTGGCACCGGCGCCGAAAGGAGATCGGCAGCAAGAAGCAGCGCAACGTGGAAGATCCGCCGCGTTCGGCGCTCGGCCAGAAGCGCTGTCCCAGCCGATCGGGGCGACGCGCACGAGGTTTGCGACGTCACAGATCCAGCCGAGCGACACCCAGCAGTGCCGCGCTCCGTGCAGGGCGAGACACGCAAACAGATCCTCCGCGCCAAACGTCGGCAGCGGGCCGCCGGCCATGTCCACCCGGTGGACACGCGTCAGCGCCACGTCGGCATCGACTGATGGCAGATAGTGTGGCGAGACGGCCCAGTGCAGGTCCACGTCGCAGCCGGTCGGCGTGGTCAGGCCGATTTCGCAGTTGCCGCTCAGGTCTGCAGCCCCTGGCGCCCCCTTCGGGACACATCCGTTCGCAATCAGGACCCAGATCGCCCGCTCCTTGTCGCTCGGCCGAACCAGGATGTCCAGGTCGCAGAACTCGCGCAGTGCAATGTCGCCGTAGGCCCACGCCGCCAGTGTCGGGCCTTTGTAGGCGATGGCCGGAACATCCTCGGTCTCCAGCCAGCCCATGACCGCCTTCAACTCGGCGGTCATCATCATGTTGCGGGCGGCGTTCGCGAGTAAGCCTCGCGGAGATCTTCAGCGACGGCTGGCGGGACCGCGTCCGGGCATTGCTGCCGCAGGCGCGAGTAGAGCAGCGGCAGCACGCCATGTCGCGCGGCCTGGTCTTTCACCGCTTCCCAGTCCGTCACCCCCTCGGCCGCCCGGCGCAGCGCGGCCGCGTCCGCGCCGACGCGAGCCGCCTGGATCAGGATGTCCATGAACGGGTTGCCGTGCCTACGTGGACGGCGCCTGTGCGGCACTAGGGAAGAGCGACGCTTGTGTCGGTGCTTCTGCCGGACCTGCGTCCGACGCGGCCTGGAGCCTGGCCTCCTCGGCGAGGGCAGCGCGGGGCACGCGGGTTCCGGGACGGAAGAACGCGGCAAGCGGCTGCGGCGAGAACGTCGGCACAATCGCCTTCAGCTGGTTCACCACGGAGGCGGTGGAGCCGCGCGCTGCCGCGCGGCCAAGCTCGGAGACACGGCGGTCCAGATCGGCGGGGGCGGCTTTCGGCCGAACTCGGATGATCTTGGTCGTTCCGGACGCTTCCACGATCTCGTCGTCGCCGGTCAGTTCCTCGGACAGCTTCTCGCCGGCGCGAAGACCGGTGAACGCGATCGAGATGTCCTGCTCCAGAACAAGACCAGCGAGACGAATGAGGTTGCGCGCCATGTCGAGCAGTTTGACCTGCTCACCCATGTGCAGGACGAATACTTCACCCCCTTCGCCGAGCGCCGCCGCGTGCAGCACGAGCGCCGCAGCCTCTGGGATCAGCATGAAGTAGCGGCGCATCTCCGGGTGCGTCACCGTGACCGGGCCGCCGCGCCGGATCTGCTCCAGGAACGTCGGAACGACGCTGCCGTTGCTGTTGAGGACGTTGCCGAAGCGGACGGTGATGAAGGCAGTGGACGCGTGCGAGTTCATGTCCTGGACGATGAACTCCGCGACGCGCTTGGTCGCGCCCATGATGCTGGTCGGGTTGACGGCCTTGTCCGTGGAGATCATCACGAAGCGCGGCACGCGGTACCGTGCGACCGCGCGCGCCAGGCAGCGGGTGCCGAGCACGTTGTTCTTCACGGCTTCGCAGGGGTTGAGTTCCATCAGCGGCACGTGCTTGTGGGCCGCCGCGTGGAAGACGATGTCCGGGCGGTGCTGCGCGAGGACATCGGCGACCCGGTTCGGATCGCAGATGTCAGCGATGGCCGGGGTGATGGCGGCGGTCGGGTGGCGTCGCGCCAGTTCGCCCGCGATCACGAACAAGGCGTTCTCGTAGCGCTCCAGCGAGAACAAGTTCGGACGGCTCCAGGTCCAGAATCTGGCGGCACAGTTCGGACCCGATGGAGCCGCCGGCCCCGGTCACCAGCACCCGTTGTCCCCGTATCAGACGGTGAACGGGCGCCTTGTCCAGGTCGATCGGGTCCCGTTCGAGTAAGTCCTCGACGGCGAGGTCCCGGATCTGCCCGACACCCACCTTTCGATCCAGCAGTTCGCCCAGGTCGGGCAGCGTGGTGATCGGCACCTTGTAGGGTTCGAGTGCGCGGACGATCCCGCGCCTGGTTGCGGCGTCCGCGCGCGGAATCGCAATCAGGACTTCTTTCGGCCGGGTTTCGGCGATGATCTGCGGCAGCTGGTCCCGTCCGCCGAGCACCCGAACGCCGTGGATGCGCGTCCCTCTCTTCGACTCATCGTCGTCAACGAAGCCGACCGCGCGGTATCCGTGCGACGGGGTATTCCTCATGTCACGGACGACGCGTTCGCCGGCGTCGCCGGCGCCGAACACCAGCACGGGTTTCTCGCTCTCGCCGTGACTGAGCTCTCTGGCCAGCCTGCGGCCGAGTCGCAAGCCTGCGAGCAGCGCGGTCAGGACGAGCGCGTCGAGGACGTAGATCGAACGCGGGTACCCGGCCTGCCCCATGACCCAACGCTGGACGACCCAGAAGGCGAGGGAGCTGCAGGCGACGGCGCCGATGATGTTACGGACGTCCCAGATGCTCACGTAGCGCCACAGGCCCTCGTACAGTCGGAACGGGATGAACACCAGGGCCCGTATCGCGACAAGGAGCAGCAGAGAATCCGCCCAGATTGTGAGGTAGTTCCTGGGGATGCTGCCGTCGAATCGGAGCGCGAATGCCATGTAGCTCGACGCGACGATCAGCGCGAGCTGCACGGCCACGACGATTACCCGTCGCCACCTCAGCACTGGGCTGGTTATTCGCACACCACGCATGGACATGGCCTTCTCTGGTTGTCTGAGTTTCTGCGGCACGATTCAACAGCACGCGGGCAGCACGAGCTGGAGTGACTCTAATGGCTTACGCCTTCCCTTGTTAGAACGGCCCGGAGGGTCAGGAACAAAATCCGCGCGTCAAACGACAACGACCGATTCTCCAGGTAGTGCCGGTCGTACTCGACCTTCGCGGGTATCGACAGTTCGTCGCGACCGTTCACCTGAGACCACCCGGTCAGGCCTGGCGTTAGACGATGGACCCCGCAACGCGTTCTCATAGCGATGAGATCCTGCTGATTGAATAGCGCTGGACGCGGGCCGACGAAGCTCATGTCTCCCGCGAGAATGTTGAGTAGCTGGGGCAACTCGTCGAGACTGGTCCTGCGCAGGAACCGACCCACCCTGGTGACGTAGCTGGCCGGATCGGTCATGAGGTGAGTCGCGACCGCCGGAGTATCCGACCTCATGGTTCGGAACTTCGCCATGTCGAACAACCGGTTGTCCTTGCCGACCCTTCGTGACCAGTGCAGTGCTGGGCCCGTGGACGAACATCTTACAAGTACAGAAATGGCCGCCCACGGTACCAGGCAGAGGACGAGGGCAACTACCGCCAGAGCGATGTCTAGCGCTCGTTTTGCATATTCGTACGTGGAGGCCGACAACCGGCTGGACATCGCTCTGTCAGGCAGGCCGTCGTTGGTACCACTCCGCGGTAATGCGCAGGGCCTCAGCCACGGTATATGGTGGGCGAAAGCCGGTTGCCCGGCCGAATTCGTCGCCGTCGACAATCAGGGACTCACCTAGCCGGCCGACGACTTCACTGTTGATGGGAAACCGGACTACTCGTGAGAGGAGGTCGCCCAGCCGGCCAGCGCCGCTGAGCAGCACTCGAGGCAGCCCTAGAACCCTCGCGGGGCGGCCGAGAGCCGCGGCGATGCCCTTGACAAGGTCGGCGGTCCTCAAATCGATCCCGTCGGTAACGAACCAAGTGCCCGCCGCCCGCCCCGGATCTTCCAGCACCGTCCCAATTGCTGCGGCGGCGTTACCGACGAAAATCATGCTTCGCCGGCTCGCCTTGCCAACGGGTACCGGCATGCCTGCGTTCACTACGTCGAACAGCCTCAGCATGTTTGCTCGCATTCCGGGACCGTAGACCAGCGGGAATCGGAGAATCGCAGCGCACATCCCCGACCTCGCTGCTATTCGCTCGACTACTTCCTCAGCTTCCCGCTTACTGATTCCGTAAGCGTCAGTCGGTGTCGCAACCGTCGTTCGCGTCCAAGGGATTTCTGTGGCGTTGCCGACGGCCTTGACGGAGCTAATGAAGACGAAGCCCTTGACGCCTGCAGCGGCTGCGCTCTCGGCAACGGCTCGTGTTCCATCCACGTTGACTCGCCGATATGCGGCGAGCACGTCCGGCTCCGAATCTTCCATCACGTGCGCTCGCGCCGCGAGGTGAACCACGGCATCGACACCACGGGTGGCAGTGTCGATCGCGGCCCGGTCTTCAGCGCCCCGCCAGCGCACCGCCGCCGAGCCAGGCACGGACTCGCCATCCAGCACCAGCGCGCGAACGTCACAGCGCTGATCTGCCAGCGCGGCGCGGAGGTGGCCGCCAATGAAACCCGCCGCCCCCGTCACTAGCACCCTCATGCCGTCCGCGATGCCTGTACCGCCGGTGCGATCTCGCGGAATAGCTCCGCGTAGCGGCTCGTCACCGCGTGCCGCGCGTACCATTTGCTCGCGTAGGTTCTTCCTGCCTCACCAACAGTCCGACACAGCTCCGGCGAGTTTCGGAACATGAGGATTGCTTCCTTGATCGCGCCCGGTGAAGACGGCGACACTACTACGCCTCCCCCGGACGCGCAGATTTCGCACGCCAGATCTGATTCAGATGCTGCGATCCCCAAGACCGGCCGCCCACAGGCCATGATGCGGATGAACTTGGACGGAACCCCTTCCGCCGCGATGTTACCCACCATTGTCACAATGCAGAGATCGGATGCGGCGTAGATCTCCGGGACGCGAACGTATGGTTGGTGAGTCACGAACTGTACATTGGAGAGCGACCTTGCGCTTGCTTGCAGGACCAACTCGTCTCGCAGGGCCCCGTCACCGACAAACAGGAACCGGATGTCTGCCCGCTCACGTAGGAGGTCCGCCACCTGGAGGATGACCTCCATCCCTTGCGCAAACCCCATGTTTCCTGCATAGCTGACGACAAACCTGTCTTCGAGAGCGTGTTCCCGGCGGAACTCGTTGTCACGAGGACCCGGGCACATAACATCCACGTCAACGAAGTTCGGAATCAGGACGACTCTACAGGTCGGCCCACCCCTCGCCGACACAATCCGCCGCATCCCCTCGCTGATGACGGTCGTCACGCGCGCGCGACGATAGACGAATCGCTCGAGCACGCCAAGGAACCGTCCCACCAGTGGATTTGTGAGCTGGCCCATCTTGACGGCGATATCGGGATACAACTCCTGAACGTTGTAGACGAGGGCGCCGCCCTTTAAACGCGCAATCAACCAGCCGAGCACGCCTGCGGTCAGCAGAGGAGAGGGAACCAGGATGATGTTCGGCCTCTCGACCAGAAACAGACTTGCGATCAGCGCCAGCGGATGAAATAGAGCGAGGCTCCCGAGACGCACGACGAAACCGCCGCGCCTCTGCGACATTCGCGTATGGATTACTCGGGCGCCCAGGTACTGGCTCTCGAAGAACAGGCCGCCCCGTCGTCGTGTGAGCGGCTGCGCTGCTTCCGCGGCCTTGTCGCGGTTGTAGTGCGGTTGCGTCGTGACAACAGAGACGCGGTGGCCCTGCGCACACAGATCGGCGACGAGATCGGACAGCAGCTGTGCTGTGGACACCCCGTCAGGAGCGAACACGAGGGACAATACCAGGACGTTCGCCAGATTCAGTGCTCGCGCGGAAGTCGTTCAGGCGGCGGATCTGACAGTCCGTCTACAGCGCCGCCGCAAACGCCAACTCGCGTTGACTTCTATTGGGTGAAGGGCCTCTATGCGTCACGCCACACAGTGCGGCGAACATAGTCTGTGTAGCTCATGATGATTCGCAACACCTTTTCTGAGACGTTCGGCGCCTCGTAGTCGCCGACCACACGCAGTGTTCGTGTTTCGCCTCGTTCCTGCCTATCGAGAATCTCGAGCCCCTGTTCGATTCGTCCCCATCTGAGTCCCGTCATCATGACGGCGCCTTCCTCCATCCCCTCCGGGCGTTCGTGGGCGTCGCGGATGTTCAGGGCGGGGAAGTTCAGAATCGACGATTCCTCGGTAATCGTGCCGAGTCGGACAAGACCGCTCGCGCTTCGAGTTCGAGCCTCACGTAGTCGGTGAAACCGAGCGGCTTCAATAGGAGGGCGCGCTCGCCGAATGACAGGCCTGCGGCCTCGAGGCGTTGCCTCGTCCTAGGGTGTGTCGATACAACGACCGGTATCTGATACTTCGCGCCCAATTGCCGCAGGGACTCGGCCAATGTCGCCAGACGCTCCGGCGAATCGACGTTCTCTTCGCGGTGAGCACTCACCACGAAGAACTGCTGCGCTTCCAGCCTGTGGCGAGTCAGAACGTCTGAGGCCTGGATCCGGGGCATGTAGTGATGCAGCACCTCGAACATCGGACTCCCGGTCTTGACGACCCGATCCGGTGGAAGGCCCTCCCGCAGCAAATACTCCCGCGATATAGCGCTGTACGGCATGTTTACGTCGGCGATGTGGTCGACGATTCGCCGGTTGATCTCCTCGGGCACTCTCTCGTCGAACGACCTGTTTCCCGCCTCCATGTGGAAGACCGGAATCCGGCGCCGCTTTGCCGGATCGCGGCCAGGGCACTGTTCGTGTCGCCGAGGATTAGAACTGCGTCCGGGCGGATGTCTTCGAATGCCGCATCCACTGCGATGATGACCTGCCCAATCGTCTCGGCCGGCGTTTTGCCGGCTGCGCCGAGATACCTGTCCGGCGGCCGCAGGCCGAGGTCGTCGAAGAAGATCTGATTCAACTCGTAGTCGTAGTTCTGTCCCGTGTGGACCAGGACATGCTGCACGCGGCGGTCGAGCAGTGACAGGACTCGCGACAGCCTGATGATCTCGGGGCGAGTTCCGACAACGGTCGCGATCTTCATATGGCTGTGCCCTCATTAGGAAGAACACTGCGGCCGATCGTGTCCGGACGGTCGGCGTCGAAGGCTCGCTCGCCCAGAAGAGGGTGACAAGTTCCCGTGGGCCTATGTTCTCGATCGAATGCGTGTAACCTGGCGGGATATCGACCACTCGGAAGTCCTCTCCCTTCACGCGCAACTCGACCACTGCGTCGTCAATGACCGATCGGAGCTTGACGGCCGCCTCTCCTTCGAGAACCAGGAACTTCTCCGCCTTCGTGCTGTGGTAGTGGTTCCCGCGTGTAACGCCCGGGCGGGTCCTCGAGAGGAAGACTTGACCGAAAGATGGCGCCTTGAAGAACTCGGCAAGGCTGCCTCGAGCGTCTGTCTTGACTCCCAAGCCGTACTGAATCTCGGGCGGCAGGTACGAGAGGTACGTGGCGTACAACGCGCGAGTGAACGGCTCTGAGAAGTCGGGCAGCCGCAGCGTCGTTCGGTGGTCGTGAAACGACTGAATCAGCTCTGCCAATCGACCGAGCGTCGTCTGGTGGGACGGCAGTGGCGGTGCCAGGCGATAGCCGCCGGCGGTAGGCGACCGGACTCCTCGGTGAAGGCCGCGACAACATCGTCGATGTAGGTCAGGTCCAGCTCAGTGGTCGCGTCGGAGATGTGGATGGGCAGCCCGCGCGCGATGTTATGGCAGAACGTGGCGGTGACAGAGTTGTAGTTCGGGCGACACCACTTGCCGAAGAGGTTCTTCAGGCGGTGGACGACCCCAGTCGCTCCGCTGGTCTCACAGAACCTCCGAAGCGCCTCTTCGGCGGCGCGTTTACTTGCACCATACGGGTTGTCGAGCGCCGCTTGGGTTGATGACGCCAAGACGACGGTCGGCGTGCGCCGCCGTCGCGCCAGCTTTCACAAAGCTCCTCGGTGAACCGCTCATTCACGGCGGCATAGTCATCCGGGCTCTGAGGCCGGTTGACGCCGGCGAGGTGGTAGACGACATCCGCCACGTCCAACCCGCGGTCCAGCACGTCCGCGGCGTCTGAAGGTCGTAGGGAACGACGGTGACGTCGTCGCGCGAGGCTATGGCACTACAGAGATTGCGGCCAACGAATCCGTCGGCGCCAGTGACAAGAACCTTGGCTCTCACGCCCTTGCGCTCGCTCGGGACGACCCTGCTGTTGTCGAAGCCGCTGATACTGTTGGCGTGTCGCCGCTCGCTGTCGTCGCACGGCCGCGCTCCAACAATGCTGCCTGCACACACTCCAGCTTCATTAACAAGTCCGCCATTCCGTCGACTCCAGCCGGCGCGTGTTGTGCGAGTTGTAGTCCTCGTCGTGCTGACACGTCGATTCACCCTCGGAGAAGTACTTCGCGTAGTTCAGGTCCCGGTTGTCGGCCGGCACCCGGAAGTATCCCCCGCAGGTCCGTGGCCCGGGCGCGCTCCTCGCGAGTCAGCAGCGTCTCGTAGAGCTTCTCGCCGTGGCGGGTGCCGATGATCTGGACTGGGTTAGCGGCGCTGAACACGCGACAACATGGCCTGAGCGAGCGTACCGATGGTCGCGGCAGGCGCCTTCTGCACGAAGAGGTCGCCCGGGCTCGCCGTTCTGAAAGGCGTAGAGAACAAGATCCACCGCATCGTCCAGCGACATCATGAACCGCGTCATCTCCGGGTCCGTCACCGTCAGTGGATGGCCGCGCAGGATCTGGTCTACGAACAGCGGGATCACTGAACCTCGAGAGGCCATGACATTGCCGTATCGGGTCACGCAGAACACGCGTTCCCTTCTCCGCAGCAACACGCGATCGGGCGATCGCACCTTCTCCATCAGTGCCTTCGACATTCCCATGGCGTTGATGGGATAGGCTGCCTTGTCGGTGCTGAGCACGACCACGTTCTTCACGCCGGCCGCCATAGCGGCCGTCAGCGTGTTGTCCGTCCCGATGACATTGGTCCGAACGGCTTCCATCGGGATAGAACTCGCAGGATGGAACCTGTTTGAGTGCCGCTGCGCAGAAGACGTAGTCGACGCCGGCCATGGCGTCCTGAAGGCTCTCGAGGTTCCGGACGTCGCCGATGTAGAACCGCAGTTTGTCGCTGCGGTACTGGTGCCGCATCTCGTCCTGCTTCTTCTCGTCGCGCGAGAAGATCCGGATCTCGGCGATGTCCGTCGACAGGAAGCGGCGCAGCACGGCGTTGCCGAATGAGCCCGTGCCCCCGGTGATCAACAGGACTTTGTCGTCAAACATGCGTTTTTCTTCGAACCAGGGCAGACATCACGGCGCCGGAGCGCGGCCGTCGATCGCATCGAGGAACAAGCGGCGGCTTGTATCGACGTTCGCCTCGTCATTCGCGATCGAGATGCAGATGGCCCTGGCGTTTGCCGTTACCCGTTCGTAGTCCGCCGGTAGCCAGCCGGCAACTTCCTCGATCCGACGCACATACGCAGGCTGATCATCGAGAGGCAGATCCCACCCAACGCTCTTCTCCGCCAATTGCCGCCAAGGGGTCCGGTCGGAGATCAGCAGCGGCAGACCCGCTTCGAGCGCCTCGTGAATGACATGGCCGAAGTTCTCTCCCCGTGTTGGGAACAGAAACAGATCGTGGCGCCTAAGCGTCGGCACAACGTCATCGTGGTCGATCGGTCCCTTGTAAGCCACCTCTACATGCGAAGGCAAGCCGCCATCAACCTCTGGCACAGTTCCCAGTACCGGGAGTCCTCGACCGGGCCATATATGGAGAATTGGACCGGAACACGCACCCGGGACAGCACGCCCAGTGCGTAATCGAGGTTCTTCATCGGGCTGATGCGTGCCAGGAAGCACACCCGCACGGGCCCGCCATTCGCACGTTCTCCGTTGACCGCGCGAGCTGAGTTGGCGTCACGGGTGATCGATACCAAGTCAGGAGCGATGACAATGTTCCCGGCTACCGCAATTCGGCCAGAAAGCTGCGACCGGGGCCCACTAACAGCCGTCGCGTGATATCTCTGGCCTCGAATGTACTTGATGCCTGCCAGAGAAGACCTGAGTAGAGGTCAAGCGCTGTGGCGAGCCTGATGTACGCGGCTTTCTTGAAGCGCTTGATCCGCAGTGCACCTTCGGAGAACTCTCCACGGGGGGCAATCACCACCGGAATCCCTCGGAAGCGCCCAAGCCGTCGGTTGATCAGCACCGGCTGGGTGAAACTCGGGTCGAAGAAACCGTTGAGATAGATCACGTCACACGGCGTTGTGCGCACGATGTCGGCAACATGCGCCAGCGGGATCGTCTCGGAGAAATGTACCGAACCCATGCTTTCCGTGCCGGAACCACATGTCACGGTTGGACGTTCGAGTAAGGCCGTCTATCCCCAAGATCGCGATCCCGAGCAACAACGCGGAACTCGAATTCGTCGCCAAGTCGGTCGACCAGGTTCGCAACGGTCCGAACCGGTCCGCCGGCGCGCTGTCCAGGAAGGTAGTGAGCGATGAAGGTCAGGACAACGGGCTTCATCCGATGGAAGCGTAGATTGCGACGTTGCCGACGCTGCGGTTGCAGGTCCATCGCCGGAGAAGTTGCATGAACTGCTTGACTGAGCCTCGGCTGGCGTCAGCAACCCATGAGTCGACCATCTCAATCGTCGGCCAAACCCTACTCCTCGTCCCTAGTCATCGGGCCGGAACCGAACAGGGGTATTGGGGCGCCTGCTAAGAGGGCCTGGGAAACCCGGAGGAAGCGCGCTGCGGCAATTGCCGGAGACCACTCGTTGATGATCGTCCTCCGACCTGCGCCCGCCATGTCCGCACGCCGCTCGGTCTCGATGCACAGCCGACGCATGATTCCGGCGAGTTGGCGGTAGTCGCCTGGGCGAAACAGAAACCCGTTTTGCCCGTCCCGAAGGAGGACCTTGGCTGACCCCGCCGCGGAGCTGGCAACAACGACAAATCCTTCGGCCATCGCCTCGTTGACCACAACGCCCCACCCTTCATGACCGGTGCTCGGCAGAACGTAGACGTCAGAGGCCCGCATCCACCGGCGAACGTCCGCCGGCGTACAACTCGGAAGGAAGGTCACTCTGCCGCGAAGGCTCAGCTCTTCAGCAAGCGCCCTCAACCGTGGCTCCATCGGGCCATGGCCTATCAAAGTCAGATGAATGCTCTCAACCTCTTGGGCCACCAACGCGAAAGCCCGGAGAAGCGTGTCCACCCGCTTCAACCGGAGCATGCGGCCGGCCCAGAGAATATTGAGACAACTTCCGCCTCGCGGTGCGGGCGGTCTCTGTCGGGGTCCGGCGTAAAATACCCCCAACGCCACGCTCGGCTAGGGAACGCCGCGAGATAGCGAATGTCCCGTGTGGCGTTCGCACCGCACCCAAGGAAGTGGAAGAGCGGTGAGCCGCTAAATGGCGAAATGTCAGCGCCATCCTGAGAAACGGCGGGTGGAGCAGCCTAGCTAGCCCAATCGGTGGTTTCCACCAGCGTTCCGACATGTAGAACGTGAGCTTGCCCGCGTTGAGTCTTGCACGAAAGAGCTCGAGGGAACGCTGGCCACAGAATACAACATCTGCCTGGTCCCACCACTTCAGGAGTTCTGCGTTGTCTTCCCGTCGCTCTGCTGCTCGCAAGAGCCACTCTGCGCTTTCATCCTGCGCCCATCCCAAGCGAAGTCTCTCCGGGATCCGGGGAAGAGACTGCGGCAAACCGAAAGTGCTTGGTACCGAGCGCAGCGGCCAGTTCCGTCGCGACGGGTAACTGATGATGGCAGACGATATTCGTAACCTGGAGGACCTTCACTCAGCATTCTCCATCGGCGGTAACCGGACTATCGACTGGCCTCATTGTCTGCTTACGCTTCAACGCGATCGAGGACGCTGGGCGGATTGAGTTCCGGAATGAAATGGTGGTCGTAAGACACTGGCGCTCGTGTTCGAGACGGAATTCCGGATAGGGTGCGGCGGCGGGAGACCACTCTAAGAGTGTCCGACCTCCCCTGTTCCATACCACTTGCGCCTTCGACCACCCGCCACGCCGGCCCTCCGCCATCGAGGCCCGTCTGCGGTGCGGAATGAAGTCGCACGCGGGCCTGGTGTCTCCCGCGGGCACCCAGAAAGTCGATGATGTGCAGAGCCCCCCAATAAAGCCGGCAGTGCGGACGTGAGCGACTTCTGCTCGAAGCCGATGCACCGCCGAATGCCCGGCCGCCCGTCGCCATCTATTCCCTCGGGGGTCACGACAACCTGACCCGAAGGTCCCAGTGCGGCGTTCTCGGGCGGGTAGGAGACTATGAACACCGCACGCGCCACGGACCTCGATGCCAGTCTCGTGGCGGCTTCTGTCGGTATACTGACCGCTGCGAGTCGGACTCCAGCGCCGAACACGTGACGCCGATCCAGATCCACATCTGGACACCCAACCCGCCTGGCGAGAAGAAGACCATCTCTCCGAGGTTCACGGATAGTGCGCCGCCGAAGAGGACGACAGCCGGGAGCGGTGCTCTAGAAACGACCATCCCGGTGAGGACTGACAGCAGCCAGATAAGCGGCGCAGAACCCAACAAACCAACCTGTGCTGGAACCGCAATAGGCAAGAAGCCCGGCTCAATCGGGGCGCTGATCGGCAGTCCGAAGATGGGGTCCCTCGCCGTCGTGTCAACTCCGTCCACACTAGACATTCCAAAACCAACTCCGATCCATGGGCGTGCGTCAACTTTGTCGATCGATTTTTGGATTTGCGTGCCGCGCGAGGCCTCCACGCTTTGCGCGAGCATCAGGCCGGCCGAGGCTTCGGTGGTCTTGGCTCCCTTCAAGATGAAGGCCAGGACACGATCGGTGCTCTCGCGGCCAGACTGGAATACAACCACGCCGACGCAGACGCAAGCGCCGACGCCCTCATAAAGAGCCCGCCAGTTTCTCGCGCGGTGATTGGCGCGTAATGCGATGGCAAGGCCGCCCGTTCCAAAGACGCCCAGCATTACCGCCAACACACCGGTACGACAGCCGGACAGGGCCAGCATCAGTAAGCTGCCACCGGTAAAGTAGCGCCGTGGACGGGGCTCGCTCGGGATCCACCGAACGTATCCGCAACGAGGAGCGCTGTGACTGGAGCGAGGTAGACCCCGAAGGCCTGCGGATGATTGAGGATCCCCTGGAAGCTATCCGTCCGCGGAGTACCCGGCCGATGAGAGTATCAGCGGCAAGCTCGACGCGATCACCACGGCTTGCCAACTGGTGAACCACCGTCGCAGAGATAGGACCATGATTGGCGGGCCTCTTCGCCCAATACGAGGCACGTAAACGCAGTGGCTTCAAACGCCAGCAGCTTGAACAACGACACCGTAGGGTCACGGCTTGCGTAGACGCTCAGAAGGCCCGCGGTACCACCAAACACCGAAAGCGGGAGCAGCCAGGCACGACTCACGGAAGCGTCGATGTCGTACTGCCCGCGTAAGTGCTGAGATAGGACAAGGACCCACTTGAGCATGGGAGTCCAGTTGTCCGCGGGCGCGATCCCTGGGCTGATGAAGACGACCAGCGTGCCGATAGTGAGCGCCTGAATCGCAGCTGTCCGGCTTCGCAACGCCCAAATCGACAGAAACGCGAGCGTGAATCGGCCTGCCGGTGGGCCAAGAAGCTGTGCGGCGAGGACGCCGGCCACAAGCAGGCCCTCGCGAGGGAGGATAATCCCCGTAGACAAGTGCTTTCCAAAGGCGGCGTGCTCGCTCACGTGACGACGCCTTCCGAATCGATGGAGGGTCCTCTCCCATGCTGCTCGACTGGCAAGTGCCTTCTTGCCACTGCAGGGACTCCAGCGGCTAGAACATCAGCGGGAAGAGCTTGCCTCACTACCGAACCTGCCGCGATCACACACCCGTCTCCAACCTCCACTCCCCCAAGGAGAGTGGATCCGATGCCGACCCAGCAGCCGTCACCGACAGAAATGGGGAAGGCGCAGCCTTCTCCCGCACGTCGATGGTGGCCACCGATGCGATGACCGCCCGTAGCGAAGATCACACGCGGTGCGATGTCGCAACGGTGGCCGATCGTAATCGGCGCAGACGGATGAGAGTAGAAACGGCACTCGGGGCCGATCCATGTGTCTTCTCCGATCCAAATCGCGCCGCGCCCGTAGAACCTGACGCCTCCGTTGATCCGAACGGACGGCTGAGTTCCGCGCCGGCCAGGCGAAACAGGAACCTTTTTGGACCAAATCCCCTTGACGAAGGAATGATCGTCTGTCGCCAGATTCGCAACAAGCCGGAAGGCAATCAACCGCATTGCCTTTACACCCCCACCCATCTCACCCGCCTCCCAAATCTGTGCCCCAGCGGAGTCCGCGCCGCAACATCAATGGCAGAGTCCACCCGGACACGGCGGCGGCCGAAGCGCACAGTGACAAGAGGATTCCGTCGGCACCAAATCGACTCGTCAATAAGGGCGTAAGGGCGCAAGCGCATAGGCCGCGAAAGGAGAGCAGGACCCATACCGCCTTCACCCTTCCGAGACCGCACAACGCAGTTCTGGTTGATCAACTCCCACGCGTTGAGGCTCGATGTACACCCCTAGGAGAACGAAGGTCAGCGGCGTCAATTCCACGGCACCTCGAAGCCAGATGTGAATCACCGTGCTGCCGCAAAGACCCAGAAGGACTCCCACGACAACCGTGTATGCCATCCCCAGAGCTTGTGCCCGCTGAACGCCTCGACGAACCCACGACACGTCGCCACTGGTCACCGCATCGGCCACCGCGCCAGGCAGCGGCGCCACTAGCGTCGCCACCACGCCAGTGCAGAGCGTTAGTATGTTGAGCCCCACTGCCGCAACGGCGATGTCGCCGGAGCCTATCACACGACTGCCGATTAGCAGCGTGGCTTGGTGGTTCAGGAAGCTCGAAAACGCGATCAGCGAGAAGCTGCCTGCCGTCGCCAGCCGTCCCAGCGATCTCTGCCCAGGGAGATCGCTTCTGTGCGGCAGAACGTGCGCCTTGCGTACCCACAACTCCAAGGCCGCGTTGGCGAACCGCGCTACCAAGGGTGCGCCGACTATCGCGAAGAGAAACGCGACGATCGAGCGACTGGCCGACAGGCCACATGCGATCAAGCCGACCGCGGCCAGCGCGTTCCCCAGCGCCGCCCATCGGTTGGTGACATGTTGCTCCTGATAGCCGGCTTGTACAGCTTCTACTAACCCGACCAGTGTCTGGGCGAAGAAGAATCCGGTCAGAACCACTAGGCCGATTGTTGCGTCTCCCGGGAACCGCCCGGCAACTGGGCCAAAAGTCCCCGCGCGCCAACGATGCCAGCGGCCCCGAGGAGGGTCGCGCCAGTAGCCCGAGCGTTGCTGCGCTCCACACGACAGCGCTACCAAATGCCCGTCGCACGCCTCGCTCATCTCCCACGGCAGCATAGCCTGCGACTTCGAGTGTCAGACCTGGTCCAAACCCGTAATTCACGAGACCAAGCCAGCTCACCCCCGACGTAAGCACTGCGTAGAGCGCGAATCGGTCTATGCCGAGGCTGTTGACTGCGACGGGAAGAGCGAGCAACTGCGTCGCGGCAAAAGCGAGTTTCGAGGCGAACGCGGAGAGCACCGCTCTTCGCATCCGCCGTTCCCTGTGCGAGGCGGCGTCGCCGAGAGGCGTTCCTGGGTTGGTCTTGGGAGGCCGCACAGACAGGAGAATGAGGCTTCGAATTCGAGCCAGAACCCCGGCCATCAACTCTGCCACCAACTTCTGGTGCGACGCATGCCTGCCGACAGGACCGGGTGAAGTCTCAGTGGCGAGGAGGGACCTGCCACTTCAGGTCGAGTTCCGGGCCCGCGTGACCGTGTCATATGAGCAACAGGTTGCTCGATCCCGGCACCAGCTGTCTGCGGTGAGCAGTCGCGGATACCACCATGGATGTTCTGGATGCCGGACTAGTAGGCGAGAATCTCGCTGGCCTTATCGAGAGTCTGAGCGTCGAGGCAGTCAACCTGGTAGCCGTTGCTTTGTAGCCGCGCGAGGCAATCTCGCTTTGCCGCCGACCCGTGAAGGGCGATGAAGAGAATCGGGTGGGTGCTCCGCAGAATGCCAGCTGCCCCGTCCAACACCGCGGCTTCAGCTCCCTCGACGTCTATCTTGATCACGTCGGGCAACCCTGTTGCGGTGGCCCTGACCCATGGATCCAGACTCACTACGGTGGTTGTCACCTTCCCTAGTGCCGACAGACGCCCCATGCTCGACGAAGGCCCCGTGTCGAAGTTCGACGTCCCCATGAAGTCAGCCACCGCCACCTGCAATGGAGTCACGTTCGTGCAGCCGTTGAGAGCTATATGCCGTCTTACCCGAGCGAAGTTGCCAGGTTCGGGTTCAAAGGCAAATACGCGTCCCGTTGGCCCAACGAGCCGACTGAGGAGCAACGAGTAGAAGCCGGCGTGAGCGCCTACGTCAAATGCGGTCCAGCCCGGCAGCACTCGCTGGGCGAGCGCCCGCTGTTTCGCCGACTCGTACTGAACCTAGCCAATACCCATGTGGTCCACTATTGACAATCCACTTCGCTCCTCGAAGACGCCCCTGCAAGACCCGAACCACGGCGTCGCCTGGAATGGCCCTCAGCGGGAGGCGAAGCGCCTTCCCAAACAAGCTGTTCTGCGGAAGCCCGCTGAAGTTGATCACGCGAGCCTCCGAATCCCAGGCTCCACTCGAGACCCCGTCTTAGGCCGACGTCGGCGGCTGATAGTAGTCCGCGTAGGACTTCCGATAGTAGTGCGAGTAGTAGAACGGATTCCGCTGGACGTTCACGCGGTTGAGGATGCCGCCGACGAACTTCGCTTTCGCTCCCTCGAGTTGGTCGAGCGCGGTGGAGGCGACGTGCTTGCTCGTCTGCTCGCAGCCGACCACGTAGACGACACCGTTGGCGACGTGGGCGATGACTGAAGCATCGGTTACGGCCATCACGGGCGGCGAGTCGATGACCACGAACTCGAAGTTCTCGACCAGCGTGGCGAGGAAGTCGCGGAAGCGCGTCGAATCCGAGAAACTCCGACGGGTTCGGCGGCGTGACGCCTGCCGGCAGAACGTACAGATTCTCGATTGGCCCCTTGCGTACGGCTTGGCTCGCCTTGGCGTTGCCGACGAGCACGTTCGAGAGTCCGGGGACCTGCTCCAGGCCGAGGACCGAGTGGACGCGCGGCTTCCGCATGTCCGCGTCCACGAGAAGCACCCGCTGACCGGCCTGTGCAAGAGCGACGGAGAGGTTGGTGGCGACCAGCGTCTTGCCTTCGGCAGGCGCCGTGCTCGTGACGACAATCGACCGGCCGCCTTCCTCGGTTGACGAGAAGAGGATGTTGGTCCGGATCGTGCGGAACGCCTCCGCGAAGCCGCTCGGGACTGTGTTGTGCAGGAGCGCGTCCTCCGCCTCGAATCCCTTCTGCGTCAGCGCGGGAACGAGGCCGAGGAACGGCAGGCCGAGGTAGTGCTTGATCTCGTCGGGCGACTTCACACGGTTGTCGAGGTACTCGAAGAAGAACGCGAGCCCGATCGCGAAGATGCCGCCCCCGAAGATTGCGAAGAGCAGATTCCTGGACTTGTTCGGGCTTACGGGACTATCGGGGACGATCGCCGCATCCACGACACGGATGTTGCTGGACTTCATCTCCGCGCCGACCTGCGTCTCCTTCGCACGCTGAAGCAGGCTGTCGTACATCTCCCGGTTCGTCGTCGCGTTGCGCTGGAGCGTGCCGTAGCGGATCCCCTTGCCACCGAGCGCCAGCGCCTCGGTCTTCTGTTGGTCGAGCGCCTCGACGAGACTTCGCTCCTGCGCGAGAGCGGCCTCGTACTCGTTCCGGATCGACTGCACGACTTTCCCGATCTCGATCTGAATCTTCGCGTCGGTCTGCTCGAGTTGTCTGCTCAGCCGGATCATCTCCGGGTGCTTCTCCCCGTACTTCTCGTTCAGAGACGCCCGCTGCCGCTGCAGGTCTGCCGCCTGCGCCTTCAGTTGCTGGATGAAGGAGCTGGCCAGAATCGCTGGAAACGTATCGAGCGCGGCGCGGTCGTTCTGGATGGCCTTGACCTGGTTGTAGATCGCCTCCTTCTGAAGTCGTTCGGTCTTCGCGCGCGTCACGGCGCCGTTCAGATCGGCCAGCTTCTGCGAGGTGATGTTCTGCTTGTCCTCGAGCGAAACGGAGTCGGTCTTCTCCCGGTAGTGCTGCAGCTCCTGCTCGCTGGTTTCGACCACCTCTTTCTGCTGATCGAGCTGCTGCTTGAGGAAGTCGGACGCCTGCCTGGAAGACTCCAGGCGCAGATCCAGATCCTGCTGGATGTAGGCGTTCGCCAGGGCATTGGCCACGACGGCGGCCAGTTGCGGGTCCGGGGACGAGAAGACCACGTCCACGAGGCGGGAGTTTCGGATGGGGCTGATGGTCAGGCCGTCCAGGAGGGAGTCGATGGCGGCGGATTGGGAGGGGGGTTCGGGGAGCGGAGAGGTGTTCGCGGGGCTAAAGCCCCGCGCCACATCCGACCCCTGCGCCGCATCAGCGGAGCCCCGCGCCACGTTGGCGGGGCTAAAGCCCCGCCCCACACCGGCCAGGAGCGGGTGCGTCCAGAGGTTCGCCGAATCGAGAGTGCGCCTGGCCAGAGTGCGGCTCTGCAGGATCTTGTACTGCGTCTGGTAGTACTCCGACGTGTCCCAGCCGATCTCGCGCTGCGTCACTTCCTGGAACGGCACGACCTTCTGGTTCTCGTAGTCGATCTGGATCTGCGCGCTCGCCTGGTAGATGGGCGTCCGCGTATAGGTGTACACGACCACCGCAACGAGGATGACCAGGAACGCTGTGATGGCGGTGTACCGCCTCCTGTAGACAACCCTCACGTAGTCGAGAAAGTGCCCGGGCTCGCCATGCATCGCGGCAGCCGGGTAGCCGCCGTAGGCGCCGTAGCCGGACGACGCGGATTCGTTGGAGTCCGGCGTAGGCGGCCACGACGCGCGGTTCGATCGGCCCGTCTCCGCCTGCGCGTCCATCAACAGCCGGTTCGAGCTGCCGGACGCCGATCGTGCGCGTTCCAGATTGGAGAAATGGGGCGACTCCATCAGAACCACCTCTCGGGCACGACGATCGTGTCGCCTGGCTGCACCAGGTCGGTGAGCTTCACCTTGATTTCCTTCTTCACGCCGTTCACGAGGCGGACCACCTTGATGCGGCTGTCCGAGCCGCGATCGGTCACGCCGCCCGCCAGCGACAGCGCCTGCAGCACGGTGGTCTCCTTCGACTGCAGCGCGTAGGCGCCGGGGTTCTTCACGTAGCCGGTGACGTAGACGGTCTCGGCGCGCGGAAGGAAGATGGTGTCGCCGTCGCGGAGCGCGACGTTCTTCCCGGTGCCGCTCTGCAGCTCCTTCAGGTCCACGCGCAGCGTCACGGCGCCGGCGCTGTCCCCCGGCATCACGGGGCCGCTCGCCGCCTTCCCATCGGGGGCCCGCACGATCACCGCCTCCGCGCTCGCATTCGGCGTCGTCGAGCCCGCGCGCGAGAGCGCCTCGATGAGCGACATGTCGCCGGTGAGCGTGTAGGTGCCCGGCGTGCGCACCTCGCCGACGATGAACACGCGCTGGCTGCGGTAGGTGTCCACCGAGACGGAGAGCTGCGGGTTCTTGAAGTAGCCGTCGGCCAGCTTCTTCTTCAACTCGGCCTCGATGGCGCGCAGCGTGAGGCCGCCCGCCTTCAACCGGCCAATGAGCGGGAACGTGATGGAGCCGTCGGCTTCGACGGTGAACTTGCCGGAGAGCTCGGTCTGGTCCCAGACGACGATGGACAGAACGTCCTGCGAGCCGACGATGTAGTCGGGCGGCTGGCCGGGAGCGGCCGCCGGCTTCTGGGCCTGGGAGAAGGACAGGGAGGAGAACAGGAGGATGAGCAGGATCGCGGGGCTAAAGCCCCGCGCCACACCGATCGCGGGGCTAAAGCCCCGCGCCACGGAGATCGCGGGCCTAAAGGCCCGCGCCACACCGATCACGGAAGATCTAGAAGCCATACGTCACCGAAGAGCCGATGCGCAGGCCCTCGTACTGGTTGATCTCGATATCGGAGCGGCGGGTGTAGTAGTCCACGTTGAACCCCAGGCGGACGTCAGGGCCGATCCGGTAGCCAACGCCGCCGCCGTAGAAGACCACGTTGTCGGTCCGGTCGGCGAAGGGCGCGAACGGGTCGAGGTCCGGCCCGCCGGACGGCAGTGCCGCGCTCCGGTACTCGAGCTGTTGGTTGCTGGCGCGCGCCTGGAGATCCCAGACGTTGGTCAGCCGGTGCGTGACTGTCGCGGTGACGCCGGTGAGCACGTAGTACGGGCGGAACTGCTCGTACGAGAACTGGACGTCGCGGTTCAACTCCACCCCGAAGCGCGTGGCCCCGAGCAGCGTGTAGCCAAGATTCACCGAGGCGACGAGGCCGGTGTAGTCGGGCACGCCCGGGCTGTCGAAGTTCAGCTGCCGGTAGCCGACGCGCGCCGATCCGCTGATGAGCGCCATCGGCTTGAGCTCGATGCCGGGCAGGAGCCGGAAGCCGGCCGAGTTCCTGAAGACGTCGAACTCGAACTTCTCGCGCACGTACTCGGTGTCGAGGAAGATGGTGGTCAGCGGCGTGAGCGCGTAGCGCGCGGAGACGGTGTAGACGTCGGTCCAGCGGTTGAACCGGAACCGCATCGACACCTCGTTGTACGTCTCGGTCTCCGGGTAGTCGGTCTTCGTCCGCTTGAACGCCGCGCCGACGGTGGTCTTTCGCGTCAGGGGCAGGTCGAGGCCGGCGAACATCCTGTTCTCGATGCGGCGCACGCGCTGGTCGATCTCGTAGCCGGGCCGCTCGCGGACGTTCAGGTACCCGTAGCCGAAGTAGGGCCGGATGTGCGTGCCCCGCGCATCGATCCGGATGCTGTCGTCGGTGTTCCACGCGCGCTCCTCGACGTAGTGCGCGAAGTACACGTAGCCGATCGAGCCGCGAGCCGTCACCCGCATGGGACCGAACCGCAGCCACATGTCGGCCGCGGGCGTGACGGTGGCCGTGAAGTCGTCCTTCGGGTCCTCCCACTCGTTGAACACGTTGCTGTCCCAGCCGAGATTGGTGATCCCGACGGTCGGCGTCATCGCGAACGCGCCGAACCGGAATCGCGCCGTCGTGAACGGGTCCGGCGCCGCATCCTGCGCGAACGCGGGCGCAGCAAGGGCGAGCAGGGCGACGAGCACCAGGGTGATGCGTGATTTCACGAGATGGGGGATGGCAAGGCTGAAGCCTCGCCCTACGATGCTGATCGCGGGGCTAAAGCCCCGCGCCACGGACGATGCTGATCGCGGGGCTGAAGCCCCGCGCCACGAACGATCGCTGATCGCGGGGCTAAAGCCCCGCGCCACGACTACTTCTTCGGGCTGGTGTCGGCGTTCGCAATCAGGACGCCGGCGACGACCTCGGCGCCGATGGCCGCCAGCATGGCGATGGCGGCGCCAGACGACCAGATGCTGCCGCCCGCCGCGCCCACCACTGCCGCGGCCTTCGCCGACGCGGGAAGCGTGACGATGAGGCCGCCCATGGTGGCTGTCTGGGCCAGGGCAACCGGGGCGCTCGCCGCCAGGACGCGATTGGCGCTGTCCACGATTTCGATGACGTATCGGCCGGCCGGGACGTTCGTGAACGTGAACGCGCCGGTGGGCTCGGTCCGCACGATGCCGGCAACCTGGCTGTTGTCCAGGTTCCGCAGCCGTACCAGGACGTTGGCCGCGGGCTGCCCGCCCGCTTCCTTCGCGAGGCCGGAGATCGTGCCGGCGACTTGAGGCGCGGCCGCCAACGGAGCGACAGGCACCCCCAAGGCGATGAGGGCGACGATGAGCGCCGAGGCAAAGGTACGTTTCATGGCTGCCTGAACCTCAAGAGGCCCGGGGCGTCGGACGCGGATAGACGCCCCCTCATCTTCGATACTATCGACCCGCCGGCCCATCCCGTCAAGATCCCGGCCAAAAACATGTGTCCGGCTGGAAACGTCTTGTGTCGCGATTGATACGGGGCGTATCTTCCTGGTTCTTCATCGTATCACTTCGGACACAGCCGGATCAGGTCCCGTGCGCCGCCCTCGGCGGCGGCACCCTCAGCGTGCGCATCTTCCGATAGAGGTTCGGCCGCTGGATGCCAAGCGCGCTGGCCGCCTCGCCAATCCGGCCGCGGTGCCGCTCGAGCGCCGCGACGATGTAGTCGCGCTCGAAGCGCTCCCGCGCCACGCGCAGCGTGCCGTTCGCCAGCACCGTCCGCGCCGTCCCGTCGATCTGGACTGCCGACAGGATGTCCTCCACACGGAGCTGGCCGCCCGGAATCCGCGGCGCCAGGTTCTCGAGCAGCGACCGCAGCTCCCGCGCGTTCCCCTGCCACGGCAGCGCCGCCAGCAGCGCCTGCGCCGACACGGGAATGGCGATCGGGCCGAGGCCCTGCGCGGCCGACGCCTCGTCGAGCAGCGCCTGCGCGAGCATCGCGATGTCCTCGCGCCGCTGGCGCAGCGGCGGAACCTCGACCCGCACGGCCGAGCACCGCTTCCCGAGATCGGCGCGGATGCGGCCGTCGCCAATCGCCGCGTCCCACCCGCAATCCGACACGACGATCAGCCGCGGCTTCACCGGCACCGTGCGGCCGGCCTCCGCGACGGCGACTTCCCCGTCCCGCAGCACCCGCACCAGGCGCGTCTGCAGCCGCGCCGGCATCTCGGTGACGTTCGCCAGGCACAGGGTGCCGGTCGCAGCATTGCAGAGCTGGCCGGATCGGCTCACCCGGTCGAGCCCCGACCGCTCGCGCCCGTTGCCGGACGAGACCGCCGCCGCCACGCCGAACACCGCCATCTCGAGGTCGCCCTCGCCTGGACAGTCGACTTCGACGAACGGCGCATCCGCGCCCAACGCCAGGCGATGCAGCTCGCGCGCGACCGTGCGGCGTCCACTCCCCGGCTCGCCGCAGACGAGGACGCCGTCGTGGCGGTCCGCCGCCGCCCGGACGGCGTCCATGGCGGTCTTCATCGCCGGCGAGTTGGCGACGATGGTGGAACGAGACAGGCTCAAGGCTAAGGGCTCAGGGCTCAGGGCTTAGGGCCCAGGGCTTGGGGCTCAGGGCTCAAGGCTCAAGGCTTACGGACGGCGACGAAGGTGCCGCTGCCGTTCGGGTCCACTTCGACGCGGACCTCGCCGCCGGGCAGGTAGACGAGGCGGCGCGTCGGGACGCCCCGGCGCGCCTCATCGAACGCGACCATCGCGAGGCCGCCGTCCCGGTAGGTTTCCCACTTGTCGATGCGCCCCGCGCCCTGCGTGTCTTCCTCGGCGCGGACGAGGCTGCCGGCCTCGTAGAACTCGCGGCGTGTCACCCGGCCGTCCCGCCTGGTCGAGATCTCCATCCGCGCGATGCCGCCGTCCGGCGCCGGGTACGCCCAGGCATCCACCGTCCCGTCGTTGGCGCGCGACATCCCGACCTTCTCCATCTTCTGGTCGGCGCCGTAGTACTCCCAGCGGTCCACGCGGCCGTCACCGTCCCGGTCGACCTCGATCCGGACGATGCGCGCGCCGTCCATGTAGCTCCAGGTGTCGATCTTCCCGTCCCCCTTCGAGTCCAGGGTCACCATCGCCAGCTTCCCGGTCTCCTTGTCGTAGACCGGCTTCGGCTGGCCCCTGGATCCGGCCGGCTCAACAGCACCGCGCGCGCAGCCCGCTGCCGGACGCGCTGTACGTGAGGACGGCGGTCACCGCGAGAACGGCGAACCTCATGAGTTGTATGGACAGCTTCGCCCCGTGACTTACAGGGGCGGTTCTCTGGGAAGAACCGCGGCGAGAGCGCTGGTGAGCGCCGCAGGGAGGGCGCTCGGAGGGACCCGGGCCGAAGCCCGGCGATTGGGCAGTATTCTCCATGTTCTGACGGGTGTGTCAAGGGAAATACTCGGAGGGAAGGAAATGATACAGGTGCAGTCGGAGACTTCGCTGTCAGTCGGGACTTACGCTGAAGGGTCGGAACTTGCGCCGAAGGGTCGGAACGGCCTGCCTCGCCGAAGTCGCCCCTCGACGCGGCTCGGGGCGATCCTGAGCGCGGTCGAAGGATCGCGGAGCGACGAAGGCGGGTCAGTCGGGAACTTCGGTGTCAGTCCGGTCCCCGGCGGGGCGGATGGCGATGGCGGCCGCGACGGCGAAGAGCACCGCGATGCCGGGGATCTGGAGGCTGAACTCCACGACGTCCTGAAGCGCGATGGCGACGAGGCCGGTGGTGGCGCCGATTCGTGTCCAGTAGCTCATCGTGTCGTCCGCGTTCTCCCGGAACCGGCGCCGGATCTCCCGGCCGACGAGGAAGACGGCCGCGGCGGCGAGAAGCGCGAGCGCGATCCCGCCCTCGGACAGAAGCTGCACGTAGTCGTTGTGCGCCTCGACGTGGTGCGACTCGAACTGCGACGACTGGTAGAGCGCCGTCGCGGTGCCGAACGTGTTGAGGCCCGTGCCGAGCCAGGGGAACGCGAGGAAGATCCGCCACGCGTCGTTCCAGATCTCCAGGCGGCTCCAGAAGTCGGTCGGGGCCTTCGCGAAGCGATCGAGCACGGCGTCGAGGCCGGCCCACCCGACGCTGCCGATGCCCACGGCGGCAATGTAGGCGAACGCGACGCGACGCTTCGACCCGGCGGCCTGGCGGCGGATGATGAACCAGCCCGAGACGGCGAGCGCGATCATGAAGCACGTGGTGCCCGAGCGCGACAGCGTGAGCACGAGCGAGAGCGCCATCACCAGGACCGCGAGGCCGACCAGCAGAACCCGGCTCGCGTCCCGCGACGAGAACCACAACAGGCGCTCGCGGACGCTCGGCCCCGCGCCGCGCATCCCGCGGGCGACGAGCGCGACGAAGTAGCCGATGGCGATCGGCAGCGCGAGAACCATCCAGCCGGCGAAGTGGTTCCGGTTCACGAACGGGCCGAACGGGTAGGTGTTCCTGTTGATCGTCTGCCAGAAGCCGTAGATCCTGCGGGCCGGGTCGGGGTCGTGCATGTAGAGGCCGGACTGGACGATACCCGCGATCGCCACGACGAACCCGACGAAGACGAGGCCGGACGCGAGCGTGCGCGTCGAGCGCTGGCCGAGACCGCGCGCCGACCCGACGAGCAGCGCCGCCAGCGCGCCGAACGCCGCGAGACCCAGCCACGTGCCGCGCGGGTCGATCGAAAGGGGATGGCGATAGGCGGCGGCGCCGGCGGCCGCCGCGAGGCTGTAGGCGACGTCGTACCGGCGGAGGAAGTCGTCCGTGGCGGGGCTCAGCGCCGCGATGGTCGCCGGCGCGAGCGGGATGAGCTGAACGGAAACGACGACCGCGACGAGCACCGCGACCATGACGATGGGCCACGCGATGGGGCGGCGAACTCGCGAGCCCGGCGCGAAGATGCCCAGAAGGCCGACGGCGGCGGCGGCCCAGAAGAGCGGCGTGTAGGCCCAGTCGTAGACGGCGCCGAAGGCCAGCGCGCCCCAGGCAATCAGAAGCAGGAGGAGGACGGAGAAGTAGGGGGGCACAGCGACATTGTAGTCGGGACTTACGAACGTCAGTCGGAACTTACGCTGAAGGGTCGGCGCTGACGATGAGGGGTCGGAGCTGACGATGAAGGGTCGGCGCTGACGCTGAAGGGTCGGCGCTGACGATGAGGGGTCGGAACCTACGACGAAGGGTCGGGGCTTACGATGTCAGTCCGGGGCCGAAGAAGAACCGGGCAATCGTCCCCCGGAGGGCCGGAATCGAGGGCGCGTGGTTGACGGCTTCGCGGAGACGGGCGCCCTCGTCAAGGCCGCGGGTGTACCAGGCGCAAAGCGCGCGCAGCTTGTTGACGACCCAGCGGGAGTGGCCGGGGGAAGGGCTGGTCGCGGGGCTGAAGCCCCGCGCTACATCTGCGCCGAGCAGCATGTCGATGTACTCGAGCAGGAAACGGCCGCGGGCGGCGAGCGACACCTGGACGGGTGACTCGCCCGCCGCGAGCGCCGCAGCCTGCGCGAAGATCCACGGGTTGCGAAGCGCGCCGCGCCCGACCAGCACGCCTGCGACGCCGCTCTCGTGCATTCGCCGGACCATGTCGCCCGGCTCGATGCAGTCGCCGTTGCCGTAGACCGGAATCGAGACGGCCCGCGCCACCCGCGCAATCAGGTCCCAGTCGGCCTGGCCCGAGTACGACTGCGCCGCCGTTCGCCCGTGCACCGCGATGGCGTCCGCGCCCGCCTCTTCGAGCCGCCGCGCGAGTTCCGGCGCATTCACCTCACGCTCGTTCCAGCCCGATCGGATCTTGACGGTCACGGGAATCGACACGGCGCCGGCCATCGCCGACACGATGGCGGCGGCGCGCTCGGGGTCGCGCATCAGGCTGCAGCCGGCCATCCCCTTCGCCACCTTCCGCACGGGGCAGCCCATGTTCACGTCCACGACGTCGGCGCCGAGCCGCTCGATCTGCTGCGCCGCTCGCGCCATGCGCTCGGGATCCCCGCCGAAGAGCTGCACCGCCACGGGCCGCTCCTCCTCGGTGAACTCGGTGTACTCGAGCGTCCGCTCGAGGCCCCGCGCCATCCCCTCGCTGCTCACCATCTCCGTGACAACCAGGCCGCACCCGCCCAGCCGCTTCACGAGACGGCGGAAGGCCGAGTCGGTCAGGCCGGCCATTGGCGACAGGATGAAGGGGGAGGAGAGTCGGAGCATTCCTGTCAGGTCCTGCCTGACGTCGGAAGCATCGACCGTGACGGAGACCGCCGAACTGATCAGATCGACCGAGAGCACCAGCCTCGCATTCGGGCCCTTCTTCACGAGCAGGCCGACGATGCCTTTCAGCGGGCCGTGCACCACCTCGACGCGCGAGCCTTCCTTCAGAAACGGGCACGGGTCGTACTGCAGCCCGCTCGTCACCAGCCGTCGGACGCTCTCCACCTCGACGTCCGGCACCGGCGCCAGTCTGCCGTCGAACGACACGATCGACGCCACGCCGTTGCACGTCACCACGTTCAGCGAGTCGCGCGCGTCGAACCGCGCGAAACAGTAGCCGGGAAACAGCGGCCAGTCGATCTTCTTGCGGCGATCCTTCCAGCGGCTCCAGCGGACGATGGTGGGCAGGAAGACCTCGACACCCTTCGCGCCGAGCTGGTCGTGCACCGCTTTCTCGGCGCGCGACCGCGTCCACACGGCGTACCACGACAACGGTCCGGGCTCTCGTTCCATAATGGAAAAGGGGTCGGCCCCTGGCGCGGTTCCGACCCCGCTTCTTACAATTCCGTCATCTGCCAGCGGCCTGTACGATAATCCGACCCGACCCCTGTTTCATTTTTTCAGCGGGTCGATCGAGGCGGCCCGGTCGTACATCTTCTTCAGCTCGGCGTTCTTCCACTCGATGACCGCCTGCCCTCGGATCTTCTGCATGTACTTCGCAAACTCCGCCGCCTGCTTGGAGTTGCCCACGCGCCCGTAGATTTCGTCCCGAGCCTGCTCCCACTGCAGCTCCTTCGCCGGGTTGAGCGTCTCCACCTTGTAGATCTGGTAGCCGGACTGCGTGCGGAGGACGCCGGTCATGTCGCCGGTCTTGAGCGGCTCGAGGATCTTCCGCAGCTCGGGCACGATATCCGACAGGCTGATCGGCCCGATGAGGCCGCCGTTGGCCTTCGAGGGCGCCTCCGAGGCGTCAGCCACCGCCTTCTCGAAGCTCTCCCCCGCCTTGAGCCTGTCGAGCAGCGCGTCGGCCTTCGCCTTGGCCACCTCGTCCTGGCCCACGCTGAACCCGAGCTTGTTCGCCGGCACCTTAATCAGGATCTCCCGCAGCATCATCGTCGCCGACGTCGTGAACTCGGCCTTGTGCGCCTCGAAGTACGCCTTGGCCTCGTTTTCGCTCACAGAGATCCGCCCGAAGACCTCGTTGTTCTGCACCTGGTTGATGATCGCGCCCTTTTCCATGCGGGTGCGGAGGGTGGCGATCGTCAGGTTCTCGCCCTGGAGCGCGGCCTGGAACTGCTCCTCGGTTTCGATCTTGTTCTCTTTCTTGAGTTGCTCGAGGACCTGCTTGAACCTCTCGTCGGTGAGCTTGTAGCCGAGCTCGCGGCCGCGCTGCAGCAGCAGGAGCTCGTCCACCGCGTCCGCGATGACCTGCGGCGTGATGTCGGCCAGCAGCTTGTCCAGCTGAGCGTCGGTCATCCCCTGGGTGTTGACCCGCTGCATCCGGATGACGGCCCCCTGGCGCCCCTCGAGGTCGCTCTGGGTGATGATGTCGCCGTTCACCTTCACCAGGACCCGCTCGATGATCTCCTTCGCCGGGGCCTGGCCCGCGGCCTCCAGGCCCGCGTTCGCCGCGGCGGCGGCCATCGTCACCAGGGCCAGGACGACGAGGCGGCCGGCCGAAAAGTAGTGTGGCATTGCTCCTCTTGAACCTCTTATGTTACTTCGAAACGAGCGCGCCGAGGACGGCGCCGACGCGCGTCAGCACGCCGGCGGCCCCCCGCGGGTCCTCTTTCTCGGGCCGCAGGATGGCGTCCTTGGTGAAGCCCGGCGTCACTTCTCCCGCCGTGGCGCGCGCGGTCCACCAGGATGGGGGGGCCTGCCCCTTCCGCGCCTCGGCGCGCCCGGTCTGTCCCCTCCCCGCTTCGGCGCCCAGGCCCCGTGGCGGGACCGGTGCCCGCCCCTTCGCGGCCGTCCACGCCAGGTCCAGCTTCAGGCTGGACGGCGGCGCGAGCGTCACGTCCGGCCGCTCGCCGATCAGCCTGAGGACGCGGTGCGGCTCCGGACCGCCCTGCCCCTTGAATGTAAAGACGACGACCGAGCCCCGGCGGTCGATCGATTCGACGCCGATCCGGTCGGCCGCCACGCGGATGCGCCCGTAGTCCACCAGGTTGAGGACCTCGGGCGGCATCGGACCGTAGCGGTCCTCGATTTCCTCCGCGACCGCGTCGATCTCGGCGTCGCTCCTCGCGCCGGCCACGCGCCGGTAGAGCGCGAGCCGCTGCGCCTGCTCGGGCACGTACTCCTCGCCGATGCGCAGGTCCACGCTCAAGTTCACCGTGGCGCGCGTCTCGTCCTCAATCTCCTCGCCCTTCAGCTCGCGGACGGTCTGCTCGAGCAGCTTCATGTACATCTCGAAGCCGATCGCCTCGATGTGGCCGCTCTGCTCGCCGCCGAGCAGGTTCCCCGCGCCGCGGATCTCCAGGTCGAGCGCCGCCACGCGGAACCCGCTGCCGAGGTCGGAGAACTCGCGGATCGCGGCGAGCCGCTTCCTCGCCACCGGCGACAGCGTGTCGCCCGGCGGGATGAGGAGGTACGCGTACGCCGGCCGGTCGGACCGCCCGACGCGCCCGCGCAGCTGATAGAGCTGCGAGAGGCCGTAGCGGTCCGCGCGGTTGATGATGATCGTGTTGACGTTCGGGATGTCGAGGCCGTTCTCGACGATGGTCGTCGCCAGGAGAATGTCGAACTTGCGCGCGACGAAATCGACCATCGCCCGCTCCAGCTCCTCGTCACCCATCTGCCCGTGGCCGACGACGACCCGCGCCTCGGGGACGAGCCGCGTGAGCAGATTCCCGATGGAGTAGATCGATTCGACGCGGTTGTGGACGAAGTAGATCTGCCCGCCCCTCGCCAGCTCGGTCCGGACGACGCGCGCGATGAGCGTCTGGTCGAAGCGCACGACGTTGGTCTGGATGGCGAGGCGGTCCTTCGGCGGCGTCTCGATGATCGACATGTCGCGGATGCCGACGAGCGACATGTTCAGCGTCCTCGGGATCGGCGTCGCGGTCATCGTCAGGACGTCCACCGTGCGGCGCATCTGCTTGATGCGCTCCTTGTGGGCGACGCCGAACCGCTGCTCCTCGTCCACCACCAGCAGGCCGAGGTCCTTGAAGACGACGTCCTTCGACAGCAGGCGGTGGGTGCCGACGATGATTTCCACCTTGCCGTCGGCGAGGTCGGCCAGCGACTGCGCAATCTCGCCGCGGGATCGGAACCGGCTGACCAGGTCGACGCGCACCGGGAAGCCGGCGAACCGCTCGCGCAGCGTCCTGAGGTGCTGGAAGGCGAGCACGGTGGTGGGCGCGAGGAACGCCACCTGCCTGCCGTCCATCACCACCTTGAACGCCGCGCGCATCGCGACCTCGGTCTTGCCGTAGCCGACGTCGCCGCACAGCAGCCGGTCCATCGGCGTGGGCGACTCGAGGTCGGCCTTGATGTCCGCGATCGCCACCCGCTGGTCCGCCGTCAGATCGTAGGGGAACGAGCCCTCGAACTCCTCCTGCCAGTGCGTGTCGGGCGCGAACGCGTAGCCCGGCGCGGCCTTCCGGGCGGCGTAGAGCTTCAGCAGCTCCTCGGCCATGTCGCGCATGGCCTTCTTGACGCGGCTCTTCGCGCGCTCCCACGTGGTGCCGCCCAGCCGGTCGAGCGCCGGCCGGCCGGCGCCGCTGTATTTCTGCAGCAGGTCGAGGCGTTCGACGGGGACGAACAGCTTGTCGTCCCCTGCATACCGCAGTTCGAGGAACTCCTGCGTCGTCGTGCCGTAGGCGTCGGGCGCGATCTGCCGGAGGCCGACGAAGCGGCCGATGCCGTGGTCGACGTGGACGACGTGATCGCCGACCTTCAGGTCGCGGAAATCGGAGAGGAAGGCGCGGGCGGCCGACTGCCGGCGATCGGACGCGTGGCGCTCCTCTTCGAACAGGTCGGTCTCGGCGAACACCTGGATCGCCGCGTCGGGCAGGCGGAATCCGCGCGAGAGGGCGCCCACGGCCACGAGGACCGCCGCGGCGTGCGCCATCTCGCCGCGCGCCTGCGTGCCGTCGCGCTGGCGCGGGTCGACGAACACGGGGACGGCAATCAGCTCGTAGTCGCGCAGGAGCTCGACGACGCGCTCGGCGCGGCCGGGCGTCGCAGCGACGAACAGCACCGTCTCGCCCGTCTGGCGCGCGCGCCGAATCTCCTCCACCCAGTCGCCGATGCGTCCGCGGAACTCGACGGCGGGCTGGCACCTGAGAGGGACGAGGGGCGAGGATTGAGGGACGAGGGGCGTCCCTCCCTCCTCATCTATGACCAACTCTTCGACCGCCGTCCCCAAGTCGATCAGGGCGGTCACGTCGTCGATCGACACGAAGAGCTTCTCCGGCTCGGGGACGACGGCGCCGCGCGCGGTGACGTCGCGCCAGCTGCCGGCCAGCTGCTCCAGCGACTTCCCGGCGCGCGCGCGAATCTCGTCGGGCTCGCAGACGAACACCAGCGGCTGGGCGACGTAGTCGAGGAGGGAGGAGGAGCGATCGCCGTCGAAGGCCGGCTCACGGCTCATGGCTTCCGGCTCACGGCTGCCGGCTGACGGCTGACGGCCTTCTGGGGCTTCCGGCGCCTGGCCGTCCGTCTCCCAGGCCCAGTCGTCGTCATCGCCGCTTTCCAAAGCGGCATCGAAATCGGCGTCGTTGGCTTCGTCCGTTTCGTCGTCGTCGTCGCTGTGGGGCGGGGCTTTAGCCCCGCCTCGGATCGCGGGGCTGCCGCCTTCGCCCTCCGGGCTTCGGCGCCCAGGGAAGCCCCGCGCCACATCCGATTCGCCCCGCGCTACGTCGCCCCCTCGCCCCTCGTCCCCCGTCCCTCGCCCCTCGTCCCCCGTCCCTCGCCCCTCCGTGAACACCTCCCTGAGCGGGACGATGGCGACGTGCTCCGCCTCGCCGGAGGAGCGCTGGGTGGCAGGGTCGAAGTGCCGGATCGACTCGACGGTGTCGCCGGCGAAGTCGATGCGGACCGGCTGGGCGCTGCCTGCCGGGAAGATGTCGATCACGCCGCCGCGGACGCAGAACTCGCCGTGCGCGTCCACCGGGTCCTGGCGCGTGAAGCCCGCGTCGACGAGGAGCGCCGCGAGGTCGTACGGATCCACGTCGCGGCCGACGCCGAGCTCGGCCGACGCCGCGAGCAGCCTCGCCGGCGCCGACACGCGCGGCAGCAGCGCCGCCGCCGACGCCACGATCACGCGCGCGTTCCCCCTCGCGGCGGCATGCAGCGCTTTCGCGCGCGCCGACAGCACGCCGAGGTGCGGGGCGAGGCCGCGGTAGGGATCGACTTCGTGCGACGGGAACGGGAGGACGGCGGCCTCGGCGGCCGAATCGGAGAGCCCCTCCAGCGCGCCCAGGAAGAACCGCACGTCGCCGACCGTCTCGTCGACGTCGGCATCGGTGGCCACGACGACCACCATCGTGGTTCCCGCGGTCCCGGGTCTGGCCGGCGGCGCCTGGCCGTGCGCCGCGGCCGCGAGATAGAGGGCGCGGGCGGCGGGCGAGAGGCCGGTCACGGCCGCCGCGCCGGGCGCGGCCATTCCCGCGCGGGCGATCACGCCCTTCAGCAGCGCCTGGAGAGTCAGGGACGTAGACACGTGTGAGTAGCTGGCAGCCGTCAGCTGGCAGCCGGCAGCGGACTCGCCGGCAGCGGATCGCCGATCCGCCGACAGCTGCCAGCCGGCCGCTGTCAGCCCCCCCGGATCTTCTCGATCATAGCCGTTGTCGAGAAGCCCGGCGCAAACTGGATGCGGGCGACGCGGCCGCCGCGGGCCTCGACGACGTCGCGGCCGATGATCCGGTCGGCGGCCCAGTCGGCGCCCTTCACCAGGACGTCCGGCTGGATCGCGGAGATGACGGCGTGCGGGTCGTCCTCGTCGAAGACGACGACGGCATCGACGACGGCAAGCGCCGACAGGACCTCGGCGCGTTCCTGCTCGGCGTTGATCGGGCGAGTCGGCCCCTTGATGGCGCGGACCGATCGGTCGGAGTTGACCGCGACGATCAGCGCATCGCCCAGCGCGCGGGCGTCGGCGAGGTAGCGGACGTGTCCCGGGTGCAGCAGGTCGAAGACGCCGTTGGTGAAGACGACGGTCTTTCCCGCCTCGTGCAGGCTCCTCGTCCACGCCACTGCTTCGTCGCGATTCATCACTGGCATGGCATTGTGCCGGCGCTGGAGAGGCGGGCGCGGACTGGGTCGGCGCGGAGGGCGACTTGGCCGGGGCCCGGCCTGCCGCGCCGAAGCTGGAGCAGCGAAGGCGGGAGCCGACGAACCGGGCCACGACCGCCGCCTCACCGCCGGCTCGCGGGGCTCAAGCCCCGCGCTACATCCGCGCTACGCCCGCCGCCCGAACTCCCACGAGTGCGGCGGTCTGAAGATCCCGACGTCCTTCGTGCGCGAGTGCACGCGGAAGCTGTAGAGCAGGCGGTGGTAGTCGTACGCGTAGCCGTCCTCGCGGTGCGCGGCGACGTCCAGCTTGTAGCTCCCTTCGACCAGATCGAGCCTCCCGATGCGGAACGTGACCGTCTGTTCCCCCTCGAACGCCGGCACCGCCAGCTCCTCGATGTGCGTGTTGGTGCCGTAGCAGCAGACGCCGTCCGCGTTGAAGATGCTGACGCCGAAGACCGCCGGGCCGGTCCGTTCGTGCGCGCGAACGGTCATCTCGACCGCCGCCGCCTCGCCCGACTGGAACACGTGGCGCGGCGCGCCGTCCTCGCCGACAATCCGCACGGCGGCGATCTCGATCTCGCGCGAGCCCCAGCGGCCCTCGGTGGCCTTGAACCCGTCGGCCGGCGGCTCGCCGGCGGAAGCCGCCGCGACGGCGTCCCCGGCCTGTCCGGCCGTCGCCTGTCCCGCCCGCTCCTGCCCGCGCGCGTCGGCGGCCGCCAGCGTTTTCTCCTCGCCCTTCGCGACGTCGGCGATGTACTCGGCCACCACCCGCCGCGGGTCGCCTTCGCCGCGAGCCGCGCCGCCGTCCAGCCACAACACGTTGTCGCAGAACCGCTCGACGAGGTTGAGCGAGTGCGTCACCAGCAGGATCGTCTTCCCGCGCCGCCGGAACTCGGCGAACTTGTCGAGGCACTTGTGGGTGAACGCCTCGTCGCCGACCGCCAGCACCTCGTCGACGAGCAGGACGTCGGGATCGACGTTGATCGCGACGGCGAAGCCGAGGCGGACGTACATCCCGGACGAGTACGTCTTCACCGGCGCGTCGATGAAATCCCGAAGCTCGGCGAACTCGACGATTTCGTCGAAGCGGCGGGTGATTTCCCGCTTCGAGAGGCCTAGCATGATCCCGTTGATGAAGACGTTCTCGCGTCCGGAGATTTCGGGGTGGAACCCGGCGCCGAGCTCGATGAGCGCCGAGAGCCGGCCGTTGACGGTGACGGCGCCCTCGGTCGGCTTGGTGATTCCGGCCACGAGCTTCAGCATCGTGCTCTTGCCCGAGCCGTTGCGGCCGATGATGCCGTAGGTGGCGCCCTGGGGGACGGTGAACGACACGTTCCGGACCGCGTCGAACGTCCCGGCCGGATGGAGGTCGCGCAGCACCGTCCCGCGCAGCAGCGCGCTCTTCAGCGTGGAGAACTGCCGGCGGCCGGTGTACCGCCGGTAGACCTTCGTGACGCCGGAGGCTTCGATCGCAACCATCACACTTCGTCCGCGAACGAGTCGCGCAGCCGGTCGAACAGGAAATAACCGGCCAGGAACAGGCCGACCGACGCGCCAAGCACCGCCAGCAGCCAGCGCGCGTGGCCGAACGGCCCCGGCGGGTCGCCGGGGTAGAACATCAGCTCCTGGTACGAGACCGCCAGGTGCGTGAACGGGTTCAGGTTGAGCAGCGCGCGCGCCGTGGAGCCCCGCTCGAAGCCGGTGAACGGGTAGATGATCGGCGTTGCGAAGAACCAGAACGTCATCAGGTTGCCGAGGATGTCCCTGATGTCGCGGAAGTGCACGGTCAGCGCCGATACGATCAGCGCGATCCCCGTCGTCAGGATCAGCTGCGTGAGCACGATCACCGGGAACCAGATCACCTCGGGGAACTCGAGCGGCCGCCGATAGTAGACGAGGAACGCGACGAGGATGGGCAGGCCGAGCAGGAAGTGCACCATGTTCGACAGCACGGTGACGATGGGCAGCACTTCGGCGGGAAACAGGACCTTCTTGATCAGGTTGCCGCCGGAGATGAGCACCCCGGCCGACTCGAGTACGGACGACGAGAACCAGGTCCAGGGGAGCAGGCCGCAGAACAGGAACAGCGAGTACGGCTTCTCGGCCGCGCGGCCGGGCATGACGACCTCGAACACGAACGAGTAGACCAGGAGCAGGAGCAGCGGGTTGACGAAGGACCAGAAGAAGCCGAGCGCCGAGCCGCGGTACCGCGCCTTGAGCTCGCGTGCGACGAGGCTCTGGATCAGGCCGCGGTAGCGAATCAGCTGGGCGAGGTTGTGGAACATTGAGCGTCTTGCTTGAGCCTTGAGCCTTGGGCCTTGGGCCTTCTCACAGCCGCACCAGGATTACCGTGATATTGTCCGGCCCGCCGCCGACGTTGGCCGCGTGCACGAGCGCGTCGCAGACGGAGCCGCCCGGTTCGCCGCCGAACTGCCCGGCGTCGTCGTTCGCGAGGATGTCGCCCATCTGTTCGTCGGAGAGCACGCCGAAGAGGCCGTCACTGCAGAGCAGCAGCGCGTCGCCCTCGGCGAGCGGCGCCCACCCGAAATCGGCCTGCGACTCGGTGAGGCCGGTCAGCGCGCGCGTCAGGAGGTTCCGCCGCGGGTGGCGGCGCGCCTCCTGTTCGGTGAAGAGGCCGGCCCGCACCTGGTCCTCGACCCACGAGTGGTCCTGGGTCAGGCGATCGAGCCGTCCCGCCCGCCAGCGATACACCCTGCTGTCGCCGACGTGGCCGATCGTCGCGCCGCGGACCGGCTGCTTCACGCCGTTCTCGTCCGCCTCGAGGAGCACCGCCGCGATGGTGGTGGCCATCCCCTGCCGGCCGCGGGCCGATTCCACCTCGGCGCGCAGGCGCAGGTTCGCGATGTGCAGCGCCCAGTTCAGCCGGTTGCCGTCGACGCCGAGCGCCGGCTGGTACTCGAACGGCCAGGTGGTTTCGGCCGACCAGGCCCTCGTCTCGGCGATCGACTGCGCGATCGCCTCCACGGCGCACCGTGACGCCACCTCGCCCGCCTCGTAGCCGCCGACGCCGTCGGCGACGACGAACAGGCCGAGCTCCGGGTGGGCGCCGTAGCTGTCCTCGTTGTTCTCCCGGCGGACGCCGGCGTGCGACGCGGCGGCAAAGGTCAGTGGCATGGTGCGACGATCGCGCATCAACCCCGGGTTCTGGCCCGCTGGGCGACGTTCAGCCGCGTCATCGCCTTCATCAGCGCGACGCGGGCGCGTTCCAGATCCATGTCCCGCTGGTGCGACGCCAGCCGCTGTTCGGCGCGCTGCCTGGCCGCCTGCGCGCGGTCGACGTCGATCTCTTCGGCGCGCTCGGCGATCTGCGCGAGCACGACGACGCGGTCGGCGGTCACCTCGGCCACGCCGCCGGCCACCGAGAGGTAGGTCTTCTCGGCGCCCTTCCGGTACCACAGCACGCCGACCTGCAGGAGGGCGAGCATCGGCGTGTGGCCCGGCAGCACGCCGAAGTAGCCCGCCGCCCCCGGCGCCTGGACCTCGTCCACCTGTTCGCGGACGATCGCCCGGTCGGGCGTCACGATCTCGAGGGCGAGCTGCGACGGCTGTGCCATGGTGTCCCTACGCCTTCATCTGGGCCGCGCGCTCGACCGCTTCCTCGATCGTGCCCACCATGTAGAACGCCTGCTCGGGCAGGGCGTCGTGCTGGCCGTCGATGATCTCCTTGAACCCGCGGATCGTGTCGGCAATCGGCACGTACTTTCCGGGCGTCCCCGTGAACTGCTCGGCGACGAAGAACGGCTGCGACAGGAAGCGCTCGATCTTCCGGGCCCGCGCGACGGCCACCTTGTCGTCCTCCGACAGTTCGTCGATCCCGAGAATCGCGATGATGTCCTGCAGGTCCTTGTAGCGCTGCAGCACCTGCTTCACCGCGCGCGCCACCGCGTAGTGCTCCTCGCCGACCACGTGGGGGTCGAGGATGCGCGACGAGGAGGCCAGCGGGTCGACGGCCGGGTAGATGCCGCGGTCGACGATCGCGCGCGACAGGTTCGTCGTCGCGTCGAGGTGCGCGAAGGTGGTGGCCGGCGCCGGGTCGGTGTAGTCGTCGGCGGGCACGTAGATCGCCTGCACCGAGGTGATCGACCCCTTGCGCGTCGACGTGATCCGCTCCTGCAGCTCGCCCATCTCGGTCAGCAGCGTCGGCTGGTAGCCGACGGCCGACGGCATGCGGCCGAGCAGCGCCGACACTTCCGACCCCGCCTGCGTGAACCGGAAGATGTTGTCGATGAACAGCAGCACGTCCTTCCCTTCCGCGTCGCGGAAGTACTCGGCCGTGGTGAGCGCGCTCAGGCCGACGCGCAGCCGCGCGCCGGGCGGCTCGGTCATCTGTCCGTAGACCAGCGTGCAGCGCGACTTGGTCGGATCCCCGGCGACGATGACGCCGCTCTCCTGGAACTCCAGCCAGAGGTCGTTTCCCTCGCGCGTCCGTTCGCCGACGCCGCCGAACACCGACACGCCGCCGTGCTTGAGCGCGATGTTGTGGATCAGCTCCTGGATGATGACCGTCTTGCCCACGCCGGCTCCGCCGAACAGGCCGATCTTGCCCCCCTTCAGGTACGGCTCGATCAGATCGACGACCTTGATGCCGGTCTCGAACATCTGCAGCTCGGTCGACTGCTCCGACAGCGGGGGCGCCGCGCGGTGGATCGGCCAGCGCTCCTTCGCGTTCACCGGCTTGTCCGGGAAATCCACCGGGCGGCCCAGCACGTTGAGGACGCGGCCGAGCGTCTCCGGCCCGACGGGAACCGTGATCCCCTCGCCGAGATCGACGGCCGTCATCCCGCGCTGCATGCCGTCGGTCGGCTCCATCGCGACGGCCCGCACGCGGTTCTCGCCCAGGTGCTGCTCGACCTCGAGGACGACGTCGATCGGCGTCGAGCCCTCGCCCCCGTCGGACTTCACGTGGATCGCGTTGTAGATCGCCGGCAGCTGGCCGTCCTCGAATTCGACGTCGACGACGGGACCGATGACCGAGACGACCCTGCCGGTGTGCTGCGTCGTTGTGTGTTCCATAGCGTGATCTTGTCTGGCTCAAGGCTCAAGGCTTAGGGCTCAAGGACGAAAACCCTGAGCGGGGGCCCTGAGCCCTGGGCCCTGAGCCCTGAGCCTTCCTACAGCGCCCCCGCGCCCGACACGACTTCGATGATTTCCCGCGTGATCGCCGCCTGCCGCACCTTGTTCATCGTCAGCGTCAGCGTCTCGATCACTTCCCCGGAGTTCTTCGTGGCGTTGTCCATCGCCACCATCTGCGCGGCGTTCTGCGCCGCCGCCGACTCGAGCAGCGCCGTGAAGATCTCGAAGCCGACGAGGCGCTCCAGCATGCTGTCGAAGATCTCCTGCGCGGACGGCTCGTAGAGGTAGTCGACCGCCGCCGTCGGGTCGTTCGGCTCGAACCGCGCCTTCGGCAACGGCAGCAGCTGGCTGATGACGATCCGCTGCTGGAGCACCGACTTGAACTCGTTGTAGGCGAGCAGCACCTGGTTCGCCTCGCCGCCGGTGAACGCCGCGATGGCGTCCTTCGCGATCGCCCGCGCGTGGTCGTACTCCGGCCGGCGCGTGAAGTTGACCAGCTCGAACCGGATCGGGTACCGGCGCCGGACGAAGTAGTCGCGCCCGCGCCGCCCGACGACGCCCAGCGTGATCGACTGGTCGTCGTGTTCGACGATGTGGCTGGACGCCGCCCGGATGATGCTCGAGTTGAAGCTGCCGCACATCCCCTTGTCGGCGGTCATCACGATCATCAGCGCGGTCCGCTCGTCGCCCTCGCCCGGCTGGCGGAGCAGCGGGTGCGCCGACGGGTCGACGCGCGCGGCCAGGTTGCCCAGCACGTGCGCGATCTGGCGCGCCATCGGGCGCGCGTTCATGATCCGATCCTGCGACCGGCGCAGGTTCGCCGCGGCCACCATCTTCATGGCCTTGGTGATCTGCTGCGTCGACTTGACGGCGCGGATCCGGCGGCGGATGTCAATCAGTGACGGCATGGTCGGTGCCTGGCTCGCTCGGCTACGCGGCCTTTCGCGCCGCCGAGAACTGCTGGCCGAACTCCTTCAGGGCGCTCTCGATCTCGGCCTTCAGCTCGTCGCTCATCACCTTCTTCTCGCGAAGGGCGACGAGGATGCCGGCGCGCCGCGCCTCGATGAACCGCAACAGCTCCGTCTCGTAGGCGAGCACCTCCGACACGTCGAACGGGTCGAGGTGGCCGTTGGTGCCGGCGTAGATGATCAGCACCTGCTTCTCGACCGACATCGGCTGGTACTGCGGCTGCTTCAGAATTTCCATCAGCCGGCGGCCGCGGTTCAGCTGGTCCTGCGTCGCCTTGTCGAGGTCGCTCGCAAACTGCGCAAACGCCGCCAGGTCCCGGTACTGCGCCAGATCGAGGCGCAGCCGCCCGGCCACCTGCCGCATCGCCTTCACCTGCGCCGATCCGCCGACGCGCGACACCGACAGGCCGACGTTGACGGCGGGCCGCTGGCCCTGGTTGAACAGGTCGCCCTCGAGGAAGATCTGGCCGTCGGTGATCGAGATGACGTTCGTCGGGATGTAGGCCGACAGGTCGCCCGCCTGCGTCTCGATGATCGGCAGCGCCGTCAGCGACCCGCCCCCCAGCTCGTTCTTCATCTTCGCGGCGCGCTCGAGGAGGCGCGAGTGCAGGTAGAAGACGTCGCCCGGGTACGCCTCGCGGCCCGGCGGGCGGCGGAGCAGCAGCGAAATCTCGCGGTACGCCTGCGCGTGCTTCGACAGGTCGTCGTAGACGCAGAGCGCGTGGCGCCCGCTGTCACGGAAGAACTCGCCCATCGCGCACGCCGCATACGGCGCGATGTAGAGCATCGGCGCCGAGTCGGCCGCCGTGGCCGCGACGACGATGCAGTAGTCCATCGCCCCGGCGTTTTCGAGCGTCTTCACGACGTGCGCGACCGTGGACGTCTTCTGCCCGATCGCGTTGTAGATGCAGACGACGTCCTGCCCCTTCTGGTTGATGATGGTGTCGATGGCGATCGCCGTCTTCCCGGTCTGGCGGTCGCCGATGATCAGCTCGCGCTGGCCGCGGCCGATCGGGATCATCGAGTCGATCGCCTTGAGGCCGGTCTGCACCGGCTCCCGGACCGGCTGGCGATCGACGACCCCGGGCGCGATCCGTTCGATCGGCGAGAACTGCTTGGTGGCGATCGGCCCCTTGCCGTCGAGCGGCTGCCCGAGCGAGTTGACGACGCGCCCCAGCATCTCCTCGCCGACCGGCACCGAGATGATGCGCCCCGTCCGCTTCACCGGATCGCCTTCCTTGATCTCGAGATAGTCGCCGAGCAGGACGGTGCCGACGCTGTCTTCCTCGAGGTTCAGCGCGATGCCGTAGACGCCGTGCGGGAACTCGATCATCTCGCCCGACATCGTCCGCTCGATGCCGTGCACGCGGGCAATGCCGTCGCCGATGGTGACGACCGAGCCGACCTCGGCCACGTCGACGTCGACGGCGTAGCTGCCGATCTGGTCGCGGATGATCTTGGAGATTTCTTCGGCTTTGATGTCCATAGTCGTCTACGTCGCACTGGTCAACAGGTCCTTCATCTTCTCGAGCCGGCGCTTCACGCTGCCGTCGTACACCACGCTGCCCATCTGCGTCACCACGCCGCCGAGGATGGCCGGATCCACGCGGGTCTTCATCGCGACCGTGCGCCCGGTGCGCGCGGCGAGCGCGTTCTCAATCGCCTGCGCCGCGCCGGCCGGCAGGGGCACCGCGGTCGTGACCTCGGCCCGGACGACGCCCTGCAGGTCCATCAGCCGGCGGCGATACGCCTCGAGCAGGTCGGGCAGCAGCACGAGGCGGTCGCGCCCGGCCAGCAGGTGGAGCAGCTTGCCGAGCACCGGCTGAACGGGCGACCGCTTCAGCAACTCGTCGACGAGCGCCGTCTTGCGCTGCGCCGGGATGGCCGGGTTGACCAGCGCGCGCGCCAGCTGCGGGTGGCCGTCCGTCAGCGACACGAACGCCGCCAGGCCGCGCTCGACGGCCTGGGGATCGCCTTCCTTCCGGCTCACGTCGAGCAGCGCCTTCGCGTAACGTGCGGCAGAATTCCGATTCGTCAAGTCACCCCCGCAAACAGCTGGCAGCTCGCAGCTGGCAGCCGGCAGCGGATCACGCGTGATCTTCCTGCCCGCTGACAGCCGCCAGCTGACAGCTAGTGTCTGACCTGCTCCACGTACTGATTCACCAGCCGCTCGTGGTCGCCCGTGGTGATCGAGCGCTTCACGCGCGCGGTCGCCACCTCGACGGCGAGTTCGCCGGCGCGCTGCCTCAGATCGCGCTCCGCCAGGCGCAGCTGCATCCCGATCTCGCGCCGCGCCTGCTCGAGCAGGCGTTGGCGCTCGGCCTCGGCGAGGCCCGTGATGCGCGCTTCCTCGGCTGCGATCTCCTCGGCGCCGCGGCGCTTCAGCGCCTCGATCTCGCCCGGCAGCGCCTGCATCCTCGCCTCGACCGCGGCAAGCTGCGCCGCGGCTTCCTTCCGCAGAGCGGCGGCGCCCGTCAACTCGCTCCGCACCTGGATACCGCGCTGCGCCAGATAGCCTGCGAGCGGCGACCGCAACAGGTAGAACAGGCCGCCGGCCAGGACGGCAAAGTTGAAGATCCTCGCCGGCAGGGCCCACGGCGACTCGTGGCCGCCTTCGCCTTCGGCCGCGTGTTCCGCGGCGGGTTCCTTGCCGGTCTGCCCGGCCGCCACGGCGGGCGGCGCGTGTTCGCCCTGCGGTTGCGCCGCGGACGCGACCGCCATTGCGGAGACGACCACGACGAGGGCGATCAGGATGCGGAGGTCACGGTGGCGGCGAACGGCTGCGACAGGCGACATCGATTGGCTCTGGGTGGATGTGTCCGGAATGCGGGCCGTCCTCGTCACGACGCCTTCCGACCGAGCACGCGCTCCGCGATCGCCTCGCCGAGCGCGTCGGCTTCCTGCTCGAGCTGCACCCGCGCCGCGGCGGCCTGGGCCGTCAGACGCCCGCTCGCCTCGGCGAGCTGCGCGTCCACGTCGCGGCGCGTCTCGGCGATGTTCGCGGCGCGCCTTTCGTTGGCCAGCCGGCGGTTCTCGTCCATCTCCCTGTGGAGATCGGCCTGCGCGGCCCTGGTCCGCTGCTCGAACTGGTCCGCCGCTTCACGCGCGCGGTCGGCCGAGCTCTTGGCCAGCTCCTGCGCGGATCGGATGGCCGCCTCTCGCTCGCGCATCACCCGGTTCAGCGGACCGAAGAACCCGCGCCCGAGCACGAACGCCAGCAGCAGGACGATGAGAACGACCCAGAAGACGGCGAGACTCGGGAGCACCTCGGAGCACCTCCCACCGGCGCGCTGCGGACCGCCAGGCCCGTGCCCCGGGATTACGTGCCGCCGACAGCCGGCAGGCGGTAAAAGAACACAAGTTTATACCACGCGGGGCGCGCGGAGGGAAGGCAGAAGCCGGATGTGCTCGCCGGTCTTCGCCGCCGCCGTTCCCACCCTCGCGACCGCAACGCCGGCCGCCGCCAGCGCCGCCGCTGCCTGATCCGCGGCCGCGGGATCGACCGCCGCCAGCAGTCCCCCGGACGTTTGCGGATCGAACAGCAGGTCGACGACGACCTGATCGACGTCCGCCGCGCCCGCCACGCCGCCGGCGAAGTGCCGCTGGTTCGATTTCAGCCCGCCGGACTGGTTCGCGGCCAGTTCGAATGCGCCCGGGATGAACGGCACGGCGTCCACCGCGATCTCCAGCGTGACGCCGCTTCCGGCCGCCATCTCGCTCGCGTGGCCGATGAAACCGAAGCCGGTGATATCGGTGCAGGCATGCACGCTTCCGGCCGGCAGGGTCATCAGCGCCTCGGCGGCGGCGCGGTTCAGTTCCACCATCACCTCGATCGCCGCTTCCGTCGTCTCACGGCTGGCCCGGCCGAACTTGATCGCGGTGGCGATGACGCCGGTGCCGAGCGGCTTGGTGAGGAAGAGGACGTCGCCGGCCTTCGCGCCGGTGTTCGCCCACACCGCGTCGGGAGCGACCACGCCGGTCACCGCGTAGCCGAACTTGATCTCCTTGTCCTGCACCGTGTGGCCGCCGAGCAGCGCGACGCCGGCTTCACGGAGCTTGTGGAGGCCGCCCAGGAAGATCTCACGGATCGTCGCCTCGTCCACGTCGTCTTTCGGCATGCCGGCGACGGCCAGCGCGGTGAGCGGCCGGCCGCCCATCGCGTAGACGTCGCTCAACGCGTTGGCGGCCGCAATGGCGCCGAACGTGGCCGGGTCGTCGACGACGGGCGTGAAGAAGTCGACCGTCTGGACGAGGGCGGTCTTCTCGTCCCACTTGTACACACCGGCATCGTCCGCGGTCCGGAAGTCGATCAGGACACGGTCGTCGGTTGACGCGGGGATGTGGCCCAGGACCTGGGCGAGCTCGCCAGCGGCGAGTTTTCCCGCTCAACCCGAACAGCTCACCATTTCGGTCAGACGTTTGTGCATAGACGCTTCGCTGCCAATCGGAACTGACGCCGACGGGTCGAGACTAGCGCTGAAGGGTCGAGACTGGCGTTGAGGGGTCGGAGCTAGCGCCGAAGGGTCGCGACGGGCAGCGAGGACGACCATTCATCGTCAGAACCGACCATTCATCGTCAGTTCCTCCTACTCCTCCGTCAACAACTCGTAGAGCCGCTGCAGTTCGTCTTCCGACTTGAAGTCGATCTCGAGCCGGCCTCCCTTGCGGCGGCGCACGATGCGGACTGGCGCGCCGAGCGCGAGCCGCAGCTCCTGTTCGGCCGCGCGCGTGTGCACGTCCGTCTTCGGGCCTTTCCTGGCCGGCGGCGGCGCGATCAGCCGCTTCACGAGCGCTTCGGTCTCGCGGACCGACAGGCGGCGGGCGACGATGCTCGCGGCGGCGTCGAGGATCGCGGCCTCGTGCTCGAGGCCGAGCAGCGCCCGGGCGTGGCCCATCGAGAGCGTGCCGGACGCGAGGTGATCGCGCACCGCCGCGGGCAGCCGCAGCAGGCGCATCGTGTTGGCGACCGACGAGCGGTCCTTGCCGAGCGCGTCGGCAATCTGTTCCTGCGTCAGTTCGTATTCGTCGCCGAGACGGCGGCAGGCGAGCGCCAGCTCGATCGGGTTGAGATCCTCGCGCTGCAGGTTCTCGACGAGGGCCATCTCGAGCAGCTTCGATTCCTGCCCGGGGGGCACGTCCTTCACGACGACCGGAACTCTCAGCAGCCCGGCGTGCTGCGCGGCGCGCCACCGCCGCTCGCCCGCGATGATCTGGTAGCCCGGGCCCTCGCGCCTGACGATGATCGGCTGGATGATGCCGTTGGCGCGAATCGAGCGGGCGAGCTCCTCGATGCCCGCCGGAGCCACGTGCGTGCGCGGCTGGACGCGGCTGGGCGAAATCAGGTCGACGTCGATTTCGAGCGTTGCGCTGCGCGGCTCGGGCGCGTCGGGAATCAGCGCGCTCAGGCCCTTGCCGAGTGCCGGTCGTTTCTCCACCATCGCAGCCCTCTGTCCTCGGTTCCCGCGGCGGCGCTACGCGTCGCGCTTCGCGGCGGCGTGGTCCGCGTCCCCGGAGGCGGCTCCCGCCGCGTGCCCCGCCTTGCGCGCCTCGCGGGCGTGCATCTCGCGCGCGAGCATCTCGCGGGCGAGCGCCAGATACGCTTCCGCGCCTTTCGACTTCGCGTCGTAGAGCGCCACGGGAAGGCCGTGGCTCGGCGCTTCGCCGAGCCGGACGTTGCGCGGGATGACCGTGTCGAACGTCTTTTCCTTGAAGAACTGCCGGACGTCGCGCGCGACCTGCTGGCCCAGGTTCGTGCGCTCGTCGTACATCGTCAGGAGGACGCCCTCGATGTCGAGCGCGGGGTTGAGGGCGGCGCGGACGCGGCGGAGCGTGGCCACGAGCTCGGCGAGGCCTTCGAGCGCGAAGTACTCGCAGTGGAGCGGGATGAGGACGGAGTCGGCGGCGACGAGCGCGTTGAGGGTCAGGAGGCCGAGCGACGGGGGCGTGTCGACGAAGATGTAGTCGAACCGGTCGGCGACGGGTCGAAGCAGGCGGCGCAGGCGCTGCTCGCGCGCGAGCAGCGGGACCATTTCGATCTCGGCGCCGGTGAGGTTTCGGTCGGCAGGGGTGATGGCGAGCCGGTCGATGACGGTGGGGCGGATGAGCGGGCCGATCTCGGCATCGAGGTCGACGGCGGTGAGGGCGCTGTAGATGGAGTGGCTGGCGTCGACCTGGTCGCGCATGCCGACGCCGCTGGTCAGGTTGGCCTGCGGGTCGACGTCGACGAGGAGGACGCGGCGTTCGGCGAGGGCCAGGGAGGCGCCGAGGTTGATGGCGGTGGTGGTTTTCCCAACGCCCCCCTTCTGGTTAGCTATGGCTATTATCCTGCCCATTTTCAACAACTTACATTGATGAGCTTTGTTTCAATCCGTTTTGATTGCCGGTCGTTCTGGCGTGGACGACGACGGCGCGGGCTGGGAGCTCGAGCCGGTCGCGTCGCGGGCTTCGGCAGGCGATTAGGGCGCCTGGGCCGACAGGGCCGGGGCGCCGGAGCGCGAGCCGAAGCGTCCCAATTATTTCAGGGTATGGGCGAACTTGCCAGGGTTATTTGGCGGCTGGCACCGGCGATGTTCCACGTGGAACGCTGGCGGCGCTCATTCAGCCAGGACGCGCGGGGTTCGGCCGCGGCTCCGCTGCCGGCTGCCGGCTGCCAGCTGCCAGCTGCCAGCTGCCAGCTGAAAATGTTCCACGTGGAACATCAGCGCGCGTGGGTGGGAACTGGCGGCGGGCCGATTCCCCGCTTCTTCAGCACGAGCAGGCGGCTTTGCGTCGCTTCGACGAGGACGAACTCGCCCCGCTGCACGAGCAGCGGCGTCACGCTCGACGCCGCTTCTCCGCTCGTCGGCCCCCTGAAAAGAAGCAGCTCCCCGCCCGGCTTGAGAAGAGCCTGAAGATTGACGAGCACCGCCGGCTCCACCCTCACCGCCCTCACCGTCAGCGCATCGAATCCTTCGTGGAACTCCGGACGGCTCAAGAGCATCTCGTAGCGCGCGGTTTCGACGAGGAGGTCGATCCGCAGCTGCCGCCCGGCCTCCCGCAGGAACGCGCACTTCCGGGTCTTCGATTCGACCAGGGTGAATGCCGCCTCCGGGCGGGCCAGCTTCATCGGAATCGCCGGCGACCCGCCGCCAGACCCGATGTCGATGACGCGGGCCGCGCCCCCGTCGAGATGACGAACCGCAACCAGCGGCTCGATGAGGAGGCGATCGACCGCGTGATCCGGATCGTGCTCCAGATCGAGCGCCGTCAGGTTGATCTTCGCGTTCCAGGTGTCGAGGAGGCGGAAGTACGTCTCGAGCTGCTCGAGCAGCTCGACCGACACCTGGACGCCGGCGCGCCGCGCCCGACGCCTGACCCGGTCGGAGAACTCCCGGCTCGTCATGGTTCTTGCTGCCTATCGGCAGAACGGGTGTCCTGCTGTTCCCCGCGGCGCCGCTTCTCCACCTGGAAGCCGAGCACGGCGACGGCGGCCGGCGTGACGCCAGGGACCCGGCCCGCCTGCCCGAGCGTCTCCGGCCTGACCGCCGACAGCCGCTCGATCGCCTCGCGCGTCAGGCCCGGCAGCCCCTCGTACGTGAAATCGTCCGGAATCCTTCGGATTTCCTCTCGCCGCGCCCGCGCGACCGCCGCGTGCTCCCGCGCGAGGTAGCCCTCGTATTTCACGTCCGTCTCCACCGCCGCCGCATCCATCTCCTCGGAGCCGGCCGTCGTCTCGAACGCGACCTGGCCCGACTCGATCAGCGTAGACAGCCGGCCTGCCGGCTGTCGCAGGAACTGCTCCGCCGGAATCCTGGCGCCCCCTCCTGCAGGCTTCACGAGCGCCGCCCCGACGGCCGCACGGTTCCGCTCGAATCTGGCCCGCCGCCGCTCGAATCGCTCCCACCGGTCGTCCGCCACGAGGCCCGCGCGCCGGCCGATCGGCGTCAGCCGCAAGTCGGCGTTGTCGGTCCGCAGCAGCAGCCGCCGTTCCGCCCGCGAGGTGAACATCCGATACGGTTCCAGGCAGCCGTGCGTGATCAGATCGTCGATCATCACGCCGATGTAGGCTTCGTCGCGGCTCAACACGAGCGCCGGCTCCCCCTTCACCGCTCGCGCGGCATTGACGCCCGCCACCAGCCCCTGGCCGGCCGCCTCTTCGTAACCGCTCGTGCCATTGATCTGCCCGGCCAGGAACAGTCCGCGCACGCGCTTGCTCTCGAGCGACGCCCGAAGCTCCGTCGGCTGGATGAAGTCGTATTCCACAGCATACGCCGGGCGAAGCATCTCGGCCCGCTCGAGGCCTGGCAGACTGTGCACCATTTCGAGCTGGACGTCGGCCGGCAGGCTCATGGAGAACCCGTTGACATAAATCTCGTCCACGTCGCGGCCCTCGGGCTCGAGAAACAGGTGGTGGCGAGCCCTCTCCGGGAACCGCACGACCTTGTCTTCGATTGACGGGCAGTAGCGGGGCCCGATGCCGCTGATCTGACCGTTGTACAGCGGCGACCGGCTGAGATTCTCACGCACGAGCTGGTGAACCCGCTCGGTGGTGTGCAGCTGGTAGCAGACAACCTGCTCGCGCTCCAGGCGCCCCGTCATGAACGAGAACGGCACGATCGGCGCGTCGCCCCGCTCGACGTGAAAGTGCCCGGCGCGGACGCCTTGCTCCGCGTCGATGCTGCGCGCGGACAGCCTCGGCGGCGTTCCCGTCTTGAGCCGGCCCCACCGCATGCCGAGCGATTTCAGCGATTCGCCAAGATGGCCATCTGCCGGCTCACCCAGCCGCCCGGCCGCGTGCTGGTCCGGCCCGATGTGGATCAGTCCGTTCAGAAACGTCCCCGTCGTGACCACCAGCGCGGAGCAGCCGAACGTCCGCCCGTCCTCCAGGCGGACTCCGCGAATGCCGGATCCGCTGACGAGCACCGATGCCGCCGCGCCGATGATCCACGAGATGCCCGGCTGCCGGTCCAGCGCCTCGCGCACCGCGCTGCGATACGCCTTCTTGTCGGCCTGCGCGCGCGGAGACCAGACGGCCGGCCCGCGGCTGCGGTTCAGGATCTTGAACTGGATGCCGGTTGCGTCGATCGCCAGTCCCATGAGGCCGCCGAGGGCATCGATTTCGCGGACGAGGTGGCCCTTCGCCGTCCCGCCGATGGCCGGGTTGCAGGGCATCTGTGCGACGGTGTCCCGCGAGAGCGTACAGAGCCCCACGGCCAGCCCCAGTCGCGACGCCGCCCACGCGGCCTCGCATCCGGCGTGTCCGGCCCCGATCACGATGACATCGAAGGTGGTGCTCGCCACGGCACCCCTCACTTGCCTATGCAGAACGTGGAGAAGATCGCGTCGAGAAGCTCGTCGGTCGTCCGCCTGCCCGTCACTTCCTGGAGGTGCTCCGAGGCCTCACGCACGTCGGCCAGCACAAGCTCCTCTGGAACGTCAGCGCCTCCGGAAGCAAGCGTATCTTCTAGCCTTAAAAGCGTTTCTGTTGAACGACCTAGCAGCGCGATCTGCCTCGCGTTGCTGATGTGCGGAAGCTCGCCGCCACCAGCGACGCCACACGCTCTGGCTATTGCCCCAATCAGATCGTCGATGCCGGCGCCCGACTTTGCAGAAACCGCTGCAACCTCGCGCGCGGCCACCGACGCATCCGATCCTCCGCGGTCAGCCGACTTCTCGCCTCTTTCTGGCAGCTGGCCTATCTCCCACGCACACGCCAGGTCGCACTTGTTTGCAGCGACGACATGCGCGCGCGATGCCGTCGTGTCCAGCAGGTCGCGGTCGGCTTCGGTCAGCGGCACCGACGCGTCGAGGACCACCACGACCACGTCCGCGGCCGCTGTCGCCTTCTCGGCGCGCAGCACCCCTTCGCGCTCCACCGGGTCGGTTGTCCAGCGGACGCCTGCGGTGTCGACCAGCGTCATTCGCACACCCGACAGCATCACCGCTTCGGTGATCAGGTCGCGCGTGGTTCCAGGGACCGCCGTCACGATCGCCCGCTCGACGCCTGCGAGCCGGTTGAAGAGCGTCGACTTTCCGACGTTCGGCCGCCCCGCGATCGCCACGGTGATCCCCTCGCGCAGCAGCCGGCCGCGCCGCGACTCGGCGAGCAGCGCTTCCATGCGCTCGCGCGCCGCGCGAATCGCGCCCAGCGTCTCCTCGGGCGAGATGAACCGATAGCCCTCTTCCGGGAAGTCGCCCGACGCTTCGAGCTTCGCGGTGAGGTCGAACAGAAGGCGTTCAATCTCGCCGATCCGCTCCGCCAGCGTCCCCTGCAGCTGATCGAGCGCCATCTTCGCCTGCGCCGGCGTCGTCGCCTCCACGAGATCGCGGACCGCCTCGGCGCGCGTCAGGTCGAGGCGGCCGTTCAGGAAGGCGCGCAGCGTGAACTCGCCGCCGCGGGCGAGCCGAGCGCCTGCGGCCACGGCGGCGTCCACCACCCCCGCCACGACGACGGGACTCCCGTGCACGCTGAACTCGACGACGTCCTCGCCCGTGTAGGAGGCGGGCGCTTCGAAGCGTGTGACGAGCGCCTCGTCCAGCACGTCCCGCGAGGCCGCGGGCGCCGCCCTAGGCCCTGAAGCCGCCCCGGGAGCCGCTGTGGCGCGCGTGTCGCTGTGGCGCGGGGCTTTCGAAGCCGCGCCGTAGCCCTGCTGGGCGGAGGCGGGAGCCCCGCGATCGCCGCCGTCGCCCACCACGCGAGCGAGCGTCGCGCGGCGCGGCTTCAGGCGCGGCGCGCCGTCGATCATCCGCTCCGCAATCGACACGGCGTGCGGGCCGCTCAGGCGGACGACTGCCAGCCCGCCGCGGCCCGGCGGAGTCGCCAGCGCCACGATGGTGTCGTCCGCGGAGTACATGTCTGAGGCGGTTACTTCCGATCGCGCTTGGCCGTAATCAGCACGACCTTCACGGCGGCGTCGCCGATGCTCTCGGTATCGGCCAGCCCCTGCTCGGCGATGGCCATGTGGACGATGCGCCGCTCGTAGGCGTTGAGCGGGCCGAGCTTCTGCTCGAGGCCGGTACGCTTGGCTTTCTCGCCCAGGAAGAGCGCCATCTGGCGCAGCTCCAGGTCCTTGTCGCGGCGGAAGCTCATGCAGTCGACCAGGACACGCTGGTTGTCGGGAAGCTCGTCCCGGAAGATGGCCGACGTGATGTGCTGCAGCGCGTGCAGCGCTTCGGCCTTGTGCCGCAGGAGCACCTCGCCTTCCTCGCCGGTCAGGTTCACGCGCGGGCCGTCCGGCGTGTCCTCCACGGAGGCGTCCAGCGACAGGCCCATGGCCGTCGTCACGCTCTTGACGAAATCCCGCACCCGCACGTTGAAGTCGAGATCGTCCACGCCACGCCTCCTGGCTTACGGCTTACGGCTTACGGCTCACGGCTCACGGCTTACGGCTTACGGCTTACGGCTCACGGCTTACGCCTTCTGTCTTCTGTCTTCTGTCTTCTGTCTTCTGTCTTCTATCTTCTATCTTCTGTCTTCTATCTTCTGTCTTCTGTCTTCTATCTTCTATCTTCTGTCTTCTGTCTTCTACGTCGTCTTCAACTTCCTCTCGGCGGGCGGCCGCGGCAGGTTCACCGGGCCTACCAGATGATTGGTCAGGTACTGCTGCCCAATCGCCAACAGGTTGCTGAAGAACCAGTACACCGTCAAGCCGCTCGGCATCCACAGGAACATGAACGTGAAGACGAGCGGCATCATCAGCATCATCTTCTGCTGGACCGGATCCATGCTGGTGGGCGGCGACATCTTCTGCTGCCAGAACTGGCTGGCGCCCATCAGGATTGGCGTCACGTAGAACCTGTCGTGCGCCGACAGGTCTGTGATCCACCAGATGAACGGCTCGCCCCGGATCTCAATCGCCTGCGACAGCAGCGAGTAGAACGCGAACAGCACCGGCATCGTCAGCAGCATCGGGATGCAGCCGCTCACCGGGTTGACGCCCTTTTCCTTGTAGAGGGCCATCATCTCGCTGTTCATCTTCTGCTTGGCCGGGTCGGTCGCCTTGAGGTCCTTGTACCGGTCCTGGATCGCCTTCACCTGCGGCTGGATTTCCTGCATCTTCCGCATCGACACCATGCTCTTGTGCCGCAGCGGGAACATGACGGCGTTGATGATGAAGGTGAGGATGATGATCGCCCAGCCGTAGTTGCTGACGTAGCCGTGAATCCACTTCAGCGCCCGCAGCAGCGGCACGGCCAGGAAGTCGAAGATCCCGAAGTTGATGACGCGCACCAGGCGGCCGTCCACGGCCTGCAGCACGTCGAAGTCCTTCGGGCCGACGAAGAACTTCACGTCCGACATCGACTGCGCCTGGCGGACGCCGAACCCGACCAGCTGGGCGGGGTTCTTCGGCTCAGCGCCGGCTGGCGCGGGCATGTCGCCGCGCCAGTACTCCGTGCGAAGCATCCGGATCGGCATCGCGATCGCGATGAAGTACTGCGTGTCCACGCCGGCAGCGGTGACCTGGCCTTCCTGGACCGGCTGGCGGTCGAGGTCGCCCGGCGCGAGCCGCTGGACCTTGTCGCCTCGCACGATGATTCCCTGCGGCTTCTGGGTGTAGGCGCTGCCCTCGGCGCCGGGAATCTGGTCGCCGAGGCCGAGACCCCAGAGCACCGTCGGGTTGAGCGTCTTCCCGCCGGCTTCCACATCAGCCGCGACGCGGACGATGAAGCCGTTCGGCTCGAAGGTGAACGCCTTGCGCGCCGACAGGCCCGAGGCGTCCTTGTACTCGAACGTCACGGTCTCTGCACGGCCCGAGGCGTCCACGCGTCCCTGCTCGCCGGCCGACGCCTTGAAAAGCGCCACCTTCAGCGCTGCGTTGGCCGAGGGGTCGTCCACCTTCAACTCGAACGGCCGGGTGCGATAGTCCGGCAGGTAGGTGGCCACCAGCTCCTGCGGCTTCTTCTGAAGGTCGAGGTACGTCTTCAGTTGCCAGCTCTTGAGCCTGGCGCCGCGGTTGGTGAAGACGGCGCGCAGCGCCCGCGTCTCGACCACAATCTCCCGCTCCTCCTGGTCGGCAACCAGCGGCGCGGCCAACACCACCGGCGCGGCAGCCGTTGCGGCGGCAGCCGCCTGAGCCGCCACGCTCCCTGTCCCGCCGGGCGCCGCCGCGTTCGGTGCGGCCGCCGCCGGGGCCTCTCGCCTGGATTTCTCCAAGGCAGGCTTCTGTACGAAAACCTGATAGGCGTAGAGCACCAGGAACGACAGGAGAATGGCGACGAGAAGGCGCTTTTCCATGTGTTAGGCGTGTTCTTCTGGCGGAACGGGGTCGTAACCGTGCGAGCCGAGCGGGTGGCAGCGTGCCAGGCGTCTGAGCCCGAGCCACGCGCCGCGCCCTGCGCCATGGCGCTCGATCGCTTCGGCCATGTAGTGGGAGCAGGACGGCTCGAAGCGGCAGGCGCCGCCGACAATCGGCGACAGCAGCACCTGATAGCCGCGAACGACGGCCAGCAGGGCGTAGGCGAGCGGGCCCGCGACGCGAGCCGCTTCGGTGCGAGGCGAAGCTTCGCTGGGCGTCCGGGATTCCGCCAGGATCGGCGCGCCCGGGACGGCCACGTCAGCGGCCCTGGGCCGGCTGACGCCCGGCTCGCCGCAGCGCGTAGCGAAACTCGGATTCAACCGTGCGGAAGTCGGCATCGAGCATGTCCGGCCGGGGGATGACGACGATATCCAGGCCCGGGGGAATCTCCGTATGCCTGAATACTTCCCGAACCAGGCGCTTGGCCCGGTTTCGGACGACGGCGCCGCCGAGTTTCCGGGTGGCCGCGATCCCGAGGCGGCTCCGGTCCTGCGAATTGAGGCGGGCGAACACCGTCATCAGCCGCGCCCGAATCCGCACGCCATTCTCATAGGCCAGCAGGAATTCCGGGCGGCGACGGATGCGTCGCGCGGCGGGAAGCGCGCGCGACGGCATGGCCTACGTGCCCTTGCCCGAAGACACGCTCAGGCGCTTGCGCCCCTTCGCCCGGCGCCGCTTCAGGACGAGGCGTCCGCCCTTGGTGGCCATCCGAACGAGGAATCCGTGGGTCTTCTTCCGACGACGATTATTCGGCTGAAACGTGCGCTTCATGGTCAGGTCCTGTTCGCGAGCCCTGGGGCCTTTCTCTCGATCAGATGCCGAATTTTCAATGTTACCGGACGGCTTCGCCCGCTGTCAAATCGGCCGGCCGAAAACCGCTGCCTGGCGCCTGGTTTCTGTGGTACATTGTCCTGCCTTCCTCGCTCTTCCCAGGCGCCCGAGGGAGCGTCGCCATGGCTGGTCCGCGAGCGCAGTTTTCCACATCTGTGGAAAACTATGTGGAAAATCGGCCTCGCACCAGGCCTCGCCGTCTCGAAAGGGCCGAATTCGCGCGGTCGCCGCCAGGCGAAAGTCTCCGGAGCCGTTCGAGAAAAGGGGTTCCGGCAGGCGGATCGCTCGAGAACGGCCTTGTTTCGGCCTCCCGGCAAGCGAAGCTCGCCGAAGCGCCAATGGCCTGAGGGTTTGCGGACCACCGACGGGCTGGCATCATGGACGACAGGAATATCTGGGGACGCATCCTCGGCCGGGTCGAAACCAAGCTGAACCAGCACACGTTCCACTCGTGGTTCAAGGGCACGTCGCTGGCGCGAGACGAGGGACAGACTATCGTCGTCAGCGTCGCTAACCCCTTGATCAAGAACTGGTTGGTTCGCAACTACTCGGCCGTTCTCGACGAGGCGCTTGCCGAGGTCGGCCGCGCGGGCTGTCAGGTGGCCTTCGTGACCGAGGCGGCCGACGACGCCGACGAAGAGGTCGCCCAGGAGGCCCCGCCGGAGGAGGAAGCGGCCGGGCCCGACACGCCGCTCGCGCCGGTCACGTCGCTTGGCGGCCTGAACCCGAGATACTCGTTCGACACGTTCGTCGTCGGGCCGTCGAACCAGTTTGCGGAGGCGGCCTGCCGGGCGGTGGCCGAAGCGCCGTCGCGCTCCTACAACCCGCTCTTCATCTACGGCGGCGTCGGCCTGGGCAAGACCCATCTGATGCACGCGGTGGGGCACTACGTGCTCGTCCACCACCCGCGAATGCGGCTCACCTACATCTCGACGGAACGCTTCAAGAACGAGATGATGAACGCGGTCAAGAACAACCGCGTCTACGAATTCCGCGAGCGCTACCGCACGGTCGACGTCCTGCTGGTCGACGACATCCAGTTCCTGGCGGGCATGGAGGGGACGCAGACCGAGTTCTTCCACACGTTCAATTCGCTGTTCGACGCGCAGAAACAGATCGTCATCAGCAGCGACCGCACGCCGCGCGAGATTCCGACGCTCGAGGAGCGTCTGCGATCGCGCTTCGAGTGGGGCCTCATCGCCGACATCCAGCCGCCGGACCTCGAGACGAAGGTCGCCATCCTGAAGAAGAAGGCGGAAGCGGAAGCGATCCCGCTGCCCGACAACGTCGCGCTCTACATCGCCGGCAAGATCAAGTCGAACATCCGCGAGCTCGAAGGCTCGCTCATCCGCCTCATCGCCTACGCGTCGCTCAAGGGCCAGGAGATCACGCTGGGCCTCGCGCAGGACGTGCTGAAGCACGTCCTGGACCACGCCGAGAAGGCGGTGACGGTGGAGGTCATCCAGAAGTACGTGGCCGACTATTACCACCTGCGCCCGGCCGACCTGAAGGCGAAGAACAACTCGAAGTCGGTGGCGCGGCCGCGCCAGGTGGCGATGTTCCTCTGCAAGGCGCTCACGAACGCGTCTCTCCCGGAGATCGGCCGCAGCTTCGGCGGCAAGCACCACTCGACCGTGATCCACTCGATCCGGATGATCGAGAAGCTGAAGGCGGCGGACGCGGATTTCAACAACCTTGTCAACAGCTTCGTCGAGTCGCTGCGCTAGGCTTTCCGGCACACCGCGCAGGTTTTCCACAGCCCGCGCCGGCGGCTGGTCGACGCCGGGTGTGGATCGCCGGCTGGCGGCCGGACGGTCGGCTGGACCGCCCGTCTCCGGCGCAGGAAAGCCGCCGCCGCGTCAACAGCGCAAATGCTTCAAAAAAAAGGACTAACCGCGATAAATCGGCTTTTCAACAGTGTATCTTCTTCTATATAATTGATTGCCCTCGTTTCTAGTATTTTCAATACCTCGAGAAGGTTGAGGAGCCATGGAACTTGTTGTTCGCAAGACCGACCTGTTGCGCGAATTGCAGCTCTTCCAGGGAATCGTCGAGCGGAACAACACGATTCCGATTCTGGCGAACGTGCTGATGGAAGCCGAGGGCGACCAACTGCGCCTGCTCGCCACCGACCTCCAGGTTGCGCTGCGCAGTCAGTGCCAGGCGTCGGTCTCGAGGGCCGGGAAGCTCACGCTTCCGGCGAAGAAGCTCTTCGAGATCATCCGGGTGCTTCCCGAAACGGACATTCGCATCGAGCAGGACAAGTCGGGCGTGAAGGTGGCGGCCGATCGCTTCGACTCCCGCATTCAGACGATGCCGCCCGACGACTTCCCGACGTTGCCGCGCGCGTCGGGTGACGCCAGCCTTCAGCTGCCCGCGGGGCGGCTCTCGGCGATGCTCGCGCGCACGCAGTTTGCGACGACGAGCGACGACACCCGCTACTTCCTGAACGGCGTGCTGCTGGTGGCCAGCGCGGGTCAGTTCTCGCTGGTGGCGACCGACGGCCATCGCCTTGCGTTGACCCAGGCGGCGCGCGAGGGCGACGGGCCGGCGGACGAGGTTCGGGTGATCCTGCCGAAGAAGACGGTGACCGAGCTCGGGCGGCTCCTGCTGGACACCGAGGGCGATATCCAGTACGAGCGGCAGGAGAACCACCTGTTCTTCACGGTGGGCGGCCGCGTGCTGATCTCACGGATGATCGACGCCCAGTTTCCGGCCTACGAGCGCGTGGTGCCGAAGGGAACCGACAAGGTCGTCGAGTTCGAGCGCGAGCGGCTCGCGAACGCGCTCAAGCGCGTGGGCCTGCTCTCGCCGGAGCGGTCGCGGGCGGTCAGGTTCTCGATCGAGCCGGGCAAGGTCGAGGTGTCGTCGAGCAGCCCCGAACTCGGCGAGGCGAAGGAGGCGATCCTCATCGACGACTACGCGGGCGCTCCGATTCAGATCGGGTTCAACGGCCAGTACGTGCTCCAGTTCCTCGACGTTGTCGGGACCGACAAGGTCGCCCTCGAGCTGAAGGACGAGGTCAGCCAGGCGGTGATGAAGCCGGTCGGCCAGGACGGCTTCGACTACACCTACGTCCTCATGCCGATGCGGTTCTAGGCAGGTAATGACAGATCGCAACGTCAGTCCGAACCCAGACGAGTACGGCGCAGACAAGATCAAGATCCTCGAGGGGCTCGAGGCGGTGCGCCAGCGGCCTGCGATGTACGTCGGCTCGACCGGCGTGCTCGGCCTGCACCATCTCGTCTACGAGGTGGTGGACAACTCGATCGACGAGGCGCTCGCCGGCTTCTGCGACACGATCAACGTCACCATCCACATCGACCACTCGGTGACGGTCGTCGACAACGGGCGCGGCATCCCGACCGACATGCACGACAGCGGGCGGTCGGCGGCCGAGGTCGTGATGACCGTGCTGCACGCGGGCGGCAAGTTCGACAACGAGAGCTACAAGGTGTCGGGCGGCCTCCACGGCGTCGGCGTGTCGGTGGTCAACGCGCTCTCCGAATCGCTCGACCTCGAGATCTGGCGGAACGGCCTCGTCTACCGCCAGGTCTACGACCGCGGCAAGCCGCAGGCCGACATCGAGAACACCGGCAAGACGAAGAAGCGCGGGACGAAGATCACCTTCCTGCCCGACAACCAGGTCTTCGAGACGCTCGACTTCAGCTTCGACACGCTGGCCCAGCGGCTGCGCGAGCTCGCCTTCCTCAATCCCGGCGTCGCCATCACCCTGGACGACGAGCGCGGCGACGGGCGCAGCCACCGGTTCCAGTACCGAGGGGGGGATTCGCGAGTTCGTCACGCACCTGAACCGGAACAAGACGGGCGTGACCGAGACGCCGATCTACATGCTGGGGACGCGCGACGGCATCGAGGCCGAGATCGCGCTGCAGTGGAACGACGCGTACACGGAGACCGTGTACAGCTTCGCGAACAACATCAACACGCACGAGGGCGGGACCCATCTCTCGGGGTTCCGCGCGGCGCTGACGCGGACGGTCAACGCCTACGCGACGAAGAACAACCTCACCAAGGACCTGAAGGAGAGCATCAGCGGCGACGACATCCGCGAGGGGCTGACGGCGGTCATCAGCGTGAAGATCCCGAGGCCGCAGTTCGAGGGGCAGACCAAGACGAAGCTCGGCAACACCGAGGTGAAGGGAATCGTCGAGGCGATCGTCAACGACAAGCTGGGCGCGTTCCTCGAGGAGAACCCGGCCGTCGCCAAGCGGCTCGTTCTGAAGTCGGTGGAGGCGGCGCGCGCGCGCGACGCCGCGCGCAAGGCCCGCGACCTGGTGCGCCGCAAGGGCGCCCTCGAGAACAGCAGCCTGCCGGGCAAGCTGGCCGACTGCCAGGAGCGCGACCCGGCCCTCTGCGAGCTGTACATCGTCGAGGGCGAGTCGGCCGGCGGCTCGGCCAAGCAGGGGCGCGACCGGAAGTTCCAGGCGATCCTGCCGCTCAAGGGGAAGATCCTCAACGTCGAGCGGGCGCGCTTCGACAAGATGCTGGCCAGCGACGAGATCAGGACGATGATCGCGGCGCTCGGGTGCGGCGTCGGCGCAGAGGACTTCGACATCCACAAGCTGCGCTACCACCGGATCATCATCATGACCGACGCGGACGTGGACGGGTCCCACATCCGCACGCTGCTGCTGACGTTCTTCTACCGCCAGCTGCCGGAGTTGATCGAGCGCGGCTACGTCTACATCGCGCAGCCGCCGCTGTTCCGCGCCAAGCGCGGCAAGGCCGAGCACTACATCAAGGACGAGCGCGAGCTGGAGCACTGGCTGATTCACCGCGCGGTCGAGAGCCGCCTCGTCCGCCAGCGGGACGGGGCCGAGCTGTCGGGCCCCGCGCTCGAGCGCGTGCTGCACCGGCTGATCGCGTTCAAGAAATACCAGCACGTGATCGCGCGGCGGGGCTACGAGTTCGACGTCGTGAAGGCGCTGATGGACCGGGACGCGAAGGACAAGGTGTTCTTCGGCAACGCCGAGGCGCTGCGGCTGGTGGCCGGCGAGCTGGAGACGCCCGCGCGCCTCGTCACGGTGCAGGCCGACGAGGAGCACAACGTCTCGGCGCTCCGTGTGGAGGACCGGTCGAACGGCTACGCGCGGTTCTACACCGTGGACCTGGACTTCGTGTCGGGCGGCGAGTACCGCACGCTCCTCGCGAGCTACCGGGAGATCCGCGGCGTGAAGCTCCCCGTGACGGTGACGCTCGGCGCGCCGGGCGCGGCCGCGGCCGACGCCGACGGCGACGCACGAGAGGGTGCCGACGCGACGGAGGCGGCGCCGACGCAGGCGCGGACCCGCGACGCGGACGTGACGCTCGACACGCTGGACGAGCTCGTGGAGTTCTTCATCACGGCCGGCAAGCGCGGCGTGGCGATCAACCGGTACAAGGGGCTCGGCGAGATGAACCCCGAGCAGCTCTGGTCGACCACGATGAAGCCCGACGTGCGGACGCTGCTGCAGGTGCGCGCCGAGGACCACACGGAGGCCGACCTGATGTTCACCACGCTGATGGGGGACCAGGTGGAGCCGCGACGCAAGTTCATCGAGGACAACGCGCTGGACGCGAAGAATTTGGATATCTAGCTGGGACGAGGCACGAGGATTGAGGGACGAGGGCTCCTGGGTGGACCTTCCGGCCCTTGTTCCTCGCTCCTCGCCCCTCGCCCCTGTCACGCTGTCACACTGCAATGACATTCGCCGCATCGAGACTCCCGGTCAACATCGAAGACGAGATGAAGCGCTCGTACATGGATTACGCCATGAGCGTGATCATCGGGCGGGCGCTTCCCGACGTGCGCGACGGCCTGAAGCCGGCTCACCGGCGCGTGCTGTACGGCATGCGCACGATGGGGCTGGCGAGCAACCGGGCCTACCGCAAGTGCGCCAAGATCGTCGGCGAGGTGATGGGGAACTTCCACCCGCACGGTGACGCGGCGATCTACGACACCCTGGTCCGCATGGCGCAGGACTTCAACATGCGCGCCCCCCTGGTGGACGGCCAGGGGAACTTCGGCTCGATGGACGGCGACCCGCCCGCGGCCATGCGGTACACCGAGGCCCGCCTCGAGGCGCTGGCCGAGGAGATGATGGCCGACCTCGAGAAGGAGACGGTGGATTTCGTCCCCAACTACGACGAGACCACCGAGGAGCCGACCGTCCTGCCGGCCCCCATTCCGAACCTGCTCGTCAATGGATCGGTCGGCATCGCCGTCGGCATGGCCACCAACATCCCGCCGCACAACCTGCGCGAGGTGGTGGACGGCGTCATCTGGCTGATCGAGCACGCCGCCGAAGCGCCCGACGCCAAGTTCCGCAGCCTGATGAAGATCCTCCCGGGGCCGGACTTCCCCACCGGCGGCCTGATCGTCGGGCGCGCGGGGGTGGTCCAGGCCTACCGGACGGGACGCGGGGCGATCATCATCCGCGCCAGGGCGACCGTCGAGGAGTCTGCCAAGGGCGACCGCAGCGCCATCGTCGTCACGGAGATCCCGTACCAGGTCAACAAGGCGAAACTCATCGAGAAGATCGCCGAGCTGGTGCGCGACAAGACGCTCGAGGGGATCTCGGATCTCCGCGACGAGTCGGACCGCGAGGGGCTGCGCATCGTCATCGAGCTGAAGCGCGGCGAGGTGACCGACGTCGTCCTGAACAACCTGTACAAGCACACGTCGCTGCAGGTGAGCTTCGGCGTCATCATGCTCGCGATCGTGGGCGGCCGGCCGCGGACGCTGTCGCTCGTCGAGGTCCTGGAGCACTTCGTCGAGTTCCGGCGCGAGGTGGTGCGGCGGCGGATCGAGTTCGACCTGCGGAAGGCCGAGGCGCGCGCGCACATCCTCGAGGGGCTCAAGATCGCGCTCGATCACCTGGACGCGGTGATCGCCCTGATCCGCGCGTCAAAGGCGGTGGCCGAGGCCCGCGACGGCCTGATGGCGACGTTCGGCCTCAGCCAGCTGCAGGCCCAGGCGATTCTCGACATGCAGCTCCAGCGGCTGACCGGCCTGGAGCGGCAGAAGATCGTCGACGAGCTGACCGAGGTGCTGGCGCTCATCGAACGCCTCCGCGCGATCCTGGCGAGCGACGCGCTCGTGATGCAGATCGTGGTGGACGAGCTGCGCCAGGTCCGCGACCGGTTCGGCGACGCCCGCCGGACCGAGATCGTCGAGGAGGAAGGCGAGTTCCGCATCGAGGACCTGATCGCCGACGAGGACATGGCGATCACGGCGAGCAACACCGGCTACATCAAGCGGACGGCGGTGTCGAACTACCGGACGCAGCGGCGCGGCGGCCAGGGCCGCAAGGGGATGAGCATCCGCGAGGAGGACGTCGTCTCGCACCTGTTCGTCGCGTCGACGCACGCCTACATCCTGATCTTCAGCGACAGGGGCCGCGTCTACTGGCTGAAGGTCTACGAGATTCCCGACGTCGGGCCCGACGGCAAGGGCAAGGCGATTGCGAATCTCGTGTCGATGCTGCCCGACGAGAAGATCGCGGCGCTGCTCGCCGTGAGGGAATTCGAGGAGGGGAAGTTCGTCGTGATGGGGACCCGGCGGGGCGTGGTCAAGAAGACCGACCTGACGGCGTTCCGGAACCCGCGGGCCGCCGGCATCATCGCCATGGGCGTGGAAGACGGCGACGCGGTGATGGCGGTGCAGGTGAGCGACGGCGGCGGGGAGATGTTCATCGGGACCCGGGACGGCATGGCCATCCGGTTCCCGGAGGGGGACGTGCGCGCGACCGGCCGCGGCGCCTACGGCGTCCGGGGCATCACGCTGCGGGAAGACGACGCGGTGGTCGCGATGGAGGTCGTCACCCCGGCGGGACCCTGCTGACCGTTTCGGAGAACGGCTACGGCAAGAGAACCGACCTCGACGAATATCGCGTGCAGTCGAGGGGCGGTTTGGGTATCATCAACATCCACACGACCGACCGGAACGGCCGCGTCGTCGGAATTGCGTACGTCCGCGACGAGGACGAGTTGATGCTCATCACCGAGCAGGGGAAGATCCTGCGCATGGTGACGCGAGACGTCAGGACGATCGGCCGGGCCACGCAAGGCGTGCGTCTCATCGGTGTGGACGAAGACGACCGCGTCGTGTCCATCGCGCGCCTCGCAGAGCGCGTAGAGGATCTCAACGAGTAGAGAAGGAGGCTGGCATGCATCGGCCGCGTCATTCCGGATGGTTGCTCCTCATCCCCGTCGTCGTCGCGCTCGCCCTGACCGCGGCGGCATGCGGCGGGTCCAGCCATGACCTCATGGCTCGCAAGTTCTTCATGTCCGCGCAAAGCGGCGACGTCGCGACGCTGGGGAACATCGCGACCGTGTCGTTCGATCCCAACAAGGACGGCCGGGCGCAGAACCTGAAGTTCGTCAGCGAGACACCCGACCAGTCGCGCCCGCTGAAGATCGTGGAGCTCGAGAAGGTCTACAAGGAGGCCCAGGCGGCCGAGGCCGACTTCAGCAAGCGGATGAAGGAGTACCAGGACAAGAACCTCGACGCGATCAACCGGATCGTGAAGATCGAGCAGTCTGGCAAGGGCAAGCCAGGGGGCGGGGACGTGGCGGTCCAGGCGGCATGGACGAAGTGGCGCGACGACAGCGCCGTCATCCAGAAGGCTAAGTCCGACGCCCACAAGGCCCTCCTCTCCGAGCGGAAGGTGGCCGACCTGAGCCTGCCGGAGGACGATGTCGCGACGTTTGCGGAAGCCACGGAAGTGACCAGCGACGTCACCTACACGGCGGACGTCCGGACGCCCGACAACCAGGTGACCAAGAAGACGCTGGTGATGACCTTCCAGCGCGTCATACTGAAGGACGCGGCCGGGAAGATCAAGGAAGGCAACTGGATGATCACCGGCCTGAAGGATGTCGGGGAGGCCAAGTAGCCGCCGAGCGGGTCCCCGAACACGATGCACCAGCCTGGCGGGGGCGGCCAGTGACGCTGCGCCTCGAACCGCCGATGAGCCGCGAGGCGCAGCGTCGCTGGCCGCCGGCGCGCTGTTCCTGGACGACGCCTTCGGCGTCGTCATCGACATCTTCCAGGGGCAGACGTGCCCCGAGGGGGTCTTAGACAGCTTCCAGGGCGGACCTCGAGAACTTCTGCTTCATTCATCACGACCTGGGCCCTGGAAGATGTCTAGGGGCGCCCCCGCGCCTTTTCGGCGACTTCGATGGCACGACTGTCCCGCCTCCGCACGCCGCGACCCTTGCGCCGCGGCCTTCTGCTCTTCCTCCCCGTGCTGACGCTTGCGGCCGTAGCCGCGTGCGGCGGCGGCACCGGCGAACCCGCGCGGCAGACGCAGCCGCCGGGCGCGCCGGACCCGATCGCGCCGCGCGGCGTAGTGCCCCAGCCGGTATCGTTCACGTGGAAGCAGGTCCCCGGCGATTGGATCTACAGGCTGATCGTGACCGACGAGGCCGAGCGGCCCATGCACCAGCGGGACGTCCGCAACGGGTCGACCCTCCCGATGCCCGGGGAACTGGCGGCGATGATGACCGAGCAGCACGCGACGTTCGTCTGGTCGGTGGCGATCGTCACCCCCGACGGCCGCCAGCTCGTCGAATCCCCGCGGGTCCGGTTCTCGCTGAAGTAGCCCGGGTGTCGCTGTGGCGCGGGGCTTTAGCCCCGCGATCGCGGTGTCGGCATGGCGCGGGGGTTGGATCGCTGTGGCGCGGGGCTTTAGCCCCGCGGTAGTGGTGTCGCTGTGGCGCGGGGCTTTAGCCCCGCGATCGCGGTGTCGCTGTGGCGCGGGGGCTGGATCGCAGTGGCGCGGGGCAGGATCGGTGTGGCGCGGGGCTTTAGCCCCGCGATCACCGCACGGACTCCAGTAGCTCCCGCAACTGGTACCGCTCTGACCCCAGGTAGGGCCACGCCAACGGATAGCGAACAAACCCTGCCCGCACAGGGTTTTCGAGGAGATAGCGCGCCACCCCGCTCGCGCATTCGTCACTCCGAAGGACGTGGTCGTAAAACCCGTCCTGCCACAGCGAGGCCCCAGACAGACGCTTGTAGGTGAAGGCGGTCCTTTGTTTGAACTCGCTGATGAAGGAGAGAAGGTTCGCCTCTTCCTTCAACCCTTCGATCAGGAGATGCATGTGGTCTGGCATGCAGCAGTACGCCAGAACTGCGAACTGCTGCCCCCTGGCCGATTGCAGAAGCTGCTTCGTGATCAGCTCGAAAGACGGCGGCGAGGCGAGTAGCGCCTGCCGCTCGAACGCGCACAGCGTCACGTAATACTGGCGGAATCCAACGTATTGGGCCGACGGCAGGCGTGGCGGGCGGCGGGTGGCCATGCCCGCTCCTGTGCAAAAGGGGAGCCATGAGCTGATCGCGGGGCTAAAGCCCCGCGCCACACCGATCCGGCCCCGCGCGCCATGCCGACACCGCGGGGCTAAAGCCCCGCGCCACAGCGATCCACCCCCCGCGCCATGCCGACACCGCGGGGCTGAAGCCCCGCGCCACACCGATCCGGCCCCGCGCCATGCCAACACCGCGATCGCGGGGCTGAAGCCCCGCGCCACACCGATCCGGCCCCCGCGCCACAGGGATCTTCGCTACACGGCCTGCAGGTTGGCGTAGCGGGCCAGGAGGCGCTTGGTGCCGACGCCGGCGAAGCGGACGACCAGCTTCGTGTCGCCGCCGGCCGGCTCGACGCTCAGCACGGTTCCGACGCCGAACGTGGCGTGGCGGACGCGCATGCCGGCCTCCACGCGGCCCGAACGCGACTGATCTTCGTTGTGGTAGTCGTAGGGCGGCGACTCTTCGCGCACGCGGCCCGGCCCCGCCTTCGCGGCTTCGCCGCTTCGGCGGGCAGGCCTGCGAAAATCCCCCTCTCTGAAGCCCGCCCGGCCGCCAGCCCAGAGTCCCGCCTGGAAAAAGGACGACCCGGCCGGCGCGACCCGCTCGAGCAGGTCTTCGGGCACCTCGTCGATGAATCGGGACGGCTGCGCCTGGCGATAGTCGCCATACCAGCGCCGCCGGCTCGCGCTGCCGAGATGGAGCTTCCGCCGCGCGCGCGTCATGCCGACGTAGCACAGCCGGCGCTCCTCTTCGAGCTCCGCCTGGTCCTCGGTCGAGCGCGAGTGCGGGAACAGGCCTTCCTCGAGCCCCGCGATGAAGACGACCGGGAACTCCAGCCCCTTGGCGCTGTGCAGCGTCATCATCAGGACGTGCGCGTCGGCCGCGCCCTGCTCCTCGTCGGTGTCCGACAGCAGCGACAGGCGGTCGACGAAGCCGCCGAGCGTGCCGTCGGCCTCGCGCATCTCGAATTCCTTCGCGGCCGATACCAGGCCCGCGAGGTTCTCGACGCGGCCCAGCGAGTCCTCCGTGCGGTCGTCTCGGAGCGCCGCCAGGTAGCCGGTCTTGTCGAGCACCTTGCCGATCGCTGCGGAGACCGACTCCTGCCGGACCATCTCCGCCAGCCCGACCATCAGGTCGCGGAAGACGCGCAGCGACGCGGCGGCCCGACCGGCGAAGACGCCGCGATCCAATCCGCCCACGAGCCGCGACCACAGGGAATGCGGCGACGCCCCCTGGTCGCCCGAGAGTCCGAGCCCCGCCGGCGCGGCCGCCAGCGCGTCCATCACGCCCTTCCCAATCCCGCGCGCCGGCACGTTGATCACCCGCCGCAGGCTCACATCGTCGTCCGGATTGAGGAGCAGCTTCAGGTACGCCAGCGTGTCCTTGATCTCCTTCCGCTCGTAGAACCGAACGCTGCCGACAATGCGGTACGCGACACCCTCGCGGCGCAGCGCGTCTTCGATCACCCGCGACTGGGCGTTGGTCCGGTAGAGGATCGCCATCGGCGTGTCGCCGGGCGTGCGCACGGCCGACCGCGCGACGCGCGCGATGGCGTCGGCCTCCTCGAGCTCGTCGTTCGCCAGGTGGTAGCGGATCTTCTCCCCGCCGGCCCGGTCGGTCCAGAGCCGCTTCTCCTTGCGGTCGCGGTTCTGGCTGATGACCGCGGACGCGGCATCCAGGATGATCTGCGTGGACCGGTAGTTGCGCTCGAGGCGCACCACCCGTGTTTCGGGGTAGTCGGCCTCGAAGTCCATGATGTTCCGGAGGTCCGCGCCCCGCCACCTGTAGATCGACTGATCCGGGTCGCCGACGACGCAGATGTTGCGGTGGGCTTCGGCGAGCCGGCGCATCAGCAGGTACTGCGGGCGGTTCGTGTCCTGGTATTCGTCCACCAGCAGGAAGCGGAAGCGGCCGGCGTAGCGGGCGCGCACGCCGGGCTCGTTGAACAGGTCGACGGTACGCAGCAGCAGGTCGTCGAAGTCGAGCGCATTGGCGTCGGCGAGCGCGCGCTGGTACAGCTCGAAAATCGTGCCCAACTGCTTGTCCTGCGGGTTGTAGCTGCCCGAGAAGGCCTCGGCGCCGAGCATCAGGTTCTTGGCGTGGCTGATGCGGCCGAGCGCGGCCTTCGGCTGGAACAGGCTGTCGTCGATGGCCAGCTCGCGCATCACCTGCTTCATCGCCGACACCTGGTCGGACGAGTCGTAGATGACGAAATCGCGCGAGAGACCGATGGCGGGGGCCTCACGGCGGAGCAGCCGCGCGCACATCGAGTGGAACGTCGACACCCACGCGCCCGCGGCCGCATCGCCCAGCAGCGCCGCCACGCGCTGTTGCATCTCCTCGGCCGCCTTGTTGGTGAACGTGACCGCGACCACCTCGCGGGCGTCGGCATGGCCCGCGCCGACCAGGTAGGCGACGCGGTAGGCGATGACGCGCGTCTTGCCGGACCCGGCGCCGGCCAGAATGAGCAGGGGGCCTTCGACCTGCAGCACGGCCTCGCGCTGTTCCGGGTTGAGTTCCTGAAGAAAATCCATGGGACAGCTGGCAGCTGACAGCTGGCAGCTGGCAGCGGAAGTGCGTTCACGTCGCGGCGGACGACGATCGGGCGCCGCCACGATATCTCGCGGGACGCCAACTCGCCTGATCCGCTGCCGGCTGGCGGCTACCAGCTGCCAGCTATTCTACCGTGACACTCTTCGCCAGATTGCGGGGCTGGTCGACATCGCAGCCGCGCCGCACCGCGATGTGGTACGCCAGGAGCTGCAGCGGCAGCACCATGACGACCGGCGAGAGACGCGGCCGCGTCTCGGGCAGGGCGATGATCGAGTCGTGCTCGGTGTCGAGCAGCGCCTCGACGAGCTCGTCGCGGCCGGTCGTCAGCGCGATGATCGCGCCGCCGCGCGCCTTGACCTCCTGGATGTTGCTCAGCATCTTCTCGAACACGTGATCGCGCGGGGCCAGCGCCACCACCGGCATCCGCTCGTCGATGAGCGCGATCGGGCCGTGCTTCATCTCGCCCGCCGGGTACCCCTCGGCGTGGATGTACGAGATCTCCTTCAGCTTGAGCGCCCCCTCGAGCGCGATCGGGTAGTTGATCCCGCGGCCGAGGAACAGGAAGTCCTGGCGGTTGTAGAAGCGCCGGGCGATTTCGTCCACGAGCGCCGACACGCGCAGCGTCTGCTCGATGAGCGTCGGCAGCTGGAGAAGGCCGTCGATTTCGTCGCGCGACTGCTCCGGCGTGAGGACGCCGCGCGCCTGGGCCAGGTGCAGCGCGAGCAGGTGCAGGGCGGCGAGCTGCGAGGTGAACGCCTTGGTCGACGCCACGCCGATTTCCGGCCCGGCGTGCGTGTAGACCGTGCCGTCGCTCTCCCGCGTGGCCATGCTGCCGACGACGTTGCAGATCGCGATGCTCCGCGCCCCCCTGGCCTTGGCCTCGCGCAGCGCCGCCAGCGTGTCGGCCGTCTCGCCCGACTGCGTGATGACCACCGCGAGCGTCTTCTTCCCGACGATCGGCTTCCGGTAGCGGTACTCGGAGCCGTAGTCGACCTCGACCGGCAGCTTGGCGAGCCCCTCGATCAGGTACTTGCCGATGAGCCCCGCGTGCCACGACGTGCCGCACGCGACGATCGTCACCCCCTCGATCGCGGCCAGGTCGGCTTCCGAGACGGTCATCTCCTCGAGGAAGACCCGGCCGGTGTCGAGCGACACGCGCCCCAGGATGGTGTCGCGCACCGACTGCGGCTGCTCGAAGATCTCCTTCAGCATGAAGTGCTTGTATCCGGCCTTCTCGGCCTGGATCGGATCCCAGAGCACCCGCTGCGGACGGCGGTCGAGCTTCGTCCCCGCGAAGTTGGTGAACGTGACGCCGTCTTTCGTGAGCACCGCCATCTCCTCGTCCGCGAGGAAGACCACGTCGCGCGTGTGCGCGAGAATGGCGGGAATGTCGGACGCGACGAAATACTCGCCGTCACCGATGCCGATCACGAGCGGCGGGCCGTTCCGGACCGTCACGATCTTCTGCGGTTCGTCGGAGGAGAGCAGCACCAGCGCGAACATGCCGCGCATCTGCGCGAGCGCTCGCCGCGTCGCCCCCTCGAGCCCCCCGTTCGCCGCGCCGCCCGCCTTCAGCTCCTGCTCCACCAGGTGGGCGACGATTTCGGTGTCGGTCTCGGTGACGAACCTGTGGCCCAGCGCGACCAGCGCCTGCTTCAGCTCGAGGTAGTTCTCGATGATGCCGTTGTGGACGACGACAATCCGTCCCGTGCAGTCGCGGTGGGGATGGGCGTTCTCTTCGGTCGGGCGGCCGTGCGTGGCCCACCGCGTGTGGCCGACGCCGTACTCGCCGTCGAGCGGGTCGGCCTGGATGGCGTCTTCAAGCCGCGAGAGCTTTCCGGCGCTCCGGCGCAGGTGGATGGCGCCCTGCCGCACCACCGCCACCCCGGCCGAGTCGTAGCCGCGGTACTCGAGCCGCCGGAGACCGTCGATGAGAACCGGGACGACCGGTTTGGGCCCGATATAGCCGATGATGCCGCACATTGAGATACCTCGCCGCGAGACTGACCGCTCGGCGTTAGCGGTCAGCCGGCAGCCGTCAGCGGACAGCCGTCCGCGATCCGCCGCCAGCTGCCAGCTGAAAGCTGCCAGCTGCTATGGCTTCTTCTCGGTTCCGCGCAGCGCCTTCTTCAGTCGGACCCAGCCCTCCCTGTTGACCTGCTTGCTGCGCGCTATGCCCAGCGCGCCCGCGGGGACGTCGTGGGTGATCGACGACCCGGCCGCCACGTAAGCCCCCGCCCCGATGTTCACCGGCGCGATCAGCTGCGAGTCGCTCCCGATGAAGACGCCATCCTCGATGACGGTCAGGTGCTTCCTGACCCCGTCGTAGTTGCAGGTGATCGTCCCGGCGCCGATGTTCACCTTCTCGCCAATCGTGGCGTCACCGAGGTAGGCCAGGTGGCTGGCCTTCGACCCACGCCCGAGTTTCGTCTTCTTCACCTCGACGAAATTGCCGATCCGCGAGCCGGCGCACAGCTCCGAGCCGGGCCGGATGTGCGCAAACGGCCCGACGCTCACGCCGTCCCCGACGCGCGAGCCCACCACGAGGCAGTGGTCGAGGACGGTCACATCGTCCGCCAGCTGGGAATCGACGATGCGTACGCCGCCGTGGATGACAGCGCGCGCCCCAATCGTCGTCTTGCCAAGGAGTGACACGCCCGGCCGGATGACCGAGTCCGGCCCCACCGTCACGCCGCGGTCGACGTAGACCGTCGCCGGATCTTCCAGCGTCACGCCGGACGCCATCAGCGTCTCGCGCCGCGCCTGCCACACGCGCCGGCTCATCTCCGCCAGCTCGGCGCGGCTGTTGATGCCGAGGATCTCCTCCTCGCGGCCGGCGACCAGGGCTGACACCGTGCGCCCCGCGCGGCGGCAGATCGCCACCAGATCCGTCAGGTAGAACTCCTTCTGCGCGTTGTTCGGCGCAATCCGGGCAAGCGACGGGAACAGCGGCTCGAGGTCGAACGCGTAGATGCCGGAGTTGATTTCGCGGATCTCCCGTTCCGCCGGCGTGGCATCGCGCTGTTCGACGATGGCCGTGACGGCGTCGCCGTCGCGGATGATGCGGCCGTAGCCGAACGGGTTCGAGACGATGGCGGTGAGGATGGTGACGGCGGCTCCCGTCTCCTCGTGGCGGGCGAGCAGCGCGCGCAACGTGTCGACCGACAGCAGCGGCACGTCGCCCGACAGCAGGAGCAGCGTCCCCTCGACGCCCTCGAACAGCGGCGCCGCCTGCTGAACGGCGTGGGCGGTTCCCAGTTGAGGCTCCTGCAGGACGAACCGCAGGTCCGCATGCGCGCCCAGCGCCGCCCGCACCTGGGCCGCTTCGTGGCCGACCACCACGGTGCGCGTCGCGGCGCCGAGCGCGGCCGCCGCGTCGAGCACGTAGTCGATCATCGGGGCGCCGGCCACCTGGTGCAGCACCTTCGGCCGGGCGGACTTCATGCGGGTGCCCTTGCCCGCGGCAAGGATTACGACGTGGGTCGTCGGCATCCGCTTATTGAAGCACAGATCCCCCTCACCGCACGCTCAGCACCTTGATCACCGGCTGCATCTTGTAGGCGCCGTTCCCCGTCTGGTGAATCGACTTGTCGCCGTCGAAGTCGAGCAGGATCGTGGTGGTCTTCTCCGCGGTGATGGTGAACTGGTGAACGAGCTTCACGATCCCCGAGGGCACGTCCACGGGCTTGCCGACCTCGGGGCCCGGAGGAGCGGCGATGTTCGCCGCACAGGTTTCAGCTGTCGTTTTCGGCTCGGTAAAGTAGATCGTCGCGGACGAGACCGTCAGGCGCAGCTGCGTGTAGTGCCCAGCGGCCAGCGGAGCGGTTCCGAGCAAGTCCTCGACGCCGCCCTCGAGATTCTTCAGATCGCACGTTCGCGCCGTGGCCCCTTCGGCGAACGGCAGCGCCACCCACCCCCCGTCACTCGTATGCGCGCTGACTTCGGAGAACGTGACGAGCACTGCACTCGCTTCGCTGAACGGGCTGTCGGTGATTCTGACGGCGAGCGTCCCGGCGCCACCCGGCGCCACGGGTGCGGCCGGAGCGGCGGGCGATCCCGCCGGCGTCTCCGTCGGGGCCGCGGGCGACTTGGGCGCCTCGGAGCCGCCGCCACAGGCCAGGACCAACGCCAAGAAGACCGCCGGCAGTGCGTAGAGAAGACGACGCGCCTTGGATTGACGTCGCATTTCCGTTCTCCCCATGAGCAGCCGCGCACTGCCGTTCTGGCCGCCGGCCGCCTCGCCAGGATCCGAGCAAGGCGCGTGCCAGGAGCGGCCCTGGAAAGCAGGGCAACTCTTCAATATAAGTTGTTGAATAAGCAGATCTTGTTCACAACGAAGACGGCGATCGAGATCGCGCGCTGAGGCGCGCGAAGCCCAAGCCTGTCAGTTGTGGAAGTTCTTACACGAATCCGCACGCGCGGCGGCTGCACCGGATGGGCAACCTACCGCTTCTTCGCCGCCGGACGCCGGCGGCGGGTCAGCTCCCCGGTCAGCGCGGCGAAGGCGCCGTCCTGCCGGAGCGGCTCCAGGTCCGGGTCCTGCGCGGCGCGGAACTGGTTCTCGGGCGCGAGCTCGATCGCCTTCCGCAGGTGCGCCAGCGCCTGTTCGGCGTTTCCGACCGCGGTGTACACGACGCTCAGCAGGTAGTGGACGAAGTCGTTGCCGGGCTCGTCGTTCTCGAGCTTGCGGAGCAGCGCCAGCGCCTCGTCGAACGCGCCCCGATTCACGATGACCGTCGCTGCGTGCAGACGGTCCTCGAACGATCGCGGCTTCGCCTCGCGCGCGGCCTGCCGCTCGCAGATGACGAGGTAGACCCTGGCGCGTTCCTGCAGATCCTTCTCGTCGGTGAAATTGTTGAGAACCGCGCCCAGGAATCCTGCCGCCTTGCCGTACTGCCGCTGCTGAAGCGCCTGGAACCCGCGCTCGAACGCCTCGACGGCCTGTTCGTGGGATGACGGGCCGACGATCGGGCTGAGAACCACGCGGGCGCCGGCCCGGCCCGCAGCCGCCTTCGTCGGCCTGGCGGGCTTGGCCGGCGCCTTCGTCGGCCTGGCGGGCCTGGCCGGCGGCTTCTTCAGCTTGGCTGGCTTGGCCGGCGCCTTCTTCGGCTTGGCGGGCCTGGCCGGCGGCTTCTTCAGCTTGGCTGGCTTGGCCGGCGGCTTCTTCAGCTTGGCTGGCCTGGCCGGTGCCTTCTTTGTCTTGGCCGGCCTGGCGGCGGCCGAACGCTTCGATTGCGGAGGGGCGACGGCCCGCTTGTGGGTTCGGACGGCCGGCTGGCTGCGGCGCTTTGTGGGCATGGGCTGTTCCGGAGTATGGCGGTGGCCCCGTCACTGAACGCGCGTTCGGGGGGAACTTAGCAAAATGGTATGGGCGCGGTCAAGCACGCTCCTTCTTCGCCGCCTCAACGAGGCTGTACAGCGCCCTTGATGGCATCCCGTAGCGGCCGGCAAGCAATGAAATCGCTCCCCTTCGAGACAAGCTGCCAGAATTGGTCATTTGATGGAGCTCCTCTAACAGCTGTTCTGCGCCAGGCAGCGCCGCGGCGGCCGCTGGTTCCTGGGCCGAGCCGGCCAACACCACCGTGTACTCTCCTCGCGGTTGGCCGAGCTTGCCCAGCACCGCCGAAACGGTTCCGCGCACCGTCTCCTCGTGCAGTTTCGTCAGCTCGCGGCTCACCGAAATCTGTCGATCGCCCAAGACCGCGAGCACCGCCTCAAGGGCAATCCGAATCCGGTGCGGCGCCTCGAAGAACACCAGGGTTTCCCGACGGCCGGCCAGATCGCGGAGCCACCCTTCGCGCGCCTTGGCCTTCGGCGGCGGGAATCCGACAAATGAGAACGAGTCGGTCGGGAGGCCTGAGGGCACCAGGGCGGCGAGCACCGCCGACGTTCCGGGAACGGCTTCCACGCGGAACCCGGCTTCGATGGCCGCGCGCGTCAGCCGGTAGCCCGGGTCGGAGATGCCGGGCGTGCCCGCGTCGGAAACGAGCGCGAGCGAGCGGCCCGCGGCGAGGTGCTCGAGGAGGCGGGGCGTCTTCTCACGCTCCACCTGCTCGTAGAAGCTCGTCGTTTTCGTGTGGATGTCATAGTGGGCGAGCAGCTTCGCGGTGCGCCGCGTGTCTTCGGCCGCGATGAGGTGCACTTCCCGCAGCACGCGGAGGGCCCGGAGGGTGATGTCCTCCAGGTTGCCGATGGGAGTTGCGACGAGGAAGAGTGTGGAATCGCCCATCGCCGGTTCCGACTGGTGGCCGCGGCCGCCCAGATATTGTACCATTGCCACTTATTCGAGGCGCGAGCGTGCAATCATCCGAACCGCTTCACCATTTCGTCGACGATTACCTGCGGTATCTCTACGAAACGCAGCCGACCGGCGCCACCCTCGACGGCGTGCATACCCACGACGACCTGCTCGAGGACCTGAGCCGGAGCGCCCTCGAACTGCAGGCGCGCGCACTGGCCGGCTTCGCCCGCCGGCTCGACGAGATTCCGCTCGACGGGCTCACCGAGGTCGAACGCATCGAGCATCCGGTCGTCGCCGCGAACATCCGGGCCCGGATCTTCGAAATCGAAGAGGTCCGAACCTGGGAACGGAACCCGCAGCTCTACGCCGACATCCTGGCGACGAGCATGGCGGCACAGGCGATCTTCCCGTACGCGCCCGAGGACGAGCGGGCGCGCCGCGTGCTGTCGAAGCTGCGCCAGGCGCCGCGGCTCATCCAGGCCGCGCGCGACAACGTGAAGGAGCCGCCGGGCATTCTCGCCAAGGTCGGCATCGACACGCTGCGCGGCGTCCTGAAGTTCATCGAGCAGGACCTGCCGCGCGCGTTTTCAGGCGTGGACGACCTCCACCTGCTGGGCGACCTGGCCGACGCGTCGGTGGAAGCCGCCGACGCGCTCCGCACGTACTGCGGCTATCTCGAGACCGAGCTGGCGCCGCGCGCCCGCGCCTCGTTCCGGCTGGGCCGCGAGAAGTTCGAGCGGAAGCTGAAGCTTGAAGAAGGGATCTCGATCGGCGTCGACAAACTGCTCGCCATCGCGAGCCGCGAGTTGTGGGCCACGCAGGAGGAATTCCGCCGCGTCGCCGCCCACATCGATTCGGCCGCCGACCCGATCGACACCTGGCGAAAGGTCAAGGCCGACCACCCGGCCCCGGGACAGCTGATCGAGGCGGCGCAAAGCCAGGTGTCCGAACTGCTGACCTTCATCGAGCGCCACGACCTCGTAACGATTCCGGACGCCGAGCCGCTCGTCGTGGCCCGGACCCCCGACTTCTACCGCTGGACGTTCGCCAGCCTCTGGACGCCCGGGCCGTTCGAGACGAAGCCGACGCGCTCGTACTACTACGTGACCGAGGCCGACCGCGCGTGGCCGGTCGAACGGCAGGCGGAGCACGCCCGCGATTTCGCCACCGCCGCGCTGTGGTCGATCTCGATGCACGAGTCGTATCCGGGCCACTTCCTGCACGCGCTGCACCTGCGGCGGATCGACGCCAAGCTCCGGAAGTCGCTCCTCTTCTCGCCCGCGTCGGCCGTCGAGGGCTGGGCGCACTACTGCGAGCAGATGGTGATCGAAGCGGGCTTCCGGAAGGGCAACCTCGAGATCCGGCTCGGACAGCTCGCCGAGGCGCTCGTCCGCCTCTCCCGCTTCGTCGTGGGCATTCGGCTCCACGCCGAGGACATGTCGGTCGAGGCCGGCATGCGGTTCTTCCGCGACGAGGCGTTCATGGAAGAGGCGGGCGCGCGTCGGGAGGCCGAGCGCGGGACGTTCGACCCGACCTACCTGGTCTACTCGGCGGGGAAGCTGATGCTGCTGAAGCTCAGGGCCGACTGCAAGGCGCAGCAGGGGAGCAAGTTCACCCTGCGCGGCTTCCACGACGCGTATCTCCGGAACGGAACGCTGCCGTTCTGGGCGCAGCGCAGGCTGATGCTGCCGGGGGATCGGGGGGAAGTGATTGAGTAGCGGGCAGCTGATAGATGGCAGCCGGCAGCGGATCGAAGACAGAGTCAGAATACCGACTACCGGCGGCCGAGCCTGACAGCTGAGCCCTAGCCGGAACAGGCTGGGAACATGCCCCTCTACGAATACGAGTGCGAAAGCTGCGGCGTCACGTTCGAAGTGATCCAGAAGTTCTCCGACCACTCGGTGGACACGTGCCGGACGTGCGGCGGGAAGGTCCGCAGGCTGCTGTCGGCGCCCGCCATCCAGTTCAAGGGCACCGGCTGGTACATCACCGACTACGCCCGGAAGGGCGAGGGCGGGGCGGACAAGGAGAAGGCTGCGGCGGACAAGGAGAAGGCCGGCGCGGCGAGCACCGACAGCGGCGCTTCGTCGAGCGCGGCTCCGAGCACGCCCGCGTCGGGAAGCGACGCCAAGTCTGCGGCCAGTTCCTCGTCGACGCCAGCCGCCGCCTCGCCCTCGACAACATCCTCCAGCGACAAGAAATAGCGCGCCGGCAGTCGAGAGGCGGGCACGGCCCGGCATCCGCGCCTGGCTCTCCGACGCCGGCCGCCGACTCAGTCGACTTCGCAAGATCCCGAGATCGCTAGATCGCAAGATTGCTGCGAAGGTACTCCTTGAACTCCTCCGCCAGGTCCGGCCGCCGGAGCGCAAAGTAGGCGACCGCCTTCAGGAACCCGAGCTTGTTGCCCGTGTCGTGGCGGACGCCTTTCACCTCGCAGGCATAGATCGGCCGGTCCTGCAGCAGACGACGGAGACCGTTGGTGAGCTGGATCTCGCCGGTGCGGTCGGCACGCGTGGCCTCGAGCGCGGGGAAGATGTCGGGCGTGAGGATGTAGCGCCCGATGATGGCGAGGTTGGAGGGGGCTTCCTCGCGTTTCGGCTTCTCGACCAGGTCTTTGACGCGGTGGACGCCGTCGCCCAGCGATTCGGCGATCTCGACGATTCCGTACGACGACACCTGTGATTCCGGCACGCGCTCCACGGCGAGCACCGGCCCCTGCACGCGCTCGAACACGTCTACCAGCTGCCGCACGGCCGGCGGGGCGGCGTCGATCACGTCGTCGCAAAGGATGACCGCGAACGGCTCGTCGCCGACCAGGCTGCGCGTGACCAGCACGGCATGCCCGAGACCGAGCGGTTCGCCCTGCCTGACGTAGGCGAAGTTGACCAGGCTCGAGACCTTGCGGATCTCGGCCAGGAGTTCCGTCTTGCCCCGGGCCTCCAGAAACGTCTCGAGCTCGGCCGACACGTCGAAGTGGTCCTCGATCGCGTTCTTGCCCCGGCCGGTGACCAGGATGATGTTGTCGACGCCGGAGGCGACCGCCTCCTCGACGCCGTACTGGATGATCGGCTTGTCGACCAGGACCAGCATCTCCTTCGGCTGCGCCTTGGTGGCGGGCAGGAAACGGGTGCCGAGGCCGGCGGCGGGGAAGACGGCTTTGCGGACGCGGGTCACAGGCATCGCTCCTTGTATCGGCCGGTCGCCGCCACCATGGTAGCCGACTGGCGGCGCGCCGCGAAGGGGCCGCGAAACCCTGGCCCGCTGGCGCCTGAATCGCGTACGATGGGTTCGACATGATCGATCCAGCCTTCGTCCGCGACTACCCGGACATCGTGCGGGCCGGCCTCCGGAACCGCGGCATCGACCCCGACGCCGACCTCGATGCGCTCGCCTCGCTCGAGGCGCGGCGGCGCGCGGCCATCGTCGAGGTCGAGGCGCTCAAGCGCGAGCAGAACAGGTCCGGCGAGGAGATTGCGCGGGCGAAGAAGGAAGGGCGCGACCCGAGCGCCGTCTTCGCCGCCAACCGGGAGCGCGGCCAGACGATCAAGCAGCTCGAAGCGGGCCTCGAGGCGATCGAGGAGGAGCGGCGCGCGCGGCTGCTGACCATCCCGAACCTGCCGGCGGCTCGCGTGCCGGTCGGGTCGAGCGCCGCCGACAACCTGGAGGTCAGGAGGGTCGGCGAACCGCGCGTCTTCGATTTCGAGCCGCAGGCGCACTGGGACCTCGGCCCCGCGCTCGGCATTCTCGACTTCGAACGCGCCGCCCGCGTGTCCGGCGCGCGGTTCTCGTTCCTGATGGGGGACGGCGCGAGGCTCTCCCGCGCGCTCATCAACTTCATGCTCGCGCTCCACACCGGCGAGCACGGGTACACCGAGGTGGCGCCGCCGTTCCTCGTCAACGCCGCCGCGCTCACCGGCACCGGGAACCTGCCGAAGTTCGAAGCGGACCTTTTCAAGATCGCGGGCGACTGGGACCTCTACCTCGTGCCGACCGCGGAAGTGCCGCTGGCCAACCTCCATCGCGAGGAGATTCTCGACGGCCGCCTGCTTCCGCTGAAGTACTGCGCCTACACGCCGTGCTTCCGCAGCGAGGCAGGCTCGTACGGCGCCGACGTCCGCGGCCTGATCCGCCAGCACCAGTTCGACAAGGTTGAACTGGTGAAGTTCGCCGCGCCGGACCGGTCGCACGAGGAACTCGAATCGCTGACGTGGGACGCCGAGCAGGTGCTGGTCCGCCTCGGCCTGCCGTTCCGCCGCGTGATGCTGTGCACCGGGGACATGGGGTTCGCGTCGGCGACGACCTACGACATCGAGGTGTGGCTGCCGAGCCAGAAGACCTATCGCGAGATTTCCTCGTGCAGCAACACCGAGGCGTTCCAGGCGCGCCGCGCGAACATCAAGTTCCGCCCCGACGGGAAGGGCAAGGCCGAACACGTGCACACGCTGAACGGCTCGGGCCTTGCCGTGGGCCGGACGCTGGTGGCGATTCTGGAGAACTATCAGGAGAAGGACGGCACGGTCACCATCCCGGAAGCGCTGCGGCCGTTCATGGGAGGGATGGAGAAGATAGAAGTTAGAAGATAGAAGTTAGAAGATAGAAGACAGAAGGCGGACGCCACCATCTTGCGATCTTGAGATGTGGCGATCTTGCGATCTGGGGCAGCCGGAGCGCTGTTCGCAAGATCCTGAGTTCGCAAGATCCCCAGTTCGCAAGATCCTTAGTTCGCAGGATTCCCCTTCTATCTTCTGTCTTCTATCTTCTGTATTCTGTCCTCCGTCAGTTCCACGGAGAGGTGGCAGAGCGGTCGATTGCACCGGTCTTGAAAACCGGCGTGGGGGAAACTCCACCGGGGGTTCGAATCCCTCCCTCTCCGCCAATTCAGGCAGAAACAAGATACATTCTCGCGTCTTGCTGCGCATTCGTCCCTCATTAGAACCCCCATTTATCTTGCGGGACGCCACAAGCCGGCAACGAGGGCGCCGACTTGCCCGGCTCGGGCGGCGCCCAGGCGGTCAAGGACGTGGTCCCGCCCCCCGCGCGCCATCACGCCCGCCAGGAGGGATTCGATCTCCATGCGGGCGTGCGCGTCGCCGCCGACGCGCGGGAGCGTCTCGAGAAGCCAGGACTCCGACGTGTCGGCCTTCGTGCCGTGCCACTGACCGGCACACCGAAGCGCGGACTCGCCAGAGGTGTGCCCGCCCGTCGCCCGAGGCGCTTCCTCTGTGGACTTCTTCCTGTGGACTTCTTCCTTGTTCGGTCGACCAAGACGGCGATAATCAGCCCTGCGCCTGAGCGAGGCGCGGCCTCGGCACGACGCGCGGCGGCGTCTGATAGCGGGGGTCACGTTCACTCGCGAGCGGCAGACGAGCGGACACCGCTCAACACTTCCTATCGTCGCACCCGATTTCTGGCGCGACGATTCAGCCCCCGGTAACATCTTCAATGGCGCGATACGCCCCCTTGTTTGCAGAGCGGCGCCGCCGTAGAATCAGACCTTACGGCCGACTGACAAGGGCAAGCCCATGCTTCACGCGTGGTCTCGTCAGGTTCGCGCTGGGCCTCTGCTTTCGGCAGCTGCGCTGCTAGCCGCTCTCGCCTACTGGGGTTCGCACTCGCTGTACGGCGGTTTGAGGGTCGCCAGCTCGGACCTCACTCCGCAGCCCGCCAACTGAGGCTGCGTTGTTCGTCGAGCACAACCCCGGCTCGCTGCGGCTTCGCTGACATCCAGGCGACCCGGGCGGTGGCCAGGCGCCGACACGCGGGACGTTCATGATCGCAGACGACCTCCGGCACGCCTGGCGGCTGTTCCGCCGCGCACCCGCCCTCTCGCTGTTTGTCGTTCTCATGATGGCGAGCGCTATCGGCGCGAACACGGCCGTGTTCTCGATGGTCTACGCCGTTCTCCTTCGGCCGCTTCCGTTTCGTGAACCAGACCGACTGGTCGGAATGTGGCGAATCCTGCAGGATGGGCGGCGAATTGGCGTCTCTCCGCCGGAGTTCGCCGACTGGCGGCAGCGGCTCCCCGTGGTGGAAGATCTGGCCGGCATGCGGCGGGACACGATTGATCTCGTTGCCGCGGAGGGAGCCAGTGAAGTTGAGGCTGCCTTCGTCACGCCAACCTTCTTTCCGCTGCTCGGCGTTTCTCCGCGACTTGGTCGTGTGCTCGGTGTCGCTGACGGCGGATCTGACTCTGAACAAGCCCTCGTCCTGAGTGACGGCGGTTGGCGACGGCTGTTTCAGGGGGACCCAGGTGTCGTCGGACGACACGTGAAGCTGATTCGAAAGGAAGAAGAGACGCCGCAGTTCTTTCGCGTGGTCGGCGTCGTTGAAGCTGATTTTCGGATCCTTGGCCAACCGGTTGATGTCTTCGTGCCGGAACTGACTGGAAGCAGGCTCGTCGCCTCAAGGAACTACGGTCCGTGGTACACCGTGATTGGCCGTTTGCGACCGGGCATCAGCATCCGCCAGGCGAACGAGGCGGCCAGGAGAGCGGCCATAGAGTCGGCCCAACTCCATCCTTCTCTCTTGCCTGTCCTCGGCGGAGTTGCCGAAGGACTACACGCGTCACAAGTCGCGCACCTGCGTCCGCCGTTGTCGGCGTTGAGCCTCGCGGTTGGTTTCGTGCTGTTGATTGCGTGTGTGAACGTGGCGGCTTTGCTGCTCACCGCCAGCCCGGCGCGCATGCGTGAGTTCGCGATTCGGACCGCGATCGGCGCGACCCGCGGGCGTGTCGTTCGTCAGGTGATGCTGGAGTACTTGATGCTGGCCTCGGCCGGTGGCGCAGGCGGGTTGGCGATGGCGAAGCTCTGCGTGACCCTGTTGCCCGTGCTGGCGCCAGGGGATCTCCCCCGAATGGAAGGCGTCGCACTCGACTGGGCAGTGTTGTTGTTCACGGCGTCTGTGTCGCTCCTCAGCGGGATCGCGCTTGGGATCGCTCCGGCCGCTGTGCTTGCTCGAGCGGACTTGACTCGGCCCATGACAGGAGCAACAGGACTCTTCTTCGCTCGACGCCACGGGTGGGGCGACTGGATCCTCGGGGCACAGCTTACTCTGGTGCTGGCGTTGATGGTCGTAACCGGCCTCGCCGTGCGCAGCGCGTCCAACCTCTTGAACGTGGATCTGGGGTTCCGATCGGACGGCGTCGTGGGGGCCGAGGTCTTCCTGGGCCGAAGGCACTACGCCGAAGACCGCTACGACATCCTGCAGCGCGACTTGATGGCGCTTGCGTCGACGATCCCCGGGGTGACTCGCGTTGCACTGGTCTACGACGTGCCGCCAAGTGAAAAGCAGGGCCCCGATATCCTGTACGATTTGCCAGACGGACGAAGGTTCGGGGCGCGCTTCAGACCGATTACTCCCGCGTTTTTCGAACTGCTGCAGATTCCGGTCCTGGCCGGCCGTGGGTTTCAGGAAGCGGACAGGACCGGCAGGGGCCTGATCGTCAACCAGGCATTCGCCCGCCGCTGCTTCGCGCGAACGGACGTGGTCGGCATGCGGATGAGACTCGGAGGGGAGGGAGAATTCGAGATCATCGGTGTCGTCCGGGACGTACGCGAGCGGGGATGGGCGGGTGAACCGGAACCCACCGCATATACGTTCATGGGCGCTTCGTGGCGCGACCGGCCGCCGCATTTCTGGCTGCTGATGAAGTCGAGTCTGCGCGAAGGATCAGATCTGAGCAGGATGCGAGGTCTGCTCGAGCGAGTTGACCCTGACCTGCCGGTTCGGGTCACGACACTGGGTGCCCGCATGAAGGCGTCGTGGGCGCAGCTGCGCTTCTACACCGCACTCCTCACGGGGTTCTCCCTCTTCGCGGTCCTGCTCGCCGCTGTTGGCGTGCACGCGGTGGTGAGCAGCCATGTGAACCGAAGGACTCGGGAGTTCGGCGTGCGACTTGCGATTGGCGCCACGCCTCGCGCGATCACAACTATGGTTCTCACTGGTGCGTTGCGCACCGCTCTCCTTTCGGCGGTGGCAGGCCTCTGGCTGGGCGTCACGGCCGGGCGGGGACTGACTTCACTGCTCTTTGGCCTGAAGGCAACGGACCCGACAACGTTGGGCACAGTAATGGTTCTGTTGCTCATGGTCGTAGCAGCGGCCGCGTATCAACCGGCGGCGCGAGCGGGCTCGGTCGATCCCACCACGACGCTGAGACAAGAGTGAGGAGCCGTCGCTTCGTGGTCGTCGCCGAGGTCGCTGGCCACGGCACCGCGCAGTCCAACAGCCGGACGCCAATTTCGGCGTCCAGCCAGGGCATCTCCCATTTCAACAGCGACCAGACGCGGCTCCGCGCCGCGTCAGGGTTCTCTTCGTCTGCAAGCAGAAGACTCGCGAGCTCCGGACCGGCCGATTGAGTTTCTGGTAGGGACAGCGGCTTCCGGTCGAGGGTACCACCGCGCGCGACTGTTAGCGCCCGCGTAGTACCGCAATCCCTCTGACAGTTCTTCTTGAACCCACGCCCCGAAAACCGGGTGTCGCTCACGCCCCACCCCTCTACTCGCCCCACCGCGAACAACCCCGACACCGGCGCACACCGGCAGCACGTCGCAGTGACGACGCGGGAGCACAAGGACCGGTGCTGTCAGCAGTTAAGAGGAGGGCCTCGCATGACGCGGGCACGGCTGATCAGTCGAGAGCCGCAGCGTTCGCCGTGCCGACACGGGGGACAAGTGCGCTACGGAGCGTGTTCCCCCTCTCGTGCCCCCGCCACGCCCCGGCGAGGTGCGTCAGGCCGTCCCGACGAGCCGTTCGAGACGGAGGTACGACTGCGTCACGGGGACGAGTTCGACGCGCGTCTCGATGTCGTCATGGGCGACGGGGTCGAGCACCTGGTGGACCGTGCGGATGTGCCGATCGCGGGCGTGGGAAAGTGCGGGCGGAATCAGCAGCCGAAGACGCCAGGATCGCAGCACCGAAAGCAGCGCCACGTGCCGCGTCAGGAAGGAGCGAAACGTGGTCGGCAACGGCGTCGTGACCAGGTAGAGAAACAGGCAGGATCCGTCCGGCGCCAGGCCGATCGGAAACGGGTCCGGAAACGGGCGGACGGCGCCGCCGACCGTCGTCTGTGGCAGAGCAGTCCGGCGGCACGGACCAGGGCGAGTTCGTGAATGCCGCGACCTTGTCCCGGGCCAAGCCCGAGCCAGGTGATATCGGGCTCGGCGAGCACACCGTCGAGCACCATCAGGCGTTCGACGGCGCGCCCGACACTCACGGCGCGTACGATGCCGGTGATCGGGCTCGCCCAGCGACCGGTACCACGGCTTGTACTGCACGTGGTAAATCCGTCCCGGCGTGCGCCGGCGCGACCAGGTCGGTCGTCGCGAAACCGCCCGCGATCAGCTCGCTCGAAGAAACGGTCGTCTGCCGGCCGTGGGCGATCCCAGCAAACGCCCGGTACTGCGCGCGGCAGGCACACCCCCGAATGCTCGAGCACGAGCATCAGAAAGCGCGCCTGCCGCGCCGTGAAACCTGCGCTCTGAATGGCCGCGCTTCGCATCCCACCGGCTCAGCGGGCCGCCCTTCCTGTCACCAGGATGAAGTACTCCGAGAAGCCCGGCTCCCATCGCAGTCCACTAAGATAGCAGTCCATAGCCTCCACGAGGACGTAGCGCGGACGTGCTCCTACTCCGGGTTTGTAGTCCACGAGGGCCGTTCCACTCGCATCGGTCGTCGACGCCGCGAGTTCACTCCCATCGCTGCCCAAGATCACAACGCGCGCCCCCTTGACAGGTCGAAGAGGATCGCTGCTTGTGTGCACGATGACGGTTATCTTCTCTGAAACCGCTGCTGCACTCCGCGGAGTACCGGGCGCGAACGTGGAGCAGGCCAGGAAGACGATGACGGTCAGAAAGAGCGTGGTTGCAGCTTTCATGGCTACTTGATCAGGTCGTTAATGATCTGCTCGGCGTCCTTCTTCTTGATCACCTTCGGCGCCTGGAAGAGCCCGACGGCCCACTTCTCAGCCGGGCCCGTCGCGGAAGACGGCTTGTCGCCCGCCGCGACAAATAGCCATCGGCTCGTGCCATCATTCGGGGCGCTGACGAATGAGTTGGCGTGGTACAACTCGTGCGCCATCGTTGTCGTGCCGCCAGCGTGGACAGGATCTTGGCGCGGGTCGATGCTCGAGATTTTGCCGAGGTCGAGCGTAATCGCTAGGTCCGAACCCTTGAGATTGATCACTCCGAGGGTCTTAGTCATCCCGCCGGATCCTGAGTCGTCTCCGACCGATCTTGCCCCGATCTCCACAACCTGCGGATCTGCCGCCAACCGCTCGACGAGCGCTCGCCCCTCTTCCCGACGAACCACGTCGACCAATATCTTGACCAGCCGTTCGCGATCGGAAGTGCTCAGCGACGTGGCCCACTTCAGTTCTCTGCCATCCGGATCGACGTACTTCAGCGGGTTGTTCCGGACGTACGCATACCGGTTCCACCGCTGCGGATCGACCAGGTTCTCTGCAACGGTCATCGCGGGGTCAACGGTCGTAAACCGCGCAATGTCCGCCCGGCAGGACCGGGCGCCGAAGTAGTCCATCCCCGTTTCGCTGTCCCGTTCCTTTCCCGTGAACAGTCGCTTCTCCGGCGGCGGACTCGGCGGCGCGACTTCTCCTGGCTGCCGTAGCCCGCGCTGCGCGAAGAGGATGATGCCCGAGCGGGCGAAGGCGGCTCGCCGAACGGCCCGCCTTGCGCCGCTCGAAACATGCGGCGCTACGGCGAGGCCCGCCAAAGCTCGCTCTCGACAGTTGGCGACGGAGGCGGGAATCGTGGGCGCGACGACCTGCCAGACGCCGTTGATCTTCTTGGTCACGGCGCGCACCGAGCCCAGCGCGTCGGTCGTGTAGGTACCGATGAGCTGCGCGGTGGACTAGGCCGCCGCCACGGTAGGGAGCGGGGCGAACGCGATCAACGTGAATACCCAGAGTCGCATACGTGTGCTCTTCGTTCAGCGTGCCGTCACTAAACGCCCTTTCACGCGAGTGAACCGCGTGCGAACCACCTACCATGAGACCCGAATCCGACGACCATCACGGGAGTTGAACTCCAGACTTCGGCCTGTGGTGACGACATTTGGCGGTGGCCCGGGACACGCCGGACAGGGGTCTGCCTCCCAGGACATGCGTTCCGGTTCGAGAAAGAACCCAGGCGAACGTGGTGCGATCCACTGGCCGTAGTCGTACACTATCGGCTCCGCCAACTCAGGCACAACATCAATGACGTGGGACCGAATTCGGCCAGAAGGCAAACTCACAAGGACCGAATAGGTGTTCCGCGGCCAACGAAGCCTGGTGCCTTCGAACACGCGCCCAGCCACTCTTCGTCCATCGATGAAGACCTGCCCACCGGGCGCGGCAACATACCAAGACCGGTGTTTGCGAAGAGCGACTTTAAGAAGACCACTGCAGCAAGCAGGGCAATCACGACGAAGACCGCGCGGGTAGCTGCTCGCGCACCGCGCTGCCATCGTGACGCAGAGGCACGACTCTTCCTGACGAGCAGGAATACCCCCGTCCACACGCACACGTTGACTGTTGTCGCGGTGAGAATGCGCAGGAGAAGCGCCGCGCTCTCCGCGCCGTCAAGGGGCAGGCACGCTGTCGACAGCGCAACACCGAGCCAGTCGCCTGGACACAGAGAGTACCCACCCAGTGGCCAACAGGAGGATCGCGAGCGTGTGCGAGGTGTACGGAGCGCCGTGCCAAATCAACTGACCGAATAGCTGAACTCCGAAGAACCATCTACCCCAACGCAGAGCCATTGCAGCGTCCTTTCGATCGGAATCTCCTCATTGCGTTGGTCGCTCGGTTGGGCCACGCGCGGTCTTTCGACATCTACTTCTTCTGTGGCTTCTTCGCCTTCGGATTCGCGTCGACAGCGTACGGTTTGTTCGTCAGGCCCGACCTGACCGCCCCGGCGCCTCCGATCCCCAACCCCAGCAATGTCGCGGGCCCGTCGGCCGAATCGGTACAGGGCGGGGATAGCCCAGTGCGTGCCTGTGATGTCATGAATCATCTCGTGTGTCAACGTGGGTGTGCTGTAGAAGGGGATACGGTCTGTCCAGCCATCCAGCGTCGGAATGGCATCGACCAGGCCGATCACGATCGTGCCGGTTGCTTTGTAGTCCAGCCCTGCGATGCCCTTCCTGACGCCAACTTGTGATACCAAGACGTTCAGCGAGTCGCCCTTCGTGTTCTCGACAAGCGGGAAGTTGTGATCGAGGCCAGGCGTTGCAGTACCGCGGTGAAGTACACCGATGTCATAGGTGACGGAGAGAGCGACATTGGCCGTTCCGAAGTCCTTTCGCGCCTTGGAGAGCAGGTATTGCTCGAACGCCCTCTTCTGCTCCTTGGATACGCCGGTTTCATGACCTGCCCCGGAATCCCACAGCACACGCACTCGAACTTCAATGGTGCAGTTCGGGTTCTCGGCGCATGCCTTCGAAGCCTGAAGTCCGTCCGGGTCCACGAACCTCAGGGGGTTGTTCAGGGCGTACGCATACCGATTAAACGTTTGGGGGGCGGGAGTTCGCGCGCTGGCCGTCAGGGGATCGACGGTGGTGAATCTCCCGATGTCCGCCCGATAGTATCGGGCGCCGAAGTAGTCCTGCCCCGTCTCGTTGTCCCGCTCTTTCCCTGTGAACAACCGCTTGTCCTGCGGCGGGCTGGGCGGCGCCACCTCCTCGCCGAACGGCATGTAGTCGTGACGGGCGACCACCGTCCAGTGGCCGTTGACCTGCTTCGTCACGGCGCGCACCGTCCCCAGTGCATCCGTGTGGTAGGTACTCGACCTGCTGCGTCGGAATCTGCGCCCGCGCCGTCGCGGACACGAGGAGCATCGCCGTCAGCAGAAGGGCCGTGGCGGAACTCGGGCAGCTCGCAGTCGGCGAGCGGCTTGCGGCCTGTCCGTCGTACCTGAACGGCGAAGGTGGGTCTGCGGCTCGCGGCTGGCGGCTCCAGACCGAACCATCGCCGCCTCAGGGCCCTCGCCGCCAGACCGATCAGCGCGATGACGCCGAGCAGGACGCCGGCGGCGCGACCCGCAGGCCCGGCCGGGGTCCCTGGCACCGCACCGAGCGTGTTGCCCGCCGCCGCATCCGGCATCGGCGCCGGCTCGGTCGCAAACGCCCACGACAGCTGCGCCGTCGCCCCACCCCCGTTCTCGTAGAACTCGTACCGCACCGTGTGGCCACCCGCCGCCAGTGCTACGTCCGCCGTATACGTCGACGGCGCCTGCTCCCACCACGCGTCGATTACCAGTTGATCGTCGACCCACACCCGGCTGCCGTCATCGGTCACCACCGTGAACCGGTACGTCCCCGCCGGGAATCCCAGCGTCCGCGTGAACCGCGCCGAGAAGCCGTCCACCGGCAGATTCTCCGGCCCCCCGTCCCCCCAGGTGTGGTCGATGAAGGCCGACACCTCCTCGACCGTGCTCGCCGGCGGCCCCGACAGCGTCATGTCCGCGAAGTACTCCGCCATCCACACACCCGCCGGCACCTCCAGCACCGGCGCCCACCTCAGCTGCGCCGTCGCTCCGCCCGTCTGCTCGAAGTACTGGTACCGCAGGGTGTGGCCGCCTCCCGCGAGGTCGACCTCCGCCGTATGGCCCGTCGACGGCTGCGGCCACCAGGCGTCGATCGTCAGCTGCCCGTCCACCCAGAGCCGGCTGCCATCATCCGTCGTCACCGTGAAGCGATACCGCCCGGCCGCCAGCGTCACCGTGCGCGTGAACCGCGCCGAGAAGTGGTCCGCCAGCCCCGCCGGCCCGCCATCGCCCCAACTGTGATCGACGAACCCCGTCCCTTCGTCCACCAGCGCCACCGCCGCGCCGCTCAGCTCCTGGTTCCCGAAGTACTCCGCCTTCCAGTGATCCGGCGGGACGAGCGGCGTCGTGACGGTGAAGCTCCACCAGGTGCCCCCGTTCGCTTGCACTCCCGTGACACCGGTCTTTACCTGCCAATAATAGGTCCCCGGGGCGAGGTTCTCGAGGCCGGTGGTCGCCGTCGAGGCCGGCCACCACAGGGTATCGCAGGCGTTGTTGTTGACGGTGTCCCAGCAGACCCAGTAGCCGTCCGGGCCGTACGCCGACCACGTGAGCGTCACGTTATTGCCCAGCCCGGTCGTGCCGGTCGTCGGCGCCAGTTTGCCAAACGACGGCGCGGCCACCACCGTGAGCGGGCGCCACGCCCCGTGGTCCGCCTCGACGCCGCCGCCCACCGTCTTCACCTGCCACCAGTACGTCCCTGGCGCGACGCCTGTCGCCGCCAGCGTTGTCGCGCCACCGGCATCCACCCACGAGGCGTTGCAGATCTCGTTGTTCGTCGTGTCCCAGCAGACCCGGTACGTCTCGCCCGTCACCGCCGTCCACGCGAAGGTCACCGCGCTCCCGGTCACCGTCGCCCCCGCCGCCGGCGTCGTCTTCGTCAGCAGCGGCATCCCCAGCGGCACCATCCAGAGCACCGTCCCCTCCGGATCCCGCAGCGTCAGCGCATCGTCCGCCAGCGCCAGCCACGCGCCCGGCATCCCCGCCGTGCCCGTGGCCCAGACTGGCGCCCAGTCGTTCACATACAGCACCAGATTCCCGCTTCTAGAAAAGCCCGAGCGTGTGCCGCCGTGCGCAATGCCAGCAAAGGCCCGGTACTGCCGACCTGCCGCGCCGAAGCGCCAGCTGAGCCTCAAGGCGCGAAGGCGGGCGGCAGGCACACCCCCGAATGCTCGAGGACGAGCATCAGGAAGCGCGCCTGCCGCTCGGTGACACCGAACGCGCTGATCGTGCGGCGGAGGCGGCTCTTGATCGCTTCCGTTCCTGGACCTCACGCGTCATCGCAGGTTACGAGGCCCTTCCCTTTACCGAGAACGGGATCACCGCGCGGGCGCGCCCGGCGCGCGCTTCTGCGCCACTAGACTGGACATCCAGAGTGCCACGACTCGGTACCGAGTGAAGGGAATTGGCGAGCCAAAGCCTCCCTTGCCGAGCTTGTCAATCAGGGGGGAGCCCTTCTTCAGCTCCGCACCATCTGAGACATCCAATCGTCCGGTGATCGTCACCTCAATATCGTACCGCCAAGTCCCGTCAGCATGTCGCTGAGTGGACAGCTGCCGGTACGATCTGTAGACCGGGTCTTTTCGAAACCGAGGGCCGATCGTCGGATCGGCCAGAGCCGCCTCCAAGTACCAAGGAAAGACCAGTAACAAGGGTTCCTCACATCCCGGCACCTCAAGCACGGAATTGTGCGGGTCAGCTCGGACCTTCCCACGAACCGTCACTACCTGACCGCTAGAGACGCCGGCGAGCGGACACGATGGCCCCCCCTCGCTCGGTTGGGCGTCGGCGACAACCGCTGAAAGACATAGCGCCACAGCGCACAATGGGAGCCTCAGCACAGTGGAAAGCATGCCTCCCCCTATCTGCCGAGAGGATCCCATGGACCGTACGGGATGTAATAGCGAGGACCGTACGCCATCCTCACGTGCAATGCGATCCCGGCAGCGCGCATGGCCTCTCGGGTCGCGCGGTTCCAGTTGCTGCTCCAGATCTCGAAGCCCGTGTCCATCCGAAGCGACGGTACTCTCAGGCCTTGGGCGACCAGGGAGCTGACGTCGTAGGCGCGGTACTCGACGTGGAACAATGTCGTCAGGCGCAGTGCCTGAGCTGGGGGAAGTCCGAAGTCAGCTGCGTGTGCGCCCTCATGTCCGGCAGCGACCGCCCATTGGCTGCCGTTATTGCCGAGTTTCCCAGGGTCAAACTGAATTAGGAAATTACCCTGCCCGTCCGGCGTAGTCCGTGCCGCTGCTCCCCGGTCCAATGCTCCAAAGCCAACGGTCACGCCCGGATCGCCTTCAGCACCGTACACCGCCCGCGCCGCCTCAAGGCGCGCTCGTTCAGGAGACCCCGCGGGAAACCCGGCTGCGGCATTGTCCAACTCGCTGAGCCCGTTTCTAAACCGCTGTTGTTCCTCCGCGTACTTGCGTTGGCAGCCGCTGTCGCGCTCGCCACAACCGGACGGCGCCCACTGGTACAGTCCGTACGGGTCCACGAACCGCAGGGGGTTGTTGCTGACATACGCGTAGCGGTTCCATTGCTGCGGGTCCAGCAGAGCACCGCCCACGTTGAGGGCAGGATCGACGGTCGTAAACCGTCCGACGTCCGCCCGGTAGTGCCGGGCCCCGAAGTAGGAGCGTGCGTTCACAGGGTCAGCGCCGCGATCGGGTACGGGCGACGCGGCGGTTTCCTGCGAGGCCGGGAGGATGGACGACGGCCGCGGCGGCGGATGGAAGGGGCGCGCCGAGGAGCAGACCGAGGGCGACGAGGAGCCGGGTGAGACGGGCGGCCATGCGCCCTTGATTCCACCGCCCTCGGAGTAACGATCGCCGGTAGACCGCATGGCCTCACCAAAGTCTGATGACACTCCGGTCCGGCTGGATCTCGGCGCTTCCGTCTTCGCGGAAAGCAACGGTGCGCTGCACGAGTACTCCGGCACGATACGTGAAATAGGCAACCTCGAATCGTCCGTCGCGAGCCGCTGCCGCCCTCGGATATCGGAGGATGCGCTTCAGCGTCCCTGCCTTCAGTCTCCAGACGGCTTCTAGGTCCTTGGGAGCCCCTGTCGCGCCAGCCGAACGACGCTCCTTGAGAATAGCGATGCGCAATTGATCGAAATCACCGACGACCTCACCTCTGGCGACTTCAGGTTGCCGGGTACAGGAGAGATAGAAACCAAGCAGTGCTTCAGCCTCGTCTGTGTTCCCTAGGCGAATGCCGGCGATGGCCGCCAGCCGATTGTAGTTTTCCGACACTCGCTCGCCTCCGGCGAGGACGAACGCGTGGTCCTGGCCGGTGAGGGCGACGGTCCATTCAAGGTGCTGATGGACTTCGATCACGCCCATCTTCGCAACGCCGGACGCAACACTGAACGGTGCTTGGGTTACCTGGTAGAAGCGGATCGCCACCGCCGGTCCCGCGTAAGTAGTCTCGCCGCGCATCACAGTCGCGAGGAGTCTGTCGTGTGGCTCCCACAGTCGCGCGGCTCGTAGAGGAGCGGATTTGGCGATCGGTATCTGGCGACGGACGGCGTCGATGACAGCGGCAACAGATTCATCTTCAGTGCAACTTGTCTGGCCGCGACCTCCGACTGAGACTAGGCCCAGGAGTGTGCATGCGCAGGCAAGGAGGCAAACCCTCTTGACCATCTCGTCACCTCACTGCTGATCGTGGTTCTGCTTGTCTCTCTTTCGTTTCTCCTCTTTCTCTCGCTTCTTCGTCTCCTCCCACTCCGCAAACACCTTCTTCTGAAACTTGATCGCCCGATCTTCGTGGGCCCGATCGTCGTGCGACTTGCGCCATTCGGGACTGTTGGGGGCCGTGTCTCGAACGAACTGCGGCCAGTTGCTGCGCACGTCCTGAACATGTCCCCATTCGTGCGCGGTCGTTCGGTTGTCCCAGTAGTCCACCCACATCTCTACGACCTTGACGCCATCCACAACGGAGACCCGATCGAGTCCTGGCGCGTGCTCCGGGTTGTTGAGCAGTCGCACGCCGGGGCTCTGAACGTCCACGAGGATCGAGTGGTCAGCCTGCGCTGCTTGTAACTCGGCGGAGAAGGAGGGCGACACGCGGGCGAGGTTCTCTGCCTGTTGCCGCAGCTGTTGGGTGGCGAACTTCACGTCCCGCCCATCGGGGTCCACGTACTTCAGCGGGTTGTTCCTCGCGTAGGCGTAGCGATTCCACCGCTGGGGATCGACCAGGTTCTCTTCAATCGTGGTGACCGGGTCGACGGTCGTAAACCGCCCGAGGTTGGCCCGGTAGTACCGGGCGCCGAAGTAGGAGCGCGCATACACGGGGGCCGCGCCGCGAGCAGGTACGACCGACGTGACGGTGTCGTGCGAGGTCGGGAGGCGGACGACGGCCGCAGCGGCGGACGGAAGGGCCGCGCCGAGGAGCAGACCGAGGACGACGAGGAGCCGGGTGAGACGCGCGGCCATGTGCCGCCTGATTCTACCGCCGACACTGGCGGGGACGGGGCGCGATCTGATGCTGGTGACCCGGGCCGCCCAACGTCCGGTACCAGGGCTTGTACTGCACGTGCAAGAGCCGCCCCGGATGCGCCGCGCCGACAAGTCCGTGGTCGCGGAGCCGCCGGCCGGCCGCCACCCCGGTTCGCACACGCCGTTGTCGGTCGTGTTCCAGTTCCAGCACGTCGAATGGCCCGCGTTCGTGAAGGTCGCTTGCTAGCGCCACACAAGAGTCGTTCCTGCGAGGGGACCGCGCTGTCGCGCCATTCGGCTCGGAGTGAGGAAAGTATTGCGCCCACCGGCCGGCGCGGGGGGCTCACCGACTCATCTGTTTGGCCCCTTCCGAAATGTGCAGGTCAATTCGTAGCCCACTAGGCTTGCGATGCAAACAACGACAGGCGCAGTGAACAGACCGACTAGACCAGCCGTCCCCATCAAGGACACCGCGAGACCTACTCCTACCAGCGCGCAACCGAACGCCACGGCGACACCGGGCCAAGACAACTCCTTCCGTCTCAACACGAATGTCCGACCCGCCACCGCGCCAACAGTTGCTCCAATCGGACACCCCCATAGGAGGGCGGTCATGATGTTCCCCATGGAATGCAGCATTGCTCCTGCGATGTCGGTGGAATCCGCCGCTTGGATGAACGACGCAGCCAATCCACCAACGAGCGTCAGACCCAGTGCAATCCCAACGGACACGACCCTTCGCATAAGACCCTCCCGCCAGCTTGGCCCACCAGGTGAGCCTCCTCGCAGCTTGCCCGGCCCCATCTGCTCCGGTCTATCGCCCACTCGTCTGCGCCACGAATCGCTTCACGTAGTCTCGGGAGTCGGCAAACGCCCGCAGGAAGTTGTCCCGCTGGCGCGTTGGCGAGTCAGGGCCCCGGCCAACCGGTGCTCCGCGGTGCGCCCACCAAATGCCGATGGAGCCTGTTGCTAGTCCGCCATGCGCCGACCTGTCCTGCAATGTGTGAAGCCCTTCTCCAAGCGCCGCCATCGCTTCAGCATGAAGTCGATCCCGGTCCGCTGGCTTTTCGGCCTTCTGACTCGCACGTTCAGCCGTTACAGCGTCTGCCAGCCGCGATTCGATGAGCCGTTCGGCCTGGTCCTTCGCGGACGGCACGTAGTGGGCAGCAGAGTTGAATTGGTTGCTGGTTCGGTCGACGTTCCTGTTGGCAGCCACGACGAGAGGCGCATCATTCGCAGGCAGAGCACCCACTGCGCCAGTCGTCAATCTCGCGTGCTCGTCGGGTTCCCACGGTTCCGCTGAGGCCCGTCCATCGGGGTCGACCCACCTCAGGGGATTGTTCCGGACGTAGCTGTAGCGATTCCAGCGTTGCGGGTCGACGAGGTTCTCGGTCCAGGTGTAGACCGGGTCGATGGTCGTGAAGCGGCCCAGGTCGGCCCGCAGGTACCGGGCGCCGAAGTAGGAGCGTGCATGCGCGGGGGCGGCGCCGCGAGCAGGTACGGACGACGCGGCAATTGCCTGCGAGGTTGGAAGGCGGGCGACGGCTGCGGCGGCGGGCGGGGGGAGCACGGCGCGGAGGCTGAGGAAGAGGGCGACGAGAAACGGGCCGAGCCGGGTCGACATGGCTCGTGGTCCCCTCGCGCGTGGCCTGCAGCCAAGCGCGCCCGCCGCCCGATGCCCTCCAATCACGTCAGGCTCTACCGTTGCTTGATACGAGCAGCCTACCTAGCTTCGCTTCGACGAAGCCGAATCCCATCAAGCCGTCCGACGCCAATCCTAGAGCCTCTTCTTCAGAACACGGAGCACTAGACAACTCAGTGAAGAAGTCGGACTCGCCGTAGACGACTCGAGACGGTCGGCCTGAAAGGGCGTCGCGTCTGACGAACTCGGGCATCGGCCAGGAGTTCCGACTCCATGGCTCCAGCTTCCCAAGGACCGGCCACGACCCACGAAGAAGAGCAAGATCTCCAACAATAGCGACCATCGCCGCCCGCTGAGGAACCAACTGGTTTCCAATGGGGCCGAGGGAAGGGATTCCCGGCCTGGCGGGGCCAAAGAAGTAGCCAACCAGACTGCCCCTCTTGCCGATTCGAGCGACGACACCGAGAGCGTAGCCGGCATGCGGCAAGGGCACGGCAAAACAGTCTCCCTCGGCATACCGTTGCCGCGCGCTCACTTGTCCTCCAGTCGCTTCGCGGCATCCAGGTAGTTCTGCCGGTTTGGGTTCCTGGGATCAATCGGGTTGATCCTGTTCAATGGGGGCTTGTGTGCGTCGTGGATCACTTGTTCCCTGCCCCTTTGCTCAGCGTACACATCAGTCCTACGATCCACCTCGAACTTCAGATCCTTGGTCTTCGCATCCCGAGCATGGTCGGCCATTCGCCTTTCAAGATTGTTGTACTGATCACGTTATCTTTGCCGCGTTTTAAGTGGAAATGAGTGACCGAATTCGCCACTCCGATTGATGCGGACGTACCCGAGGTCTTGGAGCGTGCGGACGATCGCGAGGCGGTCACGCACGCGCCCACTATACGCCGTTCCGGATGTTGCGGCCACGTCATCGCGGGCCGCGGTCAGTCCCTGCTGGAAGCGACGACGTTCGCGGTCGGTGATGCGGAGACGCGCACGCCAGCGCATGCGCGGTGTCGTGCCGTCCGGTGCGACCACGTCGTTCGCCTGCACCCGCGCGCGCGCCAGGTCGTCGGTCGTCCAGTACGCCGGGTGCCCCGCCCACGCCGCGGTTTCGTGCGCCCGGGTGGCGACGGCGCCGATGCTCGCTTCGATGCTCCCGTTGTAGGGCGGCCAGCCGGGCGGCGAAAACAGCTGGGCCACGCCGCCGCGCTCGGCCCAGGCATCGAGCCGCGCACTGCGCCACGGGCCGCCGTTATCGATCTTGAGCACGAGCGGCGGGTCGGTGGTGGCGCAGACGGCGTCGAGGACCGCGGCGACCGCCGCCGCGGTCGCCCGGCGAATCGGCACGACCGCGAGACGGAAGCCGCTCGCCAGATCGCGGACGTGCACGACGGCGCGATAGCAGCCCTCGAGCGGCTGCGGGGCCATCGCCCAGTCCGCCGCCCACACGCGCCCCGCGGCGGTCCAGTGCAGCGAGGACAAGGCCGCGCGGCACGCGTGCCGAAAGCGCAGGAGATGCTGGGCGATCGTCCGGCGCGGCACCGTGGGGCAGCCGTGCTGGACGAGCCGCGTGGAGACGCCGGGACCGTGCGTCAGCATCAGAGCCTCGATCATGGTCTGTTCCTCCGCCGTGACCACATGCGCGGGGCGGCCCCGGACCGCCGCCGCGGTCCCGGCGCGTCGCCGCCACGCGCGCACGGTGCGGGGCGACAGCCGGAGGCCGGACGCGACGGCCTCCAGGACGAGTCCGTGGCGCGCGCCCCAGCGCACGCACGCGGCCACCGTGCGGCGGACGCGGGCCTCGGCCTCGCGTCGCGCGCGTTCATGCGCCCCCGGCCCGCGGGCGGCAAGCGCGAGGCGCACGCGCTGCGCGTGGCCCCCGCCCTTTTTTTTCCGCGCCGCGCGTCAGCAGATACGGCATCGTCAGGGCGACTTCGGTGCGGACCAGCGCCGCTTGGAGCGCCAGCTCCAGCTCGCGCACCCGCGCCTGGAGCCGGCGCAGGTCCGGCGACCCGGGGCCGCCCGGGGCGCGTGGCCGCCCCAGGGGTCGCGGCGCCAGCGCCTCGAGGGCCCCCTGCAGCGCCTCGCGACGCAACGCGAGCACCCGCGTGCGGCCCAGCCCGAGGCGGGCGCCCGCGGCCTCCAGTGCGATCCGTCCACTGAGCGTGTCGAGCAGCACCCGGAGCCGCTCGCGCGTCGCCCGTGGACCCTCCAGCCGGGCCACCATCCCCGACGCGCTCGGCCGTCGTCCGCGCATCAGGCTCCTCCTTCCACCGCCTCCGTCGCGATCGGCGTGGGCGTGGGCGCCCGCAAGCGCGCGACCAGCGTCGCCCCGCGCGTCGGCCCGCGGCGCCGCCGCGCCGCCGTCCCGGCGGCCGGCGGCGTAATCGCCACCGCGCGTTGCGTCGCGCGGAGCAGGGCCTGCAGCCGATGGACGGTGCGCTCCAGCGCCTGCTTCTCGAGCCGCAGCCCCTCCAGCCCAGTGCCGTGCCGGCCGGCCGCGCGCGGTTCCAGCGCCGCGACCAGCCCCTGCACGGCGCGCGCTTCGAGCGCATAGTAGCGCGTTTGCGACAGCCCCAGCAGGCGGCTGCCCTCGCCCGGCCCGCACTCCCCGCTGAGCACTTCGAGAATCCCCACCGCCAAGCGCGTCGCCGCCGGACTGCCCAGGGGCAGGGCGTGGCGCCGGACCCGCGTCGCCAGCTTCGAGGTTGTCATGCCGCACCTCCATCCGCCGGGCCGTCTGGCCCCGGCGTCGTCGCGGTGACCGCGACCGGCTCGGGCAGCTCCGCGACGCTCCCCTCGCCGGCGCGGCGACCGGTGGCCTCCAGATCCACTTCCTCGCGCGCGCCGTCCGACCGCGTGAGGATCACCCGACTGCCCTCGCTGTGGAGCGCCAGGTCGGTGTCCCCGACGCGCCCAGTGAGATAGAACGCCTTCCGCGCGACGCCGTACTGCGCCAGGTCACGCGCGTTCGCCGCCACCCGCGCCGCCAGCGTCTCCCGCACTTGCGGCGCGGCGGCGAAATACCGATCCGCGGGGACCAGCCCGTCCAGCCCCTGATGGGGGCGCTGGAAGTTGTAGTGATCGATGAAATGCCCGATGCGGCGGCGCGCTTCGTCCAGGCCCGTGAAGACCGCCCCCTGCACGCATTCGCGCCAGAGGGTGCCCCAGAAGCGTTCCGTCTTGCCCAGTGTTTGCGGATGCCGCGGGCGGGCAATCACATGCCGAATGCCCCGGCGTTCGAGCAGCCGCGCAAACGCGCTCCGGCCCCGCCACGTCACATACTGCGGGCCATTGTCCGTGAGCACTTCCTCCGGCGCGCCGAAGTTCGCGATGGCCGCCTCCAGCACCTCCCGCACGAGCGCGCCGCCCGCGCTCGCATACACGCCATACCCGACCACAAACCGACTGTGGTCGTCGAGGAAGACCACCGCATACAGCCGCCGGTTCTCCCGCTTCAGGAGAAACGTAAACAGATCCGTCTGCCACAGCTGATTCGGCCGCGCCCGTTCGAAGTGGTGCACGACCTCCGCGTGGGGCGCGGTCGGCACGTCCTCGCTCTCATACCCCGCCTCCCGCAGTACGTGCGCAATCGCGCCGACGCTCGCGCTGTACCCCTCGCCCCGCAGCAGCACCTCCCGAATGCGTTCGCACCCCCATTCCGGGTGCGTCGTCTTCACCAAGACAATGGCCCGCTGCGTGACCTCCGACAGCCGGCTCCCGGTCGGCGCGCCACGCGCGTGATCCTGCAAGGCCGCCGGGCCTCCACGTTTGAAGCGATCTTTCCAGCCGAAGAGCGTGGCCTTCGACACCCCAACCAACGCGCCGAACGCCTGGCCCGTGAGACCCGACCGCTGCCAGAGGTCGAGCAGGAGCAGGCGCTCCTGCGGAGTCGTCGTGCGGCGATCCGGATTCCAGGGCGGGCTTTCGGCCGGACGAGGATCTTCACTCATCGCGCCTCCTGTTCGTCGCAGTTGCGACGTCACGGGAGCGCGAATTCGGTCACCTATTTCTCGTCAATTCCCGGCAAAGATTTTGGTTCATACGACACGTAGTCCCGGCGAGCCGCCCGGCCGGGCCGCGGGGCCGAGGGCTCGCGGACCTCCGCCACCAGCTGTCTCGGTGTTTCATCCACGCAGACGACGGCGGTGCCCGCCGCCGGCGCCGTGGTGTACAACGCCAACACGTCTTCCATCCCCGCCACAAACTGCGCATCCACCCGTGGGACACGCCACATCTTGCGCTGCCACGGTTTCAGGTCGTTCTCCTGGAGGCGCCGGCCAATGGTCTGCCGCGAGATGCGGGTGTGCGCGGTCAGCGCCACCATCGCCTCGGCGAGCAACGCGAGCGTCCAGCTCGACCGGCCTGCGGGCGGCGTTGAGCAGGCCGTCGCGATCAATAACGCCTCTTCCGTCGCCGCCAACTTCCGGGCGCCGTCGGGGCGCGGATCCTCGGCGAGCGCCGCCGCGAGGCCTTCCTCCACAAACCGACGCTTGGTGCGGTATACGGTGGACGTCCCGACCTGCACCGTGCACGCGATCGTCGCTGTGTCTGAGGGCCTCGGCAGCCTCGGCACGACGCGCGGCGGCGTCTGACAGGGACAGATCCCATCACCCGGCTGTCCGGCGCCGAGTTCGTCCTGGCCAGCGGCACCTCGTGGCAGCTCGGCGTGCGCCTGGATTCAGCGGACCATGTAGCCCGGGCGGGCCGTGACTCGACCCTGGCGGTTCTTGAGCCGCACTGTCACAGAATGCCACCCGGGTCTCGGCGCGACGTCTGGTGAATAGGTCAGGAGGTAACGAGTCCGCATTTCCTCAAGGAGCTGCACGAACGCACCTTGGAGACCGCGGCTCTCCGTGCGGACGAGCAACCGTCCGCCCGTCGCAGCGGCCAGCGTTCCCAAGAGCTTCCCATCGGGGTGGGAGGCGACTGGAGCGACCGTCATTGACGTGGCCGGTGCGGGCCCCTTGAATGCGACGGCGTAGAGCACAACATCCGCCTGTTTGGCCACGCGGCCGACCTGGTCGGCGGATAGCCAACTCCGGTTGTCCAACCCGTCGCTGAACACAAGCATCATGGTTCTGCGGACGGAGCGTTCCCGATCGAGGAACGCGACGAACAAAGCGTCCAGCAGCGAGGTGCTTCCCGACGTGCCAAGGCCTCGAACGCCACGACGGACATGGGTCAAGTCCGGTGTCAGGGCGATCGGCGTTTGGATTCGATGCGAGAAGGTCACCAGTCCGGCACGGTCGCCTTCATGCAGTCGGTCCAGGACCGCAAGCGCGGCTTCCTTCAGGTGTTCGAGCGCCGTGCCCTCCAGGCTCTGGCTTACGTCGAAAACGAAGAGAACGTCGAGCGCCTCGGCCTCCGTGAGCACTCCTTGCACGTGCTGCACGACTCCGTTGTCGCGAACCTCGAAATCGGCTGCGGTCAGACCGCGGATTGGTGCCCCGCCATCGGTGACCAGCACGTCCACCCGGACCAGGTTGACGCCGCCCTTGAATGTCGGCAGCTGTTCCGCACGCAAAGTCACTGCGGCGAGGTAGAGCAGCGGGAGTGCCCAACCTGATGTTCTCACCTGGCGACCTCCCCGCGCATCTGCTGAAAGGCCGCTGGAACGCGCCACGACTGGCCGAATTCGGTACTGCCACCACGGATCGGTGGCGTCGCCAGTTGAGTCGCGGAGGGCCAGCAGAGGCGCCCGCGCCGACTCCCAGCCGCTCGCGTTGCTGGCGGTACTCCACACGGCAAACGCAAGCGCAATACGTGGTGTCTGTGTCTCTGGCCGGATCGAGATCGCCGCGCGGTAGGTACTCGGCGGCTTCATCGGCCTTGAGCATGCCCTCACAGCTTGCACCCGCGAACAACCGGGCCAGATAGGGGACCCATTGATCGCCCGGGGCATCGATGACCCGGCGGAGATCCTCGAGCGCCTCTGCGTAGTGACCCCGCTGGTGGAGTACCCGCCCGAGTCGCAGGCGTGCTTCCGCTAGTCGTGGGTCGAGCCTGAGCGCCCGCCTGTAGAACGACTCGGCGGTCTTCAACAGGCTGCCGCGACCCGGCGCGGGGAGCGTGGCTTGGAGTGGCGCTCTCGGAAGAGAAGCTGCCAGCTTCGGCCAGGCACGCGTCTCCTCGAGCGAGCCAGCGGTCAGGAGCGTCTCACCATCAGGTGCGAAGCGTCTCGTCACGTGACCGAGCCACTCGCTTGCCTCATCGAGTTCGAGCATCCCCTGTGCCCGCCACACCATGAGAAGGAGCCACGAACGCACGAAAACCTCGGGCAGGGGTCGCCGGCTTCCCGGTGCCCGCAGTTCCACCAGCCGTTTGGCCGCCTGGAGATGCCAAGCCTGCTCGGACGGAAGCGCCGCCATTCCGGACAGGACCGCCTCTGTGTGAAACATCACGGCCCCCTGGATGTCGATCGACGGCCATGGGGACTCCCTCCCGCGCTCCAGATCCCGGGCGAGATCCGCAATCGCCTGACCAATAGCGTCGCTGCCGGCTTCGCGGAGCAGCTTGGCGGCGGCCTCGATACGACCAAGTCGATACTGCTCGACGATTGCGTGGTAGACGTCCAGGGGTGCCGGTTGAGCCGAAAGGCGATGGTCCGGGTGAGCGATAGGTGGCAGTAAGACGAGCAGGACAACAAGGAAGGAGCGTGAGCTCATTCGTCGACTGTCTCCGCGCATCGGCGGCAGTACCAGCGGCTCAATAGCCCCGGCAGACTCGCACGCCGCGGCCAGGGACGCTTTTCGATCGCCTGCGGTCGTCCGGCGACGCCAGGCGCGCGGTGTTGACAGCGGCAGACGAGCGGAAACCGCTCTGGTGCTTCCTATCGTCACCATCACCCTCCGACCGAGAACCTCACCTGTCTCCGTACAGTCTCGCGGCCGTCGCCGGCAGCGCGTTGCTAGCCGATTGGTCGGGGAGGCGGGAAAGTCGACGGCGGTGTAGCGGACTGCAGGCCGGATTGGGAGACACGCGTCAGGATGTCATGTCCGGAGACTGCCTGCTTCTCGCGGAGGCGTCGACAGAACTCCCGGATGTCGTTTCCGGACGCCGCGAAGAGCGCCGAGCGCACGGCGCGCACCTCGGCCACAATGGGGTCCTGCCACGCCCGATCCTGCCTATGGGCATCATTCATCGGTACCCTCCATGAGCGCATCGGGCGTGCACAAGACCGGGGCGCTGTAACCATGATCTCGACACACATCACCTGATACTACTCCTCTTCGGCTTCTGTGATCGTGGCACCCGATTCAGGCTGTGCCTGAGCGGGGCGCGATCTCGGCACGACGCGCGGCGGCGTCTGATAGCAGGGGTTACGTCAACTCGCGACCTGCAGACGAGCGGGCACCGCTGTGATGCTCCCTATCATCGTTGGCGGCCATCGCCATCCCGGTGCCCGTGCCGCACACGAGCACCCCGTACCCGAACCGGCCGTCCGCCACGGCGCGCGCGACCACCTCGGCAATGTCCGGATAGTCCACGGCCGCCGTCGAGGTCGTGCCGACGTCGTCGTACGGCACGCGCATCTCGTCCAGCACGGGATTCAGAGCTTCCCTCAGCGGGCATCCGGCGTGGTCCGCTCCGAGGGCGAGACGCATCACAGGAATTCCCACTGATTCCTGCTGCCGAGGGAGGACGAGGCGAGGGATCAGAAAGGGCCACCTGGTCACATGGCGCGGAGCGCGACCGCCGGATCAACCCGCGCAGCCCGGCTGGCGGGCCAGAGCGCCGCCACCCAGGCGGCGATCGCCACGACGCTTGCGACGCCAAGGGCGGTCAGCGGATCGGCGCTCGGAACGCCGAAGAGATAGCTCGACATCCACCGGCCGGCGCCGAGGCCGCCCGCCAGGCCTAGCAACACTCCGGCCACCGCCCACAGCAGCGCACGGCCGACGACGCGCCGTTTGATCGAACCTGGTTCGGCGCCCAGCGCCAGCCGGATGGCAATCTCGCGCGTCTGCTGCCGCAGAGCGTAACTCAGCGCTCCGCCCACGCCGGCGAGCGCGAGCGGCAGGCACAGGAGACCGAGCACGGCAAGCAGAATCGTGCGGGCGCGATACTCGGCCGTCGCGCGCCGCGCTTCGTCGGCGAGCCAGACGACGTTGTGCCCGCCCGACCGATCGGTCCAGATGCGCCCCATCACCGTCCGGATGGCCGCAGCCGCCTGGTCGACATCTCCCTCCACCCGCGCGAGCAGGAACGGAATCGGACTCTTGCGACAAAGGAAAGCCTGCGGGTCGGCGGGCAGGTCCGGGCGCTCGTTGACGAAGTCGTTCACGACGCCGACCACGCGGTACGGCTGAGCCTGTGGGCCTTCGAAGCTGGACCTCAGTTGCTGGCCGACGACGGGGCCGAACCGCCGGAGGTCGCGCGCGAGCGTGTCGTTGACGAGCGCCACTCGCTCGCCCTCGAGGTCGCGCTCGCTGATACCCCGGCCCTCGAGAACCCGCACGCCGAGCGTCTCGAAATACCCGGGCAGGACAGGATTGTGGCGCGCGCGAAGGGGTGTCGCCGCCGGGTCGGCCGATGACGTGACCGTGGCGACGGGAACATGGCTCGACATGAACGGCCGATCTCCGGCCCCGACGACCTTCACATCGGGAAGCGCCCGCACCGCCTCCATCGTCTCGGCCGCTCGCTGGACGTAGAGGTCTATCGCAGCCCGGATTCCCTCGCGAGAACGGGTGGGCACGACGAGAGCCGGCAGGCGGAATGCCAGGACCTTGTCGGGTGTGAACCCCAGATCCACCGACGTCACGCGCACGAAACTGTGAAACGCCAGTCCGCCCAAGTAGAGCAACATCGCCGTCACGGCGAGCTGCGCGACGAGGAGCACCGTGCGGATGCGCGCCGCCCGCATCGTCACGCCACCGAAGATGTCTCCGCGCAGGAGCGCGAGCGGGGCACTCCTGCGGACAATCTCGAACGGCGCCAGCGCCAGCACGAGCACGCCGGCCGCTGAGAGCAGGCATGCGAAGAGGAACGTGCGCTGGTCTGGATGAATCGCCTGCCCCACAGTGATTTCGGCTGGCAGCAGCCGGACGATGAACGCCGTCAGCGAGGGGACGGCGGCCCACGCCAGCGCGAGCGCCATGACCGCGACGGTGCCACCCTCGGAGGCGAACTGTCGGACCAGTCGCCATCGGCTCGCGCCGAGCGCCAGGCGCACGGCGATCTCCGAGGCACGTCCGGCGGCGCGCGCAAAGAGCAGGGCGGCCACCTGGGCCCAGGCAACGAGCATCAGCAGGCCGGTGGCGGCAAGCAGAAACGCGACCGCGAATCCGCCCTTGGGGCGGACGAATTCGCGCAGCGGCGTGAAGCGGGCCTTCCGGAACCGTGCGGCGGCCTGCTGCACCGTGACACCCGGCGCCAGTCTCGCGTAGGTCGGCTCGACGTTCCTCGGCGGCCCGGCACGCGCGACCCACACGTTCGTGCCTCGGGGGAAATCGAAGCCGGGCGGCATGACGCCGACCACCAGGAAGCGCCGGTCCATGATCGCGCCGGGAATGCCCACCGTCCGGCCGACAATCTTCGGGTCGCCGCCAAAGCGGGACTGCCACAATTCGTATCCCAGCACCGCCGGTCGCGGGTTGAAGTGCCCCTCGTCTTCGTCGCGCAGGCTCCGGCCGCGGGCTGGTGAGGCGCCGAGCATCGCGAACAGGCTCGGGGAGACCTCTGTGGTCACAAGCTGCCAGTCCACGACAATCTCTGCGCCCTCCTCGAAGAGCAGCGCCCGGAAGGCGCGTGCGCGCTCGGAGAACAGCGGCGTCTGCCCGAGCGCCTCGATCACCTGTGTGCGGGCCTCGCCGTCCAGTTCCGTGTACGGGGCAAGGCCCACGTGGACCAGATGTCCGGCATCCCGGTATGGCAGCGGCCGGAAGAGCACGCCGTCCATCACAGAGAAGAGGGCCGTGTTGGCGGCAATGGCCAGGCCGACCGGCAGGACGACCGCGGCTGTCAGCGCCGGCTGTGAGGCGAGGGATTGGAGCGCGAGGCGGAGGTCGGCGAACATGGCCAGTACTAACGAATTAGTACTAACCGACGACCTTCATGTCAAGGGCGGAATGGCGGGTTGCTGCAGGAGCAGCTGCAGGTGATGCTCAGCGCAGACTCCCTTGATGTTCACGATGGCGCGGGCAGAACGCGGCGATGGTTGCCCGGCGCCTCACCCGCGCCGGCGGCTAATCCAATAGTCGCGGAACGCCCGCAGGCGCGGGAGGGACTCCATCGCGCCGACCTGCGCCGCACCGTTGTCCGGGCTGCGCTCGACGAAGAGATCCGCGTCCTGGGTCGTGTCGGGGAATCCCAGGAGGATGGCTCCCGACTTGCCGATGAACAGATACCGGACGCCGTGGCGCGCAAAGGCGTCACGAATCTCCTCGGCCTGCCGGTACTCAAACGCGGCCATAGCCCAGCCAACTCGGAAGCGCCGTTTCGCACCACGCCCGGTAGTCAGCCATCCGGTCGAACGCCCGGAAGGACTCGTCATCCATCACCGGCCGGTACGTCTTGATGAACGCGTAGCGCACGCGCAGCGGAAGCGGGCGCTTCGCGGCCGCCTCGAATTCCTCAATCCACGCCGAGTGTTCCTGCGATGTCGCGGCCGAGTCCATCGCGGGCATTTACCACCGGCGCCCGGAGACGTAAGGCTGGGTCGCGATAGGCTGCGGATGCACGCGGCGACAGCCTCGGGCC
>CAVORY010000014.1:0-114229 GCA_963698725.1 uncultured Acidobacteriota bacterium
ATGGTCGCGCCGACCTGGCCACCGGGCGCGGCCGGCGCCTTCTGCTGCGGCTGTTGCTGTGCGAGCGCGACCGCAGGCACCAGCAGCCCGACACCTGCGGCAAAGACTCCGGCTCCCACGAAGCGCCTCATGGCAGTCAACACGCTCGATCTCCTCTCGGGTACCCGCAACCTTTGAGTCTATCACCGAGCGGTGTCGGTCATCTCCCGATAGCGCCGGATCAGGCTGTTCGTGGAGCTATCGTGCGCGAGCGCCGGCTCCGCCGGGCTCTCGAGCTCTGGGACGATCGCCAGGGCGAGCGCTTTGCCAAGTTCCACGCCCCACTGGTCGAACGGGTTGAGGTTCCAGATGGCGCCCTGCGTGAAGACGCTGTGCTCGTAGAGCGCCACCAGCGCGCCGAGCCTCTCCGGCGAGAGCCGGTCGGCGAGAATCGTGTTCGACGGGCGGTTGCCTTCGAACACCCGGTGGGGCACGAGGGCCGGCGCGACGCCCTCGGCCTCCACCTCCCCGGCAGTCTTGCCGAACGCAAGCGCCTCGGCCTGCGCGAGGGCGTTCGCCAGGAGAAGGTCGTGGTGCCGGCCGAGCGGCGTCAGCGCGTGCGCGAAGGCGATGAAGTCGCACGGAATCAGCCGCGTCCCCTGGTGAATCAGCTGGTAGAACGAGTGCTGCCCGTTCGTGCCGGGCTCGCCCCAGTAGATCGGACTGGTGTCGTAGGTCACCCTCTCGCCGTCGAGCGTCACCTGCTTTCCGTTGCTCTCCATCGCCAACTGCTGCAGGTAGGCCGGGAAGCGCTTCAGGTAGTTCTCGTACGGGAGCACCGCCACCGTCTGGGCGCCGAAGAAGTTCGTGTACCAGACCGTCAGCAGTCCCATCAGCACAGGGAGGTTCCGTTCGAATGGCGCCGTGCGGAAGTGCTCGTCCATCCGGTGGAAGCCCCCGAGCATCGCGCGGAAGTGGTCCGGGCCGATCGCGATCATCGTCGACAGGCCGATCGCGGAGTCCATCGAGTACCGGCCGCCCACCCAGTCCCAGAACCCGAACATGTTCGCGGTGTCGATGCCGAAGGCGGCCACCCGCCCGGCATTCGTCGAGACGGCGACGAAATGCCTGGCCACGGCGTTCGAGTCGCCGCCGAGGCCGCGAAGCAGCCACTCGCGCGCGCTCTGCGCGTTGGTCATCGTCTCGATCGTCGTGAACGTCTTCGACGACACGATGAAGAGCGTCTCGGCCGGGTCGAGGTCGCGCGTCGCCTCGACGAGGTCGACGGCGTCGACGTTGGACACGAACCGGAACGTCATCGAGCGCTCGCTGTAGTGGCGAAGCGCCTCGTACGCCATGACGGGCCCGAGGTCCGACCCGCCGATGCCGATGTTGACGACGTTCCGCATGCGCCTGCCGGTGTGCCCCTTCCACTCGCCGCTCCGCACGCGCCGGGCGAATCCGGTCATCCTGTCGAGCACCGCGTGCACGTCCGGCACCACGTTCCTGCCGTCCACGACGACCGATGCGTCCCGCGGCGCGCGGAGCGCGACGTGAAGGACGGCGCGGTCCTCGGTGACGTTGATCTTCTCGCCGGCGAACATCGCGTCGATCCGGTCGCGCAGCCCGGACTCCTCCGCGAGCTGCACGAGCAGCGCCAGGCTCTCGTCGGTGACGCGGTTCTTCGAATAGTCGAGGAAGAGGCCGGCGCCCTCGGCGGTCAGGCGCTCGCCGCGCGCCGGGTCGGCCGCGAAGAGCGTCCGCAGGTGCACCTCGCGCATCTCGCGAGCGTGCCGCTCGAGACTCCTCCACGCCGGGCGCCCGGTGAGCGGGATCGTCAGTGTCGTGCCCATGGCCCCCGTTTCTCCCGTTGCCGGAACCCGCCGGCGATCAGCATCGAGCGTCCGTCAGTCCTGCGACCGGTGCCGGAGGTAGCCTGCGACGAGCGCCGCCATCACGACCGTCGTGAAGACGACGCCGAAGATCCCCTCGAAAAGCACCACGGCCCGCGCGAGCGGCGCGACTGGCGTCACGTCACCGAACCCGATGGTCAGCAGCGTGACGAAGCTGAAGTAGACGAGGTCGGGGAACGCTGCTGGCTCGAGTCCTGGCGCGACGAAGGCGCCCGGGAGGCGCGACTCGATCACACCGTAGACGACCGCGAACGCGAGTCCGGCCATGATGAACGATGCCAGCGCCCCCGCCAGCACGTCGCCCGTCACGCGCGGACTGCGGAGGACGCCCGCCAGCAGCAGCCACGTCGTGAAGCCCGAAAACAGGACGGACAGGCCGGGACCGATCTCGAGGTTGAGCGGCCGGATTCCGGAGAGCGCGCCGACGTTGAAGGCGATCGCCAGGATCGCGAGCGCGAACGCGATTCGGCGCTCGGTCTTCCGGTCGGTCGCGACCGCGATGGCGGAGAGCGGAATGACGATGCCGGTGAGTTCGAGCAGCCGGTACATGCCGCGCCCGGCATCTGACGCGACCAGCCAGAACAGCGTCACGACCTGGAGGACCAGCACCGCGGTGAACCGCGCCTTCGGCAGTCCGATGCGAACCGCGCGCTGGAGGGCCATCTACTGCTTCGCCGGCTCCTTCGCCGGCGGCGGCGGCTCGGGCTGCCAGCCTCCGCCGAGCGCCCGGTACAGGAGCGCCAGCGCTCTCCACTGCTCGCCACGCGCCTCTGCCAGCCGCAACTCCTGCTCGAACAACTGCTGGTCGGCGACCAGCACCTCGAGGTAGCTCGAAAGCCCCGTCTCGTACCGCGAGCGGGACAGCATGACCGCGTCGCGCAGCGCCTCGACGCCCGATTCGAGCGCGGTCCGCTGCTCGCCGTACTTCTCGATGCTCACCAGGGCGTCCGCCACTTCCCGGTAGCCGTTCAGGGCCGCCTTCTGGTACTGGGCGACGGCCTGGTCGAACCGCGCGATAGAGGCCTCGTAGTTCTGCTTGATGCGCCCGCCGTTGTACAGCGGCTGGAACAGGCCCGCGGCGGCCGACCAAATCAACGACTCGGGGGTCAGGAAGTTCGTCAGCCCGCTGCTGACGGCCCCCATCGACCCGGTCAGGCTGATCGTGGGATAGAAGAGCGCCTTGGCCGCGCCCACGTTGGCGTTGGCGGCCACCAGCTGCTGCTCGGCCGCCAGGACGTCCGGACGCCGCTCGAGCAGCGACGTCGGCAGACCGGCAGGAACCGTCGGCGGCAGTCGATCGCCGAGCCCTCCGGCCCGCGGAATGGCGGCCGGCGGCCGGCCGAGCAGGACGGCGAGCGCGTTCTCGGCGACGGCAATCTGCCGCTCGAGACCGGGGATCGCGGCAGCCGTCAACGCGCGGTTGGCCTTGGCCTGGTCGACCTCGAGCCGGTTCGACACGCCGCCCTTGAGCCGTGTCGTGTAGTACGCGACGGTGTCGTCGTTGACCCTCAGCGTCCGTTTCGCGATGTCGAGCGAGAGGTCGAGTTGCCGAAGGTAGAAGTAGGTGGCACCGATGTCACCCACCAGCGTCACGACGACCGCGCGCCGGCCCTGTTCGGTGGCAAGGTACTGGGCGAACGCCGCCTCCTTGCCGCGCCGCAGCCGGCCGAAGAGGTCGAGTTCCCACGACAGCGTCCCGTTGAGGGCCACGTTCTGGTAGAGCCGGTTCGGGACGGCTTCCTCGGTCAACTGAGGATCGCCCACGCGCGACTTCTGCTCGGCGCTGTACCCGAAGCCGACGTTCACCTCGGGATACAGGTACAACTTGGCGATGCCCGCCAGCGCGCGCGATTCGACCACGCGGGCGGAGGCGATTCGCAGGTCCAGGTTGCGGGCGATGCCCTCCCGGATCAGACTCTGCAGCACCGGGTCGTCGAACACCTGCCACCACGGCAGGTCGGCCATCGACTCCGCGGTCGCGGCCTGGACGCCGCGGAACTGGCTCGGCGGCTCGAGGTCGGGCCGCTTGTAGTTGGGACCGACCGTGCACCCGCCGGCGAACGCCGCGAGGGCGAGGACGGCCGCGCACGGGGCCGCGCGGCGGAAGAGGTGTCGGGTGTTCATCAGTGGCCTCCTCCCGCGGTCGCCGGAGTCGGTGGAGTCGGTGCCGGCGCCTGCCCGGGCTTCGAGCCCGACAGCTTGCCGACCAGCGTGTAGAGCGCGGGGATCAGCAGGACACCGAGGATGGTCGCGATCAGCATGCCGGCGAACACCGTCATGCCCATCACCTTTCGTCCCTCGGCTCCCGCGCCGCTCGCCGTGAGCAGCGGCGTGACGCCGAGGATGAACGCGAACGCGGTCATCAGGATCGGGCGGAACCGCAGGCGGGCCGATTCGAGCGCCGCCGTCGCCACGTCCTTCCCCTGCTCGTGGAGCATCTTCGCGAACTCCACGATCAGGATCGCGTTCTTGGCGGCCAGCCCGATCAGCATGATCAGGCCGATCTGGGCGAAGATGTTGTTCACGTAGCTGGTCGAGGACTGCCGGGCGATCCACAGCCCGAGATAGGCGCCGAACGCCGCGAACGGCGTCCCGAGGAGCACGCTGAACGGCAGGCTCCAGCTCTGGTACTGCGCGGCCAGCACCAGGAAGACCAGGAAGATCGCCACGGCGAACGTGGGAGCCGGCGAGGGGGCGCGCTTCTCCTGATAGGAGAGATCGGCCCAGTCGTAGCCCATGTCGGCCGGCAGGACCTCCTTGGCCACCTCCTCGAGCGCCGCCAGCGCCTGCGCCGAGCTGTACCCATCCGCCGGTACACCGGTGAGCTCGGCGGACCGGTACAGGTTGAACCGGTTCGTGAATTCAGGTCCGCTCGTGGATCGCGTGGACACGAGGGTGTCGAGCGGCACCATCTCGCCCTTCGCGCTTCGCACGAAGAACAGGCCGAACTGCTTCGGGTCGGTCCGGTATTCGGGCTCGGCCTGGAGGTAGACCTTGTAGACGCGGCCGAACCGGTTGAAGTCGTTCACGTAGGCGCTGCCGAGCAGCGAGCCGAGCGTCGTGTTCACGTCGGCGATCGGCACGCCCACCTTCAGCACCTTGCTGCGGTCGATGTCGGCGTAGACCTGGGGCACGCTCGCGCGATACAGCGAGCCGATGCGGCCGATCTCCGGCCGCTTCCGCGCGGCCTTCATGAACTCCGCGGCCTGGTCGGCCAGATACTGAGGCGTGTTGCCGACCCGGTCCTGCAGCTGCATCGTGAAGCCTGCGCCGGTGCCGAGGCCGGGGATGGCCGGCGGCCCGAACGCCACCGCCACCGCCTCGGGAATCTGCCTGGCGAACGCGGCGTTCAGCGCGTTGGTGATGCCGCTCGCGTGCGTCTCGGGTGTGGTGCGCTCCGCCCATTCATCGAGCTCGACGAAGAAGAAGCCCATGTTCGACGAGTAGGCGCCGGTGATCAGGCTGAAGCCCGTGATCGTGTTGTAGCCCTTGATGCCCTTGGTGTTCCCAAGGATCGTCTCGATCTTCCGCATCACCGCGTCGCTGCGTTGCAGTGACGACGCGTCCGGCAGCGCGGCGTTGACCAGGAGGTAGCCCTGATCCTCCTCGGGGACGAACCCGCCGGGGATGCGCCCGACGAGCCGCACCGTCAGGAACACGAAGACGCCGACGAGGAGCACGCTCACGACGAGCTTGCGCACCAGCAGGCCCGCGAACGTCACGTAGGCGTTGGTGCCCGCGCCGAAGACCTTGTTGAACCCCCGGTAGAACGGCGTGAGCAGCGTCTTCTTGCCGGTCGCCGGCTTGAGCAGCATCGCCGCCAGCGCCGGCGACAGCGTCAGCGCGTTGAATGCCGACAGCAGCACCGAGATGGCGATGGTGATCGCGAACTGCTGGTACAGCTGGCCCGAGATGCCGCCCATGAACCCGACCGGCACGAACACCGCGGCCAGAATGAGGGCGATTGCCACGACCGGCCCCGACACCTCTTCCATCGCCTTGACCGTCGCGTCCTTCGGGGTCATGCCGTGCTCGATGTGGTGCATGACCGCCTCGACCACGACAATCGCATCGTCGACCACGATGCCGATCGCGAGGACGAGGCCGAGCAGCGAGAGCACGTTGATCGAGAAGCCGAGCAGCGGGAAGAAGATGAACGCCCCGACGAGCGAGACCGGAACGGTCAGCAGCGGGATCAGCGTCGCCCGCCAGTTCTGCAGGAAGACGAAGACGACGATGATCACCAGGGCGACGGCTTCGAACAGCGTGTGGATGATCTCGGTGATCCCCTCCTCGACCGGCAGCGTCGTGTCGAGCGAGACCGTGTAGTCCATGTCGCGGGGGAAGCGCGTCTTGAGGTCCGCCAGGGTTCTCTTGATCTCGCCGGCCACCTGCAGCGCGTTCGTGCCCGGGATCTGGAAGACGGCGATGACCGCCGCCGGCTTGCCGTCGTGTCGGCCGACCGCGTTGTAGAGCTGCGTGCCGAGCTCGACGCGGGCCACGTCGCTCAGGCGCACCTGCGACCCGTCGGGGTTCGTGCGGATGATGATGCCGCCGAACTCGTCAGCATCCAGGAGGCGCCCCTGCGTGCGGACGGTGTAGGTGTATCCGTCCCCGGAACGGCGGGCTGGCCGCCGATCTGGCCCGACGGCGAGAGCGTGTTCTGCTGCGAGATGGCGTTCGCGATGTCGGGCACCGTGATGCCGAGCCGCGCGATCCGGTCGGGCCTCAGCCAGATGCGCATCGCGTAGTCGCTTCCGCCGAACAGGTTGATCTGCCCGACGCCGGGGATGCGCGCGATATTGTCGTTGATGTTGATCGTCGCGTAGTTCGACAGGAAGTTGTTGTCGTAGCTCCCGTTCGGCGACTTGATCGAGATGACCAGCAGCGGAAACGCCAGCGCCTTCTTCACCGCGACGCCGTAGGTCTTGACCGACGCCGGCAGCTGCGGCATCGCTTCGGACAGCTTGTTCTGCGTGAGGACGTTCGCCATGTCGAGGTTGGATCCGACGTCGAAGGTCACCTTCAGCGTCAGCGTGCCGTCGTTGGCGTTGGTCGACTTCATGTAGATCGAGTTCTCGACGCCGTTGATCTTCTGCTCCGCCGGCGTCGCCACCGAGGCCTCGACGTCCAGCGCGCTCGCGCCGACGAACGTCGTCGTCACCTGGACCATCGGCGGCACGATCTCGGGGTACTGCGCGATCGGCAGGGTCTGCATCGCCACGGCGCCGAGCAGCACCGTGACGATCGAGATCACGATCGCGACGATCGGCCGGTTGATGAAGAAGCGGGCCATGGCTACTTGACCCCCTCCGCCGGCATCGGCTTCGGCGCGACGACCGCCCCTTCACGGACCTTCTGGATCCCCTCGACGACAACGCGGTCGCCGGGGTTGAGTCCCTCGGTGATCACCCAGAGGCTGCCGTCCTTCGGCCCGACCTTCACATTGCGAAACGACACCTTGTTGTCCGTGCCGACCACCGCCACGCTGTAGATGCTCTGCAGCTCCTGCACCGCGCGCTGAGGGACGAGCAGCGCGCCCCTCCTGACATCGCTCTCGAACCGCGCGCGGCCGTACTGGCCAGGCCGCACCAGCATGTCGGGGTTCGGGAACTTCACCTGCATCGCGAGCGTGCCCGTGGTCGGATCGATGTTGCGCTCGACGACGTCCAGGTACCCCTTCTGGGGAAGCGTCGAACCGTCGGCGAGGATCAGATCGATCGGCGTCTTCTCGCGCAGTTCGCCGGCGGCCCGCCGCTCCTGAATCCGCCGGTTGAGCCTCAGATACTCGGCCTCGGCCAGGCCGGCCCGGAAGAAGATCGGGTCGATGACCGACAGGGTCACGAGCAGCGTGTTCTCGCCGCGCCCGACCAGGTTGCCGGCCTTCACCTTCGTCGTCCCGACCAGGCCGCCAATCGGCGCGCTGATGGTGGTGTAGCCGAGGTCGAGCTGCGCCTTGTCCAGGGCCGCCCTCGCCGAATCCACCTGAGCGGCGGCGGCGTCCTTCGCGGAAACCGCGTTGTCGAGCTCCATCTGGCTCACCGCCTGCTGGGCGACGAGCGGCGTGTAGCGCTTGACGTCGTTGCCGGCTTTGTCGAACCTCGCCTGCGACGACGCGAGGTTCGCCTTCGCGTTCGCGACGGCGGCTTCGAACGGTTTCGGGTCGATCTTGTAGAGCAGCTGCCCCTGCCTGACCAGCGTGCCCTCGGTAAAGGCCACTGTTTCGAGGAACCCCTCGACGCGGGCCCGAACCTCGACGTCCTGGGAGCCCGCCGCCTGGCCGACCAGCTCGGTAATGACCGGCACGTCGCGCTGGACGACCTGGGCGACCATCACCTCGGGCGGCGGAGGCGCCGCCGGCGGCGCCTCCTTGGCGCACGCCGCGAGCAGCATGGGAACGACGCCGAACAGTGGGAGGATCGACTTCCGTCTCATCGCCTCAACCTCGCTGGGGAGTGGCACGGCCGCCCGTGAGCTGGGTCGCAGTCAAACCGTCATTTTACAGAAACCAGGGGGGCCGGCGCAGACGAATCCGGCCGGGGCCACGCCCGATGACGCCCGCCGGGCCGTGCCTCGGTACTCCTCCGGCACGAACTTGACCGGCACCTTCGGATCGAGCCCCTTCGACACCTTCCGATGCTTCGGGAGTGGCTCGGCGTCGCTCGGTAGCTTCTTGTACGGCACCTGGCTGAGCAGGTGCGCGATCACGTTCAGGCGCGCGCGTTTCTTGTCGTCCGACTTCACCACGAACCACGGCGCCCACGCGGTGTCGGTGGCCTCCAGCATCGCGTTGCGCGCCCGGGAGTAGTCGTCCCATCGCGTGTAGGACTTGATGTCCATCGGCGACAGCTTCCAGGTCTTCCGGCCATCGTCGGCCCGGGCCTTGAGCCGGCGGGTCTGCTCGTCCGGACTGACTTCGAGCCAGTACTTCAGCAGGATGATTCCCGCACCGACCATCGCCTTCTCGAAGAGCGGCGCCGCGCCCAGGAAACGCTCGGCCTGGTCCTTCGTGCAGAAGCCCATGACCCGCTCGACGCCGGCGCGGTTGTACCAGCTCCGGTCGAAGATCACGACCTCGCCGGCCGCGGGGAAGTGGGAGACGTAGCGCTGCAGGTACATCTGGGTCTTCTCGCGCTCGGTGGGGGCGGGAAGCGCCACCACGCGGAAGACCCGGGGGCTCACGCGCTCGGTGATCGCCTTGATGGTGCCCCCCTTGCCGGCACCATCCCGCCCCTCGAACACGACGCAGACCTTCAGGCCCTTGTGGACCGCCCACCGCTGGAGCTTGACCAGCTCGACGTGCAGCTTCTTCAGCGCACGGTCGTAGTCCCTGGTCGCGAGCGCCTTCTGATCCCCGCTCTTGCGAGACTTCTTCGACTCGTGCGCCATGGCGTTCACCCTTTCAGGCCCGCTACTTCTTCGGCGGCGCGAACGCTTCCTCGACCTGCTTCTGGATGCTCTTGAAGTTCTTGTTCAGGAGCTTCTCCTCGTCCTTCGTCAGGATCCGGAGCGGCACGCGGAGGAGGCTGCCGTCGAGCTTGACGTTCAGCCAGTACTGGCCGTGCTTGATCCCGCCGGGAATCGGGAAGTAGAGCTTGCCGAGGCACGCGCGCGTCGGGCTGAGCTCGACCTGGTCGTAGGCCATCGCCCGCTGGACCAGTTCGGCGAAGAACCCGATCCGGCAGGCCTGGGTCGCGAGCGGCGGGAAGTAGTTGATCGAGTCCTTGGTGACCTGCGAACGCCGTTCCAGAGCCATCAGGTTGGCCTTCTGGAACTCCTCGTTCGACGGCAGCGGGATCTTCTGGCCATCGGGCGTGTCGAGCGACACCTCGTCACGCGTCAACGTCTGGTTCTTCACGCGCTCCCGGAGCGCCATGCCCACGTCGAGCAGCATCCAGGGCTCGCCGACCGACGTATTCGCGAGACGGTAGCCGAGAATGACGTACCCCTCGTTGTTGTACGCCGCCCGGACGAATGCGCCCTCGATCGTCATGATCTGGGGCACGCCAGACTGCGGGATCTGCACCTTCGGCGGCTGCTGCCCCTGGGCCAGGCCGTGGGCGGCCATGGCGGATGCGAGTGCCAGCACCGCAACAACGAAGACTCGCGCGTGTGTCCTGTTCATCGCTGCTCCTTTTGTGGCGAAAAACGTTGGGAGGTCTCGACCACGATCACCATACTGTAACTCAGTTCTGTAACCGCGGATGAAACCTCCCGACCTCGAATGCTTACCGCCGCCGGCCGCCGCCACCCACCCGGCCGCCGCCGGTCGGGCGGTAGCTGCCGGCCCGGCTGCTTCCAGCGCCGCTGCTGCGGACCGACCCCCAGTCGTTCGTGCGCTGCGTACCCTCCGCCCGGGCGCCGCGGTCGCGGTTCAACTGATCGGCCGTCGAGCGGTCAAGGGTGCCGGCGGTGGCTCGGTCGCCTGCCTTGGTCGCGGCCTGATCACGCGCCGCTCCCGTTGCCTCGCCCTGCGGCTTGTCCACGGTGTTCCAACTGCCGTTGTCGTACTTCTGCCAGCCGCCGCCGTCGTTCTTGTAGACGTTGCCGTCGCGACCCGCGTAGACGTCGCCGCTCCCGGTTCTCGCGACTCCCCCGCCGCCCGGGCCCGGCGTGTTCCGGGTGACGGCGCCGCCGCCGCCGGATCCCTGCGTGACGCGGGTGGTCGTTCCGGTCCGGTTGTTCGTGACGCGCGAGGTCTTCGCCCAGTCGTCGCCCCGCTGCACCGCCGTACTGCCCCAACTACCGTAGACACCTGAGCCCTGCCTCGTCTGGCCGTAGGTGCCGGTTCGCGGATTGTACGCCTCGGCCGCGCCGCGGGCCCCGTACGGCCCGTAGGCGACCGCACCCCGCGCATACGTTCCGGTCGACGGGTTGTAGCGGGCGGCGACTCCCGCCCCGCCATAGGGTCCGTAGGCGACCGCCGCCCGGCCGTAGCCGCCAGTCCACGGGTTGTACCACGGCGCCATACCCGTACGTCGGATAACGCGGGTAGTAGTACGGATAGTAGGGGCCCCAGCCCCAGTACGGCGGGTGATAGTAGCCTGTCCCCCACCACGCGCATCCCCAGGCGATCATGACCCCCGTATAGGCCCCCACCGCCGCGAACGTCACCCATTCGTCGTTGGTGTCTTCCGCGACCACCGTCACGTAGGTGACGTTGTTCACCGGCGAACTCGCCGGGATCGCGTAGATCTCCGCGGGCACCTTCGAGCAGACCTCCCACGGGCCGTCCGGCTTCTTCGACATGAACCAGACGCCCTGGAAGCACATGTAGTAGAGGTCGCCGAACCTGACGATGTCCTTGTCGGTGTTCACCGCGTACTCGACCTTGGTCGACGCGACGGGCTCGAACTTCGGGGCCCCCTGGTACACAACCTCGGGCGCCTGGACCTGCTTGCGGTTCACGCGGGCCGTCTGCGGAATCTGGGCGAGCAGGACCGCTTCGGCCGCCTGCTGCGTGCCCGGCACCGAGGCCAGCACGCGCGACCGTGGGTGCTCGAGCGGGATCTTCTGAAAGTCGACGGGCAGATTCGGCGTGGCGAACGTCCACGGGCCGTCGAATCCGGGCGCCGAGAACCACCGCCCGGCTATCAGGTAGTAGACGGCGCCGGCCCTGCCCATGCGGAAGACGTCGGCCTCGGTGTCCGACACCCACAACAGGTCGGTCGTGCCGTCCACCAGGAGATACCTCGGGTCGCCGTCGATGACGATCAGCTCGGCGGGCGCGAGGCTCACGAACACCTTCGGCGCCTTGCTCGCGCTGAGCTTCTTGCCGGGCACCGCGGCGGCCGCTTCCTTGAAGTTGTCGTCGGCGGGCAGCTTCTTGAAGCTGTCCGGGAGCTTCCCGGCCGGTGCCCACGATCCCTTGAGGTCCTTGGTCGCTAGCCACGACCCGTCGTTCAGCAGGTAGTACGTCTTGCTCGGCTCGTGGAAATAGAGATCCCAGTTCGTGTTCACCGCGAACTTCAGATCGTTCTCCTTGATCGGGCTCCAAATCGGGTCGCCGTCGAAGTTGACGAGGACGGCCGGCGCCTGGCTAACGAAGATCGGCGGCGGATCCGTGTTCAGGCCCTCGGCGTTCTTCGCGGTGATCTGGCTCTTGTCGATGTGGGCCATCACGCGGTCGAGGGCGATGACGCGGTCGTCGTCAGGCACGGCCTTCATGATCTCGGCGGCGATGTCCCGCAGTTGGTCTTTCGGCAGCGTCGGGAAGTTGGTCTCGGTGAGCGTCATGTCGGAGAAACTCACCAGGCGGTCGTCGAGCGCCACTCTGGTATTGGCCTCGACCTTGACGGATCCGAGCGCGGGCTTCTGTCCGCCGGCGGTCTCCACCGATACCGCGGCGTAGGCCACCATGCGCTTCTGGTTCTCCCAGCTGGCCACCTGCGGCTGGTAGATCACGAATCTCAGGCCGTTCGGCGTCTCGTAGGCGCGGGGCCAGCCACGGTCTGCAACCGCCGCCGACGCGGCCTTGGCCGATGCCGCGGCTGCCGCCAGCGGGGAACCTGCCGGCGCCGGCTGCGCCGACGCGGGCGGAGCTGTTTTCTGGGCCGGCGCCTGCTGGGCCGGCGCCCGCGCAGCCAGGCCGGGCGCGGCCGCCTGCGCGACCATCGCCAGGACGACGGCCTGGACGAGTTTCCTGCGAACCGGGTGATCTGTGCGCATCTCCACGAACATGGCCTCCGCTGCCATCGTAGCACGCAGCCGTCGGGCCGCTGCGCTGGCACGCCGTGCACTGGCAGTGCGTGTCCGCCCACCCCCAGTTTCGAGGGCTGGCGGCACCGACCGCGCCTGGAGGGTGGCGCAGGCGATCCCTCCCCTGGCGAAGAACCGCGGCGCCGGCTCACCGTCCCTTCGTCTTGCGGTTGGGGCACACGCCGGGCCTGTCGCCCATCCCCAACCGCGCCGTTGTTGGCCGGCTGGCGGTTCTCGGGGCCCTGACGATGGCGAATGTCCACGGCTCGCTTGGCGCCCCCCTCCAGACACGGCCGGATGTCGAGTGCGAAACTGGGGCCGGGCGAGGCAGACCATGCAGTTGACGCTCCGTCGCGCTGGCTGTAGTCTTCGGCTCGGACGCCGACGACCCAGGCTCGTGGTTCGTTCGCGGCGGGCAGATCCTCACATCGCACACCAGCAAGGGGGCAATGATGGAACGGAGTCGAGACGACGAGGGGCTCTTTCGTCCAGGTGAAGTGCCTGACCCGCAGGACGCGCCGGCGGGAGTGGATCGGAGGGCGTTCATGATGCGCAGCGCCGTCCTCGGGGCGGCCGCGGTCATCACCGGCTGTTCGACGCCGGAGAAGAAGGATGAGGCCGCGGGCACAGCTCCACCACCGGCCAAGCCTGCAGGCCAGGTGTCGGCCGACCTCGACGTCGTCAAGAAGTCCAAGGGACCGGTGATGACGGTCATCGACGAGTTCTACAAGGTCGGTCCCGGGCCGTCGAGCTCCCACACCATCGGCCCGATGCGCATCACCTACGACTTCTACCAGCGCTGCACGAAGCTGCCGGCCGACCAGATCGCGAAGGCCACCGCCCTGAAGGTCTTCCTGTTCGGCAGCCTGAGCGCCACGGGCAAGGGCCACGGCACCGAGCGCGCGGCGCTCGCGGGCATCATCGGCAAGGAGCCGGCGACGATCGATCCGCTGTTCCTCGACGAGCTCCGCGACAAGCCCGACCAGGTGTTCAAGGTGAAGCTTGGCGACAAGACGTTCGACGCGTCGCTGAAGGACATCGTCTACGACGCGCCCAAGGGCGAGTTCCCGCATCCCAACACGATGACGTGCAAGCTGATGGGCGGGGACGCGGTGCTGCTCGAACAGGAGTACTACTCGGTCGGCGGCGGGTTCATCGAGTGGAAGGGCTACCAGCCGCCGAAGAAGGGCCAGCCGAAGTACCCGTACTCGACGATGAAGGAGCTGCTGGCGCACGCCCAGCAGAACAAGCTGTCGGTGGCGCAGGTGGCGATGGCCAACGAGGTGGCGGTCTCCGGCAAGACCGAGGCCGAGATCAACGCGTTCATCGACAAGGTCACCACGGCGATGTCCAACATCGTCAAGACCGGGTTGAGCATGCCGCCCGGCGTCCTGCCCGGGCCGATCAAGCTGAAGACCAAGGCCGGCGAGGTGTTCAAGCGCGCGATGGACGACAAGTACGAGCGGCAGAAGGGCGTCGGCGCCATCGCGGCCTTTGCGCTGGCCGGCTCGGAGGAGAACGCCCGCGGCCACCTCGTCGTCACCGCGCCGACGGGCGGGTCGGCCGGCGTGATGCCGGCGCTGGTGTACTCGGTGGGTGAGGCAGGCCGGAAACTGCCGCAACAGAAGATCCGGGAAGGAATGCTGGCCGCAGCGGTCATCGGGTACCTGTGCAAGCACAACGCGACGCTCGCCGGCGCCGAGGGCGGGTGCCAGGCGGAAATCGGCGTGGCGTCCGCGATGGGCGCCGCGTTCCTGGCGCAGGCCCACGACTTCGAGCCGCAGGTCGTCGCCAACGCGGCGGAGTCGTCGCTCGAGCACCACCTCGGCCTGACGTGCGACCCGGTGGCGGGCTACGTGCAGCTGCCGTGCATCGAGCGCTGCTCGTACGGCGCGGTCAAGGCGTGGGTGGGGTTCCTGATCGCGAGCAACGAAATCCCGGCCGACCGGCGCGTCGACTTCGACACGACCGTCGAAGCGATGGCGCTGACCGCCAAGGAGATGAACTCGAAGTACAAGGAGACCTCCGAGGGCGGCCTCGCGGTGTCGGTGGTGCTGTGTTAGCTGGCAGCTGATAGCTGGCAGCTGGCAGCGGTTCGGGTCGTCGAGCGTAGCGCGGGGCTTCAGCCCCGCGATCGGCCCCTGAGCCCTGAGCCTTGAGCTCTGAGCCACCTGTCGCCGACAGAGTGGCGATGGAGGCGAGCGTATGAGTCGCGGCGTCAGGACGGTCGTTGTCGCGTGGCTGGTCACGGCCGTGTATTACTTCTATCAATACACGCTGCGGTCGGCCCCGGCCGTCATGATGCCGCAGCTCTCGGACGCGTTCGGCCTCACGACCATGGGCGTCGCGTCCATGGTCGGTCTCTTCTACTGGGGGTACTCGCCGTTCAGCCTGGTGGCCGGCGCGGCGATGGATGGGCTCGGACCGCGCAAGGTCGTCCCGATCGGCGCGGCCATGGTCGGCATCGGGGCGCTCCTGTTCGCCACCGGCAACGGCACCGCGGCCAGCATCGGGCGGTTCGTGCAGGGCGCGGGCGGCGTGTTCGCCCTCGTCGGGGCGATCTACATCGCGTCGACGAACTTCCCCGCGTCGAAAGCCGCGACGCTCATCGGCGCGACGCAGATGTTCGGCATGGCGGGCGGATCGGCCGGCCAGTTCGTGGTCGGGCCGATCATCGCCTCCGGCGTCCCGTGGAGCGCGTTCTGGGTCGCGATGGGCATCGGAGGCCTCGCCATCAGCGTGCTCCTCGTGTTCCTCATTCCGGCTCCCGAGCCGTCCGCCCGTCGCGACAATTGGATCCGGGCGGCCGGTACCGGCCTCGGCGTGGTCTTCCGCAACCCGCAGTCGATCCTCTGCGGGCTGATCGCCGGGCTCCTCTTCATCCCGACGACCATCTTCGACATGATCTGGGGCGTGCGGTTCCTGCAGGACGCCCACGGGTACGAGTTCGCCAACGCGGTGATCCGATCGGCGACCGTGCCGTTCGGGTGGATCATCGGCTGCCCGCTGCTCGGGTTCATCTCCGATCGGATCGGCCGGCGCAAGCCGGTCATCGTCGCCAGCGGCCTGGTACTGCTGGCCTGCCTCGCCTGGGTGCTCTACGGACCGGCCGGCGTGCTGCCTCCGTATCTCCTCGGCATCGTGATGGGGATCGCATCGGGCGCGGCGATGCTGCCGTACACCGTCATCAAGGAAGTGAATCCGCCCGGCGTCGGCGGGTCGGCCACCGGCGTCGTGAACTTCCTGAACTTCACCTTCAGCGCCCTGCTCGGACCGGTCTTCGGGCGCATCATGGCGACCGTCAGCGGCGGGGCCGGGCTCGATGATCGCTCGAGCACTACCAGACGACGTTCGAGCCGCTGCTGTACGGCGTCGGGCTGGCGATCGCCCTGACGTTCGTGCTGAAGGAGACGGGGCCGGCGAGCAGGTCGCGGGTCTGAAGCGCGACGGCTCACGCAATGCCCAGAGCCACACCGGCTCGCGAGGGTTGGGCCCATGCCGCGTCGCAGCGATCTGCCCGGAGCAACGCTGTTCTTGGGGCCCCGCGGCGGCTTCCGCCGTGGGGTGCGTTGCGGAGTGGCAGACCCGAGACGAGGCGTGCGGGGGGCCTGCCATCTACTCCACCGACACCGGCGCCACGTTCCAGATCTGTCGGCAGTAGTCGCGGATCGACCGGTCGGACGAGAACTTGCCCATCCGCGCGACGTTCAGGATGGCCATGCGCGTCCACGCCTCCGGGTCCCGCCACAGCGCGCTCACCCGCTCCTGGCATTCGACGTACGCCTGGTAGTCGGCCAGCACCAGGAACGGATCGTGCCAGAGCAGGTCGTCCACGATCGGCCTGAGCAGGTTCGGGTTGCCGCCGGCCAGCGCGCCCGACGCGATGAGGTCCAGCACCGCTCGCAGCTCCTCGTTCCGGTCGGCGTATTCCTGCGGGCGGTAGCCGCGCGCCTTCAGGTCGCGCACCTCCGCGGCGTCGAGCCCGAAGAGGAAGAAGTTCTCGGCGCCGACCTCCTCGCGGATCTCGACGTTCGCGCCGTCCAGCGTCCCGATGGTCAGCGCGCCGTTCAGCGAGAACTTCATGTTGCCCGTCCCGCTCGCCTCCTTCCCCGCCGTCGAGATCTGCTCGGACAGGTCGGCGGCCGGGTACACGTGCTGCGCGTTCTTCACATTGAAGTCCGGGAAGAAGGCCACCTTCAGCCGGCCACGCACGTCGGGATCGTCGTTCACCACGCCGGCCACCGCGTTGATCAGCTTGATGATCAGCTTCGCCATGGCATAGCCCGGGGCGGCCTTCGCGCCGAAGATGAACGAGCGCGCCGGCGCGTCCGCCGCCGGATCGCGCTTGAGGCGCAGGTAGAGCGTGAGAATGTGGAGGGCGTTCAGGTGCTGCCGCTTGTACTCGTGCAGGCGCTTGGCCTGGATGTCGAAGAGCGACTCGGGGGCGAGCGCGATGCCCGTTCGCCGCCTGACGAGATCCGCGAGGTCGCGCTTGGCCGCCAGCTTCACCTCCCGCCACTGCCGACGGAACTCGGCGTCCTCGGCCAGCGGCTCGAGCTGGCGGAGCTGGTCCAGGTTGCGCAGCCACCCGTCGCCGATGCGGCCCGAGATGAGCGCGGTCAGCGGCGCGTTGCTGACCGCGACGAAACGCCGCGGCGTCACGCCGTTGGTCACGTTGCAGAACTTCTCCGGCCACAGCTCGGCGAAATCGCGCATCACGGTCTGCCGGAGCAGGTCCGAGTGCAGGCGCGCGACGCCGTTCACATGGTGGCTCCCCACCGTCGCCAGGTGCGCCATCCGGACGTAACGGTCGCCGGCCTCGTCGATGATCGAAAGGCGCGCCACGCGCGCGTCGTCGCCCGGACACGCGGCGCGGACGTCGGCGAGGAAGCGCGCGTTGATCTCGTAGATGATCTCCAGGTGGCGCGGGAGGACCTGGCCGAGGAGCTTCACCGGCCACTTCTCCAGCGCCTCCGGCAGCAGCGTGTGATTCGTGTACGCGAATGTGTTCCGCGTGACGTGCCACGCCGTGTCCCAGTCCATCTGGTGCCGATCGACCAGCAGGCGCATCAGCTCGGCGACGGCAATCGCCGGGTGCGTGTCGTTCAGCTGGACGGCCCACTTCTCGTGGAACCGCTCGAGCGGCCGCCTGAGCGTCAGGTGCACGCGAATCATGTCCTGCAGCGAGCAGGTGACGAAGAAGTACTGCTGCTGGAGCCGGAGCGCCTTCCCCTGCGCCACCTCGTCGTTCGGGTAGAGCACCTTGGTGATGTTCTCCGACTGCATCTTGTCTTCGACGGCGCGGTAGTAGTCGCCGTGGTTGAACGCCTCGAAGTCGAACGACTCGACCGCCTCGGCCTTCCACAGGCGCAGGTTGTTGCACGTGCCGACGCGGTAGCCGAGAACCGGCGTGTCGTAGGCCTCGCCCTTCACCACCGTCTCGGGGATCCAGCGCACGCGGTACCGGCCGTCCTCGTCGGTCCACGGCTCGGTCCGGCCGCCGAACTTCACGTTGTAGGTGATCTCCGGCCGGACGATCTCCCAGGGGTTGCCGAATCGGAGCCACTTGTCGGTGATCTCCGCCTGCCAGCCGTCCCTGATCACCTGATCGAAGATGCCGAACTCGTAGCGGATGCCGTAGCCGACGGCCGGCACTTCGAGCGAGGCCAGCGAGTCCATGTAGCACGAGGCCAGCCGCCCGAGGCCGCCGTTGCCCAGGCCCGGCTCCTCCTCCGCCTCGAGCAGGTCGTCGAGGCTCAGGCCCAGCTCGGCGATGGCCTGGCGGGCAGGCTCGACGATGCCGAGGTTGAGCAGGTTGTTGGCCAGGTGCGGGCCGGGCAGGAACTCGGCGGAGAGGTACGCGACCACCCGCGCGTCGTTCTCGTGGTAGGCCTCGAGCGTCCGAACGCCCTGGCGAAGGACCCGGTCGCGAACGGTCAGCGCGAGCGCGGTGTACGAGTCGTGGCGCGTCGCGGCTGCGGGCATGCGGCCCATGCCGCAGAACAGGTGATCGAGGAACGACTGCCTCAGGTCGGCAGCGGTCAGGCCGGCGCGCGGGCTGGCCGCCGGGGACAGCTCACGCGATTTCGCTCGCAGCTTTCTCGCCGTTGGCGTCATGGCGGTGATCCTCGTGGCCATGATACGGGAAAAGCCCGGAAGCCGATTCGCGTATACTACTTTCCCATCACGCAGAGGACTGCTATGACCTCCCGCCCAGGCGCCAGTGCGCGCTCGACAGGCCTGTCGGCACGGCTGCGGTCCGTGGTTCCGGCCCTCCGCTGGCTGCCGGCCTACGACCGCGGGTGGTTCCGCGGGGACGCGGTCGCCGGGATCACGCTGGCGGCGTACCTGATACCCGCCGGTCTGGGGGATGCCTCGCTGGCCAACCTGCCGCCCGAAGCGGGGCTGTACGCGTGCCTGTTCGGTGGCGTGGTCTTCTGGCTGTTCTGCAGCTCGCGACACACCACCATCACCATCACGTCGGCGATCTCGCTGCTGGTCGGCGCGTCGCTGGGCGGGATCGCGGGCGGCGACCCGTCGCGCTTCGGCGCGCTGGCGGCCGCGACGGCGCTGCTGGTGTCGTTGATCGCCTTCATTGCATGGCTCGCGAAGGCCGGCGCCATCGTGAACTTCATCTCCGAGAGCGTGATGACCGGCTTCAAGTGCGGCGTGGCGCTGTTCCTGGCCAGCACGCAGCTGCCGAAGCTGTTCGGCTTCCACGGCGAGCACGGGGACTTCTGGGAGAACAGCGCGTACTTCCTCCGGCACGTGAACGAAACGAATGCGGCCGCGCTCGCGATCGGCGCCGCCGCCCTGGCCGTGCTCGTACTCGGGAAGGTCTTGCTCGCGAACAAGCCGGTCGCGCTGTTCGTCGTAGTCGGCGGCATCGTCGCCTCCTCGGCGCTCGGGCTCGACGCGCGGGGCGTGAAGCTGCTGGGCGAGGTGCCGCAGGGGCTGCCGGCCATCGGCCTGCCGGCGATCCACTGGGCCGACGTGAACGCGCTGCTCCCGCTGGCGATCGCCTGCTTCATGCTCGGCGCGGTCGAAACCGCCGCGATCGGCCGCATGTTCACCGCCAAGCACGGCGGCCGGCTCGACGCGAACCAGGAGTTCCTCGCCCTGGCGGTGTCCAACCTGGCCGTCGGCCTGGGCCGCGGCCTGCCGGTCAGCGGCGGCATGTCGCAGTCGGTGGTCAACGAGGGCGGCGGCGCACGGACGCCGCTGTCGGGCGCGATCGCGGCGGGGCTGGTGCTGGTGGTCGTGCTCTTCTTCTCGCAGCTGCTCCGCGACCTGCCGCAGCCGGTGCTCGCCGCCGTCGTGCTGGTGGCGGTCGCAGGGCTCTTCAAGGTCTCGGCGCTCCGGCAGATGTGGCGGAGCGACCGCAGGGAATTCGTCGTCGCGATGGCCGCCTTGCTGGGGGTGCTCGGGTCGGGCCTGTTGCGCGGCGTCTTGATTGGGGCCATCATCTCGCTGGTTCAGCTGATTCGACGCGCCTCCAGCCCGCACGTGGCCGTTCTCAGTCGGATCCCCGGGACCCGGCGGTTCTCCGATAGCGAGCGTCATCCGGACAACGAGCCGATTCCGGGAGTCCTGATCTTCCGCCCCGAGGCGCCCGTGGTCTACTTCAACGTCGAGCACGTGTGCGACGTCATCCGCGACCGCACGCGGGAGGGCGCCACCCTGCCCAGGTGCGTCGTGCTCGACTTCTCGGCGGCCGCCTACGTGGACATGCAGAGCGCCCATGCGCTCGCAGGCCTCGGCGACGAGCTGAGGGCCGCGGGCATCAGGGTCCAGGCGGTCGAAGCGCGCTCGAACGTGCGCGACCGACTGCGGAAAGAGGGCCTCGACGACCGGCTCGGCACGGTCGACCGATTCACCTCCGTCGCGGACGCGGTGGAGGCGTTTCAGCGGAACGCCGCGCCGGCCAGCGCCGGCGGCGCGGCCAGGTCATGAGCTCGCCCCTGTCCGACCACCACGACTCATCGGCTGGCGTGTTCGCCCGCTTCGTGCACTCGCAGGCGTTCGGCAGCGCGTTGCTGCTGGCCGCCACCGTCGCGGCGCTGCTCCTCGCCAACTCGCGGTGGTCCGACATCTACTTCGGCTACCTGCATACAAGGGTCGGCCTCGCCTGGGGATCGGCGACCTTCGCGCTGTCGGTCCAGCACTGGATCAACGACCTGCTGATGGTCGTGTTCTTCTTCGTCGTCGGCCTCGAGATCAAGCGAGAGCTGGTCGCGGGCCAGCTCTCGACGTTCAAGAAGGCCGTCGTGCCGGTGGCTGCCGCGCTGGGCGGCATGATCGTGCCCGCGCTCCTGTACGCGTGGCTCAACCCGGCCGGCGGCGCGGCGGCGGGCTGGGGCATCCCGATGGCGACCGACATCGCGTTCGCGCTGGGCGTCCTCGCCCTCTTCGGCGCGCGCGTGCCGATCGGCCTCAAAGTGTTCCTGACCGCGCTGGCCATCGTGGACGACCTGGGCGCCGTCCTCGTGATCGCGATCTTCTACACGGACCAGATCTCCTGGCCCGGCCTGGCCGTCGCGGCGGCGTTCCTCGCCGCGATCGCGCTCGCGAACCGCTCGCGCGTCGGCCACCCGGTCGTCTACGTGGCGCTGGCGCTCGGCGTCTGGGCGGGGGTGCTCGCGTCCGGCGTCCACGCGACCATCGCCGGCGTGCTCGTCGCCATGGTGGTGCCGGTCAGGTCCAGGCTCAACCCGCGCGAGTTCCTCGAGCTGACCGACGACCGTCTGTCCCGTCTGCGGTCCGCCCAGCTGACGCGGGACAGCCTGCTCGAGGACCGCTGGCAGCTCGATGCGATTTCCGATCTCCGGCGAGTGGCATCGGCCATGCGTCCGCCGGGGCTCGCGCTCGAGGAAACGCTCCACCCGTTCGTCGCGTTCGCCATCCTGCCGCTGTTCGCGTTCTTCAACGCGGGTGTGGCCGTCAGCGGAAACGTCCTGGACGCCCTGCGTCACCCCGTCGGCCTCGGCGTCGTGCTCGGCCTCGTCGTCGGCAAGCAGGTGGGCGTGACGGTGTTCACGTGGCTGGCGGTGGCGCTCGCGCGGGCGGAGCGGCCGGAAGGGGTCAGCTGGTCGCAGATCTACGGCGGCGCGTGCCTGGCGGGCATCGGGTTCACGATGTCGATGTTCGTGGATCAGCTCGCCTTCTCGGACCCGGAGAACGTGGACCGGGCCAAGATCGGCATCCTGCTCGCTTCGGTGGTGGCGGCGGCGTGGGGCTCGGCGATCCTCGCCGCCCTGCTGCCCCGTCAGAAAGTCCAGCCGACCGTCACGGTCCCGCCGAAGTCGTGAGCCGGCGAGCCCCCTCCCGGCGGCTTGTTGTCGTAGGTGTCGTAATAGGTCAGGCCGACCGTGAAGTCCTTCCACAGTTCCCGCTTGAGCGTGATATCGAGTCCGGTGCGGAACCGCTTCGCGACGTTCAGGCTTGGAAAGATCGCGAACGACATGCCAATTGTGGTCTTCGGGCTGTCGTAGGTGAAGAACGAGTAGCTGGCGCCGGCGAGAGCCTCCACGTTGTTCGACGTCTCCCCGTCGACCGGAATTTCATTGGTCACCACCAGGCCGCCCATCGCGCCGAACTGCGATCGGTTGGTCTGCACGAGGTAGCGCCCGAAACCCCCGGTGCCCGACGAGCGGAGTTCGAGGCCGATCTCTGTGTTGCGCTCGAACTTGGCCCCGACCGGGACGAACCACCGGTTCCGGAGCAGCCTCACGTAGGTCCCTGCCAGGTTCGTGCGCGACGAGACGGGCTCTTCCGGCTGAACCGTGATCGTGGTATCGAAACTCGTCTGCACCTCGAAGGCGGTCCGGCGCACGCCGATATCGACGGCGAGCGAGCCCTGGCCGATCCCGCTCGAGGCGGTGTAGCTCGCGCCCAGATCCACCGACCCGTCGATGCGGTCCCAGAACCGGCTCTTGAGCTGCGTGATTCGGACGACGTCGGGGAGGTTCACGCTCACGACTTGCAGGCCGATGTCGACGCCGAGCTTGCCGCGTTCGGGCGACGAGAGGCTGCCCAGGAATCGCGTCCCGTCCGTCGTTTCGACCTCGAAGGTGCCAGGCGCCGTGACCTCCGCCACGCGGTCCCACTTGATGTAGACCGTGCTCATCGTGTCGGTCTTGAAGGTGAGCTGCCCCTGCTCGAGACGCTTCACTTCGCCACGAATCCGGTCGCCGTTCTTCAGGACGATGGTGTCGTTGTAGGCGGCGTCCGCCGGCGCCGCGGCCAGCGCAAGACACGCGAGGAACTGGAACGCGAGCGGGAGGAGACGGCTCGACCGCGCCAGGCGGGATCGTTGCGCGGATCGCATGCCGCAGATGCTAACACGGGGACGGGTCCGCCGGGCCCGAGGGCCCGGCGGCATGGAGAAATCGCCGCGCCGATTCGTTCGGCGCGGTCGCCACTAGAACCGGAGGCCGACGACGATCGGGAGGAACTGGCCGTTCGCCGTTCCGCTGTAAACCGTGCCGGTCGCCGGGTCGGTCACGCTGTAGCTCGGACCCCAGATGTAGTGATACCGCACCTCGAAGTACAGCGCCGCTGAATCGCCCAGCGAGAACGACACGCCCCCGCCGATGTTCATCCCGACGTCGTTGCTGGTGCGCTTGCCGACGACCTTGTCGTACTCGACCCAGCCGCCCGGGTAGCACCAGTACCAGTACGGGTCGCAGTAGCCGGGGACGTAGCCGATCGCCGGAGTCGTGATCTCGACCGGGCGATAGTAGTAGCCGGCGCCGACGACGAGGTAGGGCACCGTCTTCCCCGAAGTGTTGCCGCGCAGCACGAGATTGAAGTCCAGATGCTGCATGTTCGAGCTGCCGTAGAAGGGAGAATTCGTCGGGTTCGAGCAGCCGGGCGTGGGGCACACCGGGAAGTTGACCTCTTTCTCGCCGAGGCCGTTGTACCCATACTCGACCTGAAGCCCGACCGCCGGGCTGAAGTTGAAGGTCAACCCCAGCGAGAAGTTATAGCCTCCGCCGAGCTTCTCGGCGACTTTGCCAGTTGTGAACGTGTAGCCGCCACCGAAGTTGAAGTTGACCGCATTCTCGTTGACCTGCGCCGCGGCGGGAACCGCCGCGAACATCACCGCCAGAACAACCACCCACTTCACTGCACGCATGTCCTCTTCTCCTTTACTGCACTGTCGTCTGCCACGCCTCCGGTCCGAATCGCCCGGCCCACTACCACCCGCCAACCACTCGAACGGCCCTGACCTCGGTCCCCGACGCATGGAGCACGAACCGTACAAATGCGACTCGCCCGCATATGACGCCCGGACGCCGCTGCCCCCAAGCTTCTTCCTACTGTAGCATGTGGCGCGACGGCCGCAAACGCCCACCCACGCGCATGCTATATTCTGGTCAGGTCCGCCGCACCGGCCAGTCCTGAGGGAGCCAGTATGAGATACGTTCGTGCCCTGCTGTCGGTTTCACTGGCCGTTGCCGTCACGAGCGCGGCGGCCTGCACCTACAAGCCCCGCACGGACCCGCCCAACACGGGTCCCGGCAGCGTGAAGACGGCGCGGCAGTACCTGGAAGGGCGCTGGACGCTGGTGTCGTTCGCGGTCTACCCGCCCGGTGCCTCGCCCGTCCAGGTGAAAGGCACCGGAACGCTCGTCTACGACGATTTCGGCAATCTGCAGATGGACTTGAACGTGGACGAGGCGAGCGCCGCGCTGCTGCAGAAGGCGGGCATCCCGAGCGAGAAGGGGCGCTTCTCCAGTTCCGGACGCACCATCGTCGACATGCAGGGCCGGAGCCTGACGTACGTCCTCGACGGCCAGCCCGCCGTCGGGGGGCCAGCCGGGCCGCTCGCCATGAGCCGGCCGCGTTACTGGGAGCGGGACGGCAATACCCTCACGCTCACGACGAAGGACGACAAGGGCCAGCCGCTGTCGGTCGGCAAGTGGCAGAAGCAGTAGCGCCGCTGCCACTCGCCCGCCGGGCGCCCCGCGCCGCTACTTCTTCGGCTTCGGATACGACTCGAAGATCGAGGCGACGAGTTTGGCGACGAACGCGTCCCGCTCGGGGCCGGTCGTCGCGGTGATTGCCCGCTCCACGGCGACGCGCCACACCACGGTGCGCGCCGCAGGCAGGCGGAGGTCCACCGCCAGGGTGCCCTTCTTCACGAGCTGCGCAGACGCACGCTCCTGACCCTGCGCCGGCGCTTTGTTGTCGAACGTGCGGAGGTCGACCTCCTCGCTCTGGATGGCGTGGTACTCGACCAGGACATCGGCCGGCGAACCCTTCTTCAACCCCTGTGCCGCCAGCGCCTTGTCGATCGCGTCGATGATCGCCTTGTCCCACGCCGGGTCCAGCGCCTTGTGGCCCGGTGCCCACTGGTAGGTCTTGAACTTCGAGAAATCCGTCCCCTTGTCCAGGACGAGGACGTTGACTCCGGACGCCTTCTGGGCAAGCCCGACGGCGGCGACGACGAGGACCAGCAGACACGCGATCGACAGGATTCGTTTCATGATGTGACTTCTCCGCTCATTCCCGATCCATTGCGACAAACGACAGGACGACGGCGTCGAACGCTTCAGTGTGCCACAATTCCGGCCCGTTCGGCGGGACAAGCGGAGAAGCCCGCCGAGACGCCCGTTCCAAATCGGCCCGACATCGGTTATCCTCGCACCTTCCGAACACCCATCACGGTCGATGCCGAGCGATCGGCACCAGGCCCCGTCGAGGATGAGAGATGGCCAGACTCGTCATCGCTCCCGGCTCACCTGCCACCCGCGTCCACAGGCTGTCGGGGGACGTCACGACCATCGGGCGAAACGCCGACAATGCCGTCGCGCTCGACGACCCGGCGGCCTCCCGGTTTCACGCGACCGTCTCGCGCCGAGACGGCGTCTACCTGCTCCGCGACCTGAACAGCTCGGCGGGCACGCACCTCGAGGGCCGGGGGCGGGTCGAGGAGGCCGAACTCCAGCACGGAGACCGGATCCGGGTCGGCGACACCGAACTCCTCTTCGAGCTCGAATCGGGGGCATCGCCCTCCCTGGCCGCTCCCCGGCAGTCGCCGGCCGCGCCGGTGACCATCCTCTCGCTGCGGGCGCCCGGGCCGACGCTGAGTGAGGACGCCATCGCGTTCAAGGTCCGGGTACCGGACGGGACGGGCGCAGGGCTGTTGTCGGGACGCCGGGCGGAGATGCTCACAAAGGTCGCCGAAGCCCTCCAGTGGGTCAAGAGCCTGGACGGGGTGCTCTCCACGCTGCTCGACGTCGTGTTCGAGCTGTTCCAGCCCGACCGGGGAGTCATCCTGCTGAAGGACCGGGAGTCCGGGGACCTCGTCTCCCGCGTCAGCCGCCCGCTGAATCAGGAACTGGTCATCAGTCAGACGATCGTCCAGTACACGCTGGAGCACCGGATGTCGGTCATGGTCCGGCAGACGGCTGGCGACGAGCGCTTCATGAACGCGCGCAGCGTGGTGGCGCAGTCGATCCGGGCCGCAGTCTGCTGCCCGCTGATCAGCCGGGGCAAGGACCTGGGCGCGCTGTACGTGGACACCCAGGTCAGCCCGCTCCGCTTCAGCGAGGAGAACCTGGCGCTGTTCAACCTGGTCGCCGCCAACGCGGCAATCGCCATCGACAACGCCATCCTGCTCGAAGAGGCGCGCGGCGGCGCGCGGCTGTCCGGCGAGGGGCCGGGGCCGATCATCGCCTACTCGGCAGCGATGAAGGAGGTCGAGGCACGCATCGGCACGATGAAGCGCGGGCGCGGGCCGATCCTGATCGCCGGGGAGCCGGGGACCGGCAAGCTGGCCGCGGCCATGTGGGTCCATCGTCAATGCCAGGACGCGGACGCCCCGTTCCTCGCCATTGACTGCGCCGACTTCGCGCCTGGAGAAGCCCAGGCCGTCGTCTTCGGCGCCGAGGCCGGAACGGCTGACCGGCCCGCACGACGTGCCTGGGGCCGGCCCGATGGCCGGGGCGCGCTGGACGTCGCGCGCGGAGGCACCCTGGTCCTCGAACACCTCGACGCGCTCGACGTGGCGTTTCAGGACGCCCTGCTCGCCCGCCTCGCCCCGAGCGACGGGACGCTTCCGGCGGGGGACCAGGTGCAGCTCGTGGCCACGGTCGATGGCCATCCCGCCCAAACGGCATCGGGAGACCGGCTGCATCCCGCGTTCGCCGCGCTGCCGGCCGCCAACGTCGTGCAGATGCCCCCGCTGCGGACCCGGCGGGATGACGTGGTGCCGCTGGCGAACTACCTGCTGGCGAAGGTCGCACGGAAGGCCGGCACTTCCGCGAAGCGGCTCAACGGCTCGGCCGATTCCGCCCTTCGCAAGCTCCAGTTCCGTCACGGCAACGTCGCCGAACTCAAGGACGCGATCGACCTGGCCGCCGTATTGGCGGACGGCCCCGAGATCGGGGCGGAGCATCTCTTCACCGGACCGAAGGTCGAGGAGCGGCGGGGGGAGTACGAGCTGGCGGACTCGCCTCTTCGTCGGGCGCTGATCAGCCGGACGTGGAACCTGGCCATCTCGATCGGCGTGCTGGCGGTGTTCGCCGGCATCACGGCGGCCACTCTCATCTGGAGAGACGGGCTGGCCGGACAGATCGCCAACGGCCTCGTGTGGGGCCTCTGGTGGCCCGCGCTGATCGTCCTGTTCCTCCTGATCGGGCGTGTCTGGTGCCCGTTCTGCCCGATTGCGCTCGCCGGGCGGTTCACCGGCCGCGCGTACAGCCTCGGACGGAAGCCGGCCGCATGGATGAAGAAGCACACCGGCGTCGCCATGACCGTGCTGTTCCTCGCGATCATCTGGAGCGAGCGGGTCTTCCACATGCCGCAGTCGCCGGCGGCGACCGGCGTATTCCTGATCGTCCTGGCGTCGCTCCCGGCGGTGCTCGGCGTGGTCTACGAACGCGAGGCCTGGTGCCGCTACCTGTGTCCGCTGGGCGCGCTGTCGGCCGGCTACGCCGTGCCCTCCCCGGTGGTCGTCCACGCGAACCAGACGGTGTGCGCGAGCCAGTGCACGACGCACGAGTGCTCGAAGGGGTCGGACGACGAGCCCGGGTGTCCGGTCTTTCTGCACCCGCTCTACGTGCGCGACGCCCACTTCTGCAAGCTGTGCTTCGCGTGCCTGCGGAACTGCCGGCACCAGTCGGCGAAGCTCTACCTGCGGCTTCCGCTGCTCGACATCTGGAGGCGCGCCGAGCTGAGCCCGACGCTGATCCCTTTCGCAACCATCACGTTCTTCGCGGCGCTGGTCCTGCTGGCGTCGCAGAAGGACGCCTGGGGGACGCGCACCGCGGCCGGCTTCACCGTGGCGATGCTGGCCGCCGTCGTCGCCGGAACCGGGCTCGCGGCGCTGCTGCCGAGACTCCTCTGCCACAACGAGGATCGGACGCCGGCTTCGCGCGCAGCGTTCGGCCTGCTCGTGGTGGCCTGGGGCCCCCTGATGGCGTTCCACCTCGAGAACATACCGGGGCTCGGCGCGCTCGGCATCCACGCGGCGGTGGAGTCGGGCCTCGCCCGGCTGCTCCCCGCTCTGAATCTGCCGCTGCTCGGAGTGCTGCAGGTCACGGCGATTGGCCTCGCGACGCTCCTGGCGCTGGTGTCGTTCCCGCGAATCTGGCGGCACGTCGACGAGGCCGTCGGACACCGCGCCGTCTGGCGGTGGAGCGTCGTCGGCGTGCTGGCGGCCGCCTACCTCGGCATCGCCGCCGCGCTGGTGATCTAGACGCGGAATTCGCTTCGACGACCTGGACGGCGACTCGGCCGACGTCTGGTATCCCGAACCGACACGGTATCGGAGCCTGGGCGAGCCGCCAGGCCCGCCAGGGGTCTTCGCCGCCCGGGTTCGAGGCGCTCGTCTGCCGCACGCCAGTCCGCCGCCCTGCAGTCCGCCGCACGCCGCACGCCGCTTGCGGTTCGCGGGCCGGAGGCCGCACAATTGAGTCTTCCGGGGGACACACACCAACATGTCCAGCTTCCTACTCGGGCGCAGAACTCCGTTCGTCGTCGTGGTCGCCGCAGCCTGCCTGCTCGGCGCCGTCCTCACGGCCTCTGCCCAGAAGCCCGATGCCGAGCTCAAGGGCATCACCGCCGTCGGTCTCGTCGTCGAAGGGATCGGGTCGCAGACGCTCTCCTGCGGGTTCAGCCGGGACACGTTCGAGAAGGCGGTCTCGACCATCCTCACGGCCGGCGGCCTGAAGGTCCTGCGCAACGCCGACGAGGACACCTTCCTCTACGTGAAGGTGAATTCGTTGAGCGTCCCGTCGGGCCTGTGCGTGTCGCGCTTCGACGTCACGCTCTACACACACACGAACGCCAAGCTCTCGTATCAGCTCGAACCGGTGCTCGTGCAGGTGTCGCTGCTCAGCGCCAGCGGCCTGTCGGGCGGCAGCGTGCCCGGTCACGCCGAGAACGTGCTGAAGAGCGTGAAGCAGTACGTCGATCAATTCGTGTCGCGCATCGGCGCGGCCAACAAGTAGAACGCGTTCACCTGCCGGCGTACCGCCGGTCATCACGGAGGTTTGACATGCCCCGACGTTTCTTCTTCCTGGCGGTTGCGATCGCCTTCGCCACGGTCGTCGTGTCTGCCGCCATGCCCCAGACGAAGCCGCCGGCCAGCCCGCCCGCGGAGGCGACGGTCACGATCGCCGGGAAGGTGATCACCATCAAGTACTCCGCGCCGTCGGTCAAAGGGCGGCAGGTGTTCGGCGCCGGCGGCCTGATCAACAAGGACAGGACGTGGCCGGTGTGGCGCACGGGCGCGAATGCCGCCACGTCGCTGGTGACCGAAGCCGACCTCGAGATCAAGGGGATCGCGGTGCCGAAGGGTTCCTACACGCTGTTCACGCAGATCGACGCGGAGCCCTGGCAGTTCATCGTGAACAAGCAGACCGGCCAGTGGGGCCTGACCTACAGCAAGGATCAGGATCTTGGCCGCGTCCCGATGGACATGAGCAAGCCGCCGGCCGCGGTCGAGACGATGAAGATCACCTTGACCGCAACCGGCGCGAACTCGGGGAAGCTCGAGATCGCGTGGGACACCAAGGTGGCGTCGGTGCCGTTCACGGTGAAGTAGGGCCCATGCCACTCGACCTGCTGGTGTTCGGGCCGCACGCCGACGACCTCGAGATCGGCCTGGGCGGGACGATCGCCCGGCACGCCGCGGAGGGGTGGCGGGTAGGGCTCTGCGATCTGACGCGGGGCGAGTTCGGCAGCAACGGCACGCCGGAGGAACGGCTGGCCGAGGCCGACCGGGCGCGCGAGATCCTCGGCGCCGACTGGCGCGAGAACCTCGGGTGGCCCGATCGCGGGATCACCGGCGACGCGTCGCAGGTGAATGACATTGTCCGTCTCGTGCGGAAGTGGCGGCCGCGCGCGGTCGCCATCCCGTACTGGGACGACCGCCATCCCGATCACGGAGCGGCCAGCCGGGTCCTGACCGAGGCGCTCTTCAACGCGAAGCTCCGGAACTACCCCGGCGAAGGGGAGGCGTGGGCGCCCGACTGGGTCTGCGCCTACTTCATCAACGACGCGGGCCCGATCTCGTTCGCGATCGACGTGTCGGCGCACTACGAGAAGAAGCGGGAGGCGCTGGCGTGCTACCGGAGCCAGTTCCGCACGCCAGGCGAGGGCACGGTGGCCACGCGATTGAACGCGCCGACTTTCTCACAGCTGATCGAAAGCCGCGACGCGCAGTTCGGCGCCCTCGCGGGCGTCGCGTTCGCCGAGGGGATCGTCGTCCGCGAACCGATCCTGCGCCCGCACCTCTTCAAGGACTGGAGCGCCCGCCCGTGAACATCGCCGTCATCTGCTACGCGTCGATCGGAGGCAGCGGAATCGTCGCCACCGAACTGGCGAAGTGCCTGGCGGCGCGCAAGCACGATATCCATGTCGTGAGCCGCGAGCAGCCGTTCCGCCTCGGCGACGACCAGCCCGGCGTCGTCTTCCACCGCGTGCACACGCCGGACTACCCGCTGTTCCGCGAGCCGCAGTACGTCCTGTCGCTCTCGACGAGGATCGTCGAACTGGCTCGCGCGGTCGATCTCGACATCATCCACGCGCACTACGCCATCCCGCACGCCGCGGCCGCCTACCTCGCCCGGCAGGTCCTTGCGGGAACCGGGCGGACGAAGGTGCCGAAGCTCGTCACCACCCTGCACGGCACGGACATCACGCTGGTCGGCAGCGACAAGTCGTATTCGGAGACGATCGGGTTCTGCATCGACCAGTCCGACGGCGTCACCGCCGTCTCCGAGAGCCTCAAGGCCGACACCTACAAGGGGCTGCCGGTCCACAAGGACATCCGCGTCATCCCGAACTTCCTGGACTGTTCGCTCCACCACCGCGTGGACGCGCCGCTGCTGCGCGAGCGGCTGGCGCCGGCGGATCACGCCCTCGTGATCCACGTGTCGAACTACCGGCCGGTGAAGCGGATCCCCGCGGTCATCGAGGTATTCGCCCGGATCCGCAAGGCGCGCCCCTCCACGCTCGTGCTGGTCGGCGACGGTCCGGAGCTGACGCACGGCCTCGAGATCGCACGCGACCTCGGCGTCGCGGACGACGTGAAGGCGGTCGGAGAACAGGGGGACGTGCGGTCGTTCCTGTCGGTCTCCGACCTGTTCCTGCTGCCGTCGGCGACGGAGAGCTTCGGCCTGGCGGCGCTCGAGGCGATGGCGTGCGAGGTCCCGGTCATCGCGTCGCGCGTGGGCGGCCTGCCCGAGGTCATCGAGAGCGGCGTCAGCGGCTACCTGCACGCGCCGGACGACCTGGACGGGATGGCGGCGAGCGCGGTCGCGCTGCTATCGGACCCCGAGCTGCGCCGGCGCATCGGCGTGGGCGGGCGGAACGTCGTCACGAGGCGTTACTGCTCCGACCGGATCGTGCCGCAGTACGAGAAGTTCTACCGGGAGATTCTGGACGGACCGGCAGCAGGCAACTAACTGAGAGACCGCGATACTGAGTCGCGGCAGGCCGACGGGCCCTTACCTCCCTCGCCGCCTCCGCGCCCCGGGAAACCGTCCTCGCTCTGGGCCGATTTCCAGATTTCGGCACCCGCCTTGCGCTAAAGCCCTGACTCGAGCGGCCGCGCGGCGGCGGGGGAAACCGGCCCACCCGCTCGTCGGTTTCCGAGCGGTGGTAACGGGCCGCTCCGAAGCGGCTCGTCCGGCAAGGGCCCGCCAGCCTGCCTCGATCCCGAATTGCGGTCTCCTATTCAGCGGCCGCGGCACACTGTCACGCGTGGTATTCGGCCGTCTGATCCGGCCGCCAGTCGCGGGCCGCCAGCCGCCGGCCGGTTTGCCCATGCTACGCTAACAGGCGTGCACATTCCCGACGGGTACCTGAGCCCGAGCACGTGCGCGGCGCTGTACGCGGGGGCTGCGCCGTTCTGGTGGGGGGCGCTGCGGCGACTGCAGCGGACGCTCCACACGCGCCTCGTCCCCCGCATCTCGCTCTTCGCCGCGTTCTCGTTCGTGGTCATGATGTTCAACGTCCCGCTGCCGGGCGGGACCACCGGGCACGCGACCGGCGTTGCGCTGGCGGCCGTCGTGCTCGGGCCGTCGGCGGCAATCCTCGCCGTCTCGGCCGCCCTCGTCATCCAGGCGTTCTTCTTCGCGGACGGCGGCATCACGGCCCTCGGCGCCAACTGCTTCAACATCGCGATCGTCGGTTCGCTCGTCGCCTTCGTGGTGTACCGCGCGGTGGCCGGGCGGGCGCCGCTCGACGCGCCGCGCCGAGTGGTCGCCGCGGGGCTGGCCGGCTATGCCGCGATCAACGTCGCCGCGCTGGTCACGGCGATCGAGTTCGGCATCCAACCGCTGCTGTTCCGCGACGCGTCGGGCGCGCCCCTCTACTGCCCGTATCCGCTCGGCGTCGCGGTGCCCGCCATGATGATCGGGCACCTGACGATCGCCGGAATCGCGGAACTGGTGCTGACGGGCGGTGTCGTGGCCTTCATCCAGCGCACCGACCCATCGCTGCTCGCCGCCGCCGCCGGCCGCCACGCCCGGGTGGCCGATGACGGTCCGGGCGCGAGCCGGCCTCCCAGCCTCAGGCCTCTGTGGCTCACGCTCGGCCTGCTGCTGGTGCTCACCCCGCTCGGCCTCCTGGCTGGCGGCACGGCGTGGGGCGAGTGGGCGGCCTCCGACTTCGCGGACCCGGCTGGCAGGCAGGCGATCGCCGGATCGTCGCTCGGCCACGCCCCGCCGCTGGCGGCGCCGGAGGGGCTGCGGCGGCTGGCCTCCGTCTGGACCGCGCCGATTCCCGACTACGCTCCACCGTTTCTGCGCAGCGAGGCCGTCGGCTACGCGCTCTCGGGGATGTTCGGCGCGGGGCTCGTGGTGCTGACCGTGACGGTCGGCGGCGCGGCGATGCGCAGGCTCCGCCGCCCGCGGGCCGGGCACGGCGGGGTGGGCCTATGACGTGGCGAGCGCGCTCGACGCGCGGCCTTGTCGAGCGGACGGTGGACGGCCTGCTCCAGGCGATGGAGCGCGCGGTGACGGCCGAAGCCGGCGGCAACGCATCGGGCTGGATGCAGCGCCTCGACCCGCGCGTGAAGCTGGCCGGTCTCGTCGCGTTCGTCGCCGCCGTCGCGCTCTCTCGCCGCCTCGAGGTCGTCGCCGCGCTGCTGACGGCGGGCGTGGCCCTGGCCGTCGCCTCGCGCGTACCGGCCCGGGCGATGATCTCCAGCGTGTCACTGGCGGCGGCCGCGTTCTCGCTGGCCCTCGCGGTACCGGCCGTGTTCCTCACGCCAGGCCGCACGGTGGCCGTCGTCCCGGTCCTCGGCTGGACCGCGACGGCGCAGGGCCTCACCTCGGCGGCCTTCCTGGTGCTCCGCGCCGCGGCGGCGTCCACTCTTGGCTTCCTGCTGGTCTTCACCACGCGCTGGCCGCACGTGCTGAAGGCGATGCGGGCCTTCCGTGTGCCGGTGGTGTTCGTCGCGGTCCTGGCGATGACCTACCGCTACATCCTGTTGCTGCTCGAGTCGGCGCACGACATGTTCGTCGCACGCCGCAGCCGGATGGTGGGCCGTCCGACGGCCGCTGACCGGCGCCGCGCGGTCACGCAGAGCGCGGGCGTCCTGCTCGCGAAGAGCCTGACGCTGAGCAACGAGGTCTTCCTGGCGATGCAGGCGCGCGGCTTCCGCGGCGAGGTGTATCTGCTGGACGAGTTCGCGATGGCGCGCGCCGACTGGCTCGCGCTCGCGGTGGCGGGCGCCGTGACGACGCTCGCGGTGTGGGCCGGCCGATGAATCTGTTCGAACTCGGAGCGGTCTCGTACCGGTTCAACCGGGTGGTGGCGCTCGACGGCCTCTCGATGTCGATCCCCGCCGGCACGCGCGTCGCCCTGCTCGGCGCAAACGGGTCCGGGAAGTCGACGCTGCTCCGGATTCTCGACGGCCTCTACTTCCCCGACGCCGGCCGGGTCACGTTCCAGGGCGAGGCGCTGACCGAGTCGCGCTTCGCAGACGATGAGTTTGCGTATGGCTTCAGGCGGCGCGTCGGCATGGTGTTCCAGAACCCGGACGTGCAGCTGTTCAACGCGACGGTGTTCGACGAGGTCGCGTTCGGCCCGCTCCAGCTTCGCTGGCCGGCTTCGGAGGTGCGCGCGCGCGTGATGGAGACCCTCGAGCGCTTCCGCCTGGGTGACCTGAAGGACCGGGTGCCGCAGCGGCTCTCGGGCGGCGAGAAGAAGCGCGTGGCACTCGCCAGCGTGCTGGTCATGGACCCGGAGGTACTATTGCTCGACGAGCCGACCGACGCGCTCGACCCGCGCAGCCAGAGCCAGCTGATCGACCTGCTGATCGGGTGGGCCGACGGCTCCAAGTCGGTCATCACCACCACCCACCACCTCGGCATCCTCGAGGAGATCGCCGACCGGTGCTTCGTGCTCGACCACGGCCGGCTGGCGGCGGAGCGGACGCCTGCCGAGCTGCTCGCCGACGAGGATCTGCTCGATCGCACCAACCTGATTCACGCCCATCGCCACCGCCACGGCGCCGCGCACGTCCACTCCCACCCGCATCGGCACGGGCTGTAGGAAGGCTCAGGGCTCACGGCTCAGGGCGTCGGGGCTCAAGGCCCAGCGGCATAGGCGGCTTACGGCGCAGGGCGCACGGCTCAGGGCTGGCACGATCGGGCGCGCGGCTCGGGCATCGCGGCTGAAGCCCGCGCTACGTTCGTCAGCGCCAACCCTGCAGCGTCAGTCAAGATGGAACGACCGGCCCCATGTCGCAAGACGTGGATTACGCTGTGAGCTTCTCGGTCCACACCGCAGAGCCACATGCGAAAGGAGCCGGTCATGAGCAAGGTACGCTGGATTGGATTGGATGTCCATGCGGAGACCATCGCGGTCGCGGCCGCCGATGCGGACGGCGACGTCCGGGCGCTCGGGGTGATTCCCAACGACGCGGATGCGATACGGCGCGTGGTGAAGAAACTCGGGCCGGCCGAGCAGTTGCGGGCCTGCTATGAGGCGGGCCCCACCGGGTACGTGCTCTACTGGCAGTTGACGGCTCTCGGCGTGGCCTGCGAGGTCGTCGCGCCCACGCTGGTGCCGGTCCGGACCGGCGACCGGGTCAAGACGGACCGGCGAGATGCCGTGAAGCTCGCGCGGAGCTACCGCGCGGGGGAGTTGACGGCGGTCTGGGTCCCGGATACGGCCCACGAGGCGCTGCGCGATCTGGTCCGCGCGCGCGAGGCGGCCAAGCGGGATCAGCTGCGAGCGCGGCATCGGCTGTCCAAATTCCTGCTCCGCCAGGGCCGGCGGCCGCCGACGGGCGTCCGGCCGTGGAGTGAGCGCTACCTGACCTGGGTGCGGCAGGACGTGCACTTCACGCCGCCCGCCCAGGAGGCGACGTTGCTGGACTATCTCCATGAGGTCGAGCACATGGGCGAGCGGATCGTGCGGCTGGATCAGGCGATCCACGCGGCGGCACAGGCGGCACCGCCCGCGATGCGGGCGGTGATCGTGGCGCTGCAAGCCTTGCGCGGCGTGGCGGAGACCTCCGCCGTGACCGTCGTGGCGGAAGTCGGTCCGCTCACGCGGTTTGCCACCGCCCGACAGCTGATGGGCTATAGCGGCGCCGTCCCGCGAGAGGATTCGAGCGGGCCCCGCACGCGACGCGGGGCAATTACCAAGACCGGCAATGCCCACCTCCGTCGCATCATCGTCGAGGCCGCCTGGTCCTACCGGTGTCGGCCCGCGGTCGGCCCTGGGTTACGCAAGCGCCAGGAGGGCGTCAGCGCGGAGGTCAAGGCGATCGCCTGGAAGGCCCAACACCGGTTGTGCTCCCGCTACCGGATGCTCACCGCGCGGGGGAAGTGCCGGCAGCAGGCGACGACCGCGATCGCGCGGGAGCTCCTCGGCTTCATCTGGGCGATCGGCGTGGTCGCCGAGCAGGCGGTGGACACTCGGCGCGCGGCCTAATCGTCGAGGACGGAGAGAAGACAGCACGCAGAGGCGGCGACGGTCGAGGCGGCACGGATCGGAGCATCCTCGACGGAACTATGCGACAGGCCCCCGGGCCGGACTCGCGGCGTCAGTCCGAGACAGCTCCCGACGAATCACGACCATGCGGCTCGACCCGCGAATATCAGAGTGATCAACCGTCGCACTGGCTGCCTCGACCGCCACCGACTCTGCGTGCACACGATCAACGGGAGACGAACGACGACGAACACACGCTGCCTCTAGTTGACAGGTCGTTCCATATCAGTTCCGATCCCTCATCGTCAGAACCGACTGACAGCGTCAGTACACCATGTCGCCGCAGAGAAACGCCTTCGTGCGCGGGTCGTCGGGGTAATCGAGGAGTTGCGCCGTTGGAGCCGATTCGACGAACTGCCCGTCGAGCAGCAGCGCGGTGCGGTGGGCCAGGCGGCGCGCCTGGAAGATCTGATGCGTGGCAAGCACCATCGTCACGCCCTGCGACTGCCGTTCGCGGATCATCTCTTCGACCAGGCGCACGTTGCGCGGATCGAGGTTCGCCGTCGGCTCGTCGAGGAGGAGCACCTCGGGGTCGAATGCGAGGGCGCGCGCGAACGACACCCGCTGGATTTCCCCGCCCGAAAGCGTGCGCGCCGGCGCATGGGCCAGCGGCGTCAGCCCGAGGCCGTCGAGCAGGTGGTCCATCTCCCCGGGCCGCGCTGCCACGCCGCGGACGCGGAGGCCGTAGGCCAGGTTCGCCCGCACGGACCGGCTCAGCACGACGGGGCGCTGAAACACCGTCGTCACTCGGCGGCGGATGTCCAGCGGCGGCTCCGACTCGATCTCCCGCCCCTCGAACCACAGCCGCCCGGAGGACGGTTGTTCCAGGAACTGAAGGAGCCGCAGCAGCGTGCTCTTTCCCGATCCGCTCGGGCCGATGACAGCCAGCGTCTCACCGCGGCTCACCTCGAGCGCGTCGATGTCGAGCACCACCCGCTCGGCGTAGCGATGCTGAACCGCTTCGAGCCGGTAGACCAGGCGGCTCTTCGTCATCGGTCACGCAGCCTGCCCTGCAGTCGCAGCAGGAGGACGTTGGCGCCGAATGCCACCGCGATGAGCGTCACGCCGAGCGCCATCGCCATCGCGAATTCGCCTTGGCGCGTGTAGAGCACGATGGCCGTCGTGAGCACCCGCGTCTGGCCGTCGATGTTCCCGCCGACCAGCATCACCGCTCCGACCTCCGAGATGATGCCGCCGAAGGCCGCCACGATCGCCGCCGTGACGCCGACCCGCGCCTCCAGCAGCACCGTCCACGCGATCTGCCAGCGCGACGCGCCGAGCGCGAACACCTGCTGGTGGATCGCCCGATCCACCCCGGCCACGGCGCTCATCGTCAGGCCGGCGACCAGCGGGAACGCGATGATGGCCTGCGCCGCCATCATCGCCGCCGGCGTGAACAGCCAGCCGAGCGACCCGAACGGCCCGCTGCGCGAAAGTCCCATGTAGACGAACAGGCCGACGACTACGGGCGGCAGGCCCATGCCGGTGTAGAGCGTGAGCGTGATCAGGCGCTGGCCGCGGAAGCGCACCAGTCCCAGGAAGGCGCCCAGGGGCACGCCGACGAGGGTGGCCAGCAGCAGCGCGACGCCGGTGACGCGCAGCGTCAGCGCGACGATCTGCAGCAGCTCGGGGCGGCGAAATTCCGACAGCAGTTCGGGCACGGGGGGTCTGGTCTCTGGCTTGCGGCTAGCGGCTCGCGGCTTCTGTTTTCTACCTTCTGGCTTCTGGCTTCTTGATTCTGTCTTCTATCTTCTATCTTCTGTCTTCTGTCTTCTGTCTTCTACCTGATCACTTCCACCCTCTTCACCCAGTGCGAGTACCGCCCGGCGAATTCGTCCGGGCCGACCACGAGTTGCAGCACGCCCTCGCGGCCGGCTGCGGGCCGGCCGTCGCGTTCGTACGCGATGATGATCGCCTGCCGGCCTGGCGGCGCCTGATACGCGTCACCCTTTGCCGTCATCGTCGGCTTCTGGAGCCACGACGCCAGCGTTTCCAGGTCGGCCGCGTTGAGCTGCGCCTCGGTGTACGGCCTGATCGCCGCGTGGAGGTCTCCTCCCGCGCGAAGCACCTTCTCCAGCCGCCCCGGCGCGAAGATTCGCCCGGCCAGTGCGGGAGCGGGCCGCTTCCCCGTCGGCGCCGTGCCCTCGCCGTGCACGCCGTGACACTCGTTGCATCCCTTCACGTTGTACAGCGCGGCGCCGCGCGGCACCGTGCCGAACAGCTCGCTCCACCAGAGCGTCGCCGTCCAGCCGTCGCTGCTGGTCAGCACGATGCGGCTGCCCGCGTTGCGCGGGTCACCGACGGTCGGATGCGTGCGAAGCAGCAGATCCTTCAGCGACGCGCCCGTCCAGGTGTGCGGCCCGATGAGCCCCACCTTGACGCCGACCGGGCCGTACGCCGTCAGCGTCACCTTCGGCATCGTCTGGAGGTCGGCCGCCGTCAACGTGACGGCTTTGTCCCCCACCTTCACGCTGATCTGGTCGGTGGCTTTCCACTCGTCCGAATCCGGGTAGAAGAGCGGCTGGCCGTGCTTCTTGACGCCGAACTCGCCGATCGCCCGCTGCGTCGTCTTCGAGGTCAGCCACTCGACGAACTTCTGCGCCGCCGCGAAGTTGACGCCGGGGTGCGTATCCGGGTTGACGGCCATCACGCCGTACCGGTTCCGCAAGCCGGAGTCGGGGTTCTCGGTGATCGAGCGGCCTCCGACGACCACCTGGAGGTCCGGCAACCTGTCGCGCATCGACAGCCACGTGCCCCGGTCCGACATCGTGTAGGCCCGCTGCTCGTTGGCGACGATCAGCGTCTCGCCCATCCCCTGGCCGAGCGATCGGTACCAGGCGCCGGAGGGCGTGACCTTGGCCGACGCCCACACAGCCAGCTCCGCGTTGTGCGTCCCCGATTTGTCGCCGCGGCTTGCGAACGGCGCCTGGGCGGAGGCGACAGCGGAGAAGGCCTCGCGGGCGGACCGGCGACCGGTGACCTTCGCCGGGTCCGAAGCGGGCCCGACGATGACGAAGTCGTTGTACATGACGTCGAACCGCTCGCGGGCGTGGCGGTCGGCGACGAATTTCACCTCGTCACGGTACGAGTGGACCAGGAGGACGTCGGCGTCGCCGCGGCGCCCCAGTTCCAGCGCCTGTCCCGTGCCGACGGCGACGACGTCCACGCGGCACGAGCAGAGCGTCTCGAACGCCGGCAGGATGGCCCGGAGCAGACCCGTGTCCTCGGTGCTCGTGGTGGTTGCGAGCCTGAGAATGCCGGGGGAGGTGACCGTCTGTGCAGCTGTCGCGGCCACAAGACCGGCTACGAATAAGAATGCAAGGCGTGTCGTCGTTCGCATATTGGATACTGGGGTCGGGTCGAATTACCCGCGGAGTGCCTCCGGGCTCACAGAAGTGTAATCGACGCCGGCCCGGCCAGTCGAATCGAGGCGAATCGACACGAATCGAGGCGCGCAAGCGGTCGCGGACTTGGCATAATGGGTGGGCTCGCGTGGGGAGTGGAGGCGATGATGACCGACCGAAGGCAGTTCCTGAGAGGCGGCGCGATCGCGTGCGCGACCGCGCTCGCACCAGCGGCCGCGGCGATGCAGGCGAACGCTCCCGCTCAGGCGAAGCCGGCGCGCGGACCCAAGGCGCGGATGGCGCTGACCTACAGGCCATTCACGACGTCGCTCAAACATGTCTTCACGATCGCGACCTCGTCGAGAACCACGACGCCGGGGATGCTGACCGAGATCGCCTACGACGGCATCGTCGGGTACGGCGAAGCGTCGATGCCGCCCTACCTCGGCGAGACCCAGGAGAGCTGCGCGGCGTTCCTTGCGAAAGTCGACCTGACCCGGTACTCGAACCCGTTCGAGCTCGAGACGATCCTCGCGGACATCGACCGGGTCGCGCCGGGGAACCCGGCGGCGAAGGCGGCTGTGGACCTTGCGCTCCACGACCTCGTCGGCAAGCTGATGAACCAGCCCTGGTACAACATCTGGGGCTACGACCCGGCGAAGACGCCCTACACCACCTTCACGATCGGCATCGACACCCCCGATGTGGTGCGCCAGAAAGTGCGCGAGGCGGCCGAGTACAAGGTGCTGAAGGTCAAGCTCGGTCGCGACACCGACCGCGAGATGATCGAGACGATCCGGTCGGTCACCGACAAACCGCTGACGGCTGACGCCAACCAGGGCTGGAAGGACAAGCAGAAGGTGCTCGACGAGCTCGCGTGGCTGAAGGACCGGAACGTCCTGATCGTCGAGCAGCCGTTCCCCAAGGAGACGCCGCTCGAGGAGTTCGCGTGGCTGACCGAGCGGAGCCCTATTCCGATCATCGCCGACGAGATGTGCCAGCGACTCCCGGACGTGCGGCGGCTTTACGGCGCGGTCAGCGGGATCAACATCAAGCTGATGAAGTCCACCGGGATGCGCGAGGCGCAGAAGATGCTGGTGCTGGCGCGGTCGCTCGGGATGCGGGTGATGCTCGGGTGCATGGTGGAGACGTCGTGCGCGATTTCGGCCGCGTCGCACCTGTCGCCGATGGTGGAGTGGGCGGATCTGGACGGCGCGCTGCTGATCAGCAACGACCCGTTCGTCGGCACCACCGTCGTCGACGGGAAGGTGACGGTCACACACCGGCCGGGACTCGGGGTGACACTCAAGTCATGACGGCCGCGCAATCTGGCGATCGCGCGAAGTAGGGATCTTGCGAAGTGCGTGTCGGGAGCCATAACCTCGCAAGATCGCCACATCGCGAGATCGCAAGATGCGAGAACCCACGCCGTGGCCGTGCCAGGCCGGCCGATGCTATCATGTAGTGTTGTCCCTCCTGTGGTGGGTATAGCTCAGCGGTAGAGCGCCGGACTGTGGCTCCGGAAGTCGCGGGTTCGAACCCCGTTACCCACCCCACCTTCGCAACGCTCCGGCTCGATTCTCTCCTCGCGTTGCTACGGCGCGGCAGGCCCCACCTTCGCTCCCCATCCGGCTTGCCTCTTTCCTCGGGGAGCTACGGCTCGGCAGGCCCCACCTTCGCAACGCTCCGGCTCGATTCTCTCCTCGCGTTGCTACGGCGCGGCAGGCCCCACCTTCGCTCCCCTTCCGGCTTGCCTCTTTCCTCAGGGGAGCTACGGCTCGGCAGGCCCCAACCTTCGCTCCGCTGCGCATGCTGGACACGCTGCTCGCGGAGCTTCGGTTGGCAGGCCACCTTCCGCCGCACAGGTCGCGAAGTCGTTCAGAAGGCGGACGCGTTGGCGTCCGGGACTGAAGGCTGGAACTCCTGGCGCCGCTGTCGCGTCTGTACTTCCGGAAGCGTGAAGGCCGGGCGGGCCTGGCGCCACCCGGCGACGGCGAAGGAGGCTGACGTGAAGAAACTGCTCTGTGTGGTAATTCTGGCCGCGGCGGCCGCCGCAGTGGCTCTGGCCCAGGGCGGACCGGCGAGCGAGCTGGACAAGGCGGCGGTGCGGCAGGCCGCGTACGACTACGCCGAGGGCTACTACGAGGGTGCGGCGCACCGGATGGAACGCGCGGTCGACATCGTCCTGAACAAGCGGGGTCTGATCGCACGTCCAGGGTCCCAGCCCTTCCTCACGCCGATGAACGCGGAGATGCTGATCGAAGCGACCCGCAGCGGCGGCGGCAAGAATACTCCCGCCGACGCGCGCGGGCTCAGCTTCGCCCTGCTGGACATCCGCGAAACCGTCGCCTCCGCGAAGATCTTCACGGCCGCCTTCAACGACTACCTGCACCTGGTGAAGCGCGGCGACACCTGGAAGCTGGTGAACGTCCTCTGGCAGCCGCCCTCGCCCCAGGGCGCCGCCAACGCCGAAGCGGACAAGGCGGCGGTCGCCCAGGTCTTCAAGGACTTCTTCGAGGCCGCGCCCGGCGGCGACGTGGCGCGCGTCGAGCGGCTCGTGCACCCCGAGGCGGCCATGCGGTCGGTCGTGCCGGTGGCGGGCGGCCGCCTGATCCTGCGCGAGGGCAACCGCGAGTCGCTCGTCGAGCAGGTGCGGACGCGCAGCGTCCCTCCCCCACCGTCCCCGACGGTCACGGTGCTCGATGTCTACGACATGATCGCGACTGCAATGGTCACGACGCCGACGAGCGTGTCGTACTGGCACCTGGCGAAGCAGAACGGCCAGTGGCGGCTCGTGAACCGCCTGACGCGGTGAGCCGGCAGCCTTGACAGGAAGGGAGCGGGCGGGAACGGCGCGTGCGCCGCTCCCGCCCTGCCGGCCGCAAGGGGCGGCCGAAGCCCGGCGCCTACCGGTCCGCGTACGCGAAGACCGTCAGGTAGCCCATCTGGATAATCTTGGTGAACAGCTCGGGGTTCACCTTTTCGATACTGTCGGTCGGCTGGTGGTAGTCCGGCGTCATGGCGGCCATGTAGTACACGAACGGCACCTTGACCGACGCGAACGACGCGTGATCCGATCCACCGCTCCCGACGCCGAGCGGGCTCTCCCGCAGCGCGAGGTCGAGGCCGACGTACCTGTTCATCTCCCGCGTCAGCGCCGCGAACGGCGTGTCGGCCGTCAGGCTGACGGTCGCGTAGCGATCGCCGCGGATCTTCTTCACCATCTCCTCCGTGCCCGGCACGCGGTACTGGCTGACGGCGCGCTCCAGCAGCGGCCCGTCGAACGCGCGGCTGATCATGTCGTAGTTCAGGTACCCCACGGTCTTCGCGATTGGGAAGACCGGGTTCCTGACGTAGTAGCGCGAGCCGAACAGGCCCCGCTCTTCGCCGGTCCAGAGTGCGAAGACGATGGTCCGCCTGGGCTTCACCGGGTTGGCCGCCATCGCCTTTGCGATCGCGACGACGCCGATCGACCCGGAGCCGTTGTCGTCCGCGCCGTTGTAGATGTAGTCCCCCGCCCGGCCGTTGTGGTCGAAATGGCCGCCGATCACGAAGTACTCATCCTTCAGCTTCGGGTCCGAGCCCTCGATCATGCCCAGCACGTTCATCCCGCGGACGAGCGTCGTCTTGGAGGTCGTGGCCAGCGTCGCCCTGGCGGGCACCTCCATCGAGGCGGGCTTCGTGCTCGACTCGATTCGGCCCTTCAGGGCGTCGATGGTCTGTCCCGTGCCCTCGAGGATCGCGTTGGCGATCTCGCGGGTGATCGTCACGGACGACACGCCGCCGCCCGGCGACGGGGCGTCGCCGGCAATCGTCATGCGCGACCTTGTCCGGGTGATGATGGGCCGGTCGTCGCTCGGCCGGAACACCCTGGACAGCGTGCCGTAGACCTCCGTGTCCTTGCCGGCATTGGCGACCATCAGAATGGCCGCGGGCCCGAGCTTGGCAATCTCCGCCACCTTGTTGAACCGGGCCGGGCCGCCGCCACCCCTGGGTCCGATCGCTACCATTCCACCGCCAGCCGGGAAGTACTTCTCCTTGAGCGCGGGCGTCGTCTGAAACGGCGACTGGGGGTTGTCCCTGCCGGGCGCCTCGGTCAACATCAGGACGACCTTGCCCTTGAGGTCCATCCCCTGCAGCTCGTCGAAGCCGATCGACGGCTCGCTGATGCCGTAGCCGACGAAGACGACCGGGCCGCTCACCGACTCGGCCGCCCCGCTCCCGCCCTGGTAATCGACGCCCGCGGTGAAGGTCCGTGCGCGCGCGCCCGCGCCGATGCGGCTCTCGATCGCGATGGAGCTCTGGACGTCGGTCGTCTCCTTGAACGTGATCTCCTGGAAGTACGACCGCTCGCGGGGAGCCGCCGGCACCCCGCCGCCGCGGGCTCCGCCGCCACGCGCTCCGCCGCCGGTCGGCATGTCTCCCGCGGGCTTGATGCCCCACATCTTGAAGAGCGACACGATGTAGTCGGCCGCGAGGGCGTAGCCCTGCGAGGCGGTGTCGCGGCCCTCCATCCAGTCCGATGAGATGAAGGTCAGCATCGCCATGTTCTCGCGGGCGGTGATGGCGTCGAAGCCGGTTCGGTATTTCGCGGGAACCGGTTCCGGCTTCTCCACCAGGCTGAGGGCCTTCTGGACATCCGCCAGCGTCCGCTGGGGAGCCGGGGCCTGAGCGTGCAGCGACAACGACACCACGGCCGCGATGGCGGCAACGACGAGTAATCTCCTCATACGGTATCTGCCTCCGAGAAGGAACTGAATGGCGGGTCTCCCAGGAAACCGCATGGAGTCTATCGCGACCCGGGAGCGATTGCCAGCTTCGCCCGGGGGCCTCGCTCTGGGGTGTTGCTCGAGGGTGTTGCCCGAGGGCGTCGCTGGAGGGTGAGGGCGCGGCGCCGCCTATCGACGCTCGAAAGCGGCCCGCGCTGAGAGGAGGATTCCGGTCACTCCGCCCCGGTGGTTCTCTTCAATACGACGAGTGAGAGGTCGTCGTAGGGGCGCGTCTCGCCGATGAAGGCGTCCACGGACGCGAGGACGCGCTGCCCGGCGTCTCTGGCCGTCAGGGTGTGAAGCCCGGGAAGCTGCAGCCGCAGGCGGCTGTCGTCGTAGAACTCACCGGCGGCGTTCATCGCTTCCGTGAGGCCGTCTGAATACACCAGCAGCATGTCGCCCGGCGCGAGTTCCTCCGTTCGCTCGACGAACGTGGCGCCCGGCATCATCCCCAGCGCCATGTCGCCCCGCGGCAGATCGTGGAACCCGGCGCCCCCGATCCGCACCGGCGGCATGTGCCCGGCGTTGACCAGCCGAACGGTCCCGTCCCCGTCGCGGACGTCGAGATACACCAGTGTGGCGAAGCGGTTGGGCAGGCCGTCGCGGCACAGGATGGCGTTCGTGCGCGCGGCCAGGTCGGCGAGCGTGGGAACGTCGGTGGCGAGCGCCCGAAGCGTCGCCTGCACCTTGGCCATCAGCAGGGCCGCCGGCAGCGCCTTGCCGGCCACGTCGGCGAGCGCGAATCCGACCCGGCCGCCACCCAGATCCAGGCAGTCCACCAGGTCGCCGCCGACGTCGTTGGCGGGCCGGGTGTACATCCAGACGTCCCAGCCTCGAAGGTCCGGACAGCGCTCAGGCATCAGCGCCTTCTGCACCGCGCGGCCGGCCTCCAGTTCGTGGCGGGCGAGCAGCTTGTCCTTCAGCTCGAGCAGCAGGACGCCGACCAGCAGCACGGACCCGACAATCGAGAAATCCGCGCTGGCGCTGGCGCCATTGCCGAACCGCACGACCTGGCGCGACGACAGGAGCAGCAGCAGAGCCGCCAGGAAGACGATGCGCCGCGTCGGGGACAGGGTGAGGAACAGGCCCTTGAGGAGCCACCAGGCGAGGAGGGCCCAGCGCTTCACGGTCCCGCTCGCCTTCAGGCGCAGACGGTGCTCGGGCGTGATGTAGAACTCCTCGAGCTCGGCCAGCGTGGTCAGCAGGGCCTGCCGCCAGCCCGGTCGGACGTCATCGCGCAGGTAACGCCAATCCTGGACCAGGGTCCCCCAGAGGGGCTTCGCGGATGCGCTTCCGGGGCGTGTGGTGCTCACAGTGTTTGAGACGGGCAATCCGGTCGGGAAGTTCGCCGCAACCGCAGGGTCACATCTTGCCCGGCGGCGTCAGCGCCGCTCGGCGTCGGGCGCCTTGCTGAGGATGAACGACCAGGCGGCAGGGTTCCTGATGTTCGCGAACCTGTTGGTTGCGACCACACACGGGCCGGCCAGCGTCGATGTCGCACCGGCGACCGCCCAATACCCGTCGATCGACACCATGACGGGTCCGCCCGAATCGCCCGGGCACGCGCCGGATCCGTTCAGGCCCGCGTTGGTCACCAGGTAGTACGTTACCGACCTCGGACATCGACGTCGCCCCGGCTCGCAGCGTCCCCGCGCCGGCGCCGAGCGTACTCTGGCCGTACCCCGCGATCACGACCGTCTCCCCCACCCTGGCATCCCGGCTGGCCAGGAGCGGCATGATCGGCTGCCCGAGCGGCGACGAGGCGATGACGACGCCGACGTCAATCGAATCGGAATCGATACCCTTGTAGCCGGGATGATAGGAGAACGACTCCGCTGCGATCTCCTTGGATCCGAAGTTGATGGTCAGGCTCGACGTGCCCTCCAGGCAGTGCGCCGCTGTCAGCACGGCGGTCGGGCTGATGACGGTGCCCGAACAGGTCCCGCGAACATCGCCGCTCTGGTCTTTCAACTTGAGGTACGCGACCGACGCCGTACTCTCCGGGCAGCTGCTCCCGTTGACGATGGCGACGGAACCGGCGGTCTGGCCCGAGACGACGCCGCAGGGAGTGAGCGTCGTGGGGCCGGAGGGAGTCGTCGGTCCCGGAACATCCTGGTTGCCGCTGCGGCACGCGGCGGCGACCGCCGCGGCAAGTCCGAGGGCCGCGAGCAGACGGACTCGCCGTCCGAAGAGCTGATCGGCCATTCTTAAGAGTGTAAGCCGGTCGCCGCGCGACTTCAAGCGAGCCACTACTTCTTGACCGGCGCCTTGGGCTCCTGCGGCGGCCTGGCCGGCACCGCCGGCTTCGCGGGCTTCGGCGGCGGGAAGAACACCCGCAGCCCTCCGCCGACCTGCAGCCCGCCCGCCTTCACCGGGACGGACGGCTGGCCGGTCACCGGGAACTCCGCGGACGCCAGGGCGTAGCGGACGATGCCGCCGACGCCGAGGGTCTTCGAGAGGAAGTAGGTGAAGTCGGCGCCGGCCGAAAACCCGAACGCCATCCTCGAATCGGTCGTCGTGTTCGCGGACGTGATCGTCCCGTTGTCGTACGGGTACGGAATCGACGTGCCGATCCCCTCGGCCTGCACGATCGTCTGGGTGACGTTCACGAACGACGGCCCGCCGAACACCATCAGCGCCATCTTCGGCTTCAGAGCCATCGTCCAGCTGGCCTGCACGTGAATCGCCGTCTCGCTGTGCTCCGCCTCGAATCCCCCGGACAGCGTGGTCGGCCGGTTCGCGTAGAGCGGGTTGGGCATCGAACCGCTCACGACGGTCGTCGAGGGCCGGCTGGCGACGGCGACGCCCGCGCCGATCGCCAGGTTTCGCCAGATGCGCCAGCCGCCGGCGATGTCCACGCCGACCGTGCTCTCGCCCGGATACTCGATGCTGACCGAGGCCGTCTCGGCGAAGTAGGTCCACGACTGCGTCTGGGTGAACGATGGAGTGGCCGTCTGGTAGATGGCGTTGATGGAGAGGTATCCGCGGTCGAGCCAGGCGCCGTTCTTGAAATGCACGGCCGGAGCGGGGGCGGGCTTCGCGGCCGGCTTCCCGGCGGCGGGCAGCGCCTGCGCGGGCTTCGGAGCCGTGGGCTTCAGAGCCGTGGTCTGCCCGAACGCGGCTGTGGCGAGCAGGCATGACAACACCGGCAGCAACAAGAGCGGCTTCCTGGTCATCGCGCCCTTCCTAGTAGACGCCCACGGCCGTCCACGCCTGAGTGACGGCCGCCTCGACGGTGCTGCCGGCGCCGTAGAGGTCGCGCGCCGCCTGAATCGTCTTCGCGCGCGCCAAGCTGAAGTTCGCGTTCGCCGTCAGCGTGGTGAGCCCGCGGAAGAACACCTTCTCGATCCTGTCGCGGTTCGCCGCGCCGACTCCCGTGACCGACAGTCCCGACGTCCCGTTCCTTCCCCCCTCCACCGCCAGGTAGAACGCGTGGTTCGCGATCGACGAGTTGATGTGGACGCCGCCGTTGTCGCTGGTGCCGCGGTACCGGGTCGAGTAGTGGTCGGGATGACCGTAGTCGGTCGGCCGGACGAACGAGCGGATTCCGGAGAGCGAACCGGGCTGCCTGGGCCGCCACGCGTCCTCGCCCTCGAGGTAGTCCGCCTTGAGCGGCCCCGCGCCAGCCTGCTGCTGGTGGAACTCCACGCCGACGCTCATGATGTCGGAGAACGCCTCGTTCAGCGCACCGGACTCGTTGCTGTAGATCAGGCTCGACGTGTAGTCGGTGACGCCGTGCGAGTACTCGTGCGCAATCACATCGATGGCTGCCGCGATGTAGTCGACCGTCTGGCCGCCGCCGGAGCTGGTGACCCAGCCCGACGGCAGCCCTTCACCGATCATCAGTACGTCTTCGCGGTTGTAGCCGCACGAGCCGCAGTAGAACGCGTTCGTGTAGTACGTGGACTGGTCGCTGGGGCCGTATTTCGTGTAGTCGCCGCGGTACGCCGAGTGCACGACCAGGTGGACCGGGCGGCTGTCGCTGCCGTTCAGCCCCTTCCAGCCGTGGCGGGTGTAGAAGTAGTCGTACGTCCACCCGAGGTAGGTGTGCGCGTCGACGACCACGGGGTCCGCCCACATCGACTGCGTGTTGGTCGCCAGGTCGGACTGGAGGAGCGGCACCCTGCCGGCGAAGATGTCCTTCGCCCTCGTCAGCGCGCCCTTCAGGTCGTACGTCTTGATGGTGGTGGGCCGCATCATGTCCCAGGCCATGTAGGTGGAGGTCTGCAGCGCGCAGCTCACCTTCTTCACGTCTGTCGGGACGACGCCCCCGGCGGCGAGCACGCCGTTGCCGAGCAGCGCCGTCGCCTTCTGGAACTTGAGGTTGTCGTAGCGCCGCTCGACGCCGCCCGTCCGCGCGTTCACGAAGACCACCGGCATCTCACTCCCGGTGAAGGCCGAGACCCGGTAAACGAGCGCGTAGGTCGCGTCGGCTCTCGGGAGGATCATGAGCTGGGCGGAGGCGGCGGGGCTGGCGTTCACGCCGGTCTCGCGCGCGAACACGCGGAGGGCGTCGGCGACCGACAGCGCGGGCGTCGTGTCGAGGCGGACGCCGGAGTAGATCGACGCGGTCACCGACAGCGTGACCTTGCCGTCGGTCTCTCGAACCGCCTCGCCCCCGAACACCGGCACGCCCCGGTAGTACCTGATCGAGGCGCTCGTGGACGCGGCCGGGAATCAGCGTGTCGGCCTGCCGTGAACGCAGGCGCAGTTCGCGCACCCGCTCTCGTGCGACGAGGCCGTCGTCCCACTCGCGCAGAACACGACCGTCGGTGGCGAACGCGCGCGTCGCGCCCGACGCGGTCTGGCCGGGAGGCGGCGTGCCGCCCAAACTCGACGCGCCCGTCTGCGACCCGCGAATCGGCCTGTCCTGGGCGCCCGCGGTGCCGCGCCGGTCTCCCTGGCCGTTCCCCTGCGCACCCGCGAGCAGGCCGAGCGCGACGACGAGTGTCAGCACGGCGGCAAGACGAAGGCTGGTTCTCATCATGGATCGACAGGGATTCTACTCGAAGAATCCAGAAGCCAGAAGGCAGAAGGCAGAAGCCAGAAGACAGAAGACAGAATCCAGAACTCAGAACTCGAAACTCAGAACTCAGAACTCAAAACTCAGAACTGAGAAGGACAACTCACGCCCGTGCCCCCGAGGCCGCAGTAGCCGTCCGGGTTCTTCTCGAGGTACCGCTGGTGGTACTCCTCTGCGGCGTAGAACGGCGGCGCCGGGGAGATCTCGGTGGTAATCGCACCGCGGCCGGCCGCCTGCAGGCTGCGCTGGTAGGCCTCGCGTGACGCCCGCGCGAGCTGGGCCTGTCGGTCGTCGAACGTGAAGATGGCCGAACGGTACTGCGTGCCGATGTCTGCGCCCTGGCGCATCCCCTGGGTTGGATCGTGGTTCTCCCAGAACACCTTCAGAACGTCGGTGTAGGAGATGCGCGACGGGTCGAATTCGACCAGCACGACCTCGGCGTGCCCGGTCATCCCGCCGCAGACCTCGCGGTAGGTCGGGTTCAGCTTCGTCCCGCCCGCGTAGCCGACCGTCGCCGAGACCACGCCCGGCGTCTGCCGGAACCTCTTCTCAGCCCCCCAGAAACACCCCATGCCAAACAGCGCCCGCGCCGATTCGCGTTCCATGAGTCCTCCACGGACAATTCGCCCTGACTCGATGATAGCAGGCCGTGATCGCTGTGGCGCGGGGCTTCAGCCCCGCGATCAGCGGCCGGCCATGAGACGCCGGTCGTCCCTCGACGAAGCTCGGGACGACCCTGAGCCAAGTCGAAGGGTCGTGGCGAAGCGTTGACACGCTCGCGCCGGCATGGTCTCATCGGCGGACCGGAATTCCGGAGACCCATGACGCCGCCACGCCTGCTGGTCATCGGCGACATCGCCTGGGACGTGCTGCTGCGCCCGTCAGGCGACCTGGTCTGGGGGTCCGACGCGTACGGCCACGTGGACCTGATGGCCGGCGGGTCGGCGGCGAACGTGGCGGTGTGGGCGCGGCGGCAGGGCGCCGACGTCACGCTCGTCGGCCAGGTCGGCGACGACCGCTTCGGGCACCTGATGCGCGCGCACCTCGCCGACGAAGGCGTGGCCGATTTCGTCCGCGTCGTTCACGGCGGCCAGACCATGAGAATCGGGGTGGTCATCAGGCCGGACGCGGAGCACGCCTTCGTGACCGACCACAGCCGGCCGCTGCGCTTGACGGCCGAGGATCTGCCGCTGTCGCTGCTCGACCGGGCGGACGCCGTCTTCCTCAACGGGTACGCCGTGTTCATGGCGGGGTCTGCGGCGTTCGCATTCCCGCTGCTCGCGGAAGCGCGGCGGCGCCGCATCCCCGTGGCGTTCGATCCTTCGTCGGCGTCGCTGATTCGGGCGCACCGTACGGCGAACCTGCTCGAGGAGGTCGGGCCGCTCGACCTGCTGCTGGCCAACGAGGACGAAGCGCGAGCGCTGGTGCCCGACGGCCCCCTCGACGGGCTGCTCGCCCGCGCCGCGGTGGCTGTGATCAAACAGGGCGGCCAGGGCGCCACCGCGCTGCACGCCGGCGGCTCGGTGTCGGCCGCCGCCGAGCCGATCGTCGTTGCCGACACGACGGGCGCCGGCGACGCCTTCGACGCGGCGTTCCTCGTCGAGTATCTCACCCACCGCGACCTCGCCCGCGCGCTCGCCGCCGCGAACCGCCTCGGCGGTCACGTCGCATCCCGCCTCGGGGCGCAGACACGGTAAGGGACAGTCGGGTCAGCGCGATGGTGCCACCTTTCGATGTTGCGATCTTGCGATCGTGCGATCTTGCGAAGTAGGTGGGAGGTGCCCTGCGCCCTGCGCCCTGAGCCTTGAGCCGTGAGCCTACTCGTACCTGAGCGCCTCGATCGGATCGAGTCGCGAGGCGCGCCAGGCGGGCCAGAAGCCGCTGATGAGGCCGGTCACCGACAGGACGGTCGCCGCAGTGGCGAGAATGGCGGGCGAGAGAACCAGGTGGATGTCGGTGGACCGCGACGTGTCGCCGATCAGGCTGGCGATGAACGGCAGGACGCCGATCGTCTTCGCGATCGCGAACGACATCGCGACGCCGACCAGGCCGCCGGCGAACGTGATCGCCACGCCTTCGAGCAGGAACTGCACCAGGATGTGCCGGCGGCGCGCGCCGATCGCCTTGCGGACGCCGATCTCCCGCGTCCGCTCCTGCACCGACACCAGCATGATGTTCATCACGCCCACGCCGCCGATCATCAGCGTGAGCGACCCGATGAACACCAGCACGACCATCAACCCGTTCGCCATGCCGTCCACTGTCGACATGATCTCGGCGCTCGTGCCCGCGCGCACCGCCCGCTCGTCGTCCGGGTCGAACCGGAGCCGCGCCGCCAGCGTCTCGCGCACCTGCCGCAGCGCCACCTCCTGCGCCGACGGCAGCATCGCCTGGTAGACGATGTAGTTGCAGTATTCGAAGCCGAACATCGACTTCATCGTCGTGTGCGGGATGAAGACCGACATCGAGTCCGGGTAGAAGTACGACGACAGCTGCGCCTTCTGCTGGAGGACGCCGATCACCTCGAACGTCCGGCCGGCAATGCGCACGGTCTGGCCGACCGGCGGGATGTTGCTGAAGAGCCTCTTCGCAACGTCAGACCCGATGAACGCCACGCGCCGTCGCTTCTCGCAGTCCTCGTCGCTCAGGAACCGCCCGTCGCCGGCCTTCTCGGAGCGCATCAGCGCGTACTCGGGCGCCACTCCCCTGACGCCCGCCGTCGTCGACCGCGTGCCGTAGACGAGAGGAAGCGACTGGAGGTACTCCGGACTGGCGTACTTCACCGTCCCCAGCTGCCGAATCGCCTCGACGTGCTCCTCCTTCAGGAAGATCCTCCGCCCGGCCCGCTCGCCGCCGACCTGCGAGCTGGTCTGCCCACCGGAAAGACGCGCCGTGCCGTCGGACACCGCGTTCCGGAACCCGACGACCAGCGCGCCGCGAAACCCCTGCCCGTACGCCATCAGGATGACGACGGTGACGATGCCCCAGGCGATGCCGAGCATCGTGAGACCGGCCCGGAACCGATGGTCCCGAATCGCGGCAGCCGCCTGGAGGATGACTTCTTTCAGGAGCATGGAGTCACATCTCGTACCGCAGGGCCTCGATCGGCGGAAGCGACGCCGCGCGGCGCGCCGGGTAGATCGAGGCAGCGACCCCGATGAAGGTCAGCACCACAATCGACATCGTCGTCGTCTGCCACGTCGTGATCATCCCCGAGAACCGCTCGGGCATCGGCGCCAGGTTCACGAGCGCGCACAACCCGACGCCGACGAGGAACCCGATCGCACCGCTCGTCAGCGTGAGCGCGAGCCCCTCGCTCAGGAACTGCCACTGGATGGCGCGCGACGTGGCGCCGACCGCCTTGCGGACGCCGATCTCCCGCGTCCGCTCCCTGACCGCCACCAGCATGATGTTCATCACGCCGATCCCGCCGAGCGCCAGCGTCACCAAGCTCACCCACACGAAGAACGTGTGCATCGCGCCGATCATCTTGGCGAACATCACCGCCTGGATCGCCGTGTTCCACATCGACAGCGCTTCCGGGTCGCGCGGGTCGAAGCCGTGCCGCGGCGCCAGCGCGGTCTTGACGTCCATCTCCACGGGACCGGACGCTTCGAGATCGAGGAAGCCGCCGATCCCCTCGATCTCGAGCCACGCCTCGAGCTGCCTCGCCACCTCGGGGCGCGGCGCGGCGATGATAGTCGAGACCGAGTCGGCCGTGTACTGGGTGCCGGGAATCGGGAAGTCCTTCCGCGCCGTCTCGTACGGAATGAACAGACGCTCGTTGTCGGCGCCCGTGTAGTTGGAGTCCTGGTCCTTCTTCCGCACGCGCCCGATCACGGTGTAGGGCAACCCGTTCAGGGAAATCGCGGACCCGGCGGGGTCGCGCTCGGCGAACAACTGGCGGCTGGCCTCGGTGCCGATGACGACGACGCGCCGGGCCTCCCGGCAGTCGGCGTCCGAGATCAAGCGCCCGCGATCGACTTCGATCGTGCGCATCGACTGGTAGACGGGCCACACGCCGCTCAACTGCAGCGAGCTGGAGTTGAACGCGCTCTTCGCGCGGATGCCGCCCCGGATCAGCTCGGGCGAGACCTCGGCGAGCAGCTTCGACTGCTCCTTGAGCAGCCGGACGTCCTCGATGTCAAGCTGGATCAGCCGCCCGGCCCGCGCCCCGCCGGCCTGCATCGCGGTCCGCCCGTTCCGGATGATGACGATGTTCTTGCCGAGTTCCTCGAGAACGTACTGGTTGCCGCGCTGGAATCCCTCGCCGACCGCCGACAGCAGGACGATCGAGATCACGCCCCACATGATCCCGAACATCGTGAGGAAGCTGCGCAGCTTGTTGGCTGCCAGGTTCGACCAGGTGAGGCGCAGGAGTTCCATTGGCGTTCGTCGATCCCGGCAAGGCTGAAGCCTCGCCCTACTGGAGAACGACCCGGTCGCCGGCTGCCAGGCCCTTGGTGACCTCGGTGCGGGTGCCGTTGCTGATGCCGACCGAGATCGGCACGCGCTCGCGGCCGGTCTTGCTCGCCGGCTGTACGCGCTCGGTGAACGTCTTTCGGGACGCGTCGTAGATGACCGCGCGCTCGGGAATGACGAGCGTGCCCTTGTGCTCCTCGAGGACAATCTCGGCGTTCGACGTCATGTTCGCGCGCAGGTCGCCCGACGAGTTGTCGATCGACACCCGCACCTCGAAGTTCACGACGTTGTCGCGCTCGACGCCCATCGGCGCGATCTGCGTGACCCGCCCCTCGAACTGGCGGTCCTTGAACGTCTCGACCCGGATGCGGGCCGGCTGCCCCATCCGCACGAGTCCGATGTCCGCCTCGTCCACCTTGCCCTTCACGTAGACCTGGCTGATGTCGCCGAGCACCATCACGAGCGTGGCCGACGACCCGAGGTTCAGGATGGACGACACGGGGCTGCCAATCTCGACGTCGCGCGACAGGACGACGCCGTCGATCGGCGATCGGATCGTGGCGTTGGTGAGTTCCTCCTCCGACCGGTCGACCGCCGCCTGCGCCTGCGCGACGGCGGCGCGGGCCTGCGCGACGCGGGCCTCGGTGACGCCCAGCTGCGACCGGGCGATCGCCTGGCGGTTGACCGCCTGCTCGAGCGCGCTTCTCGCATCGTCCATGTTCTGCTGCGAGATGAGCTTGTCGCGCGAGAGCTGTTCGGCGCGGTCGACGTTGCGGCGCGCGAAGGCGACGTCGGGGCCCTCGGCCTCGACCCTGTTCTTCGCCAGTTCGGCCACGGCGGCCTTGAGATTGGCGTCGGCGCCGCTCAGCGCGGCCTTCGACTCGCGCAGACGCGCCGCGAGGTTGTCCCGGTCCAGTTCGGCCAGGACCTGGCCGGGCGCCACGCGATCGCCCACCTGGACCTTCAGTTCCTTGATGATGCCGTTCGCCTTCGACTTGACCTCGACCTTCGTGATCGGCTCGATTCGTCCGGTGGCGACGACCGAGCGCGCCAGGTCGCCGCGCTCGACCGTCGCGAGGCGACTCGGGTCCACGGTGGTTTCGGGTCGCGCGAGCACAGAGAATCCCCAGACGCCGAGGATTCCGAGCGTCACGACCGCCACGAGCCCGAACAGCAGCTTCCGTTTCTTGGCCCTGACCATATGCGGAGTCCTCAATCGGGTTCAGCGGGGCGTGGGAGCACCCCGAGCACAGGGGTTTCCTGCTAGGGAATACGCAGGGGGGAGTGGCAGGGTTCCAAACGGCGGGTAGGCCTCCGGGTTCAGCCACGGCCACTTCGCGAGATCGCCACTTCGCGAGATCGCCACTTCGCAAGATCGCAGGATGGAGCCCCGGTGCTATGATGCTGACTGCGTGCGCCCGTAGCTCAGTTGGATAGAGCGTCGGCCTTCGAAGCCGCAGGTCACAGGTTCGAGTCCTGTCGGGCGCACTCTCTCCGGTTCGCGCCGGTTCCATTATCTCGAGAGGAGCACGTGCCATGGAAATCGTGCAGCGGCAGGTCGGTGACGTGACGGTCCTGGATCTGGCCGGGAAGATCACATCGACGGACAGCGACGGCCGGCTGAAGGAGAAGGTAACCGCGCTGGTTGCCGAAGGCCACAAGAAGCTGGTGCTGAACCTGTCGGGCGTGCCGTTCATCGACAGTTCAGGCCTCGGCGAGACCGTGGCCTGCTACACGACGGCCAAGGGGAAGGGCGGCGAGGTCAAGCTGGTCGGCGCCACGGCGCGCATCAAGAACCTCCTCGTGATGACGAAGCTCGTCACGGTGTTCGACAGCTACGACACGCTCGACGAGGCCATCGCGGCCTTCAAGTAGGGTGCAGCGCCCCGAGGTCGGCCGCCCGGCCGACGTGACAGGAGCCGCAACGGTCCGCGGATAGAGGCTGTTGCCACAAGGGGCCGTTGCCATCGGCGGCAGGAACCTGTGGCGTTGTCGGGAGCGTGCGCCTGTTGCGTGCCTCGGGCAGCCGGGCGCACCGCTCCAGCTCTCGTGCGAGCATGCTCAGCCGAGCATGAGATACGCGACCACCAGGAGCACACACGCCAGCACGACGGCGAGGACCGACCAGGTCTGCCATCCCAGGGTGATCAGCGGCAACCGACGCGTCGTGGCCATTGCAGCCTCCGCTTCGGGGGACCGTCGACACCGGGAAACCACCGCCTGGCCGCCGCGGCCCGCCCCTGCCAGTTAGACACCGACGCGGGGAGCGTGGAGACGGCGGGCTGTCCGGCTGTGGTAGACTGAGGGTTCTCCGGCGCGCGCCCGTAGCTCAGCTGGATAGAGCGTCGGCCTCCGGAGCCGAAGGCCACAGGTTCGAATCCTGTCGGGCGCGCCACTCCTTCCCTCAGTGAATCAAAGACTTATCAGCTGAAGCCGGCGCGTCGTTGCAAGGTGGCCGATGCGCAATCTCGGGTTCGCTTGCAAGGTTCTTGCAAGGTTCGCCCGATTCGTTCCGCGCGTCTTCACGTGAGGGCTCGGTCGGCTGCATTTCGCTGCGGGCACGATCGAATGCTCGCATGGATCGGTGCATGCCGCGCAACGTGGCGTTGAGATAGGTGCTGGTCTGTTCGAGACTCGTGTGCCCCAGCATCTGCTGCACCTCGTGCAGCGGCCAACCCGCTTCGAGGAGCCTCGACCCACCTTCGTGCCTCAGATCGTGGAAGTGCAGATCGATGGCGTGGTATTGGGCCAGAGACGTCTTGCTCAACTTGCCCACGCCCTTCTTGGTGCGGCCCTTGGTCCACTGCCAGATAGGTTGATGGTCGTGAGCTTTCAGGACGGCTGTCTGCCAGGCTCGTCGCACGCACTTGATGCGGCCACCGAGTTCGTCGCCGAAGACGAACGCCGTCGGAACGTGGGGTTCGTCATTCGGATCGAGTCGCACGTGCTCGAGGACGGCACGGAGGCGATCTGAGATCGGGATAATCCGGTCCGTGGCGGTCTTCGTCTTCTGGGCCCGCAGGACAATCTCACGCCGCGCCGTTGACACGTCCCGCCACTGCAGCGACAGCAACTCCCCCTGCCGACAGCAGGTGTCGAGCGCGGCGATGATCAGCCGCTGAAGGTGCGGACCAGCGAACAACAGCAGCTGCTCTTCCTCCCCGGGCTCCAGGCGGCGATTCCTCCGAGCCACCTTCCTCCGCCGGATGACGTCAGACTCTGTGGGAAGGAACGGCTGCTCTCGGTACCCGCGCTTGACGGCCCAGCGACAGAGGGCGCGGACCATCTGGACGTAATGGTTGACGGTCGTCGCGCTTCTTGTCGCCGACACCTGACGGATGACGCTCTCGATGTCGTCCTCCGTGACTGCCGACAGGGGCTTCTCGCCCAATCGGCGGGCCCCTGGCCACGTCACCGGAAACGCCATGATGCGCCGCAACATCGCGACGTCATCTTCCCAGGAGATCTTCCCTCGGACCTTGGTGTAGCGCTCGATGAAGATCTCCGCGAACTTCTCGAACGAGAGGCTGCCGGCGTTCGAAGCTGCCGCCGGCTTGGGGGTGGGGGCGTCCGGCGCTCCGAAGGTGCCGCCGCGGATTTGTCCGCGCAGCTGGTCGGCCACGGCGGCCGCCTCGGTCTTGCCTTCGATGCGCCGACCGGTGTGCCGATCCAGGCTGAACCGGTAGGCCCGTCCCTTCCAGGAAAAGGCGAAATGCCAGGGGTGTCCGCACTTCGCCCATGCTCGCCGCGGGCACCCGCAGATCTTCCGCAGTCCGTCGTTGTCGTGCACTGGCACATCACGTCCGTCACGCAGACGACGCCGGCCTTGTTGTTTCATCGCACACGCTCCTGTCTTGCACGCCTCGCCGACATCAAGCCGCCTTGAGCAGCCGGACGATTTCCCGCGGCGTATTGTCCGCAGACGCCTCCAGGTAAGCGTCGAGCCACGCTGTTCGCATGACCAACTTGCGGCGACCGCCAACCCGCGCCACGCGCGTGATCCTGCAAGGCCGCCGGGCCTCCACGTTTCAAGCGATCTTTCCAGCCGAAGAGCGTGGCCTTCGACACCCCAACCAACGCGCCGAACACCTGGCCCGTGAGACCCGACCGCTGCCAGAGGTCGAGCAGGAGCAGGCGCTCCTGCGGAGTCGTCGTGCGGCGATCCGGATTCCAGGGCGGGCTTTCGGCCGGACGAGGATCTTCACTCATCGCGCCTCCTGTTCGTCGCAGTTGCGACGTCACGGGAGCGCGAATTCGGTCACCTATTTCTCGTCAATTCCCGGCAAAGATTTTGGTTCATACGACAGGGTGTGCTGGGATACGACCAACAACGCCACGTGCAACGCCACGTGGGTGGACGTCGGTGGCGCGCTGACGTTGACCGTGACGGCCGTCGCGCCGGGGACGTACTGGTGGCAGGTGAAGACCGTGGGCGGGGGCGTGGAGGCGGACGACGGGGCGTGGCGCGCGCTCACGATGGTGGCGGCGCCGTCGTTTGGGAAACAGGCGCCGGCGACCGGCACGACCGGGCTCGGCAACAACCTGACGCTGACGTGGTCGGCGTACGGCCAGGACGGCTACTGGGTCTGCTGGGACACCGTCCACAACAACGCCTGCGACACCCTGTGGTGGCCGGCATCGACGGCGACGACCGGGCTGGAGAACCTCGCCCCGGGGACCTATTATTGGCAGGTGAAGACCGGTGTCACCGGGGTGCTGGCAGACGGGGGCACGTGGTGGAGCTTCACCGTGACGACGCCGCTCGTGCCGCCGGATCACTGGAAGGCCGAGTACTTCGGCAACCAGGATCTGAGCGGCACGCCGGTCGCCGTGGTGGACGAGGGGACGGGGTTCGTCGATCACAGTTGGGGCGATGGCGGACCCGCCGGCCTGGCGGATCACTTCTCGGCGCGGTTCACGCGGACGGTGACGCTGCCGGCCGGCCGGTATCGGTTCACCGTGACGACCGACGACGGCAGCCGGCTGTGGGTGGACGGGCAGCTGACGATCGACGCCTGGTGGCCGCAGGGGCCGACGGGGCACACGGCGGAGGTGGATCTCGGCGCCGGGGAGCACGTGCTGCGGTATGAGTACTTCGAGCAGACGGGCGGGGCGACGGCGCGGCTGACGTGGGCGCTGCTGACGCCGGTGGTGCTGGCCTCGGGCGAGGCACTCTGGGAGAACCAGACGCGAGTGTCGCTGGACGGCGCGTATCGGCTGCAGTATCAGGGGGACGGGAACCTGGTGGTGGTCCGGCTGGCGGACGAGTCGTGTGCGTGGTCGTCGCAGACGAACGGGACGAGCGTGGGCGCGACGATCATGCAGGGCGACGGCAACCTGGTCGTCTACAATGCGGACTGGATCCCGGTGTGGAACTCGGGCACAGCGGGGTACGACGGGGCGCGCCTGGAGATCGCGAACCACACGATGGCCATCGTCGGGCCGGACGGGACGACGCGGTGGGCGGTGTCCCTGGCGGCGGCGCCGGCACCGCGACCCTCGGCCGCGGGCATCGCGCCGGGCGCCGTGCCGCCAACTTCGACAGGTGCCGCGCCTGGGTCGGCTGGGTTCCTGCTATTGGTCGTCGCGCTGTTCGGTCTGGGGGCGAGGGCCGTGAGGCGGCTGTGGGGCATGGTCGGGCCGCCGGCCGCCAGTCGCAAGCCGCAAGCCGGCCATCCAATGGTCGCGCATCTTCGCGCCACCGCCCTCCTGCTGACGGCGATGCTGCTCGTGCCCGCGACGGCGCTGGCGCAGATTCCGACGCAGCAGGTCGAGTACTACCACACGGATGCACTGGGCTCGGTGCGCGCCGTGACGAAGCAGGTCAACGGCACCTGGCAAGTCGTCGCGCGGCACGACTACATGCCGTTCGGCGAGGAGGTCGCGCCGCCGACCCCGCCGCAGGGCAAACGCCTCTTCACCGGCAAAGAACGGGACAACGAGACGGGGCTGGACTACTTCGAGGCAAGGCACCTGATGGCCGGGCTTGGGCGGTTCACGACGGTCGATCCCGCGATGGTGATCGAGGAGAACCTCGTCGATCCGCAGCGTTGGATTCGGTACGTGTACGTCAGGAACAGCCCCCTACGGTTCAGAGACCCGGATGGACGACGAATTCGACTCGGAAGCTCCTCGCTGCTGGCGAGTGTGGCTTCTCTCGTCCCAGCCGACGTCCGGAACGCTGTCCGTCTGACAGACGACGGTTTCATCGATAGCGCTGCTTTGAATCAGGCAGACTGCGATAGTCCGGCATTCAATGCGCTGCGATTGCTAGCGAATAGCACCGAGGTCGTAAGAGTCGATGTCACCGACACAGCCAGCCTGGTCGACGCAGCCGGTGCCACGCAACAGATTCCGCTATCCAAAGACTCTTGGCAAGGGGTCTTTGTCCCAGCGCGGCCGGGCGACAATCCCAACACCGAAGGCCGTCTGAGGTCGGGAGGTGTCGACAGTCGAGTGTACCTACCTGCCGACATGTCCATCCTCCAGTTGTCAGAAGCACTGAGGCACGAGTTACTGGGACATGCGTTCCTGTTCATCAGCGGCCTCAAGTGGCAGCACGAATTGCCACCCGTGAAAGGGGCCGTCAACGATTTCATTTACCGAGTGGTCGAGAAGCTGTGGGTGCCGCGTATCTAGCACATAGGACGCCACCGAACGGCGGGAGGGATGATCATGAGGAGAGGCGTCATGGCGGTCTTCGCCGCATGGGCTCTAGTGTGGTCGCTGGCGGGTGTTTGCGCCACCTCCCAGGGCCCTTCCTTCGCGGTGTCGGCGGACGTTCAAGCCTGCATTGTTCTGCTAACCTCCAAAGGAGCGATGGCAGCGTTCGACGCAAGCCTGAAATACGAGGTCAGGACCAACACGAGCGGGCGGTTGGTGATGTTGAAAGAGCTCAACCCCGCGCAGATTGAGTCGGCGGCCCCGTACATGCAGGTGAAGGCGGTCCGGGATGGTATCCGTCGATGGACAATCGAACCGGCTGGGCGATACTCTGTGACGGTACACACCGCGACGACGGGGGCGTCGACGACCTACACGGTGTGCGTATACGGAACGAGCGACTGCCGCAAGGTCGAGCCACGGACCCCGTGCCCGGAACATGCGAAGTAGCAAGACGATCTGAACCACCTCGGTCATTGCCGGCGGGGCCATGGGGGATCGGGGAGGGCGGGTCCAGCATCGTCTCCCACCCGTCGCGCGCGTTGGCCGGCTGCACGTCAGGCGACGGGGCCACCCACAGGGTGACGCACGACACCCCGCAGCGGCGCGTGCGGCGCGAGGTCCGGCCGCGCCGCCGTGCCGACGCAGGCCGTGTGTCGGCCTGGCGTCGGGCATGTACTCCTGGCAGGTGAAGGCGGTGGGGGCAGCGTCGAGGCGGACGTCGGAACGTGGTGACGTTTCACGGTGACGATCCCGCTGGTACCGCCGGGTCACTGGAAGGCGGAGTACTTTGCGAACCGGGAGCTGAGCGGCGCGCCGGCGGCCGTCGTGGACGAGGGGACGGGGTTCGTCGATCACAGTTGGGGCGATGGCGGGCCGGCGGGGCTGACGGATCACTTCTCGGCGCGGTTCACGCGGACCGTCACGCTGGCGGCCGGGCGGTATCGGTTCACCGTGACGACCGACGACGGCAGCCGGCTCTGGGTGGACGGGCAGGTGACGATCGACGCCTGGTGGCCGCAGGGGCCGACGGCGCACACGGCGGAGGTGGATCTCGGCGCCGGGGAGCACGTGCTGCGGTACCAGGTACTTCGAGCAGACGGGCGGGGCGACGGCGCGGCTGACCTGGGTGCTGCTGACGCCGGTGGTGCTGGCCTCGGGCGAGGCACTCTGGGAGAACCAGACGCGAGTGTCGCTGGACGGCGCGTATCGGCTGCAGTATCAGGGGGACGGGAACCTGGTGGTGGTCCGGCTGGCGGACGAGTCGTGTGCGTGGTCGTCGCAGACGAACGGGACGAGCGTGGGCGCGACGATCATGCAGGGCGACGGCAACCTGGTCGTCTACAATGCGGACTGGATCCCGGTGTGGAACTCGGGCACGGCGGGGTACGACGGGGCGCGCCTGGAGATCGCGAACCACACGATGGCCATCGTCGGGCCGGACGGGACGACGCGGTGGGCGGTGTCGCTGGCGGCAGAGCCGGCGGCGCGAGCGGCCGCGGCGGGCGCCACCACAGGCCTGGGCGCCGGCGCGTGGCGGCCGGGCGGGTCGGGAGGCGCCGGGGCGGTGCTGGTGTTCCTCCTCGCGGTGATCGGTGCGGCGGCGCGGCGAGCGCGCGCCCACCTGCCCGCCACCGCCCTGCTGCTGACCGCGACGCTGCTCGTGCCCGCGACGGCGCTGGCGCAGATTCCGACGCAGCAGGTCGAGTACTACCACACCGACGTGCTGGGCTCGGTCCGCGCGGTGACGAAGCAGGTCAACGGGCAGTGGCAAGTCGTGGCACGCCGCGACTACATGCCGTTCGGCGAGGAGGTGGCCCCGCCCAGCCTGCCGCAGGAGAAACGGCTGTTCACGGGGAAGGAACGGGACCACGAGACGGGGCTGGACTACTTCGAGGCGAGGTACTCTGGGAGTATCACGAGGTCGGTTCACCACGATTGATCCTCTGGTCACCTCCGACGAGAACCTGGTCGATCCTCAGCGATGGAATCGGTACATCTACGCCAACAACAACCCGCGGCGCTTTGCGGATCCGGATGGCAACTTCCCTGTCCCGGTCGTCATGGCCGCTGCGGCCGGGGCCCGCTGGCTCGCCACACCCCAGGGCCAGCGCGTGACAACTGCGGCGGTCTCGAGGGCGCAGTCGCTCTGGACCGCTGCCACGAGGTTCGTCAACTCGCCGGCGGGTCAGGAGGTCATCCAGGGGATCGGCGAACTGATCACGGGCACCGAGCTCCCGGGATCGCCTGGCGGTGGCGTGACGGACGGGCTTGATGCCGCGTTCGACTCGTTCCGTGCGTTGAAGCGAAACTGGGGCGCCGCCGGAGAGGGGCTCGTGTGGCACCATATTGCGGAACAGTCAAAGGTCGATGAGTTCGGCGCCCGCACGATCAACAGCGCTGGCAATGTCGTGGCCATTACGAGGGAAGTCAATCAGAAACTCAACGCTCACTATTCAAGTAAGTTCTTCTGGACCAACGGGAAGACGGTCCGCGGATGGCTCAAAGGGAAGTCGTGGGAAGAGCAGTTCAGATACGGCGTCGAGGCGCTTGAGAACGCGCTGAAGGACCTACAGTGAAGCGCGACCAGAGTACGCTCGAAAGAGAATTCGCCCGGTTGGCAGAACGAAGATCACGCGCACTCGCGGAGAACGACTCAAAGGCAGCCAACCGGTACTATGACAGGCTCTATCGCTTGAAGGATGAGATCCGCGCACTCCCAGACAAGGGCGAGGCATTGCTCGGGCGCGTAATCGCCTCTAGCAGCGACCCGGAAGTGCGGATTACTGCTGCTTCCCTGCTGCTTCCGATCAACGAGGCGGCGGCGTTGGGTGAACTTGGCGCGATCGCTGGTGGCGATCTCGGTCTCGTTTCGCTGACCGCGAGAATGACCGTTCGACAATGGAAGGCGGGGGCATTGAGCGACTACTTGCGCTGACCAGGATGGCCACGCCGGGCGGGGTTGCTTCACGTGAGACATGGTTATTCGGTCGCGCCCGTGCAAGCCTTCAGCGCCACCAAGCGGCAGGCGCGTGTTCTGGTTCTGCAGGGTTGAGCGGTGTGCCTGCCGCGACAGTGCCCTACCGCTGCCGGGGCGGCGGTGCCCATGGGCGACAGAAGCACGGCTCTTTCGAGCGGGTGGTGCGAGGCGCCTGCGCGACGAGCGAGCACTCGGGGCCGGCAAGCACGCCCGAGAAGATCGCCGTGTTCATCGAGCACGACTGGGGTTCGGCAGTCCCGCCGGCTTGCCGCCGAACGACTTCTCGGCGCGGTACACGCGGACGATCACGCTGACCGCGCCAGCGCGGTACCGGTTCTTCGTGCTGACCGACTTCGGCGCGCGGTACTACCGGGCGGGCGTCGGGCGGTTCACGACGGTCGATCCGGTAACGGCGGTCAACAAGAACCTCTTGGAGCCGCAAGGTTGGAACCGGTACTGCTACGCAGCCAGCAACCCACTCCGATACGTCGATCCGGACGGAAGGTACAACATGGACGTCCACTGGTGGATGACCTACGCCCTTTCGGTCGCTGCCGGGTACAGCGAGTCTCGAGCAAAGAGAGTCGCTGACGCGAACGGCGGAGTTGATATCGAACACAATCCGATGACCCCTCGCAGTGTGAAAGAGCTTCAGGACTGGCATGTTCCGAGCGTCGGTCGCATGATTGACGTCGCGAACATCCTCGATTGGGAGGGCTTGGACGACGTTGGGTTGGGCCAGAACCTCCACGTGCTTCAGGATTCCTTCAGCCATGCTGGCTTCAAGACGAACCACGCCAGCGCGGCGCACAGACCGGACGACACATGGCGAGACGTGAATAAGGCGATGCTGATGGCCGACGCGACGTACAAGTACCTGGTTTCTCACGCTGGGGCCGACAACGTGGCCCTTCCGCTGCTCTTCAAGCGAGATTCCTGTTGCCTTGTTCCGCCGGGGAGGTCCGGTTTCGGCCGTCTCTGCGGACATCCGACATCAGCTTGTTGACTGAGAGGTCAGCCATGCGAACAGCGAGCAGCCGAATCGCTCTCGTTGCGCTCACCGTCGTGGTCGGAACATCTGCGTGTAGATCGTTTCGGGGAGTTGGGGCCGAACCCGTGTCCACTGCGCCTCTGCCAGTCACGGATGCAACGACGGGCCGACTGATTCAGGAGAGCCTCATCATCCCTGAATATGACCTTTCAACCGGCGTTGGAACGCTTGGCGGTCACGGCCCGAGTTTGGGTTCGTCCGAGAGGTTCCTGGCGTATCCATTCGTCTATCGGGCAGGTGATGGCTTTCACCCCGTGGAGAAGGGCGGCGGCGGCTTGGAAGTGCCGCCCGGCATCGCCGCCGCTGGCCGCGGGTGGGGCATCCGGGGCATCTTCATCTTCGCGCATGGCTACAAGCCGACTCGGACCTTCGATCTCTGGAGTCGGATCCTCGCGCCGGACCGCCTGAAGTTGACGCCGCTCGGTTCGGAGGAAGCGTCAGCAACCTGGGAGCGCATGCGCAAGATGTTGGCGAAGCAGGAGCTTTCAGCCAACGACCTGGACTTCATGTGCTACGGGTGCTCGTCCGGTGCCGGATCCGTGCCGCTGAGGTTCACAGCCAACGAAAGGAGGACCGTCGAGCGGTTCTTCGCTCGGTGGGATCCGAAACAGTGACAGAGAACCAACGAACCGGCGCCGGGACGGCCCTTGAAGCATCAGTGGGAGCGATGACAGGGGCGGCGGCAGCGCTCGCGCCCGGCCGACACCCTGACGGGGCCGGGGCTTGAGTGGGTCGAAGCCGACGCGGCGATGGGCATAGAGCGACTCGCGGAGCGTTCCGGCGGCGACGCGCAGACACGTGGAGCGAGGAATGTCGTACTCCCGGTCGGCCTTCTCCTCGAGCCGGACGTGGAGCGAGCGGTCGCCGGGGCGCGCGTCGCGCAGGTCTGCGATGAGGCCGTAGCGGAAGAGCGCCACGTCATCGGTGTGGGTGGCGAAATCAGTCGGCGGCATCGATCCTCCTTGACCGCCGATGGGCGGCGAGGCTTGCCTTCACCCAGGCGTGTTCGGCAAGATAGGCCTCGCTGATCAGCGAAGTCTCGTGACGCAGCTGCACCGGCCTGCGCACGCCACGGTTGCCGCCGCGACGGGCACGGGCTCCCTTCCGCGTCGCTGCCCATCCCGACGGCGGAGGAGGTTCTGATCACAGCTCGCCCCTCGGCGGCTGCGCAGACTGTGCCCTGCGATCCGCCGATTCCTCAGCGGCTCACTCCGAGAGAAACGGTCAGAGGGATTGTAGTACTACGCGAGAGCTAACAGATCTGCAGGACCCGCCGCATCGAACCGGGCATCGTGATAGACTTCGCGCGCAACGGTCGCGCGAACGGGATCGAGATCACCGCCCCGACCCGGCTGTCGGTCACGGCGCTCAACTCCTTCGCCACTCGCCTTGCCAGTCGGCAGGAATCTCGGCCCGCGGGCCGTCATAGCAGATCGATAGGAGCGGGTGAGCGCACGCAGGTTGGTCGGCACCGACCCCAATAAGGACTCAGAGATCTTCGGGACGCAGGCCAGTGCGCTTCGCAATACGAACGAGCATGCGGGGGCCCAGTTCGTCGTCGTCGTGGAAGGCAAACACACAATCGGGCCAGCCGGCTCGTGCGAGGGTTCGATGGGAACCGGACTGGCGTTTCAGCGTCCACCCGATTCGAAGAAGGGCCGCGAAGACGCGACGAGCTTTCGTGGAGGGCCAGGCGCTCACGCGGCAAGGAAGGAGACGTTCAGGAACTCGGCCGGCGCCTCGGAATGGTCGAGACGTTCGGCAAGCACTCGGAGTGCGAGCGCCTGGACGTGGGCAATCGCTTGATCTCGGGTGGCCCCGTAGCAGAGCACGCCGGCCAGGTCCGGGACCTCGGCGATCCACCGACCATCGTCCTCGCGTTCGAGTTCGATTCGGAAACTGTGGCTCACGGACCTACAGTAACATGAGATGCCACTTGCAAGAACTCGCAAGGTTTTCCAGAACACGCGCATCTTGCAGGCCTCAGGCGGCCGCGCGAGGTGACAGCCGACCCCGTAATTCAGGGGTCGGCTGTGGACGAGCTTCCTTTCCGGATAGCCTCCGGAGCCGAAGGCCACAGGTTCGAATCCTGTCGGGCGCGCCACTCCCCGTCATCCCAAGCAATCGCCCAAGACCCTGAGCGAGCACAAGCTGTGCGTGCGAGTCGAAGGGGCGGGCGCGCCACTCGACTCGCCTGTCAGCGCGCGCACAGTCGCCGCGCTCGCTCGTGGCGAGCCATCCCTCCCCGCGTTGCTCCGGCTGGAACCCCTCCTCGCGTTGCTTCGGCTGACAGGCCGCTCCCGTCATCTCAGGTCGATGTAGTATGTCAGGCGTCAATTCGATGACCTCGGCAGCAGAGGGAGGATCTGATGGCGTTCGACATACGGCCCGTCGCGGTCGCAGGGCTCGTCTTCTTCAGCCTCGGGGGCGCCGATGGCGGGTCCGGCCCATCGAGCCTGAGCGGCGGGCCTGCCTCGCCCGCTCAGGTCGTGGCCCACACGCGCGCATCCCACCGCGAGCGCGTGATCAGCCTCGTCTCTGACCTCGTCGCCCTCTCCACGCCGTACGGCTCGTCGGCCGCCGACGCGCAGCGCCTCGTGTCTGCCCTTCTTCAGCGGACCGGATTCGACGTGCGGCTGTCCACCGACGATCCCGGCACCCTCGCAGGCCACCCGGAGTTCATGAACCCGGCCCCCTGGCGCGAGCTACCGGTGAACCTCGTCGCCGCCCCGCCCCGCGGTCTGGTTTCCCCCGTCGTGCTCTTCGCGCACATCGATACCGAGGCGGCCGGACCGGGATGGACGAGCCCGCCGACCACGGCCGTCATCCGCGACGGGCGGATGTACGGGCTGGGAACCGCCGACTCGAAGGCCGGCGTGGCGGCAGCCGTCGTCGCTGCCCTCGCCCTCGCCGAAGCCGGACGCCCCGCGCCGACAATCGTGATCATCCATGGGAAGGGCGGTGGCGCGCGAGGCAGTCTGCCGGTGTTCGCGCGTCTGAAGGGCCCGCGTGCGGCGGTCTACGTGCACCCCGCGGAAACGGGTAACGGCCTGGCCGAAGTGAAGCACTCCAGCCGCGGCGTGCTGGACCTGACCCTGGCCGTCGCCGGGTGGCAAGGTCAGCCGCGCGAGGCCGGAACGCCGGAGAGCGCGCCGTTCGCGGAAGGGGGCGACGCCTTGCAGGCCTGCGTGCAGTTGGTGGAGGCCATGAGGGCGCAGGTGCCGGCCGAGGTGTCCTTCAACGTCGGCCGACTCGTGGCCGGCGACCGCCCCGGCACCGTCCCGGCGCGGTGTCAGGCCGACATGCGGGTGCTGTTCGAAACGGGGACCGCGGAGGACATCCGTGCGCGCCTCGAGGCCGCCCTGCGGCCGGCCGCGAGACGGCTCGAGTCTTCGCGTGGACAGTTCACGTGGTCGCTGACCACTCCGGGCACGCGATCCAACCCGGCCGGCGTCGCGTGGGACGCTCCGCTGTGTCGCCTGGTCCGGCAATCGATAGCGACCGTGACCGGGACCACACCCGTGTCGTACACCAAGCACATGACGAGCGACATCCGCTTCCCGATCCGCGCGGCGGGCATGCCGTCCGTGGGCATCGGATCGAAGGGCGGCAACTTCTCCAGGGCCGACGAGTGGATCGACGTCGAGGACCTGGTCCGGCTCGTGGATGTGCTGATGTCGATCGTCAATCGGGCGGGAGAACTGCCCCCGGTCACGCCGTGAGCCGCCCCTGCCGCCGGCCGCCGCGGGGCCGTTCCGGGTCAGGTCCCGCGTTGCTCCATCGCACGCCGTCGACGTGTGAATGCACGGCATGATGGGCACGAGGGGCAGCCACAGCATGCGCTCGTCAGCGGACAAGGAGGTCGTCACATGTCTGTTCGAGTCGCTCTTTGCGTGGTCCTCTGCCTACCGCTGTCGTTCTGGGCCGGCGGTCCGGAAACCACCGAGCCGGCACCGACCTCGGCGCCTGCGGCGAGGCTCCGACCTGGAGCTCCGGAACAGGACCCTCTGAAGGACGTGAACAATCAGATTCGTCGGGAGCTCTTCGACACCGTTCTCCCGGTGGCGATGCGGAAGAACCGGGTCGACATGTGGATCCACGTGATGAGGGAGACCGTCCCGGATCCCTTCGGTGCGGAAGACCTCGGGAGCACCTCGGGTGTGTTCGTCTTCTCGGACCGTGGCGTCGACCGGATCGAGCGGGCGGTTCTCGAGCGCCGCTGGGGAGACTCGCATGCCTCAGAAACGTGGAGGGTCGACTGGAATACCAGGTCGGTCGAGGAGTGTGGAGCCTACGACATCATCCAGGAGGCCGTCCTCGTGAAACAGCCGCCGGGAGGGCCGGAGACGGAGTACCGACTTCCGGTTCAAGGGGCTCAGGAAGTTCGTCGAAGCTCGCGATCCCAAACGCATCGCCTTGAACTACGCGCTCGAATACGGACCCTATCCGACCCAGACGAGAGCCCAGGACGGCCTTTCCCACACGGACTACGTCCTGCTGAGCAGGGAACTCGGCGAGAAATACGCCGCCAGGCTGGTCTCGTCCGAACGCGTGATGATGGACTACATCATCAGGAAGGTGCCGACCGAGATCGAACTGCTCAAGAAGATGCGTCAGGAGGAAGACGAACGGGCACGGAAGGCCTTCGCCACGATCGTGCCGGGCGTCACGAAGAATCGCGACGTGGGAGTGGACCTCTTCCGACGAAGGGGCACGGGGGTGTCACAGCGGGGGCGGACTGCTGGTCATGAGAACGTCGTCATCGAGGGAGGCGACATCGTCGGGGCCGTGAGCCAGGGACTCTACGCCTACGTGCTCCGTAAGGGGGAGACCGAACCGCCGCCGGAAGTCAGGAAGCTGTGGGACGAACACCTGAAGGTGGACAGGATTCTGACGGAGACCATCAAGGCCGGGCTCACCCCCCGTGAGATCGTCGAGCGCTACAAGCCGAGATTCGAGAAGGAAGGCTTCATCATCCGGGACGATCAGATGCAGCTGTTCACCCCGAAGAACAACTTCCCCGCCTATGCTGCGGGCTACGCCCCTCAGAAGACCTTCCTCAACATCGACGCCCACGGCATGGGAAAAGGGGCGCGCAGGAGGAAGTACGAGAACTACTTCGGTCCCCGGATCGGCTCGAACGGTCCGGCGTGGATGTGGGACATCCCGCTTCCACCCGTCCACCACCTTGTCCTGGAGTACTTCATCTACATGCCGTGGCCTTCCAGCACACATGAGGACCAGTACATGTACTTCTGGGATCACGAGCAGGTGCTGGCCACGGAACGGGGAGTGGAATACCTGTCTCCGCGGCAGACGGAGCTCCTGCTCATCAAGTACCGGTGACGGCCTGCCCCGACGCCGGAACGGGGCGGGAAGACCCGGTATGCCGGGCGCGCCAACGGCGCGTGACAGTCAGGTGCGCAAGCCGGCCGGGCGCCGCGCGCCGGCAGCGCGGGTCAGTTCTTGACGATGTCTGGAGGGAGCACATGAAGAACGGAAAAGTCGGGTTCGGGTTCGTCGGGACGGGAATGGCCGGGCTGATACACGCCCGGGAGTTCCCGTACGTGAAGGACGCAGAGATCGCGGCCGTGTGCTCGCGCAACAAGGAGAGCGTGCAGAAGTTCGCCAGGGATTTCGGCGTGACGCGCTGGTACACGGACTACCAGGACCTGGTCAACGACGAGAACGTCGATGTCGTCAACGTGCTCCTTCCGACCGGTGAACACATGGACGTCACGCTGGCTGCGGCTCAGGCCGGCAAGCACGTCCTCGTCGAGAAGCCGCTGGACATCAACCTCGAACGGGCCGACCGGATGATCCAGGCATGTCGCGCCAGCGGCTCGAAGCTGGGAGTCATCTTCCAGATGCGTTTCGGGTCGGTCGCCAAGCTGCTGAAGCGCACGGTCGAGTCGGGAGCGCTCGGCCGCGTGTTCCTGGCCGACGCGTTCGACAAGTCCAGCCGGACGCCCGCGTACTACAACGCGGCCGAGTGGCGCGGCACCAAGAGGCTCGAGGGCGGCGGCTGCCTGATGACCCAGTCCATCCACATCGTCGATCTCCTGCAGTACGTGATGGGCCCCGTGAAGTCGGTCGTTGGCCGAGTGGCCACGCAGGTCCACGACATCGAGGTGGAGGACACGGCGATCGCCATCGTGCAGTTCATGAACGGCGCGATGGGCGTCATCGAGAGCACGTCGTCCATCAGGCCGGCGTTGAAGTCGACCCTGCATCTCCACGGCGAGAAGGGGACGATCGTCGCCAACGCGCAGTACGACCAGATCCTCTTCTGGAACGTGGACGGGTGCAACGACGGCATCGAGGTCGAGAAGAAGATCGACCTGGGCGACATCGACAACCCGTGGGCGTACCCGCAAACCCGGCACCGCATCCAGCTTCAAGATATGGTCGACGCGATCCACGAGGGTCGGGACCCGATCCTGACCGGCGAGCACGCGCGCGTGTCGCTGGCCATGAACATGGCGATCTACGAGTCGTCGCGGACGGGACGCGCGGTCGACTTCACGCAGCCGCCCTACACCCTGCCGCCGTCGGCGGGCGGCGTTGCCACGACCGTCGCGTAGGTCGATCGGCGGGCCTGCGGTCGGCCCCGGGATTCGAGCCGCGGAGCGAACCGGCGCGACGCCTCCGGATGTGACACATGTCGAAACACCACCGCTGGTTCATCTGCTTCTTCATCTTCTTCGCCACGGTTCTGAACTACATGAACCGGCAGACGCTCTCGATCGTGGCGCCGCTGATTCAGAAGGACTATCAGCTCGACAATGAACAGCTCGGGTTGCTGTTCTCCGCGTTCTACATCACGTACGGCATCAGCGTCGCCGTGATCGGAGAGGTCATCGACCGAGTGTCGATCCGGATCAGTTTCGCCATCGCCGTGGCGTGGTGGTCGGTCGCCACGGCACTCACCGGCCTCGCGCAGTCGTTCGCGCAGCTCTTCGGCTTCCGCCTGATGCTGGGCGTCGGCGAGGCGGCCAACTGGCCCATCACGGCCCGCCTGATCTCGATGTACCTGGCACCCAAGGAGCGCACGCTCGCGAACTCGCTCTACATGGGTGGGGGCAGCCTCGGCATGGTCATCGTCGGGCCGCTGCTCATCTGGCTGTCGCTTCGGTGGGGCTGGCGCGGGGGGTTCGTCGCCGTCGGGGCGTTCTCGGTGGTGTGGCTGGTCGCATGGCTGTGGTGGTTCCGGCCCCACCGCATCGACCAACTGGAGCGACATGACCTCGAGGTCGAGTCGAAGATGGCAGCCTCGTGGAGAGAGGTCTTCCGGTTGCCGCGCTTCTGGGGTCTCATCGTCGCGTCGTTGTTCGGGAACACGTGCCTGTACTTCCTCATGAACTGGATCCCGCCGTTCCTGGTGCAGGACCGTGGTTTCGAGTTCAGCATGGCGCTTGGCGCTGTCGTGATGGTGCCGTTCCTCGGTCTCGATCTCGGCTATGTCGTCAGCGGCTTCGGTGTGCTCGGGCTGGGACGCCGCGGCTGGTCGGTCGTCGGTTCGCGCCGCCTGGTGCTGGTGAGTTCGGCGATCCTGATGTCGGGGTGCCTGGCGCTCACGCCTTTCGCGACGCGGGAAGCGATCGCGCTGTTGCTGTTGTGTGGCGCCGCCTTCGGCATGGCCGGCTGGAACTCGAACTACCTGTGCTTCGTTCAGGAACTGAGTCCGCGCAAGGCGGCCGCCGTGGCGGGCCTCGTCGGGAGCGCCGGCGCGTTCGCCGGGGCGCTGTCGCTCTGGCTGGTCGGAGCCATCTCGGATCAGGCCGGCAGCTTCACGCCGGTGTTCCTCCTCATGGGAGGGCTCATCTGGATCGCGACGGCCGGCATCCTCATGACACGGGAGCCGTACCCGCACGCGCCACCGCCGCCGGCCTCAGCCGACGCCTTGGCGGACGCCTCGGCGTGACGGCCGGCTGCCATGAGCGTCAGGGACCGAAATGGTGAGATCGGCGTAACCCGCAAGGAGGACATGATGCTGGCTAAGAACACGCTTCGCGGCCGCGATCTGATGACCGAGATGGATCTGAGCCGCGACGAGGTCGAGACGCTTCTCGAAGTCGCCTTCGATCTGAAGCGCGACTTCGTCATGGGGCGTCCGACGGACCTGCTCAAGTACAAGACGCTGTTCATGATCATGTTCAACCCGTCCCTCCGGACGCGTAACAGTTTCGAGGCGGGCATGACGCAGCTTGGCGGGCACGCTCACTACCTGGAGCCGGGCAAGATCTATACGCCCGCCCTCGAGGGTGACGAGGTCGCCTACGGCACCGAGCGGGTGTCGGACGTGGCCAGGGTGCTGAATGGGATCGGGCACGGGATCGCGTTGCGCGTGTTCGGACAGGCGGTCAACTGGATCTACGGCAAGGGGCACCAGATCGGCCAGGAGTTCTGCAAGTGGGCGAACATCCCGGTCTTCAACATGGGTGACGATCGCTTCCATCCGACCCAGGCCCTGGCCGACATGATGATGGTCAAGGAGCTGATGGGCGGATTCAAGGGGGTGAAGTACACGATGTGCTTCGCCTACTCGCCGAGCGTGAAGCGGCAGATGGCCGTCACCCACAGTTCGATCGTGCTGGCCACCCTGCTCGGGATGGACGTGACGCTCTGCTACCCGGAAGGGCTGGACGTCGAGGACGGCGTGGAGGGGCGGTGCCGCGAGAACGCCGAGCGTTTCGGCGGGAACTTCCGGATCACCCACGATCGCCGTGACGGCCTGGGCGGCGCAAATATCGTCAACTCGAAGAGTTGGGGTTGCATCAAGAACCTGCCGCCCACCTGCGGCAGCGAGCCCAACTTCGCCGCCACCGAGAAGATCTACGAAGGGGCGCGGGACTGGACGATCGACGACGAAGCGATGTCCTGGACGAACAAAGGCTGGTACACGCACTGCCTGCCCTGCGACCGCGGCTTCGAGGTGGCCAACAGCGTGATCGATGGTCCACAGTCGGCGGTCTTCAAGGAGGCGGAGAACCTGCTGCACGCGCGCAAGGCGCTCATGGCCCTGACCATGGCATGATTGGTCCCGCCGCCAGGGTCGCCGCTAGTGGCCGAGCCTGCCCTTCACGACGGCGAGCAGGGTGGCGGGACTGATCGGCTTCTGGAAGATCCCGGCGAGACCGAGCGTCGTATAGTCGGCGGACAGGCCCATGCTGTCGCCGACGGAGCTCAGCATGTAGATCGGGGCCTGGTTCCCGAGCAGGCGCAGCTCCTTCACGAACGCGGTGCCGGAGTCGACCTCCTCCATCATCAGGTCGACAATCACCAGGTCGGGCGGGCGGCTCTTGTAGACCTCGACGCCCTCCTCGGCCGTGGCTGCTTCCGCCATCTCGTAGCCGGCGGACTCGAGGATGATGCGCACGACCTCGCGGATGTCCGCGTCGTCGTCGACATACAGGATGAGCGGCTTACGCTCGGACATGGATATCTCCTCCCCGCTCGGCGCGGACGGCATGGCCCGCGAGGCTGCCATCGCGCAGGGCCCGCAGGACGAACTCGGACGCCGCGGCGAGGTTGCCCTGCGCGGCCTCCGACAGCCGCTCGCCGTAGTCGTCGAACTCGTAGCCCCGAATCCCAAGCGCGAAACCCACCATCTGCCCGCCGAAGTGGTCGCGGGCCAGCGCCAGCACGGCCTCGGGCGCCAACGAGTGCGTCGTGAAGGCAGCCTCCCGGCGCGGCGAGAGCCGCCGCAGCTGGAACGGGGGCGCGCAGGTCGCGTCCGCGTCCGCGAAGAGGACCACCGCGTGCTCGGCGACGAGCGCCGCGTCCTCGACCTGGAGCTGGTAGCCGGTCTCCACCGTGACCCCGTCCCCGAGGTCGTGGCCCTCCAGCGCACCCGCCAGCGCCGGCCCCAGGCCGTCGTCGAGGCGGCCGGCGTTGCCGTAGCCGTAGACGAGAATGCGCGGCGTCACTCGCCCGATCCCTTCTCCCTCCGGTCCACGAGCCGGCCATCCACGTCGCAGACCTCGACGACGAGCGGCATCTGGCCGAGGGCGTGGGTGGCGCAGGACAGGCACGGGTCGTAGGCGCGGATCGCCACCTCCACGTGGTTCAGCAGGCCCTCGGTGATTGTCTGGCCGTCGAGGAACTGCCGGGCCACCCCCTCCACCGCGCGGTTCATCGGCTCGTTGTTGCTGGTGGTCGAGACGATGAGGTTGGCCATGGTGACGAGGTCGTCCTCGCCCACTCGATAGTGGTGGAAGAGCGTCCCCCGCGGGGCCTCGATGATGGCGACGCCCTCGCCCCGGCGACTGCCCTTCACCACCAGGTCCGTGCCCTGGAGGTCGGGGTCGTGCAGCAGCTCGTCGATCTTCTCGACGGAGTGCAGCAGCTCGATCATGCGGGCCCAGTGGTACGCCATCGTCACCGCGCTCGGCTTCCCGCCGGAGACGGCCATGAACTCCTTGCGCTCGGCCTCGGCGAGAGGGGTGTCGATGAAGTCGCACGCGCTCACGCGCGAGAGTGGGCCGACGCGGTACCAGCCGTTCTCCGGCCCCACGGCCTTGATGAACGGGAACTTCATGTACGACCAGGGGCGGACCTCCTCGCCGATGTGGTCGAGGTAGCGCTGCGGGTCCACGTGGTCGAAGATGACCTTGCCCTCGGCGTCGACGGCGCGGAGCCCGCCGTCGTAGAGGTCCATGGCCCCGTCCGCGCGCACGAGCGACACATGGTTCGAGGGGAAGGAGCCGAAGCTACCGAGCTCCTCGATGTGCGCGAGCGTGTAGTCGCGGGCGATCTTCACCGTGGCCTTCGACCACTCGACCATCTGCGGCAGGTCGCGCCGCAGCTCGTCCCGCTCCGCGAGGGTGAGGTTCTTGTTGATGCCGCCGGGAATGGCGCCCGTGCCGTGGACCTTCTTGCCGGCCGTGGCCTTGATGATCTCCTGCCCGTACTTCCTCATCAGGATGCCCTGGCGGGCGAGCTCTGGGTACTTCGCGGCCACCCCGAGCACGTGCCGGCTGGCGACGTCCGAGCCGAAGCCGAACAGGAGGTCGGGCGAGGCGAGGTGGAAGAAGTGCAGAGCGTGGGACTGGAACATCTGCCCGTAGTGCATCAGCCGGCGCATCTTCTCGGCCGTGGGGGTGAGTTTCTCCGCACCCACGATCCAGTCGACGGCCTTGGCCGCGCACAGGTGGTGGCTGACCGGGCAGATGCCGCACAGGCGCTGGACGGCCACCGGCAGTTCCCAGTAGGGCCGGCCCTGGATGAAGCGCTCGAACCCGCGGAACTCCACGATGTGCAGCCGCGCGCGGGAGACCTTCCCCGCCTCGTCGAGGAGGATGGTGACCTTGCCGTGGCCCTCGACCCGGGTCACGGGCTCGATGACGATCCGCTGTCCGCCGCTTTGTTGCATCGTCGTCGTCCTCAGTCGGTACTTGAGCAGCTGGTAGGGCAGGTCGAGCGGCTTGCCCGCAAGCAGCGCGTTCAGGGCCTCCCACAGCGTGTCCGCGCTGGGGGGACAGCCCGGAAGGTGGTAATCGATCCTCACCACCTCGTGGGCGGGGTACACCTTGTCGAGAAGCAGCGGAATCTCCGGGTCGTCCGGGATGCGCCCAGACGGGTTGTGGACGGAGGGCCCCTTCAGGTAGGCCTCCTCCAGGCACTCCAGGAGGGGCACCATGTTGCGCAGCGCCGGGATGCCGCCGGTGGTGGCGCAGTCACCCACGGAGACGAGCAGGTCGCAGTGCTCGCGGAAGTGGCGCAGAACCTCCACGTTCTCCGCGTTCGCGCAGCCGCCCTCGATGAGGCCGACCGTGCAGCGGCCCTCGATCCTCTTGATGTCGTTGATGGGCGAGCGGTCGAACTCGACGATCTCGGCGAGCTGCAGGATTCGCTCGTCGATGTCGAGCAGCGACATGTGGCAGCCGAAGCAGCCGCACAGCGAGGTGGTAGCGATCCTCGGCTTGCTCATCGGCGTTCCTCCTCGGCGCGGCCGGAGCCGATCGGCAGCGTGTCGTAGAGCCGCTGGCCCACGGGCACGGCGAACCCGACCCGCTTGCGCAGCAGCGCGCCCACCGGGCAGGCGTCGAGGGCCTGGTCGGTGACGTCCGCGTCGGTGTCGGCCAGCCGGGCCCCCGAGCTGACCGCGATCCGCTTGTGCGGCCCGCGTCCCACGAACCCGAAGACAGCCTTGCGGTCGAGGTCGCGCGAGGTCCGCACGCAGCGCGCGCACAGGATGCAGCGGTTGTGGTCGATCAGGATGTCGGGGTGGGAGGCGTCCACCGCGCGCACCGGGAACTGGTACTCGAGCTGGGGCGCGGTGATCCCGAACCGGTAGCCGAGGGCCTGCAGCTCGCAGTTGCCGCTCTTCTCGCACGACATGCAGAAGTGGTTGCCCTCGACGAAGAGCATCTCCAGCAGCAGCCGGCGGTGGGCGTCGAGCTCGGGGGTGTCGCTCTCGACGATCATGCCCGGGCTTGCTGGGTAGGTGCAGGCGGTGACCGTGCGGCCGTTCGCCACGACGGTGCACACGCGGCATCCGCCGAATGGCTCGAGCCCCGGCTTGTGGCACAGCCGCGGGATCCAGACTCCCGCGGCGTCGGCCGCCTCGATGATGGTCTGGCCGGGGGCGGCCGGGATCTCGCGGCCGTCCACGATGAGACGCATGCCTTCGCTCACTGGCCGCCTCCCGTACGAATGCGCTCCGCCTCGGCCACCGCGGAGTCAAGGTCGAACGACCGCCGGAACCCGTGCGGGTGCTCCTGCACGAGGGACTCGTAGAGGGGCCGGAAGCTCGCGAGCGAGGTGATGACCGGGTTCGCGGAGGTCTGGCCGAGGCCGCACCGGGACGCGGCCTTCATCGTGCGCGCGATCTGCTCGAACTGCGAGAGGTCGGCGGGCTCGCCGCGGCCGCCGAGGACTCGCTCGAGGCCCTTGCGAAGGAGCACGTTGCCCACCCGGCAGGGCGTGCAGTAGCCGCAGCTCTCGTCCTCGAAGAACTCCATGTACCAGCTGGCGATCTCGATGAGGTTGCGGCCCGGGCCGAAGACGACGAAGGCCCCGCCCGTGGAGACGTCGTCGTAGCAGATCGTGCGGTGGAAGTCGGCGGGGCCGATCATGCGCCCGCTTGGCCCGCCGACCTGGATCGCAATGGCGTCGCGCCCGTCGCACAGCGCGAGCACCTCGCTCACCTTGATCCCGAACGGCACCTCGTAGACGCCGGGGCCGCCCACGTCCCCCGAGATGCTCAGGAGCTTCGTTCCCGCGCTCTGCTTCGAGCCGTGCTCGGAGAAAGTGCCGGGGCCGGCCTCGAGGATGCGGGTCACGCAGGCGAGCGTCTCCACGTTGTTGACGACCGTGGGACAACCGAGGTGGCCGCTCTGGGCGGGGAACGGCGGACGGTTGCGGGGGTCGCCCCGCTCGCCCGCGCACGAGCTGAGGAGCGCCGTCTCCTCGCCGCAGACGTAGGCCCCCGCGCCCATCTGGATGCGGATGTCGAAGTCGCAGGAGTTCCGCGCCGCGATGCCGATGCCGAGCAGCCCGTCGGCCCGGCGCCGCGCGAGCACGTCCTCGAGGTAGCGGCGCAGGTACGCGTACTCCCCGCGGAGGTAGAGCACCCCCTCCTTCGCCCCGATCGCGTAGCCGGCGATCGTCATGCCCGCGAAGACGCGGTCGGGCAACTCGGTGAGGAGCACGCGGTCCTTGAACGTGCCCGGCTCGCCCTCGTCCGCGTTGCACACCACGAACTTGCGGTCGCCCGGGGCCGCCCGCGTCATCTCCCACTTGATGCCGGTGGGGAACCCGGCCCCGCCGCGGCCCCGGAGGCGCGCGGCCTTGACGGCGCGGATGACCTCGGCCGGGCTCATCGCCGTGGCCTTTCCGATGGCCTCGCCGCGTTTCGTCTTGGTGATGACGATCGGGCCTGCGGCCCGGATGTTGCTCCTCACCATGGAGCGCACGAGTTCGTGGGCGTTGTTGCCGTCGCCGAGCTTCCTCACGAGGCGCTCGGGCGTCATGTGCGCGCGCAGCTCGACGATGACCTCCCGCGCACGGTCGGTCGACAGCTCGGTCACGGGCACGTCGCCCACGAGGGCCGCCGGCTCCTGGTCGCTCATCCCGATGCACGCCGCGCGCTCGAGCGTGAAGGCGCCGTCGGGCGTCGTCTGGCCGACGCTGATCCCGAGCTCCTCGGAGAACGCCCGGGCCACGCGGTCGTAGCCCGCGAGCCGGCCGACGACATCGTCGCAGAGGCGGATGACGATCCGGCCCTTCGGCTCCTCCGAGAGGAACGAGTAGAACGAGACGAGGCTCTGCACCGTCAGGCGCGGCACGCCGAGCGCGCGGCGGATCTCGTCCACGGCCTCGGGCGAGACGCAGCCGAGCCGGGACTGGATTGCGCGCGCGACGTCCATGAGCCGGGTGGGGTCGTTCCCCACCGACTGGCAGACCTCGCTGACGACACTGTTCACATGGGTGGTCATGGCCGACCTCGATCCCGACCCGCCGGAGGCCCGGATTCCTGAAGACCGCCGCTGGGCGGACGCGCCCGCGCCCGGCGCGCCCGCAGTATAGCGCAATGCGCCATGGCGGCAACAGGGATTGTATACGGATTGTATAGAGATTGTGTCGGATGGTCTGCGCCGGCACGGCCTGCCTCGCCGAAGCTGCCTGGCAGCGAAGGTGGGAGGCCGGCGCACCGGCCTGCCGTCACACCCCCGAAAGGCTGTACGCCGTCTCGTAGTGGCCGAAGTCGCGGCTGACGACGCCGTTTCGCTGCGAGCCCTGATAGTGGGTCAGCGGCCGTTCGACGGTGATCTTGACGACCGCCGACTCGTCCGGCTGCACGAGGCCGGCGTGAACCGCCGCCGTCGCGATCGACGAGTCGCCCGAGTAGACATCGGTGCCCCACACCATGCCGCCGGCGTCGCCGGTGACGCGGAAGTAGAAGGTCGCTCCAATCTGGTCGCACAGGGCGCGCATGTTCGGCGGGGCGTCGCCGGCCAGCAGCCCCTGGTCGAGCAGCTTCCTGACCTGGGTCGGCGTCAGCCGGCCGCGCCGCTCGAAGTACGTGATCAGTTCCTGAATCACCTTCATGACGGACTCCCGGCCTGAACCGCAGGCCCTCGGGGCTCGAGCGCGATCACGCGGCCGTACGGCGGTGCGAAGGTCGAGCGAAAGGTGCCGGTCACGAGCCAGAGCAGCTCGTACGGCATCGGCTCGGACGGGTACGCGATCTCGCCGTCGGTCACGACGACCACGGCGCGGACGTGCTGGTCGTCGGCCAGGTGGCGGAGAGCCGGCGAGAGATCGCTGCCCCCGTACCCCTCGATGCGGCGCTCGGCCAGGTCGTGCGGGTCGATCAGTTCGTCGCCGGTCACGGCCGCGTCGCACTGCACCAGGCGGACCCGGTCCACGCCGGCGGCGTCGCAGAACTCGCCGAGCGTCCCGAGCACGCGCGGGATCTCGTCGGTCATCGAGCCGCTGGTGTCGAGCACGAGATTGAGGATCCACCCTTCGCGCCGGCGGCCGGGCAGGACGACGTCGGTGCGATCGCCCCCCCGGCGCGACGGCCGGCTGAACGTCCGGTCGCCCGGCGCCACCGATTCGATCCAGCGCTGGAGCGCCAGTTCCCACGGCGTGCGGTAGAGCCCGCGCAGCGCCAGCACGGTCTGGCTGGCCGAACCGGCAGCGGTCCCGCGCAGTCCCCGGGCCAGGCCCATGGCCCGAGCCAGGCTCAGGGCTTTCGCCGCCATCTCCTTCACCTGCTCGGACCTCGCGCCGGCTTCCGCGGCCTCGTCCGGATACAGCTCGGCCTCGACCGATCCTTCCAGCGCGTCGCCAGCCTCCGCGCCCCCGCCTGTCGCTCTGCCGCTCCCGAAGACACGATGAGACGAGGCGTCTTCGCCGTTCCAGACGCTGGTCTTCGTCGGCGCCTGCTGGTTGCGCCGCATGTCGAGGACGATTTCCTCAGCCGACCTCTCGCGCGCGCCCGGCATGTCGAGGCCGCCGGCAGGCACGTTCATGCCGAGTTCGACGCGAAGGATGTCGTTGATGATGTAGTCGTGCGCGTAGTTGAACTCGAGCCGGTTCGAGCCGCGCGCGCGGTCGTGCGTGCGCAGCGCGAGGTGCAGCAACTCGTGGGCCAGGACGAAGATCAGCTGGTCGTCGGTGAGCCCGCGCACGAACGCCGGGTTCGCGACCAGGCGGCCGGACGCGAACACCGCGATGGTCGGGACCCGTTCGTCGGCCGTCACCCGCGCCGCGGCCGCGAGGCCTGCCAGGTGCGGAAGCGGCACCGTGACCATCCGCAGGCCGCGCCCGATGCGCTCGAGCGCCTCTCCGTCCACGGGCGGGTCGATCACAGGTGCGTCACCTGCTTGAGGAGCGCGAGCATCGCGTTGTCCGCGCCGAGCGCGCCCCAGCGGTCCACCAGGTCCGTGAGCAGCGTCAGCTGGTGCTCGTGCGGGAGGCTGCGCAGGAACCGGTTCACCATCCGGGGCCTGATCCCCACGAGCGTGCCGTCCTTCACGTTCTGCCTGATGCAGTTGAGGACGAACCAGCGGGCGGTGTCGCCGGCGGGCAGCGACTCGGGGTGGGCGAAGTAGTGATCGAGCGGGTGCATCGCCCTGACCGACTCGTCCGCGAGCGCGCAGAAGACCGCCGCGTCCTCGGCCGACAGCCGACCGAACGCGAGCGCGCGCCGCGCCTGCCGCGTCAGCTCGCCCGCCGCCTCGGCCAGGTCGAGGGCATGCGCGAACAGGGTCCACGAGCGCGGCGTCGAGAACGGCACCGGCTCCTGCGGCACGGCCCGCATCAGCGCTTCCGGCATGTACGAGATGAACATCCGCACTTCCTCGCGGACGCCGGCGCGCCGCGCCCAGGCCAGCCACTCGCCCACGTCCACCCGCACGTGCAGGAGCGTCACCCTGTTCACCAGGGCCGAGCTCAGCGACCGGACGAGCGCGCGGTCCTGGATGCGGTTGCCCGCGGCCACCACCCACGTGCCGGGCGGCAGCTTGTACTCGCCGATCCGGCGCTCGAGCAGCAGCGAGTAGAACGCCTTCTGCACGTCGGGCGCGCAGGCCGGCAGTTCGTCGAGGAACAGGCAGAAGGGATCGGGCTTCTCGGGCAGGAGCAGCCTGGGCGGACAGAACACCGATCGCTCGCCGACGATGCGAGGGACGCCGCTCACGTCCTCGGGCGCGATCTGCGTGCCGAGCAGCGAGCGGCACGGCAGGCCGGCTTCTTCAGCCGCCTGGTAGACGGTCTCCGACTTGCCGACGCCGGGCGGCGAAAGCAGCAGGAAGCTGTGCTCGTGCGCCATGCACTGAATGAGCTTCTTGGCCTGCTGCAGCGTGATGGTCTCTTCGAGCGGCCCGGCCACGCCGGGCTCCTGTGCCGCGCCCATGTGCTCCCTCCGCGGAAGACCGCCCCTTCCACACTCCGATCGGCGGCTTCAGCCCCACACTGCCCCGGCGTCCGATCGGTGTCAAGCGGTTTCAGAGGCGCGCCGCGGCGGGAAATGGAAAGTGTCACCTTTTTCGTTGAGCCTCTATAATGTCGCATCGCACCGCGGCTCGTCGGCCGCGGTCAATCCCGGAGGCATCCTCGCTCATGAAGAAGCTGCTCGTTCTCGTCGCGCTCGCCGTCCTGCTCTTCACCCAGCCGTTCTCGTCGATCCACGCGACGCCGCAGGGCCAGAACGACCCGGTCCTGGCCAAGGTCATCGACATCGGCAAGAACGACAACCAGACCACCACGTGGCTCGACGTCCTGTCCAACCGGTTCGGGCCGCGAATTTCCGGTACCGACGCCTACAACAACGCAGCGCAGTGGGCCCTGCAGCAGTTCAAGAGCTGGGGCCTGCAGGCCGAGTTGCAGGAAGCCGGCGAGGTGCCCCTCGGCTTCTCGCACGGCGAGTCCTACGGGAAGATGATCGGAACGCCCGACAAGTACCTGTTCTTCGGCACGCCGGCGTTCTCCTCCGGCACCAAGGGCCGCCAGCGCGGGCCCGTCGTCGTCCTGCCGGCGGAGACCGCGCAAGTCGAGGCGATGAAGGGGAAGCTGAAGGGCGCGTGGGTGCTGGCCAGCGCCCCGGCGGAGCTCAACCGGAGCCCGGGCCGAGGCGAGCGAGCGCCCATCGTCAAGCTGCTCGAGGAGGCCGGTGCGCTCGGCGCGATCTTCAAGGGCGCCAAGATGCCGTGGCGGCTGTCCAGCATCCGCGTCGCCTCGTGGGACCAGATCCCGAAGCTGCCCGAAATCACGCTGCTCGACATGCAGTACCGACGAAGTCGCTGCTGCCGCCGTCGGCGGGCAGAAGGTCGAACTCGAGTTCGAGATCCGCAACTACTTCAAGATGGGGCCGGTGAAGTACTACAACGTCATCGCCTGGCTGCCCGGAACCCAGAGCCAGGACCCGGCGGTCATTCTCAGCGGCCATCTCGACAGCGTCACCGGCAGCGCCGGTTCCACCGACGACCTCTCCGGCTCGACGCCGGCCATGGAGGCGCTGCGCATCCTCGCCAAGGCCGGCGTGAAGCCGAAGCGCACGATCATGACCCACCTGTTCGCGGCCGAGGAACTGGGCATTCTCGGCTCGCAGGCGTGGCTGAAGGCGAACACGGCCAAGCTCCCGGTGATCGGCGTGAACATCAACCGCGACTACAACCCCGGCGCGGTCATCGGCGCCACGGTGCCGACCACCTGGCAGGCCGACTTCGAGAAGATCACGGCGCCGCTCGCCAACCTCAACCCGCAGTGGCCGTTCACGCTCAGCGTCACCCCCTACCCGGCCACCAAGGCGCTCCGGCCGGGCGGGACCGACGCCACCGCGTTCTCGATGCTTGGCGTGCCAACGCTGCGCCTCGCCGAGAAGACGGAGCACGTCTACAACTCGACCTACCACACGGTCTGGGACACCTACGACGATGCGCTGCCGTATGCGAAGCACCAGGAGCACACGGCGCTGGTGCTGGCCGTGATGGCCTACGGCATCGGGAACCTGGACCACCAGCTCACCCGCGAGGGTTTCTACCTGCCCGACGGCATGTACGCCGACATCAACACGGCGAAGGGCCGGGTCCTCGCGACGCTCGACTACGACAACGCGCCGCAGACCGTGAAGGCATTCGTCGACATGTTCGAGACGCCGGCCGGCGCGCCCGGCGGCGCCCGCGGCGGTCCGGGCGGTCCCGCGGCGCCTGCCGGCCCCGGGACCCCAGGTGCGCGTGCCGGTCAGCCGCCGGTGCCTCAGCCCGCGATCGGCACCGTGGACCTTGTCGACAAGAAGACCGGCCCGCGCGCCGTCGTGACCGGCAAGGACGCGGTGGCGAAAGCGGCGAAGCTCCTCCCGAAGGAGAGGAACGCCGCGATCAAGCACGACAAGGCCGGCGTGTTCGGCATGATGAGCCCGACGCAGTTCTACATCACGACGGGCAAGGCGCAGGCCTACGACAAGAAGTACGTTGCGCTCGGCACGGTCCTGGCCGACATGAAGGTGGTTGGCACGCTGGCGAAGGGGGACGGGATCACCAGGATCTCGGTCATCCGCGTCGGGCAGAAGGCGACCGACTTCGGAAAGAAACAGTAGAGGACGGACGTCTCGGTCACCGATCGGCGGAGGGCGGGCGCGTCACTGCCCGCCCTTCGCGAACGTCGCCGTGCAGGTGCGCGGGGCGTCCATCATCAGGACGCCGGACGCGTTGCAATCGCCGGTGAAGCGGACGAACACGAAGCCGACGTCGGGCCGCGCGAGGAGACGAACCTCGCGCGCGGCCGGCTGCGGCGCCGAGCAGGCGAACCCACCGGTGCCGCACTCGATGCCGTTCCCGATCACCGTCCCGCCGGCAGGCCTGGTGATGGTCAGCGTCGGATAGCCCGCCTCGTTCGGAATCCCGTCCTTCAGGCTCAGAATCGACACCGCGCACAGCTTCGGGCCGCTCATGACGGTCAGGCCGCCGGCGTCGCAGTCGCCGGTGAAGCGGATGAAGAAGAAGCCGGGGTCGGGCTGCACACGGAGGAGCACGGTGGATCCGGCCGGCTGCTGCGCCTTGCAGCGGGAGCCACCGCTGCCGCACTCGATGCCGGGCCCGACGATGGTGCCGTTCCGGGGCCGCGTGACGGTCAGCATCGGGAAGGAGGCGGCGGGCAGCCGGGAGTCGGCCTTCGCGAACGTCGCGCCGCAGGTTCGCGCCTCGGACATCACCGCAACGCCTCCGGCGTCGCAGTCGTCGGTGAACCCGGTGAACACGAAGCCCGGCTTCGGCCGCGCTTGAAGGCGGACGGATGCGCCGGCCGGCTGCGCCGACGCGCAGTGGGCCATCGCCGGGCCGCACTCGATCCCGTTGCCGATGATGGTGCCCGCGGTCGGACGCGCGACGGTCAGAATCGGCGAGACGACCGGCGGGGCGGGCGGCGGCGCGACGGGTGCCGGCGGCCGCGGCGGCTCTACTGGAGCGCCGGCGCCACGGCGCGCCTGATCCGCCTGAGGCGCCCGCCCGGTCTGGGGCGCCCGCGCGACGGCTTTCGTGAACGTCACGCCGCACCGGCGAGGCGCGTTCATCGCGACCACGCCGGCGGCCGAACACTCGCCGGTGAACCCCCCGAACGTGAAGCCCGGATCGGGACGCGCCCCCAGCGCCACGTCGACGCCAGCCGGCTGATTCACCGCGCAGTCGGCGCCTCCGGTGCCGCATCGAACCCCGGGGCCCTCGACGGTACCGCCCGTCGGCGGGTCGATGGTCAGGAGATGCTGGGCCGGCGCGGCTGGCGGCTGGCCTTCAGGGGCTGCGCCCGCGCCTTGCGTCGCGCCGCCCGGCGGCGGCGCGGCCGTCGAGGCCGGTTCGCCGGAGCCGGAGGGCCACCAGAACCACGCCGCGGCCCCGACGACGACGAGGAGCGACAGTACCCCGGCGCCGATCAGCACCCATCGGAGGGCGGACGGCGACGAGGTTCGCGGACCAGACGCCGGCTTCGCCGGCGCCGGCCGGGCCGAGGCCTGCGCGTGTGGAGGCGGCGCGGGTGGTCGCTGCGCCGGAGGTGGCGCGGGAGATTGCGGCGCCGAAGGTGGCGGCAGGACGATACCCGGCGCTATCAGCGTCTCGGAATCGTCGAAGTCGGGCACTCGCTGGGCAATGAGCGTCTCCGACGAATCGAGCGCGGGGGGCGGCGCCACCATCGTTCCAGAGTCTGGCGGCGCGACCGGCGACGCGACCGGCGGTGGCACCACCGTGCCGGAATCGGGCGGCGCGACCGGCGGCACGACCAGGGGCGCGACCGGCGGCGGCGCGGGCTGCGCCTTTGAACGCGGCTGAGGCAGCGGTGCGATCATCGTGGCCGCCGAATCGTCGCCCTGCGCAGCGGCCGGCGCTGCCGCAGGCAGCCATGGTTCGACGTCGCGGAATCGGCCGAGTTCGAGGAGCAGGCGGCGGGCACCCTCGTGGTCCGGGTGCTCGGCGACCGCTTCGATCGCGAACCGGCGCGCGCACTCCTCGGCCCCTTCCTTGTAGCTGTTCGCGGCGCGCTCGTACGCCGCGTCGGCTGCACGCTCGCGGCGCGACTTCTTCTCGGCGCTCGGCCGCGGCGGCGGCGGCGTCTGGCGTGGCAGGCGGCTTTCCTCAGGCAGCCGGGAGCGGGCGCGGTCGAACGCCTCGGCCAGCTCCGCCGCCGACTGGCAGCGCTGCCGGACGTCCTTCTCGAGCGCGCTCGCGATGATCCCCGCGATCGCCGGATCGAGCCCGGGCACGGCGGCCACCAGCGGGGCCGGCTGTTCGCCGATCACCTTGCGTTCGATCTGCGTGGTGGTCGCGCCCGGGAACGCCTCGTGGCCCGAGATCAGTTCGTACGCCACCGCGCCGGCGGCGAACACGTCGGTTCGGGCGTCGACCTCGCCCGTTTCGAGCTGCTCGGGGGACATGTAGCCGGGCGTGCCAATCCGCGCCGTCACGAGCGTCAGCTGTCCGTCGCTGGCCGTTCGGTCCGCGTCCAGGCGGGCGATGCCGAAGTCGAGGATCTTCAGGCGGCCGTTCAGGTCCACCACGAGGTTGGCCGGCTTGATGTCGCGGTGGACGATGCCGGCCTCGTGGGCATGCGACAACCCGGCGCACAGCTCCGACATCAGGCGGAGCTTCTCGCCGAGCGCCATCGGCGCGCTCCGCCTGACGATCTCGGAGAGCGTCTCGCCCCGCACGTATTCCATCACGATGAACGGCGAGTCGTCGTACTCGCCGGAGTCGTAGATGACGACGATGTTGGGATGGCTCAGTTCGGCGAGCGACCGCGCCTCACGGGCGAACCGTTGCCGGGGCTCGTCCGAGTCGAAACTGGCGCGGAGGAGCTTGAGGACGACAAGCCTGTCGGTCGTCGGATTGGTGTCGCGGGCCAGGTACAGACTACCCATCCCGCCGGCGCCGAGGCGGCCTTTGATCTCGTAGCGGTCGATTCGGGTCGGGACACGCGGCATGGGACGGGAACCAGAGCGATCTTAGCACGCTCAGTTCAACTTGATCTCCTCGCCAGTGACGACGACGTCGCCTCCCGCCGAGAGCGACACCTCGCCGCGGGCGACGAAGTCAATCGCGTCGGCGGCGAACACCAGTCGCCCGTCGATCTCCAGCCGCTGGTCGGCGCGCGTCAGGCGCAGCACCGGACCCTCAGGCGTCGGCACGATTGCGAGGATCGGCGCGCCGTCCTGATCGCGAATCTCCAGCGTCTCGTCGCTCCGGAGGGTCAGCATCGCGGCCGGGTGGGTTTCGGCCGCGCGCGCGCGCAGACCGTCGATCACGCCGACGACGACCGGCTCGGGCCAGTTGCCGGGCTGGAGCAGCAGCACGCGATCCTCGCACCGCACCGGCAGGTGCGCGAGCGTGGCCAGCCACAGCGAATGCTCGCCGGATGCGTCGGTGAAGCGCACGTGGACACGCCCCGCGAGGGTGGGATGCCGGTCGTCGACGCACACGCCCACCAGCGCGATCGCGCCACCGTCCGGCGCCGGCGCGCCGGCCTGCCGGATCGGGGCGGATGCCGATGTCGACGATGCGATCAGTTCCGCCAGTCCGAACGTCGCGGTCCGATCGGCGGCTGGATCCGCCGGGCCAGGTGCACCGACCTTCATGACCTGCCCTCCTTGCGGGCCAGCAACGCGGCGATGCGCTCGCGAACGGGCTCCGGCGGCTGGTAGTCGATCGTCATGTCGCCGTCGAGCGACGCCCGCACCGGGATGTGCTTGTGGACGCCTGGCACGAACGGGCGCGGCAGCGGGGACTCTGCGGCGAAGACCAGGTTGAGTCGCCCTTCGTTCGGACGGCAGACGATATGGTGCAGCCGGGCCGGCTGGACGGCGCGCGTGCCGTCGATCTCGAAGAGGATTCTCCGCTCGGTGGCAGGCAGCCTGAACTCCAGCACCTCGAATTCCGGGTGCATCCCGGACACCGAGAGCGCGTGCCCTGCCCCCGGAGGCGTGATGACGAGGCCGTGGCTCGCTCCCTGGAAGAACCGGGCATCGACGGTTCCGCCAGGGCAGCGCGAGAGGTGGAGGTCGGCGCCGACGAAGCCGCGCCGCACTTCCGGAAGGACCCGGTCGTCGGGCGCGGGAAACCACGGGTCGACATCCGGCGCGAACCAGCACGCCCGCGGGAACATGATCGGGCTGGTCCAGTCCAGGCACCAGGGCAGCGGCTGCCGCCACCACGCTGCGGGGTCGCGAGTGATCAGGCGGTCGGCAGTGAGCGGATCGGCCGGGTCCTCGAGGCACGGCGCGAACAGCTCCGGAACCTCGCCGTCGTGCACCAGGTAGCCCATGCCGAAGGGATTGCGAGGGTACATGCCCGGGTGGTCCAGCTGCGTCCGCAGGGCCATCGCCGGGATCTCCGTGAACGTCCGCTGCTCGGCGCCCGGCACGGGCACGCGCCAGTCGATGCCTCCGTAGGCCTCAGCCCAGGTCATCGGCACCGTGGTGAACGGTTCGGGCTGGCCGATGACCGGGCCGCCACCGGCCCATCTAATCCGGCGCGGGCCCCACACCGTCACCACCTTGCCTGCGCCGCCAAGGCTCACGCTGACGTCGAGGCGGGAGACCGGTCTGCCGTTCGGCGAGAAGGCGGCGCCCTGCACGACGAGGTCGGTGTACGGCTTGGCCAGCCAGAAGTCGCTGCCACCGATCTCGGCCGCTCCAGGTCGGGGTCGCGCCAGTCGTGGAGCAGCGGCTCGGCCGGAGCGGGGACGCATCGGTTCGGCTCGACGGCGTAGGTGAGCTTGAACAGCGCGTGCGCCAGCGCCGCCTCGCCTCGGAGCGGCGTGAGGACGATTTCGGCGTCGAACTCAGGGTGTACGGGCGTGCGTGCCATCAGAGTGTCACCGGCACGGCGGTGCCGTATTGCTGGCGGTTCCCGGTGGTGTCCCACTGGTACGGGCCGGCGTTGCCCTGCGCAACGACCGTCGGCTGGCCGGGGTCCGGATTGGGGGTGATGCTGACCTGGCCCCCAGGAACGGGAGGCCGACGCCAACCTTGATCGTCGCATTGCCGGTCAGCGCGCTCGTCGCGAACCCCGCCAGGATCGCGCGGAGGAAAGCCCCTTGAGCGCGTTGCTCAGCACCGTTCCCATGAGCTGCTGCGCCAGCGCGCTCTTTCCGAGAAAGCCGAAGACTTTGTCGAACGGGATCTTCGAGAAGAGGTAGTCGGTGATCATCGCCGCCGCGATCGTGATCAGCCCGGCGACGATGTCCGCACAGGTCATCCCCACCTGCACGGTGTTCATGAAGTTGATCATCGTGCGGGCGGTCGGCGCGCTGAGCGGATCGCCGCAGGTCATCATCGGAATCGACGGGAAGCCGACGGTCTGGGCGCACGCCACCGGGGTGCCGTTCATCTTCACCGTGCTCGCGGCGAACACCGGTTTGCGGCTCGAGAACGGCCAGAACATCGGGTAGGCGACGTTGGGCGCCGGCGGGATGGTGACGTCGGGAATCATCATGCCGCAGTCGTGGCCGTCGAGCATGATCCACATGCCGCGGTGCACGACGGGCTTGCCGCCGTTGCTGAACTTGTTCTGGTTCGCCAGGAAGCCCAGGGTCCAGAGCATGGTGGCGATCATCTCGACCGAGGGTATGGGGACCGGCGCCGGGATCGCAGGCGGCGCCAGCTGGTTGTGCGTCAGCGCGCCGACCGAGAAGTCGATGATGACGTTGACCTTGATCTTCATCGCCGTTCCCCGGTCCAGGTCTCATCGGCGCGCAGGCGTGCGCGGCGGGGCTCTCCGTCGGGCGGGGGCACCTGCATCAGCCGCGATAGACCAGGTGGCAGCGCGACTCCTCCGGCAGAAGCACGAGGATCTGCGGAGCGAGCACCATCGTGCGCGTGAGGCTGCCGGTCCTCAGGTCGATTTGCACGCCAAGCCGCGGCAGCGGAAACGTCCACGAGCCGTCCTCGGTCACGCCCTGAACCTCGACCAGCGGCATCCGCCTCAGGGACTCTCGGAAGCACCCAGTCGGGATGCGCGCGGTGGAAGACGCCGGGGCCGACGAGCGGACCATCCGGGCCGTCCTGGATCATGCGCTGGGCGTGCAGCGCGGAGGCGGTCGGAACGGGGGCCCAGCAGGCCGGCTCCGGGGAGTCCTCCCATGCGGTGACAAGGCTCTCGGGTCGCTCGACGTTCGGAAGCAGGCGGGTGGGATCGAACCGCGGAGAACCCGGCCGGCGGCTTCAGTCGTTGCGCAGCGCGCCGCGGCGGCAATCGACGGATTCCACCCGCGGCCGGCAGCGTTGCGCACGTCGCAGAGGTCGACGAACGACTCGTGATCGATCTCGACGGCACACGTGCCCCCGAACGCCCGCGCCCACGTCAGCGGCATCGAGGTGAAGGGCTCGGGGTCGCTCGGGCGCGGCCCCGACTGCGTCCGTCTCCCAGCGCCGGTCGCCCGTGACGACAAGATCGCGCCGCGTCGAGCCGACCGCCATGGACACGCTCATGCGGCGACACGGGGACGCCTCCGGGCGCGCGGGCCTGGCCCAGCAGGACGACCTCGAAGACCGAATCGGCGCGCGGGAGGTCGTCGCGGGGCAGGTCGCCGAGCGGCGTCGGCGTGTCGGCCAGCAGGAGCTTCCTGGGGGCCTGCGTCTCGAGAACCGCCCTCCCGTCCGCGATGTTGAACGTCGCCTTGGCGAAAGCCAGCGCCAGCCGCAGGCTGAAGCCGGGCAACTCGCTGACCGTCAGCGACGCGGGGATCGGATGCGGGTTGGCGAGTTCCATGCCTCTTCACCGCGCCTGCGGCGTGTAGAACCAGACGGGCCGTGACCGTGATCGTCGTCTTCCGGCCGCCGCTGTCGGACTGGCTGCCGGCGAAGTGGAGCACGCGTGCGAACGACAGGGGACGCCGGGCGGGATGTTCTGCTCGAGCACCGTCTCGGCGCCATCCCGGCCTACCCGCTCGACGATGGCGGTGTGGTGCGGGCGTTCCTCGACGCGCCTCCGTTCGCGTCGATCCTTGGCGGACTCTGACCGTCGGTGACCACCCGGCAGCGGTAGTCGCGAAACTGGACGAAGTCGCCCGGCCGGAGACCGGAGAGGCTGACCTGCGTACCCCAGACGTAGTCGCCGTCCGGCATCACGGGACCGTAGTCGGCGGCGCTCTTTGCGCCGGCGTTGCCAGCGCGCGATCGGCCAGCGCAAAGCACTCCCCGTCTCCGACGCGCTGCCCCATGCTTCGCGACGCGTAGCTGACGACGCTCTCGCCAATCGAGGCGCTCCTGGCCTGGGTCCCCCCGCCCTTCCCGCCGAGGCCGATGGCGCCCGGCGCGGGCGACCCGATCCGCGGCAGCGTCCCGTCGTCGATCGCGCCCTCGGCCGCCGAAACCGTCCGCGAACCGGGTGCGACGCCTCCCCCCATGCGTTCGTCCTCCAACGCCCTGGCGCCGGCTGCCGCCTTCAGGGCTTCCTCAGCAGTTCTCCTGGATCTGCGCCCCCTTCAGCGTCAGGTTCCCGCCCGCCTCGACGTTCACCGCGCCGCTGCCAGCCAGATTGATCGTGGCCGCACTGATGGTGATGGTGCCTCCGCTGAAGGTGATGCTCGATGGGCCGTTGGTGATGGTGACCGTGCCGCCAGCCTGGATCATGAGGTTGGCTCCGACGGTGAGCGTGTCACCGGCGCCGATGGACGTCTCCCGCCCGGCCCCGACGGTGTGCTGTTCGCCGGCGCCGACGGTCATCTCGTGGCCGGCACCGACGCTGATGGTCTGTCCCGCGCCGACCGCCACCGACTGGTTCGCGCCGATCTCGACGGTCTGGTTGGCGCCGATGGAAATCGTCTCGTTGGCGCCGACCGCCAGGGACCGATCAGCGCCGACCGTGATGGACTGGTTGGCGCCAACGTCGATCGTCGGTCCGGTTGACTGCCGACCGAGCATGTCTGGTTGTTCCCGACCGTCTCGCTGTCGTCCACGTCGACCTTGTCCGTCCGGTTGTTGTGGACGGTGGTCGTCTGGTCGTGCTCGACGGTCGTGTTCATGTTGTACTGGGCGTGGATCGTCACCTTCTCCTTGCCCGGCGTGTCGTCCATCGACATCTCGTTGTAGCCGCTCCCCTTGTGCGTGTCCGACTTGATGCCGCTGACGACGGCGCCGGCCGGCAGGCCGTAGGGCGGCATCTACTCCGCGTTGTAGACGCGGCCCGTGATGATCGGCTGGTCGGGGTCGCCCTCGAGGAAGTCGACGATCACCTCCTGGCCGATGCGCGGGATCGCGATGGCGCCCCACGTCTTGCCCGGCCCAGGGGTGCGACACCCGGATCCAGCACGAGCTCTTCTCGTCTTTCTTGCCGTAGCGGTCCCAGTGGAACTGGACCTTCACGCGCCCGTACTTGTCGGTGTGGATCTCGTCGCCGGCCGGCCCGACGACGACCGCCGTCTGCGGCCCCTGCACGAACGGCTTCGGCGTGCGAGCGCCGCGGGCCGGTACTGCTGCGCGCTCGGAATGCGCCGTCAGCGTGCACCGGCTCTCGGCGCCGCTCGACTTCGGCAGCCCCTCGTAGGCGCTGAACGCGAGGTCGTAGGTCGTGGCGGTGATCAGATACTCGCGGTTCTGGTCGGCGCGCGGGAAGCCGTCGAGCGTGAACAGGTAGCCCACGGCCATCGACCGGTGGTTGGTCGACGCCTGCGCCGCCTCGTATTCGGCGCTGTATTCGTCGAGCCGGACGTCGGCGTACCGCGTCGCCCTCCGGCTTCTTCACGTAGCAGCCCGGATAGTCGTACACCTCGTAGTCGGCGAGCGAGTGTCCGTGCGGGTTCGACTTGTTGGTCTTGAGCTCGACGCTCGGACGCTCCATGTCGTAGTCGTCGTGCACAAAGGCGCCGGGCTGGACCTCGCGGCCGAACTCCCACCGGCTGATGTGTCTCGATGTCCGGCCTCACCAGGCGTTCGGGCGCGTAGAAGGCACCGTCCCGGCCTCCGGGCAGGGCGAGTGCGCGCTGCTCGAGTCGACGAGCACCATCGTGTTGTGCCCCTCCGTGTGCCGGAAGTAGTAGTAGATCCCCTCGTGCTCCATCAGCCGGCTGACGAAGTTGAGGTCGGTCTCGCGGTACTGGACGCAGTAGGTCCAGGGCTCGTAGCTCTGCGACAGCTCGACCGCGTACTCCGCCGACGCCGTGGTCGGCGAACACCGCCTTGATGATGTCCGGCACGGTCTTGTTCTGGAAGATGCGGCAGTCCGCGGTGCGGCTCAGGAACCAGAACCAGGGGCGCACGATCGCCAGGTAGCGGTGGTAGCGCCCGAGCTTGCCCCGCTGCGCGAACCGGGTGACGTAGCCGTTGAAGTACCGGGTCTGGTCCTTTCCGGTCGTGACCCTGACGGTCACGTTCTTGCCCAGGATGTCGTCGAGGGCGACGTCGCCCTTCGCGCTGAGCAGATCGATCTGGAACTCGCTGACGCGGCCCAGTTCCTCGCGGGCGTGGAGGCCGTGGAACAGCAGGGTGTCCGCGCCGAGCGGCGTGCTGATCTCCATCACTCTAGGCATCGTCGGCTCCGTCTCGCGGGGCGCTCTCGGCCGCAGGCGCCGTGGCTCGAACCACGAACCCCGCGACCGGAAGCCCCGCTTCCATCCGCAGTTCCGCCTGCACGATGTCCGTGCGGAACCCCGCGCGCCCGAGCGTCGCCTCGAGGTATCCGCGCGCGTGGACGTACCGCCCGTTGTAGCGCAGCTCGAATCCGGCCGGCGGGCCCTCGCCGGCCGCCGCCTCCACGGTGAAGATCAGCAGGCCGCCCGGGCGCAGCGCGGCGGCGGCGGCGGCGGCCACGTCCTCGAGCGGCCCGAAGTAGACCAGCGTGTCGGCCGACACGACCACGTCGAAGGAGGCCGGGTGCGCGGCGAGGTAGGCGGTCAGCTCGGCCTGGCACACCTCGTCGTACACCGCCTTCTTCTCGGCGAGCGCGAGCATCTGGCCCGACAGGTCGACGCCCACCAGGCGGCGCGCGTACGGCTTGAGCAGCGGCCCGCACAGCCCGGTGCCGCAGCCGGCGTCGAGCACGTGCAGGCCGGCCGAAGCGGGTGCGCCGGCGTCGGCCAGCATCGCCGCGACGATCTGCGGGGCGCGATAGGCGAGCCGCTCGAGCTTCGACTCGAAGCTCGCCGCGAATCCGTCGAACGCCTGCTGGACGTAGGCGTCGGCCGCGCGGGCCGGCACGGCCTCTCCCGAGCAGGCCGCACGCATGTGCACCGCGATCGGGTGGCCGGGCTCCTCGCTCAGCCAGTCGTCGAAGATCTTGACCGCCTTCTCCGGTTCGCCGAGCGAACAGTGCGCGAGCGCCAGCAGCCGCCGCGTCTCCGGCGCGGCCGGGCTGAGCACGAGTGCCCTGTTGAATGCCGCCACGGCCTCGGGACCACGCCGCAGGCTCGACAGCAGGCTGCCGAGGTTGTGGTAGGCTTCCGCGTACTCGGGATCCAGCCGGATCGCCTCGCGGTAGGACGCCTCGGCCTCAGCCGCCCGGCCCTGCATCTTGTCCAACACGCCCCGGTTGTTGTACGCCCTCGCGTGCCCGGGCTCGAGCGCGATCGCGCGGCCGTACGCCGCGACCGCGTCGTCGAGCCGCCCGGCTGCTTTGAGCACGATCCCCAGGTTGCTGTACCAGTCGGCCTGCGTCGGATCGATCGCGAGGCTTCGCTCGATCAGGGCGATGCTCTCGTCGTAGCGCTTCTGCCGATGCGCGAGCACGCCGGCGAAGTGCAGCGCCACCGGATGGTCTGGCGCGATCTGCAGGACGCCGCGAAGCAGCTTCTCGGCGTCCTCCGGCTGCTCCTGCCTCAGGAACAGGATCGCCATCGAGATCGCCTCGTCGATGCTCACGTCGCGGGTCACCGGCCGCCCGGCCGCGTCGCCGTCCACCTCGGCGTCGGCCTCTGCGTCCTGCCTGGTCTCGTCAGCGTCTGCCACGTCTCTCCCCGTCCATGCGAAGTCGCTGTAGCGCGGGGCTTCAGCCCCGCGATCGTCCCCGCCCTGTTCGAAGTGGGCTGTAGCGCGGGGCTTCAGCCCCGCGATCGTCCCCGCCCTACTCGAAGTGGTACGCGAAGTCGCCGTTCTCGACCGCCAGCCTGATGCCCGCCAGCGTCGCACCCGCCATCGTCCGGCCGAGGAACTCGCGGCTGACCGCCGGCAGAACGGTGTTCGTCAGGATCGCGTCGATCATGCGCCCGCCGCTCTCGACCTCGGTGCACCGGCTCACGATGAGCTTCACGGTCTCCTCGTCGTAGGTGAACGGGATGCCGTGGTGCTCGGCCACGCGCTTCGTGATCCGTCCGAGCTGCAGCCGGACGATGTTCCCGAGCACGGCGTCGCTGAGCGGGTAGTACGGGATGACCACCAGACGGCCGAGCAGCGCCGCCGGGAACTTCTTCAGCAGCGGCTCGCGCAGCGCCTTGGCCACGCCCTCCGGCTCCGGCATCAGGTCCGGGTCCTTGCACAGGTTCGCGATCAGCTCGGTCCCGACGTTCGACGTCAGCAGGATGATCGTGTTCTTGAAGTCGATGTGGCGGCCTTCGCCGTCCTCCATCCAGCCCTTGTCGAACACCTGGAAGAACAGCTCGTGCACGTCGGAGTGCGCCTTCTCCACCTCGTCGAGCAGGACGACGCTGTACGGGCGGCGGCGCACCGCCTCGGTCAGCACGCCCCCCTCGCCGTAGCCGACGTAGCCTGGAGGCGCCCCCTTCAGCGTGGAGACGGTGTGCGCTTCCTGGAACTCGCTCATGTTGATCGTGATGACGTTCTGCTCGCCGCCGTAGAGCGACTCGGCCAGCGCCAGCGCGGTTTCGGTCTTGCCGACGCCGGACGGTCCGCACAGCATGAACACGCCGATCGGCTTGTTCGGGTTGTCGAGCTTCGCCCGCGAGGTCTGGATCCGCTTGGCGATCACCTCGAGGCCGTGCGCCTGGCCGATGACGCGCTGGTTGAGCGTGTCGGCCAGCTTCAGCACCGCCTCGATCTCGTTCTTCACCATCCGCCCGACGGGAACGCCGGTCCAGTCCTGCACGACCGACGCCACGGCCTGCTCGTCGACGCTCGGCAGGATCAGCGGCGAGTCGCCCTGGAGCGACGAGAGCGACGCCTGCAGCCCCTTCAGCTCGGCGAGCAGCGCCTCGCGCTCGGCCGGCGTCGGCGCGGCAGTCTCCGGCGTCACGGCCGGGTCCTTCTGCGCCTCGGCCGCCTTCTCCAGCGGGCTCCCGGTGCCCTCGACCGGGGCGCTCCCCTTGCGCAGCGTCGCCCGGATGGCGAGCAGGCGATCGACGATGCCCTTCTCGGACGCCCAGCGCGTCTCGAGCTGCCCCCGCAGGTCCTCGGCCGCGGCGCGCTTCTGTTCGGCCGCCGTTCTCCGCCCCGACGCGTCGATGCCGACCGCCTCTTCGCGGCCGATGATCTCCGAGTTCGGTCGCGAGCCCTTCCAGCTGGCGCCGGCAGTCCTCGAGCGCGGGCGGCACCGCGTGCTGGCTGATCGCCACGCGCGCGCACGCCGTGTCGAGCAGGCTCACCGCCTTGTCGGGGAGCTGGCGCGCCTGGATGTATCGATGCGACAGCCTCACCGCCGCCTCGATCCCCTCGTCGAGCACCTGGACGCGGTGATGCGCCTCGAGCACGGACGCGACGCCCCGGACCATCAGGATGGCCTTGTCCTCGGTCGGCTCGGAGACCTGGATCATCTGGAACCGGCGCGTCAGAGCGGGGTCTTTCTCGATGTACTTCTTGTACTCCGCCCACGTCGTCGCGGCGACGGTGCGCAGCGTGCCGCGCGCGAGCGCCGGCTTCAGCAGGTTCGCGGCGTCGCCGGTCCCCTGCGCGCCGCCCGCGCCGATCAGCGTGTGCGCCTCGTCCACGAAGAGGATGATCGGCTTGGGCGAAGCCTGGACCTCGTCGATCACCGCCCGCAGGCGGCTCTCGAACTCGCCCTTCATGCTCGCGCCCGCCTGCAGCAGGCCGATGTCGAGCGCGTGCAGCGACACGTCCTTGAGCGGCGGCGGCACGTCGCCCTTGGCCAGCCGGATCGCGAACCCCTCGACGACGGCCGTCTTGCCGACGCCGGCCTCGCCGGTCAGGATCGGGTTGTTCTGCCGGCGGCGCATGAGGATGTCGATGATCTGGCGAATCTCCTCGTCGCGGCCGCTGACCGGGTCGATCTTCCCCTGCCTGGCGCGCTCGGTGAGATCGGTCGCGAACTTCTTGAGCGCCTCCTGCCGGCCGAGCGCGGCCGACGCCGGCGCGCCGCCCGCGTCGCCGGCCGCTCCGGCGGCGAGCGACGATCCGTCGGTGGCCCCCGAGGCGTCCTCGGGCGACCCGGCCACGATCGTGTAGAAGTCGTCGGTCAGCGCCTCGAGCTTGACCGCCTCGAACTGCCGCGACATCCCCAGCAGCACGTTGCGCAGCGAGGTTTCCTTGAGCAACGCGACCATCAGGTGCCCGGTGCGGATGCAGGAGCCGCCGAAGAGGAGCGTCGAATACAGCCAGGCGCGCTCCACCGTGTCCCAGATGTGCGTCGACAGGTCCGAGATCGACGTGGCGCCGCGCGGGAGCCGGTCCAGCGAGGCGGTGATGTCCTTGGACAGCCGCGACGCGTCGATTTCGAAGCGGCGCAGGATCCGGTGCAGGTCGGAGTCGGGCACGCCCAGGATCTGATCGACCCAGTGCACGAGTTCCACGTACGGGTTGCCGCGCAGTTTGCACAGGCGGACCGCCCCGTCGATCGCCTGGTAGGCGATGCTATCGAGCTTCCCGAAGAGGACCGATCGCTTGATCTCGCTCATGCGGCGTCAACTCCCGCGACAGCGCCGAGGGCCTCGGCGTTCAGACACAGATCATCGGCGTCACGTGCGGACCGGCGCGTGCCGAGCCACGCCGTCCAGCCCAACCGCGCGCCCCGCCCGAGTTTCAGCGGCGGCACCTCCCGCCGGCCGAGCACCAGACGGACGTCCCAGTCGAGCTCGAAGCACAGGTAGAACCTCACCCAGTCCACCAGCCGCTGCAGCGGCCCGTGGCCCGGCAGGAAGCTCTCGTACTGCCGCCAGGTGAGCGGGCCGAGCCGGATGCGGAACTTGCTCTGGCGGTCCCAGACCGACCCGCCCAGCACCGCTTCGGCGCCGAGCACCGCGCCCGATCGGCCGAGCGACGTGCGGTCTCGCCGCTGCAGGATCAGCCAGTGCCCGACGAACTCCTCGATGCGCACCGGCACGTCGAAGAACTGGTGGAGAATGGCCGCCAGGCCGTCGGCGTTCCGCACGTGCCGCGCGAGGGTGCTGACGTGGAAGAGCTTCGCCGGGTCGGGCAGCCCGTCACGGTGCCGGAACGACGAAGGCGTCACGCCGAGGAACGACGCGACGAAACCCGCGACGTGGTCGGCCTCGGGCCGGTCGCGGCTCACGTGCGGCTGCGCCTGCGCCCACGCGCGGTAGAGCAGCGCCAGGAAACGGTGGTGGAAGAGGTCGAGGAACCGGCAGATCGTGGGGTCGCCGGCGTTGCGCAGCCGCTCGCGCGCGTACTCGGTGAGGTGCTGCGGCAACGGCCCGTTGGGGCCGAACAGGCCGCCGAAGTAGACGGTCAGCCGGGGCCTCGCACGATCCCCGCCCGCGTCGAACGAGGCGATCGCGGTCGGCGCGAACGACAGGTCGGGAGCCTGGCCGAGTCGCACCGCTTCGTCCGCCGGACGAGGCGCCGTCCCCCACCTCGGCTGGTCGCCCCACAGGCACTCCAGCAGGCGCATCGTCTGGTAAAAGTCGTAGCGGTGCGGCGACGCCGCCAACGCCTCGAGGAACTCTACAGCGTCGGCCTCGCGCCCCAGCGTGGCACCCATCGGTTGATCTCATCCCTCCTGCCGGACCGCAGCACGGTCTCGGTGAACGAGTTGAGCGAGACGTACCGGGCGAAGAACTGCTCGAGGACCGAGCCGAGGGTGGAGGCGCTGGCTCCCTCGAACGCCAGGTCGTCTACCGTGACCGCGACCTCCAGGCCGCGGCCGAACGCGAGCGGGCCCGTCACCGGGAGGCGGCGCACGACCGGCTTCACGGACACCGACCGGATCCCGTCGATCTGCCGGCGCGCGGTCGCGTCGCCCGCCGGCGCGTACAGCCCGAGCAGTTCCCGCAGCGCCGCCGCCCCCTCGTCCGGCGCCGCGTTGGCCAGCGAGAAGTAGTTGAGCGACAGGTGGCTGATCGCGCGCCACGCCACCGCGCCGTCCGCGAGCGGCGCGTAGGGGCGGCTCGGGCCGCTGATCACGCGGACGCTCTGCACCGGCGCCGCGATCTCCAGCGCAAGGTCGGTCGTGCCTCCGCCGACCGGCATCAACAGCGGCAGGTCCCGGTTCGAGCAGAGCGTCTGGACCGAGAGCTGCCTGAGGTCGCGGCTGAAAGGCGCCCGGGCCGAGTCCACCAGGCTCAGGAACACCTCGGTCCCGATGTAGCTCGTGCGCGGACCGTGGCGCTTCTGCGCCGACGACAGCAGGCGCGGCTCGCGGCGGGTCGTGAACGCCGCATGGTGTTCGCGATCCTGGCTGGCCGCAAACGTCGCGTAGAGCGGCAGGAACCGCTGCTCGCTCTCCGAGCCGACGCCGTGCCCCAGCACGTCGGTCACCTGGTAGACCTCGTAGTCGGTCGGCCGGGTCCGGTCCGCAAGGACGTGGTATTCGTAGGCGGCGTCGGTGACCTGGATCCGGTCGGCGCGCCTGGCGAACAGGTTGATCGCCGGGGTGCAGTTGAGGGCGAAGTTCGAGGCGTCCACCGACCCCTCGAGCCTTCCGTCGTCTCGCCCGAACAGGATGACGATCTCGATCTCGCTCGTCGCCGCGCGCCTGATCGCGGGCGTGAGCCCGGTCAGCTCGAAGAACCGGTACCGTTGCGGGAACGAGAAGTACTCCTGGATCAGGCGATACCCCTGGAACGATCGCGGCGTGACGGGCAGCAGCGCTTCGTCGTCGCCGAACCCCACCGGGCGCACCGACGAGGCGGGCAGCAGCTCGTACCCGCGCGAGGCGCCCGACGCGGGCAGCACGAGGACGCCGATGGCGCCGGTCGAGCACAGGTCGTGGATCCGGCTGGCCACTTCGTCCGGGCCGGCCACGAAGAAGGTGAGCCGATCGATGGGCGTCTTGGCGAAGTCGAGCCCTTCCGGCGTTTCCAGCCGGATGCGGACGCCTCCCTTGATCCGCTGGGCAATCGGCAGCTTGTTCAGCGGCAGGTCGGGCGCGAACGAGAAGTACTTGGCCGCGGTCACCGACACCGGCCAGAGCCTCACCTCGTGCGCCGTCCGGAATTCGCACGGCGTGGCGTCGTTCGCCTGCAGGAGGCTCTGCATCGGGCTGCCGCGCGGGATCCTCGGCCCGGCGAGCAGATTGGGCTCTTTCGGGTCCGGCCTGAACTGCGCGACCAGCATCGACGGGGTCGGCGCGAGGTAGTGCGGGTAGACGATTTCGAGCAGCGCCTGCGTGAAGCGCGGGAACTCCGCCTCCATCTTGAGTTGGACGCGGGCCGCAAGGAAGGCGACCCCTTCGAGCAGCCGCTCCACGTACGGGTCCGCCACCTCGAGGCCGGCCATCCCCAGCCGGGAGGCGATCTTGGGGAACTGCTCGGCGAACTCGGCACCCATCTCGCGCAGGTGCTGCAGTTCGGCGTTGTAGTGCCGGAGCAGGCGCGGATCCATCACGTCACCCGCGAGGAGACCAGGTCGGCGATTTCGACCTTGCCGGTTTCGAGATCGATTTCCGTCCGTACCAGCAGCTCGAGCGGAATCGGCTGCGCCCACAGCTGCCCTCGAATCTCGATCCCCACGACGTTGTGGCGGTCGAGATCACCCGCTTCGACCAGCGCCGTGACCTGCAGCGTCTCGCCCAGGATGCGCGGCTCGAAATCGAGGATCGACTGTCTGACCGACCGCTCGAGATCCGTCAGGTCGAGCGAGGAGAGGGCCCGACCCGAGAGGGCTGGCAGGCCGTAGTTGACGACCGACCTCCGGACGTGCGGCATCCGGACCAGTTCGCCGGCCGTCTCCATGCGGGTCGCGTTGAAGAGCCAGGCCAGGTCCCTGAGGACGGCCTGCCGGAGGCGGCTCTTCGACATGACGCGCCGCTCGCGCGCCTCCTGGCGCGTCCCCGGCTCCTCGTCCGTCAGCCGATCGAGCAGCGCAGGCTGCAGCCGCTCCTGAGGGGTGAGTTCGCCCATGGCCTGACGGTCCCGGTCACGCCGCCGGCTGCGCGCCGACCAGGATCGTCCGCACGTCCAGCAGCGGGTGGTCGCCGTCGCCGGTGGTCAGCACGCGCTGCCCGAGGCCGGAGAAGACGCCCGGCGGATCTTCCACCCACTCGGTCCGGCGCCCGAGGCGGATCAGGGGGTCCGCCGACGCCTCCGAACCTGGATAACGGGTCGGGATCACGCCGACCGCCTCGCCGCCGTTCGCGAAGTGGAACTGCGCCGGCATCCAGACCAGGTCGCGCAAGTCGGCGGGCGCCTCGATGACGACCTTCGAGAGCCGGCCGAACGGCACCCAGTAGGTACTGCCCGTTGATGATCGCCTCGCACACCGGGCCGAGACGCATGTCCCCGTCGGCGATCCACTCGAACGCCGTCCCGTCGAGAGAGCCGGCCGACGGCGGCGCCGCCTCGAACGCCCGCGCCCGCAGCGCTTCGGCCTCGCCGGCTCGCGGCGTCCCCGTGACGAGCAGCGCCTCGACGAGCAGCGCCATCCACTCCTCGGGCTCGCCGAACACGACCGGGGAGCGGCGGCCGGCGAACACGTCGGCGCGGAGCCGCTCGCAGCGCAGCGTCTCGCGGTACATCTGCGCCATCGCCAGCGCGCCCGGGTCCAGCTCCGCCGCGACGTTGAGCTGGGTCAGCGCCCGGTCCCACTCGCCCAGCACCGCCAGCAACTGGAACAGGAACACTCGCAGGTCCGATTTCGAAGGGTCCTTCCGCACGTGGTCCTGGAGCGCCACCAGCGCGCCGGCCAGGTCACCCTCCCGAACCGACCGTTCCGCGATCTCGAGCGACACAGCGCCTCCTCGGCGACACGGGGACTATCAGCTCGGAGTCAGGGCATCCGCCTCGAACACCGAGGCCGCCCCGGGACCGCCCTTCTCGTCCTGGGGCGTATAGGTCACCGTCACCAGGCCGAACCCGAGGCGCAGGCGCTCGACGAGCTCGGTGCCCTGGGTCTCGACCTTGAGCGAGGTAATCCGCACCTTCTTCAATTCGATCGTGAAGTACTCGACCGGCGTCTTCCCCGCCTTGCGGACCGTGAGCTTCGCCGCGCCTACCAGCTTGTTGTTCCGCAGGTACGCCATCAGCGTCGGCGAGGCCTGGTCCACCTTCTTGACGATCTCCAGCTCGCTGATCGTGCTCCGGCCGGTACCCTCGCTGCCGGCGATCGCGGAGATGGACATCTGCATGCCCCACGACCACGACGACACCAGGATCTCGCCCTTGTGGTCGGCGTCACCGGCCTCGCCGGTGACGCCCGCCACCTTCAGGAACATGTCGGCAATTGCCACGGCTCACTACTCCGTCCGGCGCACCGGCTAGACCTGCTTGTTCGCGGAGAAGTCGTACGTCTGCTTCGCCTCGCCGCCCAGGCTGCCGTCCGGCTTCTGCTCCTTGTAACTGAGCTCGAGCTTCGCGAAGTTCAGACTCACCTGGTCGCTGGGGACGACGCCGCTGCCCTCGGAGCCGCCGACCTGATAGGAGCTGATCATGACATCTGACATCGTGATCTTCAGGTACTCCTGCTGCCCCTTGCCAGCCTTGCGGGCCGTCAGCACGGCGGTCTTGAAGTGAGCGCCGGTGGCGCAGGAGATGAACAGCACGGGAGAGGCTTTGTCGTGCTTCTTGGTGAAATGGAAGTCCTGCGGGAGGGCCTTGCCGGCGCCGGCGCCGGCGCCATGCCCGGAGGTGCCCGCCTGGGACACGCCCCAGCTCCACGACTCGATGTCGATCTCGCCCTTGTGCTTGTCGTCGGTCGACTCGCCTTTGACGTCGTCGATCTTGATGAAGTAGTCAACTTGCGCCATACGGTTTCTCCTTGTGACTTCGGCAGCCGCGGCCGGGGGCCGGCCGCCGTGTTTACGAGCCAGACTTGACCGACGGCAGCTTGGACACGAGGCTCAACGAGACCGTCAAGCCCTCGAGCTGATAGTGCGGCCGGAGGAAGAACTTCGCCGAGTAGTACCCAGGGTTTCCTTCGACCTCCTGAACCTGGACCTCCGCGGCGGCCAGCGGTTTCTGGGCCTTGGTCGTCTCCGACGAGTTCGCCGGGTCGCCGTCCACGTAGTTCATGATCCAGCTGTTCAGCCACCGCCGGACGTCCTCGCGCTCCTTGAACGACCCGATCTTGTCGCGCACGATGCACTTCAGGTAGTGCGCGAACCGGCAGCACGCGAACATGTACGGCAGGCGCGCCGCGAGGTTGGCGTTCGCGGTCGCGTCCGGATCGGTGTACTCCTGCGGCTTCTGCAGCGACTGGGCGCCGATGAACGCCGCGACGTCGGTGTTCTTGCGATGGACGAGCGGCATGAAGCCGTTCTTCGCCAGCTCCGCCTCGCGGCGGTCACTGATGGCGATCTCGGTCGGACACTTCATGTCCACGCCGCCGTCGTCGGTCGGGAAGGTGTGCACCGGAAGCCCTTCCACCGAACCGCCCGACTCGACGCCGCGAATCCGGGAGCACCAGCCGTAGAGCTTGAACGACCGCATGATGTTGGCCGCCATCGCGTAGGCGGCATTCGCCCAGGTGTAGCGCGTGTGGTCGGCCGCGCCGGTGTCCTCCTCGAAATCGAACGCCTCGACCGGATCCGTCTTCGCCCCGTACGGCAGGCGCGAGAGGAACCGCGGCATGGCCAGGCCGATGTAGCGGGAGTCGTCGGACGCCCGAAGCGACTTCCACGCCGCGTATTCCGGCGTGCCGAACAGCTTCGTCAGGTCGCGCGGATTCGCCAACTCCTGCCACGACCCCATCTGCATGACCGTCGGGCTCGCGCCCGCGATGAACGGGCAGTGCGCGGCCGACGAGACGCGCGCGATGCCGCTCAGCAGTTCGACGTCGCCCGGGCTGTGGTCGAAGTGGTAGTCGCCGACGAGGCAGCCGTACGGCTCGCCGCCCAGGACGCCGTACTCGGCCTCGTAGACGCTCTTGAAGATCGGGCTCTGGTCCCAGGCCACGCCCTTGAACCGCTTGACGGTCTTCGCCAGCTCCTTCTTGCTGACGTTCATCACGCGGATCTTGAGCAGTTCGTCGGTTTCGGTGTTGCTCACCAGGTAGTGCAGCCCGCGCCACGCGCCCTCGAGCTTCTGGAAGTCCTCGTGGTGCAGGATCAGGTTGATCTGGTCGGTGAGCGTCTTGTCGATCGCGGCAATCATCGCCTCGATCGACTGGACGACGTCGGCGCTGATGAGCGTCGTCTGCGCGAGCGCCTGCTCGGCGAGCGTGCGCACCGCTTTCTCGACGGCCTCTTTCGCCTGGTCGGTTTTCGGCCTGAACTCCTTCTTCAGGAGTGAATCGAGGTCGCTGACTTCCAGCTGGGCAGCCGGCTGCTGGACCTGCTCGGTTTTTCGTTCAGCCATGTGTGTTCTCCGGTCAGTGGCCGACCCTACGACTGGGCCTCGCCTTCAGGCTTCTTGGTCTTCGCCAGCGTCTGCAGCAGCGCGGGGTCCTGGAGCAGCTTTCCGACCAGCTCCTCGGCGCCGCCCTTGCCGTCCATGTAGGTGATGAGATTCGCCAGCTGCTGTCGCGCCTCGAGCAGCTTCCGGAGCGCGTCGACCTTGTTCGCCACGGCGGCCGGCGAGAAGTCGTCCATGTTCTCGAACGTCAACTCGACGTTGAGGCTGCCCTCTCCCGTGAGCGTGTTCGGCACCTGGAACGCGACGCGCGGCTTCATCGCCTTCATGCGGGCGTCGAAGTTGTCGATGTCGACGTCGAGGAACTTGCGCTCATCGACAGGCGCCAGCGGTTCGGCCGGGTTGCCCGACAGGTCGGAGAGCACACCCATGACGAACGGGATCTGCACCTTCTTCTCTGCCCCGTACAGCTCGACGTCGTACTCGATCTGCACACGCGGGGCGCGATTGCGGGCGATGAACTTCTGACTACTCTCCTTCGCCATCGGGTCCTCCTTAAAGGAGCGCGTCCTACTCTTCGTCCTTCTTCAGCCCGCCGGCCGCGCGCGCCTGCGCGACGGCGTCGGGCGCCATGTCCTCCAGCACCTCGAGAAAGCTCTTCGAGACCAGCCTCGCCGCGCGCTCGAGCAGCATCGGAATCGGGCTGGACGGCTCGTTCTGCCGGAAGAATTCCGCCACCGCCTCCATCGCCCGGATCGCGTCCTGCCGGGTGCGGATGGCGCCGACCGCCGCCGGCCCGCCAGCCTGGCCGCCAGCGCCCTCGTCGGCGGCGCCCGCTTCGACGAGACCCGCCGCGTCGGGCCGCGAGGCCAGCTGCTTCCGAACGACGATGTCCATCCTGGCCAGCTGCGCCCTGAGGCGCTCCACGTCCGGCGCCGCCTCGGACCCGCCTTCCGACCGCATCCGCTCGTCGATCTCCTTGAGCGCGGTCAGCGCCGCCGCAATGCCCTGCTGCACCGCCACGAGGCCGTCGAGCGGCACGGAGGCGAACGCCGAGTCGATCAGGCGCCCGTCCGGCACCGCTTCGTCCTCGGCCGGCTGCGCCTGCCCAGTGGCGACCTCGATGTCGCGGAAACTGAACCGGCCGTGCTGCCGGCTGCTGACGAGCGGTGCGCGCCGCAGGGCGTCGAGCACGGCATGCGGATCGGCGAACCCGCTCAGCGCGTTGCGGCGGACAATCGCGTCCTCGTCGATCTGCGGGTAGACGCCGGCCCAGTGCGCCTCGAGCCAGCGGGAGGCGACGCCGAGCGTGTCGAGAAACGGGAGGAGGCCGTCGGTGCGAAGCACCGCGGCGGAGAGATACGTGAGGACCCGAATGTCCTTGCTCCTGCCGAGCGCCTCGATCGCGCGGGCTTTGATCTCGGGCCACGGCAACGCCGGATCGAGCGGGACCGGCTGGCCGAACAGCTGGTCGGCGTCGATCGACGCCATCAACGGCGTCTCCTCGAGATTCTCGCCGCACGGCTGATCGTCCTGGATTGGCGTGTCCAGGTCGAGGCCATCGAATGTCATTGGCGGTCCCCCGAAACGAATTCTACGCCCAACGCGGGCCAAGCCCTAGCGCAAATTGAGCGAGTAGGCCTCGACGATCAGTGCCGTGATGTTGTCCGGCCCGCCGGCCGCAAGGGCCGCCTGGACCAGTCTGTCGACGGCGCCGCGGATGTCCGTGGTGCCCAGCGCCTTCGCGATCTCGGAGTCCGGGACCACACGCGACACGCCGTCCGAGCACAACAGGAACCGGTCGCCGGCCAGCACCGGAAACCGCGACACGTCCAGCCTGATGCTCGCCTCGGCGCCGAGCGCCCTCGTCACGACGTTCGACTCGGGATCGCGGCCCGGGCCGTCCGTCTCGGCCACGCTGTGGTCCCGCGTGAGCCGGTCGAGCACCCCGCCACGCAGCAGGTACGCGCGGCTGTCGCCCGCCCAGACCACGGCCGACTCGCAGGCCCGCGTCAGCAGCGCCACCACGGTCGTCGCGATCGGGCCGCCGCGTGCCGAGGCCGCGGCGCGCCGGAACAGGTGCTCGTTCACCTCGCCGATGCGCCGGCGCGCATCGTCGATTGTCCGGTCGAAGTTGAGGTCCGGCGCCCAGTCGGCCAGCGCGTCGCAGGCCATCCGGCTCGCGACCTCGCCGTCGCTGTGCCCGCCCAGGCCGTCCGCCACCGCCCAGACGCCCACTTCCGGGCGTTCGAGGAACGCGTCCTGGTTCTTTTCGCGGACCTTGCCCGGGTGGCTCGCCGCCGCCGATCGGAACTGGCAGAGCGCCGGGATCCCGATCGTCGCGTCGTCCACCGTTCCGTCCGCGTCGAGCCGGGTCGCCACGCTCAGCCAGCGCCGCCGCGGCCACTCCCCGTCGAGCATCGCGACGAAGCGCTCGGGTGTCGGCAGGCCCTTGGAGATCAGGCAGCTGGCGTCGATCAGCGACGACCCCTCCGTCCAGAAGACGAACAGCGGCGCATAGAGCGACTCGAGCCGGCGGGCTGCCAGCTGGTCGAGCAGGCGGCCGAACTGGCCAGGCGACTCGAGCGGCGCCCGGAACGCCTCGGGCGGGTCCGTTCCCAGCACCTCGGCCGCCGGAGGTTCGAGCACGAGCCGCCCGTGATCAGCCGCGGCCTCGAAACAGTCCGCCAGCTCCGCGGCGCGCCCGTCGAACTCGTCGAAGTCGACCGTGTCGGCCTCGAGCGTCCTGATAATCAGCCGCTCCGCCCCCTCGAAGAAGCGCGCGGACTCGAACGCGTCGAAGACGCTCGTTCCCTCCGGCCGGTCGGCGACGATGGTCATCGGGAAGTAGCGACCGACGCGATCGACGCTCGGCGCCATGACCCCGAGAACGGCCTGCGGACCGCACGCGCCGGCCGCAGAGGCGAAACGCCAGACGGGGCTCGTCAGGTACACCTCGAGCCAACGGTCGCCAAGCGCCGTTCGAGTGGCCGCCATGCCCTCCTGCAGCCACCGGTCCCAGGCGCCGACGAACCCGTCCGAGACGCGGCGACGAAGGAAGTCGCCGTGGCTCGGCAGCTTGCCGTAGAAGCCGACCTCTGCTGGTGCGTTCATGGCCGTGTGTCAGAACCCGCAGCGGAACTGCCGCCAGCTGCGGTTCGTGAACGGGTTGTCCACGCTGCCCGCGTCAATCCTGAGGCGCACGGCGGCGCCGCCCGCCGCCGACACGCGCAGGACCGTGCGCACGTCCGACTCCGCCTGCGCCATCGAGGCGTCCATGAAGTGGAACAGCGCCCACGGCCCCAGCACCGAGCTGTTCACGGGCGCGCGGCCGCCGTCGAAGCGGTGCCCGACGCGGCCCGATCCCTCGCCGGGCCAGGCCGCCCTGAAACTCCGGGGCACCCCGCGCTGGTAGTCGATCGCCTGGCCGTCGATGTCGAGCTTGAACTTCGACGCCTGCTCGAGATCGCTGACCGTCACCGTGAATTCGAGTTTCGGAGCGCCGCCCGACTGGAAGAAGAGGCGGCGGATTCGCTGCGCCGCCTCGAACTGGCCGAGCATCTGCGGCGACGGCGCCGCCACGCCCTGGCGCCACGCCCACGGCGAGCGCGCGGTGTCGACCAGCTTCTCGAGGTTGGCCTTGAAGAAGCCGTCGAACACGCCGCCCGGGCCGAACAGCCGCCCGAAATCGGCGAGCGGCAGGTCGTCGAGGCTGCCCGCGGTGAACGGATACCGGCCTTCCAGCAGTCGCGCGCACTCGGTGTACACCTCCTGGCGGTAGCGCGCCAGGAGGTCGGTGGCCGCGCCGGAGGCGAGCGCGGCCTGGGTGCGGCCGCCCAATTGCGTGATCCACGCCGCGATGGAAGGCGGCAGCGTCGCGGCGTCCTGCTTGAGCGCAAGCAGCATCGCGTTGAGTTGCTGATCGGCAACGGCATCGGCCGGCCGGGTCTGCCCCGGCGAGGCCCCGGTCGTCCGCAGGACGCCGAGGATCTGCTGGAGCTGGTTCAGAATCCGGTCGATCGGCGCCGGGCTGCCGGCCATCAGCTGGTGAATCTGGCTGAAGTTGTCCGTCGTCCGCTTGCCGGGCTCGGGACCGGCGGGCACGCCGGCAGCGGCCCTGCCCTGCGCGAGGACCTTCGCGCCGAGCTGCTGAACCGTGCTCAGCGCCCCAGGGGTGGCGGGGTCCGGCGGTTTCACGAGATACGTGTTCTCGTCGACCACCTTCAGCAGGCCGCGCAGGGGAGACGTCGGCGCGGAGAACGTCGCGAACGCGTCCATCGCGTCGGTGTTCCGGGCGAACGGCACCGGCTCGATGTCCTGGAGGATGTTCTTCCACGTCTCGATGTACTCGGACTCGTAGATGTCGAGGACATCTCGCCTGACCTTCTCCTGGTCGGCGATGGACAGCGCGCCCTCGCCCCAGACCCACGCGTCGGCCGAAAGTGCCTTGACGAGTTCCGCCGTCGATCCCAGGCCGGTGATGTTCTTGAAGCCGGCCGCCGTGAAGATCCCGGGCACCGGGTCGGTAATCTTCCGCCCGCTCTTGAACCGGAACAGCTCAGCGGCGCCCATGCCGGACGCCGTGTCGAGCCGAATGGCGTGCGTCTGATCCTGGGCTTTCGCCTGCTTCAGGCCGATGTAGGCGAGGCGCGCCATCGACGCCCCCTTGAGCGTCGCCCTCGCCTGCGCGACGAGCGTCTCGTTCGGCTGCCGCGCCGGCAGCTCCACGCCTTCCTCGAACAGGCTCTTCATGTGGAGCGGCACCGTGGACGCTCCGCTCTCACCGCTCGACACGGCGGCGGCGACATCGGCCAGCAGGGCCCGGTCGAGGCGCTCCGGAGAGCAGAGCATGAGGTACGCCTTGAGGTAGATGAACAGGGCGTCCAGTTCGCCCGCCGATGCCGTCAGGTTTCGCTCGAGCCGCTCCACGAGGACCGGCAGCATCGAGTTCTTCAGCTGGTTGCCGTACGCGTCGCGCGCGCTGTTGCCGACCGCCGTGCCCTGGTACAGCCCCCACCGCATCGACCAGGGCGAGCTCCCGCGGTAGCGGTTCGCGACGTCGGACACTTGGCGCACCGCATCGAGCCGCGGCATCATCATCGCCATCGGCGCGCCCTCAGCGGCGCGCGGCGTCCGTTCGAGCGTGTCCACCGCCGCCGACACCTCCGCCAGGTAGGCCCGGTTCGCGCGGAAGCTGACCGACAGCAGCACCACGCCCAGCACCACCAGGGCCACCATGGCGATGTAGGCGCCGAGCTGCAGCGCGCCGAGTCGCAGCTCCTGCCTCCAGTTCAGGCCGGCGACGCCCGACTCGCCGATCAGGACCTGCTTGAGCAGGCTCTCGATGAAATAGGCCTTGCCGCGCCCCGCCGCCGCCGGCGCCACCGCTTCGGACGCCATGCCGAAGCGGCGCCCGATCGACGACAGCAGACGGTCGATCGGCGTGCCTTCCTGCGTGCCGCTCGTGAAGTAGACGCCGCGCAGCAGGATCCGCTTGTCGAACCGCGTCGACCCGAAGACCTCGCCGACCAGCTCGCTCACCTGCGGGACGAGCGCGGCCATCTGCTGCGGGAAGCCGAACACCTTCGTGCGACGTCGCGCGTCGGTTTCCTCCTCGAGCCGGCCGTAGACCCGCTCGTTGAGCCGCACCATCAGCGCGTCCAGCTCCGGCCCGAGCCCCCTGGCCGCCTCGCCGCTCATCGTCTCCTGGCGCGAGAACGTCACGCCCCAGACCTGCGCGCGCCCCTCGGCCGTCAGATCGCCGAAGTACTCGGTGAAGCCGGCGACGAGGTCGCACTTGGTCACGAGCACGTAGACCGGCAGCTGCACCCGCAGCTCCTGGTTCAACTCGTCCAGCCGCCGGCGCGCGGCTGACACGTGCGCCGCCCGGTCGTCCGGCCCCATCGTCATCAGGTCCTGCGCGCTGAGGGTGAGGATGACGCCGTTCAGCGGCCGCCGCCTGCGGTACTGCCGCAGCAGTTTCAGGAACTCGCTCCAGGCCGCGGCGTCGGCCGAGGCGTCGGAGTCCTGCGTCGTGTAGCGCCCCGCCGTGTCGAGGAATACCGCTTCGTCGGTGAACCACCAGTCGCAGTTGCGCGTCCCGCCCACGCCCCGCAGCGCGCCCTTGCCCATGCGCTGTTCCAGCGGGAACTTCAGGCCCGAATTGACGAGCGCCGTCGTCTTGCCCGAGCCCGGCGCGCCGATGAACGCGTACCACGGCAGGTCGTACAGGCCGCGGCCCTTCGCCTGGTTCTGCTTCAGCGCGGCAATCGCCTCCTCGAACCGCTCGCGCAGCTGCACCGCCTCGTCGCTCGGGCGGCCGGCATCGGCCGCCGCAGACTTGGCGACGCCGGACATCAGCTTGTCGGTGGCGCGGTTCGCGCGCATCCGCCGGTAGACGACCCACGCCACCCGCAGCAGGACGACCACCAGGATCGTCACCAGCCGCGCCGTGAGAGACTCGAGCGGCCGGAAGTCGGCGAACGCGATGTACGGCCCGCCGATCAGGATGAACAGCGCGAGGAGCAGGAGGCCAAGGCCGACCAGGATCGAGCGGGGTGTGATGGCGAGCTTCATCGTCAGTACCCCGTCACGTGGACGATTTCCACGCGCCTGTTGAGCGCCCGGTTCGCGGGGTCGGAGGCCGGCTCGTGTTTCGGCTGCGACGATCCGGCGCCGTTCCACGTGAGGCGCCCGGCGTTGGCCGGAACGGCCTGCAGGATCCTGACGACGCCGACCGCCCGTTCGCGGGACAGCTCGACGTTGTCGCTGTAACGCATCGACCGCAGGGGCTGGTCGTCGGTGTGGCCGACGACGAGGACGCGGCCGGGCACCTGCGCGATGGCGGCCGCCACCCGCTGGAGCACCGGCTCATAGGCGGCGTTGACCGCCGCGCTGCCCGACGCGAAGAGCGTCGCGCCCGGCAGCGTGATGACGGTCCGGCCGCCCTGCTCCTCGACGATGAGCGAACCGGCCGCTTCGTCCGACGCCAGCAGCTGCTTGAGCGTCGGCCCGGGCCGCGGCGCCGCGGGCCGGGCGTCGAACCCCTCGCGGCCGACAGCCGCCAGCCGCTCGTGGATCGGGGACGCCGCGCGCGCGAGCGCCGCGTAGTAGAGCGTGAAGGTGATCGCCAGGATCGCGAGGGCGGCCGCGCCCACGACCCACCACGGCACGTAGCGAATCAACGGGTTGCGGCGGTCCTGGAGGCCTTCCCACCGCAGCGACAGATCGGTCTGCGGCACGCCGCGGAACTCGCGGATCAGACGATACAGCTCGTGCTGCACGTCGGCCAGCTGGTTGTGGCCGCGCTGCATCACGTGATACTTGCCGCAGAACCCGACCGCCAGGCAGAGGTACTGCAGCTCCATGAGGTCGATATAGCGCGCCGGGTCCTTCGACGTCCGCTCGAGCATGTCGAAGAACTTCTCGCCGCCCCACGCCTCGCGGTGGAGCGCCACCAGCAGCGTGTTCTGGCTCCACTCGCTCTGCGCCCCCCACGGCGTCGAGAGCACCGCCTCGTCGAGCGTCGCGCACAGCGCGTAGCGCGCGGCCAGCACCACCTCGTTCGGGATGCTCGCCCCCTGGGCGCGCTGCTCGAACGCGCGGATTTCGGTGAGCGCGTGCTGGCGGACGCTGCCTCCGTCGCTCACCGAGAGCGTGCCGCGCAACCGGCCGGCGAGCAGCAGCAGCGGGCTGGCGGCCCGCACCAGCGGATTGAGGCCGGCGCCGAGCAGGTCGCCCGCGATCGCGGGCACCGGCTCGGACGCCGCGGATGGCGCGTGCGACGCCACCATTGTCTTCCACGAGGCAGCCGAATCGGTCTGCCCCCGCTTCCCGCCGCCGGGCCGCGGGCGCGGCACCGAATCCCGAGGCTTGAACGGATCGTCGAAGTCGGCCATGGTGGGCGGTCCGGATCAACTGCGAATCGCCCAGAACTCGAGCGCCAGCCCGGGGAACTCGCCCGCGACGTGCATCGCCAGGCCGCCGGAGGACTCGAGCTGGGCCCACAGATCGTTCGATTGATCGAGCTCGAAGTAGACGAAGCCCGCGTGATACGGAATCTGGCGCGGCGCCACCGGCACCGCGTTGACGGCGACCCCCGGCAGCTGCACGTTCACCAGGTCGCGGATCCGCTCGACCGGGCCGATCTTGAGCTGCGTCGGGAAGCGCCGCCGCAGCTCCTCGGCCGGCATGTCCGCGCGCGCGGCGAGGATGAACACCGAGGTCTTGTAGAGCGACCGGTCGGGCGGCATCGCGACCCGGACGCCGAACTTGCGCTGCTCGATCGGGATCGGAATCGCGCCCTGCTCGAGCACGGCGCTCAGCGAGGCGCGGAGCGAGGCGATGACCGGCTCGAACGACTCGCGCAGCCGGCTGTGCCGGTACTCCGGAAACGCCGGAGGCCGCTTCGACGTCGTCGTGAACGTCGCCAGTTCGCCCGCGAGCGACACGCAGAGCCGGTACAGCGCTTCGGGGTGCAGGCGCTGGGCGCCGGCGTGGTGCGCCACCAGCGGCTCGTAGCCGTTCACGAGCTGCAGCATCAGGAACTCGGCGATCTCGGCCGCGCCGCCGCGCCCGGTGGACGCCACCCGGCTCGCCAGCACTTCGCCCCGCTGGCGCAGCAGGCCGACGAGCTCCATCGTGAAGGTCGCCAGCCGGGCCGCCGCACGCACCTGCAGGACGGTCGGAATGAACGCATCCTCGAGCGTGACCGTGCCGTCGGCGCGGCACTCGACGACATGCGCGAGCGGGATGGAGGCGTAGGCCGCCGACACCTCGCTCGCCGGCAGCAGGCGCGTCCGAAGCGCGCCGACTTCGACGAGCGCCACCTCGCCCGTCGGCAGCGTCGCGTCGCGCGCCTCCATTTCCAGCACGTCGTGCCGCTCCAGGCCGTCCGCGTCGCCAGACCGCGCGGTCTCCTGGGACCCGGCGCGCCGCAGCGGGAGCACCAGGTGGACGATCTGATCGCGCGTGTTCGCGGCAACCTGGAGCGGCGGCGGAAGCGGATCGTCCTCCGGCATCCGGAAGGGCGTGCCGTCGGGGAACACGCCGACGGCCCGGCGGATGCCGATCTTGCCGACGCCGAGCAGGTCGCGCTCGAATTCGACCTCGGTCAGGCCCCAGCTGTCGGAGGCGAGCGCCTGGCACCGGGTCTCGACGTACCGCTCGAGGTACCGATCCTGCTGCTGAAAGTGCTGGGGGCGGAGAAACAGCCCCTCGGACCAGATGACTTTGTTGTAGGCGGCCATGCGCGCAACCGGTTCCTTGAAACCCACTCCGTTGACGAAGCGAATGCGGGCCCGGAGCCTTCAGCCGGCCGGCCGGCGCCGGCACCGGAGCGACACCGTCACGGCTTGCGGCGCCCCTTCCGCGTGTTCAGGTGCTCGAGCTGCTCCTCGTACGCCTCGACGAAGCGATCGCCGAACAGCTTCCGATACGTCTCCTCGACGTCCTTGGCCAGTTCCTCCGCCCGCTCGCGATAGAGCTCCCAGTACGCGGCCTCCGGACCCGCACCGAGGAGCGACTTCTTCTTCACCCGACGCTCGAACTGGTTCTGCAGGCGCTCCGGCCCGAACTCGGCCAGCATCGACTCGAAGGCGTTCCGCATGGCGAACAGCATCGCGATCTGGTGGTTCCTGAGATCGGCGAACGCGTCCTCGAACGAGTCGACCGGCCCGAGGTAGGCCGCGTTCCGCTTGACCAGCAGGTTGTGCAGCGCGTCGCCGACATTGGCCGAGAACTTGAGCGCGTTGTTGTCCTCGGGCTGGAAGCGCGTCGCCTGCATCCGGAACTCGTCCTTGATCTGCTGGCGCGCGCGCAGGAGGTCCATCACGCGGTGACGACGACGCGGAGGATGGAACCGAGGTCGTGCCCGAGCGTCGGCGGGACGGCGGCGTTCGGCAAGC